>CAVQBP010000029.1:0-389034 GCA_963710745.1 uncultured Bacteroidota bacterium | reverse complement strand
AGGCGCTTCAAGAACTTTAACAACATCACCATGTGGTGCCGCTGCATCATTCGGTATTAGCACCGATTTCTCGGGGTTATTCCAAACCTGAAGGTAGATTACTTACGTGTTACTCACCCGTGCGCCACTTTACTAAAGATATTGCTACCTTATTCTCGTAGACTTGCATGTGTTAAGCACGCCGCCAGCGTTCGTCCTGAGCCAGGATCAAACTCTCCGTTGTAGAAAGTTTAAATTTTTTGTAATCTTGGCGTATAGACGCTTGATTGAAACCATTTAACTGACTGGTTAAATGCACTCACTCTTTCAAAGAACAATACTTTTAAATTCATTTTCAAAAGGGTCTCAAATTTACTTTCTCTTTTTTATAATGTCAAGAGATTTAAAAATGAATTATTCCTTTTGTAAAATTTTTTCAACAATAAAATTTAAGAACGAATTTTAAATTCAGCCTACTAATATACTGTATTAATACTTAAAATGTCAAATTCACAAGAACAAAAAAATATTTAATTTTCTATTCAATTATTTACTTCTTATAGTAAAGAATAAAAATACCGCAATGGCTGCTGTACCAACTGCTATCAGCGGTTCAAACAAACTAGAAAAGAACGGTTCCGGCGGAATATTTCCCTGCGTAAATGAATAGGAACTATTTTCCAGGGTTTTAACATTGTCAGCTCTTACTGTATCAATATATTTGTATTGAAATTCTTTATAGACAAATGAATTGTTTTTGATTGAATAATTGCCAGAAATTTCAAGTTTTCTTGGTAAAAAATAACTTCCGAAAAATCCGCTCCTAAACATTTCACCATAATTTACTTTAGCTTTATCCAACACATAATTGATATAAATTTTTTTCCCGATGGTATCTTTAGCATTTACATTATATCCTGACTCACTAAAAACCGCAATTAAATGATTCTCGAACAAAGTATATGACCTGCCTAAATTCAAATTAAGATTAACTTCTATATAAGAATCAGGTAGATTTTTAATTAAGTTTTCTCCGGAAGAATCCACAAGTGTATAAAATATTTCCAGATTATCCCGGGTTTGACTATAAACACAAGAACTTATCAGCAAACAAATAAAAAAGAAATTTTTTATAGATATTTTTTTCAAAATAAAAAAATTCTTAGGCATAAATTCCGCGTATCTTCAAAGTCTTTGCAACCTTTTCGATAGCAAGAATGTATGCTCCTATTCTTAAAGATACATTATATTGTGCTGCAGCTTTATAAACATTCATAAAAGCTGCATGCATCATTCTGCCTAATCTCCGGTTAACCCTGTCTAATGTCCAGAAATAACCCATTCTATCCTGAACCCATTCGAAGTAAGAAACTGTAACACCGCCGGCATTTGCTAATATATCCGGTATAACAAGAATACCGTTCTCCTGTAAAATAGGATCTGCTTTTGCAGTTGTCGGTCCATTAGCTCCTTCGGCAATAATCTTACACTTAAGATTGGGTGCATTATTTTTTGTTATTTGATCTTCTTTAGCAGCCGGCACTAAAATGTCACATTCCAATTCAAGTAATTCTTCATTAGTAATAACTTCAGCATCAGGATAATTAATTAATGTTTTATTTTTTTCAACATACTCTATAACTTCAGGAACAACAAATCCTTTTGGATTATAAATTGCACCATTAATATCACTTAAACCGATTATTTTTATACCACGTTCAAACATTAAAGAAGCAGCGACCGAACCGACATTTCCGAATCCCTGAACAACTGCAGTTGAATCGGAAGGTTTTAAACCTAATTTTTGAAGAGCACCTAAAGATACAATCATTACTCCCCTACCTGTTGCTTCCCGCCTGCCTAATGAACCTCCGAGTATACTTGGTTTTCCGGTAACAACAGCATTTTCGGTTTTCTTCTGATGCATGCTGAATGTATCCATAATCCAGGCCATAGTTTGTTCGTTAGTATTCATGTCCGGTGCCGGAATATCTTTATCCGGACCGAATACGTCCAGTAAGTTTGAAGTAAATCTTCTAGTTAATCTTTCAAGTTCATTTATACTTAACAATGAAGGGTCACATTTAATTCCCCCTTTAGCACCGCCGAAAGGTATGTTAACTATAGCGCATTTCCACGTCATCCAGGCTGCAAGAGCTTTCATTTCATCAATATTAACATCCGGTGCGTATCTAATGCCTCCTTTAGAAGGGCCTAATATATCATTATGTATAACCCTGTATCCTTCAAAAACTTCTAACTTACCATTGTCCATTATTATAGGGATGGAAGTAATAATTTGCTTAACCGGAACTTTCAAATAATTATATATTCCTTCATCTAACCCAAATACAGAAGCCGCATGATCAAAACGCTGCATCATGGATTCAAAAGGATTCTCCTTATCTCTAATTGGCGCCGGTTCTTTATATATCGAAGTCGACATAAAAAATTTCCTTCTTTTATTACAAAAATTATTTTTGATAATCTATTTAAATTCAAATCTGCTTTTGACAGAATTGAATTTTTTAACTAGTAAACATAATAAATTTTTCGTTTTTCCAAGCTATTAATAAAAAAGATTATTTATTATTAAAAGGGATTACTTTTCTCCGGCAGCCATATCCTGTAATCTTTTTATTCTCTCTTCAATAGGCGGATGAGTGGAAAAAAGTTTCATCAAACCGCTTCTGGTTAAAGGATTTACAATAAACATATGAGCTGTAGCCGGAGTTGCATTATTTACAGCTTTCATTTCATTTGCTTTTGATAATTTTTGTAAAGCAGAAGCTAAGGATAACGGATGCCTTGAAAGTTCAGCACCACCTTCATCAGCCAAATATTCTCTTGACCTTGAAACAGCCAGCTGCAGAAGAACAGCAACAATCGGAGCAAGGATAATTAGAAATAATGATGAAATTCCGTTTTCATCATCACCACCTCTTCCTCCAAACATTAAAGCCCATCCTGCTATTTGAGCCACATATGTAATTGTGCCTACTAAAGTTGCAGCTATTGTTCCTATTAAAATATCTCTGTGTTTTACATGCGAGAGCTCATGTGATAAGACGCCGCGTAATTCGTTGGAATCAAGTATCCTTAATATTCCTGTCGTTGCCGCAACTGCAGCATTTCCCGGGTTCCTTCCGGTAGCAAATGCATTAGGAGTAGCATCTTCAATTATATATACTTTCGGCATTGGTAAATTGGCTTCCTTCGCCAGTTCTTCTACTATTGTATAAAGATTTGGAGCAGTATCTTTTGTAACCTGCTTTGCCCTGTAAATTGACAAAACAACTTTATCAGAAAACCAGTAAGATCCGAAATTCATTAATAGTGAAAATATAAATGCAATTGTCATACCTGTCGAGCCGCCAATAAGATAGCCAACAAGTAAAAACAAAATCATCATGACAGTCATTAAAAAGACTGTTTTTAAAGTATTCATCTTATAAACTCTCTGAAAATTTACTTGTCTAAATTACTTAAGTATATAAATCCGACAAGGTAAATTATCATTATCCTTATTGAAGGAAATTTAAATTTCCGTCCAATTATACACTGCTTTCCTCCTTCGGGTTTCTTTTCCTTAAAAGAAGAACAGCAATAACTATAACAAGCAAACCAATAATAATATAGAGCCAGTTAAATTTGCTCGGATTGATTTCATCGCTCCAATTAGAAATCTTATTCTCAATAGAATCTTTTTGTGCTGCCTGAAACATATTATTTTCAGTTAAATATGGAATCCATTTAGTTTTAACCTGCGAGAACCAGACAGAATCAACAAAGTATTTATATTCCTGTCCGGCTTCTTCTTTACCTTTTATCTTAACATTCTTTATCTGATCATCAATATATGAATCCATAGTGTGCATGAATTCTTTACCTGAATTGAATTTGGGAAGCTTGATATTATATTTTTCAAAATCCTCTCTTATTGTATTCCATGGTTCATCATTTATTGCATTGTGCCATTCAGTAAATGCCGAATCTATATCTTTAAGGTGATTTATATTTTCACCTTTCTCGGAATAAATATCAATAATCTTCGGACCAACGTTCCGCCACATTTTTGCAAAGTCTGCTTCCTGCTTTTTCATTTGATCTATATCATCAGGATTTAATTTAGTTATTTCAATAAATTTAATATTATCATGGATCGATTTTGTAATATTTGAAATCAAATTTACTTTTTTAGCTTCAGATATTACTTTCTGCTTTTGCTCTGAAGACATATTCTGAACTCTTGAAGAAACCGGTATTAGGCTGTCAACCATAGTCATAACAAGATCATCACGTTTTTTTATAGATGCCTTCAATTCGGCTACACTTCTTACTAATTGAGTAATCTTTTGTTTATCTTTTTTGCTTTGTTCTTCCAGCAGTGAAACCTGGTTCATCAGTTCATTATTTCTTTGATTTAGCTGATCGAATTGATCCTTTAGCTCCACCACCTGTGTCTGAAGGACATTTATTTGTGTAAAATCCCCTTTTCGTAAAGATAGCTGATTATTTAACTTACTAATCGAACTATTAAAATCATCAGGGTAAAGACTCTTATCCAAAAGATTTTTGTATTGACTATAGTCTTCTTTCAGCTTTTCTATATCTGAAGATATTTGCTCTAATTGGGATAATGAATCGGCATCCCTTATAGCATTCTCAATTTTTTGTGTTTTATCTTTAAAGTTTTGTACAATCTGGTAATCCTGCTGCGCATATGAAAGATTAGTCATTAAAAATAATGTTATGACTATTCCTGTGAAAAAAAAATTCTTTTTCATTTTTTATCTCCCTCTATAATTCCTTCATTTGTCAGGTTAACACTCTTATTATTATACACGAGTTCTATATAAGGCATTCTCTGATTAAAAGCCGGATTCTCCATTCCGGTTGTGTCCGAAATATCAATTTTATTATTGAGTTTTAGTGAGCCATCATCAGCATTAAATACATAAACATTTTTAAAATTATTTGCAGTTATAAAATAAAATCCTTTAGAGTCACGAATTAAATGCAAATCCTTATTGCGGTATGCAAGCGAGTCACCAGTCTCCTTAAAGAATAGATCCTTCGCATTAAATGAGAAAGAAAATCTTTGTTCTTTAACAAAACCATTGTCATCCACTTTGAGCACAGACTCAACCGGCCAGGCAAAATCAGCAGGCTTCAATATTAAAGTAGAACAAGCCGGAATAATAAACAGCAACAGGAGCATTAAATATTTTATTTGATTCATTTTAACTCCTTAATGATTCTAATTGTTAAACAAATTCTCTAAAGATCACAATGAAAATTACCTTAATTCAAGTTTATAATAAAATTTCAAAATCACAACTATTGAAAATATATGGGCTTAAAAACAATCTTTTCCCCTTGCCTTTATTTTATAATATCTTTAAATAACATAAGCAAAATCAGAGGATTTTTTAATGAGAAATAAATTCTTGTTCTTCCTTTTCTTTTTATTTTTAACAAAAATTTCTTTCGGACAGCATATATATGAATTTTTAAGATTAGATAACAGCGCCAGAGCAGGTGCATTAGGCGGAAGCTTTGTATCTAATAATGATGATGCCAATGTAATATTTTTTAATCCCGCCGGTTTAGGTTTATTAAATGAAAGCCCGATCTCTTTTTCTTATTTAAAACATCTTTTGGATATTAATCTTACAAGTCTTGCCTATTCAACCGAGATAGAAGGAATTGGAAGAATAGGTGCTGCAGTAAAATATATAAATTACGGAGATTTCCAGGGGGCTACTGAAAATGGAGAGAAAACGGGAAATTTCAGTGCCGGGGATGTTGTTTTCATTTTAGGTTATGCAAATACTTTAGATAAGAATTTTTATTACGGAATAAACGGGAAAGTAATTTATTCAAGCATTGCCGGTTATTCATCCTCCGGATTAGCTGCAGATTTTGGCTTGCATTATATTATTCCTGAAGATGAATTTGATGTTGGTTTTGCTATACTGAACGCAGGTGCACAGCTTTCAGCTTATGAAACTACAAAAGAATCATTACCTCTTGATATTGTTATTGGTGTATCCAAAAGACTTGCTCATCTTCCTTTGCGTCTATCTCTTGATTTTCATCAGCTAAATGAAAAAACAGATAATTTTGGACAAAGATTTAACGCATTTACAGTCGGTGCTGAATTCACACTTAGTAAAGCTTTAAGGCTTCGCTTAGGTTATGATAATCAAACTAGAAAAGATTTGAAAATCGGAACAACATCAGGGGTTGCAGGCCTAAATATCGGTTTAGGTCTTGTTATATCTAAATACAATTTTGATTATGGTTTTTCATCAATGGGATTGATTGGTGGATTGCACAGAATATCTGTTTCAACAACTTTATAAAAATTGTAATATCATATCTATCAAACCAACTATTGATCCTTATAAGGAGCATCTAAATAATTTTTTGCAAGTGAATGTGATTTTCCATATTCACGCATATCGAGCAGCTCTTTGTAGTATTTAACAGCTTTATCCCGGTTCCCCTGCAGATCATTAACCATTCCCAGATAAAGATATGAATTGACAAGAAAGCCTGATTCTTCTTTTCCTTTTTCAATTTCTTTTGATAGCTGCGCGCATTCATTAAAATAATATTTCGCGGAATCCAGCTGCTTTATATTCTTATATTGAACACCCAGGTAATAAGTCGCTTCTCTTTTTGCATTTAATGTATTATAACCCGGATAATTCATTTCTCCTTTTTCTAATACATCCCGGAATATTTTGAAGGCAGTCGGATAGTCTCCCTTTTTAACAGAAATTCTTCCCTCCCATCTTTCAAATGTCGGGTTATCGGGAAAATCCTTAGTCAGCTCTTTTGCATATTCATCCGCAGCAAAAGAATTATTCTCATAATTGTAATATAGAGTCATTAAAAAATAACGTGCTTCATATTTTGTGTACTTTCCGTTTTGAGCGGTATTCTTTAATTCCTTAATTCCCCTTTCTTTATCACCTGAGGGGAAAAAGATCATTAATGGTTTTAAAAAAGGATTTTGCTCGGGAATAACTGCGGCATAATAATCATAAATTCCAAAACCAAGCTGAACATCAACATTTTTGGGATCGAGTTGTGCAGCTTTTTCAACGATGGGTAAAGCTTCCCTACCGTCATCTGCAGCTTTAAGCCAGCTTTCCCTGAATGCTCTTAACCTCCCTCTGAATCCTATTGCACCGCCCTTAAAAAACAAAGCATCAACGTTATCCGGATCCTTCTTTAAAATCTGATCGCATTGATAAATAACATCTTCAAGCTTTTGAAAAAAGATATCATCATAAGCTTCAGAATCAGGATCTAATAATATTTTCCACCAGTCAATCATAGCAAGAAAAAATCTGCCGGCTGGATGATCAGGATAATCTGCAATTAATAAACGGAATGTAGATTCGGCTTTTTGAAATTTTATATTGTAAATCTGGTGAATGCCCCCCTTGACAAGGGAATCATATTTTGCGGTTTGAGCAAAAACAGAATTGATACTGATTAATAAAAATATAATGAAGATTTTTTTCAAGAATAACTATCTCCAGGTGTCAGTCAAGTGTCATTCACCTCTTAGGTGGCTGGCTCTTTTTAACTACAAATTTACTAAATAAAAAAGCGAAGAAAAGTTCAATAACTTCTCTCCGCTTATACATATATAAAAATTAAAAATTGCAAAAATTATCTTTTGAGAATTCTTAATCCCGCTATTGGCTGAACTTTATAGTAGAACTTAACATTAAAGTAAGCAGGATTCCCGGTTTGTTCTATATTTTTTACCCAGACTTTTATATAATTTCCTTCCTGTGTTTTTAATAAATATACACCATCTTTACTTACCGGTGCTTCCGTTCTGAACAGACTGTCCGGTTTACTGACAGCCGACTCATCAAATGCTTCCTTTCCGTAGCCGATTAAATCCATTTTAGTATATTTATAACTGGTACCCAGCAATTCATCCAGAAAATCCGGAGACTTAAAGAAGAGCGCACCTGTACTTTCTTCTCTCATATGCAAATCAATTTTCTTAGAATTAGCCTGAATGAAAGAATATTGAGTTCCTTCACCGGTATTTATATCCCATCCATAACCACTTTGAGAATTGCTGCTTAAATTATAAGAATCAATTGAGCCGTTGGTATTATAATAAACTCCTCCGTAAACAGGTGTTTCGATAGAATCGCTCCTGGTACCATCTGTTAATTCGGCAATAATTAATGTCCTATATCTTTTCATCGGTTCAATATCATTTACTGTATAGGATTTTACAGATTTATCAAGAGCTTTCTCTTCAAGATTTAGCTTAACCTGGTTTGAAGAACCCAATTCTAATGTAATTATCCTGTAGCCGCGGAAATCCGTATTGTTCTCATCGGCAGAAGCATCCCACGAAATAATTGCATAAGAATTTTGTGTTACCGCAGAATCGAGAGGTGCAGCTCCAAGTACAACCTTTACATTTTGCGGAGCAGCAACTGATTTTACAGCAATTGGTCCTGTAGTCTGTTTTCCGCAATCTCCACCTGTTAGTGAAAATATCAAAAAAGAAACAACTAATAATGAAACTAACGTTTTAAATTTATGCATTTTTTCTCCTTTTAAATTTTCTAAAAAACGTTTTTAGAAAATAAGCTTTAATCTACATGCAGTTTTTCTAATAAATATTCTAATGAATTGCTGCTTTCAATTCTGACCTGTTCCATAGAATCTCTTTCCCGCACAGTTACTGTTTGATCCTCTAATGTCTGGGTATCAACTGTAATACAGAAAGGCGTTCCTGCTTCATCCTGTCTTCTGTATCTTCTTCCAACGGCACCTTTATCGTCATAAAAAACTTTCAATCTTTTCCTGAGATCTTTTTCAATTTTTTGAGCTAGCTCCTGCATTCCATCTTTATTAACCAAAGGAAATACAGCAGCTTTAATTGGTGCGAGACGCGGATGAAATTTTAAAATTGAACGCTTTTCTCCCCTTACCTCTTCTTCGTCATAAGCATCAACTAAAAAAGCCATGAAAGATCTGCTTGCACCGGCAGAAGTTTCTATTATAAAGGGAATATATTTTTCGTTTAAAGATTCATCAAAATATTTTAATGATTTCCCTGAGAATTGCTCATGCCTTGTTAAATCATAATTCGTACGGTTATGAATCCCTTCAATTTCTCCCCAGCCGAACGGGAACTGATATTCAATATCAGTAGCTTCTTTGGCATAATGCGCAAGCTTATTCGGCGGATGATCATGATATCTTAATTTCTCTTCTCTCATTCCCAGAGATTTAAACCATCCCAGCCTTTCAGCTTTCCAGTAATCATACCATTTTTTATCGTTTGCAGGATTAATAAAAAACTGCATTTCCATCTGCTCAAATTCTCTCGTCCTGAATAAAAAATTTTTAGTATTTATTTCATTTCTAAAAGCTTTACCGATTTGGGCAATCCCGAATGGTATTTTTTGTCTTGAAGATTGCTGTACATTCAAAAAATTCACATAAATACCTTGTGCTGTTTCTGGTCTTAAATAAACTACTGAACCCGAGTCTTCAACCGGCCCAATGAAGGTTTTAAACATTAAATTGAATTGCCTTGCAGCTGTAAATGTATTTTTATTACCGCATTGGGGACAGTTAATTTCCGATAACAGCAATGTGCTCAAATCAGTATCTTCAAGCAAAGCTTCAAAAAGATTTTCTTGTTTTTCCGGGATATCCATAGCTTCAAACTTGTGGGATAGATGCGCATTATTTAATAGCTTGTCTTTTAATGCTGCAACAGCTTTTTCTTTTTTCTTATCGCCTAATAATTCAGCCAGAATATCAATACGAAAACGGGATTTACATTGTTTACAATCAATCATCGGATCCGTAAAATTTTCAACATGACCGGAAGCTTCCCATACTTTGGGATGCATTAAAATTGAAGCATCAAGGCCTTCAATATCATCCCGGTATGTCATAAACTTCCACCATTCTTCCTTAATATTTTTCAGAAGCTCTACACCTAAAGGACCGTAATCCCAGCATCCGTTTAATCCGCCGTAAATCTCACTCGATTGAAAAACAAATCCTCTTCTTTTTGCAAGTGAAACAATTTTATCAATTACATCTGTTTGAGCTTTATTCTGCTTACTGATAACATCCTCCAAAATGATTAATTAATTAGCTTTAAATATAGTAAAAATGATAAAGGTTATAAAAAGTCAAAGGTCAAAAAAAAATGAGAATACAATGCTGGAATTTAATATTAATATGTTTTTGTTTTTTGAATTTTCATTCTCTCTTTGAAATTCATTTTCAACGGAAATGCATTCCAGCCGTTTTCATTTAACCACCTGACAAAAGGTGAAACATATCCATGCATAACATAAATATTTTCTGCGCCGGTTTCTTTTATAGAGTTTATCAATCCATCCCAATCGGCATGATCAGAAAGGACAAAGCCTCTATCAATTGACCTCCATTTTCTAGATCTTCTCACCTGCATCCAGCCCGAAGCAAATGCCACGTGAAACATTTTTAATTTTTTCGATCAATAAAGAATTGTTTACTGACGGAGGTAAAATTATAATTGCTTCGTTAAAAATATTTTTATCGTTTGTTTTTTCAAGACAAGTTGTACCGGGTAAATTAATTCCAGAATCTCTGTAGCAATCATTGATATTTTCAACAGAACTATGTGTTAAAATAGATCCGATGGTTGGATCTAATCCGGAAATTAGCCTTTGTGCTTTTCCTAGAGAATAACCTGAAAGAATACTTGTTTTACCCTCTTTTATATTTTGTTTCCACCAGTTATTAATTTCATCAAATATTTCTTTTTGGGAAGACCATTTATAAACCGGTAAGCCAAAAGTTGATTCTGTAATAAAAATATTACAGCGGACAGGTTCAAATTGCTGACAGGTAAAATCTACACCTGTTTTATAGTCACCGGAAACAACGACAACTTCATTATCAAACTCCAAACGAATTTGTGCTGAACCTAAAATATGTCCTGCCGGGTGAAAAGAAACTTTAATTCCATTGATATTTAAAATTTCACCGTATTTAACAGTCTGCAAATTAATTTTTTTACCCAGCCTGAGTTTCAATAGGTTTTCACTTTTATCAACAGCTAAATAATTTTTTGTTCCTGGTCTTGCATGGTCAGAATGAGCATGAGTAATTAAAGCTTTATCAACGGCTCTCAGGGGATCGATATAAAAACCGCCCTTACTACAATAAAGCCCTTTGTCATTCAATTCTAAAAGTTTATTATAATTCAATATAAATTAGTTCAGACAAAAAATGATTAAATAAACAAGTGTGTTTTTACACTGATTGATTACTTTTCATAAAAATGAAACGCAGGCAAATCCAAAATAGTAACCTTTTTTCTTTTTTAAAGTCTAATATAATATAAAACCAGAGGTGTAAAATGGTAAAAAAGAGTCACAATCTTATTTTTTATTTTTATTTTATCAATTGCATATGTAAATGCATTTGCAGGAGATTTAAAAGTACTTGAGGAAAGAACATTTCAAATCTCACCTGGTAAAAATTTAAAGGTTGAAGCATCGAGCGGTGATGTAAAGGTTACCTCATGGGATAAGAATGAAGTTTATATAAAAATACTTGGAAATAATAAAGCAGAAGATAAAATGAAATTTGATTTTTATAATGATGAAGACAATGTAGAAGTGATTGCAAAAAGAGAGCACTCATTCTTCGGGTGGTTCTCCAGCGGAATCAGGTTAAAATTTGAAATCAAAGTACCGGTAAAATTCAATGAAAAAATAAAAACCAGCGGCGGTGATATATACACTAAAAACATTTCCGGAAATTTAAAAATATCTACTTCGGGGGGCGATATTAATATAGAAAATGTTAATGGAGTGTTCGATCTTTCAACTTCCGGCGGAGATATTTCCAGCACGAACTTCCAGGGAGATTTTGAAGCATCTACCTCCGGCGGAGATATAAATCTAAAAGGTAGCGATTCCAAAATTAACGCGTCAACTTCCGGTGGAGATATTTACCTGGATTATAAAGGGTTAAACAAAGGAATAGATTTGAGCACCTCAGGCGGCGATATCCAGATAAGACTCCCAGCGGATTTTAATGCAGCTGCCAGCATGCATACTTCGGGAGGAAGCATCAGCTGTGATTTAACTGCCAATCATGCTAAAAAAATCTCAACTACACGGTTTGAAGCTGATTTAAATAATGGGGGAAGTCCGCTGTATGTAAAAACATCGGGCGGAGATATTGATATTATGAGCAAATAGGATTTTTCTCTACGAATAAATAACCGGTAACAATTTTAACCCTCCCTTAAAATGGAGGGTTTTTTTATTTTATAAATTTATAATTTATTGTTTTAATTCATACAGTTTAATAGTTTTAAATGCTTATGGAAAAACAATTAATATATTATTTCTTAAATGATGATGAACTTCTCAGGATTTCAAACAGGATTAAGCAAACCGAAAAGACTACAGCTGGAGAAATTTGTGTAAGCATAAAAGAGTATAGATCATTCTTCCAAAAAAGAAAATCCGTTCGTGAGCTTGCCGAAGATGAGTTTTTTAAATTAGGAATCGACAAAACAAGAGATAATACCGGGATATTAATATTTATCCTTCTTGAAAGCAGGCAGTTTTATATTCTTGCCGATAAAGGAATAAATGAAAAAGTTGAAACCAAAACATGGGATTCAATTAAAGACGAAATGCAGAAAATGTTCTTAAAGGGAAATTTCAGCAAAGGAATAATTCACGGGGTAGAAGAAGTTGGAAAAATTTTAAGCAAACATTTTCCAATTAAGCCGGACGATACAAACGAGCTGTCTAACAAAGTTGTAATTGAATAACTTCACTATTTAATTATCAGATATTCTTACTGTATAAGTTTTTACTTTTATATGAAAATAAATTTTTCAAGTGCATTTTACATTATAATTGTTAGTTCAATTATCGGCCTGCTGATAAATTTCCTGCGGAAAGACGGTATACAATTATCAAGGGAGGAAACGCAAATGGTTTGGGCCGATTCATTAAAGTTAATTAAAAATATAGACAGCAATTCAATCGAGATAAAACAGGAAAAATCTCCCGTTAAAGATTCCTCAAGCAGCTTGAAGGAAGATCTAATACCAAACAGTGGCACATCAAAAGGATCAGTCCAAGAACCGACCGCAATTAACTTAAAACAAGCTTATGAACTTTTCAAGAAAAATATAGTCTTTATAGATGCAAGAGAAAATGCAGATTATAAAGAAGGGCATATAAAAAATTCATTAAATCTTCCCTATTATGATTTTGATAGTTATAAACAAATCCTGAAGGATATTCCCAAAAGCAGCATAATAGTTACATATTGTGCGGGAACGGATTGTGATTTAAGCATTTTATTGGGGAAACAGCTTTTTGAATCAGGCTATAAAAGAGTTTATATCTTTTTTGGCGGATGGAACGATTGGTTAAATGCAAATTATCCTGTAGAAAAGAGTTAAATCTATAATGATAAAAAAAATTCTATCGAACCAATATTTGCTTTTTCTATTCAGAGTTATTTTGGGACTGGTTTTTATTTATTCTGGCATAATAAAAATAATTGATACTACCGGTTTTTCAGATTCTATTTATAACTACAAATTACTGCCTGACTTACTAATAAATTTTCTGGCAATAGTACTTCCATGGATCGAACTTATTACCGGATTACTTTTAATGCTGGGAATTACTATAAAGGAAAATGCACTTATAATTAATGCACTGCTTATCATATTTCTCATAGTAATTATAATTAATTTATCAAGAGGCCTGGATATAAACTGTGGATGTTTCGGAACCGGAAACGGAACAAAGATTGGATTCACCAAACTAGTTGAAAATTCAATCCTACTCTTTATGGGAGCTATATTAATGTTATTTGATTCAAAAATTTTATCAATTCCATTAAAAAAGAATTCCTAATTATTTACCCAATCTCTTTCTAAACAATTGTTCATATAACTAAACATTAAAGAATACTTTTTTATACAAATTATAAGTTTACCTTCAAATTAATCTATAAAAACCTAATAATTTACTGGTACATTTTTTACTTCACTTATTGTAATAAAGGGAGGGATACCATGAAAAATTTATCCTGCATAATTACAAGTTTCTTAACTATCATACTTTTTTCTTTCCAACCAACAAATGCTCAAGCTTTAAGAAATCCTGATCAAGGGAGACCTATATCGAGGACACCTAGTCCAGGTAATCAAGGTAGTATTTCCGATAGAGACAGAGGAAATTCAGATGGAAAAACTAAAGAAAGAAATCCGCCTCAACCAATAAATCCCCTCCAGCCGGTAAATCCGCCGGCCAATAATCCTGTAAAAACAGATCCTGTTGAAGAACCTTATCACCCGGATGTACCACCGCCTCACCGCCCTCACCCGAAGCCGCCATATAATCCTCCCGTAGAAGAACCTCCGACAATTACATATCCTCCGGAAGTCATCATTATTCAATATCCCGATAAACATCTGGAAGATAATCCCCTTTCGGAAATCAAAGAAAACGAATCAGCAATTTTAAGATATAATGAAGCGTTAAAAAGTAATCCGAAGGATACACTTTTATATTATTTGCGAGGGAATTCCAAGCTGGTTACCGGAGATTATTATGGCGCTATTGAAGATTTTACCATCTACTTAAATTTAGTTCCATGGGATAAGGAGGCTTATTACAAAAGAGGGTTAGCATTTTTATATTACGGTGATCAAAAGGATGCTTTACTTGATTTTAAGATTGCTTCAGAACTGGGTTATACCAAAGGTGAGCTAATTATGAAGAAGTATAATTGAGCTGTTGTTTGTTGGAAAACCTTTACCCGGAAACTCAGAAGTTTCTTCTTCATTAAAGAAGCTGCGGATAATTCATCAAACAACAGCTCTTAAATCAAATGTATCAATACTTATGCCAATTATCATGTAAGCTTTTCCTTATATCATTATTAACAATTTCCCCTTAGATACTCTTTACTATCGAATTGATCTGTAATTTTTTTAGATTAATGAATAAATTAATACATCATGCATTTTTAATTAAACAAACATTCCTTTTATATAAAAAAAATCTTACCGGTATTTTTCCTTCATTCACCGATTTGTTCTTACATATTTAAAACTAAAGATATATTTTGTTGCCAGTGAATTTCAATTAGGAGAAAAAAATGGAAGAAATAAAAAATATTAAAACCTCAGGTGTATCAGGTACCAGGTTATTCGTTGGAGTGATATTAATACTTCTTGGAGGATTATTTCTTTTGGATAATCTGGATTTAATATATATCGATATCCCGAGAATAATTTTCTCATTACCTATGCTGCTAATTATTTTCGGTGCCATTATTATTATAAATTCCAGGAAAAAAATATTCGGCGCCCTGATCTTTATTCTTGGTGTATTTTTAATGCTTCCCCGGGTTTTCCCATGGATTCATTTTAATGCCAGTATAGTATTTCCAATTATAATTATTTTACTTGGTATTTTTATAATCACAAGAAGAAGAAATAATTATTCCACCTCGGCGTCGGGAGTTAATTCCTTTCAAAACACCAAAGGGCATAACCTGAATGCGGACAGAATAGATGAAATTTCCATTTTTGGAGGAGCCGAAAAAATAGTCTATTCTGAAAATTTTCAAGGTGGAAATGTTACTTCAATATTCGGAGGTTCCACAATCGATTTAACCAACTGCAAGCTTGCTCCCGGAGAAAACGTAATAGATGTTCTTGCAATATTCGGCGGAAATACTTTTATAGTTCCCAAAGACTGGGAAATTAGAACAGATATTTTTCCATTGTTCGGTGGATTTTCAAACAAAGTTTTCAGGGATCCGAGTACGGTTGTCAACCAGGAAAAAGTTTTATTAATAAAAGGATTTGTTCTTTTCGGCGGCGGTGAAATAAAAAATTATCACTAATAATAAAGTGCAATGCAGACTAACCCGCTTTTAAAAAATATCAGGAACTTCAGTCTTTATCTCCTGTTTTGGATTATACTTGTTTTATTATACTTTATGTTCCTTATAACCGGAGAAAATATTGAAATATCTATTGCAATTGCCGACAGCATTATTTTCAATTTTATTCTATGCGGATTAGGCTTGAGCTTCTGGTATTCAGCAAAATATATTTCTTTTGAGAATAATAAAATCTCAAGTGTAGTATTGAGCCATCTGCTTGGAGGTTTTATTGCTTCGATAATCTGGTTGTCGCTGGGTTATTTTATAATCACTTCGATTTACCCTGCATCGTCTACCTATAAAAACTTTTTTTATTTTACACTTGTCTGGCGTTTCCTGATCGGGTTTCTTTTTTACTGCCTGATTACATCGTTCTATTATGTAGTTATTTATTACACCGGTTTCCAGGAAAGAATTATCCGCGAAGCTGAATTAAAAAATTTAATTGCACAGGCAGAGCTCAAATCATTAAAATTTCAGATTAATCCTCATTTTATTTTTAACAGTTTGAATTCAATGAGCGCTTTAACTACTATTGATCCTGATAAAGCAAGAAGTATGATTCTAAAGCTGGCGGATTTCCTGCGATATACACTTGCAAATAACGAAAAGCAAAAGAATAAATTGAAGGAAGAATTACATAATATCAAATTATATCTTGAAATAGAAAAAATCAGGTTTGAAGATAAATTTGATTTTATTGAAGATATAGAAACCGGGTGCCTTGAAAGTTATGTACCAAATATGATATTACAGCCTTTAATCGAGAATGCAATTAAACATGCTGTTTATGAATCTATAGAAAAAGTAATTTTAAAATTAGAATGTAAAAAAGTTAATGAATTTATGAATATCTCACTTGAGAATAATTTTGAAGCAGGAAATTCAAAACCCAAAGGCGCCGGAATCGGTATTAAGAATATCAGCGAAAGACTTGAGCTGTTATATAACAGGAAAAACCTTCTGCAGGTAAAAAAGGAGAGCACTATTT
Organism: uncultured Bacteroidota bacterium; assembly: GCA_963710745.1. Taxonomy (GTDB): domain Bacteria; phylum Bacteroidota; class Ignavibacteria; order Ignavibacteriales; family Ignavibacteriaceae; genus CAVQBP01. The sequence continues at coordinate 372,056 of CAVQBP010000029.1, read as the reverse complement.
TCAGAGTCGATTTGTATATTCCCGCATCAGAATGCTGAAAACTCATAATGAATTACCTTAAAATGAAAATCCAATACTGTGAGATTGAGAAAAGTAAATCCTGGGGAAACAAGATAATTATAATCATTTTACTGTTCATTTTTAACTATTTTTGATATTGAATATCTTGTTTTTTAAAATGTTAAAATGTTCGGAATAAAATTAATGATTAGATTTAGGATAAATTAATATTCAATTGTCATATAAATTAAAAACATTTTTTACTTAATTATGCAAGAGAAATTAACTGCAATTATTATTGATGATGAAAATCTTGCACGCCAGATTGTCGGGAAATATCTTGAAGATTATGATAATATAGAACTGCTCGCTGCCTGCACTAACGGATTCGAAGGAATTAAAAAAATTAATGAGGTACATCCTGATTTGGTTTTTCTTGATATCCAGATGCCAAAGATAAACGGATTTGAAATGCTTGAACTAATTGAAGAACCCCCTGTAATTATTTTTACCACTGCCTACGATCAATATGCTATAAAAGCTTTTGAAGTAAATGCTGCAGATTACCTGCTAAAACCTTTTTCCAAAGAAAGATTTGATGAGTCAATTGAAAAAGCCAAACTATTTCTCAGGAATAAATCAAAACAAATTGATCAGATTAAAAAATTAATTTCGCATAATGATAAAGAAAAAGAATACCTTGAGAGAATAATTGTTAAGGATGGTTCAAACATCAGCATAATCCCGGTAGACGAAATTAAATATATTGAAGCCCGGGATGATTATGTAATGATATATTCCGGAATGGGAAAGTTTCTCAAGCAGAAAACCATGAAATTCATGGAAATGCACCTTAATCCTAAAGATTTTGTAAGAATTCACCGTTCTTATATTTCTTCGGTAAAGGAAATAGAAAAAATGGAACAAATGGGAAAAGATTCGTATATTTTAAAATTAAAAGATTTAACAAAACCTCTTCCTGTAAGTAAAAGCGGTTTCGAAAATTTAAAGAAATTAATAATTATATAAATGAATTTCACAACTGAAATTAACTTATCAGCAAGAAATCTTCCCGGAATTTCTACTTTTTTTCAATTTATCTTTTAGATCACACATTATTATACAATTATGATTTTTATTTTGTACAGTTTTGACTTTTATCAAAGATTTAACAAGATTTATAGCGCTTCTCACATTTAGGAAAGCATTGTTCTTATTCTCACCAATGGCAATATTTTATTTATAAATATTGAAAAATTCTACTCTTTGAAAATTGGTTTACTTTTTGTTTAGATATGATGATAAATTTTGGGATATTAATTTTTTAACAGAATAGAACCCCGAGGGATGTATGAATAAAATTTTACTGTTATTCCTTTCACTTATATTTGGAACCTCCCTTGCTTTAAGCCAGGTACAAAACTATTATTTAGGAACCGGTACACCTGCAGATGAAGCTCCTACATCTTGCGCTTCATGTCATACAGCAGGTTCAACCGCGAGAGAAACCCCATATTATGATACATGGAAATTAACAAAACATGCTCAGGCACAAGATTCGATTTCTGTAACCAATAGTCACTTCGGATACGATTGTTTAAGATGTCATAATGTTGGCTGGGATCCTGCAGTTGATAATTACGGAGCCGATGAATATGTAAAGGAAGATACTACAACCACTCCAAACTATGTTATTACTAATCAGGAAGATTGGGAAAGAGTCAAAAATGTGGGTTGTGAATCCTGCCATGGACCCCAGGGAACAGCAGACAGACAGCTTGATCTTGTAAAACATTTTACAGGAGGTATTAAATTAGATTATTCAGCAGAAAATTGTGGTAAATGCCACTCAGAAGCACATCATCCATATTTCGAAGAATGGTCTCAATCAGGTCATGCATTATCTGCTCAGCAGTCATTTATAGTTAATAATCCGAATTGCGTAAAATGCCACGTTGCACAAAGTTTTATTGCATATGCCCAGGATCCTGCAAATTACAAACCTGCTATTCTAGCAACTGGACAGGATATTCAGCCAATTACTTGTGTAGCTTGTCATGATCCGCATAGTAATGAAAATATTCATCAATTGAGATTTCCAATTGTTCAAGGTTCAAAAGTTATTTGCGATCAATGTCATACTACCGGCATAGATTCAGTTGACATAAATAGTACACCAAATCATACTACATCGGAATGCTTAAGCGGTTCAAAGGATTTCGGCTATCAATATCCCGGCGAAAAATATCCTAATTCGCCTCATACTTATGCGGTCCTCAACAGGTGTGTTACATGTCATGTTCATGCATCATCAACTGCTGATCCGGTTACAGGATTCTTTTCAACAGGTCACACATTCTATCCTAAAACCGCTGCATGCGCTCAACCGAATTGTCATCCGAATTATTATTCAGAGGTTGATACATCCAACCATGATAAAAGATTTGATTATAAGAGAGCCCAAACCGTTACCGACAGCCTGATAGATGTTCTGACAGATAAGCTTGCAGGAGCTTCAGCAGCTGATTCTGCAACCGATTCATTCAAGGAAGCCAAGTATAATTTACTAGCTTGTGAAAATGAAGGAAGTCATGGAGTTCACAATACATTGCTCGTTCAAAAATTATTAACGGATGCAATTTCACATTTTACACCGACAGGAGTTAAAGAGCTTAATGAAATGCCTGCTACTTTTACATTAAGCCAAAATTATCCTAATCCATTTAATCCGTCAACTGAGATTAAATTCTCTGTACCTTATGGGAGTAACGTTAATATCACAGTTTATGATATTCTTGGTAACAAAGTTATTACATTAATAAACGGGTATTATGCTCAGGGTACCTATAAAGTTAGATGGGATGCTCAAAATTGTGCTTCCGGTATTTATCTTTATAAAATTGAAGCAGCCAATTTCGTTATGACCAAAAAAATGGTTCTGCTTAAATAATTATCGTTTAGAGGAGAGTCCCACCATACTTTGCATGCGTGTGTGGGCTCTTTTATTTCATTAACCACATTAGGAGTAGATGCAATGTTTACAAAATTATTTTTAGTTTTTTCACTTATCCTACCAATAAGTATATTCGCTTACAATCCAAGCGATACAGCCGCAACACATTCGTATGTAGGAGTAAAAACATGTGCTATGTGCCATAAGTCTGCAAAACAGGGAGACCAGTTTGGAATTTGGCAAAAATCTATGCATTCAAAAGCATATGAAACTTTAAAAACAGAAAAAGCAGACAAAATTGCCAAGGAAAAGGGATTTAGTACCTCAGCCGTTGAAACTCCTGAATGCTTGAAATGCCATACCAGCGGTTCTAATGTAGCTGCTGAATTCAAAGAGGCAAAATTCAGCATTGAAGACGGAGTTCAATGCGAAACTTGCCATGGTCCAGGTTCAGATTACAAAAGCATAAAGGTTATGAAAGACAAAGAGCTTGCCATTAAAAACGGTCTGGAAATGCATGACAATACTGAAGAATTCTGTAAATCATGTCATAACCCTGAAAGCCCGACTTTTGTTGAGTTTAACTTTAAAGAATCATGGGACAAGATTAAACATCCGGTTCCTTCAAAATAATGAAACTCGAATAAATACTGATTTAGAAAAAAATGAAAAGACTTGTCTTCCTATGCGGGATCATTATACTCTTTAGCATAAGTTTATCGGCTCAAAGTATTAATGGAAGATTTTCTTCTTCTCTTTATTCTTTTCAAAGATACGATACAATAAATGTATCTAATACTTATGCCCAGACTTTTCAGATGTTGAATCTTAATATCAATAAAGGGAACTATTCTTTAAGAACATATATGAATTTTGAAAGCGTTCTTTCAAAGGATATTAAGAATGATCCTACTTTAAGGTTTTACAATTTTTACTTCGAAGCAAGAAAAATTCTCGAAGTAGCAACTTTAAAAATAGGAAGACAGCCTATATTTAATAGTGTAGCAGGCGGTATTTACGATGGTGTTGATCTGGCCGTAAAAAAAGGCGATTACAAAATCACCGGATATTACGGCGGAAATGTTCCCGGATATCAAAAATTAAAATTGATAGATGATTGGAGCAATAACTTTATTTATGGTGGAAAGTTTACTACAACTGCATTGGAAAATTTCCAGATGTCGTTAAGTTACGTAAACAAAAACTTTAAAGCTCAGGATTATTATGCAACCCGTCTTGACGCTGATTTAAACCCAATAACTGTTTTAATAAGAAATAACTCTAATCAGTACAGGTTTGCTTCGGGAGAAATCAACTATTACCTGCAGGATAATTTATCTTTAAATACCCGGCTGGATTATGATCTCAATTTTACAGAAGTGTCCAAATTTGAAATTTATGGTAACTATGATAAGTTATCAAACCTTAAATTTAATTTATATTACAATTACCGTGAACCAAGGATCAGGTATAATTCAATTTTCTCTGTCTTTGATTATGGAAACACACAGGAAGTTGAAGCCGGAGCTGATTATATAATAAATAAAATTTTTACTATTACAGGAAAAGTGGGCGATGTAATCTATAAAGATGAAAATTCACAAAGAGCCACACTTGCCCTGGCCACAAATTATGGAAGCATCAGTTATAGAAAAACTTTCGGTTATGAAGGCGAACTTGATGCAGTATCTTTATACGGTGCTTATTCGTTTTTTGAAGGCTTGATAACTCCTTCCCTGGGTCTTTCGTATACATCATATAAATTGTCCGCCGATTCAGATAAGAATAATCTAACTACATTACTGGCTGGCTGCAATTACAGACCGTGGAGGTTATTATCCGTCGACCTGCAGGGTCAATTTATGAATAACAAGATCTATAAAAATGATTTTCGTTTATTCTTTAAAATAAATTACTGGTTTAACACAATTCTTGGTTTGATGTGATATGAAATTTAAATTCTTCTACTTATTGTTGATTCCTATATTAGCATCAGCGTTTATTCTTACCGCTTTTTCATTAAATGATTCAACAGGAGTTAAATATAGAAACAAAGGAATAGTTAAATTCTCACATAAATTTCATCTTGATGGAATAACAGATTGTCAAACCTGCCATACCGGAGTTTTAAAAAGTACTTCATTAAATGGAGAGCTGCTTCCGACTATGGATGACTGCGCACAGTGCCACGATGTTGAAGATGAAAAAAATTGCAAGATGTGCCATTATGGTGAAAGTTATGAACCGTTTGTTCAAAGGAAGGCAAATTTAAATTTCAACCATAGTTTTCATATTAATAAACAAAAACTTGAATGCGAAACATGCCATAAAGGTTTTAACACCGTTGATTACAGCTGGGAATTGAAAAACCCTGACCCGGTTATGGATGATTGTTATTCATGTCATAATAACAGTACCAGCACGTCTTTGGCTATAGATAATTGCCAATCATGTCATATTTCAACCGCAGATCTCAGACCTCAAAGTCATAAATCTGCAAATTTCTTATCTGTTCATAAATTTGCAGCTGAGAATGTAAATGCAAATTGCGCAATGTGCCATGATAATAACAACAATTCCTGTGAAGACTGCCACGTAGCAAATAATACAATTAACGAAGCAAATACTCCTAAAGATTTTTTCAGGCCATACGCACCCGGAACTTCTGTTAAAGGACCTAAAGAGCAAAAAATTACCAGGGTTCACGATTTAAATTATGTTTATACACATGGGATTGATTTAAAAGGAAAAACCGCCGAATGTCAAAGCTGTCATGAAGTAGAAACATTTTGTGTAAATTGTCATCAATCAAAGGATGCTGATTTTTCGATGAGCGGTATTGCGCCAGCCTCCCACCTAAAACCAAATTTCACTACCATTGGAGTTGGTACCGGCGGAGGTGAACATGCTGTTTTAGCCAGAAGAGATATTGAATCGTGCGTATCATGCCATGACGTACAGGGCGGCGACCCGACTTGTATTACTTGTCATACTGATAATGATGGAATCAAAGGTACTAATCCCAAAACTCATCCGGCAAATTTTATGCATGATGATCATGGAGACTGGCATAATAATGCGGGTTCTGTTTGTTTTAATTGTCATATAGGTGCAAGTCCGTCTACTCCTGCAGGTGTAGGTTTTTGCGGTTATTGTCATGGGAGTCAACCGAGATGATGAAAATAAATAATAAAAGCTTTTCTTATTTTCTCTTTTATTTATTTGGGATATCCTTAGCGCTGATAATTTCCAGCTGCAGCGATCTTAAAAATGATATACCCGCAGCACCGCAGTTTAGTGTACATAAACCGGGAATTTTAGTAAAAACTTCACCTGACTGGCACGGTAATTTAGTAAAAGATAAAAACTGGGATTTAAAATACTGCCAGCAATGTCATGCTGCTGATTTTTCAGGCGGAGTTGCTGATTTCAGCTGTCTTAATTGTCATAAAAATCCGGGGGGGCCGGAAGCATGCAACACCTGTCATGGTATATTTCGCAATGTAAATAGAATTGCTCCTCCTAGAGCTATAAATGGAGACACGTCAACTACAGTATTAGGGGTTGGAGCGCATACTCAGCATTTATATGATAATACTCTGGGAAATAAAGTATCATGTTCTAATTGTCATAACGTACCAGATAAATTTGATTCTCCCGGACATATTGATGGTTTGCCGGTTAAAGTTATTTTTAGCGGTCAGGCAATTTCTCATGGAGCTGCTAAAGCATCGTACAGCCATGCAGACGGAACTTGTGCAAATACATACTGTCATGGTAATTTCACATTCTATAAAGATTCAACATCTTTAAGAAATCAGTTTGCCTACAGCGCAGACAAAATGACAGGAAATAGTCAATCCGTTATATGGAATAAGGTTGATGGTTCACAAATTAAATGCGGTTCATGCCATGGATTACCTCCTGAAGGGCATATAACACAAGGTATAACCTTAAAAGATTGTGCAGGCTGTCATGTTGGTGTGGTTGATGAATTTGGAAATATCATCGATAAGACAAAACATATGAACGGCAAAATAGATGTTTTCGGAGAAGAAGAATAATTTGAAGCTATAGGATTTATATCTCTGATCAAACTTCTCTACTTACTAAACTCAAGAAATTCAACAGGAGTTCCGTTTTCTATTATCATTGCTACTCTTACTCCATCAGAAGGTGATGTTATTTTACCAATTAATTCTTTCCCTTTAACTGCAGCATTTAAGTCTTCAACTTCAAAAGCAATATGAGGAATTGTTTTAATTAGTTCTGATACAGGGCTGTCTTCTTCAAAGCGCATCCATTCTATTCCATATTCACTTGTTTCAAAACCTGAAACATAAAATTTATATTTTTTCAAATACATTTCATTTGATTTTTTTATCCCGGTCGGAATACCAATATGGTGAAACTTCATCCCCATTTTTGAAATTGCAAATGGGGCTTCATGGACTCTTCTTTTGATTTGTTTTTTAGACATACGCTGTAATAAAAATTTTAAATTCTATTCACCCGCTAAACTGGCTCTGTTTGATAGTTATCTTTAATTTCCTTTTGTTCTGAAATGTTATACCTGTTTCGATCAATCCAATACGCCCACGCAACAATAAGCCACTGAGAAAGACCTGCAATCCCGATTGCTTCGACAGATGGCGGAGGTGAACTGAATATATTTGCAATAAAAATAACCAGAAGAAAAATTATTAAACCCCATAATGCAAAATTACCGGTTTTATTCTTTGCCTTGGTTGATGATAAATAAAAAAATGCTCCCAAAGAAAAAATCAACACTTCAAGAACAAACGAAACCGGTACTGAGTTCCAAAGACCAAATCCAACCTTTAAATCACTCCATGGCAAAACAGGAAGATCGGGTCGGTGAACAATTAAATCTAAAATCCAATGGCTCAGGACAAGGGAACCAAGCAGAAATGATCCTTTTAAATTTTTCCTTACCAGAAAATAAACAGCTCCAAACAGAATTCCCCAGATGATTGTAAAGAACAAACTATGTGTGTAAGGATAATATGTAAAATCAAGAGGGTTGGCAGCCATTAAACCGGGTACAATTTTAACATTCTCTATTCCAAGCAGAATAAAAACAGGCCATAACAAATCGAGAAATTGTGCAGCAAAAAACATTGTTCCTAATGATGGTTTATTATCAATTTTCTTCCCCGCAAAGCCGGCACCATAATGTCCTATAAACATGTTTACTCCAATATTTTTTGAATTGTTTTAAAAGAATGTGTATGATTAGATTCCAGTTACCTGGTTTTATAATCTGGTTTCAAGTAACAAGAATGCCGGGATTATTATCAATAAATATAAATGCCAAAGGATTTAGAAAAATTCAAAAAGAATAATATTTAAAGATTATCCTCTTATTTCCTTTATAAATGCACGGATATGAGCCGGGGTTGTTCCGCAACATCCTCCGATTATATTGGCACCTGCATTAATTAAATCTTTCATTTTCATGCTCATCATTTCAGGCGATTCGGGAAAAACGGTAACATTATTTTGAATTACAGGGATACCCGCATTTACATGAACAAGAACGGGGGTTGTTTGATCAGCTTCCCGTATTTCATGGACAACTTCTATCATCTGGTCAGTTCCCACGCCGCAGTTGGCACCGATAATATCAGCACCTGCCTCTTTAACTGCTGTAATCATATCTGCAGGAGAAACTCCCATCATAGTTCTGTAATATCCGTGAACAGTTTTCTGATAAGTAAAAGTACAAATTACTTCAAGATCTGTAAATTCTTTAGCGGCACGAACTGCAAGAGAGGCTTCATCAATAGCGGACATAGTTTCCACGCAAATGGCGTCTGCACCGCCTTTGTACAGAGCTTCCACCTGGATGCGGAATCCATCATATACTTTTTCTTCAGAAACTTCACCCATCATCAGGATTGCGCCGGATGGACCTATGGAACCCAGTACAAAGTGATCATCGCCGGCGGCTTCTCTTGAAATTGATGCAGCAGCTTCATTCAATTCAAATGCTCTGTCCTGCAGTCCGAAATGTTCCAGTCTTAAAGGATGAGCGCCGAAACTATTTGTTAAGATCATATCCGAACCTGCATCTATATAACTTTTAGCTATGCTGTAAACTTCCTTCCGGTGAGTTAAATTCCAGATTTCCGGGCATTCACCGACACCTAACCCAAGCTGATGAAGGAATGTACCCCAGCCGCCATCCGATATTAAAATTTTTCCGCTTTCAAGTGATTTGAGAATTGATCTCATGATTATTCCGAATATTTAGTAAAATTAATGCAAATACAAAAGCATGGATGCATGAACTGCATTATTAATTTTTATTTAAGTGAATTTTGATTCTAATTCATTTTTTATAGTTTCTGCAACTTCTTCTGCAGATCCTTCACGTTCTTCTTCTTCACTCCACTTCCATTGAGCAAGATAATTATCTTCGTCCATTAAACCTTGTTCCTTTGCGGAGCTGTCAATCTTAACCATAAATTTTGAAGGCATCTCAATTTTGATTTCATCAAAATCATCCCAAACTTTTACTTGTGATGGAATATCCTGCCAATATAAGATCTGATAAAAAGCCATAGTGTACTTCCAGAAAATTTTTAATTTTTATTTCTATTCTTTAATAAAATATTTTTTGAATAGTTCTTCTGATTTTTTTGCACCTTCTTTACTTAACACAACAGATTTTGCTTTGCTTTTCGGATCGCTGATAAATCCTTTTTCATGCAGCCTGTTTAGAGTTTCCCAATCATGACCTTTCCAGGCTCTGGTCAAATTCTTTTCAGTGAAAGAAGTTAAATAGAGAAGGGCTAAAACCATTTCATCAATTTTGTGCTTATTATATTCCATATTATTACTCCATGTTTGTTATAATAATACAGTATTATTTTTTTTCAACCAGCTTTAAAAATAAATCGACAGCACTGCTTGCATCAGACCCATATCCGTCAGCTCCTATTTCGTCAGCGAACATCTGGCTGACCGGGGCTCCTCCGATTGCCATTTTAATATTATCGAAACTTTTCTCTTTAAAACCGTCAACTACTATTTTCATATATGTCATAGTTGTAGTTAATAATGCACTCATACCGACAATATTCGGTTTATATTTATCAGCAGCAGCTAAAAATTTTTCAAGACTTTGATCTACTCCAATATCATGGACTTCAAATCCGGCACCTTCAGCCATCATGCTGACCAGGTTCTTACCGATATCATGCAAGTCACCTCTAACAGTTCCCATAACCAGGATACCGGCAGGTTTAACATTGGAATCTTTTGCTGAAAGCAATGGTTTCAAAACAGCCATCCCGGCTTTCATTGCTCTTGCGGCAATTAAAACTTCAGGGACATAAAGAATATTATATTTGAAATCCTCCCCGACAACGCTCATTCCGGCAATTAAACCTTCATTCAATATTTCCTGGGCTGTTTTTCCCTCAGCTAAAGCATCTTTAGTCATCTGTTCAACTTCTTTAGCTTTTCCTTCATAAAGATATTGGTTCATTAAAGCATAATCAGGCATATAAATTTCCTTGAAATTTTATTAATTAATTACTGTGTCATCCGGTTGTCATTCAGAGTCATTTGTTGTCATTCGTTTGTATAGATATGATGAATGACAGAGAAGCGAGTGACTAAGAATAATTATTGAATGACAAATTAAAATTCGCAATATGAAATCCAAAATCATAAACAGTTAAACCAGTTAACGTTTGGAATTAAATTCATTTAGCGCTTTCTGCATCGCTAAAATATTCTCTCTCGGCATACCGGGGCTAGTCCCTCCGCCAACTGAAAGAATAATTCCTTCACCGCCGCTTTTTTCAAGCACTTCTATAGTTGCATCGAATACTTCTTCAGGTGTACCTCTTACACCAATTTCCAGGGGATTCACATTCCCCATTAAACACATTCTATCTCCTACCCTGCTTTTTACTTCTGCGATATCAGTTTGTTTACCCCAATTCAGGACATTAAAACCACAATCCGGAAGATAGTCAAGACATGCATTTATATCAGCATCATTATGATAAATTTTCACCCAGTCTTTCGGGAAAGCGTCACATATCTTTTTCAAATACGGATGTGCAAACTCCTTATAATGATCTTCATTTATAAATCCGACAATATCATCAAGTACAAAAATACCTTCAACTTTATCTCCCATAATTTTCGCCTGGGCTTTCAGCCAGTCGATAATTAAATTTGTGCATAAGTCAATCAGCTTGTGTGCATAATCAGGGTTTTCCACTATATCAAACATAAAATCAGTAGTGCTCCTGACAAAACCTGCCGTACACAGAGGTCCGCGTGAAGTTACAATCGGAAGAATATGGCCTGCATCAAAGATCCGCTGCTTCTGCATTTTGATACGATGTAAAGTCATAGCCATAAAGGCATCATTTTCAACTTCATATTCGGGAAATGAATCTATATCCTCAATATGAAAAAGCGTATGGTACTCACTTGGTGTATTGTCATCCCAGAATTTAATTTTAGTTCCAAGTGCAGACGGTTCGGCAGCCATACCATATTCCATCCACCAAGAGGGAACAAATATAATATCCGGATACTCTTCATGAATTTTTAAATTAGATTGAAACCATAATTCAGGATCTAAATAATAATCCATATGTTTTATTCCAAGATAGCCAGGAATCCATGGACTATCAATAATTAATGCCATTGGAATTTTATCAAGCTTTTCAAGTCTTGCTGCTTTCTTAAAAGTTTCCCACTGATCAGGTTTCATTTGTTCTTCCTTTTTAGATTTTGTAAATGCAACAGACACTTTTAAAGTGCTTGCATATAAGAATATATAATTATGACAAAAATATTCCATCATCTGTAATTTTCAAATCTATTTCTGCAGCCTTTGCTGCTTCCTGAAGGGCGGTATTCAGCATTACAACAGGGTCTTTACTCACATCAAGCCGCCTCATCAAACCTTCACCCTTTTTTGTACCGGCAACCAGCATAATCTTTAGTCCTTTACGTTTACAGGAAATTCTTGTTCCATCTTCAAGTTTTACATTCATTGGTTTAATAAACTCATCGGTATAATGAACACCAATACCTGATTTATCGATGGAAGCCGGAGGCAGTTTTTCCTTTGCTTCTTTATTTATATCGCAAATTTTAATCACTCGCAAAACTCCTTTAATAATAACAATACAATTTATTTTTAAAGATACTTATAACTTTCCTGATATTTCAATCCGCTGCTTTCCGTTCACCATTTCATTATTAAAGATACGGTTTTCATATTGTACCAAAGCATAATGCAGGACTTCCAATACCAAGCCCCATTTATGCTCACGGCTCTCCGGTTTACAATAGCAGCCCTCCGGAGAAAACTTATATTGCCAATTTAAAATTTCATTAATTGATTTTCCAATTAATGGCTTTTCAATTTCAATGCTATGCAAAATTGATTCGGAATCATTTATGTACTCACACATGAATTTATAACCATCGTTATCTTGAGCAGGACAGCATCCCATTGAAATTATTTTATAAAAATCTTCCGGGGAGCTTAAATTGATAATATAATCAAATTTAATCTGTCTACCCATGTTTGAACATGTTGTACCTTCATACCGGAACTTTGCTTCTACAGAATTATCTTCCAAAATTCTGAGTTGAAGTCTGTCTGCCGACCATTTTTGCAGAGCTTTTAGACTTACTTTATATTTTGCATCTTTACTAAGAATTCCATTAAGAATATTTGATGTTATTGCCCCAGATATTTTGTTATTTCCCGGCTGCAGTTTACTTACATCTTCAATTTGGTTCCTGGAATATTTATAAGGCATTCTGCGATACTGACAATTTTTCATTGTGCATGTTGAACAAGGAATTAAGCCGGAATTTTTTTTTACTTTGTCTATTTGATTTGTAATTCCGAAAAGAGCAAGTAAAGATTTCTTAGGTTTAAGCATACCGGTTTCCAGAACCTGAATCTCACCGGGTAAATTATTTTCTCTTGTTTGCTGAATTAATTTTAAAAGTTTAATTTGATCGGTTACTATCCAACCCGGATATCCCGGACTATAATGAGGTAAAACAGCTAAATTATTCTCATCGGCCCATGCACAGAACCGGGCTTCAACTGAAGTAATTAAATGTTCAACAACAGCAGAACCATAAACTTCAAGAAAGAAATATTCATCCGGTTTACCTTCCTGCCATAATTGATTAGCTTTTTCTTCGCATTCTTTGCCGGCACTAACAGCGACAAGCATTGCTTTGGAAACCTGGGCTTCAGCTAACTGATTGCGCAGCTTAGTTGATGAAAATTCAATATTATTTATTCTGAGTTTTTCATTTGAAAAATCAATATCACTTGCTTGAAATGCATAGATCCAGGGATTTCCATTTTGGTTGAACCAGGATCTCGCCCAATCTGCCAGTTCGCGTGATCTTTCTTTAATCTCAAAATAATGAGGATATCCCAATAATCTTTTGTATTCCTCTTCTCTAACATTTATATCCGGATTTTTATCTATTAACTCATTCATACAGCATCATGCAAATTCAAAGATTCAACTGGATTAAATTGACATCCCTCGACAAAATAATCAAAAAAAGCCGGATCAGTTTCAAGTCTGCAGTGATTTACTTTTTTAATAAGATTTTCTAATTCACTCCTTCTGGATTTCGATAAAAGTGCAATAGAAGCTCCTTCAATAGAAGCATTTCCTATTTGCATAATTTTCGAATCTTCAATATTTGGAATAAGACCAATTCTTTTAGAAGACTCTATATCTAAATATCGTCCGAATCCTCCTGCAAGATAGAAGATATCAATATCTTCAAACTTTACACCATACCTGTTAAAAACAACATGAAGCCCAGCTACATTTGCACCTTTTGCCTGTGCAAGTTCATTTATATCATTCTCATTAATAAAAACCTCGCGATCATCATTTGAATAAAGGACTATTTTGTTCTCAATAATTATATGTGATTCATCATTTTGTTGAAAACGTCCGAGATGATTAATTCGTTTGTGCTTAAGAAGTTCGCTTAAAAGATCAATTAACCCGGAGCCGCAAATTCCTTCTGCTTCTACGTTATCTATAACAGAGATATTAAAAGTTCCGTCGGAATTCATTTTTACTCTTTCGATAGCGCCGGGTAATCCCGGCATACCGCAGGAAATTCTTCCGCCTTCGAATGCAGGTCCTGCCGGACAGGATGCAGCTAAGATTTTATTTTTATTTCCCAGAATTAATTCTGTATTGGTTCCAATATCCATTATAGCTATTAATCTGTCTTCATTTGCAATATCAACAGCAAGCATGCACGCTGCAGCATCGGCTCCTACATGACCGCTTATAATTGGTAATCCATAAATACGAGCCTTAGGATTTACCGGCAGTAGCAGCCTTTTAGGAAGTCCGGTTAAGCTTGTAGTCACCTTTTTACCATCCAGCATATCAATCTCAGTGATAGAACGATAAGGATTCTGACCAATTGAATATACATTCAACCGGAAAAAAAGATCACGCATGGTAGAATTTCCGGCAATAACGACTTCATAGATATTTTTAGGATCAACCGGAAATTCTTCAATTATATGAGTTAAATAACCTGCAAGTGTTCTTTGAAGCAGCTTGCCTCTATGTTCCGTATCATAATATATTCTTGCCATTATATCAGATCCCCCGAATCTCTGGGGATTTTCAAAAGAGGAATCTGCAACTAATTCACTTGTTTCAAGATTTATTAATCTTACTACAATTGTAGTTGTACCGAGATCAACTGCAAGACCAAATATAGGAGCATTTGAATGGTCAATTTCTTTACCATCCATTAAAATGCGATCACCATCCCTAGTAACTGCAGGATCAATTTGTAATTTTTTATCATTATATGAAAAATGAAGTGCTTTGTTTTCTATTTTCATTCTGCCGCGTTTCATTGTATTGCATCTTACAGTTCCTGAATCTGCAATAATTTTTGTACGGCATGACAATCTAAAATTGCCATTCAGGTGAGATTCTTTTTGAACAGGTTCGGACAGGCATTCCATACCTTGTGTGATTTCCACAAGACATTCTTTGCACTTTCCCTGTTTCTGACATGAAGTAGGTACGCGAATTCCAAAAGACTCTGCATAGTCAAACAATGAAGAACCTTTATTAACACTAAATTTTTGATTATTAAAATATAGCTCTACACTCATTATTATCTTTATTTACAAAAAATTACGAGGCTAAGAAACCTTCACTTTCCAAATTAAGCTGATAAAATAGGTTTTTATGTTGCAGATGAATGAATATATTAAATAAAATAATAATATAAATATTATATCTTTTCAATTAAATATAAATAATCAACCAAATAATAAAAAATCTTCAATTTTAGATATTTTTTGAATAGATATGGAAATGATAAAAATCTAAAAAAATACCCGGTCACCCCGGGTATTTTTAATTGCAGAATTTAAGCTAATATTATGGTAAAGCATAACTAACAGACAAATAAGCGAAAGTTGGTCCGCCGCCGCCAATATTATTCAGTCCTTGTCTTAAAACACCCTCATTAACTGTTGCATCCATTGAAAAATCCCCGAATCTGAATCCGACACCAACAGTGGCTCCGTTTGGTCCAACAAATAAAGTTTGAATTGTTTCATTTTTATCTGAAATTACAGGAGTTTGGGTCGCCGGAGACTCAACGGTGACTTTTGCTGTGGTTGCAACATAACCAAGTCGCGCAACAAACCAGTCAGTCATATTCCATTCCAGTCCGATGTTCCAAAGAGGGAAAACAAAATATGAAGTGCTAAGTTCAGGAGTTCCTGGTGTTGAAGCAGTGGTTATGCTTGCATTTGCCAAAGATAAACCGCCTGCAAGAAGGAAATCTCCTACCGAATAATTAACACCAAGCCCAATATTAAATGCAGTAAGTGAAGGCAAATCTGTAGAACGTGTAGAATCACCTAAACCTAAATCCTGCGATCCTGAACCTGTTATAAACGTAAATAAAGGAACAAGAGTAACTTTGGAAGTTAATTTGGTAAATAATCTGGCATTAATCATAAAAATAGTTTCACTTACACTGGTTTCAGCACCTATTGCCGGCTTGAAATTAGCACCCGGGAAAATCAGAGAAACTCCGGCATCAAGTCTTAATCTGCTGGTAAAATCTGCAAGAATACCTCCATTAATTCCAAATTGGCTTGCAGTAGCCTGGGTTGAACCACCGACCGGCGGATTTCCTGCTGTGTTAAATTCGTTTGTGGTTGAAGCGTAAGAAAGTCCTAATCCGAAAGCCAGTCTTCCCATTCTCATGGTTCCAAATAGTTCAACATTATTATTTAAAGGAACTACTGTTGGGCTTATTCCCAGATTATTTATCCTGCTGACTACTCCCATATTATAACCGGGAACTTTAGATAACGGATCCAGAGCAGTAATTGCAAAACTCTGGAAATCGTTCCTGGACAAGAAACCACCAAGAGTTAAATTATTACCTAAACCGAAATTAGCTGCAAAAAACTGCCCGGTACCGCCGGCTGCAAAATCCGTTGAAGTACCGGCTCCGGAGCCAAGATCTCCAAACAAGAAATTGTCATAATAGGTACCCCACGCAGGATTAACTGTCATAAAAAATGGATCGACAATGTAAGGATTAGCACCCATCCCGGAAAGCCTTGCAAAACCTCCTGTTTTCTTAATTTCCTGGGAATTAGCCGGAACAACAAATAAAAGTGACAATAGCACCAAGAATGTGTATCGGATAAACATATAGAACCCCCGATGATTATTGAATGATTGTTATTTAGAAAGACTCAAAATTTTATCGAAACGTATAAGTTTTAATGTTAAAAGTCAATAAAAAATCAATATTACTGAATAGTGATTTAAAAGAAAACCATAAAGTAGAATTTCAATGTCAGCCAAACTGATTCCGTATATAATCTTATTTCCTTAAAGAATAATTTCTTATGCCTGATACCAAAATTGTAGTTGTAAATTTTAATTCTGATTAATTCAGATATCAGGTATGGATAAATAGGACTCCAGAATAATTTTAATTTCAATGGCAGAGATTTTAAAGCCAGGATATCTTTTTCCAGAATTTTTATATATTCGTCATAATTATCAGTCATCCATGTGATGCATCTTTTATCTCCCCTGAGATTATTAATATCTATATTATATTTTTCAATATCTTCTCCCGGAATATTTATATAACCGGATTCCATATCTTCAAAAAAGTCTCTTAACATTAGTACATATTGAAGAAAGTTTCCCGGGTACTTATTATTTTTTTGAATTTTTACAGACGGAAAGAAAAGATAATATGATAAATTGAAAATCGGACCTACTAAATCATTTATATACTTTGTTAATTCATAACGGGAAAATATACCCCTATTGCTCAAACGGACTGCATCCATCCTGATTGCTTCTATATTTCTTTTCCCTTCATCTATTAAATCATAATTATTGATTGATTTTGCATAGATAATACTGTAGTAAAGAAAAAATTCCTCCTTATATTTAATCTTCTTTTTTATGTATTCAAATTCGTCGGGTTTCATTTGCCTTAACATAGAGATCAGATTCAGCTGATTTTCAACAAATTCCAGTTTTCCTTTATTAAAGGGATTGTCAACATAATCATCAACCCACCTTAAATAGCTGAAGCACAAAAAAACATATTTCCTTTTTTTGTTAGGTATTAGTAAATGACTGATCAACCATAATTTTGGCGCTCGCCTGCGTGTTCTATTTTTAGAAATTTTCGATGCTTCATTAAGAGTAAGATTTAATGAAAATTTCCCGGAAAGAGAATCGCTACTTTCTGTATTCTCAACCTTTGAAGTGAAAATAAATCCTTTTAAAAAGATTTCAATACTTTTAATAAATGCTATAAGATAAGATTTAATTTCCCCGGAAAAATTCTTTTTTGTATAAGCCTGAATATTATAGTCATAAACCTCTGCCCTTACTATCCATGTCATGTAGTATATCAACGAATAATAAATAAAAATCCTGATTTTAAATGGTGAACATTTTAAGCGTGCAGCCTCTGCATATAAAATATTCCAGAGATAGTTTACACGACCTTCCAACCAGACAGAAATGTTTTTATCTTTTTTTAAGTCAGCAGTATTAAGGTTGTAATGTTCAATGTCTTCTCTTGAGATATTTATGAACCCGGCATTGATATCTTCCTCCATGTCGCGTATCATTTGCGCATTTGCTGTAAATACATTTAAATAGAATTCTTCACTTAGATAATGCGGATCAGAGACAAAAAAGATGTGCAGAATATTATGTAACGATTTTGACATTAATTTTATATACCGGTCAAATTCATCATTCGAAAATATACCAGAATCTTCAAGCCTGCATACATCCATTTCCAAAGCGCATATCATCTTTTGTAAGGCTTCGATCAAGATTAAATTATTACTTTTTATTGCATAATCCGAGAAATAAAAAAGACACGCTTCTTCCATTTTGTTTGTATTAATGTTCCGCGGATAGTTTCCACTTTTGAGAAGCGAGATTATTTTCTTTTGTTCATCTATAAATTTTCTTTTTTCACAAACCGGTGTGGCAGGATGATCAATAAAATTATCGGCAAACCTTAAATAAGTAAAACAAAGGTTAAGATAATTTCGGATTGAACTATCAACAGTGAGATCCAAAATCCTTGCTGCCTTAGGAGATTCTTTTAGAGCATATTGCCTGGAAAATTTTACAACTTGTTCTAAGGTATAACTTTCTACCGTCATTAAAATTCGTACAAGATTGGGCCAAAAATACCAAAAGCGATAATCCGGTTATGCATAATACTCTTTACCTTTAATTTGTTCTTAAATAAACCAAGATTCAAATCTCTTTCATTATGGATTAAATCTTTCTCATCGTTTTTGTATTCTTTTTTCCCGATATATTGATTCATTAAAGACCAGTTTTTTAATGAAATATAGAGGAGGGCTGTTAGAGCCTCATCAGTCCAGTATTCCGAAACTGATGGTATTTGTGAATAAATAAAAGTTGTTTCCCGCATTTTATTTGGAATCCAGCCGCCGCTGACATAGCCTTTTGTAAATCTTATTACACTGCTTATATCGGGCATCTGTTTTAATATATTGAGATTATTCAACGCCCATTCTTCAGAATAGTTTATCAGTATATGATGCTGAAAGGAAGGATTCTTCTTCTTTTTATTATTTATTTTATTAAGAAAGCTGTAAAAATCCTTATACCCGTTTTTTTTATATGATTCAATATCACCATATAACTTAAATGCAGAACTATTTATGTACTCGCTTGTGTGATCAAAATTATTCTGAATTGCGTTAATAATAGAATCTAATCGCCCGTGTACGCAGCAGTTTCTTGAAGTATGCACCATTGTTACCATTTGTTTAAAACCCAGTTTCTGCATTATCTGACCAAAACGAAGGAAAAAATTGAAACCGCTGTTATATTTATCAGAATCGGTAAATCCGGCATTGCTGCTTCGATGACCATCAAGATATAAATAAGGTACAAATGAATCAAAATAGTTACTTATGTCAATATCTTTAAAATCCGAATGATATTTTAAAAATTGCATTAATTACCCGTTTGATTTCCCTGATTAAAATTTAAGAAATATTGGCCAAAGAGGAAACAATTTTAAAAAAATTATGCAGATTAATCGGTATGAAAATTATTCTGTAATAATAGAATTATGAAATTAAATTCTTCCTATAATTTTATCCATTACCCAGTTAGTTTTTGATCCGGTTTTACCTGTGCTTGAACTTTTGCCTGAACCTAATAATTCATTTACTATTTCCTGGATCAACGGTTTTTGAACATGCTGAGGATATTTTATATTGAATTCTTCGACTTTGAGATCTTTTATCAAACGAAATGGTAAACCAGAAAAAGTCGGATAAACAATTTTTCCTTCTGTGCCGATTATTTCAGTTCTATCCAGATCTTCACCCGCATTAAAGGACCATAAACCTGTTCCCTGAATACCATTCTCAAAATTGAAAGCTGCACTCACTATATCTTCAGCTTTATACCTTTTTCCCCGGTTTACGGAAAAACCGTTTGCAGAGACAATATCTCCCAAAAAATATTGGAGCAGATCAAACATATGGGATGCTAAATCACAGAAATAGCCGCATCCGGCAATTTCGGGATTTACCCTCCAGTTTGATTCTTCCAAATCCTTATTTGATGGTTTGGAATAGAAGCTAATATTTATGCACAACACTTCCCCGATTGCTTTTTCATCAATGAGAGATTTAATCTTTAGAAAAACAGGAAGTGCCCGCCTGTAATAAGCAACGAAAAGAGGAACCCCGGCATCTTCACAAGCTTTGATCATTTTCAGACATTCAGAATAATTTATTCCCATTGGTTTTTCTACATAAACAGGCTTCCCGGCTTCAGCAGCTTCAAGAGTATATTTCATATGCGAGGAAGGTGGAGTAGCAATATAAACAGCATCTACACCGGGATCATTAATTAATTCCTTTGCATCACTATACCATTTAGGAACGTTATTACGTTTTGCATAGTCTTCGGCAAGTTTGCTATTCCTTCTCATAACTGCAACTAAATTTGAGTTATCCACTTTCTGAAAAGCAGGACCGCTTTTCTTTTCAGTTACATCACCGCATCCAATAATTCCCCAATGAACTTGTTCCATGAGTTTACCTATTTAGTATTATAAAATTTAGTTAAATTTATTGTTTTAATTTATAAATTCTCTGATAAAGTACTGAGGAGAAATTTATTTTTTTTGTAAAACTCTTATAATGTAAAATTTAAATAAGTTAGCTTTTATATGGAAGAAATTACTTTTAAAGTAATCGAAGATACAATTCAAATTACTCTTCTTGTCACCCTCATGATGATAGTTATTGATATTATAAATTTATGGACAAAGGGTAAAATCGGTATTCTTTTAAGAAAAAAAGGAAAATTCAGACAATATATTGTTACTTCATTTATAGGAACAATACCCGGATGTTTTGGCGGATTTACGAATGTCTCTTTATATATCCATGGATTAATCAGCTTTGGTGCATTAGCAGGTTCCATGATCGCTGTTTCCGGTGATGAAGCTTTTGTAATGATAGCAATGTTTCCTAAATCCGCTGTTATTCTATTTGTTATTCTCTTTTTCATCGGCATGTTTGCCGGGAAATTAGTGGATTTAATTGTAAAACGTTTTAAGATATCTACGTGCACTGATTGCGGGGAATTAGTAATTCATAAAACAGAGAGGAATTTTAAACACTTCATTAAAGAACATGTATATGTGCATATTATTAAAAAACATATATGGAAAATTGCGTTATGGACTTTCGGTGCTCTTATTATAGTTAATATATCCCTTAAGTATTTAAACCTGGAGGAGTTTACTACAAATTACCCTATAATTTTTCTATTTGTCGGAGCATTG
Organism: uncultured Bacteroidota bacterium; assembly: GCA_963710745.1. Lineage (GTDB taxonomy): Bacteria > Bacteroidota > Ignavibacteria > Ignavibacteriales > Ignavibacteriaceae > CAVQBP01. Next base: position 350,650 of record CAVQBP010000029.1, on the reverse strand, counting down.
ATTGGTTTAATTCCTGAATCAGGACCGCATTTAATATTTGTAACATTGTTTGCCAATGGCTTAGTTCCCTTTTCGGTTTTACTAACAAGCTCAATTGTACAGGACGGTCATGGAATGCTGCCATTGCTTTCATACTCGCTTAAAGATTCAATAAAAATTAAGCTGTTTAATTTTGTTTTCGGATTAGTAATCGGGTTAACTCTGTTTTCACTTGGATTATAAAGTTTGCGGAAATTAAATATCATTTAAAGAAACAATATCAATATTCTCTGCAAACCTTTATGATTACTTCAGGAAATCTTAACACTTATTCTTCATCTTCATTGCGCATCGAAAAACCGAAGATGTGAATATCAACATCCTTCAATAACTTTTTTGCATCCTCAACCTGATCCTGAACAACAAAAACTCTGGCCGGTTGCGGTAAAGGACTGATAACTTTATAAAAAAACAATAATTTGGAAAATGTATTTAATTACTATACAGTTTTTTTTAATATGATGAGAGCTGTAACTCGTTTAAAAAGAAGAAAATTTTGTATCTTTTTAAGAGAAAATTCATCTAATGTAGATAAGTAAACAGAATAAAAGAGGAAATTAAAATGAATTACGAAGTTAAAGATTTTCAAAAAGATGTTATTGAAAGGAGCAAAAATATTCCTGTACTTGTAGATTTCTGGGCTGAATGGTGCGGACCCTGCAAAATGCTTGGACCAATACTGGAACGGTTAGCTGAAAAATATAAAGACACATGGGCCCTTGCTAAGCTTGATACTGATGGTAACCAGGAAATCGCCATGGAATATGGAATCAGAGGAATTCCAAATGTAAAATTATTTGTAAACGGAGAAGTTACAGATGAATTTACAGGCGCACTGCCTGAAAATATGGTTGAACAGTGGTTAAAGAAGGCCATTCCAAGTAAAAATCAGGAACAATTAGAATCTGCCAAAATATTATTTTCTGAACATCGGAATGATGATGCTAAAAAGATCTTGCAAAATTTCCTGGCCGTTGAACCTGAAAACGAAGAGGCTAAATTACTTTTAGGTAAAATTCTTGTTTTTGAGGATTCTGATAAAGCAATAAATCTAGTGCAAAATGTGGACGGGAGTGCAGAAAATTATGAACAGGTTGAATCAATACAGACTATTTATGTACTATTAAAGAAATTGAATCAGCTGGATAAACTCCCTGACGCACCTGTTAAGAATAATTATGTTTCGGCTATAGAAAATTTAAAAACAAAAAATTTTGATTCTGCTCTTGAAAAATTTATAGATGTAATCAGAGAAGACAAAACCTATGATGATGAAGGTGCAAGGAAAGCATGTATTGCAATATTTAAATATCTTGGTGAAGAAAATGAAACTACCTTAAAGCACAGGAAAGATTTCGGAAGAGCACTTTACATTTAAGATATTTAAAGTAAGCCGTTCTGTTTTAATATAAATAATCCTGCTGTAATTGTAATTATGGAACCTAAAGTTGTCATTAATACAATGTTCCCAGCAAGTCTGCTGTTCGAACCCATAGCTTCAGCCATTATAAAGCTGACAATCGCAGTGGGACATCCAAAAAATATGAATATTATTCCCATATCACCTGCGGGAAAATTTAACTCATAAGCTATAATGCAGGCTGTCAATGGTATAATAACCAGTTTAATAGTAGTAGATAAAATCGCGTTAAAAGATGCTTTTCTAATATCCTGAAAGTTTATGAATCCCCCAATCCCGATTAGTGCTAAAGGCAAAGACAATGCAGCCAGGTAGTCAACTGTGGTTAAAAGAACTCCCGGCAGTTCCCATTTGTAATATGAAAAAGGAACTGCAAGCATAACAGCAATTATTAATGGATTCTTAATGATTTCCAAAAGGGTTTTAGATGTATTTAATTGCTTTTCTTTTCTATTAGGAACCATCAGAGCAATGACGGATAAGATATTGAACAAAGGAATTATAAAGGCCAGCAAAAGCGATGCTTTTCCTAACTTCTCCGAACCGAAAATATTTGAGATAAGTGCAAGACCAATTATTGCGTAGTTACTTCTGAAACTACCCTGTATAAATACCCCACGGTCCTTTCCGTCTTTTAAAAGTGGAATAGATATTACCCATATTATAATAAAAGAGATTAATATACCTGAATAAACAAAAGCTACCATTTTAATATCGAATACTTTATCCAGGGGAACTTTAGATACTTCTGTAAATATTAAAGCGGGTAAAGAAATATTAAATACAATCTTTGTCGACAGTCTGATAAAGTTATCATTTATAGTCCCCAGTCTTTTTAAAAAATAACCCAGAGCTATTATTAAAAATACAGGACAGACAAGACCGAGAATTAAAATTAAATTTTGCAAATCTGAGTATACGGATTAAGAAAAGAATGAAGTTGGATTATTTGAGTGATACATTATTAATGTTCCATACCTAATATTTTGTTTTGAAAATATATTGAGAATATTATGGTACAATTTGCTCACCATTTTTATTTATTGCAATTAACGCATCAACCGGGCAAACAGAACATGCCTCAATTAATTTTTCATTTTCAATTTCAATCAAATCAGCTTTGAATGTACAAATTCTTTCATCATCCAATTCAAAAACTTCGGGAGCAGATTTAATACAGTTCCCGGTTGCAATACAAGTTGTCCTGTCTATCTTAATTTTTAACCCACTTATGTCTTTCTCTTTAAATTCTTCCATATGCGACACCTATTGTTTATCTGGTATACATGTATACGGGAAATAGGGTGTACGCCTCTATTCCCTTATACCATTATACCTTTTATTTCCTGTTAAGACTATATAAATGGAAACGATGATCATTTCTTGTTATAATACTTCATAGCTTCAGGTATTTCTGCTTTTATATCATTTATCCTGGTCTGGTCAGCAGGGTGATCGCTTAAGAATTCAGGGGGTTTGCTTCCAGTATTCATTTTCATCATTCTTTCCCAAAATGTAATTGCGCCATGCGGATCATAACCAGCCATTGCCATAAAAATTAATCCCAGATGATCAGCTTCGCTTTCCTGTGTGCGGCTGAACGGGAGCAGGACACCAACCTGTGCTCCAACTCCGTATGCTGCTAAAAATATTTGCTGAGTTTCCTGAGGTTTATTTTTCAATGCTTCCTGAAGTGCAACACCTCCAAGCTGCGCAACCAGGGCCTGGCTCATTCTTTCATCCCCATGCTTTGCAACAGCATGTGAAATCTCATGTGCTAAAACTACTGCCAAACCGTTTTCATCCTGTGTAATGGGAAGGATACCCGTATAGACAACAACTTTTCCTCCGGGCATACACCATGCATTTACTTCATTACTTTCAATCAAATGAAATTCCCATTTATAATTTGCTACTTCGTTAGCCATACCGTGATCTTTCAAATATTTCTCAACAGCCGAAGCAATTCTTTCACCGACTTTTTTTACCAGAGCTATTTTCTGAGGATCATTGCTTTCTTTATTATCCTTCAGGAATTGATCATATTGTGAAAAGCTCATAGAGAGCATCTGGCTTTCAGGAATCAGGCTTAATTGTTTCCTGCCAGTTATAGGAACAGTGCTGCATGAAATAAACAAAAAAGCTGATATTAAAATAAAGATAGAAAAATATCTCATAAGCATCATATTGTCTCCTCTAATATTTTTTCTTAAATATAGTAATAAAAAGGAAAAACAAATGTTAATTACAAACACATTTATTCATCTGTAAATAATTCTATACTCTTTCGGCTATATACTCAGCGTAAAATCTCTCCCACTCTGTTTTTGATTTTGATTTGTCTCTTTCTTTCTCAGCGGAAACAATTAAATAAACCAACTCACTCTTGGATATTTTTTTTTCAATTAAACCTGAGATCTTATCATTAAGATATCCGGCATACCATAAAGGCCACTCTGCATCCTGTCCGTCAGTTTCAATAAAAGCCTGATGATGTTCTTTCCCGGTTTCAATCAGCAGTACCTGCAGCTTTTGAATTAATGTATCTTCTGCCATTGGATTATCTCCAAAAATTTTTATTCTCAATGATTAATATATGTATTCACAGACATTAAAGGAATAATAATTTTGATCAAAACTTTGTGTAAAAATATAATCGAAAGGCTAAAGCATTTATAAAATAATTTTTATAAAAAAAATTTTCAGACTTAATGAGAATATTTTAGAACATGATGACCTCGAAGTCAAAAACTTCATTACTCATTAACCATAAACCTATCACTGGAATAAACACCTGATTCTTCACTTACCAGAAATATTCCTGTAAGTTCGGTATAAAAAAAACCCGGAATAATAAAACCCTGGAGAAAAGCCGGAATATATATACATTACAAAATTGGCAGTGTCTCAGTTTGATGAAACTGAGATACCACTCCAAAATTATACTTTGATAAATCAAAATAATTATTTTGCTACGGACAATAAATATTTTTACTTATCAATAGTTTTCATTCCGCTTTCAGGATAACGTAAACCTAAGGCCGCACCAACCGGCATGACATTTTCAATTTCTTCCAGTTCATCATCTGTCAGGTTTATTTCAACTGCTTTTGCATTTTCTTCCAGATATTTTACATGCTTGGTACCAGGGATCGGAATAATATCCTCCCCTTTAGATAAAACCCAGGCAAGTGCAAGCTGTGCTGCCGTAACCCCTTTATCACCTGCAATTTCCTGAACCTTATCTACCAATTCAAGATTTTTCTGAAAGTTCTCTCCCTGAAATCTTGGAGAATAACGCCTGAAATCATTTTCTTCAAGATCATCAATAGAATTGATTTTACCGGATAAGAATCCTCTTCCCAGGGGACTATAAGCAACGAACCCGATTCCCAGCTTGCGAACGGTGTCCAAAATTTCATTTTCAGGATCTCTTGACCATAGGGAATACTCGGTCTGCAAAGCTGTTATAGGATGAACAGCGTTAGCACGTTTTATTGTTTCGGGGGATGCTTCCGAAAGTCCCAGGAATTTTACTTTACCAGCTTTGACTAATTCTGCCATTGCACCAACAGTTTCTTCAATTGGCACCTCAGGATCCACCCGATGCTGATAATATAAGTCGACATAATCAGCGTTAAGCCTTTGCAAAGAGGCATCACATGCAGAGTGAACATATTCCGGTTTTCCGTTTACCTTTCTATTAGCAGGATCATGTCCTCTTTGAATACCGAATTTTGTCGCTAATACAATTTGATCTCTTTTGCCGGAAATCGCTTTACTGACTAATTCTTCATTCTTAAAAGGTCCGTACATATCGGCAGTATCCAGAAAGTTTATACCAAGTTCCAAGGTACGATGGATTGTTGATATTGATTCTTTTTCATTTCCGGTTCCATAAAACTCAGACATTCCCATGCAGCCCAAACCAATTGCAGATACATCGGGACCATTCGATCCCAGTTTTCTTCTATTCATAGCTGATTCCTTAATTTGAAAATTATAATTTAAAAATAGCAAAAATCAACTATAATTTTTATGATCCTAATCAGTAAAGCAGACACTTTGAATGACTTAGAGTATGTGATACTAAAAAATTTTTAAACCAATGGTATTTTTCGCTAATTTTGTGCTTCAATTAAAAATAATAACCTTTTGGAAGTACATATGGTTTTATTCTTCTCAATATTTTTTGCCATTTATGCAGCAATTAATTATTATATTTTTATAAGAGGCTGGCAGGCTCTTGAAGGGTTCCCTCATTTAAGAATTTTTTATTTAATAATATTTGTATTATTAGCATTTGCTTATATTGCTGCCAAATTTCTTGTCTCATATCTGCCGCTTTATATTTATAATGTAATATTATGGATTGGTTCATTCTGGTTTGCTTTCATGCTTTACTTTTTTATTTCGATTTTTTTAATTGATTTTTTAAGGTTATTAAACTGGAAACTTGAAGTCTTCCCGGTATTTGTTAAAGAAAATTATCTTCTTACAAAACATATTATTACCGGTGCAATAGTGTTTTTTACTTTTGTCATAATATTCTTAGGGTATTTAAATACACGCAGCCTTAAAGTAAAAACATTAAATCTTGAAATTGCAAGAGGCGCATGTGAGCTGGATGAATTAAATGTGGTAATGGCAAGCGATATCCATTTATCTCCAATGGACAACGAATTACTTCTTGAAAAGATCGTCGGAAAAATAAATGAATTAAAACCGGACATAATTCTCCTGGCCGGGGATATTGTTGATGATAAACCATCTGTTCTATACGGGAATAATATTGGAGATTCTTTTTCTAAATTGAAATCAAAGTATGGTGTTTATGCAGCAACAGGGAATCATGAATTTATTACTGGTATTAAAGAAGCAGAAAAATATATTGAGAATCACAATATAAATCTATTAAGAGATTCTTTAATAAAATTTGAAGACGGTTTTGTAGTCGCTGCAAGAGATGATAGAAGTAAAAAAAATTTTACCGGTGAAGAAAGGCTCCCCCTCAATAAGATTATAAATAATTCTGTTAAAGAATATCCGATTATTTTAATGGATCATACTCCTTTCGGATTAGAAGAAGCTGAAAATAATGGTGTAGCATTGCAGTTATCGGGACATGTACATAATGGTCAATTATATCCTTTAAATTATATTACCAGGATGATTTATGAGAAAAGCTGGGGATATCTTAATAAAGGTAAAACCCAATATTATATCTCATGCGGTGTAGGTACGTGGGGGCCTCCAGTCAGAACAGGAAGCTATTCTGAAATTGTTAATCTTAAAATCAAATTTATTCCCTGATTTTGCGCAGTTAAATTTAATATTAAAGAAAATTGTTTTAACTTATAGGGTTATTTAACTAAATATCAGAATATTTAAATGATTCGTTTCTGTTTTAGAGACGTTCTGCTGAATGTCTCTGCTTGCACAACAATCTGCAGACAGAACATTTATAATAACTTTTAATCTAGAATTATGGAAATATTAAATATCGGGTACGAAAAATACAAATTAAGGAATGGTCTGGAAGTAATTCTGCACAAAAATGATAATCTTCCCTTGGTTTCGGTAAATATCTGGTATAAGGTTGGTTCTGCAAATGAAGTTAAGGGAAAAACCGGGTTAGCTCATTTATTTGAACATATGATGTTCCAGGGTTCTCAAAATGTTCCCAAAGAGATGCATTTCAGATATATACAGGAAGCAGGCGGAACACTTAACGGCTCAACAACCTTTGACAGAACAAATTATTACGAAAAAGTTCCTTCAAACTTTCTTGAATTAATTCTTTGGCTTGAATCAGACAGAATGGGATATTTGCTTCCTGCTCTCACCCAGGAAAAATTGAATAACCAAAAAGATGTCGTTAGTAATGAAAGGCTGGAAAGGTATGATAATCAGCCCTATGGATTAGCATGGGAAATAATGATTACTCACCTATTCCAGGGAGGACATCCATATAGCTGGCCGACAATCGGTTTTATGGATGATATTAAAAGTTATTTGCTTGAAGATGTTAAAAAATTTTTTGAGGCATATTACTCCCCTGCAAATGCAAGTTTGGTTGTGGCCGGTTCTTTTGAACCGCTAAAGACAAAAGAGCTGATAGAAAAATATTTTGGTGATATTACTGGTCCCAATTTCCTTAGTCCTTTGAAAAATAAATTAACTGGCTTAAAAGAAAATATTAAACTAGAAAAGAATGAAGATGTTCAGCTGGAGAGGCTGCACCTTGCCTGGCTTTCCGATCATGCTTATGGAAAAGATGACGCTGCGCTCGATGTTCTAAGCGATATACTCGCCGGTTCAAAAAATTCAAGGTTGTATAAAAATCTGGTTTTTGACAAAGAGATTGCCCAGGATGTTTCCGTTTTCCAATATTCAGGAAAGTTAACCGGCAGCTTTGTAATGATTGCAACTGCAAAACCAGGTGTTAAGTCTGAACAATTAAAAGATGAAATATTTACAGAATTAAATAATATTAAAACGAACAAAGTTTCCGATAAAGAATTAATTAAGTCCAAGAACGGCATCAAATCAAATTTCATTTATTCTTTACAGAATATTGACAGTATAGCCGATCAGCTTAACTCTTACAACTATTTTGTTAATGAACCGAATTACTTTTCAGAAGATCTAAAAAGATATGAAAATACAAATGCAGATTTAATCAGCAGCTGTATAGAAAAGTATTTGGATAAACCTTACGTTGAATTAAATATACTCCCATCAAAATAAATTAATATGAACGAAGTTAATAGAAAATTAAAACCATTACCTAAAGAAGAAATTGAATTTTCTCTGCCGGAAATTCAAAGCTTCGCACTGGATAACAAACTCAAAGTTTTTTTTGTTCAAAAAAATGAACTGCCTATTCTTCAGTTGAATCTGGTTGTAAACGCAGGGGGTAAGTTTGACCCGATTGATAAAAAGGGGCTGGCCAATTTAACAGCGATGGCAATCGATGAAGGTGCAGGAAAATATGACGCTCTTGAATTGAGCGATGAATTCGATACACTAGGCTCCCATTTCAATGTAGGAACAAGCCAGGATAATATTTTCCTGACGCTGCAGACATTAAAAGAACATTTTGAAAGGTCATTTGATCTTTTTTCCATCGTTTTACTAAAACCTCATTTTAATGAAAAAGATTTTGACCGTGAAAAAAGGAAAGTATTGATAAAGCTGCTTCAGCTGAAGGATGAACCTGATCAAATAGCTGATGCTGCTTATGAATATTTAATTTTTGGAAAAGATAATCCATATTCTTCGATCACTTTGGGGGATGAAAAAAGTGTTGTGAATATTTCGAATGAAGATATCAAACTATTTTACAATTTACATTTTAGACCTGATAATTCGTCTCTAATTATTGTCGGGGACTCAAACCTTGAAGAATTAAAAGAATATTTAAATTTATTACTAGTAAAGTGGAAGCCTGAAAATGTTACTTCATTCCAGGTAAGTAGTTCCGCAAGGAATAAAACGCAAATTTTTATTGTGCATAAGGAAGGAGCGGTACAGAGTGAAATCAGGGTCGGGCATTTATCGTTGGAAAGAAATGAGAAAGATTACTATGAAAAAAATCTCTTAAATAATATTTTAGGCGGTCAGTTTTCCAGTAGAATAAATTTAAATTTAAGAGAAAAAAGAGGTTATACATACGGTGCTTCATCGAGATTCACATATTACAGGAATGCTGCACATTTTATAATCTCAACATCAGTTGGTTCGGAAAACACCGGTAATGCTGTGAAAGAAATAATAAACGAGCTGCGCTCTATTAGAAATGGAGTTGACGAGAAAGAGCTTGAATTTGCAAAATCGTCAATAATAAGAAAGTTCCCCTCAAACTTTGAAACCAACAAACAAATAGCTTCTCATTTAACGGCAAAATATATTTTTTCATTACCTGACGATTATTTTAATAACTATATTGAAAAGATAATGGGTGTTTCTCTGGAAGGAGTCAAACTTGCCGCCGAAGAGAATATCTTCCCAGAAGAAGCTGTTGTATTAATTGTAGGTGATAAAAACAAAGTTGCAAAACAGCTGGAAGGATTAGGTTTAGGTGATACAAAAATAATTGAATATCCTTAAAAGTATGCAATATTAATCATCTTAACCTTAGACTTTAAATCCGGTTATTTATTTTTATTCAACTTATAGTAATTACTGCTGGTTTATTGCTATTTTTTTAAATCTAAATTAACTGGTCCTTCTATTTTTTTAGCTTTACTTAATAAATCTGTTGTAGGAACACTCTTATCTACAGTTTCAAACTTTAAATCACTTGTCCAAATTTCTCCTGTTCCGGCTAATAATACACCGATATTTATTAAATTACTATTTGGAGGAATATCCAGAACGACATTATATTTTTTCCAATCGCTAGTTCCTTTAATCGGGCGGTTGTTCATATTATCGAAACCTAAAGGTTTTGTGGGATTTTCTTTTCCATCAATCCTCATCCAAAGACCAGCTGAACCTGCTACACTTTTGGATTTCACATAGCCGGAAAATCTGACCCTTTTATTCAAATATTTTTCTGCAGAAAAATTCTGCATCAGAGTTCCAAATCCATTAATTTTTTCCTGATTAGATTTTATAAAGATAGTATTTCCCCCATGATTTCCTCCTTTGTTTTCGATTCCAATATTATAACTGTTTGGATCAGAACCGGCTTTAAACCAGCCGTCTGGAATTTTATCACCATCTGATAAATATCCCCAGCATACCAATGCAAAAATTATAATCCCAGCTGATATGATTGCCTTTTTTGAAATCATAGTACCCTCTTCTATTAAATTTTTTAATAATTAAAATTATTATAAAAAGCCTTGTTAATCGCTTTATTAAATTCTACAAGTTCATAATTATATCTGCAATTTTTTAGCTCTCTATCTACTTTTTCTTTTAAAGAAATTGTATTATTAATCTTATTGAAATCTGTGATATTTTGGTAATCAATAGGGAGCAGTTTGATATTTTCTTCATGTTTTGAATTAGAATTTAAATTGATTTTCCCATTACTTTTTGTTTTTTCAGAAACTTCTCTCTTCGTATAATTAGCGGAATCAATTCCGGATTGACGCGTATTAAATTCCGTATAAAACAGAATCACAATAATAATTAATGCAGAAACCGAAACGGGGATTAATATTTTTCTGAACTTTACCCGCCAGGAAATGTTTTTCCTATTTTGTTCGGAAATTATATTGAAATTGCTCGATGGCAATGTATTATAAAAATTGGAGATATGAGATTGTAATTTTTGATAATCCGTTAAAACATTACTACATTTATTACATCTTGAGAGATGTAAAAATAATTCTTCCTTTTTATCCGGCGGTAATTCGTTTTCAACAAAAAGACTTACTTCATATTCATAATGCTTCATCTATGATTCCTTAAAATCTTTAAGATGTTTTCTTAAAAGTTTTTTAGTTCGATATAATTTTACAGCAATATTTTCCACAGACAAATTTGTTATTTTTGAAATTTCCAAATAGGAATATCCCTCATACTCCTTTAAATATAACAACTCACTGTTTTCAGCCGAGATTTTCAGCAATGCATTTCTTATTGAGATATTGATATCATATGTATCAGAATAATTTTTCTTAATTATATAATTTTCAATAGTATCATTGTTAAAACTTTTTCTTCGCCGTATGCTATAACATAAATTCCTTGCAATAATAAACAACCATGTTTTGTAAGAGCAACCTCCTTTAAAAGATTTTTCATTTTCAAAATGACGAAGAAAAACTTCCTGAACGAGATCCCGCGCTTCTTCATAATTTTTCAATATGCTGTAAGAGTACCTGAAAATATCTTCCGAATATTCTTCGTATAACTCCTTTACAGAAATATTTTTTAATTCTTTTTTCAAAAATTATTTTATTGTATATATAATAGACGCATAAACATACCAAATAATTACAAATATGAATAAGCCGAAACTAAGAAGTTTTTCAAAATAGTTATTTTTTGAAAAAAATCGATAGAGGTAATATTAATATCTGACCAACGGGATTAAATAAGTCTAATTTGATAAATATAAATTTACTCTTTTAATAATTCGGATGGATGCAAGAATTTATAGCCCACTTTTCTAAACCTTATTATTTCCGGCTGAAGCAGACGGAATTCTTCTGCGGTAATAACAAATTCTGCTGTCTCCCCTCTCTTAGTTGCTTCTATCTTATCCCTGAAATCCTTCAAAGCATTGTTGTTTCCCTCATTAGTCAATTCGGAAAGAGAATCTTCAGAGACTAACCTGAGGTTTCTTTTTTTGAATTCTTCTTTTAATAATGGAGAAACATTTGAAGAAAAAAGATTTGACTGATTATCTATAATAAAAACAGAGGAGCCGGGAAATTTTCCAAGAATATTGCGGACAGAACTCTTTAAACGTCTATCGGAGTACTTACTGCTTAATTTAAATTCCAGGTCTGTAATATCATCATTAAGCAATATTCCATATCCCCTTTTAAAATCTCTCAGAGTTTTTAATATCAGTGAAGATTGTTTGGACGGTACAAGCAGCAGTTCAAATGTCTCCGGGATTGATAATAGTGCTTTTCTTTTTTCGTCATCTAAATTAGTAATCCCGGTAATGAAAATTCCGATACTTCCTGCATTACGGCTTATTGATTTATCATAAAAAAATTCGCTTGTTAATTTTAAATTATTTCCGGATGATATTTTTAAAAGGGTTTTTCCGTTTATCTTTTGTTCTTCAGATTTAATACTGAGATTATAATTTTTAAATGAAATAAAAATTTCATTTAAAACAACAGTTATAGGCAGGTCGACAGGTATAGCAATGCTGTAAGAAATAAAACTTTTCCCCGAAACAGATGAAGATACTTTTCTTTTTTTTTGAAGGTTAACCCATTTTTTTTCTATACCGAGATTTGCTAATGATTCTTTAAATATTCTTTCAATGTCGTTAGAATCTATTTCTTTTTTATATTCAGGTTGCGGTGTCTTGTCACTCCATAAAACTTCTAATGTAAGATTTGCCAGAAGCAGAATTATTACCGTAACAAATAGTGATATAATAATTTTGCGGGAGTTTTTTCCCTTGTAAAATAAGTTCATCGGTTAGAAGAATTAAATTTACTTGTTTTTAAATTCCGGTTTACGTTTTTCAAGGAATGCATTTGTCCCCTCTTTAAAATCTTCTGTCCCGCAGCAAATTCCGAATAAAACAGCCTCATAATTTTGACCTTCAGTTAAAGAAATTTGATCAACAGCATTAATAGCTTTAACTGCAAGCCTGACGCCATTCACCGGTTTCAAAGTAATTTTCTCAGCAAGTTCAACTGCTTTGATAATTAATTCATCTTTAGGATAAACATGGTTTACAAGACCGATTCTTAGTGCTTCATGTGCAGTTATCATATCTCCTGTAAGAATATATTCCATTGCTCTGCCTGAGTTTACTAATCTTGCTAATCTCTGAGTACCGCCGTAGCCGGGAATTATTCCAAGGTTTACTTCAGGCTGTCCGAATTTTGCATTTTCAGACGCAAGCCTTATATGACATGCTAAAGCCAATTCGCAGCCGCCGCCTAAAGCAAACCCGTTAACAGCGGCTATAACAGGTTTTTCAAACTGTTCAATTAAATTAAATACTGCCTGCCCTTTATCAGAGAACTCTTGTCCGCTAATCATATTAAGCTTATTTAATTCCGCAATATCAGCACCTGCGATAAAAGCTTTTTCACCGCTTCCTGTCACTATAACTGCTTTAGTACTGTCATCTTTCTTTAATTCGGTAAATGCTATTTTTAATTCGGCAAGAATTTCACCATTCAGAGCATTTAATTTCTCCGGACGGTTTATGGTTAAAACAGCAACTGAATTTTTATTTTCTAAAATTAAATTTTCATATTCCATTTTTCCACCTAATAACTTATGAATAAAGGTAATCTTACTCTTAGATCAAGCCCTATAAATTGGTTAGTCTGGAAATAATTATATGTCGCCATAATTTCCATCATGAACATAGAGATCCCTACTCCCGCACTTATTCCTATTTTTGATGTTGTTTCAGTATAATTTGCTTTATTTGCTGTGGGTTTAAATTCATTTAATTTCTGCAGGTACATATACGCGGCTGATACTTCAACAACAGGCATAAATAGTACGACATTCTCAAGCAGAGGAGCAAAGTAATATCTTATACCTAAATTAATAGGAATAGATGTAGTAGAGTAATTTGTATAATCGGTTATTTTGTAAAAATCCTGTGAACCCGGAAATTGTTCATATCCTATCTTTGTAAATAAAAAGAAAGGGAGATATTCATTATCGGTATATGAGAACTCCACATTAAAGCCGTAACCCAAATCAGACGAATTTGAGAAATAATTTATAGGTAAACGGGGACCAACACCAAAGGAAATAAATAATCCTCTTGCTTTTCCCGCAGGAGGTTCTTTGGCATAAGAAACAGACAGCATTGAAACAATAAATAACACAGAAATTAATTTTTGCATAATTAAAAATACAAAATATAACTATCTGGCCAAATGATTGTTATAACGCAATTTGAGAAATTATTTTTTTAGAGAATAAATTCTGGATACGATATATTCTTAACAATACCATCGTAATTCTTAATATAATTAATTTCCCGTATCTATATAATTAACTTTATTGTTTGACTTATATTTAAAAATATTAATAATAATAAAAATATTCACCAGTAATAAATGGGCTGGTAAAATAAATGCTTTAAGCCCTTTATCAACCGAAAAGAAACCTTCCCAGGAATTATACTGAGAAGCAAAAAGCAGGTTTACAGCCATTTCCGAATTACTGCCGAATAAAAGAAAATCAAGCCATAATAATGAAAAGGAAAAGACAACCAGCCAGTATATATTTTGATAATATTTTACAATAAATCCTGTTATCAATCCCAAAAAGATAAGTGATACCGGGTTGATATAATCAAAACTTTCATGCTTAAGCGGAATTAGTTCATAAACAAATAGAAGTACAAAAATGAGAAATATAATTGATAAACTTAATCTTGCTTTTGAAGTAAGATAAATAAAAAACAAGAAAAAGAGTATTAACTGAATTGAATTCCACGCCAGGTAAACTGGAAAATCTATAATTGAAGAGATGCCGAATTCATAAAGATATCCCGGATCACCCAGTTCAATTTTTCTTAAAAAAAACAGAATTGCAAACAGGATTAAAAGAGGTATAGTAAGTAAAAAAATAAAAAGTAAATATCCTTTATATGAGGGATTTCTGAAAATACTTACAATAACATCTTTTGAATATATTGCGGAAATGAAAAGAGCCGGTAAAAATAAACTTAGCTGAAATCGAAATCCGATAATTATAAAATAGGTATCAAGACCCGCATATCGTAATAAAATACCAATGGCATTGATTATAATTATAGCAGTGAAACAGTAAGCTATATTTTTCTTCAAAATTTATTTCCTGCCGGGACTGGTATTTGAGGGAATATTTTCCATCATTTTTAATTCAGTACCTATTCCATGCTTATAAACCAGCGTACCTCCATGTTCACCGGTTTCATAGACTAAAAAAGATCCGATTAATGAAAGGATAATAAATGAATATTTTATCACTCCGGCAAATTTTTTTTTAATTACAGCCATAGTCCTAAGCACAAGCAATGCTGCGAAAAACCAAAGGGTAATATTTGCATAATCTTCGTGTTCATTAATAGCTTTAAATGAAATTGATATTCCAGTCTTGCTGACTTTATGCGCAACATCCTTCGCCTGATTACCTGTTAACACTGCGGCTATCATTCCTAATACCCCAAGGAATAATAATAAATGCGCAGTTTTGGATAGAAATTCTTTTTTCAGAATAATTCCCAAAATTTCAAATAATGCATAACCCAAAAGGAAAGCTATAGGAAAATGAATTACTTCGGGGTGTATTTTTGCCAGAAATTCCATAAGCTAAAAATAAAATTTATTTGGAATAAATAACATGTTAATGAATGTTTATCATCAAATTTCATGATGCCGTCATCACTGCATGTTTCGGGAATGTAATCTTTAATACCTGACTTTGTACAGAAATAAACCTTTTGCCGGAACTGCCTCACCGGCTGCGGTTCTGTTTTTTGCAGAAAAAACTTCTTCAATATAATTTTCGTTCAAACCCTTTTTTGCAGTATAAAGAAGTGTGCCGATAATTGTTCTTACCATTCCGTGAAGATATCTGTCAGCTTCAATGAAAAAGAAAACCATTCCTTTTGATTCTTTCCACCTGATATTATAAACATTGCAAATTTTATTTTCTGTATCAGAAATAGTTTTGCAAAAAGATGTAAAATTTTTCGGCCCGGTTAAAAAGCAGCTTAGAATATTCAATTTGTTACAATCAATCTTATCGTGATAGAAATAGGAATACCTGTCGAAAAAAGGAGATTTATACCTGGTGAATAAATAAATATAAATTCTTCTTTTTGCATTTATTCTTGCATTAAAATTAATATCTGCATTTTCCATTTTTTTTACTGATATATCTTTCGGCAGCAACGAGTTTAAGGAATAAATGAATTTGAAAATATTAATCTCTTTTTGAGCTTTAAAATTTGCTGTTTGTCCCAGTGAATGAACCCCGGAATCAGTTCTCCCTGAACCAATTAAATTTACATCTTCTTTGGTCAGAATTTTTATTGCATCGGAAATAACCTGCTGAACTGTAAGTGCATTCGGCTGTATTTGCCAGCCGGAATAGTTAGTACCATCATACTCTATTAATAATTTGTAATTATTGACTGCTGCTATCATAATAATATGAAATTGAATAAGAATAAATTAAATATAAAAAAACTGTCAATCTAATTTGCAGCTTGTGATATCTGCTTTTCAATTAATTAAAAAATTTTATTCAATCTTAAAATGAGAATCAAAAATATAAAGATCGTTTTCGGCCGGGATAAGCATTGTAATTGTTAAGTTTTTCAACTCTTTATTTTGATATTACTGATCTTTTTGTGCGATTAGATAACAGACAATAATTATGTGATACTATACATAAATCGAGACCGTTTTAAAATATATTTTATTTAAGTAAAGGTACAATTAATAGAAGTTTTTATGCTGTGGACAATATTTGTTCTGCTTTTAATTTTATGGTTATTGGGTATAATTGCATCAATCACTTTCGGCGGTTTAATACATATTCTATTAATTCTTGCATTTATTATACTTTTAAAAAAAATATTTCAAAACAGTAAAACTATTTGAATTAAAAGACACGATAAAATAAACTATATACATAATACAAGGAGAAAATATGAGAAAGAAAAGGAATCTTATTTATACAATTATTTTTAATGTATTAATTTCATTTTTGCTGATATCATGCGGAAATAACAACAAGCAGGAAGAGAAAATGGAGAATAGAAGCTCAAATATTTCTTCCAAAACAGAAAGCAATCTTGATACATTATGGAATAACACTAAAGACTACACCTATGATCAAAAAGAACAATTCAAAAACTCTGTTGAAAATGCTAAAGATAAGTTAGATAATAAAATAGATGAACTTGAGAATAAAGCAGAAAATGCATCCGGAAATGCTAAAGATGAATACAATAAAAGTGTTGAAAAGCTAAAAGAAGAAAGAGAAGTTCTGAATAAGAAAATGAGTAACTTTAATGATGTAACCAAAGGTAATTGGAATGATTTTAAATCCGGCGTTAATTCTGTCTGGAATGATATAAAGAGCACCTGGGACAGTACTATAAATGAAAACGGATAAAATCGTTAACTATTTTAAATGATTCAAAAGTAGCACAGATTGATTCACAGCCTTGGACAACCTGTGCTACCTTAATATTATATAAATTAAGTAAGCCACACCTGTAAGAGAAACATAACCCAAACCTTTTATAACCTGCTTGCTTAACTCCCTGGTCCCACAGATCAAAGCAATTATCCCTTTAAAAACAGAATTAGAAATTACTACGATAATTACGGCAATAGCGATTACATCACCGTTTAATTTGTGATAACTCAATTGAGTCAACGAAACAATAATTGCATCAATACTGGCCAGACCACCAAAAGCACTTGCTGCATAAACTCCGTTTTTGCCCATATATAATTGTGCTGCTTTCGAAAGAAAAATCATTATGGCAAATATCAATCCGAATAACAGGGCCGATTTAAGTTTAAAGGATTCTTTAAATCTATTCCTTCCCTGGAATTATTATACTTAATATCTCTAAACATAAAATAACTTACGGCAGCATTTACAAATGTTAAAATCAATAATGGAATCCAAACTGATTTAATTAATGCACTATTTAAAACCAGTATTACAACGAATATCCTTGGAAACATTACTGTGGAAGCCAATAAAATTCCCAGGGCAAAATTCTTGGCAGATGCATTGTTTTCCTTACTCTTTTTTGAAAATGAATAAGAAACCGCAGTACTAGAAACCAAACCTCCCATTAAACCGGTTATGGGAATTCCTTTGTTCTGGCCGAAGACTTTAACAAAAATATATCCGATGAAGCTTATTCCGCTTATAAAAATTACCATCAGCCAGATCATCTGCGGATTAAGAATGTTAAGAGGTCCGATCACTTTGTTTGGAAGCAGAGGGAGAATAATAACTGAAATTATTGCAAGCTTTATTGTTGCATAAAGATCCTCTTCGCTTACTTTGCCGACAAACCGGTGAAGCTGAATTTTTAAGGTTAAAAATGTTGCAACAATTACGGCAATAATTGCGGCAAGCACTACATAATTCCAATAAACCAGGGAACCTAAAATAAAGACAAGGATTGTTGAAACTTCAGTTGTTCCGCCAGGACGGCCATACTTTGCAGAGAAAACATATGCTGCAGTAATGAGTGAAGAATAACCGATAAATACTGCAAAATAAATCCAGAATGAAGTTAAAGAAGAAATTAATGCAGCTGTAAATCCTAATATAGATATTAAAGGGAAAGTTCTTACACCTGCGAAAGTCTTTTCATTTTCAGGTTTGGAATGCTCTCTTTCAAGGCCGATTAAAACTCCTATCAAGACTGCTATTATTAATTTCTGAAAAATGATGAAGAGATCTTCTTCTCCAAAATTAGTCTTTGAAGCCGATAAATAATCAGGTAAAAACTTGATGGAATCCTGAATTACAGGCAGTATAAAAATCAATATTTTCAATTAAAGATTACTCATTTTACATAGACGGTTTTTATATTTACAAATTCTTTTATTCCAAAAGGTGAAAGTTCCCTTCCGTAACCTGATTCTTTAATGCCGCCAAACGGAAGTCTGGGATCAGACTTTACAAATGAATTCACAAAGCAATTTCCTGCATGTAATTTGGATTCGGCAATTCTCTTCCCTCTTTCCGTGTTCGATGTAAAAACAGCAGCACCTAATCCAAAGTTAGTATCGTTAGCGACTTTCATTGCTTCATCTTCATCTTTGACTTTTATCAAAGCTGCAACCGGTCCGAAGATTTCTTCATCATAAGCAGGCATACCTTTTTTCACACCCGCTAAAACTGTCGGAGGATAATAAGCTCCTTTCCCATCCGGGATTTTGCCGCCGAGTAAAAGTTTGGCACCTTTTTCAATACTCTTTTCTACCTGCACATGTAAATCATTGCGAAGAGATTCGCTTGCCTGCGGTCCAAGATCATTTTCCTTATTAAAAGGATCTCCCATTTTCTTTTCTTTCATAAGCTGAACATACATCTCTTCAAATTTTTGGTAAATCTTTTCAACTACAATAAAACGTTTAGCAGCTATACAGCTTTGCCCGCCGTTTATCAATCTTGAACTTACACATGTTTCTACTGAATTATTCAGATCTGCATCTTCCAGTACAACATAAGGGTCACTTCCCCCCAATTCCAGCACCGTTTTCTTCAATACTGAACCGGCAGCTGAAGCAACAGATTTTCCTGCGGGAACACTTCCTGTAAGAGTAACAGCTTTGACATTTTTATTTTTAATTACCGAATCCATTTGTTTTGAAGGGACAATAATTGTTCTGAATAAACCTTCAGGAAAACCCGCTTCCTTGAAAACCTCTTCTATTCCCAAAGCACAGCCGGTTACATTTGAAGCATGCTTCAATACCCCGGCATTTCCAGCCATCAAATTAGGAGCGGCAAACCTGAATACCTGCCAGAAAGGGAAATTCCACGGCATAATTGCAAGTACAACACCTAAAGGATTATAAGTAACATAACTTTCACTTGCATCTGTTTTTATTTCTTGATTTGAAAGGAAAGTTTCTGCATTCCCCGCAAAATATTCACAAACCCAGGCACATTTTTCAACTTCCGAAACCGATTGCATAATCGGTTTTCCCATTTCAAGAGTCATAATTTCGGCAAATTCATCTTTCCTTTTTAAAAGGATATCATGCGCCTTTTTCAATTTTACAGCCCGTTCAGAAAAGCTTGTGTTTTTCCACTCCAGGAAGGTGCTTTGGGATTCATTCAGCAGTTCATCGACTGCATTTTCATTCATATCGGGAAAATTCTTAATTTCTTCCCCTGTTGCGGGATTTATTGATTTAGCCATTGTTTCCTCTCATTAATTAATCTTTCCTGAAATAAATAATGAAATTTATCAACTACTTAAATCGATAAGGTCACATCATCAAACGTTATAGATTTGCATTTTTAATAGCTCCGCACACAATTCTATCTTAAGTTAACAATATTTATTTCGTTCTTTTGATTACCACTAATGTTTTGTCATCAGTATATTTTCCATTTTTTGAAAATTTAATCACATCATCAAGAATTTTGTATGTGATCTCTTTTGGTGAAAGATGTTTATTTATTTTCAACTGATTCATTAGAGGTTCTTCGCCATATTCTTTAAATTCCGAGTTAGTTGATTCGGTAACTCCATCCGAATATATTAATAATACATCGTCTTTTTCAAAGTTGATATTGTCAATTGTATATTTAGCATTAGGAGCCGGGCCTAAAACGGGACCTGTAGGATTCAGCATAATAATATCATCCGAATCACTTTTAATAAAAAACGGCGGATTATGGCCGGCATTTGCATATAAAAACAATCCTCCTTTATCGGCTGACAATTCTCCGTAGAAGAGTGATGCAAACTTATCATCAGAAAAAATTTTATTTACAAGCTGGTTGGTTCTTTTAATTAAAGGTGATATTTTAATTTCAAAAGTTGTGGCCATTCTTAAAGCTCCTGCAATGTACATTGCTTCAGCGGCAGCTCCTACACCTTTACTTGCCGCATCACCTACAGTTACTCCAAGTCTGTCGCCTTCATCTCCAATTTCAAGATAATCGAAAAAGTCACCTCCCACTATTTCGGCAGGATCTGTAACCCCAAAAAGTTCATAATTGTGAAAACTGTATTCATGCTCGGGTAAAATACTTTTCTGAATTTCCCTGCCTTTATCTAGATCAGCTTTTAGAAATTTTGCTCTTTCGGAGTATTTCCTCTGTTTTATTTGAGAAGTTAATGCTGTTGCTATAATATTCAATGTTAACCTGAATTCCTCATCAATATTTTCACTGTTTAATGCAAGTAGATAATCATAATATATTTTATCGTTTACTTTGATTTTATCACCAACACCTGAGGAGGAAAATTTTAGTATGCCTTTCTGTTTAAAATTTCATTTGTTTCAACACCAACAATAGTACGTTGTTTTGCTATCAGGTCAAAGATCGGGTAATCTTTTATCAGAATAACAAAATTGGGATCAATCATTTTAACTTTGCCGGTTTGAAAAAGAAGACTATAAGTACCCTTTTCAGGATTCAGTTTCCAAATCCGTCCGCCGTTTATATTGATATTCTCATCTTCAATAATCTGTGAAACAACTTCGGTAAGCATATTTTTATCAGTAGCAAAATTTTGTGAAGCTATTGTTTCGACTGTTTTATATAATTTTCTTTGTTCCATATAAGTAATGATGAATTATTCTTAAAAAGAATGTAAATATAATAAGTTTTTGTTTAAGAGATTAAAAATGAATTACATGATTGAAAAATTACAGATTGGAGCATTAAAGATCTGCCGGCCTGGATGAAGGTGGTTATAACGGAATTTTCTAAATCAGAACACTTTACCTGGAATAAAAATCAATCATTTCCTGAATTGCTCTTTTACAAACTACACAAAAATTGTTTATAGAAATTGATCGCATTTCGCAATCTTCCATGGGACGATAAATTCCTTTTTCAACATAACCGCCGCCTTCAAAAGCTCCTACCGCTTTCCGATATTCAGATGTTGCCGGTGTTGGAATTGGAGTAGACTTTTTTACCAGATCCTCCCATTTGGATTTAAAATCAACCAGGGTGGTCAGATTTGGCTCGGTCGGTTCCACTTTAAAATTATAGAAATTTATATAGGGAGAATTTTTTTCGGAATATTCATCAGCTAGATATGCAAATCCATGACCGAATTCGTGAACAAAAATATATTCGGAATAATTATTATCACTTGCACAAACCGAGTAATAGTTATAAATCGCTCCTCCTCCGTAATCGCTTGTATTAACCAAAATATAAATTTGATCATATGGTGCATTCGAAGCTACATCTCTCACTTTTTTATTATCGGTAGTCATCAAATAGCGTTTAAGATTTAAAGTGTAAAATGATGTATTTAATAAAGTTTTTTTCCAGATATGATCGGCAGGTACATCTGTCCCTTCCTGTTCTGAAGGCGCTTCTATTCCCCAAATATTAAACTTATCTTTATTTTCCTTATAAGGAGTTGTATTAAAAAGATAACCGGAAACTTTTTTACAGTCATCTTTGAATTTGTCCATATCATCTTTGGTATAGCCTTCCGGGATAATAACTATATCAACTTTTTCTGCAGGATCTCCCGAATACTGCACCTTGAATGATTTATATTCATTAGTTCTTTCTCTGACTATAAAATAATCATCCGGATCAATCTTATATGTGAACTTTTTAATAAAATTATTGTACCAGTCCCTGGTAAAGAATTCAACCCGGACTTTTTCTTTGGGGAAAGGCATCACAAAAGTTTCAGAAAAAGTTCTTGCGGTTTTCCGGGCTTCTTCAGTTTTCTGCCACTCGTGAAATAATGTTGAATAAGTTCTTGAATATATTTCTTTATTTGAAGAGTCATCAAAAACTTCAGCCTTATAACTGCCGTAATTGAATTTATCAATCAGGTTTACATGTGAACCGCCCCAATAAGGTTCCTCTTTTAATTCATCAATTGAATAATAATCGTCGGCACTATCACCTGTATGGTAATAATCGATTCTCAGAGTTTTATTTTCAAAATAATCATCAAATTTTATTTGGCCAAAAAGAAGTGAGGAAAAAAGGAGAAGGAGAAATATAGTTTTCATTAGGATTTAGATAATTTTATATAATTGAGTCTTTTATTTATTGAAAAGAAAACAGAGGCTGAAGAGTACCTCAGAGAGCAACAGATACCCATCTATTAATTGAATAAATTTTAACAAAATAAAACATTAACAAATAATTATAAATGTTTGTCAGGCAAAAAGGTATTACAATATTTTTCTTGAACCCGGTTTAATCACCGGTATATTTTCACGGCAAAGGATACAATCTTCCGGAGTATATGTTTCGGCATTTATTTGTAATGTTGTATATAAAGGTGCATCAAATTTTACTTTCCCGCCGCTCCTATCCACAATTGCTCCTACTCCCACCACATTTGCTTTATGATTTTTCACAATATTAATCACTTCATAAACTGATCCGCCTGTTGTAATTACATCTTCACAAACGAGGACTTTTTCATTTTCGTTTAACCCGAATCCCCTTCTCAAGGTCATGTTTTTGTCTTCTCTTTCGGTAAAAATAAATCTTTTATTCAGCTGTCTTGCTACTTCATACCCGACAATAATCCCGCCCATTGCAGGTGCAACAACCGTTTCAAATTCATAAGATTCAAATTGTTTTGCTATCAATTCACAAATCTGCTTTGTATAATCAGGGTACTGTAGAACTTTGGCACATTGAAAATAGACATTACTATGTTTTCCCGAAGTTAGAAGAAAGTGTCCTTCCAATAGTGCTCCGGTTTCGCGGAAAATTGCAAATATTTCATTTTCATTTAAGCTCATTAGATAGTCCCTCCCCGAAGATAATTACTAAATATTTAAGTTTTCTATTTTTTCTGCAAGGTTAAAATCTTTGCCGGTTACACCACCTTCACTATGGGTAGACAATGTAATTTTAACTTTGTTATACGAATGGATATTAATATCCGGATGGTGGTCCATCTTTTCAGCTTCTTCTCCCAATTTATTGACAAAACTCAATGCGGATTTAAAATCCTTCAAGCTGTATTCTTTTTCAATTTGATTATTTTGATACTGCCATCCGTTCAGTTGATTTAATTTTTCTTTTCTATCGGTTTCACTTAGTACAGCCATAGTTGCCTCCTTTTAAAATAATTATCAATTATATTAACTTCCTATAAAATTATCCCGGTTCTTTATTATATTTTCAATTCAACTCATAAATTTAAAATAAAAAAAGCGTCTTAACAATTTAAGACGCTTTTTAATAAGATTCTGTAATCTACATTAAATATTTATTATTTAGATTCTCCTGAATCGGTTTTTTCTTTTTCTTCATCAGGAACTTTTACATCAAGATCTTCGTCGATAAATATTAATTCCTCATTATTCTCAATATATTTTGCCACTATTTTGGTACCATCTTTAAAAGAGCCTCTTAAAATTTCTTCTGCAAGAGGATCTTCAACATATTTTTGAATTGCTCTTCTTAAAGGTCTTGCACCATATTTCTGATCGTATCCTTTTTCAACAAGGAAATTTTTTGCAGACTGGTCAAGTGTAATTTCCATTTTATTTTCATGCACGTTTTTTACAAGATCTCTCAGCTCAATATCAATAATCTTAAGGATATCCTCTTTTTCAAGATTTCTAAATACAATTGTTTCATCAACTCTATTAAGAAATTCAGGATTGAATAATCTTCTCATTGCTTCTTCAACAGTATTTTTCAAGCTGTTATATTTATTCTCAGCTTTATCCTCACCGAAGCCGAATGAACCGATATTCTTTATATCCCTGGCTCCAATATTAGAAGTCATAATTATTATTGTATTTCTGAAATCCACTCTTCTTCCGAAGCTGTCAGTTAAAACACCATCATCCAAAACCTGGAGCAGTATTCCAAAGATATCGGGATGAGCTTTTTCAATTTCATCAAAAAGAACAACCGAATAAGGTCTTCTTCTTACTTTCTCGGTAAGCTGTCCGCCTTCTTCATAACCGACATATCCCGGAGGCGCTCCTACTAACCTGGACAGGGAGAATTTTTCCATATATTCACTCATATCCATTCGAATAAGAGCATCTTCAGAGTCGAATAAATATTTTGCTAAGGCTTTACATAGTTCTGTTTTTCCAACTCCGGTTGGTCCCAGAAATATAAAGCTTCCGATAGGTCTGTCCGGGCTTTTCAAACCGGCTCTTGTTCTTCTGATAGCCTTTGTTAATTTTTGAACAGCTTCATTTTGGCCGACAATGTAATTTTCCAAAGAATCAGCCATTTTCAACAATTTTTCAGATTCTGTTTGAGCAACACGGTTTACCGGAATCCCGGTCATCATTGCAACAACAGTTGCGATGTCTTCTTCAGTCACATCATGTACAATATCCCGGGTTTTAGCTTCCCATTCACGTTTAGCAATTTCAAGATCTGATTGTAAATTTCTTTCTTTATCTCTTAGCCGGGCAGCTTCTTCATAATCCTGTTTTTTAACAACAGCAGCTTTTTCCTGCCTGACTTTTTCAATATTTTCTTCGAGCTGAAGCACTTCTTTCGGCACTTCAAAATTTCCCATATGCACTCTTGAGCCTGCTTCATCAATTACATCAATCGCTTTATCAGGAAGATGTCTATCAGTAATATACCTGTTGCTTAATTTTACAGCAGAATCGATTGCTTCCTTTGAATACTTAACATGATGATGTTCTTCATATTTGAATTTAATATTTTCAAGTATCTGGATAGTTTCATCGTAACTCGGCGGTTCAATCATGACCTTCTGGAATCTTCTATCCAAAGCTCCGTCAGTTTCAATAAATTTCCTATATTCGTCTAAAGTTGTAGCACCAATACATTGGATATCACCCCTGGCAAGTGCAGGTTTAAACATATTGGAAGCATCAAGAGAACCTGAAGCTCCTCCGGCTCCAACAATTGTGTGAAGTTCATCGATAAAGAGAATGACATCGCTAGCTTTTTCAAGCTCATTCATTAAAGCTTTCATTCTCTCTTCAAATTGTCCTCTGTATTTGGTTCCTGCAACTAATCCGGCAAGATCAAGGGTTACTACACGTTTATCCTGCAATATTCTAGGAACTTTCTTTTGAATAATTCTTAAAGCCAAACCTTCGGCGATAGCAGTTTTACCAACACCTGGTTCACCAATTAAAACAGGATTATTCTTTTTCCTTCTGCTCAATACCTGGGCAACTCTTTCAATTTCTTTTTCACGTCCGACAACAGGATCAAGCTTATCTTCACCTGCCAGTTTGGTTAAATCCCTTCCGAAATTATCCAGTACCGGGGTTTTCGTTCTTTCGATTTTTTTATCGGGAGGAGGAACAGCTCCTGAAGGATCTTTAGGATTTTTGCTGCTTAACATTGAATTTAACTCTGATCTGGCAGAATCATAAGTAACATTAAATTGATGCAGTATCTGTGTCGCAATATTATCCTCGTCTCTTAATAAAGATAAAAGAAGATGTTCAGTACCGATTACATCAGCTTTGTAAATTTTAGATTCAATCTGAGTGATTTTTAAAACCTTTTCAGCCTGTTTCGTAAGCGGAATATTTCCGATGGTTAAAGTACCGCCCGAAGTTCTAACAGTATCTTCAACAGCTTTTTTCAATTTCATCAAATCACAGTCCAAATTCCGCAAAATTCTAACAGCAACTCCCTGACCCTCCCTAATAATACCTAGTAGAAGATGCTCAGTCCCGATATAATCATGTCCTAAACGAAGAGCCTCTTCCCGGCTTAATCTGATAACGTCTTGAAGTCTGTCAGAGAAATTTCCATCCATAATTGTTTCCTCTTTCTTAATATTTACTTATTAAACAGCTAATACTGTCAATTAGTTTCAGTTAATATATAAATAGCTTATTCTTCATTCAAGATAGGCTTTAATAAGCTAAAAATAAATACATTTAAAGTCAAAGAATTAAATATTCGTACAATTCACAATATTGAAGACCAAATATTATACCAAGCTTAATAAGAAATCGGTTCGTTAATAAAAAGGCAAAAAATCACTTTCGAATCTTATCCTGTTCAAAAATATTAACAATTGATTAAAAATGCTGTCTTTTGCATTACAATAATTTGAACTGGTAGTATACACTTTTTTAATAAGTTGATCAAAGCCCGAATAAATATTAAAATTGAGAACCCAATACTAATAAGGGAGAATTGACGGAAGAAGTAAGTTTAAAGTTTGATTTACATACCATAAATGGATTTATTTTGTTCATTTTTCATATTTTATACAAATCTGACTTTTTAATAATTAGTATTTATCCGGTGTAAAGCCAGAGTTTTTTTTACAACATGCTGGAAATAAAACCAGTAAAAGTAATTTGAAGGAATTTTTAGAAAAACAGTTAAAAGCAGTAAAATATTATTTAAAGAAAACAACTCATTTTAAGGCTATTATATTAACCAGGCGTCCACATCGTTAGAGTAATTAATCTGCTGGTGTCCGTCGGCAAACGAATCCCGGTCTGTCATTTGAGCGTGCATATGCCGGCGATTTGGCAGGCATAGATGTATAAGAAACAGTCAAAATGTCAGGTATCTCTAGAAGTACTTTTTTCGGCTTTTTTAGGAGAAATAGTGTTATCAGAATGTATTTAATGAAATATCATTACATTTTCAAAAAATATTTTCGTAAATGGCTTGATCCAAGTGCTGAAATTTGAAATTTTTTGAAGATGAATATATTGGATAAAATATCTATACTTTTAATATCTGAATTAATTAGAAAACAAAGGTAAATCGTACATGATTCAAAAAAAATATAAATTAAAGCATTTAGGAGATTCCGGCTTTACTAAAGAAAATATTGATGAAGCCCGTTTTTCAATTAATTATAAAAATGAATTAAATCCCTCACAATATGAAGCTGTTTCTGCAGTTGATGGCGCATATTTAATAATCGCCGGTGCCGGAACGGGGAAAACACGTACTTTAGTTTACCGTGTTGCAAGATTAGTAGAAATGGGGTATAAACCCGAATCAATTCTTCTGCTTACTTTTACCCGTAAAGCAGCTAACGAAATGATGAACCGTGCATCAATTCTGCTTGATAACAGGTGTGCAAAGATCCTTGGGGGCACTTTCCACTCTTTTGCGAATTTGACTCTTAGAAAATATGCCAAAGCCTGCGGACTCGAGTCATCTTTTACAATCCTCGACCAGGGAGATTGTGAAGATGTTATAAATTTGATCCGCTCCCAGGCAGGTTTTATTTCAAAAGAAAAAAGATTTCCAAATAAGCAGACTCTGAATAAAGTATTCAGCTTAAGTGTTAATACCGGAAGAAAAGTAGCCGAAATAATCGAAGAAAATTATCCTCATTTTTTAGATGAACTGGATAAAATTCTGCAAATCCAGACTGTTTTTTATGAATATAAAAGGAAAAATAATCTTCTTGATTATGATGATTTACTTGTTTACTTAAAGAATTTTTTACTCGATTTCGGACCTGCTGCAAAATCTCTTTTATCGGCCATAAAATTCGTAATGGTAGATGAATACCAGGATACTAATAAACTGCAGGCTGATATTGTAAGAGGATTATGCCAGCTAAATAAAAATATAATGGTTGTCGGTGATGACTCCCAATCGATATACTCTTTCCGCGGAGCAAATTTTAAAGATATAATTGAATTCCCGAAACTTTTTGATAATGTTAAAATCATTAAGCTTGAAGAAAATTACAGAAGCGTTCAGCCGGTCCTTGATTTTACAAATCATATAATATCAAATTCTATTGAGAAATATGAAAAGCACTTATATACTAGAAAAAACGGCGGAGAATTACCGGTAATAATAGCAGCAGCATCTGAAAATCTTCAATCAAAATTTATAGTTGAAAAAATACTTGATTTACGTGAAGAAGGAGTTTCATTAAAAGATATTGCAGTTTTATTCCGCTCTTCATTCTTCTCTTTTGATCTTGAAATTGAATTGACAAAAGCGAACATTCCTTTTCAAAAATTCGGGGGGATGAAATTTGTCGAAACGGCTCATATTAAAGATGTTCTTGCATTTTTAAGAATTGCAGCAAATCCGAAAGATGTTGTAAGCTGGTATAGAGTTCTTTTGCTTCACGAAGGAGTAGGACCCAAAACTGCACAGAAAATATTGGATGAACTGGCTACAGCCCGTTTAACTATAAAAGCAAATCCTGACTCTCAAACTTCTTTCAGGTATAATGATAAAATTGCCGGACTATTTCAGATTCTTTATAAACTGCATACAGGAAAAGAACTGCCGTCTGAAAAAGTGCAGATGATATTTGATTATTACTGGCCATTGTTCAAGGACAAATATGATGATTATAACAAAAGAAATAAGGACCTGGAAATATTTCATAATATATCTGAAAATTATAAATCGTTAGACAGCCTTCTTGCCGATATGGCAATAGAACCGATAATCGACAGTGTGGTCGACATTGATGCACCTGATAAAGAAGAAGAATTTGTTACTCTCTCCACAATTCATTCTGCAAAAGGATTGGAGTGGCATTCCGTATTTATAATTCATGCGGTAGAAGGATATTTTCCATCGAGCAGATCAGTTGAGAACCTGGATTCACTTGAAGAAGAGAGAAGACTTATGTATGTAGCCTCTACTCGTGCAAAGCAAAATCTGTTTGTTACCTATCCTATGAATATGTTTGATAGAGAAGCTGGAATGACTTTATCAAAACCATCAAGGTTCATTTCCGAGATGAAACCCGACCTGGCTGAAGGCTGGCTGCTGGATGAAGACTATTGATCGAAGAATGAAATCAATTATTAAACAGGGAACAATATATTTTGCAATATTGTTCCCTTGAAATCTTATATTGTGGATACTACATGTTTTATTTTAAGAGCACCATTTTTTTAACTGAAAAGAAATTTTTACCATTTGCACCACCAGCATGTATAGAATAAATATAAATACCTGACGAAAGATTTCCGGCATCCCATCTTATTTGATGATGCCCGGCATGCTGAAATCCGTTAACAATATCGGCTACTCTTTGTCCCAAAGCATTAAATATTTCAATTTTAACATGACTCTGCTGCGGAAGCGAATAGCTGATAACAGTAGATGGATTAAACGGATTTGGATAGTTTTGATTTAGAGTATAAGTTTTTGGCAGGCTGCCATTTATTTCATTTACTCCTGTTGCCAGATTTATTGCAAAGGAACCGTTGCTTGTATCAGCTAAATCCGGCTCACTAATACTTATTATTTTTATTTTATAAGATGAATCTGCCTGTAAATCTGATGGAACGATCCATTCGAAAGCGTTTGTCAGTGCAACAAGTGAATCAGCAATTACTGCAGCTTTTACATCTCCCTTAAGAAGAACAATTCTTACTGTATCAGAAATGTTAGCTTCCCAGCGTACGATGTAAGTTGAATCCTTATAGAATGTTTCACCGCCGTCAGGATATGAAATAGAGATAAAAGGTGAGGAGGTATGAAAGCTAAAAATCTCAGACCAGTTACTCGTTCCTTTAACATTTGTATTATTAACTCTCCAATAATAATCAGTATTGTTAATTAATGAATCGATTGTAAAGTTTGTGGTAGTAAGATTTGAATCATCTGCTATTATATTATTAAATGATGGATCTTCGGCAACCTGAACATGATAGCCGTGTACTATACCCCGTGTTCCCCACATTAATTCAACAGGAGATTGAACATCTACAACTTCACTATCATTCGGAGAAAAAGGAACAGGTGCGTAGGAAGAATCGATTACCTGAGGTATGGCAAAGATATAATCGCCAAAAGATGAAGCGGTAAAAACCAATTCATTCTTAGCTGAGTCATAACTGGTAGCTATAGATTGAAATGGCTGACCAGGTTGTTCACGAGCATAGACAATAATTTTATCGGGTTTAGTTATATCCGGATAGTATTTAAGATTAACATTAAATAAACCTGTAAATGAAGTTATACTTTGATTATCAATATTGAAATAGTATGCAGCTACTATTGGGGCTGAAGTAGTAAAAACTGGTTTTAAAGGAGAATAATTATATTTCGATATGGTAGCATTTGCATAAATATCGGCATTCAGCTTAGAGAATTTTATTGTAATGCCGGTTGTATCGGTGGAACTGTTAAATGTATATGTATTACCTTGAAGTACTTCAAAGGCCGTTACTGTAGCAGAAGGAAGCTGGCTTACCCACGAGTACTTATAAGTTCGGTAAGAAAATCCTTTATCTGGTAACGTCATTTCCAGGGCTATACTATTATCAGGATGTACTTCGGTAAATACTGGATTACCATTTCTACCAGCCATTCCCCAGCCAATAATAGTATTACCATTCTGCAATCTTTGTGTAGAACCCATGGCATCAGCATATATATCAGGCGAATGCCTGTATTCCCACACTAAAGTAGCAGTCATATTTTTTTCATCTAATTTATATTCAACACCACGGGAATACTGAGGTGAATGCTGATTCCCATTGTCAAATAATGTAATGTTACCGTTTGGTAAAACGCTTATATCATGCTGATATGAAAAATATGTGGGACTGTTCGATTCGTGTTCATTTACAAATGTAAATTGATTCTCTTTTCCACCTAAGATCCAGCTAATATTTCCGGTCTCGCGGTCTATTTTCACAATACATGAAAGGTGCCTCATAGATATTAATATATTTCCATCTAAATCAACAGCTAGCGCATTGGCATGAATTAGATCTATATTTTGAGCTGTAAGATCAAAATATGAATCGGTAATCGGAAGGTAATCCCAGCTTCGCCATTGGAAGATAACATTTTTTTGAGAATCTATTTCCTGAATAACAACTCCGGTTACAATAGCATCCGGATTTCCACCTGGAACCACTTTACTCATATCAACTGGTTCGGGATCATTGGCAAATAAGATCCCGTGACCGTTAGGTAATAGTAATCCATCATGACCATTCCCTTTGTAGCCGTTTCCACATCTTAAAGTATCAACAGGATTAAAGGCAGTATCGTTTATTATACGATCACCGCTTCCTTTTAAATTATACGAAAGATCTCCATTTAGCTCCATTTTAAACAAGTTTGCCGGCTTTGGCAGGCTTTTGTATTTAGCAACACTGCCATCATTATTTATAATCAGGATATAATTCCCGATAGAACCGTCAGAAACACCGGATTGATTTGCAATAAATAATTTTCCTGGTGCAGGATTATCTGAAGTATCCATCACGATTTTAGGAATATCAAAAGGTAAAGAATCGGTTGCGAAAATCCGAGAAGCCGTTCTTTTTAAAGTTGCTGAATTATTTTGACTGCCGGAAAATCCTTCGTTACTTGACGATAGTGAATCATAATTTATCGGGTTCAGTAAGGGTGTTGTTTTAAAATTAATTGATTCTTGTGAAAACCCTTCCCCTTTAAGAGTTTTGATTCCGGGTTTAATAATTACACTTACCATTTCATCCGCTTCAAACAGAGATGAAGGGATGAACAAAATTGTTTTATTATCATCAGATAATTTTACTTCTCCTTTATGAAGACCACTTTTACTTCCATTAACTTCAAATTCATTCTGAGATAGACTTTTTTCATCGATTTCATCAGCGGATTTTAAAATTATATTAGTTTTTAAAGATACTAAAGTAGAATTATTCCGGGGCGATATATATTCAAATGTTTGCGCAGAAATTTGAATGTTAAATAAAAATACAACAAAGATTGCAGATATAAAAAGTATATACTGTTTCACGATACTCCCATATTTTATAAGTTAAGAAATATTTTTTATTTGGTGCTAATACAAAAAAAAAGATCGGAAAGAATCATCGTTTTCTAATTTTTTTTTACAAAAACCATTGAACTAATCAAACACCTAATAATTAAAATAGGATTAAATTCAAATAATAAAAAATAAATTTAAATATATAGGAAATTAAATGTAAACTTTGGAAAAAATAATATTCCGGTAGGCAATAATATATGTTTGAAATCAAAAAAAGGATTAAGCTGCCGGAGGCACAATATTAAATGCTTAAGCTGGAGCCATTGATCTATTATCCCAATATCTTTTTTAAAATATTCTTT
This sequence comes from uncultured Bacteroidota bacterium, assembly GCA_963710745.1. Classification (GTDB taxonomy): domain Bacteria; phylum Bacteroidota; class Ignavibacteria; order Ignavibacteriales; family Ignavibacteriaceae; genus CAVQBP01. Next base: position 317,793 of record CAVQBP010000029.1, on the reverse strand, counting down.
AAAATTCCTTCATATCTTTTTACAACAAGTACCGAAGTTGGCGAAAAGCGGGCTACCTTTTCGGGAATTTCACCAAAAAGCATTTTATGAAATAAAGATTCCTTGGCTGCGCCGATAACTACCAGGTCATATTCACGGCTTGTTTTTGCAATTCCGCCTGCAATTGATTTTGATTTAATTATTTTCTCACTGCGATCAATATCGGGGTCAAGATTATTTAATGTGGTAATAATACTTTGATTTCCGATTTTAATCTGTTCAGATGAAGCATTTTCACCGGTAATATATCCTGCTGTTACCGATAATTTCAGATCTTTTGCAATTGCATTGAGTACAGTAGATGCGAGCCTGGCATTCGGTCCGCCTGCAGTTGGTAAAAAGCAGTTTTTGAGTTCCCTTGATTCACCGATTTTCAGCATCATTAAATCGCAAGGGGCAAAACGAATTACTTTATCTGCAATTTCACCAAAAATTCTGTCTCTGGTTTTTGTATATCCTTTCCATCCCATCACTAACATACCGGCATTATGCTGATATGCTGCTGCAAGAATTCCCTGAGAAGAATGATGTCCAATTACAATGTCGGTTTCAATTTCAATTTTATGCTCCTGGCCTATTTTTCTTGCTTTATTCAATAAACCTTCTTTATGATGAGTAAACCGCATTCCTTCGTGAATAGGCATTTGCCGAGGTACTTCAACAACACTTATAGCCATTATTCTCTGGTTTCGCTGTTTTGCAACCGGGATTGCCAGCTGCAATAATATTTCAACAGTATCCGGATTATAAATTGCAACTACTACAGATTGTTTTTTATCAACTTCAGGCAAAGATGCTTTTGGCATAAGTACCTGAGGTTCAATTACTGATGCCTGTTTTTCAAATATTGAATAATAAAGGAGTAATCCAAATGCTATCCAGCCAATTGTTACATACCATGCAATAGGCTGGAAATCGAATTGAAATAGTGCAAGAAATATATTTAGTATAAAACCTAGCACAGGAACGAAAGGATAAAATGGGACTTTATATTTACGGGGAATTTCAGGGTGATTTCTGCGTAAAACAACTACAGATAAATTTACCAGTGCAAATGTTAAGAGAAACATTAGACTTGCTGCAGAACCAACTGTTTCAATTGGAAGTGCAATTGCCATTATTAATAAAATTGCCCCGGTACTATAGATGGCAATATGAGGTGTCCTTCTCACAGTATGAATTGCGGACATCCGTTTAGGAAGCCAAAGGTCTCTTCCCATTGAGAATGCCACGCGTGAGGCTGCCATGACTGTTGCATTAAGTGCAGAAGAAGTAGACAATAATCCCCCAAATACAATTAATGCAATTCCGAATGAAGGCATAAAATTCTCTGCTGCGCGAACAATAGCTGTTTCCTTAAATTTCCCCAGGAATTCCCAGCTTGATATTCCGCCGGGATTAATAGCAGCTAAAGAGACAAAAAGAATTAACAAATAAATTATTATAGTTATTCCAAGAGCAATAAATGTAGCCTTGGGAATATTCTTTTCCGGCGATTTTATTTCCTCTGCAACAGTTGCTATCAGGTCGTACCCTTCAAAAGCAATAAATGTTAAACCCATAGCGACAAGAACACCGCTAAAACCCCGCGTAAAAAAAGGAGTAAAACTTTCTTTTATCTGGTCCGGATTTCCCATTATCTCACTTAATCCGAAATAGACAAAAATTCCCAGTACTGCTATTTTTGACAGAGTCAGAAAATTTTCTGCTTTGCCGGTAACTTCAGCTCCCCTTGCATTGAGCCATATAAAAACCGACCCTATAACCAATGTGGTTAATATTACCGGCGCTTTGTTTCCTAGTAAGGAATACACGCCTGATGAAATAAATGGAATATATTTATGAATGAACTCCCAGAAATAGCCGGCAAAACCGAGAGCATAGAGACTGCATGCGACTGTATAAGCAAACCACAACATCCATCCTGATACAAATCCTACGGCGCCGGGATAAGCCATTTTAACAAAAGAATAACCTCCGCCTGCTTTGGGAATAGCGGATGCAAGTTCAGCATAAGCAAATGCTGTTAACAGAGTAACTGCTCCGTTTAATGCAAATGCAAGTATAGAAGCCGGTCCTGCCTCACCTGCTGCAATTCCGGTTAATACAAAAATACCGGCGCCAATCATAGCACCAACACCGATCATAGTAGCATCAAAAAGCCCGAGATCACGGGCAAATGTAGGCTGTTCTTCGGTTTTCCCTTTTTTATTCTGCATAAATCCTTGTTTATGTAAGAAAACTCCCTGCAGGGGGTTAAGTTAATAAGTTGTTTTTAAATTAGCAAAAAAGAAATGAAGACATCCGCATAGATTTTTAATTTCTTTCTATCGAAAAATTCCTTTTCACTTTTAATGTCCATATATTTTTTATTAAGGAAATATTTATTAATATTATTTCAAATGGTTTTAGAAATAGTTTTACTGCCTGTGTTTCTTTTCTTTTTGATCAATGTTTACTTTGTTATTATACTGAAAAGAGATTTTGAAATAATTTCAAACATCCACAACTGCTTAAACTTTTCGATCATTATTGCTGCAAAAAACGAAGAAGCAAATATTCCTTCACTTATTAAATCGCTTCAAGAATTAGACTATCCAAAAGAAAGCTTTGAGGTAGTTCTGGTTGATGATAATTCTTCAGATGGAACGTATAAAATCGCTAATGAACGAATAGAGTATCTTTCCAATTTCCGGATATTTAAAGTTGAAGAAAAAGAATTTCTGGCAAAAAAAGGTGCTTTAAGTTTTGGAATAAATAAAGCAAAAAATCCTTTTATATTAATTACTGATGCAGATTGTCATCCTCAAAAAGAATGGTTAAAATTTTACTCGGAAAGATTTGAGCACGGTTATGATTTTATTTTTGGGCATTCTCCATTCTACGGGGATAATTCACTTATAAATAAAATTTCCTGTTTTGAAAACTTAAGAAGTGCTATCCTGACTTTTTCTGCTGCAAAAATTGGTATCCCTTATTCCGCATCAGCAAGAAATTTCGGATTCAAAAAATCGTCTTTTGAAAAATTAAAAGGATACTCAAATACTACGGAAACACTGAGCGGAGATGACGACCTTCTTTTAAGAGAAGCTGTTAAAAAAAACTATAAAATAAGCACAATTCTTAACAGCAGTTCATTTGTTTATTCTTCTGCCAAAAGTAATTTTCATGATTATTTTAATCAAAGAGCCAGACACACAAAAACTTCATTTTATTATTTAACAGGCCGACAGTTTTTTTTATCTTTATGGCATTTGTTAAACTTGTTCCTTTTATTGTCCCCTGTATTAATAATCTTCAATATATTTTTTGGATTATTGTTTTTTTTAAAATTATTAGTTGATTCTATAATCATAAAATCCATTCAGAATAAATTTGATTACCGATACAATATATTTGAAATTTTTTACCTCCAGATCATTTATGAGTTATTTTTAATTGTCAATTTTATTAATGCTTTATTAAAAAAAGACAGATGGAAGTAAATGTCAGAAGTCAGAAGTCAAAAGTCAAAAATAATGCATGGTTAAATCCCGGGCATCCGAATTTTGATAGGTGGAAGCGTGCAAGGGATTTGGCTCGTGACAGGGGAAACTTTGTAAAATCTATTATTGAAAAATATGTAATTTGTGAAAACCTAAGTGTACTTGATCTTGGCTCAGGAGAAGGCGGAACCTCTGTTGTATTTTCTGAACAAAATCAGGTTTTTGGCTATGATTTAAATCTAATCAGACTCGAAAGACAAAAAAACAATTCGGCAAATTATCATAAAATTAATGGTGATGCATTAAAACTTTCGTTTAGAGATAATTCATTTCATTTAATTATTCTCCAGGATGTCATTGAGCATTTAACTGATTCTAAATTATTAATTAATGAGGTCGTAAGAGTATTAAAACCGGATGGATTGGTTTATATTAGTACGCCAAATAAATATTCAATACTTAATTTCATAGCAGATCCGCATTGGGGGTTACCTTTTGTATCAATTCTTAAAAGAGAAAAAATCAGGAAATATTTCCTGAAATATTTTAGAAAGAATGAGATCAACAGAAATGATATTCCTGAGCTGCTTTCATTAAATGATATCTATGAATATTTAGGTAATTATTTTGAGATTACTTTAGAGACGAGACATTCAGCAGAAAGATTATTAAACGGAGACAAAGGTTTGGTTTGGAGTAATTTTCACCTGACTTTAATTAAGCTTATAAAAAAAATTAAAGCAGGAAAGATCCTCCTTTTGCTGGCTAATAACAGGATAGGAATTATTAATAAATATTTTAATCCTGCCTTTTATTTGACAGCAAGGAAAATAAAATAAATTTTTTTTTGAATAATAAACAAAAACCAATATTTTTAATCTTTATAAATTTCGAAGATGAATTATAAAGAATTAGCAAATAGTGCGGTTGAAGCAAAAAGGAAGGCGCTTCCTACATACTCAAAATTTCATGTAGGAGCTGCAATCCTTACTAAGGATAATAAGATATACCAGGCTGGAAATATTGAAACAAGTTCTTATAGTTTAACTATATGTGCCGAAAGAACTGCATTATTTAAAGCAATTTCAGAAGGTGAAAGAGAATTTCGGGCAATTGCAATTGCAAGTGATGATCCTGATTTCTGCCCGCCATGCGGTGCCTGCAGGCAGGTAATGAATGACCTTTGCGGTAATATAGATATTATTATGATAAATCATCAAAATGAAATAAAGCAATTGAAACTTTCGGAATTACTCCCCTTTGCTTTTGGTGATGATAATCTAAAATAAATTTTTAATTTTGATTTTTGACTTTTTACTTTTAACTTTTTATGGAACCTCTACCACATTCGGAACCTAAAGAAACAGGTTGGATCGAAGTAATTGCCGGCTGTATGTTCAGCGGGAAAACCGAAGAATTAATAAGAAGATTAAGACGCGCTCAAATTGCCAAACAGAATGTAAAAATATTTAAGCCCAAAATAGATAACAGATATTCGACAACAGCAATAGTTTCACATAGTGATCAGTTCCTTCCATCCATATTAATTAATGATATTAATGAAATTTTTGAACATTCCTCTTCGGCACATGTAATCGGAATTGATGAAGCACAATTTTTCTCAAATGATATTATTGCTGTTTGCAATAAACTTGCAAATGAAGGGAAGCGTATTATAGTTGCCGGTCTTGATCAGGATTATAGAGGAGTTCCTTTTGAGCCAATGCCTCATTTATTAGCCGTCGCAGAATATATAACTAAAACATTAGCAATATGTGTGGTATGCGGTAATCCTGCCGATAAAACACAAAGAAAAACCAAATCTTCTGAAAGAGTAATTGTAGGTGCTTCCGATATTTATGAAGCCCGCTGCAGAAAGTGTCATTACATACCCGATGAATCATAAGGATAGTTTATGGATATAATCTCTCTGTTAAGGGGAATTCTGGGAATAATAATTCTTCTTGGAATTTCTTTTCTCCTATCAAATAATAAAAAAAAAATCAACTGGAGACTGGTTTTATCGGGTCTTGGACTACAGATAGTTTTTGCAATATTAATATTAAAAGGTGAAGAATTAAGTTTATTCTTTAAGCCTTTTGGATGGCCGAAAGATTTTTTTTATTGGATCAGCGGTTTTTTCGTTTCAATCTTAAATTTTACAACTGAAGGAGCTAAGTTTGTATTCGGAGCTCTAGCAATCAGCCCGGGACAGGATGGGAGTCTGGGAACTATTTTTGCATTCCAGGTTCTGCCAACTATCATATTTTTTGCCTCCCTAACTTCAATTTTATATTACCTTGGAATTTTACAGCGGATTGTTCAGGTTATGGCCTGGATAATGGCAAAAATTATGGGAACCAGCGGTGCCGAATCTTTATCATGTTCAGCTAATATTTTTGTAGGGCAGACAGAAGCGCCGCTTCTTATTAAACCTTTTATAAAAAATATGACCAACAGTGAAATTCTCACTATTATGGTCGGCGGAATGGCAACCATTGCCGGCGGTGTTATGGCTGCTTATATTCAAATTTTAGGAAACTCATATGCCCAGACATTAAATATTCCTCTTGCTCAAGCACAGCAGATTTTTGCTACTCAGCTGCTTGGGGCAAGTGTAATGGCAGCTCCTGCAGCATTATTAATATCTAAAATTTTATTTCCAGAAGTCAGTGATCCGGAAACAAAGGGCACAGTAAAAATTAAGATTGAAAAAAATGCCTCGAATTTAATTGAGGCAGCAGCAGCAGGTGCCGGTGAAGGTTTATGGCTGGCTCTTAACGTAGGTGCAATGCTAATTGCTTTTATAGCTCTGATTGCTTTAATAAATTATCTTCTGAATCAATTAGGGGTTTTTCTTGGATGGAATGATTATTTAACAAAGACTTACGGAGAGCCGTTAAACTTTCAATTAATAATCGGCCTGGTTTTAAGATATTTAGCTTTTGGTATTGGTGTCCCCTGGCATGATTCCTTAAACTTTGGCAGCCTTTTGGGAACAAAAGTAGTTCTTAACGAATTTGTAGCCTATCTAGAAATGGGGAAAATGATAACTTCAAAATCTTTAACTGATGGAAAAGCAATCATTATGGCTACATATGCTTTGTGCGGATTTGCTAATTTCAGTTCAATAGCTATTCAAATAGGCGGAATGGGTCCTTTAGCTCCAAACCGAAGAGCCGATATTGCAAAACTTGGAATTAAAGCGGTAATCGGAGGTTCGCTTGCTACTCTAATGACAGCTACTCTGGCAGGCATTCTATTTTAACTTAAATGGCCTGACTGTTTTATTTATATTATGTTGTATATATTTGGCCTTTATTTTTATTATTTGAGACTAAGTTATTCTTTTTGTCCGGCAGTTTTTGGTTGTTTAATATTGGTTGATTTAAATTATAAATACAAAGATTTATTAAGTTTTCTTGAAAAAGAATCGATTTTCAAACCTGATTTAGCCTTGGTTTTAGGGAGCGGATTAGGAGAGTTTGCAGAACGTATTGAATTAATAAAAACAATTTCTACAAGTGATTTACCGGGCTATCCTGTTTCCACTGTATCAGGGCACAGTGGTAAAATTATTTTTGGAAAATATAAGGATAAGAACTTACTCCTTTTTCAGGGGCGGATTCACTTTTATGAAGGATATCTCTTATCTGAATGTATTCTCCCTGCTTTAATTAGTTATGAATCGGGTGCTCAAAAATTGATATTAACTAATGCAGCCGGTGGTATTAATACCGGGTATCATCCCGGAAATCTGATGCTCGCAGCTTCATTTAACGGTATAAATATAAAAAAAGAATTAACAGATTTAATAGGTTTGGCTGGAATTGATAAGAAAGATAATTTACTTAATTTTCCATCATTTCGACTTAATAATATAATTAAAGAAGCCGCTTTCGATTGCAAAATCGATTTAAAAGAAGGTATTTACTGGTACACTAAAGGTCCGGGTTATGAAACACCTGCCGAAATTAAGATGATTTCAAAATTCGGCGGGGATGCAGTAGGAATGTCTACTGTTCATGAAGCTATTTTTGCGGCCTCAAGAGGAATAGATGTATCTGCAATTTCCTGCATTACGAATTTTGCGGCAGGAATTTCAAATAAAAAATTAGACCACCTGGAAGTTATGAATACCGCAAATCAGGTTAAATCAATATTTGAAAATTTAATAAAAAGAACCATTGAACTCTTGTAGTGAATTACTGCCTGAACAGTAAAAATATAAGAGAATATTTTAGTCAAGTGAATTGTTATTTTGATTGACTTTAGTTCCCTTTACACCTAATTTTAGTGTTTAATAAATTTTAAAATCTCACTTATCAGGACTTATGAAAGAACTTAGATTTAGACTTATCCTAATACTTGGTGCAATAGCATTAAGTATTTATTTGCTTTATCCAACCTATGTTGATTATAGAAATTCGCAAAAACTTGATAAAATCCTGGAAAACAGAAGAGAGCAGATTGTAACAGAAGATCCGCAATTAACAAAACAGCAAGTTGATTTAAGAGTTGCTGTAATTGAAGACAGCATAAAAGCAGCAGATCCTTCAATCCAAAATGCAAGAGCTAAAAGGATTAAACTGGGATTGGATCTGCAGGGTGGAATGAGAGTGGTTCTTGAGGTCAATACTGCAGAACTCCTCCAGAAAATTGCAAAAAATCCCGACGATACCTTCAAAAAAGTTATTACAGCGGCAGAAAAAGAATCTGAGACATCGAATGAATCTGTCGTAGATATTGTAGGTAAAATGTTTGAAGAACGGAGTATAAGACTAAGCAGGTACTTCGGAAATATTAGAGAATCTGATTCTCAGATATTAAGCTCTCTTAAAAAAGATGCTGAAGATGCAGTTTCAAGAGCAATAGAAATCATTAGAAACAGGGTTGACCAATATGGCGTTTCCGAACCATCTATCCAAAGACAGGGTTCAAGAAGAATTATTGTCCAGCTTCCCGGTGTTGCACACGAAGAAGAGGCTAAACAACTTCTTCAAGGTACCGCTCTGCTTGAATTTAAGATTGTTAAAGATCCCCAGTTTGCTATTTCGGTTATGTACAGCATTGATAATGTGTTGTCGGGTAAAAGCATTAGTGATTCTACCCAATCTGATACGACTACTCAAAAAAGCAGCAGTAAAAAGAATAGTGCTGAAGCTAAAAATGATACCAGTACGGAAGATACTTCCAAACAATTATCTAAAGAAGAATTTGCAAAGGAGCATCCTTTCTTCTCACTAGTAAGTGCTGAACAAAACTCCGGTGTTGGATATGTAAATGCGGATGATATGGATAAATTAAAGCTGATATTGAACAGGCCTGACGTGCAAAAAGTAATTCCTGATAACGTGCAGTTCGTATTCGATGCAAAACCTATTACAAATAAAGACGGACAAAAATTTTACAGGATGTATTTAGTTAATAAGACTCCTGAATTGACAGGAGGTGTAATAACTGATGCACAAGCAACTATTGATCCTCAGACCTCATCTCCAATTGTTACTATGCAGATGAACTCTGAAGGAGCAACTGAATGGTCAAGAATAACCGGTGCAAATATCGGGAAGAGAATTGCCATAATTCTGGACGGAGTTGTTTATTCAGCACCAAATGTTAGAGGAAAAATTCCGGGCGGCAGATCTCAGATTGAGGGCATGGCAAACATGGAGGAAGCCAAGCTTTTAAGCATTGTTCTGAAAGCAGGTGCTTTACCAGCCCCTGTTAAAATTATTGAGGAAAGAACTGTCGGACCTTCACTTGGACAGGATTCAATAAACAGCGGATTTTCTTCTGCATTCATAGGTTATTTACTTGTTGGTATTTTTATGATAATATATTACCGAAAAGCCGGTACTATAGCTGCTGCTTCCTTAACTTTTACTGTACTTTTTATACTGGGGGTTCTTGCAGGATTTAATGCGACTCTTACATTACCTGGTATTGCAGGTATCATCTTAACCATAGGTATGGCAGTAGACGCCAATGTACTTATCTATGAAAGAATTAGAGAAGAATTGGCTACCGGGAAAACTATCAAAGCTTCCGTAGACAGCGGCTTTTCAAAAGCATATTCAGCTATTATTGACTCTAATATAACTACTTTTTTTACAGGAATTATTTTGTATCAATTTGGAACCGGACCCGTTCAAGGTTTTGCTTTGACGTTAATGATAGGTATTGTTGCCAGTTTGTTCAGCGCTTTAATTGTAGCACGCGTGCTTTTTGATTATTTGATTATTAGAGGTTCCCACATTACCGTTGGTTAATTATTCAGCTTTAAGGAGCATATATATAAATGAGAATTTTTGAAAATCTAAATGTTGATTTCTTAGGAAAAAGAAATTTCTTTTACATTGTTTCCGCTTCACTTTTTTTACTCGGTTTTATCAATATGGCATTCCGCGGGTTACATTTCGGAATTGATTTTAAAGGTGGTACCGAAATAGTTCTTCAATTTGATAAACCGGTTGATATTGCCAATATTAGGGGCGATATTCAAAATATCGGATTAGGAACTTTAGAACTAAAAACTTTTGGGTCAGAAACAGGTATATTGATTAGAACCGAATTGCAGCAAATCCCCAGGCCAATATATAATAAGGTAGTTGCAAATATTAATGACTCAATCGAAACTATTATGCCGGGTATCCCGATTAACATTGTTGACAGTTCTTCAATAAATTCCGTTACTTATGCATTACCGAATCCGGATACCACTAATATTCTTGTAGATAAATTGTTTGATGCCGGCTTTCAAACCGGTAAAGTTTCCGAAGAACAGAATAATAAGGAAATGGTGGTCAGGGTTGGGATATCGGATTGGATAAAAAGTAACCTGAGGGATAAGGTAAAGGGTAATAATTTTACTGTCCTTAAAGAAGATCTGGTCGGGCCTAAAATCGGAAGTGAATTGAAACAAGATGCAGTAATTGCAATCTTTCTTTCACTTTTAGTAATATTAATTTATCTGGGCTTCAGGTTTAAATTTATTTTCGCTTTTGGTGCCGTTGTAGCACTTTTCCACGATGTATTAATTACCATGGGACTTTATGCTGTTTTATATGGTGTTATCCCGGGGCTTAATCTTGAAATCGATCTTACAGTTGTGGCAGCATTTCTAACTCTAATCGGTTACTCGATAAATGACACGGTAATTGTGTTTGACAGGGTTAGAGAAGAAATGAAAATACACAAAACAACGCCGTTAAAAGATGTTATGAATATGGGTATTAATAAAACCATGAGCCGGACTGTTTTGACCGGCGGTACAACTTTACTGACTGTTTTTGTATTACTATTATTCGGCGGTGAAGTCTTACGTGCTTTTGCATTTACCCTGTTTTTTGGAATTATCATTGGAACTTATTCCTCTATATTTGTCGCAAGCGCTTTAGTGTTGGAATACGCAAACCGCACAAAAAAGAAGATCCAGTTTTGATTTTCTCTTAACTTACCTCGAAAAGCCGGTTAATAAAGCCGGCTTTTTTATTGAATTTGAATATATAAGCCTTCAATCCTTTGAATATCCGATACTCTCCTTTTACTAAATCATTTTATTATTATATCAAAATTATTAAATTCTTATTAAAATATATCCGGTTTTCTATTCTTTTAATCATTTTCCTATAGTATGTACAATAATTATTTTGTAAATCATCTGTGATAATTTTGTGATAGTCTAATTTTATTTTTAGGTAAGATAATTAGGAAAGAAAATGAAAAAAGTTTTAGTAATTGAAGATGACAAATCGATTTCTGATTTAGTCGAGATTCATTTAGTAGATTTAAACTGCCAGGTAACAAAAGCCTTTGACGGTGAAAAAGGATTTAAATTAGCCTTGGAAAACAACTATGATTTAATTGTTCTTGATCTAATGCTTCCGAAACTTGACGGACTGGAAATATGCAAAGAAGTAAGAAAACAAGAAATTTATACACCTATCTTAATGCTCACTGCAAAATCAGAAGAATTTGATAAAGTAATAGGATTGGAGTTCGGAGCGGATGATTATCTAACCAAGCCTTTTGGTATAAGAGAATTTATTGCAAGGGTAAAAGCAATTTTCAGAAGAATCCGGGTTATGCAGAAAGAATCTATTAATAATTCCGATATTATTGTAGGCGATTTAATAATTGAAATCGCAAAGCGAAGAGTGACTTTGAACGGTGAGAGAATTGAACTTACACCTAAGGAATTTGATCTGCTCTACCTGCTGGCATCACACCCGGGAACAACCTATACAAGGGAACAACTCTTAAATATTTTATGGGGATACCAGTATAATGGTTATGAACATACGGTAAATTCCCATATAAACAGATTAAGGACTAAGATTGAAAAAAATGTTTCGGAACCAACATACATTTTGACCTCGTGGGGAGTAGGATATAGATTCAATGATATCGAAAATATTGTAAATACAAAATGAGAAAAAGATTCTTCAATAGTCTATACTGGAAAATCAGTGCAGCATTTTTAATAATACTGTTTATTCTATCGTGTGCATATTCTTACATTGCTATGTTTACCGCTGAAATGTATTTCCAGGAAGCCAATCAAAAGCTGGACACTGAAATTGCCCCGCATATTGCATCGGAAAATAAATGTTTTATAGATGGAAAAGCTAACGATGAAGTTTTAAAAAGTGTTTTTCATAATGTAATGATAATAAATCCCAGTCTTGAAGTTTATCTTACTGAATAAAGAAGGAAAAATTCTAACATATTATGCTCCAAATAAAACGATTTTACTAAAATATGTTCCATTAGGTCCGATAAAAGAATTTATTTCGAATAAAGGGAAAAAATTTATTTTGGGAGCTGATCCCAAAAAGATAGATCAAGAAAAAGTATTCTCTGCTGCTCAAGTAGTTGAAAACGGTAAATTGATGGGATACATATACGTTATTTTAGGTGGTGAAGAATATGAAAACGCAGCTAATTTAATCCTCGGAAGCTACATTCTGCGCCTTGGAGTACGTTCTATGGGATTTACTTTAATTGCAGCAGCTATTATTGGATTGATTGTTCTTGGTTTTATTACAAGAAATATCAGAAAAACTATTAGTGTAATAAGAGAATTTAAAAATGGAAATCTAAATGCAAGAATCAAATTGAAAGGGAAAAGCGAACTTAGCGAATTCGCCGATTCATTTAATGAAATGGCAGATACTATTGTAGCAAATATTGAAGAAATGAAAACAATGGATAATCTTCGAAGGGAACTTGTTGCTAATGTTTCACATGATCTAAGAACCCCTTTAGCTACTATTCAAGGTTATATTGAGACTATTCTTATTAAAGCTGATTCTTTATCGGAAGATGACAAAAAGAAATATCTGCAGACTATTTTGGGAAGCACCGAAAGATTAAAAAAATTAGTTGAAGAATTATTTGAATTATCAAAACTGGAAGCCAGGGAGACAAAACCAAAGCCTGAAGCTTTTTCTATTGCCGAACTAGTTCAGGATGTACAGCAAAAAAATTTATTAATTGCCGAATCCAAAAAAATCGAACTTCTTTTAAAATTCCCTTATGATCTGCCGCTGGTTTATGCCGATATAGGAATGATAGAAAAAGTACTGCAAAATTTGATAGACAATGCAATAAAATTTACATCGGAAAGCGGAAAAATAATTATTCAGTTAGTACTTAAAAATGACCAGGTGCTGGCATCAGTTAGTGATACGGGTATCGGAATAAGCTCAAAAGAGTTACCGCATATCTTTGACAGGTATAACCAGGGTACAAGAACTCAATTGAAAGAAAAACAAGGACTTGGTCTTGGTTTAGCAATAGTAAAAAAGATACTTGAAGTTCATAACCTGGATATTCAGGTAGAAAGTATTGAAGGGAAAGGAACAAGCTTCTTTTTTAAAGTTCCTGTATTTAAAAGTAAAAGCGTTAAGGATAAATCCGTACAATACAGTTAAAAATATCTTTTAAGGAATAATCTCTCAGTTATTGTTTATTTTTTACGATCTCCACCCTTCTGTTTTTACTTCTTCCTTCAGGTGTTGCATTGGAAGCTATAGGAGATTCATCACCTAATCCCAAAACCTGGAATTGAAACGACGGCAAACCTTTCGATATAAAATATTTCATAATAGCATTAGCTTCCTCGTACGATATAGACAATTTCCTCTCTTCGGATGTCTGACTATCCACATATCCCTGAATTTTCCATTTTGTCCATGGATCTTTTTTAAGAAAATCAGCAATATTATTTAAATTGGAATAAGCGGATGGTTTAATCTGCTCGGTGCCGGGTTCAAAAGTTTCATCTACATTTATAATTATTTTACTTGTGTTAGATGCAATAGAAGTTACATTCCCCTGCTTTGATACCACAGGAGGAGGAGCCGGAACATTTTCATTTCTTGTATTAGGAGCGGTTTCTCGCGGTTTTTCATTCTGCCTGGATGATTCCTGCGGTATACTCTTTTCATTTATTTCGCATCCAAATTGGTCCACTTTCACTCCTGCTGGTGTACTCGGACATTTATCAAGATAATCCGGCACACCATCCCCGTCAGAATCCAGAGGACAGCCATTTTTATCAACTTTTACTCCTACAGGTGTATCCGGACATTTATCTAAATAATCCGGGACACCATCATTATCACTATCAGGGGGACACCCGGCAGCATCTACCGTAATACCTTTTGGTGTATTCGGACATTTATCAAGATAATCCGGTACACCATCTCCATCGGAATCCAGCGGACAGCCTTCTTTATCTACTTTTACACCAGATGGAGTCTTTGGACACTTATCCAAATAGTCCGGTACGCCATCTCCATCCATGTCCAGAGGACAGCCATTTTCATCAATTAATACACCCTGAGGAGTATTGGGACAAAAATCCCTGGAATCCGGGACACCATCTCCATCACTATCTTTTTGACCGGCTAAAGAAAAAGAAACTCCAATCAAAACAGTTGCATAAAAATCATTGTGAGGACCGGCAGGAAAATCACCGGGATTTATTTGAGATGCAGGTGAAACATCATCTAAATAATCACTTTGAACAAAATGGATTGCACCCGATGTAAATATGCTCCAATCATTGTTTATCTTAAATCTAAATCCGGCTTCTACATCATAGCATAAAGCATTTTTACTATAAAGATTTTTCTTATTATTAGGTGCTTTTTCTCCGGTGCTTGATAAAGGATTAAACCAAACTATGGATGCTCCCCCGAACACATAAGGGAAAACCACATCCTTAATTGAATAAATATAATTTATGCCCAGTCCCGTAGAGCGAATATCCGTTGAAAATTCAGCAGGACTATTAGGGGCTCTTCTTTCATCTTTGCCTTTGATATTAGCTAAACCAGCTGCCAGCCTCAAACCAAAAATATTTTGATCTCTTGTGGGGAAAAAATATTCAACCATACCATTAGCATTGTAACTGTTTATGGTAGACATATAATCTGTTTTTCCGATAGCCAAACCACCGTCTAAAGACAAAACCCATCTATCAGAAAAAGGGTGATTTTTAATTTCTTGCGCTTTTGAAATATTTATTATTAATAGAAGTGCAATAAATGTGAACAATATATTCCGCATTACAACTCCCTAATGAATAGCCTATAGTTCCTTATATTTAGTTGGTTAAATTCTTAACCATAATAATTCAAGATAATTCCTGGATTATTTGAAAAAATCTCCCTCTAAAATATTTTTGTTATTCGAAATTACTAATTCAAATCTCAAAAAGCTACATATTTCTATAATTAAAATATTTTTTATAATATTAAATTATCAATAAATTTAGCCTTGATTTTCAAATTCCAATTAACAATTTTCTTAGAGTAATTTTATCAAATATTCTAAATATATAAATATCATAATTAATGCCAAAAAAATATTTACTTTTTATACTTATCTTTTTTATCTCCATTTCAATTATTTATCCGCAGAATTCTGGGTCTAATTCAGGGTTTACTATTGCCAAATATGCCGGTGAATTTATGGCAATTGGAGTTGGCGGAAGACCTTTGGGAATGGGTGGTGCATATGTTGCCATTGCGAATGATGTAACTGCCGGATATTATAATCCGGCCGGATTAGCGCACCTGGACTACCCTCAAATTGCACTTATGCATGATGAAAGATATGGCAGTTTAGTTAATTATGATTATGCTGCAGTTGCCATTCCTTATGGCAAAGATATGAGCTTTGGTTTAAGCATAATGCGACTAGGTATTGACGGAATTCCGGATACTCGCAATGCTTTAGTAGATCCGAACGGAAATGTTCTGCATGATCCAAGTGCAATACTGGATCCCAGGAATAGAATAAATCCTTCTCTTGTTACCGAGTTCAGCAACCAGGACTGGGCTTTTTATTTAAGTTTTGCTAAAAGACATTCAAAAAATTTTTATTACGGAGCAAATGTTAAGATTATAAGAAGAAGCATTGCTGAATACAATGCCTGGGGAGTTGGATTTGATGTAGGCGCGTGGTACTCTCCGGTTGAAAATCTTTCGCTTGGCGCAAATCTTCAGGATATTACAACAACATTAATTGCATGGAATACCGGGACTAACGAACTTGTTTCTCCTACAGCAAAATTAGGTGCGGGTTATACTTTTGAATTTTTAGGAGGAAAAATTACCCCGGCAGTCGATTTTGATGTCAGATTCGAAAACAGGCAATTTGCATCAAATTTTCATGTGGGACCTGTTAGTTTTGATATGCATTCCGGATTGGAATATAATTACAAAAATTTGTTTTCAATCAGGGGCGGGTATAATGATGTTAAGCAATTTACTGTCGGTGCAGGTATTAAACTGCCTAAGCTGAATATTGATTATTCTTTTGCACGTTTTAACATGGGTGCCGATGAGAGACTTGGAGATACACACCGTATTTCATTGACCTTAACTCTGGAAGAGCCAAAATTTTTAAGAGGAACTTAGAAGAATTACCTACTAATATAAACCTTTGTTCAATTTAATCTTTTACCATATTTAGTAAAGTTTCCATTAAATAGCTGTTACTTACCGGTTTAGTAAGGAAAATGTCCACTCCGGCATTTATTGCATTTTCTCTATCCTGCTGAAATGCATGTGCAGTCAAACAAACTACAGGAATATCTTTAAATCTTTCACTGCTTTTAATTTCTCTTGTAAGCTGTAAACCGTCTTTCTGTCCTCCCAGGGAAATATCCATTAAAATTATATTTATCTGATAATTATTCAGGTACTTATAAAAGAACTTTTCGGAATCACAGACAAAAACTATGAAATTTTTCTTTAAAAATAATTGGAGAAACCTCTGGTTCTCATAGTCATCTTCAACTACTAATATTTTAGGTTTTGCCGATTCATCCATATAGGATACATTTCTTTTTCATTCAAATTTAGCAGATAAAAGCAGTATAAAAATTTTTTTCTATCACTATCAATCCTGATTTTAAATTATTAACTTTAGTTAAGCGGGAAAATTTTTAATATTTGTTAAAATAAAAGTGAAAATTATATGCCTCCGGAATTTCATCAAATAGGAAAATTATTAATTTTTGCAGGAATATTTATCCTGGTATTTGGAATTGTATTTATGTTTGGTGATAAAATTCCATACATTGGAAGACTGCCGGGTGATATAATAATAAAGAAAAAAAATTTTACTTTTTACTTTCCTATTGTTACAACTATAATAATAAGTCTTATCATCTCCTTTATTTTATTTTTGATAAGAAAATAAAGAATAACGCTAAAATATTTTACCCGGAGCAATTATCAGCTTAATATTTCTTTTATTTTCTTCACATATTCTGATTTCGGAACAAGGCCAATATGCTTATCAACTATTTTCCCTTCTTTATTGATAACAAATGAAGTCGGTATCGCATTTATTGAACCGTAATCCATTATAACCTGATTGGTACCGTAAACAACAGGATAATTTATTCCATATTTTTTTATAAAAGGAACGACATCTGATTTCGTATCCTGATCTAATGAAACTCCGATAACCACCAGGTTATTTTTGAATTCTTTCTGAAGATCAATTAAATCAGGAATCCCTTTCCGGCATGGAGGGCACCAGGTAGCCCAAAAATCGACAATAACTACTTTGCCCCTGTAATCCGATAGTTTAATATTTTTACCTTCGGTGCTGGTTAAATCAAAATTGGGTGCTAAATCTGATGACTCTTTATTTTCTACCGTTGAATTTGTTTTACTTTCAGGTTCAACTTTTTCATTTTCTTTACATCCTGTAATACTCAATCCAAAAAGAATTAAGAAAATTAAAATTGAATATTTCTTCATTTTTTCTCCTTTTACTGCTGATGGTGACTATTCATATCCTTTGAGCTTAAACCATATAATTCCGGATTTAAAGAGGTGTTAGGATGTTCATGCTTTGCGGGATCATAGTTGGGAGGATAAGGTCCACTTTCGGGTACACTTCGTGTATTATTCATAATAAAGAATATTAGAAGCACGATAACAATAATCACCGTCCATACAGCGTTTTTATATCTGGGATCAATAAGAGGCTTTTTTTGAGGCTGTTTCTTGCCAATTTGCCTGTCTCTAGGTTTATTTTTTTTACTTGCCATTATCTAGTTCATTTTAATTTAATAAAACACAAAATTAACAAAAATTATTATTAAAAAGGTAAATTTATTATAACATAAGTATAATCATTATGTAAACATTTCTAATTGTTCATTTGCTTTTTTTCTAAAATTTTCAACCGATAAGCGGTAATCTCTTTTATTTAGTCCGTATTTTTTGCTGCTTATTGCAAATAGTTTTTTTATTGTTCCGGCAAATTCACCTTCACCTGAAAATCTTTTACCGAATTCAGAATTGTTTAGTTTCCCTCCCCTTATATCTTTTATACGGTTAATAATTTTATTTGCTTTTTGCGGAAATTCACTGTTTAACCAATTTACAAAAAGATCTTTTACCGAGTAAGGTAATCTTAATAATATAAAACCAGCATACTCAGCTCCCATTTCCGAAGCAGCTTTAAGTATTAAAGGAATTTCTTCATCATTTAAGCCGGGAATAACCGGGGCTATATTTACACCAACCGGAATATTATTTTCTGCAAGTTTCTGAATAGTTTCAAGACGTTTTGCAGGGACTGAGGTTCTTGGTTCCATTTTACTTATTAAGGATTTATCCAGGCTGGTTATTGTAATTGTAACTGAAATCAGATCCTTTTTACTCAACTCCTTTATAATATCAAGATCTCTCAGCACTAATGCATTTTTTGTAATTAATCCAACCGGATTTCTGTATTTTAAGCATACTTCCAGTGCTTTTCTGGTTAGTTTTAATTTTGATTCAATCGGCTGATAACAGTCCGTATTACCGGAAAAAATTATTATATCCGGTTTATAGCTTTTCTTCTTAAATTCCGACTCGAGCAATTTAGGCGCATCATCTTTTATCATAATTTTTGTTTCAAAATCCAATCCCGACGAGAATCCTAAAAATTCATGTGATGGCCTGGCATAGCAGTAAATGCAGCCATGTTCGCATCCGCGGTAAGGATTGAAGGAATAATCGAAATCAATATCTTCGCTGTCATTTACCGAAATAACTGTTTTGGAGTCATCCTTAAAATATTGTGTCGGAATTTTTCTTTCTATGCTGTCTTCTGAATAGAAACAATCAATTTCATCATTACTAAAACTTTCAATATTAAGTCTTTCAAACCGGTTCCTTGGGTTAGATTGAGCACCCCTCCCTCTTATCATTTTATTAATCATTTTCAAATTCCGATTTATTACATAAATTTAATTAACATCCATTTAAAGATACGTGATCTGTTTTTTCGTTTTCAAACAAATTACAACATACAGGGTTTTTTAAAACCCATTAAATTCTACACTAGTATTTTATGAATTAACTGTAAGAAATTTAATTTTATTTTCAGGAAGGCGAAACTTCTAAAGCAAAGATATGACTATTATAAGCTTTAAGTTCTATATAAAGACCTGATTCTGATATTTCATCAGCTCTTCTTATATATTTTTGATCGTTCAACAAATCAAACAAAATAATATTATCAGAAGAAGAATTGACCTGAAATTTCAGCCTGCATTGAGAAGTAAAGCCGGAATAATTAATTGCTATTATTCTGCAGTTCCCATTATACTTCCATTGCCATGTAAATAAATTACTATAAGAATAATTTTTGTCATTAATAGGAATGGGTTTCAACAAGCTCCATTCACCATAAGTAAAAATATCATCTTTAGTTATTTTCAGCAATTTGGTGTAAAATGCTTTCTTGGTTTCAGAAACTTTTTCATTTGGTTCCCTGCCTAACTGTAAAGGCAGTTTTATTTTTTTCCCTTCGAATTGACCATCAAAATAGAATTTCATTCCCTGGATTGTACTTATAACCGCAGCCGCAGCAAGTGACTTTTGTTTACCAAATTTTTCTACAGCTCTTTTTTCGTCATGATTTTCCAGGAATCTTACGGATTTCAACTGGAATGATTTCTCTGCTTTCAGATGATCCACTACACTCTTTATCTGATCTGCAGCCAGCCTGTCGGTTAATCTTTTATCATATGTAAAATCAAAACCCAGCTGCTGCAAATTCCATTCAAGATCCCAATAACTTTCAGCCATAAAAATAAATTCAGGAGATTTTGCTTTTACTTTCTCAATTGCAGTTTTCCAGAATTCTTCGAGCGGTTTTTTGTAACCTAACCTGTTTAACACACCTGCCCAAGTATTATTAAATACATTATTTAATGGAAGCATTGCCATATCGCACCGAACGCCGTCGCACAAATCTGAGATTTTAATTAATTGCTCAATCATAAAATCCCTTGTTTCTTCTTTAAAGAAATTGATTTGTATAGTATCTCTCCATGCAGGGAAAAGAGGATCTCTTCCATGCGCAAAAATATTTTTACATTCATCAGGATTCATATTTGTAATGCAGGGCTTAAAGAAAGTATAAGGATCCTTTGACATCAATTCTTCATCAGCTTCCAAAAAAATTCCGGGGTTAGTCTTAACGAGGCTTGAATCGGCACTAAAATGATTCGGGATAAAATCGAGAAAGAGTTTTATTCCCATATCGTTCAGTTTCTTTTTAAGTTCCAGAAGATCTTTGCTGGAACCTAAAGCAGGATTTACTTCATATATATCTATAGCAAAAGGGGAACCAATTACATCATTTTTTCTCCAGTCTTTTAAACTCCTGTTATAAGAGGAAATAAGATCAACTTCAAAACAATATTTTTCAACGGTTGAAGGGCAGGTTTTCCAGATTCCCATTAACCAGACTATATTAATACCTAATTGCGAAAGATTTTGGAAGAAGTTTATTGGAATGGAATTAAATTTTCTATTTTCCCCAAACTGCTTTATCCAAACCCTGGTATTGATTTCATAAAGTTTTGGATTTAACATTATCTATTTCTTATGAAATAATTTTTATAAATTTTATTTTACCGTATAAACCCTGATTTATCTTTAACTTCACTTATTCCCGAAAAGAACATTTTTATATTTATTGGTAAAAATAATAATTTAATATATAATTTAGTCATGATCATTTAATATTTTACAATTTTTTTATAAAGTATAATGATTTTATGTTTATTAACTTTTAACTTACGGGACGCAAATATAATCAAGAATTTTTGAGGTGCTAATGCCAAACAAATTAAACAGATTTACTCCCAATGAAGAAGCTAAGCTTAAGCAATTTCCCGACATTTTTGAAAAGGACGGGCTTGAGGAAGAACTGGAAAGCTACAGCCGGGCTGCTGTAGATAACATTAAATTTACTTTAATAATTAAACCGGCAATAATTTCATTTGCCGCATTAATTATTTCTTTTTTTCTTGATATTTCTTACGTACCATTTTTAGGAAATATCTCCGTTAAAATAGCTACTGAGCTTTTCCCTGCATGGAAACCATCCGGGGCTATGATTGCACCATACAGTTTCTGGTGGCTGCCTGTTTTCGTATACTTTTTATTCCTTTTACTCTCTTACCTCGCATATTCAAAATTAAAAGTAGAGATTGTAAGAACTCCTGCATCCGAAACGATTGATCGTATTATTACCTCTTATACTACCGTTGTTGACAGCATATCCACTGCATTGCCTCTAATTGGTGCAGCCATTCTGCTGATCAGCATAAAGCTGGGAGAAGAAGTGTTTCTGGGTCTTTCCGTTCCGTTCGAAGTAAAAGCCTTAATTGTTCTGGCTATCGGGAAACTTTTTGAACCTGTTCTTGATCAGCTTAGTGTTGATTTTCAAAACGTAGTAAACCACGTGAAGGATATCAAAGATAGATATTTTTCAAGGCTGCAGCTGGAAAATTCCAGGAATATTCTCAAACAAATTGGCGGTCAGGAATTCAAATCGCCTGAATTAACATTAAAGGATATTGAGCAGTATAGAAATATATTAGAAAACACTAACCAATTAAGTGAAAAAGTTCTTAATAACTTTACCATGATTCATTCAGTTCTTGATAAAATTAACAGTTCTCAAAATATCAGCAAAGAAAAAGTAGAAGAATTAAAATCTCTTGCCGAATCAATCTCAAAAGCATCGAATTCATTAGGTGATGAAAAAACATTACTGGGGTTAAAACATCTCGAAAATATTGTTGTAAAAAAGTGAGATAAAAGATGATAAAAAAAGAGAGAGACAGTAAATTTATAATTTATCAGGTTTTGTACATTTTTGTTATCACAGTATTAGCACTTAAGGGAGCCGATCTCGATTTGAATAAGGTTATTTTGAGTAAGGAAGCAGTTAAAAAAAGTGTCCGGGATTCTCTTGTTACTGTAATAGATTCGCTTTATGCCAAGGGAATTAACTTTGATATAAAAATTAATGAAAATATGGCAGAACAGAACGTTGAATTGAAAGAAAAGCTGACTTCAATGAAACAGGAATTGTATTCCCTGAACAAAAGGATAAAAGAAATTCCGCCTGAAAAAAAGGAACCGCCAAAAGAAGAACCTGTAATGGAACAAACTATACTTCAATCTCCTTTATCTGTAAACCAGACTTTTATTCAGTATACATGGAATAAAGCAAAAAATAACGGCAGTGTGCCATCCGGAATTTATGATCCCGATGATATGAATAAACCTTTGGTTGTTATTCCGCCGGGCCAGGAAAAAATATTTAATTTAACTAACCAGAAAGAAGTTTTAGTAAAATTCGGAAGCCAGGAACAAAGAATTAAAGTTCTTCCAAACAAACCGCCCGAAGTAAAGATAGAAAGAGTTACTACTAAAATGAATTCTTCTGATATCTATGTAAAGGATCTTGAAAGAATAACTGTATTTAAAGTTACTATTATTGACGAAAGGCCTGACCAATTAAAAGTAAGCTATACAGGTCCCATCTCTGTTTCAAAGCCTGCAAGAGACAGTAAAAACAACATCGTATATAATGTTTCTTTAAATATAGCTCCAACCGAAAGCAGGTTTGAACAATGGCTTGATCATAATAGAACCTTAAGGGATTCTGATGGAAGATATAAAGTCAATTTCTTTTTTACTGTTTCAGATGAAATATCCAAAGACAGAGTTCAGGTTGGAGACTCTTTTTATTTTACTGATTTTTCAAGATAATCCGGTACAAATCATCAGATGAAAAATCTTCTTTTCAAGATTATCCTGTTATTATTATTATTTATCCCCTTAAATACTTTATCGGGGCAGGAGCAAGAACCTGTAAAATATTTCCAGATGGAACCGCTCGATGACAGCCTATTTGTGAAAATTCAGCAAGAGGTGTTTATTGATCCTCCTGATCCGAAAGCTGAAATAATTGTTGATCTGAGAGATCCTAATAATCAAAACATATCCATTGGCGGCACTTTGTATCCTTTCCTGGCATTTACACCGCCAACGAGGGCAAAAATTGAAGTTTATCCTTTTAAAATCAACCTTGAACATCAAATAAATTTTGGCAGTGTTTTTACTGAGGTTGCAAAGAATTTAAACCTGAATAAAATTATTTCTCCTCCTACTTTGCACCAGATTTCATCTACACTTTATTATATAAATCCGTTCTTTCAGCTATTCGGAGGTGAAAGACTCGGAATGCCGATTAAATCTGATATAGGTATATCTTTCGGACTTGGGACTCCCTATTCGGGCACTGTTGAAACAAATTGGATTGAAGCTAATTTTCATCTTTTAGGTTTCAGGGTCGGAGCTTTTAGTTCAGCCGATGGTGTTACGGATCTGTTAAATGTAGGAACAAGGTATAATAACCTTTATGTTCCTGGTCTGGGTTTTCAAGTCGGGTATGTGCTGCCTGTCGGAAATTTTTTTGAAATAAGTTACCAGGGGTTGCTCAAGACTCCGACAAATATGACAATTCAATCATATCTCTCAAAAGACACAAATAAATATACTCCGAAAGTAATAACACATGATTATTTTAGCTGGGAATTAAGGTATCCTATAAGTATCTTGGGATCTACAAGAAGCAAATTTTATATTGCAAAATTTGTCGGTGAACTACATTTTGGTTTTACCGGAAGAGAAATATCCCTTGGCGGGAGTACATTTGATTTCAGATTTGACGCAATGACTCACAGCGATGAAAGGCAACCTGAATATTTATTTGAATTACTGGTTCAGAGAATATTTGATAAATGGGCTTTCAGCGCTTTTGCAGTCGGGCCCTCCGTTATGTGCTCAACAACCAAATACGGAGGATTCGGTATAATTACTTTATTTATAAACGCAAGAATAAAATTAGGAACATCATTATAAATATTTTTATAACAGGATGATTGTATGACCGGGAATAAAATTTTTTTCAGCCTTCTTTTTCTTTTTGTTTGTCTTTCGTTCAATCACGTTTTAGCTCAGCAGGAAGAACCAATTTTATATTACCAGATGGAACCTCTTGACGATAGTCTTTTTATTCATATTCAGCAGCAGGTCTTTATAGATCCTCCAGATCCGAAAGCAGAAATAATTGTTGACCTTCGGGATCCAAATAATCAAACGGTTTCGATAAAAGGAACACTTTATCCTTTCCTTGCATTTAAACCTGAGACAAGAGCTAAAATTCAAACTTATCCTTTTAAAATTAATCTTGAAGAAAATGTTACCTATACAAGTGTTTTTACAAGAATTATTGACCGGTTAAATTTGGGTAAAGTTTTTGCTCCCCCGACATACTATCAAATCTCTCCAACTTTGTGTTATATCAATCCTTTTTTTCAATTATTCGGAGGTGAAAGATTTGGAATACCAATCAAAAATGATTTAGGTATTTCTTTTGGTTTAGGAACTCCCTACTCCGGCCCATTAGAAACTAATTTCCTGGAAGCCCGTTTACATATTTTAGGATTTTATGCCGGCGGATTTACGCATAATGATGCTTTTACAAGTATCAAAGCCGATAATAATTTAAATAATCTTTATGCTACTTCAGGATTCGAAATAGGATATGTATTTCCTTTAGGTAATTTTTTTGAGGTCAGTTATCTTGAATCGTCAGACAAACCGACTGATGAAGTAATTGCACAATATATGAAAAATGATACAGTCAGCAATCAGGTTAATTTTATCCAGGGTTCATACTTTAACTGGGAGCTCCGTTATCCCTTTAGTTTTCTGGGCTCAACAAGGGGAAAAATTTATTTTGCCAAATACCTGAATGAACTTCATCTTGGATATACAGGAAGAGAATTATCTATGGCAGGAAGTACATTTGATTTCCGGTTTGATGCAATGTTTAACAGTCAAATCCGGAACCCGCAATATGTATTTGATGTTTTAATTCAAAAGATTGCAGAATCATGGGGATTCAGTGCTTTTGCAATGGGTCCCGCAGTAATATTAAGTAAAACAGATAAAGGTTCTTTCGGTATTACATCTATTTTTGTAAACATAAGGATAAAAGTCGGTACTTCTTTGTAAATTATATATACAAAGCAGCATTTTCATCTATCCACCATTCAGAGATTCCATTAATGTTATGAATTCCTGATGCTGGATACTTATTACTCTCAGGTGTTTCTTTTATAATCCCGGAAAGAGTTTTTGCTTTTTTATCCCCGGTAACCAGAAAAAATATATTTTCACCGTTACAAATTACATCTCTTGTTAACGAAATTCTTTTCTGAATATTTTCACCATCACCGTTAGAAATAGTTTTTTCAGCAACTCCGCAAATATTTTGGGATACTGCATTCAATTCTTTTCCGGGGAATAAAGAAGCAGTATGTCCGTCTTCCCCCATACCAAGTAAAATACAATCAAATCTCGGCAGACTTTTCGCGATTAAAACTCTATTTTTTATTTCTTCTGCATATCTTGATGCTTCTTCTTCCGGCTTAGCTTCACCTTTTACCCTGTGTATATTTTCCGGAGGGATTTTGATTTTATCAAGCAAAAGATTCTTAGTCATTCCATAATTGCTTTCAATATCATCAGGGGGAACACATCTTTCATCACCCCAAAATAAATGGACATTATCCCATTTTATCTCATTAGAAAAAGGAAAATCTGCTAGTATTCCAAATAACAGTTTAGGTGTACTTCCTCCTGAGAGCGATAAAAAATATTTTCCATTCATTATCGATTTTTTTTCAATAACTTCTTTTAATTTTTTTGCCAATTCCAACGCAAGTTCTTGGGCAGTTTTAAATTTTTTAATTATTCTTTCCATCTTATTATTAATTTTATGTACGAATTTAACAATCAGATTTAATAATTTATTTTATTATAAATTACTTAACTTTACATGTCAAAAATAAAAATTCCATCTCTAAAATAAATTGATATGAAACAAACAATAATCCTGTGGACAGGGGCTTTTGTAATTAGCTTTCTTTTCGGATTTGCAAACAGGTTAATTTCACCGGAATATCCTGTAACCGGTTCATTCGGAATTAATATGAAGAAAGTAATATATAAATTTGAAAAAGTTTACAGGGGAAATGATAATTACAAAATAGTGCTGGGAACCGAAGTTGATAGTTTAAATGGAAGTATAATGTGGAGGGTAAAAGACAGCAACTCCGGATGGAATGCTTCACCAATGAAATTTTCAGGCAATACGCTTACAGGAGTAATTCCCCATCAGCCACCCTCATCATTAGTTGAATACAGGGTGAAAGTCTGGAAAGACAGCCGCACTTTTTATCTTCCGCTAAATGGAAAAGTTATTATGAAATATTTAGGCAGTGTCCCGTCTTCAATTATGGGATTTTACTTCTTTACTTTATACCTTGCTTTATTTTTTAGTGTAAGAACGGGATTGGATTATTTTAATGAAAATCAAAAAATTAAAAAGTTATCACTTTTCACTATAATGATTTGGATTGCCAATGTAATTGTTTTTAACCCGGTCAAACGTTCTTATGAATTAAGTACAAGAATCGGCAGCACGGTTCTCCCTATAACCGATTTATTTGATATACGGCATTTGGATTTGCTTATAATCTGGCTCTTAGGAATAATTCTGATATTTAATTTGAAGAATTATAAAATCTGGGCAGCAATCATTTCGGGCGCCACACTTATAGCATTTTTATTTGTATAGAAAATATTTACGATCTAATTCAGAATTTTAACCACTTCTTCATGTATATTTGTTGAAGTTGCAATTATGCTGTTACCGGCAGCAGGATCTCCGCCATGATAATCTGTAATTTTCCCTCCAGCACCGTTTATGATAGGTATTAAAGCTGCAGAATCCCAGAGATTCATAATAGGATCAAGCTTTATATCGGCATAACCGGTAGCAACCAGGTAGTATCCGTAGCAATCGCCCCAGCCTCTAACGTATCTTACTTTTTTAACAAGCTGGTGAAATTTATTTATATCCTGGTATTTTTCAATATTAGGGTAATCAGTTATTAATAAAACTGCATTTGACAAGCTTTCACAATTTCTGACCTGGACTTTTTCACCATTCAGTTCTGCAGAATAATTATCACCAATTAAAAATTCATCAAGAACCGGATGGTTTATAACTCCTAAAACAGGTTTACCATTTTTAAATAAGCCTATTAAAGTCCCGAACGATATTGCGCCGCAAATAAAGCTGACTGTCCCATCTATAGGATCGAGGATCCACTGATATTCAGCTTTTTCATTGTGTGATGCAAATTCTTCCCCAATAATCCCGTGTTCGGGGAATTTTTTCATAATTTCTTCCCGCATAAGCTCTTCTGCTTTTTTATCGGCAATAGTTACAGGCGATGCGTCCTTTTTAGTATCGATTGAAATCTTCGTCCTGAAATAACTTCTGATAATATCCCCGCTTAAACCGGATAAACGTTTTGCAAATGATTTTAGTTCATTAATATTTTCCATTTTAAGCTTCAGTTAGTTAAAAATCAAAAATAAATTTACCTTTATATACAAAAATTTACAAATTGGAATAAAACTAAAAACATTCAATAATTACCAATGAAATTAATATGACTTCAGATTTTTTCTTCATTTATCATTTTATTTACTTTTAAAGTACCGACTTCCAGCTCGTCAATAGTTAATTTTTTAATTCGTCCGCTTCTCACGGCAATATGTTTTATTGCAATTGCACCTAAAGCAATGGCACCTATTGAAATTGAACCAATACTTACAACAGCAAAAGCAGTTGCTATTCTGGCAAAAGCAGCCTGTGCTCCAAAAAATTTAGAGATCTTCATAATTATCCCATAGATGTTAAAAGTAATTCTTCTAATATACAGCATAAAAAGATTAGGAGATGGGATCATAATATTTCAATATCTGGACAGGAAATGATAAATTTATATTTTGAATAAAAGATATTTATTAAAAGAAGAAAAGATGGACGAACTTGAAGGATTAATTGAACCAAACAGATATTTAATCTTGTCAAAATTAATTTTATTCAATAAAACTTATGCGGAATACTTACTAAATTTTGAAGAAATTAAGAATAAGATAGATTATTCTGAAAATCATTTATTTTGGTCTAATAAAAACGAATTATTGGAAACCAGGCACATTGGAATTTATGGATTTAATAAAGATGAATCGCGGGATTCAATTCTGGAAGATAATCAATTAAAACCCTTATTAATAAGTTATCTAAGCATCAAATCTATTATGCAGAATGATAAAAAGATATTTAATAAATGGCAGCTATCATTCAATAATCTCGCAGAAGAATTGAACAATTCAATTAATGAAGCGGATAATATTCCGGAAGATAAATTGGAAATATTTCAAAAGTTAATTAAAGAGATTAAGAAGAACAGATAAAATTTTTCATTTAAAAATAAAAACTATATACTTAAAGAAATCATTCCCATTCACATATAGAATCAATATATGCAGCCGAACCATCCCGCAGCCAGCTATCCAGCTGAGCCGGTTCCTTTAACTGCTGCCCTCTGAATCGTGGAACAGCCAAATACTGGCAGCTTACATTTGGGAGCGCTGTCATATCTCCCCATAATTTTTCGAATTGAGCAACGGGATAAATATCTTCCTGTCCTTTTCCCCATCTTTTTTTAACATCTTTTATAGTTATATAAGTCGGCATTTTTGCAGCAAAATCCCGGACGGATTCCAAAACCAACTTTTCATTTCCCAGATCATCTCTGTTTAATGAAAATAATTCAAGCAGTTTATTAATATTTATCCATGAAGTAAGAGTATTATAAAAAGTCAGATCAAATTCGATTTCTTCTTTCGGCAATGCAAGACCTTCAACCAGACGTAAATTTCCGTTAACCTTAGCAAGCCCGCCTCCCCTATCCTCAATTCGTTTATTAATGACTTCCATAGTCAGTGTTTTATTATTCAATATATGAAAACCTAGTATGGATGGATCCAGGTTTGCACCGAGAGTATCTATATTATGAGACATTAAATATTTTAGATTCGGGTTGTCACTTATCATTTTATGTAAAGTGCCGTTTATAAGCATATTAGGGATTTCATACCAATGACCGACAGGATGCAAACATTGATGAGGCAGGTTATCGGTATAATCAGATCCCTGCCCCATATTTTCAACCCATTTTAAGAATGCACCACGTAAGCTTTCCAGTACTTTTTGCGCCTGTTCATCCAGTAATTGCTGCGGTAATTCTTCCCAGAGATAACGCAAATCTCTTTTCATTGGGATCATTCTTAATCCTATAAATTTTCCCCGGGATACATAAAGATTGCCCTTATAATTATAATTTTTATTTATGTTTAATTTATTTTCAATAGGATTATGTGTTAAATAGCTTGTAGTAAATACATGCTGAATTTTTTGCCCGAATAATTTTTTTGTCTTATTGCTTTTTGCAAGATGAATTTCTATAAAACTTTTATGTTTCCCGTTCAATTTGCTAAAAGGATTTAATGCCTTAACCACACCGGCACCTTTAGTCCACCTGCTTCCAATACCTCCGGCAAATGAAACAACAGCGATCTCTCCTTTCTTTAATGCAGATAAACCGGCTTTTTTATATTTCTCACCTGAAAAAGCAGATATATCGGTTACATCATTTTCACTTACATCTGTGATTTGAGTACTGACAGGAAGTTTATTTTGTGCCAATCCGATTCTTCCGCTCTTCAAATCAGATCGAATCTGTTCATGCTGAGCCGAATCAAAGCCATATTTTTTCAGCATCTCAGGTAAATTTTCTTCATCGAAGGCCGATACTTTTTGCGGTAGAATTATATCAAATAAAGAATTAAGTAAACCGGAATAATTTTTATCGGTGCGTGCAATATTACTCAGCTCTTCCAGCTCGGTTCTCTGTAATGCCGATAATTCACGACTTTCTTTTTTAATGAGTCCGGGTGTAATAATAGAATAATAACCGCCCGGCATAATTGCTTTTTCATTTTCCAATAATTCTGCAAAAGAACCTTTTTCATTTATTTCGAAATCGTAAACGACAGGTTCCATAGCAAACGGGACAGAATCCTTTAAATCATTTTTTAATTCAGACATCATTTCCCGGATATCGGACTGCGCTTTTTTCTTAAACTTGGGATTGAAAATAAATCCCATACCTCCGCCTGACATACCTCCCATCATCCAGAATCCCCAAAAATTGGGACCATATTTTTCTTCAACTTTTTTTATTAATGACTCGGTAAAGAAATTTGTTGCCCAAGGAATAATTGTCTGAATAGGTCCGAAAAAATTTTTCTGTGTTAATTTGCCGATCGATTGTACATCACCCTTTTTAAGGTTATCCAGTATTGAATCAAAAATATTTATTGCTTCTTTTCTTCCTTTCCATTCCGCTTTTGATCTCAACAAGTATTTTTCGGTAACCATTTCCAGGATAGGTCCAACATCTTGTGCCATACCGCCATGAACCATAATCAGACTATTTTGCAGAAGCTTTCTTGTATCTTTAGAAACATCTTTATGATCCAGTATTTTATGTTTAGGAAGTAAACATCCTTCACTGATACCAAATTCAGGATTACCTTCAATCGCTTTAACACCTTCAATTAACTTCATACCCGGCCAAACTCCGCCACTATCCTGCCATCCGCCTCCGGAACCGGCAAGCCACTCTCCAAGTATGGCTCTTGCAGCTACAATCCTTCTATCAAGCTCTTCCAGTTCCCCTGTAAGATTTTTAATTTGACCTGTCGCCCGCATGCAAATTGAAATCAGTGAAGCCAGTAAATTCGTGGAAACCGCTAAACGTGAACCTTTGGGAATGTTGTTCACCTTACTTGCAATTTCAATCCCGTAACCAGGTTTTATAAGCTTTGCTAATAATTGAGACAAAGGTTGATCTGCCCCTTCCATTCCCGGTGGGATAATACCTGAGGCAATAACAGCAGCTTTTAATAAGCCCAGATAATCTTTAGCAAAATCAAAAATTTCATCAATAGAATTAATATCAGAAGTAACTCCTAAATCAACGCTTGTAAGCCGCAGCAGAGGTTTATCAATAATTCTAAAATAAGTTTCTACAGGAGGTTTAGGTTTGTTATTCTCTCCATCAATAAGAACCGATAAATTAACCGAGACATTAAGTACACGTGCTCCTTGCGGAAAATCCATCCCAAGAAAGAATATATCGCTCCAGCCGCTGTGAGATAAATCCATACGAACCGGAGTCTGTTCATGTAAAACAGGAAATAAATTATTTGCAGAAACATTTGCATACAATTCTCTTTTTATTCTTAAGGGATGATCATCCGGATGCCCGATTCTAAACATCCAGTTATTCCCATTAATAGACCTTACACTTCTTCTAACCTGATCGGCTAAAGTCTGGAATCCCAGACTTTGATAAGTCCTTGCCAATGCACTTGAAATACCGTCATTTACACCATTTTCTTTCATTTTACTGCGAAATACATCGACCGCCTCAATATACCTTCTGTTTAAAAAATGATCGTAACCTTCAAACGGTATCAAACCTTTTGCTTCAATTCCTTTTTCAGGCAAATGAAATCTGTATATGGCATAAAGGAAAAAAAGAGCTCTTACACGTTCATATAAATTACTGCTGTTTCTCCAAAAACTCTCAAGAGACTCACATTCTTTTAACAAATCATTTAAAGATAAATTTTTGCAGTAATCATCTAATGAAGTGTTTCTTATTCTATTATTTGAGGAAGTAATTAATTCTGTTAGGTTGCTCATTGAATGAAATTTTAATCAATCTGTTTATTGTAATAGTTTAATTCTTTTTGACCGAGTAACTCAAGCATCTTTGTTAAAACCAGATCTCTGTCTTTTCCATTTAGTGCCAAAGCAATTTGAGCCGTAAACAAACCGTATTTTGAACCGATATCATATCTCATACCCGGATGTTCGAAGGCTAAATATTGCTCTTTCTTGGGCAGTTCATTCAGTGCACAGGACAGAGTTACGCTTTTGGGATCTTTACTTTTTTTCAGCTCAAAACCGAGTATATCAAAAACCGATGGAGTTAAAACATGGATACCAAAAAAGCATAAATAATGGCTTGAGCGCAATCCCGGAACAATTAAGCTTTGTTCTGCTTCTGTAGGAGTTGGTTTTTCGATTACTTTTTCAACTTTATATAATCCTTTTTTCCCCTGAACTCTTTTACCTCCGATAGTTCCGTAAAAAGGAAGCTGAGTTTCCGAAGTTGATTGTACTGCAGATACGGTACATGCTTCCTTTTCCGCAATCTTTACAAGTTTTTCGGAACAACCTTCCGGCTGCATACTTACATTCAGATGATCACCCACAAGATGCAGTATTGATGAATTTTCAGAGAAATCCTTTGCACAAAAAATAGCATGACCATAACCAAGCGGTTCATATTGATAAATAAAACTTATACGGCTGCTATTATCCTTTACTACTTCTTTATACCTGTGTTCATCTTCCGGATTAATTACAATACCTATCTCTTCGACACCTGCTACAAAAGTTTCTTCTATTAGTATTTCCAAAACAGATTTTTCAATTCCATCCCGGTCCACTAGTGTTTGAAGAGGCAGGTTTCTCTGTTTTTTACCGGCAGCAGTAATTACAGCTTTTTTAGTTTTCATTTAATAATTTGACATAATTAATAAAATTTTAACTCTCCTAAGATAAGAATTTGAAGATTAAAATATTGAATTAAAAAAAATAGTTAATTATTCTTTTATACCTAAAAACGCAAGAAAACGATCTGAATTTTATTTCGTGAGAATGTTTTCTTCAATAATTCCGATTCCAGTAAACAGCAATACGCCTGATAAAAAGGGGAATTTATCTTATTTACTTTAGTGCCAAATGTCGCTATTTCATCAACATCATCTTCCTGGTTTCTGTAAAATTATTAGATGTAATTCTGTAGAAATATAATCCGCTCGCAAGATTAGAACCATCGAATTTCACGCTATACCTTCCCTGAATTTTAACTTCATTAACTAACGTTGATACCTCCCTGCCAAGGACATCATACATCTTTATTGTTACTAATCCTGATTTAGGAATTTCATAATTAATTATTGTCGATGGATTAAACGGGTTTGGATAATTCTGTGCAAGTCTATAGTCTTTTACTTCACTTGAATTTTCATTATTAATTCCTGTTAAGACCTCACTTTTATTCCCGGTTCTTTTATTGTTTCCCTTAAATGTAGGCCATTCATATTTATTTGCGGTCATTTTATTTAGCCCTGATGAATTTAGCTTTAATGTAAAAACTTCACCATCAAGATTCCCGAAAACAGCAAGATTGTTATCAACAATTAATACAGGTGATTGAATTGAAGCATTTGTCTGAAGATACCAAAGTAAATCGCCTTGTTTATTAAAACTATTTAATTTCCCGCTATTATCTCCGATAAGAATCTGACCATCTTGTGAAATAGCTGCCGTTCCTATTACCGGAACATCATCGTTATATTTCCAAAAAACAGAGCCGTCACTATTAATACAAATTATCTCTCCATTTGTATTACCAAATACCATTCTTCCATCATCAATGATAATTGGTGATGACTTGATTTTTCCCCCGGCATAATAAGACCAAATTTTGATACCATTTGGATTTAATTTATACATATATCCGTCATTAGAACCAAAAATTATGGAGGAATCATTTCCGATTGCGGGTGAAGAAAATATAGAATCGCCGGTAGTGAATGTCCAGTTAATATTTCCATCTTTATTTATGGAATATAATTTTTTATCGCAGCTTCCGGCATAAACATCACCATTTAATGAAACTGAGGGTGATGATACAATTGCTCCGCCGGTTTGTACATTCCACATTACTGTCCCTGTTTTATCTAAAGCATACAGCCGGCCTGTACTTATCCCGACATATACTACTCCATCTTTTCCGGTAGATGGAGATGAAGTAATTATACCGCCCATAGCTTTATCCCAATTAGGAGCTCCGTCCCTTTTGAATGAATACAGCCTTGTGTCAGTTGAACCTACGTAAATATTATTCTCATCATTTATACATGTAGTTGACTGGATATCTCCACCGGTCAGGATATTCCAGTTTACAGTTCCCGTCGAATCAAATTGATATACCTCATCATCGGCTGATGTTACTATAAAATTATCATTGTCAATTTGTGACGGGGCAGAATAAATACCACCGTTTGTTTTTAATTTTGATGAATATACATTAACAACAGCCGTATCCCATCCATTTTCTCCTTTATATCCCTTTGCAATCAGAACTATTTTGTTTGTCCCGGTTTTTAATTTAAGATTTACTTTTGCACCATTTCCTGCGGAGTCACCATTAACAGTCCATATTAAATATTTAAAGCTATCATTGGTAATGCTGCTCTCGCTTCCGTCAACTATTCTTTCTTCATAACCGTTGAAATCCGAATCAATCCAGACACTATCAGTTTTTATTACAGCATTAATGTTGGAACCGGAGAAATGGTAAGCTCCTATAGCTACTATGCTGCTGTCAAAATTTTGCCTGTATGCAATAGCTCTAACTGTAGTATTATTGTTAATGTATATATCTAATGAGTCATAATATACAGTCGACGATTGGTTAGGCTGTGAACCGTCTAAGGTATAGTGTATAATTGCGGAATCCGTAACAGTATTCAAAGCAACATAAAATGGATTTGTATATGTTCCCGGATCCGGGCTAAAACTGACTTCTGCTACTTTCATTTGATAGTTAGCTTCATTCAAATCTGATTCTACCCAATCGCTCTTAAACGCTTTTACTTTTAATTCTGTACTTTTATTTATATAAATAGACGAAGAATATCTTTTTGAACTCTGATTAGGTTCGCTTCCGTCAGTTGTATAATAAATATCAGCATCTGCTGTTTTGCAAGAAATACTAACACTAATTGTATTGTTCTTTATTCCACCATCGGGTGTGAAAACGGGAGCCTCAACCTTTGCATAAATTGTAAAGCTATTTGATTCAATCTTATTATTAGGATTATTTACATCACTAATCCTGATTTTACATTGATTTGAGGCAGGCGCTACAACAGGAACTTCCCAGCTAAAAAGATTATTCTGTACAACTGCATTTCCAGCAGCTAACATCCAATTGCTGCCATTATCTGTAGAATATTCAATATTAATATTATTCTGAAACTGGTAACCCCATTGAAGGTTAACACCAGTTAAAGATTTCAGCGAATCGCTGCTTGTTAATGTTTCAACATTAATTTTAGGACCGTTGTATAATTTTATTAAACCATGCCAGGTCCCCGCCAATACATTGTCAGAATTATCAATTTTCAAATCATGAATATCATCATTAATTGGAAATCCTGTTGACTGATCATACCTTGTAATATTAGCTCCATCAAATTTGATTATTCCCTGAGCACCATAATTAGGACCTAAACCTGCCCAAATGTTTCCATCCGAATCAACATCCAGACAAGAGATCCAGTTTGATGTTATTTGATTACTTAGATCATATCTAACCCAGTTTGTTCCATCAAATTTAAATAATAAAAGGCTGTCGGCTCCAAACCAGAGATTTCCATTTTTATCTTCTGCAATCGAATAAATATTTTCATTAGATAGAATGGAATTTTTCGAATTAAAAAATTCCCAGCTTGAACCATCGAATTTTCCTATACCTGCCGGAGAAGAACTATATCCGCCTGTCATGGCAATCCAGATATTACCATTTTTATCTTTTTTGATATCTCTGATGTTTTCAGAAGGTAAAGGTGAATTGAAAGAAGTATAATTAGTTAGATTTGCACCATCATATTTATAAAGACCTGCACCAAAAGTTCCAAACCATAAATTTCCTGCATTATCAAAATCCATTGATGATACCTGTGCACCGGAAATGATATCCCAGTTTGTTCCGTCAAACGTCACTAAACCCTGTAAACCGCCAAAATAGCAATTGTTATTATGCTGTAGTATTTTATAAATGAAAGCTCCACTTTGCAGAGGAGAATTTTTACTTGTATAGCTTGTCCACACACTCCCATCAAATTTTGAAACTCCTTCTGCAGTTCCGAACCATAAATTATTATTGTTATCAGTGTAAATACTAAAAACTGAATCGGAACATAGCCCTGAATTAGACGTTGTATAAACTTCCCAGTCATTTTGAGCAAATAACAAATTTGAACTAATTGTGATTGCAAAGATTACAAATAATGTAATTACATTTTTCATATGTTCTCCATGAAAGTAGATGGCGGGTTTGTTTTATATAAGATTAATTTTGGACTCAGAAAAATTCCCCTTTAATGTTCTTACTGGTTAACATTAAATAAAAATCTCTAAATAACGTTCCTTTTTATTTAACTTTTCAGACTTTAAGAACAAATCAAATGACAGGCCAAAATTTTGGTTAATAATTCCCTTTTATATCGAAATAGAGTGTATTTATTGTTTTTACAATTGCAAAGCAGGAAATTTTTGCCGGCAATTTTTCAACATTAAGAAAAGCTGGAGATTTTATCGATAACTATTATATTATAATAGCAGGTGATTACTCAAGCTGCCTAAAAATACAGATTAAGTAATAGTCAAAATCCTTTAATAAGAAATATATTTAATATCCTGTAATTATGATTGAAATTTTAGTTCCTACCAAAAATGATGAACACTTTCCCTTATATATATATCGTAAATAGCTTTTACATCTTCCATTGTTTTTACAGAAAGTGCTGGTAAATTTGCCGCTTCAATATTCTCAACTGTCTGTTCCGGACGTTTTGCCCCAGGAATAGCACATGTAACTGCATCAAACATCAATATCCACCGCAATGCAAATTGAGTCAAGCTCATTCCTTCGGGACATATTTTCTTCAATTCATCAGCAGCTTTTAATCCTGTATTATAATCAACACCTGAAAATGTTTCACCGCGGTCAAAAGCTTCACCATGACGATTAAAATTCCGGTGGTCATCAGCTTCAAATGTTGAATTGCTTTTTAATTTTCCTGTAAGCATTCCTGAAGAGAGCGGAACTCTGGCCAGAATACCTACTTTATGTTTTTTAGCTTGTTCAAAAAATAGTTCGGAAGGACGCTGGCGGAACATATTAAATATTATCTGGACACTCTGGACATTAGGATACTCAATTGCTTTAAGAGCCTCTTCTACTTTTTCAACACTAACACCATAAAATTGAATTTTCCCGGCTTTTACCATATCATCCAGAATGTCAAATACTTCGGGCATATAATAAACTTGCGTAGGGGGGCAATGAAGCTGCAGTAGATCGATAGCATCGGTATTCAAATTCTTCAAACTTCTTTCAACAAATGAATTAAGATTTTCCCGGTTATATCCTTCGGCAGCATGCGGATCCAGTCTTCTGCCGGCTTTTGTAACAATATAAAAATTCGCAGAACTCTCTTTACGTAATTTCGCCAACAATTTTTCACTATGGCCGTCTCCGTAAACATCAGCCGTATCGAAAAAATTCACACCTAATTCCAAAGCTTTATGAAGTGCAGCAATCGACTCACTATCATGTACAGTTCCCCACGTACCCCCGATTGCCCATGCACCGAAACTTATTTCAGATATTTGCCAGCCAGTCCGGCCGAATTTTCTGTATTTCATTTATTTCCTCTGGTTTTCTAAATAAAAATAAACAATTATTTTTTAACTAAGACTAAACAAATCTTTAATGATATGGTGATTGGTACTACGCTGTTTAACCAATTCATTTCATTTGAATTTTAAAAATAATAATTTTAACAGTCTCAATTTTTAAAATATTTCACATTCCTGATATTTTTAATAATTGCAATAAAACAAAATTTTTTTTAAAGAATAAGTTGATATGGAATATCTAAATAAAATTTTTAACCTTGAAAATAAAATTGCTGTAATAACCGGCGGCAGCGGTATAATTGGAAGTGAAATTGCAAAAGGACTATTAAGCGCAGGTGCAAAAGTAGTACTTCTTGCGCGCGATGAAACAACTTTAAATGAAAAAGTAGAACAGTTCCAAAAAATAAACAAGGATATTATTGCACTAAAGTGCAACGTACTGGAAGAAGAAAATATAAAAGAAGCTAATAAAAAAATATTAGATAGATTTTCCCGGATAGATATTTTGATAAATGCAGCCGGCGGAAACATCCCGGGAGCTACAATAGGCGTTGATCAAAGTGTTTTTGATATTGAAATCAACCAATTCGAAAAAGTTACTGATTTAAATTTAAAGGGACTGTCATGCCTACTTTGATCTTTGGAAGATCTATGGCAGAACAGAAGAAAGGTTCGATAATCAATATCTCTTCAATGGCTGCATACAGAGCAATAACAAGGGTTGTAGGATATTCGGCAGCTAAAGCAGCAATAGATAATTTCACCCGCTGGATGGCTGTTGAAATGGCTTTAAAATTCGGAAATGGAATCAGGGTAAACGCAATTGCGCCGGGTTTCCTTTTAACAAAACAGAATAAACACCTTCTCACCAATGAAGATGGTTCACTTACCGAAAGGGCCAAAACAATTATCGGTATTACTCCCTTTAAAAGATTTGGAGAACCTGAAGAAATCATTGGAACAACACTTTGGCTGGCCAGCGACGCTTCTAAATTTGTAACAGGCACAATAATCCCCGTCGACGGCGGGTTCAGTGCTTTCAGCGGGGTCTGATTGAGTTTCAGACTTTTGTATTCTTTAATTTTTAATTTATCATTTTTAATTTTTAATTTAATTGTATGGCATTAGAACAAACATGGCGATGGTTCGGCCCAAAAGATCCTGTTAAACTTGTTGAAGTTAAACAAGCCGGCGCAACCGGTGTAGTGACTGCTCTGCATCAAATACCTGTCGGAGAAATCTGGCCTGTTGATGAAATAAAAAAAAGAAAAGAAATAATCGAATCGAAAGGATTGAGATGGTCTGTTGCTGAGAGCGTACCGGTTCATGAAAATATAAAGAAGAGAAAGGGCAATTATCAACAGCTTATAAAGAACTATAAAGAATCAATCAGAAACTTAAGCAAATGCGGTATTAGTAATGTTTGCTATAATTTTATGCCAATACTTGATTGGTCGCGTACGGATCTGAAAGTTAAATTTAATGATGGTTCGATAACAACACGTTTTGAAGCTAAAGCTCTTGCTGCGTTTGATCTGTTTTTATTGAAGAGAAAAAATGCAGAAAAGAATTATAATGAATTTCAGATTAAAGCAGCCGAACAATATTTTAAAAACCTTGACAACAGTCAGAAAGATAAATTAATAGAAACCATCCTCCTTGGTCTGCCGGGCTCATTGGAAGCATATACTCTGGATGAATTCAGGTCAGCTATTGAAGAGTATGATGAAATCGGAGATGCGGATCTCCGTTATAACCTGTATGCATTTATAAAAGAAATAATACCGGCGGCTGAAGAATCCGGAGTTTTATTAGGGATTCATCCCGATGATCCTCCATGGTCGTTATTTGGCTTACCAAGGATTGTGAGTAATAAGAGTGACCTGGAAGAGATCATTAATGTTATTAATTCACCTTCAAACGGTCTAACTGTTTGTACCGGATCCCTGGGAGTTGGTTATAAAAATGATCTTGTTGATATAGTACAAAATTTTGCCGGCAGAATTAACTTTGTTCATTTAAGAAATGTTTCAAGGAATGTTGATGGTGATTTCATGGAAGAAAATCACTTTGAAGGGGATATTGATATTTTTGGTGTAATGAAAGCTCTTATCCTTGAAGAAAAAAGGAGGGAGAATGAAGGGAGAAAAGATTCGTCCATTCCTATGCGTCCGGATCACGGGCATCTTATGCTCCCTGATCAGGGCAAAGAAGGAATTTATCCCGGCTATTCATTATTTGGAAGAATGAGAGGTTTATCTGAATTGCGCGGATTAGAAATGGGGATCAGATTATCATTGCAAATATAGTCTTCATTTCGTGTTAAAACCAAAAGTTTAATTGCAGTATTTTATCTTTTATTTTCTGTTGATCCTCCATGAATAGAATCTTTCGTGAAAGAACAAGTTCTATTTAGGTTTAAATGATTGCTAACGAATTGCTAAATATTTTTAAGCATTTAAAAAATTTATATGAAAACATTAATTTTTTTCATTTTACTTGGTTTCTTATTATACGGACAAAAGAAGCAGGTTTGTTTTTCGTTCGATGATTTACCTGTAGTGAGTTACGGTATTTCAGATACTACTTTTCAAAAAAATTTATTTGAAAAACTTATATATGCACTTAAAGAAAATGATATTCCTGCCATTGGATTTGTCAATGAGAAAAAACTTTACAGCCAGGATAAAATAATTCAATTCAAGGTTGAACTGCTGAAGCAGTGGGTAAATAATAACCTGGATTTAGGTAACCATACATTTTCTCATCCTGATTATAACCTGGTTTCATTTGGAGATTATACTCAGGATCTATTAAAAGGCGAAACAATTACAAAAAAAATATTATCCAATAAAGGAAAAACAATCAGATATTTCAGACATCCCTTCCTTCATATGGGAAGTACAAAAGAAAAAGCAGATTCGCTTGATAATTTTCTTTTAATACATGGATATAGGCCTGCACCTGTAACAATTGATAATGAAGATTATTTATTTGCAGTGGCTTATAAAAGAGTTAAAATAAAAAAGGATAGTCTTCTTATTTCAAGAATAGGGTACGATTATATTAATTATATGGAAAAGAAGCTGAAATATTATGAAATGCAGTCTAATCACTTATTTGGAAGGAATATTAAACAGATTTTATTACTGCATGCCAGCTGGCTTAACTCAGATTATGTAGATTCACTTGCAGCTAAGTTCAGGAAAAATAATTACGAATTTATTACATTGGATCAGGCGCTTGAAGATAATATATATAAAACGGATATAAATGTATACGGAACCTGGGGTATATCATGGATCGACCGATGGGGATTATCCATCGGTAAAAAAGGAGATTTTTTTAAGGATGAACCTGTCACTCCTGATTATATTAAAGAACTTTCAAAATAAAAGGAACAGATAGAATAATTTAACTGAATCAATCCAAAACAAAAGTCGTAACACTGGACGAATCGAGAACCGCATTAAAACTTCCGTTTGATACTAATATTGCTTCCCCCTTTTCACAATTTTTAAAACCTGAAGTAGTGTATGGAGTACAGCTGTTAAAGCTGCCGTTCTCGATAATATATTTTTGTTTAATGGATGAGCCCTCATTTATGGAAACAATGATCAGCTTAGAATTACTTTTATAAGCTGTTGCAAATACTAATCCCTGCGGATTACTTGTTGCATCAATTCTATAAAATCCCGGGCGGATAAACCTGGCATATTGAGACATTACATATCCGCGTTTTGAAACATTTCCATCTTCATCAATCAAGCCGTAAAATCTTCTTATGTACCACCATATATAAGCATTCATACCATAATACATGCAGTTATCAATTTCTTTTGCTGTTGCAATAACACTATTCCAGTCAGTATTTGTATCTAAATGTTCGGTCATCCAATATTCTTTTCCTTTTGATGCAGCAAGAGGATAACCGGTTAAGCTGCCTCCGTATATGTGCATACCAATAATAGATATGTTCGAAGCACCTGCTGGATCATTAAGTATTGCATCTGAAATGCTCCTGCTTTGATTGTATGATTCCGGTACTATAATTTTGATGCCGATTGAAGGGGCATTATTCTTTGTGAATTTTAGCATCTGAGAGGCATTCCAATCACATGATTCATAGTCTACAGAAACATCAGGTTCATTTTGAACAGATATTGCGTATAAAGGTGCATCATTTTCTGCCATATAACCGGCAAATGATTTTAAATGTGCAGCATAATCATCGTAAGCATCATCATCTAATCTTCCGCCTACAATATTATTATTGCTTTTCATCCATGCGGGCGGCGTCCATGGTGATGCAATAATTGTCATACCAAGCGATTTTACCAATTTAGCAGTAGGAACTTCCAGGTAAAATTTTGATGAATCGTAGGGAACACGTATACGAAGAATGCTTAATCCTATCTGGCCGGAGTCAATACCGAATGCTTTATATATTTGATCAGAAGTCAAATCGGGGATCCAGCCGGGCATATTTACACCGCCGAATCCCCGGATAAGCTGCTGTGTATTACTCAAATCGATATACGCAGCATCTGGTATTTTATCCTGAGGTCCATCAAGAGGATTTTCTTTTGAACAACCGGCAATTATAAGCACCGGGAATAAAATCAGATAAATAAATTTCATATGAAGTACTGTTAAGAATTACTCCTTAATTATTAATACAATTCATTTTTAAAATACCCTACCTTCTTAATAAAAGCATTACATTTTATTCTGACTTATCCCTCTTAAAACTAAAGTCAAACTGCAGCTGTTTATTTCCATCATAAAAGTCCTTCAATTCATAAAAGTTATTATCAACATTTTTCATTAATTCACTTATATTGTCCATAAGTATTGATTGATCTGAACTCAAATTTTCAACATCCATTGTGGTATCTGCTGAAATAGGAGGACGATTGAAGTATATATGTTCATCTCCCAAAACTGAAGCTAAATCATGGCACAATACATCAAGAACCGGATGCGCTCCCCACCAGTTTGGTACTCCATAAGTTTCCTGTTTTAACTCACCATGCCGATATTTTATCCAAACATCATTTGAAAATTCAAATTGTCCGGATGTTAAATTTATCAATTGCCTGTCAGGATCAACCAATATCCATCTTTTTTCATTCTTATTCCAAACTTCACAAATAACATGATAAATGTGATAGCCGGGGTAAAGATATGATGCAAATCCGTATCTCAGCCTGGTGGGAATTCCCCGGTGTTTTAATATTGAAGCCAATAATATAGCGTGATAACGACAAGATACAATAAGACGTTCTTCCGGTTTACGACTGAAAATTAATCCTTCCGGGTTATAAGACTTTAGTCCTGCAAGAATTGTTTTT
The DNA here is from genome assembly GCA_963710745.1 of uncultured Bacteroidota bacterium. Lineage (GTDB taxonomy): Bacteria > Bacteroidota > Ignavibacteria > Ignavibacteriales > Ignavibacteriaceae > CAVQBP01. Next base: position 274,454 of record CAVQBP010000029.1, on the reverse strand, counting down.
ACGGTTGGGTATTTTAAATCCTCATATGATCTTTCTTGCGGAATAAGATCCCGGTATTTAGGCAAATCAGCAACAGGATGAATTAACTGAGATTTGATTAGTCTGCATAAAGCTGCAATTGAATCAGGAAGATTTTCATACATAGAGACATATTCTCCCGGATCCGTAAAGAAGCTATAACCCGAATAAAATTCTAATATTTTAGGAGCAGCAGAATATTTAAGATTATAATTCTCAGCTCTGTTTGACTTTTTTAATTCCTGAGACGGCTTAGAATTATTGTGTTGTGCTTTTAAAGGATTTGAACTAATAGAGATGATTATTAACAGAGAGACTATAAAATACTTCATTTTTTGTTCCCTTTTGATGTTTTTGATTTTCAAATCAAACTTAAAGATCATTCGAAAATGAAGAAAGAATTGTGTGATGAGATGTAAAATTATGTTACGAAATGCATTTGAGAATTCAAATAATTGTGGTAATCAGCTTTCTGAATTCTTTTATTTTGTTTCTTGAAACCGGGATTACTTTATCAATAAGTTCAAGATGTAATTTTAGTCCCTGGGAATCGCCATCGATTTTGTCAATTTTTTTTAAATTGACAAGATAAGACCTGTGAGTTCGATATAGGTCTTTTGACTCGATTACTTTCCTTTCAATTTTCGTAATTGTTTCACGAACAATTACCTTTTTAATTCCGTTGTCATTATAGATAATATTAATATAATTGCCGAAAGCTTCTATATAAATAATTTTTCCAATACCAATTTTAACCTTATTAAATTTGTCAACTTCAAATTCTAATCGTTCAATGGATTCATCATTTTTTTTCAATTTGTTTAAAGAATTATGTTCTTTCTCAAATTCCAGCGAGATATCTTTTTTCCCGGTTTCTTTTTGAAAATTTTCCCGAGTTGAAATTCGAAATGTATTGTTTAGGATGTCTGCAGCTTTAACATGTTTTTTTAGAAGAAAATACTGATTGATTAAATTAATAATTATACCCAAAGGCAAACCGAAAATTAAATTAAGGTATACCCACCATAAATAATTTTCAAATGTAAAATTCAGATCATTATTAAAGTGGTATATACTGTAAATATTAAAAGAAAAGAACATCAATGTAGAAAAAATAAAAAAGATCCAGCCGTTCCAGATGAAATTTCTCTTTAATGTCCATTTGGATTCGTTAAAATATGCCGGAAAGAAATAGGGGATTACAACAGTTGTTAATAGTCCTATTACGCCCCCGGAAAAACTGATGTAAGCAGAAGTTAGAATATAACCGGGATCTCCTTCTAAACCGAAAGGTTTAAAAAGAATAAGGAAAATAAATACACATAAACCGATAGGTATAATCTGCTTAATTCTTCTTGAAGGCTGGAAAGAAAATGGATATGGCCGGTTCAGAAAATCTGATATTTTAATCATTTATTAAAAACAATAAAATTTAATATAAAATATAAAGTTCAAGAAGAAAAATATGCTTAAACAAAAAGAAGAGGAGATTGATCATCTCCTCCGAATAATTTAACTCATTTTACCGGAGGGTATGCTCCGATATAATGTTCACCTGTTTTATACTGATTCAGCTGTCCTCCGATTTCAGCAGGAAGCTGATTTCCTGAGTTAGCAGCAGGAAATTCTTCTAACAAATGAAAATCATCCAGTTCCGGGCTTTTAAATAAAGCTCCATGATAATTTAAGAAATATTTACTGTGGGAAGAAAATTCCGGATGAAGTTTATGCAAAGCTTCAGGAGAATCTAAAGATACACGGCAATTATTATTTTCTGCGGGGCTCCAATATATAAGAGAGCCAGAGGTATCATCTGATGTACGGACGTATATATTATAATCAAGTTCTTTCAATTGTGAATTATTAATTTTATCACATATTGATTCAGGCTGCCATATAAATAGAAGAGGCTTATTAAAACTTTTATCAGCAGCAATTAAGTTGTTTTCAAAAACATGACCATCCCGTTCATCAATGCCGGGCCCGGTTTTGGGGTGCCAGTCAAAGTGATCTCCCTTTGCCGTTCTACCATCGCGGTCAATTAACACCTGGCTGTTTACAAATGTATTTTGATATACTTTAACGTTGGAAGAATTGCGCAGATGAATTCCTGCATCGCAGTTAACAAACACATTACCTGCACAAACAGCACCTTTTGAAATTTCAAACATGAACCCTGCCCCAATCGGCCAGGTATCATTTGGTTTGCGGTGTGTTTCATTATAATGAATATCTTCAAGCCAATTATTTATAAACACACCATCTACATTTCCTACATCATACCAGATACCGACCGAATTCGGCTGGTCAATAACCAAATTATCGCGGCAGGTAACGCGGTAGCATTGGTTGAATATCTTAACAGCAGCAGGATAGTATCCCTGAAGATGCTCAATGTTATTTCTTTCGAAAATATTTTTTTCCAGAAGGACATCAGATGAAGCAATAATATAGATGCCTTCCGTGCTGGTATCGCTTATCCTGCAATGACGAAAGGTCATATGATTCCCCTTAAAATAACCGGCGACACGGGAACAATAAGAAATTGTACAATTTTCAAAAGTTGAACCCACAACATCATTGCCATGATTTTTTTCAGGATCAACACCTTGCGGATAATACCCCTCTATTTCAACTGCACGGTATGCATATTGTGTTAATGTAATTCCACGTATTTTAGGCCCGATTTTATCGGAAGTTTTACCGTGAACATCCTTGATTGTTCTTAATAAACCTACATTGAAAGCAGTTATTTCTATTAATTTATCAGCAGGATCAAAAGATAAATAAACAGTACTGTCTTCATAATCTATATAGTATGAATTTGTGTCGAGTTCACCTTCCCAGCCCGCAGATTGCAGATACCTGCCATTTACAAAAACCATATCATTATTAAAGCGGTTTAAAGGAACATCGGAACCATGACGGTAACGACGCCACCAGCTGTCCGGTTTTGACGGGAAGAGATATTTCCATTTAGTGACCCACAATCCATTTTCCTGCCTTTTCCAGTTCTTCGCTATAAATGTACCCTTTAAAACAGGCTGTTCATTTTTATATGGCTGGATTGTAATTCCTTGATTAAATACAAGATTTCCCGTACGGTAAGTCCCATCCCGAAGAACTATAGCATCACCGGTCTTAACGCGCTCAATTGCTGACTCAATTGCAGTCGGTTGCGAAATTGACTCACCTGTTGCTTCAGCTTTTCCATCGGGAGCAACATAATAGATTCTGCCTTCGACTTTCGGCAGATCATAATTTTTCTGGATTGGACCATAAGGCCCTCCGGAAGGCTGTGCTGTAATTACCGTAGTAAAAATTATTAAAAAAATGACGGTATTATTATAGATCTTCATATAACTCCTGATTTGAGTGTCCTGAAATTTCATGTTAAATCCTGTAAAAATTTTTACAAAAGAATTTATTATAAGCTATAAATTATGAGGATTATTATCACTAATTTATTCCTTTTTTCAAGGAATCAAAACTATTTCCCGGAAGATTAAATATTTTCAGTACCTTATTATTTAATGATTCGTATTTAATTCATTTATATTAATTAAAAGGAATAATAGAGCATAGGAATTTTAAAAGAATATCAATATGAAACTTGTGCGTGAGTATGGTGATTTAAGCCCGGAAAGTTTTTCGGAAGGGAAAAGAACTGCAAGGTTATTTTTTTTCATCAATATTAAATTGTGCAGTTGCTCCCTGTAATTCCTTTGCCATTGAGGATAGCTGTAAAGCTACGGTATTTACTTTTTCATTTTGATTATAGACTTTTTCAGTTTCAGAAGATAATTCCTGTATAGTAGATGCATTTGTTTTACTTATTTCCGAAACATTCATTATCGTATCAAGTGTTGTCCGCATATTATCTTTAACTTCAAGAGTAGAATGCATATTTCTTTCAATTGCATTTGTTACCCCGCTAATTGCAGATTGTAATTCGCCTGCTAATTTTGTTGCGAGCGCATTTGCATCTTCCATAGCTTTTATTTTCTCATTCATAGAAGTTGAATTGTTTAACAATTTTTTTAATGCATCGCCGGATTGATTTGCCAGCACAATTCCTTCATTTACACTTGTAACCAACTTTTCAATATGCAAATTTGATTCATCTATATTCTTTTTAACATTATTTATCATAGTTGAAGTTTCTTTAGTTGCTTTTGCGGATTTTTCAGCCAGCACTCTGACTTCATCGGCAACAACGGCAAATCCCTGCCCCTGTTCACCTGCCCTGGCAGCTTCAATAGCTGCATTTAATGCAAGCAGATTCGTCTGCTCTGAAATGTTCTCTATTGTTGCAACAATAGAACCGATATGTTCGGACTGCGCACTCATTTCTTTTATTTTATCGGAAAATATATTAACAGCATTCTGAATATTAAATATCTGCTTTAGGTTTTCCATAACCGATTCAGCACCATTTTTTGCAATACCAATAGATTCTGAAGAAGCTTTTGATACAAGCTGTGCATTTTCATTAGCTGAATTAATTGATTGACATATTTTATTCGCTGCAGATGCAGCATTATTTGCAGTTTTCTGCTGCTCTACAGCTCCCTGTACGGTATTTTCAATTTCTATATTGATATGATTTATATGTTCAGTTGCTATATGAACAGAGTTATCTTCATCCTTAAGGCTGGCAGCCATTTCGTGAATAGCACTTGCATTATATTGAGATGCTTCTACTGAGCTTTGTACGGCCTCCTTTAAATTATCACTTATTGATATAAGCTGATTTGCTCTCTGGGCCAAAGTTGAGAATAAATCTCTAAAGCTAATTGGTTCTGCATTAAACGTAGCAACAGGGATTCCCTGCGATACAGCTTCATTAATATATGGTATTAAATTTTGATCAAATACTGCTATTGCGATTGCATCATATTTTTTTGCAACGGCGGATTTAATCGCCGGGCCATAAACCTCAGCAGACAGATTTTTGTTTCCGCCCTGTTCAATTCCTTCGGGCAATATCCACTCCACATAACCATTATATTCTCTTAATTCACCGGATGCGGCAGTTACTCCCTTCTTTACCGATGCCCAGAAGGGATTGAGTTCTCTTCCTATATATGCGATCCTAATTAAACGAGAAGATTTTTCAATTGGCTTCGGACGGCGCTCTCTCATAAAATCTGATTCGATAACACCGACCCCTTCTTTCCAGAACTGCCGGTAATTTTCCAGTGTAACCAGATCGTTGGTGGTTAATAAACGCGGCCGCGGAGAACGCCACTTTTTAACAATATTATTAAATAAATGGATCACCGGGTCATGCCCCTGTGCAAATGTATCCTGCCCTAACGTAGCTGTAACAATTCCCTTCTTTATGTAGTGCATAGTTTCATCTGAAAGATCATGACAGTAAAGCATAATCTTTTTCGCGTTATGTGTATCTTCAATTGCTTTAGCTACTACCGATCCCAGAGCAAATGTAATATAAAATGCAGATAAATCCGGGTATTTTTTTATTAACTCTGATGATTTTTGATAAATAACCTTGTCCGATTCAAATGTTTCAACTGACTCCAGAATCTGAATCCTCGGATATTTTTCCCTGATAATATTTATGAATCCTTTACGGCGTAATTCAAGGCCGGAAGCGGAGAAACTGCCTGTTACTACTGCTATCTTTCCTTGACCATTTAAAGCTTTTCCGGCATAATCTCCAAGCGCTCTTCCTTCAAGATATGAATCTGCACCTACATAACATAATCTCCGGCATGGTTTATAGGTTGCTGAATTATATTCCCTGGCAGCCTCATGTATTTTTGCTGATATAAGTTTGATACTTTCAGAAAGGGTTTGAATTTCATCAGCCGCCTTAACAGGTTTAAAATCAGAATTTACAGAGATTGTTTCGGTAAGGTTTCCGTGTGATAGTTCGGTTAATGCACCAACCAGAGAGGTAAAATCTTTTTCAGCAATTTGCTTGACACTTTTATTTAAATTATCAATCGGTTTTAAGTAAAGAATTCCAATATAAAATAAGATTACAAATGAAATCACAATGAAGCCCAAACTTCCAATTAGGAATGTAGCTCCCTCACTTTCCGGGATAAATGTTTTTATTTGCTGATATCCTTTATACTCTATAATTGCACACGATAGAAGTACCAAAATCCCGATTAATAATTTGTACCGGGATATTCTTTTTAACATGGAATTCGGCATCTGATAACCAAAAATATTCTTTATGATATTATTATCGCATATTTATTTGAAAAATTTAAATTTCTTAAGCATATAAAAGCGGGTTTATTACATTTGAGAATATTCTTGTAACTTTCCGAAAATGTATTAAGTGAAGCTTACTTAAAGTCTACGTTAATATTATCCTGCTAAGCAGATTTATTGTTTTTAATAATCATTTTATAAAAGTAAAAGCTGAAAGCGCATGGGATACTATGCTGCTCCACCAATTGTAAATGTTAAGCTAAATTAAGAATGAATTAAACATGAGCATTTTTCATTTCACCATTTATCAATCGCCATATCCCCAGAGGGTTATCATTTTTCAATTCGTCAGGTAGGAATTCGTCGGGAAAATTCTGATAGCTGACAGGCCTGGTAAAACGGTTGATCGCCAGAGTGCCTACCGAAGTTGTTTTGCTGTCGGTAGTTGCGGGGAAAGGTCCTCCATGTACCATTGAATGACAAACTTCTACTCCAGTCGGATAACCATTAATGATTAATCTGCCGGCTTTTCTTTCAAGGATTTCAATAAGTTCTTTATAATTTTTCAGATCTTCCTTTGTTGCATGTATGGTAGAAGTGAGATGTCCTTTTAAATTTTTTGCGGCTTTTATTAATTCCGGTTTATCATTTGCCGTTACGTTTAAAGTAGAAGGACCGAATATTTCATCTTCAAATTTTTCATTTGACAAAAAACATGAAGCATCGGTCTGTATCAGGTATGCAGTCCCGTTATTACCTTCTCCCGGTTTTCCTTCTGCCAAAAGATTAATCCCGTCATATTTTTTGATATTCTCAACGCCATTTTTATATGCATTTTTAATTCCTTCAGTCAGCATTGTACCTGCAGAAACTTCACGAAAACTAGTGACAGCAGTTTCGCGGAATTTTTCTGCATCTTCGGAATTTTCATAAAATACAAGCCCCGGATTAGTGCAGAATTGACCAACTCCTAAAGTAACTGATGCGGTTAATCCTTTAGCGATTTCTTCTTTCTTTTCCTTTAATGCACCTGGTAAAATAAAAACAGGATTAGTACTTCCCATTTCAGCATAAACAGGAATTGGTTCAGGTCTTTGTACAGCGGCATCAAAAATAGCTTTGCCTCCTCTGAATGAACCGGTAAAACCTATTGCTTTAATTAGCATATGTTTGACTATTGCCATTCCTACCTCTGTCGAGACTCCATGCACCATTGAGAATGTCCCGTCAGGCATATTAGATTTCATAACAGCATTTCTTATTGCACTGCCTATCATTTCACAAGTCCCTGGGTGTGCCGGATGAGCTTTTACAACTATTGTGCAGCCTGCAGCTAGTGCAGATGCTGTATCTCCGCCTGCAACAGAAAAAGCCAGAGGGAAATTACTGGCTCCGAATATTCCAACCGGTCCCAAAGCTTTTTTCACACTCCTGATATCCGGTTTAGGTAGTGGTTTGCGATCCTGTTCAGCAGTTTCGATCCTTGCATCCACCCATGAACCTTCTCTCAATAATCCGGCAAATAATTTTAATTGGTTAACTGTTCTGCCTCTTTCGCCTGTAATTCTTGCTTCCGGCAAACCGGTTTCTTCGCAGCATCTAATAATTAATTCGTGACCAAGATTCATGATTTCTTCACCGATAGCTTCGAGGAATGAAGCTTTTTCTTTACCGCTTTTATTCCGATAAATATTAAAAGCATCTTCGGCTTTTTGTACCGCATCATTAATTTCTTCTTTAGCAGCTTCATGAAAACCGGGAGATATTTTTTCATTATTTACCGGGTTTACTGCACTAAAAATTTCTTTGCCAATCCCGGATAATTCATTCCCTATAAAATTCATTCCTTTTAATTCCATTTTATTCCACCATATTTTTTAAAGTTCCAATTGATTCAATAGTAATCAAAATTTCATCACCGCTTTGTAATGTAAAATCATTTGTGGGAACTATTCCCGTTCCTGTCATCAGCATGCTGCCGTTCGGGAAAGAACATTCCCTGTATAAAAAGGAAACTAACTCTTTAAATTTTCTTTTCATTTGATTTATTTCAACATTTCCCTCAAAAACCTGTCTCTTATCTCTTTTAATTTTAAGATGAATAGGTGTATCACCCGGAATCGGTTCGTCAGTTACAAAGATAGATGGTCCTAATGCTGCACAACCGTCATATGTTTTTGCCTGGGGGAGATAAAGAGGATTTTCTCCTTCAATGCTTCTGGAGCTCATATCATTTCCAATTGTGTATCCCACAATTTTCCCTGATGAAGCAATTACTAATGTGAGTTCCGGTTCGGGAACATTCCATGCGGAATCCCTTCTTATTCTTACTTTACCGTCCGGATTTACAATCCGGTTCCGGTTGCCTTTAAAAAATAATTCAGGGCGATCAGCTTCATAAACTCTTGCGTAAAAATCTCCGCCTCCCGCATCTTTTGATTCTTCCTGCCTTTCTTCTTTACTTTTTGAATATGTAACTCCGGCAGCCCATAATTCCTGTGATTGAATAGGAGCTTCAAGCTCATTTAAAATATTTTCAGCATTATCAATTGGGGTATGGCTACCGGTTATGTTAATCATTTTATTGTGAAGATTGTCATCATTAATAAACGAATCCCAATCTTCACTATCTAAAAGAAAATATTTTTTATCTCTTTCTATAATAATTCCGTTTTTGGTTTTATATAATTTCATATAATTTCTTCATACTATTATTAAATAAAAGACATATACGATTATTGCAGCAGAAGTACCCAGGATGAATGTCCCTAAACTGTACAAACGGTATCCGGATTTTATATCGATTCCCGACAACTGGGTTACTACCCAGAAAAAACTATCGTTTGCATGTGAGAAAACTGCCGAACCTGCACCGATAGCAATAACAACGAAGACTTTTTCTATATCAGTAACAAATCCTAGTGTATTCATCATAGGCATCATGATCGAAGCTGTTGTAATTAATGAAACAGTGGAAGAACCTTGCGCCGTTTTAATTGCAGCAGCAAGTAAAAAGGGCAACCAAATTCCCATATGAACATGCCCCAGAGTATCTCCAATTACATTAGCTATACCGGAATTCTGCAGAACTTTTCCGAAAATGCCTCCGGCTCCTGTAATTAAAATAATAGTAGCCGCATCACTTAAAGCCTTTCCTACCCAGCCGGTTGTTGAGAACATTTTTTCGAAGTGTAATTTTTTCGGCAGAAGAAAAGAAAGGAACATTCCGATTGTAAGCGCTATTACAGGTTCACCAATAAAAGAGATGAAAGCTGCAATATTTCCGTCAAGGTTTTTTCCGAATGAATTTATAAGAGATTTAAATATGATTAAAATAATCGGGACAAAAATTGGGAGAGAAGATTTAAGAGCTCCGGGAGCTTCCTTTAAACGTTTCTCGATCTCTGCGGTACTGATTTCAGGATCAGGATCAATATAAGTTTTCGATACAAATTTAATGGAATAGTAAAGTGCCGGTACTAAAGCTAATGCGCTTATAATTAATCCCCAAAGAATAACCAAACCAATATCTGCATTTAAAATACCGGCTGCTGCGACCGGCCCCGGAGTCGGAGGAACGAGTGTATGTGTAGCCATTAACCCGAGACTTAAAGCAACTGCTGATCCTGCAAGAGAAATTCCTGCTTTTTTAGATAGACTTTTATTCAATGGAGACAGCAGAATAAAACCGCTGTCTGCAAAAACAGGAATAGATACGAAATACCCTATTATCCCCATTGCAATAGTTACCCTTTTTTCGCCGATTATTTTCAGGATTTTTTCCGCCATTGTATAAGCAGCACCGGAATTCTCCAGGAAAGAACCTATTATAATCCCGAAAACAATTATTAGCCCAATTTTACCAAGAGTATCACCAAATCCCTGGTTTACTGAACTAATAATTAAATCAAGCGACATACCGGCAAAAAATCCATATAAAAGAGCTACAATAAAAAGAGCAATGAAAGGATGTATTTTTAATTTTGTTGAAAGGTAAATGATAAGGATGACACTTATAAGTAGGTAGATTACAACCATAAAATGCAAGGTTTAGTTATTAAATGTTTTAGTATAAATAACCAGGTTGAATTGCTAAACTGTCATATTGTTAAATTATTGAAAAGGTTAGTGAATAACAATTTATCAATATAGCAATTTAACAGTACGACAATTACTCTTTCGAATTAATTAATATTTCATTATTTAATTTTTTTAATGAAGATCTCTTTCTACCTTCGAACCGGATTTACCAACCAGAATATCAAAATCTGCACCTTTATCTGCCTGCTGAATATGCTCAAGAAAAATTTTAACATATCCTCTTTCCGAATGAGGTTCCGGAGGTATCCATGCAGATTTACGTTCCATTAATTCTTCATCTGTTATATCGAGGTGGAGCTTTCGGTTTTCAACATCCAGTTCAATTATATCACCATTATGAACAAAAGCAAGATTACCGCCAATGGAAGATTCGGGAGAAATATGAAGTACAACTGTACCGTAAGCTGTACCGCTCATTCTCCCGTCGGAAATTCTAACCATATCTTTTATCCCTTTTTTTATTAATTTTTCAGGAAGATCTACATTCCCTACTTCCGGCATTCCCGGATATCCCTTTGGACCAACTCCTTTAAGTACAATTACAGATGACTCATCAATATCCAGATCGGGATCATCTATCCGGTTATGATAATCTTCCATACTTTCAAAAACCACTGCCTTTCCTTTATGCTTCATTAGTTTTGGCGTAGCTGCTGAAGGTTTGATTACCGCACCATTTTCACAAAGATTTCCTTTTAAAACTGCAATTCCAGCTTCTTTCTGAAACGGTTTTTCCATTTTTGCGATAACATCCTCATTATAACATTTTGCATTTTTGTTATTTTCTTTTATGCTTTTCCCGTTAACAGTAAATACATCCTGGTGCAGTAATTCTCCAAGTTCTTTTATTACAACTGGTAAACCGCCGGCATAAAAATAATCTTCCATCAAATATTTTCCTGAAGGCATAAGGTTTACAAGTAAAGGTATTTTACTTCCCAGTCTGTCAAAATCTTCCAGGTTTAATTCTATGCCAATTCTTCCGGCAATTGCCAGGAGATGAATTAATAAATTAGTTGAGCCGCCAACTGCGGCATTTACTATGATTGAATTTTCAAAAGCTTTTCTTGTAAGTATTTTTGATAATTTCAGATCTTCTTTCACCATTTCAACAATCCGTCGACCGGACATTTGAGCTAAAACTTTCTTGCGAGAATCAGCAGCTGGTATTGCAGAAAATCCGGGAAGAGTTAAACCCAATGCTTCAACCATTGTTGCCATCGTAGAAGCAGTTCCCATAGTATTGCAGTGACCGATACTCCTCGCCGCACCTATTTCTGCTTCAAGCATATCTTCACCTGAAAATCCTTCGGTTTTCTGCTTTGGTTTTATCATCCAGTTAAAAGAACCTGAACCGATTAATTCTCCATGATATCTGCCGTTAAGCATTGGTCCGCCAGGAACAACAAGAGTAGGAAGATCAACGCTGCATGCACCCATTAAAGTCGATGGTGTAGTCTTATCGCATCCTGTCAGGAGTACCACTCCATCAAGCGGATTAGCCCGGATTGATTCTTCAACATCCATACTGGCCAGGTTACGGAATAACATTGTAGTTGGCCGCATAATAGTTTCGCCTAAAGACATTACCGGAAATTCAAGCGGAAAACCACCTGCTTCGAGCACTCCTTTTTTTACTACTTCGGCAAAGTCTCTCAAGTGCCCATTGCAAGGAGTTAATTCGGACCAGGTATTGCAGATCCCGATCACCGGTTTTCCCTGGAAATAATCATTAGGATATCCCTGGTTTCTTAACCATGAACGATGTACAAAGCCCATTTTATCCTGACCGCCGAACCATTCCTGGCTTCTTAATTTTTTTGTTTCTTTATTCATTTAATAATTCCTCATTTACCTTTCCTGAGTATTCTTTTTATTAGAAAGAACCTGTTTTTATTTAACAAACCAATAAATAAAAAATCAAAATAAACACATAATGTTTAGTTCACAGATCGAAATAAAGAAAAGAAGATGAGAGTATTTTCATACAACAAGATAAGTAAGATTAAATGTTTTTTGACACTAAAAATATTTAAGTAAAGGATTCTTTATGCTTAAAAAATTATGTATATCAAATTTGTAATACAAATTCCGGCATGAACTAATTTGAATTATTTCCATCTTTAAGGTTTAGTTAGAATAAATCCATCTGCTTTCATGATATTATCGGGAAATATACTATCTGCAAGTTTTTTCCTTCCTAAATTAAAAGAACTATGTACTTGATCATGAATGGCAACAGAAAATCGAGCTGGGAGAAAAGCCACAATAATTTTTTTACAAGAGAAAAGTCGTTTAATCGATTTTATCATTCCCACCAAATCACTGTCAGCTGAAATTAATATAGCTACATCATATTTATCTTCAAAAACGGCAGTCAACATTTCTAACGCGATATTTACGTCGGTCATTTTTTCATTCGGAACTGCTGTAATGTCACCACATTTTGAACAGGTTTTAATATTATGTTGATAATGACCATAGTAGATATAAAAATTAGAAAGAGTTTCAAGTGCTTCAATATAAGTGGTTTGTCTCTTTACTTTGGATGGTGGATTTGATACCCTGCTTGTAAAATATTTAGTACAAACCAAAGTTTGGTTTGATTTGAGTATGTTTTGCGAGAGAGGTTGTAAATTTAACCAACAATATCTTTTCCATCCCTTAGTTCTTAAACCAAAATACAGATTAAATCCATCTACATAAACTATTGTTCTTTCATTCATAATGGAATACAAGTTGTTATTGATAAGTATATATTTTTGTTTTTATGTTTGTAATACATTTTAACAGCACGTAGGATAGTATCCTAAGCTTGACGCCTTCTTCGGAAGGCGTTTCTATTTTTCTTCTAGTTTTTTGTTCAATTAAATTTACTGCAATTCCTGAGTAATATAGGCGCTAATATCCGCAATTTATTTTATAATTTCGTCCAGTTTCCATAAATGCACAAATATTTTCTTTTGGAACTTCCTGCGGCAAATCGCATCCTGTACTCAAAACAAAATTCGAAAATGGTTCCATATTTTTAAGCAGATTTTGGACATCATTTTCTACATCTTCAGAGGTTCCATTAAGAAGTGCACCAACCGGATTGATATTTCCAATAATCATGACATCCGAAGAAATAATTTTAGCAACTGCCGGCAGATCTACTCCTGTTTCCGGCGAATCAAGACTTAATGCATCAACACCGGTTTCCGCCATTTTTTTTACAAGGTGCATTGTATTTCCGCAAATATGATAAATTGTTGAAACACCTGAAAATCTGCAGCTTTCGATAATCTGATGGACATACAGGCTTGAAAATTGTTCAAACTGTTCCGGTCCAAGCATAACAGCACTGGGCTCTAATATACAAATCATTTGTGCACCTGATGCAATTAACAGCCTGACATACTCTAAAATTTTTTCAGTCATGAATTGACATATTAAATGCAGCTTATCTGTATTCATAACTGTAGCCATTGCAGCATCGTCTGCACCCATTAATAATGCTGAAAGGGTATAAGGTCCGGTGACATAAGCTCCCCGCAATATATTTGAAGGAAGCCCGATTTTCATCAACTTCATAGTTTCTATATAACCAAGCAGACGTGTATCAAATGCAATATTTATTTCTTTTGCCGAATTAAGATTTTCAGTATCAAATACATCCCTAATAACTGTTGCAGATTCCTGTTCGGGGAATATGGTATACCGGCCCAAAGCATTTGCTTCAACGGACAGATCCATCAAGGGAAAAATACCATCCGGTTTATACGTTTCAGCAATAGCTTTCAGAACTTTAAAATGTTCTCCATAGTTTTGCTGTGCAAGTTTAATTGTACTTCCTGTAATATTAAGACCGGGAAATCCAATTAATGGTATTACCAAACGCCGTTTTTCATTCAGAGTTTTTTTAAATAATTGTACAAATGGTTTTTCCATTATTTAAATTTTTTCATTTATTAATGAAATTCGATACACAGACTTAAATAATAGTTGTACTGATCATGAGTCTTGCACAAATGATATTTAATCTTACCACAATTAATCAGTCTCCTGATTTTTTACTTCATAAGAACCATTTTATTTGTCTGGGAAAAATTATTTACAGTTATCTTATAGAAATAAACTCCGGAGGGAACATACTGTGCATTCCAAGTAATGTTATGAATACCAGCCTGTAATGTTTTATTAACCAATGTTTCTGCTTTTTGGCCAAGGGAATTATAAACTTCCAATAAAACATGACCATTTTCAGGTATTGTGTAGCTAATCGTTGTAGTCGGATTAAATGGATTAGGATAGTTTTGACATAATTTATAATCTTCAACTAATTGTAATTTTACTTCTACAACTCTTGAATATGTAAATGAACCGTCATAATCAATTTGTTTTAACCTGTATTTAACTAATTTCCCGGAAACGATTTTATCTATAAAAGTATAATTTGAAGCTTCAGTCGTGGAGCCGTGTCCTTTCATAAACCCTACTCTACTCCATTGATTATTATATCTTTCAATCTCAAACCCGCGGTTATTTGTTTCTGTTTTAGTTTCCCAATTCAACTCAATATTGTTATTATTAATTTTTGCAGTAAAACTGGTTAATTCCACTGGTAGAACAATTAAATCAGAACCATCACCAACTATTTCAATTTCACTCATTTTATTTGTTCCGGCACCTATTTGATTCAGCAAGTAGAGATGATTATCGCATTCACCATTATCAGGATTTGGCAAAGGAATTTTTTCTGCACCGGGATCAATTCCCATAAAATAGGCGGAGACGCTATCTGTGGCAACAGGATCTTTTCCAGCCAATAACACATGATCTTCAGATATCTGGAAAGTGGGATTCCATGTACCTTCTCCCCCTCTTGCATTCATAATACCATCTATAACAGCAAGATTAACAGGGCGTGCAGAATTAAGATCGCAAATGGATCTCGGCAAATAAGACTTTGAAGAATCACCTGTCGGATTATGAAGCGCTGCCCTGTTACCCTGATTGCTGGGTATTGTATAATAATCTTTCGGAACAATACCGATCTGGTTTTTACATGAACAGGTAATCCCGGCTTCGTAATGCTGCTTCATCTTAGGTATTGAAATATAAACATCCACATCCGAAAGGATTTGATTCAATGTTAAAGAACTGAAATTAAAATAATTAGTTCCGACTTCCTTCTGTATAAAATTACCATAAGGAGCCGGCTGGTTTAAATCCACAAGCTTAGCACCCAGGCTGTCCTGAACATCCTTATATCCATAATCATTATAAGATGACTGAGACCAAATCGCTTCTACAATATAAAGATCATCAGCACTTACACCGCAGTCAATTACAAGTTCACCAACGGCTCTAAGCACTTCCGGATGAGTCCACATATTATAAGGACAGGAGCTCCCACCACCAGTTAAATTTATTTTAATTGCTACTTTGTCACCTGCTTTAACAATATCTGTAATACCGCCTATCTGTTCAAAAAGATATTGCACTTTTCCTTTTATAAAAGCGCGCTCATAATTATCTGCTTTGGTTATTGCAACTTTGGCCAGGAAGGCAGCCTGCTCTTCTCTACCATAAGCAAAAATATTTGATGTACCGATATAAGGTGCAACCATCAAACCAGCAGAAGTTGTTCCGATTGTTTTTAAAAATGTTCTCCTTGAAAATTTCCTTTTGGAAGATTCATCTGTATTCTTTTTTCCCATTTTCCTTCCCCGTGTTTAATTTTATTGAAATTTATTTTCAAATATTTAAAGCAAATATCATACTTGCAGCTAATACCGGCATTCATTCAGTTATTTCAAACTTCTTATTTCTATTTTATCAAAAATGATAAAGATGTAATTACCGATTCTACCCTCTAACGGTATTTTATCGGGTTAAATCACTTCATAAGAACCATTTTGCTTACCTGTGAAAATCTGTTAACGGTAATTTTATAGAAATATATTCCTGATGGTTCATTTTGAGCATCCCAGGTTACCTTGTAACTTCCTGCCTGCATCTGCTTGTTCACTAATTGTGCAACTTTCTGCCCAAGTGAGTTATATATTTTTAATTCAACATTTCCAGCTTGAGGTAAAGTATAAGTTATCGTTGTTACCGGATTAAACGGATTTGGATAATTCCGGCGTAATTCATATTTACTTACATAATTTTTATTTATTTCTACTTCATTTGAATATGAATATGAACCGTTTAAATCGATCTGCTTAATTCTGTATTTAATGAAATTTTGATTAATGTTCTTATCAATAAAAGAATATTTGGAAATCTCAGAAGTTGTTCCTTTTCCTTTAAGAAAACCAATTTTATTCCATTTGGCATTCTCATATTTTTCAATTTCAAAACCGCGATTATTGGTCTCGGTTCCGGTTTCCCAATTAAGTACAATAGTGTTGTTAACACTCTGTGCAACAAAATTAGTTAATTCTACTGGCAAAGCATCTGCTTCATCGGTTATAATGCCGACTATTTCGGCGCTTATATTCTGTGCACTGTAATAGTTTCCTCTAAACCAAATTAAAGCTGTTTTATAATTTTCCCATTCAGGAACAATTGGTCGTAAGTTATCGACAGTAGAATTCTGAGTTATTGGAGTCCATCCCCATGTAGTACCGCTGTCTCTTGTTACTCCTTTGAAAATCTCATGTTTAGTTAGAAATGAATTATCCCGCGGATCATAAGTTGTGGAGATATAGATAATGTCCGGAGTATTTGGATGCATCGCTGCTAAACCTGTATAGTCCTGTTCACTGCTATATAGTTTCAAACCGGCATTACCGAGATAGGTAGACTTCCAGGTAGTTCCATCATAGCGGCAGTAAATAAAAGCATGCGTAGGATTATTAGAATCATTATTCGTTCTTGCTGTCACTATAGTAGCAATTGTACCATCACTATATCTTTGAACATCTGTATTCCAGCAGTGTTTCATGGTCATTCCATTTAATTCAGTATCGGCCTGAAATACGGGAGTATAATCCTGTGGAGTAGAAGGATTCTTATCAAAAATATTATCGTCCACTAAAGTACCATCAGATTTGAATGTCTGGTTGTTTTTTATATAGCCATGGTAAATACTTGTATTATAATCGCGCGGATGATATTCGGTGCAGACAAAATCGATTCGATCAATTCCATTACTGCAATATTTAAAATAGCCGTTAACATATCCTACATTCCCGTTCGTTGTTAAAAATCCCCCATATGACCATGTATCCCCCTGATCGATTGAAATAATAAAATTCTGTCCTCCATGCCCGTTTCCGCGGGAGATATCATATGTACGATCTTCTGCCGAGAGATAATAAACATTCGAATAAGTAGTATTAAAATCTGCTCCGCCCGGTTGTGTGTTCCAATCGAAAGTTTTATCGGCACTCCATGTGCCGCCGTCAAAAATTCTATATTGTGTAATTTTATCACTGTTATGTTTTGCAAACATTGCAAGATATTTGCCATCAGGCCTTATAAGCAATCCGGGAGTATCATGATCATCGCTCCCGATATAACCGAGATCATCATTACGTATTCTTCCTGTCGGGATATCATAAATATCGACATAATCATGTCCATTGCTTGTTCTGTTTGAACCAATAATAATTATGTTGTTTACTTTATCAATAACTGCTCTTTCATCCTGATACCAGCACCAGGCGCCATTGCTGCTGAACTGAATCAAGTCACCATTTACAATATTGGTTTCTGTTTGTCCGAAAGTTATTACCCCGCTTATCATCACAACCACAAAAGGAAAGAAAAATTTTATTATAACAGTTATATTCATAGTCACCCTATTTAAATTGTATCCGGATATTATTACTAAATATTATAAGTTGAAGGATTAAATATTAATTACCCGGCATATTTTGATGTATAAATTTCAGTTCCCGCTTTTCTTTTTGTAAACAAGACTAAATTTGTAATTGCATACTTAAAAAAGCTCAAATACTCACGTCCGGAATTCTTTTAACTAAATCCAGCATCTGCTCTTTACTTTCCTGCCCAATTGTAAAAGCATCAATGAAATCAAGATTTAACACATATCTCAGACATTCGTCAGGCTGAGATGTAAGTCTTCCGCCGCCGAAGATTTTCATACCAACAATTCCTTTCCCCTGCCTATGCATTTTCTGTAAAACTTTAGTTACTATGGGTACATCATCGTCCATCCGAACCCCTTCAGGATTAATTCTTGCAAGATCAACCTGCACCCATTCAGAATTTGATGCTGCTTCCAAAGCTTCAATGGTATGACAAGACACACCATGCGCACGAATAATTCCGTCCTTCCGGGCTTTTTCCAGGACTTCCATTGCACCTTCATTTTCACCTGGCCATTCAGAACTCCTCATCATATGTAGCAGTAAAATATCGATATAATCAGTCCCCAATTCTTTAAGATACCGGTCCAGATCTGCTTTCATTTCATCAGCAGTTGCGGCATGCGTTTTAGTTAAAATGACCACTTTTTCACGTTTAACATGTTTTAGAGCTTCTTTTAAATGAGGATGTGTACCGTATGAATCAGCAGAATCCCAGAAATTAATTCCTTTATCATAAGCTGCAATTAATAAATCAGCTAGTCCGCTTATTCCAAGTTCTTCGGTTTGATTTGATCTATGCGCAAAACCATTTGTCCCTGTACCCACTGCCAATCTTGATACTTTAATACCGGTTTTTCCAAGTGTTACAATATCATCTGCATATTTTTTTCCTTTCAGAAAAAATTCTTTCCCCGGAAATATATTGGCATAAGGAGAGACAGTTATTGCTCCCGCAGTTAATGCTGTAAACTTAAAAAATTCACGTCGTTTCATAATTGAATCTCCGACTATTAATATATCATATTCTTTATATTAAAATCAGAATTATTAATCTGTACAACAACTGATCACATTATAAAATTGGCACTAAAACAACAATTTATATGTTTTGATTAAACTTAATTACCTTCACCTGCAGCTTAATCCGGCTTTGCCGGATATTTTTATATTATTGACCAACTTTGGAGATAAAACTTTTTCCTGTAAATTGTTCAAACTCAAAACCTGTTACTTTACCATTTAAATCTTTTTAAAATGAACAAAACCGTAAAATCCTTTGCTAAAAAAATCCTGCGGAGATTCAGCCCAAAGTATAAATTTTCTATCATCAGGATTTGTAAAGGTTAAATGGTTTTTTTCAATAGCAATATGAATTTGATTCTCCGGATCATATTGATATGTTCCTGTATATTGATTTAGTATATCTGGATTAAGTTTTATATAGGGACGACTAAATACAAACTGCAATCCTCTTGAATATCCTTCAGCCTTGGCACCTGAATGTCCTTTGTTTTCTATTACATCATTTTGAAATTTCAATCCTTCATAATGTCTGCTTGTTATTTTATCTGCAAATTTTTGTAACAAAGTTGTATCTTCATAGCTGCCAATTGCAATATAAAGCTCTACAGGCAAATTTGAATTTTTCTCAGAATATTCCTTTTCATATTTATCTATTATGCCTTTATCAAACAATATTGCGGGGCTTGTCAACACATACCGGCTGAACAAATTTGTCTCATTAAAAAGAGTGTATAAAGTAAAAAGCCCTCCATAAGAACTGCCCATTAAAGTCCTGTTTGAAGAGACTCTGTAATTCTTCTCTATAAAAGGGATAACTTCTTCTTTTATAGATTTAAGAAAAGCCGGAGCATTACCGAACTTCGATGGCTGGTTCATAGCAGTAGGTGTAAAATCTCTTGCCCTGAGTGAATCATAATCAGGATTTTTCCCGCTCCATGTAATCCCGACAACAACTGCGGAAGGTACAAAACCATCATAATATTGTTCACCATAAATGGCTGAGACCAGAGGGAAATCCCATTGTGCATCAATAAGAAATATAACCGGAAATTTTTCTGTAGAAGCATTATAATCTCCCGGTAAATTTACATAAAGATCATAGTCTTCATTATTTATATCTGAATGAATATGCCTTAATTGAGTGCCTGCAATTGCGACTTCAGGAAAAGATGAGTTGTTTTTTTCCTGCGAAAAAATATTTCCGGCAAAAAGAAAAACTATAAAAAGCGAAACCAAACATTGTTTAAACATTAGAACCTCCGTGGAATAATATAGACTCAAGTAATTATTCGTTGAACAAAAAAAATAATACTAAGAAGCAATAGTTTGATTCAGGAAGGTCACAGCACCTTGAGGATCATCCGAGTAGCTGTCCGCACCCATTTTATTTGCTGCTTCCGGTGATACCGGGGCTCCTCCAACTATAATCTTTGTGTCGGGAAATTGTGATTTTATTTCCTGTACAGTTTTAGTCATGTTAACCATTGTGGTTGTTAATAGAGCACTCAATCCTACGGTACAGCCTGGATTATCTTTTATTGCCTGAATAAATTTTGGGATTTTCACATCAACACCTAAATCAATAACTTCCCAGCCGTTGCCTTCAACAACCATTGAAACAAGGTTCTTTCCTATATCATGCAAATCGCCAGAGACAGTCCCAAGAATAAATTTT
This sequence comes from uncultured Bacteroidota bacterium, assembly GCA_963710745.1. Lineage (GTDB taxonomy): Bacteria > Bacteroidota > Ignavibacteria > Ignavibacteriales > Ignavibacteriaceae > CAVQBP01. The sequence continues at coordinate 253,619 of CAVQBP010000029.1, read as the reverse complement.
CCTTTGGCTTTTACACTGCCAAGCTTGAAATACGGTTTGAGATGAACCATAACAGCTTTCATAGCATTTGCGGACATCAGCAGCTCGGGAACAAAGACTTCATTCCGGCTGAACCTTTCTCCTATCTTCAGCATACCGTCATTACAAGCCTTCAAAATTACATCCGGCTTTATACCCTGCTCTAAAGCCGAATGAGAAATTTCATCTGCACCCGCTTCACCTTTCATGTTTGACGGATACGAAGATGATTTATTAATTTTCCCCCGTTCTATGCATATACTTATTTGTTCTACTAAATCATCCATTTTATACAATTGATTTTATTGATAAAATTTTATTCAAAAATAATTGTTTTCTTTCCATGGACTAAGATCCTGTGTTCAGAATGAAAATATAAAGCCTTTGCAAGAATTAAGCGTTCCAGGTCCCTTCCTTTCCTTATCAAATCTTTAACAGTGTCTTTATGTGATATCCTGATAATATCCTGTTCAATGATTGGTCCGTCATCCAGTTCTTTAGTAACGTAATGACTTGTAGCACCAATTATTTTTACACCTCGTTCATAGGCCTGTTTATAAGGATTGCTGCCTGCGAAAGCTGGTAGAAAAGAATGATGAATATTAATAATCTGGTTTTTGTATTTATCAATAATCTGCGGGGTCAGGATCTGCATATAACGCGCAAGAACTATAGTATCAATCTTATTTTCCTTTAATAATGTCAATTCTTCCTTTTCCTGTACCGGTTTGTTTTCTTCCGTTACCGGGAAAACATAATAAGGTATATTGTAATGATCGGACAGCGGTTTCAAGTCTTCATGGTTGGAAATAATAAGAGGAATATCAATATTGAATTCTCCCATTCTTTGACGCCACAGAATTTCCCTAAGGCAGTGATCATATTTAGAGACAAAGATTGCCACTCTTAAATTTTTGCCTGTAAAATTAATTTTCCACACCGCATTAAATTCTTTAGCCAAAGGTGAAAAAGCCTCTACAACTTCAGAAGCCGGGATAGAAAAATTTTTCATATCCCACGCAATACGGACAAAGAAATATTTTTCATCCACATCTACGTGCTCATCCAGATCGATGATGTTTCCGCCCCGTTCGAAAACAAAATGAGCAATCCGCGAAACCAGGCCGATCCTGTCTTTACAGGAAAGCAGCAAAATTGCTGTTAAATTATTTTTATCCACTTATTTACTATCATATTTTTTTGTTGAATAATAAACCCGGATCAAAAGTATCAATAAATGCTATATAATTAATAACATAATTTTAACAATACCTGAAATCAGAATTAATACCTGTTGCTGATTTTTCCAAGCTTCAAAAGAGCTTAAAACAAAATCTTTTTATTTATAAGAATGAAGTACACAATATTAAGGACACCAGGATGATACCTGCGATGAAAAGCAATTTTACCTTATGTTCAGTATAATTTATCTCTTTCATATTACACTCATAACTGTTTATTAACTATGACTATTTATATATAATATCATCCCCGACATATTTGAACCAATCATAATCAGCTGTATTAACAGATTGTTTTCCTGACGATGTTGCATACAAAGCAAACATGCACCCGACAAATCCCCCGGCTACTTTTGTACTTAAAAATTCTCCGTTTACATTTTCTTTCAGGACTTGCCAGCCGCCCGGCTCAAAAGAATAATGAAATGAATATTCTTTTCCTTCTGCCTGAATTTTCAGATATAATTCATTTTTGTTTTCATTCCTCATCAATTCCTTTGATGCCAGTAATTCCATATCATCGGAAACTTCCGAAGTCTCGGAGCTTCCGGAAGTTTTAGATTTATATAATTGCAATACAGGTTTATTATTTTCCAAAGATTTACATAAATAATAAAAATGGTTTTCATTCTGGAATATTAAAAGTCCTGCCTTTTCATTTTCTGATTTTGGAACAAAATTTAATGCAGTTGAAACCGAACAATTTAAATGCTGCTGCCTGTGTCCTAAAAAGCTTGGATTCATATTTCCGTAGCAGGTTTCGGGTCTTAATCTAATTGTTAAATATCCTTTCTTCTCACTAAGGCTGTACCATTTCTCATGCGGTGTTCTTAAAAAACACCAGTCTTTACCGAGCTGATCATTATTGAAATCATACATAAGATTAAAGTTTCCGCTGTACGGAGTATATGAACTATCAGCAGAAGCTGTAAATGGCACAGGATAATAATATTTTATTTTTTCTTTTCCTGATGTAATTACGGGCCATGCATTCTTCCATTTTACAGGAGCCAAAAATGTTTCACGGCCGGTATTATAATAATCTTTATTAAAAGGTTTATAAGGTCTGCATCCCAGGAATACAGCCCACCAGCTGCCATTTTCAATTTGAACAAAATCTGCATGGCCGGTACATGTAACAGGGTATTCCCTGTCAGGATTTAAATTTCTCTGGGTCAGAACCGGATTATTTTCATATGAGATATACGGACCAAAAACGTTTTTGCTTCTGAATACTACTTCGGAATGGTCTTCCGCAGTACCGCCTTCGGCAGCAATCAGGTAATAAAAACCGTCTTTTGTAAAAATATGCGGTCCTTCAATCCAGACAGGTTTTCTGCTTATATCCGTCCCGCCATTAATTAATATGTGTTCATTACCTGTAACTTTAAGGCTGTCGGTATTAAATTCATAAATTCTGATAGTCCGGTGCCCCGGGTAAAGGGGTTTATTGTCAGGTGCAATACTATTATAAATAATATATGCCTTGTCTTCAGTACCGGAAGTATCAAAAAATAATGAAGGATCTATACCGTTTATCTGCGGAATCCAGACAGGATCAGACCATGGACCTCCCGGTGATTTTGATGTAACAACAAAATTACCTCCCCTATCGACAAGAGTACAGGTAACATAAAAGGTTCCTTTGTAATACCTGATTGCAGGAGCAAAAATACCTCGTGAAACCCCGAGACTATCCAGATTTAATTGCTCAGGCCGGTTCATCACATCACTAATGTGTTTCCAATGGACAAGATCTTCACTATAAAAAACGGGGATACCCGGGTAGTAGGAAAATGTAGAGTTTACAAGATAATAGCCCGCACCAACCCTGCATATGCTCGGATCCGGGTAAAACCCCGCTAAGATCGGATTTGTAAAAACCTCCTCATCCTGTCCATATACTTTTCCGCTATTAAATGAAACGGAGAGTAAAAAAATCAGCAGCACAGCAAAAGACATAATCCTGATCATTTATACTCTCCGTTTCCGGACTGGAGGAGACGAGGTAAGAAAGAAAATTCTGTTGTAAAATTATAAATCATGATAACCGTTAATTACGTTTACTTTATATTATGAAAACTCTCCGGCGGACCTAAATAACTGGATTTCACACCGCCTGCATCAACAACAATTTTTTCAAGAACAACACCCGGATCAACCATCCATATTTTTAACGTATGATAACCGGGTTCTGAGATAAAATGTCTTGAAATACTATACCGGGCATTGTCCATAACCGTTTTTTCCCAATCCCTGTTTCCGTTTTGCGCGTTATAGTCAGCGGGAACAAGTGTAATTATTTGAGGTGTTTCATTATCAAAAGAAACTGCATACTGCAAAGGACGTCCCGCCATAAAATTTAATGTTGCAGAAAAAATTCCTTTAACCTCAACACTATCTCTTCCAAATAAATACATATTATACTCAAGACATGGTGAATCTTTGCCGGGAACTGCCGGAGATGCATCCGGGGGAGCGGCAGTTCTCATGCCTGAAAGAGTCCTGCCGTAATCTTCTATCTTTATCCAATGCCTGGTACCTGTATCAGTTTGTTTTGTGTAATGTTCTGCTTCAATTGAAACATAACCGTTTCCTTCAGCAAAACCTTTCAAATTTTTCCGGTTAACTTCAGCAGGATTGAAAGTATGAACTTTGATAAGAACTTCTTTACCTGTTCCTTTAATCTGCACTGTCCCGTCGGATTCATCTTTAGGTGCTTTATCCCAATCAATACTAATCCGGATGCGCCTGCCTTTTTCAATAGTGCCGCTTGTTTCACTTAATTTAATCCATGGGTTACCTGCAGCAGCAGTAAATTTAAATGGAATCTTACCTTTATTAAAAATATCTATATAATGGCTCTGCTGATTGAGCTCATCAAAAGAAGGCAAAACGGCATCATCTTTTTCTCCCGGCCAGACTGATTCGGAGCCTTCAACAGCCACACCCATTATTGCTGAATCAGGAATTGTAATCTCTTTAAGAGCAATTGCCCTGAGACTATTTTCAGGAGGATCATTCCAGCTTGTATACCCGAGATGTGCCTGATCCATAAAGTGGTTCCATTTACCATTAAGGAAGGAGCGGTTAAAATAACCCATCATCGTTGTATCTTCTTTAAAGAGTGAGCGGGTTTCTTCCGCCATATCATTTGTGGCGGCTCTTCCCTGTTTTGCATACATCTCATTTCTGCCTGCAGCATAATACAGCTGATTAACAATTGAACAGGCTTTTGCCGGGAATAATACCAGTTCATAAAATGCAGGCGTTTTCCTTCAGGAAGTTCTATTATAAATTTCTTCAGCTTTTGCTGCAATTGCATTATAATCTTTTACTACTGTTTCTGCTTCCCTGTAATTGATTAAGCTGTATGTAGCCGGGCTAAGTAATTCAGGTTTTCTACGTCCATTGTATCTGGTATACTTCACAATAATATCAGCAATATCTTTTGCATATTTCGGTCCAAACTGGAATGCTGCCCACTCCTTTGTATACTCATTTATATTTTTATTTGTCCATTTATCTGTATTCCAGGCAAGATTCATAAAATATTCAAGAGGGAATTCATATCCTTTAAAATGACCGACATTTACAATCCAGATCCTATCGGCCCCATATTGCTTTGAAAGAGACATTTGATCCCAGATTTTAGGAATAGGATTAGTATTTATCCACTGATAACTTCTTGGGCCGCCGTGATAATCGAAGTGATAATATATACCAGCACCACCGCTGCGTTTACGCTCTTCAGGAGTAGGCAGACGACGAACATTGCCCCAATTGTCCTCAGCCCAAAGAAGGGTTACATCATTAGGCACCCGCATGCCAGCGTTATAATACCCCATAACTTCTTTATAAAGACACCACATTTGAGGAACCTTAGTAACATCTTTTTTAGTTTCTTCACTTATAATTTTACGCTGCACGGCGACAATCTTTTCAAGCAGATCCATATTGGCATCCGGACCTCCGGGAGCCATAGGCGTATCGTTTGCACCACGCAATCCGATTGTTATAATATTCTCATAATCTTTGTTCCGCCTGATGCCTTCCCGCCAGAATTTATTAAGAGTATCCGGATATTTTACATAATTCCATGTTCCCAGAGTCTTAAGATATCTTCTGTCCCATTCTTTTTGAGCACGCATCATCGGCTCCTGATGAGAGGTTCCCATGACTATTCCATACATATCTGCAAGCTTTGGGTTCTGCGGATCATCTTCATTAAAAGCATTATTCCACATTGCCGGCCAGAGATAATTACCTCTTAACCTGAGAATCAGTTCAAACAATTTTGTATAAAAAAGATGATTATAATTCGCCACGCCTTCAGGAATTGGTGGATTTTTTTGAGGAGTTACAAAACCATATTTGTCTATTATCCAGTTAGTAAGATCGGGATACTCATCATTTAAAAAGATTCCCCTATATTTAACAGAAGGCGGTCCTTGTTCATATTTTTCAGGTTTAACATATAAATTATCTTTATGTTCAACAGGAACATCGGCCCACCAGTACCAGGGAGAAACTCCGATATGATGTGAAATATCATATATACCGTAAATAGTACCGCGTTTATCACTACCTGTAATTACCAGTGCCTTTTCAACACCCGGAAGAGGATTTTTTACAACCTGAATTAAGTATGATTCCCATTTCCCATTAATATTTTCAACATTCAATTTCTTGTTACTAACCAGTTCATCAATAACCGGACTTTTTCCTAAAGTTCCGACAATAACAATTTCCTTTTCAGAAGGTATTTTATCGATTGAGAGTTGAGGTTCTGCATTTGTAACTTTTTTAATATCAGATTGCAGGTCTCTTAATGCACGAATAACGCCCGGATAATCCTTTGTGCTGATATATAATGGAGCAGATTTGCCCTGGGCGCTGAGGATGAAATCCACGGTTTCTTTTACAGTAGAAATATATGACTTTGCAGTTCCTTCATCTCCTGTGTTACTCGTTTGAGAATATGAAACCGGGAAAGCACAGATAATAAATATTATCATAAATAGCATTAGTGCGCTATAATTTTTAACAAGTTTTATATTAAAATTTTTCTTCCATAGATAAATCATAACTTTAACCTTTATAGATTATTTTTTGATTTATTAATCTATATCATCTAATTGGTTTCTGCAGTTTCAATTATTTTCTGAAAAGACAAATTAGGCTTACCGCTTCGATCGAAAGGCAGCGGGTAATTTGTTCTTCCCGGAACCGGCCAGTTATTCAACCAGGAATCACTATTCCTTACACCCCAAAATGTAACCCGGCTGATTATACTTTTGTATTTGACAAATGTTTTAAAAAAACCGGCGTAACGGTTTGCAATTTCCAAATTAACAGAATCAGGTAATCCGTTTTTATAAGGATTGAGCTTAGGATTGTTTTGAAATCTAAGAGAAACTTCAGCAGTATGATTTTCATGCTGATAAGGAAGTGCATCAATATCAAGCTCAGTAATCATAACTTTGATTCCAAGTTTTTCAAAATCACTAAAAGTAGAATCTATTTGCGAAATAGAAGGCCAATCCATTTTAGCATGCATTTGATCACCAATACCGGAAATATGAATCCCTTCCGATTTAAGCTTATTGATCAGCTTGATTGCACCGTCACGCTTGGGTTTATTTTCAAGCGAGTAATCATTGTAATACAACTCAGCGTCCGGATCAGCTTCATGAGCATATTCGAAAGCTTTTTCAATATAATCTTCTCCTATAATTTTCATCCATGGTGACTGCCTTAAAGAACCGTCTTCATTCAAAGCTTCATTAACTACATCCCAGCCTTTTATTTTTCCCTTATATCTACCGACTAAAGTCTGAATATGATCATGCATCCTTTGCAGCAATTCCGCTCTGGTTAAAGGATTTCCGCTTGAATCTTCAAATACCCATTTAGGAGTCTGACTATGCCAGACAAGAGTGTGCCCGATTATAAACATATGGTTCTTTTCACCGAAGGCAACATATTCATCAGCCGGTTTAAAATTATAAATTCCCGGTTTAGGATGTACAGGTCCCCATTTAAGAACATTTTCAGGAGTAATTGAATTAAATTGAGTTTTTATAATTTCGTCGCCTATGGTGTCTTCACCTGATATTTGCCATCTATTTACTGCCGCACCAATTAAAAAGTCATTCTTAAAAACATTTTTAAGAACCGGTTCATTCTGTGCATAAGATATAATGTTCATACTGGTTATTAAAATAATTGTAAAACCTAAAACCAGCAGCGGTTTTGTCCTTACAGCCAGATTTGTAATTGATTTCATCCTATTTTAATCCTGTTTTTATTTCAATTAAGAAGATTATTCATTCCTGTTTATACAAAAGATCAATATCCACTACTGACAAATAACTCCGGAATTATGGATTAATTATTAAAATTATCAGTCCGGAAAGGCGATGCAGGTAAACCTTCCTTATTATATAAATTGGCATTTTCCGGATTGTCAGCCCAGGCATAACGTACAGCTATGGGATCTTTTACTTTATTGCTCCAGACAACAACTTTGTTACCTTCAATTTTTGCATTGGCCCAGATAAAATGCTTATCCTGACCGGCTATTGCAAAACCTCCTAATTTCCTGCCTCCTTTAGCCATTAAACCGCTGCCCGTATTTGTAAAAGATATTATTACCTGATTTCCTTTAACCTTCATTGATTTGTAAACAGGACCTGAATAGACAACATTCGTATCACCGTAAGCCACTCTTTCTGCTGCAAGTGCCAGCCGTTTACCAACATCTTCTTTATCTACAGGGTGTATATCATTCCATTCGCCAATATCAATCGTAACTGCCATTCCTGTATTTGGCAAGGATAATGCTTTAAGCTGGGCTTCGCGGAGCATAGCCCAATTACTTTCTGAAGGCTCTTTTTTTGCTTCCATAAAATTTGGTAATTGAACAAAAAGGAACGGGAAATTACCTTCGTGCCACTTTTCTCTCCAGTCACGGATTAAAGCAGGAAAAAGTTTCCTGTATTCAACCGGCCGCTCTGCATTGGATTCACCCTGATACCAGATTACACCTTTAATCCTGTAATTTAATAACGGAGCAAGCATTGCATTGTATAAACCTTCCGGCTTCCATCTTATAAAAGTCTGACTCTGCAAAGGCGGCATTTCGGCACCTATCTTGTATTTCCATTCACCTTTTAAACTTACAGAGGTATCTCCTGCAACAATTTCATATGGTTTATCAGGAACAAACCCTCCGACACCTATATTACTGACAACACGGACAGCCACAATATTTTCGCCTTCCTTTAGTACTCCCGGGGGAAAATGATATCTTCTGCGCGGATATTGATAGCTTGTAGTTCCAACAAACCTGCCATTAATAAAAACAGAATCGGCATCAACAATTCTTCCTAAAATTATTTTCCCTTTTTTCCCGACCATACTTGAAGGAATATTTACCTTCTTCCTGTACCAGACAACTCCATTAACTGAATCAAGCTTTGTACCTGACCAATACCCCGGAACTCTGATTATATTCCAGTCAGAAGTATTTAAATCAGGTGCATACCAGAATTTTCCGGGTGTTTTAAATCCTTCATCTTTTTGATTTAAAAGGGTATACCAGCCATTGATCCTTTTACTGTCACTTTCCTGTATCTGCTTTATTAATGAACTGTCTTTAAACTTCTGCGCCTCTTCATAATATTTCGGAAATTCCTTCAGCGCATCTTGACTTAACCATGATTCTGCAGGTGAACCTCCTAAGCTGGAATTTATTAAGCCGACAGGGATTTTATATTTATCATAGATATACTTGCCGAAAAAATAAGCAACGGCAGAAAAATTCATGATATTTTCGGGATTTACAATCTCCCAGCTTCCTGAGGAAAAATCTTTTTGAGGCTTATTGAAATTAAATGTCTCAGGTACATTAAACTCTCTTATGAATTCATTCTTTGAATTTGCGATAACATCTTTATAAACCCACGAGAACGAACCAACCGTATGCTCCATGTTTGATTGACCAGAGGCTACCCACACATCACCAACCATAATATTATTTATTGTAATAATATTACTTGCGGTAATCTTCATCGTATAAGGTCCGCCGGCTTTTAAATTATAAACCATAACACTCCAGCTGCCATTACTATCTGCGGTTATGCTGTAAGTTGAATCTATAAAATGCAGGGAAATTTTTTCATCTTTTGCAGACCATCCCCATATTTTTACAGGAGCATTACGCTGCAGGACCATACCATCGCTTATTAGTTTTGGTAATCTTACCTGGCTGTATGAACAAACAGATATTAAAAGTGAAAAAATAAAAATCAGCTTAATTAACTTTGAAGATTTATACATGACTACGTTCCGATAAAAATTACTTTAATTTATATATTCTAAAATTCCCGCTAACCTGAAGCATACCCAGCATATAAAGCATCCCGTCATAGTATCGGTACTGTCCTGTCGGAATAGAAACATTCCACAATGCTTTAACAAAGTCCTTTCTATTATTGTTTGTTGCGGCTAAGCATGCAACTGCATTTGCAGCTACCAGACCTGTACTGTGATCATCTCCTAATTTTTTTCCATCCAGAGTATACTGGTTACCGTAATTATCAATACCTTGTGAATAAAAGAAATGAAGCAGTTTGTTGCATTCTTTTACTTCCCAATCATCTTTTGCAAACCACTCATAGTCCACGGCAATATTCATTGCAACCCGCCATGCATCAAACCGGAAATCATCTTTGCCCCCGTTCCACGGATCGAATGGAGAACCGTCAAAATGTGCATAATCCGGAGCTAATCCCGTAACGGGATTAGTTGTTCTCTTAAAGAAACTCCTGCTTGTATCGGCAGCAGCATACCAGAACTTATTATTACTTTCAGCCCATCTTCCCCACAGTTCGTAATAATGAGGCAAATGATAAGATGGATCCGTAAAATCATCGGCTTCACCTGAAGGGACAAAAACCACCTGTTTTTCTTTTTTATTAAACATATTTGTAACAGCATTTCTTTCATCCGATGATTCTTTCTTATTAAGCATTGCATTTAAAATATTCTGAGCTTCGGCCCGGTAATTATAAATTCCATCCCCATTACCCCAGCGGGCAGAAGCAAAAATCAGAGACATGACATACCATTCTTCACCATCGGATGCCGAATTTGAATCAAGGACAGTACCGTCTGTTCTGCAATGCCAAGAGAAATAGCCTTTACCTGGTCCCGAACTGTGCTGCATATAAGTTTTTGACCATTTCCACAACCTATCGAATTCCTTTTTTTTATTTAGCTGAACCGCTATCATCATTCCATAAGACATTCCTTCGGTACGGACATCTTTATTTCCGGTATCTTCAATATAAGCCATGTCATCTTTTACGGGATAATAAACACGCTGCGTATTATTGTTACCATAAAATAATTGGTTGAAAGCGGAATCTATTTTTGCTTTTATTTCAGATTCTTTTTTGTTCAGGAGGGAGATGAAAAGATTGTCATATGTATTAGAATAGTAAGCCCCTTTAGTTTCATCTTGTTTTTCAGCTGGCTCATAACAATCTGTCGTCAAATTAATGAGAACTACCGCTAATAAAACTAGAACAACAAAAACACCTCCGTTTCTTTTTCGTATTTTCATTTTGACTTCCGGTTTAGCCTTCAGCTTTTTATAAATTTACAAACAGAGGTGAAAACTTTGTGTATTACAGCATAGACAAAGTCTGATAAAAATATATTAAGGAATTACGTGCCCAATCACTTAAGCTACTTCGTAACTGCTGAATCAAAATCTTAGAAATTTATAACGATTTAGATTAAAAGAATAATCATTAAAATTGTAATTTTGATTCGGAATAAATTACATTAGAATAATTCTCAATAATTGTAATTATTAAATTCACCTCAATTTGTAGTTAATATTATTTGAATTTTTCTATCCTGTTAACCCGGCTGTACTCCTTCAACAACTCCATCACTACGTCTGGCTGTCAGATCTTCTTCGATATTAATCATCATTTTATTAGTAAGCGGATAGAAAATCATTATTAAACCGCCTATAATTCCAAATGCAGCAGGATAAAAGCTCATAAGCAATTGAATTCCATCCATAGATTCGGGGGTCTGGGCAGCATTGGCAACATACCCATGGTAAGCCAGGACCCAGCCAACCAGTGCGCCGCCTAGTGAGAGCCCAAGTTTAAGTGCAAATAATGAAGCTGCCATAACTAAGCCGGTTGCACGTCGATTATTTTTCCATTCCGAAAAATCTGCAGCATCGGTATACATAGCCCATTGAAGAACGGATACGGGGCCAAAGAAAAAGGAAACAAGAAGATTTAATATATACATTATCGTAACATCTTGAGGGGTTAGGAAATAAAAAGCAGCACACAAAACAGCACTACTTATTAGAAACCCTAAATAAGTATTCTTCTTATCGAAAATCCTGGAAAACCATCCAGTAAGAATCGCACCAATAACAGTGGCAACTGTACCCGACATCAGAAATGAAGATGTAAAATCATTTATTGACATATGAAAAACATGACCAAATAAATTCCAATCCTGATCACCGACATAATACTTAAAATAATAAGCTATAGAAGAACTACGCATTACAATATAAATAAGCTGAAAAACTGTGGCGGCCGCAATCATCAGCCATGGTTTGTTTGAAAAAAGATCTTTAATATCCACCTTGAATTGGGTTTTCTGTTCTTTAGGCGGGCTAACTCTTTCTTTAGTAGTCAGGAAAGTAATCATAAAGAGAACAAAAGCTAATCCGGCAATTGTGGACATAGCAAGCTGCCATCCAAGCTGAACGTTTCCATTTCCAAAATAACTTACTAAATATAAAGTTGTACCCTGCACTATGAAACCACCGGAAAACGCGGCTACAAAACGATAAGACGAAAGGATCACGCGCTGTTCAGAATTTGAGGTAATAACACCCATCAAAGCAGAATATGGAACGTTAATTGCCGAATAAAACATCATCATTAATGAATAGGTTATATAAGCATAAATAAGCTTACCTGTTGTATCAAATCCCGGCGTTGTAAAAGTTAAAACACCAATGATGGCAAATGGCAGAGCAAACCAGAGTAGATATGGACGAAACTTGCCCCATCGTGTTTGGGTACGATCTGAAATGATTCCGATTACCGGATCAAAAAATGCATCCCAAATACGGGTAATAAGGAACATAGTACCCACTGCTGCAGCAGGTAAACCGAAAACATCAGTGTAAAAGATTAAAAGGAAAAGAATGAAGGTCTGAAAGAACAGGTTTGATGCACAATCGCCTAAACTAAACCCGATTTTTTCCTTTACTGATAATTTTTCATTAGTATTCTGCACAAGCCACCCCAAAGAATTTTAGTTTTTATTATGCCAAATAAAAGGAATTCCAATGTAATGATTTTCATTACATATTTATAATATATCAATTAATTTCTTCAATTCGGCTTTATTTATAATGATAAGTTAAATTATAACTATAAAATTACATTTAATGAAATTTTATTAAGATCCTCATCCCTTGAAGAATTGCCGACCATTATCTCAAATTCTCCAGGTTCAACGACAAATTCCATATCAATATTATGAAAAGCAAGTTTCCCGGGAGTAATATCGATTGAGACACTCTTAGATTCCCCCGGTTTTAGAGAGATGCGCTGGAATCCCTTCAGTTCTTTAACTGGCCGGGTAACAGAACTTACTTTATCACGGATATATAATTGAACAATTTCATCACCGGCAATTTTCCCTGTATTTTTTACGTCAACCGTGACTTTAGTAGATCCATTAACTTTGATAGTGCTTTTTTCAAGCCGGGGCTGACTGAGCTCGAATGTTGAATAATTCAATCCAAAGCCGAAATGAAATAAAGGATTTATATCCTCGGAAATATAATCCAGGAACTGAGCTGCATGTTTATGATTATAATACAAAGGTAACTGACCTGCAGATTTTGGAATAGTTATGGTGAGCTTTCCGGATGGATTTACATCACCGAATATCACATCGGCTGCAGCTGTACCGGTTTCCTGCCCCATATACCATCCCTCGATAATTGCAGGTACTTTTTGAACAAGCTTATTTACAGAAAGAGGACGGCCGTTCATTAAGTAAACAACGACAGGTTTACCGAGAGAGAGTATGGAATCAACCAATTCATCTTGTTCACCGAACAGGTCTAAATTCATATTGTCACCAATATGAGTTTTCGCCCATGCTTCACGGCAAAGATGATCATTTTCACCAATAGCAAGAATTATTATTTCTGATTTTTTAGCAACATCAACAGCTTCCTTGATTAGTTTTAGATTATCTTCCCTGGAAGCAAATTCGATTTCATCTTTTTTCCAGTTGAAAAAGCTTGTTGAAGTATTGGTAGTTAGTTTGCATCCCTGAGCAAAAAGGACTTCTGCATGATTGCCTAATTTTTTCTTAACACCATCAAGTAAACTAACTTTCTCAAAAGGTTCACCCGAATATCCGCCAAAGTATAAATCTTTAGCACAGGGACCAATTACTGCTATCTTTTTATATTTGTCTTTTGGCAAGGGGAGTAAGTTATCATTTTTTAATAAAACGATAGATTCCCTTGCTGCTTTTAAAGCCAGTTCTTTGTGTTCCGGTTTTTTGCTGACGGAGATAGCATCATCAACCTCCACATAAGGATTTTCAAAAAGACCAAGCTCAAATTTTAACTTTAATGCCTGGGCGACTGCTTTATCTATATCCTCTTTTTTAATTTTACCTTCCTTAAGTAATTCAGGTAAATACTTATACTGGTTTGCCTGCGGAAATTCAAATTGCACACCTGTATTGAAAGCAATTCTTGCGGCATCTTTTCCGTTTTCTGCAACAAACTCCTTTGTAAATAGCTGGTCAATTGCATAATAATCGGCAACTACAAGACCTTCGAAACCAAGTTTTTTTCTAAGAATATCCTGAATTAACCATTTATTAGCATGAGACGGTACACCGTCAATTTCATTGTAGGAAGGCATTACACAAAGTGGCTTTACATTTTCAATACACATTTTGAAAGGTGGCATATGATAATCAAACAATACACGTGTAGAATAATTGGCCGGTCCCTGGTTTTGACCGCCTTCAGGCTGCCCGTGTCCTGCGAAATGTTTCAAAGTTGCTGCCACATGATTATCTGCGATTTTACCGTCCGAAGTACCTTGCAAACCTTTAACCGCAGCACATGAAAGCACCCCATTTAAATAAGGATCTTCGCCGTAAGTCTCTTCGACTCTTCCCCACCTGGGTTCTCTGCAAACATCAATAACAGGTGATAAAGCCAGGTGAGTACCACGCGATCGCATCTCATAAGCAACCGAGCTGTATACCGCCTCAAACAAAGAAGGATCCCATGAACAAGCCATACCAATTGACTGCGGAAAAACAGTTGATTCGGGTCTCATAACACCATGCTGACCTTCATCAACAAACAGCGCAGGTATTCCCAGTCTTGTTTCTTCTACTAAATATTTTTGAATTTTATTCCTTTCTTCAACAGTATCCTTGATTCCTAAAGCAGCCGGATGAATAGAATTGCATCCATTACCAAAAACTTCTTTCATTTTTTTAGGATCATCAAAAATTTCTTTTTGAAAGTCTTCAACTCCTCCGTTCCAAAGGCCCATTAATTGTGCAACCTTTTCTTCAAGGGTCATTTGCTTTAATAAATCGGATACCCTTTTTGTCAACCGGTAGTTGAGGATTTTTATAATCAGATAATTCTTCCTGGTTTATTGATTCATCATGATGAGAGATTTTTTCAGCCATTACAGGTCCTGTAATTATTGAGAAGAGCTTAAATTAGTCATAGCTAAAGCTAAGTTCAATTAAAATTGAACCGATTTAATATAATAAATAATCGTTTAAAATGTCAATAAAAAAATACTATTTTAGTCACTCTTTAAGTATTTTTAATTTTTTGTAAACGGGATTTTTCAATTTCTCTAACCGGAGGTGTTATGGTGAAAATAATTATTATAACAATAATAGGATTTTATTCCATTTTCGGACAAAATAGAGATCCAAAAAAGTTTGGAAATAAAGGACCTGATTATCTCGATCCGACTTTACCTCTTGAAAAACGCGTCGATGATCTGGTATCCCGAATGACTCTGGAAGAAAAAGTATCTCAGATGGTCAATGGTGCTGCAGCAATTCCCCGGCTGAAGGTCCCCGAATATAACTGGTGGAACGAATGTCTGCATGGTGTTGCCCGCAACGGTATAGCTACTGTATTCCCGCAGGCAATCGGGCTTGCAGCAACGTGGGACACTAATTTAATGCATAATGTTGCTAAAGTAATATCAACTGAAGCCAGAGCAAAATATAATTATGCAATAAAGAATAATGATCACGGAATTTATAAAGGGCTTACTTTTTGGAGTCCGAATATTAATATTTTCCGGGATCCCCGGTGGGGCCGCGGTCAGGAAACTTATGGTGAAGATCCTTATCTGACCTCCCGGATGGGTGTTGCATTTGTTAAAGGTTTGCAGGGAAATGATCCTAACTACCTCAAAGTAATTGCTACTCCAAAACATTATGCTGTTCATAGTGGTCCCGAACCGGATAGACATATGTTCAACGCTGTTATAGATAACCATGATCTTTATGATACTTATCTCCCTGCCTTTGAAGCCTGTGTTAAAGAAGGAAATGCCTTTTCAATTATGTGTGCATATAACAGCCTCCGGGGAAGTGCCTGCTGCGGTTCGCCGGCTCTGCTGCATCAAATTTTACGTAATGACTGGGGATTTAAGGGTTATGTAGTTTCAGACTGCGGAGCAATATATGATATTTATAAATTTCATAAAATTGTAAATACTGCTCCGGAAGCGGCCGCAGTTGCAGTGAAGTCGGGAACAGACTTAAATTGCGGTTGGGTTTACAGTTCTTCATTAATTGATGCAGTTAAAAAAGGTTACTTAAGTGAAAAAAATATTGACACTTCAGTAACCAGGCTTTTTACTGCCAGGTTTAAACTTGGAATGTTTGATCCCCCGGAAATGGTCAGGTATTCAAAAATTTCGATTAAAGATAATGACACTAAAGAACACCGTGAATTATCGTTGAGAGCAGCCGAAGAATCAATTGTTTTATTAAAGAATGAAAACAATACACTTCCCTTAAAAAAAGATTTAAAGAAAATTGCAGTTATAGGACCAACAGCAGATTCATATCTTATGCTTTTGGGGAATTATAATGGTACCCCGTCTAAATATGTTACTCCGTTGCAGGGTATAATAAACAAGGCAAATGATCTTAATAAAACAGGAACAAATATTCAGATAAGTTATGAACCGGGATGTAATCTGGTTGAAAAAGGAAATGTAATTCATAATTTATCATCCCAATTATTGAATTTTGAAGGCAACACGGGATTAAATGCAGAATATTTCAAGGACAAAGATCTTTCAGGCAAACCCTTTTTCGTCAGAATTGATCCGATTACCGGACCTAACTGGATTTACGGGGCTAAAATTCCCTCATTTGAAGGTGTGAATGAACTATCATCTATAAGATGGAGCGGAAATATTAAAGTACCGGCAACCGGTGATTTTAAATTTATAATAAAAAGCGATGGCGGATACAAACTATATATCGATGATAAAGTCGTTTTTGATAACTGGTCAAACGATAGCCTGTCTTCAAATAACAGAAACTTCAAACTTGAAGCAGGAAAATCTTACAAATTTAAATTAGAGTACACTATTAAAACCCGCCGTCCCCAATTAATTGTAAACTGGGAATTACTTAATGTCAATAATTTTGAAAATGCTTTAAATATTGCAAAGAATTCAGATATAGTTGTTTTTGTCGGCGGAATAACCGCGCAGTTAGAAGGTGAAGAGATGCGTGTAGATTTCCCCGGATTTAAAGGCGGAGACAGGACAAATCTTAAGTTGCCTGAAGTCCAGGAGGATTTATTAAAAGCAATTCAATTTACGGGAAAACCTGTTGTTCTTGTTCTTACCAGTGGAAGCGCCCTGGCTGTTAACTGGGAAAATGAAAACCTTCCTGCAATTATGCAGCTCTGGTACCCGGGAGAAGAAGGCGGAGTAGCTTTAGCCGATGTTCTTTTCGGAGATTATAACCCGGCCGGCAGGCTTCCGGTTACTTTTTATAAATCTGTTGATCAGTTGCCCCCTTTTGAAGATTACAATATGAAGGGCCGCACTTATCGATATTTTGAGGGGAAACCGTTGTATCCTTTTGGTTATGGTTTGAGCTATACAAAGTTTCAGTATAGTAATCTGATTATTCCTGATGAAGTAAAAGCAGGAGATAATGTCGAAGCTTCTGTCGAAGTACAGAATACAGGGAAATTGGCCGGGGATGAAGTTGTCCAGTTATATATTAAAAATTTGACTGCTTCTCTTCCTGTCCCGAACCTTTCACTTGAAGGTTTTAAGAGGATTCATCTGCAGCCCGGGGAAAAGCAAACAGTAAAATTTGAATTAAATCCGAAGCAATTGTCTGTAATCATTTCTAAAAAAGATAAAAGAGATGAAGTCAATTTCATTGTTCAGCCGGGGACATTTATGATTTCAGTCGGAGGGGAACAACCCGGTTTTTCATCACCAACAACCAATTATATTACAAAGGAAATGAAAATTACAGGAAGTCCTTATATTGCAGAATAATAACTGTAATTGCGAAAAATTAAAATAAAAGAGCCCCGCAAATTACGGGGCTTTTAAAATTTCAGATGTATTAGTTGATGCAAAATTAATTCATTATAAAATTTGATTCAGTTTATTTCCCAAAATATTTTTCTGCAAATTTTATAAAAGTCGGCCAATTGGGTAATGTAGTATGTCCGCCGAAATGCTGTCTGAAACCAATATCCCCGCTGATAAGTGCGGTGCCCATTGGAGGCATCTTGGTTGTGCCCAGACCTTTTTTGCCAAGGAGTTTATAAACCGGTCCTACGGCAACCGCTGCCAGGAATTGTCCTTTATCATCAACCCAGTTTCCTTCAACTTTCGGTGATCCGCAGCTTATGAATACCGGGCGCGGTGCACACATTGCAATTAATTCATGTGCATCAACAGGAATATCGTTTGCTGTTAACGGACCTGCATACTTTAAAAAATTACCGGCCATCCAGTGATATTCACTTGTAGAAGCAACGTTTTCGACTAATTCGCCGAAATTACGCCGAAACAGGCTGGCGCCTCCTTCACCGGAAGATCCTATAAAACCAATAGCAAATCTTTTATCATACGCCATAGTTACTAAAGCAGCTTTTCCGTACCTGGAAAGTCCTTCAATACCTACCCTTGAAGCATCAACATCTTTATCGGTTTGAAAGTAATCCAAAGCCCTGCTTGCACCCCATGCCCATGCGCGAAGAGTACCCCAATCATCAGGTTTTCTGGGCTTCCCTTTGTTTACGAGACCAATGATACCTTCCCTTAATCCAGCACCGTTATCTGCCTGAAAGCTTGTTGGGATTAATATAGCAAAACCCCATCTCTTTGATAAAACCAAAGGCTGCCAGCTTGACATCGAATCTATTAAATTTTTCATCCTCTCATTCATCTTAAATCCGGCAGGAAATTTAAAACCAAACTCGATAATCACCGGAACAGGTTTCTTAATGTTTGCAGGAGTTGTAAGCGTCATCTGTATGTTTACATTTATTGCAGGATATGAAGAATTATCAACATGTCCTACAAGATCTTTTACGTGAGCAGGCTGATTTCCAATTATCGTATCTTTTTGACTGACTACTTCCCATTTAACTGCCGGAACATCTGCCGGCATTCTTCCATAAACATCCTTATCAAAGTATTCCTTGATTTCTTTCCTTCTCTTTACCCATTGTTCGGAGTGGTTACTTTTTTACCGTCGTTGAAAACTAAGCGGATCAGGTAAACTGGTATATGTTTTAGCCTTTGATTCATCCGAGTTTGCTGCATTCGGGGCTTTCGGGTCACCGGATGGTCCCGGTCTTAATTCCTTAATTCCAATTCTTTCATCATTAACTGATGATCTTCTTTGCTTGCATTATATATACTATCCCTTACCTGTTTGGAATATTGGGCAAAAACCTTGTGGTGCAGGAAAACTGCAAAGAACTGATAAATAAATAATCTTTTTCATATCCATTTTACTAATTTTTTGTCGAGGATTTAATGATAAATAAATATTCCTAAAGAAGCAATTTAAATGAAAGGTCCAACTACAGTAAACGGGAAAGAGGATTTTTTATGCTGATCTCTGTAACTATTTCTTGAAATGATTTCAGAGAAGGGCATGCATAAAACCGATTTTCTTTCGACTAAATAGTGTATCTTTTTATTAATATCATTTCAGCAGCAGGAGCTTTTTTGTTTTTATAAAATTGTCAGCCTTCAATTTATAGATATATACACCGCTGGACAAACAACCCTCATTAAAGACAACTGAACTGAAGCTAGCAACATATATATTACCTGACTTATCAACAGCTAAATCGAAAGCTCTGTATGATAAAGGTTCATCCTCCGGTCCAATACTTAGCCCGTATCTGACGGATACTAACTGTTTTATTTTTATTAATTAATTTACAGCTGTAAGAGATAAATTAAGTAGTGGAAATCTTAACAGGAAGGTTCTGATTATCTCACCAATTAAAGAGTCCCAAAAATTACTTCAACAATAGAAATTTCTTTGTTTCCAAAAATCTGCCGGATCTTAACTGATAAAAATAAATACCGCTGGCCAAGCCTGTGCCATCAAATTTTATGATATAATTCCCCCGGCTTTTCTCTTCATTAATGAGAGTGGAAATTTCCCTTCCCAATACATCATAGACTTTTAAAGTCACCAATCCGAAATCTGCCGTCCTAAATTGGATATTAGTAACAGGATTAAACGGATTCGGATAATTTTGTAAAAGTACAAATTTTTCATCACCAGTATTTTCTTTTTTAATATCCGTAAAAACTGAATCTTTACCTTCGTTGAGCCAATAGGAAATTCTTGCATTCTCATTTTCTTCCTGTGCCTTCCATTGTGAATATTCTGCCGGCCACCAATGAAATAAATCTCCTAACGGAAATCCTCCCATTCCAGCCGTTTTCAATTCCTGATTTGTGTAGGCAAGATTTTCTTCCAGAGGCCATAATCGGTTGATACTATTTTCCGGTTTCCATGGCCAGGACGTATCACAGCTGCAATACCATCTAAAATAGAGAAATTTTTTAATAGCAACTGTATCGGTTGGTGGAAGTATTAAACCCGGATCAATTGAATCGTAAAGAGATCTCCTGTTCATATATGGAAATACTTTTTGCCCGTTTTCAGCAGAATCAAAGAATTTAAGAGTTCCGGGACTTAACATAGGTTGAGGCTCTGGTATTTCATCTATAAGATTATGTATTCTTAAATCTATACTATAGGGATTATCATACATCCAGTCTTTAAGCCACTTATCTATATTATAGCTACAGTTTGCGAATAATATATGACGATCCTGATCAGTGAAAGGTACTTTAAAACTGAATGTAGAAACACTATCAATTCTTATTGTGCCGCCATCTGGTTCATTGAAAGAATATGGAGGCGAATACCAATGGCTTGCCGGAATATCTCCATACATATATGTATTAATAAAGATGCTATTTGTTACTGCTAATTTATACCACCAGCCGGATTCCAACGAAAACATAACTACATTAAAAAAAGTACAATGATTAAAAAGAACATACATCGGCATAGTTTTCATATTCCTGCGAATAGACGTATCCGATATTTGCAAAAGTGCAATTTTCAAATGAAAGAGTATCTATATGCCAGCCGGTTGAATTATATGGAAAAGAAACTGCTCTTCCGTAATAGCGAAAATGTTGATCAGTACAATTTTTCCAGTAGCAGTTCTTAAAAAATCCTTTAAAATGTTTTACGGCAATGCTTACAGCCCCGCCCGCATCCGATGGAATTGAGGAATAATCAAATATTACATTTTCGAAGACACCAACATTCTCTGCCGCAGTTTCCGTATCGCTTATAAATTGCAGATTTGCTCCTGTTTGCCAGCCATTGGTGTTAGCAAAAAACAGCCACAGGTTTTTGAGTGTCAGGTCTCCAAAACAATTTATCATGATTTTGACAGGAGAAGTATATGTATCAGCATCCGATTTACAAAGGATTTGAGGCGGTGCAGTTTTTTGTACTGCACCTGGGTCAGGTGCTACAATAGTCAGGTGTTCGCCTGCAGGTACAAGTATAGAATCAGTAAGAACATAATATCCGTTTGATTCCAGCATAAATACAGTATTTGATAAAGAACCCGTATCCAGTAAAACTTTTACTGCTTTGTTTAAATTTCCTTCAGAAGGAGGAACATCACTTGCAACATAAACAGTATCTTTTTGTGATAAAACCCGAATTGAAGAGAATACGAAAAAAATTACTAAACTTATTAAAAATAAGTTTGAAGATTGGAATCTTCTAATATTGTTCCTGTAATTTTCGCACATCTCATACCCCATTTATTAAATAATTGTTTTACTTTAAATTATTTTAGCAATGAGAATATCTTTCTATTAGAAACTTTATACTTAAATATGTAACTAACAGGAATGAAGAAATTATCAGCAGGTTGAGAAAATTTATTGTAAGAAAATTTCCCATACGAAATTCCCCGTCAAATTAAATTTGCAATCTTAAATTTAAAAATTGAACTGCTTTAATGATATTGAAATATTACTAAATAGGCAATATTATAATATGGATAATACACTTTCAATAAAGCACAGATTGTATATTTGTTTTAGGATTTGAAAACTGTGCAAATTTATTCATAATCAATGCACAGATTTCTGAATGTTATTGCTCAGTAAAGCTACGCTACGGAGATTATTAAATTGTTATCCTTATTTCATCAAAACGAGCTTTTTCGTTTCCACAAAGTTACCTGACTTTAACCTGTAGAAATAAACTCCGCTTGCGAGTTGCCCGGCATTAAATGTTAATCTATAATTGCCGGCATTTCTGTACCCTTCAAATAATGAAGCAACCTCTTTTCCCAAAAGATTATATACTATCAACGACACATACCCGGAATGCGGAATTGAATATGCTATTTGAGTTGTAGGATTAAAAGGATTTGGATAATTCTGACTTAATGAATAGCTTATGGGAAGATTATCATTTTTACCAACTCCTGTTTCAATTTTAACCAGGCCTTCAATTGCTGCACTAAGTGAATCGCCGGCATTTTTCAATGTATCCGGTGCCGAATTCGTATAAGAGTAATTTTTATTTATTGCATTTTTCCCGAATGACAGAGCGGCTGTTAAATTATTCCATGAATCAACCGTATATTCACTTTCATTTAATGAATCGGCATCTGCTATTAATGAATCCAGTTTATTATAATCTATACCAAGGTTTGCAACAGCATAAAACGCAGGCTTGCATTGGTCAGTTGAATCCCATAATGAAGCGTTAGTTTTAAATGCCCATCGATCATTTAATCCGTCTTTTGAAACATTTATTATTTTACCGCGACCTGAAAAATAACTACGATCCATAAAACATTTGAAGAGCTGGGCATACTGGTTTGCCTGAGTTGTAAGCACAGAATTTGTAAGCATATTGCTGCTGGGTGTAACATCAAGTTCGGTCACGGCCATCTCAGTGCATATAGTATCAAACTTATTATATGAGGTTATCCATTGAGCTGATGTTGGAGAATTATACGCATCATGTTCCTGCATTCCGATTCCATCAAGATAGCCGGCATGGAAAACAGGCCCGCAAACTCTTACAATACCATCAGCTTTATTTGGATTGAAAGTATTATAATCGTTATAATAAAGTTTTATCTGAGTTTCACCATATTGAACTGTATATTTACGCGCAAATTCAAATGCTCTCATGATATAACTGTTATCACCAAAAGTTTGATACCATTCACTGTTTGTACGATCGGTTCCGTTATCATTAACAGCTTCATTTACAACATCATAAGCAGAGAGGAGCCCGGGCCAGTCCTGATGAACCAGCCTGATAACTTCTTTAATATAATTCTCCATACGCAGAGTCATTTTTTCTTTAGATAACCTTACACTATCGCTATTATATCCTTCACGGAAAAAAGCAGTTCCGGGAGTTTGATTGTGCCATACCAAAGTATGCCCTCGAAATGTAAAACCTTGTCTCTTTGCCCAATTAAGCTGAGCAATTATATTCCCGTTAAAAGTTATTATGGGATGTACATCAATAGAATCTTTTTCTGCCTGGGTAGAAGCAGAATTATATGCTGAAGCACTACCGTTTATATCCACAATATATACTGCCTTCATCCAGTTGCCGGGACTCATTGAGTTCATATGATATTTAATTAAATACCCTCCATTCGGATCTGTAATAGATGATTGTCCGGGGACATATGGATCAGTTGGAAAACCAACATAGGTATATGATAAAAGGCACCCGATATAAAAATCATTTTTATATACATTTTTAAGATGCGGAACATTTGTCTGAATTGGATCTGTTTGTGCATTAATTTGTAACGTAATTACTGCAATACTTATAGCAGCAATAATTGAGAATCTATTTAATCTGTTTGGCAAAAGGTTCATCATGAAATCCCTTTTATAATTTTTAGTACCAGTCATTAGACACAAACGTTGTTATACTTGATGGTTCAAATGTGTAATTAAAATGACCATCTAGTTACATTAAATGAATTTCCCTGTTCACAATTCTTTGAGGCAGAAGTTGTGTAAGAAATTAAAGTTGTCATCGTTTGTTCCGTTCTGAAATTTTAATCACAGTCTCAACTTCGGTGGAAGCTGTATTTGTGGCTACAATAACAATTTTAGAGGATGAAGAATCTTTATAGGCTGTTATTTCAATACCAGTTAAAGGCGGATACAAGCTGCTTTCAACTCTATGAAAGCCCGGACGAATAAACCTGGCAAACTGCGACATAATGTAACCGCGTTTGGTAACTTCACCTTTTCTAGCAAAATTTTCATTTGGATATGCAGTGTTGTTTCTCCATCGCCTATTCGTCCATAAAATCTTACTATATACCACCAAACATAGGCGCTCATATCAGCCTCCATTACATGCTGCAATTCGGTGCCGACAGCAAGAGCTAATGGCCAGGTATCCGCGAATGCTGGCTATCGGTATAATGCTCGGTCATCCAGACTTCTTTTCCTTTTTCTTCCGCCAACGGATATGAAGCTAAACCGGCACCATATATGTGCCCGCCAACAATATCTAAATTTGCACATGCAGCAGAATCATTTAATATTATGGATAGTTAATTAGACACAAATGTCGTTATACTTGATGCTTCCAAGTATAAGTAAAATTATCTCCTGTAACATTAAAATTATTTCCTTGTTCACAATTTTTTGATGTTGATGTTGTATAAGGTGTAAAAGTTGTTATTGGTGTTCCGCCTTTTATTTCAAATATTGTTTCGGCACTTGTAGAACCTGAGTTTATTGCCACAATAACTATTTTTGAAGATAAAGAATCTTTAGAGGCAGTTATAATTACAGGTATTTGCATCAAACAAAAAATCAGAATAAAAATCTTATTGTTTTTTCTATTTAATAAACCGGTAATAAATCTTTTCATCATTTTAAATATTATTATAAAGTTTCAGATATTACAATCTTTTTTGTAATTAAAAATTCCTTGCCGGATGGAAAACACTCTTAGTATTTTTTATCCACTGCATTAATTTGAAAGAAACAGGGAATAGCTATTTTTAATCCCGGGAAATTTTAATTATAAAAAATCTTCACGGCGGTCAAAAGTAACAGACCGCCATGAAGATGAGAATCAGATTAGAATTTTAGCTAAGCTATTTGAGCAGCATCAGCTTCTTAACTGCTGTGAAGCTGCCTGCATTAAGCTGATAGAAGTAAACACCGCTGGCAAGATCCTGTGCATTAAATGCTATAGTATATTGACCGGGTGCCTGTACTGTATTAACCAGAGTCCTAACCTCTCTCCCCAAAATATCATATATCTTTAATGTAACTTTTGCTGCTTTGGGTATATCATACCTGATATTTGTAGTAGGATTAAAAGGATTTGGATAATTTTGCATTAATTTGAAACTAGCAGGTAGTTTTCCTGCAGTCGGCTCTTCAACACCTAAAGGATTATTCTCAATATATTGAGCTAACCAGAATAAAGCAGGTCTTGCAGTACCGTTTTTATGAACAAGAAATGTTGAGGGGCGCCATGTTAAATCTTCAACATATCCCCAAAGTGTAACTCCTTTAACATCAGGATGCTGCCAGAAAACAGGGAATAATTCCTGATACTTTGTCTTCTGCTGATTATCATTCGAAATATTTAGATCAAATTCGGAAATATAAATAGGCAATCCTGTTGCTGCAAGCTTATCAAGGTTTGATTTAACGGTTGCCGCACTTGTATTTTCTAATCCATGTGCCTGACACCCGATACCGTCTATAAGGCTGCTGTCTTTCAATATATTTATAACATTTATGTAGGTATCAGTATTGCTGGTGCTATTGAGAATTCCATAATCATTGATCAACAGCTTAGTATTAGGTAAATATTTCCTGGCTAACTTGAAAGCATTTACAACCCAATCCCAGCCTGTTTTACCTTTCCCACCGAGGGCTTTTTCATAATTTGCACGTCCGTTGCCGCCATCGGGTGGCTGGTGCCCGTCTAAGGGTTCATTTACAACATCTATTAAATCAGTTTCAGGATATCTTTGACCTACCATTCTAATCCATGTTTCTATATAATGATACTGCTGGGCTGAATCAAGACTGGAAATCCAGGCAGGTTGCTGTGCTCCCCAGATTAAACAATGTTCTTTGAAAAGCAAATGGTTACTTTGAGCCAAATTATAACTTGCATCCAGGCCTGACCAGTGCCATGTAGTAGTATCGGAAGAATCAGAAGCTACAGAGCCCCATTTGCCTGCATTCTCAGGTGTAAGCTGGGTCCAATATTTATTAAAATCTGATTCCCAATTTGGTGAAAGATTTGGTAAATAGGCGCTGCCTAAAAATTTAGGTTCACCGGCAGCTAATGCCGGGCCTTTCCAGATTAAAGATGAATCGACTACTTCTATATGTCTGGCTATTACTAAATTATCAATGTAGATGCTGTTGCCGGTATCCGGTATTCCATAGAAATGAATGGGGGCACTGATAATCCTTGTAGTATCAGTAACTGTAAATTGCATTGTGAATTTCTTCCATTGAGTGCTGAGGGTGGCTGGACGTATTGCTTTGTATTCTCCGCCTGCCTGACTCCAGGTGGTAAAATTAACGGTTGCACCGGCTTTTTCACTTTTTGCCCAGATAGAATAGTCGTAAAGTGCTCCGGGCGTGATATGCAGGCTATCAGCAACAATCTGAATATCCCATTGATTGACACCAAGTCCGTGAACTGTAACTTTCAATGCGCGGGATCCTTCTTGAACGGTGTCGCTCACGATCCTGAATTCGGGAAGTGGCGTCACGCCCGCGGCAACTTGAATTTCCCAGCCTTTAACTTCAGTCGAGTCTACAACTCCTGTGTTGGAATCTTCGAATCCTCCGTTTGTTACTACATTTCCTGTATCAGTAGGCGGCGGAGGCGGATTATTTCCTTTAGGCACAAGTGTCACATTATCTGCAAACCATGTGGTTGTATCTCCGTTAGCTTCTCCTGAACAATTTATGCCGAAGGCTATATAGACTGTATCCGAAAATGTTGAGCTGTTACTTATGTTAATACCTATATTTTCCCAGGCAGTGGATGCTCCTTGTGCCCGGTCATACAATCCAAGTGTATCCGCGTCGAGGAAATGACCTGTCGGCTTCGTTTGATAAGCCTGGGCTACAATACCTTTATACCCTACATCTCCTTTTTGAAAGTAACCCTTAAAAGTGAGTGAATCATAATCAGCAAGGGTTTTTCCCTGCGGCAGAACAAACATCAGAACCGGTGCTGCATTATAATTGTGGACTACATTTTCCATAACTTTATTCCCGCTTGCAAGCGGATCCTCAACAACTGCACTCTGAATATCATATGGGCCCCAGCCTATATGAGATAAGGAATCTCCAATAGTATAACTTTCAAAATCCCAGGATAAAATACTGGTTGGTGTTACTGGCTTTAGGTACAAGTCTCACATCATCGGCAATACCATGTAGTTGTATCTCCGTTAGCTGTCCCCGAACAATTTATTCCAAAAGCAATATAAATAGTATCAGATAATGCAGATGTATTGGTTATATTAATACTTATATTTTCCCATGCAGTGGAAGCACCTTGTGCACGATTGTATAAGCCGAGCGTATCTGTGTCCAGGAAATGATGACCTGTCGGCATTGTTTGGTAGGCTTGTACAGCAATTTCTTTATATGCTACATCGCCCTTTTGAAAGTAACCTTTAAAAGTGAGCGAATCATAATCAGCAAGAGTTTTTCCCTGCGGAAGGACAAACATCAGAACCGGTGCTGCATTATAATTGTGGACTACATTTTCCAATACTTTATTTCCGCTTGCAACCGGATCATCCACAACTGCGGTCTGAATGTCATAAGGGCTCCAGCTTATATGAGCTAAAGAATCTCCGATATTATAACTTTCAAAATCCTGTAATAAAACTCCGCTCTGTGCTTTTAGTGTACCTGCAATTATAAACGTGAAGGCAATTATTAAAAGCTTTGACACAGATAAATACTTTTTTGCTAATCCTCCCGAAATACCGGGATAAAAGTAACACAGCTTCCTGTATATATTGATCATTTTTTCCTCCTCAGGAATAAATAATTTGATAATTAATAATTAAACTGCATATTCAATATCTTATCGCTAATGAGAATATTAACTTTAAAGTTTATAGATCCGTCAATCAATTGGATTTTGATAAATTAAGCTATCTGAATTCAAATTAATTTAAATGTTCATTCAGCTTATTTAAATTAAAACCCTTAGAAACAACTCATTTTCCAATCCTGAAACAACAAAATTACTTTGTGCAAGTACAGGCGGGTTTTACATATTCATTACAGAAGTAAATAAACTATGAATTATATTCCTTTTGAAATAAGTTATTGAAACGTTTCAATAATAATAAAATCATTTTGAAATATCAATTAAATATTTTCTTCTCATTTTATTGTAAAACAAATTCTTCAATCTAACTAATAGATATTGGTTAAGTAAAGAATATATTATTTTTATTTATATATATTAGTATTCTTCAGTTAATCACTTAATAAGTATCATTTTTTTAGTTTGAATATATGACCCTGCTTTTATCCTGTAATAGTAAATTCCGCTTGCCAAATTACCTGCGTTAAAATACAACTGATGAGTGCCGGCGGAATATTCTCTGTCGGCTATTGTAGCAATGAGCTGCCCCAGTTGATTATAAACATTTACCTTAACTTTACTTGGAAAAGGCAATTCAAAACTGATATTGGTAGTTGGATTAAATGGATTTGGATAGTTTTGATGAAGTGAAAACTCTTTTGGTATTGTATTTACATCCTTTTCCACTTTAGTCACAACGGAAGAATTTATCCTTCCGGGAGTACCATGTTCTTTAGAGGCATTCCAGTTCCCGGCAATTGAATTATCTCTACCTGCATCAATTAATTCCAGGGATGAGCCATTACCATCAGCTTCTTCAGGCCACGGGGATTTATCATCATAGGTTAACGAATCAATTATTTGTCCTTCACTGTCCACTAATTTCATAAATTCTCCGGAGCCGCTTAATCCAAATCCTGTTTCACCTAAATAATTTTTTATATCCGGGAAACGTAAAGTAAAACTGCTGTCATTTTCAACTAATACCAGGTACTCTCCCGGTTCCATTACAGTTCCTTCAGGCAATATAAATTTATGGTTATCATCACTATCCGAATAATACCACCAGCTTACATTTATTGAGTGATTACTTCTGTTATATAATTCGATCCAGTCGCCGCTTTCGAAATCTTCGGAAGAGTTATAA
This sequence comes from uncultured Bacteroidota bacterium, assembly GCA_963710745.1. Lineage (GTDB taxonomy): Bacteria > Bacteroidota > Ignavibacteria > Ignavibacteriales > Ignavibacteriaceae > CAVQBP01. The sequence goes on along the minus strand of CAVQBP010000029.1, from coordinate 224,360 downwards.
TTGATTTCATTTATAACAATATCACCGGCGAGTGAACTATCGATTGAAAAGGAAGCCTGCAGGTTTGATGAGCTTGAAACCGATATAGTTATTGAATCTTCATTTGATGTAATCGATCCGCTCCATCCATCGAATTTATATCCTTTAGCTGCAATAGCTTTAACTGTGACAGGATTACTGCTGAAATATGTACCGCTCCATGGCGAATCTGAATTATCAAGATATAATGAATTTAATTTTATTTTACCGCCTTCTGTAACATTGACGGTAATTTTTCCGTCAGACCCGCTGTTAAAGAAATTTCTTACGAAACCACGTAAATATCCCGGCCGTTCCTGGGCAAATTTAATCATCTGCTGAATATGGCTATCTGCAGTATTCTGACTTAACCCCCACAGCTGCCTGTGCTTTACAGCTTCATTTGCAATGTGATCCCTCATTTCATTGATTATATTAACAACACGTTCACTTTTAAAATTCGTGTTTAGTAAATCGGCAATTAGATTGATAAATTTATTTTTTATAACTGAATTTTCAGTTAACTTGCGAGGCAGTAAAGTTGACCAGGGAGGATTTGAACCGGGCCGGGTTTCAATTCCCGATAACAGGTAATACAAATGATCTTCAGCCTGCCCGTTGGTTTCATATAAATTGAAGCCGAAATCAAGGTCATACAGAATCCAGCGCCACTTCCCGTTTTCAGATCGCTCACGCCAGTATTTAATATTATTAGATGGCCAGTCCTGGTTGTTATAATATACCTCTGCTGCAAAATAAAGAAGACAATTATCCAGGTCTATCTTACTACTAATATAATCCAATGCTGCATCAGTGCTCATATCATTATTTGTTATATAATCTATCAATTCACTATAATCTAAATTATCTCCATTGATTACCTCCATATTTCCTTCTAGCATATCTATATTATCCGGATCAATTCCGTGCCTGTTTGCTATATAGTGTTCACTGATTTTTTCCCTGATATTGTATATGCCCCAATATTCCCCGTTTATGTAAGCAACAGCAGGACGGTATTCAAGATAATCAATATCAAGATCTTTTATAAGATTCTGCATCATAGCATCTCTTATATGAGTGTAATAAAAATCATTACCGGAATTTCTTAATATGAAAGACTTAAAAGTTGTAACCTCAAAACCGGGGAAAAGAGGATACTCAAGTGAAGATGAATTGTACGGATCTTTAAATTTTACCGAGAAAGATTTCTGCGGATATGATCTTGTCCACGCACCATACATTGCAATACCGCAGTCTTCGGAAAAGCCGGGATTTTTATCATCATCAAAGAATTGAATATGAGCAGGCCGTTCCCAATCCATCCAGAAATTAGCACCGTAATTAGGGGGATCAGGCGTCCAGCCTGGTCCATCAGCATAAATTCCGTAATTATAATCAAAAAGATTATAAGGATCTGAAATTAATGAGATGACCGGCAGGTCCGTTTCTTCATTTATAAAATAAGATTCATAAACAGTTGGGGAAGGAAGGTGATCTGCTTTTGTGCTTAATGCTTTCAGGACTGAAGATTTACTTATGTTTATAGGTCCGGAATATTTTGATGAGTTAGTGTCGGGATCTCCGCCATCCAGAGTATAATAAATATTTCCTGAATCGGCAGATAGTTCTACAGAAACTGCTGAAGAGTAAAATCCTCCTGGCAAAGAGACATGAACTGAATCAGAATAATCCTTGATAATATTTCCTGTATTTTCAGAACCCGGAGAAGGAAGCTGGAAAATCCATGGAAGAGAGCCGTCACTTAATCTTGCATAAGAAACATCAGTTAAAGAAGCAGGCACATCTACCCGGTCAATAATTACTCCGTTTGAATCACTAAATATTATTCCTTCACCTGATGCACTTATCTTAAAATTTGTATGCCAGTAATTTATAAATGTATCTTTATCCGATGCAAACACAATGAGATATTCACCCGGCTCAATGCCGGCATTTCCGAATTGCCACTTTTCAATATTCAGAGAATCGTCACTAAGATAGCACCCCTTTAGATTTACAGCATCCGAACCATAGTTATAAAACTCAATCCAATCTGAAGCATCGTCATCTTCATCATAAATTGTAGTATCATTAGAGGACATAACTTCATTAATTACTACACTTTGAGAGAAAAGTAAATCTGTAGTAAAGAATAATATAATTATCAAGAATTTTTTCATATTTCCCCTCAGGAAATTAATAAAAATTTTTACTAGTGAATTTCTGATTCTACAATTTTATTTAATATAACTTATTTAAGCAAAATAAGCTTCTTTGTCGCAATAAAACTTCCTGTGTTAATCTGATAGAAATATACTCCGCTTGCAAGATCCTGTGCGTCAAATGTTACTGTATATTGACCTGGCGACTGTACCGTATTTACTAAAACTTTTACTTCCCTACCTAACAAATCATATATTTTTAATGTTACTTTTGAAGTTTTAATTAAACTGTACCTAATATTCGTTGATGGATTGAAAGGATTAGGGAAATTTTGATCCAGTTCATATTTATCCGGTAAAACTGAAGAAGTTTCAGTTACACCTGTAGGATTATCCTGAACATACTGTGCTAACCATAAAAGAGCTGGTCTGGCAGTTCCATCGGAACGGACTAAATAAGCTGTGGTCTGCCATGTTCTTCCTTGAATATATCCCCAGAAAGTAATTCCTTTTACTGCCGGACTTTTCCATAATACCGGGAAAATTTTTTGGTACAATTGCAATTGCTGATTATCATCCGGAGTTCCGCTGTCACCTAGATTTCCTAAGTCGAATTCAGTTATATAAACCGGTAACCCTGTTGCACCAAGTTTAGCTAAATTATTTTTTAAAGTATTTGTATCAGCACTTTCAAGTGCGAAGCGGTGTCCCTGTACTCCAATACCGTCAATAAGTCCTCTATCGTTCAATAAATTAATAATTTGAAGATATGACGTTGTAGCTGAATTACTATTAATGATTCCGTAATCATTTAACAACAGTTTAGTATTGGGTAAATATTTCCTTGCCAGTTCGAATGATTTAATTACCCAGTCCCAGCCTGTAGCACCATTGCCGCCGAGAGCATTTTTATAATTTGCACGGCCATTGCCGCCATCGGGAGGATTATGCCCGTTAAGAGGTTCGTTTACTACATCAATCATATCAGTATTGGGATATCTTTGCCCAACCTGTCTAATCCATGATTCGATATAATTATACTGCTGAGCAGAATCAAGGGCTGAGATCCAGGTAGGCTGCTGCGCTCCCCAGATTAAGCAATGATCTTTAAATATTAAATCATTATTCATTGCATAATTATAAGCAGCATCCAGACCGCTCCAGCTCCACTGGGCAGTATCGGTTGAAGTACCAACAGACCCCCACTTACCAGCATTTTCGGGGGTTAGCTGTGTCCAGTAATTAATAAAATTAGGATCCGAACTGCCGTATGCAGAACCAATAAAGTTAGACATGCCGGCAGCAAATGCCGGACCCTCCCAAACAGTACCTGTAACAGTATCCGGAGCTGGTAACTTTGATGACCCGGGTAACCCGTTATTAAGATCTCCTACGGTAAAAAATAAACTGGATTTACCGAATGCGATCTTATCGATATCCAATCCGTCTTCGCGTGTTGCAATTTGAAATGTTTTTGTAAGACTATCTAAACCTACATAAAAAGTATCTCCCGGAGCTCCCGAATATGTATTCTTAGATGCATTGACCCATTTCCATACTCCTGTGCCGAGTGCTCCAGGACCATCAACAACATCACTAGAATCCGAAAATCCCGCTCCTGCAAGTCCGTTATTAAAAACCCAATCTGCAACTGCAGTATCATTCTTTTCACCGAACCCCATAGCATAGAAATAGCTGTCATCATTAAATCCATTAGCCCCAACACGTAACCGTACATATAAGCTGTAATTTCCAGAATCTGGAAAAGTTACCTGATATGTTGCTACACGGGTTGAATCTCCCGGAACAAATAAAGTAGAATTTTCTGTTGCAGTAATATATGAGACATTATTTGCTTGCATCACGGCAAGTTTACTGCCAAGTTCTCCTGATTCTGCTTCTACTATCACCGGCTTTTGAGCAGCATAGACATCAGTCTCATTAAAAAGATAAAGCACTTCCTCAGCCGATAGGGCTTTGTTGTAAATATCAAATTCGGGGATTTCACCTCTCCAGGTTGGATCGCCATCATACACGCTCTTTGCAAGATAGGCATAATTTGAGCTTATTTTTGCAATACTATTATTACTATCCAAAGGAGTAGCCGCCTGAAGCTGTCCATCGATATATAACTTTATATTAGCTGAATCTATAGTGCTCACCATTTGGTGGAGTTTGCCGTCGTCATATTCGGTTCCTGCGGCAAATGTTTCACTTGCCCAAGGAGTAGATTCATCTCCGCAAGAAATGCCGGCACGACTTACATCATCTTCTCGTGCCGCAGTTATATAATAGTAGTTTACACCAAGTCCATTTCTCGTATCACCAAAAGAAGACAGCATAGAAAAGCCGGTGTTGCCGTTTGCAACCGATTTAAACCATGCTACAATAGTTATTTCTTTATATACATTAAGTGCTATTGTGTCTGCAGGCATTACCATCCACGAATTTGCACTTGTTGTTTGAAGTGAGCCATTTAATATTTTGGCATCACCCATTAAAACTCCATTGGCATCCCCGACAGTATCTCTTGCTGTACCATCATCAAATGTCCAGGCATGAGTAAGATTTTCAGTTCCGGGATCTATTTGAGCTTTTAAATTTGTACTTACAAAAAGTATAACGATAAGAAATAAAAAGTAATTTTTTATATGCATAACTATTCTTCCTAAATATTTTTTATAATAAAATAACCTTTAGTTATAATGTGAAAAAAAAAGCTTTTAACTCAGAACATCCTTTCACCATTCATTATTTCATAAGTATCATCTTTCTGGTTTGGCTGAATGAACCAGCAGTAATTCTGTAATAATAAATTCCGCTTGCCAGGTTTGTCTTGCCGTCAGGCAGGTTACCTGCATTAAAATTCAACAGGTGAGTGCCGGCGGAGTATTCCCCGTCGGCTATTGTAACAATCTGTTGTCCCAATTGATCATAAACAGCCACATTCACTTTACCGGAAACAGGCAGGGTAAAACCAATATTGGTAGAAGGATTAAACGGGTTGGGATAATTCTGCTCCAGATCAAATCTTTTTGGATTGTTATAACCCTGAAAATTTTTAACTCCGGTAGCTGTTGGAGTTCCCGTAAAATAAAATGACTGCAGCATAAATAATTTATTCATTACCGAACCGGTAAACAGCAGGTAGACATCATGATTCCCCGTAACAGAAGATGATAATTTTGCTGAAAATGTCTTGAATGTGGTCCATGATCCGGTACCTGATATATTGCACTCTGCTATCTTTGTGCCAGCATCAATTGAATCGATATAAACTTCAACGGTACCGCCATCAGTAGCACTTGAAGCAATTACTTTAATCGAATCGGCACTTTTATGATAATCATTATTTCCAAATTCTACTCCTGCATACATTGCCCAATTATTATAATAGATATTATCAAGTACTGTTGTGTCTCCTCTTTGTACTCCTCTTTTTGTACCTAATTGATTTGCAGGACATTCAGCCAATACAGGTGTGTAAGCATCACGGTATATATAAAGATCAAACCAGCAGGATTGAATACCGTTTACATATAATCCCTGCCTGGTACCTGTAAAAGTTGAGAAATCGGAATAGGAATCAATCGCCGATATATCGACTGCCTGCCCAATCTGTGTCCAGTCATTTCCGCTGCTGCCGAAGTACCCGCTTATTTTATGATTTATCCGTATCAGTTTTAACCACAGTGTATCACCTATGTTGTTTTCAAGTTCATACTTTGTAGTATCGAAGCTGAACATAATTGCTTTGTCGCCGGTACTTGATAGTGTACTTACAAGTTTAACATCCATAGTTTGATCGCCCCGCATAATCCATAGACCCGCTTCATCAGAAGTTGATGACGGGTTGAAATCAATTCTTGTGATTATAGAGTAATTGTGTTCACCGTCGTTTTTAATTACCGTATTACCTTTTGAAGAACTTTTAGAAGATAAACGCAACCAGCCCGGACGATCAGTAAGGGACCATTTGTCTGCAGTTGTATAACCCAGGAAGGACCATTCGGGGTTTAAAGTATCCGAATTAAAAAAGTCAGAATGAGGAACCATCCATGGAATACCGCTGCTTGGCAGATGAGGTGCTATAAATGAACTATTAATCGGATAATCAGCAACAGGTTTGCCGGATGCATTATAATGTACCTGATTTAGCAGACCCTGTCTTCCTTGTCCTTTCCATTCTCCCTTTGCATAAAGAGGATGCATAACCCAGAACGTACTGTCATCGAGAGTAACAACAGCCGAAGCATGATTCGGACTGGTAAAGAGTGAGGTGCTTTTTTGCGGATCATTTTCATTGAAAAAATCACCCAGCAATACCCATTTGGATTCATCGGCGGTAAGAGTATCACTTCTCATTACTTTCTGTCCTCCGGATAAATCTCTTGCAAAAGAATAATAATAATAACCGTTATGTTTCCACATAACCGGTCCTTCTGCCCAGCTATACGGATATGACGGAGCTGGATTTAGCCAATCAAGATTGTAGACAACACCCGTTGGCTGTCCATTATTACCCAATTCTACAATTCCATTATTTGGCTGACCATTTTTTACTACCAGATACCATTTATTATTATCATCAATAAAAATTGAATTATCGTATCCAAGACCGTATGATATAGTTGAGGGATTGTTAATTTTTACAGGACTGCTCCAGGGACCTTCGGGCTTTGGGGCTTTAACAAAATACATTGTATTTGCCCTTGAAAAGAAATCCCAGTACTCACCGTTATGATAAACCATTTGACCTCCCCAGCATCCTCCGCCAGGTGAATCGCCGTAACCTGACCATGAGGCGCTAACCGGCTGTGCAATTGCTTCCCAATGAACCAGATCAGTTGAATGATAAATTACAGGAGTTGGATTAAAGGAAGAGCCCGTTGTGTAATAATCATTTCCTATCCGGGATAATGTACAATCAGCATGATCTCCCGGAATTACCGGATTCATATATGTATTAAAAGAAACCGATTGCCCGTATGTATTAAAAATCATTACTAATAACGGGAATAAAAAAAGTAACAAAGTTTTCATTTCCTTCTCCAAAGAATTAAAAAATCATATAAACCGGGGATACATTTGAAGACCCCTTTATTGTAAATTTCTGAATAAACTTAAAAAGAAAAAATGCAAAATAATAGCCACTTCCGTCCTTAAATTAACCAGATAGCGTCAACTGAAATAACCGGGTTTATGGCATTTTCTGAATCCGCGTAATCCCATCCCCTTTTTCCTTTTAAAATAACGTGAAATATGTTCGGCATCGGTAAAATTAAAATAAGAGGTTATCTGAGAAATGGATAAATCGGTTTCAATTAGAAGCTTTGCAATCAGTTCGACACGGATATTTTGAATTTCATCATATATCGATCTGTGAATTGCGGTTTTAAATCTTCTTTCAAGTACACGTCTGTTTACATTTGTTGCTTTTACTACATCTTCAACACTAATTTTGTTTTTCGCATTTTTCTTTATAAACTGCATTGCTTTAGATACGTTGTTATCTTTTACAGCAAGAATATCGGTAGATTGTCTCTGGACAATATAACTGGGTGAAACTATAACCTGTCTTCCAGTAAGTGTCTGTGAATCTATCATATTGTCCATTAACTTAGCAGCTTCATAACCTGCTGCTTCCACATTTAAAGCTATACTTGTGAGAGGGGGATCGCTTATATCGCAAATCATAGGATCATTATCGACGCCTATTACAGCCACATCTTCAGGCACTTTTAAATTTATTAATTTGCATACCTCGAGAATGTGCTGGCCATGATCATCATTACATGCAAATACACCAACGGGTTTTGGTAATGCATTTACCCAATCGCTAACTTCCTGCTGCTCTCTTTCCCATTCATCTTTTTTTATTTTTTTCCGGGGAATATAAATATGAGTGTAGTAACCTGCTTCAGTATTGAAACGGCTGAAATAAAATCTGCGCTCCTTCAGCCAGTCATAATTATCAAAACCGAAGAATGCAAAATTTTTTAATCCTTTTTCAATGAGATGATCGCTGGCCAATTTGGCAATAGACTGAGAATCAGTTTTAATTACGGGTAAATTTTTAGGGTATGATGAATCATGTATGGCCAGAATAGTCGGAATTTTTAAATTTAATAATTCTTTGGTAACTAAAGAATCACGCATTATAATTCCGTCCGGCTTCCATCCTGTTAAATGCGGGATAGAAGATTTTAAATCAATAGGTTCTTTATAAAATGACCAGGGTCCGTATATCTTGGAGTAACGGGCGATACCCATAATTAACCCTCTCCCGAATGCACGTGATGTCTCTACAAGCAGAACAATCCTTTTCATATTTAGTTACTTCAAGATTTATTTATTTAATGATCAGATTAACTTATTTTTTTATGCTATTTGATTATTTCAGGGTTGTAATATAAGCAGGAGAAAAGTCTTTTTCATTTACCCGGATACTATTTTTTATCGGAAAAAATTAAAGATATAATTTATATTTAAACATTATTAATTCATCAATAAAAGAAAATCAGTTTTCTAATGACCTTAACGAGTGTGGTTTCACAACCCTAATTGAGAATAAACGGCTGATGAAACCACAACTATAGTTAATACTTCTTTATGTTTAATAAACATCTTACAGAAAACCTTAATCTTTTATTACTGCTTTTATCTGTGTAAATGAATGAGCAGGGAATGAAAAAGAAAGTTTGCCCCCTTTAGCTTCAACTTCTTTAGTTACAGGAATATAATTTTTTTGATTATCAAAAGTAAAGGGTGCATCAAGCGAATCACTGTCAACAAGGCTTGCTTCTGCTTTCCCGCTGAATATTCCTGAAACACTTGTTATTTCTGCAGTGATTGCCTTATCTTTATCCCGGTTTACAACATTAATATATGCTGTATTTGTTTCTTTATTGTAGACTGTTGTAACATCAAGATAAGGGATACCTTTATACATATCTGTATTAAAAGTATCACACTGTGTGTATGTGTCAACAGAATTACCGCGGCAATTATTTGAAAACAATTTAAATGTATAAAATAAGGGTGATTTGTATGTCCCTTTTTCTCTGTCACTCGACAGCAAAGATGTAAACATTGTGAAATTAGCCATTTTAACAATGTCGGCATGACGTAAGAAAGAGTTGAAGCATTGTGCTATCGGCAGCACGGATCTGAAATTTCTTCCGAAGGAACCCCACTCATCAACTGAAATATAAATCGGATTCTTAAAATCTTTCTGTGTTCTAACCGCATCAATTTCATCGGCAGTAACTCTGATTTTTTCTTCAAAGTCCATTGCACTTTGTCCCATAAAGGAATAATAATCAGGTGAATTTTCCCAGTAGCGGTGAATGGAAATGTACTGTATCATATCTCCAAGACCCGATAACACCTTTCTGTTCCAATCAATCCACTTACCGGTACTCTCATAATACGATGATCCTGAAGCTACTAATTCAATAGTATTATCCACGGCTCTCATAGCTTTAGCAGCTTCTCTTGCAATCTTAACATAATCTCCTGCATCTTTATGACCAAGTTCCCATGGTGCACCGTCTACTTCATTTCCAAGATCCCATATCTTTATACCGTAAGGTTTTTCATGCCCATACTTTGCACGCAAATCAGAATAGTACGTGCCTTTTTTATAATTGCAATATTCTACCCAGTGGAGGGCATCGTTTATTGTGCCAAGACCAAGATTAACGCATACCACATTTTCACTGCCGATTGCTTTATTTAATTCAATCCATTCATCAGTACCAACATGATTGTTGTCAATTCCACCCCATGCAAGATTTATACTGGCAGGTCTTTGGTCCTTAGGTCCGATACCATCCTTCCAATTGTAACCCATAACAAAATTCCCTCCGGGCCAGCGCATGTTGGTTACGTTGAGCTCTTTTGCAGCATCAATATAATCTTTCCTAAATCCGTTTTTATCGGCGAGCGGTGAGGACGGATCGTATAAATTTCCATACATTGTATTGAAGCTTACTGTATCGGGCAAACCCATTCTTCTTCCGCTAAAGTGAATAGGTTCCATAAAAACGCCATAAATGTTCGGATCAATTTTTCCGATTGTTCTATCAACATCAATTTTAATTTCTGCTGTTTGAGCAAATAATATAAAAGGAAAAATAATGAGTGTTATAAGGAATAATTTCTTCATGATAACTCCATATTAATTTTAAGATTTTTGTTTAATTATCAATTTATATTTGTCATTTTTAGAATTGAATTATTTATCACGATTAGATTGCCAGTTTTAAATGTAATCAATTTAGTTTATTTTAATGATGCATCATCTTTTTTACTTCCTTTAGTTGTTTAATATATAATTCCTCAATTATTCCATCCCGGTTAGGCGGTACATCTAAAAGTAGATTTGTACTTCGTGAATTGCATAACTTCAACATATCAGCAATCTGTTCAGAACTCTGGAGTGTAATTTTACCAGTATGCCAGAACCAGATTCCATCTGCATCTATACAGTCACATAATTCTGAAACGTTTTTGTTTCCATCCGGAGGAATTGCGTTTGCGCGATCTGCCTGCTTCCTATAAGGATATTCATATCCGATGATATCAGAATCGACATAATTATCGGCATTGTTCGCCAAAACAATACAATTTGGCTGAAGTTTATTAACAAGCGCTTTTAACTGAAGCCAATCTTTACCTGTATATTTATTATTATACTGATCAAACCACATTAAATCGATTGATCCGTAATTGGAGAGTAATTCGGTTACCTGTTTCTCAACGAAGCCTTCGAAATTACCATCAGCTTCAGGCGGCATACCATGCAAATCTTTTTGTTCAGGTGTCAGTGAATTTCCATAGGAATGGGAATAATCACCTGGAAGACAATAATATAAACCGATCTTTATATTCTGCTTCCGGCAGGCATTAACAAATTCCCTTACAATGTCACCTTTACCATTTTTATAATTTTTAAATGCTGCAATATCATGGGTTGTATATTTACTATCCCACAGACACCAGCCGCCGGTATGCTTAACGGTTAATACGGCATAATTCATTCCAGCTTCTTTTATAGCATCCATCCATTGATTGCAATCAAGCCTGGCAGGTTTAAAGGACAAAGGATCTTCATAGCCTGTTGCCCATTCTTTATTAATATATGTAGCCATGTTAAAATGGAGAAACATCCCGTATTTCCATTTACTAAATTCAGCTTGTTTATTATTTAACAGAGAATCTGCCTGCACTGAAGGCTGACCTTTAGCAATCTGTAAAAAGATTAAACAAAAAGTAAATAGTAAAACTATTTTAGATCTTAGACTTTTTTTGTTTTTAGAAAATTTATTTATCATTTTTATTACTCATGTTTATGAAACATTAAGAATTATTTAAATTATTTTTCATAATTTCACTAGGAAAAAAACCTTAATCACCTCAGCAATTATTTCAGCTTTGATACAATATTCCATGCATTATTTGTCTATGTTAAGCCATAAATATAAAGCATTCCATTTTTATTGTACATGGGTTAGATTCCCAATTTAGGTATTTTTTTTGTTCAGCACAGATGAAGACAGTAATAAAAAAAACAAGCACTTTTCGGATATAAGATATTATTCGTATGTGTTTCTATCTAAATAATAACCATGAATAGTGGTATAAATCTCTTCTCCATGTTAACTATTCATGAGCAGCACCAACAGATTTTTAATAGACATATTTGATACCTGTTTTGTCTAATATATTCTGATGCTCCAACAGAACCGGGGAACAGTTTTCTGAAATGATTTTTTCAAATCTACTTTTATACAAAGAGCGATCTGTTATTTTTTGAGAGTCTGTGAAAATATGTATTAAAACAAATCATCACTCACTCTCTTTGTCCGATCGTTTAATCCTTAAACAGAAGCGGCGCAAATTCATGTAGGCTGCGTCTCCAGGATTGCCATTCATGAGCTGTAAGCGGTGAAACATAAGAGACGCTTTTTATGCCTGCTTGCTGCAATTCATCTGCTGCATCTTTAACACCTTCGGCTCCTCTTTCACGGCTGCCGTAACTCATAAATATGAGTTTGATTTTCGATTTGTCGGTAATGTCTTTGGGGACAATAGTCCCACCGCTAAATAGACCTAAATAAGAAAACTTATCAAGATTAGCCAGTGTGACCTGTCTGGTTACCATTCCGCCCATTGATAGACCAGCCATTGCACGGTTATTAGCGTCAGCTAAAGTCCTAAAATTACTATCAATGAAAGGAATCAGATCGTTGAGCATAACCTCTTTGTAAGTGTCAAATGAAAATGAAAAACGCGGGCGCGTACCTTGTCTTTCTCCCGCAGGTCTTGGTTTAAATGGCTGAGGAGGAGCTTCACCCGGTTTATAAGCAGCGCTTGTTTCCATCACAACTATAAATGGTTTAGCTTTTCCTTCGGCAATTAAATTGTCAAGTATTAAATTGGCACGTCCCATTTCAATCCACACGCGTTCATCCTCTCCGCCGCCATGCTGAAGATAAAGCACCGGGTAACGTGTCGAAATTCCGGTTTCGTACCCCGGAGGAGTGTAAACAAAGATATGACGCCAGCTATTGGTTGTCTTTGAAAAATAATTTTTGATAAGAACACTGCCGTGCGGTTCATCTTTTAACTCATAAAAACCGCCGCCGGGATCGGGTATTTCAAAACCATTGCACATATGACTGTAGCCGATGAAAGCATTAGTAGCCGGATCAAGCACAACTGCACTATCGACAATCATCCAGTAGTTGTGATAACCTTTATCCTGCGGTTCACTTGTGTAAGTCCATTCTCCATCTTCGTCTTTAATCATATCATGAGGAACATTGGCAATAGAAACCTGCACAATTTGCGCATCCGGTGCATTAAAGCGGAAAATAACCCGGGAATCGGCTTCAATATACGGATATTTAGCTCCATAGAGATTGTATGGATTTGGGTGTGCCGTACCGACTGCACCGGAGTTGATTACAGCCTGACCTGTTTGGGCAAAACCGGCTCCGCCAACTAAACTGACAATCAGTAAAATAGAAACCAGAGTTTTTCTCATTTGAACCCTCCTGAAATGATTTTATTAATTTTTTCGATCGATATTACTATTTTAAAAGTAGTAATTTTTTTGTTTCTGAAAAGCTTCCTGCCTGCATACGGTAAAAGTATATACCGCTTGTTAGTTGTATATTGTTAATTGTTAATTTTACAGAGTAAGAACCGGCGGGCTTTTCTTCATCTACCAAAGTTGTAATTTCCTTTCCAAGCAGATCATATACTTTTAAAGTTACATGGCTTAATACCGGCACTTGATAAAGAATAACTGTACCTGGATTAAAAGGATTCGGATAATTTTGTTTTAATTTAAAATCTTTAATATGGATCTCTTTACTATCAGCAATCCCGGTTGGATTTAGCTCCAGTTCATCAAGAACATGAACTAGATTTCCATTTTCATCATAAAAATTAAGCCGAACTTTTTCAGTACTTTCAGGAAGAGTTACAGATTCGGATAAATCAAAATTCTCAAGTGGCGAAACACTATGTTCAGTTCCTTCGCCAATCTTTTGTCCTGAATAATTCAAATAAACTAATTTGGCTTTCCCGATATAAAAAACTCCATAATTTCCTGTAATAACATTTTTATCCAACTTCAAGAAAGAATTTATAGCTCCTGCAGAATTTACACTAAGAATAGGACCATTTACTTTTGCAGCATACCAGTCTTCAGTAAAAGAAATCATTCCACCAGCAGGTATGTCTTCAACCGGCCCGGTAACTTCAACTTCCATATATTTTGCGTCCATATAAACAGCTACGCGGGCACCATCATCGGGATATCCCGCACCTTCAAAAACCGGGAAGGTTCTAGTAAAAGCAACTCCATTCAATTCATCAACATAACAGATCCATCCTTTATTGGGATCTGCAAATAACTTTTGTGAGTTCGGTGTAAACCGGCATCCATAAATTCCGGGAGCAGCCTCTCCGGTCCACCCGGCTGACGATTGGTCAAATTTAACTCCATCACTTCCAAAAACACTATTAGGATTTATTGGAAAGTAAACCCAAAAATTTCCAAAATCATTTACTCCCCGATGATTTACAATAGATTGTGTAATATCCCAGATTCCCCAATTAACAAGAGTGTCACCGGTATTTAAAAGAAACTGCTCCATTTTAACCCGGCTGGAATTTTTATAAATAGTCATTCTCCTTACAAATTGAAGGTTTGGAGCTTTCCATTGTTCTATTGGGCTTATAACTTTAATTGTAGCTGAATCCGGTGTATCTGCTAAAATTTCATAATTATATTTCCCACAATCTAAAATAGGCGGAGGAGGCCAGCTCCATCTCCCGGGACCATACTGCGGTGACGGCCAGTTTTTAAACCCTCCGAAATTGCGGAAAGGAGAATCTGCTGTCGGAATATAAGTTTTTCCATTTAAACTTGAATCTCTGTAAATTGATGCATATCCATCAAGATTATACTCCATTACTCTTGCCCCGATATCCGGAACAATTACAGTTGAAATTAACCCATTTTTAATAGATACAACGTCCCAGCCATTCCAATTATATTTTATTTCCAATGAAGTGCTATAATTCTGAGCCAAAATTAATTGTGAAAGAAAAAAGAACAGTAAACTTATTTTTTTCATGATCTCTCTTTTTTTTTTGATTTAATTCATACTATCATTGAATGATAGGATTACATCATTAGTTTCCAAAAAATCTGGGGATCTGAAACCGGAGATGTTTTGTTCTTTTCCTAAATCGATTACCAAATCAATGGGCAATTTTTTATCCTTGCTTTGATGCCATGCTGTTACATCACCTTTGCCGTTTTTCCATGGAGCATTTTTTACGGAATACTTAGTGTATTTTGAAGGCCAGAGACAAAAACCACAGTGGTGCTTTGCCGTAATTATGATCCCTTTCATTCCTGCTTCTTTGTAAATGCGGGCCCACTGTCGACAATCTAATTTTTTTGGATTAAACAGGTTGATATCTTCATTTCCATATCCCCATGGCTGATTAGTATAGGTATTTAAAGAGAAATGAATAAAAGCATAGTATTCCATTTCCTGCCACCTCATCTGGTTTTCAGTTGGGATGGGACCTAAAAGGGGCTGGAGGTTTTGTCTGTCCATAATTGAGGCTGACTAAACACAAATAAAGAACGATTCCAGCCAAAAAATTTCTTATCATATTATTTCTCTCTTATTTGATTTATCTTTATTCTATTTTTCAAATCTTTATTTTTAAGCAACTCTATTCCGACTTTACAAACCACATAATAAATCCGCAGCCGTAAGGTTTATTCAGATCAATTGCATATTTAATTTTCATTATTTCTGTTTCATAATTCTTAATGCTATATACGGTTTTTGGGGTAATTCGATTAAACTATGTCCGGAAGATTTTTTGTTCACCGGTGTTATAGTCATATTCCATGTATCAATAATTTCAACATAATAATATTCATCTTTTGGAAGATCGATAACAATACTTCGCGGCTGAGCATCATTCAAATAACCAAGATAATATTCATGTTCAATTCCGATACAGGAAAACGGCATCCATGTAAACAAAGGAATTGGTTTTAAATGCAGCGGCGCACTTTCGATAATTTCGTGAAGAAACTTTATACGCTCTGGACTTTGTCCTCTTAAAATTCCGCCTTTCGACCACCATAAAATATCCGATGATTCATTCGGTAATTTAACCGGATTTTCAGTTACATAAGTTTCGCCGTGCCCGACATATCCTCCGTTTGTAACTCCCCGCCAAAATTTCTCTACCATTGATTGTGCGGTTAAATTCCCCCACGACCAGGGAATGTTTCCTTCGTAACGGCATTCATCAAATACAACAGGTTTTTTGTATCTTCTTCTTAATTCTTTTGCGCGGTATGTATCTTCATTTTGAATACATGCATGAGTAATCAACGGATTCGTATTATCAAAAAACTTAACGCCGTTGTGTATTCCAATGAGAGGATGAAATTTACCATTCTCTGCAAACAGTTCTATATAATGATTCCAATCATTGAGTGTTTTGTTTTTCATGAAATCATATTCATTTGCCATACTCCACCAAACATTCTTATAAGCGGCAAATCTTGCAATGATATAATTAATGTACATATCATCTGTAGTACTGTCCATATTACTGAATCCCCATCTATCATAAGGATGAAAAACAATCAGGTCTGCCTGGATTCCAAGTGAATCAAGCTGTCCGATTTTTTTTTCAATGTTCTGGAAAAAGGCAGGATTGAAACGGCTGTAATCCCAGTTCCTTAGAGGTTTTCCTTCAAATGGATAGTAAAGTGGTTCATTGTTATTCCAGTCGTAACTTTTGGGAAAAATACACATACGCATTTTATTAAAATATCCTTTTGACAAAGTCTTGAGAGTTACTTCTGCCAAGCTGTCACCTTGGTGAACCCATGCATAACAGGTTGTTCCAAAGGGATAATAAGGAGTTCCATCGGCATAGGCAAAATAAAATGTATCCTGCACAGCAACAGGTCCGTGATTATTATTATGTGCAGGTGTACAGATAAAAATTCCGTTCCTGTTATCAAGCTGTTTGATATTGCTTGAAGTTACATATTTCCATTCTCCTTCCAACTGAGGCATAAATCTTATTTTATATTTTCCTTCACCATCATAAAAACCGGGAACAGAAACAGTATCACTATCTTTGATAAAGCTGCCCGATAATTTTACGTCCTTAAATGGATTTCCGTTTGCTGGTCCGTTCAGGGTTAATTCAAAAATTTTCCATCTCTCAACTTTTACCCGGCCAAATAGTGAATAGCTGAAAAGGAAAAGTATAAACAGGACATATTTTATTTTCATATTAATCAACCTTGATAATTAGTCAGCTTAAACGACTATAAAAAAATCGAGAAGAATTATTATAATTTAACTACCATTTTCTTACCGGCGTATTTAATCTCTTTATTAAATTTTTTCATATTGTCAATTCCTACACCATTGTTTTTATTAACCATTATAATATTAAATTTATGTTCACTGAGCATTCCGGGGAAAGAACCTTTTCTGTCACCAATTGTTAATGTTTTGTTTTTATCATCCCAATTAAAAATAATTGTTGAGTATTTACCTTTTTCGTAATCATAATTATCATTTTCATCTTCATACAAAGTAAACGTACAGTCCGCACCAGGATAAATTCTTATTTCAACGGGATCATTTTTTTCAGTTGCATACTGCATTATTGGTCCCATTGGAATTATTGCTCCGGCTTTTATATAGAGTGGAATTTTATCCAGCGGCGCTTCAGTTTTTATTGTTTGCCCGCCTTTAACATTTTCACCTGTCCAGAAGTTGTACCAGTCAACAGCTTCAGGTAAATACACTTCTCTTTCACTTACTTTTGGTTCAGTTACAGGAGCAACAAGAATTGATTTTCCGAACATATATTCAAAGGGTCGATTTAATGAAGTTGTATCTCCATTAAAATCCATTACCAGTGGGCGCATCATAGTTGAACCGTTTTTTGTAATCTGCCATGCTTCAGAATAAATGTAAGGCAATAATCGATACCGCAGGTTTAACATTTTATGCATATCATTTTGAACTTCGCTGCCGTAATTCCATGGTTCTGTTTTCGACTGAAAGCCGTGAATACGGAAAATTGGATTAAATGTTCCCCATTGATACCAGCGGATAAGTAACTCCTGGTAATTTTCATTAGTGTATTGAGATTTTCCCGGTCTGAAAAATCCGCCGATATCCGTTGTCCAGTAAGGAAAGCCAGTAATTGTATAGTTTAGTCCCGCAACAATTTGTCTTTGAAAAGAATCCCATGTTCCGCCGATATCACCCGACCAGTTAATAGTACCATATCTTTGCTGCCCGAGAAATGCTGACCTTGTTAAAATACAAACTCTTTTTTCCAACGTGGTTTTTCTCTGACCTTCATACACTGCCCTGCTAACAAACAACGGATAAGTAAGACGGTAAAAATCTCCCTAATCCGATATATGTTTTTGTGACCATGCAGTGCATCGTTTTCGGGTTCAGTTGCATCCATCCACCAGGAATCAACTCCATAAGAAAATAAATTTTTATTTAGCGTATTCCAGTATGCTTCTCTTGTAAGAGGATCGAAATAATCCAGCCACTTTGAACCGGGTATAAACATACCCTTTGCTTTAAACTCTTTCCCAATTGCAGAATTACTATCAGGATTTGACCAGATTGAAATATTAAAATGTGCATTCAAATCATGAATTTCTTTTATAAAACCTGACGGATTCGAATAATTGATGCTATCAAACTCAGGTACGCCCCAGCCGTTATTTCCCCAGTATTGCCAGTCCTGCACAATAACATCCATTGGGATATTTCTTTTACGAAATTCTTTTACAGTTTCCACTAATTGATTACCAGATGTATAGCGTTCACGGCATTGCCAGAAACCATAAGCCCAGCGAGGCAGCATAGGAACATTGCCCGAGAGATTTCGGTATGCTGCAATTACACTATCTGCGGAAGGACCGTAAAATACAACATAGTCAAGCATCTTAGCATCTGGAGAACGGAAAGTTGTCTCATCACCTGCAGGTTTCCATGATAATTGTGGAATGTTGCTTGATTTACAAACTACTTGAACATTATGTTCTCCTGCTTTTAATTGAATTAATGCATCTGCAGTTGGCGGAAGCCAAAAATTGCTAATGTCTATATATGGTTTACCATCGATTACAACATACTGACGGTTATCCATATCACCTAAATTTAGAAATACTGAATAAACTCCGTTTTCAGGAACATTAAATTTTCCCGTATAGAGTGATTGATGCTGAGATACTTTTTGTGCACCGGATGTAGTTGTTACTTCAATTTCCTGATTATTCGCCGAACCTGATTGTTCATGCTTTTTAAGTTTAATAAAATTATCAGCCGGATTAAAATCTGTAAGACCGTATTGATGCCATAGCAGCCCGTATCCTTTGCTTGAATAAATAAAGGGGAGCGAAATTTGAGAATTGACCTGTGTTAAACGCCGGGTGATATTCTTTAAATTATAATGACCATCCTGGAACTGGCCCAATCCGAAAAGATATTCATCATCAGGAGATTTAAAACTTTGTTCTGCTGTATAGCACGATTCTCCCATAACAGAACCCGGGATTAATTTTCTTGAGCCGGCTTTTTCCTGTAGAAATACTTCCCCTGCGGAATTTAAAAAAGATAATTTACCTGTATGCTTATCTACATCAACAATAATTTTTTCCCCTTTTAATTCCAATTTTGAAGATGATTCGGTTACCTTTAGTTTTTGAGTTGTTTCATTTGAAATAAAAATGAACTCCGGTACTTTATCTTTTATATTCTTATAAAATTTTATCCTAACGGCGTCTTTCGCTATAGGAGAAATGTTCAGCGTACCCTCCGGCAAAATAATATCTACACCATCCCCGTCTTGTTTGAAACTTTGAACTGTTTGTCCGAAGCAAAAGAATGGCAAAAAATAAATTAAAAATAAGTACCTGAATTTCATCTGGTTACCGATCATCATATTGTTAAATTTATTATAAAATGGACATAAAATATTTGCAGTTTAATTAATCAATAATAATCTTTGCAGTCTTCAAATCCTTAGAATCAGAATTTTTACCGTACAATACTTCATATTCTCCGGGTGTAACTTCTGTTTTCCCGCTGTTCCTGTTGAAAAATTCAAATGATGAATACGGAAGATCAATAACTGCCGGTTCTGAACTTCCCGGTGCAACATTCACTCTCCTGAATCCTCTTAAAGTTTTCAATGGACCATCAGTATCATTAACCTTATGAACATAAACCTGAACAATTTCAGTCGCGCCCCGTTTACCTGTATTCGAAACCGGTATTGTCATTTCAATATTATCTGCAGCTTGAATTCTTGTTTTACTAAATTGAGCATCCCGATCGAGAAAGTTGTATAGCTTAATCCGAATCCAAAGGGTCCCTGGTAATCAGATCGGTATAACAAAATTCATGATCCGGTTCATTATTATTTGAAACAGTATCTGTCTTCATCTGCCCGAAACAGGCTGAGGTAAAGATTACTGTGCTCCAAAATAAAATCCATTTTCTTTTCATTATTATATTCTCAGATTCTATAAAGAATTTTAATGTCTTTGATACGGACTTTCATGCATTTTGAGACAAGTATTTTCATAACCCCTGTCGTCAATTATCACTTTCTCAAAAACAACCCCGGGATCCAATTGTTTGATTCTTAATTCATACATTCCGTCTGTCGTTTTTGCCAGTGGAAGTATTGTTTCCGTTTCAATAATTCTGGCCGCACCAGCCGGATACATTTTCGAGTAATTGTTTTTCCAGATTAGTTGATCGTTAACGATATTATCATATTAGAACTTAAAAATATTATTCGATAAAATTTTCGTTAGATATTAATTACCCCGAATTATTAATTTACATAAATTATCACTCAATTATAAGAAAAAGAGATAAAAGAAATTTCATCGTTAAAACTTTTAGTTAATTAAAATCATCAGAGATTGTATTTTCTCTAAAGAATCAAATTACGTTCATATTTTTATTGTTTTAAAACTCTAAAGATCCGTCAATATATACAATTGAGCTGCACCTGTTTCCACCCAGCAAATAGCTTTCGGTAAGCTCAACTTTTTTTACCGGCTTATCAAGAAGCATTTCAAACATGCTTGCCTGAAAATTTATGCAGCAATAGTTGCAAAGTGCTTTCGGCGGATTATCATGCTGTGCATACGGACAAGCGCACTTATCTACTTCTTTACCGGTGATTCTTATTGCCGAAGTTTCGGGTAGATATTCAATCTTCTCCCAGTAAGAATCTTTATTTGAGTTTACCCCCTCAAAATAATCTTTCAAATTTTTCTTATAACCATTAATCCAATTCTTAAAACCTGTACCGGTTGTATGTTCATATCCCAATCTGTCAAATATTGTTTTTTTAGTTTGTTCATCCATAGAAGAATCAATATAAGACAAAACGTTTTGTACCTGCCTTGAGTCAGCAGGGATTACCGGTGTTCCTTTATCAGGATCCGGGTTTTGATCGACTGATGCAAACAGCTTTTCATTTGCAATCATGCCGAAACCAAAACATGAGCCTATTCCTAATCCGCATGAGCATTTTAGAAATTTTTTTCTATTCATAAATACTCCTAAGTTGATTTTATATCTTGTAGTTTTAAATGCAATTACTAATATTTCTATTTGTTTTGTGCTGTTAAAATCCCGGCAAAACCTCCTCTTGGAAGACAATCAACTTTTATAGCATCTCCATTAGTAATGTTTAATGAATCATAAGAAAAAGACTTTTCATTATTTCCGTCTTTTATGAGTTGTAAATTATAATTTCCGCTTCCGAGAAAATCAAAATTTACTTTTAAAGTCTGTGCGCTGTCTTTTCCATTCAAGCCGCCGATATACCATTGGTTTCCTTTCTTTCTGGCAATTACAACTTTTTCACCAGGGTAACCGTCAATCAGTTTTGTATTATCCCATGCAACGGGAACATGCTTCAAAAAATCTTTTGGTTCATCCGGCAATGATTCATAAGCAGAAGGCCGATCTGCAAAATGCTGCAGGCCCGATTCAAATACCACCGACAGAGCTAATTCATGGGAATAAGTAGTAATATGCGGGTGCTGCGAATTCGAAAATGTAACAGGTGTGTAATCCATAGAACCGATAACATTACGCGTGAAAGGAAGTGTTGTATTATGGCCGGCTGCTTTCTTTGTCAGTGTTGGCCGATTATTATACCATTCAGCTCCGTACACTGCTTCCATCGTCATTAAGTTAGGATAAGTTCTTGACCAGCCGCGGGGGATAGTAGCGCCATGAAAATTTACCATTAAATGGTGTTCAGCTGCATCTTTCAAAATATCGATATAGTATTTCATCATATCCTGCTGATCGCCGGCAAAGAAGTCTACTTTTATTCCGTACACACCGATTTTATTGAGCCATGTAAATTCCTTCTCACGTTTTTCATGTGTTAATAAGCGGTCTGCAGGTGTTGCTCCAAGCCAGACCGTTCCTGAATTATACCACAGAAGCGGTTTTATTCCTTTACCATTTGCATAATTAACTGCATCGATAATATCTCCGCCGTTGGTCATTACATCCCATTCCCAATCAATAAGTACGTGAGGCCAGTTCATTGCAACAGCTAAATCTACATATTGAACAACTTTTTGATAATCTTTTGAGCCATGGTTGTTAGCCCAGTAAATCCATGATACTGGTCCGGGTTTTATCCAGTTAGTGCTTTTCAATTTATTTGATTCACTGACATCGGTAATTAAAGTCGATTCAACTATATCGGACAATTTTCCTATTATGAGTACATGCCATTGCGAACTCCAAGGCAATGAGGACACAACTCCAACTTGTGGAAAATCTTTTCTCACAGAAGGATATGTTACTTTGTATTCATTAGCAATATCAAGATTGCATAAAAAAGTTGCACAATTATTTTCTGTGATATTAGCTTCTGAAATTAACGTCCAGATGGGTTCGTCATTTACTTTGAATAATGCCGGGAGACCCCATTCTTGTTTCTTATTTTTGCCAATTCCGGTTTTGCTAAACGGGAAGAAATCTTCATACGCAATACTGTAAGGCTGCATCCACCGGCATGTACTATCCGGTAAGATATAAGCTGTTGCTTCACTTGTAATGTTTACCGTATCTCCCTGGTTAGGAAAATCATAACGGAAAGCAACACCGTCATTATATGCCCTAAAAACAATATCCAAAGGTTGGTTGTTGGAATTTTTATAGCTGAGTTTTTTTTCCGTTCCAAAATTCTCACAGTTCTTTCGCTTGCCTGTAATCATCTGGTATTTATCGTGTATTTGTTTTGGTTCGGATTCCTTAACAATACTTAGGTTATCAACAAATTGCTGGTCTTTGCGGGTTATACCTAAAGGTGAATCCGGCAATACTTCAACATACTTTAGGCCATTGTTATACATAATACTCAATAATACTTGACCTGAAGCATTTTCAGAAACTTCTACTTTTATTTTTTTGTTGGGTGATACAATATCCTGCGCTTTTAAAGAAAGAGAGCTTAAAAGGGAACAAACAAGTAAGATAATTTTAATCATAGCTTTAATTTTCATTTGCTTTCTCCAAGTACAATTATTTTTTTTATAACCTTTTGATTTCTGAAAATTACAATTTCTATATTTGTACCTATTACCGACATACGGGCTTCGAGTAAGTCGCGCAGATTATTGGTTGGTTTATTATTGAACGAAAGTATTACGTCATTATTCTGTAAAAATTCGGAAGCGTTTGATCCCGCTGCAACATCAACAACAAATACACCTCTTGTGCTGTCCATACCGGTCGCGGATTGTTCGTCAAGTGTTTTAAGGTTCTTTAATTTAGCTCCCATCAAATTGATAATTTCATCATTGCTCACTTTGTCCAAGACAATGAGAGCAGGGATAGGAACTTTTTTAGATATCGATTTCAAGCCTGGAGAAATAACTCCGAAATTATCCATTGCAAAATTTTTGAAACCAACTGAGAAAGCAATCGAACCTTTTTTCAATCGAAAATCTCCGGCTTTCGGATTTACAAAGTCTAATTTTCCATATACAGAATGTTTATCTGTTCCACTACTTTGTGCTTGGCCGAGAGAGATTGAATCGGGAAAAACATTGTAATCAACTTCTTTACCCCAAGCTTTAATCCCGATGGGCATATATTCCGTTGAAACAATATTATTCCTGAAAATGTCGTTGCTGTTTTTGAACCAAACATGCGGATGGAACGAATTGTTAATCATGATATTATTTTCAACTATCCGGTTTATACCTTCGCGAAGTTTTATACCGCCGTTCAAACAAAGGTTATTATAAATTTCGTAATTGCTCGAACCGTCATCCAAATCTATATCCCAGCCATGATCGCAGCGCATCCGGTTATTATGAATGATAACAGGTTTAACCACGTCAAGTAAAGCAAGGTTAAAGTTGTGTTCTACAATCGAGTCAAGCGTTGTTTTATTCGAACTCCAGTAGCGGTCGCGGCCCCATGAATTGAACGAGCCGTGATCTCCGCTTTCTTTTACAGTATTAAATACATCGTTGAATTCAATGATATGACCGCCCCATGTTCCTTCACTGACATTTATCCCTGCACGGGGGACATCATAAATTGTATTATGACTTACAATAATACTCTGGCACATTGACAATTCAACACCGGCTGATTGTTTTTCAACCAAGCCCAAATCAAACATCAGGTTATCATAAACCTTACATTGTGCAGGATAGTTATTTGTTTTAGGACCGGGAGTGCGATCCAGCTTGGAAAGAGGAACGGAATCGCCATACTTAAAACTCGGTGATCGTACTGCATTAGGATCACCGACAAAACATACAGCGCTCGCACCGATTTCAGAAATCAAGCATCCCGACACTTCACAATTACGGTTATAGTTGTTAAAGAAAACTGCATTGCCGCCAAGATTAAATAGAGTACAATTTTTAAGAGAGCAATTTACTGCACCGTTGTAAAAAACAGCCCCGCCGCGATAAATAGTCCAATCGCTGCGCAGCAGCGGTTCTTTATTCTGCATGAAAGTGCGAAGGGTTTGAGTAAGTGTAAATCCTTTAATAGTGATATTTTTAATAGGATTTATTTCAGTGCCTTTAAATCCAATTAATTGAGCTATTTGCGGAGTTTCAAATTTTGCTGTTTTTAAATTCAGATCTTTTGGAGGAAAGTAATATAAAATTTTGGTTTTTTTATTGTAAAACCACTCATTCACTGTATCTAATTCTTCAAAAATATTTTCAACAAAACGGTACTTTTTGTGCATTCCCATCGGACGGTTGTTCTGCCAGCCGCCTTCATAGGTAAGTCCACCATTTTTGTTTTTCCCTGCAATTACATAGTGAACGTCGCCCCATTCGAAAGGATGGAGTGCATGTATATATCCTCCCGAGGGGGATTTCCAACGGGCAGCGCGTCTCTTTACTAACAGCATCAGCTGCTGTTCCACCGAGGAAACGTGCTGTTGAATCGTAGTTTGGATAGCGAGCCATCCGCTGCATTTTTCCATTTACAATTAGTTCGTCAAATATAAGATCTCTTTCTACTTTAGCCTGCCAGATTCCATCTTTATATTTTTCCCATTTTAGATTTAACACTGCCAGATCCGCTAATCGTAACTTTTTGATTTTTAAAATTAATTATGGTAAGTGATTCGTTTTCTTTTCTTGAATCGGCTGGTGTAAATATAATTGGCCTGGCAAGGTAATATGTGCCAGTTAAAATATAGACAACAACAGTTCCGGATGTTTTACGTGCTTCATTCAATGCCCTGCTCAATGACGCAAACGGTTTGTTTAAAGTTCCGCTGTTGGAGTCATCACCGCTTGCAGAGACATAAAAATTTGTTTGTGCATGAACATTCAAGCCTAGTAAAACTGAAGTAAAAACCAGGCACAATATTTTTTTAGTTAATTCCAAAATGTCAATTAGTTTGTAATTACATCCACTTCAGCATATCCAATGTTATCGTTATCTTCCGTATTACTCAAAGCCCTCAGCTTGAAATAGCGTACTTTTTCAGCTGCAAACTTTTTGATTTGCCATAAAGGATTATTTTTGATGTTGGAGAATTCTCCTTTATCCGCCAGCTTCCATTTTAGATTGTCCCTAGAAACATAAAATTGGTAATTGGTAATAATACCGGGACCCCATAGAGCTTGATCAGGAAAGTATCTGAAGCCGCAAATATTTTGTTCTTTTCCCATATCGATTACTAAATCAACTGGTAATTTTTTATCTTTTGGCTGATGCCAGGCCGTTGATGGATCCCCATCGAGGATTGCATATGCTTTTGCATCGTCAACACCAACAATTTTCCAATCCGTCCGCGGCAAGTCGAAATTTTCCCGACATTCAGGACTGCTTTTCCCCGAAGCAGAATCGTAAGCAATTGCACGTACTTCCTGTTTCCCTTTTGTTAGGAAAGGTCCTGTATATTTTTTCGAGTCCGGAGTTGGCGCACTGCCGTCTAAAGTATAATAGACAACCGATTCAGCATCAGCAGGAGTTATGATTATCTCACCGGTTTGGTTCCTGATAACAGAAAGAGATGTCAGGATTTGCGGTGCATCATAGATTCCTATATCTGAAATTACAGGACAGCTTTTCGAATCGGTAATATTAAAACGAACCATTGTTGCTGTAACACTCGGGAAACGAAGAATACGCTTATACCCGATAGTTGTTGCCTCTGCAATTTCTTTCCAGCTTTCGTCAACAAGGGCTTCAATTGTAAAAGCTTTCACGCGTTGTCCCAAACGTATATATTCCTGTGCAAGGAACCGGTTAAACGTTGTTGGCTTGCCAAGATATATTGTTAAAGATGCTTTTGTTACACTGTCATCGGTAGCCCAATAAGTATTTTTATCATTATCAACAGCTTTGTCGGCGTCAAAATCTTCACTGTTGACGCGAACATTGGATGCAGTAACTTTTTTCTTTTCAGCAAGATCTACAGCAAATGCTTCTTTAACTGCTCTGGCAAATTCCAATGCTGCTTTTTCATCTATTTTATTAATCAATCCATTTGGCATAATCGGAAAGTTAAGAAGCAAATTAGCATTATGACCAATAGAGTTGTAGTAAATGTCCATAAGCTGGGGAAGTGTTTTAACCTTGGCATCTTCACCCGGGTGGTAAAACCATTCGGGACGAATGGAAGTATTCACTTCTGCGGGAACCCATGCATTCCCGTTTTCCACACCATAATGCAGCATGTCGTAAGGAACATCACCTGTACTGTCCAATAAGCTCCAGTTTGTTGCGCCGACATTTCCTGCTTCTGTTCCGACCCATCGCAGGTCGGCACGATCACCGCCGTCATTCCAGATTACGATATTTGGCTGCAGTTTGCGGACAAGTTTGTAAGTATTTTTCCAATCGTAATATGTTTTACGATCAATCTTGCGGTCTTCATTTGCTCCGCCATAATAACCTGTACCTCCATTAGCTCCATCAAACCAGACTTCGAAAATAGGACCATAGTTGGTGAGAAGTTCCCTTAGCTGATTGCGGAAGTAAGTTATATATTCAGGTTTTCCATAAACAGCACTGTTTCTATCCCAGGGTGATAAATATATTCCTAATTTTAATCCGTATTCTTTGCATGCATCGGCAAGTTCCCGAACTACATCCCCTTTGCCGTTTTTCCAAGGGGCATTTTTCACTGAATAGCTTGTATATTCAGAAGGCCAAAGACAGAAGCCGCAGTGATGCTTTGCTGTAATTATGATCCCTTTCATTCCTGCTTCTTTGCAGATGCGGGCCCATTGACGACAATCTAATTTTTTTGGATTAAACAGGTTGATATCTTCATTTCCATATCCCCATGGCTGATTAGTATAAGTATTTAATGAAAAATGAACAAAAGCATAATACCCCATTTCCTGCCATCTTAATTGATTTGTTGTTGGAACAGGTCCGCAAGGAGCAGGAGGTTTTACCTGTGCATAGTTAAAACTGACCGACAATATGGAAATAATAATTATGTGTAAAAAATTTTTGGTCATAATATATCTCGCTTATGAATTTATTCATATTGAAATTAATAGATTTACTTAACAATGATAACAACTTCATTACTTTTTAGCTTTTCGGAAGAAGCTTTTAATCGAATTTCACCTGTTTGTTTATCAGACTGAACAAGAACCAGGCAATATCCGTTGAATGCCATCCGTCGGCTGGCTTTATCAGGTTCGTGACTGCTTGGGTTTCCATTACCTGTTCCAATTATTTTTCCGGGTCCTTCAATTGAAAACTTCACAAGATTATCGGCAGTTGGAACAACAAGTCCTTCTGAGTCTTTTATTGCAGCTTTAATTACAGCTACATCGCAGCCGTCAGCTTTAATAGAATTGCAATCGCTTGTTAGTTCTATCTGCGAAGAGGCCGATGTAGTTTCTACAATATCTTTAGCAGCAATTTTTCCATTCTTATATCCAACTGCTTCAAGTTTCCCGGGCTGATAAAGAAGATCCCATTCGAGTTTTTCGAAAGGAACAGCTTTCTTTTTTCCGGCACTTCTGCCATTTAAAAACAGCTCAACTTCTTCACAATTTGTATAGCAATCAGCTTTAATAGGTTTACCTTCTTTCCCGGGCCAGTTCCAGTGAGGGAATATATGTACCAAGGGCTCCTTAGTCCATGCCGCTTTATAAGCATAATATCCGTCTTTAGGAAAACCGCATATATCCATAATTCCGAATTGAGAAGATACGCAAGGCCAACGATAGGGAGTTGGTTCTCCCCTGTAATCAAATCCTGTCCAGACGAATGTTCCGCCGAGGAAAGGATATCTGACTATATCTGCCCAGTCTTCACCCGGGAACGGACCCCAATCAGGTTGCCATTTGCTCATGTTTGAGACGTAACCTTTTTCCCGGTTATTCTCATATTCTCCACGTGTTGAAACGAAACTTGTAGATTCGGTACAGAATATTATTCGTTGAGGATATTTATCATGGTCTTTCACATACGCCAAACCTTTGTCGCCGTAATTATATCCCGCAACATCAAGTACATCGCTATAGCCGCCTTCATTCCGGCCGTGGTTCATTGCTGCAGTTACAGGACGTGTAGAGTCAATTCTGTGAGTTGTTTCAACCATCGATTTAAGTATTCTGGTTCCTGTTACAGTACCTTGAATCCATTCCTCGTTCTCCATGCACCACATAAAAATTGAGGGATGATTTCTATCCCTATACAGCATAGCTGCTAAATCTTTTAAACCATCTTCGGAACCTGATAAATGACGGTTTTCATCCAGGACAAGCATGCCAAGACTGTCACACATATCTAAGTAATTCACGGTGTGGGCGGATGATGGGCACAACGGTAGCCATTACATCCCATTTCTTTAAGCAGCTTTAATTTATACTCATTTATTTTATCCGGAAGGGCAACCCCTACACCTGCAAAATCCTGATGGTTGGCAGTTCCTTTCACCGGATATAATTTTCCATTGAGAAAAAATCCGTGGATTAGTAAATTTAATTGTCCTAACGCCAAAAGTAGTTTTATAAGTATCAACAACATTCCCATTTTCAGCAACTTCAGTCAGCACTTTGATAAAGATTTGGAGTTTCAGGCGACCAAAGTAATGGTTTTTGAATTGCTCCTTCCTGTGATATTTCTGTTTGACTAAACGGTTTAATTAATAGTGTAGAAGTTTTTGTATCCAGCACAAGCCCTTTATTGTTCACAATCTTTGAAATAAGCGTAGCTTTTTTAGATGTATTATATTCATTTTTCAGGGTGGTTTTTATACTAACAACAGCTTTTTACCCGAAACAGAAAGTGTTGTAACATAAGTGCCGAATCGTCCGACATGAAGTCTGTTGGTTTTAATAAGCCAAACATGCCTGTAAATTCCGCATCCTTCGTACCACCAACCTTCATATTCACGGGCATCGACTTTCACAAGTATTACATTTTTGCCTTCATTCCCATAACGCAAAACATCCGTCAAATCGTAAAATGAAGGAGTATAACCACTCAGGTGATTACCCACCAGAAAACCATTAACCCAGACTGTACTGTTTCTAAAAATTCCATCGAACTCAATAATTATTTTTCTCCCCATATCGGATTCCGGTATTTCAAATTCTTTCCTGTAAAAGCCTATGCCTGTAGGTAAATACCCGTTTGCTGCCGGCTGGTTGCCTAATGAATCATTATGTACAAAAGTACCTTCCACACACCAATCGTGGGGAATGTTTACCTCACTCCAATCCCTTGGATAAAATACTGCAGCACTTTTCACATTTGCATAGTCAATAACTGTATCCTTGGCTGTTATAATTTTTACATTAACATCTGTCAAACCTCCCTGACCGCCGGCTTGCACTACAGGCTTCATAGCTATGTTGCCTTTATGGAACATCCAGTTAAAATCAAAGCACTCTTTTGTTCTTTTATTTAATACACTGTGCTGCTCTTTTTGTGCTATTCCGAGGTTAAGAAAAAGTAATAAAAGAAAAAAAGTAATTCCGAAAATAGTTGTTAAACTTTTAGTACTATTAGTCATGATTTTTAGGTCATTTAAAATGTTAACGAAAAATCTTTTATATAGCCAAAATTACTTTGCCGTTTTAATATTAATAACAGCAGCAGATAATCCCTGTGAATTCACTTTAAGCATTATTTCACCGGCTTTGTGAGTGCTTTTGATTACAACCATTGCCCGGCCGTGCCAGGCTTTACGGGTATTACCAACATATTTTTCCAAATCTTTTAAATTGGCGTTATCCAGACCTGCGATAACCCCTGGTCCGGTTATAGAAAACTGAAGCTGGTTATCTGCATTAGGTTGAATAATGCCGGACTCATCGGTTATTTCAGCCGTAACAAATGATAAGTCCTGTCCGTTCGCTTTAATCACAGAATGATCAGCAATTAATTTAATCTTTGCAGGATTGCCGGCAGTTTTTAAAATCGTTGATTCAATTTCTTTGTTGTCTTTTACACCTACAGCTTTTAATATGCCGGATATATAAGGTATTTTAAATATTGTTTTATATTCTTGAGCTTCAGTTGTTGGAACTTCTCCAACAAGCTTATTGTTCAGATAAAGCCGGATAGTTGGATATTTCGAATACACTTCGACCTGGATATCTTTCCCTTCGTATCCCGGCCAGGTCCAGCTTTCCCATGTCGGCCAAACAGCCCATTGTGTTAATTTTATTTCACCGCTATCCGGATTGGGTTCTTTAACAGCCATATAAAGTTTCTCATTATCATTCCACAATATATTCCGATAATGTGAAATCGGTTTTCTCCAACCGGTTAAGTCAATATCTCCGCAGTATGCTCCGTGCCATGGATAGAAATCACCCTGCCAATGCTCGCCTTCAGGTTCGCCGGGGAAATAATAACGTCCAATACCGGATTCTCCTAAATAATCAATTGCAGTCCAGACAAAGTCACCAATAATGTAGCTATGATTGTGTACCATATTCCAATTATAGAATGCATCTTTAGGATAGGATTCAGTTTGCACAATTATCCTTGAAGGAACCCTTTCATGATCGGAGGGTGCTCTCTGCATCTGATAATTATACCCGCATACATCATGAGCTGCCATCAGCGGATCGAAAATGTCCCAATCATTATCCCAAGTTGTCATTGCCGATGTTACCGGGCGTGTTTTATCTAATTTGTGTATATAATCAGCAAGCATACCCGCAGTTTCAACAGCTTCGGGTTTTTTCCTTTCAATTATTTCATTCCCGGTACTCCACATAACGATTGAAGGATGATTCCGATCGCGCTTTACCATTGATTCGAGATCCCTCTTCCACCAGTTGTCAAAGAATTGTGCATAATCATAAGGATTTTTACTCTCTCTCCAGCAATCAAAAGCTTCATCGATTACCATCAATCCTAAACTATCGCAGGCGTTCAAAAAAGCTTCCGACGGCGGGTTATGCGATGTTCGAACAGCGTTGAAACCAGCCGATTTCAATAATTCAACTTTCCGTACTTCAGCGCGGTCGTATGCAGCGGCACCCAGGCAGCCGTTGTCATGGTGCGCACAACCACCGTCCAGCTTCACCGTTTTTCCGTTTAGCTGAAATCCGTCTTCAGAACTGAAATTTAAAAATCTTATACCAAACGTATTCTTTGTGATGTCGACTATTTTATTCACCCTGTATTATTTTCATTTGTGCATTGTAAAGATCGGGAGTTTCCGGTGACCATAATAAAGGATTATTTACAATTATTGTCTGGAGAATTTCCTTTTCACTATCCGCAGGAAGATCAATCTTTACTTCATTGCTTCCAGCTGCCTGATTT
The DNA here is from genome assembly GCA_963710745.1 of uncultured Bacteroidota bacterium. Lineage (GTDB taxonomy): Bacteria > Bacteroidota > Ignavibacteria > Ignavibacteriales > Ignavibacteriaceae > CAVQBP01. The sequence goes on along the minus strand of CAVQBP010000029.1, from coordinate 192,271 downwards.
TTTTTATCAAAAATTTGTGATGACAAAATGATAGTCTGAGATACTGAAGTTTCATTTTTTATCCGGGAGCTTATTTGAACAGCTGCATTCAATACATTTACCTCTGGATTTGTAATCACGGTTCCCCATTGACTGAAATGAACAGGATCTGTTACAAAAAGCCATACATGCCTGTAAATACCGGAACCGCTGTACCATCTGCTGTTTATCTGCCGGGAATTATCCACACGAACTGCAATAATATTTTCTTTATTGTAATCCAGGTAAGCAGTAAGATCATAATAAAATGATGTATAACCATACGGATGTATTCCGAGCGGCTTACCGTTGATAAACACTTCGGAGTTCATATAAACTCCTTCGAAATAAATAGAAATGTGTTTACCTTGCCATGAGGCCGGAACATTAAATTTTTTTCTGTACCATCCTATCCCGGCGGGGAAGTAACCGCCTGCCTGACCTGTCGGATTTTCTTTATCAATTTTTCCTTCGATACCCCAATCATGGGGTAAATCAAGATTGCGCCAGCCATTATCATCAAAATCAATTTTACTTGCAGCAGAATAATCTCCAAAAGCAAATTTCCAATTGTAATCAAAGAGCTGTTTACGCTCAGCAGTTTTCCCGGATTGAAAGGTTCCCGGGAAACAATTTATGCTGAAAAGTAATACTATAATAATTATTTGAATTCGTTTGGTAAACTTTGGAATCATTAATTTTACCTCTTTAATTTATTGTCTTTATTATAACCCCTGATCCTTTCAAACCATCTATAAGCAAAAGCAGAAATTGCAGAGCCATCTGTTTTTATATCTTTGGAGGATATAAGCTTCCAATTCTTATCTAGTTCAATCCGAAGCGGGATTTTGGGATATGCATACAGCAAATTTGTTTTAAAACTGAGGACTATCAACACCATTAAAATAATGCCGGATGAAATTCCAGATTCGCAAATTGTCTTTTGCATGTTTACCAGTTTTTACTGTCCTTCAATTTTATTTCTTCCCCGGAAGTAGTCAAAATCAGCATATCCTCCTGCAGTCATTGAAGTGTTGCCAGTATGTCTATTTCTATTTAGGTTGTTCACCAGCGGCTTCTTTGCCAAACTGCCAATAATCGAAGTTGAATAAATGCCCGGTATAGCTACCTCTGAATACCAGGTATAAATCATGTTTCCCAACTGCATCAGCCGCCGATTTTGTAACACTTTTCCAAATTCGCCATCCAGAAGTGTTTGGAACGGGAACAGTTCCAATCAATTTACCATTTAAACTATCGAGATGCAGTTCTATACTATTTCCGTCAGAAGTGCTTGCAACACTACACGTAAAAGTCGCAGCTCCGCCATCATCAAAGTCAACACCTTTCACCATGATGTAATCTCCGATATCAATATCGGTAACAAAAACGTTTCCAATGCCGTTATTTTCAGTTTTCACCCCGGATTCCCATGCTATAGTTTCCGCTTCATTTCTAATGTAGGGATTCAAATTTTCGACCTGCGGCACGCCGTTTTCAGACCACCAGGGTACCTTATGAATTGTGCCGTCGGGATTGTATTCCATTTTTTCAACACAAACTGAACGTCTTTCCCGATGGACATCTGTCAGTGAAAAATTAATAGCATAGTTAAATCCAAAAACATATGAGTTCCCTTTATAATCAATTATTCCCGGGTGATTCCCTGAAGACCTCCCATCAGGGTCCATGATGGTTCCTTTACATTTCCATGGTCCGGTCGGACTGTTACTCATAGCATAACCAATACCTTCGGGGCAGCAACGGGACGCCCACGCCAGGTAGTAAATGTTATTCTTCTTCCATAACCACGGTCCTTCTGTGTAAGATGCTTCAGGAGGAGTTCCGGTAAAGTCGATTGATGCAACCTTAATATCACCCGAAGTAGAAATCATATCATCATTCAACTTCACGTAATAACAAGGACCATTTCCTCCCCAATATAAATATGCCTGACCATCGTCATCAATAAATACAGTTGGATCATAATCGCCGGGGTTGGACCGATAGATGAGGGGTTTCCCGAGTTCATCGACAAACGGGCCATAAGGACTATTTGAAACAGCTACACCAATAGCCATCTTGTTTTTATAAATCGTCGGACAATATAAATAAAACCTGCCGTTTCTGGCGATACACTGCGGAGCCCAGGCACTATGACCGTCAGCCCATTTGAATGTTCTGTAAGGTTCTTTAACTCCGGCTATTATACCATGGTCAGTCCAATTTACCATATCTGTTGTAGTATAAAGCAGCCAGTTAAGCATATGAAATCCAGTAGCATCATCTTCATCATGACTGGTATAAAGGAATACCGTATCTTTATACACCATCGGTGCCGGATCGGCAGTAAATTTAGTTTGTATTATCGGGTTTTCCGCATAAGCCGGAGCTGCTGATATTATTGAAATAATTATCAGAGCACAGATTATAAGTTTTTGAATTCTGGAATCTTTAAATACCATTGTGAAATATTTTCTAATTTTATTAATATTTAAATAATATTATCAAGGTTTTGTTAATTATTATCACAGCCTTAAATTTTTTTTATAGTCCTCCTTCTTTTATTTCAAAAACAAAAGTTTCTTGATATCATGATATTTCCCGGCATCAATTCTGTAGAAATATGCTCCGCTCGGCAGATTTGAAGCATCAAATTGTACAGAATAACTTCCGGCATTCTGATATTTATAAACCAATGTTTTTACTTCTCTTCCCAGAATATCATATACCTTTAATGTTACAAAAACACCTGACTGCAACTGATAGCTGATGAGTGTCGATGGATTAAATGGGTTTGGGTAATTTTGATATAACTTAAATGAACGGACTATCCGGGAAGATGCTTCATTATTTACTGAGACGTAATTGTTCCCCCCTTCGATCATAATCATCTGGACTGATCTTCCGGGTGACTTAAATTTAATTTCACCATTTATAGGATAGGCATCAGCCGGGATATCAGACAATTCATTATAGGGCCCCCACTGATTTTCATCTGGTCCATATCCATTAATATAAACATATTGCGAAAAATCACCATTTTCTGTTCCTCCCGTAAAAGAATAAATGTAGTATTTTGCACCGACGCCAATTGAACCTGTATTTATGGTGATAATATGCTCCACCGTATCTTTATTAACAAGTACCGCTCCGGTTTCGCCGGAAGAATATTTTGAAGCATAACAAATTATATTGCTGTTTGATGAAGAAGCAGAAACAGCATGATCCCCATAAAATTTCTGCAGATAGTATAAATAATAAAATTCCGGGCGGGCATGGTATAGATACTGTGTTTCCGGACCGTTATAAAACATTTGAGTTGTCCAGGAAAGGAGCAGCCACCTTGCTCCAAGTCCGTAATTATTTTTAATTAATTCACTGATCAGAATAACTGCCTGCATGCCATTAATATACGATGTTGCCTGTTCATCAGTTGCACCCAGGCCCATATTGTATTCACCTAATGCAATTGGTTTTGGATATCCATTATACTTCCTGATACTTTGCATTACATCATCTAATTCCTTTTTAGGTTCAGTTACAGCAACATTTAAAAGATATTTTGGTGTATATGTAAAACCGAAATAAGAATGTATAACATAAAAGTCCGCTTTGTCGCCAACTTCTTTAAAAAAACCCTGGTTCCACGTTTTATCAACAAAATTCCAGCTGGTTTCGCCATAAACATCAACTAAACCGCCGATATAAATTACAGCTCCAATTTCTTCGGCAGCTGCCCTCATTGAATCTGCAAATACCTTAAAATGCTTTCCGTAAAGTTCCCCGTTAATTATCTGTGGTTGTCCGTCTTTATTTAGAGCTGTATCAATCATCCACCCGTATTCCCAGGGACCGGCATTCTCATTGCCAATTTCCCAGAACTTAGTTCGTCCATTATCATAACGCACCCAGTCTGCAGCGAGATGTGCGGCTTTTGCTACAGGATCATTACTAGTTCCATAACGTGCATATGCATAGTTAACTGTAATTAATCCCTGGGTATTGTTAACCTTCTCACGAAGTGCATAATACTGTTCAGGGGTAGTTATGTCTCCGCTTGTTCCTGACTGCCCGTAAAATTTGCCTTTTTTTGCAGTTCCGGTTGAAGAATTATATGTGGTACCGTCATAAATTGAATCCGGAACATCGTCTGGCACGCCATTCCAAAAATATCCATTTGACCAGCTTCCGCCGGGAAATCGAATGAGGGTTGGCTCCAGAAGCTTAACCCCCATTACGAATAAAGGATTATCATGAGCTCCTGCCCAGGCTGCGATGGCATGCCCAAATACATATTTAGAGATTTTCCCGAGAGTGTCTCCATTTATTGTTACAGTTGCCGTTGCCGGATTATCGGGTTGTTCTGCATTCACAGATTGGGGGATCTCTGCTGTTTTTGATTTAAAATCCTCCAGGAAACAATTCTTTTCATTTTGCCCGTAAATGTTTGAACTTATTAAAAGTATTATTACCAAAAAAATAGTACAAATTTTTCTTTTCATTAATTTCTCACCCATGAGTTGAACCTTAAAAAAATTCCAAGCCAGTAATTTTATCTATTTGAATACTACAGCTTATGCAAAGTTATTAAGAATACATCGTTCTCCCGAATTGTCAGTTCTTTTTGAAAAGGTGTTCCGTTTTTTACTTCAATCCTTTCAGTATAAATTGGAGAACCATTATTTAATTTTTTTATTTCCTGGACCTGCTCTCTTGTTAGTTGATTAGGTCTCCCCATGTCAAAATAAGTTGTATAAGGATCGTTTACCCGATAACCAACCTGATAAACTTCAAGATTGTACATGCCGGAAGGAATTTCTGAAATATTTATTTTTACTTTTCCTTTTAATTTTGACGGAAGATTGCGGATGTAATAATCCTGATTATTAACAGAATCAGGAAGTGTATAAGTAAAATCCCAAAGTAAAACCTGAATATTTCCGTTTTCATCCTTGCATCCCCATGATGAAGAATCTTTATTTATCAATTCTGTATTACCAAGTTTATTCATGAATTGGTAAGCATAGAAAGCGGGTTTGTCGATAGATTGGTAATTTAATAAGCCAAAACCCCCGTGAAATGGTGTAAAGCGCGGTCCTGGTTCTTCAAAAATATCTGTGAATACCCAGTAAGACATTGAATTAGCTGCATTTCCTGTCCGTTTAAGTTTTTCCAAAATATATGCAGCTTCATGATAACTATCATGCAGCGGGTCGGCAGGAGTGTATGAAGAGCTCCATTCAGTGTAATGAAGCTCTAAATCCGGCATTGATGAACCGGCAATTTCTTCACGGGAATTCAAGACATCAATGCTTAAACTCATCGGATTGCTGTCAAGAACAGTTCCTGAATTTCCGTACTCATCAAGATACCCTTGTTTAACACCGTATGCATGAGTACTAATAAAATCCAACGGAAGATTATTCTTCCTGCAAAAGTCAATCATATCAACTTCCCACGCCGCACCAGCTGTAGCAGGTCCGCCAACCCTATAATCTTTATTGACACTTTTTACTGGCATTGACGGAATAACGATATAATTTAAAATAGTCCATCCTGTGTGCCGGTCCAGAAGCCGCTTAAGTTCGGTTCATTCCAAACTTCAAAATACCATGTCTTTACTTCGTCTGCACCGTATCGCTGAGAAAAATGAAGAGTCAGATTACGGATCAGCTCTCCCCACTTTTTATAATCTTTAGGCGGAGTTACATTTCCTCTCCACCAGAAAATAGTTTGTTTACCGCTTGCCAAGTGCTTCCGGCATAAATCCTAATTCAACAAAAGGTTTCATCCCGATGCTGAATAATAAAGTCATATAACTTGTCTATATACTGAAAATTATATTCCGGGTTTCCATTTTTATCTTCCCTGTAAACACCCATATCATCAGTTAAGAGCCCATGCATGCGGATATATTTGAAGCCGCATTCTTTCCTGACGTAAGCCAATTGCTGCTGCCAATCTGCCCGCAGCCCCTCATTGGCTCTGCCTGCACCAACGCATTCCTTGAACATTGTATTATAGGGACCTTTTACTTGATTGAAATCAAGATTAATCATCCTAACATTTGTAATGGATTGAGCAGATGTTTTGTGAAAACACAAACCGGAAATAATGATTAAAATTATCATTACACTATTAAATTGTTTTTTCATTATCAGGTTATCCTTGTTATTATAATTTGAGCAAAAGAATTTTTTATTTTAATGATTCCTGCCCTGGATATTTAATCTATTTATTTCTCAATAAATACTTTTTCCCCTTATTCAGAATTTGTCAGTTCTAATTTTTGCATATTAAAGTATTTTATTTTGAATTACACCGGCTATGCTTTCCCAATAATAATAATATTGACAACTATAAAATTTTTGAAGATGAAATCATCCATCGATATTGGATTTATAATAATTATTTAACATTTAACGTTACGTCCCTTTTTATTAAAATGGTGGTTGTTATGAAACTGGTTCAATAAGTCATACCCGCTGTTTTGTAATTTTATTTTATTTGCTCATCGATAAAATTGTTGTACTTTACATACACATCTCCAGTAAAACATAGTCCGATTCATAAAGTTAAAAAACATAAAATAAGAACTTATTTTAACTCAATGAATTCCGGTTCGTAAGGAGGAATTGTAAAACTGCCGATGTAATCTTTATTAAAAAGGATACTCCTGGATTCACCTTTCATATGGATCTCTTTAGGCTCGCCGCTTATATTCAGATATAAAAAATGGTCTTCATCAATTTGTCTGGCCATTACTCCTTCAGGTACATCGGGACCTTTTTTAATGGAAAGTTCATTAATCAGATTGTCCAGCAATGGGCTTAATACCTCGTCTCTTGACGGCAGGCCAATATATATTGCTCTTCCTTTACCGTAATTATTGGAAGTTATAATCGGATAATTTTTATCAAGGCTTATAATATTTCCGATTACCTCAGCACCTTTCGGTTCAATTACATCATAGCGGGGTGATGCTGTTTCAATTTTCTCTCCTTTATAACTCACCCTCACTTGAGTTCCTTTATATGAGATCCTGGAAAGTTCATTCATGTTTTCAGTCTCTTCATAGTTTCCGACCCTGATTCCGAAAACATCACTTAACAATCCGGGCCGGGTACTTGCAAATACCTGGTTGGTTGTATCTGCAACTGCCGAATAACCTGTCATTATTGCAGTTCCCCCGTTATAAATATAATCACGGATTTTTTTGGCTGTTAAAGGATCAATTACAGTAACACCGGGTATAATCAATAACTTATATTTTAAATTACTTCTTTTAATATCAAGCATTCGTACATCTATATTACGATTAAAGAACTGCTTAAAACAGGTCCCAACCTGATTCTCATGTTGTTCAGGGAATGAATAACTGGCAATCTGGCTTGGAAATGAAAACGCCAGACCAACTTCAGCTTGAGGTTTATAAGGGAAATATTTTTCTATTTTTTTAAACTCGGCAGAAATTTTTTTGTATTCATAATATTTCCTGTTAGGAATTCCGTCCCAGTCGACCATTCCTTCCAGATATTGCTCTTCACCTCCCCACATGCTTTGCCATGTCCATCCGCAAACCATTTGGTTGCCGTAAATTAATGATGCATATGCAGATTTCCGGATTGAATTCGGCACGGCATTGTGTGTTGTAAATTCACTGCACCAGAAGGGATTTGTACTTTCATACTGGATGCGCACAATTCCAAATGAAGCTCCCAAAAGGCCGTCGTTATTTATCAATGATGGACCTGCATAAAATCCTTCACCTTCACGGTTCATTTTACCTGAATAGGCAATGGGAGCATAGTCGAAATATTTCATTTGGCTGAAATACCATGCATTTGTATTTAAAAAGGCATTTGGTGCATTAATATTTACTTTATCAATAACTTTAAAAAGCAATTGATTGATTTCATCTGAAATGAAACGCCTGAAATCGAGCATTCTTTCAGGTGCTCCATTAATTGAACCCGATATTGGAAAACCAATCTCTTCCCATTGGTTGATCCTTCTGGACCAGCGTTGTGTCGCCCAGGCTTTGTTTAGATTGTATAAGCTTGCATATCTTTTCTTTAGCCAGTTAATATACCTCTGTCTTGCCGTTTCAGAATATGAAATCGGGCCGTCACCTGATTCATTGTCAATTCCAAATGCCAGCAAAGCCGGATGTTTTCCATAATGTTTTGAAAGTGAATCGGCATAACGCAAGGCATATTTTTGATACATCGGATCACCGATATCCTCCATATAACGATGATTCGGATATAACATATTTCCATCTGCATCTGTAATATTAATTGAAGGATATTTAGAGTGCAGCCATATCGGGGCTGGTCTGATAGCAATATCAAGAATTACTTTGATACCGGCGTCATTCATCATATCCATTACTTTATCAAACCAAAAAAAATCGAATTTTCCTTCTGCAGGCTCATAGCTGTCCCAGGCTAAATGCCCCATGCGGACAACATTAAACCCTGCATCCTTCATCAACTGAATATCATCTTTAATTTTCTCCGGATTTTTATCATCATGAGGATGGTAATTAGCTCCAATATATAATACCTGAGCTTTAAGAACAGATGTAAAAATGAACAGAATTAAAAAAAGATTTTCGATTTTTCTTAAATTCATACGCTTAATTAATATTATACTGGATGCTGAATGTATTGAAAAATATTATTTTTTTTTGCAATTAACCTAATATAATAGTTTTACAATTTTTAATATAACTTTAACCTGAGTTGGATTAAACCTCTGGCTGAAAGCAAAAAAATAAATTCTTTCCCATCTTTCTCATAATTTCAGAATTAGTTATCTACTATAACATCCAAAAGAGTTAGAAGATAAACATCTGTAATTAAAATTAAGAACTTATGCCTGTATTAAAAAAATAAAAACACACCCCCGGTATAAAACCGGAGGCGTGTTTTGTGAGGAGGAGAATGAAATTATTTCAAAAGCATTAATTTTTTGGAAATTGAATTCCCTCCAGCGTCCAGGCGGTAAATGTAAACACCGCTTGCAAAACTACTTCCATCAAAGGTAGCAACATATTTACCCGGATGTAATTGTCCCGAGAAAAGGATAGCTACTTCCTGACCAAGAATATTAAATACTTTTAAAGTTACAAATCCGCTCTTAGGAATTGAGTAACTTATTTTTGTTGCAGGATTAAAAGGATTCGGGTAATTCTGCTCTAATGCAAAAGTATTGGGAACTGCTGCATTATCGTTTACTGCATCAGGAATGTCCGGCCACCATTGTAATGAACCAACCGGTTTACCATCAGCACCGGCGGTTTTTAAAGCAGCGTTGGTGTAGCTCAAATCATAATCCAGGGGCCATGTGAATGCAAGGTAATCAGTTATTCCGTGCCAGTTAACAGGATTAGCAACCGTACCACCCGACCACTCGGTTCTGATATTGGTACAATTTTGTGCAAGAAGTTCGTCAGTACCGTTCATATCCTTAATACCGGGATCTTGATTCATTGTATTTTCTTCTACAAAGAACTTAAACGGCTCATGTATTTCCGGTACAACTGTTGAGTCTACAACATGCAAGGTATCAAAGTTTGACGGGTTATCTATTATATTACCGGCTGAATCTGCCCAAATATATTTCTTCAGATGCCATGTCCAGCTTGATGTGGAATCGTGGCTTTCGAACAGTGCTTCATTATAGTGATTCATCCAGGGATTAGGAACAACCTGTGGAAATTGAGCCCAATAATCCTTTATAGGTTGAGTGTAAAACCAATCATTGTTCTTTAAGTCCCAAACCAGTTCGCCTTCGGTTAAATGACCGTCTCCATTAGGATCATATGTTTTACCATATACTCCGCCAGGACCGTAAAGTGAATCAAGAGTTTTTGGAATCCACTGAGTTTCGGCATAATTCATCAGACCTTTTACTTCAGCATCATGATGTCGTCTGATTTCATCATAATCATCAGAGAAAGAATGACCGTTAACGATAAGGTTGTTCGTATATTTTGCAATAACCTTGCTATGAGACATAACCGGATGCATCATACAGTTCACCATGGTATTATGATCAATCTCTAAATAATAAACTTGTCCATTCCATGCATAACAGCCAAAATCAAAGAAAGTATTATTACGTATAATAACAGAATCCATGGTTCCGCCGCTGAAAACTGCGCCGTTCCAGGTTGCACCCGTTGGATTCCCAACGTACTGTATGTAATTGTTGGTAAGAATATAATTATTGTTTAGTCCCCAATCGGCAAACATCGACCACCATGTATAAGGGAATTCTATAACACAGCCGTCGTAAACATACGTCTTTCCTGTTGAATTTACTTCCTGGGAAATCCAGTCAATAGGACCTGTACCGTCCAGGTTGATACCGCTCATCCAGATATTCTTTAAGGTTGCGCCATCATATAAAAGCCACCAGCGGTTTACCGAACTTCCGTCTTCCTTTAAACCGCAGCGGACAACCGGCGGTCTGTTAGAATCATCCGGCTTATCAGCAACTATAATTAATGGAAAATCAGCCTGGATTGTTTCTGTTAAAATATACTGTGCGTTACGCTGCAGCTTGTATACTTTGTGGAGCCTTTCCCCGGAAGCATTTGTATCGGCTTTAATAGCTTCGTTTAAAGCGCCTAATGCTTCACCCTGTGAATTCAATGGTCCGATGATTAGTGTATCACCTTTCGACTCAGTCTGGGCAAAAAGTATATTGCTGCACACCAGCAGGACAGTAAGAATAGTTGATAATATCAACATTTTTTTCATACCTTGTCTCCTTAATTTTTTTTAAGTATTAGTTAATTGAATAATTATTATTGCGTTTTAATAATTATTGACATAGTAAAATTGAATAAACCGTACCGCCTCCTTTCCTGTTTTTAATTAAATTTTTGAATTAATTTCTGACATTATTATATGGGGAAAATCCTTCATCTTTTCTGATTATTTGACATAACACCTAATACTGAAACCGCAGTCCCAGGTTTGCACTTCTACCGTAATCTTCGGTATAATTGGAGAAATTGAGGTGATTTATTATGTCGTTTTCTTTTTCCCCAGTCAGGTTATTTACATTCAGGAAAAACTCCAGGCCGTCGAATGGTAACTTTTGCCGGATTTGAACATCATAACGATAAAAATCTGTGGAGTAACCGCGTAATTCTTCATACCAATTAGTACTTTTAAATATATGAGACTTGTATCTCATCGCCCAGCGGATTGAGAATCCTTTATAATCATATCCAATCATGAGATTTAACAAATGATCGGGCTGCTCTATCATGGGAGCTGCATATGTAGTATCCTCATTATAATAATTAGGTTTGTATGTGACGGGATCAACTGTATATTTGACGACGGTTCTTAGATATTTTGCTTCGGATATATTGCGGGTATAGTTTACATTTATCACAATGCCCTTTAACAATCCCGGCAGAAACCAGAAATTAGACTGCCATTCAAATTCAAATCCGTAATTAAATGCTGGGTTTTCATTGTTTACAGCATAAGCCGCTGTTTTACGGTACATTATTGTGGGTAATTCGAAAAATGCAGTATCCAAAATTACTTTCTGACCTGCCCAGAATATCATATCTGTAATTTTTTTGTAAAATGCACCTGCCGAGATTAATCCGATTTCATTCGTATGGAAAGAAAACTGTAAATCCCAGTTTCTGGATAATTCCGGTTTAAGATGGAAATTACTTAAATTATCTATGCTTCCCTGACTGCCAATTACCCAGCCGGGCATAATATTATTGAAATTCGGACGCAGCAGAGTATGTGTATATCCCGCTTTAACTGTCAGCCAATCGTTTGGTTTGTAATAGACTTGAATCATCGGAAGCCAGAACTCATTTCTGCGTACCTTGGCAACAGTATCTATCGGGGTAGATGTAAAGCCGCGTAATACACCTAACCTGTTTCCCCGATACCCGGTATATTCTGTACGATTCCATTCATAGCGGACGCCGGGCACTAACAATAATTTAGGACCAAGATTGATTTCCGGCATCAGGTAAAAGGCATGATAGTTTTCAAAGCCGCTGTAATCACTATAATTTGAACCCGGGAAATCCGGCTGATACAGAGACCATAAACTATATACTGAATTGTCGGGTATTGTTGAAGCAAGATCGTAAAGCTTCCGGAATTTATCCTTATCAAACAACGGGCTGAAAGTATATCTGCTCCCCAGGTAATCGTCATTGTGCTTGCTCAGAAAGTCTTCCAGATATAACAGCCTGGGATCAGTGTTAAAGATATCTATACTTCGCTGACTCAATTCAAAATTATCATGAGCCAATTGTATAAATCCTTCATTACCGAAGCCGGAAGCCGTTTTGTCATACTTTTTCGTTTTATATTTTATTTTTCCACCAATATTCATTTTTACATTGATTTGGCGGGTAATATTAAAAGTATAGGCTAAATTAAGGTTGGCTGCCAGATCCCGTTCTCGGGTGTCGCTCTTTTCGTTAGTTATACCGCTCAGCTGCATATTATGAACCATTTGATCCATTGAATATTTTAAACGGTCAGGAATGGTTTCAGGATTAATATCTACATTAAAAGTAGATTTTCTATCACCTCCAAAAGGAAGATCGGGAATTTCACCGCCATTTGTTGAAGATATCTTATTGGGTAATTCATTTTCTGAGTAGGAATGTGAGAGATCGGAAGTTATTTCCCAATTTCCCCATCTATGTTCTATCTGTAACGAATTGGTTAAAATAGTAAGCCAGCTTGTAGGTGTATCATCAAATTTGATACTGAAACTGTTAGTTGTATAATCATAGTTGTTAATGAAACTTGTTTCTTCCCGTTTTATGCGGCTGAAAAAATTAGATGATTTGATTGTTGTGGACGGAAGGGAATAATCGAGAACCAATGCACCGCCTGTTCGCTGCACATTTCTAAATATATCCATTAACTGCATGCTGTTGGTTCTGACCGGTGAGGTTAAATTTTCCTGTGAAAAATTAACACCGCCCAGCTGCTGTGAACCAGCATCTTTATTTTCATAATCCACCTGGGCATAAATCCCCAGCCGTTTTGTAAAGAAACGGTCACTTCCTCCAATAGAGAATTTGTAATCTTTATATGTATTTCTAAGGCTATTCATTCCACCTTGGGCTATCACGTCAAAAGTTGGAAGATCGGGTGCTTTCTTAATTCTAAAATTGACAATACCCCCGGTCGCCGTTGCTTCCTGATTAGCCATAACGGATTTGGTCAATTCAATACCTTCAAGCATATATGGAGAGATCATGCTGAGATCGGTGCTCCGGTCTTCTGAACCGGTAGCTGTCATATCCACACCGTCAATCTGGATGAGTGAATATTTTGAAGCCATTCCGCGTATTACTACTTTATTCCCCTCGCCGCCGCTTCGTTCAAGTGAAACGCCGGGCAGGCGGCCGACAGCTTCGGCAGCATTGGCCTCCGGTAATTCCTGTATCTGTTTTCTTGAAACTATATTTTTAATTGTTGTTGAGGAAAGCTGCTGGTTCATTGCCTGCATCTGACCTTCTGCCTGTGCTGTTACAAGCACTTCCTCTCCCTGGATAACTCTGAACTTCATTTTTATATCAAGTTCCATTCGCTGGTTGGAACCTAGCGTTATTTCCGTACTATCATTTTCATAACCAAGATACTTGGCTATTAATGTATATTTACCTGGCGGTACATTGGTGATATAATAATTGCCATGAATATCTGCTGCAGCTCCAAGGCTGGTCCCCTCAAGAAATACACTGGCCCCCGGCAATGCATCTCCCGAATTATCATCAACAACATGACCGGATATTCTTCCTGTTTGTGCCTGAACAAAGCCTGATAAAAGAATAATTATTGCGGATAAAAAAATTGGTATTCGTACCTGACGTTTCATAGATACCTCATTAAGTGTTTTACTATTCTGAGTAAAATTTTTAACAAACCATATTTATCTCAAATCCAGGTTCCATTTGATTGAAAATATTTTTCAGCCAAATGATGTTTCTATATAAAAACTCCAACTACAGCTGATCCTTTCAAAAAATTGCTCCGGAATCTCTTTCTTGCTCATAAACTGCCGGTGAATTCTGAAGATTTTGTTATCGAGACAAATAATGTTAATGCTTGCTTCATTTATAAAATTCTCTATATTAATTTCGGTTCTACAGCAGTAATTATCAGAGTTGACTGTTTAATAAGTTGTTTTTTCGAAGTATTTTCCGCAGTATTTAATTTACACCCGCTGACCAGCAATAATAAAAGGAAGATTATTACTGAAATAACTAAAAACATTAGTAATGTACGGTAATTCCACAATTTTAACTCCTTAAAACTTTTATCTCGCAGCAGGCTGATTCTTTTCATTCATTTCCCCAGAGTTTGATTTTACCCTCAATATATTTCACTTTATTACGCTTAATATCTTTATAATAGTTACCCGGTTTTAAACCTGATCTGTTGAACAGATATTTTTCTTCCGCCTGCAAAAATAAAAATTCCATCTTTTTTTAATGTTTGTTAAAATTCTGTTATTATTAACTTGTGTTCAAAAAAAAAACGGATATTAAATAATGTCCAGAAATGTTTAAATGCGTACATTGTTTAGGAAGTTAAGATAATGACCGGTATTCCTTGTTTTTAAAAGGTATACATTATTTGGAAAATTTTATGTAGTTCGCTGCAGAAATGCTGGAAATAATTAGTTGCAGAATCAAAAGCCGGTTCTCAGAAAGCGAAAGCCGAAGATGTCAACTTAAGTATAATCTCCCTTCAAACTATAGCAGAAGACTTTTCCGGTATATACTTTTTCTCATATCATGCTGTTCCTGTATTAAAGGTTTTATAATGTGTCAAAATGTTATTATCTTGAATTGTTCAAATAACAGAAATCGTAAATCAGATGAAGCTGCCGGCTAAAATATCAATTCTAACGGGAATATTGATATTGTTGTTTTTTGATTCTTTATACTCCCAGTATTTCAGTAACAATCTGAAATTCGTAAAATATTCTACCGCAATGGGATTATCTTCCAATACTCAACGCTGTATAGTTCAGGATAAAGAAGGTTTTATGTGGATTGGTACCGGTGAAGGCCTGAATAGATTCGATGGAAGATCTTTCAGGATATACAGGAGCAGCCCGAAATCAAGCACTTCACTAAAAAGTAATATCATCACCTGTTTATCTTGCGATAGTAACGGTCAGCTTTGGGTCGGTACATATGGTGGGGGTATAAGCCGGTACAATAAGGACAAAGATAATTTTTCTACTTATACCTCTCATCAGGGTAAGCCCGATGCAATTTTGTCAGATGAGATAAATGCGATAGCCGAAGATAAATATCAAAAATTATGGATAGGTACAAACAGCGGTTTATACCAATATGACAAAAAAAATAACGGGTTTAACAGGTATTCTGCACCATATGATCAAAAACTAAGTTCAAAGACTATAGCAAATAATTCAATTAATTTCATTAAAAAAGATAATGACATACTCTGGATTACATATTTAACAGGAATTTTAACTGCTTTCAATGTAAGTGATATGACATTTAAACATTACAAATTATTTGATGTAACAAGTCATCAGGCCGCTGATTTTTCTGTTAATTCAATTGTTATTGATAACAACCTCATCTGGATTAGCACATGGACAAAAGGGATATGGATATTTGATAAATCAACCGGTGAGGCTTATCCATATGAAAAGGAAAGCAGCAGGTATATCAATTTCATTTTCAAAGATAATAAAAACAGATTCTGGTATAATCCCGAGGGCGACGGCCTGGTTCTGATAAATGGAAATCATAAGTCTGTGTTCAATTCAAATGATTTTGATCCTTATAGTTTATCTTCAAATTCATTAGCAGGTATGTACCAGGACAGGCAGAATAATATTTGGCTTACTGCCAAGCAGGGTGATTTAAATTATGCTGTATTAAATAATCCTTTTTACAGCTGGTATAAAAATCCCGGTTCAGAACAGGGGCTTACCAATAATTTAATCAATACTGTAATTGAAGATTCAAAAAAAAGAATATGGATTGGATATGATAATGGCGGTATAGATATTCTTGATTTAAAGGGGTAAAACCAAAATATTTTATCAAAGGAGATAAATCCACCGGCCTGGGACCCGGGCCTGTGATGTATATTTTTGAAAGCAGTGATGGAACCGTCTGGGTGGGAAAATATCTGGATGGTTTAAAAAAATATGTTGAATCAGCAGAATCATTCATCTCATATTCACACAATGATAATGATATTAGAACGATTGCCGGTAATGATATAAGGTTTATCGATGAGGATAGTAACGGAAATCTTTGGCTGGCACTGCATGGAGGCGGTCTGGATAAATTCATTCCGGAATCCGGTAAGTTTATTCATTACAGAAATGATATCAATAATTCTTCTAATTCAATTTTGAGTGATTGGACATTTACATCCCTAGTAGATAAATATGATAATGTCTGGGTAGGCAATGTTTACGGTGTTTCGGTAATTTCACCAAATACAGCAACCGTAAAAAATTATCTTTCAAACGGCAAAGAAGGATTTTCTTTAAGTAATAATATTGCTCGGGCAGTATACATTGATTCTAAAGAGAATATCTGGGTAGGAACTACAGATGGTCTTAACGAAATCAAAAGAAAAACCGGTTTCATTAAACAATATTTTATTAAAGATGGATTGCCAAGCAATAATATTACCGAAATACTGGAAGATGAACATTACAATCTTTGGATAGGAACAAGTAAAGGTTTATCAAAGTTTTCACCTGAGAATGAAAAATTTAAAAATTTTTCGACATCAGACGGACTCATTACAAATAATATCAATGCCTCATTTAAATCATCTACGGGAGAAATGTATTTCGGAGGAAAAGGAGGAGTTACACGTTTTTATCCTGATAGTATAAGGATAAATCATTATAAACCGCCTGTATATATTACCGATCTAAAGCTGTTTAATAAATCTGTACGAATATCAGATAATACAAAATCTGATGAATTTTCTATTCCTCAGCAAATAACTTACTGTAAAAAAATCGAACTCTCTTATTATCAGAACGTAATTACTATCGGATTTGTCGCTTTAAATTATCAAAATTTAAAAAATAATCACTATAAATATAAACTCGAAGGGTTCCGTGATGATTGGATTTCCGCCGGAAACCAGCGGGAAGTAACTTATACTAATCTCAGCCCGGGAGAATATACTTTCAGGGTTATTGCTTCAAACAATGATGGGATATGGAATACCCGGGGCGCATCTTTAATATTAATTGTTAATCCTCCATGGTGGAAATCAGGATGGGCATACGCTTTTTATTTATTGATTATTCTAACTTTACTGTATGCTTTTAGAAGATTTATATTGCATGAGGCTGAGATTAACAATAAACTTGAAGTTGAAAAGCTTGAGATAAAAAAACTGCAGGAAATGGATTCATTAAAAATGCACTTCTTCTCAAATGTTTCACACGAATTCAGAACTCCTCTGACTCTAATTGTCGGCCCGGCAGAAGCACTTTTAAAAAGCATAAAAGACGAAACTCAGAAAATACAGTTGAATGTAATTAAGCGTAACGCAAGCAGGCTTCTGAGATTAATTAACCAGTTGATGGATTTCAGAAAATTAGAAGAAGCAAAACTGGAAATGAATTGTGAAAAAGGTGATTTAATTCAGTTTATCAAAAATATTGTTGATTCCTTTAATCATGAAGCTAAGGAACGTGAGATGAGTTATTCATTTATCCAGACGTGTCCTCTGCTTGAAGCCTGGTTCGATCATGATAAGCTTGATAAAATCATATACAACCTGCTTTCAAATGCTTTTAAATTTACTCAGGATGGTGGGTCGATAAGTCTTTCTCTTATTTGTGATGAAGTATCTGGAAAATATTCCGGTATCAATACTAAAAGAATAATCGAAATTATTGTTAAAGATTCGGGTATCGGCATACCCGAAGAATCCCAGCAAAAAATTTTCGACAGATTCTACCAGGTTAAAAACAATCTGACTTCGCAGGGGACCGGCATTGGCTTATCCTTAACCTATGAACTGGTCAGACTTCATAATGGAAATATAAATCTTGAAAGCGATCCGGGTAAGGGTTCAACCTTTACGGTTATTCTTCCTCTCTGGACTGAAGAAAATCAACTTCCCTCCTCAACTTCGAAACTAAAAGGGAATACATTAAATGAACCTGAAAAAATAGAAAAGAATACTCCGGTTGTATCACAGAATTATAATACAGAAAAGATTCAGGATCAGAATTTACATCATTTATTAATAATAGAAGATAACCCCGATATGCGGTTATATATTAAAAATGAATTCAAGGATATTTACAGAATAACCGAGGCATACAATGGAAGAATCGGATTTGAAAAAGCCTTGGAGGAAATTCCTGATGCAATTATTTGTGATGTTATGATGCCTGGAATTGACGGTTATGAAGTCTGCAGAAAGTTAAAACAGGATGAAAAAACAAGTCACATTCCGATATTAATTCTTACTGCTAAAAGCTCGGAACAGCATACTATAGAGGGCTTTGAAAGCGGAGCAGATGATTATGTTCCGAAACCCTTTAGTTCGGCAATTTTAAAACTCAGGATTAAGAGTTTAATTGATTCAAGGGAAATGCTGCGGAAAAAATTTATTAAAGAACCTTTTGCCGCAATAAAAGATTTCTCACCCTCCAGAACCGATGAAGCATTATTAAAAAAAGCATATGACATAGTGGAAAAAAACTTAAGTAATCCGGATTTTGAAGTTAGTGATTTTGCTTTTGAAATCGGTATGAGCCGGACTCAATTATACAAAAAGATAAATGCTGTAGCGGGTCAGACTGTCAGGGAATTCATAAGGATTATCCGTCTGAAAAAAGCTGCTGAACTGCTCGTTACTACAGATATGAATATTACGGAGATTTCCGAAAGGGTTGGATTCGGATCACAATCATATTTTACAACTTCTTTCACTGAATACTTTGGAATAAACCCATCAAAGTATATTGAAAAGCATATAAAATTATAATTATTAAATAAATAGCTAAATTCTACTGAATCATGATTTTTACCATCTTCAAATCTTTTATATCGGAACTCGTTCCATATAGCAGCTCATACTCTCCCGGAGCTACCGCCATACTATAACTTTCTTTATCATAAAACTCGAAAGCTGAAGGAGGCAGAGTTATGGTCGCCTGACTTGTTTTACCTGCATTAACATTTACTCTTTGAAATCCTCTTAATGTTTTAATCGGCCCATCAATATCGTTCGCCTTGTGCACATAAATCTGAACGATTTCAGTTCCCTCTCGTTTGCCTGTATTTGAAACCGGTATTGTTAAAGCAACGCTTTCATCTTTTTTAATTGTACTCTTATTTATTTTAGCATCACCGATAGAAAAAGTAGTATAACTTAATCCATAACCAAACGGGAAAAGAGGATCTGACATAAAACGATAAGTACGATTCTTCATTGAATAATCTTCAAAATCAGGCAACTGATCTGAACTCTTATAAAAAGTAATCGGAAGTTTTCCGCCTGGATTAAAATCTCCGAACAGAACATCGGCAGCTGCCTGTCCTCCGGATTCACCGCCGTACCAGGCTTGAAGGATTGCATCACAGGCTTTAGTTTCCGGTGTTAATGCAATAGCTGAGCCTGAACAATTTACATAAATAATTTTTTTGCCGGCTTCTTTCAATGCTTTCAAACAATTTCGCTGAACGGATGGAAGATCAATATTTGTTCTGTCGCCGCCTTTAAAACCGGGATATGAGACAGGCATTTCTTCACCTTCAAGTTTTGTAGAAAGTCCGCCGACAAAAATAACAACATCATATCCACTAAGTTTATTGATAAGATCCGTATAATCCACATCGACTTCTTTACCGAAATTAAATTCGATATTTGCTTCCCAGTTATGCAGCTGGGCATAGCGGATTTCTATTTTATATTTCTTACCGCTTTCTACTTTGAAAGGATGTCTTGACGGAAGCGTTCTCCAATTATCATATTTTATAATGGTTTTACCATTAACCAGTAATTCAAAGTGTCCTGTTGCCCCGCCTTTAAATACTATCTCTTCACTTTCAGCAGGTACGAACTCAGTTTCATATTTAGCGGAAAAACCTTCGAGTTTTACACCGGGTGCAAATTCATGCTGCCCGGCAGCAGTTAATTTTATTGGATTGATAATTTGCTGCAAAGCCACAGCTTCACCTGACCAATCCGGTGTGTTCCAGTAAGCTGCTTTGAAACCTTTTTGTCCATCAACCGAGCATTGCGAGAAATAACTTTCGGTTACCTTATCTTCAACCAGATCACATCCAATATCATAAAAAACTTTGTCCTTTGAGAGTTTGGATTTGATTCCATCGAGAATTGTGATTGTCCTTACCGGTGTTCCGTTATAGTTTCCCCATAACATTGGCTTATCATCAGCATTCGGACCAATAACTGCTATTTTTTTAATTGATTTCTTTAACGGAAGGATATTGTTTTTATTTTGAAGAAGAGTCATCGATTCGCGAGCCATATCTAAGGCTAGTTTTCTATGTTCCTTACTATTCACCACCGACATTGGAATTTTTGTCCAAGGGACAATTGAATCGTCATCCATTTCCCCAAGGTCGAAACGTCCGACCAATACTCTCATTAAGTGCTTATTAATATCATCTTCGGTAATCAAGCCCCTTGATACGGCTTCGGGTAATTTTTTAAATGCCGGATTATCCCATTGGCATTCAACATCAGTTCCGGCTAAAACTCCCTTTGCAGCAGCGTGAACTGCATCGGATGAAACTTTATGACTGGTATAAAAATCGGTAATCGCACCGCAATCCGAAACTACAAGATATTTAAAACCCCAATCATCCCGCAGAATATCCTGAAGCAGCCGGCTGTTGCCGCAGCATGGTTCGTCATCCAAACGCTGATATGCGCACATAACTTCCCGAACATCAGCTTTTTGAACCAAAGCTTTGAATGCCGGCAGATAAGTTTCCCATAAATCGCGTGGATCAATATTATTAAGATTAAGCTGATGCCGGCTCCATTCGGGTCCGGAGTGAACGGCAAAGTGTTTTGCACAAGCGAGAAGTTTTCGATATTTCGCATCGGCAGGACCTTGTAATCCTTTAACAACAGAAATTCCCATCCGGGATGTAAGATAAGGATCTTCACCATAGGTTTCTTGACCGCGCCCCCAGCGCGGGTCCCTGAAAATGTTGATGTTTGGAGTCCAAACAGAAAGACTTAAGAAACGTCTGTTCTCTGCCCCGTTTCTAATTGCTTCATTATACTTGGCCCGGGTTTCATCGGAAGTTGCGTTGAATATTTTATAAACAAGTGAATCATCAAATGAAGCAGCCATACCGATTGGCTCAGGAAAAACCGTAACATCATTATTGTTTGCAAGTCCATGCAGTGCTTCGCTCCACCAGTTAAACTTTTTTATTCCAAGTCTTGGAATTGCATCCGACTGATCACACATTAATGCGGCTTTTTCAATTAATGTTAATCTCGATATTAAATCTTCAGCTCGTTCCCCAGGACTTAAATTTGGATCTTGATAAGGTAATATTTGTCCCCATATATTTATAGAGTACATGAGACAAATAATGAAACATATATTCTTTACCATTTTTTCTCCTTAAAATATTACCATTTAATTTTAGATTTATTTACTCAAATAATAAGTAAGTTCAATGCTGCCAATAATTAATTCGAAGATCATTGAACCGTACTTTTTATCATCTAAACAATAATGGTACAAACTGGTAAAGATCTCTCCGCCAGGTTAACCATTCATGAGCAGTACCCTGAGATTCGTAAAATACGTAATTAAGTCCGGCTTCATTCAACATCGAGCGAAATGCCCCAACTGAACCCGGGAAAGGATCAGGTTCTTTTGTACCTAATCCAAGCCAGAATAATTTAATTTTTCTGCTGAGTGCTTTACCGTCTTTAAAAGCTCCGTTCATAAATGTATTCCGGTCAATTTTGCCGCTGTTTGGATAATTAGATGTACCGCTAAATCCTCCAATATGAGAGAAGGTATCCAGGTTATTAATAGTAATACGTATGGTTTGATTAGCTCCCATCGATAAACCCGCCATCGCTCTATGCCCGCGGTCAGCAATTGTACGATATGTATTGTCAATCATTGGAATTATTTCCTGAATCAAGACTTTTTCAAATACGAACCTTGGTTGTGTTCCATTTCCTGAATTCCCGGCTGCTTCAAACGCATATCCATTATCCATCACAATAATCATAGGAACAGCTTTCTCTTCTGCAATCAAATTATCAACAATAAGGTTAGCTTTGCCTTGGGCAGACCAGCCAGTTTCATCTTCACCACTACCATGCTGGAGATATAAAACGGGATAACGCTTTGAAGTATTCTCCTGATAATGAGGCGGTGTATAAACAAAACAACGGCGCCAAGATTGGGTAATCTTTGAAAAATAAAGTTTCTGACTTACTTGGCCGTGCGGAACATCCTTAAGTGAATAGAACTCACTATCTTTTGCCTTCACCTCTATGCCGCTTCCCCATCGGCTGGCACCATAAAAGTATATGCTTCCAGGATCAGGAACAGCCGCTCCGTCGATCCAAAGCTGATAGTAGTGGAATCCTTCATCCTGCGGGTCAGAATCGCCGGTCCAAACTCCGTCTTCGTCTTTTATCAAATCATATTTAACAGCCCCGATATCCAGCAGGACTTTATGTGCTTCGGGAGCTGAGATACTCACACGAACCCGCCCTTCAGAATTTACTTTAGGATATTCCTTTCCCGGCTGATTAGTTGACGAGGGCTTAAAGTCTTCCTTAATTTTTAATTGATCTGTTTGCCCCAAACTAAACGGCGCGGAGAATATTACCAGCAAAATCAATAAGCTTGAAAAATATTTTCCCATAATTTTTTCCCCTTAATCCTGAAATACCAACTGTGCGAATTCATACAGGCTGCGCCTCCAGCTTTGCCATTCGTGAGCTGTATTTGGCGAAACATAGAAGTGAGCATTTATACCTTGTTTTGATATTGCTTCAGTGTTTTCTTTGGGATCTCCTCCAAAAGGACCACGGTTATTATTCCCTCTGTTTTCAATTTCCCTGCTGCCGAAACTTACAAACACTAGTTTTACTTTTTCTTTGAAACCAGGTGTGTTGTTTACATCATCCAGTGAGATACTGCCCCCGCTAAAAAGACCGATTTGGGAAAAAGTATCGAGGTTCTTCAAAGTGATTAATCTGGTTTCAAAACCGCCCATGGAAAGTCCAGCCATTGCGCGGTTAGGTTGATTTGTAAGTGTACGGAAATTAGAATCAATATAGGGAATAAGCTCGTCTAATAAAACGGTTTGAAACGGTTTGATATCGAAGTTTCTGAGACCGCCGATTTTAACTTCATTAGTCATACCATAGGTCATCACAATTATAAATGGTTTTGCCTTTCCTGAAGCAATAAGATTATCCATAATCAGATTTGCTTTCCCTTGGTTTGGCCAGCCATATTCATTTTCACCCCAGCCGTGCTGAAGATACAATACGGGATATCGTTTGTTTAAATCTTTTGCATAGCCCGGCGGTGTATATACGAATGCTCTGCGTGAAGTATCTGTGCTTTTAGAAGGGAAAAGAATCTCGCGTATCTGTCCATGAGGTACATTTTTAAGTGCATAAATATCCTGATCATGTGCAGGTATTTCAATGCCGCTGCCCCATCGCATGGCTCCATAAAAATAAAGGCTGCCGGGATCGGGAACTGCAGCACCGTCGATCCAAAGCTGGTAGTAGTGAAATCCTTCATCCTGAGGACCAGATTCTCCTGTCCATACTCCGTTCTCATCTTTAGTCAGGTCATATTTTACTGCGCTAATATCCAGTTGAACTTTATGGGCTTCCGGTGCAGAAATACTGGCACGCACTCTTCTTTCAGAATTAACCTTAGGAAATTCCCTGCCTGGTTGGTTTGTAGCTGCAGGTTTAAAATCATCCGCAACAGCAGTATCCGACTGAGCTAAACAGGTTCCGCCGATTGAAAAGACAATAAGTAAAAAAGATAAAAGTGTTAGTTTCATGTTTAATCCTCCTAAATTTAATATCCTAAACAAGTTAATTAGTTTCTGCAAAAACAATTTTATCTATATTAAAGAAATCACCGTCCACAACGAATTTCAATACATGTTGTCCGGCATTTAATTTTATTGATTTTTTGACAACCCTCCAGTTTTGAAACCCCGCAGTATTCGGAACTGAAATCACTCCCGTTTGATCGACATAATCAGATTCGAGATGAAACTTTCCGCTATCATAGGATGAAGCAACGTAGAATGACACCTCATATTCAGCAGTTTTATTCATGTTTACCGTATATGCCATCCATTCTCCAGTATGAGTCCAGCCGACATCATAACCTCCCGCCGTACATTTTTCAATATCTACACCTTCATTAGCCCGATACTGCCCGCCTTCATTAATATTATCCCTGTCATAGTATGCGTCGCCGGGACAGCCGGTATCATAGTCCTCCGCTTCAATTGTTCCGGGGATAGTTTGGGGTTTGTAAGCTTGCTGTTTCATCTCACATACTTCCAATAGTTTCCATAAAAACGGCGAACCATTTTCTAAATCGAGTAATCCGGCTTTATTCCCTTCAGTAATTGTTGAATTTACGGATAAAATCAAATTGGGAAATTGCTTATTGGAAATTTTGAATAAACCGTTATATGCATCATCGATTTTCCAAAGCTGGTTGTCTTTCCCGCTGTATTTAGAAATCATTAAATCATCTCCGGATATATTACACTCCAATACCTTCTCATTTCCACGGTTTGAAATTTTAAAAATGCCTTTTCCTTTATTTTCAAATTTCCATTGGTTTACTGAATTTTTTCTTTTTGCAGTAAGTGTTAAATCCGAGCCGAGGATCAAGCTTCCCGTATTATTTCCCGGCACTATTAAACAGTGCAGATTATTGTTTAAGTCGGCATAATTATCAAGAGGCGGAATTTTTCCTTCGAAGTTAAGTTTAATAACATATGCCAATTCTTCAAAATTTCGTTTGGGTAAACTGACTATCAATCCATTTGATGTTTGTTTGAAAGTTAAAGGAAGGTATTTTCCGGCTTCACCATTTATGAGTTCAACCGATTTCAAACTTTTCAAATTGATCCGACCGGAAGATAATGAACCGAGTATTATTTCTTTTTCACCTTTTTCCCATCCGAGTAAAATTGCATAGAGTGTTGATTTATCTTTCGATCTGGTATATCGAACGTCTTTAGCAGTTCCTTCAAGCGGAGCTCCCATCAGCCCGTGAGCGCCGCCCATTTTTGTTGGACCCTCTCCGTATTTTTCCCAGGCACGTGTTGCATAAACTGCTTCTCCATATTTTTTTAACCAGGCCCCCATTGTAAGCAGAACATCTTTTTGTTCCTGCGGTATAGTTCCGTCGGCTTCTGGAGAAATATTGAGGAGCAGATTTCCGTTTTTACTTATTCTATCGAGAAAGCCGTGAAGTATTTGTTCCTTTGAATAATATCCGATCCCCTTAGTGTAACACCAGCTCGAAGAACTTATTGCATCATCTGTAAGCCAATAGTTATCGGTAATGTCGGCAGGACCTCCGCGCTCGTAATCTAGTACAGCACATTTTGTATTCAAACCGTCTTTAAAAGTGGCTACAACTGGTTTGTTCCATTCAGCTGCTTTGTTATAATAGTAAGCTAAGAATTGCAAAAGAACCGGCGGCGAAATAACATGCAGATTGAAATCCTGCCAAATGATATCAGGTTTA
This sequence comes from uncultured Bacteroidota bacterium, assembly GCA_963710745.1. Classification (GTDB taxonomy): domain Bacteria; phylum Bacteroidota; class Ignavibacteria; order Ignavibacteriales; family Ignavibacteriaceae; genus CAVQBP01. The sequence continues at coordinate 166,423 of CAVQBP010000029.1, read as the reverse complement.
TAATTGTCTATAATTTCTTTATGCTTAGCTAACCAGAATGCTTCGTTTTTTTCCTTCCCCTGCTGCCCCAAAAGCATTTTAAGTTTTGGATCATTTGTCTTAGGTACAGCGTCATAATAACCAGTGATATTATATGCATGGTGCATTGAAAGAATTACTTTCATATTTTTTTTGCGAATGGCATTGGTTAGTAAACCTACCAAATCAAGTTTAGGTCCCATATCTTTTGCGTTCCATGGATTGATCCTGCTCGCCCACATCGAAAAGCCGTCGTGGTGTTCGGCAACCGGACCGGCAAATTTGGCTCCGGCATCGGCAAACAGCTGCGCCCATTCTTCAGGATCAAATTTTCCCCCTTCAGATTTGAGCTTCGGTGCAAACTGAACAAAGTTTCCGTTCTTATCTTTCGCACCGGTGATGAAGTAATTGTAAGGAAATTGTGACGGATCGCCGTAAACCTCAATATGATGTTTATTTTCCGGAGTTCCTTTGATATACATATTGCGGGGATACCATTCATTACCGAATGCAGGAACAGAGTAAACTCCCCAGTGAAAATAAATGCCAAACTTTGCGTCCTTGAACCATTCCGGAACGGGATTTACTTTTTCTAACGATTCAAATGTGGGCTGAAAATTTTCTATTTGAGTCTGGGCAGAGATTTTAGAAATTCCTCCGACATTAGATAGAATTATTAAAAATATAATTGGAAATATTTTGGTTTTCATAATAAGTTATTTCCCATATTGATCAAATAATTAATTATAATTATGTCCTGATAAAAATTTTTTATAGGAATCAGTTTCAATCCTTTATTTGCTTCAGATGAAGTTTAATAATCCACACATTGTTCCGTCCATGTTGGTCCATTGATATAAAACATTCCATCTTTATAATTTACCGGCTCAATTCCTAATTGAGGTGTTTTCTCCCAATCCTTAAGTTCTTGACAATACGGATACGGGCGTTTATCATACATAAGATAATGACATGAACTCCACAACTTACCATCCGGTCCTTCGAACAATGTATTGTGCCCCGTTTCGCAATACGGATCTTCTGTATCCTGGAATTTCAAATTTGCATATCCGCCTTCTATAGCAAGATCCGGACGATAGCCTTTTTTTCTTGTACCGAGAATAGGTTCACGCGACGCAAATTCCCATGGACCCAACGGCGATGCGGATTTCAAAAGACCAACTTCGTAACCGCGTGTCCAAGAAGAAAAAAACATGAAATAAGTTCCATCCTTTTTTACCACGAATGGAGCTTCGATGCCACCTACCATCCAGTCCGGGTTACCAGGAGATTTTTTATCAAGAAATTTTTGAATCTCTCCAATTAGTTTACCTGTGGACAAATCAATTCTAGCCTGGAATAATCCGTTGCCGCTGCAGTAAAGATAAGTTTGTCCATCTTCGTCCTCAAATAAAGTTGCATCATTATTATATTGGGGCGTTAAAGGCCCGTTCACAAGTTTGTACGGACCAGTCACTTCATTTGATGAAAACAGCCAGATGCTATGGGTTTTCATTCCTTTCGGATCTTCGGTAGTAACTTTGCCGCTATTAACAGTTAACCAGTATTTATTTTTAATAAAATGAATTTCAGGAGCCCAAAATCTTCCATTATATGGGCAGTCGTCCGGCAGTTTGCTCGCATCAATGAGCCATGACTGATGCTGCCAATGAATCAAATCATTGGAAACCAAAAGATGAACACCAGGATTTGGTCCTGTCCAGATCGGATTTGAAGTACCCGTACAAAACCATTTGCTGCCAACCTTAATTATACAATAATCGCGCATCGAAATAGAGGTGTCTCTTGTAATAGGATTAGTATAACAAAAAACGTGACCGGTATTTTTATTTGTTAATGACTCTGTGCTGGTAGCAACCTGCGCTAAACAGGAGGATGCAAATACAATTAAAATCAAAAATAAATTCATTTTACGATTCATAATAATTATTAGTCCTTGTTTTAAAAAATTCATTTTATTGTAAGATTTTAAATCGTTATAATTTCACAACAACTTTCTTACCGCCATAGTCTATAACCTTCTCATACTTTTTTGCTGCATCCATACCAAGACCATTGTTTCTTGAAACCATTACAATGCTGAATTTACGATTATTGAGCATGCCGGGGAAAGTCCCTTTGCGATCATTAATCGTCAAAATTTTTTCCCCATCATCCCATTTAAAAGTTATTGTAGAATAAATTCCATTTTCATAATCATAATTGTCGTTTTCATCTTCATATAATGTGAACTCACCATCGGCTCCCGGATAGATTCGTATTTCAAGATTATCCCATTTCTTCTCGGCTGCATATTGAACCATTGGACCAATCGGAAGTATTGAACCTGCTTTCACAAACAGCGGCATAATATCAATCGGAGTTGCTTTAGTAATTGTTTGACCTCCGCTGAATTTTTCGCCGGTCCAGAAATCCAGCCAAACAGTTTCCTTAGGCAGATAAACTTCTTCACTTTTTATTTTGCTGAAATCTCCGACTTTGGCAGTATCGTTACCTTGAACAACTACCTTTGAATACATTGGAACAGTTACCGGACAGACTAATAACGACTTACCAAACATATACTCATTATTGATATCTAGCGCTTTTTTATCTTCAGCAAAATCCATAACTAAGGCGCGCATCATGCTTGATTGATTAGCAGTTACATCCCAAGAAGCTGAATAAATATAGGGCAGCAAATAGTAGCGGAGGTTTATATATTTCTCAATGGCATCATAAATCTTGTCACCTTTTTTCCCAAACTGATAAATTTCACGAGGGGCATCTGTTCCGTGTGATCGCATCATAGGGCAGAATGCACCGAATTGTATCCAGCGTGCATATAACTCACAGTAATTTGCATCTTTCAGCTTTTGAGGAAAGTTCCAAAGGAAAAAGCCGCCGATGTCACTATTCCAATAGGGAATATCGCTGAGTGAAAAGTTTAATCCTGCAGAAATCTGTTGCCTTAGTGCTTCCCATGATGCGACCACATCCCCCGACCACGTATTGGCGCCATAACGCTGTTGTCCTGCAAATGCGGAACGGGTAAGAATAAAAACACGTTTGCGGGATGTTACAGAACGCTGGTGAGTGTATAAACCGCCAACCGTCATTAACGGAAATGCATTTCGAACTTTTCTGAATGATCCAAGATATGTTTTATTGTCCAAATCGGAAGGTTTTGGATTCAGATGGTCCGGTTCGGATGAATCTAACCACCATCCGTCCATACCGAGCGCAAAGATCCCTTTGTTTAGATAATTCCAATAAATATCACGTGCTTCAGGATTGTATGGATCGTAAACTCTTACACCTGAAGGATAATCCATTCTTGGCGGCCATTTTTCAGAACCGGAAAGAGGCCACGTTTGAAAATTCATAAGGGCACCGATTTTATCCAAATCTTTATATTGTTTTGTTTTTGGACCAAACGAATTCCAGATCGATATTAGCATATGTGCATTTAGTTTATGCACATCGTCAACCATCTTTTGAGGATTATAAAATTCCACGTTGAGAAAGTCCATTGCATTCCAAAGATAATTGTTGCCCCAGTATTGCCAGTCCTGAATTATTCCGTCTAGAGGAACTCCAAGCTCGCGATACTTTTTAACAACATCGACCAGCTCATCCTGACCTTTATAACGTTCTTTACTTTGAAAATAACCAAACGTCCATAACGGGAACATAGGAACCTGCCCGGTCAATTCACGCATTTTAGCAATTACTCCATCAGCATTACCACCGTACATGAAATAATAATCAATACAATCACCGACATCAGATTTGAATGATGTGGTTTCCGGATTATCTTCAAAAGTAGTCGGAGCATAATTATCCCAAAACAAGCCATAACCTTTTACAGATACGAAGAAGGGAATATAATCATCAGTATTTCCTTGTATCATTCGTAACTTCAGGTTTCTCTGAACCATTTTACCTTGCTGCTGTTGTCCCAATCCGTATATAGCTTCATCTTTATCCAGGACATATGCCTGATAAACGCTGTAAGTTTTATTGCCTGCATCGTCGAAGTCTGTAAATGCAACTCCATCTTCTTTTTCACTTAATAACTTTTTACCAGCCGGAGTTGAAAAAGAAATCTTACTATTTTTTAGGTTCAGATCTACTTGAACATTTTTACTTTTTAATAATAGTTCATCGTCATCCTGTTTTATACTTATATCAACTTTTTGTGGAGTCTCTATAACAGAAAGGCTTTTTTTCTCAAAAGATTTACCTTCCGGAGATTTAAGTATTCTCACTGTTGATGGATTGTAGAACTGAATTTCAACTTCAATAGAATTGATTGTTGTTTTAACACCAAGATCAGTTTTTTGATATGATTGAGCTTTAACATTAAAAGCCAGGATACTTATGAATATTAAGATAGTTAAAAATTTATTATGCATTTCTTCACTCTTTTAATTTGTATAATAGTTGATAGATAGGGCGGCAATATTTTAATTTTTAAAACCATCATTTAGTCCAGGCTTCTCCTTCAGGTGAACGTCGCCATTTGAAATAAGCATCAAGCACCTTAAGTGATTTTGCACTGGGTACAGACCCCATATGCGGAGTTTGACTAAAGTACATAACAACCGGATTTTTATCGCTAAAGGATTTCCATTCAGGAATTCCTTCACCGTTTGGATCACCGTACTTGGCAAAGTTAGTCCAGTAAGTGCTCATTACATCAGAAATATCAAAATCAGATTTTGAGATTTGAGGATCTTCGGTATTAAGATGCTGGAAAACATAAGCAACATCCTGACCGTGAGGTGAGCCATATCCATATTTTGGGGATCCCTTTGGAAAGTCCGGGTGCTGATCAAAATAATAATAAAATACTTTGGACTTTCCCATTTTCGACTCAAGACGAGCCCAGCTCCATGTATGCCAGCCGAACGCAGCATCACGCATAAGATCACGAGCAGTCTTCGGGACTGAATTTGAGTCAATCGGATAAGCTTTGATTAGATCATCAGCAAATTTTCCATATCTGTTTTTTATACTATTGATATATTCTTCAGGTTCTTTTATTCTCATAAAGCTTGCTCCCTCATCCGAGTTGTAGCCAACCAGGATCGGCGTATCGTTGAACTTGCCGGCTTCATATAGTTTATATTGATCATCAGTAATTACATATCCATCAACAATCGGCCAGGCAAGACCTTTTCCAAAGCCACCTCTTACCAAACTATCGGCGGGGATTTTTCTTAATTCTTCAATAGAAGTAACTCCTGCTTTCTCAGCAAACTGCTCTCCTTCATGTTCTGCAACTGCTAAAGTTTTCATATTCTCACCGGGAAATGTAGTAAGTCTTGTAGGCCCGAATGAACCGCCGCTTTCGGATATAGCACCTTCAAATAATCCTTTAGCTAATGGTGATGCACAAAGCATACTAACAGCTATGCCTCCGGCTGATTCACCGAAAATTGTTACTTTGTCAGGATCGCCGCCGAATGCTGCGATATTCTTCTTAATCCATTTTAACCCGGCAATCATATCCAGCAAACCATAATTTCCGGATACACGATGCGGGTTCTCCGCACTTAATTCCGGGTGCGCAAAGAACCCAATATAGCCTACACGATATGCAATACTAACAAGTACTACTCCTTTTTTAGCTAATTTCTCACCACTGTAAGTTGGAACTGATGTAGCTCCTCCGTTGAATCCACCCCCGTATATCCAAACAAGAACCGGGATTTTATCACCTGTTGTTTTAGCAGGTGTCCAAACATTTAGATAAAGACAATCTTCGCTCTGACCGGAAGGATCTCCCCATCCTTGCACAGGATCCGGTGCAAACTTGACAGCTTCTCTTACACCATCCCATTTTGCTGCCGGCTGAGGCGGGCGCCAGCGGAGGCCGCCTACAGGAGGTTCAGCGAATGGAATTCCTCTATAAACGGTCAAACCATCTTCAAAAGTTCCCTGCAATAATCCATCTTCAACTTTAATGGGTTCCGGCTGCTGGGCAAGACTTATTCCTGCCACAAGCATAATAGATAATGCTATTAAAAAAGATTTGTGCTTCATAAAAAGGTTTCCTTACTCAATATTAATTTATTGTCCGGAATTATTTTTATTTCTCTTTCCACACAAAATTATAAAGTCAACAATCATTTTCTTAAGGTAATTACTTTAACTCAGGTTTAGTGACTTCATAACCAAGTAATGATAGCATTTTTTCGCCATACCTCGTCCCAAGTTCTCTGTAACCTTCAGCGGTGAAATGCAGATGATCAGGCGGTCTGGCGGTACAACCTGCCGAAGAAATAACAAATGAATTTGGAATTGTTTGAGGTAATTCATCAATGATTTTATTCATACTTGCACACGCTCCCTGTTCATCTGCATTCACTACCTCACCTGCGAGCAGAGGCACTTTTTCAGCATCAAGATTTAAGTCTTTGATCAAATTATCATAAATAACCTTGACTTTGTTCGGCCAGTCCTCATCACCCGTGTTCGATTCTCCTTGATGCAGCAGAATTCCTTTGATGACACCGTCTTTCTCTGCTAGTTTTGCTAAGTCAATAAGATATTGATAAGGATTCCCATCGTATTGCTTAATTATATTTTTCATCCAAGATGGAGCTGCGGAATCATAAGATTGATAATTATCTTTCTCAAACAGCTCAATTTTACATCCTGCCACAGCAACATTAATGACTCCTACTTTTATGTTTTTCGGCAGGTTGGCAACCAAGGTTCTGCCGAAATAGTCAGCCGGGCTGAGACCTGTGCCTGGACGACATAGAGGCGGAACGGCTGTATACCAATGACCCTTTTCCCGCCCGAGCGCCGGAAAATCAACTGCAGCCATTACCTGGAAACGATCATCCACATTTATCTTGTCCTGCTCTTCAATTCCCGGAAAACCTTCCATATTTGATTGTCCGAAACAAAGGAAAATATAAAAGTTCTTATCCTGTGAAAAAACTTTTGTGTTTGATCTGGTTAATTTCATATTAATTTTCTGATCCATTACATCTGCCACAACATCAACTGTATCGTTGTTAAGATATTTGCACTCATGACTAATTTTCATTCCATTCAAATCCACATCAAATGAAAAATCATTTCCATTTACGATTCCATTGGTTAAATCAATTACACCTAAAGAAGAAGAATCCGTACCTGTCAGTGTATCTCCGTTTATCTTAAAAGTAAATGTTAATTCCATTTCCCCTTGTGGTCCGCTGACCAGACCAATCCATGTACCATCAATTTTAGATTCTTTCTTTACCCTGCTTAATTCCATTGATTCTTCAGTCCAGGGTAAGCTCAATTTAACAGTTTCATTATCCAGAACACCTGTATGGCTTATTATCTGTCCATTAACATTAACATCAAATGAAAATTTATTTCCATTTACTTTTCCGTTCTCAATAGGAAGAGTTCCCATTCCTGAAGTTACATTTCCGTTTAAAGTATCACCATCTACTTTAAAAGTGAAAACTAAATCCATATCGCCGTTTGGTGTACTCATTATACCTTTCCAGCTTCCATCCAGATTTTGTGCATTGCCGGTTATACTAAGTGCTAATAATAAAAGGACATTAATAAATGTTTTCATTTTTTTCCTTTTTTAGTATTCTGTCGCTAACACTTCTATACATTCGACGTGGCTGTCATGAACCAGTCCATGACAGGAACATTTAAAAATATATAATAAATTAAATCCCAGTCATGGTTTGGACCATGACTGCCGTGTATAGTTATTTTAGTTACAGAACATTAGTTTATTGTTAACATTGAAAATTTATTTTGTATTTATCCTTCTTGTCGATTTTCTTATTATTAATTCAGTATCCAGAACAATTCTTTCGATTGGAATCAAATTTGGCGACTCAATATTTCTTATTAATATTTCAGCAGCTTTTTGACCAATTTCTCTTTTGGGAGATTTAATCGTTGTAAGAGGCACAGAATATATTTCAGTATAATGAATATCATCATTCCCGACAATGGAAATATCTTTAGGAACTTTTATGTTCAGGTTTTTTAGTGCAGTCATAACAGCCAGTGCCTGTAAATCGTTAAAGCATACAATAGCGGTCGGATAATCCTCTCGTCTCTTTCTCCTGAAATATTTTATAGTTTTTTCATAGCTCACTTCATTATGAGCTCCTACAGGAACAATCATTTCTTTCTTAAAAACCAGGTTGCTTCCGCTAATTGCATCATGGAATCCCTCAATTCGCTCTTTGGTGTGAGCCGATTCCGGAGGGCCGGCAAAATGGACAATTTTCTTGTGACCGTTATTAATTAAATATTCCACTGCTTTTTTGATTGCCTTTTTATTATCTATCTCTACAACATTTGCTGTTATCCCTTTAACATCTGCCAATAAAACGAACGGATAATTTAACATCTTTAATTTAAAAGATGCTCAATTTCTGCACTGCCTTCTAATAACGGTGCTATGATTGCACCTCTAATATCCTTTGCTGAAAATAAGTCTGTAAATTTTTTTTCACTTTCAAGTTCATAGTCAGAACTTGCAATTATCAGAGAATAACCTCTTGATCTGGCATATTCTTTTGCGCCTTCTGCAATAGTAGTATAAAAAGGATAATTCAGTTCTTTAATGATTATACCTATACATTTCCCGGTATTACCGATTTTTAGATTTCTAGCTACCCCTTTTGGACGGTAATTTAGAGATCTCATTAGCTGCAAAATGTTTTCCCTGGTAGAAGGCTTTACATTATTCTTTTCATTTAAAACCGCTGAGACGGTACCTTTTGATACTCCTGCTCTTTTTGCAATCTCCTCTATGGTTATTACTTTATCCTTGTCCATTAGTATAAACGACAAAAATTATAGAACTTCTTTTTTTATGCTGATTTTTCAATCAACATTATAATAACTTAAATTATTATTTTGGCTAACTCTTAATACATTTGAAATTAGAAAATAGAATTAATTTTAACATTAATAAAAATTTCTTGCCTGTCTGCCGTAAGGTTTTTATTCCGCATAATTATACGATCTTGAACTTAAACCTGAACATGAACTTTGTTATTGTTTTACCGTACTATGGATTATATCCTGGACCTAGTACAAGCTTATCACCTGAATCATCTATTTCATAAAGTCTCGGTTTACGGGGCCCGTCTCCTTCTGCATGATGTATAACCAGCAGCCGTTTTCCTTCAAATGTTGTAAACATCATCCCATGCCCGGAATTGTTTCCTACAAATGGTTCTTCTTCCTGTACCCATGGACCATCAATTGTTCCTGATTCGGAATAAGCAACTCCCTGCAAATACCGTCCTTTTCCCCAGCTTGACCATAGCATTCCTAACTTGCCTGTTTTTGTCCTAAACAACTCGGGTCCATCGGTAACCCAGCCGGGGAGCTTCATACCAAAAGTCATCTCTCCGTTAGCAACCATTTCAAGTGCCCATGGAGCTTCGCTTGCCCGGAAGAGACATACAGGCTCAGAAATTCTTTTACTTAAATCGGGGGAAAGCTTAACATACTCCATTGTTCCGTCAACAACCTGAGTCCATTCATGGACAAAAACAAAATACGGAATACCATCTTCATACCAGATTGTACCATCGATTACATCCCAATTATGATAAAGGTAATCATAATCCGGATCAGGGTTTAAAGGCTTATAAGGCCCTTCCGGTTTATCGGATACTAAAATCTGTGTCTGATTCCGATGAACGTTGTATCTCCGGGGAACTACATCAACAAGGTCTTTTCTATCTGTCCATGTTGCTGAATAATAATATTTGCCGTTGACTTCATGAATTTCCGCAGCAGCAACAAACGGAATTCCTTCCATCCATGTGCCTGTAACATCAAACGCTCCGTAAGGACCGGTCCATGTTTTTAAATCTTTACTCTTATAAATATTGCCGCCGCTGCCGGTAAGATAATATGTATGAGTTTTTTTATCAGGGAAAATATAAGGATCACTCATCGTCATTGAATCAAGTGTTGTAGTAGCAATTTCACGCGGCTCGGTTACACTTGGGCTTACCCATCTTCTTCTTGGGCGTGGTGTACTTCCGTTATTTGCTGAAGGCATACCGAAACCTTTAGAACCGGGAGGCGCAGGAATTGTTACAGTCGGAACAAGTTTCTTCTTTTCCGTTGTTTGAGCATTGGCTGTTTGATTTGCGTTGAAAATCAGCAGCGTTCCTATAAAAGAGATGATTATTAAAACATTAACATTTTTTTTCATAATTCATCCGGTTTAATTTATAGTAATTAGTTAATCCTATACCACTTCGAAATGAACCAATAGCTCGCATTGTTGAGTATCCGCCTTTTTTATAATTTCTGAGTAAGACAACTTTTTCGGATCATAATGAAAGAGATGTTGAAAATATTATAAATCATCTCTTTTTAAATATACCGGTGACATACACTTTCTTCTTCATGGTGTTTTAAAATTCCATCGCGAATTGTCGCTTTTTGGGTCAAACTTAGCCAGCGTGGGTGAACAATCACCAACAGCAACCAAAGCCAATGGTTCCTTTGAATCGGGCACAATCTTGGGCATGATCCGGTAAGTTCCATCTGTCAACTGATCGATGCGCCAAAGTTGAGCGGGATCGCCGGTAAATTTGGGAACTGTGATTACTTCTGCTTCTGCAGTAGCAGCCAAAGCGCGATCAGTGCTGTCGATGGTAATCTTGAAATATGGAGATCCGGGATAACCGCCAACATCAGCTACAGGTGTGATTCTCCACTTCTGGTGCGGTCGAACCATAAAATCACCCATGCGAACTTCAATATTACCTGCCGGCCAATCCTTTGAATCCTCAGCGAGACTCTGGGGTGAAATTGCCTTCACAGGTTCATTATCATTTTGTCTAAAAAAACGCCATGTACCGCGAGTCATCCTTACAAAATCCACAGCCAATTCAAGTGCATAACCGCTACGCTCGGACTGAATTTTATATGTTCCTTCTTTAAAATTGTCTCCTGCAACCGGCCACCCATCTTTCCATAGAAGCGGACGAATACCTAATACGCTCCGGCCGCCCTGTGCCAAATCTGACTCATAATGACAAGAAAATTTTTCCACGCCATCCCCTAAGTCTAACAGACCAAAATGACCTGGACCGATAAATGTACCACTGGCAGCAACTACCAGTTTACCGCCGCCTTTAAGCATATCTCTTCCTATGTTATCCAGATAGGGGCCGGTAACTTTCCTGGAGCGTCCTACACGGATATTATATGTTGAGTTGGAGCCGTCGCAGCAAGTACCGTGAGTACCAAGCAGGTAATACCATCCTTCCCGATACATCATTGCAGTGGCTTCACAGTCAATAGCAATATTTTTTGCCTGGTTGCCGGCGATGCGTTTTCCTGTCTTAGGATCGAGCTCAACTATTCTAATAAAACCGAAGTAGGTTCCATATGTGAGCCATAGACGGCCATCAGCAGGATCAAGAAGGAACGCCGGATCGATTGCATCACAGTCTTCAACGCCGTCAGATGAAGCGACGATAGTTTCATCTTTAAATCCAAAATCCTGCGAATTGGGATCTAGGGTCTTAGTCCACATAACATAAACATTGCTAGCATGTCCACCGGCTAATCCACCCCCTCCTTTTGCATAAGACACATAATATCGGTCATCAATGTGAATAACATCCGGTGCTACTCCGCCGCCAGGACGTACAGCCCCGCTGTTCCAAACCCAGCCATCCTCAGAAATCAAACCGCCGCCGCGTGTACCGAAAGTATAATATTTGCCATCGCACTTAACGATGGTGGATGGATCATGGATATAAGGTTTGCCAATCTGAGCCAATGCCATATTGGACAAACATAAAAAGATCATTACGGAAACAGCTGTTAAAATACGGAACTTCATAAAACCTCCAAAACAAAAAAATTGAGATCAAAATAGGTTACTCATTTGTCAGCATTTTCAATGGTCATGGTAATATCCTTGATTGGTTTACCATTTTCATCGATGAAGCGAATACAAAAATCACTCATACCCGGGCCGTTAATTACGGCACCGCGAATTACATTCCGTCCCTTTTTAAGCGTAAGTCTCCTGGAAACACAATCATCCATAACCATTCGCCTGTCACCAGATAGCATAACGGCTTCTTTACCATTAAGCCACCACATGGATGCTGAATTGGAACCGACTGCCAAACGAACATCCTTCATCTCCCTTGGGCTGTTAATAACTGTAACAGCCCAGAACAGGACACCGTAAATCTGTTTGTTCAAACCGTAGGCAAAGCGAAACAGTTTGACATTAAAATTGGTTGCATCAAGAGCATGCCATATGAGTTTCTGATCTCCAACTGTCACTTTATCTCCGTTTTGCGGAACAAGCGTAAACTGGTTATGAAAGTACAAAGTATCAAAAGCCTTCCGGATATAACTGTCTGTAAAAACAGTGTTACTGCGGTTTGGTTTATTAATCGGTTCCAGAAGCAGCCAACGCTGAAGAAAACCTTCGGCATCCGGTGTTTTCGGAGATGATGCAGCCTCAGTGAAGTAAGGTGAGAGACTGCGAGTAGTATCACTGAGCGTTGTACCTCGGGCATCATCATCGTACGTGCCGGAATTTCCTCGAAGTGCTAAAATAAAGATACTGAATACCAGCATCATGATCTTGTAGAATATTTTCATAGTAAATCCTGTTATGATTTTATTAAATTGAAACAGTAATGTTAAGTTCTTTTAATCAATCAAATCCCGGCAGTATTTAAGAACCGAGAAGATATGAAATCCATAATAATTAGCCGTTTTTATCGTTGATAATTTATTAAGCTATATCTTTCTCACAACATAGTATGGCTGTTGAATCAGTTTTGCTGATAAGCCAGGGTGCAACCATGCTTTACCTGGTTTTTCTCTTAATTCAAAATAATATTGAAGAGGATAAAGAGTATCAGTATAATCAGCCGGTATAGTAGCTAGATAATTTTTACCCTTCGGTTTCATTTTCACTGTTTTAAATCTTTCGGCCTGATTTACATGACGATAATATAACAATACAGATTCTATTTTTTTCTCAATTGAGATTTCCAGATCCAGTGGTTTTCCTGCTTTAAAATGTACGGGCTGTTTATGATGACAAACTGCAAAGTCTCGATGAGGCCGTCCCAGAGCTTTTTCTATTGCCGTCCCAACATTATCAGATTGAATTCTATTGGTAATGGGTGTTTGTTCCAATATCCTCCTCATGAAATCAATATCATCATCTATCGCAGGAAGACGGTCAAGCCAATGTCCCCTTAATACATCGAGTTCACTTACGGTAATATCATGTTTATAAACATCCCTGGCGATTTCTGAAAGCTCAATCCAATGGTTTCTTGCCTCATGATAAATCTTTATTGATAATTCCAGTGCATTTCGGTCGCCGCTTTGCTTGAAGATTCCGAAAAGAACGCCGGCTCTGAATTTGGCTCCAAAGAAACGACCTAATCCTGCCGCTATTGATACATCAATAGCCATACGCCGGAATTCAGGAGTAAGCTTTCCTTTCCACTTGGCTTTTGCCTCTGCAAGATTTTTATTAACTGCGCCGGCAAAGTCTTCTATCCATTGAGCATATTCGATTGGTGAGTATTTCCCGCTGTGTCTGCCTTTCAATAATTCATCCGCAAAATCGTTGATTCTCATAAACAGCTGAGGATCCATTGGGCTTACATTGCCGAATACCTGTGGAAATGGTGTATCAAAAAAGGGATTTTTATTTTCCGGATCTGCTATGGATAGATTTGTATAAATCTCCGGCCAATATAAATTGTTTGCAGCCGAGACCCCATGAGCAGTTAATACAATTGGAAGTATAGGAAATGCATTTGCCAGGGCCAATTCAACTTCTTTAGCTGCCGCACCAAACAGCTTGACCAAGTATCGGCGCCAGACATCCGGTTCGGTATCTGGATTGTAAGACATTCTGCCGAAAACTCTGTAACTGTAAAGATATTTTTCCCAATCCCATTTAGGTTTTAACGATGTATCCAAATAAGCGCAGCGGCCTCCGGCAATTCCGGACCCGCGCCGGCCTTTGAACGACAGCGGTTCCATGAGTTCAGCCCCAATACTGCCGCAGAAGCTGAAAGCTTTCGAATATGCACCACACATTTCAGGATTTCCCCAAAGCAAAATTCGCTGTGTGCCGGGCCAGATTCTGTGCAAAACTCCATAGCGACGGCTTTCTTTAAGAAGGTCGGCATAACCATAACGTGTAAAACTTCGGGACCCTGCGCTCAGGTTCAATAATCCTTCTGCTTTTTGATCCGGTTTCGGGATTTCGAATGCCCGAATATCGGCTTGATGGTAAGGTAAACCAAGATGCTCTGCCCAGAACTTGGGAGAGACGTTAACCGGCATTCCCGTGTCAAGCGCAATATCGATAATTTCCTGGGTTATTCCTTTTGCATGCATATCTATCTCGATTTTGCGACCGCAGGTAGCTGCACCGTCGAATACTGTTTTCCAAAATTTGTAGCTGCCCTCTTTTACACCACTCTCTCCGTGTATACGGAAGGTTATTCCGCTAATTGAAGGACAAGTTTTTAAAAGTTGTCGAAGTGCATCCCTGCAATACGGACCTTGGGTTTCGTGAGTCAATCCTTCTATAGTATAATTTGCGTTGGGACTATTAATCCATTTATATCCATGCATCCAGATCCCCAGCTGAAACTGAATTCCACGAGCTACTGTTTCATCACTTATAAATTTAAGCATCTCTAAATTTTTATCACGTTCCGAATCAGGCAGCTCCGGTACTTTTACGTTGTATCCCGGAACAGATAAAAAAAACGGATAAGCAAAAAGGAAATATGCATCGGTTATATTTTGTAGAAAGTCATAACCGATCCCCAATCCCAAACTAAATCGATTAAAGCGTTGTGTAGTCAGCATTGTAAGATACTGTTTCCACATTTCGCGATCGTAGTACCATGGTTTATCTTCAATCTCGCTAACAAAAAGTCTGTTAACACTACGTATGACATTTGCAGGCTGTTCAATAACAGGTTTATCGATATTCATGAAACTAAAAGGTTCATCTGAATAGTTAACCCTATCAGCAAGTTCAAGTAAGGCATAAACAAGTCCGCGTGTATCATATCCACAAGCTAGTAGAACTTGTTTGTCACCCGATTTTACCGGTATTAAACCGAGAGCTTCCGGTACAGACGGGATTTTTTTATTCGAATCTTCAAGTAGTCGACGAGCTATGGAAGAACCTAAACCTGCAGCAGCAATACATAAATCTCCGTTTCTGGCCTGAGAGATCTTATTACACCGGTAAACATTTATTCCCGCGTTAGTTAATGATTTCTCCAGTTCCTTTACAGCCCATTGTGCCGGTTGCGAGCCTGATATTTGATCAGCAGGATCTATAACAATAGAAACTCCCTTTGTTTGAAAATTAATGTATCCTAATGAAGATATCCCAATAGTAGAAATTCCGGCTATTTTAATAAAGCGACGCCGGCTAATACCTTTTTGTTCATTGAGAAATTTTTGATTCATCCTATATTTCATTAACCTTATTTATTTTTTATTTACTATCCGTCATTTAATTCCCTGAGGTTATTTTTTTAAACAGGGCCGGATCAAGTTCTTCTAAACCAGTGATACTGTATAAGTGATTGGCCGTAACCCACGGCAGCCAGAAGCGGTGTGACCCGACACCGCGGCCGTATCTACTCGGCCCCATTCCCCAGTGCTCCTGCTGCCACCCGATTCCTTTCATACCGTAAAGGTGACCCGGCATAGCAACCATAGATTTTGTATCGTGCAGCAGGAGACGAGCAACATCGAGATAATGCCTGTCCTTCGTCAAAAGATATAACTTTGCATAAGATGATGTTGACCAATCCAGGTACTCATCCACACCACCTGCGCCACGGGCAGTTATTCCCTGTACTCCGATAATCGGCACACCTTTCTTCCAATCAAGATGAGCGTTATCAGCATCAACCGGCATAGGAAGGTTCCAGATCCAGATCCAGCTTTCAGTATAATCTGCAGCAGCTTTAGCGCGATCCAGCCACTTTTCTTCTTTCGTTGATTCATATAAGCTTAAATAGGCTTCGAGACTTAACATCCCGGCTTCTTTATCGGTAATATTAGGGTTATCGCTTGCACCGCCGACAAAGAGTCCCCGTTTTCCCCAATGGTCCCAAACATATTCCGCGGCACGGACAGCAGATTGTTCATACTTAGTATCACCGGTTAAATTAGTCATAAGAACAAGCAGGGGTACGGGGCAATAGCTTGTAGAGCCTGTTGGTTCTGCAGCTTCATTACTTCCAGGTTTCCAGCGCCGCGGGAAAGATCCATCCTTCCTTTGCTGCTGGATCAGCCAGTCAACATAGGTTTTAACCCAATTAAACCATTGGGGATGCAAATTACCATGGGTTCGCTCTCGTATGTAAGCCCGAATAAGTACGCGCATACCTTCTGTCGCATTGCGTAACCAAGGTGCGAGCCATTCCTGCCGTTCCCCAGTCCATGGTTTTCCGGTAGATAGATCGTAGCCGGTAGCCTCAAGCGGTATGTTATGAAGTGCTTGAATCATCGACGATATTATAGATAGTCCGATACGGCGCATTTTATTACCACGTTCTGTAGTATCGCGATCGCCTTCCTGCAATAACTGGTCTGCGCACTCAATGTTTTTACTTACAAAACCCATCGCTGTCATAGTCCGGTTCCATTGAGGTTTATTCGTATCAAAAGTAGCAACAGCAAATGGAATACCGGTACGTCCGTCAATAGTTGCAGCTTGAGATGCCAATTGATCAGTAAGAATATGCCGCATCTGTTCAACATCAATGGGAATAACCGGGGGCTTTAATGTATTCCATGCCCATCGCCATGAGCTTCGGATAACATTGGGAAATGACTCATTAGCTCCGAATCGAAATCTTACTTCATAACTGTGAACAACTCCATGGTCAATAGGATGGAACCGCCTGATCGATCTGGGTTTAGGTGATTCATCGGGACCGAAAGGGTACATGCTTACCGTACCCGGGAAAGTAAACCCGAATTTAATTGGGTTATTATCGTTTTGCCATGCCCCGAATGCCCCGAACTGAAACCTGGCATCGGTCATTACATCTTTCGTAAGCTTTGTTTCTTCGACCGTCGATTCTCCGTTCGGTGAGGGATCCAGCATAGCTATCGAAGCACCGTCTTTGAATGAAAGTGCGAACATGGGTGCCGGAAGGATATCCTCGCGCATGATGAACCGATGTGCAGCGTAGTTTAGCGTACCGCCGGGTGATCGATCACCATCATAAGCCGGGTCACCGTATAATGCACCCGGTGCTAAACAATTCACATCGGACCATCGTATAGAGGGATCAACAGTGAATGCAACAGTCGAGTTAAATCCGCCCGGAGCACTGCCAGCTACTTCTACCTTCCTTTGAACCGATACCACTGTTCCGTTCAAGCTCCATTTATCATAAACATTAAAAACATTTCCATTGTATGCGATTTCAGCGCTTGCATCAATATCGGAGCCTGATTTCTGAATCTTACTGTATCCGGCTGCAAGCTCAAGAATGTCTTTTTCCTTTCGAAAGATCTCGATCTGTGCGGGTTTTAATTGCGTTATCCGAGGAGCGGAACTGCCAAAGATTTCAATACCCCACTCACCTCCCGAAGTGCTCATGAATGAGACCGTAGCGCCGGTTTTTAATTTTCCAAGATCTATTCGATCTACTTGCTGCGCAGACATTGCAGGTACCATCAGACATAATACGAATAGTGCATATTTACTTAATTTTTTTATGTTCAACATATACTTGCTCTTCCTTAATGAATATTGATAGGATTTAATACTACCTGGAGAATCTTCTTTCTTAACTGTAGTATTGTAAAGCACTCAAGCATGTCCCTCCATGTAAACTCCTTTACTTGCTAATATAAGGCTCTGCTGGCAGCACGCCTCGAACCGAACATAAAAATTTTCTGACCAAAGGATGATTACAAATGATTTTCATACCTGCACTCACCTTATTATTCTAGATAGTGATCAGTTATCAAGTATTTATTGCCTGATATTTTAAGTAATGATATTGCACTAAAGTCAATTCTATATCGGTATAATAATCCTACTTGGACTCGGCCTTTAATTCAGGCACTCTTTTCAGCATAACTTCTATTGGTCCCTGCATCCCCTGTACCTTCATAGAGATTGAATCGCTCATATACGTGCATTGTTGATTAAAGGTCATCCCATTAACATCCACATCAAAGGAAAATGTTTTACCATTAACTTTTCCATTACTAATAGGTAATTCCCCCATTGGACTTGTAACAGTACCAGCTAAACTATCTCCAATTACGTTGAAATCATATGTCAATTCTAAAGGGCCATTCGGTGTTTGCATTTCCCCTTTCCACTTTCCATTAATATCCTTCTCATTACAACCGATGCTCATAACTAAAATGGTTAATAAACAAAAATAAAAAAAACGAGACATGATTATCCCTCTCATGAAGTTTGAATATATTGTTGTTAGTTAAGTTTTTTATTGAATAATATTTGTATAAATATACCTTTGCTTTTAAGACATTATTATTTAAAATAAATAGATTTAGCTAAACCTCATTCGGTTTCTTCTGTCACTTATTCAATTGTAACTTTGATTGATTTCAGGTCTTTATCATTGGAGCTTGAGCCATACGATATTTCATATTCTCCCGGATCTACAACCATATCATATTTTGTTTTATCGAAAAATTTAAATGCATCGGGAGACAACTTAACATTAACCTGATTCGTTTTACCGTGAGCAACATCTACTCTTTGAAAACCTCTTAAAGTTTTGATCGGCCCGTCTGTATCGTTTACCTTATGTACATAGACCTGAACTATTTCCGCTCCGTCAAGCTTACCGGTATTTGATACAGGAATAGTAAGCTCAACACTCTCATTCTTTTTGATAATGGTTTTATTGATTCGGGCATCACCAATTGAAAAAGTTGTATAACTTAATCCAAACCCGAATTGAAAAAGGGGGTCGGACATAAAACGATAAGTGCGGCTTTTCATTGAATAATCATCAAAAGCCGGTAACTGTTTGATACTTTTATAAAAAGTAACAGGAAGTTTTCCCGATGGATTATAATCTCCGAATAATACATCGGCAGCGGCCTGACCGCCTCTTTCTCCGCCATACCACGCCTGAAGAATTGCATCACAGCTTTTCGTTTCAGGCACTAAACCTATGGCAGAGCCGGAACAATTAACAAAAACAATCTTCTTTCCAGCTTGTTTCAATACTTTCAAACAATTACGCTGTACTTCGGGAAGTTGAATATCGGTGCGATCCCCGCCTTTGAAACCCGGAAGATCAACTGGCATTTGTTCTCCTTCCAATTGAGAAGAAATTCCACCTGCGAAAATAACAACATCAATTCCTTTCAACTTATCGATAAGCGCGTTGTAATTAACCGGCACTTCCTTACCAAAATTTAAGCTAAGGCTGGCTGTCCAGTTTTGAATCTGCCTGAAATAGGCTTCAATTTTATATTCTTTCCCTTTCTCAACCTTATATATTACATGTTTGGGAAGAGGTCTCCACATAAAAACCCTGGAGAGTGTATCGCCGTTTACAACAAGCACTAACCCTCCGCAGGCTTCTATTCTAAATGCAATTTCACCTGACTGGGAAGGTTTATAAACAGTTTCGTATTTTGCCGAGAAATTCTCCAAATGTACACCAGTACTGAATTCGTGCTGCCCGAAGGTAGTTAGTTTAATAGGATTAACGATTTGATCAGCAGCTGCAATTTCACCTTTAAAGTTCCGGTTATTCCAGTATGTAGCTTTAATACCTTTTTTACCGTCTATTGAACAATCATTAAACGCAGGTTCAACAACTGTGTTCTCTACGAGGTCGCATCCTTTGTCATATACTATTTTATCGGCTGGAAGTTTTGTTTTAATACCATCTAAAATGGTAATAGTCTTGATCGGAGTACCATTGTAATTGCCCCACATAAGTTGTTTATCATCGGCATTTGGACCAATGACTGCAACCTTATTTATTTCTTTTGATAAAGGCAGAATATTTTTATTGTTTTGTAAAAGAGTCATTGATTCCTGTGCCATTTCCAAAGCTAATTTTTTATGTTCATTCGAATTAACAACAGACATTGGAATTTTTGACCAGCTGACTAATGAGTCGTTATCCATTTCGCCGAGATCAAAACGGCCGATCAACAGTCGCATTACGTGCTTGTTTATATTTTTTTCGGATACCAAACCTTGATCTACCGCTTCGGGCAATTTTTTAAAAGCGTAGTTATATCCGCACTCTACATCCGTCCCGGCTAAAACAGCTTTAGCTGCGGCATGAACTGCATCCGGAGAAACTTTATGACTCATATAAAAATCCGTTATTGCTCCGCAATCAGAAACAACCATATATTTGAACCCCCAATCATCTCTCAGAATTTGTTGAAGCAAACGGCTGTTGCCGCAGCAGGGTTCATTGTCAATACTTTGATAAGCACACATTACTTCTCTAACATCAGCTTTTTGAACCAGGGTTTTAAAAGCCGGTAAATATGTTTCCCACAAATCACGCGGATCGATGTTGTCCAGATCCAATGTGTGACGGGTTGATTCGGGACCTGAGTGAACTGCAAAATGCTTGGCGCAAGCTAAAAGCTTTCTATACTTTGAATCCGACGGACCCTGTAAACCTTCTACAACAGAAATACCCATACGTGAGGTTAAATAAGGATCTTCTCCATAAGTTTCCTGGCCACGGCCCCAACGGGGATCCCGAAATATATTTATATTAGGAGTCCAAACAGAAAGACTAAGAAAACGACGGTTCTCCTTACCTTCCCTTTGTGATTCGTTGTATTTAGCCCGCACTTCATCAGAGACAGCATTGAAAATTTTATAGACTAATCCATCATCAAACGAAGCTGCCATGCCAATTGGTTCAGGAAAAACAGTTACACTATCATTATTAGCCAAACCGTGTAAAGCTTCACTCCACCAATTGAACTTTTTTATTCCAAGACGAGGAATTGCTTCGGAAATATCGCACATTAACGAGGCTTTTTCCTCCAGAGTCAATCTTGAAACCAAATCTTCAGCTCTTTCTTCCGAACTTAAATTTGGATTTTGATAAGGGAGTGTTTGTGCTCCCAGACTCAATGAGAATAAAAAACATAAGATAAGCAGTAATTCTTTTTTCATTTTATCTCCGGTTTATAATTATCTGTTCTCCTTCATTTTGATAAAGTTTCAATAACAAACCCGCCGTAAGACTGCATGGTTAAATTAATCGGAGCAGAGAAGTTAACATCTTTTTTAACAAAGTTTTCTATATTGTTAGAATCAGTGATAATAAAACCTTTAGTTGATTTGCCGATAAAGGGAACTTTAAAAGTGATTTTGCGGGGGGTATTTTCTCCATTGATACCAGCTATATACCATCTGTTTCCTTTTTTTCTTGCGAGAACAACATATTTCCCGGGATACCCATCGATAAATTTCACATCGTCCCAGGTTTCGGGTAATGAGCTCATATATTCTTTTATAAAAACTTTTTGTTCAGCCATTCCTTCAGGTGTCTCGGCAATGTGCTGAATACCGGAAGTAAAAATAACCGATAAGGCAATTTCAAAGCCATCTGTGGTTCTGCGTTTTATATTTGGAATACCTGAAAAGTTTACAGGTGTAAAATCCATTGGATCAAAAAGGTTTCTTGTGAAGGACAACATGGCACAATGTGACGGTTGATTATCTGCAAAGTACTGTCCAAAGGTTACATACTCCTCTCCTCTAACAGCCTCCATGCTAACTAAATTAGGATATGTTCTGTACCAGCTTCTGGGAAAAGTACACCCATGAAAGTTTACCGCAAGATTATAATTGGCTGCATCCTTTAAGATATCGATATAATATTTCATCATTGATTGTCCATCGCCGCCGAAAAAATCTACCTTAACACCTGCAATACCAATATCTTTCAATTTCCGAAATTCGGCACATCTGGATTCTTCCGTAAGTAATTTTCCACGTGGTGTTTGTGGAGTTGTATTCCAATCACCTGCCGAATTGTACCATAATAATATCTTTACATTCTTTGTGTTTGCATAATCAGCAAGCTGTTTAATTTTCTCATATCCTATCTGAGTATCCCACAAAGCATCAATGAGACAATATCTCCAATTCATGGACGATGCAAAATCAATATACCTCCGTTGAACATCATAAATAGTAGAATCATCTTTTAGAATAACCCAGCTCCATGATGCAATACCCGGCTTCAGCCATGAAGAGACATCATATTTAGCCGGGGCAGCTAAATCGGTTTCTAAAGTAGATTCAACTAGACCTCCAAGATTATCAGATATTGCTATAACCCGCCACGGAGTAAACCAGGGTAAATCCGATTCAGGCAGAAAAAGTCCGCCATCTCTGCATTCCTGCGGCTCAGGAAATTGCACCGAATATTCACCGTCAGGAGAAAACTGGCTTAACCGTGATCCGCAATAATTTGTATCAACACCGGTTTCAGTAATACAAATCCAAAATTTCCCAATGTGAAAAAGTGCCGGCATCACCCATCCGGCTTGATTAGGAGAAACCGACCCTACGGGTATATCCATTTTATAATATTCTTCATAAGACGGTGAAGCAAAACACCAGCCTATCCGGGCATCAGCGCACGGTTGAAGAAATGCTTTTGCAGATAGAGCCAAATGATACGATGTTGATTCTTTGAAAATCTTTAATGTTGTATCTGTTCTTCCCGGGAAGTAATATCTGAATGCAACGCCATCATTCGAAACCTGGAAAATGATTTCCATTATTTTTGAATTTTCATTCTTAAGATAAAAAACACGTTTGCTGCCTTTGTAATTACATTTCAATCGTTTGCCGTGTAGTAATGTATAGTTGTCGGAAACAATATCAATATTTGAAACCGAATCAAGAGTTAGGCTGGTTGAAAAATCGTCATCGCTTCTTAAGATTCCTAATTTAGATTGCCGCAGAATAATTGTATCCGAATATGAGACAGAATAAACCGGATTACCTGAAGAGGTAAGCCAAAAGCTGACTGCAATTTTATTATTTGGACTTTTTAAAGTATAGCCCCCGGAACAAAAAGCATTAGTAACGAAAGCTATTAAAAACAGGAGTGATATTAATTTGATATTTTTAGCCACTTTCAATATTTCCTTTGATTTGTGAAATAATTCAGATTAATCAAAACTGAAGACATATCATTACAACAAGCAGCATGAAGCCAGGATTTAAAATAAAGAACCAATATGGTTGTGTGCTCATTACCTTTCTTCATAACATGGTTAACCTTTTTCCGGTTGATTTTAGTAAATACGTTTTACATTATTATTAAATAATAAATAAAATTTTTATAATGGAAACTCATTATTAATAAAAGTATGAAAATCTATTCTTTATAAATTCATCCATTTTTATTTATGTACTATATCATTTACAGCATTGGCAAGAAATATATATGAAGCGCTTCCGCCAATTGTAACTTCATTTTCACCCCAAAGGAACGGCCAATCATCTTTATTCTCAAGGAAATCCGGTTTCAGTAACATAACTCCGGGAACAATACCTCCCGCAATAATTGAAAAATCTGCCCGGTTATTTCCATAAGCAAGTTTTTTGGAACGGGTACCTACCGCTTCAACAAAAGATTCATTAGAATAAGGATGACAGCCAAAAATATAATCCATACTTCTTAAAACGTCTTCTTTACTCATTATATCTGGAAATACTTTGTAAGCATAATAATTTGTAATGGCAAAGCCGACAACTCCGCCGCTGCCGCCCCATCCGCCGCCTGAGATTGGGACACCATATGGGTTATCCTTTTTCATTTCTTCTATTGTTTGTTTGTACTTTATAACATAATCTTTTAGTTTAGCTTTATATCCGGCATCCATATAAGGTATAGCTTTCAATGCAGGGAGCAGAGTTCTGCCTGCAAAAAATCTTTGATTAGAATTGCGTCTTCCGGCAGGCGGCTCAAGTGAAGCCCAGACTTTTTCCAGAAATATATCAGCATATTTCTTTTCTTTTGTAGTAATATATAATTCAAGGGCTGCAGGTAAATCAGCGTTCCTGAAGAATCTCGCAAATCTTGATGTATCCGGCTGTTCTTTCGTTTTTTGATCTTCATTCCAAAGTTTTAACGCCATGGCCAAGCTTTCATCTGAGAGAGATTTATTGAAATTCTTAAGAGCCCTGCTGGCAGCAGCTAAAGCAGCAACCGAACCATAATCCAGGAAAGTATTTCTGCCGGAAAATACCCACCGGTCATCCATTGTGCCGCTGGACTTTCCGTCGGATTCATATGGTTTAAGTTTCGGGTTATAAGGAAGATTATCAGTAATTGTTGATGCATCACCGAGATGATTGTATTGATAAAGCTTAGGAGAAACAATTCCTCTTACAGGATAACCAATATTTTTAACCTGTGCAACTAAATTCAAAGTTCCATGTTCTATCTGCTGTAAAATATCAGGCTCTCCATCCGGGCGATGAATATCAACGTGACGGGTTTTTTCATCTATAAATGTTTCATCCCGTTTTACACCGAATTCTTCCCATGCATCAACAAAGCTCGAAATTACACTATTATGTGAACCAGTTTGAATATCAAAATCACCGGCATCATACCATCCGCCGACAGCTAATCCGGGAATGCGCTCTAAAGGTTTATATTTCGTTTGTGTTGTTGGACCCATCTTATAATTGTCAAAGTGCTGTTCATTTACCGGTGCTTGAAGCGCATCATCTAAATATGACACCCCGTGCCAGACACGGTAAGCTTCTTTTACCTCCATATGATCCATCTGAACAGGAAACCATACATCCAGGGTCGGATGCCAAACATTAGCATAGACATTCGAATCAATTGGAAATGTATTAGTTTTTTGATCACCATACTTTATATAATACAACCCGGGTTCTTTAACCGAACTAAAATCAAACTTTACATAATTATATCTTAAATATTTGCCCCAGGGTTTTAAAACATCAGTTAGTTCCTCAACATATTTTCCATCCTGGGTAACTTTAAAGAGTGACGCAGTTTTTAGCGGCGTGTCATTCTTATCTAATTCAATAACCGAGACTTTCTCCTGATTCGGCATATAGCCAACCTGGGAGAATCCAATGTTTGGTTTCCTGATCCAGTTTGGAACAGCATTCGGTTCAAGATACCACTCAAGTACTTTTCCTGTTTTATTTGCAGGTAATAAACTGCGTACAACGAACCACCCGTTTTGTGCAAGATTGCGTCCATCAAAAAGCATTAATTCAGCATCGTGAGATTCGATCTTTACAAAACGTTCCGGGTCTTCCGGAGCGAGTGATATTGTTTTACCCGTAGCAAGAGGTTCGGGAACTATAAAATTACCTTTTCCTCTATCATTAAATGTTGTGTGGCCGGCAAACTGAGGTATCTTTTCAGACACAGGTTCCATTTTAGTATTTCCTGAAGGATACTTCGGGAAATTACCCGGGTTTCCATCCATTATATAAGTTCTACCGAAATATGCAGAAGGTAAAAATTCTAAATTAAATCCGGCATCGCCAACTAGCTTTTCGGGAATAGGCTTATCAAGATAAACACTAATCAAGACACCATTATCTTTTGCCGTAACATTAATCTTCGAATTAAAATCATATTCGTTATATCGTAAAACTACATCTATGCTGTTAGTTTTTTCATCAACCTTCCGATCAACTAAGGATGGAACTTGATCCCATTGTTCAGGGGTGTTTGACAGCCGAATAGCTCCGCCTGTTGCTGTTCTTACACCATGATGAATAATTTCAATCCCTGCAGTTTTTTCATCAAAAAACATCCCGTTATATTGATTATTAAAGACAAATATATTGACGCCGGGAGTTTCAAAATATCCCTGATCATTTATCCTGAGCTTTTGACCGAAAGAATTATCAGCAAGTAAAAAGAAAAAGATAATTAAAGTAACAGCCGAAGATAATTTTCCAAAATTATTTATCAGCTCCTTAGACAAGTGGAATCGCTTTGCTTTTAAACCATTGTGTCTTTTGTAACTATATTGCATTGTATCTCCATTTTAATAATTGACTTTTTATATTCTTCCTTGTAAGTATTGATTTATTGCATTTTGAGTTTCTATTTAAAATAATAAGCGATTAATCTACTTTTACAATTTGATTTTCATTATTAATTCCGTTTTCATTAAAAGCATCAATAGTAAAATAGTATTTAGATAAGCTATTCAGGCTTCTTATTGTAACTGAATCACCATCTAATACTTCATAATTATGAT
This sequence comes from uncultured Bacteroidota bacterium, assembly GCA_963710745.1. Lineage (GTDB taxonomy): Bacteria > Bacteroidota > Ignavibacteria > Ignavibacteriales > Ignavibacteriaceae > CAVQBP01. The sequence continues at coordinate 140,071 of CAVQBP010000029.1, read as the reverse complement.
ATAATTTATCTTCCCGTGTTCCATAACGAATGTTATAACCTACAGCGTCCGGACTTTTATCCCATTTAAGATTTACTACACATCTGTCTGCTGCTGAACGAACAACATTCAAATTCTGAACTTTTAATGGAATAGCACCTCCTCCATTACCAAAAACACGCAGACCTGAAATTGCAAAAGTACCCCCCGGAACATGATAATTAGTAAGTCTTATAAAGCGAGCTTTTATGGGAGTCTGAAGTTCAATGTAATCATGCGGCACATCCGATTTATTTTCCGTTTTATCAACTAATGTGTGCCATGTTTTATTATCAATTGAATATTCTAAAAGATATTGATAGAATATTCCCGGATTACGCCCGAATATTTCCGTTTCGTTTTCAGCATAATTAATCTGAACAGCATTTATAGTACATTTATTCTGCAGATCAATTGATATCCATTCTCCTTTGTTACCGGTTTTTGCGCTCCAGTAATTACGAATGTTTTCATCTGCTGCATATTCTTTAGGATGATCAGGTAATTCGGAAGAAACTTCAGCCGGATGGTTGTATGAAAGCAGCATCCAATGAGGTGATAATTCCCCGGGGCCTGATATTTTTTTCTTCGGTATTTTGAAAGGGAAATCTCCAAAACCGGTATATGTATACAGCTCTCCATCCTTATCGAAAAACATCGGGAATAATCCGAGTCGTCTTTCGAACATATGCTTCTGAGATATTGTCATAGTTGAAATATGCCAGTAGTTGCCGTATTTGTCCTGAAAAGTACTGCTGTGTCCTGCTCCTGCAATAAAACCTTCCGGTTTGGACGAACAGGGATTGTTTTGAGCAAGAGTATAATCTCCCAGCGGCTTGCCTGAGACATAAAGACCGTCGCAGTAGCTTTTAAATTGAGTTCCCGGAGAAGCATACTGAAGATAGTATTTGTCTTCATATTTTGTCATCCATGAACCTTCTATCCAGGGATTATCCGTCTTATCGTTGTAATCTCCTGACCGTTCCCACCCGTATTTGTCTTTGTGACTGTTGAATAGTTCTTTGGGTTTTCCGATTGGATTAAAAGTCTTGGGATCCAGTTCAACCGCGTAAATAGGATTAAAATTTGAACATCCGTAATAGAAATACAAACGGCCATCATCATCAAAAAACAAACAAGGATCAATCATTCCAATTGGGAATGCATGATTGACTATTTCCCATTTACCTGATTTGGGATCACCGGTTTTATAAATTACAGGCTTATCCGATGAAGCCATGAAATATATTGTGTCATCCCATACAGCGGCAGTAGGGGCATAATCTTCCAGCGGAAGATCTTTGGTTGTTATTAAATTCCAATTAATTAAATCTGTAGAGTGCCAGTAGCCGCCCGATTTCGACGCAAACAAATAATATTCATTCCTGAAATTAACCATTGTCGGATCGGCAGCTTCTCTTCTTGAAGGCTTGTCAAGGCAAAACCTGTAACTAAGATTAACAGGATTGCAAATAGTAATCTGTTCACTTGATATGTTATTATGCTGCCCATGCGTTATAACAACTAGAGAAAATAATAAAGATAAAGTAAGTAATTTTTTCACTATTCAAGCCCTCTTCTAATTTTTAAAAACAAAGAGCAGACAAGGAAGTATGCTTTTTGTTTTTTTTAATAGAAAATAATTAATTCTAATTTTGTTTAATTAAGGACATACTCCCTTTGAATTGCAGGGAGTACATCTTTTTCCTCCATAACTTCAGTAATCATTTTAACAAGACAAATTTCTTGGTATCCGAATAATTATTAGCAGTTATTTTATAATAATAAACACCGCTTGCAAGATGTTTTGCATTAAATGAAACAACGTATGTCCCGGCTAATCTATCACTATTTTCAATTGTTTCAATTTCTTTACCTACGGCATCATAGACCTTTATTATTACTCTTGCACCAGCAGGTACTGAATATCTGATTTTTGTAGAGGGATTAAACGGATTCGGATAATTCTGGCTTAAATAAAAAGCCGATGGCATGCTAGGAATATCTTCAACATCAGTATAATCCATAACTTTAATTAATTCAATCCCGTCCCCGGTTCCTAAATTACGCGAATATTGTTTATCGGTTTCATTGTTCCAGTGTTCATGAACTCCCAAACTGGAAAAGTAACTGCTGTCATTATCTGGATCATATTTAATACCTTCAGCCCATTGTGAGGAATCAGCAGCCTGATGAAGATAATCATCTGCGGCTGGTTTTTGAGCATAAGTCCCGGCATTATCTCCAATATTTCGGGCACCGGTAAATTCGGAACGTAAAAAGTCATATCCGACCGATTCGATAGCGACCGGGTCAAGCGAAGCAAACACAGATGACATCCAGTCAGTATTAAAAGGAGGAATAGTAAATTTTTTCGGATAACTGATCTCCTGATCAGCAGGCCATAATGCATCCATCAAATAAAAAAGTGTTTTACCGCCAAGTTCTTTACTTGCCATTAAATCTACCTGCACACGATACATTCCATAATCTCTCCTGCTATTATTATAATCCAGTTCAATTGGATCCACCAATCCATTATGAAGATGAGACGCATCCGGTCTTGTATGAGAGCCGAAATGATTTTTCGCAAACATTGTTATCCCCGCACGCTTGTGACCTTTAAGCATAGGAATATTTAGCAGATATTCAGCATTTTCAAATGCAGTATAAAAGCAATCACTTGTTACGGTGTCTCCTCCAAGCCTGTTAGTATCCCAGACATTTTCACGTAATACTTTTCCTTTATCGGAATAAAAAATTACAGGCACAGTATCAGCAACAACTTGTTCCCTTCCTAATTTTGTATAATTATCATGACTCATATAATGAATGCTATCAAATTCATTATGCCACATATCATAACAATGTTTATAAGTATTTCTTAATGGATCACCAACATAAATGTCACTTTGAGCTGCACCAATAACATTTACCAGTTGTCTTAAAACGGATAGTACAACTTCAGGGGAAGTTTCTGAAATACCATACGAACCATTTGCAGCAACAGAAAGATCTTTAGTGCTGTAATTACCGCCCCACCCGCTTACATTATTTATCTTTATAAATATTTTTTCTCCCGGTTTATAAGAAACACTTCCTTTACCTCTTGTATTATTATGATATTTAAATATAGCATCCCATGCCTCTACATCGGTTGTCTTACCGGTTAAAGATCTTATCGCTTTGCTAACCATTCCATCAATTATATCCTGATCATTATTCTCCGGCATCCACCAGGCGTGACCGACTTCGGTGGGATTACAATTTTCATTTGTCGCTGCCGGATCATAAACCCAGACTACTCTCCCCGGAAAAATGCCCTTCGCTTCTCCAATAGGCTCATTAGCAGCATGAACTGAATTCGGCAAGGGATAACCCGGATCACCTAAACTTTTATTAATGGTGCTGGAATCACTAAATCCGAAAAAGACAAGCCCGATAGAAATAAAATAAGGTGAAAGATATACTTTCTTTTTAGTTTTCATAAAAGCTGCGGCAGAAACTATTAATGATGCAAAATAAACTAAAAAGCCGGATGCAAGCGGTGTTGCTGCTTTTATGCATGGATATGCTGCTCTGGTTGGTTTTGGGACTACGCGTATTAATATCCATAAGAGTGCTGCAAATCCAATTATAGGAAACAGCAATTTATAATAACCTTTAGGTATGATAATTTTTCTTATTCGACCGGATTTTGGACATACTTTTACAAATTTTTGAAACAATGCTTGCATTTTTACTCCCTGATTATTTGAAATTAAATTTTACAGCTCGATAATTTATTTTAGACTGGGCTCTTTTTTCTATTTTATCCATTCTAAATCTTAATGATAAAGTTATTCAAATTTTATCCAATCCATTTCAACAGATTTATTATCCTTTAATAACACAATCAGATTATGTATTCCCGGCTGAAACCCTGAAACCGGGAAATTAATAATCTTCCATTCATTACTTTCAGGAATTTCCAACTGTCCGATTTCAGGACCATCCGCTTTATCTAAAAGTATTCGGACTTCGCCTCCTGTTTTTGATAAAGCTTTTATTTTAATCGATTTAAACTTATTGTTTCCGAAATCAACGCTATTATATTGTATCCATGCATTTGCAGTGTCAAGTATAACCTTCCAGCCTTCAAATTTATTCAGCGTATCTAGAAAAGCTACTGATGAACCCTCTTTGCTTTTAAGACTATACCTGTCAATCTGTATTTCTTTTGATGCATCTGTTACTCCTACCCCGCGCAATGTGGGAATCACTTTTTTAATTGTACCATCTTCATTAAAAAACAAACTGTCTATCCTTACGGATCTGTTCTTATCAAAATAAGGAGATAAATCATTATGATGATAGAAGAGGTACCACTGGTCTTTAAACTTTATTATTGAATTCTGGTTTGTCCAGCAGTCAGGGGTTTCATCCATTATCACTCCTGTGACCTTAAAAGGTCCCATTGGATTATTGCTGACTGCATATTCGAGTCTTTCTCTTTCATTCTGTACGTGAGGATAAGTAAGATAATAAATGCCGTTCCTTTCAAAAAGGTAAGGCCCTTCTTTCAATCCTTTATCCGGAAGATCTTCAACAATTTTTGGTTCGGAGTCAAGTTCAAGCATATTTTCTTTCAGCTTAGCAGCATATATATTTCTTGCTGCCCAGTATAAATAAGCCTGCCCGTCTTTATCAATAAACAGATTCGGGTCAATACCGCGAACATTTTTAATAGGCTCAGGCTGCGGAGTAAATGGTCCATAAGGATTATCGGAAACAGCAACTCCAATAAAAAATCCTCTCCCGCGAGTCGTATCTTTGGCAGGAGCGGGAAAATAGAAATAATACTTTCCGTTCCGGTAAATACAATCCGGCGCCCACATGGCATAAAATTTTGAATTAACCCACGGTACTTTGTCCTGGCTAACTATAACACCATGGTCAGTCCAATCTGAAAGGTTTTCAGAAGAGAATACATGATAATCTTCCATACAAAACCAGCCTATACGTCCACGTTCTTCATTAGCAAGAATATCATGTGAAGGATAAAGATAAACTTTACCGTTGAAAACCCTGGCTGCCGGATCAGCAGTAAACTGATCTTTTATAATTGGATTTTGAGCAAAGATATATGCCGTGTGAAAAATCAGAAAAGAACTTAAAGCCAGAAAATATATTTTTAAATTTCTCATTTTATAAATTCCAATAAGAATACTGTTATATGTTTTTTGATGACATTGACTCCTATAACGTTTAATCCTCTCTTTGTCGCGGAAGAACTCAACCTATTTTTGATAGAGCATCTTTATAGTTTCTGAGAAATTCCTGGCTGCCATCCGGCATAAATAAACACCGCTCGCTAGTCCATTTGCACTCCACTGCAAACGATGTTCACCGGAAGGGACTTCTCCTTCAATAAGAGTTTCAATCTCCCGGCCTGTAATATCATAGATTTTTACTGTTATATATTCATTCCGCGGTAAATAAAAAACGATCATTGTTGATGGATTAAATGGATTCGGGTAATTTGCACATAATTTGAAATTCTCAGGTTTCTGTGTACTTACGTTTGGACGAACCGATGTAATTAAATTTTTCCCATCGCCGACAACATTAATTTCATTCAACTGGTTTGTACCAATTCCTTTGGCATGGAGCAGGTTAAGATAATTATCGCACTCAGTGTCGCCATAACCATTATCTCCAGGCAGCTGAAGCTTTTCAGCTTCACAATCTAATCCCATCAAATACGCCCCGATGCTGTCGGTTGCAACAGGTTCTTTTCCCGCGAAGAGGACATGGCTTTCGTAGGGAACAAAATTCGGATTCCAGACACCTTCACCACCTCTTGCATTTTTTATCGCATCTACCACAGCAAAGTGAACAGGCCGGGCAGCGTTTAGATCGCAAATTGATCTCGGCAGATAGGAAGCGGATGAACCGTTTGTAGGGCTGTGTATTGCCTGACGGCGGTATTGAATCTGAGTCGTTTCATATTGAGCTTGCGGAACTGTACCGACCTGATTCTTCAGCGAGCATGTGAGTCCGGCTTCTGCATGCTGCTTCAATTTCGGAATTGAGACATATACATCAGTATCTCTCAAAATCTGATTCATTGTTAATGAAGAGTAATTAAAGTAGCTGCTGCCGGTAGAGATATCGATGAATGTACCATTAGTCATATCAACAAGATTGCAACCTAAAGAATTCTTGATATCCACGTATCCTTGAAATACTGAATTCCTGTAAGAATCAGTGCTTCCTAAACTTTCAGCCATTGTGATATCACCTGCAGATACACCGGCATCAATGAGTAATTGTATTACCGCCTTAACAACCGCCGGATGACTCCACATTGCTTCAGTTACGGGAACACCATTCAGTTTGTCATTCTCAGCATTTCCAGAACCGCCGGTTAAATTTATTTTAATTACTACTTTTTTGCCCTTGCTGAATATATCGGAAATCCCCCCCAATTGTTCGAAAAGGTATTGAACTTTTTGTAAAACACCGCCATCGGCATCATCATAAATGTAGCTGTCGGCGGGAGTGTTTATTGTATTAGTAATAGCAACAGTAGCTAAATAAGAAGAGCCTTGATTATGGTTGTAGCCAAACACTCCTGAAGGCTTCAGATACGGCGCAACGAATAATCCGGCAACTGCTGTGCCGGTTTTCTTTATAAAATCACGCCGTGAAGAATTCATGCCATGAAATTTATCGGTATCTTTTTTTATCATGTTACATCTCCGAGATTTGTGAAACGAAATAAGAAAGAACTCAAAATAATCTTCAAAATAAATACCAGACTCATAACTGCTGATTCATTAAAAAATACCGCTATAAAATTATCATACATAAAAATTTATTTTTTCTCAGCATCATATATTGGAATACCAGTGAAAATTTCATGGAAACTAACGAATTAAATTAAAATATCGTCTGAGAACCTCAATATTCCACTTTTAATAAAGTCTTTACTGGCTTTTGTTTATTATTTGCCTATTATTCAACTTTAATCGATTTAATGAACACTCCCGGTTGTAAACGTATACGAAATTTCTATTTACTATCAGAAAGGGCTGAACCAGCACTTGTTCTGAACCAGTCGAAATCAACGAACCCTCCGGTTTCTTTTTCAGGATAATTAAAGAGACAAAACTTATTCCCGGTAAAAATTTTAAGGTTAAATCTCATGTTAAGTTCATTCCCGAATTTTACAAATGATTTATTATCAACGCTATATGCAAAGGAAGCAGTTCCTGAACCGGCAGCGGCATTTCCGCCATACATTCGAGCAGCTCCGGATCCGTAAAATGCACCTGCACGTAAATAGATATTTGAGCTTTCTATTACTGAGGAATCTATTGTTTTACCATTATTCACCATAATTATATAATTTTTCCCTTTTTCCTTTTTTATTCCTATATAAGCATAAGGATCTTGAAATACAGCTAATCCAGCAATATCTCCATCTTTCATCTTGCTGTAATCCATTTTAGTTGTTGCAAGTGAGAGAAATGAGTCTGAATGATATTCAAACATTCTCTGTGTAAGTGTATTTCGGGCTTTCGGCAAATCATCAGCAATTTTCACTGTTTTAAGTCTCAAGTATCCCGGATTTTCAGTTAATGACCACTTTGTTGAATCCGGATTATGATTCCATCCCCACTGCATTCCCAATTTAGCACTATCAAATTCATCGGATGTAGGCAGTATTGTAATTGGACAACTTTCTTCGACTTTTGGTTTAACAGATGTAATAACTGCTTTACCATTTTTACCAACCATCGGCCAGCCATCTGACCATGTAACAGGCTGTAAAGAAGGAAATCGGCCGAATGGTCCGTTATCAACAAAAAGCATGGTCCACCATTCCCCGGTTTGCGTTTGAATTAAGGCTCCCTGGTGAATTCCAAAATTTATTCCATGAGTAGTATCCCTTATTACTACTTTTTCATCAAAAGGGCCGTAAATGTTTTTAGAACGAAATGCAACCTGTATTCCGTCCAGGCCTCCATATGTACAATACAAATAATAATAGCCATTAATTTTATATACATGTGTACCTTCAAGTCCTTTGCGGATATCACCGGTAATAATCAGTGAATCTTTGGTTAACGGTGCGAAATTTTGATCCAGTTCAGTCATATAAATTTTACTATACCCGTGAGCTACATAGATTCTTCCGTCATCATCGAAGAACAAACCGGGATCATAAAAACCCTTCGGCAATTTTCTTATTTCCCATGGCCCTTCAGGTTTTGCTGCTGAACAAAGAAATCCGCCTTCATTAAGTGTAATAAACAGCAGATAGAATTTCCCTTTGTGATATTTCAGGCTGGTCGCCCATTGTCCGTGCCCATACCTGTTGCAGCCGTCGAGATCATAACATGGACTAAAGTCAAATCTCTGTACGGCATTGGTGCAATACTGCCAGTTAACGAGGTCGCATGACTTTAGAATTGTTACACCGGGAAAAATAAACATAGTAGTATTGACCATATAATATTCAGAATCGACCCTGATTACATCGGGATCAGGGAAGTCAGCAGCAATAACCGGATTAGTATACGTACCATCCCCGTTGTCACTATGCATTTTCTGGGCAGTTAAATCGGAAAATGGTATAATTGAAATCAGATAAAGATAAATAATAAATGTTAGTATACTTTTCATATGAATTTTACCTGCTTATTACTAAATCATTTTTGTTGATTTATTTGATTTAGAAAATTACAAATTGTTTAATCCGATTGACCATTTCATTTTATTATAAAATATCTGCTTCATCTCAGCTTAATATTTACTCCTTCTATTCTTTAATTATTGAATAACATAGGTGCTATTTTATAAAGATCATGTCTCCACACGGGCCAGGCATGTCCTCCGGGATAATCATCATATATATACTTAATATTCATTTCATCAAATTTTGAAAGCATAGCCCGGCAATTGCTGTATGCTATATCTTCTTTACCTCCGATACCAACCCACAAAAGTTTTAAGCTGCTTTTTATCAGATCAATATTTTTTTTAATAAAGTCATATTGTGCATCCGCAAGCTTGGTTTGCATAGGGAGTATCCAGCCGGAACTGAAAATCCCCAGATATGAAAATAGTTTAGTGTTATTCATTCCCACATAAAGCGTTTGTATACCTCCCATAGATAAGCCGGCAAGTGCGCGATTTTTTGAATCTGTTTTAACACGATAATTTTTTTCAACAAAAGGAATAACACACCGTTTCAATTCTGCTTCAAACATTCTTAAAGTCATCTCGCCAAAACCAGCAAAATCAGTATTTGTATTTCCATCCGGCATTACAATGAGCATAGGTTTTGCTTTCTTTTCGGCAATAAGATTATCAAGAATTAAATTCGTTTTGCCTTGTTTAGCCCAGCCTGTCTCATCTTCTCCACCACCGTGCAAAATGTACAATACAGGATATTTTTCATTAATATTTGTATCATAGTTAGGGGGAGTATAAATATAAAATTGTCGCCATTCATTAAACACATCAGAATAATAATTTTTTATCCTTATATCTCCGTGGGGAATATTCTTAACTGCATAGTAATCATCTCCTTTAAAAGGTATTTCAATACCGCTTGCCATTCGACCCATTCCATAAAATGTTTCACTGGCCGGATCAGCAATCGCAACCCCATCAATCAACAAAGAATAATAATGAAATCCTTCGCTTACCGGTTCAGTTGTTACTTCCCAAACTCCGGCAGTATCTTTTACCATATCATACTTTTTAACTAAATCGATTTGAACTTTGTGAGCATCAGGTGCTTTGACGCGAAAGATTACTTTGCTATCCGGTAAAATCCTGGGATACTTGGCTCTTCTTACATTTGTAGAAGCCGGCAGCCCTACTACACTATATTGCGGGAATGTTGAGATATCAACCGGCTTAAAGATAAGTCTGGAAAACATATAAAATCCGTTTTTCCAAACTTTGAAATCATGTATTCCCGGTTCAACATAAAAAATATGTGGAACATCATGTGCCTGCAAGTAATTATGAGTACGTATGCTGAATGTGATTAGACGATCATCAGCACCACATGAAATCCATAGTAATTTTAATTTCTCTTTTGCTTTTTCAGGATCAGGAAGCAACTCTTCCGGGGGCTTAGTATTTGGAGCAGCTGAAAAAGCACCAATCCATGCAAACTTATCAAGGTTGCCAAGTCCGAAATTCAATGATTGTCCTCCCCCCATAGATAATCCAGCTATAGCACGGTGTTCACGATCGGTATAGACAGGATAATTTTTTTCTATGAACGGAATTAAATCATTAAGTAAATCTTTTTCAAAATTTGCAAAGGCCTGAACTTTAATACTGTCAAAAATATTTCCGACAGGTCTGTCATCCTTCATTGCTCTTCCGTTCGGCAGAACAACAATCATAGGTACGATTTCTTTTTCTGAATAAAGATTATCCAAAATAACCTGGGGACGGCCCCCGTTTAGCCATTCGAATTCATCACCGCCTATACCATGTAAAAGATATAGAACCGGATATTTTTTATCTTTAGAATAACCGGGAGGTGTATAAATTACCGCTCGGCGTTTAACTCCAACTGTTTTTGATTCATAATAAACAGTATCAATTTGTCCATGCATTATATCTGTACGCAAACTGTCAAAACCAAAAGGAGCTTGTTTTTCAAAATTCTGTGCCTCGGCAAGACCACCAAATAACAGAATTATAAAAATTGAATAAACTAGATTTTTCATTTTTATTTTATTGTTTTATTTTCATAAAAAATTAATTCGATTTAAGAATATTTGAATATAAGTGTCATTTCAGTCTTAAAGCTTATTTAAGCAGCATAAGTTTTTTAGTACCTGTGAAGCCATCAGCTTTAAGCTGGTATAGATACACACCGCTGGCCAAGCCTTTCCCGTTAAACGTAACTTCATAAATCCCGGCCTGTTTCATTCCGTTAACTAAAGCAGCAACTTCATTTCCTAATACATCAAATATTTTTATAGTTACATGACTGCTCTTAGGGATAGAATATCTAATTACTGAAACGGGATTAAACGGATTCGGATAATTCTGTTCCAGCACATAACCATCGGGTACTCCTTTTGAATTATTTACACCTGTTGTTGTGGTGTCGCACAAGTTTACGGCATCTTCACCCATTCCGCTCGGAAGGACGGTATTATTTGAAATACATATTTTATCGAGTTCAGCTCCATCTTCACGGTAAGTAATTGTAAGTTTGTGTTCTCCTGCAGTCAAATCATAGCTATCAAGTTTCAGCCATTGCCAGCCGCTTGTAACCAAACCATTATACATTACAAAATCTCCATTATCCATTCTAGCCCAGAATGAATCGTCATCATAAGTAGGACAATTTAAGCGAGCAAAGAAATTATAGTTTCCGGCAGTATCAATTGAAAAAGGAATATAAATAGCACTTGCGCTATCGGCAGGTGCTGCTGAAAGACTTTGTATACCGGGTTTAACAGTTACGTATTTCCCGTTAGAAGCCAGCGGATCAGTTATTATTTCCCAATTGCTACCAACTACTGCACATTCAGGTTCAAAATAAATTGACCGGTAATTAATTGCAGGAATGACCAATGAATCACTGCCGGTAAATAAACTAAGATCAACAGCTTCAGCCATCATATGATGCCCGGTTTCACTTGGGTGCAGATGATCACCAGAGTCACCTTCTGGTATGAGGCTTAATGTATCAGCCGGATTGCGCATAGCTTTATCTAGATCAATAACCCCATCCAGAAGATTAGTGGTTCTAATCCATTCATTAACTATTTCTCTTTCTGTTTCATGGCTCGTAGAATAATAAGATGATCCTTTCATGGGAAGAAGAGTTGCTCCATAAACAAAGATACCATTCATGTGAGCAGTATATATCATTTGTTTAAAAGCATCAATTAAATTATTACCAGTTCCAGGAGCTCCATAACCAATATCGTTAATTCCTTCAAGAATGATCAGCCATTTTACCCCGCTTTGCTCTATTATATCACGGTTAAACCGGCTTAATGCTGAAGGGCCTAAACAAGTGCCAAGTACACAATTACCGCCTATCCCTTCATTCAGAACCGCTGTATTCTGTGTGCCGGGATTTGCCTGAAGACGCCTGGCAAGTTCATCCGGCCAGCGGTTTTGTTTGTTTGTTCCCGACCCGCGCCCATCGGTAATTGAATTTCCAAGTATAGCAACAGCATTTGAAGAATCAGGTGCTTTTACATCAATAGTATTAATATTATACCAGTGCTCTGCAGTTGCGGCACCAGAAAAATTCTCATTCGTAACAGCTTTCCCGGTAAGGATACATGAAGTGGTTCTGGAACCTGGGTGACCGGATATGTCCGGTGATGTGCTGCCAAAATAAATAGTTATTGCTGCATTGCTCAACGGCTGTAGAGGAAAATAAAAAGGATCTGACACAACAGCAGAACCGGGCTGTATGGTAACTTCCTCGTTTCCGCTGAAATATAATGGAGTATCAGTCGACGTATCAATTGTATCACTGCCTAACGAAACAGCAATATGAACTGAATGCATTGTTACGGGACTTGTGCTGAATTCATTGGTAAAGCGCATCCGTAAAGTATCTCCGCCGATTGAGACATGAACTATTTGCCGTAAAGTATTGTTACTCAAACCGGGTGATGGAGGATTGTTCCCAGTTTCCACAAGTTGAGGTGCTGTGCTCCAGGTCCCGACCCATTTATCGGGTTTTTTATCTGATATCTCATATCCCATTATTGAAAGCATTTTAACTGCATATCTTTTTCCAATCTCTCTGTAACCAGCCGAATTGAAATGCAGATTATCCGGACCATCAGTACAGCCGGTAGAAGATATTACATATGAGTTCGGAAGAGTCTGGGGCAGCTCGTCGATAATCGAATTCATGCTTGCACAAATACCTCCCTGATCAGCACCCACAACTTCACCCGCCAGTAAAGGTACGGAACCTGAATCAAGAGACAGGTCATTCATCATGTCATCGTATATTTTTTTTACTTTCGATGGCCATTGTTTATCACCTGTATTTGATTCTCCCTGATGCAGCAGAATACCTTTGATGACACCCTCCTGCTGAGCCTGTTTTGCGAGATCGATAAGATATCCATAGGGATTTCCATTGTATTCGTTAATTATATTAATTAACCAATCATCGGTAACTGTTGAAATATAATCCTGATAATTATCTTTATCAAAAAGTTCGATTTTACAGCCGGCTACAGAAACATTGATAACACCTACCCTGATACTATCCGGAAGGTTTCCAGTCATTGTTCTGCCGAAATAATCAACCGGGCTTAACCCGGTATAGCATCGGCATGTAGGAGGAGTGGCAGTATACCAAGAACCTTTGGTTCTTCCCAGGTTTGAACAATCTACTCCCTGCATAACCCGGAAACGGCTATTTACTGTTTTGTCCTGATCTTCAATTGTTCCTTGTCCTTCCATATTTGATTGTCCGAAGCAGAGGAAGATATAAAAATTCGGATCCGGTCCTGGCTGGGCAAATGCATTGCTAACCATAAATAAGTTCAATACAATAATTATTAATAAAAAAGTAATCTTAGAATAAACAGAATTTGTAACTGAAATTTTCACTAATTCACTAACCTCCATTCAATATTATGCACTGCATCATTTTATATACTTTCTTAATGTTTCTGATGCTGTCAACATGATTATTTTATTTTACTAAATTGTTAGAATTTTTAATTCGTTTAAATAATATCTGATTTATTTCATTTAATAATTTTTGAATTTTTCATCCATTTGAATATACACGCCATCCAGTCTTCCGTTTTTAGTCTTAAGACAAAACCATGTCCTCCGTGCGGATACAGATGCAATTCTGCCGCAACGTTGTGATGTCTTAATGCTTCATAATAAACTATGCTGTTATCAACATCAACAGTTTTATCATCTCCTGCTTGAGTAATATATGCAGGCGGTGTATTCTCATCAACATGTAGCTCATTAGAGAATTCATCAATTATTTTTTTTGATGGATTACTGCCTAACAAATTTGCTCTTGAGCCAGGATGAGTTAAGCTATCCTGCATACTAATTACAGGATAAACGAGTATCTGAAAATCAGGACGCAAATTTATATTATCTTTATTTTCAATAACTGCTGTCCTGTAATGAGTAGCTTCCGTTGAAGCCAAATGTCCGCCGGCTGAGAATCCCATTATTCCAACTTTGTTTGTATCGATTCTCCATTTTACCGCATTTTTTCTTACAACTTTAATTGCCTGCTGAGCATCCTGCAATGGTCCTATGGTTTTATCTATCATTGTTGAATCGCTTGGAAGCCTGTATTTAAGCACAAAAGCTGTAACACCATTCTTCGCAAATTCTTTTGCGGTTCTTATCCCTTCTGCCTGATAAACTACTACTGCATAACCACCACCAGGGCAAATGACGACTGCTGCACCTGTATTTTTATCTTTTTCAGGTAAATAAATTTCGAGAGTTGGTTTTGTTACTCCTGAAAACATTCCTGTATGATCTGTTTCTTTTACATCAGATGGCTTAGAATTAGGGACAGCACCGGGATATAAATTTATTACTTCCTGTGCTGTTATATTAAGTGATAATATAAAAAGTAAGAGAAAAATAATTTTTAATGTTTTCATTTAAACTAATCCAAAATTATTGTTAAAAAGATTTCTATTTTTTTTGGATAAACATTTCATCAGCATGTGAGACTTAGTCCTTAAAAAGTAAAGGAGCAAACTGATAAAGGCATCTTCGCCATGTTAACCATTCATGGGCTGTTCCCGGCGACACATAATAGATGTTATGAATACCGGCTTTTGTTAATGCATCACTGAGAATTTTCGTTCTTGGTCCTTCTTCTGAACCAATCCCTAAAAAGAAAGAATGTACTTTCTTATTGAATGAGGAACTATCATTGAACACACCATTGTAAAGTGTATTAAGACTTGTTTTGGGATCGAACATGAAAGCTCCACTAAAACCTCCAAGGTATGAAAATTTATCCAGGTTATTCAGTCCAATCTGGAAAGTCTGAAAACCTCCCCATGATAAGCCGGCCATTGCACGATGGTCCCTGTCAGTAAGTACACGAAATGTTTTTTCAATATAAGGGATAATTTCATTCAACAATATAGGAGTAAAATCTGCACCAAAACGTTTTCTTGCTTCATTAATATCTTCGCCTTTTTTAGGTCTGAATAACGTACTGCATTCACCATTAGACATTACTATAATCATTGGTTTGCAGCGTCCTTCTGCTATTAGATTATCAATAATGATATTCATTTTACCTTGTGTTCCCCAGCCGGTCTCATCTTCACCCATTCCATGCTGAAGGTAAAGCACCGGATATTTCTTATCAACGTTTTTATCATAATCCGGAGGTGTGTAAACGTAAAACCTGTTATAGCCTTTTTTAACATCCGACAGATAATAGCATTCACTTATTTGCCCGTGAGGAACATTCTTTGGCGTATAAAAGTCCTGATCAGGTGCAGGGATCTCGATCCCGCTCATCATTCTTCCTACTCCATAAAAAGATTCACTGGCAGGATCGGCAAAGCGGTAACCATCTACCATCAAATAGTAATAATGAAATCCCGGAGGTAATGTATTGGTAGTTGCGGTCCAAAATCCATCTTCTCCTTTTGTCATATCATATACTTTCAAAATATCGACCTGAACTTTTTGAGCATCAGGAGCTTTAACTCGAAAAATTGCTCTTGATTGTGAATCTACCCTGGGAAAATCTTCACCCCGGATATTTGTTATGGCAGCTTTTGAATCTTTATACATATCATTAGACTGAGCTAAACAAGATGCACTAATAACAGCAAGCAGAGCTAAAGTCAACAACTGTCTTTTCATTTTTATTCTCTTTTATATTAAAAAAATAACTTTCAATTTTAATAATTGATTCACTATATTTTTGACCTATTCTGATAATGTCAAAGTATATTCTTTACCGGCTTCAGTATTAAAATCATATAGATAACTTTTTTTCAATTCGACAGAATTGATTTTGGCTTCAGGCGAAATAAGCGGCTGCTTGATATCCGGAACAATAAAAAACGGATTCGGATTTTCTCCATTAGCTTCTTCCAGTTTAAAATCACCTGAAGCGGTAAGCATTTCATAAGCCCTTATCCTGCAGTTTCCGCCGAGTAAAGATTTAATTTTTATTTTTGAAATTTTATTATTCTTCCAATCGATATCGATTGTGAAGCCACCCCTGGCTTTTAATCCGCTTACACTTCCATCCTTCCATGCTTCAGGCAGAGCCGGAAGGATAAAAATAAATCCGTCCTGACTTTGTAAAAGCATCTCTGCAATACCGGCAGTACATCCAAAGTTGCCGTCAATCTGAAAAGGCGGATGAGCATCAAACATGTTTGGATAAGTACCTCCTCCTTCAGAGAAAACATTTTTGCCATCTTTTGGTACTGCAACCGGTCTCAGTTGATCTTTAATTAATTTGAATGCATGATTCCCATCAAGCAGTCTTGCCCAGAAATTTACCTTCCACCCCATTGACCAGCCGGTTGATTCATCACCCCTGTGCATTAAAGATGTCTTAGCGGCTTCGAAAAGTTTCGTCGTTCGGAAAGGTGAAATCTGGTTGCTTGGATATAACCCGTATAAATGGGATACATGCCTGTTATGATCATCCGGGCTGTCCCAATCATGAAGCCACTCCTGAAGCTGACCCCAATGTCCTATCTGCATAGGCGGGAGCCTTTTCAATTTTGATTTCAGCTCTTCAGCGAAATTTTTGTCTTTCCCTAAAATATCTGCCGACCGTATTGTTTCGGTAAATAAATCGAATACAAGCTGATTATCAATTGCAGCACCTGCAGTAATCGAATAATCCCGATGAACAGCAGGAGAATTTTCAGGTGAGACCGAAGGAGATACAACAAGCCATTTATGTTCGGGTTCTTCAATTAAAAAATCAACAAAGAATTCTGAAGCGCCCTTCAATACCGGATAAACCGAATTTAAAACTCTTTGTTTCCATTATAAATATATTTGTACCAGAGCTGCTGGCTAAGCCAAGCGGCTCCGCAAGGCCACATACCCGAGTAAGCAAGGTCAATCGCACCAGTCATCCGCCAGAGATCGGTATTATGATGGAGTACCCAGCCGTGTGCATCATACATTTCCTTTGCGGTTTCTTTTCCCGCAACGGAAAGTTCCTTAAGCATTTGTACAAGCGGTTCGCTCATTTCCGAAAGATTTGTCACTTCCGACGGCCAGTAATTCATTTCGGTATTAATATTTACAGTATATTTACTATCCCACGGCGGTTTAAGCTGATTATTCCAGATTCCCTGAAGGTTAGCGGGTTGCCCCCCTGGCTCTGAACTTGATATCAGAAGATACCTGCCGAATTGAAAATATAAAGCGGCAAGCTGAGGATCATTTCCCCGGTCAAATTCATTTATCCTGACATCGGTAGGATTATTAACAGAGTTTGTTATACCAAGATTGAGTTTGACCCGGCTGAAAAATCTTTGATAATAAGCAACGTGTTCTTCTAATGCCACAGAATAATTTTTCTTTAAAGCCTTAGATAAATAATCTTCAGAGCGTGTAAGCTGATCAGCACCAAGCTCATGATAATTTATGAAGTTAGTAGCAATCGAAACATAAATTGTCGCTGTATCCGCACCGGACAAAGATAAAGAAGTATCGGTTGAAGTTATTTCTCCTCCGCTGTTTACAATCTTAACAAGTGAAGAATATTTTACTTTCCCTTTAATCCCTTCATGATCTGTAGTTATACCGTCCAATTCAAGTTCGTTTTTTGTGCGGGTAGAGATAGTAACCTTTTCAGGACTATTCATTGAAGCAGTAAAATTTATTTTCCCCGGCATATCTGCCGTAAGTCTGACAATTATAACCTGATCGGGAAACGATACGAATATCACTCTCTTGAAAGAAACACCATCTGCACTATATTTTACTGATGCAGTTGCTTCATTTAAATTCAATTCACGGTAATAATCAGTATAGTTTTCGCTTCCGGGAAAATGTAATAGCAGACTTCCCACTGTTTGATAAGGCATCCCTTGTGCTGTTTGGGATATAATATCTTTGTCCGCCATCTCCTGAGCTTTTTCATAATCCCCCTCAAAAATTAATTTTCTAATTATGGGCAATGCTTTCAATGCATTGGGATTTGCATTATTATATGGACTTCCTGCCCAAACTGTATTTTCATTTAATTGAATTCGTTCTTCTGGAGGATTACCGAAAATCATTGCGCCCAATCTTCCGTTACCAAGCGGAAGAGCTTCCACCCACTGTACGGCAGGGTGATCATACCAAAGTTTTAGAAGAGAATCGCTCTGTGCTTTAACACTACTAATTATCAAAAGACATAATATGAAGATTAGTATTATTTTTTTCATATTTGCCTCTGCCAATTTTCCAAGTTGCATTTAAACAACTACCCCCTTTTTCAAAATGATATTTGCATATAACGCAGATTCACTTGTTGCGACTACTGCATAGGCTTTTCTGGCTTTTTCATAAAATGCATACTTCTCTATAAATTCAAATTCCTTAAATGGTTCTTTACTTATCAAAATTATTTCCCTGTACTCATTCCAGATAACCGGGTTGTAATTTTCACCGGGAGTAACGGCCATTAATCCGACAGGTTTTTCTACATAAGCATCAAGGGGAAAGAATTTCAATATTGCTTTCAGAACAACCGGAATTCCATGTCCGTCCAGTCGGAGAAGCCTTTGAGCAATTGAAGCAGCGGGAAAATTACCATCGCCAATTACTATCTCATCCCCATGGCCCATTTCCATTAGGATTTTTAATAACTCCGGGGAAAGGATACCTGGAATATTTTTTAACATTAATTTTCACCTATTATATTATATCGAAATTTTATTCTTAGATAGAAATCTGAATTAAGCCAAAGAATAATATTTAACAGTACGATAACCGTATATTGCAATTACAATAAAACTTATTAACGGGAGAATAAAAGAAAAATTAACAGCAGGCAGCCCGGCTACCGTTCCGAGATCAATTATAGCTCCCTGTAATGGAGGCATTAAAGCACCTCCGACAATAGCCATCACCAAACCTGCAGCACCAAGTGTAGCATCATCCTTTAATCCTTCCAGTGAAATTCCATAAATAGTGGGAAACATCAGAGACATAAATATTGATGTAGCAATTAAGCAGTACAACCCGCCCATACCTTGAATAAAAATGACACCAAGTAATGTAGCTATACCGCCAAACGCAAAATAAATTAATAATAATCTGGAATTAATAAATTTCATTAAATATGTACTGATAAATCTTCCTGTTAAGAACATTATCATTGCAATTATATTAAAGTTTTGTGCTTCAGCTTTTGGAATCCCAAGATTATCTGCATATTGAATTATGAAAGTCCAGCACATTATTTGTGCAGCAACGTAAAAAACCTGGGCAATTACGCCTTCACGGTACTTTTTGTTGTTTATAAGCCGTTTAAAAGTATCAACTGCGTTTACTTGATGGTTAGCATAGCTCCGGGCGGGCATTTTGGAAACTGCAATAATTATAAGCATAACAATTACAACAAATCCCAGCATTACATAAGGATCACGAATTACTGCTAAATCATGCGCACGTATAGCGGCTTTTTGAGTAGTATTCAGAGTGCTGAAAACTAATTCTCCGTCTGCGTTCCTTATTTCTGAATGTAAATTGGATAGAATAAATTGTGAAGCAACAAACATTCCCATTAATGAACCGATTGGATTAAACGATTGTGATAAATTCAACCTCCTGGTTGCGGTTTTTTCATCTCCCATAGAAAGAATATAAGGATTTGCTGTAGTCTCTAAAAATGCCAATCCGAATGTGAGTATGTAGAGAGATATGAGAAAGAATCCAAAATGTTCAAATTTTGCGGCGGGATAGAACAAAAGCGCACCGGCAGCATATAATGCAAGACCAAGCATTATCCCTTTTTTATAGCTGTATTTTTTTACAAACAACGCGGCAGGAATTGCCATAGTTGCATATCCGCCGTAGAAAGCAAATTGAATTAAAGAGGCTTTAGCAGTAGAAATTTCCATTACAGTTTGAAACGCTGCAACCATGGGGTTCGTAATATCATTTGCAAAACCCCATAGGGCAAATAAACTTGTAATTATTATAAATGGGAATAAAACATTAGGTGCAACCACTTTTGGTTTATGAACTTGAACTGTTTTATCTTCAACGGCATTTCTCATTACACCCTTTCTAAAAAATTAAGTGTTTTTCAATCCAGAAATAAAATATAATATCTATCTAATCTCTTCATCAAAAACGACAGCCACTTTCCCGGATTTTCCGCTTGCCATTAAAGCATAGGCTTCGCCTGCATCTTCTAATTTGAATCTGTGTGTAATTAATTTTTCCGGTTTTATTTTCCATCTTACCAGACGTTCAACAAGTTCCTCCATACGCCAGATAGTTGTTACCCAGGAGCCGTAAATTGTTTTTTGATCGTGGATAATATCTCTTGAAGGCTGGAACTCAACAGTACCGCCTTCACCGATGAATGCAATCTTACCCCACTTACGCGCTGCCTGGATACATGTAAGACGTGCTCTATTATTGGCAGAACAGTCAATTGATTTTTCAACTCCAAAACCGCCTGTTAAATCTTTAATCTGCTGGACATTGTCTTCCCCGGTTTTAATAACTTCATCGAACAAACCGAGATTTTTAGCAATGGAAATCCTATCTTCAATAATTTCAATCCCGAAAATCTTCTGTACTCCCATCGCCCTGGAAAGCATAGCTGCTGCAAGCCCCACCGGTCCTAAACCGGTAATCAACACAGCGTCGTTTCCTGAAACCCCTATTTTTTCCAATCCTTCATAAACAGTTCCGAAACCACAGGCAACCTGGGCGCCGTCGGAATAGCTTAGTTCATCAGGTAAGCAGACAAGGTCTTTTTCTTCGGCAAGTAAATATTCTGCCATACCTCCATCGCGCTGCCAGCCATAAGCCCGTCTGTACTCGCTGGTACAAGATATCATGTAACCTCGGCGGCAGTCATTGCAAACACCGCAGCCTGAAATATGATAAACAATAACGCGATCATCTTTTTTAAATCTACGGCAGCCCGGACCTGTTTCAATAATTTGACCGCTAGGCTCATGTCCTGCAATCATTCCGGGTTGGTATCCTTCGGGACCCTTACCAAGATGCTCATGATATATAGCCCGTATATCCGAACCGCAGATTGTAGAAGACTTCATTTTTATTAATACTTCACCATGGCCCGGAACTGGAATGTCAAATTCTTTTAATTCCACCGTACTGTTTCCGGGCAGAATGGCTCCCGTCATTTTATTCATGATATGCCTTTTTATACATTTTACAATAATTCTTTAAGGCGGAGTAATTTCTCCATTAATATCCCATAAGTCTTCCCAGCTTTGATCATCTTTCCAGAGAAATACCTGGCCCTTTATCAGCCTGCATTTTTTATCAATAGTAGAAATTGCTTTCATGTCATCTTCTGTTAATGGATCATTAATCACTGCTTGAATATTCTCCAAAAAATGATTGACTGAAAACGGGATAGGAATTTGTCCCCGTTGAACAGCCCATTTGATTGCAACCTGCGCAGGAGTAATTTTCAACCTTTCAGCAATTGATAAAATTACTTTGTCTTCAAGGTCGATAGTATCTTCAGGAGTTCTATCACGTTCAGGACGTCCCGGTGAACCGAGCGGACAGTAACCAACCGGCTGAATATTATTATTCAGGCAAAAGTTAAATAATTCCGGTTGTTGAAAATGAGGATGCAGTTCCATTTCGTTGCATGCCGGTTTGATTTTTGCATCTTTTAATAAAAGCTCAAGCTTTGGTATGGTCATATTCGAAGTACCGACATTCTTAACGATACCGGTTTCAACGAGCTTCTCCATCTGGCGCCAGGTCTTCATATAATTTCCATGTATGTACGGTTTTGCATACGGACTTCGTGATGTTACATCACACTTTGGCGGATGATAATTTGGAAATGGCCAGTGTACAAGATACAGATCAAGATAATCTATTTGAAGATCATATAAAGATTTTCTGCATGATTCCTCAACTTTATCGTGCATATTGTTCCAGACTTTTGAAGTAATCCATAAATCTTCACGTTTAAGAAAACCGCTGTTAAATATTTCCTTTAAAACGTAACCTATATTTTTTTCATTACCATAAACCGAAGCACAGTCTATATGCCTGTAACCTGAATGGATAGCTTTCTTAACGGTTTCTGCAACCAGTTCAGCAGCGACAGAATCAGAACCAAATGTACCTATTCCAATACATGGAATTCTACTTCCTGTCCTTAGATTTTTAGCTGGGACAGCATCTGCACTTATCCATTTTTCTTTTACTTCATTCATTAAAATATCCGGATTTTAAATACATTTCTATTTTTTGATAATTGAATTATTCCAAATGAATTCTTCATCTATTATAATATTTCTCTCCATTTTAACACCTGGGTTAGTAATTATTTCAATTAAAAATTCAGCTGCTGCACTTCCTATCTTTCTTGGGTCCTGATTTATAACTGAAAGCGGAGGAGTAAAAGTATTTGCAGTATCCTTAAAGCCAAATCCTGCAACACCAATATCTTCAGGAATTTTCAGCCCCTTCTCTGAAGCAGCTTTATACACACCCAAAGCTACTTGATCATTTACTGTAAAAATTATTTCAGGAAGATTTTTTGAATTATATAATTCCATAAAAGCATAATATCCATCTATTACTTCAAAACCTCCTTCAATTATCCATTCCGGCTTAATTAAAATTCCTTTTCCGGCAAGAGCATCCTTATACCCCAGGCATCTCTCTTTTCCGATGCTAACACTGGAATATCCTGCAAAATGTGCTATCCTTGTATAGCCCTCCTCAAGAATTTTATTTAATGCCGTAACTGCTCCTTCCCTGTCATTATAAGTTACACTTGGAAATTCCAATCCTTCAAACTGCCTGTCAAAAAAAACGAGAGGAATGTTAAGCTTTTTTACATGATTAAAAATCTGCGGCTGTTTAGTTTGCTGAGAAACGCATATTAACAATCCGTCAACTCTCATTCCTATCAATTTCTGAATATTTAATTTTTCACTTTGCTGATCTTCGCGGGAAACTGTTACAAATACATTATAGTCTTTTCCTCCTGCAGTATCGATTATACTATCTGTAGCGTATGCAAAAAAGCTGTTTTCCAGATCGGGAATAACAACGCCTAGTGTAAATGACCTGTGTGATGTTAAATTCTGAGCAATTAAATTTGGAATATATCCCAGTTCTTCAGCGGTATCCAGAACCTTTTTTTTCATTTTTGTGGAGATATCAGGGTGGTTCCTTAATGCTTTAGAAACTGTTATACGTGTTACATTTAATTTTTTAGCAATATCTAATTGTGTTATGTGTATCAATTACTTACTCGCGTACTTTCCCGTGTAAATTAAGATATTATCTAAAATTAATCAAGAATTTTTATTTTTATTACCTATTTCACTTTCCGCTGATCTTAAGCAGTTTTACACCATGTTTTCTTACAGACAGCGATATCTCATTAGTATATTCACCAAGATCCTTTTTAACCCATAAGTCCCGGACTTCACATTTGCCTTTCAAACCTAATTCAGAAAATTTTAATGTTATTTTTGCAAAATCTTTGGGAGAAGAACCTGTAGGATATGTAGTAAATACATGGAACTTTACAGTAGCCCCTTCGGGGTGATCAATACATTCTTTATCTAGTCCTGCTATTGAGGAAAAAGTCTCATATCCTTCAGGCAGATCATATTCAATGATGGAAGGAGCATGTGTACCTATACCGTTAGCGTATTCTTTATTATCAACAATTAATTTATTGTCCATAACGCTTCTAGCAATTGCTGAACTACCCCATCCTGCAGATGCACTCTTCCATTTAATATCGGTAAGATTTAAAGTTCCTTTTTTACCAATTAATTTTGGTTCTATCCAATCAGCATGATCCCAATTATTTCCGTCTCCGCCGTTAGTAATAACTAAGAATAATTTTTTTGCCCCGGCAATATTTACATTTACATTTGTACTTTGTTCTCCGGGTTTATAAGTAATAAGCTTGCTGTTCCATATGGCAAGTTTATCATTTATAGGGGTTTGATCGGAAGTATAAAAAAGCGCAACATATTTATCATTACTATTTAAAGCATCTGCAGTCCATGCAATTTTTCCATCATGATCAAAAAGAAGCCTGTTATTTTTGCTTTTATTTAAAACGTTAAGTGCTTCTTCATTGGTGATTAAATTTAAAGTGAATTCATCATTGCCGGGCAAGTTTCCACCAAACATGAGCGGAGAACGGCAAATTAAAAAAAGCGACATTAAAGTATACTGTTCATCTCTGGTAAACTGACTCATACGCTCATCACCTCGTTCAGCACGAATTCCAATTCTGCCTAAAGGAAGCATATCACCATCAGGCCAATGGCCGGGACTCATATAAGATATCCACTTTTCAAAAAGTGAAAAATGTTCATTTAACTGGGACCAGTTATCCCAAAAGTCTCCTATAATACGCCACATATTAGCATGAGTACTTACGTGTCCGGCATCTTCTATCGGAGTTTCCCCCGGAGACAGACTTAATACTATTTGACGACCGCAATTATCGATGGCTTTTCTGACCATATCAATTTCATCTTCGTGATAAGGATTGGCAATATCATCAACTTTTACAAAATCGACTCCCCACGAAGCATATAGTTTAAAAAGCGAATTATAATAATCCTGTGCACCAGGCTTTGCGGCATCAACAGTATACATATCGTTAAGCCATCTACACAATTCCTTTTTATTATAAATTTCTTTTGCGGTGTATTTTGTATCCAAAACAGGTGCATTCTTTTCAACTGCAAGCCTGGGTATACCGCGCATGATATGTATACCGAATTTAAGACCTATACTGTGAATATAGTCTGCCAAAGGTTTAAATCCTTTTCCATCTTTTGCAGAAGGGAATCTGTTAACAGCCGGCATCAATCTCCCATACTTATCCATTTCTATGATAGGATTTTTTTCATTGTAACCGTGGACCTTAGGATTTTTTACATACCAGCGAATATCGACAACAATATATTTCCATCCATATTTCTTAAGATGTTCGGCCATATAATCTGCATTCGCTTTAACTTCCTTTTCATTAACGGTTGGTCCGTAACAATCCCAACTGTTCCATCCCATTGGCGGAGTTGAAGCATAACCGGCAAAATTCTGAGCATATAGAATTGCCGGTAAGAAAATCAGGATAAAAATAACTACGCTTTTATTCATAATACGTTTAAACCATATATTAGTTTTCGCGGTACAGCATGTCTGCCGGAATAATCTGTTTCTTCATTTCGGGACCTTTAATGTCGGCCTCAAGCCCCATTCCTCCGCCTGCCTGGAAAAACAATATTTCAATCCTATGATAACCCGAGTTAAGCATAACATTCCCGGAATTTTCAACCATTGCATGCTGACCATCATTATTAACAACCAATTTTCCGTCAATCAAAACTGCAGACCCATCATCGGAATTTGTATAAAAAGTATATAAACCGTCTTCAGGTATTTTTATATAACCGGTATATCTTAAAGCAAAATTTTCACTTCTCTCTGTTTTCGGAATAAGAATATTTTCAATAGTACCGGAAGATTTAGGTTTTAAATCCGCAAAGTTAGGAAGGCTGGAGCCGTCATATTCATAGTAATCATAATCAAGTCCTTGTTCCGGATTTTTAAGTTTTATTTCTTTCTTTTTAAACTCGACTTTACCTTCCAGTTCAAGAACAATAATCGACATACGAGGCATATTAACTTTTAAGTTATTCCCGTTTAATTGAAAATCCGAAAAACCTGCAGGTTTTACTTCATCCGGATTATCAAATGTATTGTGGTCATTCATTTTACCTGCAGTGAGTATTTTACTCGAAATCTTAACTGTCTTAAAGCTTTCCACGCTTAATTCAACATTCTCAGATTTATCGGGATCTATGTTACATAGTGAAATATGCATTCTGCCTGCGCTGTCGATAGAAGCCGAACAATTTACCGCGGGAAGTTTATCACCGTGATAAATATAATTGCTTGATGACAATTTTACAGGAACCATCATTGCATCCTGATGCACTTTAAACAGATCAAAAACCCAATAAGTAGGAGTAAGAATCATTTTATCGTCTTTAGTAAGAATCATTGCCTGCAGAACATTTACCACCTGGGCAATGTTTGTCATCCTAACGCGATCGCAGTGATTGTTAAATATATTTAAATTGCATGCAGCAGCTATTGCATCCCGCATGGTATTCTGCTGATATAAAAAGCCGGGATTGGTTCCGGGTTCAACTTTGTACCATGTTCCCCATTCATCAACAATTAAAGCAACTCTTTTGAAAGGATCGTATTTATCCATTATTTCCGAATGCTTTTCAATAAGCTGCTTCATTTCCAAAGTTTTTTTCATTATATCAAACCAGCCGTCCTCATCAAAATCCGTTGCAGTCTTCTGATTTGCGAAGGAATAATAATGGAGTGCTAACCCGTCAAAATAAGGAGCATCTTCTTTCATTAAAACATCAGTCCATTTGTAATCATTTCCGCTGGGGCCGCAGGCTATTTTAAATAACTTATTTTTGCCGTAATTATGCATATAAGTGCCATATCTCCTTACCTGGTCGGCATAATATTCAGGCAGCATATTACCGCCGCATCCCCAGCTTTCGTTTCCGATTCCCCAGAATTTAACTCCCCACGAATTTTCCTGCCCGTTCTTTCTGCGCAGATCAGTCATTGGACTTACATTATCTGAATTAACATATTCAACCCATTGTGATAATTCCTTTACAGTACCGCTCCCGATATTGCCGGTAATATAAGGCTCGCATCCGATTAAACGGCAAAGTTCTAAGAATTCATGTGTTCCGAAACTGTTATCTTCCGTAACGCCTCCCCAGTTTGTATTAATCATTTTAGGTCTGTCTTTTCGGGGACCTATTCCGTCCATCCAATGATACTCATCGGCAAAACAGCCGCCGGGCCATCTTAGTACCGGGACTTTAATTTCTCTGAGTGCATCAACAATATCTTTTCTAATGCCGTCTATATTTGGTATAGGAGAATTTGGTCCGACCCAAATACCTCCGTAAATGAGATGTCCGAGATGCTCCGAGAACTGGCCGTAAATATTCTTATCAATTTTATATTCCTGATCAGAGGCATTGATTGTTATTTTATTTTCAGTTGTCTGAGCTCTTACAGGCATCTGAGAAATACTAATTAAAAGAAATAGTAAGAGAAATTTTTTCATAAATAACTCCTTAAGTGTTCAATTAATAATATTAATCGTAAATGTAATTCATTTCGGGCAGTGTGAATAGTCGGTGAGTTTCCTTCTATGACTGATTCCTTAATTAATTCTTTATATTTTGTCAGCAAATTATTATCGGAAATCAAATCATATTTTTGCCAAAGATTATACCCGGCTTCAGCTTTAACAAAATTTATAGAAGTGAATATGAAAAATATAAAGATTATCAAATGAAGATTATTTTTCATGCAATTACCATTAAATTTTTGACATATCCATTTTTTCCAACTCATCCAGATTATAGATAGGTCGTTCAATATCATAGGGTATCGGCCGCCGGCTGAATTGCTGAAAATATAATAAACAGCCGTCTTTCCAGATCTGGGCATCACGGCTCTGACGACGGAGTTTACTTTGTACATCGGAAAATCTCTTCTCATCGACGTAAAGCTTTTCTTTATCCCACAATTTCTGAAACTCACGCACCTGCTGTATTCCATTTTCATAATGGTAACATATTGCATCCCATAAAGTCCGCCCGTTTTTCACTTTATAATCCCATGGGAGATGATGAAACCATAATAAATATACTTCAGGACAAGTTTTCAAATCATTAAACTCAGAGCTGAGTGGTTCGTGATACTGGTTTACAGCATTACTGCCGGATTTAGTCCTGTCGAAACCGATGCCGTTTGAATCTGCTTTGTGATAGTAAGGTGGAGTCCAATCAGGTCGTACATTTTTAGGTCCCCACCAGGGTCCGGGTCCGTAATGATGGTTAGCTGCAAAAATATGATGAAGTCCAAGAGGCATCATGTAATTGACAGCTGTTTCACGGCTCTGCAGCATCATTTGTTTAACCGGTAAGAGGAAATGTACCTGCCAATCAATATTTGAGATTTCAGATTGATTTGAAAATGTCAGCTTAATCCATTCGTCAGCAATTTGTTCGCTTGTTAATTTGTTGTCCCAGGCCAGGCGGCCGAAGGCATACCAATTAGCCTGTGCAAAGTGGTGACCTGTCCAGTTGGTATCGAGCCCGATATTAGATACTCCAGCAATAGCAGTAAATTTATGATGATAGATACTTCCATCGGTACAGCGGGCAACGGTGCTTCCTTCTCCATGCTGATATGTATCGCTGTTCAGGAATTCTTCCCACATCGTTGATAAAAACACAAGTTGTACCGACTGTCCCAGGTACTCTTGTGTTATCTGGAGTTCCGGCATAACTGAGGTTTTTTTCATAGCACCGAAAAGCGGGTTGAAAGGTTCGCGGGGTTGAAAATCAACCGGTCCGTTTTTCACCTGAATAATTACATTATCCCTAAACTTTCCATCTAAAGGCGTAAATTCTGCATAAGCTTGCTTCGCACGATCATCACTTGTCGGACTATAAACAAAAGCCCGCCACATAACAATACCGCTGTATGGTTTTAAAGCATCAGCCAGCATGTTGGCACCATCGGCATGAGTGCGGCCGAAATCCTGGGGACCGGGCTGCCCTTCACTATTGGCTTTAACCAGGAATCCGCCGAAATCCGGGATCAAAGAATAGATTTCCTTAACTTTTGCTTTCCACCATTTTATTACTTCCGGATTTAACGGATCGGATGTTTTCAATCCTCCCAAAACAGCAGGTGAAGAAAAATTTACAGACAGGTATGTTTTAATTCCATACGGACGCAGTATATCTGCAATAGCTTTAACTTTTTTCAGAGTTTTGCCGGCAAGCATTTGAGGTGATGCATTTACATTATTAAGAACAGCACCGTTAATTCCTATCGAAGCATTTGCACGGGCATATTCCTTCCATAAAATTTTATCCTGTTCAGTAATTGTTAAGGAATCTTTTCCATTATGCCAGAATATTGATCCCCCCGCGTATCCGCGTTCTATTGTTCCATTTAGATTATCCCAGTGATTCAGCAGGCGAAGTTCATATGAGGGATTTGAGATTACATGATTTAGATTCTCTCCTGTTTTTTGACGGCGAAGCAAATCATAAACACTATATAAAATACCAAGATCCGTATTAGCCTGCACCCCGGAAGAGTCAATCAAAAATCCATCTCCTTTTAGAGATTTATCATACTTTACAGTTAATACAACTTCCGCTTCTGCCTTCCCCTGCCAACCTTTTTTTAACTCCTGCTGTGCAATGTCTAAAGTTTCAGATTCTTTTGAGCAGACAATTTTTACCGGCTTAGGAGTTTGATATCGCAGCCATAAATTATGTCCATCTTCAGCTTTGAGAGAAGAAACTAAAAAGAAAAGTAAAAATATTATTATTAAATCTTTCATATTATTTGTTTTATCTTTTAGAAATCAATTATAAGATGTATTATTTTTTTTGTGATATTTAAATTTTATTTCTTATTGATATGCAGGTTCTTCAATAGAACTCCTATGTGGTTAAGAATTTCTGTAGAGATTTATCATCATTTATATTTATAAAGTCTAACTTTCTGAATGCTGAAAGTATTACCCGGCAAATCAATATGTCTTCCCTGATGAGTTTGGTCTCCGTTCAACCGCAGACCCGGGATCCATTTACCACCTGCCTGACCGGCAGCCAGGTCAACAAATTTTCCTTCATCATCACTTCCTATTCCGACAATTTTATCATCATTTGAGGCTGATCTAAAAGTTATTACCATTCCTCTTCCTGCAACATAGTATTCATCGGGTGATACCATAATTATCATCCCTCCGTACCTCGGGTTTTCACCTTCCGTTTTAGGTGCATAAGACCAGCTGTACTCATGATTAACAACAAAAATATAGTCTCCTAATTTTATTTCCGCTTTTTGACCGGCACTGTCCAGAATAACTCCGGCCATTGTCCCTTTCCCCTGGTTTGATAAAATAAGAGGCGTAAGCTGTGCAAGTACATCATATCCTTTTGAGACTTGATTGTCTGAAGGATCCGGAAGGGATTCAATTGAAAACGGGCTGTAGCCCATTACATTATGCTGTGCAAAAGCATAATATGCGTTTACAATACTCTGATTATTACCGGCTTCGGGGATAAAAAACTGATTAAACATCTCTCCCGGGTTACTAACCGGTATATCGAACTTTGCGACCCATTCAGCAAAATTCTGGAAATAAATATCCGGTGCAAGAAAATCTATATCCGGTGCTGCAGCTTTCCATATATCCATAAGATGCGGCAAAGGACCTCCGCTCGGATACTGCCCCGGTTTATATCCCGGACGTATTAATGCAGCATTAACATACATTGGTAATGGATATTCCTTTTTACCGGCTTCAGCTACATAATTAGCATATTTTGCATAATTCCAGGCCATGAAAATTTCATCAGTATTTAAGCTTTTACCGAATATTTCCTCCCAGCTGCCTTTTGTTTTAAACCCGTTTTTCTCCCATAAATCATAAAGGAATGGATTTAACTTACTTTTTTTCACACTTAAATAATTTATAAATTCTTCAGGTACATCCGCACTAAAAGCTTCATTTGCACTTTTACAATAGTCCCTTGCATCCGGTATCATACCGATCTCATTTTCCACCTGAACCAATACTACTGTCTGCTCCTTCTCATCAATTTCACGAATATGTTCCATCAAATTAGAAAAAGCATTAGCATCAGTATTTCTATTGGTTGTATTAAAAGGTGTCAGAATTTCTTCTGCTTTTCCATCTGCGGAGTAATTTCCTTCAACTGATGTAGAATCGCTTTTTCCCCTGGTTCTCGGAAATCTTTCTTCATCGGCCTTAATCCAGAGGGGAACATAACAGGACATGCTGTTTTTCCAGGTACCAAACCAGAGAAATACCAGTTTAATATTGTACTTTCTTGCAGCAGTAATTATACTGTCAACTAGAGTAAAATCAAATTTACCTTCTTTCGGTTCAATGAGTTCCCAGTATACCGGAACTACAAGGGTATTTAAATGCATCTTAACAATTTTCGGCCAAATTTTGTTCATATAATTCAAATCAGATGCACTCGAATTCCCTGTTTCACCGGCAAGCATCAGGAAAGGTTTTCCGTTTACAATAAGCTGAACTGTGTTTCCCTGCTCTTTAAGATGAGGAATATTTATTTCATTTATAACTTTCTGCGATTGAGCAGGAACCGGTACAATCAGAACAAAAAGATTTATAATTATATATGTGGAAAATCTTTTTATATTCAGTTTATTCATTTTTATTGCCCTTTAATAGATAACAAAGCCGTAATTCTTATATATTACTGAATTACTAAGCTTTTTAATTTCTGAATAAAAATTTTATTTGCTCCCGCTTTTGTTCACCAATACTGAACATAAATTATAATTCATCTTTAGCTTGAGATGAATACCTAACCCTTAAAATTGAACTGTGTGTTTATGTATCTACATTAAGGACATTTAAAAATCAAGCTAAATTTATGAACAACGGAACTTAAATAATAGCCACTTTTTGCAATTTACTAACCAAATATCGTCAAATTAAAAAATGCCGGCTGAATTACTAAAGTTCAAAATTTAAGAAAATTATCCTGCCACAATGTAAAAGGTTTCAGGCATAATTATGACAATTATTTAAAAATAAACAGCCTGCTCCGGAAATGCAGAGCAGGCTGTTAACATTTAATAAGATTTCCTCTTTTATTTCATAGAGAAATCCGGGACAAAGGTTACTTCAACAGCATTAATTTTTTAACACTAACAAAATTTCCTGCCTGTAATCTATAGAAGTATACTCCGGAAGCAAAATTTGAAGCGTTGAAATTAATTGAATGATATCCGGCTGCTAAATTACCGTTTATCAATTCCGCAACTTTCCTTCCCAGAATATCATAAACTACAAGACTAATGTCGCTAGACTTCGGCAAAGCAAAATTAATTGTAGTTGTAGGATTAAACGGGTTAGGATAGTTCTGGCTTAATGAATATTCTGTTGGAAGAAGAGATTTTGTTCCTTCAACACCAACTAAAACAGAATCAAGCGGAGCACCTCTGTCAATTTTCACATTCAACATTTTCATGGCACTGGTGCCTGCATTAGTATTCAATGCAAAATTTATACTATTGAATTTCTGGGTTACCAGAGGATCATGATTATCAACAATTTTTCCTCTGAAGCTGTAGCTTCCATCATCCTTGGTTAAGTAAAATCTTACATCGTTTGAAGTAGCACTCATTGGAGCGACCGATATGGCGAAATTATAAGTTCCGGCAGATGCTGTAGCATTAGGCGGCTCCTGAAGATTGCTGCCTAAAATATAATCCTCAGCACCACCGGTGCTATACCATGTTCCATTTACTACAGCTCCCCATGTTCCAGTTTGACTAATACCCTGCCAGCTTACGGCTGGTGTATTACTGCTTAAAGGTAATAACAAATATCCATTAGTAGAATTATTCGTTCCTGTCCAGACATTACTGGAATCTAATGCTGAATCTACTTGAACCGAACCGGCGCTATCGCTGTAGAATATACCGAAGCGCAGACTGCTCCAAGCATCAAAACCGCCGCCGTCAAATTCAAGCTGGCCTGTTACTAAAAGAGCTGTATCTTTGCTGACACCTGATTCAGGTCCGAATTCTCCTCTAACTGCAGCCCAGCCTGTTAAATCACTGGTACCACTAATAATTTCATCACCTACAAACTCACCAGGTTTCAATGACCATCCGCCGTTACTACCGTTAAATCCCCATGTGTCAACATAATAAGATGCAAACGGTTTTGGAGGTACGGTAATAGGAGCACCTATATCAATTTTAGCTGCAATAATATCAAATTCAGTATGCTCACCATCCTTGGTCCAAAAAGCAACATTATTTAATTTATTAGTTACAGCAGGAGCCATAACAGTACCGCCAAACCAGTAGGTAGTTTGTTGACCTGCTGCTGCCTCTTTTACTACATACCATCTTACTTCGTTTGTAGTATCATTTATCTGCTGAACAGAAATAGCCCAGTCATAAGTTCCTGCGTCGATTACTGCAAGACGTGGAGCCTGGTCTATAGCCGGCCCAACAGGACCACCGCCATTACTATAGGTGCTTGGCCAATTGCCGTTATTGACTGTCCAGATAGAACCGCTGCCGCCACTACCATTTGGCTGGTCAGCGCCTCCGCTTCTTGGTGTAAACTCATATCCATAATAACCTTGACCTGCTGAACCAACCCACATAGCAGTATCGGTATTTTGATTATTAAGTGTCAGGCTGTCCCTATATGTTATAGCGTAACGAAGAGCAGTATAGGATGCACCAGGGCTGCCGACAAATTTCAACTGACCGCTGACTATAACAGCTTTATCAGTAGGTATATTTATACTCTGGCCAAATCCACCGAGCAAAGATGCCCCGTTTGAAGCCATAGGCTGTGTACCAGCTATACCTGCATCACCAATAACTGTGTTTGTATCATTTAATACATCCCAGGCATATCCCAGAGAGGTTTCGCCCCACTGATCAAGATAGTATGCTTGCCAGGGTGCCGGAGGAACAGTAATAGGAGCTCCAAGAACAGCTCTGACTCCGGTTAAATTAAACTGAGTATGCTCACCATCCTTGGTCCAAAAAGCAACATTATTGAATTTATCCGTTACCGCAGGAGCCATAACAGTACCTCCAAACCAGTAACTATTATCTGATTTAACCAGCGACCATCTTACTTCGTCTGTAGTATCATTTATCTGCTGAACAGAAATAGCCCAGTTATAAGTACCTGCTTCGATTACCGCAAGACGTGGAGCCTGATCTATAGCCGGCCCAACCGGACCACCGCCATTACTATAGGTACTTGACCAGTTACCGTTTATAATTGTCCAGATTGAACCACTACCGCCACTGCCATTTGGCATGTCAGTGCCTCCGCTTCTTGGCGTAAACTCATATCCATAATACCCTTTACCTGCAGCTTTAACCCACATCGCCGAATCGGTATACTGATTATTAAGGGTAAGACTGTCTGCATAAGACATAGCAAAGCGTAATGCAGTATAAGATTCACCAGGGTTGCCTACAAATTCCAATTGACCGCTGGCAACAACGGCCTGATCCATGGTTGGTTTGAGAGTATCAAAACCACCAAGTAAAGATGCCCCGTTTGATGACATAGGCTGTGTACCGCTCATACTGGCATTACCGGGAGCAGTAGAAGAATCATTCAATACAGACCAGGCATATCCTAAAGAGGTTTCGCCCCATTTAGATACAAGTGCAGGATCCGGAACCCGTGTTACAATAATACTGTCAATCCAGATTGTCCTACCGACGTTTTGCGCACCGCCTAACATAAGTTTTACCTGATTCGTAGGTACACTTTGAGTAGCAGACATTGAATAGGTAAAGGTTTGAGGGGCATCAGTAACTGAAGCTGTATCATTTAATCTTTGGGTGTAAGGATCTCCTGCTAGTTCAAATAAGCAATTAATGCGTGCATTTGAGTCTGCCACCGCCATAAACGATATAGTATATTGATACCCGGCAACAAGTGGAAGGTCATGAATCCTCTGTATTCTGTACATTTCCAGTTGGGCTTTGGTAACAACAGTTTTGTAAGAGTTTTTACCGGACAGTTTGCCGGTAGTATCGATCGAAAAAGTAGCGGTTGCATTCGTGGCATCAACCCACCCTGTTGCCCACTGACCTTGACCGTTATCAAATTGTTCATACAGAACAGTATCTACCTGAGCCTGGAGCAAATTAGCTCCTGCTAAAAAAAAGAACAAACTAAAAAGAATCATATATGTAATTCTTTTCATATTTCCTCCTGCTTTGAGTTAAAAAAAATATTAGAAACTTTTCTAATATATTCAAATGCGTTGATGAAATTGAACGTTTTGTTATAAATAGTCCACCTCCTCCAAGTTAAGATTTTTAATTAATACATCTATAAAAAAAAATAACCAAAGAAGACCTCCAGGATTATTAAAAACCCCGGAGGTTCCACATCATTTATTTCATTAGAACAAATTTCTTAGTAAGAGATACCTTATCGGATTGTAGCTTATACATATATACTCCACTGGCTAAATCCGATCCGTCAAATGTAGCAACATAGTTACCGGCTTTCTGATTGCCGCTGAATAAAGTTGCTACTTCCTGCCCGAGAAGATTGTATACTTTAAGAGAAACAAACCCTGATTTTGGAACAGAATACTCGATTTTGGTTGTCGGGTTAAACGGATTCGGGTAGTTCTGGCTAAGTTTAAATTCTGATGGTGCAGCACCTTTCACCTCTATAACTCCAACTGCATTTGGATCTTTACCGGATGCAAGCCATGTATTTATGCGTGCCTGTTCATCACCTGCCTGTGCTTTCCATTGTGAATATTGTTCCGGCCACCAATGATACAAATCTCCTAAGGGAAGATCATCCATTGCGGCAGTTTTTAATGTCTCGTTGGTATAAGCTAGACTTTCCACAAATGGCCATACCTGGCCTCCGTTATTATCATACTGAGATGGATTCCATGCCCATAGAAGATCAGAGTTGTCATCCCATTTTTTATTTATGAAAGATTTTAAAGAATCCAGAGCAATGGGTGGATTTACTAAACCAGGATCAAGGCTATCCAGACTTGCTTTATTTATATATGGCCAGATCTTATTTCCGCCTGAATCGGTTGAATCGAAGAAAGCAAGAGTAGTATTGTTAAACATCGGCTGTGGAAGCGGTATTTCGTCATCAAGCCTGTTCAGGTGTTTATCCTTGCTATAAGGGCTGCCGTTCGATCCATATCCCATCCAATCAATGAGCCATTGTTCAAGGTAATAGTTGTTGTTGGCAAACAATACATGCCGGTCTTGCTCGGTGAACGGTACAGTGAATCCGAAACCATTACCTAAGGCACTGCTGTCTATAGGAGAAATCTGAATTGTACCGCCGTTAATTCCATCGGGTGCAGTTGGAATGTAACCATACATAAAAGTATTGATAAAAAGTGAATTAGTAACATACATTTTATACCACCACCCGGATTCAAGAGTATACATCATTACATTATAAAATGTACAATGGTTAAAGAAAACATTATCGCCATAATTACCTGCTTCCTGCATGTAAACATATCCCATATTTGCGAATGTACAATTTTCAAATGTAAGAGTGTCTGTATGCAAACCAGTAGCCCCGTAAGGTACAGAAACAGCCCTGCTATAATACCTGAAGTGATTGTCTACGCAATTTCTGAAATAACAGTTCTGAAAATGTCCCACAAAATGTGTAGCATAAGGCTGTATTGCACCGCTGGATGCCTGCTGAACATAATCGAATATTACATTTTTCGCTTCAATACGACCGCCTGAAACTGTAGCCGAGTCACCGACACGAATCGTTGATGTATAGCGTGTACCATCAAGACCTGCCCATAATAACCAAATATTCTGCATTTTAATCTCACCGGCAACATCGAAAAAATATGTTTTACTGGGAGCTGTGCTTACAGTCCAGCAAATCATAGGCGGTGCAGTTTCCTGGGTGTTTCCCGGAGGATCGGCATAAAGTTCAAAGGTTGCTCCCGGTGGAGTAGTTATTGAACCGGTTAGTACATAAGTGCCATAAGGCTTTAATTTGAAAACGGTATTTGACAAAGTTCCACCGTCTATCGCTGCCTGTACAGCATCATTTAGTGTTCCTTCGGTTCCTCCCGTTTCCCAATAATCCTGAACTGAAACGGTATCTTTAGCGAACATTAACGAAGAGAAGATAACCGAAAAAAGGAATAATTTATAAATAAGGTTCATGTTATTACCTCCTGAATTTATTTATTTAGTTAAAAGTGATATCTAACTCCAAGATTCCCTGTTAATCCATAATTTTGTTCATTAGTGAATCCGCCGATCGATTTTTGAGCTGAAGTATTTGTTTCACTATTTAGATTAACAAAATCCAGGTAAAGCTCAATCCCATACCATGGAAGGGTTTGTTTTACAGAAGCATCAATCCTGAAATAGTCTCTTGTAAAACCATCCTGTTCAGTGAAATTACCAATATTGCTAACCGCATTACCCTGGAATAAGAATGATAAACGCAAAGAAAATCCTTCATAATCATATCCGACATAGGCATTTACTATATCGTTCGGCTGATCAATTAAACGCCCTGTCCTGGTACTATCAAAAACTTCCGTAACAGTTTGACGCGGACCTACAATACGTGTTCGGGCATTTCTCCAGGGATAAGTGGCAGCAGAAGAAATATGTGTATAGTTGATACCAAGCAGTACCCCGTTAAATGGAACCGGTAAATACCAGAATCTTGTCTGAAGATCCACTTCAACACCTCTGATGTAGGCTATAAATGGTGAATTAATATAAGTGAACAATGTGGCTCCTCTGTTTGGAAATACTCCTTCAATTTCAAAATCTTTAGTTGTATGAATTCCCTCGGGTGCTGTATCAAAAAGCGGATATTGAGTGGAATAAGTAAAGTTTTTAATTTCCTTATAAAAACCACCTACAGAAAAAAGTCCTAATTCATTATTATGAAAAGTAAATATGAGATCATGATTATATGCCTGCGCCGGTCTAAGATCAGGATTACCCGCAGTTACTGCACCTGCACCGTAGCTTATAGTAAAATGTGGTGAAAGCTGATGAAAATCGGGACGAGATAAAGTTTGTGTATAAGCATAACGAACGTCAAGCCAATTGGTCACGTCATATTTTGCCTGAACCATTGGGAACCAGTAATGGTTTTCAGGCTGTGAAGTAACAATGAAATATTTCTGACTTCTTTGATCCCTGCCATCCTTTAAATTGAACGCATCATAATAGCCGCGTTCTTTTTCATAACGTATACCGCCAACTAACATTAATTTTCCGTAATTCAATTCGGACATAACATAACCTGCGTAATACTTTTCAACATATTTATAAGTATTTGGATATATTTGGAAATAACCATCATACCATCCTCCAGGTGATGTAGCAGGTGCATTAATCGCACTGAATTGAGGATTATTTGCTATAAAATATGTCATATTTGTTAGTAAACTGGCATTCGAAGCCCAGATTAGACTGCCGAACCTGTCACTAAGAAAACTATCATTATAAATTGAAGCATCGGGAGTTGTAAAACTGGTAGCAGGGAAACGGTTTAAACCGGAGTTATAATTTAAATTTCCATAGCGGTTACGTATTGCTGTTGTCATTTCATTTTGAATAGTGGAAGTTCCGCCTAAACTGGCGTAAGGTGTATTCTGATTATTTCTATGTGTTGTATATCTATATTCTCCGCCAAACTTAAAATAACCTGAAAAATCTGTTCCTAAATTAAAAGGAGATTTAAAATCCCCTTTGTATGTCTGTCCGAGTTCCTTATAATCCGAACTAAATAAAGTTAAAGTATTTAAATAGTCACTGGAAGTACCGCCGTAACTGATAAGATAAGTTAAATTTTCTGGAGTTGTATTATCAGTTGAGTTTCCGACCCCCCTGGTCTGGTAAAATTCTGATTGGGGAGAAGAGGGTAAATTATTCCTGGAATAATTATTTGCAGCTTTAAGATCAATAGATATAAATCCTAGATCATAATTAAAGCCCAAAGAATTTAGCATCAAATCGACATTATTATTCCCTTCTCTGTACCGGAAAGTCAAATCGTTATTTGAGTAATTGTATATTGTTCTGTATTCCTGGTATTTGGAATTCAAACGGCTTAGCATATTAATCAGCTTAATAGAACCTGAAGGAAGTCTGTAATCCAGTATCAGGTTTCCGCCATACCTTCTCCTCGTTTCAAAATGCCTGTTGAGCTGTACGTTTGATACCTTGACAGGGAGATATCCGTTATCTCCGACTTTGTCGGAAGAAATTGAATAACCTGCATCCATATTATCAGCATCACGATCATAACTTTCGATATTCCCAAGTACATACACACCAAGTTTATTATTAAAGAATCGATTGCTGGCTGATCCTACTGCCCTGTAATTACTGTATGTATTGCTTTTAGCAGTATAACCTGATTGCCAGCGAAGATCTGAATGCCATTCCGGCGGAGCTTCCCTCAATTCCATATTCACAACACCTCCTATTGCATCGGCATTAAGATCAGGTGTTAGAGCTTTATATACTGTAATAGCTTTAAGCATATATGAAGATATCATGGTGAGGTCCACACTTCTGTCGTTACTTATTGATCCGGCAGTACCACCTTGTGAGCTTATGCCGATCTGAGTACTTCCGGTAGATGCTAAAGCAATTCCGCCGATGGTGATTTGATTATATTTAGGAGCCAGACCTCTAATTACAATTTTATTCGCTTCACCGGAACTCTGCAGTGTGGATATTCCGGGTAAACGGGAAATTGCCTGCGCAGCATTAAAATCAGGCAGTTCCTGAATCCTTGCTTCCGACACAACATTTGAAATTTTATCAGAAGTTAACTGCTGCTGAATAGCTGAAATCTGGCCTTGTGCCTGTGCAGTAATAGTAACTGTCTGCCCCTGTATTGCCTGAGCTTCAAGATAAAAATCCTGTTCCAGCATCCTGTTTGCAGTTATAGTAATGTCTACAGTAACCGGATTATATCCGATATATGAAACTGTTATTTTATGATCACCGGCCGGTACATTACGAATTGTATATTTTCCATCCAGGTCGGAAGCAGCACCTAAACTTGTACCGTCGATTACTACATTTGCTCCAATTAAATTGTCTTTAGTTTCTTTATCATAAATTTTACCTGTTATTGAGCCGGTTTGAGCAAAAGTGTAGGATTGAATTGCTGTTAGTAAAAAGATAAATACGGAAAATAATCCGTATCTGATACGGTAAGTATCAAGTGTCATATTTTTTCCTCCTCAGAGATATCTTTTAATTACAATTTGTTAAGAACTATAATACTTTAAATAAAAATTGAATAAAATTGTAGAATCTTACTCCCCAATTGATTAACCCTCAGATTCAAAAAAGATGAGTAGTAACTTTTAACTCTCATAAAATAGCCCAGTTTTCATGAAAAAGGTAAGATACCAATTGAACCGATTCAATATTATAAAAATAATTTCATAAAGGCAAGGAAAAAACATTCTAAAAATTATCAATTATTATTTTTTAAAGAGATATTTTTTAAGATAACCGACTTAAATAATTAATTATATTCTTTAATAACCATATTCATTTTAGATTTGTTATGATTTTTCCCCGGCATATACTTTGACAGTATACAATTTTTAAAAATGAAAAAAAAATTGTATTAAATATTGAATGTTTTGAATACATAAGAAATTTATGAAGAAAGCCGGATAAATGGTAGCCACTTTTATTCACAAATTAACCAGATAGCGTCACACACAAAATCCTTCAATTACTCATTATTTTATTTTATCAAGGAATACTTGAAGATATGTTTTTATTCTGCTCGCTGATCTTTTTACTGATCCGATTAAGTAAATTCTATATCCTGGATTTGAAAAATTTAATAGGGAGTAAAACAAGCAGGTATAACATTATCAATTTTACTTTTATAAAGTGAATCGAATCTAAAAAGGTTAATTTCAACTAATTCGGTTTCGTTTATGGATTAAAATTGAATAAATAATATTTTCCATAAATGAACCTTTTTAGAGCAGGTTCATAAAATTAATTTTTATTTAATACTTTTGAAGATTGTCTTATAACAAACTCAGTTTCCAGGTAGACTTTTTCAATCGGCAGCAATTTCGGTGCTTCGATATTTCGTATTAGAATCTCGGCAGCTTTTATTCCAATCTCATGCTGAGGGGCACGGATTGTTGTTAAAGGGACAGGATAAATCTTAGCGTAATAAATATCATCATTCCCTATTATTGAAATATCATCCGGGACTTTTATATGCAATTCATTAAGTGCCATCATAACCCCGAGCGCCTGCTGATCATTAAAACATACAATAGCCGTAGGATAATCTTCGTGTTTCTTTTCATTAAAATATTCAATTGTTTTGCAGTAACTTTCGTCATGGCTAGATCCCACGGGAACGATCAAGTCCTTATTAAATACCAATGTGCTTTCACTAAACGCATGGCGAAAGCCCTCAATTCGTTCCTGTGTATGGGATGATTGCGGTGGACCGGCAAAATGCACTATCTTTGTATGACCGGAACTTATT
Organism: uncultured Bacteroidota bacterium; assembly: GCA_963710745.1. GTDB lineage: Bacteria > Bacteroidota > Ignavibacteria > Ignavibacteriales > Ignavibacteriaceae > CAVQBP01. Next base: position 98,601 of record CAVQBP010000029.1, on the reverse strand, counting down.
AGATATTTAACAGCTTTTTTTATAGCCCTCAAATTATTAATCGCAACAACATTTGCCTGGATACCTTTAACGTCTTCTAATAAAACAAAAGGATAATTAATCATTTTTAATTTAAATAGATGTTCGATTTCCGAAGCGCCTTCTACAATCGGTGCAATTATTGTTCCTTTTACATCCTTAGCAGAAAAGAGATGTGAAAATCTTTTTTCGGTTTCATGATCATTTTCCGAACTGGTTACAATAACAGAATACCCTTTACTATTGGCATATTCTTTAACGCCGGTAGCAATTGATGTATAAAAAGGATAGTTTAAATCTTTTATAATTACACCAATGCTTTTATATTGGTTTCCGTTCTTCAAATTTCTGGCAACACCCCTCGGACGAAAATTTAATTCCTTCATTACTTCAAGAATATGGTCTCTTGTAACAGGTTTAACTGAATTACGGGCATTAATAACAGCAGACACTGTCCCCTTAGAGACACCGGCTTTTTTGGCTACTTCAACTATTGTTATTCTTTTCATAAGGTTTATGAAACCTCTATCAGAATGCTATATATGGTTAGAAGGTAAATCTAAATTGAACCGTTTCAATATTAAAAAATAAAATATAAAAAGGCAAGAATTTATCCCCAAAAAAATTTATTTTTTTTTATAAATAACGTTTGCAGAAGATATTTACTCAGATTAAGCTTTTTTTAACAGATTTATTTTCCTGTTAACGGTTTATAGTTTTTAGCTTCATCCAGCAGATCTTCTTTTCTATCTTTGCTTAATTGCGAAGTTGTCATGAAGGATTGTAAAGTAACATCCATTTGTTGAATTATATTGCGTTTATAGTAGCTGGGTGCAAAAACAGAACCGTCTAACATATATATTCTTTTAGTTTTTTCGTCAAAAAAAGTATAATTTACAAATGGTCCGCCCATGCCTTTTGTATTCAATTCCCATAATCCTTGAGTAAGTATTGCATATTTGCCATTAAAATTAACTTCATTTGTTGTAAAATAATCCTGTGCTATAACAACGTAAGAAGAATCATCGGTAGTCCGATAGTATTTTTTTGTCATCCTGTTACGGATTGCACGGATTGAATCTGCATTCAGGTAATCGGGTGAAGCATTGTCAATCCAGTGGATAAAAATCCATCTCTCCATATCACTTCCGGGCGCACGCCTGAGCCAGACAAAATTATCCTTCGGTATATTCAGTGCTACCTGGTAATCTGCCTGCACATAAATTATCCAGCCATAGTTTTTAAGCAGCATTCCTTCAACATCTTTCCTTTCATATGGTGCGCTGTATAAACTCTTGGCTAATCTCTCATCCGATATCTTTTGAAAGGCATATAAAAGATCATCCTTATGATTCATGATATCGTTCTTAAGTTCTTCCATGGTTGGAGCAGTTAGTATCATTACCAGCTGATTTCTCGCCCAGAGATTATATTTATTAACATGCATATGTTTTTCATTCATGAATTTTGCTTTTACGGAAGTATCCATTATTGCATTAATAAACCTGGAAGTTGTAGAACTCGAATTCAACGGAGCAACAATAATCAAATTTTTGCTCTGCTTATAATTTTCCAGCTGGTTGGGCGATATCCTCTTCAATGTAAACAAATTTTCCGGCTGAGGTGTATAAATCACTTTTTCAAATGTTGAATCAAGAACAGGTTCAAGCTGCTGGAATTCTGAAGAATCTGCCATAACATAAATTTCATCTTCAGGCCCAACTGCCGGTTGATCGGCAGGATTACATGAGATTAGTACTAAAGCTGCAAAAATTAAACTTACAAATGTTAAAACTTTTATCATTTAATCAATCCATTACTGTTTATATTAATTGCAAGTTAGGTAATAAAACGGCATATAATAACCACATTGAAAGTCCTATTGAAATTGGAATAGAAAGATTATCATCAGCAAAACCGAATGAGATATTTTCCACGATTGCACTAATAGCAGCAGCAATAAATCCAATTAAATATTCTGAAAATAACCCCTCTACTTTAGGGGTAAATAAGACAACTATGATTGCACTAATAAAAAAGGCTAAAGTTCCCTCAAGACTTTTAGAAAGAAACTTATGCCTGCCATATTTTCTTCCGACCAACGCCGCAAGCGAGTCACTGATTATTAATATACTGAAAGCAGTTATAAATAAAATCTTCGGAAAGATTACAACACATAATACCGCTGAAATTAAAACGTATGTAGCACCGTTCAGATTTTTCTTCCTGGTATCCAGTTCATGCTCCCTTAAGAGGAAACCGAATATGGAATAAAAGAATTTACCTGCTAATGGTGAAAAATATCTTGATAAGTCTATTACAAGTGCAACAAAAGAAACAATACTTAAAATTATTATTGCAGTTGTTTTGGATACGAAGTAATATATTATAGGTATTGATAAAGAACAGAGATGAATTAGTTTTCGAACTACTTCATCTCTGTAATTAATAGAACCTTTGTCATTTTGAATCATCTTTTGAGAAAGGTTCTTTCAATTTACGTTTATCCAAAAGTTTTTTAACATGTTCAGGAATTTCCGAATCACCTTCTTCCTGCATACTCCCGTTCTTTTTAACAGGCGGGAGCTCTTCACCCCTGATTAAGGTATCAATTTCTTCTGCATCAAGGATCTCTCTTTCCAGAAGTTCTTTGGAAAGCTTGTGAAGCAGTTCAATATTATCTTTTAAAATTTGTTCAGCTCTGCCCATTGCTACATTAACAATTCTTCTGATCTCATCATCAATTTCAATAGCAGTTTTTTCACTGTAATCCCTGTGCTTTTGAATCTCCCGTCCCAGAAATATTTCCTCTTCTTTAGCACCGTAGCTTAATGGTCCCAGCTTATCGCTCATGCCCCATTCGCAAACCATTTTACGGGCAATACCTGTAGCTTTTTCAATATCATTACCGGCACCGGTAGTATAATGATCGAAAATTATTTTTTCTGCTGCACGCCCTCCCAAAGCATAAGTTATTATTGATTCGAGATATTCTTTTGAGTAAGTATGCTTTTCATCAATAGGTAAATAACTGGTAACACCAAGAGCCCTGCCCCTGGGAATAATTGTTACTTTATGAACCGGATCCGCATCCGGAAGCATACGCGCCACAAGTACGTGGCCTATTTCATGATAAGCAGTTGTTTTTTTCTCATCTTCCGAAATTATCAAGCTCTTCCTTTCCATTCCCATCATTACTTTATCTTTAGCTTCTTCAAAATCAATCATTTCAACTTTTTTCTTATTTTTCCGGGCAGCAAGTAACGCCGCTTCATTTACAAGATTTGCTAACTCAGCACCGGCCAAACCAGGTGTGCCTTTAGCAAGGATTTCAAGATTAACATTAGTTTCCAAAGGAATATTTCTCGTATGAACTTTCAGGATCCCTTCTCTTCCTTTGACATCCGGCCTATCTACCACAACCTGCCTGTCAAATCTTCCGGGTCTTAATAAAGCCGGGTCCAAAACATCAGGTCTGTTGGTAGCAGCGATAATTATAACACCGCTGTTTTGTTCAAAACCATCCATTTCAACTAAAAGCTGATTCAGAGTCTGTTCTCTTTCATCATGGCCGCCGCCTAAACCGGCTCCCCGATGCCGACCGACCGCATCAATTTCATCAATGAAAATAATACAAGGAGCATTTTTCTTTCCCTGTTCAAAAAGATCTCTTACCCTGCTTGCACCAACACCGACGAACATTTCGACAAAATCCGCACCGCTGATTGAAAAGAATGGTACACCGGCTTCACCTGCAACAGCCCTTGCTAATAGTGTTTTTCCGGTTCCGGGAGGTCCTAACAGCAATACTCCTCTCGGTATCTTTCCGCCTAATTTCTGGAATTTAGTCGGTTCTTTAAGAAATTCAATAACTTCATGCAATTCCATTTTTGCTTCATCGGCACCGGCAACATCTCTGAAAGTAATTTTCTGTCCGGATTGGGTAATCAATTTAGCTTTACTTTTTCCGAAAGAAAAAATTCCCCGCGTTCCGCCTCCTGCTCCCTGCATTCTTCTCATAATCAGAATCCATACACCGATAATTATAATCCAGGGAATAAAACCAAGCAAAATATTTAACCATTCATTAGATTCCTTATCAAATGTAAAATTTATATTCTTGCTTTTCCAAACAGCCTCCTGGTCTTTAATAATAGGTTCAGGAAGATATACTGAAATTTGCTTAACTTTTTGCTGGCGGTTATTTATTGATAAAGTTTCTTCAGTTTTTAAATCAGCTTTAAAGTAATAATCATTAACATCCGATTTCGTTATATGAGCTTTTAAGATATTATCTTCATTTAATATTTTTTCATACTGCATAAACGAAATATCTACATAATTGCCGGAATCGTTTTTAAAGAGCTGCATAACTATTACTGCCGCAACAATAACTGCCCCCCATCCAAAAACCAGCCTAATAACTTTTGACCAATCAAAATTATCGTCAGGTTTATTAGGACCACCATTACCTCCTTTAGGCGGTTTTGGTGTCGGCCTGTTGTCATTATTATTTTCTGCCATGTAAAATTTACTATTATTAAAAAAATGCATTATAATATATATTCTCCGTTATTCATTTAAAACATAAATTGCTCTTAAATTTCTATACTTTTGCGCATAATCAAGTCCGTAACCTACAACAAATTTACTGGGAATATCGAAACCAATATAATCAATTTTTACATTATATCTAAGGCTATTTGGCTTAACTAAGAGTGTAATTACCTTCCAGCTGGCCGGATTTTCCTTAAGGATCAATTCTTCTATAAATTTAATTGATAAACCGGAATCAACAATATCTTCAACGATAATTATGTCTCTTCCTTCTATATTACAGTTAAGATCTTTAAGCAAAGTTACCCTGCCGGATGAGATTTTTTCATCTCCGTAGCTGGATAATTTAAAAAAATCTATCTCACAATCTATATTAATATTTCTTATTAAATCCGCAAGAAATAAAAAAGAGCCATTTAAAATCCCGATTAATACAGGAACTTTTCCCGAATATTCGGAAGATATTTGTGTACCCAGCTCCTTAATTCTTTTTTGAATCACTTCTTCCGTTAATAAAGGGACAAATTTTTCACCATTTATAATTATTTTATCTTCTTTTATTTCAGGCATAATCTGTATATTTTTTTTGTGTTAACAGTTAATTTAAACCTATTGTCTAATCGTAAACCCAACACCCAAACTATATTATTTCGGGATGTTAAAACTAATTGTTTTTTCTTAAGGATGGAAGGAATTTTTTGTTCATTTAAAAAATCGGAAATTTTTTTTGAACCGTATCTGCCTCCGGTCAGGTTAAACCCAATCGGATAAAACCTATCTCCCTCCTTCCATGTTCTGATAAAAAACGCACCGCATTGATCTCCCGAAATATATTCAATACTTCTATCATTCGAGAATTTGACTTTATCTTTTGTAACCCGGTTAATATAAAGAGTTTTTCCATTAAGCTGAGCCGGTTTATTAATTTTTATTTTTTTGTCTGGTTGAAACCTTTTCTCTTCCGGATTTGCTAAGATAAGTATTTGATTCCTTTCTTTTACAGCCGAAAGACTATCTGAGAGATTTACTCTTTTCCCGGTTTTAGAATTAAATAATAAAATTATATTGTTAATGTCCTTAAACGAAAGCTGAACCAAAAAGTTTCGTTTTACTAATTCTTTTATAAAATCACCCAGTAGATCTTCATCCAGGTTATTCAATTTACCGGGGAAAAAAGTTAAAAGATTCTGTTTTTTATCAAAAATAGCGCTATTAAAAAAAGATTCAATCTCTTTATCAATCCTTGATGAAATTCTTTTAAATACCTCAGATGAATTAAAAACAGAAGATTCGAGTGAAGGATTTAGTCTGCTTTTAATTAATGGAATGATTTCATTGCGTATAAAATTACGTTCATAATCGCTGCTGAAATTTGTCTCATCAATTCTATAATTTAATTTTTTCTGATCAAGGTAATTTAATATTTCATCTTTTTTCAAACTGATTACAGGCCGGATAATATTTTTTCTTTTTACTTCAATACCGGAAATTCCTTTGATGCCGGTTCCTTTAATAAGATTCAATAAAACGGTTTCAGCATTATCATTGGAATTATGTGCAGTTGCAATTTTATTATATTTGTTTTGTTTTGCTGTGCTTTCTAATACCGAATACCTGATTTTTCTTCCTGCTTCTTCTAAAGAGATCTTTCTTCTTGAGGCAAAAGACTTAACATTTTTTTTTACAGAGAAATATTCAGTACCTAATTCCCTGCAGATTTGTTTACAAAATTTTTCGTCTTCATCAGCATTATTCCCTCTCAGCCGGTGGTTTACATGGAGCGCGCCCAATTCAATTTTAAATCTTCTTCTGTATTTATTTAAAAAATGGAGCAGGAAAACAGAATCGGGACCTCCGCTTAAAGCAATTAAAATCCTGTCATTTTTATCGATGAGTTTCTTCTCATCAATAAACCTGATAACCTTTTGTTCGATGCCTTTAATCAAACGAAATGAATTCCAAATTTAGATTGAGATTTAAGTTTTAAATTTAATTATGAAAAAACCTGAGTATGATTGTTGGAAGGCATGAATACATGGTTTGCATGACAATCCGGCTTTAGCATTTTCCACCCGGCTTCGTTCTTCGAACTTCGCCGGACAGGTGCTACATCTTCTATCTGCTTTCACTGCTTGTTTCGCCAGACAGGTTTTCCATCCATTTCTTCTTTCCCTTCCATTATCCTTTCAACGTATTTACCCAAAACATCAAACTCCAGATTAACAGAGTCTCCTGCTTTCTTTTGCGAGAAAACCGTTTCAACCCAGGTATGAGGTATAATCCCGACAGAGAAATTATTTTCACCCAGCTGTGCAACCGTCATGCTGGTGCCGTCTATTGAAACCGAACCGACAAAAATCAAATACTTTGAAAATTGAGCCGGGAAGGAAATTTTCATTACGTGGCTGTTGGATAATTCCTTAATCTCCTGAACAACTCCGGTTGTATCGATATGGCCGAGAACGAAATGTCCTCCGAGCCGGTCCCCGGCTTTCAGAGGCCGCTCCAGATTAACTTTATCACCAATATTGGTTTGGCCGAGGTTCGTCTTTTTCAAAGTCTCTTCAATTGTATCTACAGAGAAAGTATCTTTCTCTTTTTCAACAACAGTTAAACAGCAGCCGTTTACAGCAATACTGCTGCCGATATCGAGATCATCAATAACTTTTTCTGCTTTAATTTTAAATTTGAATCCATCTCCGGTTTTTAATTTTCCCAAGATGTTACCAACTTCTTCTACTAAACCAGTAAACATTTTATTGCTCTCTATTTTTGCGATTGATTTTTTAATTAATAAATCGGATCCATTCCATACTTGCCGCAAGCATACATCATTAAAATGGATGCGAGATCTACGAGCACCTTCTTTTGATCTACGGTATGAACGACCAGATTATAAACCTCTGCAACAAACTGCATATTTTTTAAGATCTTATGAAGCTCTTTATAAGGCGGAGTACCGTGCCAATCTGCAACAGCTTTAACCAGCATCTTTTCATACCTTCTTAAAAATTCACTAAAAGAAATGGTGCTTATTGAATGAGCGGTTCTAGGTCTGCAAATATTAATTAAATCATTAAAATAAGTATCCCATTTTTTAGCAAGCTGCTTATTTCTATCTCTCATAACATATCTAGCTTTTTCAAGAGAGAAATGAGCTTTGGTATTATGTTTATCTTTTGAAGTTAAAGCATAACCGTCATAACTAATAAATCCGCTTTCATCAACATATTTCCATCTTTTTAATAATTGCTTCGGAGTATATATAACAATAACTTTTTCCAGAGCACTATCAACAACAATAAATTTATTCTTCTGCTCGGTAATAACTGTTATCCAGTGTTCCCAATCATCAACACTTAAAATACACGGCAATCCCTGCTTTAAATGATAAGAAAGAGCTTTAACTGCTTCATCCGGAGTTTCTCTCCTGAAATATTTCATTTTACAGTTAAAACTTTTTGCAGCTTTGGCCAGCCCGATTTCATCTGTACCATACCACCATGTACTACCGGCTTTTTTCCCTATTTCTCTTTCATTTTCAAACTTTCCGAGCATAACCAGCCCGTATTTAAGGGCAAAAGGTCCGCACTGGTATTTGTAAGGTTGGGGATAAAAGCTCATATAATAAAAATTTTTTTACTTTTTAATTTAAAAAATGTAAATGATTAAATCATTATACAAATTTTGTGTAAATGATAAAAATGTTTATTTTTTCAATATGAAAGAATTGAAAGTCGCAGTAGTTTGCAATGAACCGCATCCTGAATTCTACATAAAATCTGTCGAACATGAGATAAAAGAGCTCAATTTTGTGCCGTATTTTGAGGTGGAGGATCTAACTCCCATTGAAGAATATGAAATTCTGACAAAAAAGCTGAATAAATCCGGAATTAATGCATATTTTTTAAATATATTAGACGATATCAATAGTCTCATTCAGGATATCAAAAAGAATAAGCCCGATGTAATCTTTAATTTTGTTGAGATTTATAAAGAAAATTCAGCTTTAGAGATGAATGTGGTAGGTTTGCTGGAATTGCTGAACATTCCTTATACAGGTGCGCCGCCGATGGCTCTGGCAAACTGTCAAAGTAAAGTATTCGCTAAGAGATTGTTAAGTTCCATAGGGATTCCAACACCAAGATTTACTGTTTTTAAAAAGCCCGCAGTAAAATATAATCACAATTTAAAATTCCCTCTAATGGTTAAACCAGCATTTGAAGATGCAAGTGTAGGTATTGAAAATGAGTCTATTGTTCAAAATAATCGGAAGTTAAAAGAAAGAATCGACTATGTTTTCAGAAATTTTGTACAGCCTGCATTAGTCGAAGAATTTATAAACGGCAGAGAATTGAATGTAGCAATTTTAGGGGATGCAAATCCCAAAGCTTTGCCAATAAGTGAAATAACCTTTGATGAGATGCCTGATCATCTCTATAATATTGTCAGTTACCAGGCAAAGTGGGATCCTCATCACGAATCTTATCATAAAACTATCCCGGCCTGTCCGGCAAAATTGCCCAAAGGCATAGAAACGAAAGCGAAACAAATTGCACTTAATTCTTTTAAATTTATGGGCTGCAGGGATTATGCACGTGTGGATATGAGACTTTCGAAAGACAATGAACTATATGTTTTGGAAGTAAATCCTAATCCCGATCTTACAGAAGGAGCCGGTTTCATGAGATCAATGGAAGCTGCCGGATATTCATACGTAAGATCCTTGAAAAAAATAATTGAATTGGCCTCGAAAAGGGGAAGAAGAAATCTTAACTACCATCACACAAGAAATTAATTCCTTCAAAGTTTAATAATATCACTTTCCTTTTCTCAAAAAAATTTTATTTTATTATTAGTTTTATGATATAACTGAGAGGAACAGATATGAAATGTCCTATAGATAATAATGAATTAAAAACGATGACACGGGAAGGGTTCGGAATTAATTATTGTCCTGTTTGCGAAGGAATATGGCTGGCAGGAGGTGAGCTAAATAGAATAATTGAGAAAGCAAAATCTTTAGAAGACGGAGAGAATAAACCTAAACGTGCTGAAATTGAAAGGATAAAAGAAAGCAGAGTAGGTTATCAAACTCCGGGACATTTTTTCGGTCAATTGTTTAATGTTTAAAGTCGAAAACCTTCGAAGTTAACAATCTGAAATACAATTAGAAGACCGTCGAAGGTTAAAGTTTTGTATTCCTGTACCTAAACCTTCAAGGGTTATCATAACTTCAATCACTGACCTCAACCTTGAAGGTTTTCCTAACTTTAATCACTTGTCTCAACCTTAAAGGTTTTCTATTATGCTGATAACATCTTTCAAATTGTGTGCTTCATAATCAGGTTTGATTTTAAGAGAAGGATCAAGCGGATATTTCGTTTTACCGGAATAGACTAAAATGCCGGTTCCGCCAAGCTCTCTTGCACCCTGAATGTCAGTTTCTATATCATCGCCAATCATTATAAAATGATCATCTTTATTAAATCCCAGTAATTCTAATGCAGTATAAAAATAAATAGGTGAAGGTTTACCAATGAGCACAGATTCTTTTCCGGCAGCATATTCAATTGCCGAAATAAATGCTCCAGCATCCAGACATAAATTTATCCCGTCGGGTTTCCAGAATTTATTTTTCTGCATAGCAATTAAATCAGCTTCTTTATAAACTCTTCTAAAAATCTCATTCATTGTTTCATAATTCCATTTATCACCAAGATCTCCTATAACAACTGCTTCCGGATAATTATCATCAATATATTCACTAAAATTCTTTTTTATTTCTTCATCACAAAAAACAGATATTTTTTTATAATGATTTTTCACATAATTAATTGCTGCATCCACCGAAGTCAGAGCAGGAATTCCAAAATCCATTTCATTTTCTTTTAAAAATCTTTTTATATCATCAGAAGTTTTAAGTGTTGAATTACTGATTATATATGAAGGGATTTTTTGTTCCGAAAGAAACTCTAGAAATGATTTTGCATCGGGAGCTGGTTTGGTGCCTAACCTTATTATTCCGTCGAAATCAATTAATACAGGAATATTCCTGATCATTTTGATTAAAAATTTTCCTTTAGAGTTAATATATGGGGATTAAAAAGTGCGCCTGTCATTTCGACCACCTGCCTGCTGGGCGAGGCATGAGGGAGAAATCTTAGGTTACAACTGCCCAAGATTTCTCGCTTGCCTTTCCAGAATTTCTAATTGTGATCTAATGAACGTCTTACACTTAAATCGCCCGCTACTTAATTTTACTGAGCTTCAGCAAGCCGGGGAAATTTAGCTTTGGCAATTTCGAATGCTCCGAACATTATACCGACGTAAAACAAATCACCTAAAAGAGTATAACTGAAAAACGGAATTGCAGCCGTATAACTTTCCATTATCCCTGTAAAATTCTGCGGATAAAGAACAGAGCCGTACCACATAGCAAAATTAGTTATCAAAAAGAAACTAACTGAAGCTGAAATGGAAGCTAATATAACTCTGCCCGGTTTTTTTGCTCCCTGCAATGTCATGCCTATTAATACAATTAAAACAAAGCTTAAATAGATTACCCACATCTGGCTGTAAAAGCCGATGATCAGGTCTGTTAGAAATAAAGCTGCAAGCGGGACGATAAATGCAAGCCATTTCTTTGAATAATATGCACCGCCGAATAAAGCAACCGCACCGATTGCCGTAAAGTTAGGGTAATGAGGTATAAGACGCGTTAACGCCGCTCCAAGTATTATTAAAGTCAAAACCATAAATCTTGAATTCATAATATTCTCTTTCATTCCTTGCTCCTTTCAATTTATAATAATAAAATATAAATAATTAATTATCTTTCAAAAAAGAAATTTAACACCTGCATATGCAGATAATCCGGGTGTAGCGTAGCCATAAACTTCTTCATAATATTTATTGAGAAGATTTTCAATTCTCAAATTCAGATTAACAAAATCAAAAACCTTATAAGAAACCGCCAGGTTTATAACCAAATAAGGACTCAGTTCTGTTCTTTCCGAAGTAAATCCTGTAAAAATTTTATCATCTCTTTTTCCTACATAAATTAAATCAATATTAGTATTAAATCTTATCGGAAAAATTATAATTAATATTCAAGTCAAACTTATGTTTTGGTCTTCTTAACAGAGGTTTATTTTTATCGGCAGAATTTTCACTTTTATCAACTGCGTTTGTATATGTATAATTAACTTTTAATTTTAAATCCTTAAATGGATATATATCCGCAAAAATTTCCACTCCGTTTGTTAATGCTTTATTGATATTTATTTCCCTGTAATTCGCATCGTAGCCGAAAAGATCTTTATATGAATTATTGAAATAAGTAATACCAAAGCTTAAATAATTATTTATGAATTGCTCAAACCCGGCATCCCAACCAATACTTTGTTCCGGTTTTAAATCCGGATTTCCGTAGGCCGGATCAAACAGAAAAGTTAAAGAAGGTGTTTTAAATCCAGTACCTAAAGTTGCTTTTAATTTTGTGGCTGTCTGCCAGATGATATAAGCTGGTGCAATCCTGTAAGTTATTTTATCGCCGAATTTCTGATGGTGATCAAGCCTAATCCCGATTGAGCTGAATAACGAGTTCAGAAGCTTGGACTGGTTCTCTAAATATACTGCTGAAGTTCTTAAACTGCTGAAGGGTAGAATATTACCGTAAAAATAAGAACTTGTAAAAGAATAATATTCCGTATAAACTTTTTCCTGCTCTGTTTCCAGTCCTAAAATAAACTTATAGTTCTCAGATAAATTTAAATTATTCTGCAAATCAAATTTTATTTTTCTTCCGTCATAAAAGCTATTGGATGCAAAAGGGTTATTTAATGTAGAATCAAAGCTGTATTTTCTAACATTTCTGAAATATGAAAATCCTGCTTTCTGTGTTAATAATCCGTTTAAGAAAGACAGATTACCTTCAGTTCTAAAAGCAGATTCATCAAGCTTATAAATATAAGTAGGATCATCTCCGAAGATACCTCCGTGCTGATCATAATCTGTTTTTGCTTTGTTATAACGATAAAAGAAATTAAGGTTGAAATTTTTAGAAAAATTAAATCCTAAACGTGAAGAAACATTATCATTATCTGTTCCATCCTTTTCTGAATTTCCATATTTTTTTGACGCCGCTGAAAATCCGGTAGTTTTATATTTACTTAAAGTAAGTGAGTAGTTTAATAGATTTATGCTGCCGTTTAATCCGCCCAGACCTTTCAACGTCCCGTATGATCCTCCTTCAAAAGAGAGGAATGCTTTAGGTTTGCCGTAGCCTCTGCGCGTAACAATATTTATCACACCTGCAAGCGCATCCGAACCATAAAGAATACTCTGCGGACCGCGGAGTATTTCAATTCTTTGAATATTATCAATTGAAAGATCGGAAAAATCAAAAGTATTGCTCGGATCATTCGGCATGTTCATTTCAATACCGTCAATTAGAACTAAAGTATGATTGGAATTTCCGCCCCGCAGAAAAATACTTTCCAATGCACCCGGACTTCCCTGCTGCGCGATATAAACTCCATATTGATCTCTTAAAAGATCTGCAACATTAAAACTATTTCTCTCTGCAATTTCAGCCGAATCAATTACTGATATTGAACTTGCAACTTCCAAAGTCGGAGTTGCAGTTTTAGTGGCTGATATCACTACTTCTGAAAGCCTGTACAGACCCGCAGTATCGGTTTTTTCAACCGTAAAATCCTGGGCTTTAAGAATTGTGAAAGAAGTTAAGAGAAAGAAAATAAGAACAAAATTGATTCTAAAATCCATAGAAGTTACTCCTTAAGCCAGCGGCTCATAAAAAATTGATATAAGGTTGTAACTTCGTGGGGAGTTAATTAGTGTGAAAAACGAAAAAGAATAATTGATGATTTCGTTAATCCTACCTCACCCGCGAAGGCAGATTACAAGTATTACGGCAGGTCTCCTGGCTTTGATAATTAACAATGAATAATGAATAATTAACAATTGTTCATTGTAAATTATAAATTGTTAATTGTCTTTACAGTTGCGCGTCAGCTCCGGATTTTTCCGAAAGGAATCACCGGATTCCCTATGTTTCCCATTATACCTTTAATAAGGAATTGGAACACCGTAAATATTTAAAAGAACTATTAGAAGATATAAGGATTTTATTTATTATCAAAGATAAAAAAATTATAATTCGGTTCTGCGTAGGTTTCAGACCAGACTGATGGTTATTTAAAAACTGTGAAGAGCCCTTTACCGGTTGTTCGATAAAGTAAAAATATGAACCTTAAATGTAAGCGCATATACCTCTTTTGTTAAGGCGGGTAACGACAAATAAATCTATATTCCACAAAGATTAGATATTAAAATTTTTCGCGGGGAAAGCACTCTTAAAATCTACTCTAAAGAAATATTAGCTTTGAAAAAATTAAATTTTAACAATTACAATTATTATGATGTTTTACCAAGAACTCAGATTTATTAAAATCTTACAAAAAAGAAGAGAACAAGAAAAATGTGAACAAGCTTTACCTGTCAATTCCTTTGTTTTTAAAACTTAAATTTTATAAGTTTACAAAAATTATTGAAGTGATTTGGTTACTGTGGCTATTATTCTTTATTACATTTCTTTAATAAGTAATTCGTTAAAGGGGGATGAACTACCATTTAATCACTCAGCTGAAATTTATTCCTGTTTATATTTTATACTTCCGATTAAAGGAGAAGTTAATGAGTTGGTTTATTAGATATCTCGATTCATCGATCGGTAAGAAACTGGTTATGGCTGTAACCGGCCTCTTCCTGTATATATATTTGATTATTCATCTGGCTGCCAACCTGTTTCTGTTAAGAAACGACGGCGGGGTTGCCTTTAACACCTATGCAGAATTTATGGGGAGCGGACTTAATATTCCTATCAGAATTATTGAGATAGTCCTGTTCCTCGCTTTTGCCTACCATATTCTCAACGGTATAAGATTATGGTTCAGTAACAAAAGCGCCAGGCAAATTCCTTATAAGGAATACAAACCTTCTGCCAATAGTACATTTTATTCCAGGTTTATGATCCAAAGCGGAATTGTTGTTTTCATTTTTTTAATTATCCATTTACTGGATTTCTTTATTCCTTACAGGTTCGCCAGTCCGGAAATGACTATGTACCAGTCCGCAGTAATTAAATTCAGTAATACCTGGTGGTCGGTAATCTATCTTGCAGCTATGGTGCTGTTAGCTTTCCACCTTGTTCATGCTTTCCAGAGCGGTTTCCAGACTTTGGGATTACGGCATTCAAAATATACAGCTTTTATTAAAGGATTCGGTATTGTTGTTTCAATACTGATATGTGCAGGTTTTGCACTTATTCCGCTGTTCTTTATCTTGGGAGGAGGAAAATAAAATGGCAAACGATGTAAAATTAAATGCTAATGTTCCTGAGGGAAAGCTCGAAGAGAAATGGACTAATCACCGCTTCCAGCTGAAGCTGGTTAATCCTGCAAATAAAAGGAAATATGATATAATTGTTGTAGGTACCGGTCTGGCCGGTGCATCTGCCGCAGCTTCTTTAGCAGAATTAGGCTATAATGTTAAATCTTTTTGTTTCCAGGATAGTCCCAGGAGAGCTCATAGTATAGCTGCACAAGGGGGAATAAATGCCGCAAAGAATTATCAGAATGATGGTGACAGCGTTTACAGACTGTTTTATGATACTGTAAAAGGCGGTGACTACCGCTCACGCGAAGCTAATGTTTACAGACTCGCAGAATTAAGTGTTAATATTATTGATCAATGTGTTGCACAGGGAGTCCCTTTTGCAAGAGAGTATGGCGGACTCCTTGACAATCGTTCTTTCGGCGGAGCTCAGGTTTCAAGAACATTTTATGCAAGAGGACAAACCGGGCAGCAATTACTTCTTGGTGCTTACAGCGCATTAGAAAGACAGATCAACTCAGGTAAAGTAAAAATGTATCCTCGTCACGAAATGCTTGACCTGGTTGTCATTGACGGCAAGGCAAGAGGAATAGTAACACGGAATATGGTTACGGGTGCAACAGAATCCTACTCTGCTGATGCGGTTATTTTAGCAACCGGCGGTTACGGCAATGCTTACTATCTTTCTACGAATGCAAAAGGTTCTAATGTAACTGCGGCATGGCGTGCTTATAAAAGAGGTGCTTTCTTTGCTAATCCGTGCTTTACCCAGATACACCCGACTTGTATCCCCGTTACAGGTCATTATCAATCAAAGCTCACATTAATGAGCGAAAGCTTAAGGAATGACGGTAGAGTCTGGGTACCGAAAAACCCTGGAGACAAAAGACCTCCGAATCAAATTCCGGAAGATGAAAGAGATTATTTCCTTGAAAGGAAATATCCTTCATTCGGTAATCTTGTACCGCGAGATGTTGCTTCCCGCAATGCAAAGGAAATGGTTGATGAAGGAAAAGGAGTGGGACAAACAGGTGTTGCCGTATACCTGGATTTTGCAGACGCAATTAAACGAATGGGCAAACAAGCTATAAGTGATAAATACGGAAACCTGTTTGATATGTATAAATTAATTACTGCGGAAGATCCGTATGAAGTGCCGATGAGAATTTATCCTGCGGTCCATTATACAATGGGCGGCCTTTGGGTCGATTATAATTTGATGACTACTGTCCCCGGTTTATTCGCATTAGGAGAATGCAACTTCTCTGATCACGGAGCCAACAGGCTTGGAGCCAGTGCATTGATGCAGGGACTTGCAGACGGCTACTTTGTTATTCCTTATACGATTGGCGGGTATCTGGCACAACTTAAAAGAGATAAAGTCGATACAAACCATGAAGAATTCAAAAAAGTTGAAGCAGAGGTAAAGAATAAAATAAATAAGCTGCTTTCTGTTAACGGAACCAAACCTGTAGATGAAATTCACAGAGATTTGGGACATGTTATGTGGGATTATGTTGGCATGTCGCGTAATGCCGATGGCCTTAAAACTGCTATTGAGAAGATAAGAGAAATCAGACAGGATTTCTGGAAAAACGTCAAGGTTACGGGTGAGAACGAAGAGCTGAATCAAGCTCTTGAAAAAGCCGGACGTGTAGCGGACTTCCTGGAACTTGCCGAGTTAATGGCACTCGACGCATTGGATCGTAATGAATCCTGCGGCGGGCATTTCAGAGAAGAATTTCAGACTGAAGAAAATGAAGCGAAAAGAGATGATGAAAATTATGCTTATGCGGCGGCATGGGAATTTAAAGGAATTGAAAACCAGCCGGAACTTCATAAAGAAAATTTAGAATTTGAATATGTTCACCTTACCCAGAGGAGTTATAAATAATGGCTAAACTGAATTTGCATTTGAAGATATGGCGTCAAAAAAATAATGATGACAAAGGAAAATTTGTTAATTATGAAGCCAATGATATATCAACTGACATGTCTTTTCTTGAAATGCTTGATTGGATCAATGAAGGTTTAATAAAAAAAGGTGAAGAACCGGTTGCATTCGACAGCGACTGCCGTGAAGGAATATGCGGAAGCTGCGGATTATATATAAACGGGAGACCGCATGGACCAATGAAAGGTGTTGCTACCTGTCAGCTTCATATGAGGCATTTTAAGGATGGCGAAACTATCACAGTTGAACCATGGCGTGCAAAAGCATTTCCTGTTATTAAAGATTTAATCGTAGACCGTTCCGCTTTCGATAGAATTATTGCAGCCGGAGGTTATGTATCAGTCAATACCGGCGGCGCGCCTGATGCAAATGCCATTCCTATTGCAAAAGATCAAGCCGAATCGGCATTCGAGGCTGCTCAATGCATCGGCTGCGGGGCCTGCGTTGCTGCATGTAAAAACGCCTCCGCTATGCTTTTTGTCGGTGCCAAGGTCTCTCATTTTGCCAGATTGCCGCAAGGCGATCCTGAAAGAGAAATAAGGGTAATCGCCATGGTTGAGCAAATGGAAAAAGAAGGGTTTGGTGCATGCACAAATACTGAAGCATGTTCTGCCGAATGTCCCAAAGAAATTTCTATGGATGTTATTGCCCAGCTTAGAAGAGAATATTACAAAGCAATGGTGAAAGCAAAGGATTAGGGAACAGATTTCAAGTACAAGCGAATGGAGGGAAATGAATATTGATTATTGAACAATGATCTCATCACAAAATTATCAACTCTCAACACTCATTTATCAATTCTATAGCAGATAATTTTAACAAGTATTGGATTTTGCATTTATAGGAAATCCATTTTCCATTTAACATTTTCCATTCCTCACTCCTCCCCTTCTTAACAATTTTTTAACAATTATTTAATCCTGCCTTTATATTACAGGAGTTTATGTTCATTAAGTTTCTTCTGAAAAATCGGAGAATAAGATGTATTATTACATAATATCAATAGTGCTTTACTTTATTTTAACATTTGCTGCTTTCTGGATAATTGATTTGAAAAATACTAGCGACTCTATAGAAAAAAAGTTTTAACAGAAGTTTCTATTTATTTAATTCAAGATATTATACTCCTGGATTTTCAAGTTTTTCTCTTCATATCATTTATCTCACCTGATATTTTAAATATTTATTGTAGTTTACGGAGAATAAAATTCCTGATTATTAATTTTAAGGCAGCTCTTGGATAAAAGAACTTTTTATGCGTTAAAAGAATTACTTTCCCCGGTTCCTGAAATTCTGCAAAGAGATGAATTCCTGAATACGGCAGTTCTAATACCGCTTATATTTATGGATAGTGAATTTCATTTTTTGTTTGAAAAAAGATCCGCAAATATCAGGCAGGGCGGAGAAATATGTTTCCCGGGGGGTGAACATGATGAAGCAGACGATTCAAATTTTGAGGAAACAGCTATAAGAGAAACAGTCGAAGAGCTTGGTATTGATAAAAATGAAATCGAAATAATTGGTGAGCTTGGAATATTATTCGGCGGTTCGGGAGCAATAATACATGCTTTCATCGGTGAACTGAAGTTAAAAGATTTAAATAGTTATAAAATTGATAACACTGAAGTAGAGAAAATATTTACTATACCGGTTTCATTTTTTCAGAAAAACCCGCCTGAAGTTTATCATGTCAGGTTGGAATCACATCCATATTATTTTAATGAGAATGGAGAAAAGATTATCCTGCTTCCTGTTGATGAATTAAAGCTGCCGGTAAGATATGCAAATCCCTGGGGGATCAGTAAAAGAAAAGTTCTGGTATACAAAACTGGAGAAGATATTGTCTGGGGAATGACGGCAAACCTTGTCAATGAATTTGTAAATAAAATAAACTCGTCACAATGAAAAAAATTAAAACCGAAAATATTCGTTTTCAGGCTACTAAAAGTTCCGGAAATGTCAGTGCAGTATTAATTACACCTGAAAAAGCAAAATATTTATTAGTTTTAGCACATGGAGCCGGGGCGGGCATGAATCATCCTTTTATGGAAATGCTGTCTGAGAAGCTTGTTGAAAAAAATTTTGCTGTTTTCAGGTATCAATTCCCTTATTTTGAAAAAGGAAAGAGAAGTCCTGATCCGCCTAATATTTTAACAGCAACAGTCAGTTCAGCAATAGAAACAGCATCAAATAAATTAAAAGATTTACCGATATATGCAGGCGGCAAATCTTTGGGAGGAAGGATGACTTCAACTGCTGCATCAAAAGGAACTTTGCCTGATGTAAAAGGAATTATATTTTTCGGCTTTCCGCTTCACGCTCCAGGTAAATCCTCTTCCGACAGGGCAGAACATTTATTTAAAGTAGATGTCCCAATGCTTTTCCTTCAGGGAACCCGGGACAAACTTGCAGATCTGAATTTATTAAAACCGGTTATTAAAAAATTAAAAGATAAGGCAGAGCTGCATATCATTGAAGGAGCTGATCACTCTTTTCATGTATTAAAAAGCTCAGGGCGGACAGATGTTCAGGTAATAGAAGAATTAGCAGAATCAAGCAGAGAATGGGTTAATAGAATTTTAAATCCCCGGTAATCTCCCCTATCAAATATCTGATAAATTATTAGAAATTTGATAAACTGATATCAATCAATCAAAAAACAAATATCAAAATC
This sequence comes from uncultured Bacteroidota bacterium, assembly GCA_963710745.1. Taxonomy (GTDB): domain Bacteria; phylum Bacteroidota; class Ignavibacteria; order Ignavibacteriales; family Ignavibacteriaceae; genus CAVQBP01. The sequence goes on along the minus strand of CAVQBP010000029.1, from coordinate 78,979 downwards.
GTCTTATAAAGAATACTTTTTGTATAAATATTGTATGGTATAAGAATTGTATTTGTGCTGTAAAATTTTTCCCTAGAAATAGAGTCGTTCAGTTTCAAAAAACGGGGAGATTACTGAAATTGAATGACTCTATATTTTTAAGAAGATGACTAAAATTATAGCATTTATAAGTTCTGTTCTTGCACTGCAATCATTAAGCTGCAGTGAGAAAAATTCAATAACAGATCCGGATGATTTTTTAAATGATAAGATCATTATTACCAATAGTATAAATGCAAATTCAGAATATGATAACTTAAAAGTTTTAGAGCAATATGTTTCAGATGACTATTTAATTTTAAAAGTCATGTATTCCGGCGGCTGCAAAAAGCATGAAATAAAAGTCTACACAACAGGAGCCATCATCAAAACAAATCCTCCGCAGGCAGAATTGTTTATTTTTCATAACTCAAATAATGACGGCTGTAAGGCTTTAATAACAAAAGAATTAAAAATAAATCTAATCGAATTAAAATATTTTTATAAAGCTAATTTTAACAGAATACAAATAATACTTCTCAGAATATATGAGCCGGATTCAATAAATCCTGTATTGCCTTTGCTTGAATACAGAATTTGAGCTATTTATAATAAATATGAAAAATAAAACACGGGGAACTATGAAAAAATATTCTATTTATTTAGCAGTAATTTTAATAGTATTTACTTCTTTACATTGTAAAGATGAATTCATTATTCCTGAAGAAAATAATGGACAACATCTATCAGCTTCCGAACAAAAAATTGCTTCTTCATCAGAAATCTTCGGTTTCAAATTATTTAAAAAAATCTCTTCCTTTCAAAAAGATTCTAATATTTTCATTTCTCCAATCAGCGTATCAATGGCATTGGGTATGACTCTTAACGGGGCAAACAAAGCTACATACGACTCAATAAAAACTCTGCTCGAATTAAACGGTTTAACCGGACAGGAGATAAATCAATCCTTTCAAAGCTTAATTAATCCACTTGTTAAGCTCGATCCGAAGGTAACCTTCAATATAGCTAACTCTATCTGGTATTTAAATTCAATGACTTTTGAACAGGAATTTATTAATACAAATAAAACATATTTCAATGCGGAAGTGACCGGTCTGGATTTCAGCAATCCTTCTTCAGTAGATATCATAAACAACTGGGTTAATCAAAATACAAACGGTAAAATTACTGAGATCCTTGAGAACATCCCCCGCGATGCAGTTATGTATTTGATAAATGCAATTTATTTCAAAGCAGATTGGAAATACAGGTTTGACGAATCTCTGACTATAGATGGTTCATTTACTTCTCAAGATGGTTCAAATCTTACCTGTAGAATGATGGTGCAAAGCAATAGTTTTAATTACTTATCAAATGATCTTTTTCAGGCGGTTGATTTACCGTATGGAGACAGCCTCTTTTCAATGACAATATTTCTTCCAAAACCGGAGAAAAATATTGATGAAGTAATAAATCAATTTAATTTCGAGAACTGGAATAAATGGCTAAATAGTTTTATTGTTGAAGAAGGAGTTATATCCCTGCCGAAATTTGAAATAAGCTATGAAGATTCACTTAATAAAGCACTTATTTCGCTGGGAATGGGGAATGCTTTTTCACCTGCAGTTGCAGACTTTACCAGGATGTATTCTAAAGGAGGAATATTTATTAGTGCAGTGCGGCATAAAACCTACATTAAAGTCGATGAAGCAGGAACAGAAGCTGCAGCTGTTACTTCGGTGGAATTCTCCCGCGCTATTTCCGGTTTCCAAATGATGATAAACAGGCCTTTCATTTACATAATTCATGAAAGGACCTCGAATACAATTTTATTTATCGGTAAGATGGTTAATCCCGGTTGAACAGAGTATCAACCCAAAAAGTTTATTTGTGATTATAAAAGAATATAATGAGATTCATTTTTTTTATATCAATAATAGTATTCATGTTTGGAGGATGTAAAGATAATTCTTCCGGTCCAATATATTTTTCACAATATGAACTATGGTGCTCATATAATATACATGACTATACAATTGATCAGATAAGATATTGCTACTGTATTAATGGCGGAAAGAAAATGAGAGTAGCTGTTCAATCTGACACCATATTTTCAGTAACTAAAATATCGGATTCTTCAATAATTCCTTTTCCTTATTCCAGACAATATTTAACAATTGATTCACTTTTCGGAATAATCCAAAATTCCAGATTCGATTCAATTGTTGTTACATATGCTCCCAAATTCGGATACCCAGTTAAGGTGGATATTAATCCTCAGATGCATCCGACCGACGGCGGTATAATGTATTTGTCTTCCAATTTGCAAATAATTAAGAAATGATAAAAAGATAAATTAAAATCAAGAATTACAAAGGTATTTTATCATGAAAAAATTTATTTTTTCTTTAATAGTTTTAATGATTGCACTGTTATTTTTTAAGTGCAAAGATCAGCTTGTTTCTCCATACGGATTTCATACACCTCCTCCAGGTAACACCGAAAAATCGATAGCTTCTTCATCCGGAACATTCGGATTAAAATTATTTAAAGAAATAAACGATTTCGAAGAGAATAAAAATATTTTCATCTCACCTTTAAGTATTTCCATGGCGCTGGGAATGACATTGAATGGTGCAAACGGAACCACATATGATTCAATGAAAGCTGCATTAGAACTACATGGCTTAACACAAACCGAAATAAATGAAGCATATAAAAATCTGATTGACTTGCTGACTAATGATGATCCAAAAGTAGTATTCAACATTGCAAATTCAATCTGGTACAGAAATACAATGTTGTTTCAACAGGATTTTATTAATACTAATAAAACATATTTTAATGCGGAAGTTAGCGGACTTGATTTTGATGATCCCGGTTCTGTCGACATAATAAATAGCTGGGTAAACAAAAATACAAATGGAAAAATCCCTGAAATTATTAAGGAAATATCGGATAATTTGGTTATGTGCTTAATTAACGCAATTTATTTTAAAGGAGACTGGAAATATCAGTTTGATAAAGATTATACAAAAGATGATTACTTCAATAAACCGGATGGCTCCCAAGTTCCTTGTAAAATGATGGAACAGGGGAATAATTATAATTACATATCAAATGATTTGTTTCAGGCAGTGGAGCTTCCTTATGGCGACAGCTCATTCTCAATGATTATCTTTCTTCCTAAACAGGATATAAATGATTTAATTAATCAGCTTGATAACGAAAACTGGAACACATGGCTTAATGGTTTTAGTTTTAAAGAAGGCGGCATCTGGCTTCCAAAATTTGAATTAAAATACGAACTCTCTCTTAATAAAGTACTTACTGCTATGGGTATGGGGATTGCATTTTCTGATTTTGCAGATTTCACAGGGATATATTCACAAGGCGGAATATCCATAAGCCAGGTTTTCCATAAAACCTATGTAAAAGTTGATGAAGAAGGAACTGAAGCTGCGGCTGTTACATACGTCGGAGTAGAAACGACTTCCGCAGGCAGTTCAAAATTTTATATGAGATTGGATAAACCGTTTATTTTTGTAATTAAAGATAACCAGACTAACAGTCTTTTATTTATAGGTAAAATTATTAATCCGGAATTATAGAACAGTAATCTGTGTGAAAATGAAAAAAATAATTGTGAAAACTTTATATATCATTATCCTCATTTTATTAATAACCAGTAATAAAATTATAAACCATTTTAATACCGGCTCAAAGGGAAATTTTACTACCGGGATAAAAGGACAGGTTTTTATAAGTCCCGTTTCACCAATTGGTAAAAAAGGAATTACCAATAAAATACCTTATGAATCGTTGTTAAAATTTGTTTCTTCCAATGATAAAAGTTTCAAAAAAATTCAAACTGATGAAGAAGGGAAATTCAAGGTTGAACTCGATGCAGGCATCTACAAAATTGTCCCTGAATCAATTACCAAAACCGGCAGTTATCCAATCGCTGAACAAAAAGATATAATTATAAAATCCGGTGAAATAGCTTTCGTAGAAATTGATTTCGATTCCGGGATCAGATAACAAAGGATAAATTCATATGAAACAGCTCATGCTTATATTTTTTCTCTTCTCAAGCTTCAACTGCTTTTATACGCCTACCGGGCCTGCACATACAGAGCTGGGAAAAGAATTCGATTTACAATATGGGAAAAAAGCAGTTATTGGAAATGAAAATTTATATATAACATTTAAAGATGTTCTTAACGATTCCCGCTGCCCAATCGGTTTTGCATGCTTATGGGCCGGAAATGCTGAGGTTCTTTTAAAAGTCCAACAGAGTAATTCAGATATTTTAATAGATACTCTGAACACTGCTTCTGAATCTCCAAACCTGATATATCATAATTACAATATCATGATGAAGAGTTTAAAGCCGTACCCGGTAGCTGATTCTGTTATAAAAAAGAAAGATTATGTAGTTACACTATTGGTAGAGAAAATGATCAGATAATTGATGAGAATTAAAGATGAAAAATGTTTTTCTTTTTATTATATCTCTTTTTTGTTGCTACAATTTCATTAGCTGTTCAGAACCCGGCCCAACCGAAACCGGTAGCAATAAATATGCTGGAAGCTGGCTTTGGCTTAAAACGGAAGGAGGATTTTTTACAAGAATAATCAAACCTAAAGACGGAATATCAGTCATAATATCTTATGATAATTTCGGGAAATTTACAGAATACAGGAATGACTCACTAAAAGTAATTGCCGGATATTGTTTAGGACAGGGAGAGCATACTCAGGATAAAATAACTTATTCTAATATTATTACTTCTGATAATTTTTATTTTGATTCCATGCCTGATTATCCCGCTGTACAAAACGATACACTAGTATTATGGGACGGTATGATGGACGGCTTTTTCAGCTTTTATAAAAAACTTTATTAAATATAAAATATTGGAAGTATAAAAAATGAAAGCCATGATTTTTTTTACGGTAATTTACATTGTTTTTTCAGGCTGTAACGAAAATTCAATAAGTGAAAATGAGTCAATTGATTACTCTATAGATCAAAAATTAATATGCTTCTGTCCGCATGCTAATATGATGGTAAGATTGTATGTTAGAGCTGACACCATCGCCGATGCAATTGATATATCAAAAAGAATTCGTTTACCAAAGGCTGAATGGAACAGGTATAGAACGATAAAAGGTTTATTTGAAGAAATTTCTTCATTGGATACATCCATCTTTGCGGTAAAAGTATCATACGATCCGGTTTATCATTATCCGGCATATATAAGTGCAAATCCGAAACCAATTTATATAAATGATAAAACTATTCAGGTAATTACGGATGCTGGTTTCTCTTATACTACAAGTAACTATATACCGTATAAATAATATCTCTTATTCTTTTATATTTTTTAATATTAAGAAAAATGAAAAAGCTGTATTTGTTCTCCTTTCTTGCTTTGATATTTAGTAGCTGTTCTGAAAAATCCAACTTTGTTCGTCCTTTCGATCAAATGGGATACAGAAAAATTGCATATGAAAGTCTATCGGACGAAGAAAAATCGACTTTAACAACCACTGGAAGGAAGCAGAAGTAAAACAGGGCAATTATTTATTTAAGGATAATACTAACTGGATAGTTTTTGATTCAGAAAATAAATCCGGTTTTACGTTAATGAAATCTGATGTAATACTGATTAATAACCAGCTTCTTGTACTCGTAATTTTTCATACGAAAGTAGATCCATTATTGGGACCAATTGCTCTGATTATTGAACCCGGAACTAAAGAGATAGTAGGCGGATTTTTAAGATATTAAAGAAAAATTGTCTTTAATTGTTTTAGTAAATATTAAAAAGTATTGTAATTAAAAAATGAAGAGGTTATCTTTAATCAGGGTTTCGACAGGGAATTATGAAATATTTATCTTTAAACCGCTCTTATTATAAAATCAGGATAATAGTTACATTCTGTATTGTTACAATATTTTTAGTACTGGTTTTCTCTTTTTTAAGCTACAGGTTCGTTAGAAAGCTCTACCTGGATCAGCTGAGCGACCAGGTAAATATTGTAACCAAGATGATTTCTTATCAAATAGATAGTAAATACCTGGAGCTCCTCCAGGTAGGGCTGCCTACAAGTTCTACGGTTAACTATTTCAAAAATATTTTCCGGGAAAATTTAAATAACGGTTATCATTCACAGATTTTTATTTTTGATAAAGATTTTAATATCATTGTACATTCTGACTCCGGTATAACTGCAAATGATCATGATCCCCTTCTGCTGCTGAATCAGAATGAAATTTCAGGTCTGCACAAAAATGAATCCATAGTAACTTTACCATTTAAAGGCAACGACAATGAATGGTATTTATGGGGCTTTTTCCGTTTAGATAATAATTACTGGCTGGCATTAAAAGAAAATGCATCCAGGCTTGAAAGAGTTGAAGAATTTGCGTCGGATTTTTTCTATCTTGGATTGGGAGGAGTAATTTTAACAATATTAATTGCCTGGTTCATGGCACGGACGCTAACTAAACCAATCGATCAACTTGTTGAATTCAGTCACGAAATCGGTCAGGGGAATTACAATGTCCGGGCTCCGCACAATACTCATGGTGAAATTAAGATGCTTGCCCAATCGATGGATAAAATGAAAACAGATATCGATGCACACAATAAAGAGAAGGAAAAGATGCTGGCGCAAATAGCTCATGAAATCCGTAATCCCTTGGGCGGAATAGAGCTGCTGGCTAATCTCACGAAAGAAGACTTTGTAAAGGAAAGCAGCTCCTGCTCTGTTTCAGCAGAATATCTTGATAAGATAATTTGTGAAATTAATTCTTTGAAATCCTTAATCACTTCTTATTTAAATTTCAGCCGGCCTTTACCTGCAGACCCGGGATGGATAGAAACAGAAAAATTCCTAAAGGAAATTGAGTATAATTTTAGAACAAATTTGCTGAGAAGGAATATCAAATTTACTTTTAATAATGATGATGAAAAAATTTGGTTTGACCAGGCTCATTTAAAACAGATTTTTCTGAATCTGATGACTAATAGTCTGGAATCAATTAAACAAAACGGAAACATCTCTGTTTCTATTTATGAAAAAGAAAAGAAATGGATAATTAGTTTTTCAGACGATGGCTCAGGAATTGACGAAAAAAATTTATCCAGAATTTTCGAACCTTTCTTTACAACAAAAAAAAACGGGACCGGATTGGGACTTGCGATCTGCAAAAAGCTCTGCAATGAAAATAAAGCTTATCTGAAAGTTGAGAAGAATTCCGAAAAGGGATTAACATTTACAATAATTAAGGATATCCGGGTATAAATATGAATCATAAAGAAATCTTGGTTGTTGAGGATAATGATACCATGCGGCTAGGTATATCTGAAACATTAAAGAGGGAATCATATTCTGTTTTTGCTTTCGATAATGGTGTGGATGCACTGAAAAAATTTGAATGTTCAAATATACCTCTGGCAATTCTTGATTTGAAAATGGAACCGTTAAACGGGATTGAGATACTAAAAAAATTGAAAGAGATAAATCATTCAGTTGAAGTACTTATGATATCTGCCTATGGAACAGTTGAAGATGCAGTCGAAGCCATGAAACTTGGCGCAATTGATTTCCTGACGAAGCCCTTTTCTCCCGAAGAATTACGTATAAGAATCAAAAATATATGGAAGAAAATAGAGAGTGAAAAAAGGATCGAGGAATTACTTGAACAAAATAAAATACTTAATGAAGAGCTTGGTTACGATGAAATGATAGGCAGCTCTCCCAATATGAGAGAAGTTTTTTCACTAATTGAACAGGTTGCAGGAAAAGAAAGTACAGTCCTGATTCAGGGAGAAAGCGGAACAGGAAAAGAACTGGTTGCAAGAGCAATTCATAAAAAAAGTCAAAGATCCGGAAAAAGTTTTATAAAAGTTAATTGCGGCGCATTAAATGAAAATCTTCTTGAAAGCGAATTGTTCGGTCACGATAAAGGAGCTTTCACCGGGGCAGTCCGGCAAAAGAAAGGAAGATTCGAGCTTGCAGATAAGGGAACTTTATTTCTTGATGAAATCGGAGATATTTCCCCCAACATGCAGATTAAATTGTTAAGGGTAGTTCAGGAAGGTGAATTTGAAAGAGTCGGAGGGGAATCAACCATTAAAACAGATGTCCGTTTAATCTCTGCCACAAACCAGGATTTATCAAGACTTATGCTGGAAGGAAAATTCAGGGAAGATCTGTATTACAGGTTAAGTGTTATCCCGCTTAAGCTTCCTTCTCTGCGCGAAAGAAAAGAAGATGTTATTCCCCTTGTTGAACATTTCTTAAATAAATTTGCTTCATTAAACAAGGATAAAAATAAAATCGATAAGGAAGGATTGAAGCTGCTTCTTGAATACCCGTGGCCGGGTAATATCCGTGAATTAGAAAATTTAATTGAAAGGTTGTGCGTTATTTCCAGGGATGTAGAAATTAACAGCGGGTTAATTGCCATGCATCTGACCGGTAATATTCAGACCGGGGGGAATTATGATAAACTTCCTCTCGAAGATGCTCTTTTTGCTTTTGAGAAGAATTTAATTGTACAGGCAATGAAAAAAGCTGACGGGGTAAAAAACAGGGCTGCAAAAATACTGGGAATAAGTACCAGCGTTCTGTATTATAAGCTTGATAAGTTTAGATTAATATAAATGAAATTTTTAATTTTTTTATTTGTTTCTGTCCTAATTCTTTTGCCGGCAGGTAAAGCTGAGGCTCAAAGCTTTCCTCTGCAGAAAGATTTAACTAGACTGGAAAATACTTACAATGACCTGCAAAGTTCTTATGAAAAAGAAAAGTCAGTTCTGGATTCTTTACAGGCAAGATTCAAAAAAAGAGTTGGAGAAATAAATTATGAAAAAGATAGAACAAATCCGGATAATGAAAAGATTACATCCCTTATGTCAAATTCCGTCAATTTATCCAATAATATTGATGCTCAGCAGAAAAAAATCGATAAGATTGGAAAATCGGTTACATCTGTAAAAATACAATTAAATGAAAAGTATACCGGAATCATAGATTCACTAAAAAATATCCGGATAAAAGGAAAAGAGAATCAGGAAAAGATTGATAATTTAATTCTTTTTTATGCAACTAAAAGACTTGAAGTTACTCCTGAAATTTACAGTCTTTCTTTTAATCCATATAAAATTCTGGAGCTGGATTTACAAAAATCAAAAGACTCTGCTTATAAAAGAATATATTCCGAATATTTAACCGGCGCTGTAAATGAAGTGAATAATATTTTAGCAAATATCTCAAAAGAAAGTAATGAAATAAACCAGGTAGTTGAGCTTCAAAAAAAAGCCAGCAAGTTTGTGGAAGAAACCGAGCTTGAAAGCGGTATTACCTCTGGCAAGCTTTCGCAAACCGATGAAAAAAATCCGGCTGCAGAAACAGGTACCGAAACCAGCACCGGGTTTTACAATAATTTCGACGGCGCCAGAGCAAAGAACAATAGCTTAACAGACAATATAAAAATATACGAAGAACTTTTAAATCAGCTGAATACAATTAAATCATTATCTGTCAGACAGATGCCGGATGTATCCATTCAAGCAATCGGAGAAGAAATTGATTTAAATTCTTATGATAAGCTTTTAAATGAAGTAAAAAAAAGGCTTATTGAGTATAAAAGACTATTAATGCAAAAATCCGGCTCTCTCCAATGATTTCGAAATATTTATTTATCATTTCTCTTTTCATTTTTTGCTCCCGTAATATTTTTGCCCAATTATCATTAAGATTAAATCTGGAAGGCGGATATTACCGTTCAACATCACAAATTCCTGCAGAGTCAGGTCAGAAGGATGCAACAGCACGATTAGACGGGGAGCTTGGCTACAAATACAAAAATGATAATAACATTTTTTCTCTTAAGCTGAGAGCCAGACCCGAAATTTATGGATTAAATAATAATTTAAAAATCCTGAAGTTAAGAGCAGCCGGGAACTATTATGCGGGAAATGGTGATGTAAACTGGGGATTCAATTTAATCGGTCAAAAAAATAATTACAGCGGCAGAAATGTTAATTTAAATTTTCAGGATTTTATTTTTTTGTTCGAATCATTAATAAAAATAGATAACAATTTTTCTTTAAGATCGAATTTAGGTTACGGCTATCAAAGAGTTTCTGATGACATAAATCAAAAGATGAATCTAGTTTTTCTTGATGCCGAAATTATCCAGCAGGTATTCAGCAATGCAAAGCTTGGATACGGCATTTATTCGGAGAGATTCTTTCTAAATAACAACTATAAAGTTGAGGATACCGATAATAAAGGCTGGAGACTCGGACCGCATATAAGTTTTGATTATTTAAAATCTTTCATTGTAAATTTTGATTACCGGTACCTCTTTCACATCTCTGATGTTACCCAATCCCCTTCTTATGAGCACTGGATTAGATTGGTTGCAGGAAAACTGATTGCAGAAAATTGGTCGGTATTTGTCTTAACAGATTATTATTTTAGAAAATATACAATTAAAAAATATTTGGAAAATCCCTATTTATACTTATACACTCCGATTAATGAAGATAACAGAATTTATTTGAAGCTGGCTTATAGTATTTCTGAAATTACAGAGATTTATTTTAAAGTGGGTTATTTCAGGGAAAATTTATTTAACAATTATTCTTTTGCCGGGTGGAATTTTTTAATAGGTTTTGAATTTGAAAAATGATATGAATAGCTTTCAGAGTTAGTAATTTAGATATAATTTACTTAAAGATGATTTTAATCTTTCTAAAATTGTTTTAATTTCTTTATTATTAAGCTTTAATTATCTTTATTTAGAATTCTTAAGTACAGGCGTAGCAGCAAGATTCAATTATTAAACAAAAGATGAGATTTTTATGTTTGAAAAAGAAATAAAATTCATATCGGATTTCACAATTAATAAAATAAATTACCTCGGTTCTTTTTTTACTTATGATGAATTGTTTAATTCGGATATAAATCCTGCAATATTAAAATTTGTATCCGCCGATGTTGATTACAAAATTTATGAAGACAGGAAAAGGCTTCTGAGCCAGTCATCATTTAACTATACCGGTTCAAAAATAGCCGGGTATTTTAATCTTATTGGAAAAGAGATAAAAAAAAGTACAAAAATAACTTATCACGATATCAAAGATATTATTAACCAGGCCGTTGCTTTCAATATAGACTATACAATTATACCTTACGAATCTTTAATAAATCTTTTTTTTGATAAAAAACAGGAGATAAAAGCTGAAGCTCTGAAACTCAAGTTGAATTATATTTATTATTATCCCCATATAAAAGAAATTTTAAGCACCTACATTGATAAGAAAAATGTATCTGTCTTAACTTCTTCAGCAGTTAAAAAAATCTTATCTGAAATAAATGACCAAATACTTGCGAATGCTCCTGAAAGCGCGGTTGAAGATGCCATAAATACTATGACTGATTTTTACAATATTGGAAATACAGGAAGCCAAAAACTTTCTGTAAGACTTGTTGAAATTTACCTGGAGAAAAATCATTTTGAGAAATACCTGGAACGGATAAATAAAAGTACCCTGCATGAATCAAAACAAAAACATAGTATAGAAGAAATTAAAACGATTTTATTTTCATCTGCACCTGTAAAAGAAATTGAAAAAACAAAAGCCGGAGAGAATGAATTGAAAGAAAATCCGGTTCAACCGGAAGATTCAGAAACACATATAACTGAAGTAAAAGATAATATTGTAGAACCGCATAAAGAAGCTATAAACCAACCTGAAACTCCCATACAAGAACAGGGAGATTCTGATGAGAAAGAGGTAGAATTTGATATTACCGAACATGAAAACCTGGATGCACTATACAGCTTTAATGAAGATGAGCCGGAGGAGAATGTTCCCCCGGAAGAAAATGATGAAATTGTAATTGAGAAAGAAAAAATCCGGAACGAATTGGAAAATTCTGAGGAATTCAATGAAAAGGAAGAAGAAAATGCCCCGGTAATAAATCATGAAATTAATACACCTTTTAATGAAAGCGATATTTTCAAAAGTGATGTAAAACTTCAGGAAGAAAAAGAAGATTTATCAAAAAAAGAACAAAATATAAAAACAAGGAATAAAGATATATTTTCTTATCTGACTGATAAAGAGATTGAGAGAATAGTCGGTAATGTTTTTAATGACGACAGAGATGATTTTGCCGGTACAATGGAAAAGATTACTGAAAGCAGCTCTTATGAAGAAGCTACTGAAATTTTGAAAAGCGTTTTTAAAAGCTACAATGTTAATCCTTATTCTAAAGATGCTATTACATTCACAAATTCTGTTTCAAATTATTTTGAGCAAACGTGAGCTGGAAGTGGTTTGCAGGTTGTTATTGGTAATTGAAAGATGATATCTTTACTGATATTATTAGTATTTTAATCTGAACGAAATAGTAGTTCTCTTATAAATCTTAATTAAAAGATAAAGAGTCATATCTTAAAGCTCATTATTTAAACTCCTGTTTAATTTATTTATACTAAATTGAAATATGTTTATTGATTATGCTGAAATAGAGGTTGTATCCGGAAACGGCGGCGACGGGGCTGTGACTTTCAGAAGAGAGAAATATGTGCCGAAAGGCGGGCCTTCAGGTGGAAACGGCGGAAAAGGCGGCGATATTATTATTGAAGCTCATCATAATCTTTCTACATTATTGGATTTCAGATATAAAAAAAATTACAAAGCCCAAAATGGAGAACCAGGCGGAAATTCACTTAAAGATGGGAAAAGCGGTAAAGATATTATAATAAAGGTTCCGGTCGGAACGATAATTAAAAATTCTTCGACCAAACAAGTTATAACCGATCTTGATGAAGACAAAAAAAGAATAATAATTGCTAAAGGTGGAAAAGGCGGAAAAGGAAACAGCAATTTCGCTACCCCGACAAACCAGGCTCCAAGGTATGCCGAAGACGGGAAACCGGGGGAACAATATAAAATTATTCTTGAGCTTAAGTTAATAGCTGATGTAGGTTTGGTTGGGTTTCCAAATGCCGGGAAATCCACTTTAATTTCTGTTGTATCTGCTGCAAAACCCAAAATTGCCGATTATCCTTTTACAACCTTAGAACCTGTTCTCGGCATTGTAAAATATAAAGATTATCAAAGCTTTACTATTGCAGATATTCCGGGAATTATTGAAGGGGCACATGAAGGGAAAGGGCTTGGTCATAAATTTCTCAGACATATTGAACGAACAAAAATACTTTTATTTCTAATCGATATAACTTCTGAAAATTACCAGGAATCTTTTGATATTTTAAACAAAGAATTGACTAATTATAGTAAAGTCTTATCCGGTAAAAAGAAAATTATTGCACTATCAAAAGCCGATTTATTAGAAGAGAAGGAAATAAAAAAAATCTCGGGGAAAAAAATAAAAGTTAAAAACATGAAAGAAGTGCAGAGCCTGCCGTTTTTTGTTTTCTCTTCTGCAACTAAATCAGGATTGGATAATCTGCTTGACCAGATTTGGGCTAATTTACAATGAACTTAATCTAAAAAACTTCTGATCCCTTTCACTCAGCAAATATATTCAAATAAATCCTTCAGGATTTTTAAAAATTATTAATCTAAATATTATTTAAAATTTTAACCGATTATAAGTTTTTATAAAATATTCTTAATATATTTTCGTTTGAAATATGGGAAAAAATAGTTTTGAACATAAACAAATATACCAGGAAGGGGCAATATGCTTAAATTAAATCATCTGAATTATTACAGGTTGCCTTGGAATTTAACTGATAATGCAATTTCATGGCTGGAGCCGACTGCTAAATGCAACTTATATTGCGACGGCTGCTATAGAAAAAATGAAAATAATAGTCATAAATCCATGGATGTTGTGAATCAGGAGCTGGATGTATTTACAAGTTTGCGTAAATGTGATGGTGTATCAATAGCAGGCGGTGATCCTTTAACACACCCGGATGTAATCGATATAGTAAAATCGGTTAAAGAAAGAGGTTTAAAACCAATAATTAACACTAACGGTTTAGCTCTTACCAAAGAGCTTCTGAAAGAATTAAAAAAAGCCGGCGTTTACGGTTTCACTTTCCACATTGACAGCAAACAAACCAGGCCTCATTGGAAAGGCAAAAACGAAATTGAATTAAATGAACTCAGGTACCAATATGCCAGTATGCTGGCAGAAGCAGGTAATATCTCATGTGCATTTAATTCTACCGTATATGAAGATACAATGCAGTATGTACCGGAACTGGTTAAATGGGGTCAGGAAAATATTGATAAGGTCCAGGTTATGGTTTTTATTCTCTACAGGGCAGTAAATAATCAGCAGGTAGATTTTTATTTAGGCCCTAAAAAAATTGATATGGATGAACTGGTTTATAATGAGGAGGTTGAAGAAAGAACAAATATTCAAGCAGATGAGATTGTTGAGATAATCAGAACCAAATATCCTGATTTTGATCCCTGCGCTTATTTAAATGGTTCTGAAAAGCCGGATTCATTCAAATGGCTTTTAACCGGAAGGCTTGGTACAAAAAATAAGATTTACGGCTATATGGGAAAAAAATCGATGGAAATTATACAGACTATGCATCATGTTATGTATGACAAGTATCTTGCATATTCGGCACCTAAGATGACAAGAAAAGGTAAATCGATGCTCTTACTTTCTCCGTTTGATAAAGGGCTGAGAAAAACATTTACAAATTTCTTTAAAAATCCTTTAAATATTTTTAAGAAGCTTCATTATCAATCTGTCATGATAATCCAGCCGGTCGATTTTCTTGAGGACGGCAGACAGAATATGTGTGACGGATGCCCGGATATAACAGTTTGGAATGGGAAATTAGTCTGGTCATGCAGAATGGAAGAGCAGCTAAAATATGGCCATAATATAAAAAGCTATCCCAAAAACTTTATGAATTAAATCCTTTCTGAAGATGACATCTTCTTAAATGATGTCATCTTTTATCAAATCTGTATTAAATGAAATTGTTCAGAAAACCGACAATTTTACCCTGTTATTTTCTTTTGAAATTTAGGGTTATTCTTCCTATATTTACAAGCTCGAATTGGATTGGCGGGGTAGCTCAGTTGGTTAGAGCAGTGGAATCATAATCCACGTGTCGGGGGTTCGAATCCCTCCCCCGCTACAAAGGAATGGAAAAATGACTGAATGTACATTTTCCATTCGAACTGTTTTTTTGTTTTAATTTAGGAGCTGAAGATGTATTTTCTTTTGATTGCAATTATTTCAATCATAGCGATTCTTTTAATGGTTATTGTTTTGCTTCAGTCAAGCAAAGGCGGAGGATTAGCCGGAACATTCGGCGGTGCAGGTAATATGGGCTCAATGTTCGGAACAAGAAGAACTGCTGATTTTCTAAGTAAAGCTACCTGGTGGTTAGGCGGTATTCTAGCATTTTTATCAATTATTGCTAATCTTTTCTTTTTACCGGGAAGTACAACATCTGAACAGAGACAAAGTATTATACAGCAATCAGGAAGGCAGAATATTCCGCAGCAGTCAACATTGCCGCAAACAGCACCTCCGACTCAAGCGCCGCAGCAAAATCAAAATCCAGTTCCCGGAAATACACCGGCTAAATAATAGTCCTGGTAAAATAATTGAAGTATAAAGTAAAAAGAGTAAATATTCTTTTTACTTTATACTTTTTTTCATTTTTTCCTTTTTACCTACCGGGTTTATACCGGAATAGGTTATACTTTTATCTTTTTTCTTGATTAATCCCAATCTGCCAGAATCTTAACAATTTCATCCTGTATTCTTCTGTAATAATTCTCACCCCTGTGATTAAAATCGAAAAATATACTTAGTATTATCTCATCATTACTTTTGGTTGTAAGATAGCCCGATAAAGAACAAACTCCGTTTAACGTACCGGTTTTACCATGAAAATTATTTTGAGCAAAAGTATCATTTAACCTGTGCCTCAAGGTACCATCAATTCCGGCAACACTTAATGAATTATAAAAGTCTTTAAAATTAACAAGATCAAAATACATTTTTTCCAAAAGTCCGACTATTGCACCCGGCGTAACCTGATCAAATCTTGATATCCCGGAACCGTCTACAACAGCAGTTCCTTTTGAATAAATACCATTATCTGAAATAAAACTTAAAATTGCCTGCGTTGAATAGAAAGAATTTCCCTGATTTCCGCTGGCAACAGCTCCGATAGTTTTAAATAAGCATTCTGCCAGAAAGTTATCGCTATGTTTATTAATCAGCTTAATTAAATCCTTCAACAAAATTTCTGATTCAGCTAAATTTTTAATGTTTGAAGGTGTTACTCCTTTCACTGCTTTACCTTCTACTTCAATTCCACGTTCTTTCAATTTACTTTTCAAAATTAATGCAGCATTTAAAGGCGGATTCTTTGCATAAGCAACATACCTTCTCCTGTATCTCCCTCTCTTCCTGTATACAATGGTCCGGTTTCTGTCTACCACAAGTGCGGAAATCGGAGGAAGCTTTACATTCGCTTTTTCATCTCTTATCCAGTCATCCCTGGTATAGACTTCATCGAAATAAGAATCATCACCGACTATATTTCCCGTAACTTTTTTAATACCTTTATTTCTCAGCTCAATTGCCATTGTGTCAATATCTTCAGATGTTAAAACAGAATTACCATAACCCTTTATAAAAAGATCACCGTCAACAACTCCATCTTTAATATTCTTATCAGCCGACAAAATAACTGTTTTTAATGGATAATTTCCTCCCATCAATGATAATGCTGTAGCTGTAGTAAAAAGCTTAGTATTTGAAGCTGGGATCATTGATTGTGTATAATTCAACTGGTATATAGTGTCTTCTGTTAAGGGGTTGAAAATAAGGATTCCGGCAATAGTGCCTTTGGGAAGATTATTAATAAGACTTTCGATCTTATTCCTTATAACCTCCTTAGAAGTTGGATAACCGATTGTACAAAGCAGTAATACAAGCAGAAAACTTTTTTTAATCATTCGTTACAAAACCTGTTGCTCATGTATAAATTTTTCGGGGAAATTAAATTATGGTCTATAAATTTATCTTTTAATGAACATCCTCTTACCCCAAAATTATTTTAATATATTGTAAAAAAATGAAAGACCTAATACTTATATATTCGAAAAAAGTATAAAAAATTTTATTTTAACTATAAATTAGAATAAGTTAACGGACATTGTAAATTATTATTTGGATAATTTTATCAAAAATCATTGCCAAATATATAATTTATGCACATAAATAAAAGTCGAACCTTTGAGTATCGAAAAATTATTAAATTCATCAAGGGAAAATTATGGCAAAAAAGAAAACTTTGCTTAAAGCATACGAAAATTTGGAATTCATAAATTCATCAGACGGCAGGATTATTCGAATGCTTTCTGAATTTCTTTATCCGCAAAGTATGTTTAAGAAGCATAAAATTATTGATACAATTGTTTTTTTTGGGTCAGCCCGATTGAAATCAAGAAAAGATGCAGTTAAAGAGTATAACAAATTCAAAACAATAAATCCTAAATCCACAAATAAACTGGCGGAAAAATTAAGGATTGCCCAGCATTTTGTAAAAATGTCTAAGTATTATGAAGATGCAGTTGAACTTTCAAGAAGGTTGACGGAATGGTCTTTAAAACTGGAAACTTATGCTAATCGTTTTATTGTTTGTTCAGGCGGCGGACCCGGTATTATGGAAGCTGCAAATAAAGGAGCAAAACAGGCCGGCGGTTACTCAGTTGGCTTAAATATAAGCATCCCTTTTGAACAATCAATAAATAAATATGCTACCCAGGATCTAAGTTTTGAATTTCATTACTTTTTCATGAGGAAGTTCTGGTTTGCATATCTTGCAAAATCCTTAGTTGTATTCCCGGGAGGTTTTGGAACAATGGATGAGTTCTTTGAAATTCTTACTTTAATTCAAACCGGGAAAATAAAGAAAAAAATGCTTTTAATTGTTTATGATGAAAAATACTGGAAATCAATTGTAAATTTTGAAGGGTTGGTACGTAACAATGTAATAAATGAAGAAGATCTGAAATTATTTACCTTTTGCAGTTCTGTTACCGATGCATTTAATACGATTACAAAACACTTTGAAAAATATTACCTGACCCCGAAGGAAAAGAAAAGAGAGGAACCTTTAGTGGAATTAAAATAAAAAAAGCTGTCTAAAGACAGCTTTTTAATTACTCCATATTATCGGTTCGATGAGCTCTACGGGCGGCTTTCATCTTTTCCATTCTCTTCTTAATAGAAGGTTTTACAAAGAATGTTCTCTTTTTATATTCTTTAAGAATACCGGAACGTTCGTATTTTTTCTTAAATCTTTTTAGAGCTTTATCAATCGATTCGTTTTCACCGACATTAATACCGACCAAATTGTTTCACCTCGCTTTATTGGTTTTATGCCTTAAGGCAGATTTTAGTTAAGATAATGATTCAATTAATTTTTTATGACCGTTTTTTTGAAATTCGACTGCTATTGATTTTTGGCCGTTTGACATTACTTCCTTAGAAACTACCTTACCAAAATCATCCCAATTCTGATGATAAATTGATTCTCCTACTGAATAGGATTTTTTAGGAGAATACACAGTGCAGTCTTCATTTTCAATTCCTTCCAAAGAAGGCTTGTTATCCTTTACATCTTCAGTCAGATCTATCATCATAGTCTGCTTGCATTTTTTACATTTAGCCCATCGTTTGTTGCTTTCTTCAGCAACCGATGCTTCATTTGCCAATTCCATTTTAGTAACTGTATTACAAAAGCTGCAAAAAGCTTCTATATTTTTAACTCTTGCCATGGCAATACCTTCTTTACATTTTACTTAGCCAACAAATATATTAAAGAAGAGGTGGATAATCAAGGAAATATCATTTCTCTTTACCGCTTGGAGTTATAACCAAAACCGGGCGTTTGGCAAAACGAATAACTTTTTCCGCAACGCTGCCCAACAATGTATGTAATAATCCTGTTCTGCCATGTGTTGCTATAACTATCAGATCAATACTGTTTTCCTCAGAATACTTATTTATTTCAACATAATCCAGACCTTTTCGTAAAACTGTTTCTAAAGCTAAATTCTCACCATTAAAACTCTTTTTCACCTTTTCAGCAGTATTTCCCAATGATTTTTTGGCTTCCTCTTCCAAAGATTTTATAATTTTTTCTTCCGATAGATCCAGCGACCTGATTGCCAGAACTGGAGGTGTTTTTTCCAGTACATAAAGAAGATGAATTTTTGCATCATACTGTTTTGCTATGTCGGCTGCATATGATGCGGCAGATAACGAAATATTACTGAAATCAGTCGGCAGAAGAATATTTTTAATATTAAACATCTTAACACCTTTCTATTAATGTCTGATGAGCAGGTTACTTTGAAAAAGACCGGCAAACATGATTGGCACAAGTTAATTAGTGAAAAACCAAACCATTTAAAATTGTTTTTTCAGAATTATTGACTTCCTGAACAAATCCGTTAATTACTATATATTGTACTTCATTGTTCTTTTTAATAACCAGATTGGGAACGCTTTTCAATTCAATTTCATTACTACCCCGGGGTGAATTGTTTACCCAAATATTTATAGGAAGTTCAGTTTGTGCTTTATTAAAATTCTTTGAATTCAGGATTACATCCGTAAAACCAAGCTTATAAAGAGCAGCTATATCGGATTTTCTTATCTCTTCAATTGAATTAAATTTTTTATCAAATATTTTTCCCGGTTCAGCCATATAACCTGAGAAATCAAAATCATTATAACCAAAAAAAGTTGACAGGTCTCCAATATCTTCAATCGAAGATCTATAAGAAATGTCATTATTATAAGATTCTTTTATTTCCTCATGGTTTATTCCTATATCAATTTTATATTTAGTACCATCTCTTTCACATTCCAGGTTTCTTAATATTGTATTAAAAATAAACTCGGCATTATAAGGTATTTCATCATAAACAATCTGCTTCTGCTGTTTATAATTTCCTTCAGTAATGCTTTTAAATGAAGATAAGAGGACTATAAAATTCAGCTTCCTTAAAAACTGTTTTTCAGGATCATTTTTCCAGCCGCCCGATTCAATCAATATTGTACTTGCTCCCCATTTCTGAAAATTATCACCGAACGCCCGTGGTTCAAAATCATCCTGGTACTTTGCAATATGCCCTGGAATATATTCAGACAACATCAAATAATTTTCTGCTATAAGCATTATTGCTTTTTTCCTTACCTGATCTATTGATTTCTTATAATTTATTGGTGGTGCCAGAAAAGAAAGCGCAGCTACGTTAGGTCCTCTGCCAACAGAATATTTTGTACTTTGATCATGAAGATTAAATCCGAAATCCGGTTTAATATTTTCAAATATATTTCTTAAAATCCTTCCTTCAGGAGTCTGCTGGTGTACAGCATCCCTATTGATATCAATATCAACGGCATTTCGTCTCTCATATATTTCTGCACCGTCGGGATTAACCATCGGCATAAAATAAATTGTAGTTTTTTTAAGAATAGATTTTTTTATATCATCGAATTCATCCCCGGCATTAAAAAAATTAAAAATATCAAAAATTGCCATGGTAGCTGTCGATTCATCACCATGCATTTGCGACCATAAAAAAATTTTCTTTTTGCCATTGCCAATTTTAATAAGGAAAATATCCCTGCCCTGAATTGATGAACCGGCTTTATTAACGCTGAAAATATTTATATTTTTTAATTTATTAATTAAAGGAATGATATCCGAATGTTTAAATCTCCGGTGAGTCAGTTTCTCTTCTTTATACCTGGGATAGCAGTAGTAAAGCCGATCTGCAAATTCAAATTCCTGCTGCATAAATTTTTTACAATTATGATATTTGAATAAAAAGTTCGTATAAATTGATTCAAATTTAGTTATAAGTGAACATAAAAACATATGTGCCAGTCACCTTAAAAATATATAAATGGAATTTTTTCTGAAAAATATAGGTGACTGGCACATTAGTTTAAATTAGGAGGTTAATGTATGTCTACTAAAACTCTAAAAATTGGTTCGAAAATTCCATCGTTTAAATTAAAAGGAGTTGACGACCAGGTGTACAGTCTAGATACTTTTTCAGATAAAGATTTACTTGTTGTAATTTTCAGTTGTAATCATTGTCCCTATGTTCAGGCATATGAGGATAGAATAAAAGAGATTCAAAGTGAATTCGGTGAAAAAGGTCTGGCGGTTATTGCCATCAATTCAAATGATGATTCGCAATATCCTGATGATTCTTTTGAAAATATGAAAAAGAGAGCGAAGGGAAAGAATTTTAATTTTCCATATCTGCGGGATGAAGCTCAAACATTGGCCAAAGCTTTCGATGCATCCCATACTCCCGAGATTTTTCTTTTCAATAAAGACAGGGATTTGGTTTACCATGGTAAAATTGATGACAATTGGAAAAATATCGGGGCAGTGAAAAGTAAGTACCTTCGAGATGCAATTACTGAATCGATACATGGGGAGGAAATTTCCGTTCCTGAGACATTTTCTATCGGATGCACAATTAAATGGAAAGGATGAAATAATATTTTGAAAAGCCTGTGAATGGCGAGGAAATTTTATTGATGACTTTTAATACCGGGCATCAATACATAACGCCCAGACTAATTGACAGGAATATACCTCCGAAATTATTTTTTGGTCTGTTGTAAAGGCTTTCTACTCCGTTATTAAACAGATGGATTATATAATATCTTATATTCAATCCTATAAGACTTTTTTTATCTGTTCCAAAGTTTGCACCTAATCCGACATAACTGCCCAGGGCGTAATTAGCATGAGCACTTCCGAAAGCATTGAAAAATTCTTTGTCGTAAGGGGATGTAAGAACTAATGTAGGCCCGACTCCCAGATTAATATAAGGCCGCAGATTATCGTATAAAGCATTTTCAAATAACCGGTACTGAACTCCAAAATTCACCGGCAGAAGAAAGATCCTGTTTTTTTTGCCAAATGTGTAAGTATTTCCATAAATGTCCACATATTCAAACTCTTTTTCATCTTTAGCCTCCGAAAAAGAGAAATCGGCAAAAGCCGTAATTTCCTGCGACAATTGATGATGATAAAACATACCTAATCCGAATCCCCCTTCGCTAAATAAAATATCAGCTCCGTATGCATTATCGGGAAATATCATCGGGGGTTTCTCAGGTACCAGTTCACCTATTTCCTGAGCATTTACATTGAAAAAGGTTATTATTAAAATTGCTACAGAGAATATAATTGATTTCATAGTGTTTCCACTTTTGAAGACTAATTTAATTATCTTTAACTTTTTTTCAATACATTTATTTTACCAATTCATAATTTAAAATTCAACAATTTAAGGTATTTATGCCCAGAAATCTAGAACTTAAAGTACCAAACGATTCTTTTGCTAATATAATAAAAATCCTGGCAGAGATTAATGCCGATTATATCGGAGAATTAATTCAAAAGGATGTTTACTACCAAATAAAAAACGGGCTGCTGAAATTAAGGATCGAAAACGGAGAGCAAAGCCTGATAAAATATGCCAGAGATGAAACAAGTAAAGATCGCTGGTCTGATTTTCAGGTCATTAAATTTTCGGATGGGAATGCCGAAGAATTTTTGAAGGATATATTTAATATCGAAACAGTTGTAGAAAAGAACCGGCTGGTATATATTTATGATAATACAAGGGTTCACCTTGATAAAGTAAAAGATCTTGGTGAATTTTTAGAGCTTGAAACTGTAGTTGTAAACGGACTTGAAGATGCAAAAGATAGATTTAATTATATCATTAATAAGCTGGAACTTGATTTAAACAGCCAGATAAAAAATTCATATAAAATTTTGATAGAAGAAAAGAAGAAATGATTTTAACAAAATGTAAAGTCGAAGCTGTTGATTTAGACCAGAGAATTGATGATACAATAAAGAATGAGGAATTAGATAAGCTTTTATTAATAGTTCCGACTAACAGGAAAATAAGATATTTAAAAAAAGATATAATTTCCTTTTCTCCCGGGAAAGCCACAGGCAAAATCAACCTGGAGACTATCGGAACTTATGCAGCAAATCTATTTTTTTGTGATTCTCCGGGGAGTAAAACAAATGTGCATCAAATGAAGATTTTAAGTGATGCTGCTTCATCTGTCTTACTAAAACAAAGCATCCACGGAAGTAGTCTTAAATATTTTGATAATAATGCTGTTCCTCCGGGTACGCTTGACAGAATCAGGAATGTAATTTCAGAATATAAAAAACATGGTATTACACCTCCTAAATTAAAACAGGAATCCGTTTCGCTTGATGGAACTGAAAAATTAAAAGCAGAGGATATTGCAGAAATTTATGAAAAATACCGGCAGAAATGTAATGAGCTTTATGTAAAAGAAATCGGGGATGTATACAGTGAAATGGTTCAGCTGCCAGCTGATGAATTCAGCGAAAGGTTCAGGGAACTTTACCCGAAGGTTAATTTAATTGTAATAAACGGATTTGATGAATTCACTATCCCGGAAATTGAAATAATTAATTATACCGCAAATATTAACAGCATGGATTTATTTATTCAGTTCGATTATTATAAATATAATAATTTGATATTTTCTCACCTTGATAAATGCTATAACATTTTTATTTCAAAAGGATTTTCACCAGTCATTGACAGCTCAAAAGGTGAATTGAACCGAATACAGAACCTTATACGAGAAAATTTATTTAAGAAAAATTCATCCGGGAAGGTAGAAATTCTCAAACCTTCTATAACTAAGATTGCTGGACAAACCAGGGAAAGAGAGATAGAATTAATTGCAAAAGAGATTAAAAACCTGGTAATAGTTCAGGGAATTGAGCCAAACCAAATTTGTGTTGCTTTTAATCTCATCCATAAATACTCTCCGGTTGTCAGGAATATTTTTTCAACATACGGTTTGCCTTTTAATTTAACGGACAGATTTTCACTCAATACTTCACCTGCTGTAATTTCAATTATAAATTTCCTGGAAATACTGGAAAATGATTTCTATTATAAAAATATCTTCAGAGCCTTAAGCAGCGGTTACCTGAAGACCGGTAATATTGATCTTTCCAATTTACTGCACGCGTCTGTAGAACTTAAAATTATTTCAGGTTTAAAAAACTGGATCGATAGTTTAAATAGAGGGATCCATCAGCTTGAAGATTTTGAAGATGATGAAAATTCCTCACTTAATAAAGAGATATATAAAAAAGCCCTGGAAGATATTCATAAGCTGGAAGAGCAGCTCGATCCTTTCAGCAGAAAAATGACCTTAAAGGAATTTGAAAAAAAATTCCTGGGTTTAATCTTTTCGCTCGATCTTCATAAAAAAATAATAAATAATGAAAGTGATGGTTTCAGAAACGGCAATGAAACTATCGAAAAGAACATTAAAGCAGTCACCGTTTTTATAGAAACAGTTAAAGATATTCTGAATTTGTTCGAGCTTGAATATCCTGAAAACGAAAAATTCAGTTTAAAATTTTATTTAAACAACATAAGAACTGCTGTATCTTCTACAAGATATAATATAAAAGAGAAATCCGGCTATGGTATACAGGTAACTACTTTAAATGAAATCCGGGGATTGAAATTCGATTATCTTTTTATTGCCGGTTTATGCGACGGGGATCTGCCTACACGCTATACTCCCGAGATATTTTTCTCCGGGTCTTTTGTAAAAAATGAACTCAGGCATCAAACGGAAGAAAGATATCATTTTTACCAATCATTATGTTCATTTGATAAGGGGTTATATCTTACAACTCCGCTCCAGGATGATAAACAGGAGCTTGTCGAATCAAATTTCTTAAAAGAAGTTTCAAAACACTTCCATGTAACTAACAAAGATGAAAAGGATTATTTAACTTCAGTTTACTCAAAAGAAGAGCTGTTAAAATTTACCGGCAGAAATCTGACAAAAAACCCGGATGAAATTATAAGAATCAAAGAAAAAATAAAGAATAATTCTATTCCTTTCGACAGAATTAAAAGATCTGTCTTAATAGATCAGATGAGAATAAACGAACCTTTCGGAGATTCCGAATTTACAGGTAACATTTATGAAGGTCTCTCTGAATCTGCAAAAGAAAATCTAAATAATTATAAAGCCAAAGAATATTCTATTTCTCAGTTAGAGACTTATGCGAAATGTCCTTATAAATACTTTGCCGAAAGAATTTTAAAACTTAAGCCGCTCGAAGAACCTTCGGAAGAAATTGAAGCATTGGAGATGGGAAGCCTGCTTCATAATATACTTTATGAATTTTATGAAACGATCAGTGGTAAAGGAATAATAATTTCAAAAGCTTCCGATAAAGATTTCAACTATGCAAGGCAAATTTTATTAAGAATAGCAGAAGCGAAAATTAATGAAGGGAATTTTAATTCTCCTCTTACTTTTTATGAAAAGGAAAAGATATTAGGAATAAACGGAAGATGGGAGAATTCAATCCTCTATTTATTCTTAAAAACCGAAAGAGAAAAAAATGAAAATTTTATACCTGAATTTTTTGAAGAAGCTTTCGGAAGCCTGTATTCAGGCGAAAAAATTAATAAGGGAAAAAATACCGCAAAAGAATTGAAAGCAGGCAGCGTAAAAATACGCGGTAAAATCGACAGGATAGACATTGATGATAAAGAGAATACGTTTGAAGTTGTCGATTATAAATTAAACGGCAAGAGGCCTAATAGAGAAGAACTTGATGAAGGATTATCGCTTCAGCTTCCTCTTTATATGTATGCTGCTAAAGAGCTTATTGATGCTCAGCTTGAAAAAGATCTCAATCCGGATGTTCCTAAAATTTATTCATTAAAGTTCAAAGAAGGTGAATTCGGTAAAATTGCCGTAAACCTGGGCTTAAAGAAAAACAGTTCACTTAATGAAAAGAATGAAGTCCTTAATAAACTAATTCATGAATGCCTGGAATCGGTAGAAAAGTTTGTTGATGCAATTAAAACAGGTAAATTTAATTTGACAACATTAAAAGATAGGGAAAATAAAGTTTGCAGATACTGCAGCTTCAAGCCAATCTGTAGAATACAGGAAATTAATTAATTATTGAAGTTACGCAACTATCCTTTAAGGTCAGTTCCTAAGGACCTTGAAGGATGCTTTTTGAGTAAACTAGTGTTCTGTAACTAACACTTCTACACTTTTGACTTGGCTGTCATGGACCAGTCCAAGACAGGAACATTTAGAAATATATAAAAAATAATTCCCAGTCATGGTTTGGACCATGACTGCCGTGTGTAGTTATTTCAGTTACAGAGCACTAGAGGATTTTTAAAAAGTGACCCTCATGGTTTGGACCCAAAATGAAAGAATTTTGCGTAACTTCAGTTAATTAGTTAAAGACTTCACCATTGATAATCTCTATAAAATGAATTGCGCTCTATAGTTTAATATACTTGATACGACTCAAAACCTTTTTTAATGAGTTGAATTTTTTAAAAAAATACTTCATTTTATTTTATTAAATAAATAACAATAAAATGTTTCTTTTAAAAACTGCGGTTTGCCTTTTTTTATTCAGTTTTTTATCCTTTTCTCAAAATTTTGAAAAAACCAATAATAAAAGTCTTCAAAGGGTTAATTCCCTTCTAAAAGTTGAATACCCCGGTGATTCCACAATTGATATTAAATATTACAAATTAAATCTGAAGGTTACTTACAGCCCAAAATACTTATCCGGTTCGGTAACGATAAACGCATCTCCTGCTCATAATCGACTGAATTCATTTTTTTTAGATCTGCAGAACCCGATGCTGGTTGATTCGGTTATATCCGGCAACACAAAGCTGCACTTTTCACACACAGATGCAAAGCTGAATATTACTCTTAACAAATCTTATAATCCAAATGAAATTTTTGAAATAAAAATATATTACCAGGGAATCCCGGGTTCAAGCGGATTCGGAAGCTTTGAGTTTGATACTCATGGAAATAATGAACCTGTAATATGGACATTAAGCGAACCATACGGCGCTAGCGATTGGTTTCCCTGTAAAGATACACCTGCCGATAAAGCAGATTCTTCAGATGTTTGGATAAATGTTGATAAGAATCTTTACGGAGTATCGAATGGAACTCTGATTGATATCGTTGAAAATCCCGATAATACGGCTACTTACAAATGGACCAATAAATATCCAATTGCTCAATATTTAATTTCTCTTGCAATATCCAACTATACAATCTATAAGAATTATTTTAAGTACAGTGAAAAAGATTCAATGCCTGTAATAAATTATATTTACCCGGAGGATCTCGCTGAATATCAAACTTTACTTGACAAAGTACCTAATATGCTTCGAGTAATGTCAAATTATTTCGGTTTGTATCCGTTTATTAAGGAGAAATACGGAAACGCAGAAATGGGCTGGAAAGGCGGCGGCGGAATGGAAAATCAAACCGTCTCTTCAATCAGCAGATTTACGGAAACAATTTTAGTCCATGAATTAACTCACCAATGGTTCGGCGATAAAATTACGTGCAGGGACTGGCAGGATATCTGGCTTAACGAAGGTTTTGCTACTTATGGAGAAATGCTTTATGCTGAAAAGGTTTATGGAGATTCGGCTTATAATAATTTTGTCTCTCTGAAGATGGCTGGTGCGAAAAGTGCCAAAGGTTCTATTTATGTACAGGATATTAGTTCTATATCCGAAATTTTTAACGGCAACAGGTCATATTCAAAAGGCGGTATTGTACTGCATATGTTAAGGGGAGTTGTCGGTGATTCTGTTTCTTTTAAAATAATGAAAACCTATTCGAACGATCCGCGTGTTGCTTATGGCACTGCTGTAACAGCAGATTTTCAAAGAGATGCCGAAGCTGTTTCCGGTCAGGATCTCAATTACTTCTTTAATGAATGGATATATGGCGAACACTATCCGAAATACAAAATTGAATGGCATGCTGATAAAATTAATAACAATTATGAAGTAACAATAAAAATTGGCCAAACGGTAAATACCTATCCTTCTTTCTTTACAATGCCTGTTCAAATAAAAATTTCAACTTCCGCAGGTGATACACTTTTTTCATTTTTTAATGATCAGCAGGATCAGCAGGTAAAATTTTTAGTTAAGGGAACTCCTGTTTCCGTTACAATAGATCCTAATAACTGGATCTTAAAAGATGCAATTACATTCCCGGATAGTAATAATGTATCCGGTCAAATAAAATTTGAACTTAAGCAGAATCATCCCAATCCTTTAAATCCTTTTAATCCAACTACAACTATTGAATACCAGGTACCTGAACTTAATACGGTTTATAATATCAATGTTAAGTTAATTGTATATGATATCCTGGGAAATCAGGTTGCTGTTTTAGTTGATAAGGCTCAATCTCCGGGTAAATATTCCGTAGTTTTTGATGGAAGCGGTCTTGCAAGCGGCGTATATTTATACAGCTTAAAAGCAGGTTCACTCATATCGACAAAAAAGCTGGTAGTTTTGAAGTAATTTATAAAAATAATCAGTTTCTTAAATTCAATCATAACAGAATAGAAAATCTTCTTAAGTTATTTGTATAAACTTTACTTGCAGCGGGCAGAAAAAAGAATGAACCAGGAATCTTATATTTTTTTAAAAAAATTTCATCATTCTATACATTTGAACCGGACAGAAAATACAATAAATGTTTTTTGTTAATATTTCGTCTTGACAAGTAGATTAATATTTTTTAATTTTCCATTTGCCACTGCTGATTAAAGCTGTGGCAATTTTTTTTGTCAAAAACAATCTGAGAATATAATTATGTCTGAAGCCAATTTTGTTTACTTAACCAAAGAACGATTAGTAGAACTTGAAAAAGAACTTCAAGAATTAAAAATAAACGGCAGAAAAGAAATTGCAGCAAAAATTGCCGAAGCCCGTGCGCACGGTGATTTATCTGAAAATGCGGAATATGATGCAGCAAAAGAAGAACAGGGCTTGTTCGAACTTAGGATAAGCAAACTGGAGAATATTCTTTCCAGAGCAAGGATAATTGATCCGTCTCAATTCCCTGATGGTAATGTACATATCCTTTCTAAAGTGAAAATAAAGAATTTAAAAACTCAGAAAATTTTTAATTACTTATTGGTTTCTCCTGAAGAAGCAGATTTTCAAGCTGGGAAGATTTCTATCACTTCTCCGGTTGGTCAGGGTTTACTGGGTGCTGTAACGGGTGATAAGGTAAATGTTAAGGCACCCGCTGGTTTATTGGAATTTGAAATTCTTTCTATAGAATAGTTTTGCATAGAGCGGAATCTGCAATAAAAATTAACATCTTATTATTCTATTTATCTAAGGTAATATCGTATAAGTGTCGGACGAATCTTATATAAAATTAGCAATTGAAATAGCAAAAAAAGGGATTGGTTCCGTAAGTCCCAATCCACTGGTCGGATGCGTAATTGTAAAAAACGACAGGATCATTTCTGCAGGTTACCATGAAAAATTTGGTGAAAATCATGCAGAAGTAAATGCAATTGGAAATGCAAAAGAGAGCCTTGAAGGAGCAACTCTTTATACAAACCTGGAACCCTGCAGTCATCATGGGAAAACTCCTCCCTGTGTTGACAAAATAATAGAGCAGAAAATAAAAAAAGTTGTTGTCGGCACTAATGATATGAATCCGCTGGTAAGCGGTAATGGGATAAGAAAATTAAAATCGGCTGGCATTGATGTAAAAGTAGGGATAATGGAAAATGAATGCATTGAACTGAACAGGTTCTTTTTTAAATATATAACAGAAAAAATCCCTTACATTACATTAAAGGCAGCACTTACTCTTGACGGAAGGATCGCAGATAAATCAGGTGATTCCAAATGGATCTCGTCTCTCGATTCAAGGAAATATGTGCATCAGCTTAGGGCAGGATATGATGCCGTCCTGGTCGGATATGGTACTGTAAAAAAGGATGATCCTAAATTAACTGTAAGACTATCTGAAGGAAGAAATCCCCGCAGAATTATTCTAGATACTAAGCTCGAGTTAAATAATAAATTTAAACTTCTTATTAATAATAAGGACAGGAAATTAATTATTGTCACATCCAAGAGAAATGCCGATAAAAAAGGGAAAATAAAAAAAATATTAGCACACAATGCAGATATCGTTTTTGTAAAAGAAGATGCAAACGGGAGATTGAATTTAAAAAGTGTTCTGATGGAATTAGCAAAAATTAATATTTCTTCTATCCTTGTAGAAGGGGGTAGAGAAATTTATACTTCATTTATTAAGAAAAATTTGTTTGATGATATAATGCTCTTTGTTACTCCCAAACTAATGGGCTGCGGCATTCCGCTTCTTGGAAATATTAATAAAAGAAATATTAAAAGTGCATTAAAGCTTCGCGTAAGGAATACCGAAAGAATTGGTGATGACTTTTTAATTGAATTAATTAAATAAATAGAGACTGATGGAAAGAAATTACAAAATTTTATTAAGAGACTCAACCGCTTTATTACTAATTGATATCCAGGAAAAAATCCTTAATGTAATGCTTAGCAAGGATAAATTAATCGGGAACTGCATCAAATTAATTAAAGGATTTAAAGTTCTAAACCTCCCTGTTTTTTTTACGGAACAATATCCCAAAGGCTTAGGATCAACAACTCATTTTTTACAAAAAGAACTTGAAGGTTTAAGCGCTATTCAAAAGACAAGCTTCAGCTGCTACGGAGCCGGTAATCTGTTTCAAAGGTTAAAAGATAATAATATTAAACAGGTTGTTATAGCCGGGATAGAATCACATGTTTGTGTTCAGCAGACAGTTCTCGATCTTCTGGCAAATAATTTCCAGGTTGATGTTTGTGCCGATGCTGTTTCGTCAAGGAAAGAAATGGATTTAAATATCGCTCTAGAAAGAATGAGAAGCAACAATGCAGAAATAACATCCGTTGAATCCGTTTTATTTGAATTGCTGCAGGAAAGCAGGACTGAGGAGTTTAAGAAAATTTCCGCGATAATTAAATGAATGACTGAATATTTGAATTTTATATGTTCAATCAATCGTTCATTCCATCATTCCAACGGTAGCATTCTACGCAGGCCTAATAACCATGAGAACCACAGCAATATACGGTGCAAGCGTTGCAATTGAACCCCAGACGTCCCACTGCTTGGCTAATCTTCCATATTCATCCCAGTTAAATTCTCCTTCATTCTGAGCAAGAGCCAGTATCTTCTTCTGGATAGGGACGACTTTAGCCATGAAAACAGCACCTGAAATAATAACTAAAATTAATGACCAGAATATCCAGGCTGTAGTAATCAAATTGTAGCCGCCGTGTAAGGCAGCACCAATTCCGAAAACAATTATAATGGCAACTCCGGGCATTGTAAAAAATCTATCCGCTTTTATAATTCCGTCAAAGGTGTCTGCAATTTTCTTCGGATCTTTAGAAAGTTCGGCATGCTTTTTCCAGAATGGGCCGACCGTAATATTCCCAAGAAAAATAATTGCACCAAAAATATGGATGAGTTTTAATATTAGATAAACCATATCAACCTTCAAAAAAATTAAACAAACTTAATATTATTTTACTAGAATAAAAAGATTCGATAATTATTATTAGATTAAATTAACATTTACTCATTTCAAATTCTTCTTATATATTATTTCGCTGTTAAAACAGAAACAAGCTTACGGTTTAATGAACCATCTTTATTAACTACAGGGAAATCACCTTTATAACCCCAATGACAATATGCAATATTATTTTCATTAAAAATTCCGCATATATCTTTATACCAGCGTAAAGCCGTACTTTGCGGAATATGGGGATAGACACCAAATTCACCGCAGTATAAATGCAGGTTGTTTTCTTTTGCAACCTTAATTGCAGGTTCCATAATTTTTTCTAAAGTATCTTTAGTAAAATATCCGTTTGCAAAATCTCTCATAGCTTTTACAGCAGCTGGTGAAAGCTCTTTATAATAAGAAGTGTCAACAATCCATCCCGGATAATTGACAGGACCTTTATATTCTCCGATTTCAGTCCATGGTGCTGTATGATGAGTCAGTGCCATAGGAGTATAAAAATGGAAACTCAGGATAATGTTTTTATCATCCTTTGGAAATTTTAATTCAGGAAAAGTTTGCGGTATTTGCCACATATCAGAACCGATTATTACTACCCTGTTTGGCTCCTTTACACGAATTGCTTTTAAGACTTTATTAAATACTTTGTTCCAGTCATCCGGATCTTTTGCGGTGGGTTCATTTAAGATTTCGTATGCAACCATGCTGTCAGGGTATTGATGAAATTCACCAGAAAGCTGCTGCCACATATTAACCAATTTTTTCTGTTCGGTTTCATTTTTCCATAAAGGATTTGACGTTTTATTAAAATAAAAAGACCGTATAATATGCAAATCTACTATTACACGCAGATTATTTTCAGAAGCCCATTTAATTGCATCATGAAGCAAATTAAAAGCTTTTTCATGTATGTTTCCGTTTGAATCCCAAAGCTGCACTTCATCAATCGGTATTCGTACATGATCAAAACCTGCAGAAGCAATAGAATCAAAATCAGCTTTAGTAATATATTCTTTCCTGGCTTCTCCTCTTTTTTCACTTTGAGATAGCCAATGACTGATATTTACACCGGTTCTGATTTTAAAATTTTCCGGAAACTTACTTTCGGTTTGTGCATAAACTGAGGAAATTAAAGAAATTAATACTAATAGAAAGAACTTTATTTTTTCTTTGAATATCATTTTCTTCTCCATATTTTTAAGAATTATAATAATTCCACTTCTTTTTGTAATTCAATATCTCTTGATGAAGAACCCACATTCAAAAGAAATTTACCTTTTTCTGCAAACCAGCCCTTTGTTGCCGGATTCCAGAATGAGAAATCCTTTTTATCCAGTTTTATTGCAATAATTTTACTTTCACCTGGTTTAAGGTCAATTTTCTTAAATCCTTTCAACTCTTTAACCGGGCGGGGGACAGAAGATTTGACATCATGTATATACAACTGTGCAATCTCCTTTCCTTCAACATTACCTGTATTTTTAATAGTAAAGTTAACAATGAGAGTGTCATCATCATTAAACTTTTCATTTGATACATTAAGATTGCTGTACTCAAAAGTCGTATAAGACAATCCATAACCGAAAGGAAACAACGGTTCAATATTCCTGCTGTCATACCACCTGTAACCAACAAAAACACCTTCGGTATAATAAATATTAAATACTTTATGCATGTTTTCAGCATCACCGCTCCAGCCGGTATAAAGTTTTTCACCTTCAGGAATATAACCAAAACCGGGAGAATCTTTGAATTCTTTTTCAATTGTTACCGGCAATTTGCCGGATGGATTTGTTTTGCCTGCAATTATTTCGGCTAAAGCAGCGTTCCCCATTTGACCGCCGTACCATGCATAAATAATTGCTTTTGCTTTACTGCTCCAGTCGTTCATCCTGATTCCGCTGCCGGAGGTTACTATTACAATCGTATTCGAATTATTATTTACACATTGAAGAACTCTATTTTCCTGATCATCAGGTAATTCAAAAGGTCTGTCCCAGCCTTCACTATCATCACTCCCTATATTGCAGAGAACAATATCAGCAGATTTTATTTGCCCGGGAGTTGGGTTCTCGACATAATTTAAATTACTGCCGAATATTTTTTTTAATTCATCAAGCATAGAATGTATATCATATCCATCAACTTCTGCAGAACCTCCGCCTCTTGCTAACTTTTTAACATAATCGCCGGTTATCAAAATATTTTTTATATTATTATCAATCGGCAGAATATTATTTTCGTTTTTTAAGAGCACGATTCCTTCTCTTGCCGTTTGTAAAGCAACTGATTCGTGTTCTCGATATTTATCTAAATAAGAAGGATCTTTTTGTCTGCCGTTTAATTTCATAGAAAAATATGTTTTGAGTATTCCTTTAACCATACCATCTATATCAGCAATATTTATTACACCTGCTTTCAAAAGTGAATCAACATTTTTTAAGGCAAAAGCAGAAGGCATTTCAAGATCCTGTCCTGATTTAACAACTTTTTCTCCATCATAAACCGACCACCAATCTGTCATTACAAGCCATTTAAATCCTAATTGTTTTTTCAGGATATTATTAATTACATTTTTACTTTGACCGCACCATTCACCATTCAATAAATTATATGAAGTCATTACTGCTCTGGCGCCGGCATCAATACCTGCTTTGAAAGCAGGCAGATTTATTTCATGCAATTCCCTTTCGCTGATAACCGAATTACTTCTTCTTCTGTAAAAATCAGTATTGTTTGCAACGAAATGTTTAAGAGTAGCAACTGTGCCTGTACTTTGTACTCCCTTAACATAATTTTCAATCATCCTAGCAGCTAAAAAAGGATCTTCGCCAAAATATTCAAAGTTTCTACCGCATTGAGACTGACGGTAGTTATTCATCCCGGGGCCTAATAAAATTCCAATTCCTCCCGCTCTGCATTCCTCCCCGATTGATTTTGCATATTTATATGCCAGATCCGGATTCCAGGTAGCTGCTAATGAAATAGGACATGGAAAAGCTGTTGATTTTTCAAGCTGATATTTGGAAAGGTCTAAATCTCTGAATGATTTCCTTATATGTACTCCCTGAGTAGCATCGGACATGTATACTTCACCAAGGTTTAATCTTGGAATGGCTCTAATAAAAAAACTTTTGTCACCTCCTATATATGCAATCTTTTCATCAAGATTCATCAGAGCCAAAACAGAATCAGCCATTTTTTCAGATTGTTCATAAGAAAGTGGTTTGAATATATTATCTTTTTCTATTTGAGATTGTGTGTATGATTTTACACCGAAGACGAATATAATAAATGCAAAAAAAGAAATAAGAAATGAATTCTTAAACATTATCCCTCCAGTATCGCAGATATATAATGATAATAAAAATTTCTTAGAAATCTAAAATTTATAATACAAATATTTTAATGCTAAATATAATTACGCAGCGCAAATTTTAATATTTTGACAAAAAAATGGAAATAAATTAATTTTTATTTCATTTTCCTGATCCGGACTTCGATTCCTTTTGTATCTTTCATTAAATCAACAATCTTCGAAACCTCTGTTTCACCATAATGATACGGGTAAAGTATCCTGGGCATGAAAGATTTAGCAGCATCTGCAACCATTTCAGGAGTCATAGTGTAAGGAAGATTCATCGGCAGAAATGCTATATCAATATTTTTCAGATCTTTCATTTCAGGAATATTTTCAGTATCACCGGCTACATATATTTTTTTATCGCCGAAATGAATTACATAACCATTTCCGGTTCCTTTTGGATGAAAAGGTTCACTGTTATCCCTTTTGTGAACAATATTGTAAGCAGGAACCGCTTCGATTTTAATTCCTTTAACAGTTTTAACATCACCATTCTTCATAACTATACCGCCGGATATTTTACCTTTACATGCTTCCGTTAAAACAACATCTGTATTTTCAGTGCGAATCTGTTTAACGGCTTCAGGATCACAATGGTCGCCGTGTTCATGCGTGATCAGAATCAGATCTGCTTTTGGTAAAGATGAATAATCTGCCAGCCTGCTGAAAGGATCAACATGAATAACAAGATTATTATAATTAAATACTAATGAAGCGTGACCGATGAAGGTTATTATAAGATTCCCTTCAGAGGTTGATATTGTATCTTTTTCAAACTGCGGCTGGGCTGAAACTGAAATCATCCCCCACATAAAAAAAGCAAATATTAATATATATCTCCGCATTTTTTCTCCTTGATTAAAAAAGTTTGAATAAGGGTTTATTTCAGTATTATGTTTCTATTAGGAATAAACGAAAAGATTTCATACTGCGTTTTTTCACGAAAAGTTTTAAATCAGCAAATTTATTTAATACCTGAATAAGACTAAGACTAGTGAGAAATCTTTAAATAATAATAAAAATACTAAAAAAATTAACAACCCGATATATAATTTCATGCGGTAATAAATAAAAAAGACAATGTGAAAATATTTTTTTGATTTTGTTATTTTCACACTGCCGTCTTTTAATATAATGTAAAGATATTTAATTGTAACGGGCTTAACTATCATATTACTTTTGATATCTGTTCATCTGTAAGGACCGTCGATATTTCAAACACAAGAGAATCGGACCAATCCTGGATCCATTTACCGAGAGCTTCTATGTCGGAAGTTTCGGCAATAATGAATCCGTTACTCCCTTCAACATTGTGCCAGCGACCTTTCATAGTAACTCCATCAGGTGGCAATGCGCCTGTCTTTTTAAATTTCTGCTGAACATTGTCCCGTTGTCCGGGTGTAACGTTATACTTAATGTGAAAAGGCATTTTTAACTCCTTTCTAATAATAAATAAAAATTCTATTAATTATTTACCTGTATAATTTTGTTGTACTGTTCCAATTTCAATCTCCTTTTTCGGAGGCATTGGGATTATTTGTGAAACTTCATGCTGATATTTTATATAATCATCACCATGCACTCTAATCATATCGCGTTCTTCAAGTTGAATTGCAACAAGAATATATCCTGTGGTCGCGAAGGCAAAAAGCAGATGTCCGATTGTCATGTGTGGTGCTGCCCAGAATGCAATAATAAATCCCAGCATTAAAGGATGTCTTACAATTTTGTAAAGGAGTGGTTTGACAAATTTTGGAGAAGCTTGTTCCTGCTGTTTAAGATATCTGAATACCTGCTGCAATCCGAAAAGATTAAAATGATTTATCATGAATGTACCGGTTAAGACAATAAACCATCCTGCAAAATAAATTACGGTTATTAAAGAAGCGGCGAATGTATTCTGCACATTCCAGGCTGTACTTTCCAGAGGTCGCCAGAACACATATAAGAGAATAAGAACTATACTTGAAAATAAGACGTAGGTACTCCGCTCAATTTGCCTGGGAATTAATTTTGTCCACATTTTCTTAAATCCCTGCCTGGCCATTACACTATGCTGAATAGCAAAGAGAGAGAGCAATAATATATCAATAAGCCATGCATAATTTATCCCGCCCTGAAAACCGGAATCAACTGTTTTCGGTACAACCATATTACCTACGAAACCGACGGCATAAAGAAAAGTAATAAAAAATATTAAGTAGCAGATAATACCGTAAAGAAAAAATATGAACCTTTTCATAGTAACCTCCTGTTACTAAATTAATTTTGATGATTGTTTATAATGAGAAATTGCTAAGCTGTTCGAAGAGAATTTATTCACTATTAAGATTTATTTGCTACTGAAATATTAACTGGAAATGCTTTTGTTAGTATGTTAAAAACGGGAGAAGATTTTTCCGCCGATTCACAAAAAGCAATTTTTTCCTCCTGAGCTAAACTATTCGCAGTAATTCTGATTTTAACTTCAATATTTTCATCCTGCTTTTCAATTCCATCCTGGTTTAAAAACAAATCTCTTAAATCGAAATTCCCTTCCAGCTCCGATTCTATTTCTTTAATTTCTACTCCTTTTAACGCAGCACGGTAAATAATTGAATCGGTAATACAGGCGGCAAGAGAATTTAAAATGTATTCCAATGGACTTGCTCCTTTATCGCTTCCAAGTAAAATCAAAGGCTGATCATTTTCAAAAATATAGGGCTCACTTCTTGTATTGTCTTCTCTTTTACCGCTGTAAAAACCTTTTATAATCGAACGGCTGTGTCCTCCGTTCATCCAGGTATTCTTTACGCGGAATTGAAATTTTGCCAGTTCCGGGTTTTTCCCAACAACATCAATTACTTCACTTAACCTGTTAACGTTTATACCATTAATTAATTTTTTTTCTTTCATGCGGCCCGATAATTGTCCTGAATCTTTACATTAGTGTATGACACACATAATGCCAGATGGAATATGTTTGTTTTATGTTTAAAAGATGATTTGTTTATCCCGGGATTTCGTAAATTAACGAGTTTTCGTAAGTTGATTTATGATATCTGGTAAGAGAATCCTTATGAAGGTTATTTTAGAATCCGAATATTTGATTACAGAACTGAAATAAGATTCAGGCAACGGAATCTTAACAATCAGAATACCCACTCATCTTTAAATTCATCGGATTTTTTTTCTAATAAGATACATATTGTACCATCATTTCTGATTCTTATTTGTACCAGGGATTCTATTTATTAGAAGTCAGCAGGGAGCAGAATAAATTTAGAGCAATTATAATTGCAGAATTACAATTTCGGGTAAAAGAATGGATTAATTAATGAACAACCTTGGATTTTTTAATTCCTAAAGCTTTTAATCTTGAATTTAAAGTTGTGGGGGGTAATCCCAGAAGTTTCGCTGCACCATCTTTTCCGGAAATTTTCCAGTCAGTAAAATCCAATGCACGGACAATATTTTCTTTTTCTATTCTTAAAAGTTCTTCCTGTGAAAAAATTTTCTTATTGCTATCTTCATTTTTAACCGCGTCATCATCTAATTCAAAATCATCCTGAAGTATCTTGTCAAGATTTATTTTGCCGTTCTTTGATATAATTACGGTTCTTTCAATCACATTTTGAAGTTCCCGTATATTACCGGGCCAGTGATATGAAATCAATTTATTAATTGATTCATGAGTTAATCTGGGAGGTGTTTTACCCAATTTTCTTGAACACCTCAGGATGAATTCGTTTGCAAGTTTTATTATATCATTTCCGCGTTCTCTTAAAGGAGGAACTGTTATAGGATATACATTTAGCCTGTAATACAGATCCTGCCTGAATTTCCCTGCTTTCACTTCTTCTTTGAGATTACGGTTTGTTGCGGCAATTACCCTTACATCAACTTTCTTTGTTTCAGAACTGCCGACCGGTTCAAATTCACCTTCCTGCAAAATTCTTAAAAGTTTAGATTGCAGATCTAGCTGCAAATCACCGATTTCATCCAGAAATATTGTACCCCCATCAGCAAATTGAAACCTTCCTATCCTTGTTTTTGTAGCACCGGTAAAGGCACCCGGCACATGACCGAAAAATTCACTTTCAATAAGAGAAGCCGGGATAGCGGAACAATTTACTTTAATTAATTGTTTGTTTTTCCTTTTACTGGCAGAATGTATTGCCCTCGCAATTAACTCCTTGCCCGTTCCGGTTTCACCTGAAATTAAAACAGTGCTATCGGTTTTTGCTACAAGGTTCACTTCATTAAGCAGATTCATAATTGGTCTGCTTTGCCCGATAATTTCGTCAAAATCATTTAATATTTTTATTTCTTCCTTTAAATATTCTGCTTCAACTTCAAGGTTATGAATTTTTTTCTCTGCTTCGAGTTTTTCATTAATATTGCGCAGAATAACTGTAAAATATATTTCACCATTAATTTCATATTGCGATATAGTTGCTTCGGCCGGAAACTCTGCTCCGTTTTTACAACGGATATTCAGGCTATCGGTAATCCAGATATATTTTTCACCTTCCGGTAATTTTTGAAGTTCATTAATCGAATTCTTAAAAATATTTTTACCCTGTTCAGAAAGAAGATTTAAAAAATTGTTTCCAACTGCATTTGATAATTCGCAGTGAAACAATTTTTCTGCAGCAGGATTCATCATTCTAATGACAAAATTATAATCAAGATCAATTATTCCGTCCATAGCACTGTTCACTAACCTGCGTAGTTTTTTCTCTTTATCTTCAATTTCCTTTTCAGCATTAAGTCTTTGCAGTTCTGCAGCGGCTCTTGCAGCAAAAATGTGAAATATTGCTTCATTGTTGGGCTCATCAGGCATCGGTTTATCATCTATTACTCCCAAAAGCCCCAGGGTTTTCCCGTCAAAATTCAGCAGAGGTGCTCCCATATAACTGACAACTTTGATTCCCAGATCAGGCACATCGGGAAACAACTCCGATACGTTTTCTTTTATATGCACAAATTTTGATTCGTCGATAACATCCTGGCACGGAGTATTATCTATCGGGTATCCGAAATTTCTAATCCATCTATCATTATACCAAAAAGATAGGGCCTTGAGGAAACGGGTTTCTTCAAAGTATTCTGTTACCCATGCTCCATTAGTATTTAAGATAGCACACAAATTTTTAACCAGGGCAGAAAAAAAATCTGTACCGGTTGCTGAAGAAGTCCCTTCAAGAATTGCCCTTATGGCTGAATCTTCTTCCCTGTTATCAAAAAGGATTTTAGATTCACTTTGCATCTTAATTACTTATTACGGATAAACATTTATTTATTATAGAAAAGGTGTCGGTTCAATTCAATAGAAAAATTCAGATAGGAAGTTTTTATTAAGTGATCTGTGATATAAATTACCGGATCTTAAATGATATTTGTGGAAAGTTGACATATAAGAATTTGGGAAGACCCTAAAGCCATGATTCCTGCCAAATATATTACGGAACAAAATGCAGAGTACTTAGCATTAACCCTTTCTTTGCTTCATCATTTCTTCCTCCCGTTTTTTCATCTCTTCGGGAGAAACATCTTCAACATGAGTAGCAATCCACCATTGATTTCCCAAAGGATCTTCGACTCCGCAGATTCTATCACCATAAAATTCATTATTAGGTTCACGCAATTTTGCTCCGCCGGCTTTCAAAGCTTTACTATAAACAGAATCAACATCGGGTAAATACATATATATTGTACAAGGCATTGGTTTCCAATCGCTGGTTGATTCTCCCATCATAATAAATGAATCGCCTATCTTTAATTGTGCATGCATAATTCTGCCATCAGGTGTAACCGAACGATGACTTTCTTTTGCATCGAATACTTCTTTTATGAATTCAATAAATTTAACTCCATCATTAACAATAAAATATGGAGTAATTGTATGAAATCCTTCGGGAATAGGATTAACTTTTCCGATCATATCATTCTCCTTTTTTATTTAACTATTTAGTTACTTTAATTTAAAAGATGTAAAGTATAGTTTGAAAAAAC
Source organism: uncultured Bacteroidota bacterium (assembly GCA_963710745.1). Taxonomy (GTDB): domain Bacteria; phylum Bacteroidota; class Ignavibacteria; order Ignavibacteriales; family Ignavibacteriaceae; genus CAVQBP01. Next base: position 38,003 of record CAVQBP010000029.1, on the reverse strand, counting down.
CACTGTTGGTTTCTCAGAACTGGAGTATTGAGTTACGAACTTCGACGATATGACCTGCAGCGCTCCTCGTAGCTCAGTTCTCCAGAACTGAGTTCGTTCTCTCCAGAATTGGGCAGGTTCTCCAGAACTGAGCCAATCATATATCAAAATATTAATGAATCTATACACTAAGTTTAAAGATTTTACTTTAAAGCTAATTTAATTTCTTCACTCACAGGCGACACAGCCGGACCAAAGTAATGAGTCAATATTCCTTTTCCATTTACAATATATTTACTAAAGTTCCAGTCAGGCTGATGCTCATTCCATCCGTTTTTCCCAGGATCAGTTAACCATTTATAAACATCACTTTGTCCACTCTTTTTTACAACAACTGATTTTTTCATTAAAGGAAAAGTTATACCATAATTTATTTTACAGAACTTTGCGATTTCATCATCAGTACTTTTTTCCTGGGCGGCAAAATCATTGGATGGAAAACCAAGCAGATTAAATTTACCTCTTGATGTATCATACAATTTCTGAAGCTCAGCATATTGTGCAGTATAACCGCAATCTGATGCTGTATTTACAATTAGTATCTTTTCACCGGTAAACTTCTTAAAATCAATTTCGTAACCTGTATTATCTATACTAGATAATGAATAAAAAGAGATAACCGGGCTCACATTATTTTTATTTAACAGTATTGCTGCATTTTTAGTTGAAGTTTTATTTAATCTCATTAATAAAGGATAAAAAGTCTTCAGTACATTTTGTTGAAAAGTCATAAATTATCCGTGTTTCTGAACTCATTTTAGCAAATAAAACCCTCCTGTTAAAACTGTTCGTTTAATTAAATAATTATTTTTCAGCTAAAATTTTTTCTATAGATTTTAACTCTTCTTCACCAAATTTCAAATTATCTAAAGCACCAACAGCATCTTCTATTTGAGATACTTTACTGGCACCGATTAATGCAGAAGTAACAGCCGGCTTTCTTAAAACCCAGGCAATTGCCAATTGTGCCAAAGACTGATTTCGTTTTTTAGCTATGTTATTAAGTTTTTTTATTTTTTGAATTAATTCTTCTGTAATGCTCTCACGCTTTAAGAAAGTCCCTTTCTTACCAGCCCGTGAATCATCAGGGATTCCCTTTAAATATCTGTCAGTCAACAGACCTTGTGCAAGAGGAGAAAAAACTATGCTGCCAATGCCTTCCGCTTCGAGCACATCGAGGAGGCCGCCTTCAACCCATCTTTCGAACATACTATATTTAGGCTGGTGGATAAGAAGATGAATTCCCATCTCTTTAAGAATTGCAGCTGCCTTTTTGGTATCTTCAGGTTTGTATTGAGATATACCGACATATAAAGCTTTCCCGCTTCTTACTGCATGATAAAGTGCATTCATTGTTTCTTCAAGTGGAGTTTCGGGATCGGGACGATGATGATAAAATATATCTACATATTCCAATCCCATTCTCTTTAAACTTTGATCAAGGCTTGCAATTAAATATTTCTTTGAACCGAAATTCCCGTAAGGTCCGGGCCACATATCCCAGCCGGCTTTTGTGGAAATTACTAACTCATCCCTGTAATTTTTCAGATCCTTCTTTAGAACAAGCCCAAAAGTTTCCTCGGCAGATCCATAGGGAGGACCGTAATTATTAGCCAGATCAAAATGTGTAATTCCCAAATCAAAAGCACTGAAAATCATTTTGCGGCTATTTTCAAAAACATCAACACCTCCGAAGTTATGCCATAAGCCTAGTGATACAGGCGGAAGCTTCAATCCGCTTTTTCCGCAGCGGACATATTCGAAATTTTTATATCTGGAATCAGATGGAATGTATTGCATTATATTCTCCTAAAAAAGAAAGTAAATGAAATCAAATTTAATTAAAAAGATAACAGAAAACTTCTAAAACATCGTATTACTATTTGCAGATTCACCAGGAACCATTTGTATAACATCCCAATGTTCAACAACTTTACTGTTATTATCAACACGGAAAATATCCATACTGGCATAATCATTCTCACCAGGCCATTCCTGTCTGCAATGTACAACGACCAGATCACCTTCGGCAACAGTTCTTACAAAATGAGTTATTTTGCCCGGATATTTTTCAGCCAGATTTAGGAAATATTTAATAAACCCTTCCTTGCCGCTGGCAACCATCGGATTATGCTGTATATAATCGTCTCCTGCATATTTTTCGATTGCTTCTTTTGGATTGCATTTATTAAATGCCGTATCATAAAATTCAATTACATTTTTTTTGTTTTTTTCTAATTTCGAATCCATAGCTCTTGCACCAATTTTTTGATTTTAAAATAATAATAATAACGGGAATCCGTAATTATGCCTGGCACAAATAAAAACAAACTATTTCATTAGAAGTGTTTCTACGAGAATAGAAATTTGAATCTGACTTGATAACAGATAAACTACAAATAATTAAACTTGCGGTATATAAACACAATAACCTCTGGGAGGGGCCCAAAAATCAGCCCACCCGTTTTCCCGGCTAAACTTTTCCTGAGATATTCCCAAGTCTTCACCTCTCCATGCCATTGGAATAAATTTGGTATTGTTCCATTTGGTTTGAACCGATGTTCCGTTCCAGCTGTCCTGGTTATTTAAAACAAAGATTAATCCTCTCTGGCTTTTAAATCCGTTTCTCTGCATTATATAAAGATTATCATCTGCATATAAAACCGAAGTTGTACCGCCGGCATAATTTTCATGAATCTTTACAAGTGCAGCTATACCGCTGAGATTATTTTCCTGGGCAAGGTTCCAGTTAAAATAATCCTGCCAGAAAACGCATGGATACCCTTCGTGCGTTAAAATAAAAGCATAAGCAAGCATCTTGTCGTTAATTATCGGATCGTTCCTGACTACATCATGATTTTCAACAAAAGTAACTGCAACTGATGGAGAATCGGTTAATAAGGTACCGCTTTCCAAAAGATTTTTTAAACTGAATCCATAAGTTTCACAAAGATCTTTAAGCCTGTATCTTAAAGGAAAATCAAAAGCGGAAGCAGGATTGTCAGTCCAGGCATTAGTTTCATTAAGCCATTCCTGTATATTTCTATCACTATCCCAGCATTCACCGACTCCGAAAGGTTTATAAGTCTCATCGTTTTTTAATCCTCTTAATTCCTGAATTGCACGGACCATCCAACCTCCATAACCTTTAACGCAATCGTACCGGAAACCATTAAAACCGATCTCTTCAATCAGCCATCTTCCATATTCCAGGAGTTCAGTATAAACATAAGGATCGCGGTGGCACAAATCAGGCATATCTCCGAAAGTTCCGTTATCCCAGGTTTCATAAGGTGAAGGATGAAAACATTTCCAGCCGCGCGGAAATTTATTGCTCTTAGGTGAGAACTTTGTCCACCTTTTTTGATTTGTTATAGGATTAACTTCTTCTTCATCAGCCCCGCTGTTATGATTAATTACCAAATCAGCATAAACTTCCATATTATTTTGATGAGCTGTATTAATTAAACTAAGCAGTTCATCTTTTGAACCATATAAAGTTTTTACCGAACCTTTTTGATCAATATCTCCGAGATCATAATAATCATAGGGGTCATATCCCATAGATAATCCGTCCAAATTTGCAGCTTTATTTGCAGGAGGCAGCCATAAAGCTGTAAATCCAACAGATTTCAATGAAGGTATTTTACTGCTTATAAAATTCCACCATTCAGCTTCTTTATTTTCCAGTTTAGGTGAATCCCAATAAAATGACTGCATTATCACACCCATTGATTTGCCTCCTATATTTTTACTTACTGAAAAGAATTGAAATCAGAATAATTCAGAATTTATTTTGTCATCGGAAATAATAATAAAATAGGATCAAATGGCAAATGGAAATGTTGATGTCGATTGAATACGGCTCATCATCCTTGGGCCGTTGATTTTCAATTTTTTGAGATCTTCTATGTATCGCTTTCAATTTTATTACCAGCATCGGTTTTGGTTATGACACGGGTATAGATTAACGATACGGCAACCAATACTACACCAAGGACCAGAAAGGAAATGATTTTATATGTGAAATCCTCACTTGTAATACCTAAGATGAATACATAAACGACGGTTAAAAGAAGTGTAATGATTGCCATCCACCTGTATTTCTTATTCTTTAAAAATAAACTTAGGGTGTAATATAAGAAGGCAAGAACTACCCAGGAAATAGCAACAAGACCCCCGGGAATAAAATTATACAGCGCGTATGGAATAATTAAAAGTGCAATTATCAAATATGAATTACGCATATATTCGGTTCTTAATTCCAGCCTGTCTTTCTTCCAATTCAATATACGTGCACTCAACAAAGCTACAATACCGTAGCTTATACTTACGGCATCTATCCTTCCTTCCATAGCAAGATATGCTATAAGGACTATAAGGTAGATTATAAAATTTGCCAGCACAATAAATTTTGAACGAAACCACACGGCAGTTGATACTACCAATAGACTTTGCCAGCATAGCCAGATAAAAAAGCTGGGAGCCGGGAATTGAATTACTATAGCCACACTTAATGCCAGATAACCGCACATTGCTAATATAAATGTTGAAAATCTGCTTTTCTCTCTAACCCAAAAAATAATTGAAAATGTTAAAAATAATATTGAAGCTAATAAATGATAAAAACCTACATAAGAATGAATTGTTGTTAATGTAATTAAAAGAAAAAGCGAATAAGCTCCTGCGGTATTAAGAACGGTAACTAAAATTACATTTGCACTTTCGGGAGCAGATTTATCTCTTAAAATATTTCTCATATAAAAAATAGTTGCATAAATAAGGAGAAACACTGCATTAACTTCCGGGGAAGATACAAGCTGCGGCTGTTTACCCAGCAGGGGGTTATTGAAAAACCATATTAAATGTACTGAATAAGTAATAATTACACCGTAAACAATTAAATATGACCATTTATATTTTAGCGTAAAATAAACTGTAAGTGCCGATAATATAGTCAGCATAATAAAAATAAAATACGGTTGATCACTAACCAAAGCTGTCAGGTAGCCGAGTGTAAGGCATACTGCAGTCAAATAGACCGACCTTTTTTTAACAGAATAATATAATGTCAGCCCGCTTATAATGATTAATAGAATTACTTCAAGGTTAAGGTTTGTAATATAAGGGGTAGAATTAAAATAATATAATCTCAGAGTCGAGAAATAAGATAAAACAAATCCTCCTCCAAGAATAAATCCGCTTATATGAGGAAAATTTTTTCTGAAATATTTTGACAGGACAATTAATACGGCCGAAAAGAAATAGCCCAGTACAACCGGAAAAACTGAGGGAGAATTTTCATAAGGTAATGTTAAGAGAAAAGCTAATCCTATAATTAATACAACAATGCCGACTTTAGCAAACCAGAATTGACCGATCCTGTATTCAAGATTATCTTCCCTGTCTAAGGTGTCAATTGACTTCGCTAATTCTTTTATCTCCTTTTTTACCGGATATGTTTCTTCGGCAGGTAAGATTTGGAGACGGGATTCTATGCTGGATATTCTTTCATCTAAATTGATTAAGAATTTCTTAATCTCCTCCAGACTTGGATTATCAGAGAGTGACTGCATACAAGCCTCCCTGTTCATTTATTGCCAAAAAATTATTTGTCGCGTTCTATTCTTTTTATATATAGATATAATACAAGAGCAAGAAAACTGATTATTAATACGGAAATACCTAAACCAATCCGCCGGAAATAATATTCATGAATTGCATTTTTAGCTTCACCGATTACTACATTGCTAACAGCCAATCCTTGCTTTACAACAACACTGTCAAATTTTTCTTTATTAAAAGAATGCACTACGGTTCTAGCCTGGAGTTCGGCCTGTTTCACATCTCTCAATTTAAATTTGGCTTCGGATACTGCCATACCTTTCTGTTCTGCATTATTGATCAAAGAATCAGCAAAATTTTCTGAGTAACTAAGACTGTCTATTAATAACCGCATATGTTTTGCAACTTTGTACCCGTTAATATTTTCAGTCGGAGTATGACATCTGCTGCAGATAGCATCTTTTGAAACTCCCAAAAGTTTATTAGTAGGAACAGTAATTCCGTGGTTACCGTGGCAGGTTTCACACTCCGGATAATGGTGTTCATCAAAAGCTTTCTTATGTGGACTTGCAGAGAATAATTCCGCATTTAAAGCATGACATGTTCCGCAAACCTCTGAAATTGATTCAACTCCCGGCGGTATCGCACCATGATTACCGTGGCAGCTATTGCAGGCTGGTGCACTCAGATCATGCTTTTCAAGAAGATCAACACCGTGCACACTTTTTGTAAACTCTTCATACTGATTTGTCGGTATATTATATTCTTTCATGTATGATTTATTGCTATGACATTTTGAGCATGTCTTCGGTATATTAATTATATATACACTTGAATTCGCATCTTTAATAGAGAGAATACCATGGCTTCCATGACAGCTTGCACATTCTGCAACTTTAATATCTCCTTTCGCATTTCTTATACCATGAATACTTGTTCTATATTTATCAAGCTGATCAACAGCCAGAGCAGGATTATAGTTACGCATGTATACTGCGCTGCTATGGCATTTTGCACATGTATTCGGAAGATTAAGGGGATAAACCGGAGATTTAGAATTTGTAACCTCAACTATACCATGAGCATTATGGCAGGTAATACATTGAACTATCCTGTCCTGACCATTTATAGATAATTGACCATGAACACTCTTTGATAAAAGTTCCATCTGATTGGTCGGTATATTTGCCCCATATTTTTGCATTGTTTCGGGATTTGAATGACAATTGGCGCATCTTTCCGAAATTTGATTCCCCTTTGGAACACCTATAAATCCGGCATCTTTATTCATGGCTGCGTCCATATCATCCGTCTTGCTATTTCCACCGTGACAGCCTGAGCAGGGAATACCTATTTTATGATGAATATCATTTTTAAATAATGCAGACGGATCATCACCTTGAGCATCATGACAATTAAAACACTCATCTTCAGCCGCTTTACCATTCGCCATGAATAAAAAAATAAAACCAAGCAATAAAATCATTGTTAACTTTTTCATGATATCCATCCAAGTATTGTTAAAACAATGATAAATACGACAGCAAAAATTCCTAAATAATTTATAAAGCGGTTTTGCTTGCCTCTTGAGCTTTTTACATCCCAAAAAGGTACTAACAGCCACAATAAACCAGCAAGTCCAAATAGTAATATACCTAGAACTTCTCCCTCTATGAATAAAATATGTGCAGGGAAATACTTCAAGGTTTGGAACATAAATAAGAAATACCACTCCGGTTTAATTCCGGCTGGTGCAGAAGAAAAAGGATCAGCTTTAATACCTAAATGAGCAGGAAAAAAGACTGCCAGTATTGCTAATATATTAAGAACTATCAGCCAAAGCAGTAAATCCCGAAGCATAAAATTTGGAAAGAAAGGCATTTTCTTTTTTTCAGCAGTCGGCTTTTTAGCCTCCAGTTCAAGCGGTTCACTCATTCCCTGTCTTTGGACAAGTACCAAATGAACTAATAATAAAAATGTAAAAATACCGGGAAACAATGCAACGTGAAATCCGAACAAACGCGAAAGAGTTGCTCCTGTTACATCATCACCACCCCGCATAAATATTTTAATCGGCTCACCAATTAGAGGAATAGCGCCAACAATATCAGAGCCTACTTTAGTAGCAAAAAACGATAATTGATTCCATGGCAGCAAATATCCGCTAAATCCAAAACCAAGTGCCAGAAAGAACATTAAAGCACCTGTTATCCACGTAATTTCCCTTGGTTTACGGTATGCTTTCTCAAAAAGTACACTGAACATGTGAATAAATACAGAAAAGATAAACAAGTTTGCTGCCCATGCATGAATCGAACGTATAAGCCACCCAAACTGAACTTTTGACATTATAAACTGGACACTTTCAAATGCCAAATCAGTACTGGCTTTATAATAAAACAAAAGCAATATTCCGGTTACAACCTGAATAATAAATAAAAAAAGTGAAACTCCACCAAAGTAATACCACACGGAATGACGGTGTATGGGGACATATTTTTTCCCCATAAATTCTACAAGGCTCTCCAGCTTAACGCGTTCATCAAACCAGAGATATACTTCCTTAAAAAAGTCTTTCATTTTTTTATCTTAGGCAGTTTTTGAAACGAAAATTTCATTTCCTTTTTGAATAACTTTAAATTCTTCAAGAGGTTTTGGGGGTGGTCCGGAAATGTTGCGCCCATTAAGATCATATTTTCCATTATGACAAGCACACCAAATTAATCCCATATCATTTCTATACTGAACAGTGCATCCAAGATGAGTACATACCGCTGAAAAAGCTTTAAATTTATTATCCGGAGTATGGATAAGCAGAACCGGTTTACTGCCGAACTTAATAATTTTTCCGCTCCCCTCTTTTAAATCTTCGCTTTTACCAGCAGAAACACTCGATACTTCTACTTCACTTTGTTTCGGGGGTTTTAGGTAGGCTAAAAGTGGATAGAGAATTATTCCTCCTAAACCAAATAAACCAGCAGACAGAAAATATTTCAGGAAGTCACGCCTTTTATGAAGCCCACTACTAGTAGTGCTATTCATTAATTCTGTTCCTTAGTTGCTAGAATGACAATCGCTGCATGGAGTCTCCTGCCATGAATCGCCGATATCTACAGGATGCTGATAAGTTAAACCTGTCAGGGAAACATTTGGTTGATTATTACCAAACTGTTCTGCTAATATCGTATGGCAGGAATTGCAGTCTTTAGGAATAACTTTGCCGTCTTCGCTCACATGTTTTCCATCGTGGCAACGGAAACACCCCTGGGAATATAGATGACCGATATTGTTAGGGTATTTTTTCCAGCTTACATTCATTTCGGGGAAATAATTCCTTTGATAAATTCCCTGTAACTGTACGATAGATTTCTCAATATCTTTGTTATTAACCGAGTCAATATGTGGAAATTTTGTTTTATAAAAATCTTCTATTGCAAGTTTTATACTATCCAATGCTATAGGTTTAGTTGAGTAACTGCCCTCAAGAGCATCAACAGAAACACTTTTTATATAAGGTAATTCCGGGTCTATCAGCCCTGCGGCCATATCTTCGTTAACTGATTGAGAAGGCGGATGATATATATGGGAGGGTCTGTTATGGCAGTCGATACAATCCATTACCCTTTCTTCACCATTTTTAAGCTGTTCATCTGTTAATTTAGTTTCGGCACTTTTATATATTGTTTCTTTCCCGGTTAATAATGATTTAGCTTTTACCCAGGGAATTACCTGGCGGGAGGAATCGCTTGCAATGTAAGTAATTTGATTGGAAATGTTCATATGCCAATGAATTCCTGAAGTTACCCCTGTAGCCTCATTTCCTCCCCCGATTTTCAATAAAAGAGTTAAAACCATTTTGGAATTATCTTTATCAGAGAGATAATAAGTATTTACAATTTTCTTTTGACTATAAAATACATTTGGCCAGTGGCACTGCTCGCAGGTTTCTCTTGCAGGCCTTAAATTACTAATAGGAGTAGGGATTGGACGCTGGTACTTATTAAAAATAACCGAATACACCTGATAAGCACCTGACAATTTCGAACGTACATACCATCCCGCACCGGGCCCGATATGGCATTTTACACAATCAACTCTGGCATGAGGAGAATTTTGATATGCAGTGTATTCAGGATTCATTACAGAATGGCAAACGGTTCCGCAAAACTGAACGGAGTCAGTATACTCATAAGCTTTAAAGCTTCCAAATGCAGAAAATAATAATAAAAGAATTGTTCCCACAGAAAAAAACGTTACTGCCGAGCGGTGCTTTGGATTATTCAGATCTATAACAGGAAAATTCCCGCTTCTTTTAAATCCATGTTTTTCTCTCCTGTGCTCTCTGATAATTCCAAAGGCAATAAGAAGAAGTCCGATAATTAAGAAACCAGGAAGAATTATAAAAGTGATTATACCCATGTAAGGTTTTTGCTCGGAAGAAAGCGCCTCTAAAAGAGTAAGGAAGAGAATTAAACCAAAATTAATTACGGCTATTGCTGCACCAATTAAAGTAATCGGGTTGTAAAAAGACGCAGGGAAAATCTTTTTCATTAAACTGACAATTGTTTTAAAAAATATTATTAAAAGATTTAATTAGATGCAAATATTATTTAAAATATTTTCTTTATATATATTGTATTACCACAGCAGGTAATAAGCTTATTTATTCTTTTTCTTCCTCATCAGGTGATTGCTGATTCTTTATTCTTTCCAGTTCAGCAGGATGCTCTTCGGCCATTTCCTCTTCTGTCATTTTACCTGTTATCCATGAACTGTTCATTGGATAAATATCAGGATTAAAAATTACAAAATAAAAATGCCAGACAATTATGGCCAGCGTTGCCAGCCAGGCTTCATAATAATGAATTGTTCTTGCAATTTCCCAGCCTAATAAAGTAAACAAACCAATAAAAGTATTATCAAACCACATAACAAAACCGGTTGCAGACATTATTATGGTGCCCCAGATTAATGCCCAGTATTCTGCCTTTTCAATATAACTGAAACGATCCAGTTTTGGTTTTACTTTAGATAAGCCCAAATTGAATTTGGCAATTCCAATTGCATCGAAAAAGTCTTGTCTTTTAGGTAATAAATCTCTTATTAACTGCTTTCCCCTATCAGTAAATAAAATATAATATATATGATATAAGCTCGTTCCTATCATAACAACTGCCGCAATCCTGTGAACAAGACTTCTATAATCAAATGCATTTTCAACTGTATGCCTGATATGAGCAACCCACCACGAATTAGGAAACTGCAGCATAAACCCGGTAATTACTAACAGTATAAAGCTGATTGTGAACAAGAGATGCTGGATTCTTTCATTGAGGTTCATTCTCAGATATAGAGCATGACCATGCCTTTCCTCAACGATATAACCCATCTGCTTCAGTTTTTTAATTTTTGCTTTCTTCAGGAAATCTAAAATATTGTGAAGTAGCATTGCCCCGATAACTGAAACAATCATAATAATATAAAGCAGTGATATCCAGTAAAGAATCGGTTCCGATTTTTCTTTTTGTGTCGCATGTATATCACCAACAGCAAAGTTTTTATTTGCACCGGGATGACATTTTCCGCAGGTCTTTTCCAGGTTCCCTGCATATACTGAAGATCTAGGATCTGTCGGAGGTAGTATTAAATGAACACCATGGCAGCTTCCGCAATTTGCTACAGTAGTAACCCCGCCTTGTAATGCCAAACCATGATAACTATTATTAAAAGTAGACAATCGATTTGGATTTAAACCATACTTTGTAGCTAAAGTAACAGACGCATGGCAGCGCGAACAGACTTGCTGGGAAACATTTGCAGGAGCTGTGGGTGCCAGAGGATTGCTTGGTTTTAAAATATTATGTTCTCCATGACAAGTAATACAAACCGGTGCATCGCTGCTTCCCTTCTGCAGAACTGCTGTGCCATGAATACTTTCCTTATATTCTTTTTCAATTTTACCATGACATTGCCCGCAAGTATTAGGAATGTTAAATCTGTTCACAGTTGATGTAGGATCTCCCGGAGCCTTAACTCTGTGAGCAGTATGACAATTTACACAATTAGCGGCTTTACCGTTGCCCGCCAACAAAGCCTTGCCGTGTACACTATGAGTATAGGAGGAAATAAATCCTGCTGAAGGTGAAGTTCTAGCTCTGATTTCCGGATTATCCAGATGGCAGGATAAACAAAGTTTTTCCTGGTTTATTTTAATTTGAGCTGTGTCACCAGGTATAATTGAAACAATCTGATTCTTGTGACATGTAAAACAATTCGGCGCACCTTTAATTCCTTCTCTTAATCCGTTAGCATGCGCCGAAGTGGCAAATTCCTTTGCTTTATCCGGATGACAGCTTGAACATGCTTTTAAAATATTCTCAGAGCTGAATTTAGAGCCCGGCACTTTCGGTGATATTATATCATGAGTGCCATGACATCCTTTGCAATTTACATCTTTGCCTCCATCAACTCCATCAGCATTTATCATCTGGGGGTGGAACGGATGTTTTATTGGTGCATTTGTATGACAAGATTCGCAATTAATTGGTTGAATATTTTCTTTGTGAGGTATTTCATCTATATTAAAGCCGGTATGGCAGGCAATACACTGAAGTTTACCATGTGCTGAATGTTCAAAAACCTTCTGATTAACATACAACGAAATTTCTTTGCCGTTTTTTTCCGTAGTTAATGTATTATCACTATGGCAAGTTAGACAGTCATCATTGCTTTGAGGTAAGATATATGTTGGGAGGAAAATTATATAAACTAGAACAATTAAAATAAACATTAAGTTATTTTTCTTGTTTAACCGTCTAACATTGCCAAAAAACATAATTATAAGTAGAGCAAATTGTGAATAAATAGGTCGAAAGTTTTTAAAATTTTTGAATCCCGAGCAAGCCTCGAAAAAGAACCGTAAAAAATCTTTCCCAAATTAATAACTTCTAAAAATAATTCGAACATTTATTAAAAAGAAAATGCTATTCCGTAAAGAGCAACCATTGAAAAAATAAACAATATATAAAGCAGCAAGCTTTTCATAATAATTTCCTCAGAATATTTAATAATGTTTAACCAGCATTTTACTGAAGTCCCATTGTTTTCTCAAAGAGTATGCCGTGAATAAATTCCTTTTTTGTAGAATTATTAAATATACTCAAAACAAATTTCTCAATAATGGGAAACAATAATTTTGAGATTTCTATATATAAGAAGCAAATAAAAATGCTTCATTTTAACATTTGAAAATTATTATTATTCGTATAAATGTTCGCGAAGTTGAATAACCTGGAAACTATTGTTGGAAATATTTAGTTGTAGGTTCCTGTAAGAGCGGAGAGTTCCTTAGTAACCTCGTTAAGGTCGAACGGTTTGTAGAAAATAAAATCTGCAAATTTTCTGATCTTCAGATCAAATTCCTTATTCTGATTTTTAAAAACGTATATTAAAACAATCGGAATTCCGGGATTAGTAGTTTTAATATCTTCACATAATTTTTCAGTTTTATTCGAAGGCTCCATATCCAAAAGCACAAGGTCAAATTTTGTGCATTTTACTATCTTAAGTAAATCATCATTATCGGTGCTGACAGTAATATTATATCTGTCTTTTAAATACATTAAAAGACTGAAACTCATAGTAAAATCTGAACTATATAAAATTATTTTCTTCATAAAAGCTATTAAATCATATAAATTAGCTTAATTTCTTACGCTATTTATGTGCCAACTATTTTTGATAATCAAAAAAGAGCGTGCATTGAATAGAAGTCAAAATTATCAATTTTTTCAAATTTGAGAATAAAATGGAGGGCATTGATTCTTGCTCGTGAAAAATATTTACATGATCTGAGAAGCAGATTATACATTAGGCTTTAATATCAAGCTCTTTAAGCTTTCTGTATAAAGTTGAAAGACCTACCTGAAGCTGTTTAGCCGTTAATTCTTTGTCATATTCATTACTATCCAAAACTTTGAGAATAAATTCTCTTTCAAAGTTTCTTACCGAGCTTTCCAGTGAACCTGTTGAATTGACTTTTGAGAATTTTATTTCCCGGAAAGAATCGGGCAGATCATTTATAGAAATAAAATCTTTCTTACAAAAGATAACTGCTCGTTCTACAATATTCTCCAGTTCCCTTATTTCTCCCTTCCATTCATGGCTTATAAGCACGTGGATAGCTTCACTATCGAAGCCTTTAATATTTCTATTCATCTCCTTTCTATATTTATCAAGGAAATGATCCGCAAGAAGCGGAATATCCTCTTCCCTTTCTTTTAGTGAAGGGAGCTGCATTTCAATTACATTTAACCTGTAATAAAGATCTTCACGAAATCTACCGGCTTTAATTTCTTCTTTTAAATCCCTGTTAGTTGAAGCAATAATCCTAACATCCACTTTAGTTGTCGAAGTTTGTCCGACCGGGGTAAACTCTTTTTCCTGAAGAACTCTCAAAAATTTTACCTGTAGCTGTAAGGGCATTTCACTTATTTCATCCAGAAAGAGAGTTCCTTTATCTGCAGCTTTTACAAAACCTTCTTTGTCATATAATGCACCGGTAAAAGCACCTTTTTTATGTCCGAATAATTCACTCTCGACCAGATTCTCGGCAATGGCACCGCAGTTGAAAGCAATAAACGGTTTATTTTTCCTGTTACTATTATAATGTAATGCGCGGGCAACTAATTCTTTTCCTGTTCCGCTCTTTCCTACAATCAGTACCGTGCTATCTGTTTCGGATACAGCCTGGATCATATCATATATTTTTTTTATTGCAGGACTTTTACCAATAATATTTTCAAAATCATAATTTCTTTGTATTTCATTTCTTAATATTCTGTTTTCAAGTAAAAGATTCCTAATATCAAATAATTTTTTGATCTTCAAAATAATTTCGTCAAATTCAACCGGTTTCAATATATAATCGCTGGCTCCATTCCTTAAGGCTGAAATTGCAGTGTTGAGAGAGCCAAAAGCCGTAATAATTATAACAGAAGTCTGAATGTTTAACTGCTTTATTCTTTCAAGTAATTCAATCCCTTTCATACCGGGCATTTCAAGATCAGTAACTACCAGGTCGTAGGAGTTTTTCAGCAGCATTTCGTGGGCAGCCAAACCATTTTCAGCTTCTTCAACATCATATCCTTCTTTCTTAAGAATATAGGAAAGAGATTCACGTATTATTTTTTCATCATCAACTATTAAAATTTTTTCAGCCATTTTATATCTTTCTGTTAAATGGTAATTTAATTGTAAAAGTTGAGCCTACTCCATTTTCACTTTCAACGGAGATTTTACCTTCAAAGCTTTTAATAATTCCATAGCTAATCCAAAGTCCGAGGCCGGTTCCTATACCTTCTCTTTTCGTAGTAAAAAAAGGTTCAAAAACTTTACCTAATTCTTCGTCCGTCATTCCTTTGCCCGAATCAGCAAACTTAATAGTAACATAATCATCATCCATACTGGATGTTACAACAATTTTTTTAGCTCCGTAATAATTCTCTTTCTCAACAATTGCATCTACAGCATTCAAGAGTATATTTAAGAATACCTGTTCAATCTGATCAGGTATCAAAGGGAACAAAGGGATTTTTTCATTTAAATTAATTTCAAATTCAATATCTTTAGCTTTTTTGCCCACTCTTGTAATATTGATTGATTCGTTTAGCAACTGATTTAAATCAGTGAGCTTTAATTCATAATTTGAAGGACGGGAGAAATCTACTAAATCCCTTATAATTTTAGAAATCCTTGTAACCTGTCCTTTAATTAATTCTAATTTTTCTTTAACAAAAAAATCATCTGTTGTTCTTAACACAACCTGCACTAATGCCGAAATTGAAGCCAGGGGATTTCCTACTTCGTGCGCTACACCGGCGGCAAGCGTCCCGATGCTTTCCATTTTCTGAGTATGAATCAACTGCTTCTCTAATAATTTTTTATCCGACAAATCCCTGTGAACACCAAAGAAACCTGTTACCTGATGATTATGATCAACAATCGGCGATATCATTAATTGAGCGTAAAATGGTTCACCATTCTTTCTTCTGTTTTCAACTTCACCCACCCAGACTTTACCGCCTCTTACAGTATCCCACATTTTTTTCCAGAACTTTTTGGATTGCCTGCCGCTTCCAAAGACATTAGGATTTTTACCGAGCACCTCTTCTTTCGAATAGCCGCTTGCCGTCAGGTATGCAGGATTAACGTAAATCATATTTCCATCAAGGTTTGTAATAACCAGAGGGAATATCGTTTTTTCGGCAATATTATAAAACCGTAATAACTCCAGCTCCTTCTTTCTCTCTTCAGTAATATCTCTGGCAATAACAAACAAATGCTGATTTTTTGAATAAGAATCTTTTTCGGCAGGTGAAACAAACAAATCTATATCATAAAAACGGTTAAAAATATGAAACTTGGTTATGAAATTTTTACTATCGTTATCCTTTTTGCATTCCTCAAAAAAAGATTGAACTTTTTTCCTGTATGATTCATCAATTAAATCTAAAAAATTTTCTCCTTTTACACCATGTCCGTCAACATCTGCAATTTTACAAAATGACTTATTATAATTCAAGACTTCAAAATCATTTGAAATAATAAGACACATATCATAAAATTCATCAAGAAGACTAAAATCCAGATTGAATTTTTTGGAAAGGGTTTCTATTACGCTCATCTATATTAAATTAAATACTAAATACTATTATCTTTTCCCAAAACAAAATATACTACGCGCTTACAAGAAGATTTATTTATAAGAATGAAGCATTTTCATATAGTTAGCCCGTTCAAATTGAGATGGATCAGCAGTCTTAAGATGGCTCATGCTTCCACGCATCTGGTTAAGAGATTCATATTCATTAATTTCCATCCAGTATACCATATTGGTTAGTACTTCTGAAATATGGTTTGCGCCGAATTTTAATAAAGATGAAAGCATTTGTACGACAGTTGCTCCTGCCATAATCATCTTAAGTGCATCTTTTTCGTTTGATATTCCGCTTGTTGCAGCAAGATCGGCTTTAATTTTGCCATATAAAATTCCAATCCATCTTAGAGGAAGTCTCATATCCATTGGTGTGCTTAAAAGAACAGTAGGTACAACTTCCAATTTTTCTAGGTCGATATCAGGCTGGTAAAAACGGTTAAATAAAACAAGTCCGTCTGCACCAACATTTACAAACTCTTCAGCCATCCGCGATACGGAGCTAAAGAAAGGATGCATCTTAACGGCAATGGGAATATTTACATTCAGTTTTACTTCTTTTACAATATCGATGTAAAGTTTTTCAATTTCATTTGAAGGTTTTTTAGGATCAGTCGCCAGCATGTAAATATTTAGTTCAAGGGCATCGGCTCCCGCCTGTTCAATTTTTTTAGCGTATTCAATCCAGCCGCCGAGTGACTTTCCATTCAAGCTTGCAATTACCGGGATATCTACAGCAGCTTTCGTTTTCTGTATATGATTTAGATATTCTTCAGGCCCCGTTTTATATACAAAAGGTTCCGGGAAAAAATCCACACTTTCAGAATAAACTTCCTGTGTACTTGTAGTACGCTGGTAAAGCTCAAGCTGATCATGTTCAATTTCTTCCTCAAATAAAGAATATAAAACAACAGCTGCTGCACCGGCATCTTCCAAAGTTTTAATTTTATCAACTTTATCGGTTAAAGGTCCTGCCGACGGGACGATAGGATTTTTTAAATCCAGGCCTAAATATTTTGTTGTAAGATCCATAATTTTTCCCTATGAAAGTATATAATAATTCTTAGCCAAATTTTTTAATAATTCACTGATATTACTGATCTCAGAATATCGATTAACGAATTATGATTTTAGATTTTCCCTCGACAATTAAAAACTCTTGAATCAAAAATCGTTAATTCTTGCTTGCCTGGCGAAGCATCTCAAGCGAAACCAGGTTCTCAAATTATTTCATTATCTTTATTTTAGTTAAATATAATTCAATTCAGATTCTTAAATGTAAACCACCAATCGTAGCCTTCTCCTTTTTTTAATCTTTCTTCAGCACCAGCTACATCTTTCGGAGGCGGATTAATAACTTTATCACCGATTAATTCATTATTCGGCCAGTTCTCAGGAAGTGCAACCTTCTTAGCATCAGCAATCTGTAATGCATTTAATGCCCTTAATATTTCATCCACCTGCCTCCCGATTTCCTGTGGATAATAGATTATAAGACGAATAGTGCCTTTGGGATCGATTAGGAATACAGCTCTTACAGTGTTTGTTTCCTTATTGGGATGAATCATTCCAAGCTTAGCGGCAACATTCCCCGAATGATCCGCAATAACAGGGAAAGGAATTTCAATATCCAACTTATCTTTAATCCATTCAATCCATTTAATATGCGAGAAGACCTGATCGATAGATAAACCGATAAGTTCTGCATTAAGCTTTTTGAATTTTTCATTTCTTTTAGCAAAAGCTACAAACTCTGTTGTACAAACAGGTGTAAAATCCGCAGGATGACTAAATAGCACTACCCATTTATCCTTGAAATCATTAGGAATACTGATTACACCTTTTGTTGTCTGAACAGTAAGTTCAGGAAATTTCTCACCAATTAATGGTATACCTGTTTTAACTCCGTTGTTTTCACTCATATTTTTATGCCCTCATTTTATCGTTATAAAAAGCTGCCTTATGTTTTTGGATAAGGCAGCTTAAGTTCATAGTTAATTATTCTTAGATTCATTAGGATTATTCGCATTCAATCCTTCATAAGTTTTCCATTTATCAACTACATCTTTCTGAGCTTCTTCCATAAGCCGTTCAGCCCTATCCGGGTGAGTTTTAGTCAGCATTTTATAACGGGTTTCCATATATGCATAATCTTTTAACGGGATTTTTAATCCTTTAGATTCAAGCTTAAACGGGTTTTTACCTTCTTTGCTTAAATCCGGGTTATAACGGTATAACTGCCAATAACCGGAATCAACTGCAGCTTTTTGATTCTGCATTCCTCTTCCCATATCGATTCCGTGAGCAATGCAATGACTATATGCAATAATAAGAGATGGACCATCATAAGCTTCAGCTTCAAGAAATGCCTTGAGTGTTTGAGTATCATTTGAACCCATAGCCACTTTAGCTACATAAACGTTTCCATAAGACATTGCCATCAATCCGAGATCCTTTTTCGCAACCGGTTTACCTGCAGCAGCAAATTTAGCAACAGCGCCGCGTGGCGTCGATTTCGACATCTGACCGCCGGTATTTGAATATACTTCGGTATCTAATACCAAAACATTCACATTTCTGCCTGAAGCAAGAACATGATCTAATCCGCCATAACCAATATCATAGGCCCATCCGTCACCGCCCATAATCCATACTGATTTCTTAACCAAATAATCCGAAAGACTTAACAAATGTTTTATTTCATTAATATTTTCTTTTCCGTTTGAACTTAATAAATCATTTAACTTTTTATTTAATGCAGTTGCTCTTTCTCTCTGCTCATAAATTCCGGCTTCATCTTTTTGATCAGCACTTAACAAACCATTTACAAGATCTTCCCCGATTTCACCGGCCAGTTTTGTCAGCAGATTTTTAGCCTGAAGATTATGTTTATCAATTGCCAGCCTGAAACCAAATCCAAATTCAGCATTATCTTCGAACAGAGAATTTGACCAGGCAGGTCCTCTTCCGTCTTTGTTCATTGACCATGGAGTTGTCGGGAGATTTCCGCCGTAAATCGAAGAGCATCCTGTTGCATTTGCAATAACTGCCCTGTCACCAAACAACTGGCTAACCAGCTTAACATAAGGGGTTTCGCCGCATCCAGAACAAGCACCAGAAAATTCAAATAAAGGCTGTAAATACTGGGAATCTTTAACCTTTGTAACGCTTACTTTTGTTCTGTCAAGTTCAGGTAAGGTTAAGAAGAAGTCCCAATTTTTTCTTTCCTGTTCGCGCAGAGGTATCTGATCATTCATATTTATTGCTTTGAGCTTTGTTTCCTGCTTATTCTTTGCAGGACAAATATCTACGCAAATTCCGCAGCCTGTACAATCTTCAACTGCAACCTGAAGCGAATACATCATTCCTTCACCATAATCTTTAGCTTTATATTTAGTAGCTTTGAATGAAGCAGGAGCATTTTTCATTTCCTTCTCATCAAATACTTTTGCTCTGATTGTAGCATGAGGACAAACAATAACGCACTTGTTGCATTGAATACAAACTTCTTCATCCCATACCGGTACTTCAAGAGCAATATTCCTTTTTTCATATGCTGCAGTTCCAACCGGAAATGTACCATCAATAGGCATTTTGCTTACAGGAATACTATCTCCATGTCCTTCGATAATTTGTGCAGTAACTTCTTTAACAAACTCAGGGATATCATCTCCAATAACCGCCGGCTGCAGTTGTGTTTTGCTTGTTACTGTTTCGGGAACTTTCACTTCATGTAAGTTTTCCAGAGTCTGATCAACAGCATTAAAGTTCATCTGAACAATTTTATCACCTTTTGCTCCATAAGTTTTCTTAATGGAATTTTTGATCATTGCAATTGCTTCATCTTTCGGGAAGATATTTGATATAGCAAAGAAGCAAGTCTGCATGATTGTATTGATTCTTACTCCCATTCCTGTTTCATTTGCTACTTTATATGCATCAATAACATATAATTTCATTTTCTTGCTGATAAGATCTTTTTGAACTTTTTCCGGGAGCGAATCCCAGGCCTGATCAGGTGAGACCTGCGTATTCAATAAGAAAGTAGCTCCTTCAACAGCATCCTCAAGCATATCCATTTTTTCAAGGAATACCTGCTGATGACATGCAATAAAATTAGCTTTATGAATTAAATAACTGGATTTTATTGGCTTTGGCCCGAAACGAAGATGAGAAACTGTAGTTGAACCGGATTTTTTTGAGTCATAAACAAAATAACCCTGTGCAAAATTATCTGTACCTTCACCGATAATTTTAATAGAATTCTTATTTGCACCAACGGTCCCATCGGCTCCTAAACCATAAAATTTACCTTTAAATGTTTCTTTATCTTCAACTGAGAATTGATCATCGAAATCAATACTTGTATTCGTTACATCATCTTTAATTCCAGACGTAAAGTGATTTTTAGGTTTTTGATTTTTTGCATCATCAAAAACACTTTTAACCATAGCAGGGGTAAACTCTTTTGATGAAAGTCCGTAGCGTCCGCCTACAATTTTAGGATAACTGAAAGGTAATTCACCATTTATATGTTTTTCGGAGATAGCATTAACCACATCAAGATAAAGAGGTTCACCGGATGCACCGGGTTCTTTTGTTCTATCTAATACCGAAATCACTTTTGTTGTCTTTGGTAAAGCATCAATGAAATGCTCAATTGAAAAAGGACGGTAAAGTCTAACTTTTATTAAACCGACTTTTTCCTCTTTATTCTGAAGATAACTAACTGTTTCTTCTGCAGCATCTGCTCCCGAGCCCATCATAACAACCACTCTTTCAGCATCCGGAGCGCCGACATAATCAAATAAATGATATTGACGTCCAACCAGCTTCGCAAACTTGTCCATTTGTTTTTGGACAATATCAGGAGCTTTCAAATAGAATGAATTTACAGTTTCTCTTCCCTGGAAGAAAACATCAGGATTCTGTGCGGTTCCTCTAATAACAGGGCGATCCGGAGACAGAGCTCTTTTGCGATGAGCAATAACTAATTCATCATCAATCATAGCTTTCATATCTTCAACTGAAAGCTGTTCAATTTTCATTACCTCATGAGAAGTTCTGAAACCATCGAAGAAATGGACAAACGGAAGTCTGGTTTCAAGTGCTGACGCCTGAGCAATTAGGGCAAAATCCATTACTTCTTGTACAGAATTTGAAGAAAGTAGTCCAAAACCTGTAGTTCTCGCTGCCATTACATCGGAATGGTCGCCAAATATAGACAAAGCCTGTGCAGCCACAGAACGCGCTGAAACATGAAAGACAGTAGATGTTAATTCACCGGCAATTTTATACATGTTTGGAATCATTAATAAAAGACCTTGAGAAGCAGTAAAAGTTGTAGTCAATGCGCCTGTTTGCAAAGCACCGTGAACACTACCGGAAGCACCGCCTTCACTTTGAAGTTCACTTACTGAAGGAGTTTCTCCCCAGATATTTTTCTTATTTTGTGCCGACCATGCATCGCACCATTCTCCCATGTTTGACGATGGTGTGATAGGATAAATTGCTATTACTTCGTTAGTATGAAAGGCAACGTAAGCCGCCGCTTCGTTTCCATCGATAGTTACTTTTTTTCTTTCCACAATATGCCCTTAATAAATTATATTTTATAATATGAAAATTTTCGCCTCATTTAGCCAACTTCTATACCAAGTCCTTTTTCGGCAAAAAACTAAACTAATATTGGGATTTTTATCAAATAAGATAAAATATTAATGGATTGATTTAGGAAATTATCATTTATGAGAATTTAAAAATTTCAAATTTTTAAAAGAAAGGTGAAGATTTTAAATTAGAATTTTCAACAAAACCGAATTAATATTGTTTAATTGCTGTAGAAAGTAAGAATAAGACAATTTAACAATTAAGCAATTCAGCTTTTAAATAGCAGTTAATTTTTTGATTAATAAAATTTTTTAAGACTCTCCTTTTCATGATTATCATTCAAATTATAATATTCGTTATTAGAAGAGGAATATTTATAATCTTTCTGCCAACTTGAAATATTTTGAACAGTCTGCTTTAATGAATCGCATATAAAGTAGATTTCATCATTTGTCATTACAGGATGAACAGACATTCTTACCCAGCCGGGTTTTTCAGAATAATCACCATGATCTATTTTGTCTGTTATGCTTTTTGATTTACTTGGATCTACATGCAGCAAATAGTGACCATAGGTTCCGGCACAGGAACATCCCCCTCTTACCTGGATTCCGAACCTGTCATTCAAAATTTTTACGATTAAGTTATAATGTATGTTATCAATATAAAAGGAAATAGCTCCCAGTCTCTTTTCAACATTATCGGCCAGGATATGAAGACCCGGAATTCTTCTTAACTCACTGAAAATAATTTTTAATTGCTCATCTTCTCTTTCTCTCATTTCAATTACGCCCATATCTTCTTTCAGCTTAATACAAAGGGCTGCTTTAATTGTCTGTAAAAAGGGAGGAGTTCCGCCGTCTTCCCGAATTTCTATATTGGAGATAAATTTATGCTGCCCCCACGGATTAGTCCAGTCTACAGTTCCGCCGCCCGGATTATCGGGAATTTTATTATGATATAATTTTGAATTAAATATTAAAACTCCCGGCGTACCCGGACCACCCAGGAATTTATGAGGAGAAAAGAAAATTGCATCCAATTTCTCAAGTGGATCTTCCGGGTGCATATCTATATTTGCATAAGGAGCAGAACATGCAAAATCAATAAAACAGTAACCGCCGTTCTGATGCATTATTTTTGCTAATTCGTGGTAAGGAGTTTCAATCCCTGTTACATTTGAACAAGCTGTAAAAGCTCCTATTTTTAATTTCCTTTCTTTATATTCAAATAATTTTTTCTTTAAATTTTCAATATTTACCAAACCTTCATCATCAGGTTCAATATTAACCACATCGGCAATAGTTTCCTGCCATGATGTATGGTTGGAATGGTGCTCCATATGTGTAACGAAAACAACCGGAATTAATTCTTCGGGAATATTTGTATAAGCTTTCAATTGTTCAGGAATTTTTAATCCCAAAATCCTCTGGAATTTATTAACCATTCCGGTCATACCTGAACCGCCTGTAATTATTACATCATCATTTCCAGCATTGACATGTTTTTTAATCAATTGATGTGCATTATGATAAGCTAAAGTCATAGCACTGCCTGTAGCACTGGATTCTGAATGAGTATTTCCAACTAAGGGTCCAAAGATTTCAAGCATTTTTTTTTCAATAGGAGAGTATAATCTTCCGCTCGCTACCCAGTCCGCATAAATTATTCTCTTCTCGCCAAATGGGGAAAGAAATGTGTGATTATAACCGACAACATTTTCCCTGAACGGTAAAAAATATTCTTCTAATGATTTCATAAATTCTTTTCTTTTTGGTAAAAATATAAGAATTAAATTTGAAATAGAATAACCAATAAAACTAAGTCAAAAGTAAAAAGTCAAAATTCAAAAGTAAAAAAATCAAATTTTCTGAAGTCTAGAATCAGAAGGTAAATATGAGAATTAGATAGGAAAGAAAAAATTGAATGAAATTTAATTCCAATTTAAAGTTTATGTTTTTAAAGTTAATTTGAAATGCTCCTCCATTTTTAACTTCTTTTTATTTTCTATATTTTGAGATAAACAATCATTTACGATTCATAATGAAGTATTTAATAGGAATTGACGGAGGAGGGACAAAATCAGATTGTGCTGTCGCCGATCAGGAAGGAAACATTTTATTCGAAACAAAAGGAGCTCCTTCTAATTTTCTTATTGAAGGAACCGAAAAGGTAGCTGAATCAATTTTAGATTTAATAAATAAATGTAAACACAGTTTAAGCTTTGATTATTCAGATATAGAATCAATTCTTATTGGTACTGCCGGTGCCGGCAGAAGAAATGACGCAGAAAGGTTAAAAAAATCTTTTATTGAATTTTCTAACATCAAAGGAATAAATTTTAAAAATTTCTTTGTTGAAAGTGATGCAAGAATTGCTCTTGAAGGTGCTTTCTCAGGTATGCCTGGTGCTATTCTAATTTGCGGTACGGGTTCAATTATGTTTGGAAAGGCTTTGAATGGAGATATCCACCGGGTCGGAGGATTCGGCAGACTTATTGGCGATGAAGGAAGCGGTCAAAGCATTGGAAGAAAAGGATTAAATGCTGTTTCAAAACAATTTGACGGAAGAGGAAATTTCAATTTAATTTCTAAATATTTAGAAGATAAATTTGAAATAAATTCCGCTGAAAAGTTAATTACAGAAGTTTATAGAAATAATTTTGATATTGCTTCGATTGCACCTGCTGTTATATCTGCCGCAGAAAATAATGACGAGACAGCTATGAGAATTATTGATGAAGAAAGTGATGAACTGCTGAAATATATTTATGCGATTAAGAAAAAGTTAAATCTTAATGAATTAAAAATTTCCTTTTTAGGCGGCTTAATTAATAATGAGAATTTTTATTCAAAAAAGTTAAAAGAAAAAATCATGAATGAATTTCCCGGTATTAAAATTCAGGCACCTCAAAATTCTCCTGCTATGGGAGCAATTCTAATGGCAAAACAAATAATTGCTAAAAATCAAAAGGCAGGATGATATTCAAAAAAGCTGAAAAACGAAATCCCTGGGCGTGGGTATCAACCTTATATTTTGCAGAAGGAATTCCTTATGTAGTTGTAATGACTGTTTCTGTTATTATGTATAAACGTTTGGGAATTTCAAATACTGATATAGCCTTATATACAAGCTGGCTTTATTTACCATGGGTAATTAAACCTCTCTGGAGTCCGCTGGTAGATATATTAAATCAGAAAAGGAGCTGGATAATAATAACCCAGGCAATTGTTGCCGCGGGTTTGGCAGGTGTAGCTTTTACAATTCCCGTCTCTAATTTTTTTCAATATACACTAGCTTTTTTTTGGCTTATAGCGTTCAATTCGGCAACCCACGATATCGCTGCTGACGGATTTTATATGCTCGGATTATCTCACCATGAACAAACATGGTTTGTGGGTATCAGAAGCACTTTTTACAGATTTGCTTTTCTTGCCGGTCAGGGGCCGCTTGTAATACTTGCAGGAGAATTAGAAAAAAATTCAACAGATATTCCTTATGCTTGGATGTTTTCTTTCTTTATTCTTGCGGGATTATTTATAGTATTCTTTTTATATCATACTTTTATCCTTCCTTATCCTGCTTCCGATAAAAAGGCAGATAATTCGGTAAAACTTATAAATAAATTATCTAATTATCTTCTTTTTATCCTTGTATTTTTAATATTTCTGCCGTTTTATTTTATTATGATCTGGTTAAACCCTATTACTAAATTTGATCCGAGAACTCTGATTCAAAAACTGCCTTTTAGTGATAATCCGTTTTCAGAAACTATTATAAAATTTCTCATAAAAGATAACTTTGGAATTATTCTGGCGTTTGTTCTTTTTTACAGATTAGGTGAAGCACAGCTGGTTAAAATTGCTTCACCGTTTCTTCTGGACCCCAAAACTGCAGGCGGGCTGGGTTTAAGCACAATTCAGGTTGGATTTGTTTACGGAACTGTAGGAGTTATTGCGTTAACTCTCGGAGGAATATTGGGGGGATTTTTAGCTGCAAAAAACGGTCTGAAGCACTGGCTTTGGTGGATGATTATAGCTATTAACCTTCCTGATCTTGTATATGTATTTTTATCTTATACACAAACCTCCAGTTTTTTTGTAATAAACCTGATGGTTGCTATTGAACAATTCGGATACGGGTTTGGATTTACTGCTTATATGCTTTACCTGATTTATATTTCCGAAGGTGATCATAAAACTGCTCATTATGCTATTGCAACAGGTATTATGGCTTTGGGTATGATGATTCCGGGAATGTTCAGCGGCTGGCTGCAGGAAACTTTGGGCTACAGACATTTTTTTATCTGGGTTTGCCTGGCAACTATACCGATATTTGTAATCGCAAAGTTTATTCACCTGGACCCCGAATTTGGTAAAAAAACCGAGTAATTAATTGATTGATAATTCAATATAAACCCGGATAACTGGTAAAAGACCGGAACGATATTCTTAAAATCACATCTATTCTTTTTTATAATTTTTATCTTAATACAAGCGTTTCATTTTCATATCAATTATACAGGCGACAATTATGAAAAAAATTTTCAGATACTTTTTGTTTATTATTTTAGTAACTACTTCATATATAAACTGCAGTCCGAATCATAGTGAAAGCGGAGACAATAATGACAGCACTAATGATTTGGGAATCATTCTGCCTCCCGGATTTAAAATTGATGTTTATGCAGATAATGTTAAAGGCGCAAGATCAATGGCGCTAAGCCCTGATGGAATTTTATTCGTTGGAACAAGAGATGAAAACGTTTATGCAATTTTAGATACAAATAAAGATTATAAAGCAGACAAAGTAATTACAATTGCCAGCGGTTTAAACGAGCCGAATGGAGTAGCGCTGAAAGATGGGAATTTATATGTCGCTGAAATTAACAGGGTAATAAGATACGATAACATTGAAAAAAATTTAAATGATCCTCCGAAACCGGTGGTAATAAATGATACCTTCCCAAGCGATAAACACCACGGCTGGAAATTTATACGTTTTGGAACTGATGGGAAATTGTATGTCCCCGTTGGAGCCCCATGTAATGTTTGTATACCAGATTCTAAACATGCCTCATTATTCAGAATGAACCCGGATGGCAGTAATCTGGAAAAATATGCTAGCGGTATCCGGAATACTGTAGGATTTGATTGGAATCCTGAAACAAAAGTTTTATGGTTTACAGATAACGGGAGAGATATGCTCGGTGATAATATCCCGCCCGATGAATTAAACAGGGCACCTAAAAGAGGGCTGAATTTTGGATTTCCTTATATGTTTGGATCAGATGTCAGAGATCCTGAATTCGGCAAAGGAGTTGATTTAAGCAAGTTCCAGAAACCGGCGATGGATCTTGGGCCGCATGTTGCTTCGCTTGGAATGAGATTCTATACAGGAGATATGTTCCCTTCTGAATATAAAAACGAAATATTTATTGCTGAACATGGTTCATGGAACAGAAGTCAAAAAATCGGTTATAGGGTTGTTGTTGTGAAAGTCTCAAATGGAAAAGCAATTAGTAAACAAATATTTGCTCAAGGCTGGTTAAAAGGGCAATCGGTATCAGGCAGACCTGTTGATGTTCAGCAAATGGAAGACGGTTCTCTTTTAGTATCAGATGATTATGCAGGAGTTATTTATAGAATTACCTATCAAAAATAAATTAACTTATAGGTCCATTCTAAAAAGCTAATTTTCGATTACTCTAAATGAAGCTCCTCTAAGTCGGGAGTTTTTGCTTTGATTATATCTATTCTCTCATTTAGTCCTTTGCTGTCATCTATGTTGTTGGCATCTACTAATATGTCGTTTATAAGATTTAATTGTTTTTCAGGATTGCATTTCTCGACTATGTTTACTGTCTGTCTGTAGAATTCTTAGTCATGTTTTTTCCTGTATATCGCTTCAATATCATCTGGAGATTGTATCATAGAACTTGTCAACTCTTCACTGGTTCCTGACGCAAATATTTTTTTCTACCTGATCATTGAAACAAAAATGATAAACTAATCCCTATCCCTAAAGACTTCCTTTTTTTTGCAATTCTTTTTAACTGTTCCGGACAAAAATTAGTAAGACTTTCTTCTCTCCCCCTATTTTTTATATTCATCAAACATGGTATTTGCAATCTTATCAAAAATTACTTGTTCGTTCTGACAACCAATACGCCGAGTTCATTCCCGTGCTGTCAGTCTTCACAACTAATTTTTTCATTTTACCTGACGAAGCTTAAGCGAAGTCAGGTTTACATGCCGATTTATCCGCCGGAACTTCAGTGAAGATGGAAGCTTTAGTGGGGGCATGTTTAGCTGCCAACCGAAAGTTTGTTCACAAACCGTAGGTTGGTCATTAAATCCTTGAATAATTATCGTGATCAACATAAAAAAAACCTTGCTTAATTGTTTACATTGGAACAGTGGTTAAGCAAGGCTTTTTTAAGAACCGTAGGAAGAGAATTTTCTTGCCTTTTAAGATCTCCAGAAAAATAAAAAATTCATCTCCAATTTTTATTTTGTAACATCACCCTCAATAGTTAGTGTAAATGGATTATAGATACCTGCTGTGATAGCATTTAACAAGCCATTAACAAATGTCATTTGATAATGAATCTTGATATTAATTGCACCATTCCCTCCTGCTGCTTTCACCTCATCAGTAAGTGCTTTAGCTACTTCAGGATCACTTATTGTTACTAGTCCAAAAATTAAATGGTGAACTGTCATTGATGTTGTAAAATGCTTAATTATATCACCATTGGGAGTATTAGACATAGATAGTATTTGACTGGTGGGTGTAGCAACTGCATTTAAAGTATAGCAACCGGATGATATAAATGCGATAGTGATAATGAATGCGAAAAGGAAATACTTGATCTTCATATGAACTCCTTTCTTATTTTGTTATTTGGGGCTTTTTCTTATTCAAGAGATATTTATTTGATTCATAAGTTTAATAACTTTTTGAAGTTTGGAAGATGAATTAATAATTTTAACAAGTTATCAGTTAAAATGATTGTGAGTTTAATATAGAGAATAAAAACCTAATCTCAAACGTTTTTTTATATCTTTGAATCTAACATTTAGCAATCTGTTCATAACAAATAGGTGAGAATAAAAAGTTTTAGGATAGAATATCTTAACATTTTTTATCGTAACAAAAAATAATTGCCTGCCTGATTCCCTCCCCAATCCTCACCAAATATTTTTTTTATTTTACCTGGCGATTTATCCGACGGAACTTCAGTAAAGGTGGAAGCTTTAGCGAAGGCATGTTTAACTGTCAACCGAAGGTTTGTTCACAAACCGTAGGTTGGTCATTCAATCCTTAAATAATTATCGTAATCAACATGCAAAAAAACTTTGCTTAATTTTTATGTAGGTTGTTGGTTAAGCAAGCTTTTTTAATACCTAGTCCAGGCACACTTTTTCACACGCAGTTTTATAGCTGGCATATTTTTCCTTTCTTTAATAGCTCGCTTGTGCTTTCTATTACTTATAAGTACAAATGAGAAACGGCTACAACAAACTCAGATTAGACTACGAAAGTAAATTTAGGAGTATATACCTTTGCATTGTAAGATTTACTATAAGAAAATAAAAAGGATTACTTATGAAAATCGTAGTAACAGGTTCGTTAGGAAACATCAGCAAACCATTAACAGAATTGTTGATGCGGAAAGGGCATTCAGTTTCAGTCATCAGCCATAATCCGGAAAGAAAAAAAGATATTGAAGCATTAGGTGCTGTTGCAGCAATTGGGACAATGGAAGATTTTAATTTTCTTACAAAAGCTTTCAAAGGTGCCGAAGCAGCTTATTGTATGGTTTCGACGGGTAATTCCTATTTTGATCAAAGCTTTGATTAAATGGAACATACCAGGAGGATTGGCAATAACTATAAGCAAGCTTTACTAAAATCCGGTGTGAAGCGAATGGTCTTTCTCAGCAGCGTCGGAGCGCATACGGATAAAGATAATGGTATTCTAGCTTTTTATTACCATGTTGAAAAAATTCTAAACTCATTACCGTCCGCCGTCTCAATAACGTTTATACGCCCGGTTGGGTTCTACAATAATTTATTGGGATTTATAAATACGATAAAGACGCAGGGTGTTATTGCGACAAACTACGGCGGGGATGTTCCCAAACCTTGGGTCTCTCCTATTGATATTGCATCCGCGGTTGCTGAAGAATTAGTTAATCCGTTTGAGGGAAGAAAAGTTCGTTACGTTGCAAGCGATGAAATCAGTTGTAATGAATTAGCCGGACTTTTAGGAACACCCATAGGAAAGCCTGATTTAAAATGGATAATCATTCCAGATAAACAACTACTTGATGATATGATAACCACAGGTATGAATCCGCAAATTGCCGCAGGCCTGGTTGAGATGAATGCAAGCACCCGAACTAGTGCTTTATATGAAGACTATTACCATAAAAGACCAAATCTGGGTAAAGTAAAGATGACTGATTTTGCAAAAGAATTTGCCGCAGTCTATAATCAAAAATAAATTATTAACTCAGGTTACGCAACCTGCCGGAAGGCAAGTTTAAGAAAGATAAAGAAATGAAAACAGTATTAATTACAGGAGCCAACAAAAGTATTGGCTTTGAAACAGCAAGACAACTTGCACAAAAAGGATTTTTCGTTTATTTGGGGAGTCGCAATTTGGAGAATGGTTTGGAAGCCGTGAAAAAGCTTAAAACTGAAGGACTTGACAATGTGGAAGCGATACAAATTGATGTGAGTGATCAGGAATCAATAAATGCCGCCCGCGCTGAAATCGGGAAGAAAACAGATGTGTTGGATGCACTTATTAACAATGCTGGCGTCAGCGGTGGTTTTCCACAAACTGCACTCACTGCAAGTATAGATACATTTGAAAAAGTGTATGAAACCAACGTATTTGGCGTTGTAAGAGTTACGCAGGCTTTTATAGATTTATTGAAAAATTCTTCCGAGCCACGCATTGTGAATGTTAGTTCAAGTCAGGGTTCACTTACCTTAGCAAGCGACCCATCTAATAATATTTGCTCAAGGGACAACTGTTCCCCCTATAAGAAAACAGTTTAATCTTCTTCAAAGTATAGTATCCAACAGGATTCTTATATATCGGGATATTGAAGCATATTATATGAATATAAATTCTTTGGATTTTACAGGTAATCCTGCCAACACTTGTTCAGGTTTTTTGGAATGCAGGATTCAGTTTTATTTTGAGAATGCATCATGAGATTTTTTGATAAAGCAGGATTATAATATTGATCTTTCAAGATATGAAAGATTTATGCACTACTCAATCCTCACTCATCTTGGTAGAGATTAACTTTGGTAGAGAAGATAAATTCCTCCAAGTATTACTAAACAGCCGCAGACTCTTTTTGTCCACAAAATTGTTTTTGATTTTCCAGTCCAGTTCAAATATTTCTGAACTTTTCCTGTTAATGTTCCGGCTCCAACGATTACTGAACAATGACCTAACCCGAATGCTAAAAGAAATATTACAGCAAGTAAATAATTTGTCCGTGCTGTCTGAAATACGACACCCAGCACTGGTGCCATATAAGCAAATGTGCAAGGTCCTAATGCCAAACCGAAAAGTAATCCTAGAATTAAAGCGGCAAATAATCCTTTTGCATTGGTTTGTTTTAAACCGATACTGTCCCAATCGAGTTTTA
Organism: uncultured Bacteroidota bacterium; assembly: GCA_963710745.1. Taxonomy (GTDB): domain Bacteria; phylum Bacteroidota; class Ignavibacteria; order Ignavibacteriales; family Ignavibacteriaceae; genus CAVQBP01. Next base: position 6,396 of record CAVQBP010000029.1, on the reverse strand, counting down.
TTACATCCAGAAGATATAGACCAACTAAAAAGAAAATACCGGCAACAAGATAATTTCCAATGCTTCCTATATCTCCCATAAGTCTTCCGAGTGATGCTGTGATTATTCCTATGACTGAGATTGTTATTAAAATACCTATTGAAAAAATGAGCGAAATTTTGAATGTTTTACCAATTGATATTTTTCCTTGAGAGCTTATAAATCCGACAATAAGCGGAATGCTTGATAAATGGCAGGGAGAGAGCAATATTGATAAAATACCCCACGCAAAAGAAGAAAGAACAGCAATCCAAACTGCACCGGTCATTGCTTCGTAAAGTGAAGTGAAAATTCCCTCAAACATTTTAACTCTTATTATCTTTAGTTTTTAATCCCTTTGTTTTGAGAAGTTTGTGTATTTCTTCTTCAGGATAAAATCCTTCGTGTCTGAAAAACTCTTTTCCATTTTCATCCAGAAATACCTGGGTAGGAATTAACTTTATGCCGTACTTTTCTGCAAAAGGTCTTTGTTCCTGTGTCCATACATCATAGAAAATTACTTTAACTTTACTTCCATATTTCTTCTCAATGTTTTTCATTACCGGCTGCATCATTTTACAAGGGATGCAATTAACGGAGCCAAGTTCCACAAATGTTACTTTCGGTTTTATCTTATTCGCTTCTTTTTTCTTTTGCGCATAAGTTGAAAAAGAAATAAGCGCAGTAAATGTAATTAAGAATATGATTTTCCCCATTTTTAATTCTCCTTTAACCAGTTTATTAATTGATCGTCTTTTGGAATAATCCCGTAACTTTTAACTTGTTCATTTATAACCAATCCGGGTGTCATCATTATTCCATAGTTCATAATTTCCTGTATATCGGTTACTTTTTCAATTACGGCTTTTAAATTATTTTGTTGAACTAACTCTCTCACTTTGCTTTCAAGTGTAAGGCATTTTTTACAGCCAGCTCCTAATATTTTTACTATCATTTTTGATTTTCTCCTTCTAATGATTTGAAATCATATCATTAACTGTTTCTTTTTTCATACAACATGCAACCTTATTGATCCCACAATCTCATTATTTGTAACTCATATTTCTGCTAGAATTTTCATTCTTTCCTTTACCCCTTTACGAGCTAAACTTTCTGCTATACTTAGAATATTAAATATTCTTTCATCAGCTACTTTGTAATTCACCCTTAAACCATCTTTCCATGAAAGAACGATTCCTTCCTGAACAAGAATTTTCATGTGACGTGATAGATTCGATTGCTCAAGTTCCAAAGCAGGAGCAATCTCACAGTTGCATTAATTCTCCCAATGGAAGGTATACATTTCTCGCTTTTACATCTTCAAATAAAGGAGCAACCAGGATATCAGAACCAAACATATATTCATCATCTATCAGCCATGAACCGGGATCATCAGGAAACTCAATAAATAAATCCCGAAGCATAGGTAGGCCTTACTGCGTACAATCTTTTGCCTGTGCATAAATGTAAGGCATCAACTCATATCTCATGTTATCTGCACGGCGGAATGCATCCATAAAATCTTTTCCATATTCCCACGGTTCTGTGGGAGGTGTTCCATGATCACGTGTATGAGAAATAAGCATATCAAAAGCAGCCTAGCGTAGAAATAGATCTTCCGGTTTTTTGCTTACAAAGCCGCCGATATCATTTGACCAAAATGAGAACCCGCATACTCCAAGTGATAAACCTCCTCTAAGAGTAGCAGCCAGTGCATATCTGTATCATTCAGTTTCCATAAATGAATGTGATGAATATTCTTTACCTTGTTAATATCTTCCACCAATTTCTTTATTTCATCTAAGTCTATTTCCGCCGGTTTAGACATCATAATTATATCAACGGACTCTCTTACAATTTCAAAAGTTTCTTTCAAAATGTATATTGAAATAATAATTGTCAGAAGCGGATCTACCCAATAAATCTTGAAGACAATAATAATAATAGCACCGACTATAACAGCAAAACTTGAAACAGCATCACTAAGCAGATGAAAGTGTGCAGATCGAATATTCAAATTATTTACCGAACTTTTTTTTAGAAGTAATGTTCCGACAATATTAGCAAACAATCCAATGACAGCAACAATCAACATTAAACTTCCTGTAATAGAAGATGGCTTGTAAAAATCTGTCAACGGCTTCTTTTATTAGGAAGAAACTTATTATTATGAGTGTGCTCGAATTGATTATTGCAGCAATTATCTCAGAACGCTTTAAACCGAAAGTATATTTTCTTGTTTTTGGTTTTCTGCTCAACTTCATTGCGATGTAAGTAATTATTATAGCAATTCCGTCACTGAAATTGTGTATCGCATCTGAGATCAAAGATAAGCTGCCTGAAAATAGCCCACCGATGACCTCTGCAATCGTTATGAAGAAATTCAAAGCCATAGTAATAAACAGATTTTTCTCTGAAGTTTCTTCAGTATGATTATGTGAATGAGTCTTTGACATATTTTTCTCAAAAATAAAAAGATGGTGCAATAGAAAAGGCACCATCTTTCAATTACTCTTTATTTAGCTGCACAGTCAATACAAACATGTTTGCCGCTTTTTAATCTTCCATATCCTTCTACAGTCATCTCCCCGCACTCTTCACATACAAAACCGGCAAAACTATCTTTATGCGGCTCAAGTTTATAATCAAACACATTAGAAATATTAAGCAGCTTTTCCTCTGGTGCATTTATCACTTTGTTTATTAGTGGTTCAACTACATCATTGGGAACTTTACTTGCAGGTATTCCTTTTTCTCTGTAGTTTTTAAAAAAATCCGATTGTTTGTTTTGAAGCATTGCTTCTGCTTTGGGTGTTACCCGAACTGCTTTGCCGGTAGTTCTGTCAACAAGTGTAACAGCCCATTTACCTTTATGAGTCTTTTTAATATTTCCTTTTCCGAAAGTTGTTCCCATTATTACTTGTAGTCCATCTGCGTAGCAAGTAGCACAATGGTCTTCACCTAAATCTACGAAAGCAACTATCTGTCCATCCTTTGCTCTTTCAACACCTAGATTATTCATAGCTGCAGCACCTACTCTTAAGCCAAGTGGCATTGCTGGACATTTATGTCCGTGAAATTTTTGTCCGAACTCTAACCATTCTTGTGGATTTGTCATTTTTGTATTCCTTACGTTTAGTTAAAAAAATATTGAATTTGTAATGTTGTGAGAGTATTAGTTTTATTTGTCCCAAACTGAACTCTGTCATCTAAAGAAACTTTAATATCGTTTCCTTTTACCAGATATGAGTAACCGATTACGTACCAGGGATCATCAATTGTGGATAAATTTAAGTCATTAAGCTGCTCAATTGAAAGAGTAATTAAGTTTTTTGAATTGATCAGGTAATCGGCGAGTGCATAATAACCATAGGCTTTTAGATTACCCAAATGTGCTTCAATGTATTCAGATTGAAATTCAAACTCACCAAGGTTAAATTTTCCTTCAATACCAAAACGAAGGTCATTACCACTAAAGGAAAAATTATTTCCGAAAATTTTATCGAATTTCAAATTATGAGCTGCCCTGTAGGAAAGGTTGTAACCTAATTCTAATTTAGATTCAGAATGGTGGATAAAATACAAACTTGCATGATTTACATAAAGAAAATTTCTTTGGTTTGAAACATTGTTAGCACCGTTCCCATTGAAAAATCCGAAGCTGAAGGAACCATTTTTATTATCACCTAATTTTAATTCAACCCCGATATCTCTTGCCATAGTTTCCGCTCCGGGAACAAGAGCATTAACAACATTCGCTCTTTCATCAAGAGGAATAACATAATCCGGCTGTTTCCTCTGCAGACTAAAATTCGGAACAAACTGTCCGGCGGTAACATCCAAATTGTTTATCTTATAACTTACCAAAACATCTTGAAGCAGAAATTGAAATTTTACTTGCTGATGGAAAATTGCTTGTAATTTATAACTCCAGGTTCCTTCTTGTTCCGGTATAGATCCATTTAACCAAAACTTTGCTCTTCTTACTGAAAATTCGGTCTGATTTATATAATTGTCAGAAAAACGGAACTGAAGATAACCGTTCCAATTTATTTTTTGCTGTGCTAATAATTGGATATTAATAGTAGTAAATAGTGTAAGGGTCATTATGAATATGATTTTAAATTTTGTCATTTTTGTATTTCTCATATCAAATCACACCGATTATTATTTTAATGGCAATTGCAAATAAAACAACTGCAAATATTTGCTTTACCCTGCTGGTTTTAGCCTTATTAACAAGGAAATTACTACCTAGAAATGCTCCTATAATTACTGCGATTGTAAGTATTATTGTCAATGTCCAGTTAAAGTGTCCCTGTGCAGCATGCCCGAGAAAACCTGAGAATGAAGAAAAAGTTACAGCAAAAGCTGAAGTTGCTGCAGCCTTTTTTGTTTCATATCCCATCCACATTAGTAGTGGTGCCATAATAAAACCTCCGCCTATTCCAAGAAGGCCAGCCATAAAGCCGGCAAATCCGCCTATTAGGGCGCCAATGATTGCTCGTTTCTTAAAAGACATTATTTCTTTGGGTTCCGGCTTTTGGGCCATAAGCAACATTCTGCCTGCAGCAACTAAAACGGCTGCCGAGAATAGTATAAGTAAAACATTCACAGGTAATTTATCTGATACAAGAGCACCAACCGGAGCAAATAAGAAAGCGGAAATCGTCATTGCTAATCCGCCTTTTACATCGACTAATTTATTTTTGAAATAAGCAATTAATGCTATAATAGTAGTTATCCCGTTTAATAAAAGAGCTAACGGTATTGCGACTTCCTTAACCGGAAAGCCTGCCCATTTGAGAACCGGCACATAAATTAAGGCACCGCCTAATCCCAACATAGAAAATAAGAAAGAGGACGCAAGTATTATTATCGCTACAATAGTATATAACATCTTTAACCTCGTTTAATATCGGGTAAATGTACTATTACCTCCTCTTCGGTCCTTTCAGAACAACTGATGCAGACTTTCTTTCCATCTTTAACCCGTAAGTACCTTTCAAAAACATACTCACCGCAAACTTCACATTTTGCTTTGTCGAAAGAACCTTTAACAGGCGTATATTGAAAGTTAGGGAGAATTGTTACTTTAAATAATTCTTCATCACCGGCATTTAGAACAATTTCAATAATATCTTTTCTAATTTCTTCCGGGATTTCGGAAGGTTCAATTCCCTGCTTGCGGTATTTGAAAAATTCGTGTGGTGACAGCTTATCCTGAAATTCATTTTTCAAAAATATTCTTACTGCATCTTTTTTACCCGGATACCAAAAGATTGCAGCAACTTTTCCGTAGTTCAATTTTTCAATCATTCCCTTTCCAAATGTAGCACCTGTTGCAGACATAATTCCATCCTGCATACAGCCTTGCGGATGACCCACACCCATTTCAGAGAATATGTGCATCTCGTGGTTTAAGCTTTTACTAACTTCAAGTTTTTCCATTGCCAAAGTTCCCATTCGAAAACCGATTGGCATAAAAGGACATCCATGCCCATGAAATTCAAATGTCCATTTAGGTAAATCAAACATTTTTTCCTCCTTTAATAATTGAGTAATCATTTACTTACAATATTTGATAAATTTTTTTATTTCTTCAATACCTTCAAAATCAAATTGTACATTCTTTTACAAAAATTATCCACATTAAGCCCGTTTTTGTTTAATACTAATTCAATATTAAATGTTATTGGGATACCCATATAAAGCATTGCAACATCGTCGGGACTTATATCTTTATCCCATACACCTTCCGCGACTCCATCTTTTACCATTTTTATTATAAATTGTTTTTGTTCAGCCAAAATTTGGTTTAGTTTTTCTTTTAGCTCTTTGTCTCCCAGATGAGTTGCTTCAGAAAACAACAAAATAGTTATACCCCTGTTTTCCCTTAGATATTTCACATTCTTGCAAAGATAGTTAAATAATTTTTCTTCAGTTTTTATAGGGCTGATAATTATGTTTCGTAACGAGCCCATTAAGTCCTTTGAAACATCCTCCATTATTCCTTTAATAATGTCACGCTTAGTTGAAAAGTGGCGAAAAATCGCACCTTCAGAAAAACCTATCTTTTTGGCAAGGTTCCGAGTGGATAAATTATGTAGCCCTTCATCGGCAATTATATCCAAAACTGCTTTTTTTATTTGTTCCTGTCTGATATCTGTTGTTTCTCTTGACATTTTACCTTTAAATAATTATGTAATCACTTACTTACTAATATATACAAATATTTTTATTTGTCAAATAAATTCAAATAAATATTTTCTATCTTTTATAATGCTTAATAAAATATGTCATCTTATTATTGTCAAATGTATCAAAAAATAATTGCTCGCCTAATTCCCTTCCCCAATCCTCACGCAGATATTTTTT
>CAVQBP010000028.1:0-173485 GCA_963710745.1 uncultured Bacteroidota bacterium | reverse complement strand
ATGAGACCCTCAAGGTTACTTAAAGTGCACGTACAAATTGCTACGCCATGTCACAGGCTAAAACCTGCGGCTACCCGGACGTTTCTATGCGTGCTGAAAGGTTGAGGCAGCCGCAAACTTTAGTTTGCGCAATATCGTTTGGGGATGTACTGTCATTAGTGACAGGTTAGTTTGACTCGTGTAACAGGCAGGTATATAAGGTTGGTCCAACAATTCAAAGGAAATCATTATTATTAAAATGTGTCAACCTTTTTTGGGATAAGTCAGACAACCCCCTCGCCCCCTTTATTAAGGGGGACTATTACCTTACTGGTAGAATTAAACGATCATTATCAAACATCACATAATATTATCAATAATTACATTTGATTTTTCCCTGATAGCATGTCAAACAAAAAGTTTAACTGATAATGAGGTTTCGTTCCTTTTCCTTAATAAGGGGGACTATATCGTTACTAGTCATCATAAACGAATATTATAAGTAATAACCTTTTATTAATTGTCTTAACATTTCATTTTCTCCTGACAGCATATCAAATAAATTGTTTAATTGATAATACAGGGTACTGCTTCCTTCTCCCTTAATAAGGAGAAGGACGAAGGATGAGGTTAGTAAGCAGGAAAATGAGGTAAGTTATTGGGAATTAATTAACAGTTTAAAATGTTAATTTTAAAGTTACGTTTTTAAATAAAAAGATAAAATGATCAGCAGGTCAGCTAGTCCCCCTTAATAAAGGGGGAACGGTTTATCCGGCGAAGCTTTAGCGAAGACGGAAAGGGGGTTGTGGCAGTTAAAATGAAAATATATTATGAAAAACATTTAAAGGAGAAATCCAGAGAATTACGAAAAAACAGTACGTTATCAGAGATACTGTTATGGAATGAACTGAAAGGCCGGAAAATGCTGGGATATCAGTTTATGCGTCAGAAACCAATAACTAATTATATAGTTGACTTTTATTGCAGTAAACTTAAACTTGTTATAGAGATTGACGGGAGCAGTCATTATGGAAAAGAAGAGAAGGATAAAATAAGACAAAAGGAAATAGAGCAGCAGGGATTGTCATTTTTAAGATTTGATGATCTGGATATAAAGTTTAAAATGGAAGAAGTGCTTTCAGAAATAAAAAAATGGATTGAAGAACACGGACAACCCCCTCGCCCCCTTTATTAAGGGGGACTATTACCTTACTGGCAGAATTAAACGAATATTATAATAATCACATAATATTATCAATAATTACATTTGATTTTTCCCTGACAGCATATCAAATAAATTGTTTAAATGAAAATGCAGAGTATTGTTTCCTTCTTCCTTACTAAGGAGAATTTATCTGCCGGAGGCAGAGGAACGGAAGGATGAGGTTAATAAGTTGTCAAATGAGGCTCTGTTTACGTCTCAATACTCAAGTCTCCATACTAAATACTAAGATAAAAGTACTATGAGAACCATCTGTTCCATATTCCTTCTTTTCATATTCACAATCTCCGCCTATTCCCAGGTGGTATACGAACCTTTATGGAATGACGTATACAATTACCTGGAGCGTCTGAGCCAGAAGGGAATAATCGAATTCGACGACCTCTTCAAACCCGTCCCCAGGAAATATATTTATGAAAAATTAATGGAAGCAGAAAAGAAATCTGCCCTGCTTACAAGCCTGGAAAGGGAAGAGCTTGAGTATTTTGAAAAAGATTATAACCTGGAAAACAGCAGTAATAATGAAAAAGAAAACTCCGGTTTCTTTAAGGCAGACAGTGCAGCCCGGTTCGAATGTTCTATTATAATGGTGATATATTAAAGCTCAATGTTAGTCCCATTATTGAATATGGAATTACCTGGCCGGGTAAAGACAGGAATACCCTTATTAAAAACGGACTGAATATGTATGGATACCTTCCTGCAAAAATTGGGTTCGGACTTAATTTCAGATTCAATAATGAAAAGGGGAACAGCGCCGATCCTTATAAAGCATTTACTCCAGCTACCGGTATAATTGCACATAAAAATAAATACAGCTTCGACTATGAAGATGTGGAATCGATGGCATCTATCGACTGGGGATGGGGTCATGCTGTTATAGCCAAAGAATTTATTGAGTATGGCTATGCTGAAAGCGGTAAGCTTGTCCTCTCAAATAAGGCGCCTTCCTTCCCGTTTATCCTGCTTAAATTAAAACCTGCGAGCTGGCTTGATTTCACTTACTTCCACGGCTGGCTTTCATCTGATGTTATTGATTCCGTTCAGCTTGCTCAATATAAAAGAGATATTTTTGTCAGCAAATACATAGCCTGGCATGCTTTGACTGTAACACCCCTAAAGGGTCTTGATATTTCGATCGGTGAATCGATTGTATACAGCGATAAGATTGAACCGGCGTATTTAATGCCAATAATGTTCTTCTTCATTGCAGATAATTATATAAGCAATAATCATAACAAGCCGGGAGATGGGAACAGCCAGTTTTTCCTGTCGGTCAGTTCAAAGAATCATTTGAAGAATACTCATTTTTACGGAACATTATTCGTTGATGAGTTGACAATAAGAGGAATAGGCGGATCAATTATTCCCGATAATACGCATGTTTTGTTCAGCTCCAGCAGACTTCAATTAGGATTTACTTTAGGTGGTTCGGTAACTGACCTGCCAATTGAAAATCTAACCGCAGCACTCGAATTCACAAAAATATATCCTTACGTCTATGGCCATCATGATCCTGCCCAGACCTATACAAACGCTTCCTATGTAATGGGGCACTGGATAGGACAGAACGCAGACCTCCTTTACCTTGAATTCAATTACAGGTTTTTGCGAGGACTGCAGGGTACACTATACGGAGAGTATATAAGAAAGGGGAGCAATGATTACAGCGGACAGTATCATTACACACCTCCGCCGTTTTTATTCGGTCTGAAAAATTATTTTACTTACCTGGGACTCGATATCAAGTACGAGTTAATGCATGAGCTCAACATCGAAACAGGATTCAGGAAGAACATTACATCGAACGAACAAAATGACGGTACTCTGATTGAGCAAAGGCTCAATGAGTTTTCATTCTCGGTTTATTACGGGCTCTAGCGGAAAGTCACATCTGAATCAGCACATCTCAATAATACACCAGCATTAGTATCCATTCTAAATTATTTCATATTTATAAATTGTTTCACAGTATCGTTTCTATGCGTGCAGAGGGGATGCATAACTCCTGCCACAATCAGAACTGGAGTTCTGATTTACGAGCTTTGTTGGTCCGTAACAATAGTCTGCACCGTACCGCGTAGCTCAATTCTCCAGAATTGAGCAGAGCAAAGAAAGGATGAGGTTAGTAAGTTGTAAAAATGAGGTAAGCATATAATCCATTTAAGGAATCCGAATCAATTTGTCATTTCGACGATTGAAAGGAGGAGAAATCTAACGCAGAATGCCTTAAGATTTCTCGTCCCGGCATCAATTTATAAAGCAGTATGAGCCGGAACTCGAAATGACAATACTTTGCCAGGCATAGGAATGAGGGAGTGCTTACGCTATTCTTCAATCTTCAATCCTAAAATCATCAATCCAAAAGGGTTGAGTGTCTTGTCATTTCGAGGGAATTCAGTTTACTTTCATTATCAGATGACCGAGAAATCTTAAACGCCGTAACGCAAGATTTCTCCCCCGACTTCAATGAGTAAAACAAATTGAGTCGGGGTCGAAATGACAATAGAGACAGGGAGCTGTCATTTCGAAGGAATCCAATTTGTTTTCAATGAGATGACTGAGAAATCTTTCCTAAGGAGCGTAAGATTTCTCCCCCAATTTCAATAGGTATATTAATACGTATTGGTGTCGAAATGACAATACTTTGCCAGGCATAGGAATGAGGGAGTGCTTACGCTATTCTTCAATCTTCAATCCTAAAATCATCAATCCAAAAGGGTTGAGTGTCTTGTCATTTCGAGGGAATTCGGTTTGTTTTCATTATAGATGACCGAGAAATCTTAAACGCCGTAACGCAGGATTTCTCCCCCGACTTCAATGAGTAAAACAAATTGAGCCGGGGTCGAAATGACAATAGAGACAGGGAGCTGTCATTTCGAAGGAATCCAATTTGTTTTCAATGAGATGACTGAGAAATCTTTCCTAAGGAGCGTAAGATTTCTCCCCCAATTTCAATAGGTATATTAATACGTATTGGGGTCGAAATGACAAGGCTTTGCAAATTGGATGAAAAGATGGTTACGCTATTCTAATCTTAATCCAGGAAAATGAGGTAAGCAGATAGCATGAATATTAAATTGTTTATTGACAACAAGTCCTTCTCTTTTTAATTTATCCACCGGCTTGTCTGCCGAAGTTAACAACGAAGCCAGAAAATTTATTGCAGGTGGAGAGAAGGATTATAGGATAAGTTTTTTTTATTACAATCAAAAAAGAAAGGGATGCTGCTAATAAGTTGTTAAATGAGGTAAGCAGACAAACAATTTAAGGAAGCAGTATCAATTTGTCATTTCGACGACTGAAAGGAGGAGAAATCTAACGCAGAATGCCTTAAGATTTCTCGTCCCGGCATCAATTTATAAAGCAGTATGAGCCGGAACTCGAAATGACACTTCCTTGCTTATCAGACAGCCCCTGGATTGGGTGCTATGCCATACTTAGTAACATCCGGAAGTCTCCATCGTAGTTCAGTTCTCCAGAATTGAGCAGAGCAAAGAAAGGATGAGGTTAACAGTCAGGAAAATGAGGGTACTGCCTTGTGGTTGTCCAAAAAGTAATTTATAGGCTCAAAACCTGTCAGTCTGAGCTTGTCGAAGACTGAAAAACGATTAAAATGTCATACTTCGATAAACTGCTAGTGACACCTTTATAAATTTTATATTGTGCAAGTAATCTAGCGGGAGATTCTTCACTCCACTTCGTTCCGTTCAGAATGACAAATTAGAGTGTGTCATTAATTTAATTATTAAAGGCAAAGCCTTTTTAAAGATCTCAGTATGACATTACACTACTTTTTGGACAGCTCCAACGAAAGGATGAGGTTAGTAAACCGGAAAATGAGGTAAGAATAAAATATAATTGCAACGCAAGATTTCTCCCCCGGCCTCAATGAGTAAAATAAATCGACCCGGGGTCGAAATGACAATGCAGACAGGGATCTGTCATTTCGAAGGAGCTCAACTAGGATTACATATATGCGACTGAGAAATCTTAATCGTTAAAACCTTACCATTTAAACCCCTTTTCCGTCTTCCCCTTTAGTAAAGGAGAAAGGCAATATGTTCGGTACGTATCATTCCAACGTATGTGCTCAATCAACCTCCCCTTTTACATAAGTTAGATAAATTTTATTATATCATAAGCAGGAAAAAAGGAATAAATATGATTTCTATGGACCGTATCGAGATCAATCCCTCTATACTTGCAGGTAAACCGATAATTCATGGTACAAGAATACCAGTTGAACTTATAATTAAATTAGTTGCACAAAGATGGTTAGATGAGCAGATTCTAGAGGAATATCCTATGCTTATGAAGTAGGATATTCAGGCTGCACTCTATTATGCAGAAAAACTGGTGCAGAATGAGGAAGTATATCCGCTTCTTAAAAGATGAAGAAATTTATTGTTGATGAAAATGTTGGTTACTCAACAATAAAATATCTGCGAGGCAAAGGTTTTGATACTAAATCTGTTAGTGAAATATTTCCTTCGCGGGAGGATGTTTATATAATGGAAAATGCGTATCAAGAGAAAAGGATTATTATCACAAATGATAAAGATTTCGGCATTTAGTCTTTAAGTCCAATCGACCTGCAGTTGCAGTCATTCTATTGCGTTTTAATGATGAGTCGCCTGCATTAAAGATAAATGCATTAGATACTATCTTAAACCTGCCGGAAGAAAAAATTGTTAATCATTTCATTGTAGCAAGTGAAAACAAAATTCGAATACGACCTCTGTAAAAAGAGGTAATACACAGCTTCTTAAAAGAAATAGTTGGGAAGAACCTCAAGTTCTTCATTTTTCGAATTTCGCATAATGAGTTTGGGGAACATGGGATTGCTGATTGATGGAATGTGGGAATGAAGGCGTTTCACCCGGCTGTCATGGACCATTCCATGACAGAACAAATAGAAAATATTTTACGATTTTGTCTTCAATAACCGTTTGATTGGGTATTATTCTTGAATCCAAAGGTTTTGAATGTAAATAAAACATTCATTAAATTTATTTAAATATTTTCGTAAATAAACCGAACATGTTATATGCAAACCGAACAAAATATAAACGATTTTCTGGAATCTATTTCTAAACTTCCTCTGGATGATCAGCTAATGATCTCTGAAATTATACATAAAAGAGTTATTGAAGAGAAGAGGAATCAATTGGCTCAATCCGTTAAGGAAAGTGAAGAAGAATATCATTCAGGCGGATCAAAACGCGGCTCGGCTGAAGATTTTTTAAAAGATATGGAAAATGAATGATTGTTCTTAATTGGTCAACTTCTTACCGGTGATCCTTCAAAAAGTTAGTTAAAGCAGAACCTTCCTTAAATAAAAAGATAATATCAACCATGGATTTACTTCAAAAAGATCCTTTTCAGCTTAAACTCAAAACTCACAAACTAAAAGGAATATTAGAAGGAACCTGGGCTTGTTCTATAGATTATGATTTAAGGATAATATTCAATTTTGTAAAAAATAAAGAAACAAATGAAACTGAAATACTATTAATAGATATTGGATCACATGATGAGGTATATTGAATTTAAATCTAAGAGGGGGAGTAAGGGAATGTTGCAGCCGCAAACATTAGTTTGCGAAAATTCGATAGAAGAGGATGCACAAAATGTTGACAATATCCTTCAGCAAACGCTACACGATCAGAACTGGAGCTCTGATTTGCGAGCTTCGTTGGATCTCTGCTTTCTAACAATCTGAACTTATTATCTGAAGATCGGGAATACCTCTTTCTGTAACTCCTGTCCGGTTATCATGACTTTTCCGTCCGGTGAGATGTAGACATCGATCTCACTCCTAATACCGAAATCCTCCAGGTAGATACCGGGCTCTATCGAGAAGGATGTGGAAGGCAGGATCAGGCGTTCATCATGCGTTTCGTAATTATCCATGTTAGCCCCGCTGCCGTGGAGCTCGGTAGTGATCGAATGTCCTGTTCTATGGAAAAAGTATTTACCGTACCCGGCTTTTTCGATTACACCTCTTGCCGCATCATCGACTTCAAATCCGCGAATCTCTTTACCTTCTTTAAACCTTGATTCTACAAGGCGGAATGCCGTATCCCTTGCTTCGGCAACAACTTCAAAAATTCTTGCATGCTTTTCAGGGATATGATGTTCCGTATAACCTGTCCAGGTAATATCTGACCATACCGCATCATCCTTATCCACCTTTGCCCACAGATCAATTAAAACGAGGCTGCCCCTGGTAATCTTACTGTGAGTTCCTTCATCAGGTGTGTAATGAGGATTTGAGCTGTTTGCATCAACACCAACAATAGGAGGGAAGTCGGTTATGAATCCGTTTTCCTTAAACCTCTTCATTATAAACTGCTGGACTTCATATTCATTAGTATATTGGTCATCCGTTAACCGTTCGCAAATAAAATCGAATGCCTCTTTAACTATTTCGGTTAGAGCAATAGCAACCGGACGATTTTCCTCGAATTGTTCATGAGACCATACTGCTGCGAATTTTGATATAAGGTCGCCGCTGCTTTTGATCTCAAATCCCAGTGATTTTAAATATTCTATCGTACCCCCGTCTACTTTTGAAATGTACGGAATATTATTATTCGGAGAATATTCCATTGCTACTTTCTTACCTAATCCTGAGATTTTATTCAAGTGTTTATTTAATGAATCAAAGCTTGAGTAAGTTAATTTTTCACCGGGTAAATGATTGAGATGTCCCGCCTCAATTTCATTAACAATCTTAACCGGGTTACCTTTACTGGGAATAAAATAAAAAAATCTTCTTGTTAAATGTGATGCCTTAGGTATATCAAGAATCTCAAGGGCTGCATCATTGCTTCCCCTGAAATCGTACATAAGCCAGCCGTCGATGTTTAGATTCTGCAGATTTTTTTGGATAATATCAAGATTAAATTTATGCATACTGTAATCTCCCGCAAGTCTGTTATTAATATTAAAATAAAATTAACAAATGGTTATATCATAAAAAAATATATTGATTTAATTGAATAGGGAAAATGATGTGAAACAATTAGAGTGAAACGGAGAAAAGGAGAAGTGGAGAAAACGGGGAAACGGAGAAAGGGGGAAATGGAGCATTTATGAAAACGATAAATATTCTCCTGTTTTCTCTTCTTCTTATTTATACCGGCTGCAGAAATGCGGTAAGAAAAAATCTTTGAGTTAACCACCTTTTGGCGGCTCTGAACGAAGTAATTATTTAAAGAACATCTGCTTACGAGGCAAATCTCCGGCAGCATGTTATCAGGCTAACCAACCCAGTTTTCAGCGGTAGTAGGGAGTCTTGTAAAATCCTTTGATGCAGTCTGCGTATAATTCCTGAAGCAAATAACGGGAACAGATGAAAACTTAAAAATATTATTTGCAATGCTTCCCATTGTAGTATTCAACCTGCCGGACCATCCGTGGGAGTTTATTACAATCATATCAATATTATTTTTTTCGGAATAGCTTATAATTTCCCTTAAAGGATCGCCGAACTTTATCACTTCAGTTATATTTGCTTCCGGGTGTGGCACCTCATGCATAAATTTGTACATTTCTTCCTGGACATTGTTAAGCTTTATTTTATGCAGGTGTTCTTCATCGATAAGTGCGCCCGAGCTGTAATGCGGTTTTATCACGTGCATTAAATGGAGCAGTCCGCCGCTCTGGTTCGCAAGGTTGCATCCTAAATGAAAACTGTGAATTGAATTTTCGGAAAGATCAATAGGAACAAGTATATTTCTTAAATTCAACATAACTCACCTCCTTCAATTATTAAACAGATAATAAGTCGAGTGTATTCTTTACTTCCAGTATATCAAACGGCTTGTAAAAAATAGCTTTCACGTATTTTCTGATCTTCTTATCAAAATCTTTGAATTCGTTCCTATATACATATAGAAGAATTACAGGAATGGTTGTTATATGCTGAATATTTCTACATATGGATTCTGTTTGGTCTGTCGGTTCAGCATCCATTAAGATTATATCAAAATGAGTATTCTTTGAAATTAATTCGAAGTCTTTTATATCGGTTGTTAAGGTTATACTATACCTATTCTGCAAAAACATGAGAAAGCTGAAGCTCATTACAAAATCGGAACTGTATAGTAGAATTTTTTTCATTGAGTAATCAAGTTGGTGTGTATATAGGTATCAGAATTTCATAAACTATTTATATGCCAGGAAGAACCGGATGATTATATCTGCTTTTTTGATTAAACAGGCATATTTGTTATTGAAGGGTCATTATATTTTCTCTTTATTGCAAAAAAAAATTTCAAGTTGTAAGAAAAAGAAAAGGTATGGCAGCCTCAAACTTTAGTTTGAGCAGCAAGTGAGTAGTAAGTGGGGGAGTGAAAAGATAGTTTGGAAAAATGGAATGATGGAGTCATGGAATGGATGGTTGGATGAATTGATTGCATGAATTCACAACATCCTGTTTCGGCATAAGCTATAACGGATTATCCCTGATGAACTTTTCTAATTGTTCTAAGGTGACAATTCCTTCGACACATGAAGGGCTGGTAAGGTTAAACCGCGCGTTGGCAGATGCAACCTGCAGGCATTTTTTAAGCGGCAGTTCTTCGTGGATACCGTAAAGCATACCTGCGCAAAAAGAATCTCCTGCTCCGTTCGTTCCTTTAATATCTGATTCTCTTACCGGGAAGGAAGGTATGAAATACTTTTCACCTGATTTATTAATGGCAAAACCGCCTTCAGGGAAATGGATTGCAACAATATCATTAACTCCATATTCGAATAATAATTCAGCAGCTTCGATCAGGTTAGCTTTATTAATATTTCTATCTTTATCACGAATCGGAATACCTGTTGTTCTGGATGCTTCAAATTCATTTACAATAAAATAATTTGTGTAAGGAAGGCATGGAATAACGATCCTCTGATATCTATCCGATTCCTCAGATATTAAGTCTACAGAAGTCTTATATCCTTTTTTTTGTAATAAAGAAAGGACTCCTGCACCTGCTACTTTAAAATCAGGATCTTCTTTACATAAGCTTTCGAGTATAAGAATATAAGCCAGGTGAAAGATCCTGGCATTCGAATTAATATTTTCAAATTGTACCTGACCTAATAGAGCATTGGAGCCGCTGTTATGGAAAAACGTTCGCTGACCTGTTCCTTTTACGGTATATACATCTGTATATGAAGTCGGCAGTCTGGAAGTAAATGTAATTGAAGATGTATCTATACCTTCTTCATTTAAACGATTCAAAATGTATTCTGCACGTGCATCATTGCCCAGAACAGCAGTCGCATAAAGCGGGATATCTACTCTTAACCTTGCAAGATTCAATAGGACATTGAATGGTCCTCCTCCTGTACTAAGGAAATCTTCTTCAATATTTACAAGCATACCTTCTCCGGGAAAATGATCTATTATCTTAATTTGATCAAGAAGAAAATTTCCTGCTGCTTGTATTCCGCTGCGCATAGGTGTTCCTTAATAATTAATTGTATAATAAAAATAAAGATTTTCATTGTATAGTGGTAGCCTCAAACTTTAGTTTGAGCAGAAAGAAGGAAGTGGTCGTGAATGGATGTTTGGAAGAATGGAGTCATGGAATAGATGATTGGATAAATGGGTTATGAAGCGCTTGGAACTTGTATCTTTTTACATGTTTCTTGTATTTTAAGTTTAATCATAACCCGCCCTCTGGCATCGCTAAAGCTTAATTTAACCTTAACCTTCAAGGGTTTACCATTTTGTAATCATGGCTGCTAACCTTGTAGGGGACGAAAATTTTCGTCCCTAAAGCTGGTGTTCTGTCAGTCCATGACATGAACATTTAGAAATATATAATAAATTAAATCCCAGTCATGGTTTGGACCATGACTGCCGTGTATAGTTATTTTAGTTATAGAAATTGTATATGTGGAAATCCGTTTAATTTACCTCCCAATGAGGCAGATCGGTTTTATCCCTGCTATTATTGGTTGTGCCAGGACATCACCGGTAAAGTTATAATAAACTTTGTCCCTTTTCCAACACTACTTTCAACATCAATTGTTCCCTGGAAACTGGTAATAATCCCGTATGTAATCCACAGTCCCAGTCCCGTACCTTTTCCTTCTTTTTTAGTAGTGAAGAAAGGTTCAAATATTTTTGTGAGGTTCTTTTCGTCGATACCTTTACCGGAATCTTCAAATATAATAATAATATCATCTTCATCTTTATCAGAGGATACAGAAATCTTTTTCTCGGGATTATTATCTGTCAGTTCAGAAATAGCATCAACAGCATTTATTAAAATATTTACAAAAACCTGCTGTATCTGATCTTCAATTAATGGAATAAGAGGTATATCTTTGTTTAAGTTAAGATTGAATTTTATATCTTTAATTTTTGTACCAGCTCTTATTATCTCTACGGCATTATAAATATTTTTATTCAGGTCGGTCAAATTAAGCTCATAATTTGACGGGCGGGAAAAATCAACCAGGTCTCTGATAGTTTTAGAGATCCTGTTTATTTGTCCTTTTACAAGTTCCAATTTTTCTTTAGCGAATTCATCTTCCGAAGATCTTTGAACAACCTGCACCAAAGCCGATATTGAAGCCAGCGGGTTCCCGACTTCATGTGCAACACCGGCAGCCAGGATACCTATGCTTTCCATTTTTTGAGTATGAATAAGCTGCTTCTCCATCATCTTCTTATCATGTAAATCCCTGTGAATACCAAAAAAGCCTGCAACATTTCCATCTGAATCGAGGAAAGGGGAAATAAGCACCTGTGTATAGAAAGGTTCACCGTTCTTTTTACGATTTTCAATTTCACCTACCCAGACCTTCCCGGCATTAATTGTTGTCCACATTTTCTTCCAGAATTTTTTAGACTGCTTACCGCTTGAAAAAATATTAGGATTTTTACCAATCAGCTCTTCTTCCGAATAACCGCTCGCATTTACAAAAGCAGAATTGACATAAACCATTTTCCCGTTTATATCCGTAATCTGTACAGGGTTTACAGTATTGTTTGCAATAGAATAAAAGCGTCTTAAATTTAATTCTTTATTTTTTTCTTCTGTTACATCCTTAACAAAGATAAAGATATTCTTCTGATTCGGGCGGTATAATGTTGCCGTAATATATGCATCTATTAGGTGCTGTCCGCTGCAGCATAATTTAATAAAAAGATTTTCCGATTTACTGCTATTTAAACAATTTGTTAGAGCTGCTTTGGTTTTATCAATGTAAGGATCTTCAACCAGCTTCAGGAAGTCGCTGTTTATTAGTTTACCGTTATTATATCCTATCTTTTCTCCAGCTGCCTTATTAACGTCAATAATTTTAAAATCCTCTGATACGAGGAAACAAATATCAGGGATAGCGTCAAAAAGACTAAAATCAAACTTTAGATCATTAACCATTATTAATAGTCGTTATTTATCCTGAAGATGATATAAACTTGTTCTTTAATTTTAACACTTACTCTCTGCAACTATGAATATTTTAACAAAATATGCCATTAGACTAAGAAATGTAATTGCCGGAAGAGGTTTATTTTATAAATATAATTTAGTAAATGTAATTTATTAACGCGCTAAAAATAGCATATAATTATCGCAAAATAAAGGATATTATTCCTCAAAAATTACCCTTTTTTGTTAATTGATAATTAAAATACTTATTGATTTCAGAAAATGAATATAGATTAGCTGACACTAATGGAGTCTGATGAATTTCCCCCGGCTTTAATGAGCTTAACAAATTGAGCCGGGGGCCTGTTTTCAGCAGGTAAATAGAAATGATAAAAGAAGTTCAGTAATTAAGCAAATTGATTTTTTAGATAGATTTCCGAGAGTTCGATGCTTAATTCCTCCCTGAACTTCGGATGAGCAATGTCTATAAGAGCTTTTGCTCTCTGGCGAATAGTTTTACCGTATAAATCTGCAATACCGTATTCGGTTACGACATAATGAACATCACCTCTCGTAGTTGTTACACCTGCGGCCTGCGACAGGTAGGGAACAATCCTTGAGCATTGTGAATTTCTGGCAGTAGACGGAATTGCAATGATCGGTTTGCCGTCTTTGCTTCTTGAAGCGCCGCGGATAAAATCGAGCTGACCTCCGAAGCCGCTGTAAAATTTAGGTCCGATTGAGTCGGCGCAGACCTGTCCGGTTAAATCAACTTCAATAGCAGAATTTATTGCAACCATCTTTTCATTCTTTGCAATAATAAACGGATCATTTATGTAATGGGAAGGATGGAATTCCATTATAGGATCATTATCTATATAGTCAAAAAGTTTTCTGGTACCGAGAACAAATGAAGAGGTAATTTTACCCTGGTGAAATGTTTTCCTTTCATTTGTAATTACACCGTCTTCAATAAGTTTTATTACACCATCGGAAAACATCTCGGTATGAATGCCTAAATGTTTTTTATCTCCTAAATAATGCAGAACCGCGTTCGGTATATAACCAATTCCAAGCTGAAGAGTTGAACCATCTTCAATTAAAGAGCTTATATTCATTCCTATTTTTTCATAAACATCTTTCTCTTCTTCCGATAAACCTTTCTCATTGGGTTTGTATTCATTTAAAGGGTGATCTACTTCAACACAATAATCAATTTTATCTATATGAATAAAAGTATCGCCGAGTGTTCTCGGCATCTGGTGATTAACCTGGGCAATAACTAATTTGGCACATTCAGTAGCAGTTTTTGTACATTCCACGCCCACACCGTAGCTGCAGTACCCGTATTTGTCCGGAGGAGAAACATTTATCAACGATACATCAATCGGTAAAACATTTCGTTGAAAAAGATAAGGTATTTCAAACAGGAATACAGGCGTAAAGTCGGCTCTTCCTTCATTAATGGCGCTCCGCACATTCTTGCCGATGAAGAGGGCATTATGTCTGAATCTGCCCGACATTTCGGGTGTTGAATAAGGAGATATGCCGAGGGTAAGTAAATGAATAACCTCAACATTTTCCAGACGTTTGTCGAGATTACACATTGCATTTAACAGAACCTCCGGTGTAGCGCACCCGGGATGTACATATACGCGCTGGTTGGATTGAATTGCATACACAGCCTTTTCTGCAGTGCACAATTTGGATTTATATGAATCTATCCATTTCATAGATTTTTTCCCTTTTCTATAGCTTTTGGCTATGTTAAAGTTAGTTTATTTATAATTATTTAGCGCAAAGTACATACCATCAATAATTCTTCTTTTATATTTTGAAAAATAAGGATTTCAATCATTTTTTTTGCATCGAATGGAAATTATTCATGAATATTCCCGCTGTTGAGAAATAATTATCTTTTAATAGTGGCTTCAAATCGCTATTTTTAGCATTAACATAAGTCCCATTCCACTTTTAATGTGACTGGCACTTTGACTGAGCAGATATGATATTATTTTAATTAAGGTGATTTATTATGTTCAAATTTGATATGGAAAAGTATAAAAAGTATAATGTGCCGGGGCCGCGTTATACCAGCTATCCGACAGCTCTTAAATTTGATCCCTCTTTTACTTATAAAGATTATTATGAAGAGATAGAAATAAGCAGAAATGATTCAGCACAGGATTTATCTCTTTATTTCCATCTCCCTTTTTGTGATACGCTGTGCTATTTCTGCGGCTGCAATATGATTATCACAAGGAACAGGGACAGAATAAAAAAATACCTGGACTATTTAAAAGAGAAATAGATTTTGTTAAAGAAAAAGCAGTTGATAGTAAAAAAGTTATACAGCTCCATTGGGGCGGAGGAACTCCTACTCATCTTTCACCGGATGAAATAAATGAGCTTGCATCATACATAAAGCGGACATTTTCTTTCAAGGAAAATGCAGAAGTGAGCTGTGAAATAGATCCGCGTGAACTGACAAAAGAACATCTTGCGGCATTGAGGGAAAACGGCTTCAACAGGATAAGCCTTGGTGTGCAGGATTTTGATCCTAAAGTTCAGGAAGCAGTTAACCGGATTCAGCCGGATCAGGTTACAAACCAGACAGTTGAATGGATAAGAGATCTGAAATTTTTAAGCATGAATATAGACCTGATGTACGGTTTACCTTTCCAAAGTCTCGAATCTTTCAGTGATACTCTCGACAAGATAATAAAAATATCACCGGAAAGGATTGCCGTTTTTAATTATGCCCATGTTCCGTGGATGAAGAAACATATGGGATTAATTAATGCGGAAGATTTGCCATCGGCAGAAACCAAACTGAATATACTTCAGCTTACAATTGAAAAGCTGACTGAAGCCGGTTATGTTTTTATAGGTATGGATCATTTCGCAAAGCCTGACGATGAATTGTCAATAGCTCTTAAAGAAAAGAAAATGTACAGGAACTTCCAGGGGTACAGTACATATCCCGATACGGATCTCTTTGCTATGGGAATAACAGGTATAAGCCAGGTTAAAGATGTATTTGCCCAGAATTATAAAACTGAAAATGAATATTTCCAGGCAATTGATAACAACATACTCCCTACGGCAAAAGGGTATCATCTGACTTCCGATGATAAGATCAGAAGATACGTTATCATGAGACTTATGTGTGATTTTGAATTGAACTTTCAGACTGTTGAAAATAAATTCGATATTAATTTTAAGGAATACTTTGCAAAAGAATTGAACAGTTATGTTGATATGTTAAATGACGGTTTAATTATTCTGCATGATAATGAAATTGAAGTTACAGAGTTGGGCAGGCTGTTAATACGAAATATAGCCATGAAGTTTGATGCTTATATTGATGATAATAAGGAAGTGTCGAAGTATTCGAAAACAATTTAGGATTGAGGGATTTTAGGGTTGAAGGATTTAATGATTTTAGCATGAATTATTACGGGGTGAGATAAACCTCCGGCTCAAATCACTCAAACATTAAGTCATTCAAGTGTGCAGCTTGTATGCAGTCATTGGTCATTTATTTTTATTTGTCATTAACATTACCTCATTTATAAACGGGTTTTTAAACCTCTGAAAAGTCAGAGGATATTGTGAATAAATTCAGAAATCCATAGTGAATAACAAAAAATTGTCTATAGACAAATAAAGGGGAATAAAAATCTTTTATATAGAATATTTTTATAATTATATTTTACAATTACTTTAAAATATTTTGAAAACTTTCGGATAATAGTATTATTCAAATGGAGCGGAAATGTATAAATTTCTAGGTACATATCATGTAGTACCATCTCTTCCTAAAAATCTGGAAAAATTAAGAGAGATTGCATACAACCTGCACTGGTCATGGAATCCCGATGCAAGGGAGCTGTTCAGAAGGCTGGACAGGGATTTATGGGTGGAGACCAACCATAACCCTATAATTATGCTTGGAAATATAAGCCAGAGCCGGCTGGAGGATGTTTCGCATGATGACGGCTTCCGTTCTCATTTAAACAGGGTTTATAATTCGTTACAGGAATATCTTAAAGAAAAAACCTGGTATCAGAAAAGTTATAACAATCCAGACACTTTTAATATAGCTTATTTCTCTGCAGAATTCGGTTTAACTGAATGCCTGCAGACCTATTCCGGCGGATTAGGTGTACTAGCCGGAGATCATTTAAAAGCATCAAGCGACCTGGGAATTCCCCTTGTCGGGATAGGTCTTTTATATAAAGTAGGCTACTTCCAGCAGTATTTAAATTCAGACGGATGGCAGCTTGAAAGATATGAAATAAATGATTTTGATAATCTCCCGATGCAGCGGGTATTAAATAAAAATGGTGAACCGTTAATTATATCTGTTTCTTTTTCCAACCGTGAAGTATTCTTCCAGGTATGGAAAATACAGGTCGGAAGAGTGCCGCTCTACCTGCTTGATACAAATATTCAACTGAATTCCGAATCGGATAGAAAAATTACCGAAACATTGTACGGGGGAAATGTTGAAACACGGATCCAGCAGGAAATAATCCTCGGAATAGGTGGTATCAGGATGCTTCATGCAGTAGGCATTAAGCCGATGGTCTGCCACATGAATGAAGGACATTCGGCATTTCTATCACTTGAAAGAATGAGACTTCTAATCCAGCAGACGGGTTTAAATTATAAAGAAGCCAGAGAGATTGGTTATTATTCCAATATATTCACAACTCATACTCCGGTTCCTGCAGGAATTGATGTTTTTTCAAATGAACTTGTAGAAAAATATTTAGGTGCATATTACAGAGATGAATTAAAAATTTCGGGTGAAGAATTTTATTCCCTTGGCACTATTTACAAAGACAAGCAGTCAAGTGTTTTCAATATGGCTCATTTAGCTATGAATACGGCAGGTTATGTAAACGGTGTAAGCAAGCTGCATAGTTCGGTTTCAAAAAAGATGTGGGTTTCGGGTTACCGGGGAGTTCCGTTCAATGAAATCCCGATTGGTTATGTTACCAATGGAATACACATTCGTTCTCATATTTCAAGGGAAATGGAAGAACTATATGTTCAGTATTTAGGTGAAAAGTGGATAGAAAATCCATCTTTAAAAGAACTGTGGGAAAGGGTGGATAGAATACCTGATGAAGAATTATGGCGGACTCATGAAAGAAGGAGAGAAAGACTTGTTGCATTCGCAAGGAGCCGTTTAAGAAAACAGATTATTTTAAGAGGCGGAAGCCAGGCGGAAATTGAAAAAGCAAATGAAGTTTTAAATCCGGGTGCTTTAACAATCGGTTTTGCAAGGCGGTTTGCAACTTATAAAAGAGCAACTTTGATATTTAGAAATATTGAACGGCTGGCTGATATATTAAATAGTAAAGAACACCCTGTCCAGTTTATCTTTGCGGGGAAAGCTCATCCAAAAGATGATGAAGGTAAAAGATTTATACAGGAAATAGTGCAGATTGCTAAAGAAGAAAGGTTCCGGAGGAAGGTTGTTTTTATCGAGAATTATGATCTGAATGTTGCCAGGTACCTGGTAGAAGGCTGTGATATCTGGCTTAATAATCCCCGCCGGCCGCTTGAAGCAAGCGGTACTTCCGGTATGAAAATCATTGCAAACGGCGGTCTGAATTTCAGTATTTTAGATGGATGGTGGGATGAAGGGTTCGATCCTGAAGTAGGCTGGAAAATAGGTAACGGGGAAGAGTATACTGATCCTGATTACCAGGATGAACTTGAAGCAAGACAATTTTACAATACACTTGAAAGCCAGATTGTTCCTTTATTCTATACAAAAGGGGAGGATAAGCTTCCGCGTGGCTGGATCTCGATGGTAAAAAATTCGATGAAGAAGCTGGGTCCGTATTTTAATACTCATAGAATGGTAAGAGAATATTTTGAAAAATATTATGCCTCGGCTTATGATAGAAGAATTATGCTTCTTGAGAAAGATAGCGTTAAAGAACTTGCAGAATGGAAAGAGAAGGTACGCCAAAATTGGTCGCAGGTTAAAGTTATTGATACCCGGACAAACGGGAATATGAAGCAGATTTTTGTCGGAGAAGATTTCCCCGTTAGTGCAGAAATAGACCTTGGAGTTTTAACCCCGGATGACGTTGAAGTTCAGCTTTATTACGGACCGTTAGATAAACAGGATGATCCCAATTTTAGTTCTACTGTAATAATGAATTCTGCTTCAATAAAATCCAACGGTTATTACAAGTATACAGGAAATATTATATCGCAGAGCAGCGGTCAAAAAGGGTTTACAATAAGAATTGTTCCCAGCCATAGACTCCTGATAAATCCTTTCGAACTCGGAGTTGTGTATTGGGCAAATTAATATCCGTAATAGTCCAGCCCTTGGAATGACTATCCCGGTGTTAGACAGGGGATTATAGAATAATGCAAAAGCCTGAAATTCTGCATCCAATTATTTCGCTAATCTATAATTCCATAAAATTTTTTGAGATTAATTAATGGTTCATATATGAGTAAAAGTAAAGTTGCAGTATTATTTACAACTCCCAAAACAGTCCTGGAGGATTATCATCGTTTAATGAATCTTGCCGGTTACCAGGACGTTATTGCGAAAGATGCAGACACTGCATTAAAGGTAAACATTTCATGGCATTTCTTTTTCCCCGGCAGTTCAACCACACCATGGCAGCTTGAAGGCACCATCCGTGCTATGAAACAGGACGGCTACAATCCGGATCTCATACATGCATGTCACAACCGCACTGTAGTTATCGATGCTCATTTTGGTGAGCGGGAGAACAAGCAGATAAACGTCGTTGAGGCTCACGGGCTGCGTAATATTCATTTATACGAGGGGGAAGAATGGATTCATATCCGTGATGCTGTTGGTGATCTTGCGGATAAATTTTTATGTCTAAACCAGGTTTATCCAAAAGGATTTAATATTCCGAAAAGATTTATCGGTGAAAATATTATACATATGCCTACGGTCAAGACTCATATTTTTACTACAACGACCGGAGCTATGAAGAATGCGTTCGGCGGACTGCTTAATGAAAAGCGTCACTGGACTCATCCTGTGATTCATGAGACTCTGGTTGATCTTTTAATGATCCAGAAGAAAATTCACCGGGGTGTATTTGCAGTGATGGATGGAACCTTTGCAGGTGATGGTCCGGGACCACGATGTATGGTTCCTTATGTAAAAAATGTTATTCTTGCCAGTTCCGACCAGGTAGCAATTGATGCAACTGCTGCAAAACTTATGGGAATAGATCCTCTTTCAATTAAGTTTATACGAATTGCAAATGAAATGGGATTAGGCTGCGGTGATCCCCGTGAAATTGAAATTGTCGGAGATCCTAAAGCGGTAAAAACAAACTGGCATTTTACAGGACCTTTTAAGAAGATGACTTTCGCATCGCGTATGCAGCATAAAATTTATTGGGGACCGCTTAAAAAACCTCTTGAGTGGTCTCTTAAGACTGTGCTTGCACCATGGTCATATATCGCCAGTGTTATTTATCATGATAGTTTCTGGTACCCGGTAAAAGCTAAAAAAAGGATGGCGAAGGTATTAACCAGCGACTGGGGACATTTATTCCGCAACTGGGAAAGATTAACTCCTGACAAGCAAGGTTTTCCTTCAGTTGGAAAAGAACCTGCTGTATTTAATAGAATCGGTTTAAAGGCTTTCCTGCAATCGTTCAGGATACTGGGATTAGCAGTCAAGGAAGCCCCGGAGTTTGCCGCCAAAAAACTTAGGAAGGTAAAGGTTGAGTGAGTCAAGCATTGATGACTGATCAATAGTCAAATCAGAGGTCAGATCATTCAGTCTTACAAATATAATTTCATTCAGGTCATTGGTCATGAGTTGTTATTTAGTAAAACATCATTGAAAAACATATCTTTAAATGCTCAAGGTCTCCGATAAAGCTCCCAAAAGAGAGCTTAAATCACTATAGAGGTGAAATATTTTATGGATTGATGTATAAGATTTCTCATCCCGATATCGAAAATTATTAAACCATTCAAGCGCGTAGTCAAGTTATTGTCATTCATTATCATGGGCCGCTTGTCATATTTACTCGTTTACCGACACCTTATTACGCGACATTTTTTTCATCTGTACAAATCGGCATCGAAATCGTCATCTTCTTCTCCTGTGGAAGCTGAGAACATTGAACTAAGCATATCTTTAAATTGAAGTCCCAGTTCAAGTCTGAATTTACTAAGCATAGAATACTCAGCAAGGCCGTGAAGTACGAATTCCATTAATAATAAATGATAATTGCCGTTAACTTTTGGATGATATTTATTCACCATTTCCTTTAGGCCATTAACTCCGTTAAGCGTCTTCTCGTATTCCTTTTCAGAAATGCTATTCAGCAGATCTACCGCATTTCCTTTATTAAACCAGTTAATAATTTCCTGGTAAGGATTAGACTGCTGATTCTTTTTTATCTTATCTGGAGAAGGGAAGTAATTTTCAAATAAAGTCCTGATAGCTTTACTTATTAATATATTTGCAACTTTGGACGGCCCTTCCTGTTCACCTTCATAAACAAGCTCGATCTTTCCTGTTATGGAAGGTATTACTCCGTATAAATCGGAGATTCTCAGGTGAGCTTCAGTTTCCTTATTAATTATCATGCGTCTTTCCGCAGTGCTGATCAGGTTTTCATAAGCTGAAATGGTTAACCGGGCAGAAACGCCGCTTTTAGCATCAATATATTCACTTTGCCTTGCTTCAAAAGCGATTTGTTCAATTAAATCACTTAATAATTCATTTTCTTTCACTGATTTCTTCTGCTCTTTTGTGAGCAGAGATTCCTGTTTTGTTATCTCTCTTGAAATGTGAACAGACTTAGGATAATGAGTTAAAATCTGGCTGTCAATTCTATCTTTTAACGGAGTTACAATCGAACCGCGGTTTGTATAATCTTCGGGATTTGCAGTAAATACAAACTGAATATCAAGCGGGAGCCTGATTTTGAAACCTCTTATCTGGATATCATTTTCCTGCAGAATATTAAAGAGTGCAACCTGGATCCTTGCCTGCAAATCGGGTAATTCATTTATTACAAAGATTGATCTGTGAGAACGCGGTATCAAACCGAAATGAATAACTCTTTCATCAGAATAGGGAAGTTTAAGAGAAGCGGCTTTAATCGGGTCTACATCACCTATCAAATCTGCAACAGAAACATCGGGTGTCGCAAGTTTCTCTGCGTATCTATCAGCCCGGAAAAGCCAGTCGATCTTAGTATCATCTCCATGTATTTTAATTAGATCTTTTGCAACTCTTGATAACGGATGGAGCGGATCATCGTTTAACTCAGAACCGGCAACTACCGGAATATATTCATCAAGTAAATTTATAAGAAGGCGTGCAATCTTTGTTTTAGCCTGTCCGCGCAATCCAAGTAAAATGATATTATGCCTTGACAAAATCGCTGTCTGAATATCCGGTACAACTGTTTCTTCATATCCGATAATTCCCTGAAACGGATTTGTCCCTGTTTTAAGGGAGCAGATCAAATTATCTCTGAGTTCATCTTTTATAGACTTACTTTTATATCCGCTGCTTTTCAAATCACCTAAAGTATGAATCGATTTAATATCCATGCTGCTTCTTCCTGTTATAAAATGAAAAAGTTTGTTAAGGAAAACCTAATCGTGAAATCTGAACTAATAATTATTAAGTTAAATTATAAAATAAGCTATATTATGAATGTGATATAACATCATAAAAAAGTTGTTAATTAATAAAAAGATTAGAAGAGTGAAAAGATTATTTCATCCGTTTACGTCTGTTCCGGATATAATCTTCAAAAATATAATCACCTAATCCTGACAGACTGCTGTAAAAAGCCCGTCCACTATTTATCTGGGTAAACTCTCTAACGAACTTCTGAAGGTATGGATCCCGTGCAATCATAAATGTAGTAATTGGAATTCCCAGCTTCCTGCATTTTGCAGCCTGATCCAGGGTCTTATTTACGATCTTTCTATCCAGACCAAAACTATTCTTATAATATTTAAGTCCTTCTTTTAAGCAAGTAGGCTTGCCGTCTGTTATCATAAAAATCTGCTTATTACTTGTCTTCCTGCGTCTTAGAATATCTATTGACAATTCTAATCCTGCAACAGTATTGGTATGATAAGGGCCTACCTGCAGGTAAGGAAGATCTTTTATTTCTATCGGCCAGGAATCATTTCCGAATACAATTATATCAAGAGTATCTTTCGGATATTTTGTAGTGATTAATTCAGATAATGCCATTGCAACTTTTTTTGCCGGTGTAATTCTGTCTTCACCGTAAAGAATCATTGAATGGGAAATATCAATCATAAGAACCGTAGAAGTTAATGCTTTAAAATCACGTTCTTCAACTTCCAGGTCGTCTTCAGTCAATTTAAAATCTTCAATACCATGATTGATTTGGGCATTCTTAATCGAATCGGTCATATCAATCTGATCCATAGAATCGCCGAAATAGTACTCGCGTCTGTCGGAAGTCTTTTCATCGCCGATCCCCGAGTAGGGAGTTCTATGATTTCCTCGTGCCGATTTTTTTAATTTACCGAATATTTCCTCCAGGGATTGTTTCCTGATTGACTGTTCACTTTTTGCTGTTATAACCAGAACAGAACCGTCTTCATTTTCTTTTATATAGTTCTTATCTTTTAGCTCATCGATGAAATTGCCCATTCCGTATTCATTGCCGGTCAAGCCATATTTCTTATCCAGCTGATTCATCCAGTTGAGGGCTTCCGAAACGTCACCGGAGGTAATAGTCAGCAGCTGAAGAAAAACTTTGAGCAGATCTTCAAATTTGCTTTTTCCTTTGTTATCCGGAATATATTGTGTAAACCTGTTTCCTATCATAGTATTTCGCTTTTTATGTTTGACCATTAATTTAGGATAAAAGTTCTGTAATTCAAGGAAGAAATATCTGAAAATATAATTCGTGTGCTCTGTAATAAACGGGAATGAGAATGGAGTAGTGGAGTGATGAAATAGTGGAGTGATGAAATAATGGAATGATGGGGAATGGATGAATGGTATTCTCAGCAATATTTTGCCAAATTTAGCCAAGATATTTCCGGGAATTTTATTCAAGATTAAAATGCATGATTGGATGATTGGATGAATGCATGGAAGAAAAAATTCCATTTTAACTACCGGTTTATACACCTGCTTGTCTGCTTAACAACGAAGGCAGAAATTTCAATGCAGGTGGAAACTTTAGTGAAGGTATATTTCCTTTTTTTGCTGCCGGCTTTGCCGCGCTTAGAATGAATGGATGAATTTATGTTGTGAACGAAAATCAACTCTCTAATATGGATGCCAGCCTTCGCCAGAGCTGCGGCAGTTCTCTGTGGTTAAAAACATGCTGCTAAATGACGATACTGTTTGCGAAAAATGACAATAAATGACTATCGAGTGTCCATTGAATGACTAATCATGTTCCTCATTCCAAATACTCCATCCAATACTCCAAAATTCCATTATTCTAATACTCCACACATTCCTCTTCACGTTTCTACCCCTTTCATACTTGTTTTTTAGTTCCATTTTAGATATAATAGTGTACGGATGTTCACTATTATTTTACAGCGGCCATGAACTCACAGCTAATAGATTTAACAAGATATACACTTCCTAACAGGAATAATTTAATACATCTTTATCCTGATATTCCCAGGAAAAAATCTCAAATACCTTTTGATATCTTTGACTACCGGATGTTATTTAAAGATGCAAAAACCCTGGAAATAATCAGGAAGGGAGAAACTATTGGGTGCTTTTATATAGAGAGTCCGGGGATGCGTTCATTATTAAAAAGGCTGGAAGTCGATACCTTTGAAATGCTTGTGATAGCGAGCTCTATAATAAGGCCGGGAGTTGCAGAATCGGGAATGATGCAGGAGTTTATAGCCAGGCATAAAAATCCGGCCCGCAGGAAATATTTAGTGGATGAAATGGAACTTTATCTTGGAGAGACTTACGGTGTAATGGTTTTCCAGGAAGATGTAATTAAGATAATACATTATATTGTTGGTTTATCACTGGAAGAAGGGGACCTTTTGCGCAGGGCGATGTCGGGAAAAACCAGGTCGGATGAAGCAATGAAGTTATTGCGGAACAGGTTCTTTGATTCCTGCGAAATAAAGGGGCTGGATAGAAAAGTTGCGGAAGAATTGTGGCGGCAGATAAGTTCTTTTTCGGGCTACAGCTTCTGCAAGGCGCACAGCGCCTCTTTTGCACTGCTTTCTTTCCAGGTCGCTTTTTTAAAGGCGCATTATCCCGCAGAATTTATGGCAGCCGTTTTATCTAACGGCGGAGGATTTTATTCTTCTGCGGTTTATATATGGGAATGCAAAAGGCTCAGCCTTGATGTAAAGCTTCCTTGTGTTAACCGGAGCGATTATGATTATAAGGGAAAAGACAGAACTGTATATATAGGGTTTATGGCAATAAAAAATTTTCCGCATCAATCTGCAGAAACAATTGTGGATGAACGAGATGAGAACGGGAACTATGTATCTTTAGCCGATTTCCTGGTGCGTACTAAACTGGGGGAAGAAGAGACTGCTGCGCTTATCAAATGCGGTGCGATGGACTGCTTCCAGGAAACGCGCCCGACTCTTCTCAGGCTTCTTTCGGTTTATATACACAAAAGAAAAATCCTGGATGAAAATTATAATGATCTTTTTATTTACGAATCTTTTAAGATCGAAGAAGAAGTAAAAACATCAAAAGATTACAGCATTTCACAAAAATGCAGACAGGAATTTGAAATCCTTGGCTACATGGTAACAAAACATCCTTTATACTTTTTCCGGAAAAATATTTCCGGTAAGCATGTAATAAATGCAGATGAGTTATATAAATATCACGGGAAAAAGGTCAGAGCTGTCGGCTGGTATATGACTTCAAAAAGAATCAGAACCAGAAACGGCACCATAATGAAATTCCTTTCCCTTGAAGATTTAACCGGTACTTTTGAGGCTGTTATTTTTCCAAACGTTTATAAAAATGTTGCGGAAAAAACATTATCCTTCGGTCCGTATTTAATAGAAGGGAAGGTTGATATAGAAGGAGGGAGGAATATAATAGTGGAAAAGCTTGATCTGCTCTACTACCTTGATCTGAAAGCATCAATTCAAAAAGATACTGCAGAAGATTATTATACTCCGGATGACGAAGGCTTTAATGAAAAAGAGCTTTATATGTCAAAGATTAATACCGAGCAGTTAGTAAGAGCTTATACGGGTTAATTATGATTCCACTACATGTCCATTCATTTTATTCATTAATGGAGGGAGCAGCTTCCGTAGAGGATATAATAGAAAAAGCAAAAAGCTTTTCTCTTCCGGCTGTTGCTTTAACCGATACAAACGGAATGTACGGTTTAACGGAATTCAGTAAGAAAGCAGCCGCAGCAAAAATAAAGCCGCTTCCCGGCGCATATATCGATGATCCGTCGGATAAAAAGATCAATGCAGTCTTTATTGCAAAGAATACGGAAGGTTATGCCGATCTTTGCAGAATAATCACTTCAAGAAAACTGCTGGAATCTATGCCGCCGGCAGAAGATAATTTTTCTTTAATCAAGCTTTTGCAGAATGATTTCCCAAATCTCTTTATAATTACTTCATCACCGGAGCTGCTGCGGAATATTTCTTTAAATGAAAATATGAAGAAGAATATTTTTGTTGAATTAATTGCCGTAAAAAAATATGAAAGTGCTGCGCGGAATCTTTATGAGTTTGCAAATTCGAAGAAGCTGCCTTACATAGCATCGAACCCGGTATATTTCCTTAACAGGGAAGATTATATCCTTCACCAGGTTTTAAGAACTATAAGTGAAAGGGGAACTATAGAAAATATCCCACCCGGTGATCCGGTTGATGAAGAATTCTATTTTAAAAATCCGGGAGAATTGATGCAGCTGTGGAAAAATCTCCCTGAAGCTGTTTCAAATACCTATTATATTGCAGAAAATTGTGATGTGAGCCTGGAAATAGGGAAATATAAATTCCCTTCATTCCAAAGTTTCAATAATTTTAATGATAAAGATACCTTTACAACTTTATGGAGCCTTGCTTTCAACGGGCTTTTTCAAAGATATTCCGCTGACAATTCCGAAGCTATCGACAGGTTAAATCAGGAACTTAATGTTATTCTCAATCTGGAACTTACGGATTATTTTCTGGTAGTGTGGGACATTTTACGGGAAGCAAAAAAAAGGGGAATGATGCATATCGGCAGAGGCTCTGCTGCAAATAGTATTGTTTCCTACTGCCTGGGATTTACCGATATTGACCCGATTGAACATAATTTGTTTTTTGAAAGATTTCTGAACAGGAGCCGCTCATCGCCTCCGGATATTGATATTGATTTCAGCTGGAAAGAAAGAGATGAAATAATTAAATATGTTTTTGAAAAATACGGCTATGATAAAGTTGCAATGATATCGACGCATGTAACTTTCAGGGCTCGTTCGGCTTTCAGGGAAGTAGCTAAAGTATTCGGCATTCCGGATGCTGAAATAACAAAGAAGAGTAAATTTATTCCGTGGACAGACGCAAGAAACCTGCCCGATGTTCCGGAACTATTTCCGGAAGCGAAATCTCTTAAATTTAATGATGAACCATGGAAAACAATTGTAAATATAGCCGCAAAGCTGGCGAATTTCCCGCGGCATCTCAGCATACATCCGGGCGGAATTGTAATTGCTCCGAAGCCTATAACAAATTATGTCGCCCTTGAATATGCAAAAAATAAGGGTGTGGGACTTATAATTACACAGCCGGATATGCATGGTATTGAAGACCTTGGGCTGGTTAAAATTGATCTTTTAAGTCAGCGTTCTCTTGGAGTTTTAAGAGACACTATTGCAGGGATCAGGCTGAACTCTTATTGAGTCATAAAAAGAATTTCGGATTTCGATTTTTGACTTTTGACTTTTGAATTTATCGTACATTAATCAGGAAAGGGTATTATTGATGCCAAAATTTTATATCGGTACGGCAGGCTGGTCTTACAAAGACTGGGTTCCCGTATTTTATCCTAAGAACCAAACAGGAGAATTTGACTGGCTTCGGTTCTATTCACATTATTTTAATTGCGTTGAAGTAAATGCCACATATTACGCCTATTTAAATCCGAAAATTGTAAGCGGCTGGTTAAGGAAAATAGATGATGATAATGACTTCCTTTTCACATTAAAATTGCATCAGGATTTTACGCACAAAAAAGATTTTGATGAACAGAAAATAAAAGCTGTAATATACAATCTTGATATTTTATCGAGAGCTGAAAGGCTGGGAGGATTATTAATCCAATTTCCATATTCATTCTCTTTTGATACGCCATCAATAGCTCACCTTAACAGGCTAAGAGATACATTTCAGAATTATGATCTGTTTGTTGAGGTAAGGCATAGATCCTGGCTGAATAAAAAAGCCTTAGAGCTTTTTAACAGGCTGAAAATTACTTTCTGTACAATTGATCAGCCGCAAATAGGAGAAGCTATTCCATTTGAACCGGTCATTACAAATGATAAAATTTATATCAGGTTTCATGGCAGAAATGTAGATGCATGGAAAAAGTCGATAAATAATTTTGGTGAAAAACAAACATACGCAGAACAGAGTGAACGGTATAAATATCTATATTCTCCAGGAGAATTAGTCGAAATTGATCAAAAAATAAAAGCGGTTCAGGAAAAGGTTAAAGAAGTTTATGTAATTATGAATAACCACCCGCAAGGTGACGGAGTTGCTAATGCATTTGAATTAATCAATTTGCTTGAGGAAAGAGAAAAATTAGATATCCCCGGGACAATTATTAAAACAGTTCCCAGACTTGAAAGGATTGCTAACAGAAATTGATATAATATATGCACACTATTCAGAACTTTTCTTTAATTAACCTGAAGGTCGGGCTGTTTTCCTTATTGAAAAAGCTGAAGAAAAGTCCAATGAAAAATTCAAAAAATGAAGTGGTATAAAAATATATTGATCCTGTGTGTGTCCTGGATGCCGTAAATATAAATTTAATTATTATTGTAATTTCATATAGAGTTAATACTAATAAGAATAAATTAATCGTTTGGTTCTTATTAATATAGATCAATGAATTTTTTAATATTATAAACAATACTATTGAACTCAAGATAATTTTTATTGCATACATAGACTTAAACGGAAGAATAATCATTGCAGCTAAAAGAACCAAAAAAGTAAGAGTGAGAATAATCCAGTTTCTTATCAGCAGCTCCCGGTCAATTAAGGAAAGAATAAGAAGAAAAGTAATACTTAGAGTTACATAAATAGGTTTTATAGCAAGAAAAATGTTTGCAAGTGCATTTGCCGGATCTGCTATTGCCAGAATGAGGAAAAATAGGAAATATTCAGTTTTAAACTGCCGGAAAGGAGGAAGCATCCAAATGATTATACTGATAAAAAAAAGAAGATATGGTATAGACATTTATTAATTACAAAATGGTGGACAATCCACAATTTCCTCCAAAGTAAAGCTGCCATTTGTTAATGAATAAACATTTTTCCTGACCTCGAAGAAAATTTGTTGATTTTGTCCCTGGTAAAGTAATTCCTGTATTTTTGAAACACTAACTATTTTATAAACCTCTCCGGGCTGAACAGAAAAGCCACCCGGAAATAAAGGCTCTCTGTTTTCAGATAAAATATACAAATTTCCTTCATCAATTTTAAATAATAAATAATTTCCTGATCTGTTTAATAATATTCTGAACTGAGCAGTATCTATTCCTACTGAATTTAATACCGGTCCGAATTTTTGATCTGCTTCAGCTTTTGTATAGATTACTCCTATTGTTTGAGCACCTGTTAAATATAAACTGCTCAGAAATACTATCAGGAAAAACATCTTTGTTAGAGATTTCATTTTACCCTCCTTAGATATGTATTTTCAACATACAATTATTAATGAATAAAAAAATCAGTAATTATACCTATTACCTAGGTATAATTACCTAGTTAAAATTTCAACAGTTTATAAATAATTGGATTTTGAATAGAAATGTTAATAATCTTAAAATTTGTTTTCTAGAAGTTCTCCAGATAACCGATAGCGTATTTAATCAATTCAGGTAAATTCTTGATATTTAATTTTTGCATAATGCTCGCTCTGAAAGAATCGACAGTTCTCTTGCTTATATCTAACTGCTGGGCAATTTCATTGCTTGTAAGACCTTTTCCGATTAATCTAAGAACATTCTCTTCCCTGGAAGTAAGAGGGTTATTGAGGAAAGTTGGTTTTTTGAGACTGGACCTGTCATATTTATTATAAATATTTTTTATCTGCTCTTCACTGAGGTTATTTCTAAAATAATTTGAGCCCTCGGATACTCTTTTTATTGCTAAAACCAGTTCACCTTTTGTAATATTTTTATTTATTAATCCCATACCCCCGGCTTTTAAGCAATAATAAATATATTCATCTTCCTCATGCATGGAAAGAAAAAGCATTTTTGCTTTATGGTCTTTTTGTTTAATTTCTTTAGCAGCTTCCAACCCGGATTTACCCGGCATGGAAATATCCAGTAAAACCAGATCAGGCATAATTTCAAAATATTTGCCCGGAAGATCTTTCCCGTTGTCAATCTCGCCTACAACATATATATCTTTTTCACTCTCAAGAAGACTAATAATGCCATTCCTAAATAATGTATGGTCATCTGCCAAAAGTACACGGATAAAATTATTTGTAGTCATTTTAAAAACTTCGGGATTTCTGCAATTAGTAAAGAACCTTTATTTATTGATGATTCAATTTTAAAATTACCTCTAAAATTTTCAACTCTTTCTTTCATATTCATTAAACCGAAATGAGAGATAGTATTGTTATTATTTTCTAAAAAACCAATGCCGTCATCAGATATCATAATTCTAACAGAGCTTGAATTGTTGACAAGCAATACATTGAAGGTTTTTGCCTTAGAGTGTTTTACAATATTAGAGAGACCTTCCTGTATAACCCTGTATATACAAACCTCCAGCTTATTATTCAGCCTCTCTTCTTTACCAACAAAATCCACATCTCCTTTTATCCCGCTTTCAACAGAAACATTTGTGCAAAGGGATGAAATCGCAGCATTCAAACCGGCTTCCTCAAGTATCCTGGGTTTTAAGTCAAACAGAATACGCTTTAATTCTGTAATACTTTTTTCCAATGCTGAAATGATTTTTATATTATCTTCACGTTCACTTTGAGGTTGTTTATAATTGGGATTTTGTAGCATTAATTTAATAAAAAGTAAATTTTGTCCTACAGAATCATGCAATTCCCTTGCAATACGCTGTCTTTCTTCTTCAACTTTATCCTGAAGATGATTTGATAATTCCTGCAGCTTCTTCTTGGAATTTAATAATTCTTTTTCAAAAAGATTTCTATCAGTTATATCATTAAAATACAATTGAGCAATTTCAAGATTTGCAATTCCCTTAAACCAAACTTCGTAATATCTGCCGTTGGTCTGAAAAAAGAACTGGAAAGATTTATTTCCTGTAATTAAATCTGATGGATGTTGAGAAAGCTGGGGGAAAAAATCAGCAGCATCTTTACCGATTATAGATTCATTATTATTTAAATCCATTGCAGCATCATTAGCATGAATAATTTTAGCATTCATATCAATCCTTATTACAGGCGCCGGATCTAACTCTGCAAATAGAGCCATTAACCTGGCATTTTTTAATTCATATTCCTTTTTTTCTTCGCTATGTTTTTTCTGGGCGGGGAAAAAAATGTATTTATAAAAAATGTAAACGATAAGAAGGAAAAAGAAAATTAAAAAGACAGAATATATAATAGGATTATTTAAACTAAATATTAAATTAACATAATCTTTGAGATCTCTTAACATCAGATATCATTTTTTATAAAACCTGCATTAAAATTTAATAATTTCTTCGTTAATAAATCCACATATTCTTTCTTTTTTCTAGGCGGCTTCAGGCTCAGATTTGTAATCTCAATAGCTTTATATATTTTATCTTCCGGCATTTGGGGGAGTAACGCCTTTAGATTTTTTACAAAATAAAATTTATCCTGGTATTCCTGTACATTAACGGAATCCTGCAATAATTCCTTCACCTGATCGCGTAAATCACCTGTTTTCATAATTTCTCCAATTTTTCATTCATACGGAGTTTAAATTATTCATTTAATCAAAAAAAAAAATCAGTACTTATACCTATATGAAATATTGAATTTTGAGCTGTTTTTAAGCTTTATTGAAATTTCTGCAAAATATATAGGTAATCATACTGATTTTTTTTTCAGCCAGGTTAAATATTTTTTGGTGTAAACTTTCAGGAGAAATGAAATGATACAAAGAAGAGTGACCAAGATTAAGAAAAACAAAGAAGGAGATATTGTCGCTTTGTGCAACATGGATTCATACTGGTCACCCAGATATCTAACTGATGTAATTAGTGATATTGAAGTTTATAAATTTCAATATTATGTACAGTGGCGAAACGGGAAAACTACAAAAGTAGAATTAATTGAAGGACCCAACGGGAAATACTTAAGGACAAAATTGAGGAAAGCCAATTCAAATGATCTTTTTCAATTACCGGAATATTAACAGTTTAACCAAAAAGTTTTGAAGAAATATTAAGATAAATTACAAAAATAATTGTAACGGTTTATTTAGGAGTCGAATATAAAGGTTTTAATTTATTGAAATTCAAGCGGAGAAATTAATCTCCTGTTCCTGCAAGTTTACCTTCTTTCAAACAAAAAAAGCTAAAACAGGGGAGAGCTTTTTTTGAATATATAATACTTTAAACATTTTACCAAACAAGTCTGATTGTAAAATAAAATTTTAGGTAGATAAACTAAAAGCAGGATTCGAACCAACCGATCCTGGCTGATAAATTTGGATTTTGAATACTGTTTACCTAAAAATTTAATTGGGAGGTTTATAAACCAATTCCGCTGTTGACAGTTTGTTCATAGTACCGAAGGCCGGACTCGAACCGGCACATGGTGTGAGCCATACTGGATTTTGAGTCCAGCGCGTCTACCAATTCCGCCACTTCGGCACAAAAACAAGTTTTCAAAGATAACTATTTATTTGGAAATAATTAATTATTTACCTGCAATTTTAGCCCATGTATCTCGCAGAGGAACAATTCTATTGAAAACTAAATTACCCTTTTGAGAATCCCTGCTGTCAGCACAAAAATATCCCTGCCTTTCAAACTGATACCTGCTTCCGGGAGATGCCGATTCAATACTCTTTTCCAGCTTACAATTTTTTAATACCCGTAAAGAATCCGGATTCAGAAACTCCTTAAAATCTTTTTCTTTATCATCTTCAGGATCTTCAACAGAAAATAACCTGTCATAAAGTCTGACTTCAGTATCAATCGCATTATTGACCGGAACCCAGTGAATTGTCCCTTTTACTTTCTTCCCGCTTTTATCCGATCCGCTTTTAGTCTCAGGAAAATAAAGACAATGCACTTCCTTAATTTCACCCGTGTCAGCATCTTTCTTAAAATCAGTGCATTTAATTATATAAGCATATCTAAGCCGGACTTCATTACCGGGGAAAAGTCTAAAATATTTTTTAGGAGGATTTTCCATGAAATCATCCTGTTCAATATAAAGCTCTTTTGAGAAAGAGATTTTTCTTGTTCCTGATGAAGGATCTTCAGGATTGTTTATTGCTTCAAGTTCTTCTGTTTGTCCTTCTGGATAATTATCTATAATTAATTTAAGAGGATTCAATACACCCATTACTCTCATTGCATTCTTATTTAAATCTTCCCTGATACTATATTCAAGTAAAGCGATATCGATAGTGTTATCTCTTTTAGCCACCCCGACTTTCTCAGAAAAATTTCTGACAGCCTCAGGGGTGTAACCTCTTCTTCTTAATCCTGAAAGAGTAGGCATCCTTGGATCATCCCAGCCGTTTACAAAACCTTCCTCAACAAGCTGAAGGAGTTTTCTTTTACTCATAACAGTATAATTTAAATTCAACCTGGCAAATTCAATCTGCCTGGGATGAAAGATCTCCAGTTCATCTAAAAACCAGTCATATAAAGGACGATGGTTCTCAAATTCCAAAGTACAAATAGAATGAGTGATACCTTCGATTGAATCCGATTGACCATGAGCCCAGTCGTACATTGGATAGATGCACCATTTAGAGCCCGTCCGGTGATGAACTGCATGACGAATACGGTACATAATCGGATCGCGGAGATTCATATTGGGAGAAGACATATCAATTTTTGCTCTTAATACATGTTCTCCGTCTTTAAATTCTCCATTTTTCATTTTTGTAAACAAATCCAGATTTTCTTCAACTGATCTATTCCTGAAAGGACTTTCTTTACCCGGCTGAGTCGGGGTACCGCGGAAATCCTTTATAACTTCAAGACTTGACGAATCAACATAAGCTTTTCCTTTTTTGATCAGTTTAACGGCAAATTCATACAATTGGTCAAAATAATCAGATGCATAAAATTCTCTGTCATCCCAGTCGAAACCGAGCCATTTAATATCTTCTTTAATTGAGTTTACATACTCAATTTCTTCTTTAGTAGGATTCGTATCATCAAATCTTAAATTGCATAAACCTTTATAATCCTGAGCAATTCCAAAATTGAGGCAAATTGATTTAGCGTGACCGATATGCAGGTAGCCGTTGGGTTCCGGAGGAAAACGGGTTTTAACATTACCTTGATATTTATTCGATGTTAAATCATCATTTATAATTTCACGAATAAAATTGGATGACTCTTCTTTTGTGGTTTTAGTGCCCGTGTTATTATCTTCAGCTTTTGACATTGTGTATAAAATGATTAAAAATAAATATCAAAAATATATAATTTAAACTAATTTTGCGATCCGGATTCCGGTATACTAATTACATTTAATGCGTATTCAATTCTCCGGATAGTTTCTTCTTTTCCTATAGTATCGACAATATCAAACACTCCGGGTCCTGAACCAACACCTGATACGGCTAATCTGAGAGGGTGAATTAATTTCCCGTTGCCAATTTCAAGATCTTCGGCAGTCTTTTTAAGGATATTTTCATAATCCTCTTTGGAAGGATTTTCCAGATTATTAAATTTTTCCATGAGTCTGGTCAGCTGGGCCGGAGTATCTTTCTTCCATCTTTTTTTGATAGCACTTTCATCGAATTGTTCCGGTGCCTCAAAAAAATAAGGACATTTTTCTATAAAATCTTTAATGAACGAAACCCGTTCTTTCATTGATTCAATAATTTTAATTAAATACGCATCCCCGAATCCAGCATCTTTATACTTTGAATCAGCTAATTCTTCTTTCAGCATAATTAAAATTTCTTCATTTGTCTTGCTGCGAATATGCACTTCATTTAACCAGTGCAGTTTTTCAAGATTAAATATTGCTCCGGCTTTGTTAACTCTCTCAAGTGTAAATGATTCAATTAATTCATTAATATAATAGACTTCCTTATCATCTCCTGCATTCCAGCCAAGCAATGCTACAAAATTAATAAGCGCTTCTTTTAAATATCCTTTTGCACGGTAATCTTCAACCGCCACGTCACCCTGTCTCTTACTTAATTTTGACCTGTCGGGATTCAATAAAAGAGGAAGATGTGCAAAGACAGGCTTTTCCCAATTAAAATAATCATATAATAAAACATGTTTCGGAGTTGAAGATAGCCATTCTTCACCTCTTATTACATGAGTTATTTTCATTAAATGATCATCAACAACATTGGCAAGGTGATAGGTAGGGAACCCGTCGCTTTTTATCAATACCTGATCATCAACTATACTGCTATTAATTTCTACCTCGCCCCGAATCGCATCTTCTATCCTTACAATTTTATCAGATTCAACCTTTAATCTAATAACTTTAGGCAATTTTAAATTTAATTTATCATTTATTTCTTCTTCTGAAAGATACAGGCAATGTTTATCATACATTGGCTGACGACCATTTTTCTGCTGATCTTCCCGCAATTCCTTAAGTCTCTCCGGTGAACAGAAGCAATAATAAGCATG
The DNA here is from genome assembly GCA_963710745.1 of uncultured Bacteroidota bacterium. Taxonomy (GTDB): domain Bacteria; phylum Bacteroidota; class Ignavibacteria; order Ignavibacteriales; family Ignavibacteriaceae; genus CAVQBP01. Next base: position 137,833 of record CAVQBP010000028.1, on the reverse strand, counting down.
TTTATCCTTCAAGAGTGTTTCACTATATTTATTATAGATATTCAGTCTTTGGGATTGGAGATAAGGTCCGTAATTTCCCTCTTTTCCCGGGCCTTCATCAAAATTTAATCCGGACCAGTTTAATGTTGACAGAAGATTTTCGACAGCTCCCTCTACATACCTGTTCCTGTCTGTATCTTCAATTCGTAAAATAAAATCACCTTTATTGTGTTTTGCAAAAAGGTAATTGTATAGTGCCGTACGTAATCCCCCAATATGCAGGTAGCCTGTAGGGCTTGGCGCAAAACGAACTCTAACTTTATCGTTGATCATATGCCGATAGTAATTAAAAATTAAAGGTTAAAAATTAAAAATTTGCAAGTTATTTTAATTTAATTCGAAAATCAAAAAAACTAAGTTAATAATTTATTATAATTGAATAAAATAGGGAGGTAAAAAGGAATCAGGAATTCCGGGATTTGGAAGAATCAGACACTAACGCGGCTTTCAGTATAATATTTAACTTTTTCTATAAATTCCTGGCTGTCTATAGGTTTCGGAATATAATCAGTTGCACCTGCATCCAGGCATTTCTCACGGTCGCCTTTCATAGCAAATGCAGTAAGAGCAATAATCGGAGTATCTTTATATTCAGGCAGTTCCCTTATTTTTTCGGTAGCTTCAAAACCATTCATAATCGGCATCTGCATATCCATCAAAATTAAATCGAATTTCTGCTCTTTGACTTTCTCAAGTGCTTCCACACCATTTTCAACCACAACTATATGCTCAAAGCTGTTCTTTTTAAGCAGGCGGGTAACAATAATTTGAGAATGCTTATAATCTTCAACCAGCAGTATTTTTACTACATTAGGTTCCTCTTTAAGCTTTTCCGGCGGGGTAGGTTCATCATAGCGATTTATCATTTCTTTTATTGTACCGGAAAGTTCTTCGATATTAGTACTATTCTTTTCAAGAAGATCTTCAAATAATCCGTCTATCTTCTTCAAATCTTCTTTGTAATTTTCTTTGCCGGTATAAATTATAACCGGGAGCTTCGAGAAGTTAGGTTTGGATTTTATCTGCTTAATTAAATCATAACCATTAACTTCCGGCATATCGAGATCTATAATTGCAAGATCGAGTTTCATATTTTCGATCATGTCGTTAACTTTTCCCGAATGAGATTCGGCAACGGCATTATAACCAGCCTGTTCTACAACCTCTTTTACAAGATTAAGGGTTGGAATATCGTCATCAACAATTAAAATATTGGAATCTCTTTTAAGCCTGTAATTCTGGAGAACTTCCACCAGATATTTATATTTAATTGGTTTTACAAAGTACTCTACGGCACCCATTAAAAATGCTTTCTGCTGTTCTGCTTCAACAGAACAAACTATTATGGGTGTATTCCTGCAATTTTTATTTTCCCTGATATTTTTCAACAGTTCAAACCCGTTTGCATCTGGTAAAACGATATCCATTAAAACTGCAAGAAAAATTTCTTTTTCAATAGATTTGAGAGCCTGGTCTGCGGAATTAACCACAACCGGGTCATATCCCCACTTTGTTAAATAATTGCTTAATAATTTTGAAGTAGCATAATCGTCTTCAACAACAAGCACCCTGTTTTTGGCACCAGGTTTGGGAAGAGCACTTAATTTTTCTACTATTGAAGAAAGATTTTCAGTACTTAAGGTGATATAATAATTTGTTCCTTTTCCAATTGAGCTCGATACTTCAATTTCCCCATTTAAAAATTCAACATATTTTTTAGACAAGGTTAAACTTAAGCCTGAAGAACTGCCTATCTTATTGTTCCCTAAATCAGATAATGAGAAAGGATTAAATATTTCTTTAATTTGTTTTTGTGATAATCCGTTGCTTGTATCGGAAATTTTAATATTTAATTTATTTGAAAGGCCGGATGATATTGAAATAGTAATTTTGCCCTTTTCCGTTAAACGAAGCGAATAGGTAATAAGGCTGATAAAAATATATCTTAACTTTTGTGAATCCAGCTTCACACTTTCGGGAATATCTTTCTCGATGTTTAAGAGGAAATCAATATTTTTATTTAATGCTTTGTCTTTAAATAATTTTAATATTTCATCAATAAAAGGTCTTATTTTTATACTTGTAAATAATTCTTTTGCATTACCCGATTCAATCTTTGCGAGATCAATTAAATCATTGATTAATGAAAGATGGTTAAATGCATTTTCCTTAAGAGTTACGACATACTCAGCCTGAGAGGGAGATAGCGTGTCTTCATTCAGTAAAGAAGCAAAACCCATTACGCTGTTAGTCGGAGTTCTTAGTTCATGAGCAATATTAGTAATTATATTGGCAATATAATTACTGCCCGAATTAATATTATTGAACCATAAAATCAAAAGATTGCTGATGAACTTTCCGATCTCTTCAATTTTATCTTCAATCCTGTCAAGAGTAGAAGGCTGGCTGATTTTTACCAGGACATTTCTTTCACCAGGTAATTTTAATATTAAACTGCTTCCATTATGTTCAGATTCCGAAGCAGGCAGTTCACAGCCGGGATGTTTATCAAAGATTATTGAATCCGGGCGGGTTACAAGTGATGTACACTTTTTACATTGATAATTTGCGGCCGTGTTATAACTCTTTTTTGCGCCAGCTGATTTTCCAAGCATTTTCAGGTTATTATCATTAAGAATCTTAAATATGACAACACTTTCGAAATCAAATTCTTCAACCAAATTTTCACATAATTTAGATACAAATTCCTTGGAATCTTCATTGAGCCTACAAGTTAAAACATTTAACTTTTTCAGGAATTCATCTTTAGAATTTTGCATTTAACTTCTGTTGAAAAAGATAGTTATATAATATTGGTATATTTTTTTAATTGTTTAAATATATAAATTTTGATGTTCAAAAAAAAAATATATTAAATATGCAGGATTAAAATATCCTTATAAAATTAAATTATCTGATATATAAAAAAATATGGAAGAAGATAAAAAATTTTATTAAAATTTCTTTTACACATTACAATATTTTTTTAAAATAATAAGTATATATTTACATTTCATATATATTATCGGACTTTACCGGATTAATTTAATAGGGTGATGAATGAAAGATGAAGTAAGCATTTTAATTGCGGAGGATGAAAAAATAATTGCCAAAGATATTATGCTGACGCTTGGGAATCTCGGCTACAGAGTTTTGGGTGCCGTTGATTCTGCTTCTTCTGTAATTGAGAAAGCAAAAGAGCTAAAGCCGGATCTAATCCTAATGGATATAATGCTTTACGGAGAATTAACGGGAATCGATGCAGCCAGAATAATAAGGCAAAAATTCGACATCCCGGTTGTTTACCTTACAGCTTTAGCTGATGAAAGTACATTGCAGAAAGCTAAAACTTCAGATGCTTTCGGATATATTTTAAAACCTTTCGATGAAAAAGCCCTAAGATCTGCTATTGAAATGGCTTTATATAAGCATAAAATTAATGTTCAGTTAAAGCAAAGGACAAGGGAGCTGGAAGAGGAGAAGCTGAAATCGGAAAAATTATTAAATAACATCTTGCCAGGTGTTGTAGTAAAAGAATTAAAAGAAAAAGGAACGATAACTCCAAGGGAATACAAATCAGTGACTTTACTTTTTACTGATTTCCAGAGCTTTACTAAAATTGCTGCTCAAATGCATCCAGACAAACTTGTCCAGGAATTAAACGATATATTTAAAAATTTTGATGCTATAATTGAAAAATATGATTTGGAAAAGCTAAAAACTATAGGTGATTCATATATGGTTGGAGGCGGATTTCCGAAAGAATCCAACGATCATGCAGTAAAAGTCATTTCGGCCGCCATGGAGATGCTGGATTTTATTAAAAAGCGGAATGAACGTTCCGGGCATCAATGGCATATGAGGGTCGGTGCCCATTCGGGAAATGTTATCGCAGGAGTGGTTGGGAAAAATAAATATACTTACGATGTTTGGGGAGTTACTGTAAACATTGCGAGCAGAATGGAAAGATACAGCGAACCCGGAAAAATTAATGTAAGCTTCTCAACTTATGAACTTATAAAAGATTCTTTCAAATGTGAATTTAATGATTCGATTGATGAAACCGGTAATGGAAGAATTTCAATGTATCATGTAATTCGGAAAAAATAGTCTCTGGTATTGAGATTTGAGTATTTAGACTTTTTAATCCAAGCCTTTTAAAGATATTAAAAACCCAATATACTTACTGAACTTTGAGCCCACTGAACGAGAGGTGTAAAATAAATTCCTAAAAGAATTACGGGAATTAACATTGCTACTAGAAGAATTTTATTACCCAGTGAAGCAGAAAACGCCGGTACGGGTGTTTCCGCTTTAACAAGGTACATATTTTTTAATACTCTTATATAATAGTAAAGTGATACAACTGTATTAAGTAAAGCAATTATTGCAACCACTATCATTTTTGCGTCGACAAGAGCAAGGAATAAATAAAGTTTTGCAATAAAGCCGGCTGTCGGTGGCAGGCCGGTTAAAGAAACCAGAAAGATAGCCAGTGAAATTCCAAGGAGGGGAGTGGAATACCCAAGTCCTTTATAATCATCAATATTTTCGCTTCCGATTTTATTGGCGATAAGCATAACAACGAAGAAAGCACCAAGATTCATTATTGCATAAACCGCAAAGTAGATCAATACTGCCATCATCCCCTGATTCGAGAGAACCGCCAATCCAAGCAGTATATAGCCAGCGTGTGCAATGCTTGAATACGCAAGAAGCCGTTTCATATTATCCTGCCAAAGAGCGGCAAAGTTGCCAAGGGTCATTGTCAGGATGGAAATCAATATAAAGAAGGATTTCCAGTCAATTAGGTTCAGCATCTGCCAGTAGCCGTCTGCATTTACCGACTGAATAAAAGTTACTTTTATAAATCTGATTAACAATGCAAAACCTGCGGCTTTGCTGGCAACAGACAGATAAGCAGTAATTGTTATAGGTGCACCTTCATAAACATCGGGAGCCCAGAAATGAAACGGTACAACCGAAATTTTAAATCCAATTCCTGTAAAGATTAATATCCCGGCTAGAAGTAACGTTGCTACCGGAACCTGGGCAGTTTGAAGCACTGTGTGTATTGCATATAAATTTGTACTGCCGGTAACACCATAAATAATAGAGATTCCGAATAACATAATTCCTGAGGCAGCACTGCCGTAAATAATATATTTAAGTGATGCTTCACTGTTTCTAAGAGAATTTTTAGTAAAACCAGCTAAGACATAAGAGGATAATGAAACAAGCTCTATTGCTAGATAGATTAAAATAAGGTTTACGGCAGACACCATAAAAAACATTCCGAGAATCATCCCGAAGATCAAAGCATAATATTCACCATGCCTGTCAAAAACTGCTTTAATTTCAGAAGAAGAAATTGAAAATAAAATAACAAGGAATGACGCTAAAATAATAATCAATTTGAAAAACGATCCGAAGTTGTCAACGGCAAGCATACCGCCGGAAGCATTAGGAGAAGCAAAAGATGAAATTCCCCATTCCTGTATAATATAAAATCCGGCTGCAAATAATCCTATCATTCCAATATAAGGAAGAATGGTCTTATCTTTTGATAAAATCAAATCTGAAAGAACCAGCCATACGAGCGCTAACGAAATTGCAAGTTCAGGTTTTATCAGTCCTAAACTGTGAGTAATATAATCAAGATTAAAATCCACTTAAATTCTCTTAAAAGTTAAAAGTGTAAACTACTATAAAAAGTCTGTGCATGCGCCATAAAATTAACCATCTGGTTAACAGATGAGTTCATTAAATTAAGCATTGAAGACGGATACACACCAATGAAAATAACTATTATAGTTAATGGAACTAGCATTGCATATTCTCTGGGGGTCATGTCAGGAAGAGTATTCCATTTTTCATTTAATTTGCCAAGATAAACTCTTTGTAAAGTCCAGAGCATATAACCGGCACCCAGTAAAATTCCGGCAGTTGAAATAATTGCGATAGTTCTGATAGTATCCGCACCAAAGCTGCCGATAAAAACGAAAGATTCGGAAATAAATCCGCTTAATCCCGGAAGCCCGATTGCAGCAAAAAATGCAATAGTTACAAATCCTGTATAAATCGGCATTTGAGTTGCTAAACCGCCGAAATCCTCGATACCCCTGGTATGAGCTCTATCATAAATAATTCCTACAATAATGAAGAGCATTGCGGTTATGGTGCCATGGTTGAACATCTGGAGAACAGCCCCGGAAATACCGATTGTAGTTAACGATGCCATTCCCAATAAAACAAAGCCCATATGCGAAACCGATGAATATGCTATAAGCTTCTTGAAATCTTTCTGCGCCATTGCGCAGAATGCTCCATAAATAATATTCACCATGCCGAATAATGCTATATACCACATTAAATCTTTTGTTATTTCAGGGAAGATAGGGAAACATACTCTCAGAATCCCATAAGTTCCCATTTTCAATAATACACCGGCAAGAATAACACTTATAGCTGTTGGAGCCTCGACGTGTGCATCAGGAAGCCATGTATGGAAAGGGAACATAGGTATTTTAATTGCAAATCCTATAAATAATGCAAGGTAAGCTATCAGCCTCAAATTATTCGGGTTAAAAGGCGAAAGGATCCCAGTGGCAGTATAATTATGAGGATCCATCATTGCCAGCATATTAAAGGTAAATACCTTAGTTCCGTCCGCAAGAACCTCAGTAGAGCTAAAATATAAACCAATAATAGCCAGCAGAATAAATACACTTCCAAATAAAGTATAGAGGAAAAATTTAATTGCAGCATATTCTTTTCTCGGGCCGCCCCAGACACCGATTAAGAAATACATCGGGAGAAGCATTAATTCCCAGAAAATATAGAATAAAAAGAAATCTAATGCGACGAAAACTCCCATCATGCCGGTATCTAATAAAAGAAAGAGTGCAAAGTAACCTTTAACAGATTTGTTTATAGTCCATGAAGAAAACGTTGCAATGAAAGTTACTATTGCGGTAAGCAGTACAAGCGGAGCGCTTATACCATCTATACCGAGAAAGTAATCAACTTTAATTCTGCCGATCCATGATAAACCTGAAACATCAATCCACTTGAATTTCTCAATAAACTGAAAAGATTTCGGGTCGTAAATTCCGCCGAGTGAGTAATTAAAGTTTACCATAATTACAGCAGCAAGTATAACCTGTATACCCGTGACAACCAGGGTCAAGCTTTTAATTGCTTTTGTTTGAGATTTAGGAATGCAAAGAATTGCAATCATTCCTAAAACAGGCAGAAAAGTTATAAGCGATAAAATTGGAAAATTTCCCATACTCTTTCTCTAAAATGTCTTAAATAAAAATAAAAGTATAATTAGTGAGAACACTACAAATAATATATATGTCTGAACCTTACCTGTTTGAAACCGTCTTAAAATCAAACCGATAAATCCGCTGAAATAAGCCGCAAAATTAACAACACCATCTACAACAACATTATCAAATTTCCCGCTGAATTTTGAAACATTTTTAGTAATGACCGCAGTACCATTTACAATTCCATCTATAATATGGGAATCGAACCATGCTAAACCTCTGCTCAACGCAAGAGTTCCCGCTACAATAACTCCATTATAAAATTCATCGAAATACCATTTATTGTAGGAAAGTTTATATAGCGGCTTAAACCTCTCAGCAAGCTTGTCTGCAGAAATTCTTTTCCACTGGTACATTAAAAATGCGAGCAGTAATCCTGATACAGCCATCAATAAGGAAAGAATCATAGTAGGGACGTGAGCATGATGAAGCGCTTCCATGTAAGTATCAGAATAAATTACTTCTTCTTTTGCAACCTCTACTTTACCTTCCACTTTCGGCTGGTTAACCTTGGTTTCCATAAAAGAATACCGGGCATTATTCGGAACTGAGACTTCGGGAGTCTTTACCCAGCTTGATAAAAACCAACCCTGATCGGGATTAAAAGGATTCGGTGTATACCAGATGAAAATTGAAAGGCCCGATAAAACAATTAATGGAAGCAGCATGTTGAATGAAGATTCATGTGCATGTGTATATTTTTCTTCGTCACGCGGTTTCCCATGAAATGCAATAATGATTAATCTGAACATGTAAAAGGCAGTAAGAATAGCAACAAGAAACCCTATGAACGGGAAGAACCAGTACCCGGTAAGCGAAGCAAATGCATATGAGCCGAGCAGAATCCCGTCTTTGCTTAAGAATCCGGAGGTCAGCGGTATTCCTGATAATGCCAGAGATGCAACTACAAATGTAATATAGGTTACCGGCATTTTCTTTCTTAACCCGCCCATTTTTGTTATGTCCTGTTCATGATGCATTGCATTAATAACCGAGCCTGAACCGAGGAATAAACAAGCCTTGAAGAATGCATGTGTAATTAAATGAAAGAATGCATATTGATAAGCTCCTACACCAAGAGCCATTATCATATAACCTAGCTGACTTATTGTTGAATAAGCCAGGACTTTTTTAATATCATTTTGTGTTAACGCTATAGTTGCAGGAATGAAGGCTGAAAGTGCTCCTATAACTGCAATAACTAAAAGAGCATCACCGGTCAGCATTGTAAATATTCTGGTAACAAAGAATACCCCTGCGGCAACCATAGTAGCTGCATGAATTAAAGCGCTGACAGGAGTCGGACCTTCCATAGCATCAGGCAGCCATACATGTAAAGGAAACTGAGCAGATTTTCCAACGGCACCGCAGAAAAGTAATAAACCCGTTATTGTTAAACCTGTTTCACTATTGAAAGGTAAATGCCCGTTTGCTATGGCTGTAAAAATTTCATGAAAAGAAAAAGTATGGTAAGTGGTAAAAATAATTAAAATACCAAGCAGCATTCCGATATCACCAATCCTATTTACAATGAAGGCTTTTTTACCGGCATCGGCAGCCGATTTTTTCTCGAACCAGAATCCTATCAATAAGTAAGATGACAATCCTACAAGCTCCCAGAAGATATACATCATCAGGAAGTTGTGAGTAAAAACTATTCCCGACATTGAAAAAGTGAATATTCCTAGATATGCAAAATATCTTGAATACTTTTTATCACCTTTCATATAATCTATTGAGAAAAGGTGAACCAGAAAACTTATCAGATTTACAGCCAGAATCATTATAACTGCAATGTTATCCAGCAGTATACCCAGCTTAAAAGTTACTGTTTTCAGAACCGGAACATTACCCAAATCTATCCAGGTGAATTCTCCGGTGATATCCGTATGCAAGTAGTAAGTTAATTTTGTATAAGCCAGAAAAGCTGATAAAACAAACCCGACAAAGATTAAAAATATTTCAAAGTAGAATAGTTTTGAAAATCTTTTCCCGAAGAAAATTGTTACTGTAAATCCTAAAAGAGGAAGGAATAAGATAATTACAGCCAAATTTATAAGTGAAGATTCAGTCATGTTCAATTAAAAGTAAAATCATAAAAAAATTTAATTGCGATTTCCGGAATGCGGATTTCGGATTTAATTAACAATCCGAAATTGGAAATGCGCAATTCTTTTAGTCTTTCAAAGTATTTATTTCATCAACATTAACTGTTGAGAACTGCTTGTATATATTTAATACGATTGCTAATGCAACAGCTGCTTCGGCTGCAGCAAGAACAATTACGAACAAAGCCATCAATTGACCCGGGTAACCCAGGTTTCCGAATTTTGAAAATGCTATAAAATTTAAATTGGCAGCGTTGAGTATCAGTTCAATTCCCATCAAAACCATTACGGCATTTTTCCTTGTAACAATACCGAATATTCCGAGTGAGAATAAAACGACGCTGATAAATAAAAAATGATTTAATCCTACATGTATCATAATTATCGTCTTGCAATTGTTGCAGCGCCTATAAGCGCTATTAAAAGAATAATTCCCAATAACTCAAAGACAACAACATACTGGTTCATAAGAAGAACACCGAGATTATGTGTTGTGTATAAAGTAATTTCTGTGCTGCCGGCTTTCCAGCTAGTATTAATGAAAGTGTAATATAAAAAGCTTCCAAGTGCACCGACCCCGATAATTGCGGGTACAATCTGCCAGGCGCCGGATTTTATCTGAACACTAGTAATTTTATTTGTTAACATTACACCGAAAATCATCAGGATTAAAATACCGCCGACATACACAATCAACTGAACTACGGCAACAAAATCGGCCCCCAGAAGGACATAAATGCCCGCTACTCCGAAAAAGGTAAACAGCAGATAAAATGCCGAATGAACAATATTTCTGACTGTTACAACAAATACTGCAGATAATACAGTTATTGCCGCAAATAAATAAAATATTATATCATACATGCTCATAAGCTTTAATTCTTACTTTCTTCCGGACTTTTATCTTGTTTAGTATTGCTTGTATTTTCTTTTGAATCATTTCCGGTATTTGCTGAATCATTTGGTTGTTCAGTACCAGCTTCTTTTTTATCAACCGGTTTAGGTACAGGTTTTTTAATTTCAGGATTTGCAGCAGCCTCAGCTTTTTTCTTAGCTGCTTCAGCAGCAGCTTTTGCTTTTTGAGCCGCTTTTTCTATTTCAAGCTTTGCGAAGTTATCTTTCTTCTCTGCTACTTCCTGAGGTGTAAGGGTTATATAATTATAAAGGAGATTACCTCTTTCATATTCAGAAAATTCATATACATCCGTCATATAAATACATTCAGTGGGGCAGGGGAATACGCATAACTGGCAGTAGCAGCATTTTGCTATGTCAATATCAAATTGAGTAACCCACAGGACTTTCTTTTTCCCGTTGGAAGTTTTACCTAAATCTTCTGTCGGTAATGATTTTACTGTTTCAATTGTAATACAATCAACAGGGCAAGCTCTTGCGCATTGATCACAGCCGATACAGTCGTCCATATTAACATACAGACGGTTTCTTTCTCTTTGCGGAAGAGTTAGCTTTTCGTCGGGGTATTGAATTGTAACTGCCGGAACGAAAAGATGCTTGAAAGTAACTTTCATCCCAATGAAAACCGTAGACAACCCCATCCAGATGTTATTTAGATATTCTTTCATAAAACAGTAATTATTCCGACAATTAACAAATTAACAAAAGCAATAGGAATTAAATATTTCCAGCATAAAGCCATAAGCTGATCTACTCTTAACCTCGGTAATGTCCATCTTAACCACATTTGAACAAAAACAAAGAAAACTCCTTTGGCAACAAACCAGAAAAATTGTTCAACAGGAATTAACCAATGTGCATTAAAAAGATTTCCGAGATAACCAACCGGGGATTGATAGCCTCCCAGGAATAATGCAACAACTATTACCGAGACAGCAAACATGTTTGCATATTCTGCCAAAAAGAACATTGCAAACTTCATCCCTGAATATTCAGTGTGGTAACCCGAAACCAATTCTGATTCTGCTTCAGGAATATCGAAAGGAGTTCTGTTTACTTCGGCAAGAGTGCTGATATATATTATGATAAATCCGGCAACCATTAAGGGGATAAAAACGAATTTTGCAACTCCCATGTGCGGTCCGCCGAAAATCATCCAGTTCCAGAAATAACCGGTCTGCATTTCGCTTAAAGTATTCAAATTCATTGTCCCGGTTATCATAACTATTGTTAAAACAACCAGGATTGTGGGGATTTCGTAGCTTACAATCTGAGCGGCAGATCTCATTGCTCCAAGTAAGGAATATTTGTTATTACTGGACCAGCCGGCCATTAAAATTCCTGCAACAACTAATCCTGAAATACCAATTATAAAAAATATACCTAAGTCAATATTTGAACCTATGTAAATGCTGGTTAAAGGTATTACAGCAAAAGCTGCATAACTTCCGGCAAATACTAAAATTGGCGCTAAATTAAATAAGGTTTTGTCATTATCGGTTGCGACAATATCTTCTTTCTGAATCAATTTAATAAGATCCGCAATTGTCTGAAGCCAACCGTGCCAGCCGACCCTCATTGGTCCCAAACGGTCCTGCATATGAGCAGATACTTTTCTTTCCAGCCAGACAGCTACAAGAGTAAAAGGAAGTACAAGGATAAAAAGAGGTATTAAACCTGATACAATCATTGCAATAATTTCACTTCCAAACAGCTTTAAGAAGAAATCATATGTTATCATCTATCCACCTCACCGAGAACAATATCGACACTTCCCAGGATTGTAATTACATCTGCAATCATATGTCCTCTGCACAATTCGTCCATAACTCCAAGGTTTACAAATGAAGGAGCTCTTACCTTTACCCTGAAAGGATTTGGAGTTCCGTTGCTTATTATGAAATACCCGAGTTCTCCCCGCGGATTTTCAACACGTGCATATACCTGGCCGACTGGCGGTTTTACTCTTTTTGGAATTGCCGAAGCAACATCGCCTTCGGGAAGCTGATTCAAAGCCTGCTCTATGATTTTTAAGCTTTCGGACATTTCAAGAACTCTTACAAAATACCTGTCCCAGCTGTCTCCAACAGTACCCATCAGTCCTTGTCCGACAGGAATATCGAAATCAAATTTGCTGTAAGCAGAATAAGGATCGTCTTTTCTAATATCCCACTTAAGACCGGAAGCGCGGAGCATAGGCCCGGTTACACCAAAATTTATTGCTGTTTCAACCGGCAGGATACCAACATTAGCAGTCCTTTCCGTAAAAATTCTATTATAAGAAAGAAGATCGTTTAGTTCTTTAATTTTGGGTTTGAAATAAGTTGTAAATTCCTTGGCAAGTCTTACAAAATCAGGGTGAAGGTCGTGAGACAGGCCACCGATCCATATGTAGTTATACAGCAATCTTGCACCGCATGTAATTTCAAAAAGGTTAAGAATTTTTTCACGATCCCTGAAACAGAAGAGAAAAGGAGTAAAAGCGCCAATATCTGCACCATATGTCCCGAGAGCCACAAGGTGAGACGCAATTCTCTGAAGTTCTGCCATTATTACTCTTATATATTCAACTCTTCCCGGTATTTCAATTCCAAGTAATTTTTCAACAGCAACGGCATAACCGAATTCATTTCCCATTGAAGCAAGGTAATCCATTCTATCGGTATACGGGATAACCTGCGGATAGGTCATTGCTTCCGCATGTTTTTCAAAACATCTATGAAGATATCCGATATGAGGAATGACCTTAGTTATTATTTCACCCTCAAGCTGAAGTTCAAGCCTCAATACTCCGTGAGTTGAAGGATGCTGAGGCCCCATGTTGAGGACCATTTCCTCAGTCTTGAGATTTGAGTATTGAGTCTTGAGACTTGCGTCTTGAGTATTTACTATTGATTCTTGAAACATTATAATTTTACTTTTCCAGAGATTTCATTAGGCCATTTAACATTTTTTGGATTTCTCCTATACAATTACTAAAATCATTCAATTCGTTTTGATTTATAAAATCTAAATCCAAAGCTAAAATAATTTGAGTATCTAATTCACATGATGACGCGTAAGCAATTTCTAAAAACCTTGAAAATTCTTTATTTGAAAAATGACCGGCACCTTCAGCAATATTTGATGGAATTGATATAACAGCTCTTCTTACTTGCGAAGTTAATGCGTAAATTTCTTCTTTTGGAAATTTTTTAGTTAATTCATAAATGAATTTCACTAATTCTCTTCCTTTTTGCCAAACTTTTAATTCTTTATAATTATGCATTTTATTTTCTCCTATTTAGTTGAATATTGATTTTTAGTCTCAATACCCAATACTAAATACTCACATCTCAATACGGGACTTTCATCCCCTGGTAAAATTCAGGATTTTTATAATCTTTTCTTAAAGGATGACCGGCTTCCCAATCATAAGGCATTAATATTCTTCTTAAATCGGGATGGTTAAGGAATTTAATTCCAATCATATCATAAGCTTCACGTTCTTCCCAATCGGCATGCCTCCAAACATTATAGACAGATGCAACCTCCGGATTTTCTCTTTGGGTAGAAGCTTTAAGACAAATTTTATGACGAATCTTTGAAGATTCAATATGATAATAAACGCTTACAGTTCCGCCGATAATATTCAGTGCGCCGCTCTCATCATTTTTACTTTCACCATTAGCATCATCAACTCCTGAGAGAAGCACCAAAGAATCAAATAATAATCCTTCTTCATCTCTTAAAAAGAGGCAGATTTTATCCACATCAAGGGGATTTACAACAATGAAAGGTTCAACCGGCTGATCTGATTTTAATACTATTATTGAATCGCCGAATTTTGCTTTTAATATTTCAAAAATTTCTTCTGCGGTCTTCATGCGGATTTTTTCATTAAAGATTCGTTTCTGATTTTTTCCTGGAGCTTTAAAAGCCCTTCCAAAAGTGCTTCAGGACGCGGCGGGCAGCCCGGCACATAAACATCGACCGGTATAACTCTGTCTACTCCTTTTAAGACATGGTAGCCATGTTCCCAGTATGGTCCGCCGCAATTTGAGCAGCTTCCCATCGAAATAACATATTTTGGGTCCGGCATCTGTTCATATAATCTCTTTATTCTCAAAGCCATTTTTAATGTAACTGTACCGGAGATTATTATTACATCGGATTGACGAGGTGAAGGTCTGGGTATAACTCCAAAGCGGTCAAAATCGTAATGTGAAGCTGAAGTAGCCATCATTTCAATGGCACAGCAGGCCAGGCCAAAGCTCATTTGCCAAAGAGAAGATAACCTTGCCCAATTAAATAAATCTTCAACTTTTGTAACAACAATATTCTCATCAGTAAACTGATTATCCAGAAAACTCATTATTTACCCGATTTCAGTGGAAGAGACTTCTTCTTCTATTATTATTTCTTTTTTATTTACTAAAATTTTATTTAAAACAGGCGGTTCAACTTTTGGCCTTGCCCACTCAAGATCTCCCTTACGCCATTCATATGCCATTCCAAGTCCCAATAAAAAAAGGAAAATAGCTCCAACCAGAAAGCCGGCGACACCAAATCCTTTATAAACAAGCGCCCACGGGATAAGTAATACGACCTCAACATCAAAGATTAAAAAGATAAGGGCAACAACATAAAATCTTATATTGAATTTAACCCAAGGTGAACCGATTATGTCTTCACCGCATTCATAGGTTAAAAGTTTTTCTTTGGTTGGTCTGGCAGGTCTTATTAATTTAGCTGCAAAAACCGCAACTACCACAAAAATCATCGCAACTAAAATAAAAACAAAAATTTTTCCGAACTCTGTTAGCATATAATTTAAGATACTATAAATTCAGTCCCATATTCCGGACATAAGTTAAAAAAAATTAATCCCTCAAAATTTCAAAATCGCAACACTTTTACAACATATATGCCATTTAACAAAATGCTTCAAAATTATCTTCTATATGTGCATTAAAGATATTATTAATTATTTGCATAAAAAAACTTTTTCATTAAAGAAAAGAAAATAATAATAATTCTTGATAATGAGAATAAAAAACCGGATCAAATAAACTGATAGATTTTTGTAAATTTTGCTGCTAATGCATTTTATCAAAATTTGATTTCCCTTTAAAACAGACAATCCATAATTGAGTTTATTTTCTCATAAACACCATATCTGAGAAGGGGAGAAAGATGAGTATAAACCATAGTGGATTTAATGCTTTGATGTCCTAAATATTCCTGGATAATCCGGATATCAATGCCATCTTCATAAAGATGTGTAGCATATGAATGGCGAAGAGTATGAATGTGAGCGTCTTTATTTACTCCGGTTTCCTTTAGAGATTTTCTGAAAGCCGTTTGTATGGAAGTATCGGGCAAAGGTTTTGTTGAAGTGGCCTCCCTGGTTTGATTCCTTCCCGGAGTAGGAAATCCAAAATAGGATTCTTATGAGTTCTATAATGTGTCCTTGGAGAGTAGCCAAACAAAATCATATTTTCATTTAACTTTCGAAATAATTCGTCCATAATTGACCTCGGCTTAGTTTTGATTAATAATTATTTTGAAAATGCTGAAGAATAATAATTATTTTTTTTGATTTGATTTTATTTCCTATTAAGGTGATAATTGCAGGAATATTATTAAATTACATCAAATGCTTTGTAATAAAATTGCTTATATATTCAATTAAATTTATATTTTCGGGTTAAAAACAGTATGTTTCAATGCGTTCAACTTATGCTGAAATAAATTTAAAATATCTGACAGACAATTATCTGAATATTAGAAAAAAGACCAACAATATTAAGATTATGCCTGTGGTGAAGGCAAATGCATATGGGCATGGAGTAGAAAAAATAGTATCAACTCTCAATTCTCTTCCAAATAAACCGGATTACTATGCTGTAGCTCTTGTTGATGAAGGAATTGAATTAAGAAAAAACAAAGTTGACCAGCCTATCCTTATTTTTGAATCCGCCGATGAGGATCAGATCAGTTCTGTTGTTGAATATAATTTAATGCCAACTGTTTATACCGAACATCATTTAAGGCTTTTAAAGGATAACGTTAAAAAGGATAAAATAAAGATTCACATTAAAATTAATACCGGGATGAACAGACTTGGTATTAATTATGAGAAAGCTTTCGAATTTATTAAAAGAATAAGTGAGGATAAATTTTTTATTTTAGATGGAATTTATACTCACTTTGCAACTTCCGATGAAAAAGATAAATCATTTGCCAATCTTCAACTAAAAAGATTTAACGAATTAATAACCGAATTAAAAGCTTATAACATCTGCTGCGGATTTATTCATGCGGCAAACAGCGGAGCAATACTCGATATGCCTGAGTCTTATTTTGATATAATCAGACCGGGAATTTCGTTATACGGCTATTATCCTTCCGAAGAAACAACCGAATCGATTGTTTTGAAACCCGTTATGTCACTTATTACAAAAGTTGATTCAGTTAATAGAATTGAAGCCGGAGAAACCGTAAGTTACGGGCGGAAGTTCAGAGCTGATAGAGCAACCAATATAATTTCTGTTTCTATGGGATATGCCGACGGATATAACAGGAATTTAACAAATAAATCGAAGGCAATTATTAATGGAAAATTCTATAAGCAGGCCGGGACCGTTACAATGGACAGAATTATGTTTGATATTAAGGATGAAAATATTAAAATAGGAGATGAAGTTATTTTACTAGGTGAAAAGGAGGACTTAAAATTTAATGCGTGGGATTGGGCAAAGATTTTAAATACAATTCCGTATGAAATTACCTGCGGTATAAGTCAGCGTGTACCAAGACTATATAGTAATTAAATGGAATTAATAAAACAATATATCAATCAAAGCATTTCAACAGCGTCGAACAATCTGCGTTTAAGCACTGAAAAAATTGAAGTTGTAGCTCTCCTGAGAGAAATGATTTCAAATTCGGGTAATTTATATGATGATATAAAAAGGATGAAAAAGATTACCGAATTTTCAACTCTTGCTATAAGATTGAATCAAATTTATGATTATCTGAGCGAAGGGAAAGTCGATTTTCTAAAACTTTCCGATAAATATAAGGAACACAGCCAAAGCTTAATAAGAGATTTGAACAATATGCTGGATATGGTTAACCCGGTTACTTTCAAAGAATCAATTAAAAAAGTAAAAGGTGAAGAAGAAAAAGAAACGAAAACTGAAGTGCAGGTTAAAGCCATAGAAGCAGCTGAAATTTCAATCGATCTTTCTAAAAGAGAAGCTGATGAAAATATATTTGAAACTACTGAAAGTGATAAAATAAAAGAAGAAATAATTTTAAGTGAAGATAAAACAACGGACGATAATTCTTTTGAAAATTATGAATCCGCAGTGCTGAAATCAATTAAGCCGTTTGATGCACTGTTAAAGGATCTTTCGGAAAAAGAAATTAATGCCGGAGAAATTGCCAAGTATGCAGGTATAATGACAGAGAATGAAATTGCTTCACGGAAAAACGGTTTTAATATAATTGCAAGTATGCACAATATACTTGCACATTCATTATTATTAATTAAAAGCGGCGTATTGATCCCTTCATCGGATTTAATTGAATCTATGCGCGCTTGCCTTATAGTTATTGTTGCACTTGTGAAAGGCAAGGAAGTGGATATTTCAAATTACCTGAACAGGGCCGAGGAATTCGGGAAAAAAATAATAAATCAAAAAATTACTTAAGTAAAAGAGGATAATCATTAATGAAAATATATGCTGTTATAATGGCCGGTGGGGTCGGCTCAAGATTCTGGCCGCGCAGTAAAGAAAAATCTCCCAAGCAGTTACTAAAGATATTTGGTAATAATTCAATGATCCAGGATACTGTATGCAGGTTAAAAGGAATAGTTGAAAACGAGGATATTTTTATAATTACAAATAAATTGCAGCAGCCGGAATTAAAAAAACAGCTCCCTGAAATTCCTGTGGAAAATATCGTTGAGGAACCTTTCGGCAGAAATACCGCAGCATGCATAGGATTAGCTTCTATAATAGTTAAAGCAAGGCAGGAAGATGCAGTAATGATTGTCCTGCCGGCTGATCATATAATAAAAAATGTAGAAGAATTTCATAATACTTTGAAGAATGCGGCTGAATTTGCATACGAATCTCAGGGGCTTGTTACAATAGGAATTCCGCCGACAAGACCTGAAACCGGTTATGGTTATATACAAATAGATGAAACGGAAATAAAAAAAAATATTTATAAAGTCTATACTTTTGCTGAAAAACCAAATTATGCAACTGCCGTAAGGTTTTTGGAAAGCGGTGATTTTTTCTGGAACAGCGGTATGTTTATCTGGAGAGCAGATTCGATAATTGATGAGATTAAAATGTATCTGCCGGATCTATATGAAGGTCTTCAGACAATAAGCTCTTCTATAAATACTGATAAATTTGAAAAGACCTTGGGGATGGTTTACGGTCAATTAAAAAATATATCTATTGATTACGGCATTATGGAAAAATCTCAGAAGGTGTACCTTACAAAAGGAAATTTTCCATGGAGCGATGTCGGTAGCTGGGAGGAAGTTTATCAATTGTCTCAAAAAGATGGTGATGGAAATGCTAAAATCGGAAATATTTTTACTGAAATGACAGCAGATTCATATATTTATTCACCCAATAAATTTGCTTCTGTTATTGGTGTGGATAATGTAATAGTGATAAACACTGAAGATGCTCTTTTGGTTTGCAGAAGAGATTTATCACAGGAGGTGAAAAAAGTGATCGATCACCTTAAAATAAATAAGCTGAAAGAATATTTATAAGTACGTGGCCTGATTAAACGCATGAATGACTGAATGAAACAAACTTTAAATCATTCATCCATGTAATAAAACCTCAGCACATTTTAAAATATCCTATAACTCTTTTATATTTGATTATTGAAAAATTTTTTTTTAGTAAAAGTAACTTGTATTTATTGATACCTTCCGAGAACTCAATCAAATTTTGGATATCATATTTAAAATAAGGGCCTATTTTGGTTATTGCTAAAGCACCTCTCCAGCAAGTAATAGAACTTGAAAACAAAATATTTTTGCTTAAAGTTTTATCTCCGGAAATTGCCCGCAATATTAAACCGGGTCAATTTTTAAATGTATTGGTCACGAAGACTTATTATCCGTTATTGCGGCGGCCTTTCAGTGTTTGTGATGTTGAGGACGATTATTTCTATCTGATGTTCAATATTTTCGGGGAAGGAACAAAGCTGCTTTCAAAAAAACACCCGGGGGAATTAATTGATGTATTGGGGCCTCTTGGAAACGGATTTAACCTGGATGGAGACTATGAAACAGCCGTTATTGTTGCCGGCGGATTAGGAGCGGCACCTTTCCCTTTCGTAGTTAGAAGCATTCAGAACAAAAAAAATATAATCTCCTTTATAGGAGGCAGGACGCAGAATGATGTTATAATGCACGGGATGAAAAATATTCATATTGCAACTGATGACGGATCTCTCGGATTCAGAGGAACAGTGGTTGAATTATTAAAAAATAAAATTGATCTCATCAGTTCATCGAAAATTAAAATTTTTGGCTGCGGTCCGACTGCCATGCTCAGGACATTAAGAGAATTTGCAATTGGGAATAACTTTAATTGTGAAGTATCTACGGAATGTGCTATGGCCTGCGGTTTCGGAATTTGCCAGGGATGTCCTATTGAAGGTGTTAACAGTCCGGATAAATATCTGCTGGTTTGTAAGAACGGTCCTGTGTTTAATGTCAAAGATATTGTATTATGAAAAAGATAGATTTGTCAGTATCTGTTGGTCCTTTAAATTTTAGAAATCCGGTTTTATTGGCTTCCGGTACTGTTGGTTACGGTAATGAAATGGCCGAGTTTTTGGACCTGAATAAAATTGGCGGAATCGTTACAAAATCTTTAAGTTTAAAACCGAGAAAAGGGAATCCTCCGCAGAGAATTGTTGAAACACCTTCCGGTATGTTAAATGCGATTGGACTGGCAAATGTAGGTGTAGAAGTATTCGTAAAAGAAAAAATTCCTTTTCTTGAAAAATTTGATGTCCCGTTAATTTGCAATATAGCTGCAAGCACAATTGAAGAATATGTTGAATGCACAAGGATTCTTACAACTGAAAAAGCAATTAAAGGATTTGAAATAAATGTATCCTGCCCGAACGTAAAAGAAGGCGGACTTCAATTCGGAAACGACGTTTCGGCAGTTGGCAGAATAACTGAAAAAGTAAAATCTGTTTCCACAAAACCTGTTATAATCAAGCTTTCACCTAATGTATCATATATTTCGAAATTTGCCGAGGTTGTTAAGAAGGAGGGAGGTGATGCAGTTTCTGCAATTAACACTCTTGTAGGTACTGCATTCGACATAAATACAAGGAAGCCCAAAATATTTAATATAACCGGTGGTTTATCCGGACCGGCAATTAAACCGGTTGCTCTTGCAAAAGTTCTTGAAATAAGTCAGAAGGTTGATATCCCTATTATCGGTATAGGGGGTATAATGAACTGGAAAGATGCGGTAGAATTTATGATTGCCGGAGCCTCGGCTTTTCAGCTTGGAACTCTCAATTTTATTGATCCTTCTGCCGGAGAAAGGATAGTTAAGGAACTGGAAGATTATTGCATAAAATTTGGAATTGAAAAGCTTTCGAGTATAACAGGCTCATATGTATTGTGAACTTTAAAATATATCTGTAATAGCATGAGAAGAATTTTTATTTTTGTTTAAGATTGGGAAAATTATGTTTACAAAAAGGAGCATTTAGAGCAGATTTTGTTATGGATATAGAAAAGTCATTGCAAAAATTATATTCTCTTCATACTTTTGGGATTAAACTTGGACTCGAAAATATAGAAAAATTCCTCCATTATATTGGAAATCCCCAAAAAGAATTAAGAGTTTTTCATATTGCCGGTTCTAACGGGAAAGGAAGTACTGCTTCATTTGTCGCCAGTATTTTAATGGAATTAAATTATAAAGTGGGATTATATACTTCACCGCATTTTGTAAGATTTAATGAGCGTGTCAAAATTAATAATATGGAAATTGCCGATCACTATATAAGCAGCTTTATGCAGGAGTATAATAATTATATAGATGACAACCGGTTAACTTTTTTTGAAGTGACAACGGCAATGGCATTCAAATATTTTATGGAACAAAATGTCGATTATGCGGTAATTGAAACGGGGCTGGGCGGAAGGCTGGATGCTACAAATACCATCAATCCCTTGGCCGCGGTTATTACATCAATAAGTCTTGAGCATACAAATATATTAGGAAATACTATCGGTAAGATTGCTGCGGAAAAAGCGGGGATAATTAAACATCGTTCAAAAGTATTTACAGGGTATCTTCCGGCTGATGCAGAAAAAGTTGTTGAAGATAAATGTGATGAAAAAGAGTGTGATTTGTTCAAATTAAAAGATTATATAGTTGAAAAAGAAAGTTCACTTGAACTTTTTAACGAAGAAAATGAAATTAGTAAGCAGATAATGACTTTAAAGGGCTCTCATCAAAACTTCAATGCAGCACTTGCCGGATTAACCGTTTCAAAATCTTTGAACATTATAGATTTTAACCCGATAAAAAGGGGGATCAAAAATATTATAAAAAATACCGGGATACAGGGAAGGTATGAATTCTATCATAGGAAACCTGATATAATCTTTGATTCAGCTCATAATCCCGAAGGTGTAAAAAGTTTTATTGATGAATTTAGAAAGGATTACACAAGTTATTCCAGAAGGACACTGCTTTTCGGCGTGATGAAAGATAAAGCGATCGAAGAGATGCTTTTAAATATGAAAGATTATTTTGATGAAATATATATTACCGAAATAGAAAATGAGCGATCAGCTAAAATTGAAATGCTACTTGAAATTTCATCAGGAATAAATCTGGACGTAAAAATTGAAAAGGAACCGGATAAGCTGCTAACCGAATTTGAGACGAGAGAAAAAGATGAATGCCTTGTGATATTAGGCAGTATGTATTTAATTGGAGAAATTAAATCAATGCTGAAAAAAATTATTACTTGACATTATTTTTAATAAAATGTATGTTAGAAGTTAAGCCTCGTGTTCCTTTCAAAGAAAACAATAGTTTAGTAATTAATAAGCCCCGATATCTTATAGCATACCGGATGCATTTGAAGAAAATAATAATTAAAATAAATATTTAACAACAACAAAGTTAGGATTAAAAAAATGCCAATGGATATTTCCGAACTGAAGTCAAAGAAAATTGTTGAGCTGAATGAAATAGCTAAAGGCCTCAACATAACAGGCTACAGTGATTTGAGAAAACAGGAACTGATATTTAAAATTTTAGAAGGGCAAACTGCCAAAGATGGACTGACCTTTTCAAAAGGTGTGCTTGAAGTTCTGCCCGATGGATATGGATTTCTCCGGTCATCGGATTATAATTATCTTCCTTCACCTGATGATATTTATGTGTCCCCCTCACAAATTAAGAAATTCAGCTTAAGAACAGGCGATTATGTAAGCGGCCAGGTGAGACCTCCAAAAGAGGGTGAAAGATTCTTTGCTTTATTAAGAGTTGAAGCTGTGAATAACCTTGATCCCGAAGGAATAAGAGAGAGAACTTTATTTGATAACCTTACACCTGTTTACCCGACCAAAAGAATATCACTGGAATCCGCACCGGGCGAATACTCCATGAGAATAATGGACCTTCTATCACCGATAGGTAAAGGGCAGCGTGGCCTCGTAGTATCCCCTCCGAAAAGCGGAAAGACAGTTCTCTTACAAAAAATTGCCAATTCAATTACCAGGAATAACCCTGAAATAAAATTAATAATACTGCTGATCGATGAACGGCCTGAAGAAGTTACCGATATGGAACGTTCGGTCAAAGGTGAAGTTATAAGTTCAACATTCGATGAACCGGCTGAAAGGCATGTCCAGGTTGCGGATATGGTTATTGAGAAAGCAAAACGCCTTGTGGAAGCAAAAGAGGACGTAGTAATATTGCTGGATAGTATTACAAGGTTAGCCAGAGCGCACAATATTGTTGTTCCTCACAGCGGCAGGATCCTGTCGGGCGGTGTTGATTCCAATGCGCTTCACAAACCGAAAAGATTTTTCGGAGCGGCAAGAAATACTGAAGACGGCGGCAGCTTAACTATTATAGCCACTGCATTAATTGATACCGGCAGCAGAATGGATGATGTTATCTTTGAAGAATTCAAAGGTACCGGTAATATGGAACTGGTTCTTAACCGTGATCTTAGCGATAGAAGAATATTCCCGGCTATCGATGTAAATAAATCAGGAACAAGAAGAGAAGAGCTCCTGATGAAGGAAGACGATCTTGCCAAGGTTTGGATCTTAAGGAAAATCCTTAGCGATTTCGCTCCTGTTGAAGCAATGGATTTCTTACTGGATAAAATCAGAGGGACAAAGAATAATAAAGAATTTCTACACAATATGAATAGTTAGTCCTAAGGGTCCTTAAAAGGGGGATCTTACCGGATAATATCTTATTGGATCATTGGTGATCATGTCACCTTATAAATTAATTATACAGAAAGAAGTTCTATCTATTTATCTTTAAAGAGGCTGGTTATTTTATCTAAATTAAAAAAACTTGCCGGTCTTTTATCCGGATCTTTTAAACCGGAGAGACAGTTTATATAGATTTTTTTTTCTTCCAATCATTTATATACTTTACATTTAGCCTTGAAAAGATAAATTAAGTGTCTATCTTTATACATTAAAAAAATAATGAATTTGAAGATAATATTATTTAGTATCCTTTCCCTGGTTTTAAGCATCCAGGTATTCTGCCAGCCAAAAAGAGAACAGTTTCAGCAGCATTTATTATTATCGGAGATTTATATTATTCCATCTTCTTTATCTTTGGGTGAACAAGATTCTACTGACCTGCTTTATTATATTTATAAGCTGCCTTACAATCGCCTTGTCTTTGAGAAGAATGATAACCATTACACAGCTTCCTACAGGTTAACTGTAGAAGTACATGATTCTCTCACAAATACAATTAATAGGAAAATTAAGGAAGATAAAATATCGGTTGATGATTTTGAAAAAACAGATGATGATAATGCTTATGCTGAAGGAGTATTTAACTTTCAAATTTTAAAGAATCAAAAATATAATCTGATACCGGTTCTTTACGATGCATATTCCGATAGAGAAATAAAGCTGAGTGCAATCCCGATAATTCCCGGTAAAGAAAAAAAGAATGAACTTCATGGATTTTTAGAACCTTTAGTTGTGAATTCGACATCCCAGGAAGCGAGTAATGGAAGCTCCTTTGAGCTGGCAGGTTATGACGGCTGTATACCTTTTTCCAAAAGCGAATATGATCTCATAATTCCGAACAGAGATACATCTCTTAAAAAAATATTTGTAACTTTGATAAGTGATAAAGATACCGTCTTTTCAAACATGATTGATAAACCGGTTAAGCTTCATAATTTTATCGAAGAGTCAAAAGAAAAAGTTATTCTGGATAATAATAGTTCAGTTAATTTATATAATAATTTTTTCATACATTTTATAAACAGAAATTTACCTGAAGGTGAATTAACAATTAATATTGCCCTGGATAAGAATTCAAAACCGGCGGCAATTTTTCATAAAAATGTATTTTGGTTTCATAAACCTTTCTCTTTAATGAATCCTGAATTAGCTGTTAAGCTTCTTAAATATATGGAAGATGATTCTGTAATTGACAGCTTACTTGATTTTAAGAAAGACGAGTATTCCAAGATTTTGTTTAATTACTGGAAAAGATTTGATCCGACTCCAGAAACCGCATATAATGAACTGATGAAAGAATATTATACCAGGATTGACTATTCGATGAAAAACTTTTCATCAATAAGCGGCAGAAAAGGGATTGATACCGACAGGGGGAAAATATTTATATTATATGGAAAACCTTCCGAAACAGAACGATCCTCCAACCAGCTCGGGAAAGTAGTTGAAACCTGGGTTTATAAAAATCCTTATAGAAAATTTATTTTTGTTGATGAAACAGGTACAGGTGAATACAAATTAAAAAATAGTTAAACAGGGTCTAATCCATATGAATAAATTTATTTTTACATGCGGAGATACAAACGGTATTGGTCCTGAAATTGTTATAAAAGCATTAAACAAAATTTCTGCCGGGACTGAAGATGATTATATTTTTATATGTCCCAAAAATATCTTTTTAGAAACTGCAAAATTTGCTTCCGTATACTTTGATTTTAAAATAAAAAATAGTTTAGGTGAACCAGAACCAGGTATTGTTACGGTTCTTAATATCAAAAATACAATACCGGAATGGGGAAAACCGACTAAAGCTTCGGGAAAAGCGGCTTTCAAAGCAATTAAAACCTCCTCTGATCTTTTAGTTAAAGGAAAAGCTGATGCCGTAATTACTGCTCCAATCTCCAAAACAGCAATTAAATTAGCGGGGCATGATTATCCGGGTCATACTGAAATGTATGCCGGCTGGACTAAAACAAAAAACTTTGTTATGGCTTTTTTTTCAAAGGAGATTAATGCTGCGTTGGTTACGATACATGAACCCTTAAAAAATGTTCCCAAATTATTGTCTGCTAAAAATATCAGCAGCAAAATCGATGTGGTTGTTAACATGCTGCGCCGTGATATGAATATTGAAAAACCGGAAATTGCCGTATTAGGTTTAAATCCCCATGCAGGTGAAGAAGGATTGATTGGAACTGAAGAAAAGAAAACTATTACTCCTGTAATTAAAGAGAGTGAATATTCGGAATATTTGTCCGGCCCTTTCTCTCCGGATGCGTTTTTCGGAAGGAGATTGTACGAAGATTTTGATCTGGTTTTAGGAATGTACCATGACCAGGTTTTAATCCCATTTAAATTATTGAGCTTTTCATCAGGTGTTAATTATACTGCAGGATTGCCGATAGTAAGAACTTCACCCGATCATGGTGTCGCTTACGATATTTCGGGTAAAAATATTGCAGATGAAACAAGCATCCTGGAAGCATTTTATTTAGCTGAGAAAATTGTAAATAACAGAAAGAAAAATGCCCTCCGAAGAAATTTATAGCAAACTTTCAATTATTTATAATACTGTGATGCACAAAGTCAGGTACGACAGGTGGTCGGAATATCTGCTGGCAGTTGTTGAATTATATATGAATGATCAGGCAGAAGTATTAGAGATTGCCGGCGGCAATTGTAACTTTGCCGGTTATTTCGTTGAATATTTTCCGAATCTTATTGTTACCGATAAATCCTTTAATATGCTTGCTTCATCGGAGTTTAAAGATATATCGCGGGTTTGCTGTGATATGACAAAACTTCCCTTCAAGTCAAAATTTGATTTGATATATTCTACCTTTGATAGTGTGAATTATCTTACCAGCAAGAGAAGTTTATTGCATTTATTTAAGGGAGTAAAAGCAGTTTTAAAAGAAGACGGTATCTTTACCTTTGATGTAAGTCTTGAACGGAACAGTTTACTGCATGTTGAAAACCCTGTCAGGAAAGGGATCTGCAGCGGAATTTCATTTGTCCATAAAACCAGCTATAACCAAAAGATGCGGATCCATAAAAATATTTTTAAAATAAACATTGATAATGATATATTTACCGAAGTACATAAACAAAAAATTTACCCGTTCGAATTATATTTCGATCTTATAGAACAAGCAGGTATGTATGTTGTTGAATGCATGGAGACATTTTCATTTATAAAAGCTTCGGCAGATTCAGAAAGAGTTCAATTTATAGTTAAGAAATAAAAATTTTATGCTGAATATAAACCATATTGAATTTAGTTATTCAAATCACCCGGTTTTTACCGATATAAACCTCTCTGTTAACCAGGGGGAATTCGTTTTTCTTATCGGGAAAAGCGGTTCAGGTAAAAGTACGCTGCTTCAAATGATTTATATGAATATTCTGCCTTCATCCGGTACAGTAGAATTTGATAAATATGATTCCAAATCTATACGCTCTAAACAACTTCCTGTATTGAGAAGAAAAATCGGAATTATCTTCCAGGATTTTAAATTGCTGAAGGATAGAAACATTTATGAAAATCTTTCTTTTGTGCTTGAGGCAACAAACACTCCGGGAAAAGAAATAAAAAAAAGAGTTACGAATGCATTATCTGATGTAGGGTTATCTCACAAACGTAAAAGCATGCCGTCGGAATTATCCGGAGGTGAAAAGCAGCGTGTTGCTATTGCAAGAGCAATATTAAATGAGCCCATTATTATTTTAGCAGATGAACCTACCGGTAACCTGGATCCGGAAACCTCGGGTGAAATTCTTGAAATATTAAAAAAAATAAATTTAAGAGGGACTGCAGTATTATTTGCCACGCATAATTACGAAATAGTAAAAAGCATGAATGCAAAAATCATTAAGCTGGAAAACGGAAAAGCATTTAAAGCCGTAATTAAACAGAAGTCCTGATATGGAAAGAGGGCATACAAATAATTAAATGACTTCATTGCAGCGGATGCAAACTTTGCATCTGCTGCACAATTGAACAGAGTATTACTGCAAAGCCGATATAATATCGCTTGTTACTTTTTCTATTTCCCGGAGTCCGTCGATATCAATTACTTTATTTTGTCCTTTGTAGAATTCAAGTACCGGTTTAGTTGTTGATTGATACACATCAAGCCTGTGTTTAATTACATCTTCCTTATCATCATTTCTCTGATGAAAGCTATCCTTTGCACCGCAAACTGGGCATTCATTTTTATCCTTTATCTCATCATAAATAAAAATGCTGCCGCATGATTTACACGCTCTCCGGTTAGTTAATCTTTTTATTAATTCCTGATTGTTCGCAGTAATATTGATAACCTGAACATGGTTAAAGTTTAACTCATTTAGAATTTTATCAAGTGATTCCGCCTGACCTAAAGACCTTGGAAAGCCGTCCAGAATAAATCCATTTTTACATCTCTGCTGACTTAAAGTATCTTTTACAATTCCAATCACAATATTATCCGGTACTAATTCACCTCTCTGCATAATTTCCCGGGCCTTAATGCCAAGAGGAGTTTCGTTTTTCACTGCTTCGCGTAAAATATCGCCTGTTGAGATATGCGGTATACTATATTTTGAAGATAAGAATTTTGCCTGTGTCCCTTTACCGACTCCGGGAGGGCCGAATAAAATAAGCTGCATTTAGTTCTCCCATTTTTGAATGTACAAGTTATTATTATTAAGCTTTTTAATCAAGAAGATTTTCTAGAGGCCAAGGCAAAGATTAAGGCAAGTCCAAGGTCTTTAGTCCCTGCCTTGGTCTATGCCTTACTACTAATTATTTTCGTTTGGTTTTTTATTCCTAAGTTTTTTAAAGAATTCCTTCAATAGACTCCCGCTTTCTTCACTATATATCCCCGAATAAACATTCACTTTATGGTTTAATTTTTTTTCTTCACACAAATTAAAAACGGAACCGCAGGCTCCGAATTTCGGATCAAGAACCGAGAAATAAAGATTATTAATTCTTGCAGATATTAATGCTCCTGCACACATTACACAAGGCTCCATTGTAACATATAAATCGCATTCATTTAAACGCCAGTTATTAAGAAAATTAGCAGCTGCGGTAATTGCGATCATTTCTGCATGAGCAGTCGGATCTTTCAACATCTCGACCTGGTTGCAGCCTCTTCCTATTATTTTATTTTTGTAAACAACCACAGCACCGATAGGGATTTCATTTGCATCAAATCCTTTTTCAGCTTCCTGCAGTGCTGCGTACATAAAACGGTAAGTATCTTCAGAAAAAGTCATGATAATTTAATTCAAAAGTCAAAAGTCAAAAAAAATCCGGAATAATCAAAACGTATCTAATAAAAAGCAATACAAGTAGAAAGATACAAGTCCGAAGAAAGATAAATCATTTTCAAACAATTACTTCTCGGCAGGATTGGTTTAATCCGATTTCGGCAATTATTTTTTTAGATCAATGCACATGGGTCAAACAATCTTAGACAAAAACCTGTCAAAAAATCAAGAGATAATTTACGCCGGGAATTAAGCGATACAAACACCAAAACTTATCCCATTTTTAAGTCATTGGTTATAAAACTTTTATGATTGGCTCAGGTTGTTTATTGAGAAATGGTTTTGTAAAAAATACAAGAAAGTTTCAAGTGATTTAGCCTCTTCCTTGAGTAACCTGATCTGTTTTTTTATTTTTAAATCCTCTAAAATTTTATGTAATAGGGAAAGAGAAACTAAATTTGCTTCCCCTTGCAATTTCACTTTCTACCCAGATTTTACCGTTCTGAGCTTCAATAAATTCTTTAGAAATAGCAAGACCAAGACCCCAGCCATGTATTGAGTTACCTCCAAGTTGTGTAAACCTTTGAAATAATTTATCCTGGTCTTCTTTTAATATTCCGGCTCCATTATCCTTTATAGAAAATTCCACCTGAGCATTAAGTGCTCTCACTTGTATTTTTATTTCACCACCTTTTTTAGAGTAGCGAATTGCATTGTTGAGAATGTTGATAAAAACGAATACTACTTTCTCAAGATCAATCCTAATCTCAGGAAGTCCTTCTTCGATACTAGTTTTCAATGCAATGCTTTTTTCAGAGATTTGCATCATTAAAGCTGTAATACCTATGTCCAGAACGATGTCAGGTTTTATTTGTGAAAAAGATAACTTGATATTTCCTGTTTCTATCTGTGAATAGTTCAACAGTTCATTAATAACTTTGGACAATCTAAGACTTTGGTGTTTAAGAGTAATCACAACTTCCTTCTGCTCGTTGTTTAATTCTCCAAGTCTTTTATCATCCAGTAACCTCAAGCTGAGATTGATAGATGACAAAGGTGTTTTTAACTCGTGAGAAACAGTCGCCAGTAAATTTGTTTTTGCTTTGTCCCTTTCCTGATATTTCGTAATATTTCTTAAAAGAACTAGATTGCCTATGAATGTTTCTTTCTTTTCCGCTTCTGAGAATGTAATTATCTCTTCTGTTTCGATGTTGAAAAAAGATTCTTTCCCGTTAGTTATTATCTTCACTGGTTTTATATCCGAATTACCATTAATAGACTTGGTTTGTAATGCATTGCAAATCTGCTTTATCAAATTATTCTTCGATGCTATCTCAAGAACATTTTGATTCAGTATGTCTTTTTCTTCTAATCCGGCAAGCTGTAGTACGGTGGGGTTTATCAGTACAGCTTTTCTGCTTTCATCAATAAATAAAATACCATCCTCAAAGCTATGTACAACAGCATCCAGTCTTTTCTGCTCA
Organism: uncultured Bacteroidota bacterium; assembly: GCA_963710745.1. Taxonomy (GTDB): domain Bacteria; phylum Bacteroidota; class Ignavibacteria; order Ignavibacteriales; family Ignavibacteriaceae; genus CAVQBP01. Next base: position 107,163 of record CAVQBP010000028.1, on the reverse strand, counting down.
AATAAAAGCTGATCTATTTGTTTTGCTTCATAACTTTTCAGCCTTTCAGCCATAATGTTAAAAGCATTTGATAATTCTCCCAGCTCATCTTTTGTATTTATATCAAGTTTTTGATCATACTTCCTTTCACTTATAGATTTAATCTTGTTAGTCAATTCCTTTATGGGTTCAACAATTTTTGCTGGAAACGAAAAGATGAAAAACAATGTGGCTACAATACTTATCCCCGCTACTATAAACATATAAATAATAATGTTGTAAGCGGTTGACTGCATATTATTTGTTTTATCCTTGATTGCATTCATGTTTAAGCTGTAGATGGACAATATAGAATTCCGTACAGAAAGGTAATCCTGCTTAAATATTGACAAATCATCTGGACTTACCTTTGCATTTCTTAACTGATCGAATCTATTCAGATAGTTTCTGTATGAAGAGTTGAGTGTGTTAACCAGATTTGCTTCATTCTTCTCAGTAATATTTTTTGTCTCTAGTTGCAGATTATTTTCAAATGCATTCTTTCTAGTTTCATAATCTTTTTTACTTGAATGATTTTTGGTGCTCATTCCATTGAGAATTTGAAGGTTATAATCGTATATATCATCAAACTCGTGAAACATATTCATCATATAATCAACAGATGAATAGTTCTCCACAATAGTGCCTCTTGATTTTTGTGCAAGCTGATTAATAAACAAAATTCCGAGAATGCTTAAGAGAAGAATAACTGCAAAGAGACTTATTAGACCAAAACTTATTTTGCCTTTTATTGTTTTCATCAGCAATTTGATTCAAAGATTATTATTTAATTCCAGAAGAAAATTGTCGGACCGGATATAATTTACATAATTTTATCAACAACTCTTTCTTGTTATTGTCCTTTGATTTCTTCTGATGTTCTCTTCAAAAAAGAATTAAATTGGTCAAAGGTATAATATTCTCCCTCATATTCAAATCCAGATTCACTTAATTTGCCGATGGGGAAAGTATAATTGATAAGACGGAATGTGCGTAAATTATTTTGAGGTATTTCCATATTTATTTCAACTTCAAACTCATAACCTCCGGAATGGAAAACTGGTTCTGAGATTCCTATAAGGTCTTTATTGATACTCAAGCATTCTGCAAGCTTATTCTTAATGATTTCCGTTTTCTCAGTAACTTCTGATTTTTCCATATTCATGAAACCTTATAAATGATAAAAATAATTTCTGTTCAGATCTTAAATCTCTCTACATCCATTCTTCGCCCCATTATTATTAACAAAGAGTCTGGAATGAGCTCAAAACCGGCATCCGGCATTAAATAAAATTTATCCTGCATTACATCTTTAACAGCAATTACAAGGAGATTGTACTTTGAACGAAGCTGCAACTGCTTCAATGTTTTACCCGCAAAATTTTCCGGGACTGCTGCCTCAACTATACTGAATTCAGAAGTTAACGGGATATGTTCAAGCAGATTTGCCGAAGAAAGTTTTTGAGCTAACGAAATCGCAATATCTTTTTCCGGTAAAATAACTTCATCTGCTCCCATTAATTCAAGAATCCTTGCATGATTCTCATTCATTGCTTTAACAATAATTCGTTTTACATTTTTCTGTTTCAAATAATGAGTTGTAAGTATGCTTGCCTCCATATTCTGACCAATACATATTATAACTGCATCAACTGCACTGGTTATGAACTCATTTAAAACCTTTGTGTTCTTCGCATCTGCAATAATTGCTTCGGAGACATCATCTTTTACTTCATCAATCCTGTTTTGATCTATATCAATAGCAAGTACCTGATTTCCTCTGGATGCCAGCGCTTTGGCAACATTTAAACCGAAATTTCCCAATCCGATTACTACAAACTGTTTCATTTAAACATCTCCTTTATTAACCAATTAGAACATTCTCTTCGGGATATGTATATCCGTTATTTTTTTCACCCTTAAATAATGAAAATCCCAGCGCAAGCGGACCAACTCTACCCAAAAACATAGTTAAGGTTATTAGAATTTTACCTGTCATTGATAAAGCATTGGTTATTCCAGTCGAAAGACCGACAGTTCCAAATGCAGAAACGGTTTCAAAAAGTATCCTTATAAAACTTGCATTTTCAGTTTTACACAAAATAATTACAACGATTGTAATCCACATTAAGCTGATGCTTATTAGTATAAAAGCGTTGGAAATTAAATCACTGCTGATTTTCCTTTTAAAGAAAGCAGTATCCTTTCTACCACCGAGTATTGAAAATATATTCTTAATTAAAATTCCGAAAGATGTGGTTTTGATTCCTCCGCCTGTACTTCCGGGTGATGCTCCAATGAACATCAAGACTATTATAATTAACAGGCTTGAATTTGTCATTGAACCAATATCAATTGTATTAAAACCTGTTGTTGTTGATGCAGATATTATCTGAAATGTAGCATCAAGAGTTTTATTCCCAAATGAAGATGAAAACCTGGAGCCTTCAAATCCAAATACTATAACTGTTCCAACTATAATGAGAATAAAAGTGATTACTAAGACTATTTTACTATGAAGAGATAACTGTGCTTGCTTCTCTTTTTTAATTTTCTTTCCGACATATTCATAAACATCAAATAAAACGAAAAATCCGACAGCCCCTGCAATACAGACAAGATCAATGACAATGTTCAAATACAAGCTGTGACCATAAGAAGTTATACTGTCACTAAACAATCCGAAACCGGCAGTACAAAAGCCGGAAATTGAGTGAAACAGACTTATATAAGCAGCTTCTGAAAAAGGAAAAAACCCCGACCAGTAAATATACATACCAGCCGCGCCCACAATTTCTATTATAATTGTGAAAGCAAATACAATCTTTACAAAATGAACCATATCGATTGTGGTGGGACGGCTCAAGGATTCACGCAATATTTTTCTTCCCTGAATGGACATATTTTTCTTTTGGCTTAAAAATGCTAAAACAATAAAAACCATGTATCCTAATCCACCTATTTGCACCAATATCAAAATTACCAATTGACCAAAAAATGTATAATAGCTCCCGGTATCTACTACAATCAACCCTGTAGTTGATACACCTGAAGTTGCAGTAAATAATGCATCTACAAATGATTGAGATGAACCGTTTACATTTGCCTCCGGAAGCATAAGAAGAAAAGTTCCGGTTAGTGTAAGGATAACAAATCCGAAAATTAAAATTCTAATTGGAGATAACTTCTTAAATAGATATTGTGAAATTGACATAATCTCGTGTTTCATTCCATAAAATTCATCCTAATGATTGCTAAAGAAGTGCCAAAGAGAGTAAGTTCACTTTGTTGTATATTCAATAAGAAAAAGGGGAATCAATAAAGATAACTCTTTCAAAATGGTATGGTCTATTTTCAAAATGGAAGGATGCGAAAAATAATGTTAACCAAGCTTGAAGAAAAACCGAGTTTTTTGGTTGCACACATTTTGCGTACGAAAAACAAAAAGGTTTTTAATCATGAAAAAGCAAATCAATATCTCAATAAGTAAGCAGTATTTCTTCTCGACTCTCTTGCTTTTCATTTTTATATCTGCTTTGTATTATATTCAAAATATTATAGGCTATGAAACTGTTTCATTAATTTTACTCTTGATCATTTTTCTACTACCAATTTTTAATTTTGAAAAGGGGCCAATTTTTATTTCAGCGATAATAAGTGCCCTGGCATGGGATTATTATTTCATTCCTCCGCAATTTACCATGAAGATTGATAAAACGGAAGATGTAGTGATGCTGATTCTGTTTTTTATTGTAGCTGTTACAAATGGAGTTCTTACTGAAAAGCTAAAAGCTAAAGACAAAAAGATGATTGAAGAAAAACGAAACCTTATAATCCTTTATCAATTGGTAAAGCTTTTATCTCTTTCAAACAATCTTGACCAAGTTCTAATAAAGGCAGTCGAAAATATAAAAAGCATTTTCGGACTTGAAACAATAATCTTTTTCCCGGAAGATGAAAGTAAACTGAAGAGAATTCCTCATCCGGCAAGCAGCTATAAACCAGATGAGATTGAATGGCTTTTAGCGGAAAATTGTTACAAATATAAAGAAGAAATAAGTAAAACAACTACCATAAAAAATTACACCAATACAATCTATTTCCCCATCGAAATTAAAGGAACAGTATTTTGTATCCTTGGACTCAAAATAAATAACGATGTTAATATTCCGGAAGCTGAAATGGATCTTCTAAGATTATATATAAAAGAGATTGTTCCTTTCCTGGAAAAATTTTCAGTCTATTCTAAACCGTAAGTTTGAATCTTTCTATAAAGAGTTGTCAATCCTATTCCTAAAGCTTCAGCAGCTTTTGTTTTGTTATTGTTTGTTTTTTCAAGAACAGAGATAATATGTTGCTTTTCAATATCTTCAAGTTTTAATGAATCAGCATTTTCTTTAATTGATTCTGAGAAAAACTCATGTGGTAACAAATTATCTCCAAGAAATCCACCTTCAGAGAGTATGATACTTCTTTCAATTACATTTCTTAATTCTCGAATATTGCCGGGAAAATCATATTGCTTCAGTCTCTCATAAAAAGAAGCAGAAATCTTTTCAACTTTTTTATTCATTTTCTTGCTGAAAAAGTCAATAAAAAAATCAATTAATTCTAAAATATCTTCTCTTCTTTCTCTTAATGAAGGGATTTCAATCTTCATTACACTTATCCGGTAAAACAGATCTGGACCGGAAGATTCCTTCTTTAATTGCTTTTTCAAGATTACGGTTTGTTGCTGCGATAATTCTAACATCAACTTGAGTAGACTTTGTGTCTCCGGGTTTTATAAAATCATTTGCTTCAAGCACTCTTAAAAGTTTAGCCTGCAGTGAAATATCCAGTTCACCGATTTCATCAAGAAATAAAGTTCCGGTATTTGCTTCTTCAAATAATCCTTTTTTATTTCTGGCTGCTCCTGTAAAAGCTCCGGCTTTATAACCGAACATCTCAGATTCAATTAGTTCTTTGGGAATAGCACTGCAATTTACTATTACAAATGGATTTCTCTTTCTATTGCTTGAATAATGAATTGCTTGGGCGAACAATTCTTTACCGGTTCCAGTTTCACCTAAAAGTAAAACAGGAGTATCCGTCATAGCAACTTTTGAAGCAAGATCTTTTGCATTAATTATGAGAGATGACTTACCGGAAATCGATTCAAAGTTAAATTTTTGAACAATACTTTTTTCAAGAAGCTCAATTCTCTTTTTAAGCTGATACTTTTCAACAGCCCGCTTTACCAGCGGAATAATTTTATTATCTTCATCTCCTTTAGTTATATAATCGAATGCTCCTTCTTTAATTGCACGAACTCCATCTTCAATGGTTCCATATGCAGTTAAGACTATAATCTCGCATAACGGGCTTACTTCCTTTATTTTGTTAATGAGATCTATTCCATTTATATCAGGTAATCTTACATCTGTAATAACGACAGCAACATCATCTTTTTTTATAAAATCCAGTCCGGATCTTCCGTTTTCTGCATCATAAGTGATATAATCATCCAGTCTAAGAAGTTTTACAAGCAAATTTCTTAGCTCACTCTCATCATCGATTATTAAAATTGATTCTTTCATTTCTTAATTCCAATTAACTCGTGAGTCGAATCTAAAAAGGTCATTTTAATAAAATTCTGATTTAATTTTAAGTTAAATTAAAATGATATTATTAATAAATCTACCTTTTTAGAGCAGACTCACTCGGATAAAATAACCATAAAACTCCTAGTAATCATCTAGTAAGCGAATACAATTATCTTCCTGTCAAATCTTATATATACAAAAGAAGATAAAAAAGTGTATGATATCAAGTAGTTAGAGAGAAAGATCTTTTAATTCATTGACAAATAAGAAAATAGTTGTTCATGTTTCAACTTTTCTCTAGATTTTGAAGTTTGAAGGCATTGATTCAAGTGTATTTCTCGGCAGATCTAATCGGGAGGTTTAAAATTCAATTTGAATACCTTCTCCTTCATCAATTATTTTTCTCAAATGCTCAGAAGTCATACTATGATTACCTCTCAAAGGAATACAAACAATGTATGTTTGCAATCTAATTCTAAAAAAACTTGCAGGAAGATGTTGTACCGGGTCTTTAGAATTCTTTTAGAAATCTCCCGCTCAATTCGGGATTTTGGCTGTCATAAGTCAAATCCTGAATGTGGTCTTAAGCTACTAAATGAATTAGTAAGAACTTTTCAACAAAATTAATTTCCATTATATTTGTTTTATGAATTCACACTTAAACATAGTTCAATTCAAAGTTAATGCATTGAAAAGGTGTGTAGTGAAGTGTGTAGTAACTATTTGTAGAGTTTTTGGAAATGTCTAATATTGTGCATTCCACTGAATAAAGAATTGTGGAGTTAGGCTAAAAATAATTGCACTCATAGCTCAACCCGTCTTCGCTGATAAATCAGCTTCGCCGGGTAAACTCTATAGAGCACCAAACTTAAAAGTAATGTTAAATGCGCCCATAGCTCAACTGGATAGAGCATCAGACTTCGGATCTGAGGGTTGAGGGTTCGAATCCTTCTGGGCGTACAGAATAACTGCAGATTGTGGATCCAGGATTGAGAATTGTTAATTGCAAATCTGAAATTAAGTATGCTTGTAAGCAGATTAGAATATCAATTGTGATTAAAGGTATTTGACATTCAATAGATTTTTTTTATGTTTTATCTCCTTTCAAAATGACCTATCGCAAGGTTAATTAGAAGGACTCTATTGAACAAGAGCTACCCGCTTTGTTAAAAACAGAGCGGGTTTTTTATTGCATTTTCAAGTACTCTACAAATTAGTTTCACGACCGCAGCTCAATTATAAAGGTGAACTAATGTTCTTGTTTATGTTAAGTGAGTTTAGAATTTATTGCCAGCCTGTAAGATTGAGACGAAGAAATAATCACTTCTATTCTGCCCGGTGAAGCAATTACAAATAACATGCTCCCAAGAACTAATCCACTTTTCATCCCTTTGGAGGATATATTAACATGTAAAATCATATTACTTTATTTAACACAATAGATTATTTTTCCTAAATCTTACATTCTCCGTAATAATAGTGTTAATAATTTTAAAATATATTTTAATAGAGGTTAAAAAATGGCTAAAGTTAATTTAAGACCGTTGGCGGACAGAGTTATTGTAAAACCAATGGAAACAGAAGAAATAACTAAAGGCGGAATCATTGTTCCTGATACAGCAAAAGAAAAACCTATTGAAGGAACAATAGTGGCTGTTGGTCCAGGAAAAGTTGCTGAAGATGGAAAACAAGTTAAATTGGAAGTGAAAGAAGGGGATAAAGTTCTGTATGGAAAATACAGCGGTACAGAAGTTACCGTTGAAGGTGAGGAATATTTAATTATGCGGGAGAGTGATATCTTCGCAATAATTGGTAAATGAATTTTTGAGAATTATAATTTTAAAGAGGTTTAAAAATGTCATCAAAATTAATTGAATTTAATAGTGAAGCCCGCAATAAATTGAGAAGAGGTGTGGACAAACTGGCAAATGCTGTAAAAGTTACATTAGGCCCTAAAGGACGTAATGTTATTCTTGAGAAAAAATTTGGAGCACCTACGGTTACAAAAGATGGTGTTTCTGTAGCTAAAGAAATTGACCTGGAAGATCCCACGGAAAACATGGGCGCACAAATGGTTCGAGAAGTTGCCACTAAAACAAGTGATGTAGCTGGTGATGGTACTACAACAGCAACAGTTTTAGCCCAGGCAATTTACCGTGAAGGTTTAAAGAATGTTACTGCCGGTGCAAATCCGATGGATTTAAAAGAGGTATTGATTTAGCAGTTAATCATGTTGTCGAATATTTAAAATCTATCAGCCGGGAAGTTGAAGGGAGAAATGAAATTTCTCAGGTAGGTTCTATTTCTGCTAATAATGATAAGACAATTGGTGAACTTATTGCAGATGCAATGGAGAAAGTCGGGAAAGATGGAGTTATTACTGTTGAAGAAGCAAAAGGAACCGAGACTTCACTTGAAGTTGTTGAGGGCATGCAGTTCGATAGAGGTTATTTATCACCCTATTTTGTAACCGATACGGAGAATATGGAAGCAATACTTGAAGATCCTTATATCTTGATTCATGATAAAAAAATCTCGGCAATGAAGGACCTTCTTCCCATTTTAGAAAAGGTTGCACAGGCAGGAAAAGCACTGCTGATTGTTACTGAAGACCTGGAAGGAGAAGCGCTTGCTACATTAGTAGTAAATAGATTAAGGGGTACTTTAAAAGTTGCTGCTGTAAAAGCTCCCGGGTTTGGCGATAGAAGAAAAGCTATGCTGGAAGATATAGCAGTATTAACCAGCGGTACTGTTATTTCCGAAGAGAGAGGATTCAAATTGGAAAATGCAACAATATCTTACCTTGGCAGTGCAAAAAAAGTTGTTATAGATAAAGATAATACTACAATAGTAGAAGGTGCCGGCAAAACAGATGATATAAAGAAAAGAATTAATGAGATAAAAGCCCAGATTGATAAAACTACATCCGATTATGATAAAGAAAAACTCCAGGAGAGATTAGCAAAGCTCTCAGGCGGTGTTGCAGTATTAAAGATAGGTGCATCTACGGAAATTGAAATGAAGGAAAAGAAAGCCCGTGTTGAAGATGCGCTTCACGCTACCCGTGCGGCAGTTCAAGAGGGAATAGTAGCCGGCGGCGGTGTGGCATTTATTAGAGCAATCGCTGGTCTGGAGAAAATTAAGGGAGATAACCTTGACCAAACAACCGGAGTAAAGATAATACAGAAAGCTCTTGAAGAACCATTAAGACAGATAGTTAATAATGCCGGTATAGAAGGTTCTGTTGTGCTGCAGAAAGTTAAAGAAGGTAAAGATGACTTCGGATTTAATGCTGCAACTGAAACTTATGAAAACCTGATAAAATCAGGTGTTATCGATCCTACTAAAGTTACAAGAACAGCTTTAGAGAATGCAGCATCTGTTGCGTCTCTTTTAATTACAACCGAAGCAGTAGTTTATGAGAAGAAAGAAAAAGAGTCTGCTATGCCTCCAATGCCCGGCGGCGGTATGGGTGATATGGGCGGAATGTATTAAAAAGTCATTCAATCAAATGATTTATAAAGGCGATTCTTAATATAGGATCGCCTTTATACTTCCGGTCTGTTAAGATTATATACCGATTAAAGGAAATTAAAGATTGTAATGCAATCGTACAAAAGGGCAGGAAGCAGATCATTCCTCTTGATCTTCGTCTAAAGAAATTGATTTTATATCTGTAGTATAATCATTTGAAGTATGCGCGAATTTTGCAATCTGTACACGTGTGTGGATAGCAAGCTTTTCCAATATGTTATGGATATGACTCTTTACAGTATAAGTCGAAAGATTAAGCTTTTGTGCAATTTCTTTATTGCTCAAACCATCTGATACCAATTCAATTACCTGCCGTTCGCGTTTCGTCATTTTTACTGAACTAATTATCTTTGAATGATTTGACTCCTTTACTGCATTATAAACAATCTGGGAAAAGAGTGACTCGGTTAAATTCGGTGGCAGCGCTTTAGCCCCGCCGGCAACCGATCTGATTGTTTTAAGAAATTCATCCACAGTTGCTTCTTTAAGTATAAACCCTGAAACCCCTGCTTGCACAAAAACTAATAAATCTTCCTGCAGGGGAACAAGATCCATCATTATAATTTTTATTTTCTGAAAATCCTTTTTTAATACTTTTGCCAGGTTTAAACTATTTTGATTTCGTAAACCGAGATCCAGAAGGACTATATTGGGCTGCGATCCGCGGATAAATTGTAATGCTTTTGCACAGTCACCAAAGGCAGCTGTTACTTTTAGATCCGGCTGTTCCTTAATCATCGCAGTTATACCATCCCGCAATAACCTGTTGTCTTCTATAACCACGATTAGAATTTTTTTCATTATAACTGGTAAGGCCTCTATGAATTAGTGATATTCATATATGGATTTATATCAATCAAATTTTCTTTAGCAAATTAGTGGATTCATTTTTAGTATGCAAGAATTTAGGTCTGTTTTTGGAATATACTGTTAGTAAATCTATAATGAATCATCTATTCTTGCTTGAACCGGGAGCAAATATTAAGAAAAGATCAATAGTTTCAAGAGGAAATATTTTATGGTTTTAATTTGTTTAATTTTTTTACAAATATGATTAAATAAAAAGCATCAAGTTCATATAAGTAAATGATGATAAATTTTTTGTGATAAACTAAAGGAGCTGAACATTATCCGAAGGCATAAACAGAAATATTTAATGTATAACCTTTAAAATGATCGTTATTAATTCGACTGTATCTTTAAGTTCTTTAATAAGTAATAATATCTGTTTTGTATCCAACTAAACGAGTTCAAGATTCAGTTGAGCTTTCTCAACACTTTCATGGAGATTGGCTAGATCAATGGGCCTTTTTATTATACTGACAGGATTTAAATTATATGAGTAAATAAGATTGCTGTAATCGTCATAAGCTGTAATAAAAATATATGGAATATTATAACTTCTCTCCAAACGGGCTATTGCTTCAACCCCATCGAGTTGACCATTAAGGTTGATATCTGTAATAATCAGTGAAGGATTTAAAAGCTCAACATACTTCATTAAATCTTCACCACTAGTTACATTAGGAAAAACTTTGTGACCAAAGGAGACCAGATAATTTTTAAGCTGGTCTACAATTTTTATGTCAGCTTCGGCAATTAAAATATTCATAGATTCTCTCATTGTGTATACTCTTTCCATAGAAATAGGATAGGTATAATTAAATCCAAATACAAGTTATTATCAGCACCACTATTATTTCCAAATCTATATTAAGGACTAATCCCTTTTTCATCCCTTTGGTGGATGGATTAACATATCAAATCTTCCTATAATTAAATAATACTATAAATTAAAAACATTTTTTTACTAACTATTCAGATGAAAATATGACGAAAACGGAAGAAAATCTAAAACTTGCATTTGCAAATGAAAGTCAGGCGAATTTGAAATATCGTGCTTTTGCTAATAAGGCCCAGCAAGATGGTTTCCCAAATATAGCCCGCTTATTTAGACTATCTTCCAGAGTCGAAAGAATTCATGCTCAGAGTAAATTGAATGCAATAAATGGAATAGGCTCTACATTAGAAAATATAAAATCTGCTATTGCAAGAGAGACGAACGAAAAAAGAACAATGTATCCTTTGATGCTGCAACAAGCGGTATCTGATAATCACAAAGCCAAACATAGATTTAAAAATGACATCAAAAGTAAAGAGGCTCATGCACAATTATATTTTTCAGCTTTGGTGGCTCTCAAAGATGGAAAGGATTTGACTGACGGCGATTTATATCTTTGTCCGTTCTGCGGAAATATTTTATCCGACAAGCCGGAAAAGAATTGTTCAATCTGCAGAGCTCCGGCTGCCAGGTTTATAAGAGTATAATTTTGGTGCGCTATTCTTAAAAGTAAATAAAAGAGTTAGAGAAGGATTTTAATGGTTTATGCAATTGATTATGAGAGTGAAAAAAGAATTATTGACATAAAAATAAAAGGGAAGTTAAATTTTAAATTGGCAGAAAAGTATTCAATTGAGGCACTAAAATTAGCTCATGAAAATAGCTGTCATAAGTTTTTATTTAACCATGAAGAGACTAAGCTGGATTGCTCAGGAATCTATAAGCTGTATACTAATGGAGAGGCATTGGAAAAGTTTGGATTTAAGTCCTTTGATAAAATTGCAATTGTCATTTCACGTATAAAAGATGACCACTTATTTTTCCAGAAAATAGAACACAATGCAAAATGGAGTAATTTTAAATATTTCGATAATACAGCAGAAGCAGTAAATTGGCTCGGTTCCGACAACTAATTTACTGTCACCAAAATCTATAAACAATTAGTCCAATCTTTTATTTCATTATATTTCATTTCCACATGTTTTGATGTCTGTATGATCTCATTTATTTAATAAACACCGCAGCTTTATTAAAACATATCAATCTAAAGAGACGGGAAAATTAATTGAAAATAACAAAGCAGTCAACAGTTCGCGAAAGTAAAACACTTGATCAATATTTTACGGAAATAAGTAAAGTTAATCTATTAACCCCGGAAGAGGAATTTGACCTTGCTGTAAAAATGAGAAGAGGTGATGAGAATGCGAGGAATAAGTTAATAACATCCAATCTGCGGTTTGTAGTTTCGGTGGCAAAGCAATACCAGAATCAGGGGCTTTCACTTACCGATTTAATAAATGAAGGCAACCTGGGATTGATCAGAGCAACTCAAAAATTTGACGAAACAAGAGGATTTAAATTTATTTCATATGCGGTATGGTGGATAAGGCAGGGTTTAACTCAGGCAATTGCCTATCAATCAAGAATCGTTCATCTTCCGGTAAATATTATCGGGAATTTGAGAAAGATATTCAGAGCCTCAATAGAATTTGAGGAGGAATACGATAGAAAACCTACAAACGAAGAACTTGCAGGAATTCTTGATATTTCAATTGAATCAGTAACACATGCACTTACGACTTCAGGTACACAATTATCAATAGATGCACCTTTTAAAAACGATGATGGTTACGGAAAAAACATGCTGGATGTTCTTCCAAATAATAATCAGCCGTCACCCGATGATAATCTGACAAAGGAATCTCTTTCTAAGGAGATAGAAAATATATTATCCATTCTATCAGAGAGGGAGATAAAAGTCTTAATGATGAGTTTTGGTATCGGAAAAGAAAACAAATTAACTCTTGAGGAGATAGGGAATAATTTTAATCTTACGAGAGAACGGATAAGACAAATAAGAGAAAAAGCCTTGAGAAAGATAAGAAAATCGAGTAAAGTCAAAAGGTTAATAATTTATTTAGGATAGGAATTATTTTTATTTATTGATATTTTATTAACTCGCAGCTAAGAATTGATTCTTTATTTAAAAAAGGTTCTCTTATCGAGATAACAGTCAAAAAAGATTGCCTGATTAAATTAAAGAATCTACTTTCTAAGAAATTGGGTTTCTAAGTAAATTAAACTTTGTATATCTCCGGGAGTATATCGGTACTTTTAAAATAGGAATTTTGGTCAGTTAATAATTTTCAACTAGCCGTTGAAATATTTTTTATAATCTTTTTTAGATTTCCGTTTGAGTATGAATAATTTGCTACTTCCAAACGTGTATGAAGTGCAAGTTCTTCCATTATATTATGAAGATGGCTTTTGATCGTAAAGCTTGAAACATGCAGTTTTTGTGCTATTTCTTTATTGCTAAGACCGTCACTGATTAAACCGATAACTTCCCGCTCCCTTTTTGTCATACGAACTGCGTCTTTTAATTTTACTTTACTCCCTTTGAGAGCATGTTCTATTATTTGGGTAAAGAGAGATTCGGTTAAATCAGGCGGAAGAATGTTTTTACCTTCCGCAATAGCACGGATAGTTTCAAGAAAATCATCGGGTGATGCATCTTTCAAAATAAAACCGGAAGCTCCTGCGTTAAAAAATAAATTTACATCCCCGGGTACAGGTGCAAGGTCCATTATGATCACTTTCGCATCGGGGAAATCTTTTTTTACGAACTCTACCACGGAAAGACTATTGCGATTGTGCAAACCTAAGTCTAAAAGAATTATATTAGGTTTTAATTGCTGAATCTTAGCAAAGGTATTTTTAGTAATTCCCGATTCAGGGATAATATCAAGATCCTGCTGCTTTTTAATTATAGAAATAATTCCGTTACGTAAGAGCCTGTTATCCTCGATTATTAACAATTTAATCTTTTTCATAAAAAAAATTAGAAATTGAAAAAAGATATTTCAATCAAGCGAAGGGATGAAAAATGGACTACATCTTTTGGGTGTTAAAATTTTAATATAATCATACCTGGAACATAGAGCTATTCGCATGAATAAAAGGGCAAATGACCAAGAATCCAGCCGCCTGTTTCGCAATGCGAATACATCCCTTTCTTACATGCTTCGCAAATTCCGCATGAAGTAATACAAGAAATCAGATCTTTATTGCCAATTTTGAAATTCGAAACTCCAGGTCCAATTTCTGCAATTACTCCAATTTCTTCGTGACCGAGTATAAGACCTTCAATCACTTCAGAAACATCGCCTTTTATGATGTGAAGATCAGTTCCGCATATTGTTGTTTTAGTAATCCTGATAATAGCATCCGAAGGATTTTTAATTGCGGGTTTAGGCTTTTCTTCCCAACGGCGTTTATCTGGTACGTGATATATTAATGCTTTCTTATAATTAATCCGTGTAATCGTCCTTCTGTAATCGTCTTACGAATGCACATAATTCCAATTGGCCAGATAGGTACAGCCAATGCAAAACCAATACAGATTACTTTCAAAAAATAGTTATTTCCATAATTGTTGATTATTTAAGACTTTTAATTACTGCAGCAGCAGTATCATCTGTCCCTTCTTCATTTAACAAAATTGTAATTAGTATTGCTGAGCAAAGAATCCGGTTTTCTATAAAGCTCTTTTGATTAAATCATATCTGGATTTTAGGATAATTAAGTCACTTTTTCTGATATGACTCATGACCCGACATTTTCATAGTCCTGGTGTTAGAACTGTCTCCCATCATAGTACGAGAGGGGATCGTCATATTATCGCTGTTAGCTTTTCCCGGCAGCATACCTGCAATAATAGAATTCATACCGGGATTGTCCATTATTTTTTTCCCCAAACTGGTCATTTCTTCCTTGTTCCCATTTGTTTCATCCAGAATCATTGCCATCATTGACAACCGCAGTTCAGGATCAGATGATATTTTGGTCATCCATTCTTTAGTTTTAATCTCCAGTGCTGTCTTGTCATTATCTTTTTTGTCCTGGGCAAACAATGGCAAAGACATTATTATTAAGAAAAATATTAAATGTTTCATTTTTGATTCCTAATTTTATTTATGATAATTTTAATGAATATATGTTGAGGGAATTTTTAAAGTTTACCTAAAAACTTTCAAATAATTATTTAATATAAAATGAAGAAGGGGATTATTACAGTTTATCAATCATTTTAATAATTTCACTCTTGGTTTTTGAAAATTTTTTTTGCAGCTTAACTAAAAGATCGAATTCATCACCATGATTTAATTCCAAATCTTCAATGTTTATTGCCGGATATGCAAACATTATCTTTTCTTTAAGAGCTATCCAATTCCCTTTGTTATTGATCTGGTACATAAACACCTCATTTCTGCATTTAACCACTAATCATAGTATGCATAAAAGCAGACTAAGTAAATCGTGCAAAAGGATGAAAAAGGGACTAATCCTTTATGAGGGGAAATACTAATTGCTCACCTTTATCAGAATGAAGTTCATACAATGCAATAACTGAAAGTATTCGTAGCTGAGTTTCAGACTTTTTATTTTTAACTATATCACTCAATGTTGATATAAAGGAACATCTTAAGTAGAACATTTAAGATTATACTTAAAATTTTCCGGGAACGATTTATTATATTCTTCAATATAATGTAACACTGATTGTAAAATTTTTTAATTTGCATTATATTTGAAATGAAAAAATGTGCAGGCAGCTCAATCCGGCTTCGCTCATAAATGAGCTTCGCCTGAAAAGGCAAATAAATATAAACTTTCGGGCTAGTGATTGAGGTTAGTTAAAATTTAATATATGCGCCCGTAGCTCAATTGGATAGAGCGTTTGACTACGGATCAAAAGGTTGAGGGTTCGAATCCTTCCGGGCGTACGATTTTAAGCTAATCAGAATTTTACATTTCAATTTTACGTCTCCTATCATTATTTCTCTATTCATTTACACTAATTATAATTTTGGGATATTCGAGGCGTTAAATAATCCTTAGAAAAGATATTAAATCTTAACCCGATAAAAAGTTGTGTTTTCCTTCAATTAAAAATCAATTTTGTTTAAATGTACACAAGCCGGCAATATCATTTGCTGCTAAAGAAATGCCTTTATTTTACGATATTAATATTGAACTTATTTTAATTAAAGAATTGCGATGAAAAGGTATTTTGTTTTTTTATTTTTATTCATACTAATCGTATCTCCCCATAATATTTTCTCCACAGGCAAAGACGATTTATATAAACCTTTTGCAGAGGTGATGCCTTTACCTATTGGTGGAATAGAAAGCATCTATAAAAAAATTGTTTATCCGGAAGCAGCTAAAAAAGCCGGAGTTGAAGGGAAAGTATATTTGCTTATCTATATAAATGAAAATGGTGATGTTGATGATGTTAAAATATTAAAGGGTCTTTTCGGCGGGTGTGATGAAGCAGCAGTTGAAGCAGTTAAAAATTCTAAATTTACCCCGGCTGAAGATAAAGGTATACCAATAAAAGTTAAGCTGACTCTTCAGATTATTTTTAAACTTAATGAATCCTGATTTTTTGTAGTAAAAACAAAAAATGGAACTTATAATATATTTTTTGGGTAAACTTTTATAGAATGTTACCTAACTGTTACATTTTGTTACAATAAAGGTGGAAGAATAAATATTAAATCCTAATATTTGATCAGAAGATAAACATTGTTAGAAATTTAGTATTAATACAAAATGATAGTGAAAATAAAAATAAAATACCCGATAATAGATATAGAGTGTTTATAATGGAAAATATTAATACAAATATTACAAGTAAAAATCTGGATAGTGCTATTATTAAGGTATATTATGATAAAATAACACTTTCAACCGTAATAATTAGTAAAGAAAAATACTATCTGATTTTTTCAGATCAATCAATGATCGAAGCTGATCATAGCCAGCTTAAAGATGAGGATATATTTAAAATAATTTTGTTAATTGAAGAAGCGAAAGATGTAATTCACCAGATATCTACTTCAGAAATTTTCAATAGCCATTGATTGATTGAAAGTGTATTTTGGAACCGAATGTATCATAATTAATAGGCATACATATTTAAAATAATATGACAGTTTTTCAAATCAATTAAACTCCTTTCAATATATTCCACTTCGTTTATAAACAGGCAAATCTCGTTAAAACATTTTTTATGGTTCAGTTCAAAAGCCATATAGAAAATTCGATTATTTACAAAAATCAGAGGTGATCGCAATTGTAAATGAACCTGAAATTTATTATTCTAACCAAGCATCAAAAATTGTTTTCTCGAACTTCTAACTTTTCACGTATCTAAAACTTTCAGGAGGATTTATGAAAAAAGTTCTCTTTACGTTTTTTTTGTTTCTCTTTATTCTATCTTCGGTTAATGCCCAGGTAGCACTTTCAATTTATTCCGGAGTCGGAAGATCTTCTTTTGATAAAAGCATTTTGAATAATTCCATTACTGATTTAGCTGAATTTTCGCAAGCTGAATATATTCCTGTCGGAGCGCAGCTATCATTCAGCCTCCCTTTTCTTTTAACATTCGGTGCTGATATAAATTATGCTGCTGTTCCATTTACATTTGATGTCAACGCAGATATCGCTGGACAAAATATGAAGATTTCGGAACTGAAAGTGCATCAGTTAACGGCCGGAGTTTTTGTTAAAGCCAGGTTTTTATCCGGTCCGATTGTACCTTATGCTAAAGCAGGTGCCGGATTAATCAGCGGAAATATTGACATTAACTGGACTGACCAATTTAAACAGTTAGCTTCACAATACGGCTTTATGCTGCAGGATTCTACAATAAATATCAAAAATGCAATTGGTGTAAATTTAGGGGGCGGGGTAGAGGTTAATTTTGGCGAAAGCGGGGGACTTTTCGGAGAATTAGTCTATTATTTTGTGCAAAGGGAGGAGGATATAAAAGGAGCACAGTCGTTCCAGGCTAACAGCTATGCGATACTTGTAGGCTGGCAATTCAAATTTAAGTGAATAACAAATTAATTAAACCGAATGAATCGGGTTTGTTATCAGGAGTGATTCAGGTTTAAGCTGACGGAGGCTACATTTAAAATCTCTTTTGCTTTCTGATCATCTTTTCGCATTACAAAAAGTGTATGCAAATCATAAAACTTTTTTAAAGTGCTAGTTGAACGCAGATATTCTTCTTTCGTTAGTATTATTCCTAAATAATTTAGTTCCTGTAATGAAACACCATAATTGAAAACAGAATCGCTCATGGGATTGATACCCCTTTTTATTTAATTTTCTTTACAAAATCAATTAATATGCCAGCAGCAAGTTATTTTTAATAATCAATTAAGCCTGTGTTTTATAGAACCATTATGTAAATATGAATGAAAGAATTAAAAAATTGCTGGCAAAATTTTCCTCAATCAAATAATATGATGATATTTTTGAATGATGACAATCCGTAGATTTAACCTGGAAAGATAAAAAAGATTGGATGGTTCCGTTAATTAGCTAAGTGCTTTCCACCCAATCCTCTGTCTTATATTAATAAGAAAGATAAAGCTGATAATCAAATCAACTCTGTATCCAATCTAAATAAAAAAAAGCTATTTCTTGTGATGGTTACAACATTAAATTCAATTGAATAGAATCATCTGGAATATATTCTGAATTTTCTTTTGAAAGAAAACGTTCCATGTGATATAGAACAATAAATGAATAAATTAATTTGGAATTGAAGACAAATTACACTATAATATCTACCCCACTTGCATGTATGCTGTAGAATGTAGACAGAGTGTTCTGAGAATTTATTCTAGTCTAAATCTGATAAATGTCTTTCTAAAAATCTTCTTTAGAGAGCAGAAAAAGGGAGGTTACGATGGTGAATGATTATAGTGTGCTGTTGGGCGAAGATGATTTGATTACTGCAAGATGCATTAAATCAAATATTGAGCGTAAAGGTTTTAGGGTCATCCATATAGTCGAATCCGGTGAAGAATTAGTTAAATCAGCACTATATGAATGTCCTTCTTTAATAATCACAGATATTTCTCTCAAGGGGCAGCTGGATGGAATTGAAGCTATAGCACGAGTTTCCGAAATCAGGGAAATCCCGTATATCTTCATAACAGGTTATATAGATAATATAACTTTAATCAGAAGTTATAATTTGCGTCCTTATTATACATTTCTGAAACCCTTTGACTTTAATGTATTAAACAAAACAGTTGAGGAAATGTTTGAAACCGCAGAAAATGTTACCAGCTATTACCTTGGTTAAAGTAAGGTTTCTTATTCAAAGTGAAGCTTCATTCCTTTTTAATATTAAACCATATCTTTTTAATATTAAAAAAATTGAAAAGACAATTGAAAATATTCCTAACAAAAATATATCCCAGTGAAAATAACGCGGTATATATCTCTGAGAAATTTCAATGAACGAACTTTGTTTAAGAGAGAAAATATTTATTAATAAATTATTGGATATTATAATTTCTGCATAATTCCATATAAATGATAAAAATATTACAGCGGCTCCCGAATATATTAGAATCCATTCAACAACTTTTACTTTAAAATTTTCATCTCTCCTTTGTATAAACAAGAATAACAAAGAGAGAATAATCATAAATACAGAAGAGATAATCGGCGCAAGAACCGGGCCGATCCATGGAATCGGAATTAAAAATAGTATATCCCAAGTAAAAAAGGAAGAAGGCCAGTTTAATATTAATTTTAATCCTATATAATAAGCTAAATCCCAAACAGCAAAACTGAAAAGAAAATAAGAAAGCATCTGCAGTCTATTTTTCCCTGCAATCACAGCTATAGATACAAGCATAACCAGCGTACAAAATTCACGCAATATTTCAACTTGTAATGTTGAATCCGGTATAATCATTAATGGGAATTTAAAACCATGCGGATAGAATATATCTCTTAAGTACACAACTACAATTGCTTCAAGAAGACCCATTGCAATACTATAAATTAATACAGACAATAAGCTCTTCTTAAAATTTTTCATCATTACCAGGTTATATTTTTTGATAAAGAGGTTGATAAATATAATAAATTTATCTCACTTGCGAAGATCTTTTCAAAATTCTGAACGGAAGAGTAATTAGCTCTTCCAGGAATTTAAATATAAATGAAAAAGTATTCCCGATAAGTCTGAATGGAAGCAAGAGAAGCCATACAACCGGATATAATACAATTGCTAATATAGCTAAAGGCCAGCAAAAGAAAAGTAAAATGAGCCATAAAATAAATGTTTTCATATTCAGCTTGTTTTTATTCTAAATCTAGTAAAAATCTAAATTACTTAAAGATAAAAATTGAAGAGCGGACAGATAGCCATTTTATTGGCTGTAAATTGATATAAATACAAATTTAAAAAACTTAAATCTATTAACGTAAGTAATTGATAACCCAAATTAATTTATCAGCTTAAGCCTGTAACTACTTGTTAATCCAATAATTATGAAGAACAGCTGCGCATGTTTCAAGCATTTCTTTTTTTACCAGCATAGAAATTCTGAAAGAAGTTGTAGTTAAGCTGTAATAAGAAATATTATTTTCTTTTAATATTGATATTGTTTCCGAAACAGATCTATTATCCCTGCTGAATCCCTCTCCGATTAATGATACAGCTCCGAAAGAATTATCGATGTTAATTTGTTCTTTATATCTTTCATTAAGTTTTTTTTCAATCTTCTCCCATCCATGAATATTCTTCCTGGAAACGATAAATGAAGCTTTAGATACCCCCGGTTTTTCCGAATCGATTAAATTTATTTCTTTTACAGACATATCATTCTCTTCCAACAGGTTGAAAAGAGTGCGGAAACTATCATTAAAATTTACTTCAGGATTTTTGTTAACAAATAGAACTCTTACTATATCGGTTTCATGAACCACCGCGATGACCGCAGGTCTATCTGCGGGAGCAAGCTCCCTGATGATAGTTTCTTTACCGGGATTAAACGTGCTCCGGGCATAAATAGCAATTTTTGCTTCCTTAGCAAACTGAATTGCCTGAGCATTCAGAACTTTCGCGCCGGCTTCAGCCATTTCCTGAATTTGCTGGTATGAAATTTCAGGCAGATGTTTGGCGTCTTTAACTACATTGGGGTCAGTAGTATAAACACCGTCAACATCGGAATAAATCTCGCATCTTTCCGCATTTAATGCGGCAGCAAGTGCGACTGCAGAGGTGTCAGAACCGCCTCTTCCTAAAGTTGTAATATCTCTTTTGTAACTCACACCCTGGAAACCTCCTATAACAACCACCCGGTCTTTGGCCAGTTCATCCTGCACCCTGAAAGGACGCACTTCAATTACTCTCGCATCGTTGTACCTGTCATTTGTAATAATACCTGACTGTGAACCTGTTAACGAAATCGCTTTTATTCCGAGGTCATTCAATGCAATACAAAGAAGTGCCATAGTTATTCTTTCGCCCGTACTCAGAAGCATGTCAAGTTCCCGCTTCTCCGGATTATCAGAAAGGACTTTCGCCATTTCAATCAACTGGTTCGTTGTTTTGCCCATTGCTGAAACAACAGCAACAACATCATATTTTTGTTCCTTAACCGATGCAATTAACCCGGCAATTTTTTTTAACTTTTCTGCATCAGCCACACTGCTGCCACCGTATTTTTGAACGATTATGCTCATCATAAACTCTACATAACAAATTACTAATTCTTAAAACGACCAGTTCAAATGGTCTATAAAAAGTTTATTTAATCACCAGATAACTTAAACCTTATACGCAGCACCCCGTTATCATACCCGGTTGAAATGATTTTAAACTCACTTATCTCAGAAGTATTTTGAACATGTATTCCGCTGCAGGGACATGCATCATAATCACCTATTTTAATTATTCTTATTTCTTCTCCGGCATCCGTGGGGAGTCTTCCGAGAAAATATTCCTTTTCGGCTTTTTCTCTCGGCAAATATTCTTCCGATACATTATGGTTCTTTTTAATCTCAGAATTAACTCTGCTTTCTATTTTTGAAATTTCTTCCGGCATTAAATCACGGTCGAAATAATAATCACATTTTGATTTCTTTTTTTCTATATGATTGCTGAATGACCTGCCGCGATTGAACATTCTTACCATTGTCTGATTTAATATATGCTCAGTCGAATGCATACGAGGATCATAATCTTTAGACATACAATTTACCAGTTGTTAAAATGAATCTTTTCAGTTTTAAATCTTTCTTCTGCGGTTACGGCTTCATCAGGATAACCGATTGATAACAGAGCAATGGGAACGATATACTCCGGTAAATTAAAAAAATTTTTCAACCCGGTCATAGCTTCTTCAACCGGGTATGCACTTATCCAAACAGCGCCGAGCCCGAGATCATGAATTGCAAGCAGAGCATTTTGTACTGCAGCAGAACAATCCAGCACTATTAAATTAATATTCTCTTCTAAATTTTTGTCTCCGCAGACGATTATCGCAGCTGCTGCCTGCTGAAGCATTTCTGCATGCGGGATTATTTTAAATATTTCACCCAGTATTTCTTTTTTGTCTACAGCAATAAATTGCCACGGCTGGTTATTAAAAGCTGAAGGAGCATACATAGCTGCTTTTATTATTTCATTTAGCTGGTTTTCGGTTATTGCTTTAGCTTTATATTTTCTAATGCTTCTTCTTGTTAGTATGGCTTTCATTGTTTCCATTTATATCTCCCTAATTTTTTAAAAAATCATTATAAACTTAAGAAAAATTTCGAAAGAATATTATCCGGGAGCAGAGCAGGAGCAATTTAATTTCTGATTTAAAAAATCTTTCCCGAATAAAATTTGTTATGCTAAACATATTTCAATGTTTATTTAAAGCTTGATATATAAACACTACTAATCTATTTACGATAATTTAAATCAAATAATATGAAGCGGATTTTTTTCTCCGCACTTAGCGCATTTAGCATTATTGCAGTATTATTACTAAATTAGTAAATCAAAATATAGTGATGCTTTTTTGTAATTCTTATTACATCCTTCCGGTAAACAATTTATTAAACTTTACATTTTAAAGTGTAAAATAATTAAAATAAAAAATTTAAACCTTTTATTAATATTTAATGTCTAAATCCAGATATTTTATATTTATTAGAAAATAAATAAGGAAGTTCTATTGAAGAAGATTATATACATTATTTCAGTCTTTTTGTTTTATGCAAGTTTGATGTTTGGTCAGTCATCCGGGAAAATTTCCGGAAGAGTTTTTGACAAAGATTCTAAATCCCCGGTTGAATATGCAAACATTATCGTTTTTAGATCTAAAGATAGTGTCCAGGTAACAGGCGGTGTAACAAGCAGCGACGGTAATTTTTCCTTAACAAAGATCCCGGTCGGAGAATTCTATGTTGATATACAGTTTATAGGTTATGAAAAAAAGAGGATAAAAAATGTTTTAATATCATCTGCCAAACGAAATGTAGACCTTGGAAATATTTTTATTAAGTCTTCCGCAGTCAATTTGGGAAATGTTGTTGTACAGGGAGAAAGAAACCCGGTTTCATACCAGATTGACAGAAGAGTAATTGATGTAAGTAAAATGCCTACATCTATTTCCGGAAACGCTGCCGATGTGCTTGAAAATGTTCCTTCGGTTTCTGTTGATATTGACGGTAATGTAAGTCTGCGTGGAAGCAGCAGCTTTACGGTACTGATTGACGGCCGTCCTTCTGTTATGGATGCCCAGGATGCGCTTCAGCAAATACCTGCCAGTTCTATTGAATCAATAGAGATCATTACTAATCCGTCTGCCAAATATGATCCGGAAGGGAGTGCCGGCATAATTAATATTAAATTAAAAAAAGAAAAAAATCTGGGTTTAAGCGGGATCGCAAATGCAAATGCCGGTGCCAATGATAAATACGGCGGAGATTTCCTGTTTGAATATAAAACTCCTGCGTATAATTACAATTTTGGTGTAGATTATAACAGAAGGTTTTCTCCTGGAACAGGATTGGATCAAAAAGAGTTTAATGTCGGAAACGATATTTCCCATCTCAATTCAGATGGTTCAAGACAGTGGGGTCGAATTTCGTTCGGGCTAAGAGGAGGAATAGATTTTAATCTCAGCGATAAAGATCTTCTGAGCTTGAGCGGACGGTTCGGCACCAGGGAACATGAAAATAATATGGCTTCAAACTATATTCAATGGTCTGATCTTCAACCCCAAAAAATATATTATATCAATAACAACAACAGCAGCAGAAGCGGTTCTTTCTTTGCTTTTAATACTGATTATACAAGAAAATTTAACGATAATGGCCATCAGATATCAGGCGATTTTTTTGTCAGTCATAATAATTCGGATGAATCTTCAATTTCTTCAAGTGTCCAGAGAAATGTTCAGACAGATGGAAAGAAAACAACCGAAGCAGGCCCATCAACTCATTTCAGAGGTAAAATCGATTATACTTTGCCTTTAGGTGAGAATACAAAATTTGAAGCCGGAACTCAGGGAGAATCCAGGCTTGAAGATGAATCGAACGGACTTTATAATTATAATGCAGTTACCGATGCTTATGATTTTCAGCCGTTGTACAGTCATTCAAACAAGTATAACAGAAGCAATCTCGCAATCTATTCAATTTTTTCCGATCAGCTGGGCAACCTGAGTTATCAGGCCGGTGTAAGAACCGAACTAACATACAGAACAATTAAATTACTTGATAATAATGAAGAATATTCTATCAATCGATGGGACTTTTTCCCTTCTCTCCATACTTCTTATAATTTCGGGGGAGGAAACCAATTAATGGCAAGCTATTCAAGAAGAATTAACAGACCTAATGGATGGAACCTGGAACCATTTTTGAGCTGGTGGGATCCAAATAATGTAAGGAAAGGGAATCCTAATCTTTTACCTGAATTTATCGATTCTTATGAACTGGGCTTTCAGACTTTATTAGGTGAAATTACATTAAATAACGACGTTTATTACAGGATTAATCATAACAGGATTGATTGGGTTCGTTCTGCATATGCAGAAAATGTTACACTTAATACATTTGCAAATGTTGGAACAGATTATTCTCTCGGAACGGAATATATGTTTACTTTAAATCCTTTAAAACTTTGGAATGTAAACTTAATGGGTAATTTATATGATTATAGAATTAAGGGTGTTATAAACGATGTCCCATATGAAAAGAAAAGTTTTAATTGGAATATCAGGTTTAATAATGGAATTAATATTTTCAAAACGACTCAATTGCAATTAAATATAAGATATAACAGCCCTTCCGTTTCTTCCCAGGGAAGATATGAAGGATTTTTTAGAACAGATGCTGCCGTTAAGCAGGATCTATTTGGAAAAAATATATCATTAACCTTGCAGGCAAGGGATTTATTTAAAACCGGCAAGAGGGAGTTTACATCTCAGGGAGCCGATTTTTATTCATACACCTATTATACAAGAGAATCACCAATGGTTATTCTGAATGTACGATTTAATTTTAATAATTATAAAGAAAAAGATTCTCAAAACACCAATGAGCAACCTAATAATGGCGGACCTGAAGAAAGTTATTAAAAGCTGCAAATAACAATTATTACTGCAGCGGTGAAGTAAGTTCTAATATTACAGCAACTAATGCCAACCGGCTAAATATTCGCAGGCAAATCTCTAAAACCGGAATAAATTAAATTATTGAGCATAAACCAATAATTATTTTTGTATCTGTAATTCCTGATTAAATTATATTTATCAAGTGTGCAAAGATTAACTTAATTACACAATAAATGCATAACCATATATTAATTTCAATAAATAAAATTGGATCATTTTTTGTTATATTTTGAATTTTGTGATTAAAGTTTAAAATTATTTTACTTAACAATTTTTTCAGGCATTTAATTTGTTTTTAATTTATAATTATTTCATTTTCATTTCAGTTATTTATTTATAAGCGAATTAATTATTTATGTTCTGGTTATCTGATTTTTAGGATCTTTGGTAATTTAAGAGGGACTGAAAGTATTAGAACAAATGATTGTGAATTATATAAAGTCGAGTTTAGGTGCCGAGGTGTGTTACATATTTGTTAGAGATGTTAAGGAAACGAATAATTACTATGAGTAAATTATCGAAGGTGTAATAAGCACACCCGGCCCTATTATTAATCATCTAACGATATAACCGACCTTGGGGAATAATGGGATTTTGGAATATATACGATAATTACATGAGTTCGTTTTTTTTAATAAGCAGAGTTTTTGAAAATATTCTATAAAACAGGTAACTTAAATTAATGAGTGTGTCTCCTCCCATTAGCTTTTTTTCATTATAAAATTTTGGTTGAAATATTTTATGATGTGAACTACTGCTATTGTTAATAAAATTAAACAGCGTTATAACCTCCCAAATTACCTTTCATCATCAATTATTTGACTGTTATTTATCTATTGTATATGTTTTTTTATTAAAATATATAGTTTAACTTTTTTGTCTTTGATATTCAGTTGGATTTTACCTTGTAAAAAATTACAAGACATAACACTTTTCATTCATAAATAAGAGAATAAAATGAATGGAACAACAGCTAATGCTGGTCCTAAATTTACCAGGGTTTTACAGGATGATCTGAGAAATATCCGGTTTCAGAAAGATGTAAAACGTGAATTTAGAGAATTAAGAAATTTTTATATAACAGAAGAGCAGAATAAACGGCTTGCCGGTATGAAACCACTGCATAAGGGATTTCATATAATTACCTGGATGATAAAAAGCTTATTTCTTCACCTTACACCTATTAGAAGAATATTAACAATTGCAGGTTTGATAATAATTTTTTTCGGGAGCGGTATAATAATAAATGACGGAAGCACCCAGGTTAATAACACCGGGTTATTCGGCGGAGCCATTATATTTCTTGTCTTAATGTTTGAGCTTAAAGATAAACTTTTGGCCAAGGATGAATTGGAAGCCGGCAGAAAGGTTCAGCGTGCATTAATGCCTGAACAAAGTCCGAAAGTTGAAGGCTGGTCTATCTGGTTGTATACAAGGCCCGCAAATGAAGTAGGCGGCGATTTAGTTGATTACCTGAAAATAAACGGGAACAGGGTCGGAATTGTTATCGGCGATGTTGCGGGAAAAGGGCTGCATGCGGCACTGCTGATGGCTAAACTGCAGGCAACTATAAGAGCATTAGCTGCAGATTATGAATCACTTTCAACCCTTTGTACTAAAATTAATATGATTTTTCACCGTGATAGTTTGTCCAATATTTTTGCTTCTATGCTTTACATGGAAATTAAGCCGGGAGAAAATGAGATCCGGTATGTTAATGCCGGGCATCTGCCGCCTGTATTAATGATGGGAAGCGATATAAAAGAGATCTCTAAAAGTAATCCTGCCATTGGTTTGATGAACAGCTTTAACTATTCCGAAGATGTTATAAAAATGGAAAGCGGGCAAATAATGCTCGCTTATTCGGACGGTATTACCGAGGCACAAAATGAATACGGGATGTTTTTTGAACAAGAGAGATTCTTAAAGCTTCTTAAAAATTTACCAGGTTATAAATTTGAAAATCTAGGTGAATATATTGTAAATACGGTTGATAGATTTATTGGAGATGCACCGGTTAATGATGACTTATCTTTAATTATTATTAAGAAAGAATAATTGTCAATAAATCATAACATTTTTTCTATCCATATATATGCGGATTAAATTTCTCCATAAATAATTATTTTGGACAGGTTTGGGCTTAATTTAATCTTTCGAATTTTTCAATTTTTTAATATCCGGTTTTCACCATATAAAAATATGACCACCTATCATTATATTAGAGATGTTAGTACCTTTTATTTTTGTATGGACTAATTCTTACCATATGTTTCAACATAATTTTTTTTAATCTTATAGTACAGCTTTAATTTATAATATCAGAGGGAGCGTAGATAAAATAATTATTTTGTTTTTGTCTGGGAGAAACGTTCAATTAGTCATCTTAAATAATAACATGTAAAGCGGGAAATTATTTACTTTCATTTTCATAACCGTAACAAATAGTCTGTACCCAAATATAATTTCATCCGCACGTAACAAATAAGATGCTGACCTAAATTATGTTAAAAGATATAAATATCAGCACTTAATAAATTTATATAAAAGCGAAATTATTATGAGTGAAAGAAATCGTGTCTGTCCTTTAGAATTAGCGGACTCTCTTGATTCAAAAATAAGAAGCTGGCTGCAGAACCCTGTGAAGATTTTAAAACCTTATGTTAAAAAAAATATAACAGCGATGGATATCGGGTGCGGTCCCGGATTTTTTACACTTCCGATAGCGCGGCTTGTGGGGGAAAACGGTAAAGTTATTGCAGCGGATTTGCAGGAAGGGATGCTTCAGAAATTGCATCAAAAAATTGCGGGAACTGAGCTTGAAGAAAGAATCAGGCTTCATAAATGCGAACAGGATCAAATCGGAATTATGGAAAAATTGGATTTCGTCCTTGCATTTTATATGGTTCATGAGATTCCTAAACAGGATGACTTTTTTAAGGAATTAAAATCGCTGCTGAACCCAAATGGTTCAATATTTATAGTTGAACCGAAATTGTTTCATGTTTCAAAAAAAGCTTTTGAAAATATGCTGCTAAAAGCTGAGACCGCCGGGTTAAAACCTATTGAATATCCTCATTTAGCTTTCAGCCGGGCAGTAATATTAAATTAACATAACCGCAAATAATATATCTTTAATGAATAAAAATTGAGCCGGAAAATATACAACAAAAGTTTTTTCAATTTAAGCTCTTTTGCGATGATCTTAATCATTATTTTTTCCATGACAGTATTCTTTCAGTCATCTGCACAGGAGATTTCATTTTACAATTTGAAAGTAAAAATTGACGTTCCTTCAAAAAAAGTTTTCATTGATGGATTCATAAATGCTGATTTCAAAAACAGCGATACATTAAATCTGGTGCTTTGGAAGTATTCTTCTATCAAAGAGATTAACAATAAAGATAAAAATATCAAATATCATTTTGATACCTTAACATCTTCTCCTATAATGTATATACCAAACGGACGGAAGCTATTAGTTGTAAAATCTAATAATAGACAGCAGCAGGCAATCACTTTATTTTAATTATAGTTGTGATTTCACCACTTTAAGCGGGTGGGCAAATTCCTTTGCAGAAAATTGGATCGAGCTGAATTTTTACTGCGCGTGGTTTCCGGTCAATCTGGGAAAAAGTAATTTCAGTTCAAAATTTTCAATTTATATTAATGATGGTTACAGCATAACCGGTTCAGGAATTGTCTCGAAGAAACGAGATTGCTGGGAAATGAGTCAGCCATGGGGGAGTTTTGATAATGTAATTATTGCATCAAGAAGCCTGCAGCTAAAATCGCTTGAAAAAAATTCTTTACATATTGAAGCTGATTATAGTTCTGAGGATTTTCCGGAAACTGATTCTGATTCAGTTTTAACTGAATGTAAAAATGTCCTGAACTTATTTGAAGAAATTTTCGGGAAAAGGGACAGTACTTATTTAAAATTTGTTATTGCGCCTTTTGAAATGGGAGGCTATTCCCGCAGAAACTTTGTCTGCCTGAGAACAAAAAAATTTAATTTATATACTGAGAAGGGGATTGCTCATGAAATTGCTCATTTCTGGTGGCACAATGCGTCTTCAACTACATGGGAAGACTGGCTGAACGAGGCATTTGCCGAATACAGCATGCTCGTATATATACGTGAAAAAAAAGGGGATAAAATATTCCAAAAAATTGTTGAAGAATATAAAAATAAGACTAAAGACTTGCCTTCAATCCAGGGTATCGATCGGAATTCACCGAAAGCATATTCTGTATTATACGAGAAAGGTCCTTTAATCCTTTACGAATTTGAAGAACTGGTAGGAAAGGATTTGTTCTTTAATTTTTTAAAAGAAGCTGCCAAATCTAAAATTGCCACAACCAGTGATTTGCTGAACTTGACAGAAAAATTGTTGTCCAAGGAAGTTCGTTCCTGGCTGGAAATTAAACTTAAGACTTAGTCGTTTTTTTATGGGATTAAACATAATTTGAATGTAATAATAATCTCTTCACTGGTTAAAATAGAATTTGGGGATATTGTGATGCTTTTTGAAAAATACAATTCAGAATTATTTCTTAAAATATTTTTACCCCTTTTAATATTTGTAGTAATATTTTTTTCAGAAAATACTTTTCCCCAGACTGTTAAAAGGAATTATATCGGCGGCAATTTTGGAGGAAGTGATTTCCATTTATTAGATTTACGTGCTTCACCTCTTATTTTCGGCAGCATAGGAATAACACCTTCATTACAATATTTTTATAGGGGAGATAAAAGCCTTCATTATATTGATGTATCATATTTCTCTGACAATCTAAAAACTTCTGCCGAAAATTTTAATACAGACAACCAGAGAGGAAGAATAAGATATAGTTATCTTCATACAGTAACAAGCTTTTTATTATTCCAACAAAATTTTGACCTTTACCTGGGTGGTTCGGCGTCAACATTCCTTTGTCATTCGGATTATTATTATGCATGGATCCCTCCCGGGTATTCAAGAGCTATGGAATCGTGGTACTGGAATAGTTCTCTGGATATTACAGCTCAGATAGAGTTTAAGCCTGGGCGGGAGAGAATTTTTTTCTCTGCGACTGTTTATCCCGGTTATAAGCAATATATCAAGGCCTAAATATTCACCAAGCGGGGATTATAATTATATTGATAATGATTGGAAATTTAAAATGTTTGGTAAAACCGAGTTCATTCCTCATAATTTTTCTTTAAATACCATTCTTGCATATCAGCGGCCTCTAATCTGGAATTTTAATTTCCAGGTGTCATACGAATTTTATTATTCTGCCTATAATAAGCCTAAGGATGTTAATATGTATATGAATAACTTTTCCGGGGGATTATTTTTTTGCTTTTAAAAATTATGAACTTTAAAAAGATAAAATGAAGAAAAATACAAAACATAAAAATTCAGGAGACTTGAAAATCTTGTGTGAAAAATCATATTACTTGAATATGAAATCCGGAATCAGGCAGCTATCATTTACATTATTATTTTCTGTTTTTTTCTTAGGATGCGAGAACATGCTTCTCGGTCCCGAACCTGAGAATACACCTCAAAATAACTTTGAGATTCTTTGGAAAACGCTTGACGAAAATTATCCTTTGTTTAGTGTGAAAAATATTAACTGGGATTCTTTACATTCTGTTTACGGGTCTAAGATAACAGCATCAACATCCGATTCCGAATTGTGGGGTTTATTCAGCGGATTGATTCAATGTCTCAACGACGGA
Organism: uncultured Bacteroidota bacterium; assembly: GCA_963710745.1. Lineage (GTDB taxonomy): Bacteria > Bacteroidota > Ignavibacteria > Ignavibacteriales > Ignavibacteriaceae > CAVQBP01. The sequence continues at coordinate 75,957 of CAVQBP010000028.1, read as the reverse complement.
CACGTAGTTTTGATAGATAAAAGATTATCTAAAATGGCAAATTCATCTGAAATTTCTAAAAGAAAAATGGATGATTTTAGCCTTGATCTTGTTAAAAATAAATTCCTGGTTAATTACAAGTATGCAGGCGGAAATTATTTCACTTATGGAAAGATCAAATCTTCCTTGAGCAGTAAAAGCATCGGGTATATTTATATTGCAACCTTTACAGCTTCAAACAATGGCAACGGCTATAGTTGGGCTTATGATATAGATAAAATTGTCCAAGAACTATATGATTGTGATGCCTTAATAATTGATCTGCGTAATAATGGCGGAGGTTTAAAAAGTACAGGCTGGATAATAGCAAGCGCTTTCATTGATAAAAATATTATATACTTTTATCAGCAGGAAAAAACCGGACGGGGGCATAATGATTTTGGAGAACCGATTCCTTTAATGATATCACCAAGGAAAGGTGTTTTAACTTATACAAAAAAAATTTCATTGTTGACAAACAGGTTCTCTGCCAGCGGTTCAGAACATTTTGCGCAGCTATTTAAATTCCTTCCGTATACAACCCAGATTGGTGATACAACTTTTGGATGTTTTGGAGATATAATCGGGAATTCGGAGCTGCTGAACGGCTGGGTCTTCTGGTATCCTATCCGTTTAACTAAAGCTCCTGACGGTTTTTGTCCGGAAGGAATTGGAATAATACCCGATGTTTTGATTGAAAATACAAGTTCAGATATCAAAGCCGGCAGAGATAATGTAATACAGGCTGCAATAAATTATTTATCCGAATGAAATAATTTTATCGTCCGGTATAATTAAAAACCAGGAAAAGAATTAACCAATAAATATAATTGTATACATCTTAGAAAATATTGATTATGTCTTATAAAAGAATAACCTTAATACTGATTTTTATGTTTTTGTTTGTCGGATGTGATCAATCTTCAAAACAATTTGCAAAATATCATCTTGAAAATTCTTCTGCTGTATCGTATGCAGGCGGTTTGGTAAGGTTTGTTTATATGGAAAATGCCGGGGCTATATTTGGAATCGGATCCGAACTTCCAGAATCTTTAAGGTTTGCTATACTGCTAATTGGAATTGCTGCTATTATTTATTTATTTATATCTTCGGTTATAATTAAAAAACAGAAAATTCTGCTCAAGGAAATTTCATTAATTATCCTTTTAAGCGGAGGAATTGGGAACCTTATGGATAGGATTTTTAATGAAGGGAGAGTAATTGATTTTATAATTATCGGTACGAAAAATTTCCATACCGCAGTATTTAACTTAGCAGACTTATTTATACTTACAGGTACTTTTTTATTTGTAGTTAGTTCTTTTAGAGAAAAGACTCAATGATTACTTCCAGCCAGGATTGAGTTTCTTTTTAATAAAAATTATTTTCATAAAATATTAAAAGGGGTTCGAGATGAAGAAGAGCTTTTGTATTTCGTTAATCTTTTTAGTTTTTTTAGTTTTATTCTCTGCTTGTAATAATTCAGATAATATTAATGGATCCGGAAATACGATCAAAGGTTCCGGCAAATTAATTACCCAGGAAAGAAACTTAAGTGAATGCAATGGGATTAATCTTCGTTATGCCGGGAATATCTACTTAAAACAGGATTCTATTCAGTCGGTTAAAGTGGAAGCTGATGATAATATTATCGATAATGTTATTACCCAAAACCAGGGCAGTATTTTAATTGCCGGTTTACAAAACGGAAGTTATTCGGATGTAACTGTAAGAATTTATATTTCTTTAATTTCAATTGAAAATTTAACAATCGATGGAGCAGGAAATATAGAGATTCAAAATGATATTAATTGTGATAATCTGAGTTGTATTATCAATGGAGCAGGTGATATAAATCTTTCCGGAAAGGGTGATTTGTTAAGCTGCATTATAAAAGGAGCGGGAAATATAAATGCTTTTAATTTTGAAGTAAGGACTTGTCAGGCAAAAATTAAGGGGACAGGGAATTGTTCGGTTTATGCTGCCAGGACTTTGAATGCAGAAATAACCGGAGTCGGTAACATAGTTTATGACGGGAATCCCGTAGTTGTCAGCTCAATTACCGGGATAGGGAATATAACCGGAAGATAATTTACCCTGATGAAATTTATCTTAATATTGAATTATTAGAAGTGCAGTCTATCATCAGATTTTTTTTTTGATCATTTAAATCAATATTTTAGAACAATAATTGATTTAAAACTTTTTAGAAAGCGCATGTTACAATTCTCTCAAACAGTTTATTAACTAATCATCATGAAAAAATCATTAATACCTAAACTTATTTGTTTGTTTTTTATAGCCGTGATTACTAATCCCGTTTTTATATTCGCTCAAGACACTTCGTTGTATATGCCGCGTAATATAAAACAAGCCTATGAAAACGGTACAAGATCATTTGACGGAAAACCGGGCCCAAAATACTGGCAGAATTATGCAGATTATAAAATCAATGTTGAAATCGATACTTCCTTGCGGTCCATAATAGGTAATGAAACTATAAGTTATAAAAATAACAGTCCTGATACTCTGAAGGAATTAGTATTCAGATTATACCAGAATCTTTACAGAAAAGGTGAGGCGAGAGATTTTCCTGTGGATACTTCTGATTTGACAGGCGGAGTAAAAATTAATCAGCTGTCTGTAGGCGGTAATCAAATTAATGCGGATACAACCGGAACAAAATTTCATATATCAGGCACAAATATGATTGTAAAACTTGATAATCCTTTGCCTCCTAAAGATAGTATTGGTATTGAATGTAAATGGAGCTTTATAATGCCGTTAAAAACTGATATAAGGATGGGAATGATCGATTCAACTTCATATTATGTGGGTTATTGGTATCCGCAGGTTTCTGTTTATGATGATATTGACGGATGGGATATGATCCAGTATACGGGACGACAGGAATTCTATAATAACTTCGGAAATTTTGATATTGAAATAACAGTCCCAAAAAATTATGTTGTATGGGCAACGGGCATTCTTCAGAATCCCGATGTTGTTTTTACACAAAAATTTCTTGAAAGGAGAAAAAAAGCAGAAACATCCGATTCTGTTATACATATCATTACGGAGAATGATCTAAAAAATGGGGGGATTACAAATGATAATCCAAGTAATACGTGGCACTTTAAAGCTGAAAATGTAACTGATTTTGCTTTTGCCGCCAGCGATCATTACTTGTGGGATGCCGGCAGTGTAGTTGTTGACGATCAAACCGGGAGACGAACAATTGTTGCAGCCGCATATAGAAAAGAAGCGTTGGATTTTCCGCTTGTTGCTAAAATGGGAATGAAATCAATTGAGTATTATTCGAAAAAAATTCCCGGAGTTCCTTTTCCATACCCTAAGATGACGGTTGTCAACGGTGCTCACAGCGGGGGAATGGAATACCCAATGATAGTAAATGATTATTCCGCCCCGACACTTTCGAGAACTTTAGGAGTAACAGCTCACGAAATCGCTCATACTTATTTCCCGTTTTATATGGGTATTAATGAAACAAAGTATGCGTGGATGGATGAAGGATGGGCTACAGCTTTTACCACGTTTGTTACATTTGATACCGTAAGAGATTATGATTCTTACAGCTGGCTTACAGAAATTTTTGACCGGTCGGCCGGCAATGAACTTGAAATGCCTATGATGATACCCTCAACATTGCTAAAAGACGGTTCATACAGCATAGCTTCTTATTTTAGACCTGCAGAGGCTTACCTTATATTAAGAGATATGCTGGGCGATAAATTATTCTTAAAAGCACTTCATGAATATATAAACAGGTGGCATGGAAAGCATCCGATACCTTATGATTTTTTCTATTCGTTTAATGATGCTTTGAATGAAAATCTTGATTGGTTTTGGAAACCCTGGTTCTTTGAATTTGGTGATCCGGACCTTGCAATTAAAAGCGTTAAAACTGAAGGTGATAAAATTAAAATTGATATTCAGAAAATCGGCAATATCCCGGTTCCGGTTAAAATTATTGCATCCTTTTCTGATGGAACTAAAGACAGCCTGTACCAGACTGCTGCTGTATGGAAAGGAACTAATGAATATAGTTTTGAGATTAAAACTGATAAAAAACTAAATAAAGTTGTGTTAGGAGATAATTCAATTCCGGACGTAAATTTGAAAAATAATATTTACCCTGTAAAAGATGAATGAAGTTTTTTATTCAGCATCTTGGCTAAAATAATTTCTGAAGATAAGATTTAATATCTCTTCATTTAAATTTCTTTTAATTGAACGCTGTTGCTTATGATGATTATGATTTCATATGATCGTAATAAATCGTAAAAATCATGATGATCAGCATTCCATTACATTATTATTAAACAATAATCAAAGTTTTTAACAAAAAAAGAATATTTTATGAAACCAATTAAAGTGTATTTTTTCCTTCTATTTTTTAGTTACTCATCATTTTTCACTTTTGGGCAAAGTGAAAAAAAACCTTTTCAGCTTACTGATTTAAGAAAAATTGTTAATATTAGTGATCCCCAGATATCTCCTGATGGTAAACAGATAGCAGTTGTAGTATCCCGTTATGATTGGGATAAAGATAGTGTGAAACAGGAGATTGATCTTATCGATGTTTCAAACAGTTCTAAAAGAAGTTTAACGTTTCAGAGAAGCAGCATTTCAAATGTAAGATGGTCGCCTGATGGCCAAAAGCTGGGATTTGCAGCAAAAGATAACGGGACAAAAAAAACTCAAATATACATTTTGCCGATGAATGGCGGAGACCCGGTTAAAATTACAGATTCAAAAACAGACATAAGCGAATTTACATGGAGCCCGGATGGAAAAACAATTGCATATGTTGCGCAGGATACTGTTCCGAATCCAAAAGAAATTAAGCATCATGAAGATGCATTCAGAGTTACAGATAATAATTATATGGTAAGAGAAGCCGTCCAACCATGGCACTTGTGGATAGTATCATCGGTTGGCGGTAAAGCTAAGCAATTAACCAAAGGTAAGTTCAGCTTATGTACCGACCAGGAAACGATATCACCTGTTATATGGAGTCATGACGGTAAATCATTAATCTTCCAGAAATTCCCGGATGTCTGGGATGGGAATGCATGGCACTCTGTGATTGCAGAAGTAGACACAAACGGGAATGAAATCAAAACCGTAATTAACGATGAGGGGACAGGGATGCCTGCATATTCTCCTTCACAAAATATTCTTTCATTTATGCGCGCAAGAAATGGAGATTTGAATAACGGTAATGCTGTCTATGTAAAAATGAAAGGGGAAATAATAGATATTACTAAAGATTTAGCACGAAATATAAACCAGTATTCTTGGATGCCGGGAGAGAATTTACTGCTTACCGGGGATAAAGGTACAAAATCTGTTTTCTGGAATCAGCCTTTAAATGGAAAAGCTGAAGAACTTGATCTCGGTAATGTAAATCCCGATGAAGGAAACCTGAGCATTTCCGGCAGCGGAATAATTGCATTTACCGGGAGAACTTCAATGCATCCCGGCGAGTTGTATATCCTTGAATCATTAAGAAGTAAACCGAAACAGCTAACAAATTTTAATGATTTTGCTGATTCACTTAATTTAGGAAAATCAATTGGAATTGAATGGAACGGGCCGGATGGATTTGATGAAGACGGAGTGCTTACTTATCCGGTAGATTATGATAAAACTAAAAAATATCCTTTGGTGCTGGTTATCCATGGCGGACCGGAAGGAGCATCAACTATAAAATTCTCTGATCTTGCACAAATATTTGCCGGTAAAGGTTTTTTTGTCTTTCAGCCTAATTACAGGGGAAGTATAAATCTTGGAGATAAATATCAGCATGCAATATTCCGGAATACCGGTGAAGGTCCGGGTGAAGATGTAATGGCTGGTTTGAACAAAATTGAATCGATGGGAATTATTGATACAAACCGAATCGGACTAACAGGATGGTCATACGGCGGTTATATGACTTCATGGCTTAACGGGAAATATCCGGACAAATGGAAAGCCGCTGTTGAAGGTGCGGCTCTCAACGACTGGGTTATGGACTATACAATAGCATTTTATCAGACTTACGATTTATACTTTTTCGGCGGTTCGCCCTGGTTAAAAAAATATTGGAAAATCTGGAGAGAACAGTCTCCGATTGTTTTAGCAGAAAATGTTAAAGCGCCGACATTAATTCTCGGTGATGCCGGAGATCCTAATGTTCCGATTGTTAACAGCTATGAAATGTACCATGCGCTGAAAGATAACGGGGTAAACACAGAATTTTATGTTTACCCGGTGGATACTCATTTTCCGCACGACATTGTACGAAGAACCGATGTTTATAAACGGTGGGTTGACTGGATTGTAAAGTATGTAAAGTGATTAGCAATTATGATTGTTAATTGATGAGTACTTGGTAACTTGCTTTTGATAGCACAACCTCAATGCAGCATCTTCAATCGTCATTCATCAATTCCTGGTGTTTTTCGTTTGAGATAGTTTTCCTGGATGTAGTAACTCATTTTGAGGAGAGTTGATTCATCGAATTGATTTGCCAGCAGCTGAACTCCTATAGGAAGACCATCAGAACTTATTGCAGCAGGAATGTTTATTCCCGGAATACCTGCAAGGTTTGCAGAAGTTGTATAGATATCGCTTAAATACATTTCGAGCGGATCGCTGGATTTTTCACCAATCTTGAACGCAGTAGTAGGCGAAGTTGGTGTTAGAATAAGATCGATCTTTTCAAATGCTTTATCAAAATCATTTTTAATCAGCCTTCTTACTTTTTGAGCTTTTCTATAATATGCGTCATAATAACCGGCGGAAAGAACATAAGTACCGAGCATTATTCTTCTCTTTACTTCTTCACCAAAACCTTCCGACCTTGTTGACCTGTACATATCAATTAATGCCTGGCTGTCGGGTGATCTATATCCGTATCGTGCTCCATCATAACGGGCTAAATTTGACGATGCTTCTGCAGTTGTCAGGATATAATAGGTAGCTATTGTGTAATCATTGAACGGAAGATCAATATTGATAACTTCAAATCCGTCATTCCTTAATTTATCAATCAGCACTTCTATTGAAGCTTTTATTTCAGGTGATAAACCTTCAGCGAAATATTCTTTAGCTATCCCGATTTTTGGCTTTAAGCCATTTAAATTTAAATCTTGTGAAAAACCGGGAACAGAAATATTATAAGAAGTAGAATCATGTATGTCTAAACCTGAGATAACTTGAAGTATAGCAGCAATATCTTCAACGTTATTGGCAAAAGGTCCTATTGTATCGAATGAAGATGCGAATGCTGTAAGACCATATCGGGAAACTCTTCCATACGTTGGCTTTAACCCGTAAACACCGCAGAAAGCTGCCGGCTGCCGTATTGAACCGCCTGTATCCGTTCCAAGTGAAGCATCACATAGATTAGCGGCTACTGCCGCTGCCGAACCGCCGCTGGAACCGCCAGGGACTCTTGTGTTATCTACCGGGTTTAAAACATTTCCGAATGCAGAATTTTCATTGGAAGAACCCATCGCAAATTCATCACAGTTGGTTTTTCCTATTATTATTACATCCTCATCTATCAGCTTTTGAACAGCAGTTGCAGTATAGAGTGCTTTAAAATCTTTTAAAATTTTTGAAGAGCAGGTAGTAGGCTTATTTTCAATTGAGAGTACATCCTTAACTGCAATTACCAAACCGGCTAATTTACCATGTTTATCTTCTCTTATTTTTTCCTGGATCTTTTCTGCCTGCCTTTTTGCGTCTTCGTTAAATGTAAAATTATATGCATTCAGATGTTTATTCTTTTCGATTTGTTCCAGGAAAAAATTTGCATTCTCAACCAGAGAGATTTCACCTTGTTTAATCTTTTCAATTTTATCGGAAAAGTTATAGTACTGCGTCAAGGAATGAACCCTTTTTAATTAAAAGATTTTGGTTAGCGGAAAATTAATTAAGCTTTTTTTGAATCAGAACTATTTTCTTTTTTATCTGATATTTTTATTTCGTTTTCTACTTCTTTTAAACCTTTTTAAATTCACGGATTCCTTTACCAAATCCATGAGCGATTTCGGGAATTTTTTTTGCACCGAAAAATATTAATACTACAAGCAGAATAATTAATAATTCACCGAATCCGATATTCTCAAACATCTTATGCCTCTTTAAGAGATTTTATGCAGATTTTCAGTAATTTCCTTGGTTTCAGTCTTAGTCTCTTTCATATCATTTGAATTTATTTCGTCTTCAACATCTTTCAGACCTTTTTTGAATTCGCTTATACCTTTGCCAAGTCCTTTAGCCAGTTCGGGAATTTTTTTTGCTCCGAATAATACTAACACAACAACAAGGATCATTAATAATTCACCGAATCCAATATTCTCAAACATTTCTACACCTCGATTAAAATATTTTGTTTAGATACAATTAGGATTTTTTATTTTCAGTTTTTCCATCTTTATCAGATGATTTTATTTCATCTTCTACATCTTTCAATCCTTTCTTAAATTCGGTCATTCCTTTTCCCAGGCCTTTTGCCAGTTCAGGAATTTTCTTTGCACCAAAAAGGATTAAAATTACCAGTAAAATAAGAATTATTTCTCCGGCGCCAAGGTTTCCAAACATTTCTTCACCTTTTAATTTAAAAATGAACTTGCAATAGAATTAAAGACTAATGAACCATCTGTCTTACCAAGAATAGGGTTACAGCTTCTTTCGGGATGGGGCATTAATCCTAATACATTTTTTCGTTTATTTACAATTCCTGCAATATCAAAAACCGAGCCGTTAGGATTAAAATCGGTATCACCGTTTAATGATGTATATTTAAATACTATCTGATTATTATCAACCAGTTCTTTTAATGTATCATCATCAGCAAAATAATTTCCTTCGCCGTGGGCAACAGGAAATTTCAATTTATCCTTTGAAGTAATACCCCGTGTAAAAACGGTATCACGGTTTGCTACTGTAAGATAAACATCTTTGCAGACAAATTGTAGAGATTTATTTTTCAATAAGACGCCCGGCAGTAATCCGGCTTCTAAAAGGATTTGAAAACCATTGCAGATACCCATCACATAACCGCCTTTATTGGCAAAATCTATTACAGAATTCATAATAGGAGAAAATCTTGCAATAGCACCGGTTCTGAGATAATCTCCGTAAGAAAAGCCGCCCGGAAGAATTATTACATCACAGTTTTCCAGGCTGGTATCTTTATGCCATAAAAAGACAACATCAAAACCTAATACTTTTTTTAGTGAATAGTAAGCATCGTGATCACAGTTTGATCCGGGGAATACAACCACTCCGAATTTTGGTTTCATTTCTGTGCCTTGGTCTGATTTTCAGAAGGAGGGACCGGTTCCAGAGTAAATTCATAATCTTCCATGATCGGGTTGGCAAGAAGTTTATGGCAATACTCATTTACCTCATTCTCTGCGGAAGTTCTATCTGCGGTGTCAACTACAAATTCGATATATTTTCCGATTCGTGTCTCTCTCACATTTTTCAAACCCAGGTGTTCCGCACCTTTTTCAACAGCTTTACCCTGGGGGTCCAGTATTGACGGTCTTCTTTTAACAAGGACTTTTGCTTTAAACATTTTCTATTTGTTTCTTAAATAAATGAGAAAATTTTACTCTAAATAATTCTATAATATTTCAATGTGGATCAAATAAATAAAAAGAGGTCAGGACTAGAGTCCTTAACTACAACTAAAATAGTAACTCAGTTCTCCAGAACTGAGCATTAAATTCAGACTAAAAATTCTAAATTTTTTTAGAAAATCTATTAAAAATATATCTAAAAATACCAAATAGAATTATGAAAACAAAAATATAAAAGAGTGCTTTACCTGAGGTAATAATCAGAAGAATTATTGAGGCTGCAATAAAAATAAAGTGAAAAGGTTTCTTTTTTATTTCACTTATGGAAGGCTTCGGTATTGTATCATACCTGACTTTGCTAACCATTAAGAAAGATAAAACAATAACAAGCGGAATAATAAAATCAGCATACGGTTCAATAAAACCATTATCATAATAAGCAAGTACAAATGCCGCAATTGTAATTCCCGAAGAGGGGATAGGCAGACCTGTAAAGTATTCTTTGTTAAAACCGACCAACTGAACATTGAAACGTGCTAACCTGAATCCGCCTGCAATCATAAGCAGTGAGCTTATAACTATACCAGCAGCATTGAAGTTATGCAGGTATGTTGAATAAATAAGGAAGGCGGGAGCAGCGCCGAAACTAATAACATCTGAAAGAGAATCCAGCTCGACACCGAGCTCGCTGCTTGATTTTGTAAGTCTTGCCATAATGCCGTCAAGAGCATCAAAAACCGCTGCAATAATTATTAGTATGGCCGCATAATCATATTTTCCCCGCTCTGCATTAATAATTGAAAGGAAACCGGAAAACATATTCATCGCGGTGAAAAGATTCGGTATAACAGATCTGGTTACTCTAAATCGGTTCATTATTTATTATATTCAAAAAGTATTGTCTCTCCTGCTTTTACATTTGCATCTTTTCTAACCATTTCCTGCCATTCATATGGGACAACCACATCAACCCTGCTGCCGAATTTTATCATACCGAATCTTTTACCTGCCTGAACACTATCACCGATTTTTATTTCATATATTATTCTTCTGGCAATAAAACCCGCCACTTGTGTGAAGAAGACTTTGCCGAATTTACTCATTATTCCGAATTCAGCTCTCTCATTTACATCTGAAGCTTTATCTTCAAAAGCGGCAATGTAATCACCAGGATAATATTTCAGATACTCAACCTTTCCGGTTATAGGTATCCGGTTTACATGAACATCTAAAGGAGACATAAAAATAGAAACTTGTTTGGCTTTCCCGTTTATAAATTTATTGTCTTCAACTTCTTTTACAAAAAGCACCTTACCGTCTGCAGGAGAAATTACAGCATTCTCTTCCGCCGGCAGTGTTCTGTCGGGGTCCCTGAAAAAATATAAAGAAAAAAGTAAAAAAAGTGCTGGAAAGATAATTAAAAATGCTTTTAAAAAACCATTGTTGAAAAAAAAACTTACTGAGATAAAGATAAATGCTGCAACCGAAATTATTCCTAAAGTAGAATATCCATATTTAGTTAGCATTTATTGGACACTCATTAAATTATAGATCTGGTTAGTATAATTTTTAATTTGGGCTGATGTTGAAAGCTTGTACGGATCACACAATTTAGCTTCGTTATTAATTGGTAAAACTTTTATGCTTTTGGGTGTAAAATCATCGGTCAAATAGATCTTATCATTACATCTGCCGAAATTACAGCTGACTTCGGCAAACAACAGGTTTCTTCGTTCAAAGAAAGACTTCAAAACAGCATTAATTTTAGAACACATCCTGCTAATTAATTTTAAATCGTCATTCGAACAGAGATTGTACGATATCAGATGGCTTTCGGAAATTAATGTATCTTTACCATCTCCAAAGTGAAATTCGTACAAAGGAATACCGAGCTGTTTCCCTTCTTTATCCCCAAAAATCTTTGCTGTTCTTTTGTCGGTAATGTTCAATATTTTAACGAAGAAAGGGAATTTTTCATATTTTATAAATTTTAAGTGATTTTTGTCAACATTTTTAACAAAAGCTGCAGGAATATGGTATTCCTTCAAATAATCAAAGAAGAATGCATTTATTGAGGCAAATTTTTCTCCAATATCTTTACTCTTAATTTTTTTAGAATTCCCGTCCATGAAATAATCGCTGTATTCCTGTATAACATACTCGGAATTGTCTATCGGTAATTCTTTTTTCTGGAGTTCCTCGTATAAAGTCCGGTTGTTGTTAAATGTTGTTGTCAATATTCACTTTTGGTTATTTTCGATTAAGAAATTATGAAAATTCAGTATACAAAGTCAAATCAATATATTATATTTACACAAAAATTAAAATAGTTTTTCAAAAAAAATAATTATTACAGGAGGAAATGGATGAAAGGCGGAATGCAAGGAATGCTTAAGCAAGTTCAAAAAATGCAGGCAGAAATGCAGAAAGTTCAAAATGAGCTTGGAAATTTAACAGTTTCAGAAGAAGCAGGCGGAGGAATGATTAAAGCTACTGCAAATGGAAATAAAGAGATAATTTCTGTAGAAATTGACCCGCAAGTCATAAAATCTGAAGAAAAAGAAATTTTAGAAGACTTGGTAGTTGCTGCTGTTAATAAAGCTTTGCAGTCCGCAGGCAAGATGGCTGAAGAAGAAATGGCAAAAGTGACTAAAGGAATGATTCCTCCAGGATTAAATATTCCGGGGCTTTAGAATTGCAAATAGCCGAACCGCTTCAAACTGCCATTGAGGAATTAAGCAAACTGCCGAGCATCGGTAAAAAAACTGCTCAAAGACTTGCTCTTCACATTTTAAAAAGTGATTCCCAATCTGTTGAAAATCTTGTAAAAGCTATCCAGGAATTAAAAACCAGGCTGCGCTTTTGTTCTCGGTGCTTTAACATTTCTGTGGATGAATTATGTGAAATATGTAAAAATCCGAAAAGAGACAATTCCGTTATTTGTATTGTTGAAGAAGCAAGCGATGTAATCGCTATCGAAAAGACAAATGAATTTAACGGTATGTACCATGTATTGGGCGGAGTTTTATCACCTTTGTCTGGAATCGATCCTGAATCTTTAAGAATCAAAGAATTATTAAAAAGATTTGAAACAGAGGAAATAAAAGAGATTATACTGGCGCTTAATCCTGACACGGAAGGAGAAACTACGTCTTTATATCTCGCTAAATTAATTAAACCTTTAGGAATCAGAGTTTCAAGAATTGCCAGGGGATTGCCGATCGGGGGAGACCTTGAGTTTGCCGATGAGGCAACAATCAGCAGGGCGGTTACGGGGAGGATTGAATTGTAGCATTAAATGCCGGTAGCTGGTGGTGGATAGTAGGTTGTTGGAGGTTGGTAAGAAATTGGAAATTGAGAATAAAATCAGTAATGGTCATTGATCGTCATACACTATCATTTCTAATCCCAATTCAATAAGTAATTTCTCAGTTAATTAGGTGAGAAATCTTACGCTTCTGCTTATTATTGAAGTTATATTTTAATTAACTCAGCGAATCGGGGAAAAATCCTGCAATCGATAAATGAAGAAAGATATGTCAACAATTAAATTTTGAAGCAATTTGTTCAACTTAACTTTTATTTTAAAGTTTTTTAGTTATGAGATAGATCTTTATTAAATATAAGAAAGCATCATTTTAAATTGACACAATGAATTCTTAATTCTTATCTTATCAGAATTATTTAAGGGAATTAACTTAATATTCCGGGATATTTCTAACTTTATTATTAGGAAAAAATAAGTTAATCATCATTTAAGATAAATTTTCCTGGCATAATATTTATATAAATATGAATATCTCAAATGAAATTTCAGAATAATAATGAATGAATGGTTCAAGGACTGGTTTAATACGGAAGAATATTTAAATGTCTACAAGCACCGTAATGAAGAAGATGCTAAAGAACTTGTAGATTTAATTTCAGGAAATATTGATATTCCGCTTAATGGAAAGGTACTTGATTTAGCATGCGGGTCTGGAAGGCATTCAATTTTATTTGCTCAGAAAGGATTTAAAGTATCTGCAGTCGATTTAAGCAAAAATCTTTTAAAAGTAGCTTTAGACAGTGCGATTAAATCAAATGTAGATGTAAATTTTGTTGAAGCTGATTTAAGGAATCTCTGTATCAAGCCTAAGTTTGATCTTGTAGTCAATCTTTTTACAAGTTTCGGTTATTTTGAAGATGATAAAGAAAATTTCAAATTGTTCCGCAGAGCATTTTACTTCTTGAATGATAATGGGTATTTTGTACTCGATTTTTTCAATAAAGATTATCTTGAAAAGAATATTGTTTCAAGTTCCGAAGATTATATAGATAATAGTAAAATTATCCAGGAAAGAAAGATCGAGGGTAAAAGAGTCATAAAAAAAATTACTATTTCCCAAAATGGTAATGAAAGACATTTTATGGAATCGGTTAGAATGTATAGTAAAGATGAATTAATAACCGGAATTGAAGAAAGCGGTTTCAAAGTTGAAAAAGTATTCGGAGATCTAATAGGCAGAACTTTTGACTTAGAAACTTCCCCCAGAATAATTATTATTGCAAGGAAATAAATTTTTTTGTATTAACCGAAAATAAATTTTCTTGGACAAACCGGCATTTTCTTACAATTACAGTTTCTTTAAGAAATTGGTTTTACTATTAGTCCTTTGTATAGCAATATCCGGGTGTGATATTTTTAATACAAGGGACGCAGAAAAGCCAACCCAGCCGAGATCTGATTTTGAACCTGCCGCCACTGTAGATATACTTATTCAAAATTTAATTAACTCGCTTAAGGATAAGGACGCTGCTAATTATATGACTTGTTTATCCGACACTTCATTTACGGATAAAAAATTTCTTTTTGTTCCTTCCAGTGAAGCTGCATCTACATATCCGACATTAATGGATTGGGATAAAAGAAATGAAGAACAGTATTTTACAAACATGTCGGTAAAGGTTAATCCCAATAGTCAGATTGTTTTAACTTTAAAGGAAAGTACAAGAAATAATTTCGGCGACAGCACTTTTTATACTGCAACTTATTCATTGAATTTACCTTTTGTTAATTCGAATTCTGAAATTACACCTGTATTTTATGAAGGAACTCTTACCTTTAAAATGGTGAGAGATTCAAGGTCAGTATGGAGCATTTATTACTGGCAGGATATAAAAACTGCGAGTGCAAATCTGAGCTGGAGTGATCTAAAAGGAAGTCTTGCGAATTGAAATTTTTTCACAAAAAATTTATTTATATTTTTTTTCTTCTTTTGATTATAACAGGGTGCAAGAATCCGTTTTCGCCGGCTTACGATACATCGGAAGGAGATGCTTCATCTGCAATTTCAGATCTTAAAACTATTGACGGGACTTTTAAAAATTTTCAATATGCATATACATTTAAGGATACAACAATATATGGTCAGTTAATTAGCCAGGATTTTATTTTCACATACAGGGATTATGATTTGAACTATGATGTATCCTGGGGAAGAGATGAGGAAATGAAGACCACCAGCGGCCTATTCAAAAATTCGCAAAGGCTGGATCTTATCTGGAATAATATTTATTTATCAAGTGAAGATTCTTTAACCGCAACTATCGTAAGAGGATTTAATTTAACGGTTACTCTTAGTTCAATTGATATCTTAAGAGTGGATGGAAGGGTTAATCTTTCTTTAAGAAAAAACCCTGATTCTAAAAAATGGATAATTACACGCTGGACGGATGAGTCTAATTTTTAAGGTTATAAGGTATTGGGTATAAAGGTTTAAGGGGGTTCATCCTGACCCTGTACCAAACAATTTGTTTAACAATTAATAAAGCTATGATAATTTTCTGGTTCAAAGAAGCATTCAAATCTATCGGGAGGGCAAAGTCATCCTTTATACTCTCATTGATTTCAACGAGTATTTCTGTTCTGCTTATAGTTTCTTCAATCATTTTAGTACAGCTGTCAAACAAATTCCAGACTAATTTAAAGGAAAAGCTGAATATAAATATTTTTCTGAAGGATTCGGTTTCAAAAAATTCGATCAGCAATATCGGGGAAATTTTAAACAGCAAAAAATATATAAATTCTGTCAAATTTATTGATAAGGATGAAGCAGCCCAAAATTTCATAAAAGATACCGGGGAAGATTTCAGAAAGATCCTTGATTATAATCCTTTACCGGTTTCATATTCAATTACATTGAAAGAAGATTTTGTTAAAAAAGAATCCATAGATAAAATTGTTTCGGAACTTTCCAAAATAAACGGTGTGGATGAAATTGTTTACCAGTACAAATTTGCAAATAAAGTTCTTTCCTTTATTGACAGCATTAAAAAATATGTTTTCATAATTACAGCAGTCTTGTTTATTATTTCGCTTTACATTGTATTCAGCACCGTAAAGCTGGTTATCAGCTTAAAGCAGGAAGAATTTGAAACTATGAAATTGGTAGGAGCTAAATTATCAACAATCAAGATGCCTGTAATTATAAATGGAATATTTATCGGATTCTTGGGGGGTATTATAGCATTGGGGATCTTCCTGTTTGTATTATCTTACTTTGGAAATCTTATAGCTTTTAAGTCATATTTTAATTCCATAAATATATATTTGCTGATTATGGTATTAATTGGACCAGCACTTGGATTTCTGGTAAGCACCTTTGCACTAAGAAGAATTAATCTGAGAATTTGAAGTGATCCTGATATTTTTTAATTTTTAATCCAAATTCTGTAAAATTATCACTTTATTTAATGAATATTTTTCAATCGAGTTCAAAATTATTTTTTTCATCAAAAGACATTCGTAAAATTATATTATTCCCTGTAATATTATTTTTATTTCTATTTGCTCCCGTTATAAAATCCCAGGTACAAAACTATCAGGACGCAGCAGCACTTCCCGATTACCAGGAAAGAACCGTTTCAAAGGATTCTCTTCTTTTAAATCAAAACATGAACTCCGAGGACAATGAAAGTATTGATCCCGATGAATATGTGGTCGGACCGGGAGATAAATTTTTTATATCAATAAACGGACTTGAAGAAATTCCGATAAATACCAGAATTAATCATGACGGTATTTTATTTGTCCCAAAGGTTGGCGGAATCGATCTAAAGAATAAAACTTTGACTGAAGCGAAAGCTGAGATACTTGATGCAATTGATAAATATTATAAAAATGTTGATATCTTTATTTCATTAATTAATATCAGGAAAATTAAAGTTTCACTTGTCGGCAATGTTGTTAAACCGGCATCTTTTATACTAAAAGGTAATTCAAGGTTAATGGATTTAATCAGCAGTTCAAATGGATTGAAAAAGACTGCTGATTATAGAAACATAAAAATTATCAGTAAAGACAGCTCTGTAAAAAAATATGATCTGCTTTCGTTCATAAGGCTTGGAGATAAAAAGGATAACCCGCTATTAATGGATGGTGATGTTGTACTGACTGATAAAGTAGATAAAACTATATCTATAGCAGGAGAAGTTAAATTTCCGGGTATTTATGAATATGTTCAGGGAGAAACCATCTTTGATTTTATAAAATTAAGCGGCGGTCTTTTAAATGATGCACTTAAGGATACAATTGAAGTAGTCAGTTTTCAGCCGGACGGCAAAAGTGAAATAAGCCGGTACTTTTCTTATGAAACACTGACAGAGAATCAAATATTATTAAAAAATAAAGATAAAATTCTAGTAAGAGCTATACCTGATTACTTCAACGAAAAGTTTGTGAAAATAAAAGGATATGTAAAATATCCCGGTTATTATAAAATTGTAGAAAACCAGACTACATTGGTTGATGTAATTAATGAAGCAGGCGGATTTAGAAAAGAAGCTTCACTGGCAGATGCATCTTTATCACGAACGGAAGGGACAAAAGTTGATGATCCTGAATACGACAGGCTGAAAACTCTCCCAAGAGCTGATATGACTGATGACGAATATAACTATTTAAAAGCTAAATCAAGGCAAAGAATTGGTAGAATTGTAGTAGATTTTGTAGAATTATTTAAAAAGCATGACCTAAATGAAAATATATATTTAAAAACAGGGGATAGTATTTCGGTTCCAGAGGCCAGGAATTATGTTATACTTTTAGGTCAGGTCGTTAATCCCGGAAATGTTATTTACGATCCGAAATTAAAAGTAGATGATTATATCCAATTGGCAGGCGGGTTCGGCTGGCGTGCAGAAAAAGGAGATGTGCGTGTAATAAAGGCTAATACGGGGGAATGGGTTGATGCGGATGATGTTGATTCCCTTGAAACAGGAGATACAATATGGATTCCTGAAACACCGCCAGGTCCGAAATTCTGGGATGTTTTTACTTCATCATTAGCAATCTTGGGGCAGGTTGCTTCAATTATAGCCGCTACAATTGCGGTAATAATCGCTACAAGGAAATAATTAAATTGAGCTATCACGATATTCTTAATATTATAATCTTTAACCGGAATTCAATAATTAAAATTACTGTTATTGGTATCCTGCTGATTTTCCTTATCCTACTTTTTATTTACCCGGTTTCATACAAATCAACTGTTACTGTACTTCCGCCTGAAAAAAATAACGAGATGACGGGTCTTAGCAGTTTGATAGGTTCCCAGGATTTTTCAAATTTACTTTCTGCAGGAACCGGCAGCGCTAACTCTCAGCTTTACCAGCAAATTCTTGAAAGCAGGAGCGCATCGGTTTTTGTTGTTAAAAAATTAAACTTAACAAATTATTTTAATACCGATAATGTTTACAGAGCTGCAGGTCAATTGGAAAAACATATAAGTGTTGAAGTAACTAAAGAAGGAATTATAAAATTTACATCCGAGTTGTCTACTCCTTTATTTCCGGTTTTTGCAAATAAAGATACTGTCCGTAATCTTACTGCCAGAATATCGAATAGCTTTATTGAAGGATTGGATAAAATAAACCAGGATAAATTATCGTCGAAAGCAAAGAAAGCAAGAATTTATATTGAAAGTCAGGTCCAAAAGACGAAAACAACTCTGGACTCAGTAGAAAATAAATTGATGGATTTTCAGAGAACTAATAAAGCTGTATCATTACCCGAACAGGTAAATGCAGCGATTGATGCAGCTGCCAAGCTAAAAGCAGAAATAATGAAAACGGAAGTCGAGCTGGGTTTGCTGGAACCTAATCTCCGGAAAGATAATAAATCTCTCCTGGCCTTAAAGAATAAATTAAATAATCTGCAGGAACAGTATACTAAAATGGAAATGGGAAGCCAGGATTACCTGGTGGCATTCAAAGAAGTACCTGAACTTGGAAAAGTACTGGCCAACCTTTTGCGGGAGGTTAAGATTCAAAATGAAGTTTACACTATGCTTCAGCAGCAGTATTATAAAGAGAAAATCCAGGAGAATAAAGATCTGCCGACAGTTGAAATCCTTGATGAAGCTATACCGCCGTTATCATCTTCCAGTCCCAGGATTGTTTTTGCAACAGTTATGGGAGGTATTTTTGTGTTCTTATGTGCAAGCTTAATATTTATTGTAAAAGACCGGCAAATATACCTGCTAAAAAATAAAAATAATAAAAAGGAAGAGAATGTATAAGCATACTGCAGTTGTAACCGGCGGTGCCGGGTTTTTAGGCTCGCATTTGTGCGACAGGCTCCTGTCGGAAGGGTTTAAAGTAATTTGTGTTGATAACCTGATTACTGGTAATACAAATAATATTGCGCACTTAATAAGTAATGAGGATTTCAGGTTCGTTAAACATGACATAACAAACTATATCTATTTGCCGGGAAGAATAGATTACATTCTTCACTTTGCTTCCCCTGCAAGTCCTATCGATTACCTGAAATTTCCAATTCAAACTTTAAAGGTCGGTTCACTGGGAACTCATAAAGCGCTTGGATTGGCAAAAGAGAAGAAAGCACGTTTTTTACTTGCGTCGACATCCGAAGTTTACGGTGATCCTTCTATCCATCCGCAGAATGAAGACTACTGGGGGAATGTTAATCCCATTGGTCCCAGGGGGGTATATGATGAAGCCAAAAGATTTGCAGAAGCAATGACAATGGCTTACCAAAGATTTCACGGAATAGAAACCAGGATTGTCAGAATATTTAATACATACGGACCAAGGATGAGGCTCGATGACGGACGCGCTTTACCTGCTTTTGTAGGACAGGCTTTGCGGGGAGAAGATTTGACTGTGTTCGGCGATGGTTCTCAAACAAGAAGCTTCTGTTTTGTTTCAGATCTTGTTGATGGAATTTTTAAATTACTTATGTCGAATGAAAAAGAACCGGTTAACATCGGCAATCCTTCGGAAATAACTATAAAGCAATTCGCTGAAGAAGTTTTAAATTTGATTGAAACAAAAAGCAGAATAATCTATAAAGAGCTACCTGAAGATGATCCGAAAATCCGTCAGCCCGACATAACTAAAGCTAAAAAACTTCTCGGCTGGGAACCTAAAGTTGACAGGAAGGAAGGATTAAAGATTACAATCGATTATTTTAAATCGGTGATAAAAGCTTGATGCCGGATGCAGGATACCGGAAGGTACTACCAGGAAAGGACGTTTGTCATTTCGACCCCGGCTCAATTTGTCAGCCTGCTGAGGTCGGGGGAGAAATCTTACTTCCAGTCTTTATAAAATTTTCCGATCATTACAACAAAGAAAAATTGAATTGTCTGAGACAAATCTATTTCTTCATAAGATTCCAGAACATCAATTATCAGGAAATCCGGCTTCCGGTATCCGGAACCAGGAAATCATTATCCCGAATCAATGTCCATGTCTAAGCGATTCACTTCGACAATTGCCGGCGCGTCTATATTAATTACTACTGTAGGTCTGCTGAGTAAAGGATTTGGTTTTTTCCGTGAGGTTGTTTACGCAAACAGTTACGGTTTAGAAACTAATTTCGATATTTACCTGATCGGGGCAGCAATTCCTCTGATAATAAATACTGCCGTTTTCTTTTTAGCGCAAAATTATTTTATCCCGGTATACCACAAGGAAAATAATAACATCTCTAAAAAAAGCACTGATTTTATAAACAGCAGCTTCTGGCTTTTCCTGATTTCTTCTATTGCGTTTACACTTTTGCTTTATCTGTTTACGCCTTTAATAATTAATACATATTTGCCTTCAGCGGAGAACGAGTTAAAGGAACTTGCCTCAAAAATATTTACAATATTTTTATTGACGATTCCGTTTAATGCCGTTTATTCAATATTAACTGCATTTTTACAAGCCGAGTTTGACTTTAAGAATCCTGCAATTTCCGCTCTTTTTCAAAATATATTTATAATAATTTTGGTTTATTTTTTTGATAATGTTTTGAGTGTTTATGCAATTCCAATAGGATATTTGATCGGGTCAATAATTCAGTTTATATATCTATATATAATTGCCTCGCGAAAAGATAATTTCATAGTAAAGAAATTTACCTTAAAAACATCAAAGTCATGGTTGACGAATAATCTTTTTATATTCATTGTTTTAATTGAAATAATAAACCAGCTATATGTTTTAATAGATCGATATTTTTATGGCAGGGTTGAGCAGGGCGGAATTGCTTCCTTAAATTATTCATCAGTACTTTTTGGACTGCCGATTGCAATTTTTTCACTGGCATTATCAACTGCTATATTTCCCCAGTTTACTAAAGCCTTCAACAATAAAGATAATGAAACACTTGAAGGGCATTTTATTAAAGGGATAAGTATGAATCTGCTGGTTTTTATCCCCATTGCTTTTATCTTTATTTACTATGGCGACAATCTTATTAAACTTATGTATGAAAGAGGGAAATTTACCGACAGCGATACTTTAATGACATATAAAATTCTTAGGATTTATGCTTTCAGCTTAATTTTTTATGCTTCGTATGCAATTGTAAACAAACTAATTTATGGTGCAGGACTTGTTAAGCAATTATTAATAATAACTGCAGGAGTATTTGCATTAAAAGTAATTTTAAATTTTTACCTGGTTGGAAGTTATCAGCAGGAGGGATTGGCCGGTTCAACCACTGCAAGTTATATCTCTTTAAGTATAATCGGATATATTTTAGTTGTATTCAAGTTAAAATTTAAAAGTACAGGGAAGTTTTTCTTAAATATAATTTTCTATTCGCTTAATTCATTAATTGCATTGCTGATATCCGAAATGATGATTTCATTATTTCTTTTAGATGGATTATACGGATTCCTCATTTCTATAATAATATTTTCTTTAGTATATATGGTTAATTTATATTTAATCAAGCCGTCAGAATATTTAATTATTAAAGATGTATTCAAAAAAAATGTATATAGTCAGTTATAAGATTCTGTTTTACAAATCATTAGAAAAAATGAAAAGCGATAATTAAAATGAGCTTAATAGAATATTTAAAAATGCCTGTTTCGTTAAAGAGGATTTATAATCTTTATAAAGATAAAGAGTTTTCAATGCTTGATATCGGATGTGGAAATCATTCGGCTTCTATTACAAAAAAGTATTTTCCCGGATGCGAATATTATGGAGTAGATAAAGAAACATATAATAATAGTGAATATGATTTTAAATTAATGAACAAATTCTTTAAGCTGGATCTTGAAAACGATTCACTTGAAGAAGTTCCTGACAATTTTTTTGACGTAGTTATAATGAATCATGTTATTGAGCATATCGTCAATGGAATTGAAATAGTAGAAGCTTTTTCAAAAAAAATTAAGAGCGGTGGGAGAATATATATCGAAACTCCCTCTGTTAAATCTTTGTCACTGCCCAGCCAGCCGGGGACTCTAAATTTTTGTGATGATGAAACTCATAAAAAAATTTATAGTCTGATAGATATTGTTAATGTTCTGATTAAAAATAATTTTAAAATTATTAAAGCCGGAACCAGGAGAGATAAAATCGGAATATTTTTTTCTCCTTACTTTATAATAAAGAAAATTATTAAAAAAGAAGGTTTCTCCGGGTTTAGTATCTGGGATATTACAGGATTTGCATGGTTTATTTTTGCAGAAAAAAGATAAAAGTAATCTCTCGAGAATTGATTGAAAAAAGTTAAAGTTAATAGTGATCTGTAACTTAAATAACTGACAGCCACGTCGAATGCATAGAAGTGCTAGTGGCAGAACAATAGAACAAAGATTAGCTTTTGCTTACTATTAAGAATTACTTTGAAGTAAATTCCAGAAATCTTCCGCTATTCGTTCAATGTTGAAATTATTCTTTATATAAATATATCCGTTTTTACCCAATTCATTAAGTAGCTCTTCTGATTCATATAATCTCAAAATATTTTTAGAAAGAGCATCAAAATTTTCAGGTTCAAAGTATAAACCGCATTTCCCTGAATTAATAAACAGTTCCCTGGCTTCTCCGTTAACTCCCAAAAGGATCGGTTTTCCTAATGCAAGTACCTCCAGTATCTTGGAAGGAATTGCCCCTTTAAATAATTCTATTTTCTTTAATGGGATAATTGCCGCATCAACGGATTTTATTATCTGTCTTATTTCATTTTTTGAAACAGGCAGAAAGAAAAAAATGTTGACTAAGTTCAGTTTATTCTTTATTGAAATTAATTCTCTTTTTTCCGGACCATCTCCAAAAAATAAAAATTTTATATTAGGATATTCTTTTAGCTTCTCTGCTGTATATATAATAGTTTCCAAACCTTGTGCATAACCCAGAATTCCGGCATAAATCAAAAGGAAATCATGATTTTCAAAATTATTCTGCTTTCTCCATTCATTATTTGTTTTTACTGAGTCTAATGAATTTATATCCACACCATTTTTCAGCCAGAAGATCTTTTTTTGCGGAAACCGTTTTGAAATATTCTCAACGATTCCCTGTGTCTGGCCGGTAATTAAAAAAGAACTTTTATAGATAGTTTCCTCAAGTTTCGCAGTAACCTTCAAAAGGAATTTATTTTTTACAAGTCCAAGTTTCTCTGCACTTTCAGGCCAAAGGTCAGATACATTGAAAATTAATTTTGCTTTTTTAATTTTTGATAAAATTAATGCTGTAATTCCGAGAAATATCGGCGGCGATTCACAGAAGATAAAGTCATATGATTGGGTTTTTAATATTCCTGTTAAGAGTGATGAAAAAACAAATGAGAAATAGTTTAATAGTCTGGGAAAAATTGATTTTGTTTTTTTTACAAAAATATAACTCCGGTATATTCTCAGACCGTCCATCACTTCAAAACAATAAAACTTCCCTTTATAGTCATTTTTTATTCTCATTTCAGGATAATTGGGCATGGCAGTTAATACAGAAATCTGCATACCTTTATTTTGAAGTCTGACTGCTAACTCAAATAAGCGGTTTTGCGGTGCCCCGATTTCAGGGGGGAAATATTGAGTAATAAATAATATCTTTGTCATTCTAAATTTTCACAATTACATTTATTAATTTATGATTTTTTTTATACTTTTATTAAAATTATTATTTGTTTTTAAATAGCTCTGAACATTAACTTGAAAAGCACCGGTAAAAATAAAAAATATTACAGCCAGGAAGGATTTTTTGAGAAAGTTGCAAAGAACTATCCGTTTGGAAAAATCATAATCTTTCTGTCCGACTGCATATTCCTTTTGACAAGAAAATTTATCTTATCAAAAAATAATTCCCATAATTTAGTTGTTATATCTTTACACCGTTTAGGTGATACAGTATTTACAATTCCTGCTGTTAAAGAACTTTTAAAAAATATGAAGACTACAATAAAATAATATTGTGCTACCCGGAATCAAAAAGTATATATAATTTTGTTTTCGAAGAGGAGATTCAGACTATAAAAAAATCTGATCTGAAGTTCGGCAACAGGATTGCAGATAATTATGCCAGAAAAAAAATCAAAAAATTAAATCCCGGTGTAATCGTTGACCTAACCGGTACTATAGCATCTGCTTCCTTGATTTTTGGTTCCAGGGCTTTAAAAATAGCAGGGATGAACGAACGAATATTTAAGGGATTATATACAGATTATGCAAATAGAAGAAAAATTCCTCATTTGATTGATACCTATTTAGATGCTGCAGAGTTAGTATCAGATTTTAACAGGACAGATGATACATATCAATTTAAAACTGAAATTAATTTAAAGGGAAAAATATTAACCACCCGTTTTCGGTCCATCTGGCGAAAGAATGGAACCTGGAAAAATTTATTTCCCTGGCTGAAAAATTGAAAGATGATTATTCTGTTGAAATAATTTCGCCTGAAAATAGATTACCTGAAGACATCAAAGAAAACATTTTGCAGAAAAACATTCCATTATCAATAACTGAGACGATGGAGGAACTAATTTCAAAAATCAAAGAATCTTCTGTGTTTATATCAAATGATACAGGTCCTTTGTATATTGCTAATTTACTGGGAAAAGCTACATTTACAATTTATGGTCCGACAAACCCTGAATTTAGCCTGCCTTTTGGAAACTACCATGCATATATTCAGAAAAAAATAGAATGTTCTCCGGAACCCGGTCATCAATATTGTTTTACTCTTGCAGGAGTTTATTGTCCGCTTTATGAATGTATGAATCAATTGTCTTTGCAGGAAGTATACGATTCGGTTAAACCGTTTCTCAATAAAATCGGTATTAAAAAAAATGAGCCGGTATCCTGATGTGGAGATTACAAATTAAAAAAGAGATTTTCTTAACTTTAATACTGGTATCAATTACCTTCCTGGCGCTGCCGCATCTGTGGGTCGCAACTTTAATCCTGCTGGGAATATTAATCTGGTTTTTATTCGGAAGTAAAGATTTAATAATTCCGTTAATAATAATTTCTTTACTTGTTATTACCAGCGATATAAGTGAATCACTGAGAGTTGCGGTAAATCTTCTCGGATATTTGATACTCATTTATTTGTTTGTTCATGAATATGGTTTGGATTTTTCCGGATACCCGAAAATTCCCGGGGTTATAATTCTTTTTGTAATTTATACAATATTAAGTCTTTCGCTTTCCACAATTTTTTCATCATATTTCTCGCTTGGTATCATTGAAGTACTTCGTCAATCAGTTTTTTTCGTCCTGATTTTTATTATATATTCCTTTATAGAGGGAGAAAAGGAAATATATTTATATCTGAATGCTCTAATATTTTCCGGAACAATAATTGGGATTTTAATTTTAGATTCTTTTTAAAAACTCGGATATCTTTATCCTGGAGACTCAAGGTTTAACGCATGAAGGTGGTTATATCAACAATGTCGCTGCAGCAGGAGGGATTTTTGCTATTAGTATCTCACTAAATTTAGCTTATCTTTTCTTACCAAAGTTCAAAAAAATAAAATTTAAATTACTTCTGATTCCTACATTAGTCGTTCAAATTGCGGCATTACTTGTAACGAATTCCAGAGCTGCTTTTCTAGCTACGTTTGTAAGCGGGATATATATATTATTTAAGTTAAATAAAAGAATTTTAAAAATTCTATCTGCATCTGTACTTTTATTTTGCATATTAATAATTACAATTTTCCCAAGAATTATTGATATAATATCGACTTTTTTAAGATTCAACAGAGTCTTTGAGAATTTGCGATATATTTTATGGGATATTGCATTCGGAATTATTAAAGATAATCCAATATTTGGTATAGGACCAGGTACTTTCAAATACTATATATATAAATATTTACCCGTACAGTTGGGAAGTTGGAATGAAAGATTAATCTATTTCGTATATAAGGAGGCTGGTACAGGTCATGCACATAATTTCTGGTTATACAGATTTTCCGAATTAGGAATTTTTGGTTTTATAGGGGCTGTTGCCTTACCTTTTATATTCTTTTATTTAATTTACAAGGTCAGAAAACATATAAAAAATAAATTTGAATATACTGTTATTGTTATCGCAATTACCGGTTCAATTATAGGTCTGCTTTATCGTTCCATTTTTGAATCTACAGGGTTTCTTACAAACGGATGGATAACAAGGGATCTTCCTTTTTGGATAATCTTTTCGATTGTAATCTATATTTATCAGAATCTTAAAAACACATCAGATATTAATTTGTAAAATTTTATCCAATATAAATGAAAGTATTAATTTTAGCAGATCCAGGTTCAACACACACAATAAAATGGATTCGTTCGCTCACGCTTAAAGGAATCGAAATTTTTCTTTTCGGCTTAACTGATTATATCAATGAGAATTATGCAGGATTAAAAAACTTTTATATCTCTTCGTCAAAGATAGATAAAGAAATATTTAGTTTACCAGAAACCGCTTTATCTAAATTGAGTTATCTGAAATCTTTGCCGAAAATAAAAAAAATAATTAAAGAATTTAAACCCGATATAGTCCATGCCCATTATGCATCAAGCTATGGAGTGTTAGCTGCACTTACTAATTTTCATCCTATGATTATTTCAGTCTACGGATTGGATGTTTTTAATTTTCCACGCACAAATATT
Organism: uncultured Bacteroidota bacterium; assembly: GCA_963710745.1. GTDB lineage: Bacteria > Bacteroidota > Ignavibacteria > Ignavibacteriales > Ignavibacteriaceae > CAVQBP01. The sequence continues at coordinate 48,935 of CAVQBP010000028.1, read as the reverse complement.
TTCTCTTCTTTTGTATTTAAATTTAATCTTTCAAGAGCAGACAGAATCTTATCGACAAGTCATATTATGGCAGAAGAAACTAAGAAATATACTTCAAAAAAAATTGAGGTGACGCCGTTTGGAATAGACACAACTGTTTTTAAACATATTGAAGTAAATAGTATTTTTGCAAGAGGAAATATAGTTATAGGAACAATTAAAGCTCTTGAAAATAAATATGGAATAAAATATTTACTGCAAGCATTTAAATTTTAAAGGAAAAATATTTGAACATTCCTTTAAAACTTTTAATAGTAGGTAAAGGCTCTCAGGAAATTTATTTAAAAAGGTTTAGCGAAGAATTAAATATAAATGAGGATACAGTTTTTACTGGTTATATAAAACATGAAGAAGTACCCAAATATCATAATATGATTGACATTTTTGTGTCTTTGTCAATTGAAGAAAGTGAGAGCTTTGGTGTTGCAGTGCTGGAAGCTTCCGCATGTGAAAGACCTGTTATTGTTTCTGATGCAGGCGGATTGCCGGAAGTTGTAGAAGATAATAAGACAGGATTTATTGTTGGAAAGGAAAATTACGCTGAAGCAGCTTCAGCAATTGGAAAATTGCTCAATGATCCAGACCTAAGAAAACAAATGGGCATAAACGGTAGAGAAAGAGTCGAAAAATTTTATAACTGGAATGATAACGTTGAACAAATGTTTAATATTTATTCAGATATGTTGAATGAATGATTTAAATTTCAAAGAAGAAATAGAGCAGATAAAAGCCCGCTATAACAAAAGGAGCAATCTATCCAAAGATCTGTATAATCCTTTAAAAGTGATGTTATATACAGAAAGCAGGAATTTGAAAGAAATTTACTATCTATTTTAAGAAAAAATTTTTTATTCGATCTCTCAGGTCTTAAAGTACTCGAGATCGGGTGTGGGCAAGGGACTAATCTTTTAAAATTTATAGAGCTAGGTTTTAAACCCGAAAACATCATTGGGAATGAACTGCTTGAAGATAGAGTTCTTAATGCCCGAAAGATTTTACCGTCAGAAGTAACGATTATTGAAGGAGATGCACTGAATCTGAAAATTGAACCCGGAACTTTTGATATTATATTGCAATCAACTGTTTTTTCTTCAATTATCAATGAAGAATTCAAAAAAAGGCTGGCAGAAAAAATATTTGATTTAGTAAAACCGGGCGGAGGAATATTATGGTATGATTTTATTTATAATAATCCAAATAATAACGACGTAAAAGGGATTTCCAAGAGGAGTATCAAAAATCTCTTCCCTGATACGAAAATTTATTTTAGAAAAATAACCCTGGCGCCGCCTTTGAGCAGAATAGTAGCCAGAGTTAATCCTTCTTTATATTATTTTTTTAATTTTTTCCCTTTTTTACGAACGCACCTTTTATGCTGGATACAAAAATCATAATTTGTTTTATATCATTTTAAAAATATCATATGCAGAATAAATTTGTTCCGTTCCACCGACCTTACATTACGGAAGATGAAATAAACGAAGTAACCGATGCTGTAAGATCAGGCTGGTGGACTGCCGGACCTAAAACCTTACAGTTTGAGCATGAGTTTAATTCTTTTATCGGAACGAAAAACTCCGTCGCTGTAAGCTCATGGACTGCTGCAGCTCATCTCGCTTTGGAAGCCATAGGCTTAAAAGAAGGAGACGAAGTTATTATTCCTGCAATTACTTTTACGGCAACTGCAGAAATAATCTGTTACTTTAAAGCAAAACCTGTTATAGTGGATGTTCAACGGGACACGTATAATATAGATCCTGTGCAGATTGAAAAAGCAGTCACAAAAAAAACCAGGGCAATTATCCCGGTTCATTACGGCGGGCAGCCGTGTGACATGGATGAAATTATTGATATAGCTCAAAAAAATAATTTATATATAATTGAAGATGCTGCACATGCTTTGCCTTCATATTATAAAGGCAAGATAGTCGGACAGTTAAGTGATGTTACTTGTTTCAGTTTTTATGCAACAAAGACTTTAGCAACAGGTGAAGGCGGAATGATTTGTACGGACAACGAAGAAGTTGCAAAGCGATGCTCGATTATGCGTCTGCATGGAATAAACAGTGATGCCTGGAAAAGATATTCTAAAGAAGGTTCCTGGTATTATGAAGTAGTTGCTCCCGGTTTTAAATATAATTTTACTGATATTCAAGCCGGCCTGGGATTAGCTCAATTAAAAAAAGTAAATGAATTGCAGACTAAAAGGAAAGAAATTTTCGATATTTATAATAATGGCTTTAAAGATAATGATCTTCTCAGACTTTACAGGATCAAAGAAGACAGAGAATCTTCTTATCATTTATATCCCGTGGAATTAAATCTGAATATGTTGACAATTAATAGATCCCGCTTCATCGATGAATTAAAAGAAAAAGGAATCGGTGTTTCAGTCCATTTTATTCCATTATACCGGCACCCGTATTATCGGGAAACATTTAATCTGAAAACTGAAGATTTCCCGGTTTCTGAATCAATTTACCCTGGTATAATAACGCTGCCGATTTGGCCTGGCATGAAAATTTCTCAAATTGAGCAGGTTATTGATAATGTGAATTCTTTGATGAAAAAATTTACAAAATAATTCTCATAATTAGCAAAATTTACTAATTATGATAATATATTTTAATTTTTGAGAATATACTGTAAGCCAGATGTATTTTTTTATTAAAAGAATTTTGGATATTTTAATAACAATGATTGGTATTATATTGTTTTTTCCTGCAATAATAGCAGTTTCTCTGATAATTTTGATAAGTTCCGGCTACCCTGTGTTTTTCCTGCAGGAAAGGGTCGGAAAGGACTGGAAAATATTTAAGATTATTAAGTTCCGTACTATGGTAAAAAATGCCGAAAAAATGGGGATTGGAATTTCATCTCATGAGGACTCCCGGGTTACAGGTATTGGAAAATTTTTAAGAAAATTTAAAATTGATGAACTTCCGCAGTTTTTTAATGTTCTTTTAGGTGATATGAGTTTGGTAGGACCCAGGCCCGAATTATTAAAATATGCTGAATATTATATGGAAGATTATTCGGAAATATTAAAAATAAAACCCGGAATTACAGATTATGCTTCTCTTGAATTCCGGAATGAAAGCAAACTTTTAAAAGACTCAGACAATAATGAAAAAATTTATCTTAATAAAATATTACCGGATAAAATTCAGCTGTATAAAAGGTACTTAAAGGAAGCTAACCTGATAACTGATATTAAAATTATTTTTTCTACATTTAAGGTGCTTATTCGATGAACAGATTTACCGGCTGGTTTTTTTATCCTTCAAATTTTAAACGAAAACTACTTTTATTACTTTTAGATGCCGTTTCATTTACTTCAGCTGTATATTTATCTTTTCTGGTCAGAGCCGAACTGCACGGCGGTGAAACAATAACTTCATACTTGTACCTGACAATCCCGCTGTTTCTCCTGATTAAGCTGCTTGTGTTTTCATCTTTTAAACTTTATGATATTTCGTGGATGTTTGTCTCTCTTCAGGATCTGGCAAATATCGCTAAGGCATGCCTGCTGAGCAACGGAATTTTGTTTATAGTAATTTATGGATTTAATATCCCTGCTTTCAATGGTTTCCCCAGAAGCATTTTATTAATCGACCTGGTTTTCAGTTTTCTTCTGTCATCAGGCTTTAAAATATCAAAACGTTTATACCTTGAAGTAATGAGACAAAGCATAATTAAGCCTGAGCTTAAGAGGACTTTAATTATCGGTGCCGGAAGCAGCGGTGAACAGCTTTTAAGAGATATAAACAGAAGCCATACAAGGAGATTTCATCCTATCGGGTTTATTGATGATGATCCTTCAAAGCAGGGAATTTATCTGCAGGGTATCAGGGTAATTGGTCCTGTTTCAAAAATACCGGATATAATCAGGAAATATAATATCGAAACTATTCTCATCTCTGTTTTATCTGCAGATCGTTTATTCCACAGGAAAGTATTAAATATTGCGAGGGAGTGCGGGGTAAATGATGTTAAAGTTGTTTCAACGGTAAACGATATTTACAATTCTATCAGTGTAGGAATTAAAGATATAAGGGATATTGATCTCAGCGATCTTATCGGCAGGCAGGCGGTTTCTATAAATACAAAAGAAATAAGGAGCTATATTCAGAATAAACGTGTATTGATAACAGGCGCTGCAGGTTCAATCGGTTCTGAAATTGCCAGGCAGGTTACTTACTATGAACCGGCTGAGATTGCTATACTTGATATTAATGAGAGTGATCTTTCAAACCTTGAAATACAGCTTTCCAGAATACAGAAAGCTGCAAACGTAAAAATGTATTTGTGTGATATTTCCAATAGTCATAAAGTTGATAAAATATTTGAAGACTTTATGCCGGATGTTATTTTCCACGCCGCAGCATACAAGCATGTTCCTGTTATGGAAAAATTCCCGGAAGAAGCAGTAAGAGTAAATATTATCGGAACCTACAATCTTGCAAATTCTGCCATTATGTACGGAGTTAAAAATTTCATTTTAATTTCAACAGATAAAGCTGTCAATCCTTCAAGCATTATGGGCGTATCAAAAAGGATTGCCGAATATATTGTTACAAGTGCAGCCAAAAGGAGTTCTTCTAATTTTGTCGCAGTGAGATTCGGAAATGTAATAGGGAGCAGGGGAAGTGCCTTGCCGATTTTTATGGATCAGCTGAAAAACGGGGGTCCTATTACAATTACACATCCCGATATGAAAAGATATTTTATGACTATTCCTGAAGCAGTTGCTCTGGTCCTGCAGGCAGCAACGACAGGTAAAAGCGGCGATGTGTTTGTACTCGATATGGGAGAACCGGTTAAGATACTGGATCTTGCAAAAGACCTGATACTTCTTCACAACCTTGTGCCGGAAAAGGATATAAAAATTGAATTTACCGGGATAAGGGAAGGGGAAAAATTATTTGAAGAAGTATTGACTGCAGAAGAAGGTGTCATTTCAACTTCACATGAAAAAATATTTAAAGCCCGCCTGGTCTGCATGCATACCGCCGAATCAATCGAATCAATGGTGCAGGAGTTTGCCGGCATGAACGGCGGAACTACAAAAAGAGACTGGGTAGAATTATTTAAATATTATGTCCCGACATTCAAAGCTAATTATAAACCGGATATTTTTGATACGGAAGAGATGAATACCAAACTGATTTCTCTTTCTCTCCAGGATTCCAAAGGCGCACCATCTCAAAAAGCTTCCGGCTGAGATTGCTATAGAAATAAATGGATCCTTCCTTTTAAAGGTTAACACTATAATATATTATGGTGATTTAAAAAAAGGATAAATGAAAAACGGTTACAAAATCTGTCAGTTTAAGCTTACCGAAGATTGGTCAACGATTAAATGTCATACTTCGATAAACTGCTAATGAACAACCTGTCAATTAAAACAATTATTTAATAACAAATTATATAGGTACCATGTAGGGGATGAAAATTTTCATCCCCTGCACCTGTTTAGTCCATAACCTTTCCCTGTAATTGCAGGAAAGAAAATCAGGAGTATTATTTTTTGCACCTTGTAATAAATTTGAAACTCAAAATATTTTAATATCCAGGTATTATTTTTCTTCCCATTTGATTAATATTGCAGGATGAAAAAATTAAATAATCTCTTCGTTTATTTGACCATTGCCTTTCTATTATTTCTCGGCGATATAACTGCACAGGTTGATAATGTTCCGGCTAATAATCCTGTTTATGCCTTTTTAAAGCAGATGCAGGTTCAGGGGATATTGCATAACTACAGTGATATAATTCTTCCTCTATCAAGGAAAAAAGTTCTGGAAGCCCTGGAGCAGATAGATGCAAAGAAAGTTCTAATAAGCGAAACAGACAGGGAATACCTGGAAAGGTTAAAAGAAAAGCTAAATTATTATGAAGAAAGACAGGTTTCTTTAATTCAATCTGACAGCTCGGTTTCATCAAGCATTTTTGATAATTTCTCATCCGATTTTTCAAAGAATTTATTTGCAGATTCTGAAAAGCATTTGTACAGTTACAATGATAAGGATATCAGTTTTTATGTTAATCCAATCGTGGAATATAAATATTTATCTTCAAGCTTTTATAAAAATAACGCTTCTCTCTTAAATATCGGCGGAACTATCCGGGGGAGTTATGACGAGTGGCTTGGATTTTATTTGTTAGGTTCAAACGGTACGGTTTTGGGTAACCGCGACGTTGCAGATCTTGACCAGGAGGTTGCACAAAGTTATACTTTCAATAATACTAAAATTAATTATTTTCCTTACACTGAAGGTTATGTCAGGCTGGAAAAGGGGATTGCTAGTTTTGAACTCGGCAGGGAAAGAGTATTGTGGGGAACAGGTTATATAAACAGGATGGTGCTTTCAAATAATCCGCCTCCTTTTGATTTTATCAGATTTAATATTTCGTATAAAAGTCTTTCATATAATTTTCTTCATGGATGGTTGGTACAAAAGCCGACTTTTACCACGATTGATTCTGCAGCTGGAGAAAACTTTAAGAATAAAGGTTCAAAATATATTGCTATGAGCAGGCTGGGATTCAGCCCGGGAAATAAATTATCATTGGGGATTACCCAGATGATTATTTATTCGAACCGCCCCGTAGAAGCAGCGTATCTTACCCCGTTTTTGTTTTTCGAATCTGCTCAGCGCAGTTTGAATGATCTGGATAATTCATTCCTTTCTTTTGACGGAAGATATCTGATTACTAACGGATTTGAAATAAACTCTTCCATTATTTTCGATGATTTAAATTTTAAAAGACTATCAAAAGGTGAATGGAACGGAAGTAATAACGGAACTGCCTGGCAGGCCGGAGCTATTATAACCGATCCGCTGCTTATAAATGATCTTGTAGTTAAGCTGGAGTATATTCAGATAAGACCTTATATATTTTCCCACCCCGGATTAAAAGGAGCTTTAACATACACAAACAACGGCTACTTGCTTAGTCCGAATATCCAGCCGAATTCAACCCTGTTCTCTGCTGAGATTGATTACAGGTTTTCTCGTGAGCTTTATGCGCGGATGAATTTCAGTCATGAATTACACGGCAATAATATCTATAATTCGGAGGGAGATTTGATTAGAAATGTCGGCGGCGACGTTTTTCAGAATTTAACTATTTATGATTCAGAGTTTGCGAACCTCCTTGATGGTGAAAGAGAGCGGACGGATATATTTACAGTATCTCTCAACTACGAATTTCTTTATGGCTTTTTCGGTAATTTAACATATCAATATAAAAACAGAGCAGCCGGCAGTTTAAATACAACGAACAACCTGCTTTCTGCATCTGTAAGATTATCATTTGAGTAGAATTGGAATTTTTTTTAATGCAGTGAAGATTATGATTGTTTTTAGAAGTATAAGAGAAATTTGTTTTGATCTGTTCTAATCTGTCATTCCCCTGCCGGCAGGAAAGAGTTAAATCGGTCTTCTATCATATTATTTTATGCGGGTTTAGGGATTTTTTTAACCTTGAATAATCGGTTTCAATATTCTAAGTTTGACCAAAAATTTTTTGATGCCTGTGAAGATTTATAGATATTTACTCCTCATATTATTGTTTACAATTCCTGTTTTTGCACAGAATTACAAGGTTTTAGAATCTACATCAGAGTATATTAAGATTGAATTTAATTTTCTGAATTCTTTTACGGTAAGAGATACTGTAATTGACAATAAAAATTTTAATTATATATCCGGTAAAAGCAACGGAGTCAGGGCGATTGGAGATCCCTGGCTGCCGGGAGTTGTAATAAATTTAGGAATTCCAAATAACTCAAATCCTCAAATAAGTATACTAAACATAGAAAAAAGCAGCTATTCCAATAAATTTATAATACCAGTTCCCGAGAATGATCCTGCGGTTACAAAACTTGATGTAAGCAAGCTTAACGAGAGAATATATAACTCCAACAATTTTTTCCCACTCTCAGTGGCGCAGTTTAATAAGCCGTATACAATGAGGTTTGCCAGGATTGTTTCCCTGGAAGTTTCTCCATACCAGTTTAATCCTGTCAGCAGAATGCTGGTCTTCAATAAAAAAATTGTCTTAAAAATTAATTACAATAGTAAAGGATTGCCGGGTAAAAATGTTCATGATACGTTTACCGAAAATTTTTTGAAAGCTTCTGTTGTAAACTATGATCAGGCTTTGAACTGGATATCAAAACCTTTCACGGGTATTACACTTCAGAAAACTGCTTCATCATATTGGTATGATCCTGCAAAAAATTATTACAAGATATTTCTAAAGGAAAAAGGTATTTACAGGTTAACCTTTGAGCAGTTAATTTCAGCAGGAATTCCAATCAGCGGAGGTGTCCCGAGTTCTAAACTGGAAATTTTAAATGAGGGAGAAGATATTCCGATTGAAATTCATGATGGAGGGGACGGGAACTTTAATTCAGGTGATTATATTCAGTTTGCCGGCTATCCTCCGAAAGCTTCTCCTAATTGCTCTCAGAATATTTATAATCTAGATAATGTTTACTGGTTTTCATATGAGAGTGATACTCCTCCCGATACTTTCAGGATAATTGACGGATTTCCGCATTTGATAAATAAAAAGATTGAAAGTACTCTTTATACTGTTCATTATGAAAAAGATTCTTTGTATGAAAGGCTGGGGTATGCGGCTGACGGGAACAGGGATTTTTGGTTTTGGGGTGGTGCAGACGGTTCAAATGGAGTTGCAAACGATATATTTAGAGTACAGTTACCTGCAATTAAAAATAGGGCTGCTGATTCAAATAAAATTATTATTCGTACATCCCTGCAAGGTCAAACAACTTATTCTGATCCTAAAGAAAATCATTATGCTAAAGTTTTAATAAATGGAAAACCAGTTGATGCGGTTAAGTGGTCGGGACTAAGATATCAAACGGACATAATTCATGATACGATATTTTCTGCCGGCATCAATGGGATTCAATTATTATCTCAGAATGAATTTCAAGTAGAAACAGACGGCAGCACACAAAATAATAGTGATGTGCTGAGAATTAATTGGTTTGAACTGGAATATAGGAGGCAATTAAAAGCTGACCAAAATAATTTGATTTTTGAAAGTTCCTATGGGGTAACTGGAACTAGTACTTACAGTATAACCAACTGGCAGCAGGGTAATATGAAAATTTATATCCCTCAAAGAGGTGATATGATTTTAAACCCTGAAATTATAAATGATACATCAGGAACAGTTTTATTTAATGATAATATTAACGAAAAAACAGAATATTTTTGTGTTTCAAATGATTATTTTCTTTCACCGGATTCCATTGTAAAAGATATCCCTTCCGATTTAAGAAATACTGTAAATGGTGCCGATTATTTGATTATTACTTATCCTGATTTTTTGGAAGCTGCAAACAAACTTGCCGCTTATCGATCCCAGCATCTTGAAGGGTATACAGATCCCAGGGTAAAAGTTGTGAATGTTATGAATATTTATGATGAGTTTTCAAACGGCTTATTGGATCCTTATGCAATTAAAGATTTTTTTAAATATGCTTTTGATAATTGGAATGGAGCTCCTCCGGCATATGTTGCTTTGATGGGAGATATGAGCTATGATTACAGGCATCTTCTTTCCTCAAGCCGTAAGAACTATATACCTTCAATTCCTTATCAGCAGGAAAGGTACGGCCAGGCGGTGGCTGATAATAATTTTGTTGCTGTTTCCGGTAATGATGTTTTTCCCGATGCCGCAATTGGAAGGCTTTCCTGTGAAACTCTTGATGAAGCAAATGTATTAGTTAATAAGATTATTAATTATCCTGCTGATAAAGGGAAGCAATGGAAACAAAATGTATTATTGATCGGAGGTGGAAGCGACGCCTCTGACGAAAATTTCTTTAATTTTAACGGTGAAGAATTATACCTGCAGAATGAATTTATAATACCGCAGGGTTACACAACAAGTAAAGTATTCAGATACCCTGTTAATGCTGAACAAATACCCTTTAAAGGTGAAGGTCCTGATATAAGGCAGAAGATAGACAGCGGCTGTGTGATAGTTAATTATTACGGGCACGGAGGCGGATATCAATGGGATCTTGTGTTTCTTAATGATGATATTTATCAGTTGGAAAACAGTGGACGATTACCAATGATCTTTAGCGTTACATGTTATACTGCACACTTTGATAATCAGGATGTTTTCGGAGAACAATTTAATAAAGTGCCCGGCAAAGGAGCAATCGGATTTTGGGGACATACCGGTATTACCTTTTGGGATTACGGACTTGCCATAAATGATGAGGTTTTTCATCAAATTTTTACAAATAAGACATATGTTGTAGGTGATGCAATATTGGATGCGAAATCTTCATTCTTGTTCGACGCTTCAGATCCATTTACTCGTGATCATATTGCGCTATTAACACTCCTGGGCGATCCGGCTTTAGAACTGGTATTACCAAAACAACCCGATTTTTCAGAAAAACCGGAAGATATAGTATTCTCTCCTCAGTACCCTGCATCCGGGCAGGAAGTAACTGTAAAGTTGAGACTCCATAATTTGGGCAGAGTTTTTCCGCAGGACAGTGTAAATGTAAAATTAACAGTCTCATCAAATGATACTTCCTTCGTATTAAAAAATATTTACAGGCAGAGTTTTGGTGAAAATGATTCTGTAATATTTAACTGGACCCCGAAATTAACGGGGAATATAAACTTCCGGCTGGAAGTAAACGGAGATCAGAAAGTTCCGGAAAATGATTATTCGGATAACACTGCCAGTCGATCTGTTTACATATTTAATTTGGGACAGCCTGATATAGTATATCCCATTGACGGATTTACTACCAGCAAACCGAATGTCAGTTTTCTATTTTCCGATGTGGGTGAATATATAAAACAGAATGTTTCATATATTATTGAAATTGATACCTCATTAAATTTTAATTCTCCGCAGCTTGTATCAACTGAAGTCCAGCCCAAAGATGGAACACTAAAATGGCAGTCACCACAGCTTCAGAATGGTTATTATTTCTGGAGAACAAGAACTAAAGACAGCAAAGGAGATACAGGAAGCTGGAGCACAACACGTAGTTTATCAATATTGTCTCAGCCCAAAATTGGTTATTATACTGAAAACAAGTTGCTTAAAAGTTTAGAAACTTACAACATTAATTATTCGAACACTAAGAATAGTCTTGAGCTGAATAAAAATGTTTTGCCGCCAAGACCAGCCGATAATAAGTTTCTTGAAGATATAAATGTTAACTATCCTGTCTTAGATTCAGTCGGATTATCATGCATCACTTCCGATGGTACTTACATTTATTTTGCTCAAATTTCTTATTACGCAGCTTTTTACAATCATACAGGCAGGTCGCATATTTATAAAATGGGTACCGGAAAAAATGGAACTGTAAAGGGAGAACTGTATGGTGAAATACCGAACTTTTATGATATAATTAGAAATCAATATTGTTATTATAACGGATATATTTATGTCCCATTTGGTGAAATAAATAAATTACTAAAAGTTTCACCTGAACAGGGATTGGTAGATACGGTATTTATCCCTTCAGGATTATTAAGAGAAAATCTGAGTAATACTGGTAATACTTTTTATTTATCATCAGACGGAAAATATGTTTATAGTTTAAGTATTGTTGACAGCCTTGGAGATAGAAAATATACTTTGAGAACTTTAGAACCGGAAAATAACTGGAAAAAAGTTGGAGAGGATTTAGTCCTTTCCGGAACCAGCTATATCGGTTTTACCAGCTTTTTTGTTGCAGACGGCTATTTATTTGCTTACGAAAATTATGAATCCGGCTTTATGCGAAGATATAATTTATCAAATGGTTCTTTTGAAGAAGAGTGGTTTACTCGAAATCCTTTTCAAGGTTTTTATTCATGGTGTTATGATAAAGTAAATAACCTAGTCTATGCTTCAGTTTTTCGAAGCAGCGGCAGTTATTCACCAAAGATTACTGTGTATGCAGGTAACTATACTGATGATGCAGGAACGATTACAACTCCTTTAATAGGACCGGCTTTAAATTGGGATAAAGTAACCTATGAAGTTGATAAAAACGGATCTGCGGGACATACTAATATGCTTGTTCTTGGATTGGATAAAAACACTAAATCACTTGATACTTTATATAAAAACAGTAATACAGATTTTTCTATCAGCAGTATTGATCCGCGGAAGTATGAATATCTGAAAATGAAAATTATTTTAAGTGACTCAGCCAATGATCCTGCAGATCTAATCTGGCTGAAGAATGTTAATGTAGCATATGAAACTCCTCCTGAAATTTTATTGATTGATAAGAATATGTCTGTTGCATCTGATTCACTGGAATATGGTTTAAGTAATAGTGTCAGCCTGAAAGTCCAGAATATAGGGAATACAAAAGCGGATAGCACACTTATTAAGCTTTATCTGGATAATACAGAGTTCTATTCAACCACAGTTAATATTCCTGCGGATAGTTTTGTAAATATATACAGGGAATTCCCTTCAACTAATTTAGCCGGAGGTAAATACCATAAGGTTTCGGCTGCGGCTTCTTTAAAAGAAACGGAATTTTTCACTTATAATAATAGTGCAGAAAAAAGCTTTTTTGTGATCAGGGATTCTGTAAAACCTGCTGTATCAGTAACATTCGACGGCAGGGAAATAGTAAATGGCGATGTTGTTCCTTATAAACCGGATATTCTAATTACATTGAAGGATAATAACCCGCTTCCGCTTGATACTAATTTATTTATAATTTATTTCAATGGAGACCCGTTTATTTATTCGAACAAGGATGTGAATATAACTTTGCAGCCTTATCCGAATTCAGAAATGCAGATTGAATGGAAGCCGGAGCTTCCCGAAGGACAGAATACGCTGCAGATTTATGCAAAGGATGCTTCAGGCAATTTGTCGGATTCGGCCGGTTTAAAATTGATTTTCAATGTTTATAAAAACCCTGATCTGGTAAACGTTTTTAACTATCCCAATCCATTCCAGAATGATACGTATTTTACATTTGAATTACACGGGATGAATGTTCCTGAAGAATTTATGATAAAAATTTATACTGTAGCAGGTAGATTAATAAGAGATATCTCTATCCCCTCTTCAGAATTACAAATCGGGTTTAATAAAATTTACTGGAACGGCAGAGACCAGGACGGTGACAGAATCGCTAATGGTGTCTATTTTTACAAGATGATTTCTAAAAGCGGGGGAGTTGTTAAATCTGTTATTAGTAAACTTGCTAAGGTAAATTAGCATGTTTATGTAATCTGCTGCCTGATACCGGTTTCAGGAAACCGGATATAAGATGGAAAATATAGAGGTGTAAGACTACGTAGAGATCAGAGGTCAGAGATCAGAAATTGATAGATACCGGTAATCAGCTATCAAGTTTATTCTAAACTGTGATTATCAATTTAAGTCATTGATGGATTAATTTTTTAAGACTTATCTTTTTCAATTCTTATTACTATTTTTGTTTTTAATGAAATCGTTCTTGGGCATTATTTTTGTTCTTTAATCCTTTTTTAAATAAATAAAATAAAGGTTAAATATGTGCGGAATAGTAGGCTATATTGGAAACAAAAATTGCATCCCGATTCTCATAAATGGTTTAAAAAGATTGGAATACAGGGGCTATGATTCTGCTGGTATTGCCCTAATAGCTGACTCAGGTTCGTACATTGTTAAGAATAAAGGAAAAGTCTCCTTACTTGAAGAGAAAATTGAATACCTGAACGGCGGGAGCACAATAGGAATAGGGCATACAAGATGGGCTACTCACGGTATTCCTAACGAAGTGAATGCACATCCGCATTTTAATTCTGATAAAAATCTTTTTGTCATTCATAACGGCATAATTGAAAATTACCAGGTTTTAAGAAATAATTTAAAAAAGCTTGGTTATCAATTTATTACTGAGACTGATTCCGAGGTTTTACCCCACTTAATTGATAGTTTCCTGAAAAAAGGATTCTCTTTATTTAAATCTGTAAGAATGGCTTTAACAGAGGTTGAAGGAACTTACGGAATTGCGGTCATTTATCAGAACGAACCGGATAAAATAATTGCCGCACGTAAAGGTTCTCCGCTTGTTTTGGGAATCGGTGAAAATGAAAACCTTGTTGCATCCGATGTATCCGCAATTCTTGCACACACAAAGCAGGTGGTTTATCTTGAAGATGGTGAAATGGTTGAGGTATATAAAGACAGGTTCTTTGCCAAAACAGTTACAAACCACCGCATCGAAAAGGAAATAACTGAAATTGATATGAGCCTTGACGAAATCGATAAAGGGGGCTACAATCATTTCATGCTTAAAGAGATAATGGAGCAGCCCGAATCAATTGCCAATTCAATGCGGGGCAGAATATTATTGGATACCGGAACTTCCAAACTCGGCGGTTTATTAAATGTTGAAGAACAGCTTGTGAATTCTAAAAGAATTGTAATCTCTGCCTGCGGTACATCATGGCATTCTGGATTAGTAGGTGAATATATGTTCGAGCAGTTTGCACGGATTCCTACTGAAGTCGAGTATGCATCCGAGTTCAGGTACAGGAATCCGATTGTTACAAAAGATGATACAATCTTTTTTATTACTCAAAGCGGGGAAACTGCCGATACACTTGCTGCAATGCGTGAAGCAAAAATTAGAGGAGCTATGACCCTGGGAATATGTAATGTGGTTGGAAGCTCTATTGCAAGGGAAAGTATGGCAGGAGTTTATACCCACGCCGGACCGGAAATAGGTGTTGCATCAACAAAAGCTTTTACATCGCAGCTTGTTGTTCTTGCATTAATTACATTATTAATTGCACGAAGAAAAAATATGAGCCTTATAGATGGAAGAACTATCGGGGAAGAAATGTTAAAAATTCCCGATAAAATTCATCAGATATTAAAACTAAATGATCAAATTGAAGAGATAGCTGAACAATTTAAAGATGCGAAAAATTTTCTTTATTTAGGCAGGGGATATAATTTCCCTGTAGCTCTTGAAGGAGCACTAAAGTTAAAGGAAATTTCATACATTCATGCAGAAGGTTATCCTGCTGCTGAAATGAAGCACGGCCCGATTGCTTTAATTGATGATAATATGCCTGCGGTTTTTATTGCACCCAAAGATTCAACTTATGATAAAATTATAAGTAATATCCAGGAAGTAAAAGCACGAAAAGGGAAAATAATTGCTATTGCAAGTGAAAATGATGATAAAATTGACGAGCTAGTCGATTATTCCATAAAAATACCGGATACGATCAGGATGTTGATGCCTTTATTAACGGTTATACCGCTTCAGCTTTTGGCCTATCATATTGCGGTTAAGAAAGGATTAAATGTAGACCAGCCGAGAAATTTAGCAAAAAGTGTTACAGTAGAATAAGAATCAGGAGCTAATTACACTTCAAAGTTTAATATAAAACAAATATTTTTTTCAGGAAGGAACCTCAAAAAGATTTCTTCCTTTTTCCTTAATCAAAAAATATAAAGGAGAGATACTTTATGCAGAAGAAAAACGTACTTATTATGGGCGCAGCGGGAAGGGACTTTCATAATTTTAATGTCTTCTTTCGTGATAATGCTGATTATAATGTATTGGCATTTACCGCTACACAAATTCCCAATATCGACAATAGGGTTTATCCGGCTGAACTGGCTGGTAAACTGTATCCTTCCGGTATAAAAATATATGATGAATCGGAATTAAAGCATTTAATTAAAGAACTCAATATCAATGAAGTTGTGTTTTCATATTCTGATCTTCCGTTTGATTACGTGATGACAAAAGCTTCCATTGTTAATGCTGAAGGTGTTTCTTTCAGACTGCTGGGAGCCGATGAAACTATGCTTAAAAGCAGCAAGCCGGTTGTTGCTGTTGTAGCTGTCAGAACCGGTGCAGGTAAATCCCAGACATCAAGAAGAGTTGTTAATATATTGAGAAATGCAGGTAAAAAGGTTGTTTCTATAAGACACCCGATGCCCTATGGCGATCTCGTAAAACAAAAAGTACAGCGCTATGCCTCACTTGAAGATCTAAAAAAATATAACTGTACTATTGAAGAGATAGAAGAATATGAACCTCATATTGCTATGGGGAGCGTTATTTATTCGGGTGTTGACTATGAAGCTATTTTAAGAGAAGCAGAAAAAGAAGCCGACATAATTATCTGGGATGGTGGAAATAATGATATATCCTTTATCAAACCTGATGTTACTTTTACTGTAGTTGACCCGCACAGGGCAGGACACGAACTTCACTATTATCCCGGGAATACTTCTTTAAGACTTGCGACTGCTGCCATCATTAATAAAATTGATTCGGCAGATCCGGAAAATGTTAGAACCGTAAGAAATAATATAAGAGAAGTAAATCCTGAAGCTCAGATTATTGAAGCTGCTTCTCCTATTTTTGTAGATGATCCCTCTTTAATAAAAGGGAAGAGAGTTCTGGCAGTTGAAGATGGTCCTACTTTAACCCACGGTGAAATGACCTACGGAGCTGCGGTAGTTGCAGCATGGAATCATGGAGCAAAAGAGCTTGTTGATCCGCGGCCTTATACTGTAAATTCAATATCTTATACTTTTAAGAAATATCCAAAAATCGGAACTCTTTTACCTGCAATGGGATACGGTGAAGAGCAGATGAAAGATCTTGAAATCACAATAAATAAAACTGATTGCGATTCTGTTGTAATCGGTACTCCGATCGATTTGGGAAGAATTCTTAAGATTAATAAACCGTCTACACGTGTAAGGTATGAACTGCAGGAAATTGGTGCAGTAACAATTGAATCAGTATTGAAAGAAAAAGGAATAATCTAATAGAATGTGAAGTGCCAGTCACCTCAAAGGTGACTGGCACTTTTACCCCTACAGCATCCTGTCATTTCGAATCCCGATTCCATGTGATTACTTCCTGAAATCTGGATGTGAAATCTTAAATACTTTAAGAAACGATTTCTCATCATCTCAATGAAATCAAATTGAATTTCCTTGAAACCACATTACTTCAGAAAACCGGAGGTTCGTAACTTGAACTGGATATCGAGAATCGGGTATCCTGTATCGAGTATCCAGCATCCCGAATGCTTATAACGTATAATCAATCCCTATGTTAAAAAACCTGCCTGAGAATAATTGGGGAATTGCAATAGGATATTTGGAAACAGGAAAGATAGTATACCAGTTGTAATCTGCAATATTCTGCTTGTCAAAAATGTTCAGCACCTCGGCAATTAAAGTTAACTTTGAGTTATTCTTAAAATTAAAATCGAAGGTCATTCCCATATCAATTCTGAAATAGAATGGAAATTCTTCAACGCTATTTAAATCATAAGTTATAAAGGTTTTCCCGGTCTTTTGATCTACTGCATAAACCTGCGGATGATACAAAAGGCCGCTTCCTGCAATCAATCTTACATGAACCTGGAAATTGGGATGTTTTTTTGTCCTATCCTGCAAAAAAACTTTAAATGTGTGTGTCTGATCGTTTAGACTCCTCTGCCAGCCGACTGTACCATCTTTCAATTTTTCTTTGGAATCCAGGTAGCTATAGCCAATCCAGCTTTTAAGTCCCGGTACAATTTCTCCCTGGTACTGAAAATCAAATCCGTAAGAATAACCTTTCATTATATTTGATCCAAGATAACGTATCTGCAGTTTTTCAAGGTTATATGGTATAAGGTTATCCATTTTTTTATAGAATAATTCGAACTGGTATTTTGCTGTCGGTTTAGGCCGGTATTCCCATCCTGCAATATAGTGCGCGGCACTTTGAGAAATCAGCTTTTCATTTTGCGGAAGGGGATTATCCCGGAGTTCATAAACATAAGGCGGCTGATAATAATAGCCGTAGCTGAAGTTAAATGTATTCTTTGCAGAGGGGATGTAAAATAAAATTATTCGCGGACTTACTAATGTTTCATTTGTATAAAAATATTTCAGTATTCTTATCCCGGCATTCATAGATAATTGCCTGTTAAGAGTCATTTGATCCATTATAAAACCTGCAGCAGAACGGAAAATATTGTATTGGTTTAATTTAGTTGAAAGGGGAGGTTCAAGGGTTGAATCTGTTCCTGTCTGAAATGTTTGATCATCGACTCTATTTTTCATCTCCGAGTACCGCATATCGATACCGGTTTCGAATGAATGAATCCCGGACTGATAGCTCAAATAAGGTTTAATTTCAACAGTGCTTAAATTTAATTTATCATTTGATCTTTCATAACCAGTTTTTAAATACTGCCGGTTGTCATTTGGATTATAGCCGTCTTCAGAATAATAAAAATTTGCAGCAAGATCCGTATTATCTTTTTCAATATCATTATAAAAATCTGCAGCTAAAGTAAAATTTAATTTATCGTTTATTATATCATTATATTTTAAACCGTAGAATCCGCTGTTGAAAGAATAATTCCTGCTGCCTGAAAAGAAAATTGAGACTTCTCTTATATCATATCTGTTCAACTGGAAATTTCCCTGCCAGCTGTTTGGTGTAAGTCTAAAATTATTTCTTCCATAGATTGTTAACAGATCGAGATAAGAACCGTTTGTTAATCTATATCTTGAATAGAGCTGAATATCAAAAAATTCAGGTCTGTATTCTCCTTTCCTTTGCAGTGTTTGACCCAGCAGGGAAGGATAGGAGTATCTTATCCCGGTAATCCAGGATAAAGGTCCGGATTTTTTTGATACAGTAGCCGAGAGATTAAGCAGATCTGCTTTTGACTGAACAGTAAGAGATTCGTTTTCAGGAACTAAATAATCTACATTCAAAGCAGATGATATTTTATCTCCAAAATCAGCAGGGAAACCACCGGGAAAAAATTGTATATCTTTCACAAAATTTTCATTTATTAAAGATTGATTTTCTTCAATCCCTTCTTTAATTAAAAACGGTCTGTGAATTTCAAATCCGTTTAAGTAAATAAGATTTTGATCATAGTTACCGCCCCTGACATTATAGCCGCTGGAAAGTTCGTCATTTGAAACAACGCCCGGGAGTATCTTTACACTTCTTAACACATCGGATAAAATGGTCGGCATTCTTTCAATGTTTCTACCCTCGATAGTCTGGACAACTGCAGAACTCGGGTATTTTTCTCCTCTGACATTAACCTGCTTCTGTTCTATTGCAGAGGGGGAAAGCTCAATATCAAGGTTAAATTTATTTTTTGAAAAATACATTGAAATTG
The DNA here is from genome assembly GCA_963710745.1 of uncultured Bacteroidota bacterium. Lineage (GTDB taxonomy): Bacteria > Bacteroidota > Ignavibacteria > Ignavibacteriales > Ignavibacteriaceae > CAVQBP01. The sequence continues at coordinate 29,691 of CAVQBP010000028.1, read as the reverse complement.
TTTTGCTCTCATACCCTACGTAGCTAAATTTTATTTTGAGGTACCCGGTATTGATATTTAATTTAAACCTTCCACTGGAGTCGGTAACCGTGCCAATACCGGTTGATTCAACATAAATATTAGTATTAAATAAAGGTTCTTTTGTTGTGCTGTCGTTTACTGTACCTGAAACAATGATTTTTGTTTGTGAAAAAGCAATAGATGTGAATATAAAGAAGCTGATTACTGCAAATTTCATTAATATTCCCTGATTTAATTTTGCGAAAATGCAGTAATAAAATTTATATAAAGGCTCCCGAATATTGTTGTTTAATAAATGAGATTTACTCTACTTTATCAAGTCAATAAAGTCTTACGTATACACCTTGTAATAATGGAAGATTGGAGTAATGGATTATTGAAAATGGGATATTGAATTCATCGTCCTCAGGTATTCCAATATTCCGCCATTCCATTCTTCCCTCCAATTGTTTCCGTAGTCCTCTATAAATCATAACTGGCACCGATATTAAAGAATCTTCCTGAAAACAGCTGAGGTACTCCTATTGTAGTTTTTGTATACAGGAATACTGAGTACCAGCTGTAATTGGCAACATTATGTTTATCAAAAACATTAAGAACCTCAGCAATCAGTGTTAGTTTGGAATTATTCTTAAATTTAAAATCATATGTAATTCCCATATCAGCCCTGTAATAGAGTGGTAATTGTCCGACATCATTAAGATCGTACACCAGTTCAGTCTTCCCTGTATTTTCATTCAGCTTATGAATCTGCGGATGGAACAGGAGTCCTGTTCCTAAAATAAATCTTACATGCACCTGAAACTCAGGATGCTTTTCCGTTCTGTCCTGTAAAAATATTTTTACTGTATGTGTTTGATCGTTTAGACTGCGCTGCCAGCTTCCTGAGCCGTCTTCAGGTTTTTCTTTTGAATTAAGATAACTGTATCCTATCCAGCTTTTTAATCCTTTAACAACTTCACCCTGGTACTGGAAATCAAATCCATATGCATAACCTTTCAAGGTATTTGAGCCCAGATAATGTATCTGCAGGTTTTCAATATTATACGGGATTAAATTATCCATCTTCTTATAAAAAATTTCTACCTGGTATTTTTGTTTCGGCTTTGGTCTGTATTCCCATCCCGCTATGTAATGGGCGGCTTTTTGAGATACCAGTTTTGTATTTGCCGGAGGAGGATTATTTCTTAATTCATATGCGGAAGGAGGCTGATAATAATATCCGTAATTTAAATTAAATGTATGTTTAGGTGAGGGAGTATAAAACAACAATATTCTCGGGCTGATTAAAGTCTCATTTGAATAAAAATATTTTAATATTCTTGCACCGGCATTTAAGGTTAAATCCTGGTTAAAAGTAATCTGGTCAACGATATAACCGGCGATCGAACGAAAAGTATAGTGCTGATTTAAATTAGTTGAAACAGGAGTCTCTAATGCAGAATCCTGGCCGGTCTCAAAAGTTCTTTCATTTGTATAGTTCAACATATCGGAATATGTAAAGTCAATACCGGATTCAATAGAATGAATTCCTGCAGTATAATTTAAAGACGGCTTAATTTCTGCAGTATAGATGTCAAGTCTGTCATCGGCATATTCAAATCTGCTTTTTAAATAGTGCTTTACTCCTGTTTTGTAGCGGACATCGGGCAGAAAATAGGAATCGGCGGTAAGCGCAGTGTTGTCTGTTTCAGTATCATTATAATAATCGGCTGCAAGTGTGAAGACCAGGTTCTTATTCAGTATACCATTATATTTAATACTGTAAAATCCGTTGTTGAAAGAATAATTACGGGAACCGTCAAATTGAAATAAAACCTGGTCTACATAAAATGCATTACCGTAATTTCCCTGCCAGCTCTCCGGCTGAAGCTTGTATTTATTCCTGCCGTAAATAGCTAAAATGTCAATGTATGAATTACTATAGATATTGTATCTGGAATACAGCTGGAAATCAAAAAATTCAGGTTTATATATTCCTTTTCTCTGGAGTGACTGTCCCAATAAAGACGGGTACGAATATCTCATTCCCGTTATCCATGATAAAGGACCTGATTTTTTTGAAAGTGTAGCAGAAAGGTTTAACAAATTAACTTTTGAAGATAATAGAAAGAGTTTCATTTTCCGGTACCAGATAATTTACATTTAATGCAGAAGAAATTTTATCACCCAAATCTGCCGGGAAACCGCCGGGGAAGAATTGCATATCCTCAACAAAATTCTGATTAATTATAGATTGATTTTCTTCCAGCCCCTCTTTAATTAAAAGCGGTCTGTGAATTTCAAATCCGTTTAAGTAAATAAGATTTTGATCATAGTTACCGCCCCGGACATTATAACCGCTCGAAAGCTCATCATTTGATACAACACCAGGCATTATTTTTACGCTTCTCAAAACATCCGATAAGATTGTAGGCATCTTTTCAATATTATCTTTCCCGATAGTCTGAATAACTCCCGAGGAAGGATATTTTTCACCTGTGACATTAATTTCATCCTGGTTTATAGGAGAAGGGGAGAGCTCGACATTAAAATGGTAATTGTTTCTAAACAGAGATACAGAAATTATTTTGGTTTCATATCCGACAAAACTGAACTTTATTTTGTATGCTCCAGGTTTAAGCTGAAGACTAAATTTCCCGGATGAATCTGCAACTGAACCAATATTCTCAGATATAATAAGAATATTAGTATTAGATAGTGGAGCCTTTGTTATGGTATCTTTTACTTCGCTGAAATAATAAATTTTGTCTGGGAAAGAGTAATAGTTGTGAGAAGGAAAAAACTGATTACTGCAAATCTCATTTTAACCCCGTCTATAATTTATTGCAGTAAAAAGATTATAGAATTCTCCCTTAGAAATTTTTGAAGATAGATCTAATAAAAAGTTTACCACCATTTTATCAAGTCAATAATATTTTAAATTAAATGAAAATTATGATTAATTTTATTGTAAATTGACGCTTAGTTAATTTTTAACTTTTGATTTTTGACTTTTGACTTAACGATATATTTTTTTAAGTTCAAGAAACTTTTGAGATTATTCTAAAAATATTTATTTTTGATTTCCATTTTTTATATGGAATACGGGCAGATAGCTCAGTCGGTAGAGCAAAGGACTGAAAATCCTTGTGTCGGCGGTTCAATTCCGTCTCTGCCCACCAACACTAAGTGATTACGAAACAAAGGGTTAGAAGCCTCTCACACAACTGAGAGGCTTTGTTGTTTTAAAGGAGTTACAACAAGTTTTACAACAAAATTGCAGATTAATTGCAAAAATCAGTCATGTTTTTCTGTTTCAACCTTCCAGTCGATTGTATCTAATATGTCTCTTAAATCGTTAAGGTTATTCATCTCTAAAACATCACGTGTTATATACCATTCTTTAGTTGTAATGTCGTCTTCATGACTTAGCAGTGTTTGAATGATTTTTGCGGGGACTTTCTTTTCTTTAGCCAACAGTGTAGCAAAAGATTTTCTGAAGGCTGTTAATGGATACCGTTTAGATATTAATTTTTTATCATATAAATCTTTGATATGCCGTGTCCAGAATGAAGGGGTAGTATTCCGGGTATACATCGGAAACCAGAGACCATGCGGCTTTGCTCCCATTTCGATTAAAAGTTTTTCAAGCTCAATATGAATCGGAAACTTAAAATGTCTTTTACCTTTAACGTTGTCGGCTAAGATATAACCGAACTCGAAATGAGTATCTTCCCACCGTTGAATTGTTAATGTCGACGGCCGGAATCCGGTCAACATAGTCGCATAAACGAAATGGTACTGATGAACGACATCCTGGTTGCTTGCTTTAGTACGAGACTTAAAATAATCTAATATAGTCTTGACATCATTATACGGTATAACAACCGGTTTGCCTTTCGGCGCTTCTTTGCGCTGAATGAAATTCTGCTCAACAAATTTTTTAGCAGCAAAAAACTTAAATAAAGTATGAAAGTTTCTTGAATGTTTCGCCAGTGTTGCCTCTTTATTTCCACGGCGCATACGGTTAGCGTAAAATTTTGCGATATGCGTTTCTTCTATCATGTTAACGTATAAATCGCCGTTGACCTCTTTAAAGTATTTTACTGTGTTCTCTAATTCTTTTATTGCACCTTCTGACAACGGTTTTTTATTTAGCAGCCGGTAAGCAGTATATAATTTTACCCCTTCGTCTAATTTTATTTTAGCGTTTAATTTATTACCCTTCAACTTGTCGAGCTTATCCTTTAATAATCCTGCCTTTTTTTCTTTAACCAATTCTTTGGCTTCTTTGCGGCCTTCCCGGTTATCTTTTAACCCGGTTGCACGAGTACGCTGGTGTCCGTTTTCACGGAATACCAGGTATAACATTCCTTTGATTGGTCTTATTGATACCGAACTCATATTAATTGTCCGAGAATTTCATTACACCCTTAGCAAGTGCCATTTGCAAAATATAATAATCTTCAACCCTGTCCAGGCCGTCAAGCCGGAATTTTTTGTTTAAGTCCGGCAGGTCTTTTTTAGGTGTGGCAAAGGTCTCGTTTGTTTCATTTCTAGCTTCGAGCAGGTGAGCCAGTAAATTATTTATTTTATTCTGGTCAACGGTTCTGTATTTGATATGCTCCATTATATGCCCTCGTTTGTTTGTTATAGTGGTTTGTGTATCGCAGAAACTTTATATATAAAAAATATATCACTGCGTTTTATTACCTCTGGTGTTTCCTCTGAAATAAGTACGATACTGTCTTCAAGTTCAGTATAACGACCTATCTTAAATGTTTCATTTTTGAGAACGCAGGCTGCTACATTTCCATTTCTAAGAACAGCCGTTGTGTCTATTAAAAGTTTATCCCCTTCATTTATCAATCCGTGCAATACGTTGACTTGTGATATGTAGACATAGCATGACTCTTTCGGCTTTGAGTATTCAAAATAAGCCACTTCCGCATTATCAATGCGCATTATTTCTTCTCCTGATATTAGTTTGGTTGATACGGGGTAGGCTTCCAGCTTAACCGAACCCTTTACGTCATTTTTATCGGATTTTCTGTAATACCGTAATTGGTTTCGGCCGTTATCCTCAATCACAATGCCAAGAGCATCTTCAAGCTTTTGAATAGTTTTTTGCTGCGGATGTTTTGTCTTTCCGGTTTTCAAATTTGAAATTATAGAATTTGGTATGCCTGTCTCATTTTCCAGGTCGAGTGAAGATTTTCGAAAATCACGCATTAGTGCGGTGATTAGTTCCCTCCATGTCTCCATATACTTTTTTGAGAATCTCTAAATTCTCAACTCCTCTTTATTTATATAAAAAATAATTTGCTTTTTTTAGTGCTATTATTGACATTCTCTAAACCTCTCATTATTTTTACAATTAAATATGAGAATATCGAGAACTATTTGTCCCAATTACCGTATTAAATTTAAGAAGTTTAGAGAGAAAATCAAGTGAATAATGATAGAATATTGGAAGAATTGAGAGAAATTAAGATAATTTTAGCCACTCAACAGGTAAATAACTTAGAAGAATTATCGCTTCATAAAACATCGAGGCTATTACATAAGAGAGCCGAAACAATTAAAAGTCTGGTAAAAGCCGGAGAGATTCAAGCCTTAGTCGATTTTGACGAGGACGGAAAAGAAATTTACAAGTTCACACCCGCACATATAAAAGAATATCAGGATAATAGGATATACGAACCGGTCAGCATGGGAGAGCGGTTGGTCAGAAGAAGGAGCGCATAAGAAATTCTCAACTAAAAATAACAGAGGAGGTATAAATGGATATAATTTCGAAACTGTGCTTAGTCGCAGGCGGTTTTTTAATAGGAATCGTGTTCGGCATTGCAGCCGATTACCTTAACAGCCGTATGAAAATCAAAGCTCTCAGAAACCAGATAATAAGAGAGCGTATAGATAACGGGTTAAGGTTTGACAAGCTGTACAACGAACATGAGGCATATAAAACGAGGACGCAGGCGAGCAACCCACGTCCTCACATTTATTCGTTAAACAAACAAACGAACAAACGAGCGAAAGGAATATAAAAAAATGGCAAATTTAATGCAACTTAGCTTCGAGTTCGAAAACGTGCTCCAAGCTATCAGGGACAACGAAGGGGAAATCACACCGGAACTTTCTATTCAATTAAGAGAAGCTGAGACGTTAGTCTTGCAGAAAATCGATAATGTAGGTTTTCATGTAGTCCTGCAGGAATCAAAAATCAGTGGATTAAAAAGAATCCGTGATAATGTAACCAGGCAGATTAAATCAGAACAGCAGGAACTTGACGGATTAAAAAAATGGTTAGCAGCACCGGTCAGACAATACGGTACTCATAATAATCCGAAAGGAAAAAATTATGCTTCGAAAGTTTTAGCCGGTGAGGTAGTTAAGATAAAAGATATTTCGAAGAAGGTCTTAATTTACGATGCGGAGAAAGTGCCCGACGAATATAAGAACGCAATCCTAACGATTACTATTCCATTTGATAAGCTGCAGGAAATTTTCAAAGACCATAAAAGCGAACTTTATAAATTTCTGAATAAATACTCAGAGCTACAAAAAATCGTTGTTGACGAGAGCAAAATAAATGTTAACACCGAAGGAGTCGGGGAAGAATGGAAATACAACGTAAGTTTTCTCGGACTCAGTGAAATCAAAAAACAAACAAAGGAGCAAAAATGAACGAGCAGGCTTTAACAAAACCGTCCAACGGAAGGGTGAGCGCCTTAGCCGTTGTTGACGAAAACAACAGTGCTGTGCAGTATTATCACAATGCCTCAATGCTGAAAATTACGGAGGAAGAAGCTAAAATTTTAGACGAACCTATTAACGAAATCGATATTGAAATCAGGCCGGACGGTCTGATATACCCCCCTCAAGTCTATTGGAGAGACAAATTAAATAAAGCTTTTGGTCGTGGCCAGTGGGCTTTGATTCAGCACGCAGTTACAAAAGACGCGGCAAAAAACAAATTATACTTTGACGGTTCTTTATTTATTCGGAGCTGTTTTGTTTCACGTGCTGTTGGAGAGCAGGAATATCACGAGACCAATCCTCTGCAAAGTTGGGGAAGCGCATACGAAGGCGCTAAGTCTGATTGTCTTGGTAGGAACTGTAAGGATTTAGGAATCTTTAAAGAACTTTGGCAGCCTAATTTCGTCAGGGAGTGGATTCAGAAATATGGCGTTAAGGTCTTCGTTGAAATCGAAAAGAATAAACAGAAGAAAACAGTAGTGCAATGGAGACGAATCGACAGTCAACCGTATTGGAATGAAAAAGGTATTGTTCCCGATTCACCAAATAAGCCAGGTAATTTTAACAAAACTACTTCTAATAATAATAAAAGCCCGCAGAACTCAAATACGAAAGTCACAGACAAAAATAAATCTGATAATGAAAACTTAACCGCTCAGAAACCAATGACCGACAAAGCTGTTAAGGATGAATTGAAAAGATTGGCAAAAACAGACAATGGTATGAACGATTTGAGAATACTTTACAATCGAGTTCAAAAGACCAACGCAAAGCAATTCGAAAAACTTAAAGGTGAGTTTACAAAAACCAGAGAAAGCATTGAAAAAAATAAGGCTGAAAAGGAAGCATCTAAAAATAACGGAGACATCGAAGAAGCAACATTCGAAGACATCGTTGATAAAGTAAAAAAAGACCAGTTCAATGCTTTAACCGAAACCATTAAATCACTCACTGTTAAAATGTTTGAGCGTGGAGACTGGAAGTCAATCGAGAAGCTTATTGACGACATAAAGGACTACACTGAAAAACAGATTTACACGGACTTTTATTGTAAAAAATTAGAGACTTTAGGCATCAGAGACCACAAACCGAATATCAAAGGCGTAGAATTATCACTGTAAGAATCAGGAGCGGCAAATGAACAAAACGGAATTGGTAAAAAGACATCTTGAGAATGGTAAGCCGATAACAACGTGGGAAGCGTACAAACTTTACAACGAGACAAGGTTAAGCGGCGTTATCTATAATCTTAAGAAAAGGCACGGAATGGATATTCATTCTACAGAACATAAGGGTGACTTTGCGGTGTATACTCTGGCTAAGGAAGCAAGCTAATATGAAGCAAGGTTGGGTTAAAATACATAGGCAGATTGAGGAAAACGAGTTCTACTTTTCTGAGAAATTTACCAAGATGCAGGCATGGATTGACCTGCTTTTACTAGCAGCCCATAGTGAGCAAACGGCTTTTATAAGAGGTGTTGAGGTAAACATCGAAGTGGGTCAATTATGCCGGTCTCAATTAACTTTGGCGAGACGCTGGAAGTGGGATAGAAAGACTGTCAAACGGTTTTTACAACTACTTGAAAATCAGGGATATGATACTCACCAAAACGGACAACGTAACTACTTTAATTACAATACTTAAGTGGGAGCAGTACCAGGAAAGCGGACAACAAGATACACACCAAAGCGGACAACAAAAGGACACCAAAACGGACACAAACAAGAATGTTAAGAATGTAAAGAATGTTAAGAATACTGATATGTTGCATCTTGCAGATGGCAACGAAGCCAAGAAGAAAAAATTTGACGAGAATAGTATTGAGTTTAGAATGTCAAAATATCTGTATGAGCTAATCGTTGAGCGCAATCCTAATCATAAAGAACCGAATTATCAAACTTGGGCTTCATACATTGATTTGCTTTTACGGGTTGACAGGCGGGATTTAAAAGAAGCAGTGAAGATTTTGGAGTTTTCGCAGTCGGATTCTTTTTGGCAGAATAATATTCTCTCTACAAAAAAATTCAGAGAGAAGTATGACCAGTTAAAATTAAAAATGGAGTCAAAGAACTATGTTAAACATGGAAACGGCAGTAACACAGGTTACAAAAAACTTGCTAAGGGAGAAACCGATCCAGAGGAGCTTGCAGAATATCTCAAACAGATCTATAACAGAGAAGGTTAAAAATATGCCTTCCTTTATCAAAGGCGAGTTAGAAAATTTATATCTCAAATCAGACTTAGAATATGCTTTAGTATTAGCCAGCGTGAGAGTTCTTGCAGCTTACAAAATGATTGACATTTCAAAACAGACTACAGAATTGTGGTATATGGAAATGTTAAAAATGGGTTGGACTAAAGAACAGTTTTTGGAGAAGGTGGAAATATTAAAAAGAGCAGATGTCTTTAATCGAATTGATTGGTATAACTGGATAAACACGGAAATGGTTTATACCAGAACAGAGATTGAGGTTATGTTTAATGACCGGACTAACAAAATGATTCAGAAAGGTCAAAGGTTTTTAGAGTTATATGAAAAAGGCTATTCTTTAACGGATGGGGAAAAGGAAGCTTGCAAACTTGCGGCTGCAAAAGCTATCGAGTTTGAGTTTAGCAGGTATAGAGCAGAGACTATACAGGAAATGGAAGACAGGTACAAAGCAACAAAGCGCCAGGAGATAGCCAGAAAAAAATTCGTGATAATGAAATTAAGTGACAAGGAAAGACATGCGCTTAATTTCGAGTTAACAGAGCAAGGTATCTTGACAGAGTGTAAAACCTCTCATGAGCTTAAAAACCAGATTAAGTACTTAGAGTATTTCGCAAACTTAATTCCGGCAGAAATCTTAATTAAATACGAGCCGGAGTCAGACAAACAAACAAAGGAGCAAAATCATGGCAACTAATATAAATGTCGTAGTAATCGAAGGAAATCTCGCAAGAGACCCTCAAATAAGAAATGTAGGTGATAACGGAAATATGGTATCAACATTTACCGTAGCCGTTAACAAGTCTTATAAATCCAATGATAACTGGATGGATAAAACAGCTTGGGTCGCTGTTAAAAAATGGAATCCGTCTGAGCACTTGCGGGACAACATGAACAAAGGTTCTCATGTTATCGTAGAAGGTAGCTTGGAAACCGAAGAATGGAATGAGAACGATGGAAATAAAAAATCCCGCATGGTCGTTAATGCGTCGAGGATTAGACTCATCACTAAAAAAGATGCGTCGGAAGGCAACCAGGACGGTGTTTATGAAGAATCAACGGACGACAATGAAGATTTACCATTTTAACCAAAGGAGTTAACAATATAATGCAGGTATTCAAAACCCCTCAAAACCCTGAAGAAGCTAAGAAAAGAATCGAGGCTTTACAGCAGATTCACAATAAAATTATTTTGGATTTGTCATGTAAGAATAGAACCGATAAAAATGGAAGACGGTTAAGCACATACGAGTATCACGAATGGAGACAAAGAGCTTTACATTCATTGACCAGGGCGTTAACAGAGTTGAGATTCCTTAAGAGCTGGATGAACAACAGTTTTAAGGAAGCAATACAGGAGAAAATGGAAAAGATGGACACAACCGAAGATTTATTGTTAGCAGCCTATAGCATTATTAATAAACACCCTTTGATTGAGCAGGTTGATACTGAAAGATGGGAAGATATTAAAAGCTATGTTGAGGAACATTTGCAATGAGTCGGATTAAGAAATATAAAGTTGGTCTGATTCAGGGAGCGCTTGAAAAAGCGTTCCCTGAAAAAACACCAACTGCAATACGAATTATGTTGAACGCTTGGGAAATTATTAAGACCGAGCTTTCAAAAAAAAAGGACGAAGAAATTCTTAAAATCATAAAGGAGTCAAACGAACAATGAGCATAAATATAACATTAGACCCCGCAAAACACAGCGCAGGATTACAAGGAAAAGAGTTGACAGGAGCTTATATCGAGGACAAGTCACCGTATGAATTTTTCGGAGAAAACAAAGTTAATACTTTTAACGAGTTAATATTAGCGTGCCACAAAAACGCACTTGAAAAAGGATTCTATGAAGGTAGTTTCTCTTTAATGGAAAAGCTTATGCTTATCATTTCTGAAATCGGAGAAGCACTGGAAGCCGACAGGTGTAATAATCATGCTATTCTGGATACTTTTAATCAAGGTGTGCAACAGCCAAATGTTAGTGATGAAGCCTGGATGGAGATGTTCGAAAGTTATATTAAAAACTCTTACGAGGACGAGCTTGCTGATATTTTTATCCGGCTTGCTGATTTAGCAGCTTACAAAAAAATATACATGTTAACAGGCAGAAAGTTTCAGGCAAACAGAAGCCTTTACAGGGAGTTAAAGGTATCCGAGCGTTTATTTATCCTGACAAAAGACGTTGCCAAAATACACCAGTCTAATTTATTTATCGAACTACAGCAAAACTTCACGAGAGCATTCGGCGATATTTTCAGTATCGCAGGTTTACAGAATATACCCCTTGGTGTTTATATCGACCTAAAAATGAAATACAACTCAATGCGTTCTTATAAACACGGGAAGGAATATTAAAAATGAAGCAGAGACGGAAACCGGAAGCGCCGGAAATCGAGGCATCGGTACTCGGCGCTATGATGATTGACAGTGAGGCCGTCCCGAAAGCTATTGAGTTATTGACTGCCGGAAGTTTTTCAGATAAAAAGCACCAGATTATTTTCAGAGCTATGACTCACTTATTTAGCGAGGGTGAGCCGGTCGATACTGTGACAATGTATGATGAAATTAAAAAGAGGGAACAGTTAGACGAAATAGGCGGAGCTTTATACTTAAGTCGATTATCTCAAAACATATCGAGCGCTGCCAACATCGAGTATCATGCAAAGATACTGCTTGAGAAAGAAATCTTAAGACAGTTGATAGACAACTCCATTGAAATAGCCGAGAGCGCTTATGATGGAACGAAGGACGCATTTGATATCCTGGATACCGCAGAACAAAAAATATTTGATATAACAGAGACCCATCTTAAAAAATCTTTTATAGGAATGGACAAAGCTGTCAAAGACGCACTGGATTATATCGAGACCATTCACGCTAAAAAAGATAAAAAGTTTGCAGTGCCGACAGGATTTTATGAACTGGATAATATTTTAGGCGGCCTTCAAAAAACCGATTTTATCATATTGGCAGCAAGACCGAGCATCGGTAAGACTGCCTTTGCTTTGACGCTTGCTCGAAACGCAGCCTTAGACTTTAATATTCCTGTTGGAATATTCAGTCTTGAAATGTCAACGCTTCAGTTAACTATGAGAATGATTTGTTCAGAGGCGAGAGTTTCAGCGCAGCTTGTAAGAACCGGCAAGCTTCCAAAGGAAGACGGTTCACGTTTGATGCACGGAGCTGTTAAAATATCAGGCGCAGATATTTATGTAGACGACACACCGGCTCAAACAGTCCTGGAAATTCGGGCAAAAGCCCGCAGGTTAAAGACAGAGCATAATATCGGGATGATTATCATTGACTACATACAGCTAATGAGAAGCGCACATAGAGGAGAAAACAGGGAACGTGAAGTTTCTCATATATCCAGTTCTTTAAAGGCTTTGGCAAAAGAGCTTAACATTCCGATTATCGCCTTAGCACAGCTTAACAGAGCAGTTGAAATGAGAAACGATAAAAAACCGCAGTTATCAGACTTAAGAGAGTCGGGTTCTCTGGAACAGGATAGTGACGTTGTCTTGTTTTTACACCGGCCCGAGTTTTACGGAATTACATACGATGCAGAAGGGAATAACCTGGAAGGTGTTGCAGAGGTAATTATCGGAAAACATCGGAACGGCGGCACGGGAGAAGTCCAGCTGGCATACATGAAAGAATATACTCGCTTCGAGAACCTTGCGCACTATGATGTTAATCCTTACGAAATTGATAGAGAATATGCACAAACAGAGAACGTGATTTAATGGTGAAGATACCTAAGAAAAACTTATTTCCGCACATTCCGAGAAAGTGTGACATTATGAGGGAAGAAAAATACCTTGAGAGTCTGAAAAAACGCAGAGAGAAATCTTTGGAGCAGAAAATTAAGTCGAAAAAAAATAACAAAGCGAAGGTTAAAAAGTTAACAGTGAAACAGGTTGAGGCTGTCTGGTCTGAGATAATAAAAATCAAAGCCGGTTATAAGTCCGAGCTGTCCGGCACACCGGCTCAAATTTCATCGAAGACCGGTAAGCCGGTTGGTTTGCAGTCTCACCATATTGCAGGAAAAAGAAATTACTGGTTAAGATTTAATCTTGAGAATGGTATTTGTCTCACCGCCTTTTCAGAGCACTTGCACGGAGTACATGCAAGCGACCCGCCGACATCACTTAAATATCACAGAATGATTTTAAGCAGGGTAGGTATGGAGCGCTGGAATAAATTATTAAAATTAAAATACAATCCGCCGGAGCAGAAGAAAACGCTGCAGGAGTGGTACGAAGAATTAACAAAAATATTACAGGAGTTAAAAAATGGACAGACGAGTTATAACAAATACAACGGGCAGGAAGCTGATGGACGACCCAGACAGAAAAGTGCCTGATGAACTGTTTCATCCGTTTTATGATTATACGGATAACGCAATAGGACAGGAGACCAGACCGAAGTATTTATATATTCCAAAGGTTCACAAGTTAACAGGTAAAAATCACGGGAGCGAAGCGAGCAAACAGGTATTTAATAAAATCAGAAACCAGGTTGAAGCAAGAAAAAATAATAAGACCGAAAATATAAAACTGCGCGCTAATCATCAGGACACTAAAACGCTGTTTGAGGTAGCCGATGTTTATACAGGAAGCTTTGAGTTCGATTTTATGTAGAAACTTTTAGTCCTAACATTTTATAGGTGGAATTAAGCTTCCGCAATTTGTAGCTTAAGTTACAGTTAGTATGATAACATCAGGAGAGAAGTTGAGCGAAGCAAACGAGCGATTAACAGCAGACAAATTTAGTGAAGACTTTTTGACTTTCTTAGCCGAGCATGGATTGGTTGACGATTATGTTATCAGGGATTACCGAATACGCAGAGAATACCAGAAACTTACTGAGAAAGAAGGTTTACCGAAGCTGCAGGCACATGAAATGCTCGCTGAGAAATATTTTATGACTGTTAAGAATATACAGCGGATTACTTATAAGATAGGAAATTTTAAGACAAGTCCTTTTTTAGATACTCAGCAGTAAAGGTTTTTCTACTATATACCTCCTATATATGTCTCCTATAAAATAAAAGCCTGCGGTATAAAAATAGCGCAGGCAATTCCTAAAAAAATAACGAATAAAATGTTTTATCCTTGACAACTTGTCAAGGTAATATTATATTTACATTCAACAAACAAACAAACTAAATAAAAAAACAAAGGAGCAAAAAATGTCACTTATCCAGGGCATCACTGAAAAAAATCCCAAAGGTTATCCAGTCGTAAAAGAGCCGACCGTAGACAGCTACAAAGGCAATCCAATTCTTTATTTACCAATGACCGAAGATGGTTCGTTTCCGTTTTCGTTCGGTGTCTCTAAGGCGAGAGCGATACTTGAGAACCTGGACGCAGTCAAAGAGTTTATCAGAATGAACGAGGGGAGTTAACATGAATTACAAAGAATTATACGAAGCAGCAGTCGATGAGCTTAAATACTTATCTAAATACTTCCGAATGAACGGTGTGAAAAGGGACGAGAGTCCCTTCACATATCTTCTTACCAATACAGCGCTTGTTCAGGTTAAAAACAGTATTGAATCACTCAAAGACATGGAGAGAGAGGTATCAGCATGAAAGAATTAAAAATTAAAATTTATACGAGTTATTGGGGAAATCTTAAGAAACTTAGAGAGAACGACATATTTCCGGTGGGTATTTCACGGTATCCCCCCAGATACGTTAAAGGAGTTATTTCAGATAAAAGACTTGCGCCTTACGGCAACATGTTAAGGATGCCGAGAGAAAAATTTGACCCGATGTATCAGGAAATTTTAAGCAAGGTTAACGTGTATCAATTCATTGAGAACCTTGAAAAAATTTCAGAAGGCAAAGACGTTGCTTTATTATGTTTCGAAAAGCCTGGAGACTATTGTCACAGAACAGCAGTCGCAGAATGGATTGAAAAGAACACAGGTATAAAAGTTCACGAATACGGCTTTGAACCAGAACCAGATCCGACGCCTGAGCAGTTAGACATGTTCGGAGAGGACGGTGAGGAATGAGTCTTGATGATTTGAGAACCTGGTCGACAGAAGAACTGTTAAACGAGCGTGAGGTCTTGGTCGAGAACATCGACGAGTACCAATGTTTCGGTAAAAACGATTTAAGAATGTTAAACATGATAACATACGAGCTGTTGCGGAGAAGGGAGGGCGAAGATGATTAAAATAGGAACTCAAAAAATGTTAGTTACACCTTGTCTCGGAAATCCTGGCGGTACTATTGGAGTTTGTTATGAAGTGTATGAAAGGCAGCCGATGGGTATAGACCGTAACGACGATAGAACCGGTTACAGCTTTATATTTCCAAACGGCAGGTACGATGGATTCAGCACAGAAGAAACTGAAATGTTCTTCGCGCCGTACGAAGGCTTTGTTCCATCTTGCGGTGATTACGAGTTTAAACATGTTAACAGGCTTGTGACAGATTTTGCAAAAGGCTATTTCGATATGGCGTTAAAATATGGCTGGATAAATTTTGGAGTGAAAAGTTGAGAAAGTAAAAATCAGAAAAAAAATTTCATAGATACTCTTGCAAAAAATATATAATTAATATACATTGCAAAGAGGGTTTTCAGGGGCAAGTATTCAAAGTTAATCAATCTTCTTTTGCCTATTATTATATTTGAGAGGTCGGGTGGCTTTCAATCCTATTGAATTTCTGGGATTGAATTACTGCCAAAACTCCTCTGATTTCCGGCCTCTCTTTTTTTTAATTTTATCTCTCTCTGAACTCATCCCCATACTAAAGTCCCTAAGTAGTTATGCTGCTTAGGGATTTTTTTTACACTCCTATTCATTTATAGGATTACAAGGCCAAGAAATATTTTTAAGTTTACAACGAATGAAATTTGAAGCTGTTAACATGGTTTTAAGATAAAATGTAACACTGCGGGGTCGTCTAATCGGCAGGACGCTTGGTTTCTCAGCCAGGAAATGTTTCAAACGGTTCGAACCCTACCCCCGCAGCAAATTATTTAACGAGCATAGCGGCTTTGTGTTAGCAGCGCAAGCCGCTTTTTAGTTTCAAACAAACAAACGGGCAGAGCATGGTAGTACAATTAAATAAAATTTTTCTGGGGAGTGCCGCATCAGAACACAGAAAATATTTAGCAGATGTTTTAAAGTATTTCAAAAAACAGGGTTACAAAAAGGTTACCATTCCTGCGGTTGGTGTGTTTGGTCTTGCGAAAGCCGCTATAGTCGCAGGGTTTCAACCAAGCCAAATTTATACTTCTGACATTTCGCTGTTTTCCTCCGTCTTAGGTTATTTATACAGTGGTAAAGAAATAAACTCACTGCCAATCAAACAGGATATAAAAGACACACTTAACAGGCAGTATGAGACCGAAGCGGAGAAAGCCGCAGACTTAATTCTCTTAATCAAATTAAATCAGTTGGATACTAATAAATATTATCAAGAAGTAATTTACGATGATATTGCGGGGAACTTCGGGTCTTATGTTAAAAAAATGGCAGCGCAGCTTAACGAGCTTAAGAAACCATACGAAGGAATCAATTATGAAATAAAGGATTTATGGAAAGAGCTAAGTGACGATTCCGGTGTTATCGTACTGAATCCGCCGGTTTACAAAGGCGGTTATGAAAAGCTTTATGATGAGGCTGAGGAGTTTGTTGGTTTTGATAACGGCATACAGCAGTTTGACCATAAGTTAGAGTTTGAAAGTTTATACGCAGCCAGCAGGGATATAAGCACTCCGATAATTTTAATGAGCCATGACAGCAAAGGCGTTGACAAAAAAGATATTGTCTGCGCAGTTGAAAAGGGGGGCGGACTTTACGAGTCTTGGGTTGTTAACAAAACTTCTTACCTGGAAGGCTACCAGGATAATGTTAAAATTATTTACAAAAAAGTTAACGAGCTGAAAGGCTTAAAAGCTCCGGTTATGGTTGACGCTGATGAAATCACAGAAGATTCCAAAATCAGTTTTAAGCAGGTTAAAAAAGAAGTCGGTCTGTATTATCGGGACTTATTTGCGCACCGGTTAGGTAATACGATGGCTGAAATTTATTTGCTTATGCTTATCGACGGGAAAGTGTTTGGAACGATAGGTCTCCATGCAGCAGAGCTTCGCAGGCTTACCAGTAATTATATTTTCGAGGTGTTCGGGTTTAACGCACCTCTTAAAAAATATCCGCGTGTTAACAGGTTAATGATGATGGCTATTACATCGAAAGAGTTTGGCGAGTGGCTGGAAAACTCACGGATACTTGGAAATAAAAACGCTATTTATGATTTGCGTGGACTGAAAACAACGTGTTTAAGCAAATATCGAAAGGTGAAATTAAATAATGGAATACTGAAGGTTAAGAAGCGTGAAAAAATGCCGAACGGTTTATATAAAATCTTATATGTGAAGGAATGGTTTGACAGGACTTACCAGGACTGCGTAAAAATTTATTTATCAGAGTTAGAAGGATAAAAATAATGGAAAAAGTTTTAGAGCTTGGTCAGGGAATCGCTATTTACAAAGTTCATATCGATGAAGTACAGGGAGCAGGATAAAAACGCACGTGTCATGTCAACGAAGAAATTTGACAGGTTGACTTCAGAATATTAAAAAAGACAAGCGCCTTGAGAGCCTGCCTTTATGCTCATTTACGGACGGAAGCCATGAAGCTTTGCAGATTATTTCAGGACACCACAGGATTAGAGCCTGCCGGGTTGCTAACGTCCTGGAATTTCACGTCATGGTTATCGAGGAAAAGTCTGACACGAAATGAAATCGTGGCGAAACAGCTTGCGCATAATGCTTTTCAGGCAAAGACGATGCGCAGCTATTAAAAGAGCTTTATGATTCAATCGATGATTTGGAAGCAAAGTTGGAATCCGGTATAACGGACGAAGATTTGCAGTTTGACGCTAACGTGAAGATTGACGAAGCTATGGTTAATCTGGATTATCAGGTTATTTATTTATTATTCTTTCCGGCACAGAAAAAAACCTTTGACAATGTGTTAAAGACCCTTGAGGATAACATGGGAACTTACGTTTCCGAGCTTAAACATTTCGAAGATTTTAAGAAATCCGCTCAGAAGGTCGCTAAGGAAGAAGATGTTAGAAATGTATCCGGTATCGTTCAGAAAATGTGCGAAGTTGTTAACGAGTATTACGGCAAACCTATAGATGAAACTGAGTTTAACATGCGTGTATCGTTCAAAGTGACTAAAGAAACTTACGAATCCTGGACTGAATGGAAGGAAAGGCTTAAAAAACATCACGGCATAAATAACGAATCCAAGTGTTTTGAGTTTGCATTAGCGGAAGCCTTAAACACTCCGGTAGAGGGCTGCAATGAAAAAATTTATATATGCGTGGCTGGTTGCCGGTTATGTCTTCTTTGACACTCTGTATAAGCTGCAATGCCAGAGTATCGAGGAGTTAAGAAACAAAAGAAACGCAAAGCAGAAAACCGTTAGAAGCTTAGGAAATTTTGATGTTGATGTTTGGAATGGAAGGGTGATGAATTGAAACCAGTAGAAATGAAATCAAGAGCTTTTTATTTAAAAACATATGACAAGGAAGAAATCGTTATAGCGGAAGGCTATTGACGGCGATTGCTTCCTTTCGTGTGTTAACAGGCTGTAAGCATCCGATTTTAGAAATGTACGAGATACCGGAAAAAATCGAAGCAGAAGAATATGGCGCGAAGAAGAAATATAACGATGATTTTCCTCTGTTAGCAGAAGGATACGCAAGGCAGGGCTTGACAGACGAGCAGATTGCGCACAATCTTGGAATTAGCCATGATACGTTTTATCGCTATCAAAAGGAATATCCAGAATTTCGAGAAGCAATTCAAAGAGGCAAGAGACCGGTTGACATTGAGGTTGAAAACGAATTATTAAGGTTGTGTTTGGGTTTTGAGTCTACAGACAGAGTCACTGAATTCTATCCGCCTTCGCAAGACGGTTCAGTCCGCCGCAGTAAAATCCACGAAGCTTATCAAAAAACATGTTGCCGGTGACATCAGAGCTATTCAGACATGGTTATATAACAGAAAACCAAAAGAGTGGAGCAACAGAAAACAAATTGATATTAAAAGCACGATTGAGCAGCGTGTTAACGACATGACACCCGAAGAAAGGCAGCGGAAATTAATCGAGCTTGACGAGAAAATTTATAAAAGCAAATCAACGGCTTGAAAAAATCAATAAGATTCAAAACAAGATGAACGCAGAAGAAGCGGTAATTATTTCGGAGCAAACGAATAAATGAGCGAAGCTTTACAAGCTGTTTACCAGCTATCAAACGAAGATGTTGAGCTTTACGATGCGCTGTTAGAACAAAAACGAATTGAAGCAGCCAGAGAAGATTTTTACTCTTATTGTCAGTATATGGACGAGGAGTTTTTTTCAGAAGGCAAAGCCGCATCTGGAAATAATTGCTTTAGCTTTACAGCTTGTCGAGCGTGGTATTATAACAAAGCTTAATGTTATCACTCCCGCCGAGAGCTGGCAAGTCTTATATCGTTTCGTTGTTTGTCTCCTGGTTAATTGGGAAATATCCAGCAAGACACGATAATGAGAAATTCATACGGTGACAGTCTTGCGAAGAAATTCTCCAGAGATATTAGAAATTTTATTGAGCACCCGAAATATAAAAAAGTGTTTCCTGGTGTCGAGTTGCAGAGAGACCATAACGATGTCAGTGATTGGGCTGTGGTTCAGGCAAAACAGTCAACTTACTTTTGCGCCGGTGTCGGCGGCAGTATAACAGGTAAAGGCTGTAACCGAGTTGCGATACTTGACGACCCGATTAAAAACATCAAAGAGGCTTTGTCTCCGGTTGTGCTGGAAACAGTCTGGCAGTGGTATACTTCAACGCATAAGTCGAGAATGGAAAAGGGCTGTCCGGAAATTCATATAGCTACACGTTGGAGCAAAAAAGACCCTATTGGAATGTTGGAAAAAGAGCAGCCGTCTGTCGAGTTCAATGAATTTATAAAAGACCCTTCAATTTTATACTAACTATTGGGTTAAGATAGTCGTACCGGCTTTAGACGAAGAAGGTAAGTCGTTCTGTGATGAAATTAAATCTACAGCCGAGTACCTGGAATTGAAATCTATCACAGATGATTTTATTTGGCAGGCTGAATATATGCAGAAGCCAATCGAATCAAAAGCTCTTCTGTTCAATCCAGACGAGCTAAATTATTTCGAAATGAAAGACCTGAGACGTGACAAGTTCGGACATGTCATTTGTGCGGCAACTGTTGGTGTCACTGATACAGCGGACGAGGGAACAGATTTTCTGGCAGCCTTATCAGCTAAGGTTATAGGCGAATATTGTTATATCACGAACGTTGTGTTTACCCAAGACCCGATAGAGATAACAGAGCCAGCCGTTGCTAATCTTATCATGGACACTCACATGAGTAAAATGCAGGTCGAGTCTAACTTCGGGGGGAAGTCATTCGCAAAAAACGTTAAAAGGCTAATCACCGGCCAAAGCCGTTGTTCTGTGTCATGGCAGGCTAACTCGACCAACAAAGAGACCAGAATTTTAATGAAGTCAAGCATCGTCAAAAAATACATGTATTTCAGGAATGATTACAAGGCCGGAAGTGATTACGACAAATTTATGAACTGGCTTTGGAGTTATGCAAGGCTTGGTAAGAACGAGCATGACGATGCACCGGACGCAGTTACCATGTTAGCCGAATTAGTGTATGAGAAAAAAGAGCTGAAAGCAGTACCGAAACCATAAAAAGGAGTAACGAATGAACGAGCAAATAAGAAACGATGTGCAATACATGATGAACGAGATTGAGGAAGACAGGTTCGAAGTCATGCAGCGTTTAAAAACGGAGACCGGAGATTACAACCGGTTTTTATTAAAGCAGCATGACCGGAGCCTGAGAAAACACAGAGCTGCGCTGAGACTTTTGTTAAGTAAATTAAACGGAGTTATGGTATGACAACACAGGAAATAGTGGCACTTATTGAACAGGGCGGGAGTGAGGTTATGAGCGGTATTATCAAAGACCAACTGCAAATGAACGAGAACCGTGACAATGAAATGAAAGCTTTATATCAGCGTTATGAGCAGTCTAAAGTACCAGTTCAAGAAAGAACGTTCGACGATACTACGAAAGTTAACAGGAAGTTAGCTCACGATTATCCTGGATTAATCGTGGATACAAAAAACGGTTATTTCTTAGGACATCCGATAGGCTACACAATTGATATTAATGCTTACCTTGAAAAGTATACTCAGGCAGATTATAACGCACTCGAAAGTGAATTAAAATCATTCAAGACCGTGAACAATATTGAAGACCTGGACTCAACCACAGGTGAGTATGCTTCGGTATGCGGGATGAGCGGCAGGCTGCTTTATTTTAATATCGATGGTGAGTTAAAGGTGATGAATGTGAAGCCGTATGAAGTTGCCTTTATTTATGACGGCACTACGGAAGAAATGCAGTACGCTATGATTTATTATAACATAGATATTACTGAGAACGGCAAAACAGTAACTCGTATGAAAGTCGAGTGGTACGATAAAACAAACGTATCCTATTATATCCAAACTGCGACCAACGAGTTTATACTTGACCCTAACGAAAAAGGAATTGCTGCGCATGGTTTTGATTACGTACCTGTAATTAAGTTCGTGAATAATAACTCTGAGAAAGGTGACTTCGAAAAGGTTGAGGAACTTATTGATGCTTATGATTTTGCCCGCTCTGACGTACAGAACGAAGTTGAGGAATTTAGAATCGCCTATCTTGGGATTTGGGGAGCAGAACCGACCGAAGAAGATATAAAAAAATTCAGGCAGACAGGCTGTATCGCCTTCCCAGACGGAACAAAAGGCGAGTTTATTACAAAAAATTTTAATGGTGTCACTCAATTTATCGAGAACCATGAAGACAGGTTAAACGAAGATATTTTCAGGTTTTCAAAAGCTATTGATATGACAGACGATAAATTCGCAGGTAATTCTCAGTCGGGAGCTTCCAGACGTTATAAGCTTATTCCTTTGGAGAATGATACCATTAACAAGGAACGGAAATTTATCAAAGGCTTAAGAGAAATGTTTAAGGTAATTCAGTCGGCATGGAGCAAGCTTAATATAAAATTCGATTATGAGGATATGGGCTTTACTTTTAAGACGGAACTTACCTATTGACCTGGAATATGAAGCGGATACTACAGGAAAATTAAAAGGGAATGTGTCTGAGCTTAACCAGGCTTAAACAATTATCGTTTCATCGATGATGCCCAGTCTGAAAAAGATGCTATGGACGATGAAATAAGTGACATGCCGGTCGATGATGTTAACTTGGACGAAAGCTATAATTAATGAGCACGCTGACGAATAAAAAAATAAGCGAGATACTCAAGCTTGGTGAGAAGGGTTCAAACACCCTTCTTAACCGCTACAGCAGGGAAATTGTCAAGGCTTACAAGGAAGCACTGGCAGACGTTCAAAAAGAAATCGCAGACATGTTCGAAAAATACGGCGAAGAAGTTAAGTATTCGGATATGGCGAAGTTTAATAGGCTGACAAACATCGAGAAGCGTATCGCTGAAAGGCTGAATAAATTAAACGGCACGGTTACAAAAACCACAGCGAGTGCGATAAAAGACCAGTACCAGTATTGGTTTTACCGTTCCGGTTTTGCGCTTGAAACCTCAACGTTAGTCCGGCTTGGTTTTGGAATACTGCCTGAGATTGCAGTCAAGGCAGCTTTACTTAATCCCTTATTAAAAGTTAACTGGAACGGAAGACAGAAAAGACATATCCAGGAGTTAATCAGAACGACGGACACCGTTATATCTCAGGGATTATTAAGAGGTCACGGATATGCGAAAATTGCGAGGAACTTAAGAAAACGCAGCGACATTTGTAAACGAAAAAGTTTAGGAATTATTCAGACCGAGACTCACCGAGTTAGCGAATTAGGAAAGCATGATGCTTTTAACAGAGCCAGCAAGTCAGCGAAGAAGTTAGGTTTTGAAATCGAAAAGGTTTGGGTTGCTACGATTGACAAGAAGACCAGAGACGACCATGTTAAAATGGACGGTGACGTTGCGGATAAAGACGGCTTGTTTCATTTCCCAAACGGCGGAGAGACTACAGCGCCTGGGAATTCAGGAATTGCAGAGGAAGATATTGGATGTCGTTGTACTACAGTAGCGCAGGTGAAAGGATTTGAACCGAGCATCAGAAAAAATAACATAACTAAAGAAATGATGTCCTATAAAACTATTAATGAATGGATGGCAGACAGAATTATGAAATAGATTGAAGGCCTAAAAATATTCCTTGTATTTAATTGAAATAAAAAAGAAAAATAAAATAATTCTTAAATAGAAAATTTTCATATTAATATTCAGAATTTGAATTCACCATTTTAACCTGATAACAATAAACTATGAAAAATTTTCGTAGGTAATTATACTGATGATTTTCTGCTTCTAATTATATAAATTTTATTGAAAATTTCTTTTAGTAAAAATTTAAAATTTAAATCTATTGACAATGTATTAATATCTTTTTAATGTTGTAATGTAATAAAGAATAAATAGAATATGTATTAATTTGTATTCAGGGAAGTTTATCAGATAGGGGTGACTAATCACTACTTTATTATTTTTTCGATATTATTAATTCATAAAATTTAATTTAGGGGAAAATGAAACCTCCAAATATTTCCTGCAGACAAACCTTATTCTATTCCATATCTTTAAAGAAAAGAAATAAGTAGCTATGAGTTAGAACAACTAAATAAGTTTTCAATATTGAACGTTGTACTGAACTCTAACGAATTTATTGTCTTATTTTCAAATACAAAGAAAAACGAAATGATGAAATCAAAGTTCAGAAATATAATAGTCTATTGTTTTTTCGTTAGTCTGGTGTTAATGAGTTGTTCTGATGATGGAATTGTTGATCCCCCTGATACTTCACCGCCAAAGGTGATAGATGAAATGCCGGATTGGTCGCCCGATGGAAATATCATAGCATATACTCATTACCCACAAAATGATAACGAATTGCAGAACGGTTTACAACAAATTTGGCTATTTGATCTAAATACAATGACAAAGTCTTTTCTTACAGAAGGTTTTAATACTGCTTGGTCACCGGATGGAAGTAAAATAGCATTTGTAAAAAGTGGTAATATTTTTGTAATTGATTTGGGAACAAAGGAAATTACAAAACTTACTAACTGGTCTTCTTGTTTTTTCCCTTCTTGGTCACCCGATGGTAGAAAAATTGCATTCGATACAAACCATAACGATCCGAAAGGAGCAAACGCTGTCTGGATTATGGACGCCGATGGAACAAATAAAAAAGATATTAGTATTCACGGCACAGGTGAATGGAGAGAACCGGCTTGGTCAAGAGATGGGAAATGGATATTACATGTAAGATATATTGTAGGAATCGTTTTCACTGAAGTATTCTTGATGGATACAGTAGGTAATAATGCAATTCGGCTTACAAATAATACCTCACCAGATGAAGATCCAGCATGGTCATATGATGGAAAACAGATTGCCTGGGGTTCAGGCGATAAGGATAATATAGGAATCTGGATAATGAATTCAGATGATACCAATAAACACTTATTGATCAGAAACGGTGGTTATCCAACATGGTCACCAGATAATAAAAAAATAGCTTTTCATAAAGTAGATGATTCTGGGAAAAATATTGTTTTATGGATAATTAATGTAGATGGTACTAATTTAACACAACTTACAAGACCATGAGTAAATTAAAAGGAGGTGATGAACTATGAAGTGCAGATAAAAGTGCCCTCGAAGGTTAGTTATCTTAATTTTTCCCCCGCCAAGGAGAATCATTTAAAGGATTACATATCCAACGAGGGCTTTTTATATCTAATTTGATCTGAAATTATTTGTAAATACAGGTTTAAAATAGGAGAAAATTATATGAAAATGAAGTACAATATTATTAGCATTTCACTTTTTTATGTGATATTTATCTTCTTTATGTTTTGTATAAATATAAAAGCTCAAGGAATACCTAAAGCTAAATATGTTCCAAATGAAATCATCGTTCAGTTTCTTCCGGGCACTATAGATATTCCAGAAGGTGTGGATTCAATTGAAGTTAAAAATGCAAAAGGAAAAGGAGAGGTTATACAGTTACTTCAATCGGTCTCTTCCACAAAATTAAAAAAAGTTTTCAAGCATTTTACTATTCGCGATACAATTAGAACATTGGAAGATGGTAAAAAGGTTCGTGTTCAGAATCTGTCTCAAACTTTTGTTACGACCTTCAAAAACAATATTGATGTTCCTGCAATGGTAAAAAAAATTAATGCATCTCCCAATGTACTTTATGCAGAACCTAACTATATTCGCACTGAAGAGGATGTTCCGACAGATCCATATTTTCCCTATCAATGGGGATTGAAGCAATCCAGCAATGAAGATACTGATGCACCGACAGCATGGGGAATTCAAACTGGAATTTCAAATATAAAACTAGGAATTTTTGATACTGGTATTGATTATAACCATGAAGACCTCGGACACGGATTTGGTGCATATATGAAGGTAAGGGGAGGTTGGGATTGGGTAAATAATGATGCAGATCCCATGGATGATCGCTTCCATGGAACTCTCGTAGCAGGGATTGCTGGAGCACTTACAAATAACACAAACAATGGCCAACCTATTGGAATATCAGGTGTTGCTGGAGGATGGAATTATGAACGAAGCACAGGTAGTGGTAATAAAGGTGTACAACTTTTTGCAATGAAGGTAACGAACGACTCAGGAAAAGGCAAAACCTCAGATTTTGCTGATGCAATAATGGATGCATCCACTCCCAGTGCAGGAGGTGGATATGGAATTAATGTATTGAATTTAAGTTTTGGCGGCTTCGATTTCTCAGAAACTGAGAGGCAAGCAATTAATTATGCTGCACGCATGGGGAGAGTCGTCGTGACTTCAAAAGGTAATAATGATGTAGGAACGCCACATTTTCCTTCGGATTACGATCAGGCATGGATTATTTCTGTGGGGGCTACGGACGAGTTAGGTCGTAGAGTAAGTAAAAGTCTTGGGTATTCCTGGGGTTCAAATTATGGGAATGGAATTGATGTTACTGCACCAGGCAATCATATTTATTCTACTACGCCAACATTTGTAACTCCTCCCATGGCAGCATGGGGCCTTTCTCAAAATTATGAATATCGTTCCGGCACATCAATGGCAGCGCCTTATGTGTCAGGTCTGGCTGCTTTGATATTATCAGTAAACCCAGACTTGCATCCGGAAGAAGTCCAGGGAATAATTTGTTCATCAGCAGACGACAAGGGAACTCCAGGCTACGATGATGAATATGGAGCAGGTCGCATTAATGCAGGTAGAGCATTACAATATATGCAAATGCCTTGGTCACTAAATAAATACACAGCATCAGGAGGTTCTTCAGTTAATAATGTAACTAAAAAAATGATTTTTTATAATACGGGAGGCATTCTAGCTTCTGCTGAATATAATGTCAAGCAGTATGATGTTAGAAAAACTGTATACTTTGCTAAGCAATATGTACAACCACCGCATGTTTGGGGAAGAGGAGTAAATGCTTCTACTGGTTGGTCTGGAACAACACCAAACTATGAAACTGGGTACTGTAATGTAGTTTCATCTACCTCGACCTCTGCTCAATTACAAGCTTATGTATATCAAGTTTATGATGCAGTTGGAACCTTAATAGGTTGGTATCCCACCACTCCGGCTAATGTTGTTTTTGCATATTCTGTGCATGGAATCACAATTGATTATAGTCCTCAGAATTTAAGTATCAGTGCTAGTTATAATCACCCATATATAAATTGGAACGCTAGTGCGTTACCTGGTTTAGCACATTATGAAATTTGGAAAAAGAAAAATGGGACTTGGTCTTTAAAAACTACAACTACAAATACAAATTATACTGATCCTGATGAATTAGTAATTGCACCAAGTACCACTGTTTATTATAAGGTTTGTGCAGTGGATGGTGAAAACCAGAAAACTGGTTTCTCTAATGAAGTCGGAATTGGAGTTCAAGGCGGTATATTTAAGATGAATCCAAATGGAGCAGATTCAGTACAAAGTTCAAATGAATTACCGACTAGTCTGCAATTGATGCAAAATTATCCTAATCCATTTAATCCGTCAACAACAATTAAATTTAGTCTTCCTGAAGCAGATAATGTATTGCTTCGGGTGTATAATGTTACCGGACAACTGGTTGCTACGCTTATTAATGGTCATTATGAGGCTGGAAATCACAAGGTAGATTTTAATGCACAGCAATTAAGTTCGAGTGTTTATTTTTATAAAATCACCACTACTAAGAATACTATCGTAAAAAGAATGTTGTTACTTAAATAAAGTACCAGCCTTTAATTGAGTTACTTTGGTCAGTGTCTTCAATAGACTAGGTTATCATAAGCCTCAGTAAACTGAGGCTTATGATACATTGTAGGCTTGGTTAAAGACAGTGTAGAAAATGATATGGTTAGCTAGCAAATGTAGTCTTAAATTTCGAACTGTAATGTTCAATTCCTAAACAAAATTATTTTAAGTATTAATCTTTTTCTTCCATGAGTTTCTTTTTGATAAAGTTAATGTTCCATAAACATAGGCTTTTTTTTGTCTATTAAAGTGAATAAAAAAAGTGTTCCCAAATAGTATAAATCACTCCTTTAAACATCATATCATTTGTAGTTAAATTAACAATAATTGAAAAAATATTTTTGTGTATCCTTGACAACTTGTAAAACATTCCTTATATTTAAAACAACAAACATAAACATTTATTCAACGAGCAAAAACAAACAAACATTAAGGAGCAAACAAATGACAACAGAAGTTATCACCTGGGAAGAAGCAAAAGATGAAATCATTTCCTCAGAAGAACTCCACGAAAAGAAAGTTGACGAACTAAGAAAACTTGCACGCCAAAAAGCAAAAGAAACAGGTGTCAGCAGTGTAGCAATTCAAAGTCTGGTAAAACCGGAACTTATTCATTTTATAGAGACCGGAGAAATGCCAATCGAAGAAGCAAGTACCGAGCAGCCAAAAAATAATCATAATAATAACGGCAACGGCGATTTAGCCGCTATGATAGCCGATTCAATTCAATCT
The DNA here is from genome assembly GCA_963710745.1 of uncultured Bacteroidota bacterium. Lineage (GTDB taxonomy): Bacteria > Bacteroidota > Ignavibacteria > Ignavibacteriales > Ignavibacteriaceae > CAVQBP01. The sequence continues at coordinate 1,537 of CAVQBP010000028.1, read as the reverse complement.
TATATTAAAGTCCCGCAACAGGAATTAGACATTGAGCAGGTCAAAGATTTAATTACTTGCGAAGTCGATAAAATTAAAAATGATTTCCAAAACACACTCGAAGGTGTTATCTCAGAGCTGAAAGAAAACGAAGTTAAGAAAATTGAAGTCACTTTACCGGATGATAAAAAAATAGATATAGGCAGACAGCATAAATTATTTGAAGAAATGTTAAACCTGGTGCAGTCTAAACTTAATATCTGGTTATACGGTGAGTCCGGTTCCGGTAAAACGCACTTAGCCGAGTCAATAGCGAAAGCGCTTGACTTGAATTTCAGAGCACAGAGTGTAACGGCTCAGACAACTAAAAGCGATTTATTCGGATACATGGACGCAAACGGGAAATATGTAGAAAGCGGATTTTATGAAATATATAAAAACGGCGGAGTCTTTTGCCTGGACGAAGTCGATAACGGAAACGCTAACGTGTTAAACTTGCTTAACGCAGCTACAAGTAACGGTTTTGCTGAGTTCCCGTGCGGGAGAGTTCAAAAACACGAAGATGCGAGATTCATAGCCTGCGCTAATACCATAGGAGACGGAGCAAACAGGCAATATATTGGTCGTAACGCTTTGGACGCAGCGCTTAAAAATCGTTTTGTGTTTGTTGAAATGGATACAGACTGGCAATTAGTTAAACATATAGCAACTGAAAAATGGGGAGACAAAGGTCTGGAAATGTATAACAAGGTGCAGGATTTAAGGGAGACTATTAAGAAATTAAATTTAACGAATGTAATAGCAACCTCAAGAACAGTGTTCGATGGAGCTTCAATGTTAAGCTTAGATGTTAACATGGATTTAGTTTTAGACAGAGTATTTTTCAAGGGCTGCGATAAGAACACGAAAAATTATTTTAAGTCTTAACGTTCCTTATGTTGTCAAATGGAGCGGGCAAAATATAAAGCCCGCTCTGCTCGTTAGAAATTTATTATTAATTATATTCGTAGAACCTTGACAACTTGTAAAGCTATACTTATATTTCAATTAACAAAAACAAACAAAAAAGAGCAAAGGAGCACAAATGAGCATTTTCAAAGATTTGAGCAAAGAAAATAAATGGAAATTCGAATTTGATTCAGTCGAAGACATGGTGGCATATACAAAAACAAAAGAGTCACCGTCAAATGCTAACGTGAGTACTAATAATCAGGAAAAAATATCCTGGTACGGTTCAAAGTCAATAGAAGAATCTTACGAGCTATTCGAGAGGGGAGACGAGAGAGTGGCATCGAAAGTAAAACAGAGATATAATTTAATAAAAGCAGAGGGTAAAACCACACATGTGGAAGAATACCAGTACAGTGATGAAGGTGCTTTTTTCGATGTAGGCAGTTTCCTGGAAGGCAATCCCGAATACTGGCTGCAGCCGACCACAATCGAAAAACCAGCGGCAGGCAGAGTGATTGACATATATGTTAACTTAACGACATCGTGCGGAATGACCCAGTCAGATTATTTCGATAAAGGAGCGCATTTATTATCTTTAATCGAATCG
>CAVQBP010000027.1:0-205667 GCA_963710745.1 uncultured Bacteroidota bacterium | reverse complement strand
AGGACTTCGAAATGAAAACCGAACAGCCGATTTTAATTACTTCAATTACAGCAGTCGGGGACTTATCCGATAAGAAAAACCTTTTTATTGGCTTTGATGGAAATGTTTGCGGCAATGGTGAAAAAGCATTGGGTGTTTTAAATGCTAACACCAACATAGGCAATCAGGCTCCTGTAATGGCTATCGGGATAGCCATTGTTATTTCAGGTGCAGCTGTTAATCAGAAAGATAAAGTTCAATCGGATGCAAACGGCAAAGCCATTACTTTCGCTGCAGGTGATGTAAATGGTTATGCATTGGATGCTGCAGCCGGTGCCGATGAACTTATCCGGATTCGTTTAGTCTAGTTTTTTAATTTCTATTCATTGAAGGATTTGTATCATGAGACGACATTTTCTATCGGAAAAAAATAAATTAAATAAACCTTCAAGGACATTCACAGTCGGCCCGGATAGCTGCGATTTCACCTCATTAGTTGAAGCTCTTCAAAATGGAGCTGAAGGTGATATGTTTATAGTATTCGGCGGAATACATGACGGTAAGCTTAACCTCCGGAAAGACCAGTCTATTCATTGCATCGGGAAGGTTACATTAAGGCAAACAGCTAATGATTATCTTTTTTATTTCCGGCAGCCTTCGGATTATGATGCGGGGAATCCGGGGCTTTATGAAGTTAATTGGTCCGGATCACTTCCGTCACTTCAGTTTAGTACAGGTGGGACAGGCTCCAGGTGGATTTCGTACGAGAATAATTTTCTTGCTGCTATTGATATGTCCAGCCTTTACCTTCAGCATAAAATTCATTTCACTCAGGCCGGATCTGATTACCCGGTAATTTCATCTTTTACCTCTAATCTAATTGTTAATGCTGACTGGTTTAATCCAATACATGAGGATACTGGCGAATGCTCGTTAACAATTTTTACGGATGCTATTTCGCTCAATCCTGTTAGAGAGAAACAATCCTTTTCAGTCAGCAGCCTTACAATAAACCGTTTTCCTTTTCTGGACTTTAATATTGATTTGCATTATCTGAATATTTATTTCCAGGACTCAACAGGCAATTTTGCAGATGATTTCGCAGGTATTTTAGAATGCAGGGTTCCTTTTTATTTTGAGAATGTATAAATCTACTTTTTAATTTCCCTCTAAAATATCCGAACCCCCTATCAGTTTATAATGTTTAATGATAGGGGATTTTTTTTACTAATCCTAAACACAGTAATTTTTCTTTTCTTTAATTGATTTATTTTGACGAGTTCTGTATTTTATTGTATAATTCTTACTAACCTTCAAACTTTAATTAAAATTTTGTAAATAGCACTGATATTAAAAAACAGGCCAAAGAAATAATTATTTTCAATTAAATAAATGAGGGATGGATTATGCCAAGTATTTTAAAGGACGGCGCTCTGTTTTTTCCTAATGTCTTAACTAATCAGGTGTTTCAAAAAAGTGGAATTTTATGGGGACAAGAGGCGTACGGAATAATTGGTCTTCACTGGGTAGTTATTGATCCACGAAGACATAAAATGTATGTATGGGAAAAGCATCAAAGTGATTTTGTCCAGGCTGCATATTCACTTGGTGCTTCTCTGTTTACTAACGGTTCATTCAATGATTATGTCGGAGGAAATAAATACGTTTCAACTGCAAAAGTGTTTATCACAACTTTTGTTGACAGTTTTAAAGGTTTATTTTTCTCACTTTCACACCCCCAGTCAATACGAACTAGCTGGGTTCGAAATCCGGGCATTATGTTCCAGGGCCGGGCTGCACAATTCTGGGCAGGCCACAACCCGCATGGGAATATTTTTGGTGTAAAGGAGAGTATATCGATTGTTGGAAAACCACGCCCAATGCAGCATTATTTTGGCCGCAAGCAGGGACGTTTCTTTCCTGATTATGAGATTGGACAAGGCTCCCCTGGCGGGCCTACTAATGCAGGAGGATTTAATGAAGTAATAGGGGCATTGTTTCGAACGGTTAATAACTATACTGCAGTAGATCCACAGACTTCAGGTATTGGAGCCGGACATTTTGGCCTTGCTCCTCTTTTAACAAATAATAACACCCCAGCTGACATCCATCTAGGGAATGCAGGAATAAAAGAAGCAGTTGATGAGTACCATAATAAGGAAGAACATTTCAAAGACGAAAATTTTCCCAATTTTCAACCGCCAGCGAACAATGCACCATTATGTAGGGGACTTATCATTACTGTTTTCTATTGGGGAGCAATTATTGATAAACAACTCGTTAGCATTCGGGTTAAAGATGCTGTCAGAATAGATGGAAATGCTTCAATCTTATTGGGGCATCACACAACAGCTGTGGTTGGAGCTCAAATGCCAATTCATAAGCAAAATTATAATAAATGGGGCTATCAATTCCAGGCTGAATGATTTTTTTTCACAACAATATCTAATAAATGAATGAATTGATAAAAACACTTATATTATTCTTTTCAATTTATTTTTAACAACTCCTTCGCATTATAATAAGAACTTTAGGTTTTATTAGAATGTGCTATCTGCTGCCTTTGAATAAATTTTTCAAAACCTGTAATCTTTAATTCAAAATAATTGTTCTGTCTTTCTCATGTTTTCATTAGACAACTTTATTTTATTCTCCTATCAAAAAAATAATTGCTCGCCTTATCCACACTCCCAATCCTCACGCAAATATTTTTTTCAACTGTTTAATAAAACAAAAAAACTAATAGACCAGTCACTATCGAAAAAAGACTTCCTTATTTTTGCTCTTCTTGAAATCTATTCCGGACAAAAATAAGTAAGACTTTTTTCTGTACCTTCATTTTCATTCTGAACCGTATTCGCTAAAAACTTCTTCCATGATTTCTTCCAAAGAATCTTTTGTTATTGTTTCAATATGAAAATTATATCTCCATACCTCACAATTCCATTTGTTGTTATCATACCAAACATACCCATAGAAATCCCCTCCCGTATATTGCGCATAAATCTTTTGTCCTTTTATTTTTTTTTCAACTTCTTTGTTAATACTATGTTCGAAGTTTGACATTAAAGTGTCTGGATACATTTCAAAATCTTCTGGCTTCTTTAACAACTCGTTTTCCATTTTACCCCATGAAGGTTTGTCAATAAATTTTCATTTGTTAAAATAATTAAATAAGAATAATTATAAAAAAGTTACAATATTTTTATTTAATCGTAGTATTTTCATCCAATCAAAAAATAATTGCTTGCCTGACTCCCACTCCTAATCCTCACGCAAATATTTTTTTTAATCTTTTCAGTGCATCTTTAAATGATTACGTAATCAACAAGCAAAAAAACTTTGCTTAATTTTTATGTAGGCTGTTGGGTAAGCAAAGCTTTTCGAAGAACAAGAGTATTATCAACTTATAAAATATCCTTATCTTTAATCAAAAATAGAATAAAGTTAAAACGAACATATTTTTTTATGGATGAGAAAAAAAATTTAATTAATCCCAACTTCTTTTAAATTGGACGATCATTAACCTTTGCTCGCCCGTTTTTGTACGCATCTGGATCTTTTCAAATAATCAAGTGTAAAATAAACGAAAGTGTCTTTTTTTGTACGTCTGAAATACAATTACTTGGCAGTTTCATAATATATTATATTACACATGGATATTTTAAACTATTTGGTTAATAAACATGGACTATCAATTACTCTTAACAGAATTCAGGCGCATAGTTGAATTTCCTGACAACGATTTTTTGAAACTCACTCCCATGCTTGAGAGGATTCGCGTCAAAAAAAATGAACACTTATTTAGAGAATGGGAAATTTCCAGGAAAGTATATTTTGTAGAAAAAGGATGTTTACGGCAATACTTAATTAATAACAATGGAGAAGAAAGAAATATCTATTTTAAAGTTGAAAGCGGCTGGTGCAGTGAGCTGGTGAGTTTTTTAAATAATACGCCGACAGAATTAAACCTTCAGGCTCTTGAAGACAGTGAACTTTTGGCCATAAATCAAAAGAATTGGATATATGCAGTAACACACATTCCGCCTTTTACAATGTATTTTATCAAGGCACAGCAGGAAACCAATTACATGTTAAAAAAACGTTTAGGAGAAGCCACGATTGAAACTCCTGAAGAAAAATATATGCGGTTTCTCCGTGAGGAACCAGAACTTATTCTTCGTTTACCTTTGTTTCAAATTGCTGCTTACCTGGGGATAACACCCGAGACTCTAAGCCGGGTAAGGAAAAAGTTAAGCAGCCATTAATATTTCTTGATTGAAATCAAGGTCTTTAGGAACTAATGGAATTAGATTGACCCATCACAATTAAGGAATTTATTATGAAAAACGAAACAATCCGGGTCGGGCAGGTAACAATTGATTTTCTGCTGGAAACAGCTGATACAAATGGGTCAGTAGCTATGTTTGAATTTAGTGTGCCGGCCGGAGCTAAAGTCCCGCTTCCTCATTATCATGAACATTATGATGAAACCATTTATGGAATAGATGGAGTTATCACATTTACTGTTGAGGGGAAGCCTGTCAATATTGCTAAAGGCGAATCGTATTTTATCCCTCGCGGTGAGATGCACGGATTTAATAATCTGACGCAGGAAAATGCTAAGGCTTTGGCAGTAATAACTCCTGCCCTTCTTGGCCCTAATTTCTTTATAGAGTGTGCTGAAATAGTAAATGCAGGCGGACCTCCTAATATTGAAAAACTAAAAATGGTAATGAGCAGCCATGGATTAGTTCCGGTATTGCCAAAATGATAACGGCAAAAATATAAGACAGACAAAAAAATAAATCCCCAATAAGCGGCGGTTATAATATAAGCTATGGCGTATTTAAAAGCGCCATAACCTCTAAATAGGTACCAACAATTTTCAGACAGTTTTTCTCAATTTCAAAATTAATGCCTTATCAAAAAAATACCTGTAAGCCTCTGGCTTAATTGCTCGCCTAATCCCCTTCCCAATCCTCACGCAAATATTTTTTTCATATTGTCATTAAAACAAAAAAGATTATACCATCGAAAAAGACTTCCTTATTTTTGCACTTCTTTAAATCTATTCCAATTAAAAATAAGTAAGACTTTTTTCTGTACCTTCATTTTCATAAAACATAGCGTTTATAATCTTATCAAAAATTAATTGTTAGGTCCGACAGCCTATATGCTTAACTCATTCCAAGGCTGTCAGCCCTTCACAAATAATTTTTTAATCTGATCAGTACATCAGGAAATGATTTTCGCAATCACCGGGGAAAAAAACCTTGCTTAATTCTCAATGGTAAAGCTGTTGGTTAAGCAAGGCTTTTGGGGAGTCAAAGTGTATGGATATTTTCTTGCCTCGGAGAAAATAAGAATTATGGAATACCAACTTCTTTCTAATGAACTGTTATATTTAAAGGATATGCTGTATTATAGCCTATTCCAAAATTTTATTCGCTTATATCAACAAATAAATTTTGCGAACATTATTTAATTTACTTCACCATCATCATCTTTTTTATTGAAACAAAATTCTGTCTGCCTGGATTATTTGCAATCATCCTGTAAATATATACTCCGCTTGCAAGGGATGCTCCGTTAAATCTTATCTCTTTATATCCGGCAGACTGATTTTGATCAACTAAAGTTTTCACTTCATTACCAAGTATATCATATATTTTTATAGTAACCTTGCTGTCAATGGGCAAATCATACCTAATAGTTGTTGTTGGATTAAATGGATTTGGAAAGTTCTGGGAAAGAGCATATTCTTTTGGTGCAGTATAGTTAATTATAAATGATTTCTTAAGATTTATTCCTTCACCTGTAATTACAAATTCTATTGTATCTTTTTTGTTTGATTTTACATTTCTCTTTATATCAAATAAAAAAGGAACATCTTTTTCTTCACAAGCATTAATCATTTTGACTATCTGGTTGTTATACTGAAAAGCTAAAGAAGTTGGTGAATTTATCAGCTTTACTTCAACATTTTTTGCTTCCGATACTTTTGATTCATTCTCCAGTGTAATGATTATCTGGTTCCCTTTTGTACCAGGTGTTACATCATAAATCGTTTGAGGATATGAAAAACAAGTAAAAACTAAAAGTAATGAAAAAATAATATTTTTCATGTTTTAAATTCCTTTTAATTTAACCTTAACCTATGAATCTTTATTATAGGTAAACCCCAAGGATTACCATTACTTATTTTATGGTAAATTTATTTCAACTAATGAATTAGTTCCAATATCCTGCTGCTTATCCTGGCTAACTCCTCCCGAACTTGCTCTGAATGATATATTTGAAGGAAGTAGTTCTTTTGTCGTTTCTCCGTTTACAGTTGTACCGAACTCCCTCCAGGCACCAGCATAATATTTTACTTCTGCATTATTCACAGGCTGATTCTGAGAATTATTAACCTTGACTGTGCAGAGAACAGTCGAAAAGTTTACTATGTTATTTGAGCCTATATCCTGCTGCTTATCATTTGAAATATATTCATATATCATTCTAAAGCTATAATTATTCGGAAGCAGTTCTTTTGTAGTCACTCCGTTTATTGTTGTACCGAAGTCTCTCCAGGCACCTGCATAATATTTAACTATGCCTTCATCAATCAATTGACCCTGGCTATTCTTCAATTGGACATTTGCATTTACAGTTTGAAATATAACAGTAGAATTATCACCTATATTCTGCTGTTTATCATTGCTTGAATATGCATAAGTCATTCTGAAGCTGTAATTGTTTGGAAGAAGTTCTTTTGATACTGATCCATTTGCAGTCGTTCCAAAATCTCTCCATGCTCCTGCATAGTACTTAACATTTCCTTCTTCAGTAATTAAATTACCCTGGCTGTTCTGTAATTGAACATTTGCATTAACTGTCTGGAATATAACGGTTGAATTTGTTCCTATATTTTGCTGTTTATCATTGCTTCCATATTCATATGTCATTCGGAAGCTGTAGTTACCTGGCAGGAGTTCTTTTACCGCAACTCCATTCACTGTTACACCGAAATCTCTCCAGGCACCTGCATAATACTTAACGCTACCTTCATCTATAAGAGTACCCTGACTGTTTTGTAACTCTACGTTGGTATTTACTGTTTGGAAGGTATAAGTATTATTTTGAGCTGGAATGTTTGATACGGTCTGTGAGCTGTATTCGTAAGTCATTCTTAAGCTGACTGTTTGCCTATCCGTAGTGACAATAAATGTACCATCTCCACTGTTTACAGCATCTTTCCAGCTTCCTTCGTAATATTTTAATGAGCCACCAGGAAGGAGGGTGTTGGTGCTGTTAGTTAGTTTTACTGTAAGAGATTCAGAGCTATTTGAAATAACATTAAATGTTAAATCATTACTCACTGTAGATACAGGATTTAATACACTAATAATTACTTCAATTGGATTAAAACGAAATTAGCAGGAATATTTGCATAGATAATAGTATCAGATTTTACAGATATCGATATGTAATCACCATTCCAAAATGCTTTGGTTTGAGAATTGAATCCCGTACCTTTTATTTTTAAAATAAAGTTAGTACTTCCCGCTTGAATACTAGATGGAGACAAGCTAATCAATGAATCTAAAATTGTTTTATGAGAAATATTTCTAATTGTCGATGAAGAATTATAGAATAAATAATTCCATACTTCTTTCGTAACAAATCTGTTATTTTGATTCGAGCTATCCCTGTATGCTTGATCAATATTGGATCTAAATGTATTCAATAAATTTTTTGCCTCTATAGTATCATTATTAGTTAATCTAGTTTTTGTATTTTCAAGAAGTTCATTCATATCATTAATAAAGCTACTGTTTCCCATCCACCCCCAGCTTCCAAATTGGTTAATTGATGAAATTAAAGAATCAATGGTTTGAAATATTTTAGTAGTATCTGAATTCGAAAAGAGATATGGATTGTCTAATGCCTGTTTGATTTGTTCTTGTAAAGCTGGATCTGAGTTTTGTTCATAAGTATCAACAACATATTTATAAGCCCATAGTACATGTGAAAAAAGCATTTCATCATAAAGGTACCACCTATCACTATCTTTATTTTGAATTCCTTCTAATAAAGAATTCAAGTATAAATTAATATTTAAATCTTTCAAAACATGTTGTGTATATCTTTTAATTCTGATACTAGAATCTGATATAGAAATTTGGTATATAAATTCTTCTAATTTACCATAATTTGTTTTAGTTAGTAAAGAAATACTTTCGGTCCTTTCGAAATATGATTTACTATTTACAGCATAATATTTTAATAAATCAATTAGTTGTTCTCCATACAGTTGTAGAAAAGGTTTTAAATATACAATACTTAAAGAATTTTCATATACAAAATTGGTATCAGAATAAGCATCAAAAACATAGGGATATCCATAATCATCATTATTTTTTTCCATTAGGTATGAAGAGAATAATACTAAAGAAAAATTTTTTTCAGGTGTATCTTTTAATCTATCAATTTCAATTTCAAACTCATTTCTAAAAGTTGTATCATTAAGATTTATTATAGCTTTTAATATGTATGTTTGTTCTTGCAATTCTTCCATCACAGTTGAATTACTTGAATCTGCAATATCTCTGTAGAATAATTGCCGTAAAATTGGTATAGATTCTTGTAGATTCTCTTCCCCACAGAATTTTATAAGCCAAAAACGGAGTTCTTTATTATTTGAATTTAATGAATCCAATATTTGTTGTCGATTCTCAGGATTTATTCCTAGTCGAATCAGTTGCTCTTTTGCTGACAAGCTAAATGTTGTTGTATCCTGTGAAAAGTTTAATGGTGAAAAGGAAATTACAATAAACAAGATTATGAAGTATTTCATTAAATTTATTTGCATATCAAACTCCATTATTTTTTAAGAAGTTCATCAATTTTGTTGTTAATCGCTGGTATTAATGTATTTTTAACATAATCATATGCTGCTTGATTAGCCTCAGGTTCAAGATCAGTATTTTCAGTCCACTTTTTTATATTAGTTTGTGCATTATCGATAGTATTACCTAACTTTTTCTTTCTTTCATTATAATAAGTTTCTATAAGCTCCGGTTTACACCAATCTGAAGGTGGTAACGGTTCATTATTAATAATGTTAAAAGCAGTATTAAATTCTTCTTTATATTTTTCTTTATACTGATCAAAATGTTTATGTTCATGTGCTTTTGTTTCAGGAAGAGGATAATACTTTAATGGATCACCAGGACTGAATTCTCCATTTGTTTGAAATCTATTAAAATCTTTTATTGCAGCTTGAGCTTTAAAAACTGTTGTTAGATTATCAAGAGTTTCATCAACAATTTCTACATTCGGGAAAATTTCCTTAATTTTATTTATACAATATCCCCACTTTGTTTCAAATTTAATTTCTTTTACATAAAAGTTTAAATTTTTAGCACGAATTTGAATAGGATCAACAACGGAAGCAGAAATCCACCCAGCTCGGTCTTTATGACCTTTTATAACTAAATCACAATTGGAATGATCGTTTTTTTCTTGTTCAAATGGAAGAAACATATCTTTAGTAACACTTTTAATATTTTCGTCCGTTTCTTTTTTCATTTCGCAATCACCTCCAATAACTACATCTCCGCTTCCGTCTTTCTCTTTAATAAAACTAGTTGAACAACTCGCATTCACTTTGGGTACATTTGCTTTTGATAACTTGATAGAATTCAATTTTGAATTTAGTCTGTTTCTCCTTCCTGATTTTAATAATCTACTATCTACATTCGATGTTGAAGTATCTGCTTTAATTATCTTACTTGCACCGCCCCCTCCTTCAATTAATCCAACCCTTATCTGTGCTACACCACTAACTGCGTTGGTATCTGCTATAAAATAAAAAGGTTGATAAGCAAAGTAAAAGTAGTTTCCTGCCTGATTATCTGAGATAATTTTTCCTAAATCACATCCTTCAAGCATTCCTATTTCGAATGCCTGATATGAGGGAAAATCCTCAATTGAACCATTTGGATTTATTTTCCTTAGTATTATTTGTGTAGATTCGCCAGGCTGCAATTTAGGTTTGGTAAATTCTACAAGTATTTTATCGGAATAATTGCTATAACCAACCGGGAAACTAATATCAACAGTGTTAACTGCGGGGTCGCTGGGTGTACATCTGATGGTTACTATTCCAGGATGTGTACTATCCGGTTGAATCCCATCTGCTATATAATTGAACCTTGTTTCAAACAGATCACCAATACCCCAATAAGTTCCAATATTAGAGAAAGAAATTCCTCTTTGTTCAGTTTCTGCATCAAATAGACTACCAAACTCTTCTCCTTCAATAATTTCCAAGGTAAATTTTACTGACGACGGCAATGCACCTCCGCAAGACCAGCAATACTGGTTATAATAACTGTCATTTACATCACCATATAATGTAATATACCTTTCTGAATTATGATATAATGTATCTGAATCTGTTTCATTACTAATGGTAATTAATGGTGTTTCCACAATTGTATGATAGTATATCGGAGGATTACCACTAGTTAAATCTTGTATGCTTATTATTATTTCAGTTCCTTGAGGTACATCTCTATCAAATCTTAAGTAATAATGGGGTGGATAATAAAATTTTTCCCAAATGTTGCAATAAGATATAACCATTGGACCTGCCCCAATCAATTCCGCACCGCGAATGTTTAATAACGGTTCGGTTAATATTTCATCTCCTATATAATATCCTGTTATCGGATCAAATACATCTTTTTCTATCCAACAATAGGCAGCACCTTGTGTAATTTCAACATTATAATAATGATTAGAATCTAGAGAATAATGTTCATATGCATTTCCTTGTTGATTGAACCATTGCTGGTAAGGATCAATATTAAAGTAGTTGTCATTCCAAATAACCTGAAAAGGATTATAGTAATCTGTTTGCGAAGTATTCCAGGGACCGCAAGGTGCGAATTCAGGTGGTTGATAACTTACAGTTTTTGTATTTGGATTTACCTTAATCTTTTCTTTTATTATTGTCTGTGGAAATAATACTCCTGAAACAAAAAATAAGAATAGCGCTAAAGCTAATAATCTTTGATGTGGAATATAAAACACTCTCCTCATTTGACCCCTCAAATATTTTGTTAAAAGAATTAGTGTTTATTTAATATATTTTAGGATTCTCCTCTTTTGAAATAGTTTACTATTTATTGTCTCCCTTTTACCTTAATAGCAATTTGGTTCGTTTTACGGTGGGGATTGCTTCAAGGGTTTTAAAACGTTGTTTATAATATATCAGTAATATAATTTAAAAGTCAATAGCTAATATCAATTTTTATAAAATAATTTTAAAACTTACGAATATTTATTTGGCGAAATGGAAATTTATTCATTCATTATTCTATCAAAAAATAATTGCTCACTCAAAACACACTCCTAATCTTCACGCAAATATTTTTTAAATCTTTTCAGTAAAACTTAAAAAGATTACGTGATCAACATGCAAAAAAACTTTGCTTAATTTTTATATGACTGCTGTAGGTTAAGCAAAGCTTTTGGAGAAATGTTATTTTTTTGAATAATAAATGATGCCAATTTACTATTTAGTCAGAACCATAAATCATTGAAACTTCTTCCATAATCTCTTTCAGAGTATCTGCCGTTATGGTATCATCATGTGAATTATATTGCCAGACTTCACAGTTCCACTTGTTGTTATCATACCATACATACCCATAAAAATCCCATCCGGTGTATTATGCATATAGTTTTTGTCCCTTAATTTTTTTCTCAATCTCCTTATCAATAGTATGTTCTAGGTTGTACATTAAAGTGTCTGGATACATTTCAAAATCTTCTGGCTTCTTTAACAACTCGTTTTCCATTTTACCCCATGAAGGTTTGTCAATAAATTTTCATTTGTTTAAGATAATTAAATAAGAATTATTATAAAAAAGTTACAATATTTTTATTTAATCGTAGTATTTTCATCTTATCAAAAAAATAATTGCTCACCTAATCCCCTTCCCCAATCCTCACGCAAATATTTTTTTTATCTAATCAGTAAAACAAACATATAATTTCCCATCGAAAAATACTTCCTTATTTTTGCACTCCCTTTAATCTGTTCTCGTCAAAAATAAGTAAGACTTTTTTCTGTACTTCATTCTCATAAAACATAACATCTGCAATTTTATCAAAAATTAATTGTTCGGTCTGACAGCCTATACGCTTAACTCATTCCAAAGCTGTCATCACTTCACAACTATTTTTTTTATTCTATCAATCAATGATTATAATAATCACCCAGTTAAAAAAACCTTGATCAATTTTTACATGATTATTGAATATTTGTAACCATTTTAAAACATTCATAGTCAAAAGTTATGTAAATCAAACAATTTAAGATTATAAGGGAATTATATATGAGAATTAAAAAGGTAATTGCCATTTTAATTGTTTTCCAGATATCAATTTTATTTGAAAATGCATTTGCCTGCAGTCTAATAAAAATAACTGTAAATGGAAAAACGTTTATTGGAAATAATGAGGATTTTTCAAATCCGGATACGCGAATTTGGTTTGAATCGGGTAATGGCAGGTATTACGGGGTCGCATATGTCGGATACGATAACTTATTTCCCGAAGGAGCGATAAACGAAGCGGGACTTGTATGTGATGGTTTTGCGGTTGCAGATAAACCCATTTTGAATACAACCGATAAATTATCGATTTTTCAACTCGATCTCAAAAGAAAAATAATGAAGGAATGCGCTACGGTTGACGAAGTATTAGAGCTGATCAAAAAATATAATATTTATTTCTGGTCCCATGCAGTTTGGGTATTTATCGATAAATCCGGAAAGTATCTTGTTATCGACGGAGATATACAAACAATCGGAAATGAAGATTATTTTATTCAAACCAATTTCCGTCAGTCGGAAATTACCGATAAAAATTTGATCGACTGCTGGCGTTTTAAAAAGGCGGATTCGATGTTAAAAGTTCGTCTTGATACCAGCGTTGAATACTGCACCTCGATAATGGATTCGATTTCCGGCAGCGGGACTCAATACACTACCGTTTACGATCCGGAGCACTGCGTCATCTATCTTTATTATTTTCACAATTATCAGAACGTGATTAAGTTCGATTTAAAGAGCGAACTAGCAAAAGGAGCGAGGGTGCTGAGCATCCCCGATTTATTTGCAAGTAAAAAGCCGGACATTTATTTTCAGTACAAAAAATTTAAAGAAACCGTACTTTCAATTTCCCAAGTCGATTCTCAGCAAGATTCATCCAAGGCCGCTGCAGTAAAAAGTGAAATGAAAAAAAACCAGTATATAAAATATATTTTAGCCAGCAGCGCTTTTGAACAATTGCATACGAATAATATTTCCAAAGCCGTCGACATATTCAAATTGTACATTGAATTTTTCCCCGAGTCATCCGACGGATACGATTATTTGGGCGAAGCATATATGGAGAACAAGCAGTATCAGTTGGCATTGGAAAATTATTCGAAATCGGTGGAGCTTAACCCGCAAAGTATAAACGGTAAACAGAGAATTAAAGTTCTAAAGAAAATACTTAATTGATTCAATAGAATATTTAACAGCCTGTGAAAAAGACTTCCTTATTTTTGCAGTTCTTAAACTTATCCGGTCAAAAATAAGTAAGACTTTTTTCTATACCTTCATCGTCATCAAACATAACATTATTTGTCTTAACAAAAATTACTTGTTCGGTCTGACAGCCTATACGCTTGGCACTTATGGTTGCTGTCATCCCTTCACAAATAATTTTTTATTTAAGCATTAAATCAGGAAATGATGATCGTAATCAACGTGTAAAAAAATATTGCTTAATTTTTAATCCGTTAAATTGAATTTAATCAAGCAAGGCTTTTTCGTAGAACACTTCCTGGGTACCTGTCAAATCGATTTCAGTTAATATAATTTGTTTTATAAGTCCCCCTTAGATATAATAAAATAAACCATCTTTCTGCAATTCCCTTCTTTTCTCTTTCCCATTTTCATTTAATCATTAAATGATAATTCCTTACAAAAAATAATTGCTCGCTCAAACGAAACTTATCTCGCTCGCAAATATTTTTTTAATCTTAATAGTAAAACATAAAATGATTACCTAATCAACAAGCAAAAAAACTTTGCTTATTTTTTATGTAGGCTATTGGGTAAGCAAAGCTTTTTTAATACCTAACTCAGGCACACTTTTCCGCTGCATTCTTTTTAGCTGTCATAATTTTTCTTGCTCTTATAGCTCGCTTGTGCTTATTGGATAAATTTAAGCACCGCTTGCTATTTCAATTACTTTCAAAAATATATGCCAGCTCTCTATGTTCCCTGATAGCTTAGGACAAAAAGATGTGCCTTCGTCTGTACCTGCTTATCAGTTAATCATAGTATTTCATTTTTATCAAAAAAATAATTGCTTGCCTTTTTCACACTCCTGTTACTCACGCAAATATTTTTTAATCTTTTCATGTATACTGTTCCTTTTTCTTTGGTCGCAGAAATGCCTGTATGGCATTACTGCTTACTTCGGTTTACTTATCCCGTTTTTTTCATTAAAACCCTTTTCTTTACTTCTTATCTTAACAATTGTTATATCGTTTGCCTAATTGCTCTTTTCCGGAACCTATTCATTTTTTGCCCCTTTATTTAATTTGCTATTTAGCGTCTTTACCTCTCCTTGTCAATTAACAATCTTTTTCATTTTTACTTTGCCGGGGCAAGGACAAAAAAAACCAACCAGATTATTTTATAACTGCAACTCTAATCTGTTTTCCTTTTTGATTTTTGTTCCGGCGGTTTTTTTCGCCTTGCCTTTTCATCAGTTAAACAAAAAAAACAAAAGACTTTGTAATTAAGGGGCAAAAAATGTTTTTGCGGGGTGATACGCTTTCGCTAATCATAGCAGGTAAAACATGAACAATCATCATCTTAACCGGAAATTGGAATTTGCAGTTATTACTTCTCATAACAAATACAAACTTAACATTGTGCAGCCTTTAGTCGCTTCATCATCCTGCTGTTGCGGTTACGCTGTAACAATTCATCAACAGGAGGTCAAAATGTCTTATTCATTCTTAAAACCTGTTCTTATGGCTATACACCGGCGGCTTGTTAAAAAGGGGCTCTACTTCGAAGCTGCCAACCTCATGGCCTACATGCGGGGAATACATACAATCTACACTAAAGCCAGTGTCAGGTTCTGGCTTGCCAATTACAGAAAGGTAGGGTATTAATATGCTTAAACAAACACTCATCAAAAAAGCCAGAAATTCCCAAGGTTATTGGAGATTTACTGCTGTTCATTTTTCTTCGGGTACTTCATATTATGTAATTAACATTTCTTTCACATGGTTTTCTTACCTCATTCCGTTTTCCAACCTATTCAGAAGCAGAATCAATATTTTAATTCACAAACAAAAAAAAGGGGGACGCAAATGATAAACCTTTTATTATTTCAGTATAAATACTTAGGAAGCATTGCACTCAAGTGCGGTGCTTCTCATTTCGGGTTTCAGATCTGTGGGGCATTTTGAACCGCTGCAGCAGCTGGTTATTATCTTCAAATCCAGAAAAAAACGCTGGAATTTTCTCGGCTGGTTAGAAGGTGCATTAGATAGAAACCAGTATTATCACAGGGA
Organism: uncultured Bacteroidota bacterium; assembly: GCA_963710745.1. Taxonomy (GTDB): domain Bacteria; phylum Bacteroidota; class Ignavibacteria; order Ignavibacteriales; family Ignavibacteriaceae; genus CAVQBP01. The sequence goes on along the minus strand of CAVQBP010000027.1, from coordinate 190,039 downwards.
AGTCCATCACAAAGGGGAGCGTTTATTTTTAGTCTTTATCAATACTCATCTGTTTATCAAATCAAACACAAATAAAATCTATTTCAGCAATTTCCGCCAGCTCTGCAGAACGCAGGATCTAACCACGTACAAATCAAATTATAATCATCCACATTCTAAAATCCAGGGGGAAAAATGAAGGTTTATGAATCAAGCCATCCGACAAAGCGGGACTATACAAAAGTCCCGCAGATAAAAATCAAAAACCAGAAGCTTGAAGAATTTGGATTTACTGCAGGGACAGAATTCAAAATCATTTACACAAAAAACAAAATATTACTCAAAGTAATAGATAAGAGAGAGTTAATTATGTCAGATGAAAAAAAAGAGAAGATTAGTAAAATTATTAAACAGCTTGCAGATCTTCCCGCTGAAAAGCGGGAGGAGCTTTCCTCCAGGTTAGGAATTGTAAACCCGGAAGGCCATCAGCTCACCCCGAGAAACCAGTGTTTAATCTATTTCCAGAATATTGATAATGTCTCAATTTCTGTTGTGGCCGGATATAAACAATGGCAAAAATTCCAGAGACAGGTTAAAAAAGGTTCACACGGATTTTTAATTGCTGTACCATCAGGTTTACCAACCTCTAAGGTTGGACAACCAAAGCAGGAGGAGGAAGAACCGGGTGAAGTTTATTTCTTTTATAAAACAGTATTCGACATCTCGCAAACCGAAGAATTACCATCATTTAATTAAGGGGGAATCAATGAATATAACATTCAATATAGATGAAGCTGTGTGCAGTTTATCAGCTTACGGCCTCGAGGAGGTCCAGAAAGTCTTAGGGCTTAGTGATGATGATGTAGTAAATCTGCTGCTTGATGACTGTGAAGTACATGAACGGAAGATTCTCGAATGGTATGCGGAGCACATTAACGATACAATCCGGGAGCAGGCAGAGAGAAGATATGAAGACAGATAAAATATTCAGATGTAATAAAGATGTAGTCTTAGCCGGAAGAATTTTTATTTCAACCGGCGAAGACGTTTCAATTATCGGGGAGTTGAAAGACAGCTTTCAAATTCCCTGTTATCTCATAACCCACAAAGGGAGAACATTTTCCATTTACCAACCTAAAGGTTGGCAAGTAAATCATTTTTTCACAAATACTTTTATTTCTTAAAAAATATAGAAAGGGTAGAACAATGATGAAATTATCTGATTTCGCAACTGATTTAGTAGCAAAGAACCATTTTATTAAAGGTAGCTTTGGTGGATTCCAGGGAGCTGGTAAATCCAGAACAGCTGCAGAGTTTATAATCGGAGTATATAAACAATTAAAGCTCTCAAAACCTATTTTAATAATAGACAATGAAAAAGGGAGTAGGTTTTTAATAAACCTTTTCAATAAAGCTGGTATTAAAGCAATTGCTAAGGACACAAAAAGACTTGCAGACGTAATCCAGGCTTTTGATTTTCTTTCAAAGAAAGAAATTGACTTTTTGTTTATTGATTCACTTACAAAGATATATTATCAATATGTCAAGGATTATAAAATTAAGAACAAAAAAGAGAGGATGTTCTTAAATGACTGGGGAGCTCTCCTCCCTGCCTGGCAGGAAGAATTCTCGGATAAATTTGTTGAGGTTGAGGGGAATATAGTTTTCACAGGCCGCGGAGGTTTTGAATATGATAAAGAAGATGATGAAACAGACGAACAAGGAAGAGTTATAAGGAAGGGACAATTTGTTAAAAGCGGGATAAAAATGAAAATTGCAGGAGAGACACCATATGAAACGGATCTTAATGTTTGGATGCAGCTGGAGAAGGAACTGGATAAAAACCAGCGCCCTGTTCAGAAAAATGTCGGTTATGTACTTAAAGACAGGAGTGATACAATAAATGGGAAAAGATTTGAATTTCCTTCTTATAGGAATTTCAAACCGGTTATTAATTTTATTTTAGGTCTGCCTGTCGGGGAAGTTTCGGGAGAGACCTTCAGCGAAAATCTTACACCTGGAACCGATGCAGAATACTTTGAAAGGAAATTGAGACAGCAGATTGAAAATGAAAATATCTCAGGTGTATTTGATAAGTATGGATTAGGTGATGCAAGATCCAAAGCTGACAAACAGATTAAAGCTACAATTATTGAAAAGATATTCGGAACAAAAAGCCAGACTGAAATATCAAAGATGGATTTCAGTACCCTTAAAGTAAAAAGGCTTCAGCTTGAAGATATGTTTATACAGTTATCCACAGCGCAGCCTGAAAATGTAATGGACTGGGTTATGTCTTACCAAACAAAAGCGGCTGCTTAATTTATTAATCTATTAACGTTGCCGGATCTTTTTGGTCCGGCAATATATATATAAAGGAGTAAATAATGAGACCAGAAATTTTGAAAGCACATATCGTCAATAAATATTTTGGGAGTGATAATAAAGAAAATCGATTGAAGGCAATCGAAGAGTTTAATAATGATGTTTGGTTTGATATGTTTGATGACTTCTGTGAATTTGTTAAAGATCAGTTTGCCTCAGAACTTGATAGAGGAAATCATACAACCGAAGATGATGAAAAAATTGATAATGTAGTCAGGGACTGCTTTATTCTTGATTTAAAGGAAGCAGAAGAGGGATTCTAGGTTATTTTAATAATTCCGGATTATTTAGTGATGTCTTGTTTATTTAAAATAATAAGCAAGGCTTTTTATTTTAGCAGTCTATTCAATTATGTTTTATATCAATGTAAATAAAAATAATTTTACAGCTCTTCTCGAATGTCAAAACATAAAAAGATATTGTAATAAATATTTACACGTGGTGTATTCTGCAATAAAAATTTGTGTCAGATTTGTGTCAGTTTTCGGATTAATTCTGATTAGTTCTGATTAGTTTGGCTAAAATTGACCAAAATCAGTTTTGTAAAAGCCTGATATTAAGCAATTTTCGCAACATTTTGCCTCCTGCCTATTCCGCCTATATGTTTCCCCAACAGTGGGTTGTTTATTTTAAAGCGGTTTTATGAATTCAAAGATTTTTTGACCATAATTAAATTTGTGTCAGCATTTGTGTCAGTTTTTGCACCACAGAATTCCAAATGCAACAATCTTCTTACCAAACAAATTCATTTCATATGAATCAGTTATTCTGATATAAACGCAGAGTTATGCATCTTTAGATTTGCTCTGAAGATATTTTATTTCTCATTCTAAAAGGGAGTTAACTTCTAAGTCGATTTGTGAAAAGAGAATAAAAATATGAAATAAAAATTAAGATTGTAGTCTCCGTTTTACTTAAGAAGATTATTCCTCTATCCAAAGAACAGCACCCCTGTCAAACATGGGCACTTTCAAAATAAAGTTTTCATTAGAGCCTGCAAGCTTTAGGTTTTGCCGATTTCCAATATAGGGAAGAAAGTAAACTTCTTTTCCTAAGTTTTTATTAAATGATACTCTAATTGTATTATTACTTATATTTTTATTACATACCTCACATAATTGATCAATATTTAAAAGATGAATAAATGTTCGTCCATTTTTATCCTTTGAAATTGTTGTTAAGATATTTACAGGTGCATCAATTTTTATCGTTGGAGTTAGATCAATAAAATTTATTATCTCAGAAATCAAACTGTCTTTATAATCAGCAATTTTATTTTCTTTCTGAGAATCGGAATAAAAATATTTATTCAAATTATTCTCTAAAATTTTATAATAATCTCTGCCAATATCAGCTTTGATAATTAAGATTCTATTATTAGAAAAACTTGAATCATCATACAAAGGATTTTTCCTAATAATTCGGTTTTCATCATATTTCCCCGTTTCCCCTATATAAATAATTTTAATTCCTTTGTTCTTTAAATGGTTTAATGTTTCAATTTCCTCATTATTTAAACATTTTGCATCCGGAAGAATTATAGCTTTGTGATTAAAGTCAGATAAAGTTTTCGGAGTTATAATATCATAGTCAATATGAGAATTTGCCAAAAGAAAAATCGTTCCAAAAAAGCTCTCAGGATATTCATCAGCAAAAAGGTTTCTTGTTTCAGGTGAAAAGTAAATTCCTACAGGATCAACAGGATAATGTTTATAATAAAGTTTATCAGAATTTTCAGCGATCCACTTGTAAACTTCTTTCCGCGTCCCAAGATCATTTGTTGAAGACATAATATAAGTTTTAACATCCCATGTATTTACACCATTAAATATCTGGGAAGCAAACAGACTTTTCATTGCGTCCCGCTGTTTAACTTCTTTATCATTGTTCCACGAATAGCTTAACATCCATGTCGGCTTATCTCCGGCAAAGCTTCTAAAAGCTTTCATACCAAAAATATATTTATACCAATTAAACGGTTCTCTTTCGGAAGCATAGTATTTCCCCTCGCTGTATTCATGGGCGATTACATCAACAATATTATACAAGCTGTAAACATCTGCACCGACTTTGACAGCATCTTCCCCGATGCCGGGATATATTTCTGCAATTGTTAAGCAATTTGGATTAACAGATTTAATTGCTGCATCTATTTCCTTCAAAAAATCATTTATTGTATTAATCCTAAACTTAACCCATTTTATAAAACCGGGATCTTTAAAATCACCCAGCTTTATATCTTCATTTGCATTCAACCCGGTTTTTTCTTTGAAAGCTGCGACGGTATAATCATCAAAGCTAGCCCAGGTATTTTCCCATTCTTTAAAGTGGGTCATCCAGTAAGGAATATCTATATAAATTCCGTCAATGCCGGTTCTTGCAATTTGTTTAATTCTTTCCATGTAAATTTTCCGCCACTCTTTTGCATAAGGAGATATCCAAACGTCTTCATCACCTTCATCTATCCAGAAAGCATCATTGGCTCCGAATTTAGCAGGTCTGCCTTTTATATCCCGCTGCACCCAATCAGGGTGATCTTTAAAAAAAGTATGTTCTTTTTTATCTGCGTTAGAAGTAATACATTCAAGCCCTGCTATATAAACAAACGTATAATTATCGGATTCATGTGCTTTTTCCGCAGCTTTCTTTATAGTTTCTAATTTTTTCGCGGGATCTAAAAAACTTTCGTATCTGCCAGGAATATCGTTATCAACTTCGATCCCGAGAACGTAGCTGTCATTTGCATGCTTAACAATTGAATCAATATTATTTATTGTTAAAGGATTTCCGGCAATTCGGGCTTTGTGGTACCAAAGGACTTGAGAGTAAATATAAGAAGGGAGAGTTAAAAGTATTAAAAGTAAAAATTTCTTCATCAATGTTCTATTAATCAGCAGAAATGATTTTCAGCTTTTCGGAAATTAAATCTTCCACTGCTGTAATGGCATGGGGGAATAATTTCCTTAAATCTATTTCATTATTGTCAGCGAGATCATCTTTTAAGATCCGCATAAAAGTATCTTTAGTTTCAGTTGCAACATTTACTTTTGTAATTCCGAGCTTAATTGCCTGCCGGAGTGTTGGCTGCGGTATCCCCGATCCTCCGTGCAGAACAAGACAAACACCTGTTTTTTCTTTTATTTGTTTAAGTCTTCCCAGATCTAATTTCGGTTCACCTTTATAAAATCCATGCTTTGAACCGATCGCAACAGCCAGCGCATTCACCCCTGTTTCATCAGCAAACTTCCCTGCTTCATCAGGATTAGTAAATTTATCTTCTTCCAGATCAACATCAGGTTTGGGTATATAGCCTAATTCGGCCTCAACATTTGCTCCATATCTTTTTGCCAGTTCAACAACTTTGCAAGTAACTTCAGCATTCTCATATAATGAAAGATCACTTGCATCGATCATTACAGAATCAAATCCCGTATCCAGACATCTTTTTATTGTATCTATATTTTTACAATGATCAAGATGGATCCAGCTTTCGGCTTCATAATATTCGGATAAAGTTCTACCGGTTGCATAAGCTGTTTTTAAGCTCATGTACTCTATTGAACTTTCAGTAAGCTGCAGGATAACCGGCTTTTTAATTTTGCCTGCCGCTTTCATTATTCCTTTGCAGGTTTCAATATTATAATAGTTAGCGGCTAATATTGCCGAAGAATTTTTCTGAGCTTCTTTCAGTTTGTCCTGTAATTTCATCTATTCTGAATAATTAAATTTTTCTTTTGCTGTTTTCAAAACATTTTTATAGCTGCTGAATGCAGAAGTACCGCCTGCGGCAGTTGTACTAACGGCGCCCATTAAGTTACCAAACTCCTGGCATTTCTCTAAATTTTCTCCTTGAATAAATTTAAATATAAAACCTGCGTTAAAGCTGTCCCCTGCACCAATTGCATCCACAACTTTGTTATTTAAAAAAGCGTTCAGCAAATTTTTCTTTCCTTTATTAAACAGAAGCGATCCTTTATTTCCCATTTTCACAATAACAGTATTGGAACAATTTGAGAGTGCATCCAGAGCTTCATCTACTTTTTCCATTCGAGTAAGATATTTCAGTTCAAGTTCATTGGGAAGAAAAACATCAATCAGCGGAAGAGTTTCTTCATAATTAAGATCCCATTTTTCATACGGATCCCATTGCATATCGAACGATGTAGAGAGCCCCAGATCCTTAGCCATTTTAAAAAGTTTACTGATATCTTTTTTCATTCCGGGCTGAAGATAATATGAAGAAAAATGAAGATGCTTTGCCTGTGAAAGAGATTCTTCGGATATATCATTAATAGTTAATTCATTCATTGCTCCCTGATAAGTTACCATTGCCCGGTCTTCTTTATAGTTTAAAACGATTGTCGCACCTGTATTAGAATTTTTATCTCTTATGATTAAATCAATATCTACATTTTTTGATCTTAAGCTTTCGGTTACCAGGCCGCCGAAAGAATCATTACCAATCTTTCCAAGGAAAGCAACATTTGCTCCGAGAGACGATAGATTGCTTGCAAATATTGCAGAAGAACTGCCGAGAGTTAATGTCATATTCTTTGCAATTTTTTCTTTTCCCATCTCCGGAAATGAATCAATATTATTCAGGATCAGATCAACATTCAATTCACCGATAACAATAGCATCAAACTTTTTAGGACTCATATTTTACCTCTTCTTTAATTTCCGCTGCAGGTTCATCTGCTGAATCTTCCAACGCCATTAATAAAATTGATCCTAAAGCTAAAACCATTCCTGTTATTATAACAGGATGAGGGATAACCTGATAAATTGATAATGAAATTACTATTGTTATAACCGGTGCAACCGCATTTGTTAAAGGACTTACAATAATGGCTTTTCCGTATCTGAATGCATAAACTATCATTAGTGCTCCAACGGCATTAAGTATCTGTATCATTGCAGTAAGGTATGGCCCGTTAAACCCCCAATTAATAGTTTGTGAAAAATCAGTCATAAATAATGCAAAAGGAATTAAGGAAAGACCGGTTAAAGTCATATAAAAGAAAATCCCTTCAGCTTTCATTGTCTGGTTTGCAAACCGCATAATGTAAGCCTGGATACCCCATGCTAAAAAAACCAGCAGTGAGAGGAATATCCAAAAATATCCCGAGACACCTGAACCTTCAGGAGGTGAATAAGATAAAAGAGGAATTGCGATCAAAGCAAGTATGATTCCAATCCAGCCTCTTTTAGATGCGCGTTCTTTTAAGAAGACATAGGAAAGAATTATTGTAACCACAGGTGATAAAGATATAAAAGGAAAAACCAGGTAAGCAGGTCCAGTTTTTAATGCCTGGAATAAAATGAGCTGCCCGCCAGCGCCCGTAAATCCTATGACACATCCGAGAAAGACCGATTTTTTATCAAATTTCGGTCTCCAATTAATTTTTTTTAAAGCTACTAATGCAGGAGGTATCATTGTAAGCGCCCAGACTGTATAACCCAGAGTGGCAGGGAAACCGGCTTTTTCAGGGATCTCAATTAAAGCTCCCCAAACTCCCCAAAAGAGAGTCGTTACAATTGCATATATTAGCCAGGGACGGGTTTTCATAAGTTACCTCCAGATGTAGCATAATTATAAATTTCCAAAACTTCATTTATCTTATGATAAATTATTTCTTTAGGATTATTTTCAATTTCGTTTTCTCTTACGGCTTTAAATTGATCCGGAAGATACTGGCTTATTAATGTTAAAGGGATTTTAATTCCTGATAAATTATTAATTAATTGATTTAAAGAGCCATTTACTTTTTTATTGTTCCAGTAATATCTTATCCTATCGCTTAAGCTGAATTTTCTGTCAAAAGAATTTTCATCTTCATTCCCTTTATAATACTTTTCCCAATATTCCGGGTCCAATTTCATTTGCTTATCGATTAGTTCAATAATATTAGATGGCTGCATCGATTTAATTTTTAATAAAAGCTCCTCTTCTATACTTGCCAGCGCAAATACTGCTTCCCTGAAACTGAAAGTAAGCCATGGGCCGACTTTCAAAATTGCGAAATTATTTTTTACCATTTCCTTAAGGGAATCTTTTTTCTGGAAGTCGGTTGAATGTGCTTCGTATGAGAGATTTTTTTTCTCCTGAATTTTTTGAGTTAGCCCTTTTGCTTTTTCAGCACAAAAATCATAAACTTCATAATTGTCGAACTCTACTCCAGGCTGTACTACAACAGCTATTACTCTGTTCCATGCATGTTCAAGTCCATACTTACAAAATGCTTTTTTAGTTATTTCGATTGTAGCTTCCACTTCATCCGGAGATGTAATTCTTATCTCCTGATGTTCAGTTCCGCCGCCGGGCGGAGGAACATCGGAACCTATAATATAAAAAGGCTTATGATTTTTCATCTTCATATTTTTGAAAGCATACTCCGCTGCCCGGCAAAGTTGAGCAGCTCTTTCTGCAACTATTTCCGTATCAAGCTGTAAATTTTTATTCTCATCATCAGCTAGCTTCATACTGGCATCAAGATGGATTTTAGAGTATCCGGCTTTTACATATTCTTCCACCTGTACTTTTGCTTTTCCCATTGCTTCCGATGAAGCTTCATTTTTCCATGCATTCGGTCCTAAATGATCGCCGCCAAGTATTATTTTCTCCTTCGGAAATTTTAAATCTTCTGCGGTTTTGAAAACATAATTTTTAAATTCTTCAGGCTTCATACCTGTATACCCGCCGAACTGATTCACCTGGTTTGAAGTTGATTCAATTAATATATTACGGTTATTCTTTTTTGCGTTTAAAATAGAAGCTTCAATCACGTAGCTATTGGCCGAGCAGATTGAAGTAACACCGACAGAATTGCCGGACTTATTCTCTTTTATTATGCTTTGCAGATATTCTGACATTTATTTCTTGTAAGGATAGAGTTCAACACCTTCCACAACTCTCGATATCATTCCATCAGCTGAAGGAGAATCAGGATTTAATCCGAGATTTATTGATTTATAAAAACCGATTAATTGAGCCGGCAAAATCAGTGGAACTGAAAGGAAGTCTTCATTCAGCGGGTTTCCCTTATCCGATAAAATAATAGGTAATGACATTTCAAGACCATCAATCTTCTTTTCCATTATACCGATTGTGTACACAGGCTTTCTCCCTTCATTAATCGCATTAACTAAATCAAGCTCATATCTATTTACATATTTATTATTTGAAAAAAGATATACAAGCAACGATTTTTCGTTAACGACTGCTTTAGGTCCATGCCTGAATCCAAGAAATGAATCATGTTTGCAAATAACTTTTCCGTCAGTTAATTCCTGAAGCTTTAAATGTGATTCCCTTGCAATCCCTTTCAAAGGTCCTGAACCCAAAAAGACTGCTCTCTCAAAATCAATTTTAGAAACTTCTTTCAGCTTCTCTGAATATTCATTTAAAATTCTATCTCCATATCCGGATAGTATTTTAATTTCACCGTTCAATTCTTCTGCTTTTTGATAATTTGAAATTAATAATCCTGTAAGAAGCATTGAAGTAAAGCTTGCGGTCATGGCCAGCCCTTTATCATTGGATTTATCGGGCAAAACAAAAAGATAGCTTTTTTTTCTGTTTAAGGAATCTATAAGCGTACTTGTATCACTGCAGGTAATAACCAGATGATAAACCTCTTTGCAAATTATTTCTGAAAGTTCAATTGCTTTAGAACTTTCGGGGCTGTTACCTGAACGGGCAAAAGAAACTAAAAGCAACGGTTTGTTCTTATTAAGATAAAATTCCGGATGTGTAACAAGATTGGTGGTTGAAATTGCTTTTGTTGTTGTATTTAATCCTTTCTGAAAAGATCCTTCAAGAACATCCCCTATAAAAGCCGAGGTACCGGCACCTGTTAAGATGATTTCCAAATTTTCCCTGGAAAGAATTCCGTTGAGAAAATTCTTAATAGCTTGCAATTCGATTAAGATCTTTTCATAGGTTTTAATCCATAATTCCGGCTGATTAAAAATTTCAGTCCTTGTAAAATAATCTTCTAATAAATCTTTATTCATTTGTTAGGTCCTTAATTTTATTCAACTTTGTAAAAACAAAAAGTTTATCTCCACAATTTTTCTAATAGAATGAAACTCCTCATATTATGAACCGTATTTGTTTCATTCATATATTTACTTTTTCTTATCTACATATTGGCATTTAAAGTTAATGAGCCATCAGCATTTAATTTTTGATGGCATGCCCATTCTACAGGATAAAGTACCCCCTTAACTTCAATCTCAGCTTTAACCTTTAAACCATTCCAGTTCGTACCTTTTGGCAGGATAAACATAGCCTGCCTAACTCCTGCGGGCTTTGGATAACCGGGATCCAAACAACCGCTCACATTGACGGAGCCATCATTGCTGAAAACTGTTATTCGTAATATGCCGGGAACACCGGCAATTCCATCATTGACAAAGCCCATAATTAAACCGGGATGTTCATCTTTATCAAAACTCCAAATCCATGAGGGTCTGACCCGGTAGCCGATTTTTCTAACTATGCTGTCTATTCCATCCGGATATTTTTCATAATAGTCCAGAATATTTCTAGCGGATATATTATGCCAGTTCCAGACTGACCAATAGTTTGCACCAAGATCCATTACATGTGAGATCAGATTATCATTATAACCGATTCTCTCGTACATCTCTTTTTCATGCCTTTCAAGAGTACCCAATCCCACTTCACAAGCTGCTGCTATCCAGCTAGGTCTATTGCTTAATGATTCTATCTGCATATTTTCAATATAGACAGTATCTGTTCTAAGCCAATTATTTGTTCTAACTGTTCTATCAACTAATTCAGAATTTCCTACTCTGCTAAAATCAGGCTGGGTATTCGTAACTAAAGGGATTTTTGTCCAATGTTTAAGCTGTATATCAAACATCTTTACAAATGTTTTTTCAGCAGTTACATTATCCGGGAATGGATTTCCTTCAAACGGCCACGAATGTCCTTCTCCCCAAAAGCCATACATAAAAGTATCCATATACTCAATCTGCTGATTGCCGTTTAATTCTCCGGCAAGCAATTCATTTAATTGAGTAAATGCCTTTTGATATTCTGGGTGATCATACCTCGGAAATTTGTGTTCTTTTTTATTTCGAATTTCTGATGAACTATTCTTCCAGGATCCTTTCAAACTTACATAAGGGATTTTATTAATTAGAAAACCGGGTGCGCCTAATTCGGGTATATCCGGATTTTCCGTCATAATTCTAAACCCAATTCTTTTTTTGTATTGCTTAGCAATATCAAATGTAATTTTCCAATATTCCGGGAAATCCAATTTAGACGGCTGTCTTTGAATATCTCTCCAATTTGGTCTAAGATATACTTTTTGTACAAATGGAATTTTAATTAAATCCTCAATAGATTTTTCAAGCTTTTCACCTTTTACACTGGGAGGTCCGATATCACCGGATATATATACAGTTAATCCCATTCCAAAATTTTTCAATATTTTATCGGAAGGATTAGTAGTCGTTACAACTTCACTACCGGGTACAACAACTTCAGGTTCATAGATTGGAAACGGACCCTGGTTAAGCCGATCACTAACAACCGGACCGCTTCCAAAATCATATCTTTCCCAATTATGTGCCGGTACAAACCCAAATAACTTACTGGCAGCACCTGCACCAATTGCAATTACTCCGGATGTCTTGAGAAATGATCGACGTTTCATAATAATTTTTATAAGTACAGAAGTTTCCTGGATATATTTAAAATATTTCTTTTCAATAAAGACAAATAGTTTCCTCTGGTATCATCAATTCACAGGGGCGCATTCAATTAACAATGAATGTTCAAACTTTACAGGTAAAGATGATAATGGTCCGGTTACTTCACCAAGTTCAGTATTGTTTACATAGTCCTTCACTTTATAAGTTTTATTTTCAAGACCGCGTAATTCTACTTTTCCGTCCCATTCGGGAGCATAAAAAGCATAAAACATTTTCCCGTTTTTACTGATCGCGTGAGTCTCAGGTTTATCGAAACCTATGTCATACAGTTCGCCGAGATAAATACCTTTCGAAAGCATCTTATCATCATAAATTTTTACCCATTTTGCCCATTCTTTCTCTTTTTCACCTGTAAGGCCAATATCACCTGTCTCTTTATTTATATGAATACCAACCGGCCAAACGAATTTAGTACCTATCACACCGCCGATTCCTACCGTAGATGCAAAATCACTCTTATTGCTGCTAAGCTCAACATGGTCTCCATAGTAAGGAAGACTTTCTCCCATTAGTCCTTTAAGTGTTTTACCTTTTAATCTAATTTGCCAGGATGATTCAGGGTCGGAGGCAACAGGCTGGTTCATATAAGGCAGATTGTAAAATGAATAGTTAGTACCGCATGGGCAAATTTCGACCACAGCATCTTTTTTTATACTGACGGCGGTTTCATAAACCATTTTCCAAAAATCCTGCAGCTTTTCAACTGATTCTTCCGGGTAAGCATGATTATGCTTTGGATTATAACAAGGCGGAACAGCGTTAAGATGCTGTCCATCTATTTTTATTCCGTCATATCCCCAAACATTAAAGATTTTGGTAACCAGATTTTTTGTATAGCTGAGTGTTTCATCATAAGCCGGACATAAATAGTAGCTGTCCCACCAGGAAATATCCCGCTTTGAACCATCTTTATTAAGCAGCAGCATATCCGGATGTTTCTTAATTAAATCAGTCCCGGGATCTACAGCCAGCGGCGCCCACCATAGTTTTGCTTTAAGTCCCGCGGCATGTATTTTATCAACAAATGCTTTCATGCTGCTGTCACCGCCTGGAAACTTCTTAGGATTCAGATACCAATCCCCTTCAGAAGTTTGCCAGCCGTCATCAAGAACAGCCCATTTAAATCCTAATTTTTTAACTTCAGGAAGAGTACCTAGAACATCTTTTACTTTAAAATCCCTTTCATAACCCCATGCACACCAGATCGGCTGGTAAGATGTTTCGGGAAATTTCTGCATCTCTAAACCTTTTTTAGACATTATTTTTCTGAAATTTTTCAGAGTTGCATAATAATCCCCTTTGTGTACATTCACGAAAGATTCATAGGTTTCAAACGATTCTCCAGGTTTTAGAATTTGCTCCTTTTCATATTCAATGCTAATCTCAGCGCCGGTTTTTTCACTTTTCATTTTTACCGGAAGCTTCACCAGTTTTGGAGTAGTTTCAACAAGCCCGACAGCTATACCGGCACTCTTACCCCAAACATCTACAACAGGTGTACCTCCGCCATAGTCGCTTGCGTTCATGCCCATGTAATTTTCCTGTTCAAATCCCAGTTTTATTGGTTTGACCCAATCTCTCCTATCATCATAAGTTGCTCCCTGGTAGGACCAGAAAGGAGGGCTTTCCTTTTCTTCAGTTTTTATATTGTAAGCATTATTTACCCATTTATTAACTGTAACCTGATTGGCTCCCACATTTTTATAAGTAACTTTAAAAAATGCAGAGGAGGGGAAATTTTCATAAATCGAAACAGAGATCTGTTTCTGAATATTATTTTTAGAAAGACCTGTGATTACAAACTCTTCACCTTTTCCTAATTCATTTTCTACTTGATTGGATTTAGAATCCTTAAGATAAAATTTGCTGATTTCCTTACCATCAGTAATCGGATACTCTGAAGCAGAATAATCACTAAGCACAACTTCATGATCCCCCATAGTTGAGATAACTTTACTGTAGAGAGAATCATCAAATTCAATTTGTAAATACTTGTTTTCAACTTTTACAAACGGGCTGTTAGAATTAGAACAGCTTAATAGAATTAGTAAAAGGGAATAAAGAAAAAAAGATAATAATTTTGAAATCATATTTATTCTCTGAAAGATTATTTGATAGAATTTTATTTAAGCAATAACATCTTCTTTATTTCCGAATGGCTGCCTTGCTGTAATTTATATAAATAGACACCCGAAGGAAGATTTTCTGCATTAAAAATTATTTTATGCTCACCTGCCGAAACTTCACCATTTAATAAATCAGCAACATGCTGCCCGAGTAAATTATAAACTTCAAGATTAGTAAAACCGTTATCGTTCAGTGAAAATCTAATTGTAGTTTCGGGATTGAAAGGATTGGGAAAATTTTGGTTCAATTTAAAAGAAACAGCAGGATGAATTTGATTTAAAGATTCAACACCGGTAACATCGAATAATATCTGGTTAATATTTGAGCCAATCCTGACATCATCAATTCTTCCCCAAAATCTCTTAAATCCGTTTTTACCTGAGGCGCCAATAAAAAGACTGTCATCATTTGGGAATAAGTCAGCAGTAAAATTAAATGTATCTACCGGAGCGGCTTTCTCATCATTCCATAAATATATTTTAGAATTTTGATAATCATAATATACCGCAATAAATGACCATTGATTTGGGGGAACTATAAAAGAAGAAGTAACACTTCTTAAAGTACCGGATTCCAAATGAGTAAGAAATTCCAGGGAACTTTCATTTTCAGTAGAGGTAAGTCTAAGTGAATAGTTATCTGTTTTTGAATTTCCTGCTCTATCTCCTTTTATAAGCAAAAACTGCGGATTACTGTTTGCCTCAACAGGATAAACCCATAAAGAAATTGCAAGGCTTTCATTTCGGAAATCTAAATCATTATTATCGCTTAAACGAAAAGTGCCATAATTATTTTCGTTTTCTAAAGATAAATAATAATTACCTTCTGCTAATGGTTCTAAAGTTGAAAAAGCCGCGCTACCCGATAATAAACCAACATGGTTGTTTGAATTCCAGCTGCAGGAATCATTTCCGTTATTTTCAAACTGCCACCTGCCCCCTTTATTTTGTCCCAATGCAAAACCACAGGCAAATACAAAAACGATAATGAAGCTAGCAGCCTTCGTATATTTAAGATTAAACATTATATTCATGCAGTCGTTCATTTCTTAACTACAATATCTCTCCATGGACCGGTTTTAATAGCACCTAAAAAGGAAAGATCGGAAGTCCTGAAAATTAAAACCGCACCATCTTCATAAGTATTTGCAACTACATAAACGACCTGTTTTGCAGGATCAACTGTAATACCCTGCATTTCATCAATAATCCCTTCGTCAGCAATATTTATTTCAGCCGCAATTGAGAAATCGGTTAAATCAATTTTGTAGATTAGGGCATCCCATCTGCCAGCCATATATAGATAGTTATCGACAACATCTGTAAAATAGTAATCACCGCCTTCACCTAATTCCAATTCACCTTCAACAGTATTTGTAGACGGATCAATTATCCTAAATGATGGTGAAGACCAGTTATTGCATACTAATACTTTTGAGTCATCAGGTAAGATTACAATTTCACCGGTGGCTTCCTCTTCCACAACATTTTCAATATTTGTTATTGCGGATTTATTAATTATATCAACTACAATAACCGACTGGCCTGTTCTTGTGCTTATATAACCTTTTTTACCGGCATGATCTATTGCCATCTTATATAAGAAAGCACCTTCCTGGCAATAATCAGCCAAAGGAATTGTAGCGGAAACAGATCGGGAGGCAGTATTAATTACTACAATATCGTTTGTCCCTCTGCAAAGGACCCATGCCTCGGAACCATTAGGAGTAAAACAGACAAACCAGGGTTCCTCTACACTGTCGGGCATTGGAACAGTAGCTACAATACTTCCGCCGGATGTTTCCAGAATTCCCACGGCATTGTCAGCTAAACTGGCAATATATAATTCAGTTCCGGCGGGGTTGAGTTCGATACTTAGAGATCCATCGGGATTAAAGTCCCCGACCTCGGTTGTTTCAAAATTTTTAACTATACCAATACCAGCTTTACCTTCGGCAGCATTTCCAGGATTTCCAGATCCCAGATAAAGAGGAGAAGCACCGTAATTTCCTTCCGTAGAAAAGAAAAAAGTATTTTCATATTTCATTGAAACACCATCGGCACCTCTTAAACCCGGACCTTCCCATTGATCTCCTTCATTAAAAGCCCCTTTAAGTTTTACATTATATTTCGAAAGCTCTTCAAACGAGCTTGCAGGAGTAAATGTATAAGTTCCATTTTCGCCATTCCATTCGCCTGCTAAGGCATTTGTATCATTATCTTTATAAACTTTAGCATTCTCATTAAGACTGGAAACATCCATATTGATATTAAATTTCAATTGAATTTTTTTATCAGCGGGGACCATAATACTTTCTGATTCAGGTGTAATAGCTAAAACTTTTGGTCTCTCAGTATCGGGCGGATTGGATGGCCAATCCAACTTTTTACACCCTTCAAATACTATAACAAGAAAAAAAGATGAAAAAACTATAAAAAATAAAAGCTTAGTAAAACTTTTGTTCATGATGTCTCTCCTTAAAATACTTTCTTAAAAAAGAATACTGATTGAATATCTATGAACATTCCCCAGCCTGTTAACATCTGCAAATGCATAATCTAATTTGAAATCAAAGTTTGCCAGGGTTAAGAATAGCCCGCCGCCTAGAGTCAATCCTTCTTCATCATAATTACCTTTATAACCGGCTCTTATACTTACCTTTTGCTGTCCGATCAATTTAACCGTATACTCGCTTCCTATATTATATCTTGCCTGATAATCACGGGTGTCATTAACATCTACCTCCATAGATAAAGAATTATTCTCATCATTAAATACGTAAGTCCCCATACCTATTCTGAAAGTTAACGGGAGATCCCATGATTGAGTTCCCAGTCGTGCATCAACAGTTTTGTTTGTCGGTACATCCGGAGCAACATCATGGCTGACAATTAGATCAGGTCCGTCAAGTTCCATTGAAGTGCCAAGGTTAGATAAAGCAATGCCTAATTTCATTTCATTCAAAAAGTTGGTAGTATAAATACTGCCGATGTCAAAAGCATAGGCACTTGCATTTTCTCTTGATAAAGATTCAGTAATATATTTTATAGAAAAACCTACAGAAAAGCGATCAGTAAGTAGTTTTGAATATGTAAGACCGATAGCTAAATTACTTGTACTAAAAGTTCTGCCGGTTCCGTCCGGCTGCTGAAGTGTAGTTTCTTCCATATCTCCGGATGAGAAGTTATAAAAATCTGCTCCAAATGCTCCAAAATCTCCCATTGGCAATACCACACCCAAATAGTATAAGTTAGTTTCAGCAACCCATTTTGTTGTTTGTATTAAAACTTCATTTTTATTAATTCTTGCTATTCCGGCAGGGTTCCAGTAAAGAGAACTTGCATCATCAGAAAGTGCAACAAATGCTTCTCCCATAGCAATTGCTCTTGGTCCCACTCCAATTTTTAAGAAGTTACCCATCGAAGTGCCGACCTGATCAGTATTTTGAGCATATAAGGAAACAGTAACTGAAAACCATAGGATTAAAAAGATTCCATTAGTCATTTTTTTTCTCATCGTTTTTTCTCCTAAAAAATTTGATGTTAATTTTTGTTTTCTATAACAACTCATTTAATGATTACAAATTTTCCAATTTTCTCACCAGAAATGAGCTGCGATGAGACGTAGTAGACATATAAACCCGGTGCTACTTCCTGATTACCGGATGTTCTTAAATTCCACACTTCTTCGCTAGTGTTATTCGTATGGTTAAGAACAACAATTTGCTCCATTGCAATGTTGTAAATTCTTATTTCACATTGTGAAGGTAAATGAGTGAAATGTAATTCCCTCACATTTGGAACAGTTTCAAATTCATTTGTTGATATATACGGATTTGGAACTACTTTAATTTGATCCAGTGATTGTGTTTCAATAGCAGATCTTGGTGTCGCAGCTACTGTATTATCACCACTTATACTTGGATCTGTTACTGGTGAATTTTCAACAGGCGGGATTACATCGGTTCCGACGTTATATGCGGCAATAAAGTATCTATAATTTAATCCGTTTATAAGATTTTCATCTACAAAAACATAGTTGCCGTTTTCATCAGTTTCAGGTAACCCGGTATCAGTTCCAAAATCCAGCCAGGTTGCTTCCTGGTTTGTAGAAGTTCCCACAATTCCATCTTTTAAGTCAAATTGAGCTAAGGGGACATAGCCAATTTCAGTACCATTAGCATCCGTAATCACTCTATCACCCCAGGTTGCACCATTATCTTTACTTCTATAAATTCTATATCCTTCAAATCCGGGTGAACTTTCACTCTCTTTTCCCCACGTTAAAGAAACTTTTCTATCCCCGGCAATTGCCGTTACTATTGGCTCAGCAGGAGGTTCTGCAATTTTAAAACCTGACTTGTAAAGATTTATTGCTCTATCGGCATTTTTTCTGAGATCCAGCAGATTCGAACCCATTACTGTACAGACAATTAATGTATCTTTTTCCCCCGGTTCTAATGTTATTGGGCCTGAATTCATATATGTACTATTTCCATCGCTGCCGGCTACACTATAACCATAAGGAACTTCCGCGCCTTCTCTTATACTTGCATCATCAATTCCATCTCCATCAGTATCGTATGGACTCCCTTCATTCAATATATTTCTTGTATAATAATCATTTGATATTTTACCATCATCGGCATCACCAGGATCGAGAGACCAGCTTACAGTTGAAACACCAGATTCCTCTCCACCATCTTTCTTTGGAGTCTTTAAATAAATTAATCCGCCGTAAGCTGTCGGCGAAACAGTTCTATCGTCTTCAGTATTGCCGCTTCCCGAAGGATTATAAGCATAAGCCATATTTCTATCTTTATCAAAAGCTTGGATCTCTTCCCCCCAATCGAGTCTATTCCAAGGAAAGGCATAGTCCATTATCATTCCAAAATAGCAGTCAGTAATTGGCTGCTGTCCTATATTAGTAATTTCGTATGACCAAAAAATATAGTTTTCATAAATCTTTCCTTTGAATGCCATCCCGCGGAAGACCATTTGGGCTTTTAACCATCTCTCCGGCGGAACTTCTGCAACATGGTTAACATCGTAAGCTACACCAAAACTTTCCTGATGCCCAACCTGTTCACCGTTAGGTCCCCAGCCTGGCCATCCATTTGCATTTAATAAAACCGGAGCATTAGTATGGGGATAAAATTCCGGCCATCCAAATCTTCCATCAGCATTAGAAGAATCCGGCCAGCTTCCCATATCATCACTCATGGCAGCACGAGTTGATTTTCCAACAAAATTAAACACACTATTTAAAGGAACATCATTTTCATAAGGACCCGGCCCATAAGGATCCCAATGAGAATCATCCCAATTATCCTTATACTCACCAAGGGTCATATCCATATACCATTTGCCGTCGGGATTTTCACCTCCCCCATCGGCGCTTGTGCCGCCAATGTAAAACCCTATTGCCATTCCGTATTGATTGCCGCTTCCAGTTGGATACTCCATAGATGGGTGATGCCCGTACCCGTACCAAAATTGTCCTTCTGTTTGCGAGCCGTAATTACTAAACATTGTAGTAATTTTATTGATATCAAAAGTGTTCCATCTTTTATATATCACCTGGGCATTTGTTTGTTCTGAAAAAAATAAAAAAATAATCGCTGAGATTGGAAGCAGATAATTCAACCAATAGTAATTTTTTATTTTCATTATTTAATCTCCTTGTTCCAAATAATAAGTGAAGGAATTACGTAACAATAAGATTACCCATTGCATCAGAATTTTTACTTTATATTTCCAAAGAAAAACCTAAATAAATTTGTCTCCCGGGGCTATAGTTAGCCGGGATATCATATACATTTAGATTAGCGGGAGTTCTTGGAATTCCTAAAGGCAAATCGGGTTTGCCGCTGTTTGCATATACCGAATAAATATTTTTTCTATCGGTTAGATTAATAATATTTATATATACTTTAGGAGTAATATTAAATAGGCTAAACTTCTTGCTTAATTTCAAATCAATAGACTCTATATAAGGCATTCTTTCAGTATTCGGTTCTGTTTTAATAGTATAAGGCAGACCTGACTGAAAATTACCCGATAAGCTTATATCACATATTTTTGGTAATGAAACATATAGATCGAGGTTAAATGTATGCGGTCTATCCCAGTCGGATGTAAATGTTCTGAATGTCGGATTTTGAATTTGCAATTGTGCCCAGGGGCTTGAACTGGTTACTAAAGAATTTGAGTATGTATAATTTGCTCTTAAAGAAAAATAATTGCTGAATCTCTTATTCAAAACAAGCTCCACGCCTTTAGCATTAGCATAATCAAAATTATCGGAAAGAGTAGCACCTGTTCCGTAATTTGCAGCTTCAATGTATCGAACTCCCACAAGATTTGTCATTTCTTTGTAGAAAGCTGTCACATCTAAAGAGATATCTTCGGAAAGTTTAAGCTGTACACCGGCTTCATAGGCCACAGTTTTTTCAGGTTCCATATTAGTATTAGCTAGTCTGGTGTTACCCGAGCCTTCGGATGTGTAGGGAAAATTCATTCCCCTAAATTGCGGATACTTATCCCAATCTTTATCATCCGGATGAGTTAAATACCGCTGGCTTCCATATAAGTTAAAATATGAGGGCATTTGATAAAAATGACCATATGCAAAGTGAAATGCAGCTTGATCCGAAATAGGATATGATACACCAAAACGGGGTGAAAGTTTTGTTTTAATTGTTGCATTTGCCGTTTTCAAATCAAGTGTATTAACAATATCAGTAAAGTAGGGGGAATCAGGATCCCATGAATCCACCCTGACACCTAGGTTAATTATTAATCCAATTTCAGAGAATTCCATTTTATCCTGTATAAAACCATTAATTTCTTTTGGTTTATGAGAGTAATTTACCCAGTAGCTGCCTGGTTCATTCGGGTTTTTAGATTCATAATCGATATTCAGAAGCCTTAAATTTCCGCCAATTTTAATAAAGTTTGTTTTATTCACCTGGCTGGCAAAAGAAGCTCTTACTGTGTTAACCGACCAATTTTCATCTTCCCAGAACCAATCTTCACCTATTATAGAAAAATTTCCCGAGGGATCGAATGATTCTAAGTTCTGCATATATTTGTCCCAGCTGTCGTAAACTCCCAAGAATCTTGTATGAACCTGTCTTGCTAAACCAATTTCATAATAGCTGTCTTGTGTTAAAGCATGAGTTATATTTAAATTGACAAATTTCTCATCAGATTTATTATAAGGAGACCCGTCTCTATTATATTTATATGTATTTGAATAAGAATCATTTCTTAAATTGCCAAGGCTGCCGAAACCAGTTACTAAAAAACTTGGTGTAACTGCCCATTTCAGCAGTAGTGTGGTGTTCCAGTAATCGAAGCGGTCCATTGATACTTTTTCACCATTTCCTGCCGGCAGCTTCGTTGTGGGATCGACATCTTTCCCTTCTGAATCGACCCAATTCGGATAATTATAACCATAGAGATAACCATCACTTAGTTTTCTTTCCCCGGTTACATAAAATGTTAAGTTCCCATTTGTTAATGGAACAGGTCCACCAGCACCAAGGGCACCCTGCATTGTATTCTGATCATACTTATCTATTCCGAACTGGTCTGTATATAATGACAGATCAGCATTATATTTATTTTGATTCCCTCTTTTAGCTGCAACGTTTATAACTCCTGACATTGCATTGCCGTATTCCGCATTAAATGTTCCGGCAAGGGTGTTAAATTCCTCGATATATTTTCCCGCTGAATTCTGAATAAATTGAGCGCCGCCCCACATAGGATCGGTAACAACGATACCATTAAGAGTAAAAGCTGTTTCTCCTTCTCTTCCGCCTCTTATGTGAAGTTCATCTGACGGAGTATTTGTTTCAGCCAGACCGTTTTTACCGAGATGATTATATCCCAAAAGGATCCCGCGCTGCTGTTTCAACATACTTTGAACATCCCTTTGCGGGCTTACCTCAATTTCCTGGGAGTTAATTTCAACAATACTCGAAGTCAAATCTTTTCTAATTACAGGCTTTTGTGCTATAACAACCACCTCATTTGTAGAAATACTTCCCGTCTTCAAACTAAAATCTTCATTAGTAGTTCTGTCAATATTAACAACAACATCAACTAAAGACTGGGCTGTGTAACCTATCATGGAAGCTTTTAAATTATATGTACCGGGGGGGATATTTATAATGAAGTAATCACCTTCGGCATCAGTTGCCGCGCCCATTGTAGTTCCTTCAATAATAACATTTGCTCCCAATAAAGGTTCTCCGGTACCTGCATCGGTAACTTTTCCTGATATTTTACCTGTGACACCTGCATAGACAATCTGAGTTAATATTAAAGAAAAACTTATAAGGAAAGTGGAAAAACTTTTTTGCAGTAAAAATCTATAATTCATTTTACCTCCGTTTTGTGGTTCTCATGTTATTTTGCTTTACTATAATTTTTGATTTCTTTTCAAATATTTGGTTAAAGGATGCCAAACATCAGTTTTAAGTATTAAATGTCTGTATTGTAATTAATCCCTCTATATTTTTTTTAGATATGATTTTAAACTCTATATAAAATTAAATATTCTACACTGTAAAAACAGCAAATGATTACAATTTATTAATCCCTTTCTTTATCCAACGGTAAGTATAATCTATTATATGTAACTTTATTAATTGTTTCTATTTGGAAGATAATTTTTTGCTTTTCCTTTGGTTTTAAAATAATTAACTTATTTTACCTTGTCAAGTATTTTGTATATATTTTTTAAACATTATAATTTTTCATCTCTTTTATATTCAAGAGATTAATCTATCTAACTGCTCTTTAATTATTATTTCCTATTTTATAAATATTTAGAGCGTTTTCTCTATATACTTTTTTAAGTATTTCATCATCCAGCCCAAATCCGTATAAAGCCCAATGATATCCGAACTGATCGATTTCATAAAAATGTTCATCTTCAGATTCCAAAATCCGGAATGTTACCCGGTACATTTGTGTATCAAAGCCCATATCGGTACCATATAATAGTTGATTTTGATATTTATTGAAAAATTTTGCCGTATATCTTGGCACCGGGGCGCTCTCAGCATAACGAGCAGAAAAATCGGAATACAAGTTCTGATATTCATCTAATAAATTACCAAGCAGCTGAAGGTCATGCGAACAGTTTGCAAGATGACACGCAATAAAAATAGTATTGGGATGTTTTGTAACTGCATTCTCTAATGTTTTTAATAATTGTTCCAGATCCAAAATATCTTTCTGATTATCCAGCCTCCAGGAATATGCATTCATTAAACCATCATTAGTTGAATCCATTTTCTGATACATCCAGATTGGGTCAGCAACATGAATATTAACGGGCATACCTAATTCACCGCATTTATCCAGAAGCAAATCCATTCTTGGATCATCCAGATGCATTCCATACGCAGCTGGTGTGCAATAAAATAAACCCTTCCCTTTATCGCCCAATTCCCCAACACCCCGGGCACCTTTTTTATAGCATCTTTCCAATTCTTTGACTGCATCAGGACCATAACCAGGCTTATCATATCCTGTATAATCAAAGCCGCACCATAATTCAAATCTATCAGGATATTTAGAGTAAAGGGAATAAATAGAATCAAATTTAGATCCGTGGGCATATGAGAGAATTATTGTTTTTTCAATTCCGACACTATCCATATTTTTTACCCACTCTGCAATCTGCTCCGGACCAGCTGCATAAGGGTGTGAATGCATATCAATTATAGGATATTTAGCTTTTTGAATTTTTGTAACCGGGGTTTTGTATAAACTTACAGGTTTATAATCTTTTAACAAGATTTTTTCAGGATCGGATTGTGCTATCAATGTTGATAGATGGAAAAGACAAAATAGAATTAAATAGATTTTTTTTTGCATCTTTTTCCCTTCTTTAAATATTTTTTAATGAACCTTTCAAAATCGAATAGATCTGGAAGCAGATCCGAAATTAAAAATTATGATCCGAAATTTTTCATTATTTAGATGAGAATATTTCATAGTATTGATCGTAACAGAATCAAATAGATTGAACCTGCCTTTGAAAAATAATGGATTGTTTTTCCTTTGTCAACATTTTTGTTTACCTTCCTTTATTAAAATAATAGAAAGTATTCATAAGAGTTCTAAAAACAATACTATTCGTAATTGTTTGTAAACAAAAAAAGGATTAATTTTCTTTATATTCACCCAAAAATTTTGGATTTTTATGGAAAATAGTAGATCTTCATCTGATGGGGATTTAACTTTAGGCCGCCGGGCAAAAATAAACGAAATAATTAATAAAAATGGGCAGGTTAAAATAAATGAGCTTGTAAGCATTTTTAAAGTAAGTGAAGTTACTATAAGAAACGATCTGGATCAGTTAGAAGAGAAAGGTTTGTTAATCAGAACCAGAGGAGGGGGAATTAAAGTACAGCGGGTAGGAATAGATTATAAATTAAATGATAAATCAAAGCTTCATGCAAAAGAAAAGCAATCCATCGGGAAAAAAGCAGCGGAATTAGTACAGGATTCAGATACTATAATTATTGATTCGGGCACAACCACACTTGAAGTAGCCCGGAATCTTTCCTCATCCAACAATTTAACAGTTATTACAAACGCTTTAAATATTGCAAGTCAATTTATTAATAACGAAAATATCAGAGTGGTTATGTTAGGCGGGATCCTCAGACATACTTCTCTTTCTTTAATTGGACCGATTGCTGAGAACAGCATTAAAAATCATTTTTGTGATAAGCTCTTTATCGGTGTTGACGGTATAGATTCCAAATATGGAATATCAACACCAAATATTGAGGAAGCCCATTTAAATAAGCTTATGATTGATATTTCAAAAGAGGTGATATTGGTAACTGATTCTAGTAAATTTCTCAGGAGAAGCTTCGCCTTTATTGCTCCCATTGCTGATATAGATATTGTTGTTACCGATTCCAATATTCCGAACGAAGAGTTAAAAAATCTTCAGAACACAGGCGTTAAGACAATAATTGTTTAAAATGAAACCACTAATATTTTCTGTTTTGGGGGTTTTTAATTTTAAACCTCCGGCAGCTGAGAAATTGATCAGGTGCAAGTTTGGCTGTTCTTTTTTTTGAGCAGAAAAACATTTGAGATTTTTGCCAGCTACTGACCGCAGCTGATTAACTAACCTTAATCTTGATATTTAATCAAAAAGTATATAAATATAATTTCTTTACTAATCAAAAAGCAAAAAATAGTTTTCAACTTTTCTTTTTATTTTTTTTCCTTTCAGTAAATGTATTCCGTTCCCAGAACACTCCATTTTCGTATCCCTGTATACTGCTCTCATTTGCAGCCAGGTCGAGCCTTTTAAACCCAGCATAACATACTCTTCAGCTAATTCTACAGCAAAAAAATGTCGTTTTAATTTTTTTGCAACTACTGCTGTAGTACCCGAACCTGAAAACGGATCAAACACAACGTCATTTTCATTAGTGCTGGCAAGTATAAGCTTAGCTACAAGTTTTTCCGGTTTCTGAGTAGGGTGATCTGTATTTTCAGGCATGCTCCAGAACGGAATACTTATATCATTCCAAAAATTACCCGGATGCGTTAGCCTGTAATTTCCGCTTTCACTTTCTTCCCAGTCTTTCGGCTTTCCGTTCTCTCTGTATGGAGCAACTACTTTCCGTTTTAATTTTACTGCATCCAGGTTGAATGTATATTGATCACTCTTTGTTGCAAACCATATATCTTCGTGAGAATTCTTGAAATTTCTTTTTGCTCCTCTTCCTTTTTCTCTCTCCCATGTTATCCTGTTTCTAACTATAAGAGTATCCTTTATAACATTATATATTGTTATAGAAGTTTTCCAATCTCCGCAGACATAGACTGTAGCAGTATCTTTTAACAGCGGCAATAAAAGCTTAAACCACGAATCAAACCACTCTGTATATTTCTCTTCAGTTTTTCTATTAAAATTACTATCATGAAACTGCTTGCTGAGGTTATAAGGCGGATCCAGGAATAAGAGATCAATGGATTCAGGCGGAATAAACTTATAGCTTTTATAAATATCGCCATTAATTATGTTATCAACATAAGCAAATCCGGTTAATGAATCGGCTTTTAGAATTTTCCCTGAATAATATTCTTTCTCCTGATTTGTTAAATAGATTGTCCGGTTCCTGGGTGATTTCTTTTTTATCATAAGATTTTTTCTAAAATATTATTTTCCTTCCAATAATTTATTAAATATTTACATGATTTTTATTTTCATATAATTATTCCGAGAATAATCATTTGTTATTTAATCATAAACAAGCTGCATAACTAAAGAATCTTATTTCTGCCATCTGTTATAGAATGCCCCGTCTTAAAACAGACATTACTCTTGCTGTTAATATAACAACAATGTATTTTAAAATGCTATTCATTTTTCGAATTGAGGGCTTACTTTTTAAAAGATTATAATCCATTCTTCATAGGCATTTAACATGAAAAAATTTACTTTATTTCCGGATTTAAAATATCCTTTCAACTTTTACATTTATCTTATTTTCATTTTGGTCTTTTCGTCAATTATAATGACTAAAGCACAGGAATATACGCGCGGAATTGGTAACTATCCGGGAGATGTAAAGGAAGACTTCTCACCAATTTTGCAGATTGATACCACAAATTATCATAACCTGGCTTTACACAAACCTGCATATCAGTCAAGTGCATATAACTATGATTTAACTTCTCAACTTATTACCGACGGAATAATCGATTCGGTAATGCCCGGATGGATTGTAACTACTACAAGCACTGATGGTATAGCTAAAAGAAATGAAAGAGAATGGATTTTTGATCATAACACCATGACAAAAATAACTCTTGATAGTTCAAGTGCCTGGATACAAATTGAACTGGCAGGAAATAGTGTTATACCTGAAATCGACAGCATCAGTTTATCCGGAAGTCTCATGGCAGACAGTCTGCAGGTTAAGCCATGGGAGATCATTATTGAAGGTTCAAATGACGGGACGAAATGGGATAGTCTGGGAATTGTTATCAACAGTAATATGCCCGGCGATACATTGACGGGGGTACTTAGAGGATATCTTCCAAAAAATTTAAGAGTGTTTGAATACCCGTTTAAATTGAACAGGATTGTAAATTATAAATATTACAGGGCCGATTTAAATTCTCCAAATGCAGAAAGCTGGAGCATAAGCGAATTTACAATATGTAAAGATGGAAATCGAATTGATATCGGCGGCCCGTATCAATTTACAAGTGCATGGAAGAGTGCAGGGACAAAATTAGAATGGGTTTATGTTGATTTTGGTGCGGAATGTTCATTTAACCGAATTGTTTTATACTGGATCCGCCGTGCTGC
Organism: uncultured Bacteroidota bacterium; assembly: GCA_963710745.1. Taxonomy (GTDB): domain Bacteria; phylum Bacteroidota; class Ignavibacteria; order Ignavibacteriales; family Ignavibacteriaceae; genus CAVQBP01. Next base: position 162,430 of record CAVQBP010000027.1, on the reverse strand, counting down.
ATCAGGGGTAGTTCAAATTTCAGATGATGCTGAAAGCTGGAAAGACATTATTTCACTTCCCTCAAATGCAGGCAATAAAGATGATATCGAACTATCCAACTATGCTAAAGGAAGATATGTGAGGATATTTATGGGAAAACCATTATCGCCCGATGGTTATATTATGAGCGAGCTTGAAGTTTATGGAGAAGGAGGTCCCGTGCCGGTACCGCATTCTCAGGCAAGTATAAAAAAAGATGGAAGAATATATTTATCCGGTGGTGAATGGAAAGTGCAGCGTGAATCACTGGTTAATGCAGCCGGCGTTGGTCTTTCCGAAGCAGGTTTTAATGATGATGATTGGATCCCCGCAACTGTTCCGGGTACAGTACTCGGAAGTTTCCTTGATGCGGGAGCTCTGCCGGATCCGAATTTCGGAGAAAACCAATTACTGATTTCAGATTCATATTTCTATTCGAATTTTTGGTACCGGGATGAATTTAACGTGCCTGTTTTCTATAAAGGAAAAAGGACGTTCATCAATTTTGACGGTATTAACTGGAAGGCAGAAATATATCTGAACGGACAAAGTTTAGGAACAATAGATGGTGCTTTCATACGTGGTTGTTTTGACGTAACAAAAATATTATTTCCGGGAGGGAAGAACGTACTCGCTGTAAAAATAATAAAAAATGATAAACCGGGTTACGTTAAGGAGCAGACAAAATATAGTCATGATGTAAACGGAGGTGAACTTGGAGCTGACAATCCGACTTATCATGCTTCTGTAGGATGGGACTGGATGCCGACAATAAGAGGCAGGAACATAGGAATCTGGAACGATGTCTATCTATCGGAATCCGGCCCGGTTACAATTCAGGATCCGTATGTTTCAACTGATTTGCCGCTTCCCGATACTAATTCTGCTGATATAAATATTGAAGTTACTCTTAAGAATCATTCATCTGAAAAAGTATCAGGTACCCTTAAAGGTAAATTTGGCAAGGCAGTATTTAATAATCCTGTTTCTTTTAATCCCAATGAAACAAAAACAATAAAATTAAATCCTTCAACAAACCCTTCATTAAAAATTCAGAATCCCAAACTGTGGTGGCCTAATGGTTATGGCGCACCAAACTTATATAATGTTGAATTAAAATTTTTAACTGCTGATGGAAAAGAATCCGATTCCGCATCGTTTAGAACAGGTATCAGAGAGATGTCATATTCCGAAGCAGGGGGCGTTTTAAAAATATGGATTAATGGAAGAAGGTTCATCGGCCGCGGGGGTAATTGGGGATTCCCGGAATCAATGCTGAGATACCGCAAACGAGAATATAATATAGCCGTCCGCTACCACAAAGATATGAACTTCACCATGATTAGAAATTGGGTCGGCCAGACAGCAGATGATGAATTCTTTGATGCATGCGACCGGTATGGAATCATGATCTGGCAGGATTTCTGGCTGGCAAACCCTCTGGATGGTCCGGATCCTGAAAATGATAAAATGTTTCTAAATAATGCAGAAGATTTTATAAAAAAAATTCGTAATCATCCTTCTATTGGTTTGTTCTGCGGTAGAAATGAAGGGAATCCTCCTGATGTTATCGACTCCGGATTAAGGAAATTAATTTCGGATTTAAGCCCGGAGATTCATTATATATCGAATTCAGCATCCGGAGTTGTAAGCGGAGGCGGACCCTACCGGGCAATGCCCCTTAAATATTATTTCCAGGAGAGAGCTACCGAAAAATTACATAGTGAAATGGGAATGCCTAATGTGGTTACTTATGAAAGCTTTAAAAGATTCATGCCCGATTCAGCTATGTGGCCGATAGGTAAAATATGGGGTGTTCATGATTTTACTTTAGGCGGAGCACAGCATGGTGAATCATTTATCAAATTTATCAATGATGATTTCGGAGAAGTTGATAGTTTAAAAGAATGGCTTACTCTGGCACAATGGATAAACTACCAGGGATACCGTGCCATGTTCGAAGCGCAAAGTAAATATAGAATGGGAGTTTTATTGTGGATGAGTCATCCTGCCTGGCCTTCAATGGTATGGCAGACTTATGATTATTATTTTGAACCAACTGCTGCATACTTTGCGTGCAAAAAAGCAAACGAACCGCTGCATATTCAATGGAATCCCTTAACCGACAGCATAGAAATAGTTAACTATAGTGTGCCCGATGGTTCTAATCTATCGGCTTTAATGCAGATTATTAATTTGGACGGCACCATTAAAATGGAAAAGAATTCTATACTAAATTGTCCTGAAGACAGCACGATTCATTGTTTTAAAGTTGAATACCCGGATAGTTTAAACAATGTATTTTTTATAAGATTGAAGCTCAAAAAGAATAACAAAATCATTTCTGAAAATTTTTATTGGAGAGAGAAGCATAATGGTGATCTGAAAGAGCTGCGTAAATTGCCAAAGATAAATCTTACATATAATACAAATGCTGAAAAAGAAGGCAATCACTGGCTTCTTTCGACTGTGCTAGTTAATAATACTAAATTACCTGCACTAATGGTAAGACTAAAAGTTATCGGCAGTAAAAGCAAAAAAAGGATTTTACCCGTTATTTATAGTGATAATTATATTTCGCTTTTGCCCGGGGAGAAAAAAACTGTCAAAATGGAATTAAATAACGAAGACACGATGGGAGAGGAACCTGAGATTGTACTTGAAGGATTAAATATAAAATAACAGATTTAGATAATCTCATGTATAGAGATTAAATGAATGGTTGATGAATGAATGAGCGAAACTCAATCAACCAATCGATTTCATTACTGCAATCCTCTGCCGGTAATTAAGGAATATGCCCAGTCTTCACGATGATGTTTCTTCGCTTTTTCTGCAACTTTCTGATAATCATAAGGGATTTTTAAATGATCTACTTTCCAGCCGGATTTATCTTCCTCAATAATTGTATATGATCCATGAGGAGAATAATTTTCCAAAGAATGAACAACCGGTTCACCATCTGTTTATGCAAGTAAACCGACACTGCCTGAATTCACTATTAACTGTCCCGATTTCAGCATAACAGCTCTTGGAATATGTGTATGAGCGCAGCAAATTAATTCCGATGATTGGCTATTGAGTAACTTCATAATCTCATCGTCTGAACGTAAAAGAGGACATCCTGATTTAATATCTTCAAGAAGGTAAATTAAATCGCTTCCCGGGAAACCATGACACAAATAAATTTTTCATTTAATTGTTTATCAAACGGAAGTGATCTCATCCAATCCAATGGCTCTTTCCCCAAATCACTTAAAATATAATTCATGGTCGGGTTGTTGTTCATCTGTTCCCGGCTGGTTTCATAAATCTGGCGATCCTGATTCCCGCGGATATTAATAAAATCAGAAGACATCAGAAGATCATAAGTTGCTTTTGGAAGAATCGGTCCGTAAAGACTATCCCCAAGATTAATGGTTAATTCAGCTCCCCGTTGTTTGATATCATTAATAACTGCCTTTAAAGCAAAGTAATTACTATGTATATCGGATATTAGAGCAATTCTCATTTATTTTAATAAAATTTATTTCTTGTAATGGATTTAAAATAGCGAAACATGGAATAACTACATCCATACCGAAAAACGGAGAAACTAAAATATGTATAATTTTTAAATAAAAATTTATTTATAAAATCATTAACATATTTTTGATATATTCGGGAAATTATAGTAAAAATCTAAGTGTTATTATAAAACCAGAAAACCTTCAAAAACTGTTCATTTTCAAAGGTTTTGTGCTGTATGTGCGGAGAGACAGGGATTCGAACCCCGGAAGGACTTGCATCCTTAACGGTTTTCAAGACCGCCGCATTCAACCACTCTGCCATCTCTCCGGTTGATAATTTTTTGAGATACAAATATAAACATAGTAATAATTATGGCAAAATAAGAAATGAATTACTTTAAGGTTTTTATATATTATTCTAATAAGCCGGTGGAGTATAAAAATTCAATGTTTGTAAAAGACCTGAGCCGGTATTAATTATTTCATGTTTATCTCCTGCTTCAATCAATAGAACACTGCCGGCATTAAATTTTATTTCTTTATTGTTAACAATTGCTTTTCCTTCGCCCGATACCACATAAAGCCATTGATCACTTTTTTCATGTTGATTGTCCGGCCCTCCGGTTGAGCTTCCTTTCTTCAGCACCATCTCTGCATATTGTGATTGTTTTATAGTTTGCCTGACACTAAATACTTCGTTTAATTCCGGTTTGAAAATATCCATTTTAATGACCTTCAACTATTTAAAATAAATGAATTAATAATTTTATTTTTGATATGATAGAATATCAAACCGGTTCCTGCCATTAAATAAATCACATCAAAGATTAAACCGTGAAATTTATTTTAACTGATATCATATCATATTAAATTTAATACAGCATAATTACTTATTCATGTTACGCAACCTTGGGAATATTGCCTGCTAAGCGGCAGACAGGGAAAAATGGAGAAATGGAATTGACGAAATTTTCCATTATTTCAAAATTCTAATACATCAAGGATTGTTTTTGTGTAAGGTGACTTACTTATTAAGTATCTCACATATGGATAATTCTTTTTGATAATTATTATGATCCGAAGACTTATGCATTGAAATAAGTTATTCTTTTGATTATATAAACAAATGACACGGGTTAAAATTCCGTAGACATATAAATTTAATGTAAGGATAAAATTGAGAAAGGAGTTAAGTCATGACTGTAAAAACGCTGAAAGATCTGGTAATAGACGGTATTGAAGATATGTATAATGCCGAAATGCAGTTAACAAAAGCTTTGCCTAAACTTGCCGAAAAAGCTTCAAATTCCTCTTTGAAAGAAGCATTTCAGGAACACTTAAAAGAGACTAAAAATCATGTCAAAAGATTGGAAAATGTCTTTAAAAGAACTTGAAATGAATCCAAAAGAAAAAATATGCATGGGAATTAAAGGTATAGTTAGTGAAGGTGAAGAATTCATTAACGAAGTTAAGGAAAGTGATGTCATGGACGCTGCCCTGGTTGCTGCCGGTCAGAAGGCAGAGCATTATGAAATATCATCATACGGCACTTTAATTAATCTGTCAAAAAGATTGGGATTGGATAATGTTGCAAAATATCTGAAAGATAATTTAGTTGAAGAATATGCCGCAGATGACAAATTAACAAAGATTTCTGATTCCGAAGTTAATAGAAAAGCTGAAGCAGTACACTAATTAATATAATGGGCAGACTGGATGGGATTATTTCCCATCCTGTATTTTTTGAAGGATTGATATTATAATGATAGAATTTTTGCATTTCAATAAAGAGGATTTACTTGCCATACGTGTAACGAATAAAATATCTAATGAAGATTTCAGCATGCTAAAAGAAGAATTAATAAAAAAAACCAAGCAATTTGGGAAGATTAAATGGTATTATGAATTGGTTAGTTTTGATGGCTGGAAATTAGACGCTTTTTTTAAAGACCTAAAGCAAAGCTTGACAAGCATAAACAATTTTGTTCGTGTTGCATTTGTCGGGGATAAAGTTATTGAAGATATTATGGCAAACTTTTACTCTCTTATTTCCCCGGCTGAAGTTAAGTATTTTGAATTAACCGATAAAGAGAATGCTTATAAATGGGTTGTAAGTGATATTAACAAAAATACTTAATTAAATTTTAAGGTTTGATTTTGTCCGCAGCTGAATTATATGCTTGTCTGAAATGTGTTTACCTTGCCAGAAAATTTTTGTACTTGTTTATTTTTGAGAGACCATTTAAATAATAGTTTAAAATAATTCAAAGGATCTTTCAGCAATTCGCTGTATTTTTTATTTCCCATAACTACATCCGTCATTAACTCACTTAGCTTTTTCCCATAAAGCTTAACGATCCAGATACGCAATCCCCGGTACCCGTAAATAAATTTTGATAAAAACTTTCCGGCTTTTATTTCGGGAAGAATTTTTTTTGATACCTGATTGTTATATTCCCTGCTTATGATTTCGGGGTCCATATTTCCTTTTATTATTGATTCTGCCGCAAGCCTGCCGCTCAATACAGCAAAGCTTATTCCTTCAGCTGTTATCGGATCTATAAAACCTGCAGCATCACCAGCCAGTAGAATTCTGTTTTCTGAAAACTTGTTTCTGTGATTTATCGGTATTACAAATCCGTGTCTTTCTGCTCTATTTACTTTATTTATACCAAGGGCTCCAAGGTATTTCGAAAAATATTTATTCAAATTGCCGTTCTTCAATTTCATGCTCAATACACCGATTGACAGATGATCTTTTTTCGGGAAAACCCATCCATAGCCGTACGGGACAATACCAAAATCAAATCGCGGGATTTTGGTAAATTGAGACAGGATATCATCATCTAAATAAATTTCATATTCTAATGCGGGAATACGTTTGCCGTAATACTCTCCAAAATATTTTTTTGCAGCCAGACTTAAAACACCATCTGCAGCTATAAAAAATTTAGATGAATATTTATCTTCTTTCTTGTTAAAAACTTCAATTCTATCTCCGGAATAATTAATAATCTTTATCTCGTAATTATCTCTCAGCTCAGCGCCTTCCTTTTCTGCTTCTTTCATCAGATGATAATCTAAATCACTTCGCATGGTCATTGAAACAACCGGCTTGTCTCTTTTAGTTAATAAGGAAACATCAGCTTCAAAATCATTAATACTTATAGAATCAAATTCTCTTTCAATTATTTTGGAAAGATCAAAAGGAATTAATTCCATACCTTTGAATGTTAAACCGCCGCCGCAGGTTTTATATCTCGGAAGAGTTTCTTTTTCCAGGACAAGAACCTTCTTACCAGCTTTTGCCAAAACAAAAGCAGCAGAAGCTCCTGCCGGTCCGCTTCCTGCAATTATTACGTCGTAAATATTGGCTTTGGAAACAGGCATTTAACTAACGGAATTTATTTCTTTAAAAAATAATTTATTTTTTTTAAATCCTCCATATAAATATTAAAGTTTTTTGAAAATACTATTTTCCATTTTTGAATATTAAAATGACATCCTCATTACAATTATTTATAAATAAATTTGTTTTGCAGCAGCTCACTTGTTTCAAACTACATTTTCATTCAACTATAAAGCTTTTTTGATTTTTCGCACTCAACCTTTTTCATTTCTTATGTATGTTTATTAAAAATTCGATCAATATGAAAAATGCGGAGTAAAATATGAACACAGCCTCAGATACTTTAGTTAACGTATTAATAAATTGGGGAGTTGATGTTGTTTTCGGATTACCCGGAGACGGAATCAACGGTTTAATGGAAGCTTTCCGAAAAGCAAAAGACAAGATAAAATTTGTTCATGTCAGGCATGAAGAAGCTGCTGCTTTTATGGCTTGCAGTTATTCAAAATTTACGGGGAGACTCGGTGTCTGCATTGCTACATCCGGGCCCGGAGGCATTCATCTTTTAAACGGTTTATACGATGCAAAGATGGATGGACAATCTGTCCTGGCAATCACAGGCAATACTTTTCATGATTTAATGAATACATTCGGACAGCAGGATGTCCAGCTTGACAAATTGTTTGATGATGTTGCTGAATATAGTGTTAGAATAATGGGACCCGCCCATGTTGAAAATGCGGTTAATCTCGCTTGTAGAACTGCAATCAGCAAAAGCTGTGTAGCTCATGTAACAATTGCAAAAGACTTCCAGGAAATGGAGGCAAAAGCATCCTCCTCAAATAGAAATGCACCTCACCATGTCTCCGATGTTATGGCAAGAAAAGCCGGGCAGCCTATGACTGCCGATATAATGAAAGCTGCAGAAATACTAAATCAAGGGAATAAGATTGCTATCCTTGCGGGCCGCGGCGCTTTAAAAGCAACAGAAGAACTGGAACAGACAGCCGAAAAGCTGGGCGCACCAATAATTAAACCGCTGCTCGGTAAAGCTTCGGTTCCCGATGACAGCCCTTACACAACCGGTTCAATAGGTCTATTGGGAACAAAACCTTCCCAGGAAGCTATGGAAGAATGTGATACTCTGCTTATTGTAGGCACTTCATTTCCTTACATGGAATTTTACCCCGAGCCGGGAAAGGTGAAGGCAGTACAAATTGATACTGATCCGCAGAGAATCGGGTTAAGGTATCCTGTAGAAGCGGGATTGGTTGGAGACGCTAAAGTTACTCTTCAATTACTCCTCCCTTCTTTACAAAAAAAATCCGACAGGAGCTTTCTGGAGAAAGCTCAGGAAGGAATGAAAGAATGGTGGAGTTTAATGGAGGAGAGAGGAACCAGGACTGATAAACCAATGAAGCCGCAGGTGGTTTCCTGGGAATTAGGAAGATTGTTAAAAGATGACGCAATTGTCATCTCTGATTCGGGAACTATTGCTACATGGTGGGCAAGACAGATTAAAGCCAAAAGGAATCAGATGTTTTCCCTTTCGGGAAACCTCGCTACTATGGCAAATGGTTTTCCTTATGCAATTGGAGCTCAGGTAGCTTACCCGGAAAGACAGGTTGTTGCATTTGTTGGTGACGGCGGATTTACCATGCTGATGGGAGAATTATCCACTTGTATTAAATATAACCTCCCGGTAAAAATAATTATAATAAAGAATAATACCCTGGGTCAAATAAAATGGGAACAAATGGTTCTTGATGGAAATCCAGAGTATGGATGTGAATTTGAGCCTATCGATTTTGTAAAGTTTGCAGAGTCCTGCGGTGTAAAAGGATTTCGAATTGATAATCCAAAACAATGTGGTTCCACTCTTGAAGAAGCCTTAAATTATAAAGGACCTGCGGTCATTGAAGCCCTAGTAGATCAATTTGAACCTCCGTTACCTCCTAAGATTACTGTTAAGCAGGCAAAGAAGTTTGCTAAGTCTTTAATTAAAGGTGAACCAAACAGGGAAAGAATTGCTTTAACAATAACTTCGGATAAAGTTAGAGAGCTAATTTAATTTTTTGTTATTGCTTTATAGAGCGGGCAGCGCTTTCTGCTGCAACCCGGTCTTTTTCATAATTTTAAGTAAAGATAAATATGTCTGATAAAATTGATGAAATGAAAGTGTCGGTTTATAAAGTTCCTACAGATCAACCCGAATCGGATGGTACTTTAGAGTGGAATTCAACTACAATAATAATTGTAGAAATTTCCGCAGACGATAAAACAGGTATTGGATATACTTATTCTCATGAATCGGCTGCAAACTTAATAAACAACAAATTAAGTGAAGTAATAAAAAATTCCGATGCAATGAATATTTCGCTCGGTTGGAATAATATGATTAAATCTGTACGTAATATCGGGATGTCCGGTATCGCATCTTCGGCTATAGCTGCCGTTGATATTGCTTTGTGGGATCTGAAAGCAAGAATTTTAGAAATACCTCTAGTTGCTTTAATGGGTCAGGTCCATAAGTCAACACCAATTTATGGAAGCGGCGGATTTACTTCTTATTCAATAAAGAAACTGCAGGCGCAGCTGTCGGGTTGGGTTGAAAAAAATATAACCAAAGTTAAGATGAAAATCGGCCGGCAGCCATCTGAAGACATAAAAAGAGTTAACGCTGCAAGTGAAACAATTGGAGAGGGAATAGAATTAATGGTAGATGCAAATGGTGCATATAATCGAAAGCAGGCTCTCTATTTCGCACAGCAATTTGCTAATTTCAACATCGGCTGGTTTGAAGAACCGGTTTCGTCCGATGATCTGGAAGGCTTGAATCTGATCCGGGATAACGGACCTGCCGGAATGCAGATTACTGCAGGTGAATATGGATATAACCTCTTTTATTTCAGAAGAATGCTGGAGGCCGGCTCGGTGGATGTACTTCAGGCTGATGCAACAAGGTGCGCGGGATATACTGGTTTCTTAAAAGCTGCGGATCTTTGCGAAGCGCGTTCTATCCAGCTATCATCGCACACTGCACCGGCCATCCATATGCATCCCTGCTGTGCAGCTATTCCATTAAAACATTCAGAATATTTCCATGACCATGTCAGGATTGAAAGGATGTTTTTTGATGGAATTCCGGAACCTGTAAATGGAGAACTTTACCCTGATTTATCAAGGCCGGGAAATGGATTTGAATTAAAGAGGTCTGATATAAAAAAGTATTTAGTTAATTGATTTATTATCTCAATCTTACTGGAGAAAGAGTAAGATTAGGATTAAGATTAAGAATTGAAAAGTATGATATGGAATCGAATAAGATAGATACAGAACACTTAGAATCTGCATTAAGAAATAAAATTAAAGATGTCCGGTTTGACGACGGAAGCAAAGCATTATATGCTGCCGATGCTTCAAATTACCGGCAGGTACCGATTGGAGTAGTTTTTCCTCAGAATAATGAAGAAGTTGTTGAGACTGTTAATATATGCAGGAACTATAATGCTCCCATTCTCAGCCGCGGAGGAGGAACGAGCCTTGCCGGCCAATGCTGTAATTATGCTGTTATAATGGATTTTTCAAGATATATGAACAAAATCCTTGAAATTAATGCCGAAGAAAGATATGCAGTTGTTCAGCCGGGAATTGTACTTGATAGTTTAAGAGATGAAGCAAATAAACATGATTTGACTTTCGGACCTGATCCGGCAACACATAATCACTGCACTCTTGGCGGAATGCTGGGAAACAACTCCTGCGGGATACATTCTGTAATGGCAGGTAAAACTGTTGATAACGTTATTGAACTGGAAGTGATCACTTACGACGGTACACAAATGACCGTTGGTAAAACTAACAATGAGGAGCTGGAAAGTATAATTAAAGAAGGCGGCAGACGCGGAGAAATTTATTCCAAAATGAAATCAATCAGAGATAATTATGCCGATAAAATAAGAAATACTTACCCGCAAATTCCCCGCAGAGTTTCCGGTTACAATTTAGATGACCTGCTCCCCGAAAATGAATTCAATGTTGCCAAGGCTTTGGTCGGTTCAGAATCAACATGTGTAGTTATACTGTCAGCCAAATTAAAGCTGGTATCGTGGCCGAAAAAACGTTCTCTCTTAGTTTTAGGCTATGAGGATATATTCTGCGCTGCTGATCATGTACCGGAAATTTTGAAAGCCGGACCCATTGGTCTCGAAGGAATTGATGATGTTCTTATCGGTTACATGGAAAAGAAAGGCTTGCATACAAAGGATACACAATATCTCCCGGAGGGTAAAGGATTTCTGCTTGTCGAGTTCGGAGGAAAGGATAAGAAAGAATCTGATGGAAAAGCAAAAGAATTAATGAATAAATTAAAACGAGTTAGTAATCCTCCTTCAATGAAGTTATATGACAAAAAACATGAAGAGGATCATGTATGGGAGATTCGTGAATCGGGCTTAGGCGCAACTGCCCATATTCCTAATATGCCAGATACATGGCCGGGATGGGAAGATTCAGCAATCCCTCCGGAAAAAGAAGGTGATTATCTCCGTGATCTGAAAAAACTTTTCCATAAGCATAATTATTCGGCCTCGGTTTACGGGCATTTCGGCCAGGGCTGCATACATTGCCGGATACCATTTGATCTAAGAAGCAAAGATGGTTTACAGAATTATAGATCCTTTATGGAGGAAGCTTCTGATCTTGTTATTAGTTACAACGGCTCTCTTTCGGGTGAACATGGTGATGGTCAGGCCCGTGGTGAATTGCTCCAAAAAATGTTTGGAAAGGATATCTTAAACGCTTTCATAGAATTTAAATCTGCATGGGATCCGGATTGGAAAATGAATCCGGGTAAAATAGTTAAACCATATCGAATCGATGAAAACTTAAGACTTGGAACAGACTATGCACCTTTAAAGCCCGAAACTTATTTCAGCTACACATCAGATCATGGTGACTTCTCCCGTGCGGCACTGAGATGTGTTGGAGTAGGTAAATGCCGTCGTAAAAATGGAGATACTATGTGCCCGAGTTATATGGTAACTCATGAGGAAATGCATTCAACCAGGGGAAGAGCTCATTTACTTTTTGAAATGCTTAATGGAGATGTTATTAAAGGCGGCTGGAAAAATGATCAAGTAAAAGAAGCTCTGGATCTTTGTTTTGCCTGTAAAGGATGCAAAAGCGATTGTCCTGTTGACGTAGATATGGCAACATATAAAGCAGAGTTTCTTTCACATTATTATGACGGGAAAATGAGACCCCGTCAGGCTTATGCATTTGGCTTAATTTATTGGGGAGCAAAGATTGGCTCAGCTTTTCCCGGTTTAGTAAATTTTATTACTAAAACACCTGTTTTAAGAGATGCTGCAAAAATACTTTCCGGTATGGCTCCTCAAAGAACAATTCCCCAATTTGCTCACACTACCTTTAGAAAATGGTATAACAAAAATAACCACAGGCAGGATAAAGGTAATAAAAAAGTTCTCCTTTGGCCTGATACATTTAATAATAATTTTCACCCGGAAACTATAATTGCTGCTAAAGAAGTTCTGGAAGATGCGGGATATTTTGTTGAAATCCCAAAGGTATCTTTATGCTGCGGCAGACCGTTATATGATTACGGAATGCTGAATCTTGCTAAACGATTGCTGAGACAAATCCTTGATAATTTAAAACCTCAAATAGAAGCAGGAGTCCCTTTAGTAGGTCTTGAACCTAGCTGTATTGCCGTTTTCAGAGACGAATTAACAGAACTTTTCCCGAATGATGAAGATGCAAAAAGATTAAAAAAACAATCTTATCTTTTGAGTGAATTCCTGGTTGAAAAAGCTGAAAATTACAAAACACCAGAAATAAAAAGAAAAGCAATAGTACACGGACATTGTCATCATAAGGCAATTATGGGAATGGATGATGAGAAAGAAATTCTGAATCGTACCGGTTTGGACTATGAGGTATTGGCCTCAGGCTGCTGCGGAATGGCCGGTGCATTCGGATTTGAAAAGGACAAATATGATGTCTCTGTTAAATGCGGTGAAAGAGTTCTGCTTCCGGCAGTCAGAAATGCGGAGAAAGATACTTTTATTATCGCCGATGGTTTTAGCTGCCGTACTCAAATTTCCGAATTAACTAAAAGAAAAGCACTTCATATGGCTGAAGTACTGCACATGGGATTAAAAAATAAAGAAACAAATTATCGGGATGAATACCCTGCAACTATTTTGAAATAATTTTAACAAGATTGATATGAAAGCAAAAGCCTTAAATGACAACAGTGAAAGAACTCATTTGAAAAGTGAAACCATGTCTGTTGAATATGCAAAAGTAAATATTGAAGAAAGATGTGCGGAAAAAGGAGTGTAAATTATCATGATTAAAGAAATAGGAAAAAGAATGTGGGCAATCCCTGAGGGTTATATTCCCGATTGGAGTAATGGTCCGAAACCGGAAATGGTTAGCCATGAAGCTGCATGTATTTTAAATGCATCTGGCGAAGAAGCGCATATTGAAATAACAATCTTTTTTGAAGATAAAAACCCGATAGGTCCATACAAGATTACAATACCTTCAAAAAGGACAAAACATATACGATTTAATAACTTAAAAGAACCGGAACCAATTCCTAAAAATACAAATTATTCAACTGTTATTTCTTCGGATGTACCGGTTATTGTTCAGCATACCAGGCTTGATTCAAGACAGGCTGAAAATGCACTTGTTTCAACTTTAGCTTATCCGGTTGAATAAATAAGTCTGCTCTAAAAAGGTTCATTTATGGAAAATATTATTCAATTTTAATCCATAAACGAAACTGAATTAGTTGAAATTAACCTTTTTAGATTCGACTCATAAATATTTAGTAATTAATTAAATAAAAGGAAAAATTGTGAGTGATTATCAACCCATTGAAAATTATGGAGTCATTGGAGATTTAAATACAGTTGCACTGGTAGCTTTAAATGGATCTATTGACTTCATGTGCTTTCCATTCTTCGATTCCCCGACAATATTTGCAGCATTACTTGATAATAATAAGGGCGGGTGCTTTCAAATAAATCCTAAGCTGGATGACTGTAAAACAAAACAGCTTTATATACCCGATACAAATGTTCTGCTTACAAGGTTCCTTTCACAAAACGGAATTAGCGAACTTACGGACTTTATGCCTGTAGAAGATTTGTATGAAGGAAAAATTTTAATGCGCAGAATTACAAATATAAAAGGTGAGCTTACTTATGTAATGAATTGCCGGCCGAGATTCAATTATGCAAGATCCGGACATAAAGCTAATATGCATGATAATTCTATATTATTCGAAAGTGAAGGAGAAGATAATACAATTGTAAGACTAAAAAGTAATGTTCCAATCAAGATCCAAAACGGTGATGGCTTTGCTGAATTCACTTTAAAAGCAGGCGAGAGCGCAGATTTTGTTTTAGAACTTGTTAAAGAAGGTAAAGCACCTCAATACAACCTTTCCGATCTGGTAACTCAAAAACTTTATGAAACAATAAACTATTGGAAGAACTGGGTAGATGCTTCCCGTTATAAGGGAAGGTGGAGAGAAATGGTGAACCGTTCTGCTTTAGCTTTAAAATTACTCACTTCTTATGATTATGGTTCAATTATAGCTTCCCCTACATTCGGATTGCCGGAAAATATTGGCGGAGAAAGAAACTGGGATTACCGTTATACTTGGATTCGGGATGCATCCTTCACGGTATATACTTTTATAAGCCTGGGATATACAAAAGAAGCTGAAAGATTTATGAAATGGGTTGAAAAAAAATGCGAAGACATTGGTGAAGCCGGAAGTTTAGGTTTGATGTATACTGCTGCAGGAAAAAATGTACCCGATGAAATTGTTCTATCAAACCTTGAAGGATATAAAAAATCTTCCCCTGTCAGGATAGGAAATAATGCAAATGATCAGCTTCAGTTGGATATATATGGTGAAATGATGGATGCGGTTTATCTGTTTAATAAATACGGTAACCGTATTTCCCATGACTTCTGGAATGATATTTCCCAACAAATAAATTGGGTTGCAAAAAACTGGGATCAAAAAGACCAGGGTATTTGGGAAGTCAGAGGTGGTAAAAGAAACTTTCTTTATTCCAGGTTTATGTGCTGGGTTGCATTAGATCGTGCTGTCAGACTTGCAGAGATGAGTTCGTTCCCCTATCCATCCATGTGGAAGAATGAAAGGGATAAAATTTATAATGAAATTTATCATGAATTCTGGAATGCAAAAAGAAATGCTTTTGAACAATATAAAGGAGCTGATTCTGTTGATGCGGCCACATTATTAATGCCATTAATCAGGTTTATCAGCCCGAAAGATCCGCGATGGCTTTCAACTTTAAAAACAATTGAGCACGATCTTGTTTCAGATTCTCTGGTTTACAGGTATAGATTTAAAGAATCAGCATCTGATGGTTTGAAAACCGGTGAAGGTACTTTTTCCATGTGTACCTTCTGGTATATCGAAAGTTTATCCGGCGCCGGTCAATTGAAGAAAGCACGGCTGTATTTTGAAAAAATGATGGGATATTCCAATCATCTTGGTTTGTTTTCCGAACAACTCGGCGAACAGGGTGAAGCACTCGGAAATTACCCGCAGGCTTTCACTCATCTGGGAATGATAAGTGCTGCTTTAAATTTGGATAAGCAATTAAGTGATGAAAGGAATCGAGGAAGCAGCGAAGATTATAAACCATACTATTAATAAACAAACCATTTATTAATTCATCAGCATAGGCAGATAAGAAAATGATTGTATATTAGAAATTAGAGATTAGCTTTGTCACAAAGCTATGCTGATTTGTTTATTATAATTAAATTTAAGTTAGGAAGAAAATATGAATAATAATAAAGAAGTTGTTGTAATAACAGGAGCAACTGCAGGTGTTGGCAGGGCTGTTGTCAGAAGGTTTGCTAAAGAAGGAGCTTATATAGGCTTACTGGCCCGCGGAGAAGAAGCACTTGAAAATGCTAAGAAAGAAGTAGAAGAGGCAGGCGGTAAAGCCATCGCCATTCCAACTGATGTTGCAAGATGGGAACAGGTGGAAGAAGCAGCTAAAAAAGTTGAGAAAGAACTTGGACCTATTGATATATGGATTAATGATGCAATGACTTCAGTTTTTGCACCTGTGAAGGATATTACTGAAAAAGAATTTCATAGAGTGACTGAAGTCACCTACCTTGGTACAGTTTATGGCACCATGGCTGCTTTAAGAAGAATGCTTCCCAGAGATAAAGGATCGATTGTACAGGTAGGTTCTGCTTTATCTTACAGAAGTATTCCTTTACAGTCAGCTTACTGTGGAGCGAAACATGGCATAAGAGGGTTTACTAATTCGCTCAGAAGCGAACTGATTCATGACCAAAGTAAAGTTCGTTTAACCATGGTTCAATTACCGGCGGTAAATACTCCGCAGTTCATCTGGGTAAGAAACAAGCTGCCGAAGAAGCCGCAGCCGGTTCCGCCTATTTACGAACCTGAAATTCCTGCAGACGCAATTTATTATGCAGCACATCATAATAGAAGAGAAATATTTGTAGGAATGTCAGCGGTAAAAACCATTTTAGGGAATAAAATAATACCTGGTTTTCTGGATCACTATCTGGCTGACAGCGGTTACACCGGTCAACAAACAAATGAGCCGAAGGATCAGGATCAGCCCGATAACCTTTGGGAACCTGTCTCAGGCGATTATGGTGCACATGGTAATTTTGACAGCAGGGCAAGAACTGAAAGCCAGCAGCTTTGGGCTTCTGAAAATAAAGGATTAATGGGTATTATTCTTTCCGGTATCGCTGCTATCGGCGCCGGATTAATTTTATTAAACAGGAATTGACAATGAAAGCTTTATCAATTACACCGGGAAAAGGGAATTTAGAAATAATTGATGCCGATGAACCGCAGATTCAATTTCCCGATGATATTAAATTAAAAGTATTGCAGGTAGGTATTTGCGGAACAGACCGTGAAGAGGTTGAAGGCGGAAGGGCAGATGCGCCATCTAACGATGACCATCTTATTATCGGGCATGAAATGTTCGGAAGAGTAGTCGATACTGGCAAAGATGTTTCTAAAGTAAAAATAGATGATTATGCCCTGTTTATTGTTAGACGCGGCTGCGGTAAATGCTACCCGTGTTTAAACGGACGCAGCGATATGTGCTATACCGGTCAATATAAAGAACGCGGTATTAAAGGTCTGCATGGTTATCAGGCTGAATTTGTAGTGGATAGTGAAAAATATATCGTTAAAGTTCCGGAAGAAATTGCAAATATAGGTGTTCTGACCGAGCCAATGTCCGTTATTGAAAAGGCAATTGATGATTCATTATTGCTCCAGGAAGCAAGGATACCTGGGGTAAAAGCTGGTACATGGCTGGAAGGAAGAAAAGCACTTGTGGCTGGCCTCGGTCCTGTTGGTTTATTATCTGCTATTGCTCTTAGACTAAAAAATGCCAAAGTCTACGGTCTTGATATTGTTGATGAAAATTCAAAAAGACCATCTCTGTTAAAAGCGATTGGAGGGGAATATATTGATGGCAGACAAATTAAAACTACCGATATAGATGAAAAACTAGGTGATATGGATTTCGTTCTGGAGGCTGCCGGAATTACAAAACTGGAATTTCAACTGCTTGATACGATTGGAATAAACGGGGTCTATGTTTTATCCGGCATTCCCGGGGGCAACAGACCGGTAAATATTTTGGGAGATGAATTAATAAGAAAAATGGTATTGATGAATCATGTATGGCTCGGCAGCGTAAATGCAAGTATACAACATTATGAAACGGCAATAAGTGATCTTCAAAAAGCTAAATTGAAATGGAAAGACACAATTGAAGGAATTATTACCGAAAAATTCCATTATACCGATTTTAACAAAGCATTTAAAGCTGATTCATCAAACGGTATAAAAACCGTTATTGAGTGGGAGTAGTTGAAGAGAGATACTTAGATGCTGGATACCCGATAGTTATTTTTAGTATTTGATAATTCGTTTTTCAAGTATCGAGGGTCAAGCGGAGTAACTACTGAGTAATCCATAGGGGAAGTATTTAAATATTTCACCAATCAATATTCTATCGTTTTTCTCAAACATTTCACCGGTAAGATTATTTTTCAACAATGAGGAATCGATTTTATTCAGCTTAATATAAGTATCATTCCAAACATCGTTACCAACAGGAAGTGTATTTTCTCCAACCAGATCTGTAACAAATCTTGGAGCAAGAGTTATAATAATACTATCCTCAAAATTTCTTGCATAAGCAATTAAATTATCTTTAAATTTTCCGCCCGTCTCTACCGGGAAATAACTCCCTTCGTCATAAATTTCCGGATTATCATTTCTAACCTGAAGAGATTTATAAATAATATACAATTTAATCTTGGCATCTGAAGGATTTCTCAATATATCCTGCAGAAAGGTAATTCTATCAGTTAATTTTAACTCTTTATCTTTTTTAATAATTTCATTTAAATATTCTTTTCTTAAATCGAAATCAACAGGCTGACGGTTATCCGGATCAACTAAAAAAAGATCCCATAACTCTGTTCCCTGGTAAAAATCGGGAATTCCCGGAGATGTAATTTTAATTAAAACCTGTGAAAGCGAATTGTATACTCCGTAAAATGCAATCTTCTTCCGGAATGAAGAAAAATCTTTATAAAATTCTGAGCCATCGGTTAAAATATTTTCAATGAAAGAGTGCGCTGCAGATTCGTATTCCATATCGGGCCGTGTCCATGATGAATGCTCCTTTGCTTCACGCATGGATTTTATTAAATATTTTTTAATCCGATCAATATAATGTCCATTATTTTCAATGGTAAAGGGAAATGAACCGAGGAGAGTCTGGTAAATAAAATATTCCAGGTTCTTATCAGGTATTAGATAACCATACTTGTTCTTTTTGTATTTATTATTGAGCTTATTCCACAGTCTTACCTTTTTTATCCATTCCTCCGGAATTTCGGACAAAACATTTATTCTTGCTCTTACATCTTCCCCTCTCTTTGTATCATGTGTCGAAGTTGTATTTATAGTATGAGGCCAGTTAGAGAATCTTTTCTTGTTAAAATTATAAAATTCAGTTAAAGTGATTCCAAACTTACCTGGATTGCTTCCAACTTCATTTAAAGAAATCAGCCTGTTGAAAACATATAAAACCGTATCTTCAAAACCTTTGGCTATTATAGGACCTGTTAACTGCTGAAATTTCATTAAGAAATTTAAAGACTTATCCTTTTGTTCCGGGGTAAACTTTTCGCTGAAATCTTTCGTCAGCAGACTGCCTATATACTGGAATTCTTTTGTTAATAATTGGTTTTCATTTTTAACTTTTTCAATAACTTCTGAAAGGTATTTTATGTCTGTTCTTCTGTTTTTACTGCCGCTGATGTAGGTTCTGTAAATCGGGAAATGGGTCAGAATTTCTTCCAGGGCTTCTTCAATGCCGTGCAGAGTAACATCGACTCCGAACCTGTCCTTACTCGAAATTTCCTCAATAAGTATGGCAAGATTTTCAACATCGCCGGCCATTCTTGTTTGAATTATCAATCTTTTCTTTTCAATTACGATCTGCTCATAAGTTTTATTCTGTTCTGCAAATTTATTATAAAATGCAGTAAGCCTGTAATTGTTTTTCTTCTGACAGAAAATTTCATTAAGAAAATTCAGGAAATCATAACCTGTTGTTCCCTGTACCGGCCAAAAAGAAGGAAGATTTTCTTCAAATCCCAATATTTTTTCAACAACAAGATAGATGTCTTTATTCCGATCGCGGACACTTTTTAAATAGTCCGAAGGATCATAAAGGCCATCGATATGATCAATTCTTAAACCCGATATTTTTTCTTCTTTGCAAAGCTTAAACACCAATGAATGTATCCTGTTAAAAACAACTTCATTTTCTACTCTTAATGAAATCAGCTCATTAACATTAAAAAATCTCCGGTAATTTATTTCTTCATTCGCAACTTTCCAGAATGAGATTCTATAATTCTGCTGGGATAACAGCTTATCAAGTAAGTCGAAGCTTTCGGAAATATTTTTAATGCCGTTAAAAATTTTCAGGTTTTCATCTATAAAATCTTTAATGCTGTTATTATACGCGTATAATTCCCATAAAATACCCTTAATAAATTTTATTTGATTATATCTTTCATCAATTTCTTCTGCTGTAGGTAAAGATTTAATTGCAAATAAAACCCCCATATACCTGATAAAATCAGGATCATTTCGCCCGAGCTTATTCCTCAGTTTATCAAGCCGGAAAGAGAATACGTCGGAATATGATTCTATTTTTAAGGGAAGACGTGTTTCATAATAATTAATACTTAGGCCATCTTCATCATAGTTTAATTTAATTTCACCATTTTCAAGGGCTTCCTGGTAAAATTTGCCCAGGAACGGAGCAAGAACTCTCCCTTTCATTCCGGCATGATAATGATCCCAGTCAATATCGAAAAAATCGGCATACTGGGAGTTAGAACTGTTTTCGAGAAGATCAATGAGCATCCTGTTTTGTATATTGTAAGCCATATGATTTGGTACAAAATCCTGTAACCAGCTCATTTTGTTTTCTATAACTTTGTCAATTAATAAATCAAATTCCTCGTCTGTTCCTAGCTGAGGATTAAGCTGATTAGGTTCTACAACATCATATCCATGTTTACTCCCCGTTTTAGCTTTAAATATCGGCGAGGCATAAATATCGGAAATGCCGAGATTCGAAAGATAATCCGTAATACCGGTTGCAGCTTTAAAGCCAAATGACGAATTAAACTGCAGTCTGTAAGTTGATTTCGGGATGTGCATTTACTGAAATCCTAACCTGTAAATTATTTTCCAGATCATTAAAAAGTCTGATCCAATTTGAATAATCTCCTCCTTCATCTTCAATAGTCTTTTTTATGTTATCCAGACCATTTTTTGCGATATAAAATAAAATATTCTGAGCTTTCCATAAATCAAGATCAAGGGGCAGATCACTTAATGTTTTTATAGAAATATTTATTTCTTCCATCAATTCAGTAATTTCAGGCTGCTGCTTAAATATTTCCATTAAATAATTAATTCTCTGGCTTGCAACAAAATTTAAAGTAGTCTTATCTAATTCTATTGACCACTTTTTAGCTTCATCCGAAAGTTTCTTTAATTTTTTAAGATCAATACTGCCTGTACCTTCGAGCATTCTTTTAAAATCTGTATTAATGATAAATTCCACTGCCGTTAAAACGGCTTTAGGAAGCGGGGTGTCCGATTCTTTCATAGCCTGCATTACAGGGTAATAATTATCATATATCTGCCGGAAAGAATATTCTACATCTTTTAAAGTATTTTCCATAATCTTATTAAACACATTCCTGCTTTCATCTTTAAACAAATGCCAGAGTGAATAGTTATGCATTCCAAAATATTTATCAATTAACAAAATTATTTCTGCAATATTTAATCTAGAAAAAGCCTGACTTAAACTTTTATCCATCTTTAAATATTTTTCATCGGAAAGAGATTCTCTTACACCTCCATTGATATTATGATCCCCCAGGTGAAGGAAAGCAAAACTGATTATTTTTTCATCAAAAGTTATTTTGGATCTCATCAAAACCCTGCCGATTATCATCTTTTGTTTACCGGCTTCTTTAAAATCACGGTTTATATTCTCAATTTCGTAGCAGAAAATTTCGGTTTTTTTCGAATACTCTTCAAATAATGAAGAAACGGCATAATGAGCTGCAACCCGCTGTAAATCTATAATAGCCGGTTTAACATGATTTATGTATACAGCTTTGCCGTTTTTTATATCCGGTATATTGCTGGGAGCTTTTTTCAGCATATCCTGAAATTCTCTCTCCAGGTTTATTCCATATACTTCATCAAAAAGCTGTATAACACGTGCGGCATATAAAATAACCTGTACTGTTTCGATACCTGATATTTCATCAAAAAACCACCCGCAGCTGGTATACATAAGCAGGGCATGACGCTGTATTTCAAAAATCTTTAACAATTTTATTCTGTCTTCATCCGATATTTCCTGAGAAATATATTTGGATAAAAATTTATTGATGTTCCCTTTTGACCTGTCAAGAATTACTTTGATGAAATCATTCCTGAATTTCCATATATCAGAAGTAAAAGGGCTGATTTCTTTTTCATAATAAGGATTTACTTTATCCCGAAGCCAATCAAGTGCATCACGAAGAGGAGATCTCCACTTCTGCTCCCATCCCTCATGACCTGAATTGCAGCCGCAGTTGCTGCGCCACCTTTCAACTCCGTGAATACAGCTCCATGAAGTGTTTTCTATAATTTCCACTTCATATTCAGGCGGAAACCTTTCAAGGAATTCACCGTAGATCGTCAATTCAGCATAATCATTAGACTCAATAAAATGAAGACAATAAGCCAAAGCCATATCACCATGCTTCTGATGATGACCGTAAGTTTCCCCGTCGGTAGCGATATGCGCTATCTGTCCGCTCCCAGGTTTTTCATCTAACGTGTTTAATAATCTGTTTGCTAAATTTTCCCCGTTTATTAAAAGATTTCCGAATGCGAGATCATTGGCAATAATACCGTCATAAAAAAAAAGATTTATTGATTTACCTGACGGTAAATTGCACAGATAGGCTCTACGCGGATCAATCCTTGAGTCTGAAACATCAAACCACTCCTTTTCATTTATTGGCCTTATTCTTTTTGCCTGTCTCGGAGCAAGGATTGTAAACTTTATTCCCTGTTCAGCGAGTACTTCCAGGGTTTCAATATCAACGGCAGTTTCGGCAAGCCACATGCCTTCAGGTTCTCTGCTGAATCTGTATTTAAAATCCTCAATCCCCCAGATCACCTGGGTCTCTTTATCTCTTTTATTTGCCAGCGGCATAATCAGATGATTATAAACCTGGGCTATTGCGGAACCGTGACCTGAAAATCTCCTCCGGCTTTCTCTATCCGCATGAAGAATTGCAGCGTAAACATCGGGAGCATGTATTTCAAGCCATGATAAAAGCGTTGGTCCGAAATTAAAACTAATCCTGGAATAATTATTTATTATCTCAACAACAATTTTATTATTGATTAATATCCTTGCTGCCGTATTAGGGCTGTAGCACTCTGCGGTAATTTTCTCATTCCAGTCTCTGTATGGAAATGCAGAATCCTGCACTTCTATTTCTTCAAGCCACGGATTTTCCCTGGGGGGCTGATAAAAATGACCATGAATGCAAACATATCTATTCATTAATTACTCCAGTTCATAAACAGATATACTGCTTTTTTTAATTGTAATATTTTGTTCTTTACCCAATAATTTATCAGGAGTTGAAGTACCCGTTCCATCCCAAACTATATCAGCTGAATCTAGAATTTTTCTCCATTTACCTCCCGAAAAAGGGATCAAAGCGGTAACAGCCTCATTATTGAAATTTATAATAGATGTAATCTTATTTTCTTTCCACCATCTGCTCAAAATTACTATTTTATCTTTTTCGTTTCCAATTATTTCGAAATTTTTACGGTCAAACGAAAAGAAAGCTTTATTTATTTTCCTGATTTTAATTAAATATTTATAAAAATTTAATAATATTTTGTGTTGCCCCTCATTTACTAATTCCCAATTAAGTTTTGAACTTATAAAAGTTTGTTCACTTTGGGGATCGGAAACTTCATCTATCCAATTAAAAGATAAGAATTCTTCACGGCGTCCTTTCCTTACAGCCTCAATAAGATTTTTATCATTAAAGCTTACAAAATATAAAAAAGGATTTTCTTCATTATATTCCTGTCCCATAAAAATTAAAGGTATATAAGGGGAAATAATTAAAGCAGCGGCAGCCAGTTTTGCTTCTTCAAATGAAATTAGCTGAGCCAGCCTTTCTCCCATTGCCCTGTTTCCTACCTGATCATGGTTTTGAATGTTTATTACAAATTGATCAGGTTTCATTTGCAGGGCAGAAT
Source organism: uncultured Bacteroidota bacterium (assembly GCA_963710745.1). GTDB lineage: Bacteria > Bacteroidota > Ignavibacteria > Ignavibacteriales > Ignavibacteriaceae > CAVQBP01. Next base: position 138,560 of record CAVQBP010000027.1, on the reverse strand, counting down.
TGCCATGTCTTCTTTTTCTATATCTGGAATACTGACCGGAATAAACAAAAGTATCTCTAATAGATTTAATTAAATCGCCGGTAGATCCAAAATCCTGATAATACCCCTGCTTCTCACCTGTTAAAAGAGAATGTAATGAATGATGAAAATCGTCGCTCCATTGCGCATCAATCCCGAATCCATGTTCGGAAACAGGCCTTATAATTTTATTATCATTTAAATCACTTTCCGCAATTAAATGAAATTTTCTTCCCAATTCATTTGAAAGCTTCCGGGTCTTCTCCGCAATTTCAAGTAAAAGATGCCTGGCACTCATATCGATGATTCTATCAATTGCATCGAGCCGCAGTGCATCAATATGAAAATTTGAAAACCAGTAAAGTGCATTCTCAACAAAATAATTCCTGACAGGTTCTGAATACGCGCCGTCAAAATTTACAGCATCACCCCAAGGAGAATGGTAAAACGGATTAAAATATGAGGCAAATTTACCGGTATAATTCCCTTCAGGTCCGAAATGATTATATACAACATCAAGGATAACCGCTATATCAAGGTTATGACAGGAATCGATTATTTTTTTTAATCCGTCGGGCCCGCCATAACTATTTTGGGGCGCATAATGGTATACTCCGTCATATCCCCAGTTTCTGCTGCCGGGAAACTGCGCAACCGGCATTAATTCAATAGCAGTAATTCCCAGCTCTTTCAGATACTCCAACTTTGGTATAATGCTTTCGAATGTTCCTTCTCTTGTAAATGTTCCCGTATGTATTTCATAAATGATATAGTCTTTTAATTCCAATCCCTTCCAGCTTTTATCCGTCCAGTTAAATAAAGAATGATTTACTACTTCAGAAGCGGCATGGACTCCATCCGGCTGATAATTTGAAGCCGGATCAGGTTTATCATCAGAATTATTAATTCTATATAAATAACGTGTACCGGGTGCTATATCTTTTACCCTGGTTTTCCAATAATCAAATTCATCTTTTTCAAGATTAAATAATTTTTCCCGGGGAGAAATGATTTTTAAAGCTAATTCTTCCACTTTTGGTGCCCAGATCTTAAATTCATATTCCCCATTCTCTAAAAGATACGTACCAACCTTCATATTAGTTCTTTGATCATAAATAATTATTAATTTTCTTTTAGCTTATTTCAAGTAATATTAAAAACATCTGTAATTCAACAGATTCAAATAACTGATAGCTACTCTCTGAAATATCTTGAAGAATTTTAAATATAGTAAAAATAGATTTAACCACAAGGAAAATTGACACATAACATCCCACATATAAATGTGATCTTGGTAAGTGAAAAAAAAAAGAAATAGTTTTAATGTTTTAATAGCGATTAAGTGATTAATTTTTGTCTTTCAAAAATCTTTTCATATACTGGAGTCCCTTAAACGGAATATTTAACCACGGAGAATTTTCTTTAAGACAATTGGTTAACTCCTGAAGTATCTTTTCCAGAAGATAAAAATGGAAAAGGTATTGAACTTCATCTTTTTCTTCAGGAAGAAAATCTGAATGATTAACATTGTCCAGGTATGAATTTAAAAATCTGTTCCCTATAAAGAGCCACCATTGACTGGCAAATTGTTCAGATTTGGCAATTTCAGCTTTATTCTGAATATCTTCCGTGAAGGAAGCCACAAAAGCTGCAAAATGAAATGACCATATAATCGAAGCGACATCTCTTAAAGCTCCCCTTTTCATCCTTCTTTCACTGAACGGCATTGAAGAAGGTCCTTCAAAATTTGTTATTATAAAATCCTTTCCTGTAAAGAGGATCTGTCTTAAGTGAAAATCTCCATGAATTCTTATTCTTTTTGCATTAATTTTATCTCTGAGAATCAAAGCAATATAATCAATAATTTCTTCTTCAAACTCTAAAACTTTTTTAGCTTCCGTTTGAAGATCTTTATCGAGATCATTCAAATATTTTCTCAAAAGTCTGAAAGCATTTTTTGTTGTACTCCTTAGAGTTTGATAAACAGATCTCTGATAGAATGTTGAATAAGGTTCGGGTACAAAATCTTTATTATCATTATCAGAGCTAAGTGCCAGATGAAGCTGCGCAGTTCTTTCACCTAAAAGCCCTGCCATCTCTATATAGATATGGTCCACAGCATCTGCAATTGTTCCGCCGTTTCGTAATTGGGAAGGAGGAGTAAACAAACTGGTTAAAGCTTTCCTGTGTCTTTTCTTTCCTTTATTATTTAAATATAAATTTTCAAAATATTTTTTAGCAGCATCAAGGAAATATGTCCATGCATCCCCCTGGTTTGGAATATATTTCTTAAGTAAACCAACGGTTACCGGTTCACTATCAGGCTGTTCAAAAGTGATCTTACCGGCATATTGATGAATGTTCTGAAATGGTGTCGAATTAGATAAAAACGCAGATACTTCGGCCCCGGGATTAATTCCTTCTTCAAGTTTCCTGTACAATTTAAGAATAATGTTTTCGTTATATAAAATAAGGATATTTCTGTTATCAGCCTTTAATAATTTTGAAGAGGAGAATTGCCTGCTATCCGCAAAAAATTTCTGCATTTTTTTTTCTTTGGAAAAATTTAACTCTCCGGCATCTCCTTTTATGCTTCTTTTAACAGCAAAAGACTCCATAAAATTTTGCTGAAACGTTTCATCGTATATTCCGTCAAAAATAACCATCGGGTTATCTACACCGTCTTTATACTCGGCCATAACTGCCGGCACATTTTCATACAATACCGCTCCGCTAAAGGTAACCGCGTTATGCGTTACTGAGAGTAAATAAATTTCAGGCAGTTCATCAACATAAAATATCTTTAAAATTAAAATATTGTCTTTTCCAGAAATCAGAATTTTATCAAGGATCTGAATATTATCAATTTTAAATTCCCCCTTCTTAAACCAGTCTGTCTGCTCAATATAGTTAAGCAGAAATTTTTCCTTAAAAACATCATCCTTATTTAAGACCTCCGGAATAATCTTATCTCTTCTTGCTCCTTCGGTCTTATTAATTTTCTTAAGTTCGAACCAGTAATGATCGTAAGGACTTAATGTTAACATATAATACAATTCTCCAATTGGAGGAAATCTATTTAAGCTAAAAGTTTCAATTGGTGTATATCCCATAAATTTTGAAAGGTCCAGTTCAACAACCTGGGAGAAGCGGGAAAGATTTGCTACAACAAGAATTATTTCATCTCCGAAATTTCTTAAGAAAGCAATAACTTTAGGGTTCTGCGGAGAAAGGAATTCTATTTTTCCGCGTCCGAAGGCCTTGTATCTTTTTCTTATTGCAAGAGCTTTCTTCATCCACCATAATAATGATGAAGGATTTCTTTGCTGAACTTCTACATTGATCGCTTCATAATGATATTCGGGATCAATAATTATCGGGAGATAAAGCCTTTGCGGATTTGTATCTGAAAAACCAGCATTCCGATCCGAATTCCACTGCATGGGAGTTCTAACACCGTTTCTATCTCCAAGATAATAATTGTCACCCATCCCTATCTCATCACCATAATAGATAATGGGAGTTCCCGGAAATGAAAATAAAAGGATATTTAAAAGCTCAATTTTTCTTCTGTTATTTTCTACCAATGGAGCCAGTCTTCTGCGAATTCCAAAATTTAACCTTGCACGGTTATCTTTTGCAAAGAACCTGTACATATAATCGCGCTCTTCATCGGTAACCATTTCAAGTGTTAATTCATCATGGTTCCTGAGGAACATAGCCCATTGACAATTTTCAGGAATATCCGGAGTTTGTTCGAGGATATCAATTATAGGAAACCTGTCCTCCATCTGAATAGCCATGTACATGCGGGGCATAAGCGGGAAATGAAATGCCATTTGGCATTCATCTCCCTTACCGAAATATGCTACGGCATCTTCAGCCCATTGGTTAGCTTCTGCCAGAAGCATTTTATCTTTATAATTCTCAGATATATGCTTACTTAATTTTTTAAGGAATTCATGAGTTTCGGGAAGGTTCTCACAGCTTGTACCTTCTTTTTCATAAAGATAAGGAACGGCATCGAGTCTTAAACCATCAACACCCAAATCGAACCAGAAATCAACGGCTCTGAATAAAAACTTGTGAACTTCAGGGTTTTCAAAATTTAAATCAGGCTGATGCGAATAGAACCTGTGCCAGTAGTAAGCCTTTGCCACCGGATCCCATGACCAGTTTGAAGATTCAAAATCACTAAAGATAATTCGTGCATCCAGATATTTATCGGGTATTTCTGTCCATACATAAAAATCTCTTTGTTTTGAGCCCGGCTCACTCTTCCTTGCTTTTTGAAACAGATCATGCTGATCCGAAGTATGGTTTAAAACAAGCTCGGTAATTACTTTTATTCCTTTATTATGTGCTTCCTTAAGGAATCTTTTAAAATCTATAATTGTTCCGTAATCAGGATTTATATCGAAATAATCGGATATATCGTATCCATCATCTTTCATCGGAGAAGGGTAAAAAGGCAGAATCCAAATTATGTTTACACCTAAATCTCTTATATAATCCAGCTTTTCAATTAAACCGTTAAAATCACCGAAACCATCATCATTGCTATCACGAAAAGCCTTTATATGAACCTGGTAAATGATGCCGTCTTTATACCATAATGAATTTTTTTCGCTTCCTATAATTATGCTTTCTTCATTTGAAATTTCTTCATCGGTTATTTTTGTGCTTTGGGTGATATTTTCATCCATTTATAAATTTGTCCGTGTTTTAATGAAATAATATAATATAAGGATAAAAAAATTATATCAATTTTACAAAACTTATTCATTGACGGGGATCAGACTTATTGTTTAAGCTTCTTAAACAATGTTGCAGCTTCAGTATTCAAAGGATTGGTCTTTAAAATAATACTCAGTTCGTCTATAGCTTTTTCATTCTGATTAGTCCGGGAATATGCCACTGCAAGATTATACCTGATATTTTCTACCTGACCGACTGTAAACTGATTTGAGCTCTTGTTGTCCAGCAGACAACTGCTAAAATACTGTACTGCCAAATCAGGTTTTTTCAAATTTATATTTGCTAACCCCAGCCGGTATTTTAGGAATTGATTACTATCAAAACTGAAGGCCTTATAATAGTTTGCTTCTGCTTCTTGATATGATTTTAATTGATAATAAATATCTCCGATTATAGAAAGAAGGTTTGGATTTGTTTCATCAGTAATCAGGATGGCTTTATATTCTCTAACTGCTTTTTCATAATCCTTTTTTACTAAATATTCTTTCGCAGCCATAACATGAGCCATACCCCATGATAGTTTATTATTTGTAAGATAATTATATGCAATTTGTTCAAGGTTATTATGGGGTGTAAAAACAAAATCGCTGTCTTTATTTGTAAACGGCGGCCTGCTTTTTAATTTCATTATTTTTAGCGCTCCAATAATGCTGTCCAGAGTAGTAACAGACGACTGCTGCCACAATAAACTGTCATTTTCATTTACATTTGCAGATAAGCCGACTAATTCATTATCCCTGATAGTTTGAAACCATGTTTTTGCCAGTAAAAAATAACCTTTAATATTTGGATGGACATGATCAACCAATAATTCTTTGCCTATAATTCCATAAGGCGAACTTCCCTGAAAGCTTTTATTTACATCAGACAAAGGTACTTTATATTGATTACTTAATTTTCTTATAACCCGATTGAATACAGAAGGAGCCCTAAACCTTAAGCCGTCCAGATTTTTTGCAAGTGTAAATTGTCTTTTTGCTTTCTCATAATTTTTTGTTAACTCTTCACAAACACCTATTTGATAATGAACATCTGCCGGAGTAGAATCTATAGCAATTGATTTATTAAAACTTTTTAGGGCATTTGTATAATCCCCTTTTTTCCTATAATTTATCCCGGCAGCCAGATAATTATTGAATTTATTTTTAAGAGAATCATTTAAGTTGTCAGAATATATGGAGACAAAAGGTGCTAAATCTTTTTCATTTGTAACCAGAGTCGAAATAATCACAGGTATTTTATTTTTTTTAGCTGTTTCAATTACTTCCTGATAATTATCCTCAAAAGTATTTTCCGCTATTAAAAAATCGCTCCCATTATATTTAATTGAATTATTCTTAACCATCTGCTCCATTAATATTTTATCTTCATTTACGTTTGAAGGTTTAAAGTAATTTGATATTGAGGAAACGATATTCTTAAGGAACAGAAATGTTTTAAATTGCTGCAGCCATAGAAAAGTTTTTATAAGCCATCTGCTTTTCCCGATTGAAATTGTTGAACCCACTCCGAAAGCTCCGTAAAACTCATTCTGCCCCATGTAAATAATGAAAAGATCAGGCTTATAATGTGATAATTCATTTACGAATTCTGATACCGTATAACTATTTGTAGCTGCTATTGCAGTATTTATTACTTCAATATTTTTATTCGGGAAAGCATCAATTAAACGATCTCTTAAAAATTCAGATGGAATTGCATCATATTCATATGGAAACCCGGCCATAGTTGAAGCGCCGAAGCAAAAAACTCTTATTGTATTCGGGCTTTTATTTACTTCAAAAAAGTCGTGCGAGCCCTTCCTGTAAAAAAGACGATTTTCATTAAAATACCGGTTACCAACCAGCTGGTTCATTGTATAATATTCTTTTCCATTCCGCTGGATTTTAGCTACTATACTTAAATCCGGACCATATCCTATCAGCCTTAGTATTATTTCCAAAGAAAATAAAAACAAGAAAGGGATTAAGAAGAGGATAACACGGAAAATATTTTTTTTCTTTATCATTAAAACCCAGTAAAATATAATTATTAAATATTCATAAAAGATAAATAATTTTTTAAATCATATCTAAGGATTTCCATATCCCGTAATTAAAAATATTTGAATGAATTATAAGCAGCTTTTAAAATAAAAAATGCGGTTTACCAAGTTGGTAAACCGCATATATGTTAAATAAGTCTAAATTAATTTTTGACTATAATCCCATTCTAATAGTAAAAATATTGTTGGCATCAAAATACTTAACCGGGACATAAGCATAATCAAAAGAGATATTAATATTTGTAAACTGTTCAAAGTTAATGCCTGCACCAACTGTATAGTTCTGGAAAATATCAGGTGTATTGGAATCAGACTGCGGAGAATAAAGATATCCGCCTCTTAAGAATAGAACATCTTTATAGGAATATTCCAAGCCGCCTTTATAGTTATCGTAGGTATAGTTATTATTAACAAAAGATCCTGCAATAGTAAATTTGTTATCTTCATCGATATTTCTGCTGTATGAAACTCCTAAGGAAATCTCGGAAGGTAATTCAGAAGATTGGGCACCTACTTCATAAAAAGTAAGCCCTCTGTTGCTGTTTGGATCAGTAGCTGTCGTCCATAATGCAGTTCCGGAATATTTCATAGTACCGCCAAGATTTTTTACTACAACACCCAATGACAGGTTGGGAACAGAAAACAGGTCTCTGTATTCTACACCAACATCAAAACTGAAACCTGAAGCAGTTACACCCTGCCAGCCTTCATGAATCAGGTTAATATTTGTCCCGATTGATATACGGTCGCTTAATTGTTTTGAGTAAGTTAATCCTAAAATAAAATAGGTAGGGCTGACAATCTGTCCATTTCCATCCGGTTGATCCATAGTAGTGACATTTATATCGCCAATACTTAGGTCTCTGAATGAAAGCCCGATTGTTCCTAACTCGCCAAATCTCCCGCTTACTGCGACGAAGCTCATGTTCATGTCTGCAATATATTTCCTGTAGGAAAAGATAGCATTAACATCATTTTCAGTTACATCCACACCAGCAGGATTCCAGTATATTGCTTCCAAACCAGAAACCAATGCAACATCAGCACCGCCCATCGCCAGATACCTGCTTCCTACAGGTATTCTAAGTTCCGGGGCAGCGGAAGTTCCGGCCCTGTTTTGACCGCCACCAAAGACTTCGATAGCAGCACAAACAAATATTAGAAAGATAAATAACAATCTGTTTAAGTAAATCATAATTCCTCCAATTAAAATTAAAATTTTAATAATCCCGATCCCGTTAAAACGGGACCGGAATTAATCCCGTATTAATCGGGAATCAATAAACTTTCAATATCTGCTCTTCTTGTACAAGCGCTAATTTCAATACTTTGGTAGCTCCTAAAGTCGGCATGTCAACATATACCACATATACGCCGCTGGCTACAGGGTAACCATTATCATTCTGGAGGTTCCACGTAGTAAATTGTGTTTGATCGTTCTTGTTAATCGTCTTTACCAAAACTCCCGACAAATCAAATATTCTTATTGTCGCTTTATCTGGTAAATGACTGAATGTAACATATTTTGCATCCCTTGAGGTTTCTCTTGACTGGAAACCATAATAGGGATTTGGGAACACATTAACTTTTTCAGCATCAACCTTTTGCAAAGCAGCATCTTTTGTTACTGATGGAGCAGTAAATGTAAATACATCTGATGGCAAATTGATGTAATTTGGTTCGATTGTCATAGTCCATGGTGCTTCAAGATATGGATGATCACCTCTTGCAATTGGCCAGATAGCATATAATACATCATTATAAGTACCATCAACATCTGCATTATAATGTGTCGGATCGTAAGGAGTGTTGTTTATAAATAAATATTCTCTTCCACCGTTATCTGCAAATGATGTTCCGTTCCATCCCATATCCCATTGTAGATTAGCACTACCATTTACTGAATCCTCAACAAAGCTTGCATTTATCTGTTTGGGATTATTTGGATCACTTATATCATAAGCTTTGAATGGCAGCCAGCCTATACCTTCATAAGCGTAACCTTTATCTCTTCTATAAACAGCGCCTTGTGACCAACCATTTGCATCAGAAGGTGGTAATGCTGAAGCACCTCCGGTCCAATCTAATTCTACCGGAACATAATCAGAAGCCGGAAGATCACTTCCGAAGAAGTTTTTACCTATTAATAATCCGCCAAAGAAATTATTAGGATCGCCACCTGCACCTGAATATCCACTCACCCACCGTGTCCCAGTAGAGCTCCAGGATTTAACAGCTTCAGGTGGTCCGATAACTTTTATCATTATACCATCAACAATCGGGTATGCATTGTCACCTGACTGATTTGCTATCCCTGAAACATCAACAGTACCATTTGAAGTATTTGTTAAAGACCATGTAGTATTACCTTCATTATCAGCATTGAATGAGACTTTATAACTATTACCAGTTGTTTTGGTCGGCTCAACGACTAAACCGAAAACTGAGCCGTCACTCTGTCCTGTTGTATGTTTGGTTAGAAGTGTATCACCTACAGTAGAACCTGGCTGTATACCAAAAGGTTGCTGTGGTACTGCTACTTTTATTATAACTGCAGACTGCAGAGCATGGAACGGTAACAATGGAGCAGGATTAAAAGCATACGGCACAACAGCAAAATAATATTCCTGACCATTACGTAAAGGCTGATTACCTTTAAAAGCATCTTTAGTTATTGTTAAAAAGCGCTGGACACCTTTATCCTGTCCTGCCACAACAACTTTACCCAGCAAAACTCCTGCTTCTTCCACTGTATCTACAATAGTTGTAATACCATCAACTAAATCAAATGTACCTAAATTTACACCATCAGATAAAGAAGCCGAAGGAGAAGGTAATTGATAAACTTCATAACCTTCAAATTTATAATTCTGGCTTGAGAAATTTTCTATCTTCTTTATTGATGCCTGATCATTTCCCCAATCCAGTACTATCTTCTGATCAAGCTGTTCAACTTTAACATTCGGGGGAGAAATAGAAGGTAATTTGAAAAGCTGATCAAATACTATTTGCGCAGTTTTATCATTATTTTTCATTATTGTAACAGCATCAATATTATTCTGCTGCGGAGAAGCTAAACCACCAACCATCGCTAATACAACCTCTGCCGTATCACCAAGATGCATTGTAATAGGTCCGTTAACAACCATTATTCTTCTGTCTCCCGGTGAATCCCCCTTCTGTGCCGTATTTCCATCTAATTTATTAGTTGCACTCAAAGGTTGGGTAGGATCACCAGCCAACAGATAAGTTCCGTATGGAGTAACATCAGAAACTGCCTCAGGGAATGCAGCAGCTGAAGGGAAATGGGGTTCAGGTAAATAACCTCGCATAAGGTTGTAAAATTCTAATGTACCGGTATAATCAAAACTGGGATCCGACCAGTTACCACCAGCAGCAAAATAAATAAAAGAGCTCATAGGTTTCGGGTTAATATATTTATAACCTTTTCTCCATTTAACATTTACAATTGCACTATCATTTGGATTCCCGGTATATTGAGAAACACCCTGCAAGAAGTCATAACCAATGGCAGGTGGACCATATCCGGCGGCCTGATATGTTGCATCCTGAGATTGTGCAGTATAAGCATATCCCAGGTTTAATGTCGTATCGCAGCCGGCAAAGTCATCTGAAGAAGTACCAACATCAGGATCAGCCCATTGAACAATATACATACTATCAATTGTAGAATTTGCAGATGATTTTGCTGTTCCTTTATATACCATATTTACTTTTTTATAAATCACATTACCTAATGCACCAGTATATGCATATGCCCAATATGTTTCCGATATCTGTAAACCTATTGGCTGAGAGCCGTAGTTTGCTGCGGATAATGCATCTGTATATTGAACAAATAAAGTCTGAGCCGCTCCCGGAATACCTGGAATATCTGTATCCGCTTCATACTTTCCATCATTATTAACATCCTCATAAGGCGCACCTTGATCCGCCGGCCATTCGTTCCAGTCAGTTGCATACTGAGCTCTCAATGCATCAATATCACCCTGAGAGACCTGACCTAAAGCAATGTTATTAAAATTTGCCGCATCATCGGCTAAACTACCGGTCTGATAATCGGGTCTTACTTTAAACACTCTGGGTGGATTAAACACCGATTGACAGCCTGTTCCATAAGTATTGCCATTAACCCTTACCAGTGGTGACTGGCCGTCATTAACTTTTCCTCCCCAAACGATACCTTCGGCAAAAATTACACCGATGTTTGAGCCTTTTGGAAACATCCCGTTCCATGATCCGGAGACAACCCAATCATGAAATCCGTCTGCTCCAACCCAGGAAGTAATATTATTAATATCAACAACATTTGAAGCTGGATTCAATGCTGTTTTACTGAGTCTGTTCCTATCTTTTTTGTCTTTTTCTTTAGCAAAAATATTAGAAGGACTTGCTATTAAAAAAGTTAATAGAATAAGTAAACTTAGATAATTAAATTTTCTCATATAAATAACCTCCGCAATTTATTTTTTTTCATGAGGTAAACTCTTTCAATAAACAATTAAAAATTAATTAAAACACCGGCTCTTATCTGTCTGGGTGCAGAGAACATATTAAGGTTCATTACAGTTTCGGCCGCTTGTTGATTACCAAGATTTAAGTTTGAGTATAAATCTCTAAATTGTGGCGATTCTGCTCTACCAGGTGCAGAATCCAGGAATCCATCATCATATCCGTTTCCGGTTCTATCGTAAACATTTATAACATTCTTAGTATTCAACACATTCATAACATATACATAGAAGTTTACATCAAGATTATAAAGACTAACTGTTTTATCAACACGGAGGTCTAAGTTATAATACCATGGGGTAGTTGCCTGATTAACAGGCCCTGAAGTTCTTCTGCCTCTTGTATCTAAAGCAGGAATTAATCCACCAGTATTATCACGTGCCTGACCAAGACCGGTTTGATCTATTGATTGTGCAAGTGTATATGGATGGCCACTGTTGAAAGTAAAGAGTAAATTAAGACCTAATTGCTGTAAAATCGGTCCGCCGTCATCTTTTCCAAATCTATAATCAAGCATAATCGAACCTCTGTGGGTTTGATCGTATGTCAATGGAAGTATTACGGTCGGTACATTTTTACTCACTTCCACAGAACCAATTCCGCTTGCTAAGAATGAGTTTGTACCTTTAGCATCTGAATAAGTATAATTTATTTCAGCTCTAACTCTTTCAACTCTTCTAACTTTAAGACTAAGTTCCAGACCCTTTGTAGTAGCAAAGTCCTGGTTAATAAAAGCTGCATACTGAGCTTTAGCAGCGCCGGCTTCTGTCTGTATTTCGGTATATTGAACCTGTCCTTTAATATCTTTATAAAATGCTGTTATATCCATTGCAGCAAAATCTGTGAACTGCTGTGTAAAACCGACTTCATACTGAGTGGTCCTGATAGGCTGCGGATTATAGGCAATAGGATTTGTATAAAGATTAGCTGCCGTAATAACTGTTGAGACTTGTAAGATTCCTCTATATGCAATATCCAGACTAGGCGCCTGGACAAATTTACCATATTGCATATGGAAAACTGTTCTATCAGTAACAGGAAATGAAAAGCCTAAACGAGGAGAAACATAACTAAACGTATTTCCGTTGACCAAATCAATCGGTAAATGTGTATCCGGAGTTGATGTTGGATTTAACGGGTTTTCCCACTTCCAGCTATCCATATTTATATAATCGTATCTCAATCCGGCATTAATAATTAAATCGCTTAATTCAAGTTTATCCTGAATATAACCGGAGGCAAAAACAGGATGTTTAGGAGCATAATTACCGTTATCGATCGAGTTGCCAAACAAATCATATCCATAATTGTTAAATGACCGGTAACCGGTATTCTGAAGCAGAAAATTTAAAGAGTCCAGATTTCTACTTTGATCCGGGTTATCTCTTACATCTAATAATAAAGTTGAAGCTGCGGTAACCGAATATCTTCTGAGAGTCCATCTTTGATAAGAACCGCCGGCTTTAAATTCATGTTTACCAAGCTGGGTTGTAAATGCGGCAGAACCGCCTAAGTAGTTTCTTTGCTGTTTAATATAATTTGTTAAATAATTACCAGGCCTTGTAAAATCGAATCCAAAGAAATTATAAGGAGCTGGTTGAGAAGTATAATTCGTGTATGTAAATCCATACGCCGCAGCTTTTAAGCTGTCTGCATAATCAAGGAAGTTATCCTGCATATAAGGATCATAGGTCTTATCCCGCCAGTCCAGATAATTAAAATTAGCTTCAACATAAGAATTTGAAGAAAGGAAATAAGTACCTTTTAAGTTTAATAATAAGTTACTATTGTCATCCAATGGTAACCTGCTAAGATTATAAATATTGGAAAGATCTGTTATAGTAGCTCCTCCGGGTACGGGTGAAACACTATTGTATGTCCAGTCGTTTCCTCTTTGTCTCTGCCAGGTAAACGCACCTGCCGCTTTTATTAATAAAGGTTTTAAATCTAATAGAGCAGTACCATTAAATGTATACCTGTTTTGCATACGGCCCGGGATAGAACCGCTGCTCCAGTTTAAATATTGATAATCGGTCTTGTTTCCGCCGTTTATACCGGTATCATATACTTTTGTGGTATCCAGAAGCTGGCCTGTTGAAAATGCAGTAGGACTGCCATATAAAAACTGAGGATTATAATCACGCATAAAATTATTTTCACCGGTTACGAACAGTTTTAACTTATCCGAAATAACCGGGCCGCTTAAAGTAACCGTATAATCGGAATAACCATAAGAGTAAGTGCCGAGGAACCTGTCGGATGAGTTAGCATTCCCGAAATTATCAGTTTCGGCTCTTACAGAGAAGTGATATTTGTCTGTACCTGTTTTAAAATCCTGCTGAACAATACCGGCATTCGCATTACCGTATTCTGCAGTATATCCGCCTGCCTGAACCAACAGTTCCTGTAAAGCATCCGGGGAAACAGTTACAAGAGAGCCACCGTTTCTGCTGTAAACATTTTTTACATCAGCGCCTTCCAAAATATAACCTGTTTCATCAGCTCTACTGCCGCGTATAAAAGTATTTCCGTTCTGCTGCACAACACCAGGCTGTAAAGCCAGAATAGCTGCTATACTTCTTACCGGGAGTGATTGAATATCTTCAGCGCTTACAATACGAACTGCGTTTGTAGCACTTTTTTCAATAAGAGGTCTTTGTGAAACAATTACTACTTCACCGGTTGCAATTGTTGAAGAAGGAAGCCTGAAATTAACTTCAGCTGAAAGCCCTGTTACTACCCTTATTTGTTCAACAGTTACATCTTGGTAGCCGATGTAAGAAGCTTTAACACTATAATTCCCAGGGGGAACCTGAGAGATTATAAAACTGCCGTTAACATCTGTAGCGGCTCCGAGGCTTGTACCAACAACAATTACGTTAGCACCAATTAATGGTTCATCACTTTGTTGATCAACAACCTTTCCCAGAATTCTTCCAGTTTGAGCTATTGCTACTGATGTAATTAGCAATAATATACTTACTACTGTAAAAATTTTTCGAAACATATTTTTTCCTCCGAAATTTTTAAACTTTATTACTAATCGTCTGTATAAACTTTAGCTTGCAAATTGCCGGTAGTTCCATATAAAACAGCTGAATACCTGCCTTGGGATTTCGCGTCAATGGTAGCAGATGCTAAAGTAGGATTTCCCCCTACACCGGTCGTATCTTTTTTAAAAGTAACTGTAATGTTTCCTGCTTTAAACGTCATATATGGAAGTGCTTTTCCTACTGCAAGAGACGGAGTGAGCGTTGAATCCTGAGCCAATAGTATATCAATAGTTGTAGTGGGAGAAGCATTAAAAAATGCAATCGATGCAGATCCAGCAGGATACAAATTTCCGGCATTGTCGCTATTTTTTGTCTGCCATGTATATCTTTCATCTGTCTTAATCAGGTTCGTTGAACTCGAGTCAGGATTAATTAAAAACAACCTGATTTTCCTTTCCGAATCAATAGTGTATTTGAATTCATTATTAAAACTTGCATTAGAAAAAGTTACTTTAAAAGTTTTTGTTCCGGAAGGTATATCCATAAAAGGTTGAGGATCTGCCGGATAAGCACTTCCTACGCTTAATTGAGTACTGGCGGCAACCGAACCATCAACGTTAACAATATCAATAGTAGCGGTTCCACTAACAGATGCTAAATTAACTAGCTGAAGCTGACTTTGATAATCAAAGCTGGTGGGTATATTCTGAACGGAAGTGTCTACACATCCAATAAAATAAAACATTAAGCTGATACCAAATATGTATAAAAGCTTAAATCTATCAGCTTTATTCATATAACCTCCTTCAAAGATTGATAAAATTAATAAGCATTGAATAAATAAGTATTGTTATTTTCTTTTTATAAAAAATGAAAGAATCATTTAAAATGACGCAAAATAGTAAGGTGCTGACATTTATTTAAAAACAAATGTGGGAGTTATTAGAGAAAAGATTTAAACAATTTCAATTTGTAAAATTTCCTTCAATAAGCTAACCCATGCACCTTTTATTAATTATAAATAATTTACATTTTTTAACGTCTGAAAAAACTATATTAAAGTCAATATTATTTTTGAAGAGGAATCATCCCAAAAATTCGATCCCCCTTTCCAACTTTAATTTTTATTTATCAATTGAATAAACAGAAATAGTTTTCGTTAAAAGGATATAAATAAAATCTGGGTCAATTTATAACATTTTTATTGATTAGTCAATAAAATTTTCATAAAAATTTAAAGTAATGATTTATTATGCACAGAATTGCAAAAAAGTCTTATATTATTCATTTAAAAATATATTCAATAAGAATAGCAGGTACTATAGAATGGTTTTATCTTTGCCGCAGATTGCCTGAAACAGTTACTTATTTAGCTCTTATACTAATTATGCTTATATCGTCTTCAAATTTGTTAGAAGTGAATTTTTCAAATTCTTCTTTTATTATGTCTATAGGATTTTCAAGGTTTGAATCGTTAAGTTCTGCAAGAACGCTATCCAGTTTGACTGTTCCAAATTGTTCGCCCTGGGCATTTCTTGATTC
The DNA here is from genome assembly GCA_963710745.1 of uncultured Bacteroidota bacterium. Taxonomy (GTDB): domain Bacteria; phylum Bacteroidota; class Ignavibacteria; order Ignavibacteriales; family Ignavibacteriaceae; genus CAVQBP01. The sequence continues at coordinate 122,672 of CAVQBP010000027.1, read as the reverse complement.
CATTATTCCATCAGTAATCATGAAAACCATATCATTCGGTTCCAGCTGGAGATATACATCATTATAATTACCGTTGGAAGTGAAGCCGAGAAGTAAACCTTTGGAATTTATTTTTTTTACTTCACCTGTTGAAAACTTTCTATATATAATAGGCAGATCCCCTGCCCCGGAATATTTAAGAGTTTTATTCTGCCGGTTCAGTATAACAATAGACAATGTGGTAAATACTTCGGAGATTTTTGAATCCTCATAAACCGATTTATTTACCTGCTGCATAATTTCGCTTGGATTATATTCAACAGCAGATTGAAGAACAACACGTATGGAACTTCTTATATAGCCTGCATATGCATAAGCAAAATACCAGGCACCCCACTTTTTCCCCATAACATCTCCCAGAGCTACCGTTAAATTATTATCATTAAGTTCAAAATAATCAATGAAATCTCCTCCCGGGATTCCCTGGTAAGTCTGGTGCCAGTATTTAATTTCAAACCCTTCAAAGTCGGGAAACTTTTCGGGAACGACTTTGGCTCCAAGTATTTCAGAGGCTACATGCAGTTCAGAAACTATTTTTTGTCTTTCTTTATGAAGACTTTTAATAATAGCCTTAATTTTTGCAGTTAATATTTTAGGACCGGCAGTTTTAATTACATAATCATTAATTCCAAGTTCATACCCTTCCAGAATATCATTTTCTTCTTCTTTAGCAGTCAGAAAGATGAAAGGAATTGATTTAAGTTCCGGATCTTCCAAAAGCATACTTCGAAATTTATAACCGTCAATTTGGGGCATCATTATATCCGAAACAATTATATCCGGCGGATCGGCTTTAGCAAGAGCAAAGCCATCGTGAGCGTTATTTGCCACGGCACATTCTAACCCGGCTTGAACTAAATTATACTGAAATATTTTAGAAATGATTTGATCATCATCTACCAGCAATATTTTGGAAGTTTTTACCGAGAACGATTGCTCAAGATTCTTTTTAGCACCATATACTTTATAAATTTCAGTCCGTCTAAGCAAAGCCTGAACTTTGATAAGTAAATCATCAACATCAAATGGTTTTGTAATTAGATCATCTCCGCCTGCTTCAAGTGCTTCGGATTTATCTTCGAGAGTGTTTTTTGCAGTAACAAAAATAAAAGGAAGAACGCGGTGGTGCTGGTCTTCTCTAACCCTCCGGCAGAAGGCAAAGCCATCCATTTCATCCATTGTCACATCGCAAAGTACAAGATCGATTTTTTCTTCTTTTAAAAATTTGAATCCCTCATTAGCCCCCTCAGCTTCAAAAATATCATAACCGTTTCTTTTAAGATGATGTCCAATTAATTTTCTAATAGTAAGATCGTCATCAATAATCAGTATATTTCTTTTCTCACTACTTCCCATTAAAAATCAGCTTTCAATTAATAATTAAATCCGGTGTCTTTTATAAATAACTTTGGACTGCTTCGTTCAAAGATTTAAATGAATCAAATACACGATACATTCTTGTAAGTTCAAACATAGAATTAACAGCAGGCTGAAAACCTACTAATTTAATATCGCCTCCCATAGCCGTAACTTTTTTCAATGAAACGACCAACGCCCCTAAAAAGGTCGAATCAATAAATTCACATTCCGAGAGATCAACAACAATTTTTTGCCAGCCGGCTTTAATATCTTCAACTAAATGAGACTTAAATTCCTCGGCTTCTTTAAGTGTGGCTCTTGTAAGGTTAACTTTTTCAACGAGCACACTCCCATGTTCTTCCCTGGTAAAATCCATGATTTTTACTATCCTGTAATTAAGTGAAATGATATTTATTTATTCAAAAAATCTATTCTCTATATTATATTTATCCATAAGCCTGTAAATAGTTGCTCTTCCGAGCTGAAGTTTCTTTGCAGCTTCTACAATATTACCTTTGGTAACTTTTAAAGCATGTTTAATTGATTCTTCCTTCAGTCTTTCGAAAGGAATAATTTCATCGTCATTAAAAAATGAACCATTCAGGTCATTATTTAAAATCGGCTCAGAAGATTTTAAATGAGGTGGTAAATCGCTAACATCAATAATATCCCTCTCCGCAATTATCAGGCATCTTTCAATTGTATTTTCCATTTCCCGGATATTACCCGGCCAGTTATATTCATAAATCAGCTTCAGAGCTTTTTTTGAAAATCCCTTACTATTTTTGCCTAATTTTTTATTAAAAGTATCAATGAAATGGTGGGCTAAAACAAGAATATCACCTTTACGCTGTCTAAGCGGCGGGATATAAATTGGAAATGAATTTAATCTGTAATATAAATCTTCTCTGAATTCTTTTTGCTCAACGGCCGATTTCAGATCTCTATTTGTAGCAGAAATAATTCTAACATCTGTTTTAATTACTTCAGTTCCTCCGACACGTTCAAATTCTTTTTCCTGAATTACGCGTAAAAGTTTTGCCTGAAGCAGCATTTCAAGTTCCCCTACTTCATCTAAGAACAATGTACCTTCCTTCGCCAGTTCAAACTTACCTAATTTTCTCTGGTGCGCACCGGTAAATGAACCTTTTTCATGTCCGAATAATTCACTCTCCAAAAGCTCACGCGGTATTGAAGCACAATTTATAACAACAAAAGGTTTATCTTTCCTCTTTCCGTTATAATGAATTGCACGTGCAATCAATTCCTTTCCCGTACCGCTTTCACCATGAATTAAAACCGTTATGTCATTGTTTAGTACTTTGGAAACCAGCTTGAAAACTTCCTGCATTTTATTATCAGCCGAAATTAAATTATCAAAGCTGTATTCTCTTTGAACATCATCTTTAAGATTTTCCAGCTCTCTGGTTAGATCATATTGTTTTATTGCATTCTTGATTGCAGGTTCCAGTCTTTGAGTATCAATCGGTTTGGGGAAATAATCATAAGCGCCGAATCTTAAAGCTTCTACTGCAACTTCAACACTGCCCTGAGCCGATAAAATTATTACAGGCAGGTTCTCATCATACTGTTTAATTCTTTTTAAAGTGGCTAAACCATCAAGCCCTGGAAGCATAATATCCAAAAGGATCAGGTCGGGTTTTAAATGAAGCTTCCTTAGAGCATCTTCACTATTATCAAAGACTTCGGCTTCATATTTCCATTTGTCTTTTACCCAATAAGATAACAACCTTGAAATTGCTTTTTCATCGTCAACGATAAAAATTAATTTGTTCACAACTTATCCTTTTAATTTTGCTTGAATTTATTTGTTAATTTCTTTTCCATCTTTAGAAAAATAAAATTCATTATTTTTGATATTATGTAATTATTACATCTATTTTCCGGTAAATATTTTCATTTATTTCCGGATGACGATGCTTTTATAGTTCAGATACTTATTTGAAGCTATTATGATTCACTATAATTATTTCTTAATACCCCGTAAAAAATTCGTTTTCAAATTGAGGCAAATCTTGTGCCAAATTAAGACTTTTTTCTTTCATCTTCTTCTTTTGAGATTTAAAGTCTCAATTAATTATCGAAGATTTCTAAAAATAAGTTAGGGTTTAAAGTTTTTTTAATATAATAAGTCAAATCTTCACTTCACGAAACGTTTCGTGCCTGTAAGCCAAAGTGGCGTTTCGGGACGCAGGTGTGAAGTGAAGCTAAAAAGATTGATTTAGACTAATTTGGTTTCGTTTATGGATTAAAATTGAATAATATTTTCCATAAATGAACCTTTTTAAGGCAGACTCATATAATTATTTTCAGTTTAATTTTTATTTTCATATTCAAATCTTATATTTTCAATGTATGAGTAATTTATTTATTAACCAGATTAACTCTCAGTTTGATAGTATTTAAATGGCAAAATCGTTAAAGCGCGCAACCTATTTATCTTTAATAACAAATATTTTCCTTTTTATCATAAAGGGGATTGTCGGCATATTTTCAAATTCAATTGCCGTAATTTCCGATGCAATAAATTCATTAAATGATATTATTGCTTCCGCAGCAATATTGTACGGAGTGAAAGTATCTTTAAAAAATCCGGATGAAGAGCACCAGTTTGGTCATAATGCTGCTCAGCCGATTGCTGTTTTTCTGATTGCACTTTTTGCCGGGATCGTGGGTATTGAAGTAATAAAAGCTTCGATTGAGAGGATTCTTCATCCTTATATTACCCACATTAATCCTGAAGTTTATGTAGTCCTTGTAATCACAATAATCATCAAACTGATTTTAATGCAGTATCAATCCAAAATCGGTATGGAATATAAAAGTCCCGGACTTAAAGCTAGTGCGGTTGATAGTATGAATGATGTACTGGCTTCATCTTTATCAATAGTAGGTGTAATCGGAGTCCAATTAGGCTTTAGATATATCGATGGAATTTCAGGTATTTTAATTGCGCTGTTTATATTTAGATCCGGATATAAAATTGCGAAAGAAAATATTGACTATTTGATGGGAAAAGCAGCGAGCGAAGAAGTGATTATTGAGATTGCAAATAAAGCATTAAAAGTAAAAGGGGTTGAAGGAATAAATGAATTAAAATCTCATTATGTAGGGAATAAATTTCATGTTGAAATACATATTGATGTAAATAAGGATGTCTCTACTGAAGAATCTCATGATATCGGAGTAAAAGTACGGCAAGAGATTTTGCATTTACCCGATATCAATAAAGTCTTTGTTCATATTGATCCGGTTTGATTCTGAATAAAATACAAAATTGAGTTAAAATTAATTATTGATATCCTCTTTCTGCAATGCTTCATAGTATTTTCTGATTAATTCCTCGTAATCCCTGGTATAACCTTCCTGAACTGCACGGTTCAATTCATCGGTTATTTGATCTTTCCCCGGCCTGATGAAAAATTTAAATCTGCAGGTGATTTTCTTACGATATCTTTTCCCGTATTTGATTCCCGGTTCTTTTCATAATCTCTTTCATTAATAGACCTCTGTGCATCTAAAAGCTTTGAAAGTATTCTCTCCTGCTTTTGAACAATATTATCATCAAGTTTTTCTGTATTCATACCTGAGACAACTTCCTGCATCTGCTGTGCAACATGATCAAGATCAGCCGGGATCTTGCTGGCTTCACCTGATTGTTTAGCTTCCTTGTTTAATTGTTCAAGAGATTTCCTGATTAACTCCTGCTGCTGAGCAAGTCTCTGAAGCTGCGCCTGCTGCTGCATTGATAACTTCCCCTGCTGTCCCTGCTGAAGCATTTGAGTTAAATTATTCAGATTCATCTGCTGCTGGGACATTTGATTCAGCTGCTGCATCAGCGACATCATTCCGCCCTGTCCCTGACCTCCTCCCTGCATCATTGACTGCAGGGAATTCTGCATCATAGTTGCAGCTTTATTCAATGATTCCATTGCATTGCTCTGATTCATAACGGATAAATTGCTGTTCCTGTTTTGCATTGACTGCATAGACTGTCCCATTTCTCTCTTTGCATCACCTAATTCTTTTCCCATTTCCGGAGAGATAGCAAATGTTTTTTGAGAAAGATCTCCCATCATCTTCATCACTTTATCCAGGTTGCTTTGAATTTCATTCTGCTGTTCGCTCTCCTTGTCCAGGGAAGCTGATGATATTTGATTTGACTGCTGAACCCTGTTTTTTAATTTCTCCTGCTGTTTTGATAAATCAACAAGATTATCCATAACTTTCCTCATATCGTTAAAAGTCTGCATAAGGTTATTCTGGTTAATGGATTGTTTCAGCTGATCTATCTGCTGCCGGAAATTCTTCATATTTTTTGAAAGCTGTTCCTGATTCTGCTGAGCCATCATCATTTGATTCTGCTGAATATTTTGAGATGCTTCCTGCGATAACTGCTGATTCTTCTGTTTATCAAATTCTTCTTTTAATTTCTGCATGTCTTCTTTAGGCATATCTTTCAGGCTATCCATTAAACCGGAAAGATTATCCATCTCTTTATCAACATTATTCAGTTCATTTGTTACATCGTTTTGTTTTTTGCTGAGATTATTTTTTTCCTGTTTGTCAGCCAGGTTACTTTTATCAGTTTCTTTATTTATTTCATTCTGCTTTTCTGAAAGATTTTCAGCTTTTTTTGCCAGTTCATCAATCTTTTGTTCTATCTGAAGTCTCTTCAGTAAACTGATGGTCCTTTCAATACTCTTCTGAAAAGCATCTTCATTAAATTTTAAGTTCTTCATAGCTTCCTGGATCTGTCTTCTATCCAGGGTTTGAAGCATCTTCTGCATCCTTTCAATTGCTTCTTTCATTTCCTTCGTAGAAAATTCATCCATAAGCTTTTGAAGTTCCATATACTTTTCAAGAGTTTCTTTCGAAAGCAGATTGTTGCTCTGCAAATCCTGCTGCATTTGTGCGAGCTGCTTTTTCGTATCTGCTATTTTACTTTGAATTTTCTCGAATTTGTCAAGAGATTTTTCAATTTTCTCTTTTTCTTCCCAGCTTATATCTTTTTTATTCTGCTTTAAAATCCTGGTCAATTTTTTCCAGTTCATTTTTCAGATCTTCAGCTTCTTTTAAAGTTTCCTTTAAATTCTGCTGAGCTTCATTATGCGTATTATCCGCCTTTGCCAAAATTTCATCCAGTGAAGGAACCCTGATTGCAAACGTAGAAGATTTTGTTGATTTAGGACCATTTACATCATCATTATCAAAAATTTCAAGATAATAAACTACAACATCTTCCGCTGATAAACCGAGCTGTGATAAATTCCATATATAATTAACATCTATTTCTTTCCGGCTTTTATCTATTGGAATACCAATAGTTGAAAACTCCTTTTCTGAAGCCTGATATTTTGAAGATGATAAACGGTAATTCAGATTCAATTTAGTAAAACCATAATCGTCTGATACTCGCGCAAAAAGAGGTAAACGATTATCATTTGCCATATCAACATCTTTATCGGGATTAATAATTTCAATTGCAGGATAGGAATCAGTCAGCGCTTTTATAGTATATGTAATTGGTGATGAATTTTGATTACCATTAATATCGGTTAAAAGAATTTTATAATTCTTATCTTTTGAGATTTTAAAATTTCCAACGGCATTTTTTGCTTCTATATTCAGATTTACAGTCGTTGAATCATTAAAAAATAATTCTGCATTCTTTAATTCCTTTGTTGAAGAAAGTTTTACATCTACCCTGCTCCCGGTTAAAGCACTTAAATTTCCGTTATCCTTTTGAATCATTTGAGGAATACCAGAGTATGAAGGAGAATTGACAGTAACAGACAGCATCTTTATAATTGGGCGGTCTACTACTTCAATTGAATATTCATTACTCTTTACATCTTCAGCGGAAGCAAAATACCTGAAACTATTCCTTACAGCTTTTATTTTATAATTGTAAGTCCCCGCTGAATCCGGCTTTAGAGTATTTATTTCAAAATGTGTCTGCTCTGTATCTTTTACAGCCAGGTAAATTTCTTTTAATTTAGCTCCGTCTACTCTTACCGTTATATTTACATTATCGCCTTTTGTTATTTGCTGATTCCCGGGTTCAATCTGAAAAATGAATTTCGGAGGCTGAATAAAATCCTGGTTAAAATTAACAAGCCGGTGCGAAGCACTTTTTAAACCGGGAATAAATAAGAATAATAAAAAGCTAAATATTATGCTTGATGAGAAATATGACAGCAATTTTTTAGCTTTATTAAAATTTACAATGGATTCAAACTTAACCTGTTTTGTTTTTTCAAATACATGAAGAAATGCAGCATTAATTAATTTCTCTGAATATTTATATGTTGAATTATCAACATTAACCAGCTGCATTGCATTTAATAAATCATCTTTTATAAAAGGAAAGTTTTTCCCCACTCTGCCGGCAACTTCGTGGTAATCAGTTCTTCTGAAAAGATTGAAATATCTAAATAAAGGAAGTACAAATAAGTACAGGAATGAACCTATCAAAAGGACTAAAAAAACAAAGAATAAGATTGTCCGGACTGAAGTTGAAAAATGTCCTATCATTTCGGCAAATGAAAACATGACAAATGCGGCTAAGCTAACCATTAAAGAAGTCTGAATGCCCAGTAGTGCAACAAGGATATATTCTTTTTTAGTTAATTTCTCAAGTTTATTTATAATCTCTTTATAGTTACTTGAATTACTCATAAAAATTAAATGTGATAATTAAATTCAACCATATCAAGTATCCGGAATCGAGCATCGAGAATTAATTTTCATTCTACTGAGATAACGCCCAGATAACCAGATTAGTTCCGAACTTCAAAGCTTCCTCTCTTTTTGCCAGAGGATCATTATGTACATCCGGTGAATCCCATCCATCGCTGGGATTTGATTCATATGTATAATAAACTGCCAGACGGTTATCTATAAAAATACCAAATCCCTGCGGAGGTTTACCGTTATGTTCATGAATTTTAGGAACACCGTTCGGAAAATTATAAAAGTCATGATAAAGACCATAGGTAAAAGGCAGTTCCACTAATTCTTTTTCGGGAAATACTTTTTTTATTTCTCTTCTGAAGGCTTTGTCCAAACCGTAATCATCATCTACGTAAAGAAAGCCGCCGGCGTTGAGATACTTTCTTAACCTTTCAACTTCATCCTTTGTAAAAACAATATTTCCGTGTCCCGTTAAAAACAAAAAAGGATAATAAAATATTTCATCGGAAGCCAGATCAACAAATTTATATTCCGGATCAACTACAATATTAGTATTTGCTTTTATATAATTTAAAAGGTTGGGTTCTTCCGATTGACCATTGTACCAATCTCCGCCGCCGTTATATTTAAGCCTTACAATTTGAAAAGCGCCTTTTGTTTGTGCTAACACAGTTGAAATTGCAAAGGATACTATTATATATATAATTAATTTTTTCATAGTTTATCTGTTTAATATATTGATGCAGTCATTCAATTTCAATTTATTAAAATCGGAATGAATTTGAATTACATTTAGACAAATTCAAAAGTCAAAATTCAAAAGTCAAAAATAGATTTAAAATGATTTAAGTATTTTTTAATTTTGTTTTTTTCAACTCAAGCAGATTGCTGCAGAAATATTAATTTGATCTCGACTCATTGTCTCAATCTTCCTTGTGTCGATGGAGAAATCTTTTTCGTACAAAATCATAAGATTTATTTTACCGAGTAAAATTGGTTCTTCGAAAATGATATTGAGCTTTTTGACTTTTGACCTTTTCGATTCGTAACGACCTGAAATGTGATTATATTTTAAGGTATAATTAAAAAATAATAGGAGATGAATATGGCTAAAAAATACTGGCTGGTAAAAAGCGAACCATCTTCTTTTTCAATTGAAGATCTGAAAAAAAGCAAAAACCAGACAACACACTGGGATGGTGTAAGAAACTACCAGGCAAGGAATTTTATGAGAGATGAAATGAAAAAGGGTGATATGGTGTTATTCTATTATAGTAATACTGAACCCAATTCAGTTGTTGGTACATGTGAGGTTGTAAAAGAAGGGTATGCAGATCATACTCAATTTGATCCTGAGAATAAACATTTCTTCCCTTCTGCCGATCCGCAAAATCCAATCTGGTTTATGGTGAATATAAAATTTGTTAAAGAATTTAAGAATCCTGTTACACTCCAGGAATTAAAAGAAAATCCAAAGCTAAAAAATATGAGGCTGATTCAAAAAGGAAACCGGCTTTCTGTTATGCCCGTAGAGAAAGCCGAGTTTGATGAAATAGTAAAGATGGGTAGCAAATAAGTCAAAAATAAAAAGTCAAAAAATGCTCTTACATTTTAACTTATAATTCTTGACTTTTGACTTTTATCATTCTTTGTTTTCAAATGCAGTATTCTTCACCATATCTTTTGAATTGTATGGTGCCGGTGCTCCGCCTAAATATTTATGAAACCATTCTAAGTGTGCATTATAATATAACGGCATTGATTTAACAAAATCCGGCCAGTGGCCGTCATTCTTAAAAATAATTAACCTGGAATCAATTCCCAATGTCTGCAAAGTAGTAAAATACTGGAGGCTTTGTGTATATGGAACCCTGTAATCTTTTTGCCCGGTTAAAATCAGAGTTGGTGTAGCAAAATTTTTAACGTAATTCGAAGGTGAATATTTCTTAAAATCCTCAGAATTCCATGGCTGCCCCTTAAGATCCCAATTAACAAACCATTGTTCTTCTGTACTGCCCCACATTGATTCAAGATCAAAAATTCCCATCATTGAAGCCAGGCATTTAAATCTTTTTGTTTGCGCCTGGAACCAATCCATCATATAACCGCCGAACGACCATCCCATGGCGCCGACTTTCGAAGTATCTACGTAAGGAAGTTTCTCAAGAGCATCGGTAACTTTCATTAAATCCTGATAAACTTTTCCGCCGTAATCACCCGAGATTTCATTTGTATAAGCTTGACCTCTTCCTGTAGAGCCGTGAGGATTAGGGAATGCGACAATGTAACCCGCGCCTGGATAGACCTGCCAGTCGCCTCTGAATGAATCCATCCACTGCCCCTGTGGACCGCCGTGTACATTTAATATCAAGGGATATTTTTTATCCGGATCAAAGTTATGCGGTTTAACTATAAATACCTGGACATTTATACCGTCAGCGCCCGGAACCCATATTTGTTCGGCTGATCTGAAATCAACCTGGTTTAATAATTCTTTATTAAAATCGGTTACCTGCTTTTCAGCTTTTTCATTTAAATTATACGAATAAATTTCGCGGGGATTTCCAACTGATGTTGCAAGGTAAAATAAATTGTCCTTACTAATTGATAAGCTGAATACAGATCTTCCGGGCATAACCTCGTTTATTTCTTTTGTTCCAATATCAACTTTATATATTGGAGTATAACCGGAATCAGCAGCAGTAAAATAAATTGATCCGGAATCTTCACTCCAGACAAATTCACTGACCATGTTATCAAAGTCTTCGGTTACAATATTTATTTGTTTTGTATCTCTGTTGTAGACTGCAATTCGGTATCTGTCGGATTCATGTCCCGGCTGTTCCTGCATTTTATAAGCAATGAATTTTCCATCAGGTGAATAGATAGGGTTACCATCCCAGGCTTTATTTTTTGCTGTAATATCATCAGGCTTACCCCCTTTAACTGATTCAATATAAAGATCGGAATTTGTAGAATTCGCCTGATTTTTTTCTGGATTGTTGGTAAAACAAATTTCTTTACTATCGGGAGAAAAGTTATATCTTATATCTCCTCCAAGTTTATACATGGGTGAAGCCAGCTCACTATGTACAATATCTGTATATTTTTTATCTTTTAAATTATAAATGAATATATGAGTTTCTTTCTGCCCCAGATATTCTGTCCAATGCCTGAACAGCAGACTATCGGCAATGTAAGCTTGTACCGGGCCATTTTCAGAAGAATCTAAAATACTCTTATTACATTCTTTATTAGTACCGCATTCAGGATAAATTTCAGTTGTAAATACGATCAAATTTCCATCGGGGGATAAAACCGGTCTTGTAATACCCGTAGGATATTCCATAACCTCTTCAATTTTTTTGTCCGGAATTGAAATAGAATAGATCTGTGATTTTTTTTGAAAATAAATTTTCTTCCCGTCTATATTCCAGAATGGATTTGATTCGCTTTCTTTACTGTTTGTCAAATTTTCAAGACCTGTGCCATCATCACTAACCAAATATATATCAGAATTTGATTCACCTTTATATAAATTATATTCGGTAGATTGGAAACAAATCTGCTTCCCTGCCGGAGACAGATGAGGTGAGCTTACACTTTTTACTTTATAAAGTGATTCAATGTTAAAAGGTTTTTTCTGCGAAAAAACGGATGCTGCAGTTAAAAGCATTATTACCACAGAAATAATAGTTCTGTTCATTATTTAACCTTTATTTAAACGAAAAATATGAAATTGTTTTTTTATTCGATGAATTTCTCGTCACTGTCACTTGCCCTGTCAATAATTGACTGAGGAAGAGATTTAGAAGTTTTTGCCCCAAGCTTTTTAATATTTTCAACACTGATAATCAGATTGCCTCTGCCGGAATATAATTTTTTCATTGCGCCTTCATAGCTGTTCTGCATTGTGTTCATTCTCTTGCCGAGTTCAATTAAATCGCTGAGTAATCCTTGAAATTTATCATACAATGCACCGCTTTGTTTTGCAATTTCAAGTACATTACTATTCTGATATTCCTGGCGCCAGATATTTGCAATGGTTCTAAGTGTTGCAAGAAGAGTTGACGGACTGACAATTACAATGTTTTTATCAAATGCTTCATTAAAAAGCTGGGTATCATTTTGAATTGCTAAACTAAATGCCGGTTCTACAGGCATAAAAAGAAGAACAAAATCCAGGCTTTTTATCTGGTAGATATTCTGATAATTCTTTGAACTTAAATCCTTAATATGTCTCTTAATTGAATTTATATGCTCTTTTAATGAATTTGCCCTTTGATTATCGCTTTCGCTTGAAGAATAATTTTCATATGCTAAAAGTGAAACCTTGGAATCAATTATTATGCATTTGTTATCCGGTAGATTTACTACCACATCAGGCTGCAGTCTTCTTCCTTCTTCATTGGTGAAATTTTCCTGGATCTTATATTCTCTTCCCTTAACCAGACCTGATTTTTCCAGAATACTTTCAAGAATAAATTCTCCCCAGTTGCCCATTGTTTTAGTTTCACCTTTCAAAGCATTAGTCAGGTTGTTAGCTTCCTTAGCCATCATCTGATTTAATTCCTGGAGATTTTTAAGCTGGGTTGCTAAAGAAGCTCTTTCTTTAGAATCGGTTACATAAACTTCATTTACTTTCTTTTCAAACTCTTTTATTTTTTCCCCAAGCGGTTTAAGTATCTGATCCAGGTTCTCTTTATTCTGAAGTGTGAACTTGCTGCTTTTTTCTTCTAATATTTTATTTGCCAGGTTTTCAAATTCGGCTGCAAATTTTTCCTGGAGCTTTTCGGTTTCTTCTTTCTGTTCTGATAAAGTTTTCTGCAGATTGTTATAATCTGCTTTGAGCGAAGAAAGAGCGGAATTTAATTCAAGAACTTTTTCTCTTTCGGCATTAAGCTCGGCAGATAAATTCTGATTCTGCTCTTCAAATATTCTTGTTCTTTCTTCTGCTACATCTATTTTACTTTTAAATTTGGATTTTAAAACAAAAAATGCAAATATTGAACCGGCTATCAGACCAATTAATATGAATATAATTTCCATCAGTTATAATTGTTAATTCTTAATCATCTAAAATATAAATAAGCAGAGATAATTTAAATCCGGTATCAAACTTAAAAAATGAAGAAAGTAAAACCTAAGGAAAGGTAAGAGAATGATAAAGAAAAAATTTTTACTTATTCTGATTTTCCAGTTCTTAATCTGCTTTTCTTCATACCCGCAGGTTTATGAAACTTATAAAAACTTAAAGTCCAAATATATTCAGCTTAGCGGAAATTTATTTAAAGATGTTCAGCTTTCCGGAATTTTCAGTGATTCTAAAACTTTTGTTGATGCTGTTCCAAAACGTAATCCGGCACGTATAAAAGCATTATATGATTCTGTTAAAGGTCTGCCTGATTTTGATCTGAGACAATTTGTTTATGCTAATTTCATTATACCAAATAATACTGATACTATAAAAGCTCCTGAAAACAAATCAATGAATGATCATATTGAAGATTTATGGGAATATTTAATAAGAACTCCGCATGCAGTTAATGTGAACAGCACTTTATTACCTTTGAAATTTCCATACATTGTTCCTGGAGGAAGATTTAGAGAAATTTATTATTGGGACAGCTTCTTTACGATACTTGGGCTTTTGGCAGACGGAAAAGTTTCCACAGCAGAAAATATGGTTTATAATTTTGCTTATATGCTTGATAAATATAAGATGATTCCTAACGGAAACAGAATTTACTATTTAACACGTTCGCAGCCGCCGTTCTTTTCTCTTATGGTTGATGTAATATGTAAATATAAAAATGATTACTCATGGGGTCTTCAGTTTCTTAATAATATTGAAGAAGAATATTCATTCTGGATGAACGGGCTTAATCATATTAATAATACAGAAAAATCTTCTGAAAGAGTTGTAATGTTAAATCGCGGTGAAGTTCTGAACCGCTATTATGATTTTGATGATGTTCCAAGGGAAGAATCATATAAGGCAGATTATGAAAACTCAAATAAAATTAACAAGAATAAAAAGCCGGAGTTTTTCAGGAATGTCAGATCTGCTGCAGAATCGGGCTGGGATTTTTCAAGCAGATGGTTTAAAGATCAAAAATCCCTTACGGAAATAAACACAACTGACATTTTACCGGTTGATTTAAATTGTCTTTTATATTTTCTTGAAAACAGGCTGGCATTCTTTTATGGACTAAAAGGAGAACTCGGTAAAAGTAATTATTATCAGGAGAAAGCTTTAAAGAGACGTAATCTCATAAATAAAATCTTCTGGAATAAAAAAGAAGGATTTTATTTTGATTATAACTGGCGGAAGGGAGCTCAGACAAATGTGATTTCTTTAGCGGGATGTTTTCCCTTATACTTTGGAATTGCAAAACCGGAATATGCCAAAGAGGCAGCAGAAAAAATGAAATCATTATTGCTGAAACCCGGCGGATTAGTTACAACTCTTAATGAAACAGGTCAGCAGTGGGATGCACCGAACGGCTGGCCTCCCCTGCAATGGATAGCAATAAAAGGATTAAGAGAATATTCGCTCAATTCTTTAGCCGGCATAATAAAGGAAAGATGGCTTACACTGAATAAAAATGTTTATAAAAGAACCGGCAAAATGCTTGAGAAATATAATGTAGAAGATACCACATTGTTCGGTGGAGGCGGTGAATATCCTCTGCAGGATGGTTTTGGCTGGACTAACGGTGTTGCTGCTGCATTAATAAATAATTACGATCAGAAGTTCCTGATTAATAAATAATTAAAATAACTCATGTTACGCAATCTTTGGAGTATTGGAAAAAATGGAGTAGTGGAATCGACTTTTTTTTCCATTATTCCAACATTCCACTGTTCCAAAGTTCATTGTATGCGTAAAGTGACTTAATAATTCATATTTCGAACCTTCTGGAATATTGTCCCAAAGGATTCCGGAGGAAAAACGGAATCATGGAACATTCTTTTTTCTATAATTTCCACTTAGTGGCGGTTATAATACAAAATTCCATCATTCCAAGGTGTTTTTGTGTAAATTACTCGTAATTCTATAAACAGTTATTATCTTTGTATTAATAAACCGGGAACTGTTTTATTAAAAAATTATTTACCCTTAAAATCCGAAATGAAAATTATCGAATGCGTACCAAATTTAAGTGAAGGCAGAAACGAAATTGCATTGGAGAGAATTAAGAATTCACTTAAAGGAATTCCTGATTGCAGGATATTAAATTTTGAACCTGATTATGATTACAACCGGACTGTAATTACATTTGCCGGTGATGAATCAGGTGTTCTGGAAGGTGCATTGGCAATCAGCAGAGCCGCAGCAGAAGAAATTGATATGAGAAATCATAAAGGGGAACATCCGAGAATCGGAGCAATCGATGTTGTTCCTTTTATACCTGTCAAAAACACATCAATAGATGATTGTATAAAAATTTCAGAACAGTACGGAAAAATTATTGCAGATGAATTAAATGTCCCGGTATTCCTTTACGAATCCTCTGCAAGAAAACCTGAGAGAATTAATCTTTCGAATATCCGTAAGGGTGAATATGAAGGTTTACAGGAAAAATTAAAAGATGAAAGCTGGAAACCTGATTTCGGAGCTTCCGGATTCAATCCGGGTCTCGGAGCAATTGTAACCGGCGCCCGGTCTTTTTTAATTGCTTACAATGTTAATATTAAAAGTGAAGATGTTAAATATGCTAAGAAAATAAGCGAATTAATAAGAGAATCGGGTACTTCCAAAAAAGATAAGGAAGGTAAACCGCTAAAAGAAAACGGACAAATTGTTCGGGAAGCAGGAAGACTGAAAAATGTGAAGGGAATGGGAATTAAACTGCAGAAATTTGATATCACACAGGTCTCAATGAATCTGACTAATTATAATATTTCACCTTTACATATAGTTTATGAAGAGGTTAAAAAGGAAGCTGAAAAACTGGGGGTAAAAGTTTCAGGCAGCGAAATAGTCGGACTTGTACCGCTCGAAGCTCTGCTGCTTGCCGGAAAATTTTATGCTCAGGATCAAGGTCTGGGTGAAGAAAGCCTGGTAAATTTAGCCATTGATAAATTAGGACTTAACGATATAAGTGACTTTAATAAAAAAGAAAAAATTATCGATTACCTGATACAAGATTTTATTTAACCGATTCTCAAATTACAGAATATCAGATGTTCCTAAACAAAATTGAACTATGGTGTGATATGAAAAAACTTTTTTCTGTTTCACTTTTTGTAGCTTTCATTGCCTTTTTAAATATCGAATGCGGTAATAAAAGAAATGAACCTGGAGATAATAGTTCTCAGGTAATTAATGATTCTTTAAAAATAAAAACTATGATGGTTTCCTATAAAAGCGGTAACGATTCAGTTCATGCATATTTCGCTATGCCCGAAGGAGACGGACCTTTCCCCGGATTGATTGTAATTCATGAATGGTGGGGACTTACAGACTGGATTAAAGAAAATACCGATTCATTTGCAGATGATGGTTATGCTGCGCTTGCCATAGATCTTTATAGAGGTAAATCAACTTCAAATCCAAAAGAAGCTGCGGAACTTTCGGGAAGTGTACCGAAAGAACGGGCTATAACCGATTTAAAAGCGGCTTATAATTATTTGATAAATTTACCCAAAGTTGATAGTGAAAAAATTGGTTCAATAGGATGGTGTATGGGCGGAGGATATTCTTTACAGGCAGCTATAAATATTCCCGATCTTAGTGCGTGTATAATAGCATATGGAAGGTTAACTGATGAGATAAACGAAGTTAAAAAGATCAACTGCCCGGTATTGGGGATTTTTGCAGAAAAAGATCCGAATATTACTCCTGAAAAAGTTCATGATTTCGAAAATCTTTTAAAGAACGAGGGAAAAGAAAATCATATCTTTATATATCCGAATGTTAGTCATGCATTTATGAATCCCGGAAATAAAAACGGGTATGATGAATCTACTGCGAATGAAGCATGGAATCAAATATATTCTTTTCTTGATGAAAATTTATCCGAATAAAACCACAGATTCTATTTAACTTTCATCTATTTATTTATTCTTTCGGTTAACTTCTGGCCCATATTTATTCATACATTAAAGAAATACCTTTCTATCATTTATAAATTTTGTAAATTTGTTTTTTTTACTTTTATAATTTTAGATGTGTCTTAAAAAAGAATTTTAGGAGAAATAATGAAATTAAATAAATATAGCAGTAGGTTAACGGAAACACCTTCGCAAGTCGGTTCACAAGCTATGCTTTACGGAGTGGGATTAACTGATGAAGATATGCATAAAGCCCAGGTCGGAATATGCAGCATGGGATGGGAAGGAAATACCTGTAATATGCATTTAAATGACCTGGCTAAAGAAGTAAAGGAAGGCGTAACTGATGCCGGTCTAATCGGATTTATTTTTAATACCATAGGTGTAAGTGATGGTATATCGATGGGAACTGAAGGAATGAAATACTCCCTCCCTTCCAGAGATATTATTGCCGACTCAATTGAAACAGTTATGCGTGCGCAATGGTATGATGCTTTGATTGCTTTACCGGGCTGCGATAAAAATATGCCGGGCTCAGTTATGGCAATGTCACGGTTAAACAGACCTTCAATTATGGTATACGGCGGAACTATTAAAGCCGGTCATTTAAATGGTCAAAAGCTTGATGTTGTTTCTGCTTTCGAAGCTTATGGAAAATTTCTCTCCCATGAATACAATGAAAAGCAGCTGCATGACGTATTATGTCATGCTTGTCCCGGTGAAGGCGCCTGTGGCGGTATGTATACTGCAAATACTATGGCTACAGCAATAGAAACTCTTGGCATGAGCCTTCCTTTTAGTTCTTCAACACCAGCAGTAAATAAAGAAAAAGTTGGTGAATGCTTTAATACCGGCCAGGCTGTATTAAATCTTCTTGAAAAAGATATAAAACCCAGCGATATTTTAACGAAAGAAGCTTTCGAAAATGCGATTACTATTGTTATAACATTAGGCGGTTCAACTAATGCAGTGCTTCATTTAATAGCGATGGCAAAAGCAGCAAAAGTTAAGTTAACTATTGATGACTTCCAGAAGGTATCGGATAAAGTTCCTTACTTAGCCGATTTAAAGCCAAGCGGAAAATATGTTATGGAAGATATTAACAATATTGGCGGAATTCCGGCAGTACAAAAGCTTCTTTTAAAAGAAGGGTTTCTTAACGGTAATTGCTTAACGGTTACCGGCAAAACAATTGGCGAAAATCTTGAGCAAGCTGAAGAGCTGGCAAAAGATCAAAAGATAATTGCATCTTTTTCAGATCCTATTAAAAAGACCGGGCATTTAAGAATTCTATACGGCAACCTGGCTGCTGAAGGTGCTGTTGCAAAAATAACAGGAAAAGAAGGCCTCCGTTTTTCCGGACCGGCAAAGGTTTATAATTCGGAAGAAGAATCATTAAAAGCAATTGAGAATAATGATGTTGTTCCCGGAGACGTGGTTGTTATCAGATATGAAGGTCCGAAAGGAGGGCCGGGTATGAGAGAAATGCTTTCCATTACTTCAGCTATTATGGGGAAAGGATTGGGCAAAAGTGTAGCATTGATAACCGACGGCAGATTTTCCGGTGGTACACACGGTTTTGTAGTTGGACATATAACTCCGGAAGCCCAGGATGGCGGAGCTTTAGCATTAATTAAAACCGGAGAGGTAATAACAATTGATGCAGAAAAAAATAGTATTGATGTTGATTTAAATAATAATGAACTTGAAGACAGAAGAAAAAACTGGGTTATGCCGGATTACAAAATTAAAAGCGGAAGTCTGTATAAATATATTAAAAATGTTTCTTCAGCTTCACAGGGCTGCGTGACCGACGAATTTTAATATTAATCTTAGGAATCAATTATTATGAAGAAGCTTAAAATAAGTATTTTCATATTCATCGTAGGATTACTGCCGCTCCTTATTATTTTTACCGGCAATAATTTTGCTGATGAAACTAACACCGGTTCAAAGGAAGAGCTCATTAAAACAGATAAGGAATTTTCAGAAAAATCTGTTAAAGAGGGAATTGCTGCAGCTTTTACTGCATATGCCGATGAAGATGTAATTTTAATGAGAGATAAACAATTCCCGATCTCGGGGATAAAAGAATTGAAAGAATATTATTCAAAAGTAAAAAACGGGAATGCCAAACTGGAATGGTCTCCTGTTAAAGCTGAAATATCTAAATCTGGAGAACTTGGCTATACTTTTGGAAACTGGATTTATTCAACAAAAGATTCAAAAGATACTGTATTCGGCAACTATGTAACTATTTGGAAAAAACAAATAAACGGAAGCTGGAAATTTGTACTGGATGGAGGGAATACAACACCGCCGCCTCATAAAACAAATTAGGGAAAAAATTTGAATAAACTTTTTTTAATTCTACTCATATTTTCTTCAGTAATTAATGCTCAGGAATTTAGAAAGTATCTTTCTGAAGGAGATTCTCTATATTATAATTTTAAAATTGAGGAAGCATTTCCCTTATATAAAAAGGCATATGATCTTAAGCCTGATAATTATTCCGCACTATTAAATATTGTTAAAATTTACAATGCTGTCGGGGAATTTAAAAGAAAAGAGCATAAACAGGATGAAGCTAAAGAAGATTTTAACTTAGCAATTAATTTTTCAGCAAAACTAATAAATTTATTTCCAGACAGTTCTTTAGCTTACACTTATTCTGCAATTTCATACGGTAATCAGGCAAGATTAACCGGCGGAAAGGAAAGATTAAATTATGCAAGGGAAATTGAGAAGAATGCAAGGAAGGCAGTCCAGCTCGATTCAAATAATGCCATTCCATATGTTATCCTTGGCGCTTTTTACAGGGAAATTTCCCGGTTGAGCTGGATTGAAAGAATGTTTGCAAATATGCTTTACGGAAGTGTTCCTGATGGAAGTTTACAGGATTCTCAAAAGATGTTAAAAACAGCATTAGAAATAAGCCCGCAGCTTATTACTGCAAATTTTCAGATGGCGCTAACATACAGAGCTATGGATGATAAAGAGAAAGAAAAGGAATATTTTCAAAAAGTCATATCCCTTCCTTTATTTGATTTCAGAGATCCGTATTTAAAAAAGAGTGCCGAAAGATTCTTACAAAGAATAAATGAGAGTAAATCATAAAATTGTAATTAAGCTTAAATATAGAAAGATGACACCCTTTAAAACTGTATAGTAACAATATTGAAAAAGAAGGATGTCATCTTTTATATGTTTAACTTTTTAGGCAGGCAACATCTTACCTATCACTCTGACCTAATTTAATCCGCATAACCCAGAAGCACAACCGCCGGAAGAAGGGACATCACAATTACCGGTAGCACAGCTGTTTCCCGAATAACCGGAATCACCCATTGAAGCACTAAATGTAGATAAAAGTTTTTTATTATTTGATGAGCTGCATTTTGGACAAATTATATCATTCTGATTTTCTGATGATTTATGAAGAACTTCATATTTTGTTCCGCATTCCCGGCATTTATATTCGAATATAGGCATTAATATTATCTCCTTTGATTTATAATGTTATTTGAGGATTCAAAACTATTTTTGATTTGGCTGAATTTGAAATCAAACATCCCTTTTCAGATTTATCCAGGATCCTTAATGTTTTTTCTTTGTACTTTTCATCCTTGATTTTTACAACCGGTTTCAGTTCAACTTCCGATATCATATACTTCCCGTCTACTTTTTCCAGCTTCCCGGTAGCTTCAGAAGTAAATGAAATAAATTCTAAACCTGAATTCTCGGCAATTGCTAAAAAAGTTGTCATCAAACAAATGTTTATTGAAGCAACAAATAAATGTTCCGGCGACCAGATATTTGGTACACCATTTTTAAATTCCGGTGGAGTTGCAACTTTAATGGATGGAAACGAAGGAGAAGTTAATTCCCCGGTCCTTCCATCTTTCCATTCTACTTTAGCTGCATAATAATGAACATCATCCATGATTGATCCTTTTAGTCGTTGTTTAGTCCCAATGATTTAATCAGTCTTTCATGCGCATCATCGGGAAGGTTAATATTATATTTCCTGTAAAATTCTATTGTTTGTTCAACTGAGCTGAAATAATTTTTGCAATCTTCACACTCATCAAGATGGTTTTTTATGGCAATACATTTTTCAGAATTAAGATCCTCGCCAAGGTTTTCACAGATATGATCCATTACTACTTTGCAGGTAACCTTTATTTCATTCATGATTTAAATGCCTCATTAATTTCTTTTCTTAAAAATGCTCTTGCTCTGTGAAGCCTGGATTTAACAGCCGGTACAGAAAGCTCTGTTATTTTTCCAGTTTCTTCAGTGGACAAACCTTCAACATCCCGAAGCAAAAATACTATCCTGTATTCAGGAGATAATTTTTGAATAGATTCATCAAGTATTTTTCTCAGTTCTACATTTTCAATTGATTTATACGGCAGCGATTTCCAATCAGCAACATATTTATCTTCAACCAGGTCATCATCATTTTCAAGCGAAACAAATCTATTCTTCTTTTTTCTAACTTCCATAAGGCAATGGTTAGTTACAATCCTGTATAACCATGTTGATAGCTTCGATTTCCCGTCGAACTGGTGCAAAGACTTTATCATGCTGAAAAAAGTCTCCTGCATTATATTTTCTGCTCTGGCCGGATCCCTGCAAATTTTAAAAGCAAAATTATATATAGTCTGCTCATATTTTTTTACAAGTTCGGTTAAAGCTCTTTTATCTCCGGCTTTAGCCTTTTCAATAACTTTTTCTTCGTCCATTAGATGTTTGATATTTTTTAAAGATTCATGCAAAATTAAAGAATTTTTAAGTCTTATACCTTATACAAAAATCATAATTAAATAATCGAAGTTTAAAATAATTTAGAGTTGTTATTATTTTGACTTTTGACCTTTGATTTATTTTACTTTCATCACAATTCCAGACTTCTCCACAAATACCAGCTTGCAATTGAATTATATGGGGACCAATTATTTACTTTTGAAATCTTATAAACCTTTTTTTCATCCGGCAATTTTCTAAGCCCGTATACATTCATTATAGCTCTTCGTAAGCCGAGATCTTTTACGGGAAGTACATCAGGACGTGCAAGTGTAAAAATCAAAAACATATGTACTGTCCATTCTCCGATGCCTTTAACCTTTGTTAACTGAGAAATTATTTCCGAATTACTGCCGGCAGCTATATTCCTTAATGATATTTCTTTATTAAAAATTTTATCCGACAAATCTTTAACATATTTTGTTTTTGCATTTGACAATCCGAGTTTTCTCAAGTCGAGCTCAGAAGTATTTAATATTTTTTCCGGTGTGGGTCTGCTGTTAAAAAAATTAATAAACCTTTTGTAAATTGCACCTGCCGCATAGATAGAAAGCTGCTGTCCGATAATTGCCTTAAGCAAGGTATGATAATAATTTTTTCTTGGAATAAGATCGCATTTACCTGTCAGCAAAATTATTTTTCTTAATCGTTCATCATTATATGAAAGATATGCAATCCCGTTTTCTATTTCTAAGTTATTCATTTATATTATAAATTAGTATTGTTAAATTTATTTTACTTTTCAAAATAAATTTTCTTGTTAAACAATTCCAGATTTCTTTAACAATTATATTCATTTATAATCAAACAGGGTTGATAAAAATGGAACAGCGGGATAAATTTATTGAATCAGAAACCGGGGACGAAAATCGTTTGGAAAAATTAATGTATGAAGATATGGACCTTCTGTATGAAAATTTTCCAAGCGATAACTCTAAACACTCGCTGAATGATTATTTTATTTCTTTAGGATCATTTTTAAAATTCTTATCCGCTGATATTGATTACTCAACAAATTTGATAGATAATTTATTAATCCATATAAAAGATAATAAAAGCTCTGATAACATTGCTATACTATTAAATGCTGTTAATGAAGAAAATAATACTATAAAAAATTTTGTGCTTGCGTTATCCGGTTTTTTTGAAAATGATGGTAATCCGGAACTGGAAAATGTTAATTTCAATAATTTAATTGATGATATTTTAGTAAGGATTGCCGGTTATACAGAATCAAAAAAAATAAGCATTTTTAAGAAATTGGGAGACGATGTTAACGTAAAAGTTAATAAAGAACAGTTTTATCTTGCATGTTTTCATATAATAAAAAGCTTTTGTGAAAATATAAATGAAAACGGGAAAATTTTTATAACCTCAAGAGAAAATAATAATAAAATAGAAATTGAATTCAGAGATAACGTTTCGGGTATCCCTGATGAAATTCTAAAATACATTTTTGAACCGGTAAATCCTTTAAAACACAATTGGGAGTTTGGCCTGGTTCTGGCGAATAAAATTATAAAAGATCACTTCGGTAAAATTTCTGTTAACAGAACTGAAGAGCTGAATACACTGATAGTTACCCTGCCGATAATTTTTGAAAATGATTTTAACAACCTGATCAATGAAAGACTTATTTAAGAAGTTACCGAACAGTTAATTTAAGATTGATATGAAATACGATTTAATTACTATCCTCGGCTCCACCGCAGTAGGTAAAACGAACCTCGCAGCAAAACTGGCTTTCCGATTCGACGGGGAAATAATTTCTGCCGATTCACGCCAGGTTTATAAAGGTATGAATATCGGGACAGGTAAAGATTATAATGATTATTTTGTAAACGGTCAGAAGGTTAATTATCATCTGATAGATATTGTTGAGCCGTATGAAGAGTTTAACCTATTTTTATTCAAAGAAAATTTTATAAAATCATTTGACTATATAAAAGAGAAAGGCAAACTGCCTTTTTTAGTCGGTGGGTCGGGTTTATACTTGAGCTCCGCTTTACAGAAATACAAGCTGCAAAAAGCTGATTTTGAATCGGAAGAATATGATTATTTAAAAAAGCTGACGCATGAAGATCTAAAAAATCAATTAAAAGAATTAAATTTTAATCTGCATAATACAACCGATCTCACCGAAAAAGAGAGAACTATTAAAGCTATTATTATTGAAAAGACAAAGACTCTTGATTCTACTGCCACACGGGAAATAAATTCATTAAACATCGGTATAAAATTATCAAGAGACGAAATTAAAGCAAGAATTACTAAAAGGCTGAATGAACGTTTAGATGCAGGTATGGTTGATGAAGTTAAAAAATTGATTGATTTGGGTATAGATTTCGAAAGGTTAAATTTCTTCGGACTGGAATATAAATATATCGGGCTTTTTCTAAAAGGAGAATGCAGCTTTAATGATATGAAGCAAAAATTAAATAGTGCAATTCATAATTTTGCCAAAAGGCAAATGACATGGTTCCGTAAAATGGAAAGAGAAGGAACTAAAATTAACTGGATTGACGGACCTGACTATGAAAGCGCTGTTAATATTATAAAAAATGAATTGCAGTTATGAGCAATTTACCTGAAAAGGTTTCTAAATATTTATTAAAGTATGCTTCTCCTGATTGGAATCTCGAATACAACAAAACTTTCAGAATTAATAACGTAGTTGTTATCCCGGCCATCTCTGAATATCTTAATATAATAAAACTGCTTAATTCGTTACTCGAAAATGATAATAAATATTTTTCTTCAACCCTTATAATATTTGTTATTAATAATACCGCTCAATCCGGCAATGACATAAAAAAAAATAATGCTGAAAGTATTGATCAAATTCGTGATGTAATATATCGCAGTCCGGGTACTGCATTTACAAAAAAAATTATTTCTTCAGGTATTAATTTAGGGCTTATTAATGCTGCAAAGAAAGGATACGAACTTCCCGAAAAAGATGCGGGCGCAGGTTTGGCAAGGAAAATAGGCATGGATCTGGCCCTGACAGTTTTCGATTATCAATCACCGGACAAAAAGATAATAATAAGTCTTGATGCTGACTGCAGTGTAAAAAATAATTATTTATCGAGTATAATAGACCAATTTAATAAAAATAAATTGTCCGCTGCAGTAATTAAAATGGAACATATTGTTGAAGAGAAAAAAACTGAAGCTGCTATTATTTGTTATGAAATATATATAAGATATTATATACTAGGATTAAAACTGGCTGATTCAAATTATGCTTTTCATACTGTCGGTTCAGCAATGGCCTTTGATTATGAAACTTATATCAGCGCAGGAGGAATGAACAAACGTAAAGCCGGGGAAGATTTTTACTTCCTTGAGAAAATTGCTAAAAGAACAAAAATTGAAAAAATTTATTCTACTGCTGTCAATCCTTCATCAAGAATTTCCTGGCGTGTTCCGTTTGGCACAGGACCGAGAATTAAAAGATTTATAAGCCATGCTCAAGATGAATATTTTTTATATGATCCGGAATCTTTTATAATCTTAAAAAAATGGCTGCAGGAATTTAAAAAACCTGTTGTTATTTCTTCACAGGAATATCTTAAGACTGCTGAAAATATTCATCCCGATTTATATCAATTTCTTGTTTTAAATAATTTTGAAAATTCATGGGACAAAATTTTGAATAATTCAAAATCATTATCCCAGTTAGAAAAGCAGAAATTATATTGGTTCGATGGTTTTCGTACATTAAAGCTCATACATTATTTAAGAGATAACAGTTTCCCTTTAATAGATATGTTTGATGCTCTTGAATATATTCTTTCGTATTTTGATTTTAATCCTGGAATAAAAAGAAGCTCCGGGATAACTCCACAGATAACCGAACAAAATAATTATTTAAACATATTAAGAAAATTAACCTGATTAATGATCATAAAAACACAACCCGATGAAATACAAAATTATCTAACTGATGCCTCTAACTTCAAGGGTAATTGCGATGCTGTTTATTTCCCGGTCACATCTGAAGAAATTTCGGATATACTAATTGATGCTAATAAAAATAAAACACCTGTTACCATTGCAGGAAACAGAACAGGCCTGGCAGGCGGCAGTGTTCCGCAGGATGGTATTGTAATTTCGACTGAAAAGCTAAATAAAATTATTGAAATAAATGAAAAGGAATTTTATGCAGTTCTGGAACCAGGAGTTATCTTAACGGATTTCCAAAGCGAGCTGAGAGAAAATAACCTTCTTTATCCCCCCGATCCGACAGAGAAAAATTGTTTTATTGGCGGGACAGTTGCAACAAATGCATCAGGTGAAAAGACATTTAAATATGGTCCTACTAGAAATTTTGTCCTGGAACTTGAAATTATTTTAGCTGACGGAAATAAATTATTCTTATCAAGAAATGATACCAAAGCAGATAATTATTTTCTAAATCTTAAATCGCAGTCCAGCATAAAATATGAAATTGAGGTACCGGATATTAAAATGCCTGGTACAAAAAATGCATCAGGTTTTTATTGTAAAAAGGATATGGATGCAATAGATCTTTTTATCGGTTCGGAAGGAACACTTGGAGTAATTACAAAAATTAAGGTTAAGCTCGTCCCCTATCCGGATGATATACTTTCTTCTGTTATTTTTTTTAATGATGAAAAAGATGCACTTTCATTTATAAAAAGTGCCAGGGAAATTTCTTATGATACGAGAGTACAGAAAGATTCAAACTCAATAGATGCTCTTGCACTGGAATTTTTTGATGAAAATTCTTTAAACTTCTTAAAGGAAGATAACAGCCGGATCCCGCCCGACGCTAAAGCTGCCGTATGGTTCGAACAGGAAATAAAATCAAATGAAGAAATAATTCTGGAAAAATGGATAAGCTTAATAAACGAATTTAAGGGGGACGAAGAAAGCGCCTGGTTTGCTTTTTCTGATTCAGATAAAAAAAATATTATACAGTTCAGACATTCCTTGCCCGAAAAAGTCAATGAATATATTTCAAAAAATAATATGAGAAAGCTGGGAACAGACGTCGCTGTTCCTCATGATAAATTTGAAGAGCTCTACTTTTATTCAAAAAATGAAGCAGAGAAAGAAAATTTAAGTTATGTAATTTTCGGCCATTTTGGAAACTCACATATGCATCTGAATATGCTTCCCAAAAACCATAATGAATATGAAACAGGTAAATCGATATATAAAAAAATCTGTAACAAAGCTATTGAATTAAAAGGAACAGTTTCAGCAGAACACGGAATTGGAAAAATCAAAACCGAATATCTTCTTGAGATGTACGGGGAAGAAAACATGAAAAAAATGTTTAATTTAAAAAGAAATTGGATCCCAATTTAATTTTAGGAAGAGGAAATATATTTAGCAGAAGTGTATTTTATTAAAATAATCTTTTCCTGTCCGCAAATTAATCAAATGCTGCAGAGCGGCTTGAGGACACAATAAAACCCTGTTGAAGATTAGACTTAATACCTTCGGGATTATTTACTGTTGGCTTTGAATTAGTCCCGAAGGTTAGAGTTTTTCAATTCTCTCTTTAAGTTTTTATAATCCGGGCAGCATTGTTCAACAAGCTTCCAGAATTTGGACAAATGATTCATCTGTTTAGTATGACATAATTCATGAATTATCACATAATCTATAATTTCTTTTTTAAATTGAAGCAGCTTAAAATTGAATGACAGGTTGCCGTTCGAGGAACAGCTTCCCCACCTGGTTTTTTGACCTCTTATTTTTACAGCTTTATATTTAAAGCCGAATATATCTGAAAAGAGTTTGACCCTTTCTAAAAAATATTCTTTTGCAATTCTTCTTATATAGATTTGGAAAAGTTCGTTTTTTGATATTCTGCTGTCAGCAGGACTTTCAACAGTCAAAATATTTTTATTCAGTCTGATTCTGTGCTTTGTTAAAAAGAAGTTAAAATTCTGATCAATATATATTTTTTCACCAAACAAGAAAAATTCTTTTCTGTCCGCTACAACTAAATTCTTTTGATACTTTTTTATCCAGTCAACTTTATCATGTATGAACTTGTGTCCGTCTTTTACAGAATATCTTTTAGGAATAATTAATTCAAGCTGGTTTGAAGATGTAATTCTTAACTGAAGATATTTTGCTTTCTTACTGAATCGAATCTGGTAGGTAAGTTCAGAATCATTTATATAAAGCTTGGCGTAACTAATCTTGTCCCTCATCGTTTAAATTCCTTTTTCTCATAACAATTTCAATTCCATTCACTTCAGGATAATAAAGGCTTAACATTAATTCCTGCATGGACAATAGTGTTTTTATACGTTCTTCAACGGAAGCGTTTCTCCAATATTCTATCTCAGCATTTTCTGCTTCTTCAAAACTACTATATTTTTGAATTATCTTTTCCATAAGTTTTTATCCATCTCAAATCTTCTGTACCTTTTTGTCTGTTTGAAGCAGTCTTATTCTTTAAAAGATCTTCTAATGAAATGAAATTTACATTATTAATATGGCCTAAATCATGTACAAATTTATTCTTAAAAGCTTTATCCAACCCAATACCTGAAATTGAAGTCATGATATCAATTCTTAAAGGTGGTTTACCAAACATAATCAATTGGTCTTTATCAATTATTTCATCTGCGGAAAGATTTATTTCAGTAAAACCAAATTCATTCAATGCTTTTATTAGATTTTCTGCATTCCCTTTAGTAGGTCTTATCCAGAAATCAATATCCTGAGTAGATCTTGGTCTTGAATGTATAGCAACTGCATAACTTCCAACTATAAGATAATCTACTTTATATCTTTGAAGTAATGTTGTAAAATCAAGAAAATCATTAAATAAATTCATCGATTTACAATCTTGTAAGTTGTTTTAGCTTTAGAGTCCTGCAGTGTTATACCTATTTCTTTCAACTCATCCCTGATTTTATCAGCTAAAGCAAAGTTCTTTTCATTCTTTGCATCGGTTCTTATCTTAATAAAAAGTTCAATAAGTTCAATCTGCAACTCACCGCTGCTTTGGGTTGAGACTTTCGAAAAATCAAGTATACCCAAAACTCCTTCTGCTGTCTGCTTCAGAAAATCCTTGACATTGGAATAAAATTCAGCATTTATTTTTTCATTTTCAGAAATAGTTTTATTTACTTCCCGGATAAAATCAAATATAACTGCGCATGCCTGCGGTGAATTAAAATCATCATCCATCGAGGATATGAAATCATTTTTATATTTCTCAAAATCGAATTCCTGGGTCATACCGTCAGTTATATTTACATTTATTTCATTTTCAATTTTTTCGGCAAGATTGTTTAATTTCTCCAGACCTTTCTCAGCAGATGATAAAAGCTCATCACTAAAATTTAATGGACCGGCATAATGAGTTTGTGCAAACGCTAATCTTATAGCTTCTGAGGAATATTTTTTTAAAATATCTCTTGCGGTAAAAAAATTGCCGAGAGATTTTGACATTTTTTCATTATCTATATTCAGGAATCCGAAATGGAGCCAGTAATTAACAAACTTCTTCCCTGTTGCTCCTTCACTTTGAGCAATTTCATTTTCATGGTGCGGGAAGATCAAATCGTGTCCGCCTGCATGGATATCAAAAGTCTCTCCTAAGTGTTTGCAACTCATCGCAGAACATTCAATATGCCAACCGGGTCTTCCGGCTCCCCAAGGACTCTTCCAAAACGGCTCTCCTTCTTTAGCTTTTTTCCATAGTGCGAAATCGAGAGGATCTCTCTTCTCAACATTAACTTCAACTCTTGCACCTGATTCCAGTTCATCGAGCTTTTTCCCGCTCAGCTTTCCATACTCTTTAAATTTCCGGACATCATAAAAAACATTTCCATCAACTTCATAAGCAAGTCTTTTTGCTTTAAGTTCCTTAATCATCCCTATTATATCTTCAATATGTTCGGTAGCTTTCGGATTAATATCTGCTTTTTTTATTTTAAGCTTCTCTGCGTCTTCAAAAAACGCCTTTGTATATTTTTCTGCTACAATTCGGGCTTCAACTTTTTCTTCATTTGATTTCTTAATGATCTTATCATCCACATCAGTTAAATTCATTACATATTTAATATCAAAGCCTTTAAATTCGAGATATTTCCTTATTATATCCGACATAATGAAAGAACGTGCATTACCGATATGAAAATAATCATATACAGTTGGGCCGCATACATACATTTTAATTTTATGCGGAGTTATTGGTTTAAATTCTTCTTTTTGTTTTGTAAGTGTATTATAAATAAAAAGCATATTTCTTATTTTTTTGTTTCTTAAAAATAGCCAAAATTATTATTAATAATAATGACATAGGGAAAGGTATATAATGCAGGAAATAATTATTTTCTATCCGGCTTCTTTTGCTGAGCAACAACAATTAATCCAAGCATACCAAGATCTCCATATAAAAGAGGAGCCAGTATCGGTGCAAATACCAGCATTCTTTCCAGGCTAATTTTACCCGTTCCTGCAAGATCACCCGAAAGGTGAAATCCAAATCCCATAACACCGACAATTATTGCAGCAATCATTGTCCAGAAATAAACCAGCTCATCTTTTTTGGACCATTTGTTAGAAAATGCAATAGTTAATACAACTGAGGTAGCAAACAAACCAAATACAATTGCTATTAATTTATACGGATTATATCCATACTGTGCATGATCAATTATAGAAGTGATTGCACTTGCACCAAAACCTAATCCTACAAGCCATAAGAAATGCTTATCCCTGGAAATCGGAGCATGAAATGTACCCAATCCATGAATTTTCAGAATCCCCGATGAATCTTTAACTTCTTCAGTTATTGCATATAATCCCAGTAAAGAGATCCCGGAAAAAGCCAATGGAGCTAATATCGGCGAACCAAAGACCAGCCAGGCCCAGCTTAAATGACCTAAAGGATTCAGCACGGCATTCATGTGGAACGCCGTACCTAAAAATCCGACCATTAATCCGATTGTCATTAATGAAATATGAATTAGTGCAAAAGTTCTTTTGGGTGTTACCTGTAATGCAATAATGAAACATGACATTGCCCCAATCGGGAAATAATAAATCGGGATCCATTCATAAACCGGGATAAAACTATTGATGGAATGTGCAAGTGCAACATCAATCCCAGTAACAAATAGATTTAAACCTACAAAAATTAAAAGCAGCCGGTTTTTCTCTATTGGAAGTCTGATATTTGCTAGATGAAAAACTTCAATATTATCCATTACCTGGCTCCTCTTCTATGTTCATCTCTTAATTTTTTGGCATCTTCTTTTACCTTATTGAGCTGCTTCAGCAATGGATATATTCCATGCCACTGGACATAATCGGGTCCCTGCATATATGCTGCAAACTTTGCAGTTCTTCCGTAATAGTGCCATAAGTCGAAAGCATCAAAGCTTATCTGATTAACAAAAGGTTTATTAGTAATTATTCCATCTTTTACCAAACCTTCAATTATATCCGAAGCTTCTTTAACTCTTTTATTAACAAAAGCAGTAACGCTGTCTGCCTTTGTATAAAGGTTACTTACAAAATTAGGTGAATGGCAATTGGAACATATCGATTTCATTGCTTCACGTCCGTTTACATAATTGGGACGATCGGAGGTGACTGCAGCAAATAAAAATTTGGATAATCTTTGCCCGACATCATGTGTAGTACCCTGGTTTCCGAACCCGCTCATATGACAGGTAGCGCAGGTAGGTGCGGGCATATCCTGTGTAGTTAACCGGCCCGGCTTTTGATTCCAGTTCCATTTTTCACCTTCTGTTTTATACATAACTCCGTGTGCCGATTCATCATAAATTTCCATTTGGGGATGATCGGGTCCCAGATGACATTGACCGCAAATTTCCGGTTTTCTAACCTGGGCTAAAGAAAATTCATGGCGCAAGTGGCATTTATTACAATTGCCAATACTGCCGTCGGCATTAGGTTTACCGATTGCATGACAACTCTGGCAGGCTGCAGGTGTAACAGAAGGTCCTTCAATATCAAATAAAGAATTTCTAGTTGCAGTAATTATACCGTTAGGCCCTCTGTTTGCCTCGGGAATATTTTCACTAATAAATTTCTGCTGCCCGGGTGAAAAGTCATCAAAGCCGCTCAAAGCCATCCATGCAGGTGCACCGTGCCGGCTATGATCAAATTGCCTTGCCTCGGAAGGATGGCATTTTGCACATTGCTTTGGGGTAGGTGAAATTGTAATAAAAAAACCTTCATGATCCTTTCCCGTGGGGTTTGATTTATCAACTACATGGCAGTCAGTACATTTTACCCCTGCTTTGGCCATTGTACTTGCTGCAAATTGAATTACTATATCGGGCGATACTCTTCTATGGCATGTTGCACATTTATCTGTGGAGTCAAAAACAACTGTGTTAGTATTATTTTCAACTGTTCCGCTTTCACCGCCGGTTGGCAGCTTAGTAAATAAATAGATTATTAATAATATTGTAATTGTGGCAATTATTCCAACAATAAGGGTCTTTGGTATTTGATTTGGCATAGCAACCTCCCTGTTAGAAACATGTTTCAACTTATTCTTTAAGATAAAATTTTTTAAGAATAAATCGAAGTGTTAAATAAATTTTGATAAAATTAGAATCTCCTGAAAGGTATGGTCACTTCAAAAGTGACCGGCACACCCGGCTAAAATTTATAATTTTTCAATTAACGCTTTCATGTCATCGGGAAGCTCAGAATCAAATTTCATTTTTTCTTTTAAATGAGGATGAACGAATCCTAATACCTTTGCATGAAGAGCCTGCCGCTTCATTATTTCAAAAAGATTAAGTACGCGGTTTTTCATTTTAGGAAGTTCAGCGCCATATACAATCTGCCTTCCTCCGTAAACCGGATCTCCAAAAACAGGATGATTAATTGAAGAAAGATGAACTCTTATCTGGTGGGTCCTCCCGGTTTCAAGATTCAGTTTAACAAGTGAAGTAAATTCAAATTCCCGAAGCACCTGGTAATAAGTAACAGCATGTTTTCCTTCAGAATCACTCACAGTAAATTTTTTCCTGTCTTTTTTACTCCTTGTAATATTTCTATCAATCTTTCCATTCTTATGATCAAAATGCCCCCAGCATACGGCCCAGTATTCTCTTTCGATATTATGTTTTGAAAACTGGTAAGCAAGCCTGGAATGAATATAATCATCTTTGGCTACAACCAATAATCCGCTTGTATCTTTATCAATCCGGTGAATAATTCCGGGCCTTCCCGGCAAATCTACAACACTCAAGCTTTTAGTATGAAAAAGAAGTGCATTTACCAGCGTTCCGGTATAATTAGCATAGGCAGGATGTGCAACCATCCCTGCAGGTTTGTTTACAACTAATAAAAACTCATCTTCATAGATGATGTCTAACGGAATATTTTCAGGTTCTGCGTTTTCGGGATGCGGATCAACAGGATGTGAAGCTTCAATTATATCATTCGGCTGAACCTGATAGCTGGCTTTTAAATGTTTCCCGTTTACAGTAACGAGATTTGCTTCAATTAATTTTTGAACTTTTGAACGGGTTGCATTTTCAATACAGTTTGATAAAAATATATCCAGACGTTCCTTCTTTTTACCTGAAGGAACTTCAATCCGGTAGGTCTTTTCCTTTACCAGGTTGGTCATTTTTATAGTTTTCTTTATTTATGCTATAATCTGAATCTGTCTTATTAATATCTTCTTCACTTATTTCAATTTTATTATCGATTTCCTTAACAATCAAATTTCGCGGCTTTGGTTTTTTATAAAAGAAAAGTAATATAATAACTCCTATTGTAACAGCCGAATCGGCAATATTAAAAATAGGCCATCTATCAAAATGTCTTCCGAATATGTTAAGATTTAAGAAATCAAAATCAAGAAAGTCAACAACCCTGCCATAAAAAAGAGGCGCATAGCCGTAAAATATACCATAAAACATTCTGTCTATAAGATTACCAACCGCTCCGCCTAAAATAAAAGCAATGGCAAGTCTTAATGATAATTTCTGATTTCTTATTACATAAAGATAAATTACTAAACCAATACTTGCTGCCAGAGAAAAGACCGAGATCCAAAGCTTATAGTTTATTCCAGGATCAAAGCCAAATGCCATTCCGGGATTCTCGATAAATGTAATCCTAAAAAAATTTCCTATGACTGGAATTTTCTGCCCGTCATACATCCCCTGATAATAAATATGTAAAAAAGGGATGGAAAAACCTTTAACTAAAAGTTTAGTTATCTGATCAACAATTACAATAATGAGGGAGACAACCAGAATTCTCAAGCTAATCCTTGTTTTCTACTAAATCAGGGAGCTGGCTTACGGGTTCACTTATAATATCGTTAGCAGTTCGTTTGTGGAAATTAAATAGAAGAAGGATAACACCGACTGTTACTGCCATATCTGCAAAATTGAAAATGTAATTTCCAAAGGTTCTATTAAACAGAAAAAAATTAAATACTCTAACATCAAAAAAATCAACTACTTTACCGTAAAACAATGATGAATATCCGTATATATATCCGTAAAATATCCTGTCAACAAGATTACCGAATGCTCCTCCTATAATAATTGCGATGGAAAGCCTTAGGCTTAAACTTCTTTCTTTTATAAAAAAGAAGTAAACTAAAAGCCCTAAAGTTGCAGCTATAGTAAATATTGAAATAATAAACTTAAAGTGTGAGCCAAAGTCTATTCCGAATGCAATGCCGGGGTTTTCAACAAATGTTATGCTGAATAAATCACCGATAACCGGGATCCTTTGTCCCGGGTACATTCCCTGGTGATAAATATTTAAGAAAGGGATGGAAAATCCCTTAACAAAAAGTTTTGATAACTGATCAACCAAAAAAATACCGAGCGATACAAAAAGTAATTTCAATCTCTATCCTTCAATTTTCAATTCATCTTTTCTCTTGACGCTGTTTAATAGGCAAACATAACTGGCTATGAGGAACTGCTTCCAGCCTGGCTTTTGGTACAAGCGGGCATGTCTCACATAAATGCTGCGGTTCTTCAATACACTCTATACAGATTCCATAAGTACCGGCATCTATTCTTTTTAATGCATCTTCCAGATAACCTAAAAACTTATTCTCCCTTTGGGCATAAAGGAATGTCTTTTCTCTTTCCATTGCATCTGTACCCTGTTCTGCCATATGAAGTGAATAAGGAGAATTCTCATTGATATATTCGCCTGTAGTAGGATCAAGCATTTGATCTTTTAGATTCTGAAGCTGATCGATTATTTCATCCCGTTTTTCCAAAATTATTTGCCTGAAATGATCTAAATCCTTTTGACTATATCCTTTTATATTTTCCATAGCCTTAGCACGGATTTCTGCAGTATTTTCAGTTTGAACTGCAGCAGTTTTAACTTTTACATCATCTTTCTTTTTTGTTTTTGTAGCCATAGTCCTTTTCTGTTTCTGTTTAGTGTCTGTAGATTTTTTATCTGTTTTTTTAGCAAATTTAACAGTTTTTGCTGAAGAAATTTTCTTCGGAGCGGATTTTTTGGCCGCAGCAGATTTCTTTACCTCAGCAGACTTTTTTTCCGGGACAGATTTCTTTACCGGAGATAATTTTTTAACTGCTTTAACCTTTGTTGATTTTGCAGCGGTTATTTTCTTTTTCCCGGAAGCAGCTCTGGAAGAAGATTTCTTTGTTGTTTTTGATGTTGCCTTTTTAGTAGTTCTTTTAGCCATCTTATTAACTCTCCTTTTGGGAATTAATCCTTTCTAAGTGAATGGAGCATTCAAACTCCCCTATTTTCCAATTTTGAGTAACTCCACCATTAAAGTTATTTTCTTTATTCAATTCAACTTTTGTAGACAAGTTTTCAGCCAATGTCTCATTAGAAATATATCCGTGAAAAGAATTAACTGCATCAATCAATTCTTTACTTCCCGTATATTTAATTTCGATTCTGTCTGTTACATCAAAACCTGCATCTTTTCTCATATTCTGAATCCGGTTAACGAATTCTCTTGCAAGGCCTTCAGCAATAAGTTCCTTTGTAAGTTCAGTATCGATTGCAACCGTAACATCCTCTTCACTTTCGACAACCCATCCGGTTATTTCAGAACCAATAATCTCAACATCTTCTTTTGATATCTTAATTTCCTCATCATTAATATTAAATACTACTGCCTTTCCGGATTCAAGCTCATTAATATCTTTTGATGAAAATGATTTTATAGTATTTGCTACCTGGTTAACTTTTTTCCCAAATTTAGGCCCGATTGATTTAAAATTAGGCTTAGCAGATTTACTTACAATTTCAGAATCATTATCAACTACGATTAACTCTTTTATGTTCACCTCATCAAGAATTACATCTTTCATCCGGGAAAGTGCATCCTGCTTTTCTTTTTTTACAACAACCATTATCTTTTTTAGCGGCTGCCGTACTTTTAAATTTGCTTTAGCTCTCATCGCCCTGGTTAAATATACAACCTTTTGGGCAATTTCCATCTTATCTTCAAGCTCCTTATCAATAAAACCCGGTTCAGGAAAAGTGCTTAAGTGTACCGATTCAAATTCTTCCTTATTAGTCACTGAATTCAAATTCTGATAAAGATAATCCGAAATAAAAGGTGCTATAGAAGAAACCAGCTTACTTATATTTATCAGGCATTCATACAAAGTCTGGTAAGCTGAAAGCTTATGTTTATTCATTTCAGATTTCCAGAAACGCCTCCGGCTTCTTCTTACATACCAGTTAGACAGATGATCAATAGTAAAACCGGCAACTGCTCTTGCAGCACGTGTCATATCGTATTCATCCATCCAGTTTTTATAATCAACGATTAATGAATTCAGCTTTGAGATAATCCATCTGTCAATTTCAGATCTTTCGGAATAATCAATAAGCTCTTCTTTGAATTCGAATTTATCGATGTTTGCATATAAAGCAAAGAATGAATAAGTATTCAATAAAGTTCCAAAAAATTTCCTTTGAACTTCAACAAGGCCATCTTCATCAAACAAAGTAGGACGCCATGGAGGACTGTTTGTAATTAAATACCATCTTGTTGAATCGGCACCATACTTTTCAAAAAGCATAAAAGGATCAACAGTATTGCCTTTTGATTTGGACATCTTCTGTCCTTTCTTATCAAGGATCAATTCATTAACTACAATATTTTTGTAGGCAACACTATCGAACAGCATAGTTGCAATTGCATGGAGAGTATAAAACCATCCGCGTGTCTGATCAATTCCTTCGCATATAAAATCTGCCGGGAAGGCATGTTTTTCAAACCATTCTTTATTTTCAAAAGGATAATGATATTGTGCAAACGGCATAGCACCGGAATCGAACCAGACATCAATTAATTCAGGAGTCCTTTTGTAAATTTTACCGTTCCTTTCAAAAAATATTTGATCAACATATGGTTTATGAAGATCAAGCTGCTGATATTCTTTTACAGGAATTTTTTTCCCGTTATTTTCAATAAATCCTTCTTTAAGTTCTTCGACGCTCCCAATTGCAAACATATCACCATCATCACTCACCCAGATCGGAAGCGGAGTAGCCCAGAATCTATCTCTTGATAACGCCCAGTCTTTATTCTCTTCAAGCCAGTTGCCAAATCTTCCTGATCCTACTTCCGGCGGCTGCCAGTTAATTGTCTTATTCAATGCAACCATTCTGTCTGCAATAGAAGTTGTTCTAATGAACCAGGATTCTCTTGCGTAATAAATTACCGGAACATCTTCGTGCCGCCAACTGAAAGGATATGAGTGGACAATAGTTTCTTTTTTATAAAGCTTATCTTCCTGCTTTAACTTATAAATGATATCCTTATCCGCATCTTTTACAAACTGCCCTGCAAAATCAGTAATTTCATCGGTGAAAAGTCCGGCTCTGGTAACAGGCTGAAGCATCGGAAGATTATATTTTTTAGACAGTTCGTAGTCATCCTGTCCGAAAGCTGGCGCAATATGCACAATACCCGAACCATCATCGGTGCTTACAAAATTTCCTACAGTAACATAAAATGCTTTTTTACCTGTACCGTCTGCGGTATCAACATTTAAATAAGTAAATAACTGTTCGTATTCAGTTCCTTCTAAATCCTTCCCTTTCATTTCATCAAGAATTTCATACTCGCCTTCAATAACAGATAGTCTGTCTTTTGCCAGAATCAGTTTTCTTTCATTTATTTTTATTTTTACATAATCAATATCGTTTCCGACAGCAAGAGCGACATTTGAAATGAGTGTCCATGGAGTTGTTGTCCAAACCAAGAAGCTTGTATCCGAATTCTTTATTTTGAAATAAACATAGACAGAAGGATCTTTTGTTTCACGGTAACCTAAAGCTAATTCATGTGAAGAAAGTACAGTTTCGGATTTAGGATCCTGCGGAACAATTTTATAATCTTTATATATTAATCCTTTATCAAAAAAGGTTTTTAGAGCCCACCAGACCGATTCAATATAATTATTAGTCAAAGTTACATAAGCAGAATCAAGATCAACCCAGTAGCCCATCCTGGTTGTCATCTTTTCCCACAACTCAAGATAAACAAACACAGAATCACGGCATGCCTGGTTATACTTTTCTACGCCATATTCAACAACCTCACTTTTATGTTTAATCCCCAGTTTCTTTTCAACTTCAATTTCGACAGGCAGACCATGAGTATCCCAGCCGGCTTTTCTTTCAACCCTGTAGCCGCAAAGAGTTTTATAACGGCAAACGAGATCCTTTAAAGTACGAGACATTACATGATGGATTCCCGGCTTGCCATTTGCAGTAGGCGGTCCTTCATAAAAAGTAAATAATTTAGATTCCGGCCTGGAAGTAATGCTTTTTTCGAAAATTTTATTTTCCCGCCAGAACTTTAAGATTCTTTCTTCAATTTGAGGATAATTTATTTCTTCTTCTTGTTTAAACATAATTCGTATGCATTACACAATGTTTGGAATAATGGAATATTGGATATATCAAAATTCTCCCTGCCGTTCGTATTTCTTTATTAGCTCTCTTTCGGTTTGAATAAATTCTTTCAGCTCTTTTTCAATTTGATCTTTTTTCTGCTTGATAATCTTAGACTGCAAATCCGCATCATTAATTATTTTCTGAACATTTATTTTGGCTTCTTTAATTTCAAGCTCAGCCTCTTTTTTCGAATCCTTGACCGCTTCTTCATATATTCTTAGCTTTTCTTTTATCACAACAAAATCCTTCTGCATTGAAAAAACCTCGACAACAGACATTCCAAAAAAAGCAGTTGAACCAAGAACGATATTTCTTAAGCTGTAAAGAATCAAATTCTCGGTAAGTAATTCGTTCGCACCAAAATATTCGCGGAAAAAAGAAATAACGAAAACCCCGATAATTGTTGCACCAATTATAGTAGCAAATATTACTTTGCCGCCGTAATGCCAGCCGAGAGTTTTATCTATATACCATCCGCATGCAAAACATAAAACAGAAAGGACAAACCAGACTGCAAAATTGTTATTGCCGAAATTGAATAAGCTTGTATTCAAAAAATTCGATGAGAACATCAAAACACCTAAAAGTGTCGGAGTCAGGTAATTAAACAAAGTCCTTTTTATATTCATAATCTATTTATAACTTCTTTCATAATTAAAGTCATTTTGGGTTCAGCTTCCATAGCTGTAGAAATTATTTCATCTACATTTACAGGTTTTAGTGAATCTGGAAAACATTCATCTGTTATGATACTTACACCCAGCACTTTCATACCCATGTGATTTGCAACTATATTTTCAGGAACTGTAGACATTCCGACTACATCCGCACCGGTAGCTCTGAGAAACCTGTATTCAGCTTTTGTTTCCAAATTTGGTCCTGGTACCGCTATATAAACACCTTTTTGAACTTTGATTTTATTTTCTACAGCAGCATTTTCAGCAATTTTGATTAATTCTCTGCTGTACGGTTCGCTCATATCCGGAAAACGCGGTCCGAGTTCATCTTCATTCTTTCCGATTAAAGGATTGTCCCCGAGGAGGTTTATATGATCTGTCATAATCATTATATCACCTCTTTTGAACTGAGGATTCATCCCGCCGCAGGCATTAGAAACAAGAAGAGTTTTAACACCCAGAAACTTCATAACTCTTACAGGATAAGTAATCTGCTGCATGGAATATCCTTCGTAATAGTGGAATCTTCCCTGCATAGCAACTACTTTTTTATCTCCTATTGTACCAAATATTAATTTCCCGTTATGTGATTCCACCGTGGATAAAGGGAAATATGGAAGTTCTCCATAATCAAACTGATGTTCAATCTTTATTTCATTAACCAGGCCGCCTAATCCTGTGCCCAAAATAATACCAACCGGAAAATCACCCGTTACTTTTTTTCTAATAACATCCGCAGTTTCATTTATTTTAGGGATTAGCTCACTCATTGTAAATTTTCCACAATTTTATCAATATCAATATTTAGTTTATTTGGATTCTCGATCTCTTTTGCAGAAACAATTTCTTCACCTGCGTCTGCAACTCTCATATCAAGAAGACGCGCTTGTGAGTTAACGATAGCTTTCAATTTTGCGATAATCAGGTCTTTTTCTTCCCTCAAATTTATTACTGAATTCCTAATTTCTTCGGCATAATTTTTTGCTTTTTCGATGATTTGTGAAGATTTAATTTCTGCTTCTTTAATCATTAAGCTTGTCTGCTTTTTTGTTGATTCAATTGCTTTAGTTGAAGATTCCTGAGCTTTAAGCAGAGTATCTTGAAGACTTTTTTCAATCCTGGCAAATTCCGATAATCTTAGATTAGCATCATCAAGCTGTCTTTTAATCGATTCGTTTTCCTGCTGCAGTTCTTCAAAATCATCAGCAAGCTTTTCTAAAAAAGCTTCAACTTCTTCTTTGTCAAATCCCCTGAAACTATTATTAAATTCCTGTTTCTTTATACTTAATGGTGAAATCATTTAATCATCCCATGTTTTTGAATAATCTCTTTCTCCAAAAATAGCAGTACCGATCCTAAGCATAGTAGCACCTTCTTCAATTGCAATTTCAAAATCGTTTGTCATTCCCATAGATAGCTCCGTCAAATCATTATCTACGTTATTTAATTCATTTCTCAGCTGGTTAAGATAACCAAAGCTATTGCGAACAATATCTTTATTATCAGTATAAGGAGCAATTGTCATTAATCCAACAGGTTTAACGTTGGGAAGTTCCCGGCAATATTTAAGTAAATCTTTTAATTCGCTTTCCTCTGTTATCCCTGATTTTGATTCCTCACCGGAAGTATTAACTTCTAAAAGAATTTTCTGAATCTTATTTATTTTACCGGCGCGCTTATTAATTTCTGCGGCTAAAAGCAAAGAATCAACCGAATGAATAAATTCTGATGTTTGAACAGCAAATCTTACCTTATTTCTCTGTAAAACTCCTATAAAATGCCAGATAATTTTATTATTTATATTACTGAGTTCATCATACTTTGAAACCAGCTCCTGTGCTTTATTTTCACCGAAATCGACAACACCTTCATTAAAAGCAGTAATTATATCATCATTTCCAAAATTTTTTGAAACCGCAATAAGTCTAATCTCATCAGGATCCCGTTTCGATTCGACAGCTTTTTTTTCTATTAACTCCCTTATTTTTTTAATATTGCCGGCTATCATAATTAAATTAAGATTGTGAATCTATTGCTTTTAATATCAAAAATCAACGTTAAATAGAGCAACTACAGATCTATCACCTGCTATATTCAATATATTTTAACTTATGTAAATAGTGATTTATTTTTAGTTTATCAAGGAATTACAACAAAAATATTGAATTGTTTTTCACCGGATAACCGCACTGTTTTAATGCTTCATTGAAATAGAAAAAATTGTGGTATGGAGATTAAGTAATTGAACAATATGAAAAAACTTTTGATGAAAAACTCT
Organism: uncultured Bacteroidota bacterium; assembly: GCA_963710745.1. GTDB lineage: Bacteria > Bacteroidota > Ignavibacteria > Ignavibacteriales > Ignavibacteriaceae > CAVQBP01. Next base: position 80,801 of record CAVQBP010000027.1, on the reverse strand, counting down.
TGTTATTTGCTTTGAATTTTTCAGAGCATGCTATAAGTTTGAATATGTTTTTTAATTAGTTATTCATATTCACATATAAAAAAAGAAGATATTATGAGCCTCAAAATTATAGATGAAATAAAAGAGAAAGCTTCTCAAAAGAAGAAAACAATAATTTTACCCGAATCTTCCGATGAAAGGGTCCTGAAAGCAGCCGAAATATTAACTAAAGAAGAAATAGTCTCGGTTATAACTATTGGAAGTGAAAAAGAAATTAAAGCTAAAGCTTCCAAAGAAAATGTAGATTTGTCGGGAATTACAATTGTTGATCAGCTCCGGTCGGAACATTTAGATAATTTTGCCAATATATTTTATGAATTAAGAAAAAACAAAGGCATTTCTATTCAGCAGGCAAAGGAAACAGTGCAAAGGGATTTATTTTTTGCTGCTTTGATGATAAGAGAAGGAATGGCTGATGGTGCGGTAAGCGGGTCGCTGGCAGCAACAGCCGATGTTTTAAGAGCTGGAATTATGTGTATCGGGCTGAAAAAAGGGATTTCAATTGTTTCTAGCTTCTTCTTAATGATTAAACCTGAAAAGACCTACACTTTTGCTGATTGCGGGGCCGTAGTCGATCCTGATGCGAAGCAGCTTGCAGACATTACAATTTCTTCTTCAGATAATCATAAAAAGTTAACCGGTGAAGAACCTTACATTGCGATGCTCTCCTTTTCAACTAAAGGAAGTGCAAAACATGAAAAGATTGATAAAGTAATAGAGGCAATGTCGTATGTTAAAGTCAAAAGACCTGATCTCCATATAGACGGAGAACTTCAATTTGATGCTGCTGTCGTTGATTCAATTGCAGAACGAAAAGCTCCCGGAAGTGAAGTAGCCGGGAAAGCAAATGTCTTAATTTTCCCTGATTTAAATGCGGGTAATATTGGCTACAAACTGGCTCAGAGATGGGGAAAAGCGGAAGCTATCGGACCGCTTGTCCAGGGTTTAAATAAACCATTTTCCGATTTAAGCCGCGGCTGCAGTGTTAATGATATCGTTATCAATGCTTCTATAGCGGTACTGATGAGCATCTAAATTCCCAGTTCGTTAATCCTTGTTCTGAGATCAAAAGGGTAAGAGAAGTCAGGGTTTTTCTTGATTTAAGAACAAGGAACAACGATTTTTGATTTACGGATTAAAGGCAGAGGTGAAGTAATTCCATGAAATTAATTGTGACTATCCTTTTGTTTATCACTTCCGTTCTACCTCAGGAAAAGATTGAGAACAGGAGTGATCTCAAAAAATATTTTGATGATTACGGGGTGAAAGGTTCATTTCTATTATATAATTTAGAAGAAAATTCATATACATGTTATAATATCGAAAGATGCAGGCAAAGATTTCTGCCGGCTTCAACATTTAAAATTTTTAATTCACTGGCGGGAATTGATACAGGAATAATTCCCGATTCAAATTTTATTTTTTATCGGGACAGTACAAAATACCAGATAAATAATTGGAACCAGGATTTAATTCTAAGAAGAGCTTTCCAGTATTCCTGCGTTCCGTGTTATCAGGCCTTGGCGAGGAAAATTGGAATGGAAAGGATGAAATTCTATATTGAAAAAGAGCATTACGGTAATGAAGTTTTATCCGGGCCTATCGATTACTTCTGGTTAAATGCAACTTTGAAAATCTCTCAATTTGAGCAGATAGAATTTCTCAAAAAACTCTACAATGAAGAGCTTGGATTCTCTCATAAAGCAATGCAGTTGGTAAAATATATTATGCTTGTTGAAAATAAACCGGATTATAAATTGAGAGTAAAAACCGGGTGGGGAATTGAGAAAGAGAATTTAAATATAGGCTGGTATGTTGGATATCTTGAAAAAGATAATAATGTTTATTTCTTTGCCGCAAATATTGAATCTGATAATCCCGGAGAAGACTTTGGGAATGCACGGATTGAAATTACAAAATCAATTTTAAGAAACCTGGGAGTCCTGTAACTAATTTTCATTTATAAAAATCTTACCTGTAAATTTTTTAACTCTATAATCTTTAATTGAAAAGATTAAAAAAGGGAGCGCGAAGATAAAACCTGATATCCCGGTATTTATATAAAGTGAATTAATCACTGATGGAATAATTAGCAGGATACCAATAGCAAAAAATATCTCCTGCAGATCAGAAACCAGCCAGCCCGCATAAGCAGCAATTCCTAGATATATAAATATCCCCCACCATGGAATCTTAAATAATGAGTTCAATGGCCCGTTGATAAAAAATAAAATCGGATTCCAGACAATAAATGGTATTATGGTTATTAAAAAAACTGCAAGCAATATTTCAAGAAAAAGCGAGAGTTCTCTTAAATCGTTTCTAAAAAAGTATAACATATAAATAATAAGAACTGCTATTACTTCAATATTTATTGAGAAGAACAATCCAAAGACAACTGCAAACAAAATAAAGCTCTTATCAACTTTATGCGGGTTTAGATATTTCTCAGATAATAAGATAAGAACTATGAAAATCACCGCATTTAAAAAATATATTGATGCTTCAAAAAGTCCGTAAAAAGTTAACGGACTGACCAAAAGAAAAAACAGTTTAATTATCTTTTCTCTAACAGTGGCAGAATTAAATACTAAAAATATTGCCAGAATTACCCAGATTAAAATTTCCAGAAGCAGAATATTGCCCGCTAAATAAAATGGTGAAAATATGAGGTAAAAGGAAGGGTATGCCGGAAAGGTATTTTTCAATAAGTACGGGAATGTGCCGTTGAAAAAATTATTCAGCCAATTTTTTATTGCTAATAAACCAAATGAACCGTCAGCTTTTGTCGTAAAAAAAATATAATAAAGCAGGAGTAAGCAAAAGAACAAAACTGTGAAAATAAAATACTTATTATTAGTAGTTCTTCCGGGAATTATTCTAATTTTATCAAATGATAATACGACAAACAAAAATAAAAGTGCATAAACTAAAGCTAAAAGGACGGGTCTGTTAAAATAAATCAGCGAATATTTATAAACAAAGATCAGACTTACTATACCGATTACAGAAGATGAAAATAAATTTATAAAGTGTTTTGTAGTAAACATGCTGGTATTTTAAGTCAAAAGTCAAAAATCAAAAGTCAAAAGTTTCAGACGAAGACTGATCAGCTTTTGGCTGAAAAAGTTAAAAGTCAAAAATAATATTATTTAGAATAATAACTAATAAATACCATATTGATAAATCAGATATGCCGATTATTTTCCCCGGTTAGCCGATTATTATATATTATAACTAAAGTAAGTTAAGGGGTTATTTATTCAATTCTTCTTTAATTAAAAGTTTTGCACCAATGATATTCGTATATTCAATATTTAAAAGTGTCCCGATCATTTTTACAAGATGTTCTTCATATCTGCTGAGGTTATCATCGGTATAAATTAAACGCCATATATTCTTAAGGAGTTCAAACTTTTCATCGTTTGTAAAACTATTATTTATTATTGTGGTATATTCATAAATGCTTTCATTCTCGTCAAAATTTTTCTCCGACAGTTCTATTAATTCATTCACATAATCTTCTCCAACATTAAAGGTATTTTCCATTATTGAAATAATTTTTACCCTTTCATCATCAGTAAAATTTCTGTCGGCTTTACCTATTTCTACCAACAATGCACATGCTGCAATTTGAATTTTCTTTTCATTATTCGATTTAAAAGGCGAACTAATATTTTCCTGCCTGTTTTGAGAACCATTCAATATTTTTTTTAGAAACCTATTCATTAGATACCCAATTCTTTAAAATTTATAATAAAATATAGCCAAACATTACCTTTGATTCATTGAAACTAATCAAATATTATTTTTCCGGATTTACAAATTATCTTCTTCTACAACCTCATCTTCGGGTTCAGGCGGTCTTTCATATAATTCGGCAAGCAGTCTGTATTTTTCTGCCAGGTCATATGGTACTTGATCCCAAGTAAATCTCCACGTCCAGTTTCCGCCCAGCTTACCGGGGAAGTTCATTCTTGCTTCTCCTCCCAGGTTTAAAATATCCTGCATAGGAATTAAAGCTAAATCAGCGACAGAAGAATATGCCAGCCTGATTAATTCAAAAGTTAAATCATCACCGTAATAGTCCAAATATTTTTGAGCATGCTCAAAGATATCGTTATCTTTATTTTTTTCTTTATCGAAAAAACCTTTAGTTGTATCGTTATCATGTGAGCCGGTATAAACGACACAATTTGGAATATATCTGTGCGGCAGAAATCTTCTTTCCATTCCCGTCCCGAAAGCAAACTGAAGTATTTTCATCCCCGGAAAATCAAACTTATCTCTAAGTTCTCTAACAGCTTTTGTAATCACCCCGAGATCTTCTGCAATAAGTGGAAGTTCACCTAAATACTTAACTAACGTTTTAAAAATCTCTCTCCCGGTGCTTTAACCCATCTTCCTTTTTCTGCAGTGGGAGCATCCCCCGGAATTTCCCAGAACTTATCAAACCCTCTGAAGTGATCTACCCGGATAATATCAACTAGGCGAAGTTGATTAGATAGTCTTTTTCTCCACCAGAAAAAATCATCTTTCTCCATTTCTTCCCATTTAAAAAGCGGGTTACCCCACAACTGTCCGGTAGCGCTAAAATAATCAGGCGGAACACCCGCAACTGTCATAAGGCTGCCTTCTTTATCAACGGAAAATAATTTTTTATCAGCCCAGACGTCGGCACTATCATATGCTACAAATATCGGAATATCCCCTATGATTTTTATTCCTTTGCTGTTAGCATAATTCTTTAGCTCAAGCCATTGTTTGAAGAACAGGAATTGTATAAAATTATGATATTCAATGCCGTCAGATAATTTGACACTCCATTTTTTTAAATCGCCTGCTTTGCGCAAAACCAGCTCTTTATCCCACTCTGTCCAGAGAGCGCCTTCATGAAAATCTTTTGCAGCCATAAAGAAGGAATAATCCTCCAGCCAGTCTTTATTATCATTGCAAAATTTTTCGAACTGATGTTTTAATTCTCCCGATTTTTTTTTGTAGTTGTTGAATGCAATACCCAGTAATTCATGCTTATAATATATAACTCCGCCATAATCAATAAAAGAAGGATTAAAATTTGGAATATGCTGCAGATCTTTTGATGACAGCAATCCTACATCTTTAAGTTTCTCCGGACTAATTAATAAAGGATTACCTGCAAAAGCAGAGAAACACTGGTAAGGCGAATCACCAAAGCCCGTTGGTCCCAAAGGGAAAATCTGCCATACCTTTTGACCTGCTGCTTCCAGAAAATTTGTAAAATTGTAAGCCTCAGCTCCTAAATCACCAATGCCAAAACGGCCGGGCAGTGAAGTTGGATGAAGTAAAATCCCCGCTGAACGTTCAAATCTCATATAATTATATTTTTCCTAAAAATTTTTTATAAAAATAAAAAAGGATTGGCAAAGATAAAAATGTGGTCTGCACTGAATTGAAAACAAAAATGCGGTACTATTTGTCAGCAGTACCGCATAAAAATAAATTTAAGAATTATAAGGCGTATTTTGCTCCTGCACGAATCTGAATATTGTTAGCATTGCTTGTAATCAAATTAAACAAAGCTGAAAAATCCAAATCGACATTAGGGCTTACAGGTAATTCATAACCGGCACCTACAGCAAAAGAGAATTCCGTTGAGCTGGCACTTGCAGAACCGCCTCCGTAAGTGAAGCCGCCAAAAGAATATGAGGGAATCTCAACACTTGTTCCCAGGATTGCAAAGCCTAATTGACTGATACCATAAAATCCAACTCCCGGAGTAAAGAAATATTTAGCTCCAACCACAATTGGGACAACATGAAAACTAGCATTAGCAATATCAGTTCCCCAGGTAATATATCCAATTTGACCGATACCAACTAACTGCGGCATAAAGGCATACTCAAAACTTCCAAGACCGCCGAAACCCACATTTGCATTAGTACCTAAATCACCAAGTGGAATTGATACAACAAAATCGGCACCAACTGCCATTTTTTTGGTTTGAGCATTTGATGTAAATGCAACACATGCAACCAGAAGAATTGTAACGAATATTTTTTTCATGAGATTCCCTTTTTTTGTTAATTAAGGTATTATTTAATTTTACGCGTGCAACATAATTATTAATTTTCTAATTTTCAATAAGCTAAGTTGAACAAAATAAATATTTTAAACGAATATTATTAATAAACCAATCAATTGTATATTCACTATTTATTAATGTGCATTAAAATAGAACATTTTATCTAAATGAAATAATTGATTGGTATGCAATAATTGCTTTTATGCTAATTAACTAATTGAAATTATTAATTTTTATGTTATGCAGTTATGGTAATTCATATCTTATGCCAGTCGTAACAGCAAAATAAAATACGGAAGTACCGGTTGCAAAAACAGGGCCTAATTGTACATCTGCGGGAATGTAGATATGTGGAGCTACCAAAAAATTAATCCCTCCTCCGAATCTAATTGCTGCTGAAGGTCCTCCCGGATAAAACCACAGGCTTAGGCCGGCGTCTATATATGGCTTAATATCTGGTCTATTTATCTCAATAAAATATTTAAAATAATTAGCCCATTCAACGGGTGTACCTGATTGAGTATTTATATTTATCCCCGTTCCCACAGCCATTTTGTTATTTTCAGGGTTAAAATAGTATTCTCCCATCGTTCCGATTTGAAAACCCGGTGAAGTTTCAACTCCCCCGGCAACCGAAAGTCCTAAACTGCCTCCAACCACAAATCTGTTTTGTGAATATACCGAAACTGAAAAAAGACTAATAGCAAATAATAAAAAAGGTATTTTAATCATGACATTAAATGTAGTGGTTTAATTATACTATAGTATTAAAAAGTTAAACAATTAAAATATATAAAGGTAAATTAAAACTAAAACTTCCTGAGCATAGAGATAAAGTCAAATTTTAATATTTCATTCAAAATTTCTTGCTGTTCATAGAAAAAAATATTTTTGGTTGGTTCATATACACAAAAAAAAGCCTTTTCATTTCTGAAAGGCTTTAATTCAATTTAAAAGTAAAAATTTAAAAACTTATGGTAATTCGTATCTAATACCGGTGGTTATGGCAAAATAAAAGATTGTACTGCTTGTACTTGACCCGCCGTAATAATTTCCAAAATAATCATAATAACCGCCTCCTCCTGATGAGCCGTAAAATACAGGCCCCATTTGAATATCCGCCGGAATATAAATATTAGGAGCAACTTTAAAATTCACACCTCCACCGAACCGGATACCGAAATAGGGGCCACCGGATACAAACCATAAACTAAATCCGGCATCTGCATAAGGCTTAATATTAGGATTGTCCGGGATATCAAAATAGTATTTAAAATAATCCGCCCACTCAATTGGAGTTCCACTTTGAGTATTGATATTTAATTCTGTACCAACCCCCATGTTTCTGTTGAATAATAATTCCCCCATAGGTCCGATTTGTAATCCTGCCCCGCCCCCGCTGCTTGCAACAGATAAACCGAATCTTCCACCGATTATCCATTTAAGTGTTGATTGAGCATAAGATATGCACATTAAACTGGAAAGGAAGAAAAAAACGATAAAAATTTTTTTCATAAGGACCTCCTGCAGATAAAAGAAATTTTTTAAATTATTAAGAGAATAAAGGTTACTAAAATTATACATTATTTCTTTTAACTAAAAATAACGGGACTTACGCAAATTAATTTTTTAGATTTCATGATTTGAAGTTCAAGGGATCAATATAACAGCATAAGCCGGGCATAAAATTTGATAAAATTTTTATTGTTTTTTTGATGATGATCAGTTATAACGTAATTGTTTTTCTAAATCAATAAATTTTCTATATGTTTGCTGTTCATAATTCAGGGTAGAATTTGAAAATATTAAGAAAATTGTATGATTGGGTACTTAGCTGGGCAGAAACTCCTTATGGCGGGGTTGCACTTTTTATTCTTGCTTTTGCAGAATCATCCTTTTTTCCAATTCCGCCGGATGCACTGTTAATTGCTTTAGTTTTAGGAGCTACCACCAAAGCATTTAAATATGCATTAACATGTACAATTGCTTCAATTTTAGGTGCTTTGTTGGGGTATGCAATCGGACATTTTGCATGGTGGACCCCATCGGGTGAATTTACTTCCATTGCCAATTTTTTCTTTGCTCATGTTCCCGGTTTTACGCATGAACTGTTTTACAGGGTTCAGAATCTTTATGACAAATGGAACTTCTGGATTATATTTACAGCCGGTTTTACACCGTTACCCTACAAAGTTTTTACAATATCTGCCGGTGCTTTTAAAATAAATCTACCCATGTTCTTTATTGCCTCAGTTGTAAGCAGGGGCGCAAGATTTTTCCTTGTTTCAGCTTTAATCTGGAAATTCGGTCCAAGAATTAAAACATTTATAGATAAATATTTTAATGTGCTTGCTGTTACTTTTACAGTCTTACTAATAGGCGGGTTTATTGTAATAAAATATTTAATCTAGTGTTCTGTCACTAACACTTCTATACATTCGACGTGGCAGTCATAGACCAGTTCATGACAGGAACATTTAGAAAATATATAATAAATTAAATCCAGTAATGGTTTGGTCCATGACTGCCGTATGTAGTTTTTTTAGTTACAGAACACTAGATCATTCATTCGATTCGTTAAATCTTTTTTCAGCGGTATTTTTGATCTGATCGGTAATTTCGGGAAATCTCTTTAAGCAATAATCAAAGACCTCTTTATCAAGAATGTAAAGATCACTATAAGTCAGCGCACGTACGCTTGCCGTCCTGTTAATATTTTTGAACAAAACAATTTCACCGAAAAAATCCCCTTCGTTTAAAGTATTTTTGAATTTATTTTCATCACCGGAAATTACTTCTAGCTTTCCCTGTATCACAAAAAACATTTCATCCCCTTTATCTCCTTCCCGGAAGACATATTCACCCGGAGTATATACCATAGGCCTTAGGTGAAGAGACATCTCGCGCAGAAACCTGTCATCAATTCCTTTGAAGAGAGGAATTTTATTAAGTATATCTCTTTTAAGAAATAAAGATACTTCGTTTTGCAATCCTGCCGGAAGCTGAGAAATAAATGCCGATTCATCATACCCTAGTCTTTTTTTCCATATATACACATAATAATCCCGTATTTTTTTTTGCAGACCCAAAGGTATACTCCTGAAATTAGAAAATGCTTTTAAACTTTCAATATTCTTAAAGTATTGTGCTTTTGCAGGATCTCTTTTTGAAAGAATATTTGCCACATTCCCTATTAAATAACCATATACTCCGACACCGAATAACATAACTAACACGGAATAAATATGCTGGGGATTATTTAAAGGAGTAATATCTCCATATCCGACTGTAGTAAATGTTTGAACACACCAATAAAGTGAATCAATATATTTTGTTGATGCATCAGTTACATCCGGGAAAGTATATAAAACCAACCATCCGCATGAAAGCCAGTGAATAAGGATTAAAAGCCAAACGATAAAAAATCCAAGGTTTAGATAATCGCTGAACCTTAAAACATGACGCCGTAATTCGTGCATATACTGAGCAATTCTTGCAAGTTTAACTATCCTTAAAAGCTGAAGTAAAGGTAACCCGGTCATTAAAGAGAACGGGAATGCAGAAATAAGATCTATAAAAGTCCAAAAATATGAATACCCTGATATATCCTCTTTTTCAAAGAATGAAGATTTCGTTTTTAAATTTAAACCGACAAAAAAATTATAAAACAAATCCAGGGTAAATAATACCGTTATTATCCAGTCAAAGTAAATAAATAATGTATCTTCATTCAGGTTAATAACTATTCTTATAGGTATATAAATTGTAGATAAAACTGCAGAAAAAGTTATTATTGAACGCCAGATATAAGAGAAGAGATTGTCTTTGGAAAACATTTTTTAATATCTATTAAAAAATCGTATAAGATAAGATACTAAATAAAAATAATATTATTAAAGTAGTTTTTGTAATGGTTTAATTTTTTAAAACATAATAGTCCTGTGGAATGAGCTCTAAAGTCAATGTGCCAATCACTATGAATGAGACATTATAATTTGCATAATGAAAGGCACATAAAATTACTACTCGGCAAATAACGAATTAAAATAAACTACAGCTCCAATATGGGCAGTTAATAAATCTGTTTTGGATTTAGAGGTATTATAAATAACTTTGCCGTTGTCAATCGATACAGAACCTTCTTTTAAATATTCTGCTTCTGATCCGTATAAGTACCTGGCTTTTAGATCAATAAATACAGAGCTCACTTTATCCTCAGGATTTTCGGAAGAATAAACCTGAATTAAAAATCCGCCTCCTGCACCATAGCTCCAAGCAAAATCATCAAAATTTGTAGAGCTTGCTACTTCTTCAGTTCCCCGGCTTTTAATTGATGTTTCAGTAAAGATATACGACCCTCCGAACAAAGCTTCGGCATATGGCCTTAATACACCTGTTGGGAAAGCTAATTGAAAAAGAACATGAAAATTAACTATGTTATTTGTTCTGTTAACATCTACAAAAACATCCGGGATAGTTAAGCTGAAAGGTTCTGTTCTTGATTCACTGCCGTAATTTATATATCCTAAATTTAAACCGATTGAAAAAGGATTTTGCACTGTAGGAGTAAGGAGTAAAAACTCACCGCTTATCCCGAATCCGGTTCGTTTAACGTTATCCTTAAATTCACCCATAGGAAAGCCAAGAGTGAAGTTTAAGCCTGCTTCCTGGGCAAAACATTTATCAAGATTATTTATTGGAAAAAAAAGTGATAAACCAAGAATAAAAACAAGCATTAGAGTAGATTTTTTCATCATTCACCTTTGTTTGATTATTTAGAACTTATTAACTTATTTATACTTAAATTTTCGGATTGAGAACACTAAATTAAATCCCAGACCTCAGTAAATGAAGTATTTTTATATGAACGGTAATTTATCTCTATGAAAGATTTATTTATTAGTTTAATTTTATTCCGGCATGTTTAAACTGACTTTGAAAATATTTCTCCTTTTCTCTCTAATTGTGGTTTTAATAGTTATCGGAATATCCAGCGGGATTATCAATATCTCTAAGATAGAAAATAATAAATTTCCAGAAGGAAAGCTTCTTTTATCCAGGCTTGAAAATATGGGTAGTTATAAGCTTATTACTTTTAATGTTAATTATATAGTTGAAGACACAATAAATACTGATACCTCGGAAGTTGGAAAGAACAATAAAAAGAAGAAAGTGCTGGCGATAATTAATGGAAATATTGATGCATGCATAAATTTAAAAAGGATAGAAAAGGATGATATAAATGAGGGAAAGGACACTGCTTTTGTTTCACTGCCTATGCCTGTTTTGTGTAATACTGAAATCAACTACTCAAGATCAATTATCTACAATGCAGATTTTAATTCACAAATCCTTAATCAAAATTTTATTGATAAATATTTTCCCAATACAATCAATAACCTGAAGGCTGAAGCAATACGTATGGGAATGCTTGATCAGGCCAAGATAAATGCACTGCAGATTTTGCATCCTGTAATTAAGGAAATATTAAAAAAGGATGTCGTCCTGAAATTTGAAGAAGATTAAGAAAATTAGTAAAATTCTGCTGTCTTTATTAACACACACCTCTAACGACAGCATTGAATAAATTATAATTATACCTCTGTTTAATCTTTTTTGCATCGCTTTTAATTCGATATTTTTTCGCATTTTGTATTAGTTTTTTGATTTAGTAATTTTTATTCAAATCTTTCAGCCAAGCAATTTCAAATACTTAAATGTCAAAAAACATAGTCATAACAGGTGCTTCCGGTTTAATAGGAACTAATCTGGCCAGGGTTCTTATTAACAGGGGGGATAATGTTTATATTTTTACAAGAAGTGCAGACAAGACCAGGAATATTATTCATGGCGCAGCAGGATATATTGAATGGGATTATAAGAAACCCGGCAAATGGGCTGAATATCTTAACGGCAAGGATGCTGTAATTCATTTAGCCGGTGCAAATATTTCCGGTAAACGTTGGTCAGAGCATTATAAAGAGATTATTCTAAAAAGCCGTCAATTAAGTACCGGAAACCTGGTGAATGTAATAAATTCACTGCCTGAAAAACCAGGAACTTTTATATGTGCTTCCGGAGTAAATTACTATGGTGATTCTGGGAATAAATCATTAACCGAAGAGGAAGGACCCGGGAATGATTTCCTGGCAAATGTGTGTAAAATATGGGAAGAGGAAGCTCAAAATGTCGAAAAGACAGGAGTTAGAAGAATCAGCGTCAGGACAGGCGTGGTATTAACCCCTGAAGAAGGAGCATTAAAAAAAATGCTGATTACATTTAAATTATTCATCGGCGGACCATTGGGCAGCGGTCATCAATGGTTTCCTTGGATTCATCTTGATGACATCGTAAATATTTATGTTTTCCTTTTGGATAACAATAATTTGAATGGAGCGTTTAATGCGTGTTCTCCTAATCCTGTTACTATGAATCAATTTGCTAAAATCCTGGGAAAGGTAATGAACAGACCTGCTTTTTTTAAAGTCCCTGAATTTGCACTTACCCTGGCTGCGGGAGAAATTGCAGATATTATTACCGCAAGTTTAAAAGTTATTCCTAAAAAATTATTGGAGCAGAGATATAAGTTTAAATTTGAAAATTTAAAAGATGCTCTTGCAGATTTATTTTAAAATCTTTATAACAGTATCTTATAAATTCAATTTCTCTTTAAACTTATCTATCAGCGGTTCAATAACCGGATTGTGGGGTGAATCCGGTTCGGGATTTGATAATTGTTCTGCCAGTTGAATAATTTGGATATACGGATCGTCAAGTTTTGCTGAATGATGGTTTTCGACTAAATAGATAATTTTCTTAGGGAAATTCCAGAGCTGCAATAGAATAGAACCGATTTTATTGTGCTCAAAAATAAACATTCTTTTTTCAGCTTCGTAAGTTGTAATTTGATTGTTTCTAAGCTGATGAGTAAATGTATTAAAAGTATCGGGTTCTGTATAAAGCCACGCAATAATTCCTATATTACACATTAAAGCTGAAATAAAAACAAGATCTCTGTCTACTTTTTCATTCCAGTTTTCAGCTATCCTTCTAGCAATATTTGCTTTGCTTAAAGCCTGGTTCCAGAAGTCATTAATCATATTCTGATAACGTGAACCAAGAGAATCAAAAAATTTTTTCAAAAGCTCAAACGAAATAACCAGGGTTCTTAATTGCTGTAAGCCGATAAGAATAATCGCTTCACGGAGAGAGTATATTTCTTTCCGGACACCAAAACTAACCGAATTTGCAATTTGAAGAACTTTCGCTATTAAAAAGGGATGATATTCCAGTTCGTTAACTATCAGGTTTATGTTAACATCTTCGCTATTTAATACTTTATTTAAACGTAAGCTAATTGCCTTTGGTGCCGGCAGCTTTGAAAAGGATTTCAGATACTGCTTAATCTTGCTTTGTTCCAGATTTAAATTGATGTTGGAAAATTTTTCCAATATAGTCAGCAAATCATCATTATCCCAGGGTTTCATAAAATAATAATGAGCAATCCCGTTGGCAAGCATATCCAGTACAACAGATTTTTCCTCATAGCTGCTAACTATTATTTTAACCGATTCGGGTGATATATCAGAAGCTAATATTAAAAAATCCTTACCGGGTATTTCGGGCATTTTCATATCGGATACTATCAAATCAATTTTTGTTGTTCGCAGGAATCGCAAGGCATCTTTGGGAAAATTATAATAGTAACATTCAAATTCTTTTTCCTCAAGAAGATCTTTTAACGAAGAAAGAACCGGTTCCTCATCATCCACAAAAAGAATTTTGAATTGATGTGAATCGCTCAGGTTTTCCTTCTCTACCTGGACATTACTTGATGATGTCAGTGAATAATCGGGGATTATTAATTTTTTATCTTCCTGCATGATTTATCCTTTTCTCCTTCTTTCTTTGCTTTAAGGGAAGCTTTATTTCAAATGTAGAACCTTTTCCCAATTCACTGGTGACATTTATTACCCCATTATGTTTTTTAACAACCGACAAACAAATCCATAAGCCAAGACCCGTACCTTTGTTGAACGGTTTAGTTGTAAAGAAAGGATCAAAAATCTTATTAATATTCTCATGCGGGATTCCGCATCCGTTATCCGATATACGAATAAACACATAATCTTTTAATGAAAATGTATCAATTATTATCTGTCCTTTTTCTTTAATGGCATTAACTGCATTTATAAGAAGATTAACAAAAACCTGTTTCAGCTCACCTACGTTGCATTCTACCAAAGATAAATCGCCGTAATTTTTAATTATCTCTGCCTTAAATTTTATTTCATTCCAGATAAGTGACAATGTTTCTTCCAATATCGTATTAATATTTTCTTCAGTATTATCTATATCTTGGGAATAAGAAAAACCGCGAAGCTGTTGAACAATATTCTTAATCCTTTCTATACCATTTAAATTATATTTCATAAGGTCATTAAAATCCTGCCTTATAAAATCCAGGTCAATTTGTTTTTCCATTTCCAAAAGTTCATCAATATTGTTCTTCCCGCTATTATCAAAAACAGATTTTCCGAATAATCTCCATTTATCCAGCATTAAATTGATATCGCTAAAATATTCGTTGAACCTATTAATATTGCTGGAAACAAATGCCAGGGGATTATTAATTTCATGAGCAATACCGGCAGTTAATTGACCTATTGAAGCCATTTTTTCCGAATGAACAAGCTGATCCTGGACTTTTTGAAGAGACGATAATGCATCCTCTAGGTTTTTATTCTGAATTTTAAGCTGTTCCTTTGAATTTAATAATCCGGTTTCTGCATCCTTTCTTAGAGTAATATCCTGAATCAGAATAACAAAATGTACAACATTAAAAATTTCATAAGAAGAGATAGTAATTTCGGTAAAAATTTTATCATCATTTTTTCTCTTTACCAGAATCTCTGATACATGACCATTCGATTCTTTGATCTCCTTGTTAAAGAATTTGTCCTTTATATACAACTCAAGAAAATTGTAAAACTCGCCCGGTGCAAGAAATATTTTATCAATCGGATTTCCATAAAGCTCATCTTCGGTATAACCGGAAATTGTTGATGCGGCGGGATTTGAATATTCTATGACTTTATTTTCATTTATCGAAATAATTCCATAGTTAGCTGAATTAGTAAGGGCCCTGAATGAAAGCTCAAGCTCGCGGTAAAATAATTCTATCTCCTTTTGTCTTGTTATATCTCTTATAACTCCGATAACACCATAGGTTCGCTCATATTCAACCCTGGTTAAAGCACTCTGGAAATAAAATGTTTTATCTGATTCTTCAAAGCTCCACTCATATATTACTTTACCGTTATTTAAGCATTGGTTGAACCGCTCAAGATGAAGAGTAATGGAATTTTTACTAAAAAATTCACCCAGGGTTTTACCAATAATTTCTTTACTGTTATAACTGTTTAATTTAAACCAATTACCATAAATTTCCTGGATCTTCCCATTGGAATCCGAATAATATGTAATATCTTGAAGCGCATTCAAATTATTAAAAATGGGTGAATTTTCGTTCGTTTTTGACATAATTTATTTCATAAATTAAAAAAATCCTATATTTATAATCGAAATGAATAAATTAAACTTTAGTAAAGTCTCTAATACAGCAATTTGTAATTTTATCAGACTTAAATAAAAATACCGGGTAAAATGACAAACATTAAAATAAATTAAATTGCTTTATCACCCGATTTCTTCTTAAATTTAGAATATTAATTAAATATATTGGGGTTTATGGGAGTATCAGCTTCATTGCTTAATTATTTATTTCCAATCTTATTTTACTTTTTTAAAACGGGAAGATCTGCACAAGAGACAACCTCTATTGATTTATTATTTAAAATTCAAAAGTTTATTAAAAAATTAGAAAATTTTTCCCGGCCAAGAAAAATAAAATTTGGAAACGATGGTTTAATAAAATAATAATTGATAAAAATTCCAGGGATCAACTATGAGTGAAATATACAATAATGGTGAAAATTTAAAGGGTTTACCCGATAATGCCTACACTGAATTAAAGCCGGGAGAAGAATATACACCGGTTATGCCTCCATTTAAAAAGGTGCCTGAAGTAAGTACTTATTCGGTACTTTGGGGAATAGTAATGGCAATCATCTTTTCTGCTGCAGCTGCTTACCTCGGATTAAAAATAGGGCAGGTGTTTGAGGCTGCAATTCCCATTGCAATTATTGCAGTTGGTTTATCGGCCGGAACTAAAAGGAAAAATGCTTTAGGAGAGAATGTAATAATTCAATCCATCGGGCAAACTTCCGGTATTGTTGTTGCCGGTGCTATTTTTACAATTCCTGCTTTATATATATTAAATCTGAATGCCGAGTTTTATAAAATATTTCTCGCATCACTTTTCGGAGGTGTATTGGGAATTTTATTTCTCATTCCTTTTAGAAAATATTTTGTGGGTGAAATGCACGGTAAATATCCTTTCCCGGAAGCGACTGCGACTACTGAAGTCTTGGTCGCCGGTGAGAAAGGAGGAAACCAGGCTGTTGTTCTTATAGTAAGCGGAATTATCGGCGGTCTATATGATTTTATTGTTGCGTCATTTGGCTGGTGGAGTGAAGTTTTTTCGACAAGAGTATTCCCTATCGGAGAGCAAATTGCCAATAAAACAAAATTAGTTTTTAAAATAAATATCGGGGCTGCTGTAACCGGGTTGGGATATATCATAGGACTTAAATATTCTGCCATAATTTGTGCTGGCTCCTTTGTCGCATGGTATGTTTTGATTCCTATAGTTGCATACATCGGACAATATCTATCGCAGCCTCTTGGTACAAATGTAACTCTTTTAGTAAAAGATATGTCTGCAGAACAAATTTTTTCAAACTATGTTCGTCATATAGGCATCGGCGGTATAGCAATGGCAGGCATAATAGGTATAATCCGGTCTTCAAAAATAATTGTCTCGGCTTTCTCTTTAGCAGCCAAAGAAATTTTAGGTAAGAAGAAAGTCATTGAAGAAAAACTTCGTACAGATAAAGATTTAAGTATGAAATTTATTGCTTTAGCTTTAATAACAACAGCAGTATTGATCTTTGTTTATTATTATTTCGGAGTAGTAAATAATATCGGTTTTGCGTTATTAGGATTATTGATTGTTCTGATCATCTCTTTTCTTTTTACTACAGTTGCAGCTACAGCAATAGCAATTGTCGGAACAAATCCCGTTTCAGGTATGACCTTGATGACTCTTATTCTTTCATCTATTATATTGGTTTCAGCAGGGTTAAGCGGAACATCCGGGATGGTTGCTGCATTATTAATTGGCGGGGTTGTATGTACTGCTTTATCGATGGCCGGCTCTTTTATAACAGATCTTAAAATCGGTTATTGGCTGGGCTCCTCACCATACAAGCAGGAAAGATGGAAATTTTTAGGAACCTTTGTTTCTGCTGCAACCGTGGGCTGGGTAATTTTACTGTTAAACCAGACATACGGATTCACCGGTCCTAATGCACTCGTTGCCCCTCAAGCCAATGCAATGGCGGCTGTAATTGAACCGCTAATGGCAAATCAACCGGCTCCCTGGATGCTTTATATAGCCGGCGCAATTATGGCATTAATATTAACCATGATTGATGTACCTGCTCTTGCATTTGCTCTTGGTATGTACATTCCGCTTGAACTAAACACTCCTTTATTAGTCGGCGGCCTTATTGCACACTATGTATCAACAAGAAGTAAAGATGAAAAACTTAATACAGCCAGAAGAGAGCGCGGAACTTTAATTGCATCCGGATTTATTGCCGGCGGAGCTTTAATGGGAGTTGTAAGCGCTTTACTTCGTTATTTCGGTTTCAATTGGATCAATAATGAATGGGCAGAATCGCATTCCGCTGAACTTGTTGCACTTGTTATGTTTGCTATTCTTTGTGCATATATAATATGGGATTCAATGAGAGGGAAACCGGAAGAGAAAAATTAAAAGATAATTAGTGAGATTGTTAATAACATTAAAAATTACAGAATTATTTAAAACATAAAGAGCGAAAATAAATTTCGCTCTTTATCTGTTATTTATTTAGTCATCGCTTTTATATCATCGTCTGCAATAATATTAAACGTAAAATTTAATATAAAAATCAATCAGGTCTCTTTTTCTTTATCAGGATGTATTTGTTTATAACTCTCGATCATAGCCTTTACTAAGTCTTCAATCTTAAATGGTTTTACTATATAATCATCCATACCTTCCGAAATATACCTGTCCAGATCCGATTTCAATGCATTAGCAGTCATAGCAACTATTCTTGGCTGCTTTTCTTTAGACAAATCTTTTCTGATTTTCAGAGTAGCCTGTTCACCATCCATATCCGGCATCTGTATATCCATAAAAATTACTTCGTAAGACTGATGCTTCAATGCTTCCAAAACTTCTAATCCGTTAAAAGCAATATCAGTGTGATAACCGATCTTTTCAAGGAATCGCCGGGCTACTTTTTGATTAACTATATTATCTTCAGCCAATAGTAAACGGAGTGGATAACGTTTGCCGATTTCAGTATCAAACTGCATTGAAGATATATCCTGAAACTTTTTAATAACTTCTTTATTCTCTTTAAGAACAGTTAATAAAACATCTTTCAGGTGTGAAAATTTAATCGGCTTCGTCAGAATTGCTGTAAAATCGGAAAGTTTACCGGTTTTATCCCTGTAGCCATAAGATGATAGAAGGATATACGGAAAAGATTTACCGTTTGGTAATTTCTGCAGTTCTTTTGCCAGTATAATACCATCCATTTCGGGCATCTGGTAATCTAAAATTGCCAAATCAAAGGAAATATTATTTTTAAATAATTCAAGTGCTTCGGGACCCGATGCAATACCCTTTGGTTTCATACCAAGTGATTTTGTTTGCTGTATCAAAATATTTCTATTAGTTTCATTATCGTCTACAATTAAAACCGTTTTCCCATATAGCGCCGATACATCTTCTTCATTTTCTTTTTCAACAGAAAATTCAGCGATCATTGTAAAATGGAAAGTAGTTCCTTCACCAGGAATCCCGGTACTTTCCAGCCACATAGTTCCCCCCATCAATTCACTAAGCTGCCTGCTGATTGCCAGTCCAAGCCCGGTTCCTCCGAATTTTCTTGTAGTGGATGCATCAACCTGAGTAAAAGATTGGAATAATTTGCCCTGACGATCTAACGGAATACCCAAACCAGTATCTCGTACAGAGAAGTTGAGCATATAACGGTAATTATCCTGTAATTGTCCCGATACAGAAACAACAACTTCACCTTCTTCAGTAAATTTAATTGCATTACTTAGAAGATTGACTAATATTTGTCTTAGGCGTGTAATATCACCCATAACATTTGTAGACAATCCGTTTTCAATGGAATAAGTCAGCTCAAGTTTTTTCTCTGCTGCTTTCGAAGCCACAAGTTCAAGAGCTTCCTCAATACAGAATCTTACATCAAAAGGCTGTTTTTCCAGTTCAATTTTCTGAGCTTCAATCTTGGAGAAATCGAGAATATCATTTATTAATGTTAACAGAATATCGCCGCTATTAAGAATAGTCTGGGCATAATCACGTTGTTCCTCATTAAGCTTTGTATCTAAAAGAAGCCCCGTCATTCCTATAACTGCATTCAGCGGCGTGCGGATTTCATGGCTCATATTGGCCAGGAACTGGTCTTTTATTTTATTTGCTTTTTTAAGATCCTCATTTGTTTTTTCCAGTTCTGCATAAGTTTCACGAAGTTTTTCTTCGGCCCTTTTTCTTTCAGTAATATCCTGGTTAATGCCATAAGTCTTTATAGTCTTTCCATTTGAATCTTTAACAATGAAAATTTTTACAGATACAAATCCTTCTTCCCCCTCGGCATAAATTATCCGGTGTTCCAGGGTGCCGCTGTAGCTGGATTCTTTGGCTTCAATTGCATTTCTAATTTCATCATTCACCAACCGAAAATCATCCTGATGAACAAATCTTTTAACATATTCAGAAGAGGACATAGTGTAACCGCCCTGTTCTTTAGCGGTAGTATGTAAGATAGCATAAAACTGATCGTTAAAAGTGAAAATGTCATCAATGACATCAAATTCCCAATGACAAAGATGTGCCATTTTCAGGGCATTTGACAGTTGAGTCTCACTGGTAAGAAGAGTCTCTTCCATTTTCATTCGTTCTGAAATATCAAGCCATGAACCGAATATTTCAGAAGGCTTTTGATTTGAATCTCTGATGAGAACTGCTTCGTCTCTTACCCAAAGATAATGGCCATCTTTATGCTTGATCCTGAATTCCAAAACATATCTGTTATCTTCAAGCAGCGAATCTCTATTAAATATAAAATATTCGTAATCATCGGGGTGTACAACATTTTTTAAAAAATCCGGAGTTACTGCATCTTTATTTGTATAACCAAATTGGTTAATATTATCACCTACCCAGGTTACATTAAAACCCGAATCCGAAATATTAACAGTATACAAGACTGCTGTTGTTGCTGCGATGAGATGCCGCAGGCGGGCCTCAGATGATTTCAATTTCTCTTCAATTGCTTTACTTTCGGTAATATTTCTTGACATTCCGAAAGTTCCTATAATTTCACCTTTTTCATTTTTCAGAGGTAACTTGGTAGTGGAGACCCATTCGATTTTTCCGGAAGGTAATACCTCTTTTTCTACTTTATTTATTATCGGCTGACCGGTTTTTATTATATGCAGTTCATCTTTTCTGGCGCTTTCTGCATGTTCGTAATCAAAGATCTCAAAATCAGTCTTTCCTAATATTTCTTTCTCTGATAATGCCCCGACCTTTTTAAGATAACCGTTATTTATTTTTATGAACCTGCTTTCCAGATCTTTAAAGTAAATTATATCCGGCAGATTGTTCATTAATGCACTGAATAAATAATTATCTAAACCCCAATTATTTCCCTGATCTAGGCGGTCACTTGTGGTTAAGTCTGATTGATGATTGTTTTTTGACAAATAAGTGGAATTTATATTTTCATCAATTTTATCCAATTCCCTATTCCCTTGTGCCAAAAGTGGTAGTTCCTTAATAATTTGACTAAAATTAACCTGTAATTACAGTTATATCTATAATCGAACAATTATGAATATAGTTTATCTTTTGAGTATGTTAATTTTATTACTAAGAGAAGCTGAACATATGATAAAAAATAGGTTTTAATCCAGTTAAAATGTTTAAAATAATTATCCGCAATGTTCTATATTATTATTTCTCTTATCTTCTCAACCAGTTTATCTAATTCAATATCAAATCTTTGGCCGGTTTTACGAATTTTAACTTCAACTTTTTTATCTCTTAACTTTCTATCCCCGACTATAATTTGTACCGGCATGCCTAAAAGATCAGCATCATTAAACTTTACACCTGCCTGTACATCTATTCTATCATCATAAAGAACTTCAAAACCTGCAGATGTTAATTCGTTATATAAATTTCCAGATGCATTAATAATCTCTTCTTTTTTCATATTCAAACCCATTAAGTGAATTTGAAAAGGTGCCAGAGTATAATCCCAGACAATTCCGTTTTCATCATGATTTTGTTCGATGTAACAAGCCAGTACACGTTCAACGCCTATCCCATAACTTCCCATAATAATCGGATTTTCTTTCCCGTTCTCATCCAGGAAATTTGCACCCATAGAAACTGAATATTTTGTACCGAGCTTAAAAATATGCCCCAATTCAATTGAACTGAATACTTCTATTATCCCGTCACAATTAGAACATTGTTCGCCTGCCTTTACTATTCTTAAATCATTATATTCTATTTCTTTAAGATCTCTCAGAAAATCTATTCCCCCAAAGTGATAATTATCTTCATTTGCACCGCTGTATAAATTATTTGCATCTTTTAATCTGTTGTCTGCAATTATTTTTCCATTAAATCCAATCGGACCAATTGAACCGGCAGAAGCTTTGGTAAATGAGACCAATTCTTCAGAATGAGCAGGGCGAATTGCACCGCCTAAGATTTTTTCCAGCTTTATTTCGTTAACTTCATCATTCCCGAGCATTAAGATCATAACCGGTTTTTTCTGAAATATATATACCCTCGATTTAGCACACTCGTCTTCTTTAATTTCAAGATATTTGCAGAGTTCATCTATAGTTTTTACATCTGGTGTAAAAATTTTTTTTAATTCATTACTTACATCTAATCTTGATTTTATTGTTGCTCTTGAAGTTGCGACTTCAACATTGGCAGCATAACCGCACTCGCAATATGCAACCGTATCTTCTCCGGCTTCGGATTTAACCATAAATTCTTCCGATCCGGTTCCACCCATTGCACCGCTTGATGCACCAACCACAAAATATTTTATCCCGCATCTATCGAAAATATTTCTATAAGCTTTGTCGTGGAGTAAATAAGATTTATCCAGACCTTCCCAGGAGGTATCAAAAGAATAAGAATCCTTCATTAAAAATTGCCTGCCTCTTATTACACCGCTTCTTGGACGCGGTTCATTTCTGAATTTTGTCTGAATCTGGTACCATATCTGCGGCATTTCTTTATATGATTTTAGAACATTCCTGGCATGAAAGGTCATGATTTCCTCATGTGTCGGTGCCAAAACATAATCCCGGTTTTTTATATGGAACATTGTATCACCAAACGCTTCAACCCTGTTTGATTCTTCCCATATTTCTCTCGGATTAAGAGCAGGAAGGTGGAATTCCTGTCCGCCTATATTATTCATTTCTTCCCTTATTATACCGGATATTTTCCTGATGACTTTATATCCAACAGGTAAAAAAGAATATATCCCGGCTGAAACCATCCTGATCATTCCTGTTCTTAACATTAAGATATGACTTGTAACTACTGCATCATTCGGTACTTCTTTTAATGTAGGAATAAATGAATTACTAAATCGCATTACTCTTTCTTCTTTCGATTTTAAATGAATTTTCAAAAATAGCTATTTGATTAAGCTTATCAAAGCATTGACTTTTTCTTAATTAATTAATTTTCTGTATTGTGTATCAAAAATCATTAAGATTCTTTTAAATATTTTTATCGTATGAAAGATTATAATCCATGGCATAGTGTAAGCTGCGGTAAGAATGCACCGGAAATTGTAAACAGCATAATAGAAATTCCAAAAGGCTCAAAAGGTAAATATGAGCTGGATAAAGAAAGCGGACTCTTAAGGCTTGACAGGGTTTTATTTTCTGCTGTCTATTACCCGGTAAATTACGGGTTTATTCCAAAAACTTATTGTGATGACAGGGATCCGCTGGATATCCTGGTTATTTGTTCTATTGATGTTGATCCTTTATGTATTGTAGAAGCAAAAGTTATCGGAGCAATGCATATGATTGATAACAATGAAAGGGATGATAAAATCATTTCCGTTGCTAAAAACGATATGTCGGTAAACCATATAAATGATATTAAAGAACTCCCTCCGCATACTTCAGTAGAACTTAAAAGATTTTTTGAAGATTATAAAAAACTTGAACATAAGGAAGTTGTTGTACAGGAGTTTCTTAGCAAAGCAGAGGCATACAGAATAATTAATGAGAGTATTAACCTTTATAATCAGAAAATAGAATTTCTTACACCCCGCAAAGATTAAACCGGAATTTCAATCAACGCTTAACTTTTTCAACCAGATATACATGATCGCGGGGACGTAACGTTTCCTCACAGGGGAAGGTGATCTTATCTCCTTTACTGCAAGTTTCAACTTTTATATCATCTTTAATAATATTTTCCAGATTTAAACTGATAACCCCTGTAGTCGGACCTGTAACTAAAATTTCATCCTGTAATTTCAAACTTCCGGAATCAACACTAATATAGGCAGCCTGAGCTTTTTTATAATAATTCAGGACCTTCCCTACAAAAACTTTTTTAGAAGTTGCTTTACTTCCGTAAATATCAGAATAGTCGGCAGAAGCCGGTTTTCCAAAATAAAAACCGGATGAAAATCCCCTGTTATAAACAGATTCCAATTCTTTAAGAAAATCTTTTTTTATATTCTCAGTCAGCTGCCCCTGGTAATAAAGATCGATAGCTTTACGGTAAACAGATACAACTTTTGCAGCGTATTCAGGACTTCTTTTTCTACCTTCTATTTTAAAGGAATTTATTCCTGCTTCAATTAATTTATCTATAAATTCTATAGTGCAAAGGTCATTAGGTGATAATACATAATCTTCACCAATCAACAAAGATTTATCAATAGTTTTGTCATAAATTTCATATTCTCTTCTGCAGGGTTGAACGCATTCCCCCTGGTTTGCACTTTTACCAAACAGATGATGACTCATAAAGCATCTTCCGCTGATTGCAACACACATAGCTCCATGCACAAAAGCTTCAATTTCAATATCAGTTCTTTCTCTTATTTTTTTTATTTCTTCAAGGGAGCATTCTCTTGCAAGAACAACCCGGGCAGAGCCAAGCTTTTTGTAAAAATCCACCCCTAAAGAATTTGAAATTGATGCCTGTGTAGAGATGCAGAAAGGCATTTCATATTCTTTACATTTTTGGATTACTGATAAATCCCAGCAGATAATTCTATCAACCCCGGCTCTTTTTGCGGCAGATATTATTTCATCAAGTTCTGCAAGCTCGTCTTCAAGAATTATTGAATTAAGAGTAAGGTATGTTTTGACTTTATTCTTCCTGCAGAAAGAAGTTATTTCATCAAGTTCATCAAGCTTAAAGTTAGTTGCCTTAGCCCGCATATTCAATTTATCCACGCCGAAATAAACTGCATCGGCACCCGATTTAACAACCGCCGACAGCATAGTCCGGTTACCAGCGGGAGCCATTAGTTCGGGGGTTGGTTGTTGGCTGCTGGCGGTTGGAAGTTGTTTATTTGGGATCATTTTTTCTTTTAATCTTCAGTTCAAAATAATTTATATAAGCACCTAATTTGGGCAAAAGTTTCTCAAGGATATTCTTAATTTCTTCTATGTCATTTTCTTCTAATAAATTTCTTTTATATGTCCTTCTCAGCCATTGTCTTGTTTCAAAAAGTGAACGGCGAGCAATTTTACAGTACATTTTAAATTCAAGACCTCTACCTGACCGGCTACGAGTTTTCTACCCAGACTTTAGCAATTTCAATAATTACTTTAACTGCAGTTTCCATATCCTGCACTGCAACCCATTCTTCTTTCGAATGGAAGCTATGTTCACCGGCAAAAATATTCGGACAAGGCAGTCCCATAAATGAAAGTCTGGAACCATCCGTACCACCGCGGATCGGATTCATAATTGGTTTTATACCCAAATTTTCCATAGCCTTAACTGCATTCTTTTCAACCTGCGGATGCTGATCAAGAATTTCCTTCATATTCCTGTATTGTTCAGTAACTTCAAATTCCATTTTTGAACCTGAAAATTTTTTAACAGTATCTTCTGCTATATTTTTTAGAATATCCTCATATTCTTTTAATTTCTTGGTTTCAAAATCCCTGATGATAAATTTAACCGTTGTTAATTCTTCATTTCCATTTAAAGAAGTAGGATGAACGTAACCTTCTCTTTTTTCAGTTGTTTCGGGAGATAATTTATTTTTAGGCAGACTTTCAATAAAAGATGAAGCAACCTTCATTGAATTAATCATTATTCCTTTAGCGTAACCGGGGTGGATATTTTTCCCTAAAAATTTAACAGTAACTGCATCGGCGCTAAAAGTTTCTGTTTCAACTTCTCCCCTGCTTTGACCATCTACTGTGTAGGCATATTTAGCATTAAATTTTTTTACATCAAATTTTTCTGTACCTCTACCTACTTCTTCATCGGGTGTAAAGCATACTTTAATCGTCCCGTGTTTTAATTCAGGATGTGAAAGGAAATAATTTACCGCATCCACAATTTCAGCAACACCGGCTTTATTATCAGCACCGAGTAAAGTGGTTCCGTCTGCAGTAATTATATCAAAGCCGTTCATATCTTTAAGATCGGGATTTTCTGATTCTTTTATAACAACCCCGTTTTTTTGAAGCTTTATATCTCCTCCCCGGTAATTCCTGTTTATCACGGGATTAACATTTGCTCCTGATACTGCAGGGGAAGTATCAACATGCGCAATAAATCCGATTACAGGAACATTTTTATCTGTATTAGATGGAAGAGTTGCCATCACATAACCATTTTCATCCATTTGGGCATCGCTAAGGCCTAATTCTTTTAATTCTTTTGCCAGATCTTTCGATAAATTCTTCTGCTTTTCCGTACTCGGAAAGGATGTTGATTCTTCATCAGATTGAGTGTCATATTTTACATAACGTAGAAATCTTTCTACACAGGTAAATTTATAATTGCTATCAAACATGTAAACCTCCAATATTTAAGCGGTTTGAATTAAATAAAACAAAATTACTAATAATCTGGAATAATAAAGATTGTTCTTAGTCAATGTTTTACGAAATTTAGCTTAAATCTCTAATTTTTTTAGTAATTGTTTTTAAAAAAGTATTGTTAATCTAAGAAAAAATCTCCTGAAATATTCGGTTTTCGAAGGATATTTAATGTTTCATAAGATTAGAGATTATCCATGTTACATTTGTTATAACTAATGATACATATCTGGTAGATATGCCGATATATATTTATAATTTTTGAGGCGTAAGAAATTTGAACAAAACATGAATTAAGGGATAAAATGATATTGCTGAATAATAGATTTGCTTTAATAACAATAATGTTAGTTTTTACGGCAGTATCATTCCCCCGGGCGAATCAAGAGTTGATAACACCTGTGGATAAGAATGCAAAAAAAGAGGCAAACTATTTATCTGCAATAAATTCAGGTAATGAAAGTTTAAGAATAAACAGTGCATTTATGTTAGGTGAAATGAGATCTAAAAAGGCAGTAATTCCATTAATGGATATGTTCAGACAGGATAAAGATGAAGGTGCGAAGCTGGTTGCAGCTTTATCATTATTAAAAATCGGAGATGCCCGCGGAATGTTTCTGGTTAAAAGGTCTATAGAATTAAATGAAAATGAAGGAATAACCATTATCCTGCGGCATTTGATCAGGGATTTTGGTTCTCAAAATAATGAAATTTTAGATTAGATTATCCATAGCCCAAGCACTATCCCTTCTCCTTTAGGGGAGAATACCTCACACAACAGTGGGGTATTTTTTTAGCAATGTGGTATAGATCATATTAAGGGGAATTTGTTCTTTGTATTAGTTAAAAATTATTTTGTTTTTGCGAAATAATAATATTATTTTAAAAAGACAGCTTAAAAAGCTGTTTTGTTTTATTAATTATTTTTCTTAGAGGTAAGTTAGTGAGTACTAAACTTTTTGTAGGTTCTCTACCATGGGCGGTAAATGATGACACTTTACGTTCTACATTTGAAGCACATGGGAAAGTCGTTTCCGCTAAAGTGATTACCGATCGGCAAACCGGTAGATCCAGAGGATTCGGTTTTGTTGAGATGGAATCCGAATCCGAGGCAAGTCAGGCTATTCAGGCTCTTAATGGTTCCCAGCTGAGCGGCAGAAGTATCATTGTTAGTGAGGCTAAACCGAAAAGCTAATTTCGTTCTGCAGAAACTTGCTTTTTGAGCGCTCTTTTTGAGCGCTTTTTTTTAAAATAAGAACGTATTGATTCCCACCCTGAAATTATTACTCCCCCTGTAATTCAATTTCCAGGCGAATTCAATTTTAAAAGGAATTAAAACATGTCCTATCCCGAAACCAATTTCATAAAATGGATGTGTAAACGTTTTTACTTCATGAACCAGAATAGATTTTGATCTATCACTGATTTCCGATAGGCCGATATTAAGAAAAGTATTCAGCATAATCTCCGCATCCTTTAAACCGGGTATTTTAAGCAGCCTGAATAATTCATCACGGAAATTATTCTCCAGGAAAATATTTAACACCCTGTCACCGAAAATCTCATTAATATTTAAAGTTCTGTAAGAATAATTCTGGTATAAGGCGTCAACATTACCGGGAGAACTGTATAAAAGCTGAAAAGGAAGCTTCCCGTTATTATACATTCCATGAACTCTGAAGTTCAAGTGCGCCGATTTAAAAGTATTTAATCTTCCGTTAGCAGACAGCTCATATGTAGTAAAATCGATACCGCTGTTTAAAAGATTTTTATTTGAATAAGTAATATCTCCGTTGAAAATAATGTATGAATTTCCCGGCAGAAGCCTTCTCCTGAAAAATCCGTCTTCAATATAATCTCTGAAATCTATTTTAAATCCTGCAGTTAACGCGTTGATTTTTGTTTCGTAAATCTTAGGATTCGGGTTGAATTTATCATTTTTATAGAAGATGGAAAAGTCGGTATTCTTGTATGCATTTTTATCGGAATGATTAATAAACCCGGCTCTTAAGCTGAGAACGGGGAACACTTCTCCGCTTAGATTTATTTTAAAACCATTTGAATAGTAATAATCCATGAAATCATTTTTAAAGAATAAAGAAGAGATAGTTGAAATAAGCTCGCCGTAATCGGCTGACGAACCAAACAAAAGGTTTAATTTATTGAAGACATGAAGAGATAAACCATATGTCCTGTAATCACCAAACAAGTATTGCGCATATAAATCTGTTTTAAATTTCTTATCGGAAAAGCCGTAAGAAAAGTTCAGATCCGAGTTAAATCTTTTTTTAAACAAATCATTAAAAAATAAGCCGAAATCCATTGTATGTCCTTCAATACTATTGAAATGGTACATACCCAAAGGTGCACTTGTAGAAAAATTTCCGCTGAAATTTATTCTGGGAGACAAAATTGAAAACTTATCCCAAAAAGAAACCGGTAAGCTGCTGACGCTATCAATTCTTTTATAAGCAGCCTCCTCTTCTTTAGTATTGGGAATAGTCTGGACATTTCTCCAGTATGCATTTGTTTTCTCATCGGCTCCCGGCAATACTGTTATTATTGCTTTACTAAAAAAATCTTCATTAAGTTTTACATTTATTTTATAATCATATAAAATTGAATTAAGTTCAAAACCGAATTTTACCAGCCCCAGAACATTTGCTTTTACAAACAAACGGTAATCCACAGGCATATAAATGGAATCATAAGGTAAGAACTGCTGAAACACTTCAACACTATCGAAAATACCGCCGATGTTAGCTGCCTTATTTAGGTTAAGATCAACTTTTATTAAATCATATGTATTATCGGTAATAAAAATATCTCCGGTGAATCCGGGGTTAGACGGATCATCGGGTTCCATATGAATTTGATATACAATCCGGCTGTCTATTGCCAAAGTCCTGATTATATAATAATAGTAATAATCCAATGCATTATCGGCTAAAGGACCCGGAAGATTGTTTCCCAGGAAATTAATATTTTCTTCATAAAAGCTCTTAATAAGTCTTCCGCCTGTAAGAGTGTTTACAGAAGGCGGGAAATTTGCAGTCTGCTTTCTAGCAATAATAATTTCTTTGTAGTCATCCGGTTTTTGATAATATCCTTTGCTTTCATTCTCTAAAATTCCCGAAATCTTTAACGGAATTGTATCATTGGCACCTAAACTTACGTTCACTCTGTTTTCGCGGGCGCTTATTTCATGCTGGGTTTTTATAATTCCTTTTGTATAAGCCTCAAATTCATAATCATTAAGCTTTCTATCTCTTTCTTTCTTCTTCAATATTGCTTTCTTAATTACTGCTATTGCCGGATTAATTCCCGGTTTTACAATAACAGCAGGCAGCCGGATATCAGAAGGCGATAAAGAGAAATCCACATCATTTAAATTCTGAATGACCGTAATTGAAAGTGTATCTGAATTATACCCTATATATGATGCAACCAGCGAATATTTTCCTGTGTTCAATTTAAGCTCATATTCACCTTCTTTATTAGCTGCCGTCCCGTTTGTTGAATATAAAACTCTTAAATTTGCATAAACTAATGGTTGATGTGTAATTTTATCTTCAATTTTTCCGCTTATTGTAAATTGCTGTGAGTGGATTATTGTTGAAAAAATAATTACGGTTAATATTATTCTACCGATCATTTAAGTAATTTTATATCAGTTCTGAAAAAAATGATTTTTATTGAAAAGAAATTATACAAAATTTTTCTTTGTTTCCTTTTCTGAAAATTAAAATGAATTGTTCCCTGTTTTTCAATTGAAAAATTAAATATTTATTTTGTTAAAATGAATATTATTTAACGACCAAATATTTCCACTGAACCTTATTATGAATAAAAATTTCTTAAATATTCTTCTATTGTTATTTGTAATAAATATTGCTCTTCCCAAAAAACCGGAATTTCCAGGAAATCAAATTAAGCAGAACAATAAAAGCAAATTGTTTAAAACGAATGAGCCTTATTTAATCAATCATATTACTATAAATGACAGTTCTGAAAAAAAAGGTGATAAAATAATTGCTGATTATGTTTCCGCTATCGGAGGGAAAAACAATTTAAGAAGTTTAATGGATAGAACAACATTTATTACCGGCAAAGTAAGGAATATGAATATTCATGTTGTAGTTTATCAAAAGGTTCCGGATAAATATTATCAAAAGATTGAACTGGGAGCTACCGAACAAAAAATTATTTATGACGGAGTTAAAGGTTTTATGATAACCGGCGACGATATACAGGAAATGCAGGGGCAGGCACTTGAAAAGCTTAAATATGAAGCAACAATGCAGCTGCTAATCTATTTAAATGCTTATGATGTTAAAGCAGAGTTTACAGGAATTGAAAAGGCTAACGGTGTTAATGCCTATAAAGTAATTCTCAATTTTCCCGGTGATATGAAATGGACTGAATATTATGATACAACTACTTACCTCAGGGTAAAAGAAGAGAAGCCTGTAAATTCACCTTCCGGGAAAACATCAATCCAGGAATCCTTTTTCAGCGACTATAAAGATGTAAACGGAATTAAATATCCGTTCAATATCAAGCAATTCTTAGGAACTTCAAAATTTGAATTTTACGTGGATTCAATTAAAGTAAACACCGGTTTGAGCGACAGGAATTTTGAGATAGAATAATTTATTTATTATCATTATACAAAACTTTTAAAATTGAAATAGTATGAAAAACAGGATTTCTGTTATTGTTTTTGATTTAGGAAATGTGCTGCTGCCGTTTAACTATCACATCATGCTGGAGAAGCTGGATAAAATTGAAAAAAATCTTGGACAGAAATTCTTAAAATTTTACCAGGATAACTACAATATTCACCGGGCTTTTGAAAAGGGCGAACTTTCTGAAGAAGAATTTATTAATATAATGCTTGAAAGTCTTGACAATAAATTAGACGGGGAAACATTTTGTAATTATTATTCAAAAATTTTTACTGAGAACAGAGAGGTTACTGCTCTTTTACCGGGATTAAAAAAGAATTATATGCTCGTTCTGTTATCCAATACAAATTCAATTCATAAAGAATACGGATGGAAAGATTTTTATTTTATTAAGTATTTTGACAAGCTTATTTTGTCTCATGAAGTGAAAGCCTATAAACCTGAAGAGCAAATATATAAAGCTGTAGAGGACTTCACGCAAAAACCCCCCGGTGAACATATATTTATTGACGATGTTCAGGAGTATTCGGATGCGGCTAAAAAGCTCGGCTGGGACGCAATTCATTTTACGGATTATGATAATTTAATTATGGAATTTAAACAGAGGGGAATTTATTAATTTATATTATATTAACCGGTCATATTTTTCAAATGTTTTTAATCTTAGCGCATAATTACCGGCAAAAATAATACATGAAATTCATGGATTAAATCAGGGGAACAATTTTATGGAATTTATAAATGTTAATTAACAATCAGCCAGCTGAGATTACACTTTCGCCTTTAAAACTTGTTGTTTGATATTATCATACGGATTCTTAATGCATCTAAAACTATATCTTCTATACTTATTTATTTTAACTGCATTTCTTTTTATACAAAACGGATGTAAACAGGACAAAATCCGTAAAGAAAAAAAGGTTGTTGTTATTGATTCACTTGCATTAAAAGATTCATTGCTTATCGAGAAGAAACCGGAATTAAAAATTACTTATCACAAATACCCGTCGGTTGGGTTGAAAACATTAAGGAATTTACGGCAGGAATACGGTTTTCCTAAAAGAAGGATTATTCTGGCTTTAAATAGAATTGATCATGATAATGTAAGCAGTCATGATACATTGATGATCCCCGATACTGTTTCGACAGACATAATGATTTATTCTCCGTTTCCACCAAAAGTAAAGATCCTCGATTCGGTTCAAAAGATATTATTATTTTCATATCCTATTGAATCATTTGCAGCATATCAAAATGGTATTTTAGTCCGGTGGGGACCTACAAGTTTGGGTAAAAAAAGTACTCCTACACCCGAAGGATTATACTTTACAAACTGGAAAAAACAGGAAACAATTAGTACGGAGGATTCATCATGGATTTTACCCTGGTATTTTAATATAGAAAATAAAAGAGGAATCTCATTGCATCAATTCTCTCTTCCCGGGTATCCGGCAAGCCATGCATGCGCGCGCCTTTTATTGGAAGATGCAGAGTGGATTTATCACTGGGCAGAACAATGGATTATTTCCAAAGATGGCGAGAAAATTATTGCCGACGGAACACCAGTGATTATTTTCGGGAGATTTAATTATAAAGTAAAGCCGCTCTGGAAACGTTTAGCAGATGATCCTCACGCAACTGATATTTCCGAATCGAGTATTGATTCTACTATTTCTCCTTTTCTTCACATTATCAGGGGAAAAAGAGAAATCCGGGATTCTGTTTTAACTGCCAGGAATAAGCTGGCTTCTAAATAATACTTTATATTTTTCCGTACAAAATTTTTACCCTTTCCTGTTTAGAATTGAATAACAACAATTTTTATTTTTAAGATTATTCTTAAATTTTAAAAGGGAGATACATGTTTTTTATCAGATTCATTGCTACATTGGCTTTATCATTAACTCTTTTAAGCTGTGAACAAAAGAAAAATAACCAGAATATCATGAATAAAAATGATTTTAAATATCAAACTGAACAGTTTGCTGACATCGGGATTCTTCGTTATAATGTTCCCGGTTTCAATGAACTTTCACTTAAAGAAAAAGAATTCGTTTACTATCTATATGAAGCAGCATTATCCGGACGGGATATCTTATATGATCAGAATTATAAGCACAATCTTGAGATAAGAAGAACAGTGGAAACTATTGTTAAAAGCTATAAAGGTGACCGGAATACTGAAAATTTCAAAAATTTTATGATCTATACAAAAAGGATATGGTTCTCAAATGGAATTCATCATCATTATTCGAATCAAAAATTTAAACCTGAGTTTTCAAAAGAATACTTTACCGGGCTGGTTAAAAACTCAGATAGTAAAAATCTGCCGTTAAAAAAGAATGAATCCGCAGATGAATTCCTTAAAAGAATAATTCCCGAAATTTTTAATCCTGGTATAGCACCTGTAAAAGTGAATTTAGAAACGGGACAGGACTTAATAAAAACTTCGGCAGTTAACTTTTATGAAGATGTTAATGAAAAAGAAGTAGAAAATTTTTACAATAAGCAAAAGGTTAAAGATGATCCCAGACCTGTTTGGCACGGACTTAATTCCAAACTGATAAAAACTAATGGTAAGGTTGAAGAGAAGAAATGGATGATTGGCGGAATGTATTCCCCTGCAATTGAAAAAATTGTCTACTGGCTTGAGAAGGCAGTTCCCGTTTCTGAAAATGATCATCAGAAAGCTGCTTTAAATAAATTAATTGATTTTTATAAAACAGGGGATTTAAAAACCTGGGACGAGTATAATATTCTATGGAGCCGTGATACGACCTCAAACATAGATATTGTTAACGGATTTATTGAAGTTTATAATGATCCGCTTGGTATTAAAGGTTCATATGAATCTATTGTTTCCATAAAAGATAAAGAAGCAACAAAAAGAATAGCTGCAATTGCCGACCATGCGCAATGGTTCGAAGATAATTCACCGATCGGCAAAAAATTTAAAAAGAAAAATGTAGTTGGAATCTCTGCAAAAGTTATTACCGTTGTTGTTGAAAGCGGTGATGCTTCCCCTGCAACTCCTATAGGAATTAATTTACCAAATTCGACATGGATTAGAAAAGAATATGGTTCTAAGTCTGTCAACCTCGGAAACATTGTTCATTCATATAATGAAGCTGCAGCAGATGACGGTTCGCTGGAAGAATTTGCATATTCTCCTGAAGAGATGCAGCTGGGGAAAAAATACGGTACATTAACCGATGATCTTCACACAGATATGCACGAAGTTATCGGTCATGCATCAGGTCAGATTTTACCCGGCATCGGAACACCGAAAGAGACTCTCAAAAGCTATGCTTCAACTATTGAAGAAGCCAGGGCTGATCTTGTTTCGCTTTATTATTTACCGGATCAAAAATTAATCGATATTGGAGTCATGCCCAACCGGGAAGCATATAAAGCAGAATATAATAGTTACATCCGGAATGGTTTGCTTCAGCAGTTAAGAAGAATTATACCGGGTGATAATATTGAAGAATCTCATATGCGGAACCGCCTGTTAATTTCTAAATGGGCTTATGAAAAAGGAGAAAATGATAACGTAATTGAGAAAAAAATAAAAGATGGAAAAACTTATTTTGTCATCAATGATTATAAAAAATTAAGAGAATTATTCGGACAATTACTAAAAGTAATTCAGAAAATTACATCCGAAGGTGATCTTGCATCTGCAAAAAATCTTGTTGAAACTTACGGTGTTAAAGTAGATTCCAATCTGGTAAAAGAAGTAAGAGAACGTTACGCAAAATTAAATATTCCGGCTTACAAAGGATTTATTAACCCGATTTTAAAACCGGTTTATAAAGAGGGAAAGATTTCAGATGTTAAAATTGAATATCCCGATGATTTTACAAAAGAAATGCTTTACTATGCTGAAAATTATTCATTCCTCCCGGACAGCAACTGATCTTAAAACTTATACTTCTTGAATGCTTATCTGAAAGAGCGGTATAACAGCCGCTCTTCGGATGCATCAATATTTTTTTAGAAAATAGTTCAGCCTTTTTTTGAATTTAATGATGATCATATTCTTAGTATATTTATATAAAGAAAATACTATCACTTAACTACGGTATAATTTTTAATGGGTTTAAGTATTGGAATTGTCGGGCTGCCCAATGTGGGAAAATCCACAGTATTTAATGCACTTACTAAAGCACAAAATGCAGAATCGGCTAATTACCCTTTCTGTACGATTGAACCGAATAAAGCTATCGTTCCTGTTCCGGATGACAGAGTTGATAAGTTAACCGAATTGGTTAAACCTGCACGTACTGTGTATTCTACTGTCGATTTTGTTGATATTGCAGGACTTGTAAAAGGTGCCAGTAAGGGGGAAGGTTTGGGAAATCAATTCTTAAGTAATATCCGGCAGACAGATGCAATACTTCACGTTATCCGGTGTTTTGATGATGAGAATGTTGTTCATGTAGACGGAAGTGTTAATCCTTTGAGAGATATTGAAGTTATCGAAACCGAACTTTTACTTGCCGATATTCAAACACTCGAAAAGAAGATTGACCGGCTTCAGAAACAAGCTAAAGGTGATAAAGCTGCAAAAGTTCTTGCAGATGATGCGGAAGATTTGTTAAAATTTATGAACCAGGGTAATGCTGCCTCTTTATATCCTGAAAAGGGTAAAGATTCTATTCAAACGCTGCTTAAGGAAATGGGATTAATTACCGGTAAAAATATTATTTATTGCGCAAATGTGGGTGAAGATGGTTTAACCGAAGATAATGATTATGTAAAGGCAGTGATAAACTATGCAAAAAATAAAAATGCTGATTCTATAAAAATTTCCGCCAAAGTTGAGGAAGAACTAATCGCTTTAGACGATAAAGAAAGAATCGAATTTCTCGATTCGTACGGAGTTAAAGAAAGCGGTCTTGAAAAGATTATACGTACCGGTTTCCATACTTTAGGATTACTAAGCTACTTTACCGCCGGCCCCAAAGAAGTGCGCGCATGGACCATACACCGCGGATGGAGAGCCCCGCAATCAGCCGGTGTAATCCACACAGATTTTGAAAAAGGTTTTATCCGCGCAGAAGTAATTGGTTATGAAGATTATATTAAATTCGGATCTGAAGCCGCATGCAGGAATGCCGGCGTTTTAAGAATTGAAGGTAAGGATTATGAAGTGCGGGACGGAGATGTAATGCATTTTCTGTTCAATGTTTAATTTGATAAATTCCTAATCTTTCAGCCAAAGGCTGATCCGCCATTGGCGGAAATCATACTCCCAATCTTTAATCCTTTTATTATATATTCAGATTGATTAGGGTTATGATTAAGATTGTTTTTAAAATGTAAGAAATAAACTGGAAAATTTATGGAACTGGAAATTCAGCATAATAAAGATAAAAAAAGGTTTTTTACCTTTGTTGATGGAAGAGAAGCTTACTTAACTTATGAAAACGATAGTAATAATGTTTTGAACTTCAATCATACATATGTACCGTTTAATCTGAGGGGTAGAAATATTGCTGCCAAAGTTGTCGGTCATGCATTGGAATATGTTAGAGAGAATAATTTAAAGGTGATTCCAAGCTGCTCTTATGTAAGAGCCTTTATTGAAAAAAACAAACAGTTCAGCAGCCTGGTTGAAGAATAAATTTATCCGGATTCCTTTTTTTTGTTTCAGGTAATTATCTGTCTTTGTTAATAAAATATTTTATTCTATACAATGGCCGGCATATTTGTAGTGAATGCAAATTTTGCATTCACTACTTAATATGATGTAAAATTTATTATTTTAATTTAGCATTCAAAACGATCTCTGTTCCGGTTAAAGCTTGCGACACAGGGCATCCTACTTTACTTTTTTCAGCAAACTCATTGAATTTCTTTTCATCAATATTGTCAACATCACCTACAGTTGACATTTCTATTTTTGTAATCTTAAAGCCATCCTCAACTCTTGCTATACTTACTTTGTCTTCAGTTTTGATTGAATTAACTTTAAATCCTTCTCCCGAAAGAGAATTGGCCAGAGCCATTGAAAAACAGGCAGCATGGGCAGCCCCTAATAATTCTTCGGGATTAGTCTGATCACCTTGTTCAAAACGGGAAACAAAATTGTAAGCAACATTTTTCAGCGTACCGGTTTCCGTACTGATCGTTCCTTTGCCTTCTTTCAGGTTTCCACGCCATTCGGCGTTGGCAGTTCTAACAGGCATAAGTTTTTCTCTCCTTTCTGTAATTAAGATTCTGCAAAATTTAGACTGTATAAATATTAAATCTTTTTATAAAAATGAACTGCATGTGTTACAGCTTACAAAATTTCGTTTCATGTTACAGTTAAACATATTACTGCCCGGCTGCAATTAAAGTTCAATTACAAAGAAGCTCAGCCGGGAGTAATTAATTTACTTTTTCCTTAAAGATTTAATTAGTTCACTCTTGGTCATTTTACTTCTCCCTTTTATATCTCTTTTTTGAGCTAAATTATAAAGCTCTTCTTTTGTTCTTTCATCAAAGCTTTTATTTGGATTTCCGGTACCCTGAGATTTTGTGTTTGCTGTTTTTCCTTTTTTTCTCCTGTCCTTGTTAACAGTTCTGGAAGCAATTTCCTTCGCGCGTTTTTCTGATCTTCCCTTCTTCTTCTCACTCTTTTTAATATGTTTATATTTTCTTTCTTCTTTTTTACTCCATGAGTCAGGCATTATATCTCCTATTCTTAATTTACGGATAAAATCTCATTCCGAGGCCAACATCAGCAGATGAGCTAAAATCAGGGGCGACTCCAAGTAAAACCCCAACTTCAAAGAAAAATTCCAATGGTGTTCTTCGTGGAATAACATTAACTCCGAAAACACCTCTTGCACCAAGCCCAACATTACTCTTTTCTCTTATATACTTATCCTTATAATAAAATCCGTTTCCCCTTCCAAATCCTATTGTGCCGCCCGCTCCGGCATATAGGTTCGCTATGTCAGAATTAAACGCATTGAACTGCCAGAGATAATCGACTCCAATCCTTGGAGAGCCGAAGTATGAAGCACCAAAATCAACTACAAAAGCATTATTTCTGTTAGAAAAGAATTTTAATGTCCCGCCGGTAGGATCCCCAACAATAATTCCGAATCCAAAATCTTTACCCTGAGGTCGTTGAGCATAAGTATTTGGAAAAAATACACAAAAAAGTAAAGTTATAAAAATTATTATCAAATTCTTATTCATGGTATTTCCGTTATATTGTTTCAAAAACATTATTATTAATAAGTTACCTTACGCAAAAACAATCCTTGGAGTATTGGAATTCTGGAATAATGGAAAATTTTGTCAATTCTATTACTCCATTTTTCCAATGTTCCCAAGCTTGCGTAACATGAGTGAATAATATGTCTATTCTTGTAAACTCTTAAAAGTGGATATATCACATTAGTAAAAAATATGATATTTATTAATGTTAGCTTAGTCATAAGAACCAATTATAAAATTGTTTTCGAGAATTAATTTGGCTATCCTTTGAACATTTCGCCTGGATTTTTCAAACAAATTAAGGAATGTTTAAAATGAAAGATCATTCTGAGATATTATCAATAAATGATGAAGCAGAAAGAGTTTTATCAAGGGAAAATCTTTTAAATAGGTTTAAAGCTGTAAGAAATTTTTCAATGGAAATTTGTAAACCGTTGATAACTGAAGATTACGTAATTCAATCCATGCCGGATGTAAGCCCGACAAAATGGCATTTATCACACACAAGCTGGTTCTTTGAAACTTTTGTTTTAAAGGATGCATCATCTAATTATAAATCCCTGCATCCTCAATATGCTTATCTATTCAATTCTTATTACATTCAGGCCGGAGAAAGATTTGAGAGACCTAAAAGAGGTTTGTTATCGCGGCCAAGTGTTAAGGAAGTCTTTCAATACAGGGAATATGTTGATCAAAATATAATATCTTTTTTAGAAGGAAGTGATGAAGAAACATTCAGGAAATTAGCACAGGTTGTTGAAATAGGCTTACACCATGAACAGCAGCACCAGGAATTAATGCTTACTGATATAAAACATGCATTTTCTATAAACCCTCTTCACCCGGTGTATGTGGAAAAGGAAGATAATCACATAGAAAAGATCTCCTCAATCAGATGGATCTCTTTTGAAAATGGAATATATAAGATTGGTCATAGTGGAAAAGGTTTTTCGTATGATAATGAAACCCCGCAGCATAATGAATATGTAGAAACGTTCAGCCTGGCTTCAAGATTAATAACAAATGCTGAATATCTAAAATTCATTGAAGACGGAGGTTACAGCAAACCTGAATTGTGGCTGTCCGATGGTGCAGCAGCTGTTGAAAAAGAAAAATGGATAGCTCCTCTTTACTGGGAAAACATAGAAGGTGAATGGTGGAACTTTAAACTAACCGGATTTAAAAAAGTAAATCCGGATGAACCGGTCTGCCATGTAAGCTTGTATGAAGCGGATGCATTCGCAAGATGGGCCGGCGCCAGGCTTCCAACAGAAGCTGAATGGGAAGTAGCAGCTTCAGATTCGGATGTTAAAGGAAATTTTGTGGAGAACAGAAATTTTCATCCCGTACCTGTTTCGGAGGAGAGTAATAAAACGGCTCAAATATACGGCGATGTCTGGGAATGGACAAGAAGTTCATATTCACCTTATCCCGGATACAAAACTCTTCCCGGAGCTTTGGGAGAATATAACGGCAAGTTTATGTCCGGCCAGATGGTTTTAAGAGGCGGTTCCTGTGCCACTTCGAATACTCATATAAGAAAAACCTATCGTAATTTTTTCCCTCCAAATGCCCGCTGGCAATACATGGGTATCAGATTAGCAAAAGATATTTAATAAAAGAATATTTACCAGATGCCAGTCACTTTTAAAGTGACCGGCACCTGACTTAATTAAATAAGGATAAAAATATATGGTTACAAAAGCTGAAGAAACTGTTCAGGAAGAAATTCTTTCTGAAGTAGAAGAAGGATTGTCATTAAATCCGAAACGGCTTCCGAGTAAATTATTTTATGATGCAAAAGGTTCTGTATTGTTCGATGATATTTGTAATCTCGATGAATATTATCCTACAAGAACCGAACTTAAAATAATGGAAAATAATATCGAAGAAATGTCTTCTTTATTGGGAGAAGGGACTTTACTAATTGAGCTGGGAAGCGGAAGCAGTATTAAAATCCGTCTTTTGCTCGATAATATTCCCGGGCTGGCGGGGTATGTGCCGGTAGATATTTCCTCGCTTCATCTGATTCAATCTTCTAACGAGTTAAAGGGATTATATCCGCACATCGATATTTTTCCGTTAGCTGCGGATTATACTAAAGATTTTGAATTACCTGAAATAGATAAATCTTATGATCATAAGGCAGTCTACTATCCGGGTTCTACAATAGGTAATTTTACACCATCAAACGCTAAAAAATTTTTGGAAAGGATAGCTAAAATTTGCGGTTTAAATGGCGGATTTATAATAGGCGTTGATTTGAGGAAAGATAAAAAAATTCTTGAAGCCGCATATAACGATAAAAACGGAGTAACTGCTGCATTTAATCTTAATATTCTCGAACATCTGAATAACGAATTTAATTCGGATTTTGATTTAAATAAATTTGAACACCTGGCATTCTTTAATGATGAGGAAAGCCGTATTGAAATGCACCTGATTTCAAAGGAAAGTCAAAAAGTTCATTTAAATGGGTCAACTATAAATTTTCAAAAAGATGAATCAATTCTAACAGAATACTCTTATAAGTATACACTTGAAAGTTTTGCCGGTTTAGTATCGGATAATTTTGAAGTACGAAAAGTCTGGATTGATAAAAATCATTTATTCAGTATTCAATATTTAAGAGTGAAGAATTAAAACTACAAACCTCCGGGGTTTTAAAAACCCGGAGGTTTTTCAATTGACAATAAAATTATAACTTAACAATCAATTTTTTAAGATATTCTTTACTCCATCGGCTTCATATTATACTGCTGCCATTCTTCGTAAGCCGGTCCATAAATCCCGGGAACTTTTAATCCTGCAGCGCGCATAATAACCGTCATTTGTGCACGGTGATGTATTTGATGTTTTATCAGAGAAGTAAGCACCGCTTCTTTTGTCCACATTTCACCATACATATTTACTTGTTCCTTCAGAGATTGATCAGTCCAATCTTTAGATAGCTGTTCTGCAAGACTTATGGAAGCAGCTTTATATTTTTCTGTAATTTCTGCCGCATGGTGAGGAAAATTATTATCATCATTTAATTCTTCGAATTTCAATCCTGTTCTATTCAGCATTTCTCCGATTGTTGCTGTAATATGCCAGGCCAGTCTTCCCAAAGACCTTCCTTTAGGAGTGATTTTTTGACTTAAAGATTCATCCGTTAAATTGGAAAATATTTTTAATGTTGCTTCGCTTTCTGTTTTCCAGTCATCCAAGAATTCCTTTATAGTATGATACATGATAAAACCCTCTGTTTAACTTTTTTGATAAACTGTAATTCCTGTTCTATTAATTTCGTCTAAAAAGCCGCTGGGATCAACTCCTTCTTCAAAAAAAACCGGCTCTATCCTCGAATCAATTTGATAACCTAATGAAAATAATTTTGCATTAAGCTCCAAATAATCATCTTTAATCTCAATTAAAACAACAGCTACATCTATATCGCTATTTTGTCTTTGTTCATTTCTCGAAAATGAACCGAATAAAATGATCTTTTCGACAGGATAATATTGCTTTAAAATATCCGAATCGTTTTCATTCATTAATCTAAAAAGATCATGAGTAAGTATATCCTAAATTCCTCAATTGGAAAATAACAATTTAGATATCGTAAGTAAAACTTTGTAATGATTAAGGTTATTATTTTACTATTCTAAACTCTTTAGGTTAGTCTTCAGTTTTTCCAGACTTGTTTCCCAGTCCATCTTCTTTGTTCTTTCTCTCTCTACTACTTCCTTTGCCGCATTCCGCACAAATTTTTCATTCGATAATTTTTTATTTATTCCTGTTAATGCACCTTCAAGTCTGGTTATCTCTTTCTGCAGACGGTTTCTTTCAACTTCAAGATCAATCAAACCTTCAAGCGGAATATAAATTTCAGCATCTTTTATTACTGCTGAAGCCGAGGCTTTCGGCTTTTCAATATCTTTTTCAACAATTATATTTTCAATACGTGCAAGCTTTTTAATATATTCTAATTGATAATTATGCATCCCTGAAGTTTTTATAAATGCATTTATAAATTTTGAAGGCGGTATATTCATTTCTCCGCGGATATTTCTGATTGCAGTTATGATATCCTGGATAAATTGCATTTCCTTTTCAGCCTGAATATTTATTAATGATTCATCAGCTTCGGGATATGTGGAAACAGCAATGCTCTCATCTTCTTTTCTTTCTTCAATTAAATGCCAGAGTTCTTCAGTTAAAAACGGCATGAAAGGATGAACGATCTTTAACAATTTTTCAAATATAATTATTGCCCTGCTTAAAACTGCCGATTTAATTTCTTCGTTATCGGAACCTGCTTCCGCGGAAGCTTCGGCAGACAGGTATAGCCTGTTCTTTGACAGTTCAATATACCAGTCGCAGAAATCGCTCCAAACAAAGGAGTAAACAATTTTAGAAGCATTATTTATTTCAAACTTTTCCATTGCTTTATTCAGATCGATCAATGTCTGAACTAAACGTGAT
Organism: uncultured Bacteroidota bacterium; assembly: GCA_963710745.1. Taxonomy (GTDB): domain Bacteria; phylum Bacteroidota; class Ignavibacteria; order Ignavibacteriales; family Ignavibacteriaceae; genus CAVQBP01. Next base: position 37,973 of record CAVQBP010000027.1, on the reverse strand, counting down.
TCAATCCAAAGATCTGAAAAATCGATATGTTTATTTATTAAGCTTCTATTGATCTTAACAGATTCCGTATTCATTAAAAGAAAACGCCCTGCATTCCAGATCTTATTTGCAAAGTTTCTACCTATTTCACATTTATCGGTACTGAAAAGAACATCCTGCCCGAGAGGAGCTAAATAGATAACTGTAAACCTTAAAGCATCGGCTCCGTAATCTTTAATTACATCCAGAGGGTCGGGAGAATTGCCGAGTGATTTACTCATCTTCCTTCCCTGTAAGTCACGGATAATACTGGTGAAATAGACATCTTTAAAGGGAATGTCTTTTTTGAAATGCAGTCCTGCCATGATCATTCGCGCAACCCAGAAGAATATTATATCCGGTGCAGTAACGAGTGAACTTGTTGGGTAATAATAATTCTGCTCTTCCTCTGTTTTAAACACATCGTAAGACCAAAGCCAGCTCGATGCCCAGGTATCTAAAACATCCTCATCCTGCCTCAAATTGGTTGAACCGCAATGAGGGCATTTTTCAGGCGGTTCAACAGAGACTATAGGATTCTTACATTCAATATTACAATGATCATCTCCAACACAATACCAGACAGGGATTCTATGTCCCCACCATAGTTGTCTTGAAATGCACCAGTCTTTAATATTGTTCATCCAGTGATCATAAGTCTTTACCCAATGCTCAGGGTAGAATTTTACTTTACCTTCATTAACAACTTGCAGAGCAGGTTTAGAAAGTTCCTGCATTTTCATGAACCACTGCTCTGAAAGGTATGGTTCAACCGGTACACCGCCTCTTTCAGAATACCCTATATTATTCTGGTAATCTTCTACTTTTTCAAGCAGATTTAAATTTTCTATTTTTGCAACTACTTTTTTTCTTGCTTCATACCTGTCTAGACCTTGAAGGTCTGCAGGAACATTCCTGTTAGTCGAAGCATCCGGATTTAAAATATTAATAACTTCAAGATTATGTCTTTTTCCCATTTCATAATCATTCGCATCGTGCGCAGGAGTGACCTTTACAGCACCGGTTCCGAATTCAGAATCAACATATTCATCGGCAAAAATTGGGATCTCTCTCCCTACAATAGGAAGAATTATAGTTTTACCAATAAAGCTTTTATATCGTTCATCATCCGGATTTACTGCTATGCCCGTATCGCCGAGCATAGTTTCAGGACGAGTAGTCGCTACGGTAATAAATTCATCACTTCCTTTAACAGGATATTTAAAATACCAGAGTTTGCCGTTAACCGTTCTGTAAATAACCTCTTCATCGGATATTGCTGAACGGGAAGCAGGATCCCAGTTTACCAGCCTATAGCCGCGGTAAATTTTTCCTTCATTATATAATGCAACGAATGTTTCAATAACTTTTTTATAATAGTCATCATCCATTGTAAAGCGTTCACGTTCCCAGTCGCAGCTTACTCCCAGCTTTTTCAGCTGCTGAATAATTATACCGCCGTACTTTTCTTTCCATTCAAGGCAGTATTTTAAGAATTCTTCCCTGCCGATTTCATACTTATCAAGCCCCTGCTCCTTCAAATAATTCGTAACTTTGGTTTCGGTAGCAATAGATGCATGATCGGTACCCGGAACCCAGCAGGCATTAAATCCCTGCATTCTCCTGGTTCGGATTAAAATATCCTGAATTGTATTGTTCAGGATATGACCCATGGTTAATATCCCGGTAATATTGGGCGGCGGGATAACTACAGTATAAGGTTTTCTTGTTTTATCTATCTCAGAATGAAATAAATTTCTTTCCAGCCAGAATTTTGTCCATTTATCTTCAACTTCCGAAGGATTGTACGCTTTTGGAATGTCAGGCATAATTTCACATCTTTTTTAATATTTGAAGTGCAAATATAAAAAAAAATTCACAGAGGTCTCAGATACAGGATAAGAACCTGTGCGGATCAAACCTGTCCAAAATAAATATTTATAAAACGATTTAATCTGTAGGTGTATTGATAGAAATAAAAAATATTATGACCTATTGAGAATTGCTCCTCAAAAGAATTGCGTAAATAAAAATTACGGAATTGAGCGGTTAATCCCACCAGGCTGTTGTTTAAGTAATTGTATGTGGGATTAAAAGATAAATACTGTCTGAGGACTCCCTGCATCAATTGAGGATAAGGAAACAAGCAGGGAGTCCGAGTTTATTTATCTTAGTGAAATGGAGTAATTTTTTAGCAATTCTTTTGCAGAGCATGCTTCTTTTGCAGCTTTTCTTATGCTAAGAAAAGTTGAGGAGAAAAAATGTGTAATGTTTTTGGAAGGATTAAAAATTAAATGCTAAAAATTATTTTTATTTTTTACTATAATTTAACTTTTTTTCTCATTCCAAAATTAATTAGGACAACACTGGTGCGGATTGAAAGATAAAGGAAACAAATGAAAAGATACAAGAAACAAGGAAAAAGAAAAAAGGACAAGTTCAGGTTAGTGCTACTTTTTACTTTATACTTTTTACTTTTTACTTTGATCTTGTTTTGAATCAGGCTTTCCTTATTTAATAATATACTGATAATTTGGAATTTTTACCTGGATTCCATGATAAGGGCCTTCTAAATCGCTTTGCTGATCTCCGACATCTCCCACAATATTGTACCCGTTTTTTACAAGCTCAGTCCTTTTAAGCGATTTGTATCCCAACGCAGTGGTTTTATACTCATCAGGATTCCGGACAATAAGAGTATCAAATTTTGTATAACCCTGGTTAATCAAATTCTGATATGTTGATTTATACATATAATCTTTTCTGCCCGTTAAAAAGACGATCCTAAAATTCTTCGAGACTAAAAAATCATATAGTTGCTTTACTTCTTTAATAGCCGGTGCTTTAGCTTCGCTTACCCATTTATCCCATATCTCAGGAACATAACCGAAATCATATTTTTTCCTGTAATCAAAACTTGAAAGAGCTGTTTCATCAATATCAAAGATGACAGCGTCATTACTCCCTGCGTTAATATTATTAAATTCAACAATTGCTTCTTCTACAACTTTTGCGGTTTCTTCATCATATCTTCCGGATTCATGATAATTTATAACTTCGTCCTTTGCAATAGTTAAATTAATGGGAGTCGTCGCACATGATTGGATAATAAATATCACAAAGACAAAACTACACTGAAGAATTTTTTTATAAATGTTCATATTAAAACCCCATACCAAATAATAAGAGAATATTAAAAATAAAAAAAATTACTAAATTCTAATCAATTCTTATACCAGAGGACAATAATATTTCTAAAATACTTATCAATCAATGGATTATTGTTTGATTTTTTGGGATTTTAAACAATATGAAATTCTTAATTTATGAGATTTATTTATGGCTCTTGTAAAACCTTTTAAAGCGCTCAGACCCGCAAAAGAAGTTGCAAATTTGGTAGCAAGTGTTCCGTACGATGTAGTGAATACACAGGAAGCTAAAGAGCTTGCAGATGATAATCCTCTTAGCTTTTTAAGAGTAACCAGGGCGGAAATTGAATTACCCGAAAGCACAGATGTTTATTCGCACGAAGTTTATAAAAAAGCAAATGAAAATCTTCTGAAATTACAGAAAGAAGGAAAGCTGCAATCAGATAGTGAAGATCACTATTATTTGTACAAACTTGAAATGAACGGGCATACACAGGTAGGTATCGCGGCTGCTTTTTCAATAGACGATTATGACAATAATGTAATTCTGAAGCATGAAAAGACAAGGAAAATTAAAGAAGATGACAGGACAAACCATATAGTTACAACAAATGCACAAACCGGCACTGTATTTTTAACTTATAAAAGTGTACCTGCTATTAATAATATAGTAAATAAAACTTTGCAGGAATCCGTACCTGTGTATGACTTTACTGCTGATGATGGTATAAAACACGCAGTGTGGATTGTACCTGCAGAATTTAATAATATTTTACAGGAAGAATTTGCAAAGGTTAAAAATTTATATATTGCCGACGGACATCATAGGGCAGCAAGTGCAGGCCGTGCTAGAAAAGTAAAGAAAGATTCAAACCCCGGGCATAACGGAACTGAAGATTACAATTTTTTCCTTGCCGTTATTTTTCCGGCGGACCAGGTTAAAATTCTTCCGTACAACAGGATAATTTATAATTTAAATGGTCTGACTGAAGATGAATTTCTCAAAGAAATAAGTGAAAAATTTAATATTGAAAAAAGTAAGCAGAAAGAACCGGGAGGGAAAAAAACTTTTGGAATGTATCTTAACGGGGAATGGTATCTGTTAAAAATTAAAGATTCAGTTAATGCAAGTCTCAGCTTATCTGATTCCATTTCAGGTACTTTAGATGTAAGTATACTGCAGGATTTCCTGTTTAACCCTGTACTTGGAATAGATGATCAGCGGACTAATCAGAATATTGATTTCATCGGCGGCATTCGGGGTACAAATGAGCTTGAGAAACTTGTTAACAATGGAGATGCTTCTGCGGCATTTACTTTTTATCCTGTTTCTGTTGAAGAATTAATGAAGATATCCGACGCCGGGGAAATTATGCCGCCAAAATCAACCTGGTTTGAACCGAAACTGAGAGACGGCTTGTTAGTATATTTAATTTAAATAGGTTTTAAAGTTATTAGAATTATAGGAAGTCATCATTTTTTAAAATCTGAATCTGGAAAAACAACAGTAGTTCCATTCATTCTAATGAAAACATAGGGCCAGGTTTATAATCAAAAATTCTTAGGAATTGTGAAGTTAGTAAAGAAGAAATAATTAAAAGTCTAAAATAATTCATCATCTTTAAATAGAGGGAAATATGGAAAAAAGAGTATATAATTTCAGTGCAGGTCCGGCAATCTTACCGGAAGAAGTATTATTGGAAGCTCAAAAAGATTTGTTTGCACTTCCGGGCGTTGGAATGTCTATCCTGGAAATAAGTCATCGTTCCAAGACATTTGATAAAATAATTCTTGAAGCCAGGGAGGATTTAAAAGCATTATTGAATGTACCTGATAATTATGAAATACTTTTTCTTCAGGGAGGTGCAAGTCTGCAGTTTTATATGGTTCCATTAAATATTATGCCTCCTAAAAATAAGGCCGATTATATAGTGACAGGAAGCTGGTCAAAAAAAGCTGTTAAGGAAGCAAAGAAAGTCGGTTCGGTTAATATTGCCGCTACAACTGAAGACGGAAATTTTAAAAGAATTCCAAAACAGGAAGAACTTAAGTTAGACAGCGGTGCAGCTTATGTTCATTTCACTTCAAATAATACAATCTATGGAACTGAATGGAAAAGCGAACCTGAAACCGGTAGCATTCCGCTCGTTTGCGATGCTTCATCGGATATTTTAAGTAAAAATATTGATGTGAGTAAATACGGAATTATTTATGCCGGTGCTCAAAAAAACATGGGACCATCGGGCGCTACTCTCATTATTATCAGGAAAGATTTATCAGAAAGAAGCCAGGAATCTCTTCCTTCAATGTTAAACTATAAAATTCATGTTGATAATAGTTCCCTTTATAATACCCCTAATACCTTTGGAGTTTATATTATCGGTTTAGTTGCAAAATGGATCAAGGATATGGGCGGGATCGAAGTAATGGAAAAAACAAATAAAGAGAAAGCTGAAATCCTTTACAAATGTATTGATGAGAGCAACGGTTTTTATAAGGGACACGCTGAAAAAGAGAGCCGCTCATTAATGAATGTTACTTTTAATTTAGCAGCAGAGGAACTGGAAAAAACACTTATAGCTGAAGCTACCGCTGCGGGTTTTAACGGTGTAAAAGGCCATCGTTCCGTAGGCGGCTTAAGAGCTTCAATTTACAATGCTTTTCCGAAGAAAGGCGTTGAAGATCTTGTTGACTTTATGAAGGAATTTCAAACTAAACATTCTTAAATCTTTAACATTGCGGGAGTTGTTTAAAAAGTAAAATACGGACTTAATGCCTGAAGGTCTGAAACATTAAAAAGGTACTGCCTTTAATAATTAAATTAGTGTCCTTTCCCGGTGGAGTGTGCAGGGAATGCAAATTTGCATCTTCTGCATTGATACCCGGCGGGTATCATGTAAAATTTGTGTATTCTAAAGGTTGATCACTAACTGCTTGTCGAAGACTAATGTTGTACTTCGATAAAATCTGTATGACATTACTCAATTTTTTGGACCACCCGTAAAAGTTTTATTTGTATGAAGAGAAAAGCTGCTATATTTATTTTAATCGGAATTTGTATAATTCTTGCTATATTGATGCTGGCAAAAATAATTGTAATCTTACTGGGTGTAATCATCTTTGCAATAGCTTTGGTTATTTTAGGATTAGTTTCAAAAAATTTCAGCAAATAAACGGCCATAAAGGAATTATTAATGAAATATTCAATTATATTTTTTATTCTGCTTATTTTGTTTTTAGATGCCTGCAGTAAAAAAAAGGAAGAAGAGCTTAAAGTATATAATTCAACTGCATTCGCTTACGACCTGGGAGATAAAAGCTGGGAAGTAGATGCTTCAGCAAGAGTAAAAGGTTTTACCCAGACAACAGTAGGGAATTTGTACAAAGCTTCTCTGGCTTATGAAATAAATTTAGTTACTCCGAAAAATGATACAATAAAATCTTTGATCTCAAAAGTAGTCGATAAGTCCGAAAAAGAGCGCATGTCCGATACAGGTCTGGAAGCTCAATTCGATCTTGATTCTACTTACTCTTACGGAACATACAAAATATTATGGAATGTAAAAGATGTTGCAACCAATGATACTGCTTCCACCACTACTAACTTTAATCTAAGCGGTGAATAGACAGATAATAAAGCTTTATTCAAAATAATCACTGGGAATTGGTCTGCGGCCCGAATATCCTTCTTCAATTGCATGATAAAATTTTATTTCATCTTCGTCACTGCGCCAGCAAAGATAAACATCTTTTCCTTCAATGACAGACGGGAAATCAACTAAACCGATCGTAAAATTCCAATCTTTATAAAGACATCCTATTTCTTCCAGCTCCTGTATAAATCCGTTTACTTCACCAACCATCTTTTGAATCTGGTTCCATGTTGATCCGGACTCTATTTTTCCATCCACATCTTCGGCAATTAAACGCATTTCCCTGGTTGTATCAAGAATATCTTTGACAATTTTTTTTACCAGCGGTAATGTTTTTTGCGCCTCGGATGGTGTGAAATATTTTGTTTCGGTTATCATAAAATTCCCTTAAGTAATTTTCTTTATTACTGTATAATTTAACATAAAATCAGCAAAATGTTTCTATTAATAATAAAATAATGATATTGGGTACAATTATATAATAATTATAAACTTTTTCAATACAATTGTTTCTCTAAAAAGATTTTTTTTGATTATAATTTGTCAATAACGAAACCTTATAATAATTAGATTGTAAAAACGTTTATTTTGGTTATTTTTTTAGAATGTTGAAGAAAATATTATTTATTTTAATCATTTTATCCTTTGCGGGCATAAATTCCTACAGCATAAGGGTGAATAAACCTCTTAGTCCGGTATATTCCTCAAATTTTCAAGATTCACTGATTACACTGGTTGAGAATGTTCCTGTTGCTCTTGCAGGTGATCTGCAGCGGACTACGGTATGGGAATTAATGATAGGAAGAGAACAAAATGATGTTGAAAGAGAGAAGATCATTAAAAACATTGCCTCACAGGATCCCGGGGCATTAATTCTGCTTGGTGATATGGTATCAAATGGTTCCGATTTAAACGAATGGATTTATCTGAAAAATCTGTTAGAGCCGGTTGTTAAAGAAAATATTCCAATAATCCCAGTTTTAGGGAATCATGAATATTGGGGAAATGATTCGGTTGCTCTTTATAACGCAGGTAAGGTATTCCCTGTATTTCAAAAAAGCCACTGGTTTACTGTCAGGTACGGAAATATTGTCTTCATTATTCTGGATTCAAACAGGGATAATATGTCTGAAGACAAATGGTCGGAACAAAGAGCATGGTTTGAAAATAAATTAAAATTTTATGATTCGGATTCTTCTGTAAAAGGAACTATTGTCTGTCTTCATCACCCTCCTTATACAAACAGTATAGTTACTGGTGATAATATCAATGTTCAGGAAGCATTTGTGCAGCCGTTTATAAATTCTGAAAAAACTATGGCCATGATAACAGGGCATGCCCATACTTATGAAAGGTTCCACAAAAAAGGTAAAATGTTTATCGTTTCAGGCGGCGGCGGCGGGCCAAGGGTTCTGTTAAAAACCGGGCCGAATGTAAATAAGGATCTTGTTAACTTACCATCACCAAGACCCTTTAACTACCTGCTCCTTTATTCCAAACCGGACGGAATCAAAATAGTTGCGAAGGGATTAAAAAAAGGATCTTCCAATTTCTTTACAATTGATGATTTTTCTATCCCGTTTAATAATTTAAATTATTAACTATACTGCATTCCATCATCCCAATATTACATCATTCCATTTTTCCATTTTCCCCCTGAATCCCTCCTCTCTTATTTGTATCTAATTAATAGTATAAATAGTTTTTAACTGCAGAATAATTACAGGAAATATTGATGGAATATAAACTTATTGAAGAGAGAATAAACCAGGTTGGTGTAAAATATCAGGATTATTTAGACAAATTAATAGATGACATTTTAAAAACTGATCCCGATTCTCTTGATGAAAAAGGAAGAAGCAAATTCGAGACAAAAAGGCTTAACTTGCAGCGAAGTGCAAGGATTATGAAAACATACAAGGTTTCAGGTAATTTAAAAGAAGAAATTAAAAGAATAAATGAGCCTCAGACCTGGATGGTTATTACAGAAAACTGGTGCGGCGATTCAGCCCAGAATTTACCTTATCTTGCTTTAATTGCTGAAGAAAATCCAAATATAAACTTTAAAATTCTGCTTAGAGATTCAAATCCTGACATTATGGACCAATTTTTAACGAACGGGACAAGAAGTATTCCTATCCTGGTCGCTTTCGATTCTAACGGAAATGAGTTGTTCAGGTGGGGAGCCCGTCCCAAAGTTGTTCAGGATTTATTCAATCAATGGAAAGCCGAAGGAATAGTCAAACCTGAACTTTATAAAAAACTCCACCTCTGGTATGCTAAAAATAAGGGGCAGGCTATTGAGAGCGAATTCCTGGATATTTTAAAGACCGTTGAACAGGTATCTAATTAAATTAACAATTGATAATGAACAATTAACAATGTAAAAAATTTAGTAATTTTTCATCGTTAATTGTAAAATGTTAATTTTTCATTGTAGACTGTTAATTATTTATTAATTTATGAAAATAGAAACAATATCTGTTCATGCGGGAAGAAAAGCTGATCCTGCCACAGGGGCTGTTATACCGCCAATCTATCTATCCACAACATTTGAACGTGAAAAAGACGGTAATTATCCAAAAGGATATAATTACAGCCGCAGTAATAATCCAAACAGGGAATCACTTGAAGAATGTCTGGCTGAACTCGAAAGCGGAAAACTGGCTGCGGTTTTCTCATCAGGATCAGCAGCATCAATGAGCATACTTCAATCACTGAAACCGGGGGATCATATAATTGCACCGGAAGATATTTATCACGGGACAAAACATCTTATCAGGATCTTTGAGAAATGGAATATCAGTTCAGCTTTTGTTGATATGACAAATATTAACAATGTAGAAAATGCTTTCCGGAATAATACGAAATTAATCTGGATAGAAACTCCTTCTAATCCTTTATTAAAAATTATTGATATCAAAAAGATTGTTGATATTGCAAAGAAGAAGAATGTAACTACAGTCTGTGATAATACATGGGCTTCACCAATCCTGCAGCAGCCGCTGGAAATTGGAGCTGACCTGGTGCTTCATGCAACAACGAAATATATCGGGGGACATAGCGACATTTTAGGCGGAGCAGTAATTTCAAGGGAAGAAAACAATACTTTTACGTTTGTAAGAGAAATTCAGAAATCCGGCGGAGCAGTTCCCTCTCCTTTTGAATGCTGGCTAGTTTTAAGAGGAATCCAGACACTCCCTTTACGCATCAGGGAACAATCAAAAAGCGCTATGATAATCGCACAGTTCTTGGAAACCAGGAATGAAGTTGAAGTTGTACATTATCCCGGCTTAGAGGAACATCCCGGACACGAATTAGCAAGGAAACAGATGAAATTATTTGGCGGAATGCTTTCTTTCCAGGTGAAAGGTGATAAAAATGATGCGTTAAGATTAGCGTCAAAAGTAAAATTATTTACGCGTGCTACGAGTCTCGGAGGTCCGGAAAGCTTAATTGAACACCGCGCATCAGTTGAGGGACCCGAAACAAAGACTCCGCAAAACTTATTACGTTTATCAATCGGCCTCGAACATCCGGATGATTTAATCGAAGACTTAACCCAAGCCATTAAAAACCTTTAAGGGGTGAGAAAAACCTTTAAGGTCACTTTTAAAGACCTTAAAGGTTACTCCGAATGAGAACAAAGTATATCCCTTCAATCGGAGTAACCTTCCGGGTTTTCAAACCGGAGACTGACAGAATGAGTAACCCGGAATGTTTACATATTTCTTTCAAAATAAGATTGAAAAGTTACCCGATATTTGTATTTTGACATTAGAAATTTACATGTTTTCAAATATTGTAGGCTTATTAGCTACACACTAATAAATAGTTAGTATTTGCCAATTTATTTCCAGATTATATTACTTTTTACTGTGGGGATCATCGCCGGGTTCATGAATGTAATGGCCGGCGGAGGTTCAACTTTAACATTGCCAACCTTGATTTTTTTAGGATTAGATTCCGCTCTTGCTAACGGTACTAACCGTGTAGCTATACTTATCCAGAATATCTTCGCTGTTTATTCTTTTAAAAAAGAAAAGTACCAGAAATTCAAATTAAGCCTTAAAATGTCTTTATTCACTTTACCCGGGGCTGCTGCGGGAGCAATAGTTGCAGTGAAAATAGGGGATCAGACATTTCAAACAATACTTGGAATTGTGATGATCGGGATTATAATCTCAATGGTAATTCCAAGGTCAAAAATTAAATTTACAGATAGTGATAATGAAAAAATCTCTCCCTGGGTTTACGTATCTATGCTGTTTATCGGATTTTACGGCGGCTTTATTCAGGTTGGAGTAGGTTTTATCATTATGGCCGCTCTCCATTATTTGATGAAATTAAATTTAGTGTATGTAAATATGCATAAGGTTTTTATAGTTTTTATTTATACTATACCTGCAATAATTATTTTTATTTATACAGATAACATAAATTGGGAATTAGGATTGTCACTTGCTGCCGGCAATGCCCTGGGCGGATGGTGGGCTGCAAAATTTTCCGTAAAAAAAGGAGAAGGTATAATTAGAATTATTCTTATTGCTGCCGTATTAATTATGTCTTTAAAATTATTAAATATCTTTTAACATATTATAAGGAATTGTTTCGTGAGTGAAGAAGTAAATAAGAAAAAAGAGGAAGACCTGCATACCAAAAGCTTTTCTGAAGTTGTTCGGGAATCTTTTAAAGAGCTGAAAGAAACTTTCTTAGCTTTTATTAAGGCTCCTAAAGCTTTATGGGGCATTAATGTTCCTTATGTTCTTGAAGGATTGGTTTATTTCGGGATCCTGACGGAATTAGGAAAATTCAGCTCAGAGAACGTAGGCTTAACTGATCCCCAGGCAGGATTGCTCTACAGCTTTGTTACCGGCGGAATAACTTTTTCGATGCTTCTCCTCGGTGGTTATTCCGATAAAATCGGTGTTCGGAAATCTTTATTTATTTCATTTCTTGTTTTTTTTGTTGCCAGAATTGTAATTGCTTTTTCCGGAACATTACACATGTCAAACGGGTTATGGTCTCCAATGTTCTTTACGCTGACGGGGGGACTTCTATTAATGGTTACGGCATACGGTTTGTACCAGCCGGCAGCTTATGCGGGTGTAAAAAGATACACTACTCCAAAAACTGCTGCTATGGCTTACGGCGCTATTTATGGCTTTATGAACCTGGGTGCATTCCTTTCAGGATTTATTTCTTCATTAACCAGGCAGAATTTTGTCGATATTTTTCCGCCTAACGGATTAACAGCTGTATTCTGGGTCTTCACCATTATAACCTTTATTGCTCTATTAGTTACCGTTATTCTGCTCAGTAAAAAAACTGATAGCGCGGCAGTTGCAAGAGTTAAGGAAGAATTAAAAAAAGAAGGCAGTACGGGTGAAGATGAAGAAGAAGATCAAATACCTAAGAAAAAAATAAATAATGCCCCGCTCATTATTTATGCGGTACTTACAATACTTTTCCTTTTATTTTCAGGACTAGGCTTTAACAATCCCCTCAACTACACTAAAAAATTTGATCTTTTAGGATTAAATATTGACTTCGACCTGTTTTTTGTAATTGCAGTAATATTTTTTGTGATTGCTATTTATGAATTTCTGAAAAAGAGACCTTATCATCCTTTCAGAGATAAAAGGTTTTCTTTTTTCATTTTTATTCTTATTCCTGTTCAGACTTTATTTGCACACAACTGGCTGACTATTCCGTACTATTTAAACCGTGCATTTCCGGCTGGTTCGGTTGCAAGCCAGTATTACGAAATATTTGCCAATATAAATCCAATATTAATTTTTATTCTTGCACCTCTTATTGCCGGCTTGACCACCAGGGCTAATGTATATAGAATGATGATACTTGGAACAACCGTAATGGCTATTCCAACTTTTCTGTTAACAGTAGGCCCCAATTTATACCTGTTCCTTTTATATGTTTTAATCAGTACTATAGGTGAAGCGATGTGGCAGCCGAGATTTTTACAATGGATTGCCGAAGTTGCTCCCAAAGGTATGACAGGTTTATATATGGGAGTAGGTCAGTTCCCCTGGTTTTTAACAAAAGTTATTACAGGTTTTTATTCCGGCTGGTTCCTGATGCAGTACTGTCCCATCAACACTCTTCCTTCTGAAATGAGCACAGGTTTCATGTGGTTCATTTACGGCCTTATTGCAATTGTAAGTCCAATTGGATTGGTGCTTGCAAGGAAGTGGATGCTGAAAGGGTTCAAGCTGAAGGCGTAGAAAAAATCTGATGTATACACCGAAGGAATAATGGAATCTTGGAGTATTGGAATGGGTAAGCGCAATTATTCCATCTTTCCATTATTCCATCTTTCCACAACTCCTGATTTCACAACTTAACATTTTTTATTCTTATTTTTACAAATCAATTTTTTAATAATATTAAATTACCTGTGATAAATATCTCCGCAACAGCAAATCAAATTTTATCCCGAATTAAAAGAAATTATTATTTGGTATTTATACTGTCCGCAGCACTGATTATGAGGATCTACTCCGTAGCATTGAACGGGGCAGGCTACACAATAGATTCCCAGAATTATATAAAGCAGGCAGAGCTGCTTCTTGAGGGGCATTACTCAATTTATTTTCCGAATGGTTTCCCGCTTATCATTGCTTTTTTTCTGCCGCTGAAAAATCTTATTAGTTTAGGAACATCTATAATCACACTTAATGTAATTTTATCAGTATTAACAGTTTATTTTGTTTATAAAATATGCCGGAATTCTTTCAGCAGCAAATACATTGCATTTACTGCAGCTGCACTAACGGCAATTTATCCAAATCAAATAAAGTATGTTCACTGGTTTCTGTCGGAAGTCCCTGCCGCTTTTTTTATTACATTATCTTTTTACTTATTCACTAAAAAGAAACTTATATCATCGGGGGCAGCACTGGGAATGGCTTCTATGATCAGGACTACCCTTCTGCCGGCCGGCGTTTTATTCAGCTTATATTTATTTCTCAGAAAAAATACAAATGCATATAAATACTTCGCCTTTTTCTCACTGGTAATTTTAGCATTCTTAACTTACGGATATACCCGTACAGGATATTTTACAATAGGTCAGAATGCTGCGCATAACCTTTCTATCACTACCGAATATTCGGATACTGCTTCCTTTCCGAAGGTGAACCTGAAAACATTAAATGGTTCTTTGAAAGATTACTTATCATATGCATTAAATAATCCGGGTGATTTTCTTTCAGAAAGATTTGAAAACCTGTGGGACTTATGGGGACCCATGCCCCCGCTGGGGGAAAGCTGGGAAGGCCGTTCTGATTTCTTCTGGAAAATCGGTATAAGGTCTGTACTTCTTCTGCTTGCCCTGTTCGGATTCCTGGTCTCTGAGAAGAATTATACTGCTGTGTTCTCAATTATTGCAATCGCATCATTATCGATTGTCCATATTTTATATTTCGCCGACCCGAGATTTACATATGCAGTTGAACCTTTTGCCGTAATTCTTGCATCTATCGGTATAATAAACATATTTGATAGAATTAAGAAGCTGTTCAAACCCGCTTAAATTTTCAGCATATCATTGCTGTCCAAAACAATTTTGAAACGCTACGATAAGTTCAATTATAGAGAAAAATTTAAATTTTTTCTAAAACTTAAGTTTGAATCCCTCTAAATTCATACACATTTTTTCCCTCTACTTTTCTTCGCGGAAGAAAAGTAGCAAAAGAAACATGCTCTGCAAAAGAATTTACTAAAAAATTACTCCATCTCACTAAAATAAATAAACTCGGACTCCCCGCCCATTTCATTATTCTCTATCTTTGCGGGGAGTCCTCAAACAGTATTTATTTTTTAATCCCGCCTTCTATTCTAGGAACAATAACCAGACGGGATTAAACGTTCAATTCCGTAATTTTTTTTAACGCAATTCTTTTGAGGAGCAATTCTCAGGTAATCATTACATCTTTTATTGCTATCCATTTATTTGTAGTTTCATCATGCTCATAATTCATTTGTTTTGGACAGACTTGCAGCGTACAAAGGATTTTGGGACTTTTACCTGCCGGATGACCTTTTTGATTTAACTCAAACATTATTCATTTCCTTATTGCTAATTTTACTTACGTAAAACGAATTCATGTATATGTTGTTAATATTATTGATAAAAACCATCGTATAGATAAGAGTAATTATTATGAAGCTTAAGAGTAAAAAGATAGCAGTTTTTCTTGAAAACATGTACGAGGATCTTGAGTTCTGGTATCCCAATATCAGGATGAAGGAAGAAGGAGCGGAAGTCGTTGTTATAGCTCCTGAAGCCAAAGAAAAATATACAGGTAAACATGGTTTGCCGGCAGTATCAGACAAGGCTATTAATGAAGTGAATACCGGCGAATTTGATGCACTTATTATTCCCGGCGGGTATTCTCCTGATAAAATGAGAAGACATAAAGAAATGGTAGACTTTGTAAAAAAGATGGATGATGAAGGAAAGCTTATAGCTGCTATCTGTCACGCCGGCTGGATGCTGGCATCGGCAGATATTGTTAAAGGGAGAAAGCTAACCAGCTTCTTTTCAATAAAAGATGACCTGGTACATGCAGGTGCCGAATGGATCGATAAGGAAGTAGTATGCGACGGCAACATAATTACTTCCAGGCATCCTGAAGATCTGCCCGCTTTCTGCAGGGAAATAATTAAGGAATTAAGTAAATGATCTTTAACAAAAAGAGATTTGCGGCGAATGAAAAATAAAAAGGTCCTTTATAAAAAAGTGATCCCTTTTTCCGTTATTATTTACCTGTTCCTTATTTTAATATACGGCTGCGGAAATAAAAGCAATTCCGATATTGTGCAGGGTGAAAATGAGGTATGGATAAAAGACCATTCTTTCATCCCTGATACACTTAATATACCGGTGGGTTCAACCGTTACATGGGTAAACCAGGATTCGGCAGCGCACACAGTTACCAGCAGCGATACGTTAAATTCCGATGTAAAGTTCGACAGCGGCAGTATCCAAAGTCAGGATACCTATAACTTTACTTTTAACAGCAGCGGGGTTTACCATTACTACTGTAAAAATTACCCCGGTAAAATGTACGGGGTTATAATTGTTCAATAAAAGAGAGGAAGATTCTTATGTCTAAAAAACTTTACTTAACAATTCTGACAGCTCTGCTCGCTTTAATACTGTATAGCTGCGGCAGGGATAAGGGAGATCGTTTTGAACCGTCTAAAATGATGAAGGAACCGGACAGCACTGCTATTCATAAAGCCATTGCTAATCTGGGTCCTCTGAAAGGATACGATGTCAGGGGAACGGTTGTATTCACGAAGGTAGACGGCGGTATTAAAATAGTTGCCGATGTAGAAGGATTAACTCCCGGCAAACATGGTTTTCATGTGCATGAATTCGGCGATTGTTCTTCTCCCGACGGCAGTTCTGCCGGCGGTCATTTCAATCCGGATGGTGTAAAACACGGCGGCCCGAATGACGCAGTAAGGCACGTCGGCGACATGGGCAACCTGGACGCTGGTAAAGACGGCAAAGCACACTACGAATGGGTCGACTCTCTAATGACTTTCTCCGGTCCGCATAATATAATCGGTAGAAGTGTTATTATACATGCAGGAGCAGATGATCTAACCTCACAGCCTTCGGGAAATGCAGGACCGCGCGCCGCCTGCGGTGTCATCAAAATGGAAATGTGATTGTATAAGATACAAGAAACAAGTAAAAAGATAAAAGTCCCTGTGCACTTCCCTTAATAGAACACAGATCAGACTGATTAAACGGATTAACACAGATTTCTAAGAAAGTAAAAAGATAAAAGTCGCAAACAATACCTCATAATGCAAGATTAAAGGAAAAAGATTAAAGCAGTGCTTACGAATACTTGTATCTTTTTACTTTTTACCTGCCGAAATAATAATGAAGGCAGGTTATCTTTTGTCTTTCTTTTACTTGTATCTTTTTACTTTTATCTTTTATCTTTTATTTAACCTTTCCTCCTTTACTTCCGCTGGTTTTATTAACAATTGATCCTAAAATTTTTTTAAGCTGATCTGATTCATCTAATAAAAAAGATAAATCATTATTTTTAACCGAAATTATTGCATCAATTACTCTAAGCCAATAATTTGATTCACGCATTTCCCGGAGGGAAATTCTAACCTTATTATTAAAATCTGCCTTTGATGAACCGGCCTGTGATTCTCTACCCCGTCAAATATATTATTGAATTCAAATTTACTTTTTCAAATAATTCTTAAGTCTATTTTTTATATACCTTTTCCCGTAGGATGTTTTTAAATATTTTTCTCTATGAAGTGCATCAGATAGATCTAATCCAATTTCACAATAAACCAATCTCAGAGGACGTCTGAATCTTGTAGATTTCGCTTTGCCATGATTATGTTGTTCAAGCCTTTTCTTTTAAATCAGTTGTAAATCCGACATAAAATTGTTTATCCTTATCGCTCTGAAGTATATAAACAAAATATTTCATGATATTTGACGGGGCAAATAATTAGCACCTGACGATGTAGAGCATTTGGCTAATTGATATCTTATTATATTGAACTCTGGTGTTTTAGGAAGATTGGGTAGATATTTTAATACTCTTACTCCAAAATTAAATAGCCTTTTTTGTAATTCATTTTCTTTCATTTATACCCCTTCTTAATTATGATTTGAAATTTGACCTGATTGGGAAAAAAAATGCCGCTTACGAATACTTGTATCTTTTTACTTTTTACCTGCCGAAATTATTAATGAAGGCAGGTTATCTTTTGTCTTTCTTTTCTTGTTCTTTTTACTTTTATCTTGTATCTTTTATTTAACCCAGTTTTCAATCCTTATTCCTTTAATCCGTTTAAACTCCCTTTCATTATTTGTAACCAATATTAAATCCCGGCTTAAAGCTTGTGATGCAATTAGTAAATCCATTGCACCGATAGGAAATCCTTTTTTTTCAAGTTCCAACCTAATCCTGCCGTATTTTTCCGAATCTTTTTCATTATAATCCAGAATTATAAGCGGCTGAAGAAATTCCTTTAAGGCAATTGTATTTAAATCCGGTTTGCTGCTCTTTACAATCCCATAATTTAATTCAGCTGTAGTTATGCTTGAAATAGCAATGTCACCCGGTTTATAATTTTTGAAATGTTTTATTACATTTTCCGGTTTTCTCTTAATAATATAGATGCAGATATTTGTATCAAGCAAATATTTCATTCGAAAAGCCTGTCCCTGTTTTCAAGCCCTGGCTGTATTCTATCGGACATGAAGTCATCCGAAAACTTTTCTAAACTTGTCACAAGAGAATCCCATTTGCTTCTTTTCGGCAGCAAAATTATTGCATCACCAATTTTTGTTATGTAAGCCTCTTTACCTTTTAACCTGTATGCTTTGGGCAGGCGTACTGCCTGACTTTTACCATTTTCAAAAATTTTTGCCGTATCCATTTCAGCTATCTCCTTAAATATATACTTTAAATATATACTATTTTCTATCGGGTTCAAAGGTAATATCAAGATACAAGAAACAAGGAAAAAGATAAAAGTCGCAAACAATACCTCATAATGCAAGATTAAAGGAAAAAGATTAAAGCAGTGCTTACGAATACTTGTATCTTTTTACTTTTTACCTGCCGAAATTTTTAATGCAGGCAGGTTTTCTTTTTGTCTTTCTTTTACTTGTTTCTTTTTACTTTTTACCTGCTGAAATAAAAATAAAGGCAGGTTATCTTTTCTTTCATTAATACCCCTTCTTAATTATGATTTGAAATTTGACCTGATTGGGAAAAAATGCCGCTTACGAATACCTGTATCTTTTTACTTTTTACCTGCCGAAATTTTTAATGCAGGCAGGTTTTCTTTTGTCTTTCTTTTACTTGTTTCTTTTTACTTTTATCTTTTATCTTTTATTTAACCTATTTGACGGGGCAAATAATTTGCACCCGATGATGTAGAGCATTTGGCTAATTGATATCTTATTATATTGAACTCTGGTGTTTTAGGAAGATTGGGTAGATATTTTAATACTCTTACTCCAAAATTAAACAGCCTTTTTTGTAATTCATTTTCTTTCATTAATACCCCTTCTTAATTATGATTTGAAATTTGACCTGATTGGGAAAAAAATGCCGCTTACGAATACCTGTATCTTTTTACTTTTTACCTGCCGAAATTTTTAATGCAGGCAGGTTTTCTTTTGTCTTTCTTTTACTTGTTTCTTTTTACTTTTTACCTGCCGAAATAATAATGAAGGCAGGTTATCTTGTATCTTTAAAACAAATCCCCCGGCATTATTACTTTTTCTTTTATCAGTTCTCTTATCACCGTTTCCGTCATCTCGCTCTTAAACTGGAATTCATACCGGATATCCATTACATAAGCTTTCAGCCTCATCTTTAAATATGATCTTCTTTCCTTTACTTCATTAAAGAAGAGCACAACAATAGGTTTCTTTAAAAATATGTACTTTGATACCTGTGCAGATTCAATTGCGACCAGCCTTACTTTCTCGGTATCAACAGTAATCGGCAGATAAATTTCTGCCACTACCTGGCAGTTCGGTTCGCCGTAGTTTGTATTTGATACCGATTTACTCATCACCTCGCCGTTAGGAATGCTGACAGTTGAGTCATCGGGAGTTACAATTCTTGTTGAGCGGAGACCGATTTTAATTACTTCACCATAATGATCACCAATCTCGATCTTATCCCCGACCTGGAACGGCCTGTCGAATAATATCATTATACCGCCGAAAATATTTTTAAATATATCCTGGGCGGCAAGACCGACACCAATACCCAAAGCACCCGCAACAGTAATTATAGTTGGAAGGGGCGGCCTGATAATCCCTGCAAAAATTATATAGATTATTGCCATCCATCCGAAAATCCTGATAATAGGAACAAATCCCTTAATTGTAATCCTGTAGCCCGTGCTCTTTTCCGCAATCAGGTCCAGGGTTTTGGATACAATTCTTATAAGGAAAAATCCCACAATTATTACTACCAGCGACCAGAAGACTTTACCGAATGATATAAGATCTTCTATTGGAGGAGCACTTATCTCAATTAACTTTTTAGAAGTATCTTTTACGGCTTTTTGGGTTATTGCTTTTCCTGCTGAATAGACTGTATCGGTTTTTACTACTACTTTTACTGAATCTTTTCCGGAGGAAGAACTGTCAGCTCCCCGGCTGAAACCGGATGCGGATAAAAAAAGAAAGAGAATAAATACTTTAATCAAGATACCTTTTCGCATATTCGTAGTTTTCAATGAATAATATTTTTAGTCTGCATAAGGTTAACTGCCTGCCTGTATAAAAGAGGATTTATTTTATATAAACCATGCCTCTGAATTATTACACCGTCGTCAAGGAGTACAAGAAGCATAAGCCTGCTTTGTGCTTCCGGCAGGTTATTTATAATTGAAAATGACTCGATTGTCAGACCGTCGTGAACCAGCAGTGAATGCAGGGTAAATACTTTGGAAGTATCTAACGAAGACAGAAATGAGAAATCCATATCGCGCAAAGAACCGATAGTAATTGTATCACCCGCTACTTCTTTGGTAGAACGGAGCCAGAACAACAATGCAAGACTAATATTGCTTTTGGCAAATTTATTAAGATCAGAAAAATACTGCTTTGACAGGTAGTCCTGTTTTTTTTCTTCACTTAATTTTTGAAAGCTTTTACCCGTTTCATCTTCCCTTGACGGTTTGAAATTTAAATTATACCCGCTGATCTTATGTCTCTTCAAAATTACTTTTATCATCTTTTCATCTTCCATACTTTTAAGCCTGATCACATAGCCGAAATAGTCTGAAATATTTAATGTCTTATTCAGGTATTCCCACGAGTAAAGAGATGCACTGGTAATCCAGAATATATTTTTTTGTGTTTTTGATATTAGTTCAAACAAGGCTTTCAGGCATACAAATCCGTTTACTTTCCTTAAGAAAAGATGCTGTATATTTTCAATTACCACTATCTGCTTGAACGGCAGGTTATTTAAATAATCCATAACCCGGTTCAAATTCTCTGCCGCATCAATTTTAAATAAACCGGCCAGAAAGTTTTTTAACTCTTCCTGATTATAAATTACATTAAATATTTCAGTTCTTACAATATTATATTTTTTTTCAAGACCTCTTTCAAAAAAATTAAGCAGGGTCGTTGCCCCGCTTCCTTTTTCACCTACAACGGCAACAGGTGCATACCCTCCCCTGTTCCAGTGTTCATAAGCCGTATTTAACTTTACCAGCTCTGCTTCCCTGCCTTCAAAAAATCTTTCATCCTTCAAAGCTTCTATTTCGAATAAACGCCTGTAAACAACCGGCAGCTTTGAAACTGCAGATTGGGTATCCGCAAGGAAATCGGAAATCTCGGATGATATGACGGCAGCCTTCGTTGATAATCCTATCTGCTTCCTTAAGCCGGCGTATAATTCCTTATATTTTTTTTGTCCCTTTTTATATGAAGAAGCAACGACCGGTATAATGTTCTTAAACCATATAATCGATTCCTCTTTTAATTTTGCTGTTCTCTGCAGAGCTTTATCTTTAGCTATCCCGATCTTAATCTCAAGAATATTTTCCGTTTTCGTCAGCTTTATTATATCTTCATTAAAATCTTCAACCCTGGCCCCGATCGTTTCTTTTATTTCATTATTTATTGACAGAAGAATTTTCTCAACCTCGTTAGTTTTTCCGATAGCTCTGTCAATCCCTTCCACTGCGATATCAAGCGGATCTTCGCCGGTTCTCTCATTGTTTTTAAACATCGATATCGCCGTGTCAAGGTTAAAATCTGAAATCTGGTCTATATCTGAAATTGAGCTTTGTACTTTTTGAATTTCTCTTAATATGCTGCTTTTGATATGCTGGATCGATTTGCTGAATTTTGTCAGGCCGGAAAATGAAATTATTTCTTTCGGCGAGATATAATCTATTTCAGAAGTTTTAAGCTTCCTGTTGTAGGTATTCTGCTTAACGATGGCCCTCTGGCTTGAAAGGTTCTGGACCAACTGTTCTATATTTATCTCAATATCCCCCGCCAGTTCCGGTATGTTCTGTCTCAGGATAGTTTCGCTTATGCCGGGAATAATTTTATTGGAAAGCCGGCTGACTATCTTATCCCTTTTCCTGTATAAGAGTGAAAGCAGTTCGCTGCTGCTTCCGTAAAACTGATTTATCTCCTCTTTAATACTTTCAAGAATAACAGAAATGTTTTTTAATTCCGGTATAATTTTCTCCGTAATCCTCTCCCCGGCTTCTTTCTTAATACCTGAATATATTTCAAGTGAGCTTCCGTAAAGGATGTATAATTCTTTATTCAGCCTCCAGTCCTCAAACAATGCAAAGAAATTGTTCTGCCATCCCTTACTTATTTCCTTGTAGTCATTATTTAGATTTTCATTCGATTTCATAATCCGGCCGGGAGTAAATCTTCTTTTAGGCAGCTCGATTGTCCCTGCTTTGTGGTAAGCATTTTCATATTCTTTAAGGACTTCCGGAATTTTTATCCCTGCTTTACCTTCAAGCGTAGTCTTTAATTCCTTTAAACCTTTTTCAATATTCCCTGTCTCTTCTTTCCACGAAATAATTTCTGCAGGATCAGCTTCATCCTGCTCATGTTTCCCGGTTAATTTTTCATTTATCCTTTCATCCAGCTCCCATATTTTTGAATAAGCAGAACTGATATTCAGTTCAGTATCTTCAACAATTCCGAATAGCGAGCGCGGGAGTCCATCCCTTAAGTAAATGATTGACAGTTTCTTAAAAGGGACCAGGTGGTGCCAGTTTCTTAAAGGCTTGGTTTCTTTCTTAAATATCTTCCTGGAAATATTTGCAGCTTTCCGGGGCAGCCTGGAAATTTTAAACACCAGCTTTTTGATTCTTTTTGAATTCTTGATGTATACTCTGTCCTCAGCGGAGATATTAAATCTTTCATCAGGCTGAACTTCTTTTACTATATCATCAAATGAAGCTAAATAATCGTTAACTGCTTCTGTAAAACGTGAATACTCCTCATTAAAATTAATTGGCTGATTATCATGAAATTTTTTCTCAATTAAGGGTGATGTCTTTTTATTGAATTTACTTATTTCTTCGACTGTGAGAGCAGAATTATCATTTAACCCGGAAAATTCTTTTTTATATGATTTGATAAAACCGAGTGCTTCATCAATCTTACCGGAAAGGACAGGAATAAAAAAAGATGAGACAAAATTATTCATGCTCTCTTTTATTTCCGGAAAATCCTGTCTCATATACTGAAGAAGCCTATGGAAGTGAAAAGTTGAACTGTATAATAAAGAATTAGAATTAGTTTTTCAAACATTTACCCTAATAGAACGCAGATCTTTATGATTGTTATGATCCCTTATGATATTCTTCACCACTTTGATTTCCAGGCCGCAAGTTCAGAATGACAATGTTAAGTTTAAAGTTTATCCGATTTAGTGTAAAATCTCTAATCAGCAACAACCCCGGTTTTGTCATTCTGAGTTTCAATTTCGATTACATGATTAGGAAGTGCAAACTGAAACGAAGAATCTCATACTGCTTTTTCACTTGCACTATCCTGGTTATTAATGGTTGGAGATTCTTCACCACTTACGATTTCCGGAACGTAAGTTCAGAATGACAATGTTAGGTTTTAAATTTATTCGACATAGAGCAAAATTTTTTAAATAAAATACCTCCCCAATTTTGTCATTCTGAGTTCAGTCTCATTACATGATTAGGCAGTGCAGACTGAACGAAGAATCCCCTGATTTTTCACTTGCACTAACCCGGTTATTAATGGTTGGAGATTCTTCACCACTTACGATTTCCGGAACGTAAGTTCAGAATGACAATGTTAGGTTTAAAGTTTATCCGATTTAGTGTAAAATCTCTAATCAACAACAACCCCGGTTTTGTCATTCTGAGTTTCAGTCTCATTACATGATTAGGCAGTGCAGACTGAAACGAAGAATCTCCTATTTTTCACCTGCACTAACCCGGTTATTAATGGTTGGAGATTCTTCACCAATTACGATTTCCGAAACGTAAGTTCAGAATGACAATGTTAGGTTTTATATTTAT
Source organism: uncultured Bacteroidota bacterium (assembly GCA_963710745.1). GTDB lineage: Bacteria > Bacteroidota > Ignavibacteria > Ignavibacteriales > Ignavibacteriaceae > CAVQBP01. The sequence continues at coordinate 14,053 of CAVQBP010000027.1, read as the reverse complement.
TCGACATAGAGCAATATTTTTAAATAAAATACCTGCCCCAATTTTGTCATTCTGAGTTCAGTCTCATTACATGATTAGGCAGTGCAGACTGAACGAAGAATCCCCTGATTTTTCACTTGCACTAACCCGGTTATTAATGGTTGGAGATTCTTCACCACTTACGATTTCCGGAACGTAAGTTCAGAATGACAATGTTAGGTTTAAAGTTTATCCGATTTAGTGTAAAATCTCTAATCAACAACAACCCCGGTTTTGTCATTCTGAGTTTCAATTTCGATTACATGATAAGAAGGTGCAAATTGAAACGAAGAATCTCCTACTTTTTCACCTGCACTAACCCGGTTATTAATGGTTGGAGATTCTTCACCAATTACGATTTCCGGAACGTAAGTTCAGAATGACAATATTAGATTAGTTGGTTATTCGAAATTATGCTAACATATTACAATTATTTATATCCGTGAAAATCAGTCTAATCAGTCAAATCTGTGTTCTATGGCGACTAAGCGCAAAGGACAGGTACTTGATCTGCATCTTTCAATTTTAGCCCGTTTTTTTGTAATTTGATCTAAATAAGGAAGACACATCACTATGAACACAGAAGCAGAGGTAATTATCAGGAATACTACTCCTGCGCACTTTGACGATATAAGGGAGCTTCAGCGGAAAGTTTATCCCGGGCTCAAACCCTGGTCGTATGAACAGCTTGAAAATCATCTTAAAGTATTTGCGGAGGGACAGTTTGTAGCCGACCTCGAAGGCAGGATTGTCGGCACTTCCAGCTCGTTTATTATTATGTGGGATGAGTACGGTCCCGAACATAACTGGAAGGAGATAACAGGTGCGGGAATGTTTTCCACGCACAACCCGTCGGGTAAAACTCTATACGGCGCTGAGGTCTGTGTAGATCCCGAATTCAGGAAGAAGGGGATCGGTCAGAAAATATACCAGGAAAGAAGAGAGTTATGTAGAAGGCTGAACCTGAAAAGAATTATTGCTGCAGGCAGGCTTCCGAATTATTATTTACATGCCGGTAATTTAGATCCTCATACATATTGTCTTAAGGTTATATGGGGAGATATTTATGATCCGGTATTGCGGTTTCAGTTAAAACAGGGTTTTCAGTTCTGCGATATAGTTGAAAATTATCTGCACGGAGATACTCAATCTTTAGAATATGCATCTTTAATTGTATGGCTGAATCCTAAATACAATCCAAACTTTGATAAAAAGGAGAAATAATGAGAGTAAGAATTGCATCGGTTCAATACCATTTAAAAAAAGTAAGGGACTTTGAGGAATTTGAAGACCAGGTTAATTATGTTTTAACCGCAGCTTCGGAATATAAGCCCCATTTTGTCCTACTGCCCGAACTGTTTACGATCCAGCTTATGTCTTTTATCGACAGCACCGATGCATTGAAAGCGATTAATGAATTAAGCACATACAAGGAAAAGTATGAAGAGCTGCTGAAGAAATATGCTGTCGATTATAATTATTACCTTATCGGCGGGACACATCCTACGAAGGAAAACAATAAAATTTTTAACCGTGCTTATCTTTTTACACCGGAAGGTAATATTTTTACACAGGATAAAGTCCACAGGACACGGTGGGAAAAAGATCCATGGCATATTGAACACGGGAACGAGCTTAAAGTATTCAAAACTGCTCATTGCCCAATCTCAATTCTGGTCTGTTACGATATTGAATTCCCCGAAGTCGCCAGGGTAGTTGCCGATGCAGGTACCGAAATAATTTTTGTACCGTCATATACGGACGACAGGCAGGGCTACCTGCGCGTTAAATACTGCTGCCAGGCAAGGGCAATCGAGAACCAGGTGTACGTTGTTATGACAAGTACGGTAGGCAACCTGCCGGTTTCGAACCTGCGCCTGCATTACGGCCAGGCAAACATTTTCACCCCTTCCGATTTTCCATTCTCGCGTGACGGCATCGCTGCCGAAGGTGTTATAAACCAGGAACAGATCGTTATTGCAGATCTCGAACTCGACCTGCTCGACGAAAACAGGATCAAAGGGACGACCATCCCGCTCATGGATAAAAGGCAGGATGTGTATTCCAAAGTCGCTATCGTTGAAAACACCATGTAATAAAATTGATGATTGTCGATTGATGAATGATGAATTCGTTAGCAATTCCTTATTGCAGTACTTAATTGAATATGGATCAATTGTTAATAAGCCTGATAATGTCATTCTGATCCGCCAAAGGTGGAGAAGAATCCTATACCCTTTTTCTGGCACCATCTTAGTTATTAAAGGCAGAAGATTTTTCACCACTAACGACTTCCGAAACGTAAGTTCAGAATGACAATATTAGGTTTAAAATTTATCCGATTTAGTGTAAAATCTCTAAATAAACAACAACCCCAGTTTTGTCATTCTGAGTTCAGTCTCATTACATGATTAGGAAGTGCAAACTGAACGAAGAATCTCCTAATTTTTCACTTGCACTAACCCGGTTATTAATGGTTGGAGATTCTTCACCAATTACGATTTCCGGAACGTAAGTTCAGAATGACAATGTTAGGTTTAAAGTTTATCCGATTTAGTGTAAAATCTCTAAATAAACAACAACCCCGGTTTTGTCATTCTGAGTTCAGTCCCGTTACATGATTAGGCAGTGCAGACTGAACGAAGAATCCCCTAATTTTTTACTTGCACTAACCCGGTTATTAATGGTTGGAGATTCTTCACCAATTACGATTTCCGGAACGCAAGTTCAGAATGACAATATTAGGTTTAAAGTTTATCCGATTTAGTGTAAAATCTCTAATCAGCAACAACCCCAGTTTTGTCATTCTGAGTTCAGTCCCGTTACATGATTAGGCAGTGCAGACTGAACGAAGAATCTCCTAATTTTTTACTTGCACTAACACAATGATTTAAATGAAATCTGATTTACCCCGTCAAATAAGATTTGAGCCTGTTTTTAATAAACATTTTTCCATAAAATGTTTTGAGATATTTTTCTCTATGAAGTGCATCTTCACGATTTAAACAGGCTTCAAAATAGATTAATTCAAAAGGGGTTCTATTTTTAGTTGATTCTACAAGTCCGTTATTATGCTGCTCAAATCTTAATTTTATATTTTTTGTATAACCTGTATAGAAATTATTATCTTTTAAACTTCTTAGTACATATGTATAAAAATAATCCCGCATAAAAATATAAAATTATTTGACGGGGTAAACCTCTAAATCTCTAAAATGTTTTATATCTTTTTTTCTTTCCATCTGGATTCTCCCTTTTAATTTATAATTAATTATTCACCCCTAACTTCTCCCCCTCCCATCTTCCAATTTTCCTAATTTCTAAACTTCCGCAAACTGTCCACAACTATTTCAGCAGCACCAGCTTCTTACTTTCACTATACTTCCCTGCTGCAATTCTGTAAATATACACCCCGCTCGGCAGCCCCTCGCCGCTGAACCTTACCGAATGAGCACCGGCACTCTGCTCTTCATTCACAAGACTCCTCACTTCCCTCCCCAGTATGTCGTAAACCTTTATCACAACCTTCGTCCTCTCCGGTAAATTGTAGTTAATGTTAGTAACCGGGTTGAAGGGATTGGGATAATTCTGGAAAAGCTTAAAGCTGTTGAGTCCTGCTGTTTTATTATCCTTTACAGAAGTAAACAGTGTATCCCCGTTTATAATGCAGCTTACCAGACTCCTCACCGCACCCTCTTCCGATGAATACTCATAATATTCCCCGATACCGTCCGCAAGCCATATTTCACTGTTGTAAACAGCTTTATCGAAGAGTGTGTTGGCAGGTTTAAGCGAAACATCGTCTATATATAAAGTATCCGCCTGGTTAAGGTAAATTTTTATAGGCTGGTTGATAGTGCTGTCGTCCGCCTGGAATGTCCAGGTTAGTTTGGTCCATGTATCCGATGAAGCTATTGTTTTGCTTTTATCACCTATGTTTACTGTTAATGTATCTCCGTTTAGGTAGGGAGATTTGTAATACATTGAATAAGTATAATTATCACCATTTAATAATTGAGTAAAATTTTGATGAAGGTAAAGAAATATAATTATCTATTAATATTACCAATTTGTGCAATCTTAACATCATCTAAATTGTATCCATGCAATCATCTTGAAATAGTATAAATCATAATTTTTTATTATTAAATTCAATAAAGAATTTTACTTATATAAATAGTATCAGTATATTTGCAGGATACATAATCATACTGATATGAATTCCATTGCTCGAATTAAGATAAATACTTACTCTATATGTTAAACTTAAATGATATGTTATTGTTGAATCCATATATAAACTATAGTGTTATGATATATGTATACTTTAATTTACCAATATTATTTTCACCACCATATTGAGCATTACCACTATAATCCATGTTTAGTTACATTGAAGCTGTACTTAATATCATCCCATGATCCTAATGACCAATTATCTGCCAAACCATATACATTATAATCATTCCAATTATACACCATTTGTAATTAAATTATGTATTTATTATTCTTGCACTATAATTACCTAATATGCTTATCAGTTGAAGATCTTGTAATATATATGATTCCCTGTTGATTTCCATGTATCCAAAGAATCTTCAAAATTACTATTTGTAGATAATGAATTATATTATTTTCATTCAATTCAATATTACCTTGATTATATTCACATATTATATTGCTTATTCTGTCTCCTGCATTCAAGACTTAATACAAAATAATTACTAGTAGTATAACTTGTATCAATAACTGGATTTGTACCGCTATCCACTCTGTAACAGAAATTAAAGTTCTTGAAGTAAACTCTACCTCCTTCTATGTAAGTATAAAATTCTCCTTTACTATTCCGTGTAATTGTTATCCTGTACCAGGTTCCTTCCTTTGCAGTATAATTATCTGCACTGCTCATAAGTCCCGGTGCAGAACCGACTGTTGATTTTGCAAGTCCGACAGCTTCAGATGAATTATTTGTAAAATAATACCCGTTCTGATGTATTGCATTATCAATCCTGTCGGCAATAAAATCTACTTCAAGATTATTATCATCAGCTCCCTTATAAATATCGAACTGCCAGGTGCCGTAAGCCTGCGTGCAGGGGATGCCGATTATCCCCGGTTCATTGCAGACTAAGGAATACTGGTTTGCAGACAACGGATTGGGGACTGAATTATCAACCGAGAAAGATCCTGACTTAACTGTCCACCCGCTGTCGTCCCCGTCGCTGAAATCATCCGCTAAAGAAGTGTCCCCCGGTACGTTATAATAACCTATCTGCTTTACATCCCTCGGCTTACCGAAAATATAGTAGGGAAATACCCCGTTTACTTTAGCTGCCGATACCGGGGAATCAGAATCTTCTATCCAGGCGCTTCCTGAATCGGTATTCAATTGATACTTAGCCAGGTTAAGTCCGTTTAAGATGTAATAAATATTTTCCCCGGATGAATCGATCTTATATGTTGGAATAGTATCATTGTTATAATAAATAAACTTGTTCCCTCTAGTATCCATGGAATCTTTCGTAATCCTCACTGTGTCAAGACCAATGGGAGTCTGGTATATCCAGGTATTACCCGCAGCGGACGGGAAGTAGGAATCCGCCGGTGTTAACTGCGCAAATCCCGCAGCAGAATAAATTAAAGATAAAAGTAAAATCAGGTAGAAGTTTTGCTTCATAAATTATAAAAAAGTTAATTACAAAATTATCAGGAGATATATCCATAATGAACGGCTCGTGCTGTCAGTCTGAGCTTGTCGAAGACTGAGCTCATCGAAAACCGAAAACACTCAAATGTCATACTTCGACTAACTGCTAGTGACACCTTTATAAATTTTATATTGTGCAAGTAATCTAGCGGGAGATTCTTCACTCCACTTCGTTCCGTTCAGAATGACAAATTAGAGTGTGTCATTAATTTAATTATTAAAGGCAAAGCCTTTTTAAAAATCTCAGTATGACATTTACACTACTTATTTACCGACTACGATATGAAATTAAACAAAACTATTTTGGGTCTTAACCAATTAAAATTGAAGAAGTTAACCTGAATATAAAAATCGGATAAGGCAATATAAACATTCATTAATCAATATGCACCCACTGCAGGGAATGCAAATTATCATCCCTGTCCTAAAACCCTGGAGGTCACTTGAAAAATCTCCAGGGTTACCCCGGACAGGTGCAGAATGACAAAGCATTCTTTGTTAATTATATAAGTATTCAATACAATTTAATTTTTGTTATTACCCAAAAATTGTCATTCTGAGTTTCAATCTATTACATGATAAGGCAGTGCAGACTGAAACGAAGAATCCCCTAATTTTTCACTTGCACTAACCCGGTTATTTATGGCTGGAGATTCTTCACCACTTACGATTTCCGGAACGTAAGTTCAGAATGACAATATTAGATTTGTTGGTTTATTCGAAATTAGTGCAAAATTCTTTCATCAACACCAACACCAATCTTGTCATTCTGAGTTTCAGTTACGTTATATGATCAGGAAGTGTAAACTGAAACGAAGAATCTCATAATTCTTTCATTGCACTATTCTGTTTATTATTGGTTGGAGATTCTTCATCCACTTACGATTTCCGAAACGTAATGAATCGGGATTCAGAATGACAAAATTAGGTTTATTGGTTATTAGATATTCAGTGTAAAATTCTTTTATCAACACCAACACCAATTTTGTCATTCTGAGTTTCAGTTTACGTTATATGATAAGGCAGTGTAAACTGAAACGAAGAATCCCCTAATTTGTCACTTGCACTAACCCGGTTATTTATGGCTGGAGATTCTTCACCACTTACGATTTCCAGAACGTAAGTTCAGAATGACAATATAAGGTTTATTGGTTATGAAGCATTCAGTCTTATCTTAAATTTAACACCAACCTCTGCATTGCCTGCCGGGCGAAGCTCAATTTTATTGAGCGAAGACTGGTCATTCTGAGTTTCAGTTAGGTTATGTATTGGGGAGTATAAACTGAAACGAAGAATCTCCTGCTTAATATTGGCAATTATATTAATATTAAAACGTTCGTTACCTTAATCTTCTCATTCCCAATCTCCACTCAAATCATTCCATTCCGGATTCATGGATTCTATTAGGTCTATTTTCTTCTTTCTTACCCACCCCTTTATCTGTTTTTCTCTCGCTATTGCTGATTTTACATCATTTGTTATTTCATAGTAAACTAATAGGGTTATATTATATTTTGATGTGAATCCCTTTATCTTTTTACTCTTATGTTCAAATACTCTTCTTTCTAAATTATTTGTTATGCCTGTATAAAGCGTTTTTGATTTATTCGATAAGATATAAATATAATATTGATTCATTTATCAGCTGGATTCCCCTTACGTTTATATATCTACTACTTCAAAATATTTTGTTTAGTCTATAATTACAAGGTCGGCACATTCTTGAGTTATAAAAGGTTGGAGATTCTTCACCGCTTACGATTTTCAGAATGTAAGTTCAGAATGTCTATTAACGAAAAAATCAATATACATATTAATCCCCTGATCATGTCATTCTGAGTTCAGTCCCGTTATATGATAAGGCGTTGCAGACTGAACGAAGAATCTCCTAATTTGTCACTGGCACTAACCCAGTTATTTAAGGTTGGAGATTCTTCACCACTAACGATTTTCAGAACGTAAGTTCAGAATGACAATGTTGAGTTTTATATTTATTCGACTTAGAGCAATATTCTTTAAATAAAACACCAATCACAATTTTGTCATTCTGAGTTCAGTCTCATTAAATAATAGGGTATTGCAGACTGAACGAAGAATCTCATACCCCTTTTCTTACACTATTCTGTTTATTAAAGGTAGGAGATTCTTCATCCCGATTATAAGTCCTAAACTGTAATGAAATCGGAATTCAGAATGACAATAGTGGGTTTATTGATTATGCAGTATTCAGCATTATAACGGACGGATACGAATTTTATTTTCACTGGCAACAATGAAATGGTCAAATACTTTTTCTTCCGGTAAATTTAAAATGGTTTTAATTGCTTCTATCTTTAACATTGGAGATTCATCATCAAAACGTAAAAGTATAATTGCTCGTCGCCGAAGGCCTGGCTCGCCGCGCGCTGGCGCAGGCCCTCCACCTCGTCCGGCGTGCGCGCGCGATAGACTTCCGCTTCGCACAGCTTGAGCACCGGCTCGACGATCGAGCCCATCGGCACCTGCCACGGGTTGAACTCCTCCCACTCGCCGCGCATGGTGATGAACATCAGCAGCGGAAAGCGGCAGGTGCGCATCAGCGACAGCATGTTGACGCAGTTGCCGACGCCGCTCGACTGCATCAGCAGCGCGCAGCGCTGGCCGCCGAGCCAGGCGCCGGCGGCGAGCGCCACGCCTTCCTCCTCGGTGGTCAGCACCACGTCGCGGATGTCCGGATCGGCGCGGCAGCGCTCGATCAGCCGCGCATGGCCGGCGTCCGGCACGTAGCCGACCTGGCGCGACGCCGGCGCGCTTGAGCGCTTCGTAACAGCTGGTCGGGCCAGTCGGTCTTGACGGGCGCGTTCATGTGGGCTCGCCCGCTTCGCTGTCGGGCGGCCGCTCGCCGTCCTCGTCCTCTTCCTCCTTCACCGGCACCGCATAGACGCCCTTGAGCCAGCGATTGAGATCGATGTCGGCGCAGCGCTTGGAGCAGAACGGCTGGAAGGCCGCATCGGTCGGCTTGCCGCAGATCGGGCATGCGGCCAATCTGCGTCTTTCGTTCATGTCTTTGCGATGCTGATTCTCGTATCATGAACGATTCGCATCATGTCGCCGCTCGATCATGCCTATTTCCACAGCGCGAAGCCCATGCCGCAGCCGGTGCCGGCGGCCGAGCGATAGCACGGGATGTATTCCTGCCAGACGTTCTTCAAGTGCCCGGCGGCGCCGGCCACCGTGATCCAGTTGCGGATTTCCGAATTGCCGGAATTGAGCTTCTCCACCGGGATCGACGCCAGCGCCTCGCCGTCATTGCGCTTGAGCGCGTCGAGCACGCCGCGGTCGAGTTCCTCGTCGACGGTGAAATGGCTCAGGCCGCCGGAGGCGAGGATGCCGACGCGCGCGCTCGCCCGTGGCGCTCTGCACCGCCTTGCGGATCGCCTGGCCGAGCTCGTAGCAGCGGCGCGGGCCGCGGCTGGTTGGGCGGGAAATAAGTGTTGAGCGCGACCGGCACGATCGGGACGACCTTGTCCGTGCATCATGCGCCGGTGCACGAAGCCGAAGGCGTGGCCCTCGCCGTGCTCCTTCGACAGCTTCTTGGAATGGCTGACGTCGAAGCCCTGGTCGATCAGGCTCTCGATCAGATGCAGGCCGAGCTTGGCGTCGACCGGATATTGCCGCGGCTTTTCGCCGGCGTGGAACTGCGAGCGCGCCTTGCGCCAGAACTCCGGCGCGTCCTCGTCCATGTGCAGCGGATTGTTCTCGATCGTCTCGCCCCAATAGATCAGCATCGCCGGCATGTTGTCTTCGAAGAACTGCTCGTGCTGGTCGTCGCCGATGATGATCAGCGCGTCGAGCTTGGCGTCGGCCAGGTCCTTCGCCAGCCGCGCGATATTGGCGGTGCAGCGCGCCGAGCGCTCCTCCAGCACCTTGGGCTCGATCTGCTGCTTGATCGAAGGATCGGCCTGCGCCAGCAGGTCGCCATAGGTGCAGGGCTTGCCGTTCTTGTCGATGCAGCTTGCGGCCGGAGGCGTCGATGGCGGCGTGCTTGGGATAGTCCTCGGCCGGGCTGTTGAGCAGCGGGCTGTGCGAGGTGCCGATTGCGAGAACGATGTCGGCCATTTCTCACTCCACTCTGCGTTGCTCGCGGCCGGCGTCCAGCGCGCGCAGCTCGGTCTTGAGGATCTTGCCGTAATTGTTCTTCGGCAGCGCGTCGACAAAAACATAATCCTTCGGCCGTTTGAAGCGCGCAATGCGCGCGAGGCAGAGCGCGTCGAGCGCTTCGGCGGCTCGGCCTCGCCGACCACATAGGCCACCACCACCTCGCCCCATTCGCGGTCCGGGCCGGCCGATGACCGAGACCTCGCGCACCGCGTCGTGGGTGAGCAGCACCTCCTCCACCTCGCGCGGATAGATATTGGAGCCGCCGGAGATGATCAGGTCCTTGGAGCGGTCCTTGAGGTGGAGATAGCCCTCCGCGTCGAAGACGCCGACATCGCCGGTGTGCAGCCAGCCGCCGCGCAAGGATGCCGCGGTCGCCTCCTCGTTCTGCCAATAGCCGGCCATGACCACGTCGCCGCGCACAGGATTTCGCCGGTCTCGCCGGGCGCGACCGGCCTGTCGTCGGCGTCGGCGACCATCACCTCGACGCAGGCATAGGGCTTGCCGGCGGAGGCGAGCCGCTCGCGCCAGCGCGGATGGTCGCGGTCGGCGATGTCCTCTTTCGACAGCGTGGTGATGGTCATCGGCGCTTCGCCCTGGCCGTAGATTTGCGCGAGACGCGGGCCGAAGCGGTCGAGCGCGGCCAGCGCGTCCTCGACATACATCGGCGCGCCGCCCCAGATCAGCGTGCGGATGTTGTCCGCGTTGCAGTCGGCCGGACAAGCGACCAGGCGCTTGATCATGGTCGGCGCCGCGAACATCGACATGCGCGGCCAGGCGTTGAACAGCGCGATCGACTTCCTCCGGCTCGAAGCCGCCGCTCTCCGGCATGACCTGCACGCCGAGCCGCGCGACATGCGGCATGATGTAGAGGCCGGAGCCGTGGCTCATCGGCGCGGCATGCAGGATGGCATCGCCGGGCGCGACCGGATCGACCTCGGCGCCATAGGCGAGGCTCGCCTCGCCAGCGACGCGATGGGTGAGCATGGCGCCTTTCGGCCGCCCGGTGGTGCCGGAGGTGTAGAACAGCCAGGCGAGATCGTCGGCGCGCGCGGCGCGATGTCGATGGCGTCGGCCGCAAACAGCGCTTCGTAGTCGGCGCTGCCGATGGTGATCAGATGTTCGAGCGTCTTCGGCGCGTGCGGCGCGATCTCGCTGTCGATGCCGGGCGAAGCGAAACAGACGCGGGCGCCGGATTGCTCGAGGATATAGCCGAGCTCGGCGCCGTGCAGCTTGGCATTGGCCGGCACCGCGGCGAGCCCGGCATGCCAGATGCCGTAGAGCAGCGCGAGATAGTCGGGCGAGTTCTTGGCGGCGATGGCGACGCGGTCGCCGGGCTGCGAGCTCGAACCGCTCGCGCAAGCGCGCCGGCCAGCCGCGCGGCGCGTTCCGCGAGTTCGCCATAGGTCGCGACCACGCGCGTGCCCGACGCCGCCGCCGGCATATCGCGGTGACTGAGACCGGCGCGATGAAGCCAGAGCGCGAGGTTCATGCGCGGCCTCCGCATGAGCGGCAGTCTATCACCGCGTTGAGCCAGCCGAAGCGGATCGGATAGCCCTCGCCGGCGAGCAGCGTCATGGTCTCGTAGAGCGGCAGGCCGACAATATTGCTGTAGGAGCCGACGATCTTCACCATGAAGCTGCCGGCAATGCCTTGCGCCGCATAGCCGCCGGCCTTGCCGCGCCATTCGCCGGAGGCGAGATAGGCCTCGATGTCCTCCTCCGACAGCCGCTTGAAGCGCACCCGCGTCTCCACCAGGCGCTGGCGGAAGGCTTCCTTCGGCGTCACCAGGCAGATGGCGGTGTAGACGCGGTGATTGCGGCCGGACAAGCAGGCGCAGGCACTGCGCCGCCTCGTCGAGCAGTTCGGCCTTGGGCAGGATGCGGCGGCCGACCGCCACCACGGTGTCGGCGGCCAGGATATAGGCGCCGCGCAACTCGTCATCGAGCTTGACGCTCTCGAGCGCCGCCGCCGCCTTGGCGCGCGCCAGCCGGTCGGCATAGGCGCGCGGAATTTCGCCGCGGTGCGGGGTCTCGTCGATATCGGTCGGCTTGAGCGCGTCCGGCTCGATGCCGGCCTGGTTGACCAGCGCAAGCCGGCGCGGCGAGCCGGAAGCGAGCACGAATTTGGGCCGGCCGATCATGGGGTTAACGGCTGCCATGATGGCTGCTGATCGGGCGCGGAAGCTAGCGGAACGGGGGTTATTTCACAACCCGAGCCGGCGACCGCGTCACCTAATTATTCATTCCCCCCGCCCGGCTGGCCGAAGCGCTCGCGGATGCGCGCCATCAGCTGGTCGCGCACCTCGCGATAGGCCTCCAGCCGCTGCTCGCGGCTGCCCTCGGCCGCGGTCGGATCGACCGTCGGCCAGTATTCCACGTCGGCGGCGATCGTGCGGGTCAGTTCCAGCGCCTTGTGATGCGCCGGCGGCGACAGCGTGACGATCAGATCGAAATTCAAGCCCTTCCAGCTCGTCCAGGTCCTCGAAGGTGATCGGCTTGTGGCGCGCCGATGTCGATGCCGATCTCCTCCATCACCGCCACCGCCAGCGGATCGAGATAGCCCGCATACACGCCGCAGGAGGCGACATAGACCGACTTGCCGAACATCTGCTTGAACAAGGCCGCCGCCATCGGCGAGCGGATCGCGTTCATGCCGCAGGCGAACAGGACCGCGTGGGGGCGCGAAGCGCGCGCGGCGGACATCGGGCTTTTCCTTGAGCATGATCTGATCCGAAAACCGGTAGCCACTTTTCGGGATCATGCTCTAGCCCTTCCAATGCAGCACGCAGATGAGCGTGAACAGGCGGCGCGCGGTGTCGATGTCGACCGTCACCTTGCCCTTGAGCCGGTCCATCAGGATCTGCGAGCCGTCATTATGGATGCCGCGCCGGCCCATATCGATCGCCTCGATCTTGTCGGGCGTGGCGGTGCGGATGGCCTGATAGTAGCTGTCGCAGATCGTGTAGTAGTCCTTGACGATGCGGCGCAGCGGCGACAGCGACAACAGATGCGCCACCACCGGCGTGCCGTCCTCCTCGCGGATGTCGAACACCAGCCGGTTGCCGGTGATGGACAGATGCAGCGCGTAAGGACCGCCTTCGTGGCCGACCGGCGAAAAGAATTCTGCTCGAGCAGATCGTAGATCGCCACCTGCCGCTCGTGCTCGACGTCCGGATTGGAGCGGCCGATGGTTTCCTCGTCGAGGGTGACGGCGACGAGGCGCTTGCGGCGGGCGGTGTTTTCGCCGGTGTCATCACTGGTTGAGGCGGATGGCGACCGAGCGGGCGTGGGCGGTCAGGCCCTCCGCCTCGCCGAGCGCGATGGCCGCGGGCCCGAGCGCGCGCAATTGCTCGGGGCCGCATTTGAGCAGCGAGGTGCGCTTCATGAAATCGAGCACGCCGAGGCCGGACGAGAAGCGCGCCGAGCGCGCGGTCGGCAGCACGTGGTTGGAGCCGGCGACATAGTCGCCGATCGCCTTCCGGCGTATGCGCGCCGATGAAGATGGCGCCGGCATTGCGGATGCGCGCGACCAGCGCTCTCGGCGTCGGCGGCCACGATCTCCAGATGCTCGGGCGCGAGGCGATCGACCAGCGCGCACCGCTCGGCGAGCTTCCCGACCTTGATGACGGCGCCGAAATCGCGCCAGGACGCGCCGGCGACCTTCGGCGCGCGACAGCGTCTTCAGTTGCGACGTCGACCGCCTTTCGACGCCGTCGGCAAGCGCGCGTCGTCGGTGATCAGGATCGATTGCGCGCGGCGTCGTGCTCGGCCTGGCCAGCAGGTCGGCGGCGATCCAGTCGGCATTGCCGGTGCCGTCGGCGACGACCAGCACCTCGGACGGCCCGGCGATCATGTCGATGCCGACCCGGCCGAACACCTGGCGCTTGGCCGCGGCGACATAGGCGTTGCCGGGCCCGACGATCTTGTCGACCGGCGCGATGGTTGCGGTGCCGTAGGCCAGCGCGGCCACCGCCTGCGCGCCGCCGACGCGGTAGATCTCGTCGACGCCGGCGAGCTTGGCGGCCGCGAGCACCAGCGGGGACGAGCTTCCGTCGGGCGCCGGCACCACCATGACCAGGCGCTCGACGCCGGCGACCTTGGCCGGCACCGCGTTCATCAGCACCGAGGACGGATAGGCCGCGGTGCCGCCCGGCACGTAAAGCCCGACCGCCTCGAGCGCTGTCCATTT
>CAVQBP010000026.1:0-16106 GCA_963710745.1 uncultured Bacteroidota bacterium | reverse complement strand
CTTTAATAAAATGGTTCTTTGCTACTAAATCAGTTGCGAAATCAGTTAATTTCATTGTTCTACCCTTTCTATATTTTTTAAGAAATAAAAGTGTTTGTAAGAAAAAATTTTTGATGAGTTGTGAATGTTCTGCCTTTGTGAGTTATGAGATAACAGGGAGTTTGAAAGCTGTCTTTCAACTCCCTGATAATTGAAATATCTTCACCGGTTGAAATAAATAATTCTTCCGGCTAAGACAACATCTTTGTTACATCTGATATATTTTATCTGTCTTCATATCTTCTCTCTGCTTCATCCAGGATTGTATCGTTTATGTGCTCAGCATACCATTCGAGGATTTTCCGCTCCCAGACTTCACGTGTCATCGAGCAGCAGATTTACTACATCATCATCACTAAGGCCTAATACTTTCTGGACCTCCTCGAGGCCGTAAGCAGATAAACTGCATACAGCCTCATCTATGTTGAATGTAATATTCATTATATCCCCCTTAATTGAATGATGGTAATTCTTCAGTTTGCGAGATATCGAAAACAGTTTTATAGAAGAAATAAACTTCTCCCGGTTCCTCTTCTTCCTCCTGCTTTGCTTGTCCTGATGGAACCGCGATTAAAAAACCATGTTCACCTTTTTTAACCTGCCTCTGGAATTTCTGCCACTGCTTGTAACCTCCTACAACAGAAATTGAGACATTATCAATATTCTGGAAATAGATTAAGCATTGATTTCTAGGTGTGAGCAGGTGACCTTCCGGGTTTATTATCCCCAGCCTGGAAGAAAGCTCCTCCCGCTTTTCAGCGGGAAGATCTGCGAGCTGCTTAATAATTTTACTAATCTTCTCTTTTTTTTCTTCTGACATAATGAACTCCCTTTTTATTGTGAATGGATAACTTTTAATAAGATTTTATTTTTTGTGTAGATTACTTTAAATTCTGTCCCTGCAGTGAAACCATACTCTTCAAGCTTCTGATTTTTTATTTTAATCTGCGGGACTTTTGTATAGTCCCGCTTTGTCGGATGGCTTGATTCATAAACTTTCATTCTGCCACCTTAAGATTTGAATGCGGATGATTATAATTTGATTTGTACATGGTTAGCTCTTGAGTTCTGCAGAGCTGGCGGAAATTGCTGAAATAGATTTTATTGGAGTTTGATTTGATAAACAGGTGAGTATTGATGAAAACTAAAAATAAGCGTTCCCCTTTGTGATAAACTTCCCTGTGATAATACTGGTTTCTTTCCAATGCACCTTCTAACCAGCCCAGGAAATTCCAGCGCTTATTACGGGCTTTAAAGATAATAACCAGCTGCTGCAGTGGTTCAAAATGCCCTACAGAGCGGAAACCGAAATGAGAAGCACCGCACTTGAGTGCGATGCTGCCTAAGTATTTATACTGAAATAATAAAATGTTTATCATTTGCTCCCTCTTTTTTTAGTTTGTGAATTAAAGTATTGATTAGCTTCTGAATATGTTGGAAAACGAAATGAGGTAAGAAAACCGGTGAAAGAAATATTAATTACATAATATGAAGTACCCGAACCATAATGAACAGCAGTAAACCGCCAGTAACCTTTGGAATTTCTTGTTTTTTTAATAAGAGTATTTTTAAGCATTGAACCTCCTGATTTTACGATGATTAGCAAACCAGAACCCGACACAGGTTTCAGTGTAAATTGTACGGATTCCACGCAGGTAGGCCATAACTAAGGTAGCATCATAGTAGAATCCCTTTTCTACCAAGCGTTTGTGTATGGCCATAAGTGCTGTTTTTTCGAACGAACAAGACATGTTGACCTCCTGTAAATGAATTTTTGTGACAACGGGTTTACACCCTGTAATGACTTGCCGCTATACGTGCCAAAAAAACTACGGACTGAAAAAACGGAAAAGCGAAACGAAAACGGGAAAAAGAAAAGGAAAAGAAAAAAACGCTATAATATTTACAGTGCAGCGGGTGCAGGGGGCAGGGCGAAAAAAACTGCCGGAACAATAAAAAAAGGGAAACTGATTAGAGTTGTAGTTATAAAAAAACTGGCCGGTTTTTTTTGTCCCTAGACCCCAAGCCCCTGCACTGTATCATGCTCGTTTTTTTCTTCCTTTTCTTTTTCTTCGTTTTATGTTTTTTTCAATCCGTAGGTTTAAGTCAAACAAAGAGAAACGAACAAAAGAGAAACGTGGAATGTGTTTAATGAGGTTAATGACGAAGGCACATCTTTTTGTCATTTAGCTATCAGGGAACATAGAGAGCTGGCATATATTTTTGAAAGTAATTGAAATAGCGAGCGGTGCTTAAATTTATCTAACAAGCACAAGCGAGCTATAAGAGTAAGAAAAAATATGACAGCTAAAAAATGCAGCGGAAAAGTGTGACTGAGTCGGGAATTAAAAAAGCTTTGCTTACCCAACAGCTTCCATAAAAATTAAGCAAGGTTTTTTTACACGTTGGATACGATAATTATTCTATGACTTACTAAATAGATGAAAAAAATATTTGCGTGAGGATTGAGAAAGCGAGTTAGGCAAGCAATTATTTTTTGAGAGAATGAAAATAAGAAGATTAACTGAATTAGAAAGAGTATATAAAATGGCTACAAGAGATTATTGTTGGATTAAATTTTCTCTGTTATACCACTATTTTAATTTATGACTTTTCATTAGAGCATTATATATTCTTGGATCTTCTCGTAAATCTATATCATTTTCATTACCAATATATTCAGGGTATGCTCTTTCTATTACAAATTCATTAGTAATAAAACTTGTATCTTGCCGAACAGTCCTTGACCATACCATTATTACAGGATTGTTGCAACCCATTGATGATGCACCATCGGTAAATAAACCCCAATAAATTCTTTGATTTAATGCAATAACAATAAAGAATCGACCGAACAAGGGCTCTTTTGATTGTATTTTATTTCTAGCTTCAGCTGAAAATCTGATTTTGTGATTTGCCCATTCATAATATTCGATGGATTTAATAGATAGAATTGGTTCATCTTCCAGAATTAATCTATCCAATGATATTTTATTTGGAGTGTTATTTTCATCATGTTTTGTCAGATATATTGAAAAATTCTTTTCAGGTTCAGAATCCGTTGGATTAGAATTACATCCAGAGAAAAAAAATAATATTACAGCTACTGATATTAATATTTTCATATAACATCTAATATATTAAATAGAACAAGAATAAACATCCACTGTCATTTTTTATTCCATCTTTAGTTCTTCATTTTAATTAAAAACCAAACTTTTTTGAATGCTTACCTATCAGATTTTTGATATAATAATAAAAATTTGATATTTCATTTTGAATTAAAAACTAGCACGAATGTATAAACTTAAAACTTTGTTTTTAAAAAAAGCCTTGCTTAACCAAAGTTTTACAATTGAGAATTAAGCAAGGTTTTTTTACCTGGTGATTGGGCAAATCATTTCATGATTTAATGAAAAGATGAAAAAATTAGTTGTGAAGGGCTGACAGCATCCGAAAGTATAAACGTATAGGCTGTCAGACCGAACAATTAATTTTTGATAAGATTTTAAATGTTATGTTTTGTGAAAATAAAAGTAGAGAAAAAAGTCTTACTTATTTTTGACCGGAACAGATTTAAAGGAAGATCAAAAATAAGGAAGTCTTTTTCGATGTGGGGAGTTTATGATTGTTGTTTAAAATTATTCATAAGTAAAATATGATTTTAACTTAAAATCCTAAATCTATGTCATCATTTTTTTCTTGAAGTCTTTTTTGGGTAGCTTTCGTATCTTCAATAAAGACAACAATTCCATTATCATCCTCCTTAAAACTTTTAGTATACATAGATATTCTTCTATCTACATCTGGGAAATACCAAGAAACCAATCCTTGAGGACCTTCTTTTATATCTTTTCCAAATTTTTTTATCATTGCTTCAATGAAGTTCATTTTCTTTTGATAGGAAGTAAAACCCGTGTAGTAAAGAGTTAATTGACAAAATTTATTTTCATAAAATAAAAATAATGCTGCTGAAGGTGAAGTTGATGGAAATTCAACCATATAAGAATCCATACCATCAGTTTTACCTGATATTTTGGGTTTAGGAAATTTTTTTTCGAATGAGTTAAGGCTCGTCCCAAATTTCATACCCTTAAATGAAAAATCTCGAGCAGAAATTTCATATTTAGACTGTGCAAAAATAGTAAATATTACCATCTGACTTAGAACAAGAGTAAAAACTATTTTAATTAATTTGTTTAATAATAACATATAAATTCCTATAACCGCTTATAGACATATATTTATCAGCTAAGTAGTCAAATTTTAAGCCATTCTCCAGGTAAATTATTTAAAATTTATTAAAACAGACTGAATAATTAATTTTTAATAAAAATGAAAATTTTATGCTCTATAAAAATGAAGGTAGAGAAAAAAGTCTTACTTATTTTTGTCCGGAACAGATTAACGGAACTGCAAAAATAAGGAAGTCTTTTTCGAAGTGAATGGTCTTTTTCTATTATTTGTTTTATTGGTCAGATTAAAAAAATATTTGCGTGAGGATTGGGGGTGTGTTTAAGACAAGCAATTATTTTTTGACAGGATCTATAAATAAGATGATTAACTATTAGTTTAAATATACTGCCGTCCTCTTTATCACATTAAAATGTTCGCTATCATTATTTTCTAATTTCTTCACCTCTGAATGGTTCTGAAAAGAATTTTACTACTGTTGAATTAAAGAGTTCAGGATTGGCTTTTGTAATCCAGTGTGTTTCACCTGGGAAAATACACAGATTAGATTTGCGAATATTCCGATAAATATACAATGTATGTTCTTCTCGAATGACATCCCTATCACAAGACAAGACTAATACCGGACACTCTATTTTACTGAGATTATCAGGAGAAATATTTGGTTGAAATTCCATAAGACTGTTCAATTCGTTAATCAGGAACCAGTTTTCTGTTGTATTACCTATTTTGATCATCTCTTCTGCATACACCCTTGCGTTATGTACTTCATCAAGAAATTCGGGATATATAGAAGTTGTATCGGACCAAAGATTCGCTGCAAAAGCAGCAATCTTTTTGACTTTTTCCGGATAGTAAATTCCTAGTAGAAGACTGATTATTGCACCATCGCTTCTTCCGATAATGTACGCAGAATCCACTTCCAGATAATCCAGAAATAAGGCAACATCCTTGGTCATTTGCATGTAAGTAAGAGGGGTATTGCCTAGTTCAGATTTACCTCGACCCCGACAATCCGGTGTGATTACTTTGTATTGCTTACTGAAATAATCTATCTGGGGTCCCATGTATCTAATATTTCCTCCGTTTCCATGAAGTAATACAAGAGGATCCCCATCTCCATAAATTTCATAATAAAGCCGGACATCATTCAATAACACATAACAGCCGGTATCTTTGTTATCTCCATAAGGAATAATTGGTGCAGGCATTGATTACCTATATAATTGTGATTTGATAAAAAAATAAATCTGATAAAAAATAACTATACTGAAACAGAAACAAAAATTAATTTAGAATTGTTATTCAACGTTTTTAATGTTTTAAATTTATTTTAACTCCTTTTATTGCTAAAAAAGCCTTTCAAAAATTATGGCATTCCATATAAAAATTAAGCAAGGTTTTTTTACTGGTTGATTACGATAATCATTTCATGTTTTACTTACAAGATTAAAAAAATATTTGCGAGCGAGATAATGATAGCCCGCCTTCGCAAAATTGCTCCGGCAGGTAAATTTGAGCGAGCAATTATTTTTTGACAGGATTACCATTGGATGATTAGCTGAAAATGGGATTGTGAAAGGATGGGATATTTATAAATAAATTACGTTAAACTATCTCTAAGGAGCAGCCAAAAAAATATTCATCTAATCTTAATCGTTTTGAAGGGTTTTGGGAGGTGTTCCTAAAAAAGCCTTGCTTAACCCATAATCCAACATATGAAAATTAAGCAAGGTTTTTTTCACCAGCTGATTACGAAAATCATTTGAAGATTAACTATAAAGATTAAAAAAATATTTGCGAGAGGATTGGATACGGGGATTTGGTCTAAAATTAATTACCTAATTGACTTTTAATTAAGAAAAATATACTATTCAAAGTAAATATTTTCTATTTAGGGGGCTAGTGAAAAATAGTCTTCTAATTCCTTCCGGAATACCCTTCCCCTAAAAAATTGTATTTTACATAATACATCTCTTACAGCATTTGGAAATGTGGGGCTTTTATGATCGGGGAAAGAGTATCACATTATAAGATAATAGAAAAGCTTGGCGAAGGCGGAATGGGTGAAGTCTATAAAGCCGAGGATACTAAATTAAAACGGACTGTTGCACTAAAATTCCTTCCGCTTTCTTTCTCAGCAGATCAAGAAGCTAAAAAAAGATTCATTCATGAAGCACAATCAGCATCTGCATTAGACCATACATAACATTTGTACAGTTCATGAAATTAGATGAAACGGAAAATGGGCAGCTGTTTATTTCAATGGCTTGTTATGAAGGGGAAACTTTAAAAGAATAAAATTGAAAATGGTTTACTGAATATTGATGAAGCTATCGACATTTCACTTCAGATTTGTGAAGGACTTAAGAAAGCACATCAAAACAATATTACTCATAGAGATATAAAGCCTGCAAATATATTTATTACAAATGATGGAGTGGTTAAAATACTTGATTTCGGACTGGCCAAGGTAAAAGGACAAACACAGCTAACCCAAACAGGGAGCACAGCTGGTACAGTCGATTATATGTCCCCCGAACAGGCAAGAGGAGAAGAAGTTGACCAGAGGACAGATATCTGGGCATTGGGCATTGTAATATATGAGATGTTAACTGGCGAATCACCGTTCAAAGGGGATTATGAACAGGCAGTAATCTATTCAATTTTAAATAATGAACCTGATTTAAGTAAAATTCCTAAAGAGCTCGGGCCTGATAATAAAGAAAGCGATCATCCAAATCCCTTAAGGAAAGGTATCAAAATATAGATGAATTAATAGATGATCTTATTTCAATAAAAAATGGTACTGCAGTTAAAAGAAATTTCTCCTTATTTAAACCAAAAAGTTTAAAGATTAAGCTGATACTAATTGCAATCTTAGTTGTGGTTTTTGCATGGTTAATATATTTAAATTTTAATATACAAGGTAATGATGAGATTATTTCTGTGGTACCGGAAAGAAAGATGATAGTAGTTCTCCCGTTTGAAAATTTAGGTCTGCCTGAAGATGAATATTTTGCACAAGGGAATGAGGGAAGAGATTTCAAACAAACTGGCATCGTTAGGTAGTATTGGAGTTATTTCAAGAAACAGTGCGGAGAAATTTGCAAATTCAAATAAAACCACTAAAGAAATCGGGAAAGAACTGGGAGTTGATTATATACTTGAGGGAACTGTTCAGTGGGCAAAAAACAAAGACAAAACCAGCAGAATAAGAATAATACCGCAATTGGTAAGAGTATCGGACGATATAAATATCTGGTCTGATTCCTATGACAGAGTTATTGATGATGTTTTTAATATTCAGAATGAAATAGCACAAAGTGTTGTTGATAAATTGGGAATTAAAATTCTTCCGGGACAAACAGTAACGGGACCGCCGCCCACAAAAAATCTTGATGCATATGATTATTACCTTAAAGCACTATATTTCATTATGGTCCTACAACCGGTGATAATCTTAAAACATGTATTAAACTTTATGAAAAAGCTATCGAACTTGATACAAATTTTGCTGCGGCATATGCACAGATTTCAATTGCATATATGGTTATTTTAATTGGCATTGGGACAGAGACAGCTTAAATCTTAAAAAAATCCTCCGTTTACTTGAAAAAGGCAAAAGAAATTAATCCAAATATTGCCGAAGTACATTTAGTCGCAGTTTTTTTATTATATGTGGTTTACAAATGACGAAAAAAAGTATTTCAGGAATTAAAAAAAGTATTGGAAATACAACCGAATAATGCTGAAGCTTATGTCTCAGATAAGCGGATTTTATTAGAAGAGGGGAAAATAGATTTATCAAAAGCAATGTGAGCAAAAATCAATGCAGTTAGATCCTTTAAATGCCAGGTATCCATGGGGTATAGGATTAGGTTACAAATGAGAAGAGATTATAAAACTGCAGAAAAATATTTAAAACGGGCAATTGAAATTAGTCCGAATACAAGTTTATTCTATGTAGATCTCGCGCTAATAATTATCTGGATTGGAAAGGTGATACAGAACTTGCCTGGCAGACAGTTAAAAATATTAAAGATGATGAATATTTAGAATACTTCTGCAAATATTTTTATTTATTTAAATATACTTGATAGAAACTTTGATGATGCTCTTAAACAATTAAAATCTTCAAAAAAAGAATATGAAAATAGTGGTAATAGATATATTCCAAATTCTCAAATGATTGCATTCGTTTACAAATATATGGGAAAAAATGATCTTTCTAAAAAATATTTTGAATCTTCAAGAATTCAGGTAGAAAAAATGATTCTTACAAATCCAGATGATTTTCGTTTACATTTTGCTCTATGTAAAAGCTATGCCGGGATTGGCGATAAACAATAAAGCTATTAGAAGAATTTAATAAGGCAATTGGAATTAAGTACCCAATTGACAGTATAAATTGGAGAGATATGTCCGCAGTATGGTATTTAGCTTTAATATATACTCTTGGCTGGTGATTATAATAATGGCATTAAAACAAATTGATTTTTTACTCTCAAACCCGACAGGATACTCAGTAAATATATTAAAACTTGATCCGCTTTATGATCCGTTAAGAAATTTACCTGGATATAAGAGAATTGTAGATAAATATTCTTCTGTGACACTAGATTGAATTTTTTTAGTAATAAGAATAAAACAATTGTTTTAGTGTAAATTAAAAGTACAAAGTTGATTCAAATAGTTTAGGGGGTTGCCATGAGAATAAAAAGTGTATCTGTTTTGCTCTTCATCTTTTTAGGAACAAATAATTTATCTGCCCAATCAACCACAGCCAACCTTGAAGGCTGGATACTCGATTCAAACAATAATCCGGTAGCTACTGCTAATATTATCGTTTCTTCATCTGATCTTCAGGGGTCACGGGGTATTTCAACTGACGAGAGAGGCTATTTCCGAATCACATCAATTCCTATTGGCATTTACTCTATTAAAATTAGTCATATCTCATATCAGAAAGTTACCATTAATAATATTAATTTATATCTTGGGCAGACAACTTCTCTGGGTGAAATTCATCTCCAGCAAAGCACCATAGAAACTAGTGAAGTAATTGTGTCGGCAGGAAAACCGTTAATTGATACACGTTCAACAACAAACGGAAAAAGTTTATCCGCTAAACAGTTTGAACAACTTCCAATTGAGCGTAATTACTTCCATGTTGCTGAACTTCTTCCTAATGCAAACCTTAGCTATAAAAAAGATGTCGGAACAAATTTCGCAGGAGGAACCGGGATTGAGAATAAGTATTTTATTGACGGATCGGAAGTAACGGCACCGGCTTTTGGTGTAGCATCACCAGCTTTAGGTATATTAGGTTTTGATCTCCCGTATAATTTTGTAAGACAGGTAGAAATATATACAGGAGGTTACCAGGCCGAATATCAGAGTACTTTAGGCGGCATTGTAAATACAGTAACATATTCCGGCGGAAATGAATTTCATGGTTCTATATTCGGTTTTATAACCAATAATAATTTCAGCAGTGCTCCGCGATTAACCTCTGGTCAGCCACCTCAAGGAAATTATTCAAACTATGATATCGGTTTCGGAATAGGGGGCCCTATAATTAAAGATCGGCTCTGGTATTATGCTGCTTATGATCCCGATATTGCTTCCGAAGATGTTTATGTTACAGGTTTGGGTAATCAGAACAGCCGCATTACAAAGCACAAATTTGCAGGAAAACTAACCTGGAGTTTGAATGAAAATAATTTGTTTACATTATCTATCTGTGGTAATCCATATTCAGGACGACAGGTTCTAACCTATAGTGGAGGGCTTGAGGTTTTGAATCCGGAATATTGTAATCTTGACTTAACATATTTGTTTTATAATGCAATAATAAAGGGAATTCATAGTCTAAATGATAATTTTATGCTTGAATCGTCGTTATCAATCGGCTTGATGAAAGGTAAAGTGAATTCGATTGGGCCAAAAGGCAGCGATCCTTGGGTCGATGACTATGTAACAGGGATAAGTTCCGGAGGTCAAGGTTTTTCTCAGTCAAACCCTGTCCAAAATTTATTTAGCAGTTCAATAAAGGGAACATTGATTTTAAATAATCATATCTTTAAAACAGGTATTGAATTTGCTCAAAACTCTACAACACGAGATGATAAAAGTCAGGGATTAATACATTATCCGAGCGTTTGGTATAGTTGGGATATGCTTACTATGGGAACAGTAAAACAAAATGACTTTTCAGCTTTTATACAGGATTCCTGGCAAATTTTCAAACGACTTTCTATCAATTTTGGTGTTAGATGGGATCCGCAATGGTTAATTGCTTCGGATGGAACTATTGCACAAAAAATAACCAATCAATGGCAGCCGAGAATCGGCATTATATATCAACCTTCAAAAATTGGGACTCAGAAAATCACAGCTTCATTTGGTCGTTTTTACCAACCTCTTCAGCTTAACTTATCTATTAGCTATCACATTAAAGGAGCCTTCCTTAATCGTGGCATTTATCCAAATGATCCTCGTATAGATACTAGTGGTGCTAGATATATACCTAATCTTACACCTTTTGTTACCAATATACCGGGGATGGAAGGACAATATTTTGATGAATACTCACTAGGCTATGAGCGCCTGATATCTACAGAATTTAAATATGGAGTTCGAGGTATATACCGGAAGTTGGGGCAGGGTGTTGAAGATGGAGTTGTGAGTGAACAAGACCAGGAGAAATATGGAAGTCTACAAGTTTATGGAAATCCCGGAAGCGGGATACTTAGTATGCTGCCTGAAATGAAACGGGAATATATATCACTTGAGTTGAGCTTCGAGCGGTTTTCTTCATCCGGTTTTAATTTCTTTATATCTTACATCTTATCAAGGAACTGGGGCAACTATGATGGATTAGCTGAAACAAACGATATTACAGGGGGGTCTTTAATCGCTCCCAATGCAACGGATCAATTTGGAATTTCTGAACGAATGATTAACGCTGAGGGCTTGCTGCCAAATGATAGAACTCATGTATTGAAATTTTTCGGTTCATATGTATTTGATTTCGGACTAACAACAGGAATTTTATTCCAATGGATGAGCGGAACACCATTGAATGAGTTTGGTAAAGATTCTACTTTTAAGGCATCAACATTTTTACAGACTCGCGGTACAGTAGGAAGAACTCCATCAATCTGGGATCTCAACTTCAGGTTTATGTATGATTTTTCTAAGTTGGTCGAAGTAGGTTCATCTGCA
Organism: uncultured Bacteroidota bacterium; assembly: GCA_963710745.1. Taxonomy (GTDB): domain Bacteria; phylum Bacteroidota; class Ignavibacteria; order Ignavibacteriales; family Ignavibacteriaceae; genus CAVQBP01. The sequence continues at coordinate 4,643 of CAVQBP010000026.1, read as the reverse complement.
AGGTTAATCCTTGATGTTTTGCATTTTGCAAGCCAAAGAAAAGCCCTGGATTATGATCAATATCATTATTACGACTATGAGCAGAATTATGCTAATCCTAATTATATGGTTCCAGTTCAGTTTCAGCCGCCAATGTCTGTAAGGTTGGGGATGGAGGTTGATTTTTAAATTTGATTTAATAGAACGCAGCCAACTTACCCAGCGGAGTATACTTCTACAGAATCCGGGCAGGTTCATTCAACCAGGTTAGGAAAATGCTGCTGATAAAATGATTGAATAAAAAATATTGTCCTTCCAAAAAGCCTTGCTTAATCAAAAGCTATTACATTGAGAATTAAGCAAGGTTTTTTTACACTGTGATTACGATAATACATTTCTTGATTTAATGATAAGTTGAAAAAATTATTTGTGAAGGGATGACAGCATACGAAAGTGATGAGCGTATAGGCTGTCAGACCAAACAATTAATTTTTGATAAGACTGAAAATGTTATGTTAAGTGAAAATGGAGGTACAGAAAAAAGTCTTACTTATTTTTGGCCGGAACAGATAAAAGCAGTGCAAAAATAAGGAAGTCTTTTTCGGTAGTGCAATTGTCTTTATTTAATGTTTGTTTAACTGGTTAGATAAAAAAATATTTGCGTGAGGATTGGAGAAGGGAATTAGGCAAGCAATTATTTTTTTGATAGGATGATAATGAAAGGTGATATCTCCTCCTGAGAGAAGATATCACCCTTTATAATTTCTTTACTTCAACAAAACAAATTTCTTTGTCGATACAAAGCTTCCTGCCTGCCTACCTTCAGGTATGGCCTGCATTCTGTAGAAATAAATTCCACTTGGAAAGTTACTTCCATTAAAATTAACAGAATAATTGCCTTCGGATTTTCTTTCGTTTACTAAAGTTGTTAATTCTTTCCCAAGGATGTCATAGACTATTAAATTAACAAAGGATTCTTTTGGAATTGAATATTTTATGCTTGTCGTTGGATTGAAAGGGTTTGGATAGTTTTGTTCCAAAAAAAAATTCTTTGGATTCTCATCTCTTTGAATTCTCACAGCAGAAATCTCCGAGAGTGGTCTACGCCAGACTCCCCCAAATCGGGATGCACAATATAAATCAGTATTAGATGCTGCCAGACTGAAAATATCAGTAGATATTAAACCTGTGTTTACCGGAGTCCAGACCGATCCGCCTAAAGTAGATGCAAATACTCCTCCGCCAATTGTTCCTGCAAAAATGTTCGTTCCATATATTGCCAAAGACCAAACGTTCATGTTCGTTAGTCCGCCATTAATAGCTCCCCATGTTGTACCATGGTCAGTGGAACGAAATACACCTTTATCTCCTGTTGCAGCGAATATAATCGTACCACCCAATACGAAGTCCATAAAATATTTTCCTGTCATTCCATTATTGACCATAGACCATGTATTCCCTTTATCGGAGGATCGAATCATTCCGAGTCCATCGACTCCAGCAAATAAAACGGTATCAAAAGCAATTAATTTATTAATTTCACAATCATAAATTGTTCCTCCAATGTGCACATAAGCTCTACCATTGTAGAACCAACTGTCACCATTATTTGTGGATTTGAATAGCCCTGCAGCAGCAGCATAAATATCTGTACCTAAAATAACAATTGAATTAAAGGCTGTCTCCCGATTCCAAGTATATGGGAAAATAATATAATCCGCTGTCAATATGACTCCAAGTCATCCCATAGTCTTTGGAACGAAAAATGCCTGCGCCCCAAGTGCAAATAAAGATATCATTATTAAACTTTAAGTGATGTAATTCCGTACTGAGAGAGACCGGTTGTCGTATCCTCCCTCCAGCTTAAGCCTTTATCGGTTGAAATAAAAAGCCCCCCGGTTCCAATAAGGCAGTCTGCAAAGAGATTCGTCCCCCCATTTCCATTCGGTGATGTTCCAACAAACTCTATTGAATGAGCATGTATACCATGATTAACTGATTGCCAGTTTTGACCATCATCAATAGACCTGAAAACTCCCTTATAATTAATTCCGGCAAAGATGGTGGGATGGGTAAGGCATCTATTTATTGGTGCGATAGTGATCGCATGAATCCATTGATATAATTTAGGAAAACCATTGTTAATAGGTGTCCAGTTATTTCCATTGTCGGTTGATTTAAACAAACCGGATCCTGTCCCGGCAAAAATCGTCGAGTCCGATATCGCAAAACAATCGCATTGGTCCATCCTTGTATTCGCAGCTGACCAAGTTATGCCGCCATTTTTGCTAAAGAAAATACCGCTATGAGAAGTGCTTACAATAACATTCATTCCAGTCGCCGCAACGCTAACTATATATTTTTCACCCATTCCAGAGTCTACTTCAACCCAGTTTCCTCCGTCATTTGTGGAAACAAAAAGGCCGCTGTCGGTAGCTGCATATAAACGGTTCCCGCTTACACTATCAGTACGTTGAGCAACGGCAAATGCAGTTATGTTTGATTGTTTTGGTCCATTATTCAAAACTTCCCATGTTCCGCCGAAATCTGTAGAACGATAAATGCCAGTTCGAAAATTTCCTGTAAATAGAATTGAATCGGAAAAAACTAAAGGTCCAGAAATTTGACTGCGACGCCAGTTCTTTCCGCCATCTGTTGATATAAAATCCCCGGCTTCTAATGATTCAGAAATCACTGCAACGGCCGCAATAGTGTTGTCATAAACAACGATCCAACCAATATCCGCTGTTTTTGGTATTCCTTCAACCTGGTTCCAATTATCACCGTAATCTGTGGAATAATAAGCTCCGCAATTTTGAGTACCCGCAAAAATAATCGTGTCCATAACTGCAAGTGAAAGTATTGTTCCTCCATATGGTCCGTTTAATTGTATCCATTGAGCAGACAAAGAGGGTGACAGTACGAGAAATAAAGTCATCAATAATTTTAATGATGTCTTCATAATACATGAAGAATGAAGAGAATTGTAAATCAGGAATAAACAAGTTCTTTTCAATATAATCCCCCGAAAAAAACTTATAAAATAATACTAAAAGTTAATCCTATTTACAATCAAAGACAATATTATTATGTCCAATATTATTCTTCAAAAAAGCCTAACTTAATCAATATTAAAAATATAAAAATTAAGCAAGGTCTTTTTTCCCGCCGATTACGAAATAATTTTTTGATTTAATGAAAAGATGAAAAAATTAGTTGTGAGGGATGACAGCATTCAAATGCGCTAACCGTATAGACTATCAGACCGAACAATTAATTTTTGATAAGAATGAAGATGTTATTTTATGAAAATGAAGGTTGAGAAAAAAGTCTTACTTATTTTTGACCGGAACTGATTAAAGGAAGTGCAAAAATAAGGAAGTCTTTTTCGATGCGAATTGCCGTTTTAATTTTCTGATTTAATGATAAGGTTAAAAAATATTTGCGTGAGGATTATATAGGGGATTGGGCAAGCAATTATTTTTTGATAGGATGAAAATGTAAGATGATATCTCCCCCTAAGAAAAGATATCACCTTATTAATTACTCTTACTTCAGCAAAACAAATTTCTTTGTGGCTACAATGCTTTCAGTCTGCATTCTGCTCAAATAATCTACAATGAAAATATTATTGTTTTTTTATAATTATATAATTGGGGCTTTTAAAAAAATCACATTTTATACAATTAACTATTTTTGAGGCAAAAGTCCCTTGAATTTGGCCTCCGCAAAAAGTTCCGGCAATATGAGCACAACTTTTACCAAATTTAGGATATGCTGGACAAATACCTAATTCTTTTACTTTTATTCCACCAGCCTCTCTGCCACATTTTTTGAATTCCCAACAATTCATTTAAATTCCTCTTAAATATTACCTTAATTATTATTATCGGAAATTTCCACGAAAATTTAATTAGAAAATAATTGGAAAAGTTCTTAGTAGGCCGAAAAATCTTAAGCAGCGTACTATTCCCAAACAAATGTAATAGAGTTTTATCTGCAGATGTTCTACGAAAAAGCCTTGCTTAATTAAATTCAATTTAACGAATTAAAAATTAAGCAAGGTTTTTTTACTGGTTGATTACGATAATCATTTCATGTTTTACTTACAAGATTAAAAAAATATTTGCGAGCGAGATAAGAATCCTTCAAGTAAATTTGAGCGAGCAATTATTTTTTGCAAGGAATTATCATTTAATGATTAAATGATAATGGGAAAGAGAAAGGAAAGGAATTGCAGAAATCATATTTATTCAAATAAATCTAAGGGGCTCCCTATAGAAATAAACATTTTAACCTTAATCGTATGGAAAGATTCTTAGGCAGTGTTCTTAAAAAAGCCTTGCTTAATCAAAAGCTATTACATTGAGAATTAAGCAAGGTTTTTTTACACTGCGTTTACGATATACATTTCTTGATTTAATGATAAGTTCAAAAAATTATTTGTGAAGGGATGACAGCATACAAAAGTGATGAGCGTATAGGCTGTCAGACCAAACAATTAATTTTTGATAAGACTGAAAATGTTATGCTAAGTGAAAATGAAGGTACAGAAAAAAGTCTTACTTATTTTTGGCCGGAACCGATAAAAGCAGTGCAAAAATAAGGAAGTCTTTTTCGGTAGTGCAATGTCTTTATTTAATGTTTGTTTAACTGGTTAAATA
>CAVQBP010000025.1:0-144759 GCA_963710745.1 uncultured Bacteroidota bacterium | reverse complement strand
TAATTTTACCTGCCGAAACTTTAACGAAGGCAGGTTTACCTGCCAATCCGAAGTTTGGTACAAACAAAGGTTGGTTAGTAAATCCTGGAATAAATTACCTAATTCATAACATAAAAAGATCTTGCTTAATTCTCTATGGAATATCAGTTGGTTAAGCAAGGCTTTTATGAAGCGTGTTGGGTCATAATAAAAGGTAGCCGTAGAATAATAAAAAACTGTATTAATAAACAGGGTTATATTAGGAAAAAATAAGGGTATAAGGATAATGAAAAGGGAGAGCTTGAAGCTAAGCGGAGTGAGGCGTAGCCGAACGTAGCTTAGCTTCTGTAAACATTTTACTGATAGAGTCTAAGAATATTTATAATTTTATTTTTCATCTTCTTCTCAAGGACAAAAGGATCAAGAGAACCAAAAGTTTTAATCTGCGTAGTGCGACCAAGCAATTCTTCCAGGACAACTCGCATTTCCATACGGGCTAGTGGAGCTCCGGGACAGGAGTGAATGCCCGCACCATAGAGAAGGTTCATGGAATAATCACTATCCGTACGGAAGCTTTCCGGGTCTTCAAAAACATTTCCATCCCGGTTAGCAGATACCTAGTTGAGTGAAATTCTCTCACCTGATTCGATCTTCTGGCCATTAATTTCTACAGGGCAGGTTATAATACGACGACTTGAAGACCAACAAATGTCCCTCCTGCTCCTAAAAATCCAAGCACAAACCCGGCAATAATACCGGCAAATATTGATTGCAGAAACATTGAAATATTAATAATATTTTATAAAACCTGATAAAACCTACTAAGATTTAATAGAAATAGTTATGACAAACCTTACAGTTTTTTTACGATATCAGATACTTAATCATATAATTACAAAAAACTATTCCATATTTCACCGCGTCATTCATAAAGCTATGCAGCAGATATAATTTTAGGTGATTGATGAAATAACAGCTTTTAAAAACAAAATCTAAAATTTTTCGAAAGGGAACTGCATAATAAGTAAGTTTTAAATTTAATGACCAATAAATTAACTAACCATATCATCAAATTAATAAAATCAAGTATGTATGTCCCAAATGCGGGTACAAATTGGGTACTTAGTGGGTACTCTGACAGCGGGATTTTTGGAATGCCTCAAAATAAAAAAAGCCTCAAAATCGATTTGATTTTGAAGCTTTTATAGCGGGGCCGACGAGACTCGAACTCGCGACCTCCTGCGTGACAGGCAGGGGGATTTCTACAAAATACTATTCTTTTCCAGCTTTTTTGACTTTGTCGGTACTTAGTCGGTACTTCCAAAAGGAGTACTATCATGTTTTTAGCACCACCGGATTACAAATCACCTTACTTTCAAGTTATCTATAAAGTAAATGGCAAGAGAACAAAAGTTTCTACAAAAACATCTAACATGAAAGAAGCGGAAAAATTTCTTGCTTCATTTGTTCCACCCGTTAAGGAAAAAAAAGAAGAAAAATCTAGAATTAGCCTGAGTGCTTTCATCAAAGAATATAAAATTTATGTTGGTAATAATTTTTCAGCTAAATATCTAAAAAAAGCCGTTAATCCTTCCTTCAATGTTTTTCAAAAATATCTACCTGATATGCCGCTTGAAAATATTTCTTCTAAAATTGTTGACCAGTTCATTTCATCAGCAGCTGCAAAATCTAAACATTCCGCCTCATTATATTATCGTACTATCAAGGCTGCTTTTAATAAGGCAATCACCTGGGAATACATTAAAGAGAATCCATTTAATAAGATCAAACCGCCAAAGGTTCCAAAACCTTTCCCGACTTTTATTAACTCAAACGAGCTGCAGATAATCATTGACAATACAGAAAGAGAATTTCTAAAACCTATTTTTTATACTGCTTTTTATACCGGCATGCGGTTGGCCGAAATTCTAAATATGAAATGGAGCTGGATTGATTTTCAAAATGATATTATTACTGTTAAGTGTGATAAATCATTTACAACTAAAAACAGAAAAGAAAGGATAATTCCTATAAATAGTACATTGAGAAGTATTCTATTAAATCATCAGCCTAAAATTATCAATATTACTAAAGCAGAATTTGTTTTTATTTCCTCCAATGGTATAAAATTCAATGAAGACTTTATTAGTAAACAATTTAAGAAAGCAGTTAGAAAAGCAAAGCTAAACGATAAAATTCATTTCCATTCTTTAAGGCATTCCTTCTGCTCAAATTTAGTTCAAAAAGGTGTGAGCTTATATAAAGTTAAAAATTTAGCAGGTCACCAAAATTTTTCTGTTACCCAGCAATACAGCCACCTACAGCCGGAAGATCTTAGTCAGGCAGTAAATTTATTGTAACAAATAAGGGGTTATTATTAACCCCTCATTTTTTATCAAGAAATGTTAATTTCAACATAGTTTCTTATTTATTCTTGAATGCTTTTATTCCTGCGAAAGAACTGTTCTTTCCCAGTTCCTCCTCAATCCTGATTAATTGATTGAACTTGGCAATCCTTTCACTTCTGCAGCCGCTCCCGGTCTTCAGGTGTCCAGCTCCAACTGCGACTGTTAAATCAGCAATTGTTGTATCTTCGGTTTCACCGCTCCTATGTGAAATGAAATTGTTGTAATTATTCTTATTTGCTAACTCAATGGTTTCTAAAGTCTCAGACACTGTCCCAATCTGGTTTAATTTTATAAGAATTGAATTAGCAACCTTTTTTTCAATTCCTTCCTTTAGTATTTTAGGATTAGTACAGAAGATATCATCGCCAACCAATTCAATTTTATTTCCCAATTGCTTTGTTAAGTTTTGCCATCCCGGCCAATCATTTTCTGCCATGCCGTCTTCTAATAAAATGATGGGATATTCTTTAACCCATTTATCCCATATTTCAATTAATTCATAAGAAGTCACTTTCCTTTGGTCGGATTTAAAAAATTTATATTTGCCGTCATCCCACATTTCACTTGTTGCGGGATCAAGGCATATTGAAATATCGGCCCCAGGTTTATACCCGGCTTTTTCTATTGCTTCCAGAATAACTTCAACAGCTTCTTCATTGGATTTTAAGTTGGGTGCAAAACCGCCTTCATCACCAACGCCAGTAAAATATCCCTTCTTTTTTAAAACTTCCTTCAAAGTCTGGAATACTTCTATCCCTTTTCTAATTGAATCTTTGAATGATAAAGCATTGTGAGGTGCAATCATAAATTCCTGGAAGTCAACATTGTTATCAGCATGTTTACCTCCATTAATAACATTCATACATGGAACCGGCATGATATATTTCTCTTTGTCTGAAAGATAACGGTATAAAGGAATATTTTGTGAAGCAGCAGCAGCTTTTGCATAAGCCATTGAAACGCCAAGAATTGCATTTGCGCCAAGCTTCCCTTTATTGGGTGTTCCGTCTAATTTTATTAAAGCTTCATCAAGTACTTTTTGAGTTTTGAATTCATTATTTAAAATATTTTTTGAAATGGTTGAATTAACATTTTCAACTGCCTTTAATACTCCTTTTCCCTTAAAACGAGTTTTATCCCCATCCCTTAGTTCAACTGCTTCTCTTTCACCCGTGCTTGCTCCACTCGGAACAATAGCTCTACCAAAATATTTATCATCGATTGTTAGATCGACTTCCACTGTCGGATTTCCTCTTGAATCTAATATTTCTCTTCCAATTATTTTTGATATTAACATTTTTCTTTAGTTCCTTTCTTATATATTTTTTCATTGTTTAAAATTGAATATTGTCCAAAGGACTCATTCGGAGATTTTTGAATATTGAGAATATAAAAAACTATATATTTCACAAAATTGTCCTTTGCTCAATTTCTAATTTTAATTTTTAATTTTTAATTTTTAATTTTTACACAATAAACCTAAAAATTTTATTAGTCAACTCACCAATTTCATTTGAATATCTTACAAAAACCGGGGCAAATACTAATGAAACAACTGACATTAATTTTATCAGAATATTCATTGATGGTCCGGTTGTATCTTTAAAAGGATCTCCGACAGTATCTCCAACGACTGCTGCAGCATGAGTCGGCGTTCCTTTCCCTCCGAGATTTCCTTCTTCGATCCACTTCTTCGAATTATCCCATGCAGCCCCTCCGTTAGCCATCATAATACCGAGCAATACGCCGGTTGCAGTAGCCCCTGCTAAAAATCCGCCGAGCGTCTCAACACCTAAAAATAATCCGGTTAATAAAGGAACTATTACTGCTAAAAGACCCGGAAGTATCATTTCTCTTAAAGCACCTTTGGTTACTATATCGATACAAGTTTTTGTATCCGGTTTCCCTGTTCCTTCAAGCAGACCGGCAATTTCTCTAAACTGTCTTCTTATTTCGATTACCATTTTATCGGCTGCTCTTCCTACGGCTTTCATTGTTAATGCTGCAATTACAAACGGCATTAAGGCTCCAATTAAAAGTCCTACTACAGTCATATGTTTTGTCAGATCGATTGAGGGAAGCTGAACAGAGTGCTGAAATGCAGAGAATAAACCGAGTGCAGTTAATGCGGCAGAACCTATTGCAAATCCTTTTCCTATTGCTGCAGTGGTATTTCCAAGGGCATCAAGCTTATCTGTTATTTTTCTAACCTCTTTCCCAAGCCCGGCCATTTCTGCAATCCCTCCCGCATTATCGGCAATCGGCCCGTAGGAATCAGTTGACATTACAATTCCAATGGTTGCAAGCATACCGACCGCAGATAGTGCAATTCCATATAATCCGCTTAAGCTGAATGAAATTACTATTGCAATTGCTATAGTAATAATTGGCAGGATTGTACTTTCAAATCCTAATGCAAGTCCGGTAATTATTGTAGTAGCAGGACCTGATTGAGAACTTCTAGCAATATTTTTAATAGGTGAACCAGAAGTATAGAACTCACTCTCTACTCCGATTAATACTCCGCAAATCAAACCGGTAATTACAACCCAAAATTCATTCAAACTTCCAATTATTATTTTGGATGCGAAATAAGCACCAATTATAAAAATAATTCCTGCAACATAAGTAGTATTTCTTAATGCTGTTTGAGGATTTAATTTTTTAAGAACGTTAATAGAGAAAATTCCCATCAATGATGAAATTAAACCTATTGTTATAAATACAATTGGCAGGGCTGAATATTCAAACGCCATTTGAGAAAATGTTGCTCCAATTGCTATAGTCGCAACCACCGAACCGACATAGGATTCAAAAAGGTCGGCACCCATTCCTGCGGTATCACCGACACAATCACCAACATTATCTGCAATAACGCCTGGATTTCGCGGGTCATCTTCGGGTATCCCGGCTTCAACCTTTCCAACTAAATCTGCACCGACATCCGCACTCTTTGTATAAATTCCCCCGCCCACTCTCGCAAACAAAACAATTGATGAAGCACCAAGAGCATATCCGCTGATTATTTCAGGATCTTTGGTAAAGAAAAATACCAAACCTAAACCAACTACACCTATTGCAGCTACAGAAATACCCATCACAGAGCCGCCAAGAAAAGCTGTAAGCAAAGCTTGCGGTGATCCGCCTGTAACTGCCGATTGACAGCTTCGGCTGCTGCTCTTGGTTGCTGCCTGCATTCCGAAAAATCCCGCAAGCATGGAAGATATACCGCCGCCAATATACGCAATACCTGTGCCCAATGATAAAAAGACTGTCAGAACAATAAATACAACAAGCATAAAAATTGCTATTATTCCGTATTCTCTTTTCAAAAATACCATCGCTCCTAAATGAATTTGCTCGGCAATTTCTTTCATTTTATCATTACCGGCATCATGCTTCATTACTGTTCTGTAAACAATAAGAGCACATAATAGCCCGGCTAAACCGATTATAGGAATCCATAAAAGATAGTTCATAAAGATTTCTCCCTAAATATTTTTTTTGATTTTAAATTAAGCATATCCCCGTTTTGCATCCCTGAACTCCGGAATTTATTATTAAATTAAATAATTTAAAACCTGTTAAAGTGCTGGGTAGGCAGTATAATAAAAAACTCCTACACCAAAACCATATTAAATTTTAATGTAGGAGTTATCAATCCCGGTTAAATCCGGAATAATTTAAGCGAACCCCATCGCTAAATTTTATTACTCAAAAATAATGAAATGCCAAATAATTAAAAAGCACTTTTATTTAAGCTCTTGGTAACACTTCTTAATCCTTAATCCATTTTTTTTGTTCTTAACATTTTATCTCCCTTTTGAAGCCTGGGATATTTCGGATTTGTTAAATCTCTTAAGTCCTGAGAATAAATAACTCTCATTTCTAAATTCTTGTCTAATTCTGGGAATTGAAGGCTATCATAACTTTTCCCTTTTTCTGCAGATAAATGATGTTCAAGCTCTTCTCTCGAATAAAAAATTTTGCCGCAAACTCCGCACCTGAAAATCTTTCCGCTTAAAGTTTCGATGGAAAAAGGAACTTTATCTTTTATCCTGAACTTTACAATTAATTTAGGTGCTGACATGATTATCCTCAATTTATATGGATTATTGGAGTGATGGAGAGTGGAATAATTGAACCATTTCCACCATTTCAATACTCCAAAATTCCATTGCTCCAAATTCAAGTTTAACATTAAACATTTAAGCAACTACTTTTTATTTATTCTTCTTTTTAAATTTATAAAAATTGGAATTGCTATTAATTGAAGAGCAATTGATAAAATTACAACCCCAGGAATCCAAACATCATACAGAATTCCTAAGATTACACTTCCAATAAACCAGAAAATTCCATAACCTGCAGTAAAAATTCCGTAAGCTGAAGGTCTACGGTTTTGAGGCACCATAGTAGCAACTGCTGCAGGTATAATGGATTCATGAACTCCCATTCCTAAACCCCATAATGCAGAACCAGTTAAAGCCAACCAGAAACCGCCTAAAAAAACAAGCGGTGCTGAAGCAGCCGAAATAATTGTTAGGGGAATCAATATCCATATACCTACCCTATCAAATAACCTTCCGAATAATAATGAACCGCTCCCGCTTACCGCCATTGCAACCGAATAAAAAATCGGGATCCAGGTAGTTGGAATATGATCGGTCTTTTGGAAATGATATGCAATCAATGAGAAATCTGCAAATCCGGCTGCAACTAAAACAGCACCTGCAAGATAAATCCAAAAAATCTTTGGTAAACCTTTCGATTCAATATTAGGGACACTTATTTCCATTTCCTCTGGTTTAGGATATAAAAATCTAGCTGTAAAAATTAGGATTAAACAAATTACTGCGGGTACAAACAATGCGGCAAATGCTATTTTATAATTGCCTTGACTTGCTAAAATTAACGAAACAAAAAGTGGTCCTAAAAGAGCTCCTAATTGGTCTAATGCTTCGTGAGTACCGAATGCCCACCCGTAACCGCCCATTTGCTTTGCAGCATGTGAAAGCATAACATCCCTCGGTGGATTCCGTGTTGCCTTACCAATTCTTTCCAGTATAACAAGCAGACCAAAAACCTGCCAGTTTGTTGCAAGTGCCATCAAAGGAACAGCACTCATCTGTATAACATAACCGAATAAAGTGATCGGCCAGAATTTGCCTGTACGCTCGCTAAATCTGCCTGAAACAAGACGCAAACCATATCCAAGCAGTTCTCCAAATCCACCTATAAATCCAACAAGCGCTGCGCTTGCTCCAAGAACCGCCAGATAAGGACCTGCAATGCTTCTTGCACCTTCATAAGTTGCGTCAGCAAAAAGGCTGACTATCCCGATTAAAAGGACAAATCTTAAAGCAGTTTTTTTTGCCTTTGCTCCGTTTTTAATTATTGATTCATTTCCATTTGCTTCATTCATACTTCTGAATTTGTTTTTAATTGATGAATTTTATTTACATGAATCCCAATATAAATTGAAATTGCTGCTGCAGTTATTACGTCACTTAGCCAATGCTGGTCGTGATAAATTCTTCCAAGTGAAGTTAGAATAGCAAGAAGATACCAGAATATCTTCCAGAATATGTTATCAAAAATTCCGGCAATTATAACAGAGAAAGCAAATGCAACCGCAACATCACCAGAGGGAAATGAAAGATGGTCGTTTGGTCCAATTGTGAAGGGAGAGAATGCCCAGAAACCTTTTTCTGTGTATGGTCGCCATCTGCCGAAAATTGATTTTACAATTGTTATAATTATTCCGGAAAAGATAAAAGATTCAAATATTTTCAAGCCTATTATTCGAAAATTATCTTTAATTAAAATTAGTCCGGTTATATAAAATATAATAAAAGAAAATATTGTTAACGGCGGCTTTCCATATAAATGAGCCAATGCAAACACTTCATCAAAAAAGCTACTATGAATACTTTTTATGTAGTCTCTAACAAACCCATCTACAAAAAATCCGACTGTCAATATTGCAAGCAGGATTAAGAAATAATTTATCTGATCAATATCCCACCTAAATGGGGAAGAAATGATAAAAATAAAATCATCTCGCAATTTTAACAAATCTTTTTTAACTTTTGCCGATTTTTTTGCTGCAATCAAAATTTTTCCTTTTAAATGGAGTCAAACTACGGTTAATTTTTCCAGATTTTTTTTTGCTTCATTAAGATTTATTAGATCTTCTTCACTACCCTTCTCACCATTTATAATTACTTTCATGTCCTCCATTAATTTATGAACCTTTTTTTTTGCATTTTTAAGATATTGGGTAAATTTCTCTGCAGGAATCAATTCCATTTCATAATTAATTAAGCTTAATTGAATTAATGTATCTGAATCTTTTCTCCTTTCAGCAATATTATAAAACGAATTTATTATCTCATTAAATTCTCTTTTTGCTTTTATCGTATTGTTATTCATCTTTATTGATTATAGATTATCAGTAATTCAAAAGTAATAATTAAGTAGTTAATTCAATTTTAGGTTATTTCTACTTTCTCAACTTTAACTAGTATTTTTTTCATCTCATTCAGCCTGTAAGCTTCTTCTTCCAGTATACCGGCAATCTTTTCCGGTGTATCCTCAGGTTGTACCCATTCAAGGAAATTACTCATATATTTTTTCCCCATCTCGTAAGCCTCTTTTTTAATATCAGGTAAAGGGAAAAGTATATATCTTCTTTCAATATCAATCACGAATTTAATATCATCAGCAAGGTTGTATATTCTATCAATCAGTTCATGAATTTGTTTTGTATAACTTGAATTATCCTGCTTTTTCTTTTCAGCACATTTATTCATATCAAAAAGTATCAGACTGCATAATATAGCTCCCTCCGAAAAATTCTTTTTTATGCAAATACTTTTAAGTTCATTAACAACAAATTCAAGTGAAGCTCTGGTTCTATTATCAATCTGTATCATATTAAATAATAATCAAAAAAGATATTTTATATTTTCTTTTATGAATAAAAAAACCATAACTATCCGAATTTATTTATTATTCATACACGAACCTGCCAGTGCCGAAACGGCTTCGTGCAGGCAGGTTCATCCTATAATCTTGTTAGAGTCCGTTTGACTTTGCCGGAGTCTAACATCCTTCTCTTAAAAAGAGAAGGATTTGTTGTCGGCAAAAACAATATCCTGTTATTCTTATCTTTTCCATTACTATAACGCACCCGTCTTCCTTCCGGCCAGTTTTTCTATCAGGATATTTATAAGCCTTCTTTTTTTACGTTCAATTTCATAAAATGATTTGAATTGGCTCATGTTTTCAAAATCACTTTGCATTCTTTCTATTTGCTGAACGTGAATTTCATTTAACCATTTTTTTATAATTTCATCTTCTAATAAATTATTTACTTGCCGGAGATGCACAAAACAGATCCCATTTGTATTTTCAAATGTACTCCTGATTTCTTTCCGAAGAATCAGATTTACAAAAACCTTAATCAGATTTTCCTCGTATTTATTAACATTTACGCAAATTCTGCATTCGGCTATAAAATTATTTTTTTTATATGCACTTTCTTCAACAACACTTTTTAACAATAGTATATTAGTTTTTCCATTAGCAATTTTTTTAAATTGCCTGAAATGGAAATCACAAAAGCCTCCTTCGCGCGCAACTTGTTTCCTAATTTCTTCGATATACGTAACATCATATTGTACATGTGAAATCTGGTTAAATTCAAAATCCAATATTGCCGAACATATAGGACAGCCTTGCTCTGTTTGAATTCTTTCTAAAAGTTCTTCTTCTGTGAGAGAACTTTGATCAACTTTTTTTTTGACTTCAGTTTCCATGCTTATTCTTTTTCTCTTTAGCAATTATTTTTTTTGTATAATAGAATAAAAAAACTCCTATCTATCTGTACCAAAAAAGTACTTGGTATAGAAATGATAGGAGTTATTAATCCGATTTAATCGGGATTCTTTTTAGGCGAACTCCATCGCCGCATTTATGTCCTAATTATATAATTACCATAAAGTCTTTACACTTTTTGAATTTCTCAAATTTTTGTCTGCAGTTACTAGCTGAGAATTATTTAGAATTGTAGTCGCGCAAATAATCCTATCTGCCGGATCTTGATTTATTTCCGAAGGTAAATTCACAGATAGTTCAGCTATTTCGGGTGTCAATTCTTTGAATATATAATTATTTGAAGCCTTCAATAATTTTATAAATTCAATATAAGCAGCATCTATTACCAATTTTTTCTTTTTGATTAACATTGCAATTTCCCAGAGAGATATTTCACAAAAAAGTATACCCTCATTTTCGTTTGCTTTGTCTATCGCTTTTTTAGCATTTCTACTTAACAATCCTGGTTTTAAAGCATTCCAGATAATTACATGAGTATCAACAATTATCATTATCTAAAGCTTCCCACTTAGAATCAATAGGAGATAAAATATCACCGATGACAGCACTCTTGCTTATCGCTTTTAATTTATTTTTTGCTTCATCTCTGCTGTTGCCTGGAGGGACAAGCTTAGCAACAATTTTCCCTCTTGATGTTATCTTAAAAATACTGCCGTGCTCTATCTCTTTTAAAACCTTCATCAAATTCGATCTAAGTTCGCTCACTGGAATCGTGTTCATTTCTTAATCCTTTTGTAATTGTACAAATCAAATGTACAAATAATAAATGTTATTCTCAATATGTAATAATTTCAATAAAATACATTAAAATTAATTGACATTACGCAAAAAACCTCTTGTATTGAGTGTAATGGAATTATGAAATATCATTTTTATTTTTTTGCCAACATTCCATTTCTCCAAAATTCTATTATTCCAAACATTGCGTTAACGTGAGCTATTAACTTTATTGCCATTCTATTTCTCTTCGTGTGTATATTTAATTATTTCTGCTTTCTCCATTGTAATTAATCCGCCGCAGTTTGCTTCCTCAAATATATCATGAATAATAGGCAAGAACTTTTCAATCTTTTCCTGTTCATCTACAATTTCAATTACCATAGACATGTCTTCGGAAAGACGTAAAATTTTAGCTGTATGAACCCTGCTTGTTCTACCAAAGCTCATTACCCCCTTAAATACGGTAGCTCCGGCAAGATGCAGTTTTCTTGCTTCCTGCACAATTCTTTCATAAACCGGAATATGATGAATAATATCCGTTTCGCCGACAAAAATTCTAACAAGTTTCGCTTCTCCCTTTAATTCCATATTAAAACTCCTTATAAAAGTTTAATTATTTATAACTTTAATTTTTGCAGGAGTTATTAGTCCGGTTTATCCCATTCTGTGGGTCTTGACCCCGAGAGGGGGTAAGCAGTAAGTGGACGGTTATTTAGCGAACTCCATCGCTTTAATTTTTTCATAATTAAAATAATAGATTTTAGAATAAAATCACATCCCGAAATTAATTAAATATTTCTTTATATAAATCTTCTCCATAACTCGTCTGTAAAGGTTCTCCATTAAGAATCCGAAAAGTACGTGTTCCATCCGGCAGCCTTTCCGCACGTAAAAAAATTGCATTTAGATTTCTCTTTTCGCAAAGAGAATGTGCAAATTCATATTGGTGCGTTACAAATACAACTTTAATTCCTTTTTCTATCAATGCATTTGTTATTTGTTTTGCTATTTCGGATCCTTCCTTTTCATTAGTAGCAGCAAACGATTCATTAAGAAGCACCATAGATTGCAAATTTACTTTATCTATAATTTCACTCATCCTGCTAAGCTCTTCATCTAATTTGCCGCTATCCATTTCCGTATCTTCCTCCCGCTTGAAGTGAGTTAAAATACCATCACGAACTTCAGCAGTGAAAGCTTCTGCAGGAACAAACATGCCTGCCTGCATCATCAACTGGGCAATACCAATACTCCGCATGAATGTTGATTTTCCCCCCGTATTTGCTCCGGTAATTATAAAAAGATCTTTCCCGTCAACAGTAAGATCATTACCAACAACTTTTTCCCCCAAGCTCAGAGCAAGATTAATATCGTATAATTCTGAAAAAGATAAGTTCTTATTTCCATTTGATTCCGGTTGGGGGAAACAAAATGGTTCGTTTAATTCTTGAATTCTCTTAATCAAATTTAAACAGCCTATATAAAAAGCCGTTTCCGTTCTTAAAGCCTGAAAAAAGCTCAATATATGATCCATCGATTGGGCCAAAGCATTAGCTACTAGATTTATACTCTGATTCCGTAATTCCGATAATGCCCTGGCTCCTGCCTCATCACGGGGACTAATTTCAAAAGTATAGTCCGGCATTTTTCGAAAGAGGCGTTCAAACCAGTTGCGGTTATCTTTAGGAGGTTCATATAAAATATAGTTCGTACCTTTATTTCCATAACCAAGTTTAGCACTTACAAGTATACCGTCTTTAAATTTCAGTTGTCTTAAATGCTCATTAACAGTATTAAGATATTCATTATTGAGTTCCTCTTTGAGCATACTAAATAATCTTTTAAATCCTTCTGAAACAAACGTATATTCATTTTGATCAGCAATATTGCGCAGCTTGCCGAGCATTTCGGAAAACATCTCAAGCTTTCCGGTAGCCTGATGCATTATACTGTCAGGTCTCTCACTCAAAAAGCCCCAGCCGTAAATTCCCTTTTCTCTTTCAATTGCTTCAATCGTGAGCCGGTATATATCTCTTACAATCGCTTCATGTTCCAGGCAGTCTTTTAAAATATTTTGTCTATAGTGTATTGTATCAACATCTGTAATACTATTTAGCAAAGCTACCTTTGCAACTTCCAGTAAAAAATTATCCTCACCTGCCATAGCATTGAATAAAATATTTAATCCTAGATCCTGAATCAGATCCTCTTCATTCCAGGGCAGAAGCTGCTCCAGATTCAGCTTTTCATTTTTATCCCAGTGTCTGAAATTCTTTTCTTTTTTAATTAATAGTTGTTTCTGATCGAAATCACGATCTTTATACATCAAAAAAGCATTCATGAATTAATACGCTCCTTTATGCAGTTATAAGTAAGCCTGTATTTTTCCGCAATTGCCATTGCATAAGCAAGCCCGTCGGCAGGCCGTCTTATAATTTTAAATGTTCTTTCGGTAGGATTATCATGCACAACCATGCTTGTCATTGAAACAATTTTTTTATCTAGAAGTGTTAATTCGTCAACAAAAGTTACCCATACACAAAGTGAATCAAGCTCTATAATTTTTTCTAATATTTTTTTGCTTAAAAAAGTCATATCCTGTAAAGTAGTTGAATTAAAAATTTCATTCATAATGATAATAGAATCAGGCGTAGCTTTCTCCAAAATTGTGTTGACTCTCATTAAATCATCTTCCAATTTACCGCGAAGATCTTCCACTTTTTCCGGGCGTTCAAACTGTGCAAAAAGCCGGTCGTAAAAGTAAAGTCGTGCTTCTTTTCCAGGCACCGGGCATCCTAAATTTGCAAGATAATGTAATTGTCCGAATGTCCGTGCAAAAGTAGTTTTTCCTCCCTGGTTAGGGCCTGTAACAACAATTATCCGCTCCTTATCTCTTAAGTAAAAATCATTACAGACTATATTGTCATTACTATTGAAAAGCTTTTGAGCCAGAGCCAAATCAAATCCTTCATAATTATAAATTTCTTTCCCAAAGGAATTTTCAATTCTAGCTTCAGCCGGTGAAGATATAACTTGCGGATAACAGAATTGTAACTTGCCTGACGGTTGGCAGATCCCATTGTTTTTGAATTTCTTAATATAGTCCAGGTATGAAATATAAAAATGAATTTCTCTGTCGAAAGCAGCTATTGTTTCGTCAACAAAGCCTGCCTGTCCGTTAGGCTGGTTCCTATTCTCCTTAAAGAAATTTTCTAATCTTAAAAATAATTCCGGATTTAATTGTGCTACAAAATCGAGTATTTGCGCTTCTATATGGTTCATATCTTCCGGCTTGGACTTATACTCAACTTTATAATCCTTAACTGCTCTTTGCCTGAACTTGGCAAATGTTTTCTCTATTACGAAACTGTAATCAATTCCTTCTTCATAATCCTGTACGGTAAAAGAAGTATCTCTTATGATTATACGGTATTTTACCTTTGCTAAATCTGTCTTAATTTTATTTACTTTTTCATCAAGCTTAATGAATGTATTACTGGCTGAATAATTTATAAGATATTCCTTTAACTGCAGAAATCCTTTTGATTTTAAAGTTGATGAAATTAAATCATGTGCAAAATTCTTTACGGCATTACAATAAATTTCTGCTGTATAAAGTGACCAGATTTCCTTTTGTTGTTCATAATAGAATTTTTCTATCAAATTAAGATATTCCTTAACCTCTCGCATCTTTTCTGCAAACACTTTTACATGGTTATATAAATCAGGATTCTCAAGATCATGAAAAATTTCATGCCGGTAGTATATTGAATCAATATTATTTTGCTTAAAATAAAAGAAAGGTTTTAAATCATATTCACTCCAGCGAGCAGTAATTGAATCTATAATTTGATCTAAATTCAAATCAATAAAAAAAGAGGGTTGTAAAGCTTTATAAGCTCGTTTACCTTCAGCGGGATCATCGAAAAGAATACTGATGAAGCTCATAAAATTCCTTTTTTCAACTTGTTAGATCTAGTAGAAGCTATCACTTCCCTATTTGAAGGAATTTTTACGGCGAGCTTCATCGCCTTAATATGTTTTGCAAAAACACTATATATACTTAATCAAAAATAATAATTTTAATCAAATATCAAATTGACGAGAAGTCAATCATTTCCGAGCATTCAATTAACTCGTGTTAGTAATTTCACAGAGTAATTGAATCGACCAATCTACTCTACAACTTCACTATTCCCGTTTATTATCGTGGTTCTGCCACTCTCCGCCGAGCGATTTAATCAATGCAACAGCCGCCACAAATCTTTCATTTAGAATCCGGCTGACATTTGACTGAAGTGTTAGTACCGTCGCTGACGCAGATGATACATCTAGATAGGTTATTAACCCGGCTTTATATTGGTTGCCCGCAATTTGATATTGTCTTTGAGCTGACCTCAGTGCAGAAACTTCTGCTTCATATTGCTGGGCTAGCAGCCTCTGAGCTGAGAGATTATTTTCTACATCCGCAAAAGCCAAGAGAACTGTTTGCCTGTAATTGGCTACTGATTCATCATAGGAAGATTTTGCAGCTCTTAATTGTGCACTTAATTTTCCACCCTCAAAGAGCGGCTGAAATAAAGAAGCTCCCACCGACCACAAAGTACTTGGCGCGTTAATTAAATTTGCTATGTTCGTGCTTTGCCAGCCTGCAGTGCCGCCTAACGAAATGCTTGGATAGAACGCTGAAACTGCAACACCAATGTTTGCATTGGCAGCAGCCATTAATCTTTCTACCGAAGCAACATCTGGTCTGCGTTCAAGTAACTCTGACGGCAGACCGGGTGGAATAACCAGCGGCAGTATATTTAAAGCTTCGGGTGGAATGTTATAGAGCGATGCATTCTTGCCTGTTAAAACTGCCAGTGCATTTTGGAACTTTTTCCTTTGCAATTCATTATCGGGCAATTGTGCTTCAGCGGTTTTCAGAATTGTCTCTGCCTGTGCAACTTCCAAATCGGATGCGAGTCCGCCGGCTCTTCGATTTTTCACAAGCTGAAAAGTTTTCCTGTAGACTTCGACAGTAGAATCAATCAATACTTTGTAAGTATCTAACGCACGAAGTGTAAAATAATCTGCTGCGACTTCGGATGCAATCTCCAGCTTTATCCATTCAAGATAATCGTAATTGGCTTGAAGATTTGCATTAGCTGCTTCAACCTGCCTTCGTATTTTTCCCCATAAATCCAATTCGTAGTTTAAGTTGAATGGAATGGAAAAATTATTACAAGTAAATCCTTCTCCTGCTTCTTTACCAGTGTTGTTCAGCGGACGGTTTTCAGAATCCTTCTGCCGGGTTGCATTAACTCCCGCACTTATTTTCGGGAAAAGTCCTGATGAAACAACATCAGCTTGCGCACGGGCTTGTTCAAATCTTGCCAGCGATGCCCGTAGAGTTTGATTAGAATCCATTGCATCGGTTTCCAATTTGTTAAGAACAGTGTCTCCGAAAATTTCCCACCAGTTCCCTTTAGATAAAGTGTCTTTAGGAACTGCAATCTTCCATTCACTTGAGGCGTTAGTATAATTTGAGGGAATCGATGTAGCATCCGGACGAATATAATTTGGTCCAACGGTGCAACCGGATAAAATAAAAATTACTGCGGGAATGATGAAAAAGATTATCGATGATAAATAAATCTTATTACGTTTCATTTTTGTTATTCCATTTTATTCATTGCTGCTTTTACAACATCAACTTTAGTTCCGTTAATAAGAGTTTCCGAAGGATTTAAAACTATCCTATCGTTTTGACCAATCCCGGAAAGTATTTCAATGGTCATACCGAAATTGCGCCCGAGCTTTACGCTTCGTAATTCGATTTTACTTTTTTGATTTATCAACTCAACATGTGGTCCTTCTGTTCCGAACATAATCGAATTCGAAGGAAGAGTAAGAGCATTATTATTTTCTGTGTTTACAAATTTTACCTGACCGAAACTCCCCGCAATAATTTTACCTTCTGAATTAACTACTTCTAATTGAGTAAGCAGCGTGCGTGAATCTTCTGAGATTTTACCTGCAGTTCTTAGTATCTTAGCTGTGAATTGAATTCCAGGCAGCTCCGGTATTAAAAGCTCTGCAGTTTGACCGGGAATTACTCTTAAAGCATCCGGCTGCGGAATACGCACATAAACTCTTAGCTTGTTTGTCTGAGACAATCGGAATAGTTCCTTGCCGGATGCTGCAATAAGTTCGCCGGTATCGCACTCACGTGCCGTAATTGTTCCCGCAAACGGCGCAGTAACCCGTGAAAATGATTGCATGTACTCAAGCCTCTTTACGTTGGCACGTGCAGCAGAAACAGCCGCCGTTTTCAATTCAAGGTCGTATTGTTTCTCAGCATTGTCCTGCTCGCTTATGCTTGCAGACTTAACTAATTCCGCATACCGTGCAGCTGTAATCTTTGCAAGCGATAATTGAGCTTCGGTTTCTTTAAGTTGATGCCGCGCCTGGTCAAGTTCCTGTTCTAATTCCGGCGTTTCAATTACCGCCAGTAATTGCCCGGCTTTCACTTTGGTTCCAATATCTACAAGCCAGCGTTTTAAGTAACCGGTTGCGCGTGCATAAATTGGGGATTCAACCCACGGCTGTATTTCTGCGGGCAGCAATAATTCTGTTCCGTTTTTGCCCGGCATAGGTTTTACTGCATAAACTTTTTGAATTGCAAGTTCACGCGTTTCTCTTGCTAATGCCGAACGCTGAAGCATTCTTGGAATTAGCCCAGCAGCAATAAGAATTACAATCACGCCAAAAGTCAACACTATTGGTCGTAATTTGATTCGAGCATTCGAATTCTTTTTAAGGTCTTCTTTAATATGTGTTATATTTTTAAAATTATTTTCTTCCGAAGTCATTTTAATACCTTTTAATCTATCTTATCGTTCAATAAATTTATTTCATCCAGTGATAAGTCTGTAGGATTCTTTTTATGCAGCAGACTAAATATTACCGGTACAAAAAACAAAGTAGCAAAAGTGGCAACAGCAAGGCCGCCAATTACTGCTATTCCGAGAGGTGCGTTCTGCTCACTGCCTTCCCCGATTCCGAGAGCCATCGGCAGCATTCCTATTATCATTGCAAGCGCTGTCATAAGAACCGGACGTAAACGGCTTGCTGCTGCATCCCAAACTGCATTTAAAGGTTCAATGCCTTTTTTCATATTGTCGCGTGCAAAAGTTACAAGCAGAATTGAATTCGCAGTTCCAACTCCTACACTCATTATTGCGCCAAGCAGCGCCGGCACACTTAAGTTTGTGAATGACAGATACAGACCCCAAATAACTCCGGCAAGTGCTCCCGGCAGAGCCATAATAATAATGAACGGGTCAAGCCAGCTTTGGAAATTCACAACGAGTAAAAGATAAACAAGCACAATTGCCATAGCCAGCCCGACAAGTAATCCTGTGTAACTAGAGCTCATCGTCTCTGCTTGTCCTCGAATTACTATGAAGCTTCCTTTGGGCAGTTCTTTTTTAACTTTTTTAATAAGTGGGGTTACATCACGCAGAACATCTCCAAGGCTTCGTCCATCCGCGCCTGCATATACATCTAAAACCGGCTGAACGTCATAGTGGCTGTAAACCGGTGATATGCCAGTCTGTTTAAGTGAGGCAAGGTTATAAAGAAGCTGCGCGTTATTCTGCCCGGCTTTACTCCCGGTAATCGGCATTGATGTCAACGCGCCGATATAATTCATATTGTATTCGGGTACGCGCACGTTAACCTGGTACTGAACTCCGTTTTTAGGATTGACCCAGTAATTCGGCTGTGTCTGCGCGCTGCCGCTTAGCGTCAGAAGTACTGAACTCGCTACATCGCGCTGCGTAAGTCCAACCATAGATGCTTTTGTACGGTCAACAGCAAACTCAAGATTCGGCTGGTCGTTGGGCTGCTGAATTCGAACATCCACGGCACCCGGAATGCGTCGAATCTCGTTAAATAGTTTGTCTGCAATTACACGGTTCTTCACATGGTTCTTGCCGACTATCTGCACATCTATCGGCGCGGGTACACCGAAATTAATCGTCTGGTTCGTTATGTCGGAGGGAAGAAAATAAAAAGTCGCTCCCGGAAAATTCTGATTAAGTTTTAGCCGCAGCTCTCTAATATAATCTTCAGTTGGCTTATGGTTTGAATTAAGTGAAACCCATATGTCGGCATCTCCTATACCTACCAATCCGTTATCAATGTATGTAAGAGGAACACCTCCGCTCGGTACTCCTATATTATCCAGCATACCGCCCAGTTCGTTCTTTGGAACAACGTTTCGGATTACTTTTTCAACCCCGTCAACAAAATTAGCCGTCTCCTCTATGCGCATTCCGGTTGGCGCCCGCACATGTAATCTGAACTGTCCTGCATCAACAGATGGAAAGAAATCCTGTCCAAGAAACGGAATGAGGAACCAAGTACCGAGAACAAATAATAAGAACAGCGCAGCAAACATTCCTCTTCGTGAGAGAGCGATTCCTAAAAGTCTGTGGTAACCATCTCTGAATTTTTTAAACCATTTCTCAAAACCAATTTGCAATACGACAAACGGTCTTAGCAGCCGGGAACTTTTTTCCGGTTGTGCAAGCTCGCCGGTATATTCGAAATGCTTATAAAACCATTTAACCATAGTAGGCACTAAAGTTCTGGAAAGAACGTAACTTGTTAGCATCGCAAAGACAACTGCTTCTGCCAATGGTACGAACAAGTATTTTGCTACGCCCGTTAAAAAGAACATCGGGACGAACACAATAGAAATACTTAAGGTTGATACAAATGCCGGAAGTGCGATTTCCTGTGCGCCATTAAATATCGCTTGTATTGTAGGTTCTCCACGCCCCATGTGGCGGTGTACATTCTCAAGCTCCACTGTTGCGTCATCAACAAGTATACCGACTGCAAGTGCGAGTCCGCCAAGCGTCATCAGATTTATTGTCTCACCCAGCGCACCAAGGAGTATTATAGCAACCAATATTGAAAGCGGAATGGATGTGGCAACTATGAAAGTTCCGCGCCAAGTCCCAAGGAAAAGCAAAATCATAAGCGCCGTTAATGCTGCGGCAATTATGCCTTCGCTCAATACACCATTGATAGCTGCACGAACGAAAATAGATTGGTCCGCAAATTCTTTTACATGCACACTCGAAGGCAGCGTAGGCATCATGCGCGCCATTGCTTTCTTTATGCCGTCGACAACTTGCAAGGTGGACGCCGCACCGGTTTTGAAAACAGTGAGCAAAACTCCTGGAATACCGTTCAATTTCACTATGTTCTTCTGCGGCATAGCTCCGAAATAGACTTGAGCGACATCGTGAATGCGAATCACCGCGCCATTTACAGTTTTAATCGGAAGGTTATTTAATTCATCAAGAATAGTCGGGCTGCTGTTTAGTGAAACTTCATATTCGGTTTTTCCTATTTTAGCCGTACCGCTTGGCAAAACTAGGTTCTGGGCGTTTACGGCTGTAATTACATCCTGCGGTGAAAGATTCTTTGCCTCTAAAGCCGGTAGGTCAATATCAACAGCAATGACGGGTGATTTGCCGCCTGCCGGGAAAGGTATCGATGAACCGCGCACGGTGGATAAACCTATTTTTACCTGGTTCATAGCAATGTCCTGAAGCTGCTGGTCTATCAATTGTTGGCTGGCAAGACTGTACTGGAGAATCGGTACACTTGAAGCATTGTACTGAACTACAAAGGGCGGCGTAGTACCTGGAGGCATAGTTCGAAGAATTGTCTGTGCGCTTGCAGTAATCTCTCCAATCGCCTCCGCTACAGATGCCCCGGGCTGTAAATATATTTTTATAACTCCCCCCCCACTGTAAGCAGTCGATTCGATATGCTGGATATCCTTGACTAATGTAGAAATCATTCTCTCATGATTATATACGATTCTCTGCTCGATCTCATGCGCATTCAATCCGTTATACGTCCATACCACGCTAACTACCGGAATGTTTATTGAGGGCAGAATATCCGTCGGCATTCTTAAAAGTACGAACGGAGTTAAAATAAAAATAACAATTGCAGCTACCACAAAGGTATACGGTCTGCGTAACGCTAACTTAACAATCCACATACTTCAATTTCCGGTTTTTATTTTAAATTCAGATAATATGTTCAATTTCATTTTTGTTTCTTGTTACATTATGAAGAAAATTATAAAAGACATCGCTACTCCTACGAGTACTACATAGAGTATATCCGTTTTTAACAATAATGCAATCAGCGCCGCGGCTCCAAGTAATATTTGAGCCGTTCCCCAATGTAAAGCTATACCAAACTGAATAGTCACGGTAAACAATAATCCTACAAATGAACTTAATACTCCTATAATAACTTCATTGAATAATTTTTTAGTCCGCAGTTTATCAAATACAGGTGTAATGCCTGTAAGTATTAGAAATGAAGGCAAAAAGATACTGATTGTTCCGATTACAGCGCCAAGCCAATCGTATAATAAGTATCCAATAAATGTTGCTGTTATAACAATTGGTCCGGGAGTTACTTGTCCTAATGCAATTCCATCCATAAAAGTTTGACTATCGAGAAAATGGCGGACATCAACAATTTCGTGAAACATTAGAGGAACCGAAGCAAAGCCGCCGCCGAATGCAAACAAATCTATCCTGAACATCAAGGTGGACAGGACAAAAAGTTTTTTATTAAAAATGAAAAGAACAATAAGCATCACTGCATAAGCAAGCAAGATGAAAATAATATGCCTGATGTATGACTTTGTTTTATCTTCTTGTGGTAAAGTTTTAAACGAAGAAATATTTTTTGCTGCATTATTCTTCATCCCCAGCAAAATTCCCAAAGCAGCAGATAGAACAATTATAATGATTGGATTCCACTTTAAACCAAATAAGACAATCGAAACTATTGTTATAAGAACTGATTTCCATTCTTTTAGTGTAACTTTTCCAAAAGAGATTGTTGCATTTGCTATTATAGCTACAATTATCGCCTGCAGGCAGCCGAATACGAATACACTAACCGGATAATTGATAACAGATTTGTAAACAGCCGCAAGCAGAGTCATCAAAATAAAAGCCGGGAGACCGAAGCCAATATAAGTTGCAGCCGCTCCTTTTATTCCCCGTGTTTTAAAACCGACATAAGCGGCTGCCTGCATTGCGGTTGCGCCAGGAATAATCTGGCAAAGAGCGACACCGTTGCCGAAAGAATCTTTTTCAAGCCATTGCTTATCTTCAACAGCCATCTTTCGGATGTAAGCCACCATCGATGGTCCGCCGAAAGCAGTTAATCCTAACCGAAGAAAGGATGTAAATAATTTTGGAATTGTTGGAGTGGAATCAACTGTTGTCATAATCTTATAATCTTTAATTATGTAATTTAATTTTATCTTCTTCCTTATCATACTCCGAGCAAGGGATACAAACAAGCTTTCCGCTCCTGTTTCTCAAATATCTTTCGTAAGTATACTCGCCGCAGATTTCACACTTTGCTTTTTCAAAGGAAATTTTTATCGGCTTAAACGCAAAATCCGCAACTTCTTTCATATTAAATATTTCTTCAATAGAACTATCAGCCGCAAAGTTTAATATTTCTTCTGCAAGGTAAGAAGGAATTTCAGTATTCTTTATTCCTTGTTTTCTGTATTTCATATATTCAAATTTTCCAATACGGTCTAAAAATTCATTCTTAATATGAATCCTTACAGCGCCTTTATTTGGGAAATAAAAAGTAACAGCGGGCTTTCCGTAATTCAATTTGAACAATTGTCCTTTTCCATAAGTAGCTCCAGTTGCAGCCTGCACGCCATCTATCATTTTTATTTGCGGATGTGCTATGCCCATTTCTGCAAAAACAAACATCTCATAACTATTTTCTTTGGTAAGATTCAACTTTTCCATTGCAAGCTTTCCCATTCTGTATCCGATAATTAAAAAAGGGCATTGATAGCCGTTAAATTCGAAAATCCATTCCGGTATATTTTCCCCCGCAAAGCGAAATTTCGTTTCACTCAACATTTTGTTTTTCCCTGGTAATTATAATTTAGAAATAAAAAATTTATTTTAATGATTAGACACACAGCGAAAGGGAAACTTGCGGCGAAGATAAAATAATTTTTTGGGATAAATAAAAAATTGCTTTAAGAAGCTATTACTGTTTGAATGGAATTAGTATCAAATGATATTTGCTTGTAACTTCAACTTTCATATCAATGAATTTGTTTTGTAATAAATTCTAAAACCTTTTTGAGTGTTATAGGTTTAGAATCTTCAATGTTGTTAGCGGTATGCAGATGAAAAGGGAAGGTTTTTATATTCTTATGATAAGGAGAATTATCCCATCGTCTAATTAGTTGATTTTGTTTATTTTGCCAATGAAATGAATATTTTCGCTCGCCATTCAAAAATAGATAATCTTTAATATATAATTCTGATTCATTATTAAATCGTACTACAGCAACAAATTCATACGCTTTACCGTATTGTCTATAACGGTGGATTTCATAAGAATCTATAATTTCCGCAAATGCCTCAATAATTGAAATCATTGCTCACGTTTCAATTGCTCTATCTTTTCGCGCCAATAAGCTGCGCCTTCTGCGGCAAATTTCCATTCAAGATAATCATCTTCTTTTTCAAAAACCTCTTCGTCAACAGAACGCAACTTATTTTCAAACTCTTGAAAAGACATTTTATACTTGTTTTCAAATACTTTGCAGTCTTGTTCGAATTCTGCTGCTTTTTGTGAGCTGTTTAGCAGAGCATAATCACGAACTGCTTGTCTTTCGGTTAGTCCCAAATCACGGAGAATATTTGTTATTACGGTTTCCATCATAATTCTTATCAATATAAAATTATTTGATAAAATAATCAATTTGTATTAATAATCATAGAAAGCTTATTATTAAAAATCAAGCTGCCCTTATTAAAAGCGCGGATTATGTATTTGCGGCTGGTCAGTTTCCGTAGTGAAGCGTTGTAAGATTATTGAATAAAATTTCTTCTGCTGTCCTGGAGTAAGTAAATTTTTTACCTGGTGCAAATGTGCAAGAACTTCGAACTGTGCGGCAGATTGTAATTTACCTATTTCATTAACAAGATTATTGACTTTAGCCGAATCTAACTCGCTCCGCCAGATTTCTTTTGCTAATTCAGTTCGTTTACCGGCAAGTTGTGTAGAAAGCGAATCTATCTGCGTAAAAAAATCATTGCGTAATGCTTTAACTTCAGCGATTTGTTTACCTGTAAGTGAAAGCTCTTCTTTCAATTGCTCAAAATGATTGGTTCTCAATTCAGAAAGTGATAACCGCTGCTCATTATTTAGTGCGCCGGCAGAAAAACGATTATACATCCACGTACCTAATGCCGCAAGATTTACAATCGTTAAAAAAACGGCTGCATAAAAAATAATTCTTTTATTCATATTTTTATTTCCGTGTTTGCTTTGGATTTACTATTGAACTTCCTAATTCATTATCCGGGACAATTCTAAATACATTCAATTCAAAATCTTCAGAAATATTTAAAGAAGAAGTCTGCATTTGATGTCCGGTAGATTGTCTGTTAACAGCCGGCGTTCCAAGATAAATACCGGCAGCAATTGCGATGACAGCAATTGCAGTTGTAACCGGATGCATAACTACAAAACGAAATGCTTCTTTAAAATCCCATATAAATTTAGATGTTTGTTCATATTCTTTTATTCGTGCTTCAATCTTTGTCCATAGAAATGGTGAAGGCAATTCTTGTTTTATATTTTCTTTTTTCCAATGTGATACAATTAAATCCCGCTTACTTGTGCATTCTGCACAATCATCCAAATGCAATTTAATTTCTTCCATTTCTTTTTCCGGCAATTCACCGTCAAGATACAAAATCAATTTTGATTTAATATCTTTATGTTTCATTTTCGGTCTTCCTTCTTAATTATTCGCCTTACGCATACACTTTCACCTTAAGTAATGGAATAAATCCTATTACTCCATTTCTCCACTACTCCATTATTCCTAATGTAGCACAGTGTATGTTAACAACAAATTGGCAATCCATACAATTAGACACATTACTTTAGAAAAACTTGCGCTCATTCGTGGCTCTTTGCATCACTCCCGTGGTCTCTTAACTGTGCATCAAACCATTTGTGAATTGCGCTGATTACAACGGAATCTTTTGAGGTAAATTCAAGCTGAGCGCCGTCTGCTAATTCCTTATAATCAACCTTAAACTTGCCTTTTGATTTAGATAATATTTTAAGTCCCGGCATATTCATTCCGTGAAGGGTTTTCGGATCTCTGAAATTTGCATTTGAAAATAATGCTTGCTCTTTTTTAAGATGTTCTCTTACTAAAGCTGCCTGCACTGTGTCTTTCGGATTTTTTGTTTTAATAATCAAATTGCCGCCATCCTTAGTTTTTATGAAATAATGTGTTACTTTACTCATATTAAAAGGCATAACCATCGGGCTTCGCTTATGTATCATCTCTTGCCTTTGCAACATCGTCGAATCTTGCATATGATTATGTTGATGATTTTTATTTTGAGCAAATGAATTGATCCCGGCAAACACACATATCAAAATTGCAATGAACAGAATATGTTTCGTTTTACCAAAGAATAATTGTTCTGTTTTCAATTTGAACTTCCTTTCATTTTATGTCGTTCTTTTATATTAGCCACATTAAAGTTTGAAAACTTTCTACCATTTTTATAGCTCGCTCTTTAACTTAAGCAATTTATTTGTTAAAGATATTTTTGCCCTATGCAGTCTGGATTCAACCGAAGCAACACTCGTATCCATAATTTTTGCAATTTCTTCATATGATAATCCTTCATATCGATGAAGAAGTAAAGCTACCCGCTGCTGTTCCGACAGAGAGTTGATTGCCGCTTGAACAATTTGTTCCGTCTCTTTTCTTTCCATTATACCATTGGGATTTTCTTCTTTTGAATCCGGAATATCAATCTCTCTATCATCATTATCGCTTGAATTAAAATCCAGCGAAAGCCACTGCCTATATTTTCTCTTACGCTGAAAATTTAATGAAAGGTTTACGGTAATACGATAAATCCAAGTTGATATCTGAGATTCGCCGCGAAAATGTTTTAGCGATTTATAAACTTTAAGAAAAACATCCTGAGTAACATCTTCAGCATCCTCCCTATTTTGCAGCATGCGGAATGCAACATTAAAAACCATTCGCGAGTAATCGTCAAAAAGATTTTTTAATGATGGTTCATTGTCGAACTTGAGCTTTTTGATAATGTTATCTTCATTCAAATTTTTTTCTTCTTTGCAAGGATTTCTTTGGACAAAATATTTTATTTAATAGACAAAATTACCAAACGATATGTTTAATCGCACAAAAGAATAAACATTATTCAGTTTCCTGTTTCCTGGTTACTCTAAAAAAATTAATAAATTTTATTATATTTCAGAATGATTTTTCTCAAATCTTCAGTATCTCAGCGACAAAGCCGG
This sequence comes from uncultured Bacteroidota bacterium, assembly GCA_963710745.1. GTDB lineage: Bacteria > Bacteroidota > Ignavibacteria > Ignavibacteriales > Ignavibacteriaceae > CAVQBP01. Next base: position 118,297 of record CAVQBP010000025.1, on the reverse strand, counting down.
CAGTACGAGTAGATTTAATAATGTAGATGTTGTAAATCCGCCGAGAATTACAATTGCCAATCATAGTTCATTTCATCAGTATTGATTAAATATACATATACCATTTGCATTTAATCTTTCTAAATTATATTTTTTCACCTGGCGATGGAGTTCGCTTTTACTTGCCTGCCTTTAGGCTGATAACTCCTACTTAATAAGTTGGAGTTATTCATGTCTTTGAATACCTCCAAAAGCTATAAATAAATATAAGTGACGGATTTACGTGTAATTCTATTATTCTAGCAAAAATTATTTGTAATTTTGTTCTAATGGTCAGTATTCTTCATTCAAAATCTAACTAATTCCGAATGCAGAATATTTTAACATTCGAATTAATAACAATCGAAGATAGTTTTCTTAGATTTTGATTTATAGGAATCTTTACATTTCATTACCAATACATATTGTTAATGATTAAATATTTAATGCAGTTTCTAATTTATAATTTTTAATTGAGGTCTATGCTCTTTTTCCTAAGTATATTGGAATTGCTGTATGTTGCTTTACTGGCACCTTTAACTATTGGAATAATTAGAAAGCTTGAAGAAATTGTTGAATCTAAAAAAGGCCCCAGCATTTTCCAGGAATATTATGACTTAATAAAATTATTCAGAAAAGAAACTCTTGCTCCTCACGCCGCTTCTCCGTTTTTTATTGCGGCACCTTATATTACTTTTTCTTTTTATTTATTGTTAACTCTTGTCTTACCTATAATAACAGCTTTCCCTTTAACGTTTGGACCGACTGTTGATTTTGTAGGAGGCGGCTTGGTTTTCGGTGCGGCAGCTACTGTTAAAAAACTTGCCGCTATCGACAGTAGAAATAATTATGCTCATCTCGGAACATCAAGAGCTTCAAGTATTGGTGCATTATCCGAACCTATTATATTAATCATTTTCATAATGTTCGGAGTAATATCCAATACAAACAATCCTTATATAATAAATAATGTTCTTCAGACTTCAAAAGACTGGTACCTCTCGCTAATTCATTGGTTTGCAACTTTTGCTTTTTTTATGGTTTTAATTGTGGAAACCGGAAAGCTTCCTATTGAATCGCACTCTCTTGGTGAACTTGGTTTTATCGACCAGGGTATGGAATTGGAATATTCCGGTAAAGAATTTGCTTTATACAAATGGGGAGGATATATAAAACATTTTCTTTTAATGAATGTTTTTATGAATGTTTTTGCTTTTCCCTTTTTCGTTCCAATGCAGCAATCATTACCCGATGTTTTTATTTATATGTTTATTAACTACGCTAAAATTTTAGTCCTGATAATTTTATTTGTCATAATTGAAGAAACTTTTTCCAAATACAAGCTATTCAAAATTTTCGATTTTGTTGCAGTTGCTTTGGTTTTGGCATTTTTGGCAGCATTAGTATTCTATACCACGGGATCAGCAGCCGGGGGTGGTTTATAATGAACCATCTCGATAATGCGTTTCTACTCGTAGGATTCATTGAGATTGCACTTGTGATTTTTATGCAGTGGGAGATTTATATAACAAACATTATTAAAACCTTCTCCATCGGATCATACCTTATTGCTATTCTTTTTTTTATCGTAGGTTTTTTAAATGATGAAAAGTTCATTTTAATTCTTGCTGCTTTAACTGCATTAACTAGAGGCTGGCTAATCCCTTTTTACCTTCTCAAAATAATAAGAAAAGACAAATGGCGGGCAAGAGAAACAAGTCCCTTGGTTGGAATTGCAAGTTCAATTTTGATTTCACTCTTAATAACGGTTATCGGTTATCTTCTTTATAGTTTGACGTTAGCTAAATATATCAACTCAAATCTTGGCTCTATACCAATTACTCTAATGATGCTTGGCATCTTTTTGATTATTTCAAGAAGCAGTACTTTTACTCAACTGATCGGTTACCTTGTAATGGAAAATGCTATGTATATGTTTGGCTATATTTTTCCCGAATTACCTTTTATTGTAGAAGCCGGAATTGTGCTTGACTTGCTTGGAATTGTAATGATTTCCGGAGCTATTATAAGATCAAGAGAAAATGTTGTCCAAAGCGGTAAGGAAGATTATAAAGAGCTGAAGGGATAATTTATGGAAATTTTATATCTACTTCCGGTATTGTTCTCTGCTTTAGGCAGCCTTCTTTGCATCCTTCCCTTTTTAAGGTTTGAAGAAGATATCTCAGTTATAGTTTCGGTTGGTGCTCTTGCAAGTGCTGTCTATATTTTATTTCTTCCTAACTACTCCACCAATTTCTATTATATTGACGGTTTGTCTAAAATTTTTCTTGTCATGATAAGCGCTATTTATCTTGGCTCCGTTATTTTCTCTATTTATTATGTGGAACATATTCAGAATAAATTATTTCAATCTCATTTCTATTTCTTCCTTCTGAATACATTTGTACTTACAATGTTATTCACTGTAATCCTTAATAACCTTGGTCTAATTTGGGTTGCCGTTGAAGCAACTACTGTTACCAGTGCACTATTAATTTCTACGGAAAATGATGAGGCAACTATTGAGGCAACCTGGCGCTATGTAATTATTGTATCGGTTGGATTAATGATTTCATTAATCGCCGTAATATTTATCTACTCGTCGTTCAAAACACTTTCATTTGCAGATCTATTAAAGATGCATACTGATTCAAGACTTGCATACTTTGGAGCTGTTTTAGGAATAATTGGATTTGGTACTAAAGCCGGAATTTTCCCGATGCATACCTGGCTTCCCGATGCACACGGTAAAGCACCTTCACCAATAAGTGCAGTATTTTCTGCGGTGCTTTTACCGGTAGCTCTTTTTGCAATTGAAAGAGTGCTTCAAGCTGTGCCGAATGACGGCGTTAAAGTTTTTGCTTTTACTCTTGGGCTGCTAAGTATAGTTCTTGCAGCTTTAATGTCGTTCAATCAGGTTTACTATAAGAGAATGTTTGCTTATTCATCCATCGATAATATGGGAATCGCTTTAATTGGGCTATCACTCGGCGGATACGCTTTTGTGGGTAGTGTGCTTATAATTTTATCTCACGCCTTTGCTAAGTCAGCTACATTTTATTTAACGGGAAATGTTTTAATTAAATATAATAGCTGGAAAATAGAAGAAGTTAAAGGTGTAGCAAAAATATTACCTGTTACCGGATACTCTTTATTCTTCGGTTCGCTTGCGGTAACTGGCACACCTCCCTTCGGAACTTTTTTTGGTGAACTTTTAATACTTATAGGAATATATAATACTTACGGTACAGTTATTACATTATTAACAGGATTATTCCTTGCAATTGCATTCATCGGAATTAATTATAAAACTATCAGTATGATTTTTTCGGAACCGGATAAACTTAAGATGTCAGAATTGATCCCTGCAGGAAAAGAAGATGTTACTGTACTGGTTCCTATTATAAATTTAATAATTGCGCTTTCTGTTACTTTTGCAGCACCTTTAGTTTATAACATTCTTTTCAATGGAATATGGAAATAATGAATTCGATTTTAGTCTATTATAATTTTGAAAAAATAAGAAGAGTATGTTTGCAAGAATAAATGAACTCATCCTAATCCCATAGAGTCCGTTAGTCTCTATGGAGTCTGACGACCTTCTCGTGGTAAGAGAAGAACTTATTAGAGATTATGACAAATGTTTAGTCTTGACAAGATATAAAATTCAAAGTCTTCACTGATAATAAAGTTGAGAGAGAGAGTTAATTTTTATTTGAAAATAATATGACAAATACAGAACAAAATAGATTATTCGGTTTAATAGAAAATAGTGACAAAGAAAAATTCCTTCTTTTTAACGGAAAGAATTTTTGTATCGAAGAAAATCCTATGGAAAAAACTTTTGACATTCTGCAGATTATTAAAGACCGAAATTCAATTATTGGCAAAAGTGAGTTTTTCGGAGATGGTGTTTTCATTTTTCGTTATGGTCCTGTTACTTCTTGGGTTATTGAACCCGGAATATTTCACATCTTTACCTACGGTGAAAGAATTTTAAGCATCAATATCGATCTTTCGTATAAGTCCAGAAATATTGAACAAAAGCTTTTAGGTCTGGCTCCAATTGAAGCCATTCCATTTGTAGAAAATGTCTGTGGTAATTTTTCTTTTTCACATTCCCTGGCCTTTTCAGATTCTATAGAAAAAATTGCCGGATTAGAATTAAATCCTATTATTAAAAGTTATAAAATAATCGCACTGGAACTTGAAAGAATATACAATCATTTATATGTGTTTAATCAGCTTTCCAACGCTGCAGCACAAAAAGTTCTAACCAGTTATGTTCAATATCTTTTTGAAGAATCATTAAGAACAAACTATATTTTTTCGAATTCGGAAAAAGCAATTGGCTCAAGATATTTGAAAAGAATTAATAACGTCGGCAGATTAAATCATTATCCCGATAAGGAAATTTTAAATTTAGTGCAGTTAAGAATCAATAATCTGAATGAAGAATTGAAAAAATTATATGATAGAACTCTTGAGAGTAAAAATTTTCTTGACCGGCTTCACAACACTTCAAAAATTTCCAAAGAATATGCGATAGAAAATTCTTTAACCGGTCCATCCCTAAGAGCCTGCGGTATAAAAGAAGATATAAGAATGTTTGATAAATTCTATGAAAACCTGAAAATACCGACTATTTCTTTTGGCGATTCACTTGCAAGGCTTGAAGTAAGAGTGGAAGAGATTTTTGAATCTGTAAAAATAATTAATGAAAAAATTGATTTTATAGATAAAGTAAAAAATCTAATCCATTTTGAAGAACCGAAAATTAATTTTTCCGAAGGATCCTTTGGAGATGAATTAAATGGAAGCGCAATCGGAACTGTCGAATCTCCAAGCGGACTTATTGCTTATTATACAGAACTTGAAAAAGGAAAAATAAAGTATGCGTATATATCAACTCCGTCATTATTCGGATTAAATGCTTTTAAAGATTCTCTGCCAGGAATGATTTTTACGGATTTTCCTTTTTCGCTTGATTCATTCGGAAGTTTTTTTGCCGATGCTGCAAGGTGAGCGTAATGTGTTGACATATTGTTAGGAGAGATGGAGTGATGGAATGTGAGGCTGGATTCTAGAAGCAAAATGTAAAAAATCGCTTTAAGCGAACTTAGATTTTTATTATTGGTTATCTTATAAAATTAACTCTATCCAACCTTTCCCTTGTGAAGGGAAAGGCTTATTGTCAAAGATAACCGAACATAAGAAATGTTATCGTTCTTATACACAAGTGACAAGATAAGCAATGAAAAGTTTTGAGTGACAATAAATCCTTCTCTTTGAAAGAGAAGGATTATAGGATGAGTTCAAGTTTGAATAAGAATACAAAGTCACAAATAAAATGGATGTAACTTAATTTATCATCGAAAAAATCAAAAGAGGAATGAACAATCGTGAACAACTGGTGGTTTCCATACGGACTTAAAAAAAGACTAACGGAAAAGAAAAATTATGTTTCTGAAATAGATGTAAAAAATATCGACGGAATATTCAAAAGGTCATTACACTTGTACGTAATTGACGTGGGAAATAACAATGAACTTTGCTTTGAATTAAAAGCATTGCAAACCCCGCAATACAATATTCACAGATTCGGAATTTTCTTTGCCGACACTCCTCGTCACGCTGATGTTTTGATAGTTTTAGGTCCTGCAACCGAAAAAATGATTCAGCCGCTTAAAGAGACAATAAATCAATTGCCTAAACCATTTGGAATAATAATAATTGAATCCGGGCAAATAAATAATGATATCAATTTAAAAAATACTGCTGGAGAGTACCTTTTGGCAGAAATAAAGAACTATGGAAGCCCGGAGCAGCTTATTTCTGTTTTGTTAAAAATTATGAAGAAGAAAATTGCAAGGATAAATAAATGAATTACCTTTACATCGCATTTGCATTCTTTATTTTAGGATGCATTCTTACCTTCTCCAGGAGATTAAGTTATCTGTCTGCTTTTATCGGTTCTGTCTTTGTTTTTATTGCCGGTGCTGCATCAATTAACAATCCTTCAGCTTCTGCTGCTTATTACTTACTGCCTCATATCTCAATCGGATTAAATGTTGACAGAACTACCAGCTTATTTTTCATCGTCTCTTCACTTTCATTTGCTGCGCTTTCATTTTACTCTATTGATTTTGGCAGGCTCTTCAGTAAAAAAATGGGATTGTTTTTTAATCTTTCAATAATTGGAATGGTCCTTGTAATGTCTGCAGCCGATTCAATTTTATTTTTAACCGGCTGGGAAATAATGACAATTGCACTTGCATTCCAGATACTCGAAAGAAAAGATTCGATGAAAGATGCTTTTCAGTTTCTTGCTTTCGGCGAAGCTTCAACTATGTTTTTAATTTTAGGTTTCGGCTCTCTTTATTTATCAAACAATTCATTTTCGTTAATTCATTCCGCACCATCAAACTCATTGTTCCTGGTTCTTACTACACTCGGTTTCATAATCAAGATGGATATTTTCCCATTCCACACCTGGATAATTGGTGCATACTCAAAAGCTCCCTCACATACTGCAGCGATGCTGAGCGCTCCGTTAACATTAATGGGAGTTTATGGTTTGGTAAGAATTCTTTCTTTAACAGAATACACAAAATGGTGGGGAATTCTTGTCCTTGTACTCGGTGCTTTTTCAGCATTCTGGGGTGCAATGTTTTCATCAGCAGAAAGAAGCCTTAAAAAACTTCCGGCTTACTCAACTGTAGAAAATAATGGTATGATCTTAACTGCCTTAGGATTAAGTGCCATTGCTGCTTTTTATTCCTCCAATAAGGGTGTAGAAACACTTGCCGACTTTGCCTTTCTCGCAGCACTATTTATAGCATTTTCACATACAATTGCAAAAACGCTTTTGTTTATTTCAGTAGGACACGCTAAAGAATCATTGCAAAAAGAAGACATTGATTTAGTCCGTGGTATCTGGCGAAATGTAGGGAAGCTTCCGGCTTTTGGTATTATGACATCCGGATTATCATTCAGTGCGTTCCCGCCGACAATAGGCTTTGTTGGCGAATGGATGATTCTTGAAGCTTTATTTCAATCTTATAAATTTATGAATAACATTGACAGAATTATTGCAGCCTTTGCGGGAATTATGGTTGCTCTTGCAATCGGTCTTGCAACTTTCGCAATGATTAAATTAATCGGCTATACAGCTCTTGGTCCCGATCACGGCGAGAAAACATATAAATTTCCTTCTACGGCAATGAAGATTTCTCAAGTATTTTTGATATTGTTATTATTTTTGGGTGGAATTTTTTCTCCTTATGTAATTCAATTACTTGGTTATGGGAAATTTCTTTCCGGGTTATTAGCTGTTCCCGATCCCCTTTTAATAGTATCCGCCCAACCAATTTTCGGCGTAATTTCTCCCACTATGTTTATTATGGTAATTCTTGTTTTATTGGCAATCCCTCTTTTGTTTTATGCTTTCGGGAAAAGAAAAATCAGAAAAGTCGATGCCTGGAACGGTGCACTGCCTTTAGGTGAGGATGAATATTATACTGTGCCTGCTTATTCCTTTACACTGGAATATATTTTAAGAAGTGTTTTCAGATCAAAAGAAATTAAGGAAGGCTACCTTGCAGAGGTTAGAACAAGAGACATAGCAGAATATCTGTATGAATTTATTTCAAACATTATTGAAAAGTTAAGCGTCGGTGTTGGCAAAATTATAATGAACGGGAAAATATCAATTTATATTCTTTATATTTTTATAATATTTTTGCTTACATTTTTCTTTTTGTAGTAATTTACATTTGCATCACTAAATAATTTATAATCTTAAAAAAGGATTTATATGTTCGACAATAATTATAAATTTACCTGCGTTGAAAGATTTTTAAGATACGTAAAATATGATACGCAATCGGATGAAGAATCAACTTCATTTCCGAGTACAGGAAAGCAAAAAATATTAGCAAAAGTATTAGCTGGAGAGCTAAATGAAATGGGGCTTAGTGATGCACAAATGGATGAATGGGGTTACGTTATGGCAGTTCTCCCTTCTAATACAACAAAAAATATTCCTTCAATTGCTTTTATCGCACACATGGATACTTCGCCTGCAGTGACCGGCGCAAATGTTAACCCTGTTATACATAAAAATTACCCGGGTGGTGATATAAAGTTAACCAAAGATCAAAGTCAGGTTATAAAGGCTGAAGAAAACCCAGACATTGTTGATATGATTGGTCATGATATTATTACAACAGATGGAACTACATTACTTGGCGCTGATAATAAGGCTGGTGTTGCTGAAATTGTAGATGCTATAAATTATTTTTTAACACATCCGGAAGTGAAGCATGGGACAATAAAAGTATGTTTAACTCCTGATGAAGAAGTCGGCAGAGGCACAGAGAAAATTGATTTGAAAAAATTAGATGCTAAATATGCTTACACCATCGATGGACAAAGCAGAGGTGAAGTTGAATCGGAAACTTTCAGTGCTGATGCTGTAACTTTAAAATTCTTTGGAAAGAATATTCATCCGGGTTATGCAAAAAATAAAATGGTTAACGCAATCAAAGTAGCCGCAGATTTTATTGGTAATCTTCCCAAAGATAAATTGTCTCCCGAAACTACAGAAGAGAGAAAGGGATTTGTGCACTGCCATAATATTAATGGCAATGAAGAATTAACAACTCTTAAATTTATAATTAGAGATTTCGAAACACCTAAATTAAAGGAATATGAAAATTTTCTGAATGACCTTGCTGAAAAAACAATTGCTGAATTTCCCGGCGCAAAATTCAATTTAGAAGTATTTGAACAATACCGGAATATGAAAGAAATCCTGGCCAAACATCCGCAGGTAGTTGATTATGGAATTGAAGCTATGAAGAGACTAAATATCAAACCGATAATGCATCCTATTAGAGGAGGAACAGACGGTTCAAAATTATCATTTATGGGGCTTCCTACTCCCAATATTTTTGCCGGCGAACATAGCTACCATTCCAAATTGGAGTGGATTTCTGTGCAGGATATGGAGATGGCAGTAAGAGTTATAGTAACAATTGCAGAAATTTGGGAGGAGAAGGGAACATAACTTTAAGTTATTGGTAACATATTTATAATTTTGTGTTTTTTATACTATTTGACTCTAATTTAAATTTTATTTTTTTAATCAAGCGATGGAGTTCGCTTATCATTCCTGAACAAAAGGAATTAATGACTCCTACTTAATTAATTTTTTTGATTAATAAAGTAGGAGTTTTTTTATTCTCCTATCTTTGAAAGAAAAAGAATATGAAAGCATTAATTGTTTCTGATATACATGCAAATTATCCCGCACTTCAGGCTGTGCTTGAAAAAGATGGCAGCTATGATATGCTTATTTTTCTAGGGGATGTTGTTGATTATGGACCTAATCCCAAAGAATGTGTTAAATTCATTAAAGAAAATGCTGACTATTATGTAATAGGTAATCACGATAACGCTCTCGGTTTTAATGTAGATTGCAATTGTATGGGAACATTCCGGGAATATTCAATAGCAACACGTGAGTGGCATAAAACATTATTAGATGATGATGATAAACGATTTCTAAGAAGAATGCCGACCATTGCTAAAGCTCACTTTGATGAAAATACTTTTTTTCTGGCTCATGCCTCTCCACAAGGTGATATTTCAAAATACTTAAATCAGCATGAAATTGCCGGTGAAATAAATAATGAAATAAGTCAAATTGCAGAATATATTTTAGTTGGTCATACTCATATTCAATATAAAATAAAATTGGATTATAACATTGTTATAAATCCTGGAAGTGTAGGCCTGTCAAGAGACGGTGGTCAGGCATGTTACGCAGTCTATGAAAATGAAAACATAACCCTTCACCGGCTAGATTATGACGTTGAAAAAACTATTTCAGGTCTGATGAAGGCTCCATTACCTGATAATGTCAAAGAAGGACTAAAGCAAGTTCTCCAACCTGGAGTTAATGTATAAGTACCAATAAAATTATGGAATTGTTTTTCTTTCTTTAGGAATTTTTAATTTTTAATATATAATTTTTAATTTACATGACTTACTATTGTATAAGTTGCTGGAAGGAAATTAAAGCAGAAGTAAAAATCTGCCCTAATTGCGGATTGCATCAGGATCAGCTTGAAAAAGAGAACTTTGTAAAAAAGCTGATTCGTGCATTAAACCATCCGGAATCCGAAACTCCTGTTAGAGCGGCTAATATTCTTTCTAAATTAAATGCTGTAGAAGCGGTGCCGGCACTCCTAAAAAGATTGACAAACGAGAATGATCCGTTCATAATAGAAGCGGTTGTTGACGCAATCCTAAAGCTCCAGCCGGATTTGAAATCTCAACTAAAAAAGTTATTTAAAAATAATATCCCTGTTACAATTAAAAATGTCTTGGAGTAAACAATGATCAAAGAAAATAAAGTAAAACTTCCTGATAACCATCGCCGAAGCCTTTCTGTTACAGCACATCATATTGAGAACAGTATCGATATTATTGAAAAGCTTTTTAAAAATAAAAGCAAAGATAAGTTAACCGAAAAAATTGTTTATTCACTTAATGATGAAATCAAAAATAAAATCCTTGAATTATTAAGTCTAATCCGTATTAAAAATGAAACAATGTTCTATGAATTGGAGCTTAATGTATATAATTCTTATGAGGAAAGGATAGTTCGCAGTAATATCGGTCATATCTGGGCATTGCTTTGCGACAGCACCCCTGAATCATTAAAAGGTTATGGTGAAATATCTAGTCAACAGGCGGAATCTATTAAATTGCATGTCAACAGCCTTCTCGAAACTGTTGATGAAATACAATCTATAATTAAGTGAATATACTCATGTTAAAAAGGTCTCTAATTATCCCTTATTTTACCACCATCATTTAAAATCTATTTTGGACAACTTCATTTTTTTTCATCTGAAAACTGTAGAATAACCTGTCCAACTAGTCCAAATTTTTATTTCTTTCGAATTTTGAAAAATATCGCATCTTTTTTATCTTGCTTTGGACAACTTGAACATCTTTGATAAAAATGTAAAATCTTAAAGTGGACAACTCTCTAATTATACTTGTCCAATAGTTGTCCAATAAAAACTTTGAAAATAAGTTAATTTCAAAACATTTCACCGATTTGGACAACTTGGACAACTTTATCTCATATTTTATGCCCTAATCAAAAAGAGACCTGTCCAATTTATCTGCCGAAGGCAGAGTGTCCAGTTTATCTGCAGTTTCCAATTCACCCACTGTTATATAACGTTCTGTTCCGGATTTTCTTTCATTAATATTTACACCTCTAATTTTAGCAGCATCTTTTAACCATCTTGAAAACCTTACTGGCTGCATTTCACCATATTCTCCAAATTCCTTCTTAAAATTCTCAAAAAGTTCTTTCTTATGGATTTCCTTCCCAATTTCAATTGATTCAAAATATTCCACAAACTCCTCACATGTTGAATCAATCATCTTTTTCTTTTCCAAATTTATATGTGCACATTCAATTAATCCTCTATTCAAATATAGCTGCATACATCCAATCATATAATTATAAAAATTATTCCATTCCTCACTGCTCCATTCATCGAAGAATCTATGTTCGAATTCATCTATAGGTCTATGCAATTTATTGTAGTGATCGGAAAACTCTATTACAAACTGCCGGTCTAAAGATTTTTTTATTTGAAAAGATTTCGAGTATATATGTCTTACTCATCAATTGGTGAAACCAGGCTCGTGAAAGAAGATTATAATGATTCAAACTTGGTAAAGAAATTTCAAAGAAACTGGAAAAAAGGATTCAAAATAATAAACAAAACTCCATTACCAGTGATATGTTTTATGCATCCAAAAGAGTCAGATGTTTCTATCATCATAAGTGACTAATACAGAATCACGATAATATAATGACATTTGAGAATTTATTGATTTGTCGAAATAAAGCTTAATATTCGCTATTTAATATGTCAACTTTTCGATAATGCCTGAAAAAATTGATAACGAAGAAAATCCGTTTTATTTATATTAAGACATACTTTCGCTTCAATGAAGTATAGCAAGGGATTATCTTTATCTGAAGTTGAAGAATTACTGAGGGATTTTCTTTCATTCTCCATGGCACTCATTTGATTCTGATATGGCCAGATGTGTCTTTATTAAATATAGGCATGTTTACTCATGAAAATGCTAAGTCTATCAAATTTATTCTCAATTACAAAAACAGAATTAAATGGATGCTGTGATTCTCTTCAAGTATTATTTATAATCGTTTTGTCCCTGAATCTTTACGATTCCGGGACAAAACTTAAGATATATTTTCAAATTATTTCAATAACAACAATTTGGCAGTTTTTTCAAATATTTCATTTTTACCTTCCAACGAAACGGCTTTGAAATGATACAAGTAAATACCACTTGCAACTTGTTGATTATTACTGTTAGTCCCATTCCAAAGTACACCTTGTCTTCCTGCAGATTGAGAAGAAAATGAGAAACTCTTTATTTTTTTACCTAAGATATCAAATATTTCAATTTCTACTTTGGATATCCTAGGCAAATTATAAGATATCGTTGTTGATGGATTAAACGGATTTGGATAATTTCCTAAAATAGAATATTCATTTGGAATAATATTATTAGATAATATTTTTGAATTTATTAATACAAGCGAAGAATCTTCAACGGAAATATTAACAAGTGATAAAGACAAATCTTCATCTTTAAATTTTCCGCTAATATTTACTTCGGGAATTATAAAAACATACTTTTTATTTAATTTAGCTACATTAGTTTTATAGATTTTATTAAAGTCATGAAATCCTTTATCGTTATTTAAATTCTGACTTGCCAAGTCTAAAAGGTTGTCTTTCGAATTCATATCTTTAACAAATAAATTGAAAGAGATATTTTTGAAATTAGTTTTTTTATCTGCATTTACGGTACCATCTGCAAGGGTATCAAGTTGAAGAGATTTAACGATAGCTTTACATGAAATTGATTCAACGTCTTCAGGTATAGTAAATGATTCCGTTTGGAGATAATCAAATATATTTGAAAGTGATAGTGAAAGTTTGGCCTTATAATCATATTTTTTAAATGGAGCTATAACACTATCACCACTACTTAATTTTATAATAGGCTGATTGAATTCAATTTTTAAACCAGAATTGTTAGTGGTATCAACTATTTCAACAGCACGCCTTATCTCGCCATAAAGTATTCTTGGTGATTCTTTAGGAAGATAATTTGAATTATACAATATTGAATAAGGTGATTGAGTTTGATTTGTCCATATTTGTATTGGTACTGGTGTATCAAATCTTTCATGTGTAAGGTTGGTAAACATACCTGAAGAAGCAATAACTTGTGTACTTGGCTCTGGAGGAATTTCAACGATTCCATGATATTTTTTTTGACGAATTTGTTGTGTTGAAGTAAAAAATAAAATATCTAAAGATTGTACTCCTGATGCATTATAATAAGTTATTGAAGGATTATAACAATGGGCATTTGAAACAATCCATTGTTGATTCCAACTAGACCAGCTACCATTAGGATATCCATTACGAAATCTTATGCTATAGTAGCTTCCATAAAGTTCACCCCAAACTGCATCAGTATTATAATAATTATCAATTGTCATGGTAGTACTAAAACGAGTAGTACTCCCTGAAGTACTAATTTGAACTCGATTTGTCCAATTTAATCCTGGGTATTTAAAGATTTGAGAATATATATTATTAAAACGCTGATCATAAATTAAATTAACCTGATGATAATTTGAATAATAATCTCTGCTGTTATATGTAGATAACGAAGGATACCAAACATGATCCGATGTTGCTCCTGGAATAATCGCATCTGCAGACCACGAACTATAATAATTCTGAGCATATCGATAATGCAAACCATCATTAGCAGCATATACTAGCAAGAAATCTGGTTCATCATCTGATGCTTCAATAAAACTTGCAATTACTGGGGTTGGGCCTGGGCCATAATAAGAATTGCTTTGGTAAAAAGAGATAGTAACATCTGAACAACCTGGTAAGATTGTTGGTGTGGACCAGGTTGAACCTGAATTTGAACTGAATGAATAAAATACTTTATAATGCGTATTGTTAATTTTATATTGCCAAACTAAACAAAGTATATCAGAACCGTTATATTGAGCAGCTACAATGGATGGATGCTCATTTGAACCATTACCGCTACTTATCCTTTTGGTTAGTTCCCAATTGCTGCCATTATCACTGCTTCTGCGATAGAAGATTTCCCCTCCACTGGAAAAAACTAAATGTAGCTTCCCATAATATCCTCGTTCTATAATATGATTATTATTATGACAAGTAGCAGAATAAGTTATCGATTTATTTTCAACTGCATTATTTAACAAATAATTTTGATAGTAAGATCCTGAATTATCTGCATCATTGTGAAACATCGGCCAATCTTTATTAGTGGTTCCTTTTGTATTCCATACATAAAAGTAATTATCAAAAGAACCAATCGTTACTTCATTATCTCCATCCCCATCAATATCTCCGATTGCTGGTGATCCCTCTATCATATTACCTGTTATCAAAGGCCAACCTTTAACGTTGCTACCATCCTTATGCCAGGCATATAGATTATGATCAGATGAACCTATTATAATTTCAGGTCCCGCTTCATCATCAATATCAGCAATCATAGGACTTGAACTTGTACCAGCAAATCCTGTTTTAGGCCAACTGGTAGATAAAAATGAACCATCATGATTCCAGGCATAAACAGTATTTCCTGTCCCCACAACTATTTCTAATTGATCATCATCATCTAAATTCCCTATTGCTGGTGAAGTCGGTACTACGAATCCCAAAGCTTCAATTGATTTACCACTGCTCCAACCAGTTTTATCTTCTCCATTTTCTCCTTTTACATAAATAACGGGATCGGAACCAGACCCATTTGCCGCAATAAAAATGATTTCATACTGTCCATCTCCATCAATGTCTGCAACCGCAGGTGAAGATCCTAAATTATTTTTACTGGTATTAAATGGCCAATTTGCGGAATAATTACTCCCATTATGATGACAGACATACATCTTACCGTCTTTTCCCCCAAAAATTATTTCAAGATCCCCGTCATTATCTAAATCTACTAATGCAGGTGTACAATACGCCTCAACAGTTGAACCTGCCGTCGTTTTCCATGGATCTGAACCTCCCCAAAAAGAACCATCATCTTTTACAATATGAACCTCTCCATTGTGAGAAATAATAACTATTTCTTTATGTCCAGTATGATCAATATCCCCTATAGCTGGTGAACCTAAACACGCATCTCCTAAATCAACAGTCCAGTATAGATCAGGTCTACCATCACCATTAGCATCATTTATATGCCAACAATAAAGGGTATTATTACTATATCTTCCGGCAATAACTAGTTCATAAATACCATCGCCGTCCAAATCGCTTATTGCTGGCGAACTCCAAAATTCTACATTACTTTCATAAGCAAAACCACTTATTGTAGTTGGATTATTATCAATATCAAATAATTCTCTTACTGTAGTACTCTGTTGATCAAATGCATATATTTTCCCTGAAGCATCCGCTGTAAATATCTCCATTGCACCATCGTTATCTACATCGAATAAGGTAGATGAGGCAAATACAAAATTTCCCTCATTTCCCTTTATAGGCCAGCCACTTAAATTTGCAATTGTTGTCCATGTTTCTATTGCAGATGTTAAACCACTTTCATTTGCATCTTCATCTACTGCTGATACTTTATAGTAATAAATTGTTTCTTTTTCCAGATCCATATCGTTAAAATATGAAGTGCCCTCAATCAATCGATTATTTATCTTTTGATACGTCCCATCTAAACCACTACTGCGATAAACATTATAACCTTTTAGATCAGAATCAGAATTTGGTGTCCATCTTATATCAATGGAAGTTTCATGTCCAGTAAAGCTTGTGGAGTTTGGAGTATTTGGTTTTTTTAGATTAAATGTTTCTATCCATTCCTTACTATGTGCATCTTGAATAGTTAAAGCGAAATATAAATTTTCCTCATCTCCCACTGAATAACTTGAACTTATCGTAAAACCAAATGAAGCCTCTGTACTACTATTTGGGTCAATATCTTGATACGATTGAGGATTTCCAGTTATTGAAATAATGTAAGGTGAATTTGAAGAAAGAGTTGCTGTTATTCCCGAAGCGACGCTAGCACCATAATTGGCAAGTTCAATAGATAAGCTAACTGTACTATCTGGTTGTAAGTTTTCCGGTTCTGTTTTATTATGTACCTGCTGGATTTTTGGAGCATCAATTTGTAAATAAAAAGTATCTACTTCGTTATAACCACCATCACCCGAAATATTAAGAACAAATTTTACAATTTCTTCTTTAGGACAATCTGTTGAAACTGTGAATCCAAAATCATCTGCGCAAGTTTTTGAACTATTAGCAGATATATTTCCAAAATTTTCTGAACCATCAGTAATTGTAATATAGGGACTTGGATCAGAAGTACGTTTTATATATGCAGAAAGGGTAGCAACAACATTTGTTAATGAAGTTGTACTACTATTTCTTAATGTAATTGGGAGTTCTATTGTTTCACCTGCATCTATATTACCATCCCTATTACCCCATCTCTCACCGGATTGATCATCATCAATTGTATAACTTTCAACATATAAATGAGGTGAGCTTGTTTGTATTACCGGAATTGTTGCTTCATAAGGAATGCGATTATGAGTAGTAATAGTAATTTGCAAATCACCAGGAGTATCAGGTGTAAAATTAAAAGTTATATTACCTGCATTCGTTTCTCCAAATGCATAATCTTCCGTTCCCTTTTTTAAACAAACAATTGCATTCTGTCCAGAAGGTATATTAGCAACTGTTACTGTAAAATTATTTTCACCAATATTAACTGAAGAAGGATGGGATACAATAAGATTTTGAGGTGTTGCTGTCCAAACTGGCAATTCAGGATCTCCTAGAAGATTCATTATATATGTATGATAAGTAGTATAGTTTGCCGGATTTTGTGTAGAAACAAGAGCCTGTCCAATATGATAGGTATTAGGCTGGAATAGTGTATTAAAAAATTGATAATCTTGAGCTTCCTGATTTGCATGTCCAGATCGAGTATTTCCGATAAAACAAATAGCACCTCCATTAGGATTATTCATAAATGATTCAGATATTGATGCATAATCAAATGCATTGGGTGAACAACCATAAGTCCATACAATTGAATAATTTGGTCCATTGTTCAATGCCTCTATATGCGCATTGCGCAAGAAACCTCCACCATTTTTTGATCCGGTTCCCATTGAATAAGGATCACTATGATCCATATGGTTAACGAAGTGATAGCCATTATTCAATTGAGGAATTGTATTTTCTAATGTCAACTCGTTATCGCCACTCCATCCAGAACCTGATATGGGTGCGTATAATTCATATTCATCGCCATTTAAAAAGCAGCCAGAATACCAGGGTTGTATTTGAAAATCTTCTTTATCTTTACACATTACACCATCTGTTGGCCCCCATAACGAACCAGCCAACATAAGTATTCTATTTAAATAATTACTTAGAGGAGGATTTTTTTCATATGTATTTATTTTATTAATAAAAGTATTTACATCCTCTATTTTGTTGATTGGTGCTCTCCCCAAAAATATATCAGGATAAAAATCACTAGAACTCTCACCGAACATTGCATTTCCATCTGAATTCCAGTTTCCTTCAAGACTTGAATAGTACAAATCGGTTGGATGATTATAGATTTTACCTGGCGAGGAAGGGTATGAATAATCAGTCTCACTTGTAGAAGAAACATTTCGTACCGGTATAATTTCAGTATCTCCACCTAAAAGAACCCATATAACTCCCCAATTATTAACAGCATCTTTAATAAAATTTCTTATTTGCTCTTGTAAATCACAACCAGGATAATTATTTCTAATCCATGAAGTTGTTCTTATTGTTGTAACAATCCCTTTTTCTATTTCCCAATCTGCAAATGGTTGAAAATCATTTTCAAATTCACCACTCGTAACAATCAGATAATCTACTGGATTTCCTTCTATATGTGGAAACTCTTCTATTTTTAAAGGACGTGTTGGTATTGTTTGGGGGTTTGTTTCTAAGCCAGATTTCTTTAATGAACTGTTTAGATTAATGATATCTACTTCGTCCGGATTATTTACTAATGATTTAATAAAATTCTCTACTCTTTTTTGGCTTTCTTCACTCCGCCTTTTTACTTTAAGGGATAAATCATCAGAACTTTTCAGCTCAACCGAAAAGGTTAAGTCAGTTAATAGTGAAACCTCTCCCAGTTTAGGATTGTATAGAATTGGATTTAATTTTACAGATAAAATGTGATAACCAAAACTATAACCACAACCTAGGAATTCTATAATACTATCAGGATAATTGGTTAAACTATAAATGGCCAAATCCCTTTTATAAAAAGTGGTATCGCTGTTATCATAGGTGCCTACTTTTGTTTCGGATGGAACCGGAATAATATAAAAATTGCCTGGGATTTTTTCATATTTCTTTTGTTGAATTTTTATTTTATCGAAAGTCATATTCACAGGGATAACAAAATTATATATCTGACAGGGTAAATCTGGGGCACCTACTTTTTCCTTATGATAATTAGCTCCATTTAATTTTATTATATCATAACCTTTCTCTTTTGAAAAAGATAAATCATTCGTCAAAAATTGAACCGTTTTTGAAGGCTGACCCAAAACATCAATATTCAAAAATATCAAGATGATAAATATGATTATAAAAAAATTTTTATTTTTATACATACTCATGATATTCTCCCTTATTTTTAATGGATAGTAATTTAAAAGGTTATCTTTATTTTAATAATAGTAGTTTTCTTGTTTTCGTAAATATATTGATATTCCCTTCTGATTTTACTCCAATACAATAGAAATAAACTCCGCTTGATAAATCTCTGGCATTAAACGTTATGCTGTGGTACCCTGGGGAATAATATTGGTTCACCAAAGTTTTAACTTCTCTACCAAGAAAATCAAAAATCTTAATCTGGATATTACTGCCGATTCCCCATTCCCAGCTAATAGTAGTTCTTGGATTGAAAGGATTTGGATAATTCTGATAAAGTTTAAAGTTATAAGGAAATTCTGGTTCATATTTAATAGCCATTGGCTTATTTATTTCCGAAAGGGGACGTCTCCATACAGAGTTTGAAATACCAAATGGTGCATCGATACCAAGAAAAAGGTACTTCCCTCCAACTTTCATACATTTTATATCGTGATCAACGTATCCGCCGTCGTACCATTCTAATCCCCTATCTAACGAATAATAAATTTCCCGTCCAGCCAGAACATAGATGATTGTATCATTAACTGCTAAAAAACTAACTGATGATGGCAGGTTGCTATTTGCGAATATCCAACTAACACCATTATTAATAGAACGAAATACTGTAGAATTAGCAGCTACAAATAGAATGGTATCCATTACAACAATATCTGAAATAGAATAGTTAGTTAATTCATTATCATATTTAATCCAATTTTCCCCATAGTCAGTAGAATGATAAACACCTCCATTCCAAGTACCGGCAAAAAGATTAACAGTTCCTGTTTTATCTTTATAAACAGCAAGTGATGTAGCTGAAGTTTCTGTCAAACCATTATTAGTTCCTATCCAACTAGCTCCTTTATTTGATGAACGAAAAACTCCTCCAGAGGCTGAAAGTTCAGCTGTGTCAGCAACTGCAAAAAGGAATGTATCGATGGATATAATATCATAAACGTAAGTATTCATAAGGCCGGTATTAACTGCTAACCAATTTGTGTCGTTATTTACTGATAGGAAGATACCATCTCCTTTAGTACCAGCAAATAGATATAGATTGCCTTCATCATCTTTAATTGGTAAAAGAGCTGTTATATTTTTCTTAGTAAATCCTCCATTGTTATTATCCCAATTTCCAACACTATTTTTCCAACTATCTCCAGAATTAGTTGAAAGAAATACCCCACCTACATAAGTACCTGAATAGAGATTTGTATCCCCGGAATCGGTAATAATTGTAGCTAAGGAAGATGTTATTTCTATATATGGAGGACCATTAGTTTCTTCCCATTGAGCATTAAGCATGTAATTGTTTAGTATTAATAGAGAAAATAATAGTAAATAAAATTGTAGAAGTTTCATATCAGAACCTCTTATAATTAGATTAATTGATATTTTTTTGTTAGAATACTTCAGTTAATTGATAAATACATAAGCTATTATAAATTGCACAAATGAATATTATTTCTCCTTCTGAAGTGTAAATTTTTATATATTTTCCTTGCTGTGTAAAAAGTAAGATGAAAAAGAGTTTTGATACTGATTTTTTATAATATGATGTTTACAATAGAGATGAATAGTAAAATCATAAGAAGGTGAACATAATATTGTGGTTGACATAATTACCCCTAAATAATTTTTGGATTATTTTAAACCACTATCTTAAAATTTTATTAGATGAGCATAATTCCCGCTTAGTAGATTTTATGTTTGTTACAATTGTAAATAAAAAAAATAGTATTGTCAATATTTATTACAAAGCATTTGAGAATTTAATATATTTTTATCAAGAATTGTTCCTTTATAATTCATATAATTAAACTAATTTAATATAAACTTCTAGATTAATTTCTAAGATGTAAGTAAAATAGTATGAAAAAATTACTCAATACCTATATATATCCTTTCCGGATGTAACAAATAAAAATATTTTTTTTGCCTACTGCTTTACTGCCTTTTGCCTATTTATCATCATCCACCTCTCACCTAATACTCTAATTCCCTTCGTCCATTCTTACTTTAATCTATTCTTAGGATTAAGGTTGATCTACCTGCGGTAATAATCTTTTATCAATACTTACAATTATATTACAAACATTCAGTTCTCAAAAAATTTTTACCCAACTTATTTATGAAATCAATCGTAGCTGAACCTAGTTCTATTGGATATTTGAATTGAGTGGATTTACAATTCTTTGCGTTTGCCTATTTGGGCGCACCCCCTAAAATTTTCACCTGAAAATTAAAAAAACTACGTCCACTACGTCCAAATCCTTATTTTCTTACAAAATGAATCAAATTCGAATCTTTTCCATTTTTATTTGCGACCAAATACTGTCCACCTTACGTCCAATTTGACACACTCTGCGTCCAGGTTGCGTCTAATAAAAAGTTTGACTATAAATTGAATTCCAACAATTCCCCTAATTTGGACGTAGTGGACGCTTCAAATTACATTTGTCAGCCTAATTAAAAAGCGTTGCGTCCAATTCCTTCTCACCTAATCGAATATATCTTTCACTACCTGACTTTCTCTCATTCACTCCTATTCCCTTTATCTTTGCAGAGTCTTTCAGCCACTTTGTAAACCTGCGCATTTCCATATCCGAATATTCTTCATAATCTTTCTTGAAAGTTTCAAACAAATCTTTCTTCAAAAATTCCTTTCCTATTTCAACTGATTCAAAATATTCCACAAATTCCTCACTAGTGGAATCTATCATTTTTTTCTTCTCCAGATTTACATGCTCACATTCGAATAATCCTCTATTCAAATACAACTGCATACATCCAATCATATAATTATAAAAATTATTCCATTCTTCACTGCTCCATTCATCAAAGAATCTATGTCCAAATTCATCTATAGGTCGGTGAGATTTATTGTAGTGGTCCGAAAATTCAATGACAAACTGCCGGTCTAAAGTAGAATCATCAGAACCCGGGATAGTGTAGTTAGTGGAAATAATAATCTTTGGCGATTGATGAAATGGTATTATCATTTCATTTTGATTTTTTTTCTCAACGGTTATATCATCAGTAATTATTGAAAACAGTTTATCAAAATTGAATTTTTTGGTCACATCATTAAATTCAATTATTGCGGTATCTAAGTTGACTGATTGAAAACTAAAGCTCTTTGAAAAATTGAAATTCCTTCCATCTAGTCTCAATGTCTTTCTTAGTTTCCCAATAGCTTGAGCGACTAATCCCTTGCCGCTTCTTCCGTAAGCTCCATCGCTAAGTTTTTCATCGAGAAATATTATTGCCTTGGCATTTGTGGAGTCCTTGTAATTATGCAGCAAGTATCCGATTGCACTTCTTATAGATAAAATTCTTTGTTCATCATTTATGCAGATATTTCTAACAAATACCTCGAATTCCGATTCTTTTTCTTCAATATAAAATCTTTGTGGAATTACATGTCTATCCCAGATAAATCCTTCCAGGTCTTCATATCTCTTTACCTCTATCTTATCTTTTTTAACTTCTACAAAACAGTTGGCAAAAAATAAAAATCCCTTATCTCTTGTATCGCGTAAAAATTCAGGTTTCCTTGTTTCAAGGAATTCAAGATAAGTATTTACAAAATGCTGTGGCGCACCCTTAATTACTGCATCTATAACTTTTAACTTCGTAGATTCCTTGAAATTTTCATTATCCATTCTCTTTAGATATTCAATTACAAAATCTTTAATATTAAATATCTCGACTTCACGTATAATATTCCGGCTTACTTTAAGAAGTATATATCCACGTTCAAGCTGCAGCTTACAGAATCCGTTTTCTTCAAGAAATCTTTTGAAGTTCTGTTTTGAAATCTTTGTTTTATCATTTTCGATATACCAGAATTTAACAAATGGTTTTTTCCATCCATATTTCTCTGCAGTATGATAAACACTACCGAGTGTAATCCTTCCATCAAACCTATTTCTTAGATCATCAAACTTTTTATTTATTTCAAATTCCGAATCATGATAATGCGGATTACTTAAACTTAACTTCAAAAAATATTTCCGCCCTTCTTCTCCAATTGTCACAAGTCCAAAACCTATTCTGTACCAATCTTCGTAGCAGTTACCCGGGAGATTTATTGTTAGATATTCAATTGCACTTTCCAACTTCTCAGTATCGAATCCCGCCGGTTCAAATGTTCTTTTTCCAATTGCGAGTATTTCCTTTTCTTTTTCTAAGTCACAGAACTCTTCCATACATTCCAACAATACATTCGGTTCAACTTCTATTGGAGGTTTTATTGGATCATTATAAAGAAACGAATATTTCTTTCCACTTTCATGCTGTGAGTAAGGAAGGATTGTTTGAGATTTATTCCATCTCAATTCGATATGATCGCAGAAACTATCTTCTTTCAATTTTAATCTATAAACACTTTTGGGACCATTCAATCTTTTGTGTAATCTTTCACTTTCCCTTACCTTCAGCCATATATGAAAACCCGTAAAGCTTCCGCTTCTAACAATCCATTCATACTTGTTGGTTAATCCCAATCGATTTAAAATCATTTCAACAATTTTTTCATTTACAACTTTATCAAAATCCAAATTCCTTAAATCATTTATTCCGCAAATTCCACCGATACCGGTTATTCCTTCAGGCCATCCAAGATCTTCAATATCATTTTCACTCTGTTCAATAATTTGCCAATTCTCCCAGGCTATGGTAGGTCTTTTACCTTGCACAGGTAAAACATTAAAACCATAATTCTTTTTATAAGCTTTCGCCAATTCAGTATAAATCATTATTATTGCTCCCTTTTTTGTTACTATGTGTTAATCTGTGAAACCTGTCCCGCTTTGCGGGATCTGCGTCATCTGCGTGCTATTTTCCTTTTTCTACAAATGACCTAATGACTTAATGACCAATGACAATTTCCCATACGAAATAGCGTAGGTTTTAGACCATTTTTTCACTTCTCTAATTGATTTTTATTATAAACTGTAGATTTCCCCTTACTCATATACAAACATCCCCTCTGAATCGATTTTTGCATTTTTCCCTGTAATTGATTTTAGTGTTTTCTTAGCTATGTCCGGTCTCGAAAATTCACAACAGAAAATCCATAAATTTGAATTCAATGAAACTCCACTTAAATGAAATCCATTCCTTCTTTTCATCTTCTTTGCAACATCACTTTCATCAGTTTGTACTTTGTAAAATTTCTTCCCTCTTTCTTCCTGCCATAGATAAGTCACTTAGCCCTCCATTTTCTCTTGAACTTGAGCTTGAACTTGAACCAGATTATAACCTATTCACCGCATCTCTCAGCTCTTCAATATCAATCCCTGCATAAAAACGGGTAGTTGTATCGCTCCTTGAGTGTCCGAGCAGCTTTGATACAGTAAATATTGGGACCTTATTATTTGCCCAGCGTGTCGCTGCTGTGGCACGGGTACAATACAGATGCAATTCTTCAGGTAATCCCGCCTCCCTTATAACTTTCTTAACCGTTTTGGATATATTATCAACTTTATATTGTTTACCATTCTTTTGGGTGAATACAAATTCTCTAATTATCTTTCCATTATTCAATTGCCTTCTGGAATTTCTTTTTAATATTTCTTCCATCGTTTTATTAAAAGGAATCCGTCTGATTCTTTTTGTTTTTGTATTAAAAAATTTATTCCCTACTGTTATCACTTTATTCTTAAAATCAATATCATTCCATCTTAAATTAGTTTCTTCACCAGGTCTTAATCCTGTGACCACCCCAAATCGTATTATATCAGCTATTACTTCCTTACCTTTTTCGATTAGCTTTTCACATACAATGTTTATTTGTTCATTTTTAAAAACTGTAGGTTCTTGAATTTGTCTTTTGGGTAACTTCACTGCCAGGAAAGGATTTTTAGAAATATAGTTCCAATCCAAAAATACATTGAACATTGTCTTATATACCCGCAAATAATTGTAAACACCTAAGGGGGCAGATTTTGAAATCTTCATCAATAAATTTTCAGCATCTTTTCTTTCAATGGTATCTATTAATCTGTTTCCAGCAATGAATTCCAAAAATCGTCCACATGCAGTTTTAATACCTGAAACTGTTTTGGGAGCAAGATTAAACTTAGCAAGCTTTTCATATTCACTTATTCCTTGTTCAACTTCAACTCTTTTTGAATTCATTTGCATACCTCCACCAAGGATTGATATAAACAATTTTATCTTTTGAATATCTTGTTCAGAAAATTGAATTTCAGCTGGAGATAGTAAAATTCTATTAAACCTACTGGATTCAATAAGCTCTTCAGTCTTTGAATGAATAATATTATTTGATGGTTCCATGATTTTTCCTTTTTAATGTTCCCCGGATTTTTAATTTAATCTTGCCTGCCTGTCAAAGTTTTAACGAAGACAGGAAATTTTGCAACCTTGCCTGCCTGCCGGAACTTTAGCAAAGGCAGATAATTCTTATGGCGGCTCCGTCTCATCTTGCGTTTCTTCCTCTGACTTCTGAATGCTGACCTCTGACTTCTTCGGTTCTAACTTTTCTCCGCACTCTTCCTGATTGTTTAAATCTAACTCAATTATTAGAAGGTCTCTAGTAGAAAACTTACGGTATGGAATCTTTGTTTGATTTATTAATCTATAGAGAGGTAAAGTTGAGATGATTAAATACTTGATAGGTTTTGTTTTGGCTGAAAGCTGCTCACCCTTTAACAGCTTCTCAATCTCAGTTGTGTTTGAGAAAATTTGATTTGCTCCCATGATTGATATCCCTTTCTTTTTTCGGGATACCAATTAAATAAAAATCAAAATAAAAATTCATTATATTCATTATATCATGTTTTTTATATTCATTATATAATTATATAATGTTTTTTCTTAATGTCACTAAAAAATTGATTAATTGGTCCAGCTCTTTTCTCTTATGCCTGAAGCTCCTCTCAGCTAACAACATTATAAATCTCAATATTTTTTTACTATTCGTTGAACTTTCATTTTTCTCCATCTGATCCTTTGTTGAATTATAAATTTTTACAAAATCAGTCTTAGCCTTAACTTCATTAAAAAATAATTCCGCTATTTGTTTAATAGTTGATTGTGTTGATATCATATCGGTATCATACATAGCATCAAATATTCTTACAATATCGGCTTTTTTCGTCAATATAAGTATTTTGTTACTGCTGATAACATCTGTATGCCCCTCCGCTTTTTCTTCACACGGTACAGCTTCCTGAATTCTTTCTGTTTCTTCTTTATTTTCTGATTCTTCAATTATTTCATTTTCTATACATCTTATTCCGGCAATACAGTTTTTTATTTCATCTTCATTACTACTATCTACTTTAGATTTTAAATAAAATTCTGATTTTTCATTAAGCTTTAAACGGCGTTTTATTTTTATATAATTCTTATTAGCCATAACTAAAAATTCAGCTTTCCATCTACAGATACTCTTTATAAACAGTAGCCATTTATGCTAAAATCACAGCTAAATCTAAAATTCTTTCATAACCTCCAATAGATGAAAATCTTTCCTTAGGTATCTTAATTTTACCTTTACATTAAAACTTTTTTTAATTTTGATTATAAAATTTTCATGCTGACGTGGCGGGAAACGCTTACGTCTATTTGCCAATTAAGCAAACCTCTTCAGAAAATTTTTACTGACTCAAATTTGTAGGTCTTTTCTCTTCGAAATTCATTTAAGCTTAAAAGCCTCACCCTAAATCATCGAGCCAAAGAAAAGCTTATTTTAGAAATGCAGATTTTGTCTACAATAAGCAATCAATTTTCTGTTTTGCATATATTGATTGTTATTATCAATTAATCTTTAATAATTCTAATTTTACCTTCCTATAGGTTTGGAAGGTACTGCCCCCGAATTTTAATTCCGACTTAAATCACTATCTTTTAGGAACTTATTCTCATTTTGTTCCTACTTCTGGATTTGATGCTTAAAAAAATAAACCATCCATCTTTAAAATCAAAATTTTGTGACCCTCTGCTGAAATTTTTTTTATTAAAATAAACTAATCTTATGATGGTCCCTCATATTATTAATAAATTGATATTTTAAGAGAAATTACTAAGAGGTCAATGTGTATGAACAAAGCGAAATACCAACAATATGAGTATCCCAAAAAACAAAATGAGAAGATTACGAGCAAAGATTATCAAACCTTGAGTGGAGATATTACGGATAGAACCGCTTTAAGAGATATTGAACAATTAATCGATAAAAATTTAATTGTTAAGGTAGGTCAGAAAAAAGGGACTTACTATAAATTATTAGCTTTACCTAAACCAAATTCAAATGTCGGATAAGTGTCGGAAAAATGTCGGTTTTGTCGGTTATTTGTCGGATAAATTTTATTGCACAAATTGCACATTGATTGCATCATAGTTGCATCATTTCTCAAGACACTATAAAGACGCCACAAAGCAGTCATAATAACGCCACTTACTTGGCGATTAGTCAATCGGCTCATAATTAGCTCAATGGATTCACGATTGCATTATCCTTTAATACCTTCATAATGAAAAACAAATATATATCCTTACCAGAGGTTATAAATGAGGATTTAAAACAATTTAATTCCCCTTTAATCCCCCCGGTTTCTGAGGGAATAAAATTCATGTTGTTATTGTGAGTTGGCTTTCTAAAACTCTACTAAGCATAAGAAAAATCAGTAAAGATTCATTTTAATTCTCAATATCAGCTCGTATCATTGTTTGCATTTCTCTGACCTCTCTGATATACTTTATAATCAATTTTACAGCTTCCCTATCAGATATTAACTTTGAAAATTCATAATGTTCTAGAAGTTCATTTTCCAACATACGAAATTTGATTAGAAATTCTTTTTTAGTATGCATTTCCCTCCTCTTGATTAATTTAATATTGCAGGATAATACGAAGGTTATAAAATTCTCCTCTGACTAATTACAATATGTAAAAGTAAATGGAAAGATGCAAAAAGAATAAGTAGTTTATTTTCTTAATTTATATGTTGCTTTTTATCATTTAGGAAGGAAAAGAAATTCTAAACCCACTTTACATAAATAAGAACATCAGTTCACCTGCCCCGCCAAATTAATTTAATACTGAAAATCTCATTATTGTTTAATTTGGCGGGGTCTTGACATGATCAGCCAGATTTACATAAGAAATTTTATACGAACATGTTTATCATCTTTACCTGCCCGCCGAAGCATAACTAATAAAACAATTAATTTTAAATCATCTTAACATTTTCATTATACTGAAACATTACCATCTTTGCGTAGGCGGGCTGACATTTGACATTCTATCGTATGTCCTATAAAATTGGCTTATGTAAACTCGGCACATTTCCTTGTCAGTTCATCATCGCTCCATTCCGGCGGCTCATTCTTCGCACGCCTGCATTCTGCTTATATTGTGGAGTTTAGGACGCACCCCCTCAGGACATCAGTGAAACATTTTATAATCATTCTTTCAATCACTTATCAATTTATCATCGCACCACTTGGGGCGTTCTTTCAGAAACAGACCCAAGTGGTGCTTATATTTTGTTACCAGAAAACTGTATGCTTAAAGAAATTTAATTATCAATTAAAAAATTTGAAATAAATAATTGTTTTATTTCAGAGTATTAAACACAAATGAGTATTTTTTAAAAAAAAGTGATAGAATTAAAATGTAACAACATGGCTACAATTTGCACCTTAAAAGAAATTCGCCCGGAAATTATACTGAAAGACATTTTTCTCCTTATGTAAAGTAAACACTAAAAGAACAATCTACCTGCCCCTCGATTGAACTAGCAAGATAATCACTAACATGATAGGTAAAGATTTCAAATGTCTTTTTCCGGCCTCAAATAAATTGCGTTAATAATTTTTGCGTAATGAAATGATAAGCAGAGAATACTGTTTGAGCCCCGTTTCATCTGTTATTCCATTTGTAGCGGGGCGAGTTTATTCTCTGCCATGGAATGAAGCAAAAATTTAGCAATTTATTTGTAGTCTTGATTTTTTGGTACTTTTTTATCAAGAAAAAAGTACAAAGTATTTTTCCGAAACAGCTTTCAATGTGATTTTATTGAGTGATGAAGTAATTAGAAGACAAGTCTTAACTTTTTGTGCAATGGTGTTTATCCCGAATTTGATTTGGTATGTCAATACAAAATTAGAAACATTCATGTAAACATATTAAACATTTTTCCTACTACCTTTGCATTAAACTTTTCAATACTTTATTTTTTGCCCACTCGTTCAAGAGGTTCTCCCCTGCCTTTTGATGTTGAAAGAGTAAAGCCTTCTCTCATCCCCTGTTAGAAGGCTTTTTTGTTTATCTATAACTTCGCACTAAGAAAGACATATTATTTTCAAATTTGCGTGCTTGAAAAACAATTATATACTTCTATTGAACCATATAAGCTGAGTCTAACTGGATCACATTATTAATTGGAAAAATTTATAAAACATACAGCACAACATAACTTTACTTACTATTAATTTTTTAATAAACGGTATGTAACTATTGATTTTTCATTGGTTGTAAATTTTAATTGGATATATTTTCTATTTGATTTAAATAATTTTTCCATCTTATCATAACTTATTAATAAATTAGGATGAGAAATATCTATAGCATTTTTCCCAATATTTATTTCTTTCCCTAGAAAGTTAAATCTTCCATCAGATATTAGCCTAATATCCATTCCCTTAAAATATAGCTTTAGAAAATCATCTTTTTTTTCCACAGTAAAATTACCAGTTAATTTTCTTCTTTTTTCAATATGTTCACCGGTGGTTAAAAGATTATACAATTCTTCAATATCATCTATGTCACTCTCTTTAAGCTTATCAAATCCCGGGAATAAAAGATTTAATTTATAATGAGAATCTATGTACTTTAGTTTTTTACAGATTGGGAAATAACTATTTGTGAACTGTAAGAAATTAGCATCTTGCATTTTAAATTTAGCAAAAAGGAAGTCATCACCCTGAAATCCTATTTTCATTATCGAATCCATTCCTTCTTTAATCTTTGAAAAATAATTATGAAGTTTTTCCAGATAAGGTAATGACTGAACTGGTTTGTTAATCCAAACAGTAAAATCAAAATTAAAATTAAAAGTAGGATCATTATTTTCATCGCGATTAAGAATAACTTGAAATCTAAATGGTAAATTATTTTGTGTGCAATTAATCTTAATTAGCTTATTATGGTATGATAACTTTCCATTCAAATGAAGGAAATCTGTAAAGAGATTATTATTTCCAACTAAAAGGAATACGTCAATATTTACAGTTGGTTGTTTTAAATTAAGTTCAATATTATCAGATTTCTTCAATAATTCATTCATCAAATCCGAACCTATAATTTCAACCTCATCGGATTTTAGGATCAATTTTTCAATATCAGGATTCTTTTAAATGTTCTTCTAATTTATTTCCATCCTTTACTTTAAATTGTAAATTAAATGAATCGTCAGAATGAAAATGATATTTAAAAATATCATCCTGCATGCTTAATGTTATTTCTTTTAAATCTTGGATCTAAACTTTGAAAATATTCAAATTCTTTTTTGAGAGCCGCTTGAGTTGATGATGGCCATAGTTCCCTCATATAATTATTCGCATCTGTTATTTTTTTCTTAAAAATTTCTGAATCTTCCAATAGATTTTCTTGTAGAATATTTAATGTAAGAAATTTTTGTGTTTTCCAATGCTTGCTTTTTAATTCTGTTAAATATTTTTGAATAAATAGCCAGTAAACTTTTTTTGAGTTAATGTCTACAAGAACTATAAATAAAGGAACATCCTTCAACCGTTCGAGATAATATTTCAATTGTTTTGTAGAAAATGAAAATTTAATTAATCCTTTTTTAATCTTAATATTTTCACTTCCTTTTAATTGAACAAAAAAGAAAATACCAGACGGTTCTGAGTTTTCCTCTAATTCTATAAAATAATCCACATGGTAATCAGGAATTTGAGGTCTTATTAACCATCCATCAGGCATCAATCCCTCAAATATCTTTTTTGCTCTGAAATCAATTTTATGTTGCTGAGCAATTGTGCTCATTTAATTTCTCTCTCTAAAATTTCTATTTCTTCTTCCGTTAATCCCAGATTTGGATTATTTATAAGGATACATTTAATAAATTCCTTGATATTTGTTCCTATAAGTACTTCATCTTTTTCTTTATAAGTATGGAAAATCCCCACAATTTTTCTATTTGGGGGTATGATTTGACCCAACAAATCTTCTGGCCAAACGTATATACCACCTCCGCTCATTCCTCTGGGAAAAGGTGGAAAGATTTTATTGCCTTCATTTGTTACAGACATATTTCTTCTAAATCCAGCAATTATATGTTCAGTTGGATTATAACCATATTGGTTGTATACTTCTTTTGTAATCGAGTATCCACTATAATAAAATTGCTTTGACGCAGCATAATTTGATTTGATTTTTGATTTACTAACAGGATAACCAGCAATAGTATAGATGATTGATTTGGTGGCATCATCAATAAAAATTATATCTTTTAATTTTATTGGACATAAACTCTCATTTAATCTTTCAAAAAAAATATTTTCAAGTTTAAAATATCCAATATCAATTTTATCATCTTTGCGCAACTTGTTTTCGGGTATTTTCAGGTAAGAATATGTCCCTATAATGTTTTCAAGTGAGGTTTTTCCGGGAATAAAAAAATCTCCGAATTCCATCTGATCAATAATATGTGCTGCCGTAAGAAGAAAATTAAATTGAGAAGTAGAAAACAAAACACCAGTTCCGATTTGTTCCATACATTTTTTATATCTGTGGCTTAGAAAAATTGGGCACAAAGAAGCAAATTGTTTTTTCTCAATATATTTTTTGTAAACAATCTCATTAGCAAATCGCGTTCTAGAAGCACTATTTAAATCGCATCCATGTTTTTTGCACCATTGTGGAAAAGTAATTGAATTGATGTAAACTTTTTCAACTAAATAATTTCTAGAAGATAAATATTCATACCCTTTTTCAGCTTTCTTTAACCAGTCGTTATAATTGTTTCCTAGGTTAATTCCATCTAAAAAAATCTTTTTTATATTTTCAAAATCTTCTTTATAATACCAAACCATACCAATAATTTTAACATTCTCCATAATTAAAATTTAATTTCCCGCTACTAATTTTATTTCTTCTTTTGTTAATTTGTAAAGCTGATATACTAATTATTCTATTTGTTTATCGGTTGTTTCGATTTGTATCTGGAGTATTGTTTTTTACAAATTTATGATTGTATTACATAAAATGTGCTTCTTCATCTTCAGTATAAAGCATATTTTTATCAGAAAGAACTGGAGTATTCTTATTTACTTTAGTGCTTAGGTTTTCTTCTATTTGAGTTGCTCTATATAATGATAACCATTCCTTGTAAAGATTTTGTTCTTCTTCGTTTATAGAAATAAAGACTTTGGAATAATCATTTGGAACTGATTTGATTGGAAAATAAATAGCATTAAAACCATTTCTTTCTTTAACTTGCCTTGAATTCGTTTTAAACAAATTAAGAAATTTTTCAAAAGAATCTTGATTGTCAAGCGTAACTTGGAACCATAAGAGTTTAATTTCCATTTGATATCCTTCCATTTTTATGTTAGAAAATAAACCATAATGGTTTATTTAACTTATTTATTATTTAAATATTCAACCATTCGTATTCCTTAAAATTAGAATATTTCGATTTTAAAATTGATTTCAATTTTTTTTCAGCTTCATATCCTTTCTCTTTATTTTCCCATACTGCAGCATAAATAATATTTCTAATCCAATAAGGATTTTTACTTAATTCCGAAATTTCATCTTTCCAAAATTTACTCCATATATCAATTAATCTTATTTTATATTCTTGTTCTGTTTCAAATAAAGTTTGTTCTAATTGATTTGAGAATTGAAATCTAAAATAAGCAGCAACAATATCATGTGTAACTTGAAAAACTCTATGATCAAAACCCTTAAAGTCAATACTACTTAATATCAATTCATTATTTAGTTCTAAAATTTCAAGAGCATTTTTATAAATCGATTGGGCATTAAAAACCATGTAACATAAATTTTCATCATATAAATCATGTTGTATATTCATAATAGCTTTATTTTTATCGCCTGGAAATGCTGGAGCAACTATCATTTGATAACCCTAATATTTATTAAAGTTCTTATTCAATATTTTTAATAAACTTTTTTAGTTCTGTTTCGTTAATTTGATTAACTAAAATGCCTGCACTATGATCTTGGGTATTGATTAATCCTTTATTACTCAACAATATTAAACAATGCTCAACTATTCTTTTGCTTACTTTTTTCTCCTGGCTGTAAGAAACAGATTCTCCAAGTTCATTATTTATTAACGATTTAACTATTTGTATAAGAAAGTCATTTCTATTTGTTAATTTTTGAAAATAAAAATTAAATCCAATAAAACTAGTGTAGAACCATAGGTAATCTCCAATGGCATTTTGTTCTGTTTTTTTAATCAAATTTAATTTTTTGAATTTTGTAAGTATAAAATTCAGTTCTTCAGTTTCTAATTTTAGTGATTTTTTTAATTCAGTAATAAAAGTATCAAACTCTATAAATTCCTGATTTGTTATTTCATTTTCACAAATACGTGTAAATATTTTATTTTCAAAATCACTTAAGTTAGGCACAATTAAATTAGCGTCCTGAGGATAATTAAATACTATCTTACAAAGAAGCATTCCCAAATCATTTCTTACATAAGTACTTGACTCTATCTGATATTGAACAGAAGCAGTATTAAATGTATTAAATAATAAACTAACCAATCCGCATTGATATAAATTCTGAAGTATAGAAGTGTTTACTTCCTCAAGATTACTTTGGTAATATAAACTTAAGTTAAGTAAATCATTAATGAATGCTCTGTCAATTGCTATGGATAATCGTAAAAACTCTTCATATGTTACTCGTTCATCTATATGAGCAACAAATAATTTCGCTAACATTTCTGCTTTAGTCAGGTGATCATATCTATCTAAAATAAAAATTAATTGTTCACCGATTTTATTAGAATAATTTTTATCAGATTTTATTTTTTCTTTGAATTTTTCTTTCTCTTGTTTTTCAATCTTATCGAGTTCTTTTAAAAAAATTAATATCTTTTTTATAAGAAATCTATCTCTTACTGAAATACCTAATTTAACAATCCCGATTAAATATTTGATTATTGGCAACTCTTTTATTGGGCTTTCTAGTACCTGGTCAATTGAAAAATTTGTAATATCAGTAATAAGATCTATACTGCTTTCATTCTTTATAATTGTTTCAATCATTGAATCAGAAAGTTTGTCTTTTTCTATTTTTTATAGTTAATAAATTAAAATTTTAAACTATTTAGGACAGTAGATAGAATACATTATCAATCTAATTTTTCACTTTACAGTACATTCTAAGAAGTTTAATTTTCATTTCTATATCCGCAAAATTAGTATCTACATTTTTTGTTTTATAATTTTTCGAGAATGTGTAAAAGGATCCAATTAGTTCGTTTATAAATATTTCTAAAAATGTCCAATCATCAGGACAGCGGCTATATTTTTTAAATAACTCTTTATTATTTCTGTACCTTCTATCAATGCCACAAAATTCTAGAAAGTCATTCCTGATTTTTTTACTAAATCTAAATTTAGCATTTTGTAATTTATAATCGATTATAAATTGTCGTATCTTTTTTTCTTTATTATTTAATTCTCCAAAATTCAATCCTGACTCAAAGTTTTTATCAATCATATCAAACCATTCCTCAATTAAATAATAAAGCTTACGATATTTTGATTTATTAATTTTAGGTTTTATGAATTTCGAATAAAGATTATATATACTCCAGAAAAGTGCTGAAATTACAGAAAGGATACCAATTATTTTAATGACCGATTCTATATTAAAAGAAAACAAATTAAGTTTCCCCCCCTACAATTTTTATTTCTTCCTCTGTTAACCCGTAAAGCCGGTAAACCAATTGGTCTATTTGTTTATCTGCAGCTTCGATTTGTCTTTGGAGTGCAGTTCTTTCTTGGGGAATTTTAACTTTTTGTTTTTCTTCATTAAACTTTGTTAATATTTCTTCGACTTTGGTTGATATTAATTCTATATTCATTGTAAAATGAAATCGGTAAATGTTTTAAGATATTTATTTTCAAAGGTATAAAATCCTCCTCTTAGACAAGTGGATATGTTTTTAATAATAAAAAAAATAAACTCCTGATTTAAAATTCCTAATAATGTTTTGTAACTTATATCCGATTTTCTTTAAGTATAATTCCATATGCGCCAGAACACTCCAGCACTTAAATACAAAATCTTTTACTATCAAATGTAAATGCATTTTGAAAAGCATTAAAGGGGTCAAATTTTTTTGTTTTTTCAAAATCTTCATATTTTTGATCGACTTATATTGCCACCAACTATTCTTTAAATCTTCCTCTTTCTCGAGCTAGTAATTTACTTTTAACTTGAATCATTAAATATTTATAAATTAAAGGATAATTGTCACTTATAAATTTAATTTCTAAAAATTTACCGTCTTTATCATTTGAAAATATTTTAGCTAATTCCCATCTTCACGAATTAATAACGCTTATAAATTTACTTTTTATATAAGTGATAATTTCTTTTCTCTTCCTATAAGAAATTTTTTAATAATATCTTACTAGCATAATATCAATAATTTTCTTTTTTAATTTCATCTATATAAATACTTTATCTGATCCTGTTTTATACCTTGAATATATTTGTACTATTTCCCCATTAGTTTAGAATGTATCGATAAATCTTTTTAAGATGCTTTCAGTGTCTTTGTCTGATATTCCAATTTCCTTCCGGAAAATAATTATTTAAATTTATCATACTTATTTTGATTTATTCTTTTAGGAGAAAACAAATTGATTTGTTATCTTTACTTAATCGAAACTTTTTATTAATGGATTTTTTGTAATTTTAATATACATGGATATGTACTTGCCTTTTTAAATACGTGATAATCTTCAAAATGCAATATTTTATCAATAAATTTATGCTTTTATAAATATTCTCTTAGTTGACCATAATTTGATTTTATCCATTTGTTGGAACTATAAAGCCGAAATCTCCATCTTTCTTTAACAATTTACTTCTCTTTTCAATAAAGACTACATAAAGATCTGTATTTCCACTTTCAGCAGAAGATAACTTTTCTTTAATTTAGTAAGAACTTCTTCAAAATACTCTTTAAATTTTGAGTTTTTACATATGGCGGATTCCCAATAACAACATCAAAACCCTCCCTTATCCATTATCTCCTTGAATTCTGAATTCCAGTCAAAAACATTTATTCTTAGCTTTTCCTCATCATCTAAGAACTGCATTTCCATCTGGTTATAAAAATCGGGACCGATTAAGGAATTGCCACATTTGATATTATCACCAAGATCCGGGAGAGCTCTTTCATGGAACATTCTTAATTGTGCATTCAAGGATTCTTCGCTTTCTCCTTCCAGGACTTTAAGCAGCAGCGAAAGTTTTGTTACTTCAACTGCCTGTGAGTCGATATCTACTCCGTAAATATTATTCAGAAGAATTCTTTTTCTTTCCGCTGTAGTTAAACGGTATTCACCGTTAGCAGCCTGGTAAATAACAGGATTCTTGCTGGAAAGGTTCTTCCGTATTGTTTCGTCATTAGAGGTATAAATCTTTAAATGCCAGTCCAAAAGATACTGGTATGCTTCAATTAAAAATGAACCGGAACCGCACGCAGGATCGAGAACTTTAATTTCAGAAACTTTTTTAACTGCATTTTTTATTTCTTTATCAGTTCCAAGTGGAGAAGTTAATAATAACTTTCCAAGAGTATTTTCAACTATATATTTTACGATATAAGTTGGAGTGTAGTAAACTCCGCCGGCTTTTTTTACTTCCGGTTTGTCATCAATAACTGCATGATGACCTTCTGTTAATCTTATTACTTTGCCAAGGAACTGTTCGTATACCTGTCCAAGTATATCCGCCGGCAATACTGAGAATTCAAATGGTGATTCCGGGTAATAAAGATTTTTAATTATTTCTTTTAATATTTTATCATCAATTTCAAGCCGTGGTGTTAATTCGTCCGGACTTTCTGCTCTTCCTTTTTCAATTTCAAAATGGAAAAACCCGGAATTATACTTTTCATCTGCTCGTGTAAAGATCTGGATCATTCTTTTATAAACATTTACTCCATTCAGCATGTTCAGTAATTGTCCGTATTCTTCAATACCTCTATCTTCACAAATCCTTAAGAAGATAATCCGGTCTATCGTTTTCTGCACTGCATAGTTAAGTTCCCTTGTAGAAAGATTTGAATTACGAAGTGCAATATTCCTTGCAAGGAATTCCCTCCACTCCTCAATCACTTTAAGGAAGGTATCATCAACTTCTGCTGTTCCCCTTTTACTTTTATTTGTTTCAGCATACTTATCAAATGAACCTTTGAGTACAGCTTCCCTGGAAAAGATAGATTCAATATCATTCCATTTTTCAATGTAATCTTTATAGTTATAATAAATTACTCTTGCTGTAGAAGCTTTATCATTTTTCTTTGGAGGAATACGGCAGTCATAAACAACAAACTCTTCAAAATCGGTTAATATGCTTAACGGCAGCTTTGCTGACCATGCATATCTTCTAAGTTGAAATGCAGGATGAATATCATCTTTTAAATTAACGCTTGGCTTTTTAGCTTCAATAAAAAATTTTCTTATTCCGCCGATTCTAAAGCAGTAATCGGGAGCTTCAACAGAATCGGCAGTCTTTTGAGAATATTCATGAATTACATCCTTGTAAGCTTCGGCATAACCTCGTTTATTTTCGACATCCCAGCCGAGTTCAGTGAAAAAAGGATTTATAAATTCATTTCTAACCTGGGTTTCGTTGTATACTCCGGATTTATAGGAATCGATATTTCTTTCGAAAAGTTCAACAAGTTCAATTATCCTGGATGGAACGGACATTAAGCCCCCGCTTTCTGTAATAGGTTTTCTATGCAAATTATCTGTTTCGGGAATATAAATCAAATAATATCAATCCATAAAAAGAATTAGGATTTCATTTCTCCCCTAAAGACGTCTTTTTAATTTTTATTTTATAATTTTTAATTTTTAAGCTTTAATCGTTCTCCATCTTTCTTTTTTTTCACATTTACACTAAATTGCAAAAAATATATTATTTTGTGGGGAAAATGGAACGCATAGATTCAAATGCTTTAAGAATATTTCTAACTCTATCAACTACCTGTCTCCCTTCATCATTTAATGTAAGATTTCAACTTATAACTTTAAATGTTTTTGTTTTTAATATGAATAATTTTATTGGATTAATAAATGAATGAATTTAATGAGCCTCAAAATCGCTGGGGTGGCACCTGGACTAAGATTAAATTAGATGCATTTGAAGATTATGTTAGCGCTTATTTAACCATAATGAATGCTCAGAAACAAAAATATAATGACTGGCCAACAACAATTTATTTTGACGGATTCGCTGGTAGTGGTATAAGAGGTTTAAAACCACCGGAACAAGACAATAATTTATTTGCTGATTATTTTGTTAATGAGGAGTTAGAACTTTATATAGGTGCTGCAGAAAGAGTTCTTAGTTTAACTCAAAAATTTGATTCCTATTTTTTTGTTGATAATGATAAAAAAGCAATAAACAATTTGAAACAAAAACTCTCCACATCAGATTTGGTTTCTGACAATTGTCATTTTATCCCGGATGATGTAAATACTCAACTAGTTATACTATCAAAATTTCTAAATTCTCAAAAAGCTGCTTTGGTTTTATTAGATCCATTCGGTATGCAAATAGAGTGGTCAAGCATTGAAATGCTCAAAGATAAAAGAATAGATCTTTGGATTTTAATTCCATCCGGTGTAATTATTAATCGATTTCTTGACAAAAAAGGAAGACTTAAATTCCAGAAAAAATTGGAATCTTATTTCGGATTGACTAAAGATGAAATTCAAAAGAGATTTTATGAGATTGAACCAGTAGATACTCTGTTTGGTATCGTTAATTCTATAAATAAAACTAACAATTCAATCGCCAAAATTGCAGAACTCTACATTGAAAAACTAAAAACTATTTGGAAACAAGTTTCCTATAATCCATTAAAGTTGTATAATACTAAAAATGTTCCCATTTATCATTTTGTATTTGCTTCAAATAATCCTACAGCCTTAAAAATTGCAAAACAAATAATCGAGAATAAGAATAAATGAAACAAACTAAAATCGAATGGACTGAAAAAGTTTGGAATCCTAGTATAGGCTGCGATAAAGTTTCTGCCGGATGCAAATTTTGTTATGCAGAAGTTTTTGCAAAACGATTAAAAGCTATAGGTATTGACGATTATAAAGATGGATTTGATTTTAAAATATTACCGCACCGCTTGGAAGAACCTTTAAAAATAAAAAAACCAACCAAAGTTCTTTGTTAATTCAATGAGCGATTTATTTCATGAGGAGATGCCGTTTGAATATCTGGATATGATATTTAATGTAATTGCTAAAACACCACAGCATATTTACCAGATTCTTACAAAACGTGATAAAATTATGCTGAAATATTTTTCGGACAAAAAGTGCCCTCAAATGTTTGGCTGGGGTAAGTGTTGAAAATTCGGCTTTCAAAAACGAATAGATTCACTAAGAAAAATAAATGCTAAAATTAGATTTATTTCCTTTGAACCCCTTATTGGTTATGTCGGAGAAATAAATTTCATGGGCATTCACTGGGCAATTGTTGGCGGTGAATCAGGAAAAAATGCCAGACCAGTAAAACAAGAATGGATTGATGAAATATTCCGGCAAAGTAAACAGCAAGGTGTTGCTTTTTTCTTTAAACAATGGGGAACCTGGGGTGCAGATGAAATAAAACGAAATAAAAAAGCCAACGGCAGAATATTTAGAGGAAGAGTTTGGAATGAGTTTCCTAAACATTTACATTATCATAACTCCTATCCTGAATAACTAACATAATTTTTCATGAATAATGAGATTTTTAACATTTCGTAAAAAGAAATGGCTGTTCTGCATTATCAGTTCGAATCTATTCATCCGTTCTATAATGGTAATGGTAGAACAGAAGTATTATTAATGTTCTTTACCTTGTGAACCAAGTTATTTCTATCAATAATTGATATACCAACTATAAATAATTAAAACCAGATGTATCTAAAAGATGTACCCATAAATGCTTTTATAACCAGAGAATTTCTTAAATTATTTCTAAATTAGTTTATTTAGCAAAAATCTTTCTCCTCCATCAAAGTATAACTAAATCTGTTTGGGAAATATTTAATAGAATAACGGCATAATGCCATCAATTCATCAAAATCTTTTGGATCCTTAAAAACCTGGCAGCCGGCTGAGAATTTGTTTACATAAATTACAATTCTGTATTTACTAGCTCTATGATTATCTATTCCAAAATATCCCCATTCTGCAGTCCATTCCTTATAATCATATTTATCATCCCTATTACAATCTCTGTAGACTTTCACAGCATCCCCTGATTGCACCAGCGCTTTATATTTTCCTTTATGCAATCCAATTTGCCAGCAGCCCAAATATTGTCCGGGAGCAAGAATAGCAGTCCCCTTATTATTTAAAGGAAACCTCAAATAATAAAGACCCGGGTCCGTAGTAATTTCCCACAAATAGAATTTCTGTTGTTCATTTTCATCTTTATAAAAACAAAACTCAAAATCATTAAAAGTATTAGGAGTCATATCATTCGTTCTTATTCCGCCAATATTAAGATTAAAAGGAACAACCTTCCCATTAGAATCTTTATACTCAAAAACCTTATATCCCTTTGCTTTATAAACTTTTAATATTTCTTTAAGTGTTGGTTTTTCCATTTTACCCTCCAGTTAGCTCAAAGAATTTTAGAATAATTTTTAATTCATTCATCCATCCATTTTATCACTCATTCCCTTTCCTAATCTTTCAATCTTTTAATCTTTTTAATTTTTCAATTTCGAATGTTCTTTTTTTAATATTCAACTCCTAAAAACCCTACGAAATAGCGTAGATTTTAGGGCATATTTTCATTTCTATACTCATCTTTTCTTGTCAGCCTAAGAATTCATCTTACTCCTATTTAAAACTGCTTCAAAATCATTTTTCACTTTTTCCCCTACAAACAATTTATCCACCGAAACTTATGTGTAGGTGGACAAACTACATTCAATTTATCTTCCAAAGTTTTTCGTATGTACAAACAAAATTGATGTGCAGCCTCGATTAAACTAAGAACTGCACATCATTCCGGGATACAGAAAAGAATCTCACTTAACATTCTTTTTCCCAGGTCACTTTCCTATGAAGTATGAGATAATCGCAATAGCTGCAGCTCCGCTCCAGACATACCATTTTGCATCGGAGGGAACATTACCAAGAGCAGTAGCAATTGCAGTTCCCACTCCTACGACTATCCCAACAATATTGGTAACAGTATTCTTCAAATTATTCATAACAATTTTCCTTTCATTTATTAGTGAATGTTTATTTAATTATTCCCCAAACTTTCCTTCACATGGCCTTCTCTGACCTCAAATAAATTGCATTAAAAATTTTTGCGATACTTGCATCCAATGTATTTCTTGCGCCTTAAAAGAATTGCGTTAAAAAATTTCATGAAGTGGAGCGTTAAAAGATAAATGCTGTTTGAGTCCCGCCTGAGTAGATTCTTAAGTTCGGAAGGCGGGACGAGTTCATTTATCTTAGCGGAACGGAATGAAATTTTAGCTATTCTTTTTAAGCGCATGCCTGTCCCGATGAATGAAATGAATCGGGATACTTTTGTTTCTTTTCTGGAGTTTATCCCGATGAAAATCGCGATGAAAATCGGGATCAATAAAAGAAAAAACATTTTGATTTTTCCGTAACCGTCTCCGTATAGTTATTTAACCTCCGGTATCCGAAATTCTGATTATTCATTTCTTCCTTTCCACCACTCCACCCCCCACCCTATAATTGAATCAGGTACCTGATAAAGTGAATCCTTTTTATAACTCAACATCGTACCTTCAAAAACTTCAAAATTGAAGTGCAACCCGGTTGTATCACTTACATTGTCCGTTTTGAAAAACAAATTCAAATACTTTTCAATTGTCTCTATAGGAAAAGTTCTGTCATCATAGGTGATTATTACAGAATCGCGTAAATTATAAACAGTAGTATCAATAAAATTGTAAATCAAAGAATCTCTAAAGCGGACTTTTAAAGTGTCATACGTTATTAAAACAATTGAGTCTTTAAGAATATACCTTGTTGAATCGATCCAATTAATTGAGTCAATAGGAATTGATACAAAAACCGTATCAGGTTTTTTATTTTTAATTGAACTATAATCATCATATAACAAGTTGTAAGAATTGGAAAGAGAATCTAAAGAAAATTTCAAACTTGTGTTTTCATTCTTAAGCTTATTATTATCTTCTTGAAAAACATCAAATATGCTTTTACACCCTTCTCCTGCAAAACAAATTCCCAGGAAAAGTATAATTATTAAATAGCTATATGGAACTTTATTTTTCATAAAACTTTTTAATTTTTGTCTTTCTCTTTCCTTTTATCTTTTTACTTTTTACCAGCCGAAGTTATCAACAAAGTCTGGTTATCTTTTATCTTGCTTTCGTTTCCTCCGGTACACAATTGAATGGATCGTTGACTCCGACCTGCAATATTTACTTGACAAAAACTCAATTGCATCCATTGGTTTCATTCTTTTTCGAAGCATAACAAATTCTTTTTTTATCCTGAAATTTCTTAATCTCGTACGATTGATTAACCCATTCCTGTTTAATTGAATAAAAGGACATTTATGAATTATATTTTCTAAAAGCTCATCATCTTCCATCATCTGACCTCCGATTTACTGATCTTCTGATTTCTGACATCTGACTTCTGTTCTCTGACCTCTGACTACTGAATTTATCCGGCATCCGGTATCGAGTATCTTCTCAATACTCTATACTCCCTACTCAATACTCCATTTACCTTATCCCCCAGATTCCCATCCTCTTTCTTCTTGCAGTTCGTTTCAAATTTTGAAATATGTAATAATATTTCATCCCTTTCGGGTAATAGAAAATTCTTGCAAGACCGGCTTTCAGTAATTCAGCTTGAACAAATAATGAATCCTTATCATGGATATCGATAAGCCAGGCATACGCTAACAACCTTCCGAAAATGCCGTACAATCCTCTATCGAATGTCAGCTTAATAGTTTTTCCACCGATCAACATTTTCAGAAAATGAACTGCAGAATCTGCAAACAAAGTATCCTCAATATTTGTTTTATGCAGTTCAGGAGTATTAACACCAAGCAGCCTAACATGTGTGGAATCAGACAATACAAAAGTATCCCCATCAATAACCCTGGCAACTTTAACTTTAACTTGCCTGTCCGAAGCCAAAGTCGGTTTTATGAATAAAATGCTATTACTATCTTCACTTTGGCGAAGGCAGGCCTGGTAGTAATAATGCTCTTTGGGAATTGTGAAGGACTGTGCATCCAATACATTATTAAATAAAAGAAT
The DNA here is from genome assembly GCA_963710745.1 of uncultured Bacteroidota bacterium. Classification (GTDB taxonomy): domain Bacteria; phylum Bacteroidota; class Ignavibacteria; order Ignavibacteriales; family Ignavibacteriaceae; genus CAVQBP01. Next base: position 74,814 of record CAVQBP010000025.1, on the reverse strand, counting down.
AATTACGATGAACAATTCCGCCAAAAGCGGATGAGCCTTAGGCTCAAAATTCTTTTTCATAGAAATCCCTCATGGATAAGAATTTTTGTTTGCAAAATTAATTTTTAGAACAGGTCATCGGAAGGACTTTTTATGACTAAATTATTTAGGGAATTATAAATTCCCAGAAGGCTATATCAAAAAAGAAAATTATCTTTAGCATACAATAAGTCATTTCTATTATAAGAGCTTTTCGTATTTGATGTATTAATTAATCAGTTAAAATGAAGCGGAAACATATATTAAAAAATTATTGAATAATTAAATGGGTAATTATACGTATATATTTCTTTAGTTTTTTTTCAATATTCCAAATAATTACTTAATTCTCAAATTAATATAGGTAATTATACTGATGTTTTATAAAATTTATTTTACTACTTTTTGTACGAAGTCCTGCTGATTGAGAGTATAACTAATTTTAGGAGAATAATGGAACCTCCTCATTATTTCTTGCATTTCTGTTTTAGCTTTCCACTTCAATATTTTATTATTCTATTTAAGATATATTTATATTGTATTAAATTTATTGATATAGCAATAATAATTAGGGAAACTTTCACTATCTCCCTAGCAGGATTTATAGTAATAATTCAAAAAGATAAGGGGATTTTTTTTACTGGTTTTACTTGAAATACGCTTTTAAGAAATAATTTATAAAGGAATATAATTATGGAAATATATTTTAGAATTTTAATGGTGTTTCTTTTTTATTCGCTATTTGCAGTGGAACCTTTAGCACAAATGAATGAATACCCTGTCGCCCCTGAAGTTTGGAGTACACCTGAAGAAATTGCAGTAATTCATACTGTTGTTGATAGAGCAGAAAGCCCTTCAATTTCTTTTGACGGGAAAAAATTGTATTTCAACTGGATTGGCGTTACAGAAAAAACTGACACAGGTTGGACCACTCCAATAAGACTGAATAACAATATAAACCAGCATCTAGCAGATATGCCTTGTATCTCTCCAAATGGTAAACGACTATACTTTAGTTGGTATGTAAACTATTGGGATTTATATTATAGTGATTGGGATAGTGTAACAAATGATTGGGGAATAGCAAAACCATGTGATATTGCAATTAAAGAACCAGATTATTTAAAAGGTGGATACGGATGCAGTTTGCCTGATGATTCTACTATAATATTTTTAAATGGCAGTTCTGCCTTTATATCTCATTTTAATTTTAAGACACAAAGCTGGGATACTGCAACAGGATTTCCAACTCTAACACTTCAAACAGGATCAGATTATGGAATTTATGTTTCACCGGGATTGAAGAAAATTTATTCCTCACGTCTGAATCCTGATACTACAATTGATGGGAAACCTTATGCTGATTATGATATTTTTGTTAGATATAGAGATACCTCAAACTCAAGAGGTTATACAGGACAATATGTACTCAATTTTTGCCTGCAATCAGATACTTTATATTTTGCCGATAAATATACCGAACGTTTCGAGGGCTATCCTACCTTAACACCGGATGGTAAAACAATGTATTTTACTGCCAATTATCATGGTACATCAACAACTACAACTATATATGTTTCTCATTTGTTAATAGATGAAAATGGTGATACGGTGACTTCTATTTTACATGAATCTAAACATTCTCTACCGGAAAGTATGAAGTTATATCCTGTATATCCTAATCCGTTTAATCCAAATTTAAGAATAAGATATTCATTGAATAAAGAATCCGATATAAGCCTAATAGTATATGATGTACTTGGTAAAGAAGTGCAGAAAATATTTGAAGGAAGAAAACCTGCCGGTGAATTCGAAGAAACTTTCGATGGTAAATATATGCCAAGCGGTATTTATTTAATAAAATTGTCTTCAAAAGAATCGATGCAAGTTCAAAAAGCCGTATTGGTAAAATGAAGTAAACAAAAATAATTAATAAAAAGGGAAAGGGGTTATCATGAAGACTTTGTTTTTTTTACTCTCGGTATTATTAATTTTCCAGGTTCAAGTAAAATCTCAGATTCCTGATTTAGACTTCAAATGCTATTTTGATCCTAATGGAGAAGAGCGAATGCAGAATCAAGCATTAATACTTACTACTAAAACAGGAACTACAAATATGGCAGTTATTATATGCGTTGAGAAAGATCAATCAACTGAATTAGATCTGGATGATTTTATAAATGCTATTCAGGATCAAATTCCTAATTTTTTTGAGCAAGCTACATTTGGTAATTACCATGTGAACGTTATAAATATATTAGTAAAAAGCATAGATTATTTAAATAGAAAATCTTATGCATTTGAATTGCCTGATACAATTGTAGCAAAACCATCAACCTTTGACACAAGTTATTGCGTGCGCCCCTGGATGGTAAAAAATATATTGAAACAAGCAGATTCAATTTACAACTTTGCCGATTACGACAGTGATGGTGACGGTATTGTAGATTTTTGCATGTTCCAGGTTGCTAGATTTCGTATTTATGCCAATGACGGGACAGGTGCTGTTATTAATAATACATTATACGGCGATACTACGGTTGTTTCTATTAAAGACATAAATAATATTTTGCCAACCTCCACCAAGCTTTACCAGAATTATCCCAATCCATTTAACCTTTTTACAACCATTAGCTTTGAAATTCCTAAACCATCTAATGTTTCATTAATAATTTATGATGTTTTAGGAAGAGAAGTATATAGGCTAATAAATAATAGGGAATATAATAGAGGCAAACATAAAATAATTTGGATGGGAATAAGGAAAGATGGAATGAAAGCTGCAAGTGGAATTTATTTTTATAGTTTACCACTGATGAAGGCAGCTTGACTAAAAAAATGATCTATATAGAATAGGAGGAATTATGAAGGGTCTAATTTTTACTGCAATTCTGATTTTTACAAATGTTACTTTTTCACAGAATCCTAACCCTCTTGATTTCTTTCCACACCATAAGGGGGACATTTTTGAATATGCGGATAAAAGTGAATCTGGTTATTTCCAAAGTATAATAACAAAAGATTCGCTTAGTGAAGATGGGAAATACTATGTGCAAACTATTAATCAAGATAAATGGACTATCGATACAATTAAACATGATGTGTATCTTGGATATCAAACAAGGTGGCTTGAATTTAAGTTAGACGCAGATTCTGGCGATGTATGGACAGTATTTGATGACAGTTCCACGGGTTTTGTGAGAGCAAAAGTTGTGGATGTTTTTCTGACATATGTTTTAGGCGAAGAGGTTGTTATTAAATATATTGAATATACAAGTTATGAATATGTGGATACAACACAAGGTTTATATGCTTATGCTTACTATCTCTCGAGTAAATTTGGTATAGTTTCAGAATACGGTGACCCGCCTGGAATACCTACTCATTATTTAAGGGGAGCTAAAATAGATGGAAAAATTTATGGAACTATAACTTCTATAGAAGATGGTAAAAAAGTTAATCCAATAGACTTTACACTTAAACAAAATTATCCGAATCCGTTTAATCCTTCTACTACAATTGAGTATGCTTTACCTGAAAATAGCAGCACAACCTTAAAAATATATAACACGTTAGGAGAAGAGGTGAAAACTTTAATAGATGAATATCAAATGAAAGGGAATTATAAAATAAAATTTGATGCCCGCAACCTACCAAGCGGAGTCTACTTCTACAAGCTAACCACTGATGAAGTCAGCTTGACTAAAAAAATGCTTCTAATTCATTAACTAAAAAGGAGAGCGAAAAATGGGAAAAAAATTATTTTTTGTTTTATTGTTTGCATTAGTTTCAATAAAACTATCGGCTCAGGATAATCCATTTGCATCAAAATGTATAATGGTATCCGATCCTTATGATGGACCAACATATAACCAGGGTTTACTTATTACTTCAAAAGGTAATCTTAAAGCTTTGGCAATATTTATTCAATTTAAAGGTGATAATATAAGTAGTTCTTATTGGCCTGTTAATCAGCCGCCCACATTCCTTAATACATTCCTTGATCCTTCTTTAAATGCAAATTCTGTCCCTTGGAGTCTTTCTGACTATTATAGAAAAATGTCTTTTGATTCATTAAGGATTTATGGAACAGGCTATTTTGAAATAACTCAGCATGTAGAGAAATATTATAGAGATTCAATTGGTTTATACGATCCAGATGATGGTTTTGCATATGCCACTCAGGAAGTATTAAGAACTCTAAATTCTCAAATAAATTATGCAGATTATGATAACTGGACGTTTGGTTCCGGCAGCCATACCAATACACCGGACGGATTAGTTGATTTAATAATTGTTCTTTTTAGAAATAGCCAATTTCCTTCTGGTCCAAGTGCACAAGGAATAGCTAAATTGGGAGGTAATTCAGAAGAACCTTCAGAGGACATACTTGATAGTAAAAGAATTAATTATTATTTCAGCGGCGGTTCAGGCATAACTAATTCGGGCGGTTATCAGGGAATGCAGATTGTATTAGAATCAATGAAACATGAATTTGGACATCGCCTTTTAGGTAGTGACCATCCACGGTATTACAATTGGGGTTCAACTGGTGAAATACAGTATCTTGGTATGTGGGGCATTATGCCAATTCCAGGATATTGTGCAAATGCTTACGAAAGAGAAAAATTAGGATGGATTAATCCGATAATTGTTTCGACAACTAATCTTTCTAATCAAACTTTAATGGATTATGTTACTACGGGGATGGCTATTAAAATTCCGATCCCTGGAACAACTGATAATTATTATTATGTAGAAAATCATCAACAACTTTCAATTTACGATTCAGAGATAGACCAATTCAATGACCAAGGATTAATGATATATTTTACAGAACCAAACCCATCTAATCCTTATAATCCTCATCCGGTATATAAGGTTGAACAAGCTTCAGGCAAATATAACTGGAGTAATTATTTTGCTTTAATTCCTGGTTTATTAGGCGATTCAATTCCTGTTTATACAAAACTTCAGCCTAACAGAAATGGATATGACATAAGAGACTGGATCCCGCATAATAAACCAGGCTATTTAAATGGTAAGTTTCAAATATTCGCCAGGGATGATGATGGAAAAGGAGGACAGCCTTACTATCTTTATAACGGCTGGAAAGGAGATGGACATACAGGATTTAAAACCACTGAAAACCATATTTTTGCCCCATGGTCAAATCCTGGATCCGGTAATGACAAAAACATTGAAGTAGTTTTAAAATCCGGCAATTCTGTTGATGTCTATGTGAAGAATATAACAATAACTGAAAATACTGCTTTCCCTGCAGAAACATATACATTTACTGGGAATTTAACCGTTCCCTCTGGTGTTACTTTAACCTTGCAGCCTGGCACAACTTTAAATTTTGCAAGCGGTAATTATCGTTTAGAAGTATACGGTACATTAAATGCAGCGGGAACTGCAGGTAATCCAACAACATTTGATTTTACAAGCCCATATAATTACGGGATGAACGGGATAGTATTTGAAAATGGTTCATCCGGCTCGCTATCTTACTGTACGATTAAAAATGCAAACACAGGTGTACTCAGATATGCAGGTTCATCATTATCATCTATCACTTATTGTACAATTACAAATTGTAATACCGGTGTAAATTGTACCGGTCTGCCTGTCTTTGATAATAATACTGTTTCCAATAACCAGGTAGGTGCATCAATTTCAAGTACTGGTGTAACTTCCGAAATTTTAAGCAATACGATTACCCAGAATTCCGGAACGGGTCTTGTTCTGAATAATGTGTTATCAAGAAATGGCGTTTCCTGGAATACAATAACTTATAATGGCGGATATGGTGTTTCATGCTCTAATGGAGCAACTCCATATATGTGGCAGAATACTATTTCAAACAATAGCAGCGACGGTCTGCATTGTGAAGGGAACAGTCCTGCGCATTTCGGATCGCAATATGGTGATCCTGGGCTTAATGCTGTAAGGAACAATGGAAGATACGGCGTGTATGCAAACAGTTCAAATGTTTATATGGGTTCAACAGATACACATTACGGAGAGAATAGTATAACCAATGCCGCTTCTTATGAACTTTCCGCAGTCAATAATAGTGTTGTCTATGCTCAGTACAATTGGTGGGGCGTTGATCCAATAACTTCTGCAAACGTACATACAGAAAGCGGAGGAGTTATATATGCTTATCCTTGGCTTCATAGCGATCCTATCGGTAATAGACTGGCAGCATCTCTAACTGGTTATTCTGGTGCCAGTACAACACAAACAGAAGAAGTGTCAGATCAACCAGTTTCTATCGACACATCCTTCTTTGATTATGAACTAAATGCTGCAATCGATAAAATGTCAAAAGGTCAATTTCAGGATGCAATTACACTTTATACAAAAAAATTCCAGAATGAAAAAAACATGCAGAAAAAAGAGTATGCAGTTGAACAATTGGCAGCCTGTTATAGGGAAATTGACAGCACCACAACAGGAGGGACTGCAAAAGAAAAAGAGTTCATCGACTTTCTTAATAAAAGTGTTCGCCCTGGTATTTCTAAATCAAGTGAACTTTATGGAAAAACTCTTGAACTGGAAAGCATTTTCTTAACTGACTTAGGGCGATATGAAAAGGCGGCAGCAGTATTGCAATCCATTAAAGATAATTTTGCAGATTCTAATATTCAAAAAAATGCTGATTTCAACCTGGCATATTTATATTGTATTCCATTGAACAATCCATCAAAAGGTAAAGAATATATTGACGAATTAGCATCAAAATATCCTGATGATCAAATGACTTCCGATGCAAAAATAATATTTGGCACAAATACTGGTAGTTCTTTATCAAAAGAAGAAAATGATAAAAGTAATTTAGCAGAAAAAGAAACTGAAAAGCCTTTATCGTATTCATTGATGCCAAATTATCCCAATCCTTTCAATCCATCAACCACAATTTCCTATAATTTACCTCGTAATTCATCTATTGAAATAGAGATTTTCGATATTCTCGGGAATAAAATTAGAAGCTTCACTATTCCCGTTCAATCTGCAGGCAGGCATGGAATTGTATGGAATGGGACAAATAACAGCAATGAGCAAGTATCAAGTGGTATCTATTTATACCATTTCAAAGCTGTCTCAGTGGAAGGGAAAAATGAAACATTTGAAAAAACTGCAAAACTTTTGTTAATGAAGTAGTATTCAAAATATTTAATTTAGCTGTCTCACAAATTGCGAGGCAGCTTTTTGAAATTCTTTAAGTAAGTAATAAATGTCCAGTTCTTTTTTTACAATTTATCTAAATTTACTCGATACTTCACTTCACTTTTCCGACTTAAATAATTCATTTCATCAAAATTTCAAATTTTAATTTATATTCGAAATTCAAACTTTCAATTATAGTCTGTTTTAATTTTTTTTATACATTTGCAATATCTCTAATAAATTTTATTAGCAAAATGCACATCGAGCTAACAGAAGAGAACGCTGATAAAATCCGGCAATTATCTAATGCCCTGGATCTACCTTCAGCCCGGATTGTTAACATTCTTCTTAACGAATTAAATCATGAAATTTTGGATGAAGAAATTGTAATGATTATGAAAAGAGAAAAGATTGAGATGTTAAGAAGCCATTTAAAATTGATGAGGGAAGTTTCTGAATGAAATTAAAAGAATAATTTAAAATTGCTTTTATTAAATCAATATTGTTATAATCAGCTAGTTAAATTGTCGAATTGTACACTTTAGCTCCTACCGGTATCCACGCTTTAACAAAAATTTTGCACCTGCTTTAAAACCCTCAGGACTTAATATCTCAAATCCAAAAGCATTTGCCAGGCGATTTGTTACATTAAAAGCAAAACCAATATCAAGCGCATCTTTAATCTGTTCCGGTAAAACTCCGGCCGCTCTTACCGCCTGCATATCTTCTACACTTACTTTATGTTCAAGGGCTAATTTACCGAGCATTTTCAATATTGCTTTAAGAGGTTCCTCAATGGGAGCAGTTTCTAAATTGTGTAGCACAGTGGAAACTTTATCATCATCATGATAGGCTAATGCAGCAGTTGAAGTGTGTGCGCCAATACAGAATGGACATTGATTTATTTTTGAAACATAAGCAGCCATTAGCTCACGATCCCCAACCGACCAAATTGAATATCCACGCATTGCTTCATGTGTAAATTTTTTCATTTGATTACCATAAAAATCGGGTCGGTAAAAAACTATTTTAGCAGCATCAGGTACTGGGTAACCGGAAAAAATTTGTATAATTCTAAAAAGAATCTTTGTACCTAAACTGTAACTACTGTTAAGTACGTTAAGTCGCATCTCTTCCAACTTTCATTTTTTTTCTGCTTCCGATAAAGCCTCAAGTGCAGACTCATACATCCGGGCTGACTCACCAACTGCACTGCAAATAACAAGTTCAAAAATTTGATCTTCACTGAACCCTGAAGCTATCAATTTCTCAATATCTTCATCGTTGATCTTTACTGGCTGTAATACAACTTTGTTTATAAGAATACTCAGTGGTCCATTCAAGTTGGAATTTTCGAATGCAGCATGACGCTTTTCAACGGGAGCTTTTCCTTCTCCTTCAAGTATTCTTGTTACTATCTCCTTATATAATCCACAACTTTTATTATTTGTCATTATTACATCTTGCTTCTTTTTACAAAAGAAATTCTATTCTTGGTAATTCCTATGGAACCGAATTCACACCATCGTTTCGGCGATAATTTCTGTATTATTGTGTATTGCGATTATAATTAATTCTGTGATTAACAATTGTTATTTATGTCAATTGCTAAAACATTTATCTTATTTTATCTTATTAAAATTCTAGTTAAAAATATATATCCTAATTACTATTGAGTGAAAACATTAAAAGCTCTCTTTTGGTTTAATCTGCAAATTAATGATGAATGTAAAAAAGGATAAAATCGAAATGTTGAGTAATAATATGAAGTTAATGCAAGAAGCGCTCTAAACAATTGAATGACTATTTATTGTTTTTAAAATGGCCATCAAATGACCAATAATTCTAGCGGTTTTTAATCTTCAGTTCGCCATAATGTCATATTTTTAAATCCAACTTTTCCTTATGTATTTATTATGCATCCCAACTCCGATAAAACCCCAAGACAAAACCGAGTAAGCACCTCCCTACCAAAAATCAAAATACTATCTGAAAATTATTGAAATTTACCTGCTAAGGATGTCATAATGTCACACAATGGTTGCAGGAATATTTGTCCTATCTTTCCTAAAAAAATGTCGTTGATGAAGTATAGTCTACAATGTTTCTAAACAATGCTATCCAGGTTTTTCCGACCTCAAATAATTTCCGCTTGTCTGCCGAAATAAAATGGAGGCAGATCAAAAAATTATCCGGAACGGAACGCCTGCCTGCCGGCTAGGCAGGTTAAAAAGAAAAATCTGTCCGAGTCCCGCTCATATAGTTTTAAGTATAAAGCGGGACGAGTTATTTTTCTTTAGTGAAGTGAAGGATAATTTTAGTTTACCTGCCCAGCAGGCAGGGAAATTATTTGTAGTTTACCTACCGGAATCTTTAGATGAAGGTAGGTCTTGAACTTTTGATCGTAGACTCCGGCGGAGTCTCTGGACTCTGACGAGTTCTTTTCCACCTGTTACGCTTCTAGTGGAATTAAGAGAAAGAACAAGGAAATATTTGATTTTTCAACGCTTGTTCTTTTTAACTATAGTAGATAGGGTTGTCTCTTTTCTGCAGTTTATCCCGATGAAAATCGGGTTCAAGAAAAGAAAAAAGTATATTTTATTTTCTCAAAACATATGAGTTAAATCTGTAGTCGATTAAATAACTACTCAAGCACTTCTTTTAAGAGGAGTAATTTTCTTAAGATCGGAACGTAATTTTTCACGTTGATTCCTCAAGTCAATATCATTCTGTAAGTTTAGCCAGAATCGTTCGGAATTATCAAAAAAGCGGGATAACCTTAATGCAGTATCAACAGTTATTTTTCGGTGGCCATTTAGTATATCAAGGATTGTAGTTGTTGATACATTAATTTCTTTTGCTAGCCGGTATGCTGTTATATCTAAAGGTTCAAGAAATTCTTCACGTAATATTTCTCCTACTGTTGGTGTTTTTATTCTATTTGATATAGCCATTTTATTTTTCCTTTCATTTATGATAATCTTCTACTCCTACATCATAAGCATTGCCGTTCTCAAATTTGAAGCATATTCTCCATTGATCATTAATTCTAATTGAACATTCATCTTTTCTTTTTCCTTTTAAGTGTTCAAAATGATTTGATAACGGAACTATTAAATCATATTCCTTTTCGGCGCTTTGTATCAAAATTAACTTTTTCAATGCTCTATATTGTATTTGCCTCGGTATTTTTCTCGAATACTCTTGGTTAAATATTTTTTCGGTCTCTTTATCTTTGAATGATTTAATCATAAATAAAAATATTTAATATAACTATATATGTCAAGCATATATAATTCCATGGGAAAAAATATAATTATAAAAGCTAGTTGCAGTTAGAGATTGCAAATAGTTTTATTTTTTTTATACATTTGCAATATCTCTAATAAATTTTATTACTGAAATGCATATTGAGCTAACAGAGGAGAATGCAGATAAAATAAGAAGATTATCTTATATCCTTGATTTACCTTCAGCAAAAATCGTTAACATCCTACTTAACGAAATGAATTATGAGATTTGGAACGAGGAATTAATTATGAAGGTTAAAAAAGATAAAATTTAAATGTTAAGAAATCATTTAAAATTAGTTAAAGAACCTTCTTAGCAATATCAAGTATCAACTACTCCCCCGAAGAAAAACGAAGGTGATCATTCAACTTCTTAATTCCAACTTTCCATCATCCCACTAATCCAAATAGATATTTTATCATCTTTTATTTTGTCAAAAATGACATACATAAATTATTCATTTTCTCTTATATAAAATATTGAATTACAATACCTCTACAATTCTAAGATAAAACCAAGTAAATCCCTATATAACAAAGTCCCAAAATTCGCTCAATATTCGTCAAGATTTACTGAAATTCCTGGTCATTATATGTCATACAATTTTCTCCCTCAATTTATTGGCATAAACGAACCTGAAAAAGATAGAATAAACAAATACAATGACATGTTCTCTAATTCGCACATTAAAAGAAATTCGTTAAAAATTATACTGAAAGATATTAATGAAAATAAAACGTTAGCACAAAAAGAAAAATCTGTCTGACTCTCCCGATAATATATAATGTCATGATGCTGCGAAATTGTCGGGAGAGGAGTTATTTTTCTTTACATGAAAAGATAGAATTGAATATGTGAAGAATAATTTAGAATTTCTTTTAAAGTGCATGCTTCTTTTGTTACTTTTCTTATGCTGAGCTTGTGTGAATATCATTAACCAACAGTTTTAACTGTTGGAAAATAGTGAAAAATCATAACATTGAATAACCGTTTTAACGGTTTTTATGAGTTTTCACACAGTCTCATGCTAAGAAAAGTAAAAGGATAAAAAGATATTCTTTTAGTTTTTAGTAAACCTTGGATTTGTTTGTAGCCCAATGTCTATGCCGTAGATCTTAACGACCTCAAATTAATTGCCCTTGTCCGGCGAAGCCGGATTCTTAGAAAAAACTACAGTGACAATATCTTCCTCATTCCTTATTGTTGCAGCCGAATGAACGTTCATTTTTCATTTTTTCATTCACAAAATATAAGGAGCCTTACAATGGCTAGACTAAGTGGTTCAGTTTTAGGTAATCTTAGCGGTAAGCTGGGTAACCTTGCAGCCCGTACTAAAAATGGTGAGACAATCCTTTCTGCTCGTCCCTCCAGCTTTAATGCTTCGCAAAATCCCACTGTTGTTGCAATAAGACAGAAATTTTCCGTTTCTGTTCAAATTGCAAAGGTAGTCAATGGGATTGATGATCTGCAGACAATATGGAATAAAGTCCGCCTTCCCGGGAATTCTGTTTACAACACTATTGTGCAGAAAAACTTCCCGTATTCTGATGTACAAAGACCTACCGTACAGAATATTATTACACCCGGTGGGTTTAATTTAGTAACATCATTTTCTGGTGTAGCTGCAGATAGTATTGCTATTGATTTAGCTGCGCTTAATACTCAGGCGAACTTTTCGGCTGATGAAAAAGATCTTTCTTTGTCTATACTACTTGTGGGATACGATCCCGCTAATGCAGACGATGATTACTACAAGATTTGGCCTTTTAATTATACGAATCAGGATTACGTGCCTGCAAATACTCTTGAAGTGGTAGTCGATCTGGATCAATTCCATCAGACTGAGTTAGCTCGTTACACTAAAAAAGTACTTTTAGTTAGCGCAGCCACCAAAGATGCCAATGGTAAGATAATTCAATACTCATCTACATTTAGCAACGAATTCTAGTTCTAACTCAGTGCAATCCTTCAAGGTCACTTTCTTAGACCTTGAAGGATGCTTATTTCGCTTAGCCCTTTGCGCTATGCAGTAAATTCTCAAATTTATATTATGAAAAAACTAAATGACAAATCCCTCTGGACAGATTTTTTTAAGGATAATAAGGGTAAGCTCAGCACGGCCAGGCTGGTATTGGTTGTAATACTACTTTGGTTTATAAGTGACTGGTTGGTAGAACTAATTAAAAATGGCTTATATGATTTAACCTGGCAGAAGCTTACCCTTATTTGTTCAGGGCTAGGATTGAAGTCAATTCAAAAATTCAAAGAGACTTAAAATGAAAAAACATAAATGGTTAATATTCTCTTCAGCAATTGTTTTAATTACATTTTCACTTCTTTATTTCCTTCATAAAGATGAATCTACTATTTCGCAAAAGATGGAATTCAAAAAAGGAATTGAGACGATTGATTATAAAAAAGGAAAAGACAGTTTAGTAATTAATCACCGTCAAAAGCATAAAAAAGGTTCCATAAAAAAAAATAAAAATGAGAAGATATTTATCCGGGCAGATTCCACAGAAAATTATGATATCACTTTTAACATTTTACCAACTCAAAATCCCGATACCATTGACTTTGAATATTTCTTAAATATTAAATCTAAAGAATTAACTCGAATCGATACATTATTCAAATTTAGAACTGACACATTGACAATTGAAAAGACCGAAATAAAATTCCAGAAAAATCCTTTTTATAATACATTCTGGTTTGGGGCTGCAGTAACCAGTTTTATAATTCTCTTAATATCACTTTTAACAAAATAGGTAAAGCAATGCATTTTCAACATTCAATCATTCAGTCATTCAAAACATGCATCCATGCACCACATGCAATCATGCAAAGCCTTGCGCTATGCTCTTTGCCCTATGCCAATATCTTTAACTAATGAAGGAGCTCCCATGTCCCAGGAAGAGAAGGTTAAATACACAATTGACATCGTAAAATTTTTCATCTATTTGATAACCTTGATTATAGGTATAGTGGTAGCCTATAATTCCTTAGACAAAAGACTGTCAGTAATTGAAACCCAAATGCAATATAAAGTAGATGTAAGTATTTTATTAGAAAAACTTGATATTGTGAAAGTAGAGATCAATAATAAGATTGAAACCGAAATCAGAAAAATCACCCCTCAAGATAGATAGTCGATATCTTTAATCTTCATTTATCATCATACCTAATATATTCTGTTAAACAATAATTGCTTGCCTAAAATACCTTGCCATTCCTCACGCAAATATCTTTTTCATCTTGCTTGCCAACTGCAAGTTGGTCATTCTTGTAAACCTATGGCTTAAAAAATATCTAATAAAGGTTGTATTTAAGTTCTTCCTTTTATTTGGGGAAACTAACTTTCGGTACTTCTCTATCAGCTTTATCTTCAACTTGGAAAAAAGTTTCTTCTTTAAAGTTGAACATAACTGCCATCCTATTTGTCGGGAATGTCTGAATTTTATTATTATAGAAAAGGACCTGATCATTATAATTTTGACGAGAAAAAGAGATTTTGTTTTCAGTAGAAGTTAATTCTTCTTGAAGTGCTAAAAAATTCTGATTAGCTTTAAGATCAGGATAGTTTTCAACAACCAGGAAAAATTTACTCATAGTACCGCTTAGTTCACTTTCCGCCTTTGCGCGGTCTGCTACTCCTGTTGCATTCATTGCATGGCTACGTGCATCAGTTATATTTTGTAAAGTTTCCCTCTCATGAGTCATATAACCTTTAACAGTTTCAATAAGATTTGGAATCAGGTCATGTCTTCTTTTCAATTGAACATCAATTTGTGACCAGGCATTTTTCACCTGGTTTCTTAATTTTATCAGTGAATTATACATGGATACAAACATCAGTATACCCAAAACAATTATTACTAGAACAATGATTAAAACTGCCATACTATTCTCCTGGTTGATTTATTTTAAGTTTTATAATCAAACATTTCCTTAATTAAGGTTAAATAGTTTTTTCTTCTATCCCGTTCTTCGAAAATTTTTCCAATCACTAACTGACGAAATTCTTTCCAAATTTAACAGGTTTATAATATCAATTTGTAGTTTTTTAATTGTTTTATAACCAATATTCCTTTCTTTTCTAAGTGAAATGTAATCTACACTTACTAAATCATTAATGCTTTTAAGGCTGCATTTGCCAGAAATATAAATTTGAATTCTTTTCGGAACGTGAATCGAATCCACTTCACTATTGATAAATTGATAATTGAATTCGGATGTTTTAAATGTCCCTTGCAGTAAGGGAAAATACCTGACTATTGTAATAATTTGCCCGTTTGAATTGTAAATATTTTTATCGTCGGCACTAACAGTAATTTCAATTATCTTCTTAATTCTATTCAGATAATCAAGAATAATTTTTCTTGAATCGTCTATAGTTTTTATTCCAAGACATCTGCATAGTAAAATCTTTTTTGGTTCTGTATTTAATAGGTCTTCCAGAGTCAAAATACTATGTGCAGTCATATAATGCTTTAATCTTTCAGGAAACATTATATTTTTTGTTTTTATCTTTTCTAGCAAAGAATTTTTAATTATCTTTTTTTCAGCTTGCATATTAACAGTTGTAAAAAATATTGATTTTTTAACAGCCTCTATTAATTTATCATAATCCATAGTATCATCCACCGTTTCCCGCTTTTTGTAACTAAAGAATTCTAAATATACCTGCTAAAATATCATCTGGATTTTTAGGGTCGTAAGCTCCTTCTTCTTTATCTGCATAAATAGAGGGATTTGCATCGAATACTTTTTTGCATATTTTGCAGCAAAAATAATAACGGGAATTTTTATAAAGACTTATACCTTTTGCTTCTTTAATGTTGATTCTTTCTCCGCACACCGGATCTCTTTCCCATTCTATTTTAGGGAAAATATTTATTTCAACAGGAATAAAGTCTTCGATATATTTACCGGTATATTTATCAAACTCTTCTTTACAAACATCACATCAGAAGTAATATTTAATACCATTTATTTCACTTACTTTGCAACCATCGGTAGTAATTAAATACATACCGCATACTACATCTCTTTCCATTTCAATCTCCTATAAAATAATATTACTTTACTTTCGTTTATTAATGCCTTCAACTAAAAGATGTAATCCATTAACATCAACAACTCTTATTTCTTCTCCGGGTTTTAGATTTTCAGGTGAAGAAGCATTCCATATTTCTCCATGGACACGTACAATCCCTTCTTCAGAGTTAAATCCTAAAAAGTTTCCTACCATACCAATTAATCCTTCGCTGCCTGTTTTTACAGGCGTCATCATGGATTTCATAATTGCTCTGTACATTGCAGCGGAAATAATCAGTATTACAATGTAAATCGGCAATGCTAATTGAAAAGGTAATATCCAAAAAACTGAAATTCCTAAAACCGGAAGTGCTAAAATTACATGACACATATCGACACCTTTATCAATAACTTTTCTTAATCTTAATCATATTCTTAATCTTACTCTAATTTCATTTACTTTATAGTAAGAATATGATTAAGTGCAAGAGCTATAAACTATTTTTTATAACAACACGTGCTTCTTCTCTTCATATTCTTCTTTTGAAATTTCACCGTTAGCGAAACGTCTTTTCAGAACATCAAGAGCATTTTCTTTATTTCTGAAAATATTTTTCTGATCATTCGAATTTCCTGGGTATATATATTTTACAAGAAATACTACTGCTACTATTAAAATAATCAGACTTATACCGCCTAATCCCATCATGATAAAACTCCTTTCAATTTCTTATATTTTTATAATTACTTATACAAATTTCCTTAATCTTACCCCTAATCATAATCTTAATCTATTTCAAAGTGATTAAGAGTAAGATTACGATTAAGACGAATCATTAATCCAAACTAATTTTCAAGCCGCAGAGTATTATAAATACGAGGCTTTTCAATTCGTTGATTTTCAAAATTTGCAGCCGGTAATTCACTCTTTGATAAAGAGAGTTCAATATTTTTAACATATTCACTTATGCAGTTCTTAGAATAAAAATTGATTTCAACACCACGGCTTTGAATTAAATAATGTGTGTTTTCTATTTCTCTTCCGCATACAATACACTTAGACATTGCTGCATCTCCTTTCACTGGACAATTAACTTTCCTTTTACCATTCCCATTCCGCACTGGAATCCGTATTCACCTGGTCTATCTATTGTCAATTCTACCGGTATGGTTTTAAACGGTGTTAAAGTTTCTCTTTTATTAAAATCTGAGAAAACAACTTCTTCAGTGCATGATGAGGTTTCCTCTCTGAAAAAATTAAGCTTTATTGGTTTACCTGCTTCGAAAATCAAAACATCCGGAGAATATCCTCCTTTAACTTTGATTACAGCTTCCTGGATATCTCCATTAGATGATTCTACTTTTACTGCTTTCTTTTCAGAGAACCAGAAATACCAGGCTACCCAGATTGATAACCCTATTCCGGTTATTATTACTATTATTTGATCTGCTGACATTGTCTATTTCCTTTTTTCTAACTTTTGTCATTCATGGTCATTTGCTTCGCAGTCATTATTTAGTCATTGACAATTGAATGACTACGAATGACTATTATCATTTTAAATTCTTTTTAATTCTTTATCTGATTATTAACTATAATTTCACTTTAAACCTTCTTAACCTATTTGCATTTGTTACAACAGTTACCGAACTAAATGCCATTGCTGCGCCTGCAATTATCGGTGATAACAAGATTCCAAAGAATGGAAAGAGTAAACCGGCAGCGATTGGAATTCCAAGTCCGTTGTAAAAGAATGCTCCTGCAAGATTTTCTTTTATGTTTTTCATAGTTGCCTTTGAAAGTTGTATTGCCAGCACGACACCTTTCAAGCTTCCTTTTATAAGTGTTATATCAGAAGCTTCAATTGTAACGTCAGTTCCTGTGCCTATTGCTAATCCTATATCAGCTTGAGCTAATGCAGGAGCATCATTTATTCCGTCTCCAACCATCGCAACTTTTTTCCCTTCATTCTGAAGCTTTTGAACATTAAATGCTTTATCTTCCGGCAATACTTCAGAGAGAACTCTTTCTATTCCAACTTGTTTACCAATTGCATTTGCAGTCCGGCTGTTATCACCTGTTATCATTACTACTTCCAGACCCAATTTTTTTAATTGTGCAATAGCTTGCTTAGAATCAGGTTTAATTGTATCCGCTACAGCAATTATCCCGGCAGCTTTTCCGTCTATCGCGGCAAACATAGGTGTCTTACCTTCGTCTGCAAGCTGCTTGCTTTTTTCTTCCAGACCATTAAGACCAATTGAATATTTCTTCATCATCTTCAAATTACCAAGCAGAATTTTCCGTCCATTGACTTCAGCTTCCACTCCATGCCCCGGAACGGCGTTAAAATTCTGAGCATCAAATAATTCTATATGTTTATCCTTAGCTCCGTTTACAATAGCCTCAGCAAGAGGGTGCTCTGAAGATTTTTCAACACTTGCACTTAAACTAAGTACATCATTTTCAGAAAAACCATTTGCAGTAATAACATCTGTCAAGGAAGGTTTTCCTTCTGTTATTGTTCCTGTTTTATCAAGAACTATTGTATTAAGCTTCTGTGCAGTTTCAAGAGCATCTCCGCTTCTAATCAGTATTCCATTCTCTGCCCCTTTACCAACTCCAACCATTAATGAAATAGGTGTTGCGATACCAAGTGCACACGGGCATGCAATTACAAGTACAGTTACAAAAACTATAAGAGCGTAAATAAGCTGCGGGGCAGGACCAAACACATACCAGGTTACAAATGATAATATCGCAATTATTATCACTGATGGAACAAAATAATTGGAAACTTTATCCACTATTTTTTGAATAGGAGCCTTGGAGCTTTGTGCCTGTTCTACCATCCCGATAATTTGTGAAAGAGCTGTATCCTTTCCAACTTTTGTAGCTTTGAATTTAAAAGAGCCGGTCTTATTTATTGTAGCTCCGATTACTTCTTCTCCTTTTATTTTTTCAATAGGGATTGGTTCACCTGTTATCATCGATTCATCAACGGAAGATGAACCTTCTATAATTACGCCATCAACAGGAACCTTTTCGCCCGGTCTTACAATAATTATATCATCAAGCACGACTTCTTCAATAGGAATGTCAACTTCTTTACTGTTTCGTAAAACTCTTGCGGTTTTTGCCTGTAAACCGATTAGTTTTTTAATTGCCTCGGAACTTTTACCTTTGGCTCGAATCTCTAATGCCATCCCAAGAACAACCAATGCAACAACTATTGCAATTGCATCATAAAATTGATTAGAAAGACTTTGAGTCGGGAAAATACCGGGGAAAAATGTAGCTACTGCAGAATAAATCCATGCAGCACTAATACCTATTGCTACCAGCGTATTCATATTTGCCGACCTGTTCTTAAATGCAGCCCAGGCACCGGTATAAAACTGTAAGCCTGACCAAAACATTACGGGCAAACTTAGCACTCCCATTATCATCCATATGTACCTAAGAGATGTTGAACCTTCCCTAAATATTTCAGGTAAGCCTAAGAAATCTGCATAACTTATTAACAGGAACGGAACAGCAATTATTGCAGCGAAAATGAATTTATGCATCAAGCTTTTATATTCTTTTTCACGGGCAATTTGATTTTCATCTACAGGTTCTTCAGCCTTCTCTTTTTTGATTGCTCCTTTCTCCTGCTTATCCCGGCTGGATGAAGTCCTGACTGAATTGAAGCCTTCAACAGGATATGTTTTATATCCAAGTTCCTCAATAATATTTTTTATATCATTCAGCTTTATTAAACCTGGTATATATTTAATGATTGCCGATTCAGTTCCCAAATCTACACTTGAAGATATAACACCGCTTGTTTTATTTAATCCTTTTTCAATTTTATCTACACATGAACCGCAGTACATACCCTGTATCCCGATATTCAGATTTGCCTGACCTGTTTTATAACCGGCTTTCTTAATTGCAGATATTATCTTTTCGGTATTAACATCACTATTCTTAAATTCTATATGAGCTTTTTCCGTTGCTATATTTACTTTTGCAAATTCGATTCCGGGCAGCTTTTTTATTTCGCTTTCGATAGTAGGTACACAAGAACTGCAATGTATTCCGATTATTGGTAAATCCAGCTTTTCTATTCCCGCACTTGTTACATTATAGGAAGGTTCCACTTTTTTTATTTTTTCAAGATATTTATCTGAATCAACAGCAAATTTATCTCTGCAGCTTTCAGAGCAGAAATCATATCTTTTACCATTTAAATCGATGAAATATTTTGACGGTGATTTAACTTCCATTCCGCAAACAGGATCATATGCCATTTCTATTTTCTCCATTCGTTTTTTGAAAACTAATTAAATAATTTTTAATTTTTTGTAATTTTCTTAACTTATTAATCACTTATATAATGCCAAGGTATGTGCCAATAAAAAGCTTTGAATTTAAGCTATAAATGGATATTTGAAATATGTTTGCTTTAAGAAATTTAAATATTTTAAAGATTTTTGAATGGCATCCTGTTACAATTAAGGATGAACTTCAACTGGAAGAATATTCAAAATGAAAGAAAATATATCTGAAGCAGTTTTCAATGCTTCATCAAATTCTTCCTTAGAAGGCTCGACATTCTCACCAGGATATCTATAAGCAGTTGCATAAGGAGTAAGAGTTTCGCCAGCATCCAGCCAATTTGAAAACTCTTCATTTACCGGTATAGCTAATTGAATTAAAACTTCAATATCATGAGTTTTTTCGAATCGTATATCATTAAATACAAGAAATCCTTTTACCGCTTTTTCAACTGCCTGTTGACAGTGATAAATTGCAGTATCTAAATATGGTTCAGGTTCTTTTGACAGACGTTTAGCAGTATTAAGATCCCGTTTAGCTTTAATGAGCCAATTTTTTACTAATTCTGATTTAGGATTCAAAGTTGGTTCCGATTCAGGCTCTTGCATAAAGAATTTTCCCTTTTTCCAAAGCTTGTGCTTCTAGTGAAGCATAAACATTAGCCAATTTATTCATTTCGGATTGTGTTTTTACTAAAATGTCTTTTGAAATATTTAGACCCCTTAGACATCTATGTGCTTTAATCGATCTTTTCACCGGTGATAGGTTGCTATCATGTACAACGACTAAAATATCTAAATCACTATTTTGATTTGGAACGCCCCACGCAAATGAACCGAATAAAATAATTTTATCAGGATCAAATTCTTCGACAAGAAGCTGAGTGATTTTTTTTAAGGTACTGGAAGATATTTTTTTCATAATATTTAAATTAACAAATTTTTCAATTAATTAGGGAATAAATATTTTTCAAACTTTAAGATATCCAAAAAAAATAATAGTTCTCCAATATATTTTTTGAGAAATAAAAAAACCTTGATTACAAATGGTACTCTAAAATACCAAATGTAATCAAGGTTAACCTTTATAATTGCAGTTAAAGAAGTCTATTTAACTTATTTCATTTTTTATACTGTTAAACTGCTCTTTCGTTATTTCACCTTTGACATATCGTTTTTTCAGTATATCCAAAGATCCTTCATTTATTCCGGGGAAATGAGAATTATTGTGGTTCTTAGTATAATTTATAAATGCAATTATACCCCAGATTAAAACACCTATTAGTATCA
The DNA here is from genome assembly GCA_963710745.1 of uncultured Bacteroidota bacterium. Lineage (GTDB taxonomy): Bacteria > Bacteroidota > Ignavibacteria > Ignavibacteriales > Ignavibacteriaceae > CAVQBP01. The sequence continues at coordinate 53,679 of CAVQBP010000025.1, read as the reverse complement.
GCCAGATTATTAAGCCGAATCCCATCCCTCCTAATCCAAATGAGCCCATTCCATTCATCATGATTTTTTATCCTTTTTTATTTTTTCAATTCTTAAAAATATTTTTATTACCTTTTATATTTATAAAGCCCCTCCTAAATTTAGAAGGGGTTTGCTAAAGTTATGAAGTTTATGATTAAATTGATTATTGATTATTATTATAATTGTGCATATTTCCATAACCGCCCATCATATTGCCAGCACCATAATTACCCATCATTCCATAACCTCTCATCATATTACCCATTCCATATCCGTATGATCCATTACCATTCATCATCTCGTAAGATCCGTTTCCCATCATTCCATAATTGGAATTTCCGTTTGTATCTCCCCAACACTGGTTGAAATAATTGTTATAATTATCTTGCTGATCTTCGGGTACTACTTTGTCTATTTCTGCTAATGCATCTAACCGAAGGTCATCTATTTTCCCCTGCAGATCTCTTATTTGCTGACGATAATCTTTTACTTTATCGATATCGGTATTATTATTAAGACTGTAATTATAAGCTTCTGTTCTCAAAGTGTTAAGCTTCTGACGAAGCGGGAGTGCCTCGTCATTATACTTATCCTGTATTTTATCGATTTTTTGAGTTTGTTCTTTGGATAACTGGGTGTTATTCTGTTTGTTATTATTATATGTATAATTACCACAGTATCCATTATTACCTCCGCCATGTGCAAATACAGGGAACGAAAGCAGCAGTAAACCTGCTATTGCAAGTGCAGCGATTATCGAGAGATTTTTTATCCGTGACATTTTATTACTCCTTATTTTAGTTTATAGTCTAATTATTAATTTTTCCCGCCAATTCGGACAAGAATTCAAACCTGCCTGCCGGACATGCAAGATAGGCAGGTTTGAGTTAATTAATTTTCCGCAATTCAGGCATTTAATTTTTAGTTCATAATGACATTCAGGGCATCGAATGAAAGAATCCTGAACTATTGTATTGCACACCGGACATCTTTCATCTTTTCTTTTGAACAAAGAATAATTTTTAACTTTCCTAATTTTATTTTTACTTAAATATTTTAACATTTTCTCAATCATTTTATTTAATAGGATTTAGACTATTTTGTCATTTTCAATTTCAATTTTTACTTAGATAATTATTGTGCCAATATTTCAGTTGACTAATTTGTTTGAATTAAAACGCTAAAATCAATTAAATAAAAACCTTTTTAGATTTTTAATTTGATTTAATTTTTTGAAGTGAAATACTCAGGTGTGAAAGCTTTTCGCAATCTTTTAAATGAGATTATAGAAGGTGTGATATTTTTTCGCAGATTTAATATTCTGTTTTTTTCAAGCAGATTTTTGGGGTTTTTATGAATATGAAGATTACTTTAATTTTTCTGTTGTATTAACGTGTACTTGCCATATAATATGGTTAATCCGATAATTTCTTTTCCATCTTTTCTGATTAAAATATCGTCACCGGTTTCGATAGTTTCTTTAGCTATTTGGGATCTTCGAAAGGAAATATTTTCACACCTTAAAAAGAAAGATTTTTTATAAAAAATAAAGAATGGATAATAAAGGATGAAACCTTCTTAAGAGGTCTCATCCTTTTTTGAAATGATATTACTTGATCAAAATCATCTTCTTAGTAGAAATAAAATTACCTGTACGAATTTGATAGAAATAAATGCCGCTTGCAAGTTGAGAGGCATCAAAAGTAAAATTGTAAGTACCTGCAGGTTGGTTTCCATTTACAAGAGTTGCTACTTCTTTCCCGACTATATCATAAACCCGCAATGTTACAAAGCCAGCATTCAGAAGATCATAGCTTATTACAGTTGAAGGATTGAATGGATTTGGATAGTTCTGTGATAAGAAATATGCCTCTGGTACAGCCGTCCTTGCAAGTGTTGTTTTCGGTAATTCCGATGCTCCCTCTGCATTAAGCATGTATATATGTCCAAGACTTGCTATCAAACCCTGAGGACCTTTTATTTGACCTTCAACAGATGGACATATTGCAATACCAATCCCTTTCAATGAATTTTGAATATTAGCCGCCGGAATGTTGATTTGGTATACAGTCTTGGTTGTATCAGAACTTTTAGAAATAGCTCTGCTATCAATTTTGTTAAGTACGATTCCACTATTGGCATCGTAAATGTCAAATGAAAGAGTAGTATTTGCATCTTGCAGTAAATTTCCCGATTTGATTGTTCTTACTACATACTGAATTTTTAATGAATCAATATCTGCTGGAGGGATAAAAGACTGAGTATTTCCATATCTTAAAATATCTTTTGTATCGATTAATTCTGAATCAGGTGGTGCATCTACAAAGGATAATAATGAAACAGTTCCATCTTTATGAACTATTTGCGGTTGCTTTACTTCCAGAGTAATACTTGAACCCAAGCTATAGTCAAGAAAATTTAATTCACGAGAATATTCGAATGCCAATGGAGCAGATTTAGTCAAGGTTTCTGATCCAATACTTACGGTATAAGGGCTATTGCTCCCTGAGGTCCAAAGATACTTCGCGCTGTTTGAACCAACTGATAGCTGAGGAAAAAGGCCGGAGGAAACATAACTCGGGCTGCCCCAAATCCATGAACTGCCATTATAATAATATTTTATTTTTGAGAATCCTCCTGACTGATATTGATTCTGAAAAACCATCCAGGCGTTATCTGATAAAAGTCCCGATATTGATGGATTGTTAGCAGATTGGTACTGAATAACATTGTACTGACTTCCGAAGCCACTTAATGATCCTATTCTGTGAATTATTACAGGCAGCAGAAGTTGGAATGAATAAGATTCCCAGGCTACATGAACTTTTAATGGAGAGGTACTTGTGGATACAGCAACGCTGGGGTTCAGATGTTGTGAATAGCTACCGGGTAAAACACTTGAAAGGTTTGTAGCACTAGACCATGAACTACTTTCGAAAGAGTAATAATTATAATACATTGTTGAAGAATAGCCGGTATTAGTTGCATAAGCTAAATTACATTTATCCGTTGGAGGACTCGCAATTGGATAAAATGCTGTAGAAGGAGAATTATAATTACCATTTGTCCCAGAAATTGTTGAAGGAGAAGACCAATAACCCATGTTTCCAGTGGATTGAACATATCTCAGTCCTGAAGATGACCTATATACTACGACAACATCACCTGTGCTTATATTAGCTGAAACAGATGGCAAAGGGCCAGGACTTGCACAGGAGAAATTTGATTGAATGGTAGAAATTGAACCCCATGAAGTACCACCACTTGTGCTACGTGAAAATACTATATTATAATTTGAACCATTTTTCTTTTGCCATACAACAATTACAGTTGAACTGGGACCCATTGTAATGCAAGGAGCAAGGTTTGTCATTGTACCATCACTAAGACGCTTTGTATTGCTCCAGGTAGAACCACCATTTGTTGAATTACGGTAAAATATTTCACCACCGTCTACCATTCCACTGGAAAAAACTTCATGTAATTTACCGGATGATTCTCTGTAAAATTTTCTTTCTCCATTGTAAGCAGTGGACTGGCTAGAGATGGATTTATTTGCATAAGCTAAATCCATGAGTTTGTAAACAAATGACGCAGGACCTAAATTTCCTTGATCTGACCATTGTGGATGGCATATCCCACTGGAATAATACGAATCTCGGTTGAATTCCCATGACTTTGATTCAAGGGCAGAGATGCCGCCGTTGTTATCTGCATCTGAAGAAATTGTGTTGCCGATAATAGTTTTACCTAATAAAGCATTGATTACATGATAATTAAATTCACCATGATTGTAGTTTATTCCATTATAATTTTCGTTTTCGAGCTGATCACTTCCATCAGGACTTACATCGTCAGCTCTGTAAGCTACTTCAGTTCCACTGCATGCAGTAAGTATCACAGTCTTTGAACTCTGTAGATTATCAATAAATCCTCCACTATAGCACTGCTGCATTAATATTATCCTTTTTTGACAGGCAATTTGGTTAACATAGGAGGCAAAATCATAATCCCAAATTACACCATCCATTAAACATAACGCTGAAACATTATTTCCCGCTGTAGTTCCATGATCAAATGTCCATATAAAAAGAACATCATTACTTGTCATCTTTGGTATGTTATGCTCTGTATTCCCATTAGCGAGCCAGGTAAATATGTTTTGTACGTCAGAATAGTAAGCAGAGAATTTTGTAATCTGTTGCCCTGTCCCCGGTTGATATCTTGGATTCGGTGAAGGGTAATCATTTCCGTTACCATAGAGTGTGTAAATATGATCTGCATCAAATCCATTATCGTGAAGGAGTTTCCACATAAGATAAGTATCATTCCAGAATTCATCGAAGCCGCTATACATACCGCCGCCATTATAAGTCTTTGGCGAATTGGCATAGCCTTCCGGCGTATCACCAGTTATCAGCACAGCATAATATTGCTGGGCAAAATTAAGCGATGAAAATAGGATCACCGCGATTACGAAATAGAAAATTTTTTTTAACATGAAATAACTCCGTTGATAAATTGTTGTTGAAAAAATTAATATAAATTTGAAAATAAAATTTTATAATCACTACATCACCTCCTTTAACGAATTAACAACATTTTTTTTGTTATTATATTTCCATTAGCTCTTAACTGATAAAAATAACAGCCGGTGCTAATATCAGAACCATCAAATGAAATAGAGTGAAATCCGGATTTTTGTTCAGAATTAACAAGCATTTTAATTTTTCTTCCAAGCGCATCAAATACTGTAATAGTAACAAAAGAAGCATTGGGAATTGAATATTTGATAATAGTATTTGAATTAAATGGATTTGGGTAGTTCTGCAATATTGATAAATTTGTAGGGATTTTGGGAAATTGATTTTCTTGGATTCCCACAATAGAACCATGATGAGTGTAGTAAACTACTGGAGCATAAGGCCATTCATCCCCAAAACTCAACCAGATAACGTGAAGATTGCCATTTATATCTGTTTTAATAACCGGAGAAGTTGAATTTTTATTACATGTAGAACCTGTGATATTAATAGGAGTTGACCAAACGCTCCCATTAAAATAACTATACATTATGGAATCATAGATTGTCACACCTACCCAGGTACTCAATTGCCAAGTAGCATGTATGTTTTCGTACTTGTCTATTCCTACACTTGGCCTGTCAGCTTGGGAAAGTTTTTCCATGGCTTCCGGTTGTGACCAAGTACTTCCATTATTTGTTGACCAGTAAATTTTTGCAACATATGGATGGGCAAGGTAGTCTAAATCTTGTCGCCAAATAATAATTGGTAAATCGGTTTTTGTTAATACTATTACCGGATAAATTGAATACAAAGTATCATCTGTCAGCCGATCAATCTTCGACCAATTATTACCATTTAGCTTTCTATAAAATACATCCCTATTGTCATCAGGGGGCTCTCTACTAAACCAGGTTATGTGAATATTATCTTTCGAATCGATGGCAATTCTTGGAAAAATAGAATATTCGAGGGTATCAGAAACAATGAATTTTTCTGACCATTGCGAATCATCGTTGTAGCGATAGTATACTGATGGATCACCTCCCCGAGTATTATCATGCCAAACAACATGCACTTTATTGTGGAGGTCAATTGCGATCCGGGGATAGTAAGACTCTCCGGAATCTTCTGAAACATTTTTGGACTCGGACCATTTTTGTCCGTCATAGTATTTATAATATATTTCGCTTGAAAGCCATTCTCCCCAAACAATATGAGGATTGCCTGAAGTATCGACTGCGATATCTGGTGTCCAGTTCATGTTTCCTTTGTCAGTCAATACTTCGGGTTCCAGCCAGTTGCTCCCATCATACTCAGCCAGGTAAATTTGTGCTTTGTCTTCATTATCTGATTGATTATGATTTTCCCATACAACGAATATTTTTCCCTCTTTTCCAACAGCCATTGCCGGATAAAAAGATCGTTCACCAACCACACTAATAGGAATCGGTTTTGACCAGCCATTTTCACTTTGGGAGAAATTGTTGGAACTAATTATAATAGTAAATAATAATAAGTGAACAAAAATTTCTTTCATAATTAACTTTCGTTCTTTTAAGTTTTAGGTGCGCGATATTTAATTAAGCCTTTAGTTTTCAAAATTTCTTTAATTATAGATATATTTATAATATCTCCAATAATTATAACAATTTACCGGGAATTCACCATTCATTTCCTTAAATCCATAATTATAAATGAGTGTATCAGCTCTTTTTAATTTTACTATGATTTCCATTCCAGGGGTGTATGGAATTTTACAATGCATTTCTTCGTTTGGACACCACATTCCGTCAATTTCTAATTCACTTCCCTTTAATAAGTTCGCTAAAGAATCATACGCATTTGTATCTAAATATGAATGCCAATTGGAGTTGTGCTGATAAACGGTAGAATCCCGGTTAATTATAAATCTATCAGATGAAATTATTTCTAATTTAACTTGTTCTGTATTTTTGTCAACAATAGGATTATCGTTTTTACTACAACTAATAAATAAATTCATAAATAAAAAACAGTAAACAATTTGTTTTTGATTAATAAAAATCATATCCCTTCTCCTAATTATTGATTTTTGTTGAAAAATTTAAAATCAATCTTCAAAAAGTAAAGCGAATTGTTACGAATTAAGTACATTGAACTTGTTTAATTTCATTTTAATAAAAACTTATAAAAATAAATGAACAGAATCTTAGATTATTACTTAACTTTCTTACAAAGAATGTAAAAGATAATGGAATAAACCTTACTGGTTTATAAATAAAATGTGGAATGGAGAAAGAGAAGGTTGCAGGATTATGTGGAGGTTTCATAATTACCCCTAAGAACTTTAGCTTTGGTTAAATCAAAAATGTTTTATTTTTCAATTCTCCCTGAACATTTAATAATGGAGATTATTAACTAACCTACTCTCCAATAGGTTCATTACAATCGTAAAAAAATAAAAAGATATTGTCAATAGGTTTCTATGTTAATTTTTTGTTAATCGTAAAAAAAGAATGAATTTAGTTTGAATTTAAAAGGGGGGTAATTTTTTTGACCGGTATAAGTACCTATAAAATAATTATTATTTTTTGTTAGACAATTTCAGAATTGAATTATTTGATTTTTGACTTTTTCAGCCTCCGGCTGAGACTTTTTTCAAGGAATATCCAATTCCTTCAGCTTATACTGCAGTCCCCGCCTGGTTATTCCCAATAGCTTTGCAGCCTGGGTAATATTGTGCTTAGTCTGCTCTAAGGTTTTTATAATCAATTCTCTTTCAACATCTTTAATAAGGCGCCCAGCCAATTCTCTTCCCGGTACCTCTTGAATTGTATTACTGCTTGCATTTAAGGCTGCAGGCAAAGAATCCGGAACAATCATATCTTCTCTCGATATTATTACAGCTCTTTCAATTACGTTTTCTAATTCACGTACATTACCCGGCCAGGAATATCTCATCAGCATATATATTGCAGCAGGAGTAAATCCTTTTATCAAACGCTGGTTTTTATCTGCATATTTTTTTAAGAAATGTTCAGCGAGCAGTGAAATATCTTCTTTCCTTTCTCTTAAAGCTGGAATTTTAACCGGGACTACGCTCAAACGGAAATATAAATCCTTCCGGAATCTGTCCTCCTTAACTTCCTCTTCCAGATCTTTATTAGTTGCAGCAATTATTCTAACATCTACTTTAATGCTTTTATTTCCGCCCAGCCTTTCAAACTCTCCTTCCTGTAGAACACGAAGTATTTTTGACTGTGTGGAAGCCGACATATCACCGATCTCATCAAGAAAAAGAGTACCATTATTTGCCTGTTCAAATCTACCCAGCCTTTGAGTTGCTGCTCCTGTATATGCTCCTTTTTCATGACCGAATAATTCGCTTTCAAGCAGGTTTTCGGATAACGCTGCACAATTTATTTTGATAAAAGGTTTATCCTTACGTGGACTATTTTGATGTACTGCATTTGCAATCAGCTCTTTACCTGTTCCGCTTTCCCCCAGAATTAAAATAGTAGCATCGCTTGGTGCTGCCAGTGCAAGAACTTCAAACACATCTTTTATTTTTTCATTATTGCCGATAATTGAAGAAAAATTAAATTCGCTGTTAACACTATCTTTCAAAGTTTTATTTTCTATCTTCAATCTCCGGTAAAATAAAGTCTTTTCAATAGTATGAAGAACTTCATCCATATCGAGCGGTTTCATTAAATAATCGAATGCTCCTAATTTTAATGCATCAACTGCTGTCTCTACTGAAGAATATGCCGTCATAATTAAAATAGGTATTGCAGGACTGATTTTTTTGATTTGTTTAAGAGTCGTTATGCCGTCAACATTTTCCATTTTCAGATCCATCATTATCAAATCAAAAAATTGATCTTCAACCATTTTTATTGCATCACTGCCGTCTGATGCCTCAAATATATTATAATCTTTACCGCTGAGAGTTGCCTTAAGCATTGTTCTATGCCCGGTATCGTCATCGACAATCAAAATTTTTTTCTGCTCTTTGTTATCCATTATACTTCATTTTTAATTTAGATTCTTAACCAATAATATTTAACCTGCCTGCCGTCAGGCAGGGAAAAAATATCTTATTTATTGTAACATAAAATTGAACTCTATCCAACCTTTCCCTTAAAAAGGGAAAGGCTTATTAGTAGAAATAATAATCATAATTCGTCTTTACATATTATTACAAAAAGAACTTAACATTATTTAGTAATAATAGATAACATGATAGATGTAAAAGTCTTTCTGATAATAAGTCCTTCTCTTATTAAGAGAAGGACTACAGGATGAGTTCAAGCTATAAAAAAATTTCAAATAACTTTAGTTAGGCTCTAATCTACAACAGGAAATAAAATTTTAAATGCTGTCCCTTTTCCTGGTTCGCTCACCGCTTCAATTTTCCCGTTGTGGTTTTCAATTATACGGTAAACAATAGCCAGACCCAAACCAGTTCCTCCTTTTTTTGAAGTAAAAAAAGGATCGAAAATATGTGACAAATTTTCCTCCGGTATTCCGGTTCCATTGTCTGTTATTTCCAGTTTAATATTTTTACTTTCTTTTAAGATCTCCGAATTTTCATCTGCAATTTGGTCAGCTAAAGATACAGTAATTTTTAATATTCCTCCGTGCTTCATGGCTTCTGCAGCATTAAGAAATAAATTAAGCAATGCCTGTGTTATCATATCGGAATCGACATTTACCAATGGTATATTATCATCATAATTTTTTACTACTTCTATTTTTTTCTCTTTTATTTCAGGCTGAATCAATTTTAACGAATGGTCTATTAGATCAGTAATGTTATGTGAACTGAAATTAGGCTCCTGCGGTTTTGCGAAATTCAATAGGTCTTGAATAACACGATTTAAACGATCCACTTCATTTACCATAACCCCAGCATAATTCCATTCCTCGGAATCACTCTTAAATTTATTTTTGAAATATTGTGCAAATCCTTTTATTGAGCTTAACGGATTCCTGATTTCATGAGCAATACCTGTAGCCATTCTGCCAAGACTTGCAAGCCTTTCCGATCTTTCAACCTTTTGTTCAAGAGAGCGTATTTCTCTCATATCACGAAAAATAATCACAGTGCCAATATTATCTCCATTCTGATTAAACAAACTGCTCGAAGTAACACTTAGCGGAACCATGGAATTATCATTTAAGCTGCAGTTCATTTGTCGTTCAACAACTGTTTTATCAGATGGCAGGATTTTGTTAAAGTCGCATGCCGGTAAAACATCAGTTAAAGATTTTCCAATTAATTCAGAATGATTTAGCTTCAGCAATTCTGCAGCATAACGGTTTACAGTTTCAATTCTTCCTTCTTTATTTAAAGAGAATAACCCGTTAGGAATACTTTCAACGACATTTTTAGCGTAAGTTTCCATATTCTTTAGAGCATTATCAGTCACATAATAACTTTGCAGTATAAATAAAAAGTAAAATGAAGCAGAACCTAAAACAAGGAGAATAATCGCAGAAATTATCGCACGTCTTATATCTTCTGCCTGGGCACTTTTATATCCTTCCATGTTCAGATCTAATATAATGAATTGCATCTTTTCAACGGAAGAATTATTTCGATAACCGCCCATCATCCGGTTCATCATTCCCTGTATCTCATGATTATATTCAACACTCACAGGTTCAAACTGCTTCACTAATTGAAAAACTTCTCTGCCTTTATAATCTTCAATAATTTTTGAAACGAATTCATTTTTATTTTTTGGCTTTTCAAAATTATTTTCAATTTGACCGATACTGCCGGAATCACTTGAAGCTAAAACTCTTCCGTTTTTATCTGTTAAATTTATTGAGATAATATTAGGACCTTTTGCAGTTTCACTTATTAAAGTCTGGATTTGATTTTCACCCCACATCATTTCCATCATACCGGTCCGTGCCCCGGCCTCCGTTGAACGTATTAATGTCAAACCTTCCTGCAATAATTGGTTCCGCAAAAGTTCTTTGTCATGATTATAATTTAAGTATGTAATAACACCTAAAATTATGATCAATAAAGCAGAAGCTGCAGCTAATGCAATAAGCGGATATTTAAGATTTTTTGGTTTATTTATATTCAAAATTTGGAATTGGTTTTAGAAGTTCAAATAACACAAAAGATAGTCATATCAATTTATTGTTTTATTGACAACAATTATTTTATCAGGAAATATAATTTATTTTTTATTCTATGAAGAATTTGAATACTCTGTTAAGATATCCATTACAAAGTTAATTTTCTAATAAGTCCTTCTCTTTTTAAGAGAAGGATTAGGATGAGTTATTTGTTAATAATATACCCTCAGTCAATAAAAATTGTTTTTTAATTTTCTCAAGAACATTAGTAAGATCCTTGATAATTTCATCAGTGTTAAATCTAATCACTTTTCAACCTAAATTATTTAGAATTTTTGTTCTTTCTTTATCTTCCTTTAATTTATATTTATGACATTTTCCATCCACTTCAACTATAAGTTTTTCTTCAAAAGAAAAAAAATCAGTAATGAAAATTGTTTCTTTACCCGTTATATCTTGAAATATTGGATATTGTCTATAGAATTTCTTTCCATAAAATTTTCTGTACCTAACTGCTACCCATAAAATTTTTTCAGCTTTAGTTGAGTTTCTTCTTAAATCCCTGCAAACAATTTTAGCAATTTCTTCTAATTTTATTTTGTTATTTAAGCTCATAAAAAACTCACTCTAAATAAAAGTGATTAAAAGATAGAAATCCAAAACCTCATCCTATCCGAAGGATCCTTTGGATAATCCTTCTCCTACAAGGAAAAGGATTTGTTGGCAATTAAACTTATTACTATCCTTTTTATCAATTTATTTTCTTAATGCAAATAAAATGTTAAGCAGTATTATTTTATGTCATTACCTCAAATAAGCCTTTCACTTTGTAAGGGAACGATTGGATAGAGTTCAGTTATTTAAAAACTATCTAACTAATACATATTATATTTATTCAATGAAATATTAAAATTCTTCAATAGGAATCTTTTCACCGTTTGCCTTTTTTTCTTTAATCCAGATTTTCAGTAATTCTTCCGCAGCTTTTTTAGCTCCTTCAATTCCCTAATCCGCGCGTGAAGTTAAATCAAATGGATAAACATGTGCATAAAAATATCCATTCGGAAAAGAAGAATCAGTTATATATTAGGTAGCTAAAAAATATGACTTTTATGCATTTTTTTCTGCTTCAAAATATTTAAAAATAGTTGAAAAAAAGTTAACCTCTTTTGTGATTTTAAAACCTGCCTTTTTTATATTGTTTCCTGTTTTTCGATTTATATGAACCCCGCTTTTCTTCACTACAAAAGGATTAATTTTATTAAATAATTTTTTAAGTAAATTATTTTCAGGCAGCACATGTTCCAGCATTAAAAGCTTGCCATCTGGTTTTAACACTCTTCTGATTTCGCTTAAACCAATTACCGGATCGGGTACTGAACAAAAAACATATGTTGCAACTACCTTATTAAAAGTATCATCACAAAAAGGAAGTTTTTGCGCATCGGCCTGCAGCAATACAATATTCTTTTTGGAAGCTGAATTCCGGGCTTGTTTCAGCATTCCCTCACTTAAATCTATTCCTATACCATTATTGATAAAAGGATAATAGGGTAAATTTTTGCCGGTTCCAATTCCTACTTCAAGAACTTTACCTTCTTTTATTTGTCTAAATAATCTTTTTCTCCACCGCCGATACAAAAACAATTCCATAGGAATTTCAAAAAAGATTATAATGTTTGGAATTCCTATTATACTTCCTTCTGGTTTTTTCAATTTCCGTACCGTAATCAGGTAAATAATTTTTATTCATGATTCTTTGCATCACTGCCGTGATCTCTCAACTGTGCCGCAAACCACCGATGAAGTGCATTAATTACTACAGAATCTTTGGATATGAAAGAAAGCTGTGCACCATCAGATAATACTTTGTATTCAAATTTATACTTATCTCTTGAACTTTTTAATGTTTTAAGCCCCGGCATATTCATACCGTGAAGTGTTTTTGGATCACCAAAATTACCATTAGAAAATAAATCATGTTCTTTTTTAAGATGTTCTCTTATTAAATTTACTTGAGAAGTATCCTTCGAATCTTTCGCTTTGATTTTTAATACACCACCGCTTTTCGTATCAAAAAAATAATGTGTCACTTTATTCATATTAAAAGGCATAACTAGTGAACTTCTTGAATGAATCATTTGCCTACGCATAATCAAAGCAGAATCAATTGTTTGCTTTTGATTTTTAGTTTGCTGTGCAAAAGTATTACTAAAAAGTATTAAAGAAAACAAGGCGAAAAGAGCAAAAACATTTTTCATCTGTTTATATCTTAAGTTATGAAATTTCATTTTAAATTTTAACTAAAGATATTCAAAATTTTATTAAAACTTGAACTCATCCTATAGTCCTTCTCTTAAAAAGAGAAGGACTTGTTGTCACAAAAAACCATTCCTTGTCATTATTGTCTTAAAATATCAAGGATAACAATTCTTATGTTTTGTTATGATTGACAATAAGCCTTTCCCTTTGAAGGGAAAGGTTGGATAGAGTTCATTTTTTAAGATAATATAATGTAAAATATTTGAAATATTTTTTCCCTGCCTGACGGCAGGCAGGTTAAATATTATTGGTTAAGAGAATATTATACTCTACTTAACTTTCTATTTAATCCTCAAATTGCATAGTTTTTAATGGAATTAATAATTGAGATTAATCTAAAGCCTCTCTATCGCTATCAAACTTCAAGTATACTTATTGAATAACTTCTATCACTTTAGATAGTTTCTCTCTTATTTCATTAGCTACACCAGCGAGATCAGGATTTTCAATTGCCTGCATTGAAGCGACGGGATCAACAGCAGCTATTTCTATTTTACCTTCTTCCTGTTCGATTACAATAACATTACATGGAAGCATCGTTCCGATTATATCTTCTGACTGCAGTGCTTTGTAAGCATAAGGCGGATTGCACGCACCAAGTATTCTATAATTTTTGAAATCAACATCCAGCTTTTTCTTCAATGTTGCTTTCACATCAATTTCTGTTAAAATGCCGAATCCTTCTTTCTTTAATTCATCAGTAACCTTTTGGATTGTGTCTTCAAAATTACCGCTAACGGTTTTCGAAAAGTAGTAGCCCATTTTTTCCTCCTTTTATTTTTTTGCTGTAATAAATTAAATATAAGGATTTGATATTCAAATTGATTGCTTCACAATGTCTCATATTATATTTTCCATTCAAAACTTCTTGTACCAAATTTGCCTTCATAAGAAAGTATTAATTCGATATCCGAGGCATTGCCCGGTATATTTTTAAAAGTTAAATCTCCATGACGGTGATGACCACCGGGCAATGTACCATTCCAGGTACCGTCAACTTTCAGAAGCTCTCCGTTTATTTTCAAGAACGCAATTTTATTAACCTCGAAATCCATTCTGCCTGAATGTGTAGTAAATCTTATTTGAAAATTAATTTTATTTTCCTTCGGTAAATATTCTCCGTTTATATCTACCCAGATACCGTTGCCTGCAGCTTCTTTCGACTCCAATGTAACCTTATCTTTCCTGCCTGCGCGAAGCTGAAGCTTCGCTTCGGCATAGGCAGGCTTAAGAATAATATTTGAACTTTTTGCCAGCGTAGTTGAAGAAGGCTGCAAAGTTAAAATGCTTAGTATTAAAAATAGAGACAGCACAGGGACTTCTACCTGGAAAACTTTTTTGAAATTATAACTGCTCAATTTCGACAACCATTTATTTTCATCAAAAAATAAATGATGTTTTGAAATGATTCTTAGCATATATGTAACTCCTATTATATTTGAAATAACTCCAATGCTCATAAAAATTAGCTGGTAAGTAGAAAGGAATATGGCAGCGGTCGATAATCCTAATATTGGCAGGATATCTGTAAGATGGTGAGCACAGCACGCAATCATCGAAACAGTTGAGGTACCTGCACCAATCGCAACTGCCGAAGCAGCTTCTCTTCTTTCTTTTTTCAGCTTAATTGTTTGTCTTACATGAATATATAACCCGATCTGAAAACCAAACCCTATAGTCAGTGCTGCAATCCAATACCATGAGTTTATAAATCCATCTATGGCGTGAGAAAAAGAATTGGCAATAAATACTATTAAAAAGTAAACAGCTAAGAATGATAAACTGCCGACAAATCCTGCATGGATAGATTTTTTATTTATTTGTTTAATCTTATCATTCATCTCACACCTCACCATTTTGTAGTTAATAAATTTAATCTACGTAGCTCAGTTCTCCTGAACTGAGCATTTACAAGTTACGAAGTCAGGACTGGAGTCCTGACTTACGAAATTTTTTTTTAATATTCTAAGAGGCTGCCGCAAAGTAAATTATTTTTGCAAAGTGGACCATAATATTATTTAATTGATTTTTATATATTTTTTAACATGCCTTAAGTAAGGCAGATTTTATCATTACTTTTTAAGCAACCTCTTAGAAATTTGATTTACATTTAACTTATATTATTGATCGCTTCCATTACCATGCATCGTTCCGTTACCATGCGTCATATTACTTGAACCGCCTCCATTCATCATTCCACCCATCATACCTCCGGAATTATTTCCGTGCATTCCATTCCCCATCATACCTTTCATCATACCATGCATTCCATTTCCCATCATACCCTGCATCATTCCGCAGTTGGAGCCTGAACCTGTATTATCAGCATATTCATTTAAATAGCTATTAAAACTTATCTGCTGGTCTTTTGGTAATACTTTATTTATTTCGGCAGTTTTATCTAACTGTGAGTCATCTATTTTGCCTTGAAAGTCGCGTATTTGCTGACGATAATCTTTTACTTTTTCAATATCTATATTATCATTCAAACTGTAGTTGTAAGCTTCGGTTCGTAATAAATTGACCTTCTGGCGCAGAGGAAGTATTTCTTTATCATACTTATCCTGTATTTCATCAATTTTATTTAACTGTTCTTTTGAAAGATTGCTTTTATCAAATGATTGATTTCCGCATCCCTGTCCTCCATTCTCACCTCCATGAGGAAAAACCGGGGATGAGAGCAATAGTAAACCTGAAACCATTAAAGTTCCAACCGTGAAAAAGTTTTTTATTCGTAACATAATTTCATCTTAAAATTTTGTTTTTAATTACTGTTAATTAGACATTTATATTGCTCGACTTTTATTCTTCCATATTTGTTATTTTCATTCTCCGGTATTGAAAATAAGCATAGCTGCCTTTTTTTGTACCGGGATCTATTGATGAATTACTTTGATAGTTTATTGCATTATAAGCAATCAAATTATTTTTTTTCTGGTACTGAAAATAAGCGAAGCTTCCTTTTTTTAACCCAGGGTCAATTAGTGAATGATCAGATTTTTGATTAGTTGAATTATTAGCTGTTATATGAGAATAATTATTGTAATTAGCATTCGAGCTTTCTAATATATACGTTTGAAAATATCCAAAACTGCCTATTTTAGCTCCAGGATCGTTAGGTACTTTTATTTTGTTTTCTAGATTATTAACCTGGGAGAAGGAAGGAAGTGAAAAGAAAAATAAACCAGCTATTATGAAAGATTTAATCATCAGAACATTTTTTTTGTGTAACATATGCTCACCTTAAATTTTGTTTTTATTATGTTAATTAGATTTATTTATTACATAAATTACTTTGAACCACATAAGAAAGACCAATCTATATACCAAAAACTATCTTTGAATTTTAATTAAAAATGAACTTTTAGCAGTTAATATTTTTAATTTTTTTAAAATTTTTTAGAAATTTAAATTTCCCACCGAAACTTCATTTAACCACTCACTTAGTGATGCCTATGGCATAATTTCACGCCTGCGTGCCGAAATATAGAACTGATAGCACTTCGGCGTGCAGGCACGAATTAACACGAATAGATTTAAATATGTATAAAATAAATTAGTGTAATTCGTGGCTGGAATTGAATTGAAATGCTGTGAAAAAATATCACACTTAAGAGAGGTCCTATTGAATTCTGCTAAATAATTTCGCAGAAGATTTAAAGTGCGAAAAATTATTTCCTATCTAATTCAAAAAAAAAGAATATAAACAGGCTTGAAGTAATTTCGGTACGGTAGTTGGCATCATGTTATCGAAAAATTTTTGAAACTTAAATACTGGAGTTAAAAATGTTAAAGCAAATCTTATCTATAATAGTTTTTTCAACAATTATATTTTTACCTTATAATATGTTTGGACAATCAAATTTATCTCAAGATCAACAATCCGGTAAAGCAGAAACTGAACATGAAGATTTATTTGTCCACCCGTTCTTTGCTCACATGGCACTTGCAGATGAACCCGGGACGGTTTCATTTCGTTTATCCGGTTTACAATTTAGAGAAGGAACAGATTTAAGCAATGACTTTGCTTACCACATTGAAGCCGGTTTAGCACCAAATCTTGGGATTCATTTAAGAAGCGATGGAGTGAATCATGAAGCTTATTCGGAAATGATGCTGATGTATAATGTGTTCACAACTGAAAATGAAAACTTTGGAATCAGCGTGTTTGGACAGGTAAGCATACCAACCGGTTCAGTTGAATCGAATACATATAAAGGATTATTCGGATTCGGAATTAAGGAAGCTTTACCTCCTGTTGTTGTCTTTAACGGAGATATCCATTATGATGCAAAAGATAAAATGGCAGAATACGAAGGTGCATTTGTATTCAGAGCATCGAAGCTTTTCTATCCAATAATTGAAGGCGGTGGTGAAATTACCCAGGATGGTACTTCTTTTTATTTGCTGCCGGGAATTAAATTCAGAATCCAGGAAAATCAAACAATCGGGTTAGGATTTAAAGGAGCAATTACAACAGATAGAGAGTATGATGTCCTTTCGGTATTGCAGTACGGGATTGAGTTTTAATTTAATATATGCTATCCCGAAAGATCTAAATCTTCCGGGATAGTATAATAGTTTTTAACGTCTACAATTTATTTGAGTAACATTAACTTTTTGGTAGCTGTGTATCCCTTCTCACCTACGGCATCATTAACTCGCAATTGATAAATATAAACTCCGCTTGCTAAGTTATTAGCATTGAAACTTACATCATATCTTCCTACTGTCTTTTGTTCATTATTAATCAATGTTGCAACTTCACGCCCCAGCATATCAAATATTTTCAAAGTAACCATTCCATCTTTTGGAAGCTGATAAGATATTGTAGTCGATGGATTAAAAGGATTTGGATAATTCTGAGTAAGTGCATATGTTGTTGGTACATCCAAGTCTATTACTTCCAGATTATTTAAAGTGGTTTTACTGGTTGTTTCATTCTCTTCCTTGAAGCTTTTAGTTAGAATTAAATTAGAACGCTGAACATTAAATCTTGTCTTGAGATGTTCGGGAATATTGGCTGTATCACCTACAGCTAAATAGCTCGTTAACTTCTCAATTAAATTACTTTCCAGTGAGATTTTCATTCTTACTGTTTTCCCTGTAAGCCCATCTGCATTTAGTAAATATGAAGGTGTTCTGACAGAGTAATCGTTTGATGAATTAATATTTACTGTTTTTACCGGTGCCAATACCATACCTGTAGCTGCATCAATTAAATCAAGTTTAAAATTGATAAAGCCATTCTTTCCAAGTTTTTTTTCTCCAGCAAGAGAATCAGCAAAACCTGATTTTTCTGAAAAAACTATTTTTGAATTTTCTGTTACCTGGAATGGCATTGTAATCAGAGCATTATTCAAGTTTTCTAATTTACCATAATCGAGTTTATCGGATGCATCTACAAATCCAATATTTTTCCCATCTACATTCAAATCTTCAAACATGTAGCTGAATGCTGCATCTCCCAAGTTAAGATCAAATCCTCTGCCTTCGACTATCACAGTATTATCTTTACTCAAGGGATTCAATGCAGCAGATGTAGCAAAATAATATGGAGAAGAAGTTGGATAGAATGAACTCACATACATATTTGATAAATCTGAACCGGTACCGTTACCAACCTGGACATACCTACCAGTGGTACTCAAGTTTCGGATGCTGCTGGTAACTGGAATTCCATTATCAAACCGGATAGATCTATTCGTTCCGCCAATGCTCCAACCTGCAAAACCGCCGTTACTGTTACCGCCTCCACGGTTTATAGAGCACGATACAGCTCCCGAACCATTCGAACCAAAGTAGTAGCGGACACCACTATCGTAAAAATAAAATGTCATATCGGTATATTCTATCCAGCAAGCGGAATAAACATAATCATTAAGGCTTACAATTGAGGGAGCGGAATTCACAGGAGAATTATATGATATCATTCCATCATCATATTGAGTATATTGCCAATAACCATTTGCCTTAGTTAAAAATAAAAAATGACTGTAAATTGTACCAGGTGAGCCCTGTTGCCGGAGAAGATTTACCGCTATGTCGATAGAAGTATTGTAATCAGGATAGGGAGACATTTGAATGTTTATTGAACTGGAATTTGTTCCACTAACAAGTCCATTAGCTTCAACATAACCAAACGGACCGTCATAGGACTGGGCAACATCCTCTATATGCCCAACAAGCCAATTTATACCTGGCTGCCAGCTTCCGCTTGTACTCTTCCTTTCAAAGGTTACAAGATAAGGACCGAAGGCTGCTCCTGCTAAAACAAAATTAGGATTTGCATTTACACTGTATGCATCTGAAGACTCAGTGTGCAATGTTCTAACTTCACTTGCAAAACCAGGAATAGTTGAAGAAGAGGTATTTTGGCTAAATGTCATACCTACAATTTTATAAGTTGAATTGTAAGGCTGCTGCCAAACTACACCAATGTAATTATAATTATTCCAGGAATCATTAGTATAAGCTATAGAAGGATTTTTACCGCCTGCTGAACCGTCTAATGGTTGTCCATTATTACCGAGTATCCATGAACTTCCATAATTGCTAGAATGCTCGATCCAAATATGTCCCAAACTTGTATAAACCTGATGCAGCCATGTAGTGCTCCCGGATTTTGTTTCTATTAACTTTCGCTGCCCATTGTTGGAAAAAGCTGAGGCATCATCGGATTTATGAATAGCTTTATATTTTGCTGTAAAAGTTCCACCCGAATAAATCGTTCTTGGATTATCCGTTAATCCATCTGACCAGTTAACAAAATTATATGAAACACCACCAACCGTTTGCGGGGAAGGAGCTAAAAGATCGTTTCCTTCTATCACCTGGACATTTGCAGAATTAAAAGTATTGCCAAATTCTAGTGATTGATCATTCCTTGTAATATCATATCTTGCCCTCATCGCCGCCTGTATTTCTGCACCATTATCATTTGAAACTACTGTATAATTAAAGTTTCGAGGTGTTCCACCATAAATATTCGCAAAGGTTCCATTCATAGGTTTCTTCTTCCACACACTATTGTTAGTTCCATTCTGATTCCAAAGATAATATTGACCATTATAAGTTTGGTCTATTGCACCAATTAATAAATTATCCCCCGTAAACTTAATTGCATTAGAACCGCTTGCTTTAATTACGTTATCAATATTTATATTGCCACCGTAAAAATTATTTGAAACTGTGATAGTATGTTTAACATAAAAAGTAATCGTTTGTTCTGCCGTTTTAAAATACTGGCCTAAACCATTGCCTTCCCACAATTCAAGCCGCCACGAATATGTGCCTGGTTCTAAATAAAACCATTGCGGAATACCTTCTCCCTGGTTTGATTGATATGTTCCTTTAGGAGCTGCAAATAATTTTACATAATAAGGACTAATTGCTTGTTGATTATATTGAAGGTTTAATGGTACTGTAGTTTGAGAAGAACCAAATCCATCCCCGGTTACTGTTTGCCCATTAACAGGATTAATGAACCAAATGCTTGAAGCATTTGCTTCCAATGTAATTAGCGATAGGAACGCCATTATAAAAAGAAGAAATAACTTTTTCATAATTAAACCTTTCGTTTTATTTAAACCGGCAAATAATTATATTTCAACTGCAAATAAAGAGGGGCATAAAAAGCCCTCATTAGGTGAGCAGCCTATTATTTATTTGCAAGTGGGAACGGTGTTGCCGCACCGTTCCTTTAATATTTTTCTTTACTCCAATACCTTTAATTTATTCGTCTTTTAATGTTCCTCTAATCATTACATATCTTTTTTCTTGAGTATATCCTGCAAAAAAAACATCTTTATCAAAAATTAAATCGCCCCAAAGATCTAATTGCTCGGTTTGATAAATATTAATTAAGTCGGTTCCGTTATAGTGCAGTATTCCATCACAACCCGCACCAAAGAAATCTTTTTCACTTCTTCCTAAAACTACACCAGTATATGAAGTTCCAGGGAATTCTTTCCAGAGTACTAATTGATCATTTTCGCATTTATAGATCTTGCTATTTATAGTTATATATGTATCTCCATTCATTTCATATATGCCAGGATATGGATAATCAGAATAAATCTCTTTCAAATTGTTATTACCGTCAAAAACAAACAGCTTTTCAAGAAAGCCATTGTTATTGGTTTCACCCCATATTAAATATTTTCCGTTTTTAATCTTTCTTATTTTATGAAAACCTACTCTTATTTCTGGAATATTTAAGAAACTCCACCTTGTTCCATCGTATCTTAGGACTACACCTTTATAACCTGATCCATCATAATTGTCGGCAGCCCCTACAGCGTATAAATTATTCTGTGAAGTTCCATAAATAGAACCTATATCAATATGATCAAATCCGCTTAATGAAAAAGTTTGAAATATTTTCCATGTATTTCCATCGAACTTCCAAATTGTGCTATATGTGTCACCAATCCAGACCTCATCCGGATTTATACCAAATACAGTATTTAAAGCAGGATTAAGGTATTCGTCGTACCTTGTCCATTTTACGCCGTCGTAGTGCCATAGACAATCCCACCCTGTAATGCCGCCAGCAACCATCCAAATGTTTGTCGGAGAACTACCCCACATATCAGACAAACCAAACCAAAGATCAGATTTTAAACTATCCATGGTCCAGATATAATCTCTCCTGCCTGGCTGCAGGTTATCTTCAGGTGGTTCTGTTGTATTGCAGCTTATTATGCTAAGAAAGAGTAGAAAGCTGACAGAGGAAATGATTATTGATTTCATCTTCTTCTCATAATGTTATAACTTAAAATTAAATCCAGCAATAAAAACGGTATAAGTCCCCTGTGTGCTAAATAAATCATTATAATTCTCGTTTACATAGCTGTTCAATTTAAAAGAGAGTAACAAATCAATATTCTCAGAGATTTGGTGAGACAGCCCAGCTCCGATTCCAACGCCAAATAAGTTTTCTCTGTTTGCTTTTTTTGTAGTATTATCTGGATAATAACCTACAGTTTCTCCAGTCTCAGGGTTTATCTCTTCCTGTTGATCATAGCTATTATAGCTTAAGTACGAATAGCCTATTTCAAAATTAATGAAAGGAGTAAACAGATTATTAGAATAAAAATTTATTCTGCTTCCTAAATAAATTGGAATTAGAATGTGGTCATCAGCGGAGTAAGAATTAAAGTATTTTGGCACAATGCCGGAATAAAATGGTCTATTATCCGGTAATTTAATTTTGTATTTATCCCACGCTGAATAACCTGTATAAGTATATAATATGATTTGTTTGTTTAAATAATAATTATATTGTAGATAGATTGACAAACCTTTTGAAGAACTCATTGGAGAAATAACCCCACCATTAATTTGAATTGAATGGTTATTTTGAGCACGAATTATCCCATTTCCAAAAAGATTAATTCCCGAAAATGTAAGTGCAAAAAAAACCAAAAATGAAATGAATTGCTTTTGCATTTTATATCCTCATAAAATTGTTTGAATGAAAACAAGAATAGAGAAGTCCCTAAAACCAAAATTATAAATTGTCTCTTAGTATACTTTATTTGCTCATTAGAAAGGAAATTGTTGATTTTATTTTTCAAAATTGTATATTTCAAAAAATACCCCATACTGTTTTCCCTTGTATATTGAAATTGCTTAAGAAATGCTCCCCATTAATCAGGTAGATGTCTCACCCCTTTTATCTTACAAGGATCACGAGACATAAATAAACTGCCAGGAGGTTTCTCAGCTTTATTTACGTTCATTACAATCTTAAACAAAAATTTTTCAATTATCAATAGTTTTCGATATTAATTGTCTAACCGGTTAGTTCAGTGAAACACTTTCGAAATTGTTTCCCTCTTGATACTTCTAATTCCTAATACAAAATTTCTTCTTCATTGTATTTCATTTCATTAAAGCAACTCTAAAAAACTCTACGAAATAGCGTAGGTTTTCTGCCAATTCTTTCTCACTACAATCATTTCTTTTATGACCTAATATAATTTCATTGCTCATACACAATAAATTCGTTTGAATCGATTTTAACATTTTACCCAGTATAGATAATCTTATCAAAAAATAATTGCTTGCCTTTACCACACCCCCAATCCTCACGCAAATATTTTTTTTCACCTTGTTAGTAAATCCTGAAATTGATTACCCATTCCAGCGTGTAAAAAAACCTTGCTTAATTTTTATAGGTTAATTATTGATTAAGCAAGGCTTTTTTAAGAACAATAGGTCATAGCTTTCATCATTTTACAACTCTTTTTATAAATCCTCATATTTACAATTCTATCAAAAAAATAATTGCTTGCCTTATTCACACTCCTATGATTAACGCAAATATTTTTTATCTAATCATATATACTTTTCCTTTTTCTTTGGTCGCAGAAATGCCCTGTCGGTCATTCCTGCTTATCTTGGTATACTTATCTTTTATTTTCATTTAAACAATTTTTTTTCTTCTTATCTACTCAATTCCAATATTGTTTGAGCTGATCGCTCTTCTTAGAAATTCAAAATATTTTTTGCCCCTTCTATTTAAGTTGCTGTTTTAGTGTCTTTACTTTCCCTTGTCAGTTAACAATTATGTTCATGTTTACTTTACCGGGGCAAGGACAAAAAAAAAACCACCAGATAGTTTAAAACTACTACTCTAATTAACTTCGTTCTGATTTATTGTTCCGGCGGTTTTTTTCGCCTTGCCTTTTCGTCAGTTAATCTAAAACAAAAGAAATTTTTTTCTTAAGGGGCAAAAAATGTTTTTTGGGGCGTATTGTCCCCTCACTTTATCATAGGAGGTAAAACATGAACAATGATCATCTTAATCCGAGGTTGGAATCTGTAGATATCACTCCACCTCATAAATGTAAACATAACCTTGTGATACTCATCCAGGAGCATTCTGTTAATTCGCTTCACAACATTGTAATCTATCAGAAAAGCAGATGTAAAATATGCGGGAAAATCTTTGAAGAATCAGACCCGAGGGGGATAAAATGAAAGTATATGAAGCAAGCCACCCAACAAAAGGGGATTATAAGAAGGTTCCTCAGATTAAAATCAAGAACGATGATTTAAGAAGATATGGTTTTAATATTGGGAAGGAATATGCTGTAATATACCAGCCGGGTAAAATTACACTTGTACTTGTTGAAAGGGAAATGGAAAATAATTAAATTTTAATTATACTATGTCATCTATTTTAACTAACTATATTAACCAACCATCTAAAAATAGGAAGTGCCCACAAAAAGTCGGTACAAAGTCGGTACCTAGTCGGTACTTGGACAGCGGGATTTTAGGAATGTCTCAAAATAGAAAAAGCTCCAAAACGATTTGTTTTGAAGCTTTCCAAGCGGGGCCGACGAGACTCGAACTCGCGACCTCCTGCGTGACAGGCAGGCGTTCTAACCAACTGAACTACGACCCCGTTATTTATTAAGAACAAAAATTAGAGATCAAATATATGCTTTGAAAATACTAAAATCAACCTATTGTAGTAGAGACGTTCTGCAGAAAGTCTCTACGCATTGCGTAACAAAAATTATGAATCGCCGAATGAAATCCCCACTGCTTTAGCTGCAATTAATGCTTGTGTATCAGATTTAACCAATTTCTGCCTTGCGATTGCATCTTCAATTTTTACGTTCTTAACTTCACTCCCTTTTAATGCGACCATTCTGCCGAACTTACCTTCTGCTGCCAGCTGGATTGCAAATGCTCCGAATTTTGTTGAGAGAATTCTGTCATATGGGGTTGGGCTTCCGCCGCGCTGTGTATGACCTAAAACTGTAACCCTGGTCTCTCTTTTAGTATTCGCTTCAATTTTCTTGGCAACATACTCAGCAATTCCGCCTAACTGGACAGGATCATGTCTTTTGATATCTTCTCCTTTGGTAATCATTCCGCCGCCCATTGGTTTTGCACCTTCGGCTGCACAAACCAGGCTGAATTTTTTCCCCATAATTTCGCGGTTCAATATTTTATCATATATTTTTTCCCACGAGAAAGGTATTTCAGGGATTAATATTATATCCGCTCCTCCGGCTAACCCTCCATTTAACGCAATCCAACCGGCATATCGGCCCATCACTTCAACCACAATAACCCTGTGATGAGAAGAAGCAGTTGTATGAAGACGGTCAAGTGCTTCTGATACTACATATACAGCAGAATCATGACCGAAAGTTAAATCAGTAGCTTCAAGATCATTATCGATTGTTTTGGGAACACCAATAACATTAATTCCCATCTGGGAAAGTTTATTACAAATATGCATTGTGCCGTCACCGCCGATGGCTATTAAAGCATCAAGTCCCCATATTTCATAATTACGTAAAGCAGCATTAGATTTATCAACAATTTCAATTTTCCCATCTTTTTCAACCGGCCAATGAAAAGGATCTCCTTTGTTGGAAGACCCTAAAATTGTCCCTCCTCTTGCGAGAATACCGGAGACATCTTCATTTTTCAATTCACGCGCTCTGCCTTCAACCAGTCCTTCAAAACCATCTATAATTCCAAAGACAGCCATACCGTTATCTTGTGCAGGTTTAGTAACACCTCTAATTACGGCATTAAGACCAGGGCAATCACCACCACCTGTTAAAATTCCAATTTTTCTAACCTTAGTTCTAGCCATACATTCCTTCCTGAAATTTACTATACCCCCGTTATAGCATATTTTCGAACAAACGGAGAATATCTTAAAAGCTTTTTATTTCTTATTATTTTAATTTAAAATGAAATAATTCCTTAATTTATTTGAATATATTCAAAACTTTACCCGGGACTATGTAAGTCTTTCCAGCCTTTTTTAAATATTTTACAATTTTCGATTACAAAAATAATTAAATTACAAACAACCTTAAAACTGATATATACAATTAATCTTATTTAATTAATTGTCGAAATATCATCAATTTTATTTAGTCTTGTCTTATTTATCACCGTTCTGCCAAATTTGTGACAAATCAGTATAGTAACTAATGATGATAAATTTTAAATTAAGATAAAAATAATTTGACATTGCACAAATATGATGTTAGATTAAAACATGTTCATTCAGGGAGTCAAAAATGAATGCTAAAGGAAGAGCTTATATTTTATTTTTTACTGCTTTTTTTGTTCTGCTATTGTATCCTTCTAACTTATTTTCCCAGCAGTCAGAAAGAAATAATGTTGCGGAACTTATGGCCATGAAACTTAAACAAAAAGTTATATTAACAGATGAACAGACAGCTGAAGTAAAAGTAATTTTATCAAAATATATTGATGAATTGAACAGGGGAAATAATTCAGCTCGAAATCTTAAAAAAGCAGAAGATGATATCATATCAATTCTAAATAATAAACAAAAAGTAAAATATAACATAATAGAAAAAGATTTCTTCACTGAAGTAAATCAAAGAGTTCAAGAGAAATTTTGAATTTATTTAGTACCGGCGGGGAAAGTTATTTCAAATTCAGTGAATCCATTCCGCTTCAATTCAATTTCACCGCCTAATTGAGAAGTAAGGGAAGTTACTAACTGAAGTCCTAAAGAATCTGTATTTCGAAAATCAATTTTATCGGGGAAACCTATTCCATTATCTTTGAAGGTTAAGTCATATTTATTCTCGGAGTTAATATGAATACTTATATATATTTCACCTTTTCTGCCGTTCGGGAAAGCATGTTTTAGTGAATTGGATATCAGCTCATTAACAATCAAACCGCACAGAATCCCGGTGTCTATTTCAAGAAAAGTCCCGTCAAAATCACTAATAAAATTTATCCGTTTGTTTTCTATACTGTAAGAGTTAAAAAGATCCTTTGCAAGAGAATTTATATAATCCGAGAAATCAATTTTATTCAATGATTTTGATCTATATAATTTTTCATGAACCAAAGCCATTGATCTAACCCTGTTCTGACTTTCCCTGAAAACTTCCAGAGATTTTTTATCGGATATATATCCTGACTGCAGGTTCAGCAAGCTTGAAATAACCTGCAAATTATTTTTAACCCGGTGATGAATTTCTCTTAAAAGAACTACTTTTTCTTTCAACGAATTATTTATTTGTTCCTGCGCTTCTTCTCTTTGCTTTATTTCTTTCCTTAATTCCTGGTTGACCTTTATTAGATCCCCCGTTCTTTCTTCCACTCTTCTTTCAAGATCTTTTTTTGCTTTTTCAAGTGCTTCAAGAGCAAGCTTTCTTTTCGTCCTGTCTCTTATAATAACCAAACCGCCCGTAATTTCCCTGTCGGCATTATAGATTGGTGAATAATAAGCTTCGATATAACCTTTCTTTTTAGTTTCAGGAATTGAAAAGAATTTATCTTTAACAATCGCATAATTACCTTTCAAAGTCTCAAGTATATTCCTGTCTTCACCGATTTTTGCAAGCAGAGGGAAAGCCTCAAAAATTTTTTTCCCCAAAACTTTTGATTTGCTAATCCCGGTCAGATTTTCCATACCCGGATTCCATAAACTAAATATTAAATTCTTATCAAAAGCAGTAATACCATCAATGCTGCTGTTTAGTAATCTTTCGGAGAAATCCTTTTCTTCCCTAATCTGATTTTCAATATTTTTTCTTTCTACTATTTCCTTACTGAGAATATAAAAAACCATTAGAAATATTATACAAGTAATTAAGGTTCCAATTAGAATGGTAATCGAAGTCCGCCTGATAGTAGAAACAGCCCCTTCATCTTTAAGCTTAAGAAGTTCATATTCATAATTCTCCATGGAAGAGGCGATCTTTCTAACCTTGTTAACGTAAACTTCACTTAAGCCGGCTTTAATATTTCTAATTTCAATATCTGTTTTACCTTTTTCCTGCTGGATAACTTTATTATCTACAAAGGCTATTCTTTTATTTATTAAAGCAATAAGGCTGTCGGCTTTCCCGATTTGAATAAATTTTCCTGTCAGTAGATCTTTTAATTTCTTTATATCGGAGTTTATAACTGTTTTTGCAGATTTATAAGAATCAAGATATACATCATTACCTGTCAGGAAATAACTTCGCTGTCCTTCCTCAGCAATTGCTACCTGCGATAATATTTCTTCGATTAGATTTAATGTATTATAAGACAGATTTTTGGATTCGGTATAATCAAATATTTGATTAATTGATTGATAAGTAATAAATCCTATTCCGATTATTACAATCAAAATGAATAGAAGAGCTGCATTAATTGTCTTTATTTCTTTGATAAATGGCATTTTCAATTATAAAACCCTGAGATAGAAAAATATTTATTTTTAAATCAAAATATAATTCTATAAATAAATTTTTTTGTTATTTGTGATTTTAGTTAAGATTAAGCCGGAGATTCGTAAAAGGCATTTATATCCTGCACAAAAACCGATTAACACTCATCGTCTTATAACATTTATCCTGCCTGTAAGAATCCAGCCGGAATTTTATAAATAATACAGATTCAGAAACATCATTATTGAACTGAAAAACAAATTTCGGATATACAAAGTTAACTTAATATTAAATTTCACTTTGAATGTTGTTCAAAAGTGGAATGTTAGCTAATTTTGGTTTATAAATCTTTTAAATAAGAAAATTTGATATGAAATCAATTTTTCTTGAGGGTTAGAGATTTTCCATATACCGGCTCAAAGCCATTTCATATTCAAAATAATTAACTAATATTTTATTACTATCAGGAGATAGATATGCATAATATTTACAAAATGCTAATACTAGTGCTGTTTCTAACAACCAGTATGTTAGCTCAGAATTACACCATTTCCGGTGTAGTAACCAGTTCATCTTCAAATGAAAAACTTGAAGGAGCAAATATAGTTTTAAAAGGAACTTCTATTGGAACTGCCTCCGATGAAAACGGGAAATACTCCATTTCCGCACCTGCCGGAGAATATACCATAGCCTGCAGTTACATCGGTTACGAGAAAGTGGAGCAGGATATTAATCTTAAAAAGAATTTAGAATTGAATTTTACTCTTAAAGATTATCAATTTACTCTTAATGTAACTGTGATTGCAGACAGAGCTAAGGAAAGAGAAACTCCAGTTGCATTCAGCGATATTGAAAAAAGAGGAATGGAAATGAGACTTGGGTCAAGAGATATTCCTTTAGCTTTAAATACAACACCCAGTGTTTATGCTACTCCGCAAGGCGGAGGTGCCGGTGACTCAAGAATAAATTTGAGAGGTTTTAATCAGCGTAATGTAGCAATAATGATTAATGGTGTTCCGGTTAATGATATGGAAAATGCTTGGGTTTACTGGTCAAACTGGGATGGTGTCGGTGATGCAACCGCTTCTATACAAATCCAGCGCGGTTTAAGTGCTACCACTTTAGCAACACCTTCTATAGGGGGAACAATAAATATTATAACCGATCCGACAGCACAAAAATACGGTGTAAATTTCAAGCAGGAATTCGGCAGCGGTGCTTTTCAGAAATCTACATTATCGGCAAACTCAGGTTTAATAAACGGTAAATTTGGCTTCAATGCTCTTGTAGTGCGTAAAACAGGCGTTGGTATTGTTGATGGCACCTGGACAGATGCCTGGGCTTATTATTTTGGTGCGGGCTATAATATTAATGATAAAAATAGAATTGAATTATATGCACTGGGAGCACCGCAGCGTCACGGTCAAAATCTTTACGAGCAGAACATTGCAGCTTACAGTCATTCTTTCGCATCTGACTTGGGTTATACTAATGCTCAGCTTGCGATCAAACCTGAAAGAGGCCTTTCTTATAATGAAAACTGGAATGGTGTTAGTCCTGCTTATACCGGTAAACAATACTGGGATGGAAATGTAAATTCACGCTACAGCCAAAATTTCATTAATGAAAGAGAAAATTATTATGACAAACCGATTGTTAATTTAAATTATTATACTCAATTATCAGAAAAGACAAGCTGGTATACAACACTATACTATTCGGGTGGTAAAGGCGGCGGAAGCGGGACTGCGGGAAGTATGGCCTGGGATAGAACCGGTCCTTCTCAAGTAGTTAACTGGGATGCAACAATTGCAAAAAATGATACTTCCTCTAATGGTTCTTTAGGAATTTTAAGAAATAGTGTAAATACACAATGGACTATCGGCGCTATTTCTAAG
The DNA here is from genome assembly GCA_963710745.1 of uncultured Bacteroidota bacterium. Classification (GTDB taxonomy): domain Bacteria; phylum Bacteroidota; class Ignavibacteria; order Ignavibacteriales; family Ignavibacteriaceae; genus CAVQBP01. Next base: position 23,640 of record CAVQBP010000025.1, on the reverse strand, counting down.
GCTTTCTATAAGCTCACCGACCAAATAAAATTATCCGGTGGTATTGATTGGAGAACCGCTCAAATCGAGCATTATCAGGAAGTCAGAGATTTATTAGGCGGATCTTATTATTATTATACCGGTAATGAATTTGATTCGCCGTCTCAGTACCAGAAAGGATTAGGAGATAAGTTCTCATATAATGAGACAAATAATGTAAACTGGTTTGGATTTTATGCTCAGGCAGAATATACAAAAGATAAATTAAGTGCATATGGTACTTACGGATGGTCAACCATTAAATATAAATTTACTGATCATTTCCACAAAGATGCAAGCGGGAATGAACTTGTTCTTCAATCAAGCAATATTGATGGATACCAGGTTAAAGGCGGAGCCAGTTACCGTGTAACAGATAATGTTGATGTTTACGCAAACGCAGGTTATGTCGTACAGGTTCCAATATTTGACCAGGTAATTGATGATGTCACAGGCACTAAAGCCGATAATCCTAAAACTCAAAACTATACGGATATTGAAGGCGGAATAAATTTTAACGGCTTGGGAGGTAAATTAGCAGTTAAATTAAACTACTATTATACAATATGGAAAAATCAGGCAAATTCAATAAATGTTACCGATGAAACAGGAAATACAAGTGTTATCTTCTTAACCGGTGTAAATTCCATTCATTCAGGATTTGAATTAGATGCGGCCTATCAGCCTATTAATTTTTTCAGATTAGGTGTAACTGCTTCACTTGGAAACTGGAAGTATACAGATGATGTAAACGGTGTATATAAAGATTATTCAGGAAACACACTAACCGAAACAAAATATCATTATTATGTTAAAGATCTGAAAGTTGGGGATGCACCGCAGACTCAATTCACCCTGCAGGGAACTTTCATTCCAATCGGCGGTTTAGAAGCCGAGATAGTTTACAGACATAACAGTAATTATTATGCAAACTGGGATCCTTTCTCAAGAACTACCTCTAATGATGTGGGACAGGTTTGGAAAACTCCGGCTTATGGTGTTTTTGATCTTCATTTCAGTTATCTTTTACCTATTGACCTTAATGATGTTCATTTAACATTTTTTGCTCATATATTTAATGTATTCGATCAGATTTATATTCAGGATGCAACTGATAACAGTCAGTATAATGGAATAAGCGGAGCTCCAAGCCATTCTGCACAGAGAGCAGAAGTATTTCTTGGACTCCCGAGATATTTCAATGCCGGCGTAAGAATTAATCTATAAATCCTGCATTTTTAAATCGCCTTAAAAGTAATATTTTGAGGCGATAATTTATATAAATTGATTAGCGTGATAATAAGCACAAGGCAATGGATTAAAGGAGAAAAAGTTATTGACTTATAGACTTCTTGTTTGTAAATTTTTGCCGCTAGCAAAATAAAATTTGACCCTTTCAAAGGGTTCTCCCCTGCCCTTTGATGGTAACGGGTCGCACCCACTGTTTCCCCAACAGTGGGTTGTTTATTTTAAACCCACTTTATAAATTAAATTCGCAGGATTTTTCAGGAAAAACAAATTTGTGTCAGCATTTGTGTCAATTTTTGCAGAAGGTAATCCGTTAAATAGGTTTTTAATGTACGCATCTTTGGGGTTTTATGTTTTATGAGGTAACAGATGTACATGCAATTATGTACATCTGTTGTTTGAGTGAAATGATTTATCCTATTTTCAGCAGCCGAAGATTATCTTTCTTTTTCCCGTTTACTATTTCTTTAAGATTGGTCCTGCTTGTTATTTCGTCCCCCATCCTGCTCAACTCTGCAGCTGAATAATGTTTTAAGGTTGTCTTAATATTCTTATGTCTAGCAAGGTTCATAACATCATAAACATTCATCCCGCTATTGATTAATTTAGAGATAAATGTTTTCCGCAGAGTATGAAATGAGTAATTGATATATCCTTCCTGGCTCAGAAACTTTTCAAAGAATTTTAAAGAGTCACTCGATTTATAATCGAATAACAACCCCTCATATCTATTCCATTCTTTTATTAAAAATTCCTCCAGCTCTCCATATAATGGCAACTTATCAATTCTGTTTTTTTTGTAATTGAATACCTTCAGTATCTTCTGAGAAAAATCTACATTATTTTCAAATTTAAGTCCGATGATTTCCCCGCGCCGTAATCCGGTGAGCAAAAGGAAAGCAATTACCCTATAATGTTTTCTGTTCTTATTCCTTAACTTTTCAAGAATATTATCCAGATCTTTATCCGGTATAGTTACTATTTCCCTGATATTGATTTCTTTTGAAATGAAGGGATTCTTTTCACTGTATCCTTCCTTTAAAAGAAATTAAAAATTATATGTAACCGGTTTATATAACTTGCCACGGTATTTTCTGATAGAAAATCTCCATTCTTCTTTATATCTCTTCTCATTTTCTTTTCTATCTCTTTCGCTAATTCCTGCGTAACATCTTTTATAGCAATATCTCCAGCGAGCTGAATAAATTTATCTACAGCATTCTGATATGCTTGTTTTGTTGTTTCTTTATTATCATCTCTATTTGTCTCAAATTCTAAAAGCCCTTCTGATATTGTTAATTTTTTCTTTTTGACAAGTTTATTCTTCGGTTTTAATCTGCCTGCGGTGAGTTCTTTTAATTTTTCATCTCTTTTTATTTTAGCCTGAATCATATTTTCCCGCGTATTCTTCAGCTTCAAAGATTCTCGCTGCCGTTTTCCTCCGATATAATAAAAAAGGTATAACCATCCATCTCTGTTTTTTATTTCCACTTTATACATTTCATCCTCCCTGCTTAGTTGTTAAATGATTATTTAGATAAGCTGCGGATACGGTAAGCGTTATTATTCCTTTTAAATTGATAGCGATACTTATTCATGAGATATTTTCAAAGCATATTTACTTTTCATCAAGTTCAGATTTTTTATAAAAGGTGGCTGCTTAAGTCTGGTCATTACCATGACGTCTGTAATTGGTAATCCAAAATTTACTAAGTCGTTTATAAATGTTTTTCTAAGTGCCCGTAAAGTGTAATGATTATAACCTAAATCCCTAAGAAAACGTTCAAAAAATTTTAACGAATGACGGTTCTTGAAATCAAAAACTTTTCCTACCCTAAACGTAAATTCATCAATTATGAATTCTCTTAACGCCGGATAAATTGGAAACCAATCTATTCTTTTACTTTTAGCATTTTTGACAAGAATTAAATCCCTCTTGAGGTCAATATCTTTAAAATCCAGGTTCAAAGCCTCGCCAGCTCTGAACCCCGTAGCAAGTAAAAAATAAATTAGCTGATAATGTTTGCGGTTTTTTTCTCTAAGTCCGTCTAATATTTGGACCTTCTCTTTTTGCGGTATAATACCTGCCTCTTTAGCTCTGAGATTAGCCATTTCATCCTCCCTAATTTGTTGTTATGATATGTTAAGTATTACGCGGCGGATCAGGTAAGCGTTATTGTTTGTCTTTAAATTGTTCTTTCATTACTAATTCATAAGATTTGATTAAATTATCTTTCTGTTCCAATAAACTATCTTTCTGCACTAATAATGCTTCTAGTTCTTTAATTCTTTTTTCAGCAATTTTCAGTTCAAATTCTAAATTTCCCTTCCTCTTTCCCTCTTCATCTTGCATCAGAGAATCTATATTAATTCCAGATTCCCTAAATTTTAAAATATATTTCGTGGTCTGGGATTTTATACCCCTTGAAACCTGACCTTCAGTTAACCCCATTTTTTTAGCAAAATTAGCTTGACTCCCGAATTTTTTTACTATTGCTTCTCTTAATTTGGCTTCACTTATTTTCATAGACTAAACTTCCTATTGCAATAACTTAACGTTTCTTGCAATTTATTATAAATACTTGTATTTTATTATCAGAAAATATTTAATTCTTAGCATATGTACAAAAATACTTAATTTTTATGAATATAACAAATATTCCGGCATTATCAATAAAAAAAACATCCAGGATGCTTGAAGTAAGCCCTTCATATGTTTCTTATTTATTGGCTGAAGGTGAACTTGATTTCTTCCTGCCGCCAGGGAAAAAACACAGAAAGGTGACTATGGAATCAATTAATAAATTTATCGAAAGATATACATACAATAACAAAATGAAAGATGAAGGATGAAAACAGTAAACAATTCGAAGAAAAAAATCCCCAAATTGTGCAGTGTTATTCATATTGACCCTGAAGTTCATAAGCAATTAAAAATTTATTGCGCTACTTATGGACCTAATTTAGGCGAATTTGCAACTAAAGAATTGATGGAATCGCTAAAGAGAAAAGGAGTTAAATTTTGAATCTAAAAAATTATACCTCCAGCTTTCCTGTTCTAAACTCCATTTCAAGAATAGAACATCGATTAGCTCAAGCGGTGCGCCGCTGAGGGAAAGATTTAATTAACATACTCTATTTCAATTTAAATCAAGGGAGCCGCATTGAACAATTTTTATATTTACGTATCGGGGATTTCTTTAAGTTTTTTGTCAGGTTTCCTATTCGCAAGATATCTTTATTTAAAGCACTTTAAGAAAAAGATTTCAAATTATGATAAGATAAATTCTTCTCTAAACGAAAAATATTTTTTTATTTTCAGGAGAAATAAAAACCTTGAGGTGAAGTTAAAACAGCTTCAGCCAAATTTAATACTCTTAAATGTAATTTTCGAAAAAATGATAGTTTCAAAAAATTGAAAAGGAATATTACGTACTATCCGCATTACGTTGACAGCCATAACCATTGGAAATTTAAATTGCTCCGCTCCCTGCTTGGCTGGGAAGCTGAGGGTAAATTTTGGGCGTTAAATAATATGATTGCCGCAAGTGAAAACTGCGTTCTTAAATTATCAAAGAAACAGATTCGAGCGGCTGTAATGAATGACCTCTCGCTTTCATCAGAAGAGTTTGAGCGGTTTATAACAATTCTCACACATGAATGTGAATTAATAATCAATCTTGATGGATCTGTAACTACAGATATAGTCCGGGATTCATTGCAGCTTGTGATGAAAGAGCGTGAGGAATCGCGTAAGCGTTACCAGAAAGAAAAGGATATTAAGCATACTAAAATTTTTAGCATTTAATAAATGGATAAAGAAATCGATAGGCAGATATATAAGGAATTCAGCCGGCTTGCGAACTTTGGATTTAAAATCTTCAGTTTCAACAATAAGGATGACCTTTCTTTCGGCCTGAAATATTTTGTAAATCATATTATTGTGTCAAAGAAATATCTGATTTTTATTGAAGTTAATCCGGGTAAAGAAATTCCTTCGGATGATAAAAAGGAGCTGCAGCTCTTTTTATCTCATCTAAGTTCTTTAAACAAATCGCTGCACTTCCGGATTATCAGAAACCTCAATGACTGTAAAATGTTAGTGGAACTTTTAATCAACAAAAAATTATAGGGGTGAAGATGGGAAAGCTTGAGAACTATAACCAGCTGCTCAACTGTCTAAAGTACGGAAAGAATAATGCAGTCAGGGCAAAACATTTAGCAGGTAATTTCGAAGTGACTAACCTGCTCGAATTTAAACGTAAAGTGAGATCACTTGCACATGCTGCCCGTTCTAACGGCCACTGGATTATCGGGGACAGCAGAGGATACTATGTAGCATTACATCGTGCGGAATGGGAATCATATAAGAAGCAGAGACTTGTAGCAATAAACAATGAATTAAAAGCGATTGCAAATTGTGATAACATTTCTTTCGCCGATTTAATCAAGACTGTCTATGGTATAACCCCGACAGACAAAAATTATGAATTATTTTGACAATTAATATTTTGTCTTTATAATTGTAATATTCGGTTCTTTTTTTAGGTAGTTAATTTTCTTACACTATATTCAGAGGAGTAAAAAAAATGATCGAAGATCACCAGGATGTATATACTGACCCAATTGATGAAAGACTCTTTCCGTTTCATCTGCATCTTGAGGAAGCCGTCAGCCTAATGTTTGATGCGTCAGATAGTAACAAACATTTATACATACGCAGGGTTGTAAATGCTTATTCGGATCTTGCAGTAGCTAAAAGTATGATAAAAAATAAAGGGGACAAAAGGAATATATAATCCTTCCTTTTAATCCCGGATTGCGTCGAGGAACCGGGAAATATTTTAGTGTACTAAATATTTACTTTTCATTTTATGGCTCTTTTTATAAGCCTGTGGTGGAGAGATACGCAATTTTATCAACTTACAGTAAAATTGTTAATGAATAAGTATGCTTTTTTGTGCAATAAAATCAACTATTATTTTCAATAGGTATTAATTGCTCAAAAACCTTCCTTAATTTCACTAGTCTTATCAATATATTATTACCCCAAAAATGCTAAAATTGTATACTCTACTATACAAATTTTGATAAAAAATATGACTTCGCCCGAAGTTTTTAAAACTTCGGGCGAAAAATGGCAAACTTCACCCGAAATTATATACATAGAGAAAGAAGAAGAAAGAGAGATTAGGAAAGTAATGTGGATATGTGGAAAAGTTTTTTCAGGTGGCAGAAAAATGGAATAAAAAAGGAAGCAAAAAAAACAATCAAAAAAGAAATTGTGCAAGGAAATAAGGTAGAAATATGCTGAGTCCGGGCTCAAATTCAAAAGTATCTTATAGAGCAAAAAAAATACCCGCTTCACAAAGTAGAAAGCGGGTACTCTTGCCTGCCTTTGCCGAAAGGCTACTGCAGGCAGGTTCAACGAAGTCTTCTAATTAATATTCCTATCTTGGCCTGTCCGCCGAACAAAGTTCTTTGGAAGGCGGGCAAAAAAGGAATGTCAATTGAAGGGACTTGAAATATAGAGATATCAGGTTAAAATTACAATTTTCTAAATTGATTGTTTTTCATTTTGAGATTTTATTTTGCCGAGGACTCTTAGCTCAGCTGGTTAGAGCGTCCGTTTCACATGCGGAAGACCATAGGTTCAAAATCCTAAGAGGCTCATAAGTCAATTCTAATTTTTTCCACTAAAGATTTTTTATAAAAAAAAGTTATTTATGCTTGAAGAAATTCTAAGCCGACTGAAGACAATCGAATCACTGTTAAAGTTTAATAAAACATTTTTATTTCTGAATGAAGCTGCTAATTATCTGTAGCTATCAGAAGTCATTTATATAAAATGACACACGCTATGAAAATTCCTTTCTATAAACTGAATGGTAAGAAGATTTATTTTCATAAGGATGATTTGGATGGATGGATTCGAAAGGAAGAGGGTAAAATCAGTGGAGGAGATTGAGCAGGAAGAGATAGAATATGTCGTAAATAAAGATAAAAGGCGGTCTTGAAAACCGTTAAGGATGTAAGTCCTTCCGGGGTTCGAATCCCTGTCTCTCCGCACTTAAAACAAAAAACCTTTGAAAATGTATAGTTTTTGAAGGTTTTTTGGTTTTAAAGTGAAACATAGATTCTTACCATAATTCCCAGATATGATAATTGATCGCATTTTGATCGCTTTAAAATTAGATATGAGCGATCAAATGAGCGATCAATTTTAACTACCTACATACTTCCAAAGAACTTAATTATTAGTTAATTTGTTAATATTATAAAGCAATATCTATTCCAAATATATCATTAAGCGATCAAAAAGGAATCAAATTAATTATTGATAAGTTATTATTTTCTTTTGAAATTTAAAAGCGGTTTATTAAAAAGCACAAGAGGGATATTATGACATCAATACTGCAAATTTTTATAAGTTATTCCACCTCAAATAAAAGATTAGCAGGTGAAATGAAAGCATATTTTAATAAATATGGTTTAGAAGTTTTCTTAGCGCATGATACAATTAATCCAACAGATGAATGGCAAACACAAATATTAAAAAGCTTGAAGAAAATGGATGTATTTATTCCCTTGCTAACTAAGGAGTTTAAAAAGTCTGACTGGACAGATCAAGAATCAGGATATGCGTTAAGAAAACAAATTCTAATAATCCCGATTAAAGTTGATTTAAATCCATATGGTTTCTTATCGAAAATTCAAGCAATCAATCTCAGAAAATCAAATCATGGGTATACTTATAATAAAATTATTGAGATTCTTCATAAAAAAACTAAGGTTAAATTCTTAAATAGTGCTATTAACTATTTTGGGAAAAGCGAAGATTTTGAGTCAACAAATCAAAGAGTAAAAATCCTTGAACAGTTCTCCGATTACAATATTAGACAATTAAATAAAATTCTTGAAATAAGCACTCATAATTCACAAATATACCATGCATTTAAGGCAGAACATATGTTACAAACTCTCATGTATATCCACAGGAATAAATTAAATAAGAAATTAGTTTCTAACCTTAGAAAGAAATTATCATTATAGAAACCAAATAAAGTTATTGTTTTTTTAAGTTATAAAAACTTAAATTTGTTTTTATCAGAAATATTAACAAAGTGAATTTAGCATTCCAACAGACGGGAAAAAATAAGGTTGGATAAAAAAACTCTTTCAGAACGTGATATTTGCACAAAATTTATTACCCCTGCTCTTGAGAAAGCAGATTGGAATAAACAAACGCAGTTTCTTGAAGAAGTTTATTTCACAGATGGTAAAATCTATGTTAGGGGAAAACTTACAAAAAGGGGAAAGGCAAAAAAAGCAGATTACATCCTCTATTATAAACCAAATATTCCTATTGCTGTCATTGAAGCAAAAGATAATAACCATTCAGTTAGAGCCGGTATACAACAAGCACTAGATTATGCTAGGATACTTGATTTACCATTCGTATTCAGCAGTAATGGTGATGGATTTCTATTCCATGATAAAACTGCAACCGATAAAGGTATTGAAGTAATATTAGATATTGATAGTTTTCCTTCACCTAATGTCTTATGGGAGAAATATAAAAAGTTTAAAGGTATACAAACGCCTGAAATTGAAAGAGTAGTTACACAGGATTTTTATTTTGATGGTTCTGGTAGAAAACCGAGATATTATCAACAGATTGCTATTAACCGTTGTGTTGAAGCTATTGCAAAGGGTGAAAATAGAATTCTTATTGTGATGGCAACAGGTACGGGTAAAACTTATGTGGCATTTCAAATAGCATACAGATTATGGAAGGCAGGTACTAAAAAAAGAATACTATTTTTAGCAGACAGAAATATCTTAATAGACCAAGCAAGGATTGGGGATTTCAAACATTTTAAAGATGTAATGACAGTAGTAAAGCATAGAGAAGTTGATAAAAGTTATGAGCTTTATTTGTCATTATATCAAGGTTTATCAGGTAATGAAGAAGACAAGAATATCTACAAACAATTCTCTCGAGATTTCTTTGATTTGGTTATTGTTGACGAGTGCCATAGGGGAAGTGTTAAAGAAGATAGTGCTTGGAGAGATATACTTCAATATTTTGATAAAGCTACTCAGATAGGTCTTACAGCCACTCCCAAAGAAACAAAAACGCTAAGTAATATCGAGTATTTTGGAGACCCGATTTACACTTATTCATTGCGGCAAGGTATCGAAGATGGTTTTCTTGCACCATACAGGGTTATTCGAATTGGATTAAATGTAGACCTTGAAGGCTGGAGACCTACTACAGATAAAACTGATATTTGGGGAGAACCCGTTGAGGATAGAATTTATAATCGAACGGATTTTGATAAAAAACTTGTTATTGAAGAAAGAACAGATACGGTAGCAAAGAAAGTAACTGAATTCTTAAAAGGTTATGACCGATTTGCAAAAACAATAATCTTTTGTGTTGATATTGATCATGCTGAAAGAATGCGGTTTGCACTTTCTCAGCATAATCCTGATCTTGTTCATGAAAATTACAAGTATATAATGCAAATCACCGGTGATAATGATGAAGGGAAAAGGGAATTAGATAATTTCATCAATCCCGAAGAAAAATATCCAGTAATTGCTACTACTTCAGAGTTAATGACTACAGGTGTTGATGCACAAACTTGTAAGGTAATTGTATTAGATTCAAACATTAAATCAATGACTAAATTTAAACAGATAATTGGTAGAGGAACTCGAATAAGGGAAGATTTTGATAAACTATATTTTAATATTTTAGATTTCAGAAACGCAACGGACTTATTTGCAGATAAAGATTTTGATGGTGAACCAATAAGGATAAAACCTGTAACTGAAGATACCGATATTGGAAAAATTGTTGATGAGGAAGAACTACAAACTACACCCGTGATTGATGATGAAAGTGGAGAAGAGATAATATTTGTTCCACCGGAAATTAGAAAACCTCCGACAGGTATAGACATACCACCTAGTAAAAAAGTTTATGTAAATGGTATTGATGTATCAGTCTTAGTTACACGTAATTTATATTTTGATAATGATGGTAAACCAATTACAACAAGTCTTAAAGATTATACAAGAAAAATAATAAAAGGAAATTATTCATCACTCGATGAGTTTATAAATTCTTGGAGCAGTGCTGATAGAAAAACAGCAATAATAAAAGAACTTGAAGAACAGGGAGTATTGGTTGATGAACTTCTTAAAGCAGTTAATTGGGAAGTAGACCTGTTTGATATAATTTGTCATGTTGCTTATGACCAACCACCATTAACACGAAAAGAACGAGCAAATAATGTTAAAAAGAGAAATTACTTTACAAAGTATGGTGAGCAATTAAGAAAGGTTCTTGAAGCATTATTAGATAAATACTCTGACGAAGGGATTGATAATATTGAAAGTATGGAAATATTAAAGGTTAAACCTTTAACAGATTTTGGTTCAGCAGTAGAAATTATAAATCAATTTGGTAATAAGGATAATTATCTCTTTGCTGTGAGAGAATTAGAACAAGAAATTTACAGGATTTATAATGTTAAAGAGTGAATTTTCAGAAACTCAGTTTGTACTTGGTTACGCAAGAGAGCTATTTAATTCAATTCCAAATGTATTCAGAATTTATGCTCCATCAACTCGAGAAGAAAAGGAATGGGCTGCGGATTTAATCTTGAAAAAATATGGTAAAAAGAATAGGTATAAATACTCTGTTTATTACCAATTCAAGAGAAGTAAGTATTATAATCATAAAATATTTTATTCTTTAAAAGGTGGAATAACAATTAATACCTCCATAACACCTAAACATGCTTTTAATATTTATAATGTTTCAGGTTCTAAACAATTTAATTATTTGCAAAAGTTAGCAAAGAAACCAAGAAAGAAAGTATATTATTGTGCTCCTCTATTTCATACTATGAATGATTTTAATACCTTTTTCTCTCAGAAAACGATAATGACTAATACAATGCATTTTGATATGGCTCAGCAAGAGATACAAAGATTAAAAGTTCCCATAAATTCATCTCCGCTAGTTCTTTTCGATACGGTTGATAAACATATTTGTTCAGACCCAATAAAAATAGAAGGAACCACAATAGATGTTAATCAATTGCTTGAAATTAATCGTGCATATGATTCAATAAACTTCACGGAAGGTATTAGTTCCGAATTGAGTATTTTAAGAGAAATAGCATTCCAAGAAGAATTAATCTCATTTTTACCTGAGCAAAGTGATAATATATACCTTAATTTTATTGAATATCGAGAATGGCTACTCAAATTATTAAACATATTTTGGTTTCCTATTATTGAAAGATAATACTATGTCAAACATTTCAGGTGTTGTAAAATCCATTCGTAATATTATGAGGCAGGACATCGGAATTAATGGTGATGCTCAACGGATTGAACAATTAGGTTGGATGTTATTCTTAAAAATATTTAGTGATAAAGATAGAGAATTAGAACTCATCAATGATAGATACAAGTCACCGATCCCAGAAGAATTTCATTGGATTAAACAAAAAGGAAATTGGGCGGGTGATGATGAAGGAATGACAGGTGATGAATTACTTGAATTCGTGGACAGAAAATTGTTCCCAACCTTAAGAAATCTAAGCCTTAACACAGGTAATGGCAGAGCATTGATTGTTCGTGAAGTTTTCGAAGGTAACCACAACTACATGAAAAGTGGTATCAACATTCGTAAAGCCTTGAACAAACTAAATGAACTCGATTTTAACATTGCAAAAGACAGACATCTGTTTGGTGAAATTTATGAAAGTATATTAAAGGAGTTACAGAGTGCAGGTGATAGTGGAGAATATTATACTCCTCGTGCTGTTACTCAGTTTATAACCGATATGGTTAATCCAAAATTAGATGAAAAGATTTTAGATCCTGCTTGCGGAACTGGTGGTTTTCTTACGGCGGTAATTGAGAAGTTAAAAGCGCAAGCAAATAGTGTTGAAGAAAGACAATCAATAAAAAATATGGTAGCAGGTTGGGAAAGTAAGCCATTACCATATCTTTTAGCAACGACAAATTTAATTTTGCACGATATTGAGGTTCCAAACATTACTTATAGAGATTCGCTAGATAAACCACTAATTAACTATTCCGAAAAGGACAGAGTGAATATTATTCTTGCTAATCCTCCTTTTGGCGGTATAGTAGCAAATAATTATGAAAGAAACTTTCCAAAGAGTTATCAAACAAAAGAAAGCGCAGACTTATTTCTGATTTTAATGATTCACTTACTTAAAGATGGTGGTAGAGCAGGAATAGTGTTGCCTGATGGTTCTTTGACAGGTGAAGGAGTTAAAGAAAGGATTAGGCAAAAACTTTTAGAGGATTGTAACCTTCATACTATTATACGATTACCTAATTCTGTTTTTAAACCCTACGCCACAGTTGCCACGAATTTATTATTCTTTCAAAAAGGAAAGAAAACTAAAGAAGTATGGTACTACCAACATAAATATCAAGAAGGTATAAAATCATATTCTAAAACTAATCCACTTAGTCTGAAAGAATTTGAACCTATTAAAAAATGGTGGAACAATAGAAAAGAGAGTGGTAATTCGTGGAGGGTAGATATTAGAACTATAATTGAAAGAAAATATGACTTAGATATTAAAAATCCCAATTCTGTTAGTGAGGATAATATAGAATCGTTAAATGATATTTTGAATAATATTGAAGAAAATGATAAAAAGATGAATGAACTGATTTCACAAATTAAAGAATTGCTCACTAAATCATGATATTTCGTTTAGATGATATATGTACTCTTACTAAAGGAACAACAGGAATTACAAAGGCAGTACCAGGTTCTTATCCATTGGTAACATTATCTGAAGAGAGAAAAACACATAACAATTATCAGTTTAACGCAAAAGCAGTAATCGTACCGCTGATTTCAAGTACAGGTCACGGTCATGCAAGTATGAAAAGAATTCACTATCAGGAAGGTAAGTTTGCATTGGGAACAATTTTATGTGCTCTAATTCCAAGGAATGAAAAGATAATAAATGCAAAATATCTTCATATTTACCTAACTCAATATAAGGACAGTCTCCTAGTCCCTTTAATGAAGGGGGCGGCAAATGTTAGTTTACCAATGAATAAAATTGCAGATTTAGAAATTGAGATCCCATCCTTAGATAAGCAGAAAAAAATAATTGGACTAGAAAAAAAATTATCAATACTTATTGATAAGTTAAGTTCACTTCTTAATAATCAAGAATTAAATTTAAAGAAACTGAAGCAACGGATTTTAAATAATGCAATTCAAGGTAAGCTAGTTTTAAAAGACCCAAATGATGAACCTGCTTTTCTTCTTTTAGAAAAAATTCAACAAGAAAAAGAGAAACTCATAAAAGCAAAGAGACTCAAAAAGGGAAGACCAATTCCACCAACTAAAGAAGAAGATATTCCATTTGTAATTCCTGATAATTGGGTTTGGTGTAGGTTAGGTGATATTATAACCGTTACATCAGGTGATGGTCTAACGTCTGATCAAATGGATAAAAATGGCAATTTACCAGTTTATGGTGGTAATGGTGTAAATGGTTACCATATAAAATCAAATATTGAAGAACGTACGATTATTATTGGTAGAGTTGGTGCTAATTGTGGGAATGTTCATTTAACTGAAAATAAAGCTTGGATTACTGATAATGCATTCATTGTTAGTTATTCAAAAAATAATATAGATAGAGATTGGTTGATATGGACTTTAAGAGCATTGAATCTAGGTAGTATGTCTTTTCAAGGTGCTCAACCTGTCATTTCAGGTAAAAGAATATATCCAAAAATTTTCCCACTTCCACCAAAGAATGAACAAAAAAGAATAGGTAGAAAAATAGAAGAATTATTAAAAGTTTGTGATGAGTTAGAAAAAAAAGTAAAGAAGAATCAAGACTTAATACAACAACTCCTCCAATCAGCATTAAAGGAAGCATTCGAACAAAAGGTTAATTGATGAGTGAGAAAATAGACTTATATAAAAATCAAATTGAAAAAACAGGGTACATATTAGAATATCAAGTAAGTGAAATCCTCTCCAAGCACAAATGGAATGTAATTAATAACAGATACTATGTTGACGATATTACCGAGAATGTGAGGGAAATCGATATAGTCGCCTATAAAGTAAAGCTTGTTAAAGATATTTATTATTACACGGCTTTACTTATTAGCTGTAAAAAATCCGAGGAAAATGATTGGGTATTTCTTTCAAAAAATGCAGATAAACTTGACCCTAATCTTGATTATTTACCAATCTCGAATTGGACAAATGAAAGATACATAGAATATATGCTTAAGAATTCAGATTGGAAGAATAGAATAAATAATAATTTACAGCATGAAGAATTTTTAAATAATATTTATAAAACTGAAAAAAAAGTATTTGCCTTCCAAGAAATGAAAAAGACAAATGGTGCACCTCAAAATGATAAAAAAATCTTTGAATCAATTTCAACTTTAATCAAAGCATTAGCATTTGAGTTAAAAAGTCTATCTGAAAGAAAACAATCAAAATGTTTTTATAATTTTAACTTAATTTCTGTAGCACAAACAGATTTAGTCAATATGAATTTTTACCAGTCTAACCTTGATGGGTATGAGGTAAACAATATCAACTATATTAACCGATTTATAGTCAGTGGTAAGGATGAGTTTTTTAAAGTTAACATCGTTAAATATGATAATTTTGAAAATATATTGTGTGGCTATGATGAACTATTCAATTGGAATAAGAAATTCTATTCTGATTTAAGAGATGAATTTTTTAGTGATATAGTCTCTGATTATAATAAAATCCAGTTTCAATATTCAATCTGTAAAAAACAGTTATTAAATATTATAAATGCTGGAATTTCTAAAATTGACAATGATAATTCATTTAAAGGTATACAAGATATTGATTTTGGATACTTCGATCAGGAACTAATCTTGTATTTGGATATACCAGATACTCTAATCTCAAAATTAAATATAAATAAATTTATTGAGAGTCATGTTGGTAGAATATTAAAAAATTATTTTAATTATAAGGGCAAATTTAAATTTGAAGAAGAGCCACCTTTTTAGAAATTTTAATTTTTTCATTAAACACAATATAAGTTTTGTAAATGAATGAAGAACTTGAAAAGGTAATACTAAAAGTAATCCGTCAATCTCGTAAATACGATAAAACATTTGAAGAAATTATTTGCAATCTTGACAAAAGATTCAAGTCATTAAATTCGAAACAGAATACTTTTAATGTTGAGGACTATTTTGGTTTAAACAAAGGTGAAAAGACTGCAAAAAAATTGCTAGTTAAAGATGGCATAATCAAAGAGGATTGGTTAAGAACGTATTTAACAAAAGACGGTACAGAGAAAATTGATTTTAGAGGTTTATATGTCTTTTTTGTTGATTCAACACCTTTTTACGTTGGAATATCAAAAGGAGTGATTGGTAGAATCCTTCAGCACTTAAAAGGTAAAAGTCATTACACTTCAACACTCGCATTTAAAATTGGATTAATTGTTTATGAGTTTCGGAATGGTCATCAATATGTAGGTAAACGCAAACAGTTTGACTTTAAGAACTTTGTTGAACCTGCAAAAACCTTTTTGATGAAACAAAAGGTTGCGTTATTTAATATAGATAATGTAGAAGAACTTGCAATATTTGAAATATTCTGTTCAATTAAATTAGGTACTTGGTTAAATGATTTTGAAACACACTGAAATATATTGAAGAAAATATCAAATTAGTGACTAAGTGATTAAAAATTATATAAAAATTATTATACCCACCATCATTAGATAAAATATTTAATATGGGTGTTCATTTTTTTAGAAAATATTATTCACTTAATCACTCTCATTCCTATCCTACCAACTAATACTCACTTTTAACTATTAGTATTTCAGAATTAAATAAAGTATAAATTATTATTGTAAATGTTCTTTTTTTAATATACTTTAAAAATGAACGTATTCAGGGATATTAAATATAGGGGCTTTTTCTTCTAATACTCTGCCTTCCATACCAAATATTCCTTTTTAAGTGTCTTCTTAATTCAAAAACTATATAGCTAAGAATAAATCCAATTATTAAGAAAAAACAACAATAAAATGCTGTTATATTGATAAAAGACATAATAGGTGTATCTAT
The DNA here is from genome assembly GCA_963710745.1 of uncultured Bacteroidota bacterium. Lineage (GTDB taxonomy): Bacteria > Bacteroidota > Ignavibacteria > Ignavibacteriales > Ignavibacteriaceae > CAVQBP01. The sequence goes on along the minus strand of CAVQBP010000025.1, from coordinate 7,191 downwards.
GAGTTATGAGAAAAATAATCTTGATGACTTTTTTAATGCTGTTTTTTCCGTCTGAAAACTGACCCACTTTTCCGGTTGAAAATTGACCCACCCTTGTAAAAGGAAAATGAATTAAAAATATCTCCTTATATAGATTTGTTTAACAAAAACAAACATTTACAAGGAGACAAGGAGTTGATTACAATGGAAGACTGGGTCACAATAAAAAATCTCAAAAAACGTAATCCCGGATTAGGGTCAAGACAAATAGCAAGTCTGCTTGGTATAAGCCGTAATACAGTTAAGAAAGCTCTTCAAAGAAGCGAAGTTCCCGAATATAAACGACAAAAGAAGGTATCAGCTCTTGAACCATTTAGAGATGTTATATTCGAGATGACCAATGTGAAGAAGTTTAAGGGCTCAAGGATACTTAACGAAGTAAAGTCAAAAGGATATAAAGGAAGTCAAACAGCATTCTATGATTTCTTATCCAAAATAAAAATCTCTGAGCAAAAACACTTTACTCCTTATGAGACAGCACCTGGAGAACAGGCTCAGTATGACTGGAGTCCATATACGGTTCTAATTGGAGGAGAGCTTACCAAAATTTATCTCTGCTCTTACATCAACTCATTCAGCCGTTACCAGATATTTGAAGTATCACTTTCTCAGAACCAGGCAGCTATATTCGAAGCTCTGGAAAATAGTATAATTCAGTCAGAAGGTGCATGCCTTAGAGTTCAGACGGATAATGCTAAAGCATTTGTTATCAATGCTTCCAAGAATAATTTCCAATGGAATCCTCGTTATCTTACTCTATGTGCCCATTATGGATTTAGTCCCTCAAGGTCTCTTCCCGGTCATCCCTGGAGTAAAGGTAAAGTTGAAAAACCCTTCAGCTTTGTTGAGACTCACTTTATTGCAGGTTCTTCTTTTGAAGACTTCCTGGATCTTCAGAACAAACTTAAAGACTTTCAGAAGGATGTAAACAACAGAGTCCATTCAACAACTAAAACAACACCGGATGATTTGTTTAACAAAGAGAAACTGTCTTTACTTACCTTACCAGAGAACAGATATGTAGGAGTCAAAGAAGATACTCGTAAAGTATCATACGATTGTCTTATATCTTATAACGGCTCAAGATACTCAGTTCCCTGGATGTTTGCCGGGAAATTTGTTTGGATAAAAATATCAAAAGGCTATTACCTGCAGATATACTCACAGTCAAATAAATTTATTACAGAACATCAGCTCTCAGTTAAGAAAAGCAGCACTATTATTATCCCGGAACATTACAAAAGCTATAGAGACATTACAGAAAGCTTTGAAACACTTAAAGAGAAGTTCCTGGAAAGCTTTCCTGGGTATAGCATGTTTCTGGAAAAACTTCTGGCTCAGAAAAGAATCAATGCCCATAGGCAACTAAAGCAGATACTTTATCTATCAAAGCTCTACAGTAAGATTGATTTAACTGAGGCATTAAATAAGTCTATGGAATACAATGTATTTAATCATTCATTTATCTCCGGGTACCTGGAGAAGAATCATAAACAATCATTTAGAATAGAACCAATAAAAACGAAAACAGAAATACCAAAAGGACAGGTAAAACGTGAATTATCACAGTATAAGTTATTCTAAGCGGAACTTCAGCTTCAGCGAAGAGACCATAGAAATCTCGTAGCGAAGCTGAAAGTGGAGCGGACATTAGTTAAAATAAAAGGAGCATAAACATTATGACTGAAGGAAAATCTGAAACCTTAACGGACCAATACTTAAAGACACTTTCACTTCATAGAATAAAAGAGTCTTATAGAAATGAAGCTGATAAAGCTGCAAAAGCAAAACTGGGTTACCAAGACTATTTGCAGCGGCTTTTGGAGATAGAAGTTCTAAGCAAAATAGAACGTTCAATTAACCGCAAGATGCAGATCGCTGGTTTCCCTCAAATAAAACGTCTGGAGGAATTTGATTTTTCTTATCAACCTCAGATAAATGAAAAACTAATCAGGGAACTCGCTTCTCTTAACTTTTTAGATGAAGCAAAGAACATACTATTTGTTGGTGCTCCCGGTGTTGGTAAAACTCATCTTGCTACTGCTCTGGGTGTTAAAGCTGTACAAGCAAGGAAAAGAGTTCTATTTTTCACTGCTGAACAACTGACTGTTTTACTTGCTTCTGCTGAACTTGCAGGTAATCTTAATAAAACATTAGACAGTCTCTCAAGAGTAGATTTGATTATTATCGATGAGCTTGGTTATCTTGCACTTAGTAAACAGACTGCTAAATTATTCTTTCAGCTTATATCTAAACGTTATGAGTCCGGTTCGATTATTATTACCACTAACAAACCCTTTGAAGAATGGGGTGAAGTATTTAATGACGATGTAGTTGCTGCTGCTGTATTAGACAGACTATTACATCATTCTTATCCTTTTTTAATAAATGGAAAGAGCTTTAGGTTGAAAAATATAATTAAATCTAGTTAACTTAGATGGGTCAGTTTTGACCGAAATACTGGGTCAATTTTCAACCGGAATCAACAAATGCAGTAGATTCATTAAAGAAGTATAGACGTGCAGAATTATCGGATAATGAGGGGAATACTCTTATTGATGATTTATATACAGATTTGTTACCCAAGGATCAAATATTAAATTCTTGCCTAAAAGATAACACAACTTATTTAATTGGAAGAAAAGGAACTGGTAAATCAACTATTTTCTTAAAATTACAACAAGAAATTAGAAAAGATCCCAAAACCATATCTTGTTATATTGACACGTTTTCTATTTATGATTCATCACGCTCAGAATTTATTTCTCTCGATTATCTTAAAGATATAATACCACAAAATATTCTACATAATTACCTTCTTGAAAGAAATTTTCTTCAAAATGTGTTAAAAGAAATAAAAGAAGAGTTAGATAAAAAATCAAAACCAATTCTTACCCAACTAAAAAAACTATTAGGTTTAGATAAATCAGACATTGTTAGAGAAGAACTTGAAAAACTATATGATTGTATAGATAATAATGAGAAACTAAAATCAATTGAAATTCCATTACTCAAACAAATAAATACCACACTATTTTCTGCAAATGAAAATTCTAGGACATCTTCTGAAGGGACTAATTCTGATATTGATATAAATGCTTCTTTAACAAATCCTGCTTTTATAATTAAATATGGAAACAATTTAACCTCCAGTATCTCTCAATCATCTCAAGGTGCTTTTGAAAAAAAATATTCTGAAATATTGATACAATTATTTAGTATTAAGGATATTATAACTGAGATTAAAAATATATTATCGATTCTCGGTATAAAGAAACTTTATATACTTCTTGATGATTTTTCTGAAATTGATGACGTTTCTATGCAAACCTTTGTAGATGTTTTACTTGCTCCTTTAAACAATTGGTCTGATGAGTTTATTAAATTCAAAGTTGCCGCTTATCCAAATCGTGTTTATTATGGACGCATTGATAAGGGTAAGATAGACATATTAGATTTAGATTTTTATAACCTTTATTCAGAGTTTGATAGGTCAACGATGGAAGAAAGAGCCATAGATTTTACAAGACGTTTAGTAATCAGAAGAATTGAATACTTTACAAATAGATCTTGTGATTATTTCTTTGATACCAGTAAAGATACTATGGATGATTATTATGAGTTGCTTTTTCAAATATCAATGAACGTTCCTAGAATAATTGGTTATATTCTTTACTATTGTTATGAAAGTAATATTATTTTTGATAAACCAATAAATCGTTCTGCACTAATATCTGCATCACAGAAGTACTATAATAAAATAATATCTAGCTTTTTTGAAAAAACAACTTTTTCACGAATGGCTTTCGATGAAAAAATATCGATTCTTCAGTTAAAAGAACTTCTCAGATTATTTTTGGTGGAACTTTCTGATATAAGAAAAAGAATAATTACAAATGAATTATCTGGTAGTGCATACGAGTTATCAAAGACAAATCCATTCACTAGTCATTTTTATTTTAATCCTACTTATGAAAAATTTATAAGTACACTGGAGTTGAATTTCTTTATTTCTAAATATGATGAAATGAGTGATCGAGACGGTTCAAAACAATCAATTTATTCATTAAACTATGGTTTATGTTCAGAAAGTAATTTAAGGTGGGGCAAACCTGAGGGTTCAAAATATCGTAAGTATTTTATTTCCCGACCTTTCGATTTTAATAAAATTATACAAAGTTTTTTAGAGAGCTCAAAAAAAATAATCTGCACTAATCCATCTTGTAATAAAATTTATTCATTTGATCAACTAAAGCATTTTGAGTTTAATACCGTAACCCGGTTTGTTTTTAATACCTGATTTGAAAACGTTTTTCCGGTAACCCCCCAGTTGGTCCGTTCCTTAATGGAAATTTCAAATTCCAGGAGTTTCTGCTTTTCTTCCATTTTTTCAATAAAAAATTTTCATAAATGTTATGGCAAATATAGACATTTTAAAATATAATAGTGTACATTTGTACACTATTTTTATGGAGGTTAAAATGGATGATTTTGAATCAAAATTTAATGATTTAATAAACAGGGGTTATGATATCACCTTTTATGAAGATGAAAATTATAATTTATTTACCCAAAAACCGGAAATAGTTTATTATGTATTGATTAAAAAAGACGGGGAGGATTTATTCCGCTTTCCTTCCAGGATTTCATACAAAACAGCATTTTTAAATGTTTATAAGCAGATACCAAAGGTTGAGAAGCTTTTTTTGATATAATTCCTGTATTTATCGAATTGTTTTTTCACAATGGTTAAAAGAAAATTTAAATCCTACCTCTTTGGAAGAGATATAAATCCTAATGAACTAGATTATACCGCCATAGTTAAAGCAGAACTGCTTTACCGGATATTTGATTTGGACGAAAAGAAGTGTTCGTGTATGGGTTGCACCCAGAATAGAAAAAAGTATAATGATTTTCTTCAAAAAATATTAAAAGCTGAAAGAGAAGCTATAGAGAAAAGGGTTGAGGAGAAATATAAAAAGTAATCTTTTACATATTCCTATAATTTGTATAATTTATTTTTATGTCAAATCTAATCATAGGCACCTGCAGCTGGAAGTATGATTCCTGGAAAGGAATAATTTATCCCCAGCTTGATGAAATTAATTATCTCAAAGAATATTCCAAACATTACAACTCTGTTGAAGTCGATCAGTGGTTCTGGTCCTTGTTTGATATCGTTAAGCTTCCCGAGAAAAAAACAGTTGAAGAATATAAAGCATCAGTTCCGGAAGATTTCAAGTTCACGATTAAAGTTCCTAATTCAATTACTCTTACTCATTACTATAACAGGAATAAATCAGCACCACTACAAAAGAATCCGCACTTCATGTCGGTAGATCTGTTTGAGGAGTTCCTGCAGACAATGAAGCCGATAAAAAATCAAATCGGCTCTTTAATCTTCCAGTTTGAGTATCTTAACAAGGAGAAAATGTCTTCGCTGTCGGAATTCCAAAACCACCTTCACCGGTTCTTCACCTCCCTGCCGGCAGATGTTCCGCCGATGTCGATTGAAATTAGAAATCCGAATTATCTTAACACCAATTATTTCAAATTTCTAAAAGACCTGGATCTTACCAAATGTTTTTCTTCAGGGATATTTTATGCCGCCGGTTGTAGGAATCTATAATAAATACAAAGAATATATTACAGGTCAGACAATTATAAGGCTGCATGGTCCGGACAGAAGCGGAATCGAAAAAATATCGGGAGAGAACTGGAATAAGATTTATATTCCTCGGGATGAGGAATTGAAAGATATAGTTGAGATGATAAAAGATTTGAATAATAGAGGAGTGGATGTTTATTTGAATGTAAATAATCACTATGAGGGGTGTGCGCCGATGACGATTGGGAAAATCCTAAAGTTGATACCAAATCAACAAGATTTTGTCGCTTAAATTATTTTACAGACCCTTTCTTTATTTTTGTTTTTTATATACCGTATTTTAATTTTATTTCTTTTGTTAACCAATCAAATTCTTTTTTTGAACGAAGATGACTTACTATCTTCTGCCAGCTACATTTACGAAGTAATCTTTTATTCTTTAATGCGTCTTTCGTTAAGGAATAAGCAATACTTCCTTTACCACCGGCTTGAAAAAACGGATTTCTTTCATCATAAAGTAATAATGCATGCCCGTTATCTTCCGATGGAAACTCACTATCGGGTTTTAGACAAGCTGCTAAAATATTTCTTACTAACTGGTAAGTCGAATTAAGTGGACAAGGAGAGTAATCTATATCAATTTTCCAATTGAATAAGTAAGGAATGTATTTCCAATACAAGATTCCAATTTCGGTTAATGAGCATCTTTCCGTTCTTTCTCGCTGAATTGAATATGAACCATTACAAAAATCAGTAAAATAATTCGCATCTTTTATAGTAAGTTTTGGTCGTGAACAATTCCCGATGTCTTCTTCAGTAAATTTGCATTCAATCGCAATCTGATATTCACCTCCAACAAAAGCATCGATACTTGTATTTCTAGGTTCATTCAAATAATTAACTTTAAATTCCAATGAAAATTTAGGAGAGAAAGGTTGAACATTCTGTAATAATCCTTCATTAAATTCATCATCTTTTATTTCGTCTAAATACTCTAGCTTAGATTTAAGATTTCCTAAAATACTTAAAGCCAAAGCTTGTGAACTATTAAAACTGCCAAACCATCTATGTCTTTTTTTAAGTGGAATTAAATTTAGAAAATCTTTGATATCATCCTTATTTGCATCCGGATTAATAATAACGTTAAGCCATTCCGTTTGCGGATAAAAAACAGGTGGCTTATCATTTATTTTAGATGATTTAAAATATTCTTTTATGTTTGGGAAAGCCAGTTCTTGATATTCCCAATAATTGTTTATTAATTCTTTCCTATAATCCATTTACTTCTCCGTTTCATTTTAGCTGTTTTCTTTATCATTCTTTTTTGTTTGTTATTTCGCTATATGAATTACTTTTTTACATTAAAGAGGATATTTTTAAAAGAATTGCCTGATTCTCCCCTTCATTTTTATTTTCAATTCAACTTAAGTCAAAAAAATTATTTTTGCAATAGATTCTTTGATTGTCTTATTAGCAAATTTTATACCTGTTAAAATCTTCGCATTTAATAATAAATCCACTTAACATAAACAAGAACATCAGTT
>CAVQBP010000024.1:0-1310666 GCA_963710745.1 uncultured Bacteroidota bacterium | reverse complement strand
TTATCCAGGTTAACACAGATCTTCCTATTTACATAGATCGCGCAATAGATATTGCCTGCCATGAAGGTTATCCCGGTCATCATGTTTATAATTCATTAATAGAGGAACGCTTATATAAAAAATTTGGGTGGGTGGAATTTTCAATATATGATCTATTCAGTCCGCAGTCTTTAATTGCTGAAGGGACAGCAAATTACGGGATAGAAGTTGCCTTTCCCGGCCGCTCTCGAATGGTATTTGAAAAAAGCGTCCTGTTCCGGCTGGCCGGTCTGCACCCGTCCGATGCAGATAAATATTATGAAATCCTGACATTAACTAAAAAGCTGGATTATGCAACCAATGAAGCTGCCAGAAACTACCTTGACGGTAACTGGACAAAAAAAGAAACAATAAACTGGCTTGTAAAATATTCATTAGAAACACCTGCAAATGCAGAAAAAACAATCAGCTTTATTGAGAAATACAGAAGTTATGTAATAAATTACAACCTCGGGAAGGATATAGTTGCCGATTACATTAACAGAGTTGGCGGAGTTTCTGAAAATCCGGAATTACGATGGAAAATATTTAAACATATTTTAACAACACCTCAAACGGCATCAAATTTGCAAAAAAGGTAAGTTAACATATAGCGATATAAAATCCTGAAATTTATTTTTCCAAAAAAAGAATAAATCATAATTATTGAATTCTGTGTGTTTATTTCTATTTTATTTAACAAATTTGAACAAAATATGATAAAGAATTTTTCAATCTATTTTAATCACACCTCAGCAAAATTAAGATCCTGCTGAAATCTTCAGTACGGCACTTCAAGTTTTAAGTTGAAATTTTAAGAAAAATGTCTGGTTTAGACACAGGAATTTAGTTTGATAAGAAAAATAACTCAAATATTAACATTTGTCTGGATATGCATTTTATCCTCTACTTCATTGAAAGCCCAGGTAGTTTATGAACCCCTGGATAATGAAGTTTATACTTTTCTGGACAGACTTAGTAACAAAGGAATTATTGAATTTGATGACCTTGTAAAGCCTTTATCCAGAAAATATATAGCCCAAAAAATATTGGAAGCTGAGAGCAAAAACCAGATGCTTACCCCTCTGGAAAGGGAAGAGCTTGAATTTTATAAAAAAGATTATTTCCTGGAAATAGAAGGCTTCGCGGAAAAAAATAATGATAAAAAATTCCTTAGTATCTTTGAAAAGGACGGTGCAGACAGATTCAGAGTTTTTTCATACAGTGATAAAACTTTCAAGTTCAATGTTACTCCGTTATTAGGATACCAGATGAGCTTCCCCGATAGAAACAGAAATATTCATTCATGGATGGGTATCTCTGCTTACGGATATTTTTCAGATAACTTTGGAATAAGCATGGGCTTCAGGACAAATAATGAACATGGTACAAGTGTAGATGCAAGAAAGAACTTTACACCTGAAACCGGTGTAATCCCCGTCGTTTATTATCCCGGTAATGATATTGACTACAGCGAAGTTACAACTTCCGTATCATTCGACTGGGATTGGGGAAGCGCAGTAGTAGCAAAGGATTATATTGAGTACGGTTATGCGAAAAGCGGAAATCTTGTCTTATCAAATAAAGCTCCTTCATTTCCTTTTATTAAACTTCAGCTAAACCCGACCGATTGGTTTAAATTTTATTATTTCCATGCATTTCTTTCATCAAATGTAATAGACTCTGCAAAGCTTGAACAGTATAAAAGAGATATCTATATAAATAAATATTTTGCATGGCACTCATTTGTTTTTACACCGACAAAAGGTCTGGATATTTCCATCGGAGAATCTGTTGTATATAGCGACAAGCTTGAGCTTGTTTATCTCATGCCTTTTATGTTTTATTATTACGCTGATGATTTCCTGAGCAACAGACACAATAAACCGGGAGATGCTAACTCCCAAATATTTTTATCAATCAGCTCGAGAGATCATATTAAGAATACACATTTATACGGAACACTATTTATTGACGAATTGACCCTGCAGGGACTAAACGGAACCCTGTTTGTTGACGGCCAGACTCTCATTAATTCAGTTAATAATAAAGATTTAAGGACACAGCTGGGTTATACACTGGGTTTATCATCTGCTGATATTCCCTTTAACAACCTTTCTTTTACTGCAGAATATACCAGGATAAACCCTTTTGTTTACGGACATCACGATCCGGCACAAACTTATACAAATTCATCCTATTTAATGGGGAGCTGGATTGGGCAGAATTCGGATCTTTTATATCTCGAACTTAACTACAGATTCTTACTTGGTTTTCAGGCAACTGCCTGGGGTGAATATATCAGGAAGGGGAGCAATGATTACAGCGGCGAGTATAAAAGTCCGCAGCCCTCTTTTTTATTTGGTTTGAAAAATTATTATAAGTATTTCGGACTGGATTTTAAATATGAATTAATACATGAATTGAATTTTGAAACAAGGTTCCGGGTAAATCTTGAATCTCACCAGCAAAATGACGGAACTTATAAAGACAGCCAGGTTAATGAATTTTCATTCTCCATTTCTTATGGCTTATAATAGTTAATAATAGACTTACAATACAATTATTTTCGCAAGTAGTTTTACATTTTCCAAAGTCAGATATTTAACCTGAATTATTTAGTAGACTTGATCTGGAAATCTGAATTTCGAATTTTTTTCTAATGTATAATTTGGTTTTAATTTTATTCTGAAGCTCCTGTCTTTAAATGCTATCCTTTAACAAATGTATTAGAAATACTCAATCAATTCTAAAAATGAGATAATAGAAAGAGCACTATCAGATTAGGAATCTAAATTACTGCAAAATGTATACAGATAACGATTTTTAAATATGGCTTGCTTTTTGCATTTTTATCTTCGCTGCAAGTCACTGTAATTTTTTATAGTTGATAACTCTTCACGATGTTACTTGCAAAATCTTTCATCTGTTATAGAGGGAGTTGAAAAGATGAAAGCAATTGTTCATTACTAAAAAACTAAAAGCCATGAAGAAGTGTTTAATAGTTCTTTCTGTGGTTTTTATACTTTTACCTCTTAATGCTCAAATAGTGTTTGAACCATTAGATAAAGATATTTACCGGTATCTTGAAAGACTCAGCCAAAAAGGGATTATAGAATTTAATGACCTGGTTAAACCCCTTTCAAGAACATACATCTCCCGGATGCTTATAGATGCAAGGTCTGAAATTGATAAGCTGACAGATCTTGAAAAAGATGAGCTGGTCTTTTATGAAAAAGAATATTTTCTTGAACTTGAATACTTTAATAAAGAAAATAATGATATTACTTCTGTTAGCACAGAAAGTAGAATATCAAATCGATACCGGCTATTTTCTTATGATGATAATACTTTCAAATTTGGTGCTGGTCCTGCCGTAGGATATGAAATTTCTTTTCCGGGATCGAACAGGAATATTCATTCATGGGTAGGAATGTATGGATACGGTTATTTCTTAAACAGTATAGGTTTAAGTCTTAACTTCAAGACAAACAATGAGCATGGAACATCTATAGATGCAAATAAAGAGTTCACCCCGGAAACCGGCATCATATCGGTAAAACATGATCATGGAAAGGATATTGATTACAGCGAGGTAAATTCAACGGTATCATATGACTGGAAATGGGGAAGCATTGCAGCTGCAAAAGATTATATTGAATACGGCTATGCAAGAAGCGGCAATATTGTTCTATCAAATAAAGCACCCTCGTTCCCATTTATCAGGCTTCAATTAAATCCGATTAAATGGCTTAATTTTTATTATTTTCATGCGTGGCTTTCTTCTAATGTCATAGATTCCTTAATGTTCTCAGAATACCGCCGGGACATTTATATAAATAAATACCTGGCATGGCATGCGGTAACTTTTACCCCATTCAAAGGGCTGGATTTTTCGATCGGTGAATCGGTTGTATACAGTGATAAAATAGAGCCGCTGTATTTAATGCCTTTTATGGTTTTCTATATGGCCGATGAGTTTATAAGCAACAGGCACGATCAACCCGGCGATGCAAATTCGCAAATCTTTCTTTCCGTTAGTTCAAGAGATTTTATAAAGAACACTCATTTATACGGAACCTTGTTTATTGATGAATTAACTCTGAAAGGTATTAATGGGACCTTGTTTGTCAATAGTGAAACTCTTAAAAATTCTCTGGATGATAAAAGACTGCGGCCGCAGATGGCATGTACTATCGGAGCATCTGTAGCCGATTTACCAATCGACAATTTAACTGTAACAACTGAATATACAAGAATAAATCCTTATGTTTACGGGCATCATGATCCTGCACAGACTTATGCCACATCTTCATATTTAATGGGACATTGGATAGGACATAATGCCGATCTCTTTTATTTAAACTTCAATTATAGATTTATCAGGGGATTACAAACCGATATCTGGGGAGAATATATCAGAAAAGGGAGTTCAGATTACAGCGGTCAGTATCATTCGCCCCAGCCGAAATTCTTATTCGGGCTGATGAATCATTATCAGTACTATGGAATAAATTTAAAATATGAATTTATATATGACTTAAATTTTGAGATGAGATACAAGTATAGTAAAGTTTCAAACGAGGTATCTGCCGGAATATTTGAAAATAAACTTATAAATGAATTTTCATTTGCAGCTTACTATGGTCTGTAAAAAAAATCAAACCTGATAAGCCCTCTTTAAAGTAGTATATAATCCGCATCTTTTTCATATTGCAAAAAATCATATTCATAGATTTAGTATGAACAGACAATACAATCTGTTTTAATTATATGTTAACTTAAAAATTAAATATTATTTAAATTAACAAATTAATTATTGAAATTTTTTTTAACTTCTAAATGAGAAAATATTTAAACATTCGCAAGATCCTATGTTTTTGATGATGCCTTGTTAACTGAGACGTAAATCATAAATAAAATTCACAATTAGCATAAAAGAAATTATTATGAAAAAAAATTACCTCATCCTAATCCTGCTTGTTTTATTTACAGTCAGCTTATTTCCCCAGACAAAAAAACCCGGGTATTATCATCCTTTTTCAGGTGCACTCGGAATTTCTGCCGAGGGAGGAATTACATTATCAAGAACTGATTATTTAAATTCCGATTTAGGCTACATGGCCAAAGGGTCATTTGAATATTTTTTCCCTTCTTCAACTGCCAGTGCCTTCGGTTTAAAATTTATGGGCGGCCTGGGAACTATTGCCGGTAATAACGGCGGAAAACCGATTAGCACTAATGCAAATAATTTTGTTACAAATCTTTATATGTTCGGCGGGGGACTTGAATATACATTGAACCTCGGTTCACTTAATCCTTATTTGCTCGCCGGAGGATATTATGTCTCTTTCAATCCGCAGGATAATTCGGGAAATAAGCTTCCAAGGAATGCTGTTGCGGCTTATAAAACAAATGAACCGAACTATACAGGTGAGATAGGAATTAAATATGCTTTATCTAAATATTTTTCTGTTGATTTAGCAGGAGCAGCTTATATAAGCCCCAATGACAACCTTGATGATATAACGGCCGGAAATGCAAATGATATTTATTTTTCATTAACAGCGGGAATTACTTTTTTCGTTCAGCCGATAAGAGACAGTGACAATGATGGTGTGGACGATTCTGAAGATATGTGCCCGAATACTCCGCCGGGTGTAAAAGTAGACGTATTCGGCTGTCCCATTGATTCGGATCATGACGGTGTTCCGGATTACCTGGACAAGTGTCCTGATACACCGCTGAAAGTTGCTGTAGATTCAAGCGGCTGTCCTATCGACTCGGATCATGATGGTGTTCCGGATTACCTTGATTTGTGCCCTAATACACCGCGAATTGCAAAGGTGGATGTAAGCGGCTGTCCCATCGATTCAGATCATGATGGCGTTCCCGACTATGAAGATAATTGCCCGAATACACCTCCGGGAACCAAGGTTGATACATTGGGCTGCCCGATTGTCAGCACAGCACCTGCACAAAGAATCCAGAATAAAGTTATCTTAAATGTAAGTACTAATTTTAAATTCAGGAGCACAAAACTTACTCCCAATGCCGAAAAGATCCTTTCAAAGCTTGCGGAAATGATGAACAATAATCCGCAAACAAAATGGAAAATAATAGGATATACCGATAATATCGGGTCGAAATCAATAAACAAGAAAGTTTCACTCGAACGCGCGAGCTCGGTTTTTATTTATTTACTTTCACAGGGATTAAACAAAGACCGTTTTGAAGTTTATGGGGCAGGAGAAGAAAATCCGATCGGGAATAACAAACTCGAGTTCGGAAGAATTTTAAACAGGCGTGTGGAAATTGTTAACCAGAATTATGTAGAACCCCCAAAAACAAAAAAGATAATAACTCCTTTTGATACGAACGGGTATAACCATTCAGAAGATCATATTGCAGACAATACAATTTTTACCGATGGAAACATTTATGCAATCCAGGTATCTTCATGGAAAACGGACAGAAAAGCTTATAAGGAAGTGAAAAGATATAAAGGTAAAGGGTTCAATTCATTTATATTTAAATATGAATCCCCCGACAAAAACGAAACCCGTTATCGTGTGCGAATCGGCTATTTCCATTCTCTGGAAGACGCCAATGCATACATTGAAGAAAAATTCGGACCTTGAACAGATGAGAAAAAATAATTCAGGACATGCTATTCCGCGGCAATATAAGAAGTTTTTTGGGATGTAGATTTTAATAAGCTTGATCTGGAGAAGCATAGAAAATTTATTTTGGAAAGATTCCTTAATTTTGGAACTTTTGATACATTCAAATGGATTTTCAAGACATTTGACAGCGAAGAGGTTCAAGAGTTAATTGATAAAAAAGGGATACATTCTCTTACAAGAAATAGTTTTTATTTCTGGAATAAAATTGCGAAAGAAAAAAGACTTTGGAAAAAGATCTGAAGTTATCCATCCTGGATAAAAAAAGAAGAGAACTTTTGCCTCTGCTAAAAAAATTTAAAGATAAATTCTATCTTGCGGGCGGGACTGCATTAGCTTTACAGTTTGGGCACAGGAGAAGTGATGATTTTGATTTCTTTTCTTTTGAACATTTGGAAATAGAAAATTTACAAAAAAAACTGATTTAATTTTTGGAAAATCTTCATTATCAATTATTCAATTAGAAAAGGATACCTTATCAATTATTGTAAACGAAGATATAAAAATTTCATTTTTTGATATACAACAGGAAATTTTATTGCCTGTACAGGAAAACGAATGGTTTAATATCTGCAGCAAACTTGAAATAGGAGCTATGGAAATTGCAGCCTTATTAAGAGCAGCCTACAGAGATTATGTTGATCTTTTCTTTTTGCTGAAAGAATATAACCTTGAGGAAATCTTTAAACTATGCGAAAAAAAATATTCGGGCTTTGAAAAATCAGTATATCGGGGCTGTCCAAAAAGTAAGAAAGTGTCATTTCGAGGGAGTTCTCGACCGAGAAATCTTTTCAAAACGTAAGATTTCTCCCTTCGGTCGAAATGACAAACGTACTTTTTAGACAGCCCCATGACCTTGAAATTACTCCAATTCAATATTTACATGGGAAAGAAAGAAAACCGGAAGAAATATTCTCTTTCATAGAAAAAAAGACTAATCTGTTTTTATCCGGACACTAAAAGGTACCGCAAACCCAGATTTTTTATTTACCCCCTTTCTCTAATATGTTGAATTGAATCGATTGAACCCTTATTTTTTCTGCTAACTTTTATTATTTTGGTACTATGCGCAAATATTTTATAGTACTCATCCTTTTGTCGATGCTGTTCCCTTACAGTAGATTATCTGCCCAGTTTGATAATATGACACAGGAGGAGATGAAGAAAAAAGCTGAACAAATGGGATTCTCTTTGGAAGATTACCTAAAGCTTCAGCAGCAATTGCAAAATTCACAAATACAGCCAAATCATCAAGTAACCAGTCAATCAAAAGAAGAAAAAGAAAAATCAGCTAAACCGAAAATTATCATACCTGTAAATAAGCCTTTGGAGACATATTATGTTCCAGCATTTAAAGGAAGACAAAATGCAGATAGTCTGCCGGCTTTCGGATATAATATTTTTTCAACCTCTCCAACGGGATTTGAGACTTCACTGAATGTTCCGGTTCCTGCAGATTATATTGTCGGTCCGGGAGATGAAATAGTTATTACACTGTGGGGAGAAACCCAGCTGGAAAGAACACTGACCGTTAACAAGGAAGGAAATATTTTTATCCCAGATGTTGGTCTTGTAAATGTTAATGGACTTAGCATACAAGCCCTAAGACAAAAATTATTCAATATACTATCCAAAACATATTCATCACTAAATGAAGGTTCAAACGGAGAAGCAAAAACAAATCTGGATGTTTCTACAGGAATTTTAAGAACAATCAAAGTATATGTATTAGGCGAGGTAAATAAACCCGGAGGATATACTCTTCCGTCGCTCTCAACTTCCTTTACTGCACTTTATTATTCAGGCGGACCAACTTTAAATGGTTCATTAAGAAATATAAAAATTATTAGGAACGGACAGACTATATCGGTTATAGATCTCTACAATTACCTGACCAAAGGAGATAAGACAAAAGATGTTAACCTTGAAGATGGTGATATTGTATTCATACCGCCGGTCGGCGGGAGAGTTGCATTATCAGGAGAGGTATTCCGTCCGGCAATTTACGAATTAAAAAAAGAAGATCATTTGAGCGATTTATTAACTTATGCAGGAGGATTAAACTATAATGCATATTTTGAAAGAGTTCATATTGAAAGAATTATCCCTTTTGATCAACGGAAACAATTCATAAATAATGTAATGGACATCGATCTTAATTTTAATACGGTTGATGATTTAAGGAACAGTAGTTACAGCCTGGTTGATGGTGATGTTGTAAATATTTTGAAAATTAATAAAAAACTGGAAAACAGGGTAACTATCAGCGGTAAAGTAAGGAAACCGGGCATTTATGAATTAACTTCCGGCCTGATGACAGTAAGCGATCTAATTTATAAAGCAGACAGCTTATCGCCGGATGCATTCAAAGAAAAAGCAATCCTAACAAGAACTTTACCTGATGAAAAGCAGGAGATAATTAATTTCAATTTAAATAAAGCTCTCGCAGGTGACCCTTCCGATAATCTTGTATTAAAAAACAGGGACAAAATAGAAATTTACAGTATTGGAAGATTCTTTCCGTCGAGGACAGTTGAAATAGCAGGTGCTGTAAAAAATCCGGGCATATTTAAGCGATATCAAAATATGACCCTGACCGATCTTATTATTTTAGCAGGTGGTTTAAGCGATTCTGCTACCACAAAAGATATTGAAGTTACCAGGATGGATACTGCATATCCTACCATATATGCAGAAAAATTTCTTATCTCTTTACCGGAAAATTACTGGGATAATCATGTAAGTAAAAACTTTTACCTTAAAGATTACGACCGGGTTCTGATTAAACGAAATCCCACAAAGACTTTTAACCAGACTGTTTCAATATCCGGGGAAGTTCAGTTCCCGGGCTCTTATACTCTTTTATATGAAGGGGAAAAGATTTATGACCTGATAAAGAGAGCGGGAAAATTTAAATCAACGGCTTATACGGCGGGGATGTATGTTTACAGGAAAAATCCTCTTTTTGCAGGTACTCAAAAATTTATTATACCCGATACTTTTAAAAGTAAAATGAAAGATGTGCCTATATACGACAGGGATGTCTTCAACCGTGAATATTCCAACAGGATACCGATATTATGGAATGATATTCTTGAAGATACAAACTCAATATACAATATTCCCTTAGAGCCGGGAGATTCTCTTGTAGTGCCCAAGAATCCAAATATTATATACGTAGTCGGTGAAGTAGGTATTCCTTCTTCAGTGCCATATAAAAAAGGCGGAAGCTTACAATATTATATTGATCAGGCGGGCGGCTATACAGAAAATTCCGGTAAAGGTTATGAAATAGTTATTCTGCCTAACGGTAAAAAATGGAATCCGTCTTCGTGGTTTTTTATACCGAATCCTGAAATCCTTTCCGGGTCGACAATAATAGTTCCAACATTGATAGAATCAGAATCTAAATTCTGGCCTATTGTTAGGGATATGGCTGCGGTAGTAACCTCAACAGCGGTATTGATATTAACGGTAAATAATCTGACGAAATAACGTACGAAAGGTGCCAGCTCGAAAGGTGCCAGTCACCTTTGAGGTGACTGGCACCTGACGTAGCAATAATTAAAAATTTATTCAAACATCTATGCCTTCTAGAAACGCAACATTTGAAATAGGTAGCACATTTCATATATACAATAGAGGGTGCAATAAAGGGAAAATTTTTTTTGAAGAAGATAATTATATTTTTTTACTTAACAAGATTAAAAAATATTCTATAGAATTTAAAATAAGTGTACTATCATACTGCCTAATTCCAAATCATTATCATCTGGTTTTAAGACAGAATTCTGAAGAACAAATTTGTAAGTGTGTTCAATTCATTTTCAACGGCTATGTAAAAGCTATAAATAAAAAGTATAAAAGAAGCGGGACTCTCTTCGAAGGAAAATTTAAATCAGTTGAAATTTATGATGATAAGTCAATTTTATTTGTTTGTCGATATGTACACAGAAATCCAGTAGACGATAAATTAGTAACAAAAATAGAAGACTGGAAATATTCTAATTATCTGGAATGGATAGGCAAAAGAGACAGCAAATTGTTTGATGAAAATTTTGTTAAGAAATATTTCCCTGCGCCGGAATTATATTCAAAATTTGTTCTCGATTATTTCTCCGACAAACAAGCTGCTGATGAAATGCGAAAGTATAAACAATTTTTAAGATCACATAAAGGTGCCAGTCACTTTGAAAGTGACTGGCACCTGGATTAATTAACAATGCCGGATCAATCAAATACACCCAGGAAACCAAAGCTTTCAGCCGAAGAAGAGTTCCGTAAAACTGTGAGTGCGGCAAGGCCGCGCTACCTTAAACTGAAAGAGAACAAATGGAAGTTTTTCTGGATAAACTTTTCAATTGCTGTCCTTACATTAATAATTTTATTCTTTGCTGTATCACTATATTATGAAAGTACTGTAACAATACTGCCGGATTACGGAAATAAGAATACCAGCCTGGGTCAAATAAGTGATCTTGCGGCTATGGCCGGTGTAAAAGTCGGTGAAGGCGCGCCGACAGAGATATACCAGGTGCTGGTTACAAGCGAATCAGTTTTAGATCCTGTTATTTATAAAAAATATTCTACCAAAGAATACAAAGATTCGGTTAATTTAATTCAGTATTTTGATATTACACCGGACAACAGCTTATCTCCCGAACTACAAAAAAGAAAAATGTTTATAAAAGCCTTTGACAGGTTATCTAAAGGCCACCTTGCGACAGATCTTGACAGAATAACTAAAGTATTGAATATAAAAGTAACCATGCCCGAATCAGAGTTGTCTGCTTTGGTTGCAAATAATATTGTTGAATCCCTGGACCACTATATCCGGACAAAAAGAAAATCCTATGCATCCGAGCAAAGGTTCTACATTGAAAAAAGACTTATGCAGGTAAAGGATTCATTAACCGCAGCCGAGAACAAGCTGAAAAATTTCAGGGAAGAGAACAGGCTTGTAGCCTCGCCTGCTTTGCTTCTTGAGCAGGGAAGACTTCTGAGAAATGTAGATATTCAGCAGGCGGTGTTTATAGAATTAAACAAACAGCTTGAGATTGCTAAAATAGATGAGATAAAAGAGACACCTGTGCTGAATGTTAAAGAGCTGGCTAAAGATCCTATTATTAAAGCAGGTCCGAAAAGAGGAATAATTTTTATTATAATAATGTTTACATCTATACTCTTAAGCAGCTTGTATTTTATGTTCCGGGATGAATTAAAAAAATATTACTGGATAGTTAAAGGGAAAGAAGATTAAAAGCTCCGGCTTCGTTCTTTGTACATTGAAATTTGTTTGAAAGAACTTCGCCGGACAGATTGAAATATTCCAAAGATTAAAAATTTGGTAAAAACTAACGATAATAGGGACAAATCTTTTTTATAGTACCCGCCTGATTTTATAACAATAACTGTCATAATGACAAAAGTATTTTTAAAGGCCTTTTAAGGGCCAATCAGAGGCCAGTTGAAGGCCAATTAAAGATCTGATTCAAAATGGAGAATTTAATTTGAAAATGCATTTTTTGTAAAGTGTAAAAAATTTAAACGGACATAATGACAGCCTGAGGCCGCCCCCGTACAAATTCTATTATTCCGGATTACTTATATTATGATTAATTCTTATTTTGCATAGTATATTAATGTTAAAAGATTAAGTGCTAAACATACATATTGACTGAAAATTTAACTTACAAAACCATACACGGCATCAAGTGGAATTATATTTCCACAATCATAACTGCCGTGATGCAAATCGGATATACTGCGATCATGGCACGGCTGCTGGAACCTGCAGCTTTGGTCTTGTTGCTATGGCAGGTGTTATATTAAGATTCGGAAGTTACTTTGCCCAGATGGGGATTGAACGTGCAGTTATTCAGAAAAAAGAGATAAACCAGGAAGATATAAGATCCAGTTTTACTTTATCGGTTTTCCTGGGAATAATTTTCTTTCTGCTTCTATGGTTTCTTGCTCCGCTTGCACTATATGTTTTTAACAATGAAAAAGTAGTAATAATCGTAAAGGTAATGGCGCTCTCCTTTTTTATTTCCGGATTTTCTACAACATCGTTAGGGCTGTTAAAAAGAAATTTAAATTTTCGTTCAATTGCAATTATTGAAATTGCCTCTTATACATTAGGTTATTTGGGAATAGGAATAACTATGGCCGTTTTGGATTATGGAGTTTGGAGCCTTGTTTTTGCTGCTCTCAGCCAGGCCTTTTTCAGTACGGTTATTGCATATATCTTAGTCAGGCATAGTCTGAACTTTACGTTTAAAGTTAGCCATTACAAACCTCTTTTTTCTTTTGGAAGTAAAGTAACCATTATAAGTATTTTTGAATTCTTAGGAGGGAGCCTGGATACACTTATAATAGGACGTTTTTTAGGGGCATCACTTCTGGGTATTTATAACAGGGCTTTCATGATTGTTAATTTACCTTTACAAAATTTTTATACAAGCATAACAAAAGTATTATTCCCATCATTCAGTAAAATTCAGAGTGATAGATTAAAATTAAAAGAAGCTTTCTTATCTTCATTTACCGTCAGCTCTTTTTTTTTAATTCCGCTTTGTGTCTGGTTTTCAGTTTCTGCAAAAGAGATAGTCTTAGTTATTCTTGGTAATAAATGGAAGGAAGCTATTGACATATTAAGAATTTTAGCACTTGTTACTCCTCTTTATTTGATGAGCAGTTTTATGGGAACTTTGTTTGAAGCTGTAGCCTATTTAAAAGTAAAATTAATATTCCAGATAGGTTTTGTTATTTTACTCGGCATAGCTTTATTTATTACAGTTCCTTATGGATTGATTTACGCAGCAGCCGGATTATTAGGTTCGGCTATAATTTATCACCTTGGATATATATATTTAACTAAATCGTTATTTCCTCTTAGTTTTAAAGAATTAATTTCTGCTTATTACCCTTCGATCATAGCTTCAATAATAACCGGTTTTTCTATTTTAATAGTACATTATATTTTAATTCAGATAAATTCAAGCTTAATAATAGCATTCTCTATGGAGCTTTTATTTTTCGCAATAATTATAATATTAATATTAAGATTTTCTTTTACTAAAAGAATTAAAAAAATTTTAAATGACACCCTATTTAAAAACTTAAGGGATAGCATTTTAGTACGAATGGTTAAAAAATTTTGTTTTGTTTAATCATTAAAATTTAAATATAATTAAATATTTTACTTTTTAAATCCCCATATCAAAGATGAGACTTAAATATTTTATAAGAAAAATTGCTCACAAATTATTCATTATGATGGATAATGATTATGATTTAAATTTTAAATCGGATGGTGAATTATACTTAATAAATAAATTAGTATCTAAAGCGCCGAAATTTTCTGTTGTTTTTGACCTTGGCGGAGAAAAAGGAGACTGGACAAATTTTGTGGAAAATAACAGAAATGATTTAACAATACATATTTTTGATGCCTATCCACTGATGTATGAAAGTATACAGGCCAGATTTTCACAAAAGAAAAATATTATTATAAATAATGTCGCCGTTAGTGATTCCGATGGTTTCTCAGATTTTTATGAGGACACATATTCTATTCATAAAAGAAAAAGTGTTTTTCGTGATAAAGGTATTCCTATATCTGTAAGAACAATTACATTAGATAATTATATCAATGAAAATGATATCCAAGAGGTATTTTTTATGAAGATGGATATTGAAGGTAATGAACCTTTTGCCTTAAGGGGAGCTAAAAATAGTATCAAAGATGGAATTTTCTGTTATATCCAATTTGAATATGGCGGTTGTAATATTGATTCCAGGACGTATTTAAAGGACTTTTATGAAATATTCGAAGGCACCCCGTATAGAATTGGTAAAATTCATCCTAAACATATTGAGTACATTGAAAAATATGACCGTTTGCGCGAAAATTTTTATGATGGAAACTGGATAGCATCAAGAGTTGATTGTTAAAATAAAAATTATTCAAAATGAAATTACTAGTATTATTAAATGAAAATCCTGCAGGTGCTCATGATGATGTGCATAGAGCTATAGATAATTGCTATGGGAAAGGAATTATTACCGATAAACTTATATATCCATTCTTAGCAATACTCGCAGAAGGTAAAAAGGAAAAAGAAGTTTTAAATGAAATTATTGAGATTTCTAAAAATTACCAGCCCGATTTGATACTGTGGATGCATACTGAAAAATTCAAAATTTCCAAGAATGCAATTAATGAATTAAAAGGTTTAAATAGTAGACCTCTAATGGGATATTGGGAAGGTGATTTATACCAAAGTCCTTACCGACCGGCACCGGAGGAATTACTAACATTGTCTTCTGCATGTGATGTTGTATTTGCTCAAGGTTTTGGTGAAATGACAGAAAAAATAAAAGCTAAAGGATGTGATGATATCAGATTCGTCCCTGCTTTTGGTGATGATAAAAAATTTTATCCGGTTAAAAACGTAAATAAAAAAGAATTCGATATAGTTATTATTGGGAATAATATTACAAGCAGAAATCCCTTTAGAATCAATTTATACGGAACCAAATTAAGAAAAAATATTGTTGGTGAATTCTGCAAAAAGTATCCCAATAAATTTGCGGTATTTGGGATGAATTGGAAAGGAAACTGTGCCAAAGGAATTGCTATACATCATGCTCAACACGAAATATATTCTCACAGTAAAATAACAATTTCAGTTAATAATGCTAATGGTAGATATTATTTTTCTAATCGACTACCTATTGCAATGCTTTCTGGTATTCCTGTTATACAAAATTATGAAGAGGGATTGGATCTGCTTTTTAAGAATTGCAAGGGAATTTTATTCTTTAAAAATTTATCCGAACTCTTCCAAAATGCTGAGGAGTTATTGTTAAAACCGCAAGAGGAATTAGATGAAATAGGTATGAGATTGAATGAATTTGCCAAAAAAAGATTTCTACCAGAATTTGTTTTTACATATATGATTAAAGTTATGATTTCCAAAAAAAACAATACCCATTTAGTTACTAATCCTTGGGTTTCTAAGAATTCTCTTTGTTTTTAATTTAGCTGCTAAATATTATGAATCTCTATATATATCATCATCTCGGTTTAGGAGATCATATTATATGCAACGGTTTAATCCGAAACATTTATAAAAATTACGCAGCAACTTTTTCAAAAATATTTCTTTTTTGTAAAGATATTAATTTTGGATCCGTTTCTGTTATGTATTCTGATTTAAAAAGTTTGGAATTAGTTAAAATAAAAAATGATATAGAAGTAAAAAAATATTTGAAAAACCAGTATAATTTTAAGCTTCAAAAAATTGGATTTGAGTTCCGAGATTTAAAAAACAGATATTTTGATAAAGACTTTTATAAAATTGCAGGGATTGACTTTAAGAAGAGGTGGGAAGATTTTGCAGTCGTTCGTGATTATAAAAGAGAAAATGAATTGTTCCAAAAATTAGAAATTAAACCATTGGAATATGTTTTTTTACATGATGACATTGAGAGAAAATTTAAAATAAATGAAAATTATATAAACAATAAAAATTTCAAAATTATTAGACCATTTAGAACTAAAACGATTTTTGACTGGTGCACTATTTTGGAAAACGCAAAAGAAATTCATTGTATCGATTCATCTTTTCGCCTGCTTGCAGATAGTTTAGAGTTAAATACTGATTTATTGTTTTTTCATCAATCTTATATTTATAAAGATCCGAAATATATTAGCAGCTCAAAATACAATTGGATTATTATTTAGATGCAAAGGATGAAAATTCTCCATATTCTTGATGAAATTAGATATTCGGGTGCAGAAGTAATGTTAAAAAATTCTGCACATTTATTTAAAGACAATAATATTGAATTATTTGCTTTAAGTACCGGAAAGGATATTGGAGTATATTCTGATAAATTAATAGAAGCTGGTTTTAAGATATATCATATTCCTTTTCGAAAGACGCTCCAATTCTTTAAAGAAATTTACAAATTATTATTTACAGAGAAATTTGAAATTGTTCACATTCATGCTGAAAGGGCGTTTTTTTGGTATTCAGTAACTGCAAAACTTGCAGGGATTAAAAAAATTGTAAGAACAGTACATAGTCTGTATACCTTTAGAGGTTATTTGAAACTAAAAAGAAAACTGCAGCGTTTTGTTTCTTCCAAATTTATCGGTGTTAAATTCATCTCTATAAGTTCCTCTGTTCAGAAAACAGAAAAAGAATATTTCAACAATTCTACCATTTTAATTAAAAACTGGATAGATGATTTAAATCTTAAACCGGCCAGGGATATATCTGAAAAATTAAATGTAAGAAAAAACTGGGGACTTTCTGAAGATCAGATCGTAATTATTTCAGTGGGTAATTGCAGCGAGATAAAAAATCATTCTGATATCATAAGAGCCATAGCTGAATTAGCACCGCATGATAAAAATATTATTTATTTACATATTGGAGAAGGTGAAAAAGCTTTTATGGAAGTAAATCTGGCACATAATCTTGGAATTGATAATTATGTTAAATTTGTTGGGAAAGTTGATAATGTGCGTGAATTATTAATTTGCAGCGATATATTTGTAATGAGCTCCTATTTTGAGGGAATTGGTGTAGCAGCTTTGGAAGCCGGTAGTTGCGGTTTGCCTATTGTAATTTACGATTCACCTGGTCTAAAAGAATCGGTACAAAATGGTTATAATGGCTTTATAACCAAACAAAATTTTAAAGATTTATCGGAGGGAATAAAAAAATTAATATTAAATGAAAAATTAAGAATTATTCTAGGTAAAAATTCAATAAAGTTTGTTGAAGAAAATTTCAACATGGCAGATTCGGTTAATAAATTGATTAATCTTTATTTTGCATAATATTAAAATGTTATTGATACTTTAGAAATAAAAGGCAACGTGTCATTTAATAATAAAATAGATTTTTATTGGGAAAAATTTCATCCCCCTTTTTCTTTGTTATATCTTTTTGTGCTCTGTTTCCTTTTACTGCTACACCCTATTATAAAAAGATGTTACTATTTTTTTTCTTATTATTAATGTTTATTCCAGCATTATCATTTTTAAAACCTGCAAATATTAATTATGACGCTTATTATACTATTATTATAACTTTATCCACAGTTTTATTTTTAATTCAAGATAAAGAAATTAAAATTGATTCTTTAATTATTTTTTACATATGGTATACCTTTAATGGTATTTTTATTAGAGGACTTTTTAATATTCATCCTGTTTATTCAGTTTTTATTGTCCCTATTACTTCTATTTCCCTCTATTTAATTTTTATTAGTCAAAAAACGATTATAAATTAACATTATTGTTTTTTTTATTAAGTGGTTAATGATTGCTGTTGTTATAGAATCAATTATAGGAATCTCTCAATCTTTTTTTCATTTCCTTTATTTACAAATATATTAAGCAATTTTTATTGTTTCCGACGAAATTATTTTGCATATATTTTCCCTTCGTATTTCACCACAAGTAACCCAAGGAAGTGGAACATTTTCGACATCTTAATGGATTAGGAGGTTTGCTCTCTCTAACTTTTCCTATTATTTTTGGTTACTGGTATTCTAATAAAAGAAAAATATCAAGAATTGTACTTTTAGTAATTACATTTTTAGGATTCTATACTACATATTCCAGGGGAGCCTTAATTGGGGTTATGTTTACTTTTCATTTTTTTTCCTTTTTCTTTCAAATATCACAGAAAATGAAAAAAATAATAATTTCTATTTTTATATTGTTATTCTTTATACTGTTCTTAAGTAACGATGTTGAAAACTATTATGCTTCAACACAAAATTTTATCTATCAGATTAGATGTATGGGAAATTGTTTTAAATTATGCTACAAATAATCCCTTAAATTTGATATTTGGGTATGGCGTTTTCTTTTTTAGAGATAATGTTTTAGGGTTTGAGAGGAATACCTAAAGATATTCATTCAGGACAATTAGAAATTTTTGTGGAATTAGGTATTATCGGATTTGTTTTATTCTGCAAGTTTTATTTTCAGATTATCTCTAAAGCCTTAAAATTTAAAATAATATTTTAGTATTGTCTATTTCAGGTGGTTTATTGAGCTTTTTTGTACATCAATTGTTTGATAATTCAATTTTTGGTTATTTGGGTATTTTAATGGTCTGTCTTATTAGGGGTGTTAAGTTCCCTTATGAAGGATGATAACGAAGAAATATTAAAGATGGTGGAATGGAAAACAATAAAGCTTAATATTTATGATTTATATAATAATTCCTGTTTATAACAGGAAAACATTTACTAAAGAATGTCTTCTATCTCTTAGAAATCAAACTTACAAAGATTTTAATATTATCATTATCGATGACGGTTCTACAGATGGTACAAAAAAAATGATAAAAAGTGAATTTCCTGAAGTTATCTTATTAAAAGGAGACGGAAATTTATGGTGGACAAAAGCAATAAACTTCGGAGTTAAGTATGCTTTGGGACAAAAAGCGGATTATATTTTAACATTAAATGATGATACTATATCATCTGAAGATTATATCGAGAAAATGGTTTATTGGGCTTCACAAAAAAAGAGATGCGTTACTCGGTTCTTTTGCCTTTGACTATAATACAAAAAAACCTGTTTACGGCGGTGAAATAATAAATTGGAAGAGAGCAAAAGCTGTTATTTTATTGGAGCAATTGAAACCGGATGAATATAACGGACTCCACAAAGTTTCCCATTATCCCGGCAGAGGTTTATTAATCCCAGTAAAAGTTTTTAGAAAGATTGGATTTTATGACGAAAAAAATTTCCCCCAAATGATTGCAGATCTAGATTTTACTTTTCGTGCAGAACGAAATGGCTTTGAAATTTATTGTAATTATGATGCAAAACTGTTCGTTCGTTCCGAGGAAAGCGGAGATTATCAGATACAAAAAAATAAATCATTTAAAAATTATATGCAGCATTTATTTGGGATAAAAGGAGGAGGAAATCTAAAGGTTTTTACTATTTTTGCAATTAAAAATTGCCCCGGAATATATCTGCCTCTTTTTATGATTATAGGAATACTGAAGAGATTATTTGGTTATCCTTTGAAATGGTTCAATGAAATAGTATTCTCTCATAATAAATAATTTATAGTGTATGCAGCCTAAAACTCCTTTTTATATGAAAACAATATCGCTAGTTGAACGCAAAGAATGGATATATTCTCATATTATATATCAACGCGTTTTACATGCCGGTGCAACAGATTACCCTATAACCAAAATGAAGGCCGATTCAGATCAACTTTTACATTTACAGTTGCAAGGTAAGTGTAAACAATTAGTTGGAATAGATATTGAAAAAACTTCAATTAAATTTTTACAGAAAGAATACGGGATCACAGATATAATAGAAGGTGATCTGGAAAAATTAACTTTATATTTTGAAAAAAATTATTTTGATTTAATAATTGCCGGAGATGTTATTGAACATATAAGTAATATAGGCTTGTTTTTTAATGGAGCTAGAGAAATTCTTCTCCCTGAAGGAAAATTAATTATTACAGTTCCTAATACATTTTCAATTAAAAGATTTTTGGGAGCAATATTTTTAAGACAGGAGAGGAATCATCCTGATCACCTTTATCATTTTTCACCAATGAATTTGCAGCAAGCTGCATGGAGATTTGGTTTTGAAATAATTGAAATGGCATCATTTATTTATAGCGATTCTGAGCGAAAAGTGAATCAGAGAGTCAATAAAATTGTACAAGGAATACTTTGGATAACCAGAAACAATTTCCTTGCCGATGAATTAGCTATTGTAATGAAGAAAAGAATTTGATTAATGAAAATCGTTTTATCTGCCTATTCCTGTCATCCGAATAGAGGCTCTGAACCGGGAGTAGGATGGAATTGGCTATCGGAACTTTCAAAAAATAATGAGATTTATTGTCTCTTTTATGCCGGTGAAAATCAGAAAGATGCTGTACTGAAAGGGGTGGAATTGCTGCCTCAAAAATATAATATTCACCTTTATCCCATCGGATTTTCATTCTTTTACAGATAATAAACTATATCATCGTTTTAAATATGAGCTCTGGCAAATAAAAGCATTCTTTACAGCAAAAAAAATAATAAGCGAAACTTCAATTGATCTCATTCACCAGGTTACATTTGCAGCCTGGTGGTTTACCGGCTATTACTGGATCTTTAATGTTCCAATAGTGCTTGGACCTATACTTGGGGGACAAATTTGTCCTAAAAAAGCACTCTCGTTTCTGAATTTAAAATATAGGATTTATGAGGTAGTACGTTCAATACTTTTGTTCTTTTCCACCAGGTTAGCTGTAAATTCAATTATTTCAATAAAAAAAGCCAGTTTGGTTATCACAGGCAATAATGAAACTCTCAAGCTGGTATCAAAAATAAGAGTTAATCGACCAACTATATTATTAAGTGCTGCAGGGGTAACTTTTTCTGGAGACAATAATTTCAACGTAGTAAAAAATAATGAATTGAAATTACTATGGGTTGGTTTACTTATTCATAGAAAAAATTTTGGTTTTTTAATTAAATGTCTTGAAGAGTTGCCTCCTAATATAAATTGGAAGATGACTGTAGCAGGTGTGGGAAATTTACAAAAGTACTGGGAAAATAAAACAAAATCAGGAACATTAAAAAATAAAATTAATTTTGTTGGTGAAATTGAGCATTCAAATATTTCAAAATTTTACAAGGAATCAGACATATTTCTTTTTCCAAGTTTAAGAGAAGGCTCACCTACTGTTATTTTAGAAGCTATGTATCATCAGGTGCCGGTAATTGCATTCAGGCAGAATGGTGCTGATATTATGTTAAATGATGAGTGTGGGATTTTAATTCCAATTAAAAATAAAGAACAAATGAATAATGACTTTGTCAATTCTATTATAAAACTTTATGAAAATCCTGATCGAAGAATTGAAATGGGAAAGGCTGCAAGAAAAAAAATTGAAGAAAATTTTCTCTGGGAAAGAAGAGGAATTATTATGAATAATTTATATGAACAATATATAACAAATGGATAGCAAACCAGTACTTCTAATATATACAGCACAGTGGAGCGAGAAAAGAAATCTGTTATTTTCTCGCTACCTGTCAGATTATTTTGAAGTAGAAATATTGACCATTTTAAATTTAAATAAAAATGTATTAGAGTTAATTAAACCAGTAAAAGTCAGATATGAAAGTTTTTTATTTAAAAAGTAAAGTAGGGGATTATCTTTTTCTTTAAATTTTAAAAAACACCTCAAAGAGATTAAACCTTCCTATGTTATGACATTGGAAACACACTCTATTACTTCATATCAATCAATAAAGTTATCAAGAAAGTACAACTACAAATCAATCGTTTTTAGCTGGCAGAACATGGAGTCTGTTCCAAAATATTTTTTTCAAAAATATATTCAGCAAAAATTATTAGAAGATGTAGATTGTTTGATAGTAGGAACCGTTTATGCAAAAAAATATTTAATAAAGAAAGGTGCTGATCCTGATAGAATATTTATTAATCCTGAAACCGGTTATGATGAAAAAATATTTATTAATGAAAAAAGACTTGAGGAAATGCTGGGGATTTAGAGAAGATGACTTTATAGTGATGTATGCAGGGAGGCTAGTAAAAGAAAAAGGAATAAAGATTATACTAAAAGTTGCAGAAAAATTAGAATCAATAAATAATAAAATTAGATTTGTTTTTATTGGAAAAGGTTATTTAGAAAAAAATATCAAAAGCTCTAAATTAAAGAATGTATTTTATAAAGGTGCTTATGATTTCATTGAAATGGGGAAAGTATTAAGGACTTGTGATGTTTTTATTTATCCAAGTTTCTCTACAAAGTATTGGACTGAACAGTTTGGTTATTCTGTGATAGAGGCTCAAGCTTGCAGAAAACCTGCGATAGTTTCCAATTCCGGTTCATTGCCTGAATTTATAAAAGATGGAATAAACGGAAGCATAATTGAGGAGGGAAATGAATTTGAATTGCAAACAAAAATTCTTTGGTGGTACGATAAATTGAAACTTAATAAAGAAATAAATTTTACCCTTTTAGATAAATTTAATGCGAAAAATATAGCATTAAATTACAAGCGGATTATTTTAAATAAGGATACCGATATTTCTTGA
Source organism: uncultured Bacteroidota bacterium (assembly GCA_963710745.1). Lineage (GTDB taxonomy): Bacteria > Bacteroidota > Ignavibacteria > Ignavibacteriales > Ignavibacteriaceae > CAVQBP01. Next base: position 1,287,830 of record CAVQBP010000024.1, on the reverse strand, counting down.
AAATTGGTTCTAAAAGAATTATGAATTTATGATAATTTAATAATAACCAAATGAAAATATTAATTGCTCATAATTATTATCAATTTCCCGGTGGTGAAGATGTTATAGTTCATAATGAAAAGGAGCTTCTTGAAAAAGAAGGACATAAAGTTATATTTTATAAAAAAGAAAATAAAAAATAAATGAATTTTCTTTTTTCAAAAAAATATCTTTAATATGGGAAACTACATGGTCTAATAAAACTTACAATGAAATATTAAAAATAATAAAAGAAGAAAATCCTGATATTTGTCATATTCATAACATCCTCCCCCTAATTTCTCCTTCAATATATTACGCATGCAACTCTCTTAATATACCGGTTATACAATCCATTCATAATTATCGGTTATTTTGTACAAATGGATTTTTTTTTCGTAATAATCAAATTTGCGAAGAATGTTTAAATAGTAGTGCATATCATGCAATTAAATTCAATTGTTACAGGAATTCGAAAATTCAAACTTATTCTGTCGCGAGAATGCTGGAAAGTCATAAAAAAAGAATACATGGTCTGAAAAAATTAATGCTTTTATTTGTCCTACAGAATTCGTCTACAATAAATTTACTGAGGAAGGATTTCCAAATAAAAAATTATTTTTAAAACCAAATTTTGTTTTAAAGAATCCGGAACCAATTTATAAAGATGAAAATTATTTTTTATTTGCAGGCAGATTAGATTACCTAAAAGGAGTGCATATTTTATCGCAAGTAGCAGAAAATTTAGATAATTTTAAACTAAAGATGATTGGCAATGGTCCTGAAATTTTCGAATTAAGAGAGAATTCTAAATTAAATATATTAGGAGAAAAAAATCATTCCGAAACAATAAAATACATTAAGAATTGTATAGCTGTTATTTATCCTTCTGTCTGGTATGAAAATTTTGGTATGACTATAATTGAAGCATTCGCATGTGGAAAACCAGTTATCGCCAGCAGAATCGGAACCATGAAAGAAATTAATCGAGGATGGAAAAACAGGTTTATTATTTGAACCAGGTCATTCTAATGATTTAAAAAGAAAAATTTTATGGGCCATCAACCATACAACCCAAATGAAAGAAATGGGAATGAATGCAAGGAAAGTATATGAAGAGAAATATACTGCTGAGAAAAATTATAAAATTTTATTAGGAATTTATAATATGCTAGTAAAGAAAAATAAAATTTGAAACATTATTAAAGAATTGATAAAAATTCATTTTTAAAATGAATATTATAATGAATTTAAAAATATCTCTGAAAAAATTATTACCTTCATATATACTATCCTGCTGTTTATATATTTCTAATAAGAAATATTATAAACGCTGGCTCAAAGCAGGTAAACACGCACCACCTCCTCATATTGTTAAACAAGAAATAGTAAGTGAATATGCAAAACGGTTTAATATATCAACTCTGGTTGAAACCGGGACATTTTTAGGTGATATGATATTTGCACAGAGGAAAAAAATTGAAAAAGTTATTTCTATTGAATTACAGCCGTCATTCTATAACTATGCAAAAAACAGGTTTAGTAAAAATAAAAATGTTAATTTAATTCAAGGTGACAGCGGGGATGTACTGAAAATGCTGGCGACACAAAATGAATTTGGTAGCCCTTGTTTGTTTTGGCTGGATGGACATTATTCGGCAGGTAATAGTGCCAAAGGGGTAAAAGAAACTCCAATTTTAGAAGAGTTAAACACAATATTAGGAACTAAACAAAACCATATATTGCTTATTGATGATGCAAGGTGTTTTACTGGTAAAAATGATTACCCCGAAATCAATGAAATAAAGTCATTAATAATCAGCAGATTCCCTAAGGCGAAATTCTCTGAAGCAGATGATATAATAAGAATAGAAATAAATGTAACTTAATAAAAGGTGCGATTTTAATCCTTAAATAATGGACTATTCAACAAATAATATCCATGTTCTTTTTGTTTTAACAAGATAAAAAATATTATGATTTTTAGTACAGCCAAATTCTTTAATGCCGGGTTGGGTAATTTATTAATACCAATGTCAAAAGCATATTTGGCAAGTCAGGCCTTAAATTGCAGACTTTTAATACCATTTCAAATAGATACTACAAGGATGAAAAATTATTTTAATCCAATTAAAATGGGATATTTCCCTTACTTCCCTAACCCATTCAAGAAAATTACCTTTTCGTTTGAAGATTATAAAAGAACTAGAAAATTAGCGGATACAAATGATTATTGTGATAACATAAAAGTATTTATTAAGGAGAATGATTACAAAAATATAATACTTATTAATGAAGGTATGTGGGGAGGTTATTATTCAATTTACAGAGCTAGAAAGTGGATCAAAACCTTTTTAACTTCAAGTAAACAGGCTCGAAAAAATATAGCAGAAATGGGAGCATATTATCATCCAAATCGAATACAGATAGTATTTCATATCCGTAAAAATGATTTTCTGCTTGCAGCAACTACAGTCACACCAAATGAAAGAAATTCTATATGGAATGTTCAAATACCAATGGAATGGTACTATACTATTGCAGAGCAACTTCTGAAAGAAATTGGTGCTGATAAAATTGATTTTGTTTTATTCACAGATTCTTATGAGAATAAAGATATTAATACGATTGATTAATCGATTCAATGTAATAACCAAAAAAAATAGAAGGGATTCTGAATTCAGTGATTTATATTTAATAAGTGAAAGTGACTTTCTGGTTTGTTCAAATTCTTCTTATAGTATGATGGGTAGCCTTTTTATCCGAATCGTTGTACTTAATGTATAAAGATTATGCAATTAACAGAGATGGAAAATATCTTTTATGGGATGAAGATATATATAAATATGATTCTTGCTTTTGAAATGGATAATCCACGAGGAAGCTTAATTGGTACTGAGGAAAAACTGAATGAAAGAATATTACTATATTTAGACAATAAGGTAAAAGAACGAAACTCAATTAATAAAGAATTAATTTTTGGGGGAAAATTCTGCTAAATATTTTCATAAAACAGATCATTGCTGTAGTTTTTATTTTATATACGATAGTGGAATTAGGGGATTAAACGAGGCAGAGGTCGACAAGTATTACAGGGAAAAGGCTTTAGAATACATATTAAACAACAGGGAACATTCATTAATTATGTATCTAAGGAAAGTAATTAATTACTTTAATTTTGAGAATGAATTGTACACCAAATCTAAATCTTCAAATTTGAAAAATTTTGTAATGTTAATCAGTTATGGTTTCCTGCTGCTTTTGCTCTTAGCAAGACTAATCCTTATTAAAAAAGTTAAAATAACAAATCTGGAGAAGCTGATATTATTAATTTATTTCTCCAATACATTTTTTAGCGCAATATTTTTTACACGGATCCGGTTCAGAATACCTTTTGACATTTTATTAATAATAGCTTTATCAATTTTTTTATTTAATTTCGTTAAATCCTTTAAATATAATTTGTTTTCATTTGATAAATCAGTCTCGGATTAATTGTTGGTGCTGTTTTCATGTGCCGATCACCTTGGAGGTGACTGGCACATGACTGGCACATGACACAATCCTAACACACATGAAAATATTGAGTAAAATACTTTTTTTACCTTCTTCACTTAAAATAAGTTTAAAAAATAAAATTTTTTTTATACTTCTTATTTGCAGTATTGCTGCACATGCCCAAACCACTTATGAACCTTTATACAACGATATTTATCCGTTCCTGAGCAGGCTGGCACAAAAGGGAATCATTCAGCTGGATGATCAGATTAAACCTTTAAGCAGAAAATATATTGCTGAAAAACTGACTGAATTGGATTCGCTAAAGGACAAGCTGACAAATTTAGAGCAGGAAGAATTAGAATTCTTTGAAAAAGATTTCTATACGGAAATAAATTTTAAGAAGATAACCGAAATAAACAGCAAAAAAATAAGCTTTCTAAAAAAAGACAACGGCGGAAGGTTCAGGTTCTTTTCTTATGGAGATAACCTCTTTAAATTAAATGCCGACCCGATTTTAGGATTCCAAACAGGAACAAGAGATTCTAAACTGTTTAACCACTACTGGACGGGTTTGTCTTTTTACGGTTATCTTTCCGATTTTATCGGGTTCAGCTTTGATTACAGGGATAACCATGAGTGGGGTAAATCATTGGACACAGCAAAATTGTTTACACCAGTAACCGGCATTATTCCAACCCAAAAATCATCCAATGCTCTCGATTACAGTGAAATACACACAACTATATCTGTAGATTGGAACTGGGGAACATTTACAGCAGGAAAAGACTTTCTTGAATGGGGATACGGTGAAAGCGGTAAACTGGTTCTATCGGATAAAGCACCTTCATTTCCTTTTATCAGGCTTGACATTTATCCTGTTCCATGGTTAAGGTTTAATTACTTTCACGGATGGCTGTCATCGGATGTAATTGATTCAGCCGCTTCATATTCAACACTTGTCCCGGGGCTTACACGGCTTTCTTACAGAAGTAAGTATATTGCATCGCACACCATAACAGTAACTCCCTTACAGGGTTTGGACATTTCTTTAGGTGAATCAATTATCTATAGCGATAAACTTCAAATTTCTTATTTATTCCCTTTAATGTTTTTTAAGCTGGCGGATCATTACCTCAGCAACTACGACAATAATATTGGAGATAATTCCCAGTTTTTTCTGGGAATAAGCTCAAGGAACCATATTAAAAATACTCATCTTTACGGAACACTTTTTATTGATGAAATTTCGCTTACCAATTTATTTAATTCAAAGCCAGAACGTAACCAGATAGGATATACACTGGGAGGTTCTGTAGTTGATATCCCTGTAAGCAATTCAACTTTTACAATTGAATATACTAAGATATATCCCTTTGTTTACCAGCATTTCATTCCGACAGATACTTATCAAAATGATTCTTATTATCTGGGACACTGGATGGGTAACAACGGTGACCTGGTTTATTCTTCATTTAAATACAGATTTATCAGGGGTCTGCAGGTTTCAGTCTGGGGCCAGTATATAAGGAAAGGCGGAATGCCTGATCCGAAATACGGCTGGTCTCCGGTAACACCGCCAACATTACCATACCCCAATTTCCTGTCCGGTTTAAGAACCAATTATTTATATGGAGGTTTTGATATTAAATATGAAATTATAAATAATCTTTTTGCAAGGTTTAATCTGCAGACTACGAAAATAAAATCAGAAGTTTCCCGGGGGACATTTAATACAAAAGCCTTAAATGAGTTTTATTTCTATCTTTATTACGGATTATAACATTATATAATATTTCTCTTACCATTTTTCCCGGATTTTTCTTATAATTATAATATTCGTTTTAGTTAGTAATAAGTTTTTTGGCTCCTTTAAAGTACACTAAGTTTTTTCCTAACCATAGGGGTACAAATGGAGAACAAACCACGGCTCTTAATATATGCTGCATCATGGAATGAAAAGAGGAATCTTTTATTTTCCAGACACCTGACAGAATATTTTGAAGTAATGATATTAACTTCATCCAGGGGGGATAATAATTTTTTTGATTTAATTAAGCCGGTAAAAGTTTTTCATATAAAATACCGGTTCGAAAATAAAATTGGGCTGGCATACTCTAATAAGTTCAGATACTATATACATGAATATAATCCCGATTTCGTATTGACAGCAGAAAGCCATTCAATTTCATCATACCAGTCAATAAAATTATCAAAGAAATTCAAATATAAACCTGTGGTTTTCAGCTGGCAGAATACTTCTTCTATACCGAGGTTTGTAATCCAGAAATTCATCCAGAAGAAGGTACTCTCCCGGACAAATTATCTTTTGGCAGGAACCTCTTTGACAAAAGATTACCTGCTAAAAAAAGGTGCCGAAAAGGAGAAAATATTTGTTAATCCCGAATCAGGTTACGATGAAACGATTTTTGCAATAAAGGGAGAAGATCTGCGCAAGGATTGGGGAATGGAGCCTGATGATGTTATTGTTCTTTATGCTGGCAGGTTCACAAAAGAAAAGGGGATTAATAATATTCTTAATGCCGCAAAAAAAATTGAAACCGCCAATCCTAAAATTAAATTTGTTTTTGTAGGAAAAGGAGAGCTTGAAAACAAAATAAAAATATTTGATTCTCAAAACCTGTATTTCAGGGGATTTTATGATTTTACAGATATGGGGAAGGTTTTCAGGTCATGCAACATTTTTGTTTATCCGGGCTTATCTGCTAAAAACCGGAATAAACAATTCAATTATTCTGTCATTGAAGCACAGGCTTGCGGCAAGCCGGTAATTATTTCTAACTCAGGAAATTTACATGGATTTATAAATGACGGTATTAACGGAAGCATCATTAAGGAAGGTGATGAACAAAGCTTAACCGAAAAGATACTCTTATGGTGCGACAAACTGCAGATCGATAGAGAAATTGATGAGGTTTCGGACTCCAGGTTTTCCGGCAGAAATATAGCTTTGAATTATAAAAAAATTCTCTTGGACAAGGATCATTCATTTTTAAAAGGTTGGTTCTGATATTGTTTATTTGATCATGGCATATACTTATTCAAAAATAAACTTAATACCGGCACAGCTATTGGAGAAAGCTGTTTTTTATATTTATAAAGTCTTTAATTATTGGAACTCAAAACCTGCAAGGCAGGATGAAGTCAAAAAAATACTTATAATAGAACCATTTCAAATGGCAGATATTGCGTCTCTTTCTGTTATGATCGAACCTCTCAAAAATAAATTCCCGGAAAGTTCAATTTATATTTTAACAAAAACCGCAAATGAAAATATTTTCGAATTTGATAAAAGAGTTAATGTAATTACATCGGAATTTCCGTGGTCCGATTATGATAAAAAGTGGAACCTGAAAAGGTATTTTAAATTACTACAGGATATTTTTAGAATAAGAAAATTAAAAATAGGTTTAGGAATAGACACGAGGGGTGATATAAGATCACAGGTAGTTTTAATAATGATCGGCTGCAGGGAAAGGCTGGGATATATAAATGAAATGAACTCCAATGTAACTGCCAGGGGACTTTTATTGACTCAAGCTGCAGAGAATCCCCCAATGGAGCACAGGATTGACCGGAATTTGAACCTGCTGAATTACCTGGGTATTAAACAATTTTATCCCGTAAAATTTCCCTCAATAGATGTAAGCTCAATTAATTCCGGGCTTAAAAAGAAGGAAGAAATATATATTTTGCTCCACCCCGGAGGCGGCTGGATCTATAAACAATGGCCGGTAAATAACTGGGTTAAGCTGATTGAAAAATTATCTGAAAACAAAAGAATTAAGATAACTGTTATCGGCAGTAAAGGAGAAAAGGAGATATTAGCCCGTATTTTTTCTTCGGTTAATGATGACAGAATGGAATTTAAAACTACGGGTTTAAAAGACTTAATAGCAAGTATTAAATATTCAGATCTTTTCATCTGCCTGGACGGCGGACCGATGAACCTTGCAGTATGCATGGACAAACCGGTTATTGCATTATTCGGTCCGGGTGATTCATCTATGTGGCGGCCTTATTCTTCAAAGAGTTTTTTTATTCATAAAAAAGAAAATTTTCCCTGCAATCCATGTCTTCAAAAAATATGCTACTATCCTGAAAATAATTGCATGGCCGAGATCTCTGTTGACGACGTAATAAATTCAGTTAATGATTTCTTTATTACTAGTAAATAATAGAATAATTTTAATAACCTATGAAATTTTCAATACTTGGAACAAATTTAGATGATTTAAATTCTTACCGCGAGACTTATGAATTAGCGCTCAATTATCTAAAAACTCAACGTAAACCTTCATATCTTACTGTAAATAATGTACATACAGTAACAGAAGGATTAAAAGATCATGGATTCAGGGAAATAGTGAACAATTCGTTTTTAGCTTTACCGGATGGTAAACCATTATCAGTTATCGGCAAATGGAATGGCATTAAAAGAGTTGAAAGAATTTTCGGTCCTGCTTTTTTTGAAAAAGTTTTAGGCTGGGGGGTAGAAGAAAATTTAAAGCATTACTTCTTTGGGAGTTCCAATGCTACATTAGAAAAATTAAAAAAAAACATTGAATATAAATTTCCGGGAATAAAAATAGCAGGCGCTCTTTCTCCGCCGTTCCATGAATTTTTGATCGGGGAAAATGAACGGTTTGTGGAGGAAATAAACAGTAGCGAACCGGATATTATATGGGTTTCACTGGGTGCGCCAAAACAGGAGAGGTGGGTTTATTCTAACTTCAGGAAATTAAATAAAGGCTTGATGATTGGAATAGGAGCCGGATTTGATTATCTGGCTGACAATCTAAAACATGCACCCGGATGGATGAAGGAGTTATCTCTTGAATGGGTCTACAGGCTTGTGCAGGAACCCGGCAGGCTTTGGAAGAGATATTTAATCAGCAACTCACAATTTATTTTTTATGTGACACTTGAACTTCTTGGTTTAAAGAAATTTAATTAATATCTTAGCTTGTGTCACCTTTACTTGCTTGAAATATTATTGTCTCTTTTTATTGCTTTCCGTTAAAAAGAGCCTGGTAAATTAAAAGGTGAAAGATAGATATCGATCGGGGAAGTTCCGGGATTTTAAGGATTTAAATATATTTTATCTGACTGTTATACTGAGATTTTGATAAAATGCGGTTGTAAGTGCTATGATTTCAAACCGAAAATTGCTATACATATTAAGAGTCTCTTCCGATATGATGCTAATCGTATCAAGCTTTTATTATGTTAGTTCTGTTACCGGTTTGTTATCATCACCTCTAGAATTTAAGAACGGAATTCAGCTTTTATTAGCTGCTTTAGTAATTATATGGTATTTAACTTCCCGTTCAACCGGTTTATATAAAGATTTCCATTCACATGCATTCATATCGGAACTTGCAATCCTGGTAAAAAATATTGTTATCCAGCTTATAGCTGCAATATTAATTCTCTTCTTTTCGGGGAAATTCATCTTTTCACGTACCTTCATTCTTTTTTATGCCGGCTTCCTGTTTCTATTGCTTTCTACAGAGAAGCTTCTCGTAAGACAAATATTAATATTCCTGAGAAAAAAAGGGAGAAATTTAAGAAATGTTTTGATAGTCGGAGCCGGTGAAACAGGTATGGAATTTTATAAAGCAATTAAAAGCAATCTGCATATGGGATATAATGTAGTCGGCTTTCTTGATGATGAAAAAAAAGCTTATCTTAACGGTGAATACCTGGGAAAAGTACAGGACTTACAGCCGGTACTAAATAATAGAACAATCGATAATGTAATTATAGCGCTCCCTTCTTCGGCTGAAAGTAAAATCAAAGATATAATAAAAACCTGCGAAATTTATGCAAAACATGTACGGATCATCCCGGACTATTTCAGGTATTTTATAAAGAATAAAAATCTTTCAATTATTGAGAGGTTCCCGGTAATATCTTTTAGAGAAGAAAAATTAAATGAATTTCACTGGATAGCCCTGAAAAGAATATTTGATATTTTGGTAAGCCTGGGATTTTTACTTTTCATCTCCTGGTGGTTATTCCCTGTAATTGCACTATTTATTAAGCTTACTTCCCGCGGACCCGTTTTTTTTAAGCAGGAAAGATGGGGAAAAGACAATAAAAAATTTATTGCAAATAAGTTCAGAACTATGCAGTATTCAAACCACGATGCTGATAAAGAAATCCTTTACCATCAAACAATAAAGAACGATCCCCGGATAACTGCCTTTGGAAAAGTATTAAGAAAATCATCACTTGATGAACTTCCACAGTTCTGGAATGTTCTGAAAGGAGATATGACAGTTGTAGGACCGCGTCCTCATCCCACTCCGTTAAATATCGAATCCCGGGATAAGATAGATCTTTATATATTCCGGCACCTTGTAAAACCTGGAATTACCGGATGGGCGCAGGTGAACGGTTTCCGGGGAGATACAAAAGGAAGCGGCCCGGCTATGCAGGAAAGAATCGAGCATGATTTGTGGTATATTGAAAACTGGTCTTTCTGGCTGGATATAGAAATTATATTTCTTACAATTGTCAGGATTCTAAAAGGGGATCCGAACGCATACTGAACTGTACAGGGATATGTATATTAATATTGAACTCCACCCGGAGTTCTATGTTCTCTATGTTATTCTAATTTCTAAAAATAATTTACTACTGGCGGAGTTATTGTAACAACAGCCCGGAATTAACCTATCGAAAATAATTGGAGATTCCGTAAAAACCATTCCGGTGTCTTTATTCACCTTAACAAAACCAGTTTCTTTACAGCTGTAAACTGATTTACTTTTAACCGGTAGAAATAAATTCCGCTTGGAAGATCGGATGCATCAAATCTTATTGAATACCTTCCTGCATTTTGATATTTATTCAGCAGAGTTTTTACTTTCTGACCCAGGATGTTAAAAATATCTATTGTTACCAAACCGGGTTTGGGAATCTCGTATTTTATATTTGTTGCCGGATTGAAGGGATTCGGATAATTCTGATATAATGCATACCGTTTAACAACATCAGTGCTTTTAACTGATGTAACTATACTGCTTGAATAATTGCTGAAAGATGAAATAGTATCACTATTAAATGCATAAACCCTGTAAGTATAATCGACCGAATCCGTTACCAAGCTGTCGGTATATGAAGTATCGTTCGCAGATTACAGTATCGATTACAAAAAAACTATTCCTGCTTGTGGAGTCGCCTGTTTTTTTCTCAATTACAAAACCGGATTCATTATCTGAATTATCTTTCCAGGTAAGCTTAATTTTTTTCTCTATTGCAACCGCTTCAAGATTAGAAGGCGGATAAACCGGATTTATTAAACTTATAGTTGATCCAGATAAATAAACCTGGTTTGCAATTAATTCGACGTTACCGCTTATAGTTGTATCAATAAAACGGATATTTAGTATATCATTAAAAACTCCGTTATGTACCGGTGCAAATTTAACTGTTATAACTGCAGAATCTTTTGCCGGTATGGATACGGGTAATTGATTTAAAACTGAAAAAGATGCTTCCTTGCAGAAAAACTGGTTTATTATTACCGTAGCATTATGGGGATTAAATATAGTAATATTCTTTTTAGCTGAATCCCTTCCTGCAATTTTTCCGAAGTTTACTGAATCAACATTTGTATTAAATAAATTTGTCTTCCAGGAAAACTTATAAGTATGAAATCTCATAAATTTGCTTATAAAACTCATTTCATAAGCAATGGAGTTATCGGGTCTTATTTCTGTTACAGCCGGATCAATTACTTCACCCCACGATATCAGTTTGTTCCCGTTAGGAAGTTCTTCTATATCGCCTCTTGTCCTTGACAATATATTATTGTTATGGGAATACCTGTTAACTAAAGCAGCGGTTTTATTTTGCTCATCAAGAGAATATTCAACCATACTGGAATAAGCCGGTGAATGATAAACACCATTATCAAAAATCGTAATATCGCCGTTGGAAAGTCTTCTTATATCATGCTGACGTGAAAATCCCCTGTCATCATTTATAAAAGTGAACTGGTTGTTTTTTCCTCCAAGCCGCCAGATAATATCACCGGAATTATGATCTATCTTTGTTATCTCATCAAGATTTCTGGCTGATACCATAATATTCCCGTCATTATCAATTTCAATAGAATTTATATGAACGAAATCTATTGTATGCTGCATAAGGTCAACATATTGATCCGCATCGGTTATTTGATAATGATCTAATGCGCTCCATTGGAACACAACATTATTTGAATCGTCAAATTCCTGCAGAGCCATATCGATAATCTGTGCAGTAGAATCTCCCCCGCTTACAATTTTACTCATATCTACCGAAACCAGCTTTTTGCCAAGTATATAATAATGACCATTTGGAAGAACCCTGAGATCATGTACATCAACACCGTAACCGTTGGCAGTATTAAAAGTGCGCACTAAATTAAAAGAGCTATCAAGTCCATAACAGCTGATAGGATAAATGAAATATGTTAGCAACCCGTTAGGCTGGAGCTTAAAGTCAAAAATACTGCCTGATATATTCCGGTAAAACACGGGAGTAGCTTCATTGTCAACAATCATTAAGTAGGGAGTAGCCCCAATAAACAGGCAGCCGGGTGAAGGATTTTCTGAAGTATCCACTTTCAGAACCGGTGGACTGCTTAGTACAGAAGATACGGAAACCGGGTTTTTATTTAGCTGTATAGAATCATTTTCTCCCTGTAAATAATTTATTTTTTCTACATCGCCGGATCCGGGTTCTCTATTTATAAAAAATCTGAAAGTAAATGAACCAATGTTTTTGCCGTCTATTGTTTTTATTCCATCATTCAGTTTAACAGCAACCTCTTCATAAGGAGAAAATTTTACGGCCGGGTTGAATACTAAGGTTCTCAAATCATCCGACAGTAAAAATTTCCCTTTATGAATTCCGCTTCTTGAACCGGTTACTAAAATTAAACCGGGAGTTATGCTTGATTTATCAATAAAACTTCCCGGTTTTATAATTATGTTAGTTTCAGGGGAAACATATTTAGAGCCCGGCAAAGGATTAACATATTCGAATTGAGTATTTGATTGTCCGAATGAAAAAGACGTAAACAAAACTAATATTATAATAATAGAATATGCCGCTGCAAATCTGAGAGTATTCATTTCTTTTTCTTACTTAATTAGCACAGCTTTTTTATATGATATAAAATCACTTTTACTATTTATACCGGCTGCTTTTATCCTGTAGAAATAAACACCAGATGCAAAATTTTGTGCATTCCAGACAATGGAATGAGCACCTGCACTTTGTACCCCGTTCAGGAGAACCGCAACTCTCTGTCCAATTACATTAAATACAGATATAGTCACGTTACTTATTCCGGGCAAATCATATTTAATTATGGTTGAAGGATTGAAGGGATTAGGATAATTCTGATAAAGCTTAAAGCTTTTAACAATATTATTTGCCTGGCTAACACCGGTTGCTCCTGTATTAATTAAGAAGTTTTTATCGCTTGAATCGAAAATACTGTTATCGTTAATATCTGTTATTTCAATTTTATAAGATGAATCTTTTTGCAAAGAAGCTGGAACAGTCCAGCTGAAAGCATTTGTATGAGAAAGAACAGAATCGGCAATGCTAATTGAAACGGTATCATTTAAAATTAAATTGATATTAACTAAATCAGATAAATTATCCTGCCACCTGATTATGTATGTTGAATCTCCCATAAATTCTTCACTGCCGTTTGGATAAACAACAGTAATAAAAGGAGGAGCAGTTAAAAAATTAAAAGTATCCGACCAGTCACTTTCTCCGGAAGAATTATTTGCTTTAAGTCTCCAAAAATACCTGGTATCATTATCCAGTCCCGTTAATTCATAAGAAGTAGATGATAAAGTATCAACAACAACTAAAGAAGAAAATAAAGAATCCGCTGCAACTTCCAACTGGTAATTTGCTACAATCCCTTTTGTTCCCCAAAACAATGTGACCGAGCTATCCTGGTTTACAATTTTTTGATCTTTGGGCTGAATCGGTTCGGGCGCATAGGCAGAATCTACAGTAACCGGAGTACCAAAAATATAATCACCGAAACCTGCTGCCGTAAACATTAATTCATTTTTGGAAGAATCATAACTTGTTGCAAGCGGACTAAATGCGGAATCTTTTTCCGATCTTGAATAGATGACAATATTCTGCGGATTGGTAATTGCAGAATAATAATTAAGCTTAACTGTAGCCTGTCCGCTGAAGGAATTTATCGCGCTTCCTTCCAGAGAGAAATATACTTTATTAACTAATGGTGCATTCGTATGGAATACGGGATTTAGAGGAGAATAATTAAAAACCGAGGCTATCATGGAATTATATCCTAATGCATCAAGGCTGTTGAATTTGATAGTAATTCCGGTAGTATCGTTTGCGTCGCTGAATACATAAGTATTTCCCTGCAATACATCATAACTAGTAACCGAGACACTTGGTTCATAACCATTCCATGGGAATTTGAAAGCTCGGTACGAAGTCTGACCGGCCGGCAGAGACAGCTCAATAGCGACTGAAGTATCGGGATGGACTTCTGTGGCAACAGGATTACCTCCCACCCCGCCGGCACTTCCCCAGCCAATAAGCGTATTACCATCCGGTAATCTTTGAACCGATCCCATTGAAGGAGTAAAAATATCTGGAGAATGTCTGTATTCCCAAACCAGCTCTGCCGTTTTGTTTACCTGATCTAATTTATATTCTACTGCTCTTGAATGGGGAGTGGGATGCTGGTTGCCGTTATCGAAGAGAGTTATGTTCCCATCAGGTAATACAGCTATATCATGCTGATATGAAAAATAATTCGGACTATTTTCTTCGTGTTCGTTTATAAAGCTGAAATCATTTTCTTTTCCACCCAATTTCCAGATAATATTACCCGTATTCCTGTCAATTTTTATTATTTGTGATAAATTCCTGCTGGAAAGCAAAAAATTGCCGTCAAGATCCCTATCGAAAGCATTTTGGTGAAAATAATCTACCGTTTTAGCTGTTAAATTATAATAAGAATCTGTGATTGGAATATAATCCCAGCTCCGCCATTGAAAGATCACATTTTTTGAAGCATCGAGTTCCTGAAGTATACAGCCGAGGACAGTTGCATTCGGATCACCGCCGTAAGGACTCATATCTACCGGCTCAGGATCAGTTGCAAATAAGATTGCATGGCCGTTTGGTAATAATTTAAAATCATGTACATCTGCATAATAACCATTGCCGCACTGAAAAGTATCAATCGGGGCAAGCGTAGAGTCTAATATAATCCATCTGGATTCCCAGGCTCCTCCTATTATCTGGATTATTTCTGAATAAGATAAATTACCATTCGGCTGGACTTTAAAATCCAATCCTGAACTGCTTAATCTTTTGTATTTTTCAATAGACCCGTCATTATTTACAATCATTAAAAAATAACCCCAGGAATTGCCGAACGCAAAATTTGCAAGGAACATTTTACCGGGAGCAGGATTGTTCACAGTATCTATTGTAACCGGGGGAAAATCACTTGGCAAAGAATCTGATTCCAGATTAACTAAATTATTAGATGATTTAATATTATATTTATTTAATATATTCTGTTCTAACATTACATTACCGATTGTTGTACGAGGATCAATCCGAATAGGTTCAGCAAGCGGTGTCGTTCTGAAATTAAAGGAAATTGATGAAAGTGATTTACCTTCAATTGTTTTTATACCGGCATTGATAATTACACTAACATTTTCATCCGGTTCAAAATTTCTAACGGGGGAAAAAATAATTGTTTTTCCATCGTCCGATAATTTTATCTTTACAGTATGTTTCCCGCTTTTTTCTCCCTGAATATTTATTACATTTTCCGGAATACCCGGGAAGTCTATCTTGTCTGAAGCACCTGCAATTATACCTGCACTTAATGATACCAGTTTTGCATTATTTTTAGGCGAGATATATTGAAAATTCTCCTGGGAGAATACGAATTCGTTGATAAGTAAAAAAAAGAAAAAAATCGTAAAAAGACTTTTCATATTAAATCCTTATTATTAATTAAATTGAAGGTATACACGATTAAACTAACCCCTTTTATCTATAGATAAAGGACATCTATAATTTGAAAATTTAAAATCCATTTTAGCTATTAAACCAAATAAAATCAATTTCAAATAAAATATTTTCTAAATAATAATAAATGCTTTAAATCAAAAAATTGATATTAACTGCATTACTGTTTTTAGACAATAATTTGAAAGACTTGGTTTGAATAATGAGAAGAAAACGTCTCTATTTAATGTTGAAAAATAATTAGTTGAGGCTTTTTAATAAAGGGATAAATCTCTGGTGGAGTATTTTATTTAATTCTTTCAGCGTTAAGGTTTCAATTTTAATGTATACTTAAAGGAAACAGCATCTTTATAATTATACAATTTTGAAATATCAGGATGACATTTATTTTTAATAAAGATGCTGCCGTTTTATGTAATTATTTTTTAATTAATTATTATTCGCAGTTCACCATCCAGTATATTCCGAACCGATCAACGAGATTGCCGTGCCATGCACCCCAGAACTGTTTCTTAAAAGGAACGTTTATTTTCCCTTTATCCGAAAGACCGCTAAAAATCTTTTCTGCATTGTCTACGTTATCGAGGGATAAGGATAGTGCGATCCTGCTGCTGTTTTCCAGAGTTTTACCGGGGTATACATCACTAGCAAAAAACTCAACGTCGCCGGCTTTAAAAACGGCATGAAGAATTTTATTCTTATAATCTTCGGGAACTTTCATGGCCGGATTATCATAGCGCTCAATTCTTTCAATATTTCCGCTAAAAATTTCTTTATAAGTATTCAAAGCTTCTTCACAATCTCCCTGGAAATTCAAATAAGGAATCAGTTTCATGTTTGCCTCTCTTTGTTAAATGTTTTTGAAAAACAGAAATAATAGAAAATTAAAAATTGTACAATTTCTAAATGCGTTCGGCTCAAGCCGGCTGAATTATCTGAACTATAGTGAATTGCTCTTTAAAACTAATTTGATAGATTTTTTGGTTTATATTCATTATAAATCATGGAGATGAATATATATTAATATTATTTTTTTTGTAGTGATTTCTTAATCTTCAACGTATGAAAGGTCATTTATTTTTATTAAATGATAAATATATTATTCAAATCGATCTGATTATAAGACTTTTTATTAGTGAAACTTACGTTGAGATAATGTCACTCTCTGACCTGCCAGTTCAAATTTACATTGTTCTTTATTCAGGTTTTCAATAGTTTTGTAACCATTAGTCAATAATTTACGAAAAATGAAATCATTTATAGACTTTCTTAATATTCTGCTCCCCATCCTTTATATAATTACATTCAGCATTTATTCGTATGATTTTACAAAGGGGGGAAAAAGATTCTCCAATTCAAAAAGACTTTTTCTTTTTTTAACGCTGCTGGCTCATGCAATATATTTGATATTAAGAACCATATACTTTGATCATCCGCCAATTACAAATGTTTTTGAGATATTTACCGTCCTGGCTTTTTCAGTAAGCTTTGCATATTTCATTTTGGAATTGGTTACAGATATCCGGGGAACAGGACCTTTTATAATTATAATATCAATTTTATTCCAGGTTATATCTTCTTTATTTATTCAGGATTTAACGGAAGTCAAAGAAGTTTTAAGGAACCACCTGTTAGGTTTTCATGTTTTCAGCGCCTTGCTTGGATATGCCGGAATATCCATCTCGGCTGTATATGGAATTTTATATTTAATTCTTTATAAAGAAATAAAGCTGAATAAGTTCGGATTAATTTTCGACCGTCTTCCAAATCTGGAAACGCTTGAAACATTAAGTTTTTATTCTGCAGTAATCGGTTTTGTGCTGTTATCTGTTGCAATTATAATTGGAATTATATGGCTTCCGAAAGCCTTTCCGAATTTTTCCTACGCAGACCCCAAATTAATTGGAACAGCTTTGGTCTGGATGTTATATGGTGCCGGCATCCTGAGCAAAATATTTGGCAAATGGAGAGGTAAAAAGGTTATTTTACTGTCTATAATTGGCTTTGTTTTAGCAATATTATCAACAACAATAACTAACTTTTTATCACAAAGTTTTCATTCTTTCTATTAAGATATGCACATAAGCAGGATATGAATCTATTTGCAGTTTCAATAAGCCACAATACAGCACCAATAGAATTACGAGAAGCGCTTTTTTTCGGCGATGATGAGATAAAGCTGTTTGTTGAAAAAACAAAAGGAAACCTCTTTAATGAAGGCCTGATAATTTCAACATGCAACCGTACTGAAATTTACGGAATACCTGTAAACAAAAATCTGCAGTATTCCGAAATTCTTAATTCTATCCGGAGTATAAAATCTGTAAATAATATTCAGCCGGATCATTTTAAAAATCTGTTTTCACGCGAAGCTGTTACCCATCTGTTTGAAGTAATAACAGGAATAGATTCTCTTCTAATCGGTGATAATCAGATTTATCACCAGGTAAAAGATTCTTTTCAATTATCCGAAAATCTTCACTTTGCCGGCTTTTTAATGAAAAGGCTTTTTGATTTTGCGGTGAAAACGGGTAAACGCGCAATCACCGAAACTGAAATAAGTGAAGGTGCTGTTACTGTAAGCTATGCTGCAGTTCAGCTAATTGAAAAGATATTTTCGAGTCTTGGTA
Organism: uncultured Bacteroidota bacterium; assembly: GCA_963710745.1. Taxonomy (GTDB): domain Bacteria; phylum Bacteroidota; class Ignavibacteria; order Ignavibacteriales; family Ignavibacteriaceae; genus CAVQBP01. Next base: position 1,269,603 of record CAVQBP010000024.1, on the reverse strand, counting down.
AAAAATCTGCACTGGTTATAGGAACAGGAGAATCGGGTGAAATAGCAGCCAAGCATCTTATGGAAAGAGGAATCGGGAAGCTGGCGGTAACAAACAGAACAATTGAACGGGCAGAAAAGGTTGCCCAGAAATTAAATGCCAAAATAATCCCTTTTACTAATTTCAAGGAATACCTGCATGAGTATGATATAATAATAAGCGCTACAAGTTCGGAGAATTTAATTCTTAGAAAAGATGATATAAAAGCGGCAATGAAGAAGAGAAACTATGGAAATATGGTTTTAATGGATATTGCAATACCGAGAGATATTGATCCGGCATCGAAAGAAATAGATTATGTTTTTTATAATGATATCGATTCATTAAATATCATCGTCGAACAAAACCTTGAGAAAAGAAAGAATGAAATCCCCAAGGTAAGAAAAATTATACAGGAAGAAGTTGATAATTTTATTGAATGGTATAATTCACTTGAAGTAGCACCGACTATTAAAGATCTGCGCGATTATTTTGAATCTGTAAGAGCAGAGGAGGTTGGAAAAAACAAGAACCGGTTTTCATCTGAAGATCAGGAAAAGCTGGAAATTATTACTAAAAGAATCATAAATAAGATTCTTCATCATCCAACCCTTGAGCTCAGAAAGCTGAACCAGTCAGATAACAGCTTTGATGAAACTTCAATAAAAATGAGCTTGCTTAGAGATTTGTTCGGAATAGATAATAACAAAATTGCCGGTAAAGATGAAACAAAAGAAGGAAAAGATATTGAAAAATAAATTTATTATCGGTTCAAGAGGAAGCGAGCTTGCTTTATGGCAGGCAAATTTCATAAAAGGTGAACTTGAAAAAAACAATGAGAATATCTCTGTTGAAATAAAAATAATAAAAACCAAGGGAGATAAAATCACCGATGTAGCTCTTTCTAAAATCGGAGATAAAAGTTTGTTTACAAAAGAACTCGAAAATGAACTTTTAAAAAATGAAATTGATATTGCTGTACATAGTTTAAAAGATCTCCAAACCCAGCTTCCGAAAGGTTTAAAATTAGCTGCTGTTACTGAAAGGCACCCTGTAGAAGATGTTTTAATTGCAAAAGAAAAAAATGTCACATTAAAAACAATAAAAGAAAACGGAGTTGTAGCTACCGGTTCTTTAAGACGCAGAAGCCAGCTTCTGAATCTTCGCCCCGATATAAATGTTGTTGAATTAAGAGGCAATGTACCCACACGTATCGAAAAGTTTTTGGAATCAGATTGGGATGCAATAATTCTTGCAAGAGCCGGTGTAGAAAGATTAGGCCTCGAAAAGAATATCTCTTCTATTATAAGCAAAAATGAAATCCTGCCGGCAGTAGGACAGGGAGCCCTCGGAATTGAAATAAGGGAGCCGGATAAGGATACGGCAGGAATACTGAAGCCGATCCATGATCAGGAAACTTTATTTGCAGTGCTGGCAGAACGTTCCTTGCTCAGAACGCTGGAAGGCGGCTGCCAGGTCCCTATCGGTACTTACTCCGAAATAAAAGGAGATACTCTTTATCTGCAGGCTTATGTTGGTTCTGTTAACGGTAAGATAGCTTTCCGGGATAATATTTCAGGAAAGAAAGAAGATGCGGAAAAACTAGGTAATGAGCTGGCAAATAAGCTGATGAATGCCGGTGCAAAAAAAATTCTTGATGAAATATTCAAGACAGTGAGAACAAAATAGATAAAACCTTATGATTCGAATAAAAGTGTCATTTCGAGAGAATTCAATCCGTTTTCAAAGAGATGACCGGGAAATCTTAATTACTGACAGGTAAGATTTCTCATCCCGGTTTCCAGGTTTAAGTATGTATGTACGGGATTCGAAATGACAATACAATTTTCAGATATCCTTAAATGATTACTAAACAGAAAAAAGAAAATAAGAAGAAGCAGAAAAGAGAAAAAATTTTGGATGCAGCAGCAGAACTCTTTTCACGGAAGAATTATCATGAAGTAATGATGGAAGATGTTGCCAGGCTCGTTACTGTAGCAAAAGGGACTGTTTATAACTACTTCAACTCCAAAGAAGATCTTTACTTTTCTATAATGCAGAACCGGCTGGAGAAATTAACTTCATTACTAAAAGACAGAATTCATTCAGAAGGCAGTACAATTGGAGCTCTCAAAGCTTTTGTTGTTACTCTATATTCTTTTATGATGGCCGACCGGAATTTCTTTTTGATATTCCGGAAAGAGACCTTAAATGGCGATCAAAAATTTTGCGATAATCTTATTACTTTAGAGAATGAAATCAAAAATATTTTCCGGGATATAATCTTTAACGGAGTTACAGAAGGATTGTTCAGGAAAATAAAAGATGACTTTGCAGTCGATTTAATTCTCGGAAGTATTTACGGGACAGTATACAGAGCCATCGAAAACAACTATCCTGAAGAAAAGATATTTAATGAAAGACAAAAATTATATGATTTCATACTTCACGGACTTATTTCTGATTTAAATGGAAATTCTAATTTGCCGCTAATCAATAAAACAATTGTAATTACCAGAACAGTCGAACAGTCAAAAGAATCATCCGAAATATTTAAAGAATTAGGTGCAAATGTAATTACTTTCCCCACTCTTGATATTGTACCTCCAAGCAGCTGGAAGGAATTTGATAAAATTGTAAAAGGCAGGATAAAAATCGATTTTATAATTTTTACTTCCGCTCATGCTGTTAAAATGTTTGTTAAAAGATGTTCCGAATTAAATTTAATTATTGATTTCAGTGAATTAAAAGTTACAGCCATTGGTAACAAAACTTCTGCTGTCTGCAGCAGGTTAAATATTCCTGTTAATATTATTCCTGAAAAATTCAGCAGCGAGGGAGTTGTGGAAGAGCTGTCTGGTTATAATCTTAAAGATAAGATAGTTTTTATTCCCAGGTCTGAAATAGGTAGAGAAGAGCTTCCGGAAGGTTTGGAAAAACTTGGTGCAGTTATTAAAGTTGCACCGGTTTATAATGTATCCATTCCGCCTGAAGATAAGACAGCAAAATACCTGGAGATACTGAAAAACAGCAAGCCTGATCTTTTCATTTTCACGAGTCCCTCTACATTTGAAAATTTTCTGGAGATATTACATTTAAACAATCCCGTTAAATATTTTAAAAATTATGATGTTGCCGCAATAGGACCAACAACCCGGACAGCAATTGAAAACCATTATGTTAATGTAAATATAATGCCTAAGGAGTATACTTTGAGCGGATTGGCTAAGTCAATTGTCGAATACTATAAGGAAGGCAAAGGCAGAGGCTAAGGCAGAGGCTAAGGCAAATTTAACTTATATTATTTATTAATTATATATGTGGGTATGAATGAGTTATCCGGACTTTATGGATATGCCGTATATCAGAAAGCTTTAGATTTGTTATTAAAAATGTATGAAATTATAAAAAAATATCCGGCTGATGAGAGATAGTATATAATATTATAAGAGAACTTACATCATTAATAAAATCTTTGGAAAACAAATAAACAAGAGTCTTGGGTTAGGGCCTCTACCTTAGCCTAAATAAACGAGGATAACATGAGGATAAAAAACGATTTGTTTATAAGAGCATGTAAACGGCTGCCGGTCGAAAGAACTCCCGTCTGGATAATGAGACAAGCGGGGAGGTATCTTCCTGAATACAGAGCAGTTAGAGAAAAAGCTGATTTCCTTACTCTATGCAAAACTCCCGAATTAGCAGCCGAAGTTTCTATACAGCCGGTTGATATTATCGGAGTTGATGCAGCAATTATTTTTTCAGATATATTAGTAATCCCGGAAGCTATGGGGATGGAACTGGAATTAATCGAAAGCAAAGGACCGGTTTTTCATCATCCCATCAGATCTGAAGATGATTTGAAATATTTAAAGCAAATTGATCCTGCAAAAGATTTAAAATATGTATTGGATGCGGTTTCCTTAACTAAAAAAGAACTGAATAACAGTGTTCCCTTAATAGGATTCAGCGGATCACCCTGGACATTAATGACTTACATGGTTGAAGGAAAGGGTTCTAAAAACTTTTCTAATGTAAAGAAATTAATTTATAACAATCCCGCTCTTGCACATAAAATTCTCGACAAATTATCCACCGCTGTTTCTGATTATCTATCTGCTAAAATAGAAGCCGGTGCAAATGCAATTCAGATTTTTGATACATGGGGCGGTATTCTTTCTCCGCATGATTTTAAAGAATTTTCGTTAGGATATATTTCAAAAGTTATCGATAAAATCAAAAGAAATGACGAACCGATAATAGTATTTTCAAAAGGTGTTCATTATAAATTAAATGAGCTTGCAGAATGCGGAGCCGATGTTGTCGGCCTTGACTGGACAATGGATATAGGTGAAGTAAGAAATAAGATCGGCAATAAAACTGCTCTCCAGGGTAATATGGATCCAACTGTTCTATATGCGAATAAAAATGCAATCAGAAATGAAGTTGATAGAATTCTTAATTCCTTTGGAGAAGGAAGCGGCCATATTTTTAATCTTGGGCATGGAATTTTACCGGATATTGAACCTGAAAATGCAAAAGCTATGGTGAATTTTGTTAAAGAAGGAAGTAAAAAGTTTCATAAGAAAATAGTTAGTAATTGATACTGTTTATTTAAAAATAATTGTTAAACTGTTAAATTGTTCATATTCATAATCGACAATCGGACAATTAAGCAAATAAGGTTTTAACAAAGTTTATATGTCTGCAAAAAAAATAGTAACACTAGGTGCCGGAATCTCAGGATTAGCGGCTTCTTATTTACTGCATAAAAATGGATTTGATATAACGATTCTTGAAAAGAAAAAAGAAGCCGGCGGTTCGATGGAATCCGTTTTTGAAAACAACTTCCTATTTGACCGGGGCCCTAACAGCGGACTTGAAACTACTCCTTTAATCGGTCAAATTGTTGAAGAGCTTGGATTAAAAGATCAAATGGTTTATGCAAATAAGAAGGGAAACAAAAGATACATTTTAAGAAATAATCAGCTTTATCCTCTTCCTATGAGACCCCTGGCTTTCCTTAAAACAAAATTATTTTCAACATCTGCAAAATTGAGATTAATGGCCGAACCATTTATCGGCCGTTCTAAAGACGGTTATTATCAAAGCATTGCCGAATTTGTAAAACGAAGATTGGGAAAAGAATTCCTTGATTATGCAATTAATCCTTTTGTTGCAGGAGTTTATGCGGGAAATCCTGAAGATTTAAGTGTTAAATCTGCCTTTCCGAAATTATATGAGCTTGAAGAAAAATACGGCGGACTAATTATCGGTACAATAAAAAGCATAAAGGAAAGAAAACAGAGAGCGGAAAAATCGAAGCAAAGTGCAAAAATGTTTTCATTTAAAGACGGGATGCAGGCTTTCCCTGCTGCTGCTGCAAAATATTTTGACAGCAAAGTCATCACCTCTGCAGAAGTTAAATCGATTGAAAAAATGGGAAGCTGTTTTAAGGTTAATTATAAAATCGGGAACACGGCTGAATCAATAGAATGTGATTCTATTCTTTCTACAATTCCTGCTTATGCGGCTTCAGAAATATTTAAACCTTTTGATGAAAAACTATCGGAACACTTAAATAATATTTATTATCCGCCAGTTCTGGTACTTTATTTAGGATATAATGAAACAGATATCAAACAGCCGCTCGACGGTTTTGGATTTTTGATCCCGGCAAAAGAAAAGAAATCATTTCTCGGTGCAATCTGGAGCTCGGTTTTATTTCCGAACCGAGCACCTCAGGGACAGGCGTCTTTCACACTTTTCATCGGAGGATCAAGAAATCCTGAAATCGGAAGTATTGATAAAGAGATTTTATTTAACAAAGCACGCAGTGAATTCGAATCAATTATGAAAATAACCGGGGAACCGACTTTTATTGATTACAGATATTGGAATAAAGCAATACCCCAGTACAATGTCGGTTATATTGAGCATGAAAAATATTTTGCAGAATTTGAAAAGAATAATCCCGGTATATTTTTATCAGGTAATTACAGAGGGGGAATATCTGTAGGAGATTGTATTAAGAATGCGGAAGTGAATGCGGAAAAAATAATTAACAATCAATAATTTGCAATTAACAATTGAGGGGGTAATAATGAATAAGATTTATAATCCGGTTGTTGAAAAAAGTTTCGATTTTTCTGTTAGAATCGTAAACTGTTACAAATATTTAATTAAAAAAGAAAGATCGTTAAGTCCTTTGTATAATCAATTACTTAAATCAGGAACATCAATAGGAGCAAATATTGCTGAATCACAAGCAGCAGCAAGTAAAGTTGATTTTAGAAATAAATTAAGAATAAGTTTAAAAGAGGCTTATGAAACAGAATTTTGGCTTAAATTATTTTTCAAAACTGAAATTCTTTGCGAAGATGAATATGAAAGTTTAGTGATTGATTGTGTTGAGATCATTAAGCTTCTTATTTCCATAATAATAAATATTAAGATTAAATAATTAAAAATTAACAATTTACAATTAACAATTGAAGAGAAATAAATAATACTGATAAAAAGTGTCTTGATACAAGCATTGTTAATTGTTAATTATCAATTGTAAATTAAAAATGGAGCTAACGATGGCTAATTATCCAACAAAACGATTAAGACGATTAAGATATAACCCAATTCTACGAGACATGGTCCGGGAGACAGAATTATCTAAAAATGATTTTATATATCCGTTATTTGTTGTTCCCGGCAAAGGAGTGAAAAAGCCGGTTAAATCTATGCCGGGAGTTTTTCAATTATCTATTGATGAACTTGTTAAGGAATGCAAAGAAGTTGAATCACTTGGAATACCTGCAGTAATATTATTTGGAATTCCGGAACATAAAGATGAAAAAGGATCCGAAGCATATGATCCGAACGGAATAATTCAAAAAGCTGTAAGGGCAATCAAACTGGAAGTTAAAAATTTATTAGTTATTACAGATGTCTGCTTATGCGAGTATACTTCACACGGACATTGCGGTTTGTTAAAAGGTGAAGAAATACTAAATGATGAAACTGTCGATCTGCTTGTTAAAGAGTCTTTATCTCATGTCGAAGCCGGAGCTGATATCGTTGCTCCGAGTGACATGATGGACGGCAGGATTGCAGCAATAAGAAAAGCTCTGGATGATAAAGGTTTTAGTAAGACTCCAATAATCAGCTATGCGGCCAAGTACTCGTCGGGATATTACGGACCATTCAGAGATGCAGCCGATTCGGCTCCTGCGTTCGGCGACAGACGTTCTCATCAGATGGATATAGCAAACTCGCTTGAAGCTTTAAGAGAAGTCGAAGAAGATATTGAAGAAGGTGCTGACATTGTTATGGTTAAGCCCGCAGGACCTTATCTTGATATAATCAGGCAGGTAAAGGATAAATTCGGCATGCCTACTGCAGCTTACCAGGTCAGCGGCGAATATGCGATGATAAAAGCTGCCGCTCAAAACGGCTGGATTGATGAAGAAAGAGTAATGCTTGAATCGCTTACAGCAATTAAACGTGCCGGAGCAGATATGTTTCTTACCTATTTTGCTAAAGATGCAGCAAGATGGATCGATAAGAATAAAAGATAAGTCAAAAGTAAAAATTCAAAAGTCAAAAATTTTTGATTTTTGACTTAATACAAATTGAATAAGGTTGAGCAAATTGGATCTGGAAATTATCAGGAATCATTGTTTAAAAAGAAAGGGGTTACCGAAGAATTTCCCTTTGGTGAGGATAACCCCGTTTATAAAGTAATAGGGAAAGTGTTTTTATTAGCCAGCTTATCATATCCGAATAGCATTAATTTAAAATGTGATCCCGAAAAAGCAATTGATTTAAGAGAAAGATACTTATGCGTAACTCCTGGGTACCACATGAACAAAACTCATTGGAATACCATCGTTCTGGATGGCTCGGTACCAAATAAAGAGATATTAAAATGGATAGATGATTCTTACGATTTGGTTGCAAGGGGTTTAAAAGAAAAGTGATAAAGCCAGGCTGAATTTGAATAGTGGTTAATCTGCATCGGATATTGTATTATTAAAATATTATATAAACTTCCTTCCTTTTCAGCATATAAACATTCCGAATAAATATTCAAACTAACGGCAGTTATATTCATAATAGAAAATTTTTTAAAAAAATATTTCTCGTTTTCTTGACTTTTAAATTTCATTTAGAAATATTGAAAGCAACATAAATTCCTTTAAAGCAGTACCAGCCGAAAAACGACCCCTTAGGCTTTAAAAGTAAATCAGGGAGACACCGATTAGCAAGCATTGAAAAAAGAAGAGACTCATACGTAAGCAACTCTCTGCAATTGATTAAAATGTTTTTTCAAAAATCGAGAGGGGCGAAATGAGGAGAGTATTACTTTGCAGTCATTTTATTGCTATTGTTTATTTCAAATAAGGTGCATCCGCAAATTTTAATAAAAGAGAAGGTAAGCATACATCCGGACATACTATCAAGTGGTATTATATTTAATGGATGCAGTTATGGTTATTACGATTCTACTAAGTTGGCAATTAGCTTTACATCGTATACAATAGCACCTGGTAAAACATCCATAATGAAACTCTGGAATATTTCTAGTAGCGGTTATATATATGAATATAACGAGGACGAAGATATAATTCAAAAAACAATATCTATAGAGCCTAATTTAGGAGTAATAACAAGAATTGGAAACGGAGAATATCAATTTCAGGCTTCACCCGAGATCCCAGAGGATACTGTAATTAAAGTTACTATAAAATATGAAAATTACAGTCAATCTTGTTTAATTTTTAAATCCTCTAATAAAGATTCTACCGGAATAAATAAGGTAAATAGTTGTATAGATTGTGGAGTAGCGCCAACTTTATTGGTTCGAGCATATGGTAGTGATTATATTACAATTAGAGATGATACGTTAAAAGTAAATATAATACCTAAAATTATTGGGCCGGGAGACACCGCTAGGATAATAATGAAGAGAAAATTAAAAAGCGGGATTATAAAAGATTATCCTCCAGAACAAATGTTTGAAATAGGTATGATAAATGCTTGTGAATCGGGGAAAATATTAGTTTGCGATGAAGAGAATTGCCATTCAGATTACTATTTTTTTGGTATTCCTCAAAAATTTCCTTTTTATTTCGTCGCGGACTCATCCGCTGATACTGGAACTATAAGCATTATGGCTGGGATTATTAACAGTGAAGAGGAAATAAATCCTTTCCATAAAATGATTGCTTCAGAAATACATAAGGATACTAAAAATAACAGAAAAATTTTAAAAGAAAATCCTTCTAAAGGAGGTAAAGAGAAAAAAATAAATTCTTGTTTTGCATGGGACTTTTTTTCAGATAATCTCGATACCTCGAATTTGTCCATAAGTAAAACAGTAGATTCAATCCTTCTTGGCGAGTCTAAATATTATCAGGTAAAATATAATTCTCTACAACACAAGTTAAAAATTGAAGAAATTAAACTTGATGCGAATGGAATACCTCAACAAAAAACAGGAACTGTTGACGGATGGGAGTGGTTAACTTCTAATTCAGTTTGGGGAAATAATCCAATTAGTATTGATACAGGAAAGAATTATGGAAAAAGGATGGGGGTGTACTGGGAGACAGAAAAACCGGTTTGGGTCGATACAATTAGAAAAGAAAATTTGTCTAGGGGTTTAATTCGTTTCATAGGGAGATATTGGTCAAAAGATTCAACATATGTTGTTACACTTAAAGCAAAAAATAATGAAGATTCTTCTTCAATTAAAATGAAGGTGGTAAAACCCCAAAAGTTGGGTGATGAACACCCAGAAGAAAAAGATGTTTTGGGAAATACCTTTAATATAGATAGTCTTTGTATTTATACCAGCGGTGAAATTGGGGTACCTCCGCAAATTATAAAAGGGCATATGGAAAAAGAAACAACCTTCGAAAATTCTTATCGATATGAACCCAGTAAGGATATTGCAGTACAAAATAATCCTAGTAAAAAGAAGGAATATTTAGATCATTATCCATATTATACAGTAACAAAAACCAATATGGGAACAATTGCGATGCCCAAAAACCATAAGAATGTAAAACCTGTATCTTATATAACCAGCCCAATTAAGATAGGAGAATATCTTTCTGAAAAAATTATGAATTATATAAGAAAGCCTAAAAAAAATAAAAATGGAAAATGGCTGGATCCGTTTTTTGTAGGTTATCAAAAAGGTGATCCTTCGAAAATATTACAGAAAAATTATAATAAAATGAAAGATTCATTGGACTTGAAAGAGGCAATGCAATATGCAATTGATTCGTTAAAAAAATGGTTAAAAACAGATAACTTCAAGGATGGTAAGAAATATGCCCAGAGCAGAATATTTTCATCTTATGGAATGCTTCAGCAAGTATTTTATTATGCTTGTACAGATGCTATATATGGATATGCAATTAATAATGATAAGCAAACCCCGGAATCTCTTAATGAAATAAAATATTCGATTAAAGCTTATAAAGAGAAAATGGTGAAAAAAATTAAAAATAAACCACAAAGTCAATGGTTAGAAGGTTATGATAGGGATTGGATGAAAATACTAAAAAGTTACAACAGTCTTGAACCAAACTATGAAAAAAATGTTATAGAATTATCTAAACAATATTTACCTAAATAATAATTATAGAGAATAAAATGAAATTCTTTAATCTATTAGTTTTAACAATAATTATTCTTGTTCAAATTAATTTGTATGCACAATTCGAAACAGTTCCCTACAAAGCACCTGATGATGTTACTGAGCTTATTGAATCAAGAATGAACTCTAAATATGGTGGAATATTTACATTAACAATATATTTTATTTTGGATTCTTTAATAAATAGAATTCCGTATGATTACATGGATGAAAAGATTGAGGACCCTTATGGTACTTTAAAAGGAACTGCTATTTTTTCTTGTCAAAAAAATACGGATTCCGAAGACAGTTCAATTGTTGGAGTATATAAGGAAAATGTTCTGTGGGATTCCGGACCGATTATTTTTGGCAGCATATTGAACAGTTTGTCCTTTTGTAAGGATATAAATAAAGATAACAAAGTTGACATTGGTTTAATTTCAGAATATAAGGACTTTTCAGAAAATTATAACCCCAATAATATTACGGATTATTTATGGATATTAAGCTGGGATGGGAGGGATGGAGTCTTTATAAATGATTATGATATAAATACTCATAAATCAAATTTAGTTCCAGGCCCGTTTAATTTATTTGATGAAAATGGTGATGGGATATATGAGATTTCCACCATGTATTCGTTTGATGATGAATATACACATACAACTGTAGAAGATCCTCCTCCAAATTATCCTTATGCTACTTACGGTTGGAATAGCACCAAATATGGTTTATGGCCAAATATTTATCAACTAAAAGAAGGGGATTTTTACCCAGCAATTTGGATAAAACCCACAATTAAATGTAAAGTTACTACAGAAGATTCTCTTTTAGAATTTCAATATACAATATCAAATGAGACAAATAGTTTACAAGCTATTGAAACTATTAATTTTCTTAATGTTCCTATAGCAAAAATTAATATAACTTCTAAATATCAAAAAAATACAATATCATCCTTCCCAGGAAAATTGCCAGAATCATGGTATTTTGAACCTAATGGTTTAAGAAACTATGCGGGATTAATAAAACCGGGTGAAACTAAATCGGGTTATTGGTATAAAGGTGTTGGTTTACCTGCAATTACTTATGCCTATCTGAGAGGAGTGATACCATTAGAAATTACTAGAGAAATAACTCACGAAGCAGAACTCGATGATATATATAATAACTCTGAGAAAAGACAAACTATCGGATTAAAATCTAGACCTAAATACCTTGATACACTAGGTTTTCTTGATACACTAAAGGCTTATATTGATAGCTCTTATTTTTTAGGCTGGATCAAAAACCAACTCACAGCAGACAAATACTCTAATTATTTTACGACTTCCAAAACCCAATTCCAGCAAAACGATATTGCAGCAGTTAAAAATACACTTAACCAGGTTCTTCACGATGTCGATATTGACAGTACGGCAAATCTGACTAGCGAAGCTTACGCACTACTCAGATATAATACCGAATATTTGCGTGATAACCTGCCGGAAGCAACAACCGGTTTTGCAGTGAGATTAACAAATAGTTCAGGCAATCTCCTCACAAGCGGTTCTCTGAAATACTATGAAGGCGGTTGGAAAGATGCTGTTAATAACGGAGACGGGACTTTTTCTATCTCTACAGCTAAACCAACTCTGAGCTTAAGAATGAATTATGAATATGGTTCCCAGACTGTATCTAATGTTCCTGCACAAAATAATACTTATACTTTCCAGACAGTAAATGCAACTGTGCAATTAAAAAGTAGTTTGGGAAATTTAATTAACGAGGAAGGAATTGTAAAATATTACGCCGGCGGATGGAGAGACTTCGGTTCATTACAAAATGGAGCTGTTTCCAAAGAATTGCTGCCCAGCAATTACAGCTTTAGAATGACTTATGCATATTACAGCAACGATAAACAGCAGGATATTAACACTAATCCTAATGTTGTTTTCCAAACTGTTAACACTTCTGTTCAACTTCAAAATAGTCAGGGTCAGTTAATTGATAAAGGAACTGTTAAGTATTATGCAGGGGGATGGCGGGATTTTGGCTCAACTGTAAATGGTTCAGTCACTAAAGAACTACTGCCAAATAATTACAGTTTCAGGATGACTTATGCGTATGCCAGCAATGACAAACAGCAGAATATTGACTCAAATACAACAGTAATATTTCAGACTGTCAATGCTTCCGTCCAGCTTCAAAATAGTCAGGCGCAGTTAATTGATGAAGGAGTGGTTAAATATTATGCTGGTGGATGGAGAGACTTAGGTATAACTGTAAATGGGATTGCATCAAAAGAACTGCTGCCAAATAACTACAGTTTTAGGATGTCTTATGCTTATGCAGGCAATGACAAACAGCAGAATATTGCCGACAATCCGACAGTAGTTTTTCAAACTGTTAAGGCATCTGTTCAACTTAAAAACAGCCGGGGACAATTAATTGACGAGGGAAATGTTAAATATTATGCAGGCGGATGGAGATATTTTGGTTTGACTGCAAATGGGACGGCCTCAAAAGAGCTGCTGCCAAATAATTACAGCTTCAGAATGAACTATGAATATATATCAAATGATAAGCAGCAGGAGATAAATTCTAATAATATTGTTGATTTTTCGACAGTATTGTGTATCGTAAAAGTAAACGATGCTCAAAACCAGCCGGTTAATAATGCTGATGTAAAATATTACACCGGCGGATGGCGTCAGTTCGGAACTACATCAAATGGAGAAGCAGCAAAAGAACTTCTCCCGGCAAATATAACTTTTAGAGGGACATATAACGGTGTAAGCCGGGATAAACAGCAGAATACCGGGGAAAACCCTGTTGTAGAAATTTATTTACCATAAGAATAATTGGAACGCTGATTTTTATTATTTTTTATGACTTGGGGGTTAATAATAAATTCTAATTATCGGCGTTCAACTTATAGGAGTTTATAAAATGAAAAGTATAATATTTTCTATTTTAATTTTTTCAGGTTTATTATTTCCTCAAACAGTTTATGATGTAACGCCGGGGACAAAAGGAAACCGGATAATTATTTCTCTTGCGAACGAATCAAAAGTATCTGAGGCAAGAAATATTGAGGTAAAGCTTGTAAGTTCACCGCAAGCAATCGTCTTTAATAAAAGTTTTCAGCTAATTAAAATCATAAATGGATTGGAAGAAAAAGAGGCCTCTTTCTCTTTCGACATAAAGAGAAATGTTGAGGCAAATAAAAAAGATACGATTGAATTTACCATAAAAGGAAATGGTATAAACCTCGAGAAATCATTCATTATAAATTATACTGCACCAAAAGAATATGCACTTTCACAAAACTTCCCTAACCCTTTTAATCCGGCAACAACGATAAGATATGATTTACCATTTGACAGCAAAGTAAGTTTGATAATATATGATATTCTTGGAAGCGAAGTGAAAACATTAGTTGAGGAAGAACAAAGCGCCGGTTACAAAGAAATAATATTTAACGGTTCATCATTTGCAAGCGGTGTTTATATATACAGGCTTATAACAAATAATCCAGAAAATAACCAGGCAAGTTTTGTATCGATAAAAAAAATGATGATGATCAAATAAGTTACAGATATCGCAAATTTTTGCAGATCCAATTATAATATCCAGCACACCCAATGATACTTTAGCAAATAGTATCAAAAATTGTAAAACTTTTGACAAATATTTTCTTGTTTTCTTTGCAGATACAACTGAGACTGTACTTATCTTCGAAGACGCATGGTCATTTCGTCCAATGCAACTTAGGAAAATTGTTTGAGGATCAATTAATCGTTGTATTATTAACAAAATAAAATTATTTTGATTACTGTAAACAAAACCTATAATATTTAAAGAGGGAATTTCATGAAAAAGTTGCATTTAATTACTGTCCTTGTTTTTCTTTTCGCATTTTCATTTACTATTTTAGCTCAGCAAATTGAAACCGGAACCTTTTCTGCAAATTCATCAACGCCAAATTATACCCTGGATAAAAACAGCGGCGATAGAACGATTACTTTGGAAATTAATTATCCTACAGCTTTTGATAAAAAACCCGAAGTAATTTTAAGTGTTAACCAATTGGATGCGGCAACAAGTAGTAATATAAGATATGAGATTAAAACTATTTCTGTATCGCGCGATAATTTTATTATACAGATTAAAACATGGAGTGAAAGTAAAATCTTTGGAATTTCCGGGACATGGCTTGCTATTTCAAAATAATTTTTTTTGTTTAATGATGTTGTCTAGATTTTTGGAAAGTTTTATTAAAAAGACAGCCCCTGCTAATTGAATTTTTAAAATTATATTTTTTCTTTAAGAAAAAGCCGTGAAAATACATCACGGCTTTATTAGATACTGAATTAAAATCGGGTATCCCCTGCAGTATTATTATAAATCCAGGTAACCTCCACCCATGCCGGGTTACCGATTGTTCCCCCTCCAAATACCGGTTATTTTTAATTTCGAATAATGAGTATCATCATCATATAAAAACACATAATTTGACTCCCTATCGCTCATAGATTTCACAACACTCCAAAAGCTGCTGTTAGTTGAGCTTACTCCATCATTTAGGTCAGTACCGTCGCCGACATGGAATAGTGTCTCTCTTGTTAATCCCTGGGTTGTATTAAGATTTGCACTTTGAACAAGGAATCCGCTTGATGTATAATAAATATCTACTTTACCTTTATCGGCACCAGAAACACCATAAGCCATTCCGGAAGATAAATCCAAACCGCTGGGCTGATCTACAGTTGTGCCGATAGTTTCATAAATTCTAACCGGACCATATTGAATAATTGATTCGGTTGAAGTTAACTGAACAAATTTAGATGTTGTGAGTCCCTGAACTACATTTACTGTTATGGTTGTATCGCGGTAGCCGTCAAGTTTTAAGGTTACATCATGATTTCCGGCTGATAACTTATCCGTGCTATCAGGTGTCACTTTACTAGTATTTGTTCCATCTACAAAAATCTGTGCACCTGCCGGCGATGAATTAATAAAGATTTTACCTGTGTTGTCGGGAACAGTCGGTTCAGTTGTATTATTATTATCGCAAGACGCGATTATAAAAGTTAAAAACAAGAATGCAACCAAGTATATATATTTTTTCATATAGTATCCTTTCCAGGTTATTAATATTTTCATTTATTTCATTTTAAAGTTGAATCCGTACGATTTACCGTCTGCTTTCATTATAAAATTACCTTTAATCAGCTTCCCATCGTCCAGCAATTGACCATTGTATTGTCCTGCAAATCTTGAAGCATTAAGATCTTCCATACTAACTGTTTTATTTTCTGGATCAATTGTCCCATTCACAGTTTTCGTTAAAGGCTGCCTGTAATTAATTGTCATTATAGCACTAAAATCTTTCCCGGTCTGTTTTATGACGCTCATTGTAGCGCTTCTCTGATCAAATGTACCTTTCCAGTTCCCGGTTATATCCGGGATAGTATCTTTGGGAGCTTCTGTTGCTTTATTTGCCGTATCAACAGCTGCCGGTTCATTAGCCGAAGGTTTTTTCACTTCTCTGTTTTCTTCCTTTTTCCCGCATCCGGTAATCAGAAATAACGAAATAAATAAAATAAAAACTAAACTGAAAAGTTCTTTATTTTTTTTAACCATTGTTATACTCTCCTTTTGATTTATTAAATCCGTTTTAATTAAGTTAACAGATATCGGGACAAAATAAAATGATTTGAAATGAGGTATCCTTTTTTATTTAACTCAAGAATGTACTTGTTATGAAATAACAACCATAAATCAATTTTACTTTGGTATTAAAAATAAACTTAAAAATCGATATAAAAAATTTGATAAATATTAAAAAACATTAACTATCAGTCGCCGGCTCTTCTGCTAAACTATCTTGAAGAATCTCTACATTAAAAAGGTTTACAATCTCTTTTGAAAAACCTATTAAGAACTCGAGCAGGTCTTCCTGTGTCCTGAAATTATTTGTAATTACTAATTTCATTACTTCTTTCTGCTGATTAAATTTAACTTTATCTTTGTAATTGTCCATGATGAATCTCATAAGTTCGATAAACTTTACTTTATAATAATCCTCTTTTTCGCCCCTTGGCAGGATTAAAAAAATATTTTTTCGCTGGATAATAACTCTTTCAAATAAAGCATATGAAGAATAAAATTTCAGCAATGCAGCACTAATCAATCTTTTTACCAGCAGCGGCATGGGACCAAACCGGTCAATCATCTCCTCTTTCAATTCTTCCAATTCATCCAGATTATTTATGGAATACAAAGCAGTATAAAAATTCAGCCTATCGGTCTGCTCGGGCATATATGTTTCCGGGATTCCGATTTCAAAGAACATATCAATGGTCGGTTCTGTCCTCTCTTCATGTTTAGGAAGATTTTTGAATACTTCTTTAAATTCCTGGTATTTAAGCTCTTCAACGGCTTCATTAATTAATTTAATATATAAATCAAATCCGACATCATTTATAAAGCCGCTTTGTTCCGTTCCCAGTAAATTTCCTGCGCCTCTTATTTCAAGATCTCTCATTGATATATTGAACCCGGCGCCTACTTCTGTAAACTCCTCAATAGCCTGCAGCCTTCGCAATGCTTTTTTGTTAATTCCGTTTAGTGACGGAACTATGAAATAAGCATACGCCTGACGGTTTGATCTGCCCACTCTTCCTCTTAACTGATGGAGTTCAGCTAAACCGAATCGGTCAGCCCTGTTAACAATAATAGTATTTACATTCGGGATATCTATTCCCGATTCAATAATTTTGGTTGAGAGCAAAAGATCAAATTTTTTATTTAAAAAACCATGAATTACTTTTTCCAGCTCCGAAGGCTTCATTTGCCCATGAGCAATTCCCAGCTTTATTTCAGGAATGTGTTTTGTTAGATATGAAGCCAGTTTATCTATGGATTGGACCCTGTCATGTACAAAATAAATCTGGCCGTTTCTTCTTAATTCATTTAAAATCCATTCTCTTATCTTGAACATATCAAAAACAGAAACCTGGGTATATATAGGCTGTCTGTTTGGCGGAGGCGTAGCAATAATTGAAAGATCCCTTGCTCCAAGTAATGATAAATTTAATGTTCTCGGGATTGGAGTTGCTGTTAAAGTTAATGTATCAACATTAAGTTTAATTGCACGAAGCTTTTCCTTTGCCATTACCCCAAAACGATGTTCTTCATCAATAATAAGCAGGCCCAATTCTTTAAATGAAACATCCTTTGAAATAAGCCTGTGTGTACCGATAACAACATCAACATTTCCTTCACTCAATCCTTTTAAAATCTCTGTTTGTTTCTTTTTAGTCTGAAATCTTGAAAGGGCTTCCACCTTAACGGGAAATTGTTCAAGGCGGTCTTTAAAAGTATTATAATGCTGCTCAGCTAAAATTGTTGTTGGAACCAAGACCGCAGTCTGCTTCCCATCCTGTACGGCTTTAAATGCAGCGCGTACCGCAACTTCTGTTTTTCCAAAACCAACATCACCGCAGACAAGCCTATCCATAGGGTTTTCAGCTTCCATATCTTCCTTAACTTCCTGGGTCACTTTTTCCTGGTCTGGAGTATCTTCATAAAGAAATGAAGCTTCAAGCTCTTTTTGCCAAACAGTATCCGGATTGAAAGAATAACCTTTTGTAGCTTTTCTTTTAGCATACAGCTCAATCAGCTCTCGCGCTGCTTCTTTAATCCTTTTCTTTGCACGGTGTTTTGTGTTGATCCAATCCGCGGTCCCAAGAGTTGAAAGGGTCGGAGTCAGTTCATTCGCGGAATCATTTGAAGAATATTTCTTAACCAGTGTAAGGTAATTCAAATTTACATAGACAATTCCCCCTTCATTATAAAGAATCTTCATTGATTCCTGCCTGGTATCTCCAATCCTTATTGTTTCGAGCCCGGCATATTTCCCTATCCCATAATTTTCATGAACTACAATATCACCTTTTTTGATCGATGCAAAGGCTTTGGATTTGGATTTTTTATACTTCCTGTTTGTTGATATTTTGGTCCTGTATGGTTTGTTGAAAATCTGATAGTCAGTTAACAATAGTATTTTTTCATTATCAATATTCTGTTCAACCTGTTTATACAGAAAACCTTTTTTTACGGCTAAAGTTACAATTCTAATCTTACCGGATTCTATTAATTCACTCAGCTCCTCTTTTCCATTATAAGAAGAACTTCTGTACTCCAATAACAAATCCTTTAGCCGTGAAGATTGAAGCTCATTTTCCGATGTAATAATTATATTGAATTTTTTTTCAGCATAATCTGTTAAAACAGAAAAGAGATACTCATAATTACTGTTTATTGAAGGAGGTTCAGTAAAGCCCAGTTCTATCCTGCCGCCGGAATTTATCACTTCTTCCAGAATCCATCTTACATCAGAGTTGGATTTAATATCAAATTTTTCAAGTTTCTGATTATTATCATTTCCGATTATTTCCAGTGATTGATCTTCAGGAAAATCATTTGCATTAGTTACGTCCTCAATTTTATCTTTTATATGTTCTTCCGAATTTCCGGAGAAAGGATTTATTATTTTATTTTCCAGATTATTTAATTCATAAGAAGAAGCTAATACAACCGGACTGCTTAGATAATCAAATATTGAAGAAGAATCTGGTGTGACAGAATCAGTTTCAATTGGAGCTGCTAGTGTTACATTTTCAATTATTTCGATTGAACGCTGGCTTTCCGGATCAAAATATCTGATTGATTCAAGAAAGTCACCGTCGAATTCAAGTCTGACAGGGTTCTGTTCGCTATACGACCAGAAATCTATAATTGAACCGCGCTGAGAATAATCACCGGGTGCTTCAACAAATTTATCCTTTTGATAATTAAGAAGATTAAGATATTCAACTAAATCATTAAATGTTATTTCTCCCCCTGTTTGGATTTTCGTAGTTTTTTGCTCCAGTTTATCTTTAGCCGGAAAAATACTGTTCAGTAAATCATAAGTAGATACTAAAATGAATTTTTCTTTTGAGGAGATTTCGGTCAATACTTCCTGAACAATTTCAGGTTTAAATTCGGTCAGGCTTAGAACATTTTTATTTAGATCGAGTACATTTAATTCAACATTAAACTCACTTGCGGATTGTATATCCGGGAAAAGAACAACAATCTGTTTCGTTCTTTTTTCTATTAGTGAAATAAAATAACTTTTAGTGCATCCTACCATCGGAGAAACATAAGCTATATTATTTTCTGAGGAAATAATTTTATCTACTGATTTCTTAAATGATTTTAATTCGAATATTTTATCTAAAGCACTTTGCATTAATTATTTCTTTTTTATTTACCATTAAAGTTTTAAAACACCAAAAGGGGTTCTAATGCGAACCCCCGTGACTGAAAAATTCAAATCTCAAAACCAAATAGCTTTAATGTTAAACTATGTGATTATTAATAGTTTGAAATTTTGGGTTTTTATAAATTTACTTCAAATCAATAGCTTTTCGTACGAAGCCGCCGGCTTTCTCAAGTCTCGCTCTTGCTTCATTAACATCAACATTGGCCTTGATCATAACCAAAGCAGTTTTAACATGACCATCTGCCTTTTGCAAATATTCAGATGATTCTTCATAAGATAAACCGGTTATTGTCATAATAATTCTTTTGGATCTCTCAACTAATTTTTTGTTCGTCATCTGAAGATCGATCATCATATTTTCATATACTTTACCCAGCTTTATCATCGCTGCAGTAGTGAGCATATTAAGTACAAGCTTTTGTGCTGTACCGCTTTTCATCCTGGTTGAACCCATAATCACTTCAGGACCTACATCCGGGCAAATCGCAATATCAACTTCTTTTAGATTAAAATACTTCCTTGGATTAGTAGTAATAAATAAAGTTGCTGCACCCAATTCTTTAGCTTTATTAACGGCTCCGATAACATACGGCGTCCTTCTACTTGCAGCTATACCGCATACAACATCTTTATCTGAAACCTCTGCTTTAATTACATCTTCAGCACCATTTTCCTCATAATCCTCAGCTCCTTCCTGTGCCCGGAACATAGCTTCTTTTCCACCTGCAATATAACCACTAATCAATCCAAATGGAGTCCCGAATGTCGGCGGGCATTCTGAAGCATCTACAACTCCAAGCCGTCCGCTTGTGCCGGCTCCAAAATATATTAGCCGGCCACCATTTTTTATCGATTTTACAATTATTTCAACTGCTTTTTCAATATATGGAAGTTCTTTCTTTACGGCTAAAGGGACTTTCTCATCTTCTTCATTAATTATTTTCAACACTTCAATTGTGGAGCTGTTATCAATATTCATACTTTTAGGATTACGCTGCTCAGTAGATAAATTGCTTATTTCCGAAAATAATTTTTTACTTTCGGAAGAGCTCATTTATGAAGCTCCAGTACTACAAGCTTTTTGCCTTTTTGATTTCTCACATTTGAAGGTTTATAGAAAAGTTCGAAGGTTGTAGATTTCCTGATATAAGCTTTATATTTCATTTCTGCTTTTTTATATTCATCTTCAAGATCGCCGCCTTTTAATGCTATCAGGAAGGCTTTTTCTTTCATGAGCGGTATGGCATAACGGAATAATATAATCAATGGAACTGTTGCACGGCTTACAACAAGGTCGAATGAATCTGCATAGCGGGCAATAAATTCTTCGTTTTCTACCCTGTCATTTTCAGCAACCACATTTCCCAGTTTAAGCTTATCAATAAAATCTTTTACGGCATCAATTTTTTTCTTCGTTGCATCAACCAGAACACCTCTTAACTCCGGCCGAGTAATTGCCAGGGGAATTCCGGGGAATCCTCCGCCGGTTCCAATATCCAGAAAATAATTAACCTTTTCAGGAATGAACTTGGTTATATAGGCAGATATAAAAATATGATTCTCGATAATTGAATCAACATCTTTTCGCGAAACAAGATTTACTGCTTCGTTTTTCTCTGCTACAAGTTCAGCTAAATAAGCCAATCTTTCAAGTTTCATTGGATCCGGATTAAGTCCATTTTCCCAATAAAATGTATTTAATTCTCTTAAGTATTGATCTTGGACGTCTACCATAAAAAATCCTTAAAATTATTTCTTCAAATATACCAATAAAATAGAAATATCAGAAGGTGTAACACCCGATATCCTTGACGCCTGGCCAAGAGAACGGGGTTTTACTTTATGCAATTTCTCTTTACCTTCAGTTGATAATGATTTTAATATCAAATAGTTAAATGTTAAAGGTATCTTGGTTTCTTCATATTTCTCAAGTCTTTCTATATTTTCGTACTGCCGCTTTATATAACCTTCATATTTCAATTGAATTTCAACCTGTTCTAAAGCGGAACTATCTTTCAGTAATTCTTTAATTAATGGATGTTCCTCTTTATCAAAAAAAATCAATATTTCTTTCAGAGTCAGCTCGGGTCTTTTACATAATTTTGAGACAGATTCGCTTGCTTCAATTCCTGAAGAACCCTTTGCATCCAAATAAGGATTAATATCCCTTGCATGAAGTTTTAAAGAATTAAATAGTGAAACACAATTATCTATTAGTTTTCCTTTTTTAATTAATCTTTTGTATTCGTCCTCCGGATTTAAACCATAATAAAAACCATAACCAAATAATCTCCTATCGGCATTATCCTGTCTTAACAGCAGTCTATGTTCAGCACGTGAAGTGAACATCCTGTATGGTTCATACGTTGATTTATTGATCAGATCATCAATTAAAACACCGATATACGCTTCGCTCCTTTTCAATATGAATTCTTTCATTCCTTTTATTCTCGCAGCGGCATTTATGCCGGCAACAATGCCCTGAGCAGCAGCTTCTTCATATCCGGAAGTGCCGTTTATTTGTCCGGCAAAATATAACCCTTCAACTAATTTAGTTTCCAAAGTTAAATCAACCTGGTGAGGCGGAAAGAAATCATATTCTACGGCATATCCGGGACGAACCATTTCTGCTTCTTCAAGCCCTTTTATTTTATGAATAGCTTCAATCTGGATTTCAGCCGGCAGAGATGACGAAAAACCATTTAAATAAATTAAATCATTATCTAGTCCTTCCGGTTCTAAAAACAATTGATGCTGCTTTTTATCCGCAAACCGGACTATTTTATCTTCAATAGAGGGGCAGTACCGTGGGCCAACACCTTGAATAACACCGGTAAACATTGGAGACTGTGAAAAACCTTTTTCAAGTACTTTATGCACACTATCGTCGGTATGAGCAATGTGACAACTAACTTGGGGTAAAACAGGAAAGTTAGTTTTATCCGTTTTGGTGGAAAAAGGCTGCGGAATTTCATCACCTGGTTGTTCTTCGAGAATATTAAAGTTAATTGTATTTTTTGCTAATCTTGGCGGTGTACCTGTTTTTAATCTTCCGGATTCAAAGCCAAGATCTATTAATGACTGAGTAATACCGATAGCCGGTTTTTCTCCAAACCGGCCTCCTTTTATAGATTTTAATCCAGTATGCATTAATCCATTTAAAAATGTCCCGGCAGAGATAATTAACGCCTTGCAATAGATTTCTTCTCTTTTCCCGGTTTTAATACCAGATACTTTTCTGTTTTCGGTTATGATTTCTACTGCAGAATCTTCAACTATTTCCAGGTTTTGTGTATTTGAAACAACTCGATAGGCCTCTTCGGAGTACAATTTCCTGTCTGATTGACAACGTGAGGACCAGACAGCGGGACCTTTTGATTTATTTAAAACTCTAAATTGAATTCCTGTTCTGTCAGCAATTATTCCCATCATCCCGCCAAGGGCATCAATTTCATGAACCAAATGGCCCTTGGCTGTCCCTCCAATAGCGGGATTACAGGACATTCTCCCCATGGCATACCTATCCATAGTTACAAGTCCAACCGAACAACCCATATTTGCACCGGCACATGCAGCTTCAATTCCTGCATGTCCACCTCCAATGACCAATATATCAAATCTTTTCATATTTTCTATTTATGTTTCATGTGGAACAAATTATTTTCAAATAAAAATCAAATTCTTTTAAATTTTTAGAAGATTGGAATTAAACAAATTAAGTTCCTTGCTCTGATCATTTTTTATCTTAATATTAGTTTCACGTGGAACTCATTTTCCTATACAAAATTTCAAAAATATGTTATTAAGGATATCATCTGAGGTTACTTCTCCGATAATCTCGCCTAAATTATGTTCGGCATTTCTTAAATCTACTGAGATATATTCACCGGATAATCCGTTATTAATCGAATTTTCTGCACTAACTAATGATTCTTTTGCTTTTCTTAAACATTGGTAATGACGCACATTTGAAACAACAGCTGATTTCTCCGAATAATTAGAATTACCAACTGATTTTTCCTTTAATTTTATAAAAAGCTTTTCAATTCCTTCACCAGTTAAGGCAGATATATAAACATCTGCATGTTCAAGTGTTTCATGTGGAACATCAATTTTATTTATTATTGAAATTATCTTATCCGTTGATGTAAGGATATTTATTTCCTTTAACAGGTCGAATGAAAATTTTTGTTCGATATCATTTATAAAAAGGACAATGTCAGCGTTTTTAACTGCCTCGCGACTTCTTAATACGCCTTCTTTCTCGATTTCATCTTCAGAGATTCTAATTCCAGCAGTATCGTATAATCTATACAAGATACCAT
This sequence comes from uncultured Bacteroidota bacterium, assembly GCA_963710745.1. Taxonomy (GTDB): domain Bacteria; phylum Bacteroidota; class Ignavibacteria; order Ignavibacteriales; family Ignavibacteriaceae; genus CAVQBP01. The sequence goes on along the minus strand of CAVQBP010000024.1, from coordinate 1,245,299 downwards.
CTATTGAAACATCCTCTCTGATTACATCTCTGGTAGTTCCGGGAATATGGCTGACGATAGCCCTGGATTCCTTAAGAATATAATTTAAAAGTGACGATTTACCTACGTTTGGTATTCCAACTATTGCAACATTAATTCCATCTCTTATAACTCTGCCAAATGAATAAGTGCTTATCAGCTTATCAATTTCTGATATTATTTTATTTAATCTTTCTAAAAGAACATTTTTATTAATAAATTCAACATCTTCTTCTGCAAAGTCTAATTCGAGCTCGATAAATGAAGAAGCATTTATCAGCAGTTCTCGAAGTTCTCCAACTTTTTTAGACAGAACTCCATCCAGCTGATTTCTTGCACCGCGCAAAGAAGCTTCCGTTCTTGAATTAATTATATCAACAACGGATTCAGCCTGAGCTAAATCTAATTTATTATTAAGGAATGCTCTTTTTGTAAATTCTCCCGGTTCAGCAGCTTTAATTCCTTTTTTAATAAGTAATTCTATTATCTTTTGAGATATTAATGGATTACCATGCGTACTAATTTCCACGGAATCCTCGCCGGTATATGAACGCGGGTTTCTAAAAACCGAAACCAAAACATCATCAATTAAGCCATCATCATCACTAATTTTTCCATAAATGATTGAGTGCGAATCAGCCTTAATTAACTTTTCTTTTCCAGTAAAAACAGAATCGACAATATTTATTGCTTTTGAACCGCTGACTCTTATGATTGAAATTGCACCAATTCCGGGAGGTGTAGCTACAGCTGCAATGGTATCTTCAACAAATAAATCTTTTTTAATGTGGCCGTTATCCATAAATAACTAAATTAAAGATCGCAAAAATAATTAAATAAATAGGTTTCCACAATACAATTAATTTATCTCATGTTGCTTTGTGATATTTATTTTGGATTAAATTCATATTGATTTAATATCAAACTATAATCTTGCGACGCACTGCACTGTAATTCTGTCAGTATCATGACAAATTAATTAAATTATAAAGTCAAAAGTCATTTTTATAAGCCATTTTGACAAAATCAAAACGATTATTATGTTTTCCTATAAATCGTTATTAAACAAATGGTTATGGCGATCAGGTGGAAATGGCACAGCTATTGTTATTTGCATAAGTGCATAATGATTTTATAGAATATTTAAGTTAACTAAAAGATTCAATAAATAAGGAGGAAAATAAAATGGCAATCGTAAGATGGAATCCGGCAAGAGAATTATTAAGCATTGAACGTGAATTTGGTAGAATGTTTAATAATTTTGAAAAAAGATTTGGATTCGGAAACGGCGGAGACGGAAATGAAGAATATGAAAATGCTGTTTGGTCTCCTCTGACCGATATTTCCGAAAACAAAGACAACTACATCTTGAAGATGGATCTTCCGGGTATTGATAAAAAAGATGTTAAGATTTCATATACTGATGGTCAATTGAATATTAGCGGCGAACGAAAACAGGAAAAGGAAGACAAAGATTCAAAGTATCACAGGATTGAAAGATCATATGGGAGATATTTCAGATCATTTACTCTTCCAGCTCAAATAAATGAAGATTCAATTGATGCTTCATTTAAAGATGGGCAGTTAATCATTACTGTTCCAAAAGCAGAGGAAGCTAGACCAAAAGAACTTGAAATAAAAATTAAATAAAAAATATAGCGATCTTATAAAAAAAGGGTAGCTATTAAATTAGTTACCCTTTTTTACTATTTTGGTTCAATACAAAATTTTCACGGTGGTAATTAAATGGAATTTAAAGATTATTATAAAATATTAGGTGTCGAAAAATCTGCAACTGATGCTGATATAAAAAAGGCTTACAGGGATATGGCAAAAAAATATCATCCGGATAAAAATCCTGGTAATAAAACCGCCGAAGAAAAATTTAAAGAAATCAGTGAGGCCTATGAAGTTTTAAAAGATCCGGAAAAAAGGAAAAAATATGATCAATTAGGTTCAAACTGGAGACAATATCAGAATGCAGGTGCGGGAAACACTGATGACTGGTTTAGACAGTATGCTTCGGGTGGACAGCAGGGAAGCAGTTATCAATTCAGTGGAAATCTCGGAGATCTTTTCGGCAATATAGGAGGATTTTCAGATTTCTTTGAAAGCTTTTTTGGCGGAGGTGCAAGAAGACAACAGGGTGAAAATGTATTTAACAGAGCAAGAAAAGGAAACGATTACGAAGCTAATCTGAATTTAACACTTGAAGAAGTATATAACGGCGGCGAAAGACAAATAACTGTTGACGGCAGAAAATTAAAAATAAGGATTAATCCGGGAACTAGGGAAGGAAAAGTCCTAAGATTACAAAAGCAGGGAGCGCCCGGGTCACATGGAGGCGAAAAAGGAGATTTATATCTTACTGTTCACGTTTTAGATCATCCGTTTTATGAAGTAAAGAGTGATGATTTATACTATAACCTTGATGTAGATTTATATACTGCGGTACTAGGCGGCAAGATACAATTTCAAACATTAAATAATAAAAAAATAAATTTAAACATCCCTAAAGAATCTGAAAACGGAAAATTGTTAAAAATAAAAAATATGGGAATGCCGAAAGAAAATTATAAAAATTCTTACGGTGATTTGTATATTCGATTAAATATTCAGATGCCTAAAAATCTTACATCTGAAGAAATCAAATTATTTGAAAAATTAGCATCATTAAGGAAATAATTTTTAGAAGGAGAAAAAATGAGTGACAAACAAACAGCTTCAAAGAAATATCATTTTAAAGCGGAAGTAAAACAACTATTAGACATATTGGTTCATTCACTTTATACCAGCAGAGAAATTTTTCTTCGTGAATTGATATCAAATGCATCTGATGCCCTGGATAAAATACGTTTTGAATCAACTAAAGGAACAAATTTAACAGATAAAGATTTACCTCTGGAAATAAGAGTAAATTTTGATGAAAAGAAAAAGCTCATAACTGTTTCCGATACCGGAATCGGTATGACTAAAGATGAATTAATCAGCAATATAGGTACTATAGCAAAATCAGGTTCCGCTGAATTCTTAAAACAATTGAAAGAAAACAAAGCTGATGCTAATAATATAATAGGCAAGTTTGGCGTAGGTTTTTATTCAGTCTTTATGGTAGCTGAAGAAGTTGTTATAAGAACGAAATCATATTTAGATAATGAACCGGCGATTGAGTGGCGTTCAGATGGTTTAGGTGATTACCAGATTTCCGAATATAATGATAAAATTAAACGCGGTACCACTATAGAAATTCATCTGAAAGATGATGCTAAAGACTTTGCAGATAAATATCGTCTTGAAACTGTAATTAAAAAGCATTCTAATTTTATTTCTTTCCCTATTTATCTTGAAAAAGAAAAAATAAATACAATTGCAGCTATCTGGCGTGAACCAAAATCAACTCTAAAGAAAGAACAATATGTTGAGTTCTATAAATTCTTAACTTACGATTCCGAAGAACCGATGGATATAATCCATAATTCGGTTGACGCACCGATTCAATTCAGCAGTCTTCTTTTTATCCCCAAAAAGAATTTTGATTTCTTCGGTATGAACAGGGAAGATTATGGTTTGGACTTATATGTACGCCGGGTCTTAATTCAGCATAAGAATAAAGACCTGCTTCCTGAATACCTGAGCTTTGTAAAAGGTGTTGTTGATTCAGAGGATCTCCCCTTAAATATATCGAGGGAAACTCTACAGGAAAATATAATTTTTACAAAGATTGCAAACACAGTTACAAGCCAGACTCTTTCCTATCTTCTGAAAAAAGCAAAAGATAATGAGGAAGAATATGCCAAATTCTGGAAAGAACATGGAAGAATTTTCAAATTGGGTTATACTGATTTCACAAATGCAGAAAAGTTTATGCAGCTCCTTAGATTTAATTCTTCCAACAACACAGATGCAGAAGGATTAACTTCGCTTGAAGAATATGTATCCAGGTTTAAAGAAAATCAAAAAGAAATTTATTATGCATCAGGTACAAGCAGATCCGCAATCGATGAAGATCCGCATCTTGAAATTTTCAAAAATAAAGGTCTTGAAGTTCTTTACCTTTATGATCCGGTTGATGAATTTGTTATCAGTTCAATTAGAAAATTCAAGGATTATGATTTCAAGTCGGTAGATACTGTTGATCTTGACAAGTTTAAAAAATTAAAGGATGTTGAAGAAAAGAAGGAGAATATTGAAAAACTCGGGAAAGATGATGAAAAACATTTCGACAGCCTGCTTTCAAAAATGAAAGAGATACTTGGTGAAAGAGTAGAAGAAGTTAAAGAATCAAATAGATTAAGCGGAAGTCCTGCGATACTAGTAAGCAAAGATGACAGCATGTCTGCTCAGATGCAGAAGATTTTAAGAATGGCTAACCAGGATGTAGGAATTCAAAAGAAAATTCTGGAAATAAATAAAGATCATAAATTAATCAGAAATATGCTGAAAGTATTTAAAGCTGATTCAAAGGATGCGTATATCTCCAATGTTACAGAACAGTTATTTGAATCTGCACTACTTCTGGAAGGCAACCTGAATGACCCGCATAACCTTGTAAATAGAATAAATAAAATGCTTGAGCAATCAAGCGATTGGTATACTGAAGTGAAAAAGATCAATTAATTCTTTAGCAATCTTCATGGAATAATGGAGGATGAAAAATTGGAATATAAAGGTTCAAAGATGAATCTTTCTGATAATAAATAAGTGTAAATTCTATAATTTCAGTATCTCAATTTTCCAGGCGTTACTTTGCATTGTAATAGTTGTGATGTAGAAAGGAAGATAATTATATGACATTTAATTTTAATAAACTAACTGTGAAAGCTCAGGAGATAATACAAACGGCTCTTGAGATTGCACAAAATTATAATAATCAGGTTTTAGAGCCGGAACATGTTTTAGCTGCATTGATCCAGGAAAAAGGAAATATTGCAGATACGATTATGCAGAAAACCGGTGGTAATGTTAACAGCGTAAAACTGAAAGTAAATGATTTACTTGAAAAGCTTCCGAAAGTAAGCGGAGCCGGAATAGGTAATCAGCAGATGTCGAATAATATGTCAAAACTTTTCGATGACGCTGCTGAAGAAGCTAAAAACTTAAAAGATGAATTTGTTTCTACGGAACATCTCCTGTTGGCTCTTTCAAAAAGCGAAGGTAAAGCAGGACAGCTTTTGCGTGATAACGGAATTTCACATGATGAAATTTTATCAGCTTTAAAAGATGTAAGGGGTTCTCAGCGTGTTACCACTCAAAACCCCGAAGACACTTACCAGGCCCTTGAAAAATATGGAAGAGATTTAAACGAATTAGCTAAGGCCGGAAAACTGGATCCGGTAATCGGAAGAGACGAAGAAATACGCAGAGTACTTCAGGTTCTTTCAAGAAGAACTAAAAACAATCCGGTCTTAATCGGTGAACCGGGAGTCGGCAAAACTGCAATCGCTGAAGGAATTGCACACCGCATTGTTTCAGGTGATGTACCGGAAAGTCTGAAAACAAAAAGAATTGTTGCCCTTGATATGGGCGCTCTTGTTGCCGGAACCCAATTCCGGGGACAGTTCGAAGAAAGAATGAAAGCTGTTTTAAAAGAAGTTCAGGAATCGAATGGTGAAATAATATTATTTATAGATGAACTTCATACTCTGGTTGGTGCAGGAGCTGTTTCAGGTTCAATGGATGCGGCCAATATTCTGAAGCCTGCATTAGCGCGCGGCGAGCTTCATGCAGTTGGCGCTACAACTTTAAACGAATATAAAAAGCATATTGAAAAAGATGCTGCACTGGAAAGAAGATTCCAGCCGGTTCTTATAACCGAACCAACTGTGGAAGATACTATTTCTATCTTAAGAGGTTTAAGCGAGCGATATGAAGTCCATCATGGAGTGAGAATAACCGATGGAGCTATTGTTGCTGCAGCACAACTTTCTCACAGATATATTACAGATAGATTCCTTCCTGATAAAGCTATTGATTTAATTGATGAAGCCGCTTCAAAATTAAGGATAGAAATTGATTCTATGCCCGAAGAACTGGATTCAATTGAAAGAAAGATTCAGCAGCTGGAAATTGAAAGAGAAGCACTAAAAAGAGAAAAAGATGAAGCTTCAGCAAAAAGGCTCGGTGAGCTAAAAAAAGAATTAAGTGAATTAGAAGAAGATAGAAATACGCTTCGAATGCACTGGAATCTTGAAAAGGAAAAGATCCAGCATATCAGGAATATGAAAAGCGAAATGGATAATGCAAAAACACTTGCTGAAAGGTATGAACGTGAAGGCGACCTGGGTAAAGTTGCCGAGCTCAGATATGGTAAAATTGCTACTTTGGAAAAACAGCTGAAAGAAGAGACTAAAGAACTTGCAGATATTCAAAAAAACAAAAAAATGCTGAAAGAAGAAGTTGACGCAGAAGATATTGCTGAAGTTGTTTCCAAATGGACAGGAATACCCGTAAATAAAATGCTTGAAAGTGAAAGAAGCAAGCTTCTAAGACTTGAAGATGAACTGCACAAACGAGTAATCGGACAACATGAGGCTGTCTCCGCAGTCGCAAATGCTATACGAAGATCACGAACAGGCCTGCAGGATATAAACCGTCCGCTTGGTTCATTTATATTCTTAGGAACTACCGGTGTAGGAAAAACAGAACTCGCACGGGCATTGGCGGAATTTCTTTTTGATGATGAACATGCAATGATTAGAATTGACATGTCAGAGTATATGGAGAAGTTTTCCGTTTCTCGGTTAATCGGTGCACCTCCCGGATATGTTGGTTATGAAGAAGGCGGACAGTTAACAGAAGCAGTACGGAGAAGACCTTATTCTGTAGTTCTTTTAGATGAAATCGAAAAGGCGCATCCTGATGTCTTTAATATTTTACTCCAGGTCCTGGATGACGGCAGGTTGACTGATAACCAGGGACGTACCGTCAATTTCAAAAATACGATTATTATTATGACTTCAAACCTTGGTTCACATTTAATCCAGGAAAAACTGGAGCATGTAGCCGAAGATGAAATGGAAAATGTTTTAGGCGAATTAAGATCTACTTTGATTGATTTATTAAGAAAAACTATCAGACCGGAATTCTTAAACAGGATTGATGAAGTAGTTCTCTTTAAACCATTAACAAAATCCGAACTAAGAGAGATCGTTGATATCCAGGTTAAAAATGTTCAGCGAATGCTGAAACAGAAAGATATAGTTCTTGATGTAAATGATGAGGCTAAAGACTGGCTTGCAAAACTTGGTTACGATGTAACCTTTGGTGCGAGACCGCTCAAGAGAACAATTCAGAAATACCTTGTTAACCCTTTGTCGCAGGAATTGCTTGCCGGTAATTTTAACGACGGTGATAATATTGCAGTTACCCTCGGCAACCAGGGGAAACTGGAATTTCATAAGGAACCGGTTCTGACTTAACCTGTAAAAATTTTTTGTGGGGGCGAATTAAAAATTCGTCCCCCTTGCTGATAATCTTTCATGTAAAAGAGACATTTCCTATCTGTATCTAATAGCCATCTAACATCAGTTAACCATTAATTATCCGGTAGATAAAAGGTATTGAACCAGCTATGTAATTCACCATATTATTTGCCGGCTATGATAAACCACACTCTGACAGGTGCAATAATCACCTATTTACACTTTATAATTAGCCCTATTTTGATTTGTTTCACTCATTATTTTAACATTTTTATCTAGTTTTAAATTAGTTATAAAAAATTTTCTTATATAATGAAACACATTTATATCATTATTTTAATGGCCTTTTCATTAGTTATCAATTCAGCCTATGCTGATTATAATTCTGCAAAAGTCGTTCGTCATCTTGGTACAACAATCCCGCTAAATTTGAAATTCACTAATTCAAAAGGAGAGACAGTACTCTTAAAGGATCTGATTGATAGACCAACCGTTCTTGATTTCTGCTATTACCGTTGTGCAGGCATTTGTACACCATTGATGGTGGAGATAGCAAGTGTTATAGGGAAAGTAAAATATGAACCGGGGAAGGATTATAAAGTTATCAGCATTAGTTTTGACCAGAATGAAACTTCTGCAATGGCTGCACAGAAGAAACGTGCAATGACCGGTTTAATCAACCATAAAATTCCCGATTCCGGATGGGTTTTCCTGACAGGAGACAGTACAAATATCTATAAGCTGACAGATGCAGCAGGGTTTGAATTTAAAAGAACTCCCGGTGGATTTCTCCATAAAGGTGTGCTGGTTTTTGTTGATAAATCCGGTAAGATCGTAAGGTATATGAATCCCAATTATGACCGCAACAGTAATTTTGAAATTTTACCCACAGCTTTTGAACTTTCGATAGACGATGCTTCCAATGGAGTAGTAAAATCCACAATACAAAATGTTCTTGCAACCTGTGCATCCTTTATACCCAAAGGGAAAGATGCATATATACTACTGCTGGTATTTATTACGGGGCTTTTAACAATGGCTACTGTCATAGTTATTATTAAGAAAGCGAAGATAAAGACCAACTGAGGATATAATCCCACATTTGAAATGTCCATAAGGGAATGATAATGTATTGGAATGTTGGATAATCGGAAAAGTGATCTATTTTCCCTCCGGCTTGATAGATAAACTTACTTTTTATCAAATAAAATTACAAATAGAAACGGGGATCAAAATAAATCATAATTATCATAAAGATCTCATTCAATTAAAAGATTATTTTGATACTGATAATATTTCTTTTTAAGATTTCGTTTGTAACTTTTCTTTTTTTACGATAGTTTAGAAACGAATAACTGCAACGGGGCGAAAAAATGAATTCATCTGCACTCAATAATTTCAATTTAACTTATATGAAAATTTTATTTGTATTATTGGTTTTCTTTTCAACCATTCCTGTCTTTTCACAGGAGATGAATAAAATAAATCATGATATATTATATAAAACCTGGAATGCAAAATGGATAACATGTCCGGGAATTTCAGGAAAGGAATATGGAGTTTACCTGTTCAGAAAAAAAATCCGAATAAAACCGGGAAAAGGAGAATTTGTTGTTCATATCTCTGCCGACAATAGATATAAATTATTTGTTAACGGAAAATATATCTGCAATGGTCCCTCAAGAGGAGATTTTTTAAAATGGAAATTTGAAACGGTTGATATAATGCCGTACTTAAAAGAAGGAGAAAATATTATTGCAGCTGTAGTATGGAATTTTGCAGAATACAGACCCGTTGCACAATTTTCAAACAGGACAGGATTCATCCTCCAGGGTGATCAAGAAACAGAAAACATAGTAAATTCAAATGAAACCTGGAAAGTGTATAACGATACTGCTTATAGTCCTCTTACAATAGACCTGCATCAATATTATGTTGTTGGACCAGGAGAAATATTTAACATGCAATATCATCCGTGGAAATGGACTGATTTAAATTATGATGATTCTAACTGGTCATCTGCAAAAGAGCTTGATGCAGGAACCCCGTTAAAAAGTTTCAGAGAATTCGGAACTACATCGAACTACATTCTTGTGCCCCGAAAAATACCTTTTATGGAAGAGAAACCGCAAAGGTTTTCACAGATCAGGCGTTCAAATATTGATATACCGGCAGCTTTTATTAACGGAACTAAAGCATTGACAATACCGCCAAATTCAAATGCTACAATCTTATTAGATCAAAAGCATCTTACAGATGCTTACCCTGTTTTATCTGTTTCCGGGGGAAACAATAGTGAAATAACTTTAACCTATGCTGAAAGTCTGTTTAATGATAAAATGGAAAAAGGGGACAGAAACGATATTAAAGATAAAAAGATATACGGGAACCAGGATAAAATTATTTCTGATGGCGGAGAGAACAGAATATTTCAAACGCTTTGGTGGAGAACTTTCCGTTATATCCAAATAGAAATTAAAACCAATAATGAACCTTTAACGATAAATGATTTCCACAGTATATATACAGGATATCCGTTTGAAAAAAAAGCATCATTTAAAAGCAGCGATTCAACACTTGCCGATATATGGAATGTAGGCTGGCGTACCCAAAGACTATGTACGGGCGAAACTTTTTTTGACTGTCCTTACTACGAACAGCTACAGTATGAAGGTGATACAAAGATTCAATGCTTAACGTCCGGCTATGTTTCGGGTGATACAGTTATGATGCGTAATGCCATACAGATATTTTATGATTCACGTTTACCCTACGGTTTAACACAAAGCCGTTATCCAAGTTATGAAACACAGGTTATTCCCCCGTTTTCATTGATATGGATTACAATGGTTCATGATTACTGGATGCTGTACAATAATCCAGGGTTTGTTAAATCGATGATCCCGGGAATCCTTGAGGTTCTGAACTGGTATAACAGCAAAATAGACTCGGGCGGTTTAATTGGACATATGGAGTGGTGGAATTTTGTTGACTGGGTTGATTTCAACGGGTGGCATAACGGCGTACCCCCGGGGATAGACAGCAGTAACTCTTCAATCGTTAATATGCAGTATGTTTACACTTTACAAAAAGCTGCTCAGATCTTAAAAGCATTCGATCTTCCCGAACAAGCTGAAGAATATTTACAGCAGGCTGAAAGGATCAAATCTATTGTATATAATAAATGTTTTGATGCCAGGGAGGGGCTGCTTGCCGATACACCGGAGAAGAAAAATTTCAGCCAGCATGCAAACATCTGGGGTATTTTAACAAATGCTTTCCCGGTCGATTCACAAGCAGGTGTCCTAAATAGAATATTGAATAAAAAAGATATAGCCCAGAGCTCTTACTACTTCAAGTTTTATTTATTTAAAGCCCTGGAAAAAGCCGGCATGGCAGATAAATTTTTAATTCTATTAAAACCATGGAGACAAATGCTGGACACGGGATTAACAACCTTTGCTGAAAAACCGGATCCGACAAGATCGGACTGCCATGCATGGAGTGCTTCACCGGTTTATTACTTTTTATCTTTGGTCTGCGGTATAAAACCCAACGAACCAGGTTTCAAAACTGTACGAATAGAACCACATTTCGGGAATCTTTCCTGGATTGATGGATCAATGCCCCACCGTTCGGGAAACATTAAAGTGAAGCTAAAGAAGAATAATGGTTCAATCAGCGGGGAAGTTATTTTACCGCAAAATTTAACAGGTATATTTATTTGGGAAAATAAAATTACTCCTCTGAAAAGCGGAAAAAATAATATTCAAACAAGAAGTAAAAATTAGAGAAGCTTTGCTTACAAGTTATCATTTCATCGGGAAAATTCAGGCATAAACCATTTCCCGGTTGTCAAGGGAGTACTTTTTAATTTTTAATTACAACAAATAAACAGGAGTGAATATGTCTTCAAATAAAAATTATTCTGAAGACGCAAAAAATTTTTTCTTTAATGAGAATAATAAAAAGAAAAAGAAAGAACTCGAAGAAAAATACTGGATGCTTCCTATGAGTGATGAAGAGAATCTTCCATCTGAAATTATGAATCAGTTTTTAAGTAATGTCATTGAGTTTGAAAAAAAATGGAAAAATGCAGAAAGCAAAAGAATTATTGAAATACTCGGTTTCCCTGAATTTAAAAAAATAGAAGAATTAAAGCTTAGCGATTTTAAAACAGAAATTGCCGATGTTCTTGCCAAATATGCAGATCATAATATTAATATTGATGTGCTTGAAAAAGATGAATTAACCGAACAGGAATTTTATAAATTTTTGACTGAAGAACTTCCCGGGCATGAAACGGATTTTATGTCAATCCCGGGTATGACCACTAACTACATTTATGAAGAATTTCATCCGAACAATAAGCTTGATGCAAAAGATACAATTGAATGGTTCTCTTTTCCTTTCATGAAAAAAGATAAAAAAGAGATGAGAACTTTTCTATCTGAAAACAGCCTAAGTTTTAACGGAAGTAAAAAATCAAAAACAGAATTTATTAAAGAAATGCTCAGCCGTATTGATGAATTCGGAAAAGATGCAGAAAATAAAATTAAGTACAAGAAATTCGAATTTGATAATTCTGCCAATACCGGTAAAGTTAACGTTCAGTTTACCGTAAGCAATAAAAAAGATAAACGAATCAATTATAGAAAGAAAATACTAAACCTAATTTTTGAATTGGAAAAAAGTGACTATGGCGGATTTAATATAAAGGGATGTTCGGTTAAAGAGTAGAATAGACATTTCCGGTGTTCAGATAATAATGACATTGTCTTTGATTTTATGAAAAAAAAGAATCTATGAAATAAAAAGTCTGATAAAAATAAATTAACACATTGCCTGTAAGTTAAATGTCTATATGCTAAATCAAAAGGAATAGGTAGTGTTGTTTCAGAGGCGATTTTAATCAAACCATTGCGGAATTCAAATTTCGCGCTATGCGACTTACGCTTCTTATCTTATTTGTACACCCTGGGGGACTCGAACCCCCGACCAATAGATTAAGAGTCTACTGCTCTACCAACTGAGCTAAGGGTGCGGTGCAAAATTAAACATTTTTACCAAGGTTTTCAAAGCAGGAAAGGGGGTGTATGCAAATAAATGCGGAATTTGATCTACACAATTTTATTCACATTTATTTTAATATTAAACAATTTGCATTAGAGAACGTCAAGGGGGTTCAACAATCTTTTTTTCAAACATAAAGGTCATTGTCACCTTGGGTAGGAAAATAAGCACTTATACAGCTAACGGAATACTTACAGATTTTAGTATCGAGGACTTGATACAGCAGATCCTGCATATACCCATATATCATCTATAACATTTCCCTTTTGGGGATTATTCCTGAATACAACAGACACAATCCGGCCGTTATCTTGAGCTCTTATCAGCTCGTCCTGAAACACTTTCTGATTTGGCGGAAATTCGAAAGATGCGGCTTTATTTGCTGGTACATCGGTGACAAATATTAGCTGCTTCCCTGCTTCGGTTTTGATAGCACTTACCTGACCATCAATGTATTGTAGATCTGAAAATGATTGAGTCACTTTTTGTTTCAAAGTCCTGGTGGCGCCTGCTTGAGTTAGAATTCTATCAACTATCGTAGGAACCGAGTCTACAGGAATACACTTCACCATATTCGCCTCCATTTTATATTAAGTGGTTTTCATGAGTTTAATATTAATTGATCAGAAAATGTTCTGATTTCAAAGCATATCTAAAAAGAACCTTGTGAGCGGGAGGGAATCCCGCTCATAAATATTATTCGAATCTGCCTTGAGTTCTCTGAAGCAATCTTTCAGCTGATAGAGGACCTGAACCGAAAAACAGGAAGAAAATCAGAAGAGACAAGGTTATTATTGAATAAGACAGATCATAATTAACCGGTGCAAATACCATGGGCAGGTGGACAAAAAATATTTCAAGGATTAATATGGGCAGTTCAAAAAGAGCAATTATGCGTGTGAGGAGTCCGGACATAATTAATAATCCTCCTACCAAAAGAAAACCTATTGCATACATTGCTGCAAAAAAAGCAATAAACTGCATTTTTATATTTAAGATGGAAGCAACTATCAAATCGCTGTTACCGACAAGCATTATTCCTTTAACTATCAAAAACAGCCCTAAAATTATTCTTAATGGATCCATCCAGCCGGGGTGATGGTGATCAGCCCAATTTTCAGCCCTTATGATTGTGTTCATATCTTCTCCTGTATCCTATTTTGATATTATTATACCTCAATTTATTCTTTTTTTCATAAAGGAGATGTTAGTGCTGTCAATAATTAAATTCTGTTTGCAACAGAAAATGGTTATATATATTTTTTCATTCTTGTGAAAGTATTTTCTTAATACTATTGTTATTAATTGCCGTTTATATCCGGAATATGAAAAGAGAAGAGATTCATCTTGATTAAAAAATTAAAATAAAACCTCTTTTTTATCATTATTTATTCATCGGTAAGAAAGAGAATTTAAAAAGGAGATTTTATGGACGGATTAACTAAAACAGGGATGTACATTTTCGGTATACCAATCGGAATCCTGGGAATTATCCATTTTTTAATGGGGAGTTCAATTGCTGCAGGATTACCATCATTCTTTTTCGCTCCGATAGTATGGATTTATATATCAGGCCTGGCATTACTGGCAGCATCAATAAGCATTTTAACAGGAAAGTATACAAGACTTGCCTGTCTGCTGTTAGCTCTACTCTTTTTCATCCTGGTTTTAACAATAGATTTACCGGGATTTATAATGAATTCAACATCGTACATAGAAATTTTTATGCTGCTAAAGGATGTTACAATAGGAGGCGGAGCATTAGTTATTGCCGCGGTTTCAAGCCGCCCCGACGCTTTGTAAACTATACATTCGAGAATAAACCTTTTATTGTTTACTTTCCGGGGAACGCATAAGTTGGATTATCATTTAAACATAAAAAAAAATTATAAACTAACTCTCCTGGTAATACTGCTTACGGCAGTGCTTCGTATTTACTTTGCCGAACAGAATTACTACGGGATAAGCACCGATCCGGCAAATTTTATATTAGCCGTAAAATCATATAATCTAACCGAAGATCAGCCCCATCTGCCAGGTTATTATCTGCATATTCAGCTAATAAAACTGGTAAAAATTTTAACCGGCAATACTCACACAGCAATGCTTATACTAAGTATTTTATATTCTTCCCTGTCTGCGGGGTTTCTGTTTCTATTATTTCGTTATTGGTTTGATATAAAAATATCGCTCCTATTAACTTTGCTAGTTATAACAAATCCTATGGTCTGGTACTATGGGTGTACAACCGAAATATATTCCTTTGATTTGTTTTTCAGTGTAGTTTTAGCCTGGCTGGGACTTAATCCGGTTGGAATCTATTTTACCCCGCTTTTCCTGGGTTTATTTTCCGGAGTCCGTCCAAGCTCCGGTATTTTAATATTGGGGCTATATCTGTTTTTATGGTACAAGTATTTTAAATCCGGTTCTTTTTCCATAAAGAAAGCGATATTGTCACATTTGGGTGGATTAGCAGGATTTTTATTTTGGCTCATCCCCCTATTAAATGCTGCAGGCGGGCTCCGGAAATATCTTGCCTTATATTCTACCAACAGCCCTTTGCCCGAAATCTCCATTTTACAAAACTGGTATACCATATTATCATATGCGGTCTTCATTTCATTTCCATTTATAGCTCTGATAATATTTTTATTGGTCCATTCCCTGAAAAATAGAAATGTTAAAGAATCAGGTGAAAATCAGGAAAAGATTTTGGTACCGAAGGATTTTTTATACTTAATGCTTTCCTGGTCAGTTCCGCCTTTGCTTTTCTTTTTCTTTTATTATTATGCAAAAGGATATTTACTACTGTGTATTGTACCTGTTCTAAGTATTATTATTGTTTTCATTCATAAAAGAAAAGCGTTTCTTGGTAATCTGTTGTTAATAATTATTATACAATCAGCATTTTTCTGCTTATGGCCCTATAAACAGCCTGAGACAAGATTATTTTTCTCACCAAATGCGCGTCATTTAAGCTTATCAAAAGTCTGGCTTGAAAGGACATGTTCCGTTTATCTGATGGCGCAGTCACATATACGTTCAATGGAAAAATCCGAAGACGAGATAGGCAGGCTCATTAGCTATTTATCCCGTTCCACACATAATTTAAAAGACAAATTGATATTTATTGATCCTACCGTATCGATAAGAGCACGCGCTTTACAGGCAGAATATCCCGAATTAAAATTTGGAGCAATTTCCCTAACAGGAACAGATGAATATAAAATTTATAATAATACGGAAGTATTTACAAGAAAGGGATTAGATAAAATGTTTAAAGAAGCTTTTATTTTAAGCCGTTCGGGTTTTGCCGTCAAATATATAAAAGATATTATACCGATACGAAACTCCGGTCAATACTTACTTTATAGAATTCAGCCGGAAGAAAGCGGAATGTTAGCTAATGTCTACTCCTCTCTTTTTCTACATATAAAATAGATTATTAACCTGACGCAGAAAAACATTTACGAACATGAACATTCTTGTTTAATCTCACTATTGATATGCAACATAATAACTAATAAGAATTATATCTATATTTTTATTGTTTGTATAACATATGATAAGGAGGAAATATGAAAGCAGGGAAAGGATTGTTAGGCGCATTAATAGGAGGAGTCATCGGAAGCACGGTTGCATTTTTATTTACCCCGAAAAGAGGTAAAGATGTTAGAGAAAATATTAAAGGCAACTTTGACGATTTGGTGAATAAAACCAAAGATAAAAGCAGGCAACTTTTTAATCAATCGCTAGAGATGGTTGATGATATCGTGAAAAAATCCGATGAGCTGAGAGCATTAATTAAAAAATACAAAGAGGGGACTTACGACGAGACAATTGAAAAAATTGAGCGCGAAATAAAAAGATTAAGAATGGTTTTATTAACAGCTATCCAGGTTTATAAGAACAGTAAAAACAGGGAAAAATCATCGGATGAGCTGGTAGACACTATATATCATGAATTTAAAGATGAACCAATGCATGAGAAAGCAGAAAAGACTCACTAATGCTAATAATTTTTAAGGAATGTCAGAAAGGTTTTCACTAAAATGTGGAAACCTTTTTTATTGAAATTATTCTTAGATAAGATTGCCGCAGATACTCATCCAGATTACAGAATATTTCTTTAAATTATTACTGTTGATAAACATATTTTTATTTATTAATATATCTCAAACAGATTTTTAGCCAAAGAGGTATTTATGAACCACAATAGCCGTTTAGGTTTTTTCGTGAGCTTTTTAACCGGTACTATCGTGGGTGGCGTTGCCGGTTTTTTATTTGCACCCAAAACCGGGCAGCAGTTAAGAGAAGATTTAAAAGAAGACCTGGATTCATACATAAAAAAAGTTAAAGATGCCGGAAACAAAATTGTTGAAGATGCTCAAAATACTGCCAACCAAATGGTCGGAAAGGCGAACCAGCTAATTGCCCTTCTGGATAAATATATAGGTGAAGATTTCAAAGATTCTTTAGATAAAATTGAAAACGAAATCTCCATTGTTAAAGCCGCAATTAATACTGCAATAGATACTTATAAGAGTAATAGTGCTAAATCCGAAAATTCATCCGAATCGATTGCGGATGATATCTTTATCGATTTTGTGAATGAAAATAGTGAAGAAGATGAAGAGGAAATAATGCCTCTTCATGAAGGAATGAAAAGAAGACACGATAAAAAGTATTTCTGATAATATCAATATGGAATACTTGTATAATGGAAGATTGGAAAGTTTTTCAGCAAATACTAATATTCCTGTTTTCACTACTTAATATTCCGAAAATTCCTAAAAAAATATTCGCCTTTTTATCGAATCTAATATGATAATGCCTTCAGATTATTTTTGAAGATGTCATCTCCGGTACAGCTTAATCTCAGTTATTATTTTCTTTATAAAAATGTTAACATTTTGTTACACTTGCGAGCCGAATCTTTTAAATATTTGCATAGTATAAAAACGAAACAGGAAATAGATTATGAAGACAATTTTTGTTAAAATAGCGGCTCTGATAATAATTTCTATGGTATTTACTGCCGGATACATTGTAACAAAACCTGAAACTCAAAAAAACGGAAACGATAAAATGGAACAAAATACAAACCTGGAAAAAGCAACATTTGGAGAAGGATGCTTCTGGTGTTCACAAGCAATTTTTGAAAGGGTTAAAGGAGTAGAATCCGTATATGCCGGTTATTCCGGGGGCACTACGGATGATCCAACCTATGAAGAAGTATGTACGGGAAGTACCGGTTATGCAGAATCAGTACAAATTACATTCAACCCGAAAGTAGTTTCGTACGATGAACTTCTTAAAATTTTCTGGAAGACTCATGATCCAACAACATTAAATCGACAGGGAGCTGATGTCGGGACACAATACCGTTCTGTTATTTTTTATCATAACAAAGAGCAGAAAGAAAAAGCAGAACATTATAAAGAAGCACTGAATAAATCAGGTGCATATAACAATCCGGTTGTAACTCAAATAGTTCCATTTAAGAAATTTTATAAAGCCGAAGAATATCACCAGGATTACTTTGCAAAAAACCCTACACAAGGTTATTGTTCGCTGGTTATTGCACCTAAAGTGGAAAAATTTGAAGAAGTATTCAAAGATAAGCTAAAGTAAACTTGAATTCAGGACTCCTTAGCCAGAGGCTTATCAGCCTTTTGGCTGAGAATTACGGATTACATTAATTCGCAATTCAAAACCCTGTCTATCTCTCGGCTCTGAACTTAATTCTGTAAAGAATGATTTTCCTGATTACAGCACTGAACGGTTCTATACAAAACCAGTAGATTGAAAACCATCTCCTGGCTGCATCGCCGATACAAAGTACGCGGGTTTCGGTTGAAAAAGTGGTCTTGCCGGAATCAGCAGATGCAGCTGAAAAACCCCATACTGCCTTAGCAAATCCTGTCAGGCTGAAATCTTTATATTCCTCTTTATTTATCTGGAAAAGACCCCCTTTCCATTTCCAGAATTTTCCAACGATACCAAATAAAATTTCTTTTCCTTTATCTTCGCCAAGCAATTTAAAATAACTTTTTTCCGACAGAGTAAGCGAAATGTTTTCTATTTTTATTCCTCTCAACATTAGCAATACTCTAATAAAAAGTGAGTTAAAATTTGTTTCTTTCAAAACATCAAAAATTTTTTCGGCATCTGCATAAATTACTACGGAATGCTTTTTTGAAAAATTGTATTCCGGTAAAAATTCATCTATAAGCATGTTAAAATATATTAAATATTTATCACAGAAAGTTCATTTTTTTTCAGAATTCATTAATATTAAAGCAGAAGTTAATCCTAAAATAAATGCAGCTGTCCATAAAACAGCGGAGCCGTAAAATTCAAAGACAAGAGTTCCAGCCCATGGCCCCAACAAAAAGGCTATACTAAACATCATCTGGAAATACCCCATATATTCGCCTCTTTTTTTCTCAGGTGCCAAACCGGATACATGCGATGCGCTTACGGGGAAAAAGATCATTTCCCCGAAAGTCCAGACAACCGTTGTAATTATTATTAAAGTTAAATTAGAAGCCAGAGCCATTGCCCCGAATCCGATTCCGGTTAACAAAGCACCAAGCGCTAAAGACTTTTTCTCGTTCCAGTCATTCATCAAATTATTTAAAGGAACTTCAATGAAAATGATCATAAT
Source organism: uncultured Bacteroidota bacterium (assembly GCA_963710745.1). Classification (GTDB taxonomy): domain Bacteria; phylum Bacteroidota; class Ignavibacteria; order Ignavibacteriales; family Ignavibacteriaceae; genus CAVQBP01. Next base: position 1,226,117 of record CAVQBP010000024.1, on the reverse strand, counting down.
TGTATTGATAGCAAATACAAATCCGTAAACCGATGTTGCAAAACCAAGATCATGAACAAGAAAAAGCGGGAAGGCACCCAGGTGCTGAAAATAAATCAGGGGCACAGGTAAAATGGATAATAAAAAAAAGATATACCTTTTATCCTTTAATACATGCGAATGCACAATCTCATCTATAATAGTTTTGCTGTGATCCGTTCCGGTTTCAACTCTAACCGGCTGCCACTTTGCAAAGATTAAAAATATTCCGGCGAATATTGATGTTAATCCGTCTATATAAAAAATGAGAGAAAAATTAATGAGCGTTAGTATTCCGCCAATTACAGGACCGATGCTCATACCGAGATTTATTGCCAGGCGGTTTAATGCAAAAGCACTTCTCCTTTGCTTTTGGGGAACTACTTGTGAAATAATTGAAAGATTAGCCGGCCGGAAAGATTCGTTTATTATTGCTAAAAAAAAAGTTACTACAAGGATTAAATAATATTGATTGACTAATGAATAAACAAAAAGAAAGAGACCTGTTGTTATCAATGATATTTTCATCATCCGTAAAGGACCAATTTTATCACTTAGCCTGCCTGATAATGGTGCTGTAACCAAAGCCCCTGCTCCATAAAATGCTATCACAAGACCGGCATCTCCTGCACTTAATCCTTCTTTGCTTGTCAGATAAAGCGTAAGAAACGGCAGAACCATTGTGCCGGTTCGGTTTATCAGGGTAGTAAAAAATATTATCCACATATTATGTGGAAGATTCTTTAATCCTTTCCAGGGATTCATCGTAAAATAATAATTTTATAAAACGAAGGGTAAATATAAATTAAAACTTAATTAATCGGTGTAATGTTATAAGAATACAAAATTAGATTATCATTTAAATATGTGCATGATTGGATGAATATATGAATGGACAATCCATGTCAAATTATGCTAACTTTTATAAGTAATATTAAACAGATACAGTGAAATTTATTGCAAATAAAAACCGGCAGATAAGAACCCGACCCAGTGCTTTAAGGAAAAAGGAGCGGTTAAACCAAGATGAGTATTTTTTATTGCAATAACCTTTTCTGTCCATGTATCGGAATATTTAAAAAGTGTACCGCTAATCTGCTTATGATCTATTTTGCTGGCAACATTCTTTGTGGTCAGCAATCCAAAAGGAATAGGATATCTGCCGCACCACAGAGGTTTAACTCTATTGTTGGTAGAATCAGGCCAAAGATCTTCGGTTAAATCTTTAACTTTGGCTTCATTAATTTCTCCGGTTAAACAAGCATCGGCAATACCTTTGTCTATTACAGTTGCTTTCAGATGGGCGTAATCATTCATACCATAAGGTGAATTATCAAAATCTTCACCGTAATGATTAGCGTCGTTTGAGATAAGAAAGAAAATATCCTTTCCTAATTTCAGCTTATTTTTCTTGATATATTCTATGATTATACCGGATAATTGTTTGGAAATATTTTCCATCCTGTCATATGACATAGCTGTTACCATAATTGGAGTAATCTTTATGTCCCTGTTATAATGCTGAAGAAAAGGAATTTCTGCTTCAATAGAATGCTCAATATCCTGTGCTTTATCGCTGGTAATAAAATAGTCTTTATCTAAACGGTCTTTAATAAAATCTCTTAACGGAGACACCTCAACATTTTTATATGGCCCCTGCCAGTATTTATAATCATCAAATATCAGAATATTGTTAGGATCGTTCATTGCTTTTCTTACAGTCCCGTGTGTTACGCCGAAAATTACAACTTCTTTAGTCCTCAGGATCTTATATAAAGGATAGTACACCCTTCCGGCATATAAATAATCATCGTGAGGAGAAATAGCGGCAACCATATTTTCAGAATCAAATTGTTCTCCCGAGTAGTCATGTGAAAGATAGCTTATAACACTATCCATCTCAAACTGACTCCAGCAAAACCCGACATTATCCCGTATTGGCCTTACTTCCTGTCCCATTGTGTTATAAAAAATATTAGAGAATATGATTAATAATGTACAAATTAAGTAATATTTCATTTTGATTGTGTCTTTGTTGTGCGTTCAATTATAAATTAATAGAAATAAAAAAGAAAAGATAAAAATTTTTGATTAATCAAGTATCAATATTTTTCCTTTTGCTGAAATAAATGACATCGCTATGTTTAATATAACCCAGCTTTTCAAATACCTTCATTGACCTGTCATTCCAGTCTTCGATCAAACACGCAACGATATCAAGACCTAATTCATCCAATTTTTTTTCAACTTCAGATACAAGTTTTTTAGCAATACCTTTCTGCCGGTATTGCGGATGAACGGCAGCTCTGTTTATCCAGCCTTTTCTGCCGTCATGAGTCCCGAAAACCGATCCGATAATTTTATTATCTGTTTCAGCTACAAGAAAAATTGCAATTCCTTTTTTAAGTTCAGATTCAATATTTTCTCTGCTATCTCTACCATTCGGTTTATAAGGGAGCCCGGCCGATTCCCAGAGTTCGATCAGGGAATCGTAATCATCCATTTTAAAATATCTTATTTCGAAATTAAACTGCGTTGTCATATACATTCTAATTTATTAAAAATTTTGCTGGAAAATAATTTAAATATTTTGCTGCTTATAATTTTCTTCTAAAGATTCCTCTTTTTCCACAGGTATTTTTGCCTGAATTTTCAATTTTTTAACAAGTTTGCCGACTGTCAGCCCCTGCACAATAATTGAGAACAGGACAATTATATAAGTAATAGAAACAATAAAATTTTTATACATATTATTTTGCAGCGATAATGCAAGCGCAACCGAGATCCCGCCCCTTAAACCTCCCCACGTAAGGATCCAGATGCTGTGCTTAACAAACCCTCTTTTAAATTTCAACAGGGCAATCGGTATTCCAACCGAGATAAAACGTGCTACAAGCAGGGCGCCAATTGCAAAAAGACCTACTAAAAAATACGGATTAATTTTAATTACCAGAATTTCAAAGCCGATTAAAATGAATAAGAGAGCATTTAGTATTTCATCTATCATTTCCCAGAATTTATCAATATAATTTTGAGTAGTATCGGACATAGCATATTTTTTCCCGGCATTCCCGGTAATTATTCCTGCAGCAACCATGGCAAGCGGCCCCGAAACCTGCAGCAATTCAGCCATAGAATATCCTCCGGTTACAATTGCAAGAGTAATTAAAACTTCCACTTTATAGTTGTCAATCGATTTCAGGAGAATATAGCCCAGATAACCAACCAATGAACCTAAAATTATTCCTCCCCCTGCTTCTCTTAAAAAAAGAAGAGCTACATTGAAGACTTTTAAATTTTCAATCCCGATCTGTGCAACCTGATAAATGCTGGCAAATATTACCACTGCAACTCCATCATTAAACAGGGACTCGCCTGTAATTTTAATTTCAAGACTTTTGGGAATTCCTGCCTCTTTTAATATTCCCAGAACGGCAACCGGATCAGTAGGTGAGATCAATGCTCCGAAAAGAAGAGAATAAATGTAATCTACCGGCTGTCCAATCATTATCATGAAATAGTATATTAGCGTTCCAAAAATAAAAGTTGAAATCACTACGCCGATAGTAGCAAATATTATAACCGGGTATCTTTCTTTCCGTAAGCTGGCCAGGTCAACATTTATTGCTCCGGCAAATAACAAAAAGCTTAACATTACATTCAGCAGGATTTGAGAAAAATCTATTTTTTGAATTGCATCTACAGCATCCTTTTTGAACCCTGGACTAATATTTCCAATGGCAACTATCAGCAGCGAAGAGATAAGAGCAATTACCATCATTCCGATAGTAAAAGGAAGTCTTAAGTACCGGTGGTTTATATAACCATATGCAGCAGATAATACAATGAGAATAGCAAAAGCATGGTAGAGTTCCATTATCTAAAAATTCTATTTGTAAAATTATTATTATATAGAAATAATGGAACAATTATCAAATGATTTATAGTAAACTGAAAAAGAATTAAGTAATTTACCCTATACCTGGGACCTGATGAATCAAACCGGTCACCCGGTATTTTTTATCACTATGTTCTTCAGGGTATCTATCCACAAGGGATGTTCATTTAAGCTTTCAACAAGCTGTACTTTTTCACCTCCGTTTTTAACAAAAAGATTCTGATATTCAATTCCGATTTCCACAATAGTTTCCAGGCAGTCTGCAACAAATGCCGGACTGAATACCAGCAGCTTTTTTGATCCTTTGTTTGCGAGATCAACTATAATTTTATCGGTAAATGGCTTCAGCCATTTTTCATCCAGCCTTGATTGAAAACAGACAGTATATTTTTCTTTTGGGATATTTAACTTTTCAGAGAGCAGTCTTGTTGTTGCATAACATGCAGCTTTGTAACAATATTTGTTCTCTTCGGTAATTTCATTTTCACAATTATGATCTGAACATGGTTTTCCATCATCATATACTTTATCTACCTGCCGTTCCGGAAGTCCGTGATAGCTGAATAAAACATGATCATAATCTTCAATATTATATTTTTTGCCGATTTCAGTAAAAGCGTTTATAAATCCTTTATCATCATAAAACTGACTTACAATGCTTAATCCGGGAATTACCCACCATTTCCTTATAATCTTCAAGGCTTTATCTATAGCAGAACCGGTACTTGCAGAGGCATACTGAGGGAAAAGGGGTATGATAACAATTTTTTTATAATTATCTGTCTTCATTTTCGTAAGTACGTTATCCATGCTTGGGTTTTGGTATCTCATAGCCAGCTCAACTTTGAAATTATCACCTAACTTTTCCTGAAGCTTTTCTTTTACACCTTTGCTAAATATTAAAAGAGGTGAGCCATTGTCTGTCCACATTTGCCGGTAAATCTTTGTTGATTTTGGTGCTCTGAAAGGTACAATTATTATATTAACTAAAAATTTTCTCAAAAGATACGGAATATCAATTACACGCGGATCATTCAGAAATTCGCTCAGATATCTTCTAACTGCAGGTACTGTAGCATCATCCGGTGTTCCTAATTGAATAAGTAAAACTCCAGTTTGCGGTTTCATTTAATTTACAGTTTTGTTAATGACTGGTGATAAAGTTAAGTATTTTTTAATTTAACTTCATTAATAATAGCGATTTGATTTAACGGGATAGTATCGTATATATTATTTGAATTAAAAATTTCTTAGCTTCATTTATGAAAAAGTTAAAACTAATAATCAGGATTTTAATTTTACTTCTAATTATTACCGCATTCTTCTGGCAAATGAGCCACGGCATCTGCCCGGTGCCATAAAATTTCCACCTATTCAATATTCTAATTAAATTTGTATTTAGAGCAGGTCCTTCTTCAAATAATTGAAGATAGGGAAGATCTTTTTTGTAATATTTATATATTTTCACTTCTATGGATTTTTTTAACACATCACGAGAAAATAACAAATCTGAAATAAAAGTTTTTCTCTGGATTTTTGCAATGGTCATGGGTGCGTTAATCTTCATTTTAATAGCAAATGCAGTAAGCGAAGGAGAAACCAATCAGTTTGATTTAATGATTTTGAAATCTTTAAGGGTTCAGGAAAATCTTCATCAGCCGATAGGTCCCGAATGGGTTGATCTTGCAATGCGCGATATTACTTCTCTTGGCGGCGGAACGGTTATTGTAATTATTACTGTTGTTGTATTAGGATTCCTGCTCCTCCAGAAAAATTACAACGCGATGTGGCTAATATTAATTGCAACTATCGGCGGCGCACTGGCAGGTTTTGGCTTAAAAGAATTAATGGGAAGAGAAAGACCTCCTGTGATATTTCATCTTGTATATGTTAATACATTAAGTTTTCCCAGCGGCCATTCAATGATTTCGGCAGTTGTTTACCTTACGCAGGCATTCCTTCTGTCCCGGATCCAGAAGAAAAAAAGTATTCGTGTGTATATAATTTCTGTTGCATTAATTTTGACTTTTTTAATTGGAATCAGCAGGGTATACCTTGGAGTACATTACCCGACAGATGTTCTGGCCGGCTGGTCGATCGGGTTTACCTGGGCTTTACTTTGCTGGTTTGCTGTCCGTTATATACAGGAAAGAAAAGACAAAATGAAACCGATAAAAAATCATTAATTCAAATGACTGATGAAAAGAGAAAATTTCTTTTAAGTTTATATTATCCCGCAGGATTTTTGTTCCTTCTATGGGTTATAAAAATAATCGAAGTCACGTTTGGAATTAGCTTTATTAAATTTGGTTTATTGCCTCGTCATATTTCAGGGCTAATCGGAATAATTACATACCCATTAATTCATGCAAACTTTAATCATTTAATATCGAATTCAATTCCTCTTTTATTTTTAGGAGTAGGACTTTTTTATTTTTATCCTAAATCCGCATCGAAAGTATTTCTGCTGGTTTATTTCTTACCCGGTATTCTTATTTGGCTATTCGCAAGAACAGCTTATCATATTGGTGCCAGCGGACTTGTTTATGGACTTGTTACTTTTTTCTTTTTCAGCGGATTAATCAGGAGAGACAACAGGTCAATTGCTCTTGCGTTGGTTGTTACTTTCTTATACGGCAGCCTGGTTTGGGGAGTACTTCCAATTTATAAAACAATTTCGTGGGAGGGACATCTGTTTGGTTCGCTTACGGGAATTTTATGTGCTTTCATTTTCCGGAAACAGGATCCTTCAAAAAAATATGATTGGGAAGATGAACCGGACGATGATGATCCCGGAAAACTTGAAATATCTTATGATGACAAAGATTAGTAATTTTTTCTTCTTAAATTACCAGATTTAGGCGAATTCCGGGGAATGATGCTATTTAATCTTCAGCATTTCTCTAACTATAGGAGTTAACCCGCTAAATAGAAATTCAACAGCAATTACCATTACAATTAATCCCATAATCCGCATCAGCACTTTGTTTCCGCTGTCCCCTAAAAATTTTATTACATTCCTGGCGCCTAAAAGAATAAATAATGTAATAATAAAAACAAGCACTATTGCAATAACTACAAGGAGCTTTTGGGTTATTTCATGAGCATCGTTCATCATAACAATTGCGGCTGTTATGGCTCCCGGTCCTGAAATGATTGGAATCGCAAGGGGGGTAATTGCAATATCTTTTGCATATTCTTTATTTGTCTGATCATCTGATTTGGTCCTTATTAATCTTGCCTGAAGCATATCATAGCCTGCCATAAAAAATATTACTCCGCCGACAACCCTCAGACTGTTAACTGAAATATGAAAGAACTCAAATATAAATCTTCCGGAAAATGCAAAGACAATTAATATAATGAATGCAATAAGTACAGCCTTATATGCTACTCCCTTTGCTTCATTAGCAGACATTTCCGATGTCATCGATGTATAAACAGGAATTACTCCCAGCGGATTGATCATTGTAAAAATTGAGGTAAATGAGAGCAGACCAAATTCAAACAGCTTGTCCATATTTTTTAATCTAATGTTATTTTTAAAATTCTCGGCTCTTTTAATTTTTCAACCGGAAAGATTTTCCCCTGTTTATCAAAACTTCCCCACTGGCTATTTGCAATAAAATAAAAATTATTTCCATCAATAACCCCTAAAGTTATTTCATCGAAATATGGATTATTCGAATCAAGTATTGAGTACTTTTCTACCCTATCAAAATTTTCATTTAAATAAATTCTTACCACTCTTTGAGGATTTATACCGTTCTGTGTAGCGATTAAACTGTTTTTATAAAAATAAAGTCCGTCCGTTCCTAAAGGAGTAAAACCCGAAGCGGGTTTAATATGTTTAATATTTTTTGTGCCCAGCTCAATCTTATATAATCCTAATCCATAATCTGCCAGGAATAAATATTTTTCATCGGAAGATAAATCAAGCCCCTGAAGCGATAAAAATTCACCGGGCTTTAAAAACATTTCCAGGCTGTCAGAATCAACTGATAATTTATAAACTGCATTGAACCTGCTGTCGGAAATATATACATCACCTTTTGAGCTCAGAGCTAGATCGCCAAAAAGATGCTCATGTTCTGTATCGCTAAGTTCATATTTTTTAATCAGTTTCTCTGAATCAATATTATATTTGAAAACAGCGGCTTTATCCTGTTCTTTTTTGTTATAATTTTTCATCTGTTTAATTGCACCGGTACATGCCCATAAAATTCTTCTTGCGGGATCTATCTTAATACCAAACACCGCCCATAATCCATCTTCACCTTCAGATTTAAAATTCCCAGTGTTTCCGTTTTCATCAATACAGACTATCTTTCTTCTATGAATTGAGCTCAGATAAAATTTCTTTTTTACAGAATCATAAGCAACGCTTTCAGTAATTAAATCTTTCTCGGGATAGGTAAATGCTGTTTTACTGCTTCCTGCAGGTACTAAATTTGTATTAAAGCCTTTAATTATATTATTAAAATCATAATCATTCCGGCAGGCAGCAAAATCCGAATCTTTTTCAACAGGATAGTACAGCTTCATATCAATAAGTTTTTTAAGTTCAGCCAATGCATTGTTTTTATCATTATTCAAAGAATAAGCAGCAGCAAGATTATATATAATACGTGGATGGTCAGGACGAAGTTTATCCGCCTTTTTCATATTAGCAAGAAATAAGCTGTAATTTTTGCTCAGATAATTCTTTACCGCAAGTTTTTCATACTCAGCCGATTTTTTATAATTATCCTGAGCAAAAACAAGATTGGTTAAAAATAATAATGTAATAATAATTTTCATTGAAAATATACCGTTTTTTATTGGTTATCAAGAATCGATTCAAGAGTTTTCTGGATTAATTCCCATCCGTTTTTTACATGAATTTCAGATGTTCTTATGCTGCCAATTGTTATTCGAATTACGAACTTATTATTCAGCTTTGTATGTGAAAGAAAGATTTTTCCTGTTTCATTAATTTTACTCATTAAATTAATATTTAATTCCTCAAGCTCCATTTCATCTTGTATATTTGGCGGATGAGCACGGAAACAGATTGTACTGAACGGGACAGGAGCCATTCGTTCAAAAAGCACGTGCTTATCAATCTTATCTGCAATTTCATTTGCAATTCTTATATGTTCTCTTATCCTGTTTCTAATCCCTTCCACACCGAAATATCTGATTATAAACCACAATTTTAATGAACGGAAACGTCTCCCAAGCGGAACACCGTAATCCATATAATTTATAACTTCAGAATCTTCTTTTGTTTTAAGATATTCGGGCACAAGGCTAAAGGCCCTTTTCAATATATCCGGTTTCTTAGTATAAAAAACAGAAAGATCAAGAGGGGTAAACATCCATTTATGCGGATTTACCACTAATGAATCGGCTTTTTCAATCGCGGTAAAAATATCTCTTTTCTCCGGCAGCATAGCAGCAACTCCGCCATGTGCGGCGTCAACATGCAGCCAGATATTCTCTTCCTTACAAATGTCCGCAATTTCATCTAAAGGATCGATGCTTGTTGATGATGTCGTACCGATAGTAGCAGCAACGCAGAAGGGGAGCCACCCTTTAGCTCTATCTTCCGCAATGGATCTCTTTAATTCCGCAGGGATCATTTTAAACTCATTATCGGTTGAAATTTTTGTCACATTGTCAAAACCGATTCCTAGTGAAACGGCACCTTTTTCAATGGATGAATGGGCGTGCTCCGACGTATAAAGCCTCAACCTTGATAAGCCGGCTCTTCCTCCCATTCCTTTTTTCCGAATGTTCAGATCAAGATTTTCCCGCGCTGCCGCAATTGCATGCATAGAAGTAACTGAAGCGCAATCATAAATAATCCCCCACCAATCTTCACTTAAACCGAGCATCTTCCTGAACCAATTTAAGGTTACCTGTTCTAATTCCGTAGCCACAGGCGAGGTTTTCCAGACCATTCCGTTTACATTAAATGTACTGATTAAAAGTTCTGCTAAGATACCCGGCATACTTGCGCTTGAATTAAAATAAGCCATAAAACCGGGATGGTTCCAGTGTGTTATTCCCGGAACAACAATTTTATTAAAATCAAAAATAATCTTATCCATTTCAGCAGGATTTTCGGGAGGAGAAGAAGGAATCTGATTTTTAATTTCGCCGGGCTTTACTTGTGATAAAACGGGATACGTTTCTATATTCTGAATATAATCCGCAGCCCAATCAATAAGTTCATGTCCGATTTTTCTAAACTCATCAACCGGCATATCACCAAATTTTTTAGAATTAGTCTGTTCCATTTTTAATCTCTGAAGTTTTAATTATTTGGCAAGATAAATCTCGCTTTACAAATTCTTTTTATATAATTTTTTAGATTATAATTACTAAAATATTTTATTCAAAGATGGATTCAAAAATAAAAAATTTCTTTTACCCCTCTACTATTTGTATAGCGGGAGCATCGACAAAAGAAAAAAGCATTGGTTACGAATTATTAAAATCAATTAAAGAATACGGATATATCGGGAAAATTTATCCCGTAAATCCAAAAGCAAAAGAAATCCTTCAATATAAATGCTATAACAGCATAGAAGAGATAAAAGACAATATTGATTTGGCGATAGTCTTAGTTCCTAAAGCCGCCGCTGAAGAAACAATTGATAAGCTTCTCTCAAAAAATGTTTTTTCAATAATCCTGGTAACAGCAGGGTTCAAAGAAGTCGGTAAAGAAGGGGCAGAAATCGAAAAAAAAATACTTAAAAAAGCACTAGCAAAAGGAGCCAGGCTAACCGGTCCAAACTGTATGGGAGTTATTTCTACATTAGATGACATAAAATTAAATGCAACCTTTGTTGCGGAGAGACCAGAAAAAGGTGCCACTGGATTTTTATCTCAGAGCGGTGCAATTGCAGCCGCAATATTAAACTCTCTGCGGGAAACCGATATAAAATTTGCACACATGATCAGTGTTGGTAACAAGGCAGATATTTGTGAAAATGATATTATAGCTTTCTGGCAGAAAGATGACAATATAAAAACGATAACATGTTATTTAGAGAGTTTTGAAAAAGGGGAGGAACTAATAAAACTTTTATCCAACGGAATAATTACTAAACCGGTAATTATTCTTAAGGCAGGAAAAACAGCAAGCGGAATGAAAGCCGCTTCGTCACACACAGGAGCACTGGGAAGCAATGACAAAGTCATAGAAGCCGTACTAAATCAATTTGGAATCATAAGGGTCGATACTTTAGACGAATTGTTTAATACTGCAAAAGGTCTCGAAAACTTTCCTATGCCTAAAGGAAACCGGGTTGCAGTTGTAACTAATGCCGGTGGACCCGCAATTCTTGCAGTAGATTCAATAGATAAAGCGGGTTTGGTTTTGTCTTCTTTATCCAATGATACAAAAGACAAATTAAGAAAAATTGTTCATCCGGAAGGAAGCATAAATAACCCCGTTGATTTATTGCCCGGCGGAACTGCTGAACAATATAGGGATGTAAATGAAATCCTTCTGTCTGACGATAATGTTGATGCCATAATTTCTGTTTTCGTTGAACCCGTAATGGTTGATGCCTTTAAAGTAATTGAAAATGTAAATTCAATAAAATCAGAAAAGCCTTTGTTCCAGGTAGTTATGCCGCTTCCTGAGTTCCGGGAAAAATACAGAAAACATTCCAAGACAAAACTGCCGTTATTCAGAAAAGCCGAAGAACCGGCGCAAATAATCTCAAATATCCTTTTCTATACGAATAAAAAGCAGAAGCAACCTTTGGCAGTAAAGGAAAAAAATCAAGGAAAAACGGATCTTAAAAACCAATTAACCGATGGATGGCTTTCAACTGAACAAATAAATATTCTTGCCGAAAATTATGATTTGCCTGTTGTAAAAACACTAATCATTAACCCCGGGGAAATAAACAAGAATGATCTTGAATACCCGCTGGTTTTAAAAGGAATTTCCAAAAATGTATTACACAAAACAGAGATGAACGCCGTCAAAATAAATATAAAGAACCGGGAAGAACTTGCATCAGCAGAAATGGATATAAAAAATTCATTCAACAAAATTAATATTAAACCGGATAGCTTTTTAATTCAGCCTTTTTTAGAACCTATGCATGAAATCCTTTTAGGAGGATTCAGAGATAAATCCTTCGGACCAATGATAATGTTTGGTACAGGCGGAAAGTATGTAGAAGTTTATAATGATATTTCTATAAAATCTGCCTACTTAACCCCGAAAGATATCGATGAACTTATCTACGGCACAAAAATCGGTCAAATATTAAAAGGTGTCAGAGGTGAAGAACCTTTTAATCTTGAAAAAATCAAAAAGGTAATATTATCATCAGCTCAAATGATGATTGATCTTACCGGGATAAAAGAATTCGATTTTAATCCTTTAATAGCAACCCGGGATCAAAATATCTTTGCAGTAGATATAAGGATTAAATTTTCTCAATAAATAAATTTAAAAAAGAATAAAGAACTTTAAGTATTCTAAAAAAGACAACTATTTAGTCAGGAAAAAGGCTCTTTTTTTGACGATTTAATTATTTCCCAGGATTAACGGCAATCCGTCTTTACCGGAACCGATGACAACTATCTTACTGTTTGATGATCCGGCCAGCTTTTCGGTTGCTTCTATTCCTTTCCATTTTAATAATTGTTCGCTTATTCCCTTTGAAACTATTTCCTGGAAATCTGCTATTCCCTTTGCTTCAATTCTTTTTCTTTCAGCTTCCTGGGTTTCTCTTTGCAGAACAAACTGCATTCTTTGACTTTCCTGTTCCGCTTTTAATTTTTCTTCTATAGATTCCGTTAATCTTGCCGGCAAAGTTATTTGTCGTAGAGGTGCTGCCTCGACTGTAATTCCTCTGGGCTTAACAAGTTTGGAAAGCTCATCTTCCATTAATTTGGCAAGCTGCTCTCTTTCTACAGTATAAAGCGCTCTTGCTTCAAAGCTCGCAGTAACTCCTCTCACTACAGATCTAAACTGCGGGATTAATATTTTGTCTACATAATCTTCACCTACAGTTTTGTAAATTTTGTTTGCATTATCAAGGCTAAGACTATATAGAAGGCTAATCTCCAGTTCAACGCCAAGTCCCTCTTTGGAAGGAACATTCATTACTTCTTTCATTTCCTGTGTTCTAGCATCAAACTTAATAATATTTGCCAACGGGTTTACTACATTAACTCCCGGTTTCAAAGTCCGGTCGCTCACATTACCGAAAAAGTCAATTACACCAACATGCCCGGCCGGGATTATCGTCCAGCATTGGAGTATTGCAATTAACAAAGCAAATACAAACCCGATAAGAGCAAGGCTTGATTCCTGTTTGTTATTTCTTTTCTTTGCATTTCGAAATACAACAAATGCAATGATACCGGCAATTACAGCTATTATAAAAAGCATTTCGTTCTCCCTTTTTACTTGTGAAAATATATCTTAAAGATAAGGCTACTTTATTAGAATTGAAATGCCTGCCTTATAAATAATACAAGATTTAAAGTTTATTTTTATTTCACAATAGATAATTATATTTTAACGGTACTTTATAAAGGTATAAACGTTATGAAAGACTTACTAAAAGAAACCGCTGCAAGAGCAATAAGATATAGAGAAGAAATAACAGAGCGTTCGGTTGCTCCCTCGCCTAAAGCAATTGAACGATTAAAAGAATTTGATATGCCTTTCCCGGACAATCCTATTGATCCCGGGAATGTAATTAAAATGCTTGATGAAATCGGTTCTCCTGCAACCATTGGCATTTCCGGCGGAAGGTTCTTCGGTTTTGTAATCGGTGGCTCCCTCCCGGCTTCAGTTGCTGCAAACTGGTTATCTACTGCATGGGACCAAAACGCCGGACTTTTTGCAGGTTCGCCTGTTGGTGTTGTCCTTGAAGAAATAAGTTTAAAATGGCTTCTTCAGATTTTTGGTTTACCTGCCGAAAGCGGGGGTGCATTTGTAACCGGGGCAACCATGGCCAGCTTTACCGCACTTGCTGCAGCCAGGCATTCCATTCTAAAAAATACCGGATGGGATGTTGAAGCTAACGGATTATTTAATGCCCCGTCCATAAACGTGATTGTTAGCGAAGAATCCCACCCGACATTGTTCAGGGGACTTGGATTACTCGGGCTGGGGAGGGAAAGAGTTGTCCGGGTTCCGGTTGACAAACAGGGAAGAATGCAATTAAATAAGTTTCCAAAAGTAAACGGACCAACCATTGTTTGTACTCAAGCCGGAAATGTTAATACCGGCTCTTTTGATCCGATTAAAGAAGTTTGCGAAATTGCGCACGCTTCAAATGCCTGGGTTCATGTTGATGGAGCATTTGGTTTATGGGCTTCTGCGGCTCCATCAAAGAAACATTTAACCGACGGAATTGATCTTGCAGATTCATGGGCAACCGACGCACACAAATGGCTGAACGTACCTTACGATTCCGGTTTAGCTTTTGTTAAAGATTCCGAATCACTGAGAGCGGCAATGTCTTTAACCGCTGCTTATCTACCACAGGGGGAACACAGGGAACCTTCACAATTCTGCCCGGAATTATCGAGACGTTCACGCGGAATTGAAGTGTGGGCCGCCTTATATTCTTTAGGCCGGTCGGGTTTGGCTGATTTAATTGAAAGGACTTGTAACCACGCAAAAATATTTGCCGGGGGATTGAAAGAAGCCGGTTTTGAAATTTTGAATGATGTTGTAATTAACCAGGTTCTGGTTTCTTTCGGAACTTCTGAAGAAAACATGAAAGTAATTAGTAAAATTCAAAACGACGGAACCTGCTGGTGCGGCGGAACCGTATGGCAGGGAAGAACAGCTATGCGCATCAGTATTTGCTCTTGGGCAACAAGAGAAGAGGATGTTAAAAAATCATTAGAGGCTATGATAAAAATAGCCGGAAGTGTAAAATCCAGCCGATGAAAATCTATGTGATGATTTTTTTTATCAGCTTTGGTTTTCTTACTTTTTTTTCAGAAAATACCAGCGAATTCAAAATCTTAGCTTCGGCTTCTTTTATCTTTTCCTTTGATGAAGAATGCAATACTGCAATTGTATCTCCGCGACTTAATTTATCACCAATCCTGGGATGAAAGATAATTCCGGCTTTAGTATCAATTTTATCATCCATTTTAACCCTTCCTGCACCAAGGATTAAAGAAGCCATTCCCACTTCATAATTATTAATATGCTGCAAATATCCATTTTCTTTTGATCTTATTTCTTTAATAAATTTAGCCCCGGAGTATTTATCCGGATTATTAATATATGCAACATCGCCTTTCTGGAGCTTTACAATTTCTGCAAACTTTTCAAATGCTTTCCCATTATAAATTAGTTCCTTTGCAATAGAACTTCCTTCTTCAATAGAGGAAGCTTTACTGCCGAGATAGATCATTGCTCCCGCCAAAACCAAGCACAGCTGAAGAAGATCCCCTTTTATTTCTCCTTTTAATACCCCGATAGATTCATATACTTCCAGCCAGTTTCCAATATAATTACCTAATGGCTGATTCATGTCTGTTATAAAAGCTATAACTTTTTTATTAAAAGATTTTGCAGTATTAATTAAAGAACCAGCCAGACTAACAGCAGCATTCATCTTCTGCATAAACGCACCGCTGCCGGTCTTAACATCAAGCACCAGCCCGTCGATTCCTTCTGCTATTTTTTTACTCATTATACTTGCGGTAATTAGTGGAACAGATTCAACGGTAGCTGTAACATCTCTCAATGCATAAATAAATTTGTCAGCAGGAGCAATTTCGTTGGTTTGACCGATCATAACCGCACCGCATTTTCTGAGAACGGATTTATATTCAGACAAATTTAAATTTGTTCTAAATCCGGGAATTGATTCGAGCTTATCCAAAGTTCCGCCTGTATGTCCAAGACCTCTCCCGGATATCATCGGAACATTTACTCCCGCGGCTGCGGCTATAGGAGCAATTATTAAAGATGTCTTATCGCCGACTCCCCCGGTCGAGTGTTTATCAATTTTGGTTCCCCTGATTGAACTAAGATTAACTGTTATGCCGCTATTAATCATCGATTCTGTTAATGAAGAGGTTTCGCTTTCATCCAAACCTTTTAGAAAAGCTGCCATTAAAAAAGCGGAAAACTGGTAATCGGGAATTTTGTTTTTTGTATAATTTAAAATGAGATGATTTATCTCTTCGCTGGTTAAATGGAATCCGTTTCTTTTTTTCCGGATTAATTCTACAATATTCATAAAATTAATTTACAAATATTTATTTATTTTTTATTATAATTTCATTAAAGGGAAAAGGGCTTCGATAAAAAAAGGGATGCTGTTTTAATTGAATGCATCCCTTCTCTTTTTACTCGATATTATTATAATAGGTAATTAGTTTTTCTTTTTCCATTGGGTTGAATCTCCCTTCATATGTCCCATTTTATTTTTTGAGTTATTCATCATCGAATGATTTGAGTTCATCTTATTATTCCCCGATGAATTCATATTTGAATTTTTCATCATACCATTTGAACTCTTATTTGTACTATCCTGGTTATGCCATTTGCCTTTATAGGTTTTATCCTTAGTTGAATCATCAATGATATTCTTTTTAGCATATTTATAATACGCCATCGATTTGGCATAGTTCGTATCAGTTTGGGTAGTATTCTGTTTGTCCATATTTTGATTTCCCTGATTTTGTTGATTATTTTGGGCAAACGAATATCCGCCCGAAATTAATAAAGCAACGATCAACATTCCTATTAAATTCAGAATCTTCTTCATAATTATCATCTCCTAAATTATAATTTGTAAATTCAGTTTAACTACAGTATTAAATATGTTGATGATAGGTTTTAATATCAGTGAGCAGAAGTAAGATTTTGCTAATAATGCTTATTATCACATTCAATTAAATTACGGCATTTATTATAATTAAACGCGGTATTTGTATACCCTTTTATTATTAATTATTTTTATAGACTGAATTTTTCTCAATTTTGGAGTAAGTTTTATTAAATGGAATTTAAAAAAAGAACTCATACTTGCGGTGAATTAAGACAATCAAATATTGGCGAAAATGTAGTTTTAAATGGATGGGTTGACACAAGACGTGATTTGGGCGGCTTAATTTTTATCGATCTGCGTGACCGTTACGGGATTACTCAAATTGTTTTTGAACCTAATTTTAATGAAAAAGCTCACCAGGAAGCTGGAAATTTAAGAAGTGAATTTGTTGTTTCAATTGAAGGAGTTGTAAGGAAAAGACCGCCGGAAACCGACAATTCGGAAATAGCTACCGGGCATATCGATGTAATGGTCAACAAACTGGTTATTCTGAATGAAGCAAAAACACCGCCTTTTCCTATAAAAGATAAAATTGAAACAAGTGAAGATATAAGATTAAAATACCGTTATCTTGATTTAAGAAGAAATGCCATCCAGAAGAATCTCCTTTTGCGCCACAAAATGTATCAGCTGACAAGAAAGTATTTTGATCAGAAAAATTTTGTGGAAGTGGAAACCCCTGTACTTATGAAAAGCACACCCGAAGGTGCGAGAGATTACCTTGTTCCAAGCAGGGTCCACAAAGGAAAATTTTATGCGCTGCCGCAATCACCCCAGCAGTATAAACAAATATTGATGGTATCTGGTCTTGACAGGTATTTTCAAATCGTTAAATGTTTCAGGGATGAAGATCTCCGTGCAGACAGACAGCCTGAATTTACCCAGATAGATGTTGAAATGTCTTTTATCGACCAGGAAGATATATTTGAAGTAGTTGAAGGTTTAATGAAAATCTTCTTTAACGAGATATGGAAACAGGATTTAAAACTTCCGATTCCAAGGCTATCTTTTGATGAGGCAATGGAGAAATATGGAAGTGATAAACCGGATCTGCGCTTTTTACTCAACATGGTAACTTTGAATGATGTTTTCTCAAAAACCAACTTTAAAGTCTTCAAAGAACAAATTGATAATAAGGGAATAATTTCGGGATTAACAGCTCCGGGCTGCGGTGACTATACCCGTAATCAACTTGATGTTTTAACTGATTTTGTGAAGAAATTAGGTGCCGGCGGATTAATATGGATGCGTGTTAAAGCATCAGATGCCGGGATTGAACTCGAAGCGCCTATAGCAAAATTTTTGTCCGATGAAGAGAAAAGAAACCTGGTTGAAAGATTAAATGCAAAGGATGGTGATTTGATCTTTATCCTTTCCGGTGAAAGATTAAAGGCTCTGGCAATTATGGGGCAGTTAAGGCTGGAAATGGCCCGAAGATTGGAACTGATTAAAAAAGATTCAAACTCTCACATGTTATGGGTAACCGATTTCCCTCTTTTTGAATGGGACGATCAGACAAAACGTTATTATGCTATGCATCATCCTTTCACTTCTCCAAGACTTGAAGATGTTCAATATATGGAATCCGACCCGGGAAGAGTCCGCGCGAGAGCCTATGATCTTGTTCTAAATGGAAATGAGATTGCGGGCGGAAGCATTAGAATTCACGATGCGGATCTGCAGGCAAAAATGTTTAAAGCTTTAGGTATCTCAGACGAAGAAGCCGAATACAGGTTCGGATTTTTAATGAACGCATTTAAATACGGCGCTCCGCCTCATGGAGGAATTGCTTTTGGATTTGACAGAATGGCAATGATCTTTGCAGGCGAAAACTCAATTCGAGATGTAATCGCATTTCCTAAAACCGCAAGCGGCGTTTCATTAATGGATGATGCTCCTTCTACTGTTGGTGAAGAGCAATTAAGAGAGCTGCATATCAAAATTCGTTAAGGACAAGATCTAAGCACAAGTTCAAGAGTACGTTCAGGTTCTTTAAGAGTGAATGAATATTTTATGTTAAAATGAAAACAGCTTTCTTCCGGTTTTATGAAGAACTAAATGATTTCCTTTCGAAAACAAAAAGAAAAATCCGGTTTGAACATAACTTTATTGATCGTACTTCAATTAAAGATATGATTGAATCTTTGGGGATCCCGCATACAGAAGTTGATTTGATTTTGGTCAACTGTAAATCAGTCGATTTTTCATATATAGTTAATGACCGGGATGATATAAGCGTCTACCCGGTTTTTGAATCATTTGATATTTCAGATGTTCAGCATTTAAGAGTAAAACCATTAAGAAATAAAAAATTTGTTTTAGATGTTCATCTCGGAACATTAGCCAGGTACTTAAGAATGACAGGTTTCGATACAAAGTATAAAAATGATTATGATGATGATGAAATTGTAGATGTTTCTTTAAATGAGAAAAGGACAATTTTAACAAGAGATAAAGGGATTCTGAAAAGAAACGAAGTAACCCATGGTTATTTTGTCAGAAATCAAAATCCCGAATTGCAGCTTAAGGAAGTTGCAGAAAGATTCAGCTTAAAAAACGAAATAAGAGAATTCGAGAGATGCCTTGAATGCAACACCAGGCTTGAAAAAATAGATAAAGAAGAAATAATTGAGAGGCTTCCTTTGAAAGTTAAGCAGCGACACAATAATTTCTGGTATTGCAGAAATTGTGATAAAATCTACTGGCGGGGGACTCATTTCGAAAAAATGAGAGAAATTATAAACAGGTTATTACTTGAATAGCAACTGTATTGAAGAGAAACATTTATATAAATAAATTGCCTATCAAAATTTTTTCTTCAGAAAAACGACGCTGAATGCGAAATATAACCGGGATTTTTATAGCGGCAGTTCTCTTATACTTAGTTGAATACTATTTTACAAAGAAAGTTTCAAAAGCAATTAAGAATGTATTTCCGAAACTTCCGGACAAAAAGAGGAAAGCGGCTTTAACCATCTTTCTTGTATGGATTAATTTATATCCTTTGTTTTTAATTTTTGATTGGAGCTATGCCGCGATATCAAAAACTTATACCTGGGTACCGCAGAATTCCTTCTTCGATTATTTTCTGATTTACCCCTTCTGGGCAGGATTATTTATTGTTGTACAATCCGATCTGTTCTTCCTTATAATAGATGTTTTCGGGATCCTATTGTTTCCAATATGGAAAAAATATCAACAGAAAATCCTTTCTTATGAGACAAAAGCTATAGTGATTATTACTATCCTTTTTTTATTTTATGTTCCGCTCAGAATGGTCCATGATGAATATGCTGTTTCAATAAGAATAGTTGAATATAAGAAGAAAGACTTACCAGAAGCATTAAATAATTTTAAAATAACTTTTATCTCGGATATTCAGGCTGATAGGTATACGGATAGGGCAAGACTTACAAACTACATCAAAAAAGTAAACTCAACACATCCCGATCTTGTTTTGATTGGCGGAGATGTTATTACTTCAACTCCGGAATATATAAACGAGGCAGCCGAATATATCTCAAAAATAAAATCAAGATATGGAATTTATTCATGTGTAGGAGATCATGATAACTGGGCTTATCATAATAATTATTCAAGAAGCTTAAAAGAAGTTGAAACAGCCCTTAATAAACAGGGCATTCAAATGGTAGACAATGGCAAGCGGTATATTAATGTTGACAGCACCGGAATTGAAATCACTTTTGTCACCAACACTTATGTTGAAAGAATTCCTGTTGATCAGCTGGACAGCCTGGCGGAATTAAAACATAAATATGCCTTAAAAATCTTTCTGGCTCATCAGCCGAGAGTGTTCCTGGCTAATGCGGCAACAAAGTATAATTACGATCTCTATCTTGCGGGACATACACACGGCGGACAAATAACCTTCCTTTTTCCATTTAAAAATTTATCCCCGACACTAATTGAAACTCCTTATGTAAGAGGAGATTTTCATTTTACAAAACAAGATGGTGAGAAAATGCTTTTGGTAGTAACAAGAGGTTTGGGAATGTCTATTGCTCCGGTAAGATATAATTCTACACCGGAAATAACTGTAATCATAATAGAAAAAGGCTGATTGCATTAGAAAGACAATTTCATCTTTTCACGCATAGAAAATATTACGGCATTTATTCTTGAAAAATAATATTAAAATTATAAAAGTACATTCAAAAATTTATTTATTAAAAGAGAACAAAAATGATAACTTCAAAAAGTGAAAGTTTATTTAATGAAGCAAAAAATTATATACCCGGGGGAGTTAATTCTCCCGTAAGAAGCTTTTAAATCCGTAGGCGGAAACCCGGTTTTCATAAAACGTGGAGAGGGTTCAAAATTGATTGATGTTGACGGGAATGAATTTATCGATTATATCGGAAGCTGGGGGCCTCATTTATTTGGACATAATCCTCCTTTTATTAAAGAAGCACTCCTTAAAGCAATTGAAAACGGAACAAGTTTTGGAACTCCCTCCGAACTTGAAGTAAGTTTAGCAAAGCTAATTACCGAATTGGTTCCTTCAGTTGAGCTGGTAAGGATGGTAAACAGCGGAACAGAAGCCACGATGAGTGCTGTAAGAGCTGCCCGGGGTTATACCGGGAAAGAAAAAATAATTAAGTTCGAGGGATGCTATCATGGTCATGCAGATTTCTTTTTAATCAAGGCCGGATCCGGTGCTTTAACCCTTGGAATCCCGACAAGTCCCGGCGTGACGAAGGGAAACGCTGCGGATACATTAATTGCTGATTATAACGACATTGAATCAGTAAAAAAATTAATCAACACTAATAAAGAACAAATTGCAGCAATCATTATCGAGCCAGTTGCAGGCAATATGGGTGTCGTTAAAGCTAAAAATGATTTTCTTAATGAATTAAGGAATCTTTGCAGCGAAGAGAAAATTGTTTTAATCTTCGATGAAGTTATGAGCGGATTCAGAGTGGAAAAAGGCGGTGCCCAGGAATTATTTAATATAAAACCGGATTTATCAACCTTCGGAAAAATAATCGGCGGCGGTTTACCCGTGGGTGCTTTTGGAGGTAAAAAAGAAATCATGGAAATGATTGCTCCAAGCGGGCCGGTTTACCAGGCCGGGACTTTAAGCGGCAATCCTCTTGCTATGGCCGCTGGCTATTCTGCACTAAACTATATAAAGAATCATCCTGAAGTTTATACAAAGCTTGAGGAAAAATCTTCTTACCTTGAAAATGGATTTAATGATAATCTGAGATCTTTAGGAAAAAAGTTCACCATTAACCGGGTAGGTTCAATGTTAACATTATTCTTTATTGAAGAAGAAGTTAATGATTTTAAAACAGCAGTAAAAGCAAACACATATCTGTTTGGCAAATATTTTAACGAAATGCTGGGCCGAGGGAATTACCTGCCCCCTTCACAATTTGAAGCTTTGTTTGTTTCGACAGCACATTCAAAAGATGACTTGGATAAAACAATAGAAGCTAACCAGGAATCTCTTAAAGCAGCCTTGAAATAAAGAGGCGGAAAGACTCCGCCTCTCAACTATAATTCTCTTTTGATAATTATTATAACCCGAACATTATACCTGCAACAATCTGGATACCGTTATTCTTTGCTTTTTGTCCCACAATACCTGTTTCCTGAGCCCAGCCCTGTTTTCCTGTGTCATTAAATATATCCGACAGCCCGATAGAATATCTTATGTCTAGCATTAATGATATGAGAGGGGCTACATCCAAGGCAGCGCCTGCACCAAAGTCTAATCCAAAATCTGTAGAGGAGAGTTGATCTTTTATATCTGTTTCCTGCCCACCGGATTCAGAAGAAGCCGATAAAAGAATCCCAATGCTTGGTCCTGCAAAAGCATAAGGAGTAAGAGGACCGGGAAGGGGGATCTTGAGTTTTAATAGAATGGGAATATCCAGATATGTTAATTTATTTGTAATTTCTTCTCCAAAAGCACTTATTTTCCCCCCTTTTTGAACATACATTGGTTCAATCTGCAATGCAAACATTGGTATAAATCCCAACTCAGCCATCGCTCCAAATTTAAATCCCGTACGGGATGATTTTTCTACTTGAGATGGTAAGTCAGGATCCCACGATAAATTCGCAATGTTCAAACCCGCCCTAATCCCCAATTTAAAAGGTAATTGTGCAAGTGCGGTAGAACTAAAAAACAAAATCAGGACAACTGCCGGTAGAAATGCTTTCTTCATTATATTTCTCCTTTTTGTTTTTGGATTTTAATACTTTAACAAGAACGGGGAAATCTAAAAGAATCTTTTCCTGTTTATGAAAACAGTGAAGGGACAATTTCATATGAGATGAAAATTTATTTGGTAAAAAATACATATGTCAATCTAATTTGTCAACATGCCGGTTTTTTTCAGTTACTCTCCCTTCCTGTAACAAGGGCTTATTCCGGCTGTGTTGAAGCATCTTTTATGAAATCTGCTTTTTTACAGCTGTAGAAAATTTTTATTCTACAGCTAATGGAACTTCTTCTTCGTCTTCAGAAATAACTTTAGCGATGTCGGCAATTCCGTCTCCGTCGTTCAGCCTAATAACACGGACACCCTGGGTGTTTCTTCCCATTACTCTCATATCTTTCACGCTTTGCCTAATTACCATTCCGTGAACTGAGATAATAACCAGTTCATCGTTATCCTGCACTTCCATCATGGCGATCATTTTTCCAACCTTTTCACTTGTTTTAACGGTTATTACACCTTTGCCGCCGCGCCGGGTAATTCTATAATCATTTATATCCGAACGCTTGCCATAACCTTTTTCGGTAACAACCAGGACTGTTCCCTGCCGTTTAATTACAAGCAGACTTACAACCCTATCATCTTTACCTAGCTTAACACCTCTCACCCCGGTAGCAGTTCTTCCCATATCCCTGACATCTTTTTCATTAAACCTTATTGCAAAACCATTTCTTGTGCCCAGCACAATATCATTTGTCCCGTCTGTCATTTTCACTTCAATCAACTTATCATTCTTATTCAGATTGATTGCGTTTATTCCGCCTTTCCTTACATTTCCATATGCAGAAAGAACTGTCTTTTTAATTGTTCCCTGCTCGGTTGCCATAATCAGGAAATGAGAATCATTAAATTCTTTTACCGTAACAAAAGCTGTAATATTTTCATCTTTATCTTTCTCAAGAAGATTTACAATAGATCTTCCCCTGGCGGCTCTGCCGCCTTCCGGAATTTCGTGCACTTTAAGCCAGTAACACTTTCCTCTATCTGTAAAAAATAAGATATACTGGTGCGTTGATGCAATAAACATATGCTCTATGAAATCGTCATCTTTGGTTCCGGCCCCGGTTACACCTTTGCCGCCCCTGGCCTGCCTTCTATAGCCGCTTACCGGGAATCTTTTAATGAAGCCGCTGTGCGATATTGTAAGAACAACATCTTCTTCCGCAATAATATCTTCAAGAGAAAATTCTTCATAGTCATGAATAACTTCTGTTCTTCTAGCATCGCCATATCTGTCTTTGATTACTAATAATTCATCTTTTATAATGAGATATCTTTTTTCTTCACTTCCAAGAATCCCTTTTAATTTCTCAATTAATTTAATAACATCCTTATATTCGTCTTCTATTTTCTTTCTTTCCAGACCGGTTAACCTCTGCAGACGCATATCAAGAATAGCTTTGGCCTGTATTTCAGATAATTTGAATTTTCTAATCAAATTATTTTTTGCAGTTTCGACATCCCTGGATTTTTTAATCGTCTCGATAACTTCATCAATATTATCTAAAGCAATAATATATCCTTCAAGGATATGGGCCCTTCTTTCAGCCGCATCAAGCTCATATTTGGTTCTTCTTATAAGCACATCCATCCTGTGGGTGATAAAGTGCTGCATGGTTTCTTTAAGAGTAAGAACTTTGGGAATACCATTAACCAATGCCAGCATTATTACACCAAAGGTGGTCTGCATCTGTGTATGCTTAAACAATTGATTAAGAACAACCGGCGGCTGTGCATCCCTTTTTAATTCAACAACAACCCTCATCCCGTCTCTGTCAGATTCGTCTCTTATGTTAGATATATCGCTAATTTTACCGGCTCTAACCAATTCTGCAATTTTTTCAATTAGATTTGCCTTATTAACCTGGTACGGCAGTTCCGTAATTATAATATTCTCTCGGCTGTTCTTGAGTGTTTCAATATTTGCCCTGGCTCTTACAATTATTTTCCCGCGTCCGGTAAGATATGCGTCCCTAACTCCCGTATACCCGTAGATAATACCTGCTGTCGGGAAATCAGGAGCCGTGATATATTTCATTAATTTTTCTGTGGTAATTTCTGGATTTTTTATAAGTGCAATCAACCCGTCGATTACCTCGCCAATATTATGCGGAGGAATGTTTGTAGCCATACCTACCGCGATTCCGCTGGTTCCGTTTATAAGAAGATTTGGTAAATATGACGGCATTACAACAGGTTCCTGCAGAGAGTCATCAAAGTTTGGGGCAAAGTCCACGGTGTTTTTATCGAGATCTCGCAGCATTTCTTCGGAAATTCTTGCAAGTCTTGCTTCCGTATAACGCATTGCTGCCGGAGAATCACCATCAACGGAACCAAAATTTCCCTGGCCGTCAACGAGCGGATACCGGAGAGAAAAATCCTGCACCATCCTCACCATTGAATCATAAACAGCGGTATCTCCGTGCGGATGATATTTACCTAAAACTTCACCGACTATCCTGGCGGATTTTTTATACGGCTTATTATGAGCCATACCGAGTTCATGCATACCGTATAAAACTCTTCTGTGAACCGGCTTCAGTCCGTCTCTCACGTCCGGCAAAGCTCTCGCTACAATTACCGACATAGAATAGTCTATATATGAAGATTTCATCTCTTCTTCTAAAGAGACAGGTACTATCTTTTCAAATATTGTTGCCATAATCCTTCTAATTGGTATAAATAAAAAGTTCTAATTTTTTTAGTTCAAAATATTTTTATTAAATCCATTTGTTCAGCATGTTTGTGTGAATACGTTGCTGCTTGTTTTTTGGCCTCTGCTTTAACCTTCGGCTTTTATGAATTCGCTACACATCCAGGTTTCTAACATACTTTGCATTCTTTTCAATAAACTCTCTTCTTGGTTCAACATTATCGCCCATTAATGTTTCAAAAATCTTATCGGCGGTTGCCGCACTCTCAAGAGTAACCTGAAGAACAGTCCGCGTCTCCGGATTCATGGTTGTTTCCCACAGCTGTTCCGGATTCATCTCACCAAGACCTTTGTACCGGGAGATATTGACTCCTTTTACCGCTCCTTCTTCCATCATTTCTTCGGCTAACTCTTCAGAATGTGAATTGTCTTTTCCATTAACTTTAAATCTCTTCAAAATCTCATCACGTTCATTATCATCAAAGGCATAGTGTTCTTCTTTTCCTTTTTTTATTTTATATAACGGAGGCTGCGCAATATATACTTTGCCGGCGGTTATTAAATCTTTCATATGCCTGTATAAAAAAGTAAGAAGCAAAGTCCTTATATGACTGCCATCCACATCTGCGTCCGTCATTAATATAACTTTCCCGTATCTTGATTTTGCCTGATCAAAATCAGCCCCCAAGCCTGCACCAACGGCAGAAATGATTGCTTTAATTTCGTTATTTTCTAATATCTTATTCAGCTTGGCTTTTTCAACATTTAATATCTTTCCTCTGAGGGGGAGAATAGCCTGGAACCTTCTGTCTCTTCCCTGTTTTGCAGAACCGCCGGCGGAATCACCCTCAACAATATAAATTTCACAATGCTCGGGATCGGTAATTGAACAGTCTGCAAGTTTGCCGGGGAGGTTCATGTTGTCCAAAGCATTCTTTCTTCTTGCAAGGTCTCTTGCCTTTCTTGCAGCTTCTCTTGCTTCTGCAGCCCGGAGACATTTTTCAATAATCTTTTTACCGACAGAAGGATTTTCTTCAAGATATTCTGATAACTTTTCACCTACTAATGTTTCCACGGCAGATTTGGTTTCGCTGTTTCCAAGCTTTGTTTTTGTCTGTCCTTCAAATTGCGGCTCGGCTACTTTAATTGAAATAACGGCTGTCAGGCCTTCTCTGAAATCATCCCCGGTTAAAGATATTTTACCTTCTTTAATCAGATTGTTTTTCGATGCATAGTTGTTAAAGGTTCTTGTCAGTGCAGTTTTAAAACCAACTAAATGCGTTCCGCCTTCAATAGTATTTATATTATTTACATATGAAAATATATTGTCGCTGTAGCTGCTGTTATACTGAAAGGCAATTTCAATTGGCGTATTATCTTTTTCCCCTTCAATATAAACGGTTTTATGCAGAGGTTCCCTTGTTTCATCCAGATATTTAACAAACTCAATTAGCCCGCCCTTGAAATGATATGTTTCTTCCTGCCCGCCGTTCCTGGTATCTTTTATTTTAATTGAAATGTTTTTATTTAAATAGGCCAGTTCTCTCATTCTTTCTGCAAGAGTATCAAATTTAAAATTTGTATTCTTAAATATCTCCTTATCTGGCATAAACGTAGTTTTTGTTCCTGTCTCATTTTTTTTAGCTTTTCCTATTTCCATAACAGGTTTTAATGGCTGACCCTGCTTGTATTCCTGGAAATACACTTTCCCATCTCTCTTAACTTCAACTTTCAGCCATTCCGATAAAGCGTTAACAACGGAAACACCGACACCGTGCAATCCACCGGAAACTTTATATGTGTTTTTGTCAAACTTTCCGCCGGCATGAAGCATTGTCATTACCACTTCAAGAGCAGAACGTTTCTCAACAGGATGCATATCAACAGGTATGCCCCTGCCGTTGTCTTCAACAGTAACGGTTTCGTCTTTATTAATAATAACTTCAATAAAATCAGCATAACCTGCCAGCGCCTCATCTATGCTGTTATCAACAACTTCATTAACCAAATGGTGAAGTCCTCTTGCGCTTACATCACCGATATACATTGCCGGTCTTTTACGGACAGCCTCGAGTCCTTTTAGCACGTTTATATTTTTTGCACTATAATCACTTTTGGGTTTTGCGTTTGACATATATTTCAATCCATCATAATTTTATAATAATTAAGAGACAAACTTTAATTTTTTGATTCTCTCTTCGTTTAGGTATTTGTTTATTTTTTCAATAATATTTTGTTCTTTAATTTTAAGTTCGCTTCTCCATACAGAATTTTCAACCCTTAAGTAAAGAATGTTGTTTTTAACTTTAACCGGAACAGCTATCTTTTCAAAATCTTTGAAAATTTCATAAAAATTTGTAACAACATCAAAATCTTTAATTGAGTTTTTTAGTTTACTCAGAGACGGTTCGTTCTCAAATGCTTCTCCCAGGCTTATAAAACCGTTAGGCATAAACGACCTCGCCTTGTTTTAATCTTATAAGGGTATCTTTTTCCTTTATTTTAAGGAAAGACATATTAGAAAAATCGGTTAATGTAATAAAAGCCTGTCCGGTTTCTCTTAAATATTCGCTTGTTTTTAAAGATCTGTTTGCATCTAGTTCACCGAAAACATCATCAAGCAAAAAGACAGGTGTTTTGCCAGTTTTTTCTTTCAAATAAAAGAACTGCGCAAACTTTAATGCAATCTGAAATGTTTTGTGCTGACCCTGCGATCCGAATGTTTTCAGTTCCATACTGTTTATTTCAAACAGGTATTCATCCCTCTGCGGACCCACCAAATTTGTTGCTCTTCTTAATTCCTCTTCTCTTTTTGTATTAATTATTTCGTGAAAATCTTCTTTTATCATATTTCGGTTTTCGTATTCTTTCTTTCCTTCCAGAAACGAATATGTAACTTTAGGTATTTCATCGTTTCCCATAATTCTTTTATAGGATTCATTTATATAAGGGTTAAATTCATTTATAAATTTTATTCTATGATTAATTATCTCCGTTCCTATATCAATCAATTTCAATGTCCAGGCATCAAGTTCATTATACATAATTTGAGATCTGCTGTTTTTTTCTTTGATCCGGGTTAAAAGTGATGAGCGCTGCCGGAGAGTACGATTTAAATCAAGTAATAATTTTAAATAAGTTTCGCTTGATTGAGAAATAACAGAGTCAACAAATTTTCTTCTATCGCCCGGTGAACCCTGGGTGATTGAATGATCTGCAGGGGTTAAGATAACCACGGGAAATTTACCAATTACATCCGAAAGACGATTAATCAATTTGCCGTTCTGAAAATAATATTTCCTGTTTTCCTCTAAGGAGAAATAAACTCTTATATCATTTTCCGTTAAATCTTTGAAAGAACCTTTTATCTCAAATCCCTTCTCGTTAAACCTTGTCACTTCGATATCTGACTTTGAATTATATCCTTTTGTTGTACATAGAAAATAAATTGATTCTAAAACAGATGTTTTACCTTGCCCGTTTCCTCCTACTATGTAATTTATTTTTTCAGAAAAATTTATACTTGTACTTTTGTGACTTCTAAAATTTTTTAAATAGACCGAGGAAAGAATCATATTTAATTATTTAAACGTACGGGCATAAGCAGCAACATTAAATCTTCATTCTCTTCATTTTCAGTTGGTTCAATTATACATGCTTTTGTAGGAGAATGTAATTTAAATATTACTTCGTCCTTATTTACATGTGATATTATATCATTTACATAAGAAGTATTAAAACCGATATCCATCGGCTCGCCTTTATATTCGCAGAATATATTCTCTTTTGCATTTGAACCGTGATCAATATCTTCTGCAGATATTTCTAAATTATCATTAGTAATTGAAAATTTAACCTGTTTTGAATTTGATGTTGAAAACAGCATCATTCTTTTTACTGCTGCTAAAATATCTCCCGTCTTTACCTTCAGCAGGTTCTCATTTTCAAGCGGTATAACACTATTGTATGAAGGATATTTTTCTCCAATTAAACGGGATATAAATTCAACATCGGTAAATTGAACCATAATGTTTGTCTTGCTCAAGTAAATATTTATATCACTATCCGATAGCTGCTTGGATAGAACAGATATAGCCCTTTCGGGAATTATATATTGTTCATCTTTTTCCGATGTAATAGATTTGTTCACATACTTTACAAGTCTATGGCCATCTGTAGTTACAAAACGCAAACCATCTTCAGAAAATTCAAGCAATGTTCCTGTCATTGCAGGTCTCATATCTTCTTTGCTCATTGCAAAAGATGTCTGATCGATTGCTTTCTTAATATCAGTTCCGTTTATAGTTATTTCTTTATCTCTTGTAATGGAAGGGATTTCAGGAAAATCTTCCGGTGAAGAAAATCCAATGTTATAAACGCCGTTATCTGTTGAAATTTTCAATTTGGAATTTTGTTCAGTTTCAAAATTGATCTGGGTATCGCCTAATGAACGGATAATATCATATAAAAGTTTTGCAGGGATTACCATTTGAATATTTTCATCTGCGGCAACATTTATAGAAGATCTTATAGCAATTTCAAGATCGGTTGCACTTACAGTAAGCAGCCCGTCATGTATATCAAACAGAAAGTTCTCTAAAATAGGCATTGGAGTACGTGCGGGTACAGCAGGAATTATTTTAGATAACAGCTTCTCTAAAACTTTACTGTTTACTTTAAATTTCATTTATAAAATCTCCTTTTAAATGTCTTAAAATAATAATATTACGCAATATTCTCAATGAAAAAAGTTATGGTTATGTTATAAATTTACAGGGATTTTTCAACTGTTAATAACACCATTATTATTAATAATTAATATATTATTTAAAATTAATAATAATAATAAGGATGTGAATATGTTAACTTGTTCTGTTTGTTTATAATAAGCTAAAAAAACAAAACTAATTTAATGTTTTGAATGTTAATTATCTCTTATATAAAAACTGTATATGAACACTCTGTTAATAAGCAAAGTTTTATCAACAAGTTTTGCCTAACATAACAACAAGTTTTGCACATCTAAAAAATAAAAATTTATCATGAAATTAATAAAAAAAGCTCCTCAATGGGAGCTTCTAAAATTCAAAATTAGAAATCAATCAGGAAGAACTTATTTCAATCTGGTTTTTCAGGTTTTCTACTATTTCTTTTAATGCAGAATCTTTCGTCCTGAGCTCTTCAATCGAATTACAGGCATGAATTACAGTTGAATGATCCCTGCCTCCGAAATGCAATCCAATTGTCTTGAGAGATGATTTTGTCAATTCCTTTGCCAGGTACATTGCTATCTGTCTCGCCAAGACGATTTCTTTTTTCCGGGTTTTATCTCGTATTTTGTTTTCATCGACCTTGAGATAGGTGCAAACATTTTTTGTAATAATTTCAATAGTGACATTAACCTTTCTGTCTGTTGCAATCTCCTTTACAGTTTTTTTAGCAAGCTCTAAATTAATTTCTTTTGAATTAAGAGATGAATTAGCAAGGAGCTTTATTAAACAGCCCTCAAGCTCCCTAATATTTGATGTTATATTATTTGCAATATATTCAAGAATTTCGTTTGAAACGATCATTCCGAAATCTTCCGATTTCTTTTTAAAATTGCTATTCTTGTTTCAAGTTCCGGCGGCTGAATGTCGGCAGGTAATCCCCATTGAAATCTTGATATCAGCCGGTCATCAAGCCCTTTTAAATCTTTTGGTGCTTTATCGCTGGACAGTACAATTTGTTTCTTTGATTGATGAAGAGTATTGAAAATATGGAAGAAAAGATCCTGTGTTTTTTCTTTTCCAATAAGAAACTGTATATCATCAATAATTAAAACATCCATATTTCTGTAGAAGCTGCTGAATTCGTTAACTTTATTGGATTGTATTGCTTCTACGAATTCTACCGTAAAAATATCGGAAGAAAGATAAATAACTTTTTTATCCGGAAAGCTTTTAACTATTTTATTTCCAATTGCTTGGATTAAGTGAGTTTTTCCAAGGCCCACACCGCCGTAAACAAAAAACGGATTAAACGAAGTTCCTCCCGGATTATCGCTGATGGCGCTGGCTGCAGCTCTTGCTAATTGGTTTCCTTCGCCTTTTATGAAATTTTCAAATGTATATCTTGAGTTCAAGTATGTTTCAAAATCCGGTTTGTTTTTATGCACCACAGGTTGAGATAGCTGGATAGGTTTTTGAGGTTTTTCATTAGATTCTTTTTCTTCATTAATAATATATGCAAGCTTTGCTTTTTCTCCTAAAACCTCGTGAATGGTTTTGTTTATTAATGTGTTGAAATGTTCGTCAATCCATTCCCAGAAAAACTGGCTGGGAAGCTGAACCGTTAGGGTTGAATCATCTATTTCCAAAGCCTTAATAGGCTGGAACCAGGTGTTATAGGTCATCAAAGTAACGTTCTGCTTTATGATTTTTAAGCATTCTTTCCAGAGTATCTCGTGCTCAGAGATTAATTTTTTTTCGAAAATAACAGAATTAAGCATATTGAATTATCCACACTCCAAAAATTTTATTAATTTATTTTAATTGTTTTTTGTTCTTTTGTTTATAACGCACAATTTTCTCTTTTCCACAAGATATTCACATTAAATACCAGCCCGTAACCGCCCGTAATTAAACAACTTGTGGCCTTTTTCTTTTAAATCAACACACATTGTTTGAGTTTTATCGCCCTGTCTTCGGGTTGGGGGTTGTTTGTGAAACGTTTTCACATAATAAAATTATCCACAAGATATTCACATTAATTTTTACTGCCTAACCCAATGAAAAAATAGGAAGTAATACCGAGCAGTGCAAATTAATTCTTTTAAAAGTTAATATTTTTTTAATATTGGGCAGAAGATATGAACAGAAAGTATCTTGTTTATAATAATATCAATACTTATTTTTAAAGTCTTTTGAAAAAAGGAGTGATAAATGAAGAGAACTTACCAGCCAAGCAATAGAAAAAGAAAGAATAAGCATGGCTTCAGAGAGAGAATGAAAACGAAAAACGGTAGAAAAGTTTTAGCCAGGAGAAGAGCAAGAGGCAGAAAAAAATTAACAGTAAGTGATGAGAAATAATTCTTTTGAAACGCTTTGGTCTTTCATCTGAAGAAAGAATAAAAAGTAGAAAAGATTTTCAACAGATATATTCATCAGGGAAAATCTTTTTTTCCAACCAAAAAATTATTAAAGCTCTTTTTGTTATTGAGGAGAATCCTAAACTGCCGGGAGTAAAAATTGCGGCTGCAGTTTTTAAAAAAGCAGGAAATGCTGTTTGGAGAAACAGGCTTAAAAGACTTATTAAAGAATCATATAGATTAAACAAGGAGATCCTTTTAAGTAGCGCCCAGGAAAAAAAACTGTTATTGAAGATAGTATTTTCTCCGAACCTGCTATATCAAAAAAAAGACAAAAAAATAAAGCTAAAAATCATTATGCCGGAAGTTGTAGATATAATGCTAAAGATCAAAGGCTCTATTTGAAATGTGGAGAATATTTGTAATACTGATTAAAGGGTATCAAAAATTTATTTCGCCGATGTTTCCCCCGTCTTGCCGTTTTTATCCAACATGTTCTGAATATGGAATAGAGGCATTTACAAAATATGGTATTTTCAAAGGCGGTGCAAAAACTATCTGGCGCGTTCTAAGGTGTAATCCTTTTAATAAAGGCGGATACGATCCGCTGAAATAATGGAATTTTGAATGGATAAAAAAACAGTAATAGCTTTTGTATTAATCGGTGCTTTATTAATACTCTGGATGTATTTAAATGCACCCGAACCGCAAAAACAACTACCCCAAAAAAGCAACGACTCCACTCTTGTTGCCGACACAACAACGCAGGAACAATTGCAGCAAAAAGAACAAAAAGCGGCAGAAGAAAAAAAAGAAGCCGCAGAAAAGGAAAAACCGGCAGTTTCAACAGATAGCCTGAAATACGGCAAGTATTTCACCTTCCCTCCAAAACCTGAAAAAATAATATCGCTTGAGAATGATCTTGTAAGAATGGAATTTTCCACACATGGCGGAAATATAGTTAAATATTATTTAAAAGAAATTCAACAACTGGTATTCTGCAGGTGTTGAAAGCGATACCGCGAATTTTTATCAAACACATGTTCAGCTTATTAAGGCATCCGAAGGCGGAGACTATGATCTTTCTTTTGTTTCCGTTGACGGGAAAGCAATTAATACTGCAAACCTTGACTTTGATGCTAAGCTTAATAAACCGGCATATAAAGTTACTGGAGATGATTCTGTTATAGTTACTTTCACACTCAATGTTGCAGAAAATAAATATATAAAGAAGATATTTGTCTTTTATGGTGATAAATACAGCCTGGAAAGCAAAATAGAACTTAAAGGCATGAATAACATTATCAGCAATAATGCATACGATCTCGTTTGGAATAACGGGATAAGGTTTGTTGAGAATAATTCTGTTGATGAGGCAAGTTATGCAGATGCAAGTGTTTATTACGGCGGTGATCAGGTATCGGTTGATGCTTCAAGCGTAAAGGAGAAAAAACAGGAAAGTTATAACGGGAGAATTGACTGGATTGCTGTAAGAAACAAATATTTTGCGGCAATTATTGCTCCCAAAGATCCTTCTAAGGTTGACGGCGCTTATATAGAGGGAAGCAGGAAGGATATTGCAAACAACGGTGTATCTGAAAATTATAATATTCAATTAATTGTTCCCTTTAATAATACTGATTTTTCAGAAAATACATTCACGCTGTACATTGGGCCGGTTGATTACGGTATTTTAAATAAATATGGAAATAATCTGTCTGCAATTGTCGATTTCGGAAGCTTTTTCGGATTAAAATTTTTAGTAAGACCAATTGCCATTTATATACTTCTTCCGTTGTTTAATTTTCTTCATTTGTTTATTCCAAATTACGGCGTTGTAATAATCGTTTTCTCTTTGATCATCAAGTTTGTTCTTTATCCTTTAACAAAATCCAGCTATCAATCGATGAAGAAGATGCAGATGCTTCAGCCGAAAATCGCAGAGCTAAAGGAAAAGTACAAGGATGATCCGCAGAAAGTAAACAAAGAGACCATGAAGCTTTACTCCACTTACGGCGTTAATCCTGCCGGCGGATGTCTACCGCTTGTTCTTCAAATGCCTATTTTCATTGCT
This sequence comes from uncultured Bacteroidota bacterium, assembly GCA_963710745.1. Lineage (GTDB taxonomy): Bacteria > Bacteroidota > Ignavibacteria > Ignavibacteriales > Ignavibacteriaceae > CAVQBP01. The sequence continues at coordinate 1,191,321 of CAVQBP010000024.1, read as the reverse complement.
CTTTGGGGTTTGTTGAAAATAGCTATCGATTTACGGCAGCAGCCGTTTGTCTGGTGGATAAAAGATCTTTCACAGCCGGATGTAATTTATCAGCTTCCTTTCAAACTTCCCATTTTCGGGATAGACCAAATCAGCGGGTTAGCTGTACTAATGGGTGTAACTACATTCGTTCAGCAGAAGATGAGCGTGAAAGATCCAAAACAGCAGGCCCTGGTATATGTAATGCCTATATTTTTAACAATTATGTTTATGAGTTTTCCTTCGGGTCTCAACCTCTATTATTTTATGTTTAATGTATTTTCAATTGCACAGCAATATTATATAAATCATAAGCATGATGGAATGGTTCTTGAACCGGTTAAGAATCCCAAAAAATCCAAAGGGTTTATGCAGAAACTAATGGAGCAGGCAGAACAGAACACAAAGGTTCAGCAGCAAAGGAGAAAGCGTTGATATAATATTTTTTCCCGAAATAATATAAATATATTTGACCGCACAAATCGGGGAAAATTGCTTATTTTTCGAACTAGGATTCTTGTATTATTGAAGGATTAACAGCCTTAATCATAAATGGTTTATATAAAAAAAATAATTATTGTAATATTATTTTTACCATTTGTAACCTTTTCACAAACAATTTATAATATCTCAATACCTACCAGAACAGAGGCTCTGCCTTTCGGATTAAAATATGATGTTCCGGAATTTTATCCGCAAATTGCTATTGCACTAAGCGGCGGCGGTGCAAGGGGAATATCACAGCTTGGCGTACTTAAGGCGCTCGAAGAGAGCAACATCCCCATGGACATTATTGTCGGTACAAGCATGGGAAGCATTATTGGAGGATTATATTCGGCCGGCTACAGCCTGGAGCAGATTGATTCTATTGCCGAGAACACAAACTGGAATACTATTCTTGCTCCTTCCAGGGAAACAGATAGGAAAGAGCTGTTTGTTGATCAGAAAATAACCGAAGACAAGGCAATTTTTGCATTAAGACTCAAGGGGCTTACTCCCGAAATTCCAACATCCATTAATAACGGACTAAGGCTTTCGAATTATTTAAATCTGCTTACTCTGCAGGCACCGGTTCATATTAAAAATAATTTTAACGACTTGAGATTCCGGTTCAGAGCTGTTTGTACAAATTTAGTTTCGGGAACTCCCGTGATACTTGATTCGGGTTCCTTAAGCCAGGCCATGCGGGCAAGTTCAAGCGTCTCATTTTTACTTTCCCCGGTAAGGGTTGATACATCGATTTTGGTAGATGGAGGTTTGGTAGCAAATATACCCGTAAAAAGCGCATATAATGCCGGGGCAAATTTTGTAATTGCAGTAAATACCACAAGCAGGCTGCATTCAAAAGCCGAGCTCGAATATCCCTGGATGGTTGCCGATCAAATTATAAGCATTCCTATGAAGCTTTTAAATGAAGAACAACTGGATAGCGCAAGTATAGTTATAAGGCCGGCCCTATCAGGAAAAGCAGCGGATGATTTTTCAGATATAGCGTCATTAGTAAGAAAGGGTTATCTATCAACAAAAAGTAAGATAAAATCAATCAGAGAAAAAATTGATTCATGCTATAATGTTAATTTAGAACATTCAGAGAAAAAATATTCTATCAAGGTTCCCATTCCTGAAAATAACATTTCAGCAGCAGAATACCCATCCTTGTCCAGATTGTCATATAAAGATTCCGTATCAAATTATGAAATTATAAAAGCGCTGGGCAATCTGTTAGAAACCGGAGATTATAAAAACGTAAAGGCTCAAATTACTGATTTTGGAAACAGCTCAAAAATAAAATTTATACTTGAAAAAAATCCTTTAATAAAAAAAGTGAACCTGCATGGTGTCTCTTTAATAAAGAAGGATAATGCCGATTCCGTTTTTCTCCCATTGGTAGATAGCCCATATAACAGTAAAAAGCTTTATTCAAAAATAGTTAAGCTTCTGGAGCAATACCGGCATCTGGGATATTCTTTGGCAGACCTTGAAAAGAAAAGTTTTGATCCGGATAAAGGTATCTTAGATTTATATTTTGATGAGGGCAGAATTTCAAAAATTTTAATTTCGGGGAATAACCATACCAACAGGAATGTTATTCTTAGAGAATTCCCTTTAGATGAAGGATCTTATTTTTCTTATGCCGAGGCTTCCGATGGATTGACAAATTTAAGGAGCACAAATCTTTTTGACGATATCTATTTAACAATAAAAAAAGATGGGAATAAAAATATTTTAACAATTCACGTGTTAGAAAAAATGTCGAGTCTTGTCAGGTTCGGATTCAGGGTGGATAATGAAGATAAATTCCAGTTGAGCCTGGACATAAGAGATGAGAATCTTTTTGGAACAGGAACCGAGCTGGGATTGCTGCTTTTCGGAGGTTCGAGAAACAGGTCCTACATTCTGGAACATAAATCCAACAGAATTTTTAATACTTATTTTACCTACAGAGTTAATGCTTTTTATCAGTTTGATGATGCATATTCATACATACCTGCAGATTCAACCAAATCTGAAAAAGATTTTCCCAGCTCCGTCGGAGGTGAGTACAGACAGATTTATTATGGTACATCTTTATCGTTCGGTACCCAAGTAGAAAAATTTGGAAATTTAATTTTTCAGGGGACCTACAAATATGACCAGATAAAAATTAAGCAGGGAAAAACAGGGTTTAATGCTTATAAAATAAAGCTGGTAAGCTTGAAAGCAAGCTCTACAATAGATACACAGGACAAGTACCCTTTCCCGGACAGGGGATTTTACTTCACGGGCTTCTATGAAACGGCCCAGACTGCACTTGGAAGCGATCTTGGTTATTTTAATTTAGGGTTTAATTACAGAAGCTATATTACTTTTGGAAAAGTTCATACTTTTTCACCGAGGATGAGAATGGGGTTTGCAGATAAAACCCTGCCGGTAAGCGAGCAGTATTCTCTCGGCGGTCAGGATATGTTTTATGGTCTGCTAAAAGATGAATTCAGAGGAAGACAAATATTTTTAACTTCTCTTGAATACAGGTATAAACTTCCTTTTGAAATATTCTTCGATACATATTTCAGCCTGAGATATGATCTGGGCTCAATATGGGGCGAACAGGAAGAGATAAGGTTTAGAGATTTAAAACATGGAATAGGTACAAGTCTCTCTTTCGATACCCCCATTGGACCGGCAAAATTCTCAATTGGCAAGAGCTTTTTGTTTGAAAAAAGCACCGGTAATCCCATAATTTGGGGAGATACAGTCTTTTATTTTTCCATAGGTTATTATTATTAAAATCGAACTCGGAGCCATTCGCCTCTTTTGTTTATTCACCGTTTTCCAGGTATTCCTCTCCTTTATTTTGATAAATCCTGCCCTTTTTGACATTACCAATCTTTCCATACAATCTTGCAAGGACAAAACATAACTTGCTTTTCTCTTTTACATTATGAAAACCACTCTCAAAGAAGCTTTCTATTTTATCAAATGGCGGTATGTTTAATTCTTTACTGTACATCTCGGAAACTGCAATGTAGGGTTCAATCGAATCTTTTTCTGAAAGTGCTGCTTTCTGTATATAATTGAAGGCTGCATCTTTATTCTCTTCATACATCGATTTTGAATCCAGAATTTTTGCAACAGATAAATATATATCAAAACAAAATTCGGGTATTTCTTTGCAGATTTTTTCGGCAAACATTAAAATTTCATCAACGGACAATGCTTTATTCCATAAGAGGGAGTTGTATAAAGCGATATCTTTGATCTTTTTATCAATTGATGCTCTGAAATAGTCGAACAGATCATCATGGGAGTTTGAAAACTGAAAAACTTTTCCTATTTCCATATGAAGATTTTTGTTTTCCATAATATCGGATTTTATTTTCTATAATTATTAAAATATATATTCTAAATTATTAGTAAACCCAGAACAAATTCAATGGTAAGATTTTTAAACTATGCTATATAAAATAAAGGTAATGTTTTTCAAAATCTTTAACATAGAGCAAAATATTCTTGTAAAAATATCGGAGTATTCTTTACTTTTATTAATAAAAATTAATCAGAACATAATATTCCCATAATATTTCAGGCAATTCAATTATCTATTTTTGACCCGGTCATTAATAAACATCTTAATTCATAACATAAAATTAACAATTCCTTAACATACCGCAGTAGGAATTGGTGTATCTTGGATGTTTGTTATATAGACTTTTTAATAAACTTATTTTATAACAAACATAATTAAAAAGTACTATGAGAAAGATATTATTTTCGATTTTCGTAATTTTTCTTGTCTTTTCGGCGTATTCACAGGAGAAGAAAGGACCCAAATTCAGCGGGTTAATGTTCGGTGATTATTTTTATAATGCTGCAGCTCATGATTCAGCCCAAAAAAATTTCAACGGTTTTCAGTTCAGGAGAATTTATATAACAACAGATTATTCAATATCCGACAATTTTTCTACCCGCTTCCGCCTCGAAGCCGATCAGGGTGAAATAACTAACAACGGAAAAATTACCACAATGGTAAAAGATGCCTGGTTAAAATGGAAAGATATTTTCTCGGGTTCTGATCTTATTTTCGGTATCTCCCCGACTCCCGCGTATGATGTTTCGGAGGGTGCGTGGGGCCATCGTTATCTCGAAAAGACAATTATGGATTTAGAGGGTGTCGTTCCTTCCCGCGACCTTGGAGTTGATTTGAAAGGAAAGTTGTCTGAAAGCGGCAGTGTAAAATATTGGCTAAAAATAGGCAACGGTTCAGGCAATGCCCCCGAGGTAAATAAAGATAAAACAGTTTATGGCTTGCTTGAATTCAATCCTTCGCCGGAATTGTTGTTAACTGCTTATGGAGAGTATTCATCGCAGCCGCAAACTGCTGATAAAAAAGATGACAATGTTATAGTAGGCGCAGGGTTTATTAATTACAGGCAAAAAGGGAAATTTTCAATTGGGGTTGAGGGATTTTTGAAATCACAGCAGAATAAATATACTCCTCCTGACGGAGCACTGGGTTCGCAGACGGGGTTTGGCCTATCAATATGGGCTTATGCAAATTTAACTGAAAAAACACAGATTGTAGGCCGGTTTGATACATATGATCCGAATACAAACTCTCATTCAAATTTGGATGGTAAAAACTTAATACTTGCAGGTCTTCAGTATAATCCGGTTGAACACGTTAGTGTTTCTCCCAATGTTGAAGTTGTTACATATCAGGCGGCTTCACCAAACGGAGGTGACAAAAGTGATGTTGTACCAAGAATCACTTTCTACTGGGAATTTTAATTAGTTAAAGTTTTTTATTAAATCAAATTTCTATAATTTTAAATAAGGACATTAAGATGAAGTTAAAAATTTTTTCATTAATTTTATTATCTTTGGCTCTGTTTACCGGTTCTTCCTTTGCTCAGGTAAAGCTGACCGGTGCAGGCTCTACATTTGATTATCCTATTTTTTCTAAATGGTTTGATACTTTCAATAAAAACACAGGGGTTCAGATTAATTATGCCTCCATAGGAAGCGGCGGCGGAATACGCCAGGTTACAGAAGGAACAGTAGATTTCGGAGCGTCGGATGCGCCGCTGACACAGCAACAAATGGATGCATTTAAAAAATCAAGAGGTTCTAGCGTTGTTCATATTCCTATAATTATAGGCGGTGTTGCCATCTCTTATAATCTGCCTTCCGTTGGACAGGGAATTAAACTTGACGGACAAACACTGGCGGATATTTATCTTGGTAAAATTAAAAAATGGAATGATCCGCAGCTTAAGAAATTAAACCCGGATAAAAAACTTCCGGACAGAGCAATCTTGGTTGCACATCGTTCTGAGGGAAGCGGCACTACATTTATTTTTACCAGTTATTTAACTAAAGTAAGCCCCGAATGGGCAAAAAAATGCGGAAACAGCACGTCTGTTAATTGGCCGGTCGGTCTTGGTGCCAAGGGAACCGAGGGTGTGGCCGGAATTATTTCCCAGTCTGTTGGTGCTATTGGTTATATCGAATTAGCATATGCAAAGCAAAATAATCTCCCCTATTGTTTGTTAAAAAATAAGGATGGTAATTTTGTTGATGTGAACTTTAATACTGTTTCAGAAGCCGCTGCGGGAGCCGCTAAAAATATGCCTAAAGATCTTCGGGCAGTTATAACAAATTCGAGCGGGAAAAACTCCTATCCGATTTGCGGATTCTCATGGGTAGTTATTCCACAGGATATTAAAAACCATTCTCATGCCGAAGCTCTCGTTAAATTTTTAAAGTGGGCCGTTACTAAAGGGCAGGAAAATGCAACAAGTCTTTATTATGCTCCATTACCGGAGTCAGTACAGAAATTAAATCTAGAAAAATTAAATACAATTACAAGTAATGGGAAAAAACTTTAAAATAAACTAGTGGATGTAGTAAATAACAAAGAATCGTCCGAGAAGATTAATCGTTATTTTAAGAAGAGTAAAGAAAAAAAGGGTTCTGGCCTCTTAGGTAAAATATTAGGCAGTAATAATCCCGGCGATATTATTTTTGAAAGACTAACACTGCTTTTCGCAGTGTTAGTTTTTTTATTAGTCCTTTTTATGGGATGGGAAATGTATTCTAATTCCATCCTTTCTATTAAAAAATTTGGCTGGAAATTTTTAGTATCAACAACATGGGATCCTTATTCGGAAAATTTTGGCGCATTACCAATGATTTTCGGAACCGTGGTCTCTTCGTTTATTGCACTGCTTATATCGATTCCGCTGGGTTTAAGCGTTGCTGTTTTTTTATCGGAGCTAGCCCCCCCCTGGTTCGAAAAACCATTATCCTTTTTAACAGAACTGCTCGCAGGAATTCCAAGTGTAATTTATGGTCTTTGGGGAATATTTGTTTTGGTCCCATGGCTGCGGGATGTTGTTGAGCCATTTTTACAGAAAGAATTTCCCAACTCTCCATTTTTTCAGGGTGCACCATATGGTTATGGTATGCTGGCAGCGGGTATAATTCTATCAATTATGGTTCTTCCTATTATTTCTTCAATATCAAGAGATGTTCTAAAATCTGTTCCTGCCAGTCAGAGAGAAGCATCATATGCTTTGGGGGCTACAAAATGGGAAGTGATTAAAGTTGTTCTCAGTAATGCCAGATCTGGTATACTCGGGGCAATTATCCTTGGCTTTGGCAGAGCAGTTGGGGAGACGATGGCGGTAGTTATGGTTATTGGCAACCGGCCGCAAATTTCCGCTTCAATACTGGATCCTGCATACACAATGGCAAGTACTCTTGCCAATGAGTTTACCGAAGCCACAAGCAATTTATACTTAAATGCCTTAATCGAACTTGCATTAGTGCTCTTTATTATAACCATTATAATAAATATTTTCGCACGGCTATTAGTCTGGGGGGTTGAACGTAAATGGAGATGAACACCAGGTACAATAAGCTCAAATATTACAGGAGAAAAGCGACTAATATTGTTATGCTTTCTCTTTCATTTATTTCTGCTGTAATAACAATAATTCCATTAATATTGGTTTTTTATTATACAATCTCAAAAGGTATAGCTAATTTAAATATTAATTTTTTTACTAAGCTTCCTACCCCTATCGGTGAATCAGGCGGCGGAATGGTTAATGCTATTGTGGGGACATTAATCTTAATTGGCATTGGCGGTGCAATCGGAATTCCGATTGGTATATTAACAGGTGTATATCTATCCGAATTTGGGAAAAATAAGTTCGGTGCATTAGTTCGTTTTCTTACTGATGTTTTGAGCGGTATTCCTTCTATTGTTGTGGGAGTTGTTGCGTATACATTGGTGGTTATTCCAATGAAGCACTTTTCTGCTCTTGCCGGCGGTGTGGCTCTGGCAATTTTGATGATTCCTACTATTACAAGAACAACAGAGGAAATGATCAAGCTGGTACCGCATTCGTTCAGAGAGGCCGGTTTGGCCTTGGGCATCCCCAAATGGAAAACATCTTTATTAATTGTATTAAAAACAGCCTGGAAAGGAATAGCAACCGGCGTACTTTTGGGACTTGCCAGAGCGGCAGGCGAAACAGCGCCATTATTGTTTACTGCACTTGGCAACAGGTTTTGGTCTACAAATATTTTTCAGCCCATAGCATCTCTTACAGTGTATATTTACGAATATTCGTCTGCTCCTTTTAAAGATTGGAATGATCAGGCATGGACGGCTGCACTTGTATTAATCCTTTTAATATCCCTGTTCAGTTTAATTTTCAGAATTATTACCAGGTCAAAATATTAGGCTTAATTTATATGAAAGTAAGTGAGAATATAATCCCTGTTTCAGCAGCCGAAGAAAAAATTCAGGATCGTTTTATTAATAAAATTTCGGTTAGAGATTTAAATGCTTATTTCGGTAGCGTTAAGGTTTTAAAAATATTTCTATTGATATCCGTGAAAATAAGGTTTTAGCCATAATTGGTCCTTCGGGTTGCGGTAAATCTACTTTTCTTAGAAGCTTAAACCGTATGCATGAAGTCGTCGGCGGCACTATTTCAGGCAGGATTCTGCTTGATGGTGAAGATATAATGCCCTTAAATCCTGTTTATCTAAGAAGAAAAGTGGGAATGATTTTTCAGAAGCCGAATCCTTTTCCAACAATGTCGGTATTTAATAATGTTGTCGCAGGTTTAAAATTAAACGGATTCAGGGACAAAAAGGTATTAAAGGATATCGTGGAAAAAAGCTTAAAGAAAGCCGCATTATGGGATGAAGTTAAAGACAGCTTAAATGATTCCGGGGCAAATTTGTCCGGAGGACAGCAGCAGCGGCTTTGTATAGCAAGGACACTTGCCGTTGAACCGGAAGTTATTTTAATGGATGAACCCGCCAGCGCCCTCGACCCGATCTCAACAAGTAAAATTGAAGAATTGATCTTTGAGCTAAAAAAGAACTATACAATTGTAATTGTAACCCATAATATGCAGCAGGCAGCAAGAGTAAGTGATTATACTGCATTTTTTCTGCTGGGCGAGATTGTGGAAACCGATAAAACAACGAAAATATTTACTAATCCAAAAAACAAGCAAACAGAAGATTACGTAACCGGTAGATTCGGTTAATAAATTGCTTACTTTTTAGTAAGTATAAATTTTCAGTTTGTTCCCGACCTTTATAACCTCTCCTTGAATAAAAATGATTTTTTTGTATTTTGCACTTGCAAGTCCTTAAAATTTTAAAACAACAGATTATTTATTTAAATGAAAAAGAAGAATAAAAGACCCTCCTGGGATGAATATTTTTTAAAGTTAGCTATGCTTGCATCCGAAAGAGCGACATGCCCGAGAATGCATTGCGGGTGTGTCTTAGTGAAGGACAAGTTTGTTCTTGCCACAGGCTATAATGGTTCTTTGCCGGGTCAGCCTCATTGTGAAGATGTGGGGTGTCTTGTTGTTGAGAATCATTGTGTCAGGACAAACCATGCAGAGATGAATGCGTTAACCCAGGCGGCTATTCATGGTGTTAATATAAAAGGTTCAACTGCTTATATTACAAATATGTCCTGTACAACCTGTGCTAAAGCTTTAATCGCAGCCGGAATTAAACGAGTAGTTGTGTTTTCTGATTTTCATGATACTCTTGCAACACAATTTTATACTGATTCCGGTGTTGAAATAGCAAAATTACCAATGCCCGGTAGAATGATTAATTATGACATTGAGAAATACACTTCTGCCAGAAAAACAGAGAAATCAAAATAATTTATAATTTCTTTTTTTTAGGAGTTTGTTTTCTTAAACTTTCCCGTATTGTAAATGATTTTTCTTAGCGGACATTAAATGAACAATAGTAAAAATTTCATATTTACACGGAAACTTAATGCGGTTAATGAATTTGAAAGAACCCCTGTTCCTGTAAACAAATTAAAAAGGATCACCAGCTTTTGGGGAATGTACGCAGGTGAACATACCGCAGGAACTGAGTTCGTAATTGGTCCTTTATTCGTTGCTCACGGTGTTAGCGCCATAAATCTTGTTACTGGTTTATTGGTCGGAGATATTCTGGCGGTGCTTAGCTGGGCGTTTATTACTGCACCTATTGCTACAAAAACAAGGATCACTCTTTATTTTTATCTTGAAAAGATAGCCGGGAATAAACTAACCAAAATATATAACCTTATTAATGCATTAATGTTTTGTTTCCTGGCCGGATCAATGATAGCTGTTTCAGCTACAGCTGTCGGTATTCCCTTTAACCTTACCATGCCATCATTAAATGATTTTTTCCCTAATAGTATAGGCTGGATTATCGCGGTTATAGGTGTTGGTGCGTTTACAACTGTCGTCGCCATGTTTGGTTATACTGAAGTAGCTAGGGTTGCCAAATATGCTGCCCCATGGATGATCCTGGTTTTCATTGCTGCTGCTGTTGCAGTACTGCCTGATTTAGGTGTTCATTCCTTTTCAGATTTTTGGCCTGTTGCCAAAGAGAAAATCTGGAACGGCACCCCTCTTCCCGGACAGAGTCAATTCACCTTCTGGCATGTTATGTTTTTTGCCTGGTTTTGTAATCTGGCAATGCATATAGGCATGTCGGATCTTTCAATTTTACGTTATGCCAAAAAGTGGTATTATGGTTTTACTTCTTCTGCCGGTATGTTTGTCGGCCATTATATTGCCTGGATAGCATCGGGAATTTTATATTCTCTTTTTCTTTTGGAATCAAAGAACAGTCTTGTTTTTGCACCGGGCCCGGTTGCGTTCAGAGCAGCAGGAATTACAGGCGCCTTATGTGTAATAATTGCAGGCTGGACTACCGCAAATCCAACTATATACCGGGCCGGACTTGCACTTCAAGGAATTATGCCCCGTTCAAAAACCTGGAAAGTGACAATGATTGTGGGGATGATAACAACTATTGCTGCATTCTTCCCGGCCCTTGTTATGAAGCTTTTAGATTTTGTTGCTTTGTACGGATTAATTTTAATGCCTATGGGTGCAGTTATCTTCGCTGATTTCTGGATATTTCCAAAGCTGGGACTTAAACAGGAATATGCGGGGGTGAATAAAATTGCGTTCAGCTGGCCTGCTGCTCTTACCTGGGGAGTAACATTAATCATTTCAATATTATTGCCGGTTGAAATATTTTTTAAAGCGCTTCCCGGCTGGTTTATAGCCGTTGGTTTTTATATTACCTTAAGCTACATTCAGCAGAAATCTTTGGCAGGCAAAGTAGCAAAGGAAACAATATGAAAATTATTTTAATAATAATATCAATCATGGGTTTAGCTTTAACGCTTTTCCCGGCATTTTTTGTGTTTGCACAAACAATGGATTGGGATACTCATATTACATTAATGACTATAGGTACAATATTGTGGTTTGCTACTGCTCCGTTTTGGATGAAAAAAGAAGATGAAGTATAAACGGTGCTCTCTTTTTATTAGTATTAATTTTGAAGGAGAATATTAAATTGGATATGGCCGAAGAATATAAAAGTAATATCCTGAAAAGACTTGAGAAATTAAACATTGATATTGATAAAGTAAAATTATTGTTGAAGAATCAGCACATTGAAACTCCAAGCTGGGGATATGGCAACAGCGGTACAAGGTTTAATACATTTGCCTTGCCGGGTGCTGCAAGAAATGTTTTTGAAAAGATTGATGATGCCGCCTATGTTCATAAAATTACCGGAGTCGCCCCGACTATCGCTCTTCATATTCCATGGGATAAAACAGAAGATTTCCACTCGTTGAAACAATACGCTGAAGATAAAGGGGTAAAAATAGGCACAATAAATCCAAATCTGTTTCAGGATAATGAATATAAACTGGGTTCATTGTGCAGTCCATTTAAAGAATCGCGTGAAAAAGCAGTGAATCATATTTTAGAGTGTTGTGATATAATGAAACAGACAGGGAGTGATATTCTAAGTCTCTGGCTCGCTGATGGAACTAATTATCCCGGCCAGGATGATCTGGCTAAAAGAAAAGAATACCTCGAAACAGGATTAAAGACGATTTATGATCAGCTTCCTGCAGCCGGCCGCATGTTAATAGAATATAAATTTTTTGAACCTGCATTTTACCATACCGATCTTTCCGACTGGGGTATTGCATATGCAATGTCTCTGAAATGCGGATCAAAAGCTGAGGTGCTTGTAGATACAGGGCATCATGCTCATGGAACAAATATTCCACATATTATTTCCTTTCTGCTAAGTGAAGGTAAATTAGGCGGCTTTCATTTTAATGCACGTAAGTATGCCGATGATGATCTCATTGCAGGAAGCGAAAATCCATTTGAACTTTTCGATATATTTACTAAAATTGTTTCATCAGGTTCAAAAGCAGATAATGTTGCATATATGATAGATCAAAGTCATACTATAGAACCGAAAATAGAAGCTATGATTTTAAGTATAATAAATTGTGAGACTGCATATGCAAAAGCATTGATTGTTGATTACCCTTCGCTTAAAGAAGCACAGGAGGCCGGAGATATTTTGGGCGCCCACACAATTTTAACGGATGCCTTTGAAACAGATGTTCGTCCTTTGCTTGCCTTAGTAAGAGAAGAAATGGGAATTCATCCTGATCCTGTTTCTGTTTACCGCTGCGATAACTATGCTGCAAAGATTGCAGTCGAAAGGGGAACATCTGAAACGGGAAGCGGTTATCCCGGTTCTTAAAGTAAATAAATCTGAGTAGTTTATTTTGAAATCGAAAAAGGTAGTCTTATCTGCAGATCTAGGGGGTGAATCCGGACGTGTAATGGAAGTGGGTTATAACGGCAAAAACCTGTCTCTTCATGAACTTTATCGCTTCCCTAATATTCCTGTCTTTGTTAATGGAACATTATACTGGGATATTTTGTGCCTTTGGAACGATGTCAGAACCGGAATTGAAAAGGGGAACTTTTCAAAGCCTGCAAGTATTGGTGTGGATACATGGGGATGCGATTTTGTGCTTTTAGATGAACATGATAATTTATTAGACAATCCGGTCCATCATCGTGATAGCAGAACAACAGGGATGATGGAAAAAGTATTTCTTAGAGTTCCCAGGGGAGAAATATTCTTTCAAACCGGTATCCAGTTTATGTCCATAAATACTCTTTATCAGGTTATGTGTCTTGTTGAAAAACAATCATCCGCGCTTTCCATTGCAAATACAATTCTTTCCCCTCCGGATTTATTAAATTTCTGGTTAACAGGCACAAAAGTATTTGAGTTCACCAGTGCAACAACAACCCAGATGTTTAATCCTATTACAAATGATTGGGCCTGGTCATTAATTAATAAGCTGGAAATCCCTGAAAAGATTTTTCCTGAAGTTGTTCAGCCGGGGACAATAATTGGAAAATATAAAAATGTAGATGTCATTACAGTTGCGGCACACGATACAGGAAGTGCGGTGGCTGCAGTTCCAGCTCAATCAGATAATTTTGTTTATATAAGCAGCGGAACGTGGAGTCTTGTAGGATTGGAAGTTGATAAACCTATAATAAATAAAAATGCTTTGAGTGCGAATGTTACGAATGAAGGAGGTGTTTACGGGACTTTCCGGCTGTTAAAAAACGTAATTGGATTATGGATTTTACAGGAATGCCGCAGAACCTGGGAATATCAGGGGAAAAAACTATCATATACAGATTTAATGAAAATGGCATTACTGGAAAAACCTCTGCGTTCTTTTATTGTTCCGAATGATCCTGCTTTTCTTTATCCGGGTAATCATCCTCAATTAATTCAGGATATTTGCAGAAATACTTCACAGCCGAAACCCGAAACACCGGGTGCTGTAGTCCGCTGTGTCCTAGAAAGTTTGGCGCTGGCTTATTGTGATGTAATAAAAAGTTTAGTTGGAATTTCCGGAAAAAAGGTCGATGTAGTTCATATTGTCGGCGGTGGTTCGAAAAACAGGCTGCTCAATCAATTTACTGCCAATGCAGCCGGTTTACCTGTGATTGCCGGACCTGCAGAAGCAACGGTTATCGGCAATTCAATTGTTCAATTAATTACACTGGGTGAATTGGACAACCTGAAGGATGCAAGACAGATTATTTCAAATATGCCGGAGTTAAAAAATTATGAACCGGAAGATGAATCCCTTTGGGAAGAAGCATACCAGCGATATAAAAGCATTCCTGTTGTAGACAATAAGTTTTAATTATTATAAGTTTACATGAATTATTTCGATGCCATATATGCGTGATTCTAAATTAATTTCGCAATTTAAAGATACTGCCCGGAAAGCCGGTGCAACAACTGAAGAAATCGATTCATCGGGAGAAGCATTATATGATTCCTTACTTGAAATTGCCGGGGGATCAGAAAATATTTTAATGTCTGAACCTGAATTTATTCCCGTTGATTTATTTACTAAGATTAAAGAAAAATTTAATATAGTAACTAAACCGGACACAGACGAGCTGGCTGCCGCGGAAGTCGGAATAACCGATGCATTTGCCGGCATAGCCCGAACAGGTTCGGTATGCATAGCAATCACTCCTGGTTTCAGCAGTTATATTAGTCTCCTGCCGAGAAAGCATATTGTTATTTTAGAATCGAAAAATATTGTTGCCCGTCCCAGGGATATTTTTGAAAATCATATATTAAAAAGTACGATCGACGAAACCGGATGGATTTTTATATCAGGACCAAGCGCAACTGCCGACATGGGTGAACTTGTGAGGGGAGTTCACGGTCCTGATAAATTACATATTATTTTACTGGGTTAAAGAATGATCAAACCAAGAGATGTAGCAAATAAAAGCAATCCCGATAATCTTAGAAAAGCTTTAAAAATGTCTCTTGATATTGAAAGCGCGGCAGTAAAGAGAAATACCAAAACCTTTAATACTAATCATTATACTGCAACCGGCAACATAAATGACTATGAATTACTAAAAGATAATGCCAGGAAATTAAAGGAATATTCAATTGAAAACCTGCCTGAGTTACTTCGGAAGCTGGAAAATTCAGTAATAGCAAACGGCGGACATTTTTATCTGGCAAAAGATGCAAAGGATGCCCGCGAATATATTTTGAAGATTTGCAGGGAGCACAATGCGGAACTGATTGTTAAAGGGAAATCAATTACTTCTGAAGAAATAAAATTAAACCGTACATTAGAAGCGGCGGGAATTGAAGTTGCCGAAACAGATCTGGCCGAATTCATATTGCAGTATTCCGGTGAACAGCCGTCACATATTGTAGGACCCGCAATTCATCAGAGCCGTGAAAGGATTTCTAAATTATTTAAAGAAAAATTTAACCCGGATTTTCCGCTTGAAACAGGTGAGGAGCTTACAAAATTTGCACGTGCAAAACTGCGTGAAAAATTCCTTTCGGCTGATTTAGGAATAACAGGCGCTAATTTTATTGCTGCCGATTCAGGTTCTATTGCTCTTGTTGAAAGTGAAGGAAATATTCGCTTATGCTATACCTTACCCCCGGTACATATTGCGCTGGCCGGTGTTGAAAAAGTTCTTCCTTCTTTAAAAGATTTGAGCATCTTTTTGGAGCTTCTTGCACCAAGCGGTACTGGTCAGCCGCTGACTTCATATACAAGTGTAATCAGACCTCCATTGAACTTACCGTTATTTCCGTTTAATAGTAAAAAGACCGGTAAAAGGGAATTTCATCTTGTTTTAATTGATAATGGCAGGCTAAAAATGCGCAGCGATCCTGTTATGAGAGAAGCTTTGTACTGCATCCGCTGCGGAGCTTGTTTAAATGCCTGTGCAAATTTTCAATCGGTAGGAGGACATGCATTCGGAGGTGAAACTTATTCCGGCGGTATTGGGGGAACATGGGAAGCAGGTACAGGAATGCTGGAGAATGCGCGGTTTAGCGAGTTGTGTACAGGCTGTTCCAGGTGTGCACCGCAGTGCCCAGTAAAGATCGATATCCCCTGGTTAAATGAAGTTCTTCATCAGAGATTAAATGAAAAAGAGAAATCAAAATATTCATTTATTTTTCAGGTCTTTTTGCCTGCAGATTCAAAAAGTGAATCAGCAAGTCTGCAGAAACTTTTTCTCGGGAATTTTCATCATTTCGCAAAGCTTGGCAGCCGGTTTCCAGCTATATCAAATACAATACAAAGCAGTAAGCCGGTAAAAATCCTAATGGATAAATATCTCGGTATAAGCCGGCAAAGAAAGCTCCCTGTTTTTGCAAAAAAAACATTGATTGAACAATCAAAAAATATAAAAGAATTATCCGGTTTAGGTGAAAATATAGCCGGGAAGGTTTTATTATTTGCAGACATTTATACTAATTATCTATATCCGTCAAGAGGAATAGATGTCATTAAATTATTTAAAGCTTTTGGTATAAATTTGATTCCCGGAAAAGTGATTCCCGATGGAAGAGCAGCACTTTCCCAGGGTTTGATAAACGCCGCTGCAAAACGTGCTGAAAAAACATCTCAATATCTAATGCTGTGGATTGAAAAAGGGTACAGCATAATAGTCACAGAACCGAGTGTACTAGCAATGTTTCGCCGGGATTATAATCATTTTATTAAAGATAAAGATCAGTTCTTAAAAATAAAAGCTCACTGTTATGAACCTTTGGAATACCTTCATAAAATAATTCTTAAAGAGGATTTTGATTTCTCCCGGATATTTGATTTAAATAAATTACCTGCAGATATAAAATTATTTTATCATAGCCATTGTCAGCAGAAAACCATTGGAGCGGCTGAGCCGACAGTTATTGTATTGAAAAAAATCGGTTTTGATATAGAAATATCAAATGTGGAATGCTGCGGTATGGCGGGGAGTTTCGGTTATAAAAAAGATTATTATGAAGTAAGCATGAAAGATGCTGAAGACTTATTCGATCAAATCAAATCCGCAGGAGAAAAAAATAATATTTTAGTTTTAGCCAGCGGTGTTTCATGCAAAGATCAAATTTCTGAAGGATTGGGAATTGAAGTAATCCATCCGGTTGAGCTTCTTACCAGAATATTGATTTCCTGATTACCCGGCTAGATATTTATTCTTCAACTGCAAAGATATACATTTTGTGCGGATGAAACCGAAATGCTTTTTTAATATTTAATCTCTTCTTAAATTTCCAGGGTAGAGTCACAGGGGTGAATTAAAAACAGAAAATTTACTTTATTGTGATATTTTCGTGACCGTCCGTTTTTAAGTTGCTTTCCCAAACAAATCATTAAAAATATGCGGAGGTACTATGAGAAACTTAAAAATTTTTTCCACAGTTCTTTTTCTCCTTGTTATTATTTTTGCCGGATGTGAAAAAAACGACATCAGCTCGATAAACGGTCCGGCAAACGAAAACGATGTTACATCCCTGGCTAAACATGGTTTTGGAAACTTTGGCGGCAGTAATGTACATGCTGTTTATTCGCTTACTAATTCTGCAGCAGGAAATGCGGTAGTTGTGTTTAAAATGTCCGGCCATGGCACACTGACACAGGCCGGCACTTTTTCAACCGGCGGAACAGGTTCGGGAACCGGTCTGGGTTCACAGGGTTCCTTAGTGCTCGATAGAGGTTTAATCTTCGCATGTAACGCCGGAAGTAATGACGTCTCGGTTTTATCTGTAAGTGAAAACGGATTAACGCTCGCTGATAAAAAACCTTCCGGTGGAACAGCACCGATTAGTTTAACTGTCCACGGCAGATTATTGTATGTATTGAATTCCGGAACGCCTGAGAACATAACCGGCTTCACAATTAATAATGACGGAACGATTAAACAAATCGGGGGATCTACACAGCCATTAAGCGGTACAGCCGTTGGCCCGGCACAAATAGAATTTAGCCCCAGTGGAAGAGTTTTGGTTGTAACTGAAAAAGCTGCAAATATGATAGATACATACATAGTGGGACATGACGGGATTGCCGGAGCGCCGGTGAGCCAGCTTTCAACAGGAACCACGCCTTACGGTTTCGAATTTGACAGTCGCGGACGCTTAATTGTTTCGGATGCTTACGGCGGAAATGCAAATGCCGGTGCAATGTCTTCGTACAATGTAAGTGCAGGCGGTATCAGCTTAATTACAGGTCCCGTATACGATCAGCAGACGGCGCCATGCTGGGTTGCAGTAACGAAGAACGGAAGATTTGCCTATACAACCAATACCGGCACAAGCAACATCTCAGGTTACACAATACGACATAACGGCGGACTAGCTTTATTCCATGACGGCGGCAATACTGCCTCAACCGGTTCAGGTTCAAGCCCGATTGATATGGCTGTGAGCAGTAATTCCCAATATTTATATGCCTTAAGTCATGGCACAAATACAATCAGTGTGTTCAGAATAGATAATGGTCATGGCAGGCTGCACGCGGTTCAGACCATCGGCGGACTTGAAAGCAGTGAGGCAGGGCTGGCAGCGAATTAAATTTTAATCGAACCATTTTTTATACACTGTCCTGAGAGTTGATCGATACTGAATCGAGAAATTTTTGGGACAGGTTATTTGAATTTCAAAAAATTATTCATCAATTTTATCTCGTTTTTCAATCACAATCTTTTCAAAGTAATTCGACAATTTTTCCTATACCAATTGTTCCATAGAAAATCCTAATATCTTTTTATTAAGAAGGAAATAATTAATTATCTAGTGTTCTTTCACTAACACTTCTATACATTCAACGTGGCTGTCATGGACCAGTCCATGACAGGAACATTTAGAAATATATAATAAATTAAATCCCAGTCATGGTTTGGACCATGACTGCCGTTGAGGTTATTGAAACGCGTATAAGCCACCTTGCATATGCCCAGGAAATTGCTCAGGCAATGCTTCGGAGGTAGCAGGCCGAGGCTGTTGTAGCTGCAAGATATAAAATAGTTGAGGGAGCTGTAGGTATGGTTGAACTTGCACTGAAATCTTTAAGTGAACAAAAAATAATTGATCTTGATGAAGAGAAAAAAGCTACAATGGTTAATAACCTGATGGTTGCATTAGTCTCGGAATCTGAGGTAACACCCATAGTGAATACTGGCTCTCTTTACCAATAAAATTACTATTGATGCTTTATGAAAAATCTATCTTCTTTTTACGGGAAGCAATTAGAGTTTGCTCAGCCTTCTGTGTGGAAAACATATTATGAATTAAAGAGTGAACATGAAATTATCGGAACAGTAAAAAAAATTAAAAAATTCAGCTTCCAGTTAGAAATAAATATTTTCAATAATAAGTGGATCTTTTACCGCCCTTCTTTCTGGAGGTCGGAAATCGCAATCAGGCAATCGGGGTATACTTTACCTTATGCCAAATACAAAGGAGGAAAATTTAAACAGCACGGTACGATAGAACTGCCAAAAGGCGGAAGGATTAAAATAGTTTTTAAAGCTTTTAAAAAAGATTATGAAATTCAGGATCCCTCCGGTCAGGTGCTGGTTAAATTAACCGACAAAGTAAAGTTCCGTACATCTGTTGAGATATCTGTTATGAAAAGATCGGAACTTATTGATTAATATCCCTGGATTATTATACTGGCATGGTATATTTCCGCAATAAGAAAGCGTGTAGCTGCGGCCGGGTAAAATTATAATTAAGATTATATAGCAGAGAAAAAAAAGTTTTTATTGAGAATCGATGGTAATATTCATGCCGCGCTCGAAAAATGGGCGGCAGATGAATTAAGAAGTATTAACGCTCAAATTGAATACCTGTTAACAGACGCATTAAAAAAAGCGGGAAGACTTCCTCAAAGTAATTCAGGTTCGGAAAATGAGCAGAATTCTACTTCGCTAAAATCTTAAAAGATCATAGTAAGTCACTTACGCATACAATGAACATTGGAATAGTGGAATGTTGGAATAATGGAAAAAACGGTCGATTCCACTACTCCATTTTTTCCACTACTCCAAAGATTGCGTAACATGAGTTAGTAAATCATAAAGTCTGCGTTCTATTAATTAAACACAGATCATTATGAGCTTTTATGATCAGTTAAGATTATTTACACTTCTTTATTTATGAAATTGGCTGGTGATTGTGCTATTCTTTATCTGCTTTTTGAAGGCTTGGGTTTTGTGCCACAAATCAGAAACCTATATATATTGAAAAAGGTAAAAGAAGAAAAAAGGAGATTTGAGAAATGAAATCACTTAGTATATATTTTTTAACCCCTCTATTAGCAGTTATATTAATATTATTCCCCTTTTCACTGCAGGCAAAAGAAAGTCGTATGTCAGACTCAGCTATAGCAAAAGAAGTACAGCAAAAAATAAGAGATAATTTATTTTACACCGTTTTTGATTGGGTCACTGTCAGCACGCATGACGGGAATGTGACCCTTCATGGCTACGTTCATCTTCCATGGGATAAAGCTTTTTTCGAAAAAATCAGCAAGGGAGTAGAAGGCGTTAAATCTGTTGCCGATAAAATAAAGAAAGTCTACGGTCCTGATGACTTACGCTACAGAGCTGCAGAAGCAATATACGGAAGTCCTGATTTTCAAAAATATGCGTTTATGAAAGATCCGCCAGTTCACATTATTGTAATCAGCAACCGGGTAATTCTTGAAGGCGCTGTAGCATCCAAAGTAGAAAGAAGCTGGGCGGACCTGCTTGTACAGTGGCGTACCAGCGCATTCAAAGTTAAAAACGATTTATCAATTGAAAACAGTTAAGCTGACAAGTTTCGTGGATATATATTCAAAAGTATGAGCAAGTTCAGGTGCAAACATGCCCGGTGAATACCGATTTACCGGGCGTAAATTGATGCATTTACTTTGAAAAAGTTTTCATTAAGCTATTCGGAAATGCAGCCATGCACATCATTCAAACCTGCTCTTTTCTAAGTAAAACTATTTTTCTACTTTTAAACCGCTATTATATATCTGAAATTTTTTAACAGTAATTGGAGTACCCTGAAATGAAGAATTTCAATCGTGAATCCGCTGTTTGTCAAATTTGCAAGAAAGAAAAAAAGATTCAGTTAATGCGTCCGGTTGACTCAGTCCGTCCGGCAATTCTTCAGCTGATGAATAAGGATGGAATCGAACCCGATCCGCGCGGTTATATCTGCATCGATGATCTGAATAAATACAGGAAGCTGTATTTGCAAAATATCATGGAGGAAGAGAAAGGGGTGCTGAATGAAAATGATAAGGAAGTGCTTGACAGTATTGTTGAAAGGGATTTAATTTCCAGGAATGTTGAACAGGATATAGATAAAAAAATAACATTCGGACAAAGATTATCCGATAACATTGCGAGGTTCGGCGGAAGCTGGAAATTCATTAGTTTATTTATGTCTTTTCTTGTAATCTGGATGATAATAAATGTTATTTTTTTAACAACACAAGCATTTGATCCTTATCCCTTCATTCTGCTGAACCTGATACTGTCATGCATTGCTGCAATTCAGGCGCCCGTTATTATGATGAGCCAGAACCGGCAGGAAGAAAAAGACCGTATGCGTTCGCTTCATGATTACCAGGTAAATTTAAAAGCCGAAGTAGAGATCAGGCTTCTTCACGATAAAATAGATCATATGATTGTGCAGCACGGGCAAAGAATGATGGAAATTCAGCAGATCCAGATTGAACTTATGGAGGAAATATCTAATAAAATGAAAAAATAAGTTTCATAAATCGGATAAAGTAAGATTTTTATTATTGTTTTATAGAAATTTATTATTTTTGTATTGTTCATTTTAACTAAAAAAGGATTGGATGCCTTTCAGCTCCATATTTAATTTCGTTTATAATACTACCAAAGATATCCTTGCCGTAAGGATATAGATAGCAGAAGATTTTCCGGGTACAATTTCCGTTAAGTTCGGTTTTTACTTTTAAATTCCTGAAAATCTTTCTGCAGTGCTATATCCATTTCCACTTTATAAAACCAAATCAATTTTTAATCACCTTTTTAGGCAAGGAGTACCTGAATTGAAATCATTAAATTTATTAGGATGGAACAGTTATTTTGAAAAACAATTTGAACAATACAAGGCCTCGGGTTTTCATGCCGGCAGAATCATAAACGAACAAAAGGAAAGATATATAGTTTTCACTGAATATGGAGAATTTACGGGTGAAATTTCTGGGAAGCTGTTATACTCTACCGACAATAGCGGCGACTTTCCTAAAGTTGGCGACTGGGCAGCTATATCAATATTTCAGGATGAATCTAAAGTTATTATTCATGAAGTATTGAAAAGAAAAAATAAATTTTCAAGACAGGCTGCAGGTCAAAAAATTGAAGAGCAGGTTATCGCTTCAAACTTAGATGCTGTATTCATTGTGCAGAGCATGGATCAGAATTATAATATTAAAAGGATGGAAAGATATATTTCAATGATTTATGAAATGAAAGCCGAACCGGTTATTCTTTTAAATAAATCCGATCTGGCTGTTAATCCGCAAGAGAAGCTTGAAGAAGTCAGAAAAATTTTCCCGGGTATTATTTCTTTATGTCTCAGTTCAATTCATAATACAGGGACAGAACAGTTAATGGAAATTATTCAACCCGGCAATACATATATGTTAATCGGCTCTTCAGGTGTAGGCAAGTCAACTATTATAAATCGTTTAGCCGGAGAAGATATATTAAGAACCAATGAGGTAAAAGAGACGGATTCAAAGGGAAAACATACTACTACATCCCGGCAGATGATACTTCTGGAAAACGGAGGATTACTGATTGATACGCCGGGTATGAGAGGATTTAAGCTATGGAATACTGAATCAGGTTTGGAAGAAACTTTTAATGAAATTGAAAAAATCGCGGGAGAATGCCATTTTGCAGACTGTACTCATACATCTGAAATTAAATGCGCAGTTATAAATGCTCTCAAAATTGGAAAAATTTCCGAAGAACGGTATGAAAGCTATTTGAAGCTACAAAAAGAATTAAGATATTTAGAAACCAAACAAAATAAGTTTTCATATCTTGCATCAAAGAAGAAAATGAAAGCAATGAAAAAAGCAGCAAAAAATTATTTCAAAAATAAATTTTAATGCAAAGAGTATTCATTATTTAAATATTACTGCATAGTTTTTTATTTGAATTATCATTTATATACTTTAATATTTTTATAATCACAATTTTTTTGAAAGGATCATATTGGAATTCAGAATTAATCCGGAAACAAGAATAGGGCATATTCATTTAACAGTATCTGATCTTGAAAGATCGTTAAAATTTTACAGGGACCTGCTTGGATTTGAAATTACCCAGGGATACGGAGATTCGGCAGTCTTTTTATCTGCCGGAGGCTACCATCATCATATCGGGTTAAATACATGGGCCGGGGAAGGCGCTACTGCTGCCCCGGACGGCCATACGGGTCTTTATCATTTTGCCATTCTTTACCCGTCAAGAAAAGAACTGGCAAGAATAGTAAAAAGATTATTTGAACAAAATTATAAAATTGAGGGAGCTTCTGATCATGGTGTTTCGGAATCGGTTTATATTACTGACCCGGATGGAAACGGTGTTGAGCTTTATGCCGACAGGGAGGAAGAAAAATGGCCGGTTGATTCGGAAGGACATTTGAATATGGTAACAAAACATCTTGATGTTTTAAATCTTCTTTCAGAGCTCGATGATGAATAAAAATTTTTAATTGCAGCGTTCATGTGCAGCGGATGCAATTTTTGCATCCTCTGCAGACGAATCGTATATAAAAATTAGAAAAAATAAATAGAGGTTTCATGGGACTTAAAAACAGTTCTGTATTCTTTACAGATAAGGAAAGCCTGGAGAGCTATTCGCTTACCAACCAGTTTGCCGAACATATGGAATTTGATCTTGTAAAGGATAAGTATACCGCAACAGGTGAAGATGCATATTTTGCACTCTCTTTATCAATAAGGGATCGTCTTGTAAGAAGATGGCTTAGAACCCAATTAAAATATACCCAGGAAGATACCAAAAGAGTTTATTATCTGTCCCTGGAATTTTTAATGGGAAGGCTGCTGGGAAACGCCCTAATAAACCTTGGTTATTATGATGAATGCTACAACATTTTGAAAGATAACGGCTACAGTCTTGAAGCGATAAGAGATTATGAAAACGATATGGGCCTGGGTAACGGCGGTTTGGGGAGGTTAGCTGCATGTTTCCTGGATTCAATGGCAACTATGGAACTGCCGGCTTTCGGATATGGAATTAGATATAAATTTGGAATATTTGAACAGGAGATTGAAAACGGCTCCCAGGTAGAAAGAGCCGATAATTGGCTGACTTTTGGAAATCCCTGGGAGATTCAAAGGAGAAAGCTGGAATTTAAAGTAAATTTTTACGGCAGGGTTGTTCAAAATCCTGAAGATAAACTTAAATTCGAATGGGTAGATACACAGGATGTTATGGCGATTGCTTATGATGTTCCTGTGCCGGGTTACAAAACAAACACCGTAAACAATTTAAGATTGTGGGAAGCCAAAGCAACAAAGTCTTTCAGCTTCGAAGATTTTAATAGCGGTAATTATCTTGCGGCCGTTGAAAGCAAGAATAATTCCGAAAATATTTCCAAGGTTCTTTATCCCAATGATACAATTGATAAAGGAAAATATTTAAGGCTGAGGCAGCAATACTTTTTTGTCTCGGCTACACTTCAGGATATAATCAGGAAGTATAAGATAAACCACAACACTTATGATAAGTTTGCAGAAAAAACCGCGATCCAGCTGAATGACACGCACCCGGTTATTGCCATACCAGAATTAATGAGAATTCTTATTGATATTGAAGGCTTAAGCTGGGATGAAGCCTGGGAGATTACAAATAAAACCTTTTCATATACAAACCATACTGTTGTTCCGGAAGCCCTGGAAGAATGGTCCGTAACAATACTGGAAAATTTGCTTCCGCGTCATCTTATGATCATTTATGAAATAAACAGGAGGTTTATCGAATTTGTAAGGGAAAACTATAGCACCGATGAAGCCGTTATCACGGAACTTTCTATAGTAAGAGAGAAACCCGAAAAGAAAATCAGGATGTCTAATCTTGCAATTGTCTGCAGTCATTCTGTAAATGGTGTTGCCGCTTTGCATACGGAAATATTAAAGAAAATTATTTTCCATCACTTTTATAAGTTATTTCCTAAAAAGTTTGTTAACGTTACAAATGGGATTACACCCAGGAGATGGCTGAAAACAGCAAACCCGCTTTTATCAGGTTTAATTACAGACAAAATAGGAAACGGATGGGTTACCGAGTTAACTGAATTAAAAAAGCTTGAAAAGTTTATTGATGATCCTGAATTCTGCGAAAACTGGCGAAGCAGTAAATGGCTGACAAAGAAATTGCTGATCGGCTACATTCAGAATGAGCATAAGATTAAAATAAATCCTGAATCTATGTTCGATGTTCAGATAAAAAGATTCCACGAATACAAACGTCAGCTTTTAAATGTGTTTCATATTATCACACTTTATAACAGGATAAAAGATAATCCTGATACTGATATGGTTCCGAGAACAGTAATATTCAGCGGGAAAGCGGCACCTGCGTATTATATGGCTAAACTGGTAATTAAACTGATAAATTCCGTTGCGGATGTTGTTAACAATGATAAGGATGTTGGTGATAAATTAAAAGTTGTCTTCTTGAAAAATTACTCAGTTACACTTGCTGAAAAGATCATACCTGCGGCGGATCTTTCCGAACAAATTTCCACTGCAGGCTTTGAAGCTTCCGGTACCGGGAATATGAAGCTTGCGTTAAACGGAGCGATCACAATTGGTACTATGGATGGCGCTAATGTCGAAATAAGAGAAGAGGTCGGTGATGACAACATTGTTATTTTCGGTCTGTTAGCGGATGAAGTGGTGAAGCTGAAGAAGAGTGGTTATAATCCTAAAGATTATTATAACAATAATCCCGAATTAAAAAGGGTTGTTGATATGATCGCGGGAAATTACTTTAACAAAAGTGAACCCGGCATATTTCAGACGATTATCGACGGCTTAATGGAATATGATTACTACTGCCTTTTCACCGATTACGCATCTTATGTGAAAGCTCAAAAAAAGATAGATAATTTATATAAAAACCAGGATGAATGGACAAGAAAATCGATTTTGAATTGTGCAAGAATAGGTAAGTTTTCCTCTGATAGATCTATTAAAGAATATGCACAAAAGATATGGAAGGTTAAACCTGTTAAGGTTGATCTTAAAACCCGATCCCGATCATGATAGTTAAACAGTTCTTTAAGGAGAACTTATGAAGTTATTAATACCTGTCGTTTTTATTTTATTCTTGTATCCACCAGATCTCTTTTCTCAGATTAATGAAGAATCTTCTTTAAACTGTGAATCTTTCCAGGAAGATATTAAACATAATAAAGTAAATCTGCATAGGAAAAATAACAAGGGAATTAAGGAACCGGGTTTTTCATTAAAGAAAATAAATGCCGATAATGTCCTGGTTGAATATATCAGTCAGACCTGGGGTGATACAGGCTGGGTAAATGAAACCAGGCAAAATTTATTTTACGACGAAAGAGGTAACTGGATTGAGATATTAAATTATCAATGGAATGGTACGGGCTGGAATAAATACTATAAATATGAACAGAGATATGACATAAATAATAATTGGATAGAATGGAAAAGATCCCTTTGGAACGATACCGGCTGGGTTAATGATGCAAGAACTGAACAAAATTATGATGAAAATAATAACTGGATTGAGTGGATCGGTTATACCTGGACTAATACCGGGTGGCAGAATTATTTAAAAGAAACACAATCATATAATTCTGATGGAAACTGGTCAGTGTGGCTTGAATATGTCTGGACTGCTTCCGGATGGGCTGCCGATTTAAAGGACACGGTTATTTATAATCAAAATAAATTATGGGAAGAATGGATTGAATATGAACCCGGTGAATCGGGCTGGGTTAATTACCTGAAAGAAAATCAGTACTATAATGGCAATAATGATTGGATTGAATGGTACCAGTTTGAATGGGGAAGCGAATGGTTAAACAGATATAAGGATACTTTGATTTATAACAGCAATAATAGCTGGGTCGAAAATATTGAATATAAATGGAATACAGGGTGGGTTAATTCATGGAGGGAAACTCAAGCATACAACAAAAATAATTATTGGAGTGAATGGACCGGCTTTGACTGGAATGGTCAGGCCTGGATTAATTATCAAAGAGAAAACCCGGCATATGATGCAAATTATAATATTGTTGAAGATATTATTCAGGAATGGAGTAATAATGAATGGATAAATATGAATAAATATATATATACTTATTCATCTCCAACCGCTATTACCAGACATGTACCGGTGCATTTGAATTATATATTGGAAAATAATTACCCGAATCCGTTTAACCCTTCTACTTTAATTCAATATCAAATCCCGGAGCAGGGATTTGTTTCATTAAAAATATATGATTTGCTGGGAAGAGAATTAACAACGCTTGTAAACCGGTTTCAAAAGTCAGGAGTTTATAAAATTAATTTTAGTGCCGGGAATTTTTCCAGCGGGACATATATATACAGATTGCAGGTCAATGATTTTTCGGCTTCAAAAAAATTACTGCTAATCAAGTAAAATGAATAATGGTTGTATTTGCAGAGATGTTTTGCTAAACATCTCTGCAGTAATTGATTAAACTTTTGCTGCTTTTTTAATTGTATTTATTTTCAATCCAAGCCATATTGGGCAAAAATTTAAAAGAGCTGTTAATAGAAAAACTACAGCAAATATTCCTAAAACAATAGCTAACCATCCCGATACTGCATTAGTAATAATTAATAATGCGAATAAAACCGCCAATAAAATTCTAACTACTTTGTCTGCTGAACCTACATTTTTTGTCATGGTTAATTCCTTTTCGAAAATGTTTACAATTAGATTAAAGATAAATAAAAAAGATTCAGGAAAAGAGAGAATTTCAAATTATTTATCAAAATATTCTAAAATTTATCCAGGCATTTGTTTCTTAATTTTAAGGTTTGCATGTTTATGTTAAGGATAATTATTTCGTTTTTGCTTACCGGATGAAATAAAGCAATCAAAATTTAATAGAATATTTAATTACCTGCTTCTTTCCCGCACATGCCTATTTGCATCCGGGGGAGAATCTGAATTTAAGGACGTTCAATCTGACTTATATTAATCAAAAAATATTTTAGTTTATTCCAGGTTAAATAAATATGATATGTTTTAATGTATAGATCAGCAGCAATATTCCGGCTTATTATTTTTGGTTTATCAATTTCTTTATCTCTCTTTCATAACATTTTTGCCCAAGGTAATGGTATAATAACCGGATTTGTAACCGATTCAACTTCAGGAGAACCGTTAGCCTTCTGTAATGTTTATATACAAGAACTGCAGACCGGAGCGTCTACAAATTCCAGGGGATATTATATTATTACAGCCGTACCACCCCAAAAATCTTTAAAAATTTATTATTCGTATGTAGGTTACAGAACAAAAGTTATTGATATTGTATTGCAGCCCGGAGAATCACGCCGGCTGAACATTCAATTACCCGCTTCAAGTTTCCAGCTATCGGAAGTGGAGAAAATAGGAAATAGAGAAGTTAAAAAAAACGAATCAGATCTCAGCCTTGACAGAATCAGTATGAAGGAAGTTCAGGCAATGCCCCAAGGTGTTGAAACCGACATTTTAAGATCTATCCATTTCCTCCCCGGTGTCCAAAGTTTTGGTGATATTTCAGCAAAATATTACGTTCGCGGCGGAGCAGGAGATCAGAATCTTGTACTTTTTAATGATGTGCCTGTATACAGCCCCTTTCACGCAATGGGTTTGTTCGGCGTTGTTGATCCCGATATAATAAGCAACGTTGAGTTTTATAAGGGCGCTTTCGAGGCCAAATACGGGGGAAGAATATCTTCAGTGCTGAACCTTATTACCAAAGAAGGAAACAGGTTCAACTATTCGGGAAAGGCAGCACTGAGCTTTCTCTCTGCAAAAGTATTGGCTGAGGGTCCTATTTCACATGGTTCCTTTATAATAACAGTAAGAAAAAGCATTTCGAATTTTATTCTTAAAAAATTTCTTAATGACAGAAGCGTTCCTCTTAATTTTTATGATGCGGCTTTCAAAGTAAATTATTCGGATGATAATTTCTGGAAAGATGTGCACTTTTCAGCTTTCGGCTTTTTCAGCGGTGATTTTATTAACTCGAATAATAAAAGTTCAGCCGATTATGACTGGAAGAATTACATTCTTGGTTTTAACTATTTCCTTGTATCTAAATCACCGTTCACGGTTAAATTCAGTATAAATACAAGTGAATTCAACGGTGAGGTAATATCTAATGAAAGCAGTATAAAACCGCAGAAAAACCATGTGAAGGATTCTAATTTCAAGCTCTTTTTTAATTATTATTTTGAAAACAAAGATGAGATTTATATCGGACTGGATTTTAATGATATCACAACAGATCTTTTTCTTACAAATACATTCGGCGCGGTTTCCAATGTCGGGAACAGGGGAACAAATGTTAATATATTTGCAGATTATAAACTCCTGAGATTTGATAAGCTGGGCGTTGATTTCGGAACCAGGGTGAATCTTATTCAACTTACTGCACAAGATATTTCTTCCGAACCCAGATTAAATATCAAATATTGGTTTAATCCTTTATTTGCATTTAAGGGTGCATGGGGAATTTATCAGCAGGAAATGGCTACCCTGTCTGATGAAAGAGATGTAATCTCGATTTTTGATCCATGGCTTATAATACCATCTTCTCTCAAACCCGAGCGGGCATTAACATATATTTCAGGATTTGAATATCATCCTTTTTTAAGCACCACCTTCGAATTGGAAGCATATTACAAAGTAACTCACAACCTTCCTATATTAAATGAGAAGAAATATTTTCCCGAAGATCCTGATTTTGTTGAAGGACGGGGTGAGGCTTATGGTGTAGAATTTAAAACCGGGTTGAAATTTGCCCGATTAAGCTTTTCCGGGTCCTACGCTTTCAGTAAGGCATTTAAAGAAGTTAACGGTCTTAAGTATCCGCCGAGGTATGATTCACCTCATAATGTAAGTCTTCTCCTCGAATATAATTTTGGAAACGGCTTGACTGCAAGCGCCATGTGGAAATTTAACTCGGGACGTCCGTTTACCCAGATAGAAGGATATTACGATAAATTCATGCCGGGTAATAGTCCGGGAATTAATTCAGTATTTCAATCTTACATGCCGTATATAATTTTTTCAGGAACTAATCTTGCCAGGCTGCCCGATTACAACAGGCTTGATGTAAGTTTGTCTAAAGATTTTAAAATCGGCAGCTTTACTTTTCACGCTGATGTCAGCGTTTTAAATGTATACAACAGGAAAAACTTTTTCTATTTTGACAGGAGCACGGGAAAGATAGTAAATATGCTGCCGATACTCCCGACTGCAACTATAAAGGCAGAGCTATGAAAAAATATTTATCAGAAATATTATTGTTTTTTATAATTACAATTTCAATTATTTCGTGTGAAAATAATTTTACTCCTGTTATAAATTTTAAGAAGCAATATGCACTTAACTGTATAATCAGGGGCGATACAGCGCTTCAGTATGCAGCTATACTGCAGAGTTTCGTTAATGAGAATTTTAATAAAGAATCTGCATTTATTTCCGGTGCCGTATTGAAATTGAATTATGATGGCAGGGATTATTTTTTCAGTGATACAAGCTCGGGAGTTCCAGATAACATCCGTTATTACTATCTTAAAAATTTAAATCTGGAAAAAGGTAAACAGCTTAAAATTGAGGCTGATTTACCCGACGGGACAGTTCTTAAATCATCAACGCAGACACCAGATCCGGGGATATTAATTTTTGAGGGGGATAAAAATATTCCTCCCGATAATTTATCCGATGTATTTTCGATAAACTGGCGTTTATTTAATTATGACGGAGAGTCTCTTTATTATAAGCCGTTTCTTTATATAGAATATAGAAAATATATCAACGGTACAATGGTTTATATGAAGAAGGAAGTGCCGGTACAGTATAACCTGGTGAATGAAAAATTTATACCTGTTTACCCCGCTATTTCTATGAATAACAGCATTGAATATCCGCTGGATGCCATAAATAAAACTTTAAAAGATTTACAAGAAACTGACTCAGTAAGTAATCACGATATTCTAAATGCCAATTTTGTGCTATGGATTTTTGATAAAAACCTTGCAACATATATTTCATCTACGGAAGGTTTTCAGGAAGATTTTTCATTAAGAATTGAAGCCGCTGATTTTACAAATGTTCAGGGCGGATACGGTATATTCGGATCATTCCTGAAATATGAAACCAATATTCAATTTAATCCGTATGCTTTGAAATTAAGCGGATATTGAAAAACTGCCATAATTGATTTTTATCTGTAACATTTTTCAAAGGATAAACATTCGAAACCTGCTGCTTTAAAATTTGAAGAATTAAATATTATTTCTAATACTATTTATTTATCTGAATCCATAGCCGACAAAGATATGGATTTATACCCGTTGATTATTGATTCTATATTTGACCTTCCTTTCGTATCATTTTATTAAAATCATTTTTTTTGTGTCTTTTAAATAGCCCGTTATTATAATCAGCTTCAAGAGTATAAAAATACACGCCGCTGCTGATATCGGAAGCATTAAAACCGATTTCATGCTGCCCGGAATTTTGTCTGCCGGTAAATATGTCTTTTATTTTTCTGCCAAGGATATCGTATAAAGTTAGTTTTACCAGACTTTCTTCGGCTAAAGAATACTTTATTGTTGTTGAAGGGTTGAATGGATTTGGATAATTCTGAAATAAATTAAATGTCAATGGAATGTTTCTCTGTGATTCCACGCCTGTTACCAATTTGGAATTTGTAGGGAAAAAAATGTTATCCAGCCAAACACCTTGAGAATTATTAGACGGTCCAAAATTTTCGTAATCCCATGTTAAAACATGCTTTCCAGCCGGAAGAAAATTAGAAACAAAAGACCAGTCATGGTAATTAGAAAAATATCCTGACGCAGAACTATCAATTAAAAATTGAAGACCACCAAATATTGTATTTGTTCTAACTGCAAAAACCAGAACACTATCAAAAGGTAAGTCAACAGTAATTTCCAATGTTGAGGATTGATAGGCTCCAACATTCCCGGAATGTAAAGAATAATTTCCTGTTTGGGCTGCTTGATTTGTTATTGTCCACGGAGCATCACCGTAAGATTTCCATGTAAATAAATCGTTTAGATTATTATGTTCAAATGTCTCGGTAAATTTATCCGGTACGATTGCATAGGAGGTTGATGAAGATGTAAAGTTTCTCTCGGGACCCGCAGAGTCTTTAACAGAGATATTTAAGCTTAATGAATAAATACCTCTGTGCGAAGGTGTTAAACTTGCTGTAGAACCATTAACATTAAGTTGATTATAGTAAGAATTTACTGAATCAAGCAGCCAGCTAAAATCTATATTAAAATGCCCTACTGAAGGAGCATAAACACTCCCGGTAAAATCAGTTTTTTCATTTAACTTTGCATCGGTAAATTCCGGATAAATATGGGCAGCAAAAAGCTGATCCGGAATATAAACAGATGAAATAGTGTCAACGGCATTATAAACCATTTTAGGAAAATCAAAAGTCTGGCTAAGGTCAATACCTGCTCTAGCCAGCAGATGAGTCTGCAAGAGAGTCGGATGGTAAAGCATTATCTGTTATTCTCCATATAGCTTCCTGGGCAAAGTAATCATCAAAAAAATTGCAATAGTAACCAAGAGAGTCAATATATTTAACGAGTTTGAGTAAAGAACCTGCTGCTTTTATACCGTTCCATGTTTTAAGAGGCGGCGCCGCAATAAACGGGGCAAAAAAATCCGGGGACAGCCTATAATGATCTATGCATGCAGCATAAATTCCATTTAATGTTTTAGTTTCACCCGGGTTTACAAATAGGTTACCTGACTTGATAACAACCAGGTTCTGCTTTTCATTATCCTTATTAATAAATATATCTCCTGGGTTGATATCTATTATTAATCCTGCTTGACCAGCGATCTTGTCAATATCAGATTGAAGCATCGGTTTGGATACATCCCCCATTAAATCGTTTAAATGCCCGTCAACAGCAATTGAAATTAAAGATGAAGAATTGACAATTTGTTTGTCTTTATTTATGTCATCTGAAGGATGCCTTGAATGAAATAAATTTACAAAATCATCACTATTCAATGTTGTTCCGTCCTTTGAATTTTTCCAGCTTCCGTCAGGCTGTTTATTCCAGTCATTATATTGATCCGGCAGGCCCAACAGATGCCCGACCTCATGTCCGAATACACCCGGTCGGCTGTCTGAGGGGAACCATTTACCTCCGGTTGCAACATCAGTATTCGGAGAACCTATACCTGAACAGTATGATCTTCCATCCCCGCATGGGAGTTCAATATTATCAAAACCCGGCGTTCCTGGCGGTGAAGCTGCTCCGGGATGTGAAATTACCCCAACATCCATCTCTATTTTTTTCCCGTTGCTTGTCTTTGGCCCCATTCCATGTGTTATAAATATCCTTAACTATTTTTAATTCATTTGCATCATTGTCGCAGGCACCGTAAAATTCAAGGTTCAATTTAATATGGATTGTTTTATCGGGAGGTGAAAATCCATTAGGATAATTTCCCGTAATTGATACATTATCCCCGAAAAATAATCCCTTAGAACTTAATGAACCTGTACCGTTCGCTAATGCTTCACCAATAGATTCTTCATAGCCTATCTCAACAGGAGGATGCGGAATTGGTACTATGTCATCAGTCCGGATAAGCAGTGTTTATTTTTTGTTAGTAATTTTATAAGGTTTGCCCTGGAGAAATTCTTTTTGTCTACAGAAAAATGAGGAACCGAAAGTAGTACTGCATGGATCCATGGGGATGATATTAATTTTCTCAGACGGAGTGTAATCCAGATTATAACCGGCAGGAACATTATAGTTTATTGATTTAATTATATTTTGTATTTCCTGCTGAACAACATTTTTAACAAATACCTGTTTAGTATTTCCATTTGCAGTTACAGTAATTATTGCTAATGAACCATCCTGTATTGAATCGTCTTCGAAAGCTATTCCTTAATGAAAAGAAATTGTTATTTTGAACGGCCTGCCAGATCTGCTCTACTTTTGAAGTGCCGATACTGAATGTTGTATCAGTTAAAATTTCAGGAACAGCCTGATTTATTCTTGTAAATTCAACTGTTCCGTCTGCAAGAATTGTAATTGATTCAGTAACAGACCATGGCCCTGCACCACCGGTTGAACCAACAAGTTTAAAATCAGAGGGAGGGTTTTGTGAATAAATAAATTCACAAAGAAATAATAATAAAGCAATAAGTTTGTAAATTTTCATTATTGCTCCTTTTCTTTAGTACACAGCAATAATGATAAAGAAATATTTTTTTTCATATAATTCTCTTGAACTATTTATAATTACAATTAAATCGAATCTTATTAAGCATCTCTCTATCTCGAATAATCAGGAAGTCTTCCCAACATTACTAACATTATTGAACCGGAGGATTTCATGTTGTTTTTTTATCAACATTTATTCGAAATCCTTCGGAGAATGAGACCCCGTTAGAAAATATTAAGGTATGTAGACATGCTTTTCAATTACATTTATTTCAGATACCATGCAGCTGAGATCAGACCAGACACGGAAAGTACCATCGTTTATGAGAGGCAGAGGTCTTCCACTTTTCATCTTTCAGCGAAGACCAGACACTGACCCTTCCCACAATGCCGAATAAATAAGTTTTAAATTTTTCCACGACAAACTGCTTTGCCAATTGTCCGTTATGGAAAGAATGCTGATAAGTCATCGGTGCATATTCTCCTAAACCGCTGTTAGGACCAAAATTATGAACAGTAAATTCCTGACTGTCTAAAAGATCCCAGCCGGTAGGTCCGGGAATCATTTGCCAGCCGGCAATTATTATGCTCGACTTTGCCGACGTGGAACCCGTGGGAGATAAAACAGGAGGAATGGGAATTTTTGAACCATTAATTTCTACGTACCAGCGGTCAGTCCCGGAACAATCGATTACCGGCTCTACACTAACCACACCATATGTATGTACCGGATTGTAAATAATTCCTACTGCTGCATCGGTATAAGTATAGCTTTGGTTGGTCATTATCTGGGCAAAACTAAAAAGAGACCCGCTTTCTTTAGAAGAAACCGCAAATCCGGAAGAGGATTTCCAATTAAGAGCGTACCGGTGATCTGCCGGGGGAGGAAGAAACCAGTAATTTTTCCAATCGGCACTACCCGGGATATATAACGAATCAGGCCAGGTTAACCGGAATTTATCTTTGATATTAATTGCAAATGTTCCTTTTAACAGCTTGTCATGTGATAATAATTTATCTTGAAAAGATTTTTCAGTGAAATTTTTTCCTTTTGCAACAAGCCGGTCTATTTCTATTGCAGAATTATAAATCTCCTCATTAAAATCCCCTGGTAAATCATGCGGTACTAGTTCCTCATTTATTTTTTGAGAAGAAAAATTTTTAACCGGAATTGCAAAATTGGCATCAGCAATTAAATCCGGATCAATTTTCGGTTTCTCTTTTGAAGAATTTTTCTGTTTGGTTGATTTATCTAGAATCATCTCATCATCGATCTTTTTCATACTGGACCTCCGTTGTTAAATAATTAAAAGATTGTAAACAGAATAGTTATCAATTCTTCTTTTCATTTTTGCTCAAAACAGGATTAACATAGTTAATTCCTTTCTCTTTTGGTTGTCCGAACAGTTCCGGAATTAAATATTTACCCTGTTCCTCCCGGGTTTTTTCTTTTTCAACAACCATGGGATTTGCTTTCGCATATGCATCATTTCTTATTCCGGTTACCTGCCATGAAACTTCTACATTTGGCTTGTCGGTTTTTATTGTAAAGCCGTTGTTGTTAATTTTGTTTTCAATAATAGCCTGAGCAAACTGCCCGATTACAGTCAGCTGATAACGGTAGTCAGTATTTAATGCCTGGAAATATGAAGGAAGGTCTACAACAGCAAAGCCATCTGCATCAGTAGTAATTACACCGTCGTAAATATTTTTCATTTCGGGAGATTCCACTGCTGAATGGATCAAATATTTGTTTGAAGGATCTAAAGGATGATCAATTTCAAATTTTATATTGCTGTTGATAAAATCGCCCAAAATTTTAACTGTACCTACAAAATAACCTGCATACCCTCCTAACGGTGCATACCCGAGAATTGCTGCTGCACTAGAGGTAGATAATCCATATACACCTGCCTCATCTATCGATTGTCCATTAGAGTAGCCGAAGACTCCGGCAGTAATAGAGTTTGAATTAGCTCCCAATACACCGTAAGTAGCAGTATTATAGTTTTGAGCAAATATGCAGTAGTCATTAGAAGCCAGACCGCAGAAAGCCCGGATTCCGTTAGCAGTTGAATTAAGTGCTTCAAGTGCAAACCTTGATTGGTTGTATGTTCGGGCCAGAATGCCCGATGAATTTGTGCTTTGACCAACCACACCGACAGAATCGTTGCTGCCTCCGTATACTCCTTCATTTTGATTGCTTGCCCCCAATACTCCTACACCTTTCGGACTGTAGCCGTATACTCCGAATGAGTTGCTACTTTCCCCGTAAACACCTATCCCTTCTGATTTGCCCGATAAACCGTAGCCATGACCGTAGTTGTTTGCATTTACAATATAATCATCCGATGATCCGGTAAGCTTGAAAGGTATTTTGATGTTAATATTTGCCGATGGCCCGTTAGGATTAGTAATATTCAATGTACTATCGGCATTCTGAATTGAACTAATTCCGCCTCCGTTTCCACCACCCGAAGTTG
The DNA here is from genome assembly GCA_963710745.1 of uncultured Bacteroidota bacterium. Classification (GTDB taxonomy): domain Bacteria; phylum Bacteroidota; class Ignavibacteria; order Ignavibacteriales; family Ignavibacteriaceae; genus CAVQBP01. The sequence continues at coordinate 1,154,541 of CAVQBP010000024.1, read as the reverse complement.
CAATTGTAATTGTATCTCCGTTTGTTGTAACAGCAGTGCCGCCAGAGCCTTTCAAAGTTATCATGTCTTTTAAACCGTTTATGCTTCTTACCAATTGACCATTATCAATTTTAAATTGTTTTGCATAGTTTGCTGTGTCAGAATTTATTGAGGAGATGCTGTAAGCTGAAGGCGTAAGCATAATTCTGGCAGGCATTTCACTGCCTGATTCAATTTGAATACTTAACCAGTAAGGATTATCAAATTTGATATCATATCCGAAAGGAGACTGATCGCCGAGATTAGTACTAAACAGTCCTTTCCTCACAATTAATTTTTTGGATTCAGTCCAGATGGCACTTCCCCCGGAACCTGCTTCATATAACCTGAAAGTGAAATTGTATTGATCGTCTGGTTTGGCAGCGCCGGTAGTATCAGTTAAAATTCCCTGATAAGAAATTACTTCTGGTATTTGGGAGAAAGCAGAACAATAGGTGCAAATCATTAAAAGCAGCAGCCATGAGACAAATATCTTTTTCATAGAATTTTATTTAGTTTATATTATTTTGATACTTTAGTATGATCGATTCTGGATGCTTGATATCCGGGCTCCAACGAGCATCGAGCTTATTATTTTTGATTCGTATCCTTTACAGTAATTTCAGGCGGTTTAACAAAATTAATACCCGTTTCTTTCGGTTTTCCATATAATTCAGGCATTAAATATTTACCACGATCTTTAGAGGCTTTTTCTTCTTCCACAACCATTGGATTTGCTTTTGCATATGCATCGTTTCGAATTCCTGTTACCTGCCATGATACTTTTACATTCGGTTTATCGGTTTTAATAGTGAATTGATTGTTTGAAATTTCATTCTCAACAATTGCCTGGGCAAATTGTCCTATTACAGTTAATTGATACCGGTAATCAATATTCAAAGCCTGAAAATATACAGGGAGATTCACAACTGCTGAGCCAGTAATATCTGTGACTATATTGCCATTATAAATGTTCATTCGATCTGGACTTTCAATACAAGAATGGATTAGGTATTTGTTTGCAGGATCAAGCGGGTGATCAATGCAAAAATCTTTAGTGCCGCTTACTTTTAGATTAGTTAAATATGTCATTCCAGATACACTTAGGTTGTAAGCCAAATTTAGATCTGAAGCAATAATTGGAGAATTTGTATATAGTCCATAACCCTGTGCAGCAAGCCCGCAAATAACTCCCGATGTTCCTTTATTCTCGGCATAAAAGGCATAGCTGTTAGCATTATAAGTTCTTGCAAATACACCTTCAGACGTTCCGCTTTCACCGAAGATGCCATGCCAATTGTTGCTTGAGCCGTATACACCTATGTCGTTGTTGCTTGAGCCATGAATACCTATATAAGTATCCCCGTTGACATCGAGCTTACCAGCCGGGGACAAAACCCCAATCCCCATTTGACCGCTGAAATAAGATGAGCCTACGGCATAAATAGCATAACCGCTGCTTGTTACATTTATAGCTGTTGCACTTCCACTGTTAATATTTAATTTAATACCGAAGGAATTTTGATCCGGGGCTGCTCCAATACCAACAGTACTTAAAGCAGCAGGCCCGTTGGCAAACAATGAATAAGTGCCCGAAGCAAGCCCGCAGTAATTTTTATTTCCTGCGCCATTTCCAGCCATAAGAGCGTAAGTGCCAGTTGCATAGGTCCTTGCATATACCCCGACCCATCCGGCACTTTCTCCAAATAAACCGTAATTATTATTACTTGTACCATAAATACCGTAGTTGTCATTGCTTGATCCGTGAATACCAATTTCAGCGCCGGTGCCGCTTCCGCCGTTAACATCTAACTTTGCGGCAGGTGAATTCACCCCGATACCCACATCACTGTTTACTATAAAGGGGGAGTGAAGATTTACTGTTGTAGTTGGCCCGTTTGGGTTACTGATACTTAACGTATTATCAGTATTCTGAATAGCGCTGATCCCTCCTCCGCTTCCTCCTCCCGATGCGGCAATTATAATAGTATCTCCGTTACTAGTAACAGCAGCACCGCCGGAACCTTTTAAAGTTATATTATCTTTTAATCCGTTTACACTTCTTACCAATTGGCCATTATTAATTTTAAATTGTTTTGCATAGTTAGCTGTATCGGAATTAATAGAAGATATGCTGTATCCTGCAGAAGTAAGAGGAATTTTTGGAGAAAGCTCAGGATCGGATTCAATCTGAATGCTTAACCAGTACTGCTTATCAAATTTGACATCATTACCGAAAGGAGACTGATCCCCGAGATTAGTAGAAAAGACCCCCTTTTTAACAATTAGTTTTTTAGATTCACTCCAGAAAGGTGAACCGCCGGAATTAGAATCATAAAGCCGGAAGGTGAAATTATATTGTCCGTCAGGTTTGGGATTGCCCGCAGTATCTGTAACAATTCCCTGATAAGAAATTATTTTCGGGATCTGTGAAAAGACCCGGGGGGAAAATAAAATAATAAGATATATAATTGTTGAAATAGAAAAGATTTTCATTTTTCGCCTCTGGCAATAAAAAGTTACTTGGATGAATTTCATTTTAACAGGATCATTTTTTTAAAACCTGTAAATCTGTTTTTATCGAATCCTTCTGCGCTAAAACCGCAAAAATATATTCCGCTTACTACTTTGCAATTGAATTCATTATCTCCATTCCATTGAATAACAAAATTTCCTGCGGGCTTGATTTCATTTATTAATGTTTTCACTTTTCTTCCGAGTAAATCATAAATGGTGATGATAACCCTGCTTTTCGCCGGCAGTGAGAACTTAATATTTGTCGAGGGATTGAAAGGATTCGGATAATTCTGCTCTAACTGAAAATCAGAAGGAAAGATTTTTTCATTGACTGACTGAATAGAGCACTCTCCGTTGTTTAAAATATATCCGGGAGTTACGGAAGTAGAATCTATACTGTAAGGACTGGTTAAAGCAACTTCTTTTGCCCATGTATCTTTCAAAGTATTAAAATAACTGTCAGCGGTCATGTTCATAATGTCGCAGGTGGGTTCGAAATAATCGTTACCCGGACCCCATTCCCATGCTAACCACCCGATTTGATATTGACTGGATAGACGGATTATTGTTTTATAATCAGCTTCATAATCGCATCCGCCTTCCCTGTTAAACTTATAAGTAAACTCGCCCACAATAAACGGGAGCCCGGTATTCACACTTTCCTGAAATTCATTTGTCAGATAAGATTCATTCGCACCGTCAGAAATTGCCCAGTAAAGATGAACAGAGAATAAAAGATTATGCTCTGGATCTGCATTAATAAGATATGCTCCGATTGAGCGGAGTTGGGCAAGATTTTTTCCCCAGTCACTTGCGTCAATCACCAATGGGCATTTGATACCGGCATTCCGTATCTTTTTAACTGCAGATTCGTAACCTGTTTTAAATTGATCATCCGTAACTGTTTCATCCCCGCATTCATTTGCTATATTGAGCAGGAAATATCTTTCATGTTTTTTAACCACAGAAACGATTTCAGGAGAGATCCAGTAATTAACCTCGTCCTGCAGTTTGCTCCAGTCGCCAGTAGCATCATGGAGCTCAACCATCGGGATCATATGGTTATTTATGCAGTATTGAATTGTTCTATCGAGCCCGTCAGGTCCTGAATCCGCTTCACCCAGGTGTTGGATTAGCAAGCCATACAATACGGACACAATTTGCACCGGTTTTCCGGATCTCTCTGTATGATTCGCGCCGGACAGTGGTATCCCCTGTCCAGATTATCATTTTATTAATACCTCTAATAATTACCTTTTCTCCGCAAGGAGTATACAAATATCTGCCGTCGACATATAACGATTCCTTCTTCTGTCCCATGAGCGGCAGGCTGACAAGAAGAATAAAAATTAATATGGCTGATTTTTTCATATAGCTTTTCTTTCAACACTTATTTAAGCAGGATCATTTTTTTAAAGCTTGTAAATTTTTGATTATCAGCACCGGATGCATAAAGACAGTAGAAATAAATCCCGCTGCCGACATTTACATTAGATTCATTTTCTCCATTCCATCGAACAGTGTAAATTCCTGCAGGTTTTACATCATTTATCAATGTTTTTACTTCTCTTCCAAGGAGATCATAAATCACAATTTTGACAGTACTCTGCTGAGGCAGGGAAAATTTTATATTCGTCGAAGGATTGAATGGATTCGGAAAATTCTGATTTAACCGGAATGAAGCTGGAACGGATTCACTTACCTTTTCATTTAAACCGGTAATAATTCCTGTGGAAGCGGGATTTGAGAAAAAGCCGCCTGATATGCTGCTTACTCCGTTTGAACTGGTCCCGACTACCAAATCTCCAATTATTGATTTTAGTGAAATGTTTGCAGCTGCAGTTTCACCAAATCCGGAGGAAAATGAGTACCAGGTGACCTGAGTGTTTTGCCCGCAAACCTGTATGCTTAATATTATTAAAATCAAAAACATTTTTTTAATAGGTTTGGTCTTGAGGGAGAGAAGAATAATTAATTTTATTGTTCGTACAGTATTCATTTTTTTCCTGAACTTTTATTGGTAATTTTTTTTCGCTGCGAATTTTTACATCAGAATCAGAATGATTTTCAGTAGCTTCAATTTAACTGGAACTTTAAGTGAAAAGATCAAACAAAGACTCAACAAGGATCCGGCTGAAACTTAATATTGCGATCTTTCAGGCGGTATAGATAATTTGTACTAATTTGATTTGTGTGTGATGAGGAAGTTGATTAATCAGGACAAAAATTATCAGGGGTGTGGAAAAGGGGGTCCTGGTTATTTGTAGTTAAGAACTCTTTCTCTCAGCGCTTTTGAAATTGCCTGTGACTTGGAATGTACATGAAGCTTATCATAAATATTTCTTATGTGGGCTCTTATTGTAAATGTGCTCAGAAATAATTTTTCAGCAATCATTTTATTATCCAGTCCCTGAACCAATAAATCAAGCACTTCCATTTCTCTCGGGGTAAGATTGTAATCTTCTTTTTTGGGAGGCGCGTACTGCTTAAACATTTCAAGAACACGCCTGGCAATATTCGGCGACATAGGAGAGGCTCCTGCAAATGCCTGCTCAACAATATCTATTATTTGTGCAGGCAGTATCGGCTTTGAAATATATCCGCAAGCCCCTGCGCAGATAGCATTAAATACATTCTCATCATCTTTAAAAACAGAGAGCATTGCAATTTGAACATTCGGATGTTCCTTCTTTAATATTGCTGTAGCTTCAATACCGGAAACTCCCGGGAGATCAATATCCATTAGTATTACATCGGGTCTTATACTCTTAAATTTATTAATCAGATCTTCTGCATTATTAAATGAACCGACGACTTCAAAAGCATTACTGCTTTTTAATATGTAAGTAATTCCTAACCGGGTATCTTCGTTATCTTCAACTATTGCTACGGCTATCGGCATGAAATGAAAAACTCCTTTAAAACATTGAATGACTGATTGATTGAATGGTTGAATGTGCCCTAAAATATTGCCAATGGTGATTCATTATCCACTCATACATATATTCAAATATACATGATTAGTTTGTCCTAATTATATTCAGTTATTTTTTTAATCAAATATCACCTTTATCAAAATTCTTTTCAATAGTTCATTTGTTCTATATTTTAAGACTTAATTTTATTAATGTCCCTTCTCCTGAACAGGAGGCAATAGACAAATCAGCATTAATGGCATCTGCGCGTTTTTTCATAGTGCTTAATCCTTTTCCTTTAAATTCTGAAGAAGGTTCAAATCCTTTCCCGTTATCTTTAATAGTAATATTAATATTATTGTTTTGATTTTCTAAGGAACCAACCAGGAACGATAGCTCACTGCACGAGCTGTGTTTAACAGAGTTATTTAAGGCTTCTTTCAAAATCAACCATAAATTCTTCCTTTGTTCCGGAGATAAGTTTGACGGCGGAAGGTATTCTTTTTCAGGGATATTAAAATCAAATAATATGCTGCTTGCCCTGCAGATGCTGACGTATGTATCTTTTATTCTTAAAATGAGATCATAAATAACTTCAGGTTTGGGATCAATTGCCCAGATTATATCCCTGATTGAATTTATCGATTCCTGCGAAATTACAGAGATCCTTTCAAGGAATTGCGATACTATTTCGGGATTCTTTCCTAATTCTTCCTGAATTATTTTACTGAATAAAGATATACTGCTTAAATTGGATGCAATTTCATCATGAAGATCGGCGGCAATGCGCCTCCTGATTTTTTCTTCATTTATTTCTTTTTCAACTGCAATTTCTTTTGCCTGAAGTTCTGCTTTTTCAGCTCTAAGCCGGGAATTTTCTGCTTCCTGTTTCTTTTCAAAATTTATTAATTGTAATTCAGAGTTTTTTATCAGCTGACCCGCCTGCATAGAAATTATTGAAAGCAGTGTAAGATCATTCTCTGTAAACAAAGGTGAGGAAGGATTACCGGAAATTATATCCGAGGTTTTATTTATCATTTGCAGAATCCCGATTATTTTTCCTTCAAACCAGATCGGGGAACAAATTAAGCTCCTTATAGTTTTCTTTTCCTGTTCTGTTGCATTAAACCGGTTATCGCTGCTTAAATTTTTGATAATTAAAGATTTCTTGTTAACAAGAACCCAGCCGGTAATATGTTCGCCAATGTGGGGAACTTTTTCAATTTTGCTGCTGTCATCATGCTTAATAAATGTTTTTAGGACTTCCCGGTTTTCTGAAACAAGAAGTATCGAACCATGCTCTGCTTCAACAGCACTTACGGTTCTATTCAGAATTAACCTTAAAATTTGATCTACATTAACAGCTCTTCCGGCAGCCACGGCAATATCATTTAAAAGTTTAAGTTCGGCTAAGGCTGCCTGGTAATTACACAGCTCATTTTCAAGCTGCCTGATTTTTTCCTGGTTCTTCCCGTTTTTAACCGTCATATAATTAAATAAAAAATATCATTTAATAATGTTTATCAGATAACAAGCAGATATTATTTTCATTTATCAGGAAAAGCATTTTCAATCAGTACAAACTTGCTGCTTCTTTTATGTTCCAAATAGATTATTTCTTTGTCATCACGGCTTACATTAAACCCAAGTCCCCAATAACTCATCAGGTTAACATAGTAATTAACTTTTTCCATTTTACCCGAAATGAAGCTGCATCTCCAAATTTCATTTGAACTTTCAGTGTAGATGTAATTTTGAGTAATTATTTTTGGAATATAATCGTCAGGTGAAAAGAGAAACCGGGGTTTAGATTGTTCATTAATTTTTCCGTTTATAGCAGGAATGATATAATATTTTCCCTTCTTATTATTGTGCAAATCCATATATAAAATTAATTTTCCATTGTTTACGGGGAAAGCTAATGTGGAATCTTTATATATCTTTTTTCTTTCATTCCCATTTACCGAAACCGTTTCGGTAAAAGAATTGCCGGCGATAACCAGTACGGTGTCATTTAACCACATTTCCGCTTTTCCGATTCCAAGGTATTTGGGAGGTTCCGGGCTTTCCAGGCTGGAGACGAAAACTTTCCCGATATCATTTTTATTATTTATCTGATATTCCGAATAAGCCAGGTATTTCCCGCCGGGTGAGAAATTTAAGTATTCTTTCCTTGAATTATTAAAAGTAATCTGCCGAAGATTGCTTCCGTCGCTGTTCATGGTGAAAATCTGAGTATAGGGTTCAGGCGCAGGTTTATGTAATGAAAAAGCTATCTATTTGCCATCGGGTGAAAGAGCCGGATCCGTAATGAGCCTTTCATCGAATGTAATCTGATGTAATTTTTGTTTTTTCAAATCATCGATCCACATATTTGAAAAATCTCTTAACTGATAGTAAAGAATATAATTTAAATCAGATGACGATGATATTTCCAAATCGGGACCGTTGCCTTTTGTTACCTGAACAGATTTTCCGCCGGACTCAGGAGACCGCCCAGATATTCATATTGCCCCCTTTATTTGAAGAGTAAAGAATTATTCCTTTCCCGGTCCATTTCTGATCTTCGATATTTGATTTATCAAAAGTTAATTGTTTCTCTTCACCGTTAAGAAGGTTTGTAACGAATAATTCGTCATATCCGTCATCAAAAAAGCGGCTGCGAACTATTGAACTGCCGCCGGGAGAGTAGCTGAAACTGAAACGTCCGTTTACTTTCCATCTGTCTGCCAAGAGCATTCTCTTATTGTTACCGTCGGTATTCATTGTCCAGAAACTAATCGAATCATACTTAGGATAGTGCTCTCTTATGAAACCAATTTGTTTGCCGTCCGGCCGCCATTCAGAAGCAATTACGTCATCTGCAATCTTTTTTTTAATACCTCCGACCGACGGTATTATATAAAGAGATTTATTCAGAGCATATATTATCTGTCCGCCGTCAGGTGAAATATTTGCATAATGTATATAGATATAAGAATCGCTGGTTACCTTTCTTGGTTCTTTTATAAGTGTGTGCATTAAATAAACATCCCATTTATCATTTTGATCAGAAGCAGGAAAAGCTATCCATTTCCCATCAGAGGATATGCTGGGAATTGATATGTCGGTAAAGGGTACAATAATTTCCTGAATTTTCATGTTAGGATTGATCTGTAATGGTTTAACTGAAGAAAGTGCGCTGTATAAAAAAACCAGTAACAAGGCAGAAAATGTTAAAGCCGACCAGATAAAAATTTTTGAAGTTTTTTTTATTTTTATCGGAGCCCGCGGTGATAGATCTGATTTCTTTACCGGTTTGATTTTAACCGGGGGGATTTTTTTAGTTATTTCTCTTTTTGGTTTTTTCTCTTCATATTCATGTTTTAAGTTCTTTAAATCATTAAGCAATTCTTTTGCAGATTGATAACGATCTTCCTTTTTCTTTTCGAGGCAGCCGGATATTATTAAATCCAAGAAGGGATCGGCATCATTTCTATATTCCGAAACGGGAAGGAGATCTGAATTCACTATTTTAAAAATTATTTCTGCATCATGCAATCCTTTAAATGGCTGACTGCCGGTTAAAAGTTCATATAAAACAGCCCCGGCAGAAAATATGTCAGTCCTGTAATCGACCTCCATTCCCTGAACCTGTTCGGGAGAGATGTAACCGAGCGTTCCCATTGTTGATCCGGCTATAGTCAGCCTGGATATTTCATTTGCAGCATAAAACTTAGCAAGCCCGAAATCCATTATCTGTATCCTGTTATCCTTCCGGATCATAATGTTTTCCGGCTTAATATCCCTGTGAATAATTCCTTTCTCGTGTGCTGCCGATAATCCATCCGCAATCTGGATACCAATTACGATTATTTCTTCAATGGATAAAGATTTATCTAAATTTCTTAAAGTTCTCCCGTCAATGAATTCCATAACAATAAAAGAACGTTTTTCACCTTCCTGGTTTTCATATTCATTTATATCATAAACAGTGCAGACATTAGGATGGTTTAGTGCTGAAGCAGATTTTGCTTCATTAATAAATCTTCTCTTTTCTTCTCCGGAGTTAGAAAATTGAAGAGGTAAAAATTTAAGCGCAGCGAACCTGTCAAGCTTTGTATCCAGGGCTTTGTATATTTCACCCATTCCCCCTTCACCTAGTTTCTCGAGTATTTTGTAGTGCAGAATAACTGCTCCAACCATGAAATTCTTTCTTAAAATAATTCCGGTATTTATCCTATCTTAAGAATAAACACCGGCATCTGAAATTGCTTAATATTAATTACTAATCATCTGAAAAATTATGGTAAAATGAGGACTAACGGGAAAGGAAACTTATTGTCAATAATGCTAAATATTTTTCATTTTTACAAACATTATGTTATTAGAACAAAATATTTGATAGGTATATATACAGAAATATGAAAGAACCTTGTGATTAGCATCAACGGATTTGGAGTTTACCGGAGAAAAAAGCATTTCTGAAGATTCAAATATTATTTATCATCGAAAGCATATCCCAATCAAAAAGGTCAGCCTGAATTTATCAGCCTCTGTTTCTGCTTTTCTTACCGGCTAAAAATTAGACTTGAACATCATTACTGTTTATCCTTTCATAAATTTTTTTAACCACAAATTCGGCATCTCTTGAAACTCCATGAATCATTGCAGAAGACAGAGAGAAAAGGAAGTGAAGTCCAACAAAATATAAACCCGGCTCTTTTTTCACAATTCCCCGCTCATTTGATAATTCTCTACCTTTATATATTGGAATGTCAATCCACGAAAAAGAAGGATAAAATCCTGTACACCAGACAACATTCTTTACATCAATGGTGCTTTTATTTTCAAGCAGAGGCAGACCATCTTTTACACCTGCAACTTTGGATACACGTTTTATTCCGGCAGTTTCAAATTCTTTTGGTTTAATTCTGATTAATGGACCTCCATGTGAAGTGATTTTCGGCCGGGCTTTTCTTCCGATTGGGGTATTTATGGTTAAAATCCTGTGAAATAAAAACCGGATTACTAATCTTACAAGAATGATTTTGGCCAGAGTGCTCTCAATATGAAATGGAATATGACCGACATCTCTTCCCGATAACCAGACATTATGATTATTTTTTGCGGATTCAAGAGCAACCTCTGCACCCGAATTTCCGGCACCAACCACCAAGACTCCTCCCTCTTTCAGCTGCGATTGATTTCTATAATCGAATGAATGGAGCTGTACAATATCCGGATTAAGTTCCTTCGCGAATTGCGGTATCTTCGGATTTTGAAAATTTGACATTGCAATAACTACATGTTCAGCCTGAAAATGTTTATCTTCTGCTTTTATACAATATGAATTTCCTTCTCTTGAAAGCCCGTCTACTTTTATTCCTGTTCTAACCGGCAGGTTAAAATGAGCCGCGTAATTTTCGAGATAATCAGCCATCTCATCTTTTGCAGGAAAATAGTTGGGAGAAGCCGGGAAAGGAAATCCGGGAAGACTGTCAAATTTTGCAGGAGTAAAAAGATGAAGTGAATCCCATCTTTTTCTCCATGAATCCCCGATTCTTTTATTTGCATCAAGTATTACAAAAGGAATATTTTTTTTCCGGAGGTAATATCCTGTTGATAATCCTGCCTGACCGGCGCCAATGACAATAACTTTAAATTTTTCTGTTTCATGTTTACTATTCATTTTTTACCTCTTTTTTTTAAAAGAATTAAATATTTTATTACTGGCAGTAAATTATGATGAAAAAGAGGGGAATAAATCAGTGGTACTACGTATTTCCCTAAATAGATATACGTAATTGCATAGACCCAATTTATTCCGGAAACTGGACTTGTAACGGTTAAGTTAAAATCAGTTTATGTTTTATTGCATAGGATGCAGCGTAAGCACGTGCGGATTTTCCCGATATCCCCATTTTGCTGTAGATATTTGTTATATGTTTTTCAATTGTACGGACGCTTAGAAAAAGCTTTTCGGCCATCTCCTCGTTGTTTTTCCCTTCAGCAAGCAGTTTCAGTACCTCAAGCTCCCTTCCTGTAAATTCATATTTGTTTATTTCCGTCTCCCCGGCTTTATCTTTATATAAATTCTTAAGAAGGAGTTTTGCCTTTTCAAATTCTTTTTCCGCGCCTAATTCTTTAAATGCAGTTATAGCGCTGTTCAGTTCTCCTTCTGCCTGTGCAAACCGGCCGAGCTTAATTAAAACTCCGGAAAGAGAAATCCTGTTAACTGCAGCTTCAAAAGGCAGGTGGATTTTATCATATATTTCAACTGCATCTTCTAATTTTTGTCTTGCTGTTTCGTTATTGTTCCCGGCTGAGTTTAAGCTGCCTTCCGCACTTAGTAATGCAGCATTTAAAGGCAGGGTGGTTATTGATGCAGATATAGATCTCAGCTCTTCTAAATACTTTTCGGCCTGTTCAAACATTTCAAGTTTTACATATATTTTTATTAATAATTCTACTCCTGAAGTCCGCTCCGCTTTTTCATTAACAGGAATTCTTCGTAAATATTTATCAGCAGAGTCAAGTGCTTTTTCGTATTCTCCTTTGTCATAACAAAGCTGTGCATAGTATAAATATTTCAGCGGGTGAGATTCGACTTCCGAAAGCATCTTTTCTGCCTGATCCCACTTACCCTGCCTTCTTTTTAAATCGGCCAGCCTAACCATGCAGGCATTAACCTGGATTGGTCTGAACTCTTTTAATTCGGAAGCAGCCGATAAAAATTCTTCTTCTGCTTCTTTCCATTCCCCTTTTGAAATTAAAATGCCGGCATATTTCATCTTGCAGTTTGCAAACATTGCTTTGTATTTCCAGCGTTTGCATATTTCTTTTACATTATTGCACCATTGGCTCGCACGTTCGTAGTCTCTCACACGTTCACATGCATCAATTAAAAAACAGCATGTAACTGTTGTAATATTAATATCTGCTTTTTCAGAAGTTGTAGCGAGCAGAGTTGCTTCGTCAAGCAGGGGCATACCTTCAGAGATTTTCCCTTCAACAACTAAAATAAATCCTTTTAGTGCTTCAGCAAGCATTTCCTCATCAATATAACCCTGGGATTTGCTAAGTATTAAAGATTCATCCAGCAGTTTAAATGCAAGTTCAGGATTTTTCTCTGCCTGAAAAGCCCACCTGGCTTTTAAGATTTTCATTAAGCCATGTTCCCAGGATTCAGGTAATCCTTCGAGCAGGCTTTCTGCTCTTTTGAACCACCCGCTGGCAACAGCAAACTCCCCCCTGAATTCGATATAATCTACTCCTATCCAGCAGGAATTTCTGCATGCACCGAGTTTATCATCTTTATCTAAAAATAAGTTATATGCTTTTAAACGGTTATCAAAAACATGTTCGGCATCATTCAGCCACCAGCAGGCCCACGCAAGTGCTTCAAAAACTTCAGGAGAAAATTCTTTAACCTTAGCTTCTTCCAACAACTGCCTGGCCTTTTCCCACTCACCGGCAGCTAAAGATTCACGTCCTTTTTTTAATAAATCATTTGGCATAGATAAAAAATTGTAAGAAGTATGGATATTTATAAAATAATAAACAAAAAATGCCCTTTGGTTTTTAAATGATTAACCTGAGATTTCTATCACAAATTAAATAATAATTTGTTTCTTATTTTTCAAGTAATTAGTATTACTATCGCTTAAACCGGATACATTCTTTTTCTCAGCTAATTATTTGCTACCAATTTCTCTCAATTAATTACTTAAAAAATTATCAAGGAGGTACATTATGCATAAAAAAGGACTAGTCCTAATCCTTGTCTCATTTGTTTTTGTATTTACTTCCTGCCAGAGTAACCAGCAAAACCAAATGGATCAGCAATACAAAGCTGCTTATGTAGCAATTAACAAAATTCTGGATAACGGAAATGTTGATGAGCTGGATAAGTATATTACCCAGGATGCCGTTGATCACCAGCTGGATACGTCAATAACAAAAAAAACCGGACTCGAAGGGATTAAGGAAGCATTCAGATATTATCATAATATTTACCCGGATATGAAAACCACTATTCATTCAATGGCAGTTACCGGCGATACATTGTTTGGATACTGTACATCTGTGGGAACAGCCTCCCAGCCGTTTATGGGTATGCCTGCAGGATCGCAGATGACATTGAATGCCGTGGACGTTGTAGTATTCTCCGGTGATAAAATGTCTGAACATTGGGGATTTATGGATATGTCTGATGCTATGAAGATGATGCAGCAGCAGCAAATGAATGAAGGAATGAAGCAGAAATAAAAATTCTTTTTATGCCGGTTATTTTCTAACCGGCTTAAATACTATTCTAAAATTTACAAAGAACTCATAATCTGATTTTTTTAGTTGGTATTGCGTCAGGGGAAATTCTTTTCTTCTTTTATTTTAATTAAAAGGAAGGTTATATCATCAGCCTGCTGATTTCCATTGAGCCAATTGTTTGCCGCATTTAATAAATCATTAATGATATCAGGTGAGTTCTTTCTTATGGTATCTAAAAAGATATCCCGTGCTTTATCAACATCAAACATTTCCATCTTTGCATTAAACAATTCTACGAAGCCGTCTGTTAAAAGGAGTATAACATCTCCCGGTTCAACTTTAATGGTTTTCTGGTGGTATTGAAAATCATGAAAAGCTCCGAGCGGCATCCCCTTTAAGATTATGTCTTCAATTGAACCGGTATTTTTCCTGTAAATAAAAAACGGCGGCATCCCGGCTGCGGAAGTTATAATCTTGTATTTCTGAATTTTCAGGATTGTCATTCCCATATAAAGATTGCCGAGGTTCATTTTTTTAATCGTCCTGGTGCAATGATTAAAAAAATCGGGAATGAAAAAAGTATGAGCCATCGCATCAAATAAGCTTTTTATGAGAGCTACCATAATTCCTGCTTTTATACCATGACCCGTTGCATCCCCGATAGCAAGAGTAATTGTTCCGTCACCGGATAAATGGTAATCGTAATAATCACCGCCTACCTCTGCTGCCGTTTTCATCCTGGCTGATATCTCAAGATGCGGTATCTGAGGGAAGGATTTTGGAAGAATGGAAAGCTGCAGCTTGCGTGCATCTTCAAGCTCTTTCGATTTTCTCTGGTTTTCAGCTTCAAGGAATTTGTTTTCAATTTCCTGTTCCTGGTTAAGCTTTTCCTGCAGGATAATTTTCTGATTCGACCTGGCAAAGCTTTTTGAAAGGAAAACCGACATGCAGATAAATAAACCGATTGTTCCGTATACATAGCCGTTATTAAAATTTCCAATCATATTAATCAAATTCAAATCAAGCAGCCAGTCGTAAAATGAAAAGATAAACAGAATAGCAAAACCTGCAGCAATTATCCAAACCCCCTCGGTCTTCTGTCTTAAAGCATTTGTTATAATTCTAAAGGATTCAACAAGCACAAGTATCATTCCTGCCTGGAGAAAAATAAAATTGTTTATTGGTTTTATGACCGCTGCAATTACAGCAAACAAAAAATAAGCTATTATAATCCAAAAGAATTTACCGTGCTTCTGCTTTAAAATTGAATACAACACAGGGAGGACCAGGACCTGGGTCAGCGACATTAAAACCCTATGAATCCTTAAAGTTAAAATCAGTTCTGTTATACTTGAGGCAAGACTTGACTGGTAGTCCATAAAAATGCTTGCGGCATAAATAAAAAGAAAAACGGAATAAATAAGGTTTTCTTTAAACTGACGGTTAAACAGGAATAAAATGAGGTGGAGGAGTCCGAATGCCAAAGTTATTGCCGTAAAGAACATCTGTTCGTTGGAATATCTTCTCAGATCCTGCAGATCCGACTTCATTATATCATCAACATTTCCAAGACCGGTTCTGAAACCTTCCTTAAAACCTGCATTTTTGTAGTATGCCGGGTCAGTGTTTATATATTTAATAGCCAAGACATGATTATGCCAGGGATTAAGGGTAACAACTTTAGGATGCCTCCAATCTGAAAGTTTTGCGATAAAATTTCCGTCTAAATAAATTTCCTGCCTGCCTGCCGACCATATATGCAGGTAAACTGCTTTATTAAACAGTGAAGAATCATAATTAAAATGGAGTCTGAACCAACCCTTTCCGTTCCAGTTCGGAGGGAAGCTGCTGTTCTGCATTGTATTAACTTCCTGCCAGCCTGTATCGTTGAATTCCGGGGTATTCCAGCCGCTGCTGCATTCCGGGCTGAATTTCCATCCTGAAGTGAAATAAAGAATTGACTTGGTATTCAGTTCACCTGCAGTTATATTCAACTGTTTTTCTTTCCCCTGGGCAAGCTGTGTAAGAGAAATGAGACAGGAAAGAATTACGGCAAATGTTTCATTCATATCGTCGAAAGTTAATTAATGAAAAATAAATAAACATTTTTACTTCTACAATTTTAATTATTTGCGTTTTTTTATAAGAATAATAATACTTCCGAAAACACGAATCGATTCCCGCACCGTTGATTTTTCAAGTATATGCAGATCATTATCAACAGCTTGAAAGTCTGTAGAAACTTGCCCGGAATAAACGTGAAGATTTAAAGAATAAAATTTCAGAAGGATCCATTCCTGAGCTAAGTATTCTTTAATATTTATTATTGAAGGGAGCCGAAGCCGGATAGTTTAATCTTCCGGGTTAATTACTTCAAAATTGAAGACATCGGGTCTCGAGTAGTGGCCGGTCACATCAAACATTCTTTTCGCAGAAATAATATCATCTAAGTTAATATCGGCATAAAGTATTCCTTCTTTCGCTTCCAGCGGACCAGCTAAAACTTTGCCATCTGGACCTACAATGCAGCTGTTGCCCGAGTTTATCCATTCACGATCCGCCGGGTAAAGCTGTTTGAACGAATATTTATCGGGGATATCATCTTTTCTTAAAGCCATGCAGGCGCTGATAATAAACATTCCTCCTTCCCTTGCAATGTGCTGCATACTTATCAGCCAATTCTTACTTTTATCCCAGGTGGGCGCTGCATAAATCTGAATCCCTTTTTCATACAAAGCATTCCTTGCCAGAGGCATTAAATTCTCCCAGCAAATTAATCCCCCGATTTTTCCGGCAGAGGTCTGGTAAGTTTTGAGTGTACTTCCATCACCCCTTGACCAGATTAGCCTTTCGCCACCGGTTGGTATAAGCTTCCGGTGCTTCCCCATAATAATTCCCTGGTCATCAATAAAAAGAAGGCTGTTGTAAAGGCTGCTGTTGCTTGCTTCGGAGTTGCGTTCATGCATGCCCATTACAACATTTATCTTATTCTCTTTTGCTGCCTTGCATAATAGCTCTGTACTGTTATCAGGAATAGTGACAGCATTATTAACAAGATCGGTATAGAGCTTGTTTAGATCCGCACTTTTGCTGTTTGGTATTAACCAAATCCAATCCGGGTAACCGGGGATAAATGCTTCCGGGAATACAATTAATTTTGCTCCTTTTTGTGCTGCCTCTTTTATAACCGAACATGCTTTTTCCACTGTTTTCTGTTTGTTTAAATAAACAGGAGTTATTTGAGCAGCTGCTACTTTAATCATTTTTTCCATTTTACCTTTACTTTGATGAGAGATGGTTTGCTGTTGACTAAATGAAATCGTGGTGTAAAGAATAATAAATAATATAGTCCTAAAATTATATCTCATTAAATAAATTTATTTATTAGATTATTTTCTTCTGCAAAACTTCATACATGATCAATAAACCAGGTTATCATTATTTCCATTAAGAAGTATCTCTGATCTTAAAAGAATGAGGTTTTAACTAATTTATAAAATAGGTTAAAGTTCGTTTACTGTTCTTAAGCTGATGAATATGGAAAAGAAATAAGTATAAAGTTCGGTTATGTTCTTTACTGAAGTTGGGTATTTTTTTATTAAAATGCAATTATATGAGAAAAATGAAAAGTAATAAGCGTAGATGATTTAGAGCGCATCGTGATGCGGCTCTGCAATCGAAAGCTGAAAAATGTCAGCCTTTGGGAAGATAAGCTAGAAAAAGATAAAAGAAAAAAAATAAAAATGAATCAGAAAAAAAATTCTTAATAAATAATTCTGATTTGGAAACAAGGATTACGATTTTAGATTTAAGAAGTTAGTATATTTAAGGCAAGGAGAAATCATAAATCCAAAATGTGTCCGGCGAAGTCTGAACTACGAAGCTGGATCGTTAATCTGTGTTCTAAGATCGAAGAGGTAATTTTTTTAGAGAAATATTTTTTCTAATATCCGGATTTTCTAAACAAGATCCAGTATCGAACCGGAATCGGGCATAAACATTCTTTTATAGATTTTCACCGCATACCTGTCAGTCATTCCGGCTATGTAATCCCTGATTAGCAGGATTTTTTCTTTATCATTCTTTGATTCGTTAATCCATTTCTCATATTCCCGAGGCAGTAAATTATTATAAGTTTTAGTTGTGCAATAATTATCAACAAATGTATTGAATAATTTTTCTATTATAATTTCACCCTTAAATTCCAGCTGCTTTATCTGGGGCAGTTCAAATATTAATTCAAGGGCAAGAGTTTTATAAAATTTTGATTCTGATCTAAATTTATTATCTATCAACAGTGAGTATTTGTAACGGTTTGTTTTACGTGACATAAAATTATTTCTTTTAATTAATTTAGCAGATTTGATAAAATCTCCCATTTTAATCGAACCGATCCTGGTGATTTGTTCTGTCTTAAAAATATTCAGGAGGTTCCTGAAAAAAATTTGATTACTCTCCCTGAAATTATCATCCTTACCTTTAAACCACCTTTCCACTCTTTCCCTGTTTAAAAAACCGGCGGTTATGCCATCGATAATATCATTTATTGAAAAGGCAATATCATCGGACCAATCCATAATCTCACATTCCAGACTTTTAAAATTGTTAAGATTGTCATTTCTCAATAAGCTCGAAGGCATTGTCTTTTTATCGAAAACAAAGTCGATATATTTTTTTTGTTTATCATAAAGAAAATGGTTCCTTGGAATTTTTTTAAAAGATTTATGTAAACGTTTATATTTTAAGACGCCATCCAGGTATGCCCGTGTAGGATTAAATCCTTTTCTCCTGTTAATAGTTGAATAGATATTTTCGGTTATTTCATGCAATGTCTGCGCATTTCCTTCAAATCCGCCGTATTCTTTCAGAAGCTGGTTTAACTTTCTTTCACCGGCATGGCCGAAGGGCGGATGCCCGATGTCGTGGGTTAAACAGATGGCTTCGACTAATTTCGGATCAATATAAAAGTCTTTTTCATTCAGGTCTTTTGAAGTCCTGTTAATAAAAGTGCATATAGACCTTCCGATTTGTGCTACTTCTATTGAATGAGTTAACCGGGTACGGTAAAAGTCATACTCTCCCGGTAAAAAAACCTGTGTCTTGGATTGAAGTTTTCTGAATGCATAAGTATGAATAACTCTGTCCCTGTCGATTTCAAAAGGTGTTCTGTAATCTGCTTTCCTTTTCCCTTCGAAACACTCAGTATCAAATTCATTATAAAACCGGTTTTTAATTTTCATTTTGTCGTGTAATAATAATTGCAGGAAGTCTGAGTATCATGAAATCTTCTTTCCTGCGAAGTTAAGAGTAGGATTGTTATTTTTTCAAAACTGTTATTTGTTTTCATGATCAAAGATTTTTAACAAACATAAATACATAAACCGTATTCGTCAATAATTATTTTAGAAAGATAAAAGAAAAAAGAAAAAAGATCAGTGTTGTCCAAATTAATTTTGGAATGAGAAAAAAAGTTAAATTATAGTAAAAAATAAAAATAATTTTTAATTCCTCTAAAAATATTACACAATTTTTTCTCCTCAACTTTTCTTAGCATAAGAAAAGTTGCAAAAGAAGCATGCTCTGCAAAAGAATTGCTAAAAAATTACTCCATTTCACTAAGATAAATAAACTCGGACTCCCTGCTTGTTTCCTTATCCTCAATTGATGCAGGGAGTCCTTAGACAGTATTTATCTTTTAATCCCACATACAAATGCTTAAACAACAGCCTGGTGGGATTAACCGCTCAATTCCGTAATTTTTATTTACGCAATTCTTTTGAGGAGCAATTCTCAATAGGTCATAATATCTTTTATTTCTATCAATACACCTACAGATTAAATCGTTTTATAAATATTTATTTTGGACAGGTTTGAAAAAGATAAAAGAAAAGGGAACAAAACTTGTCCTTTTTACTTTTATCTTGTATTTCGAAAAGAACCCACCCCTCGCCCAGAAGGGGATAGTACGTTCCTTTGAGCTATTAACATGACATTTAAATGATAAAACTAAAAGTATATTTTCTTATCTGAGTAATTATATAGATAGATAGAAGTATTAATAAAATGACATAAATGGGAATGAAGTCTCCTCCCGGGTGGAAATTTAGAGGTAGAGTTAATTACTTAATAATATCAGAAAATAAATAATATTAAAAAAGGTTCATCCGCCTTTTGGTCGATTATAAGTTATTTCCGCTGCATTCTCATCAATCCAATTTTGAATTGTACTTAATCTGCATAATTTTTAATTGCGCACCTCAGTTTTTTAATTTTTAATGGCATTACAGTTGATGATTATTTATAGTAAATTTACATAACAGGGATTAAAGAGGAGAATAATGAAAAATATCCTACTACTGGTATTATTAAGCTTAGCAATTTTTACTTCCGTTTACGGACAGGAACGTAAGGATGAAAAAAAATGGACTATTGATCCTGCAACAGGAGATACAGTTTATACTGAAGCCGTGGTCATTTCAAAAACCGAAGATATAACTCCCCGCAGCGATATGATAATAATTAACCCGTTAAAATTTATATTATTCTATAATATTTCATACCTTCATAAGATAAATGATAAAGTTGCAATCGGCGGCGGCATCCAGTCGCCTACATTATCAGGCATAAACGGGGTCGGCATAAATGCAGAGCTGAGATTTTATCCTAAAGGAAATAATATGAAGGGGTTTTATCTGGCACCGAATGTGTCTTATAATAATCTATCCAGTAATGGGAGCAGCAGTTCTGTTTCTATCTCTTCAATCGGCGGATTATTCGGCTGGCAATGGTTTCCCGGCGATCAGTTTGCAATGGGTCTCGGTATCGGTGTTGATTATTACTTCTTATCGGGAAATGAATCTGGGTACGGCCGGTTGGATGGAACCGCTCCTGCATTAAGGTTTGATATCGGTTACGCCTGGTAAATAATAAAAGTTTTTTACTAAAAATTTTTACGGTTATAGTTATTTATAAATTAAACAGAAAGAAGTTTTAGTATAAAGACATAAATGTAAATGAAAGTCTCCTCCTGGGAGGAGATTTAGAGGTGGGTCAAATCCTTTTTATTTTTGTCAATCCATTTTCAACTGTCTGCAATACCTTGCGGATCAAGGTATGGAAATCCCGCCGGATTCTGCAATTAATGCATTATGGAACTGAAGCAGAAATGTTTTGTCACTTTTCCTGTGGAAGATTAGTGTTGAGGTGGAAGGACATCTGTCCGGGTATTCTTTTGAATTAATATTCTCTCCCTGTATTACGCCTATATCCTTAAGATTAAAGACTGTACCAAATCCGTAGCTTGTTCCATAGGTGATATCATCATTTATTTCCTTTTCAAAAAGATCTCTTCCATGTGCAGTCCTGCCGCTTGTAAATTTTATCTCAAGGCCGGGAAGAAAATGTTCGGTGAAGTTATTTCTTACTGAGATATCTTTCTGAACGTTTCTGAACGAATAATCGTAGTATTCATTCCAGTAATCTGCTTCCGAGCGGAGCCTTTCCGGCATACCGGAGAGATCCCTCCTCCAGATTTTTTTAAGCTGTTTCTTTGCTTCGTTCAGCCTGCTTCTTACTGTCCCTTCCGGGATATCCAGTATTTCCGAGATATTCTCATATTTGTTGAAATCTGTAAAGTATCTTAAAATAACCGCAATACGCAGCGGTTCACTGAGCTGTGTAATCCTTTCCTGCAGAAATTCATTAAGACTCCTTTTTTCTATCTCCTCTTCGAGACTGCTGTCTGGAATTTTTGAATCAGCCATTTTTGCAGTTACAGGCAGATGTTTTTCTGTTCCGCTTAAGTATTGCCAGCAGCATCTTTTGACAATAGTCCTGAACCAGCTTTGAAAATTGGCTGCTTCTTTTAGATCCCGGATATGAATGAATAAATTAATGTATGCATCCTGCAGAGCATCTTCGGCAATGTTGCTGTACCTGCATATCTTTAAAGCATATGCAAGCATATCTGCATGATGAAAGGTTATAAGATTATTAAGGCACAGCCTGCTTCCGAGCCGTGCCTCTTCAACCCATGATGATATTAATTCAGATTCTTTCATTTTCCATTAAGTTATTTATAAAATAAACGGCACACAAGGGGAAATTAATAAATTAATTATCTCTTCCCCCTTATTTCTTTGTAAATGTGCCGCTGAATTTTGAATAAGGTTTTCCGTTAAGCATGCCTGTAAGGTTTAATTCCATTTTATCAGGAGAGATAAACTTCATGTCAATCTGTTCAAGATATATTTTTCCGTCTTTTACCCCCTGGTACTGAAGGAAAAGATGTTCAGGGTTAATCCAGGATCCGTAATGATCGTGTGCTGTTCCCATATTATCCGTACTGTATAGATGGACAAGCCCGGTATTGGGATCATAGCCCATAAGGTTTTCACCCAGCATAGTTCCTGTATTTTTTGTTTCGAATTTCTCATGTGCCAGGATTCCTGTATTATCATTTACAGCCGAACAGTCGAAAGTGTATGTTCCCGTCATTGTCTCTCCCCCGGCTGTAAACTTTGCGTTTTCCAGTTTCCAGAAACCGGCGAACTGCATAAAATTTTTCTGCGCCTGGGGCTTATCCTGCGGGAAAGAGAGGCTGCCTAAAAACACCAGAAAAATTAAGAATAATGTGTATTTCATCATTTTTGCTCCTTTTTGTAATTGTTGATTTGATTTATATAAAAGAGGAGCCGGGAAGGGAAAAAGTTCGAAAGATAAAATATTTTTTAGAATGATTTCCATTTAAGTCAATGAAAACATTAATATTAAAATGTGTCAACCTTTTTTGGGATAAGTCAAACCCGCCTCCCGCCCTTCCAAGGAGGGAACAGTACCTTCATTTGTGGTAATAACAACGCATGTTAAAAGTTATAACTGATCATTAATAATTTTAACAAAACATTATCTTTAAGCGATAAACAATATATAAGTCTTATTATTACTTTTATCATATAAATAGATAAAAGTATTTATAAAAATGACATAAATGAGCATGGAAGTCCCCTCCTTGGAGGAGATTTAGGGGTGGGTAAATCTTTCTGCATTTTTATCAATCCAGTTTTCTATTGTCTGTAATACCGTTTCAAGTTTATATCTAACATCCAGATCATCAACTCTTAAAACGGTAATACCGAATTTATTTAATCTTTTATCTCTTTTCTTATCTTTGTCTTCTCTGCCGTAATGGCTTTCACCGTCAATCTCAATTGCCAGCTTCAAATCTTTACAGTAGAAGTCTACAATATAATTATCAATAGGTTTCTGCCGGTCGAAATCGCAGCCGCGCATCTGCTTTTTCTTAAGATAATTCCATAATAGAATTTCGGTGAAAGTGCTGTCATTTCTCAGCTTGCGTGCAAACTCTTTAAGTTTGGGATTATATGGAATTATTTCTCTCCTTTTCACAGCGGGTAAGATTTTATTAAGTGCAAAATAAAAAATTTCTTTTTGAAAAAGTTGCTATAGCGAAAACCTTTATCCTTTTACTTTTATCTTGAAAGGACCCACCCCTCGCCCCTCCAAGGAGGGGACAGTACCTTCATTTGAGGTAATATCAACGCATGTTAAAAGTTATAACTGATCATAAATAATCTTGACAAAACAATATGTTAAAGCAGTAAACAATAAATCTTCATATTGGTATAACTGTATAAATGGATTGAAGTATTAATAAAAGGACATAAATGCACATGAAAGTCTCCTCCTGGGAGGAGATTTAGAGGTGGGTCAAATCCTTTTTATTTTTGTCAATCCATATTTCAGTTGTCTGCAATTCTTCATATTAAGTGCAAAATAAAAAATTTCTTTTTGAAAAAGTTGCTATAGCGAAAACCTTTATCCTTTTACTTTTATCTTGAAAGAACCCACCCCTCGCCCCTCCAAGGAGGGGACAATACTCTTCATTGGAGATAATAACAAGACATATTAAAAATTATAACTCATCATAAATAATCTTAATAAAACAATATATTAAAGCAGTATAAAATAAATCTTCATATTGGTATAACTGTATAAATGGATTGAAGTATTAATAAAAGGACATAAATGCACATGAAAGTCTCCTCCTGGGAGGAGATTTAGAGGTGGGTCAAATCCTTTTTATTTTTGTCAATCCATATTTCAGTTGTCTGCAATTCTTCATATTAAGTGCAAAATAAAAAATTTCTTTTTGAAAAAGTTGCTATAGCGAAAACCTTTATCCTTTTACTTTGTACTTGTATCTTAAAAGAAACGTTACCAGCATGCAAATTACCTGATTAAAACCCTTTCCCTTGTCTCAGTTAAAATACCGCCTGATCTCAATGTATAAAAGTATATCCCGCTTGCCGGCCCGGAAGCAGGCGTCTGATGGCCGGCGGAAGGCCTTTTAAAGGCCAATTAAAGGCCAATTAAAGGATGTCAGATATGTTGCATAAATGGAATTTAACCGGTGCCCTTTATTATTAATACTCATTTAAAAGGGAAATTTTGCCGTTGGGGAAAAATTTTTTTTAGAAATGCAGATTTTTGATAATAGTGCAAAAGCAGAATCGTTATTTTATGATAAAAATATTGGCGGTATGGATAATATTCTATCGGATTTCTTCAGGTTGTGCTTCATGCATAGAATCCTAACGTTTTCTGCCGTAAGTGAAGTGCCGCCCTTTGGAAAATGGAAGATCGTGATCATAATGGAGGTTTTCTGTTGAACCGCAGAGAACACATCTGCCTTTATCTCTTGCCCAGACTTCCACCTTTACACTTGTGGGAATCAAACGTGAATGCTGCAGTAAAATTTCCTTGTTGAATGCTTTTACTTTTTCAATTATAAAAATTATTTGAACCTTGAGAAGTATGCATCTATTTCATCTCTCATTTCAATGCCTACTTGTTCAAAACAATCAAGTAAATCTTCATATGCTCCATCACCACCAAGAAAATCCCAGAATTCTTTTCCTACCTTTAATTCATGTTGAAGATCAAGCATTCCCCGCATTGTCCAGCGGTTATATGGCTGTGGTTCATATGGATTATATGGAATTGCTATAAGAGTTTGAATTTCTAATTGGGGGTTATTGGCTAGTGATGCTGCAATCCATTCTAAAAGAGTTCTTTTAAATTCTTTAAAACCACCCGCATTTGGTTTTGCTGTTTTCAAATCAAAGAGAATTATCGAATTATTGTGCGATGTCAGTTTAATATCAACTTTCGTCAATTTTACTTTCCTCATCTGACCACTTCTGCAAACTTTTCTTATTGCTTCAATTTCATTTAGCTTATTTGGTTCTGACCTAGCTGTTGTTAGTTTATCCATAATTGACTGAATAATGTAATGTGCCTCAGAACTTATTTGAGTGCCTGCAATTTGTTGAGATTCTGCTGCTTGGAAATTTACTGTTGCTAGAGTTTTCGCAACGGGTTCGAAAATTGTAGTGCCAAAATTTGTATTTAGAGAATGGATAAATTGATAAAGGGCTAATCTATCCTTTCCTAAAAGACGAGTATGGAACGGCATTGAGGCAGGTTCTGGATTATACTTTGCAAATTTATTTCTAAGACTTGTTTGAAGGGTAAATTTTACGTTTTCTTTATTCATCTAAATATTTTTTTAGAGAAAGCTTCTGTGATAGGATAATGTTTTTTAATAATTGTTGTATTTAATATTCGCAATTTCATTTATTTTTTTATTAATTATATCTTTATATTCTTTTCCGACGTTGTCGAATATATCTAATAGTTGTTTGAAAGTCCCTTTTCCTCCTAAAAAGTCCCAGTATTCCTTTTCAACTAATAAATCTTTTTGGGGTTGCATCATCCCAACTTCTGAAAAACGTCTATAGGGCTCTGGATAATATGGATTATATGGAAAAACTAGATATACTTTTATTTTTTTCTGTCTTCTAGCTACCCATTCTAATAATTTAGTTTTACTTTTTTCAATGACGTCAATATTTGGTTTTGCTGTTTTTATTTCAAAAAAATATTCTTCATTTTGTTTTTTCATATAGAAATCTGCAATATTCCCAGATTTCTGATATTTTGCTTTATTTGTGGATGCCCTAAGAACTTCGTCAATTTCTTTTTTTATATTAGCTTTTCTTTCCGCCTGTCTGAGTTCATTCGTAATTTTGTTTATCGCTTTTTTTTGAGCGGGTGAAATTACACCTCCTACCCCATAATTTCTGAAACATTCTTTGGTATGTCTTTTTGAAATTATTACTGAAATATCTTCATAAATAGACATGCCAAGTGATGTCGCCATCGAATGTATGAAAGAGTAAGAAGCTATTTTATTTTTGTCCTGAATTAAACGTGTTAAGAAAGGTAAAGCAGTGGTTTCTCTTTTATATCTTTTAAGCTTGTTGGTGATCTTTGTTACTAAAAGTTCTTCTATTTCTTTTTTTTGAAGTTTCGTAAGGGCCATTTTTATTTTTCAAACTCTTTCAAATGAAAAATTATTTCTGAATAAGCCGTCTTATCTTTTTCAGTCCTATTAAGTACGGGGCGCTTAAATTGCTGAACTATTTTCATCCCAGCATTTTCGGCTATTGTTGGATATAAATTAGATTTATCATTTGCTACAAGGAAAACATTATAGTCTTTTGCCAAGTATTTTTTTGTATTTATTAAAACTTTTGCAATTCCTTCTGCGTAAGAATTTTTTGCTTCTCTTCCTCTGCCCTTAAATAGTGGGCCAATTTCGTATTCATCTCTTCTCTTAAATCCAAATAAATCATAAGCATATGCATGCTGTTCATGATAATCGATTAATCCTACATAAGGTGGACTTGAAAAAACACCACGTATTTTTTTCTTTTCGACCAATGAAGCAAACTTTTTATCTTCTTTTTCCAATTCATCTATTAAGTTAATTTCTCTGCTATCTCCTGTTAAACAAATCTGGTTTGTATCGGTTCTTATTTTATTATATTTTTCTAACCGTTGGATAGTATCGACGGAATAACTTTCCCACCATTTCAATATAGAGAATAGTGGTTTACAAATTTTTCCGTGTTTCGTGCAATAATAGGTTGCAGTTATCGGTTCAATTAATGTGGCCAAATCAGAATGAGTTGTTGCTCTACATGATCGAATGGTTCTGCTTAAAATTAGTTTAAGAATATCTTTGATATTACCATTTCTTAATTTATTGATCTTATTATAAACAAAATCGATTTCCTCTTTAACCTGCAGGAAATACCATTTATCTAGAAAAGAATCAGATTTTTTCCATTCAAGATTTATATTATACTCTTCAACAAGTTTGTGAAATATTGGAAGGAATAGCTGTTCTTTTTCGGAACCATATTTATTTTCTTCAATTTCTCTATGGTTAACTTTTCTTCTGTATTCGGGAGAAGGGAAGTATTGATTATTAAAAATATATAACTCCTTTAAGAGCTTTTCCTCAAATTCGGGAGTAGATTTATTTTGTAAAAATTTTTTTAATTCTGAGGTTATTAATTTGGTTTGTTGATTTAATTCTTCCACGTTATATTTTTCAATTTTACAATTTGAGATGAAAGAATTAAAATAAGAAATATCAATTCCAATGGCATGCATACCTAGTTCATTTGCCTGTACTAAAGTAGTTCCACTTCCACAAAATGGATCAATAATAATATCGTCTTTTTTGAAATACACTTCTTTTTTAAATTCATCTGTATGGCTATCAATAAAATATTCAACTAATTGAGGGATAAATTTACCTTTGTACGGATGCAGTCTATGAACATGTTTAGTAGTTTCAGCTTCTGTATATTTATCAAAAGACAATGCCCAGTTTAAATCACTACCTAGTTTATCTTTATAATTTATTTCTCTTCTTCCATTAAAAGACTTATAGTAATCAATAAGTTCCTTTTTAGAAATAAAGACATCTCCGTTTTCCCCGTATTTACGAAGTCTTCCATAATTAATTAAATAAGAAATGTTTGAAGTTGAGATTTTTTTTCTTAATTCCTCTGATGCCCATTCACTTGCTTCCTTTATCGTTAAAAAATCTTCTGGTTTAAAAAGTTTGTATTGCAAATTTGACATTATTTGTTGTTACTGATTAATACTTGAACATTATTTTATAAATATAAATAATTTTTGTAAAGCGTTTAAGGCTAAATTTTGCAGAAATTTGTAATCATTCCCCTAAAAAACATTTTAAACTATATTTTATAATAAAATGTTTTTAACAAACATAACTACATAATTCCTAATCCGTCAATAATTATTATAAAAATATATGGAGTGACGTTTCTTAACGAACTATTCATATACATTTTAGAGTCATTTTGCCATACAGCACTACAAACTATATGATATTTATGCATTTGTTTTTATCTCATATCTCAAATTATTTTTTTGTATTTTTGCTTTCGATTTTTAATTATTATCCCGGACGGCCTTTCTAAATGAATTTACCTGACTCGATGTCCAGCCCCCAGGTCTGGAAAAAACTGGTTTCAAATTACCAGGAATCCAAAACGTGGAAAAGCATATGGCAGCTTTCCAATTCATTCCTTCCTTTTATACTTATATGGATTTTGATGTTATATGCGCTTGATTACAGCTACTGGATAACACTTCTTCTTGCATTCCCGGCGGCAGGCTTTACAGTAAGAATTTTTATAATTCAGCATGACTGCGGGCACGGCTCCTTTTTTAATTCAAGACGCGCAAATGATCTTACCGGTCTCTTCTGCAGCATCTTTACTTTAACTCCTTATTATTACTGGAGAAAGTCACATGCAATTCACCATGCAAGCGCCGGCAATCTTGAGCAGCGCGGCATTGGCGATATTTATACCATGACTGTGAGTGAATACAGGAAGCAGAACCGCTGGGGAAGATTCAAATACCGCCTTTACAGGAATCCATTGATATTATTTCTTTTTTCACCGGTAATATTGTTTGTAATCATTTACAGGTTTCCATCCCCCAGGATGAAAGCTTTGAAAAATTACCGCTCAAATGTTTACTGGACAGACCTGGCTATAGCCGTACTGATCGGAGCATTGATATGGCTTGTAGGATTGAAAGCATTCCTTCTTATTCAGCTCACTATTACTATTATCACTTCATCAACCGGTGCATGGCTTTTCTTTGTTCAGCATCAGTTTGAAGATACATACTGGGCAGATAAAGAAAACTGGAATTATGCATACGCGGCGCTTGCCGGAAGTTCATATTACAAACTTCCCAAAGTGCTGCAGTGGTTCACAGGCAACATCGGTTTTCACCACATTCACCATCTTAGCCCAAGGATCCCCAATTACATGCTTGAAAAATGCCATAAGGAAAATCCTGATTTCCGGGAAGCTGCTAAAGTATTAACATTCAGTTCGAGCTTTAAGAGCATGCTGTTGAGTCTTTGGGATGAAAAACAAAAAAAGCTTGTCAGCTTCAGGCAGATGAAACGGCTTTATACCAAGATGGAAAAAGCGTAGAATGCTGTCGTGAATCGCTTAGCAACCCTGTCAATCTGAAATAATAAAAAATTAAGTTAGCGGCCTTTACCTCTGAAGGGTATAGGTGATGAAAATTTTCATTCCCCAACAATGATGCTGCGATGAATATCTTGCCCGTCACTGCAAATTATGAGTTTTTTCAAACCGGGTAAACCGGTACAAACCCGCATTATTTCTTTCAGTTAAATTGTTTCAGTTTGACGGAGGTCATATGAACCCGTTTCCTAGAAAAAAACTTTATTTGGATATGGGAAATGATTTAAAAATTCATGAACTTTGAAATTCAAAATTTCCAAACCTGCAAAATTAAATTCCGCATTCTCCTGTTGCAGCTTTAGTAAAAGAAGCAATCAATAATTTCTTTTTTTATAAACTATATGAGGGCTCTAAAATGCTTTATACTGTTTCCCTGTACCTGCACATTGTAGGTGCATTAGTAATGTTTTTTGCCGTCGGGATTGAATGGCTGTGCCTTGTAAATCTCAGGAAATCCGGTACGCGCGAAAGTATCCTTTTATGGCTTAATAATTTTTCCATACTCAAAAAATTGTTTGCTGTTTCTTTTTTCCTTCTTTTAATTCCCGGCATTTACATGATGACGGAAATCTGGGTGGATGCGGCATGGGCTATCTTAGGTATTATCGGATTGCTTTCATTGTCAATATCCGGGAGCGTCTTTTCAGGTAAAAAAATGATTGATATTAAGAAAAAAGCAGCTCATGGTGAAACAGAGTTTCCTTTGTCCAAACTTTCAGCAAAGGTGCGGGATAATTATTTCTGGAATTCTTATCTGATCAGAGCATTTGCAGCATTAGGTATAGTATTTATAATGACATTTAAAACCGGTTTTCTTGATTCAATAATAGTGCTTGCAGCATCAGTTCTTATTGGATATGCAACCGGCAAAGTTACCCAAACTTCCGAATTGCAGCAGAAAGCAGAAATTAAAGAAGAGAGTGTTTTGCAGTAAGCAGGATATTGATTTTTCATAAAAAATTGTTTGCCGGAGATATCTAAAAAGCAATTTATAAAAAGGCAAGTCTTTGGATAATTAAATTAGTTACCTTTTGCGTTGAATTGGTGTAAGGGATGAAAATTTTCATCCCATGCTGCTTATGTGAACGAAGAAAAAACAGGATCTAAAATTAGAAAGTTATTTCTGCTGACACCGGGAAGTGATCCGAGGGATAGTGGTTATTGAATTTTGCAGATATAGTTTCATGAGAATTTACTTTAATTCCATTGCTTACAAAAACAAAATCTATGAGCTCTGTCGGGTCCTTGCCTGTATCAAACCCGGTGAATGTTCCTTCGGGTCCTTCATGTTTTTCTGAAGAGATATTTTCTGAATTATCAAATAAATATTTACTGCTTCCTTCCGGGGATGTTATTATCCGGTAAGGTTCTGAATCAATTGATGAATTAAAATCGCCGGTGATAATAACAGGTTCTCCCGAACAAAGCGAATCAATTGTTTTTTTAATAAGAAGAGCGCTGTTCTTTCTTGCTAAAGTGCCTATATGATCAAAATGTGTGTTAAAGATATAAAAGATTTTACCGCTCTCTTTGTCTTTAAATTTTCCCCAAGTAACTATCCTGTTGCACACCGCATCCCATCCTAGTCCGGGTTTATCCGGAGTTTGTGACAGCCAGAAAGTATTTGATTCAAGTTTATCGAATTTACTATTCCTATAGAATATTGCCGAATATTCGCCGGCTTCATTTCCGTCATCCCGGCCTATTCCAATCCGGCTGTAGCCATTTAATTCCTTTGACAGATAATCTACCTGGTTTTTTAATCCCTCCTGTATTCCTAAAATATCGATATTGTTTTTCTTAATTATGTCCGCAGCATAACTTTTTCTCACTGACCAGGCATTTTCTCCGTCATCAGGGTTATCATACCGTAGATTGAAAGTCATTACTTTCAATGTAGTTAAAGATTGATTTAAATGATCACCTCTCATAAAAATAAGAGGGAAAAGCAGCAGTAATAATTTTGTAATTGTCATAAGCTTAATTTAAATAATTCAGAGTTTGAACCCAAAGGAGAATAAGGGCAGTAAACTAAAATTTAAAAATGAAATTTTATAACGGGATGTCTCTACCGCGGGCAGGTGAAGTGAAACTTTGTGACAATACACACCAAGTGCTTGCCGGATTTGAAAAATCAATGTATATTCACTAGCAATTATCCGGTTCCCGAAAAATCTTAATAAATATTTTCACTTCTTCTCAAAAAAAATAAGATTCGTTTTTTAACAATTCATTTTAAGAATTTTCCAGTTCGTTTGATTTCAGGTTTCTGTTGAGTATATCCGGCTTATTGATGTATACTATTTATATAGTTATTAATTGAGAGGTTGTTATGAAAAAGTTGTTATTATTTATTTTTTTAATTCAGGTAGTAATAATTGGTCAAACACCTATAACATCAGCGGATGTTGCTAATATTTTTGCAATCGGGAAAGCATGGGTATCAACCAGCAATGATGACCCGCAGACTTCTATGGATATAGGCAGTGCGGGCAGTTCATCTCAAGACTGGATGGTCCCGAATATTGCGTGGAAGGACACATTTACGGCTGTAAATATTTCTCCGGCCAATACACCTTTTGCTTCAGATTTCCCCACTGCTACACATGCTCAATACACAAACGGTTCACAGTATGGATATACAGGAACTCTGTACAGCTACTTCCGGCTTGATAATAATTCACTTTATTCACTAGGTACTGCCGCTTCGGTAAAATTTGGTACAATAGATACCTTGATTGTATCAAAGACCGAAAGCTATCTTTTTTCACTTCCGGTAACATACGGCACAACAAAGCAGCTTTCCAGCGATACTGCTGATGTCGGCGGAGGGCTTGTGTATATTACTTCAACCTCCCAGAGCGTAAATGCTTTCGGAAATTTAACCTTTCCATTCGGTACTTTCCCGGCGTTACGCATTGCACTGGTTGAAGAAACGAAAGCATATATGAACGGCAGCCTGGTATTTGAAGAATCACAGCCGTCTTTTACATGGATTGCAAAAGATGCCGGCGTTTTCCAGGTAGATATCGATACCGGTTCCGGTACATCAGGGAATGTAACTCTGACAAGTGCCCAGATGACGCAATATATTACAGCACCGACAGTCGTTAATGAAACAAGGATTAATAAACCGGATCATTTTGCTTTGTATCAGAATTATCCTAATCCTTTTAATCCTTCTACAAAGATACAATACTCTGTTCCCGGTACTGCAGCAGGAGTTATGGTAACATTAAAAATCTATAACGTATTAGGAAATGAAGTAGCGACTTTAGTTAACGAAGAAAAACCTGCTGGTAATTATGAAATTGAGTTTTCAGCAGACAACATAAACGGAGCTGAACTTTCCAGCGGTGTTTACTTTTACCGCTTAACTGCAGGGAGCTTTATGAAGACACGGAAAATGATTCTTTTAAAATAATTATATGTTAAACATTTTTTACATTAACAAGGGAATGCTTCCCGGGCTTTTGCGAATCGGATCGGGTACTCTGTAGAGACGGGGCATGCCCCGTCTCTACAATCGATACGCAAACGGAGATTATTTTTGAAAGAACCCTGTAATTACTTTGAAAGTTTTTTCAGGTTCTTCGACAAACATCTCATGTCCGCTTTTTTCAAACATTACAAATTCAGCCTGCGGTGCATATTCTTTATATTTTATTGAAAACCTGGGAATTGAAATCCGGTCAAACCTTCCTTCCATAATTAAGATCGGCATCTTCAGGCTTTTTAGCTGTGCTCTGAAATCGAGCGGACCAATATCACCGCTGATTAAGAAATCGGCGTCTTTACCGGCAATCTGATAATAGACATCTGTGTTCATTATTAAAGAATCTTTCCTTTCTTTATATGCATTTGAAGCATCATAAAAATATAGCAAACCAGCCGGAAACGAGTAGGCTTTCATGGCTTCCTTTGAACTGGATGACTGACCTTCATCTCTCAGCTTCATTACTTTTTCCCAGACTTCGGGGTACTGGTTTCTTATTTCATAATTACAGCTGTTATCATTCTCCTGCCACATCTCACCGCTGTAGAAAGTGCTCATTAAAATTAATTTATTAACCGAGTTCGGGTAATCTAACGCATACTGCTGAGCAACCATTCCGCCGTATGAGTGCCCGATTATATCCCATTTATCAAAGTCCAAAGCTTTTCGAAGTCCCTCAATATCTTCAACGTCTCCTTTAAAAGAATACCGAATCAGGTGATTTTGCTCTGTCGGATTTTCCGCGTCCGTAAGCATCGAAGTAAATCACTTTAAAGTTTTTAGCCAGTTCAGAGAACCAGGGATGGAAATAAGTATGCGAGCTACCGGGGCCGCCCGGGATTAAAAGCACAGGTTCTCCTGTCCCTTCAATTTCATACCAGAGCCTGTGTCCGTTTACAACAGCATAATTACCGGGAGGATGATTTATTCCCTGTGCAGTAATTATAGATGAGAAAATCAAAAGCAGTAAACCAGCCAGTAAAATTTTGTTTTTCATTTAAACACTCCATTTAAATTCTAAAATAAATTTACGAAATAATTTGAACAGGATAATAAGAGATGCTGATTACATTTAAATAGTAGGACATTCCCGGAGTCTTTACGAATCGGAGCAGGCACTGAGTAGAGACAGGGCATGCCCTGTCTCTAAACCCGAGCGTACACCTGCGAAAATCAGGGAGAAAAATTTTTTAGTGGATTTTAGGAAAAATCAGATAAAATATTTTTATTTGTATTAAAGGGTAACAAATCTTCTCTTTATTCAATGAAACTTTTTCGTAATAAGTACCGGGTTGAACCCAACAGGTTAAAGTGTTGGGATTATTCCACTCCCGGATGGTATTATATTACAATTTGCACAAGAAATATGAAATGCTGGTTCGGGAAAATTGAAGACGAAAAGGTGGTGTTGAATGGCTTTGGGAAGACAGTTGAAGATTTTTGGAAAAATATCCCGGAGCATTATGAAAAAATTGAGTTAGATTATTTTGTGGTTATGCCAAACCATATGCATGGAATAATAATTATCAACTCTGTAGAGACGGGGCATGCCCCGTCTCTACAACACCACGGAGCTACGCTTGGCAACGTTATAGGGAGTTTTAAATCAGCCGTTACAAAATGGGCTCATCAAAACGGCTTTACTACTTTTTCCTGGCAGGCAAGGTTTTATGACCATATAATAAGAAACGAGGCGGATTTGTTTCGTATAAGAAATTATATACAGAATAATCCCTTGAAATGGGAATCGGACGAATACTATAATTTATAAAATCAACGGTTTCCAATAAACAAGTCCTTTCCCATCGGGGAAAACTTCCTGTTTGGTTCATCCCCACCAATTAAAACGAAACTTCTGCTAACCCAGACTACTTTTACCCCTGTAAAAATAAAATACGGAGTTTATAGCTATGAAAAATGAAAATGCTCATTATTATCTGCTTAAACCGGAGCATAAAAATTGTTTAAATATTTCAATCACAAAATTTCTTTAAAACAGAATTACTGACTTAAACAAAGTCAGGCTTAAGTCATTTTCTTTACCCATGACGTACAATATCCCCCAGGATTAATAGGGCCTTTTACTACCTGGCAGGTTCCGCATGGTGCATTATTTTCAGGCGGAATAAAATAATTGCATAAATGACATTTTTTATCTTCGTGGGGGGAGTCAGCAACATATCTGTACAATTCTCTTGTTTCCTTATCAGCTGCCGATAGCCCGCTTAAGTCGCTGCAGGGCCCGGAAGCCTCTTTAGCTTCACCCGGTTCTTCCTTTTTCTTCCCGCAGCCTGCTAAAAATGTTACTGCTCCGAAACCGGAGAGGGTTAATGCCGCCGTACCTTTTAAAAAATTTTTACGATTGATTTTTTGCATAATTATTCCGGGAAATTAATAAAATTTGAAGTTATAATTTAAAATAAAAAAAATATTTAAATTGTTTCATTTCTTTATAATGTTTACCGTAATAATAATACCGATTTTTATCGGAATGGCATTGCAATATATTCCTGATTCCAAACACAAAATGCAAAGTTAATTTTTTTCAAGCATATATAACTGCCAAAGGTCACGTGTGCTTGTTTGAAAAATTGGTGATATAGTGAGCATACCGGTAGAGCCGATATTCTTTTCAAGGTATTTTAATTCATTTAATTTTTCTTTTACTTCATCATCTAAAACAACCGGTATTCCAGCCTCTTTCATTAACAAGACTCCCTTGGCTTTAATTGCCAGCTCTAATCTTATTCTGATTAAACAGAGCATATCAACTAAAACTGTTCCGCTGAATTGATTCTGCAGCGAAAGAAGGTATTCTCCCATATGAGATTCAGAAAATTTTCCCTCATTTATCTGGGCTAATAGTTGAACATCATTATCCATCCCTGTTTCCATCCATTTTTTAAGTAAAATTTCACTCCTGTAAAATACATACGTAATGATCAATGGAAGTATAATTAATTGTAAGGCAGTTAACAGGACAGGAGAAAAGACAAAGTGATTGAAGAAAGAATGTATTACGATCGCAAATATAAGTCCCGGTAAGTAAAGATAAATTAAGGAAATCAGATAAATATTTTTATTGAATACTTTAATTTCTTTTTTACGATCAATAATATTTTTAGTTACAATTGCAAAAACTGCTGTTGTACCGCCATGCATTACAGCGGTACCAAAACCTCTTATAAACCACAGAATTAAATTAGACTGTTCAAGAGAACTGAGATAATATATATTTTCAATAAAGGCGAAACCTGCACCAACAGCAAATCCATAAATAGCGGCATCTATCATGAAACCGGTCTTATTCCTTGAGATAAGATAAATTATGAAAGCTGCTTTAAGCACCTCTTCAATGAAAGGAGAAACGTACATTGTATACATTGAAAGTTCCGGAGAGAAGTAATCTAATAAAAACCTGTTAATAAAATAGCTGATGACTGCGGCAATACAGCCGGCCAGAATTGTTTTTACAATGAGAGAAATCTTTACAAGCTTAAAACTGTCCAGGTATATTAAAGCGGTTAAGAACACAAAAACAGGGAGCAGACTTATTGCAATTCGGATCATTCACAACTATAAGATTTTAAGAGAAAACATTAGTTCATCGGAATATTTATGCTCCTTCTCAAGTGCAACGGCATATCCTACAGAAAAAGTCATTTTCAGATGGAAAAGTAGAACAAATCTGAAATCTACCTGGGCACCCAGATCCAATAATGAACGGCGGTAATCTTTTGAATCAATATTTGTAACAATTGCCGTTGAAAATAAAGAAGTACGGGCGTAATTTAAGAAAAAAGAAGTAAACCCGATATTGCTGAATCTAACAGGCGGCAGATTCCATTCAGCCATAATTTTACCGTAATTAGTTCCTGCAATTTCATCCAGCTCAACCCCCGGAAAACTATAAAACTCCCTGTATCTTTTTTCATCCTGGTCATCGACATAATTATTTCCGAATCCTCCGAAATAAAAATTTGCAAAAGGTTCAAGTCTTTTTCCGTAAGCATAACCGGCAGAGCTTCTCAGCCAGACAGATGAATGATTTATCGGCAGCGCAAAACCAAGGTCAAATTCATTATGAATATGGGGATAGATTGTTGTTCGGGCATAGTTGTTATCAAGACTTATCTGCCAGTTAAATCCTTTTTCCTTATCAACCGATCCCAGTGAAGCTGCTTCATATTTATAATTATAAGATGCGCCCAGGTTAAATAATTTATCAAATGAAGCGGAAACATTCTGATAAGATGGCAGCCGTTCAAGGTTTCCATAATAATTGGAATAAATCGAATATTCCATGAACAGCGGTTTATCATATATAATATATTTATGGTATTTCAATCCAAGGGAATAACCTTTCATGCTTGTTTTTGTCGGTCCGAAAAGATCGTAAAAATTAGTACGGTTTAATGTTGATTCAAATTTCCAGTTAAGATATGAATAAACAAAATCAAAATGCCACCTTTCATTCATAGCTAACTGATTATAAGGACTGTATGAAGCTGAAAAATTTATATTTTGAAACCCGATAGGATCAGAAAAATTAAAACGCAGTCCGTAAGAAAAATAATATTTGTATCCCTGCACTATAGGATAGAAAGAAGAGAGACCGAAATGATTGAATACACTATAATCCTCCCGGTCTGTAACCATTGAATCAATATTTATGGATGAGGGAGGCGGAGCAATCCAATCCTTAACAACCGGATGATTTTCAACAACCTGCTGTCCTAATAAATCTATTGCATTTACATTTTCTGCAGGTTTATTTGCTATCATAATGGGCTGGAAACCTTCGCTTGTATACATAAAAGTAAGTATAGAATCATTTGAAACAGGAATAGGTCTGAAGAATCCTGTTTCCGCGTTACTCATAATGTTCATATCTTTTTTTCCGAAGTCATACCTGTAGATATTTGAAACTCCTGAATAGTAAGAAGTTCCATATAAATATTTATCATCATTAGAAAAAATAAAATTTGCAGGTATGGAATTTTCAAAATTGAATAAAGTATCATAAGAGTAATTACCTTCCATCAGACTATCTGTATTCATCTTTATTAATAACTGCTGCCCATTAATTTCTGCTAATGCACCGGTAATAGTTTTACCATCATGAGACAAATCAATATTATACATATCCTGACCGAACGGCCACGAATAAATCTGGTTCCATTCGGTATAGGGATAAGGAATTCTTACGATAGTAGACTGGCCGTTGAAGTGTCTGATACCCCACAGAGATTTATCAATAATATTAAAAGCAAGATCCCCGATTCTTTGTTCTTTTAAAAGCAGCTTCGTATCCCCCGATTTAATATCAAGTGAGTACAGGCTTCGCCAGTCATTATTATCTGTTGTATAAAAAAGTGTTTGTGAACCGGGATCATAAGCTAACGATGTTACATAGTATAAAGCTTCACGTTTTACATCGTGAAGTTTGTCAGTCATTCCTGTTCTTGTATTCACTTTAACTATCTGTGCAACCTGTCCAGGGTAATCGATTGCACAATAAATTTTATGATTAGCTGAATCATAAAATGCTCTTGATAATCCGCCGAGCGGTTTGGCAGATAGTGTACGGTATTGTGTGATAGGATTTAAACGGAGTTTTGCCAGGTTTTTTTCCTGGAATTTATTTTCAAATTTTATCCATTGTTCCCATGCATCGGATAATGAGAGATGATAAATACGGTTAAAGTCGGAAATGAAATATGCATCACTTCCGTCATGGCGTGAAGTCCATTTTATCAGTAACTCTGGTCCGTACTTTAATGCAAGGTAATTCATAAACCTGGTTCCGTATAAATAGGAATTAGCACCAACCTGGAAATCCGTTTGGGTACCTTCTGTTTCAAGACTTAACAGGTCATAAACCGGTTTTTTCTCCTGCACCATAGTTCTGAACACCATTTCATCGTAACCTCCCATGGCTCTTCCGATTCCTCCGGCCATCCATGTTTCAAGAAAAACGGCAATACCTTCTTTCCACCACCGGGGTGTGCTCCTTCTCGGATCTGTCAGGAAAGCATAACCGATAGTCAAAGGATCATCTGAAGATTCACCGACTTTGCCTCCGAAGACTGTCCGGAAGAATTCATCTGATGTAGTTGATTGGTCTAGAGTTACCAGGTGTACAAGCTCATGATTGAATGTAGTGTTAAATCTTTCGTTAGCCGGTGCAGTTTCATATTCATAGTTTAAAGGTGCAATTGAAAGAACTATATGATTACGCGGTATAGTACCCGTACCGGCATTTCCAAAATCATTTAAATCGTACATAAGAACAGTGGTTTTTTCATCGGAGTGGTAATCATATAATTTACTGTTAAATTTCAATGCATTTTCAAAACATTGGCCGACGTAATTGACAAGGTATTTACTGGCTTCCCCGTTGTAGATTAATCTCATATCCCTGGTATTAACTTCATATAATTGTGAGAAGCTTTTAGCAGGAAAAAAGAATAAAGTGAATAAAATGATTTTAATAAAAAAACGGGTACTTTTACGAATGCCCCTGGTATTGTGCGTCATAATTCAGGTTCGGTTTAAAGTATTAAAAGGAGAGGCTGTTTTTTTCAACAGACTCTCCTTCATATTAAGAAAATATGTAATTGCCTAATATACTACTTTTGACTGTTTCTTTGAGCCTCAGAATTCCTTTGAGCTTCCATGTTTTTTTGAGCTTCAATATTTCTATCTGCCTCAGTTCTGAATACTTCGGTTCTGAATCCGGCATCATCCCAGTAATTCTTTAATGCTTCATTTCTGAGTGCTTCTGTAAAGCCGGCATTTTCAACAGCATTTCTAAAAGACTCCTGTCTGAGTGCTTCTGTAAAAGCTGCATTCCGGTAAACATTTCTGCAGGCTTCGGTTCTGAATGCCATAGTAAAGTCAGCATCACTTATTATATTTCTCATTACATCACCGGTAAAAATTTGTCTGAATGAAGCATCTTTCATTGCTTCAGTAAAGAAAGCATCCGATGCAATTTGTCTTAAAGCTTCATTCCGGTTTAATGCTGTCCTGTAATTCCGGCCGGCCAATTCATTTCTTAAGGCTTCATTCTTTAAAGCTTCGACCATCTTACTATCAGAAATTATTCTGCTGAATACACCGCTTTCTACAATATTTCTGAAACTTTCATTTCTTAACCCATCAGCGAAATTTCTGTTTGCGATAGTTGTTCTAAATACTGCGGTACGCAGGGCATTCCGGAATGCAGGATTCCGGTTGAATTCATTTCTAAATGCTTCATTATCAGCTGCGGTACGGAAACTGGGATCATTTATGAGTTTTTGTATTTTATCATTCTGAAGCAGCTGCTGGATATCGCCTTCCTTTACAGCTACATCACTGGAAGATATCTGCTCCTTCTGATATTTTTTAACTTTTTCTACACCGCCGATTGTACCAGATACATTTGTATTCTGTGCAGGCCAGGGGTAAAATAATGTTAAATAAAGAGCAAGAATTACTATTACAGAAGCCCCACCAATGAATATTCCTCGCCGGGAATTTGCTTTTTTGTTAGAATTTGCTGACATAACACCTCCTATATTTAAAATTACTATTTTCTTTTACTATAATTACAATACAGAAGAATAAATGTTGGTAAAAATATTAATATTTTTATTTATTAATTACTACTATTTCTTTTTCAAATATTATATTTCCGCCACGGGAAATCTGAAGATTAAAATTTACCGTCATTTCTGCCTTCAGAGAAAATAACAGCATGTAATTGTGATTTCCTGATTCCGATATCTTAAGAATATTTTCTTCAGAATCTAATTTTATTTTATTTTTACCGTAAAATGAAATATTATCAAATTTAGTTTTATCGGGATTGAATTTAAGAGCAAGATTATATTGTTCAGGGGAATTTAGTGAAAAATCCAGTCCTAGGTTATTATTTATCCATTTTATATCCAATTTTCCCCCAATATTTGAAGCTTCAACAGGGATGGACTTTATTACTTCGGAATTAATACCAATTGTACCATAAATATTATTATGTTTTGTCGTCTGGTTATTAAAAAGAAGCGAATAAATTAAAAGACCTGCCAGTAATCCCAGGGTAAATGTGAAGGCAATTTTGTACCTGGTTTGAAAGATAGTCCGGTGAATAAAAATTCTAAACAGGGAGTTCTTTTTAACGCGGGAATATTTGTTTTTATCAATAGAGTTTAAAATCTGTATTTTCAGGTTTACAGAAGGATCATTATCCGGAAGTTTCTCAAGTAAATTTTCGGATTTTACATATTCATCATACAGGTTTTGAGCTTCGGGATTAGACTTCAGGTATAATTCAAGCAAGGTTTTTTCTTTTTGAGTTATTTCCTTATCAATATCTTTATTTATCAATTCTATATATTTTTCTTCAATCATCTTCAAATACACTCTTTTTAATTAATATATCTTTTAATAACTGTCTTCCGGTAAAGAGTCTTGATTTTACTGTTTTCTCAGGGATACCAAGCAAGTCACCTAATTCTTTGTATGAATAATTAAGAAAATGCTTAAGAACCACCGGAAGCCTGTAAAGCATGTCGAGCTCCATTAAGGCATCCTGAATTTTTTCACCTAAATCATTCCGGTCAAATGCTTCACCGGGATTATCTTCAATGTTATAAATATTATCATTAATTTCTTCGGAGTAGCTTTTCTTCTTTGAAAAATTTAATGTTTCATTAATTGTTATCCTGTAAAGCCAGCTGAAGAATTTATACTTTGGATTATATTTATTCAGATTTTCATATGCTTTTACAAACACAGTCTGAGTAATTTCTTCAGCATCATCATAATTTTTGAGAATCTTACGGGCGAGTCTGAAAATAATTTTTTGATATTTCTCAACTAATGCCGAATATGCTTCTACGTCACCGTTTAAGCATCTGTTGACCAGATTATTATCCTCATTCTCCATCTTAAATACAACCG
Organism: uncultured Bacteroidota bacterium; assembly: GCA_963710745.1. GTDB lineage: Bacteria > Bacteroidota > Ignavibacteria > Ignavibacteriales > Ignavibacteriaceae > CAVQBP01. Next base: position 1,112,917 of record CAVQBP010000024.1, on the reverse strand, counting down.
ACAAGAAGAAAAGTTGGTATGAAAAGGGAAAAATTTTTAATTAATCTATTTTAAACACTTTATCTAAACCGGAATATTTAAATACTTCCCTGATATGACTGTTCATATTTATTAATTTTATTGAAAAGCCTGAACCGGCTAACCTGACATGTGCTTTCAATAATGAACCGAGCCCTGCACTGGAAATATATTGCAGGTCTTTAAAATTTATGGTACAATTTTTATTTATCTGGTTAAGAATATTATCAACTTTTTCCTGCTGTGATGCATCAAAACGGCCGGAAAGCAGAACCTCATCATCATTCTGCATTTTTACATCAAACATAAAACTATTCTATTTGAAATGATAAAATATTTATAATTGCAGGATTTAAGGGAAATTCCGAAAATAATTCTAATATCTCATTTTTAGTTCCAGTAATAGAATTCACTTTGAGGAATGGATAGATTTTAATTACCATTAATCTAACTAATTTTGTATTAAAAAAGAATAATTAATAAATCTTCAGGAAAAATTAATTGTCTCTTCTCTTCTTCCATGAATTAAACATGATTGAAAAATACAGCACAGGCATGGTTATCTTTGCTGTAAGAGATAAAGAATTGGATATGATATTTCTCGGGTCGTTATTTCAGCAGCACCATCTTTTTAGTAAAGGAATAACTACCCGCCTGCAGACGGTAAATATATACACCGCTGGCATATCTGCTTCCGTCGAATGTTATATTATGTTTACCGGGAGCCTCAACTCCCGATACAAGAGTCTCTACTTTTTGCCCCAATATATTAAATACATTTAATGTAACCATAACTTTTTGCGGTATGGAATACTCAATATGTGTAGTAGGATTGAACGGATTTGGATATGACTGATAAAGGGCAGGTGAATTTGGTATAGAACTAATTGATTTATGATCGGCTACATCGGTAATAAGCTGAGAGCCGAGGACATTAAAACCTTTATTATTATTTTCATGTATTTCCATGATTTGATTTCCCGGATCGATTACGGCATAAATAGCGGGATACATTGGCAGTCCGCCCGGAACAATCCATTTAATTGCAGCATCGGCCCAGCCGCGTGCTTTGATATAAGTCCCGGTAGCTGCTGAATCATCACCGTTAATGCCTGTTATAAGAGTTCCGCCGGAATCGGGATCGCCAACATAAAACCTCACAGTAACTGGTCCGGCAGTAGGTATTAAACTAAAATTTCTTATTCTTGCAGTAATGGAAAGCGTGTCGCCTGTTTTAGGGTTAGCCGGATCGAAAAATATATCATGGGTCTGGAATCGCTTTACATTTTCACTAAGCAGAAATCCTTTTTCAGGATCATAAAACCAGGGCAGGATAAAGGTGGGATCAGGATGAGTCCCGTATTTCTGCTGCCACCATGTTGATGGATATCCGGGTTCAGCTAAATCGGGATTTACGGCATAGTTTATAACAAGTGCTCCGTTTTTTGAACGGTATGCATAAGGTGTTACCGAATAGCTTGCTTCTCCGCCCAGGCTGTCAACGAGTTTTCCAAGATAGGAATGAAGATCAATTCCGCTGGATATTGTTTCTGCCTGAGTGCTTATATTTGAATTTTCATAATTAGCTTCTGCCAGTAACAGACCGTTGTTCGATTTAAAATTAAACCCTATCGTCCATGCTGTATCCGCTTCATATTTTGAAAAATCAGAAAAAGTCAATCCCCAGTCAGATCCGCCTGATGCACCAACAGTGAAACTGGGAGCCTGGTAAACAGGCTGAATATTCTGAACAATATCGGGATTATTATTTAAACTGTCATATTCAGCATATGAAAGAACATTCCCAATTTCGTGATTTGGTATATAATCATTTACACTATAGCTTTTACTGGGAAACCATTGACCATGTATGCTGGTTGGTTCCATAATTAATAAATAATTATATGGTGTAGGATCGGTTCCGTTGAAAACCGGGTACTGCCATAGGTCGTATGATGAGATAGTAGCATAAATCTGGTCGTCTTCTTCGGCTGTAACTCCCACACTAATTGTAACAGTTTTGCTGTTGGTAGAACTATTTGTATAATCCTCACCCAATTTTGATTCGAGGAGAAATGTGTAATTCGTGCTTACTCCAATTCCTTCGGGTGCATAGCTTATCTGCCCTTCAGCATCTATCCCTGCACCCACTCCATATGAATTATGGATCTGGGAAGATACTTCGACCGAGTGTGAGCTGGTTTTCTGATAAGTTGAATAAAAGGTGCAGTCTTGGCCGTTAAAACAATTATTCAGATCGTATTTTATCCCGTTCAGTATATCAAAATGAATAGGAGGGGAATTAAGAATAACCAGAGGCTGAACTATATTGCTGACCGAAAAATGCTTCGGCTGTCCAACAGTAAAAGAATGGCCGTCAAAATTTCCGAGAGCTATTGCATAATGATAATCGTTATTATTATAAAATTCACTTTCATCTACTATTTCTGCAACAGTTGAATCAGATGTAAGTTCTTTGGATAAAGTATAAGCAATCAATTCAATATTATGATTTCCGGTAGAAATATCGTTAAACTGCTCTGCCGCTACAATTTCATTTTTACCGTCTTCATTTATATCCCCGATTTTTAAATAATCGTAGCTGGACTGGTCAGTTGTAAGGGGATTTACGAAACCGAAAAAATTTAAATTAAACGGGTTTAACAGGTTTAGTGAATCATCGGATGAATATACATGCAGATTTACTCCCAAGGCAAAAACGAGTTCGTCCCTTCCATCATTGTTAAGGTCTCCCGATGTTAAACTGAGACCCTGTGATAAAGTGCTGCTGGAATGCAACGAAACAACTTTGGACGAATCGTAGGTCAATGAATTTAAATCATGCGTTGCTTCAAGCATATATAAAAATGTATGATTATCGTTGTTATCCTGGATTAAATTACAGGCAAATCCTATCTGGTCTGTCCCATCCAGTTTAAATTTTCCCGCTGTTGATGCGAAATTAATTCCGGTAACAGAATAATATGGTTCGCTAATTATAACCTTACGTGCTTTAGCTATAATATTATTATTATCCACCTCATATATTTGTGAATATATATCCCATAACCCTGAACCTAAAAAATTCTGCTCAAAACCATTAAGTATTAATTCATCTTTACCGTCTCCATTTAAATCGCCGGCGGATATAGAGAAACGGGATAACGCACTGTTGCTGCCAATTAATTTTTCATCGTTAGCAGAGGCAACCAGGTGAGGTTCCAGGTTATTATCAACATTATATATCTGAATATGAATAGTAGAATCTGCCCCCTGGAATGCAAGCACAAATTGATCTTTACCGTTTCCAAGGAAATCACCGGTTCTGACAAAAATTCTTGATGGTAATCCATCAGCCAAATTGGCTAGGGGACCTTGAACGGTTAATCTGCTTGATTCAGACCACATGTTTTTAGTAGAATCAAAATGGGGGATTGTAATCTGTATAGTTTGATTTGGACCTTCCCATGCTGCTACAACATTTTCAAAGACACTGCTTTTAAAATAGCCTGCGGCGGCATCCATCTGTTTACTGCCGTATACTTCAATTGAATCAGAGTGGTTTGATCTGCTAACAAACCGTTTATCTATCGGCAAGCCGTTACCCAGAACATAACTGTAATCTTTTTGATAACTCGCAGTACTGTTGTTAGAATTTTGACACCATATAAGAAAAATGTTATTAGAATTCCCCTTTATAGGGGCACTCCATTTAAGCGGATCATTCTGACCGAATAAATTTAAAGTCCCCAAAATAAAAATTAAAAACAGGATAGATTTAAACATAAATGATTCCTTTAACTATTATTTTTCCGTTATAGTTTAATTTTTTAGGATAATATGCATTTGCTATATTTTCTTTATGTCATAATTTTCAAAGGCTTTTTCAATAAAAATTTTTTATATTAATAAACGCAGGAAAAGACGGGTTTAGTGATAATGTAAAGATAAATTTTCATTGTTTTTTCAACGGCAGATCTTACCCATATCTTTAATAGATAATAATCACAAACGCTCTTTGCAGCATCAGAATTAATAAACTATTCTTTTAAATATATTTATGAGGTATTAATTAAGAATTCATTTAATCAGAAGATTAGATTGTCTTTAGAAATTAAAATCTATTCTCAGGATAAATCTTAATTTGATTTTGTGGTGTGCTTATAATCATCCGGTTAAGGATGTAGTGACTGAGAATATTCAGCCACTACATTTATTGAATGTTATCTGATAATGATTTTCGGTGGTGAATCACCTCGTGCAAAAACACCGTCTGCCGTAACAAATACTGCATACTCATAAGTTCCGGGTACGGCACTGTCTTTTACTTTAAGTTTTAATTTCTTACCGTTCTTTAGGAATTTTGTATAACCGTTACTTAGACTATCTTCTTTACCTACAGGATTAAACAATTCCTGAGGGAATTGCAGATAAGCATTTGAGCCTTCTACAGTCCAGGTTATTGTCTCATTCCTTTTTACTTTTACCTCTGTATTTTTGTGATTATCCGATTGAACCACTTTCCATACATTTCCCATTTTCATAATTGTTAAATCATAATTTTTTGATGGGGGAGAAACCGGCTGCTCAAAAAATCCGGCCGATAAGGCAATCATAAAAAAACCGATTACAAACAGGATCAATTTAACTTTCATATACACCTCCATAATATTTATTTAATTTACAGAAAATATTTATCAGCAGTCTCAAAAGCCGGATAAATTAATTCCCGGCTGCTTTTTTTTTGATACTAACTCTTTATATCTTTGATCGGCAATCAGTCCTTTTAATTCAGGCTGATGTTCTATTTCGGATCTTGAATACCCGTTAGTAATTGCCTGTCCAATCCAATAAAGCGCTTTCTTTCTATTTCCCAAAATTTCATAAGTAGCAGCTGCACGGTACATTACCAATTCATTGTCCGGGGCCTTACTTACAGCTTTTGTAATCATGTTTACAGCTTTTAATGAATCCCCGGTGTCAGCATAGTAACCTGCCAGATTCGAAATTACTTCGGGATCGTTTGGATTAATTTCTAATTTTTTTTCGGCCAGCGCAATTGCAGTTTTATAAGTTGATATTGCTTTTCCTTTATCCACGGGGATTTCGAAATAAGCGGCGGCAAGATTTCCCCATGTCAGATAGTCGTTGTTATTTATTTTTAAAGCCTCTTCATACATCTTTGCAGCTTTATCATATTTGCCCTCTATATAATATAGAGTACCAAGGTTGGAGTATATATTATAAGATTTGCGTACTTTCAAAGATTTTTCAAACATTTCCTGGGCATCAGGCCATTTTTCAAGCAGATAATAAATACCCCCCAGATTATTATACCCTTTGTAATTATTAGGTGTTAACTTAATAACTTCTTTGAATTGGTTTATCGCATCTTCATAGCGGCTGTGCCTGTAATAAAAAGCACCCAAATCATTATAGCCCGCCCAGTAGTCCGGTTTTAATTCAATAGCTCTTTTGTAAATTAACTCTGCTTCGGGATTATTGTCCGAGGATTCATAAGCTTTCGCCAGACCCCTGAACGCTGCAGCATTATTGGGATCATTCAATAGTGCTGATTTGAAATGTTCGACTGCTGATTTATAATTACCTGTTTCGGAATATATCATTCCGAGAGTGATATTAATAGGTGCCAGCGTACTATCCAGTTTAAAAGCTTTCTCCCCGTTTTCTTTTGCTAATTTTATCAGTTCCGGCTGTTGAGTGATTTCGTATTTTCTTAAATAGGCTTCTCCTAATCCTGTATAAGCTAATGCATAATTAGTATCGCTTTCTGCAGCCAGCTTAAATAAATTTACAGCTTCTTCAACATTATCAAGATTCTCATACCTTTGGAGGTTTCCTCTGCCGCGTACATAATACTCGTAAGCTTCAGGAATTGTAGTTTGTCCTGCATCCAGAATTCCCTTTAATCCCGGATTCATTTCGATATGCAGCATTTCAAGTAATTTTACGACAACCCTGTTTTGTGTAGTGGGAATATTCTTTGATTTGACATCAATTATAGATGAATTAAGCTGCCTGAGGTTTTTGGCATCAACAAGATTTATTGTCAGCCTTAAAAGATTATTTAAAAACTGAAGACTTCCCGTAACCACAAGGTTTGCACCGTACATTTTATAGGCTTCAGCAGCAGTTTTTATTTTATTTTGGATTACATCGCCGGAAGGCACAACCCAAAGAGAGCCCTGAAATTGTTCCATCTGCGTAAGGTTGCTTGAAAGTGTTTCGGCAAGACCGTCGCAAAAGGCCTGCCTGCTCGAATCTCCGCCGATAATATTAAAAGGAAGAATCAGCAAATGCTTTTCCGTAGATACAGACGGGGAGTTAATCAAAGAGATAAAAAAATTACGGCTTAACGGAAAAACGAAAAGAAGAATAATAACAAACAGACTTATCCCGCTTACTATAAAAAGATTTTTGTGCCTGTAATTATCTTTTTTATTTAATTCGATTTCTAAATTTGTATCCGGATTTTTTTTAATTCTTTTAAGATCGTCTAATAATTTTGATACTGTCTGGTACCTGGTCCTTTTATCCTTTTGAAGGCACTTGTTAACAATGTTCACCAGTGAATCAGGGAAATTATTATGCGGAATGGGTTCAGGTTTTTCACTCAGAATAGAATAAATAATTGCCTGGTCATATTCCCCCCTGAAAGGCAGTTTACCGGTAAGCATTTCATAAAGCAGAACGCCGAATGACCATATATCTGATCTGTTATCGACTTCATCTCCTCTTGCCTGCTCGGGGGACATATATGCCGCAGTACCGATAGTAGAACCAATGGTTGTTAAGTGGCTTCCTCCCCGTATTTTTGCCAGACCAAAATCCATTATTTTTATTTTCCCGTTTTCAGTAATCATAATGTTGGAAGATTTTATATCCCGGTGTACAATTTCCTTTTTATGTGCGGCTTCCAGGCCTTCTGCAATTTGTATTGCATAATCAATAATATCATCCAGCTGCAGGTGCTGAATATTTTCATCCGCAGCATGCTTATGCTCAATAACATCTTTTAATTCATGTCCTTCTATATATTCCATAACAATGAACATTTCTTCTTCTCCCCTTGCATCATCAGTCTCTTCTATAGCGTGTATTGTTGCTATATTGGGATGATTCAGTGCCGCCGCCGCCCGGGCTTCAATTTTAAATCTTTCTTTTTCTTCTATATTTGCGGAGATATGATGAGGTAAAAATTTTATTGCTACTTTACGTTCAAGCCGTGTATCTTCAGCAAGATAAACTATACCCATTCCCCCCTGTCCCAGTTTATCTAAAATTTTATAATGCAGAATATTCTGACCGATCATAAAACCTTTTTACTAATTATTTTATCAACATATTCTATTACTAACAAAAATATAATATATTATTCACAAATTTGTAATTATAAAAAGCACCAGAGGATGATCCTCTCTCACCAAGGTAATTTAATTATATTTCACAAGTATTCTAATGTAGAATTGTTTTTCCAATCATAAGAGTAAAGTTAATAATTAAGAATGCTTCGGGGGACAGGTTCCCCCTCGTCCAGCTTCTCCAGAAATTTATAGTGTAAAATTGTTTCAACAATCAATAGTGAAATACCTTTTAAAAATGAATAGAGCTAAGGACTGATTATCAAATTAAAAAACACGCTTTAATCTAAAATACAAATTTCTGTTTTATTTATACGTGAGGATTTGTAATGCCCAATTTTTTCATTTTATATCTCATGGTATGCCCTGCTATTTTCAAAGTGCGTGCTGCCTGAGATTGATTCCAATTATTTTCAATCAATGCCTGCTTTATGAGTTTTGCCTCTATAGCTTCAAGATTTTCATTAAGCGATTGGTTGGCTAAGTAGAGATCATTAGACTGTTTTGATTCTTTATATTCTTTTCTAAAATCCGGCGGCAAATGGCTTTCTTTCAGGATTTCTACTTCAGCTGGTGCTGTTGTAACTATGCGTTCTATAAAATTTTGCAGCTCACGGATATTTCCGCGCCATAACTGCTGTCTTAAACGGAGTTGTAAATCAGCATCAAATGCCTTCGCTTGTTTCTTTTGAGCTGCAGCAAAACTTTTTAGAAGATGTTCTGCCAATAGAGGAATATCCTCACGACGTTCATGGAGAGACGGAATTGACATTCTCTCTTTATTTCTACGATATTCCATTACAATAAATGTATCGTCACCCGATTCTTCAATAGCGTAAATTGTGGCAATATTGGGGTGATTTAATGATGCGGCGGCTTGTGCTTCGATTTCAAATCGTTTACGTTCAACTTCATTTGCAGATATATGATGTGGTAAAAATTTTATTGCAACCTGCCGTTTTAGCTTTCTATCTTCGGCAAGATATACTACACCCATTCCACCTTCGCCGAGTTTCTGTAATATTTTATAATGGAGTATGGTTTCGCCAATCATTTAGGTCTCACTTTAATAATTATTGTAAATATCCCATCCAGACATCGGATTCTTTTTCCCGCTTAACGAAATAAATCCATTTGTTGTCGGGTGATATGTAATAACTCCAACCGTTGGGGACTGATCTTTGCGGGTCATAAATAAATTTTTTATCTCCCGTAATTATATTAAGTATATAAAACTTGTCGTTATCTAAAAATAAAATTCTTTTGCTGTCCTTAAGCCAGATTGGACCCATACCTGTATTAGAAACCTTTTTGTAGCTCTTATCTACCAAAGAATATGTGATTATCGAAATGTAATTACCAATTTTATCTATCCCTGTTCCGGCAATGTAATTTCCATTAGGAGAAACAGAATGTTCGAAGAAATACTTTCCTTTATCATAATAATCCGGTAACTCCACAGTGTTCGGGCTTTTTGTACTATCAAGGTATAATAAATAGTTTGAAGTTTTATTTTCAATCGAACTTGTAGAGTACACAATTGCTTTCCCGTCTGGCAACCAATGCGGCATGGACGCAATTCCATTAGTTTGTGTCAATTGTTTCAGGTTGCTCCCATCTATATCTATTTCCCAAATTTCATATTTCCCGGATCTGTCGGAAAAGAAAACCAAATGCTTTCCGTCTGGTGACCAATTGGGACATCTGTCCTTAAAGATATCATTTGTTAACCTGGTAAACCCTGATCCATCCGTATTAATAATGTAAATGTCTTCCTGCTGTCCAAAAGTTCCCGCTGCTATTTGCGTATTATCAGGTGAGACAGAAGGATAAGAAAATTGTTTTGATCCTTCTGTAACTGGTTCAGGATTCCCACTAATTTTTTCTTCAACCGGGTCAAAGCCAATTTTGTATATATTAGCTCTTGTATCCTGTGCTACATAAATTAATTTTTTCCCATCGCGCGACAATTTAGCCATTACACTGGAAAGTGAAGGAGTGATAACCGGTTCAAATACCGTTGAGAATTCGCCCGAATCATCATTAAATGCTACTTTCCATAAATTCATACTTCCGCCCCTGTTGCTGGAAAAATAAAGATAATTATTGTCGGATGACCAGAAGGGGCTCCAGTTTATATAGTTGTCATTTGTAATTTGTACAGGTTTTCCATCAGTAGCCTTAATAACCCATATCGTTCTTTTCCCTGTTCCTTCTGGAAGTCCCCAGAAGGTAATCCATTTCCCGTCAGGTGACCATGATGGTTGCACAGCATCTCCATCATAAATTTTCTCCATCTTACCAGTACCTATTTCTGCAGTCCAAAGGCTGCTGACTGAATTCCTATTATAAGGATGTTCAACCATTTCAGTGGCAAGAATAATTTTTTTACTATCCGGCGACCATGACGGATTATAACCGAAATTTGTCAGCCTCCGAACAGATTCACCTGTAGATCCCATTAAAAATAAACCACCGCCATCTCTTTCAGAGCGAAAAACGATTAACTGGTCGTCGGGAGAAAACGCAGATTGATAATTATCAAATTTTGAATCCTTCGTTAGATCTATTGCATTTCCGCCGCCGATTCGTTGTATGAAAATATGTTGAACACTATTTACCGATTTGGTGTAAGTAATATAATTTTCATCTGGAGAAATATCCGGAAACAATTCTTCACCGGATTGTTCAGTTAATTGCTCGAACTTTACGAATCCATTATTGGAGACTGTTGATTTATTAAGTAATAAGAAAATGATAATCGCTAGAAAAATTACTGCAATAGTCCATGGAACATATTTCATTCTGAATAATTTTGACAAATCGAATCTATGATTTAATAATTCAATTGAAAAAGCGCCTGAAGTTTTTGAAACCTGAGATACGTTTCCTGTTTTTCCCGCAGTAGTGTCAGCATTATATATTCTGCTTTTCCTGTCTCCAGTTGATTTTTTAATTTTTCTTAAATTCTTGGCCAGTTCTTTAGCTGACTGACAACGCTCATCTTTTTCTTTTTCTAAACATTCCAAAATTATTCTGTCAAGCTCAGGATCAATATCCTTTTTGACAGTTGAGAGGGGAGGAGCTTCGGTATTTACAATTTCATAAATTATTGCAGTCTCATGCAACCCTTTGAATGGAGATTCACCGGCGAACAATTCGTAAAGGACAATTCCAAAAGAAAAAATGTCTGTTCTGTAATCTACATCCTGTCCTTGTATTTGCTCAGGAGACATATATCCGAGCGTTCCCATTGTAGTACCGACTTTTGTAAGCCTGGAAGCATTTTTATCTGTGTATATTTTTGCCAGACCGAAATCCATTATCTGTGCGATACCATCAATTCGGATCATAATGTTTTCTGGTTTAATATCGCGGTGAACAATTTCTTTTTCGTGCGCAGCGGCTAAACCTTCTGCAACCTGCACGCTGATCTCAAGTTTTTGTTTTTCGGATAAATAATCCTTTTTATCCTTTAATGTTCTTCCTTCAACGTATTCCATTGAAATAAATAACCGGCTGTTGTATTCTTCTATGGAATAAATTGTACAAACGTTCGGATGGTTCATTGCAGAGGCTGCTTTGGCTTCCTGGATAAAGCGTGCTTTTTCTTCTTCAGTCGCAGTAAGCTGAGAAGAAAGAAACTTCAGTGCAACAAAGCGGTCAAGCTTAGTGTCTTGCGCTTTGTAGACTTCACCCATTCCTCCTTCGCCGAGTTTTTCTAAAATTTTGTAATGAAGAAATGTTTCGTTGATCATATCTTATTATCTAATTAATTTATTTGGCTAAAGTGAATAGGTATGCTCATTCTGCCGAACTTAATTAAAAGCAGGCATCGCTGAGATATCCCGAATTTTTAAAATAAATGGCATTGCCATTATTAATAGTTTTATCAGGTCACTTTTAATATATATTTTATTAAGGCTGCGGCGCTACCTGGTATTGTTCCAGTTTACCATCGGGCATCTGGTAAGTCCATATACGTAAGTTCCTATCTTTAAACTCAACCCGGAATAAACGGAGCAGCATTCCGCCACGTTCACGCTGAGCTGTTTGAACAAACTCATCCGGTTCGCCCAGGGTATCCAAACTGGATTGAAAATCTTTTAAAGCCTGATCGCTGAAATAAGCATTTGCATCAGATGTAAATAATGAGCGATCGATGGTGCCATTCTGAAGTCCCGTAAATATTTCGCGGGCTTGTTCAGTTCGTATTTTAGTCTGTGAATCTTGTGAATTAAATAAGATACTGAATATTTTACGGGCAATAGCTCCTGCAGCCGGTGAAGCATCCTGATTTGTTAACACAACAACAGCAGCACTGTCATCAGGGAATACGGCATTATAAGCTGTGAAACCTGATACTTCACCGCCATGCGAAAGCATGCGGTGATTGTTCATCATTCCAACCTGTACTCCCAGGCCGTACCGGGTTCCGACCCCGTTTTTAAGAAGAACTTCGGTTTCGAGTTCTTTGTATGATTCTGGATTCAAAAGACTTTGTTTGATCATTGAAATATCCCATTTGGCGAGATCATGCGGAGTCATTGCTAATTCTCCCGCACCTGCCATCCAGCCTTCACCTTCTTCCGGAGCCGGTCTTAGAGGTCCTAAACCATACTGCATATAACCTGTCGGATCTTCTCCGGTTAATTTTCCTTCATCAAAATTAACCGCGCTGGATAATCCCAATGGATATAAAATATTATCTTTTAAGAAATCGAAGAAAGGTTGATTGGTTATTTTTTCAACTATCTGTGCAGCAATGACAAAATTTGTGTTGCTGTACTGCCATTTTGTTCCCGGTTCAAAATCAAGCGGCTTTTTTGCCCAGCGATTCAGAATCTCCCGGGGAGGCATTGGTTTAAGCATCATTGGAGGTGCATAATCCTGGGGCCAGAAATCCTGGTAACCGGATGTGTGAGAAAGAAGCTCGCGGATTGTAACTTCATCTGCATCGGTTAGATCCGGCATCCATTTGGAAACCGGATCATCTAGTGAGAGTTTGCCTTCCTGTTCAAGTATAAGAATTGAAGCTGCTGTAAATTGTTTACTGATAGATCCTATAGCATAGCGCATGTCTGTTTTTGCAGCTACATCCGGATTAAGCTTTGCATTTCCGTATGCCTGCAGATATACAATTATACCATTTTTGACAACGGCAACAGATGCGCTTGGAGTTCCCGTCCTGCTCAAAACCTGTATTGCAGCAGAATCAACTTTAACTGCAAGAGAATCATGTGAATCCTCAATTGATTTGAATAAATCATTATTCTTTGAGAATAATGGACAGGTAATAATAATGTTTAATATTATTATTAAAATGATTTGTTTTAGCTTTTGTCCGGAATATAATTTCGAAATTTTCATTTTAATCCTTCTGGATGAAGTTGTATATTTTTTCAATAACTAAATTATTTAAGATAGCTTTTAACTGCTTCATCCACAGAATTAAACTGTTCAAATATCTGGTTCAGCTTAGTTATAGAAAGTAAACCTTCAATCTTGTTGTTGATATTTGCAAGCTTTAAATCACCGCCGTTTTTCCGCATTGATGTTAAGCCGCTGATTAATATTCCCAGCCCGGAACTATTTACATATGTCACATTTCCCAAATCAACCACAACATTTTTTTCCCCCTTATCCATGTGATTGTACAGAGTATTGCTAAATTCTGATGATAGAGGACCGCCGACGAGCTTTCCCTTCATCTCAATAACTACAGCATTATAGTTTTCTTTAACTTTCATACTCATTTTTTCCTCCTTTTAAATTTGTTAAAGAACAATTTTCTTGCTATTCTTTTTAACCGAAAGAATAATATCTATTTTGTATCTTTTATTTTCAATAATAGCTCCAGGATAAAACAAATGGAAATCGGTCATTTATAAAAATTCTATTCGCGGTTGCTATAAAATTTTTTGTTCCCAGTTTAAATAACTCATTTTCACTATTTTAATTCTCAGGTGAAGCTTTTACCTGTGACTAAGTTATAGTGTTCGACTTTCAAGTCATCAGTGGTTTTAACTTTAGCATTATAATCTTTTTCCAAAGCCATTTTCCATAAGTAGAATTGGGAAAAAGTATGTTTAATTTTATTTACAAGCCTGGTAAAATTACCGCTTGCTTCATAATCATCAGCGCTTTCCTTATCGCTCCATACTGTTAATGAAATATATTCATCATCTTCGTTTGTGCTTTCAATCAGATAAACATTTTGACATCCTTTAACAGATTTTAATTCGGGAATGATTTCTTCTGCATAAATCTTTTTAAATTCATCCAGTTTATCTGCCTGTACTTTTACGGAGACTATTCTGATAAACATGTTAGAATTTGAAACATTCAAATTATCGTAATTATTTTTCTGAGCTTTTACAGAATACTTCTTTATTACGGGTTCTTCCGAAACAGGAGCATACTGCAGTTCAATATTATCTGATAAATGTATTTTCCATTCCGTAGATTCAGATAAAAATGGCCGGGCTTGTTCAATCAAGCGGTGAAATTCTCCCTTCTTCTCATAATTTTCTGCCTGGTTAAGAGTTTCCCAGAAAGTAAGAGAAATAAAATCGTTATTTGCCACCCCGCTTTTAATAAGACATGCAAACTGGCATCCCGGCATATTTTGTAATTTTGGATAGACAGTATTCTCATAAAATTCTTTAAAATTATCACCGTACTGCGGATCAATTTTCAATTGCAAAAAGCGCATATACATTTGATTCCCTCCTTCTGTCATTATCACTTAATCTGTTAAGCAAAATGAAATGAAATACAGCTGGATATTTTTTAACAATCATTCCTTATTGTTTTGAGACTTTAAATTGTTTAACCGATGATTAAAGGTCTTATTATTCCTGTTTTTTTACTATGACAATTGTCATGTCATCCATTTGAGCGGTGCTGCCGCAGAACTTTTTTACTTCTTTAAAAATAATTTCCAACAAATTCTCAGGTAATTCAGTTCTGTTTTTTATTATAACTTCCTTTAACCGGTCATCACCGTATTCCTCTTCATTGCTGTTCATTGCTTCGGTTATGCCATCGGAAAAAAGGACAAGCAGCTCGCCCGGTTTTACGGTAAGTTTAGCTTCTTCAAAAGGGTATGATGGTACAATCCCGGCTACTAAACCGCCTGTAGATAATTTTGTTAAATTATTTTCCTTGGAAAAGAGGAAAGGTTCGTTATGGCCTGCGTTACAATAGGTAATTTCGTGGGTTACACTATTTAATATTCCATAAAACAATGTTGCGAATTTATTTGGAGCGGTGTTATGATACAAAATATCATTTGTAAAAGAAACACAATCTTTGCATGATTTATTGAGTTTTGCCTGGCCTCTTAAAGAAGCCTGCAGGTTTGCCATTAATATTGCTGCAGGGATCCCTTTTCCTGAAATATCGGCAATACAAAAAGCCATCCTGTCTTCATCTATCTGGATAAAATCGAAATAATCGCCGCCAACATCTTTTGCGGGGATACTTTTACCTGCAATTTGATATCCCGAAACTTCCGGCTGAAACTTGGGAAGCAGGTCAACCTGTATTTCATAGGCAAGGCGCATTTCTTCCTGAAGATGCAGAAGAGCCTGTTCTTCCTGGTATAAACGCGCATTCTCAATTATTTGTGCCGACTGTGCAGAGATAATACCCAGCAGTCGCTGGTCATTATTTGAAAAACCGGTATTTGTTTTCTTGTTAAATACGGTTAAGAGTCCAATCATTTTCCCTTTCACATTCATAGGGACGCTTAACAGCGAGTGAATGGGGAATCCGTCGCTGACCATAAAATTAAATCTTGAATCTTTTTCAAGATCATTTATAAGCAGAGGTGTTTTGTTCTTCAGCATCCAGCCTGTTAACTGGGCATCCAATCGGTAAGGGAGGTAATTCGAAACCGAATCCTGTTTGCGGATCATTGTCCTGAAAGGTTTTTCCAGATCCTGCTCGTCTAACAGCATTACTGCACCCTGCTCTACTTCCAGATGCTTAACACATTTACGGACGATAAGATCAATTATTTGCTCAAGAGGCTGGGTAGAAGATATTGCTGTTGAAATTTCATTTAATACTGAAAGTTCTTCGATTGCTGTACGAAGACGTTTATTTTCCTCCAGCAATTTTAAGGTGGATTCGGATTGTTTTGTTTTATCCATTTCTATACCTCGGTAGCAAAAAGAGTTCAGTAAAGAAGTTATAGAAAGATAATCAATTATAAGAAAAAATAAAGTGCTGTATAAATTAAAATATTTATCTTCCTGAGTTTGAAGATGCATAGTAACAGTTTTATATTACTGATATCCTTTAAAATATTAAAGGTTCATCATTTATAAAAAAAATATTTAATGAAAACAAAAGGGAGTAAAAATGACTTTTGAACATTTTGCACTAAACGTTTCCAAACCGGTTGAAATGAGTAAATGGTATGTTGATAATTGTGAAATGAAATTAGTGAAATCGATGGATAAATATCCTTTTACAAGATTTTTAACAGATAAAGCCGGTAAAGTTATGATGGAAATTTATTCTAATACTACAGCAAGGATTCCTGAATATGAAAAGCAAAATCCTCTGGAATTTCATTTTGCGCTGACTGTTGATGATCCCGTAAAAATTAAAGATAAATTGATCTCTGCTGGTGCAACATTTGAAGAAGAGATAAAAATGGATGACGGATCTCATTTATTTATGCTTCGCGATCCTTTTGGTATACCGCTTCAGCTTTGTAAAAGAGCAAAACCTATGATTTGATACAATCATACTGAAACTTATTTAAACGAGGATCTTATGAAAAAATATTTATTCGTTTACTGTTCGATTGTCTTATCATTATTTGCTGCTGCTGAAATTTTTGCTCAATCATCAGCTTACAATCAGCAAACCGGTGACACTTTGAAATATACCCTTGATAATTGTGTTAATACTTTTTCGATGGATAAAGCAGAAAAGACCAAATCGGGGTATTTATACTGGTTTGCAGAGAAGAATTTTCTTGACGGCAGAACAATAAAGCTTAGTGTAGTTAGACCGCACGAGGCTACTCACCCGCCGCACAAGCATGCTGAAGATGAATTCTTTTTTGTGCTTGAAGGTAAGGCTGAATTTTACCTGAACGGTTATAGAAAAGTTGTTGGTCCGATGACAAGCCTGTATTGTCCCTCTCATGTTGAGCATGGAATCAATAATGCCGGGGATACAGATTTGAAATATCTTGTTATCAAAAAATATATTATAAAATAAATAGGATGAAAATCCGGGGATTTTTAACTCAGCAATATGTACGAACAAAATTATTTTATTCATTATTATGATATTGATTTAAAGCAGAGAGCTTCAATATATAGTCTGCTCAGATATTTTGAAGATATAGCAATTCTGCATAGTGAACATGTGAACCGGGGAATTGAGTATTATACTCTGCATCATGTCGGCTGGGTGCTTTACAAGTGGGATATAAAAATATTAAGATATCCCGGATTTAAAGAGACTGTAAAAGTAAGAACCCAACCGTCTCATTTAAAAGGGTTCCATGCATTCAGGTATTTCGATATACTTGATTTAAAAGGGAATCAAATTGTTACAGCTAATTCGATGTGGCTTTTCCTTAATACCGATACAAAAAGGCCGACCAGGATTACCGATGATATTTTTGAAGGATATGGCGTCGATAAAAATAAAATGACCGAATTGGAATTCGGTAATATAAATAAAATATCAAAAATTGATTTCGAAAAGGAGTTCGATGTCCGTTATGTTGATATCGATTCAAATCAGCATGTGAATAACATAAAATATGTTGAATGGGCCCTGGAAATGGTGCCGAAAAACATATTGGAAAATTACTATTTGAAACATTTAAAGGTTAACTATAAAAAAGAAACGGCATATGGGAGTAGTGTTAAATCTGCAATTGAAATAAATAAAGAAGAAAATAAAATAAAATGCATTCATCAGATTTCTTCCGGTGAATCTGTTTTAAGCATACTTGAAACTAACTGGGGTTAATAAGATTTAACTCTAATTCATTCTGAAGGTTTCTTTTTTCTTAAAAAACTAAGTATTAAGTTTCAGCATTTCTTTAAAATCCTATTTAAATTATTTATATAAGCCAATGGTTCAGTTTGCTGATAATAACTTTGTTGCTGAAGTAAAAGATGTTTATAAATCCTTTAAAACAGTTGATGCTGTTAAAGGAATCAGCCTGAAAATCCATAAAGGTCAATTTATTGCATTACTGGGGCCGAACGGGGCCGGTAAAACAACTCTTGTTGAAATGATAGAAGGAATTCAGAAACCGGATAAAGGGGAAATTCTAATCTTGAACAAACACTGGAAAGGGAATGAAGATGAAATTCATAATGCCATCGGACTTTCGCTACAGGAAACTAGGTTTATTGATAAGTTAACTGTTAAAGAAACATTAAATATGTTTGCAAGTTTTTATGAACTAAAGAAGGACAGAGTTGATCAGATTATAAATCTTGTAGGTCTGGAAGAGAAAAAGAAATCTTATACGGTAAATTTATCGGGAGGACAAAAACAAAAACTTGCCCTGGGCATCGCTTTACTTAATAATCCTAAAATTTTGCTTCTTGATGAACCAACAACCGGGCTGGATCCTAACGCAAGAAGGGAAATTTGGTCAATACTTAATGAACTGAAGGAAAAATCGCAGACGTCATTGCTGCTGACTACTCACTACATGGAGGAAGCTGAAAGGCTATGTGATTATATAGTAATTATGGATTATGGAAAGATCCTCAAAGAGGGAACTTTAACCGAACTTCTTAATGAAGGCGAAGAGCATTATATTGAATTTATACTTGAAAGATCTGCAAATCCGGAGCAGTTATTTAAAAACTCAGCTTTTAATATTGAATGGGATCCTGTAAATAACAAAGGGCTTCTTGTTATAAGAGATATTGAAACCGATCTCCCGGGTTTTCTTAATTTCTTAAAAGAAAAAAATCTCAGGCTGAACGGTTTTGAGAGCCGGAGAAAAACATTAGATGATCTTTTTATTAATCTTGCAGGAAGACATCTTAATGAATAAATCATTTAAATCAGGACAGCTTAAAGCTTTAGTGATTGCACACGCAAAAGAATTAATGCGCGAACCATCTGTGCTTTTCTGGGGTATTGTTTTCCCGATTCTTATGGCGCTGGGATTAGGTATAGCTTTTACTCAAAAATCAGTAACAACTGCCAGAATCGGTTTGATTGAAAATAAAAATAACATGCATGACAGTTCCAATTCCATCATATCTTTCCTAAACAAGTATGGCCGGAAGATTAATAAAGATAATAATCCTCCTGAATTTAGTCTTGAAATTAAGAATATAAAACTCGGCAATACAGTTTATATCTTCCGGGAATTGAATTGGAAAGATGCAGACAAGCTGCTTAAAAAAGGAGAAATTAACCTGGTGGTTGAAGATTCGGGCGGAACGGTTAAATATCATTTTGATCCTTCCGGACCCGATGCTCAGCTTAACTATCTCAGACTTTCTCAAATACTTGGAAACAATAGACTTCCGAAGGAAAATAGCGCAAATATCGAACCTCTTACATTAAAAGGGACAAGGTATATTGATTTTCTTATACCAGGGTTAATGGCACTTGGGATTCTTATGTCGTCTATCTGGGGACTTGGTTATACTCTCATTGAAAAGAGATCAAAGAAATTATTAAGAAGGATGATTGCTACACCGATGAAAAAAACATATTTCCTGGCCTCTTTTATGTCTGTAAGAACAATAATGAATTTTATTGAATCTTTACTCCTTTTTATTTTTGCTAATTTAGTATTCGGTATAACTATTCAGGGAAATATTGCAGCTTTATTCCTTATATTCATTGCCGGCAACATAAATTTTGCAGGTATGGCAACGATCATCTCATGCCGTACCGCCAATCCCGAAGTCGGAAACGGAATTATAAGTGCGGTTACTACTCCTATGTTTGTCCTTTCAGGTATTTTTTTCAGTTATCAGCATTTTCCGGACTGGTCTATTCCATTCATTAAAATTATACCTCTTACAATGCTTTCCGATTCAATCAGAAGTATCTTTATTGAAGGTGCAGGTTTTAACGATATTGCTTTACCATTTTTTGTTTTGCTTGGAATGGGGATTTTATTCTTTATAATAGGTCTAAAATTATTTAAATGGTATTGAGATACTGCTTGTTGTTTATAGGTTGTTATCTGTTGTTCGTTTTTCCTGAAAGAATTTAGCCTAATATTTTTCAATAAAAAGTTTTAGGGGCGAACTGCCAATTCACCCCTGATTAAAACTTTTATTACCATATTTTAACGAGTTTAACTGCCGGGGCTCTCATTGGTTCGCCTTCTTTTACATTAAAGGCTTTCCAGAATTCAGGCATATTGCTGAACGGACCATTAACTCTGAATCTATCAGGTGAATGCGGATCGGTTTTAATTAAAAGTTTAGCAGTCTGCGGCCGGGTATTACTTTCCCAAACCTGAGCCCAACCAAGGAAAAATCTTTGTGTGGGAGTATACCCATCTATCTTTTCCCCGCTTTTATACTCATCGGTTTTTTTGAAAGCTGTAAAAGAAACATTTAAACCTCCCAGGTCGGCGATGTTTTCACCTTCGGTAAGTTTTCCGTTTACATGCATAGTATCAACAGGCATATACGAATCAAACTGCTCGATAATTTTTTTTGCATGCTCATTAAATTTAGTTTCATCGTCTTTTGTCCACCAGTCTTTTACATTTCCGCTGGCGTCATATTGCCTTCCTTGATCATCGAAACCGTGAGTTATCTCATGACCGATTACAGCTCCCATTGCGCCGTAATTAATCGCATCATCGGCATTTTGATTAAAGAAAGGAGGCTGGAGAATTGCTGCAGGGAAAACAATTTCATTCCTTAAAGGCTCATAATATGCATTAACTGTTTGAGGGGTCATTTCCCATTCTGTTGGATCTACAGGATTATCAATTTTTTTAATATCCCTGTTAAAACTAAATTCAGCGCAGCGGATTGCATTTGTATAATAAGAATCTCTTTCAATATTCAATGCTTTATAATCAATCCACTTATCCGGATATCCGATTTTGACTTTAAATAAATCGAGTTTGTGTAACGCTTGTTTCTTTGTATCAGGACTCATCCAGTCAAGATTATTAATTCTCTCCTGCATTGCTTCCAGAAGGCTTCTAACAATTTTCAAAGCACGCACTTTTGCTTCAGGCGGAAAAACCTCTTTAACATAAAGCTGTCCGAGTAATTCTCCAATTGAACCATCAGCTCTAAATAAAACCCTTTTCCACCTTGGCTGAAGCACTTTCGATCCGTATAAAAATTTGCTATAGAAATCGAAATGCTCATTTACAAAATTTGAATCAAGATAATTAGCAGACGAATTAACCAGGTTCCATTTTAAATAAGGTTTCCAGTTATCTATCGGAGTTTCTTCTACAACTTTGCTTACTTCTTTAAAAAAGTCAGGCTGTTCCACATTCAGGCTGTCAATGTTTGGTATACCTGATTTTTTAAAATAATCACTCCAGTTAAAACCGGGAGATAGTTGTTCCAGTTTTACAAGGTTCATTTTATGGTAAGTTTTATTTGGATCTCTTCTTTCTACTTTGGACATTGAGGCTTTTGCAAGCCGGGTTTCAATATTCATTACAGCAGAAGCATCTTCCTTTGAAACCGGTTCTTTTTCACCAATTAACCTGAACATGTTGGTTAAATGGTTTATATATTTTTCTCTTACTTCTTTTGAATAACTATCCTTGTTTAGATAATAATCTTTATCCGGCAGTCCAAGTCCGCCCTGAACCAGCTGAGCAATTTCCATCTTACTGTTTTTGGCATCTATTCCGGAACCAAAACTAAATAAAGGTGCTCCTAAATGGACATGCTGATAAACAATTTCATCCAGAAGATCTTTTTTAGTATTTATTGCATCGATCTTATTTAATTCGGCTTCTATTGGTTTTATCCCATCAGCTTCAATTTTGTCAGTATCCATTCCGGCAAAATAAAAATCTCCGATTTTCTGCTGAATACTTCCTTTACCGGCATCTTTATTATTAGCGGCATCCTCAAGGATTTTATGCAGAATTTTGTAATTCTTTTCAGCTAATACTGCGAAAGTTCCCCACTGGCTATACTCTTTAGGTATAGGATTATTTTTTATCCAGTTTCCCACAGCATATTGATAAAAATCATTTGCCGGGTTTGCAGATGAGTCTATATTGGACAAAGGGAATCCATAATCTTTTTCCGGGTTTTCCTTTGAAGTGCATGAAGATAAGATCAAAGCTGTTCCAATAAGAAATATTATTTTAATTTTTGAATTAGTGAACATATTGTACCTGTATAATTTTTAGAACAATTAATTAAAAACATCCTAAAACTATATAAAATTTGGAAAAATAATCTTCGTTTTTGGACAAAATTTTTAAGTACTAATTTTTTACACTTAATACCATGGATCAACAATTTTGTGATTGGTATTCTTTTTGAGCAATTAACATAGTAGTTTTTTGAAAAATTAAAAATCATTTGAGAGTGGATATGGAAAGAGAATTTGAAAGTTACAATAAAAATATTGATGACTTTGATGCCAGGAATATTTTTGAGTTTGATGAGTTAAAAGAA
This sequence comes from uncultured Bacteroidota bacterium, assembly GCA_963710745.1. Classification (GTDB taxonomy): domain Bacteria; phylum Bacteroidota; class Ignavibacteria; order Ignavibacteriales; family Ignavibacteriaceae; genus CAVQBP01. The sequence goes on along the minus strand of CAVQBP010000024.1, from coordinate 1,090,875 downwards.
TTGAATAGAATGAATATTCAAAATGAAGTGAATGAAAAGGCTGATAAATCTGAAAAAGCTGTATTCTTAAGCAAAAAAAAGATTCAAAAATATTCATTTAACTAAAACCCCATTTAAAAACTGCCCCAATGTAATAAAGGATTTTTTATCTTTAAAAGCATACGTTTTCTTGATTTATCTCGCAAAATTAATCAATTCTGTTTTTTGATATTTAATACACATAAAATTTCCCGATGTTATATTATTATTGCTGTAACTTAATAGCGGAATAATTATAAGGAGATAAATAATGAAAGTCGGAATAATTGGTTCAGGAACCGTAGGCCAGCAATTAGGCATAGGATTTACAAGAATTGGTAATGAAGTAAAGATTGGGACGCGTGACAAATCAAAACTAAACAATTGGTTAAAAAATGCCGGTTCAAAAGCATCTGCCGGAAGCAATGAAGAAGCTGCGAAATTCGGAGAAATTATTCTACTTGCTACTGCCTGGTCCGGGACGGAAAATGCTATAAATATCTCCGGTAAAGAAAATTTTTCCGGTAAGATTTTGATTGATGTAACTAATCCTCTGGATATCTCTGGTGGGATGCCTCCTAAGATAGCTGTTCCATTTGATAATTCCGGTGCTCAGCATGTTCAAAGATGGCTTCCGGATGCTAAAGTAGTTAAAGCATTTAATACGGTTAACGCATATACAATGATTAATCCGAATTTTGAAGAGGGAACTCCTGATTTTTTTATTGCCGGAAACGATAAAAAAGCAAAAGAAGAGACAGCATCACTGGCAAAGCAGCTTGGATGGTTGAGTATAATAGATATGGGAGATTTGTCTGAAGCAATCTGGCTTGAAACATTAACTATGCTGTGGGTTCATTACGGAGTTAAGTTTAACAGCTGGGCTCATGCTTTTAAATTGCTGAAGAAATAATTTCATAATTCATTCAGAAAGTGACCGAATTTAATTTCCCCAATGAAAATATTTCCGGGTTTAATAAATGCGGTATTCTTGCTACTTCAATTTTTAATTTTGGAAGATTTAAATCAATAAAATTTATAAGGTTCTGCTCTTTTAACTGGTTTTTGAAGGTGCCGCCTGCATTTAAGATTCGAATCCCTTTCCTATAGTACTCAGACATCTCGTGGTAATGACCATGTAAAACCAGGTTTACATTAAATTTATTAAACAAATCCAAAAGCTGTTTTTTAGTCCTGAGCTTCATTGTTTGTTTTTCAATAATCTGCCAGACACTGCCGAACCGGTTTTGCTGGATTTGTTTTGATTCACCGAAGTGATGATGTATTAATACAAGCTTTGATTTGTATTTACTATACATATTAAATATTCCTGTCACTTCATTAAGCTGAGAAGCGCTTATTTCGCCATTGGAAGCAAATATATTTTTGGTTTTTGAATATTCAGCCACAGAATTTAAACCAACAATTAAGACATCATCAATAATTTTAGCATAAGGAAATATATTAACCGGTGATATATAACTGCAGTACTTAAATGATTCTGAAAAGTAGTTGTAAAATTCTCTTACCCTTCGTTTATAATCAATTCCTTCACAGTGATTGGTAAAATTGAATAGATCTTCAACTGTTACAACACCACCGAAAATATCATGATTTCCAATAACCAGTGAAAGTCTGTCTGATGTTAAAAAACCGTTTTGTTTTAATACTTTTCTTAGTAATTCAAAATCATATTCGTCCGGGTTCTCCACAAGATCACCCGTAATTATAAGGTGATCGATGCGCCTGGTATTACAATATTGTAAGAGATTTTCAAATTTGTATAAATCGAAATTTCTAAAAAAGGTTGTAAAATGAATGTCCGAAAGATGTGCAATCTTCATATTTAATTTTCTTTTAATCCTGAATTAATGTAATTATGTAAAAGAAAACAAAATGTTAGCTGCACCAATTAAATTCAGTAAAGTGACTGGGATTAAATTACTCCCTATTATATTTTTTTACAGAATCTCCTCTTATTCATGATTATTCTTTGTTTACGGTTTTTAATATCCAGTCTCCTATTGCATTCAATGCTTTTGGTGCAATAGTTTCTTCAATTTTAGCATATTCGGCTGGTGATCCGGTATTTGCTGTCTGGAATAAATGATTTAAGCCCTGCAGTTCTTCGACTTTAAAATTTTTATTTCCTCCTTCACTTAAAGATTTTGAAATAGCTTCCAAATCTTCTTTGGGCGGAACCTGTAAATCTTTTGATCCATCTATTGCCAGCACTGGAACTTTAACTTTTTTTAAGGTTGGTCTAGGATCATAAGTTAAAAAATATTTAAACCATGGTGTTGTAATGAAATTAATTTGTGATTTAAAAGTCTTTTCCGGATCCTTGCCAAGTTTTGCTCTTTCATTCTCAGGAAAACTATTTAAATAGTTATTAAATAGACTATCTAATTTTTCCCGTAATTGTATACTATCCTTTACTGTTTTAATGAGATTGTAGGCGTCATTGTTAAGAGTTTCTGTTTTTTGAATATAGTCCTTATCAGCGCCATTTGCTTTCAAAATAAGTTCCGACTGCATTTTAAGAATATCTTCACCCGGTAATCCGGGACCTGCCATAAGTACAATAAAATCCACTTTATCTGATTTAACAGCAGCTAAAGGTGCAATTAATCCCCCTTCACTGTGGCCTATTAATCCTATCTCGTGTTTATTTATTTCTTTTCTTGATAATAGATAATCAACTGCTGCCAAAGCATCGGTTACAAAATCCTGAGTTGTTGCAGTGCTGAATTTTCCGCCGGATTCTCCAAAACCTCTGTCATCATATCGAAGGACAGCAATTCCTCTTCGCGTTAAATAATCTGCTAACACTAAAAAAGGTTTGTGGTTCACAATTGTTTCATTTCTATCCTGTGGCCCTGAACCGGTAATAAGAACTACAGCTGGAAAGTTATTCCCCGATTCAGGCAATGTTAAGGTACCTGCGAGAGTAATATCTGCTTTTTTGTTTTGGAATTTAACTTCCTCTTCTTTATAAGGATAAGGTTTTTTCGGTTCCTGCGGTCTTTTAACTTCTTCAACTTTATTTGTTTTTTTTAAAATTAAAGGGAAGGTTCTCCCATTTTGATTCCAAATACCGGTTATTTTTATACTATCCTCAAGTCCGCCTAAGTAATAACCGTTTAACGATTGGACATTTAGTCTGATACTATCGGAAGAAATTTCTACAGAAGAAACAGGTATACCAAATGCCCCTTGATCGGGACTATCAAGTGCTCCGCTTAAAGAATCATCTTCGTCTGAAATATGAAAAACAATCCTTAAAATATTTCCACCGCCGACATCAAGCATCCCCTGCCAAATTCCAATATATGATGTATCTGTTTTGTCGGCTTTGTTATTATTTTGCATTGCAAATCCAAATCCTGTGAAAGTAATTAAATTAACAATTATCATAATTTTTTTTAGTGATGTCATTTTTCACTCCAAAATTAAATTGGGAAATAATTGATTAAATTTAATCAAGAATGAATAATTATACCATTTGTTTATACATATTGACTGTAATAATATGAATTCTGGTTACCAAATAATAAGTTACTTGAATAAAAATATTTATTTTAAATATTTGAAAAAATTGATTACAAATGGAAGAAAAAATTTTATATAAAGATAATTTAGTTGAAATCAGAGAAGATTCGTTTACACTTAAAAATTACTATTTCCCGTTTGGCTCAAAAAAAGTTTTATCAAAAGATATTGAAAATATAGAAGTAAAAGAACCAACACTAATAAATGGGAGATGGAGAATCTGGGGAACAGGTAATCTATTATACTGGTTTCCACTTGATTTTTTAAGACCGTCGCGAAAGAAAATATTTTTTGTAACATATAAAAACCAGCGGATAAAATCCGGTTTTACTGTTGTTGATCCCGAGAAGGTTGAAAAAATTTTTAAGAAAAAAGAATGGTTATCCGGACTATTTTCATAAATTAAAACAGCTGCTACCGAACTCTTTTAAATATTTCGCATTTTGTACATACGGTATAGTTAGTTTCCCCGTCATAATTCAGCTTATTAAATAAGCTTCTTGAATATCTGTATTTTTCATTATTCCAGATGTCTTCAAATGATTCTTTAGTTAAATCTCCCCAGATATTTTCTTTGCTTGTAACCCAGCAGCATGGTGTAACCTTCCCGTCAGGATTAATAACAGTTGAAGTGAAAAGCTGGTTGCATGGTTTGTTATTTATCGGGAATTTTTCGCCGTTTTTATAAAAATCCATTACATACTTTTTATCGTCCGGCAGCCATTGCTTCTTCCTTTCATCAAGAGTACCTGCAAAAGTTAAATCAGGTATATCATCTGCTAATCCCATTTTATCAAATGTAATTTCAACACCTAGTTCCTTTGCCAATTTTTTAGCATACTCAATTTCATGTTCATTAAATTTATTTACTATATACTTCCATACTATTTTTGGATCTCTCTTCTTTAATTTTTTCTTTGAATCCACGGTCATTTTTATATTATTGATTACCCAATCAAAGCGTCCCTTAACTCTGTATTTTTCATAGGATTCCTGCGCTGCTCCGTCAGCAGAAATTACAAGCTGATGAAGTCCAGAATTTATTAATTCTTCAAAAAATTCCGGCTTTTGTTTAAAGCTTAAGTTTGTATGTGTAATAGTATAAATATTCCTCGAAACCGATTCTTTTATTATATTGAAAATTTCATGGTGCAGTAAAGGTTCACCCCAATTAAACAAAACCAGGACTTTTAATGAAGGTATTTTATCAAGGATCATTTTGAAAGTATCGAAAGACATTTTACCTTTTTCATAATTCTGATTTTTTGATGCACAGAGGGGACAATCGAGATTACAAATGTTTATGGGATCAATAACAGCAGCATTCGGCAGTTTTGGATTTAGAGTATTAGGATTGAACCTGTACTTCAGCCATTCCGAAATTTTATTCTGAATATTAATTGGGATTCTTTGCCAAACAGAAAGATAAAATTCAAATGCATATCTATTCATCATTATCCAAGCTTAAAATATTATCGCCGGTATATAAATCGGAAAACCAATTTTTATAAAAGAAAATAAAAACAGCACCAACTGCAACTGCAAACCATAATGTAACTGCCCTTATTATAAAAGTTGAAGCAATTGCTGCATCTTTGGAAAATCCTTTTTGAACTATTAAAAAAACAAATGAACCATCTGTTACTCCGACACCACCGGGCAGCATCGTTAACGAACCGATAATTGTTCCGAAAGCATATACGAATCCTGCCCAAAGAACAGAAATAGCCAGTCTTGATGATTTTAATATAATATAAAAACTCAAACACTCAAATGACCAGGATATTAAACTAATAAAAAGCATAAAGAAAAGAGACTTCCCTTTCAGCATCGAGTGAAAGCTTTCGTATGCAACATTTATTTTTGATAAGTATTTGTGTAGAAATTTAATTCCGGACAAAAGTCCTATAAACTTTATAGAAACCTTTTTATTACTTATAAAAATAATCAGAAACAAAAAAATAATTATGAGTAAAGTCATTATAAAAATTCCATAATTATATAATATTGCACCTGCCAATGCAATCATTATAACCGAAATAAAATCGGTTATCCTTTCTGAAAAAATTATAGGAGCTGTTTTGCTTATTTGTTCTCCAGTTATCTTTTTTACTAAATATGATTTAAATAATTCCCCCAATGCACCGGGTGTTGCAAGCATTATTAAACTGGACATAAAAATTATAAATGATTCACGGACAGAGATCTTTATTTTTAATAAGCGTATATAATAATGCCATTTGTAAAACCTGGTTAAAAAAGTTAAAAAGGAAAGTATAAATAGTATTGGGAGAAGATAAAAATTAAATTGTTCAAACGACTGAAGTACATTATCAAAATTGCCGTAAATGGTGAGTGCAATATAAAACAGAACAGAGCATGTTAATAAAATGAAAATATTTTTTTTAACTTTTTCGAGCAATTATATTCAATATATAAATAAGATTAAAATTTCTTCAAATTTAATAAAAATTATTGAAGGTTAGTGCATAATGGTATTAAGATATTTGATAGAACGGTGAAAAAGGACATTTTAATCCATCTATATTAAATTATTGCATTGACTTCTTTGCAACAATTATTTCCCAGCCCGAATGTGAAAGTTTATTTTCATCAACTCCAAATCTTGACGGGCGGTAAAAAGAAATGATCCCTTCTGAAGAGTTTCCATGGAATAATTCCGGTTTTTCATTTAGGTCGATATAATCGAAAGAAGCATTATTCCTGCGTTCAAGAGAATGTACTATAGATAAATATTTGTCCTTTATTCTGTTTAAAAATTTTGAAGTTTTTTGAGTATCGTATAAGACAATTGTAACTACGGTCTGCGTTCTCTTCTTTAAGTTTTCAAAAGCAGTTTCAGCAAAAGATTTTGCAAACTGAAAATCGGTCTGTTTAAGTGAATCTAAACTTTCAAAATATTTTGTGTCGATATTTGAAAGATGTAAATTTTCCGGTGAGGCAATAATATAATCAGCAAAAGGTGATAATTTTAAAATAGTTCCCGGAGTTCCGTTATGGCATGTTGATAAAACTATCAAATTAAATTTTTTATTCCCTGCAAATCTTTTCACTGATGAAGTGAAATTATCAACATCAAGCATTTTATTAGATGCAGAGCTTCCCTTTATGATTTCCGGAATTTCATGTCCGAAGTAAAGAAGATATTTCTTAACGTGATTGTTTTTAGTGCGATACTTATTATATAAATAAGCTTCAGTCTCTAGTAATACATTGGAACCATGATCGTTGTAAGTTTCATTTCTGAATAATTTTCCGTTTCTATAATAATAGAACTCTCTGTTATCAGAATGAAAAAAGAGGAAGTCTGATTTTTCTTTTTGATGAAATATAAATACCTCGCCGTTGCTGCAATGTTTTGCAACAGAAAGAGCTTCATTAAGTTTAGCTTCGTCTGCTAAATGCGGCTTCCCTTTTAAATCATGATATAAATAATCACCATCTCCATTTATTAAATAAATTAGCTCGTAATCAATTTTTCCCTTTTCCGGTGAATTATTTTTAAGTACATCATTTGCACCGTATGAAAAAAAAATAAGGGCAAAGAATAATAGATACCATTTTAAATTCATTTTTGAATCATTACAGCAGTAAAGCTGCAGCAATAATAATTAATACTAAAGTCAAAACACTGATGGTAACATATTCTGCAGATGGCTCCAAATCCTGGACAGAATAATCGGCAAAGTTATTAAGGTTGTTATTACTTACTTTTTCAAACCCATCAATGCCGTTCAATTCATTATATTTTAGTTTTAACTGTTTTTTGAAAGATTTAAGGCTTTGAATATCATTTTCTGACAGCGGAGTATGTTCAACTTCATCCAACGCTGTCATCATTTTTTTAAATGAATCGTTTAGAATTTCCCTTTTTCGCTCTGTATTAGATGTATTTTTTACCTTAACAGCAATATCGTTAAAATATTTTTTCAATTCTTTGTGAATATCTGCTGCCTTAGCTTGTTGTATATAACCGAAAATGACGAATAAACCAGCAATTATAAACATCTTTTTCATATTTCACCTGTTCTTTTCTTTTACATTTATATCTTATGAAATTAGAATAACTATACAGTGGTAATAATTGTGTGCGAATTAACACTAATTTTCACTATCTTATCTCAAAGTGATCTTCATCCAGGTGTTAAAGATTTAATTTTTAATCGATTAATGATTTATTTATTTTGGATTAAAAATGGCCGGGTTTTTGTTTCCCCTTTAATAATAATATTCATTCTGGTATTAAAAAAAATGAATAAGAATGAGGTATTTATGACAAAGATATTAGTTGCTGAAGATGAAAATATTGTAGCTTTAAATATTAAAAAAACACTGGAATCGATCGGGTATAAAGTTACTGCAGTTGTTAATAATGGTGAAGATGCAGTTAAGCAGGTTGAAAAGAATAAGCCTGATTTGATTTTAATGGATATCATGTTAAAAGGATTAACAGATGGAATAGAAGCTGCAGAAATCATCAGCCAAAATTTTAATATACCAATTGTATTTCTCACAGCTTTATCCGATGAAAAAACTATTGACAGAGCTGCCTTTACAAAACCTTACGGTTATCTCCTCAAACCTTTTACGACTCACGAAATGCATACTGCTGTTGAAAATGCTTTAATAAATTTTGAAGAAAATGTAAAAAACAGTTATTAGAACATTCAAGATTTTCTTAGCATTTTGTCTTTAGTTTATGATTTCAACAATTGGAAAGTTTGTTATTTCTAAGGAAAAAGTCTTACCTTGAAACATTTCTAATAATGTATTTCTGTTAAAACGGTCAAAAATCATCATTTATAACAGGCATATTAATTGGCTCAACTATAGAAAACATCCAATTAATAAAGGAGTTTTAAATGCCACAGTGTTTTACAGGTGTTGATGGATATTATGAAATCTATAATAGAACGAGCATTATTCATCAAAAGACAAATAAAGGGAATAAGGTGTACAAATATAAAATCTACAACAACTCGAAATACATTCCTAACTCCCGGGACAGATGGCGGATCGAACAAATCATGATTGGAAATGATGACTGCAAAGTTGAAACTAATAATAATTTCAATTAGAAAATCTTCGAAGTTATTATTTTTGCGCTAAATCGGCGAAATAATTAAATTTTTTAAAGAAAAAATGTTCTGGATTAAGCTTTACACCATTATGCTGAACCTCATAATGAAGATGAGGACCGGTCGATAAACCAGAACTGCCTGATAATCCTACAATATCTCCCCTAAGTAATCTTTCCCCCCGTTTAACTTTCACTTTAGATAAGTGTGCATAGATAGTTCTGTAACCATAACCATGATTGACAATTACAGATAATCCAAATCCTCCGTTATAGCCGGTAAACTGCACAATCCCGTTTCCGGTTACATGAATAGGGGTTCCGGTATTTGTAACAATATCGATACCTTCATGCATTCTTAAACGATGAAGAATAGGATGCATTCTCATACCAAACCTGTCGGATAAATCTCCGCCGCAGGGTTTAACAGCAGGGATGCATGCTGAAAGATCCAGGTTGTTTTTCAGTTGATCTCTGATTTCTTTAAATTGAGCTTTTTCGAAAGAGAGTTTTCTTGATACTTCATCAACAAAAGAAACTGCTTTATCCAGTTTTATATCTTTATTGCCTGATAAAAAGTCTATCGAATTATCGAAGGAGCCGCCGCCGATTCCTACCTGCATCTCATCTCTTGATAACGGTGAAAGATTAACAGCAACTCTTAAAGAATTATTTTTTGATGTTATACTGTCTAATTCTGTGCTTAAGTTTTTGTATAAAGATAAAATTTCATCGACTTTTACCTTTAAATTATCATGCTCTTTTTGATTTCCCGATTTAAAGAATTGTCCGGCTTCAAATAAGATTAAAGCAAAGATTACAATTATAACAGGCAGGATAATATAGAATTTTGACTTGAGGTTTTTTATTTCAATGAATTGCGTTTTTTCTTCAGAGAAATAGTATATTTTTTTCATAAGCATCCTCTTGTTTACTTTGGATTTTTTTAATCCATTTAAGTACTATAAACTATTTCTTTTATAGATGTCGCTTTTTTTGTCATCCACAATAGATTTCAAAAGTACAATAAGGAAAATTATACAGGCAAATATTACCAAATATTCCATTTATTCCTTTTTCCCTTAATAGTTACTTACCGCTTAATAATGATTATTCTGTTTTAATTTTCCGTTTTTTAGATGTCTCTTGTCAAAAAAGATTAATTTGCTGGAACAGACGCTTTCTAAAATTTCAAAAATAATACCACCCAAATGTGTTTTTTTGAGAATTTAAGAGGGATCTGTTAAATATTTTATTTTGCGGACGTTATTGAATTAGTCTTGCAGGAAGGCTTAACAAAATCCTTTAAGATCTTCCGGATTATAGAGTAAGAAGCCTACTTGAGATATGTCATCTTTTTTGTGATTGTAGAATAGTCTGTTTGAAGCCGGTATATATAAGCCCCGCTTGATAAGCCCGATGCATTGAATTTTACTGAATATTCTCCTGCAGGCTTTTCTTCATCAACCAGAGCTGCAACTTCATTTCCAAGGACATTAAATATCGTTAACTTAACATGACTCTCAACAGGGATATAATATGTTATTTGAGTTGCCGGGTTAAACGGATTAGGATAATTTTGTTCTAACCTGAATGAAGATAAGATTACTGCCTGTTCTTTCTTATCTTTATTATTTTTCTGAATTTCATTCCCGAGTATTAATGAAGATGAAGCAGATAAAATTAAAAACAGGGAAGCAATTATAACTTTTGAATTGAAAAATTTTTTATCTGGAATAAATTGTAAAAACTTTATGTTCATAGTGTATTATTTCTTTTCATGTAATTTTAACAAAATTTTCTATCAGGAATAAAACAAATTAAATAAATGGATTAATTCCTTTATTAGTGGTTTTTACTCATTTTGTAAACAAATTGTTTCGTTTAATACTTAGACGAAATCCGGGTAGTGATTTGTTCCCGTTTGTATTTTAAGATTGTATTGATTGAGGAAATTATTTTTCAAACATATCCAGGCATCTTCCCGTAATCATCAAATTTATATTGTTAGATGCAAGATTAATGTTCACATCAGTATCATCATTGTATCCTTTTTGAGATAAAACTCCTTTAGTATTAAAATATATGCTATTTATCCGGGCTATTTTAGCAACTATATAAGTATAGTATTGAGTATTTTTTAATTTTTTCGCCAGTTTATTATTACACTGCATTTTCAAATAAACATTTAATCCCAGATATGATTTGGAAGCTTTCATATAGAGCCGTCCGTTTTCCTCAAAGATATCATCTACTAAAATGTAAAAAATAACGTTCTTGTTTTTCAGATTTTCCTGGTAATCAATTGTATATGGATAATGATAATCATTAAAATTGGCAGCTTTATACTTATCCATATATTTTTTAATCAGATCAACGGGAGCTGCCTCTTCTTTTATTTTGATTTTATCACCCGAAGTCTTCTTCTTAATTTTTACTGTTTGTAAAGAAGATTCTTTAACATTTTCCGCTTTGGTTTTAGAAGAATCAGCAGAAGTATTGAGATTATCCGTAATGCTCGGTGGTCTGAAAGAAGCAAAAAAGAATGAAATTGCAGATATTATTGCCACATATAATATTGCCCATTTTGTAGGGCCGGATTTAAAGAAAAAGTCAGCAGCTTTCATATAAATTATTCTGGACCTTTAATAATTTAAACAAAATGCAAGGGTAAAGATATATTAAAACTATCTTCGTAACAATGAATACGAAAAGGCAGAATTCTTTAAGAATAGTATATGTGATATTTAACCCGACTTGTTTCTTATCTTACTTCAAATTCATCAAAATTTTCGTAACAGCCGTATACAGGTTCCGGTTGTACAACAATGTCATCTTCTTTCTTAAAAAGCAATTTACAGATCTGGTTAACAATTGAAGCTGAATCCAGTAATCCTTTTTCCAATGCTTCTTTGCATTCCTGCTCAATTATTTGACGGATTTGATATTTAATCTCTTCCATTATGATTCCCCGGTTTTATTAAGAGATTTACTAAGTATTAATTCCTTAGAATGTTATCACAATTTATGCCACAATAGCTAATACAAGCTTTCTAATGAAAACTATTATAATCAATATAACTGAACCGATTAACAAAATTTAGGAAATTATTTTTATCTTTAATAAATAAAAACATCATAATAAGATGCAGTTATAATTTAAGGGAAAAAATGAATCCGGAAGAAAAAGATTTTTATAAAAAAATCAGAAAAAAGATAAGTAACTGGCTCGAATCAAATGCAGTAAAAAATAAACAATGGAGCGAATATATTTTACTAGCTCCGGATTTGTTTCATCTTTTAACAAAATTATCAATCGATAAAGAAATACCGGAATCAAAGAAAGTAAAGCTTTATGCTGCAATTGCTTATTTTATTTCACCGATTGATCTATTACCTGAAGCTTTATTAGGACCGGTTGGGTTTCTGGATGATATTGCTTTATCCGCCTACATATTAAATGATATAATAAATAATGTAGATCCTAAAATTGTTACAAGGAACTGGGCCGGGGATAGAGATATATTGACTTTAGTTAAAACCATAATTGCAAATGCTAATAATTTTTTAGGAAGCGGTATGTTGAAAAAAATTAAGAAAAGAATATAAGCCGGATTCAATTCTTAAAATTTACCTTTTTTTTAAACCTAAAGTTAAAATATTTTATAGAATAAAAGTTAATTAAAATTAATCTTATAGCAATTTCCCGGCTGCCATTCAAATATGAATTTTGTAAAAAAGAACATTTATATATTTCCTGCACTAATACTTATACCTGTATATTTCTATTTAACCGGGTGTTCAACAGCAGAAAACATTTATTATCAAAGCGGTTTAAAGAATTATGAAGCCGGAGATATGAGGAATGCTCTTGTGGATTTTGATAAGGCTTCTACGGTTGAACCGGATAACAAGAAAATTCTTTTGCTTCTTGGCAATACTGAAAATAAACTGGGAATGTACAGCAGTGCTGTAGAAAACTATACGAAAGCAGTTAAAATCGATTCAAGTTTTGAAGATGCATATTTAAACAGGGGGATTGCATTTATGGCTCTTGGAAATAATAATAAAGCAATTTCAGATTTCGATAAAGTGCTGCTAATAAACCCAAAAAATTCTTCTGCGTTTTTTAACAGAGGTTATTTAAACAGCTATTTGAATAATATTAAAAAAGCTCTCCTGGATTATAATCAGGCAATCGGTATTGATTCTCTTAATTCCCGGCTTTATGTAAACCGGGGGAATATAAAAGGAAAATTAGACGATCATAAAGGAGCAATTGAAGATTTTACTAAAGCCATTGCATTAAATAAAAATGATGACAGGGCATATTTAAACCGTGGAAATGATAAGGCAATTTTAGGTGATTATGAAAATGCCGTTAAAGACTTTGATAAAGCTATAGAGTTAAATCCTTATTCACCGGATGAATACTTTATAAGAGGTGATACGAAAAACAAAATGGGTAATTATAAAGATGCAATAGATGATTTTTCTGCGGCAGTTAAACTTGACTCTGCATATATGCCCGCATATTTCAGCCTGGGTGAGGCTGAAATAAATATGAAGAATTATGAAGGAGCAATTAAAGATTATTCCCTGATAATTCAAATGAAACCCCGGAACGGTAAAGCCTATTATAAAAGAGGTATGTGCTATATTATATGGAAAAAGAAAAAAGAAGCATGTAAGGATTTAAAAAAAGCAGGGGAATTAGGGTATTTGGCGGCTTATCCGGCTATTCAGAAGTTCTGTAAAACCAAAACATATAAAAAGACAAAAAAATGAATTTCTCGTATTATCCGACCTGTTCCAAATAAATGTCTATGGAAAAATTTAATCCGTATATGTATGGATAAAAAAAAATGTTATGATTTACTGAAAAAAAATGTTCAGATTTTTGAAGGGATTAAAAATTAAATAATAAAAAATTTTTATTATTTACAAAATTTAACTTCTTTCTTTTCCAAAAATTAATTTGGACAGCACTCCTATTATTAAAAATTCTTATTGACTTTAAACCGGCTCCTACTTAGTTTCACATTAATAAATTTCATCAAGGACTTCTCCTTGCTTCCCTTGAATGAATTTCAAATTCAGTTTTCCCGAACTGATACAACTCTTTTTAATAATTTTTTACCAATTAGGAGGGTATATGCGTAAAGGTATTTTAGGCATTCTTTTCTGTGTCCTTTTTGTTACTATTGTGTTTTCTCAACTTAACTGTACAAAACCGCAGGAAGAGAAAACAATGAATCAAGAAACCAGTGTTGAGAGGGGTAAGTACCTGGTTGAACTGGGCGGATGTAATGATTGTCATTCGCCTAAGGTCATGACTGAAATGGGTCCTGTTCCGGATACAACACGATTATTATCTGGTTCACCCGGTCCAATAACTGCAACAAATTTTGATACAAAAATTGTTGCACAAGGTCAATGGATAGTGAGCAGAGGTGATGCTACCGCATGGATTGGTCCATGGGGAATTTCGTATACAGCTAACCTCACACCTGATAAAGAAACCGGGTTGGGTAATTGGACGGTAGAAAGATTTATTAAAGCTTTGCGTACAGGTAAACATCTTGGAGAAGGACGCCCAATTTTACCGCCTATGCCATGGCAGGGTATTGGACAAACAAACGATCAGGATCTTAAAGACATTTTTGCTTACCTGCAGTCTCTAAAACCCATTAACAATAAAGTAACCGATCCGGGAACTCCCGGTGATTTTGCTAAACTTATGATGAAAAAGTAATAAGGTTTGAGTAGTAATTAAGCCGGAAAATAATCTTTCCGGCTTTTATATTAGTTCTTAAAATAATTTTTGGTTTCCGCAGCAACAATACCGCTTAATCCCAGCAGTCCAATCAGGTTTGGTACAGCCATTAAACCGTTCATAATATCGGCAAATGTCCAAACCAGATCCAGCTTAGCAATCGCACCAAGGAAAACAGCAATTACAAATAACAGTCTGTACGGCTTTATAGATTTCGGGCCTAGTAAAAATTCTAGAGACTTTTCACCATAATAACTCCAGCCAAGAATTGTGGAATATGCAAACAAAATAATTCCCACACTTACTATTATACCGCCCCACTCTCCGGGAAGTGCTGAAGTGAATGCCATTGAAGTTAAAGGCACGCCTGTTTGCCCTGTAGGAAGTACATTGCTAACCAGGATTGCAAAACCGGTAAAAGAACATACAACAATAGTATCAATGAATGTTTGAGTCATAGAAACCAATGCCTGGGTAACAGGATAACGGGTTTGTGCAGCAGCAGCGGCTATAGGAGCACTGCCCAGTCCCGATTCATTTGAAAATACTCCGCGGGCAACTCCCATTCTTATTGTAAGCATAACTGTTGCACCAGCAAAACCGCCTTCTGCTGCGGTTGGAGTAAATGCTTCGGAAATTACCAGGGCAAAAACTTTGGGAATATATTCAAAATGAATAACCACAACAATAAGAGCAGCTATTATATAAAATACAACCATACCCGGGACAAGGACTTGTGTAACATTTCCAATGTTTTTTATTCCACCCAGAATTACTAATGCGGTAAGAGCGGCCAGTATTATTCCTGTAACTTCAACCGGTACATTGAAAGAATGCTGAACTGCGTCTGCCACTGAATTTGACTGCACCATGTTTCCGATTCCAAAAGCAGCAACAGAAGCGAAAATCGCAAATATTATTCCCAGCCATTTCTGTTTTAATCCTTTGGTGATATAATACATAGGACCGCCGCTCATAGTACCATATTCATCTTTTTCCCTGAACTTTACAGCCAGAACTGCTTCGGCATATTTAGTTGCCATTCCGAATAATCCAGTTATCCACATCCAGAATAACGCACCTGGCCCACCAGCTGCCAGGGCAGTAGCAACACCTGCGATATTACCTGTACCCACAGTAGCAGCTAAAGCAGTCATCAAAGCCTGGAAATGCGAAATATCTCCGGGATTATCTCCATCATCTTTCCGTTTTATTAATGCCAGCCAAAGAGAATAATATAATTTTCTGAATTGTATGCCTTTGAGCAGAATTGTAAGGTATATTCCTGTACCTACTAATAAAATAAGAAGAGGAACTCCCCAGATAAAAGAACTGATATTATTTAAAATACCCTGTATTTGTTCCTGCATGAATATTTAAATGCTCTTTAATTTAGATAGGATAAGTAGTGAGAATACATAATTTGTAGATAAATATTTTAATGTTAGATTGATTGAATGGTTGAAAGAACAAAACCCACTGTTACCCATTCAATCAATCAATTATTCATCCAGTAAACTCAATTGGTTTGATATAATCCAATTGTGTTGCCGTCAATATCTTTTATAAGTGCGTAATATCCCATAGCCGGAATAGTAGTTCTGCCTCTGAAAATCTCACCGCCCAACTGTGCTGCTTTTTGGGTATATTTATTTACGTCATCAACCCGAACGTGGAAAATAGTTGCCTCGCCCTGAAAAACTTTATCAACTTTTTTAATGCCAACCGTGAAGCTTTTATGCGTATTAAAGAGAAGATAACCATTTCCAAATGGTTTAAAACTCCAATCGAATAATTTACCAAAAAAATCCGCTGATTTTTCAATATTGGTTGCAGGTATTTCTACATGTGCTATAAAATCTGATGCCATTTTTACCTCAATATATTAATATGAATTATTTTTTTGATTACAATTTATTTAGTCGAGTTTCTAAAATCAAATTTAATAAAATATTTTACATCTTTATATGATTTTACTGACTATTGAATAACAATAAATGACAACCGAATGATCCGGATTCAAACAGCTTTCGTTTCCCCTTTTATCATTTGCCAGACGGTTAATAAAATGATTTGAATATCCAGCCATATTGACCAGTTTTCTATATACCATAAATCATATTCAATCCTTTTCATAATCCTTTTTTTATTTTCTTCTTCATCAACTACATCACCGCGATACCCGTGAACCTGGGCCCAGCCTGTTAAACCCGGCTTCACCCAGCTTCTGATTTTTATTTCATCAACAATCTGTTTATAAAACTCATTATAGGGAAGAGGGTGGGGCCTTGGTCCCACAACAGACATTTCACCTTTTAAAATATTTATAAACTGCGGGAGTTCATCAATATTTGATTTTCTTAAAAACCTGCCGATCTTAGTTACTCTTGGATCGCCTTCATATGTGGGCTGATATGTATCTTTGTTTTCCGATTTTATATACATAGTTCTAAACTTATAGCACTGAAATATTTGATCTTTAACTCCGAGCCTGTCCTGAACAAATAAAGTTGACCCATTTCCCGAAATTTTATTTAACAACGAGAAAAGCGGAAACAGCCAGGATAAAACAAATATGAAAATAAATAAGCTGAATGCTATATCAATAATCCTTTTAATAAATTGCCAATGGGCTTCGGCGAGCGGTTCGTTTCTTACAGTAATTATTGGAAAATCACCTATAACATTTACCTGGAATTTCTTAGAAGCAACGCTAAAGTAATCGGGGATTATATGCGTTCTAACGGCAAGCCTGCTGCATATTACAATTATTTCATCAAGGTTATAGGACTCACTGAAAGGTAAAGCTATAACCACCACTTCAACATTTCTTTCCGTAATAATATTTTCTATTTCTTTAATTTTACCTAATATATTTTCACCTTCCTTTTTATTATCAATAAAGCCAATTGTATTGTATCCAAGGTCGCTATGCTCCTGCAGCATTTTTTGAAAATTTCTCCCTGTTTCTCCCGCTCCTATTATCAAAACATTTCTTAATTTCTTTTCTCTTCCTCTTATTTTAATAAGAAGATATTTAACTATTTGAACTCTTAAGCTGATGAAGAATATAAGGAAAACAGCATATAATATTATAAAATTTCGTGTAAACAGAAGTTCTTTTACAAAGAAAACAAATAAAACTGTAGTAAGAACCTGAACAAATACAATCTTAACAATGTTAGTGAACCGGTAAATAAAGTATTTGGTTGAATAATCGTCATAAAAATTTATAACATTTGAAACGAAATACCATAAAAAGTTCAAGCCTGCAAGCAGGATAAACATATGCGGCTTATGGATAAGTATTTGAAATGACTGAGCCAGAATAGCAGAGACAACAAATGACGAATTTAAAATAATTAAATCTAAAAACAGCCTTAAATAATAAATTGATTTCCGGTTAGTCAGCATTGTTCCAGCTTATTGTGATCGAAAAAAATCTTTACATTTACTATCAACAAAATCTTTGATCTTTTTCTCAAAGATTTTCCTGTCAAATCTTTTTGCAGAATTACTAATTATATCAGGCTTAAACTTTCCACTATTTGATTCAAATCTTTTGACTGCTTCAATTATAGATTCAGGAGTCTGTTCAGGATATAATATTCCGTTTTCATTTTCAGTAACCGTTTCAGTAGCCCCGCCTTTACCAAAAGCGATTACGGGTGTTCCGCATGAAAGTGCTTCAACAATCATAATACCGAAGTCTTCTTCGGCGGCGAATACAAATGCCTTTGCTTTCTGCATGTAATTTATCAGAGCTTCTCCTGTTTTATACCCGAGCAATTCAACATTCCTTCCCGACTTTGATTTTATCTTTTCTTCTTCGGGCCCGTCTCCAATTATCAGAAGTTTTTTCTCCGGCATTTTGGTGAAAGCTTCGGCTATTAAATCGATCCTTTTATAAGGAACAAAACGGGATGCAGTTAAATAGTAATTATCTTTATAAACTTCACATGTGAATTTATGGGTATCAACCGGAGGACAAATAACCGAAGATTCTTTCTTATAAATTTTTTGAATTCTTTTTGCTATATAATATGAATTTGCAACATAAAAATCAGGCCTGTTTGCCGAAGCAGAATCCCAGATTCTTATGTAATGCAATATTGACCTGGCAATTAATCCTTTTAATCCGGTAGTTAAATTGGCTTCTTTCAAATATTGATGCATCAAATCCCATGCATACCGGATAGGTGTATGGCAGTAACAAATATGCAATTGATTAGAATTCGTTAAGACTCCTTTTGCTACCGCATGTGAGCTTGATATAACCAGATCGTATTCAGAAAGATCAAACTGTTCGATTGCATATGGAAAAAGAGGTAAAAATTTTCTATGGTGCTTTTTAATTGATTTAAATTTGTTCAGAAAAGAAGTGTGTGGAATTTTATCTTTTACAACAATTTTCTGTTCTGCTTCATTCAGTAAATTAAAAAGAACAAAAACATCCGCATCCTTCCATACATTTGTTAGTGATTCCACAACTCTCTCTGAGCCGGCGTAACTAACAAACCAATCGTGAACAATTGCAGTCTTCAAATTTCTATGATTTAAATTGAATTATAAATCTTCTGAGTTTCAGCTGCCATTTTTTCCAGTGAGAAATTTAATTGAATTTTATTTCTTGATGCTTCAGAAATAGACTTCCAGAGTTCAAAATTCTCACTCAATTTTATTATATAGTCTGCAGCTTCTTTAGGATTATCTATATTATATAAGAAACCCGTTTTATTATGTTCTACAATATCATTGTTACCGACAACATTAGTCGCAGCGACTGGCACACCATAAGACATTGCCTCCAAAATACTTAACGGCATACCTTCCCACCGGGATGTGGAAATATAGCAGAATGAATTTTTGAGATAATCAAACCGGTTCTCGGTTATTCCTTTAAAATTAAACAAACTGCTTAAATTATGTTCAATGCACATTTTTTTGATTTCATTTTCTTCTTCCCCGGTGCCTAACAAAACAATCTTAAACAAATCAGCTTTCTTTTGTTTTTTTAGCTCTTCAAAAATAAAGATTAATTTTGAAGAATTTTTTTGAAAATTAAATCTTGTAAAAGTAATCAGATTTTTGGGAGAAGAGAAAAAATTATCTTTTGAAATTATCGAATCAGGAATTTCCACTCCGTTTTCTATAATTGCAATCTTTTTGGGCCTAGTAATCTTATTATCGATTATTTCTTTGAATTCACCTCTGGAAACAGAAATAAATTTCTTAGTAAATAAAGATAGAATTTTTTCTAAAAATAAATAGGATAATTTTTGAAAGTGATTATAGCTGCCGGTATGCAGTCCGTGAAAAGTATGAATACACGGAATACCGGATAAAATAGACAAAAATCTGCTGTAAATTCCCGCACCTTTTCCATGGGAGTGGACAATTTTTATCTTTTTCTCTTTTATAAAATTTTTAAGTGTGAAAAGATAAGATATCTTAAATTCTCTATGAGGAATTAATATTATTCTATTCTCACCGAGAATTTCCGCATATTTCTTTTTATACGGGAAATCATCCGGGCAGGCGATATAAAAGTTATTTTCTTTATATAATTCTTTTAATAAAGAATAAATATGTTCCGGACCCCCGCCGAAATCGGCTCTGACTGTAATAATTAAAATATTAAGATTTACTTTATCCACTTATTTTATATAACCGGAAGAACTAAATAGCAATTTTTTATTAAATTTAAACCATATTTCCCGGATACATTCTTCCGGGATTAATCAGCAATATTTTAAGGAGTATTTTCCACTAACAAAATTCTATTTTTTTAATTTTATCCAATAAAACAATTACAGCAAAAAATAAATAATGTTGATTTCTATTATAACTCCTACATTTAATTCCGAAAAGACAATTGAAAAAAACGTAAAATCAATTATTAATCAAACATATAAAAATTTTGAACATATAATTATTGATAACCTAAGTAAAGATAATACCATTGATATCATTAATAAAATTTACAAAGAAAATAATCTGATTGAGTCTTTACATATTATTAGCGAACCTGATAGAGGAATTGCCGATGCCTTCAACAAAGGAATTGAAAAGGCAAAAGGAGAAATCATCGGGATCTTAAACAGTGATGATAGATATTTTAATAATAATGTATTCCAAAAGGTAAATCATTCTTTTAAAGACAAAGAAATAATTTTTGTACATGGAGATGTTTATTTTGATGATCCGGTTTACGGTTCAAATATAAGAAGACCTCTCTTATGCCCCATAACTACTACAATGCCTTACAATCATCCCACAATGTTTTTCAGAAAAGATGTTTACGAAAAATACGGCAGCTATAACGAATCATATAAATATACTATGGATTATGAGCTGATAATGAGATATGAAAAGAAAATACCCGATTTCAGAAACAAAGGTAAATATTTAAAAGGCGAGCCTATAGCAGTTATGCATTCAGGCGGTGCATCGTGGAAATATGAGATGGAATCTATCAAAGAATATAAAAATGCTCTGAAGAAATATGACTTCTGGGACTTTAATGCAAGGAAAGAATATTTTTTAAGAATTTTCAGAACCAGGTTAAAAAAGATTTTCAATGATTTACATTTAAATTTTTTAGTTAAATTGTGGCGGAAAAATAAGTGGGGAAATTAAATTAACAGGATGCAGAAAATTATATCTAATACACTTAAGTTTTTTAATCTTGAAAATTCATCAAGATCTTTAAAAGCAAAAAAAAATATATTTTTCCTTTTCATCTTCAACGGATTTAATTTCCTTTTCAATCTTCTTCTTGTAAGACTCACATTGGATTATCTCGGTAAAACGGAATACGGAGTCTGGCTAACCTTATCTTCAGTTCTAACCTGGTTTAATTATCTGGATTTCGGTTTAGGAAACGGGTTAAGAAATAAATTGGCCGAAGCTTTCGCAAAAGACGATCTTCATTCTGCAAAAATTTATGTAAGTACAACTTATGCCGTATTTTCGTCGATAATATTGTTAATTATTTTAGTATTTGCGGTAACTTTTAGATTTATTAACTGGCTTGAAATTTTTAAAGCTCCTGTTTACCTGGAAAATGAACTTAATACTCTTGTTCTTCTTTCAGTTATCTTTTTTTTAACCCAATTTGTTCTAAGACTTTTAACATTCATAATTAATGCCGATCAGAAAACAGCTTTAAACGGATTTTTCAGCTTCAGCATTAATTTATTAACAGTCATTTTGGTTTACCTTCTATTAAAGATAGCTTCTCCTTCATTACTGCTTTTAGGAGCCGGTTCAGCATTTATTCCTGTTGTAGTTTTCATATTTGCTTCTTTTATCTTTTTCAAGAGAAAATATAAAGCCATTTCACCGTCGTTCAAAGCTGTCAGGTTATCAAATTTAAAAGATCTTTTAGGATTAGGAACTCAATTCTTTATAATTCAAATTTCATCATTAATTATTTTTACAACCGATAATTTAATAATAACCCAGCTATTCGGTCCTGCTGATGTTACAATTTATAATGTTGCTTTCAAATATTTTAATTATATACCTATAATTTTTTTCATGGTACTAACTCCAATGTGGTCTGCTTATACCGAGGCGTATGTAAAAGATGATTATAGCTGGATTAAGAATGCTGTAAATAAAATTTTGAAAGTCTGGATGTTACTTAGCATATTGGTTATTATAATGATTTTTGCAGCGAACCGGGTTTATGATATCTGGTTAAATTCACGAATTGAAGTTCCGTTAGATTTAACAATACTTATGGGGCTATTTGCCATTATGTCTAATTGGAATAATATATTTGCATATTTTATAAACGGGGTAGGAAAAATCCGGTTGCAGTTATATACTTCCATAATTGTTGGTATAATTAATATACCGTTATCGATTTATTTTGCGAGGAATTTAAATATGGGCATATCGGGAGTTATGGCTGCAACTTGTGTATGTGTGGGAGTTGGAGCTATATGGGCTCCTATTCAGTATTTTAAAATAGTAAATAAAAAAGCAACTGGTATTTGGGCGAAGTAACGAAAATGAATTGCAAAATCTGTGAAAGCAAAGTTGAAAGACTTTTTAATGCGAAAGTACTTGGGAAATATGATGTTCAATATTTCCGCTGTAAAAATTGCGAATATATATTTACCGAAGAACCCTACTGGCTCGAAGAAGCTTACAAACACGCTATTAATATATTTGATACAGGAATACTTGATCGGAACCTGCATTTCAGAAAATTAGTATCCATATTGATTTATTTTTTCTATGTTAAGAGAAAAAAATTTTTGGATTACGCCGGGGGATATGGAATATTTACCAGGCTGATGAGAGATACAGGTTTTGATTTTTGTTGGGATGATCCTTTTTGTGAGAATATTATGGCTAAAGGCTTTGAATATAATCCCAATGAAAAAAACAGAATCCAGCTTTTAACGGCATTTGAAGTATTTGAACATCTGGTTAACCCGGTAAATGAATTAGAAAAAATGCTGGAGATATCAAAAAGTATAGTCTTTTCTACCGAATTGGTACCCGTTCCATTACCAATGCCGGATGAATGGTGGTATTATGCCTTTGAACATGGACAGCATATATCCTTTTATTCAAAAAAAACATTAGTAATGTTAGCGAACAAATTTAATCTAAATTTTTACAATTATAATAATTTATTCCTTTTTACAGATAAAAACATCAGTAGAATAGTTTTTAATTCGATGATGTCTCTTAATAAAATAGGTTTGTACATGTTTGTAAAAAAAGTACTAAAATCAAAGACTATGGAAGATCATTTTGCTTTAAGAAAAAATTTTAATGAACACCCGCAATAGAATTACACATAATTAATGTATAAAAAAATAATAAATCTGTTTAATTTTTTGGTTTTTTTGATTCTTCTTCCTTTTATAAACAATAAAAAAATTAAACCGCTGCCCGACTCTATACTTATAATCCGGCTGGATGCAATTGGTGATTATGTTCTTTTTCGAAACTTTATCAGGATTCTTAAAGAAAGTTCCAAATACCGAAATTATAAAATAACATTATGCGGAAATATCATCTGGAAAGAATTAGCTGAATGTTTAGATGGTGACGTTGTTGATGATTTTATCTGGATCGATAGAAAAAAATTCTATGGAAATTTAATATATAAGTATAAAATATTAAGTGAGATTCACAATCGGAGATTTGAGATTGCAATTGAAACAACCTATTCCAGGGATATTTTATATGGCGACGAAATAATTAGAGTATCAAGGGCAAAAGAAAGAATAGGAAATACAGGCTCGCTTGATAAGCATGCAAATTGGAAAAGAAATCTCTTTTCCGATAGATGGTATACAAAGCTGATCCAATCAAAAGAAAATAATGTTTTTGAGTTTTACCGTAACAAAGAATTTTTTTCAAATTTACTTGAAACGAATATTGATATAAAAAAACCTTCTATAGATGTTTCAGGTATTTTTTTCAATAAATTAGCGGCCACAAATTATATCGTTCTGTTCCCGGGGGGCAGCTCGGAAAAAAGAAGATGGAACATCAATAATTTTTTGGAAGTAGCCAAGTATATTTTGGATAATTCTAATTACGATATTGTTGTTGACGGTTCAAAAAAAGAGATCAAACTTGCCCAGTATATTTGGGATAATTTAAAATCACAAAGAGTTTTCATTACCGCCGGTTCAACTTCATTAACAGAAATGGCCAAGTTATTATCTGCCGCAGATTTGTTAATATCAAATGAAACAAGTGCTGTTCACTTTGCAGCAGCAGTTAATACTAAATTTATTTGTATTTCAAACGGAACTTTTTACAACAGGTTTCATCCTTATCCCAAAGAAGTATTTAATGATTCATATTATATTTATCCTGATGAAATAATTAATAATCCGGATTTTAATAAAGATATATATAGATTTGAATCCTCGTTAGATATTAATCAAATAAAACCGGAAAAAGTTAAAGAAGTATTAAAAAAACTGATTAATTAAATGTTTAAAATATCCTCAATAATTATTGCTAAGAATGAAGAATCGAATATTCAAAGGTGCATTGAAAGCCAGCGGAAATGTATAGATGAAATAATAGTTATTGTTGATGAAGAATCAGATGATAATACACTGGAAATATTAAAATCCTTTGCAGAAGTTAAATGCAGTGTTAAAAAATGGCAGGGATATGCAAAAACAAAACAGTATGCGGCTTCATTAACATCAAGTGATTGGGTTTTGTGGATTGATGCAGATGAAGAATTAACAAAAGGATTATCGGACGAGATAATTGAATTTAAAAATAAATTGCCTGAATACGCTGCATATTCTATTCCACGTAAAGCATTTTTCCTGGGCCGGTGGATTAAGCACAGCGGGTGGTATCCGGGAAGAGTTACCCGACTTTTTGATAAAAATAAATCCGAGTTCGATGAGAAAGATGTTCATGAAAACCTTGTAGTGAAAGGAGATATTGGTGAACTAAAAAATGATATTAATCACTATACCGATCCCAATATCCATCATTATTTTGTTAAGTTTAACAGGTATACTACATTAGCTGCTGAGGAACTTTCCAACAAAGGAAAATCTTTTTTAATTTCAGATATAATTTTACGACCGATTTTTATTTTTGTAAAAATGTTCATCATAAAAAGAGGCTTTCTTGACGGAATGCAGGGATTTATCCTGGCAATCTTTTCTTCGGCATATGTTTTCACAAAATATTGTAAATTGTGGGAGTTAAAAGGAAAGTAAGAATTTAAGTTCACTATAAATTATAGAAATTTGAAAATAAAATGACAATTGGTATAGTAGCAAATATTTCAAAAACTAAAGTTTATGAAGTAATTTCAATATTGATTAAAACACTGAAAGAAAACGGATTTGATTACTTATTAATGGATCTTATTTCGGAAAATAAAGATTTAATTAAAGAAAAAATCAATAAGACCAAGTTTGTTGAAAGCGATAAGCTATGTAAAAGAAGTGACATGATAATATCGATCGGCGGAGACGGGACTATGCTTGCAACAGCTTACCAGGCACAATTTCATAACAAACCTGTATTCGGTATTAACATTGGAAAGTTAGGATTTCTTGCCGAGGTTAATATAAACCAGATTGATACTTTTATAAAAGAGATCAAGGATGGGAATTATGAAATTGAAGAAAGAATGATTATAACCGGGGAATGCATCGGGCATAAAATCGAAAGACTTTATGCAATAAATGATATTGTTTTCGACAAAGGAGGCTGGCCTAAGATGATCCAGCTTGATATCGATATAGGTGATAAATATGTTACCACATTTTCTGCAGACGGTTTGATTGTTGCTACGCCTACAGGTTCAACAGGTTATTCTATTTCTACGGGAGGCCCGATTGTCAGTCCCAAAACCGATGTAATAACCTTAAGCCCGATCTCACCTCACAGCTTGTCTATGCGCCCACTGGTTTTACCGGGTAATGAAACTATTTCAGTCCGGATTAATTCACTTCATAAAGAAATTCTTGTAAACTGTGATGGGCAGAGAGTATTTACATTTTCTCCTCCGCTTGAAGTAAGAATCAGTAAAAGTGAGCGCCCGTTTAAGCTGGTTCGTACCTCTCTTACAAACTATTTTGAAACGCTAAGAAACAAACTTTTATGGGGAATAGATTTAAGATTAAATTCTTTCTAGCAGGATTCAATATGCTGATGAAAATTTTATTCTTTTCTTTTTTTACCGCTGGTTTATTGTTTTGTGAACCTAAGTTTTCCACAATAATATTTCAACAGAGTAATCATATTGTGAAAAACTTATCTGCTGATTCCATATCAGCAGATACAACACTGAATAAGATTGTAAAAGATAGTTACTCCGGAATGTCGATGTTAATTGGTGAATGCAACAGGGAAGCATTTAAAGACACAAGTTTCAATTGGTGGTGGATGTCTGAATCTAATTTTTATGATGTTGATTCAGCAAGTTTAAAAGAGATTAAGAATGATTTAAAGGATGTTAATATAGAGATTGTTATGGGAACCTGGTGCAGCGACAGTAGGAGAGAAGTCCCCCGTTTCTTTAAAATTCTTGATGCAGTTAACTATCCTTCGAATAAAGTAGGAATTATTTGTGTTGATGAAGATAAAAAAACACAAAGTAATGAACTGGATGGACTTAAGATAGAACTTGTTCCAACAATTATCTTTTATAAGGATGGAAATGAACTAGGAAGAATAATTGAATCACCCCATGATACATTAGAAAAAGACATGATAAAAATTTTAACAGCTCACAGCTAGCTAGTAGGGAATGCAGATTTTGCATTCCCTACATCCATTACTAATTTTCGACCTCTTCAAGAACAGGCTCTTCCAGTTCGAACAAACTGGGTTCGTTTTCTTTGGATTTACCATTTTTCCTGCCGGCTCTTATTTTATAAGTTTTGCCGTATTTACCATTAGGATTATTACGGTCATTATAATTTTTATAGGAATATACCTTCTGCTGGAAATTTCTAAGTATAATTTTATCTTCATCTTGATGCAGCACATAATTTGGAAGGATCGGGATCTTCCCTCCGCCGCCAGGTGCATCAATAACGAAATGAGGAATGGCCAATCCGCTTGTATGTCCGCGAAGATTCTCTATGATTTCCAAGCCGGTTTCTATAGAAGTTCTAAAATGATTAGCTCCTTTGGTTTCATCAGCCATATACATGTAATAAGGACGGACTCTAATCTTCAATAACTTCTGCATTAATTCTTTTACAACAGCGGGATCATCGTTTACACCTCTCATCAAAACCATCTGGTTTCCGACGGGGACTCCGGCATCCGCAAGCATTTCGCATGCTTTAGAACTTTCCGGTGTAATTTCCCATGGATGGTTGAAGTGGGTATTCAAATAAACCGGATGATATTTTTTAAGCATCTTGCATAATTCAGGGGTAATTCTTTGGGGAAGTACACAAGGCATTTTTGATCCGATTCTTATTATTTCCAAATGAGGAATTGCTCTTAGCCGTTTTAAGATTTTTTCAAGCATAACGTCGGTTAACATTAAAGGATCACCGCCGGAAAGAATAACATCCCTTATCTCGGTATGTTGTTCAATATATTTAAATGCACTTTCCAATCCCTTCATAGAGATTTTTTCATAATCACCGACTTTTCTTTTTCTTGTACAGAAACGGCAATACAAACCGCATTGGCTTGTTACAAGGAATAGTGCACGATCCGGATACCGGTGAGTGATATTAGGAACGGGACTCATTGCATCTTCCATCAATGGATCTTCTTCCGCATCAAAATCATCAAGTTCCATTCTGTCAGGCACGCATTGACGCCATATCGGATCACCCGGATATTTTATCAAGTTCAGATAGTAAGGATTAATCCTTGCCTGGAAAAATTCATCCAGGTCTTCAGCGTCTTGCCTGTCGATCCCGAATTTTTCTACAAGCTGATCTACAGAATGAATGCTGTCTCTAATCAGTTGCTGCCACAGTTCCATGACTTTCCTCTGTTTGTTCTTATTTATTGAAAAACTTTCCGAAAATAATAAGTGAATCGCCTACAGAATAAAAATCATTTATCTGAGCTATCACCGAGAAATTATTTCTCAAATAAAAATTTCTTGTTTTTTCATAGCTTTGCTTTGATGATGTTTCAGCCAAAAGCCATCTGCCTTGTTTTTCAAGAACAAAATTTTCAGCATGTTGAAGTAACTCTCTGCCAATACCTTTTTTTTTTGATTCCGGATCGACTGCTATCCAGTATAGATCATAAACTGCATCTGTCAGCGGTCTTCTTCCGGCACAATAATACCCGTATATTTTTTTCTCTTCTTCATAAATAAATATGTTATAATCAGTTTGTTCAATATCAGAGGCAGCAATGTTAACTAATTCCATGCCAACTTTAACTTCGGTTCCGGAAAAAATCGGGATCTTGTTTAAAATCCTCTCAATCTCTGCGGCATCAACTTGCTTTATTTTCCGTATCATATTTCTTTATGTTTAATTCTTTGTATCGAATCAACGCCCGGTTTGCAATTTCAAATAACAGCTGCTGATGAGAAATCCCTGCAGCTGAAGCTGCTCTTGCAAATCCGGAATCGACCGAAATATCCGGGTTAGGATTAACTTCAACTACATATGGTATACTACCTTTCAATCTAATGTCCACCCTGGTATAGTCTCTACAGTTTAATGCTTCAAATGCTGATAATGCTGTTTTTTCAATTTTATTTACTATTTTTTGATTTAATTTCGCCGGGCATTGCGGTTTTGTATTCTCATAATAGATACTGTCTGCAATCCATTTACCATCATAGGTTACTATTTTAGGAAGGCCTTCCGGTAATCCTGTAAATTTAATTTCAGAGATTGGGAGAGATTTGTTATGAAGAATTGCAACGTTTAGTTCGCGCCCCTCTATAAATTCTTCTATTATGACTTCCTGTTTATAAGTTCTTTGCAAAAAGCTCAACTGCTTTTTTAGCTGAGTAAAATTATTTACAACAGAGAATTCCGAAATACCGATACTTGCATCTTCATTAAGTAATTTTAAAATGACAGGATAAGGAAGATTAAATTTATCTTCAGTAATTTTTTCTTTCGGTTTTACCGTCATATATCCGGGAGTTGGTATTCCAAATGATTTAAGAATGTTTTTAGTCCTTGCTTTATTTAAACAATTACCCAGGCAAACTGGAAGATTGCCTGTGAATTCAAATCCTAAAAGTTGAAAAACGCCTGCCATACAATATTCATATGAAGAAATTCCTTCGACAGCTTCAACAAAATTAAAAATTACATCGGGTGAAAGTTTATTAATATGCTTAATAGTTCGCTCAATATTTCTGTCTATGGCAAGAGTAAAAACATGCCGGAAATATTTGGAAAGCTTATCCTGAATGCTATTGATTTCTCTTGAGAATCCTTTTTCAGACAGGTCATCGGGGGATAAACCTTTTTTGGGAGGTTTTCCATTATAGACAGGAAAGATGCTAATCGGAGAATTATAGCAAATTAAAATTTTAGCATTTATCTTCATATAATGTTGTATCTTTTAGCAGCTTCTAAAAGAACTCTGTTGATCATATCGTTATAATTTAAACCTACTGCTCTTGCAGCTTTTGGAAAACAGGAATTCTCTTCCGGGTTAGGCAGTATACCCGGCAGAGGATTTATTTCTATAATATTCGGTTTGCCATCTCTGTCGAGCCGAACATCAATCCTGCTCCAGTCCCTGCATCGAAGAATATTATATGCTTGCAAAGAAATATTTTTTATTCTCTCTTCAAGCTGTTTATCTAATAATGCGGGACAAGTAAAAACATCCAGAGGATTTTCTCTTGTGTCAAGGATCCATTTTGCTTCGTAAGAGTACAATGGAATAAAATCCTCGGGGAATTCATTAAAATTTATTTCCACAATCGGCAAAACCTCTGCTGTTTTACCATTACCGAGAATAGCAATAGTAAATTCCCTTCCAGGTAAAAACTCTTCTATTAAAGCAGGCTGTTTATATTCAGAGATTATTCTTTCTACTTCGTCTTTTAATTCTTTCGGATTATTTACAAAGGAGGAAGAATAAATCCCTTTACTTGAACCTTCTGAAATCGGTTTTACGATTAGTGGAAAATTATAATTTGAGTTTGATGTATGGTTTAAATCATCAGCTACCAAAAATTTCGAATTAGGAATCTTATAATAAGATAAAATTTCTTTTGTACGGGCTTTATCGAGACAAATTGAAAGAGTTAAAGGATCAGAACCTGTATAAGGTATTTGAAGCATCTCGAGCATGGAAGGTATCTGCGCTTCTCTTCCGTTCCCGTTAAAGCCTTCGGCGATATTAAATACTATATCCGGATTGCATTCCCTGAACTTTTCAAATGCAAGATGATCAGCTTCAATCATCGTAACATTATGGAAAGATTCAATTGCATGTTTAACTGCGCTTATTGTCTCCCAGGTGTCCCATTCTGCATAAGTATCCGTTAACAATTTTTTTTCTGCTGCCGGTTCGTTTAAAATTGGGGATAAATTTTCTTGGAAAGTTTCACTTTCTGGTTTGACATTGTATGTTAATGCAACATTCAGTCTTAAGTTATTCAAGGAAGATAAAATATTTTTTCCTTTAATTTTTTTTTGTTAGCAAATATAACTAATAATATTTTTAAGTCAATAATTTTTTTGCTCTAAAATAAAAAAAAATTTTAAAATATATTTTTAAAAATTATTTTTGTGTCTCGCATCATTAATCTTTTTTAGATCAAACACGGGGGAAATTTTTTGATGTGTTTATCTTTTTCATGAAAAAAAATTTAAGCTATGCGTGCATAACTAAGATTGTGTGAATAATTCTTAATCAAGTTTTGTCTTATGATCTCGTTATGTTCAGAACTTATATGAGGATCGGTTTCTATTAATTTAAACGCAGATGATTTGGCTTCCATTAATAAACTTATATCGTTCACTATATCTGCATATTTTAAATCAGGGAAACCGCTTTGTTTAGTGCTGAAAATGTCACCGGGACCTCTTAGCTTTAAATCTATATCCGCAATTTTAAACCCGTCTTTATATTTAACCATAGACTGCAGCCTTATTGAGGTTTTATGTTTTTCTATTTGTGATGTAGACATATAATTTACATCAAGATCATTTAACGGTAACTTTCCTTCAGAAACAAAACCTTTTTTAGTTACCAGAATACAGTAAGCTTGTTTATTTCCCCTCCCGATCCTTCCCCTTAACTGGTGCAGCTGCGAAAGACCAAACCGGTGTGCATCATTTATTAATATGATATTTGCGTCGGGAATATCAATTCCGACCTCAATAACAGTAGTGGCAATTAGAACATCAAATTTTTTTGCAAGAAACAGCTGCATCGCTTCTTCTTTTTTCTGCCAGTTCATTTTCCCATGAACCAAACCGACATTTAATTTGCTTAAAAAAGTTTCTTTTAGTTCGTTAAAGTAAGTTTCGGCTGCTTTTAATTCGAGCTTATCCGATTCTGCAACAAGCGGATAGATTATAAAAGATTGATATCCTTCTTTATGTTTATCCAGAATAAATTTATAAATGGCCGGGAGCTTACTTTCATCCCTTAAAATAGTTTTTACCGGTTTTCTGTTCTTCGGCATTTCATCAATTATTGAAACATCCAGGTCACCATAGACTGTCATAGATAATGTTCTGGGAATAGGAGTAGCGCTCATAACAACCACATCAGGTGTTTCTGCTTTACTCTGCAGCCTGGCTCTTTGTGCAACGCCGAACCTGTGCTGTTCATCCACTATAACAAGTCCAAGATTTTTAAATTTTACATTTTCCTCAAACAGAGCATGGGTGCCAACCACTATGTCCGCTTCCTGCAGCTCATTGCTGATCTTTAATTTTTCTTTTACCGAGTTGGATTGTCCTCCTAAAAGCAGACTTACTTTTACGGTGTTTTTATTTTCAGGATTACCAGAAGCAATTTTTAAAGGTTTGAGTAATTTTACAATATTTTTTGCATGCTGGTCTGCTAAAATTTCTGTAGGCGCCATTAAAGTAGCCTGAAAACCGTTATCAACAGCAATAAGCATAGCAATTAATGCAACGATAGTTTTACCGCTTCCAACATCTCCCTGCAGAAGTCTGTTCATGGGGAATGAAGATTCCATATCTTTTTTTATTTCACCCAAAACTTTTAGCTGTGCTTTTGTAAGATTGAAAGGGAGCGTTTTCAGAAAATTCGGGATCAATTTGGATTTTATTTTAAAAGAATGTCCAGAAAGCTTTGTCTTATAATTTGATTTTCTTAAAGCAACCAGAATTTCAAGATAAAACAGCTCTTCAAATTTAAATCTTTTTAAAGCTGTTGATAATTTTTCCTTGGTTTCGGGATAATGAAAATTTCTTACTGCGTCTTTTATATTTAATAAGTTATGTTCTTCAATTAATTTCTGCGGCAATGTTTCCTCAAGAAGGCCGGCATAATTTTCAACTGCATAACTGATAATTTTCCTTAAACTGAAATCACCAATGTTTTTTTCTTTTAATTCTTTAGGGATCCTGTAGAAAGGAATTATTTTTCCGGTATTTAAAAGATTTTGAGATTCATCCTCGGATATTCTGTCAAAGTCAGGATGGATGAATTGAAGATTTCCGTATTTTGAAATTTCCGGTTTACCCGAAACTGCGAAAAAATCTCCTTCGTTAAAAACAGGATAAAAATATTTTGCTCCCTGAAACCAGGTACACTCAAAAAATCCTGATGAATCCCTGAACTGAACTTTCACAATTTCCCTCTTGCCGAATCTTCTGATTTCTTTATCAGAGACTTTGGCAATGATAGTCAATTCTCCTTCATAACCATTCATTAAATAGCCATAAGCTTTAGAAGATGTTAATGTTGTTGTTCTGTCCAGGTGTTTGGAAGGAAAAAAGAAAAGAATATCGCGAATAGATTCTATTCCTATTTTTTTAAAAGCTTCGGCTCGTTTAGGCCCTACGGATTTCAAGAATTGAACGGATTGATTCAGTGTATTTAGCTCATTCATACAATTTATAATGGAACATGTATTCAAAATGATTTATTTATCATTCGAAGTTAAAATATATTTGTTAATTAATAAATAAGATTGTAGAAATTTGTGAGGTTGAAAATTAAAAAAATGACATAATATTAAGCTATTAATTCTTCTTTTATCTCTTCTTTTTTACTCCATAAAATGGGTGTAACATCATAATTCATTAAGGTATCAAGTATAATTGGCTGCGGGATAGTATCCGAATCATTAAGAAATGCGTATGCCTTTGAATTTGTTATTCTTACTTCCGTTGTATCAATCCAAGAAAAAGCTAAGGAGAAATTAGTGGTATTATTAGGGAGCCGCCTAAGGTTGGAAAATCATATTCATTTTTATCTACGCAATGTTTTATCATTGCAGGTAGATTATCAGCTTCATTTTGACTTAATACTATTTCGGTCATTTGAAACAATGCTATAAAAATTGAAATAAATTTCTCTTTTGATGTACAGTAAATTAGTCATTAAATATTTAAACGACCAATAAATATTTTTATTCCATTTTCATATCGCGAGTCATAAGATCTGTCGTTGCTTTTACCGGGTCTTTATCTTCAAAAAGAATTTTATAAACTTCATCGGTAATAGGAGTTTCGATTCCGTTTTTCTGGGAAAGTTTTGTCGCTGAGCGGCTGGTTTCAACTCCTTCTGCAACCATTTGCATTGATTTAAGAACCTGTTTTAATTTTTTGCCTGCTCCTATTTGTTCCCCGACATACCTGTTACGGCTATGCCTGCTCATACAGGTAACTATTAAATCGCCCATTCCTGATAAACCGGCAAAAGTTTCAGGTGAAGCCCCCATTGCAACGCCAAGTCTTGAAATTTCGGCAATTCCCCTTGTCATTATAGCAGCCTTGGTATTGTCGCCGAATTTTGCTCCGTCAACTATACCTGCACCAATTGCGATAACGTTTTTAAATGCCCCGCCTAACTCAACACCGCAGACATCAGTTGAACCATAAACGCGAAAGTATGATGTTATGAAAGCAGCCTGGACAGACTTTGATGTTTCAAAGCTTTGTGAAGCAGCTACAACAGCAGTAGGAATTCTCCGGCTCACTTCTTCTGCGTGGCTTGGACCCGATAAAGCACCAATCTGATCAGAATCAATTTGCGGAAAAACATCTTTAATCATTTGAGACATAGTCATCAAAGAATTATTTTCAATACCTTTAGCTACACTAACAAGAATAGAATCTTTTATGTTTGAAAACTTTACTTCCTTGACAACTCCCCGTAAAAATTGAGAAGGTACAGCAAGCACAATTAGGTTCTGATTTGTAGTTGCTTCTTCGAGATCGTGAATTATTTTTATTTCTTCAGGTATTTTTATCCCGGGAAGAAAATTTTCATTTAGCCTGGTTTTATTAAGGCTTTTTACGTAATGTTTATCATATTCTCTTAAAGTTACTTTATGCCCGTTATAATGAAGCAAAATTGCCAGGGTAGTTCCCCATCCTCCGGCTCCTAAAACAGAGATTTTCATTTTTAACTTATAAATTTAAATTATAAATGTAAGATTATACTTATTATCAATTTCATATTCAACTGAAGAATATTTAGTTTTATTAATATAACTATAAAGTTATTAAATCGTCATAACTCAAAAGAAAAGTAATTCATTCAGTGAAAATTCCGACATGCCGGGTATGCAACCATTCAGTGGTTTTTAAAATCTATAATTCTATTGCAGGCTCAATAATTTAATAAAGACGCATTCGATATACGTTCTTAAATAGGATAATCTTATTAAATCGGAAATTAATGAAGGTAAAGAACGGTGCAATTGGTTCTTATATTGAAGTGTTATTTTAAATTATTTTTTTCTCGTAGAAAAGCTGACCTTGTTTTCGTTCCCGTTAATCAAACGAATAACATTTTTTCTATGTGTAAAAATAACCAGCATAACCAAAGCAATTATAAAAGGAAGTAAAGTATTATAGCTGGGTATATCAACATTAAAAATGTTTTCTCTAATGATCAAAGTTACCGGAACTGCAATAGCGCCCAAAATAGAACCTAAAGAAACATATCTTGAAATTGAGACGACAATTATAAAAACTCCGATTGCCACAAGCATATCTATAGTAGCAATCATTAGAAGCATGCCTAAAGCTGTGGCAATACCTTTACCGCCTTTAAAGCCGGCAAAGACAGTCCAGATATGACCAATAACTGCAGAAATACCTGCAATAATCTGAACAAGTGTAAAATCATCAAAAGGAGTAGCGTTTTGAAAGGGGATGCTTCCATAGTGAAGTCTTGCAATAACTACAACTGCGAGCACACCTTTTAATGCATCCAATAAAATAACAAGTACACCATGTTTCCATCCTAACACGCGCATAACGTTGGTTCCGCCTGCATTACCGCTTCCATGTTCCCTGATATCAATACCTTTTGCGAGTTTTGAAACAATAATGCTTGTTGGAATAGAACCGACCAAATATGACAATACGATAATCGCAGTTAAAAGAAACATCCTATCATCCTTTTTTTAGAACTGGAAAACTACCTATAATAAACATAATTAGCAATGAATATTTAGCAATCCTGTAAGCATGTAATTAATTTCATCATTATGTACATTTATTATACCGTAATGTTTATCATCGGTTTTTTATAAGACTTTTAAATAGATCAAGGTCGGATTTAGTTGTTACCTTAAAATTAAACGGTGAGCCTTCTACTATATTTACATTTTTACCTATCTTTTTTACAAGCATCGATTCGTCGGTACCGATAAATTTAGTTTTTTTTGCAGACTGCATTGCCTGCATTAAATCAGCAAACCTGAAAATTTGGGGTGTCTGTACATAATAAACATTATCCCGGTTTAAATATGCTTTTACAGTATCATCAGCTTTCATTAAGGTGTCGCGAGCTTTTATACAAGTTAAAGCATTTCCTTTTTTCTTAGCCTGCTTAATGGCATTTGATAAAACTATTGAAGGGAGAAGGGGGCGTGCTGCATCATGAACAACCACCAGATCGTTTTTATCGGCATATAAGGCAGAAAGCGCATTAAAAACTGAATGCTGCCTTTCTCTCCCGCCTTCAACAACATTAATAATTTTGGAGAAATCATACTTCTTTTTTAACCTTTGTATCAGGTTAAAATAATCCGGTTCACAGGCAACAACAATACTATTGATGTAGTTATTAAACTGAAATATTTCCAGGGTATAAGCAATCAGTTCTTTACCCTGGACTTTCAGATATTGCTTGGGAGCGGAATGACCGCTTCTTAAACCTTTGCCTCCTGCCGGTATAATAGCAAATGTTTTCACTTAATTATCCTGGCTTAAATAATTAACATTGCATCTCCATAGCTCAAAAATCTGTACCCTTCCTTTAATGCTTTTTTGTATGCTTTATTAATTAAGTCAGTATCAGCAAAAGCACTGACCAGCATAAGCAAAGTAGATTCAGGCATATGGAAATTAGTAATTAATTTATCTACAATTTTGAATTCATAAGGGGGATAAATAAATTTATCTGTCCATCCTCTTCCTGGTTTAACTAAACCATCAGCAGTTACACTTGTTTCAAGTGTACGGGCCGTACTTGTACCAACTACAAATACATTATGTTTTGAAGTAATGGATTTGTTTATGCTTTCTGCAGCTTTTGCATTTATCTCATAATACTCAGAATCCATTTTATGTTTTGTTAAATCTTCAACTTCAACAGGTCTGAAAGTCCCTAAACCAATATGGAGCACTATAGGAACGATTTGAATCCCTTTCTTCTCAATTTTTTCTATGAGCTTAGGTGTAAAATGAAGACCAGCGGTTGGAGCAGCAACGGCGCCATCAACTTTTGCATATATAGTTTGATAATCTTCTTTGTCTGAAGGTTCCGGCTCTCTTTTTATATAAGGCGGAAGAGGTGTAAGGCCTATCTTTTCAACTGCTTTATATACATTTTCCGGCTGATTGAAGCGCACTGTCCTCCCGCGTGAAGTTGTATTATCTATTACTTCACACCATAGTTTATCATTGAAATAGATCTTATTTCCTATTCTTACTTTTCTGGCAGGATCAACGATAACATCCCATATACATTCTTCTGCATTAAGTTCTCTAAGTAGAAAAACTTCTATCTTAGCGTTTGTTTTCTCTTTCTTACCATAAAGCCTGGCCTGAAATACTCTTGTTTCATTAACTACCAAAGTATCCCCTTTTTCCATATAATCAGCAATATTGGAAAATTTTTTATTTTCTATTTCTTGAGTTTCCCTATTTAACACCATCAACTTTGCCTTATCACGCGGGGTAACAGGATATTTAGCTATAGCATTTTTTGGCAAATTATATTTGAAATCTGATAATTTCATTATCGTTAACCTTTATTAAGTGAACTAAATATATTTTAAATATTTGCTATTGAGATGCCGTTCCCGGAAAATCCGTTAACAGCATCTCAGAATAGCTTAATTACTACATATTTATCTTCAACTAATTAAAAGAAAATTTTTCACAACTCTCCCTAAAATGAGAGCTGGGATTTTAATTATTTATCTTTTTTTAGATGAAGATTTCTTTTTTGATTTTACTGCTGTTTTTTTGCTTTTCGACATTTCTTTCACAACAGCTCTCGCAGCAGCTAATCTTGCAATCGGAACTCTGAAAGGAGAACAACTTACATAATTTAAACCAGTTCTATGACAGAATTCAACGGAAGAAGGTTCACCTCCATGTTCTCCGCAAATGCCGACTTTTAATTCCGGTCTTGTTGAGCGTCCTTTATCAGTTCCCATTTTAACCAGTTGACCGACGCCATCCTGATCAAGAACTTCAAATGGATCGTTAGGCAGAATTTCCTTTTCAACATAAAGAGGTAAAAACTTGCCTGCATCATCTCTTGACAATCCAAATGTAGTTTGAGTCAGGTCGTTTGTTCCAAAGCTGAAGAATTCTGCCCGTTTAGCAATTTCATCGGCAGTAATGGCGGCACGTGGGAGCTCAATCATTGTACCGACCATATAATTAACTTTTTTACCTTTTTCTTTTATTACTTCGGAAGCAACTCTTCTGACAATTTGTTCCTGCATCTTGAATTCACTTAAATCACTAACAAGCGGAATCATAATTTCCGGTTTAACTTTGATTCCTTCTAATGCAGCATCGCAGGCGGCTTCTATGATTGCTCTTGCCTGCATCTCGGTAATTTCCGGATAAAGAATACCTAAACGGCAACCTCTGAAACCAAGCATAGGATTGAATTCCGACAGACCTTCAATCTTCTCAACAACTTTTTCAAAAGGAATGTTCAATGCATTTGCAAGTTCCCTTTGCTCTTTTTCAGAGTGAGGTAAGAATTCATGCAATGGAGGATCTAAGGTCCTAATTGTTGTTGGTAATCCTTTCATTACTTTAAATATTCCATAGAAGTCTTCTCTCTGCAACGGCAGAAGTTCATTTAATGCTTTCTTCCTGTCTTCAACAGTGTCGGAAAGTATCATTTTCCTTACGGACATAATTCTGTCACCGCCGAAGAACATATGCTCTGTACGGCAAAGGCCGATACCTTCTGCACCGAAAGCAACAGCATTAGCTGCTTGATCGGGCTGGTCAGCATTTGTTCTGATATTTAATTTACGCAATTTATCAGCCCATGTCATTAAGCTTTCATATGTTTGATAAGTCGGTGATTCCTTAGCATCCATAGTTTTATTGATTAATACCTGGATAACTTCTGAAGGTTTCGTTTCAATTTTATCTGCAATAACTTCACCTGTTGTACCGTCAATTGAGATATAATCACCTTCATTTAGTATAATATCCTTTCCTTCAACCGAGACTTTTCTATCTTTATAACTTATCTTTAATGCCCCGCAGCCTGCAACGCAAACTTTACCCATTTGACGTGCAACGAGAGCTGCATGAGAAGTCATTCCGCCTCTTTGAGTAAGAATTCCTTCTGAAACACTCATACCTTTAATATCTTCAGGAGAAGTTTCAATCCTTACTAAAATAACAGGATCCCCAGACTGAGCCATCTTTTCAGCATCCTGTGCACTTAAAGCTATTTTTCCTGAAGCTGCACCCGGACCGGCATTTAAGCCTTTTGCTAGCAATCTGCCTTCCTCTACTGCTTTACGTTTTTGATCGAGATCAAAAATAGGACGAAGCAGCTGGTTCAACTGGTTAGGCTCAATCCTGGAAATGGCGACTTCTTTTTCGATTAATTTTTCTTTAACCATATCTACTGCCATTTTGATAGCAGCAAAACCGGTTCTTTTACCAACACGGCATTGAAGCATCCATAATCTTCCCTGCTGGATAGTAAATTCGATATCCATCATATCTTTATAATGCTTTTCCAGATTTTTCTGGATATCATCGAGCTGTTTATAAATTTTAGGATCATCTTCTTTCAATTCAGAAATGGGGTGGGGTGTACGGACACCTGCAACTACATCTTCGCCCTGGGCATTAAACAGATATTCACCATAGAATACATTTTGGCCGGAAGCAGGATCTCTTGTAAAGGCTACACCAGTACCAGAATCTTCACCCATATTACCGAAGACCATTGACTGCACATTAACTGCAGTACCCCAGTCGGCGGGGATATTATTTAATTTTCTGTAAACATTGGCTCGTTCATTCATCCATGAACCGAATACAGCACCAACCGCACCCCATAATTGCTCCATAGGATCAGTTGGAAAATCCTTACCTGTCTTTTCTTTAATTGCAGACTTAAATTCTTCAACAAGCTCTTTAAGGTGATCAGCTGTTAATTCAGTATCCAGCTTGAAGCCATTATCATGTTTTTTCTTTTCTAGAATAACTTCGAAAGGATCTTCATCATGTTTGTCAACCGGCTTTAAACCGAGAACGACATCTCCGTACATTTGAACAAACCTGCGGTATGAATCGTATGCAAAACGGGGATTGTTTGTTTTTTTAATTACACCCTGAACAGTTGTGTCATTAAGACCAAGGTTCAAAATAGTATCCATCATACCGGGCATAGAAGCTCTTGCACCGCTTCTGACGGAAACCAGCAACGGATTTTCCGCATCACCAAATTTGGCATCCATTAGTTTTTCAACTTTTTTTAATGAATTTAAAACCTGGGCTTTCAGTTCTTTAGGATATTTTTTATTGTTCTGATAGTAATAAGTACATACTTCTGTTGTGATAGTAAAACCTGCCGGTACAGGCATTCCAATATTTACCATTTCAGCAAGATTCGCACCTTTTCCACCAAGCAAGTTTTTCATCTCAGCCTTGCCTTCTGCTTTATTTCCACCAAAGAAATAAACATATTTTTTTTCTTTTGCCATTTAAGTATTCCTCCTAAGTAATATGAGCAAATGAATTAATTAATCTATTTTAGTCAGTTTATTTTATTTAAAATGAAATCTATGAAAGATTCCTCGTTATCAATTTTTAATTCTATTTTTAAAAAGAAAATATCAATATCATCAAGTTCCTTGGAGAATTTTGTCAGTTTAACGGCATCTTTTTCTGTTGTAACTACGGAATGTGAATTAGTTGAGTAAAATTTCTTTCTTATTAACTGAACTTCTTTTAATGAATAATCTTTATGATCCTTAAAAATTAATTTATAGTCAGTATTTATATGAACCTGCTTTAAAATATTCAGAAACGAATAAGGATTAGCTACACCCGAAACAATCAGGCTCTGCTGTCCATGGAATTCTTCAAGTTCATATTTAGTATGATTTTTAATATCTCCAAAACCAATTGCACTGTAAAAGCCGCTAAATATTTCTTTACCTTCAAAATGATTACTAAGCTTAGAAGGGATATCCTTTTTTTCTGAAAACTTTCTATTTAAGATTACTGCATCAGCCCGTTTTACGGAGC
This sequence comes from uncultured Bacteroidota bacterium, assembly GCA_963710745.1. GTDB lineage: Bacteria > Bacteroidota > Ignavibacteria > Ignavibacteriales > Ignavibacteriaceae > CAVQBP01. Next base: position 1,050,035 of record CAVQBP010000024.1, on the reverse strand, counting down.
TTAGAGGTTCTCTCATATTTCCGGAAGGTAAAAGACTTTGATTCAATAAGCTTGTTTCCAGCAGAAATCTCTGTTCACAAATTAAAAGATTGATATCTCTCTTAATCCAGCGGTGCTGGTATGCATCGTCAAGAATCATAACATTTATACCGGTATCCTTAATCAATTTGTTTGCACCATCAAAACGGTTTTCTGATACTGCTGCGGGTACATTGCACTCCATAGCTGTATGAAAAATTTCATCACCGCTTAAATCAACGCTGGTAAATATATTTTTGCCGTCAGAAACCAATAAATATCCTTTTGATTTCCTTCCGTAACCGCGGCTTAAAACTCCTACCGACTTACCGTGTTTTTTAAGCAGGTTTGCTAAATAAATAACCAGCGGTGTTTTACCCGAACCGCCTATAGTGATGTTCCCGACCGAGATTACTTTTGCATCAACTTTTTTTGCTTTGAAAATATTTTTGTCAAAGAACTTATTTCTAACCTTAATTACAGCAGCATAAACCGGAACAAGCGGTAATAAAATTATTCGTAATACTCTCATTATTCATAATACCCGGTATCTTTACATGACACCATATTAATCAAAATCTATTCGCTTCATTATGTAAGTTATTTAGAATCTCTTCACTTTTTTTAATTATTTCCGATGTTTCTTCATAACTTAAATTTTTGTCTACATAAATCGGATCTGAATAGACTATATTTGTCTCGGAAAAAAGACTGGGAACTTCAAATTTATCCCAGCTATGTAAATATTTTTTATGTTTAAAACCAACTCCCATCAAAACTAAGGGGATGGTTCCTTTTTTTGCCGTGATAACAGCACCGGCCTTCAATTTGTGCCTTGGTCCTTTAGGTCCGTCGGGTGTAATCACAACAGATTTATTATTTTTAGCATAATCAATTAGGATTCCTAATGCAATTTCACCACCTTCAGTACTGGAACCTCTCACAACATTGTAATCCCAGAATTTGAGAAGGTTAGACAATAAATCTCCATCTTTACTTTTGCTAATCAATGCTACCAAATCTCTGCGTCTATGTATATACCAGGAAACAAGCATGCTCCCATGCCAGAAGACAAGGACATAATTTGATTTCTCTTTTTCCAGCTCTTCAATAACACTTCTATTTTTAAAATTTATTCTCAAAGTCTTACAAAGAACAGTTGCAAACAGTGCCAGGAAATAATTACCCAGAAACCTTAATGAACCCTGCTTTACTTCTTTAAGCTTCATATTTATAAGCTCTTGGCATACTAACCACTGTTTACATCATTGAATAAATTAAACCGGCTGCTTTCCGGGAAGCTCCTTCAGATCCTAATTTATCTTTAACCTTACTCAGCTTTTGCTTAATGGAATTATATAATCCTTCATCAGATAAAATTTTTTTACATTCCATGTATATTGATTCAGCATTTGCATCTTTCTGAATAAGTTCAGGAACAACTTTTTCTCCGGCTATAATATTTGCCATTCCGATATTTTTTACCTTAACCAGGTTCTTGCCTATTGAATAGGTTATAAAACCTGTTTTATATACAATTATCATTGGCAGTGTAAATAAAGCAGATTCCAATGTAGATGTTCCGGATTTTATAATCCCGATTTTCGAATACTTCATTAATTCGTAAGTGTAACCGGTAATAATTTTATTTTTTTTTGTGTTTGATAATTTTTTATAAACTTCTTCACTTATATTAGGTGAACCGGCAATAACAATTTGAAGATTAAACTCACCGGCAATCTTTTCGGCTGCTTCTATTGATTCAGGAAGAATTCTATCAACTTCATGAAGTCTGCTTCCGGGAAGAATAAGCAATATTTCTTTTGAGTTATCCAGGTTAAATTTTTCAACAAGTTCATCTTTTGATAAGAATTTGTGCTCATTAATTCTTTCTAGAAGCGGGTGTCCCACAAATTCAACACTAACACCTGAATTTTTGTAGAGCTTTTCTTCAAACGGAAAAACAACAATCATTTGGCTGACCAGTTTTTTAATCTTGTTTATCCGTCCTGCACCCCAGGCCCAAATTTGAGGAGAAATGTAATATATAACATTCAAATTAAAAGCCTTAAGCCTTTTTGCAAAATTCAAATTGAAACCCGGGTAATCTATTAAAACTATATTTCTAATCTTTTTCTCTTTTATAATGGCAATTAAATCGTGCTGAACTCTCTTAATGAACGGAAGATGTTTAATGACTTCAGCAAAGCCTAGAAATGCCATCTTATTTATATGGTATACTAACTCCATTCCTTCAGCTTTCATCCTGTCACCGCCAATACCGTAAATATTTAAATCGCTATCCATCTTTTTTAATTCTCTGACTAAAGAACTTCCATGCAAGTCACCTGAAACTTCGCCTGCAATTATCATCAGGTTTTTATTTTCATTTTTTGTCATCGAACATATTGGTTGAGTAAATCAAAATGTTTAGACATTAAAACCTTCCTATAAACCAAAGAAGAAAGATTGTTAAAGTAACAAATCCAAATGCCTGAAGAGTTCTTTTTTCCGATCTTAATCCTGCCTTTAATTTAAAAACCGGCTGTTCAACATTTTCAGCTTTATATGAAGATATTCCCGGAATAAATCTCGGTACATTTTTTACATAATCCTCATAAGATTTACCGTATGTCTTTCTCAGGTATTCTTCTTCTTCTTTTACAATTAAGTGATACTGAAACATGAAGAATAACAGCGCAATAATTTGTAAATAAGGGAATAATGCGTAAGACATAACTCCCAGTCCCAAATACATCAAAATATTTCCGAGATATAAAGGATTTCTTACATGAGCGAAAGGTCCGCTGATAACCAAAAATACGCCGCCGACAGTTCCGGTTGTCCTGGTTTCACTACCTGCCCAGCTTACACCCCAAAGCCGGATTAATTCTCCGGACAATGCAATAACAAATCCCAGTATTAAACTCCAGATATTGGCATTTTCATAAAAGAACATAACCAATAAAAAAGGAATCGGGGTATAACTTCTATATTTGAAAAACTTTTTAGCTATTTGGGACATACCTGATTGTTTGTTGTTTGTTGTGGTCCTACTACCGCCAACTTACTCCGAAATATAGGCCTCTCTTCTTTTCAACAAGGCCTGGTGCCGTTTCTTAAGTCTCTTCCTTTTGATCAGAACTTCCATTCTATTTATTACATCGTTAAAATCATTAAACGGGAAATAAGTTATTCTTTCCTTTTCACAGAATTTTAACAAATCATCTTTCGCAAAAATAAAGTCGCAGAACTGTGAAGTATATTTATCTGAATTTCCGTCACCAACAAATATTGTATATTCATCATCTCCGCTATGATTTATAATGTGATTTCTTTTACAGTTGGCAGAAGTCTGGCAATCAATATCAAAATAAGGGAAATGAGGAATAAGGTGATTATCTTTAGTAATTTCCAGTCTGTTGGAATAAAATTTCAGATTCTGCAAGCCTTCTCTTTCAAAAATTCTTTTTATATAATAATCAAAGCCGTCGCTTAAAACATAAATATCTATTTTGTTATTTTCACAAAAATTAACAAATTCATGGAAAGCAGGATCAATTCCAATTGCATCAATGAAATCATTTAATTCTTTTTTCCCGGGTATTTTTGCAATCTTGCATAAAGAAACCCAGCATTGCATTGCAGAAATTTTATCGCTCAATAATTTTTTGATTATATCATCAACAATTTCTTTATCACAAAAATTCAGGAAAATCGCATCGCCGACATCTTTCTTTGTAATTGTACCATCAAAATCGACAAACGCTTTGAATATTTTTTCCATTTAAACTTTATTCAATAATTTTTTACTGATAACCTTCACTACTTTATCCTAAGATTTAACCTCGAAGGATTTCTCGAGCAAATCTTCATTAAACCTAACACTAACTAATTTAGATATTCCTTCGTCCTGCATCGTGACACCATAAAGAGTTTGGGCTGCTTCCATTGTTCTCTTGTTATGAGTAACAACGATAAACTGAGTATCTTTACTGAACTCTTCAATGATTTTTGTAAAGCGATCAATATTAGCATCATCCAAAGGAGCATCAATTTCATCAAGGATACAAAATGGACTTGGTTTAACAAGATATATTGCAAAAAGCAAAGCAATTGCTGTTAAGGTCTTTTCTCCTCCTGATAAAAGTTCAATTGAAGTCGGACGTTTTCCTTTTGGTTTTGCCACGATTTCAATTTTTGCTTCAAGGGGATCTGCATTTTCTTCTATCTTCAAATCAGCTTCATCTCCCGGATTAAATAAACCTCTGAATATATTTGTGAAGTGCCCGCGGATCTGTTCGAAGGTTTCCATAAACTTTGATTGTGCAGTAGTATTTATCTCTTCAATTGTTTTTACAATATCTTTTTCAGATTCTATTAAGTCGTCCTTTTGTTTCGATAAGAATTCAAATCTTTCTTTCTCTTCTTCGAATTCAGAGTACGCCAGCAGGTTTATCGGTCCCAGATTTTTTACCTGCTGTTTAAGTTCATGAACCTCTTCAGTTCTCCTTTCAAAGTCAAATGAATCAAGATCCTCAAAATGTTTTTCTTCTAGAGTCAAGGAATAATTTTCTTTAATATTCTCCTTCAGATTAGAGATTTTCATATTCAGTTCATTAAGCCTGATATCGGCAGAATGCATCAGCTCAGAATTTTCTTCTTTTTCTTTTTGAATTTGTTCCCTGTTGTTTTCTAATTCTGAAATTTCAGACTGCGAAAGTTTATATTTTGAATCAATCTCCTGTTCATCTTTTATCAAAACTTCTTTTTCAGCTTCAAGATCATTCAACTCAATATTTTTTTCTTCTATAATATTTTTCAAAGTTTCTTTTTCTTCAGTTGAAGAAGAAATATCGAACTCTCTTTTAGAAATTGATTTCTTTATTATTTCAATAGCATCCTTAGCCCTTGATATTGAGTTTTCTATATTCTTTTTTTCACCAAGAAATCTTTCAAGCTCAAGATTAGTTTTATTCTGGTTTCCAACCAGGTTATCATATTCTTCCTCACATTTATTAAATTCGATATCCAGGTCTTCCTTCTGTTTGTCGGCTTTCTGCTTCTCATCATTTTGTGAAGAAAGGATATCATTTAATTTTGAACGCTCATTATCAATTTTGTTTGATTCTGCGGCTAACTCCTGGATATCTTTCCCGGCTTTTTCACTTTCTTCAACAGATCTATTCTTTTCAAACTCAAATTGGGCAATTTGCTTCTCAAGGTTTGCAACATCATTAACTAAAAGCTTTCCTTTATCGGAAAGTATTTTTAAATCAATATCATTAAGCTTATCTTCCAGCATCTCAATTTCGTGCTTCATCTTTTCCAGGTTTGCTTCTCTTTGAGGGAATTCATTTTTCAGATTTTCGAGAAGCTGTTTTCTGCCAAACAATGAATCATCCAGTTTAGGTTCGGAGCCTGCATCAACAATTCCATTGCTGCCGATAAAATCCCCGTTCAAAGTAACAAAGTTGAATCCATAATATTTTAATGATAATTCAAAAGCTTTATCAATTGAATTTACAACAGCAGTTTTAAACAGAATTTTTTCAAAATACGGAAGCCATTTTTTGTCGGTTTGAACGAAATTTTTTGCCCAACCTAAAAATTCATTATCTTTTTCGAGTTTCTTAAGCTTTCTTATCGTACCAAAATCACCGAGCTTTTCAAAAATACCCTTATTCTCTTTTCCGTTTTTATCGGTAACATAAAAAGAAGCTTTTCCGATTTCATTATTTTTCAGAAAAGCGATCCCGTTTAATAAATCATCAAATGTTTCAACTATAATATTGTTAAGATTATTTTTTAACGAAGCTTCAATGGCATTTCTGTATTTATCAGGTGTATCTCCTATATAGGCCAGCAGAGTTTTATCTTTCATTGCCCAGGTATCATCTTCTATTAATGCTTTTGCTCCTTTAGATACACCTTCAAGATTATCTATTAAATTTTGTATAAATCCTATTTTATCTTTTAAAGAATTTAGCGCAGTTCGATCTTCAAGCTCTTTTTCTTTTAATTTATTTAATGCTTTTTCTATTTCATTTTTTTCATTTTGTTTCCGGGTATAAATAGATTCCGTCTCTTTTAATTTATTTTCAGTATCTTCTTTTTCCTGGTTAAGCTCTTCGATAAAACCGACAGTTTTTGCAATGTTACCGGTTAATGAATTTATTCTTTCTTTCAGTTTATTGATAGCTTGATTTTTGGTCTCAAGCGATTTATTAATATTTGAAAGTTCATTTTCGCGGTTTGTTATCTCTTTAAATTTCTCAAACAATTCGTCCGAAAAAGATTTTAATTCATTTCGTTTATTATTTAATAATTCTCCCTGTTCATTTAGTTTGAACCCGATTTCTTTTTTCTCTTCTTCTTTGGAGCCGATTTTTTTCTTAATATCATCAAAGCTTGAAAGATTTTCTTTTATCGTATCTTTATTTTCATCCAACTGATTTTTTAATTCTTCCAGTTCCTGGATATAACGTTCGATATTTGATTCAAGTGATTTAATCCTTTCCTGGTTTACGGAAAGATTCTTTTGCACGTTATGGATTTTTTCAGTCTGAGTGGTTACTTCAGTTCGTTTGGATTTTAACTGGAATTCAATTTCTCTTAAATTGTTTTTAGCTGATTTAATCTTGTCATCCAGTTCAGCTATCTGTGAATCCAGTTTAATTTTCTGCCGGAAGCTTTCTTCTTTTTTAAGTTTGGATTCATTCTTCTGAATATTGAATAAAGCAAATTCCCGTTCGGCAAGATCCATCTCAAGCTCTTTCAGCTCTGTGGAGATCCTGTTGTATTTATCAGCTTTTTTTGCTTGTCTCTCAAGAGAGTTTACCTTCTTTGCAACTTCGGCAACAATATCATTTACCCTTACCAAATCAGCTTTAACTTCATCCAGTTTCTTTAATGCAAGCCTTCTTCTTAACTTGTATTTATTTACGCCGGCTGCCTCTTCAAACATTGTCCGTCTTTCTTCGGCTTTACTGCTAAGAATAGTTTCAACCATCTTGAGTTCAATAACAGAATAGGCATTCGCACCAATACCCGTATCCATAAAAAGATTTGTTATATCTTTTAAACGGCATAAATTTTTATTAAGAAGATATTCGCTTTCGCCTGAACGGAAGATTCTCCTGGTAATAGTAACTTCTGAAAATTCAGTTGGTAAAATTCCTTTTGTATTCTGGATAGTTAGAGAGACCTCTGCCATTCCCATCGGTTTCTTGCTGGAAGTGCCGTTAAAGATTACATTTTCCATTTTATCGCTTCTTAAAGCACCGCTTCTTTGCTCTCCGAGGCACCATCTTATTGCATCAACTATGTTGGTTTTCCCGCAGCCGTTAGGTCCAACTATGGAAGTTACACCGCTGTTAAAGTTAACCATAGTCTTTTGAGCAAAAGACTTAAATCCTAATATTTCCAGTTTTGATAAATACAATTCTCTTTACTTTAATATTGTTTCAACGTTAACAAAAAATAACCAATAAAGGAATTTTTTAATTCAAAGTAAACCACAATTATTCCGACAACGGCTGCAACCAGGATTATACTATAGAAGTAAACGCTGCTGGGGTTAACGTCAAAAATTACATAAATACCTTTCATCAGGCGGTAGAAAGCCCATAAACAAAATATCGCAAGAAGGATGTAAATATAAAGATTTGCTATATCGGTTAGCAATAGCCTGTATAGAATTATTCCTACTAATATTAAAAGAACAAAAGGCAGAAAAGCCCAGACTGTTGAAAAATATATACTTGAATAATAAACTTTATTTCGTACAAAGAATGATGATATTTTAATTATCAGAGTTGAAATGATTAATAAAACCATAAAAAATAATGTGAGCCATAAAATTGCCATTAAAGGATGCCAGGATAAATAACTTACAATCTTTATTAAATCAGGACTTCCAAAAGATATTAATATTTTCTCAAACTCTACGCTCATTTTGAAATAATAGAGCAAATTACCAATGATTAAAGCTAAAACTGCTGAAATAACAATAGCCAGTATTGTTGAATGGAAGCCGGAAATTATTCTTTGATCTCTTACATCGGCATAAAAATTATAAGGCCGGACGAGTGCACGAGAAGCATCTTCTCTAAATTTTCTGCCTGAATTAACCAGAACACCCATTATTAATGCAAGTAATATTCCCATAATTATGAAAACCATCGGTGCATTGTCTTTCCTGCTACCGATAGGAATTGTTACTTTCTCAGCATTATGAAATTTTGCATACAATACTTTGTAGGCGATTCTGTCGGTGCTTCTGTCTTCTCCTACAATCCCTATATTATAAATATTATCCTTATTATACCCGGAAATTAAAGATGCATAATTACCCCTGTAATCAAACATTGAGTTTATAAAATAACCGGTTACAGAATCTTTTTCCGAATAATTGGTAAGATCATCAAAATATTTTGCCTGTGCTTCAAATGAATATTGATTAACATAACCGTCGCTGTTTGCCTGGTTAACAACGTAGGTTGCCCCGCTAATAAAAACTTTTCCTTTTCCTAATTTTTTCTGCAGCTTTACAAAGTTTTCAAATTCATTTTCCAAAGGTGAGTTTAATATTTCAACTCCATATAAATCGATATCTTTAATTTGAGGGATTTCATCCTGGTCTTCAGAAACAAATGAAGCATAAATAAGTCCCTGGTAATTTTTCTTTGCCAGTATTGCAAGGTTTTCAATTAAAGATATATTTTCTTCAACCTGAGGTAATGCAGAAGTGCATACTCCGATTGCAGCAACAGCATTATAATTTTTAAATGCTTTAATAAAGTTGGATAGATAATTTTCGCTTCTTACAATAAAATCTCTATCGGATGATAAAGAAGCAGGAATGAAGTTTACGGGGATTTCAATAAATGCTAATAATCCGTATTTTTCACAAAGATACAAATAGTATGGATGAGGAACCGATTTTGCAAACCTTATGCAATTAAATCCCAGGTCTTTTATCATCTTTATATCATCTTCCATCTTATTATATGAAGCAAGGCTGCCTAATCCTTCAAAGGAAGGAACATAAGTTACTCCTTTAAGCTGAAATGAACTGCCGTTAAATAAGATGGAATTTATTTCTGCTTTCAGAGAGTATATTCCGAGTTCTTTTTTAGTTACATCAATTAAACTATCGCCTCTCCACAGCTCGGCAGAAATAATATAAGAACTCGGGTTTGAAGCTGACCAAAGGGAAGGGTTTTTAATTTCTATTTCTTTATTTAATAAGGTGTTTTTATTTCTTTCAAGTGAAAATTTATTTTCAAAAGAATTTTCTAATGAGCCGTCCGGTTTAAGGATTTTTATTTTCAGGTTAAGATTATTGGGTATTTCAATCGAGTCAGGTGCTCCTTTAAATTCCTTGTTTTCAATTTCCGAATTGATTTTTAATGAAGCTTTATCCGATTTTAAATCGTAGTCAGATGTTACATCCAATCCGGAGATGGAAATGTTCGGAATTAAATGAATATAAACATCCCTGAAAATACCGCCGAAGCTTTGTGGAAATAAAAATCGCTGCTTTACCGGTATTGTGTTTTCGGAATCAAGCTTATAAAACAGTTTTACAGTTAATATATTATTCTGGTCTACTCGTAATATGTCGTGCGGCAGTTCAAAATGAAAAGGAAATTCTCCCCCTGTATGTCTGTAAATAATTACATTGTTGATCGAAATATCCGCCGAATAATTCATTCCCAGAAAATGAATGAACATTATATAGTTATTTAATTCTTTCCGGGTTACTGTGAATTCTTTTTCGAAAGTTAATTCTCCTTCTCCTTTGAATATAGATGGAACAGTAATTTTCGAACTTTTTCCTTGTTTATCATTTGTGGGATAAACTTTCCAGATTCCATCTAAAGGGATAATCTTTCTTGTCGGAGTAATATTAAAGAAGGACGAATCAGCTTTTATATGATAGTCAGGAAGCTCTTTAAAAACGATTTGAGCAGAAACCGGATGTGAAAGGATGAAAAAAAATATGATATTTGAAAGAAATAAAAATTTCAATAATCCCATCCGTGGCCCAGACCTTCGTAATAAGAAATTAAACTTACAAATATACTAAAGAAGGGAGGGGAAATCAATCAAAAATTCAGCCAATAACTGCTTTTTTGAAGCAAATCATTAGTTTTTTTATTTCATTTCCCAGCTTATCTTAATACGATTCAGCAAGATTGGCTGATTGAATGTTTTTCCATTCATCCATTCAACCAATCTCTGTACATATGATAATTTTTATTTGAAATTTTATCAAATTTGACAAAATATCGTAAATTAGGCAGCCCTGATAATTCCTAAGAATAAATCGGCTTTAAGGCTGGCACCTCCGACAAGTGCGCCGTCAATATCCTTTTGGGAAAGAAGGTCTTTTGCATTATCCGGTTTTACACTCCCCCCATACTGTATAATCATGTTATCAGCAATTTCCTCCGAATATTTTTCTTTTATTAAAGATCTTATAAATTCATGAACTTCCTGGGCTTGTTCGGGTGTAGCATTCCTGCCTGTGCCAATTGCCCAAACAGGTTCATAAGCTATTATTAATGTTTTTATTTCTTCTGCAGAAATATCATTCAATCCTTCTGTTACCTGTGTTTTAATGATATCTTTCATTACTCCTTTTTCACGTTGTTCGAGGCTTTCGCCAACGCAAAAAATCGGCTTTAACCCTGAAGAAATTGCTTTTTTGATTTTCTTGTTGATTAGTGAATCAGATTCATTAAATATCGCTCTTCTTTCGGAATGTCCTAAAATTACAAATTCACAACCTGCACTCTTAAGCATTTGTGCCGATATTTCGCCGGTATAGGCTCCTTCATTCTCAAAATACATGTTCTGGGCACCTAGTTTGATTACCGTATTTTTAATTTGAGAATTTGCTTCACTTAATGATGTAAAAGGCGGGCAGACAATTACATCACAATTTTCACTGTTATTTAAAGATTTTACCAGGTTTGAAATTAAATTGATTGTTCCATTTATATCATTATTCATCTTCCAGTTTCCCGCAATAATTTTTCTTCTCATTATTTCCTCTTGATTTTTGTATTAAAGAATAGAAAATTCAGAACAAACTTACAAAAGATGATTTTCAGCAGCAATTACGGATTAGATTTTTTTATACAATATTATTAATGCATTATGTCCTGGATACCGGTCACATTAAAAGTGACCGGCATCTTTTCGCTATTTCTTTGTAAAATGTTATTTTATTAAATTAAATGTTTATTTTTAATATGAATAATAAGAAAAAAGCAATTGTAGCAGTCAGCGGCGGGATGGATAGCTGTGTTACGGCAGCTATTGCGAAAAAAGATTATGATCTTTCGTTTGTCCATATTAACTACGGGCAAAGAACAGAAAAAAGAGAATTAAAGTCATTTTATAATATTGCCGATTTTTATGGTGTTAAAAATACTTTGGTAGTCGATTTTTCTCATTTAGCAAAAATCGGAGGTTCATCATTAACAGACAGGAATATTAAAGTAAGCAAAGCAGATTTATCGTCAAAAGAAATTCCATCTTCATATGTTCCTTTTAGAAATGCAAATATTTTATCTGTTTGTGTGAGCTGGGCAGAAGTAATTGGAGCCGACGCAATTTTTATCGGTGCCGTTTACGAAGACTCTTCAGGTTATCCGGACTGCAGGCCTGAATTTTTTAATGCTTTTGAAAAAATGATTGACCTGGGAACAAAACCTGAAACAAAGATAGCGATTGCTGCACCAATTATTCATTTTTCCAAAGGAGATATTGTTAAAAAAGGAGCTGAACTTAACGCTCCACTGGATTTAACCTGGTCTTGCTATCAAAATGAAGATGAAGCTTGCGGAGTTTGCGACAGCTGCGCCTTAAGGTTAAGAGGTTTTCAAATGGCAGGTATCGAAGATCCTATAAAATACAAGGTAAGGTTGAGTTATATTTAGAAAGGAAATTTTAAATGAATGAAAAATCAAAATTATTAGAAGTCTTTAATAACCAATATGCTAACAGGGATTATACAATCTATCATGAAGCTCCCGAATTTACTTCATTATGTCCTAAAACCGGGCAGCCTGATTTTGCTACTATAACCGTAGAATATATCCCGGATCAATTGTGCATTGAATTAAAATCTTTAAAGATTTACTTAAACTCATACAGGAATGACGGAATTTATTTTGAAAGTGCAACAAACAAAATTCTTGATGACCTGGTTGAGGTTTGTCAGCCAAGATATATGAGGATTACCGCAGAATTTAATGTAAGGGGAGGAATATCTTCAACTATTGAGGCAGAATATTCAAAAGAAGATTATTATACTGAAAATTATAATTAAATCACATTTTGTTTATGACACAAGTTTTAAGCTCAAAAGAAATCTTTTTTTATAATCGAAAAAAACTGTTCCAGCAGAATCCAATCCAGATGGATTCATTGAAATTTAGTTTGGAATACAGTCTTCTCGTTGAAGATTTTGTCCGTTCACTTTTAGTTGGAAAGAAGTACGATTTCGCTATAGCATCCTGCGGCAGTTTCGGCAGAAGAGAATTATCACCGTATTCGGATATTGATATAATGTTTATTGCCGAATCGATTGATAAAAATAAAGCTGATATTTCAGAATTGATTACAAAGTTCTGGGATAATGGTATCGAAGTTTCTCACACACTGAGAGAGTTTTCAGATATAAAAAAATATTTGTTTGAAGACCTTCATACTTTTACACAATTTTTTGAAACGCGTTTTATTTATGGTTCAGATAAAATTTACAATAGATGGAATGAAGAGATATTTACTTATATCGATGATAAAGCAACTTCAAAACTTTTAGAAGAATTTCTTTCCGATACTGAAGACAGGTATACAAAATATGGAGTATCTCCTAAAACCCTTGAGCCAAATGTAAAGTTATCTGCAGGAGGTTTAAGAGATTTCCAGGTGATTGAGTGGATGTATATCCTTAAAAATAAAACTCTTCTAAATAAACAGATCGAAGCATCCCAGACAGAAATCTTTATAGATATTTTAAGAAAAAATGATTATACAACTCATAATGAGTGTAATCGGCTGCTTCAAAGCTACAAGCTGATAATTGCAGTTAGAAATCTTCTTCATCTGTTTCAAAATCAGAAAAATGACAGGTTTGAATTTAATGCGCAAATAAAGATATCCGAAATGTTTTACAGCCAGAATGATGCACTTGAACTTTTCATGAAGGAATATTTTAAAGCTGCAAATATTATAAACCGTTTTTCCAGGTCAATGCTTAAAAGATTCCAGGATGAAATATCAAATCCTTTACCCGATTCCCTGTCAATATATCTTGACGATGATTTTATATTGAAAGGCAAAACTATTTCTTTAACAAATCCGAAAGTAAAGCTTTCACTTTCAGATATTTTAAGGGCCTTTTATTACCGCGGTCTGCACTCTGCACATTTTGATGAAAACTTAAGATCAGTCATAATTGAGGAAATGGAAAATTTTTCCGAATCAGATTTAATAGCCTCTGAATCATCTGTTTTTTTCAGGGAAATTCTGAAATTGCCTAAAAATGTGGGGCAGACGCTTACCGCAATGAATGAATTGGGAGTTTTGTCCGTATTCCTTCCCGAATTTAAAGATCTTGTAGGTTTCATGCAGCATGGCGTTTATCATTGTTATACTGCCGACGAGCATACTCTTATTACTATTCTGAATGTCGAGAAGCTTGAAAAGGATACTTCTACTTTAGGAAAATTATTTAATATCTTAAAAGAAAGGGAAATGCTTTACCTCGGTCTGCTTCTTCATGATATAGCTAAGCCAATAGATATTGCCGGTCATGAAATTATCGGGACAGAAATGGCATCCTCAATTATGCACAGGCTTGGTTATAGTGAAGAAGAAATCGATATGGTTACATTCCTTGTGCATAACCACCTTGTTATGGAACAGGTTGCTTTCAGAAGGAATTTAAACGACCCGGAAACATTGAACAATTTTACCTCTAGATTCCCTTCAACAAAATATCTGGATTTACTTTACCTTGTTACTTATGCAGATCTCTCGGCAGTTAATCCTGCAGTATGGACATCATGGAAGAGCGAACTGCTTTCCGAACTTTATAGGAAATCCAAATCGATGCTCGAGGATCAAATAACCGGAGAAGAATTATTGGTCTCAAGTACTTATGTGATTCCCCAGGAAATAAGTAAGTATTCACCTAACATTTCCGATGATCATGTCCAGGAACATATAGATTCTATTAATGATATTGCATATGCACATCAATTTTCGGATAAAGAAATAGCACAGCATGTTGAAGAGATACTGAAAGGAAATAAGCTCTCAACATTGTACAAAGAGCTGAGTGATTTTACAAACATAACCGTAATTACAACGGATTTCCCGGCGCTCCTTTCAAAGATCTGCGGAGTCCTTTCAATTAACGATGCAAATATTCATGATGCAAAGATATTTACGCGTAAGGATGAAATAGTAATTGATACATTTAATGTAACTGATTTCAGAACAGGAAGAAAAATAGAACCTGCAAGGTATGATAAAATAACGAGGGATTTAAATAGTGTTTTAAACGGGATGCTTCAGCTGAATAAAGAAGTAGCAAAAATGAAATCCAAATGGTGGAGAATTGAAAGTAAATTCTTTAAAAGATCGGGTAAGATAAAAATAGCATTTGAAAAACATGAAAAATATACAATCATAGATGTCTTTTCACCGGACAGGCTGGGATTTTTATACCGCGTCACTTCAAAAATGAATGAACTTGGTTTAATGATTTACTTTGCCAAAATCTCTACAAAAGGCGACGACATAGTTGACTCATTTTATGTCCTCGATCGTGATGGGAAAAAAATTTCACAGAATGGATATGATCTAATAAGAGCTGAATTAACAGGAACAATCTCTCAAATGCTTTGATTTTCAACTGAAGTAGTTATATACAGATCTGATTCAGCAGTATAACTATACATCAATATAACAATTAAAGATTTATTACAAAAAATATTTTTCAATAATAATATATAAATGAATTTCGTAGACAAAGAAAAACCGATCGGAGTGTTTGATTCAGGTATTGGCGGCTTAACAGTAGTTAAAAGATTAGCCTCTACTCTTCCTGCAGAGGACATAGTTTATTTCGGAGATACAGCCAGGGTTCCTTACGGTTCCAAATCCAATTCAACAGTAATAGAATATTCTTTTCAGGACACAAAATTTTTACTCAGTAAAAACGTTAAGGCTGTTGTTGTTGCCTGCAATACCGCATCGTCAATTGCATTAGACGAATTAAAAAAGAATTTTGATCTCCCTATAATCGGTATGATTAATCCCGGGGCAAAGTCAGCAATAAGCTCTACAAAAAATGGTAAAATTGGTGTAATAGGAACAAGAGCTACAATCAGCAACAAAGCCTATTCAAATGAAATAAGAAAAATAGAACCTTCCTTGGTTGTTTATGAAAAAGCTTGCCCGTTATTTGTTCCTTTAGCTGAAGAAGGATGGATGAACCATAAAGCAACTTATGAAATAGCAGAAGAATATCTGAAAGAATTAAGAGATTTAAAAATTGATACTCTGGTACTCGGCTGTACGCATTACCCGATTTTATCGGAAGTTATACAAAATGTAATTGGTGATAATATAAAGCTGATAGATTCCGGTGTTGCTTCTGCGACAATAATTAAAGAAGAGCTTAGCAGGACAGATTTATATACTAACAGGAATACGCCCGGCAACTATGATTTTTATGTAAGTGATATACCTGTAAAGTTTAAGGAGGTTGCCGAATTGTTTTTAGGCAGGCCGGTTACAGAAGTACACAAAGTTGATCTGGAAATACTCACAGTTTAATTATTGATTTATAACGAACGAATGATTGTCTCCAATTGCTCTTCATTTTCAACCAGGACTGTACGGGCTTTGCTGCCGTCATTTGGTCCTACAATACCTGCTTCTTCAAGCTGATCAACAATTCTTGCGGCTCTTGAGTATCCCAGCTTTAATCGCCTTTGAAGCAGAGAAACGGATCCTTGCTGATGCCTGACTATTACTCTTGCAGCGTCTTCAAACATCGGATCAAGATCAGATAAAAACCCTGCTGCTGCCTCTTTTCTTTTATCATACAGAGACGGCAGAAAATAAGGTTTTGAATATCCCGGCTGTGAATATATATAATTAGTTAATCTTTCAACCTCATCGGTAGAAATAAAAGCATTTTGAATCCTAATTGGTTTCGGCTGGCCTGTAGGAAGGAAAAGCATATCACCTTTACCCAGTAATTGTTCTGCACCATTCATATCAAGAATAGTTCTTGAATCGATTTTTGTTGCCACCTGGTATGCAACACGTGCACTAAAATTTGCTTTTATAACACCGGTAATAACATTAACCGATGGTCTTTGAGTCGCAAGTACAAGATGAATTCCAACGGCTCTTGCCAGCTGGGCAAGTCTTGCAATCGGTTCTTCCACTTCCTTGCCTGCGGTTATCATCAAATCAGCGAGCTCATCAATAATAACTATTAAATAGGGAACCGGATGATGTTTTACGGTTTCAGTATCATGGGGCCTTTTTTTAGGATCGGATACTTTTTTGTTATAATCAACAATATTTCTAACACCAGATTTTGCCAACTTATCATACCGCTTTTCCATTTCATATTCTACCGACTTTAAGAGAAGTACAGCGTTTTGCGGATTTGTAATTATCTCTTCATCAAGATCGGGGGAGACTGCCAGGTAGTGCTTTCTTAATTTATTATAAAATGATAATTCTATCTTTTTAGGATCTATCATTACCAGTTTTACTTCGGAAGGCTGCTTTGAATAAAGCAGACTTGCAATAATCATATTTATACCGACACTTTTACCCGAACCGGTTGAGCCTGCAATTAACATATGCGGCATTTTAGCCAGGTCAGCCATATAAACATCACCGTTTATTGTTTTGCCGAATGCCATAGGTAATTCCATTTCTGATTCGGAGATTTTGCCGAGAACAGATCTCGCATTTACAAGTGAGGCTTCGGCATTCGGTATTTCTACACCGATGGCACTTTTCCCAGGAATGGGAGCGATAATTCTTATTCCTCGTGCTGCAAGTGCAAGGGCGATATCGTGTTCAAGCCCTACAATCCGGCTGATCTTTACTCCCGGTGCTGGAACAATTTCATAAAGTGTGACAACCGGTCCTGGAGTAACCGAAATATCTTCAATTTGAATATCAAATAATTTTAATTTTTCTTTTAAAAGTTCGGCATTTCTTTTTAATTCTTCTTCCGCTACCTGGAAATCTACTTCAGGCAGAGGGTCTAAAATATCAAGGTTTGGACTCTTATAATTAATCTTTTCTTCCCATTGGTTGGGCAGATTTGCTTCTTCGTCTTTATCCGGTTTGGCCTGGATCTCACCGGTTTTTTCAAGATCAACTTTTTTATCTTCGTCGGATACAATTTTATTTTCTTCCTGCTGCTGAGGAGAATCCTCTTTTCTTATAATTCTTATTTTAGTCTGTTCTTCGGCCTCACTTTCCATCAATTCTTCAGGCGTTACTTCAGGAACATTATCTTTATTCTTTGAAAACGATTTCTTCTTTTTCTTTTCATCGCGCAGGTTTTGGATCTTTTTTAATTTGTCTCTTTCAATTTCTTCCCGGCTTTTTTCCAGTTCATCTTTAACTTTACTTACTGAAGATGAGAAAATGTTTTTAAAAGAAATGGAAAACTTTTTCAAGTTTTATATCGAAAGCAAAAATTAAAAGAGCTATAAAAAAAGCTGATAATAAAATTATACTTCCGATTCCACCCAGCAGCCTTGTAGAAATTTCTCCTAAATAATATCCTATTTTTCCTGAAAGTTCATTGGTGCCAATTAAATCCTTTACTTTAAATACACCGAATATTGAAGAGAGAATAAGCCCTGTTAAAATCAAAAAGTTGGATGAATAAATTAAGAAATGGAAATTTATCTTTTTTAAGAATGCAACTCCCCAAATAAAAACCATAATCGGAAATACAACAGAAAAATAACCTATAGTTGAGTTTATAAAGAAATCGGAAATGCATGCTCCGAAAATACCAAGCCAGTTGTAAGCACCGCTTGATTTTGCCGGGATATTGGAATTAGAGCCGAATACCTTAAGTAAGTCCGGGAAGTCGTAATGATCAAACGGAGAATAAGAGATTATACTTAAGAATACAAGAAGTGCAATAACTATTAAAAATATTCCAATTAATTTTTTCTTTTTTTCTACCGAAATAGTAAAATAATTATTCCCGTTTGAACCCTTTGAACGTCGGTTGTTGTTAGTTACTTTCCTCTTTTTTGCAGCCATCTTAAAATCAAAAATAACATTTTATATTTATTAAGCAACGGGTTTAACTGCAGATAATAACCTTAATGCATTATTTGTAAAAACAGGAACTGCTTCCAACAGATCGAGTTTACTGCAGTATTCGATATCATTTTCAAATCCGTTTTCAATTAGAATGTGCCCGTGTTCGGTTTCTTTTAACATTTTATCTATATTTTTTCCGAAAGATTTATTTAATGAAATACTTGCCCTGGAAGAATCTGAAAGTTCAATCTCTTCTTTATATTTTTGAATTTCGGAAACCAATCTTCCTGCACAAACTATATCTTCAAGTGAAATAGCATTACCCCTGCCGGAACAAATTATTTCGGCATCTTTATCAATCTCGACTAATTTTTTTGCCACTGCCGACAGATTTAAAAATGTAGTTACAAAAAGATTCTCTGAAAATTTTGCTTTCACAACAGCTTTTGAACCATTCGTAGTGTAAAGTATTATCGACTTTCCTGCAATTTTATCTTCAGTAAATTCCAAAGGTGAGTTGCCCAATGCGAAACCTTCAACCTTTTTTGTATTTCTTTCCCCGCAAATTAATGTTTGTCCCGTGAATAAACCTCCCGATATTTTCACGGCGAATTCTACTGAAGCAACAGGTATAATTTCTTTTGCCCCGTTATTTAAAGCAGTAACAATTGTACTTGATGCTCTTAAGACATCAATAACAACAGATGTTTTTGAAGCAAAAAAAAGTTCATCATAATTGTTATGAGAAAAAATAACATTGATCTTCATGGCAGTTCAATTTTTATTTATAAAAGGAAGTTTCACAATTCTTGCAGGAATTTCTTTACCTCTTATGTAAAAATTTACTTCTGAGCCTTCGACAGCGTATTCGGAATCCACATACCCTAAGGCAATTGCTTTATCTAAAACGGGACTTACCGTTCCGCTTGTTATTTCGCCGATCTTTGTGCCACTAAAGGTTATATCATAACCATGTCTGGGA
Organism: uncultured Bacteroidota bacterium; assembly: GCA_963710745.1. Taxonomy (GTDB): domain Bacteria; phylum Bacteroidota; class Ignavibacteria; order Ignavibacteriales; family Ignavibacteriaceae; genus CAVQBP01. The sequence goes on along the minus strand of CAVQBP010000024.1, from coordinate 1,030,684 downwards.
AATACCCTTTCATCTGAAGTAATGGGAGAGAGTTTTCTTTTTAATCCGTCTGATTTTATTTTTAAAAGTGAGTCTTTTCCAATGAAATTATCTTTTTTCAATTTAGTTATCCAGCCTAATCCGGCTTCCAAGGGATTTGTAGTTTTATCAATATCATTGCCGTATAAACAAAAACCCATTTCAAGTCTTAAGCTGTCTCTGGCAGCCAGACCTGCCGGTGCAATGTTAAATTCTTTACCGGCATCAATAATCTCATTCCAGACTTTTTCTGCTATGGATACATCGCCGGTGAAATAAAGTTCATATCCTAATTCACCGGTATAACCAGTCCGCGAAATTATCATATTAATTCCGGCAGCATTTCCTTCTATGAAATGATAGTAGTCTAAATTTAAATCAAAATCACAGATTTTTTGAACGATATCTTTTGACTTCGGTCCCTGTACAGCTATCAAAGAGTATTCATTACTTGAGTCATTAATCTTAACATCAAACTTATTATTATCCTTCATCCATTTTACATCTTTATCAATATTAGCTGCGTTTATAACCAGCATGTATTTAGTATCATCTAATTTGTAAACAAGCAAATCATCGACAATTCCACCATCCGGGTAGCACATTGCTGAATACTGAACTCTGCCCGGAAATAATTTTGAAGCATCATTTATCGTTATTTGCTGAACAAAATCCAGTGCATTTTTCCCCTGGATAAAAACTTCGCCCATATGTGATACATCAAAAATTCCCGCAGCATTTCTTACTGCTTTATGTTCAGCGATTATGGATGTATACTGCACCGGCATTAAAAAACCGGCAAATTCAACAATCTTAGCGTTTAATTTCTTATGTATATTATAAAGTTTTGTTTTTTTCATAATTCATTCCGCAAAATAACATTATCGAAAATAATTACCCGAAATTAAATAATAACGCTATTGAAATTCATCTGTTAATTCTCTTTGAGTTTTTTTGGATATAAATTTTAATTGTGACAGGGGCATACTTTCATCTTCCGCGATTTTCAATCTTACAAGATATTTTAACTGCAATTTTGTCAGAGATTTAAATTCTCCCTTTTTGAATTTTTCTGCAACCGTTGGATGGCATTTAATGATTAAGGATCTTTCGTTTGAATGTCTTCTAAACTTTTTCAGCCAGTCTTCAAGATCGTAAACCAAGTGGGAATGTTTGGTCAGTAAGCCTGTTCCGAGGCAGTAAGGGCATACTTCCTTCATTGCCTGCATTATATTTTGACGGATCCGCTGCCGTGTAATTTGTATTACCCCGAAATCAGACATCGGCAGAACAGAAACTTTTGCTCTGTCTCTCCTGAATTCTTTCCTTAGTTCATCATAAACTTTTTTCCTGTTCTTTTCATCTTCAAGATCGATAAAGTCTATAACTATAATTCCTCCTATATCTCTTAACCTGAGCTGCCTGGCGATTTCTCGTGATGCTTCAAGGTCTGTTTTTAAAGAATTCAGCTCTTGCTCTTTGTTTTTTGCATATCTTCCGCTGTTAACATCGATAACAACCATTGCCTCCGTATGTTCGATAATTAAGTATCCTCCGCTCGGCAGTGGAACTTTTCGTCCCATTAAAGTTTTAATCTGTTCTTCAATTTTAAATGAATCAAATATTGAATGACCGGATTTAAAGGATTCAATTTTATCTGCAAGTCCCGGCTGTATAAGCTGGATATAATTTTTTATCTGTTTGTATAATTTTTTTGAATCGATAAAAACTTTGGAGACATCGGGTGTAAAAAGATCCCTAATTACGCTTGAAGTAGTATTAAGATCCTGGTATATAAGAGCGGGAGGAGTTTCGGATTTAACTGTGGTTTCTATCTCTTTCCAGGTTTTTATCAGATTATTCAAATCTTCCTGAAGGGCTTCTTCATTCTGGTTTTTTGCTACGGTTCTGATAATTAATCCGTAATTCCTCGGAAGAATGCTCCGTGCAATATTCCTTAAACGTCTTCTTTCTTTAAAATCATATATTTTTTTTGATACACCAACTTTTCCATCGAATGGAAGCAGGACACAGAATCTGCCTGGTAATGAAACGGATGAACTGACTCTGACACCCTTATTGTTTACAGGTTCCTTAGTAATCTGTACAATTATATCCTCACCTTTGTGCAGTTTAGGAATTTCCGGCTGGCTTTGTTTTTGTTTTTCCTGGGCGCGTGCATTTTCTGATATCTCTTCGTCTTCCTCGTCATCGACATCAGAGTCTTCATCACCAAGCATATCCTGGAATTGTTTGGTAGTTTCTCCTATATCCGAGAAGTGAAGGAAGGCGTCATGCTTCATGCCTATATCAACAAAGGCAGCTTTAATGCCAGGTAAGACCCTGGCAATTTTCCCCAAATAAATATCACCGACCATGCGCCGGTTTTCGGGATAATCAACAAAAAAGTCGACTAAATTTCCATCTTCGGTAATTGCTACGCGTGTCTGTGAAGTGGAAGAATTTATTATAATCTCTTTTCGCATATAAAATAAACTTTAGTAATAAAATAATCCCGTTATTAGCGAGACAAACTTTTTGTTCAAATTCCGGTATAGCCGGAATAAATGATAATAACCTGCTGCTTAAGAATTCTTCCCTGCTTTTAATTTTTGTTTGGAAGCTATTTGATACTTTTGGTACAAACAGGCAATAAAAAATATTAAACTGAATAAATTCAAAAACAGCTTGATAACAAGCTAACAATCTTAATTGAACCATACATCTATGATTTTATTAAATACTTAATGAAGAATGAGGCTGCCGTATTATCCTTTTATTTGAAACAAGATCTTTAATCTTGAAAAGATCTATACATTAAATGATATCTCATTATCTCCGGCAATCCCATTCGAAAAAAATTATTATTATACAGCTTTTTCCTTACCGTCTTCTTTTAAGAGTTCTTTTCTGCTTAAAGAATATTTTCCGTTTTCAATTTTAAGCAGTTTGACGGTAACCATATCTCCTTCTTTAAAATAATCTGTAACTTTATTTACTCTTTTGTTATCGATTTGAGAAATATGGAGCAGGCCTTCTTTTCCCGGAAGTATTTCAACAAATGCACCGAAATCCATAATTTTGGTTATTACACCTTCATAGATTTCACCAACCTCAGGAGTAGCAGTTAATTTCTTGATATAATCTTTACATTTTGTAGCATTTTCTTTGTTTGGAGAAGCGATGCTTACAGTGCCGTCATCATCAATATTAATATCAACACCAAACAATCTCTGCATACCCTGGATAGTTTTACCACCGGGGCCTATAATTGCTCCAATTTGATCTGTTTCCACCTGCATAGTAATTAATCTTGGCGCCAATGGTGAAAGGGATTCTCTCGGTGTACTAATTACTTGATCCATTTTATCCAGAATATAATGCCGGCCTTCCTTTGCCTGGGCTAAAGCTTTTTCAATAATTTCAAAAGAAATCCCCTCTATTTTTATATCCATCTGGAAAGCCGTAATTCCATCTTTAGTGCCGGCAACTTTAAAGTCCATATCACCTAAATGATCTTCGTTTCCGAGAATATCCGATAATACTGCATAATTATCCTCTTCTTTAATAAGTCCCATTGCAATTCCCGCAACGGATTTTTTAATTGGAACACCGGCATCCATTAGTGCCAGGGAGCCGGCGCATACAGTTGCCATTGAAGAAGAGCCGTTTGATTCAAGAATATCTGAAATAACCCGGACTGTATATGGGAATTGTTCTTCCAGCGGAAACATAATTTTAAGTGCTCTTTCAGCAAGATTTCCATGACCGATTTCTCTTCTGCCAACGCCAGTCATTCTTCCGACTTCACCTACGCTAAAAGGAGGAAAGTTATAATGGAGCATAAATTTCTTAGAATATTCTTCCAGCAATCCGTCAACAGTTTGGGCGTCATTTTTAGTACCAAGTGTAACTGTTGTTAAACTTTGAGTTTCTCCTCTTGTAAACAAACTGGAACCATGTGTTCTTGGAAGAATTCCGACTTCAATTGAGATTGGGCGTATTTGCGTTGTATTTCTTCCGTCAAGACGAATACCTTCGCTCAAAATCCTTTTCCTCATAAGGTCTTTTTCAAGATCGTGAATGATTTCTCCAATTACTTTTTCCTGTTCGGGATACTTTTCTGCTAATTCAGCTTTAACGGATTCAGTCAATTCTTTATTCTTTTCACTTCTCTCTTCTTTTGCTAAAACCGAATAGACAATTTCTTTTAATTTATCCTGTGCTAACTGATAGACATCTTTTTTTAAATTTTCATCAATGCTTTTTTCAACAACTTCTTTTTTAGACTTGTTAATCTCCTTAGCCAGTTCAAGCTGCAGATCAACCAGCTTTTTTATTTCTCCCTGGGCAAATTTCAAAGCATTCAGCAAGTCATCTTCGGTAATTTCATTTGATTCTCCTTCGACCATTACAATTGAATCAGCAGTTCCTGCCACAACTAATTCAATATCGCTTTCCTTAATTTGCTGTTGGGTAGGATTTACAATAAATTCACCATTTATTTTCCCTACCCGGACTTCAGCTATAGGTCCGTTAAACGGAATGTCTGAAATTGTTAAAGCAGCAGAAGCTCCGACTGCGGCAAGGACATCAGTATCATTTTCGCCGTCGTAAGAAAATACGAGGGCTATAATCTGAGTCTCATTATTGAAGTTATCCGGGAAAAGAGGTCTGATAGGTCTATCGACCAGCCTAGCACTCAATATTTCTTTTTCGCTGGGACGGCCTTCTCTTTTAATATACCCGCCAGGAAATTTTCCGGCTGCTGAAGTTTTTTCTCTGTATTCTACCTGAAGCGGAAAATAATCAATATTATCGGGAGCCTGATCTGCAGCGACGGCGGTAACTAATACCATGCTATCGCCGTATCTAACCATTACAGAACCGCTTGCTTGTTTTGCAAACCTGCCGGATTCTATTGAAAATTTTTTACCGCCAAATTCTAATTCTTTTGATACCATTAATAAACCTTTACTTTCTAATGTTTAACTCTTTAATAATTGTTCTGTATCTTGCTATATCTTTTTTCATTAAATAATTTAATAACCTTCTTCTTTTACCAACCATAGCCATTAAACCTCTCCTTGAGTGATGATCTTTTTTATGAACATTAAAATGTTCGGTCAGCTCATTTATCCTTTTTGTAAGTATAGCAATTTGTACTTCAGCTTTTCCTGAGTCTTTTTCATTACTTCCAAAATTTTTGATCTGTTCCTGTTTTTCCTCTTTGGTCATTTTATTTATCCTTATTTTATTAATACAATGTAACCCCAGAAAACCTTTCTGTTTCAGGAAACCGGGATTAATTATTTATTTTCTAGTAAAAATCTATATAACTTCTTATTTTTTATATAGTTAAAAATTGTTAAAAATCTAATCTACTAATTTACTTAAAATTTCGGAACCTAGTTCTTTATCTTTATTCATTTGTTCAATTAATTCTCCGGCAGAATTGTACTTAATTTCACCGCGGATCATCTCAACAATATTAACTGTTACAAATTTACCATAAATATCTTTATTGAAATCATATATATAAACTTCGGGAATTATATTCCCGTTTTCATAAAAAGTTGGTCTTTTACCTACACTCAGCAGGCCGAAATATTTATTTCTATCAACTATAAATTCTACCGCATACACACCCAATGCCGGTAAAAGTTTTTGTTCATCTTCCAGTTTGATATTTGCAGTCGGGAATCCCAATTCTCTTCCTCTCTTATCCCCTTCAATTACAAAACCGCTGAAAGAATAATATCTGCCAAGATAAGTATTAACTAATTTTATATCTCCAATATTTAAAGAACTTCGAATTTCCGAACTGCTGATAATTTTATCGTTCAGCTTATAAGCGCCTACAATTGAAACATCGAAGTTATTCTCCTTACCTAACTTTCTCAATGTTGTTTCATTCCCGCTGCGGCCTTTACCGAAGTGATGATCATGACCGATAACAATCTCTTTAAGACCGATATACTTCATCACATAATTTAAAACGAAATCCTCTGCACTAATCTGGGAAAAATCTTTTGTAAATTTTATCACTAATAAATTCTGAATACCCAAAGCATCCAGTAAAATAGATTTTTCACGCAATGTTGTTAATATCTTAACATCTGCATTTTTTGAAAGAACACTTCTTGGATGAGGATCAAAAGTTATTAAAAAGCTTCTGCCACCGTTTTGAGAAGCTTTTTCATTAATTCTATTTATTATTTCTCTATGTCCTAAATGAATACCATCAAAAGAACCAATAGTTACGAAGGTAATTTCATTCTTTTCTATTTCAGAGAACTCATGGAAAATTTTCATAAAATACTTTATCTATACAAAAAGCTTATTAATATATGTTTTTTTTGTCTGAAAATGAAGCAAATTGAGCATAACCTGCTGCCTCTAAACAATAGTTAATCCGATTTTTTCAATAAAATCATCAACTAAGAGAGCATTTTCAACATTATAATTACCAATTTTAGTTCTTCTTAAAGAAGATAATAGCGCTCCGCAGCCCAAACTAATTCCCAGATCATTTGCGATAACTCTTATATAAGTACCCTTGGAACATGATATTTCGAAATGAATATCCGGCAATTCTATGTTTGTAATGTTAAATTTTGAAATAAATACCTCTCTTGGTTCTCTTTCAACAGTTTTTCCTTTCCTGGCATATTTATACAAGGCTTTCCCTTTATATTTAACTGCAGAATACATCGGCGGAATTTGGAGAATTTGTCCCGTAAATTCTTCTTTCGCTTTAAATATCATTTCTTCATTGATATTATTAAAAGGTTTTTCTTCAATTATTTCAGTTTCTAAATCCATTGAGGTTGTTGTTTTACCAAGAGTAATAATTCCGGTATAAGTTTTTTCCAATTCCTGAAACGTTGTAATTTCTTTAGTCTTTTTTCCGGTGCAAACAATCAGAAGGCCGGTTGCCATTGGGTCTAAAGTTCCGGCATGCCCAACTTTTTTAACTCCGACAGCTTTTCTTAAATTATGAACCACATGGAAAGATGTCCACCTGAAAGGTTTATCTATCAGAATTGTTTCACCTAAATCAAAATCAAATTTTGAGTAATCAATTGTATCATTTGTTATCATCTTCGTTATGAATTTTCTTAATAAGTCCTTCTATTTTTTCAACATAATCAAGTGTGTCGTCAATAAAAAATTTTAATTCAGGTGTAAATTTAATTTTTAACCGGGAAGCAAGAAGAGATCTTATAAATCCGGTTTTTAATTTTATTTTTTCTAAAACTTCATCTCTTTTTTCTTTGTCAAAAACGGATAAATAAACTTTTGCAATTTTAAGATCTGCACTTACTTTAACACTAGTTATAGTTACAAATCCTATTTCATTATTCGGAAGCTTATCCTGAAGTTCATGAAGAAAGATGAGACTTACTTCTTCCTTAATTAATTTTTCAACTCTTTCAATTCGTCTGGACATTGCAAACCTTCTATATAAACTTGAGCAGGCATAATGCCTATGCTGCATCTTTTATGCTAATTTTTTCTTAGTTTCCACAATTTTGTAAGCTTCAATAACATCACCAACCTTAATATCGTTATAGTTTGCAATGTTAAGACCGCATTCATAGCCTGCATCAACTTCTCTAACATCATCTTTAAATCTTTTTAGTGAAGCAATTTCTCCTGAGTGGATTACTATACCTTCTCTGATTAATCGGACTTTACTGTTCCTTGAAATTTTTCCTTCCTGAACATAGCAGCCGGCAATGGTTCCCATTTTAGGAACTTTGAAAGTATCTCTTATTTCAAGAGTTGCAGTTACTTCTTCTGATATTAGAGGTGAAAGCAGTCCTTCGAGTGCAGCTTTAACCTCATTGATTGCATCATAAATAACATTATAAAGGCGGATGTCTACATTTTGTGATTCGGCTAATTTTCTTGCATTAAGATGCGGCCTTACATGAAAACCTATAATTATTGCATCCGAAGCATCTGCTAACAGCACATCACTTTCTGAAATACCACCTACACCTTTGTGAATAACCCGTACAACAACTTCTTCATTTGATAATTTCATCAAAGAATCTGAAAGAGCTTCAACCGAACCGTCAACATCTCCTTTAACAATTAAAGGAAGTTCCTTCACACCGCCGATGCTGATTTGTTTTCCGATCTCTTCAAGGGTGATATGATGAACCTGTTTCTGATCCTGTTCTCTTTTAAGCTGCTGGCGTTTGATACCGATTTCACGAGCTTGTCTTTCAGATTCAACTCCAACAAAAGTATCGCCGGCCTGGGGAGCGCCTTCAAAACCCAGCACTAAAACGGGAGTAGCCGGAGGAGCTTCATCAACCTTGTTTCCCCTTTCATCAAACATGGCTCTAACTTTGCCTTGATAAATTCCGGCAACAAAAGGATCACCAATTTTTAGAGTTCCTTTTTGAACCAATATGGTTCCGGTAATTCCACGACCTTTATCGAGTTCTGACTCGACAACAGTACCGCGAGCGTTTCTATTTGGATTAGCTTTAAGATCTAATAATTCTGCTTCCAGGAGAATAACTTCAAGCAGATTTTCAACATTCAATCCTGTCTTAGCTGAAACCTCAACACATTGGTATTTTCCGCCCCAATCCTCAACCAGAATTTTTCTATCTGCAAGCTGCTGCTTAATTTTATCCGAATTTGCGCCAGGTTTATCTATTTTATTAATAGCAATAACAATAGGTACATTAGCTGCCTGAGCGTGGTTTATAGCTTCAATAGTCTGAGGCATAACAGCATCGTCAGCGGCAATAATTAATACAACGATATCTGTAAGCTGAGCTCCTCTGGCACGCATAGCTGTAAAAGCTTCATGACCGGGAGTATCGAGAAATGTAATTTTCTTCCCGTTTCCAACATCAACTTTATAGGCACCGATATGCTGAGTAATACCGCCGGATTCTCCTGCGACTACATTGGTTCTCCTGATATAATCCAGTAAAGAAGTTTTACCGTGATCAACATGCCCCATTATTGTAACAATAGGAGGACGGGATTCCAGTGATTCAGGATCATCTTCAAAGTCTTCCAGGGCTTCTGAAGTATATTCTTCTTGAAATTTTACATCAAATCCGAATTCATCAGCTACTAAAGTAATGGTATCAACGTCCAGCCTTTGATTTATTGAAACCATTAGGCCAAGCTCGATAAACTTCTGGATAACATCGCTGACGGGGACACCCATTAGATTTGCTAGCTCACTTACAGCTATAAATTCATTAACAGCAATAGTTTTCTTCTCCTGATTTTTTTCTTCAAGCCTTCTTTCTTCCTCAGCTTCTCTTTCTCTTCTTTTCTTTTTCCTTGCACTTGCCCTTCCCGATGCAACAGAATCGTCCATGCTTAAGAGCGTTTTTTTGATTGCAGCTTTTACTTCTTTTTCATCAATTTCAAATCTTTTTATTCTCTTTCTTTTTTTAGTAGGCGTCTGATCATCAGGTTGTTCCGTAGATTTTTTCCGGGCTTTAGGTTTTTTTCTTTTCTTTTTAGGTTTTTCATCTTTTCCCTGATTTGCATCAGAAAGAGTCTTTTTCTTTTCTTCTTCTCCCAGGTCCATTTTCCCGATAACTTTAAGGCCTCTTTTTTTATCTTTCTCTTTTTCGCTCGGCGCCTTGAATTCAGGTTCTTCCTCTTTGGTTACTGCTTCTTCTCCGGGAGTTTCAACAGCAGCTTCAACCTGTTCCTGAACTATTTCTGCCTGAGCTCCTACTTCTACTTCTTCGGCTAATTGTTCTTCGGTTTCTTCTTCAACGGGAATCTCTGCAGCTTCATCTTCTTTTGCTACTTCAATTTGTTCCGGCTCCGGTTCATCCTTTATGGATTTCTGTTCTTCTTCTTCAACTTTTTCTTCACGTTTTTTGTTAAACTCAGCAATTTTTTTATAATGTTTTTCTGCTTTTTCAATATCTTTCTTGAAATGAGCATTGATATCCTTAATCATATCATCACTGAGCATAGACATGTGTGATTTTACTTCATGTCCTTTCTTCTGCAGGAATTCAATAAGATTTTCAGCCGAAAGATTATATTCGGATGCTAATTTATAAACTCTGACTTTCTTTGTTTTCGTCTCTGGCATAATTACCTTAAAATTTTTGATCTGGTTTCAAGTTCTATTCTTCTTCTTCAAACTGTGATTTTATTATTTCAATAATCTCGTTAATTTTTTCTTCATCCAAAGTTTCAATTTCCTTTAATTTTTCAGGACCGGCTGTCAGGACTTCCAGAGCCGTATCATAACGGTTATTTATTAAGGTTTCGTAAATTTCAGTTCCTAATTCTTCTTTAAGATCAATTAATTCGATATCCTCGTCATATTCTTCAAATGGTTTTTCTTCTCTTAAGATTTCAATTTCATAACCAGTTAATTTCATAGCAAGACGGATGTTAACACCATTTCTTCCCACGATTAGGGATACCTGGTCACTATCCGCAGTAACGATAGCCTTTCTTTCAACGGTGTCAAGTTCAATTTGTTTCAACTTTGCCGGGGCAAGGGAGCGCTGTATAAAAATAATGGGATCCTCAGAATAATTAATAACATCTATGTTTTCATTATTCAATTCTCTAACAATAGCATGAATCCTGACACCTTTCATACCGACACAAGCGCCGACAGCGTCTATCCTGTTGTCCTGGGATTCTACAGCAACCTTAGCTCTTTCGCCGGGTTCCCTGGCTATTGCTTTTATATCGATTATTCCGTCATAGATTTCGGGTATTTCAATTTCAAACAATCTTCTTAAAAAAGTATTATCAGACCGTGAAATAATTATTTGCGGAGAACTTGTCCCTTTTCTAACTTCTTTTACTATTGCCCGGACAGTATCACCTTTCTTATATCTTTCATACGGGATCTGTTCATTTCTCGGAAGCAATAGTTCATTTTTATTATGATTAACAAGTATATCGTTTTTTCTAATCTGATATATATCTCCGACGACTATTTCACCAAGCAGCTCCTGGTATTCATTATAAATAATATCTTTTTCAATTTCTCGGATTTTCTGATTAAGATTTTGTTTTGCCAATACAATTAGTCTTCTTCCAAATGAAGCCAGATTCAATTTTTCAACGTAATCTTCACCGACTTCAAGTTCCTCCTCATTTCCCCGTTTGTTAACTTCTTCAATGCTGATCTGTCTGTTCGGATCTTCTACTATATCAACAATTTCTCGTTCAAGGAATATTTCAATATCTCCTTTATCCATATTAACAACAACATCATATTTTGCTTCATCGCCGAATTTTTTTCTTACAAGCATTCCGAAAATCTCTTCAATTATTCCGGCAAGCACATCTTTATCAATTCCTTTTTCCCTTACCATCTGGGCAAAGGATTCTACTATATCGAAGTTCATTCTTTGTTTCCTCCGTTAAGAAAAACTTGCTATTACTTTAGCTTTTTTTATGTTATTAAAGTTAATTATAATTTGTCTGTTATCAGATAAAAACGTTAAATCTTCTCCTGATACATCCATAAGCTTACCGGTTAGTTTTTTAGCTTCGTTATTCTGGTTATAAGAAATATCAAACTTACGATTCACATGTTTAGGATACTGCTTTAAATAAAGCAGCGGTCTTTCGATACCTGGTGAAGAAACATCAAGCCTATAATTTGATTCGATTAAGTTTTGAGTTTCAATTTCAGTATTTATTTCTCTGCTGATATTTGCGCAATCTTCAGCAGATATATTTCTCTCTCCGTCTATAAATATTTCTATAACCCTGTTCTTTTCATTTCCGCGCAGAACGAAATCAATAAGAAAAAAACCGTTCTTTTCAGCAACACTATTTGCGACAACTTTTATTTTTTCATCAAAAATATTCATACAAACAAAAATCGCCCATTAATGGGCGAAAAGAGTAAGCAAATTTAATATAAAATATATCTATTAGCAAGGAATGGAAAAATTAATAGGTAATTAAAACCGGATGTTATAAAAATATGATTAATGTGTGACACATTACAATAAATTAATTTTTAATATTCTTGTGAAGCACTTTTTAATATTTAAGTATACTAAGAGATATTATAATTCAATCAAAAACTTGAAATGAATAAATATCAAAAAAGAACAATTATTACTGGATTATTAATAATAGCCGCAGCAGTTGCAGTCTGGCTTGCCAGCGGAGGAGATATATTTACTAAAACACAGGTTTTAATAGAAAAGAAAGATGCTTTATTCGGTACTACTTATAAAGAATTGAAGGATAAATTTATATTCGGATTATTGCCAAGCGGATTTTCATTTACTTTAGCATCATTAGCTGTAACTTCATTAAGCGGCATAGTTATAGTTTTATCGGGGTTTTTATTTTTTATTTTCAAAAAAAAAGGAAGAAATGAAACATCTATATAAAGTAATAATTATAGTGCTGTCAATTTTTATTTCAACTCTTGCCCAGGGTTTTGAAGTGAAAGCAGCAGGGGTCCAGACGTTTACATTTGCTGATGAAAGCGGCAGAAACCAGGCAACATTCTACAGCACTACACCTTTCGAAGATATTAACGGTTTAACTACTAAATTACATGGAAAAGTAACTTTTGACGTAAAAGATTTTGCAAATACTCTGAACGGGGAATTTGAAATTCCGGTAGCTTCACTAAAAACAGGAATGGAGAAAATGGATAAAGACTTAAGAAGTTCATCCTGGCTGGATGCAGATAAATATCCGGTTATTACTTTTAAGATTACCAAAGTTTCTAATATTAAAAACCTGGAGCCAAATAAATTAAGTGCAGAAGTAACTGGTGATTTTACACTCCATGGGGTTACCAGAGAAGTAACAACCCAGGATACTGTTACCTATTTGGATGAAAGTGCAGCAACAAGAGCAAGAATGGCGGGAGATCTTCTTGGGGTTATATCAAGTTTTAGTATTCATTTATCAGATTTTAAAGTTGAACATTTACTACTGGGGAAAAGAGTCTCTAACGATATTGAAATAACAGTCAATCTTGTCGGCTCCAATAAACTTTAAATTTATTAAATATATTTGAAAAAGGGTTAATCATGAATAAATCTATATATTTTCTAATTATTTTATTTATTAGTTCATTTTCCGGAACGGGTTACTCGCTTCCAAGATTTGCGTTAAGAATGGGAGGACAGTGTGCTGATTGTCATGTAAATCCTACCGGCGGAGAATTGAGAAATAAAGGAGGTTTCCATTTTGAAAGAAATGTACTGCCAATGTTTTCGGCTCACAAATCATTTAAGGTGGATGATAAAATAGGAGAAAATATATATTATGGTCTCGATTATAGAATGCAGTATTTGTATTCTCAGGGAGTCAAAAAAACCGATTTTCAAAAAATGAACGGAACATTCTATACTGACATTAAAGTAGACGATAAAGTTGATATTTATGGTTCATATGACATCATAAACCAATTTTGGGAAGCATACGGCATTGCTCATTTTCTTCCGAACAACGGTTATATTAAAGTTGGTACATATTCCCCGAATTTTGGAGTCAGAATTGATGATCATACTGCATATACAAGAGGGGGTGATTTGGGGTTCATTACTAATTCAGCTATGGGTTTAATTTATCAACCGGGATATACTGAAACAGGCATAGAGATTGGCCAATATTTCTCTGATGATATTTTTTTAACAGCTAGCGTAGGGAATCCTCATTATTCATTTGCCCCGACTGATCCGGCAATATTCAGGCATGATCCGGCATATACTGCAAGTTTACAGTATACACCTGTTATTGCAAATAAAATCCCAATTATGATCGGCGGATCTTATTCTACGTTCGTAGGCAGACTTGGTCCTTTAATTCTTAAGACATATCCCAAAGTAAATATGTACGGCGGTTTTTTAGGATTCGGAATAGGTGATTTTACCTTAATAGGTGAATATGACATTGCAAAAAATTTAACTGCAGAAAATGTGGATGCTAATGCTTTAATGGTTAAGGCAAATTATCAAATTGTGAAAGGACTGGAAGCTGTTGTAAGGTATGACAGGTTTGATCCGAACAAGAATATTAGTAATGATGAACTATCGAGATGGATATTAGGTTTTGAATTTTTCCCTTACAGCTTTATTGAACTAAGACCTCAATACAGGATACAAATGGAGCATCCGAAAATTGATAATAATTCATTTATACTCCAATTTCATTTTTATTATTAAGAGATGTAAGCTTTCGGGGATTGCAATGATGAAAACAAATACCAAATCCCCGAAGGTTAACATCTTATAAGCTTGATTGGTTTTTGTCAGATATCAAAACCTTCAAAGGCTTTCAGTATTGTAATCATAAATTTTAATTTTGAAGGTTAATATACCTAATCCTCAAAATATTCTGTCCCGTTTTTATCAATATAACCCCATTGATTATTTATCTTTACTTTTATCAAATCGTCTTTAAAATCTTCCATTTCATCATATTTAATAGGAGTTATACCTTTCCCCTCTTTATTAATTAAACCCCACCAGTCGTTCAGCCTAACCTTAACAATTCCATTGTAGAAATAACCGACTTCATTATAATTATTTGAAATAATTTCATCACCGTTTTTATTTATGAATCCCCATTTCTTCCCTGATTTAACAGGCATCAGGTCTTCACTGAATTTGCCCAGTTCATCATATTTTGTAGAGGTAATAGATTTGCCGTCTTTATTGATCAGTCCCCACTTATCATTTAATTTAACAGGAAAAATGTTCTCATAAAATTCTCCGATTTCGTTATATTGTACGGGAATTATCTCTTTTCCTAAAGCATTTATAATTCCCCATTTACCGCTGAAAACTATATAGTTGTTTTTCTTTTTAATGCCGAAATTTACTTTTGCGAATCCATTTTTAAAATTCTCGGCATCATCATATTTAATTTCAGTAATTTCTTCTCCTTTAGAATTAATAAATCCCCATTTACTGTTCAGTTCAACTTTTACTAGATCTTCTGAAAAAGTACCTACACTATCAAACTTGGGGGGGATAATTAAATTTTTATTCTTGTCGCAAAATCCCCATTTATCTTTTTTCCGGTAAGCGATTAGATCCGGAAGCTTTAATATCATGTTTATCTCCTTTGAATGTCATAATTTTTATATGCAGATAAATAAATATTTACCTCAGCAGATTTTTAATGAAATATTCGGATTTCAAGTAAGAATTTTAAAACAGTAAACAAGGACATTATAAAAAAAGGATAAAAAAGAATATCTACCATGATAAGCAGCATATTAAAAAAAATATCGTTGAATTTAATTTACAGCGAAATTAGTTCGAATATTTAATATATAGCATAAAATCAGGAGGAATTTAACTTTTAATTAAATTTTCAAATTAGTATCTCGATAATATTGATTAAGAATAGTGGATTTAAATGTAAATGCGGGAATTTAAATATGTTTCTTGAAAGGGACTTGTCAACAAACTCCGCTTTTTTAAGGTTTAAAACTTAAATGCCGGTATCTCTACGCGATGGGGTAAAACAAACAATTAAAATTTCCGTTCAGAATTTTTGATGATATTTAAAAATCGATGAAGACTTTATACAGATTAAAAATAATATTAATGACAATATCATTTTTGTTCATTAAGTTGAATGCCCAGACCACCCGGATTGAGTTTTCTCACATAACTACTGAAGAAGGGCTGTCTTATAATAACATCACTCAAATTATTCAAGACAGCAAGGGATTTTTATGGATAAGCACCTTTAACGGATTAAACCGGTATGAAGGTTACAATTTTAAAATTTATTTACCTGATAACTCTGATCCGAATAGTATTTCCAGCCAGTCTATAAGCAATATTTTGGAAGATAGAGAAGGCTACATTTGGGTAGGCACAACAGACGGTCTGAATAAATACAACTGGAAAACAGAAAAATTTAAAAGATATAGAAATGATCCCCAAGTCTTTAGCAGCTTAAGCAATAGTCTTGTTTATTCCGTTTTTGAAGATGATAATGGAACCATATGGATCGGTACATTAAACGGGTTAAATAAATATAACAGGGATAAAAACAACTTTACAGTATTCAAAAAAGTAAGCGACAGATTTAATCCCGATTCGCTTAACAGCGTGGTTTCTATTGAAGAAGACAATGAAGGCAATCTTTGGCTCGGGACATGGAATGGACTAACCATCATGAAAAAAGATGGCAAAATATTGAAAACATTTTTTTCGCAGCCTTCCGATGCAAAAAAATTCGAGTACAGAAAGATCTCCGTTATTTTCAAGGACATTATGAATAATTTGTGGATTGGTATGAACGGGAAAGGATTAAAGAAATACAATCCTCAAACCGGAAAATTTACAGATTATTATTTTGATCCAAAAAATCCGAATACTATTTCAGACGGATTTGTTACATCAATATTACAGGATAAAAATAATAAACTGTGGATCGGCACAAGAAACGGCTTAAACATTTTTGATCCTAAACAAAATATGTTTACAAGAATTTTTAATAATCCTCAAAACTCTTCAAGCATTGTAGGCAACCATATTTCTTCAATAATTCAGGATAAGTCGGGCATTATCTGGATAGGAACAACAGCCGGATTGAACAGATTATATTACCCTCTGAATAAATTTAATTATTATAACGATCAGTCTCTGCTCAAGTGCAGAAGTGTAATTTCAGCATTTATTGATTACAATAATAATATCTGGGTCGGAACTATTGGGGGACTAGATAAAATCAACAGAAGCAGAAAATCTTCTGTTCATTTTCAGCACGATCCGGGTAACGCGAACAGCTTAAGTGATAACTTTATAAGATCTGTTTTTGTTGATAAATCAGGTTTGGTTTGGATTGGTACAAACAATGAAGGATTAAACTTGTACGATCCTGGAATGAATAAATTTAAATTATTTACTTATGATATTAATGATACGACTTCGATTAGCAATAAAGGTATAATATCAATCTGCCAGGATAAATACGGTTTCCTTTGGTTTGGTACATGGTGGGGTTTAAACCGTTATGATAAGTCAACAAATAAATTTACAAGATTTCTTTATAACCCGTCCAATCCTAAAGGTTTAGCGGGTAATGTTGTATGGGATTTATATTCCGATTCTCACGGAATGATATGGGCCGGGACCGATGGAGGAGGGGCTAGCGCAATAAATCCTAAAACAGGTACAATCACTAATTTTACAAATGATACAACTAATAAAAACTACATTAGCAGCAACAGGGTATTTACAATATTTGAATCTTCAGACAGCCTGATGTGGTTTGGTACAATCGACGGTCTAAATTGTTATAACCGATCAACAGGTAAAACAATAGTGTACAATAAGAAGGATGGTTTGCCTGATAATCTTATAAATGGAATCCAGGAAGATGAAAAAGGTTATTTATGGATTGCAACAGGGAAGGGGCTGTCAAAATTCAACAGGAAAAAGAAAGAATTTATAAATTTTAACAAAAGGAACGGAATCGAAAACCTGGAATTTATTCAAAATATAGGCCTCAGATCGGATGATGGCAATTTATATTTTGGATCAAGCGGTTTAATGTATTTTAATCCGGATAGTATTAAGGATGAATATTTGGTTTCGCCTGTTATATTTACTGATTTGAAGATTTATAACA
The DNA here is from genome assembly GCA_963710745.1 of uncultured Bacteroidota bacterium. Classification (GTDB taxonomy): domain Bacteria; phylum Bacteroidota; class Ignavibacteria; order Ignavibacteriales; family Ignavibacteriaceae; genus CAVQBP01. Next base: position 1,013,059 of record CAVQBP010000024.1, on the reverse strand, counting down.
AATCGGTTCCTATCTCTAAAAAGGGAATATTAAGAAATTCTATTACTGCTCTAAAGGAAATCACCCTCCCCGCCGGAAACGATGTAATTACACTTGATTTTGCTTTAATGGATTTTGGTGATGTCAGACGAAATTCATTCTGGTATAAACTTGAGGGTTTTGATATCGGCTGGAATAATGTAGGAAACAGGAATTCGGCAACATATACAAATCTTCCTCCGGGCAATTACAAATTTATTGTAAGAGCCTCAAATAATAATGGCGTTAAGAATGAGAAAGAAGCTTCACTCATAATTATAATAAGCCCGAGGTATTACCAGACCTGGTGGTTCAAAATTATAATCGGAGTGAGCATTGTGTTAATCACACTTATAATTATACAGGGAAGGACAAAGAAAATAACCAGGCAAAATAAAATACTTGAAAACAAAATTTCAGGACGAACAAGAGATCTTGATAAAAGTATTAAAGAATTAAGCCAGGAGATAATCATCAGGAAGAATGCGGAAGAAAAAGTCCAGGCATCATTAAAAGAGAAGGAAATATTATTAACTGAAAAAGAAAATTTGTTAGGCGAAAAAGAAGTATTACTTAAAGAAATTCACCACAGGGTAAAAAACAACCTTCAGGTAATTTCCAGTCTGCTTTATCTAAATTCGAAGAAAGTTAAGGACAAAGAAACTCTCGATATGTTTACAGATAGTCAAAACCGGGTTAAATCCATAGCACTTGTTCATGAGAGGTTGTACCGTTCCAAAGATCTGGGGAAAATCGACTTCAAAGAATATGTCCGCCATTTAACAAAAGATCTCTTCAGGTCATACGCTGTCAATCAATCTGTTATAAAACTGGATTTAAATATAAATGATATCTTTATCAATATTGATTTTGCAGTACCGTGCGGTTTAATTATTAATGAACTTATTTCAAATTCGCTTAAATATGCCTTCCCGGATATATCGGAAGATGACCCAGGAATTATTAAGATAGATTTCAACAGAAACGGGAATAACGAATTAAAATTAATTGTAAGTGATAATGGAATTGGAATGGCGGAAGAGTATAGTGAAAGAAAAAAACTATCTCTGGGGTTACAGCTTGTTGATACTTTAGTTGCCCAATTGGACGGTGCTCTGGAAATCGACTCCATCCAGGGAGTTAAATTCAAAATTAGTTTTCCAGATTTTAATTCCGATAACAATCATGAATCTTTAAGAAAGACAGGCTAATTCTTTTTTGTGAAATGAAAATTACTATAAAAAAATTAATATTACTTCTTTTTATGTTTTTACCGGAATTGTATGCTCAGGGAGATGAGATACAGTTTTCTCACATAACCATTGAAGATGGCCTTTCCTTAAATGTAGTAACTAAAGTGTACCAGGACAAGCGCGGATTCATGTGGTTCGGAACTTATAATGGTCTTAATAGGTTTGACGGGTATAATTTTAAAGTATTTCTCCCGCGACCTTTAAATCCAAATAGTATTTCAAATCATTCTATCTTATCAATGTGTGAAGATGATACAGGTAATCTCTGGATTGGGACATTTGATGGTTTGAATAAATATGATTATAGAACTGAAAGATTTACAGTATACAAGAATAATCCTGAAGATTCAACAAGTATAAATGGAAATACAATTCTAACACTTTATAATGATATCTCCGGTACTTTATGGATTGGGACAACCCGGGGTTTATGCAGGTATAACAGGGGAAAAAATAATTTCTTTTCAATAAAAGAAGTAAGCAGTAAACCTAATAACCAATCCGAATCACCTGTGAATTTTATTTATGGCGATGATCAGGGGAACTTATGGCTGGGAGCTTGGGATGGATTAAGATCCTTGAGAAAAGACGGTAAAATTGTTAAATATAATATTCCCGGGTTATGTGAAAATAATTCAAGCTCAACCTATCATATTACTAGTATAATTAAAGACAAAAAGAATTATTTATGGATTGCAACAAGAGGCGAGGGACTTTTTAGATATAACCCGGCAACGAGCATTACAAAAATTTATAAGAATAAACCGGGAGATGTCAATAGTATTTCCAGTAATTTTATAAATTCTCTCTATATAGATAGATTAAATAATTTCTGGATAGCGACTGAAAACGGCCTGGACAGGTTTAATTGGAGTAAAGAAACTTTTTCAAGTTTTCAGAATGATCTATTTAAACCGTTAAGTATAATTAACAATAATGTCCGTTCTATTTGTGAAGATAAAACTGGACTAATATGGTTAGCAACCAGCGGGGGAATTAGTAAATTCTATCAAACATTAAATAAATTTTCATATTATAAGGAAGACAAAACTGATCCCGGGAAAGGATTAAGCAGCTCTGTAATTAATTCTGTTTTTATTGATAATAAAAATAATATCTGGATAGGAACCGGCAATGGTCTGGATGAAGTAAAAAAATCAACAGGAAAAATATATTACTATAAAAATGTTCCTAATAATAAGAACAGCCTTAATAATAATTATATAAGATGTTCTCTAATCGATAATGATGGAATAGTATGGATAGGGACAATCGGAGGAGGATTAAATAGACTCGATCCTTCAACAGGTAGATTCACTTTCTTCCAAAAAAGCTCTTCCAATCCCAATTCAATTAGCAGTAATGATATATTTTCGCTATGCCTTGATCATAAAGGCAATCTTTGGATAGGTACCAGATGGGGTCTAAATTATTTTGATAGGAATAAAGGAAATTTCGTTAAATATTTTTATAACCCGCAAAATCCAAATAGTATAAGAAATAACTTTATATGGTCAATTTACGTAGATAGTGAGAATCTGATTTGGATCGGAACCGATGGAGGAGGTGTTAGCTGCTTTAATCCTGTAACAAAAAGTTTCATCAATTTTTTTCACGATTCCTCTGATGTAAACAATATCAGCGGGAATAAAGTTGTAACTATTTATGAAACTCATGATGGAATTATGTGGTTTGGTTCTCAAAATGGCTTAAGCAGTTACAGCAGGAATACCGGGAAATTTCATAATTATAGTATTGATGATGGACTACCCAGTCTTATTATAAATGGGATTATAGAAGATGAAAAAGGTTTTTTATGGATCAGCACTGATAAAGGATTATCAAAATTAAATAGAAAAACAGGTATATTTGCAAATTTTACCAAAAGAAACGGATTAAAGGATATTGAGTTTTCTCAAAATGTCGTAACAAAATCATCAGATAATATTCTTTATTTCGGCGGCAAATATAGCCTTGTTTTTTTCAATCCGGACGATATTCATAATTTATTGAAATCAGCACCTGTTGTATTTACGGATCTAAAAATTTTTAACCAGTCTGTCCCCGTTTCAACCAATGGAAGTACGATACTTAATGAATCTATTACAACCGCAAAGAGCATAAAAATTCCGCCCAATAAAGACGTAATTACATTTGAATTCGCTCTTTTAGACTATTTTAATGAGAAAGCAAATACATTTAAATATAAACTTTCGGGATTTGATAACCAGTGGAATTATATAGGTACGAGAAATAATGCTACTTATACTAATCTTCCTCCCGGTGAATACACTTTTTATGTTAAAGCTATTAAAAATAATGATAAGCGAAGTGAAAGATCCGCATCTGTAAAGCTGATTGTTGTTCCTTCTTTTTATCAAACATGGTGGTTTAAAATTTTTTCCGGTGCTCTAATAATCTCTGTTATAATTTTATTGTTTAATATAAGAACCCGTTCAATGCAGAAGCAAAATAAATTGCTTGAAACAAAAGTTAATGAACGAACAAGGGATCTTGATAAAATTATAAACGAATTAAGCCAGGAAATTTTTGAACGAAAAAAAGCTGAGAATAAAGTTCAAACTTCACTTGCAGAAAAAGGCAAACTGCTTGAAGAAAAGGAAGTGCTCCTAAAAGAAATTCACCATCGGGTTAAAAATAACCTGCAGGTAATTTCAAGTCTGCTTTACCTGAATTCAAAAAAAATCAAAGATGAAGATGCTTTGCATATATTTAAAGACAGCCAGAACAGGATAAAATCTATTGCTCTTGTACATGAAAGATTATACCGCTCAAAAGATATCGCAAAAATTTCTTTGAAAGAATATATACAGCTTTTAATAAATGACCTGTTCAAATCTTATGCTGTAAATAGATCGGATATTGAACTGCAGCTAAATATTAATGATTTGTTTGTTGATGTAGATTTCGCAGTTCCATGCGGTTTAATTATAAATGAAGTTGTGTCAAATTCTCTTAAATATGCCTTCCCCGGTTATAAAGAAGAAAATAAAAAAGGGATAATAAAAATAGAATTCAGCAAAAACGGTAAAGGAGAAACGCTTTTAACTATTAGTGATAACGGTATTGGTATGCCGGAAATTTTTGAAGAAAAGAAAAAACTTTCTTTGGGCCTTCAGCTGGTAGATACTTTAGTCAATCAATTAGAAGGCTGCCTGGAAATTGATTCAAATAAGGGGACAGCTTTTATAATTAAATTCAATGAACGAGAAACATAATAATTCAAAATTTTCTTCTGAAGACTTACCATTTGTTGAACCGGAATCTTAATGCTAAATTTGAAAAAATTATCTTTTAAAATCTAATGATGCAAATTACTTCTATCGGGGAAATATTATTCGATATTTATAATAATAAGCAAAAGAAAATAGGAGGAGCACCATTCAATTTTATTTATCACATAATTAAATTAACAGGAGAAGGAAATTTTATAAGCCGTATTGGAAAGGATCCTCTGGGAAATGAGGTTTTAGAGTTTTTCAGGCTAAACAAAATTTCATCAGATTATTTGCAAATTGATAATATTTATTTTACTGGAACGGCAAAACCTGAATTAAACAATGAAAAGATCCCTGTATGGAATATTAAAACGGAAACAGCATATGACTTTATAGAATTGAATAAAGAAATAGATAAACTGGTTGACGAAAAAACAGGCTGTATTTACTTCGGAACTCTTGCCCAAAGAAAAATAATATCAAGAAAAACAATACAATCACTATTTAAAAAGAGCAAGAAATATTTTTACGATTTAAATATCCGGCAAAATTTTTATTCGAAAGAAATTGTTGAGTTATCTTTAAAAGCAGCTCATGTTGTAAAATTAAATATTGATGAACTAATAATTATAAAAGATCTGTTTTTTGAACCTTCAAAAATCTCTTTAAGCCAGGATGAAACCGCAGACATTTTAATAAATAAATTTAAGATAGATCTTTTGTGCATAACAATGGGAGGGAAAGGTGCGGCTCTTTATAAGGGAAATGATTCCTGTTGTTATCAAATAGATGTAAAACAGAACGATATTGTTGATACAATCGGTGCAGGCGATGCTTATGCTGCAATCCTGTGCATCGGGTATTTAAAAAACTGGGATATAAGAAAAACGAACAGATTAGCTTCAGAATTTGCAGCCGAAATTATAAAAATTCAGGGAGCAATACCGGCTGACGATTCATTATATAATTATTTTAAAAAAGTGATTAATGATTAATTTGAATATTATTTTGCTATTTCACTTCCGTTCCAGTTTTCCTTATTTAAAAACAAAGTCTGTGTCGGGAATGCAAATTCAATTCCGCGTTTCTCAAATTCATCAAATATTTTTAAATTTATAGCCTGCTGGGTATCCATATATATATTGTAATCAGGACTAAGTACATAATAAACAAATTCAAAATTCAAACTGAAATCTCCATAATTTGCAAAATGCCCGCGATCGAATGTTGTTTTCTCAGTATCTTCAATAATTTTTCTGACGATTCCGGGGATTTCTTTTAGATGCTCAGCTTTTGTTTGATATATTACTCCAAGCCTGAAAACAATTCTCCTTCTTTCCATTCTTTTGTAATTGTGTATCCTGGAATCTGTAAGATCCTTATTTGAGAAGACAAGCTGTTCTCCGCCCAGACTTCTTAACCTGGTTGTTTTCAAACCGATATATTCTATAGAACCCAATTTATCACCGACAATAATAAAGTCGCCGATCTCAAACGGCCGATCAAAAAATATTACAAAATATGCAAACAGATCTCCCAGAACAGCCTGGGCTGCAAGTGCTATTGCAATACCGCCCACTCCCAGCCCTGCAATTACCGATGCAACTTTAAAGCCTAAGTTATCAAGTAAAAAAACCAAACCTAAAGCCCAGACAATAAGCGTAAGAATAGTAGTTATTCCTTTAAATTCTTTTTCCTTAGCTTCTCCGGCACCTTTTTTCCTTACATAAACACCGAGAGAATAACTTATAAATGAAGTTAAAACCCGCAGTGCCAAAAAAGTAATTAAAATTACAGAAATAGTATTAAGCAGCATCTCTGCTTTAGACGGGATGGCCAAGGTTTTTGCTGCAAGATAAAATGCACCATAATATAAAAGCGGTATTACTGCTTTTTCTATTCCCCTTATAAGAAAATCATCTAAGCTTGTTTCGGTTTTCTCTGCCCACTTCTTTAATCTGCTTAATATTATTTTTCTAAAAATATTTATTATTATTATTCCTATAAGAAATATTACTACAGCAGTAATGAAGGTTAATATTGTATTACCGAAATAAGTTTGATTTAAAAAATCATGCATTGTTATTCCTTTTTCATAAATATATTGAAAAGATAAAATTGTTTGAAAAAGATTCAAGTAGTTATAAGAATTTATTAAATTTAACAAATACAGTTTGGATTATATAAAGAAACAGATTCAACAATTAAAATATAAGCAAAGCCTCCGCAAAAACTCTTAAGGAAAATCGACATAGAAACCGGTTCCGAATTTTGAAATTTTTGCACCGTAATATGTATTAAAGAAATTCAAACCTGTATAATATGATAAATACAAGGTTAAACCTTTCCCTTCCCAGGCTCCGAATTTTATTCCAAGCATAGCCTGCTGGCTTCCCACGTATTCATGAAAACCTGCAAGACTAAAATGTTCAGCAAAAAAAATGTTTTCATCCTTTTTCAAAACCTTGCCTAAAAGATTCTCCAGGTCTATCTCAAATCCTGCAAGCGCGTTTATTCTCTTAATATTTGAAGGTCTTACAAAGAATGAATAAGAGCCTCCGCCATAATATCTGAAATATCCGAAATTTGTTTTTACCTGATGGGCTATTGTAAGTTCATAAAAATTTCTTGTATAGTGAATGGAACTGTCATTGTTAATCCAGAATTTTCTAATGAAATCATAATGGCCGTCGACCAGATGAGCACTATTATGAATAATCCTTAACCTGGCAGCAAGTTCACTCCTCTTAAATTTTTTTTTAAAAGTGATATTGCCTCCGAAAAAACCGTCAAGTGCATCAATTTGCAGCCGGTATTCTTTATAATCGGTTGAAAGTGCATATCCCAAAAATTCAATTGCGGCGGCAAGAGAAATATTATCATTTAAAAAGTTAAGATTTAGCAGGTCAGCGTTATTCCCCATATCAACCTTTAAATTTTTATTGTCCGGGAAGAATAGCACACCTGTTTTTGCTTCCTGCATGTTAGCTTTAAGCGGTGCAAAGTTTAAACCGGGAGGCAGAAATTCGAATTGAATTTTTTTTTCTTGAGCTTGATTACTTGCATTGATGAGTAAGATTAATATAAAACAGCAACTAAAGTATTTCATTATTCTCTGTATTTAATTTCCAACAGAATGTTTTAACTATTAAAACTTTAGAAAGAGGATTCAACATTTTACATCCGGCTTTATTCTTTTTATCAATATTGCCCTTACTAAGAATTTTGCCGGACAGATTTTCCATCTCTCTTTTTTATTTAATTGCTCCCTCTTCTTCTTTTAAGATTATCAACAATTTCTGAAAAATCAATTTCCTGCTCGGCAAGCATTACAAGCAAATGATAAATCAAATCGGATGCTTCATTTATTATTTCATTTTTATCTCTGTTTTTCGCAGCTATTACAGTTTCAATTGCTTCTTCACCGACTTTCTGAATAATTCGGTTTGCTCCTTCTTTAAATAACCTGGCTGTATATGAATTTTCGGGAAGTTTATTTTTTCTTTCTTTAATTAAATTAAAAAGTTCATTCAGGAAGTTAAACGAATTAGTGTTATTAATATTAAAACATGAATAATTGCCGGTATGGCAGGTCGGACCTTCAGGTTCGGCATAAATGAGTAATGTGTCGTTATCACAATCATCTAGTATATTAACTAGCTTAAGATAATTTCCTGATGTTTCTCCCTTTGTCCATAAAGCTTTTTTTGTCCTGCTGTAAAAAGTTATATTTTTTGTCTCAATAGTTTTATTAAGAGATTCCTTATTCATAAAGCCAAGCATTAAAACCTGGTTATTGTTATTGTCTATTATTATTGCCGGAATTAAACCGTTAAGCTTTTCAAAGTTTAATTTGTCTATATCTAAATTCATAATTTTTATACCCTTGATTATATATGACAGCGAACTGAAAAGAGTTGTGGTCATTTCGATGCCGACTTTGTCAGCAGAGAAATCTTGTGTTACAATTTCCTAAGATTTCTCAGTCATAACTTTGAAGACGAATTGCATTCCTTCGAAATGACACTTCCTTGTTTTTGAGTCAACCCATATTTTAATTATATTCTCACCGCTACATTATTTTCTTTCAGATATTTTTTCAATTCTTTAATAGGCAGAATATCAAAATGGAATAAACTTGCAGCCAGGCACGCGTCTACATCTGCATCTTTAAATGCCCGCAGGAAATCTTCCTTTTTTCCTGCACCGCCCGAAGCAATTACAGGGACGGTAACATTCTGCGTTAATTGCTGCAAAAACCTTAAATCATAACCTTCCTTTGTTCCATCGCGATCCATTGAAGTTAACAGGATTTCACCAGCACCTCTTTCTGTAGCTTCATTAGACCAATCCATCCCGTTCAGGCTGGTTTCTTCCCTTCCGCCTTTGATAAAAACTTTATATTTGCCGTCAATGAATTTAACATCAATTGCTGCTACTGTTGCCTGCGAACCAAATTGCCTGGCTGCTTCAGTTATTAAAGAAGGTTCTTTTACTATAGAAGAATTTAATGAAACCTTATCCGCACCTGCTTTCAATAGAGCTTCAATGTCTTTTATTTCGGAAATACCTCCGCCGACTGTAAAAGGGATTCTGATTGCTTTTGCAACTTCTTCTACAAGATGAATCAAAATTTTTCGTTTTTCATGCGAGGCTGTAATATCCAGAAAGACTAATTCATCGGCTCCTTCGTTTGAATATCTCTCGGCAAGTTCAACCGGTGAACCGGCATCTACCAGGTTAACGAAATTTGTTCCTTTTACTACTCTTCCTTCTTTTACATCAAGACAGGGAATTATTCTTTTACAAAGCAAATTTTGTCAGCTCCTTAAAATCAATTTTATTTTCATAAATAGCCTTCCCGACAATAACACCATAAGGATTTATTTCTTCAAGGCTTTTGATATCTTCAAGATCTTTTATCCCTCCCGAAGCAATTAAATTTATCCCTGGTTCATTTTTCAAAATTTTTTCATAGAGGACTTTATTTGTACCGGACAACATTCCGTCTCTTGAAATATCGGTAACTAAAAATTTACCGATACCCAGTTTCCTGCAGTAATCAATATGAGAATAAATTGATATTTCCGTTTCCTCGGTCCAACCGCTTACTCTAATCATTTCATTATTTACATCAGCTGCAGCAACAATTTTTCCGGCCGGATTGTTTTTTACAATATTTTCAAATTCAGCTTTATTTTTAATTGATAATGATCCGATTACTACATAATCAATTCCTGATGAAAATAGTTCATCAACATTTTTTGAACTTCTTATACCGCCGCCGAATTCTACCTCCAGATTGGTATTCTCTTTAATTTCTTTAATTGAATTAATTGCTGTAAACTTTCCTGTTTTTGAGCCTTCAAGATCAACAATGTGAACTAACTTAAAACCCAGAGATTCATAAAGTTTAGCCTGATCATAAGGTGAATTTGAATAATAAGTGATGTTATTAAAATCTCCTTTTTTCAAGCGGACAATTTTATCTTTAAATATATCAATAGAGGGAATAATCAGCATAGTTCAATAAAATTTTTTAATACTTTTAATCCGGCTTCACCCGATTTTTCAGGATGAAACTGAACTCCATAATAGTTACCTTTTTCCATAGAAGCAGCAAAATCAATACTGTTGGTTGAATAAGATGTAGTAAAATCATTTACCGGCAGATAATATGAATTTGCAAAATAAAATCTTTCTCCTTCCTTGGTCCCGGAAAATAATTTACTCTCTTTTTTAAAGTGGATATCATTCCATCCCATGTGAGGAACTTTAACTTTTTTCGGATCAAATTTTAAAACATTTCCGGGGAAAATTCCCAGGCAGGTGATATTCCCTTCTGTTGAAAAATCTGCCATTAATTGCAGTCCAAGACATACACCGAGGATCGGTCTTTTAATAATTCTGAGAAAAGAATATAAATTTAGTTTATGCAGTTGTTTAACAGCAAATGAGGCTTCACCCACTCCCGGAAAAATAACTTTTTCAGCATTACAAATTTCGGTTTCTTTATTTGTTATTTTAAATTTATGTCCAAGTTCATTTAAAGCATTAGCAACTGATGCAACATTGCCTGCTCCATAATCTATTAATGCTATCATAACATACCTTTAGTTGACGGGAGCATGTTTTTATTTCTTTCATCCATACGGCAAGCTTCGTTTAGTGATTTGGCGAAAGCTTTAAACATTGCTTCAATTTTATGATGATCATTTTTACCTTTAGCTCTTATAAATATATTTGCCTTTAAACCGGATGATAAACCTCTGAAAAATTCTTCAGTTAATTCGGTTGGAAATTCACCTACTTTTTCTCTGGAAAATTTACATTTAAAATTTAAGAAGGCTCTTCCTCCCAAATCCAGCGCACATCTTGCAATTGAATCATCCATCGGCAGAAAGTAACCGTAACGTTTTATACCTATTTTGCTTCCTAATGCTTCAATTAAAACGTTACCTAAAGTTATACCGACATCTTCAACTGTATGGTGCTCATCCACATGGAGATCACCGGTTACATTAATCTTCAGATCTACATTTGCATGTTTTGCTATCTGTTCAAGCATATGGTCAAAAAATCCTATTCCTGTATTAATTATACTTCCGCCGGTTCCATCAAGATTTACTTCAATTTCAATATCAGTCTCTTTTGTTTTTCTTCTTTGTTTTGCGGTTCTTAAATTTCTTAATATCTGGCTGACTCCTTTTTCAAAAGTATTTATTTCTCCTTTTTCATTAAGAATTATAGTACCACTACCGGGATCACCGCTGGTCATAAGAGAAAAGTTTTTTCCATTTTTTCTGTTTGTTTTGCTATCATTTTGATTTATAACAATACCTTCTAACTCTAATATTTTATTTAATTCGTTCTTTTCACCCAGGTTAAGATCATCAACCCGGATCTGAAATCCATTCTGTTGCAGTTTCTTTTAAACCGGAAATCAAACCTTTTGAAATATTCGAATCAAGTTTAAAAAATTTTTTATCTATGGTTATTAGGTTCATCGTTCAGTTCCAAATTATTAGGTTTTAATGGGAAACAAATTATTATGATCTTTTATAATTAAATATGCTCATAATAAATCATAATAATCATAAAGATCAGTGTTCTATTAAATAAAATATTTTTACTTAATCTTTATCAATTCTTCCCAAAGAAGATCATTCTCTTCTTCATTTCCTATAGTAATCCGTAGACAATTTTCCAGCTTCGGTTGTGTACTTCTGTCTCTTACGATAATTCCTTTTCCCAATAATTTATCCTGGACAATCTTTGCATTCTCAAATTTTACAAGCAGAAAATTTGCATTGGAATTGTAAACATTTTTAGCAATAACTAAAGTTTCAAGCTGGTTTTTTAGCCGTTCTTTTTCTTTTAAAATCGAATTTACATAAGCGTCTTTTCGTGATGAGTTTTCTACAGCTTTAATAAGCGCATATCTTGATAATGCATTAATATTATACGGAGCTTTAACTTTAAATAAAATATTAATTATTTCTTCATCTGCCGCACAAAAGCCGGATCTTATTCCGGCCAAACCCCATGCTTTTGAGAATGTTCTCAACACAATCAGATTTTTTTGATTTTTTATTTCATCAACAATTGTATCTTTAATTGAAAAGTCAATATAAGCTTCATCTACCACCACAATTGAGTTCAGCTCACTGCATAAGTTCAGGATATCGTTTTTATCCAGTACATTTCCGGTAGGGTTATTCGGAGAACATAAAAATATTATTTTGGTATGATCATTTACTTTTTCAGCAATTGCTTTCAGATCAATTTGAAAATCATCATTCAAAAGAACTTCTTTTGCTTCAACATTATTAATATCACAAGCAACTTTGTACATTCCGTAAGTCGGCTCAGGAATAATTGCATTATCCTGACCCGGATTGCAGAAAACTCTTACCAGCAAATCAATAACTTCATCCGAGCCGACTCCGAAAAAAATATTTTCAAAAGGAATTGAATAATGATCACTTGTAGCTTTTCTGATCTCCTTTTGATGAGGATCAGGATAGCGGTTTAATTTTAAACCGTTAAATTCTATGAAGGTTGAGCCAAAGCTGTTTTCGTTTGCATCGAGCAAAATTCCTTCACTGCTGTCGTAAATATCCCGTGCAGAAGTATAAGGTTTTAAGTTTATTATATTTTTTCTTACTAATGATTTTATATCCATACTTACTTTTCCATTTTGAAACCGATAAGACATAGATTTAGAGGATTAAACTGTAGAAACGGATCTTATCATCAGTAATAATCCGCTGTATCCGTATCATCTGTGTTCTATTTATTTTTTAATCTTATTGTTACTGCATTCCGATGCGCAGATAATCCTTCTGTTTCGGCTAAAGTTTCTATTGTATTTGAAATATTTAATAATCCTTCTTTTGACAAATTCTGAAATGTAATTGATTTCATAAAAGATTCCACTGTAACACCGCCAAAGCTCTTAGCAAATCCTGATGTTGGCAAAGAGTGGTTCGTACCTGATGCGTAATCACCCGCACTTTCCGGTGAATAATTGCCGGTAAAGACAGAACCTGCATTCTGAACCTGATTCTTAATTTGTTCTGCATTTTTAATGTTTAAAATTAAATGCTCAGGAGCATAACTATTGCTGAATTCTACAGCTTCATCTAAATTATTTACTAATAGTGAAAAAGAGTTGCCTAACGATTTTTTCGCCAGATCTTTTCTTGGTAAATTTTTTAATTGAATATCCAGTTCGGTATTTATTTCATTTATTTTATTTTCAGAATCAGATATTAGAATTACCTGTGAATCAGCACCGTGTTCGGCTTGAGAAAGCAAGTCCGCAGCAACAAAAGATGAATTGGCATTTTCATCGGCAATGATTAAGACCTCACTTGGACCGGCTATCATATCAATAGTACAACCTTCTGCATCAATACTTACAAGCATTTTTGCAGCTGTTACATACTGATTTCCGGGTCCGAAAATTTTATTAACTTTTAGAATGGTATCATCTCCGTAAGCCAACAATCCGATTCCCTGCGCTCCGCCTATTTTAAAGAATTCATTTATTCCGCAGAGTTTCGCAGCATACAACAGGGGATCATTTACTTTGCTGCCTTTTACCGGAGATGCAGCAACGACTCTTTTGCACCCGGCAAGTTTTGCGGGAATCCCCAGCATAAGCATTGTTGAAGGGAGAATAGCGCTTCCGCCCGGAATGTATAATCCAACATTTTCAATAGCCCTGAATTCCCTGCTGCATTTTACACCTGGAAGGGTTTCAATTTCGTAAGATCCCGGTTTTTGATTTGAATGGAATTTTTCAATATTCCTGGCTGCATTTTTCAATGCATCTTTGATTTTTTTATCTAAATTTTTTTCGGCATCTTCAAATTCTTTACTGGTTACGCGAAATTCGTCACCGCCAAATCCATCAAATTTTTTTGCATAATTTGCTGCGGCTTTAATACCATTCTGTTTTATATCGTTCAAAATTGGTTTAACAGCTTCGAATATTTTTTCAAAATTAATAGAAGGTCTATTAATCAGCTTTTTGTATTCGGCATTTGATAGTTCGTTAAACTTGTAAATTCTCATAGTTTCAGTTAGTTATTGAATTAAATTCTCAATTGGTAATAAAAGAATTCCTGATGCTCCTGCAGCTTTTAAATCATCTATTATATCCCAGAAAGTTTTTGAAGGTATTACTGCATGGACCGCAAGCAAATTTTCATCAGCCAGATGGAGAACAGTCGGGCTCTTAAGTGCGGGGATTAATTTAACTACTTTTTCCAAAGAATCTTTTGGAATATTCATCATCAAATATCTAGAAGAACGGGCAGTGAGCACAGAACGTATCCGTTTTAAAATATCATTTAATATTACTTTTTTATTCGGGTCATCAAAATCTTTACCGGATGAGATTAATACTGCTTCCGAATCAAATACTTTAAACGATTTTTTTAGTTTGTTCATCATTAAAGTGTTGCCGGTAGAAACAATATCGCATATTACATCTGCAATTCCTAAGGACGGAGCTATCTCAACAGAGCCGCTTAATTCTATTAGTTTCGCATCAAGCATATTTTTTTCAAGAAAATTTCTGAGAATTTTAGGATACGATGTAGCAATCGTTTTCCCGTTTAAATCTTTAATATTTTTAAGCTCTTTATCATTCGGATGAGCAAGGATTAAGCTGCATCTTCCAAAACCTAATTTTTCCTGTATTTGTATTTGGGACTGTTTCTCCAATATTACATTTTCACCAACAATGCCGATATCTGCAACTCCATCCTGAACGTATTCGGGAATATCATCGTCGCGCAGAAAAAGTATATCCAGCGGAAAATTTCTTATAGATACCACGAGTCTCTCTGAATAATTATCAATTTCCAATCCGCATAGTTTCAGCAGTTCAAGTGACTTATCGGTTAATCGTCCTTTTTTCTGAACAGCCAGCTTTAGATTTCCATTCATTCTAATATGCCTCTTGTATTCTGTAAATTATCTTTAAAACTAAAAATCCGGCAGATGCCGGATATATTATTTAATGATGTATGCATATTAATTACAAACCGGCGGAAAATTTTCCATTATGATGGTGCCAATGTGCAACGTTATGTAATTCTTTTATTTCCATTTTGGTTTTCAAAAATAATTAAAATCCAAACTATATCAAATTAAATTTTTAATGATTTTCTAATTAAGAAGTCACCTTCAAATAAAATAGGATAACATCAACTGGCAAAAGTTATAAAAATTCTTATTTTAACAACAATTAATTTTATTTAATTTTTCAGAAGGGGGGATTGATGAAACAATTATTTATTTTTTTATTATTTGGAACAATATCCGTGGTTGTTAATTCCGAATTTACAATTGAAAATAATAATGAAAATCCTTTTTTAAAGGAATATGAAACACCATTTGGTGTGCCGCCGTTTGATGATATTAAAGAAGAATATTACCTGCCGGCATTCAAAGAAGGAATAAAAGAAAATCAGAAAGAAATTAATGCAATAATCAGGAATTCTGAAGACCCAGCTTTTAATAATACTATTGAAGCCTTGGAAATAAGCGGCAGGCTAATAAGCAGGGTCGGTTATGTATTCTATAATTTATTGTCATCACATTCCAATGAACGTATGCGGAAAATTTCTGAAGAGGCTGCACCGCTTCTGTCAAAAAATTCGGATGATATTATTTTTAATGAAAATCTTTTCGAAAGAATAAAAACAGTGTATAATGAAAAAGAAAAGCTGAATCTAACTGTAGAGCAATCGAAATTGCTAGAAGAAACTTATAAGGATTTTGTTCGCAACGGCGCAAATTTAAATGAAGAGCAAAAGGAAAAATTACGAAAGATAAATGAAGAACTTTCTGTTTTAACTTTAAAGTTCAGTGATAATATTTTAAAAGAAACAAATGCTTATAAACTGGTTATCGAAAACAAAATTGATTTAGACGGCCTACCTGAATCTGTAATTCAAAATGCAAAAGAAGAAGCTGAAGAATCCGGGTATAAAGGTAAATGGATATTTACGCTTCATAAACCGAGTTTTATCCCGTTTCTCCAATACTCATCTAAAAGAGATTTAAGGGAAAAAATCTTTAAGGCATATATAAATCGTGCTGACAATAATAATAATAATGATAATAAAAATTTTATTAAAAAAATTGTTGCTCTAAGGATTGAAAAGGCCAAACTGCTGGGTTATAAAACGCATGCGGATTATAAACTGGAAAAAACAATGGCAAAAACTCCTGAGAGTGTTTATAAACTTCTTGAACTTTTATGGAAAGCTGCTCTTCCGGTTGCAAAAAAGGAGGCCTCAGAACTTCAGGATATGATTTATAGACAAGGAGATAGCTTTAAATTGGAACCGTGGGACTGGTGGTATTATGCGGAGAAACTTCGAAAAGAAAAATATGATTTAAATGAAGAAGATTTAAGACCATATTTCCGTTTGGATAATGTCAGGGAGGGCGCATTTTCTGTTGCTTCAAAATTATATGGTGTTAGTTTTACCGAAATAAACGATATTCCCAAATATCATCCCGATGTGCGGGCATTTGAAGTAAAAGATTCCGATAACTCTCATATTAGTATTCTGTACACAGACTTTTTCCCGCGAGAAAGTAAGCGTGCCGGGGCATGGATGGACGAATTCAGAAAACAATGCGGTAAATTTAATGAAACACCTGTTATTTGTAATGTAGGAAATTTTACGAAACCTGCCGGCGATATTCCTTCTCTTTTGAATTATGATGAAGTAGAAACTCTTTTCCATGAATTCGGGCATGCCTTGCACGGGTTGCTTTCAAAATGTGAATATGAGTCTCTGTCCGGAACTTCGGTTCCGAGAGATTTTGTTGAGCTCCCTTCCCAGATAATGGAAAACTGGGCAATACAGCCCGAAGTTCTTAAATCATTTGCGCTCCATTATAAAACAGGAGAACCGATCCCGGATGAATTAATAGAGAAAATAAAAAAATCATCCAACTTTAACCAGGGTTTTGCTACAATAGAATATCTTGCAGCTTCTTTTCTCGATATGGATTATCATACTTTAACTGAAACAGATGATTTTGATGTAAATGATTTTGAAAATAATTCTATGATTAAAATCGGGATGATACCTGAAATAGTTGTAAGATATAGAAGTACTTACTTCAATCATATTTTTAATAACGGATATGATGCAGGATATTACAGTTATATTTATGCTGAAGTTCTGGATGCCGATGCATTCGAAGCATTTAAAGCGAATGGATTATTTGATAAAAAAACTGCTCAATCATTCAGGCAGAACATTCTGGAAAAAGGAGGAACTGAAGATCCGATGGTCCTTTATAAAAGATTCAGAGGAGCTGAACCTACAATTGAACCTTTGCTGAAAAAAAGAGGATTAAAAGCGTTTTAGGTATCTGGAATCTTTCCGTTGACTAATTTATATTTTATTAAATCTTGGTTATATTTAATTAAAAGATAAGCTGCACATTATTAAAACATATCATTATTCAGAGGGCCAACAGTGAAAAAATTTGAAACGGAAATTCATTTAAGCCGGGAAATGCATCTAATGGATGCAACCTTGATCGGGGTTGGTGCAATGATAGGTGCCGGTATCTTTGTCCTTACAGGAATAGCTGCAGGTGTTGCCGGTCCGGGACTCATTATTACGTTTTCATTAAATGGAATTGTTGCCTTATTAACTGCATTCTCTTATGCAGAACTTGGTTCCTGTTATCATGATGCAGGGGGCGGATATCTTTGGGTAAAAGAAGGATTGCCAAAGTGGAATGGTTTTATTTCCGGCTGGATGAGCTGGTTTGCCCACGCCGTTGCCTGCAGTCTTTATGCTCTCGGATTCGGAGCTTACTTTGAACTCGTTCTGCACGAATTTAATATTGTTATGCCGCATTGGGGATTTTTAGAACCTCAAAAAATACTAGCTGTAATTACCGCAATAGGTTTTGCATATATTAATTTTAGAGGAGCTTCCGAAACAGGCAAGATCGGCAATATAATAACCATAGCTAAAATTGTTATTTTAGCAATTTTTATCGGCTTTGGAATTAATTTAATTTTTCATAGACCTGATTGGAAAGAAGCCTTTACACCATTTCTTCCCAATGGCTGGGGCGGCGTTTTTAAAGCAATGGGCTTAACCTTTATAGCATTCCAGGGATTTGAAGTTATATCGCAGTGTTCGGAAGAAATAAAAAACCCGAAAAAAAATATTCCAAGGGCTGTATTTCTTTCTTTAATTATAGTTGTTCCCATCTATGTTTTGGTTGCCTTTACTGCACTTGGTTCGGTAAAAACGGAAGGTATGACTCCATGGGCATATTTAGCAATGAATAAGGAAACTGCATTGGTCGAAGTCGCAAAATCATTTTTTGTCGGCGGCGGTATTATGCTTCTGGTAGGAGGTATTATTTCTACCATGTCTGCACTCAACGCTACCATTTACTCATCATCGCGGGTTGCATTTGCAATGGGGCGTGACAGGAACTTCCCGGCATTTTTCAGTAAAGTCCATAAAAAGAATTTTTCACCGCATCTTTCTATTTTGTTTTCCCTGTTTATTGTTGTGATAATGGCAGTTTCTTTACCTATTGAAGATGTGGCAAGTGCGGCTGATATAATGTTTCTGCTTTTATTCCTGCAGGTAAATATCACTCTGATAAGATTAAGAAAGAAAAGACCTGATCTTGACAGGGGATTTTTTACACCATTATTTCCTTACTTATCAATATTGGGGATTCTCTTACTTCTGTTCCTGGCATTCTATATGTTCGAATACAGTCCTACAGCATGGATAGTTACAGGAGTATGGGTTTCAGTAGGATTGTTTGTCTATAAAACTTACGCTTCAAAGCGCGAAATCAGGCATGTTAAAAAAGTAAAATCACTTGAACGGCTGGAAAGAAAAGAATACAAAATCCTGGTTCCGCTTGCTAATTTAAAATCAGTTGCAAGTTTAACCCACATTGCAAAAGCTCTTGCGGTAAAAGATAAAGCCGAAATCATATTTCTTCATGTAAATGAGGTAAAAGAAAATGCTCCTTTAGCAGTTGGTACGGGAGATATAAAAAATGCAAAGAAATTATTTGAAATTGCTGAAAATATGTTCGAAGGGCCGGAAATTAATGTGAGATCTGTTGTCACAGTTGCACACAGGATTTCTGAAGGAATTGTTCATACTGCCGAGGAAGAGGAATGTAATTTTATTATTGTTGGAAGAGAAAAGAATCCGGCTTTTATCGAAAGGTTCTTTTCATCAATAATTGATAGTGTCATGCAGAGATTTGCGGGGGAAATTGCAGTTCTGCACGGCAGCTTTAATAAAGAAAAAATTAAAACAATTTTAATTCCGTTCCGTGCCGACATTCATGCTATTCTGGCTACAGAAATTGCACCTGCTTTTCTGAATTATTTTAATTGTAAAATTAAGTTGTTATTAGTATATGAACCTGATACACCACGGCTTGAGAAAGAACAGCGGGAACATAAGGTAAAAGAATTAGTTGAGGAAAATAATATTCTCGCTGAGGTATTGATTTTACACAACTCGGATATATTAACAGGTATAGTAGAGCAATCAAAAAAAGCCGATATGATTTTGATGGGCGGCCGCACCGGTGATTTTCTCGAACTCTTGTTCGGCCGCTCACTTGCTGTTGAAATAACGGAACAGTCTGCCTGCCCGGTTATATGGATAAAGGAATTTGAAGAGCGTGAATCTTTCTGGCAGCTATTATTAAAACCAATAAAAGAAACTGGAGTAGAAAATGGATAGTACAATTCAAGGTCCGTTTTTTGATTTTGGAAAACAAATAATTGATTACTTGCCGAATTTATTAGCAGGGGTTCTGCTGCTGGGGATAGGATGGCTTGCCGGATGGCTTGTAAAAAGAATAATTGTTCAGCTTATGACCGCGCTTAAATTTGAAAGATTATTTATCCGGATGCAATGGCGCCGGGCTTTGTCAAAAGCCGATATCAGGTATGCTTTATTCGGTTTTATCGGGAACATATTTTTCTTCATTGTTTTTCTTATCTTCATTAATTCTGCCCTGGATGCAATGAAATTAACAATTTTATCAAACCTAATTCAAAAAGGAGTTCTTTTCATACCTAAATTAATTGTGGCGACAATTATTTTCAGCATCGGCTGGATTATTGCGGGCAGAGTTTCAAATTCTGTTTATAATGCTTTAGCAAAAGAGAGTGTACTGCATTATTCACTGATTTCCCGCTTTACTAAATTTATTATTCTGCTTTTCTTTTCGGCTATGTCTTTAGCCGAAATTGATGTTGCTATTGAAATTGTTATAATAGGATTTACCACCATTATTATTTCTTCAGCTGTGCTTGCTATTATTATAACAGTGATGGCAGGGAAATCTTCAATTAATAAATTTTTAGGAGATGCTTGAAATATTACAACTAAATATCAGCCGGTATTTGCAGAGATAATTGCTCTAAAAAACAGATATTAATTTGTTGAATTTATTTGAGAAATCAATTTTGGAAGTTAATCTCACAAGATTCTTACCTTAAAAAATATTAAATTAAAACTTTGATTATTAATCAGGAATAAAATGCAGCTCTGCATTTTTGAAGATGAATATTTTTTGCAGCTGGAACCATTGGTCTACTACCGTCCTGTATATGATCTTTTGTGCGGGATGAGAACACTTCGTGAAAAAATTATCGGCGCCTACCCGGATACCAAATATTCTCTTCATTGCAGATCATATATTGAAGATTTTGTAAAAGATTATAACCAGGATCTGGAAGTTAATACGATAAACGACAATGAATGCCTTTTTATTAATGGAAGAATTTTAGCACCATCAAATTTAGCTGAAATAATTCCCTTATCCGGGGAAAATAAAGTTTATATATTTAATGATGTATTAATTGCTGCAAGGATATCAGGAAAAAATCTTGAAGAAGTTAAGACCAAATTAAATGATTTACTAAGTATTTCTGATTTTAATAATTCAGCATCTGAAACTGTTGAAATTTCCGTTATCAATTATGCATGGGATTTAATTCATAACAATGCAAGTGAACTTCTAAATGACTACAAGTTTTTAATGAAAACTGTTAATATTCAGAACAACTTGAACAGGAAAAATTTTGATGGCGTTCATTTAATAGAAAAGGATAATATTTATATAAGTGAAGGAGCAAATTTAAAACCCGGAGTAGTGCTTGATGCTTCAAACGGTCCTGTTTATATTGGTAAAAATGTAAATATTTTACCAAACGCTGTAATTGAAGGTCCGTCATTTATTGATGAAAATTCAAAAATTAAGAGCTGTGCTACAATTTATGCAAATGTTTCAATCGGCAATACCTGCAAAGTCGGCGGAGAGATAGAGAATTCTGTATTCCTTCCTCTTTCTAATAAGCAGCATTCAGGATTTATCGGACATGCATACATAGGCAGCTGGGTTAACATTGGAGCTGATACTAATTGCTCGGATTTAAAAAACAATTACGGGCATATTAAAGCTTTTGTAAACGGGAACGAAGTAAATACAAATCAGCAGTTTCTTGGACTTATAATGGGCGATCATTCAAAGACCGCAATTAATACTATGTTTAACAGCGGAACAACTGTCGGTTTTTCATGTAATATATTCGGTACCGGTTTCCCAGAAAAATACATACCTTCTTTTTCATGGGGCGGGAATGATTCAATTAGTACCTATGATGTGGAAAAAAGTATTAGTACTGCAAAAAAGGTATTAATCAGAAGGAATAAAGAAATGAATAATCCTGAAGAGAAATTATTCAGAAAAATATTCGAACTAACTAAAAATTTAAGAACTGAAAGAGGATATAATAGTTAATAATTATGGAACAGCCTGAAGATAATAAACTGGAACAGCATTATGTTTCTGAACTGTATGAAGGTGTTAGAGGTTTATCTGTTAAAATTTTGAATAGAGTTGAACGAACGGATGCGTATTTGGAAAAGCTTTTGGATAATGAAATGAAAAACTCCGAACTTATCGGCGCTGATAAAGCCTTGCTGTATGAAATTGTCCATGGTGTTATAAGATGGATGGGAAGACTTGACTGGGTATTAAACGGTTTCTATAAAGGACAATTCTCAAAAGCAATTCCTAATTTAAAAAATGGTTTGAGAGTGGCCCTCTATCAAATACTATTTTTGGACAGGGTTCCGGATCATGCTGCTGTTAATGAAGCCGTGGAATTTGTCAAAAAGCTCCAAGGGCAGAAACCCGCTGATTTAACCAACGCAATTCTCAGAAATATTATCAGGAATAAAAACGGAATAAGGTATCCTGATCCGAATGAAGATCTTCCCGGATATTTAAGTGCATATTATTCACATCCTTCATGGATGGTAAAAAGATATTTGGCGCGGTTCGGAAGAGAAGAAACCGAGAAATTGCTTCTGGCAAATAATGAAAAACCTTTTTTAACTTTAAAAATAAATACTACAAAAGTAAGTCCCGAAGAATTCAAATCATTATTGGATGCCGTTAATTTAAAGTATATGCCGGGAAGGTATCTGCCTGAATTTTTTCAATTATTAAACCTTACTAATATTACATCGTGGGAATATTATCAAAAAGGTTATTTTAATATTCAGGATGAAAGTGCGGGACTTGCCTGCAGGCTTTTATCCCCTGAACCGGGTATGCGCGTTCTTGATTTATTCTCAGCGCCTGGCGGGAAGTCTGTTTATATTGCCAGCTTAATGAATGATCAGGGTGAGATTGTTTCAGTTGATAAATACGAAAGCAGGTTAAAGTTAGTTAAAAAGAATATAGACAGGTTAGGCTTTAAATCTATTAAAACTATAACCAACGACGCAATGGAATTTACTTCAGGAGGTTTTGACCGGGTTTTGGCAGATGTTCCATGCTCGGGTACAGGAACCATATCAAAAAAACCAGATATAAAATGGAAAAAGGATCTTCTTGATATAAGATCAATGAATGATTCGCAGTATAATTATCTGGAAAAAGCTTCTACTTTGGTCAAAGTGAACGGTATTTTGGTTTATAGTACATGTTCAATTGAGCCGGAAGAAAATTTTGAAATAGTTAAAAAATTCCTGGATAAATATGATAACTTTAAACTTATTAATGCAGTCGAAAGTTTTTCACGTGAACTTGTAGATGAGAACGGATGTATCCAGACTTTCCCTCATATTCATCATATGGATGGTGCTTTTGCAGCTAAATTAGTTAGAACCGGATAACTTATAAATTTTGAAGCCGGAAGCTCATTACTTTTCGGCTCAAAATTGAATATTTTTAATATTTTTTCATAACCCTAAATCAAATTATAAAATTATATAATGTTTGAACAATTAGCGGAAGAATTAAAACAGGCCAGAATTAAATGTAATTTAAGCATCCAGCAGCTTTCCAATGTTACACGAATCGATATAAAATTTATTGAAGCAATGGAAAACGGGGATTTCTCTTTTCTGCCAGAGTTGTATGTGAAAGCATTTACTAAACAATATGCAAAGGCTGTAAACCTGGATGAAAATATTATTATTAAAAAATATGAAGCTTCTAAAAAAGGGATCCCTTACGAAGAAGAACCTGCTAAGCAGGAAACCAAAAGACCGATTGAATTAGCAAGAGAAGTAAAAAAAGAACCTGCAAGAGAACCGGCATCTTCTCCTCATGTTTATAGTGCTGTTAAATCCCCGGTAACCAATCCCTCAGATCTGCCAAATAGTAGAAAAAAAGTTATTTTGAGCAGTATATTTGTCGGAATAATTGCTATATTCGCGATTATGTACTTCTTCTTTCTCCGTCAGTCTCACGAAATCATTGTTCCTGAAAAGCCGATTGAACAGGTTATTAAAGAAAACAAACAGAGATATATCGCCAATGAGAAAACAGACTCCCTGGCGAATAAATCAATTTCATCCGATAGCTTGAACTTAACTATTATGTCTAAAGATACATCCTGGATCAAGATAATTGTAGATGATAAAAAAGTAGATGATTTTATTTTATTTCCTCATTCCCAAAAAGATGTTGTTGCAGGGGATAATTTTAAAATTACTATTGGTAATTCAAGCGGCATTGAACTTAACCTGAATAACAAATCATTAAATTTTGAAGGTAAAAGAGGACAGGTAAAATATGTTTCAATAAATAAGGGGGGATTAAAATATTTAAGTAATCCACCGGTTTTGTAAGAAAATAATTATATGAATATTGAAGATAAAATTGAAAATCTTCGTGAAAAAATTAGAGATCATGATTATAGGTATTATATACTTTCCGATCCGTCTATTAGCGACGAAGAATATGATAAGCTGATTAAAGAACTGGAAAAACTTGAAAAAGAAAATCCTCATCTGATTACTCCCGACTCTCCAACTCAACGCGTTGGAAAAGACCTGACAAAAGTATTCAATCCGGTAACGCATAAAATTCCAATGCTGAGTTTGGCAAATACTTACAATGAAGAAGATCTGTTTGATTTTGACCGGCGTGTCAGGGAAGCATTACCCCAAGACGAAAAAATTGAATACGTTGTAGAATTAAAAATAGACGGCGCTTCTGTCAGCCTTCATTATCTTAACGGTTATTTAAATACAGCGGCTACGAGAGGAGATGGATTTGTCGGTGAAGAAATCACTACAAATGTAAAAACAATAAAGGCAGTTCCTCTCAAAATTAAAAAGATAAGTTCCGTTCCTTATTCATTAAATGATATTGAAGTAAGAGGTGAAATCTTCATAAATGTGGATGATTTTTTAAAATTGAATAAAGAAAGAGAAGGTAAAGGAGAAAAACTTTTTGCAAATCCAAGGAATTCAGCTGCAGGTACCTTGAAAATGCAGGATCCAAAAATTGTTGCCGGAAGGCCTCTCAATATTTTTGTTTACACATTAATTTCTCCCGGGGATAACCTGGTTTCCCAGCACGAAAATCTTAACATACTAAAAAAGCTTGGTCTCAGAGTTAACCCAGAAGTTAAACTTTGTAATAGTATTGAACAGGTACTGGAAGTATGTCATGAGCTCGAAGAAAAAAGAGAATCGCTGGAATATGAAATTGACGGAGCGGTAATAAAAGTTAACTCTCTTTCACATCAAAAGATTTTGGGTAATATTGCAAAATCACCGCGCTGGGCTGTTGCTTTTAAATTCAAAGCAAGACAGGCCTTCACAAGAATAAATAAAATTACATGGCAGGTGGGAAGAATTGGTACCTTAACTCCTGTTGCGGAACTTGAGCCTGTTTTTCTGTCGGGCTCTACAATAAGCAGGGCAACTCTTCATAACTTTGATGAAATACAAAGAAAGGATATCAGGGAAGGTGATAAAGTCGTAATAGAAAAAGGCGGTGATGTAATTCCAAAAGTAGTTTCTGTCATTTTAAGTGAAAGGGATAAAAAAAGCAAACATGTTAAACCTCCGGAAAATTGTCCGGTCTGCGGTTCATCTTTATTTAAACCTGAGGATGAAGTAGCTTATTATTGCGTAAATTCAGAATGCCCAGCACAGGTGAAGGGAAGAATCGAACATTTCGCCGCACGCGGCGCTATGGATATAGAAGGATTGGGAGAAGCCTTAATAAATCTTTTTGTTGAAATGGGTTTTTTAAAAACATATGCTGATATTTATGATTTACAAGAAAAAAGAGAAGAATTAGTAAATATTGATAGACTTGGAGAAAAAAGTGTAGATAATTTGTTAAATTCGATTGAGAAAAGTAAAAAACAACCATTTGCAAAAGTTTTATTTGCACTTGGAATTAGATATGTTGGTTCGGGAGCTGCAAAAAAGTTAGCCGATGGTCTTAACAGCATCGATAACTTAATCAGTGCTTCCGAAGAAGAAATCTCTTCAATTCACGAAATCGGCCCAAGTATAAGCGGAAGTGTAAAAAAGTTCTTTTCAAATAAAAATAATCTTAATATTATTAAGCGGTTGAAAAAACATGGTTTACAATTTTCCGGTGTAAGCAAAATAAAAGAAAATACTTTATTTTCGGATAAAAGTTTTGTTTTGACCGGAACTTTATCCGGTTTCTCCCGTGAAGAAGCAGGTGAAAAAATAGTTAACCTGGGAGGTAAAGTAACTTCAAGTGTAAGCAAAAATACGGATTATGTATTGATTGGAGCAAATCCGGGTTCAAAACTTAGTAAAGCAGAAAAATTGGGAATAAAAACGATTAATGAGAAAGAATTTATTAAATTACTAAATGAATTTGAGTAAAATATGCTTGATTTAATAAAAGATAAAATTGCACATACG
Source organism: uncultured Bacteroidota bacterium (assembly GCA_963710745.1). GTDB lineage: Bacteria > Bacteroidota > Ignavibacteria > Ignavibacteriales > Ignavibacteriaceae > CAVQBP01. The sequence goes on along the minus strand of CAVQBP010000024.1, from coordinate 986,776 downwards.
GTTGTTGACTGGAAATTAAAAGATAAACAGAATAAAGATCAGACTTTTACAGAATTTTTTAAAAGAGCTTTTAAATTTTTGGTCTTAATGCCGCAGAATGATGCGGATTTTGCTCACTCGATGCAGGTGCTTTATTTTTTAGAAGACAATAAAAAGCATGCCTCGGCTTTAACCTATGATTTCAGGGTAAGTTTAATGCCGTTAAGATTTAGAAACAGGGTTATTGAACATACTTTGGCAGATGTAAATGTATTAAAGCTCCCTTCTACTAAAATAATTTCGAAATTAAATGGAATGATGTTCCAGGTTGTTTTGGATTTAAACAGGAGCGACAATTTATTCTACAGTTATATTTCGTCAGTAGTTGAAGTACCGATAAGGGTCGGATTTGCCAAACCAAATTCGGACTTATATTATAATGTTCAAATTAAAGATACTGAAGCTGAAGCCGAGATTTCTTATAAAAATTTTCTGGAGTGTCTTAAAATTTTTCAAGGCTGATAATGAATTTTGAAATTAAAAAAATTGATAGTATAACCATATTTAAACTAAATGAGAAAAGACTTGATACAAGTATTTCCGGGCTTGTTAAGGGTGAATTTACTCTTCTTCTGAAAGTAGAAGAAAACAAAAAACTTATTCTAGATCTGAGTGAAGTGGAAACCTGCGACAGCAGCGGCTTAAGTGCAATACTTGTCGCGAACCGGATCCTGCATTCTACCGGCGGAAGCATGCGAATTGCCGCTCCATCCGAAAAAGTATACTCTCTTATAAAAATAACACAGCTCGACCGTGTTTTACCTGTTTGTAATACTGTAAATGAAGCTTTTGATGATTTAAAGAAAGATTAAATTGAATTTCTTCAGATCTTCTTTGCAGCATACCAAATTTTTTATACAGACAATTATTCTTAAATTTGAAACAAATTTTTATATGAATTTGTAGAACAAAAAACATTATTTGATTAATATTTGAAATTTGAATTAATGAAAAAAATATATCCCGGAATATTTATAATTTTATTTTTCTTTCCTTTTATTTCAGCGCAAAATGGTAATCTTCTGTTAAAAAAAATTCAGGATAAATATAGTTCAATCTCATCATTTTCAGCTGATTTTATTCAGTATTCGCCTAATAGTAAAAAATTATACGGCAAATTTTTTTATAAAAAAGAAAATAACATAAAAATCGAAACCGGGTCTTCTACAATAGTTTCAAATGGCTCAACAAACTGGAATTACAATAAAAAACAAAATAAAGTAATTATTACAGGTTATGATGATTCTGATGCTTCTATGTTTTCATTTAATAAGATGATATTTGATTTCCCGTCCAGGTCTAAGGTGGAAACAGATGAAAATGATAATAATGTTTTAATGTTAATACCTGATGAAAATTCTGATTTAAATTTTGCTCAAGCCAAATTTTGGATAAACAGAGATGATCTTATTAAAAAAATTGAAATTACGGGAAAGGATAATTCCCATATAACCATTGAGCTTTCAAACTATAAACTGAATCAAATTTTTTCTGATTCGCAATTTTCATTTACGCCCCCGGAAGGAAGCAAAGTTATTGACCTCAGGTAGTAATCAAAAGAAAATTCATATAAAAGGGGTACTTAACTTTGTACTCTCAATTGTTTTAGCCGTAGTTTTATTGTATGTGGCATTTCATGATGTTAATTTCGGTGAAATTCTTAGTATAGTTTCTAATGCCTCAATATTTTGGATTGTAGTTTTATCGGGAACTCTCCTTTTATCTCATTTTGTCCGTGCAGTAAGGTGGAAAATTATTTTGCTTTCGGTAAAGAAGGATACTTCTCTTAAATATTTATTCGGTTCCCTCATGGTTGGATATGCCGTAAATTGTGTTGTACCGCGCCTTGGTGAAGTTACAAGAGCAGTATTAATCGGTAAGTGGGAAGGTCTTTCTAAATCTTCCATGTTCGGAGCTGTAATAGTTGAAAGAGTAATTGATATAATTTTCCTGGGTATTTCCGTCTTAGTTTCTGTGTTTATATGGCAGGAAGATTTGTATGCCAGTTTTCCTTGGTTAAAATCTGCATTATATCTTACTATGGCGGGAATAGTTGTTTTTATATTATTCATTTATTTAACTATCAGGTTCAAAGAACATTTTTACGGTTTTATAGTTAAGTTATTAAACAAAGTATCTAAAAAAGCCGCAGGTAAAGCTGCACATATTTTTGAAATGCTTACACAGGGTTTCAGCAGTTTGAAAGGTACAAAAAATTATTTGCTGACTTTTGTTTTAAGCATAATAATAATGCTCCTTTACGCTTTGTCCTCTTATTTTGGCTTTTATACATTGTTTATGGAAAACATAAAACCTGTTAATTTTGCAATGGCCTGGGTTTTAATGAGTATAAGCGGGATTGGAGTAGTAATCCCTACTCCCGGTGGAACAGGTTCATACCATGCTTTGGCAAAATCTACTTTAATGCTTTTCGGATTTGGAGAAGTTATCAGCTTATCTTATGCATTTCTGACACATATAATATCTTATGTCTTGTTTATTGTTGTCGGTTTTCTTTCTTTTGTCATCTTAAATAAACGTCATGAAAGTCTGATAAAAGTTGTGGAAACAGGAGTAGATGAATTATAATAAACAGCACCTCAGTATTAATCTTTAATCCGGTTGATTGATAATATTCATCCAAAATATGACAGGGAAAATTTTTTATCATGAAGATAATAATTAAATTAGCAATTAAACTCGTATAATTGATCAACTCTTTATTTGACACAATATAAAATGAAAAATTATCTTTTCACTCTATTCCTGGCTTCTATCATAACATCTCAATCATTTTCTCAGACAGAACTTAAAGCAAGCATGGGGATCGATTTTATAAGTTCTCCATCCTTAACAGATTATTTAAATCAGACTTATGCAAACGGACAATTAAACACATTCAATTCGGCAATCATTTTTGCGGTAGAGGCAGATCGTTATTTAAAAGAAAATTACCAGGTCGGATTTGAGCTTTCTTATTTATTGAATTCGTTTAATTATAATCAGGATTTTAATACTTATAATCTTACATATGATATTATAATGCCTGCAGTTTTAAACTACTATGTTATCCAGGGTAATGGATACGAATTTAAATTCGGCGGAGGACTCGGTGTTCCATTTGTTTTTGCCAGCGAAAAAACAATAGGTATTGATTATTCTACTAAATATAAATCGGTTGGATTGGGACTAATTCTAAGAGTTGACGGCAATACAATCCTAAGTGATAATATTTATGTTAATGTCGGCGGCGATCTTAAATATGAACTTAACGGAAAGCCGAAGAGTGGTAACTTGTACTTAGTTAACAGGGTAACCGGAGAAAATGTAAATTTCAACTTTTTTTCAGCCGGTATTCATCTTGGTATTACTTACAGATTTTAAGGAGGAAGGTTGAACATTTTTGAAGCAATTATACTGGGAATTATTCAAGGTATTACCGAATTTTTGCCTGTAAGCAGCACCGGGCATTTAACTGTAGCCGGGAAGCTGATGAATATTATTTCACCCGAACACCCGGAGCAATGGACAGCTTTTATTGCAGTTATACAATTAGGTACTTTAGCTGCAGTACTGATTTATTTTTGGAAAGACATTATAAAGATTATTAATTCTTTTCTTAATGATAATCTCTCTTCGAGAAAAAAATTTTCTGAACAGAGCCAGTATTCTAAACTTGGCTGGCTGATAATTGTTGGTACAATCCCGGTAGTTGTTGTCGGCTTATCATTTAAACATATTATTGAAGGTACACTGACAAAAGATTTATATGTAATTGCAGGAAGCTTAATCGGTCTGGCTGTAATTTTGGCTTTAGCAGAAATGCTTGCAAAATTTAAAAAGGAAATTAAGGATCTCAGCATAAAAGACTCAATAATTATAGGTATAGCGCAGTGCTTTGCATTAATTCCCGGATCTTCCCGTTCCGGTACAACCATAACCGGCGGTTTATTTATCGGGTTAAACAGGGAAGCTGCCGCAAGGTTTTCTTTTTTATTAAGTATACCGGCAGTATTAGCAAGCGGTTTACTTGAATTATATGAATCCCTTGCATTTCTTAATTCATCAATGGTTTTAAATTTAGTTATTTCCACAATAGTTTCAGGGATTAGCGGTTATATTGCAATCGATTTTTTGCTTAAATACCTGAGAAAAAATACTACCTTTCTTTTTATATACTATAGAATAGCTTTAGGAATTCTAATAATTGTTTTATTATCATTACATGTTATTCAACCATAGGAGTAATAATGAAAAGGTACTTTTCTTTTGCGGTTTTAATGCTCTTTATAATCGGCTGCGGGTATACTAATTCAGATGATACAAATAAAGAAAGTAAAAAAATGACAGACAACACAAAACATGATTCAACTTTAGTAGCAGTAATTAAAACCAATATGGGAAATATTGAGCTGGAGCTTTTTGCAGATAAAACTCCCAAAACTGTTGAAAACTTTACCGGGCTTGCAGAAAAAGGATATTATAATGGTGTAATTTTCCACCGGATAATTGATAATTTTATGATTCAAGGCGGTGATCCTACGGGAACAGGCCGCGGCGGCGAAAGCTTATGGGGAGGCAAATTTGAAGATGAAATAGATTCTTCACTGACATTTGATGAACCGGGTTGCCTGGCGATGGCTAATGCCGGTCCGAATACAAACGGGAGCCAGTTCTTTATTACCACTGTTCCAACTCCTTGGTTAAACGGTCATCATACGATATTCGGCAAAGTGGTTGGCGGTATGGATGTAGTGAACAGTATAAGTAAAGTGGAAACTACAAAACCATATGACCGTCCCGTTAAAGATGTTGTTATGAAAGAAGTTATAATTGAAAAAAAAGTTTTGAGAGATAATAATCCCGGTTCTTAAACTATTTTTTTAGCATATCAAAACAATTATAAAAAATCCTCTTTTTTACAAGAGGCAATTACAAATTAGTGTACGGATGTACAGAAAAGAAATAATTACATAAGAGAAAAAATTACTGTATGAAACAAGAAGAGTATTTCTCTTCACGCTGGGCTTTAATTATTGCTACAATTGGAATTGCTGTAGGGACTGGAAACATTTGGCGGTTTTCACGGGTTGTAGCTCAAAATGGCGGGGGATCGTTTCTTATACCGTGGGTTATTTTTCTTATTATCTGGTCGGTACCATTAATAATTGCTGAATTCGCAATCGGTAAATCAACCCGTTTTGGACCTGTGGGAGCTATCTCTAAAACTGCCGGAAAAAACTTTGCCTGGATGGGCGCATTTATTGTTTTTGTTTCAACGGCAATTATGTTCTACTATTCTGTTGTAACCGGGTGGTGCTTAAAATATTTTATTTCATCAGTTACAGGCGATATCTTTAATACAGCCGATCACATTGCCTTCTGGAAAAATTTTTCTTCAGGATACCAGCCTCTTATATATCATTTTATATCCATGGTAATAGTTTCTTTTATTGTATACAGAGGAATCACAAAGGGAATCGAAAAGGTAACTAAATTTCTTGTTCCATCTTTATTAATTATATTGTTAATCCTGTTTGTCCGGGCTGTAACCTTGCCAAACTCTTTAGAAGGGATTAAATATTTTTTTACTCCCGACTTAAACAAAATTTTAGACTATAAAATATGGCTTAATGCATTGACCCAAAATGCCTGGGATACGGGAGCCGGCTGGGGATTAATTTTAACTTATGCTGTATATGTGAGACAGAAAGAAGATATCTCTTTAAATGCAGCGCTAATCGGTTTTGGAAATAATTCTGTTTCATTAATTGCCGGGATAATTATTTTCTCAACTGTTTTTGCTTTAAGCTCTAATGATGCAATAACTCAGGTTTCACAGTCAGGACCGGCAAATACAGGATTAACTTTTATTTACCTTCCTCTTCTTTTTTCTAAAATATCTGTATTCAGATTTATTAATATTTTTTTCGCTTCAATTTTTTTTATTGCTTTATTTTTTGCCGCCCTAACTTCATTAATCTCTATGGTAGAATTAGCTACCAGAACATTAATCGATTTTGGTATTAAGCGAAGACGCGGAATTTTTATTGTCGGTATAACATCATTTGTTCTGGGAATTCCATCTGCTTTAAGCCTGGATTTTTTTACAAACCAGGATTGGGTCTGGGGTGTAGGTCTAATTTTAAGCGGTGCATTTATTTCTTTTTCTATTATAAAGTTCGGAGTAGATAAATTCAGGACAGAAATTATAAATGGTTACGGCAGCGATATTAAAATCGGGAAATGGTATAATGTTATTATAGGAATTCTAATTCCCTTTGAGGTTGTCATTTTAATCTCATGGTGGTTAATCTCATCTGTTTCCTGGGATCCGGAATGGTGGAATCCGTTTCACATTTTAAATGCCGGAACAATTATTTTCCAGTGGGGAATTGTGCTCATTACTTTTATTCTTTTAAATAAATTAATGGCAAGGCAGATTTTTAAATAAGGCCAAAAGTCAAAAGTCAAAAATCCTTTTCAGACTTCTTTACCTGAATAATTTATAACAAAAGAAACTAATTGGATAAAATTTGTTTGATTTAATAGTTAATTTTGACTTTTGACTTTTTATTTTTGACTTTTAAATATGAATATTCTATCAATTATAACTTTGCTTGTGGTTTTAGGAATTGTCTGGGGAGGATTATCTTTTTTTTTAATTAAAGCTGTTAAATATGAAAAATTAAAAGGGAAAAATGGCTAAAAACAGAATTGGTATTCCTACGATCCTGGAAATTTCAAAAAAAATTTAATAAAAATAATCTGCTCCCTGTTTATTACTTTTTCGGGGAAGACAGTTTTTCGATTAATATCGGTTTAAAAGCAGTAGAAAGAGCCGTCGAACCTTTTATCTCTTCAGATTTTGATAAAGAAACTTTTTACGGTGAAAACAAGACTTTGTCTGAAGTTTTGGATTTTGCTTCCGCATTTCCATTCGGTTCCGAAAAGAAGCTTATTGTATTTAAGGAATTTGAAAAAGTAAAAGACAAAAATAATTTATCAACATATTTAAAATCTCCCCCGGAATTTACTGTTTTGGTATTGATCCATAACAGTTCTATTACAGGCTTTAAAAGTGAACCTTTTCCCAGTCTTATTCAGAAGAGTCTTATTTTTTCCGCAAAGGAGTTAAAAGGTGACCATCTTTTAAATTGGATTATTAATTATTGTGAAGAAGCCGGCAAATATTTAAGTAAGGAAAATGCAGGGGCTCTTGTTGATATTGTTGGTGAAGACAGAAATTTAATTGAATCACAGCTTGAAAAAATATTTACTTTCCTCGGGGGAAAAAAAGAGATCAGTATAAATGATATTACCTCACTTTCAACCGAGTTGAAAGAACATAATATTTTTGATTTGCAGAATGCTGTAGGAAAAAAGAACAAAGCACTTGCAATAAAAACTGCTTATAAACTGCTAGAACAGGGAAAAGAACCGACTTTTATCATTTATATGTTAACAAGGTATTTTACGGGGCTTTCAAGAATAAATGAACTGCGTGAAAAAAAAATCCCTGAAAATGCAGCAGCCGGAATTGTAGGGACACATCCTTATTATTATAAAAATTACTTAAATGCCAGAATGATTTATTCTGATCGGGATCTTTTCCGGGCATCCGAAGCTTTACTTAAAGCTGATTTATTAATCAAAACAACATCCACCGATTATAAATCGGTTATTGCTTTGTTGCTTGCTGAGATTTTGGATTAGAATCTCTGTTAAAGAATGCACAATATAATAGACATATTTTTGTTATATAAACGGGAGTTTAAAAATTTTCTAAATTAAATGATTTTTAATTATTTTATTGTCTAATTATTGAAACAATTCATTTCAACTTAAAGTATAAGGCCAAGTTGACAGATAAAATTCTGAATGAATTAGCTGATGAAGAATTAATCCTGGAATTTCAGCGGAACGGCACCATAAAAGCATATGAAATTTTGGTGCAGAGATATAAGAATCCTCTAATAAATTACGTGTTCCGTTTTCTGGGCGATTATGAAGCATGTGTTGATATTGTTCAGGAAACTATGATTAAGGTTTATAGATATAAAGATTCTTATTCATCGATAGCCAAATTCTCAACTTGGATTTACACTATCGCAGGAAATCTCGCAAGAACAGAATATCAGCGGAGAAAAAGAAGAAAAATATTTTCAATTGACTCATATGGTGATGAAAAAGACGAAACTTATGAAATTCCGGATGAGAGTTTTGACCCGGAAAGAATTACAGACAGCGGGATAAAAGAGAAAATAATTCAGGATGCATTGGAAAAAGTATCTAAGGCATATAGGGAAGTTGTAATTTTAAGAGATATTCAAGATTTATCTTATGAAGAAATATCGGAAATAACTAATCTGCCTGTGGGTACCGTTAAATCCCGGATTAACCGCGGGCGGGCACAATTACAAAAATTATTGAAGGATATTTACAAAGAGTGATAAAGGTGGGAAAATGATTGATGAAAAAGATCAGGAATTTGAGGGAGTTATAAAAATTCTCAAAGGGCTTCATCATCTGAAAGCTCCGGATAATTTTGAAACTGACTTAATGAGAAGGATTAATGCCGGTAATTACAAGGAAGAAAAAACAGAAAGCTGGTTTTCGAGATTTTTTGCTCCCAAACGATTTATTCCATCAGCTGCACTGGCTATTGTTGCCGTTTTGATTTTATTTGTAATAAAACCCGGTTCAAATACGATTGAAAATCCTTTTAATACCAAACCCAGGTTGCGGGAAGATATGATAACAACTGCTTCTCAAATCACTGAAGAGAAAAAAGTCGATATGGAGCTCCAGAAAATGATAGATTCTAATCAAGATTACAGTTCTTTAATACAAAAGAAAGAAGTAGCTAAAAATGAAGAAAAAGGTAAAAATGATTATGATATAAAGGATTTTCAATCCGATAGGGCAGGCTCTTCTTATGCTTCTCAAAATTATGAGGCAGTTTCTTCACCCGGTGTATCTAATTATTATATAATTGATAAAAGTGGTTTGAATTTCAGGCAGGTGAATCTGACAAAAACTGAGAGGATGGAAATAAGCAGACTAAAAGCTAATCTTATGCAATTTATGAAGGAAAATAAGTTGAAATGAAAGATCTGGAGTATGATAAACCATAATTTGAATTTTTTCATGAATTGTAATTAAATCAATCCTTTTTTATATTAGTTGCCACAAAATTTTGAAATTATATTAGGTTAAGGAAAATGAAGAAAGGTATTCACCCAAACTATAGACCGGTTGTCTTTCATGATGCATCTGCAGATTTTACTTTTCTAACACGTTCCACAATTAAAACTGATGAAACGATTGAATGGGAAGATGGCAATACTTATCCTCTTGTAAAGCTTGAAATTTCAAGCGCATCACACCCGTTCTTTACCGGAAAACAAAAATTAGTTGATACTGCCGGTAGAGTTGAGAAATTTAAAAGAAAATATGCAAAAAAAGAAAAATAAATTAATCTTACAAAAGCCGGTTACGACTGGCTTTTTTATTCTATTCTCATTTCAAAATTAATCTTCAAGCTATATTAAACAGTTATTTTACAGTCCCGAGATATTTATCCAACCATACTAGAGTCATTTTCATAAATTCCTTTTTGGGAGGTATATGATCTGTTTCATATAGTATTAATTTTTTGTCTTCCTTAGGTATGCCTAAAAGATCATACATTGGTTTTATTGCTTTATTATAAGGTAATAGCATATCATATTTTCCGTTCAACATTAGTGTTGGTATTTTTACCCGTGTTATATAATTGATCGCACTTACTTCAGGCAGCCCGCGTAGTACAATGCCACCCGATATTAGAACACTTACTTTAAGGCGATTATCGATAGCAGGAATGATCTCTCCATATAATCCGCCCCAGCTCATACCATAATAGGCTATCCGGCTGGTATCAATATCCCGGCGGGTTTCCAGGTAATCAATACATCTTTCAAAATCTTTTACAAGTTGAACCCGGTATTCCGAGAATTGGTGCAGTTTGCCTTGTTGAAGTAATTCGGGTCCTAACCCATTTTCGCGCCGTTCGAAAGTTCCTTTATAAATAGGAAAAAGAACTGCTCTTCCGTTTTTTATAATGTATGAAACAAAATTTCTGAACTCATCCAACTCTTCAATGTTCTTACTGGAATTTAAAAATCTTGTTGAACCTCCAGGAAAATATATAACAGCCTGGTAAGGAGGAGATGCATTTTTCGGAAGAAACAAATGAGCGATTATCCGTTCATTATTGTAAGCTGCATTGAATGAAACCGTTTCATGAATCCAGTAATCAGAATTTTCATCTTTTGATTCTAAGGTAGGATTCAAATCAGCTTTATCATAAGAAAATTGTTCTTTGTAAATTCTGAATACATAATCTGAAACAGGCTTTTGATTTGAATAATATTCATCTTCACGAAACTCTGTTATCCCAAAAATCTGTTCCGGAATTTTCTCTCTATGTGTATAGAGGACACACCTGAGTCCGTTTTTGTCGGATCTGTTTAATGGAGGTTCTTGACTAGGTTGAATAAACAAATAAGTAGGTTCATTCCACGCGCCTCCTCTTAGTAATCTTCCTTTAGGTGTTTTGTTCAAACACCATTCCCTTATATTTCCTGCCATATCAAAGGCTCCATAAGGAGAAATTCCTTGAAGCTTTCCAACAGGAAGAACACCATCTCCTCTGAAATTACTGAAAGAAGCAAAAATGGCATATCCTCCGAACTGGGGCATCCTGATTAAAGGTGTTGCTTCACCCATTGCCAGCCCCCAATGAGTATTTGTAGGTAATTCTTTTCCTGCAAAATCAGCATAAGCTGATGCCTCATACCAGCTAATGCCAGAGACCGGGTAATCAATTTGACCATAAGGGTAATCACCAGCCTGCCAAGTTGATGGGCCGGGTCTGCCGGTTTGATCGACAAACAATTTCATTGCCTCTTCCCACCTCAAAGTTTTACCATCTTTTATGAATTCATTTTTCCAATATCTTTTATTTTTGTATCCCCCTTTGTCAATAAATTCTTTGTATTTCTTATTGGTTACTTCATATTTATCTATGAAAAAATCATCCATTTTGCCAAATCTTGTTTTTATGCCGGGTACTCTTACCATACCCGGCGGGACATTTCCCGTCTTATCTAATTTTCTGAATAAATTGTTAGGTACTAAAGGAGATCCCATCTTTAATTTAACATTCCAGCTTGAAGCTGCTGCAAAGACAGTATCATATCCATCCTTAATAAACTTCCATCGGAAAACACTTATGGGTATACTGATCTTCTTGATGGGAGTGGTTCCCAGATATTTCCATTCGCCGGAAGGTTGACTATATTGTTTGAAATATACCTTTGCGCCGGGAGGATCAGTATCAATATTTATATCACGCGAACTTTCAGCAATTAATTTGATGAGTTTCTGATTATCAGGAATATAATTTAAGGCTGCTTCTTCCAGTTTATATGCATCTGTATAATCGCGCCAGCTATAATCAACAAGCTTTTCAATTTTGGGGAGCGCAACTTCTCTCGCCCATCTAATCTTCGACTGTCGATTGAGATACCATTCAATACCCAAAATAATTAGAATAATAACTACGGCCACTGGAATTGCAATGTAAGGTTTACGTATCAGACGAAGAAAAGATCGCAGATTAAAAGTACTTTCCTTTCCAGACAAGCTATCCTGGTATTCAGTGATATCTTTCAGTATATTGTTTACTGACGAGTAGCGAGAAACAGGATTTTTTTGTAAAGCAATTCCAACTATATTTTGCAATTCGGGCGGCACCTCAGGATTAAGTTTAGCTAAAGGTCGAGGTTCTTCATTCAGAATGGAGTACATTACTGCCTGATCGTAATCCCCTTTAAAAGGCAGGGTTCCTGTGAGCATTTCATAGATTACAACTCCCAATGCCCATATATCGGTTCTGGAGTCAATCTCTGTTCCGCGGGTTTGTTCGGGCGACATGTATGCGATTGTCCCCAATGTTGTTCCTTCTTTAGTAAGCATAGATTTTCCGGCCAGCTTAGCTAATCCAAAATCAACTATTTTTATTTCACTATCTTCCGTCAGCAGAATATTAGCAGGCTTGATATCCCTGTGTATAATTCCTTTTGAATGGGCTTTTGCCAAACCCCTTGCGATTTTTGTTGAGATATCAATTGCTTCATTGATGGCCAGGGGTCCGCGCTTTATTCGATCTTTAAGGGATTCCCCATTATAATAAGCCATAACTATAAACATTTGACCGTCATCGGTTTCATTTATTTCAAAGATGCTGCAAATATTTTGATGTTCGAGGGCTGAGATTGCCTTAGCTTCATGAATAAATCTCTTCTTTTCTTCTTCCCCCTGATTCAGGTGAGGAGTAAGGAATTTAAGAGCAACAAACCGGTCCAGTTTCATATCTTTAGCTTTGTATACGATGCCCATACCGCCGCTGCCAATCTTCTCAAGTATTTTATATTGATTAACACTTTTACCAATCATCTAATACTCTCAAAATTTTAGATTATAATGCAACTAAAGATTATTAACCGGAATATCAGGAATTGAATTCTAATAAAAACAACAAAGCGAGTTTATGCTTCAGTAATTTTTTGAGGATAGAGGAATATTATGTTGTAGTAAATAAAATGTAATTCATATTTTTTATAAATGCAATAAAAAAATTTTTTTAATTAAGAATTCATTTATATCCTCAAATCCGATATAGCAAAATAAGTAGTAAAAAAAGTATAGTAAAAGTCAGTATTTACATTAAAGATTAAAAATTTAGTGATAAAAATTGTTAGTTAACTTAATCCTAGGATTATTTGTAAAAAGAGTGCTCAAGTTATTATTATTGGAGATAGCTATTGCTTATCTCTCAACAGAATAAAAAATAAACTATTAAATAATTAGTATTCTCAACAAAGCATTGGAGCAAGGGAATATCTAAGAAAAGCTGATTCAATAAGCTTAAACTTTTCGACTGAACTGACAATTTTTATAAATAGCATTCTTCCATGTTTAATAACTCTAGCTGGAAGATGAATCAACTTATGGCGAAAAGTCTTTATACTTGATTTTATATAACCTTCAAAGAAAGTATCCTGTTTAAGTAATTGCAGAAGATTAGCAGCAAGAATACCGATGGTAAAGTAGATAGCATTAGCACTGAACTGTCCGCAAGGGAGATGATCTAAACCGCAATGATGCTTTAATTCTCCAATTGTTTTTTCCATCTGCCCCCGCATTTGATGTGTAAGAACAACTTGATTTGTGCTGTAGCTCTCTGATGGCAGGTTTGTGATTATACTCCAGTAGCGATACTCAGAAGGATCATATAAATCTAACTGAGAACCTTTTCTTTCCCGCTTTACAATAAGGCGGGAAGATTTTCTTTTTCCAATAAAAGCATAATCAATCTCTGCAATATAATAGCCTTTTTTTAATCCTTGCTCATCTATGCCTCGTTCCCATGCTTCTTCTGGAATCTCACTAATCCTTTTCAGCACTGATTCTGTCTGCCTGGCGGTTATACTATAGAACTTCTCCTCCTTTACCAAATATTTAACCACTGCTTTTTGAAATGCTGCCGAATCACTTCTTACATAAGATATTCTATTAGCTGTATTTTCTTGGCATTTTTCTATAAACTGAACTATCCCTAATTGCGGTGAACTGTTCCCCTTCCTGAATTCTGAGAAAACAGTAATATTATTTTCTGCAATTATTCCAAGCATTGGCTGATAACCAACTGTTCCTTTATATGTTTTTACTGCATCTCCTTTGTTTGCCTCTATTATTGTAGCATCTATGTCTAATGTAAAGTTCTTTCCCGGTATATTAACAAATAACTGTTTCATCACTTTCCAGAGATTCTCCACCCCATTTGATTGACCTTGGCGGCGAAGCCAGTCTCCTATGGCATCTGAAGTTGGATAGCTATCAACATCTATCATTTTCTGTAATGCTTTGTCTTCTGATAACTCACTTACATCTTCTAACTGACTTGCTCCATCATGAAACATCTGAAGAAGGGTCGTTACATATTTACTGTGAGAAAATCCTCTATTTGAACCTGGCTTGTCAAATGTCATATCTATTAGTTCTGGAAGGTTTATATATTTTTGGAATGCATCGCATACCAATAATCCTGCTTTTGCTGTTATTAATTCCGGACTGTGCTTTAGTTGTTTTTTCAATATTGGTAAACTTTTTTAATATTTAGAATTACTTTCCCTCAATAAATTAAATTTTAGGTTTTCACCTATTGGGTGATTTCATTTAAACATATTTCATACCAATTTTAAAGGATGACTTTTATATTTTCACAGTTCTATATCGGATTTAAGGTTATATTTTTTAGTATTTATAATAATATTAAATTTTGAATTTTAGGCTTCTTTATCATGCTTTATAAGAAAAACTTTTATATTTTTGAAGGCCATGAATAAAAAGAAAAAAATTATATTAATTTCCGCAGTTGCTGTTATAATTCTTATTTTACTGGCACTGCCAAAAATAAACTTCTCAGAGTCACCTGACAATTTTCCGCAAACAAATACAAATGCCCGGGTACTGGTTAATGCACACATTTTAATGCCTGAAGCATTGGGTAATAATATAATAACGAGCGGTACTGTTTTAGCTAATGAGGAAGTAGATTTAAAAAGTGAAGTAGCCGGTAAAATATCACAAATTGCCTTTAAAGAAGGCAGCCGGGTAACAAAAGGCGAACTATTGGTTAAAATAAATGATGCTGAACTTCAGGCTCAGCTTCGCAGAGAACAGTATAAACTGGAACTGCTTAAGGATAAAGAATACAGACAAAAAAAGCTTTTGGAAAGAGAAGCAATCAGCCAGGAAGAATATGATGATGCCCTTAACCAGTTGAACGTGAGCAGGTCGGAAGTTGATTTAATTAGAGCTCAGATAGAGAAGACGGAGATAAGAGCACCATTTGACGGCATTGTTGGATTAAAAAACGTTAGCGAAGGAAGTTTTATCAATTCTTCGACTGTAATTGCAAGCCTCCAGAATATAAATCCGATAAAAATTGATTTCTCTATTCCTGAACGTTATGCCGGTTCCGTAAAAATCGGAGATCAGGTTAATTTTAAAGTTGTTGGGGAAGAAGCGCAAAATATAGCAAAAGTATATGCCATTGAACCTAGAATTGATCCTGTAACCCGTACGTTAAAAATCAGGGCTTTATATTCGAATCCTGCCGGTAAAATACTACCTGGTTCATTTGCCGATGTGGAACTAATCCTGGATAAAATTGACAATGCATTAATGGTTCCTACTCAGGCAGTTGTCCCCGAATTAAAAGGACAAAAAGTATATTTATATAAATCAGGCAAAGTTGTATCTCAAAAAATTGAAACGGGAATAAGAACCGATATTAAAGTTCAGGCAACTTCCGGCCTGAATCCGAAAGATACATTAATTACATCAGGAATACTGCAGGTAAAAGACGGAGTTCCTGTTAAAATTACAGAATTCAATTAATTTATGAGTCTTTCTTCACTTAGTATTAGAAGACCCGTATTAGCAATTGTTATGTCCATAGCAATTGTTGTATTCGGTATTTTAGGCTACACTTTTTTAGGTGTGCGTGAATACCCGGCTGTTGATCCGCCGATCATAACAGTAAGTACTACTTATACAGGTGCTAATGCAGATGTAATAGAATCGCAGATTACAGAACCGCTTGAGGAGTCTATAAACGGTATTGCAGGGATTCGCTCACTCACTTCTGTAAGCAGGGATGGAAGAAGTACAATTACAGTTGAGTTTAATATTGATGTTGATCTTGAAGCTGCTGCGAATGATGTCAGGGATAGAGTTTCGAGAGCAATCAGAAGTCTACCTCCCGATGTAGAAAATCCGATTGTATCTAAAGCAGATGCAGATGCATCTCCGATAGTATTTCTTAATATACAAAGTAATACCAGGAATTTACTTCAGCTTTCAGAAATAGCTAATAATATTTTCAAGGAGAGACTTCAGACAATACCCGGTGTAAGTAGTGTACAGATTTGGGGTGAAAAAAAATATTCTATGCGTCTCTGGATGAACCCGGTTAAACTTGCTGCTTATAATTTAACTCCGCTCGATGTTGAAAGAGCATTAAACCGCGAAAACGTTGAACTTCCTACCGGGAGCATTGAAGGGAATAATACCGAACTATCAATCCGGACAATTGGACGACTGGAAACAGAAAATGAATTTAATGATCTTATTGTTTCAGAAGCTAATGGAAATATTGTCAGATTTAAAGATATTGGTTATGCGGAATTGGGAGCAGAAAATGAGCGTTCAATTCTAAAAAGAGATGGGATTCCCATGGTTGGTGTTGTGCTGGTTGCACAGGCTGGTGCAAATAATATAGCTATTACCGATGAATTTTATAAAAGAATTGAACAGATAAAGAAAGATCTTCCTCCAGATATAAAAACCGGAATTGGTTTTGATGTAACCACTTATATAAAAGATTCCATTAAAGAAGTTAAGCAGACAATTTTCGTTGCGTTCGGTTTGGTTGTTCTAATCATCTTTTTGTTTTTAAGGGATTGGAGAACAACTATAATCCCGGTGATTGCAATACCTATTTCTCTCATTGGTGCTTTTTTCATAATGTACATTGCAGATTTTTCCATAAATGTGCTGACACTGCTTGGGATTGTGCTTGCGATTGGAATTGTGGTTGATGATGCCATTGTGGTTCTTGAAAATATTTACACCAAGATTGAAAGTAAAATGTATCCCGCCGAAGCTGCTAAAAGAGGATCTGCAGAAATATTTTTTGCCATTATTTCTACTACAGTTGCTCTTGCTTCCGTTTTTCTCCCGGTAATTTTTCTTTCAGGAATTACAGGCAGGCTATTCAGAGAATTTGGAATTGTTATAGCCGGCTCGGTAATTATATCTGCATTTGTGGCGCTCACTCTTACACCAATGCTTAGCTCTAAAATTCTAAAGAGAAGAGAAAAACACAACTGGTTCTACAATAAAACCGAACCTTTTTTTGTTAAGATGAATGAAAACTACAAAAACTCTCTTGATTATTTCCTTAAGCGCCGCTGGATGGCATTGGCTTTAATGGGGCTTTCACTCCTTTTAATTGTAATTCTGTTTGAAAACATACCATCTGAACTTGCACCCCTGGAAGACCGGGGCCGATTGACATTATCAGCTACTGCTCCGGAAGGATCAACTTTTGAATATATGGACAGGTTTATGGATAATCTGGTTCAGGTAATAAAAGATTCTATTCCTGAAGAAGACGCAGTTATTTCAGTTACATCACCGGGATTTGGTGCTTCAAGTTCAGTTAATTCGGGTTTTATGGCCTTAATTTTATCGGAGCCGGATCAGCGTACAAGATCGCAAAAACAAATTGCTGCACAGCTTACAAATGAAGTTACTAATCTGCCTGCTGCAAGAACTTTTGTTATTCAGCCGCAGACCATCGGAAGAGGAAGGGGAGGATTACCTGTTCAGTTTGTTATTCAGGCGCCGAATTTTAAAAAGCTTGAAGACTATTTACCTAAATTCGTTGATGAAGTTAAAAAAGACCCGACCTTTTCGATGGTCGATGTGAACCTGAAATTTAACAAGCCTGAATTGAAAGTTCATATTGACAGACAGAGAGCAAGAGACCTGGGAGTTTCTACAATCGATATTGCACAGACAATTCAGGCTGCATTCAGCGGGCAGAGATTTGGATATTTTATTAAAGATGGAAAGCAGTACCAGGTAATCGGGCAGCTATCCAGGGAAAGCAGGGATGCACCGATTGATCTAAAATCTCTATATGTAAAAAACAGCCGCGGGGAACTTATTCAGCTCGATAATGTGATAACATCGAGTGAGCAAAGCACTCCCCCGCAATTATATCGTTTTAACCGTTATGTATCTGCCACTGTTTCTGCAGGACTTGCAGGTGAAAAAACAATTGGCGACGGTATAAAAGCAATGGATAAAATTGCTTCAAGAGTATTGGATGAAACATTTTCAACCGCTCTTGATGGTCCCTCAAAAGACTTTGCTGAGAGTTCATCTAGTCTTGTTTTTGCATTTTTACTAGCACTTGGCTTAATCTATTTGGTTCTGGCAGCACAGTTTGAAAGTTTCAGAGATCCTTTTATAATTCTTTTAACTGTTCCGTTAGCTTTAACAGGAGCTCTCCTAACACTCTGGTATTTCAACCAAACGTTAAATATTTTCAGCCAGATTGGAGTTATTATGCTGATTGGTCTGGTAACAAAAAACGGCATTCTTATAGTTGAATTTGCTAATCAGAGAAAAGCTGCGGGACTGGATATGATTCTGGCTATCAAAGAAGCTTCTATTGCACGATTAAGACCAATCTTGATGACAAGTTTGTCAACTATCCTCGGAATTTTACCTATAGCATTAGCCTTAGGTGCCGGTTCTGAGAGCAGGGTTTCTATGGGGATTGCTGTTATCGGCGGATTAATATTTTCAACGTTCCTGACTTTACTAGTTATTCCGGCAATGTACACTTATTTATCCAGGAAAACAGCCACGGTTTCTAATGTTACTGAAACCGATGTGCAACCGGAACTAATTGAGACTAAAATTTAATTTTTTAAAGAGATATTATCTCTTGAACTGTATAACGATTTAAATTTTATCGATGAACTATAAATACTTTTTTATATCTGCTTATTTAATTATTTCAGTGTCATTCATCAAGATATATCCGCAGGAATCTCTTTCTCTTGAAAATGCTGTTAAAATTGCTTTACAGAATAACTATTCAATTAATATTGCAAAAAATGAAAAAGAAATTTCAGATAACAATTATTCTTTAGGAAATGCCGGCTTTCTTCCTCAGCTTGATGCTACAGGTTCATATACTAAAAGCAGCAACAATACCAGTCAGGAATATTTATCCGGACAAAATATAAGCAGAAACAGTGCTAAATCGAGCAATTTATCAGGTGACATCACATTAAACTGGACTATCTTCGATGGCTTTCAAATGTTTGCAAGTCTTAATCAGCTTAAGGAATTAAGAAAGCAGGGAGAAATTAACTTTAAGATTGCAGTCGAAAATAATATATCGGATGTAGTATCTACTTATTATGATATTATCAGACAAATACAGGTTCTCGCAGTTATTGAAAGAAGTATAAATATTTCCCAGGAGAGAGTGAGAATTGCCCAGGATAAAAAACAATTAGGTTCGGGCTCAAAATTCGATTTACTCCAGGCGCAGGTTGATTTAAATGAAGATCGTTCATCGCTGCTTACTGAAGAATTAACATTAAAACAGGATAAAATTTTACTAAACAGGCTGCTGGGAAGAGATGTAGATTTTGATTTCAGCATAACAGATACTGTTATTGCAATTAATAAAAATCTCTCTTTCGAAGAGCTTTCGGCTAATATAGAAAACAGAAACAGCAGGCTTATACAGGCAAAGCAGAATAAAAATCTTGCCGGTATTAATCTGCAGCTGGCACGTTCCGGATGGTACCCCGAGATCAGCGTATTTGCAGGTTATGATTATGTTCATTCGGAATCGGAAGCAGGATTTGTCAAATCAAATACCAATAAAAGTATTAATTACGGTATAAATGCATCTCTGAATATTTTTGACGGTTTAAATACCAACAGGAATATTGAGAATGCACAAGTTTCAATAGAAAATTCAGAATTATCTTATACAGAAACAAAAAAAATAGTTGATGCCGATCTGAAAAATGCTTTTTATGCATATAAGAACAGTTTAACTTTAGTTGATCTTGAAACTGAAAACCTTAAAGCTGCTGACGAGAATTCAAGTATAGCTTTGGAACGCCTTCGCCTTGGCAGTATAGCGCCACTTGATTTCAGGGAAACACAAAGAAAATTAATTGATGCAAAAAGCAGGCTGGTAGGTGCTCAGTATGAAGCTAAAAAAGCAGAGACACAATTGTTTTTGTTAAGCGGAGAATTAATTAAATCCGAATAAAAAAAATATTTCAAAAAAGAATTATTTTCTTCTACTAAATTCAAAACTTGATAATTTTCTATAAGTAAGTTGCTGTATTTATGAAATTCCAATATTTAGAAGCAGAAGGTAAATTAATTACTGCAGGTGACCAATCTCTTAGAAAAACAAAATTTTTACCCAACACTTGTTGCTGCATCGCTGCAGAGGATGAAAATTTTCATCCCCTGTACAATTTCACAGAAATGGTCAGCAATATTACTTAACCATCTTTTTCAACCTGTTTACTTCATCTCTTAGATTAGCTGCTTTTTCAAATTCCAAATCTTTTGCCGCCTGGTACATTTGTTCTGTTAACTGCTCAATGAGATCTTTCTTCTGATCCGAATTCATATACTTCAAAACAGGTTCTGCAACCTTTGTAAAAGTAAATGTTTCTTTCTCCTCTCTTTTTCTGACATCGGCAATGGAAGTAGAAGACATAATCTCTTCCATACTTTTATAAATTGTTTTTGGAGAAATATTATGTTCTTCGTTATATTTTAACTGAATTACTCTTCTCCGATTTGTTTCATCAATCGTTTTCTTCATCGATTGGGTAATAATATCCGCATACATTATTACTTTTCCGTTAACATTCCTAGCCGTTCTACCGGCTGTTTGCATTAATGATCTCTCACTCCTTAAAAAACCTTCTTTGTCAGCATCGATTATGGCAACAAGTGAAACTTCCGGGAGGTCTAATCCTTCCCTTAATAAATTTACACCAACCAATACATCAAATTCACCGAGCCGTAAATCTCTTAGAATTTCAACTCTTTCCAGTGCAACAATATCAGAATGAATGTATCTGACATTTATTCCTATCTTATCCAGGTAATCAGAAAGATCCTCAGCCATCTTTTTGGTTAAAGTTGTTACCAGGGTTCTTTCATTTTTTTCAACTCTTTTTCTTATCTCGCCGATAAGATCATCAATCTGACCTTTTATCGGCCGGACTTCAATTTCAGGATCTAGCAATCCTGTCGGGCGAATAATCTGCTCTACAACGATACCACCGCTCCTTTGCAGTTCAAAATCTGCAGGTGTTGCACTTACAAAAATCACCTGGCTCAGCATATTTTCGAACTCTTCAAATTTCATCGGACGATTATCAAGCGCGGATGGAAGCCGGAATCCATGTTCAACTAATGTTTCTTTCCTTGCCCTGTCGCCGTTATACATTCCTCTGATTTGGGGAACTGTAACATGAGATTCATCAATTATTGTTAAAAAATCTTTCGGAAAATAATCCATCAGATTGTATGGCCTTGTTCCGGGAGCCCTTCCATCCATATGCCGGGAATAATTTTCAATCCCGGAGCAATAACCGATTTCCTTCATCATCTCTATATCGAACTTTGTTCTTTGTTCAATTCTTTGTGCTTCAAGATATTTTTCCTCAGATCGGAAAAATTTCAGCCGTTCGTCAAGTTCAATTTCAATATCATGGATTGCTCTTTGAACCTGATCCCTGTTGGAAACGAAATATTTTGCCGGGTAGACAGGAGTTGAATCGACCTCTTTAATCACTTCTCCTGTTATTGAATCTATTATAGATAATCTTTCAATTTCATCATCCCATAATTCAACTCTTATTGCTTCTTCATATTGATATGCAGGAATTATTTCAATAACATCTCCTCTTGCTCTGAAAGTTCCTCTTCCGAATTCAACATCATTTCTAACAAAATGAATATCTATCAGATTTCTTAAAAGTTTTTTCCGGGAAATTGTATCTCCTTTTTTTAGAAAGATAATCTGGTTTGCATATTCTTGCGGCGCACCAATTCCGTAGATGCAGCTTACGCTGGCAACAACCATAACATCGGTTCTGCCTTCGACTAAAGCAGTAGTCGCTTTTAATCTGAGCCTGTCAATTTCTTCATTAATTGAGAAATCTTTTTCAATATATAAATCGCTTGCAACCACATAGGCTTCCGGCTGGTAGTAATCATAATAGCTGATAAAAAACTCGACGGCATTTTTCGGAAAAAAACCTTTAAATTCGGAATAAAGCTGTGCGGCGAGAGTCTTGTTGTGTGATATAACAAGAACCGGCTTATTAACTTCTTTAATTAAATTAGAAATTGTAAATGTTTTTCCGCTTCCTGTTACACCAAGGAGAGTTTGATATTTATCACCTCTGTTAACTCCTTCAACCAGTTGTTTAATTGCTTCGGGCTGATCACCGGAAGGCTGATAACTCGAAACTAATTCAAATTTGTCCATAAATTCCATTAATTAATATTAGAAAATAAAATTAATAATATTTACTTTACTTATTCAATGTAAATAACTTTAGGCTGAGTCTCTATTTTTAAATAAGAAGATAAAAATGAAAAATAATAAAACTTGGATAATAATCGGGGGAATAACTGGTTTTCTTGGCGTTGCCCTGGGAGCTTTCGGAGCTCATATTTTGGAACCGAAATTGAGTCCCGAAATGATCGGTATTTACAATAAAGGAATCCTTTATCAATTAATTCACTCAGTGGTGATATTATCTATAGCATTTTCGGGCAGAAACAGGTTCTACAAATGTGCTTTGTTTTTTACTATTGGAATTATTCTGTTTTCATTTTCATTGTATCTGTATTCCACGACTGGGGTTATTAGTTTTGCATTAATAACACCGGTAGGCGGAATAAGCTTTTTAGCTGGATGGCTGCTCGTTTTGATAGAAGGATTCAGATTAAATAAAGAAGAAAAAACGGAATAAAATATTACTATTCAAATCCAGTTCTCCTATTTTACTGCACGAAGCTTAAAAAAAACCTCTTCCGGCGAAAATATTCCCGCAAAAAATCTTTCATACATTACAGGTTCAATATTAACTATTAAGTCCATCCATTTTAATGCAGCAAAGTGTGAAGTAATAAATTTTTTTTCAAGAACCTCAAACTGTGCTTTCCCTTCATAATTGGTTCTGTGGTTCAGTTTCCATTTTTCATAAAATTTTAACCTGCGGTTTCCTATGTACTCATAGTTATCAAAAGTTCTTATTGAAAACGGAATTTTATGATCAGGTTCACCAAAGAATTTTGTATTCAGGAAGAAAGGAGCATACACTATTATTAAACCATCCGGTTTGGCAATCCGGTACAATTCGGTAACTGTATTATGAAAATTATCAAGATGCTCTAAAATATGTGAGCAGAAAATTTCATCGAATGTATTATCTTCAAATGGATAAGGAAAAGAATTTATATCATGAATCTGGTTCCCGCCATAATCCACGATATCAAGGTTAACATATCCTTCTTTGATATCTTTACCGCAGCCGAGATTTAATTTCATAAATTAACTTTGCTTTTCTTTATTATATTAATTTAATCAGTAAATGCAATTTAGAGATTTATTCCGGAATAATTCAACTTATCATTAAGAATGGGACTATAAAATTTAACCAAACAAAATAAGTTTCAACTTTAGATTTCGGCTTTTGTATGATAAAAATTAAGCTCCAATATTATTTTGATCCTTATTACCATTCAATAACTCCACTTTTTATATATTAAGATGAAATGAAAAAAGGAAAAATTTATATTGGTACGTCGGGATGGAATTACGACCACTGGGTAAATGAATTTTACCCTGAAGATATTTCAAAGAAGGATTGGCTTCGGTTCTATATAGAAAAAGGTTTTAAGACTGTTGAGTTAAACAGTTCTTTTTATCACCTCCCTAAAAATTCAACTTATAAAAAGTGGTATGAATCTGTTCCTGAAGATTTTATCTATTCAGTCAAAGCGAGCCGGTATATTACTCATATAAAAAAACTGCATGAAGCCGGCGACAGTGTAGAAAAATTTTTTGACGGTGCAAAAGAATTAAAGGAAAAACTCGGACCTGTCCTCTTTCAGCTTCCTCCGGGATGGAAAGCTGATGCTGAAAGATTAATAAATTTTATAAAAAATATTTCTGGTAAATTTCGCTGCTCTTTCGAATTCAGAAACGATACTTGGTGGAACGATGATATACTGGAAATATTAAATAATGAAAATATTGCATTTTGTATTTACGAATTAGGTGATATCATAACCACTAAAGAGGTTACTGCAGATTTTATTTATATCAGGCTACATGGGCCGGACGGAAAATACAAAGGAGATTATGATAAAAAAACTCTTTCAGACTGGGCGGATTTTATTCAGGACTGGAACAAAAAAAACAAGGATGTTTATTGCTATTTTGATAATGATCAGAAAGGTTTTGCACCAAAGAATGCTTTGGAATTAAAAGAGTTAACTGAATAAAAATTTATGTGTTTTTAATTTAATAATAGAGGAGTAATTAATGAGTAACAATATAAAAGTCGGCAGAATAAATGATTTTCCCAAAGGTGAAATGAAATCTGTTTCTGTTGGAGAAGATAAAGAAATTTTAATTTTAAATATTAATGATAAGATTTATGCACTTGGTGCACATTGCACTCATTACGGAGCGCCACTGGCAGATGGTGTGCTGAATGATGATACAATTATTTGTCCCTGGCATCATGCATGCTTTAATGTAAAAACGGGAGCGCTTGAAGAACCGCCTGCTTCAGACGACTTACCAAAATTTGAAGTATTAATTGAAAATGATAATGTATTGGTGGAAATCCCCGAAGAATTCCCCTCCAGTAAAACTCCTGAAATGTCTGAAAGAGATGAAGAGAATAATGAAAATTATCTAATTATTGGTGGAGGTGCTGCCGGCTATGCAGCAGCCCAGGCAATGCGTGAAGCAGAATTTAATGGGAAGATTACTATTGTTACCCGGGAAAACAGAACTCCGTATGATCGTCCCAATTTAAGTAAAGATTATCTGCAGGGTTCGGCACAGGAAGAATGGATGCCTTTACGTCCGGATGACTTTTACTCAAAATACAATATAGAGTTTATGTTTGATATGAAAGTAGATAAAATCAAAATCAAAGAGAAAAAAATTTCATTTGAAAAGGGAGAAGATCTATCTTATAGTAAGTTGCTGATTGCAACAGGCGGAGTGCCAAGAGAACTCAATCTGCCGGGTTCTGATTTAAAAAACATTTTTTATCTAAGAAGCTTTTCTGATTCGGACAGCATAATTGAAGCCGCAAAAAATTCTAAAGAAGCTGTAATAGTCGGTTCAAGTTTTATTGGGATGGAATCGGCTTTCAGCTTAACGGAAAGAGGAATTAAGGTAACAGTTATATCACCGGAAGAAGTTCCTTTTGAGAAAACTCTGGGAAAAGAGATTGGTGAATTATTGAAAAAACAGCATGAAGAAGGCGGAGTTGTATTTAAACTGAAAAAAAATGTAAGGAATTTTGATGGAAATGGTAAAGTAGAATCAGTTATCCTTGATAGCGGAGAGAAAGTTAAAACTGATTTTGTTGTAATAGGAATCGGAGTTAAACCCGCAACTGATTTTATAGACGGGCTTGATAAAAATTCTGACGGTGGAATAAAAGTCGATGACTCTTTCTGGGCTGCAGAGGATATTTATGCAGCGGGTGATGCGGCCGCATTCCCATTCTGGCTGACCGGAGAAAATGTAAGAATTGAGCATTGGCGTACGTCACTTCAGGAAGGGCGTTTGGCCGGTTTTTCCATGGCAGGGAAAAATGCTAAATATGAAAGTATTCCATTTTTCTGGACCCATCAGGCGGGTTTAAATATCAGATATGTCGGACATGCAAAAAATTGGGATGATATTATCTACTGGGGCGATGTTTCATCAAAAAAATTTATTGCTTTCTATGTTAAGGACAATAAAGTAATAGCTGCTGTAGGTAATGACAACGATAGGGAAATTGATGCGGTTGAAGTTCTGATGAAAGCAGGCAGGATGCCTTCTCCAAAAGAATTAAAAAATGGAAATCCCAATCTGATTTCATTAGTTAAAAATGGATAATCAAATCATTTTACCCGGATTAAAATAATGTATCAATATGATGCTGTTATTGTTGGTTCGGGTCCTAACGGATTAGCGGCAGGTATTAAACTTGCCCAATCAGGTTATTCTGTCAAAATATTAGAAGCAAAGGAAAGTATCGGCGGAGGACTGCGTTCATCCGAGATCATTACACCGGGATTTGTTAATGACATCTGTTCCGCGATTCATCCGTTAGGAATTGCATCGCCTTACTTTAAAAAGCTGCCTTTAATTAAATTCGGACTGGAATGGATTTTACCTCCCATATCTTTAGCACATCCTTTTGATGATGGACAAGCCGCATTATTAAAAGAATCAATTTTTGAAACAGCAGAATCGCTTGGTGAAGATGAAAATAATTATATTAATAGAATCAAACCGTTAGTTGAAAACTGGGATTTAATATTAGAAGATATATTAAGTCCGGTGAAAATCCCGTCTCACCCGGTTGCGTTAAGTAAGTTTGGCTTTTATGCTGTACAACCGGCCGAAATTTTCATTAAAAAATTCTTTTCGGGAAGAAATGCAAAAAGCTTGTTTGCAGGAGTTGCAGCTCATTCAATTTTATCATTAAACAAGTATATTACCTCTGCAGTCGGATTAGTTCTTTTAATTTTGGGGCATAAATCGGGGTGGCCTTTTCCAAAAGGAGGCTCACAAAAAATTGCTGATGCTTTATCATCTTATTTTAAATATCTGGGAGGAGAGATTGAGACAAATCATCCTGTCTTCTCATTGAAGGATCTTCCATCTGTCAAGGCAGTTTTATTTGATATTACTCCCAAACAAATGTTAAAAATACTCGATGGTAAATTACCTGAACACTATAAAAACCAGTTAAAGCGATACAGATATGGACCGGGAGTTTTTAAAATTGATTGGGCTCTTAGCTCTCATATCCCATTTAAATCCGGAGATTGTTTAAAAGCCTCTACAGTTCATATCGGTGGAAGCTACGATGAAATAATTCAATCTGAATATGAAGTAAGTATAGGCAAACACCCTGAAAAACCGTTCATTATATTGACACAGCCAAGCCTTTTTGATAAAAGCCGGGCACCTGAAGGAAAACATACTGCCTGGGCATATTGTCATGTTCCGAACGGATCTAATGTGGATATGACTGAAAGAATTGAGAATCAATTGGAAAGATTTGCTCCCGGATTTAAAGATATGGTTATTGGTAAATACAAAACATCAACGAATGGATTGGAAAAATATAATTTCAATTATATTGGAGGTGACATTAATGGAGGAATGCAGGATTGGCGGCAGCTAATAACGCGCCCTGTAAAAAAATTTAATCCATATGCAATTCCAATTGAGGGATATTTTATCTGCTCTTCATCCACACCGCCGGGAGGGGGTGTTCATGGTATGTGCGGATATAATGCTGCACTTAAAGTGATCAAATTCTTAAGTAATTCTTAATTTTATGTAATAATAATCACTATGGATCTGAAAACAGATCCGGAAACTTGAGATAGAGTATTCTTTTCTTTTATTATATAATGATAAGAAAATATGAGGTAAATTATAAATACATTAAAAATAAATGATATAAAAAATATTGTGAAGAAGAGAGATGAATATTCCATATCTATATTTATTAAGACTTACAAAGTATGGAATAATGCAGATCAATCCTTCCCTATTTCAATGTTGAAGGAAGCTTTTATATTTTAACTCCGGATCTAAATAAACATGGACTTTATAAAGCATCATTTTATCAGATAGAAAATATTCTTTTGCCTGATGAAACTCCTGTTAGGCTGCCTCATATACAATATTGAATAATGGATTTATCTATGCTTTACAGCAGGATGAAATGCCGTGTGATAAACCTGCGGCTACAGTCTACGAATTTTAATTAAGTATCAAACTATTTTGGAATTGTATATGGCGGGACTTTTTATCTCTTTTGTTTGGAAGGCGTTTTAATTTGGAAGAAAAATTATTAAAGTATTTAGGGATTAACCGTGCCGTGCTTGCTCTATCCGTAGCACGGATGGCGGATGCAGTGGGGAACAGCGTATTATTTATAATTATTCCATTATATGTGGCTAAACTGCCAAAGGAATATTTCCATTTCCCCATACCTGTTCTGGTAGGCGCGTTAATTGCTATCTACGGATTTGTTGCCGCATTGCTTCAACCGGTAATGGGAGCATTATCCGATAAATTAGGAAAAAGAAAAATTCTTATTCAAGCCGGATTAGGATTGCTTGGTGTAAGCACATTAACTTACATCCTCGCACAGCACTTCTTTGATCTTCTTATTTTAAGAACATTCCAAGGAGTAGCTGTCGCAATTACAATACCGGCATCTATGGCATTGATGGCTGAGATTACAAAAAAAGAATCACGAGGCGGAGCAATGGGTGTATATAGCACCCTGAGAATAGTAGGTTTTGCAATAGGTCCGCTGGTAGGAGGGTTTCTAAAAGACAGGTATGGTTTTAATGCTGCTTTTTTTGCAGGATTTGGATTTATTATACTTGCGATGTTTTTAATTCAAATATGGGTTAAAGATGTTAAGGTTAAAAAGGGAAAAGAGGAATTAACAAAGAAGATCAGAATTTTTGAAAAAAAGCTTTTGAGCCCGGGTATTTTAAGCGCCGCCTCTGCAACTTTCATGATGGCAGCTTCTTTTTCCATTCTAACTGCGCTTGAAAATGAATTTAATTCAAAGCTGAGCATTAATGCATTTCAGTTTGGAGTAGCATTTAGCATGCTGATGGTGACAAGGCTGATTTTTCAGGTTCCGCTCGGAAAATATTCAGATAGCATTGGCAGAAAGCCTTTAATATTAGCCGGATTAATTCTAATGTGTCCAGCAACCATATTGCTGGGAATAGCAGGAACTCTAACTCAATTAATTATATACAGACTTATACAGGGTATCGCAGCCGCCGGGATTGCCGCACCTGCATTTGCGGTTGCTGCCGATTTGTCACAATCTGGTGGTGAGGGAAGGCAGATGAGTATAATAACTATGGGATTCGGGCTCGGAATTGCTACCGGGCCGTTAGTGGCCGGGCTGCTTGCCGTTATATTTTTTGAACTCCCTTTCATTGCGCTTGGATTCTTATCTCTGGTGTCCATCTGGATTGTTTACCATTACATGCCCGAGACTGTTGTGAGTGAAAAAGCATTGTTTAAACATAAATCATAATAGATTTCTAACATTAATTTCTATTCATTTTAAACTAAAAATATAAAAGGATAAGATGGAAAAAGCAGAGTTTGCCCCGGGCGGACCGGGTATCCTTCCCAAATGGACATCAAGCTGTAAAAGCGGAATAGGTACTTCTTATAATAGCTTTAGCAAGGTTTGGTTTACTTTAAGCCATGGTATTTTAAATGAAATATATTATCCAAGATTGGATACTGCATGTACCCGGGATATGGGATTTATAGTTACCGACGGAAAAAAATTTTTTTCGGAAGAAAAAAGATCAACTAAAAATGAGATTAAATATTTATCGGAGGGAGTCCCAGCCTATAAACTTAAAAATACGTGCAACGAGGGTTTTTATAAAATTAAAAAAGAAATCATTGCAGATCCTGATAGGGATAGTATTTTACAAAAAATAAACTTCAAACCATTAAAGAAGAATGTTCCATTTCATCTTTATGCACTTCTGGCACCTCATATAAGAAATCGTGGCGCTGGAAATAAAGGATGGGTAGGTAATTATAAGGGTATTCCAATGCTTTTCGCAGAACGAGAGGGGATAACTCTTGCTATGGCATGTTCAATCCCCTGGAAAGTCATGACTACAGGGTTTGCCGGATCTTCAGACGGATGGCAGGATTTGTATAAAAATAAATTATTAACCAAACAATATAATAAGGCAGAAAATGGAAATATTGCTCTAACAGGTGAGATTGACCTGGAAAATCTAAAAGATAATTCTTTTGTAATAAGTATTGCTTTCGGAGAAAATTATTTTGAAGCAGGGCAGAAAGCTGCTGCCAGTCTGTTTGAAAGTTTTGAGAACATCAAATCAAAATATATTGATGAATGGCAGAATTGGCAGAAAAAATATTTATCATTTAAAAATGAGACAGGCTCTACTTCCAGGCTCAATATGATCAGCGCTTCTGTATTGCAAATTCATCAGGCCAAAAGTTTAAGGGGTGGTATAATTGCAAGTCTTTCGATTCCATGGGGATATGCAAAAGGAGATGATGATCTGGGCGGGTATCACCTGGCATGGCCAAGAGATCTTGCAGAAGCTGCAGGGGGATTGTTAACACTGGAATCGTGGGATGATGCATTCAGGGTTCTGAATTATCTTGTCGTTACACAGGAAGAAGACGGACATTGGGCTCAGAATATGTGGCTGGACGGTTCGCCTTACTGGGAAGGAATTCAGCTCGATGAAACTGCATTTCCAATCCTGTTGTTGGATCTGGCTAAAAGATTGGGTAAGGTTCCGCAGGAGTATTTAAATAGAATGTGGCCTATGGTGAAAAAAGCTGCCTCTTTTATAGTTAAAAATGGTCCGGTTACACAGGAAGACAGGTGGGAGGAGGAAGCCGGATTTTCTCCTTTTACTTTAGCTGTAGAGATTGCAGCATTATTAATTGCAGCAGATCATGCCGATAATCAGAAA
The DNA here is from genome assembly GCA_963710745.1 of uncultured Bacteroidota bacterium. Classification (GTDB taxonomy): domain Bacteria; phylum Bacteroidota; class Ignavibacteria; order Ignavibacteriales; family Ignavibacteriaceae; genus CAVQBP01. Next base: position 956,203 of record CAVQBP010000024.1, on the reverse strand, counting down.
GAAAAAAAATTAGCAGAATTTTTGCGTGAAACCGCTGATATATGGAATGATCAGGTTGAGAGATGGATATATACAAAAGGAACAGACCTGGCAAAAAAAGTTGGTGTTGAAGGTTATTATATCAGGATTTCACCTCCTGACGCAGGTGATGGCAATTCTTTAAATGAAGAAATTACAATAAATAACAGAACTTTAGGAACAGATAAATTTTTTGCCGATGAAATTATTAGTCCCGATGCCTTATCTCTTGTTAGATTTGGCCTGCGGGCAGCAGATGATGTGCAGATTTTAAATACGGTGAAAGTTATAGATCAAATTCTGAGAATTGAATTTCCTGCCGGATCCTGCTGGCACAGGTATAACAATGATGGATACGGCGAGCATGAAGATGGGAGCTCTTTTGATGGAACTGGTATTGGAAGAGCATGGCCGTTATTAACGGGTGAACGTGCTCACTATGAAATAGCTGCGGGTAATTTTAAGGAAGCAAAGAGATTAAAAAAAGCTATGGAATCATTTGCTAATGAAGGAGGAATGCTGCCCGAACAGTTATGGGATACTGATGACATTCCTGAAAAAGAATTGTTTTTCGGCAGACATTCCGGTTCTGCAATGCCGCTGGTTTGGGCGCATGCAGAATATTTGAAGCTCTGCATTTCTCTTCAGCAGAAGAAAGTATTTGATATGCCGGAGCAGACTTACCAGAGGTATGTTGTTAAAAAAGTGGCATCTGATAAATTTATGTGGCGTTTTAATATGAAATGCCGCACAATGCCCCATGGGAAAAAATTAAGAATAGAAGTATCAGCTCCTTGCAAAATAAGCTGGAGCTTCGATAACTGGAAAACCAAACATAAAAGCTCCGTTTCCTTCAGCGATTTGGGAATTTACTATTTAGATCTTAATACTAAAAATCTTAATTCCCGAGAAAAAATAATATTTACTTTTTACTGGAGTGAAGCTAACAAATGGGAAAACAAAGACTATACTGTTGAGATTGAATAAAACTGAAATGAAAAATTAGAAATTATAAATGAAATAATCCTGACATAAAAGCACTGATTTAAATTACATTTTAATAGTTCTAGCAAAGTTGAATATTTTTTCCTGTTTAATGCTTCATCATTATATATTTATTTAAATCCAGATATCGTTTTTCGCAGTTAGTTTGCTGACTTCTTCATCGCCTGTATTGAGAACTCCCCTTGGCTCAATTAATAATATTTTCGCCTCTTTCTCAGCATATGGTTTATGTTCAACTGTTTTAGGTACAATAAACATTTCATCTTTTTTCAGATTAACATATCCATCTCTAAAATCGATACGCAGCTCTCCCTCCAGAATAATAAAAGTTTCATCTGTTTCTTTATGACTATGCCAGATGAAATCTCCTTCGATCTTAACAATCTTAAATTGATAGTCATTCATCTCGCCAATTACACGGGGAGACCATTGCTCTTTAAGTTTACTAAATTTTTCTTCAAAGTTTAATGGTTTATATTTCATGATTTTACAATATGATGTGAATATTTATTGAAATAGATTTTCAGACTATTAATTCTTTTTTCAATTAAAATACCTTTTCATCTGCAGATGGACCATAGATAGAGGGAACAGGAATATTATTTAAACGCATATAAACAGTCAGCTGACCGCGGTGATGAACCCAGTGATTTAGTGTTGAACTAATGGTTTCATCCTTTGGCGAACTGAATAATTCTACTCCGTTATTTTTAAGATAAAACTTCCCGGATAATTCCTCATTTGTAACGTTTTTCAGGGCGTTTTGAGCACCTTTTATATTTTCATTAAAATGATTTACCAATTCGAGCGTATTTTTCGGCTGGAAGTGCTTAAATGTAGCAAAATCAATAACAGAATTTTCAATAGTTTCGGTTATCCATTTTGGCATTTCTGCAACAAGTAAAGCAAGATAACCCATCGGCATAGATTTTTCATGAGGTTTCCAGTCAAATAAACTTTCCGGTATTCTCTCCAGACATTTTCTTGTTGCGGTAATTTCAGCTTCCAATTCCTGGAGAAAGTATTTCCCTAAACTTTCGGTGTTCATATTTTTAATCTTTAATGTTAAACAGAAAAGTTTAAAATATTTCCTCTTAACATTTCCAACATAACATATTTGAGAAAATAATAACAAAAACAAAGGGTGATATAAAAAAAGAACCGATTTAAACAGTTTTCTAAATGCTACTTTAAGCTAAGCTTAACAGCTATTAATGATTTCGCATATTCAACATCTTTTTTCTTTTAAATATAATCGTAATCCCTTTAATTTTTCCATAGGATTTCCCATCCCGGAATTGTGCTTTTAGTTCCCCCGAAATATTGCTTTCTGCAATTGCCTGGCTTGATTTATCAGTAAAATAAAAAGTTATCCTGAAAGAGTTTTTAATAATGGAAAGCCAGAATATTGTTTTGGCCTTCCTTTGAACTTTCATAAGCCAGCTTTTCCCATCATTGTAAAATCTCCACTCTTGGGAAAAATCAGGATGATCTGAATGGATATATTCAAAAAAAGAAATCCACAATGTTTTAGTTCTTCCGATATGAGAAAAGATAATATCTTCGGCCGGGAATCGGTTTTTGTCTGAAAGAATGGGCTGTTCCATTTTCTCCTCCTGTTAAAATTGGATGAATTTACCTAACAAGATACCGGATTCCAGATACCTGATGCCGGATATATTACATAATATATGATTCTGGATACCAGATAGTCCTTCACACTGATTCCGGAATTTGTAAGAAATCTATGCCTAGTTTCAGGTATCCCGCATCTAGTAAAAGTATATTTATTTCACCCTAATATGCAGCCTTTCAACCGATTCTAAAAATTTTATTAATTTTTTACCCAAGAGATTTGCCTTATTCAGCAAAAAGTTATAAAATTTCTCATCTTTAAGTGATTCTGTTTCAAATAAGGTTTCTAAATGGTCATTTGTTTCATCTGTTGAAGCAATAGCATAAGTTAGAAATTTGAAAAACTCATTTTTATATCTTCTTCTTCCATATTCCTCAACTATTGTTGATCTTATAGACTTAGAAGATTTTCTAATCTGACTACCTTCTTCATACATCTCAAATTTAGGAGCTAAAATCATTTTATGGATATCAATAGATAACTCTTTAGCAGTCTGCCATACTTCTAAATCTTTATAATTCATTTTCCCCACCCATATTATTATTTATAAAAAATTTAATATCTCAATTTTTGATTCCTTATCCGGCATCTGGTATCCGGTACCCCATATCCGGGATCTGGTTATGTACTTCTCAGTTCCTCACACCTCCCCGTACCCGTTCAGCTTTGCAGCCTTCATTAGACTTGATATCCGTTCTGCCTGCAAAGCAAAGGTTTCCAGCCTGGCCTCAATAACCTGGGGATAAACGTTCCCGTCTGTTTCAATTGTTAAAAACGGTATATTCATTTTACCGTTAAATATTTCAGGGAGTTTATAATTTTTATCTACAATCCGTTCGGCAAATATTTTATTTTCTACTTTCATTTCGGCTGAAGCTAATGATTCCGTAAACCTTGTGGGCATGCATCCGAAAGGACCAAGATTTATCACCCCGCAATATTTATCAATTGTTTCATGCAGTGCAACACCAAGAGTCAGTCCGGCTTCACCTTTATATTCAAGAGGAAGGATGTGAGTGCTTCTTTTGAGAATTGATTCAACTTTTGTTAATGAAAACTTATAATAACCGGTTTTTGCCAGGAGCTTTTTAATTCTATATTCTGCAATCTTCATATATATAACTCTCATCAGTCTTTCCAGCTTCTGCTGATAAGAGCTTTCCGGTTCCAGCAGTTTTTTCTTTAAAAGATAATCTACATAATATATCCATTCAGTTATATAAGCATCCTTAAGGATAAAACCCTTTTGGGCAAAATGTTTATTAAGCCATTTATGCGAAAAATGATCCCGTCTTACATAAATCTCACCGCATAAAGCGATATATTTAGCCTGATTTATAGGAACTCTTGATGCTATTTCAGCTTTTATAACTTTTGAAAATTTTCTTAAAGCTTTATAAATTCTCCGTGGCTCCTTTTCAAATACTTTATTTAGCTTATCATATTCCCTGTAAAATGTTTTTAGACCTTTTTCAGGATCAACGGCATGAGCCATTATACCGGAACGCACATCATCAAGTACATCGGTGATCATAAGAGTTTGCATTCCCCGTATGGAAAAATTAGGACCTAATCCTGCGAAACCGTCATCATTCATTAATGATAAGGTTGCTACATTCCTTAACCTTTTTCTCTTAATTACCTCACGCATAAATACAGGATATAACCCGAGCCTGCAATTACCTCCTCCTTGTACAATGAAGAAGGCCAGATATTTTTTGCCGTCCCATTTATTTTCTATATAATCAAGAAGCGAACCCACACATAAGAGCAGCGGCAGACATTCTTTTCCGCTGGCAACAGATCTGCCGTATTTTAATATTTCAGGATTTCCTTCGGGCATAGCAATTGCGTTAAAGCCCTGGTTTCTCAATCCTGCAGCAAACATCGGGGCAGCCAGATCTCCCATTGAAGGTATAAGAATTTCAACCTGCGGATCGGACAGAGGTAATTTTTCTCCGCTTGAAGAAATAAAATATCCCTGATTCGAATCAAAATCTATCCTTGCCGGAATAAAATTACTAAAATCCGGATCCTTGATTTTATAATGAACTCGTCTGTAATTTTTAATTATATCCAGTGCAGCATCTATTCTTGTATTTATACCGGCATCAGCTGTATGTCCGTCAAGTTCAAGAGTTAATGAAGGTTTTGTTCCCATTATAGACCGGAATGTAGTTAAAAGCAAGGAATCAGGACCACAGGAGAAATTTGAAATGTATGTTGCATATAACTGCGGATTATTTTTTATGATACGGGCAACTTTTAATATTTTCTTTCCCCCTTCCCAGTATTGATCATCGTCTACAACCTGATCCCGGTAATCGAACATATCAAATGGAACTACATATACACTTCTTGAGGCGAATTTTTTGGGTATCCCCTTATTAGCCAGTTCAGTAAAAGAATTATAAGGTCGGCCTACGATTACAATTGCCATATCACCGGGATGTTCATTTAAATACTTAATAAATTCCTCACCCATTGCAAATAGTTCGTCCTGATAATCCGTCTGCATTTTCAAGGCATATGAAAAAGCTTTCTTTACTTTGGTTTCATCCTCAATTCCCAATCGTCTGGCAACTTCAATAAATTTTCCTTCTTCCTTATCAAAGCCATTTGCAAAATTAAAGTAAGGGGTAATAAACTTTTCTTTGGAAACCAAATCTTTAAAACCCTGCTTCAAATAAAATGGTTCCCCGTAAACAAATACACACGTACAATTTGAATCAAGTCTATGATGATCAGTACCCTTAGTGCCTGGATCTTCTACATACATTTCAGATATTTCGGGGATAAAATAAAAATCGGGATTTTTCTCAATCAAATCTGCAAATAGACCTAGAGATACCTGTGCAGGATAGCAGAATGATGTATTCTCTCTTTCCAGACCTTTTTCATCGATTTTTTCAGAAAGAATAACTTTAAACCCAAGGTTTGTAAAAAAGTTATAATATAAAGGGTAAATCGTATGAGTGTGAAAAGATTGATTTATACCAACAGAAACTGCATCATCCGGCAGCTTAACTTCCGGTGCATATTTTTTAAATGTAAGAAAATGACGTTTCTTAATATAATCATACTTGTCCGCATCAATTTTAGTTTTACTAATTATATTATAGTATTTATTACAGGCACCACCGAAGGGATATGTTTTACCTTCAACATTTATCAGATTTATTGAACAGGCGAGATCACATTTTTCCTTTCCTCCGACACAGATAAAAGGCTTTTTATAGCTTACTTCTCTCCCGGCAAGTTTCTCAAGGAAAAAATTTCCGGGTTTCATTAAGCCCAGATCAATTTTTTCTTTTATTTCAAGTGCAACGCCAAATGCACCCATCAATCCCGGTTCAGGAGGAACTATAATTTCCTTATTTGTTAAAGCAGCCATTGCAATTGGTATTGCTTTATTGTAGCAGACACCCCCCTGCATAAAAATCTTTTTGCCGATTGTCCTGTTTCCTTTAACACGGTTTACATAGTTCATGCAGATTGAATAAACGAGCCCGGCAACAATATTTTCTTTATTAATATTTTCCTGCTGAGCTGTTTTTATATCGGAGCTAATAAAAGCGGAGCATTGATCGCTGAAATTCGGCGGCATGTCTCCGTTCATAGCGATTGGCTCAATATCGGTTACTTTTATACCAAGTGATTCATGTGCAGATTCCTCAATGAATGAACCCGTACCTGCAGAGCAAGCCTCATTCATTGCATAATCGGCGGGCACTTTATTAACTATGTAAGTGTACTTTGCATCCTGACCGCCGATCTCAAAAATTGTATCCACTTCAGGATCAAAAAAAACAGCCGCTGCTGCGTGTGCTACAATTTCGTTAACAATACCTTCAGTTAACGCATGGAGGCCGGCTATCTGTCTGCCGGATCCCGTAGTTCCAACTCCAATAATATTTATTTTTTCGGGTATTTGTCTCAGTAATTCAGAATAGCATTTCCTGGAAGCTTCAATCGGATTTCCGTGTGTATAAAGATAAACAGACCCAAGTATTTTGTTATCTGATTTTCTGATTATAACTGCTTTAGTGGTTGTTGAGCCGACATCGAGACCCAGTATACAGGCATCACCGTCTTTTGCTTTCCCTCTTTCCATGGTTTTGAATTGAACCATGTCTTTAAAGTTCTTGAGCGGCTGGTGAAAGACAAAAGAACTTTTTCTCGGTATAAAAATATCATTAAAATCTTCAATTATATTTATATCATGCTCCAACCCGTAAAGTGCAGCACCTAAAGCTTCGAAGTAAGGAGCTTCGGGAGGTATTTCGATATCCGGGATTTTTTTCTTTAGAAAATCGATAACCACCGAATTTTTTGTTACGCCTCCGGCAACCATCACTTTTCCCGGTTTTACTTTTTTCAGAAGATCTTCAACTTTTTCAGCCATCATTAACGACAAACCTGCGGCAACTTCAGATTTTCTTGTCCCTTTATTCAATGCATGTGTACAGTCGGATTTGCAGAATACTGAACATCTGCCCGAAACTTTAAATGGTTCTGCATCTCTTGCTATGTTTACAACTTCTTCCAGACCTATATCCATTCGTTTTATCTGCTGAAGAAAAAATTCTCCTGTCCCGGAGGCGCATTGGTTTCTGGTTATAACATTTGAAATCTTTCCTTCCTCATCGATTGTATAAACCATGAATGTTTCACCGCCGAGTGAAGCGACGGCAGAATAAGGTTCGTTGCTTTTATTAAGAAATGTAAAAGCATATTCGGTTGCTTCGGGCTCGGAGATGTTAGTAAACTTAACGAGCTTTCTGAATTTTCGGCCTGTTACAACTACGGGAATAGGTTCTATAATGCTTGAAGGGAGATAGTGAGGTTCAATACCGAGACGATTATTTTGAACTTTACTCTTGATAGTCTGTTCATATAAGCTTTCGTTTTCATAAGGTAATGATTTCTCCTGGAAATCAGCCGGATTATTATGCAATAATTTATTTGTAACTGCAAATTGATGAAGCTTTTCCTGAAAAATTGTTCTTGGGTCTCCATTGTGCGGCAATGAAAGAGTATCTTCAATGCTTATTAAATTGTCAGACTTTCTTAATCTGACAAAAGAGATGGAAGAAGCTCCAAGGCAGGCGCCTATTACCTGTTTATCTTTATGCATAATATCATTCATCTATTCCTCAACAAACTGCAAAAATTATTGCATTAATATCCAATCTTCTAATGGGAATGTCAATTATTTGAATGAAAAATCATTTTGGTTGGAAAAGGGGTATTGTAGTGGACGAAAATATTCGTTCACTACCGCTATTTGAAGCTGGTGTAATCGAAGGTTTTACACCAGTTGGTTACACCATTTTAAAACCCTTTATTACATTCGATAAATTGGGCTTACGCTGGGGGATGAAAATTTTCATCCACTACAGCTATTTGAACAGCAGTTTAATAAATATGCCTCCCACAACGCTTCTTGCCTGGAATCCGTCCTTATGCGCAGTTTTTGTATCATACCAATCGCTGAAAGGAACTCTGTCTGGAGTATTATTTAAATATTCAGCTATCGTATGCATATAATCCTCGAAATCCTTTTTATCAGCATACATTGATGCAGTCCATGTCATCCATTCGGGCTTTGTAAAGTCGGCTCTGTTATCCAGGGGAAGTCCGTACTTATTTAGTTTTGTTTTATAGAATTTTAGTTCCAGATCGAACACTTTTTCAGGAAAAAGGTTAAGATTAAACAGCTTATCCCAAACAAGATTATACTTCATGCTCCAGGTTCCCGGTTTATCAAATGCTAATTTGTAATGATCTTTATCGAAAGCCATCTTCTCCCATTTATTTGCAAATACTTTTGCAAGATTGTGAAATTCTTCTGCTTTATATTTTTTTCCGGCCATTTCACAAATCTTTGAAAAACAATCCAACGCAACAATTGCTTTAACAGACAAATTTGTATTGTGAGCAAGATGCCCGGTAAAATCATCAGTGCATAACTGGTTTTCAGGATCCAGACCTTTTTCCTTCAGATACTCTGCCCACTTTTCAAGTCTGCTCCAATATTTTTCAGCATAGCTTGTATTATTATCAGCTCTGCATATTCCATAAGTCAGGATGATCATATTGCCTGATTCTTCAACAGGCATCTGGTTTTCTTCCGATTTCTCTCCGCCGCCATAGACCTGGCCGTTTGCTTTAGGATAAGTGCCGAGATCGTGCGGAGCAAAAGAAAATTTCCATTTCGGCATAGCCGCATATTCAAAAACAGGAGTTAATAAAGCTTTAAGGAGCTTAGGATTAAAATATAAAAAGAACGGGGCCGATGGATAAATAACATCTACAGTGCTGATGCACCCGTTGCTGAAATTTTCTTTTGGAAAAAGCATTGGTGTACCATCAATATCCACCGCAAGTTTATGAGCGGCAAAAACCTGCCTGTATGCCAATGCGCAAATCAATGCGTAATCTTTCCCTCCTTTTTCATTCAATCCGGAAATCAAATCTTTATCAAAATTCTCACATTTATTCATTAGTGTGTTATAATTATTAATTCTCTCATCAATAACATTATTTATTGTTTTCCCATCTCTTTTCCAGTAGTCAGTTATTTGACGGTGAAAATACTCTATGGCATAAATATCATCATAAGCCAGGATTGAATAAACTTCTTTTGTTACACTTCCGACTTTTCCCAGATGAAAAGCCAAAGCCTGAACCGGCCAGCCGTCATTTCCCTGGCGCGGAATATTAAAATCATCTTCATCCGGTAAGGTATTGTTATTTATAAAATCGTTTCTTACTTCACCGGCAGAAGATATTGCACTCTCAGGACTTTGATCTTCAGGAGAAACCAGGTAAACATATCCCCAATCAATTCTAAGATCATCACCGCTCTTTTCAAGAACAGGCTGAAGGGTTGAGCCCATTTTCATTGCAATTCCGTTTTTGAGCTTCAATCTTCCCCATGTAACTTTCTGATTAGCAGTGTTCAAGCATAGTTCGGCACAATTATCAACATACACAGAAACATCATGTTCATTCCCATCAATCGATTTTACCTGCCATGTTATATATGATGCATCTTCGGAAATGAGGTTTAAAGAATCAGGAAGCAACGGGGTAGTGAATAACAGTTTTAATTCTATCTCGGCATCGTCGTATATAAATATTGTTTGAGTTGGATTTATGATAGTTTGTTTCAGTTGAAGCGCGGGTATTGAACCGACATTGCTTCCAAGCAGACGATAATTTTTATTATCAATTTTAACCATTGAAAATACACTCATTGTACTGCCTGTCCAATGCCGTGTGTAATCATCAGCCGGATTATCAGTAAAAGACCAGATGCTGAAGTAAGGGTTGCTGGTTATAAGAGGGATGGCGGGCGGTCTGTTAATAGAATTTTGAGCTATACTTAATCCCGGAATAATACAAAGTAAAAAAATAATGATACGAATGAATATTTTTTTCACAATTGATCCTTAAAATATTTTGATGCAGAAAATTTATTTCAGAATTTATATCTTTATAAATTAATTTTAATATTATTTTAATGTTGATTCGATTTTATACCTGCCTGAACTAGCTTTAATTGCTTGAAAATTATTTTCAAATTTATCGATTTGAATGTAAGCCAATTTATTTAATTGATTGCCGTTAATTTTTATTGCCCCGGGTTCAGAAGATGGAATGTATATTTCCGCCGTAGTATTAACAGGAATAATAACATCCATAATCAATTTATTTCCTTCCAGTTTCCATGATGAACCAACTTTACCATTCATTGTAATAATTGAAGCATTTACAAATTTGATTTTATCTTTAGGAATATCGGGTTTAATAACAATATGTTTATAAGCAGTTCCTTCAGATTTTATTCCGGCCATATATTGGAACATCCATTCACAAACGGATCCTAATGAATAATGATCGAATGAATTCATTCCAGCATCCTGGAATCCTTTTCCTTTTGTATAGCTGTCCCATCTTTCCCAGATTGTAGTAGCTCCGTTCTCAATTTCATAACCCCATGAAGGATATTTTTTGTTTAAGAGTAATTGATATGCAGTTTCAGCATAACCGGTTTCAGATAATGCCGGGAGTAAAGGCTTAACACCGAGAAAACCGGTAGTAAGGTATCCGTTATTTTCTTCTATTAATTGATTTAGATACTTACCTGCAACGAGTATAAGACTATCGGGAAGCATATGCATATAAATAGCATTTGCATAAGCAGTTTGAGTATGGCCTGTAAATCCTCTGCTGCCGTCAACATAGCCTTCGCCGTTTCCGTAAGCTGCTTCGTTACATTTGAGCTTTCCATCCGGTGCTGCATAATGTTCAAGAAAAGCTTGTTTAATTTTCTTAAATAAAGAAGCATAATATTCAGCCTCTGTTTTATTACCAACTGCTTTAGCCATTTCTGACATGAGTGAAGAACAATATCCGTAATACATTGTGGCAAGCATATCAGGTGATGTTTTTTTGCCGATTGACAGCCAATCGCCGAATCCGCCTTTGGGGCCAATGTCTGCGAAAGCTCCTTCGGGGAAAAAGTATTTGCCCTTTGCCCGCTTTTCCAGGAAAGACATAAATTTCGACATATTCGGCCAGAACTTATTTACTATTTCAGTGTCATCATAAGTCTTGTAGATTTGATAAGGACATATAATACCTGCCTCCATCCATCCGGGTGAAAAACCATTGGAACCAAAACCGGGAGGTGAAGGAGCAAAAAACGGGTAAGCTCCGTTCTTAAGCTGCGAATCGTTAAGGTCCACCAGCCATTTAGAATAAAATGCAGCTACATCCATATTTAAAGTTGCAGAACTTATGTATACCTGGGCATCGCCTGTCCATCCTAGTCTTTCATCTCTTTGAGGACAATCAGTCGGGATATCCACAAAGTTTGATCTCTGAGTCCAGACAATATTGCTGTATAATTTATTAACCATTGAATCGCTGCATTCAAAATTTGCTGTTATGCGTGTATTAGAACCTAACACAAGCCCGGTAATTAATCCGGTATCGGGTTTTTCTTTTAAGCCGCTTACTTCAACATATTGGAACCCATGATATGTAAAATCGGGAGTCCACTCTTCACCTTCCGGATCTCCTTTCAGTATATAAGTGTCTGTTGCTCTTGCCATCCGAAGGTTCTTTGTCATTAAGCTGCCATCCGGGTAGAGCATTTCGCCATAGCGCATGACGATTGTATCTCCTGCATCTCCTTTTATTTTAAGTTTCGCAACACCGGCAAAATTCTGTCCCATATCAAAAATATAATCATTGTTAAATTTTCTTATTGATTTGGGTTTTATAGTACCGGTTATCCGAACGGGAACACCCGGTGAGCATTCAAGGTTTCTGGCTGATGTGTCAATTATCTCTGCCTGTTTCCAGGAGCTATCATTAAAGCGAGGGCTATCCCAGTTTCTTAATTCTTTTCGTGCATCATAAGTTTCGCCTTCCAGAATATCAGATTCGACGACAGGACCGTAGTCAGCTTTCCAGGTTTCATCCGTAGCAAATATTTCCGACGTACCGTTTTCATATTCAACTTTTACCTGCGCCATTAAAGCCGGAACATCTCCATAGAAACCTTTTACTTTGGGTAAGTGATTTAATAAAGCATATCCAATATAGCCGGCATACCATCCATAAGACAGTATTGAACCTAAAACATTTCTGCCCGTTTGTAATTCGTCTGTTACATCATAAGTCTGGTAATAAACACGTTTATTATAATCTGTCCAGCCGGGGGTTAAATAATCCCTCCCTATTCTTTTTCCGTTTATATAAAATTCATATAAACCCAATGCAGAAACATAAAGACGTGCATTTTTAATTTTATTTTTGATATTAATACTTTTTCTCAGGTATGGTGCGGGAGGAAGGTGATAAGTCTTTCCTATGCCGAGATTGTTCAGGTCCAACCCGATCCATTTTCCTTTCCAATCGCTTTTATTCAGCAGACCCATTTCCCATTTTGCAGTCTGGCTCCATTTACTCGAATTACCCTCCATATCCCAGCTCATTACTTTCCAATAGCAAATCTTACCTGAATGCAGAGGTTTTCCCTGGTATTTAATCTGATAAGTTTCATCTCCGGTAATTTTTTTTGTATCCCATAAATCCGCATTTCCGGGAGATAGTTTTTCAGGAGAAGAAGCTACAAGGATTCGATAGGCAGTCTGCTTTTGTCCAAAATCATCCGAGTCCAGAATCCAGCTCAATCTCGGTTGCTGCTTATCTGTTACCGGATTTCTTTTATACTCACAACGTAAACGGCTTATTTCAATACTTTTAATAAAGATGTTGCATGATGAAAATAAAACAAAAAATAATAACGAAATTATTAGAATTGTAATATTTCGCGATTTCAAAAACAGATTCACTGTTTTTAATCTGGCATTTAGAACAAGAACCTTTGGTGACCAGGTATTTTTATTTTTCATATTGAGTTAAAACCTTGTAAAATATTCTATTTAATAATAGTGTAATTAAAATAATCTTAATTTATTTTATTTCCACAGGAAAAGGTGAAAGGAAGATTGAAAAAATTCAATTTATATTTTTATTTAATTATTTGCTGATCTCAGATAATTAGCTCGGTTCTGAATATTACAACAGCATCACCTTTTATCTGAATTAATACTGGTTTCCCATTATATATTTTAACACGGACATTTATAATTCCGAACCTTTTGATAGTTTCCCCCTGACCTCCGTTAAATTCAAAATATTTCCCGTCATGCTCAATAATATTATTCTGGATGAGATATCCTCCCAAAGGCCCGTTTGCATTACCGGTTACAGGGTCTTCATTTATTCCGATCGCAGGTGCAAACATTCTTCCGTATGTAAGTATGTCTTTATTATTTGAATCAAATGTAAAAACAAAATAACCGTTGCATTTTATTAAAGCACTTAATTCTGATAACTTCTGAAAATCAGGTTTTAGATTATTTAATTTGTCCCTGCTTTTTATTCCAATCATTACTTTTGAATGTCCGGTTGAAGCAATTTGTACAGGGCATCGATCATCCAGATCAGATTTATTTAAGCCTAAAGATGTAAGTATCATCCGTGTTACATTATCATCTAAGTCAGGACTAAGCTCAAATGAACCCTGAGTCATTATTACCTGATAGTCATTATCCTGTTTAATTATTTCGAACAGTAAAATTCCTATTTTAGTTTTTGTGTTTAGCACACACGATTTCAGGTTTTCTTCAAGAGCTTTTGCATACATTGCAGCAATGGTAGCGTGACCACAAGTGGGAACTTCTGTTTTGGGTGTAAAATATCTAATTACTCCATCACAATCGTCGCTGTCTTTTGAGAAGAGAAATGCCGTCTCAGAATTATTTAATTCTCTAGCAATTAATTGCATTTGAATGTCACTTAAGCCATCCGCATTAACTACTACACCGGCAGGATTACCTTTGAATTTTTCTTTTGTAAATGAATCAATCTGGTAAGTAATCAACCTTTTCATATTTCCCTCTTTGACTACCTGAAATTTACTTCCCTTTTATTCGCAGTTACTGAATAAACCATCGGGATCTTATCCTCAAGATTGTTCTATCCTGAATTTACCCGGTTCAATTTCTATTGCATTATTGAAACAGTCGTAAGGCGAGTAATCAAATTCATTGAAAGAAGTAATTACAAGGTTGTTGTTTAATAAGCTGTTTATAACTTCACTAATGCTGTGGTTCCAGCAGACATATTTCTGAACAATCCTGGAATTTTTATCTGCATAAGTTCCTTCAATAGACTCGACAATAGGACCTGAATTGAAATAACGATATTCGATAAATTTGAAATTATCATCAAACATCCAAACGAAAGGATGAAATTCTACAAAAACAAATTTACCGCTAGGCTTTAAAAATCCTGATATTATATTTCCCCATTTGTTTAAATCAGGCAGCCAGCCAATTGTACCGTAACTTGTAAATAAAATATCAAATTTCTTGTCCAGAATCTTTGGCAGATCATAAATATCACAGCAAATGAAATCAGAATCTGAATTAGTTAAAGCTGCAAGATCTTTAGCTTTTTGAATTGCTTTATCTGAAATATCTACACCTGTTGATTTTGCTCCCATCCTGTTCAGAGAGATAGTATCCTGTCCGAAATGACATTGAAGGTGTAAAACGGACTTTCCTTTAATATCGCCAAGCAAATCAATTTCTATGCTGTTTAGAGAATTTCGTCCTTTGATAAAACTTGCATTATCATAAAAATTAGAATTAAAATGAATATCGGTTTTAATATTCCAGGCTTTTTTATTTATGTCTTTATAATCTGTTGATCTTCCATCAGAAATTAATTGATTATAGTATTATCAACTTAGAAAATTAAAATAACATCTCAAACATATTTAAACTTCGAAGTATATATAAGAGTATAATATATTCAGAACCTTAAGAGTAAACTGCGGAAAGATTTCAGGAAAGAGAAAAAGAAAAACTTTTTACTTAACAAGTCAGGATTTGCTATAAAAAAAGCTGCCGGTTATAGCAGTTCTTTTAAATTTTATTATTCCTGGCTTATTAGTTCAGAAATAATAATTGAAACCCATCATGGCCTTAACAACAAACTTTGGCTGATTGATTGCATTATCAGCATCGGTGTAAGTGAAATTCTTTCTCCCGTTGATTATTTCTCCATCAGGTCCATAAGATGTATCGTGTCCTTCGATTATGCTGGATAAATAATAATCGACACCGGTTGTTAAAACAAGATCCAATCTTCTTGTTAAAAGAAAATTGCTCTGAACACCGGCACCGAGTCCCCACTGATTACTGTTGATAGTAAAGAATTCGTTCCCGTCTATAAATTCAAAATCCGCAGTAAACTGAGAATATCTCAGGCCGATAAAAAAGAAGGATTTTGGGAGTGAATAAATTTTCAGATGGAATAAGAAATCCATCCTGAAATCCCAAATGTATCCGCTTTTTTCCGGAACGCCATTGGTGGCGTCATTTATAAAGATTACTCTCGCATCGATAGGGTTGCCCGGATTAACGCTTGTATACTCAGCACCAAGTCTGAAAGATACAGGAAAATCCTGTGCAAAATTTGATATAGTTAAATTCCCCTGAACTCCTAAACCGCTATTGTATCCAAAGTTTATTCCCCCCGACAAATAAGGATTAATCCCGATTGTTTGTGCTGATATGCCCGCTTCCATTATAAAAAACAATGAACAAAACAGTAATATTTTTTTCATTTCAACTCCTTCTTTAATTGAAAAACCAAACTATAATTCCTGGTTTATACCAATCGGTTGTAATGGAAATGGTAAGTAAATAAATGTTAGTGATTTATGGTATTTTAATTTTTTCGGCTTTAAAGTATGCTAATATATAAATTATTTTTTTGTGAATTATTTAGGAGTACACAAACAATGCCATCCTCTTTTTAGTTGAAAAACGGACATTTCTTATTATTAAAATACATTTTTTACGTGAAGAATTTTTGCGGTGAGGGAATTTTCTTCCAGTCAGCCGAGTATTAGTTTTTTAAGATTTAATAACTTTCCAGGTATCCACTATTAATTATTTGTTTCCCCGTTATTTCAGAAATATCATCTGCTGCATCCGATTGATCATGTAAATGTGAAAGTTTATTATGCTGAATAGTTGGTATGATTCTGTATATTATCCCATAAGGTTGAAACAAGATATCTCAAATTATTATTTTCATTTTTTGAAAATGTTCCTCCAAATATTCCTTTAGATTCCCGCATTCCCGGGAGCCATAATTCCGCCTGCATTTTTTCAAAATGTTTTATTTTTTCCGCTTTAACAATGCAGTCTGCGATTCTTAAAAGATTTCCTTTTTGAACAGCTTCTTTTAAAGTACCGGCCACACCCTCCATTTTGATAATACAAGTGAAATATTCTACAAATATTTCGTTATAAGTATTAGTCTGTCTATTCTCGTTAATAATTCCATCATGCAGATCTCTCATAAAGATTTCATACAACTCTTTGTTTTCCCAGAAAGAAATTATACAGGCTTCATTTTTGTTTTGTAAACACCAGCCGCCTGTTTGTGCAATGAAACCATGTGCCTCTGAAGTTCTTTCCCATTTCTCCTGTGCCTCGGAAAAATTTTGTCTTTCATTGTCCTTTACTTTGCAGACAATCCATTTAATATACATTTTTAGTCTTTGTAATATTCTTATTTTATCGGTGTTAACGTATAACCATCAGATTTAAGCAGGGCAACCAGACCATTTTCTCCTTCCAGGTGAAGAGCACCGACCGCAATGAAGCAAGATTTTTCTTTTATCATTTTCTCTATTCTCGGTACCCATTTTTCATTTCTGTCTATCAATAATATTTGTTCAAATTCCTTTAATTCGGGTGAAGCTTTCACCATAAGATCATAAAAATTTTTGAAATCCAGTTTTTTTGTAAGCATAATTAGTTGATTATAAATCAGTCTGTCTTCATTGAAATCTTTTATCGTTTCCAGATACCAGTTCTGCCTGTTTTTTAAATGGAATTTTATCAATAGAATTCATCTGCTCCTCTACGCTTTCAAGACCCGTTAAATCTATATTATATTTCTTTGCCATTTGTACAAATGTTAATTCGTATGATGCCAGAGGTTTATTAATCATTTTGGGAAGAATAAACTGTACGAGGAAAAACGGCTTCAATCTTTGAAATTGATTGAGCGTTAGATTCAGAGAGTCCTTAAAAAAATCCGACAATTGTCCGTAATCTGCAGAATCAAGTAAATCCTGAATGCTTTTGTTATCAGGCATAAACATAAGCTGCTGTGTTTTTGTTAAAAATTCCGGGTCGTCCATATCCACTTCAAGAACTATCTCATCACAGGATTTAAATTTACTTTCAATACTATCTATCAGAAAAAAATCGGACTGCGGGATCAAATGAACAGTACCATATAAATAAGAAGTTTTTTCTATCCCGTTTCCGGTTACTTTCCAAAATATAGATGTGTTATTATCCTGTGCATAAATACATAAGTTTAAAGCTGCAATAAAAACAATCGTTGTAAGCAATAACAGAGGATTTAATTTTTTCATTTCTCTCCTTTTATTAACCGGATGGTTATTCTTCATTAAATTTTTCCAATTCTTTTAAATTGTTTTCGATAATTTTGAATCTTCTTGATAAAATCAATTGATAAGAAATAAAGAACATTGTATATGAAATTATAACAATACTAACCGATAATATTGTAAAGAATAGGGGATAATCCAACAGGTTTATATTACGTATAAATCTTACTCCCAATAAAATGAAAGAGGGGATTACCGGGGGAATTATGAATAAAAATATTTTAACGAATTTATGGGATGCTTTTTTATAATTCAGAATATTCTGTTTCGTATCTACAATACTTTGTGAAAATAAATTAATTGCAATTAATTTTTTAATTGATGTAATTGAAAAAGCAGAGAGTGAGCCTAAAAAAATTATCAGGAAAATTCCCGGGACAAGAAATCTCATGTCCGACATAAAGCTATAGGTACAAACAGATACAAATATCAGGAAAACTATAAACTCAATTAAACTGAAAAATTCCCATTTTAGAAGACTCTCGATTTCTCCACTGGCTTTTGATGTGAAAGTATTTTTTAACAGCTGTTCATTAAGTGAAATATTTTTTTCGAGAAAGTGATTATGTTCTTTCCATATCTTCTTTAATTCTTCCAATTCCATTATGACTCCCGTGGTTAACTTATTGATTGCTTTTAAACTGATTTTTTAATTTTAATTTTATCCGGCTGAGCTTTGTAGCAACATTTGTTTCCGATATCCCGACAATACCTGCTATTTCAAAGTATGACAGATCTTCCAGGTAAAGAAAAATTATTGCTCTTTCCAGGTCGTTCAGCCGGTAAATTAATTCATAAAGAATTTTAATATTATCGTCTGTTTCCGGTTTATTATCCGGCTCCGGTATCTGATAATGTTTATCCGATAATTCTACTTCCAGGATTTTCTTTTTTGTTTTTCTTAAGTTTGAGATTGCAGTATTTAAGGCAACCCTGTAAATCCATGTGCTTAATTTTGATTTTCGATTAAACTTCGGAAATGATTTCCAAAGCTGAATTAAGATTTCCTGCTTTAAGTCATTCCTGTCGTCGGTATTATTTGTATATGCAAAAGAAATTTTATTTACTATTCCTTTATACTCATCAATTGATCTGATAAATTCTTCTTTTAAAGCACTCATTACAGGAAATATTTTTATTTATTATTATTAGTCGTTTTAATTTTATTAAAATCACAAAAAATGCGGTAAATAATAAAATAATATTCTCCTCATAAGAATTACGAGATAATAAATCTATCTGAATAATTTATGAATCGGGCGGAAGTAATTTTGATTATCTGATTTAATATTAAATAATCATAAGAGTGATTAAGCTATTCCAATCCATAAACTTGTTTCGGGGTAAGAAAATTCGGAAACCTGTTGATTAAAGCTAATCGTGTATTATAGCAGAAATGACATTCATCAACGTAGCCTTCATCATGTTGAACATTGAATTTTGCTGCCAGTAAAGCAGGTCCGCCTTCGATTAAAGGTGCGCAGACCGGATGTTCCTCGGCATTATAATTCCGGATCATAGTTGATAAAGGTTTTTTCTGAATGTTTCCCATGCATAACCCCTGGCAGAGGTGGACATTTCCATAAGGGTCAATATGAACTCTCTCCGGGTCTTTTAATTCTTCATAAGGACATTTGTTTAATTTATCCCAGCGCCGCTGCGGAAGATCTTTGGTAAGTTTTTCTGCAGCTCTTCCTCTGAACATTACACCGCCTCCAATTACCGGGCTGCCTTTGGTTCTCCCCTTGCGTTTTTTTACTGCAGGCTTTTCTATGCAGATTGAACTGACAGGTAGACCCAATTTTTTAGCTGCCGAATACGCGCGTTTAGCCGGTGAATCTTTTGTCCTTTCATTATGGTAAAGGTCATCACTAATACTGAGATCGGAAACACCCAGGTTATAAAGCGGTTTAAGCCATAGAACAGCATCTTCTTCTGTCGTTGCAAAATAACCATTAGTAACTACACCGACATTGAATCCTAATTCGGAGGCAATACCGATTCCTTCAAGCATTAATGGATAGAATAAAAATGGTTCGCCTCCTTCAAAATAAATCCATTCTACAGTCTTAATTTTAATTGCTTCTGTTAAAACTTTTTTAATATCTTTTAGGGTGAAAGTCGCTTTTGCATTCGGACCACTGTAAATAAAACAATGGTCGCATTCCAATGTGCATTTATAACTCAGGATAAAATGTATACCGGTTAACATAATATTAACTCTTATTATTTTTGCTTTATGTTTCTGCTATAACAAGCATTTCAAAATCTTCAGATGTAAGTTTATCATTTCTGGCCAAGGCCCCGGGTTTTGCTCCAAAAATATCAATTTTTTGAACCCGTGAGATTTTAAGAGCCATGTTATTTCTGAAGGTACATAATACCTTGCATTACATTTAAATTCTCTTTAAAATTTTATTTATAAAACTCCGCTTATTTTCTCGGCAGCCAGACCTTCATAGAGCCGGCTCCGCGATTTGACCATGCATAATAAGGTATTGCTTTAATTTTTAAATTGCCTTTTCTGTTTATTGCAGGGACTTCCCCTACAATTTCATTTATACCGCCTAATAAGTTTTCATTTTTTTCCACTCTTAAATTTGCATTGTCCGGCAAAGTAATTTTATCGAGAGGAAAAGGATTATCTGCGTTTTCAAAACAATAAACAAGAGGACCATATTCTAGTGCGGCCTTATCGCTGTCGGCACGAACCATTTTATCGGCAGCAATATGCCTTATTTCCATCGGCAATGTTATTTCAATTAAATCATTATCATCCCAGGTACGATCAATACAGGCATATCCTTTGGTGAAATAATAATCAATCTTTTTACCATTTACAATTATTTTAACCGGCGTGTCCGCTTGATTTATATAGCTGTATAAATTACCCGGCATAACGTGGTTTCTCGCCCAGCCGGGAACCCGGAACTTGATTGTAAGGGGTATACTTTTTCCAGTATGAACAGAAAGCAGCACTTTACCCTGCCACGGATAGTCTGTCTGCTGTTCAATATATAATTCAGTATTATTAATAATTATCTTTGCTTTGTTTGATGCATAAAGGTTTACATACAGCGAGTCATTTCTTTTCGCATAAATAACACCGGGTATGGAAGGTATAAACCGGATCAGGTTAGTAGGGCAGCATGAACAATCGAACCATGGTTCACGGGTTTTTGCTCCCTGGTTGAAAGCGAATTTGCCGTCGGCTTCAAGCGGATTTACATAGAAGAATTTTGTTCCGTCAAGCGATATACCGGAAATTAATCCGTTGTACATTGTTCTTTCAATTATATCAAAATATTTGGAATCGCCTGAGAGTTCAAATAACCTCACATTCCAGAGAACATCGCCGATTGAAGCACAGGTTTCGGCGTATGCCGAAAGATTCGGGAGCTCATAATCTTTGCCTAATGATTCACCGTCATGTTTCGCACCGATTCCGCCGGTAATATACATCTTTTTATCTACCATATTATTCCATATACTCTTAACCGCGTGAAGATAAGATGAATCACTATATATGGTACCGATATCTGTCATGCCTGCATACATATAAACAGCCCGTACTGCGTGCCCAACGATTTCTCTCTGCTGTGTAACAGGCAGGTAATCCTGGCTGTATTCTCCGTAAAGTTTGTGTGTAGTTGAATCGCCCCGTAGATCAAGAAAATATTTAGCAAGTTTTAAATATTTTTCATTATTAGTAATCCGGTATAATTTTACCAGACCGGTTTCAACTATCTGATGACCCGGAGGCATTGTAAGCTTACCCGGTCCAAAACTTTTTACCAGAAGATCGGCATTCTTTACAGCGATATTAAGAAAATTTCTCTTGCCTGTTGCAATATAGTGAGCAACGGCAGCATGGAACAGATGACCGCTGTTATATAATTCATGGCTGCTGTTTATACCGGTCCATCTTTTCCCTGTTTTATTAACCCATGGAGCAGGAGGATTTTCAGGATCGATTGAAAACCAGGTTGTAAGATAACCATCGGGCTCCTGCCCGACTTTAATAATGGCTATAACCGAATCCAGATAATCTTCAAGAGCTTTATTAGGTGCACTGATAAGAGAGTAAGAAGCGCCTTCAATAATTTTATACACATCAGTATCATCGAAAGGCATCTTGCCGTGTACTTTCCCCTTTTCCTTTTTCCCTGCAATTAAAAAATTATCCAGCCGTCCTTCTTTAACACATTTTTCAAGTCCGTATTTAATCGTGGTATTCTGCACGGTTTTTATTTTAGGCAGCCAGAAGCTGTCGGTTAACTCGACATTCCTGATATCGACCATTGAGATAGGGTAATCCTTTAATTCGGACTTCTGCCCGCAGCTTTGAAGAAGCAGAGGTATAAACACGAATAATATAATTTTTTTCATATATAAACAGGTTTAATAATTAGGACGTTTTATTAAATAAATTATATGTATATATATTAAAATGATTCAGTCTATATATACTCTGTTTTTCCAGTACCACCAGTTTAATTTTTCTTTTTTATGATTGGATTCCGTTGCATAATAAACGGCGCAGCGGAAAGTATATAAAAGGCAAATATCATTTTTAACGCCGCTGTATCTGTTAAGTTTTTTATAAAGCGTCTTCGGGCGTTTCCCTTTTAAATCATCAACCTTTTTAATTCCAATATTGTAAAGTTCATCAGCAATTGATTTCCCGACACCGGGAATAATTTGTAATTCCTTTAATATCTTATCTTTTTCAATTCCGGCTGAAATTGTTTTTCTCATAGTAATTATTCAGCAATGGTTGCAATAATTATGTTGCATATTTACAGAGAATGATATATTTCCCGCTCTTTTGTAGGTTAAATTTAGGAATAAATAGTTAAATCACAAAAGAGAACCGGTAGTTTATTTGAACCTTTTATTTAAGAAATACTAACTGATTATATTAAATAAATGATCAAGTACTTCCAAAGCTTTTCCCAGCTTATTGTTTTTTATAAATATGTAATCTGTGCTGAAAGTTGATGCTGCAAAAATACTGATATTTGCTTCAGCTAAAGGAACGGCTAATGAAGCAAGTATCCCGGTCTGCGAAAAATCCAATTCACCTTCAATTTTAATTGCTCTCCAGTCTTTTTCAGATTTTACATTATCGGGTACATCTTTTCCCGGACATACAATTGATAATTCATCAGCAGTTCTTGTTATTGAATAAAACGAATCTTTGCTTATCCAGCCCGGAATATTTTCATCTGTGTTCAAACGGCAGACGGCAAAATTTTCTTCAAGGACTGACAGTGAAAGTTTTGAATCTTTCATGTTAAAGTATTACTCCGCAATTTCTCTCGCTTCAAATAGTGAACTGAAAGTTCAGTAAGTTTATTCAGAAATTTTTTCTCCTGTTAACAGATAATGATTAATTTCTTCTTCCCAGTTCTTCATAAAACTGACATATTTCTCTTCAGTATAATTTTTTACAAATTCATTTCCTTCAGGACTTAGAGAGATAAAAGAATAATTAATATCAGCTTTGGTTTTACCATCTTTATCATCATGTAATTTTATTTCAAGTTTTCCGGCAGTATGTCCGGGAGTAATAATGTGCATCTCGATTTCATAGTTTGCCGGTTCATACCCTGTTATTATCCAATAGCTTTTTTTATCACCATGTTTTGTTATAAAGACAGAATCTTTTTCAGCAAAACCTGATTCGGTAATAACCAGTTCAGGATCCCAGCCATATACCCATTCTTTTTCTCTGACAGGGCACAAAAGCGGAAACACTTTTCCGGGGGAGGAATTAATAGTTTGGGTATAAGATCTTTTTACACTGTTTGGTTTTATGATCTGCATTTATTTATTCCTGAAAATAATATATCGATGTATTACAGGAAGAATACCGGTATTTATTATTTTTAAAGAAAAAATCCAGCGAATAAGAAATACTATTTCAAATAAACTGATAAAAATTTACTCGTGTTTAATAATCAAATCAGCGGTAAGTAGCATAATAAAGAGCATCTTTAATCCAGGCAGAAGAATTTATCAAAGCAGGTATTACTTCTTCGGGTTCATCAACAAAAGTCCACATTTTTAAATGTTCTTCCCTCATAAAATTTTCCTGCACACACTGTTCCAGCATTAGTTTAAGAGGATCATAGAAATGATTTGTATTCAGTATGACAATAGGTTTCGTAAATTGTCCGAGCCGTTTCAAAGTTATTGCTTCAAGCAATTCCTCCAGTGTACCGCTGCCGCCTGTAAGAGCAACCAACCCGTCGATGCCATGCAAAAATTTTGCTTTCCGTTCATGCATTGTTTCTGTATACTCAAAATCGATAACTCCTTTATGTGCAAGTTCTTCGTCTTTCAAAAATTTAGGCATAATACCTTTTATTTTTCCGCCTTTTTCTATGATAGTATCGGCAAGCTTGCCCATCAATCCCGAAGCCCCGCCGCCATAAACCACTTCTATTTTTTCTTTTACAAATTCTTCCGCTAATTTTTCTGCAGCATCAAAATATATATTTTTGATTTTTGAACTTGATGCACAATAAACACAAATTCTCATAATTTAAATTTTCTATTTTACTTAATTCAATCTTGGATAATAATTATTAAACCGTTAAATCTGCTGTCTTAAGGAAATCCGGCGGTTTTCTGGCCATAGAAGCCTGTTCGTACCCATAAGCAATTTTAATCAGAACAGATTCACTCCAGGCTCTCCCGTAAAATGAAATTCCTATTGGTAAACCAAACACAAATCCTGCCGGAACTGTAATATGCGGGTATCCGGCAACGGCAGCTAATTGTGAACTGCCTCCCAGGAAATGATCACCGTCTACCAAATCAGTCAGCCAAGCCGGACTATCAGTCGGTGAAACCAGAGCATCAAGGTTATACTTATCCATAACAGCATCTATACCTTCTTCACGGCTCAACTTGTGATTGGTATTTAGTGCGTCAAGATATTCTTTATCAGTCAGCGGCCCTTTTTTTTCTGATTCAACAAACAGTTCCTGTTTGAAATACGGCATCTCTTCAGCCGCCGTTTCATTATTAAATTCAATTAAATCTTTAAGAGAATGAGCAGGCGAACCGGATCCCCTTCTGTCAAGATATGCCTTCATATCAGCTTTTAATTCATATAATAAGACGGTCATTTCATTACTATCAAGCTTCCCGATTGCTTCGATATCCACAGGATCAACAATGACAGCGCCTTTCTTTTTTAAAGTATCAAGAGCATTTTCCATTACAGCATCTACCTGCGGAAGAAAGCCAAAATATTTCCGTACAATTCCGATTCTCGCACCTTTTAATCCTTCAGGATCAAGAAATTGTGTATAATCATTATAAGCTTTCCTTTTTTTATCGGTTGTTGCTTTATCTTCAGGATCAATCCCCGCCATAACACCAAGCAGAATAGCGGTATCACGGACTGTCCGTGCCATTGGCCCCGCCGTATCCTGTGAATGTGAAATCGGAATTATTCCTGAGCGGCTGACTAATCCTACTGTGGGTTTTATACCGACAATTCCATTTATAGAAGAAGGACTTACGACTGAACCATCTGTTTCGGTACCAATTGCTATTGCACAAAAGTTAGCAGCAGCAGCGGCACCTGAACCTGAACTTGAACCTGAAGTATTTCTATCAAGCGCGTATGGATTTTTAGTCAAACCTCCGCGCCCGCTCCAGCCGCTGGTCGAATGAGTTGAACGCATATTTGCCCATTCGCTTAAATTTGTTTTACCCAGGATCAGAACACCTGCTGAACGAAGCTGTTGTGCAACGAAAGAATCTTTAAGCGGTTTGGAACCAACGAGTGCAAGAGAACCGGCGGTTGTCTGCATCCTGTCGGCAGTATCTATGTTATCTTTTATTAAAATGGGAATGCCGTGTAAAGGACTGCGGGGTCCCTTTTCTTTTAACTCTTTATCTAGCTCCTCTGCGATTTTTAAAGCGTCAGGATTTAATTCGATAACGCTGTTAACTGCAGGGCCATCTTTATCTAAAGATTTTATACGGGAGATATATTTTTCTGCAATATCCTTTACAGTATATTTACCGGATTTAAAACCATCTCTGATTTCATCAACAGAAATCTCACCGAGATCAAACGGAGGGATTTCATAATTATTCAGAAATGCAGATGAAGCTTTTTCACCGAATGTTAAAGCCGGTAAAGTTACAGCGGCTATCCCTCCCGCCATACTTTTCTTTAAAAAACTTCTGCGGCTTTTATTTAACTTATATTCAGATTTAGCCATTTCAGATCTCCCGTTTAATAAAATTCCGATAGAAATTCGTGGTTATTCTTTTTTTCTTTATAGGGCTTTAATTGTAATGCAATTTAGAAATTAAAAATAAAATCTCAAAAATAATTCATGTATCCGTATTTGATTATACCTTCATCTGATTAGAGTCTCGGCTCAGAAAATTATAATAAAAATTCAGAAAATAATATCAATTCGCCTGCACGGTTCTGTCTCTTGCCCAATCTCTCATTGCTTCAATATTTTCCGCCATAACAACCGATAAAGGACGGGTTTTTTCAATTTCATTTAATAGTATTTCAGTATTTAATTGTTTATAACCGCCGATGACAGAATAAAATCCTGAAACTATCACCTGTTCTATTTCCGAACCTGAAAAACCTTCACAAGCTTCGGCAATTTTATCAAGATCAAATGCAGCTGGATTCAGTTCTCTTTTCTTTAAATGTATTTCTAAAATTTCTTTCCTTATAGATGAATCCGGAAGATCTACAAAAAATATCTCATCCATTCTCCCTTTTCTCATTAATTCGGGAGGAAGATTCTGTATGTCGTTAGCAGTAGCGACAAGAAATACCATAGTTTTTCTTTCAGCCATCCAGGTCAGGAAAGTACCAAGAACCCGTTTTGAAGTTCCGCTGTCATTCGAATCCGAAGCTAATCCTTTTTCGATCTCATCAACCCATAGAACGCAAGGAGCCATCATATCGGCCATCTTCAGGGCTTCACGTGTTTTGCGTTCTGTTTCACCATAAAACTTATTATAGATTGTTCCAAAATCCAAACGAAGCAGGGGTATCCCCCAGGTACCGGCAACAGCCTTTGCAGCGAGGCTTTTCCCGCTTCCCTGGACGCCCAGAAGCAGCACACCTTTCGGTACATCAATGCCTACATTCTTAACTTCACCGATAAAAATCTTTTTCCTTTTTTCAAGCCACTCCTTAAGATTTTTCAAACCGCCTACTTCCGCAAAGGAAGAAGTATCATGTTCATAATAAAGAACATTATCTTTATTTAACAGGTAATATTTTGCCTTGGTTATTTCAGGAATATCATCCTTATTTATTGCATTATCTCTCAGAGCGTTATAAAGAATTCTTTTTATCTCAGAAAATGAGAGACCATGAAGGTTTTTAATAAATACATTTAAAATAGATTCATCAACCTCAATCTTTTTCCCCGGATTATCAATTCTCCATTTTTCAATAAGCTGCATCAAAAATGATCGTATTTCTTCATCGGAAGGAAACGCAAGTTCAAAATTTGTTGAAAGATGCTTTACTTCATCCGGCAGCTCAATCTGGGTGGAAACAAAGAATAAAGTCTGATTCGAGTTTTTCCGAATTCATTGCCAGCTCTTTTATCAGCCTGATATTTCTATCATTATGGAGATAAGGATGATAATCTATTAAAACAAAAAGTGCTGACTTATAATTCTGATAAATGGTATATAATACCTCGGTAGGTTCAAGCTGGTTTGAACCATTAATATTTCCGCTCCTGTCAAGTAAGGAAAATCCTTTAACAAGGTTCCAGCCGTAAACCGGTTTCTTCAGTGAAGCTCCAAGGCTGACTATTAAATGAAGGACTTCCTTCTCATCACGGGTTTCAATTGTAATAAGTGGTACTTTTGATTTTACCAAATGGAATAAATCTAATAGATCGTTCATAAATTATTTTCTGTAATATTTGATTTGATGATTTGAATTTCCCATTAAACTTGGTTTTTAATTTATAAAAATCCTGACAGAGTTCTAAATAAACTACTCGTTTTTAACAAGCAAAAAACTTTATATTAAAATCAAACAGTTATACTTACAACAAATTTTTTTTTAATTACTCATTGAATACGGCATTGGAGCTTTATCAACTGCCCAGTTTTTATTTGGTTTGTCCGACATTATAAAGATAAGTTCACCGCCATTAATTATTTCCTGATGCGTTATAAAACTCCTGTTTATATTTTTTCCATTCAGCTTAACTTCACTTATATAAATATTTTCTTTCGATAAATTTTTTGAAATTATATTAAATGTTTTCCTATTCTCCAGGTTTACAGTAGCTTCTTTGACACACGGGCTGCCGATAACATATTCACTGCTTCCGGGAGTAACCGGATAAAAACCTAGCGCACTGAAAATATACCACGCCGACATTTGCCCGCAGTCATCGTTTCCACACAAGCCATTAGGACTAGGTTTATACATTGTATTCATAATTTGATGAACTCTTTCCTGAGTCTTCCACGGCTGTCCGGCATATACATACATATATGCAACATGGTGACTAGGTTCATTGCCATGAACATAATTTCCAATCATCCCTGCTTTTGTTATGTCTTCACTTTCAGCGATGCTTTCAGCCGACATTTCCATTGTGAATAAAGAATCAAGCCATGAAATTAATTTTTTATTACCGCCAAGAAGTTTAATAAAGCCCTTTATATCCTGCGGAATGTAGAGTGAATAATTCCATGCATTACCTTCAATATAACCCTGGCCTGATGTACTTAAAGGATCAAACGGTGTTTTAAATTCCCCATCCGAATTTTTAGCACGCATAAAACCGGTTTGCTTATCAAAAATATTTTTATAAAAAGAAGCTCGATTTAAATATTCTTTTTCTTCTTTTATCTTTCCAAGGGCTTTTGCAAATTTATATATTGTCCAGTCATCATAGGCATATTCCAGAGTTTTTGAAGCCGAATTAGAGTTTAAATCTTCCGGGACATAGCCGTATTTTTTATAATAGCCGGTGCCATCATAGAGGTCGTAATTTGAACTCGATATTACCGCCTTGAAAGCTTCATCTACATTATAATTTCTTAAACCCTTTAAATAAGCATCTGCTATTATAGAAACTGCGTGATACCCAATCATACACCAGTTCTCGTTCGAGTAGTGTGACCATATGGGCAGAATCTTATGAACACTTTGTTCATAATGAACAAGAAATGAATTAACAATATCGTTTGTACGCTTCTGTTGAATTATTGTAAACAAAGGATGAAGAGCACGGTATGTATCCCATAAAGAAAAAATCGTGTAATCGGTGAAACCATTGGCTTTATAAATATTCTGGTCAAGACCCCGGTACTCTCCGTTTACATCTGAATAAATTACGGGAGATAAAAAACTATGGTACATCGAAGTATAAAAATTAATCTTTGTATCATTGTCTGCATCTATTTGTATTTTTGATAATTCTTTATTCCATTTATCTTTCGCGGTGTTTTTTATCTTCTCAAAATCCCAGCCCGGTATTTCAGTTTCTAAATTTTCTAAAGCATTTATGGTGCTTACTGCTGAAATGGCAAATTTAATTTTTATTAATTCACCTTTTTCAGTTTTATAATTGAAATATGCTTTGACTTTATGCCCGGCTCTTTCAGGGAAATTTTCATCCTGGTTAAACTTTCTCCAGAACCCTTTGTAAACTAATTTTTCATTGTCGGTTAATCCATACGATTTAATTGGTTTGGAAATAGCCATTGCGAAAAACAATAATCTTGTTCTGGCCCAGCCGTTTGTCTGCCTGCAGCCTGTGACTAGAGTATCGTTTTCAACTCTTATTGAAGACCACACAACTTTCCCGTCATAATTATAAATACCCGAAGTTAAATCAAGGATTATATGAGCATTATTCGATTTTGGAAATATATATTTATGAAAACCGGCATGTTCTGTTGCGGTAAGTTCAACATCAATATTATAATCATCCAGCTTTACGGAATAGTAACCTGGTTTTGCACTTTCATTCTGATGTGAGAATCTTGATCTGTATCCTCCGGTAGGATTATCCCGTGTTCCTGGATTCAGCTGCAGCTTACCAACAGTGGGCATGATTAAAAAATCACCCAGATCCGAATGCCCGGTTCCGTTGAAATGCGTATGCGAAAAACCGACTATTGTATTATCAGAATATTGATATCCTGCGCAGTATTTATAAACATCTTTATTATAACCGTCACTATTGCTGTACATAACCGTATCAGTTTCCGGACTGAGTTGCACCATACCGAAGGGAACAGCAGCTCCCGGGAATGTATGTCCCATATCGTCCGTTCCGATAAAAGAATTAACATAATCGTAAGGCGCGATCTTATTTTGTGCAGATAAAATGGATGAAAAGCAGATTAATAAAAACCAGAAGGACTTAATTTTCATATATGTACTCCGAAAAAAACTAATAGTAAAAATATAAATTTTGAACCAGATAAGTTTGCTAAATTGGAAAAAGGATAATTGGTCAGCTTAATGGAAATTTTTGGCTAATGCGATTGATCGGGAAGCAGGTTAGTGAAAGGTTTTGCGGTATAGGGTAATCAGGTATAAAGGTATAAGGGTTCGTGCAACCATACACTCCTATGCCCCATATATTTATCCCCCGCAATTAATTATTCTGCCGCTTTCAATTTGCATTTTTTCTTTTAAGAGTTATTTCATAAATTCTTTATCCAAATATATATTCATAAACAACTTTAAAATATATGGAAAATAGAACCTCCTTTCCAAAAGTATTCTGGATCGCTAATACAATAGAAATTTTAGAAAGATTCTCATACTATGGAATTTATATGGGATTTGGTATCTATATGGAATATCTTGGTTACTCCAAGGCCGAGCTCGGAATAGTTCAAAGTATTTTCCTTTTGTTTTCATATGTAATACCGGTCTTCTCGGGCACCTTCGCAGATAAGTACGGATTTAAAAAGGTATTTATTGTTGCTTATTTAGCTTACCTGCCTTCTATTCTTCTTTTAATTATTACGAAATCATTTTCGGGGATTGCATTAACGATGTTAAGCATCGGTTTAGCCGCAGGAATATTTAAACCTCTGGTTTCAGGAACGGTAAGAGTTGTTACCGATAAAACGAATAAAACTCTTGGCTTCGGAATTTTTTATGCGATGGTAAATGTGGGTGCATCATTCGGTCCTATGGTAGCAGGTAATCTCAGAGCTATTTCATGGAATTATGCTTTTATTGCTGCAGCAATTGGAATAGTAATAATGCTTTTGATTACTGTATTCTTTTATAAAGAACCTCCCCGTGAAATTGAAGGAGTAAGTCTCGGTCAAAAATTCAGGGATATGGGGGTTGCACTTTCTGATTACAAGTTCCTGATATTTCTAATCTTGTTGGGAATATTCTTCTGGCTTCCGTTCTGGTCATTCTTTAATCTCCTTGCTATTTATATTGACCGTAATCTTAATACTGTAAGTTTGTATCAATCATTAAGAGGTATTTTCGGTTCCTGGTTTACCTCATTTTTTTCAGAGGATACAGGGAAAGGGACAAGACGTATACTCGGAGAAACGATTGCAAATACAGGTTATATAATTATAATTTTCCAGCTTATTATTTCAAGAATATTTGAAAAGCTTAAAGCTTTGCCTTCTTTTTTGTTCGGGCTTTTTGTTATAGGTGTTGGCTTTTTAGTTATTGCTTATGCAGGAGTCGGTGCTTCCGAATGGATCTTTTTAGGTATATTTTTATTTGCAATCGGTGAGATGATCTCGTCTCCCCGGATACAGGAATACATTACCTGGATTGCTCCGAAAGAAAAAGCGGGACTTTATATGGGATCAAATTTTCTGGCAACCGGGCTGGGTGGTGCATTGAGCGGTATAATTTATACTTCTCTTTATGGTTACTTCAGAAATGATTTACACCAACCTGAGTATGTCTGGTTAATATTAGCAGCCAATATATTTCTGGGAATATTAGTTATTTTTATATTTACCAAGACATTAGGAGAATTTAAAGAGCTTGAAGAGTAGCTGAAAAAATGAATAATAAATTAATTTTAAAATACCTCAGGGGCATTTATGAAAATTTTCTGTCTAATTTTTATGTCAATAGTTCAAATGATATCTGCTCAGACTTCACCGCTTATTGTTAATACTGATAACAGGAATACCATTTCCTTAAACGGAAAATGGCAGACAATCATAGATCCTTACGAACAGGGATATTATGATTATCGTTATGAGCCAAGCAAGAATGGTTTCTTTATAAATCAGAAGCCTCAATCAAAGAATGACCTGGTAGAATATGATTTTGATAAATCACCTCTTCTTAATGTTCCCGGCGACTGGAATACACAAGAAGAAAAGTTGTTTCTTTATGAGGGGACAGTCTGGTATAAAAAGGATTTTGATTACATTAAAAAACCGGGGAAAAGATTATTCATTTATTTCGGGGCTGTAAATTACCAGGCTGATGTTTATTTAAATGGAGAAAAACTGGGAGAGCATATCGGCGGCTTCACTCCATTTAATTTTGAAATAACAAACCTGGTAAAAGATAGAGATAATTTTGTGGTTGTAAAAGTTGATAATAAAAGAAAAAGGGAGGCAGTCCCAACTCTTAATACCGACTGGTGGAATTACGGCGGAATTACCCGTGATGTAAATTTAATTGAAGTCCCTTCAACTTTTATTAGAGATTATTTTATTCAACTGAGGAAAGGCTCTTTAAATCATATTAGCGGTTGGATTCAGCTCGATGGAGATAAAAAAACACAAAATATAATAGTTAAAATTCCAGAGGCTAATATTGAAGAAAAAATTAAAACCAATAATGAAGGGTTTGCCAAATTAGATCTTGATGCAAATCTTACTCGCTGGTCACCGGAGAACCCGAAGCTTTATAGTGTTATAATAGAATCGGAAACTGATACAGTTAAAGATCAAATTGGTTTTAGAACAATCGAAACCAAAGGAACGAATATATTATTAAACGGTAAACCAATTTTTCTCAGGGGGATATCAATCCATGAAGAAGCTCCGATTCGTTCAGGCAGAGCTTTTAGTAAGGAAGACTCAGAAATTTTACTGGGCTGGGCAAAGGAATTAAATTGTAACTTTGTCAGGTTTGCTCATTATCCGCATAACGAACATATGGTTCGCATGGCCGATAAAATGGGAATACTTGTCTGGTCTGAGATACCTGTATACTGGACTATTTTGTGGGATAATCAATCCACCCTTGAAAACGCTAAGAACCAGTTAAGGGAGGAGATTACAAGAGATAAGAACAGAGCAGCTATAATACTCTGGTCAATGTCGAATGAAACCCCGGTAAACGAATCAAGAACAAAATTTTTAACTTCATTAGCTGATTTTGCACGTCAGCTTGATTCAACCCGTTTGCTTACCGCAGCTCTTGAAAGACACTATATAAACGATACAACTTTAATGATTGATGATCCTTTTGGAAAAAACCTTGATGTAATAGGAGATAATGAGTACATTGGCTGGTATGACGGCTTACCCTCAAAAGCTGATCATTTGGTTTGGAAATGTGCATACAACAAACCTGTAATTATCAGTGAATTCGGAGCCGGTGCTTTATATGGGAAACATGGAGATGATTTAACAAGATGGACTGAAGAATACCAGGCAAATGTTTACAGTCACCAGGTTAATATGCTCAGGAAAGTTCCTTTCATAAAAGGAATGACCCCATGGATATTAATGGACTTTCGTTCTCCCAGGAGAGTTCTGCCTGATATACAGGATTTCTGGAACAGGAAAGGTTTAATTTCAGACAGGGGAGAAAGGAAAGAGGCGTTTTATATCCTGCAGAAATTTTATAAGGAATTAGAAAACAAATAATTCTTTAGCTGAAAACGGTTGGGTGTAGAGACGGGACATGCCTGTCTCTACCATGGTTACCTAATAAGCTCAACATTATTTAATTCTTTCGTTATATAATCTATTTCTTCGGAATTTAATTTTATGTCCGCTGCTTTTGCATTTTCTGCTGCTTGTTTTGGGTTTCTTGCACCGACCAATGCTATTGTAACACCAGGCTGTTCAAGAGTCCAGCGAATTACTAGCTGTCCAAGTGTAGCCTTTTTCTCATTTGCTATCGGTTTAATTTTATCTAGAAAATCATTTGTCCGTTTTATATTTTCATCTTTAAAATAAAATGAATCGTTCCTGAGGTCTCCTTCCGGAAATTTTTTACCTGGTTTCATTTTACCAGTAAGCAAACCAAGCTGCAGAGGGCTGTAAGCTAATATTGATTTTTTGTTTTCCAATAAATATGGAACCAGCTCTTTTTCAATACCTCTTCGCAGCATGCTGTAAGGTACCTGATCGGAAACAAGATTAATATATTCTTCAGCTTCTTTCATCTGCGATGCATCATAATTACATACTCCGGCATACCGAACTTTCCCATCTTTTAACAGTTGACTAACAGCCTCCATAGATTCCTGAACTGGCGTAGTCGGATCATACCAATGTATCTGGTAAAGATCGATATAATCTGTACCAAGCCTGCACAGGCTGTCTTCACATTCTTTAATAATACTTTCCTTTGCAGCATATTTATGTAACTTAATAGGATTGCCGTTGTTGTTTTTACTTTTAAAGTAGAATTGTCCCTTTATTGTATCCCAGCGTAAACCGAATTTAGTTAATATCTGGATTTTATCACGGGGTAATGTTTTAATTGCTTCACCAACTACCTCTTCGCTTTTACCTTGTCCGTATACCGGAGCGGTATCGATTGAGGTCATTCCCAAATTGTATGCTGTCTTTATAGCATTAACCGCATCGTTATGTTCTGTACCGCCCCACATCCATCCGCCGGCAGCCCAGGCGCCGAAAGTTACCGCTGAAATATTAAGATCTGAGTTTCCTAATTTTCTATATTCCATTTTGCTCCTTCAATGTTCTGGCTAAGATTCTGTATGAATACAAACTTATTATATTGGAATTTCTATAACAAGTATAAATTTTGATTGGGTTTCAGAAAGTACCATAGGGCTGAATGAAGCTCGATTCTGTAAATAAGTTTTAGAACGAAAGGTAAATAAATTATTAAAAAACCCCGGCAACGCATACCCGGGGTTTCATTTAAGGAGGAAGTATTGAAGATTCAATTTCATAATTATGATATTAGTTTTTTGTAATGTCTAAATTCCCTGAATTAAATTTAATCTCATTGAGTATTGCCATACCAATTCTTTTAACTTTTGGATTGAGATCATTCTTAACTAACTTCTCAACGGCTTTAACGGCTTCCGGAGTACCGATCTTATATAATGCCAGAGCGATAAGAACTCTTGTATTAGGATCATTTTCTTTGGCAAATTGATTTGCCAGTGGTTTAATCATTCCTTCAATTTCATAGAACCCGGCAAAATAAATGCAGCTTTTTTTCAAACCGGCGCAGTTAGAAGTAATCCCTACAGCTAAATTTGTTATAAATACTGCAGGAATTTCAGATGCAGGCTTATTCGTTAAATTGTTGTTCTTAGCGAATACATTACCCGAGAGTAAGGCAGCAGCTAAAACTACTGCAGCAATCTTAACTGTTTTGTTTATATAGTTTGTCATTTTAAGTACCTCCTATTATTTGTTCAGTGATAAACTCAAATTCAATTTCTAAATCAAACATAAACTAACGAAATGTAACGGGTGTCATTTACCGGTAAACGATTGTAAAAATATGTCATTGGATTTTGATGAATACATTGAGATAATAATTGTGTGTTATTAAAGATCGGTGATTGAGGAAATAAAACTGCGGTATCAATTACTGATGTAAGGTAAATAATTATTACAGGGGGATAAACTTCATTCTGATAATACTAAAATATAGGAGCAGGTAGTTAACCTTATCCATTTTCATTCGATGAAAAATTTATTAGAAAATTTTTTTAAATCACAAATTAGAACATTGATTATCGATGTTGATATAATTCATTTGGATTTATAGAAAGAAGAGTAAGAAGTAATTGGTCACAGTTATAGCTTGAAAAAGTTATTACCTTGGAAAGTGAATATGATTTATTTACCCAGTCATGATGCAACAGATTGTTAATTTCTTTACAAATTTATTTTCTTCAGCTTCTTCGGAAGCTTCCGACATCAATACTCTTTTTTTAAGATACATGATATTAGCAGGTTTTATTGTTCTGCTTGTATCCTGGCTGGTAATATTCAATGTAATCAAATACAGAGCAAAGAACGATGAAAATCCCAAACAGATATTTGGAAATAAAAAGCTTGAACTAACCTGGACAATTTTACCTTTTCTAGCAGTATCCTTTTTTTTCTTTTTGGCTGTTAAAACAATGGATGATATTAACAAACCCCTTCAAAAAGGCAGTGAACCGGATATTGTTATTACTGCGCATCAATGGTGGTGGGATATGAGATATCCCAAGTATAATGTTGTAACAGCAAATGAATTACATATACCTGTTGGAAAAAATTTACTGGCAAGCATTAAATCAGCTGATGTAATTCATGATTGGTGGGTCCCCTCCCTTGGAAGAAAAATGGATGCTGTTCCTGGAAGAACGAATTATACATGGATTGAAGCTGATAAGCCGGGAGTCTATAATGGTACCTGCAGCGAGTACTGCGGGGCTGAGCATGCATGGATGAGAATAAGAGTTGTTGCAGAATCACAAGCTGAGTTTGAAAAATGGATTGAAGCTCAGCAAAAGATGCCGGGCCCTCCTAAAGACAGCCTTGCAATGGAAGGAGCAAAACTCTTCCAATCCAAAACGTGTGCTGATTGTCATTCAATTTCAGGCACACCCGCTGATGCCAGCGTCGGTCCGAACTTATCTCACTTTGAATCCAGAAAAACTATGTTAAGCGGAATGGAAATTATTAATGATCAAAATTTAAAAAGCTGGTTAACTGATCCTCAAAAAGTTAAATCAGGTGCCCGTATGCCCGACTTTTTATTATCAAAAAATGAAGTAAATGAGTTGGCGGCTTATATAGAAGGATTAAAATGAATTATACTTTAGAAATTCCCGAACCTGTAGATTCTTTACCGAAATTAAGATCATCAAACGGTTTTTTACAATGGATTTCTACTGTTGACCATAAGTTAATTGGGATAATGTACTTATGGAGCGCCTTAATATTTCTGATTATCGGATTTATTGAGGCTATGTTAATGAGGATTCAACTGGCAACTCCGGAAAATACTTTTCTTTCACCTCAGGCTTACAATCAGATTTTTACAATGCATGGTACTACCATGATCTTTTTAGTACTTACACCAATGCTGATTGGTTTTGCAACTTATTTGCTTCCTTTAATGATAGGTGCAAATGAAATGGCTTATCCAAGGCTTAATGCGTTCAGCTTCTGGATGTTCTTTTTCGGAGGGTTATTACTTTATTTCAGCTTTTTTGCAGGAGGCGCTCCTAATGTCGGTTGGTTTAGCTATGCTCCTTTAAGTGAAAAATTCTATAGTATAACTCCAGGGGTAAATTATTGGGCTCTTAGTATTTTAATAATGGGAATAGGGACGATAGGTGCTGCACTTAATTTTGTTGTTACAACATTAACAATGCGAGCACCGGGATTAAAAATTACCAAACTTCCTTTGTTCGTATGGATGGTTTTTATCAATGCATTTTTGATCCTTGGTGCATTCCCCGTGCTTAATGCCGGACTCGTAATGATATTGATTGACAGATTATTGAATGCGCATTTTTTCCTTGCGGCGACAGGCGGTTCGGAAGTTATGTGGCAGCATGTATTCTGGACTTTTGGTCATCCGGAAGTTTATATACTGGCTCTTCCCGCTTTTGGGATCGCATCAGAAGTTATTCCTGTATTTTCTCGCAAACCTATTTTTGGCTATGAGTTTGTTGCCGCATCAACAGTCGCAATCGGTTTATTATCATTTGGGGTTTGGGCTCATCATATGTTTGCTGTCGGTTTAGGTACAACATTCGATGCTTTTTTTGCTGCAACAAGTGTATTGATTGCTGTTCCAACCGGGGTTAAGATTTTTAATTGGATTGCAACTATGTGGAAAGGCTCTATTCAATTTAAAACTGCCATGCTTTTCGCAATTGCGTTTTTAATCGAGTTTACAATTGGCGGATTAAGCGGAGTTGGTTTTGCAATTGTACCTATAGACTGGAGATTAACAGATACCTATTTTGTTGTGGCACATATACATTATGTATTTATAGGTGCGTCTTTATTCTGCGGATTTGCTGCGGCATATTATTGGTTTCCAAAAATTTCAGGGAAAATGCTATCGGAAAAAATCGGGAAATTGCATTTCTGGGTATTTGTAATCGGCTTTAACTGTACTTTTTTTGTCTTTCATTTTCTTGGCCTGTTGGGAATGCCGAGGAGAGTTTATACCTATCCGAATCTGCCGTATTTGGGAAGCCTTAATATGTTCTCTACAATAAGTGCAGTAGTATTGGGGGCTTCTTTTCTCATATTTATCTGGAATATTTTTTACAGTTTAAAGCATGGTGAGGACGCCGGCGACAATCCGTGGAAAGCCTGGACATTAGAATGGTTAACATCGTCCCCGCCAAAGACAAAAAATTTTGATTCGGTTCCAATGGTAAAAAGCAGACGGCCCTTGTGGGACTTAAATCATCCTGACGATCCTGATTGGAAAAGAAAATCATGAAACCATCAATAGATAAAAATAAATTGTTTATGCTCGTGTTCGTTGGTTCGGAAGCTTTCTTTTTTATTGCCTTAATAATATCTTATGTTTATTACAGTCATCCCGGCGGGAATCTTTCGGCAACAGCGAAATATCTTGATTTCAAAAAAACATTAATCTTCACTTTTTTTTTATTAACAAGCAGCTTAACAATATGGATGGCCGGATTAAATCAAAGGAAGGGGAATAGAAAAGCTCTAATTGGATGGCTGCTGGTAACTATTATTTTAGGAATTGTATTTTTGTTCGGGCAGGGGAGTGAGTATGAAAGGTTAATTTCATCAAATGTAACGGTTAGTCAAAATATTTTCGGCTCTGCTTTTTTTACACTAACAGGTTTTCATGGAATTCATGTTATCCTGGGTTTAGTAGTCTTATCGGTAATGACATTAGTGATATATAGCAGGAAGTTTGAAGGAGTTGAATCAAAGGCACTGGAATCGGCAGCAATTTACTGGCATTTTGTTGATGCGGTATGGATTGTGGTTTTTAGTGTGGTTTATATAGGAGCTATAATATGACTACGATGAATTTATTATTCGGAAACTGGCATTGGAATATATCTGCGCTTATTATTATCATTTTACTTATTGCATTTCATATTATTACCAACGGTTATCAACTAAGGAAAAAGAGCAAATTATTTTTCAGCGGAATAATCCTTTTTATTTTATCAACATTCTCTCCTTTGGATTATCTCGGCCACAATTATCTATTCAGTGCTCACATGGTTGAGCATATTATTTTACTTTTGGTAATTCCTCCTTTGCTTCTAACCGGTACCAATAAAGAATTTCTTGAAAAGATATTTAAAAAGGAAAAGTATATCAGGTTAGGAAAAATAATTTTCAATCCTTTTATCGCCTGGTTTCTTGGGGTAGGCTCAATGTGGTTTTGGCATATACCTTCACTTTTTAGATTAATAAAAATTTATTCTGCTGTTCACTTTATTCAAATGCTGTCACTTATTATTCTCGGTTTAATTTTTATCTGGCCTGTTTTTACTCCAATCCGTTTTAAAAAGATTGATGCTTTGCAGAGTACATTATATCTTTTTTCTGCATGTGTCGGATGTACTATCCTGGGAATCTTAATAACTTTTGCACCGGCAGGAATCTTTACTATTTATTATACAGGTAATAATTCTGCTGTTCTGAATTTAATCCAAAACAAATGGGGAATTAATCCGGAAACAGATCAGCAAATGGGAGGATTAATTATGTGGGTACCTGCATGTTTTGTTTATCTTACTAATATCATGGTAACCTTGTATAAATGGTATAAGGAATCTGAATTTGAAAGTGATGATAAAATGTTGCTGCATAAAGGATGAATTAAT
Source organism: uncultured Bacteroidota bacterium (assembly GCA_963710745.1). Lineage (GTDB taxonomy): Bacteria > Bacteroidota > Ignavibacteria > Ignavibacteriales > Ignavibacteriaceae > CAVQBP01. Next base: position 916,395 of record CAVQBP010000024.1, on the reverse strand, counting down.
ATTAAATGGAGTTAAGTAGAAATGGATAAAGACAAACTGAAACGCTTATCGAGTGAATATGAGCTAAACCCGGCAGTTCCTCAAAAAATACCAAAATCAACCTATTGGCCGTTTATTCTGGCTTTTAGTGTTACATTGGTTTTTTGGGGATTTGCTACAACAATATTTATAAGCTTAGTTGGTTTAATAATTTTAGGATTTGCAATATTCGGATGGATAATGGAATTAAAACCATGAGTGACACAAATTTATTATCAAATAAAACAAGCAGACGTAAGTTTATTATCAAAATACTTTTACTATATAGTTCATTTGTAACGGTTGTAATTTCGATTCCGGTTTTTGGAGCTTTACTCGCCCCTTTTTTTAGAAAAGCACCCCAGATATGGCGGAAAGTTGGTGAAGTTGATAAGTTCGAGGTTGGAAAAACTGTACTGGTTAAATTCCGTGACGCATCTCCGTTACCATGGTCAGGATTAACCGCTCAAACAGCATCCTGGTTAAGAAGAGAATCTAAAGATAAATTTATTGCCTTCTCAGTTAACTGTGCTCATTTAGGCTGCCCGGTCAGATGGATACCGGATGCCGAGCTTTTTCTTTGTCCGTGTCATGGAGGTGTATATAACAAAGATGGCTCTTATGCTGCCGGTCCGCCGCCGCATGGACTATCTAAATATCCTGTAAGAGTAAAAAATAATGAAGTTGAAATTCTCTCCAGTCCGGTTCCTATTACAAATATTTAGGTGTTGCTTTTGAATCTATTAAAAAAATTATGGATATGGTTTGATAAAAGGACAAAAATATCCGGCTTTGTAAAGCCTCTGGCAAAGCATCTTGTCCCGCCGGATTCAAAATGGTCATATGTCTTCGGCAGTGCGACTCTATTTGCATTTATGCTGCAGGTAGTAACCGGAGTTGCATTGGCTTTAATGTATCAGCCGACTTCAGCAAGTGCTTACAAATCCTTACAGTATATTACAAACGAAGCTCCGTTAGGGAATATATTGAGGGGCATCCATTATTTTGGAGCTTCTGCAATGATTATACTTATTGGTATTCACATGATAAGGGTTTATTTATTAGCCGCGTACAAGTATCCGAGGGAAATGAGCTGGATTTCCGGCGTTATTCTATTAGCTTTAACAATGGGGATGGGATTTACCGGTCAGCTTTTAAGATGGGACAGCAATGGAATGTGGTCAGCTGTGGTAGGTGCAGAGCAGGCGGGCAGGATTCCAATTATCGGTACATGGGTTGCCCGGTTTATTCTAGCAGGAAGAACTTTAGGTGGTGCAACTCTCAGCAGATTTTTTGCTTTTCATGTCTTCTTAATACCCGCTTTACTATTTGGAATTATCGGTCTTCATATATTTTTAGTGATAAAAAACGGAATATCCGAACCTCCTAAAGCAGGGCGTCCGGTCGATCCTGAAAAATATGAGTCATGGTATGAAGGTATGCTTAAAGAAAAAGGGGTTCCATTTTGGCCTAATGCTGCATGGCGTGATATGACTTTCGGATTAATTGTGGTCATGATTATTCTTTTATTAGCATTTTTTATCGGTCCGCCTAAAATAGGTTCGCCGCCGGATCCGGCAAATATTATATCTAATCCAAGGCCGGGATGGTACTTTCTCTGGATCTTTGCGCTATTTGCATTGATGCCCAGGGTAATAGAATCTTATGCCATTGTTTTCGCTCCGTTATTAGTTGGGTTAGTATTAATTTTGTTACCAATTGTATTTAATAAAGGTGAAAGAAGTCCTTTCCGTAGGCCATGGTCATTTATGATTGTAATTTTTATTGTCTCAATGATAGCTACATTATGGCATGAAGGGGTTGTGGCCCCCTGGTCACCTAATTTTAATGCTAAACCATTAACAGAAAACGTAATCGGCAATGTTGGACCTGATGCACGATATGGTGCGGAACTGATGTATAAAAAAGCCTGTCTTTATTGCCATAAAATTTCCGGCGATGGGGGGCTTCGCGGGCCTAATCTTACCAGGGTTGGAAACAGGTTAACCCGGGATGAATTAAAAATCAGGATAGTAAACGGGGGAGGTAACATGCCCGCATTCGGAGGGAATTTATCCGCAAAAGAATTAAATGCACTAGTTTCTTTTCTTGAGACCAGAAAGGATTCAATTCTGACAGAAAAAAGCAAATGAGCTAATTATTATTACGAAATCCTTAGATTTCTTCTGCAATAAATCCAAGAGAAGATCTTCAAATTCTGAATTTCCCGGTCTCTCTCTTCCCAATGGAGAAATTAGAAAGAGTCCAAGAGCTTAGTAAATATTGAGCTCATCCCAACCCTTCTCTCCACCTGCAAATAAATTTCCGGTGGATAAATTTAAAAGAGAATGGCTTATTAACATAATTAACATTTAAATTATCATTCTGACAAATCATTAAAATATAAAGACTTATAACGAGATTAAATAAAATTAAGTTGATGCCTATGTGCATGGTAGGATTCTAATGTCCTGTATTCTTCATTTAATTCGAATAATTTGGATAAAGAGCAATTGAATACAGAACAAATGGATGAAGAACATCAGAATTAAGGAATTAAAAAACCCCGGTAACGCATAACCGGGGTTCATTTAAGGAGGAGGTAATGAAGGTTCAAATTTATATTTTCAAATTAGTATTTTGTAATGTTTAAGTTTCCTGAATTAAATTGAAGTTCATTAAGTATTGCCATGCCGATTCTTTTTACTTTAGGGTCGAGCTCATTCTTAACTAGTCTCTCAACTGTTTTTATTGCTTCCGGAGTTCCAATCTTATATAAGGCCAATGCAATTAGTACTCTTGTATTAGGATCGGTTTCTTTAGCAAATTGATTTGCCAGTGGATTAACCATTCCTTCAATTTCATAAAACCCGGCAAAATAAATGCAGCTTTTTTTCAAACCGGAACAATCGGAAGTAAGTCCTAAAGCTAAATTTTTAACAAATACTTCGGGTATTTCAGATGTAACCATATTTGTTAAATTGTTGTTCTTGGCGAATACATTACCCGAGAGTAAGACAGCAGCTAAAACTACTGCAGCAATCTTAACTGTTTTGTTTATATAGTGTGTCATTTAAGTACCTCCTATTATTTGTTCAGTGATTAAATCAATTTCAATTTCTAATCAAACATATACTAATGAAATGTAACAGGTGTCATTCATAGGTAAATGAATGTAAAAATATGTCATTGAGTTTGACAATTTTTTAGGTGAATATTCAGGTAAGAAGTTGATTAATAATTGAAGTTACGCAACTATCCTTTAAGGTCAGTTCCTAAGGACCTTGAAGGATGCTTTTTGAGTAAACTATTGTTCTGTAACTAACACTTCTATACATTTGACTTGGCTGTCATGGACCAGTCCAAGACAGGAACATTTAGAAATATATAAAAAATAATTTCCAGTCATGGTTTGGACCATGACTGCCGTGTGTAGTTATTTCAGTTACAGAGCACTAGAGGATTTTAAAAAGTGACCCTCATGGTTTGGACCCAAAATGAAAGAATTTTGCGTAACTTCAGTTAATAATAACAAGTGAGTATCTTAGCAAAAAAAATCCCGGTATTGCCGGGATTTTTTCTTTAAAGAAGATTATAATGATTAATAATTAATCCCAGTTAAAGAAGAATTCAAAAACGTTTTTCTTTGATTTATTCTCCCGCCAGAATTTAATATATTTTTTCTGTGTAATTAATCCTATTGGCCCTTGGTAAATACCTCCGTTTATCCAACCATCCCAAACTCTTACTGCGATTACATTATCCTGACCGGTTTTTATTACACCGTTTGGAAGATAATATCCTCTGAATTGAGCATATTCATTATTGTCGTGGGTGTTTCTTGATGGATTATCGTACATGGTTCCCGTAGAGCCAACCAGCTGACCGTTAATATAAACTTCATCAAGATCATCAATTTTTCCCATCATCAGGACTAATTTATTATTGTTCAGGTCTGATGGTGCTTTGAAGGTTTTCCTGTACCAGGCATAACCATCATAATCTTTATATCCCTGCGATTCCCAATAACCGGGAACGATCAACGTTGCCCAGTCATTATCTTTAAAATCAGGTTTCTCCCATTCTTTATCATCACCCGTTTTAAATTTCCAGTACCCTTCCAGGTTAACGTCAGCAACCAATTCATTAGGAACATAATAAAGGCCTATATCCCCGCTGCAGATTCCGCCCCCGAGCTGTGAATCAAATACCCTTACAGAAATTACATTGTCGCCGTTTTTATTAAAATATTTCAAAGGTACAGGGTAATGCCTGTAAGCATTATAAGCAGTTTGATAATTCGGAGGGAAAGAACCGGAAAAACCGACAAGTTTTCCGTTTAAATATGTTTGATCAATATCATCTATTGCTCCCAGGTCAATATAAATTGTTGAACCTTCATAATCACCGGGAAAGTCAAAATGTTTTCTATACCATGCATACCCGTTATATCCATAAAAACCCTGCTCTTCCCAATATGCAGGAACCCTAATTTCTTCCCATTTAGAATCATCATATGAAGGATCTGCCCAATTCATATCATCGCCGATAGTGAATTTCCAGTATCCTTTTAGATTTTTTAACCGTTCAAATTTTTGCCCGAAGGCAGTCTGGGTAAATAAACCCAGTAATAAAATTACTGCCAGTAAATTAAACCATATTTTTAATTTTGCTTTCATAATAACTATCCCGCTTTATTTACATCAAATCTAAACTTGTAGAATGTTTTATGAGTCATTTTCCGGTAAAGGATTGTAAAAAATTGTCATAGTGTGATCACTATTCTTCAAATTTAATAAGAAAATAAAAGAATTTTGAAGAGTGAATAAAATTTTTTAATCAATCATTTTATAACCAATTCCATGAACTGTTAATATTATTTTGGGATGGTCGGGATCCTTCTCTATTTTTTGTCTTAATTTTAAGATAAAATTGTCTACTGTTCTTGTAGTAGGGGATTCATCGTATCCCCAGACATTATTAAGTAAATCGTCGCGGCTTACGGTTGAATTCTTATTATTCCAAAGAAAGTGTAAAATTTCAAATTCTTTGTGGGACATCTGCACTGCCAAACTATTTTCCAAGGCATTATAAGTGGAGAAATTTACTTCAATTCTTCCAATTGTAACAAAAGAATTTTTAGATTTAGCTTTTTCTTCTCCTCTTCTTAAAACTGCTTTTATTCTGGCAAGGAGCTCTCTTAGTCCGAAAGGTTTAGTAACATAATCATCGGCGCCCAGTTCCAGGCCGAGAACTTTATCTATCTCCTCTCCTTTTGCAGTAAGAAGAATGATCGGGACGCTATTTCCTTTTTTTCTAACGGTTTTACAAACATCAAAACCGGACATCTTTGGAAGCATAACATCAAGTAGGACAAGATCGTAATTTCCTTCAAGAATATTCTTAAGACCGGTTTCCCCGTCTTCAGCAAAATTTACTTCGTAGCCTTCAAACTCAAGATTATCTTTTAAACCGGTACGCATATCGGGTTCATCTTCAACAACTAAAATTTTGCTCATTTAAACTCCCTATTTATTTAAGTTATTAATTGGAAAACTTAGAACAAAACTGCTTCCTTCATTCAGTTTACTTTTCACTTTTATTTTTCCGTGGTGTGCGTCAACTATATGTTTTACAAGTGTTAAGCCAAGGCCGGTGCCTTTTGTATTATGTATTAACCCGTCGCTTACACGGTAAAATTTCTCGAAAATTTTCTTTTGGTTTTCCTCCGATATGCCGATACCTTTATCGTCTATTTCAATATAAGCAAATCCCTGCTCAATACCTGTTATTATTGAAATTTCTTTTTTATCCGAGCTGTATTTTATTGCATTATCGATAAGATTAATTATCGCCTCGGATATTGCTTCCCCGTCGGCTTCAATTTCAGGGACTGCATTAGCCGGCAAAAAAGAAAATTGAAAACCGTTGTTTTTTAGATGAAACTGGTATGAATTAAAAACATCTTCAACAAGAAAATTTAAATCTATTCTTGAGAAATGATATTCTTTTTTCCCGGCTTCAATTCTTGAAAAGCTTAAAATTTTATTTACAATCCTGCTTAATCTTGCTGCTTCTTTACTGATGATTGTATAATATTCTTTCTTCTTTTCTTCCGATGATGCCCTTCCCATTTCAAGGGTTTCGGCAAACATACTAATTAATGCAAGCGGGGTTCTGAGCTCATGTGAAACATTAGATACAAAATCAGATTTGATTCTGGCAAGCTCCATTTCTTTTCTTATGTTCTTAAATACTATATATACACCCACGATTAAAGTTATTATCAAAATCAAAATTAAAATTAAATTAGTAGTTGAACGGGATTTTGCAAGGCCCTCAATTGTCTGTCCTTTTAGCAGAATACCAATCTGGTAATTCGGTATTAACCAGAGGTTTTTCTTCTGCTGAATTTCCCTGTCCTGCAGATTATCTGTTGCAAAAATGAAGTCCTTTGCTTTTGCCGCTTTAAGAGATGAACAGGTAATAATAAATTTGTCTTCGGCTATTTCTTTTATTTTACTTCCCAGTACATCCCTGACAAATTTTATTGGGTTAATTGTCATTATACAGATGTTACTTAGATTTTCAGGATCATCAAGGAGGAAAATAAAAATGGTGCTGCTGTCGGTAGATAAATCCGGGAGAGGTTCTATCTTGCTGTATCCGCCTCTCTCATATGTGTAGAGCTTTTTAATTTTTGCCGAATAATTCTTTAGAAAGTTTTTAATTTCAACGGGGTTATTTTTATTGTTAGCAATTTTGTTAGAATCTTTAAAATATTTTAATTCCGATATAATTTTTGTGTTCAGGCTGTCTGCAAAGATAATTGAGCTGATTGCTTTATTTATACTTAAAAAACTATCTGCTTTAGTCTTAAAAAATCCGGGATGAGAAATTTTTTCAGTGAGAAGTAAATTGATCTTGCTTCTCCAGCTTGAAATAACATCTTCCGAATACTGGTTTACAGAAAAAAGAATTGCATCAAGCTGGTTATTATAAATTTCTTCAATTACCTGCTCCCGTTCATTTAATGAACCGATTTCTACAAGCGAGAAAATTAATGCAGGCAGGATAATTATCAGTATTAATATTAATGCAATTTTCTTAATCGGATTTTTCATTATTTAAATTTAATAAATTGTCTTATGAAGAGCATATTTTATTTGCCTTAAATTCTGTTCGATTGAAGAATCCTGAAAGCAGCCGGTATAAACAGATGAACGGGTATTTAATAAAATGACTTTCTAATAAATCAAATAAATTCAGATCTCAAATACTACTTCTTTCACCGCGGACTTTTCTTTTATTACAAACTTACCGTATAAGAATAATTCGCTCCCAAGCATCCAAATTTTAATAAAAACCCTGCACCATATAAATAGCTGCTGAATTACGAAAATTATAAATATTTTGATACCGGTAGACATTCCTACCTGTGCTTCAAGCCAGAAATAAAGTATAAAAAATACTACCGGCACAATCAACAAAATTAGATAAAGAAAATAAGTGCTTAAAAAATGTTTTAAAACAAATCTAAATGATTTAAACAGTGTTTTAAATGGTTTAAACTTTATATTTTGAACCATCATTATTTTTGCGTAATCCGTAACCGTTAAAATAAAAATGAAAAAGACAAGGTGGATAATAAAACCTGTTATTAATACATAAAACAATGTTTTTTCACTCTCGGCGGCTGCCGAAACCAAATCCAGTATATTTACAACCGGTATATAAACTGCAAGTGCAATAACAACCTGGAAAATAATAGAATAAATGGCAAGCCGGAGAAACCTGGAAAAATACCTGGCGCTTGCTCCCCAGAAATTTGTTAAAGAGTATTTACGTTCATTCCTTATTAGTATGTCTAATACTCCGCCTTCAAAAAAAATTGTAAAAAGAATGTAAAATATTCCGGTCCAGACTGCGATTGATATAAATGGATTAATCGAACCGGCATATTGATTCATAAAATCTTTGTAAACAGTATAATTAAAATCTTTTAGCAATGAAACAAACGCCATTGAGCTGCCGGCTTCATTTTCAATCGTACTGCCGAAAGGAACGGCAAGAATTAAAGCGAGTAATAAAGTGATTAAGAAAATAGTAGTGACAAGCTTCTTAGCCCTGTTAGCCAAAATAAAACCATTAAAATATGATGTTATAATTTTCATAATAAAATTCATGTAATAATTAGAAAATCATTGACATTGAAGTAATTAAATTTTCGACCCAAAAGATGAATTTTGTCATATACTTTTTAAATGGAGTTCTCTCACGTTCAGTAGTATAGCTGTTATTATTCAGATTCAGATCCATATATATCTTTTGCTCCGGGTCTACTTTTGCCCATACTACTTTCTGCGGCATATCAAATTTCAAATTAAAGGTCCTTTCTTTTCCATCCCAGTTTACAAGCGTATCTTTTCCGTTATTAAAATGGACCAGTATTTCTACGGGCATTACAACATCACCTAAACGGAACACAGAAACTTTTGAGTGATAAATGACATGTTTTTTATCCGATGGTTCGTTTTTATAATACATCTTAATTCGGGAACTATCATAAACCCCAAGAGGATTTCTTTTCTTACTGACATAAATTCCGGCAAGTTTATAATCACAGATATTTGTACCGTAAAGCACTTCATCAAAAAACCAGTTCATATTTTCGCCGAACTTATTTCCTAATCTTCTCTTTACTACTTCATTTACTATATCGATAAAATTTTTGCTGCAAGGGTGTTTGAATTTCCATCTTTCGAAATAAGTTTTTAAAATTTCATCCATTACTTTTCTACCGGCTAATCTATCAAGAGTGGTCATCCAGGTAGCTGTTTTATAATAGGTAATTGCGCCATAACCGCCATCCTGATATTGCCATGCAAACCTTGCATTGCCGGCAATCTTAGGGTTCGGCATTCCAACATATCCTTCCCGCATACTTTCCAGATCACCTGTATGAAGACCGGCAATATTTATTTGAGAAGTTTTTTCTCCATAGGTATTGTCCATAATTCTTGATTCCATATACGAATTAATACCTTCATCCATCCATGCTTCTTCAAATTCATTAGACGCCAGCATTCCCATAAAATAATTATGACCGAATTCATGGATTGTAGTAATTTCACACAGCTTGATTCCATCCGGGATTCCCCATAATGTTAAACCGGTAAAAAAGGTCGGGTATTCCATTCCTCCCGAACCAAGCCCATTAAAAGGGGGATCCACTATTGTAAGATTTGGATAAGGATATATGCCGACGTGATTTTTAAAATATTTAAAGCAGCTAAAATAGAGTGTATATATCTATCGGCCTGGTAGAAATGTTCCGGCTGCAGCATAATTTTTATTTTTACATTTTCCCATTTCTTCCAGACTATTCTAAATCTTGGCGAAGCTGTCCATGCAAAATCAATTACATCTTCTGCGTGATATTTAATTGTCTTAGTGCCGTCTCCATTTTCCTTTTCACTAACCGGGATGCCAACAGCTCCTACAGTATATTTTTGAGGAAGAGTAATATTTACATTGTATACTCCGAAGTCGGCATAAAATTCGGAATTAGCATGATATTGATGGCAATTCCATTCTCCTTTTACAGCATACCGGATACCGGGGAATTCATACACACCTATTTTAGGGAACCATTGTCCAACTAAAAAATAATTACCTGCATAACCTGATCTGGCAAAAATTTGAGGCAGTTTTGATTTGAATTTGATATTAATATTTATCGTCTCTCCCGGTTTCACTCTTCTTGAAAGAGGTACACTTATTACAGTTTCATCATAGATATTATCATCATCCGGGTGAATATATTTAATCTTATTTGTAAGATCTTCACCATTTTCAATTTTCATTGATTGTACATCAATCCAACCCCAGCTGCTGACAGAATTTTCATTAATGCTGATTCCCCTTAGCTGTCCCCCTGATTCTTTTACAAAAGTTGATTTTGTATTTTTAAAAGCATTTAAATATAAATGGAATTGCAGTTCAGTTACTATATCATTAGAAATATTCCTCCAATGTAAAATTTCAAAACCGTCTATTGTTTTTGCTGCCGGATTAAGGGTTACGTCCATATCATAGCTGGCATTCCTGGGACTTAAGGAATTTTGAAAAATTATCTGAGAATAGACAGGTTGAAAAAACAGAAATGATAAAATGAATGCAAGAATTTTAAATAATATCTTATTCATTAATTACCCCATTGAATTCAAGCCGGGAAGCTTACGATTAATTCACTATTAAAAGTCAGGATTCAAAACTATCTCTGCACCACATTTACAAATGCACTTCTTACAGGTGGCGGCATTTCAGAATCTTTCCCCTTTATTGATTTCCAGATTATTTCATTTAATTCTACATCCGGGATATCGTCTTCCTCAGCAAAATTAAATTGACTGCTTCTTTCAGATCCGTATGCATCCGCCATGTTCTTTTGCTCAATATCAATTAATGGATTGACAGCATTATATGTTTCAAAATCAGGCTGATCAGTAACCGGAACAACTATTGGAATTGCAGACTGATCAAACTGTGTCATCGGCTTCAATCCAAGAATTAATTCAATTGTTTTCAAAACACTGGAAGTTGAATACATGGTATGATCCACAAAGTTCCTTTTTATATACGGACTAATTACCAGCAGGGTTGATCTGTGTGCATCCACATGATCCGAACCGTTTTGTGCATCGTCTTCAAGTACAAAAATTATACTTTCTTTCCAGAATTTACTTTTGGAAATTTTATCTACCATTAAGCCGAGAGCAAAATCATTTTGAGCAACATAAGCCCTGGGGGTTAAACTCCCTTTTTCAGTTCCCATTGTGTGATCATTTGGGAGTCTTATTAAATTGAAAGCCGGTAGTGAATCTTTTCTTTCAAAGTCATCAAATTCTTTTTCCCATTTTTTAAACCTGTAGAGATCCGAAATTTTAAGATCAAATCCCGGAAAATCAGGACATGTATACTTATTTAAATCTTCATTTCTTGACATATAAGCATCTTTTTTCCCTTCAATTTCCTCAACAAATTCACCGTAATTCCTTAACGATAAACCTTTATTTATTATTTCGTTCCAGATATAACCGGACGAAGGTGCTGCAATTTCAGAACCTCCCTCAAAGTCGTAATATCCCCCTCTATGTCCATAGTAAACAGGCCAGGTTTTTTCAACATAATCTGTCGCATATGCTGCTGTAGACCAGTTGTGCCCGTCTGCGCTTACTTCCGCATCACAATAAAAATTATCAAATAATGTAAAAGTATTCACTAAAACATGCTCATTCGGAGTATACTTCCTACCGAATATGCAAATCGAAGAATCACCATTTCCTTTTGGAATATCACCGAAGACCTGATCGTAAGTCCTGTTTTCTTTTATGATATAGAATACATGCTTTATTTTATTGCTTCCCTTATAATTGAAATCTGCAGGAATTATATCTTGTTGTGAATTTTCTTCCGGGCTATTTTTCCAGACAGAAGGGGTATTGGAATATACCTTTTGAGAAAGGGACTGTAATGTCTTTACATCGGGATAATTAAAAATGGATAATGTTCCTTTAAATAAATAAGCGATATACTCATCTGTGACACCCTTCCCCTTTACTATCGGGTCCGGTCCTTTGGGATTAGGTAATGAAGACAAGCCTTTCCCGTTTGCTACAACAATTTTATCTGATTTTAAAGTTTTAACCGATGTTGGATACCAGCCTACGGGTATAAAGCCTATGCTTCTTGATTTATCTTTCTGGCTTATATCAAAAAGAGCAAGGTAATTATTATCTGCATTAGCGACAATTAAAACCGAACCATCGTTGTTGAAGCATATTGCATTTGGTGTACTTCCGTAAGGTGAATCAGGTTTAATTGATGAAATTATTTTTTCTGTTTCTTTTTTTGTTTTTAGATCAACCACAGATACAGTATTATTATTTGCATCTGCAACAAATAATCTGTCATCATTTTTTGAAATTAAGATTTCGTTCGGATGATCTCCCACATTAATGAAATTTGTGATAGAAAAAGTTTTAAGATCGATTTCCGCAATTGATGCTTTTGACCATAGTGAGATAAATGCATAGGTACCGGCATGATTAATTTTAACATCGTAACATTCACCCTCAAATTTTAATTGTTTAATAACTTTTTTATCTGATGCATCTATTACATATAATGAGTTGCTCATTCTTGAAACAGCAAGCAGGATATTTTTCCCTGCCAAATAATCTAATCCTGCTATGGAAATTTTGTCATCCGGGAAAGGTTTTCCGATAATAATTGAATCGCTTAATGATAAATGACCTGAATTAAAATCATACACATAAACCAGATTATTATTAGCTCCCGAAACATAAAGTTTTGAATCATCATCATTGAATACTATACCGCGCCAGGTCTTGTTAATATTAATTCTCTGTATTTCTTTTTCGGATTCCAAATCAACCACAGAAATTGAATTCTCTTTTGTTCCGCTGTTTGATGTTAATGCATATTTATCATCTTTTGTAATAATTAAATTTAGCGGCAACTCGCCGATTCCTATCTGAGTACCTGCAGGAGTTAATTTCCATCCGTTTGGAAGTAATGTGTAATTATCAAACTTTCCCGGCAGAACAATTTTTTTACTTGATATATTGGTTGTATTCTGAACAGCACAGCCGGATACCAGAAGAAGACAAAAAAGAAGTGAGATTATTTTATTATTATGCATATTCTAATCCCGGTTTTAATATTAATGAAAACTACAAAAAAGTTTCATGCTGACAAAATTTCATTTTAAGATAAAAAAGATTATTCAATTATTTTATCCCGTGGTTCCTCAACTTTTTTATATAACCAGTAAACTGTAAATCCTGAAATTACTATATAAATCAGGAATACAACCGGATAACCAATAATTGATATTAAAAATCCGGCCAATATTCCAAATAGTAACGCAGGCGCAGTAATGGAATTTAACAATGATGAATAAAGGGTTCTGTCTTTCTCACCGCTCAGTTCAATAACAAATGCGACCCTTGAAATTCCCTGTATGCTTTGTGCAAGCGCAAAAAAGAAAAAGACGCTCCCGAAAATTAAAGGATTGATTGAAACAACTGCACTTAGACTTGCCAGTAACAAAACCGCAGCCATTATCATTAAATTAATTTTATGCCCGAATATATCGGCCAGGTATCCGAATATTATATTTCCCAAAACCGTACTTGCCATAAAAATAATTGTAAAAGAACCTGCATATGAAGTCGGCAGTTTAAATCTTTCAATAGCGTAAACTGCAAAAAAAGCAGAAGAAGTTAACCCGATTAATAATAATCCGTCCGCTACTAAATAATTTCTGAAATTTTTATTCTCTTTAAGAACCTGCTTTGCTTTATCAAATCTTTTGACTTTTTTAATAATTATTTCTTCGCTAAGACTTTCTTCCGGTTCTTTAACTTCTTTTAAAAAATAGAGTGAAACAAACATGAATATAAAGCATAAGATAAAAAGAACAGCAAAGTTCCGGGGAAAGGCTATAGATGATAAAATAACAATAATAATAGAACCTGCCAGAACTCCCAGTAATGCGCCTACAAGCTGCCTTACAGCTAAAAGTCTTCCCCTTAATTTTACAGGAGTTGTTTTTGAAAACAGGTTGACCCACCTTGGTCCGGGAATACTGCCGAGTACCGTAATTGACAATATTAATAATAATGCTATAATAACGGAAAAAGAAACCGGTATGTGCTCCAGGATGAAATAAATAAACAAAGCTGTAAATAAAAACGAAGAACGGTATAATATGCTGTATCTTATGATAGCAGGCATTACAAATTTTTCATTGCTTTTTTGCTGGCCGAGAAAAAGCTGGGGAAGACTGGCACCGAGATTCCATAAAACAGGTACAGCACCTATCGCAACGGCATCGCCGCCCATTCTCTGAATGAATACGGGAAGTATAGTTGAAAATGATATGAAGCTTAATGCAAATGCATACATCGAGCCGTCGCCTAAATGCATAAGCAGGTTATGCTGCAGTACCCCGGGATCATAGCCGGGAAATTTACTATAGTGAAAGTATTTTTTAAGCATGAAGGTATATTGAAACGATAAAGGTTCAGCCTTGTTTTAATCTTTCAATATTGAAAATTCTGATTTTCGGTTTTAACATCTGTTTTTCTGCAGGTTGTTTGTGAATTTTACGGACTATATCCATTCCTTTTACAACCCGTCCGAATGCAGCAAAGCCCTGCCTGTCCGGATTTCTTTTACCGCCGTAATCAAGCTCCGGCTGATTACCAATACAAATAAAGAATTCTGTTGTTGCTGTTCCCGGTTCGTTCCTTGCATACGAGATTGTACCGTCTTTATGAAGGATACCTGTTTTTTTAGTGGTTTCATGCTTAATAGGAGGATAATCGTCGGCTTTATCTAATAAACCGCCTTGAATAACTTCAATTTTTATATCGTCATCCGGCTGATTATTTGGTGTGACGGTTCTATAAAAATATGAATCCTTATAAACTCCGCCATCAACACAATTCAGAAAATTTCCGGCCGAAATAGGAGCTTTATTCTGATATATTTCAACCTCTATATTTCCCATTTCTGTTTTTATTAATACTAATGGATTTTTATCCGTTTTTGCATGGACAATAATTGAGCTCAGAAAAATGATGAAAACAATATTAAGCTTTTTCATACATGGAAGAATTTTATAATACTAATTATCAAAATTTAATAATTTTTTATTTTCATTAAGGGGCATTAACCATGCCCCCATAAAAAGAAATTAATCAAATGCTTCTATAATGAGACATGCTTGTAAACATTGATATGCCGAAAACAATTATAAAAATTATATATAGAACGAAAATTACAATAGATATTATTAATAAAATCTTTTGAATAAAAAAGAATCTGCTTTGTCTCTCTAAAGCATTTTCAAGCATACCAGTATCATTTGTAGTTAGGTATCCTCTGAAAGAATCCGCAGACTCCCTAAGCCTTAAACCGCAGATTATTAAAGGAATTCCGACTATTGCACCTATTATAGACAGACACTGTAATGCTCCAATAATAATATAGAAGATACCAACAAACTGCATATCTCCTGTCATTTTGTTAACTGTAATTTGGAGTATTGGTGAAACTGATACACTTTCGTCCATATTTCCTCCTTAAAGATGTAGATGTTGCAAGGTTATAGTGGTTTGAAAAATAATGTTCTTAAAATATCTTTTATATATGTGAAAGGCAAAATATTTTTATTAATAGGAAACCATATTTAAAATATTTGTTGAATATTCCGGCAAAATCTGAATATGCTGAGTAAAAGTTTTCCACCAGGGATTAAGCCTGCTTGTGATTTAAACTCCATAATTGCCATAATACGGAATACCTCAAATGATTTATATCTTTTTTACAATATCTTAATCACACAAAAAAAATGTTAATAATCAGATATGAAGAATTGTATAATACTTATTTATCTTATTTTTATTGGTTTTATATCTTTTAATAATTATATCATATCAGAAAAGGGTTATCAAAATAATTTTAAATACCAGAATTTCAGGTATAATAATTCTAATAATGATTTTGTTTCATTATTACCTTTCGGAAAACAAAATCATAAATTAAATCATCATGATATTTTTAAATCGGAAAGTGCTTATTTAAATGATGTTACCAGTATCAGTAAATTGATAGCATTCCCCGTGTATAAAATATTTTCTGTTGCACATATGAAAATACTTAAACAAAGTTATTTTTATCATATGGGTGAATTCCTTCCGATCTTTACACAAAGCGATAAAACCATTCAGTCTGAATATCTAATCATTTAAAAACAATTCTCATATTTAAAATTCTATCATAGCCCAGGTATAGTGAATAATAATTTACCAGGGTTATGTGTTCATAAATTAATTGGAGTAAACATGAAAAAGGGAATGATTTTTAAAATTCTGTATTTAACAATATTTACGGTTTTTTCTTTTGTCCTGGTTATTGTTTATGCAAAACCCGGAGCAGGTAAAAATTTACAATCTAAAGAATCCGTATCAAAAACATGGAAAGCGCCAAAATCCGCCGACTCTTTGAAAAATCCCTTGGCCGGGAAATCAGAAGCTGTTAAAGACGGCAAAAATTTATTCCAGACATATTGTGTAACATGCCATGGTGATAAAGGGAAAGGGGATGGACCATCGGCAGCCGGACTTAATCCTAAACCCGCTGATCTCGCTTCAAAGCAAATACAAAAACAATCTGACGGTGCTTTTTTCTGGAAAATAACAACTGGTAAACCCCCTATGCTATCCTGGAAGTATACGCTCTCAAAAAAGCAGCGCTGGGAATTAGTTGATTATATACGTGAACTGGCAAATAAATGAAATATGAAAGGGCTTAATTATGAATCTAAAAAAATATTCTTTGCTGTTTTTTATTACAATATTGTTATTAATTCCCGGCAGGGTTATGGCAATTCCAAGTTTTGCCAGGCAAACAAATATGTCGTGCAGTTCGTGTCATACAATGTTTCCCGAACTAAATGCATTCGGAAGATTATTTAAATTAAACGGCTATACTTTGACAGGAATAGCGACTGTTCAATCCACAGATAAAAATGATAATCTGACTCTTAACCTGATAAATATTCCTCAGATATCTTCAATGATCCAGGCGTCTTATACTTATAAAAGTAAAAAGCAGCCCGGAACCCAGAATAATAATATTTCTTTACCTCAACAATTGAGCTTATTTCTTGGGGGAGAAATAACACCTAAAATCGGAGGATTTATACAGATCACTTATGATGATCAGGGAGGTGCTTTAGGGCTGGATAATTCGGATATAAGATATGCAAACCAAACTGAGCTTGCATCAGAAAATTTTATTTATGGCGTAACTTTAAATAATAATCCTTCAGTTCAGGATATTTGGAACAGTACACCTGCGTGGAGCTTTCCGTATGCATCTTCTGCTGTTGCACCATCCCCTGCCGCAGCAACTTTAATAGAAGGAGGTTTGGCGCAAAGTGTTGCCGGTTTAGGTGCATATGGATTGTGGGATAATTTGGTTTATGGTGAAGTAAGTCTTTATAGATCTGCACAGCAAGGTGCACCAAATCCGCCTGATAGTACTTCTGCCGGTGTAATCAAATCTTTGGCTCCTTACTGGAGATTTGCTCTTCAAAAACAATTCGGCAGTAATTATGTTGAACTCGGTACGTATGGTATGTCAGCAGATATTTATCCCTCGGGAATTTCAGGATTAACCGACAATTATACCGACATTGGTTTTGATCTGAATTATGAAAAAAGTATTGGCAGTAATATGATAACTGCACATACTGATTTAATACATGAATCACAAAAATTTGCAGCAACATTAGGGCCTGATTTGGGTAATAAATCCAACTCACTTAATTCGTTTAAGATTGTCGGGAATTATTATTTACACAGCCAGATAGGTTTCTCACTTGGTTATTTTTTAATTAGCGGTGATGCTGTAGCAGCGTTATATGCACCTGCAAGTGTTGATGGAAGCATGAACGGTAAACCGGATAGTAACGGGTTAATAGGGCAGTTTAGCTATGAACCATGGTTGAATACAAAATTTTCGATCCAGTACATTGCTTACAACAAATTTAACGGAGGAAGCACTAATTATGATGGTTCCGGAAGAAATGCTTCGGATAACAATACTGTTTATGTTGACAGCTGGATCGCCTTTTAATGCCGGTGCGGATTGTAATATCAATTGAATGATGTATATAATTTTTAAGGATTGACGCAAAAGTCAATCCTTATTTGTTTTATTAAAAGTGAAGCCCTGCAATACAAAAAGAGCAAATTATTATAAAATCAATTAGCAAAAATAAGTTAAAGTTTCAAGGAAATATTTATGACAGGTAATATCAGTAATGATAAGATAAATCGTCGCAATTTTTTTAAGGTATTAAGCGGAGTATTTGTTGGATTGATGACTTTTACTTTAGGTATTCCTATGATTGAATCTTTAACCGGAACTATAAAAAAGAGTACCAAAAGAAATTATTCAAAGCTAACTTTACTTAATTCAATCTCTGAAAATGAGCCGGTTAACCTGCCCTTTGTTATCACCGAAGAAGATGCATTTCTTAAAAGCAGCCAGCCTGAAAATGTATGGGCGATAAAAAAATCAGAATCAGAGACAACTGTTTATTCTCCTATTTGCCCGCATCTGGGCTGCAGGTATCAATGGCATGCAGACAGGAAGCTATTTGTTTGTCCATGCCACCATAGTGTATTTAATATTGATGGTAAAGTTGTATCAGGTCCTGCTCCCAGACCTTTAGACACTTTACCAACTGAAGTAAAAAATAATTATTTATATGTTCTTTGGGAAAGATTTAAGCCGGGAATAAGCAGTAAAGAAATAATTTAGGAATTTTAATATGCAGTCGAAAATTTGGATATGGATCAACGACAGAATACCGGTTGCCAAAATGCTTCAACTCGGATTGGATGAAGAAATACCCGGAGGCGCAAGCTTTTTTTTCACGCTTGGCAGTGCAACATTATTTGTTTTTATTCTTCAAATGATCACAGGTATCTGGCAGTTGTTTTATTATGTTCCGACAGTAGATCACGCTTATGACAGTTTAAATTATCTGCGTTTGTTTGTTCCTTACGGATGGTTAATTCATGGATTGCATTACTGGGGAGCCAGTGCGATGGTTGTTTTAGTCGGTTTACATATGTTGAGAGTCTTTATTTGGGGAGCATATAAAAAACCCCGGGAAATGACATGGCTTATAGGAGTTATTTTAATTCTCTTAACTGTAGGATTAAGTTTTACAGGCGCTGCCTTGCCATGGGATGAGCGGGGTTATTGGGCTGCCGAAGTCGGAACCAGTATAGCAGGAACGGTACCTTTTATCGGGAGCGGTTTAAAATTCTTACTAATAGGCGGAAAAATGATGGGGCAATTGACTCTTTCCCGGTTCTTTATATTGCATACGGCAATTATACCGGGTATTGCTTTAACAATGATTGTCATTCATCTGATAGCTTTTAGAAAATTTGGAAGCGTTGGGCCATGGGCTGAAGAAAAGAGAATGACAAAAAGTGATTTTTGGCCCGACCAGGTAAGTAAAGATGTTATAGTTGCCGTATTGATATTTATATTATTAGTTACTCTATCAGCTTTTAAGCCGCCTCCATTTACAGGTCCGGCTGATCCCCTGGACACTACATTTACACCTAAGCCTGAATGGAATTTTTTATTTTTATACCAGGCACTTAAATTTTTTCCCGGTAACCTGGAAGTGATTGGTACGGTAGGTATTCCTACATTAATAATTTTGATATTTATCTCGCTGCCGTTTCTGGATCGTAACTCAAAAAGAAATCCTTTAAACAGACCGGCTATGATGTTCGGAGGCTTTGTATTTTTAATTTTACTGTTTACACTAACAATATCCGGTTATAACAGCAATATTAACCGTGTTCAATTAAAAAATATACCGGTTAATAATAAGCCGGTTAAATTAACCGAAGCAGCTTTAAGAGGTAAAAATATTTTTGATACTTACGGATGTATATCCTGCCATACAATGAGCGGCAGAGGAGGTAAAGTTGGTCCGGCTCTGACTAATGAATCTCAAAAAGGGCATTCAAAAGGTTGGATTATTGTTCAGATAAAAAATCCCAGGGAACATAATTCAAAATCACCTATGCCGCCTTTTTTAATGCTGGATACTACACAATTAAGCAATCTGGCTGATTATTTATTAAGCCCTCATCCGGCAATTATAGCAGATTCCGGTAATAGGTCTTCAGGCAATCCTGCTCAACAAGAGAATTCCGGCACAAACGATTCAGAAAATACTAATGTCAATAAGTCATTTACAGAAAAAGATTGGTCAAATGTAACTGCCGGTCCAGCCGCAGATATGATTGGGAATATTGCGCATGGTGCCTTATTATTTCAGCAGGATTGTGAATCGTGTCATGGAACTGACGGGGGAGGAGGAATACCAAATCCGGGTTCTTCAAATGGTCAGGTACCGAAGTTAAATCCAATAAATAAAAATTTGTTCAGTAAAGAACCGCAGGTCTTTGCTTCCAATATTGATAAAATCATCCAGCATGGTTCTACGCCAGCAGGACCAAATCCGCAGCTGCATATGCTTGATTTTGGTGATTCGCATACACTAACACAGCAGCAGATTGCAAATATTGAAGCATATATATTAAATCTGAACGGAGTTAGCAGGGCGGAAATTCAAATAACTTCTTTCAGCCCTAAAGAGTATTATTTAATTGTCATCGGTACTTTTGCAGTTGCAAGTTTAATATTTGTATTTATAGGTTATTCAAAGAAAAAAAGGGGGTGAATTTAAATCAAAAGTCAAAAGTCAAAAAGCAAAACAGAAATCAACTTAAGCTATGTTTTTTAGAAGGTTAATATTTTTACTTTCACCGGCAACGACAATTGTATCATCTTTTTTGATCACGTAATCGGGGCTTGGTATTGCAGTGATTTTGGATTCTCCGTTTATTTGCGTTTTTATTGATAAAACATCAACACCGTAAATTGTCCTGATATTAAGCTGTTTAATTGATTTACCAATGAAAGTTTTGGGAGAAGCAATTTCTGCAATGGAATATCCTTCAAGAAACTGAATATGAGTCTCATCATCTTTCATTGTTATGCTGCTGGCCAGGCTTGAAGTTATTTCCCTTCTTTCAATTTCTTTTTGATATGCATCCTGAATATCTTTCATCCAGATCATACCGATTATCTTATAGTTCTTATCACTCTGTATTACCGGAAGTCCTTCAAGATCATATCTCCTCATTTTATCGAGAGCTACCTGGCAGTTATTATCGGGAGTTAAAGTAGGAGGATTTATTCTCGCTATATCGCCCGCTATTAATAAATTCTTTAAAGAATCCCTTTCGTACAAATAGTCTTTAACATCAAATAAGGAAATAATTCCTTTTACATTTTGTTGTGAATCAACGACTGGAAACTCCGGCCATTTACCTTTGATTAGTTTATTAATTACCTGAACAAAATTATCGGTTATGCCAACCGGTTCAAAATTATTATCATATACCTCTTTAACGAAAATTGATTCCATTATATTTGTCTCAGCTCCTTCTTTTATATTTATATTTCTTAGAAGAAGCTTCAAAGTATAAATGGATTCTCTTGCAAGCTTTGATGAAACAATAGTACTTATTATGCAGGTTACCATTAAAGGAAGAATAATATTGTAATCTTTAGTTAATTCAAATACAATGATGATTGCAGTAATTGGCGCTCTTGTAGTTCCTGCAACGAACCCACCCATTGCAACAAGAGCATAAGCACCTGCAGAAGCAGAAATATCGGGATATATACCGTGAACAAAAGAACCAAAGAAAGCCCCCGACATTGCTCCCATGAAAAGTGACGGAGCAAAAATTCCGCCCGAACCGCCTGAACCTAAAGTTAAAGATGTAGCAATAATTTTTGTAAAGATTAAAATTAAAGCGAAATACCAGATAATATTTCCATGCAGTGCCTGGTTTATTGAATCATAACCTACACCCATCACTTCCGGGAACAAGAGTGCAATTATACCTACCAGAAAACCTCCAATAACCGGTTTAAAATATTCCGGTATTTTTTTGATCTTATTATCAAAAAAATCTTCAAAAAAGTAGAGTGCTTTAATGAAAAGAAAAGAACCTAATCCAGTAACCGCACCAAGTCCAAAATAAAATACTATTTCGTATGGTGAAACCAGCTGGTAGCCTTTAATTTGAAATGCAGCAAAATCACCCTGGAAAGCATGAGAAATTACAGTTGCCATAACTGTTGAAATTACAATCGGAGAAAATTGGGCAACAGCGAAATCCATAAGAATTATTTCAACAGCGAACAATGCTCCGGCAATAGGCGCATTGAAAGCAGCGGCAATACCTGCACCTGCACCGCATCCTACAAGTGTTTTTAATTTTTTAGCAGGGATATTAAAGAACTGACCGATTGTTGAACCTAAACTGGCTCCAATTTGTACAATAGGACCTTCGCGTCCTACCGAACCTCCGGAACCAATTGATATAGCAGAAGCCAGTGCTTTAATAACTGCAACAATCGGACGTATCTTACCTCCTTTCAGAAGGATGGCTTCCATTACTTCAGGTACACCATGACCTTTTGCTTCGGGAGCAAAAAAGTAAATTATCGGCCCGACGATTAATCCGCCGATAGTAGGCGCAAGGATTATTAAATACCATGGGGCACTTAGGACATTATCAAGAAAGGATCCGCCGCCGGGGAAGAAAATTAGGGATATTTCTTTTATTAAAGCTCGGATCCCAATACCGGCAAAACCAGCAAGTATTCCTATTATTATTGCGATAATAATAATGAAAGTATGCTCTGTCATCTTAGCCCTTTCGATGAGGGCCACAGTCCGGCGTGATAAAACCGAGTAGTACTTTTTTATAGAATTAGATTTCAAGAACCTTGCTCGTAAAGATTTCCCTTTAAACTATAATAAATTAAAATAACAATTAAAAAGTTATTTGCAAATTTTTTAATTCTGCAGTATTCTTTGATATTTAAATTCTTCACCTGTATCCAGATAAATAATTTTTAAATTGTCGCTATCAGTTTCGTATTTGATTATTCTGGGTTTATTATGCACAAAAAAAATAATTCCTTTGCTGTTTATTAAATATTTAAATTTTTCAGAACGCAGAACAGCGTCATAAAAACTAGAACCATCTACCTTGAATGATAAATAAGTAATTACTCCTTTGTTTGTTCTGCCTTCCCATAAACCCAACAAGCTGTTTGTTTTGTCATTACCGGAAATTCTGATCATCTTATCTTTTACTTCCCCGTTTTCTTTACTGAATATCAGAGAATCTTTTTTTACTGAAAATTCGGATTCAATAATTATTTCTTTTTTTCCGCCCGGGTTAGTTTTGATTACTTTTAAATCATTACCGTTTATCTCATACCTGTTTTTACTGAAAAATTCTTCTTTAATTGTAACGCTGTCACTGCCGAATTCCATTGTCTCCTTGAATCCAATTCTATTGGGATTTACCTGCTCCCATTTACCGATTAGATCTGATTTAGATTGAAATAGTAACAAATGAAACATAGCAAGGATAATTAAAATCATAGCAGTAAATGTTTTATATAAAATTAAAAACTGCTACATCGTTTATCGTTATTAATTAGCGATTTAACAGCTAGGGAATACGGAGTGGTAAGTTAAAAAATTATTTCCTTAATTCAAGCATTAAAATCTGGTAAATTGGATTTGAAGTCAGATATTTAATAGTGTAACGAAAGCCATAGAGAATCGAGTAACCGGAATTTTTTTAGAAATTTCCTTTAAGATAATTAAGTCTTTTCTTTTCAGGAAACTTTTCAATAGCATACCTTAACATAGTCCTGGGCATATTTTTATAATATTTTTGAAGAAAAACTTCTTCAGCCTGTATATCTCTTTTCCCGATTTCTCTAAGCATCCATCCGGAAGCTTTATGAATTAAATCGTGCTTATCCTTTAAAAGCAATTCCGATATTTTCAGGGCAGCTGCAAATTGATTGGCTTTTATAAAACAGAACGTAGACATAATTGCTATTCTTCTTTCCCAAATATTGTTAGACTTTACAAGATCAAAAAGAAGCCTTTTATCTTTGTCTATTAAGTAAGCACCGATAATTTTTTCAGCCGATAAATCAACAAGATCCCAGTTGTTAACATACCTTATGTTTTTTAGATAAAAATTAAATAGCTTTTCTCTCACTGCGTCATCGGAGTTTTTATACTTTGCAATTAGAATAAATAAAGTGATGAGCCTTTCTTCGTGAATTTTTGATTGAATAACTTTTTGAAGATCTGTAAAATCCAGATCTTTAAAATCATTGGCAATTTTTCTTGATAGAGGAACTTTAATCCCCGCGAAAACATCTCCCTCTCCATATTCTCCTTTGCCTGTTTTAAAGAAACGCTGAAGAATAATAGCCTGCTGTTTATTTGAATTATTTTTTACAGTCTGCTTTAATTCCAAATATTTCATTTTAGTTTATAAGTTTGTTACAGAAAGGATTTGATTATTATATTAAAGAAAAACACGGAATTAGATCTTTTATAATTACAATTCAGATTAGTGCTTTAGCAATGATAGAGTCCTCAGTTTTAATTCTGTATCTAACTGCTAAAGCACTAAAATAAAATTTACTTTTTGTCTAATTTATTTATCTCTTCTTCCAACTGCGTTACAAGTTTATCCAGGAGATTAATAACAGCATTTACGGTTTCAGGTTTTGTTAAATCAACGCCGGCTTTTTTCAGCTCTTCCATAGGGTAATCGCTGCCGCCCGATTTTAATAAATTCAAATATCTTTCCTTTGCTGCTTTCATATCTGCTTCGGAACCGGTTGTTACATCATTATGCAGCTTTGCCGAAGAAGCAAAGCAGGTAGCATATTGATAAACATAAAAAGGTGATCTGTAAATGTGCGGAATTCTAGCCCATACTCTATCCAGGATTTCATCCTTTGAATAAGTGTCACCGTAATATGTATTGAACAGATCATCCATAATTTTATTTAATACATCAGCGGTAATAGGTTTTCCGTTTTCAACTAATCTATGAGCCTGAAGTTCAAAGTCTGCCAGGAGAGTCTGGAAATAAAATGTTCCGGTAATTCCCCTGATTGCTTCCTGCAGTAAATTAATTCTTTCTTTCGGATCTTTAGTCTGGGTTAATAGGTAATCAAGTAAAAGATCCTCATTGAAAGTAGAAGCTACTTCAGCTACAAAGATTGTATAATCGGAAGTTGCGAACGGCTGGTTTTCATCGGACAATAAAGTGTGCATGGTATGGCCGAGTTCATGTCCCAACGTAAATACATTATCAAGAGTTTCATTATAGTTCAGCAGCATATAAGGATGTACGCCGTAAACACCAGCCGAATAAGCACCGGATCTTTTACCGGTATTTTCATAAACATCTATCCAGCCTCCTTTAAGTGCAGTAGCCATTTTTGACTGGTAATCTTCTCCCAGCGGATTAACCGAAGCCAGCACCCATTTCTTTGCTTCATCATAAGGATAAGTTTTGTTGAAATCGGTTAATGGAATAGAGCCGTCGTAACTATGATATTCTTTTAGACCAAGAACTTTCTTTCTTAGTTTTGCATATCTTTTAAGTGGTCCGGTGTTTGCTTTAACTGTATTTACCAGGTTTTCATATACTGCTACGGGAATATTATTTCCATCCAGGTAAGATTCAAGACATGATTTATAATTTCGCGCTTGTGCTTCCGCCCAGTCTTTTTGACAAACTGCATTATATATAGACGCATAAGTATTCTCATCAGCTTTATAAACACCATAATGAGCTTCAAAAGTATTCTTCCTGTCTTCCTGGTTATAATTTGTAGCTAACACTCTGCTGTAATTTCCATTTGTTACCTGGATTTTGTCTCCGTTGGACAGCGTTATTGTCGGAAAGTCAACATCAGCAGTTGAAAGACTTGTATAAATATCATTCGGTGACTGGTTTAATCTTGTAAAATATGAGAGGAGTGTTTCTTTGCTTTCATCTAAAACATGCCCCTGCTGCCTGTAAAGATCCTCAATACCAAATCTGTAAGGTTTAAATGCAGGATCTTCAAGCCATTGTTTCATTGTATCCCAGGGTATTTCAAGCATTTCAGGGTTTATCCAGGAGGTAGCAGTATTGAATTTTGCAAACAATATTTGAACCTGCTGAAGCTTTGCGTTCATTTCCTGGTTTCTCGTATCCTGATCTTTTGTTAACTGCGGATACCTGTAGACTTTATAAGATAAAACTCCCAGCTCATCATTCAGCTTTTTTACTTTAAGTAAATTATCAGGAGATTCTTTCAGCTTTCCTTTATAGCTTACAATTTCATCCATTTTTTTCTGAAGTTCCTGGAGACCTGCTTCCCAATCATTCCAATTCTTATAAATATCGTTCAGGTTCCATTTATATTCTACAGGAATTTCATCCCTGTTATTATAAACTTTTTGAGAATATAATTGGATAGAAAAAACAAATGCGAATACCGTAATTATAAGAAACGAAAAGCCTTTCATATTACCCTCCTTAATAAATTGCATAAAGATATAGATAAAAAATGACTTAATTTACAAAAATTAAGAAATTTGAATTAAATTATCTGACCTTTTGAATAGTTATTTGTCCGGCCATCATAAAAAAAATTAACTTATTTTTTAATAATTCTGCAAGCAGCTTTAAACAATTTTGATTTAACTTTGAATAGTCTTCCGGAACATTTAACCCTAATATATTTTTATCTATTTTAAACAATATTCCATAAAGCGATATTTATTTAATGTTGAAAAAAATCCCGAAGCAGGTAGTTATTTTAGGGCTGATTAGTTTGTTCACCGATATGGCTAGTGAAATGCTTTACCCCATTACTCCGATTTTCCTGGCATCAGTTCTGGGTGCTTCAATGATTTCGGTTGGAGTAATTGAAGGACTTGCAGAGATAACCGCGGGATTTTTAAAAGGTTATTTCGGGTTTCTGTCAGATAAATTAGGAAAACGTTCGATATTTGTTGTGGGCGGTTACAGCATATCTGCACTATCAAAGCCATTGCCGGGTATTTTTCCCAACATATTTATTGTGCTGATAAGCAGGGTTACAGACAGGATCGGAAAAGGAATGCGTACTGCTCCGAGAGATGCTCTTCTTGCCGGTTATTCAAACAGCAGCAATACTGGAGCCATATTCGGATTTCACAGGGGGATGGATACACTTGGTGCGGTTTTAGGTCCGCTTATTGCACTATTGCTTTTGAATATTTATGATTATAACTATAACCTTATTTTTATAATTGCTTTTATCCCTTCGGTTATTGCAGTTGCATTCACCTTTTATATAAAAGATAAAAAGGTTGAAATTAGGGAAAGAAAAAAACTGCAATATGTTGCCTTTTGGGAAGAATCACCACGGACTTACAAAACATTAGTTATTTTAATTACGATCTTTTCTCTTGTTAACAGCAGCGACGTTTTTTTGATTTTAAAATCCAGGAATATTTCTCATTCAGATGTAACTGCAATTTTAGGCTATGTCTTTTATAATTTAATTTATGCAGTCTCATCATATCCTGCCGGTTTGATATCGGATAAGATCGGGAAGAAAAAAATTTATATACTTGGATTAATAATATTCTCTGCTGTTTATTTCGGATTTGCCTCTTCCGATAATTTTATTTTAACCTGGATTCTTTTTGCCTTTTATGGTATTTATGCCGCTTCAACGGAAGGAATTTTAAAAGCCTGGATATCTGACCTGGTAGCTTATGAGAAAGTGGCTTCTGCAGTCGGTTTAATCACTATGCTGTCAAGCATTGCAATGTTTCTCGGATCTATTTTAACCGGCTATTTATGGGATGCATTCGGCTCATCTGTTCCGTTTTACTTTTCCTCCGCTGTAAGCTTAATTATTGCTTTGTCATTAATCAGGATACATAAGTAGTTGCCGATACCTAAAATTTTTTTCAAATATTTGAATCTGAATCAATTAAGAATTTTAAATTGATAGTTATATATTAAATATTAGATAATATTAACCTGAATGTTCAATATTGAATCAGCAATTCCTAATATTCATATACTAAGAAGTGAGGTTATATGAAGCAGACAATTGATCCCGGATTAGGTGAAAAATATTTCGGAAGAACAAAAAGAGTTATAAATAAAGACGGTTCTTTTAATGTAACCAGGATGGGAACGGATTTTCATCCTAAAGATATTTACCAGTTTCTTGTTAATCTTTCATGGACTAAATTTTTCGGTTTAGCTGTTATAGCATACATGTTATTCAATGCGTTATTCGGTTTTATTTATTTTTTAATCGGGATAGAAAATCTCAAAGGTATAGCCGGCACTACAGATTTACAAAACTATTTCAGCTGTTTTTTCTTTAGCGTGCAAACTTCAACAACTATCGGCTACGGCGGTATAATTCCGGAAACTATGCTAGCTAATTTTATAGTAACTATTGAAGCAATGACCGCAGTATTGGCGTTTGCATTGATCACCGGTTTATTATACGGTAGATTTTCTCATCCATTCTCCAGGATTTTGTACAGCAAGAACGCAATAATTGCTCCCTATAAAGGGATCACTTCTTTACAGTTCAGGATTGTTAATCAGAGGAATAATAATTTAATGGATATTGAAGCAAAAGTTATGGCAGTGCTTGTTGATGATGATTTTAACAGAAAATATTATGATATGAAGCTTGAAAGATACAGTGTGCATTTTTTTGCATTAAGCTGGACGGTAGTTCACCCCATCGATGAAAATAGTCCAATCTTTAAGATTTCTCTTGATGAATTAAAAGAGAAGCAACTTGAAATATTAATTTTAATAAAAGGATATGATGATACTTTTAACCAGGTTGTTCATTCAAGATATTCATATACTTTTGAGGAAATTATCTGGGGTGCAAAATTTGTAAGATCCTTCAATACCAATTCAGAAGGAGATATAATTTTAAAATTGGATGATATTCATTTGATTGAAAAAATTATTCCGGAATGAATTATATTTCACAGTATAAAAAATTTTGAGGGTGCAATTATGGTGGATTATGAAAAATTAGGGGTTTTCTATCTTGGTAAAGAATATGATCAATCAAATAAAAAGCTTCTCGAAAATTTAATTCTTTACGAATCAAAAGATTTAACTACTCATGCAATGTGCGTAGGTATGACAGGAAGCGGCAAAACCGGTCTTTGTATCGCCTTGCTTGAAGAAGCTGCCATTGATAAAATTCCGGCAATTATTATTGATCCCAAAGGTGATTTATCCGACTTGCTATTAACATTCCCGGATTTGAAACCGGAAGATTTTAAAAATTGGCTGTCGCAGGATGAAGCTGATAAAAAAGGAATTTCTTTAGATGAATTAGCTCAGAAGAAAGCCGGAGATTGGGAAAAAGGTTTAATGAGTTGGGGTCAAAGTAAAGATAGAATTAAAAAGCTGAAAGATTCTGTAACATTTGATATATATACACCTGGCAGTAATGCCGGAAAGCAGGTTTCTGTATTGAGGTCTTTTGATCCGCCCGAAGAAAAAATTCTTAATGATGATTTTTCTCTGAGAGAAACGATTTTAAGTGTTACCGGGGCTTTACTTAACCTGATTGGAATTTCTGCCGACCCTATCAAAAGTAAAGAAACAATTCTGCTGACAAATATTATTGAATATTACTGGAAACAAAAAAAAGGATTAACGCTGCCGGACTTAATTCAATCTATTACTAATCCGCCGATTCAAAAAGTCGGGGTTTTTGATATTGAATCATTTTATCCTTCAAAGGAAAGATTTGAGCTGGCTATGCAGCTGAATAATCTTCTTGCATCACCCGGTTTTTCCGGCTGGATGGAAGGTGAAAAGTTTAGTATTTCAAATTTCCTATATACAAATGAAGGAAAACCAAAGCATTCAATTTTTTCAATAGCTCATTTAAATGATACCGAAAGGATGTTTTTTGTTACTCTTCTTTTAAATGAAGTTATTAACTGGATGAGACTTCAGCCGGGAACAACAAGTCTGCGTGCAATAATTTATATGGATGAAATTTTCGGATATTTCCCCCCTGTTGCAAATCCTCCTTCAAAAACGGCGATGCTGACTTTATTGAAGCAGGCAAGGGCATTTGGTTTAGGAGTAGTATTAGCAACTCAAAATCCAGTCGATATTGATTATAAAGGGTTATCTAATATTGGTACATGGTTTATCGGAAGACTGCAGACTGAACAGGATAAAAACCGTGTTATCGATGGTCTTAATACGGCAATGCAGTCGGAAGGTAAATCTTATTCACAGCAGGAGCTGGAGAAGCTGATATCGAGTTTAGACAGCAGAATATTTCTGATGAATAATGTTCATGAAAATGCACCTGTAATTTTTCAAACAAGATGGGTAATGTCCTTTTTAAGCGGACCTTTAACCAGGGTTCAAATTTCCGAACTGATGCAAAACAAAATAGAAGAACATCCTGTTGCAGCTCCTGAAGCAATTCCGGCAAGTCAACAAAAAACCTTAACAGGCAGACCGGTTATTCCATCAGAAATTAACCAGGTTTATATTCCTGTCAGATCATCAAAACCAGCAGATGAATCAAAATTATTTTATAAATCTTTTTTATACGGTAAAGCTGATGTTAATATAGTTTCAGATAAAAATAAAATCGAAACATCATTAAACAGGAATTTATTTTTTCCTCTTTTAGATGATGATGAAGCAATTAAATGGGAATCTCCGATAGAGCTGGATATTCCGGATGAAGATTTGCTTAGGGAACCGGAAACGCAAAAGGCAAGTTTCTCTTCAATTCCACCGGATTCAACAAAACCTAAAAGCTTTAATGACTGGAATAAAGAATATGCAAATTACCTGTACAGGGAATCGAAAGTCGTCCTTTATCAGAATAAAGAATCCGGTTTAATTTCCAATGAAGGAGAAAATGAAAAGGATTTCAGAGTAAGAATGGATTTATCCCTCCGTGAATTAAGAGATAAAGAGGTAGAAAAAATAAAAGCAAAGTACGGAGCGAAAATTAAATCCCTGGAAGAAAAGATAAGAAAGGGAGAGCAGAAGCTTCAGGATGAAAAAGCGCAGTATAATCATGAAAAAATAAATGCAGTAATTTCGATCGGTACAACTTTACTCGGTGCTTTTTTGGGCAGGAAAACATTTTCTTCGACAAATGCGAGTAAGGCCGGTTCAGCGATATCCAAAGCTTCCAGAACATATAAAGAAAAAATGGATGTAAACCAGGTTCAGGATGATATTAAAAATCTTAATATTCAGGTAGAAGATTTAAATAATCAGCTGAGTAATGATATACAAAATATTTCAGCAGATTATGACCCGGATAAAATCAGGCTTGAAGAAATAATTGTAAGACCGACAAAATCAGGAATCAATGTAAAAAGTCTGTCTTTAGCATGGTTTCCTCACTGGATTGAAGGAGATAAGACGATTCCCGCATATGAATGAAAATACAGTAATTAAGGAATTTCTTGGCAGCAGCTTAAAATAATTTTTTAGGATAATCGGAAAATTTTCCGTTTGATTCCTCTAAGCTTTCTTTTACTATTTTTTTGAGTTCACTTCCCAATCCCAGAAAGCTGAAAAAATCTTTTAAATTCATTTCCTTATCTTTATTGTCAAATTGTTCTGAAATTTTTTTAATAATATTTATTACTAAAAATTCTGCTGTTTTATTTGCTTTATCATGATCCGTTTCAAATTTTAAAATAATATCTTTTGATAATTTTGAAATTAAATTGTTAACAATATTGTTCTCCTTTTTTATTCCGGATCCATTATTTATTAATTCTAAAATTTCTTTCGGATTTTGAGCCGCCTGATCTTCTAAATTCGTTTTAAGAAAATTTTTAGTCACTGAAATAATTTTTTCACTTTGTTCATTACCTA
The DNA here is from genome assembly GCA_963710745.1 of uncultured Bacteroidota bacterium. Classification (GTDB taxonomy): domain Bacteria; phylum Bacteroidota; class Ignavibacteria; order Ignavibacteriales; family Ignavibacteriaceae; genus CAVQBP01. The sequence goes on along the minus strand of CAVQBP010000024.1, from coordinate 884,857 downwards.
GTTCAAAGTTTGTTTTTAGTTTTTCAATTAACTCTTTCCTATTTGAATCTATTAATTCTGATATCATAGTTCACCTCGGCTTGTTTCACTTAATATAAAAAAATTAAAATAGATCTGGTTTGTAAAATATGAACGCAGGTCACATTATTATTTGCATATGATAATTTACACTTGCCTGATTATTTATAAATAATTTATATTTCAACAATTTGTTCGTTAATATTTTTTGTAATTAAAGTTTAAACTATGCCGGTTCAGGGAGCCCTTGAAAAAATTAAAAATTCTGTGACGAAATGGAAGGATATTACATCGCATCAGCACAGATTCGGAGGTATTGAATTCCGACTGGATAAAAGAGAAATCGGACATATACATGGTAATTATCTTGTAGATATTCCATTTACAAAGAAGATAAAAAATGAAATTTTATCTGCCGGTTTGGCAAGTCTGCATCATGTTTTACCTGAAAGCGGATGGATCTCAAAATATCTTAAAGAACCGGGTGATGTTGATACCGCTATCGAATTACTTAAACGTTCTTATGACTCAGCATTAAAACAGAAGAGTAAAAGAATTTTAAATAACTAAAACATTATCAATTAAATAATAAAAAATTGGAAGAATTATTAAAAATCACTACAGAAATTGAAACAACCAGAACCATCTTAAAAAGATATAAAGCAGGAGATGGAAAAAAATTTTATAATATAATTGAGAAGAACCGCGACCGGATGATTGACAGCTTCCCTGTTATGCTGTCCCATACAAATGATGAAATTAGTGCTGAATATTATGTCAGAAATAAAATTGAAGAATGGGAAGAGCGGTCTGCTTTTAATTTCGGAATTTGGTCCAAAGAGGATGGAAATTTTATCGGTCATATCTCAGTGAAAAATATTGACTGGATTATACCCCGCGGGGAAATTGCATACATTATTTCCAAAGAATATGAAGGCAAAGGGATAATGACTGAAGCATTAACTGCAATTATTAAATTCAGTTTCGAAAAACTTTCTTTGAGCAGACTCTTTTTAAGGGTAATGACGAATAATATTAGAAGCTATGAACTCGCAGAAAGATGCGGTTTTTCAAGAGAAGGCATTTTAAGAAAAGATCATAAAACATATGAAGGTGAACTGGTTGATCTTTATTATTATGGAATGACAAGAGAAGACTACAAAAAATTCTTGGATGAGTCTTCTCTTATGATTTAATTAAACATTATCGTCTGAGATTTATTCCTTTGTTTAAATCTTTTTAATTATACTTAAGATTTATTCCCGCTTTTCAATTAGCTTTTTCAACACATCAATCCTCTGTTTTCCGTTAATATAATTGGGATCAAGCTCAATTGATTTTTGATAATTTGTTAATGCTAACTGGTATTGTTTCTCTTCCATGTATGCTTCACCAAGAAAGTCATATCCATAAGGTAATTGAGGAAACAATTCGATAAATAGGTTAAATATAGCTATAGCATTGGGAATATCTTTTCGATGCAGGTATCCATAACCATGATTTGCTATTATATGCGGTATATACCAGCGTTCCCTTAGTTCCTTTTTTGTTACAGAATCTACGGCAGGGCTTATGTTTGCAAGAGAATCAATTCTCGACTTCAGTACACGGCTCTGAATATAATCATTTGTTTTTTCTTCAGGAAACAATTCCGGGATGACTAATATTCTCGCACCTTTTTTTAATTCTTCTTTTAAATCGAACCGGATTGCTTTTTTATAATTATGGAAGTAATACAAATAAATAATTGCATTATTCAAATCATATACCGTTGTATACAAAGTACTGTTCTGATGAACCGAATCCATCACAGAAGTACAATATTCAATGCTTGTTTCATTATGTCCTTCTAACAATGACATTGCCTTTTTATAACGCGAACAATCTATCCGGCTCTCATCGACTACTTCCGACTGGCGGAAATTAGTCTGAACAAAATAACTGTTATCCCCTAAAACTTTTGAATCACCATCAACAATCAAATACTTACCGTTTTTGTCCAGGAAAACCCATACCGAATGTGACCAGTAATATAAATTGTACTTATTTATAAGTGCCATTACTTCCTCTGCAGTTGCGCATTCGGTCATAATTTTTCTTTTTAAATCGAGCTCAAATATAGGTTCTTTGCCAAGCGTATCTTTTAAAGGTTTATTGGAAACTCCGAAAGCATCGAACACTAATCCTGCTTCATTCATTCCACCTTCAGGAAACAAATCATCATATCCGACATAAACAACACCATAATGCTGATTATCCCCGGGTTCAAACCAGATCCTTGTATCATGATTTCCAAAATCTTCATTATTGCCGACAATGGTTTTTCCATTTATAGTAATTTTTATCAGGCTGCAGCCTAATATGTTTTGATTTACAATAAATGTCAGAATAAAAACAGCGAAAATAACTAAGCGTGTTATTTTCATAATTTAAGCTCCCTCTTGTATTTTTAAATAACAATAGAAATATTTACGCTATTTTAGACTTTAAAAAATTATAAAGGTTACCGGATTCAGTATTATTTCTGTAAAAATAAATTTAGTATTAAGTTAAAAGTGATTTGCACTTTCAAAACACTTTTTAATGTCGCCGTATTTTCCCCTTAATTTATAATTAGATTGTAAACCAATAATTAACTTTGACTAAAAAAATATTATTCGGGAATGCACTTCTAAGCATATTCATTGTTTGGTTCAATGAATTATATCCGGGCTTTACATCATATGTCATCTCATTTGCCCACACAAGATAAATCTGGGATCCAGGACGGTATTCCCATCTTAAAACAAGATTCGATCTGAACTGAGAAAAATTAAAATCGGGATTTCCAAAACTATAATTTACTATTCCGCCCGATTCAGATACTTGATAATCAACTCCGTTAAAATCAGGATTTATTATCATGAACCTGTTGTTATAATCTGCTGCTCTGGGATCAATTATAGTCTTGAATTCTGAAAATTTACCGGTTGAAGCAAAAGGACTTCCGTAGTATTGAATAGATAATTCGGGAGAAATGTTATAATCGACCCGGAAAGTTAATGCAAGTGTATGCTGGTTTAATTTTCCGAGAATATATTTATCTTTTGCGTTTACGGTTTTAGTATCTACATATTGAAGATTGTCAACATTTGATGAGTAATGGGCGCTGACTGAAAATTTGAGATTATTTAAAGGCAGAAAATAAATTTCCGGTTGTATACCGTAAAACCTGGAATTCTGATTTTGTGATAAGGCCATACTTCCGTTAAGTGCAAAAGATATTTTTCGGGTAGGATCGGTCCTGAAATAAAAATCATTCGACCACACTGCCGGAATCAGCGTAGCATATCCGCCCCTTAATATTCGTGTAGCCAGTGTTTGTGTCTGGTATTCAATTGAATTTGATACCGCCCATAAATTATTAAATTCAAGATAAATATTTAATTCAGCGCCCGATGATAAATAATCCATTTTGTAATCCCAGTCATTGGATTGTTCAATTCCTATGGAATAAGTCCTGAATATTGATACAGGCTGATTAACAAAATAAGATACTGCATTTTCTTGTTTGAATATATCGGCAATCTGCATATAACCAAGATCGTTCAGGTCAAGGCCCGGTGAACGCCAGCTAACTGCAGTTGAATAACGCCACAAACCTTTGCTTCCTTTACCAATTTTAATTGCACCTCCATGACCTGAAAGATGCGTTCTGGTACTATCGAAATTATATGCATCGGGACGCTGATAATATCTTGCTGAAGAATATTGCAGCTCTTTAATTGCATTTGTGCTTCCGGAGATGCTGCTGCCGATTACTTTAGCGTCAACGTAAAATTCTTTATCATTCCAGAAATGGTGCAGATCTAATCCCCCGGTAAAAGCATTTTTGTTCATAAAATTAAGATGAGAATCATTAATAAATCTGTTTGTAGAAGTAATGATCCCGCCCAGCATTGTGTTTCCGGCATTATAATCTTTTTGTATGCGGACAATTCCGTAGTTAGTTAGGGGTTCCACACGTATCTTATTTAGGTTTCCGTTTAAACTCAGATCAGCTTTTTCACCTGCAGTTAAACTCTGCAGTACTCCGACAGATAAACCACTGGATGTTTTACCGCTGATCTTTACAGCACTGAGGATGGTAGTGTTATCAGGTGAATCTATGTATTCATTATTTTTTAAATCCGGGGTATAAGATGGAGAATGACCTATACGCCGGCTGTAAAATATACTCGCGTCATTCAGATCAAAACCGAAAATATTTTTTCCTTCAAGAAAGAAGGGGCGCTTTTCCTCATAAAAAGTTTCAAATGCAGTAAGGTTCATAACAGAAGGATCAGATTCAACCTGTCCGAAATCAGGGTTAATTGTTAAATCAGCGGTGAAATTAGATGACAAGCCAATCTTTGCATCAAAACCAAAATTGCCTAACCATGTTTTTCCTTTGTCGGCAAATGGATTACCAATCTCCTTCTCAAAAGTATTTAGTTTACCAACTGAATACGGCATTATTTCAATGCGCCTTGAACGTGGAAGTCCTTTAATCCCATGCAATTCACCAAATAAATATAAACTTCCCGGACCTTTCGAAGACTGCGGTTCCCAGTCGCTTTCCTCCTGAAAACGATCTATCCATCTCCAGCAGTGCATACCCCAGACCTGCTCATAATCGGTGCTGTAGCGGAGCTGGCTTAACGGGATTTCCATTTCCACTGTCCATGCCGAATCTTCCCTTGCAGTTTTACCATACCATACGGCATTCCAATTCATATCGGGAATTGATGGGTTAGTCAGGATAAGATCAATTTTTTGACCGGCAGCAGTAACATCGAATTCAAAACCGGTACGTCTGTCATGGTAGCTGTCGAAATTGATTCCTACAATATCGCCTTGAAATTCATCTCTTCTTCCGGCTTTGTCAGCAATTTTATCGGGCTCATTATCATATGCCCTTATAGCAACATAAATATTGTTATCATCATATAATATTTTTATTTCTGTAGGCTGAGATGGTTCAGCTCCTTCATTTGGAATCCATTGTATAAAATCCCCGGCCCAGGTACCGGTTTCCCAGCAGGGATCATCAAGTATCCCGTCTATTCTTGGCTTTTCTGTCGAAAGCCTTATGGTATTATAAATTCTTTTTGAATTTTTCACAGATGCAGCAGTTGTATCATTTTGATTTATAAGATTAAAAGCAAATGTGTTTAAATTGAAACTTAAAAAAAGAATAAAAACAGTAAAAACTTTTGAACCCATTTTAAATACCCCGAATTTGAACCTCAAAAATAAAAAATTATTCCGGAAATACTTTAATAATTCAGGATAATAATTGTAAAAAATTGTCACAGTAATTATTCGGCAAAAATATATTCCCGGGAATTAACTCAGGTAATATCTTCAATTGAGTGTTTAAATTTATTATTTTTGTGTAAAGGTTTTCTATTCTTTTTATGAGAGAGAGACTAATGAAAAAGTATCTTCTTTTACTAATTATTTTTTCAATAATGGCCGGCTGCAAAAGATCAAATAATAATGAATTAAAATCCGGTGAGATTAACACTGCAGATGCAAATATATATTATATTGAAAAAGGGGACGGCGATACAACTTTATTATTTCTTCACGGCTGGGGAATAAATTCAGGATACTGGAATAATCAAATAAATTATTTTAGTAATAAATATAAAACTGTTGCAATAGATTTGCCGGGATTTGGAAAATCAACATCGACCAGAAAAGATTATACTGTTGAAAAATACGGTGGTGATGTAATTGATATTATAAATAAGCTGGACTTAAAAAATGTAGTTCTTATTGGTCATTCTATGAGCGGCGATATTATTCTTGAGGCTGCATTAAAAAATAATAAGCAAATTGCAGGAGTTGTCGGTATTGACAATTTTAAATTCGTCGGTGTTGAAATGAGTCCGGATCAATTAATAGAAATGAATTCATTTATTGATTCCTTAAAAAAGGACTATAAAAATTTTGCACCAGAATATGCATCAAAATATCTTTTCAGTCCTTCAACTGATTCTGCTGTTAGGGCAAGAGTTAAGAATGATTACAGGAACAGCAATCCGGATGTTGCGGTTTCATCTATAAAAAATGTATTTGATTATGATGAGATGAAAAAATTGCCGCGATTAAACTATAAACTCTATTTGATAAACAGCGATGGCATGGCAACCAATATCGCTGGCCTTAAAAAATATTGCAAAAGTTCATTTGAAGTGCTTGATATTCACGGAACAGGCCACTTCCCGATGATAGAGAAACCGGATGAGTTTAACCGGCTTCTGCAGACTGCAGTAAATAAAATTCATAACAGCATGAATTAGAATATTTACTTAAACCCTTCAGGAAATAATATCTAAATATCCCTTTTGTGATTTGCGCGTCATCTTTGGGAAGATTTGGCAGTAAAACCTTTATTTTGTGAGAAAAGGGAAGTTTTATTAAAATTGAATCTTTTTACCCGTTTATGGGTTTAATCACCCGGATAAATAATTCCGGTTTTATTTTCTGAAATATTTCTGAAATTTGCGGAACATTTTTTGCTAATGTGCTGACTAAATAAATTAATAGTAATATTGAATTCACATTAATATTCGGTTTTATGATAAATCAACTCAAAGAATCAGGAAGATTAAATACAACTATTTTATTGTTTGTTTTAAGCTTGTTTAGTTTCGGATTATCTGTTTTCAGAATTTTATACACTCATACATTTGAATTCCTGTTTTTGAACTGGAATCTGTTCCTGGCTTTTATACCCTGGCTTATAAGTTCAATTATTATTTTGAAAAAGCTGCAGTATAAGAAAGTTTTACTGGTAATAATGATATTGTCATGGGTAATATTTTTCCCGAACTCTCCATATATATTAACCGATTTATTCCACCTCGGAATGAGCTCGAAAGCGCCGCTATGGTTCGATTTGATTTTAATATTGTCCTTCGCATGGACAGGCTTACTATTCGGTTTTGTCAGCCTGACCGATATAGAAAAAGTATTGGAAAATTATGTAGGAAAAGGGAAGACGATTTTTATTACAGTTGGGTTCCTGTTTGTCAGCGGGTTTGGTATTTATGTCGGCAGGTATTTAAGATGGAATTCATGGGATATTATAATCAGTCCTTTTGCGTTGTCAAGTGATATTCTAAGTAAGATTTCCCATCCAATCTATAACTCAAGAGCATGGGGATTAACTTTATTTATCGGTTTGCTGCTTAATCTTATCTATTTTTCATTTAAACTTTTAAATAGTCAGAATCAAAAAAGTTAAGTAAAAAACTGTTTGTATTAACTTATTTTCAATCTGGTAGTTAACGGATGGCTCTGTTTCTAAAGTAACTCAAAGCTTAAGGGGATATTGCAAATAAACAATCCATAAGTTAAATTTCTTTAACCTCAAAAAACAATAATTATTTCAGGAAGTGCCATATGAAAAAGTTATTACTTCTTTTTACATTATTATTCTTTTTAATCGGTTTTACATACACCCGCATTATCGATAGTAAAATCAAGAATATACTTGATAAAATTCAGCTTTCCGAAGACGGTGCTGATCATATGATCTTTTCAAATTGTTCAAATCCCTCTTTTTATTTTCCCAATCCCCTGCAGTTGAAAAATATTGCTGCGGGTGAAAAAGTTGCTATTGTTAATGAAGTAGGAAAATATGTTAAAGAATTTACAGCCACAAAAGATTTTTTAAATAAGTATATTGAATATAAGAACAGGAAGAAACCGGAACCTCCTGAAAAGCCGAAGTCTATTGCTGAAATGAAAAAGGAACAGAAGGAAGCAATTAAACAGGGAATAGATAACCTGGAGAAGACAAAAAAACAAATGCCGAAAGATCAGCAGGCTTCATTTGATGAAACTATAAAAAGCTTCAAGGAACAGTTAAAAGAAGTTGATGATCCTGATAATCCGATGTATAATGCCCAGATGGAAAATACAATGAAGCAGATGTATGATGAGCAGGTGAAAGAGTATCATGGAAATGTTGCTCAATGGGAAAAAGATTATCCGACATCTCCTAAACCAATGATAAAAATCTGGCTTACAAAATTTCTTGAAGGATCGAAGGATGTAGATTTTAATGCAGAATTGGCTGAAAACCAGTATGGGAAAAAAGTATTTGTAAAACAATCTTATGAAAGTAAACCAGATCTATGGAAAGTCTGTTTCAGGGCAGGTAAAGAAACAACCAATGCAGCCCGCAAGTATGCTGAGAACTGGCTTAAAGAGTTGAAATGAAATCATTTAAAACCTCCGGGATTTGGAAAACACCGGAGGTTTTAAGCACTACATATTTGAATTTATTTTCGACCAGTTCTTGCCCGCTTTTTTAACATTCCCTTTGATGTCATCCTGCCACATTTTATGAACTTTGTTATTTGTACATAAGTAGAGTTTTTCATCTACAATCTGCCAGGAATTGGGATCAGAGCTTGATAATTTATCTTTAGACAAGCCAAATGCACAGAAACCTCCATATTGGGGAGCATATTTTCCCGGATTTTCTTTGAACATTTCCATATGATTTTTATTTGCAAAGTACCATTCTGCGCCATTCCATTTATATGAGAATTCTTTTTTTCCCATTTCTGATTTACTGTCGGTAAAATATGCAACAGGATCATAGCCCTTTATTGCAACACCGTTTTTATTCTTATCAATTTTTGTCATCATATCCTTTTTCATCATAGAATTGCTTTTCATTTTATCTTTATTCATGTCGATATCGTTTTTTTTCATCATCATCTTGCCGCTGTTCATATCTTTATTCATATCATTCTTAATCGTACTGTCGCTTTTCATCCCGTTATCTTTCATTTTCATATTATGATTCATGTCATCTTTTTTCATCATATTGTCCTGCTGTGCAAAAGATGAGGAAATAACAAAAATTGAAAATAATACTGCGGGTAACATTCTGATAATTTTCATTCCGGACTCCTTTTATTTTTATAAATGTATGAAATTGAAAAATAGAATTGAATTATCACGAAACTTTCACGGAAGAGTAAATTTTGTGAAGCTGCAGTAAAAGACTATTAAAAACTGATATTAATCATAATTAAGAATGGGCCTAAGCCATTTTTCAACTTCTTCCAGGCTTAAACCTTTTCTCCGGTGATAATCTGAAACCTGATCGCGTCCTATCTTACCGACATTAAAATATTTGGCTTGAGGATTTGCAAAGTACAATCCGCTTACTGAAGCAGCAGGATACATAGCCATATTTTCTGTGAGCTTAATAGATGCATTTTCTTCAGCTTTTAACAGGTCAAAAATGATCAGTTTTTCAGTATGATCCGGCTGTGCCGGGTAGCCGGGCGCAGGTCTGATTCCCTGGTAATTTTCTTTAATAAGATCTTCATTATTAATTTCTTCTTCAGGTGAGTAGCCCCAATATTTTTTTCTAACCAGGTTATGCAGGTGTTCTGCAAAAGCCTCTGCCAGCCTGTCTGCTAATGCCTTAGTCATTATGCTGTTATAATCGTCATGTTCTTTTTCAAATTTTGCAACTATCTCTTCTATTCCGATCCCAGCAGTTACAGCAAATGCACCGATATAATCCTTTATTCCGCTTTCTTTTGGTGCAATAAAATCCGCCAGTGCAAGATTCGGCAGGTTATCAGTTTTTTTCTCCTGGCTCCTAAGAGTGTGGAGAATTCTTTTAACACCTTTGCGTGTATCATCGGAATAAATCTCAATATCTTCGCATCCTACAGAATTGGCGGGAAATAAACCCACTACACCATTTGCAGTTAGTAATTTATCAGAGATAATTTTATCCAGAAGAATATTTGCATCATCAAATAGTTTTTTTGCTGCTTCGCCATATTTATGATTATTAAATATAGCCGGGTATTTTCCTTTAATTTCCCATGTAAGGAAGAAGGGAGTCCAGTCGATGAATTTTTTAAGATCAGATAAAGGATAATCTTTCAAAGCAACGACACCTAACTTTTCGGGCTTTTTAATATTAGATTTTTCCCAATTAATTCTGAGTCTGTTTTCCCTTGCATCCTCAATTGTTAAATAAATTTTCGTTGTTATTTTCTTTAAATGATTTTCCCTGATTTTTTTATATTCATTTTTTATTTCATTGATGAATTTATCTTTTATTTTCTTATCCGGATTTATAAGATTGCTTACAACCGGCACGCTCCTTGAGGCATCAAGTACGTGAACAGTTACACCGGAATAATTTGTTTCGATTTTAACTGCTGTATGTACCTTTGAAGTTGTTGCACCTCCAATTAAAAGCGGGATCCGGAGACTTCTTCTTTCCATTTCTTTTGCCACATGAACCATTTCATCGAGAGAAGGAGTAATTAAACCGCTTAACCCGATAACATCTGCTTTTTCATCTATAGCCGTCTGCAGTATCTTTTCGGAGCTTACCATAACACCGAGATCAATAACATTGTAATTGTTGCAACCTAAAACAACTCCAACTATATTTTTCCCGATATCATGCACATCTCCTTTAACCGTTGCCATTAAAACTTTTCCGGCTTCTCTTGTATCATTAGATTCTTCTTTCTCCTTTTCAATATAGGGTATAAGATATGCAACAGCTTTTTTCATTACTCTTGCGCTTTTTACAACCTGCGGTAAAAACATTTTACCGGAACCGAAAAGATCCCCGACCACATTCATTCCATCCATTAAAGGTCCTTCAATCACTTCCAGCGGCCTTGCAAATTGTTTCCTGGCTTCTTCCGTATCTTCTTCAATGTAATCTACAATCCCTTTGATTAGAGCGTGTTTCAACCTTTCGCTAACGGGCAGGACTCTCCATTCATCAACCTTGATCTCACCTTTTTCCTTTTGTTTAACAGTTTCCGCAAACTCAACTAATCTTTCGGTTGCATCCTTTCTCCGGTTTAAAAGAACATCTTCCACGAGAGTTAACAGATCCTTGGGGATTTCTTCATAAACTTCAAGCTGCCCGGCATTTACTATTCCCATATCAAGGCCGGCTTTAATTGCATGATAAAGAAAAGCTGAATGCATTGCTTCTCTAACTAGATTGTTTCCCCTGAAAGAAAAAGATATATTGCTTATTCCGCCGCTGACTTTTGCCAGGAGAAGATTTTGTTTAATCCATCGTGTTGCTTCAATAAAATCAACAGCATAATTATTATGTTCTTCAATCCCGGTTGCTACAGTAAGTATATTAGGATCAAAAATTATATCCTGGGGAGGGAAGCCAATTTCTTCAGTTAAAATTTTATAAGCCCTGGTACATATATCAATTCTTCTTTGCAGAGTATCTCCCTGACCCTTTTCATCAAATGCCATTACAATTGCAGCAGCTCCATAGTTCCTTATTTTCTCAGCATGTTCTTTAAATTTTTCTTCCCCTTCTTTTAAACTTATTGAGTTGACAATGCTTTTTCCCTGGAGACATTTTAACCCGGCTTCAATAACGGACCATTTTGAAGAATCTACCATGATTGGAAGTTTAGCTATATCGGGTTCGGCAGATAAAAGATTGAGAAATTTTACCATTGCTTCTTCTGAATCAAGAAGTCCTTCGTCCATATTTACATCGAGAATCTGGGCTCCTCCATCAACCTGATCCCTGGCAACAGACAACGCACTTTCAAAATCACCGGATAGAATTAATTTAGCAAATTTTTTCGAACCTGTAACATTGGTGCGTTCACCTATATTAACAAAGTTGGTTTCAGGCCGGATTGCCAGGGGTTCTAGCCCGCTCAATCTCAGGTAAGGTTTTATTTCCGGCGGTTTACGGGGAGGATATTTTTTAGTTATTTCAGAAAATTGTTTTATATGTTCAGGAGTAGTTCCGCAGCAGCCGCCGACAATATTTAAAAATCCTTCCTTTGCATATTCTTCAAGGACTTTTGACATTGATTCAGGTGAGTCATCATATTCACCGAATTCATTTGGAAGCCCGGCATTTGGATAAAGGCTGGTATACAAATTCGATATGCCGGAAAGTTCCTGGATAAAAGGCCGCATTTCAGGGGCACCCAATGCGCAGTTTAATCCTACACTTAATAAATTTTTTGCCTGTGAAACAGAAATCAAGAATGCTTCTATGGTTTGTCCTGATAAAGTTCTCCCGCTCAAATCAACGACTGTTCCGGAAATCATTATAGGAATTTTTTTATTAATTTCCCTGCATAGTTCTGTAATTCCATAAAGAGCAGCTTTTGCATTGAGCGTATCAAAAATAGTTTCTATCAGTAATATATCGGCTCCGCCGTCAATTAAACCGCGTGCTTGTTCTTTATAAGCTTTGCTTATCTGATCAAAGCTGACAGCTCTAAAACCCGGATCAGTTACGGAAGGCGAAATAGATAATGTTTTATTTGTAGGACCCATTGCGCCGGCAACAAATCTATGAATTGAGGCATCTTTATGATTGAATTCTTCAACACATTCCTTTGCAATAGTGGCAGCCTGCCTGTTTAAATCATAAACCAGATGTTCAGTTTTATAATCAGCTTGTGAAATTGCACTAGCACTGAAAGTATTTGTCCCCAGGATTTCTGCACCCGAATTTAAGAAAGCCCTGTGGATATCTTTTACAATATCAGGCTGAGTAAGACACAGAATATCATTATTTCCTTTTAAGTCATGTGTATGGTCTTTTAATAGCTTTCCGCGAAAATCCGCTTCATTCAATCGCAGCTTCTGGATCATAGTTCCCCTGGGTCCATCCATAAGCATTATTTTCCTGCTTAATATTTTTTTAAGTTTTTCCAGTTTGCTTTCCATAAATGATCATTTAACCTGTTATTGGGTTTACTTACTTCTAATCTTAATCTTAATTTTAAGTACTAGATTAAGACATGTTATACATAAACAGACATCCTTTGTAAAGATTTCAAATATAATTAAATTGACAGCTAATAAAAATTAACTTAATCATTACAGGAAACTCATGATTATAGTAACCGGCGGTGCCGGGTTTATCGGCAGTGCTATTGTCTGGAGACTTAATTCTCTTGGATATGATAATATAATTATTGTTGATGAGCTTGGAAAAGATGAGAAATGGAAAAATCTTGTCGGAATAAAATATTCCGATTTTATTAATAAAGATATCTTCATCGGGAATATTGAAAAGGGACTGAACGTTAACGCGGAATTCATAATTCATATGGGAGCAAATTCATCAACTACCGAAAAAGATGCTGATTCGCTGATTAAAAACAATTATGAATATTCCAAATCGCTGGCAAAATATTCCTTTAAAAATAATATAAGATTTATTTACGCTTCTTCGGCTGCAACTTACGGTGATGGTTCACTTGGATTTAAAGATGATTTAACTGCCTTGTATTCTCTGAGTCCGTTGAATATGTACGGTTATTCAAAGCATATTTTTGATCTCTGGCTGCAAAAGAATGAAATGCTGGACAAAGTTGTGGGGTTGAAATATTTTAATGTCTACGGACCGAACGAATACCACAAGGGTGATATGCGCAGTGTAGTTAATAAAGCTTTTGACCAGATTGAAAGTACGGGTAAAGTCAGACTATTTAAATCAAGAAATGTTAATTATAAAGACGGGGAACAGAAAAGAGATTTTATATATATAAAAGATGCTGTTGATATGACACTTTTTTTCATGGATAATAAAGATAAAAATGGTCTGTTCAATATTGGTTCAGGGAAAGCAAGAACCTGGAATGATCTTGTTGCGGCTATTTTTAAAGCAATAAATCAACCTGTAAATATAGAATATATTGAACTCCCCGGATATCTTGCCGAAAAATACCAGTATTTTACCGAGGCAGATCTTGAGAAGCTAAAAAAAACCGGCTGCCCCAATCTCAAATATACGCTTGAAGAAGGAGTAACCGATTATGTTAAAAATTATATGTTAAAAAATAAATATCTTGGATTATAAATTAGATTTGTATTGGTAAATAAACAACGCTTAAGTTAATTCAATTAAAAACCTCATCATCTTCATCGAATAAATCCTCTTCGTCCTCATCATCATCAAAATCAAAATCCTCTTCATAAAATTCTTCATCTGATGGTTCATCTTCGGGATCTTCCTCAATATCTTCAAAATCATCATCATCACCGAAATCATCGTCGTCTTCGAAATCATCATCATCTTCTTCTTCACCGAAATCATCATCAAAAGCACTTGAAAAATACTTATCCGATTCAAGATTAGAATTAGGAAAAATAAGAGCATTATTATCAATTGAATCGTTTGTTTCGTCATCAAAACTATAATCCGAAATATCTCTAAGTTCGGTCATGTAAATAGTCTCCTTCTAAATAATTTTTTTTTCCAGATTAAATATTTCTAAAATTATTTAAATAGCAAAATAATTTTATATTATTTTTATAACTGCCATTAAAAATTAAATTAGTATTATAATAGTGTCAATACATTAACAAATAAAAAATAAAAGATATGAAATTAGCCACTCTCTGCTATATAACAGATAAAAAGCAAAAATCTACTTTAATGCTGCACAGAATTAAGAAAGAAAATGATTATCATCAAGGAAAATGGAACGGTTTAGGGGGGAAATTAGATTCAGGTGAAAGTCCCGAGGAATGCGCAATTCGCGAAATAAAGGAAGAATCGGGTTTAACAGTTAAAAATCCTTTGTTAAAAGGATTTCTCACTTTTCCTAATTTTGACGGTGTGGATGATTGGTATGTCTTTGTTTTTACTTTCGATGAATTTAACGGAAATCTTATTGATTCGCCTGAGGGTAAGTTAGAATGGGTTCCAAATGATGAATTAATTTCTTTAAATCTGTGGGAAGGTGATAAAATTTTTCTTGAATGGGTCTTCAGTGATAAAATATTCAGTGCAAAGTTTAATTATGAAGATGGTAAATTTGTTGATTATTCGGTTAATTTTTATTAGGATATATTTATGAATATAACTCAGGCCAATTTCGATAACATTAGAAATCTTTTAGGAAGATGGAACGGATATGGTGTGGCGCAATATCCGACAATTAAAAAAGAAGATTACTTTGAAGAACTTATCTTTTCGCATAATGAAGAATCCTCCTTTCTGCATTATGAACAGAAAACCTGGATTAAAAATGAAAAAGGCAAATTTGAACAACCTATCTTTTGGGAAACCGGTTTTCTTATAACACTGGAAGTAGAAAATTCTTTTGAATTGTGTAATGCACAAAAATCGGGGCGTATAGAAGTTTTGTCAGGGAAATTATCTCACACAAACGGGATTAATTTTATAGATTTTAAATCGAAAATTTTTGCTAACGATGAAAAGCTGATTGATACCTCCAGAAAATTTAGATTTACTGATAAGGAACTTAATTATGAATTATGGATGTCAATCAAGAATAATAAAAATTTTGATATACATTTAAAAGCTAATTTAAGAAAAGTTCTGTAGTACAGAAGTTTTATTTAACGATATCAATTTTATATATATTTCCTTCCTATATTTTCATCTGGTATTTCTTTTAGATCAAAGGCATCGAATATTTAATGATCTCAATAATAGCATTATTACTGGTTTTTATTCTTATTGCTATAAGGCAGGTCGGAAATATTAAATTACAGATCTGGCAGATAATGCTTGCCGGTGCGTTTATTGTCTTGATTACAGGACAAATTTCTGTTTCTTCTGCATTTTACTCGATTAACCTTGATGTTATATCTTTTTTATTTGGAATGTTTATAATCGGTCAGGCTTTGGACGAGAGCGGTTTGCTTTCCTATGTGGAACATAAATTTATTAAAACAGCAAGCTCAGTTGATAGATTGGTAATCATGATTTTATTGGGAATGGGTTTTACTTCATCTATTTTGATGAACGATACAGTTGCAATAATAGGTACACCAATTGTATTAACTATCGCAGTAAAGAATAGAATAAATTCTAAACTTCTTCTGTTAACTTTAGCTTTTGCAATTACAATTGGAAGTACAGCAAGTCCGATAGGGAATCCTCAGAATTTGCTTATAGCAGTAAACGGAAATATGTCCAACCCTTTCCTTACATTTTTTAAATTTTTGTTTGCTCCGACCTTATTAAATCTTTTCGTAGCATATCTCATCCTAAAAATCTTTTACAGAAATGAATTTCAAAAAAAACTGGTTCCAAATAATGATTTCAGAATAAAAGATAAAAAGCTGGCCTCGGTTTCAAAGATATCTATATTATCAGTTTTTATACTGATAATTGTCAAAATAACTTTAATATTAATTGGTTCCCGGTTTAATTTTAAATTGACTTATATTGCTTTAATCTCTGCATTACCAATAATCTTATTTTCAAAAAGAAGGCTGTCTGTATTATCGTCGATTGATTGGAATACCCTGATATTTTTTGCTGCAATGTTTGTGTTAATGCAGAGTGTCTGGAATACGGGTTACCTGCAAAATATTATAAATAATTCCGGGTTTAATATTACTTCTATTATTATGATCTTATTTGTCAGTGTAATTCTAAGCCAATTCATCTCTAATGTTCCGCTTGTGGCTCTTTATTTACCCCTGCTGATTCATCTGGGTGTTACAGCTAAAGAACTGACCGCTTTGGCTGCAGGCAGCACAATTGCAGGAAACCTTTTTATTCTGGGAGCAGCAAGTAATATTATTATAATTCAGAATGCCGAAAAGAGGAATGAAGGGACATTGACTTTCCGGGATTTTGCAAAAGTCGGAATCCCTTTAACAATAATAAATATCTTGATTTATTTTCTGTTCCTAAAAATTTTATAAAAAATTACTTCAATTTTAAACCGAATGCTTTAACCTGCAGTCTTTTTACTTTTTTCAGCCGGAGGCTGAAACCCACGGCTGAAATCATTTAATCCATCTTCAAGATTAGTTTCCCGAAATTTTTGTTTTCTTCAATATATTTATGTGCTTCAGATACATCTCTCCAGCTATAGATTTTAGCAATGACTGGTCTCAGCTTTCCGGTTTTAAATTTATCCAAAGAAAATTCTGCGAAATCTTTAGTCAATCTTATCTGATAATCAGGATTTCTTGTGCGCAATGTTGAACCGATAATTGATATCCATTTAGACATAATTTTGCTGATATCAACTTCTTTTATTTTAGCACCGCTTAATGAGGCCAAGAAAATTAATTTACCGCTCTGATTTAAGCACCTTATATTTTGTTTAAAATAGTCTGCACCGATAAAATCAATAATAATATTAACTCCTTTATTATTAGTAAACTTCAGGACTTCTTCATCAAATTGCTCAGATTTATAATCGATAGCTTTTTCAGCACCAAGGGCTAAGCAACTGTTAAGTTTCGGTTTTGAAGCAGTTACAATTGCATGAGCATTTGCAGCTTTAACAAGTTGAATCGCGGCAGTCCCCACTCCGCTTCCCCCGGCATGAATTAAAACATAATCATCTTCATTTATGCCGGCATTCCGGAACAAAGCCTGGTAAGCAGTAAGAAAAACTTCGGGTATAGCGGCAGCCTCTTCAAAGCTTAATTCATCCGGTTTTTCCATAGCCATATCCTGGTGAATTTTTACATACTCAGCATAACCGCCGCCCGGAATAAGTCCAAATGTCTTATCTCCAATTTTCCATCTGGAAACATTGTCGCCCAATTCGACAATTTCACCGGCAATTTCCAATCCGAGAATTTCACTTGCTCCGCTGGGAGGCGGATATTTACCCTGTCGCTGCATTACATCGGCACGATTAATCCCTGCAGCTTTAACTCTTACGAGAATTTCGTTTTCATTTAATACCGGTTTTTCTATCTCCGCGAATTTTAAATTATCAGCTCCGCCAGGTTTATCCACTACTATTGCTTTCATAATAATCTTTCATTTTTAATTATATATTATGGAATTTTATTGACTTGGCAAATGTTCTAAGTTAAATTTATTTCATTTTCATTGTATCCGGTTGAATAAATATTTTTTTAGTTTTATAATATCCTGAATATTTACTGAATTACAATTATGGATAAAACCTTCGGAAGGAGAGCAGCTAATTTCTATATAAATCTTAAAAAACCTTTTAATATACCCGATAACATTGAAATTATTAATCCCTATGAAGATAACAATGTAAAAAAGACCGTAAAAAAGTTTTACGAAAAGTTCTTTAATGATAATGAAAAGAGATTATTTATTTTTGGAATAAATCCCGGCAGGTTTGGCGGCGGCATAACAGGAATAAATTTTACCGATCCTGTTGCATTGAGAGAATATTGCGGAATAGATAATAATCTTGGAAATAGAAGAGAGCTTTCCAGTCAATTTGTTTATGAATTTATTAGTGCATTTGGCGGAGCCGAAAAGTTCTACAAAAAATTTTTTATTTCTGCAATTTTCCCCCTTGCAATTCTGAACGATGGAAAAAACTTTAACTTTTATGATGATAAAAAAATATACAGGTATTTAAAACCGGTGATTGTTTCATATATGAAAAAACAAGTTGAATTCGGAGCTAAGGAGGATTTAGCTATTTCCCTGGGAAAGAAAAATTTTGCTTATTTAAAAGAGCTGAATGATGAAATTAAATATTTTAAAAAAATTGAATTTCTTGAACACCCCAGATTTATTATGCAGTACAGAAGGAAGCAGTTAGAATATTTTATCCGGAAATATTTAAAGTTATTGCATCTGGCTGAAGAATTTTAGGCAATCATTTTTGAAATATTTGTTATTTTTAAAATAGATTTTATTCATTACTTAATTTTTTTATATTAACAATCATGAATAGCGAAAAGAAAATATATATAGAAGGCGTTTACAATTATTGCGACAGGTGGTGTGAGAAGTGCAAATTTACTTCTAATTGCCTGCTTTTTTCCCAGGAATCCAAAATCTCAACTTATGAAATTTTGCATAACGGCGATATATCAAACATAGGTGAAATATTTCAAAAAGAGATGGACAAATTCTCGGAAAATGATAATGAATTTAACGATTTTGAAATGGATGAAGACGATGAAGATTTTTTTGCAGATGAAGAATTTGACATGCCGGATGAGGAAGATAACAATGATGATCTGTTTCAAAAGCCAAATCATCCGGTTGAGGAATTATCAAACGAATATTTCAGGCTGGCTCACCTTTTAATTATTTCATTAGATAAGAAATATAATTTATATTCTTTTCCTAAAGAAAATCTGAATGATCCTTCATTTAAAAAACTTCATGATAATTTTGAAGTATTCTCATGGTTTCATGCTTTTATTCACGTTAAGCTTAAAAGAGCTTTATGGGGGAAAAGTGAATTAACCAAAGAGTTTGATGAAGAGCTGAAAGAAATAAGTAAATATGATATGGATGGAACTGCAAAAATTGCAGTCATCGGAATTAACCGTTCAATAAATGCACTTAACAATTTATATACGATTTTACCTGAATTTTCTAAAGAGATTTCGGAACTTCTGGTTATTATCGGAAAGATATTGAATATAGCAGAAAATGAATTCCCGGATCATAACAAATTTATTCGTCCGGGTTTCGATACTTTACAATAGGATTTAATTCCCGCTTTATTTTATTAAAAGCAGCATAATTATACTGAAGCCCGGATTATCTTTGCTTTTGCCTTTTTATACAGGTTTAAATATTCCTTTGCCGAATGTTCCCAGGAATAATCTCTGAGCATACCGTTAACCTGTATTTTTCTCCATGTATCTGTATTCCTAAAAGTCCTGGTCGCTCTTCGAAAAGCTCTTAATAATTCTTTCCCATCGTACTTAGCAAAGGCGAATCCTGTACCGCTTTCTTTACCACGGGTATTCAATTCATCCCAATCAAGAACAGTATCTGCAAGTCCTCCTGTTTTTCTTACGATTGGTACAGTTCCATATCGCAGGCTGTACATTTGGTTTAATCCGCAGGGTTCATATAGTGAAGGCATCAAAAATATATCTGAACCTGCCTCTATCAAATGTGATAATTCATTGTTAAAGCCGATATAAACAGATATTTTTTTAGGAAAAGCTGCAGCAAGTGTTTGAAATAAATCTTCATACTCAGGCTGACCATTCCCCAATATTACCCACTGAACCTGCTGTTTCATTAAGTCATTAATAACATCAGAAAAAATATCGAAACCTTTTTGAGAAACCATTCTGGAAACAATTCCAACTAATGGAATCTTTTCATTAAAAGGAAGCTTAAGATGCTCTAATAAAAATATTTTATTTTTTAATTTTCCTGTAAAATCATCAGCTGAAAAACGGAAGGGAATAAAATGATCATGTGCAGGGTCCCAAATTGAATAGTCAATTCCGTTTAATATACCGTAAATATCTTTTTCTCTGTTTTTTAATACTCCGTCCAGTCCGGCCCCGTATTCAGGAGTTAAAATTTCCTGTGCATATGTATTACTTACAGTAGTAATTATATCGGCATAAAATATCGCTGTTTTCATAAAAGATACCTGGTCATAAAACTCTACCGGACCTTCCGGGAAAAAATACCTGGAATCAATATCTGCGTTCAATAAAGATTTTTTCGGAAATAAACCCTGATAACCGATATTATGAATAGTAAATAGTGTAGCAGTACGGTTAAATATTTTATATCCTTTGTAGTGATCTTTTATAAACAGAGGAATCAGCCCTGTCTGCCAGTCATTGCAATGCAATATATCCGGCGACCATCCTAATTTATTAATAACTTCAATAACTCCTTTTGAAAAAAGAATAAACCTTTCGTCTTCATCAAAATCATTTGTATAAATTGAATTTCTAAAGAAATAGTAAGGGCAGTCTATCAGGTTAACTTCGATATTCGAACCGGGAATTTTCCCCTGGTGCAGATGAACTGACCTGAATTCATCATTAATTTTTATTTTAATTTCTCCGATTTCCCAGTTGTAATGGAGTTCATGTTTTATTTCATCAATTCTTGAGTATTTGGGTATAAATAATTTGACTTCACATCCTAATTTTTCAAGTGCTTTGGGAAGTGCACCGGCTACATCTGCCAATCCGCCGGTTTTTGCATATGGTACGGCTTCCGATGTTATAAAAGCAATTTTCACTATTCCCTTTTCGTTTTAAATTAAAAGAATAAAATTATTATTACTAAAAGATAGTATAAATAAAACTTATCTGCAGAGTTTGCTTAATCTGAATATCCAGGGATTGAGACTTTTTATAAATCAGCAGGTAATTAAAATTAACATTGAATAAATCATTTACCTTTGCGATGATAGAGCTTTCCCATCTTACATCCCAAACGTCAAGATTTTCAAATCTTGAAAATAAACGAAGAGAACTTTTAGCGATCATATTATCATATATTGTCTGCTGAACCGAGGTTACCGATTCAAAACCGGTTTCAAACTTAAACGCTTCTATCTTTTTTGTCTTAGGATCATCGGAGTATTGCCGGTATTTATTTGTAAAAGTTTCCTGAAGGGCAAATCCTAATCGTGTCTGAAATAAAGCATGTTTGTCGTACGTAAATCCAATACTTTGTATAATATAACCGGGATCAAAAAAGTCAGCCATTTTTTGAAACGGCTCAACTTTATAATTGTAGCCGGCAGTTATTGGGGTTCTGATTGAATTACTCAAAAAAGGATCAACATCCCAGCCTAATTGTTTTGATAAAACAAATTCAACGAAGAGCTCATTATCGTTAGTCCTGAAATTTTGACTTCCAAGCTTCGTTCTGCCATAGGTAATTTTTAATGTATTTCTGAAATTCCATTTCTTACTAAAATATTCATACCCGCCGTTGCCGATTACAGTCCAGGTAATTGAATTTTCGCCTCCCTGGGTCCAGTTGCTTAATGCAATTTGACTAATATTTATTCCCACAGCAGCATTTGGAGCCCAAAATCCATTTAAAGTATCCTTCTGAGCAAAAGTTGCAAAACTAAAAACTAGTAAAAATAAAAATGCATAGGTTAATCTTTGTTTCATTGTTCACTCATTCTAATGTTCTGAAAGTATTTGTTCAATTTTTCTAAATTTGAGTAAACAATAAAACAGAATTAAACTTTTTATTCAAGTTAAAATTATCTTATCCGTAGAATTTAATCGGGTGATTTAAATAAGGGAGAGCTGCATTTACCCTCCCTTAATAAATTTTTAAAGGATGGTATAGTTAATGCCCAATTGTAATCCCTCTTTCATTTGAGTTTTTACCGATTGGTCTTTTTGATAAATTAAAAGATATGAGAGGCTGGTATTTAAGTAATCATTAATCTTAGCAACAATTGAATTATCCCAGCGGACATCCCAAACATCCAGTGTCTTAAAACGTGAGAATAAACGGAGACTGCTCTTGAACAGCATATTTTGGGCAAGAACATATTCACCGTTTGTAACTGATTCAAGACCTGTTTCAGCTTTGAATTTTTCTATATTCGGTGTGGAAGGATCATCTGAAAATTGTGTGTTCTTGCTGGTAAAAGTTTCCTGTACTGCTATTCCCAAGCGTGTATTAAATACTTGTTCCTTTTGATAGGTAAATCCCACACTTTGAGATACATAACCCGGATCGAAAAAAGCTGCAATTTCAGCGGGCGGATCGGTAGCATATGTATATCCAACACCAAGGGGTGACCTGACGGTATTACTAAAATACGGTGCTACTACCCAGCCGATATTTTTGGAAATAACACTTTCAAGATAAAGTTCATTATCATTAGTTCTGAAATCAGTTCCGCCTAATTTAGTTCTGCCGTATGCAAATTTAAGATTATTGCTGAAAGTCCATCCTGTAGATTTATACAATAATCCTCCGGTACCGTTAAATGTATAAGTTATAGAATTTTCACCACCCTGAGTCCAGTTGCTTAAAGCCAGCTGACTAATATTTAATCCAACCGCAGCAGTAGGAAGCCATGTATTCAGTTTGATCGAATCTTGTTGAGGAAATAAATAAATAGCAAAGGAAATAACCAGAACTAGTGTCAAAGATAATTTATTTTTCATGATGGATTCCTTATTTTATTGGTGGTTATAGTAATTAATGTAGAATTTTATATACAAATAAAAAGAAAAAAAATGAAACTTATTAGTAACGGCATGAAGATTTTTGAAGAAGGGGATAATAATTCCTTACCGGTTATATTTGTCCATGGATTCCCGTTCGATCATAATATGTGGAAAGAGCAGATGAATGAATTAAGCTCTGAATTTTATTGCATTTCTTATGATATAAGAGGGCTGGGAGAATCTTTAACAGGCGATGGACAATTTACTATGGAAATGTTTGTTGATGACCTTTTTTCAGTTATTGATGAATTAAAAATTGAAATGCCGGTTTTGTGCGGTTTGTCAATGGGAGGATATATCGCATTAAGAGCTGTTGAAAGAATGGAAAATAAATTTAATGGATTAATTTTGTGTGATACAAAATCAGAGGCTGATTCAGATGAAGTAAAATTAAAAAGAGCTGAGGGTATTAATAAAATTAATAAGGAAGGTTTAGATTCTTTTATTCCCGGTTTTATAAATAATTGTTTTTCCGAACATTTTAAGATAAATAACAAATCGAAATATTTGGAAATCATGGACAGAGCAATCGTGTTCGATCCTGTCGGTGTAAAGGGATGTCTTCTTGCAATGGCCGGCAGAACAGATACGACATCCTATTTATCAAAGATTAAAATCCCAACTTTAATATTGCATGGAGCGGATGATATTCTCTTAACACAGGATATAATGAGAGAGATGGCAAATAAAATATCCAACCCGGAGTATTTCGAGGTACCTGACTCGGGTCATATAATTTCAATTGAAAATCCCGGATTTGTAAATGATAAGCTTTTGCGTTTTTTAAAGAAAATAAAAAGAACTAATTAATATTTTCAATTTCTCCGAAAAAATATCAAATCATATTAAAGAAGTATTAAAATTGTTCCTTACCTCACGCAATTAATACCAATTTAAATGATAAACAGCACTTCAACTATTTGACTCACTTGAAATTGTTGCTTCCTATATTTAAAATGAAAATGTCGATATGATAAATATACTTATGAATAATTAGGAAAGGAGGTTTATCATGTGGCAAGGATGGATTGATTTAGCTGTTGGTATATGGTTAATAGTATCCGGTTTCATTACAGCACTCCGAACTCCGGCAAGTATGTTGGTTGCCGGTGCAGTAGCGATAGTATTTGGTTTTTGGGGTGCCAGCCGGGCAAACAGCTGGCAAGGAACTATAAATGGAATAATCGGTATATGGTTATTTTTGAGTGCCATATGGTTCTCTTTAATTGTTCCATGGAACTTCTTTGTCTTTGGTGTCGCAATAGCAATCTTGGCTATCTGGAATATTGCTCAAAATCCTGAACAAACACAAACACATATGCATGCACATGCACACTAATAAAAAATATATTTCCCCCTGCAAAGGGGGAATTTTTTATTTGTCACTTATATATTTTTATCAATCTTAATTCATATCAAAAATGATATTTGGAATCATTAAGAAAAATTAATCAATAATTACTCTCCTTTAATTAATTTAAAGCCAACTTGCTTTCTAACCTGAATTATTACATCCATTAAATTCCAAAATATAGTTTAATACCCTAAATCCTCGCAATAATAACCCAGATTTTTAACTCTGATTATCACATCTTCCATATTTAATTCCTTTCCTACAATTCTAAGAACCTTATCCCTATCACCTAAATCCACTGTACACTCATTAATCTTGAATGAATTGATTAATAAATGTCTAACTTTTTTAAAGTCAATTTTAGAACTTATATTCGTTTTAAGAATTAACATTTCCATATAAAAACTCCTTCCTTAATAAAGAAATTTTTTTATTCATTGAAAACTTTTTTATTAGTGAAATTCTAAGATTAAAAGAAATTATAATTATTACTTATTATTTCCATCGGTCTTTTCAGAAACAGTGTTTTGATTTTCTTCGAATCTCTTTCTCCAATATTCTCTATCTTTCAAATGATCATGATGATTATGTCTTCCGATTCCAAGGAATAAAATTTTGGATAGTATAAGAATTCCTAATGCCTGCAGATAATTTATTTCGGGCAGGTTAAATATTGCCGGCATCAGCCAGTTCCACAGAAGCAATACAACCAAAGAGATTACTGCAATAATAACAAGCATAAAAAATAATTTCTGGAAAAAGAATTTTTTACTAAAATGACGTTTCATTGTTATACCTATTTATTTAAATATTGACTTATTTTTTTTCTTAATTGATTAACGGCATAATGTTTCCGGGAAAGAAGGGTATTGACATTTAAACCGGTTATTTCAGAAATTTCTTTAAATGTAAAGCCGTCAACTTCATTCATTATAAAAATATTCTTCTGCGTAACCGGAAGTTCATCCAATGCCTCTTTTAGTTTTTCATTAAATTCATCCCGGAGAAACAAATCTTCCGGTGTGAAATCCAAAGATGGAAGTAATTCCGCAAAAGAAAAATATTCACTTCCGTCATCATCATTTGCGGTTTCAAACTTAGAGAAATTCTCCGGTTTTTTCTTTCTGCTTTTATCGATTATTTTATTTCTAGCTGATTTAAATAACCAGCCGGAAATTCTGTCGATCATTATTATCTCTTCGAAACCCGCAATAAACTGGTAAAATACATCCTGCAGTATATCTTCCGCATCCTCTTTGGAAGGGACGTATCTTTTAATAAAATTAAATAATCTCCCACTTTCCTTTTTAAGAGTGCTTTCAATTATTTTTGTTTGCGATGTCATTAAACCTGTTTTATGTTCTAATATCTAAGACGAAGCAGATGAGAAAATATTTTAAATATTTTTTTAAATTATCAGGATTTCTTAATTTAATGTAAGTAGTCACTGTAAAAAAAATACTTTTTGATAAAAAGTTGTTTTTAGTGATGGAATGTAAATTACTTTTTCCAATAAGACATAAGGTGAAATCTTGAAAATTCAATTCTTCGGAGCAGCACAAACGGTTACAGGGTCTATGCATCTTTTACATGTTAACGGCAAAAAAATTCTGCTTGATTGCGGACTTTACCAGGGAAGACGAAAAGAAGCTTATGAAATAAATAAAAATATACCATTTGATCCGGCAGGTATTAATGTAATGTTTTTGTCTCATGCGCATATTGATCATTCCGGCAACATTCCCAATCTTGTAAAAAATGGTTTTAAGGGGCATATTTATACAACTTCTGCAACTGTTGATCTTTGCCAGGTAATGCTGAGAGATTCTGCTTATTTACAGGAGCGGGATGTAAAATTTGTGAACAAAAAAAGAATCAAACAGAATAAAGTCCCTTTTGAACCTTTATATAGTGAAGAGGATGTCGAGAATGCAATGCAGAATTTTATTGGAGTTCAATACGATAAAACTATTGAAGCAGCACCCGGTGTTAATGTCGTTTTTCGGGATGCAGGGCATATTCTTGGCTCTGCAGGGATAGTTCTGGATATAAAGGAGAATGGAAAACTTATAAGACTTGGATTCAGCGGGGACATCGGGAGACCTGATATGCCGGTTATAAGAGATCCGAATATTTTACAGGATCTTGATGTATTAATAATGGAAAGTACTTATGGAAATAGACTTCATCCGGTAACTCCGGAAGTTGAAGAAGAAGTTGCCTCTGTAATTACTGAAACTATCGGGAGAGGAGGAAAAATAATTATTCCTGCCTTTGCGGTAGGTAGAACTCAATTGCTTGTTTACGTCCTGCATAAGCTATTTAATCAAAATAGAATTCCTCAATTCCCGATTTTTGTTGACAGTCCTCTGGCAGTTAATACTACGGAAATTTTTAGAATGCATCCTGAATGTTTTGACAGGGAAACTATGAGAGTTTTTATAGATAATTATGAAGATCCTTTCGGATTTAACCGTTTGACTTACATCAGGGATGTAGAGAAATCAAAGGAATTAAATAATTACAAAAATCCTTGTATGATCATTTCTGCATCGGGAATGGCAGAAGGCGGCAGGATCCTTCATCATCTGGCAAATAATATCGAAAATAAAAACAACCTGATTTTGTTTGCCGGTTATGCTGCACAGGAAACACTTGCAAGAAAAATAATGGACGGTGCTGAAGAAGTAAATATTTTAGGAAATTCTTATAAGGTTAAAAGCAAAATAATGAAAATGGATTATTTCAGTGCTCATGCAGATCAAAAAGGTTTGCTTGACTATCTGAAGTTTTCTCCGCCTGATAAGCTGAAAAATATTTTTATTGTACATGGTGAAGAAGAACAAGCCAATCCTTTAAAAGAAAAAATACTTAACAAAGGATATCGTTCGGTTTATTTTCCTAAAAAAGGAGATGTGTTTGAGATTGAATAATTCAAGAAACATATAGTCTTAATACTTCGCCATGCTGCCTGGCAACCGGGGCGGCAGCCCGGATGTCATGAACCATTTCATGACATTACACATTGAATGGTTAACCATTCTTAGATATTATATGGTTGAATCAGTTATAGTCTGGCCTTAACTACTTTGAAGGTAATTCAATCATAGTATGGAGGATAACAACCATGACAAGTGCCCCTGTCATGGTGTGGACCATGACAGCCCAGGGTAACACAATGGCACGGACGATGGACAGCCGGGATGTAGTGAAGTATGCGTCATGGCAGCCAAGGCACAGCCCGGATGTCATGAACCATTTCATGACATTACACATGGAATGGTTAACCATTCTTAAATATTATTTGGTTGAATCAGTTATAGTATGGCCTAACTGCTTGAAGGTAATTCAGTCATAGTATGGACGATGACAACCAGGGCAAGTGCCCCTGTCATGGTATGGACCATGACAGCCCAGGGTAACACAATGGTATGGACGATGACAGCCGAGGAGGAACGAGGCCTGTTACATGACATACAGCCAGGGTGCTTTGATCCTGGACTTTAACGGCTAAGGTTGTATGAACTATAGATTGAGGTGGTCGAAGTATGATTAGGCTTGTTTCATTTTAACCAATTTCTATTATTTGCATATTTTTTTGTCTTGTCAATCATGGAAATTAACTTGTTATAATTTGAAAATACTTCTTTATAAATTCTTGGTAGCTCTTCCAGGATATATTCATGTATAATTTCATTTCTTAAATCTCTTACGGAAATCAAATCATCAGCAGAAGGAATAATTTCCAGCTTTTCAGCAGGATTTGCTCTATCAATGAATGTTTTTGGATTTTCTCTCAGAAGAATGAATATTGTTATCAAAATCTTCTGAGTATAAAAAATTTGGAAGTAAATGAATCGAAAGATTCCTGCTCTTCAAAATTATAAGCTTTTTTAATACCTATATTTTTACTTTCTTTAAAAGATGTTTTCAAGCTATTAACGGAAATATTTAAAGAATCGAAATCTTTTTTAAGCTTGTTTAAATGATTTTTATCATTCATAATTCAACAGCCTGACTTAAAGCGATTTTCTTAAAAGGATTTTCATCAGAATAGGTAAAATTTATCAAATCAATTTTTTGTTCACCAAAAGATTTGTAAAAACTGATTCTCATTTTCGAAAGATCAGAAAAGCTCAATTTTTGGCCGGATAAGATCAAGACATCAATATCGCCCGCTTTTTTATTATCGTCAGCTCTCGAACCAAACAGATATACTCTTGCACCGGGGAAATTTTCTTCTATATATTGTCTTATAAATTCTGCAATCTCTTTTTTTAATCTCATTATTATTATCAATTTATAATTGTAATTATTAAAATACAATCTCCCTGCCTGAGTAGTTACAACTAAGTTTTTTTATCCCGAAGTTTTCAAATACTACTCCTTGGCGGAGTTTAGTAAAACATGCAGCAGGCGTCCTAAGTGGTTATTTGCCTTATTCAAAAGAGGATAAAAATAATCTGAATACGCTTTGAATGCGCTATGAAACCGTTCTGAATACGTTTAATCACCAGGCTAATTACATCATTTCAATATTGGATTATTCACCCAAAATATTTAAGATTTACTTGATGGAAAGCTTAGTAAACATACAGAGAGTATAAATATTAAGCACTTGGTTGCATGCGCACTGTTATGGTTTTGCCAATGATAGCCGGGGAAATTGAAGGTCGTTAAACTTTGAAGGTGGAGCAAGAGCGTGGCAACCTTCGGGGTTTTCAGCCGGAGGCTGATTCAGGAAGCAACCCGAAGGTTAGGTATATCTTCGAAGGCTGGCACAACCTTCAAAAATTTGCGTTTTGGAGGATTACCTGCCGATTGTAACAATTACCTATCTTGTGTAAATATTTCTTTAAATCTTAAAAATTTAAAACTGCATTTTTGTTACATGCAAAGCTGCTTTTACTTTTTTACCTGCCTCAAATGTAAAAAGTACATTGTCGCTTACCGGTCTCAAATTCCATGGCTTAAACCTTGAAGGTCACTGGCTTCAGACCTTCAAGGTTACTCTATAGGTGCAATATCGGTAACCTTCGGGGTTTTAGGAAGTAACCCCGAAGGTTTGCAGAATCTCTGAAGATCAAACATATCTCTGCAATACTTACCTGTAGAATTTACAAGCTAAGCATAGGTAAACAACAAACAACAACCGAAAAACAACAAACCAACTGATGGCACGTTTTTTAAGAGTTAATAAGAGCGCTAGTAAATTTCTAAATAAAGTTTGAATACAAATAACATAAATAACATTAACAACAACATAGGAGCTCAATAATGGGTCAACAACAACTTCTCTTAATCGTACTTGGCGTTATCGTAGTCGGTATCGCAGTAGTTGTAGGTATTAACTTGTTCAATGCAAATGCTGAATCTTCTACTCAGGATTCAATAGTTTCTCAAGGTACTAATATTGGCGCAATGGCTCAGCAATATTATAAGAAACCTACAGCAATGGGTGGTGGCGGAAATGATTTTACCGGATTTGATGGAAATTTCTGGACAAATCTGCCTGCAAATCTTAAGACTTCAACTGATGCAACTTGGGCTACACCAACCGTAACAGGAGGTGCCACCGGTAATGTGGTATTAACAGCTACTCCAATCGATGCAGCATATGCAGCAAAGTGGACAGTTATAAACAACTATTACACCTACTAGTATTACATCAGCTGTTATAACTAAATAATCAGTTTACAAATATAAATCTATAAGGCTGTAAAATTTTACAGCCTTTTTTATTTTAAAGTAAAAGTAATAGTTAGACATAAATCCAGGTTTTCAACCAACCGATTACTATTTTCATCAATTTATGGGAGAATAATCCTTAAGCTCATGGCATAGAAATAGCCTCTTTCTTAAAGTACGAGATAAATTATCAACGAAATTATATAATTAAGCAATGTTATTATTGGGATTAATTTCAATTTTGCAAGTTATCATTCTGCCAGGGCTTATTATATTCAACTTTTTCAAAATAAAAACCAATACCGTCATCCAAAAATGGCTATATATATTTTCTTTTAGCCTTTTTACTAATTATGGATTGGTTACAGTTCTGACATTATTTCATGTTTATACACTTTATACATTGTGGGGAGTATTAATAATTGAATTATTAATACTAATGATTTTTTGCAGAAATAAATTAGCTAAGATAGTTTCTAACATTAGCTTCAGGGAAGCATATATTAAATTATTTGAACTCTTAAAGAGTAACTCAATTAGCAATAGAATTATAATTGTTGTTTCTGTCTCCATTGTTTTATTCTACATTGCCGTTCTATATGCTAATATTGGAACTATATTTTATTATGTAGACACAGTAAATAATTATGAATGGAACAGTTGGGCTATTGATTTTGCAAATAATATCTTACCACGGTTTTCTTCACATTTCCCTCAATTGCTTCCAGCAAATTGGTCAATTTGCTATGTAATGATTGGTAAAGCCGATATTCATTTTTTTCCCAAAGCTATTATGCCTCTATTTTTTCTAAGTAATTTATTAATATTTGTTGATCTTGCATATTCTAAAAGAAATCAAATATATTTAATTGGATTAATTATATATGGCCTTTTTTCTCCGATAATATATTCACTAGTTTTCATTGCAGATGGAAATGCTGATCTTCCGGTTTCATTTTTTGCTTTTCTAACATTTTATTCATTCTTAAGAATACAAGAAAACAAGTTTGAACTTAAAGATTACTTACTAACTTTTTTATTTGCATCAATGGCAGCGGCTACAAAATTGGCAGGATTTTATACTTTTGCGATCGCCGGGCTTGTTTTAGGCATTATGCTATTTATTAAAAGAAATAATATCAGTCTTAGAGATATTTATAAAATAGCAATATTTATTGCTGTAGTTTGCAGCTTATCTCTATTTTGGTATTTGAGAACACCTGATATAATGTATTCCGGATTAAATCAGCCGCAATACCTTTCTCCTGAAGGTTATAAAGTTGTTTTCATGAAAGCGCTGAAATTAATGTACAATAATTGGGGATTACCTGTATTTGCATTTTTAATTATAACAATTGTGTCGAGTCTTTTTTATAGGAAGTTCAGGTATATTACGTTATTAATGGTAGTAATTCCTACCATAATTTGGATGTTTAAATATAGTGCTGATTTTAGAAATCTTAGTTTTGTTGTTCCATTCATGTGTATTTCTTCTGCTTTCGGTTTATATAAAATAATTGATTATAAAAAATCTACGAGTTCGAAAAATGATAATGAGATTATAATATCTAAGCTTAATGAAATCAAATCGTTGAAGATAAAAGAGAAAATTTTCCTTATCTACTAACCTCTTTTGTTGCAGGCATTCTGTCATTATTATTTTTTTCTGATAAATTCTATCTTTTTCTGGAAGTACATATAAGTTTATAAATAGATATTATTTTCAAAGCAACAGAATTGTTTATTTCATAGAATATGGATTATTGCTCCATGTAGATTACTATCAAAGAGTATTAATTGTATTATCCGGTCATTGTTATTATTGTACCAATTTTTATAATTGCAAAATTTAGATTGAATATTGTAATTTTATTAATTGCCATAAGTGCCGTATTATTGAATTTCACAATTATTCAGGGGAAGAATATTCAAAATTATCAGGTTGAATCTTATGAAAAAGTTGAAGCCCGTAATTATTATGGATGGTTAAACATGATTATTAATGGGAAAGGATTTAATAAAGAAGTTTATACAAATTTTAAAGAAATCTTACATGATAAAATTCCAAGGACAATTGAATTTTTATTATCTCAAAAATGTTTCAAAAACTTCATTGCAAAAAATAAGTAAAAAAAATTGTCAGGTTTTTTTAAAATTCGATATACTGAGTCAGGAAACAAGAGAATTACATAGAATCAAAAATTAAAAGTAATGAATACAAATTATTATTTAATGATAGAGATTTTACTTTTATCCTTTTTATAATTAATCCTATATAAACCCTATTTCTCGTTTTACTCTTGCAAATCAAAATTAATATTCCATTTATTATTTCATCTCAAAAATATTTACCTGAAAAAAATATTATTCTTTCTAAACAATAATTTAATTAATTATCCTCCCACTTTTAACTTTAATGATTTCAGACTGCTTTAGTTCTTTGCAAATAACAAGGGAAAAGTGTGGGTTTATAAAAAAAGAAGTGAGTAAAAAATGGAAAATTACTTATTAAGAATTACAATAAATCCTGATATTCTGCATGGGAAGCCTGCAATACGCAATTTGCGATATCCTGTCGAAATGATTCTTGATTTACTTTTAGCAGGAATGATCTGTAAAAGAAATTATTGAAGATTATCCTGCAATTGAAAAGGAAGATATTCAGGCTTATCTGTAATTAGCATACAGGTTAATGAAGTTAAGTCAATCCGTGCTGTTACTGCATGAATTGAATAATCAGGAAGTTTATTGGGCATGAAGAAGATAGAATCAAAGAATGCCAAATTATTAATTTTGAAGAAATCAGAAATAATTAAAATGACCTTTTTAGATTTGCTCATATATACAAAACATACTTTGAATACGATAGCATTTTATTTGAAAATTAATAATCTTAGTAATAGAGAAATTAAGAGATAAAATGAGTGCAGTATAATTTTGAATGGGATTTTAAAAAGGCAAAATCTAATTATCAAAAGCATAGAGTTAGTTTCGAGAGAGCATCAGAAATATTTCTTGACCCGTTTATGTTATCTATTTTTGATAAATTGCATAGTGAAGCAGAAGATAGATGGATAACTTTAGGAAAAGGCCATAACAATGTTACAATACTTACATTTATGGAACAAATGCTGATAATGTTACAATTAGGATAATTTCAGTACGTCATGCAACAAAAAAGAAGAAAAACAATATAATGCAAGGTAAACAAATTAAGAAGGAATATGATTTTTCAGAAGGTGTAAGAGGGAAGTTCTATTATAAAAATGTTCAATTGAATATTCCCATTTATCTTGATAATGATGTTGCTGAATTTATTCAAGCGGCTGCTAGAAAAAAGAAAATGGATTCTCAAACTATAGTAAATAAAATGCTGCGCTGTAATAAAGAAATAATTCAAACTATACAGTAAGAAATCCGGCATATTCAAATAAGTAGATCCTTTCCGCTATGTTCCAAAGGCATGCCCATAGCAGAATCTTCCTAAACATTTTGGCTTTTTATTTATTTTCTGACATTACATTAACATTCATTGTTTTATTGAAAATAAGAGGCTGATCAATAAATAAAGAAAATGTTATTAGTAGAAGAGGTTCCGGTTAAAATAATATAATCGGGACGAGAAATCTTTTCAAAACTTAAGATTTCTCTCCCGACTCACTGAGAATTACAAATTGAGTCGGGGTCGAAATGACAATTGGACTTTTTGGTCAATCTCTTGAGTGAGGACTTTTAAAAATTATAACTATGTACATTTATCTATGTTACAGTATTCTGGTAAAATATAGGATAATCCTATTAATCCATTTTTAACTCTCGCTCTTTAATCCTATTTCCATTGATTATTTCTTTCTCAGATTACCCGCCAAAAATATTTACCTGAAACAAAGTGTAAATCTTTCTAAACAATATTCAAATATTGCGAAAATAACACATAATGTAGTTAAACAATTTTGGAATGAGAATTGTGGATAAATTGCAAAAATAGATTAAAAATTAAAACAAGAGTGTTTAATGGTAGAATTCAGATTTACTGCAGCAAAGGTAAATGGGCAGGCAATAAGCGGTGCTTTATCAGCAAATTCTATGGCTGAGGGAAAGAAAAAGATTCGTCGATTAGCAGAAAAGAACCAGCTTAAGGTTACAACAATTGAAAGAAAATCTACCTTTATGTACCGGGTGAGAAGGGGGAAAGACAAACCGGTGCGTGGTGAGCAAAAGGCTTTTACCAAACAGGAAGTAGAAGATGCACTGAAGAGATTAGGTTTTGAAATCCTTTCAGTAAACAAAAAATTATTTGAGTTTCAGAGTAAACCTCCGCAATCAGAAATTGTAACATTTGTAAAAATAAGTGCAGAGCTTCTTGAACAAAAACTAGCTTACCAGGAAATATTAACTCTACTGATAAATGATACTCAAAATAAAACTCTTAAAGAGACTCTGAAAGAAATAAACAATGATCTTAAAAAAGGTGCAGACAGTGAAGTAACCTTTTTAAAATACCAGTCTGTGTTTGGAAAGTTTACTGCTTACATGCTTGGCCTGGCATCTAAAAGCGGTAACATGACGGAAATTTACAGAGCTACTGCTAAATTTTTAGAAAGAAGACAAGAGTTCAAGAAAAATCTTAGAAGCGCATTAATTACACCAATGGTTACTATTTTTGTCCTCTTTTTAGCGGTTTTATTTTACGTAGGATACATATTCCCGGAAACAGCTAAATTGTTTGTCAGGTTCAAAATTGAACTTCCGCCAATGACCGCATTTACTTTAAAAATCAGTGAATTCTTAATGGGTAATATATGGCTTGTTTCGGCAGTAACAATTATACCGCCGGTTGTTTTGGCCTATTATTTTAAAACCAAAAATGGAGCTTATTTAAAAGATCAATATTTATTAAAAATACCCATGGTCGGAACATTAATTCATAAAACTTTAATTGAAGTCTTTTGCCGCGTTTTCTATACGCTTTACAGCGGTTCGGCAGAGAGCATTGAACCGATAAGAATTGCTGCCGAAGCTTCCGGAAACAAATATTTCGAAGATAAGAATTAAGAATGTAGCAATACCATTGATGGTCAAAAAGGGAATTGGTGTAACCGATGCTTTTGAAGCAACCGGCGTATTTACCGAAACAGCTTTGTCACGGTTTCATTCAGGAGAAGAAACGGGTACAATAAAAAATACAGCATTACAGTTAGCTAATTATTACGAAAGTGAAACAGTTTATAAGTTGAAAAATTTTATTGAAATGGTCCAGGTTTTTATTGCAATGATAATAATGGTAGTAATGATTGCGTTAACACTTGTTTCAGCAGAAACTGCGACAGTGACGACCTAAAACTCCAGGAATGGGCAGCCAATACGGTACATGTTGAAAGGAATATAACTTAAGTTTTTATAATTTACACATAATATATGTGCCGGCCACCTTTGTGGTGACAGGCACATTTAATACATAAGGTAATTATAAATGCTCGATACGTCTCTTGAAATGACCGATAAAATCGGTTATCTATTATTTAAGAAAGGAATTATTGATGCTGAAACGCTTGAGAAGGCGTTAAATGCAAAAATTAATGATCAAAATAAATTAAAAAGAAATCTGGCCCAAATATTAGTTGAAGATTTTAAATATGATCATGATGTGATATTTGGTGAAGTTGCCATCCTTTATGCCTTCAGACAATTAGAAACACCGGTAGACGAAATTCCCCCAAACCGTCTAGACTTCATTAAAAGAACTATTAATAATGCCGGCGACCAGTTAAAGAAGCAAATTTTTGAACATAAAATTATTCCTTATAAATATGATGAAAGAATAAAAGATAAGCTTATACTTGCCGCGATAGATCCAACCGATAGAAATATACCAAAGATAGCTTTCGGACTTGATATAAAGAAATATGAAGTAGCTTACATAAAAAAATCATATTATGAAAAAATAGTGCAGAGCATATTCCCTCCTGAAAATGCTTATTTAAAAGCAATGGAAGAAGCAGACTTCGAAATGCACATTGAGACGACTGAAGATAATTCTCTAAATGAAGAAGAGCTTGATGCCGAAATTAATAAAAGTGCATTAATAAATCTGGTGGAAGGTGCTTTAGTTGAAGGAGTTCGAAAAGGTGCAAGTGATATTCATTTTGTTCCCAAAGGAGGAAATCGAACTGATATTGTAATGAGAGTTGATGGGAACCTTCAGTTGTGGCATGTGCAGGAAGGCACTCTCCCCGAAGCTGTTGTTGCTGTAGTAAAAGATAGATCAAAAGGGATGGACAGGTTTGAAAGAGAAAGAGCACAGGATGGTTTTATACAGCGTGAAATTGATGGGTATGTAATCAGGTTTAGAGTTTCTGTACTTCCTATGGTTGGAACCGAACTGAAAAATAAATTTGAGAGCATTGTTATTCGTATTCTGGATGATAGAAAAGTTATTAGAGATCTGGAAAAATTGGGACTAACCGGATATTCCAAAAAAGCATTTACAAAAGCAATAAATCAGCCCCAGGGTATGGTGATTTTAACAGGTCCAACCGGAAGCGGTAAAAGTACAACCCTTGTAGCTGCACTTTATCAGGTTATTGATCCGACTGTTAATGTTCTTACCGTTGAAGATCCTGTTGAGTATGTTATTGAAGGTGCCCGCCAGTTGAAGATCGGTTATAAAATGAATTTTGAACAGGCCATCCGATCCATACTTCGGCATGACCCTGATATAGTTCTGGTGGGTGAGATGAGAGATAAAGAGACTGCTGAGGTAGCAATCAAATTAGCAAATACCGGTCACTTAACCTTTTCTACTTTACACACTAATGATGCCCCGAGTGCTGTAGCCCGTCTTTATAAAATGGGGATAGAACCTTTCTTAATTGCATATGCAATCAATATTATAGTTGCGCAAAGATTGATTCGAAAACTCTGCAATGATTGTAAAGTAAAAGTTGAAAAATACGATGAAGCATATATGGAAGCTATAGGATTAAACGTTGAGGAATGGAAAACTTATACGGTGTATGAAGCAAAAGAAAAGGGATGCGAAAAATGCGGCGGAACCGGTTATAAAGGCAGAATGGCTATTCATGAAGCACTTTATTTTACAAAAGAATTAAGACAAATAATAGTCCGTTCAGGTATTGAGGTTGATGAAGAAAAAATCCGGATCCAGGCAAAGAAGGATGGTTCATTAAGCTTGCGTGATTCGGGTCTTGAAAAAGTAAAGCTTGGCTTAACTTCAATTGAAGAAGTGCTCGCGGGAACTACCGAAGATTAAATAATAAAAATTAAATAACAGGAATGATACATTGAAACAATCCGAAATAAAATCTGCTTTCACAAATTTTCTGGAAAATATTCCAAAATCTTTTTATGGGGCTGATAAAATTGAATATATAATAGAAAATCTGGAAAAGCTTGAACCTGAAAATAGTCTCTTATTAAGAAATTATGTAAATAAAATTTTAACCGGCATGATAGAAAGAGAAGCCTCTGATGTTGAAATAGGCGGATATGGTAACGGCGGATTTATCTGGATGAGAATATATGGAAATAAAGAGCGGGTAAATGATCTTCCTACTTTTACAAATGAAGAATCTACCCTTCTAATTGCGAATTTACTGACTATTAACCAGAGAAAAATGCTTTTAGAAAATCGCAATATCGATTTTAGCTATACATTTTTTTATGAGAGAAGAAAAGTTGATGTAAGGTTCAGAGCAGACGCATATTTTGACCTGGATAATCTTGCCCTTAATATGAGAGCCATAAGCTCTGAAATAAGGCATATAGATTCTTTAGGATTTCATCCGAATGCAACCAGGGTTATGAATCATGCATATATAAAATTCGGCCTTTCTTTGGTAACGGGTATTACCGGGTCTGGTAAATCAACAACGCTTGATTCGATAATAAATACTCATAATAAAGTCGACCCGGCACATATTGTAATTATAGCGTCCCCTGTTGAGTACGTTCATAGATCAGATGTTTCGATTATTAAACATCGTGAAGTTGGCA
This sequence comes from uncultured Bacteroidota bacterium, assembly GCA_963710745.1. Classification (GTDB taxonomy): domain Bacteria; phylum Bacteroidota; class Ignavibacteria; order Ignavibacteriales; family Ignavibacteriaceae; genus CAVQBP01. The sequence continues at coordinate 846,816 of CAVQBP010000024.1, read as the reverse complement.
GAGATGTACTTTCCTTTAAAGATGGTATTGTACAGGCTTTAAGGCAGGACCCTGATATTATAGTAATTGGGGAAATGAGAGATCCTGAAACTATTATGGCAGCACTTGAAGTTACGGATACCGGGCATAAAGTGTTTTCAACGCTGCATACTTCTTCCGCTGTAGAATCGATAGATAGAATTATTGCTGAAGTTCATCCTAACGAACAGCAGCGCGTTAGAAATCGTCTCGCGGATGTTTTAATATCTGTAGTTTCGCAAAAATTAGTTCCAAGTTTAGATGGAAAGCGGGTCCTCGCAAAAGAAGTTCTTATTGTTACTCCAAGTGTAAAAGCGGCAATAAAGAATAATACTACAAGTGAAATTTACATGATGATAAGCCAGGGAGCCAAAAGCGGCATGATCACAATGGAACAAGATTTGAAGAGACTTTACCTGGAGAGAAAAATTTCTTTGGAAAATGCAATTGCTTATGCAAATCAAAAAACAAGGATTCAACAAATATTAACGGCGGTGTAAAGTGAAACAACTAGTATGTATATATTGTGAAGGCAGCGATACCAAAATTGCTGTAGTAAACAAGGAAAAGGAGAAGGTAAAAGTCCTGAAGACAGCTTCGGTCGATGTTCTTCAACCTGCGCTGCAGCTGGAAGACGGTGTATCCGATTTAAATATAGAAGGCGAAGATTTGACCCTCCAAAATTTAAAGAACGATAACTCTTCTACAATCACGTCTTCGAGTCAAAACATATTAAGTTCAGAACTTATAGGCGTTAATTTAAATAAATCCCTTTTCATTCCTGCTTTAACTGAACCTTCAATTTATTACCATGTATTTGACGGGAACAAAGACGAAAAATCTTCAAAAATAACCCAGGAGATCATCGATGACATTCATAGGACTAAAAATGTTGTTGTCAGTAAAGATGATCTTGGTTATATAGAGCTTTCCAACAAATCATTATTATCAGTCTTTCTCAGCAGCAGTGATATTCATGCAATTCAACTTGTAAATTCTTTGGCCAGAGCTAACGGAAAACGAACTTTTAAAATTCCTTCAGTTAAAAGCTCCGAAATCTCACTCGCGTATTATGTTGCTAAAAGAAAGAAATTCTTCCCGGAGGATCATTCTCTCATAGTTTATATAGGCAAAGAATATAGTAAATTGATCTTCCTGCACGGAAGAAAGCTTCAGCATATTGGAACTACACTTGATATCGGCACATTAAATCTTCATACATATGATGTTTATTTTTCAAAGATTCTGCTGGAAATGGAAAATGGCGGGATTAACTCACTGGACAATATTATTGTCTGCGGTGAAGATGATTCTGAGAATTTAATATTATCTTTTTATGGAACTTTTCCGGAAGCAAATGTTTCGAGATTAGAATTTGATGATGTAGATATTTCATCACTTGGGCAAAGCAATAAAGATTCAATCTCAAGTTTCAGCATACCTCTGGCAGTGGCAGTAGATTACTTTGATGACCTTGAAAATCAGCATAAGGGAATTAATCTTCTTCCAAGATATGTAAAAGAAGATCAAAAAGTATTTCAATTCGGATGGCATGGATATGCTCTTATACCGATGTTATTTGCTGCAACATTTTTCTTTACTTTACAGTTTTTGAATAATAGCAAAGAGATTAGCTCATTAAATCAAAAGGTTGCCGAACAAACATTGCTCCAAAGGCAGAACCAGGAAACACTTGGGAAAATTGCCGACCTGGAAGCAAAAATTAGCGGATTCGGCCAGACACAGGCGATATTGGATTCGGCTGCTACAGGTACAAAAATATGGACTAAAGTGCTTGCTCATATTTCTGACTTTTTTGATGGGAAAAGAGATATATGGCTTACAAATTTAAGTTCAGATAATACCAGCCTTGTACTTTCAGGATATGCTTTGTCTAAACGAGTACTAACTGATTTTGCATACTCTGTAAATTCAGCTGAGCTCAAATCGGTTAATTATGAACCAATGCAAAAACAAAATGTTTATAAATTTAATGCAATTTTTAATTTAACAACATTTGAAAAAGAAAAGAAATGAACAGAAAACTTAAAAACACGTTAGCCCTTTTAGGCGTATTGATAGTAATATTAATTGCCGGAGGTATTTTTGTCTTTGGCATTCAGCGCAGTAAAATTTCCGATAAGAGGGATCGTCTGAATGAGTTGAAGGTACATGCCTATAATAAAGATAATCTGGCTAAACAATACGGGGATCTTGTGATAAAGTCTAAATCATTGGATTCCATATTAGCGTCCAGAGAATTTAATATACCCCAAAATCTTTCTTCAATTAAATTCTTCGATTTTGTAACTGATGTTACATCCGGTTTCTCACCCCAGACTCATGTAGATGTGGAATATACAGATAATGGCCAGGATAAGGAATTTTCTTACTACCAGTATAATCTGAAAGGAAGCGGTAAATATTCTGAAGTTTATCAATTAATTTATGCAGTTGAACAAAGCAAGGAATTAAAGAAATTATCAACTATAAATATGAGTAATTTAATTTCGACAGATGATGCTGGTATGCCGTACTTTGATGTAAAGTTTGGTATGATGGTAAAAGTATATTACTCTCAAAATGATAGGTTCGCAACAGCAAAGCTTGTTGAAAATGATTTACGTTCAAGAGATGTTTATGATGCATTTTATCCCTTAATAAGAAAAGAAATACCACCTAATTTGGATAACCTTCTTGATGTGCAGGGAGCAAAATTACTCGCACTGGTTCCAGAAGGCGCTTTCCTTTCCGACGCAAAAGGGAGTACTTATCTTTTGTGGGAAGGAGAACCGGTTTATTTGGGTTATTTAACTAAAATAGATTATGATAATAAATTAGTTCACTTTATTATAAATAAAGGGGGCATAATTGATAAAGTTGATCTGCAATTACAAAAAGAAGAAGATAATAAAAACAAAAAGAAATAAGAGAGAGTAAAATGAAAACTATTATAACCTCCATAATCCTTGCACTGCTTATTACTCTTCCTGCATTCTCACAGCAGTATTTAGAGAATGATCTTAAGGAGTATACGAATCCTAATGAGCTGGTAACCCTTTCGTCGGATCTTCCGTTTAATAAAGCAATTGAATTATTAAGCAAAGTAAGCGAAAGTACAACAGGGAAAAAAATTGTTTCAACTATTGATTCCAATACTCCTATAGGAGTGGAAATTCAAAATATGCGTTACGATAAAGCCTTAGTTATTATTGTGCAGATGGCTGGACTCGTTTATGAAGATAAAGATAATATGGTTGTCGTAAAAAAGAAGGACGAACAAGTAGAAAAACGTACTCCTGATACTTATGCTTCAGTTGATGTGCGGGAAGTAAAAATTTCAGCAGTATTCTTTGAACTAGATGATCAGTTAGCTAAAGACAGGGGGCTTAACTGGCAGGCAATGCTTTCCGGGAATGGTTTTGGATTAAATGCTTTATCTGGTGATTCAATTGGAATGTCAAGCTACTCTTACAGGCGATAAAACTGCAACATTAGGAGGATATGGCGATTTTTCATCAGGCAGCTTTTTTGGTCACGCAACAGCAGTATTCAAATTTTTTGAAAATCAGGGTATCGGTCAAATTATTGCGAGTCCTAATGTTGCTGTAAGAGATGGTCAAAAAGGAAGAATCCAGGTTGGTCAGGATATCTCTGTTAAACAGAGAGATTTTGCCGGCAATGTAGTTGAAAAATTCTTTTCTACCGGTTCGATAATAGATGTTACTCCTTATGTATATAAGGAAGACGGCGTAGATTATATTTTGTTAAATGTTAATGTTGAGAGAAGTTCATTTGTCCCCGATCCTACTACGACTATTATTAATAAAACACAGGCAAGTACACAGCTTGTAATGCTTGATGGAGAAGAAACGGCAATAGGCGGATTATTTGTCAATGAAGATCAGAAAACAAGAACCGGTGTACCATTCCTAAAGGATCTTCCATGGTGGGTCTTCGGATTACGATATGTATTTGGAAGTGATCATATAGCAACTACCAAAAAAGAACTGGTAATTTTATTGAAAGCCGATCTCGTACCTACATTAAAAGAAAGATTAGCCGGTATACGTTCTGAGAATCCATTAAAAGACGAATTATTGAAGCAGCGTGAAAGAATGAAAATATATAAATTTAATGCAGAAACAGAAACTAAGTAACGTCAATATGGAATCACTTTTAATTATTGATGATGATGTTAACCTCTGTACAGTTCTTAAAGAAGAGCTTACAGAGGTTGGCTATGAAGTTGAATATTTTAACAATGGATTTTATGCTTTCGATTATATCTCGAATAACAGAGTTGATTTAATGCTTCTTGATCTAAAGATGCCCGAGCATGACGGTTTTGATGTACTTAAGGAACTTGACAAAAGAAATCAAAAAATGAAAGTCATTGTATTAACAGGTTATGCAGATGTAAAAAGTGCAATTGATTCTGCAAAAATGGGCGCAAGCGATTTTATAAGTAAGCCATATGATTTTGATGAGCTTCTAATAACCATTAGAAAAGTTCTCCAGTCAGATGAATAGTCATGAAAATAAGTTACCGTATTCTCTTCATAACCTTTGCAGTAGTCGTATTGATTATAGGCAGTTCTGCATTTACGTTTTACTCAATAATGTACAACGTACTCTCCTCTCAACAATCCAAATATCTCAGTAATTCGGTAAGTAATTTTTCTTATTTATATAGGGAAGCCTTTCAGAATTCGGAAGACGATTTTTTATTTCTGATTAATAGTAATGAAAAGCTCACAGAAAAATTTCAAAAGCTGCCCCGGCAGTATCCCGGTAAAAATATTGATTTTATTTTTGTATCCTCTGCAGACTCCAGCGTTTTAAAAACTGTTTTCTATAAAGAGGATGTGAATATTCCTAAAAACGATTTTTCTATTGAGGCTTTTTTAGAAAGAAATCCTGCTGCTGTTGTTAAATTATATAAATCCCATGACGGTTCGGAATATTATTACGGAAGAATAATAAATGAAAAATTGCTTGATGAAATTGCCCAGAAAACAGGAGCTGAAATTTCGGTTATATGGAAAGATACCCCTTTAGAAATTTCAAATAATTCACAAAACCAAAAATATATTTACGCTTTAACTCAGGCTTATAAAAGCCTTTCTTCAACAAACAATTCTAAAATATATTCGCAGAGTACGGAATCTACGGATATATTAGCTTCTTTATATGAAACAATTCCCGACGTCGGTAAATGGAACCAGATTAAATTTATAGTTTTTACTACTTTAAATGAGGCTTCGGATCTAAAAAATAATTTAAAATATATTCTGATAATAATCGGTATTTCGGGTGTTATACTTTCTCTTATATTAACTTATGTCCTAACCGATAGTATCCGGAAACGTTTGACTCAATTGAGTAAGGCTACTGAATTTACTAAAGAAGGAAAATTTACAAATAAAATTGATATTAAAAGCAAAGATGAAATAGGTAAGCTTGCAAACGCTTTTAATAATATGATGGATGTTTTAAACAAAAATCAAAAAGCAAGAAATGAATATTCTGATTTTATTGCCCTGATAAATCAGAATCCTACATTAAATGAAATTTCCGAAGCAGCCTTAAGAAAAATAATTCAAACTTGTAATTTTACTGTCGGTGCAATTTATTCTGTAGACGATGAAAATATTTCTTTAATATGTTCATACGGTTTGGAAGAGAACTATACTCTTGCTGATAGATCATCGTTCTTTGAACCGGCAATAAAAAATAAAGAAATCATTGAATTTAATTTTACTGATCAAATGCCGGTTATTAAAACCGGTATATTTTCCTTGCAAATAAAAAATTTATTAATAATACCGGTTGTTTATAATAATAAGGTTATCGCGGTTCTTGAGTTAGGAGCTATAGATAAACCATCGGCTGAAGCTAAACAATACCTTACAGATATCCAGGAACAACTTGCAATTGGATTAACAAATGCCAAAGCTCTGGTGCAGCTTGAAAATTTAGTAAATGAATTAAAGAAATTAAATGAAGACTACCAGGTGCAGAATGAACAGGTAACCAAGCAGAATGAAACGTTACTGCAGCTTCACAACCAATTGAAGGAAAAAGCTGAAGAACTAACAATACAAAAACAAAAGGCGGAAGAATCAACATTATTAAAATCCCAATTTCTTGCCAGTATATCGCATGAGCTGAGAACTCCAATGAATTCAATTCTGGGACTTACTGAACTTATTCTGGAAGAATCTTCACTTTCTCCTAAAAATAACCAAAGACTACAGGTAGTTTTAACAAGCGGTAAGAGACTATTAAGTCTTATAAATGATATCCTTGATTTATCAAAGATAGAAGCCGGAAAGATGGATGTGTATGCCGAAGAAGTTGTACTTGATAGTTTTCTGCTTGAAATCGAAGCTATTGTAAAGCCGCTGGTTGATAAGAAATCTCTGAAATTCAAAATTCATAAACACTCAAATACAAATATAATTCTTAATGTTGACCGGGGGAAAATTGCTCAGGTTTTAATGAATCTGCTTGGTAATGCGGTTAAGTTTACTGAACAAGGTTTAGTTGAATTACATGTTACTTTAATCGACAATAAAATTTTAAAATTTGATGTTATAGATTCCGGTATAGGTATCTCTGAAGAAGATCAAAAAATAATTTTTGAAGAGTTCCGGCAAATTGACGGGACCATCACACGTAAATATAATGGTACCGGCTTAGGTCTTTCAATTTGCAGAAAAATAGCCGATTTGTTAAACGGTGAACTTGCCGTTCAAAGTAAAATCGGTAAGGGTTCTATCTTCAGCTTTACAATTCCAATAAATTATGAAGATTCCATTGGTAAAAATCTCAATGCAAAAGTAAACCGGGAAGTACTTCAAAAGAATAAGAAAAATCCGGTTCTTGTAATTGATGATGATCAGGAGGTAAGATATACAATCGGACAGTATTTAATTTCCAAAGGATATGAAGTAGTCTATGCTGAAGATGGTGAGCAAGGGATTGCTGATGCATTAAAATTTCAGCCATTTGCAATTACATTGGATATTATGCTGCCTAAGAAAGATGGCTGGAATACATTGAAAGAACTAAAGGAGAACCCTCTTACTAAAGATATCCCGGTAATTTTGATTTCAATAATAAGTGACAAAAGTTTAGGCTTTGGACTTGGTGCTTTCGAATATTTTGTTAAACCCATATCTGCACAAAAATTATTGTCTGCTTTCAACAAACTGGAAAACCTTGCACAAAAAAAGGTTAAGAAAATTGTTATTGTCGATAATGATGAAAAGGAAATTGAGAGATATAATAAAGAATTTACAAGTGATTCGATTCTGTTATATCCAATTAGAGATGGCAATAGTGCTTACAAGCAAATTGTTGAACTTGAACCTGATCTGGTAATTATTAGTTTATTAATGGATTCTGCAGATGGTATTACTTTGTCTCATCAATTAAGAGCAAACAGAGAGACGCGAAATATTCCTGTAATTTTGAGCACCGAAAGAGAATTTTCCGAAAAAGAAAAAGGTGAGCTGAACAACATTGTGGAAAATATTACCATTGAAGAAAGAAATCACCCTCTGGATGTACTTAAAATCGTTAGAGATCGTCTAAAATTACAGGAAGAATTTTCTTCCCAAAATAAGCCGGAAGATAAAAAGATTGGCAGAGAAGTTGTTGATGAATTAACATGTGAAGAAAATCGTGAATATTACGGGGAAGTTTTAATTGTAGATGATGAGCCTGATGTTTTATATACACTTCGTGAATTAATTCAGGCATGTAATTGTAAAACTCTCCTGGCAAAAAACGGCATTGAATGTCTGAAGGTGCTTGAAAACAAGACTCCAGATTTAATTTTATTAGATATTATGATGCCTGAAATGGATGGATTTCAAACGATAAAAAGGATCAAGGAAAATCCTAAATTAAAAGATATCCCGGTATTTGCGGTTTCAGCAAAGGCAATGAGTGATGATAAAAAAATTATTTTAAAACATGGATTTGAGGATTTTATTCCAAAGCCTGTAAATTCAATCATAATTAGTTATAAGCTCAAAAAAATATTTAATCAAATTAGAATACCAGAAAATGAAAAAAATATTAGTTATTGATGATTTACCCGAAAATGTTTTTATGCTTCAAGATCGGCTGGAAAATGAAGGTTACGAGGTAATCACAGCTTATGAAGGAAAATCAGGAATAAATAAAGCAATAAATGAGCATCCCGATTTAATTCTGCTTGATATAATGATGCCTGAAGTTACCGGTATTGAAGTTTGTAAAACTCTTGTTGCAAATAATGCTACTGCAGATATACCAATAATACTGGTTACTGCAAAATCAGATGCCGAAGATACAAGAGAAGGTCTTGAAGCCGGTGCTTTTGATTACATAAAGAAACCTTTTAATCAAATTGAACTTCTGGCGCGTATAAATTCCGCATTAAAATTGGCAGAAGCACATAAGCTTGTTTTGGAAGTTGAAAAGAAAAATACTTTTACTGCTACTGTTGTAACCACGAACCATAAAATAAAACAACCGTTAACACTTATTACACTAACTGCTGCTGCAGTAAAAAGAGAGCTGAATAAAGAACCTATATCTAAAGATGCAATATTAAAAAAACTGGAATATATTGAAATTGCGGTTAATGAAATAAATGATGTTTTAAATAAAATGCATGCTATTAAGCAGCCGGTTTTCTCCGAATATGTAAAAAATATTAAAATGATTGATGTTGATAAGAAGGAGTAACCGAATAGTAATTTAAACTTAGATTAATTGCTGAATAGTTGCCAGCATAGTATCGAATTCATAAGGTTTAGAGAGAAGACTGTTAATCCCCATCTTTTTAGGATTAAAATCTTTTTCCAAGGATAAACTTCCTGTAGAAAGTATTATCGGCATTTCGAATTTTAGCTTCCTTATTTGACTTACGCAATCAAGCCCGTTCATCTCGGGCATACTATAATCCATTATTACAAGATCAACTTTAATTTCTTCTGTTAATACTTTAAGAGCTTCAACACCTGAGCTTACTTTTATAACATTGTAGCCATTAGATTCCAGAAGTTCAGCCAGCAGATCTCTGAGCATCATTTCATCGTCAGCCAAAAGAACGATTTTCTCAGTCGAAGAAGTCCTTTCAACATGAGAAGGCTCAAAAGATGGAATAAAAACATCAAAGGCAGTACCTTCGTCTAAAGTACTGGAGACTTCGATATGTCCTTTATGAGCTTTGATTATACCATAAGTAACATAAAGACCCAACCCGGAACCCGTTTCTTTTAATTTTGTAGAAAAGTAGGGATCAAATATTTTTTGTAAATTCTCTTCATCAATACCGCTGCCGGTATCCCTGACCGTAAAATTAACATAGTTTCCTTTATCCAGTAAAGGATAATTTATCATATTTTTTTCATCGATAGTAATATTCTTTGCAGAAAGAAATATAGTTCCCTTGCCCTCAATTGCTTCTTTTGCATTAACATTTAAATTTAAAAGAACCTGGTAAATTTCAGTACCGTTTCCTAAAATATCGTAAAGGTTCTCCTCAATATTTGCTTCCAGCTTAATCATTTTAGGAAAAGTCTGTGATATGACTTTTGATATTTCAGAGAGGAGCAAATTAGGCTTTATTAATTCTTTTCTTTTTGGCGTTGGTTTTCCGTAAGACAGCAATCCCTTAGTCAGATCTTTTGCTCTTATGGAACAGTTTTCTATGTTATCCAATAGCCTGTAAATATTGTCACTCTCGGGCACTCTTTTCTTTAATAAATTCAAGCTGCCAAAAATACTGGAAAGCAGATTACTGAAATCATGAGCCATACCGCTTGTAAGCTTTCCTATGGTTTCAAGCTTTTGGGACTGTAATAACCTGTTTTCCAGAGCTGCATTCAGCTCCCTGGTTCTTATACTGCTTATTGCAAAGGATAAAAGTGAAGCAAATTGTTCTATATGATTAACTTCGAAAGAACTATAAGCTTCTTTTCCTCCCAAAATGATTGTTGCGATGAGATTATTATTAAAAAAACATGGAGAAATAATTAAAGCTTCACTTTGCAAAACCCGAGTTAAATTAAATCCGATATTGTGTGTCTTATTAAATGCTGCAAGTGAACGTTTGTTAATATTAAGCCATTTTATAATGAAAGAATAATTAACACTTATTTCTTTTTTAATTTCTTCTTTATTTTTAAGATGTTTTGCGGGATCATCAAACAGGAATTCATATTTTTGATTTTCTTCATGAAATCCAATAATCCCGAAACTGCTGCCGCTGATTTTAATACAACTATTTAAAATTGATTTAGATAATATATCCAGAGATTTTTCAGTAACTAACTGAGAAAGAATATTCTGGAATTCTTTCTGAAATAAGAGATTTTTTTGCGGTGACTCATCTAATGAGGCCTGAACATCCTTTTTAAGCTCTTCAAGATAAAGCAGAAAACCCTTTAATTTATCTTTAGAAAGCAACGGTGTAATTTTTAAGTAATTACTTAAATGAGGTAGCGAAATTTCAACAGGTCTTTTATTTTTAATAAAGTAAAGAGGATCTATATCTTTAAATATGGAATCAATTTCCCTTCCCTTTAATCTTTTTTCCCCTGAAATTTTCTTAAATCTTTGGTTAAACCAGAGTATTTTCTTATCCTTATCCGCAATAGCTAATCCAGAACCATTTTTTTCCAACAATTCTGAAAGTTCATCTTCAGAAATGATTTCTTTGAGCATTTATAAATTTAGTCCTGTTTAATCTCATATTTCTTGATCTTAGTATATAATGTCTTCGGGCTGATTCCTAACTGATAAGCCGTTTGAGTTCTATCCCACCTGTTTAATTTTAAAGCCCTTGCGATATGTTTCCTTTCCAATTCTTCCATGCTTAAAACCGCTTCCTGCTGCCCGTTATCATCATTATTTACCTGCTGATATGAATCTTTAATGGTCTGTGTAACGCTGCTGGGCAGATTCAAATCTTCGGGTTCAATTATATCTTTTTCAGCAAAAATCAAGGCACGTTCAATGATATGTTCCAATTCCCTTACATTTCCGGGAAAACTATAGTTCACTAAAACTTTCTCAGACCTTGAAGAAAGTCTTTTGGGCGATCTTATAGGCGATTTTGATTCCAGGAAATGATTTGCCAGGATAATTATATCATCATCCCTGTTCCTTAATGGAGGAATAGTAAGAGTAATTACATTCAGCCTGAATAATAAATCTCTTCTGAATTTTTTATTATCTGCTTCTTCCAGCAAATTCCTGTTGGTAGCTCCAATTACTCTTACATTTGAAGTTAGATTAGTAACTCCACCAATCCTTCTGTATTCACCGTTTTCAAGAAAACGAAGAAGCTTGGGCTGAAGTGTAAGACTAAGCTCTCCAATCTCATCTAAAAATAGAGTACCGCCGTGTGCAATTTCTACCAGCCCCTGCTTGGTAGATTTTGCATCGGTAAAAGCACCTTTTTCATGCCCGAAAAGTTCACTTTCAATTAATTGATCGGGAAGAGAGGCACAGTTAACCACAACAAAAGGTTTGTCTCTTCTTTCAGAATGTTTATGTATATATTCGGCAAATAATTCTTTACCGGTTCCGGTTTCTCCTTCAATTAGTATATTTGAATCGGAAATGGAAGATTTGTTGGCAAGATTTATAACTCTCTGAAGCTCTTCACTTTCACCAATTATATTGTGCGGAAGTTTTTTGTTAACCTGGTTAGTAAGAATTGTGGTTTTTACTATTAGATCTTTATGTTCTAAAGCCCTGTTTATAGTTAAAAGCAGTTCATCAAAATTATAAGGTTTAGTTATATAATCATAAGCTCCTAATTTCATACATTCAATAGCTTTTCTAACTTCAGTTTGAGCGGTTAAAACTATAACCTGAACTGATGAATTATAATCGGAGGTAAACTTTAATACTTCTTCGCCTGAAACTTCTTTCATATTCAAGTCAAGAAGCAGCAGGTCATAATTTTTTCTTTTAATATTTTCAATTGCATCGCCGCCATCATAAACCGTATCAACCGAGAATCCTTCTTCAAGCAGCTGCTCTTTTAATAAATAGCAAAGGGTTTCATCATCATCACAAACTAAAATTTTAGAGTTTTTATTCATACTATTCATAATTGATAAATGAGTTTAATTGTGTTTGGAATAAAAAGTCCAAATTTATATATTTGTAGTTCTTAATTTTTAGGGCGCGTAGCTCAGTGGTAGAGCATCTGCCTTTTAAGCAGAGGGTCGGTGGTTCGAGACCACCCGCGCTCACAAATTTTTCCTTATGCCAATCATTCATTTTTATACCCTAAAATCTTACCAATTCAATATTAACATTTAAAATAAATAACAGCAAGTCTTGATCCCCAAACCGAAGTACAATTTATTATAAATTTTACTATTAAAAAACTGATTATTATGGATCAAGTAATCAGCTTTTTTTAACTCTTTTACAAATATAAAAAAAATTTAAGGAAATTTATCATATTAATGATTTGATTTTTAGTGTTTCTAATCAGTTTCTTGCCTTCTCTTCTATTTTATTGAGGGATAAATTCCTGAAATACTCTGGACGACCCATTGGCTCCGCATCTTCCAAACCCAGAATACTGCCGTAATCTTTGTCAAGAATATCTTTTTCTTTTGGATCAGAAGGTTTCGTTACTTCACCAACTTTAATGATTAACTAAATATTTTTTGTCTAATGGACATTTAGTTGATAGTTTGAAGGCTATACTATAAATTCTTGTGTAAAATCAGGATTAGTGTGAGAATTAAAAATGATATTTCCAAATGAATTTTCTTATTAGTAAAAATTAATTATTTTGAACATTAATCAAAACTTTATAGATCATTTATGGGCGTTATAGTATTTTGGACAATTATCAGGACAGCCGTCTTAATTCCTATAATCTGGATTTTGCAGAGCTACATTGATTTTCAGTTCTGGTGGATCCTGAATATTCTTGCCATATACATAGTAATAATTCATCCTGCAATAATTCATTATAAATTATTTGAAGAAAAGAATAAAGAAATAATTGAATCCACATTATGTTCGACATGCAAACACTTCGATAAAACTGCCGTGATTTGTATGAAATACGATAAACATCCAACAATGGAATTTCTTCCCTGCCAGGGCCTTGATTGGGAGCCTAATTCAATCAGTATCCATAAAAAAGATATCTCACCCAAATAGAATCATATCAAAACAATTAGTTTTAATACCGTAGTTCTTTTATAATTAAATGTTGGTAATTAAACAGGAATAAAATATATTTAATTATACACTTACATGAATTGTTAATACAGTCACAGCCTTATTAGTATTGTTCTCATATCTTATTGAAGTATCAAGAAGTTACATATAATTTCTTTAACAAAAAAAGGATGAACTTATGAGAAAAATTGTAATACTATTCAGCATTATTTTATTCCTTCCTTACTTAACCAATGCACAGAATTATTCATTACGAAAAAAGCATCATGCCTTTTCCGGAACACTAATGATTAGTACAGACGTTGGAATGACTTTAGGGTATACCGATTACTCTAATACAAAACCTCAAATAGTGGGCAGGGGTGCGGTTGAATATTTTTTCCCAACAACATCCAGCGGCATTTTTGGATTAAAAGGATTTATAAGTGCCGGATATGTCGGTGGGAAAGATTCCAAGAAATATCCAACTGAATTCAGAGCTTCTATCACCAGAATAGGGGGAGGAATATCTTATACGTTTTCAATTAAACAGAGTGTTTTTCCATACATATTTTTGGGTTCATCTTATGGCTGGGTAAACCCCGAAGACAACAGCGGCATTACCCTCCCTTATGGTTACGGTCCAAGAAGTTTTAAAATAACAGGTGTAGATTACCATGGAGAGTTTGGTTTAAGGTTCTTATTATCTGATGAAATTAGTCTCAATGTAAATGTTGGAGCAGAATTCAGTTCAGGAGATCACTGGGATGGACTGCCGCCCCATGGAAGTAATGATATGCTGATTCAAACTATGGCAGGATTTTCATATTCATTTTTTACACAGACTGATGAAGATGGTGATGGAGTACCGGATTCAAAGGATCAGTGTCCGAATACCCCGCCGGGAGTTAAAGTAGATGATTTCGGATGTCCAATTGATTCAGATCACGATGGAGTTCCCGATTATAAAGATAAATGTCCTAATACTGAAGCAGGAATGCCTGTAGACGAAAACGGGTGTCCAATTGATTCTGATCATGACGGAGTACCTGATAAATATGATAAATGTCCGAATACTCCTGCAGGTATGAAAGTGAATGACCAGGGTTGTCCCGATTCAGATGGTGACGGGGTCTATGATAATAAGGATAAATGTCCAAACACACCTGAAGGAGCACCGGTGGATTCATTAGGCTGTCCTAAGGATTCGGATGGTGATGGAGTTCCGGATTATAAGGATGAATGTCCAAATACTCCTAAAGGAAAAGAAGTTGATGAAAAAGGATGTGAAATAAAAAGAGATACAGTTAGAGTAAGTTTAAGCGGTGATACAAATTTCGAATCAGGAAAAGCAGTCTTACTTCCAAATGCGTATCCTGTATTAAATAAATTAGCAGAAAGCATGAAGACAGATAAAAAAGCTAAATTAAGAATTGAAGGTTACACCGATTCAATCGGTTCAGAATCTTTTAATATGGAACTATCAAGAAAAAGAGCGCAGGCAGTTGCTGATTACCTGGTTAGTCAGGGAATCGATGCAGGAAGGCTTATGGTAATCCCAATGGGTGAGAGTAATCCGATTGCATCAAACAAAACTGCAGAAGGAAGAGCCATGAATAGAAGGGTAGAAATAATTCCTCAGCATTAACTTAAATTGTAGGGAATGCATAATTTGCATTCCCTACATGCTTTTAATCTTACCGGATTTTTCAATTCGACAAATTCCTCTTAAATTAGTAGTAATATTTTCAAAAAAAAGGGAAACCACTAAATGAAAATTTTTACTTTTCTTTTAATTCTCATTTTTGCAAACCCTTCTTTTTCTCAGCAGCTCCATAGGAACAAATATTCGGCCTTTTCGGGTTCTTTTGTTTTAAGCCTGGACGCAGGGCCAGCAATAGGGATTACCGATTATAAAAATAACAAAGTTGATTACATGGGCAGGGGTTCGATTGAATATTTCTTCCCCTCTTTTACAAGCAGTACATTCGGTATAAGAGCAATTGGAGGAGGCGGGTATGTAAGAGGAGAAGATCCAAACCGGAATCCGAATATTTTTAGAACAAGTTTTGAATTTGCCGGCGGCGGTTTAGTGTATGCATTATCTCTCAGCGATATAGTTACTCCCTATTTATTTGCAGGTGCATCATATATGTGGTTTGATCCAAGAGGAGAAAATGATGTACTTCTAAAAAATAACAGTTCCGGAGTTTATAAAAAAAGCCAGATAAATTATTTAGGAGAAATCGGGATAAGATTTCTTGCTACAGAAAATTTAAGTTTTAATTTGATAGGCGGGGTTCAACTTGGTTCGCAAGATTATCTTGATGATATAGCTGTTGGAACTAATAAGGATTTTATTATTAATGCACTTGCAGGAGTTTCATTCTCATTTTTTATTAACCGGGATAGTGATGGAGATGGAATAGATGATTCGGAGGATCTCTGCGGCAATACTCCACCTGGAGTTAAAGTCGATGATTTTGGATGTCCTTTGGATTCTGATAAAGACGGAGTTCCTGATTATCTGGACAGATGTCCGGATACTCCCAAAGATGTTTTGGTTGATAAAAATGGCTGCCCATTAGATTCCGATGGTGACGGAGTTCCCGATTATCTGGATCTTTGTTCAAATACTCCAAAGAATATTCCGGTAGATAAATCCGGCTGTCCATACGATCTTGATGGAGATGGTGTTCCTGATTATAAAGACAAGTGCAGCAATACTCCTGCTAATGTCGAAGTAGATCAAGATGGCTGCCCGTTAGATTCCGATAAAGACGGAGTTCCTGATTACCTTGACAAATGCCCGGGCACTGCAGCAGGGGTTCAGGTTGATGAAAAAGGTTGTCCATTACAAATAGAACCAAAAGAGTTCACTTTAAGTTCGGGAACAAACTTTGCATCCGGAAGTTCTACTCTGCTGCCTTCTGCATACCCGGAATTAGATAAGCTTGTTGAAGTAATGAAGAAGAACCCGCTTTCAAGATGGAGAATTGAAGGACATACAGATAATACAGGAAGTAAAGCCGGCAACCTTAAAATTTCAAAGGAAAGGGCTGAATCAGTCTTGAATTATTTTATTTCAAAGAGTTTAGTACGAAATAGATTTGAAGTTTTCGGAATGGGAATGGATTACCCTATTGCCAGTAATGCAACCGAAGCAGGAAGAGCAAAAAACAGGAGGGTAGTTATAATCAGAATCAATTAATCCTTTTGACTTTTATGATTAACTAAATGAACCTAAATTTGAAATTAAATTTAGTAAATAATACTAATCCGGAATTAAATTTAATGAGAATTTAATTTCCTTTTTGATAATTGAAATTTAACTGATTCAAATGAAAGGTTCATGAATAAAAAATTTTTTTTACCGGGCACAGATAAACAGTTAGATATTCTCCTTAAAAATCTTGAATTAAAAGATCTTTCTGCCCTTGTTATTGGGGAGGGAAGTGAAGAAATATCAAAAATTATCTCTTCTCAGGGTGCTGCCAAAGTAGTTATGCTTGTTCAGAATGAAGATTCTCTTTTGAGAGCAAGAATGAGCTTATCATCCTCAAAAGAAATTTCTGTGAAGATGATGGAATTTGAAAACACAGATTTTAAGAATTATTCCTTTGACCTGGTTTATGCGCAGGCATCAATTTCTTCTCCTAATAGAAATAAAATAATAAAAGAAATAAAAAGAATTTTAAAACCCTCCGGTTATTTTTGTTTAGGTGAAATTATAAAGTCTACAAAATCACCGCCTCAATTCGTGAAAGATATCTGGAATAATTCAAACGTTGCTCCTCTTTTTACGGAAGAACTCGAAGATTATTATAAAGAGAGAGGTTTTGAAATTATTTTGTCAAATGATATTTCAGAAACATTATATGACTTCTACCTGTTAAGCAATAATTTATTGAAGGATAAGTCCACTGACCTTCCGGCTGATGAAAAAAGTTATTATAAGAAATTGCTAAAGCAAATCAGTCACGAATCAAATGTTTATTTAAAACTTGGCGGCAATGCTCATATCGGGTTTAAAGTTTTAATTATGAAGAAGGTGTAAATTTTGAAAAAAGGTGATTTGATAGAATTGGATATTGAAGATTACGCATTTGAAGGAAGAGGGATAGCAAAAATTAGTAAAGAAGAAATTACGCCGGGCTCTTCTATCACAGCAATCAAAATATATTATCTTTGTAGATAATGCCTATCCGGGTGATAAAGTGAAAGCACAGCTTAAAAAGATTAAAAAATCTTTTGCTGAATCGGTAGTTGAAGAAATAATATCTCCTTCGGATTTCAGGATAAAAGCCCGGTGTAAATACTTTGGAGTGTGCGGCGGATGCAAGCAGCAGGATCTAGAATACAAAAAGCAGCTGGATTACAAACAGAAGCAGGTTGAAGAAATTTTCAGAAAAATGGGCGGGTTCGGCAACTTTATTACTGAATCCATAATTCCTTCCGAAAAAATATTTTATTACAGGAATAAAATGGAATTTTCATTTTCGGGAAAAAAATGGTTAACAAAGGAAGAAATAAAATCCGGGGAAGCGATAGATAGAAACTTCGCACTGGGGCTGCATGTTCCTAATGTTTATGATAAGGTTCTGGATATTGATGAATGTTTTCTTCAATCTGAACAGAGTAACAAAATTCTAAATTTTACAAGAGAATTTTTTAAAGGGAAAAGTATCCCTGTTTATAATACCAAAACTCACCAGGGTTATTTGAGAAATTTAATTATAAGAGAATCCGAACATGCAGATGATCTAATGATTAACTTAGTAACCTTCTATGAGGATGAAAAATTATTTAGGGAATATTCTGATAAACTTTTAAAGGAGTTTCCTAACATTTCTACCATTGTAAATAATATAAACTTAAGGAAAGCTGCGGTAGCAACCGGCGATTTTGAAAAGACATTTTATGGAAACGGTTTAATTTATGATTCAATTGGTAAATACAAATTCAGGATCAGTGCAAATTCCTTTTTCCAGACAAATACCCTGCAAGCTGAGACCCTTTATGAAACTGCACTTGAATTTGCAGAATTAAAGGGAAGCGAAATAGTTTATGATTTATATTCCGGTGCCGGTACTATAGCAATTTATGTATCCGCTTATTCAAAGGATGTTTATGCTTTTGAAAGCGTTGAATCTGCTGTAAAAGATGCCGCAGAGAATTTAAAATTAAACCGGATCGATAATGTAAAACTTTTTATTTCTGATCTTTATAAATCATTTCTTCCTCATGTCGAAGATAATAATCTGCCTTCTCCCGATGTTGTTATAGCGGATCCTCCCCGGAGCGGGATGCACAAAAATACTATTGAAGATGTTATAAATTTAAGTCCGCGAAAGATTGTTTACGTTAGCTGTAATCCTGGCACACAGGTAAGGGACATTAAATTGTTTGTGGAAAGCGGCTATAAGTTAATTAAGATAAAGCCTGTAGATATGTTCCCTCATACCTATCATATTGAAAATGTAGCGCTATTAATAAAATGATTAAAATTATTTCAGGGATGGAGGGATCATTTGCCGGATTCTCAACTGTTCCTGAAAAGCCAGTTTCCTATTCGATTTTTTCAGCTTTTTTATTCATAATCTTAAAGTTTTAATTTGAATAAAAATAAAATATTTCTAAGATCGAGATAGCCTTTTAATGAAAACGCGTTCAATATTTATTATCTAACATAAGAACAAATTCACCCTTCAGATTTTTTTGTTCAGTAATTTTCAGTATATCGTCTGCGGTTCCTCTATAAAATTTCTCATCTTTCATTGTAAGCTGAAATGCTAAAACAGTTCTTATCCCTTTTCCTAAAATTTTTACAATATCGGTCATTAAACTTTTCAGACGATAAGGTGTATCAAGTATAACAATAACTTCTTTTATTTTTTTTAAGTCAATTAGTTGTTTTCTTCTGATCTGTTTGTTCGGGGAAAGCCAACCATAATAATAAAATTTTTCAAAATCCAATCCGGAACCGGTTAAAGCAGGAAGTAAAGAATTCGTCCCAGGAACCGGGATGACATTTACATCTTGTGAAACACTTACCTCTACGAGCAAATGCCCCGGATCTGAAAAAAGAGGAGTTCCGCAATCTGAAATAACTGCCGCAGATTTTCCCTCAGATATTTTTAAAATTATATCATTTACGACTTCACTTTCATTATGTTCATTTAATGATATTAATTCTTTTTCAATTTTATAATGTGAAAGCAGTCTCCTTGCTTCTTTAAATTCTTCACAGACAATAAAATCGACTTCCTTTAAAATCCTTATAGCACGGAGAGTGATATCTTCATAATTACCAATTGGAGTTGAAACTAAATATAATTTACCGCTCATATCTAAAAATAATTAAAAGATATTAAATACAATAGTAAATATTATTGGAATATTGGAATTGTGCCTATCTTGCAGAAGGACAAGGAACTTATTGAATTAAGAAAAAATCCGGGTAATCATTCCTACACAATTCCGTGGGGCTTTGGGTTAGTTCTCTTAAACATTTAAAAATTAAGAATGAAGTAATATTGCCCCTTTTCATAATAAACCACAGATTTAGAGATGACACCTAATGAGAAAGGTTATAAGATGTCATCTCTCAAGAATTGGTGTAGCAATTATTTAAATATTCTATCAAAAAAGCGCTGCATTGCTTTCCAGCTTTTTTCATCCGCCTGTTTATTATAGGCTAAAGGCAGATTAAATTTTTTACCAAGACTATCTGCAGCCGGATTTGTAAAACTGTGTTCGGCGCCTGGATAATTGATAAGTTTATAATCTATTCCGGCCTTATCCATTGCATCTTTAAAAGCATCTACTTTTTTCTCGGGATTAAAAGGATCATCAGCACCATTGCAGACAAGAATTTTAGCTTTAACCTGAGAAGGATTTGTTACAGGATCTGTCGGTAAATCTCCGTGGAAACTGACCACTCCTTTAAGAGCAGCACCTTCGAGAGCCATGCGCAGAACAATGCCGCCGCCAAAGCAGTATCCAATCGCTGCAATGTTGCTGGTGTCTGTCTGTGACTGTTCTTTAAGCAGTTTAAGACCGGCATCAAATCTTGCTCTGGCTGTATCCATGTGCTGCATTATTTCGGAAGAAAATTTAGCAGCATTATCAGGATGTTCAGCTGTTTTTCCGTTTCCATACATATCAATAGCCAGTGCAACATATCCGAGCTTTGCAAGCATTTCTGCTCTATCTCTGGCATACTGATTCATACCCCACCACTCATGAACGACAATTATTCCGGGTGCCTTCCCTTGCTTATTTTGATCATAGGCTAAAAACCCTTTCAGAGGTATTCCATCTGAAGAATAAGTTATTTCTTTTGTAACAATAGATGAATTTTCATTCATATTATTCTCTTTCTTTTTTGAACACCCGGATAATATGAATAAGCTTAATAAAATAAATAGTGAAAACTTCATAGCATCTCCAATGAAATAAAATATGATTGATTTTTCTATTAGAAAATGAACGGACTTATAATGGTAGAAATATAAAACAGGAGGTATTATTGTGTTGTGAAGTGAAACAAGTTCAGAGAGTAATAGTCATAAATTCGGTTATCATTTTAAAAACAATATTTTTTTTGCTGCAGAATAGATCCCAGCCGAAAGCCTGCAGATATAAACTCCTGAAGCATACCCGGTTTTGGACTGAAGTCTTTCTGTTACCTTTTCGGTAGAAAAAATTACCTCATGCAACCCGGGAGATTGTTTTTCATTAACCAGCGTTTCGATTTCTTCACCTAACATATTATAGACCTTTAATGAGACAAAGCAGGTTTGAGGAATATAATATCTTATTTTAGTAGAAGGATTAAATGGATTAGGATAATTCTGATAAAGCCGGAAATTACTGCCGGTTTCCACTTTTTTAATTCCTGTAACAGATGAATATTCATAAGCACCAATATCAAAACCATCCCCCTGCGGGCGGGCTAAACCTGTTATATCTTTTGTTACAAAACTTGAAACAAGCGAAGTTCCGGTATTAATTGCCTGCGATCCGGCAATAAGGTGAAAGTCATCTGAAACCGAATTGATAAATAACTGATCTTCAGGTATTGCCAATTGAGAATGAATATCATAGCCTAATTTCTGCCAGTCTGAAAGACTCATGTTTGATTCTCCGTCATCAACACTTAATCTGTCTACAACAATATTATAGTCACTGAAGAAATTATTAATGGAAGAAGCGTCAATTGAAATGCTACCCCTGAAATTATGATGATTGATAAAAATATTGTTATACAAGGTATCTCCGGTTGAACCGCTGTTAATCAGCATTGCCCATCTTGCATCAGACGGATTTATAATTGTATTGTTATATACTTTGTTGTTTTTTGATCCTCCTGCTCCATCAATCATAAATAGAGCAATACCCGTTGCATGATTATTATAAATGAGGTTGTTGTATATTACTGAATTTTGGACTCCATCGAGATTTATTGCTGAACCTCCGCCGGAGCCGTTATCATGAAGTATATTTCCATCGATTACTGCATTGGTAATAATACCATCTCCGCCCTGCGAGGCATCTGCATTCAGCTGAATTCCGCATCCGTTATTTCCGAAACATTCATTTTGCCTGACAATTGGTCTGTCCCCGCTGTTTGATACATATATGCCATGCTGCTGAATGCTGTAAGAACAAATATTATTCTCAATAAGAATATCGTTAGTAAAACCGGTAAAGATTCCCCAGTAATTATTCTGAGTACAATAATTATTCTTTATAATTATAAAATCCGAAACTGCGGCACGAATCCCTGCACGGGGCTGGTCGATTAATCTAAATCCGTCAATAACAATCCAATTTGCATTTTCAATATTGATACCATCACTGGTTTTATAATTTGGTTCATCAATAATAACATTTTGATTTACAGCCTTGAAAACAATAGGAGAATTTTCTGATCCGCCAGTTCTTATATCAAAGCCTTTGTAATTTCCCTGGAGCACAATAACAGAATCACCGCCAGAAACTATATTTGCTGCTTTCTGAAGAGTTAAGAAAGAATTGACTGTGCTGAGGCCGTTGTTCGTATCTTTCCCGTTTTTAGATACGTAGTAAGTATGCTGAGCAAAAATAGGCCTAATTATTAATACAATAATCAAAATAAAAACAGATAAAAAATTCTTAGACAATTTCACTCCATTTTAACCGTTCGGGATCCTCAATTAAGATACCAGAAAGAAATCATAAATATTTAATAAAAACAGTTAATGAAAAAACCTGATGTGAAAAACTTGCAAGTGAAAAGTAAATATGTAATGCCAACAGTGAGAATCAGAATCGATCTTTTGTCTGCAAATAAAGGTTGGTAATTAGATATAAAAAGGCCCCTCTTTTGAAGGGGCTATGAATTTGTTTTACTTATATCAAACACTATGAAAGTTTGAACATAATCGGGATAGTAACTTCACTTTCAACAGCTTTTCCATTTTTCATCCCGGGATTGAATTTTGTTTTCTTAATTGCTGCTTCGGCCGCCTTGTCGCATTCGGCATTAAGGCTTTTTTCAACAGTTGTAGATACAACGCTTCCTCCCGCATCAACTATTGTTTTTATAATTACTTTTCCTTCAATCTTATTTTCTTTTGCAGATTGAGGATATACAACATTATGCGCGATAGCAGCAATTCCTCCCACCGGAATAGGAATTTGATCCAATTCTTTTTTCTGTGCAAAAGTGCTTATTCCTGCAAGAAAAAATATTAAGAGCAGGTATGAAAAAATTCTTTTCATTTTAAACCTCTTTTAGTTTATAGTTTATAATTATTTTAATTTAAAGACGATTGGTATTGCAACCTGTACTTTTACAGGCTTACCGTCTATTTTACCCGGGTTAAACTTTGTTTTCATTAAAACCTTTTCAGCTTCTGCATCTAATGAAGGATTAACACCTTTAATAATTTTACAGCTCTGAGGATTTCCGGACTCATCAATAAATAATTTTATAATTACTTTCCCTTCGATTCCCTGCTCCTTAGCCTCTTCAGGATATTTTATTCTTTTTACAATTTCTATCATGCCG
Source organism: uncultured Bacteroidota bacterium (assembly GCA_963710745.1). Lineage (GTDB taxonomy): Bacteria > Bacteroidota > Ignavibacteria > Ignavibacteriales > Ignavibacteriaceae > CAVQBP01. The sequence continues at coordinate 823,541 of CAVQBP010000024.1, read as the reverse complement.
CCAACCGGCGAAGGCATTTCATCAACCGTAACATGATACAAATCTTCAGGAGCCTCTTTGGGAATAAGTGAATTATCTGTCTCCGGTAAGAAGTTTAATCCGTCAGTATTATAGTTTATTGTAAAGTAAGTATGAAGCCTTACACGTTTGTTGTTAATTTCCGGTGGAATTATCTTAAATGTTTTTTGAATGAATCTTAATATTGCATTATCAACCTGATTGTTTATACTTTCCAGCTTAATTATTTTTTCAATATTTCCTTCTGCTGAAAAGTAAATTAATGACTTAAAAGTAAAACCAGTATTTTCAAATATATCTGGTTCATTCACGGCATGCATTTTAAGAAGACTATCTACATTTTCCCATTCTGAACTTTTATATTTAAATCCGCCATTAAGTGCCGGGGTTAAACTATCCGAAGCCATGAAAGAATCTTTTTCGGTTGTATCAATTATTTCCCGCTTCCTTGTTTCATTACATGAAGGGAGAAAAATCATTATTAAAATCAGCATAAAAATCTTTTTCATTTTTGATGCCTCATATTTTTGGTTTAACAATTATTTCATTATTTGATGATGCTTTTACCTGGATTTCGGGAAGACTATTATATAACATTTCAATTGTCCGCGATTGTTTTATCATCCTGCCGGACAGCCTTTCAACTTTATGCTGGTAATCTTTAACTTCGAAAAGAAGGTATCCGCTGATCACTATCAGGATTAAAGCAAAAGCATAGGAAATAGAAGTTGCTATTGTATGTGTATTGAAAAAACCGGTTTTTATAACATGTACTTTACCGATGGATCGCAAAATATTTTCTTCAAGCTCTTCTGGAAATTCTTCCATAGAGTCATCAACTGCTGCTCTAATCCTATTGATCTGTTTAAAATATTTTCTCCCTTCATCACTTGAAGAAAGCCGGCTGAAAAGAAATATCTCTTCTCCTTTTTCAAGTTCACCGTCAAAATATTTGTTAATCAATTCAAAATTTTTTTCGTCATCCATTTTAACACCGTATATTTAGATTATTTCAAGAGTTTTGAAATTCTTTTAATTAGTTTCTGTCTGACTTTATATAACCTGCTTTTTACAAGTTCTTCATCAATTTCAACAAGAATCGCAATTTCCTTATATGATAATCCTGAATATTCCTTCAATACAAATATCTCTTTTTGTTCGGGATTTATATTCTCAAGTTCTTTCATTATTATCTCATTCAATTCTTTATTTTCAATTTCTTCCGAAAGCGAAAAATCATCTTCTTTTTCAATCTCATCATAATCTTCAGATTCCATATAAAGTTTTTTCAATTTTGTATTCCTGTATATTGAGTAAAGTTCATTTCTTGCTGATTTGAACAGCCAGGCCAAAACACTATCTTTATTCTTTATCAGATCAAGATTCTGATATAACTTTATAAAAACATCCTGAACAATATCATCTGACTGCATACGATCGGAAGACATTTTAAGGACATAATTAAAGAGTCTTTTCTTATATTTATTGAAAAGTAATGTAAATTCTACTATTTGAGTTTTGTCCCTAATCAAAATATTTACCCCGCTCTACAAGATAGATGCAAAAAACCTACAAAATGTTTCCTAAAGAGTAAAATAAATTTTTGGAATTGTTTAATCTTCTATCCGGGGCGTATTATATGAAACAAAATTTTAATGGGCGTGGAGTCGGGGCATGAATTAATTTAAGGTGATTTATAATTTAAGGAAGACCGGAACTTTATATTTTTAATTCACAAATGATGATAGCACCATAAAAATTTCTCACTTTTATGGTGCTTCCTTCTAGATAGTTTTAGTTAAATATTAAAATGTTATTCTTCAATCGAAATATGTGCTTTATTTTTTGCCAGCCACATATCAAAATTTTGTAATGCAGGATTTAAATTTTTCGATTCTTCCAGGTTACGCAAATCCAATCCGTCCTTTTCAAAATCGCGGTAAAACTGAAACATGTTTCCCAGGTCGTCTGCTCCGGGAAAACCGAAGCTTCTAAAAACATCAGGAGTTACTTCATTATAAATAATATTTTTATTTAAAGCTTTTGATAATTTCTCAGCCATTTCGTTTCCTGTTAAATGCTCTCCCGCAATACCTACGGTTTTGCCGATATATTTCTCACCGTTTTTAAATATTCCAAGTGCACATTTGCCAATGTCCTCAGCAGCTATGCCTGCAAGTTTTTTATCTCCCATAGGATATGTAATTGCATAATTACCATCCGGATCTTTTTTAGGGCCCATTCCGAAATGAATAAGGTTGTCCCAATAAAATGAAGCAACGAGAAATGTTACAGGTACGCCTGCTTCCTCAAAAAATTTATTTGATTCCCCTTTACCATCAAAATGCGGAACTTTGTAATTCCCCATCAGGGTCGGCATTCTGGTATCATTAAGAGGAACCCACTCTCTTGTATCTTCGAGAGTAGACCAGATAACATGAGAAACGCCCGCATCCTTTGCCGCAATTGCCATATTTTTTGCATGCTTCTTTTCCTTTTCGGGAGAAAAATATTCCCAATAATTTGTAACACAGAAAGCACCATAAGCCCCGCTGAATGCTTTTTTCAGGCTCTCTACATCATCCAAATCAGCTTTAACTACATCAATACTTTTTTTTGATAGTTCAATGGCTTTCTCAGAATCAGGATGCCGTGTAATTGCACGGGCAACAAAATCAAAACCAGGATCATTTAATATTGCATGTATCAATCCACCACCCTGCGCGCCTGTTGCACCAACAACAGCAATTGTTTTTTTTTCAGCCATATAAAAATCTCCTTTTTTACAAATAATTGAATTTTTCTTACTCTTAAAAATGAAAAAAAATTAGACGTTGTGAATTTTGATTTCACAAAATCATTAAAGCTTAATATTCTAATTATGTACTTAATTTAATAATAGTTATATCTAAATTACTGCTGGTTGCTCGTTCTCACATTAACTGTAACACTAAAATAATATCTTCACCATAATAACTTACTGATTATACTATTCCTAATTACTTTCCCTTAAAATTTCTGTAAGATTAGAGGAATACTAAATATTAAAATTTTAATACTATGTTACGAATACCCACCGATTGGCGGCGGCGGCGCTAAAGTAGTTCATGGTTTAATCACTGAACTAAATAAAAAAAACTGCGAAATTGACATGGTTACAATGGGATTCAAAAATCTTCCTGAGTTTGAAAGGATTGGCAACGTAAATATTTATAGAGTTAGATGCATAAGGTTGAAAAAAAATTTATGCACTTTCCCTGAGATGTTTTTATACATTTTATCAGCATTTCCCCTGATTTTTAAATTAACCAGAAAACATGATTATCAAATAAATCATACTCATTTTATTTTCCCCGACGGAATTTTAGCTTTTGCAGTTAAAATGCTGCGAAAGATTCCATATATTATTACTGCACATGGTTCAGACGTACCAGGATATAATCCCGATAGATTCAAATTAATTCATAAATTTCTTGTGCCGCTTTGGAAATTAATCACTTCAAATGCAGAAAAGATAGTTTTACCAAGTAAAAATTTGGAAGCATTGGCGAAAAAAATAAATCCTAAATTGAAAACTTCGGTTATACCTAATGGAATAGAACTTAATAAATTTTCATCAAATGTTATGAAGAAAAAACAAATTCTTATTGTTACGAGAATGTTTAAACGAAAAGGTGTGCAGTATTTCCTGGAAGCTGTAAAAGGACTAGAGAAAGATTATGATATAAATATTGTCGGGGATGGTCCTTATTTAGAAATCCTTAAAGGAATATCCAGGATAAATAATCTTAAGATTAATTTTCAGGGATATCTTGATAATCTTTCTGATCAATTGAAAAAGCTTTACGAAGAATCCGAAATATTCGTATTTACATCTGAATCAGAAAATTTTCCGGTAGTTTTGCTAGAGGCAATGCTTTCCGGTATGGCTATTATTACTACAAATGATACCGGCTGCGCCGAGGTAGTTGGAAATGCTGCAATATTAATTGAATCTAAAAATCCAAAGGCAATTAAAGAGTCTCTTCTTAAATTAATGGACAGTGATAAATTAGTCAGGAAACTCCAGTTTGATGCAAGGAAAAGAGTAGAAGAAATATTCGGCTGGGAAAATGTTGCTCAAAAATATTTAGAACTCTATTTTAAAATTATTTCGCCGTCAAATCAGTTTAGCTATTCCGAACTTTATATAAATCAAAATTAATATTAAACTAAAATCTTTTTCTATTAAAGTTAATTGAATGAGGATCTGCTTAATCTGCACAGAAATATTTGAATGGGGGAAATACGGCGGTTTCGGCCGTGCAACCCGGATTATCGGGGAAGAACTTGTTAAGCGCGGAGTTGAAGTTTTTGCGGTTATTCCCAGAAGAGATGAACAAAAAGAATTTGAAATTTTAAATGGCATCAAAGTACTTGGTTTTCAAAAAGCTAATCCTTTTTATTCAAAAAAATTAATTAAAGCATGCAATGCGGATATTTATCATTCTGAAGAACCTTCGTTTTTAACTTATCTTGCTATGAAGGAAATGCCTCATAAATATCATATTATTACTTCGAGAGATCCCAAAACAACCGTTGATTGGATAGAAGAATTTATTCATCCATCTCGAAATAAATTGCAGGTTCTTTCTAATTATTTGTTTGAAAATAATTCCCTTGTAAAGAAATCAGTTCAAAATGCAGATAGAGTATTCAGTGCTGCAATTTCCCTGCAAAGTAAAGTTTCAATAAAATATTCTTTAAATGGTTCAGTCAATTTTTTACCGACACCTATTAAGATTCCGGAAGAAAATATTTCAAAGGCTGTCTTGCCTACCGTATGTTTTGTAGCAAGGTGGGATAAAAGGAAGAAACCGGAATTATTTTTCCAGATGGTCAAATCTTTTCCCGAAATTCGATTCATTGCTATAGGGAAAGGACGAAATAATAATTATGATAATTATTTAAGAGAAAAATATTCACATTTAAAAAACTTAACTATTACGGGTTTTATAAATCAATTTGAAAATAATTACTTGTATGAAATTTTAGGTAAGAGCTGGATTTTAGTAAATACCGCTGCAAGAGAAGGTCTGCCGATTTCTTTTCTGGAAGCGCTTGCTAACAGATGTGCAATATTGAGTTCGCTTAACCCGGAGAATGTTACTGAACACTTTGGATTCCTGGTTAAGAATAATAACTTCATTGAAGGTATGAATAGTCTTCTGAAAAATGATTTATGGCGAATTAAAGGTGAAGAGGGCAGGAAATATGTTGAAGAACACTATGAATTAAACAAAGCTATTGGAAAACATCTAAGTATTTATAATAGTTTATTAATAAAATAGAACCAGGTATATGACATCAAACAGAAAAAAACTACTGGTCATTACTCTTGGAGAAGCTACCTTCGATTTAATTATTCCATTGATTGAAAACGGTGAACTGCCTGCATTTAAAAAGTTTTTTGAGGAAGGAACTACCGGTGTGCTTGGATCATCGGTCCCGATGGTTACTCCCCAAATGTGGGGGAATGTTTTTACGGGGAAAAATCCTGGAGAACATGGCTTGTTTGATTTCTGGCAGAGAGGAAAAGACGGAAAATTTATTGAAATTAATGGCTCCAATATTAAAACCAAAGCAGTATGGGATATTCTGAGTGAAAATGGTTTAAACTCGGGTATAGTAAACATACCATTTACATTTCCTCCCCGGAAAATTAAAGGATTTATGATTTCGGGTGAAGATGCTCCAGGTGCACACCGTTCAATTGCATATCCAAGTAGTATTTATGATGAAATCGTGGAAAAATTCGGACGATACAGGCTTAAAGATATATTCCCCGGCGGAAGAAAGAAGGAAGACTATTTAACGCTGGTTGAGGAAGATGTAAATAGACAAACCGAGGTTGTATCATATTTAATCGAAAATAAAAACTGGGATTTCTTTATGTCCTTCTTTAGTGCTACTGCTATAACCCAGCACTATTTCTGGAAAGACATGCAGATGCAAAATAATGTTTATAAAGATATAATTAAGACTGCATATAAATCTTTAGATGCTTCAATAGAGCGGTTAATAAGAGCTGCAGGGCCGGATACAAATATTATTATATTTTCTGAATGTGGTGCGGGACCGCTTGCTTCGGGAATCCAAATAAATACTTGGCTGCAGAAAGAAGGATTTCTGACATATAATAAATCAATGAACCTTTCTGCTTCAAAAGATGGCCAAGAATCATTTAAAGTATCTTTTACCCGTTCAAAAGTTGCCGGCTTCAGAAAAAATATTCAATCTCTCCTTCCCCAGTCATGGTATTTTTTTGCAAATAAGAATGTTCACTGGCTGAAAAACTGGATTCAATCATATATGGCTGATTCAGATATTCATTGGGAAAAAACCCGGGCTTTTTCCAGGGGAAAAGAAGGAGGTATTTATATAAACCTTAAAGGAAGAGATCCAAAAGGAATAGTTGAAAAGGCACAATATGATGAGGTCAGGGATGAAATAATCAGGAAGTTTAAAATTCTTAATAATCCGTTCACCGGTATACCTGTTGTAAAACAGATTCATAAACGGGAAGAATTATACAGCGGTGATTTTATGGATTTTGCACCTGACTTGTTAATTGAATGGATTGACGGAGCCTATATGCCGGCTGAAAATGATAAGGATAAAGATTCAATTTTTGTTGAAAGATGGCGGGAAAATATGAACTGGCCCACCTCGGGCAGCCATAGAGATGAAGGCATCCTTTTAGCTAAAGGACCTGATATTGCAAAGAATAAAAAAGTAAAAAATGCAAGCATAATTGATTTAACTCCAACATGGCTTAGTTTATTGAAGCTGAATGTCCCTGGTGATATTGAAGGTAAAGTAATTAAAGATCTGCAGGTTGATGATAATTTTAAATCGGATTTTACCGGGAAAATACTAAATGAAATATAGAGATTTGGGAAACACGGATTTAAAAGTTTCAGAAATCGGTTTCGGCTGCCAGTCAATCGGGGGAGGTCTTTATTATAAAAATGATCTTGAATCGATAAGAACTTTAAATTACGCATATGATTCAGGTATTAATTTTTTTGATACTTCAGATCATTATTCATTAGGTGAAAGCGAAAAACTAATCGGCAGGACATTTAAGGGCAAAAGAGATAAGATTATTATTGGAACCAAAACAGGAACATTATACTCACAAACTGCATTATTCTTGTTGAAGGCAAGAGCTTTTGCAAGACCGGTTGGTAAATATTTAAAATCATTAAAAATCTATCTTCATTCGATGCGTGCTAAGGAGAAAAGAAAAGATTTTTCTCCCGGACATCTGATTGAAGCAGTAGAGAAGAGTTTAAAACACCTTCAAACAGATTATATCGATATTTATCAGCTTCATAAACCTTCAAAAGAAATATTGAAAGAAGGCAAATTTATTGGAACTTTAGAGCTGCTTAAGAAGCAGGGGAAAATCAGATATTTCGGTATTTCATGCCAGGATAATGAAGATGCGTTTCTATGTCTGAAACATCCGGAAATTTCATCAGTCCAGCTGACCTTTAATTTATTGGATAATAAATTTATTAAAGATATTCTTCCTGCAGCTAAAGAGAAAAAAATGGGTATAATCGCAAGGAACCCAAGAGCACAGGGGCATTTAACTGCAGAATTTAGCGATATTATGGCTGAAACTTATGCAAAGGATTACAGGGAATTTGAAAGCAAAAAAGAAAAAGCAAAACAATTTGAATTTCTTATAACTAAAAACCGTACCTTAGCCCAGGCCGCACTTCAATTTGTCCTTAATTCTGAAGAAGTTTCGACAGCTATTCCCCGTGCTGTAAATACTAATCAGTTGAAGGAAATTCTCGGGACGTTTGATGCTCCTCCATTGCAGGATTCTGAAATTTCAAAAATAAGTTCAATAAAGAATTCACTTAACAAGTAAAAAAATCATAGAAGAACTAATTAATAATTTGTGAATTAACTATAATACATGGTAATCAAAAATAAAATCTTTCTTTTATTAAAATTTATCATATCAGGTGCTTTACTGGTTTATCTTTTTACTTTAATACCTTTTTCAAAAATCCTGTTATCAATTGAATCGGCCGATTATTTCCTTGTAATAACAGGGATCCTGCTTGGAATTTCAATACAATATTTTTCTGCTTTTGAAACGGGGTATTTAACAAAAGTGCAGGGGATGCCGTTGTCAACATTTAAAATTCTGAAGATACATTTAACCACCAGTTTTTACAGCTTCTTTTTACCCGGGACTATCTCCGGAGGCGCAGTTAAGTGGTACAAATTTTCAAAACACGGAAATAAATCTGCCGCTGCTGCAGTTGTATTGTTCAACAGGTTTCTTGAAATACTGATTACAATTTTTATGGCACTTATTTTTTCTTTTGCGATTATTTTTTCGGCGGGAAATCTGAAGATTTTTATTCTGCTGGCGTTTGTATTTATTTCTATGATCGTTTTTTATCTTTTACTTATGAATAAAGCCGGGATTAATCTTATAGAAAAAACCATTTTACATTTCCATTTACCAGGACTAATAATTAATAGCGTTGAAAAATCTGTTTCTGCAATCCGGCAATTTCATAATTTGAGTCTTAAAGATCATTTAGAAATTATCGGCCTGCTCTTTTTCTATCATGGTATTGGTATCATTTCTTTTTTTTGCCTGGCAAAATCGCTTGATATTAATCTGAACTTTTGGATAATCAGCTGGGTTGCTTCAACAACTTCAATTGCTACTATGTTTCCAATTGCTTTTGCCGGGCTTGGTGTAAGGGAAGGAACATTAATATTTCTGTTAGGTCAATTCAGCATTAAACCGGATGCAGCATTTGCACTTTCATTATTGCTCCTTTCCCGGAATATATTTGTTATGCTTCTGGGAGGTTTGTTGGAACTAAAGGAAAATATTAATTCAAAAGAAATTGAAGAAGGAAAGTCCGGAACTGCGGTTGAAGATAATTAATGCTTTTAAATTAAATTTAATAATTTTAGAACAGTTCGTATTCTTAGATAAATGCCATTTAACAAAATTATAAAGGTGTTGATCCAAACATAGATATTTTTTTTAATTTGTGCAGTTATTGGTTCGGCAAATATTATGATGCAATTAAAAAGAGTTAAAAACGATATGTTTTGGATTCGGGAATTTCTCTTAAAATGCTTGCAGATAAATCTCCCGATACATCGAGACTTTTTTAAAAAGAATCTTAAAACATTTTTAATTATTAAGGATCCAAATTAAAGTAAATTATCCGGTAAATTATTTAGTTATTATTTCCGGAAATTGATTTTGAATCGTTAATAAAATAATTTATCTATTAAGCCGCTTTTAATTTGACAGAAGAAAAACTCGTTGTTATAATAATTCTGGATTATAATAATTTAGAAGATACTTTAGTAAGTCTGGATAGTATTTCAAAACTGGACTATTCTCCAATTGAAATTGTCCTGGTTGAAAACGGCTTTTCCAATTCATCAAATGCAGTTATCAGGAAAAGTTATCCGGGTGTGCATCTGCTTGAAAGCAAAAGAAATCTTGGAGCTGCAGGAGGGCGCAATTTAGCAATCAATTACGCAAATGATAATTTTAATTACGATTATTTCTTTTTCCTTGATAATGATATTACTATAGAAAAAAATACATTATCAGAAATGGTTAAATCAATTAATTCTAAAGAAAATATCGGAATTGTATCGCCTAAATGTTATGTAATGAATAAACCCGGTATAATTAAATATGCAGGCGGCATGTCAATTAATTTCTTTACCGGTGCAATTAAAGATATCGGCGGAGGACAAAAAGACTCCGGTCAGTTTGAAGAAACAAAGATTGTTCCTGCATGCGGCGGCTTATGCCTGGTTCACAAAAAAGTTATTGATAAAATAAAAGTCTTTGATGAAAGGTTTAATCCTTACGGCTGGGAAGATGTTGATTTTGCAGTAAGAGCAGGAAAATCCGGCTACAAAATATTATATAACCCTAAAGGTGTTATCTATCATAAAGGAGGGAAAATAGGAAGAGGAAAATCAGTTGCAGAATATGAATCATCAAAAGTAAAAAATTATTTTTACCTGTTAATGAAACATGCAAGTTTTATTCAGTTGTGTGTTTTATTTTTTATCCTGCCGTTTAAAATAGTATTTATATTCATTCAGGAAATATTCAGAGGTGAGTTTGATACAATATCATCCCAAATTAGGGGATTTTTCAGCTTGTTCAAGTCTGGATTAAAATGAATTTGCAGGATAACATAAAAACAGATTACAAAGTTCAATCTCCGGAAATATCAGTTATTATTCCTTTTTACGGCAATCCGAATGATCTGGTAAAATGTATGGAAGGATTGAGAAATCAAACTTTCAACCGGGAGAGTGAAATAATTGTAGCGGAAAGCGGTAATACTCCGGGAGTAAAAAAACTGGTTAACTCTTTTAATAATTCAAAATTAATTTCTTCTTCCTCTTTAATGTTTCCGGGGAAGGCAAGAAATTCCGGAGTAAGAGCTTCAAAAGCAGATCTATTTGCTTTTATTGATGCTGATTGTGTTCCGGTACCAGGCTGGCTTTCTGAAATTTATTCTTCTCTTAAAAAAGGTATTGATGTAGTAATAGGTCCTGTAATTAATTTGTATCCGTTTCATCCTGTAGCTTCTATTGATAATTTATTTCTCTTTTCTGATTTTCAAAAATATCGCTCTTCAAAAAAATTTGAACATTTTGCCGGTTGTAATTTTGGTATTACTAGGAGTTTGTATCAGAATGTCGGCGGCTTTAATGAAGATTTGCAGATTGCTGAGGATACAAAATTCAGTGAGTCAGCACTGCAAAAAGGAAAAATTCATTTTAGCAAAAAGATGATAGTAAAACATAGCGGAAGAAAAGATTTAATAAGTTTAAGGAAACACCATGAAAGTTTCGGATTCTATAAAGGATATTTAAACCTTAAAGAATCGGCTGCAGGAAGTAAATCAAAAGAAATTTACTTTTTCCCTCTGTTGTTGGGATTAAAAAGGATAATCTATATAACTGTTCGCACTCTGCAATGGAACCCGGCCGGCTTATTAAGGATAATTTTCTTTTCTCCTTATTTAATTATTGGAATATCTTCCTGGATAAAAGGATTTCGTGAAGGTCAGGCTAAATATCTGTCCGAAAAATCATCACAAAATGGTAAACCGGAAAAATATGTATGAACTCAGTCTTTAATCGGGATATCAAAATATCAAGCCCGCTTAGAATAGGAATTATAGGATGCGGAAGAGCAGCAGAAAGAATATATCTGCCTTCCCTGAAAAATGTTAATAATATTAAAATTACGGCAGCTGTGGATCCGGTTGAAGACAGAAGAAATTTAATCTCCGGAAATTTTTCCGGATGTACCGCGTATAAATCAATTGATGAAAATCTTTTTAATAGTGTTGATGCTGCAATAATTACTACTCCGCCTGATTCACACATCCGCCTGGCATCTGAATTTCTTAAAAGGAATAAATATGTATTAGTTGAAAAACCGTTAAGTTTATCATTGGAGGGGACTCAGGAGTTAAAGGAAATTGAGTCCTCATCAAAAGCCGGACTTATGATGGGATTCAATCATAGATACTGGCTCCCTGTTGTTAAGATGAAAGAAAAATTATCATTGAAAGAAAAAATAAATTTTTCGGAAATTATTTTTACAAGCAATTACAGCAAATGGAATCCTGTTTCATTTATAAGCAGTCCACTTGATGATTTAGGTCCGCATTTATTTGATTTAATTACTTATATATTTGATAAAAGAATTGTTTCCGTAACTGCGAATCAGCCTGTTGAGAATGAAATCAATTTAAAAGTTAAAACAGATGGGAATGAAAGTATCGTTTGCCGGATTGCATTTGAAGATGAAACAATCAGAACAATAAAAATAAACAGAGAAGAAAAAATTTTTTTTATTTTTTTTAAATCTGTAAGAATTTTACCCGGGAAAGGTTTTTTCCGGGATTTTCTGGATATAAAAGACAGATTGACAACCAAATTGCTGAGAAAAGAATTTCCATTTAATATATCTTATAAGGTTCAATTGGAAAAATTTTTTAATTTTGTGAAGTCAGGTGCAATTCCAATACCAGGGATAGACGAAGGAATCTCGTCAATCCTCGCAATCGAATCTGCCCGGAGTTCAATTATTAATAATGGAAAGGAAATCTATTTAGATGAATTCAACTCCTGAAAATCAACAGGCAGGTAAAAAAGTATTTGCTATAGCATTAGATGCTGCAGAACCAAGTCTAATAGAAAAATGGATTGAGGAAGGGTACTTAAAAAATTTAGCTTCTTTACGCTGCAGGGGAAAATTTGGAAAAATATCTTCCACAGCTGAATGGCTGGCCGGTTCGGTCTGGCCGACTTTTTATACAGGAGTAAACCCGGGTGAACACGGTTTTTATCATTACCTCCAATGGAGAAGCGATAAAATGGAATATGAACGCCCCGGCCCGGAATGGATAAATGCAGCTCCTTTCTGGCGCAACCTGGGGGAAAAATATAAAGTTATTTCTGTTGATATGCCGTTAACTTTTCCGCCAGTTCCCTTTAATGGGATAGAAATTTCAGGCTGGGCTTCACATGACGGGATATACCCAACATCATCTTTTCCGGAAGAAAAAATAGACTGGGTTACTGAGAATTTCGGTAAGCCGCCCATTAGTAATGAAATGGGAGGTCTCCAGTCATTGCAGGAGCTCTTTAATATCAAAGAAGAACTGGTCACTGCAACTAAGAAGGAAGCTGAACTTATTATTAATTTAATGAATCTTGAAGAGTGGGATTTGTTTCTGTGCTGTTTTTCTGCAGCTCATCGCGGAGGACATAAATTCTGGGACATCTCCAGTTCCAAAGAGGAAGTTAATAATGAACAAAAGCTGATATTCAATAGTTGGCTTAGAGATATTTATAAAGAGTGCGATAAAGCCGTTGGTAAAATTCTGGAGACTGTACCTAAAGATGTTACAATCATTGTATTTTCATTACATGGAATGGGAGTAAATACTTCTCTTTCGGAATATTTACTGCCCAAAATGATTTCCAATGTAGTAAACGGAAAACAAAAAAAAGATAATGGCGGCGGTTACATAAAAAAGATAAGGAATAAAATCCCCCTGGAATGGAGATCAAATTTTAAGAAGATCTTACCACTTAAAATTCAGGATAAGATGACAGCTTACTGGCGTATGGGAGGGACAAAATGGGAAGAAACAATGATTTTTAGTATGCTCTCTGATTTACAGGGGTATATAAGATTGAATCTTAAAGGAAGAGAGAAAAATGGTATAGTTGAGCAGGGGAAAGAATATGATAATCTTTGCAATAAAATAATTGAAGGAATAAAAACCTTTAAAGATGAAAAAACACAGGAGCCTATAGTTGAAAGTGCAGAAAAAACTGATCTCTTATTTAATAATGGAACCGGATTTAATAATTTACCGGATATTCTTGTTAAATGGAAAATAAAACCCGCAGCAGGTTACAACAAAATTATTTCACCCGAATATGGCGAATTAAAATGGCCGCAACCGGGGAAAAACCCGGATGGCAGAAGCGGGAACCATAGATTCGAGGGATTCATTTTGGCTGTTGGAAATGATTTTCAGAAAAATTCAACCTTTGAAAAAAGATATCAGATTATTGATCTTGCACCGACTATATTAAATTTATTAAATATTGAAAAACCAGGTGAAATGGAGGGTGAAATTATTTTATAATTATTTTTTAAAATTAGAATTCAAGCAAATTACATGTCGCAAATTCTCAAAATATTTTATATCATCAGTTATTGAATTAAATAAAAAAACTTAATAGTTATTGCCAATTTAAGTTTAATCTTCTTTTATCATGTATCTGTATGCTCAATTCTACAGAATAATTAATTAAGAATTTAATTGACTTTTAATTGAAAAATTCAGAATATTAAGTAATCTTTTGTTTTTTAGGGGTGTTATGCGGAATTATTCTACCATTTCAAAAGGGACGTTTTTCGTTGAAGCAATAAACTTATCCATTTTATTTTCGGATAAAACTACAATTTCCTGACTATAAAAATAGAGGGGTAATTGTGATCGGTGAAAAGGTATCTCATTATAAAATAATAGATAAACTTGGCTCGGGTGGAATGGGTGAAGTCTATAGAGCCGAGGATATTAAATTAAAACGCACTGTTGCCCTCAAGTTTTTACCTCCGTCTTTTTCATTTAATGAAGAAGCTAAAAAAAGATTTGTTCATGAAGCACAGTCTGCTTCTGCTTTAGATCATCCTAATATATGCACAATATATGAAATTGACGAAACAAAAGACGGGCGGTTATTTATTTCTATGCCCTGTTATGAAGGAGAAACTCTAAAGGAGAAAATTGCAAAAGGTCCTCTTGAAGTTGATGATGCTGCAAACATTATTCTGCAAATTTGTAATGGAATGGAAAAGGCGCATAAGGCCGGAATTATTCATAGAGATATAAAACCTGCAAACATATTTATTACAAATGATGGAATAGTAAAGATCTTAGACTTTGGCCTGGCAAAAGTAAAGGGCCAAACTAAAATAACACAAATAGGAACAACTTTAGGCACCATCAACTATATGTCTCCTGAACAGGCAAAAGGGGAAGAAGTAGATCAGAGAACGGATATCTGGTCTTTAGGAGCAGTAATATATGAAATGTTAACCGGGCAGCTTCCTTTTAAAGCTGATTACGAGCAGGCAGTAATTTATTCAATAATTAATTCTCCATTTGAACCGGTAAAAAATATTCGTTCAGAAATACCTGATAAATTTGAAACAATTATTGAAAAAGCATTAAATAAAAATCCGGAACTGCGTTACAATGAAATTTCAGATTTAAAAAATGATTTAGGATTTAGAGGGAAAAGCATAGGAATTACCCAATCTAAAAAAAGCAGGAAACTTTTCGCTTATCTGACTTCTCTTTCCATTTTAATTGTTGCTTTCATTATAGTCTTTTTTTCTCAAAAAGAAACCATCCCTTTTTCAAAAAGAGATTGGGTTTTAATTTCTGATTTCGAAAATCAAACAGAGCAAAAAGTTCTGGATAAATCACTATATACAGCTTTTGTATTAAGTATTGATCAGTCTCGATATGTAAATGTTGTTTCAAAACGCAGGATGATAGAAAATTTAAAAAGAATGGAAAAACCGGATTTAAATTTTCTTGATGAAGAAACAATACGGGAAATGGCATTACGTGAAGGGATTAATATTTACTTGGTTCCGGGAATAAGTAAGATTGGCAATAAATATATAATCACCTGCATGATCAAAGAAGCAGCAAACGCTGAGATGTTAAAATCAGAAGTACTATATGCTGTTGGAGAAAACGATATTCTGGATAAGCTGGATAATTTAAGCCGAAGCATCAGAGAAGATTTAGGAGAATCAAGTAATGAAATCTCCAGACAAAACAAGCCATTAAGAAAGGTGACTACTTCGTCTCTAGAAGCCTTAAAGCAATATTCTCTGGGAATTGAAGAACATTGGAAATCCAATTTTGAGAAAGCAAAATATTATTATGAAAATGCATTAAAGATCGATTCAACTTTTACGTCTGCAAAAGCATCATTAGGAAATCTGTTGTTAGAAAAATTTGATCGTAAACAGGGTAAAAAGCTTCTTTCAGAAGCAATAAAATCGATAGATAAAGTTACAAACAGAGAAAAATACGGTATTTTAGCCTTTTATGCAGTAAATGTGGAAGGAAACTGGGAAGAAGGAATTAAGTATACAAAATTACGATCAGAACTATACCCGGATGATCCAGCTCCTCATAATAATCTCGGGTGGTATTATCAAAATACAGGAAGATATAATGAAGCAGTTGAAGAGTATAAAACAGCATTAAAAATAGATCCGCATTTAATTTTAACTTATGGCGGAGTTATCTGGACGTATCTTGAAAAATTAGGAATGATTGATTCTGCTTTTGTATGGACTAAGAAAATGCTGAATTATGATGATACAAACGCATGGGGATATTTTTATTTAGGTTCTGTTTATACTGCAATGGATAGTCTTGCTAGTGCAGAACATGCATATCAGAAAGCTGTTGATATATATCCCAATTTCACTGTAGATGCATATCGTCTAGCTCATGTTTACAGGTTGCAAGGGAGATTTCAAAAAGCGATAAATATACTTCAGAAAATATTAAAAAATGATAAAGAAGAAATTTCTGCTCATTATGACCTGGGTATAAATTATTCAAATCTTGGCAATAATAAATCTTCCAAAGAACATTTTACCCAATTCAGAAAAGCTGCAGAAAAATGGGTTAAAGAGAATCCAAAAGACGCTGAATCTTATTTTTCATTAGCTGCCGTTCTAGCCAGATTAGGAAATAATAAAACAAGCTGGGAGGCAGGACAAAATGCTATAAATCTAGATTCAACTTTACATATACGCATAGCAGAGTTTTTGGCACTCAATGGAAGAAATGATGAAGCTTTAATTTATCTTGAAAAAGCCGTAAAAGACGGATACAGGGATTTTGTCTGGTTAAGGCTTGACCCGGACTTAGGTAATATTTCAAATGAACCGCTATTTGATAAAATATTTAAACAAAATGATTAGCTCCAGTAATTATGTATTAGATTTAATGTGAGATGTTTTACAAGCAGTGTCCGGTTTTTACAGAATAAAAGCAAATAAAGAATCGTAAGCAGAAAATATTGATCAGATAGATAGTTCGTAGGAAAATTGTTATTGACTGAGGTACTGGTATTTAAACAGAAAATTAATAGTAGAATTATTGAATTTTATCAAATAAAAAACTAATATATTCACTAGAATTTTTCTTTTAGGGGTTTATTAAAATTTAGCTATATTATATTCCATTCCGAATACTCTTCCCCTAAAAATAAATTAATTACATCTTTACTGGATAAAAAATTTTGCTTCTCTATCCGTGATACAATAAGAGAAAGTTATGGGCGGAGAAAGGAAAAAAAATCAGAAGAAAATAAGTTCATACTTAAGTAGTATAATTATACTACTTATATCTTCAGGCCTGTCTTATTCACAATCTACTAATTCCCAATTCACTAATTATTCATTTGAAAATATTTCCAACAAAATTGATTTACCCAACAGCAGCATTACCTGCATTCTACAGGATCATATTGGCTATTTATGGCTTGGAACTCAAAATGGTTTGGCAAGATATGATGGTTATTCAACAAAAATTTTTCAACCTAAAGAACATGATAACAGCAGTATTAGTGATAGAGGGATCGTAACAATTTATGAAGATAAAAAAAATACTATTTGGGTGGGGACTTTAAACGGTTTAAATAAACTAAACCGCGCAGATAATTCTTTTAAGTGCTATAAGCATATACCCGGTGATTCAAGCAGTATAAGCGCCGATAGCATACAGTGTATATTTGAAGACGATTCAGGAAAATTTTGGATTGGAACGGATAAAGGCTTAAATCTATTTAACAGACAAAAAGAAGTTTTCACTTCATATTATTTTAAAAATAAAGATTTGTCATCTGCCGGTTCCTCAAAATCGAGTCAATATCTTTTAGGTATAAATGCAATAATTGAAGATCCCGCATCAAATGATTTGTTAATTGGCACAGATAAAGACGGCTTATGGAAATTCAGCCCTAAAGAAAAAGTTTTTTCTAAATACATGATTAAAATTGATCCTAATTCTGATAAAAAAATAAGTTGGATTCAATCATTTTTCAAATCACGAGGCGGAAAAATTTGGATGATTTCAGATCACACCTTGACAACTTTAAATGTGTATACTTCAGAATTTAAATTATATATTGATTTTCCTATCCCGGATCATCATTATGTTGAAAGTCCTTGTTATGCTCTAGGAACTGTAGCTGAAGGTAGAGAAGGACAAATTTGGGCAGGATTTATTAAAGGTGAAAATGGTGTATTTTGCATTAATCAAAAGACAGGACGAATTAGTCAGTATAAGCTTGACCCAAATGCAGAAAAAAATACTTATGATAATATGATCTTTGCTGTTTTTTATGATCGCTCTGAAATAATGTGGATAGGTACATTAGACAGAGGACTTTGGAAATTAAATCAACAGAAAAGCAATTTTCAATTATTCAAATACAATCCCCAAAATCAAAACAGCATAAGCAATATTAAGGTTTATGATATAATCTATGATCCGAGAGGGTTCCTCTGGATTTCGACCAGGAGTGCTTTGGACAGATATGATATAAAGAAAGGAACATTTTCCCATTATCTTAAAAATGAAAAATGTTTAACCAATAATAGATATAAAGCGGTATTAGATAAATCCGGTAATATATGGATTGGCAGTGAATTCGGGCTAATGAAATTCAATACTATAACAGCAGCTTATCGTTTTTATTGTAATGATCCACATAGCCTCAATCTAATTAATAAATCTATTTTCCGAATGCTTTTAGACAAACAAGGGAATCTCTGGATCGGAACTATGGGCTCCGGATTATATAGATATAATATAAAGGCAAATAAATTAACTTTATTTGAACATGATTCAAACGATTCATCTAGCCTAAGTGCAGATCAAATTCGTGCCCTTTATGAGGATCGAACTGGAACTTTGTGGGTCGGAACTAATGAAAACGGTTTGAATAAATTTAATAGCGAAACAGAAGAATTCACACACTACGGTTTTAAATGTGTTTCTCCCATGTACGAAGATAAATTCGGTAATTTTTGGGTGAGTGAATATTTTACTGGTCTAAATTTATTTGATCCAGTTACCGGGAAAATTACAGAGAACTACAATCCCAATAATGGGCTTTCATTTACTGAAATAGCTCAAATTGTTGAGGATAATTCCGGTAATCTTTGGCTTGGCACACGTCATGGTTTATCAAAGTTTAATATAAAAACAAGAACATTTAAAAATTACTACATAAAAGATGGCATTCCGGATGATTTTTTTCTGGCATATCATCCGGCAAAAGATTCCAATGGAAAAATATATTTTATAACCAGAGCTGGCCTTCTAATTTTCCATCCTGACAGTATTAAAATTGATTCTATTCCTCCACAAACAATTCTTAGCAATGTATCTTTGTTTAACAGACCAAATCCTAAAATAAACTATAGCGGATTTATTTCTGAACTAAAGGAAGTTGTGCTTCCTTATAACTTTAATGATTTGCGTTTTGATTTTATTGGGTTTCATTTTAACGAACCATCAAGCAACAAATACAAGTACATTTTAGAAAACTTTGATGATGATTGGGTTAATGCAGGAACTCAAAGAAATGCAACTTATACAAACCTTACCCCCGGTAAATATATTTTTAAAGTAATGGCATCAAATAAAGATGGAATCTGGGATAAAAAATGGGCATCAATTAAGATTATAATAACCTCTCCGTGGTGGCAGACAACTTTTGCATATATTCTATTTGCATTAATAATAATCTGTACAATTTATATAATTTGGAAAATGCAGTTAAAAAGAATAAAAATAAAACATGATTTCCAGATTAGAAATCTTGAAGCAGAAAAGCTGCGTGAATTAGATGAAATGAAATCACGTTTCTTTACCAATATTTCTCATGAATTCAGGACCCCTTTGACAATGATATTGGGACCTTCCAAACAAATCTGGGAGCTTACCAAGAATGATAAAATTAAAGAAGATGCGGATATTATTCACCGGAGCGCAAAAAAATTGAACAGGCTTGCCGATCAGCTTCTTGATCTTTCAAGAATTGAAGCTGGGAAAATGAGATTGAAAACCTGTAAACAAAATTTAATCCCGGTTATTAAAGAGATCGTTTCTTCGTTTCAAATATTTGCTGAAATAAAAAACATATCTCTTATATTTAATTATCAGCCGGTGGAAATAATCCTTTATCTTGACAGGGATAAAATTGATAAAATCATAAGCAATATTTTATCAAATGCAATTAAATTTACACCTAAAGGAGGTTCTGTAAATGTTGAAGTTGAATTTAAAACGCCTACTCCAAAAACCAATCGAAAATGATGAATTAAAAGAGAATAAAATTTCGATTTCGGTTACCGATACAGGTATTGGAATCCCGCCGGAACAGTTGAACAAAATATTTGATCGTTTCTTCCAGGTAGATAAAAAACTTTCGAAAGAATATGAGGGAACGGGTGTCGGGTTATCACTTACAAAAGAATTAGTTGAACTTCACAAAGGAGAAATATCTGTAGAAAGCGAGGAAGGGAAAGGAACTACTTTCAGAATAATGCTGCCACTTGGTAAGGAACATCTTTTGCCGGAAGAAATTGTTCATGAAGCTCATCAAGAGGAAAATAAAGGAATTGAGCAATTTAATGATTCAATAATAAAACAGGAAATAAATTGTACAAGAAAAGAAAACGGGTTAATTGAAAAATCGGATAAGCCATTATTATTAATTGTGGAAGATAATCCTGATGTAAGAAAATATATAGCTGGTATTTTAGAAGATTATTACAGAATAACAGAATCTTCCAATGGTGAAGAAGGATTAAGTAAATCATTTGAGGAAATTCCTGATTTGATTATAAGTGATATAATGATGCCGAAGCTTGATGGAATTCAGTTATGCGCTAAATTAAAATCCGATACGAGAACTAGTCATGTTCCTCTAATCCTATTAACGGCAAAAGCAACACTAAAAGATAAAATAGAAGGATTGGAAACGGGAGCTGATGATTATATTATGAAACCGTTTGAGGCATATGAATTAAAGGCTAGAATAAAGAATCTTTTGGAACAAAGAAAAAGAATACATGAGCATTTTCAAAAACATGGATTATTTGAAATAGATGAGAAGCAGGTAACCAATGTTGATCAAAAATTTTTACATAAGGCAATTGATATAATTAATAAAAATATAACTGAGTCTGATTTCAGTGTTGAAAAGTTTGCCGAATATATGGCAATGAGCAGATCTCTTCTTCATAAAAAACTGATTGCTTTGGTTGGCGAAGCGGCCGGGGAATTAATTAGAAGAATAAGGCTTAATAAAGCTGCAAGACTAATTGAGCAGAATTCAAACAATATTACAGAAATAGCATTTGAAGTAGGATTTAATGATCCGTCATATTTTGCGTTATGCTTCAAGAAACAGTTCGGTGTATCTCCATCCCATTATCATAAAGCCACTAATTAACACTAATTATCTCGAATTAAAAATGAATTATAATGGGAGGTTAATATATAAGCGGAAAAATTCTATTTTAAAATAAAAAAAATAAATTTTACAATATTTTTAGTGATAATTAGTAGCTAAAAGAAAGGGGTTATCATGGTGAAATTAATTTATAAAGAGGAATTCTATAAAATAATCGGATTGTGTATGGAAGTGCAGAGACATTTAGGTCCGGGACTTTTAGAAATTGTGTATAAGGATGCATTGGAGTATGAAATTAAAATTAATAATATCCCTTATGCCTGTGAAAAAAGAATTTATAATAAAATATAAAAGTATAATCCTTCCTCATAAATATTATGCGGATTTTGTTGTTTATGACAATATTATTTTAGAAGTAAAAGCAGTCAAAGGTTTAGCTGAAGATTTTACAAAACTGGTTTTGAATTACATGACGCTGGCTAAAAGCAGATTAGGCATTTTAGTTTTCTTTGGAGAAGATTCTTTACAATATAAACGGTATGTCTTATGAAAAACCACTAATTAGCACGAATTTCACTAAAAAGAAAAAATAAAAAAGGGGAATAATTTTAAAATGGAAATTTTATTTTGGAATTAAAAAGAACCTACAAAAAATTAGTGCAATTAGTGATAATTAGTGGCTTAAAAGGTAATGTATCCTAACCCAAACACAAATTTTATAGTTTTTTACACAATTCTTATAGAATTCCTCCTTCCCAAACCTTATTAATATACCAGGATATAATAAGGGTTTTCCAGGGCTTCTCTTTTTTACCTTTTAAAAAAGGGACAAATTATGAATTCAGTAAAAAACATCAATCACGATGAAATGATCCCTCTGAAGTTTCATTTAAGCCAGAACTATCCGAATCCCTTTATAGAAAAGACTACAATTAAATATTGTGTGCCTTATAAAACGGAAATAACAATAACAGTTTATAATTCTAACGGTATGCTCATCGATAAATTATTGAAGAAAGAACAGGAAGCAGGTACTTACGAAATTGAGTTTAACGGCAGCGAACTACCTGAAGGAATTTATTACTGCCACTTAAAAGCATGTGATTACTTTAATACAAAGAAAATGACAATCAAATATTGACAATTACTCAGTTTTATTATCTACAATTTAAATAATCTGTTATATAGAGGGAGGGAATTATGATGAAGAATAGAATCTTTATCGTGCTTTTATCAATAATATTTATTGTGATTGGAGCTACAAAAATCTATGCACAGCCATACATAAAAGTAATTCAACCAAATTCATCAAGCAATTGGATGATCGGAACACCTAAATTAATAATCTGGGAAAGTTCAGGAGTGGAGCGTGTCAAATTTAAGTTTACTACAGATGGCGGATTTAATTGGATACCAATACCTGGAGAGGCATTAGCAAGCGATTTAGGTTACACTTGGCATATTCCGGATAATGTTTCACCATCGACTATGTGCGGGATCCTAATTTATGAAGCAAATACAGCATCTGTAACCGGAGTTTCCTCCGGTCTATTTACTCTAAGTCCCAAATCAGAACTACAATTAATTTCACCAAATGGCGAAGAGAATTGGTTGGCAGGTTCATCTCATAATATAATCTGGGAAAGTACTAATGTAGAAAATATCAAAATAGAATATTCAACAGATAGTGGTGTAAACTGGAATATTATAATTCAATCCACTGTTAGCGACGGTTCATATAGCTGGTTAGTGCCGAATACTACATCAACTAATTGCAAAGTCCGTATAAGCGATTTATTACACGAATGGATATATGACCAGAGTGAAACTGTATTTACAATACGCTCTCCATCAATTACAATTAACGTAACATCACCAAATGGTGGTGAAAATTGGCAGGCAGGAACGTCCCATGATATTACTTGGTCTGGCTTTAATTCCGGCAATATTAAAATTGAATATTGTGATAATTATCTTGGAAGCAAAACCCAGTGGAAAACAGTAACCACAATAATTAGCCAAAAAATCTTTTCATATAGCTGGGCTGTACCCAATACTCCATCTGCAAATTGCAAGGTAAGAATAAATAATGGCCTAGCAACTGATGAAAGTGACAATGTATTTACAATAAGTTCTGTATCCCAATCAAAAATTACTGTAATTTCACCCAATGGAGGTGAAAGCTGGGAAGTAGGTTCAACACAAAGTATCACATGGGAAAGCAATAATGTTAAAAATGTAAAAATAGAATATGGATACGATAATAAAGGGACACCAGTTATTAAATCTATTATTGAATCAATTTCAAGTAAAAATGGTACAAATAAATATAGCTGGAATATACCTAATACCACATTTCAAACTTGCAGGGTAATGATAACTGATGTCGCAAATTCTTCTTTATATGATTATAGCGATAATGAATTTGCCATAGTTGCTCCAACACCACAGTCTTCTATTACCGTAACCTCCCCAAATGGTGGTGAAAATTGGCAGGCAGGAACATCTCATAACATTACCTGGACAAGCAATGATGTAAGTAATGTAAAAATAGAATATTCCATAAATAACGGAACTAACTGGACAAACCTTGTTTCATCAACCCCAAGTGATGGCTCATATAGCTGGACAATACCAAATACTCCATCAACAAGTTGTAAAGTAAGGATATCCGATGCATCAAACTCAACTGTAAATAACCAGAGCAATAATGTATTTACAATAAGCTCGCCACTAAAGGTAACTGTAACCTCACCCAACGGAGGTGAAGACTGGCAGGTAGGATCATCTCACGATATTACCTGGACAAGTACCAGTGTTTCTAATGTTAAGATAGAGTACTCAACAAATAACGGAACCAACTGGACAGGTATTGTTTCATCAACTTCCAGTGATGGTTCATATAGCTGGAAAATACCTAACACTCCTTCTACAAACTGTAAAGTAAGAGTGAGCGATGCATCTAATTCTACTGTAAATGATCAAAGTAATAACGTATTTACAATAAGTACAAAACCAACTCCTACAATAACTGTAACTTCACCAAATGGGAGTGAGGATTGGCAGGTAGGTTCATCACATAATATCACATGGTCAAGTAATGATGTAAGTAATGTTAAAATAGAATACTCAACAAATAACGGAACTAACTGGACTAACATTATTTCATCAACCACTAGTGATGGTTCTTATAACTGGACAATACCAAATACTCCTTCAACTAATTGCAAAGTAAGAATATCCGATGCATCGAACTCATCTGTATATGACCAGAGCAACAACATATTTACAATAAGTTCACAACCAACTCCTACAATTACAGTAACCTCACCCAATGGGGGTGAAAACTGGCAGGCGGGAACTTCACAAAATATTACATGGACAAGCAATGATGTTGATATTGTTAAAATAGATTTTTCAACTAATAACGGAACAGATTGGAAAAATATAGTTTCGTCAACTTTAAGTGATGGCTCATACACCTGGACTGTACTGAATACTCCGTCAACAAGCTGTAGAGTAAGAATATACGATACATTAAATTCATCCGTGAATGATCAGAGTGATAATGTATTTGAAATAACCGGATTGACAACTACAACAAAGAGATCGGCACAATTTTCTTCAGCCGGAGATTTCATCGATGTTCCTCACTCTCCTTCGCTGGCTCTTACAGAATTTACAATTGAATTCTGGTTAAAAGTTCAGGGAGTTGGTGATGCTAACGCTGCAGACGGTGAACAGACAATTCTTGATAAACGGGGTGATGATAACACTGGGTTTAACCTTCGGCTAGCAGGTACAACTTTTCCAATCTCTCTAATTGCGATAGCACTTCCGGGTGACGTTAGTGCAATTAATAAAATCTTTCAAAATGTATGGTACCATATTGCCATAACTCAGGACAAATCCAAATTAAAATTGTATTTAAATGGTGAACTAATCGGGGAAAACTCTAATACTTATGCTTGGGGTACAGAAGTACCTCTGAGAATTGGTGAATTCTTAGGTTATCCAGGTGCATACTTAGGATTACATGGTCAAATAGATGAGCTATGTATCTGGGATAATGCCTGCAGCCAGGATGAAATAAAATCAGGGATGCATGAAAAACTCACTGGTATAGAGGAGGGTCTTGCAGCCTGCTGGAATTTTGATAATCTCTTTGGAGCAACAATACCGGATTTATCACCAAACGGGAATAATGGTGCTGTAAACGGGGATGTTAAGTTAGTCGATACTGATGAGTTATATACGGCAGTCGATGAAACAAAGAAGACAATACCAGATGAGAATCTACTTTCCCAGAACTACCCGAATCCATTTAACCCGACTACCAGGATTGAATTCCAGGTAAAAGAACCATGTTTTGTAACATTAAATATATACAATGTACTCGGAAATGAAGTAGCAACAATAGTAAAGGAACAACTATCAACAGGTTACTACAAATATCACTGGGATGGAACCGGGATGGCAAGCGGTGTTTACTTCTACAAATTACAATCAGGTAATTATATCGCAGTAAAAAAAATGCTATTAATGAAGTGAACATAGTAAACAATCCGGATTAACTCATTAAAAGACAAAATGTATTTGAAAGATTGAGACTATACAGTCACTGAGGCATTAAAGTCATATAAATAAATTAGGAGATGCTCAATGAATAGATTTATAAAATATCTCATTTATTTAGTTTTTTTACTGACCTTCTATGGCTTTATTATACCTACCTATGGCCAGGCTGTTTATATTAAAAATTTTTCAAGTTTCCCCTCATACCCGTATAATACAGATTCCTATAAACAAACCAATGCATACGTTGGATGCGGCCCAACTACAGGTGCAATGATATTAGGATATTTCCATCATGTGGAGGGGATGACAAGCAGTGCAGGATTATTAATAAATCCTGGCAATGGTATTGACGAAGGGCTTAATACCGCCTGGATACTGCACAGCAGTTCATATATGAAAACTCTTTCTACTGGTTATGGTAATGTATATGATATTGAACCAGGTTTGGAAGGTTATGCTGCGGATAGAGGTTATAAGATTGATTTAATGATACATGCGTCACCAATGTATGATCCAAGTTCAACTGAATTCCAGGATTATGGCCCTTATGGTACGTCTTGGCTGAATGATGGCATTTTCTGGACAAATTCAAATGGAGTTTGGGGAATCGATGCTAATAAGTTTTGTGATTTCGTTTCCGAAAAGCTTGCTGCGGGAATTGCTATATTTCTTACAATTGATACAGATATGGATGGACAAGGTGATCACTGGGTGCCTATGATAGGTTATGATCGTTCAACATCAAAATATGCATATTATGACACTTATAGTACTACAGTAAAATGGGCAGATATTTATTATTGTGGATCTACACCAAGAAAAAATAACTCAATTTCATATGTAAGAACTGTAGAGTATATTGGCCCATTGGAGCAGAAAAATCCACCTTCCGATCTTATTGCTTTGTCTGGTTATAATAGTTCAATACCGCTTGCATGGAGTGCGCCAAGCGGAACTCAGCAAATTCACTCAAAGGTTCAAAAGTTTACTGAAACGTATGGTGAAATATCAAGACAAGATTTAAATTCCCAACCACAGTTTAATGAACTTTCTAATTCAAACTTCTATGTTACTTATTCACAAGATTTACTGGGGTATAATATTTACCGCAGAACTGCAAGTAGTGGTTATCAGAAAATAGCAAGTAATTTACAACGCCTATATTACCGGGATAATGTAAGCAATAGTACTATATATTACTATGTAGTGACTGCAGTATATAGTAACGGTGAAAGTAATTATTCCGTCGAACGATCGGCACAAGCGCAATCCCAGGGTAACGTATGTAATTCAAATCCAGTATCATCCACGCCAACACTGGATGGTGTGATAGGGACGAATGAATGGAATAGTGCCTCGAAAACGATTATTAATTATCCCGGCGGAAGCGGTAATGTTACAATGTATGCCATGAATGATGGAAGTAAATTATATTTAGCAGTAGATGATCCGAGAGATGTAACTTTGAGTAACGGAGATAATTTTTCGCTATTAATAGATAGTGATCACAACAAGGAATGGCCCGCACAGGGAACTGGTAATGACGGAATGTTGAGATTTACCTACAATGGCAGTGCTACAGCAAGTTATTGTTCATTTTATGGATATTGGCCCGATCATTTATCGTCAAGTAGTTGGATAACTCCATCAGGAACACAACAGGCTATCTCAAAATCATCCGGGCATATGCAATATGAAATCAGCATTGATTTAAACTCAAATATCCTTAAAGCGTCACCCGGTAATGTAATCGGGATGTGCTGTTTTGTATATGATAATGGTGCTTCAAAATTTGATGGTTTAAAGCCATCACAAACTGAATTCCTTTCACCTTTGATTGAAGGTTATCTATGGAGTTACGGACCTTTTGCCTACATGGATTTTACAATTGCTCAATCAATTCCAACCTTAACTATTACTTCTCCGAATGGAGGAGAGAATTGGATAGTAGGATCAACTCATAATATCACATGGAATACGACTAACAATGTAGGTAATTCTGTAAGATTAGACTATTCTACAAATAATGGTACTAACTGGATAGGTATAACTGTATTAACTCAAAATGATGGTTCATATGCTTGGACAATTCCCAATACTCCTTCATCAAACTGTAAAGTACGGATAAATGTACAAGATAATCCAACAATAAATGACCTTAGTGATAATGTATTTACGATAAGTGCACAAGCTACACCGAAAATTACAGTAACCTCACCAAATGGGGGTGAAAATTGGCGAATAGGTTCAACTTACAGTATCGTTTGGACAAGTACTAATGTTACTAATGTAAAGATAGAATATTCAGTAAATAATGGAATTAACTGGGTTACCATAGTTTCATCAACTCCAAGTAACGGCTCTTATAATTGGACAGTACCAAATACTCCTATTTCAACTCTCTGTAAAGTAAGGATAAGTGATGCATCGAATTCTTCAGTTAATGATATTAGTGATAATGTATTTATGATAAGCAAACCAATAATTATAACTACACCTAATGGAGGTGAAAACTGGGAGGCAGGATCATCTCATGATATTATCTGGTCTAGCTGGAATGTATCAAATGTTAATATAAGCTATACCACAGGCGGCAGCGGCTGGTACACTATTGTTACATCAACACCAAGCGATGGTAAATATACCTGGACAGTTCCTAATCATCCATCAACTAATTGTCGTGTTAGAATAATGGACGCATCTAATTCATCTATATATGACGAAAGTGATAATGTATTCACAATAAGTTCGCCACCGTCCATAACTGTTGTTGTACCAAATGGTGGTGAAACCTGGCAAGTGGGTTCATCTCAAACAATTTATTGGAATAGTTATTTGGTATCCAATTTTAAGGTAGAATATTCGACAAATAGTGGAGCTAACTGGATAAACATTGTCTCATCAACTTCAAGCTATGGTTCATATGACTGGAAAATACCCAACACTCCTTCTACTAAATGTAAAATAAGAATAAGTGATCCATCAAACTCATCCGTAAATGACCAAAGTGATGAGGTATTTACTATAAGTTCACAGCCAACTCCTTCAATTACAGTTACTTCACCAAATGGAGGTGAGAATTGGCAGGTTGGCTCATCACACAATATCACCTGGACAAGCACTAGTGTTGTTAATGTTAAAATAGAATACTCAACAAATTATGGGAGTAACTGGTTAAGTATTGTTTCCTCAACTGCAAGTGATGGTTCATATACTTGGACAATTCCTAATACCCCTTCTACAAACTGTAGTGTAAAAATATCTGACTCATCAAATTCATCAGTAAGTGATGAGAGTATTAATGTATTTACAATAAGTACAAAAACAACGCCTACAATATCAGTATCCTCACCAAAAGGAGGTGAGAACTGGCAGGTGGGTTCATCTCACAATATCACCTGGACAAGCAATGATGTAAGTAATGTAAAAATAGAATATTCCACAAATAACGGAACAAACTGGATAGGGATTGTTTCATCAACCTCAAGTGATGGTTCGTACAGCTGGACAATACCTAACACACCATCTACAAACTGCAAAGTAAAAATAACCGATGTATCTAATTCTTCCGTAAATAATCAGAGTAATAATGTATTTACTATTAGCTCACCACCGAGTATAACTGTTACTTCTCCAAATGGAGGTGAGAACTGGCAGGTAGGTTCATCTCATGATATTACATGGACGAGTACTAGTGTTACAAATGTAAAAATTGAATACTCTACGAATAGTGGAACAAACTGGATAAATGTAATCTCATCAACTTCAAGTGATGGCTCGTACAGCTGGACGATACCTAATAATCCTTCTGCAAATTGTAAATTAAAAATATCCGATGCTACAAATTCCTCAGTAAATGACCAGAGTAACAATGTATTTACAATTAGCACCAAACCAACTCCTACAATAACTGTTACATCACCAAACGGTGGAGAGAACTGGCAGGTAGGTTCATCTCACAATATTACCTGGACAAGTAATGATGTAAGTAATGTTAAAATAGAATACTCAACAAATAACGGAACAAACTGGACAGGGATCGTTTCATCAACCTCAAATGATGGTTTGTACAGCTGGACAATACCTAACACTCCATCTAAAAACTGCAAAGTAAAAATATCCGATGCAACAAATTCATCAGTAAATGATCAGAGCAATAATGTATTTAATATTAACTCACCACCGAGTATAACTGTAACTTCACCAAAAGGTGGTGAAAACTGGCGAGTGGGGTCATCTCACGATATTACCTGGACAAGTACTAGTGTTGCTAATGTTAAAATAGAATATTCTTCAAATAACGGAACAAACTGGACAAATGTAGTCTCATCAACCTCAAGTGATGGTTCTTTTAGCTGGACAATACCTAATACTCCATCAACAAATTGTAAAATTAAAATAAGTGATACAAATGAATCTGGTATTTACCACACAAGTGAAAAGTTTTCAATTGAAACACTTAGCTCAAAAGTTACCTTTGCAGTAGATATGAGTTTCGTCTATCCCGGTATATCATCAAACGATATTATTGCTGTCAGAGGTTCAATCTCTCCATTAACATGGGAAAAGAATTATAGATTATTTGAAAAGACAGCAGGAAGTAATATTTATGAAAATACAATTGAATTTGATGGCTCTTCAATTAATAGTGATTTACAATATAAATTTATAATACAAAGAGCTGACAGTTCAGTGAGCTGGGAATCGGGAGTTGGTTCGGGTGATTATGGTAATAGAGTATATAATCTAAAATCCGGTGAATATTCATTACCCATAGTTTATTTTGATAATATTTTCCTAAAAGTAATATCACCAAATGGTGGAGAGACTTGGGAGGCAGGTTCATCAAAAGAAATTAATTGGTTAAGTAATGAAATAGATAGTGTAAGAATAGATTATTCAATAGATAATGCTATTAATTGGATTAATATAGTTCAATCAACTCAAAATGATAGTTCATATAGCTGGTCAATTCCTAACAATCCATCGAAAAATTGTAAGATACAGATATCCAATGCATCAAATTTTAATGTAAGAGCTCAAAGTGACAACCTATTTGAAATAACAGGTATAACAACAACAACAAAGAGATCAGCAGAATTTTCTTCAGCCGGAGATTTCATCGATGTTCCTCACTCCCCTTCGCTGGCACTTACAGAATTTACAATTGAATTCTGGTTAAAAGTTCAGGGAGTTGGTGATGCTAACGCTGCAGACGGTGAACAGACAATTCTTGATAAACGGGGTGATGATAACACTGGGTTTAACCTTCGGCTAGCAGGTACAACTTTTCCAATCTCTCTAATTGCGATAGCACTTCCGGGTGACGTTAGTGCAATTAATAAAATCTTTCAAAATGTATGGTACCATATTGCCATAACTCAGGACAAATCCAAATTAAAATTGTATTTAAATGGTGAACTAATCGGGGAAAACTCTAATACTTATGCTTGGGGTACAGAAGTACCTCTGAGAATTGGTGAATTCTTAGGTTATCCAGGTGCATACTTAGGATTACATGGTCAAATAGATGAGCTATGTATCTGGGATAATGCCTGCAGCCAGGATGAGATAAAATCAGGAATGAATAAAAAACTTAACGGGACAGAAGAAGGACTTGTTGCATGCTGGAATTTTGACAATCGGTTCGGAGCAACTATACCCGATTTATCACCAAATGGAAATAACGGTACAATAACTGGCAATGTCAAGTTAATTGATTCCGATGAACTTTATACTGCTGTTGATGAAACTAAGAATATTATACCTGAAAAGAATTTACTTTCACAGAACTACCCGAATCCGTTCAATCCTTCTACCACAATTGAATTCCAGGTAAAAGAACCAAGCTTTGTTACATTAAAAATATACAATGTACTAGGAAATGAAGTAGTCACTATCGTAAAGGAACAAGTATCGACAGGCTACTACAAATATCACTGGGATGGAACAGGGATGGCAAGCGGTGTTTACTTTTACAAATTACAAGCAGGCAATTATTCTGCAGTAAAAAAAATGTTATTGATGAAGTGATTCTGCCAAACCTCCCGGGTTAATATACTGTAATCATATTAACCCGGAGATTTTGTTAAAATATGGAATATTAAATATATTCTGCTAAGTTATTTCTGGATTGCAATATTTCATTTATAATTGTTCATTTTTCATTGTTAATTATCCCCATGTTACATCTGTTCCATCATTTGTTACCATCATGGTAGGGAAGCCTCCTATTATTTATGAAGTTTGGTATGAACAAATTAAACAAATAAATAAAGGAGTCTGAAATGAAAAAGTTATTATTTCTCTGGCTGAGCCTGTCGTTTGTAGTAGCAATTGCTACAGTATCATTTGCGCAGGCTGATAAGGAAATATCAACACCCTCTAAATATGAAGCCATTGAAGCTAATTATTTAACGGGACTTAATTCCGATAACCAGGGATTAAGGGTAAGCAGTGCATATTTTTTAGGTAATATGAAATCAGGCAGTGCAGTTATACCTTTAATGAAAATGTTCAGAAATGAAAAAAATAACGGAGCAAAGCTTGTAGCTGCCTGGTCTTTACTTAAGATAGGCGATTCACGCGGTGTATTCCTGGTAAAAAGAGAAAGCGAACTCGGAAACTGCGACGGTATAAACTGTATGCTGCATCAATTGTACGAGGATTATTGTTTAAAAACAAAAGGAAAAATCGAATAAAAATGAATTTCAAAAAAATAAATTTCTCATCGGGGTTATATCATTTACCAAAAGTAAATGATATAACCTTAGTTTATTAATGCTTTAAGATTCATTTTTTTAATTTAAATCAAAACTCAATTTGGAAAAAATATTTTCTTTTGCAAATGGAAAATCTTTTTTGTAAATATGCATTTATCTTCAACTAGACGTAAAAAATCAGAGCTTTTCGGATTTCGTTTTGAGGGATAAAAATTTTATTCTGCAAAACAGATTCCCTCAACAAATTTTACTGTTCTTTTCGAAACTAATTTTCCGGTTCCTTTTATGAAGGATACAAATTAAATATCATCAAACAGTAATTGAAGCAATAAAGCTTCTATCTGTTAGTATCCGGTTTTATGTATGAGGAAAGATTAATGATAGGACAGACCATATCTCATTATACGATAATTGAAAAACTGGGTTCAGGCGGAATGGGCGTAGTATTTAAAGCGCTCGATCAAAAGCTTGATCGCGTTGTTGCGCTTAAGTTCCTTCCCCCTTCATATTCCTCAAATGAAGAAATTAAAAAAAGATTTGTACAGGAAGCAAAGGCCGTTTCCAAACTTCAGCATAATAATATCTGTACTATTCATGAAATAAATGAAACTGAAGATGGACAATTGTTCATCTGTATGGATTATTATGAAGGCAAGTCGCTAAAGGAAAAGCTTGAATACGGCAAGCTTGAATTAAATGAAGCACTAGATATTACAATTCAAATTTGCGAGGGATTGAAGAACGCACATGAAAAGAATATTGTTCACAGGGATATAAAGCCCGCAAATATTTTTATTACCGGCGATGGTATAGTTAAAATACTCGATTTCGGGTTAGCCAAAATAAAAGGTGAAACGCAATTAACTAAAGCCGGCTCTACTTTAGGTACTACGGCATATATGTCGCCCGAGCAGGCAAAAGGAGAAAGCGTAGATCAAAGGACTGATATCTGGTCGCTTGGAGTTGTATTTTACCAGATGATTTCGGGCAAGCTCCCTTTTAAAGGTGAATATGATCAGGCAATTATATATTCAATCTTAAATAAATCACCTGAAGAATTAAATACAGCAAAAAAAATAAAAAACTTTGTTTATAAATGCCTTCAGAAAAAACCTTTAAACAGGTATCAATCGATAGATGAGATTCTTGTTGAATTTAACCTGATATCTCCTGATTCTGTTCAGAAGAACGTTTTTATTAAAGATAAAAGTATATTTAAAATTAACCATTTTATAAAACGTTTTGGATTAATAATTTTACTTTGCTTAGCTTTAATTGCCTGGCTATTAATTAAGAATTTTTCTTCACAGTTTTATAATCAGGAGCAAAGGCAGGTTGCTGTGCTTCCTTTTATTAATGTAGGACAAAATCCTTCGGGACAGGCGTTTTGTGACGGCTTAGTTGAAACTTTAACAAGCCAGCTAACGCAAATGCCGCAATTTAACAGCTCCATCCAGGTAATCCCTTCTTCTGAAATAATTAATAGAAAAATTTCAAGCGTTAAAGAAGCTTCCCAGGTTTTCGGTGCGAATCTGGTGGTTACCGGAAGTATTCAAAAGAGTAAAAATCAAATTCGTTTAATTTTAAATTTGGTTGACGCTAAATCTTTAAGACAAATTAGCTCTTCAATTGACGATTACAGTTTAACAAATGTATATAAATTCCAGGATAAAGTAGTTGCTCAGCTGGCGGGAATGCTCGATGTAAAATTAAAACCTGATGAAATAAATCATGTAAATGCCAGCTTTACCGTTAATTCTGATGCCTTTGTATTTTATAACCAGGGGCTCGGATATTTACAAAAATATTGGGACATACGGAACATTGATAATGCGATTCGACTTTTCCATGAAGCGTTAAATGCTGATTCACAATTTGTTTATGCTTTTGCAGGACTGGGAGAAGCATATTTAAGAAGATACAGAGAAGTAAAAGATATAAAATGGATTGACAGTGCATTTAAATTCAGCAGAATGGCAGAAGATTTAAATACGGATTTACCTATAGTTAATATAACTTCCGGTTTAATATCAAATGAAAAAGGAAATTATAGAGAGGCATCTGAAAAATTTAAGAAAGCAATTGAGTCAGATAAATATAATTCTGATGCATATACAGGGCTTGCGGAATCTTATCTTGGAATGAATCTAAATAATAAAGCAGAGCTGACATATAAACAGGCAATAAAATTAAAACCTTCCTACTGGGTTGGTTATAATAATCTCGGATTTTTTTATTATTCCCATAGCAAATTTGACAAAGCAGTTGAACAATTCAAAAAAGTTATTGAATTAACACCGGATAATTCTTACGGTCTGGATAATCTCGGTGCAATGTATATGTACCTTGAGAAATGGTCTGAGGCTAAATCTATATTTATGCACATATTAAAAATAAAACCTGATTTTACTGCTTATTCAAATCTTGGGAGTATTTATTTTTATCATAGTGCTGATTATAAAAATGCCGCCGGTATGTTTAAAAAAGCATTAAACTTAAATAGTGATAATTACTTGCTCTGGGGAAATCTGGCTGCTGCATATTTCCGGATACCTGAATTTAAAGATAAGTCATATGAGTGCTATAAACGCGCAATCGGACTAGCCGAAAAGGATCTGAATATCAATAAAAATAATCCTGTAACCTTATCCCTGCTTGCTTCTTATTATTCAATGCTTAATGAGAGTACTAAATCGGTTCATTATTTAAATCGGTCATTATCTTTATCACCTGATGATGTAAATATTATATCCAGGAGCATTGAAACCTACGAAGAATTGGGAATGCGTGATGATGCGCTTATACTGGCTGAAAAAATTTTGAAAAAAGGATATCCGGTTTCAAAGCTGGAAAACTCACCCGACTTAAAGAACTTACTGAAAGACAAAAGATTTAAATTACTTAAAGAAAAATATTCACACTAAAATTTCCTAATTAATTCAGGAGGTAAAAATGGAAAATAAGGCAGTTAGAAACGGAGATAAGGACGAGATAAAGGAAGTCTTTATACCTATTCAAAATGAAGGTAAATTAGTCTTTATTAAACCGGTTGAAGTTCATAAGGGTGATCTGGTAATATGGCAGGCTATTGATTCAGCAGTTACCTTTTTTTTCCCGGATCCGGCTCTTTTTGGTGAAACTTTAGGCACTATATCAAAAGGAGAGTATAAATCTCTGAGAGTTTTGTTAGGCCCGGGAGAAAAAGAAGAAGAATTTTATCATTACGCTGTTTATCACCATGAATTTAAAGACTTTGGGGAGGGTAATTCAACTCCTGTAATTATAGTTAGAAAATGATTTCATTAAACATCAATAAATCATCAATTCAATGAGTGAATCATCAAAAAAAATTCAAGAGCTCGAGAATGAGATAAATCGTTTAAAAACTTCCGTTGAAGAACTAAGGTTGTTAAACGAGATTGCTGTTTCTGCAAGTAAAGAAACTGATGTAGACCGGATGCTGAATGTCATCGTGAAGAAATCAATTAAAGCTCTTGATGCCGAACAAAGCTTAATACTTCTGGTTACAAAAAATCAGAAGGATCCTTTCAAAACGATTATCCGCCAGGATGACAGGAGCAGCTTAAAACGAAGCTATCATGTCGGTGAAAATATTACCGGCTGGGTTCTGCTAAATAAAACAGCATTAATTATTGAGAATTTATCGATAGATAAAAGATTCCACGCAACCGAAGAAGAGAAGAGAGATATTCATTCGGTTTTGTGTGTCCCCATCTGGTTCGAAGGAAATATAATCGGAATAATGATGGCTATAAATAAAAAGAACAGCAAGCATTTTTCTCAAAATGATTTAACTCTTTTTTCTATTATTTCTGTTCAGGCAGGTCAGTTAATTAAAAACCTTCAGCTTCAAAGAGAAACTTTTCAGAAAATAAAAGAAACGGAAAAGCTGCAGGAATTGGACAGAATAAAAACAAATTTTTTCACAAATATTTCACATGAGTTCCGAACCCCTCTTACACTTATTCTCGGACCGCTTGAAAAATTGATGGGACAGAATGAAGATGAACAACTTCAGGATCAATATAAATTAATTCACAAGAATGCAGATAATTTATTGAAGTTAATTAATCAGCTTCTTGATCTTTCTTCTATTGATGCAGGTAAAATGAAATTAAATGCGGAAAAGGTTGATGCAATTACATTTATTAAAGGAATTGCAGCATCCTTTCGTCCGTTGGCTAATATAAAAAATATTCAATTGGAATTTGCTTCAAACCTTGAGCAGCTGGATACCTATTTTGATAAAGATAAGTTTGAAAAGATTATCAGCAACCTGCTCTCCAATGCAATAAAGTTTACAAATGAAAAAGGGAAAATATGTATATCGGTTTCAATTGATAAAAATGACATTATTGAGATAATTGTGGAAGATAATGGTATTGGTATTCCAAAATCTGAGCTGCAGAATATTTTTAACCGTTTTTCAAAAGCGGAAGGTTCTAAAGTAGTTGGCGGAACCGGCATCGGGCTGGCACTTGTTAAAGAATTGGTTGAACTTCATAAAGGTTCAATTTCTGTGGAGAGCGAACTTAGAAAAGGTTCTAAATTTAAAATGGTTCTTCCCTTAAAAATAGAATATTATAAGAATTTCCAATCTGAAGCAGCAAAGCAAAATGAAAAAATTGGACAATTAAAAGAAGAAGAAAAAGCAAATAAAGAAATCAGAGAACCTGAACATGATATGGTGGCTTCTGAGGATAATATCCCGATAGTGCTGATTGTTGAGGATGAAAATGATATCAGGAATTTTATTAAGGAAAATATTGGTAAAGAATATAAAATTCTGGAGTCTGAAAACGGAAAAGACGGATTAAAAAAATCAATTGAGCATATTCCGGATTTAATTGTTAGCGATATTATAATGCCGGAGATGAATGGAATTGAACTATGCAATAAGATTAAAACCGATGAAAGAACAAGTCATATCCCCGTTATACTTTTAACTGCAAAATCTTCTGTTGATGATAAGCTGGAAGGTTTGGAAACCGGTGCAGATGATTATTTAACAAAACCTTTCAACATTTCCGAGCTTCAGGTCCGGGTAAGTAATTTAATTGAACAAAGAAGAAAATTAAGAGAACGTTTCAGAAGAGAAATATTATTAGAGCCTAAAGATATTGCGGTTACATCTGCAGATGAAAAATTTTTGTATCGTATTTCAAATATAATCGAAAAACATATCGCCGATTACAATTTTACAGTTGACAATTTTTCCAGGGAAGCTGGCATGAGCAGAATGCAGCTCCATAGAAAGTTAAATGCAGTAACCGGCCAGGCGGCGGGTGATTTTATCAGGAATTTCCGTCTTAAAAGAGCAGCTAATTTATTAAAAGGCAGGCATGGAAACATAGGTGAAATTGCTTACGATGTCGGCTTTAATAATCCTTCATATTTTTCAGAGTGTTTTAAGAAACTATTTGGAGTGCTGCCTTCCGAATATGTTCAGGAATCTGCCAATAGCAGTCATAGTTAAGATATAAATTAATTCTATGGCTTTTGCATTCATTCAAATCATAAAATCCCTTTCAATTTTGATTATCAGAAATAAATTCTGACTTTGTTACGCCAGTCCCATCATTTGTTACTTCCATGGTAGGGAAACCTCCCTTTATTTATGAAATTTGATACGAACAAATTAAAGGAGGTAGAAATGAAAACTTTATTTCGCGGCTGGTTAAGTTTAATTTTTGTCGCTGCAATTGCTGCAGCAGCGTTCGCTCAGGCGAACAAGGAAATTACAGTATCTGCTAAATACACAACTATTGAAGCTAATTATTTAACCGGACTAAATTCCAATAACCACGGACTTAAGGTAAGCAGCGCTTATTTCTTAGGTGATATGAAATCACATAAGGCTGTAATACCTTTAATGAAAATGTTCCGAAATGAAAAAAATGACGGAGCTAAATTGGTTGCAGCCTGGTCTCTGCTGAAAATCGGCGATTCCCGCGGTGTTTTTCTTGTAAAAAGAGAAAGCGAGCTTGGTAATTGTGATGGAATCAGATGCATGCTTGGTCAATTATATCAGGATTACTGCCTAAAAACTAAAGGTAAAATCGACTGAAATAAACCCGAATTTTTCTTATCCATCAAATTGAACCTTTCTTGCAGCAGCCTCCTTTTTAGGAGGCTTTTTATTTTTAAATATTTAATAATTGACTTTAAATAGAGAAAAAATTACAATATTGTTTGATAAAAAATGTATTGAGCAATAATATTGACATTTTTTAATATTATTTACCTGAAAAATTTTTCGCAGAAATTTGTTTTAGGATAGTGCTTAATTACTCTATTGTTATCGAATTCCTTTTAAAATTAAAAGTACAGCTTATAATAATCTTTGAGCGAGATTTTTTGTTATGCTGAAGGAAGATGTGTTTCTGTACTTTCTTTTAAAATATCTGGTTTTGAATATTTATTTCTGCTATATAATATTTCTGCCGTATATACTTATGCATGGTAATTATTTTTGTAAAACATAATGAAATATTTATCCGGGAGGATATATTTTTAACTAATGATTATGACAGGTAAAAATATATTACATTATAAAATTTTAGAAAAATTAGGTGCAGGCGGAATGGGTGTTGTATTTAAAGCCAGAGACCTAAAACTTGACAGGATAGTTGCACTTAAATTTCTTCCTCATTCATACTCTTTTGATGAAGATATTAAGAAAAGATTTGTGCACGAAGCTAAAGCCGTGTCAAAGCTTCAGCACAATAACATCTGTACAATTCACGAAATTAATGAAACCGATGACGGGCAATTATTTATTTGTATAGATTATTATGAAGGGGAGTCTTTAAAGGAAAAACTTGGAAATGGAAAACTAGGACTAAATGAAGCACTTGATATTTCACTGCAAATTTGTGAAGGTTTAAAGAAAGCTCATGAAAAGAACATCATTCACAGGGATATAAAGCCCGCAAATATTTTTATTACAAAAGATGGAATAGTAAAAATACTCGATTTCGGCCTGGCGAAAATGAAAGGTCAATCGCATCTGACTAAATTTGAATCTACCATCGGAACCACCGCTTATATGTCTCCTGAACAGGCTAAAGGAGATGATGTTGATCAACGAACAGACATATGGTCTTTAGGTGTTGTTTTTTATGAAATGGTTTCAGGGAATCTTCCGTTCAAAGGAGAATATGATCAGGCAATTATATATTCAATATTAAATAGAACACCGGATGAACTTGATGTACCGAAAAAAATAAAAAATTTCATTTCCAAATGTCTTCAAAAAAAGGTAATTAACAGGTATTTCTCTATTGATGAAATACTGGTTGAATTTAACCTGACTACCAGTAGCTCTTTAAAAAAAGGTAAGGTTGAAGTCAATGGCGGACTATTTGAAATAGTCAGAAAAAGTAAGTCAACGGTAGCTCTTGTTGTTGCCGCAATACTTTTAATATCGATCCTGGGCTGGTTCTTATTTAATAATTTAAATATTTCAGGAAGTAAACCGGAACCGAAACAAGTAGCTGTTCTCCCTTTTATAAATATCGGGAATGATCCTGCAAGCGAGGCATTTTGCGACGGTCTGGTAGAAACACTTACCAGCCAGCTTACACAATTACCTCAATTCAATACATCGATACAGGTTATACCTTCCTCGGAAATTCATGCAAGACATATATCAAGTGCAAAACAAGCAGCGCAGATTTTTGGGGCTGATCTCGCAGTTACCGGAAGCATTCAAAAATATTCCGATAAAATTAGATTGATATTGAATCTTGTTGATGCAAGGTCGTTGCGTCAAATTAGTTCTACAAGCGGTGATTACAATTTATCTAATGTCTATAATTTCCAGGATGATGTTGTTACAAAGCTTTCTCATATCTTAGCTGTTAATCTGAAACCTGAAGAAATAGAAAAGATTAATAGAGGTGGAACAGAAAATATTGATGCCTATATTTTATATACACAGGGTAAAGGTTATTTACAGAATTATTGGTCGGTAAAAAATATAAATGATGCAATCCGTCTGTTCCATGAAGCGCTTGGAAAAGATTCAGGATACACCCTTGCTTTTGCAGGGCTAACGGAAGCATATATAAGAAAATTTAAATATGAAAGAAATTCAAGTTATCTCGATAGCGCCACATTGTATAATGAAAGTGCAAAAAAATTGAATGAAAGCTTACCTTTTGTTCATATAGCTTCAGGTTTGATTTTCAATGAGAAAGGAGAATTTGAAAATTCAGTTATCGAATTTAAAAAAGCAATTGAAGAAGATAAATATAATTTTGATGGATACAATGGAT
Organism: uncultured Bacteroidota bacterium; assembly: GCA_963710745.1. Classification (GTDB taxonomy): domain Bacteria; phylum Bacteroidota; class Ignavibacteria; order Ignavibacteriales; family Ignavibacteriaceae; genus CAVQBP01. The sequence continues at coordinate 782,791 of CAVQBP010000024.1, read as the reverse complement.
TAGCAATTTCCTACCAGTCGCTTAACCAGGATAAAAAAGCTGAGCAAACCTATAAGCAATCAATCGGTCTGAAGCCTGCCTATTGGGTTGGTTATAATAAGCTGGGAATATTTTATTATTCACACGGTGAGTATAATAAGGCTCTTGAACAATTTCAAAAAGTGGTTGAACTAACCCCGGATAATACGTTTGGATTAAATAATCTTGGTGCTGTTTATATGCTCCTTGACAAATGGTCCGAAGCTAAATCAACATTAAAACATGTAATTAAACTGCAGTCAGATTATTCCGCGTATTCAAACCTGGGAAGCATTTATTTTTTTCATGATGAAGACTTTAAGAGCGCTGCCGGTATGTACAAAAAGGCTCTTGCGCTTGACAGCAGTAATTATTTGATGTGGGGTAATTTAGCTTCAGCATATTATCAAATACCGGATTACAAAGATCAATCCGGCTATTATTTTAACCATGCAATAGATCTTGCGGAAAAAGAATTAAAATTAAATCCCAGGGATGCATCCGCTTTATCGTCTTTAGCAACATATTATTCCATGATTGGAAAAGGAGACAAACCGATTAAATATTTAAATAAAGCTTTAGAATTATCTCCGGGTAATGTTGATATAATTGATAAAGGCATAGTTGTAAATGAAATTTTAGGAAGACGAAATGAAGCACTTAAATTAACACGGGAAATACTGCAAAAAGGGTTCCCAATCTCCAAGCTTGAAAAATCGCCTGATCTTAAAGATATGATTAAGGACAAACGGTTTGAAATTCTTAAAAAAGAATTTTCTAATTTATCTAAATCAAATAAATAAAATTTGGAGGTTAAAATGGGAAACAGAAAAGTTGCTAAAGTAAAATTGCATGATGCTAAAAAAATTTTTGTGGATAAAATTCATGCCTCGCATGATGATACTATATCATGGGAAGAGCATGATTCCGATATAACCATTTTTATTCCCGAATCACCCGTAATATTTGGTACCAAAGAAAGATTATTTGATGTTGCCAAGGGGAAAAATATTGAATTAAAGGTGGTGGATAAACCGGGCAAAGGCGAAAATAGAAGTTATTTTTATGCAGTTTACCATAAAGATAACAGAGATTTTGCCGAAAGTAATTCTAATCCCGTAATTATTATCCAGGGTTAAATACCGGTAACTAATATTTAATTAAAGTGAAACAGATGGCTAAATCTTCTGAAAAAATTAAAGAACTTGAAGATGAGATAAAACGGCTTCGGGAAGCTGTAGAGGAATTAAAAGTATTAAATGAAATTGCAGTAGCTGCCAGGAAAGCAACCGATATTGATCAGATGCTCAATATAATTGTTCAGAAATCAATTATTGCTCTAAATGCTGAACAGGGTTCCATTCTTCTTGTTACACAAAATGAGAATGATCCTTTCACAACTTATATCCGGCAGGATGATACAAGTAAACTGCGGCATAAATACCATATTGGGTCAAATATTACCGGTTGGGTATTACTCAATAAGGAACCATTAATAATTGAAAACCTTGCAGCCGATAAGAGATTTCATGCCTCGCAAGAAGAAAAAAAAGAAATACATTCGGTTTTGTGTGTACCCATGTGGTTTGAAGGCAAAATAATGGGCCTGATGATAGTTGTGAATAAAAAAGATAAAATGCATTTTGAAGAAAATGATCTTACTTTGTTGTCTATTATTTCTGTTCAGGCCAGCCAGCTTATAAAAAATTTGCAGCTTCAGGAAGAAACCTTTCAAAAAAAGAAAGAAGCGGAAAAATTACTTGAGCTGGATCGGGTTAAAACAGAATTCTTTACAAATATCTCACATGAATTCAGAACTCCGTTAACATTGATAATTGGTCCCCTGGAAAAGTTAATGGACAATGATCAAATTGAAAGTGTTCAAAGACAGTATAACTTAATTCATAAAAATGCAAGAAAATTATTATCGCTTATAAATCAGCTTCTGGATCTTTCTACAATTGATGCTGGAAAAATGAAGCTGGAAATTGAGAAAGTTAATTTGGTTAATTTTGCAAAAGGGATTTTGGCTTCATTCCAGTCTTTAGCTGAAGACAAAAATATCAGGTTTGATTTTTTCTCCGGCAAAGAAAGTCTTGAATTATATATAGACAAAGAAAAAATGGAAAAAATTATCAGCAATCTTTTGTCTAATGCATTAAAATTCACAAATGATAACGGGCATATCTCAGTTTCAGTTTTAATGAAAAATTCAAAAGTCGAAATTTCCGTAGAAGATGACGGAATTGGAATCTCAGAACAGGATTTAAAAAATATTTTCAACCGTTTTTACAAAGCAAAATCTTCATCAATACAGGAAGGTACAGGCATCGGGTTAGCTTTGGTAAAAGAACTGGTTGAAATTCATTTTGGAACCATTTCAGTTGAAAGCAGACTTAATGAAGGAACTAAGTTTATTATTGAAATTCCGCAGCAGGAAGAGATTTATAGAAAGTTTTTTGTTAAAAGTAAACCGGAAGTTGAAATAAAACCAAAAACAACCGGAAATAATTTTGTAGAAAACGAAAAAAAAGAGGATGAAATTCAAACAGATGCCCAAAGAATTTTGATAGTTGAAGATAATAATGATCTGTTAAGCTTTATTAAAGAGAATATAAATAAGCAATATGCTGTTTATGAATCTTCAAATGGAAAAGAAGGTCTGGAAAAAGCATTCGAGATTATTCCCGATTTGATTATAAGTGATATTAAGATGCCCGAAATGGACGGAATAGAACTTTGCAAAAAAATTAAAGCTGATGAAAGAACAAGTCATATTCCTTTTATACTATTAACCGCCAGATCGACTTTGGAAAATAAAATGGAAGGATTGGAAACAGGTGCGGATGATTATATAACCAAACCGTTTAAAATACAGGAACTCCAGATACGTGTTAATAATTTAATTGAACAACGGAAGAAGCTCAGGGAGCAGTTCAGAAAAGAATTCTTATTAGAACCGAAAGATATAAAAGTAACTTCTGCAGATGAAAAATTTTTAAACCGTATTCTGGAAATACTTGAACAAAATTATGTGAATGAAAATTTTTCATCAGATGAATTTTCAAAAAAAGCCGGACTAAGCCGGATGCAGCTTCACAGGAAATTGCATGCTTTAACTGATCAATCAACAAGTGAATTTATTAGAAATTTTCGTTTAAAAAGAGCATTGAAGCTCCTTTCAGCTAAAAAAGGTAATATCTCGGAAATCGCATTTGAAGTTGGTTTTAGTAATCCTTCTTATTTTACTGAATGCTTCAAAGGACTTTATGGTTTTTCACCTTCCGAGTATCACTTAAATTCAATAAAGTAATCGATAATAATTTAAGCAGCTGATAAAAATATAATTTTTAAGTAATCTTGAATATTTATAAGGATTTAATTGTCGGATTTTTCAATCAAATATGAAGTATCTGTAATTCTGACTGTTTATAACAGAGAACATTATTTAAAGCGCAGTATCGATTCATTGATCAACCAGAGCTTTTCAAACTGGGAATTAATCGCGATCGATGACGGAAGCACAGATAATTCTTTAAATGTGCTGAGGTCATATGAAGAGGATTTTCCGAATATTAAAGTATTACACCAGGAAAATCAAAGAATTGCACAAAGCAGGAACAGAGGCATCTTTTTTTCTGCGGGGAGATATATAACCTTCCTGGATAGTGATGATGAATATGAAAAATCACATTTATTAAAAAGAGCAGAATTTCTGGATGAACATACCGGGATTGATCTCTTATTTGGAGGAGTAAAAGTTATTGGGAATCAATTTGTAAGGGATAAAGATAACCCCCAAAATTTTATTCACCTCTCGAACTGCTTTATCGGCGGGACTTTCTTTGGCAAAAGAAAAGTCTTTATTGAATTAGGCGGCTTTAAAGATCTGGAATACAGTGAAGATTCTGATTTAATAATACGAGCCAAGAATAAATTCAAAATTCAAAAGTTTGATCATCCTACCTATATTTATCATCGGGAACTTACCGATAGCCTGACAAATAGTTATGTGCCCCAATAAATTCAGATACTTTATTATCAATAAGCCGTATGGTGTTCTCTCTCAGTTCAGCGATAAAGAAGGAAGAAAAACCCTGAAGGATTTTTTCAGTTTTCCAAAAGATGTTTACCCGGTAGGAAGATTAGACATGGACAGTGAAGGTTTGCTGCTGTTAACTAATGATAAAAGTTTAACTGATTTTTTGCTCAACCCGGTAAATAAACACGAGCGGGAATACATAGTGCAGGTGGAAGGTGAACCCGGTGATAATGATTTAAGTCTATTCGGGGAAGGTCTTATAATAGGAGGAATTAAAACACTTAAAGCTAAAGCAGTTAAAATTAATACTCCCGATTTATGGGAGCGAATTCCGCCGATAAGAGAACGAAGAAATATACTTGTATCGTGGCTGAAGGTAACATTAATTGAGGGCCGAAACAGGCAGGTAAGAAAGATGACAGCTAAATTAGGATTTCCGGCTTTAAGACTAATCCGTATCAGGATTGAAAATATTTTACTTGAAGATTTAAAGCCCGGGAAAACAAGAGAATTATCATTTCCCGAAATTGAAAAATTAAAAATGTATTGAAATATCTCAAAAAAAAATAAATTTTTATTAAACAATATGGTAAGTTTCATTCAACTCCGGTTTAATTAATTAATAATAAGATCAGGTAATATGAAAAAAACAGTTTTATTAATTTTACTAACTTTAAATATCTCCTTGAATTCATGTAAACAAACAGGTAAGCCGACTTATAAAGATGCAACTGCCGATATAGAAGACAGGATAACTGATTTGTTAGAGCGGATGACAGTGGCAGAAAAGGCACGTCAGCTGGATATGTATACCAGTGCAGAAATCACTGCTGATAATATCCTCGATATAGAAAAAATTGATAGTGTTGTAGGTATTAATGGAATTGGCTCACTGCATGATCTTTATCCTGTGAGTGCAAAGCTGGCAAATGATATTCAAAAATATATGGTCGAGAGAACCCGGCTTGGTATCCCGGTTTTAATGATTGAAGAAGCCCTGCATGGCTATCAGGGTTCAAAAGGTACCTGCTTTCCTGCACCCATTGGATTGGCCACACTGTGGGATACGGCCTTAATGCATAAGGTTGGTCGTGTCATTGGAACCGAAGCAAGGGCACATGGAGTTCATTTTGTACTCTCCCCTGTCCTCGGTTTGGCAAGAGAACCAAGATGGGGACGAGTAGAGGAAACATATGGTGAGGACCCTTATCTGGCTGCACAAACAGGTTTAGCAATTATTAAAGGCATGCAGGGAAATAGTTTAAGAGATCAAAATGCTGTTATTTCAGAACCCAAGCATTTCGCGATTCATAGTGTACCGGAAAGCGGTACTAACACAGCTCCGGTTCACGTTGGTGAGAGGGAAGCACGTTCCACATTCCTATATGTGTTTCAAACAGCCATTGAAAGAGGCGGTGCATTAGGAATTATGGCAGCTTATCACGATTGGGATGGTGTTCCATGTGTATCTAATTCATTTTTATTAAAGAAGATTTTGCGCGATGAATGGGGCTTTCAAGGAATGGTGTTATCTGACCTTGGCGCTATTCGCATGCTTAATACGAATCATTTCACAGCAGAAACTCCTAAAGATGCAGTTGTTGCCGCTTTAAAAGCCGGGGTGGATATGCAGTTTATGGATTTTCCTCATGAAGTGTTTCAGCAGTCAATTATCGAAGCAATTAAAGACGGCTCTCTTAAGATCGATGAACTTGATAGAGCGGCAAGGTGTGTATTAAGTTTAAAATTCAAATTGGGGCTTTTCGAAAATCCATATACCGATATCAGCCTGGTAACTAAATATCATCATTCAAAAGAACATCAGGCTTTGGCATTGGAAGCGGGTAGAAAATCAATTTGCTTGCTAAAAAATGAAAACCATCTTCTGCCTTTCAGCAAAGATATTAAATCAATTGCTGTAGTTGGTCCATTAGCCGATGTGCAGTCTTTAGGCGACTATTCTCCAAAAGATGTATCTGCCATTACTGTATTGGAAGGAATACGTAAAAAATTCGGTAGTAATGTGAAAATTAATTATGCTGCCGGCTTATTGCCGATTGAAGCATTAACCGTTGTCGATTCTTCTTTCCTGCATACTCGCGGTAAAAAACATAATGGTTTACTTGCTGAATATTTTAATAATTCAAACTTTGAAGGAGTACCCGGTTTAATACGGATTGAGACAAATATGGCACCTTATTATCAAAATACCGGACCAGGCTATGGAATCAGGGATGCTCATTTTACTGTAAGATGGACAGGAACAATTACTGCACCTGCAAGCGGGTTTTATGAAATTGGAATTATTACTGACGATAAAGGCAGGTTATTCTTAAATAATAAATTAATAATTGATAATTGGGAACCATACCAGATAAATGTGATGATTACAAAAAAAGTGCATCTTTTTGCAGGACAAGCGGTTCCAATTAAAATGGAATTAGGTCAGGAAGTAGATTATGCGGGAATCCGGTTAAAGTGGAGACTAACTCAACCCGATCCAGGTCTTTTAAATTCCGTTAACGAAAAGGTATTAAATTCCGTTCAAAAATCGGATATTACAATTTTGGTTTTAGGTGAAACCGATGATGTTGTTGGTGAAGGAAAGGATAAATCAGATCTTGATTTGGATGCAGCTCAGGAAAAACTAGCTGAATTAGTTTATGCTTCAGGGAAACCAACCGCCACTGTTTTATTAAACGGAAGGCCTTTATCAATTGACTGGCTTGCAGAAAATGCTTCGGCAATTCTAGAAGCATGGTTTCCCGGAGAATTCGGCGGTCAGGCTGTTGCTGATGTGTTATTTGGAGATTACAATCCTTCCGGTAAACTCCCTATATCGTTTCCAAAATCCATAGGACAACTGCCGGTATTTTATAATTATAAACCTTCCGCCAGAAAAGGGTACGTTGATGGGGATAATGAACCATTGTTCTCATTCGGCTATGGTCTCAGCTATACTATTTTTGAATATAGTAATTTAAAAATTGAACCTGCTGACATACCTGCAGATGGAATTTCCATGGTTTCTGTTGATATTAAAAATGCGGGTGATAGAGAAGGAGCAGAAGTTGTACAGCTTTATATCAATGACAAATTCAGTTCTGTAACTACACCCAAAATTGCGCTAAAAGGTTTTTCAAGAGTTGAATTAAAGCCAGGTGAAACAAAAACGGTTTCCATGAAACTAACACCTGAAGAACTCTCATTGTGGAATATTGAAATGAAAAATGTTGTGGAGCCCGGTCTCTTTGATATTATGGTAGGCTCATCCTGTAAAGATATAAGACTAAGAGGAGAATTGAATGTAAAGTAAACGCCAATATTCTCGTCCTGAATTTAAATTCGAATATTTATTCAAATTTTTAGATTGAAGTAAAATTTTAAGCTGCCTATCATTTTCAAATAGACAGCTTTTTTTGTCCAAATCTTTTGAAGCGATCAATTTTGATGAGCTTCGAGCTGCGAAGTACACATCGGGCAGCGTGTTGCAGTTAATGGGATTTTTGAATAACAATAAGGACAATCTTTTGTTGTCGGTGCTGCAGGGGGGATTTCCTGTTCTTTTCTTTTTAGACTGTTTATCCCTTTTATTACAATAAAAATAGAGAATGCAACAATTAAAAAACTAATAAGATTATTTATAAAAACTCCATAATTTATTGTTACTGCACCGGCAGCCTGAGCATCTGCTAATGTATTATATGGAGGAAGCGCTTTTGCACCGCCTTTCAATAAAATAAAAAGTTCAGAGAAATCTACATTACCAAGTAATAAACCAATCGGCGGCATAATTATATCAGCTACTAATGATTTTACAATAGTACCAAATGCTGCACCGATAATAATACCGACAGCCATATCAATTACATTACCTTTAACCGCAAATTCCTTAAATTCTTTCCACATGATATATCCTCCTATAATGTTTATTTGAAATTATTTAGATGAAAGAACCCCGAAAGTTTTTAACAGGCAATTTATAAATCCTCAAAAGTTATCTAATCCCGCATAAAATGTATAAAGTATGGAAAAGTTTGAATGGCACCAAAATATCCGCTTTAAGTTAAATAAAATTTTTTAAAAAAAATATCAGTTGTAAAAATATAGATATTTGGAAGGTTTCGACCGATTGTGAGAAAAATCTATAGGAGCAGCGGAATTATAAGAAAATAATTGTGATAATCTAAGTGTGTTGTACAACCCTGAAAGTACAGTATACAAATATCATTGAGTGACTATTCTGTGGTATTTGGTATCATCAGGTGAGTGTTATGGTAAACACAGAACTTTTTACTGGGCAGACAGGTTTAATTACTAAAAGTAAGAATAAATATATAATAAGGGAAAATGGAAAAGGAATCGATCAGGTCTGGATTTTTGTTGAAATAACTTCTTTATCAATTTTAATTCTGCCTGTGATATTGGAAAAGGAAAATTTAGTAAAGATGCATTAGATAATTTGCGTCCGGCAAAAGGAAAAATAGAAATTGTTGAAATAAATAAATCAAGTTGAATAAAAGTTTGTAAAATAATTTTAGAAAATGAAATGAAAAAATTAATTTTAATATTTTTTTTAATAACAGGATCATTGGCAGCTCAATCTTACACTATTGAAATACTAAATGGAAGTGCCCAGGCTCAGGCTAATATTTCTGAAAATTGGTTTGATCTAAAGCAGGGTGATGTTGTAAGTGCAAATACTTCAATAATGGTCAATGAAAATTCTGCAGTTAAATTATCGAATTTAAACACCTCTTTTATATTAAAAGGGCCCGCAGCATTAAATTTATCGAATATCAAAAAAATTTCTACTGATGATATATTACTTGCTCTGGCAATGGAAAGTAATTTCTATGTTCCCCGGAACGAGGATCAAAATCAATCTGATAATTCTGCTGTTTATGGAACAGAAGAAAACAGTGAAGGCTTGCCAATTGATCATTCAGACGGTTATGGAATTGAAAGGCTGAATGGTGCAATGCAGTTAGCTGCAAACGGGTATCCGGGTTCTGCAGTAATTACGGCAGAAACCACTTTTAGAAAGTATCCTGAAACAAGGGATATTCCTTATTATAGAATTTATTTTGCGAAATTACTCATACAGTTAAATTTATATCAGCAAGCATATAATGAATTCAGCTCAATTAGAAACCTGAAATTAAATCCCTCTGAAAACCAGGAAGTTAATTCAAAACTTGACGAACTGAGAATGAAAACAGCTGAGAAGTAGATAATCTATAGATAAAATTGAAATTAAAATCAAATTATTATTTAATTATTCGGAAATTTTAAGCCTCAAATACCGGCATCATTTTGTTATTTAAATATTTATCATATCTTTTCATTTGATTATTTCATTTCTTAAAAAATTTTGCTGATAAAGATAAAAAGTGAATACATTTAAAGATTTTATAAATTCAGTTAAAAACATTCTGGATGTCCCTATTCATATAGGAGGCACGCAAGTTACATTGTGGTCGGTTCTTTATTTCTTAATTCTCTTATTTCTGCTTTTTTATATAACCGCAAAAATACGTAAATGGGTAGTATATAATTTACTTGCTAAAAGCAAAATTGATATTGGTGTTCGGATAGCCGTAGGTACAATTATACGGTATGTTGTGCTTGTAATTGGTATTATTATTTTTCTACAGTCTGCAGGGATAAATTTAAGTGCGATTACCGTTCTGGCCGGTGCTCTCGGTGTTGGTATTGGTTTTGGCTTACAGAATATTACTAATAATTTTGTAAGCGGTATAATTATACTTTTTGAACGTCCTATTAAAGTCGGGGATCGAATTGAGTTGGGAGACGTATCGGGTGATGTTGTCAGTATTTCAATGAGATCAACTACAATTGTTACGAATGATAATATTTCTATTATTGTTCCCAATTCCGATTTTATTTCGAGCAAAGTAATCAATTGGAGCCATACAGACAGGAATATCAGATTTAATTTCCCCGTGGGAGTTTCTTATAATGAAGATCCGCAGGAAGTGAAAAAACTGTTGCTCGAAGTCGTTGCTGAAAATAAAGGAATTTTAAATAAACCTGAACCTGATGTTTTATTTAAGGGATATGGTGACAGCTCGCTGGATTTCAATTTACGTGTCTGGACAAGAGAATTTATAAACCGACCTAATGTATTAAAAAGCCAGATTTATTATGCAGTTTTTGAAAAATTTAAAGAGCACAATATTGAAATTCCTTTCCCGCAAAGAGATTTGCACATAAAAAATACTGAATTTAAAGTTCAATCATCTCAATAACATAATAAATTATAATGAAAGCAAAAGTAATTATCTTCATGATCCTAATAGTTCTATTCACATTTTTTGTATCTCAAAATACAGAAATTGTTGGAATAAATGCTTTCTTTTGGAAATTCCAGATGTCCAAAATTGTTCTTATTTCTCTGACGGGTTTAGTTGGATTGATTCTTGGTTTTATCCTGGCAAGCATTTTCAATAAACAGAAAAAAACAGAGAAAACAAAAAAGGAAGCGGCCAAAGAAAGTAAAAAAGTTAATTTACCCGATAATACTGAAAAAAGAACCGGCTTATAGGCTTTCATACAGCCGGGTTGGAATATAAATTTTAGAATATTAAATATTTGTTCAGGATACCCTATTAATTAACATGCATTCATACCCTGAAAAACTGCAAGATTTTTTAGATACCATTTCTCTTTTACCTGATGAGAGTGAAAGGATAAATATATTAATAGACTATGCAGAAAAATTTAAAGAAGTTCCGCCTGAAATTGCAGAGAAACCATATCCGGAAAAAAATAAAGTTCCTTTTTGTGAATCAGGTGCGTACGTATGGGCCAGGAAACAAAAAAATAATACTTTAAAGTTTTATTTTTCAGTTGAAAATCCGCAGGGAATCTCAGCAAAAGCACTCGCAGCTATTTTAGATAAAACGCTCTCCGGGGATACTCCTGAGAATATAATTAATGTTGATGAAGATATAATAAATGAAATTTTTGGTGCCGGGTTATCTACCCGGAAAAATATGGGATTAACCGGCATTATCCAGATGATAAAGAGAGATGCGAAGAATTTTTTATTAAGAAATTCTTAGAGATTTATTTTAAATATTGATATCATCTGATATTAAGTTATTTTGCATTATTTAAGGGTTTTTATCATTTTTTGCGTCTCAATACTCATTTTTGTCTTGCATATATAATCCTTTTACATTGATTCATAGGGCTTTCTTAATTACTTTTATTGTTTTCGTGTAAAGTTTTATGAAAAAAATTTTAATTTTAGGTTCTACGGGGTCTATCGGAATAAACACCTTAAATGTGATACGGAAATTCCCTGACAAATTTAAAATAGCAGCTCTTACAATAAATAAGAGAATTGATTTACTTGAATCTCAAATAGAAGAATTTAAGCCTGAAGTTGTTGTAGTTCAAAACAAAGTTTTTGCTAAGGAACTTAAAAACAAAATCAAAGGTAAATGCGAAGTCTTTATTGGTAAAGAAGGCTTGCTATCTGCTGCTGCTAATATTGAATATGATATTTTAATCGGGGCAATGGTCGGATTTGCCGGTTTAGCTCCTACAATTGAAGCTATAAAAAGAGGAAAAAGGATCGGTCTGGCAAATAAAGAAACGCTGGTTGTTGCAGGTCAATTGGTTACTGAATTATGCAAAAAGCATAATGCCGAAATAATCCCGGTAGATTCTGAACACTCGGCAATATATCAATGCCTGGTTGGAGAAAAAGATAACCAGGTAAATAAAATAATTTTAACTGCATCCGGCGGTCCTTTTTTAAATACAAAAAAAGAAACATTCTGCAACGTGACAGTCGAGCAGGCACTTAATCATCCTAACTGGAATATGGGAAATAAAATAACAATAGATTCCGCATCGATGATGAATAAAGGATTGGAAGTTATTGAAGCGCATTGGCTTTTCGGAATTTCAAAAAATAAAATTGAAGTGGTAATTCATCCCCAATCAATAATACATTCAATGGTTGAATTTATAGATGGTTCAATTAAAGCACAGCTTGGTTTACCCGATATGAAGCTGCCAATTCAATATGCTCTTAGTTTTCCTGAAAGGTTGGCAAATGATTTCCCGCGTGTTTATTTACATAAAATTGGTAGTCTAACTTTTTTTGAACCCGATTTTAATAAATTTGAATGTTTAAAAATTGCTTATGACGTGTTGGAAATGGGGGGAATTGCTCCGTGCATTCTAAATGCTGCAAATGAAATTGCCGTTGATAGATTCCTGAACGGGCAGATAAAATTTTCTTTTATTCCGGCAATAATAAACCGGGCATTGGATAAATTTGAGAACCATAAACAGCCTGACCTGGAAATGATTTTTGAATATGATCATCTTACCAGGGAGTTTGCAAAAAACTTGAATTAATATATACCTCACAAGGAGATTTTTTTTAAATGGATTATGTAATTTATTTTATAATCACAATAGGTATCCTGGTTTTTGTTCACGAGTTTGGACATTTTGCTGCAGCGAAACTTACTGGTATGAGAGCCGATATTTTCTCAATAGGATTCGGAAAGAGATTATTCGGCTGGAATAAAATTTCCGGATTTACTCTTGGCGATCTTCCAAAAGATTTTGATGGACAAGGAAATACCGATTACAGGCTTTGTTTACTGCCGCTTGGAGGTTATGTTAAAATTGCGGGAATGGTTGACGAAAGCTTTGATACTGAATTTGCGGATAAGGAACCTCAGCCTTATGAATTCCGTGCTAAACCTGCTTGGAAAAAAATCATAGTGATTTCAGCAGGCGTTTTTATGAATCTCCTGCTAGCTCTTCTTATTTTTTGGGGAAGGAATTTCTTTCAGCCAAAAGTTATAATAAATACCACTACTGTTGGTTACGTAAAATCAAATACGCTGGCCGATTCTTTGGGCTTTCATCCGGGTGATAAAATTTTATCAATAAATAATAAACCTGTTAGCAACTGGGAAGAAGTACTTAATAATATTTATGTAAATACGTTAGGTGAAAATCTTAATATAAAAGTTAACAATGATGGAAATATAGAAGATATAAGAATTCCGAGGAAAAAAATTCCCGATGAATCTACAACTCCTATTTTATCACCCAAAACAAAACCAAAAATTGGAGAAGTACGACCTCACTCTCCCGCCGAAAAAGCCGGAATAAAAACTAATGATATTCTTTTAAAAATAAACGGAGTCAAGCTCTACAGCAGCCGGCAGGCAGTCGACATCATTTCAAGTAATAAGAATAATCCGATGCTCGTTGAGCTGTTAAGAGGAAAAGATACTCTTCAATTATCTGTAACACCCGATACTGAATCTAAAATAGGTGTGGGAATAAGTGATTCAGGTCCCGTTCTTTTTAAAAAGTCCGGGTTCTTCGAATCGTTTTATTTTGCATGGAAAGATATTGTAAATGTAACGGATCTAACTTTTAGTACAATCGCCAAAGTTTTTAAAGGTAAAGTACAATTTGGAAAGGTATTTGGCGGACCAATCAAGATTGCTCAAATAGCAACTACTTCTGCTGAAAACGGATTCTCAAGTTTTCTTGTATTCCTGGGAATACTCAGCTTAAGTCTGGCAATTATTAATATTATGCCCTTCCCGGTTCTCGATGGAGGACATTTGATAATTATACTTGTGGAAGGAGCATTGCGAAGAGAAATCCCAATAAAAGTTAAAATAGCTATTCAAAATACCGGTTTTGTTATATTGCTATTGCTGATGGCTTTTATAATTTATAGTGATATTATAAATCTGTAACAGCATTCAATAAAAAAGTAATCTCCACATCTCATATTTGCAGTGGATGCAAATTTTGCATCCACTCTATTTTAGATCAGATTATACTTCTAATTTTATTTCCATTTACAAGCCCACCTATCCCTTATATCTGCCTCTTTTAATAATATTCATGTCTTTTTAGAGCTTTCAAATTAATTTAGAATCCCATTATTGCATATAATGGTTAAGTTAATTAGAAAATATGAAAGAAAATTTTGAGCATTTATAATTCATTATTTGAAAAGGCTGAAAACCAGCAATTTTAGTAAATATAACAATATATTTGAGATGAATACTTATTATAATCTTGTTGATAATGGTTTAATTGAATATCTTTTCCGTAATACTTCTTCGGGAAATGATATAACAGGTAATAAAAATATTTTGAGAAGAAAGAAAGTTTACTGGATTAGCCAAATTACTGGCTGGTCCATTTTTGGAGCTGCTAATATTTTTATAAATTCTTCCTATGAAGGATTTTCCCTAAGTACAATTTTAGTTTGGATTATTGTTTGTGCTGCAGGAATTTTTCTAACACACGCACTCCGGTTTTATGTTAATAAACTTCACTGGTTAAATTCCCCGCTTAACAAAATTATTCCCAAAGTATTATTATCCAGTGTTGCAATTGGAATTATACTATTCATAATATTATATTCTTCACATGCAATATTAGAAGGTTCGGAATTACTGGAATTTAGATTTTCTACTCCTTTTATGGGAGTGTTAAATTTAAGCAGCATTGTTCTTTTCTGGACATTGATATATTTTTCTGTTCATTATTTTGAGAATTACAAGAAAGCCGAAATAGAATCATATATCTGGGAAGCTGCTGTAAAAGATTTTGAGTTGAAAACTCTTAAATCGCAGCTTAATCCACATTTTATGTTTAATGCATTAAATAGCATAAGAGCACTTATCGAGGAAGATCCGCAAAGTGCTCAAACGGCAGTTACTAAATTATCTAATATTTTGAGATATTCTTTAAAGATGGAAAGAATTGAAACTGTGCCGCTGGAGGATGAAATGAAAGCAGTTTCTGATTATCTTTCACTTGAAAAAATCAGGTTTGAAGAAAGATTGAAGCTTGAAATGGAAATTTCTCCAAATTCATTAAATGTTGAGATACCACCGATGATGATTCAGACTTTAGTTGAAAATGGTATAAAGCATGGTATTTCAAAAAGAACTGATGGAGGAGAAATATCAATTTGTTCAACAGTTACCGATTCGGAACTTCATATTAAAATTAAAAACAATGGCAGAATAGAAGACGAAATGTTAAAGCAATCCAAGGGTTTTGGAATAAGCAATACTAAACACCGATTGAATCTGCTTTACGGAGAAAAAGCATCTTTTAAAATAAAAAATGATGCGGAAGACATGGTTCTTGCCGAAATAACAATTCCCATTAATTTCAATAATCCCGCTGGCTTTCGGGGTTAACAGGAGGAGTAAAAATGAAAGCAATAATTATTGATGATGAAAGATTAGCCAGGGTTGAACTTAAGCGTTTATTAACTCCCTTTAAAGAAATAAATGTTGTCGGGGAAGCTGTAAATGTTGAAGATGCTCTTACAAAAATTTCGGAATTAAATCCTGATCTGATTTTTCTCGATATTCAAATGCCGGGGAAGAATGGATTTGAACTTCTCGAAGAATTAGATTCTGTTCCCAGAGTTGTATTTACCACAGCATATGATGAATATGCTTTAAAAGCTTTCGAATATAATGCACTTGATTATTTACTTAAACCTATAGAACCCAAACGCCTGGAAGATGCCATAAAAAAAATTATTGAAACAAATAAAAAAGATAAAATTTCCGACAACGCACAATCAATTCTAACCGAAAGCGACCAGGTTTTTGTTAAAGATGGTGAAAGATGCTGGTTTGTTAAACTGGCCAATGTACGTCTATTTGAATCCGAAGGTAATTATGTCCGGCTGTATTTTGATGAGAACAAGCCTTTAATTCTACGCACTTTAAATTATTTGGATGAAAGACTTGATGAGAGGAGTTTTTTCAGAGCAAACAGGAAACATATTATAAATTTAAAATGGATTGACAATATAGAGCCCTGGCTGAATGGAGGTCTACTCGTAAAATTAAAAGGAGGAATGAAGATAGAAGTCTCCCGTAGACAGGCAATTAAATTTAAAGATAAGTTGAGCTTGTAGAATGAAAACCTCCGAGTTCTCCTAAAGACCCCGGAGGTTTTTTCTTAAAATTCGTAATTAACTTTAATAGATTTATCTACGAGAAACTTAATCATACTTTCTTCTGATTGAAAGAATGATATCACATAGTTAATATCAGTTAAATTTCCGTTTCGTTTTCCTAACAAATCTTTAGCATTTAAGAAATCCCAGTCATAAATATTTTCTACCAGGCTGGCTTTAAGAGGATTTTCTAAAACATATTTTATAACCCATTTAAAATAAATCTCCGGGGTTTTCCTAAACCCCGGAGATTTGAATAAGCATCATTTAAACTTCTTAAACAAATCCTTTATTTTTTTCTCCGCCTTCTTTTCGAGCTGTTTTTTGACCGTATCAACTTTCTGCTCTGCCTGTTTTTGTACTTCCTGTTTTTTCTCTTCAACTTTTTGCTTTACTTCTTGTTTTACAGTTTCCTGGACCTGCTTTGTTACTTCCTTGGCTGTTTCACCTCCGCTGAAAGAAAGACTAGGAGAATCTATCTGCCCTTTGATTAATACATCTACTTTAACATTGTTTGATGACATTACATTGATATTTTTTTTCAGCAAACCGCTAACTGCCTGGTTGACATTACTTTTTAATTTACCGGCAGGTATATTAATACCCATATTATAGTCCAGTGATTTATCAATTCCGTTGGAACCAGCCAGGGTTACATCATAATTGCTTACTTTATATTTTACAGGTGAAAGATAAAATCTTCCGTTTTCTATTTTATATGATGTTGCAATATTGTTTAAAGTCGGGTTTGATAATTCGGAAATTTTTAATTTATCCCCGATTAATTGGAATGGTTTAAAACCATTTACTTCCGCATGAGAAATATCAAGGCTTCCCTTGCTGTTGAACGAATCCCAGTTAGGAATCATTTCATCAGTTAAAGTAGAGGTTAAATTCAATTTTGAACTAAATGTCCCTTGTACATATTGAGCCATAGGAACAAATTGTTTAACAGTTACAAAACTCTTGTAAGTATTCTGAACATTAAATTTATTTATATTCATACTAAAGGAAATCTCAGGCTTTTCACTTTTAGTATCATAATACCCGGTTGCAGCAAATGAGCCGCCCAATAAATTTGCGGTAAGATTATTTAAGTTTAGCCTCTGGTTTTTTAATTCGATAGTTCCCTTAACATTATCTAAAGTAAGATTATCGTAAATCAATTTTTTAAAACTTGCATTTGCAGTAAAAGTTATGTTTTCAGGTAAATCAACTGCCTGCATTTTGGAAGTGTCTGCTTTCTTTTCTCCATTACTCATAAAAGGATTTACATCAAAATAGTTTGAAGATAAATTTAATCTTCCATCCAATGTACCATTGCTTAAAACATATGATACAACGTTATTTAAGTCGCCGCTGGCTTTTAAATCACTATTACCTAAACTCATATTAAAATTTGAAAGCTTAAAACTTTTAGGAGTAAGATTTAAAAATGCACTTGTAATCTTAACTGCTTCGGGGCTGTTTTTACTATCATATAAAAGGTTGCTTATTGAAATATTACCCGAAGCATTAATGTTTTCATATTGTTTATTCTTAACAGCGGCGATATTTCCTTTCAACGAAAAATCCGTATTAATAATCCCCTCCAGTTTACTGACATTCTCAAGATGAACAGCATCCTTTAACTGGCTTAAATTTATTTTTCCTTTTATGGAAGCATCTACAAAAGGGCCTGATTGAGGCTGTTTAATTAAAACTTTTGCATCAAAAGGTTCTTTACCTAATTCCAGGTGGAATTTTTTTATATCAATAATTGTATTATCAGGATTACCGCCGGGATTATTAATTGCCAGATCAATATTTACATTATTAACCGGAGTTGGAAGTTTCGGGTATTGGAACATTCCGTTATTTACTTTGAGAGATAAATTAAATTCAGGTAACTGATTTTCACGATAAGTACCATCGACATTTCCGCCAAACGATAGTTTACCCGAAGCCTTTAAATCGTTGAAGTTTTGAGAATAAATTGCCGGTATCAAAGAAATGAAATCTTTAAAATCTGTTTGCGGAGATTCAAATTTTAAATTAATAATTGTACTTTTCTCTTTGGCTTGTACAGAACCGTCAAATTTTAATTTCAAATTATTTATACTTAATTCATTTTCTTTTAAAGTAAACTTTTTAGAGGGAACATCTGCATTTAAAGTTAAGTTTAAGGCAGCTGTCACTCTATTTAAATAAGTTATTCCTTTATTTTCAAAGGTTAATTCATCTATAGTTGTCTTGGTATTGATATTAAAATTATCCTGTGTAAAATCGCCGCTCCCGCTGTGGTTCAGGTTTTTAATTGCAACAACCATTCCCGATGTCTGATCAATATATGCAATATTTGCATTATCAATGGAGTAGCTCTGAAGTGCAACATTGAAGTTTGATTTTGACGTATCTGCTGATGCCGCCGCAGATTCATAAATATTATAATTAGCACTGCTGTCTTTTAATACATAAACAAAAATATTAGGCTTTTCTATGCTTAATCCTTTAATAACAATATGCCCGCCGAAAACAGCTTTCCATAAATCAATTGTTGTACTAAATGAATTCGCACTCATTAAAGTATCTCCTTCAAACGGAGCTTTGTTAACCACTGAAATATTATCTATCGATAATGTGAAATCAGGAAAATGTTCGAACATATTTAAGCCGACGCTGCTGAAATTAAGCGTTGCATTTATTTTTTTATTTATTTCGGTTTTTACAATATTTTCTATTTCACCCTTGAAAAAAAGCGGTAATACAATCATAAGTATAATTATTACAGCAAATATTATCCCGATTATTTTTAGAAATTTTTTCATGGCAATTTAATTTTGTTTGTGAATAAAAAATGAAGCAAAGTACTCTTCATAATGATAATATTTCTCCTAATATATAATAATAATATATCTCATTGAAAATAATCAGCTTTATTTTGCAATGATACCTTACTTTTCTTTCCGCTTTGATATATAGTTATCTACAGAAACATGGCCTGAACCATAAAAAAGAAAAAATATAACCAGGGCCAGGATAAGAATTAAATATCCTAACTCTGAATTTAATGCAAACAAATTCTGATGATAATCTATAAAGATAATAGAAAGTATTACTACCGGCAGCTGGAAAAAAACGATTAATCTTGTTAAAAGACCAATAGCAATAAACAGCCCGCCGGCTAAATCAAAAGCGATAACATATTGAGAAGATAAGCTGAAGGTAAAAAGATCTATATTGCTTTTTTCCATCATCATAATTACCTCCTCTCTATGTTCAATTAAAGCAATGCCTTTGATTATAAAGATGATACCCAGAACCACTCTCAATATATCGATCCATTTTGGGTGATGGCGATCTGCCCACGATTCCAGTTTTAATACTGCATTCATATTACCTCCCCGTAAAAATACTATGATAATCTAAACAAATTTAATACAATTATAAAGATACCTATGCATAGCAAGTAAGCAGCTTAAACAACATAAGAATTTAAACAGTATTTAGAGTAAAGTAAAACTCAGTTTCCTTTCCTGGTTCCGAGATAACATTAACATCTCCGTTATGCCAGTTAATAATTGATTTGACCACCGACAATCCTAAGCCAACACCGCCGGTGCCCCGGTTTCTAGATGACTCAATTCTATAAAATCTATCAAATATTTTTGGTAATAAATCAGGAGTTATTCCTTCTCCCTTATTAATAACGGATATTTTAATTTTCTTATGGTTCAGTTGTCCGGTTTTTATTATTACTGTATGATTTTCATACCCGTACTTAACAGCATTCTCTATCAGGTTTGTAAGTGCCGACCTAATTAGTTCGCTGTCGATCTCTACAATAACATCATCACTTAATTTCACCGATAAACAAATATTTTTTTCTTTTCCTAAATTTTTTAATGGTGAAACTACTTCAGATAAAAACTTATTTAGCTTGATCCTTTCTTTATTAAGCTTTATCAATGAATGGTCGAATTTTGATATAAAGAAAAGTTTATCAACAATACTTATTAAATCTTAATGTTTCCTCATAATTGCTGATGAGTATCTCCCTGTATTCTCCGGAGGTTTTTGGTGATCTCAAAGCAATTTCAATTTCCCCTCTCAAAATAGTAAGAGGTGTTTTTAATTCGTGTGAAGCTGATATGGAAAACTGATTCATAAATTGAATTGAATTTTTTATACGGAGTATCATTTCATTCATCTTTTTTACAAGACGCCCGTATTCATCCCTGAATTCCTCTCCCTCAATTTTTTCTTCTAAATTTTGAGTTGTTATTTCTTCGGTCTTTTTAATTATATAATCAATCCTTGATAATGATTTGGCCGAAATAATATAACCGCCCAGAATTGAAAACAAAAAGAAGACGGGAGCAATTATAACAAATATCTCAGCGAGACTCGAAAGTGTTTCGCCTATATGATGAAGCGGGAAGGCAACAATAATACTATATTGATCTTTATTTAAAACAGCAGCTCTCAATTTATAATCCGATAAGCTTGTATCAGAAAACGTAACCATTTCGGCATTGTTGCTTTCAGCATTTGAGATGTTTATTGAGTGGGCTCTTAAATTTTCTGTTTTAAATATTGAATGATCATTTAACTTAACCTGGACAAAGGTATTTCTTGGATTCAAAATAACCGCATCAAAAATAAGATCATAAACAAAGTCCTCCTGCGAAGCATAAACCGAATCGGGTTGAAAATGCTGAAGATTGAATTTTTTATCCTGTACAAATTCATAAATTGATTCTGCCTGTCTTCTTAAAGAAGTATCCAGCTGATGATACATACTGTCACCCAGATAAAAATAAACCAGTATGCCGATAACAATCTCCAGTAAAAAAAATAATAATGAATACCATAGCGTAGTTTTAAAACGGGTGGTTCTAATATAAGACTTAAAATTCTCAATCATAAGTTATATCTGGAAAGGGAAGTAAATTTAAATTTAGGTTGACTAAAAATTGTCATTGAATCAACTATTATTTGTCATTCGTCCTTTATCATATATCCAATACCTCTTACAGTATTAAGGAGCTGTCTTTCAAATCCTTTATCAATTTTATTTCGAAGTTTATTAATATAAACATCAATTACATTGGTATCAGTGTCAAAATGATAGTCGTAGACATGTTCGGTAAGAATTGTCCGGGAAATGATTTTGTTTTTATTTCTTATTAAATATTCAAGAATGGAATATTCCTTGGGTGTTAAAGTAATTTCATTACCGTTTCTTATAACTTTGTGTGATTGAGTATCTAGTATCAAATCGCCGGCTTTTAGATCTGTGGTTTTGCTTACTGAGATCCGTCTAAGGAGTGCTCTCACACGGGCTACCAGTTCTTCAAATGAGAAAGGTTTGGTCAAGTAATCATCGGCGCCTATGTTCAACCCTTCAATTTTATCGGTTAACGAGTTCTTAGCTGTTAAAAATAATACGGGGGTTTGAACATTATTTGAACGCAGTTCCCTTAAAAGTGTGAACCCGTCTTTATACGGCAGCATTACATCAAGAATAACTAAATCATATTCTTCATTTAAAGCAAGACGAAATCCTTCTTTGCCGTCAAATGCAGTATCGACGGAATAGTACTCTTCTTCCAAACCTTTTTTAATGAAAGAAGCCACTTTCTTTTCATCTTCAACAACTAAAATTCTCACAAATGTAAAATTATAAAAAAAAAGGAGAGTTAAAAACTCTCCTGTTCTCATAAAAAAAAACAAGTTATATTATTTTGCAGATTTTGGGGTCTGTTTGTTTGGTTTTGTCGAAGTTTTGCTTGTTTTTGTAGTTGCTTTATGAGATTTTTTCCAAGTCTTTGAGGATTTTGTCATTTTATGAACTTTGTGATTTTTTGCAGACGCAACCTCTTTTTTGCTATTCATTGCTGAGGTTTCTTTCTTTTGCATATCTGCAGTTTTCGCTGTAGTGTTTTTCTTTGCTACTTGTGTGGTTTGTGCCTTCTTGGTTGTTTTGCCCTTAGCATAAGATATATTGCCCATACCTAAAACAACAAGGGAAAGGACAATTGCTAAAGCTAATAAACGCGTCTTCATTTTTTCTCCTAAGCTTAATTTTTTAATAATGTATTTTCAAACTCACCGGGTAAAAATATATTCAATAGATTAAAGAAATCTTAATTATTGATTAATGTTTTTTAATTATTAGCAGAACTCCGTAGAAACGGAAAGAAGCAAGCGGTGAATTAATGATATTCTAGTGAAATAACTACACACCGCAGTCATGGTCCAAACCATGAATGGGATTTAATTTATTATATGCTCCTGTTATGGAATGGTCAATGACAGCCTCGTCGAATGTATAGAAGTGTCAGTGACAGAACACTAGCTTTTTTATTTTAGGGTGATTTTTAAGGTGGATAGAAAATTGGGAGAATGATAAAAATTCTTTGGAGATTTCATTTCCCTCGATGAAATTATTATCAAATTGTTTTTCTCTTATTCCATATTTCCGCTATTCATCCATGGATTGTTATCTGAATTCCAGGTATCTGCTCTGAATTTCCAGTTCACGTAACCTGAATAGAGTCTTTCTTTGCATCAGAACAATTTATTATATTTAACCTGAATAAAATAGAAATAAGCATTTAATAAATATGTATGAAATAATAAGCAAGGCAAGAAAATTTTGTAACAGTCTGACAGATTATTCAAGATACCTGACAAAAGAAGTTTATGTCGGTGATATCGCATGCGGCGGTAATAATCCGATAAGAATTCAATCCATGACCATAACTGATACGATGGATACAAAAGCAACTGTCGAACAAACCATTCGTATGGTTGAATCGGGCTGCGATTATGTTAGAATTACTGCTCCCAGTAAGCTTGAAGCGCAGAATTTGCAAAATATCAAAAAAGAATTGCGCAGCCGGGGATATAGTGTCCCGCTTATTGCAGATATTCATTTTACTCCCAATGCAGCTGAAATTGCGGCCAGGATAGTTGAGAAGGTCAGGGTTAATCCTGGTAATTATGCTGATAAGAAAAAATTTCAGACAATAGACTATACGGATGATACTTATAATTCGGAGCTTGAAAGAATAAGGGAAAAGTTTACTCCTCTTATTAAAATCTGTAAAGAATATGGAACTGCCATGAGAATTGGAACCAATCATGGTTCTCTTTCGGACAGAATTATGAGCAGATATGGCGATACCCCGCTTGGAATGGTTGAATCGGCTCTGGAATTTGTAAGAATTTGTGAAGACTTAAATTATAAAAAAATAATTCTTTCTATGAAAGCAAGTAATCCGCAGGTTATGGTACAGGCTTACAGACTTTTAGTAAATAAAATGGAAGAAGAAGGAATGAATTATCCTCTTCACCTTGGCGTAACCGAGGCTGGGGGTGGTGAAGACGGCAGAATTAAATCTGCTTTAGGAATCGGAACTCTGCTTGAAGATGGTCTTGGCGATACCGTAAGGGTTTCATTAACTGAAGATCCCGAATATGAAGCTCCTGTTGCAATTAATCTGGTAAACAGATATAAAGGAAGAGAAAGACATAAACCAATAAAGCCAATTGGAGATCCTCCGTTTAATCCATTTGAATATGAAAAAAGACATTCTTTTCAGGTTGGTTTTATAGGCGGAAATAATGTTCCGCAGATAATTAGTGATTATAGCCTAAGAAATTTTAATAGTCAGAAGGATCTTGAAGATATAGGCTATTTTTATAATTCTGAAACTGATAAATGGAATATGAGCGATAATGCCTCTGACATTATTTACCTTGGGAATAAAAATATTCCATTTGAAATACCAAACGGATTACATCCGGTTTATAATTTTGTATATTGGTCAAATCTTGATAATAAATCGAATAAGATTCCCTTATTTAGTACTGACGAATATTTAAAAGCAGAAGAAAAATCCAGCCTAATTAATTTTATTTTGTTTGATATCAATAAACTTACTGATGAATTTATCAATCAAATAAAAAAAGATAATACTGTTGTATTAGTTCTCGAAACCGGTAATATGCATGGAATGGCTGAACAAAGAAGAGCTTTTTTTGATTTAATCAGGAACGGAATTAAAAATCCTGTTATAATAAAGAGAGAATATTCCAATATTACATCAGAGCAATTAATGCTCTTTAGTTCTACAGATTTAGGCTCTTTATTAATAGATGGTTATGGTGACGGAGTATGGGTTAAGGTCAGTAATATAAATGAAAACAATAATAATTCTAATAAAAATGATATAGTTAGAAGCTTTGTTAAAAGTGAAGCTGTAGAAAAAAAGGTTAACAGGAACCTTTTCGGAATTTTACAGGCAGCAAGAGTAAGAATTTCAAAAACTGAGTATATCGCATGTCCCTCCTGCGGAAGAACTCTTTTTGATCTCCAGGATACAACTGAATTGATAAGAAAGAGAACAGGTCATTTAAAAGGAGTTAAAATTGCAATTATGGGTTGTATAGTTAACGGTCCCGGCGAAATGGCAGATGCGGATTATGGATACGTTGGTTCAGGTGTGGGGAAAATCACTTTATATAGAGAAAAAAATATAGTCAAACGGAATATACCTGCAAAAAATGCAGTTGATGCATTAGTTGAATTGATTAAAGAAGATAATAATTGGATTGAGCCTGATTAATTTTTTTTAATCTTTTAAATTATTGTAAAAAAAAGAAATTTTTAAAAATTATGTATTTGTTTGTTAGTAGTGAAAAGCATATATTTGTTAACTTAACATGGTTGAAAAAATTTTTGTAAAGTTAAAATATTTAAGAGTAGTATATGATTCCTCGGTGAATCATTACAAATACCTATAAAATTTGAAATGCACCCCGATTTACATCGGGGTGCATTTTTTTTGTATGAAATGTAGCGAGATTATTAAAAACTTGGAAGAATGGGCACCAAAAGAAATTGCTTGGCAAAAAGATAATGTAGGTTTGCAAATAGGCTCGGCAGATAGAAATATAAATAATATCTTACTTTGCCTTGAATTAACATCAAATGTTATTGATGAAGCGGAAGAGAAAAATTGTAATTTAATTATTTCACACCATCCTTTGCTTTTTCACCCTCTAAAAAAAGTTGATCTGCAAAAAGATAAAAATTCCAGATTAATTGAAAAATTGATTAAAAAAGAAATTAATCTTTATTCGGAACATACCAACCTGGATTATACAAAAAACGGTGTAAGCTTTGAACTCGCAAAAGTTCTGGGTTTAAAGAATATAGACTTTCTAATAAAGTCAGACTCAAATCAATATAAGCTGGTAGTGTTTGTTCCTCAGAGCCATATTGATCAAGTTGCAGATGCATTATTTAATGCCGGCTGCGGTTTGATAGGAGAATATGCCAACTGCAGTTTTAGAACTAGGGGAGAGGGATCTGGATATTCAAATCCGTCGATTGGAAAGAGCGATACTTTTGAAAAAGTTGAGGAATTCAGATTAGAAGTTGTTCTGGATTCATGGAAACTTAATTCTGTAATTAAAATATTAAAAGAAGTGCATCCGTATGACGAACCGGCTTTTGATGTTTATTCGCTAAAGAATCAGAACAGTAATTATGGTGCAGGAGCCATAGGTGAATATGATGATTATTTGTCTGTTCATGAATTTTTATCATTGATTTCAAAAAATTTAAACGCTAAAGGATTCAGATATGCCAAAGGCAGGTCTGATAAAATAAAAAGAGTAGCTGTTTGCGGAGGATCCGGCGGAGAATATATCCGGGATGCAATTAAATCAGGTGCTGAAGCTTATGTAACGGCAGATATTAAATATCACGATTTTCATGACGCCGAAGGTGAAATTCTTTTAATTGATGCCGGTCATTATGAGACAGAAAATCCTTCTTTGAATGAAGTTGAAAGAAGATTGACGATATTTCTAAATAACAAGGACAATATAAAAATTTTTAGATATAGTAAATCAACAAACCCTATTATTTTTTTTAACAATTAAGGAGCAGAAGAAATTGATTGACAGATTATTAATCCTTTATGAACTGCAAAGCATAGATGACCAGCTTGATGACTTGGAAGAATTAAGGGGTGACTTGCCGAATGCTGTTGAATCGCTAAAAGAAAAGCTTAATGCATTAAAGGTTGATATCGATTCCAAGGAAAAAGAGAGAAAAGATTCCCTTAAAAAGAGGGAGGAAAATGATGAAGAGATAGAAAAATTTAAGACCAATCAGAAAAAATTTAAAGCACAGCTTTACCAGGTAAGAAATAATAAAGAATATGATGCTCTAACTAAGGAAATCGATCATACAGATGAACAAATGACTAAGCTTGAAGCTGAGAACAATGCTCTTGCGGATAGAAGTAAAACTTTAGCCGATGAAATTGAAGAGATCAAACCGCAATTAAATGAATTAAAGGAAGAGCTGAAATCTAAAGAAGCAGACCTTAAAGAAATAATTAAGGCTAACGAAAAAGAAGAAGTTAAATTAAGGGAAAAAAGAAAAGAGATTGAAGCCAAAACAAAGAAAGCTGATTATTCTGCTTATATGCGTATAAGAAAAGCTAAAAAAGGAAAAGCCGTCGCGACAATTAAGCGCTCTGCCTGTTCAGGCTGCCATAATATCGTACCTTCTCAAAGACAGCTTGAAATCAGAAGAAATAACAGGCTTTTCTTTTGTGAATATTGTGGAAGAATTTTAGTTTCGGCAGAAGTGGCAGAGACGGTTGATTCCGAATAATCATTGGTAAATTTTTTTTATAGAATTTTGAAGGGGAAATTGATTCGTTTGATTTGAGGATAATCTATCCATAAATAAAATTTACTGTTCTAAAAAAAGGGATAATTACCAATAAAAGTAATTATTTTGTATATCCTCTTATCGCTAAATATCTTAGCAAAAAATTTAAACTTTTTAAAATTAAGCAACCTGATAATAACTTTTCTGCTTTTTTAAGAGCGGTAATTTGTTATATTTGTTTAATTAAATAATTTAAGTTTAATCACTTAACGATCAATGTTAACTTTTATTTGAATAATAAAAATTTAACAATATTAGGAATTTGAAAAAGGTTCAACCGGGCGATTGCTTTCTTAAAAAAAGAAAGAGGAAAGTCCGAACTTCGTAGAACAGGGTGCCGGATAACATCCGGGATCCCGAATTACCGGGATACGGAAAGTGCCACAGAAAAAATACTTCTCCGTTTTTACGGAGTAAAGGTGAAAAGGTAGGGTAAGAGCCTACCGCTCTGGTAGTAATACCAGGGGCACGGTAAACCCCACCCGAAGCAAGGTCAAATATGGAAATCTTCTCACTATTGCTGGGACAAAGTTGTTCGCTTTGAAGTGTCCGGTTTATCGGCGCTGGATTTCCGGGTAGACCGCTTGAGCCCGCGGGTAACTGCGGGTCTAGACAAATAATTGCCATCTCATCTTATAAATGAGAAACAGGATTCGGCTTACAGGTTGAACTTTTGTTCTTATTATTTTATGACGGAAATTTAATGCAGAAAAAGCGTTGGAAAATAAAAATTATTGAAGATGAATATACCGTTCAATCTTTGGCAGATTCACTTAATATTTCCGAAGTTTTAGCAAAGATGCTGGTCATTAGAAATATTAAAAACTTTTCTCAGGCCAAAAATTTCTTTCGTCCTTCCTTAGATTCGCTTCACGATCCTTTCTTAATGAACGGTATGGAAGAAGCAACTACCCGTGTCATCAAAGCTCTTACTGAAAATCAATTAATTTGCGTATATGGTGACTATGATGTAGATGGTACTTGTTCAACTGCACTTCTCTATCTCTTTTTGAAAGAACTTGATGCAAATGTAGAATATTATATTCCGAAAAGACTTACGGACGGTTATGGCTTGTCAAAATTAGCTATTGATATAGTTAAGAGTAAAGGCACTTCCCTCCTAATTGCTGTCGATTGCGGTATTACCGCTGTAGAAGAAACCGAATATGCAAAATCTCTTGGAATGGAAGTAATAATCTGTGATCACCACCAGCCAAAAGAAATAATCCCTGACGCCCTGGCTGTTCTTGATCCATTAAAACCAGGATGTAATTATCCATTTAAATATTTATCCGGTGCCGGAGTTGCTCTTAAGCTTGCCCTTGGTGTTTCAGAAAGAATAGGGAAAAGGGATTTGCCTCTACAGTTTCTGGACCTCGTAGCATTAGCCGGTGCTGCTGATATTGTCCCTCTTGTGGATGAAAACAGAATTTTAGTTAAAGCAGGTTTGGAACAAATAAATCAGAATCCGAGACCGGGCATATTAGCATTAATTAAAAGCAGCAATATGGAACCGGGTAATTTAACTTCCGGCCAGGTGGTCTTTACCATTGCACCCAGGGTTAATGCTGTTGGCAGGTTAGGGGATGCTGAACGAGCTGTGCAGCTATTTATAACCAAGAATAAAGAAGAAGCATTCAGTCTTGCGCATGTTCTTGAAACAGAAAATTATGAAAGAAGAAAAATTGATGTTGATACTTTTGATAGTGCACTGGATATAGTAGAAAATTCCCTGGATATGGATAAAGATCATGCAATAATACTTCACCAGGAATCGTGGCATCCCGGAGTTATCGGTATCGTAGCTTCAAGACTCGTTGAAAAATATTATCGACCTACAATTATGCTGACTACTGTCGATGGAGTAGCAAAAGGTTCTGCAAGAAGCATATCAAATTTTAATATTTATGAAGCCTTAAAAAAATGTGATGATTTATTGATTCAATTCGGCGGACATAAAGCCGCAGCCGGGCTTGCAGTAGAAATTGAAAAAATTGATGAATTTAAATCTAGATTTAATCAAATTGTAAAGGAATCTATTGCGGGTGAGGATCTTTTCCCTGAAATAAATATAGATTCTAAAATTAAATTTTCTGAAATTACACCTAAGTTTTTGAGAATTTTAGATCAATTTTCTCCTTTCGGTCCGGGAAATATGCGCCCGGTATTTTTAGCTGAAAATGTTGAAGTAGCAAACATACCACGAATAGTAGGTACAGATCATCTCGTAGTTTGCTTGAAGCAGAACGGTTCCGAGAAAATATTTGACTGTATCGGTTTTAACATGGGGAATTATTGCGATTTAATTAATAAAGATGGATCTGTGCTCGATGTAATTTTCACTATTGATAAAACAGTTAAAGACGGAAGAGTTTATCCACAATTTAAATTCAAAGATATAAAAGTGAAAGACAAAAATAGGGAGTTGATAGATGTCAGGTCATTCTAAATGGGCAACTACAAGAAGAAAAAAAGCTGTGATAGATGCTAAAAGAGGTAAAATGTTTACCAAGCTTATTAAAGAAATTACTATTGCAGCAAGAGAAGGCGGGGGAGATCCGGAAGGTAATCCAAGGTTAAGACTTGCTGTTGACAATGCAAAAGCTGCGAATATGCCGCAAGATAATATTGAGCGCGCTATAAAAAAAGCAACCGGCGAACTGGAAGGACACACATATCATGAATTAACTTATGAAGGTTACGGGCCAAACGGCATCGCAATTTTAGTGGAAGTCGCGACTGATAACAAGAACAGAACTGTTGCCGAAGTCAGGCATCTATTCAGTAAAGGCGGCGGCAGTTTAGGTGAAAATGGATCTGTAGCATGGATGTTTGATCGGAAAGGAATAATCCTTCTGCCCAAAAAAGATAGAACAGAAGACGAGATAATGGAAATTATTTTGGATGAAGGTGCCGAAGATCTTCATACCGAAGATGAGTATTTTGAAGTACAAACTCCTCTGGAAGCTTTTGATCCGGTAAGGAAAGCTCTTGTAAATAAAAACATTGAAATTGAAAATGCATCTCTCCAATGGATAGCAAAAAATGCTGTCTCTGTTGAAGGAGAAGATTCAGAAAAAGTTGTGAAGTTAATTGAATCATTGGAAGACAGCGATGATGTTCAAAATGTCTATTCCAATGCTGATTTTGTTTGATCCTTTTATTCCCAGGTTTAAGGAATCATTTGAAAATCGTAATATCAAAGGTTTCCTAAATGATAATACTTGGAGTTGATCCGGGGACGATTTACACCGGCTTTGGTATTATTAAGCAGAAAAGTAATAATTATCTACGGGTAATAAACGGAAATATAAAACTCCCTTCCGTTAAAAGTTTACCATTAAAGCTTGAAATTATCTATGATGAACTTGTTAAGATCATAGATAAATATAAGCCTGATGAATTTGCAATTGAAACTGCTTTTTACGGGAAGAATGTTCAATCAGCAATGAAAATTGGATATGCCCGCGGAGCTGCACTTCTTGCCGCCGTTCATAAAAAAATCCCTACCAGCGAATATTCTCCTAGAGAAATAAAGAAATCTGTTGTCGGAAGAGGTTCTGCCTCAAAAGAGCAGGTTTATTATATGATAAAAACTTTGCTTGAATTAAAAGAAGAAAAAATGAGATATGATGAATCCGATGCACTTGCTGTTGCAATTTGTCATGCATTCAGAATTACTAAAGGCAATGGCACAATAAAAAGAAACAAAGACTGGAAGTCCTTTATTGAATGTAATCCCGGAAGAATAGTGAGAGATTGAAAAATTTAAAATTGGAAAGATTTATTTTATACTTCATAAACGGTTATTATAGAATTGCTAAATTGTTTAATTGTCATATTGTCATATTGTCATTGTTCTTTTTGAATTTTGATTTTTGACCTTCAAAATTGTTAATTATAAATTTTTAATTGTTAATTATCATGATCGGCTTTTTATCAGGTAAAATAATTTCGAGCAAACCAACACAGATCCTGCTTGATGTTAATGGAGTAGGATATATGGTAAATATTTCTATCAATACTTTTGAACAGATAACCGGAAAAGAATCTGCTTCGTTATTTATACATACAAGTGTAAAGGAAGATTCAATTTCACTTTATGGTTTCTTCTCAGAAGCAGAAAAAGAAATGTTTGAACTTCTGATTTCTATTACCGGCATAGGGCCAAAATTAGCTGTAAGCATTTTGTCAGGAATAAGAGTTGATGAGCTTAGGCATGCAATTCAATCTGCAAATGTTACTCGAATTGTTGCTGTTCCCGGAATTGGAAGAAAAACTGCCGAACGGCTTGTCCTTGAGCTAAAAACTAAAGTTGATCAGATAAAAGGAGAAGAAAAAGAGATATCATTCAGTATTAAAAATGAAGCTGTTGCAGCTTTAACCACTCTTGGTTACAATTCCAAGCTGGCTGAAAAAATTGTGCGTGATGTATTCAATTCAGAACCTGCTATTCCCCTGGAAGATTTAATAAAAAGATCTTTAAGCAATTTGAACAAGTAGATTACTAGTTATTTTCTGAAGAATGAGAAAAACACTTGCTTCATTACTAACATTACTGGGAGTTGTTTCATTACTGGTTTCCCTCATGTCGGCTTATTATGCTGTTATATCTTTTATCGATAGGTCAAAGTATGGTCCTGGTTTACTTTTTGCTGATGTTGAAATATTTACTGCAATTACATTATTTTTTATTATAGTTGGTTCTGCCGTACTCTGGATTTCATATCGAATTAACAAACGTCCCCCTCCTGAAGATAAATAAATCTTATTGACTAGAGTAACTAAAAAATCTTAATTCTATTGCTAAATCAAGGTTTAGCTACGAATTATTCTTGCCTGTTCTAAAAGTTTAAAAAATGAATTCAAACCGGAAATTATTATTTCATCTTGATAGCATTATGAATTCCGGCAATAACCATTTGCACTGAAATTATAGTAATAATTAAACCCATTAGCCTGGTAATTACTTTTACAATTCCTTTTTTAAAATGCAGAAGAATATTTTCACCAAATACAAAACAGAAAAAAGTTATAATGCAAATTAATGCAAACACTCCTATTACAACAGTAACATGCATAACAGACGATCCCACACCTACAAAGTTCATTGCAGTAGAAATTGTCCCCGGCCCAGCCAGTATTGGGATTGCTAAAGGTGAGATCGCAATATCTTCAATTGATGTGTCCTGATCATTTTCACCTTCGGCGGGATGGTGAATAGCTGATTCTTTCCCCTGAAGCAACTGATAACCGACAATGAAAATAAGTAGGCCGCCTCCTATTTGAAATGCAGGAAGTGTTATTCCAAATGCTTTGAAAATCAGGCTGCCGAATATTGAAAATGCTGCAACTATTATAAATGCCAATGATACGGATTTCCAGGCTATTTTCTTTTGTTCCGATTTATCAATCCCTTCAACAAGACCAAGGAATATCGGCATATTTCCAATAGGATTCATTATTGCAAAGAATCCCATAAAAACAGTAGAAGCAAAAACTAAAATTCCATCCATAATTTATCTCACTGTTTAATCGATAAATTTCTCCCTACAAAATTAATAAATAGAACTCTCATTTTACATTATTGTCTTTTGTTTTAATTAATTACCTCTAAAACTTGCATTTTTATAAAATAATATTATTTTGAAACGATAATGTTCATAAAAACGGAAAATAAAAAAATCCTCAGAATGACCTCGTTTGATCTACTTTAATTTGTTTTTCACAAAGGTTTAACAGATTTAAAACTGCGGGAGTACTTTTAAATAAAATAGGAATTAAAATGATTGATTACAAAATTATCAGAAAAGATTCGGAATTTTCGTCCGATCTTTCCAAAATTAATTTTATAGACTTTTTACATCAGCATCTAGAAAAATTTGGCGATACAAAAGAAGCAATCTCCAAATCTATAGATTATGCTTTTTCAGATGATAAAGGGAAAGGCGGGTTTCTAATTGCTGCATACGATGATGATAAGCTTATTGGCGAATTGGTGATGAATAAAACAGGTATGGAAGGATATATCCCGGAAAATATTCTTGTTTATGTTGCCGTTGATGGCAAGTGCAGAGGAAAAGGTTATGGTAGGGAAATCTGCAATAAAGCTATAAATATAGCTGAAGGAAATGTAGCACTTCATGTCGAATATGATAATCCTGCAAAAAGGTTATATGAAAGGATCGGATTTACAACAAAATATGCAGAAATGCGTTTAATAAAATAGGGGCAGTAATCATGGCAACGTTATCTATTAATACAGAAAAAATTCTTGGCAACATTAGAAAGCTGAATAAATATCTCTCTAAAAATAATATTGAATGGACACTTGTTACAAAAATGCTTTGCGGTAACAAACCCATTCTGGAAAAAATCCTCTTCAACCCGGAAATAAAAGGTGTTCATTCTCTGGGTGATTCCAGACTGTCAAATCTTAAAGTAATCAAGGAAATTAATCCTGATCTAGTCACAATGTATATTAAACCCCCTGCACCCAATCTGGTGCCGGGTATAGTTAAATATTCGGATATATCATTAAATTCTTCATTAAGTACAATAGAAAGGATAAATACTGAAGCCGGACATCAGGGGAAGAAGCATAGAATAATTGTCATGATAGAAATGGGTGAACTGCGTGAAGGAATTGTGCGTGACGAAGTACTGCATTTTTATGAAAAAATATTTGATCTTGAAAATATTGATATAATCGGGATAGGAACAAACCTTGGCTGCATGTACGGTGTTGAACCGACTTATGATAAACTTATTCAATTAAGCCTGTATAAAAATCTTATTGACGCTAAATTCGGTACAAACCTTGAGCTTATTTCAGGCGGAACTTCTATTACACTTCCGCTTATCGATAAAAACAAAGTCCCGGCGGCAGTAAATCACTTTAGAATTGGCGAGGCTGCACTGCTTGGTGTTTCTCCGTTGGATGGCAAACAATTTCGAAATCTGTCAACAAATACAATTGAATTCTCTGCCGAGATTTTAGAAATTTCAAAAAAAGAGGCTGTGCCTGATGGGATAATCGGGGAAGGAAATATTGGTCAAACAGTTGAGTTTGATAAAAATGAAAACAGGGAGTCATACCGCTGCATTGTGGATTTCGGGCAGCTTGATGTAGATGTAAATAATATTTTTCCAAAAGATGATTCGATTGGTTTTGTCGGTACTACTTCAGATATGACTGTTTATGACCTTGGAAATAATTTAAATGGTAATAAAATGGGAGGGCAATTACATTTTCGCCCTAATTATACCTCCATTGCCAGATTAATGAATTCGCGTTATATGTCAAAAAAAATAATTTAAAAAAGGAATTTGATGCATTTTTTAGACATCCTTATATTCATTGTTTATATGGCAACAATGCTGGGTATTGGTTTTTTCTTCATGAAGAAAAATGAGAATGCTGATGATTATTATGTCGGCGGAAGAGAAATGGGCAGCCTTCATGTTGGGCTTTCGGTTGTTGCTACGGATGTCGGAGGCGGTTTTTCAATAGGCCTGGGCGGACTTGGATTTATGATCGGTTTATCCGGATCATGGATGCTTTTCACAGGGTTAATCGGTGCATGGATAAGTGCTGTAATTCTGATTCCTAAAGTTAATAAGTTAGAAAACTTTAAAAACCTTCTTACCTTTCCGCAGATATTTGAATCTTTATATAATAAAAAAGTTGCTTTCATTGCTGCAATAATATCCGCAATTGGTTACCTGGGATTTACAAGTTCTCAAATACTTGCGGGTGCAAAACTTGCTTCGGCTTCTTTTGTAAATCTTGATCTGGATACTGCACTTTGGATTATGGGATTAATTGTCATTGGATATACGGCACTTGGCGGAATAAAAGCTGTAATTTATACTGATACGGTTCAATGGATAATTCTTATGGGAGGGCTTATTCTCGTCGGTCTTCCATTCACTTATTTTGCTCTTGGCGGTTATGAAAAGATAGCACAATCTGTCCCCGCGGAGTTTTTTACTTTCACCAACGTTTCATGGCAGACTCTTGTTAACTGGGGAGTTACAATTATACCGATCTGGTTTGTAGGTATGACATTGTACCAGAGAATTTATGCCTGCCGCGATGAGAAAACAGCAAAACGTGCCTGGTTCATTGCCGGAATATTTGAATGGCCGTTGATGGCATTTATGGGAGTTCTTCTTGGTATATTCGGCAGAGTGGCCGCAGATAACGGTACGTTTACCTATCTTGGCTTCAGTAATATAGCTTCTATGGATCCTGAAATGGGACTTCCAATGCTGTTGAGAACTATTTTACCCGTTGGATTAATGGGGGTTATGATGTCTGCTTACTTTTCAGCAATTATGTCTACAGCAGATAGCTGTTTAATGGCTTCATCGGGCAATGTTGTTTCCGATCTTTACGATAAATTATTTCCGGTCGGTTCAAATCATAAAAAGTTTTTAAGAATTTCACAGATCGCCACTCTTTTACTTGGTCTCCTTTCACTATTAATTGCAACAACAATGCAGAATGTTCTTCAGCTCATGCTCTATTCATATGCATTTATGGTATCAGGGTTATTTGTACCGCTTATTGCCGCATTATTTTTTAAAAAAAGAAGTTCTACTGCAGCTATGACTTCAATGCTGCTTGGCGGTATAACAACTATTACATTAATTATTATCAAAATTCCTTTACCTTTTAAGCTTGATCCGAATATTTTTGGTATAGCAACATCTGCAATTACATTCATGATTATTTCAGGTTTTTCTTCCGGTGAGGAGTATGAACTTATTGAAGAAGGAGAATAGTGAAAGGATTAAATTTTGAAGATATTATAAGATTCAGAAGAGAACTTCACACAAACGCTGAATTATCTGGCATGGAAAAGAATACTTCAGAAAAAATTAAAACTTTTATAGCCAAGCTTAATCCCGATGAAATAATCTCAGACCTTGCCGGTAACGGCATTGCATTTATATTTAAAGGGAAAGATGAAGGAAAAACAATTCTTTTCAGATCTGAATTAGATGCTTTGCCAATTCACGAACAAAATAATTTTGAATACAAATCTTTAACTGAAAATGTTGCTCATAAATGCGGGCATGACGGCCATATGGCAATATTATCAGGATTAGCATCATTATTAAAAAATAATAAACTTAAAAAAGGAAAAATAGTATTACTTTTCCAGCCTGCTGAGGAAACAGGTGAAGGTGCCAAGGTAGTCCTGGAAGATAAAAAATTTATTGCGGTTAAACCTGATTATGTTATTGCCTTGCATAACCTGCCAGGTTTTCCAATTAATTCAGTAATAATAAAACCGGGGATATTTGCTTCTGCCTCAAAAGGTATGATTATTAAATTGGCGGGAAAAACTTCACATGCATCGGAACCCGAGCATGGAATATCTCCTGTTCCGGCAATTGCCGCAATAATGCAGAAACTTCCTTTACTCTCGGAACAAATACCTGATATAAGAGAATTCAGTTTAATAACTATAATTCATGTAAGAGTTGGTAATATTGCATTTGGTACTTCTCCGGGAGCAGGTGAGATAATGGCAACTTTTCGGGCATTTGAAAATGATGACCTGGATTCTCTTGCCAATATGTCTGAAAATATAATTAAAGAGGAAGCGGGAAAGTACGGCTTAAAATATTCAATTGAATTGACTGAAGAATTTCCTTCATCAATAAATAATAATGAATGTGTTGAGATTGTTAAAAAGTGTTCTGAAAAATTAAATTTAAATATTGTTGAAATAGAACATCCGTTTAGATGGTCTGAAGATTTCGGACATTTTTTAAATAAATATAAAGGAGTTCTTTTCGGAGTTGGAGCCGGTGAAAAGCACCCTGATCTGCATAATCCGGATTATGATTTTCCTGATAGTATAATTAAACCATCTGTTGAATTGTTTTATTCTATCGCAAAAGAAGTATTGAAATAATAAATTGAAAAAATCAAAATATGCGATTCCATTACCCCAACATTTCAAATACCGTGAGTTCGTCAGAGCATCGATATGAAAGATTAAAGCATGTTTAGTACATCAGTTATAGAAATCAGTAAAGATTCCCTTCAGCATAATATAAATTTTTTAAAGAATCAGATGGGAAAAAAAGTAAAAATATCTTCTGTGGTAAAAGGTAATGCATACGGGCACGGAATAAAGGAATTTGTGCCTCTTGCAGAAGAATGCGGCCTGGATCATTTTTCAGTTTATAGCGCCGACGAAGCACTCGATGTTTATAAGTATTCAAACGGTAATTCTGATATAATGATTATGGGTATGGTGGAAAATGAGGAATTGGAATGGGCTATAAACACCGGGATTGAGTTTTATGTTTTTGATATTGATCGGCTGAAGAAAACAATAGAATATGCGTCCTATCTGAATCGTAAAGCAAAAATTCATGTAGAAATTGAAACAGGTATGAACCGGACAGGCTTTACAAAAGAATATATCTCATCTGTAATTAAAATTATAAAGGAAAATAAAGATGTCTTAAGTGTAAAAGGATTGTGCACTCACTTTGCAGGTGCTGAAAGTATTGCTAACTATGTCAGAATTCAAAAGCAGTTAAAAAACTACAGCAGGATTCACAAGTTATTTATAGAGAATAATGTTATTCCTGAAAAGCTTCATACTGCTTGCTCAGCAGCTTCTATGACTTATCCGAAGTCAAGAATGGATATGGTAAGAATCGGTATCATGCAGTATGGATTTTGGTCGAGCAGGGAAACTTTTATTGGTTATATAAACAATCTTGAAAATAAAGCAGATCCTCTTAAACGGATTATAAAATGGAAAAGCAGAATAATGAGCACCAAATCAGTAAAAACCGGAGAATTTATTGGGTACGGTACGTCTTATCTTGCACAAAGAGATATGAAAATTGCTACCATTCCCGTCGGTTATGCTCATGGCTACAGCAGGGAATTAAGCAATCAGGGCAGGGTGCTGATAAACGGGCATAGGGTGAGTGTTATCGGAATAGTAAATATGAATATGATGACAATTGATATCACGGATGTTTCAGAAACAAAAAAAGGAGATGAAGCTGTACTTATAGGGAAACAGGGAGACCTTGCCATATCCGTAGCTTCTTTTAGTGAGTTAAGCAACCAGCTTGATTATGAATTGCTTACAAGATTGAATCAAAAGATTCCCAGGATGGTAGTTTAAATAATCAAAAACCATTGAAATTTGACAATTTACGAAAGGCTTAATCCAAGGTTAACATTATTAAAATTATAATCCTTTGATATAGTTTTAATTTCATTATGAATCTCCCGGATATTATGCATTATAGTTTCTTCTTCTTCAAGGTTATCAGTATTCTTAAGGTAGCTCTCGTTCGATTTTAATTCCATCAGCAATTTTAAAATTTTAAATTTATTTACCATATCTCTGGTTTCTTTTAATAAGATCTCCTTTTTTGATGGTCCGGGATACAGATCTTCAAATTTTTTACTTACACTGTATTTTTCTAAAATTAAATCTCTTATATAATTTTGAACAACTACATCATTTATTTCAGAAAGAAGATTATTGGCTGTAATTTCTTTCCCTGAATTATATAAATTTTTAATTACTGATAAAATTAACTTGTGAAATTGAAAGACAAACTCCTCTTCAATTACATTGTCTAAAATAAGTGAAGCTGTTTCGGGATTATCTTCAAGCATTACTTTTATCATATCTTTTTCTAAAAGAAAAATATGTTCAGGAACAGGTTTATTTTTGGCAGCCGAATCAATTTTTGCTTCATCTTTTAATTTTCTTTCTGTTTCGAGCTTTTCTTGTCTTTTTGTTTGCTGGAGAGCAGTATCCAGTTCTTTCTCAAGCAGTTTTTCTCTTAGATTAAATTTTTTTGCTATCGATTTAATTAATAAAGCTCGTTTTAATTCATCATTAATTAAGGCTGCAGGTTTTACAAGGTCCCTGATAGCTTCTGAAGTTTTTGCCGGATCTTCAAACATTCCGAGTGATTCGTAGTAGGCAGACTGGTATTCCATAAAATTCTGGGCATATCTTATCAGCTCTTCAAATTTTTCTTTCCCGTAATTATGAACATAAGAATCAGGATCCTCCCCGGAAGGCAGAGAGACAATTTTAATTTCGATATCTCTTTTCAGCAGGAGTTCAATGCTTCTCATTGAAGCTTTTATTCCTGCGGTATCAGCATCAAACAGAAGAACGATATTTTTTGTATAACGGGAAAGAAGCAAAACCTGGTCTTCAGTCAATGCTGTGCCGGAAACAGCAACTACATTTTTTATCCCGTTTTGATAAAGGGAAATAAGATCCATATAGCCTTCTACAAGGATCGCTTTGTCCTGTCTTCTTATTTCATCTTTTGCAAAGGAGAGACCGTATAGTATCTTTCCCTTAGTATAAATTAAAGATTCAGGTGAATTTAAATATTTTGCAGTACCTTCCCTGTTTTCTAAAATTCTGCCGGCAAAAGCAATTACTCTGCCGTTTGGAGAAAAGATGGGGAAAATAATTCTGCCGGAAAATTTATCGAATAATCTTCCGTCTTTATTTCTGCCGATTAATCCCAGCAGAACTGCTTTTTCAAGATCAATTTTCTTATCTTTTGCAAACTCAATAAAATTTTCCCATCCATTTAAAGAATAGCCCAGCCCGAATGCACGCAATGTCTGCGGTTTAATTTTTCTTTTATTGAAATATTCTCTGCCGGTTTCTCCTTCGGTGCTGTTTAATAAGTTGTCTGAAAAATATCTTGCTGCTAAAGTGTTGATATCATATAGGATTTCCTGTTCAGATTGTTTTTCTTCGTTAATATTCTCATCAAATTCTAAAGTTATTCCTGTTCTTTTAGCCAAATCCTGGACGGCTTCGATAAAAGATATTTTTTCATATTCCATTAAAAATTTATATACATTACCACCGGCATGGCAGCCAAAACAATGGTAAATCTGTTTTTCTTCATTAACTGTAAAAGACGGGGTTTTTTCTGAATGGAAAGGACAAAGTCCTAAAAAATTTCTTCCTCGTTTTCTAAGCGGAACATATTCGGAAATAATATCAACTATATTTGCCGCTGATCTTATCTCTTCTATTTTATTTTCCGGTATTCTCATCTAAAAATCAATTCCTAATAAAAGTAAGACTTAAAATATAAAATAATTGAATAAATGTTGACCCAAATAGAAGAAGATAAAAAACTGAGCAATATTCAGGAGTGTTATCTCTGTTGGATAAAACGCCTTTTACAGAAGACACAGAAAAAGAAAAATTTCCAATAACATATAATTTAATATCCCCGGACCAGGACTTTGCCC
This sequence comes from uncultured Bacteroidota bacterium, assembly GCA_963710745.1. Lineage (GTDB taxonomy): Bacteria > Bacteroidota > Ignavibacteria > Ignavibacteriales > Ignavibacteriaceae > CAVQBP01. The sequence continues at coordinate 742,677 of CAVQBP010000024.1, read as the reverse complement.
AGATCTGATTTAATCATTATTTTAACCAGTTCAGTAAATTTGGTTTTTGCTTCCCATCCTAAAAGTTTTTTTGCTTTTGAAGGATCTCCAATTAATAATTCAACCTCTGTAGGTCTGTAGTAGTTTGGATCTATGGCAACAACTTCAGTATTGTTTATCAATTTATTCGAAAATATTTCTTCTGTTTTTGATGATGGGATTTCGTTTTCAATAAGTGATTTAGCTTTATCCCGGTTTATACTTTTAATAATACCTTTTTCATTTTCTCCCTTACCGATCCATTCAAGTTCGATTCCAATTTCATTAAAAGCAAGTTCAGTAAATTCTTTGACAGTATGAGTTTCACCGGTGGCCAGAACAAAATCTTCTGCATCTTTATACTGAAGTATTCTCCACATTCCTTCACAGTATTCGGGAGCTAATCCCCAATCTCTTTTCGCGTCTAAATTTCCGAGCAGCAAAGTATTTTGTTTTCCCGTAGCTATTCTGCTAACGGCACGGGTTATTTTTCTGGTTACAAAGGTTTCGCCCCTCCGCGGAGATTCATGATTAAACAATATCCCGTTGCAGGCAAAAATATTATAAGCTTCCCTGTAGTTTACAATTATCCAATAGCCGTAAAGCTTTGCAACACCATAAGGTGACCGGGGATAGAAAGGAGTATCTTCATTCTGCGGTACTTCCCTTACTTTGCCGAAAAGTTCGCTTGTAGAAGCCTGATAAAATTTTACTTTTTTTAAGCCAACTTCTCTGATTGCGTCAAGAAAACGCAACGTACCTAATGCATCGACCTGACCGGTATAGTCAGGTACCTCAAAAGATACTTTAACATGGCTTTGTGCTGCCAAATTATATATTTCATCAGGTTCAATCTTTTCGAGCAGACGGTTTAAATTACTGGTATCAACGAGATCTCCATAATGGAGAAACATTGTCTTATTTAGAATACTTTTATCTGAATAAAGGTGATCGATTCTCCCGGTATTAAAAGAACTGCTTTTTCTAATAATTCCGTGAACCTCATAACCTTTTTCCAATAAAATTTCAGTTAAATAACTTCCGTCTTGTCCGGTAATACCGGTGATAAGTGCTTTCTTCATAATCAAAAGTAAAAATATAAAATTAAAAATTAGAAATTCATTTAAATTTACTGCAAATAGAACCTACAGTATTTTTTTCAATTCAGCAGATTTAAGTGCATAAAAATTTTAAAGTACTTAAAGCAAAATTAAATAATCTGTCTCCTAAACCTTGATCCATTTTTTCTCCTTTTTTAATTTGTAATTTTTAATTTAGAATTATCATACTCTTGCTTACACATTGTTCAGGAACCATTCATACGTCTTTGTTATCCCATCCTTGAGTGACATTTTAGACTGCCAGCCGAGTTTATTTATTCTTGAGACGTCCATTAATTTTCTTGGCGTACCATCCGGTTTAGAAGAATCATAAACAATTTCACCTTTAAAACCAATAATACCTGAAATTAAATTTGCCAGTTCTGCAATAGAAAGATCTTCACCAGTCCCGATATTTAATTGAGAAATTCCATTTTCATAAAGATCTTTCGCATTTATGTTTTCCATTAAAAATACAATTGCTTCAGCCAGATCTTCAACAAATAAAAACTCACGTTTCGGCTTGCCGCTTCCCCATATTTCTACTTTTGATTTTTCATTACCATTTAATTTTGCTTCATGAAATTTCCTGATTAATGCGGGAAGAACGTGTGAAGTTTCGAGATTAAAATTATCATTCGGACCATATAAATTTGTCGGCATAGCGGAAAGGAAATTACTTCCGTATTGTCTGTAATAATTTTCGCATAATTTTATTCCGGCAATTTTCGCAATAGCATAAGGTTCATTTGTGTATTCAAGGTAATCGGAAAGCAGATACTCTTCCTTAAGCGGCTGAGGGGCAAGCTTCGGGTAAATACAGGAACTGCCTAGGAATATTAATTTTTCAACATCATTTTTAAATGCAGATTGAATTATGTTAGATTCGATCATTAAATTGTCGTATATAAATTCAGCACGGTAAGTGTTGTTTGCAAGTATCCCGCCGACTTTCGCGGCTGCAATAATTACGATATCAGGTTTTTCAGATTTAAAGAAATGTTCTGTTTCTTCCTGCCTGATTAAGTTAAGCTCCGATAAATTTTTTAACAAAAGATTTTTATATCCTTTTTTTTCAAGCTCTCTTGTTATTGCAGAACCAACCATACCGCGATGCCCGGCAATGTAAATTTTATTTTCTTTTAAGTTCATATCCTAAAACAGATTTTTTTATTCTTATATTAAAAATTTTTGGATGAGTGAATAGTTGATATTATGTCCATTCACTTTCAATCAATCCATGAAAAACTCATTTATCTTGTCAGCTACAAATTCTATCTGCTCCCTGGATAATTCAGGATATATTGGAAGTGCAAAAGAAGTATCCGCTATAAATTCCGACACAGGAAAATCACCTTTCATATATCCAAGATTTGAAAAACATTCCTGCAAATGGAAAGGAACAGGGTAATAAATTTCAGTCAAGATTTCATTTTTTGCCAGGAACTCTCTTAAATTATCCCGCTGCTGTACTCTTACAATATATTGATTATAAATATGATAATTTTTTAAGGAGTCTGACTTATAAACTGCTTTTGGAAGCAGGATTTTATTTTTATTATCGAATTTTGTTTTACCTGTTTCTTCAGCTAATCCTTTTTCAATAAAAAGATTGTTATACATTTCGGCATTTGTTCTTCTTTTTTCAGACCATGAATCCAGGTACGGTAATTTTACATTTAGCACAGCTGCCTGAATAGCATCGATTCTAAAATTACCCCCGATAATTTTATGAAAATATTTAGGACTACCTCCATGCACCCTTAATATATGCAGCTTTTCTGCAAGCTGTCTATCATTAGTTACTACCAGACCGCCATCGCCAAACCCGCCAAGATTTTTACTCGGGAAAAAGGAAAAGCAGCCGATATTTCCAATCGTTCCCGCACTCTTTCCGTCCTTATATTGAACTCCGATAGCCTGTGCAGCATCTTCAATTATCTTTATCCTATCACCGGCAATTTCCATAATATTATCCATTTCGGCGCTTTGTCCGTATAGATGAACCGGGATAACTGCTTTTGTTTTAGATGTTATTTTTTTCCTGATATCATCAGGATTTATATTAAAAGTTACCGGATCAATGTCTGTGAAAACAGGGACAGCATTTAATCTGGAAACTACTCCGGCTGTAGCAAAGAAAGAATAAGTGGGTACAATAACTTCATCTCCGGGTTGAATATCCAGAGCCATTAATGCGATGAGCAAAGCATCTGTTCCGGATGATACTCCGATGGCATAATTGCAGCCCAAATAATCACACAGGCTTTTTTCCATCTTATCAACTTCGGGTCCGAGTATAAAATATTGAGATTCAGCAGTTCTTATAAGAGCTTCGTCAAGCTCTTTTTTAATTGCTTGATATTGTGCCTTCAGGTCTAACAGAGGTACTTTCATTTGTTCCCTATAAATTAGTTTTTAAAATGAAAAATTTTTTAAAAGAAATCATTTTATAAATTCAAAATCGTTTTCTATGTCACTAAACTTTTTAGCTCTAAGATCTTTTTCTGAAACTATGGGATTTTCAATTTCCCAGTTGATATTTATTACCGGGTCATTAAAGAGAATTGAACGTTCATCGGCTTTGTTATAAAAGTTTGTGCATTTATACTGAAAAATTGCTTCGCTTGATAAAACTGCAAATCCGTGGGCGAATCCCGGCGGTATCCAGATTTGCGTATGATTATCTTCAGATAGAATTTGCGAGATATATTTTCCATAAGTAGGAGAATTAAATCTGATATCCACGGCAACATCCAGAACTTTTCCTGAAATAACATGACAGAGTTTACCCTGCGCAGATTTACCAACCTGGTAATGCAGGCCCCGGATTGTTCCTTTTATTGACTTTGAAATATTATCCTGGACAAAATTAAGTTCAAGACCTTCCTCCCAGAACTTTTTTCTGCTGTACGATTCAAAAAAGTAACCGCGATCATCTTTAAACACATCCGGCTGAATAATTAAAATTCCATTAATATTAGTCTCACTTATTTTCATTATTAAAATCCGTCAATATCATTTAAGAACTTTTCAAGATAGTTTCTGTACAAACAAGCAGGTATATCATTAATTATAGCCTCAAATTTATCTCTATTAATAAAATTCATTTTATACGCAATTTCTTCTATACAGGCAACTTTAAGTCCCTGTCTTTCCTCAATTACGCCAAAGAAATTGGCTGCCTGTAGGAGAGCTTCAGGTGTACCGGTATCCAGCCATGCAACGCCCCGGCCGATCTTTTCTACATTTAATTTCCCCTGTTTTAAATATTCCCTGTTTACATCCGTAATTTCTAATTCCCCTCTTTGTGAAGGTTTAAGGTTTCTAGAAATTTCAGAAACATTATTATCAAAAATATATAGTCCCGGAACAGCAAAATTAGATCTGGGATTTTGAGGCTTTTCTTCGATAGAAATAGCCTTTCCTTCTTTACTGAATTCCACTATTCCGTATCTTTGCGGATCTCTTACCTGGTAGCCGAAAATAGTTGCACCTACATTATTATGAATTCCTTTGTAAAAAAAGTCCAGCTTGCCGTAAAAAATATTATCTCCGAGAACTAAAGAAACGCTGTCATCATTAATAAATTTTTCTCCGATAATAAATGCTTCCGCAATTCCGTTGGGTGCATCCTGTATGGCATATTCAAGCTTTAAACCTAAATGTGAACCATCATTAAATAATTGCTTATATAATGGGATTGTTTCTTTGTTTGAGATGATTAAGATTTCTTTTATCTGACCAAGCATTAAAATCGATAATGGGAAATAGATTAAAGGTTTATCGTAGATTAAAGTAAGCTGTTTACTATAGACTTTCGTGATGGGATACAGGCGTGAACCCGAACCGCCGGCCAGAATAATTCCCTTCATTTTACCTCAATAATTTTTTTTATATAATTAATAAATATAAAAAAGATTCGGAATAATAATAACGAGTGATAATTATATTAAACGATTTCCAATATAAAAAAATCGAAATTTTATGATTTACTAATTAGGAACAGCAAATCCCTTTTTATATGAATTTTAACTTTTTACTTTTGAATTTTGATTTTTAACTTAGTCATTATTGCTATATTTGTGTTATTGAATCACAATTTAATATTTAATTTTTAACATAAATAATTTATTTCTATGTATATTCTGGGTATATCAGCCTTTTATCATGATAGTGCAGCCTGTCTTGTGAAAGACGGGGAAATTATTTCTGCGGCCCAGGAAGAAAGATTCACACGGAAAAAACACGATCATAACTTTCCTGACAATGCTATTAATTTTTGTCTTAACTACAGTAAGTTATCAATTAATGAATTAGACCTTGTCGCATTTTATGACAAACCGTTCCTGAAATTTGAGAGACTGCTGGAAAGCTACCTTAGTTATGCTCCCAAAGGCATTAAATCATTTATTAAAGCAATGCCATTGTGGATTAAGGAAAAATTATGGATGAAAGAACTAATAAAAAAGGAATTGAATTACGAAGGCAAAATTATATTTCCTGAACACCATGAATCCCATGCAGCTTCTGCTTTTTTCCCTTCGCCGTTTAATGAAGCGGCAATTTTAACAATGGATGGTGTAGGTGAATGGACAACAATGAGTTATGGAATCGGCAGGGATAATAAAATTGAATTGATAGCCGATATAAAATTTCCGCATTCTCTGGGCCTTCTTTATTCTGCATTTACTTATTATACTGGTTTTAAAGTGAATTCGGGCGAATATAAAGTAATGGGATTAGCTCCATATGGTGAACCTAAATATAAAGATCTTATTCTGAAAGAATTGATAGATGTAAAAGAAGACGGTTCATTCAGAATGAATATGGATTACTTCGATTATCCTTCCGGGTTAAAAATGACCAGTAAAAAATTTGATAGATTATTCGGAGGGCTGCCCAGAAAACCCGAAACAAAGCTGACGCAAAAAGAAATGGATATTGCCAGATCTATTCAGGATGTTACTGAAGAAATTGTACTGAAACTTGGTCAGCATGTATATAAGGAAACAGGATTAAAAAATTTATCGCTTGCAGGCGGTGTAGCATTAAATTGTGTAGCAAACGGAAGACTTTTAAGGGAAGGACCTTTTGAAAATATCTGGATACAGCCGGCCTCAGGAGATGCCGGCGGATCTTTGGGCTCTGCTTTGGTTGGATGGTATAATTACTTTGAAAAACCACGTAAAGCCGATCCTTATAATGACTCTCAAAAAGGATCTTACTTAGGCCCTGAATTTTCTAATGAAGATATTCTTCATTTTTTGAAACAAAATGAAATTAATTTTGCAAAAATAGAAGATGAAGAAATTCCCAAATTAATATCTGATTTGATTGCACAGGAAAAAGTTATAGGCTGGTTTCAGGGTAGGATGGAATTTGGTCCTCGTGCATTAGGTGCCAGATCAATTATCGGAGATGCACGCTCACCAAAAATGCAGGCTCAAATGAATCTAAAAATAAAATTCAGGGAAGGATTCAGACCGTTCGCTCCTTCAGTTCTGGCAGAAAAAGTAAATGAGTATTTTGATATGAATGCAAAGAGTCCGTATATGCTTCTTGTTGCACATATAAAAGAAGATCATCAAAAAAAAATGAGCCCGGATGAACAGAAACTTTTTGGTATTGATAAGTTAAACATTATACGATCGGATATTCCTGCAGTAACTCATGTTGATTATTCTGCAAGAATTCAGACAGTCCATAAAGAAACAAATAAGCTTTATTATGAACTAATCAAAAAGTTTGATGAAGATTATAACTGCGCGGCGATAATAAATACTTCTTTCAATGTGCGCGGCGAACCGATTGTTTGCACACCAGAAGATGCTTATAAATGTTTTATGCGTACTGATATTGATTTCCTTGTTATGGGAAATTATATGCTTGATAAAGCAGAACAAAAGAGTTTACATGAAGATAAAGACTGGAAAAAAGAATTTGCCCTGGATTAATATTACTTAATCAGATGATTATTGAAGAAATAAAAAATATAAAAGAAGCGGAAAAAGATCTCAAAAAATTTGGAATTACTGTTGGAACGGTTCTGATTCTTGTTGCCGCTATTTTATTCTGGAAACAAAAAGATGGTTATATCTATTTCGGTATAATTGGGATTTTGTTAGTTTTAGCCGGTTTAATTAAACCGCTTATTTTAAAGCTGTTAAACAAAGCCTGGATGATATTAGCAATTTTAATGGGCTGGGTAATGACCAGGGTGATTTTAATAATTTTGTTTTATATTGTAGTAACTCCTACAGCTTTTATTGCAAAAATATTTAAGAAGAGTTTTCTTGATTTAAAAATTGATAAATCAAGAAACACTTACTGGGAAATCAGGAAGAAAAAGCAGCTTCAGCCTGAAGATTATGAAAAACAGTTTTAATAAAAAAAGTTAATCTATGAGTAAATTATCAATTCTTTCAGAACTTTGGCAGTTTCTTAGAGTTCGTAAAAAATGGTGGCTCGCTCCTATCCTTGTCCTTTTATTACTTTTAGGCGGGTTGATTATTCTTACACAGGGTTCTGCCCTGGCACCGTTTATTTATTCTATATTTTAATAATATTTATAGAATCTGGTTGGAGCTTTGGTTCTGCAGAACTGAATAAGGTAAGCTAATCCCTCCTCGTTCCTCCCTTTTATAAAAAGGGAGGCGGATTGAGCACTTACGTTAGGCTAAACACGTATCGTCCGTATAGTCTTTCCCCTTTACTAAAGGGGAAAACGGAAAAGGGGTTTTAATAGTATGACTTAATATAAAAAACAATAAAAATTTTTTAATTACACTTTTTTTCATCAAATCTGCAGAACCTTGACTTATCAACAGGGGGAATACATCTAAGATTAAAGATAACTCATTTTACAAATATTTTATACCCCCAGGAAGGCAGCTCAATATTAAAGTCAGAAGATAATGAATTGTTTCGATCTGCAAAAAGATCTTTATAAGTGCCTTCTATTTTATTATCATTTACTTTGATGTTTTGATTTTGAGCAGAGAGGTTAAAGATTGCAAATATTTTGTTATTATCTTTTTCTCTTACAAAGGAAAATATTTTATCATCATTATTTGTTTTTATTCTTTCCATTTTTCCGCCGCTTATTCCGTTCCATAAGGCTTTATTATTCAATTTTAAATGGATAAGCATTGTATATAAATCTCTAAAGCTGCTTTTTTTCCATTCGATTGTATCTTTATCAAAAAATCGCAAGGCCTTATTCATTCCCGATTCCTGTCCGCTGTAAACAAGCGGCATTCCTTTCGCTACTCCGCATAAAACAGCAAACGTTTTTACAGCATCTCCGAATCTTTGAAAAACTGTTCCGTTCCAGCTGTTTTCATCATGGTTTGTAGTAAAATCCATTCTATATGCATCAGGATTGTATTTTTCTTCTTCTCTTGCATAATATTTATCCAGGTCGGTAACAGTCATTTTCCCCTTATAAATTTCTTTCAATATGTTATGGAACTCCCATGCATAAGTCATATCAAATGCATGTTTTTGTAACCCGGGATTTTCAGCTTCTGCAAGCATAAAAACAGGTTTAATTTTTTCCAGCTCTTTCCTTACAAAATTCCAAAAAGGAGTCGGTACCATATCAGCAACATCACACCTGAATCCATCAATTCCTGATTCTTTAATCCAGTACTCCATAGTACTTTCCATATATATCCACAATGCAGGATTATTATAATTTAATGCTATTACATCTGTCCAATCAGAAGCGGGAGCAATGAAATTTCCTAAAGAATCTTTTTTATAAAAATCGGGATGTGTTTTTGTCAGAACATTATCCCATGAAGTATGATTTGCAACCCAGTCTAATATCACATGCATTCCTTCTTTATGAATTTCATTTACCAGGTTTTTAAAATCATCAAGGGTTCCGAATTCAGGATTTACAGATCTATAATCTTTTACGGAATAATAACTGCCAAGGGTTCCTTTCCTGTTCTTTTCCCCGATTGGATTTATCGGCATAATCCAGATTATTTCTATCCCCATTTTCTTAATTTCCGGTATATGTTTCTGGAAAGCTTTAAATGTTCCTTCGGGCGTATACTGCCGGATGTTTACCTCGTATATGGAAGCGTTTTTACTCCACTCAGGATGTACAACCGTCGTTATCTTTTGAGCAAAAACAGTCGATGATAAGATTACTACCAGGATAGAAAATGTTATCCGGATAGAAAATTTTTTCCCGAACATATGCCACTCCGATATTATTCGGAGGCAAATATAAGAATGATTATTCAATAATATAACTACCCAAATGGGGAGGTTATTAACAAAAAATTTTTATTTATATTCAACCCAATTTAATTTGATCGCTTTCCTTTAAAGCAAGAGGAATTACTTTTATGAATAAACCGAGGCTTAGTTTTTGGCAGATCTGGAATATGAGTTTTGGATTTCTGGGAATTCAATTTGGTTTTGCACTGCAGAATGCAAATGTAAGCAGAATATTTGAAACTCTTGGAGCAAAGATCGATGATATTCCTATATTATGGATTGCTGCACCCGTAACGGGCTTAATTGTACAGCCTATAATCGGGCATATGAGTGATAAAACCTGGGGAAGGCTTGGCCGGAGAAGACCTTTCTTTTTGACCGGTGCGATCCTTGCGTCTTTAGCGTTGTTAATTATGCCGAATTCCCCGGTCTTATGGGTTGCGGCAGGTATGCTCTGGATAATGGATGCTTCAATTAATATTTCAATGGAACCGTTTCGTGCTTTTGTCGGAGATATGCTTCCATCGGAGCAGCGAACCATCGGATTTTCTATGCAGAGTTTTTTTATCGGTACAGGTGCGATAATTGCATCTGCCCTGCCTTATATAATGACAAACTGGATTGGAATATCAAATGTTGCTTCCGAAGGTAAAATCCCCGACTCTGTCAAATATTCATTTTACATAGGCGGGGCAGTTTTTCTAATTGCAGTTTTATGGACTGTTTTCAGTACAAAAGAATATTCTCCTGAAGAACTTAAAAAATTCATTGAGCATGATGAAAAATCTTCCGGCTCAGAAAAAAATAAAATTCATACAGAACCAGTTTCTGCAAACCGTTTTTATCGCGGTGGAATGTACTGGACATTGATCGGTTTAGCAGGTGCCGCAATTTTATACTTAATCTTAAAAGAAACGGATTACGGACTTTATGTTCTCTTTTTCGGTGCAGTAGTTTTTGGAATTCTATTATTTATTGCCGGTAAAATGACAGTTAGTAAGAAAATTGAAGGGGGATTTGTAACTGTTTTTAATGACTTTTACAAAATGCCGTCTACTATGAAACAGCTGGCCGTGGTCCAGTTTTTTTCATGGTTTGCTTTGTTTGCAATGTGGATTTATACAACTCCAGCCGTTACACATCATATATATGGAGCAACCGATACGACATCGGAATTATATAACGAAGGAGCTGATTGGGTTGGTGTTTTAATGGCAGTATATAATGGTTTTGCCGCAGTAATGGCATTTGTTCTTGTCTGGCTTTCAAAAAAAACAAACAGGAAAACTGTTCATATGATAAGCTTAATCTGCGGCGGTCTGGCTTTTCTTTCCTTCTATGTTGTTAAAGATCCCCAGCTTCTTCTGGTTTCGGAACTGGGAATCGGACTGGCGTGGGCTTCAATTCTTGCAATGCCTTATGCTATTCTTGCCGGCTCATTACCACCTGAAAAGATGGGTGTATATATGGGGATCTTTAATTTTTTCATTGTTATTCCTCAAATAACAGCGGCTGCAATACTTGGCTGGTTTGTTAAGAATTTATTCGGGGATGATGCAATATATGCTATACTTCTCGGCGGAGTTTCTATGATCCTGGCCGGTTTACTGGTAATGTTTGTTAACGATGTGGATGAGGTTAAAGATGTTAAAACAGAAATTAAAAATATTGAACAAGAATTAAATATTTGAAAAGTCAAAACTCAAAAGGTGAACTTCTTTTTAACTTTTGATTTTTAAGTTTTGACTTAAGGAAGTTTTAATGAAATCAAGATTATTATTCTTATTATCAATTTGTGTAACTCAATTCTCTTTCACACAGGTTATAACCACTTCTCCGCAATTTCCAGCAGAGAACGATTCTATTACCGTTTACTTTGATGCGGCAAAAGGAGATGCCGGGTTAAAAGGTTTCACTGGTGATGTTTACGCACATACAGGTGTAATAACTAACCTTAGTAAAGACAGTCATGATTGGAAATACGTTATGGCACCCTGGGGTACAATCTATCCCGATATTAAATTAACTAGAGACAGCACTGATCATTATCATCTTGTAATCGGCAAACCGAGAATTTATTATGCAAATAATCATTCTCCTGACTGGCCCAACTCAATCCCCTCAAATGAGCATATTCAACAGCTGGCCTTTGTTTTCCGGAATGCCGACGGAAGCAAAACCGGGCGGGATGTTGGCGGAGCCGATATATTTATTCCAATTTATGAACCGGGATTAACTGTTAAGGTTGATGAACCGGATGTGTCCAATTTGTATGGCAATCCTTTGAGATCACCATACTTCATAAAACCAAAAGATTCCGTAAGCATTAAAGTTTCTGCTGTTGGGCTAGGAGTAAAGATATCCACCTTAACACTTTTTATAAATGATGCGCAGGTTCTCCAAACAAATAACGATTCTCTAAGATATACATTTGTTGCTTCTTCATATCATGAAAACCTGAATAAAATATCTGCAATCGGAATTGATTCCACCGGAACTGCAGATACAAGTGTATTTGATATAATGATTAATCCATCTTCAGTCGAAGAACAATTACCTGCAGATAATCAGCTTGGAATAAATTATAATTCTTCAACTTCTATAACACTAGCTTTGTATGCACCTTACAAAAGCTTCGTGTATGTAATAGGTGATTTTAATGATTGGAAAATCGATTCTGTTTACCTGATGAAAAAAGATTCGGTTAAAGCAGACAGTGTTGTTTGGTGGACAACGATCAATAATTTAATTCCCGGAAAAGAATATGCGTTCCAATACCTGGTTGATGGAAATTTACGGATAGCAGATCCGTTTTGTCATAAAATATTAGATCCGTCAAATGATCCCTATATTTCAGATACTGTATATCCAAATTTAAAAGCATATCCTTTAGGTAAAACCTCTGAGATTGTTTCTGTACTACAGACTGATCCGCCGCAGTATAACTGGAAAGTTACAAATTTCGTAAAACCTAAAATAACCAATCTTGTTATTTATGAATTGCTTATTAGAGATTTTGTTTCTACTCACTGGTATAAAACTGTCGAAGATACTCTTGATTATTTAAAGCGGCTGGGAATAAATGCGATTGAACTAATGCCGGTTATGGAATTCGAAGGGAATATCAGCTGGGGGTATAATCCTGATTTTCATTTAGCTCCTGATAAATATTATGGTACTCCCGATGCTCTGAAATCTTTAATAGATAAAGCGCACGCAATGGGCTTTGCAGTAATCCTTGATGTAGTACTCAATCATGTAATGGGATCGTCTCCTCTGGCAAGATTATATTGGGACCCGGTCAATAATCGTCCGGCAGCCAATAATCCCTGGTTAAATCCAATCCCAAAACATGATTATAATGTCGGCAATGATTTTAATCATGAAAGTCCAGAAACAAAATATTATGTGGATAGAGTAACGAGTTATTGGATTAAAGAATTTCATATTGATGGATACAGGTTTGATCTTTCAAAAGGATTTACGCAGAAAAATACCCTTGGAAATGTTGGTTTGTGGAATCAATATGATCAATCAAGAATAGATATCCTTGAAAGAATCGCTGATAAAATATGGCAGATTGATTCATCTTCAATTTTAATATTGGAACATTTTGCTGCTAACACTGAGGAAATAACTTTGTCCAATTTCGGATTTTTACTTTGGGGAAATATGAACTACAACTACTCCCAGGCGTCAATGGGATACAGGTATGGTCCTTCGGGTGATGATAAAAGCTGGAATTTATTTAATGGTTATTACTTTAACCGGGGATGGTCAAAACCGGGATTAGTATCGTATATGGAAAGTCATGATGAAGAAAGACTGATGTATAAAAATGAAACGTATGGAAACCATGGTAAAAATTATAATATTAAAGATATTAATACAGGATTGAAAAGAGTTGCTGAAGCATCGGCATTCTTTTTTACAATTCCAGGACCTAAGATGATCTGGCAGTTCGGGGAACTGGGTTATGATTATTCAATTGATTATAACGGAAGAACAGGAGAGAAGCCAATCAGATGGGATTATCTCAATAATCCTGACAGACTTAGACTTTATAAAACGATGGCTGCTTTAATTAACTTGAAAAAGAATTATCATGTCTTTCAAACTCTTGCAACTACAATTGTTGCAGATTCTCTAAAGCTTATTCAATTAGCAGATTCTTCAATGAAAGTTAATATTTTTGGAAATTTCGGAGTTTATCAGGCTAAAATGAATCCCGGTTTTCAACAAACAGGTAAATGGTATGATTATTTATCCGGCGACAGTATTAATATAGCTGACCGGAATACTTTTGTTACTCTTGAACCGGGGGAATATCATTTATATACTACCGTTAAACTCCTGGCACCTGATTTGACAGTTCCAACCGGTGTGAAAAATAACGATGCGGGTTCAATTAAATCTTATAAACTTGAACAGAATTATCCAAACCCTTTCAATCCTTCTACAACAATTGAGTACCAGGTTCTGAAAGGAGGGATTGTTACTTTAAAAGTTTATGATATCCTGGGCAGAGAAATAAAAATACTTGTAGATAAATTTCAAAATTCGGGGAGCTATAAAATCCAATTTAATAATTTAAATCTTGCAAGCGGTGTATATTTCTATCAATTAAAAGTGAATGATTTTGTATCTACAAAAAAAATGATTTTTTTGAAATGAAAAATTGAAATAGATTTTGCAGTATGCAATATTTGACATAACTGCATTTAATATTATGGGCAATTTTCGTATTTATTTATTTGCTGAAAAGTGATAAGTTGTTCTTTAAACAATTTTATTTTTATGAAATTTTCCCATAATGCAATTTACCCAAAGTCAAAAAAACTAACCTTAATTTCATTAATTATTATTGTTTGCACTCCGGTTATTTTATTTCCGCAAGAATCATCTCTCGAACAGGCCGATAGAATAAATTATGTTCACATATTAAGCGAAGACGGTCTTTCTCAAAATACTGTTCATTCAATCATTCAGGATAAAGAAGGATTTATATGGTTTGCTACTGAGGATGGTCTAAATAAATACGATGGCTACAATTTCAAGGTATACAAAAACAATCCCCTTGAGAAAAATTCAATTCCCGATAATTTCATCTGGACGATTTATGAAGACAGGAGCGGTACATTATGGGTTGGCACCAACAACAAGGGGCTTTGCAGATTTGATCGTTCGACCGAACAGTTTATTACTTATAATAATATTCCGGGAAATCCGGCTACTCCGGTTCACAATAATGTTAGAGCAATTTATGAAGATAAGGAAGGTAATCTATGGATTGGTACCGAGGGGGGCCTTGATAAATTTGACAAAAAGAAAAATATTTTTATCCACTTTCGAAACATGCCGGGAGATCCGAACAGCCTGAGCAATAATGTTGTGCTCTCTGTTTTTGAAGATAATTCAGGAGAGATCTGGTTCGGAAATAACGATGGTCTTAGTGAATTTAATAAAAAGTCAAATAAATTTACTAACTACTCTTTAAATTCACTGAATGATGCTAATTCAACTAACAATGTAGTGTTTTCTATTTGCGAGGATAAAGCAGGCTATTTATGGGTAGGTACCTTGAATGGGCTGGTTAAATTTAATAAAAAAGATAAAACATTTAAAAGATATTTAATGGGAACGCCCGGTCCGTATGGTTCAAATATAAATAGAATTAATTCTTTATTGGAGGATAAAAACGGATTGTTGTGGATTGCTACAGGAAGCGGATTATTTCAAATTGATAATTCTAAAAATGTTTCCGGGGAAAACCTTAAACCATATAATACTAATATGTTAACCGGGAATAATGTGCTGTCTTTGTATGAAGATAATTCCGGTCTGATCTGGATTGGGACGGCTGAAGACGGTGTAATAAAATTCGATAAGGAAAGAATTAAATTTAAGTATTTTGCCCATGATGCTTTTAATCCTTCAAGCTTAAGCTACGGTACTATTAGAGCTATATACAAAGAAGATAACGGGAATCTTTGGGTCGGAACATTAGGCGGGGGATTGAATAAACTTGAACCTTCCAGCGGCAAATTTATTCATTATAAAAATAATCCTGATAATAAATACAGTCTCAGTGATAATTCGGTTTCGGCAATCTTTAAAGATAGTTACGGCTATCTATGGGTAGGAACCTGGCGTGGCGGTTTAAACAAATCGGTTTTGCCTTTAAGTAAAACATCAGGAAATTTGAAATTTAAACATTATAAAAATGAACCGGCGGAGCCGAATAGTCTGAGTAATAATCTAATTCAATCAATTTTTGAAGACTCAGACAGAAGACTTTGGATAGGGACGGGAATAGGTCTGAATCTATATAATCGGCAAAATGATAACTTTATTATTTTTAAAAACAATCCGGATAATCCAAATAGCATCAGCGAAGATCAGGTGCAATCATGTATAATTGAAGATAGAAACGGGAATATGTGGATAGGTACATGGAATGGATTAAATAAGTTAACATCTGCTGAATTAAAAAATGTGCTGAAAAATCCTTCATCGGTAAAGTTTATTCATTTCAGGAATACTCAAAATAATTTAGGTTTAAGTGATGACAGGGTGATCTCGGCTTATGAAGACCGGGATGATAATTTGTGGTTTGGAACATACGGTGGCGGATTAAATATGCTATCACCTGAAGAGCAGAATAAAAGAGAGCCTAATTTTATTCATTATACTATAAAAGATGGTCTTCCAAGTAATGTGATTTACGCAATTCAGGGGGAAAACAGCGGACAAATTTGGATAAGTACCGACAACGGGTTATCATCTATAAATATCAGAGTAGATAACATTAGGAATTATGATGCAAATGACGGGCTGCAGGGAAATCAGTTCTTCTGGGGTGCCAGTTTCAAGAGCAGTAACAACGAATTATTTTTCGGCGGTACAAAAGGCCTTAATGCTTTTTATCCCGGGGAACTTAGAAGAAATAATCATATTCCGCCTATAGTAATAACCAGCTTTCAAATTTTTAACAAACCTGTAGAAATAAATGTTAATAATTCTCCATTAAAAAAATCAATTACCGAAACAAAGGAAATTGAATTATCTTACGGCCAGAATGTTTTTTCGTTTGAGTTTTCTGCTCTTGATTATGTATCTCCATATAAGAATCGTTATGCATATATGATGGAGGGATTTGATGAAAACTGGATATACTCGGGCAACAGGAGATATATTACATATACTAATTTAGACCCCGGCAAATATGTATTTAAAGTTAAGGGTTCTAATAATGATGGAATATGGAATGAAAAAGGAGTTCAGCTCACAATTAAAATTTTACCGCCACTATGGAGAACATGGTGGTTTATAACATTAGCATCAATTACTATTTTAGGAATAATTGGTTTAATTATCTATTTCAGGATAAAAAATTTAATTGAAATTGGCCGGTTCAGAGCCAAACTAGCTGCTGATCTTCATGATAATATCGGTTCCAGCCTGACAGAGATCTCTATTTTAAGTGAAGTTATATCTAAAAAAATAAAAACCGAAGAGAAAGATGTTACAAAAAGCCTGAGAGCAATAAGCTCAAATGCCAGAAGTCTTGTAGACAATATGAGTGATATCGTATGGCTGGTTAATCCTAAAAGAGATTCTTTATATGATTTGATATTAAGACTGCGTGATACTTATTCCGAATTATCCTCTTACACAAATATATCTTTCAGATCTGAAAATATTATTTCTCTTCAGAAAGTAACTCTTTCGATGGAACACCGCCAGAATCTTTATCTTATTTTTAAGGAGGCTATAAACAACTGTATTACCCACAGCAGCTGTACCGAGATAAACCTTGATGCTTCAGTAAAAGGCAGAATACTTGGAATGACTTTGAAAGACAACGGTAAAGGATTTTGTATAGATGATTTGAAAGATGGTAATGGCCTGGAAAATATGCAGAACAGGGCAAAAAAAATTGGAGGTCATTTAAATATAGATTCGAAAATAGGAGAAGGAACAGTAATTCAATTCCAGGGAAATATTTCGTAAATTTTATATTATAAATGTATTCGACTTGCTGTATGGAATTTTTTAGGTATCTGGAGAAATAAAATGATAAGAGTAGCCGTAGTAGAAGATAATAATGCAATTAGAGAAGGACTGAAAATATTAATTGATGGAACTGAAGGATATTCATGTATTGGTGCTTATTCGGAATGCGAAAGAATGTTAAAAAATATTGAGAAGGTTAATCCTGATGTATTATTAATGGATCTTGGTCTTCCGGGAATTGATGGAGTGGAAGGCATCAGGAAAGTAAAAGTAATTCTACCCGAGTTGACCATCCTGGTCCTGACAATATATGAAGAGAATGACAGGATCTTTGATGCTTTATGTGCAGGTGCAAGCGGTTATCTGGTAAAAAAAACACCTCCCTCCAAGCTTCTTGAAGCTATCCGGGAAGCATATGAAGGAGGTGCTCCAATGAGTTCTCAGATAGCCAGGAAAGTAATCGAATTTTTCCAGAATAAAAAAACTTCATCGCCGCACAAGAATGATTATGTTTTAACCCCGCGTGAAAAAGAAATTTTAAGCGGTTTGGTTGAAGGGCACAATTTTAAAGCCATAGCCGATTCTCTTTTTATAAGTATAGAAACGGTTCGATTTCACTTTAGAAACATTTACAGAAAATTACACGTACATTCCCAGTCCGAAGCAGTAGCAAAAGCGATTAAAGAGGGATTGATTTAACCTAACCCGGATTTTAAATCTTAAGCAGCCAGGTTTTACTCAATTTATTCTTAGTATATTTCTTATTCCCCTATTTAGAGTATTATTTTTTATTTTTTCTACAAAAATACTCTGTTTGTGTAGTAGATTGCTTCCTGCAATAATTATAGATTGCCTGCAGAATTAATATTCTGTAATAATTGATAGCAGATAATTTTTAATTATAATTCCATATAGTTCTCATGATTAATGTAGTTGTTATTGAAGATAATGATACAATCCGTGAAGGATTAAAAATATTAATAAATGAAACAGAGGGATATTATTGTGAGGAAGCATACCCTAATCATGAACAGCTTTTTAAAAATATTGATAGAGTAGCAGTTAATGTTTTATTAATAGATATAGGCCCATCCAGTTTTCAGGTAATAAATGCAATTAAAAAAATTAAATCAGCCCTGCCCGATCTGACTATTCTTATATTGACTTTGTATGAGGAAAATGCTCTTATCTTTGACGGGCTTTGTGCCGGTGCCAGCGGTTATATTGTAAAGAGAACCCCGCCGGAAAAATTACTCCAGGCAATTCGGGATGCATATTATGGCGGGGTACCTATGAGTTCTGATATTGCCAGAAAAGTAATTAGTTTTTTTCAGAATAAAAAACCGAGTGATAATATAAACTGGCAGATAACGTTGACTGACTGTGAATATAATATTTTAAATAAACTGGTTGAAGGAAATAGTTTTAAAGTCATATCAGATTCACTTAATATGAGCGTTGAAGACATTCGCTTTTCACTTAAAGATATTTATAAAAAATTGCATAAATGTGCTGAAATAAAATGATTTTTCGGATAATAAATAAAACACTCTATTTAGGTAGTATAAAATTAGGCTTGAAATGTGAGCATTGTAAAAAAAACCTTCATTTAGGTAGTAGACTCAGGACTCTTAAATCTATAGGTTTTAGTGACCAGAAAATAATTAACATTTTATTCAGTTAAAAATTTCACTAATTCACATAATCAGATTTTATTAATTATATAAAGGATTGAAAATAAAGTATTTATACAACTTTCCGCAATAAATTCGAATACTCTTTTTATAAATATTTTTGATCTTAATTCTTGGTATTTCTCGGCAAGATAAAAATTCTCTTAAGCATATGTTAGATTCAGATAGTTTAATAGTCGGTTAAACAGATAATTTTCATATCGGAGTGATAATGAAATATTTTTTACGATTTTTTTTAATAATAATTGCAATAATATTTGCTGCTTCTAATTCTTTCTCCCAGACCGGCAAAATACGGGGAAAAGTTACAGACGCCAATTCAAAAGAGCCGCTTCCTTTTGTTAATGTTATTGTAGTGGGAACAAATTATGGAGCTGCTACAGATATTGACGGAGAATATAACGTTATTGGTATCCCGCCTGGAACTTATTCTGTTAAAGCTTCTGCTATTGGTTTTAATACCCAGATAGTGGAAAATGTTAAAACTTCAATTGATCTTACAACCAATGTTGATTTTCAATTATCGGAAACAACTGTTGAATTAAAACAGGAAGTCATAGTTACTGCAACCAGGCCGCTTGTTCAAAAAGATTTAACTTCTTCTACATCAATAATAAATGCCCAGGACATACAGGCATTACCTATTACAAGTTTTCAGGATGCTCTTCAGCTCCAGGCTGGTATTGTAAAAGATAATAATGGTGATTTTCATTTTAGAGGCGGCAGATCCGGCGAGGTTTCGTATTGGATTGACGGAGTGCCGGTAACCGATGCATATAACGGTAAAACCGTTGTAGACGTAAACACCAATTCAATTCAGGAAATGCAGGTAGTAACCGGTGCTTTCAATGCTGAATACGGGCAGGCTATGAGCGGTATTGTAAATATCGCAACAAAATCAGGAAGTAATCAATTCCATGGGAATTTTACAGCATACGAAGGTGCCTACTTAACTTCACATAATGATCTTTTTACAGGAACAAATAAGGTTAATCCTTTTTCAAATGAGACCGCCAATAAAATTCACTGGCTGGAAGGTTCTCTGAATGGTCCGATTGTGAATGATAAGTTATTCTTTTATATGGATGCAAGATATTATTATACAAGCGGATATATTTTCGGAATAAGAAAATATAATCCATGGGATATTGCTAACGCACAGGACCCCAACCCTTATAATTGGAACATCCAGCAAACCGGTGATTCAGCGATAGTTCCGATGACCCCCTTCTTAGAAGCTTATGCTCAGGGAAAACTCACATATCAAATTTCACCTGCTTTTAAAATTGCCTTCAATTATATCCTCGATAATACAAGAGGAAAAGATTATGATTATGGTGATGCCGGGAATGGTTTCAATTATAAATATAATCCGGACGGCCAGATAAGCAATTTTAAAAAAGGTTATCTAAATACATTTACGTTAACTCATACTCTTAGCAGTTCAACCTTCTATACATTAGGACTTTCATATTCTTTCAGAGATGAAAGAAGATATTTAGATACTTCCGCATTTTCTCTAAAAAATTTGTTTGAAAGAAAAGATCCTTTTAATCAAAAATATGTAAGTACAAAATTACTGGTTCAGCCAGAAGGTACATTTTATACCGGCGGCAACAATATGTTTCACGGTGTTCACAGTACAGATACATACACTGGAAAGTTTGATATAACAAGCCAGATTAGTTCGCATCATGAAATTAAATCGGGTATATTATTTGAAAGGTACAGCCTGTTTTTACATGATATAAATCTCCAAATGCGGACCGTGGATAATAATCGTGATCCTGTCTTGGACGGCAATCCGTTCTTAACTCCCGACGCAAATGGCATAAGTGTTCAAATTCCTTCATTGGAAAGTCCTGACAATAAATTATACCTGCACAAACCGTGGCAGTTTTCGTATTATCTCCAGGATAAAATGGAGTATCAATCTTTAATTGTAAATTTCGGATTACGATTTGATTATTTCCATCCGGACGGGCAGGTTTTAGCCGATCCATCTGATCCTAATATTTATCTTCCGCTGAAACCGCAGAATCAGGATAGTGTTGTAGCTCCCGGCGGAACCCATGCTCAGGCAGTAGCAAAACGAATGACATACTGGTATAAGAGTGCAGCCAATAAATGGCAGATTAGTCCGCGTTTGGGTGTTTCTTTTCCAATTACAGAAAGAGGAATTATTCACTTCTCTTATGGTTTGTTTTTCCAGCTTCCTAATTTTGAAAGACTTTACGAAAATCCTGGTTATAAACTTGCTGTTACCGGGGGAAGTTCTAACTTAGGTATAATTGGAAATCCCGATCTAAAACCGCAGCAGACTACCAGCGGTGAGCTTGGAGTTCAGCAGCAGTTAACTGATGATATTGCTATAGATATTACAGGTTATTTCAGGGATATCAGAAATCTGGCCGGAACATTGAATGAGCTGGAATACGTATTCGGCGGTTCAAAAGTATATAGTAAATATGTCAACTCTGATTTTGGTTTCATCCGGGGAATTGTATTCTCTATTAAGAAAAGATTCAGTGCGGGGTTTTCTGCTAATCTCGATTATACTTTCCAGATTGCCAAAGGTACGGCATCGGATCCTGCAAATGCATTCAATTTAAGAAACTCAGGCGTACAGGCTGAAACTCAGTTAATCCCTCTTAATTGGGATCAGCGGCATACATTAAATGTTACTTTAAATTATATAAGTCCCTCATCAGATTGGGGGGGAAGCATTGTTTATACATTCGGCAGCGGAACACCATATACGCCGGAATTAGTTACTAATGTAGGTACACTCATTTATAATTCACAAACAATTCCGTCAAATAATAATATTGATCTAAGATTGTTTAAAGATTTCAGTTTCGGACCATCTACAGTCTCGTTATTCCTGAGGGTTAATAATTTGCTGGATACCAAAAATGCTATCAGGGTGTTTGCAAATACCGGACAACCAAATTGGTCGCTTGATGAACAGCAGCAGCTACAGATTCAGGCGCAGTCAAATGTTCCGAGATACGTATCCTCTGTTGAAGATTATTATGCACGACCAGGTTTTTATTCTGAACCGAGAAGAGTAGAATTCGGTACTACAATTTCATTTTAAAGTTGCAGGTTTTTAATATGTATAAAATTTATTTGATAATTCTTTTTGCATTAGCAGGTACACTTTCCTTTGCTCAGCAAAGCGACTATATCCAGTGGGCAAAAACTCATAGAGGGAGTGCACTCTATACTCGTTTCGGTTTACTAAACGGGAACAGGGTGGCCATTACGTATAGTAACGATGGCTCTATTGCAGGAACTAATCCTGGTGATCTTCGCGGTTATTGGCCTTATCCCTCAACGCAGGACGGATATATTGGTGATGTTACTCCTTTAGTCGGCATTGAGATTCCCGTACGCGATTATAATGGTGACGGAAAACCGGATACTCTTCACTCGGTTACTATTACAACCGGCCCCAGAAACGGACAAGCTGCAAAAACAGATCCTGGTGACGGCCATTTCCAGGGATTTGCCCCCGAACCCGGATACGTAAACGAAAACCAGGACACAGTTGCGATAAGCCATAAACCTTCTACCTGGCCCATGTTTTGGCCTGATCATCCTGATTGGGTAGACTCTTCAGGAAAACCTCTATGGGATGGATATTTTGGTAAAGGAGTTATAAGAGCTGACCAGGAAACTTTTTTTGTAATTGATGATGCACCTGACAACAATCCTCAGTTAAGAACAAATAATTTATTTCATCCTGATTCGACCGATTTAACACGTAACGGTATGGGATTATTAGTAAGTGTTCGTGGAATGCAATGGTCTCAGATCCAGGCACAGGATGTTTTATTCTGGCTTTATGATATAACCAATATAGGAACTACAAACTATAATAAAGTCGTCTTTGGTGAAGTTGTTGGTGGATGTGTAGGAGATGTCGGGCAAACTTATGTCGATTGCAGGGACGATCTGGGATATTTTGATCTTAATAACAACTTAACTTATACCTGGGATAATGATGATAATACTGCAGATCCTCTTTGGATACCGCTTGATCAGGTTCTGCCTGGTGTTAGAACTAAAATAGGATTTGCCGGGTATGCTTATCTTGAAAGTCCGGGCAACGGTTTCGATGGAATTGATAATGATAATGATGCGGTGGATCCATCCAGTCCTGTTTTTAATCAGAATGATTTTGAATTTAATTCATCGTTAAAAGCATATGTTGCTTCACGTACCCTGTCAAGAACAAGTGCCGGTACAAATTCCAGCTGGCCGGATAACGAAATAGTTCTAATTAATCCTGCAACCTATGAAAGGACAATTGTTAATCTGAATACTTTATTAAAGAGTTCAACCGATACGGCAATAGTTTACTCCCTCGGACAATCATACAAAATTTATGATGGTGTTACACTTACCGAAATCATCAATAATGGATTAGATGATAATTTGAATGGAATTATAGATGAAAACCATGATCTGCATTATCAAAGGATTTTCAAAAGCAGCACCGGTGTAGTAATTAAAACCGAAACAAGACCTTTGGCATACAAAAATTATATTACCGATGCAGGTTTAAATAACACCCTTATTGATGAAAGAAGAGATAGCGGACCCGGAGAAATTGTTTCAGGTTATATTCCTGATTATACTCAGGCACCTGATCCTGTTACGGGAAAATACCCGGGTATAATAAAAAGTCATTGGTCGGGAGATGAAAACGGAGATTGGAATCCTTCAAAAGATGACGTAGGAGCAGATGGAGTTCCCGATACAAAAGATATGGGTGAAGGTGATGGAAAACCTACTGCAGGTGAACCGCACTTTGATAAAACAGATGTTAATGAATCTGATCAAATAGGATTAACCAGTTTTAACTTTTTTAATCAAACTGCTTCACCTCCAATGAATAACAATGAAATCCTTTGGAACAGAATGAAACCCGGATATTTTGATGTTATTCCGTTATTACCTCAGGATGGTGATTTTATATATTCTTCAGGGTATTTTCCGCTTCTTCCGGATCGTACAGAACGTTTTTCTTTGGCGCTTGTTTTTGGAGCAGATAGTAATCATATCTTTAAGAATAAACAGATAGCCCAGAAAATTTATAACTCAAATTATGATTTTCTGAAACCGCCTCCGAAACCTGTCTTAAATTTAATTCCCGGTGATAAAAAAGTTACATTGGCTTGGGATAGTAAAGCAGAGGGTTATGTTTCATTCCAGGGATATAAAATTTATCGTTCAACCGATCCGGGGTTTACAGAAGGTGGAGGCGAGCCAATCGCGACTTTCGATGTTAAAGATAGCATAAGCGGTTATTTTGTTCCTGCCACTCAGGATCTTGCAGAGTTGCCGAGATTTTATTTAGGCAGCAATATAGGTCTAGTTCATAGTTTTGTTGATACCAAACTTCAAAACGGACAGAGATACTTTTATGCCGTAACAGCCTATACTTCAGGTGACGCGAGTAATAATTTTTATCCTGCTGAAGATCCCAAATTTGTTACTATAAATAGTAACGGGACTGTAAGCTCCGATGTCAATACAGGGTATGTTGTACCAAGAAGTACTGTAGCAGGATATGTCGGACCGGAAGCTCCTAGTTTACTTGGTCATGTTCCCGGAACACCTGTTGTTGGTACCGGGAAAGTTTATTTAAATGTTGTTAATCCGAATAATGTAAAGGATAAAACTTATCGTGTTACATTCCAGGATCAGATCCAGAATTTTATTCCAATAACGAAATCTTATTCTGTTTTAGATTATTCAAATCCGAATTTACCCGATACTATCCTGCGTGCTCCTCTTTCTCCCAAAGATACTTTAGTGGGTGACAAGGATAAATATCTTTTTGATGGTGTATACCTTAATGTGGAAAATGACTGGAATATAAAAATTGATACAGCGGCTACTAAATGGAACAAGACTCATCCTAAAAAGGACTATATATTGTCTTTTGGTATTTTTACGCTGGCTAATGTGAGTGAAAAAGGTATTGCTTATCCAAGTGATTACAACCTGGTTTTCGATGCGAGTCATACTCCAGCGGATACATCCACAGCATTGACCATAACATATAAGAATAATCCCTATCATATTCCGGCGGTTAATTCTAATTTTAGAATTTATGACGCATCAACCGGGAAACAAATGTCCTATGCTTACCTGGAAGGAAGCATAAAAGGGATGTTTTCTTCTCTTTCCAGAATAATCTTCCTTCAGAATACCAAAACTGCCGGCGGGAAAGATACAACTATAATTACATGGCTTCTGCAAACATCCGGTTCTGATACTGCAAGCTATCAGCCAACTTCCGGAGATACTTTAAGGCTAAGGGTAACGAAACCATATACAAGCCAGGATGTCCTTGAAATTACAACACAGAGCGCAAAAGTTGAGAACAATCTTGCATCATCACAGTTAGAAAACATAAGAGTAGTGCCGAATCCTTATCTTGCTGCAACATCCCAGGAACCGCCTCTGCCTCCAACAATAACAAGCGGAAGAGGTGACAGGAAGATCTCATTCATCCATTTGCCAAAAGATGCTTCAATATATATTTATACTGTAAGAGGTGAACTTGTCAGGAAGCTCGAGATGTCTCCAACACAAAATATTAATGATGGAACTGTTGATTGGGATCTTAGAAGCAGGGAAAATATTGACGTTGCTTACGGTGTTTATTTCTACATAGTTGATGTTCCTGGTGTTGGTAAGAAAACCGGTAAACTCGCTATTATAAAGTAAGAGGTTTTTTATGAAGAAATTTTTATTACTGGTAATTGGGATATTTCTAATTAAAACAGCTTATTGCCAGGATAAAGTTGGAACAACGGCTGCTCCTTTTTTAGGAATAGGTGCCGGTCCCAAGGCAATAGGAATGGGGGGTGCTTTCGTTGCAGTCGCCGATGATCCTTCTGCCCTCTATTGGAACCCCTCGGGAATTTCCAGGAAAGGACATAACGAAATTCTTATTGAACATACAAATTATTTAATAGGAACAAGCTACAATTTCTTTGGTGGAGTAATAGCATTCGATGAAAATAATGCTGTTGGATTAAGTGTAACTTATCTTGACTATGGAAGTGAAAGGGTTACAACAGTTGAACTGCCGGATGGAACCGGTGAAGAATGGAGTGCTAAAGATGTAGCTATAGGTCTGAGCTATTCGAGAAATCTAACTGATAGATTTTCAATAGGCGGTACAGCCAAAATGATCTTGCAGCAGATTTGGCATGAATCAGCAACTGGATTTGCAATGGATGCCGGGCTTCTTTACATAACTCCCTTTAATGATTTAAAGATTGGAATGGATATATCAAACTTTGGCACCGACATGAGAATGAGCGGAGAAGATCTTTACGTTACTCATAATCCGGATGCTTCAAAAGCCGGAAGCAACAGCAAAATTCCGGCAGAATATTATACGGATTCTTACCCGCTTCCGTTGTTATTCAGGATCGGATTATCAATGGATGTAATTAATTCCGAAGATAACAGAGTTACTTTGGCTGTAGATGCACTTCATCCAAATGATAATGCACAAAGTGCAAATGTAGGTGCTCAATATGAATGGAATAATATGATTTATGCAAGAGTCGGTTATAAATCTTTAGGTATCCCGAATAATGAAGAAGGATTGACTTTCGGATTCGGCTTAAGCTATGAGCTGCTTTTAAATTTAAGAGTTAATCTTGATTATGCATATGAATCATTCGGCAAATTAGAAAATATTCAAAAATTTGCTTTATCTGTAAGTTTTTAACGTAGTTTATTTTTTGTTCACTGTTAATGAGGAGGTGAAAACGAAAATAATCGGGATAGAAGAAATAATTAATAATTATCATTTAAACAAAAAAGGAGACGTAATATGATAAAACGACTGGTTACAATAGTTTTTGTATTGTCGATGGTTGTTTTTACAAGCAGTTCATTTGCTGATGTAAATGTAACTTTCCAGATTCATATGGGAATTTATATGCAGCTTAATCAATTTGACCCGGCAACGGATACAATCGTTGTTAGAGGAGATTTTGGACAATATGTCGGACAGGGAAACTGGGGAGATGCCCATAATTATTTTACTCTTTCAAAGAGTACGGATAATGATTCAATTTATACTTTAACAGTAGCCTTCCCGGATTCCGTTGTTGGTAAAACTCTTAATTACAAATTTGTAATTCCTAATCCCAGTAATCCAAGTACTGATGTTTGGGAAGGAGATCCTAATAGAACTTATACTGTAACTTCTGATGCAGACCAGACAATTCCTCTTGCTTATTTTAATAGAAGAACTTCAATTGGCCTTACTGTTACGATTACATTTCAGACAGATATGACTAAATTGTTAAATCAAGGATTTAATCCTGCTACTGATACTATTGAGGTTAGAGGCGATACTTATCCATTAGACTGGGGCCCGGGTAAAATGCTGCAACAGGATTTAGCCGTTCCTACTTTATTTACTGTTGATCTGCAATTCACAGGTAATCCCGGAACGCCGATCCAATTTAAATTTCATGCCGACCCGCAATCAAGATTTACAAATACCGGATGGGAAGCTGGAGACAATCATACGATTCCTTTCCCGGCGGCAGATACAGTAGTTGGTCCTTTGGTTCCTGCTATTGATGTTGGTGGTCTAACAACCGCCGACGACACAGTATATTTCAGGGTTGATATGGCTGGTGCTAAGGAAAGATATCATAACACCTTAATTACTGGATTAAAGAGTGTATGGGTAGGTGGTGGAGTTTTACCGCTTCAATGGCCTTCGAACTGGTTGTTCTCTGATACAGCTTCCGGTGGTGCACTTATCAGGTTATACGACGACGGAAATGCAGCTCACGGAGATTCCATTGCCGGTGACAATGTATGGTCTACCAAACAGGTATTTCCTTCAGGATCCGTTACACCAGCAGAATTCAAATACAGCGCTGTATTTAACGGTGTTGATACGTTAAACGGCGGAGCCAGTTATATGGATAACGAAGCCGGCTTTGGTTTGAATCACTCTGTTAGTTTCATTCTTACCGGTGGAACAATTAAATTATTTGATAAATTTGGTGATCAAGTAGCAACTGGTATTATTGAAGACAAAACAGGTATTGCTCCAACTGAATTTACTTTAAGTCAGAATTATCCTAATCCTTTTAACCCAAGTACAAAAATTAATTTTACACTTCCTAAAGCAAGTAATGTTACTTTGAAAGTGTATAATGTTCTAGGGCAGGAAGTTGCAACTATTTTCCAGGGATTCCAGAATGCCGGTAAATATACTGCAACTTTTGAAGGAGTAAATCTTGCAAGTGGAATTTATTTCTATAGTCTCCATGCAGATAATTTTACTATGACAAAGAAAATGATTTTAATGAAGTAAATTCTGTTAATTATTGAATTGTTGAATTAAAATAAAGGGTCGTTGAAATAGCGACCCTTTATAGTTTATTTACTGCAATTTTACAAATATTATTGTTTTAAACATCATAACCGTTTCGTTTATAGATTAATAAAGGGAGAATAAACTATGCTAAAGATTAAAAAGTTATTTCAGGTTAAAAATAAAAATATAAAATTAAACCTTCTTCTTTTATTTGTTTTATTGCCAGCGGTTTTATATTCACAGGTTGACAGCATTAATGGAATTCCTATTGAATTCAAATTGCAACGGGTTTTGCAGGCAGGTGAATCCGGGGTCGGATTAAACGGTACTTTTAATAATTGGGGAGAATTTTATAACCGGCATCCATTGGTTATGAAAAATGATGGTAATAATGTCTGGACAGTCACTGTTCCGTTAGTACCTGATACTGCAAGAAATTATACTTATCAGGGACCCGGATTTTATGAATACAAGTTTGTTACATATAGTATTAGCGGCTCCGATACTTCAATAACTTCTTGGATTACAGATCCTTACAATCCCAGAAATGATCCGCAGGATAACAACAATTCTATCCTTTATATAACAGATCCCTTTGTCTACAGGCTTCAACCTAAAAATGGTTTGATTACTAAAGAAAAGCTCCCCTTAATTACCGCAAAAATTGCTGTAAGTTCTAAAAGCTACTTGAATATATCCTCTATCAAACTTGAGGTTGACGGAATGGAAATTCAGGATAGCCCGAGTTATTATGATTCGACGGAACATCTTTTTAGTTATCAGTTGACAACCTCTCTTGCTCTGGGAACGCATAAAATAAAACTTTCGGTTATGAATGATAGAGGTTTTGTAGGTGCAGATTCTTCATCATTCACAATATCGAATTTAATTCTGGCAGCTCCTTATGAATTTGTATTCGATCCATTAAGCCCGAGTTTAAAATTTCTTGGGGATAGTATTACCACCGTTTCCATACAGGGAGCATTTAATAATTATGGCGCTGATCCTTTAACCGGACCTGATGAAGATGGAATTTTTAAAATTAAGGAAGTATTGCCATTAGGATCAAAAATTACATATCAATATATAGTGAAGGGTGCAAGCGCACCGACTGCTTATGTAATGGATCCTGATAATCCAAAGCTGGGTTCGGATTATAATCCTTATGTAATTAAACAGGTTTTAAAAACTCCTTATATTGATATTTTAAATCCGCATCAAGGTACTGTTTTCAATTATCCTTCAGGAATTATAAATATCGGAGCTTTTATCTCTCCCAATGACAGCAGTACGGTTATTGATACTAATACTATTAAAGTGTATCTGGATGATAATTTAATATCCCATAATATAGCAATTGATACAATTAAGAACGGCTATGAAATTATTTCATCTGTGAACAATCTTTCGACCGGCAGACATATTTTACGTTTTGCCGGAAAAGATATACATGGAAATTCTGCTGAAGATAAATATTTAACTATCGGTATATATTCTTCCAATACAGGGTATCATTATATAGATGCTCAAAATGATGATGATGGGACAGGCAATTATACTTATCCCTCAATTACTGCTCCACATGCAGGAGATATTGAATCAATAGATATAAATACAAATTCCACAAACGATTCTCTCAAATTTGTATTTACTATGGGAGCTATTGATGATTATACAAGAGTAGCTATCGAGATTCTGAATGAGCTTAATAGTAATTATATTGATGCACCATCAAATGCCGGGATTAAAATACCTGATTGGAACAATCACGGAGTGTTCTTTTTAATTGCGGCACCTAATTCAAATCAATTAAAGGGGGATGAAAATTCTATTTATATTTCTAGTAATCCTTTACTAAAGGGAGCGGCCATAAAAATTAATTCAAATGCTAAAACAACCGGGCAGTTTCAATTTTCAATAGCTTTATCCGACCTTGAGAATATAATGGGATCTTTTACAACAAAATGGTATTTCGGGGCATATTCATATTTTGGAAATACTGATGGTGCAATTAAAGTCAACGGAAGTATGGGCGGCAGCAGCCTGGCCGGAAATCCGAATATTTATGATGCTGCATTCTTCAGAAGTGATATGATCCAGCACCGTATTCTTTCCAATTATATCTTACCATATTTTGTCGGAGGTCCGAAACAGGCAAAAATGGGTACAGAGAACCGTGGCTTTGGCGGGATATTACCGGAACAGATAAACGTTGGCTTAGCACAAAGACCTACTGTAGAATTATTAACTAATGGTGGTGACTGGTATGAAGATACAATCAGAATTTACGGAAAGGTAAATGATAATTCTATATCAAATGCTATATTTCATATAAAAAACGGGACTTCAAATTTTGACACAACAATTACTGTAGCAAATGGAATATTTAGTGCAGGATTGAGATTGACTGACGGAGACAATGTTATCAGTGCATCTGTGACAAAAGATTTACAGAATTCAATCAGTAAAAATGTAATTTTCAATTATCATACTGATTTCAGCACTAACATTGTAATTAAATATAATATATCGGGTAAAAATGTTACTCTCGATGCCAGTCAGTCAAAAAATAATTATAATCTGCCAATATCATTTTCCTGGCAAGCCGATCCGAATAATCCAGCTGCAGTTACTCTTTCAAACAACAATTCCGCTTCAGCCAGTTATGCTTCGCCTTCTTCCGATGGGGAGTATTACTTCACATTAAAAGTTATGAATAGTAAAGATACTTCATGGGCTAGGGCTCTTGTAGTAGTTAATTCGGGATCACCTGATACTGTAAATTTAAAAACTTGGCACTCAAGCTGGATAGACAAATCGGTAGTGTATGAAATTTATACCAAATCGTTTAGTTTCGGCGGAAATTTAGCGGGGATAATTCCTCAATTACAAAGGCTGAAAAATTTAGGTATTAATTGTATTTGGCTGATGCCTATTATGCCCGCAGCCTCACCTCACGGTTATAATATTACCGATTATTATGATATAAATCCTGAGCTCGGAACCAAACAGGATTTTATAAATTTGATTGATGCGGCGCATCAAAAAGGAATTAAAATCATGATGGATCTGGTAATAAATCATACAAGTGCAGTACATCCTTTTATGGAGGATGCATATAAATATAAACGGTATTCTCCCTACTATAATTTTTATGAGTGGGATTCACAAGGGGACTATGAATTTCTGTTTAACTGGTGGGATTTACCAAATATTAATTATGAACAAAAATGGGTCAGGGATTATTTAATTAAAATGGTTAAATACTGGGTTGAAGGCTTTGATATTGATGGCTACAGGTGTGATGTTGCCTGGGGAGTAAATGACAACAGAACTTCCGGTCCGGTATTCTGGCAAAGATTCAGAAATACTCTTAAAGAAATTAAACCCGATATCTTTTTATTGGCAGAAGCTCAGGCAGATCAATTAAGGTATTTTGATGATAAATTTGATTCAGGTTATGATTGGCCTTTCTTTAATAAACTTAAAGATGTTTTAAACCATAATTCAACTATTGCTTCATTGGATAGTTTAATCCAATGGTACCAGGGTTCAAATTATTTATCATATATAAAACCATTCAGATTCCTGGAAAACCACGATGAGGACAGGTTTATTTCCAAATTTAGTCCTGAACAAACCAAGCTGGCTGCTTCAATTCTATTGACGCTTCCCGGGATCCCATTAATATACTGCTGGCCAGGAAACAGGGGAAGTGACGCAGCGTGACATGATTAGCTGGAATGATACATATAATTTTCAGGTTTATTATCAGAAGCTTATTTTATCCAGGGATAAATATCCGGCTTTACAGCAAGGAAAGTTTATTAAGCTTCCTAATTCGTCTCCCGACTCTGCTTATTCATATCTTAGAATGTCCGGTGATAACAGGGCTATCGTAATTAATAATCTTTATGATAGTAATATTCATTTAAATGTACCAATACTTCAGGATTCATTAAATCTTGATGTCAGTAAAGAATGGTATCTAAATGATATTTTAAATAATACTTCCGTTCAGATAGAACCATCTTCTTTTAGTAGTTATAGTGAAGATTTAACTCCGTATGAGTCAAAAATTGTTATTTTAAGCAATTCACCTTTAACTGAAGTAGCAGAGAAAAGTCAGCAGCCCTTATCTTATAAATTGATACAGAACTACCCTAATCCTTTTAATCCTACAACTACTATAATGTATGAAATACCAAATACTGAAAAAGTGACTCTTGAGATATATGATATTTTAGGCAGGAGAGTAACTACTTTAGTAAATAATGTTCAGAAGCAGGGCAGGTATCATGTTCTCTGGAACGGGAGAAATAGTTTTGGTCAAACTGTCTCCAGCGGTGTATATTTCTACCGGTTGCTGAGTGGCAATTTTATTAATGTTAAGAAAATGATAATGCTGAAATAAGGAAGATGTTCCGGTTCATTTAAAAGATTTTTTCTAGTATAAAATAGTATTAAGCCTAAAAATCGAAATTTGTTTTAAGGTGTAATTCATTTAAAATTCTGATATTATTTTATGTATAATTTATTGTATAATTTATGAATTGCTAAAGAGGTAATTTTATGCTTTGCTTTTTTTAATAGTATAATTTAGTTGATTATGAAAAAAACTATTTCCTTTTTAGTTATTAGTATTTTATTTATTCTAGGTTCGAATTCTTGTTTAACTGCTCAGACAGATACACTGGCAATTGTTAATGGAAAGCCTATAACTGCTTCGGATTTTAAATACAGGTTTGAACTTTCGATTTACCCCGGGAAAAACAAACAGCATATTGAAGATGCCAAAAAAGATTTTCTCCTGTCAATGATTGCCGAAAAATTATTGTCAAATTCGGAAAGCAATTCAATTCAGGGTGAACATGAGAATGAAGAGTTGTTAAAAAATGAAGTTGAAAGAATTTTTTTAAGAGATGCGCTTTACAGGAAGGAAGTTCTCTCAAAAGTAAAGGTTACACAAACTGAAGTAAAAAAAGGAATTAAGATATCCGGTAATTTTTATATAATTGATACATTCTATTTCCCTGATAGTTTATCTGCAGTAAAGTTCTACACTTTATCAACTAAAAAACCCCTGAGAAATATTTATTCTCTTTCTGATAGTTTAAAAATCAGGCGTGATACTCTGATGATCGGATATGGAGAATCAACTGAAAACATTGAAAATGCTTTCTTCGGAAGGAATATCGGATTTATTTCTAATCCGACTTACACGATTGACGGCTGGGTAATTTTTAAGATCATAAAAGAAACTCCCAATAAAAAGTTTGCCGGAGTATCTGCCAGTGATAGAACCGAAATGGTTAGGAAAATCATTCAGGGAAGGAAAGAAGATGAGTTAGGATATAAATACTTATTGTCAGTAATGAAAGGTGTTCAGGTAAATATTAATTATAAGATATTCAGACCATTGGTTTATTTTATAAAAAGTCTTTTGGCAAATCACAGGCCGGCGGGCTTTGATCCTAATTATTATTTAAGTAAAGAAGAAATTTTAACAATCAAGGAAAAATTTTCTTTTGATCCTAGAGCACCTATGCTGCAGTTTAAAGGCGGCGAATTGTCTTTAGGCTATGTCCTTGATAATCTTTTAACTTCAGGATTTTCACCGATTGATACATCGGTTGGAGAAATTACCAGTTCGCTCCATGCTTCATTAAAATTTATTGTTCAGAATCATTTTCTGGCTGAGAAAGCAAAAGCATTAGGAATGGAAAATTCTCCGGAAGTAAAAGATAATGTCAGAATCTTTCTAGATGCATACAATTCAGCCCGGCTGATGAATAATATTGTTGATACTGTTACTGTTTCTCAAAAACAGATAAACGATTATTTTGAAAATCATAAGGATGAAGTTTTAAAGGATATAAGGCTGCGAATACAAATTTTTTCGTTTGATAATATTAATGAAGCTGCAAAAGTGTTAAATAGATTGAGCCAGATTAAAAATGCCGCCGATGATACAACGGGTGCAATGTGGCTTCGGGCTTCGCAATTGAGCGAGATGGGTGCGGTATTATCACAACTGAATGCTGGACAGATTTACGGCCCTATTTTTATAAAAGGGAAGTACACGATATTTAGACTTCTCGGTAAACGTTCATCAATATCATCGGAAAAAATAAACAGCAGTATACAGGTCGCTAGGGATATCCTTGTCAGTGAAAGAAAAAATGAAGTTCTGAATAAATTTATTGCGAATCTTGCAGGGGAACAAAACGTTAAGATTTTTAGCAATAACTTAAAAAATGTTGATGTAACTCCAATTCAAATGCTTACTTTCCGTTATATAGGATTTGGCGGTAAAATAATGGCAGTGCCAACATTATATCCGCGCGAAGAATGGATAAAATATTATAATAAGGAGAATGTTCTGCCCTAGGAAAATTTAATTCAGTATAACAATTCCATAGGGTCTTAAGTTAATATTATATATACCTTCCCGGCCATCAACAATATTTTCATTTAATAAATCTGTCAATTTATTTGCCGGAATATCAAAATTAGCCAGGTCAATATTTATTTTGTCTTCTTTGTTTTTATTATTAACAATAATAAAAAATGTTTTTAAATTTAATGACCTTGAATAACCAACAATTTTCTTATCATTATTAATTAAAAAGAATTTCAGATTACCTAAAGAAAGAGTTTTATTTTCATTTCTTAATGAAATTAAATCTTTATACCAATTGAATAGTTTCGTATCAAATTTTACTGAATCATTTGGGCGTGTACGACTTAAAGGATCTGTTTTTTCAGATTCATATTTTAATTCCGGCCAGATCATAGGTTTACGGCAGTCCGGGTCATCGCCGCCCCACATACCTGCTTCGTCACCATAATAAACCATTGGAGCGCCCGGCAATGTCATTTGAATTCCTGCAATTAAATATTGCTTAAGTATTTCATCAGCACTTGGCTTTCGTACCAGGTAACTTTTATTTTGAGATGGATTAGCATAGTGATCATACCACCTGTCAGGATTCACAATCTGTGAAGCAATCCTGTCAACATCATGGCTGTCCATTAAATTCTGCAATGCAAATAAATTATCTTCCGGGTAATCATGGATTAATGCCTGTATACTATCTGAAAATGCCTCCGGGGCTATTTGATCTTTTTTATCGATTACAAATTTTTTCACTGCCCTGGCAAAACGATAATCCATAATTCCGTCAAAAGAATTTCCCTGCAGCCATGGAGAAGCATTAAACATTTTATTCTTCTGCCAATCTTCCCACCAGATTTCACCTGTTATATATGCTTCAGGATTAATCTCTTTTACCCAGTACCTGAATTCTTTCCAGAATTTAATGTTGATCTTTTCAGCTACATCAAGCCGCCAGCCGTCAATTCCATCAGCAATATTTCCATCCGGTTCCATCCATCTTTTAATTATTCGGTGAATATGATTTGCAAAACCATCAGCGAGATCATTCCTTCCGTTCTTATTAATTTCGGGAAGTTCTTTTATTCCCGCCCAACCCTCATAATCAAATTCATCTTGTTGTGTATTGGGATCATCCCATGATTTTATTATGAACCAATCTTTATAAGGAGATTTTTGCTGGTTTTTTATAACATCCTTAAAAGCCCAGAAAGAAGTTCCCACATGGTTAAATACACCGTCAATAATTATTTTCATATTTCTTTTATGAACTTCCTTAATAAGCCTTAAGAATAGTTTATCTGCAGAAGTCCATTTCCAGGTTTCGGGATCATCTGGTTTTTCTTCCGCCCAGATTTTTTCATCTTCGTTAGGATCCGGGCCAAAATTATTGTCCACATGACGGTACATTCTGGTATCATATTTATGAAGTGAAGGGGATTCAAAGATAGGATTAAGATATATTGCTGTTATGCCTAATTTCTGCAAATAATCAAGATGATTAATAATTCCCTGAATATCGCCACCATATCTTCTTACCCCTGCATTCCAGTAAAAATCATGACCGTTTGCTTTTTCCCATGGCTGCAGCTTGTACCAATCGGAAGTCCATGGAGAAACTTTCCAGCCAGCAGGGATTTGAAATGGCCATGCACCTTCCATTTCGTGTGGAGCCGGATCATTATCTTTATCTCCGCTTGCAAATCTCTCTGGGAATATCTGGTACCAAACAGCAGTTTTTGACCATTCAGGAACTCTCGGAATTAATCTCTGCTGATCTTTCTCACCTGTGAAAACAAATATTAATAATATTAAACAGAATTGAATAACATTTTTCATGATATTTAATTATGTCTTAAACTGAAAAAACGGTATCCAATTCCTTTTACAGGTATATCGGCTTTGTTCCCGTTTAATTTGATTTTTTCACCTGTAAAAAGATCAATAATATAATTTGATTTATAGAAAGCAGGGAATTCCAAATCTACATTTTGTGCTTCAGGATTTTTATTTAAAACTACCAAAACACTTTCATTCATATCCGATCTTAAATACGCGAAAATGTTTGTGTCGGCATTTAAAGAATAATAATCTCCATAACGTAAAGCAGAATGATCATCTCTTAAATGAATTAATTTTTTAACTTCTTCCAGGTTCTCTTTTTCGTTGTTGTCTAATTGATTGCCGAATCTCATCATTCTTCTGTTATCCGGGTCGGCTGCACCTGTCATTCCGATTTCATCTCCATAGTAAATTGTAGGGATACCCGGGATTGATAAAAGATATGAAAGATATAATCTCTCTTTTTTATAGCTGCTTTCATGATCAACTTTGGGAGGATTGTTCCATCCGATCTCAATCGAATTCCCATCGTTAATTGCCAGGTCACTATCAGCATATGCCATAAATCGATCTTTATCCTGGCTGTCCATTATATTTCCCATCAGGTTGTTTTCACCGAAGATATATAAACTTTTCTTGATTTCTTTATCAAGCTGCTGAAAAGATGCACTCCGGTTCAAAAATGTCGGTATAGCAACGTCATACAGATTAAAATTAAATTGAGCCGGCAGCTGACCATTATTTACATATGATTTAACAAGATCATAACTTCCGAAAGTTTCACCCATTTGGAATACTTTTTTGTCATGCGGAATTTCCACTTCTTCTTCCAGCTTTTGATTCAATCTTCGCCAGAAATTATTCGGAATATGTTTAACTGCATCCTGCCTGAATCCATCGGCACCAACTTTTTCCAGCCACCAAATTGCATCGTCTGTAACTGCTTCAACTGCTGCCTTGGAGTGAATGAAATCAAAAGAGGGCATAAATGGTTCAAACCAGGTAGTTAACCTGTGTTCATCCCACATCCTGATATTTAATCTGCCGTCCGGTAATTTTAAGTGGCCAAACCAATCACGATGTTCTTTATAGTAAGGATGTTCATCATGTACGTGGTGAGCAACAATATCCAGCAATATTTTTATGTTATGTTCATGTGCAGCTTTAACTAATTCCTGTAGTTTACTCATCGTTCCGAATTCTTCTTCAACAGAACGGGGTTTAATTGGCCAGTATCCATGGTAACCTGAGAACCAGCGATGCGGTTTCGGATATTCTCTGAATGCATGATTTGTGTTATCGTATACAGGCGAAATCCAGAGAGTTGTTATTCCGAGTGAATCAAAATAACCAGCATTAAGTTTATTAATGATTCCCTGGAAATCTCCACCCATATAATTAGCTTTTCTAAATAGTGAATCTTGTACAATTGGTTTGTTTATTGTCGTATCTCCATCATCAAACCGATCTATTAAAGCAGAGTAAATAATCGCATCATGCCATGTGAAATTATCTTTACTACCGGCTGGCATGCCGTCAAACAAAATAATATTTTGGAAATTTGTAGCCTGATCATTTTTAGATACAGCTGCGCGCAGAGTATTTCTCCCTTTTAATTCTGATATATCAATAGATACTGCAATTATATTTCCGGCCAGACTAATATTTTCTGCGGAAATTTTTTGATTATTAAACAAGACGATTAAATCATTTGGTGAGAGTGCTTCATCATTCTCTTTGTTTAAATAAATAAATGAGTAAACTGCCCTGTTATTTGATATGCTGTCGCCTAAAATATGCAGGAATGGCTCTGTTTTATGTTTTGGTGCAACAGATAAAACTGAATTATAATCTCCCATTCCATTCGGTATTTTTTCCGGATTGCCGGGATCAATCAGTTCTTTTCCATCAGCAAAAAATTTATACTGGTATCTTCCGGGTTCCAGTGGGATAGTCAGCTGGTAAGTATCTCCTTTCTTTTTCATCGGAAGGCTATTCCTGTCCCAGCTGTTAAAGCTTCCGAACAGGAAAACATCTTTATGTTCTTCAGTTGGTTTAAATGTAAAAGTAATCTGCTGCATTCTGTTTACTCTTACGGGTATTTCATATGTATTATTATCAAAATAAAAATCGATTAAAGAAATACCTTCAAAATTAGCTGAAGGGGTAAATATTAGCTTAGTTTTATTATTATTGAATTTTGCTGTTATGACGGGATTTTTAATCAATACTAAGTTATTATAATTTTCGGCGTAAAATATATCGGAAATGAGAACTGTGTCTGCAACACCGTCAGAAAGGTTCAGAGGCTGTATCAAATCATGTATGCCTTCTCCGAAAGAAAGGCAGTTTATAATGAAAAAAAGAAATAGGAAATAAAGCAGTTTGTAAAATTTATGAGACATGTAAATACACCTAAGTTTGTCATCTATTTATGTTACTGCAATAAAATAAATAAATATATTGATTAAGGATATTCCCCGAATGGAGTGTTTTTTACCTATCCATTTATGTAGGTTTTAAAAGTGGAAACCTAATAATAATTATGTTGTATTAATTAATTTCGAAAGCTCTTTGAGCAGTAATGAATCTTGTTACAAATCCATCCTTTGGCCTTTTTATAAGGTCTTCTATTGTTCCTGTCTGGATAATCTTTCCATTCATTAATAAGACAATTTTATCTCCGAAAAATCCTGCTTCACTTAAATCATGCGTAACAAGTATAACAGTTTTTTTTAACTCTTTGAAAATTTTTTTTAGGTCTTCCTGTAAATCATATCTAATTAACGGATCCAACGCTCCAAGCGGTTCATCTAAAAGAAGAATTTTAGGGTCAAGCATTAAAGCACGCATAAGACTTACTCTTTGTTTTTGTCCACCGGAAAGTTCAGCAGGATATCTTTCCAATCCATCCAGGGGAAACTTAGTAAGCATCGACAAATCATTAATTCTGTTTTCAATCTTATCTTTTGTCCATCCAACATATTCGGCGATGAGCGATACATTCTTCTTTGCAGTTAAATGTGGAAAAAGTCCCCCATCCTGGATTACATAACCAATCTGCTTGCGGATATCTAAAAGATTAACAGAAGATATTTCTCTGTTATCGATAATAACTTCTCCGGAATCTTTTTTTATTAAGCCAATAATAATTCTAATTAATGTTGATTTACCGCTTCCGCTAGAGCCGATTAAAACAGTAGTTTTCCCCTCTTCAATATTCAACGAGATATCATTTAGTGCATTAACATCCTCATAGCGTTTATTTATTTTTTTTAGCTGTATCGGCATAAATAATAATTGATTTGTCAATTTAAAAGATAAGCAAAGAAAAACTTATTCAAATAATGTGTTAGAGTTTTCCTTCTTTGTACATTTTTCTATAATGAATTTTCTGCATCTGTCTTTCTATAATTAGATCTGCTATTTTATCTGAAATGTTTTCTTTTCTCTCGGAAGAAAATATCATTTCTATTTTTTTGTCATCAATATCTATCCTGTAAAGTATATTGATCAACGAATCATATTTTTCTTCCAGCAGAATATTAATCTTATCAGATAAATATTTCTTCATCTCTTCAATGTTTTTGATATCCTTAACGCTCAAAAGAAACCCGGGGGAGATCTCTGAAAAATTCCGGTTTATTATTCCGGATAATTCAATAATGTCTGAATTATTTTCTTTTCCCATTTTAAATAACTCATTTAATTTTAATTAATATAAGAATAAAATTTAAATGGATCCAAGAATTTTAATTAAGATTAAGCCTATTCCTTGTTAACAAAATAATCCGGAATGAAGTATATGTGAAGAATGGTGCCGCCACTACATCAATAGTATAATGGACATGCTGTAGAAGTACAGCTATTGCAATTATAATAAATCCGAAAAGGAAAATCGATTTCATTTTTTTATTTTCTGAAACCAGGAATAAAAAGAACATTGTTGCGGTATGACCGGAGAAGAACAAATCTTTTGTCAGCAGCTGACCGGTACCAATATTTTTAACTATTGGATCTACTAACGGAATCATGTTTCCCGGTGCATTAAAAGGTGTTAAATACAAAGTTATAATTCTAACCAAAACTACAAGGGTATATACCTGCAAAGCAAAAATAAGCCTTTTCGGTCTAGCAAGAAGAGTAATTAATCCGATAATTATAGAGAGATAAATGATACTGAATATTAAACCGGATAAATCAATTGGATGGAACAAATTTAATACCGGGTCATTTAATTCCACACCATTTCTTGTCTCAATTGCATTTATAAAATGAGTGAAAAAAACAAGTGTAGCTATGAGCAAAATTAAAGTAACAGCCGGTTCTGTCCATGAATTGTTCCCGGATAAGTAATTAAACCAATTCTTTTTTAGATTGACAAAATATGAATGCTTGGAGTTATTTATTCCCATCTAAGAGCCTTGAGGCATTTCTATGTTTATTATAGATTAAAGAAGATCTGAGAAAATTTTTGCATAATCATTTAACAGGGAAGATATTAAGCATTTAACTCTTCCAATGATTTTACTAATTCGTTTTTAGAGAAGGGCTTAACAAGGAATTTATCAGCACCTGCTTCATAAAATTCCCTTATCCTATCCCCCGCAAATTCACTGGAAATAATTATTAAAGGCCGGTTATAGCTGTCATAATTTTTTATCTCTTTACAAATCTCAACGCTTTCATTCCATCTGTTTGGATTAACATCAAAAACAATTATCCTGTAATCTTTTTTATTTAACATTTCAAGCTGAAAATCTCCGAAATTATAAACTTCGATTTCAAAACTTTTCTTAAGAAAAGCATTAATTAAACCGTATGAGTCGCTGGAATCATCAAGCATTAATATTTTTTTCAGATGTACTTTTTTATCCCCCTCGGGTATTTTCTTTTTTTTGGTATGCCCTGGTGATAACGGGAGCGTAAAGGTAACGGTAGTACCAACCCCCTTGATGCTATCTACAAGCAGGGAGCCTCCCATTTTTTCGAGGTATCTTTTAGATAAAGCCAAACCCAGACCATTTCCCTCATAATTTCTTCCTATGTTAAGATCCTCCTGGCTGAATGGTTGAAACAAATGATCCATATATTCAGCCGATATGCCTACACCTGAATCTTTTATTCTGACAACTGCCAATTCTCTTTCAAGAAGCAGGTTTGTTTCGACCTCTACAAATCCTTGCTTGGTAAATTTTATCGCATTATTAAGCAGATTATTAAAAATATTTTCAACGGTCTGAATATCAACACTAACATAAATTTCTTTAGTATTAAAGTTTGAATTTATTTCAACATTTTTATTCTTGGCATTTTCTCTCGTCGATGCAATACAGCTTTGCAGAATAGTTATCAAGTTTATTGTCTCGAAATTAAGCTTATAATTTTCCGCTTCAATTTGAGCAAATTCAAGCATCTGTGTTATGCTTTTAAATAATCTTTCACTTCCGCTGTACAGGTTATCAAGATAAACCCGGTCTTCCGGGCTGATTTTATCCTTCATACTTTCTTTAATGATGGAAGAATAACCTAAGATAATGTTTAAGGGTGTCCTTAGTTCATGTGAAAGTACATTCAGGAAATTATTCTTTAGTCTGTCTGCTTCCTTTTGTGAATCTCTTGCTTTGTTGAATTCCTCATTCATCAAAACGACTTCGGTTTCATCCTCATGGATGAGGACCACGTAATCCTTGGAATTTAAGGAGATATAAAAAATTTTGGTCCTGAAAATAGGTTTTGTGATTTGTTTACTTTTAAGCAGTGAATCAGTATAATTATCAATTGAAACACTTGTTTTAGTTTCAAAAGCATAATTAATACTTTCTATTATTTTATTGTTTTTTATTTCAGAATCATTAAAGATCGAATATTCTTTTAACTCAGAGAAATTATAATCCCACTGATAAATAAATGCCGGATTAACATAAACAATTTTGCCTTCTTTATTAATTATTTCAATCGGGAAGTGAATCGGGTCATAAAGTAAATTGAAATATTTAAGAATGTTGATTGGCATAATTACGGCGAATCTTTGATTTAATTAAACTGGTAATGATATTTCAATTGCGGCACCATTTTCTTTATCCAAA
This sequence comes from uncultured Bacteroidota bacterium, assembly GCA_963710745.1. Lineage (GTDB taxonomy): Bacteria > Bacteroidota > Ignavibacteria > Ignavibacteriales > Ignavibacteriaceae > CAVQBP01. The sequence continues at coordinate 699,901 of CAVQBP010000024.1, read as the reverse complement.
ATTTTTATTTGCCCGTTATGCCGATCTATGATACTTTTACATAAAAACAAACCGTAACCGCTCCTGTTAGATGAAGGTAATTCCAGGAAAGAGTTTTTATTACCAGCCGGGAATCCCGGACCATCATCTTCAACGACAATATTTATTTTATTATTTTCATAAGATGATCTGGTCAAAACAGTTGCATTCGGTTTCGCTTCTGCAGAATTTGTAAAGAGCTGTACAAACAAGTGTTGTATCTGTTCAGAATCATAATTACATGGCGGCAAAGTATTAAATTCTGTTTTAAAGATAATCTTGTTAAATTTTTTCATCGGGGCAAGATATTTTATTACCGATTGAATTGTACGGTTTAAATCGCCGCTGTCTTTGTTAAGGTTCATTACAGAAGTTTCAAGCAGCACCTGGGCATATTTTTGAATGCTTCTTATACTATCACTGGCAACTTTGGCTTTTAATTTTAATCTATCAAATATTATCGGATCGGTTCTTTCCAATTCTTTTTCGTAATCTTTACTGGTCTTTTCAATAGTCCGCATTAAGCTTTCTGTTTCTAAAAGCGCCAGGTGAACCAATCCCTGCAGAGACTGTCCGATTTCGGAATCTATGCTTGATTTAAGTGCTTTTCGCTCTGCCTGTATCAGTTGTACATTTGCTTCCTGCAACGCATTGTAAGCATTAACCTGGCCGTTATATAATTGAGCATTTCTGATAGCTGTAGCGGCTTGTCCTGCAAGAATTTCAAAGGTATCAGTTATTTCCCTGATTTTTATTTTATGAAGCTGTTTACTGTCTACATAAATAACCCCGATTTTCTTTTCATCTGTGATTAAAGGAGCGCAAAGAATTGTCTGTAATTCAAGTCTTAAAATGCTTTTACTGGAATCGTAATTCGTGTCGCTTTGTGCAGATTCAATAAATTTTGATTGACCTGTTTCAAATACATCCTTTACTACAGTAGTACTTACGTTAAATAAATTTTCAGATAGTGAATTGTCTCTGGCATCTAATCCTATTTTATATTCAAGATTTCCTGAATTTCCGGTTAATACTATAAATCCTCTTTCGGAATTTGTTAATTTTATAGCATTTTTAAGAACTAATTCAAGGACATCTTCAATAATAAGGGTTCTGTTTATACTTTTTACAATATCAAGAATCACTTCAAGATTTTTAACCCTTACAGCTTCATCTGTTACTGAGCTTTTTTGCGCCTCGTCAATTTTGTTTTTTAACTCTGAAAACTTCATCAATTAGCTAATTTTTAATAGTGTAATATAACCTTTTATATAGAAATGCAAAATATGTTTACTTTGAAATAAAGGTTCAAATCTTAAAAAAACAGGGCTGTAAATAGTCTATTTATAAATTATTATGAAAATATTAAGAAAAACTGTTCCAATTTTAAACATGATTTTTCTTTATATACAGTAATTATTGCGCAATCATAAAAGTAATTTTTACCGAAAACATTGATGCAGCAATTTCATAAGGTAAATATTTCTTATGCCACAGTTGGCACTTCCATTGAATAAATCAATAATAAATTTTGATGCTAAAATGAGGTTAAAATGCGAAAAATTATGTTTGCTTTAGCACTTCTAATTCCCTTATTTATAGGTTGCAGTGATTCAATAGTAAATCCCAAAACTGCAAGTCAAGTTGATAATTCAAATCAAACTGATAACACTGACCAAACCGATAGTACAAATCAAATTGCTTATAAAAAAAGCTGGATAAAATTACCTGAAAATCCCGGGATGGTTGCAGATAGTGAATATTCTGCATCAAAAGTTATTGATGGAGAAACAGGAGGAATTGTTGAATTAAACATTAATTATGTTACTAAAGGTTCAGTTAACGTTTTAATAGATGCATTTATTGAAGTTCCGTCCGGAGCATATTCCGGTGAAAAGAATATTCAGATGATAATTAATAGTAATACAGGGACCGCTATTTTTTACCCAAGCCCTGAGACTTTTAATAAGCCATTAATATTTAATCTTAAAATTAATGGGGTTGATCTAAATGGAGTTGATAAGAAAAAATTAGATTATGTTTATTTAGCGCCTGATGATTCCTTTCAGCGTATTGAATATAAGAAACTAGTTATTAATGATGGAGTTTTAATTGTAGAAGATGCACAAATTCCACATTTCTCAATATATGGGTGGTGCAGGTAAATTAATTAATTAAGAAAAAGCAGGTTTAAAAACCTGCTTTTTCTATAATAATGCATAAAATTAGAATAGATTTTTTAACAGTTTAAAAGATAAAAACCATTCTTTCGAATTTCCGGAACCATACCATGCTTTTGCTATTCCCGCAGAAAAAGTTGACTCTAAATTATACCAGTGTTTGAAAACAATGTTTAATTGCGCACCCGCATCAATATATGCGGTTCCTTGTTCAGATTCTATTAATAAATTTTGCGAGTAAAGTGATAAATCAATATGATCAACAAAATGCGGTCCTATACTTATATTACTGAATCTTAAAGGCGGCAGAGCTGTTTCAAACATCAGCTTAAAAAATCTATCTGCGGCCAAGCTGTAAATCGGTATTCCGGGGAAACGAAATACATTCCGGAATTGATCAACTTCTGTATCTTCAACTCTTCTATTTCCAAACCCCCCGAAAAAGAAGCTGGATTGCATTAAGTTATCATTTTTATTATGATAACCGGCTGCGATTTTTAAATGAAAAATATTGTGAGGTATTAAATATGTAGAAAAATTATCCCATTCAGTATAAAACTGACCCGCCAGCTGCGGGTGTTTGGGATTTGCACCAAATAACATAAATGTAACATTGAATTCATTACCATTTTCAAAGTCAGTGCTTCCAATACTGCGCCGTAAATTTTTAGAGTTAAAATTAGTCTGGGCAACATAAAAATCCGGTTCGCTTACAGGAATTAGATTATCGTTTATTGATTCTATGCCCCGGTAATAAGTAATGCTCGAAGTCTGTTTTATTTTCAAAGGATTATCATAAATCCAATAGTGTGTATGTTCTAGTGTTATGTTAGTCCCGGTCATCCCGCGCTTTCTTTCATTAAATAGATCATAAAAATCCGGTGCATTGTAATTTATAGAAAGCTGTAAAATTTTTTTGTAAGTGTATTTGCCTTTGAAATGATATTCTAATTTGGAGATGCCTTGTTTAAATTGTCTTTTCACAATCTTATTCTGAAAAAAATAGGGTGACAAACCAAATTCCATGGTGAGGTCATTAATCATCAGGGGATCTGAAATATGAGTATAAAAACCGAGTACTCTCCTGTTTTGAAAACCACTGATTACGGGAATAAAAGTGTTTATAGATAAATTAGTTATACTGTTATAATCATTTATTTTTCCGAGCTTTATATTAAGCCTGTTTGCAGGCATTAATGTTAGATCCTGTAACTTCGGATTTTTTTTAAGTAATTCCTCCCCTAAATATTTTATTGCATATAATTTTTGAGCAGGGCGATTGGGAATTATAACAGGTAAAAATCCTTCTGGAGTAAATTCAAAAGCAAATAAAGAATCTTTGTTCAGATAAACGGGTTTAAATAGTCCGCTAAGAGTATTGCTCATAGCTTGAATTTTTTTATCTTGCAAATTAAATCTGTAAATGTTGGAAACACCATTTGTATAAGAACTCCAATAAATGAAATTTTCATTTGGACTCCAGGATGGACTTTCAGGCGAACCAAGAGAATAAATTGTTTCAAAATTAAATGGTTTATTATGTTTAAGGTCTTCGGCATTAGCTACTATTATTGATTGACTGCCATTACTTCTCTTTAAAACAGCAGATAAGAATTTCCCGGAAGGACTTACTGCCAAATCAAAAATTTCATCACCAATGTTAAAACCAATAACTGGTATCATTTCTTTATACGGATAAGGAGAGTAAGTTAAAGAGACTTTGCCATTAGCATGAAGAATTCCCCACAGATCATGCGTAGTAGGTGCGACTGTTAAATCTCCTATTCTGCAATTGCTGAATAATAATTTATTTTCTTTTGTCGCAGCATCTAATACCCAGATATCCCTGTATAGTTGATTATTATTTGTAGTATAAAAAAATAAATTTAAGTTTTTGTCATATGCAGTTGATGAAACCTGGAGGATGCTTGGAGTTGGTAACGTTTCTATTTCCTTTAAAGAATGGTTTTCCAGATTTAATCTTGCGATACCCGCTAAATGATTAGGGTGATGATAACTGAAAAATACATTACTGCCGAATTTATCAACATGCGGTTCAGATATCCATCCTAAAGCTTCATTCGTTAATTTTTCCAGCGGTGTTACTTCCGATTTATTTAATCCTGCAATATTTGCATTTTGAAATTCTTTTTCGAAAGCAATAAAATTTTCCCATTCATTTTTAAAATCAGTATGAAAAGTGTCTTTAAATTTACCCTGAAAACTCTTATAAAATTCTCCCGGTTTGGTTATAAACCAATTTAGTAATTTGTCAGAGCCGTATTTTATTGTAAGATATGATATAAACCGGGCGCCGTATAAATAATACAAAGTTTCCAATAAAAATGAACTTTGTGCAGAGATTGTTTCCAGATGCATAGCAGAGGGAAATTCATCATTATATAATACCATACTTCTGAAATACATCTCGTCAAAGCTTCCTAAAATTCTTCCGTATCCGCCGCTTAGCCAGGTTTCCATGAAAACGGCTGGAGCCTCCTGGTACCAACGAGGAGAGTAACGGTTATAATTAGTTAATAAACTGAAAGGAATTGTTAAGGGCTGAGATTGTTCCGGTTCAACCTTACCGAATAAAGTTCTCATTACTGATTCAGTATTACTTGACTGATCATTTACTAATATATGAACCAACTCATGACTCATAATCCATTGAAACCGATCATTGTACGGAACGGATTCATATCCATGTTCAAGAGGTTCTATTTCAAGCCTTATGTAATTATGAGGTACGGTGGTCGTGGAAGCAAAACCAAAATCATAAATATCAAATGTGTTAATTATAATTTTTTCAGAAGGTTTGTAATGAAATATTTTCATTAATGGGATTAGTGCATTTTCCGCTGATTCTAAGATATGCGGTACTAATGGCGTATCGATCTTTCTGTAAACAATGATGAAATGCTGGCTTTCTCTTTTTTCCCAGTTAATTCTGCTTATACTTTTTTTTAGTGAATCCTGTTGAGCAGAAAGATTAATAGCATCACCAAAAAAGAAAAATAAAAGGAAAGTAATTACTAAGTATTTAAAACTAAAAATTCCGCAGATCAAATTAATATTCAAAATAAAAAAGCCTTTAATATAAAATTAAAGGCTTTGTGGAATTATTACAAGATAATTAATTAAATAACTATCTCACCAACCATCTGTTTATAGATTATCTAGTCCAGCCGAAAATAGAACCTAAACCCTCTACCTGAGAATTAGATCTAGTCCAGCCGAAAATAGAACCTAAACCCTCTACCTGAGAATTAGATCTAGTCCAGCCGAAAATAGAACCTAAACCCTCTACCTGAGAATTAGATCTAGTCCAGCCGAAAATAGAACCTAAACCCTCTACCTGAGAATTAGATCTAGTCCAGCCGAAAATAGAACCTAAACCCTCTACCTGAGAATTAGATCTAGTCCAGCCGAAAATAGAACCTAAATCCTCTACCTGAGAATTAGATCTAGTCCAGCCGAAAATAGAACCTAAACCCTCTACCTGAGAATTAGACCTAGTCCAGCCGAAAATAGAACCTAAACCCTCAATTTGAGAATTGGTTCTATTATCTATAACAGAAACAAGTATTGATGAGGAATATGGTTGGCTAAGTGTAGCAGCGTCAATATTAGCACGATATCTGACTGCCTGCTCCACATTATCCAGGCTTTGCGCAAAGCCCGCAATGCACAATACCCCTGAGAGAATCAGAGATAGGATCAATTTACGCATAGTCCTCCCTCTCCCACGTGTTTTTGGGGGAAAATGACACTTGAAATAGAAATTCGTCATTTTGAAGAAAATGACACTTTTTAAGCACTTAGCAATTTCATTAGACAGAAATTATGCCATTTTAATAGTTTAATGATTTTACTGACTAAGTCAATCTGTAATCTCAATCACAAAATATTATTTGGCAACTAAATATTAGGTTAGATTTTCAAGCTATTTTTATATATAAAAAAGTTCAAAATTTCTTAAAATCAAATAATTCTAGATTTAATATTTTATTCCCAACCTTATTTTTATTACTGGAAATGTAAGAATTTATAAGTAAAAGAAAATTCCACTGTCAACATATAATTTCTAATGCAAAAATAAATAATCAATTTGGAAGTAAAAATTACTTGAAAAAAATGTAAATATTTAATAGTTGTAAAATAAATTTACAATTTATTTAAGTAAGGAATCCAGTTTAGGCCTTGAAATCCCTAAAATTTTTGAAGTTTTTGACTTGTTACCTCTCATTTTGGAAAGAACTTTTTTAGCATAAAGTTTGCTCAAATCGCGAATATCGGTTTCTTTATAATTTAAATCAAACCTTATAATGTGTGGAAAAAACAAAGAATTTTCTTGATAAAGAGATAAATTGATGGGTACATTATTAAAGTCGAGAAAATCTTTCAACCTTAATTTTTTATCGTCGCATAAAAGAATAGCTCGTTCTATTGTATTTTTAAATTCCCTTATATTCCCCGGCCATGAATAATTTAAGGTAAATTCCTTGAAATCGTTGTCTATTTCTTTTACTTCCTTGCCGAAAGTCCTGTTAAAATGATCTATAAAATGATAAGCGAGAGGAATAATATCATCGGTTCGCCATCTTAAAGGAGGCAATTCAATTGAAACAACATTCAGTCTATGATATAAATCACGTCTAAACATTTTTGCTTCAATCATTAGTTCGAGTTCTCTATTAGTAGCTGAAATGATTCTTGAATTAACCGGTATATCAACTAAACCTCCCAATCTGCGTATAACTTTCCTGTCGATCACTCTTAACAATTTGGTCTGAATATTTATACTTAAATCTCCAATTTCATCCAGGAATAAAGTTCCGTTATTTGCAGCTTCAAATAGTCCTATCTTCTGGTTCAAAGCATTAGTAAATGCACCTTTTTCATAACCGAATAATTCCGATTCCATTAAGTTTTCCGGTATAGCCGTACATACAATATCGATGAAAGGAAATTTTTCTTCATTCATAAAGTTGTGTATTGATCTTGCAAGAAGCCCTTTACCTGTTCCGGTTTCCCCCAGGATCAAAATATTCAGGTGTTTATTTTCAGCCACTTTTTTGGAAAATTCAATTATCTTTTTTATTTCAGATGATGAACCAATAATATCATTAAAGCCGTTATCAAATTTTTCTGTATTTTCATTAAAATCTATTGATGTCAAATAGGTTCTCTTCTTTATGATATCTTTAAGAAAATTTATCAATTTTGTTAATTCGTGAGGTAAGACGAAAATATTCGCAAATCCAATCTTTATCAGGTAACTCGCAATTAAAGCGTTATTTTCATTTAGTACGAATATTATTTGGTTTTTTATTGCCTTTCTATTTTCTGATAGCTTTTTTAACAACTCTGATTCAATGCTATTTAGTTTAATAATGATAATTTCATCATCATTAATAATAAAATTCTTCAATGGAAATAAATTAAAATTTATTTCATTTAAGTCTGAATTATCAAATCCATTAACCAGTAAATCATAATCTCGAAGAGATTCTGAAAAGAATCCAATATTTACTGTTGCATTAATCATTGGCTGTTTGTACTTCCATATGTTCTAATTTTTCAAGCGCTTTTTTCCGGTCGTCATTACTTAAATAAACTTTGCGCAATTCAATATTTTGAATGTTTTCAGCTAAGAGATTAATTACAGATTTTGTATAACCTATATAATCTTTTGATTTTGTAAAGTTGCCCCTATTTAAATAATATTCACTAATTTCCAAAAGAACTTTCCAAGTTAATTCGATTATAGTTTCGTCTTTGATGAGGTTTAAAGATCTTTTATATAAATTAATTGGAAACTCATTTAAAATATTTTTTGTTTTATATAATAATTTTCCCAAAAAATATAGTCTCTCTGCTTCAAGTAATGATCTTGTACTGCATTTTTCTTTAAGGTTTTGATCATTTAGTATTAACCCAGCTTCTTCTAATCTATTTTTAGAAATTAAATTTTCTGCAATTATCAAATAAGTTTTTGCAAAATCAAATACGTCTTCAAGTTTAAGAAAAATATTACCTATTTTTTTAAGATGTTCAAAATTATCAGATATATTATTCTTTTTTAAATATGAGAGTTGCTTTAAATAAGCCACATAATTTTTAAGTTTATAATCATTTGAAAAAATTTCTTTTATTAAATCACATTCACTTATTATTTTATCTAATTTTTGTATATCACCAATGATGAAATATATTTTCCCTAATAAAAATAGTGAACTTATTTGAATTTCAGAATTATTTATTTTACTTAAAACCTTACTTAGCAGTCCTAAAGAATCGAGTGATTTTTGATATTCACAATAAATGAAATAAGTTTCCGCTAAATTATATAATACCATACCTTGACCGTTATGGTCACCCAAATTAAGGTAAATATTATAAGCACGATTATAGTTATAAATTGTTTTTTCAAAATTAAGATTACCGTAATAATTTATCGCCCCCATATTCAAATTAATAAGTGCCTCTGATATTAAATTACCGATTGATATATTAATTTCAAGTGCTTTTGTAAAGTATTTTTCTGCATTTTCATGTTCTCCTTTGTTGCCTAGAATATTACCAATATTTATTCTCGTTTTAACCATATTATCTTTATTATGCATTTTTTCATATATATATAAAGCTTTTTGAAAATATTTAAGAGCATTATCCAAATCATTATCACGATATATTTGAATAAGGGCCATTAAATTGTAAGCTTTAGCTTTCATCTCAGAATTTGAAATTTTATCATTGATTATTTCATAACATATTTTTTCAGCCTCACTAAAATTGCTTAAATCAAATTCAGCATTCGCGATTTCATAATTTATTAACTGTTTAAGTTGTGGCTCAGTTATTTCGGGTAGAATTGATAATAGTATCACTTTTCCCTTATTTGGTTCCTTTAATGCAGTAAGACATATCCCTTTTTGAATAGAAAGCTCAAGCTGATATTTTTTATTACTTGCTCTTTTTAATAATTCTTCAGTAAGTATAAGACATTCATTATTTTCATTTAAATTTTTTAAAACTTTACTTAACTTTAATTCAACCATAAATTTGTTAGATTCACTTAACGGCATTTTATCTAAGTATTTCAAAATATCTTTCTTATAGGACAATGCGGACTTCTTTTCAGCTTCTTCAATCTCTTCCTTCAAAATTTCATAGCAGGTATTATAATCTTCTCCTAACTCAAACTGGCGGGCCAGTTCGTTCCTATCGAAATCCCGGTATTTCTTTTTTAATATTTTACCGGCATTTAAATGATATTCCTTTTTATTCTCTATTTTGGAATAAACATGTTTTTTCAATCCTTCGGAAGTAAATTGAAGTTTAGTCTCAATGTTTGAACTATGTAATATATTATTATCTCTTAATTCTTCTACTATTTGAGAAATTGTATCTTTATCTGTCTTCAATAATTCAGTTAAAATATTTTCATCCAGGTTCAGTTCAAATAGTGTAAGAATTTTAACAGCCTCAGTTCCATTCTTTGAAAGATTACCTAACCTTACTTCATATATCTGGTCATGAGAACTTCTAAGCAGCTTTGCAGTTTTTTCTGATATATCAATTGCAATTTTTTCAGGAGTAAATTTAAAGATATTTAACTGCAGACAATCTTTTATAAATCCTTCAATACTCCCGGGGAGTAAATCTGCGTACAGCATGATTATTTTTTTTAGCTCTTCAACCGGAAAGAATTTATTATAGCTTTTGTTAAGTAATTCGGCAACCTGTACATCGGTAAATGGTGTTAAATTTATTTCCTTTACATTATGGAATGAATCTGAGATATAATCAAAATCAGAGTCTTCCATAACTATGATTTTTATTTTATTTACCTGTAAAATCGGGAGAATATCTTTTAACATTTCAAAAGTAAAATTATCATAACTGTTAAAATCATCCAGAATTAAAATAAAATTAGATTCCCGAGTTATTTTGGCAAAAATCCCTTTCAGTCCATCAATTAATTCACTTGAAGAATTCTGAAAAATGTGATCAATATTTTGTTGAACTTCTTCAGTGATGTTTGGAAAAACAAAATCATTGAATATTATCTTGTTCAGGAAATATTTTAAAAATCGATAACCGCTTTTAGACTTATCATATTTTATCAAAACTGAATTATTAAAAATGAAATTAATTTCTTCTGAAAGAGCAGTCTTGCCGCTTCCTTCGAATCCCTTAATAGAAAATATTTCGCTGCTGCTTTTATCATTTATATATGTGTCAAGAATATTTAATACATCTTTCCTGTTGACAAAAATTTTGGCAGGACTCCAATCTTTCACCAGCCTATTACCAATCGAAACATTTAAATCTGATAGAATCTCCAGGGAATTAGCATATCTTCTGCCCGGCTCTTTCTCGAGAAGCCTTTTTATAACATCGATTAATTCTTTAGAATAATCAGATTTTTTAAAAATAAAATCTTTTTCAAGATGAGCTTTATAAATTTTTAATTCGTCATTTGTTTCGAAAGGGAATTTCTTATATACGATTCTATAAAGAATTATACCCAGCGAATATAAATCTACTCTCTTATCGTATTCCTCCTTTTTTAATAGTTCAGGAGCAATATATTTGGCTGTTCCCCTCACATATTTATTTGAAATTAATTCGCTCTTCTCAGAATTGGTTTTTTCAGCCAATCCCAAATCGATTAATTTAACAAATGGTTCTCCGTCAACTTTCTTTACAAGAATATTTTCCGGTTTCAAATCATAATAGATATAATCTGATTGATGTAGATAAAAAAGAACAGAACAAAGTTGAGTTATAATTTTTCGCAGCGCATCTTCATTCTTAATATCACCGTAATTCAGCAGAGGTTTTCCATTAAAATATTCTAAGGTAAAAAAACGGCTTCCTGTTTTTATCCCTTTTTCAGGTGATTCAGCCTTTACGATCCTTCCGAAATTTATTGCTTGCACTATGTTCGGGTGTCTTAACCTTCGAAGCGTTATAAATTCATTCTGAAAATTTTCTATCTCGGTACTATCAGCCTTCCCGGGTAGAAATTTTATGGCAATATCTTCGGAAGGATTTTCGATATCATTGCACAAAAAAACTTTGCTTCTTCCTTCACCTAATTTATTTTTAATTACATATCTTTCATTGATCATGTTTTTACAGCCGGATTATAATGAATATTAATTTCTCTGCCGATTTTATTTGCAGTAAAAAGAGTAAGAAAAAGAGCTAACCCGGGAAAAAATATCATCCACCAGGCTTTATCTATATATGCCTGACCGGATTCAATCATCGCTCCCCAGGAAGGAAAATTATTACCAATGCCTAAACCTAAATAGCTTAAGGCAGATTCTGCTAAAATGACATTTCCGTATAGTAATACTAGATTTACAATAACCGGAGCAATAATAACCGGCAGAATTTCTTTAGTCATTAAGCTGAACCGGGATAGACCAATCATCTGTGCTGAAATAAAAAAATCTTTTTTCTTTAATACTATAATTTCACCTCTGACTATCTTAAATAAGCTCATCCATCCGGAAAAGCCAAGCACTATCATAACTGAAATAAAAGAATTTCCAAATAAAGCAAGTATAAGAATAATTAAAAATATTACAGGGAATGCAAGAAAGACTTCGGTAAATCTGTTCAGTATTGTATCAATATAACCTCCCGGGTAACCGGCAAAAAATCCAAGAGACATGCCGACAATTAGAGCTATTATAACAGCTCCGAATCCGATTAATAATGAAATACGGGTTCCATAAACCAATCGTGAAAAAATATCTCTTCCGAATTCATCTGTTCCCAGCAGAAAGAATTTTTTCTTAATTAAAGGCAGATTATCGGCCAGCTGCAATTTGGATTTTGAAATTTCTTTCGCACTTCCTTTTTGATAATAAATAACAAGCTCACCTGATTTAATACTATCGGCAAAAATCAAATTTTGATTAAAAGAATTTTTAACCGTTTTATCTTTTAGGAGTAAAAAAGATGTTAATTTATTTTTTTCTATTTGTCCTTCTTTTTTCAAGGTTAGAATATCTACAGAACTCAAAGGAGATAATAATTTTGTTACGCCAAGATCTTTTTGAAAATTCGGATTATAATTAGTTATTAAAGGTGCAAATATAAAAAATGAGATTAAGATTATCAGGGTAAATGATGAAAAATTTACTGTTCTGTTTAAACCTGCGGATAATAAACTATTTTTTGTCCTTACAAATAAAATTATTAAGGGAATAATTATTATTAAAAAAGCTGAAACAGCTAAATCTGCAAAATTAAAATCTAAAATATTAAAAGCGGTTGATATATTAGCGAAAAGAATACCGGCAAATTTGAAGCATAAAAAATAAGCTTTGGTGATTATAGCGAATCTGAGAACAAACAGAATTAATAAAAGTAAAAGAGTAACATGCCAATTTTTCATTTTAATATTATTCAATTCAAGCTCCCTTTTAGCAATCTTTTATCCAGACCAGCTCTTATTATGTCCGCAGCAAGATTGCTCAAGATGATCAAAAAACCTGCGACAAGTGAACATCCTGTTACTAAAGGGTAATCTCTGTTTAGAATAGCATTAATTGTTAATCTCCCCATTCCCGGTAATGCAAAGATTACTTCAGTAATTAACGCACCGCTGAATAATATTCCCAATTCAATTCCCGCGACGGATATCAATGGATTAATTGCATTCGGGATAACATGTTTTCGTGCAATTTCTTTTTCCGTAAATCCGAGGGAACGCAGGTTCATAACAAATTGTTTGTTGTAAACATCTTCAAGATTGTCCCGAAGGTATTTATAAAATACTGCTATTCCCGGCAGTGATAAGGTAATAACTGGTAATACAAGATGATTTATATAATCTGCAAAATTTTGTAATATGGAAAATGAACCGGAATCCAGGGATCTTAAACCGGAAGAAGGGAACAGGTGGAGCTTTTCAGAAAAGATAAAAATTAAAATTACACCTATGACAAATGATGGAGTTGCATAAACTGCAAGACTCGTTTTGGATATTATCCTATCCAGTTTGCCATTCCTTTTCTTTATTGTAATTGAAGCTAAAATAAAACCAATTAATATTTGAATGATAAAGCTTACGGAAGCAAAAACCAAAGTGAAAGGAAGATACTCCTCAATAACTGAGCTTACAGGCAACCGGTAATTATAGGAAACTCCCAAATCTCCTTTTGCAAGATTTATAATGAATGATTTATACTGCTCTGAAAGTGAACTATTTAGATTAAATGTTTCTTTTACTTTTTCGGCTAAGTCAGGATTTAGTTTAGGTGAAATAAATTTTTGAGTAGGATCACCGGGAGATATTCTTAAAAGAAAGAATATGAAAGTAATTAACAGGAAAAGAACTACTAGTGAAGTAGAAATCCTTTTAATCAGGACTTTTATAAGTTCTTTTTTCATTCAACCTATTTATTAATAGACCAGTTCCAGCACTTCTGAATAATACCAAGAGGATTAATTTCGATATTATTAACTCTTTTGTTACAGCCGACTATATCATCCATCCAGTAAAGAAAAGTAACCGGTTCATCTTCATGTATTATCTTCTGGAATTTAAAGTAGAGGTCGTTCAATTGTTCATCGGAAATTTTTCTTCCCATCTCTTCAAGAAGCTTATCAACATTTTTGTTTTGATAAGATACTAAATTCATCGGTGTCGATTCCAAATCCGAATACCAGAAGGGTTTTAATTCTATAGGGATAGGTACATACCAGCTGGCCATATATGAATTGATTCTCTTATTTATAATATCTCCCTGGAATACCTGCATCTCCAATTGTTCAACATTCATCTCAATGCCGATTTCTTTTAAATTATTTTTAACTACAGTAGATGCAAATTCACGTCTCGGGTTCCCGCTTGGAATGCCCAATGTAAATGAAAAATTTACTCCGTTTTTATCTAATATCCCGTCATGATTTGAATCCTTCCACCCGGCTTCAGCTAATAATTCTTTTGCTTTATTTACGTCATAAGGATATGCCTTTATACTGGAATCAATAGAATTTTTAAAGATAGGAGTAACAGGAGTAACTGCCAGTTCACCATAATTATTCAAATAATTTTCTAAAATCTCATTTCTATTAATTGCGTATGTTAATGCTTTTCTTATTTTTGCAATTCCGAAAAATCTATTTGGAATTACTTTATGGCTTTTATTGTAAATTTCAGGATCAATATTATTCCACCCGATATAATCATATTCTCTTCCTTTAACCGGAACAATATTTATATTCCTGGATTGTTTTAATTCATCAATATCATCCGGTCTGATTAGATCCATTAGATCAATTTCGCCGTTTTTTAACTGAGTTAATCGGGAATTATAGTCAGGTATAATTTTAAATATCAATTCAGAAATATTATCTGGATTATAAAGAAAAGAATTTTTATTTGCCTTAAGTATTAAAGATTGATTCCTTTCCCAGCTTGACAATAAAAAAGGGCCATTGCTAACTGGAGCAGTATTCTGTTTGGCCGTTGCAAAATCTTTCCTCGGAATTTTATCATAAATATGTTCAGGTAAAATCGGAAGGGCTATAGCAAATAAATTCGGTTTTGATTTTGGAATAAAATTAATTTTTAAAGAATATGGTGAAATTATTTCAAAAGTCTTTTTTAGATTTATGTGTTTATCTTTGTCAATGTAGAAATTTCCGAATTCACCGTACATCCGGCTTTGAACTTTAGGATCGGAATATACATCAAATGAAAATACGACATCTTCAGCTGTGCAGTCTTTACCGTCAGACCATTTTACATCATCACGCAGGTTGAATGTTATTGAGGAGGAATCTTTATTCCAGTCCCAGTTTTTTGCAAACATTGGTTTGATTTCAAGGTTGCTTTTTGCTTCATTCCAATCCGGCTGAACCAGGCTGATAAACAAAAGTTCTGTAATACTTCCTTCATCGAGGTTAAATGCAAACAGAGGGCTTAAAGTAGAAACATCTGAAGTTAATCCCACAACTACTCTGTTGGAATCAACAGGAGTTTCCTGTTTACAGGATTGAAATGATACTAATGCAATAAACAGGAAAATATAAAATGGTTTTGCAGTAATTTTTAAGTTCAAATATTCCTCAATATTTTTGTTCGTAATTTATTATTTTGTTATATAAATACAAAAAAAATTCGTATTTGAACTATCAAAAACAATTTGCCTCGCTGAAAGATAATTAATGCTCGGAATCTCAATTAAAAATCTTTTAATAAAGCAACAGAATAGTCTTAAGACTATATTAAAAGATATTTCTTTTATACTTCCTGAAAATAGTATTTATACAATAATAGGTAAAAACGGGAGCGGGAAATCAACTTTAATTAAATCATTTACAGGACTTCTGGATAAGAGATTCTATATCCTGGAAGGTGAAATACTTTTAGATTCTAAAAATATCCTGTCATTAGACCAGGATGAACTACTGGAACTCAGAAGGGAAAAAATTAAATATGTTTTCCAGGATGCTTTAAATAGTTTTGATTATTTAAAAAAAATAGGCTATTACTTTGATAGACTTGTGAATAATAATGATGAAACTGAAGAACTTCTCAAGTATTTTCTTCTTCCAGAACCGCAAAAATTATTTAAATTGTATCCTTACGAAGTAAGCGGCGGAATGGCTCAAAGAATTAGTCTTGTCCTTTCTTTACTCACACATCCGGAAATAATTCTGCTTGATGAACCGACTTCGGGAATTGATTCGCCAACAGCGAGTCTGGTTTTATTAAAATTGAAAGAATTTGTTTCTATCAACAATAACTCTGTTCTGCTGGTAACGCAGGATCTCTTATTTGCAAAAAGAATCAGCGACAGGATTGCATTTCTGAAAGACGGCAGCTTAACAAATTTTCTTCCCGTTTCAGAATTTTTTAATAATACAGTAAATGAAAACCTGGATCCTTTTTTAAAATCTTTTACTGAAATCTCTAAATGAAAGAAATATTAAAAGTTGAAAACGTAAATTATTCGGTTCATTCCGGCAGAAAAACCAAGCAAATTTTAAGAGGAATAAATTTCAAGATAAATCAAAACGATATACTTGGAGTTTCAGGTGAATCGGGCAGCGGCAAAACTACACTTGCTAAAGTTATCGCAGGTATTTTGGTACCTTCAAATGGTAAGGTCAGCTTCGTGGGAACTCAGGGAGCGAATGGAAAAAGAAAAGCTAATCCTGTACAGATATTATTTCAAAATAATGGAGAAATTTTAAATCCTTTAAGGGAAATTAATGATATTGTGAAAGAATCCATTTCTATAGCGGATAAAGAAGAAGATCCTGAACTAAAAATGGAAGAAATTTTTAAAGTAATTGATTTTCCCAGATATTTATGGAATAGGAAAGGTTATGAGTTAAGTGGAGGAGAACAGCAGCGCGCAGCATTAGCAAGAATACTTGCGGTTAATCCGGAGTTATTAATTTTAGATGAACCGTTTTCAGCCCAGGATCCCGAATCGCAGCTAAACCTTCTTAATCTTTTTTTATCACTTAACAAGAAGTTTAATATTACTATAATTTGCATTGCTCACAATTTAAGAATACTTGAAAAACTTTGTAACAAGATGATCATATTATTTAATGGCGAAACTGTAGAACAGGGGAATACTTTAGAGATTATTAACACTCCGAAACATCCTTATACTAAGTTTCTTTTAAAAGCTGAAAAATATGATCTTTCTTATGAAGAATTAAAGTACAACAAAGAATCATTTTAATAATGTCTAAAACCAATGCGGTTAGAATTCTTGAAGCATATAAAATTTATCATGAAACATTTTCTTATGAAGTAGATGAAAATGATTTAAGCGGAACCAGCGTTGCAGATAAAATCGGGACAGAAGCTGAAAAAGTTTTTAAAACGCTTGTAGCAAATGGCGATAAGAATGGAATAAACATTTTTTGTATTCCTGTAACTGCGGAATTAAATTTAAAGAAGGCAGCTTCTGCAAGCAATAATAAAAAAGTTGAAATGATAAAAGTTAAAGATTTACTACCCGTGACAGGATATGTCCGCGGTGGATGCTCACCAATAGGGATGAAGAAAAATTTTCCGACATATATTGAGGAAACAATCCAGCTCTTTGATAAAATTTTTGTAAGTGCCGGAACCAGAGGAATGCAGATCTCTATTTCTCCAAATGACTTACAAAAAATTACTAATGCTAACCTTGCAGATTTGATCTAAGTCTTTTCATTTGTTTATATCACAAACATGTCCAGCAATAATACCTATTTTGGATGAACTAACTAACATTTAGGGAGAAAGAATATGTCGGAATTTCACGAACCGCCTGAAGAGCTTAGTCCGCAAACACGTAATTTTAGACGTGCTTTAAATTCTTTGATGGAAGAAATAGAAGCAATTGACTGGTATCAGCAAAGGATTGATTCATGCACTGACGATCATTTAAAAAAAATAATTGAACATAATAAACTTGAAGAAATGGAGCATGCATCCATGATGCTGGAATGGCTTCGAAGAAATATGGATGGCTGGGATAAAAAACTAAAAATTTATTTATATACCGAAGGAGATCTAACCAAAATAGAAAGTACTGATAGCGGGGTCGAAAAACAGAATGATTTAGGAATAGGGGCAATAAAAAGGAGGGAATTATAATGGATATCCTAAGAAAATCACATGCACCTGTTACAAAGGAAGCCTGGGATATTATTAATGAACAAGCAAAAAAAGTATTTGATTCTATTCTATCCGGAAGAAGATTTGTAGATGTAGATGGTCCGAAAGGATTAAATTTTGAGGCAGTTTCAATGGGTCGCCTGGATGTACCAGAAAATCAGAAAGGAAAGATTAAATACGGAATTAATAAAGTGCTTCCGCTGGTAGAAACGCGTTCTCCTTTCAGCCTTGATTTGTGGGAGCTTGATAATGCAGCCAGAGGAGCTAAAGATTTAAACCTGGATACAATGGAAGAAGCTGCACATAACATCGGCGAATTTGAAGAAAAGCTGATTTATAATGGTTTCCCGAAAGCAAATATAACCGGGCTTAAAGATGTTAATAAAAATAAACCCGCCAAATATCCTGAAAAAGTTGAAAACTTACCTGAAATTATTTCCCGGCTAATTGGTGAGTTTGTTAAATCTTCTGTTGAAGGACCATATTCATTAATTTTAAATACCGGAAGGTGGGAAAAGCTCTCAAGCTTTGTAAATGGTTACCCTTTAAAAACGGTTATTAAAGATTTAATAGGCGGAAATATCATCCTCGCTCCAGCAATAAACGATGCTTTTTTAGTTTCGACAAGAGGTGGAGATTTTAAATTAACCATCGGGCAGGATCTATCTATCGGGTATCAATCACATGATCATAAAAATGTAAATTTATATTTTATGGAATCATTTACTTTTCAAATAATAGAACCTGCGGCAGTAATAAAGTTTGCTTAAAAATTTTCAATTTTACACAAATTCATTATAATTGCCTGATGAACCTTTGATGTTATTATTGCATCATACCTTATATTAATTAAATAAAAAAATTAAAGGATAATAATATGAGTTATTATTTCAATAAAACTCTAAAAGGTGATTTTGATAATGTAATTGATAAAGTTACCTCTGCATTAAAATCGGAAGGTTTCGGGGTATTAACTGAAATTGATGTTAAGGAAACACTAAAGAAAAAGCTTGATGTTAATTTCAAGAAATATAAAATTCTTGGTGCCTGTAATCCTCCCTTTGCATATAAAGCGCTGCAGGCGGAAGATAAGATCGGTGCAATGCTTCCATGCAATGTTACAGTAATTGAACAGCAAAATGGAGAAGTTGAAGTGGCGGCTGTTGATCCTGTTGCATCAATGCAGGCAATTCAGAATCAGTCACTGGCTTCCGTTGCAAATGAAGTTAGAAACAAACTAAAAAAAGTTGTTGACTCTCTTTAAGAATTCTTTCCTTATAATGTAATTTAAAACGGGTAGTTTACTATCCGTTTTTTTATTTATTTTGGTTTAATTAATATATTATTGATAACTTATTATCATTAAAAAACATAATATTTAATGAATAAGTTAGATATATCGGGCTGGTTTGAAAAAACATTGGGGTTTAGTCCTGAACTGCAAGGTAAAATATTAACCTCGGTCGTTATAATTTTTATCTTGTGGTTAATACGTCAAATTATCCTCAGAATATATTTCCGCAAAAAATCAGATATAAGAATTCAATACCGGTGGAGAAAATCTACAGTTTATGTCGCATTTACTATAGGTTTTTTATTAATCGGCAGAATCTGGATCGAAGGATTTAATTCGATTGCTACTTTTCTCGGACTTTTATCTGCCGGTCTTGCAATTGCTTTAAAAGATCCTTTGGTTAACCTTGCTGGCTGGATGTTTATAATATGGAGGAAACCTTTTATTGTTGGAGACAGGATCCAGGTTGGCTCCACTTCAGGCGATGTAATTGATATAAGAATTTTCCAGTTTACCTTAATGGAAATAGGCAACTGGGTTGATGCCGAGCAATCGACCGGCAGGATTATTCATATACCTAACGGGAAAGTTTTTAGCGATGTACAGGCTAATTACACAACAGGGTTTAATTATATCTGGAATGAGCTACCTGTTCTTGTAACTTTTGAAAGTAACTGGAAAAAAGCTAAAGAATTGCTATTAAACATTGTAAATAAATATGCCGAACATTTAAGTAAATCTGCCGAGGAAAGAATTAAAGAAGCATCCCAGAGATTTATGATCTTCTATACTAAACTGACACCAATTGTTTACACAAGCGTCCGCGACAGCGGAGTAATGTTGACTATCCGGTATCTTTGTGATCCGAGGAAAAGAAGAACCAGTGAAGAAGAGATATGGGAAGACATATTGCTGCAGTTTTCAAAATGCGATGATATTGATTTTGCATATCCGACTCAAAGATTTTATAATAATCTTAGTGAAGGAAAAAAGGGGACAAAACCCGATGAGCCGCAAAATAATTTCTGATCAATTATTTTATAAAGAATTGAAAGACATTCCAAAAAAAGGTTCTTAGTGCCGAATCATTAAAAAAATCAATAAATTCCATCTCTTTTACTAATTTATTTAGGATATTTTTGATTATCTTAAGCATTAAAATTTTAATAAGATTTGAATGAATAAACATCTGTTAAAATACTGGAAGCCAATAATCTCAGTTTGTTTTTGGGGTGCATCTTTTATTGCTACAAAAATTGCACTTAATCAGCTGAATCCTATTTCTATAATTTTTATAAGACTTGTTTTTGCATCTGTTCTTTTATCAATAATAGCCCTTTACACAAAAAGGAGCTTTTCAATTAATTTGAAGAATCACGGAATTATTTTCATACTTGCTTTAATTGCAGTCTTTCATCTATGGATCCAGGTAACCGGTTTAAAATATACCACTGCTTCAAATACCGGCTGGATTATAGGCACATCACCGGTTTTTATGGCTATATTAGGATTTTTTGTCTTCAGCGAACAATTCACTCTTTTTAAAATTTCCGGTATCATAATAGCTTTTTTAGGATTAGTTCTGCTGATAAGCAAAGGAGATTTTTTATCAATTGATTTTATCTCAAACAAAGGTGACTTCCTGATATTAGCCAGTGCTTTTACCTGGAGTGTATATTCCATGGTAAACAAAAAAATTACTATTTCTTATCCTCCTTTAATGACAATTCTTTTCCAGTTTATAATGATGGTAATTATACTGATCCCGTTTAACATCAATGAATCGATGTACAGAATTGTAGCTCACCTTTCACTGGAAATATGGTTCGCATTATTATATTTAGGATTGTTTTGTTCGGGAATTGCATATGTTTTATGGGCTCAATCTTTAAAAGAAATGGAATCTGCCAGGGTAGGAGCATTTTTATATTTTGAACCCTTTGTAACTGTAATCGCTGCATGGTTCATTCTTAATGAAAATATAACTTTCCGGACAATTATTAGCGGTATTACTATCACATTCGGTGTGATTATGGTGAATATAAATCCAAAGATTTTATTAAGAAAGCTTTCTTATTATTTCACTAAAGAAGTTGTATAAGGGGAAAAAGGTATGTTCAAGTCCAAGATTGAAAGTTCAAATGGCAAAGGACTTAATCTTGAACTTGAACAAGATAAAATTATGCTGCGGATGTTAACAGTTCTTCCTGGATTGCTTTTTTAAGGTTTTCTTTTGGAACTGCGCCAACTGCCATTTTAGGTTGTCCTTCTACAGGGATGAATAATAGTGAAGGAATACTTCTGATTCCGAATGCACCGGCTAGTTCCTGTTCTTCATCAGTATTTATCTTGTAAAAATTAACCTGACCTTTATATTCCTCAGAGAGTTCTTCAATTACCGGTCCTACCATTCTGCAGGGGCCGCACCATGGAGCCCAAAAATCAATTACAGCAGGAAGATTTCCCTGGTATTTCCATTCCTTATTCTTTTCGAAATCAAAAATCTTCTCTAAAAATGTCGATTTATTTAAATGTTCAGCCATTTTGTCTCCTTTTCGTACTTTTTACTTTTATTTATAAAACTTTATTTTGTAATCAAACTTAGAGCCATTTTGTTTATACTGTAGTTTGATGAAATAAAAAACAAAAGGATTCAGGATATAAAAAATATATGGCATATACAAATCAACCTCTTTATATTTAATTATCAGAGACAAGGACTTATTGAAATGAAATATTTCATAATGTTTATGCTTCTTTTACCTGTTTTAATTTATTCCCAGGAAAATAATTACGATTTATTAAACTTGAAACAAACCCTTAGTACTCAATTCAATTTGATGAGCGATTTTAACTTTTATTTCTCTTTGAGTAATATACAAAACAGCAGTAATGATATGCCCGTAATTATAAATCCCAATACAATTGGATTATGGACTTCATTTGCCGTTTCTAAATCCTATATGGGAGAAGCAATGCCGGTTACAACAAAATCATTTATGTTAACTCCTTTAAATATTAAATACGGGGAGGATACAAAGTTTAATTCGGTCAGATATATCCTGGGTATGGCTCAAACGGCTGCAGTAGGTTATATGGCGTATATTCATTTAAAAAAATACGGTTTTTTAAAGTAAAAACTCGAAAAAACAAATTATCCTTATTTAGCAGAATATTGAATATTTGATAGCTTTTTATTTTATCAAGTTATTTTTATATTTGCTTTCCTAAGAAAGGAGAAATTATGGCTAAACAACAATCTTTTGCGGATAAATCAAAAGCAAAAAAGAAAGCTGAAGGCGTTAATGTTAAGTTGATAAAAACTATCAAAACATCGAAAGGCAGTTATAAATTTAACGAACATTTTGTCCGGCTTGATGATATAAGTAAAGTTACTACAATTAAATAATTAAAGCGGTTTAATTCCGCTTTTTTTATTTTATTCAGTTCCTAAAACTCTTCCTTTTTTTTATCTCTTGATTAATTAAAAAATTTTGTTAAATTACCAAATATCCTGATGCTTGGGACATTCCAGGAAGAACTCTATTTTCTTAAGCTTTTCTGAAAAGCACGCGAAAAAACGATTATAAGCTATTTTTTACCGATATCTATTCACTATTAAAGGAGGATGTTAAAGATGATTAACCCCAAAAAAATGAAATTCTACGGATTAAAGGACATTGACAGCATCCCCCAGCTTCAAATGCTTTCAAAAGAAGAAAGATTTGCTATTAAAGTTGTTTCCAATGTTCTCCCCTTTCGTTCAAATAATTATGTAGTTGAAGAATTAATTGATTGGAATAATATCCCTGATGATCCGATGTTCCAGCTAACTTTTATTCAAAAAGATATGCTGTCGAAAGAACAGTTTGACTGGATGGCTGATGTATTAAGAAAAGATTCATCAACACATGAGATTAAACAAACTGCTGAAGAAATAAGACTTGAATTAAATCCTCATCCGGCCGGGCAAATGACTTTAAATGTTCCGGCAATGGCTGATGAGCCGGTCCCGGGTGTTCAGCATAAATACAGGGAAACATGTCTTATTTTTCCATCCAGCGGACAAACATGTCACGCTTATTGTACATTTTGCTTCAGGTGGGCTCAGTTTGTCGGTATGAATGAATTAAGATTTTCTACGGACGAATCAAAAAGATTTCAGCAGTATATAAAAAATCATAAGGAATTAACCGATATTCTTATTACAGGCGGTGATCCTATGATCATGAATCTGAGCAATTTAAAAGAATATATAGAGCCGTTTCTTCAGCCTGAATTTGATCATATCCGTACAATTAGGATTGGAACCAAGTCAGTTGCATACTGGCCTTACAGGTTTGTTACTGATAAGGACTCGGATGGGATATTGAGGTTATTCGAAAAAGTTGTTAATTCCGGTAAGCATCTTGCAATTATGGGGCATTACAATCATTGGGTTGAATTGTCAACTGACGTAGCAAAAGAAGCTGTCAGAAGGATTCGCAATACCGGTGCACAAATCAGAACACAATCTCCTCTTATAAAATATGTTAATGATGATCCGGAGGTTTGGGCGAGCATGTGGAAAGACCAGGTGAAGTTGGGATGTATTCCATATTACTTTTTTGTTGAGAGAAATACTGGTGCAAAAGAACACTTTGAAATTCCCCTTGTTAGAGCTTTTCAAATATATAGTGAAGCATATAAACAAGTTTCAGGTGTGGCTAGAACTGTTAGAGGTCCATCAATGTCGGCTTTACCCGGCAAAGTTGCTATTGAAGGGATTTCTGAAGTTAACGGCCGGAAAGTTTTTGTACTCAATATGCTTCAGGGAAGAAATCCGGATTGGTGTAAAAAGCCTTTCTTCGCTAAGTATAATCCTAATGCTACCTGGCTTAGTGATCTTCAGCCTGGTTTTGGAGAAGAAAAATTCTTCTACCAGGATGAATTAAATGAACTCATTAGATGCGGTTTCGGACAGATGTATTTTCAGAAGGAAGAAGATGAGCAGGATTCTATGGTTGATATCGATTTGATGGTTTAGCATCTCTTTGCAGCACAGGTTACTAATCTGTGCTGCTCTATCCAAACAATTCAAGGCTTAAGCTTCCTTCCAGTTCCAGCAGCTTTTCTTTTAAATCAATCCCCAGGGAATATCCTCCAAGTTTGCCATTGGTATTTATTACCCTGTGACATGGAATTACTATTGGAATTGGATTTTGGCTGTTTGCCCTGCCAACGGCGCGGACATAAGTTTTGCCACCGACTTTTTCAGCTATTTTTTTATAGCTCATAGTTTTGCCGTATGGTATTTTTTGAAGTTCTTTCCAGACATTCTTTTGAAAGTCGCTTCCTATTAAGTCGAACGGAACTTTAAAATCTTTTCTAACACAATTAAAATATTGTTCAAGCTGCTGAAAAATATTATATAGATAAGGATCATCGGGATGAAGCTTAATAGCATCAAAAGATTTTAATGATGCATCTTTTTTATTAATAAAAATTGATCTGAGCCCCTGGTGTGAAGTAAATATTTTGAAATGTAATCCATCTATTTCGGAACACGCATAATATAGCTGTTCTTTATTTTTCATCTTATATCACTTCAACTTTCGAAGGTTAATTTATAAAAAGAATTGTTAAATAGGAATAGGATTGTCTTTTTTCTATTGGTGATTTATTTAAAATAAAATGCCGGAAAAAATCCGGCATTACAAAAAAAATAATAATATGAACTAAGCAGCTTCAACTTCAAGCTGCGGATTGATATCCCTTCTCAGCAATCCTTCAATTGCAGCTAATGTGCCAGATATTGAGGTGGGACAGCTTCCGCAGGCACCCTGGTATCTTATTCGTACAGTATACCCATCTATTCCTAAAACCTGCAGACCTCCTCCGTCGCTTGCTAAATACGGCCTGACTCTCTGATCCAAAATTTCATTTATCTTTTTAAGCAATTCATCTTCATCTTCAGGCAGAGGTTCACATTCTTTTTCTACGGGCATTAAATTTCTATCAAATGATTTTAAGAAATTTATAAATGGCTTTTGAATTTGTCCCCAGTTAGTTTCTTTGGATTTTTCAATGGTTACAAACTTCCCCATATAAAAAACCGAAACTACTCCATCGATTTCAAATATGCCTTTGGCAAACGGATCTTTCTCTGCATCTTCTTTATTTGAATATTGCCTTGTTTCAACATTCAAAAGCTTTTCATTGATAATGAATTTTAATGCATGCGGATTTGGAGTTAAATCAACATCTTCTACCATTAACATTTTTCTCTCCATTTCTTTATTTTAAGATTAAAAAATAAAGCTTAATTTTGAATGCTTCAAGTCAATATTTAATTTAAAAATAAGCATCAGTTAACTTGAATGTAACTGGTACCTAAATAATACAGGAATTGATGAAAAAAGAAAAAATCTTAATCGTTTTTACCGGTGGTACTTTTTCAATGAAAATTGATAAGAAAACCGGAGGTGCCGTTCCAAGGTATTCAGGTGAAGAGCTTATGGGAAAGATCCCCGAAGCAAAAAAATTAGCAAACATTTCGTGTTACGATTTCGGCAAATATCCGGGTCCGCATATGACTCCCGAATTAATGTTTTCATTATCTAAAAAAATCCGGGAACTGATTTCAAAGAAAAAATATTCTGGTGTAATTGTAACTCATGGAACCGACACGCTCGAAGAGACAGCATATCTTTTAGATTTAACAATTCAAACAGAAATACCAATAATACTCATAGGTTCGATGAAAAATAGTTCTGATCCTGATTGGGATGGACCGAGAAATTTACTTGATGCAATTCATATTTGCAAAAGTGAGAATTGCAGGAACATTGGAGTTCTTGTCTGTCTTGATGGCGAGATAAATGCCGCAAGCGAAGTTACAAAAACTTACACTGAGGAAATCGATAGCTTTCACAGCCTGGATTTTGGTGCATTGGGATTTGTACAAAATGGAAATGTAATTTTAAATCGCCTGCCCAGAAAACTTGAATCTTTAAAGACAGATAAAATTGTTTCTAATGTTGATATGCTTACAGTATATGCAGGAATGGATGAAAAATTCTTTAAATATTCTGCCGATAGCGGTACAGAAGGGATTGTAGTTGAAGCACTCGGAGTTGGAAATGTTCCACCGGATGCATTTAACGGGATTAAGTATGCAGTGGAAAAAGGAATTCCGGTTGTTCTTGTTTCCAGGTGTCCCGCAGGTGAAACACTGGATATTTACAGCTATCCAGGAGCCGGTAAACATCTTCATAAAATGGGAGTTATTTTTGCAGAATATTTGAACGGTCAAAAAGCCCGTATTAAATTAATGCTCGCATTGGGAATTACCGATAACCAAAGAAAAATACAAAAAATATTTGAAAGTTAAATTTCTGCAGGAATTTTTTCCATTCAAAAATTTGTAAACTAAAAATTTGACTGTATTTTAGATCATATTATATTATTCTCTATTTAGATATAATGAGGCGGCTATAAGTTCTATGACTAATGTTCTTAAAAAAATAAAAATAGTAGTTTTTGATTTAGACGGCACTTTATTAGCAGATAACGGAACTATTGGAGAAGATACCAGGACACTTATTAGAAAATTAAAAGAGTACGATGTTCGTTTTACGTTTGCTACGGGAAGACTGCATTCTGCAATAACATATATGGCTGAAGATCTTGGGCTTAAAGTTCCTTTGGTGTCACTTGATGGTTCTTTGATAAAAAGCTATCCCGAAGGAAAAACTTTATTTGAATCATTCGTGAAAAAAAAACATGTAAAGAAAGCCCTGGATTATGTTAAACAGTATACATTAAATATTGCATTATGCCATGCTGATGCGATTTATTATACTGAAGAGAACTATATTATTACCCAGTTAATGGAAAAATTCGGAGCCAGATATGAACAAGTAGATACTTATGACGACTATTTTGACAAAACTTTGGAAATATCAATTGCCGGTGATAATAAAAATTTTATGAAATACATATGGGAAAGAATGTCTTTCCCGTATTCATTTGGTCTTAAATCTTCATATTTTAAGTCACATCGTCATGATAATATTTATTATGTTGAAATCAGAAAGAAAAATGCTTCAAAAGGAAGCGGGATGCTGAGACTGCTGAAGTACTTAAAATTAAAACCAAATGAAGCTGCAGTAATAGGTGATTGGTATAACGACATCAGTTTATTCAAAACCAAAGCCTATAAAGTTGCTTTAGCCAATGCAGTCCCGGAGATAAAAAGAATGTCGGATCTGATTACCGAGAAAAGTAATAATGAAGATGGAACTGCGGAGTTTCTTGAAAAGCTTTTAAAAGCAAAAAGAGGTTAACTGATGTCCGAACTGGAAGGAAGTAAATTACAGAATAGTAATAAAGTAAAGATCATTATTGCTTTAGTAACAATTGTTTTAATTGTTCTCATGTTTCCTAAAGGTGAATCTATTGAATCCGAAGTTTCTGTCGGTTCAATCTGGATGAATGATGATTTGATAGCGCCTTTTAGCTTTCCTGTTTATAAAGACCCTGAAGTATATAAAGCTGAATTGAAGGTTGCTGCATCCAGTGTTTACCCCGTCTTTATGAAAAATGAAGATAATGTCAAGAGCATATTTGACTCATTGAAGAATTACGATAATTATTTGTTAAAGATGATTGACAGCAGTTTAAAATCAGGTGAAAATCAGAATATAAATCCTACTTTTTTAACAGCTTCTTCGTTTAATACTTTCGAGAACCTCCGGCGGCAGGAAAGAAGTATGCTTGCCAAAGAAAACCAGAGTATTAAGAGATTATTTTCCATTGTGGATAATGTAATAAGTAATATTTATAAAACAGGAATTTTAAATGAGAGTCTAAAAGAAATTTCCAAAGATAGTATTGCTGTCAGGGTGGGGAATATTGACAGGATAGAGCCGGTAGATAAATTTTTGGGTCTTGCTGATGCAAAAAAAGAGGTTGCAGAGGAAATTAAGAACTGGAATTTTTCCGCAGATATTGAAAAAGCGTTGATAGAGTATGCGAATCATTTTATAGAACCAAATATTATTTTCAGCCAGAATTTAACTAAGGAAGAAATTGATCAGGCGGAAAAAAATGTTTCCAAGTATTCCGGCATAGTTACTGAAAATGAAAGAATTATAGGAAAGCATGATCGCATAACCAAAGAAGCCAAATTAAAAATTGATTCATACAAACAGGCAAAAGGAGAGAAAATAGGAAACGAAGGATATCTGCTTCAATTTCTCGGAAAATTTTTACACATTGCTTTTTTAATCTCTCTTTTTTCAATTTATCTGTACCTTTTCAGGAAAAAGGTATTTTACAACAACCAGAAGATAATTCTTATATCAATTATTTTTATATTCATTTCATTTATTACTTACTTAATAAATCAGATAACAGCTCCTTCTCCACTTCAGCTTTTAATTGTCTTACCGGCAGCTTCTATGCTTATAACAATTATTTTTGATTCGAGAGTTGGATTTTATTCTACGGTAATTCTTGCACTAATTTCAGGAGCTTTAAGAGGGAATGAGTATTCATTTACTGCGATGAATATTTTTGCCGGCGGTTTAGCTGTTTATACTGTAAGAGATATAAAAAACCGTTCGCAGATATTCAGGTCTTTTTCTTTTATTTTGCTCGGATATTCTGTATCTGTTCTTGCATTCGGGTTTGAGCGTTTTGCTTCATTTGAAAACCTGCTGGTAGAATTTGCATTTGCCGGTTCAAATTCTTTAATTAGCCCGGTTTTAACTTACGGCTTATTAATATTTTTTGAAAGGTTTTTCAAAATAACTACCGATCTTACATTGCTTGAATTATCCAATTTTGACAGACCGCTTTTGCGGGACCTTGCAAGGATAGCACCAGGGACGTTCAACCATTCGATGACAATGGGAACTCTTGCGGAAGCGGCTGCTGAAAGGATTGGAGCAAACCCGCTCCTGGCCAGGGTTGGTGCTTATTATCATGATATTGGTAAAACAATTACTCCCAAAAATTTTGTTGAGAACCAGCTTAATAATCAGAATATTCATGAAAACCTGACTCCTGAAGAAAGCGTTGAGCTTATCAGCCGGCATGTTAAAGAAGGTGTTGAACTTGCAAAAGAAAATAATCTTCCGAAAGAAATAATAGATTTTATTCCGATGCATCATGGAACTAATATAATGACATTCTTTTATGAAAAGGCTAAGGATCGTTATGGTGAAGAAAAAGTCGATGTAAAAGAATATCAGTATCCGGGACCCAAACCAAATTCAAAAGAGACTGCAATTGTTATGCTTGCAGACGGCTGTGAATCTGCAGTCAGAGCGATTGAAGAGCCGGACCCGGTTAAAGTTGAAAATTTGATAGATAAGATCATTAAACAAAGAATTGATGACAGACAATTGGATGAATCTCCTTTAACTTTCAGTGATATAACCAAAATTAAGGAATCTTTTATTAGTATTTTAGTCGGTCAGCATCACCGGAGAATAAGATATCCTAAACAGGATGAAATGGAAAAAGGGATCGATGAAGAAACCGAAAAAAAATGAACGGGGATGTCCTTAAGATTTCCGAAGTTCATCTCCATTACTCTCAAAGCTTATATCTGGATTTTTGAAAAATATTTTTTTATGAATGAGTCTGCTCAAAAAAGACAGATTTGTTATAGATATCATGTTAATTTAGCTTAAAATCAAATCAGAAATTTTTTAAAATGATCTTTTTAGATTTGACATATGAATGTTTTTATTAATGAATATCTTACCATTTTAAAGCTAGAAAAGAACCTTTCCGATAATACTATATCATCATATAAAAATGATCTTTTAACTTTTTTTAAATTTATATCTGAATATAAAATAAACGATCCTTCTGAAATAAAAGCTGATCATATCCGGAAATTTTTTAATTCTCTTAAAGATATCGGTTTAACCAGCACTTCTTCCGCAAGATATTTTTCATCTTTAAAGGATTTTTCAGCTATCTTTTTAAAAATCATTATATAACTGCAAATCCGATGGAAAAATTGGCTGCACCGAAACTTTCCAAAAACCTTCCGTCTGTTTTGACAGTTGAGGAGGTTGATAAATTATTATCTAAACCTGATATTAACGAAAAATTCGGATTAAGGGATAAATCTTTACTGGAGGTTTTTTATGCATGTGGGCTGAGAGTTTCGGAATTAATTAATCTTAAGTTATCTTCCCTCTACTTTAATGAAGAAATAATCCGTGTATTCGGAAAAGGATCTAAAGAGAGATTAGTTCCGATAGGACAAAGTGCAATGGATTGGACGGAGAAATATATTAAACAAAGCAGACCATTATTAATAAAAGGAATTAAAAGTGAGAACTATCTCTATTTAAATAGCCGGGGTTCAAAACTGTCGCGAATGGGAATCTGGAAAATAGTAAATAAATATGCAAAAGAAGCTGAGATACAAAAAGAAGTTCATCCGCATACATTTCGCCATTCATTTGCAACGCATTTACTTGAAGGCGGTGCGGATTTGAGAGCTGTACAGGAAATGCTCGGCCACGCGGATATTTCCACAACACAAATTTATACTCATATCGATAGGGAATATATTAAACAGGAACATAAACAATTTCACCCGAGAGGATAATTTTGCCCGATATACAAATAAGCCAGAAGCTGATTTCATTTATTCTTTTTTTACCAATGTTTTTTATCTCAATAACTATACATGAATTTGCTCATGCATTTTCGGCTTCAAAGTTTGGTGATGATACTGCACGAAAAATGGGAAGACTTACTTTCAATCCTATAAAACATGCCGATCTTGTCGGGACAGTAATTATGCCGTTAGCTTCATTTGCATCCGGTTTTGCATTAATCGGCTGGGCTAAACCTGTCCCGGTTAACAGGAGCAATTTTAAGAACCGGTTTCGTGATGATGCAATAGTATCTTTTGCAGGTCCTTTATCAAATTTTATCTTAGCGGTTATATTTTATATTGGTTTCCTGATAGTTTTAAACCTCAATTTTGGTGTTAAAGATTATGTAGTTAATATATTCTGGTACGGAGTATTTTTTAATATTTTCCTTTTTGCTTTTAATCTTTTACCAATTCCTCCGCTTGACGGCTCACATATTCTGTTTGATTTATACCCCAATAAAATTACCGGGTCTTTATTAAATTTAGGATTATATGGCTCAATAATTCTCCTGGTTTTAATATATAGTCCCCTCTGGGGATATTTTATGAGATTTATAAATTTAATCCTGAATCTGTTCTTAAGTGTTGCCGGTTTAAATAATGTTTGATTATAAATATCTGATCATCTTATTTCTTCTTTTTATCAGTAGCTGCAACAACAATCCTGATGTTGAAAAAAAAGCGAGTTCTGATAATAAAAGTTTTTCAAACGCACAAATTGCGGGTGAGGAATTTGATCAATTTTTATTTGTTGGAATGGTTGATGAAAATCCCGGTATTTATAAGTATGATGTAAACAAAGAAGAATATTCAGTCGTTTGGTATAAAAGATATGAAAAGGTAGTGAAATTATATTATTCTGAAGACAGAAAGAGTGCTTTTTTCATTACTGTCAGGGGTTCAGGCAGAAGAGGAGTTTTGCCTTTTATTGAAGACGTAAAAATTTATTTGATTAATACTAATACTGGTAAAGTTAAATTTCTTGAAAAAATCGGCAGCGGTATTCAGGTTTTTACTGGCTGGGATACAAAAGACAGCTTTAAAATAAGCTTAAATTATATTGATAAAAGAAATCCTCATTTTGTTCATGAGAGAAATGTCATCTTTGATATAACAGGACAAAAAATACTTGACGAAATAAAAACTTATAATATAATTAAGGAAGGATACCCGAAGCCGGGAAAACTAGATCAGGATACCGTTAAACAGAATTACAAAATATTTACAGCTTCAGGGAATTTAACTTCCATATTTTTAGTTAATACCGAAAATAATGATACCGCATTAATAACTACTATTGACCAAAAACTAAATGAAATCTGCTGGTCAAAAGATATGAAGACTCTTATCTTTTCAACGATCTCATTATTTAATAACTCAGGCGGCAAATTAGCCAATCCTGATTCAAGCACTTCAAAATTATTCATTTATTCTTTAGAAAATAAAAGAATAATAAAATTATTTGAAGGAAACGGGATTAAAAATTTCTTTGTAATTAATAATTGGGTAATATTTGATGACGGATTTAACAGCAATTCGCACATAAATATATATAATTTTATAAATTTGGAAATGATTAAAAAAATATATGTACGCGGCGGCTGCGGGCTGCAGAATATTCCCCGGTTTTCCGGTTATAATTTTTAATATTTTACTTCCTTACAATTAACAATCTTTTATGGAAAAAATATCTGTAATTATTATAACTAAGAACGAAGAAGGAAATATTGAAGATTGTCTAAAAAGTATAGAATGGGCAGATGAAATTATAATTGTAGATTCAAAAAGTAAAGACAGAACAATAGAGATAGCAAAAAATTTTACAAGTAAAATCTTTGTAAAAGAATGGGAAGGTTTTGCAAGACAAAAAAGATATGCGCTCAGCCTTACTTCAAATGAAATGGTTCTAAATCTGGATGCTGATGAAAGAGTGTCGGAAAAATTACATAGCGAAATACAGGACCTGGAATTCAATTCTGACGGTTATTTTATTCCGCGTGAAAATTACTTCCTTAATAAAAAAATAACTACCTGCGGCTGGGAGAAAGATTTTCAGCTAAGATTATTTAGAAAATCTAAAGCTGAGGTTACGGAAAAATTAATACATGAAGGATTTGCTGTAAATGGAAGAACCGGTTATTTGAAAAATCCGCTCATCCATTATACATTCATGTCAATTGAAAAAAGTTTTTCCAAAATTAATAATTATTCATCACTTCAGGCTTTAGAAGTATACATGAATAAGAAAAAGGTTACAAGCGGTACAATTATTTCCCATGGTATATCGGCATTTTTGAGATATTATTTTTCTCTTAAAGGTTATAAAGATGGAATACATGGATTAATGATTTCTTTATTTAATTCCATAACTACCTTGCTTACTTATATGAAAATATGGGAATATCAGAACTTTAAAAAGAATTGATTTTTTTCTTATTATATTTTTGACCTTTGATTTTTTTTTTATTTGACTTTTGACTTATTAATAAATGAACACTTATTTAAGAATATTAAAATTCGTAAAACCATACTGGAAACACCTTGTCCTTTCTATTCTTTGTACCTTTATTTTTGCTATTTTAAATGGCGCCTCGGTTTATTTAACTATACCGCTGCTTGATACTTTATTCCAGGAGTCTACAAACACAGAACAAGTACAGCAGCCGGGAACTGCTGAAAAAGCAAAAAATATTTTGCCCGAATGGATTCAAAAGATCGGGAATGATATTTCCAGCTCCTTTAATCAATTTGTTTTTAGCGGCAATAAAATGGATTCGCTCTTGAAGATCTGTCTGATGGTTTTACTTGCTTTCCTCGGTAAGAATATATTCGGTTATCTGCAGGCATATCTGATCTCATATGTTGAATACGGAGCGATGAAAGACCTGCGGGATACGGCGTATGTACATCTTCACCAGCTGCCTATGAGTTATTTTAAGAAAGAACGGGTTGGCAACTTAATTTCAAGGTTTACAAATGACGTTGTTATTATCCAGGCGAGTATAACTGCAGCATTCCTCAACTTAATTCGTGAGCCTTTAACAATAATTGTTTTTCTTTTGATCGCTTTAAGTATAAGCTGGCAGCTGACTTTGCTTTCACTTGTTGTTATGCCGATATCGGCTTTATTAATAGGCTGGATTGGAATAAAGCTGAGAAAACAAAGTTCATTGGTTCAGGCTAAAATGGCAGATATAACAAGCATTTTGCAGGAGACTATATCGGGAGTTAAGATTGTAAAAGCTTTTGGTATGGAAAACTACGAAAATAATAAATTTAAAAAGGAAACTCATAATTATTTTAAATTGATGCTGAAGATCGTCCGGGTTAGAAATACTTCATCACCTATAACTGAATTTTTAAGTGTTGCTATCGGAGTCGTTATTATATATTACGGTGGAGTTTTAGTACTTCAGCAGCATTCACTTAAAGCAAGTGAATTTTTGGGTTTGCTTTTTGCAATTTTCCAGCTTATGCCTCCAATAAAGGAACTAAGCAGCGTTAATAATAGAATCCAGGAATCAAGTGCAGCCGGTGACAGGATATTTGAAATACTGGATACCAAACCAAATATAAAGAATGCAGATAATCCAAAAGTAATTGATGGTTTTAAGAACTCACTCGTATTTGATAATGTATCTTTCCAGTATGAAGATTCTGTTGAACCGGTTCTTAGAAATGTCAGCTTTAATTTAAATAAAAGCGAAATTGTTGCTTTAGTTGGACCGAGCGGCGGTGGAAAATCTACTCTTGTGGATCTGATACCGCGGTTTTATGATCCGACCGGAGGCAGAATCATTATCGATAGAACAGATATTAAAGAAATATCAATTGAAAGTCTTAGGGGTTTAATGGGAATTGTAACCCAGGAAACGTATCTCTTTAATGAATCTATTAAAAATAATATTGCATACGGTCTGGGAGAGTTTCCAATGGATATAATAATTCAGGCTGCAAAGACTGCCAATGCACATAATTTTATTATGGAACTGCCGCAGGGTTATGACACTATTATTGGCGAAAGAGGTACAAAGCTTTCCGGCGGCCAAAGGCAGCGTCTTTCCATTGCCCGGGCAATTCTCAAAAATCCTGAAATTATGATTTTTGATGAAGCAACTTCCGCTCTGGATAATGAATCGGAATTATTAGTCCAGGAAGCAATAGAAAGAATGATGGAAAACAGAACTACATTTGTAATTGCGCACAGGCTTAGCACCATCAGAAATGCAAACAGAATTTTAGTACTCGACAGGGGACAAATAATACAAATGGGAAGACACGATGAGTTGATAGAAGATGTAGACGGTCTTTACCGGAAATTCTACGAAATGCAGTTCCGGGATTAAAATGCAAATTAAAAGCAGGTTCAACCGGAATCTATATTTCTATCTTTTAATTGCATCAGCCTGCAGCTTTTTGCTTTCCTTGTTTCTTCTTCAATTATTTGTCGGAGCTTTATCTATTTTATGGATATTTGATAAGTTCCCCGAAAAGAAAAAAGCATTTGACATTTTTGGTAAAATCATTTTTATTTTTCTTTTGGTTAGAATAATTTCGATTTTATTTTCTAGCTACCCTGCTGATAGTAACCAGGCTTACTATAAAGATGCATTATTTTATTTCGGTTTTTTCTCTTTTGATTTTTATTTAAAAGCCCTGGATAAAAAACGAATAAAAATTATTGTTTATTCCTTTGCAGCAGCAGCGGCAGTAATAGCTTTGATCGGTTTATTCAGGTTTAATTTATCGCTTGTTGAAAGAGCACAATCCTTTTCCTCCGGTTATTCCACTTTCTCTTCATACTTGTTGGCCGGATTCGGAGTTTTAATTTGTCTTTCAACGGACATTAAGAAAGGATTCATTTTAAAAACCATTATGCTGGCCCTGATATTTGCGGGAGTAATAACTTCGCTTGGAAGAACCAATATGGTAACAATCATTATATTATTTATTGCTGCTTACTTTTTTAAGAAAATTAATATTAAAGAAGCTTTAGTAATAATATTGTTGACGGTTGTATTTTCCGCAGTTTCATTCTATAATAATTCTGTAGAAGCAAATGCAAGGATGGAACAGCCTGCAAGTCTTTCGGACAGGGATGTTTTAATGAAAGGTTCTAAGGATTTATTTCTTGAATTTAAAAATCCAATATTGGGTTATGGCCCAAGAACTTTTAAAGATATTTTCCCATACAGGGAAATGCTTACAGATAAAGGCATAGGCAGCTGGCATAATGATTTTATCCAAATATACTTTGAAAGCGGAATCTTAGGGCTAGCTGCACTTCTCACAATCATTATTGCCACATATTATTTTTTAATTAAATTACTGAAAAATAACATTGATAATGATTATAAAACGATTTTGCTGGGAGCTCTACTCGGACTTTCCGGATTGATCCTTTCTGCATTAACCGCAGGATTTATTGATTCTCCGGTTCTTTCTATTGTATTTGCTTTTTTAATTTCTTTAGTTTCAGGTATTAATTATCTGGTTAAAACGAATTAAGGCTTACAGAAATTTGCTCTAATTTTTTTCATAACATTTTATAATAAAAAATTCTATTATATAAATTAAAAAATATCATTTGGAGATTTAATGGAAGTAACTGAACAAAATGAAACTTATCGATTAGTGGAAAACCTATCATCAGATTTTAATTATGATTATAAGGAAGCAGTAATTATTCTGGCAGCCGGACATGGAAAAAGAATCAAATCCCAGAAGTCCAAAATGCTGCACAAAATCTGGGGAATACCAACTGTAGAAAGAGTTTATAACTCCTGCAGGAATGGTATTAATAATATTAACGCAATTGTCGTAGTAGGAATTAAAGCCAGAGATGTTATGCAGGTAATAAATAAAAGACCCAATACTTTATTTGCATACCAGGAAACACAAAATGGAACAGGGCATGCTGTCCAGGTTGCGCTGGAAAAGATTGAGAATAAACTTTTTGACGGAACGGTTTATGTACTTCCCGGTGATATGGGATTAATTGACCGGGAAACCATGGACAGGTTCCGCCAGGAATTTTTGAAGTCAAAAAGCGATATGATGGTTCTGACTGGAATTTTTGAAGGCAACCCTGATGAAAACTCATATGGACGAATAGTCAGGGTTAAAGAAGAAGATGATAAAGGTAAGTCTTCAGGCAACGATAAAGGGAAAGTAATTGAAATTTTAGAGCATAAAGATATCCTTTCGTTAAATCCTGCTAAACCTTACAAAGTGAATTTTAACGGCAGAACTTATTCTTATACAAAAGAAGAACTGATAAATAATAATGAATTCAATTCAGGTGTTTATGCGTTCAACTATAAAAAATTATTTGAACAGGTTAATCATATTTCAAGTGATAATGCACAGAATGAAATTTATATAACCGATTTAATATCTATATTTAACAAAAACGGTTATACCGTAACAGCAATAAGCCCTGTTGAACAATATGTCGTCATGGGATTTAACAACAAATCCGTATTAAAGGAAATGGAAAATGTTGCAAGGAAAAAAGTTTACGACAAATTAAAAGATACAATAGAAATTGATGATCCTGATGATTTTTTTATTCATGAAGAAATAGTTGAAGAGATAATTGAGAAGGATAAAAAGAATATTCCTCTTGATATAAAAATCGGCAAAGGAGTTTATATCGGGAAAGGCGTTAAGCTTAATTATAATCTGGAATTAAAAAAGAATGTTTATTTAAACGGGAACGTGCACTTCGGTAAGAATGTAATTGTCTGGGATAACGTTCATTTATCTACTTTCCCGGAACAGACTTTTGAGATTGGTAATTATGTTGAAATTTTATCCGGTGATATCATTAAAGGAAATATTGTTATCGGGGAAAAATCAAGAATTGAATCAGGTGTTAATATGACAGGAAGCGATGATTGTCCGTTAAGAATTGGTAAAAATGTCCTTATAAAAGGAACAAGCTATTTGTTCGGTTCTATTGTTGAAGATGATGTTTATATTGAAAAGAGTGTTCTCATTAAAAAGAGAGTTGAAAGACTAATAAAAAGAGACGGAACAATACAGCCTATCCGGTTTTATCTTCCTATGCCTGAGGGTATAGATGCAGTTGAGGATTTGAAATAAAAGTTTAAGCCGAAGAATAATCATCCCGAATATTCCGGGATGAAAAAATCAATAGTCAATAAAATTATTTTTTATCTTCGGCTGCTAGATTATTAACATATTTTGTAAGTGCTGCTTTTTTTCTGGCTGCATTGTTCCGGTGAATGATCCCTTTTGTAACCGATTTATCCAAAACCGAAACAGCTTCTTTATAAACTTTTTCAGCTTCTTCTTTATTTGCTGAATTAAGTGTTCTCTTTACTAATGTTTTAATTTTAGATTCATTGTTCTTGTTGATAGTTCTTCTTCTTTCAGTCGTACGAATTCTCTTCTTTGCCGATTTGTGACTTGCCATATTTCAACCTTAATTTTTTAAAAATAGACATTAAATATATCCATTAGTGAATTTGATGTCAAATTTTTGTTTTTTACTTTTGTAGATATTTTTATAAAAATACAATAAATAATGAAATAATTTGCAATTTTATGATAAAAGTAAATGAAATTTATTATTCAATTCAAGGTGAAAGTTCAAAAGCCGGGCTGCCGTGTGTTTTTGTACGGTTAACTTATTGTAATCTTCGGTGTACCTATTGCGATACAGAATATGCCTTTTTTGAAGGAAAAGATTATTCGATTGATGAAATCGTCGATCAGGTAAAAAAATATAATTGCAATCTGGTAGAAGTTACAGGGGGCGAACCTCTGTTTCAAAAAGAATGCTATGACTTGTTGAACAGGCTTTGCGAAGATAGATTTGAAGTTTTACTGGAAACCGGAGGCAGTCTGCCTGTTGAACCGGTAAATAAAGCTGTTAAAATAATAATGGATTTAAAATGTCCTTCCAGCAGGATGGAAAAGAAAAATTTATATGATAACATTAATTTTCTGAAATCCGGTGATGAATTGAAATTTGTAATAGGGACAAGAGAAGACTATGAATGGGCGAAGGAAATCTTACATAAATATAATCTGAATAATAAATTTGAAATATTATTTTCAGTTGTTTTTGGCGAACTGGAACCATTAACACTTGTAAACTGGATCCTGGAAGATAAGCTTAATGTAAGATTCCAGCTGCAGATGCATAAATTTATCTGGGATCCGACGACAAAAGGAGTATAATGAGAATAGCAAAAGAATTCAGGTGGGAAATGGGGCACAGGCTTCCCGAACATTTTGATAAGTGCAGAAATATTCATGGTCATTCATACAAAATGTTAATTGAACTGGAAGGGGCAGTTCAGATTAATGGTATGGTAATGGATTATTATGATCTTAAGAAAATAGTAAGGCCTCTAATTGAAAACCTTGATCATGCATTCCTGGTATATAAAGAAGATAAAGAAATAATAGAATTCCTGGATAGAATGAAATCAAAAAAAGTGGTTGTAGATTTTCAATCAACTGTAGAAAATATATGCAAATACTTTTTGAGAGAAATATGTAAAATAGATTTTCCCCGTAATATCAGACAGGTAAAAGTAAGGGTTTATGAAACTTATGATGATTATGCCGAAGAAAGCATGATGCTCGTACCAAAGGCTGGTTCAAAGTTAATATAACTATAATTATTATAGATTTTGAATTGTTAGCTTATTATTTTCTCTACAAATAATATTCCACAAAATTTGAATTCATATGTCCCGTTTTAAATTATATATTGAATACGAAGGAACGCGATACAGCGGCTGGCAGAAGCAGAAAAATGCAAAAACCATACAGGGGACTTTATTAAATATTGCACAGGATATTTTTAATGATTCTAATATAGACGTGCAGGGATCGGGAAGAACAGACAGCGGGGTTCATGCACTTTGCCAGGTAGCACATCTCGAGGTAAAAACAATTCTTGCTCCTGAAATAATTAAATTCAAGATGAACGATAAGCTCCCGTCCGATATCAATATTCTGCAAGTTGAAAAATCAAGCAAAAATTTCCATGCCCGTCATAATGCTGTATCACGAAGTTATATCTATCAAATATCTAAAAGAAGAACTGCCTTCGGAAAAAATTTTGTCTGGTGGATTAAGGATGACCTGAATTTCAATGAAATGATGTCGGCAGCACAGGAATTTACAGGAATGCATGATTTCTTCTCATTTGCTGAAAAGGATAATGAAGAAAAATCTTCAAAAGTACTGATTGATAATGTTCAGCTTAAAAATGAAGGTGATTTAATATTAATCAGAATCATCGGCTCTCATTTTTTGTGGAAGATGGTAAGAAGAATGGTTGGTGTTTTAGTAGAAATCGGAAGAGGAAAAATGACATCAGCTGATCTAAAAACTTTTTTAATAACAAAAACAAAAGAAGGGGCAAAATATACTGCTCCTCCATCCGGCTTATTCCTGGAAAATGTTTACTATAAAGGAGATAAAATTGAAGATGATTTTGAACCGCCGGTAAAATTTATGAGCGCTTTGTATCGTCAAGAATAAATTTGATAATTCACATTTTCTGTTATTTTTCGGTTATATAAATACTTCTAAAATTATTTTAATCCTGATCATAAATTGAGATTAATATTATTATTAAAAAATTACATCTGCAGAATAGATATTAAATTATTAATCCTTTTAATAGTAATAAATATTCCATTGTTTACACAGACAAGGAAAGAAAACTATAATTTAAAAATCGGTTCAAAAAAATTTACTGAGAATGTAATACTCGGAGAAATTGCTACCCAGCTGGCACGCCTGAAAGATTCTGATGCAGAGTACCTGCAAGAAATTGGCGGAACCAGGATTTTATGGAATGCTTTGATTAAAGGTGATATTGATATTTATCCTGAATATACAGGGACAATAAAAGAAGAAATTCTCGCCGGTTACAATGTTTCTGATGATTCTGCCATGAAAAGAATTTTAAAAACAATGAATATCAGCGTAAGCAAATCACTTGGCTTCAACGATACTTATGCAATCGGAATGAAAAAAAGCCTGGCCGGTAAATTACATATCAAAACCATATCAGATTTAAAAAATCATCCTGAATTACATCTTGGATTCAGTAATGAATTTATTGATAGAAATGACGGCTGGCCCGGGTTAAGGAATAAATATGAATTGCCTCAAAAAAATGTTACCGGTCTCGATCATGATCTGGCGTACCGGGGACTGGAAAGCGGTTCTATCGATGTTATAGACTTTTATTCTACAGACGCAGAAATTAAATATTACAACCTGCAGGTTTTAACTGATGATCTGAATTACTTTCCCGAATATAAAGCAGTGCTTCTCTATCGTTCGGATCTTAAATCAAAAGCTCCATCTGCTTTAAAATCCATTCTCCGTCTTGAAGGTAATATCCCCGAATCAACAATGATTATGATGAATGCTGAAGTTAAAATAAATAAAATACCGGAAAAAGCAGTTGCATCCGAATTCATTAAAAATAAATTTTTTATTGAAACGAAATACAAGGTTAATTCATTTATTGATAGAATATGGACTTACACAAAGGAGCATCTTTTCCTGGTATTAATTTCTTTGTTTGCTGCAATTATTGTTTCAATACCTCTTGGAATAACTGCATTTAAAAATCAAAGGTTTGCAAATATAATTCTTGGAATTACAGGAGTTATCCAGACAATACCTTCGTTAGCTCTTTTAGTTTTTATGATCCCATTGCTCGGAATAGGTTCCTGGCCTGCAATTGTTGCATTATTCCTTTACAGTTTACTTCCAATAGTTAGAAATACTTATTCAGGTTTGATGGATATTCCTATACAAATAAAGGAATCCGCAGAAGCTCTGGGATTATCTTCATTTGCCAGGCTTAGACTAGTTGAACTTCCGCTGGCATCGAGATCTGTATTGGCAGGAATTAAAACTTCAGCAGTTATTAATGTCGGAACAGCAACTTTAGGAGCATTAATTGGTGCCGGAGGTTACGGTCAACCGATTTTAACAGGAATAAGACTGGATGATGTTTCCCTGATTCTTGAAGGAGCAATACCGGCAGCACTTCTTGCACTTTTAGTTCAGGGTTTCTTTGATTTACTCGAAAAGATTATTGTCCCCAAAGGTTTGCGAATTTCAGATAATAAATAGCAGCAAATATTTAATAATTTATTTCAATTCCGATATTCCCATTTAACGTCTCCCATTTTCCATATGCTATTTTATATTCAATAAAATTCAAATTATCACTATCTTTACTAATATTAAAAAATAAAGGGTTCGTTATGGTAAATCTTTCCATTAAAAGACTTGCGGAGTTAAAAAAGAATTTTAATGGTTTAAAAATTGCTGTTATTGGTGATATGATGCTGGACTGTTATTTCTGGGGCGAGGTTAGAAGAATTTCGCCCGAGGCCCCTGTTC
The DNA here is from genome assembly GCA_963710745.1 of uncultured Bacteroidota bacterium. GTDB lineage: Bacteria > Bacteroidota > Ignavibacteria > Ignavibacteriales > Ignavibacteriaceae > CAVQBP01. The sequence goes on along the minus strand of CAVQBP010000024.1, from coordinate 657,656 downwards.
CAGTCGTTGAAGTTGGTGATGAATTCTACCGCTTTGGCGGTGCAGCAAATGTCGCACTAAATATATTAAAACTTGGCGGAGTTCCGGTTCCGATCGGTGTAATCGGATATGATAACGATGGAACAATATTTACTTCATTGTTAGCTGACAACAATATTGAAGCAGAAGGTTTAATCGTTGATGAATCCAGACCTACAACATCAAAGACCAGGGTAATTGCACATGATCAGCATGTTGTCAGGATTGATAAAGAAAACAAAGAATATTTAAATCAAAATATCCAGGAAAAACTTCTTGGTTATTTCAGGCACAATATTGATTCCTTTGACGGACTGATTTTGCAGGATTATAATAAGGGGGTCCTTTCTCCTTTTTTGATTGAAGAAATTATTTCACTGGCAAATAAAAATGATCTGTTAATTACTGTTGATCCTAAGTTTAATAATTTCTTTAACTATAAGAATGTTACTGTATTCAAACCGAACCGTAAAGAAGCCGAGGATATACTCGCAATGAAAATTAAAAATGATGATGATATTATTAAAGCCTCTGATAAAATATTAGAAAATCTGAATGCCAGGTATGTTCTGCTGACTTTAGGTGAGGGCGGAATTGCAGTTTATGAAAAAAATAAAAGTTTGAAACGGATGCCGACTAAAGCAAGAAAAGTTGCAGATGTTTCGGGTGCCGGTGATACCGTGATATCAACTCTTACAATGGCTTTGGCTTCAGGTGCCGATATTTATGAAGCTTCATTTCTTGCAAATTATGCCGGCGGTATTGTTTGCGAAGAGGTAGGTATTATCCCTATAGAAATAGATAAGCTTTTTGAGACTGTAATTTCAGAATCAGAGAAGAATTCATAGAAACTAATAGATTAGGAAATCGGAATGAACGGAATTAAAACCAGGGAAGAAATTATTTCAATCAGGAATAAATTGAAAGAAGAAAATAAAAAGGTTGTTTTTACAAACGGTGTTTTTGATATCCTGCATTCAGGTCATGTTGATTATCTCGCAAAGGCTAAATCACTTGGCGATATTCTTATTGTCGGTATCAACAGCGACAGTTCGGTACGTAGAATTAAAGGAGAAAAGAGACCGATTATCAATGAAAAAGAAAGAGCATTTATTATATCAAGCTTAAAACCTGTAGATTATGTAACACTTTTTGATGAGGACACACCTCAAATGCTGATAGAAGATGTTATTCCTGATATACTGATAAAAGGAGCGGATTGGGCTCTCGATAAAATAGTTGGAAAAGATATTGTTGAAAAGAACGGCGGTACTGTCCAGACAATTGAATTTATAAATAACCAGTCTACTTCACAAATAATAAAATTAATTCTGGCCAGGTATAACAATTAATTTTTATTCCGTAATTTATTTTTCCATTTATTGATAAAATTATTTTTAGTAACGATTATATAGAAATTTGAATTAAAAAATTGGAAAACCAGGAGCAGAAAAAAGTAAAAAAGAAAAGGACTCTTCTTCAAAGAATAGTTAATATATTTCTATATACAGGCATAGCTGTATTTATTCTTTTGGTTATTGCTTTTGGATTCAGCCAGACATCAACATTCAGAAATTATTTAAAAGATTTTGTCGTTGCCCAGGCTGATTCCGTTATGAACGGTAATTTGCATATTAATAAAATTGAAGGTACAATATTTACTTCCCTGATCTTAAAAAATGCTGTCGTGAATATGGGGAAGGATACACTCCTTAATGCAGGGACAATTTCAATTAAAACCAGCCCGCTCCATCTTCTGCTTAAGAAAATTTATATAAGGGAATTCGAATTAAGGGATGCAAGTGTATCGTTAATAAAAGATAAATCAGGCGAATTAAATATTTCCGGGCTTTTTCCTCCTTCCAAGAATACAGATACTTCAAAATCTACCTTCCCTTTTACAATTGAAGTAGCAAAACTGCAGCTTAATAATGTGAATTTTTCATTGCAGAATTATGATAAAGACGGAAGTATGCAAAAATATGATAGTCTGAATATGGATGATTTCAGACTGCAGAATATTAATCTTACGTTAAGTGCTTTTGCCGATATTAATAAAAACAATTTCGAAATCGGGATTGACAACCTGAATACAATAACCAACATAAGGCACTTCTTTGTTAATAATCTTTCCGGAAATTTCTCTGTTGATGAAGAAGGAATTAAGGTTAATGATTTTAAAGTCGTAACAGGCAGATCCAAATTTGTAATTAATTCCAGTGTAAATAAATTCTCTCCGTTTGATACTGCTTCTGATTTTAATACTGCAGATATAAATTTAGAATTGGATGCCGATTCTATTAATTTCGATGATCTCACTGCTTTTGTTCCGTCTACAAATATACTTAAAGGAAGTGTTGGGGCAAATATAAAAACTTCAGGGAATCTGCATAAGCTTAATATTGATGAACTTGAAATTAATTATGACAGTACTTTTTTAAATGCAAAAGGAGATATAAGAAATTTGGATCACGCTGCTGACATGTTTATTTCTACATCATTTTATGATTCTTATGTAAATCAAAATGATGTTAATAAATTGTTGCCGTCCATAAAAGTGCCGGTTTATCCTGAACTTGGATTATTAAGATTTGATACCCTGATTTACAGCGGTAAACCGCTTGACTTTAGTTCAACTTTATATCTGAAAACAGAAAAAGGAGATGTTGCTGTTAAAGCCGGTTTAAATCTTTCAAATCAATTAATGCAGTATAATATTAATTTTAGAACTATTAATTTTAATATATTGCCTTTTGCGGGTGTTAATACAAATTTGAATTCACACGGAAAAATAAAAGGGATAGGTGTATCACCGGAGGATCTGAGTGCAAATGTTAATTATGTCGCAGATGGTTCCGCTTTTAATGGAAACATTCTGGATACATTGCGATTAAGAATATCTGCAAAATCAAAAAATATTAAGTACCGTCTCCTGGCTACTTCAGATACAATGAATACAACATTGACAGGTAATTTTGACTTTACTGATAGTAATCCTTCGTATAAAATTAATGGAAATGTAAAGGATTTCAATGTTGCAAAGATATCTATGGACACATCTTTTAATACCAGTCTTAATTTCAGTATAAATGCCGAAGGCAGTAACTTTGAACTGAATAAGCTGAACCTGTTTCTAAACATGAAGCTTTATGATTCCTATATAAATAATATTCACATTGATAGTACAAGAGCGATAGTGGATTTGAGAAGCAATGACAATGGGCAGAGAATAATAAATATTATTTCCGATTTGGCAGATATTACGCTGGACGGCAGCTTCTCAATTAACCAGGCGGTTAGTTTGTTAAGCGCCGAAGCAGATTTTTTATCTTATTCTGTTAAAAATAAAATAAACGAAATATCTTCATCTCAAAATTACAATCAAACTGATAGTTTATTTGTAAATAAAAATTTGTTCGCTTCAATAGATACTTCTTCTGATATCCAATATTTAATAGATTTCAAAAATTTTGAATTAATTTCTTTATTATTAGGAAGTAATCAGCTTGAAGTTGATGGAGAACTAAGCGGTGAAATCAAAAACAGCAGAGATAGCGTTCAGATATCATTAAAATCAAAACTGAATTATGTAAAATTTTGGGGTAAACAGGAAGTCTTTTTCTTGTCAAATCTTAATTTGGATTTTGACCTGAAAAATGCGTTTAATGCAAATTCGCTTCATGATGTTTATGCAAAATTAAACTTAAAAACAGATAGAGTTTTTACAGGCAAGGATATAAAAAATCTATTATTTAATCTCGATTTATCCGGTAATGATACCAAGCTGTATTTATCTGCAGATTGGGAAGATAATGCTGCCGCAAAAATTTCCGGTAATCTGGATTTTAGCGGGAGTAAAATATATCTATCGCTGGATACATTGGGCTTAAGGTATAATGATTTTAAACTAATAAATAAAGACACCATAAACCTTGCATATATTAACGATAGTCTTGAAGTAAATAATTTCATCCTGGAGCGTGAAAATGGATTTGGTGAGATTGCTGTAAATGGTAACCTGTCACAAACAGGTACTCAAAATTTACAAGTTCAGTTAAAAAATTTCAGGGGCAGAGATTTGAGCAAAAATTTACTTGAACTCAATTCAAGCAATACTTTACTCGGCAGTATAAATTTAAATGCAGATATAAAAGGCGATTTAGAAAAACCGTTGTTAAATGTTAATGCCGATATTGACAGCGTTACTTACAAAAGTAAAAACCTGGGTGCTTTAAAAGGAAAATTCAATTATAAAGATGAAAGTCTTTCGGTTGATCTTAAATTTATTGATTCCCTGGAAAATAATAAAAAGCCCCAGCTATTGGTTACCGGCTCAGTACCATTGGATTTAGGCATTAAAAATAATGCCGATTCCGAAGGAACGGTAAATAAAAATAAAACGATTAATCTCAGATTGCTTGCTGACAATTTTAATCTGGCTCCTTTCGGAAATGTTTTACCCGGGGTCAGGGAACTGAAAGGAATTCTATTAGGGAAATTAAATATATCAGGTACATTTGATAATATAGATCCGGAAGGTTCACTTTCATTACAAAGCGCCTCCTTTATTGCAGATGCAAATAATCTGGAATATAATGCCGGGATAAAACTAAATGTAACCAAAGGCGAGCTTACTCTGGATAGCCTGTTGATCGAAAATAGTAAAAATACACAATACGGTGGCAAAATGACCGGAAACGGTAAAGCAGCCCTGGATAACCTGGACATTGTGTCATCTCAATTTAATATTAGCGGCAATTTAAAAGTTTTAGGCGGAGAATCCAGAAGCGCAAGCCCGACTGTTTATGGAGATCTTGTTATCAATACCAATGGTAATATTAAATATACAATGGAAAATAATAAAGCTTTGATACAAGCACCCATTACAATTTCTCATGCAGATCTTACTTTCCCCCAAACCCAGGGTGCCTATCAAAATAGTTTGCAGGGTTATATTTATAAATATGCTCAGGATACATCTAAACAAGGCGGAAGAAATATTGATTTCGAAAACCTGGTTAAACTATCGCAGGAACAGAGCAGCAGGGAAAATAACAAGTCAAACGGATTTAATTTTGATTATAAGATTGACGTAAAAGTTGAGAAAGAAGCAAAAATAATTTTTATCCTTTCAAAAGAACTTAACCAGAAATTAACTGCATATCTGAGCGGAAATTTCCAGTATGAAAAAATTGCCGGCTCTCCGAATGCACAGGGAGAATTAAAACTTCTTGATGGTTCTAACCTTCAATTCTTTAAGACTCTTACCGCTGATGGTACAATAAGATTTGAAAGCGAATTAGATAATCCTTATCTGGATATTACGGCAACATATTCAGACTACTGGACCCCGGATTCATCATCTGCACAGGAAGAAAAAGTTGCCGTAAAAATTAAAATTCAGGGTCCGTTAAAAGAACTGGATAAAAATTTTATCCAGGAAAAAAACAATATTGCCGTTTATGTAGGGCAGTCTGCAATTGATAATAACGAACCCTCTCCCCAGTATGATGCTTCCGATGCAGTATTATTTATAATTGCAGGAAGATTTGTTAACCAGAGTAGCAGTCCGAATGCATCGGGAGGGTACCTGGAAAATGCATCAACTTCGCTGGCCGGCTCTATTCTCGGAGGATTTTTAAATTCTTACTTGGGGGACTATGTCAAAAGTATTCAGCTTCGGAGAGTGGAAGGTAAAACTAAAATAAATTTAGCCGGAAGAGTTCAGGATTTCAGATATTCTATCGGAGGTGCTTCGGATGTGTTCCAGGATTTAAATCAGGTAAACGTTATGATAGAATATCCTATATTTAAAAGTCTTCTGGTTAGGCTGGAAAGAAAGCAGTCTTTAAACCAAACAGGGCTTCCTGGTGAAATGATTAACGAATTGGGGCTTAAATACAAATTCGAATTCTAACTTTTTAAGTTTTAATCTAATGAAGAAAAAAGTAATTGCATTTTTTAAAAAAAATCCCGGCAGAGGATTTAAACCCAAAGAAATTTCCCAGCGATTGCAGCTTGACGCCAGCCATGAGTATAGCGAATTAAAATCGGTTCTTCACAAATTATATGAGGATCAGTTTATTACAAAAAGCGGGAAAAAGTATAAGCTGAACATGATCCCCAGCATGCATAAGATAACAGGAGTGCTGGAAATTACTGAAGGAGGATTTGGGTTTGTTGTAGTCGATAACCGGAAAATTGGTGATATTTTTATCGCAGCCAGAAATTTAGGAACTGCATTTAACGGGGATAAAGTTGAAGTTGCCTTATTCGCCTCCAGGAAAGGAAAAAATATTGAAGGACAGGTCATTAATGTTCTGAAAAGAAAAAGAGATGAGATTATTGGAATTCTGGAACATTCACATAATTTCTATTTTATTAAACCTGATGATCCTAATATTCCAAGAGATATTTATGTTGAAGGCGGGAACCTGAAAGGAGCAAATATCGGAGATAAAGTGATTGTTGGAAATATTCAGTGGGAATCTTCGATGCTGAATCCCGAAGGAGAGATTATCGAAGTACTTGGAAAAGCAGGTTCAAAGGATGCTGAAATCACTTCAATAGCAAAAGAATTTAATCTGCCATATACATTTCCTCCTAAAGTCATTGATGAATCAGAAAAAATTGAAAAATCAATAAGTAATGAAGAGACTGAGAATAGGATTGATTTCAGGAAAGACAATGTGTTTACAATCGATCCGATTGATGCTAAGGATTTTGATGATGCTCTTTCAATTAAAAAATTAGGAAATGGTAATTTTTCTGTTGGTATTCATATAGCAGATGTAGGTCATTATGTTAAATCAAAATCTGATATTGATAAGGAGGCTTTAAAGAGAGGGAATAGTGTTTATCTTATAGGGAAAGTTATTCCTATGCTGCCGGAAAGAATTTCTAATTTCATTTGTTCACTGGTTCCGGATGAAGATAGACTTACTTATTCTGTAATAGCTGAATTAACCAAAAGAGGCAAACTTGTACAATATGAGATAAAAAAATCTGTTATTAGAAGTAAAAGAAGATTCAATTATGATGAAGTCCAGGAAATAATTGAAAGCGGTAACGGAGATTTTTATGATGATATTGCTGAACTAAATAGCTTAGCTCAGACTTTAAGAAAAAAAAGAATGCGTGAAGGAAGTATTGAATTTTTTACTCCTGAAATTAAATTTGAGCTGGATGAAGATAGTAAGCCGGTTGCTATTTTTAAAAAAGAGTTGAAGCAGAGCAACATGCTGGTTGAGGAATTTATGCTTTTGGCAAATAAAATCTGTGCTAAACATATAAGTCTCTCTCAAAAAAATAAACAGAAACCTTTTATTTATAGAGTACACGATCTTCCCGACCAGGAAAAGATCTTTGAGTTCGCCAAGTTTGTTAAATCTTTAGGATATTCTTTTGCTCCTGACGGCTTATCAAAATCAAATCAGTTTCAGCTTTTAATTAAACAGGTTAGGGGGAAAAAAGAAGAAGATTTAATTAATGAGCTTGCAATAAGATCAATGGCCAAAGCGGTATATTCAGCCGATAATATAGGCCATTTTGGTTTAGGGTTTAAATATTATACTCATTTTACTTCACCTATCAGAAGATATTCGGATTTGATGGTGCATCGGTTATTGTATCAATATATTGATGGTGTAAATGGAACAAATTATTCATATAATATTCTTAAGGAAATAAGTGACCATATTTCCCAGACAGAAAGGTCTGCAATTGAAGCTGAAAGATTTTCTATTAAGTTAAAACAGATTGAATATCTGAAAGACCATATAGGAGAAGAATTTGATGCAATAATATCAGGAATAATTCATTTTGGAATGTTTGTAAAAATATTGGAAAATCTTGCTGAAGGTTTGGTAAAGATTAGAGATTTAGAGGGAGATTTTTACGTTTACGATGAGAAAAAATATTCGTTAATTGGTAGAAATTCTAAAAAACAGTTTAGGCTTGGTGATAAAGTCCGGGTAAAGCTTGTCAGGGTCGACCAGGAGAAAAGTGAGCTGGATTTTATCATTATTGACCATTAGCTGCAGGTGTAGACACAAAAAGGGTTAAACATGAAAAATTTTTTACTATGTATTCTTTTAATCTTTTTTTTATCCCAGCCTCTTGTATTCTGCCAATTCGGACAAAATAAAGTTCAGTATAAAAAACTAACATGGTATTATATCCAAACCGATCATTTTGATATTTATTTCAACAAAGGGGGAGAAAATCTTGCTGAATTTACTGCCAAGGAATCTGAAAAAGATTTGAAATCGATTCAGAAGAGCTTCAACTACAAAATTAATAACCGGATAGCTATTATTGTTTATAATTCGACAAATGATTTCCAGGAAACTAATATTACAGATCAGTATTTAAGTGAAGGTATTGAAGGATTTACCGAACTGTTTAAGAACAGGGTTGTTGTTCAGTTTATGGGTTCATATAAAGAATTTCAGCATTTAATTCATCATGAGCTTACTCACGGTGTTATAAATGATATGTTTTTCGGCGGGTCAATTCAAAATATTATTTCCAACAATATTAATATTAATATTCCTGCCTGGTTTAATGAAGGTATGGCTGAATACCAGTCTTTAGGATGGGATATCAATACTGATATGTTTATCCGTGATGCAATAATTTCCGAATATCTTCCGGATATCCAGCAATTGAACGGATATATGGCTTACCGCGGCGGTGAAGCCGTATGGCATTATATTTCAGAAAGATATGGTAAAGAAAAAATCGGTGAGATAGTTAATAAACTAAAAGAAACGGGGAGTGTTGAAGCGGCTTTTAAAGAATCACTTGGGCTTACTCTTAAAGAATTCAGTGAAAGATGGAAAAAAGAAATTAAAAAAACTTATTGGCCTGATATAGCAACAAGAAAAGACCCGGAAGAATTTGCTAAAAGATTAACCGATCCTGAAAAGGATGGCGGATTCTATAATACCAGTCCGGCAATTTCACCTCAGGGTGATAAGATAGCTTTTATTTCAAACAGAGATACATATTTTGATGTTTTTATAATGAATGCAATTGATGGAAAGATCATTAAAAAACTGGTTAAGGGGAACAGAACTGCTGATTTCGAACAGCTTAATGTTGTTACGCCCGGTATGTCATGGTCACCGGATGAAACAAAACTTGCATTAACTGCTAAAAGCGATGGGTATGATGTAATTTACATTATAGATGTTAATTCGGAAATTAAAGAAACTCTTCCTGTACGCTTGGATGGAATTAAAAGAGTTGCATGGTCACCGGACGGTGAATATTTAGCTTTTGTAGGACATACTCCCGCACAATCCGATATATACGTTTATAATCTGGAAACCGAAAAATTAGTTAACCTTACAAATGATCTATTTACTGACGATGATCCTTCCTGGTCAAATGACAGCAAAGAAATATATTTCTCATCTGATAGAAGGAATTATCTGAATACCTCTGCACTTCCCGATTCTTTTAAGATTTATAAATTTAATTTTAGTCAGACAGACATTTATTCAATTAATATTAATAACAAGGAAATTACTCGTGTAACAAATATGCCGGAAAGTGATGAGAGCTTTCCAATCTGCGGTCCCGGCGGAAAAGAAATTTTGTTTGTTTCTGATTTAAATGGAATAACAAATATCTATAAAAAAAGAGTTGTCTTAAATGATACAGATAAAGTTGTCAGTATTGCCGATATAAAACCGGTTCCAATTACCAATTCATTAACTGGTATTTCCCAGCTCTCCGCTTCAAAAGATGGACTTAAGCTGGTTTTTGCTACTCTCGTGGAAGGTTCATATAATTTATTTTTAATGAACAATCCTTTTGAACCTAAAACCGATAAAGTTAATCTTCCGCCGACTAAATATGTTGCCGAATTGAGGGAAAAGGAAGCTCAGAAGGATGAACCGGAAGAAACACGGGAAAATAATTTATCCTTTGATTCTTCAAGAACCAGCTCCCTGGCCTTTTATACAGGCAGTTATATAGATACTTCACATACCTACGGTGATTCAGTAAAAATTGATTTTAAAAATTATGTTTTTGGCGGGGAATCGAATGTTAAACCTGATACAAGCAATTCTAATGAAAATAAATTTACATTAGCCGATAAACTTGATACAGAAGGAAATTATAAAGTTAACAGGTACAAAATTACTTTCTCTCCCGATATTATTTATGCCAATGCCGGATACAGCTCATTGTATGGTTTGCTTGGCACAACGGTTTTTTCATTTAGTGATGTACTTGGTAATTACCGGTTAATCGGGGTAACCAGTCTTCAAATTGATCTGAAAAACAGTGATTATGGGTTAGCTTATTATTATTTGGCTAACAGGCTTAATTATGGTATCGAAGGATTTCATACAGCACGATTTGTTTTGCTTGGGGGTTTGGGTAATAATCTTTATCGCTTCAGGAATTTTGGTCTTGTCGGTTCTTTAAGCTACCCGCTTAATAAATTTTACAGAGTTGAAGGCGGCTTAAGCTGGTTAAATGTTTTGGAAGAAAACCTGGACAATCCTGCCGTAACATCCGAAAAAGTTTCTTTCATTGTACCTTCAATTAGTTTTATCCATGACAACAGCCTATGGGGTTTTACTGCGCCGATTGATGGTACCCGTTACAGATTTGACCTGCTTGGCAATCCCGGTATATCTCAAAGAAATTTGAACTTTTATTCTATTCTTGGAGACTATAGAACTTATTTCAGGTTTTGGGATTATTACTCATTTGCTTTTAGATTATCAGGAGGTTATTCTGGCGGGGCAACACCGCAAAAGTTTTTTATAGGCGGTATTGAAAATTGGATAAACAGAAGATTTGCTACCGGCGATATACCCCTTACTTCTCCTTCCGATTTTGCCTTCCTTACTCCTGTTTTACCTCTGAGGGGATTTGATTATGCCCAGGAAATAGGATCTAAATATGGTTTGCTCAACATTGAATTCAGATTTCCTTTAATAAGATACCTGGTTACCGGTCCGCTTCCGATATTATTCAGCAATATCTTTGGAGCCGCATTTATCGATATGGGAGCTGCATGGGACAACAACCAACAGCTTAGATTTTTCGAAAGAACGGCTGATGGAAGTGTAATATCTAAAGATTTACTTATGGGAACCGGTTTTGGTGCAAGGATATTTCTATTCTATTTTTTAATGAGATTTGATGTTGCATGGGCGTATAATGTACAGCATTTCTCATCTCCTAAATTCTATTTTTCTTTGGGGTATGATTTTTAAGACCGTTTAAAATTAAAAAGCTGTCTTAAGAGGCAGCTTTTTTTTCTGTAATTTAATTTTAAAAATCAATTAAGATTTTTATGATTTTGTTGCTGGTTTATTCCCGGTATTACCGGTTTTTGTATTTTTATTTTTTATCTCTTTTTTAGGTGGATTTTTATAATCGGTTTGATAGAATCCGTTTCCTTTAAATATTGGACCTGCACCCGGTCCGATTAACCGTATAACTTTGCCGTTGCATTGTGGGCAAACCTTAACCGGCTCGGCGGTCATCGGCTGAAACAATTCAAATCGGTATCCGCATTGTTTACATTTATAATCGTAAGTAGGCATTTCAATTCTCCTTAAAAATAATAGGGGAAAACATAATGAAAAAAAACTTTTTTTTCTATAAATTAAATCATCTGTATTAAAACTATTATTATGCCAATATTGATATCATTAACATTTTGAAGAAATTACTACTTATTTTCCCGCTTCTTTTTTTAGCTGGTTGTTTAAATTATGTACAGGAAGTGCATCTCTACCCGGATGGTTCTGGAAAAATGACAATTAACTACTGGATGAAGCTGCCCGATTCGGCAAGTATAAAGATTTTAGACAGGATAGGTATTTTCAATGCCGATTCAATAAGAAATGAATTCTCTTCCAAATTTACAAAAATCGAAAATGTTGAAGTCTTTTCCGATACAACTGACAGCACTACACATGCTGTTATAAAATTATCCTTTACTAATATTGATTCTTTAAATAATATTAAAGCATTTTCAGAAGCAAATTTTTCTCTTAGAGACGGAGCTGCCGGCCAAAAAATATTTTCACAATTTATTCCACCTATTGCAACAGGATTTGGTATTGATGGCAGTAATTATAATGTAACCTACAAATATATATTCTCGGGAGAAATTGTTACACATAATGCTCAAAAAGTAGAGGGGCAGACATTAATATGGCATTATACTCTTGCTGAAATTGGGCGGGGTAAAACCATATCCGTTACATTCCGTCCCTTTAAGTTAAAAGAAACTCCTTTCTGGATTTATATTGTATCGGGATTAGTTTTATTGATAGTGATTATTTTTCTATTTAGAAAAAAAGATTGATTTTTTACCAAAATTGAGACTTTTATTAAATGATTATAAATAATAATTACAATAATAGGTGTGTCTCTTTATTGACTTAACATGGTGATTTATTTATATTTATCGTCTATTTTTAAAATAATGTGCGACAAGTTGTTTAAATATGGCTTCGAGTGATTTCAAAATTTTTTCAGGCGGCTCAAACACAGCACTATCTGAAAAAATTGCTAAAATTCTTGATAAGCCACTAGGGGCTGTAGAATTAAAAAGGTTTAGCGACGGTGAAATTTGGGTAAAATATCTTGAAAATATTAGAGGCTCGGATGTATTTATAATACAATCCACAAACCCTCCCGGTGAAAATTTACTCGAATTATTAATAATGGTGGATGCTGCTAAAAGAGCGTCTGCTAAAAGGATAACCGCTGTAATACCTTACTTCGGTTATTCAAGACAGGACAGGAAAGATCAGCCGAGAGTTTCAATAACAGCCAAACTGGCTGCAAATTTAATTACTGTTGCGGGTGCAGACAGAGTCATGACCATGGATTTGCATGCCGCTCAGATACAAGGATTCTTTGATATACCGTTTGATCACTTATACGGATCTTCTATTTTTACGGGTCTGTTCAGTGAACTTAAAGATAACCTGGTGGTTGTTTCACCTGATGTAGGCGGCATTAAGATGGCCAGATCTTATGCTAAAAGGCTGCATGCGAACTTAGTTGTTATTGATAAAAGAAGACCAAAGCAGAATGTTGCGGAGGTTGTCAATATTATTGGAAGTGTTGATGGCAAGGATGTTCTTTTGGTTGATGATTTAATTGATACCGGGGGAACTTTTGTAAGTGCTGTAGAAGCACTTAAAATTGAAGGCGCAAATAATATTTATGGAGCAATTACACACCCGATTTTTTCAGGTCAGGCTGTAAAACGATTAGAAGAATCTCAGCTTACAAAACTTTTTGTTTCAGATACAATCTTTTTTAAGGAAGACGGTAAAACAGAAAAAGTTTCGGTTATAACGGTCTCTGAAATATTTGCAGAAGCCATAAGAAGAACTTTTAATAACGAATCTATTAGTTCTTTGTTTGATGTAGATAAAGGATAATTAGTTTGGAGAAAAAATGGAAAATATAATTGTAAAAGCTAACAAAAGAAATATGGGTAGCAAAGCAGAAAAAAACAATTTAAGAAACAACGGGAAGGTTCCCGGTGTTTTTTATATGAAAGAGCATGAATCTATTCCGCTGTATGTAAATGAAAAAGAAATAAACCCCCTTATATTTACTTCAGATACTCATTTAATATCATTGCAGATGGATGGTTACGAAGAACATGAATGTATAATAAAAGACATTCAGTTTGATCCGATTACAGATAAAGTATTGCATTTTGATCTTCTCGGCTTAATAAAAGGTGAAACATTTCAACTGGAAGTTCCTGTTCAGCTGCATGGTAATCCTGTTGGTGTTAAAGAGGGAGGAATTATTCAGCACTCCATTCATAAACTGGAAATTGAATGTTTACCCAAAGATATCCCGCAGCATATTGATATTGATATAAGTAATCTCAAACTCGGAGATGCATTCCATGTTAGAGATCTGAGCCTGGAGAATATTTCTATCCTTACACCAAAAGATACTGTTATTGTAACAATAACTCATCCGAAAGTTGAGAAAGAACCTGTACCGGCTGATGAACTGGGTGAAGGCGAAGCCGCTCAACCTGAACTGGTTGGTAAAGTCAAAGAAGAAAAAGAGGAAGAATAAAATTTATATATTGTGCGAATTATCTTAGGAATTGGCAACCCGGGAAGGCGTTATAGTTTTAATAGACATAATGTTGGATTCATGTTTTTAGATTATATAGCAGTTAAAGAATCTCTTTCATTTCTTCCTTCTAAAGGTGATTTTTATTTTGCAGAAGGCAAGATAAACAATTTCGAATTTAATCTTATAAAACCCTCTACATATGTTAATGACAGCGGTAAGGCTGCATTTCAGGCTCTGCAATTATACAATAGTGATGTCGAGGATCTTTTAGTTTTTGTTGATGACCTGAATCTTAACTTTCCTGAAATCAGGGTCAGAGCTTCTGGGGGAGACGGCGGCCATAATGGAATTGCTTCAATTATTTATCATCTTAACTCGGATAAATTTCCCAGAATCCGGATTGGGATCAGTAATCATGAAAAAAATAGTTATGTCGATTTCGTATTATCTGATTTTTCCAAAGATGAAAAAAATTCTTTAACAAATATTTTTGATGATTGTATGACTTTAACAACAGGTTTTATTGAGGGTGGAATTAAAAAAATGATGGATATAAACAGTACATTAAAAGATTCATCTTATAATAAAGAAAAAGGGAGTAGGGAGAAACTATGAATATTATAGTAATATTACCGGTATTTGGACTTGTAGCACTTTTATATACATGGTGGAAAACATCCTGGATTAAAAAGCAGGACGTTGGTACCGAAAAAATGGAAAAAATCTCCAGCCATATTGCTGAAGGAGCAATGGCATTCTTAAGAGCAGAATATAAAGTCTTAATAATTTTTGTTATTTGTGTTGGAATTTTATTGGCTCTTTCAGCTGATACTTCAACATCCTCTCCTTTAATCGCAGTATCATTCTTGACCGGTGCTTTTTGTTCTGCATTAGCCGGTTTTATCGGGATGCGTGTTGCTACAAAAGCTAATGTTAGGACTACAAATGCTGCAAGAAAGAGTTTGGGAAAAGCTTTGGAAATAGCATTTGCTGGTGGTTCTGTTATGGGCTTGGGAGTTGTTGGTTTGGGTGTTTTGGGGCTTGGTATTTTATTCTGGATATACAGCGATTTATTTGGGATTGATAAATCAGGTTTACCCAGGGTAATTACTGTAATTACAGGATTTTCTTTCGGAGCTTCTTCTATTGCTTTATTTGCCCGTGTTGGCGGTGGTATTTATACAAAAGCTGCTGATGTCGGTGCTGACCTGGTTGGTAAAGTTGAAGCCGGCATTCCTGAAGATCATCCTTTGAATCCTGCCACTATTGCAGATAACGTAGGTGATAATGTTGGTGATGTTGCCGGTATGGGTGCAGATCTTTTTGAATCATATGTAGGCTCAATAGTAGGAACCATGGTTTTGGGCGCAGAGTTTGTTGCTTATCCTGAATTTTTAGGAAAATTTAATGGATTAGGTGCTGTATTACTTCCACTTGTTATTGCAGGCATAGGAATTTTAATATCTATCCTGGGTACTTTTTTCGTTAGAGTTAAAGAAGGCGGTGATCCTCAAAAAGCCCTGAACCGCGGAGAATTCGGTTCATCTATAATTATGATTATTGCCCTTTATTTTATAATTAAATATATGTTGCCGGATAGCTGGACTCATGAAGATCCGCTTTATGGAATGACTTATACAATTACGTCAACAGGAATATTTCTCTCAACTGTGATTGGATTGGTTGCGGGTGTCCTTATCGGAATAGTTACTGAATATTATACCGGGGTTGGGAAAAAACCTGTTTTAGATATTGTCAGGCAATCATTAACAGGTTCTGCAACTAATATTATTGCAGGACTCGGAAATGGTATGATCTCAACAGCTATACCAATAATCATACTTGCTCTTTCTATTATGGGAGCTTTTTATTTCGGCGGACTTTATGGAATTGCAATCGCTGCTGTCGGTATGCTTTCAAATACTGGTATTCAATTAGCCGTTGATGCTTACGGACCTATTTCAGATAATGCCGGAGGTATTGCCGAAATGTCTGAATTACCTAAAGAAGTAAGAGGCAGAACAGATAAGCTTGATGCTGTTGGAAACACAACTGCTGCAATCGGAAAAGGATTTGCAATCGCTTCAGCTGCTCTAACTGCCCTGGCTTTGTTTGGTGCATTCATGACCGCAGCCCAGATAAAATCAATTGATATATCTAAGGCCAATGTTATGGCGGGTTTATTCTTAGGAGGAATGCTGCCGCTATTGTTTTCAGCTTTTGCTATGAAAGCTGTTGGCCGCGCTGCGATGTCGATGATTGAGGAAGTCAGAAGACAGTTTAAATCAATTCCTGAACTGGCTGCAGCTTTAGGAGTAATGAAGAAAAATGAAGGTAAAGAGTTATCCGAGTGGAATTCTGAAGATCAAAAAACTTTTGAACAGGCAGACGGTAAGGCTGAATATGGAAACTGTGTAGAAATTTCCACTAAAGCTGCTATAAGGCAAATGATTGTTCCGGGCTTATTAGCAGTTGCAGCTCCTGTTTTTATTGGATTTTCAGGTGGACCGGAAATGTTAGGCGGTCTTTTAGCCGGAGTTACAGTTACAGGCGTTTTAATGGCTATTTTTCAGTCAAATGCGGGCGGTGCCTGGGATAACGCAAAGAAAATGTTTGAAGAAGGGATTGAAATTAATGGAGAGAAGTACTTCAAAGGCTCCGATCCTCATAAAGCAGCTGTTGTTGGGGATACAGTAGGTGATCCTTTTAAAGATACTTCAGGGCCTTCACTGAATATTTTACTAAAACTTATGGCAGTAGTTTCACTTGTAATTGCGCCTTTAATTAAATAAATTATATCTCTAAATAAAAATTATTGCAGTAATCCCGGCTCTTACGAATAGATAAGGGCCTTATGTCCATCGGGAGAAGTAGATGAAAACAAATATATATGAGAGTGCGGTGCTAATTAATGCCGCATTAGAAGACGAACAAATTGATTCAGTAATTTCTCGCATAAAAGAAACCATTGTTAATAACGGCGGGGAAATAAGGGAAATAGAGAATTGGGGAAGAAAAAGATTGGCTTACATGGTTAAGAAAAGTAAAATTGGCTACTATGTCTTCTTTAGATTTAATGCCCCTTCCAGCATTGTCTCCAAACTAGAAAGAACTTATGTACTCGACGAGCATATATTGCGGTTTTTAACTGTCAAATTAGATAATGATGCAATAGAGTCTATTGAAAAGAATAAAAAAGTGTCACAAGATGATAATTCTGCAGAAAATGCGGAAACCAGCAAAAAATCTGAAGTTTTCACTAAAGATAGTGAATAATTAAATCTATTAATGATAAGTATGGAGGAAAAAACCATGGCCGATTTGAAAATGCCTGAAATTAACTATGTCGTTGTTGCCGGTAATTTAACCAAGGATCCAATCTTTAGACAAACAACTAATAATACACCTGTAGTTAATTTTTCTATTGCTTCAAATAGAAAATACAAAGATAGTTCAAACCAGTGGCAGGAGGATGTTTGTTATGTAGGCATTGTAGCATGGAATAAATTGGCGGAAAGCTGCCGGGATAGGTTGAAAAAAGGTTCTGCCGTACTTGTTGACGGGGAACTGCAAAGTAGAAACTGGAAATCTGAAGAAGGACACAATAGAAGTATTGTTGAAATTAAAGCCAGAAGAATCCAGTTCCTGAATAAAAGGGTTAAATTATCTAATAACGGAGTAGATGAAAACGAAGAGACTGATAGCTTCTCCGAAGATGATAATGTTGATTACACTGAAGATTCGTTCGATAAATTTTTATCTAATGAAGAATCGGATTTAATTAAAGAATAGGAGACTCGATGAAAAAAGAAATTAAAACAAAAAAAATCTGCAGGTTTACTCAAAATAATGTGAAGTATATTGATTTTAAAGATGTTAAACTCTTGCAGAGATATACTACTGAGCAAGGTAAAATTATTCCCAAACGTATTACCGGGACTTGTTCTAAGTATCAAAGAGAACTATCTATTGCATTAAAACGTGCCAGGCATATGGCGCTTTTACCTTATGTTACCGATACAGTAAAATAGCTATTTGGAGAAATAATGAAAGTAATATTAAGACAGAACTCTGACGGACTTGGTCAAATCGGGCAGGTGGTTGAAGTGAAAAGCGGTTACGCAAGAAATTATTTAATACCGAGAAAACTAGCTTACCCGGCTTTACAGGGAAATGTCAGGGCTCTTGAAGAAGAAAAGAAAAATCTGGAAAAAAAGAGAGTTCATGAATTAGCTTCTGCTGAAACTTTTGCTGCCGAACTTGAGAAAATATCTGTTACTATTCCTGTTCAGGTTGGTGAAGAAGATAAAATCTTCGGTTCAGTTACCAACCAAATGATAGCCGATGCATTGAAAGAAAAGGGTCATGATATTGATAGAAGAAAAATTGAAATTGAGGAACCTATAAAATCTCTCGGAATTTATGGTATTGAAATAAAGCTGCATCCTTCAGTTAGTGCAAAAATAAAAGTTTGGGTAGTCAGAGAATAGGACTTATTTTTCAGCTTTAAAATAAAAAAGGAATCCCGGTATCAGGATTCCTTTTTTTAATTTAAATTCTTTATTCAGATTATCTAACTTTTATCCTTTTTTCCCTAACTAATTTTGCTACTTCAGATGTTCCGTTTCTGGAAATATTTTTAATCGCTTTGGTAGAAAGCTTAATAGTGACAAAACGATTTAATTCCTGGACCCAGATTCTCTTTTTCTGAAGATTCGGTAAAAATCTTCTTTTGCTCCTATTATGCGCGTGGGATACATTATTTCCGGTCATCGGGCCTTTTCCTGTTATTTGACATCTTCTTGACATTTATTCTCCGCAAAATTTGACTTTAATTAAAATTGAACTTTAAATATACAAAAAAATGGATCAAACATTCAATTTATTAAGAATTACATGTTTATATTTATTACAAAAATTATATTTCCTGATAATGATTCTTGAAAGTTGTTGGCAGATTATTATCTTATAATAAGAAAGTATGAATAAATAAATTTCAAATCTTATTGCATGCCTAAAATTTTTCAAAAATGAATGTTTATGTTGAAAGGAGATGGTTATGGAATATTATGAGCTGCATCCCGAAACGCCGCAGTTAAGGTTTATAAATAAAGCAATTGAGGTTCTAAGTAAAGGGGGAGTAATTATTTATCCTACCGATACAGTATATGGAATTGGATGTGATATTTTTAACAAAGAAGCTTTGGAGAGAATATTTTCAATTAAAAATGATAGCGTTAGTAAATTGTTTAGCTTTGTTTGCTCGGATTTAAAAGATATTGCTAAATATGCCCGGGTTTCAGATTATGCTTACAGAACAATGAAGCATTTATTACCCGGACCTTATACTTTTATATTGCCCGCAGCTAAACTGGTACCAAAAAAATTATGGAGTAAAAGAAAAACTGTCGGAATAAGAGTCCCGAACCATCCGGTTACACTAACCCTCGTAAAAGAATTTGGTCACCCGATAATAAGTACAAGCACAACGAACCGAAAAGGAGATGTTTTAATCGATCCTTTTGAAATAAGAAATATATTTAATTCTCAGGTAGATTTAATGTTAGCATCCGGGAATTTAAGCGGCGACCCATCAAGCGTTATTGATTTAAGTGCGGAAATACCTGAAATAATAAGGGAAGGTGCGGGCGATGTAAGCCTTTTTGTGCAGGTTTAGAATCGTAAAACCTTATTTAATTGAATCAACCTCCGGGATCTCTGAAACCTCCGGAGGTTTTTTTATTGTTACCTTAATTGATTTATCATATTTCCCTATAGATTTGAGTTGACGAAGCCTGCGCATTACAGGTAAGAATAACTTCATTAATATTTACATGAGAAGGACGGGTAGTGCAAAATAGAACAGCTTCTGCTACATCTTCTGCAGATAAAGGTATTAATCCTTCATAAACTTTTTCTACTTTTTCTTTATCGCCAGAAAATCTTACATCACCGAATTCTGTTCTAACCATTCCCGGATCAACTGTTGATACTTTTATGTTCTTACCCAATACATCAAGACGTATAGACTGAGTTAACGCATCTACTGCATATTTAGTTGCACAATATACATTACCGTTTTTATAAACTTCGTGGCCTGCAGTTGAACCGATATTAATTACATGGCCTAATTTTCTTTCAACCATGTTCGGGAGAATTTGACGGGTTACATAAAGAAGTCCCTTTATATTTGTATCAATCATCTCCTCCCAATGTTCAACATCACCTTCGTATATTGTTGAAAACCCTCTGGCAAGTCCGGCATTATTAATTAATATGTCTATATTTTTCCATTCTTTCGGGAGATTAGAAAAAATGTTTTTCACGTTTTCGTAATTTCTAACATCAATTTCAACAGTTAATACTTTAATATTATTTTCTTTTATTAAAGTTTCGGCTATTTCGTTTAATCTTTCCAAACGTCTTGCAGCAAGAATTAAATTAGTGCCTTCTTTCGCAAAAGCAGACGCACATGCTCTTCCGATTCCTGAAGATGCACCGGTTATAAGTACAATTTTATTTTTTAAAGATTTCATATTATCCTTTTGTTTTTAAATAGTGATTTTCAAATTAAAGATATTTTTTAAAATTGAAAAACAAGGGGAGATTATTTTTTCTTATATAGTATTGGAAAAAGACATAATTGAATTGTAAATGACTGTAAACAAAATTAACCTACGGGCCTCCAGGGTCTATGAAATATTTGAGGTTTATAGATAATTGCAGGGAGTTAAAAGATTCCCGGAATTGTCGTATTACATTTGCAGCATTTACCATTTTTAATTTTATTAGTAAAGACGTCGTGCCAATTTCTTTTTATTAATGGGGTATTACAATTTGGGCAATAAGTAATCTGACCTTCGAGATCATGCACATTCCCGACATAACAAAATTTTATACCTGATCTTAATGCAATATTTCTTGCTGCAGTTAAAGTGGATTGCGGTGTTCGTATTTTATCCCGCATTTTGAAATCCGGATGAAAAGCAGTAAAATGAAGAGGTACGGAATCTCCTAAATTTTCCAATATCCAACTGCATTCATTTTGAATTTCTTCGTATGAATCATTTTCACCTGGAATTAACAAAGTTGTGATTTCGAACCAGATATTAGTTTCATTTTTCAACCAAATTAATGTATCAAGTACATCACTTAAAGAAGAAAAAGTCAGCTTGTTGTAAAATCTTTCTGTAAAACCTTTCAGATCTACATTAGCAGCATCAATGTAGTGATAAACGTCCTTCCTTGCATTTTTATCGATATAACCCGCAGTTACCATTACTGAATTTATTCCTTCTTCTTTTGCGATTTTAGATATATCGATAACATATTCCCCGAATATAGTAGGATCATTATATGTGTAAGCAATTGACGGCACATTATATTGCCTGGCAAGATTAACAACATCTTCCGGCGATGAATTTAAAGAATTAGAATCATCCAGCTTTGCTTTGCTTATCGACCAATTCTGGCAGAATTTACAGCCAAGATTACAGCCTGCAGTTCCAAAGCTTAAAATAGAAGTACCCGGATAAAAATGATTCAGAGGTTTTTTTTCAACCGGATCAATTGCAAAACCAGTCGGTCTGCCGTAACCAATTGTATATAGTTTCCCGCCGTGATTTTGACGGATGAAACAAAAACCAGGCTGTCCTTCTCCTATTTTACAATAACGCGGGCAAAGGGTGCACAGGATCTTATTTTTTTCGGAAGGTTCCCACCATTTAGCCGGTACTAATTCATCAATATTTCTTTCAAGCATCTCCAACTTATAAATTTTTGTTTTAAAATAAATTTTTAGACAAACAGATGAAAGTTAAAATTCATTGCATGATTGAATGCTTTAACGAATGAACAATTGATGAATGTAATGATAAAGAAATATAAGAGTATATAATTATTTTTTATAAATAAATTTTATATTCAAAATATTCAAATCACTTCGAACCTTATCCAATTTACCCTGCTTTTTTCTGAGTAAGGTGCACCGGCAGCAAATATAATAACATCACCTTCCTTTACATGCTCAGCTTCGAGGATCAATTTTTTTGCTTTGTCTATTGCCAGATGTTCTTTGTCAATTTCATCGCAGTAAATTGAAGTTACTCCCCATCTTAAACATAAATTGTTCATTGTATCGAAACTGTTTGACAAAGCAATTATTTTTGAATTGGGTCTGAACTTGGCCAGGTTTCTGGCAGTACGTCCTTTCAGTGTAAAGGCTACAATTGCAGCAGCATTAACCTGTTTACTTACTTCTACAATTGCCTTGCCCATTGAATCAAACAGATTCTCTTCTATTTCCTCAGGTATTTCATAATCAATAAAAAGAAGAGGTGAATGACGTTCCGCATTTTGGATTATATCATTCATTATTTTTACGGTTTTTATGGGATATTTTCCAACAGAAGTTTCACCGCTCAGCATGACAGTATCAGTTCCATCCCAAACAGCATTTGCAACATCCGATGCTTCTGCACGTGTAGGTATCGGATTATGAATCATAGATTCAAGCATTTGTGTTGCCGTGATAACCAGCTTTCCCGATGAATTACATTTTTTTATTATCTGTTTTTGAATTACTGGTACTTCCTGTGGCAGCAGTTCAACACCAAGGTCTCCTCTGGCTACCATAATTCCGTCAGCTGCTTTAAGTATCTCATCAAAATTATCTACTGCTTCTTTTTTTTCTATTTTGGCTATTATTGGCTTTTCGAAATTTTTACTTCTCAGCCATTCTTTCAAATGCAAAATATCAGACGCTTTTCTAACAAATGATAATGCAATATAGTCAATACGATATTTCATACAGAATTCAAGATCCTGAAAATCTTTTTCAGTGATGGACGGGGTAGATAATTTCATCCCGGGAAGATTCATTCCTTTTTTTGGCTTAAGTGTTCCTCCGATTTCAATCGTACAAATAACGGAATCTTTTTTCCTTTCTGCTATTCTTAATCTAATTAAACCATCATCAATTAAAACAGGATCTCCTACCTGTGCATCATCAACCAATGATTTATATGATGTGGAGATTTTATCTTTTGTGCCGGGGGTATTTTCAATAGTTATTTCAATCTTTTCTCCCTGGACTAATTCAATTTCGGGTTCTGACAAATCACCAACCCTGATTTTGGGCCCCTGTAAATCAACTAAAATTGCAAGTGGAGTATTTTCCTCCTTGCAGGCTTTATCGATTTCATTGAATAGTTTTCCAAAAAATTCGTAATTCCCATGTGAAAAATTCATTCTTATTCCGTCCATACCTGCTAGAATCAATTTGTCTATTTCGTCTGCCGTAGATGTAGCTGGTCCGACTGTACACAGTATTTTAGTTTTTGCAAATGTATCCGGATTCATCTTAGTCATTTTTTCTTTTTCTTTTCCGGTATTTTTGAAGTTAATGCTTTTCTCATTTTAGATTTTGCATAAAGATCTTTTATTTTTTCTTCGACATAAAAGAACACAGTTCCTTTTTCATAACCTTTCAGGGTTCTCTCTCCCGATTTTAAACCCGTCAAAATTTCAATTCCCTCCTCAACCCTTGTAATTGGATAGATATGAAATTCACCTTTTTTTACAGAGTCGATCACATCTTCCCGCAGCATTAGCTCTTCAACATTTTGGATAGGTATAACAACTCCCTGAGTACCATTTAACCCCTTCATTTTGCAGATATCAAAAAATCCTTCAATCTTTTCATTTACACCGCCTATCGGCTGCACATCACCTTTCTGGTTTAATGAACCAGTTACAGCCAGGGATTGCTTTATGGGGAGATTTGCCAGAGTTGAAAGCAGTGCAAATATTTCTGCACAGGAAGCGCTGTCCCCGTCAACCGTGCCATATGATTGTTCAAATACCAGATTTGCATTAAATGAAAGCGGAAGATCCTGGCCGAAAGTTTCCCTGAAATATCCAGAAATAATTAATACACCTTTATTGTATTGTTTCCCGCTCATACCGGCTTCCCGTTCAACATTAATTATGGTGCCGCTGCCAAGAGAAACGGTTGCGGTTATTCTTGTTGGTCTGCCGAAAGCATAAAAATCTCCGCCATAAACAGCAAGACCATTTATTTGGCCGATTCTTTCTCCTGCAGTATCAATTAAATACATATCCTGCTGATACATCTCTGTGATTTTGGCTTCAAGAAGACCATGTCTTTCTTTTGCAGAATTAAAAGCTTTCTGTACATGAGCAGCCGAAACAACATTAAAACCGTCATCAACAGCCCAGAAATTTGCTTCGCGAGCAAGGTCTGCAATGTAAGAAAACCTGGTGGTAAGCTTATTTTTATTGCCGATATATTTGGCGCCAAGTTCTATTAAAAATGCAATGGCGTTTTTATCAAATTCACATAGATTTTCTTCTTTAATCATTTTTTTAATTACTCTTGCGTATTCGACTAAAACATTATCATTCCTTTTTATTTCGTAATCAAAATCTGCTTTTATTTTGAAAATCTTTTTAAAATCATATTCATAATTGGCAAGCAAAGAATAAATATCCTGGCTGCCGATCAAAATAATTTTTGACTCAATATCTATTGATTCGGGTTTTAATATTGAAGTTGAAGGCATGAAATAACTGGGGAGATCCTGTATCTCGAGCTTATTATATGTCAGAACTCTTTTCAAAGTATGCCATACACCGGGTTCTTCAAAAAGATGATTTACATTTATAATAAGATAACCGCCGTTTGCTCTTAATAATGAGCCGGCTTTTATTCTCGTAAAATCACTATACCAGCCTCCTCTGCCGTCATTAATTCTTTCGATAGTTCCGAAAATATTTACATAAGTCGGAGAGGTTTCTTCAACTACAGGGCAGTCTTTAGATTCTGAAGTATCCAGAATAATATTTACGTCATAAATTTTAAAGTAATCAATTGGTAAACCGGAATCCGTGGTTTCGCCTTCGGGTTTTAAGCCCTTAAATATTTGTATATTTTCAAGGATATGATCTTCAACCAGGTCGAGATAATTACTTACTTTTTTCTGACTGAATTTTTCCCGCAGGTTTTCAATGACTCCTTTTACTACCACATGAGCAGCTTCCTTTTCCAACTTGAAAAGTTGTTCCTGGAATTGCTGGCTTATTTTTAAACCTTTTTTGAATATTGAATGGAGCTCTTCCTGGTAATCATTATATTTTTTGATTATGTTTTTAACTTCGTCATTAGAAATCTTATTCTGCTGAACAAGTTCATCCAATTGATAAATAGGAACGGGTTGCTCATTTATTATAGGAATAATATCCGGTCTTGCAGCTTCGCCGATTTTTGTTTGTCCTAAAGTAAAATGATCTTTTTTTAATTTCTGATTAAAGGGTTCTAAAAGAGATTGTTCTTTTTGGCTGTAAAGTTCAATTATTTGTTTTTTCCTGTGGATATAGGATTCGTTTTCAAGTGCCTGCGGTATCCTTTTTCTTAAAACATTTATTGCAGAAGAAAAGCTCTGCTTAAATTCTTTTGCTTTTCCCGAAGGGAATATTAAAAGGGCGGGTCTGTCCTCATCCTTAAAGTTATTTACATAAGCATAATCTTTAAGAGGCGGACAATCCGAACTGATTTGTTCAAGCATCTTTTTTACAGTTGTTGCTTTACCGGTCCCTGACAGACCAGCAATATAGATATTATATCCCGGGCTGTGTAAGCCGACGCCTACCTTCAAAGCTTTTAATGCTCTTTCCTGTCCTAGTATTCCTTCTATTGGTTCAAGATCGACAGTAGAAGCAAATTTAAAGATGTCGGGATCGCATTTCCATCTTAAATCTTCCGGTTTAAGCTCATTAAAATTGTTTGCAGCTTTAGTTTGAGCAGGAATTTTTGCCATAATATTTCCCCGTCTAGTTTAAAATTTTCTATATAAAAAATAAATTTAATTTTTTTTCTGAGAATGACAAAATATAACAAGTTTACCCCAGATCACAGACAAATATAAAATAATTCTTTAATTATGATTAAGAAATTTTAATAATATGTTAAGGTTCTCTTAATATAGATTTTATACTTTTACCTCATAAATAAAATTCTGATACAGGGGTAACCATTTTTTTAGGATGATTTTTTTAATTAATTAAAGATTTTCCCTGAACATCAACATTACAAGAAGGAGAGATTAAGCTCTCCTTTTTTTATTTTAAACCCGCAATATTTTTCTTTCTTATGCAATTCAATTCATTTTTAGCAATAAAATTAAACCGGATGAAGATTAAGATTTTTAATTTAATAATTAAATTAAAAATAAATAATTTATATACCGGTTTGTTCCCGTTTGAATATTTAATTCCGGGTGCGGGGAAAGGCTCTATAACTAAAATAAAAATTTTCAAAAAGAATAGAATTTCAAAACGATTAAATAGTTATTTTAATTTTTAATAACTTTTAGATTTACTCAATAATTATGAAAATAGACGAAGTAAGAAAATTATTTCCGCATTTAAAAACCGGGAAAGTATACTTTAACCATGCTTCTACTGGTCCAATGTCTGAAAGGGTAAAAGATAAATTATCTGATTTAATTAAAGACAGATCCGGTGACAAAATAGATGATTTTAAGGAATACCTGGCATTATCCGAGGAAACCAAGGAATATTTAGCAGAATTGATAAACTGTGAGCCTTCACGTATAGCTTTTGTCGATAATACATCAAACGGAATAAATATATTAGCGCAAGGATTGAACTTGAAAAAAGGTGATAGAATTTTATTAAACGTTATTGAATTTCCTGCAAATGTTTATCCTTTTCTAAATCTGAAGAAAAATGGGATTGAAATAGATTTTGTTAAATCGCATGATGGAATTGTATCTGCTGATGATATAATTAATTCTGTGAGAGTTAATACGAAATTAATTTCAATCAGCTTTGTCCAATTTTTATCCGGTTATAAAGTTGACCTGGAAAAAATAGGTAATTATTGTGAAGAAAATGGAATTGTCTTTTCAGTTGATGCGATTCAGGGATTAGGTGCTTTTCAGCTTGATGTTAAAAAATATAATGTCGATTTTATTTCATGCGGAACACAAAAATGGCTGCTCGGACTTCAGGGCCTGGGATTTGTCTTTGTCTCTGAAGATCTGCAGAACAATCTCGATCCAAAATATGTCGGCTGGTTATCTGTTAAAAATGCATGGAACTTACTTGACTACGATTTAAAGTTAAGAAATTCTGCAGAAAGATTTCAAAACGGAACTGTTAACACTTTTGGTGTTTATGCTTTGAACGCATCATTAAAATTATTTAAAGAATTTGGTTTTGAAAATATTGAAAAAAGAGTTATTGAAAACTCTGCTTATTTTTTAAAGGAATTAATAAATATAGACTATGATCCGATCCTGAAAAATATTGCAGAAGAAAATCTTTCAGGGATTATCAGCATTAAAAATGAAAAGAGCAAAGAAATATTTGAGGAACTTGAAAAGAAAAATATAAATGCAGCTTTCAGAGAAGGAATAGTCAGGTTTTCTCCTCATTTTTATAATACCAAAGAAGAAATAGATGTAGTAATTACAAAACTTAAAGAGATCAGTTTTTAATATAACTTTAATTATTATAAATACTTAGAACAATTTTTGCCGGTTATTATTACCGGGTTCATATCCGGATTCTCTTCTTTTTTACTAATAAATGGTGATTTAGCTTATTTAACAGCAGGGGCATAAAAGTTGTCCCGACGTTTCTCTAATTATGTGATTCCGGGCTGGAATCTATATTCTTCTAAATTTTAGGAGGAGAAGATGAATAAGATTATACAACGTCTGGATAAGAATCTTGTTATCACTTTTATTCTTTTCATAACATATACTTCTTTCGGACAGGGTTTAATAATAAACCATAATTGTACAAATATAAATAGTATTCCATATGAATGGATAAATACAGCAAAAGAAAATTTACATATAGCTTATCAGCATACTTCACATGGCAGTCAGCTAATAAGTGGAATGACCGGATTACAAAACTGGAAAGGTGACCAATATGCTTTCAATAATGGCGGGAGCAACGAGGCTCTGGACTTGCATGATTATGCAATACCGGGCGCTTCGGATCTTGGCAGCCCTGATCGTACCAGCTGGGCGCAGGCTACTTCTGATTTTTTGAAAGATCCGAATAACAGTTATGTAAACGTTATAATCTGGAGCTGGTGCGGACAAGTTAGCTCTGCTGATTCGTCAGATATCCAAACATATCTTGATTTAATGTCATCATTGGAAAATAATTATCCGAACGTAAAATTTGTATACATGACTGGGCATCTCGACGGTTCAGGAGCAGATGGAAAATTAAATCAAAGGAATGAAGAGATACGAAGATACTGCGGGAATAACAATAAAATTTTATATGATTTTGCCGATATAGAATCATATGATCCTGACGGAAATTTTTATCTCAATAAAATGGCTAACGATAATTGTGATTATGATAGTGATAACAATGGGACACGTGATAAAAACTGGGCTGTCGATTGGCAGGAATCCCATACGGAAAATGTAGATTGGTATAATTGTTCTCCGGCTCATTCCCAGGCGTTGAACGGAAACCGGAAAGCTTATGCCGCCTGGTGGCTTTGGGCTTCTCTTGCAGGATGGGAAGGCGCGATTGCCAGTAAAGCTTATGATAGAAATGTCCTTGAAAAATCATTCTCTTTGAGTCAGAACTATCCTAATCCTTTTAATCCGTCTACTAATTTCAACTTCAGGATTCCCGAATATGGATTTGTTTCCTTAAAGGTTTATGACATTCTTGGTAATGAAATAGTAACGCTTGTAAATGGAAATAAGCAGCCTGGTGAATATAAAATTAAATTTAATGCAGATAATTATAGTCTTACCAGCGGAGTTTATATTTATCAGCTTACAACAGGAAAGTTAATCTCTACCAAAAAGTTTTCATTAATCAAATAAATTAAAATACTTAGTTAAAAGATGACATCTTTTCAGATGTCATCTTAATAATTTACTTTTCAAAATATTTCTTTTCACTCTTTAGTATTATTGATTTGCTGTCATTTGCTCTTTGAATTGCCAGTATTCCATTCAGATGATCAACTTCATGCTGGAGAAGCTCCGATAGATCTTCTTCAAGCATCATAGAATGTTTCTTCCATTTTAAATCGCGAAAAGTTATCCGGCAATTTTTGAATCTTTTTACTTTTACAAGAATATCAGGGAAACTCATACAATCATCCCAAAGCTGAATTGTTTCTCTGCTGAAATCATCCAGGACAGGATTGATAAATACAACAGGACTTTTTATGTGCATGTAGATCAATTTTTTCATAATACCTATTTGAGGCGCCGCAATGGCTCTTCCGGTATTATATTTTTCCCTAAAATCTATTAATGTATCATGAAGATCTTTTACTACCTTCCTAATTTCTTTTATTTCATCCTTTTTTACAGGAATACATGATTCATATAATTTTGGATTACCGAGTAATAAGATTTCTTTTACAGCCATAATGGGATTATATTTTATTTATAAATTGCTTTAATTTTCTAACAATAATATTATCAGCTGAAATTTGGTTATCAATATAATTAAATGGCAAATATCCTGTCCCTGGTATAAATCATAATATACTAAATTTTTACCCGGAAAAATTCAGAATTTATTGGCATTAAATGATATTTAAATATTTATTTTTAAATTAAGAGGCGAATAATTAATAAAATTGTTTAAGGAGTTAAAATGCCCCATAAATTAATTGATTATTTTAAATTTATATTAATAAGCATGATTGCGGTATTATTCTTTACAAGTTCATTTGCGCAGCAGAATCAGAATAATAAAATGAAAAAGAATAATGAAGCTAAAAATACTATACAGCCATGGAATAAGGAGTTAAGAATAAGTCCGAAGGCATTTATTATGCAAACAATAGGATTAAAAGATGTTTCAATTTCTTACAGCCGTCCGGGGGTTAAAGGAAGAAAAATCTGGGGAGGGCTGGTACCGTACGATAAGGTCTGGCGTGCAGGTGCAAATGAAGCTACAAAATTTGTTTTTACAAGTGATGTTTTAATTAATGGGAAAAAATTAACCGCAGGTGCTTACAGCTTTTTTGCAGTTCCGTCAAAAAATAGCTGGATCCTTATATTTAATAAAGTAGCCGATCAGTGGGGCGCATTTGAATATAACCAGGCAGAAGATGCAATAAGATTTACTGTTAAACCGCAGCAGAGTGAGTTTACAGAATGGCTTGAATATTCTTTCTCGGATATGAATGTAAACAAGGACGGGAAAAATTCAGCAGTTGTAAATCTGATTTGGGAAAAATTACGTATACCGTTTACTGTGGAAGTTCAATAACATTGTTTAACCATCCCCTTTGAACAAATGAATGAATGATTGTCTGAATGTTCGCTTCATTCAAACATCATCCATTCAATCCGAATGTATTATGAATTCCTTAACCTCTAATTATTTTCAGCAGCTCTTCTGTTTTTTCTTTCATCAGTTCAACATTCATTTTGCTTTCAACATTCAACCGGATAATTGGTTCTGTATTCGATAGTCTGACATTAAATCTCCAGTCATTATACGCTACACTTAAACCATCTATCTTGCTTATTTCGCCGTCAGAGTATTTTGCTTCAAGTACTTTCAATTTTTCTCCCGGGTTTTTTATTTCTGAATTAATTTCCCCGGAACATGGGTAGGCCTGAATCATTTCTTCAACAAGCTGCGAGAGTTTTTTATTTTCTGTAGACATGAGCTGCATAGTAAGTAAAAAAGGGATCATGCCGCTGTCTGAATAAGAATTCTCTCTGAAATAATGATGTGCAGACATTTCTCCGCCGTATATCGCATTTACTTTTCTCATCTTTTCTTTTATAAAAGCATGACCGCTCACTGATTCAACAGCAACTCCGTTCATCTTATTGACTATATCAAGAGTATTCCAGACTAACCTTGGATCATGAACGATTTTTTCACCTGGATTTTCTTTTAGAATTGATTTTGCCAAAAGTCCCACAATATAGTAACCTTCAATAAAGTTTCCTTTTTCATCAAAAAAGAAACAACGGTCAAAATCACCATCCCAGGCTACTCCAAGATCTGCGTTATTATTAATTACCGCGTTAATAGTTGGTTTACGGTTTTGGGGAAGAAGCGGGTTAGGAACTCCGTTAGGGAAATCCGAATCGGGTTCATTGAAGATTTTTATCATCTTAATCGGCAGCTCTTTTTCAATTGCATCCAGTGCTAATCCTGCACAGCCGTTCCCCGCATTAACAACCACCTTAAATGGTTTGATTTTATCAGGATTGAAAAACTCCTTAAGATGATTAATAAATCCATCCATCACATTTTTATTTATTACTTTCCCCGGGTTATTAGCAGCAGGCGGAATTTCATTATTTAATATGATCTTTTCCAACTCATTTAAGCCGGAATCATAGCCCACAGGTACAGAATCTTTTTTTACGAATTTCATTCCGTTATATTCAGGAGGATTATGTGATGCAGTGATCATTATACCTCCGTCAGCTTTAAAGTTTGTTGTAGCAAAGTAAATCATTTCCGTACCGCATAAACCAATATCGATAACATCCACTCCGTTTTCGGTTAATCCTTTTTTAACAGCATCCGAAATAATACCCGAAGATTTTCTGATATCATACCCAACGACAACAGATTTTGCATTTATAAAACCGGAAAAAGCTTTAGCTACTTTATATGCTAATTCAGGATTTAATTCCGAAGGTACTTTACCCCGAATGTCATAGGCTTTAAAGCTGCTTATTTTATCCATTTTTCTCCTTTAAAATATTTTTCTGTGATACTGTTTTTTCGTGGAATTTTATTTGAATACTTTTGATATTTCAAAAATAGTAATTTAGAATTAAAGAATTAGTGAAATTAATAGAATAATAAGCAGAATTCATATTATTATTTAAATATAGGTTTATTTTATTTAGTCTAAACTAAGACTGGTAAATGAATCGTGAACCCCCTTTTTTTCATTATGAGATATAATTAGTATGAAAAATTGTGGGGAATTATTTTTCAGTAGACTTTATAAAAATTACTATTTATGTTTAACTCCTAAATTTCTAGGGAGATAACTATCGATACAAAAGATACTATTAAGTGGCACTTCGCTAAATGCAATAATTCTAAATGCAATGCAATATTTTTAGTAAATCCAGATGAAACACCGGGAGATTTAGGATTTATATGTCCTGATTGCAGTATGAAGACGACTACATCACATGTTGTTCAATGCTCAAGTTGTAAAACCATTTTGAATTTTGTTCGTGCAGCTCCAAATGAAGAAAAGGTTGTTTTTAATGTTCCCAAATGCTCCCATTGTGTTGGAACAATAGAAGATGAATGGGAAATTGAACCTCTTTATCAACCTGATTCTTATATTTGATTTATTAATCTGCCGCTAAATCAGGACATTTACCTGTTGAATTAAAACAGGGGAACTATTTAAAATTGTCAGGGTATTCGTATATATTTTTCTAATGTATTTATAATCAAGTTCCAGACTCACCAAATCTAATCAGACTTTTAATAATGATTTAAATGAATTAATATAGTTTTTTATTTTTTTATTCTTTTCTCAATCTGAGGAAGTTGTATGACTAGCCGCAAAAGAAATTATTTACTAAAAAATTTAATAGTAATTATTCTGCTTCTTATAGCTGGCTGTTCTTCATCACAGCAGCTGCAAAATAATAACTCAATCCAGCCAGATTATAGCTGGTTAAATTTAGACACCGTAAAAGCCGGTAAATTTGATACCGGTAGAATGTGGACGTTTGATTATCCTCCTATAAAATATTTTGAAGAAACTTATAATTTTAAACCGTCAGAAAAATGGTTAGAGGATGTAAGGCTTTCAGCTCTGCGTTTTGCTACATACTGCTCGGCTTCATTTGTCTCCAGTGACGGATTAATAATGACGAATGACCACTGCGCCAGGGAGAGCGTTACCGAAGTCGCAAGCGATAGTGAAAATTTATCAAAAAACGGATTCTGGGCAAAAAATCTTGAAGATGAACGGCCTGTCCCGGGTTTGTTTGTTGATCAGCTGGTTCTTATTAAAGATGTAACTAATGAAATACAGCAGGAAATTGCTCAAGGTAAAACTGAAGCTGATAAAGAACTTAATAAAGAAAAAGCAATAGCCGAAATAGAAAAAAGAGAAAGTGACTCTACAGGATTACAAGCTTCTGTGGTTCCTTTATATAACGGAGGAAGATATTCCCTTTACGGATATAAAAGATATAATGATGTACGGCTTGTTTTTGCACCGGAATCAGAACTCGGATTTTTCGGGGGAGATTATGATAATTTTACTTACCCGCGTTATGATTTAGACTGCTCTTTTTTCAGAGTGTATGATAATGGCAAACCATTAAAAACCAAACATTATTTTAAATGGAGTGCAAATGGCGCTAAAGACGGCGAGCCGGTATTTGTTATAGGTAATCCGGGATCAACTAACCGGCTTAATTCTGTTTCGCAGTTAGAATATTTGCGTGATATAACTTATCCCCGCATGGTGGATTTACTGGATGGACTTGTAAACATTTATTCGAAATTATTGGTGGAGAATCCGGATAGAGAAAATGAATTGAGAGACCAGCTGCTTAGATATACAAATTCTCAAAAAGCGTATGAAGGGATGCTGAAAGGTTTAAGAAATCCTGTTCTATTGCAGAAGAAAAAAGATTTTGAAGAAAAATTTAAAGCCGCTGTTAAATCTAATCCTAATCTGAATACATTATACGGTAATTTGTGGAAAGAAATATGGGAAAATAGAAATGATTTAAGAAAAATTTCTAATGAACAATATGCCCTGGAAATGAATCCTGTTGAAACTTCCGAATATTTTACCATCGCCCAGGAAATGGTTGAACTTGCACAGCAGTTGAAGCTGCCTGAAGATCAGAGATACTACTACTACAGGGGGGATGACCTGGACACTACAGTTAATGAAATTTTTCCCGAAGGTTTTGATTCCACGGAAAACAAACAGCTGCTTAAAGAGCAGCTCCTGCTTATGGTAAAATATTTAGGCCGGGATAATATGTATGTTAAAGAGCTGATAGACCACAGATCAATAAATGAAGCAACAGATTATTTGATAAACAATTCCTCTTTAACCAGTGAAGAAAAGATAAAAGAACTTGTAAAGCAGGGACCGGATGCAATATTAAACTCCAAAGATCCTTTTATTGTTTTCATAATAAAATCTGAAAATAGAAGAAAAGCTTTACAACAGGAGGCCAGCCAGCTTGAAACTCAAAATGATTGGCTTTCAGGAGAACTTGGAAAAGCATTATACGATGTTTACGGAACATCCATTCCGCCCGATGCTACTTTTACTTTACGTATCTCTGATGGGATTGTAAAAGGTTTTCCATACAACGGAACAATTGCACCGCCTGTTACAACTTTCTATGGTTTGTATAACAGGTATTATTCATTTAATAAAAAATTTCCATGGTCTCTTCCTAAAAGATGGCAGAATCCGCCAAAAGATTTTGATCTTTCCACCCCTTTCAATTTTGTGGCAACCAATGATATTATCGGGGGAAATTCCGGAAGCCCGGTTATAAATGAAAAGGGTGAAATTGTAGGACTTGCTTTTGACGGTAATATCCAGAGTTTACCCGGAAGCTTTATATTCTCTACTGAGGAAAACAGGATGGTTGCTGTTCATTCCGAAGGAATGATTGAGGCGCTTAAAGATATCTATAAAGCAAATCGTTTGGTTGATGAATTGAAGAATGGTAAAATTCCGGCTGAAGTGAATGCTGCTGAAAAAGTAACGGCTAATTAAAAAGTCAAAAATCAAAAAGATCAGCATATGACTGATAAATTAAAAAATATCAATAATTATTTTTTAACTTTCGACCTTTGACTTAAAAAAAGTATTCACCCTGTAAATGGATTGATAAATAGTGGGCAAGTGTATTATTGAATGTTATTCCGTATTCGAAACCTAAACCTAACTTTACCTTTAAATTTGTGTATTTACTAAAATCATTACCGCCTGTTATCGAGAATACAGTACCTAAATCATCGGCACTAGCATTACTGAATACTCTGTCATTAAGATAAAGAAAGCCGAATCCTTCTTCAAAGTAAAGATTACCCGAAAGCTCCTGAACAAAAATGCTTTTAATAGTCACACCTTTAATAAAAGGGTAATAACTGCTTCTTGTTCCCAGATAATAATCAAGATCCCTGTGGTAAAGGAAACTGAATCTTAAGAAGAAAGCGTCACTAAATATAGTTTTCATTTGAAGGAATACGGAAGTATTTAAGCTGGTTTGGTTTGGCGAATTTCCGCTGATATATCCGCTTCCAATATATGCCCCTATGCTGAAATCACTCTGACTTCTTGCATTTGGAGAAATAAAAAATATTATGAAAAAGAGCAGAGCTATTTTTGATCGTATTGTAGAAATTTTAATATATTTCATTATCATTAAATTTGTTGACAGCAAAAATTAAAACTAATTCAAATTAAATTTAAAATTATACAGATGAAACATACCATTATCTATTTACAAAGAAAAAGGAAATAAAATGAATAAAACTTCGGAAATTAAATTTTTTGTTACTTTGGATGAAAAAAAAGTGCCTGAAAAAATTGAGTGGGAAGCAACCGATGCCGGCATTAATGGCAAAAAAGAATGCAGTTCAATTATGATTTCTTTATGGGATAAAGAAGAACAAGGTACTTTGGCAATTGATCTCTGGACAAAAGAAATGGCAGTTGATGATATGAATATTCATTTTCACCAGGTATTTAATAAAATGGCTGATACTTATGAAAGGGCAACAAAAAATAAGGAAGTTGCAGATATGATTAAAAATTTCAGCTCTGATTTTGCGGACAAAACGGAAATAATTAAGAATGTTAAAAAGTAAATAACTATTTAAGCCCGGTACCGGAATATTTTCATTCAATTAATGGTTGTCTTATTTCCGTTTTTGAATTTGAAAATATTCAGTAAATAAAATAATGAAGGAAAAATAATAAAGGAACCGATGATCAGTGCCCAGCTTAAGTAAACTAAAGTAACTTCAGGTGCCGCGGAATTAAATAATGTGAGATTAGTCCCGTCTTTTATTTTAACAATAGTCGGAAAGTATATTGCGTAAAATCCTCCCAAAATAAAAAGCAGCTGTGCGCCTGCTATTACTCTTGAAAACCAGATTTGTCCTTTTCCTAATGTAATCCATAAAACAGGTAAACCAATTGTTGCGAATACTATTAATGTAATACTGACTGGGTGTGAAAAAAATTGTGTAATTAAATCAACATTTTCAATGAAAGAAGCAATAAATACCACACCTCCGCTGATGACCATTGCAATTGTAGCATGCTTGGCTTTAGTAATAAATTCCTCTCTGATAGATATTTCAGTTGAATCGCCTATCAGGTAAACCGATGCTATAAATGAAAAGAGTGTGCAAAGGAAAATGCCGACCGACACTGAAAATATATTTAACCATGGAGTAACATACCCTTCAATAAAATCAGCCGGGTTTTGGGAAATTTTTCCTGAAATCAATGCCCCGATCACAAGTCCGAAAAAGAATGTAACAATCAGGCTGGAATATGAAAAAATACCGGAATAAACTTTTTGTGATTCATCTTTAATTGCATCATAATGCCTGAAAGTAAAAGCAGTTCCCCTGAGTACAATTCCTACCAAAAGAAGAATAAGGGGAATATATAAAGAAATTGAAACCTGGGTATAAATTGCCGGGAAAGCATTAAACAAAATTACAACTGTAATAACCAGCCACATATGATTTGCTTCCCAAATCGGAGCCATTGATTCGGAAACAAGGTTTTTTGTCCGCTCTTTACTTTCACCTCTTGCTGTTAATTCAACTATGCCGGCACCGAAATCAGCACCGCCTAGAAGACAATACAAATAAACAGAAACAAGTAAGAATATAATAACAACATACAGCATCTTGAAAGTTACCTTCCTGCACTTGAATGTTTAGATTTAATCATTAGCTAATTCACCTTGTTTATCCAAAACTTTAATTTGTCTGCTCATTAACCAGAAAGCTACAATTGATAAAATAGAATAGATAATTGCAAAAACCAGAAAATGAAAAATCTGACCTGGAACAGGTGTAACCGAATCAACAGTCTTCAAAATATTATAAATTACCCATGGCTGTCTGCCGACTTCAGTTACAATCCAGCCTGCTTCTACAGCAAAAAAACCTAAAGGAGTGCAGATTGCTGTTATAATTAAAAATTTTTTATCCAGTAATTTATCCTTCCACTTAAACCATATTACCCAGAATAAAATTCCAAGGGCTGCAAGTGTAAATCCGCAGGCAACCATCAGCTGGAAAGCAAGGTGAACGATTAAGACAGGCGGCCAGTTCCCTTCCGGGAATTCATTTAAACCTTTTACTTCAGCACTGAAATCTCCATAAGCCAGGAAGCTTAATAAATGTGGAATTTTAATACCATATTCAGTTGTTTGAGTTTCTTCATTAGGAATACCGCCGATTGTAAGCCCGGCACCTTTTTCCGTATTAAAAAGTCCTTCCATTGATGCAAGCTTAACCGGTTGTCTTTTTGCTACATCTTTTGCACTATAATCACCACTTAAAGGCTGAAGGACAGCAAATATGCTTCCAAAACTTAAAGCGATAATTACTGCTTTACGATGTAACTTATTTCCTCTATTCTTCAGCAATAAGAAAGCATGGAGTCCTGCAACAGCAAAAGAAGTTGCAACAAATGCCGCAATA
Source organism: uncultured Bacteroidota bacterium (assembly GCA_963710745.1). Lineage (GTDB taxonomy): Bacteria > Bacteroidota > Ignavibacteria > Ignavibacteriales > Ignavibacteriaceae > CAVQBP01. The sequence continues at coordinate 619,772 of CAVQBP010000024.1, read as the reverse complement.
GTCATGTGTGAAGTTTGGCTTATCCAGGCAGGGTTAAACATTGCCGCAAATGGATCAATGTTTACTGCCTTCCCGTTTACCCAATCGAATCCCACCGGTGCATTCATCCAGGCATTTGCACATACTACAAATATTCCCGATATAATTCCTGATATACCTACCAGCAAGCCTGAGAACCAATGAATATAAGGATTTATCTTATTCCAGCCGTATAAAAATATACCGATAAAAATTGCTTCGACAAAGAATGCTGTTCCTTCCCAGCTGAACGGCATTCCGATAATAGGTCCTGCATGTTTCATAAATCCCGGCCAAAGCAAACCTAATTCGAATGAAAGTGCAGTACCTGAAACTGCCCCGATAGCAAAGAAAATTGCAACACCTTTCGACCATGCCTTTGTAAGCTTCAGATAAACTTCATCCTTCCTTTTGAGCCAGAACCAATGTGAAATAACCATTAAGAACGGCATGGTCATACCGATACATGCAAATATTATATGGAAACCAAGCGACAAAGCCATTGTTGAACGGGCAGCTAAGAAATCAGTCATAGCAAGTAAAAAAATTATTAAATCTTGACTTACAAATTACAAAATGTTTCGGTAATCTTCAGCGGAGAAAATGTTGAGTTAATTATTAACCTGTATTGGGTATATCCTTCAAAGTCACAGTCTTAGTCCTGGAGGGTACTTATATCGTCATTATTCATTTAAATAATTCTTTATCTTATCAGGAATTGTAAAAAATTTAATGAGTAAATGAAAAATATTTTACTTCTTGTATTTTTTATTTCAGCTTATTTATTTCCTCAACAGGATCCGGTAGAAACAAAAGGTATTTACCTTCCGTCAATAGGTAAAATAAATGTCCTTTTCGTCTTTGCACAATTTCCTGACGACAAACTTGATCCTGCAAATCCAATTTGGCCCAAAGGCGGTGAACCCGCCGATATAAAAAAATGGGTTGATGAGAAATGGAGTAGGAATCCTACACCGGGTTCTATGACTGATTACTTTAATGAAATGTCATTTAATAAATTCAGGTTTATCGGGAAATCAGTTTCTGTTATTTCTCCTCATTCACGCAAATGGTACCTGGATAATAAAAAAAGAAGGGGATTTATTCACCAGGAAATTATTAAAGAAGTGAATAAAGAAATGGATTTTGCTCAGTTCGATAACTGGAGTTTGCAGGGAGAAAATAAGCATCTGAATAAACCTGATGGAATAATTGATATGATTTTTATGGTTTGGCGTAATATATCTAATGATTACCCGGCTGATTCAATTAAAATTATTCATAGTCTGCTGGATTTTAATAATGATGAGGGTGACTTAGGCGGCAGCGCCTTCACAGTTGATAACGGGCAAAGAACTGTGAAAACCTGGTGGGGTATTTCTGGTAATCAGCCCGGAGGTTCGGGGGTAACTGTAAGAGATTATTTAACTACCAATGCATTACGGACCTGCATCCATGAATTCGCTCATTACCTGGAAGGAAATAACAGCTATCACTCAGGTTACGGGTTTTGGGGTATGCTCGATGCCTGGGGTAAAAAAACGCAGGTTGCCAATTCCTTTGAAAGATCCCTGTTGGGTTGGATAGATGTTAAATCCATAAGTAATTCAATCGCTGGAAAATATAAAAATATTAAGCTTAGAGATTATGTAACTACTGGTGATGTAATTCGAATTACTATAGACAGTTTAAAGAAAGAATATTTCTACATTGAAAACCATCGAAAGCTTTCATACTGGGAAAACAATCACGTTTTCGGTAATGTTGAAAAAGGCATTTATGTTATTCGTCAGGATAGTTACTATGGACAGAGTCTTCAATTAATTTCTGCCAGCGGAAGATATTACTGGACAGTTAACCAGGAAATAGAAAATCCGTGGGGAGCGGGATTGCTGCCGGTTTTTGATGCTGTTAATGAAGACAGAAAATACGGCTACACAGATATGGAATATATACCATGGGAATGGAAAGGAAAGAAAATGTCTCCTGCACCAATTCATTTTACCCAGGATAATAAAACGTTTCTACCTGTTAAAGATGTTAAATACCGCGGGGATGGTAAAGATGCTTTCAGGATGGGATATAACAAAGTTTTTTCGCCATGGAGCAATCCAAATTCACAGGATAAAAACCGCGACAGCACCGGAATAGGTTTTAAATTAGATAGTGATAACGATGGTGTATATAATTTGGATATTTATATCCATACCGCATATGAAGCCCCGCCTTCCAAACCAATCAATCTGGAAGTCAGAAGAAGTAACAAAAGCGTGTTAATTACATGGTCCGGAAATATTGAACCGGATATGAAAAATGGCTTTTATAAAATTTACAGAGCCGAAGATAAAAATGGAGAACCCGGAGTTTTTCAGATGGTTAAAAAAATCGAAGCATTTGAAAGAAGTGGAGATGCAGTTACAAAATGGAATGAGTCTGTTTCTCAAAATAAGAAATATTTCTACAGAGTATCAGCAGTTGATAATTCAGGCCTTGAATCTGTACCGTCAATATCTGATTCACCTCAATAACTCCAGCTTAAAAATAAGTATTGCTAAAGGAATTATTTTTACATACATTATTGAAGTATTAATAATTTCAGGGGTAATATGAATTATCAAAATACTATTTCCTCCCGGAAAGCAAAAAATTTCTTTATTATGAATCAAAAAAGAGCGGTTTTAAAGGAACTTATATTTTTTATATTCATTTGTATTCCTGCACTGTCTGGCCAGCAAAATCCTGTGCAGAGCATCATTGATATAAATAATTTTACTCTCTGGGTCAGGGATGACGGTTTTCATGACTGGGTGATAAATAATAATTATTGCAGTACCTTTCCCAAAGGTACAACCGGTCCTATTTTTACTGAGGGAATAGTTTGGGGAGGAAAAGTGTATGATGGTAAAGATACAATTGTCCGTGTTAACGGCTGTACGTATGCCTGCGGCAATTCCGCAATAGAAAGATTGTTCAGAGTGAGAACTGATTATCTAAATGCTGATTTAACAGATGATGCTTCTAATTTTTATATGGTTCCGCTGGATAAGGTTACTAAATCAATGATTTCTGAAATATATAAACAGTATGAAAAAGACTGGAATGAATGGCCCGCTGAAAAAGGAGCGCCGTTTTACGATATAAATAAAGATGGTAAATATGAACCTGACACCGATATACCCGGGGTTCCCGGTGCTGCCCAGACTCTCTGGATAAATTATACTGATAATAATTCATATAATACATATGGCTCACCTAATATCGGATTGGAGGTAAGAGAAACATATTGGGCCTATTCAGATTCCGGAAAAGTTGGAAATGTTATTTATAAGAAAGCAGATATTATTTATAAAGGAACCCAGGATACTCAGCAGGATTCAAGAATTGACAGTATGTATATCTGCCAGTTTACAGACACGGATGACGGGATAGCCACAAATGATTTTCTGGGATGCGATACTTTGTTCAATTTAGGTTACGTTTATAATTCAAGCGATTATGATGAAAGATACAACGCTTTTTTCCTTGCGCCGCCTGCAGCTGGATATTCTATTTTAACAGGAGCCGCATTCCGAACCGGAATACCTTCTGACAGTGCAATAATAAATTTTAAGTGGCGGCATGGTTATAAGTATTTTAATTCCAGTCCATTAACGGTATTTATTGCTCATAGGACAGGTGGTTATTTTGCAGATCCCGATTTCAATTATACAGGTGCATTAGAGTTTTACAATTTAATGAGAGGGTATCTGCCTGAACCTCATTATCCTGCCAGCAGGAAAGTCAAGGGAGAGTTTGAAGGTTACGGTACTTACAATCTAAGCGGAGATCCGATAACAAAAACAGGGTGGATTGATGGCGTAAGAGATACGCCGGGAGACAGAAGATTCTGGGCAATGTCGGGACCTTTAAATATGAAGCTGGGTGATACTGCTGAAGTAACTTATGCAATAGTTGGCGGATTAGGTGATAATCATCTTTCCTCAATTACCCATTTAAGAGTTAACACTAAATGGGCAATTGCAGAATATTATAAAATGGTAGATGAGATTACTAATGAGCATGTAAATATCCCGGTAAATAAAATTTCTCAGGAAAATTATGCTTTATTCCAGAATTATCCGAATCCTTTTAATTCAACTACAGTTATAAAATATGAACTCGCGGACGATGCATACGTAAAACTGGTAATATATGATATTCTGGGCAGAGCAGTAAAAACGCTTGTTGATGAGGAGAAAGCAGCGGGTATATATAAAGTAAGTTTTAGTGCAGATAATCTCCCAAGCGGGATCTATTTCTGTAAAATTTCTTTTAACAATTCCAAAAGTAAATTGGTTTATGATAATTTAACCAGAGTAAATAAACTGCTTCTGTTAAAATAATACCCTGTTTTTCTGTTTGAATGATTCCGGCCGACTCTTTTTATTTTGGAAATATTTCTTGAATATTGAGAAATATATAAACTCTTCCCTCAACATTTTCCCTCTTTTTATAATTGACATAAAGTTAAAGTATTAATATTGGGTGTATTTTTTTGATTCATTAATGGATTTAATATTAAAGAAACTTCTAAATTTACGATAATATAAACAAAAATAAATTTTTTGAAAAAAAACGTAAAAATATTGTAAGTAAACGAAAATTAAATTATATTTGATTCGAAAAATGTATTTTTCACTAAACATATATCTAAATGTTACAAAGACATCAGGAAATTCTTAGAATTCTGGCTGAAAAGGAAAATGCATCAGTTAATGAACTAAGCGAGTTGCTTGATGTTTCAGAAGTAACAATACGGACGGATTTAAATAGTCTTGTTAAAGAAGGAAAGATTACCCGTACTCACGGTGGCGCCCGTTTAATTGAGGAAAGATTAAAACAGGAATATACATTCCAGACCCGCAAAAGCATCAATTCCAATAAAAAGAAAATAATAGGCGAAACCGCCGCTCATTTGGTTAATTCTCTAGATTCAATTTTGCTTGATGCAAGTACAACATCTCTTGCTTTAGCACATGCACTAAGATCAAGAAAAGAATTAAAGGAAGTTACTGTAATCCCAACGGGAGTGTGGACAGCAATCGAATTAATGGGGTGTCAAAATATCAATGTACTGCTTCCCGGCGGGTATTTAAGGCATACATCCGGTTCTATTATGGGACTGCCTACAAATGATTTTCTGAAGGATCTTATTATACAAAAGGCTTTCCTTGGTGCCTGGGGAATCTCCTTTGAGAATGGATTAACAGACACTAATCTTCTGGAAATTGAATTAAAAAAGTTTGTGGTAAGTAAAGTTAATGAAGTTATTGTTCTACTGGATGGAAGCAAGTTTAATCAATCCGGTTTAGCTTCCTATGCCGGTATCGAAAAAATATCAAAAATAATTACAGATTCATCCGCTCCTGCCGGACAAGTTGAAAAGTTTCGTCATGCCGGAACTGAAGTTATTATAGCAGATTTAAAAGAAGAATAATATCAGGAGTTATACCTTGTATAATACCAAACAAAGTCAAAATTATTCAAATCAGATATTATCGGAACAGGATTTAATCAGCATAATTACCGAAGAAGTAAAAAATGCATTTAATAAAAATCTGCCTTCGGAAGATGCCGGTTTGCAATTCCCTAAGATTCCTCTTGGAATTTCTAACCGTCATATACATTTGACTGCTAAAACATTTCATACTCTCTTTGGTGAAAAAACCGGATTCGAAACATTACGTCCCCTGTATCAGCCCGGAGAATTTGCTTCAAAACATACACTTACAATTGTAGGGCCTAAACTGCGAAGCATACCAAATGTCAGGATTCTCGGACCGTTAAGAAATTATGACCAGGTTGAGGTCTCTTTAACAGATGCAATCTTCCTTGGAATAAATCCTCCTGTAGTAAATTCCGGCAGCCTTGATAATGCAGCACCATTAACCCTGGTAGGTCCAAATAGTTCGGTGTTTCTGGAAAAGTGCGCAATAGTTGCAAGCAGGCATATTCACATGACCAACAAAGATGCTGAGAGATTCGGATTAAAAAACGGAGATTACTGCAAGGTCCGGATTGGCGGGGAAAAAAGCACAACTTTTGAAAATGTACTCATCAGGACAAATGACAGCTGGAAACTGCAGATTCACCTTGATACCGATGATGCAAATGCCGCAAATGTTCGTTCTGAAAGTTATGTGGAATTTATTGGAAAGATGTAATTAATATGAAGTTTGGAAGAGTCGTCGGACAATTAGTCTCAACAAAAAAAGCCGGGAATATAGACGGATTAAATATCCTGGTTGTTAATTATCTTGATGAAAATTTATCCGATACAAAAAAGTCGGCTGCCTGCATCGATACAGTAGGAGCAGGGAGTAATGACATTGTTCTGCTTTGTTCTTCTTCATCAGCCAGGTTAACAGAAACAACAAGAAAAACAGCAGCTGATAATGCAATAGTCGGAATTATTGATTCAGTCTCAAGCGGAAGAAAATATATTTATAAAAGTGAGTGACTGTGGAAATTAAATTTGAAAAATTAGTTGAAATTATTGTTGAAGAAGTTGTAAGTGAATTATCAAAAAAAGGATTTTTAATTGTGCAGGAAAAAAACCAAAAAAGTCACTCATGTTCATGCAAAGCTGATAAAGTAAATCCTTCAAATTGCAGGACAAGCGATTTAAGTGATAAATATTTCATAAGTATAAAAGCAGAAATAAATGATTGCCTTGCACTATAACACAGATTGAACAATTCAGTTCAGATACGCAAATCTGTGCATTTAATGAAAAATTATTGGTACTATATTGAAAATAAATATTGAAAATCTTGTAGAAATAATTACGAAGGAAGTCATAAAAGAACTTTTAAAAATCGGAGTTGAACTTGATTTCTCAAAAAATCCGAAATCAGATAATCCTGTCAATAAAGGAAATCAGAAAAAACAAGAGATTGATATGAGCGGATATAAAACTCCAATTTTAACAGAATTCGCAGCAGAATCAATTGGACAGGATGTAAATGAGATTATCCTTCCCAAAGGAACTGTATTTACACCCGGTGCAAGAGATGTAATTAAAAAGAGAAACTTTATTATAAGTTATAATTAAAAAACAAATTAAAGGAGATCAAAATGTCGGGAGTAGCACTTGGTTTTGTGGAAACACGCGGCAATACCGGTACAATACAGGCCATAGATGCGATGCTGAAAACTGCAAATGTTGAATTTGTAAAACGCATTGAAATCGGCGGCGGTTATGTTACGGCTTTAGTCCGCGGAGAAGTCGGCGCCGTTAAAGCTTCAGTTGAAGCGGGTGCTGAAGCAGCTGCAAAGGTTGGTGAATTAGTCAGTACTAATATCATTCCTTCTGCACATGCTGAAGTTTTTGAATTAATCGGTATTGAAAAATAGGAGAAACAAAAATGATAGAAGCATTAGGAATAATAGAAACAGTCGGATTTACCCCTGCAGTTCAGGCTGCGGATGCCGCTGTAAAATCTGCCAATGTTAAGCTCGGAAACTGGATTAAAGTTGGCGGAGGATTGGTAAACATTATAGTACGCGGTGATGTAGCTGCTGTTAAGGCAGCCGTAGAAGCCGGTGTACAAGCCGCATCTAAATTGGGAGGCGTAAAATCTGAAGTGATAATTCCACGTCCTTCCGAAAAATTAGTTTCGAAGTTTCCAATTGAACCTTTAAAAACTTCAAAGAAATCTGCTAAATAAATAACAGAGGTTTGTCGTGAATATTAATGAAGCCCAGGTAGAGGATTTAGTCCAGAATATTGTCCGGAAAGTAATCGCACAGACAACAGGATTAAATCCCTCTAAAGTTGAAAATGAAAAAGGAGATTGGGGAGTCTTTGATGACATGAATGATGCCGTTGAAGCTGCTCATGAAGCATTTCAGCTATATAAAGAAAGAAGTGTTCAATGCAGGAAAAAGTTTTTAAAAGCTGTAAAGCAGATGACTTATGATCACAAGGAAACTCTAGCCAGGATGACAGTAGAAGAAACGAAAATGGGCCGGGTAGAGCATAAGATCGCGAAATTCGAAAACGCCGCTAAAAACAGTCCCGGCGTAGAATACCTGCAGCCTAAAGCATGGTCAGGCCGCAACGGGTTAGCTCTTGATGAATATTCACCGTTTGGTGTAATCGGAAATATTACTCCAAGTACACATCCGGGTCCGACTATGATTAATAATATTATCATTCAGCTTGCCGGAGGTAATACTATAGCTTTTAATCCGCATCCTTCCGCAAAAAAAGTAAATGCAAAAGTAATTCAGCTGGCAAATCAATATATGGTAAAAGCTGGCGCACCGCCGAATCTTGTAACATGTGTTGCTGAACCGACTCTTGAAACTGCAAAAGTATTATTCGGGCATGAAAAAATTGAACTTCTTTCTGTAACCGGAGGACCTTTTATGGTTGACATGGCCTTAAAATATCCGAAAAGAGTTATAGCCGCCGGCCCCGGAAATCCTCCAGTATTGGTAGATGAAACAGCAGATCTGAATCTGGCAGCTTCAGAAATTACAATGAGTTCAAGTTATGATAATAATGTCCTCTGTATTGCCGAGAAAGAAATTTTTGTAGTTGAATCTGTATTTGATGCTTTTATGAAAGAAATGGAAAAAGCCGGAAATGTCAGGCTATCCTCATCTCAAATGGATCAGCTTGCTAAAAAGGCACTGGAACTTTCAGGCAAACATTGGCTTATCGGCCGTGATTATGTAGGCCGTAATGCAAATGTTTTAGCTAAAGCTATTGGATTGGATATTTCTGAAAAAGTCCCGCTTTTATTTGGTGAAACCGGCAGGGATCATCCGTGGGTAGTGGCAGAACAAATGACTTCCTGTGTACCTGTTGTTAAAGTAAAAGATTTCGAAGACGGACTTCAGGCTTCTCTTAAAGCTGAACACGGCTTCAAACATACTGCAAGTATTTTCACCCGTGATATGAACAGAGCAACTAAATATACAAGAACATTGAACTGCGACGTGCATACAATAAACGGCGGTACTTTACGAGGTGATGGAGGAGATCTTGGTGAAGGATATTTTTCTCATACAATTGCTACTCCAACCGGAGAAGGCATCTGCACTCCATTGGATTTTGTTAGAAAGCGACGGGTTATGACTTACGGTGCGTATAGATTTACTTAACAGTGTATGAAAGCAGGTTGTATGATCATTCATTCATGCAGTCAGTCAATCATACTCTTGCTTTTTCAATAATGGTTTTAAAGAATAAAAATCAAAAAACAGAATAATAAAATAAGGAACTAAATCATGGCATTAAAAAACGCAATAGGAATTCTTGAAACAAAAGGATTCGCTCCTTTAATTCAGGGTGCTGACACTGCATTGAAAGCAGCCAATGTCGATATGATCGAATGGAGGCAGGTCGGCAGCGGGTATGTTTCATTTATCCTTGAAGGAGACGTCGCTGCAGTAAGAGCTGCAATTGAAGCAGGCGCAAGCGCCGCTTCTAAAGTCGGGCAGGTAGTTTCACAGCTGATAATTCCCCGTCCGATTGAAGAACTTGACAAAACATTTAACAAATAAAATATTTAAAGTTAATAATGATTTTTGCAAAAGTAATCGGTACAGTTGTATCTACACAAAAAGATAAAAACCTTGAAGGGAAGAAATTGCTTTTGTGTAAAGAAGTGGATCATAACGGTAAGCCTTTAAATACTTATCATGTTGCTGTAGATGCAGTTCAGGCGGGTGAAGGAAGTTTTGTTTTACTCTCATATGGCTCATCTGCAAGGATGACGGAAACAACTAAAAATGCTCCAATTGATGCTGTTATACTGGCAATTATTGATGATGTCCAAATGACGAATAAAAAATAAGAGAAAACCATGAAGCTGGGAAAAGTAATCGGGGTTGTCTGGGCGTCAAAAAAGGTTAAAGAAATTGACGGCTGCAGAATGTATATCATTCAGCCGGTTTCAACCGAAGGTAAAAATACGGGTAATCCTGTAGTCGCTGCAGATCCGCAAAATATAGCCTCAAGCGGAGACAGTGTAGTATATGTGACAAGTACAGATGCTGTTCAGGCATTTGATTCAGGTTTTGCACCGGTTAATGCAAGTGTAGTGGCATTAGTAGATGAAGTCAGCTGATAAAAAATTTAACGTAAATTTAAAATAAATGTTGAATGGATGAATATCGTATTGTTGAATTTTGTTCGGATGATTTGAATGTTCTGCCAGAAGCAGTTCTTCACCAAAGAAGGTATAATCATTCAATCTATCATTCATTCACTAAATCAGAGAATTGTTAAACCTATATTTTACGATGTTTTTAGCAAAAGTAGAAAAACGGGTAATATCAAGTGTAAAACATGAAGCTTACAACGGGAAAACAGTTTTTATAGTACGCCCGGTTTATCCCGATGGAACGGCTAAAGGTAATGAGCAGGTAGCTGTAGATTATATCGGTGCCGGTATTGGTGATATTGTTGTTTGCGGCGGTGCACCGGGAGTTGCTAGAACAGTTTTTAATCTCGAACTAGCTCCGATTAAAACATTGATTATGGCAATTGTTGATAAAATCGATTATCGCGATATATAAAAAATAAATTGAATGACATTAGGTGAAATTAAAAATTCAGGAATTATTGGTGCCGGCGGTGCAGGATTTCCAACGCACGTCAAGCTTGATTCTTCTCCTGATACAGTTATAATGAATGCTGCTGAGTGTGAACCATTATTACATAAAGATATGCAGCTATTGCTTAATTATCCTGATGAAGTCTTAAATGGATTTGAAATTGTTCTGCAGATTACAGGTGCAAAACATGGAATTATCGGCATAAAAGAAAAACATAAAGAAGAAATTGAACTGCTTAAATCAAAAATAAGCAGCAATATTAAATTAATTGAAGTTGAAGATGTTTATCCTGCCGGGGATGAAATAACACTTATCTATATGACGACCAAAAGACTTGTCCAGCCGGGAGCTTTACCTATATCTGTAGGCTGTGTCGTCCAGAACGTTGAAACGCTTTATAATATAGGAATTAACAAACCTGTTATTGAAAAATTTATTTCTGTTGCAGGTGCAGTCGAAGAACCTTCAACAATAAAAGTTCCTGTTGGAATATCTTACAATGAAATTTTATCACGATATAAAATTACTGCTCTGGATTATGTTGTAAGAACAGGCGGTTTAATGATGGGAATCCTGGAGAATGATTTGAATAATGTAGTTTCCAAACGTACAGGTGCAATAATAGTACTTCCTTCAGATCATTATTGCGTTACAATGTACAGAAGATTTTCAACTGAACATGCAACAGATATAATTGCAAAAGCCGGCTGCGATCAATGCAGCTTCTGTACAGAATTTTGCCCGAGATATTTATTGGGTCAGCCGGTCAGACCAGAGACAGCCATGCGGAACCGCATGTTTACAAGAGAGGAATTTCCGCTTTTGGATCCCGGCAATTTTTCTTGCTGTGAGTGCAACCTTTGTACTATGTATGCCTGTCCGGAAGGTTTGGATCCAAAAGGAGCAACTGTAATAGAAAAGAAACTTGCCAGGGAACAGCAATTAAAATGGAATGGCACCGATATTTCAGTTCATCCAATGTTTGATTACAGAAAAGTACCGACAAAAAAATTAATGCAGAGACTGGATGTTTTGAAATTCCGGGATGAGGGGCCCTTATCAGATTTCGGTTTTAGTCCTGAAGTGGTTCGTGTTCCTCTTAATCAGCATGCCGGAACACCTGCTGAACCCGTTGTTAAACCGGGAGATATTGTTAAGATGTATGATTTGATTGGGAAGTCTTCCGGAAAAATATCATCCAATGTTCATGCTTCGATAGATGGAAAAGTTACGTCGATAAATGAAAATGAAATTATAATCCAGAGGAATTAATGGAAAGAAATGCTATTGGAATAATTGAATTGGCAAGTATCTATAAAGGTTTTGAAGTTCAGGACCAGGTGTTAAAATCTGCTAATGTCGAAAAACTTGTTGCAAGGACGATCTGTTCCGGGAAATATTTTATGGTAGTTCGCGGTAATGTTGCCGATGTTGAAACCGCTATTAATGTCGCCAGGGAAGTCGGCGGATTCTCAGTAGTTAATCTGACAACTATTCCAAATCTGGATCCAAGGGTATTCCCGGCGATCGCAGGAAATACAACAATACAAATAGATAATTTAAATGCTAATGTAAATGCAATGCTTATTATCGAAACATTTTCTGTAGTGTCTGCAATAAAAGCAGCTGACTTATGCTGCTAAGGAAGCCAATCTTGATATTTTAAGGATTCATGTTGCAATGGCTGTCGGCGGGAAAGGTTTTGTTGTAATTACAGGCGAAATTGATGCACTTGAAGCAGCCGTTAAACCGGCAATCGAATATATTAAAGAGGATGGTATGCTTGCCGGCTATGTTATTATTAAAAATCCTCATAAAGAAGTATTGAAGGAATTGATTTAATAGAATGCCCGAAAAAATTAAAAATAGTGAAATTTAAAAAGAAACAATAAATAAATAATAATTGAGTGAATGGATGAACAATCTAAGCTATGAATGACGAAATGCAAAGTCTGTATATCATTCAATCATTCAGCCACTCATTCAATCTGTTTTCAATTTGTAAAAAGTCTGTTAATAAAATAAAAGGAGAAATTTAAAATGAACAGTGAATGGGAAATAAAGCAGCTGATGGTTGATGTGGGTAAAAGAATCTGGACCCGCGGTTATGTAGGAGCAAATGATGGAAATATTTCTGTAAGACTAAGCAGCGGTGAAATTTTAACAACTCCTACCGGGGTAAGTAAAGGTTTTATGTCCACTGATATGATTATTAAAGTTGATGTGAAAGGTAAAGTCATTTCCGGTAATCTTAATTATAAACCATCGAGTGAACTTAAAATGCACATGGAGGTTTATAAGGAACGTCCTGATATTAATTCTGTTGTTCATGCTCATCCGACTTATGCAACAAGTTTTGCTGTTGCAGGAATTCCATTAAACAAATGCATATTACCTGAAGCAATCCTGGTTATTGGTGCTGTCCCGATAGCTAAATACGGTTTGCCTTCAACAATGGAAATACCTGATTCAATAAGAGAATATATAAAAAGCTCGGAAGCAATTTTACTGGAAAATCACGGCGCATTAACATTAGGCAGTGATTTAATAAATGCATATCATAAAATGGAAACTCTTGAACATACTGCAAGTATTGTGTGGAAAGCTATTCAGCTTGGTAATGTTAATGTACTTCCCGAGTATGAACGGGATCGTCTATTAGCTTTAAGAGATAATTATGGTCTGCAGGGAAGATTAACAACTTGCGATGCCACACCCATGCCCAGTAATGATCATCCAATAGTTGAAACCGGCGAAATTAAAAGTTATTCTTCAAAAAATATTTCTGAGAATGCCGTCAGGGAAATTACCGAAAAAGTACTTGCCAGGTTAAGACAGAGTTGAGCAGTTCCCGGTGATTTCTTTTTGAAAAGCATTGGAATTTTGGAATAGAGGAATAATAAAAAACTGGAAATCCTCATCCCGTCATTCCACAATTCCGATATTCAACAGGTTGTTTATTTGGTTGAACTCTTATGAAAATTTTAATTGCAAATCCCGGCAGTACTTCATATAAGTGCAAGCTTTATGACACATCGAATATGGATGTATTATTCCGGGCATCTGTTGAACGAATAGGTGATGTTGAAGGGATTTACTCATATAATTTTAGTAACGGTACAAAAAAGACAGCCAACCGGAATATTCCGGATTATTTCACAGCAGTTAAAACCACTTTAGACGCTTTAGCAGAACAATATTCTATTAAAGATATAAATGCAGTGGGATTTAAAACCGTTCATGCAAAAGGAATTAACGGCTGTGTTGAACTTACCGATGATGTTCTTAAAGCTATGCAGGAATTCCGTTTGCTTGCACCGGTTCACACAGATGTTTATTTAACGGCAATTTCAGTTTTCAAAAAACTATTGACTTCAATTCCATTAGTCGGATTATTTGAAACCCATTTTCATAAGAATATTCCTCCCGAAGCATTCATGTACGGTATTCCTTATGAATTTTATGAGAAATATGGAATACGTAAATATGGATTTCATGGTGCTTCCCACAGGTATATAGGAAAAAGAGCAAAAGAATTATTTAATGCAGATAAAGTTATATCCTGCCATTTAGGCGGAAGCTCATCAGTCTGTGCTATCAGAAATGGCTGGTCGGTTGACACTTCGATGGGAATGAGTCCGCAAAGCGGATTGTTAAATGCAAAACGGATTGGTGATTTTGATCCGTTTGCACTTCTATATCTCATGGATAAAGAGAAATTATCTGTTGATAAAGCGGGTAAAATACTTATGTCTGAAGGCGGTTTATTAGGTATTTCAGGTATAAGCGGGGATTTAAGAGATATCGAAGATAAAATGTTAAAGGGAAATAACAGAGCTGAACTGGCTTTTAAAACTTTCGCCTATTATGTTAAAAGATACATTGGGGAGTATTTGGTTATCTTGAACAGTGCCGGCTGTATTGTATTTACTGGTGGTGCCGGACAGAATTCATCCCTTCTGCGCAAAGAAATCATTTCAAATATGGAAAACCTGGGTATAGTTATCGATGACGAACTCAACAGCTCAAATCCCAAAGAAGGTTTAATCTCCCATCGGGATTCAAAAATCAAAATTGCTGTTATTCCTGCCAATGAAGAATTAATTGTTGCTGATGAAGTAAAGAATTTCCTTAACAATAAGTGAAATATTTTTTATTTTTGGAGTGGGAAAATTATTTTCTAAAAAATATTATATCAACAACCATTCAAAAAAAAATTATGAGTAATGAAATAAAAAAACAATCAGTAAATTTTTTAAGAGGCGTACCTGCCGAAGAAACTTTGGTGCAGCTTATCCCGCATGCATCTGAAGGATATAAAAAAACAGTCCAGAAGTATGGAACGGATGTACTTCAATATGGCCACTTTTCGGGCTTTAAACCGTTACGGAATGTTCTGGCTAAACAATATAATGTTAATCCTGAAAGAGTTATAGCAGGTAACGGAGGACTGGAAGTTATTTCATTATTCTTTAAATCCCTGCCGATGCAGAGCAATATCATTATTGAAGAATACAGTTATGATCGTGTGGTACTTGATGCAAAACGGTATGGTCATAATTTAATCGGTGTTAAGCTGACTGAAGAAGGTGTTGATCTGAAGGAACTGGAAGGGATAATCAGCAAGGGAAACATAAAAGCTTTTTACGGAATCCCGTTTCATCAGAATCCATCCGGTATTAATTATACTGTAGAAAACCGTAATGCAGTTGAAAAGATCTGCAAAGATAATGATGTTTTTTGTGTATGGGATATCTGCTATAAAGATCTGCGTTATGACGGAAAGCAGAATAGTGAAATAGAAGTATCTGAATGGGGGCCGATTCTTACAAGCTCTTTTACCAAGACTATTTCTCCCGGTACCAAGTGCGGTTATATGGTTGTTCCGGAAAATTATGTGGAATATTTTACAAAAATTATATCAAATTCACGTATTAATCCAAACCTTCCAACACAAGCTTTTATAGCTGATTTTATCGAATCAGGTGAATTTGAAAAGTTCCTGGCATATCTTAGAGAATTATATAAACCCAGAATGGATATTCTGAATTCAGCACTTCAGAAGAACTTCCCCGAATCATCTAAGATTAAAATCAGCGGCGGATTTTTTGCAACTCTTTTGCTCGGTAATGTTCCTGCTCATAAGGAAAAAGAATTTATTGAGAGTGCAAAAAATGAAGGTGTAAATATTTCCGCTGCATGGAACGCGGTTGCTCCGAATTATAAAGACGAAACTCAGAAAAAGGGCCTTTTTATCCGTCTGACATTCCCGGCATTTCAACCCGATGATATCGAATGGGGAATTGCTAAACTGAAAAAGGCTGCAGATAAATTTTAATTGTTGAAATAATCTTAAAAGAACTGTATTGAGTATATTGCCAGAATATTAATTGATTTGTTAAAACAGTTTTTAAACTGATATTTGTTTTATCAGCTTCGGGATTAAGCCTGAAGCTGATAAACTTAAATTCAGCTCTCCTTTTGAATATTTATCCTGAATTTTCCGAATAAAACACTTGAATTTAATTTCAGAAAATCTTAAATATAGCTGCAAATGATAAACGTTTATCATTAACCCGTTTTAAGAATGAAAAATAAATTACTCACTTATAATTTACCTACAGTTCAAAACCAGCTCTTGAAAAACATTACGATTTTAACAATAAAAATACTTATGACATTTTATTAAAAGGAAACCCAAATGAAGAAAGTAAGCTCTTTAAATAAAAAAGGTGCTGTCCGTTTATACGGCAGTATGCCGAAGATTGGAATCAGGCCGGCAATTGACGGAAGAAGAAAAGGAGTGAGAGAATCTCTTGAAAATCAAACCATGCAGATGGCAAAAGCCGTTAAGGATTTATTTGAAAATAATTTAATGCACTCGAACGGAACTCCGGTTGAATGTATTCTTGCCGATACGTGTATAGGCGGAGTTGCAGAAGCTGCTCAGACAGCAGAAAAATTTGCAAGAGAAGGAGTAGGTGTGTCATTGACAGTCTCGCCATGCTGGTGCTACGGAACCGAAGTAATGGATTCTGATCCGTTATTGCCGAAAGCAGTCTGGGGATTCAACGGTACCGAACGTCCGGGTGCTGTTTATCTTGCTGCTGCACTTGCGGGATACAGCCAGAAAGGTCTGCCTGCATTTGGTATTTATGGTGAAGATGTGCAGGATAAGAATGATTCTTCAATTCCAAAAGATGTCCGGGAAAAGTTATTGAAATTTGCTAAAGCCGGCCTGGCAGTTGCTGAAATGAAAGGTAAATCCTACCTGTCAATTGGTTCAGTCTCAATGGGTATCGCAGGCTCCGTTGTTGATCCAAATTTCTTCTACGATTACCTCGGAATGCGAAATGAATCGGTTGATATGAGTGAAATTACTCGCCGGATAGATGAAAAAATTTATGATGAAGAAGAATATAAAAAAGCACTAAGCTGGACTAAGAAATATTGTAAAGAAGGTGAAGATGTTAATAAAAATAAATCTTCAAGAGAAAGAAAAGATTATGAATGGGAAACTGTTGTAAAAATGGCCATTATCGTTCGCGATTTAATGATTGGCAATCCTAAGCTTAATGAATTGGGGTACGGAGAAGAAGCATTGGGGCATAATGCGATTGTGGCGGGGTTCCAGGGGCAACGGCACTGGACAGATCACTTCCCTAACGGGGATTTCCTTGAAGCAGTTCTGAATTCATCATTTGACTGGAACGGAATACGGGAGCCGTTCATGGTAGCAACAGAAAATGATAGTCTGAATGGTGTTTCAATGTTGTTTGGACATCTGCTTTCAAATACTGCACAGATTTTTTCTGATGTAAGAACATATTGGAGCCCTTCGGCTGTTAAAAGAGTGACCGGGAAAAGTTTAAAAGGTAAAGCGGCAAACGGAATAATTCATTTAATTAATTCCGGTTCTTCTGCACTTGATGGAACCGGTAAACAAAAAGAAAATGGTAAATCTGTAATGAAACCGTTCTGGGAAATTACAGATGCTGAAGTAGATGCAAGTCTGAAAGCCACGAAATGGTGGCCTGCAGAATTGGAATATTTCAGAGGCGGCGGATTTTCATCTCAGTTTTTAACTGAAGGCGAAATGCCGATTACTATTACCAGGCTTAACCTTGTAAAAGGATTAGGACCGGTGCTGCAAATCGCTGAAGGATATACTGTTGCTCTTCCTGAAGATGTTCATGGAATTTTAAATAGAAGAACAAGCCCGGGATGGCCGACAACCTGGTTTGCACCTGTTCTTACAGGACAAGGAGCATTTACCAGTGTTTATTCTGTAATGGCCAATTGGGGTGCAAATCATGGGGCTATCAGCTATGGTCATATTGGTGATATGTTGATAGCGCTTGCTTCAATGCTCAGGATCCCGGTTAATATGCATAATATTTCCGCCGAGAGAATATACAGACCAAGTGCCTGGAATGCATTCGGAACCCAGGAGCTTGAAGGTGCCGATTTCAGGGCATGTAAAAACTTCGGGCCTGTTTATAACAAATCATAAACCAGAGAGTAAAAAGGGAATGAAAAAGCTATTCTTGTTAGTTGGTATATTTATATTTGCTGCTGCGATTATTGCGCAAGACTTTACACATGAAACAAAAGCTCAACACGATAAAAGGATGGAATGGTGGCGAAATGCCCGATTTGGTCTTTTTATTCATTGGGGATTATATTCTATTCCTGCAGGAGAATGGGACGGAAAGACTAATTATGCTGAATGGATAAGGAATCAGGCGGAAATTCCGATTGACGTTTATGATAAGTTTGTTTCACAATTCAATCCTGTAAAATTCGATGCTGATAGATGGGTGAAGATGGCTAAGAATGCCGGAATGAAATATATTGTTATTACTTCAAAGCATCACGATGGGTTTTCCCTTTTTGATTCTAAGTATACTGATTTTGATGTTATGTCAACGCCTTTTCACCTCGACATTCTTAAAGAACTTTCACAAGCCTGTAAAAAAGAAGGGATAAAATTGTGCTTCTATTATTCAATAATGGATTGGCATAATCCCGATTATCTGCCGAGAAGAGCGTGGGAAACAAACAGATCAACTAAAGGCGCTGATTTTGACAGATATGTACTATACATGAAAAATCAGCTTAAAGAATTATTAACTAATTATGGTAACATTGGTGTTCTCTGGTTTGATGGCGAATGGGAAAACACCTGGAATGACAAACGTGGACTTGATCTTTATAATTATGTAAGAAGTCTTCAACCAAATATAATTATCAATAATCGTGTTGGTGCAAGCAGAAGCGGGATGGAAGGTTTCACTAAAGGAGAAGGAATTGCAGGCGATTTCGGAACACCCGAACAGCAAATCCCTTCTACCGGGCTGCCTGGTGTCGATTGGGAATCATGTATGACAATGAATGATCATTGGGGATACAATAAGAATGATAAAAATTTTAAATCAACAAAAGAAATTCTGCAAATGCTTGCTGATATTGCTTCGAAGGGAGGTAATTATCTGCTGAATGTTGGTCCGACTTCTCAAGGTTTATTTCCACCGGAGAGTATAGATCGTCTTCAGGAAATTGGTAAGTGGATGAAAATAAACGGGGAGTCAATTTACGGAACAAGCGCAAGCCCTTTTAAAAAATTGGATTGGGGAAGATGCACTCAAAAAATGATTGATGGAAATACACGGCTTTACCTCCATGTCTTTGATTGGCCTGAAGACGGAAAACTTGTGGTTCCCGGAATTTATAATAAACCGGTACGAGCATACCTTCTTGCAGATAAAAACGAAACCTTGCTTAGCTATCAGAAAAATGAAGATGCGATAGTTATAAGTGTCCCTTCAACAGCTCCCGATTCAATAAATTCAGTTGTTGTGTTAGATATTTCCGGAAAAGCTGATATTAATAATCCTCCTGATTTTGCATCGGATAATAAAATCTTTATTAATAGTATGGAAGTTCAGCTTAAATCAATACGTGATAACACAGAATTACGATACACATTAGACGGCAGCACACCGGAAGCTAATTCCATGCTTTACTCAGGGCCAATACAATTAAAGGAAACAACTTTGATTTCTGCAAGATGTTTCAAGAACGGGAATCCGGTCAGCGGAACATCAAAAGAATTATTTAATAAGGTTATACCCGAAAAAAGTATTGAAATTGAAAATGCTGTTAATGGAATACGATATAAATATTTTGAAGGGAGTTGGGATTCACTGCCTGATTTTAATTCTTTGAAACCTTTAGACGAAAATATTATTCCTAATTTTTCAATATCTTCTGCAAAATCAGCGGATCATTTTGGATATGAATATTATGGCTATATCAAAATACCAGTTGATGGGATTTATACTTTATATATATCATCGGATGATGGAAGCCGTTTGTATATAGGCGAGAAATTAATCGTTGATAATGACGGTGAACATGGTATTGTGGAAAAGAGCAGTACTATTGCCTTATCCAAAGGTTTTCACGCTATAAAAGTAGATTTTTTTGAAAGAACCGGGGATCAAAGTTTAGGTGTAAAAATTAAAAGCTTGAATTTAGAAAAAGAATCTGTGCCTGATTCACTATTGTTTTATACTAACCAGTAATCAAAATTAAAAAATAAAACGGATAAAAAATTTATCTTAAATATAATTAGAAAAATAGATCTTAAATAGTTATTAAATAAATGTCTGTTTCCAAATTTGTAGCTGTAGATTTAGGAGCTGAAAGCGGCCGTGTAATTATCGGGATTCTTGAAGATGAAAAAATTCATATTGAGGAAATTCATCGCTTTCCTAACAAGCAAATTAACAAGAACGGGAGTATGTTCTGGAATGTCCCTGATTTATTCAAAGAAATAAAAACCGGATTTTCTCTTGCTGTAAAAAGAGGGCATAAGGACATTGAATCTATCGGAATCGATACGTGGGGTGTCGACTTCGGATTAATTGGGAAAAATGATAAGCTGCTTGAACTGCCACATACTTACCGTGATAACAGAACTAATGGAATTCCAGAAAAAGTTTATGAAAAAATTTCACCAGAAGATATTTATAATAGAACAGGGATCCAGTTTATGCAGATCAACTCCCTATATCAATTATACAGCATAAAACTTTCGAATGAATCACTCTTAAGAGAATCGGGTAAATTACTCTTTATGCCGGATTTATTTAACTTTCTATTAACCGGAGAAAAGAAATCAGAATATACAATAGCATCAACATCTCAATTTCTAAATGCAGTTACAAAACAATTCGATCCTGTTATTTTTTCTTCTCTTGGTTTACCAATTAATATTATGGCTCCAATTATACAGCCCGGAACTGTGATTGGTAAATTACTGCCTGATATTGCGGCTGAAACCGGGTTAAATATTATAGATGTTATTGCCGTCGGTTGTCATGATACAGCCAGTGCTGTTGCAGCCGTTCCGGGCCGGGGAGATGACTGGGCATATTTAAGTTCGGGGACATGGTCATTGCTGGGATTAGAAAACGATCAGCCTGTCATAAATTATGAATTTAGAGATTTTACTAATGAAGGAGGAATTAATAATAAAATCAGGTTCCTGCAGAATATATCCGGTTTATGGATTCTTCAGGAGATTAAAAAGAGCTGGGAAAAAAAAGGAGAACATTACAGTTATGAAGAAATAACAAGGTTCGCTGATAAATCGGATCGGTTTCTATCTATAATTAATCCGGATGATAGTCTATTTATCAATCCGACGGATATGATTCAAGCTATCAGTGAATACTGCATTAAAACCGGGCAGAGGAAACCAAAAACCAAAGGAGAATATTCCCGTTCCGTATTGGAAAGTCTTGCTCTGAAATATAAATCTGTTTTGCAGAGGATTGAAAAAGTCTCAAAGAAAAATATTCAAAAACTTCATATTGTCGGCGGCGGTTCACAAAATATTCTGCTGAATCAGTTTGCCGCAGATGCAACCGGAAAAAAGGTGATAACCGGACCTGTAGAAGCGACTGCTTTGGGTAACATTATGGTTCAGGCTGTTACAAAAGGTAAAATTGAATCATATGAAAAAGCAAGAGAAATTATTTCGGAATCTTTTCCGGTGAAAGTGTATGAACCTGAAGAACATGAAAAGTGGGGTAACATTTCAATAGATTCATATTAAGAATAATATCAATAGATGAATAATAAAAATTAAAATTTAATACCATTTTTAATTTCATTTTTTTTAATACGGGAAATGTAAAAGTCCTAATACTGAACTTATAAAGGATACCAATATGGCGGTAACGAAAATGTTTAAAGGAGAAAACGGGCATAATTATTTATTTACATTTATGCTTGTCAGTACACTGTTCCTTTTGTGGGGAATTTGCAATGGGATGATTGATGTTATGGATAAACATTTCCAGGATTTCTTGCATTTATCAAAAGCCGAATCTGCATGGGTGCAATTTGCACATTATTTAGGCTATTTATTAATGGCTTTGCCAGCAAGCTGGCTGGCACGTAAACTTGGATATAAAGGTGGTATTATTACCGGGTTACTTCTTGTCTCTGTTGGCGGATTTTGGTTCATCCCGGCTACTCATATCGCTTCATTCTGGTCCTTTCTTCTCGGAGTTTGTGTTATAGCAATGGGGTTAACAGTTTTGGAAACAGTTGCAAATCCATATACTACTGTACTTGGTCCGAAAGAGTTTGCTGCTACCAGGATTAACTTTGCCCAGGCCTTTAACGGTGTAGGATGGATTTTCGGTCCTATAATCGGTGGAATATTTTTTTATTCTAATCAGGGAGCTGTTGCCGCGCAGAAACAATTGTACATTCCATATCTTGCAATTGCCATAATAGTTCTCATATTGGCAGCAGTTTTTTATTTTGCTAATCTTCCCGACTTAAATACAGAAGATGAATATAATATGAATGATGCGGATGCTAAGGGTACAAAACGATCTATATGGTCGCACAAACATTTTGTCGGAGGAGTAGCAGCGCAGTTTTTATATGTAGCAGCGCAAGCCGGTATATTCAGCTTCTTTATTAATTATATAGTTGAAGAGCTCCCGGCAATTTCTAAAGGAATGGCGGGAAGCTGGTTTTTTGAAAACCGCACAATTTTGCACAATGGTTCATTCTTTGTTAATGAACAGGGAGCAACATTTTTACTGGGTACAATCGGATTTCCATTGTTTCTTCTCGGCAGGGCGAGCGGTACAGCAATCCTTAGAAAATTAAAAGCTCACAGAGTGCTTGGAACTTATGCTTTAATCAATGTTATTCTTTGCGCGATCGTAGCACTTCAGCTTGGATGGATTTCGGTTAGTGCAGTTTTCCTTAGCTTTTTGTTCATGTCAATTATGTATCCCACCATATTTGCATTGGGAATTTACGGATTGGGTGAACAAGCAAAAAGAGCATCAGGCTTTATAGTTATGGCCATAATCGGAGGAGCTCTTATGCCGAAAGTTATGGGTTACCTTGGTGATGTTTACAATATGTCAATCGGTTTTCTTATGCCTTTATTCTGTTTTGCTTTTATTGCTTTTTATGGATTTAGCTGGACTAAATTGAGTAAGGCTGAAGGCCTTGTGGGTCTTGAAGCTAAAGGCGGTCATTAAGTAATATTGATATTACGGAAAGATTTTTTAATAGCATCCGGTAGGAGCATTTTCAAATTCATATCTTTTAGATTGGTTTAAAATCAACTAATCTTCTTAATGTAAGGGAATTTTTATTTTAAATAATTATATTATAAAATAACCTGTTCTAATTATATTACTTTATCCGGATAAATAAAGAAATGTCAACTATATTTGATGTAGCTGAAAAAGCGCAAGTATCGGTTATAACAGTTTCAAGACTGCTTAATAATCCTAAACTGGTTAGCGCCCGCACGGCTGAAAAAATTACCGGTGTAATGGAAGAATTAAATTATCAGCCCAGTCAAATTGCCAGATCATTGGTTAAAAAACAGACTAACACTATCGGTGTTATAATGTCTGATATAAAAAATACTTTTTTTAACAATTGGTTCAGGATTGTTGAAGATTACGCCAGCAAGCATGGATATAATTTACTTTTGTGCAATACTGATGAAAATCCTGCCAGAGAAATGAAGTATGTAAAGCTTCTGCAGTCGCAAAGAGTAGATGGTTTAATCATTATTCCCTGCTCTGAAAAGTCGGTAGATTATTTATTAAAAAGTAATTTAAACTTTATTCTGGTAGATAGAATACTAAGGCAGCAAAAGACCAGCTATGTTTCTACTGATCATTACCAGGGTGCCTTCGAAGCAACCGAGTATTTAATAAAACTTGGTCATAGAAGAATTGCGGTACTGAAAGGTGGAGGAATTCTTTTCCCGGATATTAAACGATATGCAGGGTTTGAAAATGCCATGAAGGAAAACAAAATTAATATTGAAGATAAATTCATACTGAATTGTGAATTTGATGAAATGAAAGCTTACAATGCTACATTAAAATTGATGAGTATGAATCCTGAACCGACAGCGATTTTTACTTTCAACAGTAAAATGATGAACGGAACTATTAAGGCTGCACAAAAGCTTGGAATGACTATACCGGATGATATTTCACTGATTTGTTTCGATCAGATCCCGGGTTATGAAATTTTTCAACCCAGGATTGGTTGTGTAATTCAGCCGGTAAAATCTTTAGGTGAAAAAGCAATTTCAGCTTTGATCAGTAAAATAAAAAAACCGGAAAAATCCGGGCGAACCAGAATAATTTTAAAACCAGAACTAAACCCGGGAAATTCCTGCAAAAGACTTAACTAAATCCCTGGTTATAAAAACCAGATGTATCTTTAATTGTAATTTTGTGATCCGGGTATATTTTCATTACTTAATTTAGCTTTTTCCTCATTTACGGTTTGTTTCTGTTTTGTTTTCCACAATAAAATTTCTTAGTTTTGAGTTAACTATAATTTAAATACCTTCACTTAGGAAGAATTCTTTTCAATTTTAGGAACTCAATTTAAATAATATTTCATTTTACTTCTTCGGTATATCCACTAAGTATTTTGAATTAATAATAAAATAAAATAAGGAAAGGCAGCATGAATATTTTCATAGGGAATTTATCAAAGGATGTTACCGAAGATGATCTCCAGGATTTGTTTTCAGAATATGGAACAGTGAGGAATGTTAAGGTAATAAAGGATTTATTTTCAGGTGAATCCAAAGGATTTGGTTTCCTGGAAATGCCGGGGCAGGCTGAAGCTCAAAAAGCCATGAGTGAATTAAACACAAGGGAACTTAAAGGAAAGAAAATCGCAGTCAACGAAGCCAGGCCGCGTACCGATAAAAGAAGACCAGGCGGCGGCGGCGGAAGAGGTGGAAACCGTGGTAGCGGCGGAAACCGCGGCGGCGGCGGCGGCGGAAGAAGAGGCTGGTAAAAAGTCCGTTTTCATTTAATAAATGATTAAGCCTTCCATGAAACGGGAGGCTTTTTAATTTTTAAAGCATCTCTGAAAACATCTGAAATTTCTGATTTATTTGATATGGAGAAAAATAATTAAAAAGGCACTGACTTTTTGAGCCGATGCTTAATATTGTTAATGAATAAAATACTTATAAGTAGAACACTTTTGTAATCGCAATTAGTAAATAGAAGTTTGAGTCCAAAAAATAAAGGGGTTTAGAGCTGGATTTTCTTTTAGTTCAAAGGCATGAAGAGATTTGATCTCTCTATATATGATATAAAGCAAATAAATCATTCCAATAAAAAAATTATTGAATCTCTCTTGACAAGTGCACATCCGTTCACTATATTTGTAGTGAACAATTGAGCACTATAATGAAAAATCAATTAACCGAACGCCAGCAGGAAATCCTTTCTTTTATATCCCAGTTCCGTGAAGCAAGCGGGTATCCTCCAACGTTAAGAGAAATAGGAAAAAAGTTTGGTATCTCCTCTACCTTTGGAGTTAAAAGGCATCTGGATGCATTAGTTAAAAAGGGTTATGTCAATATTGAAAGTAATGCAAGCAGAGGGATCAGCCTTATTCATAATCTTCTTGCGGAACAGAATATCAATTATAACCGTGAAGATGAATTCAGAAAAATACCTATTGTCGGAAGAGTTGCTGCCGGTTCTCCTATCCTCGCTATTGAAAATATAGAAGGAAGCGTCGTCATAGATAATTCATTTATGAAAAGATCGGATGACTGCTTTGCACTGAAAGTTAAAGGCGACAGTATGATTAATGCCGGTATATTTGAAGGAGACCTGGTGATTGTTTCGCCTTCCAAAGAGTCCGTAAACGGTGATACTGTCGTTGCACGTCTTAATGATGAAGTAACCGTTAAAACTTTTGAAAAGAAAAAAAATGAAATCAGGCTGATTCCCGAGAATGAAAAATATGAACCAATTCTGGTTGATAATCAAAAGGAATTCTCAATTATCGGGAAAGTGGTCGGTGTAATCAGGTGGTTTAATTAGAAAGAGGATTTATATGAAAACTGAAATTTTTTCACAGGCAATTCATAACAGGAATACAATTAAGTTCCTGTATTTGCTTCATGAAGTGACAATTGATCCATATTTCATATCACAGGACAAATCGGGGAAAAAGATTATATATGGTAAAGCATATAATTCGAGCGAAATAAAAAAGTTTGAATTTGAAAAGATCGTTAATATAAGAGTGCTTAGAAGGAATAGATTTTCACCGATTATACCGATTATTGCTCAAATGAATTAATAATTTGAGGTATATAATGTTAAATACAATAAAAAGAAAAAATATTGATTTATTAGTCGAAGAATTCTGGAAACTTGGTTATTTGACTGTCAGCCGTAAATATGGAACTTACCTTCCGGAACCTTCAAAAGTAGGTAAATTCGAAGTAGATATAGTAGCCAGGCAAAGAAAAAATTATGCTATAGGGATAACTTTAACCTATTCTGATCTTAATGATCCTTCGTTAATTGATAAATTAAATTTTCTGGCTACAAGACAAACAAAATATTCAAATAAAAGAGTAATTCTATTTGTGGGTGTTCCTAGGGAATTATTTAAAAATATGAAAGTTTTAATTGATTCTTTTAATCCTGAAATAAAGAATAATATAAAATTGTTTGAAATTATTGATAGATCTATCATTCCCAGCAGGAGAAAATTGAGAAAAGAAAAGGTCCTTTTTTCCTGATACTCGGCTTTTAGTCATTTGATTTTTGAGGGATTGCTTATTTATTCCATGATAATGGAAGATAGACATTTTTCACCTCTGCTCGTTTTTTTTATTTACGATAAATTTTAGACCCAACTGCGTTTTTACCTTTTATTATAAAATTCCTCTTCGTTATTTTTACAATATCATAATTCTAAGAATATTAACATATCTTGACATTAAATTTACATAAGGGTAATTTTACATGTTTTATCAATTTTGGGATAGAATTTGGGTAAAGTAGAAAAAGTATCCGATGAAAGACTTCAAAATGAGCTCAAAAAATCTGGGGAAATTCCTGTTCATATTGCAATAATAATGGACGGTAACGGAAGGTGGGCGCGAAAAAGAGGATTTCCAAGGGTAGCGGGGCACAAAAGAGGAATTGATACCGTCAAAGATATTGTTAAAGCTTGTGTTCAAATCGGAGTAAAATATTTAACTCTATATACGTTTTCAACAGAAAACTGGAACCGGCCTAAAGATGAAGTTTCAACTCTTATGAGCTTGCTTGTGAGAACTCTAAGAAAAGAAGTTAATGAATTGAATGAAAATAATGTGAAATTAAATGCAATAGGGAACACAGATGCTCTTCCCATAGAAGTTCAGAAAGAATTAAATGATTCTATCCAGAAAACAAAAAATAATGAAAAAATGACTCTGAATTTAGCCCTAAGCTACAGCGGGAGATGGGAACTTGTTAAGGCGATAAAAGAAATTTCCCAGCAATTAGCTGAAGAAAAACTTAACATTGATGATATTAATGAAGAGTGCATCTCGAGTTTTTTAGATACTAAAAATATTCCGGATCCAGATTTATTGATAAGAACAAGCGGAGAATTTCGTGTAAGCAATTTTTTACTCTGGCAGATTGCTTATACAGAGTTTTTTATTTCAGATGTGTATTGGCCGGATTTTAAACGGAAAGATCTTTACCAGGCAATTAAAAATTTTCAGGGAAGGGAAAGAAGGTTTGGAAAGGTTAGTGAACAAATTCAAAAAAATAAAAAAGGTTTAAAGAATGTTTCAGACCTCTCTCATGAGACGATATAGAATTTTAATCCCCTTTTTAGTTTTCATTTTTTACTCTGCTGCCTTTTCGCAGGTAAATAACCCTGTTACTTATAAAATACTCGGGATATCTGTAGAAGGAAATAAGACGGCGGATGTTAATACCATAATTGTGAATAGCGGGTTGAAAATCGGAGATGAAATTCAGGTCCCCGGTGATCAAACTCTGAATGCGATTAAAAATTTATGGAATTTAAATATTTTCTCTGATATCCAGATTTTAGAAGATAAAAAAGTCGGGGATGGTATTTTCCTGACTATTAAAGTTACCGAATATCCTAGAATTGAGAAAACAGTTATTGTAGGGAATGATGAACTAAGTACAAGCGATATTGAAGAAAAAATTCATTTCGGAAGAGGGCAGATACTTACTCCTGAAGAAGTGAATAATCTGAAGTTAAAAATTTTAAAAATGTATGAAGACGACGGATATTTAAATGCTGTTGTTGAGCCTGAATATTTCATCTACTTTACTGCAGATACTTCCGAAAATTTTATAACTGTTACATGGAGAAATGAAAAAGATTTTGCAGATGAATACAAGGTAGAGTATGAAAAGGATGATGTTTCTTCTTATAATTTGATACCTAAAATAAAAGACCGAATTCTGCTAAAATTAAATATAACTGAAAATGACAGAGTAACAGTCAGGCATATTGAATTTGAAGGTAATAAAGCTTTCGATGAAGGAGAGCTGAAAGGGGCAATGGATGAAATATCAGAAGCTAAATGGTGGAAATTCTGGAATAGTGCAAAATTCGACAATAAGAAATTTGAAAAAGATAAAAAATCAATAATAGACTTTTACAGGAAAAATGGTTACCGGGATGCAGAAATTATATCTGATTCTTTAATCTATTCAAATCATAAACAGGACTTGACCATTTTAATTAAAGTTTATGAAGGGCCGCAGTATAAAATTAGAAACATTGTCTGGGAAGGAAATACTATCTATTCAAATGCATTTCTTACGGAAAGATTAGGGTTTAAGAAGGGGGATGTTTTTGATTATGAAAAATTTGAAAGAAACCTAAGAGGAAATGAAAATCAAACAGATGTAACATCATTATACCTTGATAACGGATATTTAACTTTTAATATAGATCCTTCAGAAACAAAAGTAGGTACTGACTCAGTTGATATTCATATTAAGATTGATGAAAAGAATCAATTCAAAATAGGCAGGGTAGATATTTCCGGTAACGACAAAACAAAAGATAAAGTGATCAGGCGGGAATTATATTCTATACCCGGCGATTACTTTAATCGTGCTCTTCTAATTCGTAGCATCCAGCAGCTGGCAAACCTTAAATATTTTAATGTTGAAAAACTATATGGACCCGACGCAGTAAATTATAAGTTGTCGAATGACTCTACTGTAAATGTGTCTTTTAGTGTTGAAGAGAAATCAAGTGATTATCTAAATGCTTCGGTTGGCTACAGCGGCTCATTTGGATTTAGCGGTGCTGTGGGAATAACGCTTACAAATTTTGCATTGGATAAACCTTTCTCTCTTGGAGGCGGTCAGATACTAAGTTTCAACTGGCAGTTTGGCGTTGGCAGTATTTATCGTACTTTTACATTAGGTTTTACGGAACCGTGGCTGTTTGATACACCTACTCTTTTGGGATTTGAAGTATTTGATACGCGTGAACAATATATATACGATTTACGGCAGTCGGGGGGAACAATAAGACTTGGTAGAAGGTTAAAATGGCCGGACGATTTCTTTAATGTTCAGGGCTTTTTCAGGTATCAATATAATAATGTTCTTAATGGTCAGGGCTATTATCCTGTAGGAATCAGTCATCAATTTACAATAGGTGCCACAATATCGAGGAAGGATATAGATAACCCGATTTTTCCATCTAAAGGATCAAATCTTGAAATCCATGGTGAATTGTCGGGCGGTCCTTTTCTGCCCGGCGATGTTGATTACTATAAACTGGGCTTTACTTCCGAATGGTATAAAAGACTGTTCAATTCAAACAGGATTGCCCTCTATACAATTGCCAATTTAGGGTATTTACAGGAATTGAACGATGCAACCAAATTGAAGATAAATCCTTTTGATAAATTTTATATGGGCGGTAATGGACTGGTTATTGCAACTGAACCTTTACGCGGATATGATGATAGAACTATTGGGCCGAAAAACAGTGCAGGACAGGTAATTGGCGGCAGGGTTATGGAAAGGTATACTGCAGAATTAAGATTTGCAGTAACTCTGGAACCTATGCCTCTTTATGTACTTGCCTTTGCTGAAGCTGGTAATGTCTTTGAAAACTTCAATAAAACTGATATTTTTAACCTTAGAAGGTCGGCCGGCTTTGGTGCAAGGATATTAATTAATCCGATTGGTCTTATCGGGTTTGATCTTGGTTACGGATTTGATCGAAAAGCAGTTGACGGAAATGATCCCTCCTGGCTTTTCCATTTTCAGTTTGGCAAGGGATTTTAATTAATTTTTTTTCTAAATAAAGTAGAGGTAGTAGTAGTGAAAAAATATCTTTTATTCTTCTTATTCCTTTTATTAAGCTGCGGATTTGTATTCGGGCAGGAAGCACCGCAAAAAATCGGCTATGTAGATTCACAGGTTATTTTAACCCAATTACCGGAAGCTATTAAAGCTCAAGGTCAGCTTGATGCGTTAACTAATCAATGGACAGCGCAGCTTGACAGTATGAATAAAAACCTGCAGCAGGCATATGAGCAGTATCAAAAACAAGCTAATACAATGACTGAGACTAAAAAGACAACAGCTCAGCAGGATCTTGTTGAAAAACAACAGGCTATGGAAAACTTTAGAAGAGATAAATTTGCACAGCAGACAGGTGAAATATACAAGAAAAATGATGAGATTTTCGCTCCTGTAAAGAAAAAGATTTTCAAAGCAATTGAAGAAATAGCAAAAAAAGAAGGGATGAAATTTGTATTCGATAAAGCTGGCGATGTTGTTCTTCTTTATGCCGATCCGGCTTATGATCTTACTTATCAGGTCCTTGATATTTTGAAAAGAGGAGTAATAAAATAATTTCTCATCATATATTTGAATTTATTACTCTTATATCCCGGGAAATTATTGTATAAATCTATCTTTTATATTCATCAATCATTACTTTAGATTAATCGCAGCATGGATTTTATTCTATGTTGCGATTTTGTTAAAAAGGTATTTAACTTACTTAATAAAAATTACCTCTTTAATAATATCTCAAATGGTTTGAAAGACTTAATATGAAAAAATTTATTCTACTCCTTTTAGGAGGACTTTTTATACTTACCGGCAATTCATTTGCACAGCTAAAAATTGGTTTTGTAGATTCAAATACCATAATGGATAATTTGCCGGATGCCCAGGATGCAAGACAAAAATTAGATGCTTTAATACAGGACTGGCAGAAAGAGCTTGGTGATTTACAAGCCCAGTGGCAGACAAAATACGATGATTACCAGAAACGTAAATTAATAATGACTGATCAAACTCGTTCTGATATGGAAGCGGAATTGGTTAAGCTTGAACAGCAAATAGCAGATTACAGGGAAAAAAAATTCGGAACAAACGGTGAATTATTTCAAAAGCAGGATGAATTAATGAAACCCGTGCAGAATAAAGTCTTTAATGCTATTCAGGATGTTGCTCAGGAAGAAGATCTGGATTTCGTTCTAGATAAAAGCGGCGATAATACACTCCTGCTTTATGGTAAAGATAAGTACGATATTACACCCAAAGTTGTGGATAAATTAAAACTGAAGTAGTTTAATGAATTTAACAATTGAAGAAATTGCCGGATTTATTAACGGTATTGTTTCCGGCAGCAAAATAGAAAAAATAAATAATGTTGCTAAAATTGAAGAAGCCAAATCAGGCGATTTGACATTCCTTTATCATCCTACCTATGAAAAATATTTTTCTTCAACTAAAGCTACAGCAATTGTTGTTAAGCCTGATTTTAAAAAGACAAGAGATGATATTGTTTATATTGAAGTACCCGAACCTGAAAAAGCATTCGCTAAACTTATAATTAAATTTTTTACTCCGGTAGTAGCACTTAAAGGGATTGATAAGACAGCTTCAATTGATCCCGGTGTAGAAATGGGAAAAAATGCTTCCATCGGTAAGAATGTAGTAATTTCGGCAGGGTGCAAAATCGGTGATAATGTTAAAATATTTCACAATACAGTCATATTAGAAAATGTTGAGATTGATGATGATTCTATCATCTATCAGAATGTAAGTATCCGGGAAAATTGCAAGATTGGAAAAAGAGTAATTATTCATGCTAATACAGTTGTTGGTTCCGATGGTTTTGGTTATTATAATGACGAGAAAGGTGCTTTCCGGAAAATTCCCCAGATAGGAAACGTTATTCTGGAAGATGATGTTGAACTTGGCTCTAATGTGTCTGTTGACCGGGCAGCTTTGGGTTCTACAATATTAAAACGAGGTGTAAAAATAGATAATCTTGTACAAATTGCACACAATGTTTCTATCGGTGAAGATTCTGCAGTTGCTTCTCAGACAGGAATTTCAGGAAGTACCAAAATAGGGAAGCATGTTTTACTCGCAGGGCAAGTAGGTTTGGCCGGTCATATTGAAATTACTGACAATGTTATTCTTTATGCAAAGTCCGGTATCTCTACCAATATAACAAAACCGGGGACTTACTTTGGTTATCCTGCAAAGGATGTTAAAACTTCATTGAAGCTTGAGGCCCACTTTAGACGGCTTCCCCAATATGCCGACAAAATAAGAGAGCTTGAAAAAGAAGTAGAAAATTTAAAGAAAATTATCCAGGATAACAGTTCGTTTAAGAATTCTTAAAAATTTTTGAAATTCGATTATTAATTGTTTTTTAATTATTTATATTGGCTTGTACAAAAAAGATCAAAGCTTCTTTGTTTTAATTGAATTTCATAACTCATCTTACTATTTTAATCCCATCTTTATCAGGCAATTACCGGATAAAGTTTTTTTATTGTATACATTTAGGAGTCGAATTTAAAAAGATTATTTTTATAAATTTTAAATTCGATTTTAAGCTAAATGAAACTGATCAAAATAATAAAACAGTATTTTTAGAGCAGACTCATTCATCAAAAATATTGTTTTAATATAAAATCTGCATTAAACGAATCGAGTATTATTTAATAATTAGGAAGAAAAAATGTTAGAATTGCAAAGAACTATCTCAAACCCGGTTTCTATTTCCGGAATTGGTTTACATACAGGAGAGAAATGTACAATGACATTCAAACCTGCCTCCGAAAATTTCGGTATTAGGTTTGTCAGAACAGATTTGGGCGGCCGGCCGGAAATACCTGCAAATGCAGATAATGTTGTAGATATTTCCAGGGGAACCACACTTGGAATCGGGGAAGCCAAAGTTCATACAGTTGAACATGTACTTGCTGCAGTTGTTGGTTTGCAGATAGATAATATTATTATTGAACTCAATGGTATCGAACCCCCTGTCGGGGATGGGAGTTCAATGCCTTATGTAAATATTTTAAAAGATTGCCGGTTTTGTCCAGCAGGATGCACCAAAAGACTATTTAATAATTGATGAAACTGTTATTTACCATGAAGAAGATAAACAGGTCGATATAGTTGCTCTTCCACTGGATGGTTACCGCGCAACTGTTATGGTAGATTACCAGAATCCTGCATTAGGAAGTCAACATACGGGATTATTTGACCTGGAAAAAGAATTTGTTACCGAATTTGCTCCTTCAAGAACTTTTTGTTTTTTAAGTGAAGTTGAAACACTTGCAAATAACGGTCTTATTAAAGGCGGCGATATTGATAATGCAATTGTAATAGTTGATAAAGAAGCGACTGACGATGAACTGGAGCTGATAAGAAAAAAAATTGGAATCAAAGAAAAGATTGCTTTAGGAGATAATGGCATTCTAAATAACAAAGAACTTCGTTTTAAAAATGAACCGGTCAGGCATAAATTGCTGGATTTAATTGGAGACCTGGCATTAATTGGTGCACCAATTAAAGCTCAAATTCTTGCCGCACGTCCCGGCCATAAATCTAATGTTGAATTTGCCAGGCAGGTTAGAAAATTATACCAGCAAAAGAAATTAGTTAAAAAATTCCAGTTTGTAAAAAAGGAAGGAGTTGTTTTAGATGTCAATGCTATTCAAAGAATTTTACCGCACAGGTATCCATTCCTGATGGTCGATAAAATCATTCAGCTTGAACTTGAGAAAAAAGTCGTTGGAGTAAAATCGGTTACAATTAATGAACCGTTCTTTGTCGGTCATTTCCCCGGCCAGCCTATAATGCCTGGTGTTTTAATTATTGAAGCAATGGCGCAAACAAGCGGAATTTTAATTCTTAATTCTCTTCCTGATTTTGAAAAAAAGCTTGTCTATTTTATGCAGATGAATAATGTGAAGTTCAGAAAACCAGTTGTTCCTGGAGATCAATTATTTCTTGAAGTTGAACTGGTTAATAAAAGAAGCAAAGTTTTTATGATGACAGGGAAAGCATATGTAAATGATGTCCTTGTCGCTGAAGCTGATTTTATGGCCGGAGTTGTAGATCGTGACAGCAGTAATTCAAATTTTTAAATAATAATGAGCAAAATTCATCCAACCGCAATTGTAAACGGTAAAGCTAAATTAGGTGATAATATTGAAATTGCACCTTATGTAATTATTGAAGAAGATGTGGAAATCGGAGATGACTGCTATATAGGGCCCCATTCAGTAATTTATAATGGTGCAAGAATCAAAAACCGGGTGAAGATTTTTCAATCTGCCTCGGTCGCTCATACTCCGCAGGATTTTTCTTTCAAAGGAGAAGAATCAGTTTTTATTGTTGAAGATGACACAACAATCCGTGAATTCGTTACCCTGCATAGAGGAACACGATCAACAGGGTTTTCCAAAGTAGGTAAGAATTGTTTCCTTATGGCTTATGCGCATGTTGCACACGATTGCAGTGTCGGCGATAATTGTATCTTAACAAATGGTGTTCAAATAGGAGGTCATGTAACACTGGAAGATTATGTTATTATCGGCGGTCTTACGCCTGTACATCAATTCTGCAGAGTTGGTCAGCATTCCATGATTGGGGGCGGATTTAGAATTACCCAGGATGTTCCACCTTATATTCTTGGTGCAAGTGAACCTTTAAAATATTCGGGCGTGAATTCAATAGGATTAAGAAGGAGAGGTTTTTCTAATGATGACATTTTTCTTCTGAAAAAAGCTTACAGTTTTATTTACGATAATTCATTAAATGTATCCCAGGCTAAAGATAAAATTATAAATGAGATAGGAACTGAAAATATATACATAAAGAACGTTCTTGACTTCATTAATGCAAGTAAAAGGGGTTTGATAGGAAAATGAATTGGCTGTTTTTAAGCTCGGGAACAAATTCCGGTAATTTTAATATGGAAACCGATTTATTTCTTGCAAAAAATTGTGAACAGGATGAAGCGGTTTTCAGATTATACAGATGGGAACCCTATTGTATCTCTCTCGGTGCAAATCAGGATGAAGAGATTATAAAACATGATGAAGCTGAAAAAAACAATATAGATATAGTTACCAGGCCAACAGGAGGAAGAGCAATTCTGCATGCTGAAGAAATTACTTATTCCGTGATTTATCCCATTAGTGCCTGTATTTCCGCCAGGGAATTATATTCGGATATAAATTCTGCGTTAAAAACAGGGCTTGAAAAATATAATCAGAAGTTGAAAGATATTGAACTGGAAACAGAGCAGCCTGATTTTTCCAGTCTATATAAAGAAAATTCGGGAGAAATCTGCTTTGCTGCTTCAGCTAAAAGTGAATTAAAATATAACCGAAAAAAGCTTGCGGGAAGTGCACAAAGAAAATTTAAAAATTCAATTTTACAGCATGGATCTATTTTATGTGGAAGTTATCATAAAAGGATAATTAATTATTTAAATATTAATGAAGAAGAAAAAAAAGCAATAAAATCCGAGCTGACTGAAAAAACCATAGACCTGCATAGCATTTTGAAAAAAACCGTAAATTATGAATTGTTATCCGAAGCATTGGTAATTGGTTTCAAGGAATATTTTCATATTTCTTCTATGGAACTAATGTAATTATCAGATGATGATTTATAAGGTTATCTTACTGAAGAAAAATAAAAAATTTTAGAGAAAATTATGAGCACCGAAAAACAAATCAAAAAAGTAACAACAAAAACACTGTATATATTAAAGCAAAAAGGGATAAAAATTGCTGCTTTAACCGGATACGATTTTATTACAGCTACATTGTTGGATAAAGCCGGGATCGATGTTATCCTGGTCGGTGATTCTTTAAGTAATGTTTTCCAGGGGAATGAGACAACTTTACCTGTGACAATGGATGAGATGATCTACCATACTAAGGCAGTAACAAAAGGGGTTGAACGAGCAATGGTTGTTGTAGATCTCCCTTTTATGTCTTACCAGTTAAGTATTGATGAAGGTTTCAGAAATGCCGGAAGAATAATGAAAGAAACTGCTGCCGGTGCTGTTAAACTTGAAGGCGGTAAAAGAGTAGCGGAAATGGTAAGAAAAATTACCGATGCCGGTATACCGGTAATGGGACATCTGGGTCTAACACCTCAAAGTATACATAAATTCGGAAGCTACCGGGAGAGAGGAAGAAATAAGGAAGAAGCAGATGAATTACTGAGGGACGCGAAAAATCTTGAAGAGGCTGGTGTTTTCTCTATTGTGCTTGAAAAGATTCCCGCTACGCTTGCTAAACAAATTACCGAATCTATTAAGATCCCTACGATCGGAATCGGGGCCGGTGCTTTTTGCGATGGTCAAATTCTTGTAACTCCCGATATGCTTGGTTTAAATGTTGATTTTCATCCTAGATTTGTCCGGC
Organism: uncultured Bacteroidota bacterium; assembly: GCA_963710745.1. Classification (GTDB taxonomy): domain Bacteria; phylum Bacteroidota; class Ignavibacteria; order Ignavibacteriales; family Ignavibacteriaceae; genus CAVQBP01. Next base: position 583,030 of record CAVQBP010000024.1, on the reverse strand, counting down.
ATTATTCCAATCAGGCAGAAGAAGTATTAAAAGCATTTAAACATTACATTGATGACGTTAAGGTGAAAAATTTTCCTTCCGAAGAAGAAAGCTATTGAGATTAAGATTTCGGATTTTCAATTTCGGAATTATTACTTTCCTCTATCAATTTGTGAATAATTTTTATATAGCACTATAAGTTCGGGAATTAATTATTCACACCATTAATTTCTTATTTAAAAGATATTTTTAATTATTTTAAGCATTGGAATTTTTTTTGACTGTATACTGTTCAACTTAATTATTTTTTTTGTTAAGCTTTTATGCAGCATTAATTATATTATAAGAAGGATGATAATTAATATCTAATCGAAAATATACATGACCTTAAGTATGGCAATATTAGACCGGGATCCGTAATGAATGAATTTTTCAAATTGAAATTATACAAAAGTCTTCTGCCGCAGTTCTATAGTACTTTAAAACTGCTGAAGAAGATTATGCTGATATCATTGTTGTTATCTCTTTCCTGTCCGGAAATCTTTCCGCAAATAAACTCTAAGTTATATATTGAAGATGCTAATGTTACAGGAATAAAAAAGTTTGGTGATGAACTCTGGGTGGCTACATATGGTAATGGCATCTTTAAATATTCATTAAAGGATGATAAGTGGACAAATTTTTCAACAAAAAGCGGTAATCTTGATTTTGATTTCTTTTATACGATAGAGGTAAATAAAGACTATGTATGGGCAGGTTCCAGCGAGGGGCTGTTCATTTATAATAAAAAAAGCAATAATTGGAGAAAAAGAAGATTCGCACAAGGAGGACAATGGGGAAACTGGATCAGGTCTCTTTTATATGATAAATCTGAAAATATACTTTGGATTGGGAGATTCATTGATTTAACAAAATTAGACGTTAAACGGAACCGGTATACTGATTATGATATATCAATTAATAAGGATCCAAAATCAAATAATATTAAAACTATTGCTCTGGACGGAGACAGTTTAATCTGGTTTGGAACAGAATCAGGAGTCCATATCTTTGATAAGAAGAAAGACCCGGCAGATAAAAGCGCCTGGCGTTATATAAATAACCGCGTTGATGCCGGGTTTAACGGAGATGGCGATGCTGTCTCAGTTTCAGATATACTTTTTGAAGGAGAAAATGTTTGGTTTGCAACGGATGAATTTGTAACAAGAACAGAACCGGAATTTAATATTGGAGGTGTATATCGCTATAACAGAAAATTCAGATGGGATAGAATTTCCACAACTAATGGTTTACCTGCAAACGGTGTTTATTGTCTCGAAAGAACAGGGAATCAAATTTGGGCCAGTCTTTATTCTTTTGATAGAGATGAAAAAACAGAATACGGTAAAGGTCTGGTAATAATTAATCGCTTTAACGGAAAAGTTACACCGGTAGATCTCAATAATATAAAAATTGAAACAGCAAAAATTTCTTGCATTTACTTTGACGGAACTTATCTGTGGTTGGGGACAGATAAAGGCCTAAACAGGATATTAATTGCCAATCCTTTAGCTGAGTGGTCGGACACAAAAACAGCCGGTAAAAAAGGCCTTAAAGAAACATCAATAAAAAGGATTAATTAATTAAAATATTTCGTTTTTGACCCGTTTTTAAATCTTATTGAATGGAAAAATCAATTTTTAACTGAGTAAATAATATACTTCCGGGTTTGACTATAAAAGTAAGTATGTCTATATTTTGGCTTGTTTTTGCTCTTTTTTTTAGAGATTGAGATGTTCATTAAAATATCAAATTTGAGAGACGGTGAGTATTTCTATCAGTTTAATGAACCGGTTGAAGAAATTGAATTGGAAAATCCTTTTAATAGTAATTTTACGGCAGCTGTTAAGCTTTCCAAAGTTCATAATCAATTAGTGCTTGATGCGGAATTGTCTGCTCATGCTAATTTTGAGTGTGATAGATGCGCCGCCAGGTTTGATAAAGCGGTGAAAGCAAATTACAGGATGGTTTATTTATTTAGCCGTAATGGTGATGAACCTGATTCATTAAACATTACTTATTTGCCGGTGGCTTCTGATAAGATATTCCTTGATAAAGATTTCAGGGACTATCTAATGCTGGCCATTCCAATGAAAAAATTATGTAAAGGAGAGTGTAAAGGTTTGTGCTTTAGATGCGGTAAAGATTTAAATTTAGGTGAGTGCGACTGTGAAAAAAGCCGTGTTGATGCGAGATGGTTACCTTTAAGTGAATTGAGAAATAAATTGAATATAAACTAAGCAATAGGAAAACAATGCCAAATCCGAAACGTAGATGGTCTAAAAGTAGAAGAGATAAACGGAGAACTCATTATAAAGCCACAGTTCCTTCTTTAGGTACATGTTCAAATTGTGGTGAAATGAAATTAACCCATCGTGCATGCCCTGCCTGCGGTTACTATAATGAACGTTCAATGTTTTTACCTAAAAGCTAATATTTAACAAATCGTTTAATGAACAGTTCTGTTCCTGAAAATTATAAATGCAGAATAGCTGTTGATGCAATGGGGGGTGATTTTGCCCCTCAAAATACAGTTATTGGTGCAATCCAAGCGCTTAACGAAAATAAAAATTTTGAACTATTTTTAATCGGAAAAGAAAAGGAAATACTTGATATTATTTCGAGCAACAACCTTTCTTTTGAAAAAAAAAATATTGTCAATGCGGATGAAATAATAGAAATGGGGGAATCTCCCACATCCGCATTAAAAAAGAAAACCAATTCATCAATTGTTGTTGGCGCCCAGTTAGTTAAGGATAAAAAAGCTGAAGCCTTTGTAAGTGCGGGCAATACCGGCGCCATGATGGCAGCCTCCACTTTAATAATGGGAAGAATCCCGGGAGTAGGAAGACCTACAATCGGAACAATCTTTCCAAATGAGGCGGGGGTCTCTACAGTATTTGATGTTGGTGCCAGCGTCGATTCCAAACCAATCCATCTTCTGGAATATGCTATTATGGGTACAATCTATGCCAGGGAAATTTATGGTATAGAAAATCCTAAAGTAGGTATTTTAAGTGTCGGGGAGGAAGAGTCAAAAGGAAACGAAATTACAATCGCCGCTGCTTCATTAATAAAAAAAACTCATCTTAATTTTGTAGGAAATGTTGAAGGGCGTGATATTCTGAAAGGTACCGTCCATGTTGTGGTTTGTGATGGTTTTGTCGGCAATATACTTTTAAAGTTTGGTGAGGGAGTATTAAATTATTTAAAATTTAAGCTCAAGGATTATGCTGAAAGGAATTTTTTTAATAAGTTAAAAGTCGGTTTGGTTAAAAGTACACTAAAAGAGATACTTAAAGAATTTGATTATCAGGAATACGGAGGTGTCCCCCTGCTTGGTGTTAACGGAATTAGTATAATTGGTCATGGTTCAAGTACACCTAAAGCGATCAAAAATATGGTCTTAAGGGCCAATGAAATGCATCAAAAACAATTGATTGAAAAAATTTCAAAATCAATTAATAAATATTCTAATTTATCTTAAACGGAAATTATTATGTCCTCTAATAAAAAAAGATTTAGTGCTGTTATTACTGCCGTGGGAATGTATGTCCCTGATAAAATACTTGATAATGCATATTTTGAAAAAATTGTTGATACAAATGATGAATGGATAAGAACAAGAACAGGCATTAAAGAAAGAAGAATGCTTGAGCATGGTGCTACAAGTGACCTTGCAACACGTGCTGCCCAGGATCTGATAAAAGCACATAATATAAATCCCGATGAGATAGATGCGATTATAGTTGCTACTATTACACCGGATATGTTTTTCCCTGCAACCGCCTGCCTTGTTCAGAATAATTTGGGTATTAAAAATGCGTGGGGATTTGATCTTTTGGCTGCATGTTCGGGATTTCTTTTCGCTTATCAAACCGGAGCTAGTTTAGTTGAATCCGGTGCATACAAAAAAGTTTTGGTTATTGGTGCAGACAAAATGAGCACCATTACTGATTATACCGACAGAAATAATTGCATATTATTCGGCGATGCCGGAGCCGCTATTCTGCTGGAACCATCTGAAGACACAAATTATGGATTACAAGATTCATTATTAAGAATTGATGGTTCGGGAAAAGATTCATTGTATCTAAAAGGTGGAGGAAGCTTGCATCCCGCAACTCATGAGACTGTTGATAAAGGATATCATTTCCTTTTCCAGGATGGAAAAGCTGTCTTCAAAGTTGCAGTAAAAGGTATGGCTGATATTTCTTATGAAATAATGCAGAAGAATAATTTAAAAAGTGAGGACATTGCCTATTTAGTTCCGCATCAAGCGAACATGAGAATCATAACTGCTACAGCCGAAAGAATGGGGCTGAGCATGGATAAAGTAATGGTTAATATAGATAAGTATGGCAATACAACAGCAGCAACAATTCCTTTATGTCTGGTTGAATATTACAGAAGTGGAAAAATTCAAAAAGGTGATAAATTAATATTATCTGCCTTTGGAGCCGGCTATACATGGGGCTCTTCTTATCTGGTTTGGAGTATGTAAGTAATTGAAGTGCCAATTACCTTTAAGGCGGTTTGCACTTTTGTGAATATTTTTCATAAACTATTTATAAAATGAGTAAAAAAGCTTTTTTGTTTCCGGGACAGGGCTCTCAATATATTGGAATGGCTAAAGATTTATTTGAGCAGTCTGTTGAAGCCAAAGAAATGATAAAAACTGCAGATGACGCTCTTGGCGTTCCTCTTTCGTATATTATGTTTAACGGGCCTGAAAGCGAATTAAAGCAAACCGAGTATACTCAACCTGCAATTTTTTTACATAGTGCAATTTTAACCGGTATAATCAGAACTCTTCAACCTGATGCGGCGGCAGGTCACTCACTTGGTGAGTATTCTGCACTTGTTTCTGCAAATGCAATACAGTTTTATGAAGCAGTAAAATTAGTTAGGGTAAGAGGGCAGGCTATGCAAAAGGCCGGATTGGAAAATCCCGGTACTATGGCTGCCATTATTGGTCTTGAATCTTCGGTTGTTACTGAGTGCTGTAATCAAGCCTCCTCTGATGGAATTGTTCAGCCGGCTAATTTTAATTCTCCCGGGCAAATAGTTATTTCCGGTTCGGTTGAAGGCGTTAAAAAAGCAATGGAAATTTGTAAATTGAAAGGCGCAAGACTTGTAAAGGAACTGGTAGTCAGCGGTGCTTTTCATTCTCCTTTAATGGAACCTGCAAAAAATATATTGAAAGATGCTCTGGAAAATACACCGGTTTATGATGCTAGGTTTCCTGTTTATGCTAATGTAACTGCACAACCTGTTAATGAGAAAAATAATATTAAAGATCTGCTTAACCGGCAATTGGATTCTCCTGTTAGATGGGAAGAAACAATTCAGAATATGATCAATGATGGTATAGAAGAATTCTATGAAATTGGCCCGGGTAAGGTGCTTCAAGGACTTGTGAAAAGAATAAATCCTGATATAAATTGTTTTGGAATTGATAAATATTCAGATGTGGAGAAATACCTGTAAATTATTAGCCGAATCAAAAAGAATTATACAAAGAGTTTCGGCTTAAATTAAAATTAGTTTAATAAAAATTTACCTTTAGATTAACCTCATGGATAATAATTATAAAATAATTAAAGGATTAAAAATAGATCCTCAAATTTTTGTTTATAAATTTAACTGTAAATGTACGGGAGAATGCTGTCATTACGGGGTCTATACTGATTTAAAGGAATATGAACATATAGTTTCAATTAAAGAAGAAGTAATGTCAAATTTTGATGAAACACAGACAAAAAATTTTGAGGAGTGGTTTGAACCTGCTGAAGAAGATGAAGATTTCGAATCCGGTGTTGCGGTGGGTACGGAAGTAGTTAATAAAAAATGTGCTTTTTTAGATAAGAATGGTTTATGTTCTCTTCAAAAATATGCAAATTCTAAAGGCGAATATAAATGGAAATATAAACCTTTATACTGCATCCTTTTCCCCTTTACGGTTTATGAAGAATCATTAACTATTGATTATGAACATATTGACAGGTTAAAAACCTGTAATAAAGATAAGAATCCGGAAACAACTATTTATGAAGCCTGTAAAGAAGAATTGCTTTATTTCTTTGGAGAAGAAGACTTTACAGAGCTTGAAAAATATAGAGAAGAATATCTAAATGAAATAAAATTAGGAGAGACAATAAATGCCAAAGAATAAAAGGGCTATTGTAACCGGAGGCTCGCGCGGAATTGGCCGTGCAATTGTAAAAGAGCTTGCTTCCAGAATGTGCGGAAGCATCCTTTTTTCGGATATTGCTTTTGTTAATGATGATGTGGATGGATGTGCAAAGGAATTGCAGGAAGAGATTGGTTTGGACGATATAAAAATATACGGCTTTAAAGCCGATGCTACTTCCTTTGAACAGGCACAGGCAACTATTGATGCTGCTGTAGAAAAATTAGGCGGAGTGGATATCCTTGTTAATAATGCCGGGATTACACGTGATAATCTTTTATTAAGAATGAGTGAAAAAGATTTTGATGATGTAATTTCTACTAACCTTAAAAGTGTATTTAATTATACTAAAGCTGTTATTAAACCAATGATACAGCAGAAACACGGAAAGATAGTTAATATTGCTTCTGTGGTTGGATTAATCGGTAATCCCGGGCAGGCAAATTATTCAGCCTCCAAAGCTGGTGTAATTGGATTTACAAAATCTATGGCCAGGGAACTTGCTTCAAGAAATATAAATGTAAATGCTGTGGCTCCCGGTTTCATTGAAACTCATATGACAGCTAAACTTGATGATAAACAGAAAGAACAGCTTTTAAGTAATGTACCCATTCGCAGAATGGGAAAACCGGAAGATGTTGCAAGAGTAATTAGCTTTCTTTGCAGCCCGGATGCTGATTATGTTACTGGTCAGGTAATAGCAATTGACGGCGGTATGACAATGTAAATATGAACGTTTTTCATTTAAAATTAGAAAATATTTTGTACATTTAACCACATAAAAAACAAAAATAGGAGAACTAATATGGATATTGAATCCAAGGTAAAAGAAATAATAATTGATAAATTAGGTGTTGAAGAATCTCAGATTACACCTGAAGCATCATTCACAAATGATCTTGGTGCAGATTCATTGGATATAGTTGAACTTGTAATGGGATTTGAAAGTGCATTCCAGGTATCCATTCCGGATGAAGACGCTGAAAAAATAGGTACTGTTGGTGACGCAATAAAATACTTGAAAGAAAAAGTTAGTTAATTCTGAATTATTCGATTAGGAATATTTTAATTTAATCGGTCATCATTATAATTCAGACTGTATTTAATAAAAGTCGGGATAATTTCCCGGCTTGTTCTTAAAACAAATGCAAAAACTAAGCCTAAACCGATGATAATTTATTACTTATATGAACAATAAAAATAAGAGAAGGGTTGTTGTAACCGGTTTGGGGGCTGTTACTCCAATTGGTATAGGGGTTAATGATTACTGGAATGGATTAATTGACGGTAAAAATGGTATTGGACCCATTACTAGATTCGATTCCACCAATTTTGATACAAAATTTGCTGCCGAAGTAAAAAATTTTAATCCTGAAGAATATGTCGATAAAAAGACAATTCGAAGATTGGATCTGTTTACCCAATATGCTCTGGCAACTGCCGGAATGGCAATTAAAGATTCGGGCTTAAACCTCGAAAATACCGATAAGGAAAAATTTGGTGTTATTTATGGAAGCGGGATAGGCGGAATGTCAACATTAGAGCAGCAGCATTGGATTTACTTTACTGAAAAAAGCCCTAAAAAATTGAGCCCTTTTTTCGTTGTTATGATGATTTCTGATATGGCAGCCGGGCAGATATCTATAAAATATGGACTCAAAGGTCCTAATTATGCCACGACTTCTGCATGTGCTACTTCTTCACATGCAATTGCTGATGCCTTTATGCTCATTCAGAGAGGCAGTGCGGATATTATGATTTGCGGTGGTTCCGAAGCTGCTATAACTGAAATGTCAATTGGCGGATTCAATGCAATGAAAGCGTTATCAACCTGGAATGACAGATACCTCGAGGCTTCACGTCCTTTTGATAAAGACCGTAGCGGGTTTGTTATGGGAGAAGGTGCAGGTACAGTTATTCTTGAAGCTTATGAACATGCTATGAACAGAGGTGCCAAAATTTATGCTGAAATTGCGGGAATCGGCTTGACAGGAGATGGTTATCATATTACTCAACCTTCGCCGGGCGGTGAAGGTGCTGTAAGAGCGATGAAAGCATCAATTGATGACGCGGGCCTGACTTTGAATGATATTGATTATATAAATGCTCATGGAACTTCTACGCAGTATAATGATGTTAATGAAACTAAAGCCATAAAAACTCTTTTTGGTGATCATGCATATAAACTTGTTGTCAGCTCAACAAAATCTATGACAGGACATTTGCTGGGTGCTGCTGGCGGAATTGAAGCAATTGCAACTGTTCTGACAATTAAAAATAATTTAATTCCTCCGACAATAAATCTCGATATTCCTGATCCTGAATGTGATCTTAATTATAGTGCTAAAAGAACAACCCCAAAAGAAGTTAATGCGGCAATAAGCAATACATTTGGTTTTGGAGGACATAATGCCTCGCTTCTATTTAAAAAATTTGTATCTTAAAGTTACTTAATGGAATAGTTTTGAGTTCGCTGTTAACTTGGTTATTTAATAAATTAAAACAAAAAGAAGAAGAAAAAAGCTCGCAGTACATTTCTTCAATCTTCACTTCTGAAAAGTTTAAAAAACTTGAGAAACTTATTGGTTCACCAATAAACAATTCTTCTTATTATATACAAGCATTAATGCACAGATCTTATTTGGAGCAAAATGAAGAATATGATGTTTCAAATGAAAGGCTGGAATTTTTAGGAGATAGTGTTCTCAGCTTAATTGTTGCCGAATATCTGTTCGATGCATTCCCCGACAAAGATGAAGGATTTTTAACTAAGGTTAGAGCAAAAATTGTAAACAGACTTGCATTGGCCGATGCTGCAGATAAAATAAATTTAGTTGAATTTCTTTTAGTCAGTAAGAATATTTCGAATTCTTTCGCTAACGGTTCCAAAACAATTTTATCTGATGCACTGGAAGCTTTAATCGGAGCTGTATACCTTGATAACGGATTGGATTCTGCTAAACTATTTATTCAGAAAATTTTAATACAACCTAATTTAAAGGAAGGTTTATACCTGATTGATGAAAATTATAAAAGCCAGCTTTTGGAGTTTGCCCAGGCGAATAAAATGGAAAGTCCTGCCTACAATGTTATTAAAGAAGAAGGTCCGCAGCATAACAGAATCTTTACAGTAAAGGTATCTATAGGTAACACAGATTACGGTGTTGGAAAGGGGAAAAATAAAAAAAGTGCCGAACAAAAAGCAGCCCAGGAAGCTTTGGAAAATTTGAATAACCCGGCATTAAATTAATTCCTGCTCGGTATTTTACGTTAAAATTTTCTTTCAATAGAAATCTAAAATTATTTATGAGCCGAATCCCCAAAAGATCATTTTTATAAATTTTAGGATTTGATTATAAGCTAAATTAAAATAATAGTATTAATAAATCGGACTTTTTACAGCATACTTATTCATATTTTATTGAGAATATACAATTATTATTTTAAACAAGTGGAAAATAAAATTTAATTAAGGAAAGAATTTATATGAAAATCTCTGAATCTAAAGTACAATCATTAAAGAATGATGAGTTTGTAAATAGACATATTGGTCCAAATCCTTCGGAAATTAATGATATGCTTAATGCAATTGGCGTTGATTCGATTGAATCATTAATTGATGATACGATACCAGAGCAAATCAGATTAAAAAAAGAATTGCAGCTAGAAAAACCTGTCTCCGAATATCAGTTTATTGAAGACCTGAGAAAAATAGCTTCTAAGAATAAAGTATTTAAAACCTATATTGGAATGGGCTATCACCCGGTAATTGTTCCGGCTGTTATTCAAAGAAATATTTTGGAAAATCCCGGATGGTATACACAGTATACTCCGTACCAGGCAGAAATTTCGCAGGGAAGACTCGAAGCTTTAATGAATTTTCAGACTGCAATAATTGACCTGACGGGACTTCCGGTTGCAAATGCTTCTTTACTTGACGAAGGTACAGCCGCTGCAGAAGCGATGAGCATGTTTCATTCTTTAAGAAAAAACCAGGATGCGAATCAGTTTTTTGTTTCAGAAGAACTTTTTCCGCAGACTATTGATATTTTGAAAACCCGCTCTAATCCTTTAGGTGTCGAATTAATTATTGGTGATCATAAAAAGATTGAATTAACGGAAAAGTTTTTCGGATTAATAGTACAATATCCCGCTGGACAAGGTGAAGTTTATAATTACAGGGAATTATTCAATTTCGCTTCAAAGAATGAGATTTATACTGTTGTTGCAGCAGATCTTTTAAGCATGGCCATTTTAACTCCTCCCGGTGAATTTGGTGCAGATGCCGTTGTTGGAAATTCTCAACGGTTTGGAGTTCCAATGGGATATGGTGGTCCTCATGCAGCTTTCTTTGCTACCAGGGATGAATTTAAAAGGCATATACCCGGAAGAATAATCGGTGCATCAATTGATAGTTATGGTAATACGGCTTTTCGGATGGCTTTACAAACAAGGGAACAGCATATCAGGAGAGAAAAAGCAACAAGTAATATTTGTACTGCCCAGGTACTCTTAGCTGTAATGGCGGGAATGTACGCTGTTTATCATGGCCCTGAAGGGATAAAAAGAATTGCTGAAAGGATTCATAAATTAACTATAATTCTGAATGATAATTTAATGGAGCTTGGATTTAATCAAACAAATGAAAATTATTTTGATACTATCCGCATTGAATTTAATAACGACTCAGAGTATTTATTCAACAAAATAAAAGATAAAGCTTTAACAAATAATATTAACTTCAGATACATAAAAAATAACGCAATATGTATTTCTTTAAATGAAACAACAGATTTAAATGATATAAAAGAAATTGTCTCGATTTTCGGCGGTTCAATAAATATTTCGGTTGATGAAGATAAAATTATTTCGGCTGCTGAAAACCCTAAAGTATCTCCACCCGAATTTCTTAAAAGAAAAAGTAAATATTTACAGCACCCGGTATTCAACTCTTTTCATTCCGAAACGGAAATGCTTCGATATCTGAAAAGCCTGGAGAATAAAGATCTTTCTTTAACACATTCAATGATTCCCCTTGGTTCATGTACCATGAAGCTTAACGGTACTACGGAGATGCTCGGCATAACATGGAAGGAATTCAGCAGTCTGCATCCCTTTATTCCGGGGGTGCAAGCCGAAGGCTACAAACAGATTTTTAATGAACTTGAAAAAGATCTTGCAGAAATTACCGGTTTCGATGCTGTCTCATTACAACCCAATTCAGGAGCCCAGGGTGAATTCACCGGTTTGATGGTTATACGTGAATACCATAGAAGCAGAGGGGAAGTGAAAAGAAATGTAGTTGTAATTCCTTCATCGGCACATGGTACTAATCCTGCAAGTGCCGTTATGGCAGGAATGAAGGTAGTTGTTATAAAAAGTACACCTTTGGGAAATGTTGATATAGAAGATCTGAGATTAAAAGTCTTGGAAAATAAAAATTATCTTGCTGCTTTGATGATTACATATCCTTCAACTCACGGTGTGTTTGAAGATAAGATAATGGAAATCTGCGATATCATACATGAAAACGGCGGCCTGGTTTATTTGGATGGGGCCAATCTGAATGCCCAGGTTGGTTTAACAAATCCGGCAATAGTTGGTGCGGATGTGTGTCACTTAAACCTGCACAAAACATTTTGTATTCCTCACGGCGGCGGCGGACCTGGAATAGGACCTATCGCTGTAGCTTCCCAGTTGACTCCTTTTTTACCCGGTCATTCTGTTATTAATTTAAACCATGAAAAAAGTATTAATGCTGTTTCTGCAGCTCCGTGGGGAAGCGCAGATATCTTAATAATTTCCTATGCATATATAAAATTAATGGGAGCGCAGGGTTTGAAGCATGCCTCAATCGTTTCCATCTTAAATGCTAATTATTTAAAAAGTAAATTGGAATCTCATTATAAGGTCTTATATGCTGGCAGTAAAGGAAGAGTAGCTCATGAACTTATTTTTGATTTGAGAGAATTCAAATCTTCAGCAAATATTGAAGCTGAAGATATTGCTAAAAGGCTAATGGATTACGGTTTCCATGCTCCAACTGTTTCTTTCCCTGTTGCTGGAACTTTTATGGTTGAGCCGACCGAAAGCGAATCCAAAAAAGAAATAGATCGCTTTATTGATGCTATGATAAGTATAAGAGAAGAAATTAGGGAGATTGAAACTGGAATTGCAGATACTAAGGATAATGTTTTAAAAAATTCTCCGCATACTTCTTTATCCGTTATCACTGATGATTGGGTTCATTCCTACTCCAGAGAAAAAGCCGTATTTCCTGCAGCCTGGTCCAGGGGAAATAAATTTTGGCCGAGTGTCGGAAGAATAAATAATGCTTACGGTGATAGAAATTTGATATGTTCCTGTAATCCAATCTCCGACTATATTGAAGAACCGGTTTCTTAATTATCAGAACTTAACCAGATGTCGATTTCTTTTTGGGGCAGTTTATCCTGCCCTATATTATTATTTTTATATTAGAGTGTATATCTAGTGTATATCTAAAGAATAATTAAATGCTGAAATTTTATTTAATACTTAGTGTACTTTTTATCGTAAGTTCACGGATATTTCCTGCCCAAATTATTTTTGGGATTAATTCTGATTCTACAATTTATAAGGGGAAATATTTTGTTAAAATTGATTCGTTTGAGATCAAGGGGAACAAAATTACAGAAGATGATATTATTTTAAGAGAATTAACTTTTTCAAAAGGGGATACTGTCAGCAATAATAATATTGAATACGACAGGGAAAGAATATTCAGTTTAGGAATATTTACAAAGGTACAGCTTTATGTAAAAAGGGTTGATGAAAAAAATATTCTTGTTATTGATGTTGAAGAAAGCTGGTATATTTATCCGATTCCATTTGTAGAACTTCAAGACAGGGATTGGAAAAAATTTTCATATGGAATTGATGTAGTAATCCAGAACTTTAGAGGGAGAAATGAACTTTTACAGGCAAGAGGTTCATTAGGATACGATCCTTCTATCCGTCTCAGCTATTATAAGCCTGAAATTATTAAAGGTTCTGATATTTTTTTTAATTCAATTTTATCTTACAGCAATGTCAAAAATAAAAGTGTAATAGCTGAATATAAATACGGCGGACAATTTGATCAGAAAATATTTACCGGTCTCATAACAATCGGCAAGAGGTTTGGAAACTTTCACCGGTTTGGCGTTGATTTAGGTTATGAATACGTTGCTTCACCAGTATTCCTAAAAGGAATTTCCGCATCCAATGAACGCATTGATCGAATGCCGGTTGTTGGAGCTACATATTCTTATGATTCCAGGGACCTTGCCCAGTTCCCGAAAAACGGAATATATGCTCTTGCGGATATTCAATTTAAAGGGCTAGGGTTAAATAATATAAAATATCAGGTAGCAACCATAGATTTCAGAGAATACAGGCCGGTTTTTGATGATCTCTATTTTAAATGGAGATTTGCATCCAGGATTGCATTCGGCAACCTGGTTCCTTATTATGACTTTTCATTTCTCGGTTACCAGGAAAGAATAAGAGGACATTTTAATGATATTCAGGAAGGAAATTATTATTATCTGGGTTCGGCTGAATTTTATTATCCGTTGATAAAAGATATAAATATAGCTCTTGATTTTATACCATTACTTCCAAAATCTCTTCTCACTTATAGAATTGCGCTCTATTCGGAACTCTTCGGCGATGCCGGTGTTGCTAAGCTCAGGCATCAGAAATTAAATATAAATGATTTTCAATCCGGTTATGGTTTAGGTTTAACTTTCTTAATCCTGCCGTATAACCTGGTAAGATTCGAATTTGCTCTCAATGAATACAATAAGGGCGAATTTATTTTTGACCTGGGATTATCTTTTTAAAGAAAGGTTTTTATATTTTGATAATGTATTATCCAAAAAATGAAGATAAGCACAAGATTTAGGAGTGAACCGCAATTAGTCCCGACATTATTTTATATTTAGTTAAAAAATATTTCTTTTGAACAATCCAATCTCAAATATCGAACTCTATTATACACTTCCGCAAAATATTTCTAAAACTAAAATTATAATCGAAGGTGACGAATATTCTCATATAACAAAAGTAATGCGGCACTCGGAAAAAGATGAATTATATGTTACCAATGGCAAAGGGAAAATTTATTCCGGTTTAATAAGTAAGATAGACAAAAAAAATGTTGAACTGGAAATAGGGGATACTTTTTTATATGAAAACAGATTTAAAAGTTTTCTTTCTGCATTCCCAAATTGAAAAGCAATGACAGATTGGAATTCGCACTTGAAAAATGTACGGAATTGGGTATAACAAATTTTATCTTATTTGATTCGGAAAGAACAATTTCAAAAGCTGATAAAATTGATAGATGGAGAAAAATCCTTCTTTCTGCAATGAAGCAGTCATTACACAGTTTCCTGCCCGGAATAAAGGTGCATGATTTTAATAATATTATTAATTTTCCCGGAACAAAAGTAGCTTTTGAACAATCAGCTTCAAAGAAAATCAGTGAATTTGTAAATAATTATGATGAAACATATTATTTTATCTTTGGCCCTGAAGGCGGACTTTCAGAAAAGGAATTAAATTTTTTTGATGGAGAAAATATTTATAAAATATACAATAACAGGTTAAGAACTGAAACAGCTGTTGTTTCTGCAGCAGCCTTAATAACAACTAAAATTAATTAAAATATTGAAAATAGTTTTATATTTTATCGTAAGCTTATCTATAATGTTCAGCGCCTGCAGCAGTACAACCCGTTACGCTGCAAGAGAATCCGGGGAAAACTCTTCCGGCAATTATACCGAAAAGAAGTCTGAAGCTTCGGAAGATGAAAACATTGATCCTGACAACATTCATCCGCTGGAGACTGAAGTGGGAATAGCTTCATATTATGCTGATAAATATAACGGCCGGCAAACAGCAAGCGGTGAAATATATAATATGAACGGAATATCTGCTGCACACCCATCCTATCCTATGGGAACGATCATAAGGGTAACAAATCTGTCGAATAATATTTCTATAGTTTTAAGAATAAATGATAGAATGCCGGATTTTAAAGGAAGGGTAATAGATCTTTCATTAGGTGCAGCCAGAAAACTGGATATGATTCAAAACGGAACTGCCGAGGTTAAAATTGATGTAATTAAATGGGGAAACGGGAAATAGTTGTTTTTCTTTCAATATCCTTCAAAAATTAAATAATCTAATAAAACTGTGAGAATATTATCACGTTTACATATTAAGTGATAATTAATATAGTAATTATATTGACATTGTCTTAAACTTAAAGTGAATCAAATATGTGTAATAAAGTAAGGAGAAAATTATGATAAGGATTGAATTAAAAAGCAAATTTCTTACAACTTTTGTTTTAAGCATTATGCTTTTATTTCCTGCTGTTTTAAGCGCACAAAGCAATAACACGGATAAATCTTCTAAATTTGAAATCTATCCGGTAAAAAATCTTACTCAGGAATTGAAAAACAAAATAAATCTAACAGAAAAGCAAACTCCTGAGGTTATGAGTGCATTAAGAGAGTATGAAGCAGAAACCTATGAAGCAAAAGGAGATCAAAGTGAAGTTAACGAAGCCAAAAATGATGCTGTGGAAAATATTGCGGATGTGCTGACCAAAGATCAAAAAAGTGAATGGCAGAATGTAAAAGATAATTGGTGGAGTTCGGTAGAAAGACAGCTTAATTTGTCTGATTTAAGCATGAATAATAACAGCAACAAACAAATGTAAAAACAACCAATTTGCCAATATTGATTCCAGCAAAGGTATATTGAAAAAAACAATATACCTTTTGCTATTTTTAGAGTTCTACTTGATCATTACCTGTCCCAAACCCGCAGGCAAAACATAACCGGGAAAACTACTCTTTATTTTTTTTATGTAAATCCTTGCCCTGTCGATTTTGTCATACTGTATTTCATATAAAGCCCTTCTCGCCAGCATATCTGCAACGGTACGTTTTATAAAATCAGTATACTTATTTCCGCTTTCAGGAAATCTTAATATAAAATCAGGATCTGCTGCAGGTACATAACTATTCCCTTTAACAACTTTAAATAGAAATAAATCGGGAACGAGTGTATAATCTTTCGGGAGTACATATTCACCTCTTTGCATTTCGCTTTCAAAAAGTTCGGGAGCTATATAAAAATTTCCTCTTTCTGAATTCTTTGCTGTCAGGTCAGTCATTAATTTGCGGTAGCGCATTTCAATAAAATTCGAATTGTATTCTTCATCCCTTTCAAACGGTTTAACTGCAGTTATAAAATCAGTCACATCTTCGTTCAGGCCTTTGAGTACGGAAGGGTAATTTGTTCTTAACTGGTTATAATACCAGGATCTTCTCATGAGCTCTTTATCAATAACCGCAACATCTTTTCTGAATCCTTCAACATAGCGGAAATAGTAAGATTCCGAAACTAAATAATCCCATTGATAAGTAAAAATCACGGAGTTCGTTGAGGTACTATTTATAACATCTTTAGAATAATCTTCAAAAGTATAAACATCACTTTGATCTACTTCACTATAATTATTGTAAAATTCCAGCCCGATAAATAACGAGATAAGTACGGAGGGAATTATGAGACCAAATTTACTATGTGCCAAAAAAGATAATATCCTGGTTGCTCCGAAAGCAGCAAAAAAAGAGAAGGAAATGAAAGCCAGTAAAAAATATGAATTGATATCAACAATATCATAGTTGATTGAATATGCCACGGTTGATATAAATGTAACAAGCGTGAAAATAAAGAATTTTCTTGCTATGAAAAAAGAAACAATTGCTCCAAAGAGACAAATAAACAGTGAAATGTTAAACTCTTCGGGAAAAGAATTAATAAAATGAGAAAATTGTTTTTTCGCTGCTGCAGTTGAGGAAAAAAGCCACACCAGGTATTGTTTCCCAGATACATGTCTGATGAAATTATCGAGATTAACAGGGTCACCCCAATTCAAAGTTGGATTCTGGGCTGCTCTTATTGGTAAATATGAATAAACTAAAATTAGAACAGGAAAGAAAATAAGAAGCATTACCAGAATGGTTTTTATACTTCCGGCATTGAATTTATTCTTATCAAAATACAGGTAGGCAATTCCAGGCAGTATTAACAAAGTTGTCATATGGTTTGTAAATCCAAGAGCAAGGATTGCAGCAAATATAAGCCATCTCTTTCTTATAATTTTATCTGCCGGGGTTTTATCATATAGATAAGCTTTGATTAGAAACATTATAATTAAATTAATTAGAAATATATGAAGCGAATAAACTTCAACTGATGTACTCTGAAACCAGTAGGTCCGGCTGAATACCAGGATCAGACCTGAAAAAACAGCAGATAGATATTTTATACTTTCAGGTAAAGAAATTTCTTTTGCGGGAACCTGTCTTTTCTTTACTTTAACTTTTTTATTGTCCTTTTTTAACAGTTTATTTTTCCTGAAACTGAATGATGAAATGTTGTCCAGAACAAGTTTTACGGTATAAACAAAAATTCCGGCACCTAAGCTGCACCAGATTGCAGCAAGAATATTTAATTGATAAATTTTACTGAATCCTAATGGAATCAGTGAGAATAAATATCCGGCAATTGTAAAAAGGGGGTAGCCTGTGGGATGGGCTATACCTAATATTGTCTGTACTGTTGCTAATTCTCCCGAATCAATTTCTACTACAGATGGAGCAAGTGTAGCCAGGTAAATTATAAAGATTAAAAACGAAAATATTAGCCAGAAAAATTTTTTAACCGAATTCAAATTTCAGCTCTATGATAAATATTTTAAAAATAATGATTGGTTTTCTTTTTTGATTTTATTTAAATGATTCTCAAACATTTCCTGTGTTTCGAATCCTGATTTTGCTGCAAATATTTTCAAATTACCCTGGTTAAAAGCTAATAAAGATGTGGTGTTGTTATATATATTTTGATTATTTAATTCCAAAGACTTTAAAAAAATAAAATTCTGTTTAAGCAGAACAAAATCTTTATTAACATCATTTAACTTGATAAAATTCTCAATTGTTGTGATAATTCCTTTTCCCCTTGAAGTTTTAAATAAACCAGGAATAGTCAGCATAAGGAATTGTACAATAAAATCGATATCAAGCAAACCGCCTGGGCTTTTCTTTATGTTAAATATTTTTGTTAATGAAGAGAGATCGGAAGGGTAAAGCTTACGTCTCATATCTCTCATTTCAACTTTTATTTTTTCATTATCTTCATTGGCTATTTTTTCGTTAACAGATCTTATAAGATTATTGAAAAGGCTTTTATTACCGCAGATAAAATTTAACTTGCTGAATGATTGTAATTCCCATATTCTTGCTCTTTTAAAAATATAATTTTTATAGCTTTTAAGCTCCCATGTCAGAGGACTGCTGACACCTTCCGGCCTTAACCGGCAGTCTACATCATACGGAGTAAATTCAGCTTTAAGTGTATTTAAAAAATACTGAAATATTTTTTGAATTTCAGAAGCTGCATTTATATCTTTCACAATAAATACCAGGTCAATATCGGATGTAAAAGTTAATTCACCTGCACCAAAGCTTCCCATAGCTGCAATACAATATCCTGTTCCTTTTAGCTCATTATCGAGCTGTTCTTCCGCAAGCACGCCTATTTTTATTTTAAAAAATTCAGAAAGGATATTTGATACTTCCCGGAATGAAATAAGTGAATCGTTTAACTGAGCTGAAAGAATAAATAAGATTTCTTTTGTTGAGAATTCCTCAATATTATTTTTTGTTAGTTTTAAGAAGACTTTTCTTGTTAAAAATATTTCACGAAGGTCATCATCTTCAGCAAAAAGGTCAATTGCTTTTTGCCCGTATTCACACATATTTAAGAAGAATCTGAAAAATTTTTTATCAAGGAATTCATTATACCATAAAGATGGAAAGGTTATATATCTTATAACCCTGACAAAGTTTTTTAAAACTAAATCAGGGTTGAGAGAAGTTTTAAGATAATCTATTAGTACATATTCAATTTTTTGAAATGCCGAGATGGATTTTTGATCAAATTCTCTATATCCCAGTAAACCTTTACCTTCTCTGAGGTATAGAAGATCATCATTTGCCTTTTTACTATTTTCAAAAGTAATTGTTGCTATATCATGCGTTTTATTTTGAATTGTTGTTTTATCTTCTCCCAAAATTGAATTATAAATATTACGTACAATTCTTCTTCTTCTGTTAACTTCATTTTTAAATTTTTTTACCGAATCAAAATTTAAATAGGCACTTAATTTTTCGAGAGTTTCACCGTCGGAAGGAATCACATGTGTTTGCGAATCATTCATCAGCTGAAGATAATGCTCTATCTTTCTATATAATATATAAGATGATCTTAAGTCATCTGTTTCTTTATGATTTAATAAATTGTTTTCCCGCAGCCGGTTAATTGCTGCAAGAGTATTAGCAGCTCTGAGCTTTTTGTTTTTTCCGCCGTTTAATAACTGCAATGCCTGTACAGCAAATTCAATATCTCTTATTCCACCGGACTGCAGCTTTATATCTTCATCTGTTTTAAGCTCTTTTTCAATATTATTTTTTAATCTTTTTATCTGTTCAGCCGGTGAAGTTGAAAAAGATGAAGGATAAATGAACGGCTGCAGATAAATAATGAATTTTTCAAAAAGATTTCTATCTCCACCTACAAAATCCGCTTTAATTAACATCTGCCTTTCCCAGTCTTCACCGCGGCTTTCATAATAATTTAAATAGCCGGATAAAGATCTGCACAAATGGGAAGTTCTGCCGTCGGGGCGCAATCTTAAGTCTACCCTGTAAATATAACCTGAGCTTGTTATGGCCGTTGCACTTTCAATAAATAAATAAATAGCTTCTGTTAATATTTCATAATATTCTTTTGCGTGAGTAATAGGTGAATCTTCATCATAAAAAATAATCAAATCAATATCTGAACTATAGTTCAGTTCATTCCCTCCAAGCTTTCCTAATGCAGCTATGCAATAACTTCTGTTAATATCTTCCAGCCCGTATTTTGATAATACTTCTTGATAGCAGATTTTAAAGAGCTGTGCAGAAATAATTTTTGCAAGAATGGAAAGCTGCTCCGTTGTTTCTGCTAATTCAGATATATTTAAGATATCCTTAATTCCGATTCTTAAAAGTTCTTTCCTTTTTATTCCGCGCATTGCATTTACCCTGGCTCCAAAAGATTTATATGATGAGGTTAAGTCTTTCAATGAAACGGAAAATCTTTCCTCTTCTAGATTGGAATTTAAATTTGAAGGATTTGAAATCCAGTAAAAAAATTCCGGATCTCTTACAAGAATATCGGTTAAATAATTACTGTTTATTGAAATTGAAATTAATATTTCAATATAATGAGGAAATTTTATGCAGTCATTTAAAAAGGCCGCTTTGTCAAATCTGTGCTGGAGTATCCGGATCAAATTTGATTCGGCAGTATGATCAAAAATCCTTTTGGCAGTTTCATTTTCGATAATTTGAATAAGCTGATCAAAGGATTGAGGCGGAAGATAACCTGCCGATATTTCAGCCAATTTATTTATAAATTCTTTAGAAAGTGTATTTTTATTTTTCAGAGCCGTCAAAAAATTGCCTGTAAATCTAAACTTATCTTAATGATTAAAAATATTAAAAATTAAAACAAAATTTTTGATAATATTTTTGGAATGACGAATAATTGAATCTATTTCCAAACATGTATGTAAAAGAGAGAACACTGTTTGGGGGATTTCTTCCTAAATTGCATTTCAGACCTTCTATACGTAATTTTAAATCTAATTAATTCGACGGAGTTATATTTAAATGATTAATATTGTAAAAAAGATTTTCGGTGATAAACATTCGAAAGATTTTAAGCTGCTTTGGCCAATTGTTGAAGAAATTAATGAAGAATATGAAAAAATTAAAGGTGTTACTGATGATCAGTTAAAAGAAAAAACTGTGGAATTTAAGACAAAAATAGAAGATTATGTTGCTGAAACAAAACAAAAAATTGATGAAATAAAAGAAAAACTTCACTCCGATGAAGACTTTGATCGTCAGGGTGCATATGATGATCTCGATGAACTGGACGAAGAATTAAATGATAAATATGAAGAAATACTTGATGAAATTCTGCCGGAAGCTTTTGCTGTAATAAAATCTACTTGTGAACGACTATTAGGTAAAACATGGACTGCAGCCGGAAGCAAAATTGTTTGGAATATGGTTCCCTATGATGTTCAGCTGATGGGCGGGATAGTTTTGCATCAGGGTAAAATTGCTGAAATGGCTACGGGTGAAGGAAAAACTTTAGTTGCTACTCTCCCTATTTATCTGAATGCACTTACTGGCAGAGGAGTTCATCTGGTTACTGTAAATGATTATCTCGCTCTCCGCGATAGTGAATGGATGGGAGAGATTTACAAGTTTCACGGCTTAACTGTCGGCTGCATTATAAATACAATGGCACCCGAACTAAGAAAAGAAATTTATCAGTGTGACATTACTTACGGTACAAATAATGAATTTGGCTTCGATTATTTGCGTGATAATATGACAGCTGATAAAGAAACACAGGTGCAGCGCGGTCACAATTATACTATTGTTGATGAAGTCGATTCGGTATTAATCGATGAAGCAAGAACACCATTGATTATTTCAGGTCCCGTGGAAGTTGATGATCAAAAATTTAATGAAATGAAGCCGAAAGTTGAAAGATTGTTCAGAATACAAACCAACTTAATTGCTAAATTTGTTGGAGAAGCTGAACAATTATTGACTCAGGATGGAAAAGCAAATGGATCTGAAGCCGGAATGGCTCTGCTCAGGGCTTACCGCGGACTTCCAAAAAATAAGAAGCTGGCAAAAGTCTTAAGTGAACCTACATTTAAGAAATTAATGCAGTCAACTGAGATGGAATATTTAAGAGAACAAGCTAAACATATGCACATCGTTGATGATGAACTTTATTTTGTTATCGATGAAAAAAATAATACAATTGAACTTACCGATAAAGGAAGAGAAGAATTAGCAAAAGGAAGCGGAAACGAGAAAAATTATTTTATTCTGCCCGATTTAGGAACAGAAATTAGTAAACTGGAAAATGATTCTTCCTTAAGTGATGAGGAAAAAACCAAAAGGAAAGATGAACTCTATCAAAAATATTCTGAAAGCAGCGATAGAATTCATACAATAAATCAGCTTCTTAAAGCGTATACTCTTTTTGAAAAGGATGATGAATATGTCATTACCGAGGAAGGTAAAATTGCTATAGTAGATGAATTTACAGGCCGTGTGCTTCCCGGCAGACGTTATTCCGATGGACTTCATCAGGCGATTGAAGCTAAGGAAAATGTGAAGGTGGAAAGAGATACTCAGACTATGGCGACAATTACTCTTCAGAATTATTTCAGAATGTATAATAAGTTAGCAGGAATGACAGGAACAGCTGAAACTGAAGAAGGAGAGTTTTTTGAGATTTATAAACTTGAAGTTACAGTAGTTCCTACAAATAAACCTGTTGTGAGAGATGACCAGGATGATGCCGTTTATAAAACTAAAAGAGAAAAATATAATGCTGTAATTGACCAGATTGAAGAGCTTCGAAATGAAGGCAGACCGGTTCTGGTTGGTACCACCTCAGTTGAAGTTTCTGAAACAATAAGCAGGATGTTAAAGAGAAAGGGAATCCCGCATAATGTATTAAATGCTAAACAGCATCAGAGAGAAGCAGAAATTGTTGCACATGCCGGTGAAGTTGGAGCTGTCACGATTGCAACTAATATGGCCGGCCGCGGAACCGATATTAAGCTGGGTGCCGGTGTAATAGATAGAGGCGGTTTATTTATTTTAGGTACTGAAAGGCATGAATCAAGAAGAATTGACAGACAGTTAAGAGGACGTTCTGGAAGACAGGGTGATCCAGGTACTTCAAAATTCTTCCTTTCCCTGGAAGATGATTTAATGCGGCTGTTTGGAAGCGATCGTATTTCCAATGTTATGAGCAGGATGGGTATTAAGGAAGGTGAAGTCATCCAGCACCCGATGATTACTAAATCTGTAGAACGTGCTCAGAAAAAAGTTGAAGAGAATAACTTTGCAATTAGAAAAAGATTATTGGAATATGACGATACAATGAACCAGCAGCGTGAAGTTATCTACACAAGAAGAAACCGAGCACTTCAAGGTGACAGACTAAAGAGTCAGATCTTTGATCTTCTGGAAGATTATCTCCACGATGTCGTTGAAAGGTATTTTAACGATGTTTTGGTTGACAATCTTAAGGAAGAAATCCTTCATAATCTTTTGGTTGAAGTTAATCTGGAAGCTACAGATTTTGAATCTTTAGGGAAAGATGGTATTGTCGATAGAATAATGGAATCAGCAAAAACATTTTATAATAAAAAAGAATCTATGCTTGACTCCGAAATGATGGCAAGACTTGAGAGGTATGCAACATTAAGCGTGATTGACCATAAATGGAAAGAACATCTCAGGGAAATGGATGATCTGAAGGAAGGTATCGGATTAAGAGCTTATGGACAGAAAGATCCTCTTGTTGAATACAAAACCGAAGCATTTAAACTCTTTCTGACTCTTCTTGAAGAAATTAGAAACGATACTGTTTCTTTTACTTTTAAATTCTTCCCGCAAGCCCCTGAAGAAGTACAAAATAGAAGGAGAAGGCAGCCTTCAAGAATGGTTGAGACCAAACAAAGTGCGGATAGAATGGGAATTACAACTAACAGGTCTGCCGATGATGGAAATGAACAGAGAGCAGGAAAACCCCAGCCTGTGCAAGTTGGTGAGAAAATAGGTCGAAACGATCCTTGTCCATGCGGGAGCGGTAAAAAATATAAGCATTGCCATGGGAAATAACCCGAAAATGGAAGTTGTTAACTGTTATATGAAAAACCGGATCTAAATCTGTATATTTGAATAACTTTCAAAAGAATATAGAAAAATCAATATGAAGAAAATCGAAGCAATTATTCGTCCGTTCAAGCTTGATGAAGTTAAAGAAGCTTTGATGGAAGAAGGGGTCAGGGGATTAACGGTTTCGGAGGTGAGAGGCTATGGAAGACAAAAGGGTCATACCGAAACTTACCGGGGGAGTGAATATCATATTGAATTTATTCCTAAAATAAAGATAGAAGTAGTAATTGAGAATGAAAAAGAGGAACAGGTAATTGATGCTATTTTACGAACTGCAAATACCGGACAGGTCGGAGACGGCAAAATTTTCATTTCTAATATAGAGGATGCTATCAGAATCAGAACAGAAGAATCGGGGAAAGAAGCATTGTAAAATCTTTTACCTTTTACTTTTTTAAAATCTTTTTTAGCTTCATTTATGAAATTCCATATTAGTTTTCTAAAGAAATTCATTTTTCTACTGCCGGTGCTTTTTATATTCGGTTGTGGTGTCTGGAGGAATTTTACCACTTATTTTAATTTGTACTATAACACTTCCGATATTTTCAGCCAGGCCGAGGAGGCAATAAATTCGCAGAAACAGGATCTTTTTGCCACCGAAGAATTAAATGTTCCGGGTTCTGCATTGCAATTACTTAACAAAGTAATTGAAAAAGCCTCTCAGATTTTGCAATTTCATAGAGAATCCGCTTATGTTGACAACGCATTATTAATGCTGGGCAAATCTTTTTATTATCAAAAAAATTACCTTAAATCTGTAAGAGAATTTCAGGAACTCATAGCTACACAGCCTAACAGCAACCTGATTTTAGAAGCAAAATTATGGATAGGTAAAGCGGATTTAAACCTTAAAAAGTATGATGAAGCATTGACAATATTAGAGACAGTTAGAAAACAAGGCATAGATGAGGGGAAAAAAAATATTGTAGCTAATGCATATATTGAGGAAGTAAAATATAAATTAATCCATCATGATTATGCAGGTGCAGTTACTTCCTCTAAAGAGCTTCTTAATTTCTCTAAAGATGATGAAAGAAATGCAGAAATAGTATATGAAATAGGGAAGTTTTATGATTTATTAAATGATCCCGAAAATGCAATCTCATCTTTTCAAAAAGTATTTGATTATTCTCCTACTTTCGAAATTGAATTCGGTGCACGTCTCGAACTTGGTAAAGCATACAGAGAAGCAGGTAACCCGGAAAAAGCATTATCCATTTTTACCGATATGAAATCAAACAAGATATATTCTGATTCTTATGACCAAATTGATCTGGAAATGGGTATTACCAAAGTGGATTTAAAAAATTATTCTGCTGCGCTGAGTGATTTTAAAACAGTTGATACAGCTTTTGCAAATTCTAAAAGTGCCGGTTTTGCTAATTATCATTTAGGCGAGCTATACCAGTATCATATTCCAAATTATGACAGCGCATCTTATTATTATTCAAGGGCACTTTCATCCCGTCTGCCCGCGGATTATATAATTCCTGCTAATGAAAAAATTCAAAGATTCAGAAAATATAAAACACTCAAAGATAATGTTGCACAAAATTATAAGAAGCTTGAATATGTTGAAAACCCGGAATCATTTATCAGAGATTCTTTAGCTTTCTATTCCACCGATACCGTAAAAAATGAATCTGAAACAGAAACAAATACCGGGACTTCTGTATCAAGAGGTAATGCAAGAGGCAGGTTTAATGATCAAAGGTTTGCGGAATTTAATAAAAGCGAAAATCAAACAACCAAACCAGCAGCAGCACAAACAAATAAAACCGGTGTTCCTCCCATCCGGCCTAATATATCAGCTGATTCAATTAATTCTCTATTAGCTCAGAATTTATTTGAATTAGGAAACCTGTTTTTTACTGAATTTAATTTACCTGATTCAGCATATTATTACTATTCAACTATTTTGAATTCTTTTCCGGATTCAAAGTATCAGGCAAGAACAATGTATGCTTTGGGAAGTTATTATGAAACAGTAAATGAAAATTCAAAAGCAGATAGTTTATTTAATCTTATATACGATAATTATAAAAATGAAAGTATTGTAAATGCTGCAGCAAGTAAATTAAATAAGCCGACAATTAACTTCGACTATGATCCGGCTGTTGATCTTTATGCTTCTGCAGAAAAAAATTTTTTGAGTAAAGATTATAAAAAATCTCTGTCCGAATTTTTTAATATTTATACAAGTTATCCTCAATCTGCATTAGCACCGAAGGCTTTGTATGCAAGCGGATGGATATTAGCAAATCAATTGGATTCACCTGACTCTGCCGCTATATTCTATGATACTTTAACGGCTAAATATCCCAAGACCATTTATGCAATTAAGGTTAGACAGGAAGTAGATTTTTACAACCAGGAAAAGGAAAGAATAAAAAAAGCAGTGGAAGATTCTTTAAGGCTTATTGAAGAAGCGCACCTGGACTCGTTGAAAGCAGATTCATTGCGGACTCATAAAAATACCACTTCCGATTTAGTTCCACCGGATTCTACAAATGTAATAAAAAAGCCATTGGACAATCAGGCTAAACCTGACACAATTAATCATACTGCTAATCCTATCAGAGAAAGGAGAGACGAAAGAAGAAACAGAATTGATACTCTACGAAAAGATCCTGGTAAAATCCCAGATACATTAAAATCAGATAATTCCAGAATATCCAAGTAGCTAATTTCATCTTTTAAGTTTAATGAAGGGAAATTATTGATGATTAATTTTCAATTCCCTGGAAATGAAATAGGATTTCTTCTTGATAAAATCATTCCGTTTATAAAAAGAAGAAAATTGCAGAGTATTTTATTGTATATAGTTTTTATCTTTTATTTTTCACTCCCATCATTCCAGATTCCTTTATTGCAGTATTCCCATTTTCGGATTACATCATTAATGGAACAAAGAGCATTTGAACATAATCTTTTGTATTATCCCGGCCAATCATGGGTAAATATAGATAATGTAAATCCCAACTTATTAAAAGCGATAATTTCAATGGAAGACGGAAATTTTTTCCATCATAAAGGTATTGATTGGAAAGCAATAAAAACTTCTATTAAGACAAATAAAAGAAGAGGGATAATTGTCCGGGGCGGAAGCACAATTACAATGCAGCTTGCAAAAAATCTTTTTTTAAATACGGGAAGAAATTTTTACCGCAAAGCCAAGGAGCTTTTAATTGCTTTCCGTATGGAAAAAGAAATTTCCAAAAAAGCGATCCTTCAAAATTATATTAATGCAGTAGAATGGGGTGATGGTATTTTCGGTATTAAAAAAGCTTCGGAAATTTATTTTCATAAAGAACCTGCGGGCTTAAGCTTAAATGAATGCATCAGGCTTGCTTCGGTTATTCCTTCTCCCTTAATTCATAAACCAAATGTTAATTCGAATTATGTGTTAAGGAGATCCTCGATAATACGCGGAAGGATTGCCGATGTTGTCTTATTTCCAAAAAATTAATTATGAAAAGAAGAGATCTGATTAATTTAATAGAAGAAGGAGAGAATTTGATTTGTGAATTTAAACGCAAATTTTCTTCACCTGAAAAAATTGCAAAAGAGATGATAGCTTTTGCCAATACCGGGGGCGGTTATATCTTATTCGGTATTGATGATAATAAAAGTGTTCATGGAGTTGAATCTGAAAAAGGGGAAACAGAATTTATTAAAGATGCTGCCTTGAATTATTGCGAACCTCCCCTGGATATAAAAATTGAATATATGGATCTTTACGGGAAAGAAATTGTCATTGCCGAAATACCGGAATCAGAAAATAAACCCCACAGGCTCCAGGATTATCAGAAAACCCTCGACATAAATAAGGCTGTAGTAATGATTAGGGTTGCCGACAAAAGTATCCAGGCGAGCAAAGAAATGATTAGAATTATGCGGGCGCAATCAAACAATATGCAGTTAAAAAAATATACTCTGGGTCCTAATGAAAAAACAGTTTTTGAATATCTTCATAAAAATGAAAAAATATCCGTTAAAGAATTAAGCAATTTAATTAATATATCTGAAAGAAGAGCTTCAAGAACTTTGGTTAAATTAGTCAGGGCAAATCTACTTATGATTCATACCAAAGATAACGGTGAAGAATATTTTACGGGAAGAGATTAAAAATCATGGGACATTTAATTGTTACTTATGTCCATTAGATTCCAGATTTCATTTTACAACAATCAACCACCGATAAACAACCGCAAATAAACAGCAATCTACACTTTTGTATCGAATACTTTCCTCAATTCAAAAACGGCAATCCCGTATGCCACTGCAACATTTAATGATTGTTTGATCCCGTATTGCGGTATTTCAATTGAATAATCGCAAAGATCTAGCAGATCCTGAGATACTCCTGTTATTTCATTACCAACCAACAAACATATCGGGAAATCTTTACTTTCAATTTTATAATATGGCTTGCTAGTGTTTGTTAATTCAAGTGCGCAAATCTTGATCCCCTTTTCCTTTAGCTTTAATATAATCTCTTTAGGGTCTTTAGCATATTCCCACTTTACACTTTCAGTTGAGCCTAGAGCCGTTTTTAAGATCTCTTTTTTACCTAAAGTTGTCCCTTCTTTCGGAGGAAAAGGAGTATAACCGCATAAATATAATTTTTCAATCATTGCTCCGTCGGAAGTTCGAAAGATTGAACCGACATTATAATTGCTGCGTATACTATTTAAAACCACATAAACAGGTAATTTCATTACTCTATGAAGAGTCTCTAAAGTGCTTCTGTTTTTCGAAATTTCCTCATGAGTTAATTTTTTCATTTAAATAAGATTTTCTTTAATATTTAACAGCAAGTTGTCCGCAGGCAGCAGCTATATCATCCCCTTGTGTAAATCGAACTGTTACAGTGATATTCTTATCTTTCAGCTTCCGGACAAATTCTTCTATTCTGATTCTGGAAGTAGGTTTTAATTCCGACGGGAATCCGGTAGGGTTCATATGCTGCAATGAATTAAAAGGGATTACATTTATTTTTGATGGAACTTCACTGCAGAGCTTCACCAGTGCTCTTATATCATCCTCCCGGTCATTAATTCCTTCTAGCATTACATACTCAAATGTTATTCTTGTTCCTGTTTTTTGAGCATAATATTTAATTGCCTTGATGTTCTGTTTGAGATTATATTTTTTGTTAACAGGCATTATTCTGGATCTAATTTCATCAAAGCAGGAATGTAGAGAAAAAGCCAGCTTTACTTTTAAACCGCTTTCTGCAAGATCATAAATCCTTGGTGTAATACCCGCTGTGGAAACTGTTATCTTTTTTAAGCTCATTCCTGTTGTTAATTCTTCAGCGAATATTTCCAATGATTTTAAAGTAGCTTTATAATTAAGCAGCGGTTCTCCCATTCCCATATAAACGATATTAGTGATATTATCTTTGCCGTAATCTTTTGCCGCAAGCAGATATTGATCAAAAATTTCTCCCGGAGATAGATTTTTCTTGTATCCCATTAACCCGGTTGCACAGAAAGCGCAGTCAAGCGGGCAGCCGATTTGAGTTGAAATGCAGAGAGTTGTTCTTTTGTTTTCGGGTATTATTACAGATTCAATTTTATGGTTCTCATGTGTTGAGAAAATAAATTTTTTTGTTCCTGTTTCCCCTGATATTTCCGAATCAACATATTGCAGAGTATTTAGTTCTGCTTCTTCAGCAAGCTTTTGTCTTAAGGATCTAGGAAGATTCAGCATTTCATTGAAGTTATTAGAAAAATTGTTGTACATCCATATAAAAACCTGCTCTCCGCGAAATTTTGATTCACCGGATTCAATGAAAAAATCTTTTAATTCCTGAAGGGTTAAACCTTTTAATAACTTCTTTTTATCGGTTTTTTCTTCTTTTATATTTTCAAGATTCATATTCGAAATATAATAATAACATCTGCAGTATAAAAAGAAGTTAGTTTGGCATCAATACTACAAGCTTTAAAAACAAATTGGTTTTAATAAATCTGATAAGATTGAAAATCATTAAGACGCAGGGAATAATATCAATTATTTAATGATTGCTATATAATAATAATTCACTTATTTTTATTTTAATAATGAACCAAAAGTTCAGTATTTATTTTAATTACCAAAAGTAATTATTAAAAAAAGGAAAATATTATGAATTTTGAATTTTCTGAAGACCAGAAGCTAATTAGAGATTCAGCAAAAGAATTTGCTGAATCTGAAATTGCTCCATCCACAATAGAGCGTGATATAAAAGCTGAATTCCCAACTGAGATAGTCAAAAAACTTGGTGAACTTGGTTTCATGGGAATGATGGTTTTCCCTGAATATGGCGGTGCTGGATTGGATACTGTAAGCTATGTACTTGCATTAATCGAAATTTCTAAAGTAGATGCCAGTGTGGGCGTAATTATGTCTGTAAATAATTCGCTTGTCTGCCATGGACTACAGAAATACGGTACAGACTTTATTAAAGGAAAATATTTAATTCCCTTAGCGAAAGGTGAAAAGCTGGGGGCTTTCGCTTTGTCGGAACCGGAAGCGGGAAGCGACGCTACACATCAAAAAACTACCGCGGATAAAAAGGATGATTTTTATTATTTAAATGGGGTTAAGAACTGGACAACCAATGGAAAGTCCGCAGATTATTATCTAGTTATGGCTGCTACTGACAAAGAAAAAGGTCATCATGGGATTTCGACTTTTGTTGTGGAAAAAGGAATGGAAGGTTTTGACCAGGGAAAAAAAGAAGATAAGCTTGGTATCCGCAGCTCGGATACATGCTCACTTACTTTTGAAAACTGTAAAGTGCCTGCTGAGAATATAGTGTGGGAAGAGGGGAAAGGTTTTAATTTTGCTATGAATACATTAAATGGCGGAAGGATAGGAATTGCGGCACAGGCCATAGGAATTGCAGAAGCATCCCTGGAAGCTTCTGTGAAATATTCACAGCAGAGAAAAGCTTTTGGAAAACATATCGCAGATTTTCAGGCTGTTCAATTTAAATTATCTGATATGGCAACTAAGGTAGATGCTGCCAGGCTGCTTACTTTTAAAGCTGCGGCATTAAAGGATAATAACAAACCCTATGTTGCCGAAGCAGCAATGGCTAAATTATATTCTTCAAAAATAGCAGTAGAATGTGCACTTGATGCTATTCAGATTCATGGTGGTTATGGTTATGTTCGTGAATATTTAGTCGAAAGATATTTGCGGGATTCTAAAATTACAGAAATATATGAAGGAACTTCCGAAATACAGAAGCTGGTTATTGCCAGATCATTATTGGATTCTTATGAAAACTAAATAATGAAATACACAACTTTATTTTGTCTTGTTATTGTAATCAATATATTTCCCCAGGAAAATAAATATAAAGAGGAGCTTAATTCTACTGATTGGCAAAAATGGGGAAATGCAGATTATTCATATGTTATTCCTGAGCAAGCTGTTCCCTGGAAAAGGAATTATTCTTTAACGGGAGAAGATCTCGGAGGTAAAATATTAAAATCTTTTGCTGATGCTTATTGGTTTTTTGTTTCCGATGTTGATGGTGATAATTGTTCCTTTAGTCCCACATGTTCTTCTTTTTTTATTCTGGCTGTAAAAAAATCAAATATTCTGCAGGGTACTTTAATGTTTGCCGATCGTTTTACACGGGATTTAAATTTATTTAAATTAAATCATTATCCCCGTGTAGAGGACGGACATTTTTATGATCCTGTTTCACTTTATACTCTGAATAAAAAAAATATAAAAATAATTACACCTGAATCAGTCGTAAAAAATTGAATGGTAATAATAATAATATGCATAATATTTTCGCTTAATTCTCAAATTTATTCGCAAAAGGACTCTTCCCGCCAAATAGGAATTCATTCCCCTGCCAATATTAAAAAATTTGCCAATTATCTTTTTTGTACAGATGATTATCTTCGTGCGGCAATTGAATATGAGAAGTATTTGAATATTAATTATAATGATACGGTAGAATTCAAAACAGGTTTATCTTATCTATTTATTGGTAATTACAAAAAATCACTAAGCTGGTTTGGACAAATAAGTGGCAATTCCAGGTATTTTAAGGATGCGCAGGATGAATTTTTCAGGTCACTTTTCGAGTCGGGTGATTATCACATATTTCGAAATGAATACTCAAATAAATTAAACAGCTCAGAAGAAACAAAAAAATTATTTTATTTTTCATATTTCTTTACCGATGATAAGCTCCCGCCGCAAAAAGATTTTTTGTCGCCATTTAGTTCTAAAGAGGAAGGGAAGGTTAAAAAATTTTACATGGAGAAGATTACTCCGCCGTATAAAAGTGAAACAACAGCAGTAATTTTGTCGATTTTAATTCCCGGAGCCGGAAAAATTTATTCGGATCAAATTGGTGATGGAATATTTGCAGCAATTGCAACAGGCCTGTGCGGTTATCTTGCATATGATAATTTCAGGGCAAAACATAATTTCAGAGGATGGATTTTCAGCGGGCTAACTGCTTTTTTTTATGCTGGCAACATTTATGGTTCCGCTGCATCAGCTCAAATTTATAATGCAGGTATAAGTTTCGATTTTTCAAATGATGTTAAATTGTATCTTGAACAACAAAATTATTTTACGCCGGATTATGATTTTTGCAGATAAAAGATATTATATAAATATTTTAATTACATTATTTATAATAATCACTATTTCAAATTCATTTTCTCAAAATAATTTAAAAGAGGAACTAGAATCTCAATTAAATATGGCAAAAGAATTATATAATAATGAAGACTATTTTGATGCGATAACTGAATTAAAGAGGCTTTTGTTTTTTGATAAGGAAAATCAATATGCATATACTGCAAATGAACTAATCGGCAGATGTTATAAAATGGGAGCCAAATTTTCAGATGCAATACGGTTTTTTTTTCTTGCCGGAATTCACTCTTCGGGGAATGAAGAAATGTTCGATACGAAAATTGAAATAATAAAAATTAATATTCTCAGACGAACTGTAACAAGAGCATTAACATTACTTGATTCTTTAGAAACAGACAAACGTTTTACCAGTAAAAAAAGTGAAATTACATATTGGAGAGGATGGGCATATATTTTTAATGATAAATGGGATAGAGCTGCTGAAGAATTTAGTAAAATAAAATCAGGACTGGAGTTAAAAAGAATATCGGAGAAAGTTGAAAGTGAAAGATATTCAGTTTTAAAAGCAAAAATCTTGTCGTTTATTATTCCTGGTGCCGGTCAATTTTATACAGGAAATTATTTAAGCGGTATACTTTCTCTCGGATGGAATTTTTTCTGGGGCTATATAACTGTTAATGCTTTTATTGAGAACAGAGCTTTTGATGGAATTGTTGTTGGAGAACTTCTTTGGCTCAGATTTTATAGAGGCAATGTTCAAAATGCCGGGAAATTTACAGAAGAGAAAAACAAGGAAATAAGCAATAAAGCTCTGGAATATTTGCAATTAAATTATGACGGTGAAAAACCTTAGCGATGAAACCTGGGAAATGGTTAATATAAAAAGGAGGACCTCTCCGGCAAAATTTTTCCAATGTAAACGGGAAATACAATGAAAGCAAATTTACCTAAATTTATCGACTTTTTAAGCCTTTTTATAAAGCATATCAGAATTTTTATGCTTTCCGTTCTTAATCTTAAATCCGATATAGAACTGTGAAAATATAAAAGTCATCCTTTAAAATTGGTATGAAATATGTTTAAATGAAATCACCCAATAGGTGAAAACCTAAAATTTAATTTATTGAGGGAAAGTAATTCTAAATATTAAAAAAGTTTACCAATATTGAAAAAACAACTAAAGCACAGTCCGGAATTAATAACAGCAAAAGCAGGATTATTGGTATGCGATGCATTCCAAAAATATATAAACCTTCCAGAACTAATAGATATGACATTTGACAAGCCAGGTTCAAATAGAGGATTTTCTCACAGTAAATATGTAACGACCCTTCTTCAGATGTTTCATGATGGAGCAAGTCAGTTAGAAGATGTAAGTGAGTTATCAGAAGACAAAGCATTACAGAAAATGATAGATGTTGATAGCTATCCAACTTCAGATGCCATAGGAGACTGGCTTCGCCGCCAAGGTCAATCAAATGGGGTGGAGAATCTCTGGAAAGTGATGAAACAGTTATTTGTTAATATACCGGGAAAGGACTTTACATTAGACATAGATGCTACAATAATAGAGGCAAACAAAGGAGATGCAGTAAAAACATATAAAGGAACAGTTGGTTATCAGCCAATGCTTGGAATAATTGCAGAAAATAATATTACTGTTTTCTCAGAATTCAGGAAGGGGAACAGTTCACCGCAATTAGGGATAGTTCAGTTTATAGAAAAATGCCAAGAAAATACAGCTAATAGAATATCTTATGTAAGAAGTGATTCGGCAGCATTTCAAAAAGCAGTGGTTAAATATTTGGTAAAGGAGGAGAAGTTCTATAGTATAACCGCCAGGCAGACAGAATCAGTGCTGAAAAGGATTAGTGAGATTCCAGAAGAAGCATGGGAACGAGGCATAGATGAGCAAGGATTAAAAAAAGGCTATTATATTGCAGAGATTGATTATGCTTTTATTGGAAAAAGAAAATCTTCCCGCCTTATTGTAAAGCGGGAAAGAAAAGGTTCTCAGTTAGATTTATATGATCCTTCTGAGTATCGCTACTGGAGTATAATCACAAACCTGCCATCAGAGAGCTACAGCACAAATCAAGTTGTTCTTACACATCAAATGCGGGGGCAGATGGAAAAAACAATTGGAGAATTAAAGCATCATTGCGGTTTAGATCATCTCCCTTGCGGACAGTTCAGTGCTAATGCTATCTACTTTACCATCGGTATTCTTGCTGCTAATCTTCTGCAATTACTTAAACAGGATACTTTCTTTGAAGGTTATATAAAATCAAGTATAAAGACTTTTCGCCATAAGTTGATTCATCTTCCAGCTAGAGTTATTAAACATGGAAGAATGCTATTTATAAAAATTGTCAGTTCAGTCGAAAAGTTTAAGCTTATTGAATCAGCTTTTCTTAGATATTCCCTTGCTCCAATGCTTTGTTGAGAATACTAATTATTTAATAGTTTATTTTTTATTCTGTTGAGAGATAAGCAATAGCTATCTCCAATAATAATAACTTGAGCACTCTTTTTACAAATAATCCTAGGATTAGGTTAACTCACAATTTTTATCACTAAATTTTTAATCTTTAATGTAAATACTGACTTTTACTATACTTTTTTTACTACTTATTTTGCTATATCGGATTTGAGGTTCTTAATTAAGACATTAAAATTACCCTGCTTAAGTTGGATATTAAGTTAAATTCATTATAAATTAAAATAACTGTATTATTTACAATTTTTCAACAAGTACATAAAAATATAATTTAAACCTTAAAAATATAGGGAGTTTAAATGAAACGAAAAGGGATGGTAATCGGGTGTTCAATTGCCGGTGCAATTGGATTAGTAGTTATAATCCTTATTGTTTGGGGAATCGGGGCTTATAATAACCTGGTGAAGTTAAATGAAACGGTTAATGAAAGCTGGAGCCAGGTTGAAAACCAGTATCAGAGAAGAGCAGATCTTATTCCAAATTTAGTAAACACTGTGAAAGGATATGCCAATTTTGAAAGAGGAGTTTTAACTGACGTAACGGAAGCCAGGGCCAAAGTAAGCCAAATGACCGTTACTCCCGAGGTTTTAAATGATCCGCAGGCTTTTCAAAAATTTGAACAAGCGCAGGGACAATTGAGCGGTGCATTGTCCCGCTTACTTGTTACTGTTGAAAATTATCCTAACTTAAAAGCTAATGAGAATTTTCTGCAGCTTCAGGCACAGCTTGAAGGTACGGAAAACAGAATAGCCGTCGAAAGAAGAAAATTTAACTTAACAGTGCAGGAATATAATACTACTATTAAAACTTTCCCTAATTCATTCTTTGCTAGTACATTTGGTTTTCCGGTTAAACAATACTTTAAATCTACACCGGGTTCTGAAACCCCTCCTAAGGTGGAATTTTAATTGATGAAATATATTTATTTATTTTTATTCTGTTCAATATTAGGATATTCTGTATTAGGTTATTCTGAACCTAAAATTCCTCAATTACAGAACTGGGCTACTGATTTAACAAATACTCTTACTACAGAACAATTAAGTACTCTTGATTACGGTTTAAGAACATTTGAAGATTCGACCAGTAATCAAATTGCAATTTTAATGATTAATACTTTGGATAATTACCCTCTTGAAGAATATTCATACGATGTTGCTCATCAGAATAAGATAGGAACAAAAAAACTTGATAATGGAATTTTGCTTTTAATTGTTAAAGGTGACAAGAAAGCCAGGATTGAAGTTGGTTATGGTCTTGAGGGTGCATTGCCCGATGCTCTGGCAAGTTCTATAATCAGAAATGTAATGTTTCCTTATTTTAAAAAAGAAGAATATTATGGCGGTATAACTGCAGGATTAAATGCAATTATTTCGGCAGTTAAAGGTGAGTATAAAGCAGAATACAAACCCGATAAAAAAGATAAAGGACTACCTAATTTACTCCCCTTTATCATTATTATTTTCTTTTTAATCAGGTTCCTATTTAGGGGCGGCCGCAGAGGTGGCGGCGGTTTTATCTTTTTTCCCGGCGGTTTTGGCGGGGGCAGTTCAGGCGGAAGCTTCGGTGGAGGCGGTTTCAGCGGTGGAGGCGGTTCGTTCGGCGGCGGCGGTGCCAGCGGAAGCTGGTAAACTTATTTTTATACTTGAACAATAAATAAACATTGTTATTTTTGAATTCGAAATTCTAGATTAATTTTCCGAAAGGAGTGGTTTATAAATGGCAATAATGATTACTGAAGAATGTATTAATTGTGGAGCCTGCGAACCTGAATGCCCTAATACTGCAATATATGAAGGAGGTGCAGAATGGGACCTTGCAGGTAAAAATTATGGCCAGAACGATGCTGCTCCATCAGGAGCAAATGGATTTTATTCAAATGACTTTTTCTATATTGTTCCCGATAAATGTACTGAGTGCAAAGGTTTTCATGATGAACCTCAATGTGCCGCTGTATGTCCTGTTGACTGCTGCATTCCGGATCCGAATCATGAAGAAGATGAAACAACCTTATTGACAAGAAAAGAATATCTCGACGGAATAGGCCGCTAAAGATATTTTTTATCCCATTTTTTAAATTTTTATACATTTATTTTGATAATATAATGATATAGCGAGTGGTAATTTATTCCTTTATTTCTTTCCATTTTTTACGCTTTCTAACTTTGAGAATCTTCCATATTTAAGAATTTGTACTACCATTTCTCATAGATGAAAATTGAATTCTGCAAATATCAGGATGCAGCATAATTTTTTTATCAGATTTTGATTATTAATATTAAAAAAACTTTAATGTGATTTGGCACAAAATTAGCCTTGTTAATACAGAATTTATTAAAGTAGTTTTCTTAAAAAAAAGCGAAAATAAGGAGTAAAAAAAATGGCTTTACGGATCACGGATGAATGTATTAACTGTGGGGCTTGCGAACCAGAATGTCCAAATAATGCAATTTATGAAGGGGGAACTGAATGGGAATTGGATGGAAAAAGTTACGGTGAAAATGACGCTGCACCATCCGGAAAATCTGGATTTTTCTCTAACGAATATTTTTACATTGTACCTGACAAATGTACTGAATGTGAAGGCTTTCATGATCAACCCCAATGCGCCGATGTCTGCCCTGTAGATTGTTGTATTCCAATTGAAGAATTGGCAAGTTAATTAATAATTTGAAGTATTGAATCTTTTATAGGGGAGAACGGGTAAGGGGAGAAGAAAAACGAGGGGAGTAATGTTGATGGGGATACAGAAAGTATAAAAGTTCGGGAACCGGAAGGGCATCGTAAGATGCCCTTCCTTTTTTACGGAATATCTCACATTTTGGCTTATCTCAGAAAACTTCAATTATTATTTTTACAGTAAGCTGTATCTTATTTTATAAGTAATTATTTAAGAAACGCTGTAAGTTATAAACTTCCGGCATTTAAAAACCATCAGCAGGTTAATTTATAATATTATTTAACATATCCAGAAATGATTTAATTCTGATATTGTAATCTAATCGTTTGAAACTATAAATAATTAAATTTACATTATTATATATTTTTTAACTTTATAAATTGTAAAATGAAAATAGGAAAATATGAATTATATATAATTGAATCGGGTACATTTGCTCTTGACGGCGGTGCTATGTTTGGAATAATTCCAAAACCTTTATGGGAGAAAACAAATCCTTCGGACAATTCTAACAGAATTACTCTCTCAACCCGTAACCTTCTTTTAATTTCAAACAACAAAAAAATTTTAGTTGATACAGGTATGGGAAGTGATTGGGATGAAAAATCAAAAGAAATTTATCAAATTAACCAAGACAAAAGCTCAATTGATAAATCTCTAAAAAAACTAAGCTTAAATAAAGATGAAATAACAGATGTAATACTAACTCATCTCCACTTTGATCATACCGGAGGTTCATTAAAAAAGGATAGTGGGAAACTGATCCCAGCTTTTACAAATGCAAAATATCATGTTCGGAAGCAGAACTATGACTGGGCAATGAATCCTTCCGATAGAGACAAAGGCAGCTATATTAAGGAAAAATTCCATCCCCTTATGGAACACGGAGTTCTTAATCTATTAAACAGTTCAGAAAATTTTGATGATGAGATAGAATTTATTATTGTTAACGGTCATACATTCGGACAGCAGCTATTGAAAATTTCTGATGCTTCAGCAACAATTCTATATTGTGCAGATCTTTTCCCTACTATATCCCATATTCGTATTCCTTATGTTATGGGTTATGATATTCAGCCGTTGGAGACAGTTAAGGAAAAGAAAATGCTTCTTCCCAAAATTGTTGAAGAGAGCTGGAAATTATTTTTTGAACATGATCCTTTTAATCCTCTGGCTGCAATAAAAAAGACAGAAAAGGGTTTTTTAGTTGATGAGAGATATGAAAAATTTTAAAGAGGAAGAATTTCAAAATATCTGTTCATTCAGTCAACTAAAAGATCGTGAAGGAAAAAGATTTATTGTAAATGATGTTGATATAGCTGTCTTTAAAGTTGATGATAAAGTATATGCTTTAGGTAATATTTGTCCTCATCAGCATACTGCCCTGATTTATGACGGATTTATAGAAAATGAATACATAACATGTCCGGCTCATGGCTGGATGTTTAATCTAAAAACAGGAAAAACTCCTGCAGGTACAAACGGACTTGATAACTATAATGTAAAAATTATTGAGGATCAGGTTTATGTAAAAGTAATGAGAAAAAGAATGAATTGGTGAAAATGAACATAACTAACGACATAATAATTGAGAAAGCTAAAGATCAAGGATTTGATTTAATTGGATTTGCACCTGCCGATGAACTTAATAAAGAGATCAAAAATCTTAAAAAATGGTTAAATAAAAATTACCAGGCTGGTATGCTGTACATGGAAAGAAATATTGAAAAAAGAAAAAATGTTAAAAACCTTCTTTCATCTGCTAAATCAGTAATTTCGTTAGGATTAAATTATTATACACCGGAAAAATATTCTAATGATAAAAACAAAGGGAAAATCTCCCGTTATGCATGGGGGAAGGATTATCATTTAATTATTTGGAAAAAGCTCTATAAGCTTGTTGATGAATTAAAAAAAATTGACAGTTCATTTGAAGCAAAATCTTATGTGGATACAGGTCCTGTAATGGATAAAGCCTGGGCTGTTAAATCAGGAATCGGATGGCTCGGAAAACATACAAATGTAATAAACAGGGAATATGGAAGCTGGTTTTTCATTGCCAGTTTAATTACAAATTTTGAATTTGAATATTCTTTGCCCATGGAAGATTTTTGCGGTTCATGCAGAGCCTGTATTGATGCCTGCCCTACAAATGCAATTATTGATGAATATGTTATCGATGCAAATAAATGCATTTCTTACTTAACAATTGAAAATAAAGACGAAATTCCTGAACAGTTTAATGGAAAGTTTGAAAATTGGATTTTTGGCTGCGATATCTGCCAGGATGTTTGTCCCTGGAACAATAAGTTTTCAAAGATCACTGATATTGAAGAATTCTTTCCTGTTAATGATAATAAAGAGTTAAGCCTTAATGAAGCGGTTTCTATATCTAAAGATGAATTCAATAAAAAATTCAAAGATAGTCCGGTTAAAAGAACAAAATTATCCGGATTAAAAAGAAACGCCTATTTTCTTTCTTAACCGTTTTGAAACCACCCGCATTTTCATGTATCTAATGCTTAGAATGTTTAATTTTATTTTTCAAATAATTCTGTATATGGAGTAAAAATGGGTGAAATTAGTAACAATAATCATTTTAAAGTTGTCGTAATCGGAGCAGGACCTGCAGGTTTTACTGCTGCCCTGTACACTGCAAGAGCAAACTTAAATCCTATTATTTTTGAAGGTTTACAGCCGGGCGGTCAATTAACAATAACCACTGAAGTTGAGAATTATCCCGGTTTTGAATCCGGGATTCAAGGACCCCAATTAATGGATGTTATGCGTAAACAAGCCCAAAGGTTCGGTGCTAAATCTATTTATAAAGAGATAACACAAATTGATTTATCCAATAGACCTTTCGTTCTTGAATCTTATGATGAATCCTATACGGCAGATTCAGTAATTGTTGCAACAGGTGCTTCTGCCAAACTTTTAGGAATCGAAAGTGAAAGTAAGTATATGGGATACGGAGTTTCTGCTTGTGCGACCTGCGACGGATTCTTTTATAAAGGTTTAAAAGTGCTGGTAGTCGGCGGCGGTGATACGGCAATGGAAGAGGCAACATTTTTAACAAAATTTGCTACTGAAGTAACAATAGTTCACAGGCGCGATGAATTCCGTGCTTCTAAAATTATGCTTGCAAGAGCAAAGAAAAATCCTAAAATAAAATTCTTAACAAACAGTGTTGTAAAAGAAGTTTTAGGAAAAGAAGAAAACGGCCGCAAAGTAATGACCGGCGCTGTAATAGAGAATACTAAAGATCATTCAACTAAGAATATTGATGTAGACGGTCTATTTATTGCAATCGGGCATAAACCGAACACCGGGTTATTCAGCGGCGTTCTTGATATGGATGAAACTGGATATTTAAAAGTTAAACAGGGTTCTACATATACAAATATTGATGGTGTTTTTGCTGCCGGTGATGTAGCTGATAAAACCTATCGCCAGGCTGTAACTGCTGCCGGTTCGGGTTGTATGGCTGCATTGGATTGTGAAAGATGGCTTGCAGCCCAGGAAGAGGCTTGATAAAAATAATTCAATAAGAAGAGGCTGTCTCAAAAGGCAGCCTTTTTTGTTTTAAAAAGGATATTTAAATAACTTTGAGAAACAAAAGGAACTCAAATGTCAGAGCCAATCTTTAAGCCATATCGCCAAGACCAATTATATTTACTTCCACCGTCGATAGAAGAAATGATCGAGAAGAATCATTCGGTAAGGATAGTAAATGAGGTGATAGAAAGAATAAATATAAAGCCATTGCGCAAGCTATATAAAGGAGGAGGAACAAGCAGTTATAATCCAAAGATGTTACTAAAAGTTCTAGTATATGCATACCTAAGAAATATTTATAGCAGCAGAAAAATAGAAGAGATGTTAAAAGAAAATATCCATATGATGTGGATAAGCGGAA
The DNA here is from genome assembly GCA_963710745.1 of uncultured Bacteroidota bacterium. Lineage (GTDB taxonomy): Bacteria > Bacteroidota > Ignavibacteria > Ignavibacteriales > Ignavibacteriaceae > CAVQBP01. The sequence continues at coordinate 541,153 of CAVQBP010000024.1, read as the reverse complement.
TGAACAAGCCAGACCATCATACAATAAATCGGTTTAGGTCGGAAAGACTAAAAAAAGTCTTAGAAGAAATCTTCAGTCAAATAGTAGAGCTGTTAATAGAAGCCGGAGCCTTAAGTATAAAAGAAATATATATAGACGGGACAAAAATAGAAGCAAATGCAAATAAATATACATTTGTGTGGGGAAAGGGGATAAAGAAGAACAAGGACAGAATAAAGAAGCAATTAAAGGAGTTGTGGGAATACAGCCAAAGAATAGCCGAAGAGGAGGCCAAAGAAGAAGACGAAGAAGATTTTGATGATATAGACCCGGATAAAATAGAAAAGACGATAAAGAAAATAGATGAGGTTCTAAAGGATAAGCCTGCAAACAAAAAAGTCAAACAAAAACTTAACTATGCAAAGAAGAATTGGCCAAAGAATCTGAAAAAATATGAAGAACAAGAAAAAAAGCTTGAAAATAGGAATAGTTACTCAAAGACAGATGAAGAAGCGACTTTTATGCGAATGAAAGAAGATCATATGTTAAATGGTCAGTTAAAGGCAGGATATAATGTTCAGATATCAAGCAATAATCAGTATATAGTAAACTACAGTATTCATCAAAAGCCGACTGATACTACTACACTACCCGAGCATTTGAAATCTTATAAAGAAAAATATGGTAAAGCCCCGGAAGTAGTAGTAGCAGATGCAGGTTACGGAAGTGAAGAAAACTATGAATATAATGGAAGAAGAAAAGATAGATGCATTTGTCAAATATAATTACTTCGATAAAGAACAAAAGAAGAATAAAGTAGATAAAAAGCCATTTGTTACTGAGAAACTTTATTATAATGAACAAGAAGACTGTTATTACTGTCCTATGGGACAGAAGATGAAGAAAATAGGTGAAAGAAAGAGGAAGAGTGAAAATAATTATTTAAGAAAAATATCATTATACCAAGCTATTAACTGTAGGGGATGTCCGGTAAGAGGAGTTTGTCATACTCAAAGAGATAATCGAATAATAAGTCTCTCTCACAGAGGGAATTACTTAAAGAAGATGGCCAAAGAAAGATTAGAATCTGAGCGAGGCATATTTTATCGTAAAAAACGTCCTGTAGAACCGGAGCCCATTTTTGGTAACATTAAACAAAATAAGAAATTTAAGAGGTTTTATCTTAAAGGTCTTCAGAAAGTGAAAACAGAATTTGGATTAATTGCCATTGCCCATAATTTGGCCAAATGGGCAGTAGCTACTTAAACCAAGGGCTTCACATTTTCTCATCTTCCAATTTTTTGATGATTTGAAAAATCACTCTCAAAGAAATAAAAAAAGCTGCCTCAAAATTTTCTTTTGAGACAGCCTCTTTTATTTCCAGTAATTCGGTATAATATTTTTCTATTAATTTTTCTTTAATAATTTTTGTGTAACCGCGTTTGCAACTATAAAACCTATTCCTGTGAAAGTGAACATTAATAATACAATCCAATAATCCTCATTAGTATAATCCTGAAGCATCAAACCCAGGCCTAGTCCTATTCCAAAAGCAAGTATGATAATACCCCACTTCATTAATGTATAGGGATCGTGTTTTTGTTCGAAAAATTCTTTTATTGACTGTGCATCCAATCCTTTATCGATAAGCATTTGTCTTTCTCTGGATCTGAAATAATATGCAGTTACCCAAATTAAACCGATTACTAAAAAAAGAACTATAGGAATAAATGCTCCAATTACTGCAGGTGCCATTTTATTCTCCTTTCATTTTATGAGCCTGATTTTATCTGCCGGCTCCTTTATATAAATTTTTTCTTTTCTCTATTTCTTATGACTATCTTTGGTTAAATTAGGTTACAGGGTTTTAAATATTGTTATTATGTCAATGACCATTTAATTTGTAACCTTGAATAGATTTTGCAGGTCTAAAAATCATGAAGAATCTAACTGATTTTGAGATAATTGAATCTATAAAACGAGGAAATCATTCGGATTTTTCCATTTTAGTAGATAGATATAAAAATAAAGCATTTTCTCTTTTGAAACGGATGCTAAAAAATGATATGGAAGCGGAGGAAATACTGCAGGATGCTTTTATTAAAACTTTTAACGGTTTAAAAAGCTTTAAAAAGGAATCTAAATTTTCTACATGGTTTTATAGAATAGTATATAATACAGCACTGACTAAATTATCGAGCAAAAAAAGAAAGATTGAAAACGAAATGACTAGTGTTGAAGACCATCTTGAACTTGAAAGCAAAATAGATTACAATCAGGCTGAACAGAAAAATATTTCGGAAATTGTTAATTCATTAATTGAACAGCTCCCGGAAAAATATTCTTTGGTTATTAACCTGTTTTACCTGAACGGAATGAGCTGTGAAGAAATTGCCGATGTTACTACTTCTTCTGTGTCCAATGTTAAGGTTCTTTTGCACAGGGCGAGAAATAGTTTTAAAGATATATTAGTTAAATATAATCTAACGGAGGAATTGAGATGAACAGATTAAGTGATGAAATATTAAATAAATATATTGATGGTGAGCTTGATTATGAAACCCTTAATGAAGTGAAAGCAATATTAAAAGAATCTGAGGCTGATAGAGAAAACCTTAGAGTTCTTACGAAGGTTCATAATGAACTGAAAGGCATAAAAGAATTTGATGTAAGCGATACTTTTACTTCCGCTGTAATGTATAAAATTACCTCCAGGTTTAAACCTAAAAAAGCCGACAGATATTTTATTATTTCAATATCTTCTTTCTTTATTTTATTATGTCTGGCAATTATTGGGGTTGTTATTGCACTGCTGGTTAATTCTCCTGAACAAACTTCATCAACCGAACAGTTCCTTGGATACCTGGTTTCATCTCTTGAAAGTTTTTCAATTTTTATCAGAAAAATTTTCAATGGCTCAGGGATATCTATATTTGGTTCGATAATTTCATTAGGTTTGCTCATTTCTGCGTATTTCTTTTTTGAAAGTCATAAGCATATAAATGAAATACAGAATAAATTGTAAAATAGTTTGACCGAATTTAACAGACAAATTCCAGCGTGAAATTTACCTTACTTGGATTTATCCATTTTCGATGTAAAAAAGAATGATTTTTGGGGGTGATATAAATCTTTTAATATATTAATTGAATTGTTTATGTTAAGAGCACTTCAATCGAGGAAAATTCTATAGTTAAATTTTTTACAGTTCTAAAAACGTTTTAAATTAAATTTCGTTCCCGAATTGTTAAAAATTTATCTTTGTCAAATAGAATTACTTTTCAGCAAATCTTTTAACTGTTGCCTTTTTAACTGCCGCTATAGCAAAAAACTAAAAAACTGCTTTTTAAATAATAGAATACACAACTCACCATACTTACAACTTTAACGGAGAAAAAATGTTTAGCAGAATCTTATATTCAGCAATTTTTTTAATTTTTATATTTAATGTACAAATCATTTTTCCTCATAATTTGTCTAAATCAACTTTCGAGAATCCCGATATGCATCATCCATTAATTCTGGAAACGGAATCATCGTATTATAATGACGGAATCAATAATTTTAATTTTAACACACAAACAAATGAAAGATTACTATTAGATACTGCTAATACAGATGAAGAAAGAACCGCAAGGAGACTGCTTCCCCAGGATATGAGTTGGATGGAGAAATTTCTTTGGGGTACTCATGGGATTTTCCGGAGTGGTGAGCTAACGCCTCAAAAGAGAAAAAGTGAACTGACATTAAGACGCACTATGTTAACATGGCATCAGCGTTTAGGAATCACTACCTGGTTCTTGATGAGTGCAGCTGTTCTGGCAGGGCAACTGACTTTAAATGGGAACAGGAAATACAGGGACTGGCATGGTCCTTTGGCCGATGCAACCATAATCGGGTATAGTGCCACGGCTTTGCTGGCAATTTTATCTCCTCCGCCTCTCATAAGACGCAGCGGTGAACATGATACTGTCTTCTGGCATAAGCTTCTTGCATATGTACACGCAGCCGGTATGATTTTACTGCCGATACTTGCAAATAGTATAGTTAATAGGTCACGTTTTAACGGTGTAAGAGGTCCGGAAAGATTTAATATGGCTAGGGCCAGAGCACATCAAATAACAGCATATGTTACTTATACTGCTTTTACGGCTTCAATAATAACCATATTCTTTTAGTAAAAAAATATTGCAATTGAAAACAGCAGATAGAATTTTTAATAATTTCTCATGAGGTTCTAAATGAAAAAAATAATTTATTTTATTTTACTTGTCGGCATTACTCCATTAATTTATCCTGCTGCAATTATTTCTATACACTCTAAGAAGGATGGTTCCACTATCGAATATACGCTTGTACATCCGTTGCATACAGTTCATGGAATTAGTAAGGATGTTAATTGTGATGTTAAATATGATAGTGCGACAGGAACAATAAAAAGTGTATCTGTAAATGCAGATGTTTTATCCTTTGACAGCGGGAATTCCAACAGGGATTCTCATATGGGTGAAGTTGTTGATGCAATTGATTATCCGGAAGTCGATTTTCAAGGAGATTCTATTCAGTATTTAAATAATGACACACTTAATGTGATAGGTAAATTAACATTTCATAATGTTACCAAGATTATTCCGGTTAAGGTTTCAGAAAAATTTGATAATAATAATACAATTTTTAACGGAAAATTTTTCATTAGTCTTACGGAATTTAAAATAAAAGAGACCGTCATTACTATTAATGCCGGTTGAAGATAAGCTGACACTTCAGTTTAATATTGTAATTCCCAAAGATCTGAAGAAAACATAAAGAAACTGAGTCCCAGGCAAAAGTTTTCCTTTTTTTAAGTCAAATTATCTGTATAGTTTCGTATATTTGCAGATATTTCTAATTAAAAAAGGAGATGCTATGCTTGTACTAACTACTCCGAATATTGAAGGAAAGAAAATTACAAAATACATTGGTTTAGTTAGCGGTGAAGCGATATTGGGCGCAAATATTTTTAAGGATATTTTTGCAGGAATAAGGGATATTGTCGGTGGCAGATCAGCTTCATATGAGAGGGAGCTTCGGAAGGCTAAAGATATAGCCGTTCAGGAAATGGCCGAACAAGCTTCATCACTTGGCGGTAATGCCGTAATTGCAGTTGACCTTGATTATGAAACTATCGGGAGTACGGGTACAAATATGCTTATGGTTAGTGCAAGTGGAACCGCCGTTGTTTTTGAAGAATAGTTATTCGTTATGAACCATAAAGCCGGCTATGTATCTATACTGGGATTACCTAATTCAGGTAAATCTACACTAATGAATTCCCTGATTGGGCAAAAGCTTTCTATTATTACAAATAAACCGCAGACTACGCGAAAAAGAATTCTCGGAATCCTTTCGGAAAAAGATTTCCAGATTATCTTTCTTGATAATCCCGGCATTTTGAAACCGGGATATTTACTCCAGGAAAAAATGATGGAAGCGGTTAGTCAATCTGTAAAAGATGCTGATATTTTCCTGTTTATCTTAGATATTAATTCCGATCCCGATGGAAATAAAATTTTAAATGAAGATTCTGTAAAAGAAATTTTGAATAGAAATAAAAAGCCGAAGATTTTAGTTATAAATAAAATTGATCTTTCTTCGCAGGAATTTGTTCAAAATCTTATAGAAAAGATTCAAAATAAATATGATTTTATAAAAATCATTCCGATGTCTGCAAGCCTGGGATTTAATACCGGTGAAGTTATTTCAACTATAGTAGATTATTTGCCCGAAAGCCCCAGCTTTTATCCTGATGATATTGTAGCCGATGAAAATGAAAGATTTTTTGTCTCTGAGATTATTCGTGAGAAAATCCTGGAATTATACCAGGAAGAAATTCCATATAGCATTGAAGTGCTGATAGCAGATTATAAAGAAAGAGAAGATAATAAAGATTATATAGGTGCGGAAATAGTTGTAGAGAAAGATAGTCAAAAAGGAATCATCATAGGTAAAAACGGAGCTGCAATTAAAAAGTTAGGACTTATATCGCGTAAAGCAGTTGAAGATTTTTTGGAAAAGGAAGTATACTTGGATTTAAGGGTTAAAGTCAGAAAGAAATGGCGATCAAATGAAAATCTTCTAAAATCATTTGGATATTCAAAAGGGAAGGAGTGAGGATGCGAGATGGAAAATTAAACCGGGTTTCACGTAAATGTATAAGGAAATAATTACTTTTAAATGAAGAAATTTACTGCTGAAGGAGCTTTACTGCTCGCAACTACAATTTGGGGAGCTACCTTTGTAATTATTAAATCAGCCCTTAATGATATTTCCCCGATGCTTTTTGTATCTATAAGATTTTCTTTTGCTGCATTAGTCCTCCTTCCTTTTGTATTTAAGGTTTTAAAAAAGATTGATAAAAAAACTTTTTATGGGGGTTTAATAGTTGGAATATTTTATTTTCTTGGTTTTGCTTCTCAAACAGCCGGTTTAAATTATACTTCTGCAACCAAATCAGGTTTTATTACCGGAACCTTTGTATTATTTACACCAATTTTCCAATTAATAATCGAAAAAAGGAAACCTGCAAAAGGAAGCCTGATTGGTATATTTTTAGTCCTCTTAGGATTAATTTTTCTTTCAAGCAAGGGAAACACCTTTCTAAATGTTTTCAATGAAATAGGCGAAAATTTTAATATAGGCGACTTTTTAACACTTCTATGTGCCATGTTTTTCGCACTCTATATAGTATACCTGGATATCGAAAGTAAAAAATTAGATTTAATGTCGCTTGTCTTTTTGCAGATTGCGATCACAGGATTTTTAGGTTTTATTTTTGCTTTTAGTTTTTCCTTTGTGGGATTAGAGAGCATTAAATTAACTTTAAGTAATAATCTTTTATTTGCAGTTTTATACACTTCAATTTTAGCAACGATTGCAACTACAATTTTACAAACCAGATATCAAAAGGAAACCACCCCGACAAAAGCAGGAATAATTTTTTCATTTGAACCTATTTTTTCCGCTCTAGTTGCATTTGTTGCACTCAACGAAAAAATTTCTGATTTTAGACTTTTAGGATGTGCATTTATTTTTATAGGACTTTTAGCCACTGAATTAATTAAGAATAAGAATAATGGTGTAGTTTCATTTAATGAATAAATTTGTATGAGTGATAATCAAAAACGAGCGGAAATTGTAGTAAACGGACTTGTTCAGGGTGTAGGTTTCAGGTATTTTGTTATTAGGAATGCACAGCAGCTTGGACTTAAAGGCTACGTGAAAAACTTATATGATGGTTCTGTCCTTACTGTTGCTGAAGGCGAAAAAGGATTAATTGAAGATTTATTTAAGAAAATAAAAATTGGCCCGCGTGCTGCACATGTTAATAATTCGAAAATTGAATGGGGTGACTTTAAAAATGAATTTTCAACTTTCGAGGTAGAATATTGAAACCTGAATTCAGAACCGGGATCGGGTTCGATGTTCATGCATTTGCTGAAGAAAGAAAATTGATTCTAGGCGGGATTGAAATTCCTTCTAAGAAAGGATTGCTTGGTCATTCCGATGCAGATGTACTGCTCCATGCAATTACCGATGCTTTATTAGGTGCAATCTCAATTGGAGACATTGGTCAGCTTTTTCCTGATACAGATATAAAAAATAAAGATGCCGACAGCAGAATATTTTTGCAGAAAGCACACGAATTAGTCCTTGATAAAGGATACTATTTGGGGAATATTGATGCTGTAGTTGCGATGCAGGCTCCGAAAATTTCACAATATATTTTAACTATAAGGAAAAAAATTTCGGAAATATTAGACTGCGATATTGAGCAAATTTCAATAAAAGCAACAACAACTGAAAAATTAGGATTTATAGGCAGAGAAGAAGGAGTATCTGCATTTGCTTCAGTTTTAATTATCAGAAATAAAAATAATGCTTGAACATATCCTCGATTTCATATCAGGTTTATCTCCATTCTGGATATATGTTTCGCTTTTTGCTTTTGCTTTTATTGAAAATGTTTTCCCTCCGTCCCCCAGCGATCTTGTTGTAGTTATCGGGGGTTCTTTAATCGGGACACATTCGCTGCATTTTGTACCTACACTTTTGGTTACGACTATTGGAAGCGTTATCGGATTTATGGCTTTATTCTTTATCGGGACACAATTAGATAAAAAATTAATACGGGCAGGTAAAGTCAAATTTATTCCTACAGAAGGGCTTGAGAAAGTTGAAAAGTGGTTCTCAAAGTACGGCTACTGGATTATACTGGCTAACAGGTTTTTACCCGGAACGCGTTCAGTCATTTCGTTGTTTGCCGGGCTTAGCGAGCTTAATGTTAAAAAAACAATTATTCTTGCTACAATTAGTGCATTTGTCTGGAATACCTCAATTATTTATTTAGGAATTTTATTCGGACACAATATCGGGGTTGTAGATCACTATCTTTCGACATATTCAAATATAGCAGTTGTAGTAACCTGTGCTGTTATTCTATTTTTAATTTTAAATTATTTTTGGAAAAAGAAAAAATCGGCAAAAGGATAAAAGGTTGCATATAAATATCTGGAAGAACAGGGAAATATTATCACCTGAACAGAAAAAGATAAAGAATAAGGAAAGACTGTTATTAATATTAAGCGGCATTTTATTAGGGATTTCTTTCCCACCTTTTCCGTTTCCATTCCAGCTCTTAATGTTCTTTGGCCTTGTTCCTTATTTTTACGTAATTGAAAAGAAAAAAACTCTAATCGAAATAAACAGGTCTTCTTACCTTGCTTTTTTTGTTTTCGGTTTAATTACGCTGTATTGGGTCGGGAGCTGGCAAAAGGACGCCGATCCTTTTTTAATGATATCCGGTGTGCTGCTAATATTTGTCAATCCGCTGTTTTTATTAATACCTTCGACAATATATTATTTCTCAAGAAAAATTTTTCCTGGAAAAACTGCACTATATCTTTTCCCGTTATTCTGGGTTACTTATGAATATGCATATATGATAACTGATCTCAGCTTTCCATGGCTTACGCTTGGAAGCGGTCTCTCACATTTTACATCATTTATACAAATCGCAGATATTATAGGAACTTTAGGGATATCGTTAGCTGTTATATTGATAAATGTTCTCATTTATAAAGTATTTATAAGATATTATTCTGCAAGAAAAGTATCTTATTATAATTTAACTTCAGCAGTCCTCATCTATTCATTCATCCTTTTATACGGCTTCATTAAAATTGATACTTTTCATTTATCGGATAGAAAAATCAGGGTAGGTTTAATTCAGCCTAATATTAATCCGTGGGCTAAATGGGATGTCGGAAGTTTAAATGATTTTGTAAAATTATATTTAAACTATTCACGGAAAGCTTTTGCTGAAGGCGCTAAATTTATTGTGTGGCCTGAAACAGCATTACCGGTTTATCTTCTTAGCGGCGGATATGGGGAAGCACTCGATTCAATTTATAACTTCGTTAAAAAAAATAATGTATACCTTATGACAGGAATGCCTGATATAAGATATTATCATAAAGGCGAGAAAATGCCCGGCGATGTAAAGCATAATGATAACCTGGGCTACTATGCAACATATAATGCGATATATTTGTTCTCTCCCGATACACGGGCAATTCAAAGATATGGTAAGATGAAATTAGTTCCGTTTGGTGAAAGGGTTCCCTTTGTTGACCAGTTGCCTTTCCTTGGTAAAATAATTAAATGGGGAGTCGGAATAACCGGATGGAATGTGGGAAAGGATACTATTTTATTTAAAATAAAAGATAAAGAGTTAAACAAACGTTTATCAAACACTGTAAATGATACAGTAAAAATAGACGGCCTGGTTTGTTATGAATCTATCTATCCGATTTTTGTATCTGATTTTGTCAGGATGGGAGCACAGTTTATTACTGTAGTTACAAATGACAGCTGGTACGGCAACTCAAGCGGTCCCTACCAGCACAAGGAGATGTCCGTATTACGCGCAGTTGAAAACCGGCGCTCCGTTATCAGGGCCGCAAACGGGGGAATAAGCTGTATTATTGATCCTCTCGGCAGAACTGTAATTCATTCTCAAATGTTCACAAAGACTTTTCTGGTGGGTGATGTTGTTATCCAGAATGACGAAACCTTTTTTACAAAGCATGCTTACCTGGTTCCGGTTCTTTCATCTGTTTTTTCGATATGGGTAATAGGGATGTTTATATTATTCTGGCTGAAGAAAAAGTTTAAATTATGAAATCCATTCTTTCCATATATCCGGTGCATACCCGGTAGTACATAAATTACCATTTCTTACAATAGGCATTTTAAGAAGGAGAGGATCATCAAGCAGTTCTTCTTCAATATTAAATTTCATAAATGACATATTTTTTTTCTTATATTCTTTCCCCTCTTTATCAATCAGGTCTTCAGGTTTAATTACCCTGGTAATATTTTCTAATTCGCCTTTGGAGATACCTTTTTCGGATAGTTCACGAAATTGATAATTAATTCCCCGTTCTTTAAAAAATCTTTCTGCTTTCCTGGTTTCATTATCTTTTTTAGTTCCGAGAATCTGGATATTCATTTTAAGCCTCAATTAAAATTTCCTGAGTTCTTTTAGCCCGTGGAAACCGGCTTTTAATACCCTGTTTTGTATTAACTGCAGTACCGAGCAGTAAATCCCGGTATTTAACTATACATTGCCCCGTATTTTCAATTTCCTTCTTAATTGTTCCGCCGCTAAGATAAGTCTCAAGTTCTACCGTGTTTTCAATTTCATAGATATTTTTCTTTATTTCATTATTAAGTATTTGTGCAGCCTGGGTATGCAAAACTGTCTTTCCGTTTTTATCAATTGTACCGAAACGTGTCCCGATCCTGTTAAAAATATCTAAGTTTTTTTCATCCCAGTTTTTATTTATAAAAAATATATCCTTTCCTTTTGCCAGGAAATTGAAATTCTTAAATACTTCTTTTTCTACGGCAAAATCTTTTATAATGTTGTTTAAAAGTATCTGAATTTCTTTTTTTTCGGAGCTCATTAATTTAAGATTTTGCTTTACTGGTTTGAGCAATTCGGGCTGAGCAGTTTTCCCGGTTTTTCTTAATTTAACTATAAAGAATCCATCCGAATTTATTTCCCAGGGTAATATTCTGTGGGCTTTCGATAGAGAAGAATTTAATCTCTTTCCTTCATAGAAATTAAAAGCAGGATGAGATTTCACGGGCAGTTCAAGATCAATTATTTCTACAGGATATTTCTCCAATACTTTATTAATTATTAATTCATTTTCTTCTACAGTTAATGTGCATGTAGAATATACAATTTCTCCGCCCGTTTTAACCATTTTAATGGCAGCAATTAAAAGGCGGAGCTGGAGATCTTCAAGGACAGAAATTCTCTCTAAAGACCACCAATTACTAACTTCATTCTTCTTCTGAATTATTCCTAATCCGCTACAGGGCGCATCAACCAAAATTTTGTCAAAATGATCCTGGTAAATTTTATTTAACAGCTCTCCCTTCGAATGTATTACTCCCGCATTTATAAGGTTCATCCTGTCAATATTGAAAACCAGCATTTTAACTCTGTCGAGCGCTATCTCATTTGCAACAAGAGTACCTTGATTTTTCATCATTTCACCGATCTGTGTTGTTTTTGAGCCCGGAGCAGAGCATAAATCAAGGACAGTATCATTTTCATCAGCATCAAGAGAAAGGGGGGGAAGCATGGATGATAAACTCTGAATATAATAATCACCGATTATATGCTGAATCGTCTTACCGGTTTTTTCTTCACCTTTTAGAACCTTTAAACATCCGGGAATGCCAGGTATCGGCTCAGATTCAATTCCGTAAGTGTTAAACAGGCTTTTTGTAAGATCGGTCTGACTGGTCTTTAATCTGTTAATGCGGATATATTGAGAAGGTTTTGAACCTATAAAATCTACATATTCTTCGGCGATCTTTTCATTAAAAATTTTTTTTAGATAAGTAAAAATACCTGAGCTGACTTCAATCAATTTTATCCTGTTTAAAAAATAATTTCAATTGTTTTCTAATTCGTTTATATACCGGGCAATAATCTTTTTCATTTCTTCTGAACTTGAATAAGCTTTAACATCCAAAATTTCGGAATTACAACCGGAAACCATAGCACTTACAGATTTCTCTCCTTTTTTAACAAGAGCCAGAACAGGTTTGTTTAAGTTGTATAAGCTATAGGCAATCTCAAAACCCACACCAGTGCTTGATGCAGTTGTTTCGGCTATTACAAATTTACTTTTCTCCATCCATTTAACATCTCTTTTAAATATCTGAACATCATTAAGCGGAAAAGCTGATTTAAATTTTTCATTCAACTCACTTAAGGCCGTATGCCCTAATGAATTTACATATTTTATAATTTCCTTATAAAAAGACTGGTATTGTTTATCCCCTCGAATCGGGCCCGCACAGTAAATGATCATGACTAAGAGTTCAATATTTTTTTATAATGTTCTTCATATAACTGAACAATTTTCGATTTATTAAAGATATTGGCTGCTCGGTTTCTTGCATTTGCAGAAAAAAGTTCATATTTCCTCTGATTTGTTAAAAGATCGGTAACATATTTTGCCATTCTGTCAATATCACCAATACCTGCAATAAAACCGGTTTCGTTATGCCTATTAAGCTCCGGCAGTCCGCCAACATTTGAAGAAACAACCGGTAGCCCGCATGCCATAGCTTCCAAAGCAGCTAAACCGAAGCTCTCAGACTGGGAAGGAATTAAGAAGATATCTGCAGCATTTAAAATTTCTACTAAACCATCCTGTTTTCCTAAAAATTTTACATCATCACACAAGCTTAACTGTCTGCATAATCTCTCGCATTCCGATCTATCAGGTCCATCACCAACTAACAGCAGCTTTGCAGGGATTTCCTTAATTACTTTTTCCAGTATTCTAATTGTATCGGGAACCCGCTTGACAACTCTGAAATTAGAAGTATGAACAAGAACCTTTTCTCCATTCGGAGCTACATGTTCTCTTAAACCGCCGTCTTTGGAAGGTTTATATAGATCAGTATCGACAAAATTAGGAATAACTTGAATTTCTTTCTCGATATTGTAATTAGTGAGGGTTTGTTCCTTTAAAGAACGGGAAACTGCTGTTACTCCGTCACTCGCTTCTATACTGAACTTCACCAGAGGTAAAAATGAAGGTTCAAGCCCGACTAATGTGATATCTGTACCATGTAGCGTTGTAATAACTTTTAGATCTTTTTTCTTTTTAAGCATTTGTTTGGCAAGATAAGCACTGCTTGCATGCGGAATAGCATAATGTACATGCAGAAGGTCAAGCTTTTCATATTCAACAACTTCAACCATTTTACTTGCCAGGGCGAGTGCATAAAGAGGAAATTCAAATAAAGGATAGCTGCTCATTTCTACTTCGTGGAAAACAACATTTTCTACAAAATTGTTTAATCTGAAGGGGAGCGCATAACTAATAAAATGTATTTGATGTCCTTTTTTTGCTAATTCTTTCCCTAATTCTGTAGCCATTACCCCGCTTCCGCCATAGGTAGGATAACAAGTGATTCCGATTTTCATATACTCTTTTCTAATTTAGAAGATTTAAAATATAAATATAAATTTTTTTTGCCGAATTTAGAATTTTGAAAAAGGCAATAATTTTTAATTATCTTTTTTTTGTGTTATGGAATAAATGTGCATATTTTTTAGTTGTTCTTTAATTAAAAATAATGAATAAAAAAGAATTTCCAGGCATTTATCTTTATGAAATTATTAATTATAGGTCATTCTGTCGAAGATCACTTCATTAGCAATGAAAAAGAAGAAGTTAAGGCAGGTGGAATTTATTATACGGCTTCAGCACTAAATTATTTGAGAGGCCCTGGTGATGAAATTGTGCTTCTTACTGCAATTGAAAAAGAGAATTATAATCTTTTTTCAAATGTATATGATAATTACGATAAAAATTATCTGCTGAATGTTAAATCGATATCCAAAGTGTTTTTAAAGATACATAAACAGGATGAACGGGACGAATGCTACAACAAAGTAACCGAAAAATTGGACATTAATATCGATAATCTTGATTCATTTGATGGAATACTTATCAATATGATTACAGGGTTTGATATTTCGCTTGAGCAATTAATAAGCTTAAGAAAATCATATAAAGGTTTCATCTATTTTGATGTTCATACTTTATCCCGCGGATTGGAAGCTGACGGTAAAAGAAGTTTTAGAGTGATACCCGATTTCACCGAATGGGCTGGATTACTGGATATAATACAGGTAAATCAGCATGAACTTTTAACATTAAGCAATAAAAAAGACCAGATGGATATAGTCAGAGAAATATTAAATACAGGTACAAAATATCTGGTTCTTACCATGGAAGATTTGGGAGCAAGAGTATTTTACCTGGAAAATGGTGAAATAAATTCGGTTTTTAAACCTGCAAATAAAATAGAGGTTAAGAATAAAATCGGATGCGGCGACATTTTTGGCGCGGTATTCTTTTATGATTATCTTAAAAATGCGGATATAAATAACTCATTGGAAAAAGCAAATTATGCTGCAGGTTTAACAGCTGCAGGCGGGGATTTGAAGGAATTAAATAAGTTAAAAAAAGATGCTTCCTAATAATTTAATTAAAAAAAGAATTCTTGTTGTTGGTTCAAACGGAATGCTGGGGCAGCGGACAATTAGTTTCTTTATCAAACATACAAATTTTGAGATACTCGGATGCTCTGTTGAAGAAAAACCGGTTACAAATAATTATGAATATTGCTGCTGTGATTTGACGAAAAGAGAGAATGTAAAGAAAATTATTTACGATTTCTATCCTGATTTTATAATTAATGCTGCTGCATTTACTAATGTGGATTTTAGTGAAATTGAGCGTGAAATGGCCTGGAAAGTGAATGTTAAAGGAGTTGAATACTTAGCAGAAACGGCAAGAGTTTTAGATTCTCATCTTATTCATATTTCTTCGGATTACATTTTTGACGGTACAGGCGGTCCTTATGCTGAAAATGCCAAACCAAATCCTCTCGGATATTACGGCAGGACAAAACTAGCCAGCGAAAACGCTTTAAAAATCAGCGGCTCCGTTCATACTATTTTAAGAACTAATGTGCTGTTCGGAATTGCAGACAGCCGGCCCGATTTTGTAAGATGGGTGATAAATTCTTTAAAAAATAAAAAGCAAATAAAAATAGTAACTGATCAATTTAATAACCCGACATTTATAGATGATATGGTCCAGGCAATAAGTAAAGTTATAGATTTTAAAAAAGATGGAATTTATCATATAGGAGGTAGGGATTTTTTATCCAGGTTCGAATTTACCGAAAAGATAGCCGACTTTTTTGATCTTGATAAAAGTTTAATTAGTGCTATAAAAACTGAAGAACTGAATCAGAAGGCAAGAAGACCATTAAAATCAGGACTAATTACACTTAAAGCAGAAACTGAACTAGGGTTCAAACCTCATACTATAACAGAATCTCTTATTATGATGAAAAAAGAATTGAATATTTAGCGGATTTAATTAATTCTTCTGAGTGGCTCAATTTAAGCTCACCTGCATCATTTAACATTTTAATAAAAAACCGGAACAAACTTCTTTGTCCCGGTTGGTTATGGAGGATCGTATATGAATGGAATTCAGGTAAGATAAAATTTTAATTACTTATCAGGTATTCAGTATTATTTTGTCTGTTGAATTCATGATATAGCCTGTAGCAAATATCTTTAACTCTTCTACTCTCATCAAATCTTGCAGAAGTTTTAAGCTTGTATATCCCCCGGTCGTCACCGATTTTATACAAAGCCAAAGCCGCAGCTATTCTCTCTTCATCGGAATTCCCCTTATTAAGCATTTTCATTAGCGGTAGAACTGCGGTTTTTGTATTGTCTTCATTTACAAATTTTGCGTCTATTAATTGACCTAAAACCAGCGCCGAGCTTGCCCTTAAACCGGAATTTTCGGAAGATAAGCCTAATGAAAGGCTTTTAACTGCATTTTCCTTCTTTATATCTAGAATATTTTCTGCTTTTATTGTGATGACAAGAAGAACTACAATAGCAATTACTAAATAAGCAATCGATAATTTTTTCATTACTTACTCCCTTTATAAATTATTTGAACCTTTAGTGTAAAACTAATTTAAATATTAAAGGCCGTCTATTATTTTTAGATAGATGGTCTGTTGAAATTTTAACCAGTAAATAATTAGGATTAAGCAGGTTTGAATAGTAAATACCCTCAATTAAATTAAATAAAATGAAATTCTACATTTTGTATCTTTATCAAAGTATCCGGGTGTCCGGTATCAAAGCATCGAATAGCCATTGTCCTCTAATTATATACACCATAAACTTACCAACCTTTTTAATAATTCATCGGTCTAAATAAATGAAAACGGAAAAATTGATGACGTCTCAAGAATCTTATTTAATAATGAATGCTCAAAAAGGCGATTCAGCCGCATTTGAAGAACTGATTTATCGGTATGATAAAAATGTTCTTTCAATTGCTTTGAGATTCGTAAAAAATAATGATGATGCAAAAGATATTTACCAGGAAGTTTTTTTAAGAGTTTTCAGAGGATTAAAGAATTTCAAATTTAAGAGTGAATTTTCAACATGGCTCTACAGGATTACAACAAATGTCTGCTTAACATATAAGCAGAAACAGAAAAAACATAACTATGTATCAATTAATAATGATGATGATGAAAATACAGGATATAATGAGTCGTTCGAAGATGAGAATAGTTTTACTCCCGATAAAATATTCAACGATTCAGAGATTTCATCTCATGTAAATAATGCACTTGAAAATTTGTCATCAAGACAGAAAATGATTTTTATTCTTAAACATTACGAAGGTTATAAAATAAAAGAAATTGCGGAAATAATTAATGTCGGAGAAGGAACCGTTAAGAAATATCTTTTTGAAGCTGTACATAAGCTTAGAAATCAGCTGCAGGAATTATATGGGTGAATGACTGGATGGTTAATGGTTGAATGACTGATTGAGAACATTCAGTAATTCATCCATTCATTCAATCATCTTAAAAACCAGGAAAAAATTAAAAATATTATTGGTTATAAAGTTAATTTGAGAGAATTTATATGGAACATCAAAAATTTAAAGAATGGATTAAGCTTTCTTTTTATGATGAGCTTGGTAAAAATGAACAGGAACAGCTCGAAAAGCATTTAATAATTTGTTCCGAGTGCAGGACAGAATTTGAAGAACAGAAAAAATTAATTTCCTTCTTATCTAAGGATGAATCCCGGAAGGAAAATCAACCGGGCGCTCAATTGTTGAATGAAGCAAGGCGTGAGCTCAGGGCTGCACTGCGTGTAGAAACAGAAAAAGGAGCATTCGGCAAATCTATATTCAATTCAATTATCAGCTTTTTAACCACGCCGTATAAATTTGCTTTGAGCGGTGCAGCTGTCTTATTAGCTGGTTTCTTAGCCGGGTATTTAATTTTCGGTTCATCAGCTAAAACAAATGTTACATCTGTAAATATCCCGGTAGACAAAAAAGGGCAAAATCTAAGTGATATTTCATTGTCACAGGATAATATACAACTAACAAATGTGCATTTCTTAAATAAGAATCCAGAAAGCGGTGAAATTGAGTTTACTTTTGATGCTGTAAAACCAATGCAGATGAAGGGAAACATTAATGACAGGCGCATTCAGAATATTCTTACTTATGCAATGCTGAACGGACAAAATGCAGGTGTCCGGTTAAATTCTATTAATGCAATAAGCGGGACCAAAAAAGTTAACTATGATAATGATGTTAAGGAAGCTTTAATAAGAGTTGTTAAATTTGATGAAAACCCGGGTGTTCGGAGACAGGCGATAAAACTATTGAATAGATTCCCTTATGATAATGAAATTAAGCAGGCATATCTTTATGTATTAACAAATGATACTACATCGGGAATGAGAATAGAGGCTATTAACAGCTTATTCCAGGCTAAAAAGGATGGCTACAAGTTTGATAACCAGGAACTTTCCGTTTTCAAAAATAAAGTAGAAACAGACCAAAACAATTATATTCGATACCGTGCAAAAACAGTACTTCAGGAGAAAAATTAATTATGAAAGCTAAAATATTGTTTATAGTAATAATACCGGTTCTTTTTATTTCGTCAGCATTTGCTCATGATCATGGGATGCAGGAAAGAACATTAAAAGTTAATAAAGGCGGAAATTTAATAATCTCTTTATCTGTAGGTGATGTTACTTTAAGAACCTGGGATAAAGATGAAATGTCGATTAAATATGACAAGGATGAAGGTTCGGATTTGGAAATCAGCCAGACAGGGAATAACGTAAATATAAATTCTTCTGCAGATTCCTGGGGAAATGATTTGATGGTTTCATTACCATCTCAGTTTAATATCCAGGTAAAAACCTTAGGCGGAGATATAAAGCTCAGCGGTTCTGTAAGAGGAGAAATTAAATTTACCACTTCAGGCGGTGATATAGATGTTGCAAATGTTGATGGAAATGTAAATTTAAGAACATCGGGAGGCGATATTTCCTCCGGCGATATAACCGGTGATGCTTATATTTCTACATCGGGTGGAGATTTATCTCTGGGGAAAATTTCAGGTAAAGCCGAAGTAAAAACTGCCGGCGGCAACATAACAATGAACAGTGTGGGTAAATCAGCACAAATTAAAACAGCAGGAGGAAATATAGCTGTTGATGACATTGGAAGTGATGCCGAAATTAAAACCGGCGGCGGTAATATTACCGCAATGAATATAAATGGTCAGGCAATTATTAAAACCGGCGGCGGTAACATTTCTTTAGAGAGTACTTCCGGTTATACTGATGCGGAAACCGGCGGTGGCAATATAAGCATTCATAATGTGGTAAATAAATTTAAAGCAACTACCGGGGCAGGAGATATTCATGTTACTTTATCCTCCGATATAAAAGAAGGCGGTGATCTTAAATCCGGTACGGGAAGCATCACTTTAAATATACCTGCCGATGTCAAAGTAACTATCAAGGCGGTTGTAAAATCATTTGGATGGGGAAATGATGAAACAAGTATAATCTCGGATTTTCCTGCATCTGGTGTCGGGGGAAATCATAATCAGCAGACTTTTGAAATAAACGGCGGCGGATCTGTAATAAATGTGTATGCTGTGATGGGAAATATTAAAATTGTAAAAATTAAATAAGCATGTTATTTAGTTAAAAATTTTTAACAACAATATTAAACGGTTCTCTCATATCATACAAATTAGGATGTTAAAATTCAGGATGAAAAACTTAATGACAATTTTTTACAATCATTTACCTGAGAATGACACTTATTCGGGAATAGCAGTTTATGTTAGCATCAAAAGTTTAATTAATATAAAGATATAATAAAATAATAGACCATAAACCTTCTTAAATAAATTAAATTATGAATAATAAATTATTTACAATTTTATTTATATTTATTGCCTTTGTCATTTCAATTAGCGGCAAAGAGGTAGAAAGAAAGATCAGGAATCAGGATTTAAAAATAATAGCAGTTCGTTTAGACAAGCCAATCGTTCTTGATGGAAAATTGAATGAAGAAATCTGGAAGAACAGCAAGGGTACTTCCAGCTTTATTCAAAGAGATCCTGTTGAGGGTGTAGATCCGACCCAGAAAACTACCGTCTATATAGCTTATGATAATGAAGCTATATATATAGCTGCCAGAATGTATGATACACATCCGGATTCAATTATTTCAAGGCTTGCAAGACGGGACGTAAATGTAGATACTGATGGTTTCCTGGTTTATTTGGATCCCTACCATGATAGGCGAAGCGGTTTTTATTTCTCTTTATCTGCTGCAGGAACCCAGTATGACGGAGTTTTATATAATGACAGCTGGGATGATAATTCATGGGATGGTGTTTGGGAAGGCAAGGTTAATATTGATAGTGAAGGATGGACTGCAGAAATGCGTATTCCGTTTTCGCAGCTTAGATTCGAGGATAAATCACATAATATCTGGGGCGTTAACTTTAAGAGGATAATTTCAAGAAGAAATGAGAATGATTATCTGGTATATGTTCCTAAGAATGAATCGGGATTTGTATCCCATTTTGCAGAATTAAAAGGAATAAATAATATTCATCCTTCCGGAGGTATTGAAATACTGCCTTATATAACGACAAAGGCAGAATTTTCTCTTCACGATCCTAACAATCCGTTCAATGATGGTTCAAAATATACACCGGCTGCAGGAGCAGATATAAAGATGGGACTGGGATCAAATTTGACTTTGAATACAACTATTAATCCGGATTTCGGACAGGTCGAAATTGATCCTGCTGTAATAAATTTGAGTGATGTTGAAACTTATTATAATGAAAAGAGACCTTTTTTTGTTGAAGGCGCAACAATATTTAATTTTGGATATGGAGGAGCAAATAACTATTGGGGTTTTAACTGGGGAGGGCCAAATTTCTTTTACAGCAGGAGGATTGGAAGAGCACCCCAGGGAAGCATACCTGATAACAATTATCTGAATGTTCCCGATGGTACGCATATCTTAGGTGCAGCAAAATTAACAGGAAAAGTTTTTGAAAGCTGGAATATCGGTGTAATATCAGCTTTAACTCAAAGGGAGTTTGCAGATTATTCATTTGAAGGAAATAAAGCAAACGTCGAAGTTGAGCCGTTGACTTATTACGGTGTTGTGAGAGGTCAAAAGGAAATAAATGAGGGGAAGCAGGGGATTGGTTTTATTTCTACACTGACTTCAAGGTATTTTAAAAATCAAAGCTTAAAGAATGATATAAATAAAGGTGCTTTTACCGGCGGCATCGATGGATGGACATTCCTTGATTCATCTAAAACTTGGGTAACTACCGGATGGCTGGGAATGAGCAACGTAACCGGTACGACGGGAAAGATGATACAACTTCAGGAAAATTCGCAGCATTATTTTCAAAGGCCTGATTCTAAATATTCGAAAGTGGACAGCTCTGCAACTTCTCTAACAGGTTATGCTGGGCGGTTCTATTTAAATAAGCAAAAAGGAAATGTTTTTGTTAATACTGCTTTTGGCTTTATCTCCCCGGGTTTTGATGTAAATGACCTAGGCTTTATGTGGAGATCCGATATCATTAATATGCATTTTGGAGCAGGATATTTTTGGGATAAGCCAACATCCTTCTATCATTATCTGGAACTTGGAGGTGCGCTGTTCAGAAGCTACGATTATGACGGCGATATCACCTGGCAGGGTATTTTTCACTTCGGTAATATAACTTTTCCAAACTATTATAATATCTGGTGGAACCTTGCATATAATCCGCAGACTGTAAATAATACATTAACCCGAGGCGGTCCCTTATCAATTAATACGCCGGGTTATGAAATCGATGGCGGTATAAGCACTGATTCAAGAAATAATTGGGTTGTTTCCTTTAATGAGGGGACTTACCAGAGAAAAGATTCCAGGTCATGGAATGTTAGTATTAATCTGGAATTAAAACCTTCATCAAATGTATCTTTTAGTATAGGCCCTTTTTATAATTTTGATAAAGAATATTCACAGTATATTAATACTTTTGATGATCAGTATGCAGCGGTTACTTTTAATAAGAGATATGTATTCGGTGAGATGATACAAAAGACTGTTGGAGCGGATATAAGACTGAACTGGACTTTTACACCCAAGTTAAGTCTGCAGCTTTATGCACAGCCTTTAATTTCATCGGGGAATTATAGAAATATAAAGGAGCTCGCAGCACCACGGACTTATGATTTTAATGTCTACAATAAAGAAGATGTAAAATTATCCGATGGCTCTTACACAATTGATCCGGACGGACAAGGACCAGCGCAGCAGATAACTTTTGATGATCCGAATTTTAACTTTATATCATTAAGGGGAAATGCTGTTTTACGATGGGAGTATTTGCCCGGTTCCGTTGTTTATTTTGTCTGGACACAAAGCAGATCTGAAAGCGAGAATATCGGTAATTTCCAATTCAACAGATCCGCAAGAAAGCTGCTGGATTTACATCCGGTTAATATCTATATGATTAAGTTTACGTACTGGTTTAATATGTAGGTATTGTTAGCAGGATGAATGATTGAAAACGAAATTTTTGAGGTATACCGGAGAAACAATTTCCCGGTATACCCTTAAATTCTATTATTGTAAGTTATATTTATTTTTACTGATATAAGAAAGGTTCAATGCTTTATTAACTGAAGCCCACCATTCATTCTTAGCATTTTCCCATTCCTTTTTTTGCCTTACTGTTAATATATTTGCAATATTATTTAGAGCATTAACTGCTGCTTTATTCAGTTCTTCATTATTTCCATTTGATTGATAAGTTTTAGCTTCATACTCTCTTAATATTTCCTGCACTTTACCTGTTTGTGCATCCATAAGATAAACATTCAATTTCAATTTTTGGGTTAAATCTTTAACCGGATTAATTAAATAATTTGTTCTCTTATCCAATCCTGACGGTGAATTAAATCCGCTGTTATCGTAGGCATAATAAGAACCTTTCTTGTTATTATATCCAAGAGTATCTGATTTTGTTGTATCTGTTTTACTTGTATCTGTCATTGAACTGTCGTCCTGAAAATAATAATTTGAAATGGGTCGTCCTTCATAAGCATAGCTATAATCGGGTGATTTAATATTATTAAAACCTAAACTATCCGATTTTTTCCATAGCGTATCTGTTTTGCTTGTATCCGTCATTGAAGAATCCTGTAAGTAACTTCGGTAATTCATTTTTATTGCTAGTATGTATCTTCCGTTTCCGCTGTAACCAAGTGTATCAGATTTTTTGTAGGTAGTATCCGTCTTACTTGTATCTGTTATTGAAGAATCCTGCAAGTACGCTTCACTGTTGAAATTGTTTAATGAGTAAACATTACTCCCACCAGAATTAATGTTATAACCAAGTGTATCCTTTTTTGTATTAGAAGAATCACTTTTAGTTGTATCCGTTTTTGTTGTATCTGAATTATAACTTTGAGCCTGAATGCAGAAAGAAAATAAAAAGATAACACTTAATAATTCTAATAAATGTAATTTGAACTTATGAGTCTTCTTTTCCATAACACGTCTCCTTATTATATATGAATTAATCATTAACCTATTTTACCGAACTTCATTGTGACGTAAAAAACATTTGATTAAATGTCTAAATCTAAATATGCATAACCTATGCCATCAGGTATAAACGTACATATAAATGGTAAAAAATGCCGGATTATATTACCGTTAAAAAAAACATTAAGTACATCACATAAAGCAGCAGGGATTATCATAAAGGAGTCTGAATAATTTTCGGAAGGAAGGAATTATGTTCGTATACATTTCTCGAAATAGTGATGATTACTTTGTTATAAATCACATTTTAATTTCAGATAAGTAAAATGATAGTACAGAATAACTACTACTTTTTTCAATATAATTTTTGAGCTGAAGAATTTATTTCCAATAATATTTTGAGACTAAAATGTTTTCCTTCACAAAAAAAATATTAAGCTGTTTATTTGTGTAAATATTCATATCCATAGATTCAGGTTAGTATTATATTGCTTCGTTTTGGTGATGTTAGAACATTAAAGAGAATTATAATTGTGAATGTTGCAAGGAGATATATATTTATGAATAAATATAAATTATCCATATTGATTATGCTGCTAAGTAGTGTCCAATTATATTCTCAGAGCATAAGAATACTGCCGTTGGGGGACTCGATAACAAAGGATAGTTTTAGAGATAATTCACGTCCAGATTCTGTGTTAACAGGATATAGACAACCGCTGTGGATAATGTTGAAGTCCGCCGGTTATTCAGTGGATTTTATAGGTAACGACTCCAGTGGATATGGTGCAGTTCCTAAATTTGATCCTGATAATGCCGGCTTTGGCGGGTACACGGCAAAACAAATTCTGAATTTATTAGAAACCGGATACGGGGCAAAAGATCAGGTTATAACACCTGGTCCATATTTAAATTATTATCCAGCGGATATAATTTTACTTCATATTGGTACTAATGAACTGGATACATCGGTTTCAGATGTGGAAAAGATACTTAATTATATAGATTATTTTCAAGATTCTACTAATACAACAATATGGGTCGTTCTGGCTGAGATTATAAATGAAGCTCCTTATAGTTTAACAACAACAATTTTTAATAATAACCTGGAAAAGATGGCAAAAAAAAGAATAGAAGAAGGAGATAAAATAAAAATTGTTGATATGGAAAAAGATGCCGGAATGAATTACAAAATCGATACTACGGCACCATACAGTAAAGGTGACATGTATGATAAGCTGCACCCCAACAAAAGCGGATATAGGAAAATGGCTGCTTTATTTTACGATTCATTGAGTGCATTAATAAATCAAATCACTCCGGTTGAATTTGCCGGCTTAGCGTATTACAAAAATAAAAAAGACAGAATGCTGTTCTGGCAAACATCGATAGAGTTAAATAATTATGGATTCGAGGTTCAAAGATCTTATGGTGAAAATGAATGGAAGAATATTGGTTTTATCAGAGGAAAAGAAAACAGTCATCATTTGCAGACGTATTATTTTATTGATAGTGCTGCTGCATTGAATAATTCATATAAAAATCTTTTTTACAGGCTAAAACAAGTAGAAACCAATGGTAATTCGAGATTTCTTGCCAAAATAGCTGCGGAAAATAAAACTGCAAATCAATTTAAATCTTATGTCAGCTTGATTTCTATTGCTCTATTAACATCATATGTTAAATCTGATGAAAGTTGTGTCCATTGCAAAGGAATCCGGTTGAAATTACAGAGAGGTTATTCCCGGATAATGTATTACATGAAAAATAAAAGCA
The DNA here is from genome assembly GCA_963710745.1 of uncultured Bacteroidota bacterium. Taxonomy (GTDB): domain Bacteria; phylum Bacteroidota; class Ignavibacteria; order Ignavibacteriales; family Ignavibacteriaceae; genus CAVQBP01. The sequence continues at coordinate 516,296 of CAVQBP010000024.1, read as the reverse complement.
AACTTATAAGAAGTAAAAAAACATTTTTGTCATTTTTAGCTTATTGTATAGTAAAAATGATCAAAGTCGATCGTAAAGTGCTGCTCTATTTTGTGTAAACGATATATAATGTAAATTTAAATGACGTGAGAGTCCTTACTGGATTGTTTCATTTCACAAATTCAAAGTATGTATTTTATTAAATATGCGTTCGAAAAAAATTTATAGGAATGAGATATGCTATTTATTAAATATTATATTTTCTTCAGTATCCTTAGTTTGACAATATTAACCACATTCTCTTTGAGATCGCTCTTTGATAAACTTTACGAAAAAATCGGGCTTACCTTAGTATGGCTTGTTTTGATTTTAAGTTTTATTCTGAAAATAAACAAATTAAATTTATTATGGCTTGTGCCTTTAGCGTTATTAATGCCTTATTATATTTCAAGGGTTATTGATATAAACTTCTTAAGAAAATTCAAATTTAAATTCAGAAGTATTATGAATTTATTCTTTTAAATTATCTGTCAATATGGAAAGATGACTTCTCTATAAGGTATCATCATAATTATTTAATGATTCTATTAATAAGTTTTCGTAATCGCTTATTGTTTCCCCTTTATACGGCGGGTAATTCACAAAAGTATTGCTGTCAACTTTTATCATTATTTTGTTATCATTTTGAATGCCCAGTTCGGCCAGGTCAACGGGTACAAGAATATGCCTTTCAGTATTAAAAATAGGTCCCTCATATATTTTTACATCTAAAAAACGAACTTTATTAAACTCTTTATCTATGAGAAGATCAGAAATTTGGCCGATATTTATATTATCTGAAGTCAATACACACCATTCCCTGATATCTGGAAAATTCTTAAAGATATCAGAATCATTTAGTTCTTTAAGTTTATATAATTTCTTTTTATTTGATATATCTAAATCACTTTCATCAAAAAGTTTATTATTAAAAAAATTATCAAAGCCGTTTTGTATATCATCCTTAGATGTTAAATCCTTTTGGTTTTGTCCGGTTTCTGTTTCCCCGTTTTCCATTCTCCTTAGAGATATAACGGTTTCAATATTTAGTAAATGTACCGATTCATTTTCCAGGTCAAGTTTAATCTTTTTGGCAGGAACATATAAATGCCTGCTGCCGTTCTTTATCTTAATGTCGCTGTGAAGGTGAATATCAAGATAGTATCCTTTCTGTAAGTTTGGATCTATTATGATATCATCAATTATTCCTATATTTTTTTTATCGCTGCTGTAGGCATTCCATCCTCTTATATCGGAATCGGGTTTTACAATTTTATAATTTTTAAGATCTTTTAATTTATATAGACCTTTCTTTTCCAGGTTTAAGGTTTCCATTTTACCTCCGCAATAATTCTGTATTATTTAACATAATTTATTTTACCGTACTATTAATATTTTTATATTAATTCGGCGGTGAAAAATCAAACAAAAAACAATCCCTTGTAATGATAGCAAGCACAAAATTAACTCAAGTTTTCATATTATATATCCGTTTGCTCCCATAAGTTTCACAAATTAAATATTTTAATACGAAATGTGATTTTGGATCGCATAATGCTGATTTTAATTATACTCACATATCAGGATGTATTAACTAAACTGTCACAGATTTAAGCAGTAAGAATTATTATTTATAACTGAAACTTATTATTAACAATAAGGAGTAATGTTATGATTAAGAAAATGATGTTAATGATTTCTTTGACAATTTTAGTTTCTGCTTTTGGATTTGCACAGGAATCCAAAACTTATATTGGTCCGCAACTGGGCTGGCAAAAAGCATCCGATGCTGATAACGGTATGCTCATGCCCGGTGGAGCTATAAGAATAAAGCTTACACCATCATTAAGCGTTGAAGGATCAATAAATTACAGACAGGAAGAATATTCCAATAACAATATAAAAGTTACTACCTGGCCGGTTATGATAACCGGGATGATATATCCTATAAAAACTATATACGGAGCAATCGGAGTTGGATGGTATAATACTGCAATAGACTATTCAACACATTATCATGACTTAGGAATAAATGACAGCAGAAAACAAAAATTCGGATGGCATTTTGGTGCCGGTACTGAAATTCCGCTTACTCGGTCCGAAAATCCTCCCGGAGCAATACTTACAGCAGATTTCAGGTATGTATTCCTGAATTATAATTTTACTGAAGTGCCGGGAAGTAAAGATATTTCAAGTGATTATTTTGTATTTACAGTCGGATTATTATTTGGTATTTAGCTATTTTTAAATTAAATCTAATAAGTGAGGCTGTCTCCAGGGCAGCCTTTTTTATTTAGATAAATACACAATAATCAAATAATTTAATTATAGTTATTCCGGTGCTGCCTTCAGCAAAGAATATAAAATTAAAATGAAATTTTTATTTTTATATTTAACAAGTAATTAAATATCAATTTTATGGAGATTCCTTTGAATAAGTATTCCGGAATAATCTTAATATTATTATCACTACAGGTACTTGCGTATCCTCAGCAAAAAATAACTGTGGAGGATATATATACAAATCCTGAATTTTACCCGGATAAATTAAATGAATTCCATTGGCTGAATGATGGTAATAGTTTTACATATTCAAAGGAAGCACCCGGTTCATATTATTCATCTATTTATGAACACATTATTGCCACAGGCGAAGAAAAAATTTTAGTACCGGGAAATAATTTATTTGCAGATGACAGTATTCAGGTAAGTATAGAAAACTATCAATGGTCTCCGGATAACAAATATATACTGTTTACCGGTGTTTTGCCTGCACGAAAATTAAAAACAGGCGGCAACTTCTATGTTTATGATGTGTCGGAAGAGAAAATTATTTATACTATTCAATCTGATGAAGAACAGGAAAATATCCGTTTCTCACCTGACAGTAAAAAGATTGGTTTTGTGAGGGATAATAATCTGTTTGTATTTAATATAAATTCAGGAGAAGAAAAGCAGTTAACATTTGACGGCAGTGATGAGATTCTTAACGGCGTATTCGACTGGGTTTATGAAGAAGAATTCAGTATTATAAGCGGCTGGACATGGTCTCCGGATAGTAAATCTATTGCTTTCTGGCATCTTGACCAATCATCTGTTCCTGTATATAAGATACCCATGTATGATTCTCTCGATCTCCGGTTCCGTATTACACATTATCCAACTGCAGGTATGAATAATTCCCTGGTAAAGATAGGTGTTGTGAATATTAATTCCGGCAGCACAATATGGATGGATATCGGGAATAATACCGATATTTATATCCCAAGGATCAAATTTACACGTGATCCCGAGATTTTATCTATCCAAAGGTTAAACAGGCTGCAAAATAAAATGGAACTCCTGTTTAGCAATATAAATACAGGGCAGTCAAATGTTATATTAACAGATACAGATACCGCATGGGTTAGTGTATTTGATGATCTGTTTTTTTTTAAGAACAGTGATAAATTCATATGGCCTTCAGAGAGAGATGGCTACAAACATTTCTATTTATACGATTATAAAGGAAATTTGATAAACCAATTAACGAAAGGGAACTGGGAAGTTAACCGGCTGTTATCTGTCGATGAAAATAAAAACAAGTTATACTACTCTTCCGATGAAAGATCTCCAATATTTCTTGATTTTTGTTCCATAGATCTTAATGGAAAGGAGAGAGAAATTATAACTAAAAAACCCGGATATCATAAAATAAATATTTCACCTAATAATGAATTTTTTACAGATGAATTTTCAACTGCAAATAGTCTGCCTGTAACTGATTTGTGTAAAATTAGCGGAGAAAAGATAGATAACCTTATAACAGCTGATATGACTTTCTTTAAAGAAGATGATTTTTCGCCTGTTCAATTTTTGAAGTTTAAAACTTCTGATGGAATATTATTAAATGCTTATATTATAAAACCCAGTAACTTTGATTCTACAAAAAAATATCCGGTTTTGATTTATAATTACAGCGGTCCGGGTTCGCAATCTGTAGTTGATAAATGGTTAGGAACCGATTACTTATGGCATGAACTCCTTGTACAAAAAGGCTATATGATATTTTGTCTTGATAATAGGGGAACCGGCGGCAGAGGTAAATCATTTAAAGATGTTGTTTATAAACACTTAGGTAAATGGGAAGTAAATGATCAAATTGAAGGAGCTAAATACCTGGCTTCGCTTCCTTATATAGATAAGAGCAGGATAGGCATATGGGGATGGAGCTACGGCGGATATATGTCTGCACTAACGATTCTCAAAGGTGCGGATTATTTCAAAACTGCTATTTCTGTCGCCCCTGTTATTCACTGGAAGTTTTATGATTCTATTTATACCGAAAGATATATGCAGACACCTGAATTAAACCCTGAGGGTTATAAAGAAAGTTCGCCGTTAAGTTATATTGAAAAATTAAAAGGAAAGTTTTTAATTATTCATGGTACAGCAGATGACAATGTTCATTTTCAGAATACTGTAACCATGGTTTCAAAACTGGAAGAATATGATAAACAGTTTGAAACGATGTTTTATCCGGGAAAGCTCCACGGAATTTCCGGCGGCACTACAAGAATTCATTTGTTTAGTTTGATGACTAATTTTATATTAAATAATTTATAGAAAAAGAGATATATAATATTTAACTTTAATAAATAGAATCGGAAAAATTTTTAAAATTATTCATTGTCAATTATCAACCTGCCCCGGTAGCTCAGCAGGATAGAGCAGCAGTTTCCTAAACTGTTGGTCGGAGGTTCGAATCCTCTCCGGGGTACAAAAATTTTTGTTAAACCGGTATTTCTTTTTGATTGAAAATCTTTATTCGATTTTCCATTCATAAATTATTAAAAGAAATATTATTATGAAAAATAAACTGTCTTTATTCCCGGTATCGCTGTTAATATTATTGTTGCAGCTCCAAATTATTGCACAGAATAAAATGGATTCGGTTATGATATTAAATAACGGTTCATATCAGGTTTCTGCTGGAAATGTTGATATAGTTGTAAATCATGCTGAAGGAGGAAGGATTACATCCTTTAAATTAGGGGATTATGATTTCCTGATAGGAAAAGATATAATTCCAGATGCTTATGGCTCTACATTTTGGCCCGGTCCGCAATCAGACTGGAATTGGCCTCCGCCTGCTGTTCTTGATAATAAACCATATTCCGCAGTTAATAATGGAAATTCGGTCAAATTGACCAGCGGCAAAGACCCCGTTACAGGTTTTCAATTTTCTAAAGAACTTTCGGCAGATAAGGCAAATAGTATAAATCTTGCTTACACAATCGTTAATAAAACTGATGATATAAAAAAAGTATCACCTTGGGAAATAAGCAGAGTTCATAAAGGCGGGCTGTTCTTTTTCCCGATGGGAAAAAGAACACTGGGAGTTAAAATGTTTGAGCCGGTTAATATGGATATTATCGATGGTATTGTCTGGTATAAAGATGAATTGAAAAGACCTGAAAAAAATAAACTTTCTACTGCTGATGGAAGTGAAGGCTGGACAGCTTATGCAATTAATGGTAAATTATTCATTAAGAAATTTAAAGATGTAAACCCTGAAAAGTTAGCCCCCGGCGAAGGCGAGGTAATGCTTTATGTAGATTCAAGAGCTGATTTTGTGGAATATGAAATTGAAGGACAATATGAAACTTTAAAACCGGGTGAAGCATTAGACTGGAATATAAAATGGATCGGAATTAATATACCGGCAAATATAAAAGTTGAAAAAGGTAGTCGGGAACTAGTTGATTTTGTTAGAAAAATTATAGGTGAAAATTAAATTTATAAATTCCCGGATATTCTATTGAATAATAGTTTTTTAAGCTTAAATTGCTTCTTTGTCCGGCATAAAGCTGTAATTTAAGGTCAGGTTTTTATCTTACCTTGATAAATAAATGCAACATTTTTAAGTTTGAGTTCGTCTAACCTAATTACTTTCTTTAGATTATTATTAATGAGAATTTAGTTAAAAATTACATAAGAGGTTCAACATTGGAGATTACTGCATTAAACGAAAAAATTAAACAGGAAAGTGAATTTGTCGACCGTCTTCAGAACGAAATTGGTAAAATCATTGTCGGTCAAAAAGCGATGGTCGAAAGATTATTAGTAGGGCTTTTGGCAAACGGGCATATTCTTCTTGAAGGCGTACCCGGTTTAGCTAAAACCCTGGCCATAAAAACTCTTGCTTCTTCAATGACGGCAAAATACCAGAGGATTCAGTTTACCCCTGATCTTTTACCTGCAGATTTAATCGGAACCATGATTTATAATCAGAAAGACGGTAACTTTTTTATCCGGAAAGGCCCTATCTTTTCCAACTTTATATTAGCTGATGAAATTAATCGTGCACCTGCAAAAGTACAGAGTGCTCTTCTGGAAGCAATGCAGGAAAGGCAGGTAACTATTGGTGAGACAACCTTTTACCTCGAAGAACCTTTTCTAGTATTGGCAACTCAAAATCCTATCGAACAAGAAGGTACTTATCCTCTGCCGGAAGCACAAGTAGATAGGTTTATGTTAAAAGTTAAGATAACTTACCCTTCCAGAGACGAAGAATTAAAAATAATGAGGCAAAATGTTAATCTGGATCAATTAGAGGTTCAGAAAGTAATTACACCTGAGGAGATTTTAAAAGCCAGAAGTTTAATTCATGAAGTATATGTAGATGAAAAAATAGAAAAGTATATCCTTGATATTGTTTTTGCTACAAGAAATCCAAAAGAATATAATGTACCGAAACTTTTCGATCTTATAAGCTATGGCGCTTCACCAAGAGCTTCAATTAACTTAGCTCTGGGAGCAAAAGCAATGGCTTTCATAAAAAGAAGAGGCTACGTAATACCTGAAGATGTAAGAGCTATATGCCTTGATGTACTGAGGCATCGTATAGCCGTTACTTATGAAGCTGAAGCTGAAGAAATTACTTCTGAATATGTTATTCAGGAAATCCTGAATAAAGTTGAGGTTCCTTAATAATGGAACATGGCACATATAACATGGAACATGTAGCGGGTAATTGTATATATGCTTACTAAAGAATTACTAAAACAGGTAAGACAAATTGAGATAAAAACCAAAGGGCTGGTTAACCAGGTCTTTTCAGGAGAATACCATTCGGTTTTTAAAGGACGCGGAATGGAATTTTCCGAGGTTAGAGAATATCAATTCGGGGATGATATCAGGAATATTGACTGGAATGTAACCGCCAGGTTCGGTCATCCGTTTATAAAAATATTTGAAGAAGAACGAGAACTTACGGTTATGCTGCTTGTCGATCTCAGCGGTTCACTTATTTTCGGAACAGTTGAAAAAACTAAACAGCAGATCGCTGCGGAATTAAGCGCTATCCTTGCATTTTCTGCTATGAAAAACAATGATAAAGTTGGTCTGCTCCTTTTTACTGATAAAATTGAGAAATTCGTACCTCCCAGGAAAGGACGGATGCATGTTTTAAGGATTATCAGAGAAGTATTATCGTTTGAACCGGTCGGTAAAACTACAAATATTAAAGGTGCATTGGAGTATATGAACAATGCAATTAAAAAGAAAAGTATCGTTTTCCTTCTTTCTGATTTTATGGATTCAGGCTATGAAAAGATTTTAAGGATTATAGGAAAGAAGCACGATTTAATCGGGATAGTATTAAATGATCAAAGAGAAAAAGAAATTCCTAAAATGGGCTTAATAAAATTTACAGATGCAGAAACCGGCGGGGAACGCTGGGTCGATACCAGCAGTAAAAGCTTTCAGAAAAATTTAGCTTCTATAAGATGGAATAATATGCAAAAATTGAAGTCACTCTTTACATCCGGCAGGATTGATAATATTGAGATCAATACAAGTGAAAATTATGTAGCTCCGCTCGTTCGTTTTTTCAGGCTTAGGGAAAGTCGATGGTAAGAAAAATAATATTTCTTTTTTTTGCTGCAATTTATTTATCTTCTTCATTTGCCCAGGGTGTTTCTGTAAGAGCTTTTACAGATTCTTCAAATTACCAGGTGGGGGATTATATAAATCTGATTATCCAGGCGGAGCACAATAGAAATATCAGTATAAGTAACCCTGCTTTAACTGACAGCATATCAAAAATTGAAATTATAAAACAGGAAGCCCCTGAAGTTGAAAATCATGACGGCAATTTAATTACTACTTTTAAGTTTATTATATCCAGATATGATTCAGGTAATGTTACTATACCCCCGATTCCGGTTCTTTACAGGGTGAAGGGGAACCAGGGGCTGCAAACAGCATATACGAATGAAGTCAGTTTTACCGTTCATACATTAAAAATATTACCCGGCGGTCAAATTAAAGATGTAAAGGCTCCAATTAAAATCCCTCTTGATTGGAAAGATATATTAATTTGGGTTCTAGCTGCTTTAGTAATTTTAGGCATTACTTTTTATTTCTATTTAAGATATAAAAAGAAAAAAATGATGGAGGTAAAGAAAATAAAAAAAATTATTCAAAAGCCTCCGCATGTAATGGCATTATACGAATTAAGAGCTTTGGAACAACAGCAGCTCTGGCAAAAAGGAATGATAAAAGAGTATCATTCTAAAATTACTGAAATTATCAGGAGGTATTTCCAGGATCAATTTTATCTTCCTGCACTAGAATTAACAACCTCGGAAGTTATGCAGTATCTGAAACAGGTTAAAAGAGCAAATGTAATTATAGATACTACTTATGATTTTTTAAGTAATGCCGATCTTGTGAAGTTTGCAAAATTTAAACCAATGGCTTCTATTAATGAAGAAATGATGAAACAGGCTAATGAGATAGTTGAAAAAACAAGACCGGCTCCGGAAAAAGAAATGACTGCCGAGGTGAGCAATGTTTAAAGATGTTTCATTCGCATATCCGTGGGTGCTTTATTTATTAATTATAGTTCCTTTAATGATTGTATGGTACTGGTTTAAAGGGAAGCAGAGGCAGCCTTCAATTACATATTCATCACTGAGCATTTTCAGAAATATTGCTTTCAGCTGGCGGGAAAGATTCAGGCATATTCCTATTTTATTGCGGGCCCTTTCAGTTGCATTGCTGATTGTTGCACTTGCGAGACCTCAGAATTTTTCGTCCGGCGAAAATATTTATACTGAAGGAATTGATATAGCTATGGTGCTTGATATTTCAGGAAGTATGCTGGCCGAAGATTTAAAGCCCAACAGGATTGAAGCTGCAAAAAATGTAATTAAAGATTTTATACAAGGAAGAACTTCCGACAGGATAGGACTTGTTATTTTCGCAAGAGATAGTTTTACTCAATGCCCGTTAACAATTGATTATTCGGTTTTATTAAGCCTGCTTAGCCAGGTTAAAAGCGGAATGATTGAAGATGGTACAGCTATCGGAAATGCAATTGCTAACGGAGTTAACAGGCTTAAAGACAGTAAGTCTAAAAGTAAAATAATAATTCTCCTCACCGATGGAGTTAACAACAGCGGCGAAGTTGATCCTGTTTTCGCGGCACAAATTGCCAAGACTTTCGGTATAAGAATTTATACCATTGGGGTAGGAACAAAAGGTGAAGCACCTTACCCGGTTCAGACTCCTTTCGGTACAAGGTATCAGATGATACCGGTTGAAATTGATGAATCAGTATTAAAACAAATTTCCGAAATAACCGGCGGTGAATATTTCAGGGCCACCGATAATAAAACTTTGAGAGCTATTTACGATAAAATAGATAAGCTTGAAAAATCAAAAGTAGAAATTACTTCATATAGAAATGCCAAAGAACTCTTTTATCCCTGGCTCGGGGCTGGTTTATTCTTATTGGTGCTTGAAGTTGGTTTATCAAAATCAATTTTTAGAAGATTGCCTTAAAATAATTGTTAATTATTCATTGTTAATTGTTAATTAAATATGTTTCGATTTGCTCATCCTGAATATTTATACGCTCTTTATGCAGTTCCGTTAATAGTTCTGTTGTTTTGGTACCTGACCAGGTTCAGAAGAAAGTTATTGGGAAAATTTGCACAGAAAGATGTGCAAAAATTACTCCTGCCGAATTATAGCTGGCTAAAAAGTTCATTAAAGTTCGGAATATTAATTCTGGTTTATATCTTTCTAGTTGTTGCAGTTTCAAATCCGCAGGTTGGTACCCGGATGGAAGAAGTAAAACAATCCGGTATTGATGTCTATATTTTGCTCGATGTTTCATTGAGTATGGAAGCAGAAGATATAAAACCGAACAGGCTTGACAGGGCAAAATTTCAGATTTCCAATTTAATTCAGAAATTAAGAGGTGATCGGATAGGCCTGATCATTTTTGCAGGTCAGGCATATGTTCAGTTTCCTCTGACTTCTGATTATTCGGCTGCCAATTTATTTTTAAACGCGGTTGACGTAAATTCAGTACCGCAGCAGGGAACAGCCATAGCATCAGCCATAAATTTGGCAGTTAAATCTTTTGATTATAAAACCAGCACCCAGAAAGCTATTGTAGTTATAACCGATGGTGAAGATCATGAAGGTGATGTTATGCAGGCAGTTAAAGATGCAGTTGCAAAGGATATAAAAATTTATACTATCGGTCTTGGCTCTTCCGACGGTGTACCGATCCCTATGTATGATAAAAACGGACAGCAGTTAGGTTTCAAAAAAGATGAAAATGGAAATGTGGTTTTAACAAAGTTAGATGCTTCAATTTTGGAGCAAATTGCGTCTGCTGGAAACGGACAATATTTCCATGGATCCAATTATGAAGATCAGCTTAATGATATTTATAATGATCTTTCTAAACTGGAAAAAACCGAATTTGGAGTGAAAAAAGTTACTGATTACGAAGATCGATTTTATTATTTTTTAATTCCGGCTTTAATTTTATTGGTTTTGGAGTTTTTTATCAGTGAAACAAAATCTCCTTTATTTAGTAAATTAAACCGGAAACTGGGTTTTGATAAGTAATTATTCCTGTACTGGTGCATTAATTTTATAAAGTAAAAATGAATAATAATTTTAAGATGAAGAATTTAATCTGGGTATTTCTAATAATTATTCTGTTGTTTCCATCCGGTTATCTGGAGGCGCAGAGTGTCCGCAGTTTAAATAATAAGGGAGTAGATCTTTATAAAGAGGGAAAATTTGCTGACTCAGAAGTAAATTTTAAGAAAGGTTCATTGAAAGAACCTAAGAATTTTGAAACCAGCTTTAATCTTGGAGATGCTTACTATAAGCAGGGCCGTTATGATGATGCTATTAAGTCTTACCAATCTGCTTTAACCGAAAGTGAAAGCTCTGATCAGAAAGCAAAAGTATATCACAATATCGGGAATTCTTTACTCAAAGATAAAAAGATTAAACCCAGTATAGAAGCTTATAAAAATTCGCTAAAACTTAATCCAAATGATGAAGATACAAAATATAATCTGTCATATGCATTATCATTGTTAAAAAATCAGAACCAGCAGCAGCAGAATAAGAACAATAAAAATAATAAGGATAATAAAAACCAGGACAAGAATAAGAATCAAAACCAGGATAAAAATCAAAATCAGAATAAGCAGAAAAATCAGAATAATCAGCAAAATCAGAAGCCTGAAAATCAGACTGCAAAACAGGATAACCTGAAGCAAAAAGATAAAAACCAATTGACAAAAGAAGAAGCTGACAGGATTCTTGATGCTCTTAAAAATAATGAAATTAATTTGCAGAAAAAGTTACGCAAAAAATCCGGCGCTCCGGTTAAAACTGATAAGGATTGGTAAATTTTAAGTCAAAGGTCAAAAATCAAAAGTCAAAATTCAGACTAAAAAATAAAATATGATCATTAGCAAACTGAAAATATTTCTTTTATTATTTCTGCTTTATGGAAGCACAGTTTTTCCGCAGTCTTTTACTGCTTCAGTTAGTAATAATAAAGTAGGGATAAATGACAGGTTCCAGGTTTCATTTACTTTCTCAGGCACAGATATTAACGGGTTACAAAACTTTGTTGCGCCTCACTTCCAGAATTTTCTTGTACTTTCAGGCCCAAATCAATCAACCAATATGGAAATAGTCAACGGTGCTGTTTCAGCTTCAAGAACTTTTTCATATTATATCCAGGCTAAAAGTATTGGTAAATTTAATATTGAAACTGCTTCAATTGTTCTTAACGGAACCACTTATAAGACGAGGCCGGTTTCAATTGAAGTTGTTAAAGGATCAACAGCTCCTAATAATAACGGTTCTACCACGCAGCAGCCGGTTATCACACAAAAAGATATTGGTGATAATCTCTTTATTAAAGCAATTGCAGATAAACAGAAAGTGTATCTTGGGGAACCTGTAATTGTAACATATAAGTTATATACAAGGTTAAATATTGCTTCCCAGATGTCGGTAAATAAATTACCACAGTATAATGGATTCTGGGCTGAGGAATTGGATACTCCCAATAACATTACATTTACAACTGAAATAGTGAATGGTAAGCAATATAGAGTCGGGATATTGAAAAAGGTTTCTTTATTCCCGTCTCAAACAGGAGAATTGTCGGTAACTCCCTTTGAATTAAATGTACCTGTTCAAATAAAAAACAGGAGGAGCAGCAGCGGAAATATTTTTGATGATTTCTTTAATGATCCTTTCTTCGATATTGGAAGGACTGTCAATTATGATGCAAATTCCAATATTTTGAAAGTTAAAGTGATTCCTTTACCAGATAAGAATGTTCCTCCGGCTTTCAACGGAGCAGTCGGTAGTTTTTCTTTAAATTCAACAATTGATAATACAACTGTTAAAGCAAACGAACCTGTTTCAGTTAAGTTAAATATTTCCGGTACTGGCAATATTAAGCTCATCGATGCACCCGAAATAAATCTTCCCACAGGATTTGATAAATATGAGCCTAAAGTTTCGGAGCAAATTAACAGGACAGGTAAAATTTCTGGGACAAAGAAAATAGAATACCTGGTTATTCCACGGATTTCCGGTAAAAGGGAAATTCCTCCGATTAAGTTTTCGTATTTCGATTTAAATAAAAATTCTTATGTAACCCTGGAAACCAAACCATATGAACTGGACGTTGAAAAGGGGAGTGAAAATTCAAATTATGCCAGTACTTCAAAAGAAGATGTAAAGTTATTGGGAGATGATATAAGATATATAAAAACATCTACTGAGGTTGAAAAGCAGGGCGGAATATTAATACATAAGGTCGGATTCTGGATTGCTGCGGGTCTGCCGTTAATACTTTTAACAGGTTTGGTAACTTTTAAGAAAAGAAATGATAAGCTGTTAAGTAACGCTCAATTATTAAAATACCAAAAAGCTCAAAAGATTGCCAGGAACCGCTTGAAGGTTGCCAAGAATCTTCTGCAGGAGAAAAATCAAAGTGCATTTTATTCGGAAATCTCTCTCGCTTTGTATGGATATCTTGAAGATAAGCTGAATATTCCTAAGTCGGAATTTTCCCTGGAGGAAGCTGTCTCCCGTTTGAAACAGAATAACATTAAGGATTCGGTTATTGATAATTTAAAACAGACAGTAGAAAAGTGTGAATATATCAGATTTGCACCGCAGAAAGACGGACTTGCTGCAATGAATGAAATTTATAATCAATCTTCAAATATTATTATAGAGATTGAAAAAACTATTTCAACAACACGTAAACCGGTAACTAAAAATGTGTAGGAAATTAAGTCTTATTTTTATATTAGTTTTTTTAATTGCCGGTAGTTATAAAAATACTTTTGCCCTGGATGCCAAAAGTATGATGCAGAAAGCAAACGGTTTATATCAGAATAATAAATTCTCTGAAGCCGCTCAGCTATACCAAAAGCTGGTTGATGAAGGTTATGAAGGAACTGCATTATATTATAACCTTGGAAATGCTTATTACAGGATTAACAAAATCGGATATGCAATACTGAATTATGAACGGGCACTCAGGCTCTCTCCCGGGGATGATGATGTGCAGCATAATCTTGCGTTGGCAAATACCAAGACTATTGATAAGATAGAACCCTTGCCAAAGTTTTTTATTTTTCAATGGTGGGAAAGTCTGCTTGCACTTTTTAATCTTTCAGGCTGGACATATACCGCATATATATTCTATATCCTGATCTTATTTTCTTTCGGAATTTATTTCTTTGCAAGTAAACCCCAGGTTCAAAGGTTCGCTTTCTTTTCAGGTTTATTTTCCATTATCATTCTTGTAATTGTTTCAACACTTTTGATAGTAAAATTAAACAGGGAAGTAAATATTAAAAACGGCGTAATCGTTGAACCAAATGTAATAGCTAAAGTCTCACCCGATAGAGACAGCAATGATGCTTTTGTTATTCATGAAGGCTTGAAAGTCAGGCTCGAAGATAACATCGGTAATTGGTATAAGATAAGACTGCAGGACGGTAAGATAGGATGGGCAAATAAGCAGGATATTAAAGTGATATAATGTTGTTACTTATGCAAAACACTTGGGGATAAACGGGAAAATGGAATATTGGTATTTAGTATTCCAAAACTCCAATATATTATTATTCCGGGAATTGAGTAATTCAATTATTAATTATTTTCCCGTCTTTCATTTCAAAAACTTTATCCGCCAGCTTCACCAGACTGTTATTATGAGAAACAATAACAAAACTCTTATGAAATTTATCCCTTAAATCAACAATTATTTTATGAATAGCTTCACTATTGGCCGAATCAAGGTTTCCAGTTGGTTCATCGGCAAAAATAATTGAAGGATTGTTAGCTAAAGCCCTTGCAACTGCAACTCTCTGCTGCTCACCGCCGGATAGTTCTGCAGGTTTATGGTTAATCCTTTCAGTCAATCCCACTGATTCAATTAATCCTTCAGCTTTTTTTAAAGCATTGTTTAAAGAAATTCCCCGTATCATTTGTGGTATTGCCACATTTTCAACGGCAGTAAATTCAGGCAGAAGATGATGAAATTGAAAAACGAAACCGATATTATTGTTTCTGAACTTTGCTAATTTTTCATCTGAGAATTCAAAAATATTTTGCCCGTCGAAAAAAACCTTTCCGCTGTCAGGTCTGTCTAAACCGCCAAGCAGATGGAGCAACGTGCTTTTACCCGCTCCGGATGCCCCGATTATTACTGAAATTTTATCTTTTTCAATTTCCAGAGAAATTGATTTCAAGACTTCAAGTTTCGTCTTTTTTGTAGTTTGATAAGTCTTAATTAATTTTTCTGATGAAAGGATTATGTTATTCATTTTAAAAGTCAAAAGTAAAAAGTCAAAATTCAAAAATAAAATTAAAAATTTTCCACGAGGGGAAGGCTATATCGGAAATCCGCAATTCAATTATTCCCATTTTATTGCTTCCAAAGGGTTAACTTTTGCTGCCCTTTTTGCCGGGATTAATGAAGCAAGATAAGTGAGCAGCATAGAAGCTCCCGTTATAAAAAAGAAATCTGAAATCCTTATTTGCAGCGGTAATGAATCAATTTTATATTGAGTCGGATCCAATGGATATATATTAAAATGTAATTGAAGCCAGCAGATGAAATAACCCAGTATAACACCTCCAAGTGTTCCTACGATACCGATTAATAAGCCTTCATACATAAATATTTTCAGTATTGATTTTTCTCCAACTCCCATTGAACGCAATATACCAATATCTCTCTGCTTTTCGATTACCGACATAGATAAAGAACCCAAAATGTTAAAAGTAGCTACAGCAATAATTAAAGATAAGATTATGTATGCGGTCCATCTTTCAATCTGCATTACCGAATAAAGATCTTTATGGAAATCATACCAGGTATTAATGCTGAAAGTCTTTTTATTTAATTTTGCTTCCAATTCTTTCTTCACGCTTTCCGCCTGGTTAATATTATTCAGCATAACATCAAAACCTTCGATGTTTTTAATATAGCCTAATAGCTTCTGAGCTGTTGATAAATTTGTAAATATATATGATGCATCATATTCATTATTATTTGAAATATAGATTCCCCGGATAACAAATTTCTCTGTTTTAGGCATGGAGAACTGGGTAATATATTTTTCTATTCCCGCCGGTGAAATTAAACTAAGTGTATCTCCTACTATTGACTGCAAATGGTCTGCAAGAGGTAAGCCCAAAACTATCCCGGGAATTCCGTCTTCCACTGACAAATCGAATTTCCCCAGTACAATGCTGGATTTGATATTATAAATACTTTCATCGTTTTTCTCTTCAATACCTTTTAAATTTACAATTTGTGTTAAATGAGACCGATAAGCAAGCACTTTGCCATTTACATATTTTGAATAATATTTTACTCCTTTGATTTTGTTTAATTCCTTTTCAACGTTTTCTTCAACTTTTTTCGAATCTCCCGAAATGATTTCTATTCTTACATGCGGATCAAAATTGACCAGAAATGAAGTTACCAGACTCCCGAAACCATTGAATACAGAAAGCACTACAATTAAAGATGCAACTCCTATGGTAATTCCCAAAACGGAAATAATAGAGATTATCGTAATAAAATTAATTTTATGCTTGGAAACCAAATATCTCTTTGCTATGAAAGTTTCGTATTTCATTTTAGTTAAATCTTAAAGCTGAAACAGGTTTAATTTTTGATGCGATAAAGCTGGGTATTACAGATGCAAGAATACACAATATAAATGTAATTCCCGAGACTTCTAAAAAAGTATTTATCGATAAAGAAATCGGAACAGTTGACATAAAATAAACTGAAGATGGAAGAGAAATAATGTTATAACTTAACTGAATATCCATTAGAATATATGCTAACAGGTTACCAATAAAAATTCCTATAATTGCCAGGAAAATTCCCTGGTAAAGAAATATTGAAGTAATCTGCATCCCTGTTGCACCGAGAGATTTTAATGTCCCAATGGCATTAGTTTTTTCAAGGACTATCATTAATAGTGTCCCAATAATATTAAAGACGGCAACAAGGATTATAAAACCTAAAATGATCGGGATTGGCTTCTTCTGTAAATCAATCCAGGTAAAAATATTTCTATGGGTTTGATAAATAGATTTTACCGAATTAGGATAAGTAAGCTGTCTTGAAAGCAAATCGGTAACACTGTCTATCTTGGCAATATTTTTTAATTTGATATCATATCCCGTAATATTGTCGCCGATATTAAAAAGCTTTTGAGCCGAAGTAAGAGAAACATATGCATATAAATCATCATATTCAGCCATGCCGCTTTCGAAAATTCCCTTAACATAAAATTGTTCAATATTGGGAGGATTCTCAGGCGAGGGCATCTCATCTTTAGTAAGAGCGAATATAGTTACTTTGTCTCCTAACTTAACATGTAATTTATCTGCTAATTTTTTACCAATGATAATCGAGGAACCATCAAGAGTAAAGCTGCCCCCGATGATATCTTTTTTAACGTTTAAAACATCATTTTGCGGTCTTATACCCTTAATGCTCACACCTTCCTTTACTCTTCCGCTGCTTATAATAGCCAGCTTTGAAGCAAAAGGATTTATTTGTGCGCCAACCGGTGCGAGTTCTTTTTCTAATATCGGGAGAACAACATGATAATCGGGAAGTATTGCGGTATATGAAGTAATTTTTATTTGAGAATCAAAATCAACGATTTTATTAATTAAAGTTTTTTCAAATCCTGAAAGAATACTTAAGGCAATAATTAAGGTTGCAACACCTAAAGCGATCCCAACGATTGATATAGTAGAAATTAAGGTGATAAACCTGGAATCCTTTTTAGAAAGAGTATATTTTTTTGAAATAAATAAAGGGAACGACATTTACTAACAAAATGATTATTTAATTAAACAATTTAAAGAAGTGAAGTATTATTTAAAAGGTATGAAAAATTAAAAATTACCGGTTGTTGAATATCATATTGAGAATCCTTTTGCTTTAAAAAAATAGAAACACATAAATTTTTCCATAAAGTCAATTTGATTATGTTTCCCAGTTACTATATTTTTGTAAGTCTAAGTAAAAATATTCGGGGCGTAGCGTAGCTCGGTTCATCGCGCCTGCTTTGGGAGCAGGAGGTCGCAGGTTCGAATCCTGCCGCCCCGACTTTTGTAATTAACAATTAAAAATGAATAATTAACAATTATATACAAACAATTAGAAAAATTTTATCTTAATTGTAAATTGTTAATTATAAATTGTTTATTTTATGCGCCCATAGCTCAATTGGATAGAGCAACAGCCTTCTAAGCTGTAGGTCGGTGGTTCGAATCCACCTGGGCGTACGGGTAAAATAATTAAAAATGCAAATTTAAAAAGTACTAGAAATTTTTCATTTATAATTTATAATTGTACATGGTGAGTGTAGCTCAGTTGGTTAGAGTACCAGGTTGTGGCCCTGGGGGTCAAGGGTTCAAATCCCTTCACTCACCCTTAAGTAAATTAAAAATGAATTATTAATAATTTGCAATTGTTCATTAATATTTATTAATTTTTAATTGTAAACCGGCTCCATCGTCTAATGGTCAGGACCTCGCCCTTTCACGGCGGTAATAGGGGTTCGAATCCCCTTGGAGTCACATATAAAAAAAGCCGTCGTTTTGACGGCTTTTTTATTTAAGATTATAATTATTTTACAATCCCTTGCTTTCAATATTTCATAAATTTATTCACTAATCAATATGTATGGAATACTGATAACCGCAAAATTTTTCCCTGTTTCAGAATTGATCAGGTCGGCTTTAAAGTCGACTTTTTTCGATTTAACATCATCTACTTTCTCAAAATATAAATATCCTGAAATTTCACCTCCTTTTTGAATTATACCTTCTGGTAATGCTTCATTAACCATTTTTGCAGTCGGCAGGCTATATTGTATTTGTCCCCAATAATTATAATAGTTGTCATAATAAAGAGGATCATCGAAAAAGAATTGTCCGCTGCAGATCGGTATTTCAGGATAAATTGAACTGTAAAACGGTGCTAATAAAAAGCCTCTATAGAAAAAACCAGGACTTAAAATCGGATTGTATGGCTGAATTAATACAGGCTTTGATACCGCTCCACTTACACCGAATGGAGGTAAAGCAGAAAACCTTTTCCCGCTTGGTGATACTAATGCAAATTGTTGATAGCTGATCTTTAATTCTTTGTTACTGTTATTTGTTATTGTAACAAACACAGGGGTTACATACTGAGTAACCTGAGGATTACCATTCCAGTAGTTAACTTTGGTTATAATATTGATTCCATCTATTTTTTTTGAACTTACTTGATTGTTGTACCCGTTAACTGTTTGCAGTACATTACTAGATGCACAACCATATATCATAATTGCCAATATTAATGCTGTAACAATACTAATTATATTTTTCATTTTGTCTATTCCTAATTTATTAAAACATGTGGGATTAGTCTAAATAATAATTGTAGCTTATTAAATAAATTGAATCACAGTAAGATATCCAGAGTGACTTATAAGGTTAAAGTTAAAGGAGCAGGAACTATTTAAAACAACTAGAAGTAAAACCTGCAATTTGCAATTTTCGATTCTTCAGTTTCAAAAATAATATTGTGACAGAATTCAATATCTTTAATTTTAAATTAAATTATTATTAATTTTATACGATTATAAAATTTGAACTTAGTACTGTTGAAGAATTCTGTTTTTTAGTAAACAATTTAAAATTTAATGGAAGATATTTAAACTTCTAATTACTTAAAAAGTCATTTACTAAAGAATTCTACTTAAGTAAATATATGAATGAAAAACAATAAAAATCATCAACCCGATATAAATCTGAATCTTAATGTTAGGGGAATTCCACAATCTGCCACACTTGCCATAAACGAAAGAAGTGAACAGCTTAAAAGGGAAGGGAAAAAAGTATATAAACTGGGATTAGGACAGTCACCTTTTCCAGTTCCGCAGCCGGTTGTAGATGCTTTGAAGAGTAATGCTTATCAGAAAGATTACTTGGCTGTTAAAGGATTGTATCAACTGCGGGAAGCCATAGCCGAGTATTATTCGCGCGTTCAGGGATTAACTTTCACCTTTGATGATGTTTTAATTGGTCCCGGCTCGAAAGAACTAATGTTTCTGCTGCAGTTTGTATATTACGGAGATCTGGTTATTCCGACACCAAGCTGGGTATCCTATGCACCCCAGGCGCAAATAATTGGCAGACATGTAAGATGGATTCCAACCAGGAGAGTAGACAAATGGAAATTAACACCTGATGCGCTAATAGCTCATTGCAAAGATGACCCGGTTAGACCAAGGATTGTAATATTAAATTATCCTTCAAATCCCAGCAGCGTAACTTATTCGGTTGAAGAGCTGAGGAAAATTGCTGCCGTTGCTGAAAAGTATAAGATTATTCTTTTATCGGATGAAATTTATGGAGAGCTGCACCATGAAGGTAAGCATGTTTCAATTGCCAGGTTTTATCCTGAAGGAACAATAATCAGCAGCGGATTAAGCAAATGGTGTGGTGCCGGGGGATGGCGGCTGGGTACTTTTGTTTTTCCCCCAAACCTGAGATGGCTTTTAAATTCAATGGCTGCTGTTGCAAGTGAAACATTTACTGCGACAAGTGCACCTATCCAGTATGCTGCTATCAGTGCTTTCAAAGGCGGACCTAAAATTCAAACTTATCTGAAGAATTCACGAATTATACTTAAAACGCTGGGTAATTACATTACCGATAAACTTATAAAAACCGGTGTCTATGTTACTTATCCGGAAGGAGGATTCTATGTCTTCCCGGATTTTACTGCTTTTAAGGAAAAGTTTTATGCGATGGGAATAAATTCCGGGAAAAAGCTTTGTGAAAAATTGCTGGATGAAACTGGTGTTGCAATTTTACCTGGAGTAGTTTTCGGCAGACCTGAAAATGAATTAACCGCAAGAATTGCCTACGTCGATTTTGACGGTACACGGGTTATTAATGCTGCTGAAAAATTAAGAAAAGGAAAAGAAATTGACGAGGAATTCATTAAAATATACTGCGGGAATACTATAAAAGCGATAGATCTTCTTTGTGATTGGTTAAAAAAATGATTGCGCAAAGAGCAGAGCTTAGGGGACTTAATCATCATCAAATCTTCTGAAAGCAAAAATCAGCTGCTTAAAATAATGCTTGGGAAAATTCAGGTAAGATAATCCGTATGCAGCAGGCTTTTTATCTTTGGGAAAATATGCAGTGCCGAACATCCAATCCCAGATTGCCAGCTTTGTGCTGAAATTTTTATTGTATGCTTCAGAATCTTTGTCAGCATGATGCCATCTGTGCATCTCAGGGCCATTTATAAAATACTGAAGACTGCCTGTATTAATATCAATATTGGAATGGATATACATACCCCATACGGCATCAATTAATCCTTTGATAACAGCAACTTCGGGAGCCGCACCAAGCAGGACAATAGGTGCAAATTCGATTGTCTGGTTAATCAATATTTCTAATGCATGCGAACGTGAACCAGCCAGCCAATCTATATTTTTATTTGAATGATGTGCTTCATGAATTCTCCAGAAGATTTTAGAACTATGCTGATAGCGGTGGAACCAGTAGATATAAAAATCATGAACCACTAAAAAGAACAATATTTGAAGCCAGATAGGCCAGCCGGAAATCAGGTGAAGTCTTGAAAGGTTTGTCTGCCCATCAATAAACTGAATAATATAAGAAATTACAATTCCTAAAGCATAACTCTGTACAAGGGTATATAAAATAAAATCATCAACAAAACCTTCGCGTAAAAACTTCTGGTTTTTTTCATATGGGAAAAAACGTTCCAGAAGAATAATTATTAAAGCAAAGACAATAATTGCAAAAATGCTGTAAAGCCTAACTTGTTCTAAGGTTATACTCATAATAAATTATACGGCTTTATAAATTTGTAAGTCAGATTGTACTCTTCTAAGTTTTTTTAGCGACGGAAGCTCACTCTCATAAATCTTTTTAATTCCGTCACCGAGGGATTGCTCGATATCTCTGATATTTGAAACCAATTTAACTAATCCGACTATTTCAACAGAAGCTGCCTGATCCGTTCCCCACATTGCACGATCTAAAGTTATATGTCTTTCAATAAAATTTGCACCTAATGCAGCGGCAGCGCCGGAAGGAGCAAGTCCTGTTTCATGACCGGAATATCCGATAGGTATTGAAGGATATTTCTCCTTCAAGGTCTGTATCATTCTCAGGTTTAATTGTTCTGTTTTACACGGGTAAGCAGAAGTTGAATGAGCAATTAACAAATTTTCTATTCCAAATGTTTTAACTGCATTTTCTATTTCAGTTAATGTTGACATCCCGGTTGACATAATAACAGGCTTATTAAGAGCTTTATGTTTTAATAAAAGATTATCATCTGTTAAACAAGCCGAAGCTATTTTAAAAATTACGGGGTTAAACTGTTCTATAAAATCAACCGCATTTTCATCCCAGCATGAAGCAAACCATGTAATCTTTTTCTTTCTGCAAAATTCAACAATTTCAGAAAATTGCTCTTTATCGAATTCAATTTTATGTCTGTAATTAATATAAGTCATTCTTCCCCATGGAGTATCTCTTTCAATATCCCATTGACTTTTTGGGACACATAATTCAGGAGTTCTTTTCTGAAACTTAACTGCGTCACATCCGGCCGAATGCGCAGCTTCAATCATTTCTTTTGCAATTTCAACCGAACCATTATGATTGATCCCGATTTCAGCAATTATAAAAATTGGTTCGTTATCTCCTATATACCTGTTTCCTGCTTTTACTCTTCTTTTCGAGTTCATATTGCTCCCTTTTATTTATTATTAATTATTCTTTTTTATTGAATGCTATTAATAATTCTGCGAATTCTCTGAAAGCACCATTACCGCCTATGTGATCACATATGTAATCTACAATTTCGAGAATATCAGGCATTGCATCTGAGGGTGCTGCAGATAAACCTACAATTTTTATCAATTCCATGTCGTTAACATCGTCACCTATAAAAGCAATGTTTTCGGATTTTAAGTTATTTTTCTTTAAAATTTCATCAAGAAGGGATTCTTTTTTCTTTGCTCCCAGGTAAAATTCATCGATTTTAAGTTTTTCCGCTCTCTTTTTTACCGAGCCGGAAAGTTCACCTGTAATGATAACTGTTTTAATATTTAATAAGTTTTTTAAGCGTTCTACTCCCATCCCGTCGCGGATAGAAAATCTTTTTAACTCCTCTCCGTTTTCCGAATAGTAAACTCCGGTATCTGTTAGAACTCCGTCATTATCTGTAAGGACAAGCTTAATTTTTTTTGCTTTCTCTTCCAGATTTTTATTTTTTTCTTTAATTGAACTAACGACTACCATGCGGTCCATCCTCCATCAACAATAAGATTAGCCCCGGTCATATAGTTAGAAGCATCACTTGCCAGAAAAACGATTGCTCCTTTATAGTCGGTTGATTTTGCCATTCTTCCTAAAATTGTTTTTGCAGAATAATTTTCAATAAAAAATTGATCCTGCTTGTTTTCAACTCCTCCCGGAGATAAAGTATTTACCCTGACGCCTTTTTTTCCCCAGTAAGCTGCTAAAAATTTTGTAAATGAAATTACTGCTCCTTTTGTAACAGGGTATGCTGCAGATTTATAGAAATTCTGGAACCCGTTTTTATCTTTATATATAGATTGATCGGGTGCAACTATCCCATAAGTAGATGCTATATTAATAATGCTTCCTTTACCTGCTTTTGCCATTTCGGAACCCAAAATTTGCGAGCATAAAAAGGTTCCTGTTATATTAACATCGATAGATTTCTGCCACATCTCAAGGGGATAATTTTCAAACATGGAGAGTTCCGCAGCTGACAAAGGGTTTTCGAACATATCATTTACTGCAGCATTATTTACAAGTATATCAATTTTCCCGAATTTATTTAAAATTTTTTCTTTTAGAACTTTTACTGATTCGGGTTTTGTAATATCAGCATAAACACCGATGCTTTTAGAGTTTAATTTGCCGGCAAGTTTTTCACATTTATTAAGATCAATATCGCAAACAATAATATTGGCGCCGGCTTCAGAAAGAGCATAGCAATGCTGTTTTCCAATCAGGCCTGCGGCTCCAGTTACAACAGCTACTTTATTTTTTAATGAGAATAAATTTTCTAAACTCATAAAAATTATTAAACTGTTTGTTCCTTTTTCTTTTTAGGCTTTATATTAAAATCGCTTGTTTTTCTGAACACAGGTTCAACAGGTTTTCCCTTTAAATATCCCGGTACGTTTTTATCATCAACTGCTTTTTTCAAAACAGGAAGAACTTCCTTATAAGCATTTAAGGTGTATTGAATATCTTCATCAGAATGCGAGAAGCTCATATTATGAAAACCGCTCCACAAAATTCCTCTCTTAATTAGTTCCTGCTGAACCAGAGATTTCATTTCCAGCGGATTTCCTGCTGATTCGTTAAACGTAATGATAGTTCTGCAATCATAACCAGAGCATTTTGTGTAAGTCATACCAAGTTCTGAAGCAATTTTATTATAACCTTCTTTTAATTTATTTCCCTGTTTTTGAAGATATGCCGGGACATTTTTTTCTTTTATTTCAGAAATAGTTGCTTTTATGGCGGCTAAAGATAGTGCTTCACCTCCGAAAGTTGTATAGAAGAAAACATCTTTATCTAATAAATCCATTACATCTTTTCTCCCGGTTAAAATTGCGACGGGCATCCCATTGGCAACAGCCTTAGAAAAGCAGGCTAAATCAGCTTTTACATCAAAATATTCCTGGGCACCTCCTAAAGAAATTCTGAATCCTGTCCACATTTCGTCGAAAATTAATAAAGTTCCGTTTTCCTCACATGCTTCCTTTAATTCCTTCAGGAAATTGTCTCTCGGCGCTTCAAAAACAAAAGGTTCAAGTATAACACAAGCAGTATCTTCATCAAGAGAGTCTTTTACTGACTGTATATCATTAAAATTAAAAGTTGATGTTAATTCCTGTACAGCCTTCGGTATTCCAAAATTTCTGGCAGTAACTGAAACATACCAGTCGTGCCAGCCGTGATATCCGCAGCATAGAACTTTATCTCTTTTAGTAAATGCTCTTGCAACTCTTACAGCGGCAGAAGTAACATCTGCTCCGGTTTTGCTGTATCTTATACTTTCGGCATTTGGAATTATTTCGTGTATTAACTCTGCAACTTCGACTTCCAAAGGATGCATTAAAGAAAAAGTAATTCCGTCTTTTAATTGTTCCCTGATTGCATTATCCACTTTATCATAAGCGTAACCAAGAGAAAGCGGTCCGATTCCCATATTGTAATCAAGGTATTCATTCCCGTCAACATCCCAGACATGGGAACCTTTACCTCTTTGTAAATATTTGGGTGCAATACCGTTGATATGTTGGGTCGGCCCTTTTGCCAGTGTTTGGGTCAGTGAAGGAATTAATTCCAGAGCTTTATTATATAGCTCGTTTGATTTTTTTATAACAGGATAATCGTCATTTAATTTTATTGTGTTAGGCATGGTGATTTTTATTAAATTTAAAAAAATTATTTAATTCTAATTCTTAATCTTAACTATACACTTAATCTCTTAAACGTTTTAGACTTAGATTATTCCAAAGGAATTCCTTCGGAAAGAGTATGAACAAGAATCTTTCATCTTGATATTAAAAATTATTGCTTAATAAAAGTATTCAGTTGCAAAATGTTTTTCCAGCTCATGTTTAATTATTTTATCAGCAATAGCTTCCCCGGTAAAACCTTCATATTCCAGGATATCCTTAAGCAAAGCCGGTTTAAACCATTTATTATTCAAAGCTATCGGTAAAACCCGGGAATTTATCCTTTTAATAACAAGCAATTCGCTTAAGATTGAATACAGCCCGCCTGTAATAAAGTGATCTTCAAGAGTAACAATTAAATTTGATTTGCTGCAGACATTTTCTATAGTTTCATTGTCAACCGGTTTCAGAGTTCTTAAATTTATTACACCTACAGATCTGTCTTTTGATCTTAATATTTCTGCTGCTGTTAATGCTTCATCGAATAATGTTCCGTATGTAAGAATAGTAATATCTTCTCCTTCAGAAAGAATCTCAGCTTTTCCAATTTTAAATTCTTTACTATGAGAGACGGATGATTTGGCATTTGTATATCTTATATATGAAGGATTAGGACTTTCAATTATTCCGGGCAGAGCGATTAATAAATCTTCTTCATCAGCCGGTGCAAAAACCTGAATGTTAGGGATACCCCGCATTAAAGAAATATCTTCAATTGCCTGGTGTGTAGGCCCGTTTGCTTCGGATAAAAAACCTGCAACAGCACCGACTATTTTAACCGGCAGATTTCCAATGCCTACATCTGTTCTAATAAATTCAAATGCACGCATAGTCAGAAATGTTGAAAGTGCATGGACAACAGGTATCCTTCCTCTGAGAGCCAGACCTGCAGCCATTCCAATCATAGTCTGTTCGGCAATACCTACATCAACAAATTGGTTCTTAATTTTTGACGGTAAATTTCGAATAGCCGCCCTGTTTTCTGCGGTCATAACAACTATATTGTCATTTTTTTCAGCAAGGTTTATTAAAATTTCTTCGTAGTTCATTATTATCTTACAATTAGAGTTTCTGATTTTAAATCTGTTTTTACTTTTGTGTGTAATTCGTTTATTAACTGTTCGATTTCATCATGAGTGAAATTACAGAACCACCTGTCGGCTCTTGCTTCAATACTGGGAAGTCCTTTTCCTCTAACCGTATCCGCTATAACTACCGTAGGCTTACCGTTATTTTCTAAAGAAGAAAAAGTCTTATCAATGTCATCAAAATCATGGCCGTTGCATGTATGAACATTCCATCCGAAAGCTTTAAACTTTTGATCCAATGGTTCTATAGGAATGAGATCTTCAGTCTGAATATTTGCCTGGAAATGATTCCTGTCTATAACAGCGATTAAATTATCCAGTTTATGAGCAGCAATAACCAGAGATGCTTCCCAGATAGAACCTTCGTTACATTCACCATCTCCCAATACAACAACAACTTTATTTTTCTTGTTTTTTAATTTACAGTTTAGCGCAACACCAGCAGATACGGATAGTAAATGACCTAAAGATCCTGAATGAAATTCAATGCCTGGAACTTTCACATTAGGATGCCAATAAATAAAATCATTTGTCTTAAGATGATTTTTAAGTCTTTCTTTTTCCATAATTCCTAATTCGGCAAATGTACCATATAAGGCCGGCACATCATGGCCTTTTGAAAGGAAAAAAAAATCACGGTTTTCATCTTCAAGGTTATCTTTATTAATATTTAAAAAATTAGAATAAAGATAAACCAGCAAATCAGCACACGATAGAGATGCGCCGATGAAACAGCCGCCGTCTGTTGCCATCCTGATGATATGCTCTCTTACATTAAGTGCGATATTCTCTAATTCTCGTTTTTGATTTCTCATCGAGTAAAATTTTCGTATTTTTTTCAGA
Organism: uncultured Bacteroidota bacterium; assembly: GCA_963710745.1. GTDB lineage: Bacteria > Bacteroidota > Ignavibacteria > Ignavibacteriales > Ignavibacteriaceae > CAVQBP01. Next base: position 488,908 of record CAVQBP010000024.1, on the reverse strand, counting down.
TATAGTTTTTAATTCATTTAAATGATGCCGGTACCAGTTTACACCAAGATATTTTTCGTTGATTTTAGAAAGTTCAGGTTTTTCATCAAGAAGCGACAAAATATCATATAAAGAAAAAGTTTTATTTTCATCATAAAGTTCATTATAAATACTTGCTATAAAATTGTAATCTTCTTCATAATCTATTGTAAAACGATGCGACATCGAATAATCAAGTCCTGCCTCCCATGTAACATTCCCAATTTTAAACTTGTCCGGGTTTTCCCAGAAATAGGGAGTAGTATGTTCGCGTTCCAGTTCTTTACCTGCTTCTTCCCAGGCTTTTTCAAGGCATTCCAATGAAAATATTTCTACATCATTTCCATCAGGGTAGGTAGGCGGATGCAAGTTACTTACATAATCGAGTGAAGTATAATTATCCAGATAATGCTTAATTACTTTGTCAATAACAGCCGGATCAATTAAAGGACAGTCTGAAGGAATTTTTACGACTGCATTCGAATTATATTTTTTACCGACATTTAAATGCCTGTCCAGTAAATCATCCGGATGTCCCCTGTAAAAAGAAATTGAATTTTTTTTACACAAATCTACAATAGGATCATCATCGTTCAAATAAGTTGTTGCAACTACAACTCTTCCACAATGTTCTGAAGCTTTCACTCTTTCAATCATCCTAACCAATAGCGGTTTACCTGCCAGGGGGAGTAAAACTTTACCCGGGAGCCTGCTTGAGCTCATTCTGGCTTGAATTACTGTGGTAACTTTTATCATAGGTTTATTGATAATTAATTACTCAGCCTTTTGATAATTTCTGCTTGATTTGTATTTCTTAAATAGTTTAGTGCTTAGCTTTAGTTCCTTATTAAGTTTATATATTTTAGCGTCTGATTGTTTGATTAAAAGATCTCTTCCGATTTCAGATATATTAAAGGCTGATAAGCCGTTATTCTGTATCGGTACCAGTTTTTTCAATTCTTCTATATTAAATTCAGAATACACTTGTTTACCTAAAGCTAAACCAACATACACTACACTGGAATACCGTGTGATTAGTGTATCGCAATTGGCTATCATGTGTTCGGTATTCCCTTCAGTATAAATTAAAGAACCAGGAGCGAATTTATTTATTTCCTGAATTGCCCTTTCAAATTTTTCATTTGGATGAAGCTTAAAAATTAATTGTTTTCCACGGGCTATTTTTTTTGCAAATTCGATCTGTTTCTTTCTGTTTTCGTACTTGAATGTTTCCCTGCTGTCGGATGTAGCAAAAAGAACATAATTCTTAAACGGGAAATCATTGTTATAGTATTCTTTACAATTGTCGAAATTAGGTATTCCGGTAATTTCAATTTTGCGGGGAGAAACACCTTTTTTTATAAAAAATTCTTTATATCCTTCTGAAGCAACACAAAATTTATCATAAGCATCTGAAAGTCCGGTTGTTGATGTACTCGCCAGATATCTGGGGAGCTTTAATCTTTTAACAATATGATACATTAAATTTTCCGGATCCGTCATGCCTTCCTGGACAAGTATAATCCTTGAATCCTCTATATTCTTTGGAATAATTAAATCGCTGCAGGTGTAAACAAGATCATACTTACTTTGTTTACCTTCAAAGTCTATTTGAAGGTTATGTTTATTGAGATAATCAAAAGTCTTTTCTCTGAACTGTCCGCCTAGTATACTAAAATCAAGAAAATTTGTGTTTGAAAGAAATCTTGTAAAACCATCACTGTAATAAGGGGAAAAAAAACAATCGTAATCATTAAGATGCATTGATATTTTATGCATCATTTTTGTTTGATTTATTGAACCACAGATAAATAATATTTTTTCTTTAGCCATATGCTAAATTTAGAATAATATAAACTTAAATATAATATCTTGATTTTAATTGAATATTAAATAGAAGTTAAATTTTAATAATTTTCACCAAATTTCCTTTGACAGGAAGCAACTCATTAGTAAATTATCATATTTGAACTATTAAAACAACTAATTACACTCATAATTGGTTTTTTAGCTACAAATTGTGATTTACATAAAGGGTAATATGTTATAAGTAGTTGTTTTTTAATTCTTTATTGGGAGTAAAAATGTTTAAAATTAAACATTACCTATTTGTCAAAAATAAATGTAATACTTAAATTCGTAAACTATATAAAAGATAAAGGGAATATGAAGATTATTAAACCAGAGAAACTGAATAAAGGAGATTTAATCGGTATAATTTCTCCCGCTTCGTCCGCTGATGATATTACGAGAGTAGAAGAAGGTGTATGGTATTTGGAAAAAATAGGATACAGAGTTGAAGTCGGGAAAAATGTCGGCAGATATCATGGATATTTAGCCGGCGAAGATAATCTTCGGTTGAGGGATCTTCATTATATGTTTGGTAAAAAAGAAGTTAAAGCAATAATTTGTATTAGAGGCGGTTATGGTTCGCCACGCTTATTGGATAAAATCGACTATAAAATCATTAAAAATAACCCCAAAATTTTTGTAGGTTATAGTGATATAACAGCTTTGAACATGGCTTTTCTGCACAAAACCGGATTAATTACATTCACCGGCCCTATGGTTGCAGTCGATTTTAATGATGAAATTAGTAAATACACAGAAGAAAATTTTTGGCGGATTTTAACTTCAAATAAAAAAATTGGGAGAATTGAACTTCCCGGTGAAGATAAATTATTTCAGTTATCAAAAGGAAATGAATCCGGGAGAATTATCGGAGGAAATCTTGCCCTGATAGCTTCTTTACTTGGAACCGATTATTTTCCTGATATGAAGGAAAAAATTTTATTTCTTGAAGATATCGGAGAATTACCGTTCAGGATCGATAGAATGCTTAACCAGTTAAGGCTTGCCGAAGTGTTTAGTAAAATAAAAGGATTGGTTTTGGGATCTTTTATTGATTGTCATGAAACAGACCCTTCAAAGAGGACCCTTTCCCTGGGAGAAGTTGTCGATGATTATTTAAGTCATTTAAAAATTCCTATAGTCTATAATTTCCCAAACGGGCATATAAAGGATATCATGCCAATTCCGAACGGTATCAGAATAAAACTAAATGCTTCCAGGGGTTTTATTGAATATTTGGAAAGTGCAGTTGCTTAATAAATACCGGAAAAAGATCGTTCGAATCAAGTTCCGTTTAAGTATGAAAATTTATATTAAACTAATTTTTTTTGTTTTTAATTTATTTATTGTACCAGGTATAATAACAATGGTAAAAGCACAAGATCTCGAAAACTACCCGGTTACAGTTGTTTCTGTTGATTTAACTAAGTACGCCGGTTTATGGTATGAGATTGCCAAAATACCCAACAGGTTTCAGAAAAGCTGTGCCCGCAATGCTACTGCAGAATACAAATTAAGAGATGACGGAAAAATAGATGTAATAAATAAATGTATTGAAGGAGACGGCGATACTAATGAAGTGGAGGGAATAGCAAAAGTTGTTGATGATAAAACAAATGCCAAACTTGAAGTGAGCTTTGTCAGGATACTGGGGATCCAATTGTTTTGGGGAGATTATTGGATAATCGGTCTGGATAAAGATTACAAATACGCCGTCGTCGGAACTCCTTCCAGGAAATACGGTTGGATTTTAAGCCGGAAACCAAAACTTTCTTCGGAAAATATTGAAAAAATTTTTGATCTTCTTAAAAAACAGGGTTATAATCCGCAAAATTTTATTATGACTGAACAAACTTGGGAAAAAGATAGATAGAAAACTTTTTTTAATTCAAATCTTAAATTATTATTGAACAGTCCGCTGGTCTAGTAATAAAAAGATTTATAATCCGAGCCGCAATTAAAAATCTTATTTTTTTACTCCGGTACCCTTAAAAAATGTATAACAAAAAGTACCGTTACCTTGAGCTGTTTTATACAAATCTTTAATTCCTTTTTCCATCTGCTCGCGGCTGATTAAATTATTAGCAACCGCAGAATCTGTAATACCTTCAATCATTGCAGTAAAAGTATTTCTTGTAAAGCCTTCTACAAGATTAGGTTTTGAATCATCTACATAAACCATCCGCGGAGAAACATTTACTTTATCAAAACCGCTTTTACATAAGAGAGGATATAATCTCCTTCCTATATTTGCATCACCTCCGTTTTGCTTTTGGAGCTCTACCTGGCATTGTATAGCTTTCCTTGCTTCACTGCTTTCAGGGTAAAAATATGCAGAGCCGTGATCCCCTTCTATTGCCATTATGCTTCCGTCAGGTTTTAATACTCTCTTTAATTCAATTAAGGCTTTTACCGGGTTTGGTAGATGCTCTAGCACGAAACAGACGAATACATGATCAAAATAATTATTATTAAACGGCAGATTATAAATATCAGCCTGTTTATATTTTACATTTGTTATGCTGAGTGAATTGGACAATTCTTCAGCCTGCTTAATTGATTCGGAAGATATATCAATTGAAATAAATTGAGAGTTAATATTTTTTGGGGCAATTATTTTAGTTTGTGCTCCAACTCCGCACCCGGCTTCTAAAATTAATGAACCACCCGGCCATACCGAATCATGATGCAGAAGATTAACTAATATATTTGCCTGATCGTTTAAACGAATCGATTCTTTATCCGTATAACCGTGGATATATTCCTGCATTTATATTAAACTAATTAAAAAAATATAAGAAACATTTGATTTCAATAATAAAGAACAACGATTCAGATTTTATTACATCGGTGCATAAGGAAAGTACAAGCTTTCATAATATTTTAAAGTTTCATTGGGTTTTTCATATCCTTCAGGTACTGGCATTTTTGAAAATGTCTGAAAATATAAAACACATGCATTTCTCCACCAGACAGATTCTTTTTCCTGAATTTTAAGAAACATTTGTTCATCTTTAAATTCCTGTTCATCAATTTTTCCTTGTAATGAATTCCATATCTTCTGCATCTCTCTCACTCCATCCACTCCTTTATAATAATAAAAGCATAATTCATCCCATAAAGTTCTGCCTGAAGGCATCTTATAATCCCATTTTACATGGTGAAACCAGAGAAGATATTTCTCAGGACATGTTGTCATCGAATTAAATTCATCGTTAAGCAGCGGATTATATTGATCAACAGCATCACTCCCGGATCTTGTGCGGTTAAATCCGATTCCTACACTGTCAGCCCGGTGATAATAAGTAGAGTTCCAGTCCGGGTGGGGAGAGTAATCTATCCATGGTCCGGGTCCGTAATGATTATCGTATCCGAAAATCATATTAAGACCAATAGGATCCATATAATTAACAACATTTTCTCTCGAAGCCATCATTATTTTTTCAATAGGATTTACAACTGATGTATCGTTTGTAAAGGTCATCCTGATCCATTCATTTGCTATCTGTTCTGAAGATAGTTCATGATTCCATGCTAACCGGCCGAAAGCATACCAGCTTGATTGTCCGAAAATGTTCCCTGTCCAATTCATATCGGCGCCAATATTTGATACACCGGCGATACCTGAAATAGAATGATTATAAAGTGAACCATCTACAACTTTTGCTACTGAAGATCCTCTACCTTTTGCATAAGTATCTGATTCCAGGCATTCTTTGAAGAGGGTTGCTAAGAAAACTGTGCTGGTACCTTGTCCCAGGTATTCCATTGTAATCTGGAATTCTACCATTAAAGGTGTTTTGAGCATAGTTCCGAATAAAGGGCTGAAAGGTTCACTCGGCTGGAAATCAAGCGGACCATTTTTTATTTGAAGCAGTACGTTATCTGCAAACTTTCCATCTAAAGGTTTAAATTGATCATATGCTTCCTTTGCACGATCCTGGGCATTATAGGTATAAATAAAAGCTCTCCACATAACTATCCCATTATACGGCTTTAAAGCATTTGCCAGAAGATTAGCTCCATCAGCCTGGGTTCTTCCATAATCCTGCGGACCAGGTTCACCTTCTGAATTAGCCTTAACTAAGAAACCGCCAAAATCCGGAATTAATGAATAAATTTCTTTTACCTTATCTTTCCACCAATCCTGGACTTTCTGATTAAATGGATCAGCTGTATTTAAACCTCCGAGCCTGAGCGGTGCATCGAAATTAGCACTTACATATACCCTAATTCCATAAGGTCGAAATACATCGGCAAGAGCAGCAACTTTTAAAAGATATCTATGAGTAAGAATTAAAGGATCCGCATTTACATTGTTTAGTACAGCACCGTTTATCCCTATAGAAGCATTTGCACGTGCATAATCAGAATAACGCTGTTTAATAAAAGTTGGGAGTGTATGCCAGTTCCAGATAGAACAGCCTGCATACCCTCTTGTTATAGAACCGTTAAGATTATCCCAGTGATCAAGGATTCTTAATTTAATTTTTGGAAATGAAACTATATCAAGATTAACAATATCCTGGTTTGTCTGCAGTAATCTTAAAAATTGAAAAGTACCGTGTAATATTCCTATATCCTCATTTGCTGTAATTACGATTATTTTCTTATTGTTTAGTTCAGTATTAAATATTAAATATCCTTCGGATCCGATTTTTTCAAGCTTATCTTTCAAATCAATCTTTGATAGCAAAGGAGAATCTTTATAATTCGCAATTATTAATGTCCCATCCTGGTTTAAACTATTAACTTCGGGAATATCGGAATCTAATAACCCTTTAAGTCCAATCTTCAATTCATGCTTGGCGGCTTTTATTGTGGGAGATTCACCTTCAATATTAATTGCTTTAATTGATTGCCTGTATTCATTTAACTTCTGCTGATTTGATATCAAATCATATTTTAACCAGAGCCTGTATCCGGTATCTGCTTTAGTATTAGATATAGTAAAAATGAGCGGAAGAATAAAAAATAAAAATATTTTTTTCATTTTGATCCCGGTTTATTTGATTGATTCCGGCAGCTTTTCAAGCTTAAAATTATTATTCAGTAAAAGATACAAAAACCCGGTTTAGAATTTAAAAAATTTTTAACAAGAAAGTTCTTTAAAGCAGGATAAATATTAATCCTAAAGTTATTCCAGTATCTTTTTAAGGTGATGTTTTAAATGTCTTAAGTAATCTTCAATAACAAATTTTATTGTAGCAGGATTTTCTTTCCCCATATTGCACAAATTATTTAAAAGAATCTGGAGGAAGGAAATCTATAACACGGCTGATGTGGTAATTATATTGATAAAAAAGTTCAATCAGGTTTGACCATTCCATTTCAATATAATGCTGAACTTCAACCCATGGATCCTGTTTGTAAACAGGAAAATCCATAGCAGCATTTTGTGCCCCACGAACGACACGTTGATGATTATTTGATGCAGAGTCGATCAAATGTCCAAGTATTTCTTTTTTTGACCATGAACCCGGTTTACTTTTTTTTGCAGCAAGTTCCGGAGATATTTTTAATAATTCCGGTTTAGCTGCTGTAATAGCTTCACGGATTTTTTCAGATACAGATAATTCATCAGTCATATTATAGTTTCCTGTTTTAGCTTATATTTATTTTTCATGATTTATTTAAGTAAAAGGAATGTACCATTTTCCTTGTGGAAACAATTTGTCCAATTTTTTCTTTATCTAAATTTTGCATTTTGTTCAATAAATTATTAATGAAAATAATTAACCGCAATAGCCCGCTGCTCTGTTATATACATACTTTGGCTGCCAGTTTACATCATTGCCAAGCACCATTCTTGGTGCAGAGGTATATATTTCAAATCCCTGGCTTTTCAAAAAATTTAAAGCAATTTCATTTTCTGACGGAATTACAGTCCTGAATTTTCCAAGGTTTATTTTAAGCTTTATTAGTTCCAAACCTGCTTCGGGATTTTTCGCAAAGATTAATCCGCCTCCTAATTCGGGGAGGAAGATACCTTGAAAATCATTTGCTTTCTTTTGATGATAAACCCACCCGGTAGAAAAATATCTTTTTATTAATTGGAATCTTTTTTCACCGGAAATTTTTTCGTCAAATTTTTGCAGGAGATCAAAATCGTTATTATTTATTCTTCTGATATTTTCACTTTTAGGGTAATCCTGTAAATCTGAACTTACTCTTAGGAATTGATAGGTAGAACTTTCCTTAAAACCAAGTCTGCCGTAAATATTTTTCCCCATTTCGCTGGCAATTAAAATCTGTGTTGTGCATCCTTTAATGTGAAAGTATTCGATAAGATGTTTGGTTATTTCATTTCCAATACCTCTCCTTCTGAATTCGGAGGGCACAAGTATATTCCCGAGCCAGCCAGTAGAACCGTTCAATATTCCATTTCCGAATCCAACTATTTTATTATCATCTTCTGCAATCACCGGATAGAAATAAGGATAGTGAAAATGAAACGATATAAATAAAGGAAGATCCAGGTTCCAGCTTTCAGGCGGGAAATTTTGTAATAAATGAATTTCGGATTTTAGAAGGGGCCTGATTTTTAACATCCCTAATTTCTCATTCAACTAAAGGAACAAAAATAAACACAGGCTGAAAATTAAAAATAATAATTTAAAAAAGACAAAAAATACGGATTTGCGTTTGGGATATAATCCCAATGTTTAAATCCCCTTATGACTATCTGAAAAGGAATTTAATCTATATTTTTTATTATATCATAAAATTCCCTGGCATCGACATAACCCGTAATTCTTTTTACTTCGTTCCCTTTTTTATTAAGGATTAAAACCGTAGGAACACCTACAATATTAAACTTGTTCCTGAGTGCCTCAACCTGCGGTGATAACGATTTCGTCATATTGGCCTTCAAAGTTAAATAACCTTTCGAAGCCTTTATTACATCCGAATTTGAAAATGTTGATGCTTCTAATTCTTTACATGGTATACACCAGTCAGCATAGAAGTCAATTATCACAGGTTTATCAGCTTTAGTCAACTCAATATTATTTGTATAATGCTGCCAGTCAATCGAATTTTTTTCAGACGGGATCAGGAAATAAACAGCTACAAAAATTAAAATTACGGAGAATGATATTTTAAAAATTTTGAACACTTTTATATTATTTGACAGTTTATCAACAAATAATAAATATATAGCGGTAATGATCATAAATACAGGTAAAACATATCCTGAAAAAGATTCAGGCAGGATCGGAACCAGAAAATAAAGTGCCATTCCTAAAAGTATAAATCCAAAAATATGTTTTACGCCATCCATCCATTCACCGGCTCTCGGGAGTTTTTTAATTTTACCGGAAAATATAGCAAGGAATAAATATGGAAAGCCCAAACCGAGAGATAGAACAAAAAACATTAAAAAGCCGTAAAGAGGATCACCTTTAGCTGCAACATAAGTAACCAAACCCAGCACAAATGGTCCAATGCACGGTGCCGCGACGATCCCCATGGTCAAACCCATAAAGAATGCACCATATAAGCCACCCTTTGCTCCGCCTGCTTTTGCAACTAAAGAATCGGGCATCTTAAACTCATAAACGCCGAACATGCTGAGAGAAAGAACTACAAAAACAAGAGCAACAAAAATTATTACAAAAGTATTTTGAAGCAGTGAACCGAAAACTGCTCCGGTTAATGATGTAACTACACCGATAACGGAATAGGTTATTGACATCCCTAAAAGGAACATTAAACCCATCAAGAAAAGTTTTCTGGTGCTTCCTTCACTCTGTCCTCCGAAATATCCGATCGTAATCGGAATAAGAGGATATACACAAGGAGTTAGATTTAAAGCAAGTCCGCCAAGAAAAACAAAAATTAATCCGAGCAATAAACCGGAACTCTGCAATGTCGATGAAATAGCATTGCCGCTATTATCATTATTCAGAGATAAAGAAGAATAATTCAGGTCTATATCTTTAAAGATATCCTGATTTATTTCACTTATTGCAGCTTTATTGTCAGCTACTTCAATCTGAATAGTATCCTTAACTGAAGTAGGAGGTAAACAGGTAGCATTATTGCATCCCTGGTAATTTAATGTTACAATTACCGGGTAATTACCAGGAGTAAGATTTTCATTTGCTTTTACGAGGCACCCAATTAAAATATTATCCTGCCATACTGATAATGGTTTCTCGGAAAATGATAATTTTAAATCATGAGCTTTTGGATAAAGAGTCTGTTCAATATTAAAATCTTTATTTTCCAAAGTCAGCTTTGATGGTATAAGATAATCATCATACGGCTTATTGGAATTTATATGCCAGGTGCTGTCAATTTTAGCTTTTACGGCTAATTTAATTTCACCGCCGGGATATATTTTATTGAATGATTTATACGTTTTAATCTTTACCAGATCTTTTTTGAATCCGAATTGGGGAAAACTTAAAGTTGTAAACACAAAGACCGATAAGAAAATAGATAATAATTTGGTTCTCATTCTGATTATACTTTTTAAAAATTATATAAATGGTTGACTATTATTAATATTTAAATGTTCCTAAATCTGCTTTAAAAGTTATTTCAATACGGGTGCTGCATGCGGCAAATTTTTTCTCCATCCCTGAACAATTGGGTACCGTCTTCCAAAGCCAAAAGCTTTTTTTGAAACTCTTAAAGCGGGAGCTGCCTGCTTGCGTTTAAATTCATTTTGATCAACTAATTTTAAAACATCTCTCACCACGTTTTCATCATCTATTATTTCTGATATTTCTTTATACTCTTTATTTTCTTCCAGGTACATTTTTAATATTCTGTCTAATAAACTATATGGCGGAAGTGAATCCTCATCTTTCTGTTCATGTCTTAATTCGGCAGAAGGAGCTTTATCAATTATTTCCTGCGGAATTATCTCATTATTCCTGTTTATATAACCGGCAATCTTATAAACATCCGTTTTATAAACGTCGGCAATAACTGCAAGTCCTCCGCTCATATCTCCGTAAAGAGTGCAGTATCCAACAGCTAATTCCGACTTGTTCCCCGTACTTAATAATAAATAACCGAATTTATTTGCAAAAGCCATTAAATAAATACTTCTTATTCTTGCCTGGATATTTTCTTCAGCAATATTTTCAGGAAGATTATTAAAAGCCGGTTCTAGCATTTCTAAAGTTTTATCGAATACAGATTTAATTGAAATATTTTCACATGAGATGCCCAAAATCCTAATTAGTTTCTCTGCATCTTTAACACTTCCCTCAGTCGAATAGTGTGAAGGCATGAGAATTACATTGACGTTTTCTTTACCCAGTGCCTGAACTGCGATGTACGCAACAAGTGCAGAATCAATTCCCCCGCTTAATCCCAATACAACTTCCTTAAATCCTAATTTTTGACAATACTCTTTTACTCCGAAAATTAATGCAGAAATAACTTCTTCTTCAAAACTCTTTTCAGATTCTTTAACCGGGTTATATTTCTTTTTTGTATTAAAAATGAAATAATCTTCATCATAGACTTTTCCCAGTTTAACAAGTTCACCTTTATTATTAAAACACATGCTTGCACCGTCAAAAATTAAATCTGTTTGAGCACCCACAGTACAGACATAAGCTAATGGAATATTTTCGTTTTTTGTCAGGACAGAGAGCATCTCATTTCTCTGCTCTCTTTTTCCATATGAATAAGGGCTGGCAGAAATATTAATTAAAACAGTTGCTCCTTTTTCAATTATTAATTTAACAGGGTCAGTACTGTATCTTCTTTTGTACCAGTAATCTGCATCGTTCCAGATATCTTCACAAATAGATATGCCTAATTTTTCTCCCTTAAATTCATGGACAAAAATTTCATTTGCAGGATTGAAATACCTCATTTCATCAAATATATCATAGTTGGGAATTAAAGATTTATGCTGAGCAAATTGTATTTTCCCTTTATAGCAAAGCACTGCCGAATTATGTATATCGGTTCCAATTCTGTCATTATCTTCTGTAATAGTTCCAAAGATCAAACCTGTTTCCGACGTAATCTCTGCAATTTCGTTGGCTGCCGAAGTAACAGCGTCTCTGAATTCTTTTTTTTCAACCAGGTCTAATGGCGGGTAACCAATAAGTGCCAGTTCAGGGAAGATTACCAGATCAGCTCCGTCTTTTACTCCCTTTCGATAACCTTCTATAATTTTCTTTTTATTGAATTCCAGGTCACCGATTATTGTATTTATTTGGCAAAGTGCTATTTTCATGTTCATCCTGAACTTAGAGTAATTTTTTCTCCAAAAATATAAAACTAAACAAGTTGTTACAATGCAAGATAATTAGAGCAGATCACAAATCAATCGATATTTGATAAAGAAATTGAACGGAATTATAACGGAATTGTAAAGAGAAAGTTCAAGTTTAGCAGGCACTTACAAACCTGTAATAACTTTCTTATTTATATAACTTAGTCAACTTACGCAAAAACAATCCTTGGAGTATTGGAATTTTTGAATAATCGAAAATTTGGTCGATTCCATTACTCCATTTTTCCAATATTCCCAAGGTTGCGTAACATGAGTAACTTAATAGTTTAACAATATAACATTAAAACACTTATAGCAATTTAACAATCCGCTTATAATTCCGGTTTTCCGTAATTCAAACATTTTTACCGGCAATAATATTTTGCTGTATGATTCCTGTTTTTTTTATTAAAATAACATTGTAAAATTGTAGGTTAAACTAAAAATATTAAAATGAACAAAAAATTGTATCGCTCAAGGAAAGATAAAATGATTGGCGGGGTCGCGGGGGGATTGGGTGAATATTTCGATATCGATTCTACTCTTGTAAGAATTATATTTGTTGTATCACTCTTTTTAGGCGGTACAGGGGTTTTGGCATATATTATACTCTGGATAGTTATTCCTGAAGAACCATGGGTTTTTAATATGGGACAAGGTGATGAAAAAAAAGATGATGCTGCAAATCCCGGTTCCGCAAAGTCACCGCCGAATTCGGATTATCTCAGAGCTCTTGATGAAAGACGGCATAAAAGAGCTACTGTAGCAGGTGTTATTTTAATTGTATTTGGGGTTATCTTTTTAGCCGATAATTTTGTACCCCGTATTCATTTTTCTGATTATTTCCCTCTTATTCTTGTAGCTATCGGAATCGGATTATTAATTAATTCTAAAAGAAATTAATATGAAAACCAGCCATATTTTTTGGGGGGTCTTCTTTATTGCCCTCGGAGGTTTAATACTGCTAAACAACTTTACCAGTATATATTTTGATTGGGAAACACTGGCAAAACTCTGGCCGGTAGTTCTTATACTTTGGGGATTATCCTTATTTATTAAAGATAATAAATTTGTAAAGGGGTTTATTGTTGCCTTACTGTCTATCATTGTTGCATTAACAATCTTTTCTTCCTTTAATTTTATCTTTGACGTTGTTCATTACAATAATGGAAGACCATTTTCCGGGATTGTAATAGATGACGATTCAGATGTTGATACTACAAGTTATTTTTTACCTTTTAATCTGAATATTAAGGAATCTACGCTGAAATTTAAATCAGGTGCAGGTTATTTTGAAATAAAAGACACTTCGGAAGGTTTATTCTCTGCAAGGACAGCCGGATTAAAGAATAATTATTTAATTGACAGCGATATTTTTGGTGATAATACAAACATTGAATTTTCTATGAAAGATTGGCATTTCCCCTTCGAGCATGGAAAGATTATAAATGATGTTGAAATGAAATTAAATACCGCACCGCTTTGGGATTTGGATTTTAGGCTAGGAGCTGCAGGTCTTAACCTGGATTTATCCCCTTTTAAAATAGAAAAAATTGATATTGGGATGGGAGCTTCCAAATTAAAAATCAAGCTTGGTGATAAGAATAATAATATCAAGGTTCATCTGGAAGCAGGAGTTTCAAAAATTGAAATAATGGTCCCTGAATCTTCAGGCTGCCAGATTAATGCCGAAACAGTATTATCAAACAGGCATTTTAACGGTTTTAATAAAATATCATCCGGAATTTTCAGAACTGCTAATTTCGACACAGCATCGAATAAAATTTATCTTTCATTTAATACGGGAGTTTCCTCGATAAGAGTTAACAGATATTCGGATTGGCAGTAAAAAAAGTCAAAGGTCAAAGGTTAAAGGTCAAAAAAAAGATTCCACATTTTCCATTTAACATCTGCCATTTTCCATATACCATGTCTTAGCCTTCCCACCAATTTAGGATTCTCATTCCTCTCAAAGTATTCCATCTGCTTGGTTTTCCGGGAGATTCCATTTCAAAAAATGTTTTTCCCGGATGTCTTTGCTGTAACGGCCAGAGACCCTTTTCATTTCTTTTCTTTAAAATAATATTTACAGCATCATTAATTCTTTCATCTTTTGGAATTTTACATTCCCGGAAAAAGTCCAGGATCCGCATAATATCATAGTGCCATCTTGGCGGAAATGAAAAACGGGTCATTTTTTGATCAAATATTTTTCCTGTCCGATGCGATTTATAAAGCTTATGTTTAAGAAGAAATTCAACAGCTTTATTTCTGCTTCCTTCAATATCAAAAGAATCACCGGGACAGTTTTTCTCGTATTCTCTTAATCCTTCAAGTACATTTATTGTAGTATGGAATGAACTGTGTTTATCTCCTTTATATGCTCTGCAGTTCCATCCTCCGTCTTCCATTTGACGGCTTAGCAAATGTCCGGTTAACTTTTTTAGATATGTTTCTTCAAATCCGAAGTATGAAAGAATTGATAATATAATACCTGTTACGCATATTTCACTGTAAGAATAAGAAGCAGAATAATTTATTCCGCCATCTTTGTATATCCCTTTTTCCCAAAGAATATCGCATGCACTGAGTGCCTGCTTATTATTTTTAGGTAATCCTAATCTTCTTAACAGAAGCATTGAATATGTAGTAGATATCCATTTCCTGCTGTAAAGGGATTGGGCCCATGTCCCTTCCTTATCCTGGAATGAAAGTAATTTTGCTCCCCATCCTTCTTTTGTTATCCTGACTCGTTCTTTCTCAACTGATTTTCTGTCGGCGTTAATAAGATCAGCTAAAGCCTGCCATCTGATTGACGGATCTCCCGTTAAAAGCCATTCGATTATATCATTAGACATGATTAAACAGGAAGTTTTCTTGTAATTTTATTTACCCATCTATGAAAATTATGCGGAAAGGATAAAGGTTCGGTAAACATCAGAATACATTGTTTATAAATAATATTCATTCCTTTATCATTACAGTAACTTATTGTTTCATCAGATTCAGCTCCCTGCTGCAGCCAGATATTGTTTATGCTTAATGAATGGGCCTGTTTTGCTATATCATGTGTTTTCTCGGGAGGTAAAACAACAAGCACACTGTCAATTTTATCCGGGATTAAATCAAGACTTTTATAACAGGTATCACCATCAATTAATTCTGCATTCGGATTAACTGCATATACATTAAATCCTTTTGCCTTTAAAGTATTGAATGCAGAGAATCCAAATTTTTTATTATTTCTGGAAACACCCACCACGGCAATATTTTGGGCAGACAGGAATTTAACAATCGATTCTTGTGCGATCATGTTGCTCCCCGAATTATTTGGCAATTGATTTAATTAATTAGATTGCTCTTTTAAAGACTTCAGTAATTTTTGAAGAACATTTCTTTTTATTTTTAATTTCTCCCTGTAATCCATTTTGTCTGTGTTAGTTATTTCCATGCTTAGATCAGAAATGTTATTTTCTAAAATATCTTTTATGATATTTTGCTCATCTTCGGAAAGGTTAAGTTCTATTGTTTTCATAGCAACCTTCAAAAATTAATAATAAAATTAAAAAAATATAATTCTAATAACTAGTAGAATTAACATATTGTACCGGCAAAGATTCGATTTTGTTTTATAAATTTTTCTTTTTGTGTTTTGGCTTCCATAAAAATTTTTCCAGGATCGCACAGTCATCTTTATCAAATTCAACTCCTTCCGATTGTAAAAGTTCTTTCATTAAGTCAGGACTGCCGAAGTGCATTTTCCCGGTTAATGCACCAAACCTGTTAACTACTCTATGGCATGGAAGCCCCGAAACTTTCGCTCCGTTTAAGGCCCAGCCCACGGTTCTTGCCGAAGATCTGATTCCGCAGGCTTCTGCAATATCTCCATACGTTGCTACTCTGCCGTAAGGGATCTTTGCAACAATTTTATATACCTTTGAGAAAAAATCCTGTTTTTTGATTTTCCTTTTGTAATCCCGGCCTTTTGCTTTTTTAGGCGATTTCATAATATTAGCAGATATGAAATTATTTACCTGATGTGTAAATAGTATTACTACATTTCCAATTCAATTATTTCTACAATATGATAAATAAAATTAAATTAATCCAAATATGGATTAAGGAATATTTTAGTACATGCAGACCAATAAATAAAAAATATGTTGAAAAGAATCAACTGTTTTTAGTTACCGGGCATAGAGGCTCACCTACAAAAGAAATAGAGAATACAATTCAATCTTTTGAAACTGCTTTAAACGATGGCGCTAACTCTCTTGAAATTGATTTGTGCATTACAAAAGATCATGAAGTTGTGATCTGGCATGACTGGAATCCGAATGCACCTAAGGCTATTCTCAGGGAGTCCGGGCTTGAACCATGGGTAGCTTACAAACCGCATCCGCCTAATTTAGCAAGTCCTTATAGAAAAAAAATAAGTGAATTAACTAGACAGGAATTCATGGAAAATTACAAATATAAAAAACGAAGCGGGAATCATAATGTCGAGAATGCAGAAATACCAACTTTAGATGATTTCCTGAAATGGTCAAAGGATAAAAAACAGTTGAAGTTTGTCTTTTTCAATATTAAAACTCCGCCTGAAGAATCCGGTTTAGCATTAATATTTATGCAGCAGTTATCGGATTTGCTGGCAAAATATGAAATTACTTATAATTCGGTTATTGAAACTTTTCATCCGGAAGTTTTAAATATTATGAAAAAAGACTTTCCCGAATTTAATTACAGTCTGGATGAAGAACCTGATTTCGGATTTATTTTAAATCCCGAAAAATTCAGCAGTATAAAAGTTGCGAGGAAATATAATAATAAATATGCAGTTGCATTTAGACCCAGAAAAGTTACTATAGCTAACTGGACTACATACAGAAGAATTGTCCGGTTTGATGTTAAACTCAGATATAAATACAATAAAGAAAACCCTGATTCAAAAATCGTTTACTTAATTGGAGGAACTGTAAATAAAAAGCAGGAATTCGAATGCCTGGTTAAATTGGGCATCGGTGGAATACAGACAGATTTCCCGCACCTTTTAAAGGAAGTTGCACTTAAAAATGGTAATAGAATTAACTAAAAAAGTAATTACCTGAACAAACTTCTTACTAGTAATTAGTTATTTACATACTCATATTCTTTTATGATTTTGGTAAATACAACTTGAATATTAAATCTTTTATTTAATATATTTCCAGCAGCATTTATTCTTTCGGCGAAAAATGGCAAAGAAACTTAAATCAATCTTTGTACCCTGTAATGGTTGTACTCTTTGCTGCCGGGGTGATGCCGTTAAAATCGATGATGAAGATATTGAAAAGGGATACCAGGTTGAACCTCATCCTTACGTACGCGGTGAGCTGATGATAGCACATAAAGAAAACGGTGAATGTATTTACTTAGTTGAAAACGGGTGCGGAATTCATGACCGGGCACCTTTATTATGCAGATCGGCAGATTGCCGATCTCTGGCATTAAAATTTGATTTTGTAACTGCTATGAATCTTCATGATATCGGACTCATTGATATTCGCGTATGGGATCAGGGAAATAAGCTGCTTGAAGAAATGAAAAAAATAAGAGGTGATAATAAGATTTATAAGAATAGTTTATTTTTTTTAGGTAATGAGAATAAAAATGCTGAGCCATGACCCGGTTTACTTTCAACCCGTATTTCTCCTCCTTGTTTTTCTACTAATTCCCTGCAAAGAACCAAACCTAAGCCCGTCCCTTTTTCATGTGCGGTTCCTTCAGTTGAATAACTGGAATCAGGCTTAAATAGTTTATCTGAACTTTCCTTATCAATTCCGACGCCGGTATCTTTTATCTTGATAATTATAAAATTATCAATCGATTCGGAAGAAACAAAAATAAAGCCGTAAGGATTTGTAAATTTTATTGCATTTGAAATAAGATTTCTTAAAATAGTATTTGTCATTTTTATATCTGCAAATACAGACACTCCGGGTTCAATATTATTTTTTAATGTAATCTGTTTATTCTTTAAATTCTGAGTATATAAAGATTCAAGCTCATTTATCATAGGAAATATTTCTATTTGTTCCGGCTCATAAGCGATTTTTCCCGTTTGTATCCGAGACCATTCAAGCAGGTTTTCCATCAATGTGAATACAAGCTTTGATGAGCCCGCAGCTTCTTTTATTATAATAATTTTTTCTTCTTCTTCCATCGAATCGTAAGATTCATCAAGAATTTCAAGTATCTGCATTAATCCACCAAGAGGGCTTCGTAAATCATGAGAAATAATGGAAAAGAATTTATCTTTTGAAGCGTTAATTTCTAACAGTTCGGAATTTACTTTCTTAATTTTTTCTTCAAATTCTTTCTGAGCATTTATATTTGTACATGAACCTATAAATCCCATAAAAATATTTTCCCGGCTTAATCTGGGAGTTCCTTTAATCATCATCCATTCATATTTATCATTTTTATTTTTCAATCTAAACTCAAATGTAAAAGGATTTCTGGATCTGAAAGCGTCTCCGTAAGTTTTTAATAAATTTTCCAGGTCATCAGGATGGACATCTTTCAGCCAATTCATACCAAGCTGCTCCCCGGGTTTTTTACCTGAATATTCAAGCCAGACCTTATTAACAAAGCTAAATAATCCTTCCACATCTGCAATCCATATCATAACCGGCGCCGTATTTGCCATATTTTCAAATCTTGCTTCACTATCTTTGATTAACTCTTCTTTCACCTTTTGCTGCGTAAAATCAATAATAGTTAAAAAATAAAAACCGGTGGAAGTGTCTGGATGAAAATTATATTTAATAATAATAAGAGCCGGCAAATAATTAGTGCCCGCCGCTTTGATTTTTAATTCTTTCACTTGAGATTGAGAACTTTTGCAGGCTTTCTCCAAGACTGACTTAAATTGTTTTTTATCATTTTCAAGAATAAAATCGGAAAACTTTTTATTGATTATTTCTTCTCTCTTTTTTCCAATTAAAGATTCCCCGGCTTTATTAATATCAATTAAGCTCTCTCCCTGGTCCAGCACGAAAAATCCTGTTGGAAAAAATTCTATAATTTCCGAAAAATTTGAATTGTAATTATTCCGGCCGCTTTTAAACTTGCCGGCAGATAAGTTATTTTCTTCTTTCATTAGTTATTTCACCCTAATTCCTGAGACAAAGATAATCATGAATCTTTTCAGATACATGATATAAATGTATCTATTTCAAAAAATGGTGTCTCATATATTATCGGTGAATTAGCAATAATCTTTTGTTTTATAATTTATAAGAAATAATAATTCGAATATCGATTAAAATCGAAACTATTAAAATAAATGTCCCATCATAAAACAGGGGTACAAAATTATAACAGTAACTCTTACAAAATCCAACAGAATTAATTACCGAAAGTAATTTGGTAATAAATACATTAAGTAGAATTTACTTCTTTTTGAATGGTATTTATGTTGAATAATGAGATGCAAATAAATAAATCAAAACACAAAATAAACAAAAGGGAAAAATGATGTACAAATATTTAGCAATCATATTAGTATTAACATTATTCGCTGTTGGTTGTACAGATGAATCAAACATGATTACTCCGGTTGATAATAATGTAAGTAATAGCGAAGTAGTCAGCAGCCCAAACTGGATTAGCTTACCACCTGCTGAAAATCAGGCTCTAAAGAAAGATATAACAGTCGGCAAAACTATTTATGGAGATCAGGAATCATTATTAGAAATCAATACAGGTTATGCCGGCGGCCCTTTCGGTTGGATATCAATAACAGCCAATGCAAGATTCCAACGCTATTCATTTACCGGTTCAAGATATGTTACAATGTCAATTAATGATGATTTCGGAGCTGCTACATTTACACCGTCCGGTGTTTGGGCAAGACCGGTTATCTATAATCTAACAATACAAGGTATTGATCTCAGCAGCGTAGATCCTTCTAAGGTAAGTTTTGTTTACATGGCTCCTGACGGTAATTATTATAAAGCTAAATATCAGAGCATCTATGTTGAAAAACAGTCAGGTAAATTACAGATTATCAATGCAGAACTGCCTCACTTTTCACGCTGGGGTTTTATTAACTAATTATTCAAAGAAGATAAAAAAATGTCAAGTTCAAATAATACATTTGAGTTAGAACTGGATAAACTTTTGAAAGATTATCTTGGTATTGACGGTTACAAAAATTTTAATCTTAGTATAGATTATCCCGAAAGGGCAGCTGATAATGTATCGGAAAAGATTAATAATTTTTATAAAGATCAGCTCCGGATAAATGTTAACAATTACAATGAAAGAGTAAAAATAGACAGAACCATCACGTTTTCTCAAAAGAGGCTTGAAGGTAGTAAATTCTGCAAATTTTTAATTGAAATCGGAAGGGTGTGCATTTCGGGCGGCAAATTAAATTTA
Source organism: uncultured Bacteroidota bacterium (assembly GCA_963710745.1). GTDB lineage: Bacteria > Bacteroidota > Ignavibacteria > Ignavibacteriales > Ignavibacteriaceae > CAVQBP01. The sequence continues at coordinate 468,366 of CAVQBP010000024.1, read as the reverse complement.
GCCGCCGAAATTTTTAAGAAAGCAAATATATGCAGTTCCGGTTTAGCCAAAACCTATAAAGCAGAATCATTAACAGGCTTAGCTGATATTCAGATAAAAAGGGGAAACTGGAAAAGAGGTATAGAGATAATTACTGAGGCCGAAGCAATATATAAGGAAGAAAAAGATAATCACGGTACGGCTGTTTGTGAAAACCTGTTAGGCACAATTAATGGAGAACTTGGTGATATTGAAAATGCAAAAAAACATTTTCTTACAAGTTTATCTTTAATAAATCCTGATACTGAACCAGAAATTGCTGCTGAATTGGAAACAAATTTAGGTATACTGGATCATATGGTAGGAAATTCAGATAGTGCTCTAACTCATTTGAAAAAATCTCAAAAAATATTTAAAGAACTTGAAAATTATAAAAATTATGTAAATGCCTCACTAAGTTTAGGACAGGTTTATTTTGAATTAGAAGATTATTCATCCGCTATTTCTTCAATAGATGAAGGAATTGAGATTGCCAGGCAAAAAGGGCTTCTTTCAACATTATGCCTTCTTTATCACACAAAATCATCGATTTTAATTTCAACAAAAGCTTATTACTATGCCGCAGAATTTGCCGATAAAGCTCTTGAAATAAGTCATAATTCTAATGATAAAACCACCCTGGCAGATATATATAAAGTTAAAGGAATTATCGAAAGGGAATTGGAAAACTATGAAACAGCAGAAAGTCATTTCTTAAATAGTATTCGAATAAACACAGCTTTAAAAAATGAAATGAATACTGCCGAAACATACGTTGAATTAGGAATACTTTACAGAAAATTAAATAATGCCGGTTCAAATCGTTCCAGTCTGAAAAATGCACTCGGCTATTACAAGAAAATAAAATCTTCGATGAAAATAAAAAAGGTTGAAGACCTGCTGGATTTTCAGGAAGTGTAACAGATTTTTATTTCATGATATAAATATGGAAAATAATAATTCAAATATAGTAAATGATATTAAATCTCTGGTCAATAACTATATGACAGAATCAGAATCAGATGATTTAATGAAAGTCCTTGAAGAAGATGTTGCTTTAAAGACGAATAAGGATTTGTTTCCTTCAGAAACCGAAAGAAAACAGGTTGAATATGAATTTCCCAAAGGAACTAAATTCCGTTTACTTGTCGATCGAATAATTACCGAATGTGAAAAACTTTTAGCTGAAGATAAATTCTACGGCTTAATGCTGGATTTATCCCAGTTAATGCTTTTTTCCGGAGAAAATTCATTTGCACTTGAAATAGCTGAATATCAATTGAATAAATTAAATTCACAAAATAATTTTCCTTTGATAACTGCCGAAACTAACCTCATGATCGGCAGAATTCATTGGGCGCAGGCTTACTGGGATGACTGCAGCTATTATATTTCTGAAGCTATGCAGATATTTCAATCTCTGGAAAACAAACCCGGTATGGCTAAATGTGAAAATATGCTTGGAACTCTCTATGGTGAAAAAGGCGAATTTATCGATGCAAAAAATCATCTCGAAAATGCTTTAACTTATTTGAAAGATGAGGAAGATCTTTTATCCCATGCAATGATTTTAACAAATTTGGGAATTATTAATGCTATCCAGGGAGATTATGAAAAGGCTGTATGGAATTGTAAAAGCTCAATAGAAAAATTTGAAAAATTAAACGATACTCGCCGTTTATCCCGGGTTTATCATAATATCGGAATGCTGTTTTCAAGAATGGAGCAATATGATGCTGCCCTGGATGAATTTAATAAATGTATAACATTATCTCTTGAAAATAATTATTTGTCCAATTGTGCAGTTGCATATATAGGCAAAGCATTTATTTATACTAAATTGAAAAATGTTGCCCTTGCAGATGCCTACACAAATAAAGCTATGGAAATTGCTTACAGAATTAATGATACTCTTTCCATTGCCGACATATACAAGATAAAAGGAATGATACAAAACGATCTTGAAAATTTTCAGATTTCCGAAGAGCTTTTTGAAAATAGTATAAGACTGAACAAAGATATGGAAAATAAATGCAATGAAGCGGAAACTTTTACCGAAATAGGAAAGCTTCTTAAAAAAAGTGACAGGAATGAAGAAGCTGAAAAATATATCTCGTCTGCAGATGATTATTTTAATAGTATCCACAAGGATTGATTTCATATTTAATATAAACAGAAAATAAGTTAACGGTTATATCAATAATTATGTATTTTACCGCTTAAATTTCCTTTCCTAAATTTTTTACGTTTTATTCATTCTCTCTTAAACCACATAATTTTAATTTTTATTTTATTCATTCCCGTACTTAATATTACCCACAATATGGATACAGTAATTTTTAAGTTTTTGATTTTGCACCCCTTTCTCACTAAGTTTTTTTGAATTTTTATGAACATGTTATGAAAATAATTAAATAGAATGCGGGGTTTAAGAGGAGTAAATCATCAATTCCAAATTAATAGAATCATTTACTATACAAAATATTAAGCTAATAATTGGTTTTTTTAAACAATTTACTTTTGAAATATTCATTATAGATTTTATGGAAAATAAATGAAAATTAAAAAAATAAGCGATGAAGAGAGAAAAAAAGCTTTCAAATCAGCTAAGAAGCCGGAAGTAATTGAGAGGCAGAGATTAAATGTTCGCTATCATGTTGAAGATTTTGATGTGAATGATCGTCCCCGCCGTTTCCTGGAAGCTTTTGCTGCAATACTCAAACATTCAAATTACAGAATGGTTCTGGAACATTACGCGAACGTGGTTTCGCGCTGTTCATTGTGCGCAACTACCTGCCAGATTTATCAGGCAACTGAAGATCCGGAAGATATTCCCTGCCGTCGTTCTGAATTATTATTGAATGTTTATAGAAGACATTTTACTGTTGGAGGATTACTGAAAGGGCGAATTTCAAGCAGCGGATACTTAACGGATGAAAAGATCCAGGAAATGGCTGATAGCTTCTGGAACTGCACTGCATGCAGACGTTGTGTTCTTGAATGCCCGATGGGCGTTGACCACGGATTAATAACACATCTCGGCCGATATATCCTGAGTGAAATTGGAATTGTTCCGCGTGCCCTGGTTGTTAGTACCAGAGAACAACTCCAAGGTGCAACGAAAAATACTTCTGCTATTCCTGTTCCCGCATTAAAGGATACACTGGAATTTCTTGAAGATGACATGTTTGAGGAAAAAAATGTCAGGATAAAATTTCCTATGGATGTCAAAAATAGTGATTATGTCTTTTTCCCTGCTGTAAGTGATTTTCTTATGGAAGCAGAAACTTTAATGGGTATTGCTGCGGTATTTACTGCGACTGGAGAAAAATGGACAATTGGGACAGGCTATTATGACGGTATTAACTATGGTCTTTTTTACAGTGATAGAATTTTGGAAAGAGTTGTTAAACATGTTGACGATGAAACAAAAAGATTAAACGGTAAAAATATTCTCATTGGTGAATGCGGGCATGCATCAAGATCTGCTAAATATTTTCTCCCGGTATATTGCGGCGGTAAAAATTCACTAAATGTTATTAATATTCTGGAGTATACTCACAAAGTATGGAAAGAAGGCCGGCTTAAGCTTAACCCTGATATTGTAACTGAAAAAGTTGCTTATCATGATCCCTGCAACCTTGCCAGGCAAAGATGGATTATCAATCAGCCGCGTGAAGTATTGAAAGCATTTTGTAAAAATTATGTTGAAATGACTCCATCTGGTGAAAACAACATATGCTGTGGCGGCGGCGGCGGTACAGTTTCAATTGATGAAATCAGGCCATACAGAACTACAATCGGAGGTAAGATGAAAGCCGAACAAATCAGAAAATCCGGTTGTGAAATTTTAGTTGCTCCGTGCGCTAATTGTAAAAAACAATTAAGAGAATTAGTAGAAGACCAGGGAATAGACTGCCAGGTAGTCGGACTGCACGATTTGATCTATAAAGCTATTGTTTTTGATGACTCTTTAATTGTTAAAGAAGAATCTCCTGCTTAAAAAAAAGATGAAATTGGGAAGGAGGAAAAATAATTATGGATGCTCTTCTTGAATTTGCACGCGGGCCGTTATTCAGACTTTGTTTTGCTATAATGTTGTTAGGTTTAGCAAGAATTCTTTTCCTTGACCTCTGGGCTGCCTATAAGGCATTTAAGAAAACAGACGATAAAAAAATGCCGTGGAAATTGATAATAAGCCGCTCGTGGGAATGGATTTTTCCGGTAAAAAGATTATCAAACAATTTCCAGATTTACTCAGTTTTATCTATGCTTTTTCATGTCGGATTAATTTTAGTTCCGGTATTTTTGTTTGCTCATATCCAGCTTTGGAAAGAATCAGCCGGTATCTCATGGCCGGCACTTCCATACAACTGGGCACTCTGGTTAACTGTAAGTACAATTGTATTGACAGCCTCATTATTTATTGGAAGAATTGTTATTAAACAAGCAAGGGTATTAAGCAGGAAACAGGATTATCTATGGTTAATTTTGCTGCTTATTCCTTTTATTACCGGTTTCGTCTGTGCTAATTTAAATATAAGTCCTCAACACTATCAGTTCTTTATGCTTGTTCATATTTTATCCGGTGAATTGATATTTATACTGATACCTTTTTCCAAGATAGCACACTGCGTACTTTCACCATTATCACAAGTAGTTTCTACATTAGCCTGGAAATTTCCGCCTGAAACGGATGATGATATCAGCACAACATTAAATAAAAAAGGAGCACCGGTTTGAGCAAGGGAATTTTAACAGATATAACAAAATGCATCGGATGCCTTAAGTGTGTTTCTGCATGCAAAGAAGTGCATGATCTTCAGGAAGATGAACCAAGAATATGGCAAAAGGATGATGGTTTATCGGCAGAAAACTGGACATCAATAGTCCGAAGACCGAATAATCGTTACGTACGGAAACAATGCCGTCATTGTCTTGAGCCTGCATGTGCTTCGGTTTGCCCTGTCGGTGCATTGCACAAGACTAAAATAGGTGCGGTAGCTTACGACAGCAGTAAATGCATCGGGTGCCGCTATTGTATGATGGCTTGTCCTTATGGTATTCCTAGATATGATTGGGATAAAACAGTTCCGTATGTGCAAAAATGTATTCTATGTTACGATAGAATTGAAAAAGGGGAGCAGCCTGCGTGTACAAATGCATGTCCTGAGGAAGCAACAATTTTTGGGGAAAGATCTGAATTGTTGAAAATAGCTCATAAAAGAATTAAGGATAATCCGGGAAGATATATTAATAAAGTCTGGGGTGAACATGAAGTTGGCGGAACCTCTGTTTTATATTTATCTGATATTGACCTTGGATTCCTTTCATATCCTGTAAACCTTGGCAATAAACCGCTGCCAGAGAGAACATCGACTGCGATGGAGTCCGTACCTTTTGCATTTGTCGGAATGGGAGGAGTAATGCTCGGGCTTAATTGGATAATTCGCCGCCGAATGGAATTCAGTAAAGAGCAAAATAAACCAAATAGGTTTATAAAAAAGAAAAAGGAATCTGCAGATGAATAGAGTTCGCAATACAAAACTTATTTTATGGTTAATAACAGGTTTTGCAGCTGCAATCGCATTAAACCGGTTTATTTTCGGATTGGGTGTTACAACAAACCTTAATGACAGAACACCTTGGGGATTATGGATTGGTTTCGATGTAATGGGAGGTGTCGCATTAGCTGCCGGTGGTTTTGTAATTACAGCTATCTTTTATATAATGAAAAGGGAGGAATTTCATCCGCTTGTAAAACCTGCCGTATTAACAGCTTTCCTGGGATATGTTGCTGTGGTTTTAAGTCTGCTCGTCGATTTAGGATTACCATGGAATATCTGGCATATGATAATATTCTGGAATCCTCATTCACCTCTGTTCGAGGTTGGCTGGTGCGTTATGCTTTATACTACTGTATTGTTTCTTGAATTCAGCCCGGTTCCTTTGGAAGAATTCAGTAGGTATGCGAAAATCCGAAAATTTCTGATGAAATTTCGTTTTGTATTTGTCTTACTGGGAATAATGCTTTCAACTCTTCATCAGTCTTCACTTGGCAGTTTATTTTTAATAATGCCATTTAAACTTTATCCTCTCTGGTATTCTAACATTTTGCCTATTCAATTTTTCATTTCTGCAGTTGCTTTAGGTTTGATGATGGTTGCATTCGAAAGCTTGTTATCTCATTGGATTTACAAGCGAAAACAGGAAACAAATCTTATAGCGAAATTATGCAAAACTGCAGTTTGGGTTTTAGCTGCTTACTTCCTGGTTAAAATGATTGATATCATTGCAGCCGGAAAATTCTCAATAATTTTCAACGGCAGCTGGCAGAGTAATCTTTTTATTATTGAAGTTTTTATTTCTACGGTTATTCCTGCTCTGTTGTTTACTATTCCTAAATTAGCTGATAATAGCAAAGTGCAGTGGACAGGTTCTTCAATGGTGATATTAGGAGTTATATTGAACCGGATTGATGTAGGCGGTTTAGCTATGCTTGGAACTACCGGAGATTCTTATACACCGTTATGGACTGAAATTTTTATCAGTCTTGGAATTATATCAGCAGCTGCATTGGTCTTTTTATTTGCAATCGAACATTTTCATGTCTGGGATATTCAGCCCAAAGAACCTGATTCATTGCCGCATTCACTTCCGTCATTTGACTATACATCGAGAACTTGGCTCGGAACGCCGGATATTTCCGGAATAACAAAGTATTCACTGGTTTTTATTATCAGTTTTGCTTTAGGAATGTTTTTAATGCCCGGGAAACATTTACATAGTAAAGGTATTGAAAATATAGAAGTAAGCCGCGCTTCAGGTATGGATACTTTATATATTAACGGCAACAGAGATGAGCAATTAGTCAAGTTTCCGCACCAGGCTCACATTAACTGGATAAAAACTCATGAACTCTCTGTTGTAAATAATAATGTTTTCAGAAATGTATCTGCCGTAAATAATGATACTTGCGGAGTTTGTCATCATTTAAGCCTGCCGGGAGAAAAATTAAGTGCCTGTTCAGAATGTCATTCAAGCATGTATAAGCAAGTAGATTTTTTCAGACATGACTGGCATAAAACAAGCCAAAGGGCTAATCTTAAATGCGACGACTGCCACAAAGCAGGAATTTACCGGACTGCACAATCTGCAAAGAACTGCACCGATTGTCACACAAATTATAAATTAATGGTAGACAGAAATAATTCTGCTAAAGATTATTATATATTATCATATACAGATGCTTTGCATAGATTGTGTGTCTCATGCCATACAATGGAATCAAAAAAAATAGCTGATAAGCCCCATCTTGCACAATGCTCTACCTGTCATAAAACTGCATTATCTGAAAATACAATTGCAGGTCTTAACTGGAAAATCAATTTCCCCCGTTTTAATGATGTTATTTTACCGGATGTAAAAAAGGAGGGATCTGAATAAGATCTCTCCAGAGATCAGCAAATATCCGGTTGTTAAAAAGTTATTTAAATTCACTATAATTCCTAACCTAATTATTTTCATTTTTGAAAATTCAGTTCAATGCCTCAAAATAAAAATCATTGGTATGACGGCTGGTTTTACGATTCTTTTATCGCTCCTAATCAGGATAAATTATTTGAAAAGATTAAAGATTATATTGAACCTGATTCAAAAGTAATTGATGTTGGCTGCGGAACAGGGAGATTTTCCTTTTACATCGCTGATAAATGCCAATACATTTTTGGAATAGATTTATCCAGCCGAAATATCAAAATGGCAGTTATGAAGCTGAAGAGAAATCCGAATTCTAAAATATTTTTTCAGCATAAAAACATAGATGAAATTATTTCCGAAAATAATATACATTTTGATTATGCTGTTCTTACTTATGTTATTCACGAAGTTGCCGAGAGTGAGAGAATAAATCTTTTAAATAAAATATTTTTAACAGCGGATAAAATTATTATTGGCGATTATCTTGTTCCCAAACAGCCTGGATACTGGGGCTTATTAAATGAAGCTGTTGAATTTGCCGCAGGTTCGGATCATTATAGAAATTATAAAAACTTTATTGCCAATGGAGGAATTAATGGCTTGGCTATAAAAGCCGGTTTTAAAATAATTACAGAAATAAAGAATCAGCCTTCAACTAGTCACCTGGTAGTTTTAGCTAAGTAATATTTACTATAATCGATTGACTAATAATTGAATAATTCATTTCAGAAATATTATAAACAAATTCCTTTTCTAAATTCCATTTTTGAGATATTTTATCGATAAAGCTATTCCTATTATTTAACTCAAGTTTATCGCTAAAGATGAAAAAACTGTCCACCTATTGGTAGATAAATTAAAACAGTTAATACCTTTATTTTTAGGGGTTTCATCAACCCCGGCAATTAATTCCGGGATCAATGGAAAAAGTAGAAATTTTTAACCGTTTTAACGGTTTACCTAAAAAGCAGACAATTTGAGTTATTCAAAATAATTTTAAAATCAACTTTATATATTGTTTTGACTATTCAAAACATATATTTTTCTAAAAAGAAAATATAATTAAGACAAACCAAAAAAATGGAAATAAAAGCTATTCAGGATTTCTATCCCGATGATCTTAGCTATTGTTATGGATGCGGCAAGTTAAACGAACACGGCCACCAGTTAAAAAGCTACTGGGACGGGGATGAAACAGTTGCATATTTTACTCCAAAGCCTTATCATATTGCTGTTCCGGGTTATGTTTATGGCGGATTAATTGCGTCTCTGATTGACTGCCATGGAACAGGTACAGGTGCATTGGCGTTATACAAAAAAGAAGGAAGGGAACCGGGAACAGAACCGCCTTTCCGTTTTGTTACAGCATCACTGCATGTTGATTATTTTAAGCCGACCCCTCTTGGTAGTGAACTCGAATTAAGGGGGAAAATTATTGAATTAAAAGGACGAAAAGTAGTTTCTGAAATTACAGTTTCAGCCAATGGTGAAATAACAGCCAGAGGAAAAGTTGTAGCAGTGCAAATGCCTGAAAATTTTATCAAACCAGCTTTTTAATCAATAAATGTTACTTTTTTTTACTTTTAAAACAATAATTGTTCATTTTTAAATTTAAAAAAATCGGAAAATATAAGGAAATAATATGCCGACAAGAACTGCATACATTAAACAACTTAAAGGGATAACTTTTGTAGGGAAACTGATTCAAACCACTGGATAACAATGGATGGTTCTGTTGAATCCGGCGGAAGCAATGCTGGAATTCGCCCAAAGGAACTTTTACTATTGAGTCTTGGAGGTTGTACCGGAAGTGATGTAGTCTCAATTCTTAAAAAGAAAAAGGTAAAACTGGACTCTTTTGAAATAAATATAAAAACTGATGTAACTGAGGAACATCCTCAGTATTTGCAGATTTAAATATTGAATATGTTTTTTACGGCAAAGAAATAGATAAAAATGCCGTAGAAAGAGCAATTGAATTATCGTAAACGAAATACTGCGATGTAATAAATATGCTTGGAAAAGCTATGAAAATTTCTCATTCTTATCGAATGAAATCATGCAGGAAATCAGAAGGATAAAATTAAATCACTGGAAAATTCGGCATTGGATCTTATGAACCAATATTAAATTTCATGCATCTTATTTTACAGCTTTAATAATTATTAGTGCTGTAATATTGTTATCATAATTCAAAAGCAGAACAATAGAATTATGGAGTAATTGAAATGTTAATATTAATCGGCTCTGATGGAAATAATCTTGACAGTCCCGTTGCAAAAAGATTCGGACATGCAAATTATTTTATTCTTTTTAATACAGAAGCAAAGAACTATGAAGCATTTAAAAATTTAGCTGAAGAACATAATCATGATAACCTGTCTGATTTCTTACAGAATGGTATAGAGGTATTTATTGTCGGCAATATTGGTCCTCATGCATTTGAAATAATTAATACACCCAAGAGCAAAGTTTACCTTGCCAGAAAAATGAGTGTATCGGAATCTATAAATAGATTTATAAGCGGAGAACTAGAGTATTTGACAGAACCTACCTTAAAGAAAAGCATCAGACACAAACATGATTAAAAGGCAAGTATATAAATTATAAAATCTAATCAGTCCGCCATTCTTTAGCGGGCTGATTTTTAATTGGTTTTTAAAATTATAGAGAATTTTTGAAGTTAGAAATAAATGATATTTATTCCTAACTTATGACAAGATGTTCATCCTGCTTTTTAAAATTATTTATGAACTCAGCTGCATTTAATGCAGCCACTGTTCCATCTGCTACGGCAGTAGTTATCTGTCTGTATTTTTTAGGGACGCAATCTCCTGCAGCATATACCCCGTCAACATTAGTCATTAAGTTGCTGTCAACAATGATTTCATTCCATTTATTAAGATCAACAATTCCTTCTAAACTTTCAGTATTCGGGACATAACCTATAAAGATAAAAACTCCATCAATAGGCATTACGGATATTTCGCTTGTCCGCTGATTTTGGATTCTGACAGACGAAAGTTTTTCTGTGCCGGTAAATTCAATGATCTTAGATTCCATAATGAAGTTTATTTTGCTGTTCTTCTTTGCTTCATTTACGTAATGCTCAAATGCCTGGAAATGATCGAACTGATGAACAATTGTTACTTTTGAAGCATACTTTGTAAGCGATACAGCTTCCTCAAGTGCAGAATTTCCACCGCCGATCACAATGATTTCTTTATCCTGGAAAAAATCACCGTCGCAAGTCGCACAATAAGAAATTCCTTTCCCCTTGAATGTATCTTCACCCGGTGCTCCAATTGTCCTGGATCTCCCTCCCATTGCCATAATAACTGCGTGAGAAGTAAAAACCTCTTTATCATTTATAGTTACTTTTTTAATATCCTCTTCAAAATCGAAAGAAGTGATTTTAATATTAGATTTTATTTTACATCCGAATTTCTGAGCTTGCGATTTCATATTTCTTGCCAGCTCATATCCGCTTATACTTTCAAAGCCTGGATAATTAGCTACTTCGTGCGTTAAGATCAATTGTCCGCCGGCAGTCCCTTCGTTTAAGATCAAAGTATTAAGTTTGGCACGCGACAGGTAGATTCCTGCCGTTAATCCGGCAGGTCCCCCGCCGATTACAATTACATCAAAGTGATTTTCCATTTCCATTCGAGAAGTGTTTTTTTAATATTTCAGTTATTTGGTCTTTTGATTGAATGCTGGTAGTAGCTTCAACAACTTTTCCGTTTTTGTAGTAAACTGTAAACGGGAGTCCCGCAAAGCTCCTGCATTCCGGCAGATTCCTGATAACTCTGGAATCAGGTAAATCAAATTCCAAATCAGCAAATTTTACCTGCTTGAATTCATTTTCAAGCTCTTCCATAGAATCATAAACGGGAATGCACATTGGTCCCATTCTGCCGCAGCAGATCATTACATTTTCATTGTTGTTTAATAAATCAGAATGTTCTTTTTCTGAAAGCAGGTGAGTGAGATTAGTTTTTAACATATCAGTTCTATTGTTTAGTTAATAAATATTTTTACTGTATATGATTCATTAAATTGAAATTGGATTCGTCTACTGATAAGATGAATAGAAGGGTGGAGTGTTGAAATTAATAAACAAAATAGTCTGACTGAAGAAAAATTCTTTTTCTGTATCTGCTTTTAATTGTCAAGCCTTACCAGAATTCAAAGCCGATGAAATCGATCTTAATTATGGTTGGATAATGTTAATAATTTTTCAGTTTCAAAATCCTTGTAATAATTTTTGTGGCAATTTGAGCATTGATCGAGATTGGGTTTATTTACCTGTGCCATCTTTTCCTGATGGCACCTGATGCATCGCTTATGCATAACATCAAAATAACTATCGGTATATAAAAATTGTTTAGGTAAATTTAAAGTATCCGTTATGTTCATATTTTCTTTATGACATTCCATGCAGCCGACTGCACTATTTATATTTTTAGGTAAGCCGGATTCATGACAAATGCTGCATGTTTTATTTTCCGGATGCAGACCTGAAATTTTTCTTTTTGCTGCAACCCAGATCGTATGCATATCATGATTAAAAATAAGAGTTTTCCCAAACATTTTTTGATGACATCTGGAACAAGGAGTTGATTTATCATTTGGTAAGGACATATGATGACATTCAACACAAGATCTTTCTTTTCCCAGGACTTCCTGATGTTTTAAATGAGGAAATTCAGTGTTCATTCCAGGTTTGTTTGCATTAATAATCAGAATTGAGCGGGTTGTATTCAATCCGGATGCTGGAACAACATTGATTTGATCATTGGTTTTATATTGCGGGTACATCAGAACAAAAGCGATCGGTAGAACAAAAACTCCGATAATAGTTATATGCTGTAAACCGCTCTGGAGAGCAGTCTGCCAGACTCGGGATATGGAATCAAATGAAACACTGAAAATTCCTTTACTAATTTTATATACTTTCCATTGTTCATCAAATATTGAGTAATTTTCTACTATGAATAAAAATATAAGTGCAGCAGCAGCAATAACTCCAATGCTCAAAGACCATTCTGTTAGAGAGGGAAAATAAGCGGTACCTGCATCACGGAAGTAGCCGATTATACCTACATCTAGACGATTTAATGCAAGACCGAAAGATGCGGAAAATGCCGCTGTACCTAATCCGTAAGGTGAACGCCTGCTGCTTTTGATAATTACTAAAATGATCGGTATAACAGCAGTCAGTAATAATTCAATTACATATAGCCAGCTTTCCCAGGTACCGGCGAATAAAGCACCGAAGAGGTTTAGCTTAAAAAGGTCATAGATTTTTAATATTAGATAAATTCCAAGCAGGGAGGCTCCTATAATGCTCAATGAGCTCAGCATCGGCATATTTTTACCATATTCCTTAATTGTAGTATTCCCGTTATTTTTACCTAATGAACAGATAAGCGGTGCCTTACCATGAGTTTGATTACCAAACACAGATACTGGATCGTATAATTTTGCATAGAATATTTTAACCATGATTAAAAACATTATACCGCATCCTGCAGCAGAAGTAAAAAAGTAAACTGGTAACAAAGGTGAATACCATAACTTGAATAAACGGTATGGTGTAATCAGAAATAATGAACCAAGTGAAGAATGATGAAGGGTAGAAAGAGAAATTCCTATTATTACTATTCCTATAGCAATTTTGTGAAAGAAGCTGACTATTTTTTTAAGGTTATACTTTTCTATAATATTGGGTATCAGTTCTATAAATGTTACAGAAAAATAAAGCATTACGCACCAGAATACTTCAAACAGAAAAGAATGCTCGTTCCACATAACCAACGGATGCCAGAAACGATAGGGGAGTCCGATGTCAAACAGTAAAGCAAAACATGATGAACCGTAACCTAAAAAAGCGACAAGTATGGCCGGCTTCACAAGCGGTCTAAATTTTTCAATCTTTAAAACATAAACTAAAAATCCAATTGTAAAGCCGCAGGTTGACAGTGCTACTCCTGCGATCATATTCAGGACTTTCCACAATCCCCAGGGTACATCATCGGATAAATTTGTTGTTGCACCCAGGCCGAACCATAACCGGAAAATTGCGGCAACTATTCCAAAGAATACAAAAAACCATAAAATATTTTTTAGAGTTCTGGATTTATTAAACATTATTATTTTCTTTATTTATTTCTTTTTTTCAGCGGCTAATTCATTCTTTCTCTTAATTATCCAATTTAATCCGACAAGGAATCCGCCTACTGTTAATCCGATAACAGGAGTCTTTTCAATCAGCGGTTCGGTATGTTCGGGAACCGGAATTGCCGGTTTATCGGGCCAGCCCATTTTTGTAAGATCAATATCTGAAATATATAAAACAGAAGTTCCCCCATATTCTTTTTGCCCCCATATATGATGAAAATATTTATTTATGTTAGAATTTATTACTGAACGGGCATGTTTTAATAATTTATTTCTTTCTCCAAAAATTATTGCCTTTTGAGGACATGCCTCTATGCAGGCAGGTAATAGGTTTTGTGTTACCCTGTCATAGCACATATTACATTTTTTCATAAATGGTTTTGTATCATTCCATTCATAACGTGGAATATGAAACGGACATGCGAGCATACAATAACGGCATCCGATACACTTATCGGGATCATAAATTACCGGGCCCTCTTTAGATTTTGTTATTCCCCCGACAATGCATGCCGAGACACAGGCCGGATCTACACAATGCATACAGCTATATCTTGCAAAACGGTTTGTGTCGATTTTTTTTATGCTGAGAAGCCTGTCTGCTGATAATCCATCTCTTGATGTCTCACGATCAAAAAATGATCTTTCAAGATTGAGATCATTTTTTTTAATACATGCTTCAACACATTTTTCACATCCTATACATTTTGTTACATCTACTAAAATAGCGTCCATTATACTTTTGCCTCCTTTCCGAACAAAGCTTCTGCAACTTTATCACCGGCACCAGGTTTTAACTGCCAATGGACAGGTGATAATCTATCAAAGAAATAGAGGACAATATGAGACAGCTTGGTAAAAGGGATAACGAGAAATAAAGCTTCAGCACTAAGAACATGAATAAGCATTGCAGTATTCCAGGAAAATGGATTGACAGCAGGATGTCCTGCAAAAAATCCGAAGAGGAAAGGGAGAAGAACCATTATCAATAAAATATAATCTGATTTCCTGCTCATTTCTCTCTGGCGTTTTACAAATATTCTGCAGGCAATAAGAATTATTATACAGGCTATTGTGAGCAGGGTCAGTATATCAGCCAAACTTCTTCCTATTGAGGGGAGACCGACTCCAAAGAATCTTTCCCATAGAACAATATGATCAATAAAAAAAACCGAAACTAATATAGCCCCTAAATGGAAGACAAAGGAGACCGAAGAAAATAAAATTGTTCCTTTTATAAAATGTTTAACCGGGAAAACCCATGAAACCATATCGGAAAACATTTTCTTCCACGAAACATTTCTAAGCCTTTTCCCCTTTGAAATAAATATTGAGTAAAATTGAATCATGAAATGTCTTGCTAATCCTAAAATCATTATTAAAAAAGTGAATGCAAATAAAGGGCCTTTGGCAAAGTTGATCCATTGTTCCATATTTATTTCCTAATATTAGAGCTGAAGAAAAACTTTTTATGTTTAAAGTTCTATCATTTAAAAGATATTCTAAATTAATCTCTGTGTTCCTCTGTACATTCGCTGTGGTTCTCTGTGTCATGCATTTAAGAATGAACACAAAGAGCACAAAGAACCACAGAGCACCACAGGGTTATTAGACATCGAGGATCAAACATCAAGTATCAAGTGTTTGCATTTCAGCCCATCTCCATTTCTACTTTTGTTTGTTTCCGTTCTTCTGGTGTCTTTCCCCCGGGAATTTCAATTGCCTCTAAAATCAAATCATGCAATCCAACTACTTTACATGGCATCTTATAATATTCTACTAATTCCCTTAATTGTTTTTTGCAATTAGCACATGGTGAGACTATAATTTCCGCCCCGGTTTTTTCTATTTGTTCAGCTTTAAGATATCCTCCGACTTCCATTCTGAATTTGTGAATTTCATCTATTGAAACAAGCCCGCCCCCGCCGCCGCAGCAGTAATTATTCTGCCCGTGCGGTTCCATCTCAACAAAATTTTTTATAAATGATTTCAATATTTCGCGCGGCTGATCCACAATCCAGCCTGAGCGCGCTATGTTGCACGGATCATGATAAGTAACTTTCTGTGTAATTATATCAGGATTTAATTTTATTTTTCCTTTCTTAAGGCAATCAAGAGTATATTCCATAAAGTTCATAACCGGGTAATTTCTTTTACCGCCGAACACAGGAACAAAATCGTGAGCAGACCTTGATGCATGTCCGCATTCGCCGATTAAAATTTTATTGCTGTTCAATCGTTTTGCTTCACTTACAAGTCGCTTAATAATATTTTCAAGGTGCCAATCGCTATAAAAAAGTCCGTAATTAATGCCGTCATAATTGCAGGTTCCAATTGTCCATTTATTCCAATCTCCTGCTGCATACAGGACTGCAGCATTTCCCATAAGAGTATCCGGCTCCAATAAATAATCGCTTACTGCACAGAAAAACACATATTCTCTATCGATTTTGTCGATTGGAAATTCAGCTTTTATCCCAAGCGTTTCTTCCATTTCTTCGGAAAGGAATTCTAATGTATTAATCAACGCAGCTTTCGGTACTTTTGATGTATTGCGTGTTTGTCCTTCTAATTGTTCTCTTACACTTACCTGCAATGCTTTGGGTACAATTCCAATTAAGCTAAGAATGTAACGCCCAAGACGGGTAATGAGTCCATGATCAACTCCTAAAGGGCATTCCAGTGTACAGCGCCTGCATGCTGTACATCGATAGAACAAATCACTCATTTCATCAATAACTTCTTCTGTCAGTTCAAATGATTTTATTGAGAATCGTGATTTGAGCCAGCCGTTAAATGTGAAGTAGCGCCTGTAAATATTCAATAAAAGATTTGACCTGTAACAGGGTATATCCCTGTAATCTTGTGTCGCAACATAAATAGGACATGCAACAGCACACCGGTTACATTTTGTGTTGGTCATACAGTAAGAATCTAATAATGATTTGTAATCGGTAAAGTTTAAAACTGCTGCAAACGCTTCAAGTAACCTGGCGATTCTATTTTCGCATACGGGATTTTCAATATAATAAGGATAGTTGTATTTCATTAACGTTTGTTCATTCTTAACTTGTTGTGTTAGGGGATCATCCATATTAACTCTCTGTAATGAATTATTCATTTTGGAAATTACAAGTTGTATACCAAGTTAAAATTATTAACCCGATGTAATTGGGAATAAATAAAATCATGAAGATCATTTTATAAAGAGAAAGTTAATTCCTTACAGAAATCAGCCGATCTTATAACAATCAGAATAAAAAAAATTACTCTGATTTGTTTGAGATAAAAATCAGTGATGCATTATTAAAAGTGTTGTAAGTGTTGCGACACTATGTTGCACCAAAACAATTTTGCAACATTTTTAAAACATTAAACAATGATTATTTAGTAGAAACCGGTTTGGATTAAATAAATTGTGCATTTCAACTAATGCTGATTTAATTTATGTCATTGGCATATATGTTGTTTAAAAATGAAATAAAAAGAAAATACTATGATTTACGGAATTCCTCTGTTTAAAGACAGAGTTGCACCGCGTTGTACAATTGCAGATTCAGTCTTATTAGTAAAAGTGGCAATGAACCGGTCTGCATACAATAAGACTTTGAAATTAGGTGAAAAGTCATGGAGTGATTTATTAAAAATTCTTAACGATAACAAAGTCGACATACTTGTTTGCGGAGGAATAAATCTTGAAGATAGAAAATTATCTATGGAAAGCGGAATATCGGTTATTGATAATGTTGCATGCTCCGACATTGAAGTTATTGAAGCTATCAAGGCAGGAACATTAAAGAACGGATTTGGATTCTCAGTAACTTGTGATACCAGCTTAAAATTATCTGCTGGAAATTCAAAAAAAGAAAATGATGGTTTGTTACAGAATATAGATTGTCTTTTATGTAAATATCCTCTATGTATTGAGGGCAGACCATGTAATCTGTCGTTGCAATTAAATTCCGAACCGGAAAATAAAGAGATTGGTGAAATGTTAAATTCCGCTCTTGATGTATCTCTTGAAGATGAGAGGATACTCTGCCGGCTTTCCGAGCTGGTGTATTTTGCAATAGAAATGAATTATAAAAAAATAGGGATTGCCTATTGCGTCGATCTGTCCGAACCTGCTAGTATAGTTGCCCGTGCATTGCGGCGTTTCTTTGATGTATTTCCTGTCTGCTGCAAAATTGGAGGAAATAAGTTATCTGATAAAATGTTAACAAATAAAATTAAAGTAGCATGCAATCCAAAAGGGCAGGCTGATATTCTTAATCAGGCCGGAGTTGATTTTAATATTCTTATTGGGCTATGCATCGGTACGGATTGTATTTTTACTGAATCAAGCAATGCACCTGTTTCAACTTTATTTGTAAAAGATAAATCTCTTGCAAATAATCCTATAGGTGCTGTTTATTCGGATTATTATTTAAAAGAAGTTACAAATACATCTATTATCTAAGTAGACAAAGGGAAGAAATTTATAACCTGGAGGAAATATGGCTATCCCAACATTTAATGCAGTAGGATTTTGTGCCCATTATTCAAAGCAGGGGGATTGGGCATTTGATACAGCTTTAGAGCTTTCAAAAGCTAATAATAAAAGATTGAACGTCTTTCATTTTTTGAATGATCCGTTTGATCATAATGAAATAAAAAACCGGAACTTATCACATTCGGAAATTGAACGGCTTGCTATTAAAAAAGAGAAGGAATTAAGATTGTACTATGACGAACGTGCAGGTGAATACCTTGACGTTGGTTTCCGGGTTTGTTACGATAATAGCTGGACAGAGCTTCATCGCTGCCTGTTAGTTCGAGAATTTCAGCTTCTTGTTTTGGCATATATAAAAGAGGATGCTTTCTTTGCAGGAAAACCTATTAAAGAATTTGCCGATAATTTTATTTCTCCTGTTATTCTTGTTGGTCCTGATAAACCTGAACATTTATCTTTTAACAGCAGGGCTGTTTTACTTGCTCCGGGTTTAGGTCTTGATAAAGATAAATGGCAGGAATCTGAAATTGTTTATATATAATACAATTCAGATCTTATTTAACATTTATTAATATATATATTCCTAATTATAATGATTTACCTTAATCATAATCTTGCTCTTAATCTTACTCCCATTTGGATTAGGTTTAGGGTTAAGAGTAAGATTAACAATAGAATATCTCAATGTTTTATAATTGATAAATCCAGTGACAGTTAAACGCATAGATAATGAGTAATAAATTTGATAATTTTAATACACCGCCATATATCTTCTTTTAAGAAAATTATTGTGTTGAAAAATGGATGAAGAATTAAGTCAATTTATATTTAACAGCATTAGCGACGGAATATTTACAACAGATAAAAATTGTAGAATTACTTCCTTTAACAAAGCCGCCGAAAAAATTACCGGCTTTAGTGCGTCCGAGGCAATAAATAAAAATTGCTTTGATGTATTCAGGACAGATATTTGTAATAAAAGATGTGCTTTAAAAGATACACTTAAAAATGAAGAGCCTATTGAAAACATTCGTGTAACTATAATTTCCCGTCATGGCTGCGAGATTCCTATTAATGTTACAACTACGTTGTTAAAAGATAAAAATAATAAGATTATCGGTGCAGTAGAACTTTTCAGAGATATTTCGGAATTAGAGCATCTTAGAGAACGTATTAAAAACAACAGGACACTGGATGAAATTGTCAGCGTGAATTCGCAAATGCAGCAAATCATTAGTTTACTTCCGAATATTGCCGAATCGGATTGTAATGTATTAATTCAAGGTCCTAGCGGTTCGGGAAAAGAATTGTTTGCACAGGTAATACATAATCTTAGTCCCAGAAAATATGGCCCTTATATTAAAATAAATTGCGCAGCTTTACCCGCTCAATTATTAGAGTCTGAACTTTTTGGATATGAGAAAGGTGCTTTTACCGACGCAAAACATGATAAGCCGGGACAGTTTTGCCTCGCCAACGGGGGGACGCTTCTGCTGGATGAAATAAGCGAAATGGATATTTCGTTGCAGGTAAAATTATTGCGTGTTCTTAATAACGGTGAATACAGACCGCTGGGATCTTCAAAAACATTGTATTCCGACGCTAGAATTATTGCTGCTACCAATGCTGATTTGAAGCAGGGAATTGAAAAAAATAAATTCCGTGAAGATCTTTATTACAGAATAAATGTTATGAATATAAAAATCCCGCCTCTTAAAGACAGACCGGAAGATATTCCTCTCCTAGTAAATCACTTCTTAAAAATGTTAAAGAAAAAAAATAAGAATACAGTTGAAAAAATTTCACCAGAAGCATTAGGTATTTTAATGAAGTATAGTTTTCCTGGAAACGTTCGTGAATTGGAAAATACGATACAACATACTTTTGTTATGTGCCGTAACGGTGTAATATTTCCTGAACATTTACCTGATTCAATTACGGATGAACATTTTATTACAAAAAGCGTTAAGAACGAATTGAAAGATGAGAGAGAAATAATTATCGAATCATTAAAAAGAAACAAAGGGAACAAATCAAAAGCTGCTGTCGAACTGGGTATGCACCGTTCTACATTATGGAGAAAGATTAAAGATTTGCAGGTTAATGTTTAAATAGATTTTCATTTTAATAATAATTGTTCTGAGAATATGGCTTATCTTTAAAAACAATCTATAAAAATGAGTATCGATTTTTTAAGAGTAAAAGGCAGGAATTTTTATTTAAATGATAAAAAAATCATGCTGTACGGTTATGGCATAGGTACATGGTTAAATCTTGAACATTTTATGATCGGACTTCCCGGGACAGACTCACAAATAAGAACCGCAATTGTTGATGCATATGGAAAAGAGAATGCCGATAGATTTTGGAGAAAGTTCTATAAATCTTTTTTTGATGAAGCCGATTTTAAATTCTTAAAAAGTCTTGGCATAAATACATTAAGAATCCCTTTCAACTACCGGCTTTTTGAGGATGACCAAAATCCCTATGTATACATGGACGAAGGGTTTGAAGAAATTGATCGCATATTAAAATTATGTAATAAATATGAAATTTTTATTCTGCTCGATCTCCATGCAGCACCGGGTGGGCAAAATCCCGATTGGCATTCAGATAATGCAGTGGGAGTAAATTTATTTTGGGAATATTCCGATTTTAGGAAACGTGCTTTATCACTGTGGAAATATATTGCCCAAAGATATGCATCCAATAAATGGATAGCAGGATATGATCTGTTGAATGAACCGGTTTTATGGGATCAGGATAGAAAGTTATTTAATCGGTTTTATTCTGAACTTATTAGTGAAATCCGTAAGGTTGATAAAAATCATATCCTTTTTGTTGAAGGTAATTTGTACGGGACAGATTTTAAAATATTTGAACAGTTTGAAGATCCTAATGTTGCTTTAAGTTTTCATTATTATCCGTTTATGCGTCAAGGTTTGTCAAAAAAGAAATCTCAAAAAGAAAGAATTTTAGAAACACTTCTTAGCGATGTTCCTTTAAAGTATATGGCGGAAAATTTGAAACGTCCTGTATGGTGCGGAGAAACAGGTGCTTTGTTTAATCATGGTGATAGAATGCAGCATGTAAGCATGCTTAAAGACATGCTTGAAATTTATAAAGATTATAAGATTTCATGGTCTATCTGGACATATAAAGATGCCTGCAGTATGGGAACGGTTCACCCAAAAGAAAATTCTCAATGGATGAACTTTTCAAATAAAGCAAAGCAAAAATGGAATTTTTGGGATGAATTTAATTCCCGCGATAAAGCAGTTGATAATTTAATAAAAAAATATCAGGTAAAGATTTCTGAATTTGAAAAATATAAAATAGGTTTTCGAATTCTGGCGAACGATCAGTTTGTTCTGAAAGAAAGATATAATAATTTATTTATGAATATTCCATTTGAGTCATTTATTAATTATATCGATTCATTTAAATTTAATAATTGTGAAGTGTGGAACAAGGTTGCTGATATTATAACGCATTATAGTAGCTTAAAAAATTAATTGCTGATTGGAATAAAGGCTCAAATTTTACTATTAATTGTTTCACGATTTTAGAATAGACTTGATCTTTTCCTTATCCATTCTGCCGGTTTTTAAATTTAAAAGAACACACATCTGTCTTCCGAGCGCAATTATTTCTTTTTTTCTTTTTATAACTGATTTTAATTCTATTATTCCGTGGTTACAGTACTCGATGCTCATAGTGCCCACCGGTTTGTCAAAAAGTTTTAAATATTTTTTATAGTTAATATTAGTGGTTATAACTACGGGATACAAATTATTTGAAAGCAGATCCTGAAGATTAAAATATTTATTGAAGAGTTTTGTCCGAAGCTGTTCAATCCACTTGACATAAACAATATTATTTACATGTCCGGCAATGTCTATATCGTAAGTATGAACCGTAAACAATATTTCACAGGAAATTTCTTTAAATGTTTTATTTACGACATGAGGTAATATGTTATTTATTCCAGACATGATTGATGCTATTGTTTTACTTCTTAAAAATCTAACCTAATTATCTGCATTGAGTTAATTCATATCCATCAGCAGTTTCTTTTTTATCAGTTCTCCCTTCGTTTCACGATATTTTGGATTCACAATTACAGCCTCGTCAACCGGACATATTGACCTGCATTGAGGCTCATAATAATAACCGACGCACTCAGCGCATAATTCCGAACCTATTTCATAAAAAGCTTCACCGGCCGTGATAGCATTACTCGGGCATTCCGGTTCACAGGCACCGCATACAATACATTCACTTGTTATCATCAATGCCATTGTTATATCTCCTTAATAAATCTTTAGTAAGTTTTTAGAACTAATTAAATTATTTGCAATATTATTTTTATATTCAAATAAATAATATGAATTTCCCATCATCTAAATATTTTAGTCTATTTTAAAAATTGTACCGGTTCCAACTTCAATATAATTACTATTATATGCTTCCTTGAACATTTTCCTGGCAGTATTTCCGGAGCAGTGAGAAGGAGCAGCATTTAATATTCCCATATTTGACATTTTATCAATTGTGCTTTTTATTTCTTCCTCCGTTTTCCGGTATAGATGAAATCCTCCTAAAGCAAGATAAATTGTTTCATTGGGAAAGGAATTTTTTGCTTGTTCGAGAATATTAATGATTCCCGGATGAGCACAACCGGTAATGATGACAATTCCTTTTGATGTTCTGATTGCAAGTGATTGTTCAGGAATAAGTCCGTAAAGTTCACCAAGCGAATATATGTTTGTCTGCAATTCTTTAAATGCGGAAACCGGAACCAGTTCAGCTCCCGAATTTTGCATCTCTTCAATAAGGTTAGCTGGAAATGATTGCGGATAATAGATGGTTACTTTGGAATTCTTCTTTAAAAAGGCACTTAATCCACCGGTATGATCATGATGAAAATGAGATAGGAAAACAAAATCAATATTTTCCGGAGTAATTCCCAATTTTGAGATGTTTCTCAATAAAATTTTGCCACTTTCCCCCGTATCAAATAAAAGTCTTATTTTCCCAGCTTCAATTAAGCAAGAAAATCCCCAATCTGTTTCCAAAGCTTTTCCCATCTGGTAGTTATCATATAATATTGTAATATTTACATCTTCAACTTTATTTTTTTGATTTTTTATTTGAGACATCGTTAAATCTCCTATAAAAATTAATTGTATAAAAAGAAGCTGACTGAATTCAAAGAATGCAAAACAGATTTTCATGATTATACCTGCACTCAATTATTCAAATTTGTAATTTGTATTATTTTAATCATTTGATGACCGGTTTGCCATTTCAACTTTTACTTCTCTACCAATCTCAGGAATTGTTTCCTTTTTCTTTGGAATCATTCTTAAAAAGTTATCATACTGCATTAACTCTTCAAGCCTGCAGGACCAAACAAGCTTTTCTGCACCGTTTTTTTCTTTCCAATATGTAATGTCGGGGCAGCCATCACACATACTTTGATCACCATTTACCATCAGGTCAACCGGCTGAATAATCATAATTGACTGCATATAAACTTTTTTAAATATTCTGAAAGGATTAACAAATAGAAACTTTAAATAGTTTTTTAATGCTTTTTTAATCCCCTTATCTAAAAACCAGGTATTGAACAATGTTGATCTTCCGAGGCTTAGAATTTTTGGTGAAGCATAAGAAAGATACTTATCCTTCTTGAAATGATATAAGGTCATTACAAGTTCGAGAAATTTATTGCCTGCATAACCGAAGATTTTATTCCTGTTGCCAATCCTTTCCGACAGCAGCCACTTAAAATGATCTGGTTTAGCAGTACCATTTAAAAAAGCAGCAGGTGAGAAATCAGGGAATTTTTTCCTTATCTCTTTAACAACATTCTCTGCCATTAAGTCGGTTATTTCTTTTTTATTAGAGTGGTAATGGATATTGTCCCAGATTATCTTTTTATCTCCCGCATAGAAATCAAACGGCGTGTCCGGTGTGATGTATCTAAATAAAATAAAAACCATAGTATGGACTATATCTATATGCTTGTTTGCCCATTCAATTAAATCAGGCACATATTGAATTGTGTCATGATAAACAGTTGAATTAAATGAACAGGCGATTCCACCTTTGGCTGCAAGCATTTCTGCATAATAGAGGCGAAGTTCATTCAGTTCAACTTCATTTTTACCGAACCAGTTTTTTTCTCTTCCTCTTCCTTGTTTACTGTCTATATGAAATGTAAAACCAAATACACCGGCTTTTTTTAATTCATCAAGAAGTTCGTTGGTTAGTGCAATCCCGTTTGTATTAATAATTGCTTTAAGACCTCTCGATTTTATATCTGCTACAAGTTCAACAATATCAGGATACAAAAGCGGAT
This sequence comes from uncultured Bacteroidota bacterium, assembly GCA_963710745.1. Lineage (GTDB taxonomy): Bacteria > Bacteroidota > Ignavibacteria > Ignavibacteriales > Ignavibacteriaceae > CAVQBP01. Next base: position 443,827 of record CAVQBP010000024.1, on the reverse strand, counting down.
CACCGCCTGCAATTGAAATGCAGTCTGATTTTCTTACCGATTGGAAGAAATCCAGTTCGTGTTTTACATCTGCCAGCGGTTTGTGAGAATTCTTAATGTTTTTTCTATAACATCCGTAGCAATTTAAATTGCATTGTGCAGTTGGTTCCAGCCAGGTAATTCCATTATCCGGCATTGTCCAGGGAAGCCTGTAAAGAGATATAGAGTCAATATAATGTTTTTCCATTTTTCCTCCTTGGAGCATAGGTTAAATACAGAGTTTGAAGTATGGAAATCCGTGAGATATTTTTATTTTCGAAATTTTAATTCCAAGTTATCATATATATATCACACAGATTTCAACACCCCAAAGTAAACTATAATCTGTGCTACAATAATTAATTATTCGAACAAAAAATTAATTGAGTATTAATAAATTTTCAGTACTGTCCAAAATAATTTTAGAAATAAAAGAAATTTAACATTGTGTTTTCTCTTTACTTTTTTTATCAAATTAAAAATAAATCATCTCAAGGAATCTCATCATTTCTTTTATTGAACTCCTAATGGAGTTCTTACCTCAGTTTCTTCTCTCCGTAGGAGAGATATATTTGTAGAAAATAAATTACACCCAAAACCAAGGGGCACTCCATAGGAGTGCAATATTTTTCTATTGAACATGTAAGTTTTAGTAGTATTTATTTTTGATCAATGTCATCTTATTAAATTATTAAGGTAGCAAAATTGCTGCTGCAATAACGGTAGTCCATAAACCGGTTCTATCACCTTCTGCAGTCTGAGTTATATTAAAAGTTCTTACAATTTTATCAGACATTTTGAATACTTCTTCTCTTTCGTTCCAATCAGCTTCAGTATTAAATTCAACGCCGAGAGTTGTAGCAAGCATCTGGGCGGCAAGGTCTTCGGCATAATCGCCTGCCAGTTTTTCTTTTACGCCAAATGGATGGTATTCCGATAAATAACCATAATTTGATTTATCCGATGGTATTGCCGCACCTATTGAAGAGGCTATCAAACGGTTTGGTTCGTTAGTTGAATTTCTTGCCATTACTGCAAAAGTTATTTGTCCTGCCTGGATGATTTTTAACCCTTCTTCTTTGGAAATCCTTTTGCACTTTGGCGGATAAATACTGCTTACATTTACGAGATTACATTTTTCAATCCCTGCATTTCTTAATGAGGCTTCGAATGAACTAAGGTAATCTTTATGTTTGCCGACTCCTTTAGTAAAAAAAATTTTTGAGGGTACATTCAATGTTAATTCCTTTTCTTTAAAAACTTTTTTATTGTAGATTTTACGGTTCCGCTTAAATTTAGTAGATGAATAGTAATATGTTCTTTCATCAACACAGCATATGTTTTGTGACCCACTTCTCTGGTTAATAATAAGTCTGCATTATTTTGTATTATTATTTCTGCAGCTTTAAGGCCGGATCCATCCTTAAGTTTAAATCCAATATTTTCAAAGTAATTGTACTTCCTGGTTTCATCATCATAAATAATAATAAAAGGTGAACGTCCCAAACTATTACTTACAAATGATTCCGGATTTTTTCCCATTGATGGTACAGCTATTTTCATATTATTAAAGATTTATTTTCTTCCGAAACCTCTACCCATTCCTCGATGTCTATCACCTCGACCTCTCCCACGACTGCTATTACGGGATTTTCGTCCGAAGCCAAATCCATAAGCAGTTTCTTCATTTTCAATAGATTTGTTTTCAGATTTTTCGGTTTGATTATCCCGGCAACGACCTCTTCTTCTGCCTGTTAATGAACCTTTACCCTGTGGCCCTGTTCCATCTAAATTCGGCATGATTTATCTCCTTAAATTTTTTAAATAAAATATATTGTTGTTATAATGAACTTCTTTAATTGCTTTAGATTCAATCAGAGAAAGAATTAAACTATTATCTGCATTGGCTTTTTTGATATATTCATCAATGGCATCTTTTCTCATTGGATGAACTGCAAGAATACTTAATAATTCACTTTCAACATTTGAATTATAAGTAAACTCGTTTCCTTCATTTTGAATTAATAATTCTGTATCTATATTTAGGGCTTTGAAAACCTGATAAGCTGCATTTAATTCATGTTCATCCGGAATTCTTACCCAATTTTCCGCGGCCGGTCGTGTGGGAACCAGTATATACGCTTTTTCCGGGTTTATGTATTTAATCAATTCACCAGTTTTGATTATTGACTCTAGATTAGCATTCAGGTCTTTAATGAGCATTGTTTCAGTTGCCAGTATACCCTGAAAATAAGATGCAAATTCTTCTGCACCCTGTATTATCCTTTTAAGCTTCAGGATTCCGTGAGGTCTGTTAATTTTCTTCCATGTCTTTTCAAAAACAGAATCAATTTTAAGAGAAACCCAATCTGCCTGCTGTAAATCATTTTGAACTTCTTCAATCCAAATGAGAGATGCATTGGAAATAACAGCTATTTTGATTTCTAGTTTTTTTAATTTTTCAATTATTTTACCTAGATTAATATCGATAGTTGGTTCACCATCGGGGACAAAAGTTATATAGTCGATTTTTTCACCTTTCTTTCTTAAGTGATCAACTTTTTCAGCGGCTTCATCAAAAATCTTCTCAGGTGAAAAAAACTCTCTTCTCTTTAAGGACATATAATCTGTATTTCCCAGCTGGCAATAAACGCAGGAATAAGTGCAAACTTTGGGAGGAATATTATTTATACCCAGGCTTCTGCCAAGGCGTCGGGATGGTATGGGTCCAAAAACAATCATATCAATTCTTTTTTTAGATTTTTACGCTCTGAAAGTCAGCAGGCTGCTTAAAATGTTCTTCTATTTTATTTACGATCGATTTAAAAGAATTCGAAACTTCCGAATTCGGTTTTTCACAAATTATAGATTTCCCTTTATCACTAAGTATTCGTGCATCGATATCTATTGGAATTGAACCAAGAAACTGGACATTATATTCATCGGCCAATTTTTGACCCCCACCTTCACCAAAAATATTAATGACTGCACTGCAATGCGGACATACAAAACCAGACATATTTTCAATTACACCAATGAATGGAATCTCTAATTTTTTTGCCATATTTATAGCCCGTTCAGCGTCGATAACAGATACTTCCTGAGGAGTAGTAACAATAACAGCATAATCGGGTTTCATCTTTTGAGATATAGTAAGAATTTCATCGCCTGTTCCGGGTGGAAGGTCTGCAATGAGAAAATCAAGTTCACCCCAATCAACATCAGCGAGAAATTGGCTTATTACTTTTGATCGTAATGGTCCACGCCAGATTACCGGCTGCCCGGGTTGAATTAATCCGGCTATGGAGACCATCTTAATGCCGTTTTTCTCAAATGGAATAATTAATTGATTTAATATTATTAATTCATCTTCTATTCCTAACATTTTAGAAACATTAGGACCGGTAATATCTGCGTCCAGTATTCCTGTAGAAAAACCTTCCATTTGAAAAGAGAATGCAAGATTAACACTAACCGTAGTTTTCCCCACTCCTCCTTTACCACTGAAAACAGCAACTCGGTGTTTAATTTTTGTAACTGTTTCTTCAATTCTTTTTTCTTCTTCTTTCAGTAATATATTTTTTTCATTTTCGTTCATGTTATAATCCTTTCAACAATCGGCGAAGTATTCTGAGTAGATAAATTTTCTATCTTTTTCAACTACATTACAAATATCGCATGAGGATGCTTGACATTTTTTGCAGCCAGGATCGTTATATGGGACTCCGGTTATAGTTTCCAGTCCGCCTTGAGATTTGTTATACCAATATTCCATTCCATGAGCTGTATAATGCAGGTTTGAAGATTTAAAGAAACATACGGGTTTTTCGGATTCCTGAGAAAACAAAGAAGTGATAAATCCGAAGCATATCATAATAGTGAAAGTGGTAATGGTTTTCATTTTTAAATCTTTCTGTATTTTTCATATTTTAAATTTTCATTTTCAGCAATTAAATGTTTGATGAAATGGTTTTCCTGTTATAAAATTATTAATCAAATGTGTTGGTATTCCCACCATATTAATGAAGATGAAAACTCACCTTTTGATAAATTCGATTTTGCTATTATTTTTTCAGCTTCCTTAGCGGTAAAAACCGATTTAATCTCTTTTTCCAGAAAGCCGAGGATGCTTTTTCTTAAATCCGTTATAAAAAAGAAACCATCCGATTTCAGGACTCTTTCAATTTCATTAAGCATTTTTACAGGCGATTTAATTAGATGCAGCATATTAATGTTTATAATAAAGTCGAAATAACTGTTTGGGAAAGGAACATCCTGAACGTCAGCCTTAAGGAATTTTATTCTATTGACCAATTTCTCACATTTTATTTTATCATTTGCAATTTCAAGAAGCGGATCGGATAAATCTATTCCAACAAATTCGCTTGAAGGAAATTTTTTAGCGAGTTCGATAATTGTAAATCCGGAACCGCAGCCGGAATCCAAAATTTTCCTTTCTTAAAATTTTTTTTATTTAGCTTTGCGGCTATCTTATTTGCAAAATTTATAGACATTTTTAAATGTTTTGCTGAATATCTTTTTGCAAAATCAGGATTATTGAATCTTTCATTTGATGATACAATGTCTTTATCTTTCATATTAAATGCTCAACGCTAAATATCCCCATTGACGAACTGATAGATAACCAAATTAAAAATACCCGTGCCTAATTTGTCTCAATAAGACCAGGATAAATATTATGATAAACATCAAAACTAGTATGAATAGAGTTTTAGTAATTTTTATTAGTATGATATTAGCAGTTTTCATTTATTATTTAAACCATTGTGAAAATATAAGACACTGGTACCAACCGGGTACCCGCAAATCTCCGCAATAACATCGCATTTTACTTTGAACATAAAGTAAATATCACGTTTTGCATCGAATAGTGTTTCGTAATTGCCCTGTCCTTTAGCTATTATCATATCTGCTGAATTATATGAATCTAAAAAATCACCTGAGCACTCTTCCAGATCAATTCCTGCTATAACATTTCCACTTTCAATTAATTTGCAGAACTTGTCGATTTCCAATCTCTTGGCATCTTCCATTGTTATGTCGTTCAAGATTTCATTGGAACGGACCGCAAAAACTATTTCCTTTGGCAGCAGCTGTTTAATTAGGAGCTTATCGAATAGTGCTTCCTCATAATTATCTCCTATGAACAAAATAGTTTTTGCCTTATGAAGATCCTCCTTAAATTTTGGAAAAAAATCCAGATTTATATTATTTGATGTAATGACATTAATTTCTTTTTCAATATCGAAATTCGGATTTGCAGCAAGGTCAATTGTATTACCGGCAATTGAAGCTCTTACTGCCAATTCCAGCTTATCATCGGAAGCTTCAATCATATGAGTTAAATAATTTATGTATTTCATCGCCCTCTGAACATTTCTTGATTTTATTTCTCTATAAATTTTATTTATATCAGTATATTTACTGATTATAGATTGAAGTATAATAGAGAAATGGGGAGAAGTCTTGATGTTTTTATGTATCTGTAGTTTATTCATTGTTTCAAACAAAATTTGCTTTTGAATTTCTACATCGGAAATTCCAGCCAGCTTAGAAAAACTGTAAGCTTGTTTTACAATACAGGGGATACAGCCAGTTTGAATACTCATAATTCTTTTTTAGATCCTATGAAAATAGAGTCAGTCTTTTAATCAATTTATATTATTTATTTAATTTTTTAGTTCAAGTTGTTTATAAGTAAACCACCAATCGTAACCGTCTTTAGGATTCATTCTCTTTTCAGCTTCAAAGAAATCTTTCGGCGGAGGGATAATTACTTTATCTTTTATTAATTCATTATTAGGCCAGTTTTCGGGCATAGCAACTTTATTTATATCTGAAATTTGTAATGCTTTAAGTGCTCTTAATATTTCATTTACTTGTCTGCCAATTTCCTGAGGATAATAAAGCATCAAACGGATGAATCCTTGAGGATCAATTATGAAAACCGCACGGACCGTATTTGTTCCTTTGCCAGGATGGATCATTCCAAGTTTTGAAGCAACATTGCCCATATCGTCGGCAATAATGGGAAAAGGTATTTGTACATTTAATTTATCTTTAATCCACTCAACCCATTTGATATGAGAGAAAACCTGATCGATCGAGAGCCCTATTAATTCAGTATTCAAGTTTTTAAATTCTTCATTTCTTTTTGCAAAGGCTACAAATTCGGTAGTACATACCGGTGTAAAATCTCCCGGGTGACTGAATAAAACCAACCACTTGCCTTTATAATCATCCGGTATATTTTTGATACCGTGAGTTGTTTGAACTCTAATGCTCGGCATTTTTTCGCCAATCATGGGGATTCCGGTTTTAAGTTCGTTTGTTTCCATTTTTATCTCCAACTATTTTGTTTTATCACACTTAATTTTATTTAACTATACTTTTTGAACCACACTTATTTTCCTACAAAGGATTTGATCATTTATGTTGTTTCAATATTATGCGAACTGAAGTTTATTCCATTTTTTAATTGCATCCACAGTTGCGTTAATTATGGGATAAGCAATCGGCGAAGCAGTCAAAAGGGGATGTGTGCCGATTTGCAAATTATTAATGTCAATGTCAGTCATTTTGTTTAGAATCATCACAGACATAATATTTATCATTTCACCAACGGAATTCCCGCCCATAATTTGTGCTCCCATTAAAGTATGGGAATAAGAAGAGAATAATAATTTTACTGTTACTTCGGAAGCTCCGGGTAATTTCCCCGGATGACGGTCAACAGCTTTAGCCGTTCCAATGGTATATTCGAGTAAACGAGCTTTTGCTCGTCTTTCAATTATTCCGCATACTGCAAATGCTGTATCACCAATTTTTGTTGAAAACGAACCAAGGACGCCGGCGTATTGACGGATAACCTTGATTGAATAAAGATTGGAACCGACAATCCGACCTTCCGCCATAGCGGTAGAAGCGAGCATAATGTTCGAAAATTCGCCGGTGAAGAAATCATATTTTGCCGCGCAATCGCCGATAGCAAAAATGTCTTTTTGCGAAGTACGCAAATAAGCATCTACTAAAATTCCTTTTCCTTCTTCGAAAGTTAGACTCAGCTTTTCAGCTAAGTCGAGATTAGGCTTGTAACCACATGAAACGATTAAAAGATCACAGTCAATTTTTGACCCGTCGTTTAGTTCAACAGCGCTGACTTTTGCATTACCTAGAATCTTTTGAACGCTTTTGCCGGTAATTACTTTGCCGCCTTCCTTCACTATAATTTCTTTTATTTTATTTCCGAATTCTTCATCCATAGTCGCAAGCATTGTATCCATCATTTCAACCACCGTAACATTTTTTTTTGCTTTTAGCAATTCATCGGCAACTTCGACACCAATATAACCGCCGCCAAGGATTAAAATTTTTCCAGATTCCTGAATACAGGTCTTTAATTTTTTTAGATATTCTTTGTCTTTACGAACAAGAAAGACATTCTCCTTATCAGTCCCATCAATTTTTGGCATAACCGCTTTTGAACCGGTTGCAATAACAAGTTTTTCAAATTCAACTTCGTCCCCATTTGCAAGAGCAATTTTATGATCGGTTCTTCTAATTGCTTCGTCATTGATAATTTCTATTTGATTGGCTATCAACGATGTATCGGGCAGAATATTATCGCTTACATCGTTTAGGGTATAAAAAACATAAGGTATTCCGCATGGGATCATCGGTTTAGGTTCTTTTCTAATTAGAACAATCTTTTTATCGGGGTAAGTGTTTTTTGCTGAAAGAGCACATGTAACTCCGGCGGGTCCTCCACCAATAATAACTACATCATAGGTTTTCATTTTTCCCTTTTTCCTTTTTAAGTGTAATATCGTATTCCATCGGGATATACGCACATTTTAGAAATAATTTTGCATTTAAACTTTGAACGATGAATCCAAAAAATTATAAAATCTTAATCTACTTTTCTACTGATTTACTTTTTAAGCAATTAAGCAAAGAACCATTAAATAAAAATTTATCAACAATCCAGCCCACTATTAAAAAGAGGATTGTTGGAAGCCACATTAAACTGAGATTATCAAAAAATCCATTAAACCATCCACCCTGGATTTGTTCTCCACCTAAGAAAATCCAGGCAAAACTCAGAAATAAAATAGCCGGCAAACCAAAGACAATAAGGAAAGCCTTTTTACATCCTATATCCATTTTACCCTCTCGAATTAAATATCAAAAAAGATATTACTTGCCTTCTAATACATAATCGAGAGTAAACAAAAAGAGAACCAATATGGAAACCTTGGTTTTTTCATTAAATTCTGTTTTAGTTGAATTTTATATGTTGCAGTTATGCAACTTTAAATTTTATATAGTAACTTTAAGTGGACTAAAATTTTTTCTTAAAGAATTAGAAATAATGAAGAATCAACAAAGAGGACCCCAGGAAATCTATTCCAATATTATTCTTGACAGTGTAGCTGACGGGGTTTTTACTGTAGATGAAAACATGAGAATAACTTCCTTTAACAGGGCAGCTGAGGAGATCACAGGTATCAAGAAGGAGGAAGCTGTTAATCAATTTTGTTTTGAAGTTTTAAGAGCCAATATTTGTGAAAAAGCATGTGCCTTAAAATGTTCATTGAAAACAGGCGAGCGAACGATTGATAAGCGCGTTACAATCCTCAAAGCTGATGGTAATGAAATACCTGTAAGCATCAGTACTTCAATTCTAAAAAATGAAAGGGGAAAATTCGTCGGCGGTGTTGAATCGTTCAGGGATTTGTCGACTATTGAGGAATTGAAAAAAGAAATAAAAAAAAGTTATACTTTTGAGGATATAGTTTCAAAAAACCATGAAATTCTAAAATTATTTGATATACTTCCAATAATCTCACAAAGTGAAAGCACTATTTTGATTCAGGGAGCAAGTGGAACGGGAAAGGAATTGTTTGCACGTGCTGTGCATAGATTAAGTGAAAGAAAAGAGGGACCTTTCATTGCAATTAATTGCGGTGCTTTACCCGATACATTACTGGAATCTGAGCTATTCGGTTATATTAAAGGTGCTTTTACTGATGCCAAAAAAGATAAACCCGGACGTTTCGCGGTTGCAAAAGGAGGTTCAATATTTTTGGATGAAGTTGAAAGTCTGCCGCTATCGGTTCAGGTAAAACTTTTAAGAGTTTTACAGGAAAGAGAATTTGAACCATTGGGAGCAACTGTACCAGTTAAAGCAGATGTTCGTATAATAGCCGCTACGAAGGAAGATCTTGCAAAGCTTGTAAAAAAGGGCTCTTTTAGAGATGATTTATTTTACAGATTAAATGTTGTTAAAATATACCTTCCACCTCTTGTAAAGAGAAGAGAAGATATTCCTTTATTAGTTGGTTGTTTCATAGAAAGATTTAATAAAAGAATGGGAAAATCTATTAGTTGTGCCTCCCCGGAAGTGTTGGAATTATTAATGCAGTATGATTATCCGGGTAATGTGCGGGAACTTGAAAACATAATAGAACACTCATGTGTTATGTGCCAAGGCATGGAAATTAAAACAAAACACCTCCCCCCTGAATTACAATTAAATGACAAAAGAACCTCTGAAAATATATTTAATAAGTCATTACCCCCGTTTCAGGATGCTGAAAGAAAATTAATTATGGACGTATTGGAAAAAAATAAAGGGAGTAAGGTTGGGGCTGCAAAAGATCTCAAATTACACAGGGCTACGCTTTACAGGAAAATGAAAAAATATGATTTACTCTAATTTCTTATGTAGCAATTTTGCAACTACAATTTAAGCCGATTTCATCATTGCGACATTTTTTAACCTAACCGAAATTACTTCATGTATTAATCCTTAAAATTTTTATAATGAAAGGGATGTCATATTTTTTAAAAGTCTGGCAGATGAATTGAAATATAAAGCAATAGAAATTAATCCTTAATTTTAGGCGGTTCTTATGGAGACTATTGCATTATCGATTTTTGGAGATAGAATATCATCACGGCTGGATGTAGCTGAAAAATTAATGATTGTAAAAGTTGAAAACTCTTTAGTTAAAAATAAAGAAACTCTTCTGCTTGATAGTGCCGATATTTTAAGGAAACTCGATACATTGGTAAAGCTTAAACCTGATGTACTAATATGCGGCGGATTAACAAATTTGTGCGAAAAAAAACTTAAAAATTATAATATCAAGGTTATTCCATGGGTTAGAGGAGAAACTGAAAATATTTTAAGACTTTATTTAAATGGTGTGCTTACCGGAAAAGGTGAAAGAATTTTAACAAGGAACTAAAATGGAAAATCCATTGATCACCAATACCCGAATCTTAAAAAATCATTTTTTTGATACAGAAAACATACAAGAGCATTTGAATATTCCCAACATTATAACACATATTCAATTTCTCATTAACCGGACTGATGAACTTAAAACTGTATTAAAGGAGATCGATGAAACCTTAAATGAAATAAGAGCAGAGTTATTAAATAATTTATCGTCAGAAATATAAAAGTTAATATATTATGATTAAATATTTTATATCCCATAAAACATACATAATGGATCTGGGATTAGAACGATTTGATAATAGAATGAATTACGCCTCTTTAATTTTTAAGAAGCAGCATTTAATGCGAAATTTTCCTGCAGAAAAATCAAATAAAGAAACGGAAGATACAGAAAGGAGAGTAAGATTTCTTTATTGTCCCCGTTGCGGATTAAGGACGCCAAATTCTGAAATATTAACATATTTCGGATGCCATTGTCCATCATGTAGGTGTGGAATGATTGATGAAGGATCTTTGCTTCATCCATCGAATAATCAAAATGATCATATTGAAAAATCATCTTTAAACAGGAATTTCAAATTTCAAAAGAATATGCTGATATGATCTTTATTTAAGGAAAGTATGAGAACTCCCAAAAAAATATTAATAATTGATGATGATGAGACTGCATCAATTTATCTGTCAATGTTTTTCTCTGAATATGATTATTGTGTAATCTCTGCCAGTAATGTAAGGGAAGGATTTCAGAAAGCCTTAACGGAAAAGCCTAGTATGATTATTCTAGGTATGTCCGGGAAATCGGATGTATTGCTAATACGCAAATTAGGTTAACAAGAATACAATTCGAGTCCCGGTTATTATAACAGGATGTTCCGTTTTTTAAAAGATATTTTGAAATGAGGGAACAATTCCCGATGCTAAAAGATCATATCGAAAAACCAATAAATAGTGAGTTACTATTCAAGAAAGTTAAAGAATTATTGAATCATAAATTCGTGTGAAAGATAAAATTTTTTGGAAACATTTACTGAAGCAAAAGAATTAGTCTTTAACCCGAATTTCAATAAACAGCGTAAGATTTTGCTGAGTAAAATCAATTATAATGAAATTGATTTTCCAATAATTGGATTAATAAAAAATTTATCAAAGCTAGATTATTGTTTTTCTTTACAAAGCTGCTACGGACATTTTTTGTATCAAGGGGAGAATAATCAGTATAATACGAATCCTCTGCCCAAAATTAATAATAATATAAACATTGACTATAGAATAGCTTACCTTGCAATATGCGTAAAAGAAAACCAGGATGGTAAATCATTTTTAACAAACTTGACTAAGTTAACTTTAATTGATCCGGGATATATACAGTTTGGCTGTGCAGAATGGTTCTGGGAAAGACAATTAAATTCGTTTATACTTCAGGTAGAACCTCAGAGATTTAAAGAAAAAGATAGAATTACCATCGATTACAAAGAAGCCCGGTATATTGAAAAAACCAGAATTCAGTTTTTTGCAAAATTGGACAAATTTGTAGAGAATTTAATTAATTGAAAATATTCGGAGATTAAAGGTGACAGGGGGCCTGAATCCAGAGCCGGCAGCAAATTTTATTTGAATAGGGATTATAAAAATCTTTTATCTGACTTAATTTTGTTAACATCCCTGCTCTTTCCTGATAACCATCCGTTCTTTTCATTTTTTACATTATCAAAAAAACCTGCGTATGGTTTTATATCTAATAAAGGTGTCCCGTCAACTATATCAACATTTGAAATATCTATTATATTTTCATGAATGTTATTCACTTTGACTACAGAAATACCAATCTGATTCGGTCTCTTTGGAGCACGAGTCGCGAAAACTCCTTGTTCCTGATCTTTAAGAAATGGAATTACTTTTAATGAATAACCTTTCGATAAATGGAAATGATAAATTAAAATTATATGTGAAAATCCTCCAAGGTTCATCAAACCTTCCGAATATTTTGTATATATCTTAATCTTTCCTTTTATTCCATCTGCTCCTGCCGGTTGAATCGGGACACCTTCAATACTTTTAAAAGGTGAATAAACTATACCAATAGGCTTGTAAATTATTTGATTCACTTTCATTTTAAAATTAATCGTGTCTGCAAGTCAAATCAGTTTCGTTTTCTAATTCACCCTTAACAAACAAATCTACAGCATCTTCAATTAATTCTACATTGGAAAAAAGAGTAGTAATATTGTGCTGTTTAAGATCTTCAACAACCCTCCAGCCGCCGCCGGAGGAAATCAGATATTTACAGTCTTTTAATCCTTCAATTAAATGATTATGATTATGACCTCCGCCTTCACCATGATGCTGGTGAGCTTGTCCCATCATATGATTAGTAAAAACGTTTTCTCTTAATTCTTTATTAACAATTTTTTTATCATTTATTTCATAAATCATAAATGATCTGCATCTTCCAATATGACCGGTTACTCTTTGCTGATCATCTGTTGCAATCGCAATTTTCCCGGAAAAATTCATATTAGCTTTTATTTCTTCCGACATTTTTCACTCCATTACTTATTTTTTAATAATTCTCCATCATTTATTCTGATGGATTTACCATTTAAAATACTATCGGCAACTTTCTTCCTGGCATTTTCTAATATCCGGCCGAAAGTAGCCCTTGATATATTCATTTCTTTAGCTGATTCTTCATGCGAATATGCAAGAAGATCTGCAAGACGAAGAGATTCCAATTCATCATATTCTATAATTACCTCTTCCAGTTCATACATTGGAATTCCCCTTGGTTTAAAATAATATGCCGATGGATTGCAGCATACTTTTCGATATTTCCTTGGTCTCGGCATGGTTTTAATTTATATCAAAGATTTACTGCTCAAAATTAATTATGAGCATATGCTCAAAACTAAAAAAATTATTTATCATAATCAAACTAAAACCCAAGGACTTTTTAATTAAATATCGTCCCTTATATTTGAGGTAGGAGCAATAAATGCATTAAAATATATTTTAAATTTATCAATTACCTAATAAAGATATTTTGTGAATAATTTCAACAAATACTTTACAGGTTTTCAAAAGAAAAAAAGAAATTTGATTAAAAAAATCTTTTCTTTCGGGGAAATGATCCGGCAGATTATTGAATCTCTCAACAGAGACAAAAAAATTTTTCATTTATGATAATTTTAGGGCAAAATAATTCGAAATAGAACTAATTTCCATATTTTTTTATGGTATATATTTTGACTTAGACATCTTGATTTTTTGTAAAGAGCTTAAAAAGATTTTTATGGTATGCGAAACAATTCAAACAACATCCAGTTGCCCTTTTTGTAACAGCTCAAGGATAATCAAGCATGGAAAAACTTCTGCTGATATTCAGAGATATAGGTGCCTTTTTTGTCATAAAACCTGGGTAGAAAATAAAGCGGCTAAACAGCTACCCGATATTGGCGCTCTTACAGAAGCATATTTAAGCGGTTATTCTTACAGGGATCTTCGTTCAATCTATCCAAGCTCTCCAATCAGAATTAATCAGAAAATCAGGGAATATTTAGTGGGATGTTCTTCCTGGGAAGAATACCTGGATGCATGTACGCCCAAACATGAAGCACGTTTGATCCATTTAGTAGGAAAGAAATTTAAATGTAACTTGGGCGGGAATAAAGAACATTCAATGTTTCTTGCACTGGCAATAGATGCATTGTCAACCGTTGTTCTCGGTTATGAACTTGGTAAAAGAGACACAACCGATGTTTGGATTAGTTTGCTGGACCGCATGAACTGCAGAGGATTTATCTGCCCTACTTTTATGTCATACGGATTTAAGACAATTGATGAAGCATTAAAAGTTGTTTTTCCTTACTCAACAACCTTCAACAATTATACACGTGCATGTTATGACAAGCAGCTCAAGAATGAGTTGTATTTTGCCCCAGATATTAAGAAATTAATACTGGAAGCAATAAATGCATACAAGATAAATCAGTCTACACGGCTTGAAAATTATCTCGTCATTTTTAAAGATAAAAGGATGAAGGAGATTGTCCTGAATTCTAAAGATTTTTTTATAAACCGCCTGCAGGAGAGAATTAATAAAAAACCTACAATCCGTTTTGAAGGACTACTCCGTGCATTTCAGAAGAGATTTGAAAAGTTTCATATGATTAAATTTGATCCATTACCGATAATAAACGGCTGGATAGCATGGTGGATGCTTGTCCCTCTTCCGATCGGTTTCAGCAGGCTTTCTTTATACCTGCAGCATCCATATAAAACTCACTTCAAGAATTTTAATTGCGGTACGCTGCCGGTACCTTTAAATCTTCCTATTGACAGCCCTGAAATGAGGACATTTATTGTCGAACTGGCGGTCAGGTCGGTTCATATACCTATCAAATGAAAAGATATCTTTCCTATCTTATTTCTTTATAACATCTTACCAGCACAACACATAGATTACAAAACCTAATTTTCTGTTGAGTTTACACCACTCCTTCTATAAGTTTATCATGAATTTTTGATTTATATTGTTTCCCTGGGGAATTTTCATGAACCTAGTTAAAAGACCGTTGATTAATGAAGATTGGCTTTCATTATGGATAGGTCTTTTTGTTTTTACACTATCTTTAGGACTTTTTATTGATATTGATGTCTTAGGCTGGGGAATTAAAACGAATGTTTGGAATGAAATCTCTATATCAACAACCACCGCATCAAAATTTTATGAATCTCTTCCAGGTATAGTTTCAATTTTTATAACTTATGTGTTTTTACTGCTGATTGTAGGTTTAGGTGTTAAAGCGCTCGGTACTAATTTTAAAGATTTCATTCTGCCGTTCACAATAATTTTTTTCATTTCTTATTTTTGCTGGTTTTTAGGTCATTATGCTTATATAGCCGCTACTTCTAATCAATTAGACAAATTTGGCATTCCCTGGTCGTTAAACTTAACAGGAGAAGCAGGCTATATAATTGCACTTATAGCAGGTTTAGTAATAGGTAATTTCTTCCCCAAAACTGTAGATAAAATTAAAGCAGCCACTAAACCTGAACTGTTTATTAAAACAGCGATTGTAATTTTAGGAGCGGGACTGGGTGTTAAAGCTGTAGAGTCGGTTGGGCTGGCTTCAACTATTATGTTTCAAGGCCTTTCAGCAATAGTTGTTGCTTACCTGATTTTCTGGGCATTAGTTTATTTTATTGCCAGAAAATATTTTAAATTCAGTAAAGAATGGGCAGCTCCACTAGCCTCAGGCATTTCGATATGCGGTGTTTCTGCAGCAATTGCGACTGGCAGTGCAATTCGCGCCAGACCCATAATCCCAATAATGGTTTCTTCTTTAGTAGTCGTATTTGCAGTATTCGAACTTATTCTGCTGCCGATTTTAGCTCAGATTTTTCTTTGGGCTGAACCAATGGTTGCCGCTGCCTGGATGGGACTGGCTGTGAAAACCGATGGTGCCGCTGTTGCAAGCGGGGCCGTTACAGAAGCACTTATTCGTGCAAAAGCTCTCGCTGCCGGAATCAACTATAAAGAAGGCTGGATGGTGATGACCGCTACAACCGTCAAAGTCTTTATTGATATTTTTATCGGTATCTGGGCTTTTGTCCTTGCTCTTATCTGGTGTTCAAAAATTGAAAAGAAAAAGCAGGATGAAAAAGTTAGAGTAAAAGAAATCTGGGACAGATTTCCAAAGTTTGTAATAGGATATGTATTAACATTTCTGATTTTTCTATTTATCTGTTTAATTAATCCCGGTTTGATTGGCAAAGCTACTGCCGCTTCAAGTGAAGCCAACACTTTCCGCGTTATGTTCTTTGTCTTCACATTCTTTACGATAGGTGTCGTTTCAAATTTCAAAAAGCTTAAAGAAGAAGGTATCGGCAAATTAGCACTTGTATATATCATTTGTTTATTCGGGTTTATTATCTGGGTTGGGCTGCTTATTTCATGGATATTTTTCCATGGAATTACGCCACCATTAATTCAATAATATTTAAAAGAAATTTAATATGAGCGAAGAAAATAAATTAGCTGACGAATTAAAAAAAATGGAGTATGAACCTCTCTCCGCAGTTGAGAAGAAGCTTATTTTCTGGAGTATAACCCTGGGTATAATTCTACTGGGATTGCTGATTGGAATAAGCTATATATTTTTTTAATTCCTTTATATGAATTTTATACTAAATGAAATTAACTAAGGAAAGTAAATCTTAAAATTATAGGAGATAAAATGGCTGAAAAAAAACACGAGACACCAAAATTAGATGAGCTTGAAAAAGGTGCATGGCCAAGTTTCGTTAAAGAAATAAAAAGTGCAGCAGAGAAGAGTCCGATGGCTGAAGATCTTCTGGGACAACTTGAAAGATCATATAATGAAAGAATCGGTCACTGGAAGCATGGCGGTATTGTTGGGGTCCTCGGATACGGCGGAGGAGTTATCGGAAGATATTCTGATCTCCCTGAGGAATTTCCGAACGTTTCTCATTTTCACACTTTACGTATAAATCAACCATCAGGTTGGTTCTATACATCGGACGTTTTAAGAAAATTGTGTGACATTTGGGAAAAGCATGGTTCAGGCCTAACTAATATGCATGGCTCTACTGGTGATATAGTTTTCTTAGGTACAAGAACCGAAGAACTGGAACCTGTTTTCAGTGAATTGACAGAGCTAGGCTTTGATCTCGGAGGCTCCGGTTCAGATGTAAGAACTCCAAGCTGCTGCTGTGGTATGGCTCGTTGCGAATGGGCTTGTTATGATACAATGGCATTAACACATTTCTTAACTATGCACTATCAGGATGAATTACATAGACCTCCATTCCCATATAAATGGAAATTTAAAATGTCCGGTTGTCCGAATGATTGTGTCGCATCTATAGCCAGATCAGATATGTCGATTATAGGAACCTGGAAAGATGATATCCAGATAGATAAAAAGGCTGTCACAGAGTATGCAGAATCAGGAATGAATATCCAAAGAGATGTAATAAATAATTGTCCGGCTAAATGTATGGAGTGGGATGGAAATGAAATTCAAATAGACAATAAATCATGTGTTAAGTGTATGCATTGTATTAATGCTATGCCAAAAGCACTTTCTCCGGGGAAAGAACGGGGTGCCTGTATACTTATTGGTGCCAAAGCACCAATTGTTGAAGGTGCACTTTTATCATCTGTTCTGGTTCCGTTTATAAAGCTTGAACCACCATATACTGAACTTATTGATTTGGTTGACAGAATCCATGAAGTCTGGGCAGAGAATGGTAAAAACCGCGAAAGAGTCGGTGAATTTATTCAGAGAGTTGGAATGGGCAATTTTCTTGAGGCTATTGAAGTTGAGCCGATACCGGAAATGGTTGCCCATCCAAGAGAGAATCCGTATGTCTTTTATGAAGAATATTATGAGGAAGACGGTGAAGATTCTGAAGAACAGGAAGAAGAGAAATAGTATGCAGTCTTAAACTTTTGGAATATTGCCGTCAGGCAGAGAAAAATGGAAATGTGGGAGCAGCTAATCCCATAACACCATAATTCCGTAACTCCAAAAGTATAGAATAAGGAATTAATCAATTTCATTTAATAAGGAATAAAAAAATGGCTGAAGAGAAAAAGAAAAGGATAACCGATATAGGTCCTCCACATTATGAAAAATTCTTACCTCCGATTATAAAAGAAAATTATGGTAAATGGAAATATCATGAAATCCTTAAGCCCGGAGTAATGGTTACGGTTTCTGAAAGCGGGGCAAAATTATATACTGTTCGAGCAAGTTCATCCAGGCTGCTGAGCATTGATAAAATTCGTGCCTATGCCGATCTGGCAGATAAATATTGTGATGGATACTTAAGATTTACAAGCCGTCACAATGTTGAATTCCTGTTATCAAATGAAGCTAATATAGAACCATTAATTCAGGATTTGAAGGCACTTGGTCATCCAGTAGGCGGTATGGGCAATTCAATTTCCAGTATCGTTCACACACAGGGCTGGGTTCACTGTCATTCAGCTGCAACAGATGCTTCAGGTATTGTTAAATCTGTTATGGATGAACTGATAGAGTATTTCACAGATATGAAATTACCTGCAAAACTCCGTATTGCATTAGCGTGCTGCTTAAATATGTGCGGTGCTGTTCACTGTTCAGATATTGCAATTCTCGGAATTCATCGACGTCCGCCTAAAGTTAGCAGGGATAAATTAAAAGCAATGTGTGAAATTCCTTCTGTAATTTCTGCTTGTCCAACAGCAGCAATTAAACCAGCAACATACGAGGGAAAACCATCTGTAGAAGTTATTGAAGAACGGTGTATGTTCTGCGCAAACTGTTATACGGTTTGTCCTGCAATGCCGTTGAATGATCCGTTGAACGATGGTGTTTCTATTTGGGTTGGCGGCAAGGTTTCAAACGCGAGAAGTGAACCGATGTTTTCCAAACTTGCAATTCCATTTATACCCAACAACCCGCCAAGATGGCCCGAGGTTGTTGATGCGGTGAAGAATCTTGTGGAAGTATGGGCTCAGAATGCGAGACCTTATGAAAGAATGGGTGAATGGGTTAATCGTATCGGTTGGCCTAAGTTCTTCAAATTAACCGGAATCCCATTCGAGAAAGAACATATTGATGATTTCAAACATGCCGGCTTAACCTTTAAACGTTCGGCACATTTGACTTATTGAAACAACCTTTGAGGCCGCTGTTGTAGACCTCAAAGTTACTAGAAGGAAAATTTTATAAAGGAGTAACTACTATGGCTGAGCAGGTAAGTGTTGAAGAAGTTTCGAATGCCATGTATAACCTGATAAAAGACAGCATGGGACAGAAAAAGTGGAAGGCTACAGATTTAACCAAAGCAGTTAACGAATTATTCGGTGATAGATGTGATAAAGCTTTAGCTAAATCTGCTATTAGAGATTTGGTTGAAAGCGGAAAATGTGTCTACACTTATTTCGGCGGCAGCTTTATCGAAATTCCGCATAAGGAAGGCGCAGAGAATTAAGCAAGAATTATCTTGATATTGATACTTTGTTTCAAGAAACTCGACAATCGAATTGTATCGAGTATCTGGAATTGAGCATTCAGTATCAATGTTTAGTGTTATACGTATTATAAAAACGAAAGGTTAATGGTTTCAGGAAATTATCCTAGAGTAATAATAAGTGGTTTATCCGGTGACTCAGGAAAGACCGTTGTAACCTGCGGTCTTCTTGCATGTTTAAAAGATAGAGGGATAAATGTTTCAGGATTTAAAAAAGGTCCCGATTACATTGATGCTGCATGGCTGAATCTTGCTTCAGGTAAACCTGCGAGGAACCTTGATACTTATATGATGGGATCTGAAAAGGTTAAAGAATCATTTATAAAAAATGCGTGCAAGGATGGTTATAATATTATCGAAGGAAATAGAGGGCTCTTTGATGGAGTTGATAGTAAAGGGGTTCATAGCACATCGGAACTTGCAAGGCTTCTTAAATCACCTGTAATTATTGTTCAGGATATTTCTAAAGTTACCAGAACAGCAGCAACTTCTATTTTAGGATGTAAAAGTCTTGCTCCTGAGTTAAATATTGCCGGAGTGATTTTAAATCGTGTTGCAGGTGAAAGACACGAGAAAATCGTAAAGGAAGCAATTGAGGATATAACAGGAATCCCCGTCATTGGTGCTGTTCCAAAATTGCCGGGAAAATTAATTTTACCTTCAAGATATCTTGGATTGATAACCCCGGGTGAGTTTGAACAAAAATCTATTTTACTCCGTGAATTGGAAAATATTATTAAAAATAATATTGATGTTCAGAAAATTCTTAATATTGCAGAAAATGCACCACCTCTTGAATTTGATGGATCTGATTTTAAAAAAGAACAGAAAAAGTTTATATCAACGAATGTGAAAATCGGCTATTTCAGAGATAAAGCATTTTCATTTTATTATCCTGAAAATCTGGAATTGCTTACCCGGGAAGGGGCCGAACTCATCCCGATTTCTTCAACGCATAATG
The DNA here is from genome assembly GCA_963710745.1 of uncultured Bacteroidota bacterium. Lineage (GTDB taxonomy): Bacteria > Bacteroidota > Ignavibacteria > Ignavibacteriales > Ignavibacteriaceae > CAVQBP01. Next base: position 423,533 of record CAVQBP010000024.1, on the reverse strand, counting down.
CATACTTTGATGAACTTGATGCACTTTATATAGGCGGTGGTTTCCCTGAAATGAATCTTTCATATTTAACATCGAACAGGGGAATGATTGCCGCAATAAAAAAAATGGCCGAAGACGGATTACCGATTTATGCTGAATGCGGGGGTTTAATGTACCTTGCAAGAGAAATTATGTGGAAAGAAAAAAAATATTCTTTGGCAGGTGTACTGCCGGTTTCAATAGAGATGCATGATAAACCGCAGGGTCATGGTTATTGTGAAATGACCGTTGATAAGGATAATCCGTTTTATAATAAAGGTGTAGTAATTAAGGGGCATGAATTCCATTACTCAAAAATATTTGATTACGATCCTGAGATAAAAAGCTGTCTATCGGTTTCCCGCGGATGCGGCTGTTTTCATGACAGGGATGGATTAACATATAAAAATGTTTTTGCTAGTTATTTGCATGTTCACGCACTCGCAAGTCCGGAATGGGTTAAAGGAATGATCAGATGTGCAGTAAATTATAAGAAATCAAAAAACTCCCAGCTAATCGGAATAAATTAAAAGGTGAATTAATGGTAAAACAAAAAGAACTAAATGAAAAGTTAGTAGAGACATTAAAAAAGTGGCAAAAAGTTGAAGATGATTCTGTAAAATCAACTTCGGAAATTATTTCCAAAACCAAAAATCCTATTGTCAAACAGATTATGGAAATAATCAGGCAGGATTCTGCCATGCACAAAAAAGTACAGCAATTAATTATCGATAGTTTTGAAAAAGAAGCTCTTTATTTATCACCGGAAGAACTCGGAGACATCTGGAGTATGGTAGAGAATCATATTGAGCTTGAAAAAGAAACAGTAAGGTTAGCTGAAGAATCAAGAAAAAATTCCAAAAGCTTTTTCGTACGGTATTTACTTGGTTATTTGATGACCGATGAGCAAAAGCATAATGAAATATTACAGCAGATGGAAGATATTAAATCAGGTATTTATCCGTATGCTTAAGAATAATTTAAGATTAATACTATTTAAATTTTTGAAAAAATAAGTATATGTATGGAGTTTAATAAATGGCAAAGCTAGTAAAAAAATCAAAAAGATCTTTAAGCGGATTAAGTTCACGTTCTGCAGGTAGTTCGTCCGTTGAAACTTCACCCCTTCGACCGGTGCAGGTTCCTAAAACTCCTCCATGTTCAAACGGTTGTCCTAATGAAACGAACATCAGGGAATTTTTAACGACAATCGGTCAATCTGAAGATTGCGGTAGATCAAATAAAGAATCATTTGAAAAAGCATGGGAAATATTAACTGAAAAGAATCCTTTCCCATCAACATGCGGAAGAGTTTGCCCGCATCCTTGTGAAGTGGAATGCAATCGAAATCATAAAGATACTCCTGTAAGCATAAATAACCTCGAAAGATTTGTCGGAGATTTTGCTATTGAGAATGATTTCAAATTTAAGGCATTATCTCAGGAAACATATCCGCAAAAAGTCGCCGTTATTGGAGCCGGCCCTTCAGGACTTTCCTGTGCTTATCAATTAACAAGAAAGGGCTATAAGGTAACTGTATATGAAGCATTCAGCAAACCGGGAGGAATGTTGAGATATGGTATCCCGGATTACAGGCTGCCTCAGGATATTCTTGATAAAGAAATAAAAAGAATCGAAGATCTTGGCGTGGAAATAAAATGCAATCAGATAATCGGGAAAGATATTCCCTATCAGGAATTACAGAATAATTATGATGCAATATTTGTTGGTATTGGTGCCCATAAGGGTAAACTCCTCGGAATACCTAATGAAGAAGCTTCAAATGTATTTACCGGTACTGAATTTCTTAACAAAATTAATTCAGGCGAACAAGTAGAAGTTGGTGATAAAGTCTTAGTTATCGGTGGAGGTGATACGGCAATTGATGCCGCAAGAGTGTCTAAAAGATTGGGAGCTGATGTTACCATTGTTTACAGAAGAACAAGAAAGGAAATGCCTGCAATTGAAGAAGAGATTGTGGGAGCGGAAGAAGAGGGAATTAAAATTGAATTTCTGGCTGCACCGGTTAATTTTGAAAAGAATGGCCAACTGATAACTAAAATGAAATGCCAGAAAATGGAATTAGGTGAACCCGATGAATCCGGCAGAAGAAGACCTGTTCCGGTTCCCGATTTATTTTTTGATTTGGAAGCTTCAACAGTTATTGCTGCCATTAGTCAGGAACCTGATTTTACAGGTATGGATAATTTACATGAGGGAAAAGATTGGATCAAAACAGATGAAAATTATATGACAAAATTTCCTGATACTTATGCCGGCGGTGATGCGCTTGAGCTTGGCTTAGTTACAATAGCAATTTTTAACGGTAGAAAGGCTGCTGAAACAATTCATAACAGATTTCAGAATATTGTACCTGAAAATGCAGCAAGACCGCCGGTAATTACTTATGACAGAATGATGTTAAGTTATTATGAAAGTAAGCTGAGAAATGAACCCTTTAAACTGAAACCGGAAGACAGGTTGAAGGATTTGAATCTTGAGATTACTTCAACATTAACTGAAGAACAGGTTATTGACGAAGCTAAAAGATGTATGAGCTGCGGATCATGTTTTGATTGCGGCACCTGCTGGAGCTACTGCCAGGATCAGGCTATAGTAAAGCCGGTAGTTAAGCATCAGACTTACAAATTTAAATTGGACTTCTGCAACGGTTGTAAAAAATGTGCGGAAAATTGTCCGTGCGGATATATTGAGATGAAGTGAATTTGGATTCTCGATACTAGTTACAGGATACTCGAAATAGAAGGTTATTTTGAAAATATTAAATGAATTATAAAGAGCCCGAAATTGACAAATGGAATGAGAAGCAGTAATACAGGGAAACAATCTCATTTTTTTACTGAAGGATTAAATTCTAAATAGTAAGTAATCAATTAACAATAACAAACAATAGGAAAAATATTATGGCAGTGTTTGAATATCAAAATATGAAAATCGAAGTTGACGAAGACGGCTTCATTCAGAAGCCGGAAGAATGGAACGAAGAAGTAGCCAAAGCGTTAGCTACTACCGAGGATGTCACGGATATGACAGAAGCTCATTGGAAAATTGTTTATTACCTGCGCGATTATTATAAAAAATTTGGCATCGCTCCAATGATTCGCAAGGTTTGCAAGGAAACCGGATTTTCTCTTAAAGAAATTTATGAATTGTATCCATCAGGTCCTGCTAAAGGCGCTTGTAAAGTTGCCGGCTTAGCTAAACCAACTGGTTGCGTCTAATTAAGCAATAACCTTCGGGGTTAACATCAATTATAATCTGAGAACCTCGAAGGTTCGGGATTTTAAGAATTATGCTAAAAGATTTATTAGTTAGTAGAAAATCAGCAATCGTTAATAGCTGGATTCAGTTAATTGTAGAGACGTATCCTTCTAAAACTTCTGGTTTTTTAAAATCTCAAAAAGACAGATTCAGTAATCCTGTAGGATATGCTATATCAAATGGTGCCGAAAAAATATTTGAAGAGATTGTTAATCAAAATGATATCGAAAAAGTAAAATCATCATTAACTGATCTAATAAAAATAAGAGCTGTTCAAAATTTTTCACCTTCAGAAGCTACCGGTTTTATTTTTTCTTTGAAAAATATTATACGCAAAGAAGTTGAACAGGAAGTTATCGAAGAAAAACTATTGTCGGAATTAATTGATATTGAATTATATATTGATCGTGTGGCATTAACTGCATTTGACGTGTATATGGAAGCGAAGGAAAAGCTTTTTAAGATTCGTATAAATGAAATTAAATCACAATTATCTTATAATAAGGGAATAATTGAATAGCTGGATTTGAATGAAAGGCATAGAGGTATATTGTTTTAAAAGTGTAATGTTATGACCTTATACCCTCATCTTGCTTATTTACTATTAATAAGAAAGAATAATCGGAGATCTTTGAATCAAAGGAAATTAAGATGAATATCATTTTTTCACTTGCTGCTGTCTTTGTATTGATAATTGCAGCCATGCTGGGTGCCGGAACATTAAAACTGGATTTTCTTTTTGGAGTTATCATTCCCTATGCCGCATTAGCAGCTTTTTTAGCTGGAATTATTGGTCAGGTTATTAAATGGGCAAAATCACCGGTTCCATTTCATATCCCTACTGTTGCGGGTCAGCAAAAATCTCTTCCCTGGATTAAAGATAGCAAACTGGAAAGTCCAAGCACTACTCTGGGAGTTATAGGAAGAATGCTCCTTGAAATTTTGTTCTTCCGTTCTTTATTCAGAAATACAAAAGCAGAAATAAAAACCGGGCCCAAGTTGGCTTATGGAAGCAGCAAGTACCTATGGCTGGGGGCGATAGTTTTTCATTGGTCACTTTTAATTATTTTCCTACGGCATTTCAGACTTTTCATGGAGCCGATTCCTTCATTTGTAATTACTCTGCAGAACCTGGATGGTTTTTTCCAGGTTGGTCTGCCTGTATTGTTTGTTACAGATGCACTTATTTCAATCGCACTTCTATTCCTCATATTCAGAAGAATTTTTGATTCTAAAATGAGATATATCTCTTTGGCATCCGATTATTTCCCTTTGTTTTTAATTCTTAGTATTGCAGTTACCGGAATTTTAATGCGGTATTTTTATAAAGTTGATATTATAAAAGTTAAAGAACTTGCAATTGGTCTTTTCAGCTTTCATCCTGAAATTACGGCAGGGATTGGGGTTTTATTTTTTGTTCACATATTCCTGGTCAGTGTATTAATAGCATATATTCCTTTTAGTAAGCTGCTTCATATGCCGGGGATATTTCTATCTCCAACACGAAATCTGGCTAACAATAGCAGAATGAAGAGACATATAAATCCCTGGGATTATCCTGTCAGAGTGCATACTTATGAAGAATATGAAGATGAATTCAGAGATGTAATGAAAGCAGCTGATATGCCTTTGGATAAGGACTAGAATGAAAAAATGGAATGGTTATTAAGTTCAAAGTGCAATTGATCATTGCTTATTGAACATTGAAAATTTGTTGAATTAAAGTGTAAATGAACTTTCAATAATTAATACTCAATTTTCAATTGTTAATTATTAATTGTTAATTTTTAATTGAAACAATGTCTGAGAAAAAATTAAAACCTGAAGAATTAGCCAGTGATATAGACTATAAGCAGGAACAAAGAGTCTGGTTAAATCCGGCTGTTGAATTTAAGCATGGAGTATATAATTATAGCGGTGTTCCTAAGAATGTTGAATATCTTGAATTACCCAATTCTAGAAAATGGCAGCCGACGGATCCGGACTGGCAGTTGCCTGAAAACTGGAAGCAGATTATTCTTGAAGGTTTAAGAGATAGGTTAAATAGATTTCGCTCCCTTAAATTATTTATGGATATTTGCGTTCGCTGCGGTGCATGCGCTGATAAATGTCACTTCTTTTTAGGTTCAGGGGATCCTAAAAATATGCCTGTTTTAAGAGCTGAACTTTTAAGATCCGTATACAGAAATGATTTTACTCTTGCCGGGAAACTGTTCGGTAAATTTTCCGGTTCGCGCGAACTAACTGTTGATGTTTTAAAAGAATGGTTTTATTATTTTTTCCAGTGTACCCAATGCCGGCGTTGTTCGGTTTTCTGTCCTTATGGTATTGATACTGCAGAAATAACTATTCTAGTAAGAGAGCTTCTCAACCTGGTTGGAATTAACATTGATTGGATCATTACCCCGGTTGCCAATAGTTTTCGAACAGGAAACCATCTTGGCATTCAGCCGCATGGATTCAAAGACAGTATCGAATTTGCAGCCGACGAACTTGAATCAATCACAGGAGTAAAAGTTGATGTACCAATAAATAAAAAAGGTGCTGAAATTCTTTTTATTGCTCCATCAGCAGATTATTTCGGAACTCCGCATTATTTCACTCTGCTGGGTTACCTGGCATTATTCCATGAAATAGGATTGGATTATACATGGAGCTCTTATGCATCCGAAGGCGGGAATTTCGGATCTTTTATATCACATGATTTAATGAAAAGTTTAAATGCAAAAATGTATGCAGAAGCTAAACGACTGGGAGTTAAATGGATCCTTGGCGGGGAATGCGGACATATGTGGAGAGTTATAAATCAATACATGGATACTTTGAATGGCCCTGCTGATTTCCTGGAGGAACCGGTATCTCCGATTACAGGAACTAAATTTGAAAATACCAGATCAACAAAAATGGTTCACATCTGTGAATTTACTGCCGACCTTATAAAGAATAACAAAATTAAATTAGATAAAAACCGTAATAATCATTGGAAAACAACCTTTCACGATTCATGCAATCCTGCACGTGCTTTAGGTTTAATAGAAGAACCAAGATATATAATTAAAAATGCATGTAATTATTTCTTCGAGATGCCTGATAATACTATTAAAGAACAGACATTCTGCTGCGGCAGCGGAGCCGGTCTGGGAACTGATGAAAATCTTGAAATGAGGATGCGGGGCGGGCTGCCTAGAGCTAACGCAGTAAAATTTGTAAAAGAAAAGAACGGTGTGAATTTCCTCGGATGTATTTGTGCAATTGATAAAGCGACGCTTCCTCCGCTTATGGATTACTGGGTAGGTGGTGTTGAAGTAGGTGGTGTTCATGAATTAGTCGGAAACTCCTTAATTATGAAAGGTGAAAAGAAACGGACAACGGACTTACGAGGTGACGATTTGCAATTATAATATCTTTGAGATTCTTTGATATGTGGTTCGCCTAAATCCAGTTACACAGAGAACTCAGAGTAAGCACAGAGAACCACAGAGAAGGGAAAATGAAATTTAATGATTTAAATGAATTAACTGGAAAAATTATTGGATGTGCAATTGAAGTTCATAAACATCTTGGTCCTGGCTTATTAGAATCTGCTTATGAAGAATGTACTAGTTACGAATTAAATGTGAATGGATTATTTATTGAAAGACAAGTATCTGTACCGGTTATTTATAAAGAAGTTAAACTTGAGGTAGGTTATCGTATGGATATTTTAGTAGAAAGAGAAGTCGTTTTGGAATTAAAGTCAATTGAATGTTTAACTCCGGTTCATGAAGCACAAATATTAACTTATTTAAAATTTGCAAACAAAAAGATTGGTTTATTAATGAATTTCAATACATTAAAATTAACAGATCAATTAAGGAGATTTATTAGATGATTTTCTCTGTGGTTCTCTGAGGTACTCTGTGGCTCTCTGTGTTCCTTACATAAGCTATTCACACAGAGAACTTAAAGGAAACACAAAGAACTGCCGAGAATAATGGGAGAAAAAATAATGTATGATACTGGGAAAATAATAACCGGATTAATAATCTTTGTGGGGCTGTTTACATCTCCTATCTGGTATGATCTCTTAAACGGGAAAACAGCACTTAAACAACCCGATCTTGTTTTGCCAACTAATGCAAATCAACAGGAATGTGTTGCTGATACAGCTTTTATGAGAGCCAATCATATGGTCTTATTAAATGAATGGAGATATGAAGTGGTTAGACTCGGAAAAAGAACTTTTGTATCAGAAGATCATAAGAATTTTGATATGAGCCTTACAAAAACTTGCTTAAACTGCCACTCAGATGCAGCGCATTTTTGCGATCAGTGCCATACGTATGTCGGTGTTTCACCTTATTGCTGGAATTGTCATTCTGAAAAAATACATCCAACTGAATCCGGATTGATTTCCAAAAAGACGGAGAGTAAATAATGAATAAGAGCAGAAGAAATTTCCTGAGAATAGCTGGTATAACTGCAGTTGGTATAGCATCGGATAATATTAATGCCCGGACTCAAAAGACTGTTTCAAGAATAAATAAAGCTGTTGGTTCAACAAAAAAGATCACAAAATTAAATACCGCGAAAAAAGAAAGGCTGGCAATGGTTGTGGACTTGAGAAAATGTACATCTCAGAAGGGCTGTACAAAATGCATTGATATATGCAGCAAGATCCATAACATACCGGATTTCGGTGAAACTAAAGATGAGATAAAATGGATCTGGAAAGAACCATATGAAGATGCTTTTGTTGACCAGGAAAACTTTTACATGACAGAAAAGCTTAAAGATAAAAAAATTCCGGTTTTCTGCAATAATTGCGATAATCCGCCCTGCGTTGAAGTTTGTCCGACACAAGCTACATTTCAGCGGGATGATGGAATTGTTATGATGGACTGGCACAGATGTATTGGCTGCCGGTATTGCATGGCTGCCTGCCCTTATGGTTCAAGGAGTTTTAATTGGAGAGATCCAAAACCTTTCATTAAAGATGTAAATCCTGATTTTCCAACACGCACCAAGGGAGTTGTAGAAAAATGTACATTCTGTGATGAGAGATTGGCTCAGGGATTACCTCCCGCGTGTGTCGAAGTTTGTCCTGAGAAAGCGTTGGTCTTTGGTAATCTGAATGATCCTGAATCTGAAATAAGGAAATTATTAAAAGATAATTTTTCAATTAGAAGAAAACCCGGTTTAGGAACAAACCCGGAAATCTATTATCTAGTATAAGGTTTAAAAATGTTAGAATATGCATTAAAAGGAAATAAAAAATATTGGGGCTGGTTAATTCTCTTGGGTTTCATAATAGTAGTCGGTGTTTATTTTTATTTCAGGCAATTGGATTATGGATTAGGAATAACCGGAATGAGCAGGAATGTAAGCTGGGGTCTTTATATTGCTCAATTTACTTTTATTGTTGGTGTTGCAGCCTCTGCAGTTATGGTTGTGCTTCCATACTATCTTCATAATTATAAACAATTTGGTAAAATTACTATACTCGGCGAGTTCCTTGCTATTGCATCAGTTATTATGTGCATTCTTTTTGTATTCGTTGATCTTGGTCAGCCTTCCAGAGTTGCGAACATTTTCTTGTATCCCACATTCCATTCCCTAATGTTCTGGGATGTACTCGCATTGAGCGGTTATCTTGTTATAAATGTTATGATAACCAGGGTAACTTTAAGTTCAGAAAATAAAGCAGTAGCTCCGCCCAAATGGATAAGACCGGTTATTATTCTTTCAATTCCCTGGGCAATCAGTATACATACGGTCACTGCATTCTTATTTGCCGGTCTTGCGGGCCGTCCGTTCTGGTTAACAGCTATTCTTGCCCCTAGATTTTTGGCATCTGCATTTTCAGCCGGCCCGGCATTATTATTAATCTTTGCTTTAATATTAAAGAAAATATCAAAGTTTGATCCTGGAGAGGAAGCCATTAAGAAACTGGGACTAATCATTACTTATGCAATGTGTGCAAATGTATTCTTCATCTTGATGGAATTATTTACTACAATATACAGCGGTATTCCGGATCATAATTCTCATCTTCAATATTTATATGTTGGTCTTGATGGAAATGCAAGACTCGTTCCATGGATGTGGACTTCAGCTGTTCTTGCGGTATCAGCATTGGTATTCCTTGTTGTGCCCAAATTAAGAAACAATCGGAAAATGCTTCTGACAGCATGTATAATTGTCTTTTTATCTATATGGATTGACAAAGGTTTAGGCCTGGTCGTAACCGGTTTTATTCCAAATCCTTTTGGAAAAGTAGTTCAATACTGGCCGACATTACCCGAATCATTTATCGCTATAGGCATCTGGGCAATTGGAATTTTTTTGATAACCATTTTTTACAAAATTGCTCTTTCGGTTCGAAGAGAAATCGAAGATCCCGGTTTAAGCCGGATAGAAATATAATATGTCAAAGTGTATAACGTAATCATTATAGGTGGAATGGCAGCAGGATGTAAAGCTGCTGCAAGATTGAACAGAATATGTTCAAATTATCATATTACAATAATAGAAAAAAAACCGTGTCTATCGGTTAGCAGCTGCGGGCTTCCTTATTATGCAGGGGGAGATATCGATGATTTTTCTGAATTGATTAAAACTTCCTATGGAACAATCCGCGACGAAAAGTATTTCCATGATGTAAAAGGTATAGATGTTTTAACAAATACTTTTGTCTCAGAAATAAATACAAAGAAAAAAGAAGTTGTTTGCTGTAATATTAAGGATGAGACTTTCACTCTCATGTATGATTCACTAATTATCGCTACAGGCTCAATACCAAAAGAACCGGCATTTCAATATCAAACTTCCCCGGCTATATCTTTTTTCCATTCTCCGTTGGATTCAAAGAATTTCAGAGAATCTGTTCAGAAGGGTGAAGTAGATAAAGCAGTAATTATCGGCGGCGGATTTATCGGCTGCGAAATGATGGAAGCTTTAACCTCGCTTTGGGGAATTGAGACTGTTTTAATCGAAAAGGAAAAATCATTATTGCCCGGATGTCTAGATCCGGAAATATCTTATTTAGTTCAAAGCTGTATTAAACAGGATAAGATCAAATTAATGCTTTCTGCATCTGTAAATAAAATAGAAACTGATGAAAATAATAAGCCTCTTGTATTTCTTGAAGATGGTTCAAAAATTAATTCTGATTTTGCCTTTTTTTGTCTTGGAGTTAAACCTAATACAAAGCTTGCTCTAAAATCAAACATTAAAACAGGCAATTATTGCGGAATTGTTGTTGATGAACAAATGAGAACGAATCATCCGGATATTTGGGCTGCCGGTGATTGTGTAGAAGTAAAAAATTTAATTACAAATAAACCTGATTATTTTTCATTTGGTTCACTTGCTAACAGGATGGGTAGAATAGCCGCCGATTCTATTGCCGATAAATCTTCTTCATTTAAGGGAGCAGCGGGTACTTTCTCATTAAAGCTGTTTGATAATATAATAGGTGCAACAGGTCTAACTGAAGAAAAAGCAAAAAAAATTGGTTTTAATACCGGAAGTATAATAGGCAGCTGGCCCGACAGACCTGATTATTATCCCGAAATGAAAAATCTTTTCGGCAAGCTTGTTTATGAAAAAGAAAACCTGCGTCTTTTAGGATTGCAGATGGTCGGTGAAGGGGAAGTTATCAGATATATTGATGTTTTTTCCGAACTTTTATCTCGTAAAAGAACCGTCGAAGATTTAATAAATCTTGAACACGGATATACGCCGGCTCATTCATCTCCGATTTCTCCCTTAAATAATTTAGGGTATATGGCAATTAACCAGAAGTGTGAAGGGATCAAAAATTTTAATCCGTTACTTCTTTCATCATTTAAAGGAATTTTTATTGATGTCAGAGAATCATATGAAATTGAAGCAGATCCTTTTCCACATAAGTGTATCCGGATTCCTTTGTCGGAAATTAGGCTGAAATTAGGTGAATTGAATTTAGAACAGCCGATTATGTTTATTTGTGAAAAAGGTCCTAGAGCATATGAAGCTGCAAGGATATTTATAAATCACGGGTATAAAAATGTTTCTTATTTAGGTGGTGGGAATCTGTTATACAGCAGAATTGTTAAGTCAAATTACTCTAAGAGTCTTAATTATAATCTTACTCTTAATCAAAATGAGGTTAAAACGGATTCAGCGGGGAAAGAGTAAGGTTAGAAAAATAAGTTATGGTTACTGAAATTTCTAAATTAGTTGTTATAGGAATAAATCATAAAACTTCTACTGTCGTGGAGAGGGAGATATATCAAATTACAAATAAAGAGATAAAGGAAGCATTAAAGTTTATTTATTCTATGGAGGGTGTAGAAGGTATAATAATAATCTCAACATGCAACAGGCTTGAGTTCTATTTTGCAGTTAAACCGGAGACAGATCCTTTTTCAATTATTGATGAATTCTATTATAAATTTAAAAAGATTAAACCTAATCAAAATCTATTCTATATATATGAAGGTATTAAAACTGCTGAACACCTTTTTAGAGTAGCTGCAGGTTTGGATTCAATGCTGATTGGGGAATATCAGGTATTAGGTCAAATAAAAGATGCATACAGTATCGCATGCTCGGAGAAAGTTGCAGCAAAAGTCTTACATAAATTATTTCATAATGCATTCCGCATTAGTAAACTTATTAGAACTAAAACCAGAATCGGTTCAAATAATCAATCATTGAGCGGTACAGCCTTAAAAATAATAAAAGAAAAATTGAAGAAAGAAGATGTCATAACTATTATAGGTGTAAATCAGAATACGAAAATTATTGCAGAGAATTTATACAGGGCGGGATATTCACATTTGTTGTTTGTCAATAGGACTCTTCATAAAGCTGAAGAATTAGCAGAAAAATATATGGGAGTAGCTTTCAGCCTGGATTATATAGAAGAACCAATAATCAGCTCAAAATGTATATTCAGCTGCACAGGAGCTCCAGACTATATAATTAATAGTAAACTTATTAATGAAATTTATTTAAAAAATCAGTTCCCAAAATTAATAATCGATATGGCCGTTCCGCGTGATATAAATAGTGACGGTCTTATGGATGATATTGAGGTAATTAATATTGAGGACTTAAAAAAATATCTGGAAGCTGAAAAAAATGAGATCTCTTTAGATATGTCTGAAGCAGATAGAATTATTGCAACTGAAACTCAAATTTTTAAAGCCTGGGATGAATATAATATGGATGAAAGCTTTTCTTTCTTCCGGGAAAAAATAGAATCTATCCGGTTACAACTATTAGATGAAGTCAGGCTGCAGGTTTCAGATGATGAAATTGATTTGTTGAATAAGTTTTCTCACTCGCTAACTCACAGGATGAAATCATTAATTACACAAGCGTTAAAAACAACTTCTGTAGATGCTGAATTAAACAAAGGATTATAATAATTCCGGGAGGCTCAATGAATATAATAACAATTTCAAGGGGTTCTTTAAGTGCAACGGAAATGTTAGCCAGAAAAGTTTCCGAAAAATTGAACTGTTCTGTTGTTACCAGGGAAGATGTCATCAAGGCTGCTGAAAAATACGGAATAAAAGAAACAGGTCTGGGTGATTTATCTTTTATTGAAAAATCTCCTACTATATGGGATAAGATGAGTGATAGAAAAAAACACTATTTATCCTGTTTTCAAACTGCACTTTTAGATTTTGCTCTCAAGGGTAGTGTAATATATCATGGTCATCTTGCCCAGTTCCTACTTGGTGATATACCCTTTGTACTTCGGACTTTGCTTACTACTCCAACTGAATACAGAATAAAAACTTTAATGAAGGAAGGAGGAAAGAGCAGGGAACAGGTTACAGCTTACATAAAATTAATTGATGAGAGAAGGGAAAAATGGTCCCACTTTTTGTATGGCGCTGACTGGAAAAATCCTTCACATTATGATATAGTGCTTAACCTGGAGAAAATAAGTATTGATCTTGCAGCCGATTTACTTTCAAATATCGCATCAAAAAAAGAATTTCAATCCAGCCCGGAATCATTAAAGATTATAAAGAACCTGCATCTTTCAGCAAAAGCAAAAGTCTATTTGCAGCAATCGCCTAGAACCAAAGGAAGTGAAGTCGAAATCGAAGCGGATGCTGATTCCGGTTCATTGGTGGTTAAAGGGAATACCCCAAGAGTAGGTTCAAGAATGTGGGAAAATGATATAAAAAATGTTCTGTCTAAAGTTGAAGGAGTAAAAACAATAAAAGTAATTAAATCCATTGTGGGGTATTACGAATAAGAGATCCTGATATTCGATTCTGGAAACCGAGAATCCGGCATCGAGCATCTGGATCTTGACATTATCAATTGAAAATTTTCAAACAATATTTAAGTGGATAAATCATGACAAAAAACGAAATGAAATCTGACATTTTGGTGGTGGGAGCCGGTATTGCAGGAATTACTGCTGCAGTTGAAGCTGCGGAAACTGGTTTGAATGTAATTCTAATTGAAAAAAATCCTTATATAGGCGGTAAGGTCACACAGTTCAGTAAATATTTTCCAAAGTTATGTCCGCCTGCTTGCGGATTGGAAATAAACATCCGCAGGTTAAGAACCAATCCTTTAATAAAGCTTTTTACTTTAGCTGAAGTTACCAGTTTAGTTAATAATTCCGGTATATATAAAGTTGACATTAAATTGAAACCCAGATTTGTTAATAATCAATGCACTTCATGCGGCGATTGTGTGGAAGTCTGTCCCGAAAAAAGAAAAAATGATTTTAATTATAATATGGATGAAACAACGGCTATTTACATCCCCTATGAAAATGCCTATCCTCAGAAATATGTTATTGATGAAGCAACCTGCAAAGGAATTAGTTGTAACAAATGCGTTGAAGTATGTAAGTATAAAGCAATAGACCTGGAGCAGCCTGAACGAACAATTTCTGTTGAAGTAACATCCATCATTTGGGCTGCAGGATGGGAACCTTATGATGCGAAGAATTTGGATACTCTGGGTTTTGGGAAGTATCCGGATGTTATTACCAATGTAATGATGGAAAGACTTGCATCGGCTGACGGACCTACAAAAGGTAAGGTAATAAGACCTTCAACTAAAGAAAAAGCTAACAGCATTGCATTTGTACAATGTGCCGGTTCAAGAGATGAACATCATCTTGAATATTGCTCATCGGTCTGCTGTATGGCTTCACTTAAACAGACTCAATATATAAGAGAACAGAATCCTGATGCTGAAATTCATGTGCATTATATAGATGTACGTTCCAATGGTCTCCTGGAAGATTTTTATAGGAATGTTCAGGGAGATGATAAAATTCATTTTCATAGAGGTAAAGTTGGCAAAGTATCACGGGATGATTCGGGTAAATTAATTGTTGAAGCAGAAGATTCATTAACAGGCAAATTAATGAAGAATAAAGTGGAATTGGTTGTACTAGCTACCGGGATGAAACCGGCAACTAAAAATTTACCTATCAATAAATCATCAATCGATACAAACGGATTCCTGCACTTTAACGGTAATGGAAATAACAATCAGCAGGGACAAGCCGGATGCGGTGTAATAACTGAACCAAAAGATGTTGCTTTTACAGTACAGGAAGCTACAGGCTCAGTCTTAAAAGCTATTCAAAAAATCAAAAGGAATTAATATTATGGCAATCGAAACAAAAGTTGGAACTTATATATGTTCCGGATGCGGTATAGGTGAGAGTATAAATTGCGATCAATTAATCCAGGTAGCATCAAAAGATAATAAAGTGCCGGTTTGTAAGGTTAATTCATGGTTGTGCAGTGAGGAAAGTGTTGAGATGATAAAAAAAGACATTGAAAATGAAAAATTAAACAGGGTTGTAATCGGTGCATGTTCCCAAAGATTTTTATCAGATGTTTTTAAATTCAACCCGGAAGTTTTGGTTGACCGTGTAAATTTGAGAGAGAATGTTGCCTGGACTCACAATCCCAATGATGAAGATACACAAATGCTTGCTGAAGATTATATAAGAATGGGGATTGCAAAAGTAAGAAACTCTGAACCGCCTGTGCCTTTTCAAAAAGATATTAATGAAACTGTTTTGGTTGTTGGGAGTGGAGTTGCAGGAATGACCTCTGCTTTAGCTGCTGCAAATGCGGGATTCCCGGTTGTTTTAACAGAAAAAGAAAATCAACTTGGAGGATGGATTGGTAAATTATATAAAGTTGCTCCTACTCATTCTCCATTCCAGGAACCAGAGCTTACTAAAATTGATGAATTGATTTCCGAAGTAGAATCTCATGAAAATATTAAAGTAATAAAATCCTGTTTAATTGAAAAAATTTCAGGTGAACCGGGCAGCTTTAATGTATCTCTTAAGGTAAATGATTCACAAAGTGAAAATTTAATTGCAGGTGCAATTATCCAGGCTACAGGTTCAAAACCATACCCTCCTGATAAACTCGGTGATTTAGGCTATGGTAAATTTGAAAATGTTATTACCAGTATTCAGTTAGAAGAATATTTTAAGCCGAAGAGTGAAAACAGTAATGGAAGCGGGCACATTTTTAACGGTAAACCGGTTAAAAGTGTTGCTTTTTTACAATGTGCAGGTTCGCGGGATGAAAAGCATCTGCCTTATTGTTCATCTGAATGTTGTTCTACTTCGTTGAAGCAGGCATTATATTTAAGAGAAAAATATCCTAATGCATTGATCTATATTATATATAGAGATATGAGAACACCGGCTCAGCATGAATTGTTTTATAAGAGAGTTCAGAATGAAGATAATGTCTTTTTCACAAAAGGCGATGTGGTTAATGTTAGTAAAAATGGAAATGGTTCTTTACTTATTGATATTGATAATACGCTTTTGGGCGATAAAATTCAGATTGAATCTGAAGTTGTTGTTTTAGCAAATGGGATGGTGCCGTCGACTCTGGCTGGCAATATCGAAACTGATGCTGCCGAAACAAAAGTGGAAAGCAAAACACTCGATGGAAAGAAAGCGGCTGCTTCAGCAGAAATTGGTGCAAAAATATTAAATCTGTCTTACAGGCAAGGGACTGATTTACCTACATTAAAATATGGATTCCCTGAATCTCATTATATTTGTTTCCCTTATGAGACTCGGAGGACTGGTATTTATGCGGCAGGTTCGGTAAGAGCACCAATGGATATATCCTCGAGTAAAAACGACGCTTATGGTGCGGCTTTAAAAGCTATCCAGGTAATTCAAACTGCAAAAGAAGGCAAAGCAGTTCATCCAAGATCAGGGGATCATTCTTATCCGGATTTCTTCCTTCAAAGATGTACCCAGTGCAAGAGATGTACTGAGGAATGTCCTTTTGGGACATTGGATGAAGATGCAAAAGGTACACCATTACCTAACCTTGCAAGATGCAGAAGATGCGGCATTTGTCTCGGCGCTTGTCCCGAAAGAATCATTTCATTTAAAGATTATTCTATCAATATGATCTCTTCTATGATTAAGGCAATTGAAATACCGGATGAGTTTGAGGAAAAACCGCGGATACTCGCTTTCTTATGTGAGAATGATGCTTATCCTTCGTTAGATATTGCCGGTAGAAACAGGCTTCAGTATGACCCCAATGTCAGAGTTATTCCGGTCAGGTGTTTGGGCTCGGTAAATACAGTCTGGATTGCAGATGCACTTTCAAGAGGTTTTGACGGGATCCTGTTGATCGGATGTAAATATGGTGATGATTACCAATGTCATTATATAAAAGGAAGTGAATTGGCAAATAAACGTATGGAAAATGTTCAGGAAAAATTGAAACAGTTGGTTCTTGAACCGGAAAGAGTAAAACTTATGACTCTCTCAATAGATGAATATGAAAAAATTCCTCAAATATTTAATGAGTTTGTTGAGGAAATTACAGAAATAGGGTTTAATCCTTATAAAGGGATGTAGTTGACGAAAGAATCTTGATCTTACTCTCAATCATAATCCTAATCGATTATTAGAGTAAGATTAAGATTAGGATCATGATTAAGAATATTCGAACAACAACCTGATTACAGAATAAACAATCGCGTTGATTTTACATGCATATAGATATAAGTTTTTATTTGAAATTATTCCATTTTTAATGGAAAAAAGGTTTTATTTGTGAATTTATTTTAATTAAAAGGGAGATGAAATTGCCTGTTCTAAGTGGGGAAAAACGTACAGATGTTCAGAGAAAATCATTCTCATTTCAGTATAAATCTAGAACGGGCATTTTCATTATTAATCCCGCTAACAGCGGGATCAAATCTTCAAATAAAAAGGATAAACCTAATATTTTTTAATGGAAGGAAATTTATATGTCTAATTCTATTTTGATTAAGCCGCATGGAAGTGATGATCTAAAAGCTCTTTTGCTCTGCGGTAAGGAAAAAGAAGAGGAGCTTAAAAAAGCTAACGGGTTGAAAAAAATCCGTTTGACCAGTCGTGAAACCGGCGATCTGATTATGCTGGGGATAGGTGGTTTCACTCCTTTAGATGGTTTTATGTCTTATGATGATTGGAAAGGTGTTTGCGCCGATATGAAAATGTCGAACGGTTTATTCTGGCCCATTCCAATTACTCTATCAGTTTCAGATGAAGCGGCTAAATCATTAAAGATTAATGATGAAATAACATTAGTCAGTGATGAGACTGATGAAATAATGGCCACAATGAAAGTAACGGACAAATATCAGATTGATAAAGATTTTGAATGCAAGCAGGTGTTTACTACAAACGATCCTGAACACCCCGGTGTTAAAATGGTAATGCAGCAATTAGAATGGAATATTGCCGGACCTGTCAAAGTTCTTTCAGAAAGTTACTTCCCTAAAGAATTCGGCGGACTCTATCAGAGACCTGAAGAAAGCAGGAAAATATTTGCTGAAAAAGGATGGCGGACAATATCTGCATTGCAGCTTCGTAATCCAATGCACCGTTCGCATGAATTTCTTGCTAAGATTGCTCTTGAAGTTACAGATGGTCTCTATATCCATCAACTGGTTGGAAAACTAAAACCAGGTGATATTCCGGCTGAAGTTAGAGCAAAATGTATAGATGTTCTTGTTGAAAATTATTTTATAAAAGATTCTGTTGTTTGCGGCGGTTATCCTCTTGATATGAGATATGCAGGTCCAAGAGAAGCATTGCTGCATGGTGTTTTCCGTCAGAATTTCGGATGTACTCATCTTATTGTTGGACGTGATCATGCGGGAGTCGGAAATTATTATGGTCCGTTTGATGCTCAGAAGATTTTTTATGAAATTCCGGAAGGAGCATTATTGCTGAAACCTCTTCCGATTGACTGGACTTTCTGGTGTTTCAAGTGCGGCGGAATGGCATCAATGAAAACCTGTCCTCATAAAAAGGAAGACAGACTTTTCTTAAGCGGTACAGCTCTTAGAAAGGCTCTTTCGGAAGGTGGTGATGTACCTGCAGAATTCAGCCGTCCTGAAGTATTAGCAATACTGAGAGATTATTATGCAAAGCTTGAAGATAAAGTTGAAATCAAAATGCATCAGTTTGCTACCGGTGATGTTAAAACTGATGGTAAAAAGTAATTGAATTATTTTGAAGCAATAAAAATATAGTTGTTCGTTTAAATTAACTATAAAGGAGAAAAACTAATGCCAAGTTATGTAATTCCAGATAAATGTGATGGATGTAAAGCGCTGGACAAAACAGCATGCCAGTACATCTGTCCTAATGATCTGATGGTATTAAACAAGGACAGCATGAAAGCATTTAACCGTGAACCGGAAATGTGCTGGGAATGTTACAATTGCGTTAAGATTTGTCCGAACCAGGCAATTGAAGTTCGTGGTTATGCCGATTTCGTACCTCTAGGAGCAACTGTTACTCCGATGAGAAGTACTGATTCCATTATGTGGACAGTTAAATTCCGCAACGGTACATTAAAACGATTCAAATTCCCAATTCGTACTACTGAAGAGGGTAAAGCAGTGCCTGACGGCGGGTGGAATACAAGTGATGATGACCTCAAGAGCCCTGTTCTTTATACCGAGCCCGAGTCTTTAGGTCTTCCCGAAGTAGTAACAATTAAGAATTAGGAGGAAGAAAAAATTATGGCAAATTTCACAACTGAAGAAGTAAATACCGATCTATTGATTATCGGCGGTGGTATGGCTGCCTGCGGTGCGGCTGTTGAAGCTGCATACTGGGCAAAGAAAAAGAACCTGAAAGTTACTATGGTAGACAAAGCTTCTGTTGACAGAAGCGGTGCCGTTGCTATGGGACTTTCAGCTATCAACCAGTATGTTGGTATTAAAGATGGAAAAAATACTGTTGAAGATTATGTAAAATATGTAAGAAGCGATTTAATGGGTATAACCCGCGAAGATTTAGTATACAATATTGCCCGTCATGTTGATTCTACTGTTCACCTGTTTGAAAAATGGGGATTACCAATCTGGAAAGATGCTGATGGTAATTATGTTCATGAAGGCAGATGGCAATTAATGATTAACGGGGAATCTTATAAAGTTATAGTTGCCGAAGCTGCAAAAAATGCAATCGGTGCAGAAAACATTTATGAGAGAGTCTTTATAGTAGGTCCTTTAATGGATGGTGACGTTTGTGTTGGTGCTGTTGGCTTCAGTATCCGCGAAGAAAAATTTTATGTATTCAAAGCCAAAGCAGTTCTGGTTGCTATGGGCGGTGCAGTTCATGTATTTAAACCGCGTTCATCAGGTGAGGGGTTAGGACGTGCCTGGTATCCGCCATGGAATTCAGGTTCAAGTGCATACTTTACACTTAAAGCCGGTGCTGAAATGACCTGCCAGGAAGTCCGTTTTATTCCTGTTAGGTTTAAAGATGCTTACGGTCCTGTTGGTGCCTGGTTCTTGTTATTTAAATCAAGAGCTACCAATGGTGAAGGTGGAAATTATATGGAAGAAAGAAAGCCGGAACTTGAAAACTGGGTTCCTTACGGAAAAGTAAAACCTGTTCCTGCAAACTTGCGTAACTGGCTTATGATGCTCGATGTAATGGACGGAAAAGGTCCAATTTACATGAAGACTGATGAGGCAATTAAAAAGATTGCATCCGAAGCTGGTGATGAAAAAGCAGCTAAGAAAAAACTGAAAGAATTAGAATCGGAAGCATGGGAAGATTTCCTCGATATGACAATTTCCCAGGCAATCCTCTGGGCAGGTACAAATACTGCTCCCGAAGAGAAACCTTCTGAAATTGCAGCAGCAGAACCATACTTTATCGGATCACACTCAGGTGCTTCCGGTGCGTGGGTAAGCGGACCTAAAGATCTCGCTCCGGACGAATATTTTTGGGGATATCCCAATATGGCAACTGTTAAAGGTATCTTCTGTGCAGGCGATGCTTCTGGTGCATCAAGCCATAAGTTCTCATCCGGTTCACATGCAGAAGGCCGTATTGCTGCAAAGGGTGCTATCGATTATATTGTTGATAATCCCAATCCACCTAATTATAATCAAAAAGAAATCGATGCATTGAAAGCAGAGATACTAAAACCGCTCGATACTTTTGCTCAATTCAGCGGCGGATCGAGTGATCCTGAAGTTAATCCTAATTATATTAAACCAAAGATGTTCATGTTCAGACTTCAGAAGATAATGGATGAATATGCCGGCGGTGTATCCTCACAATTTAAAACCAGCAAAGGTCTCTTGGAAAAGGGACTTGATCTTCTTGAATATCTGAAAGAAGATTCCGATAAACTGGCAGCATCAGATCTTCATGAATTAATGAGATGCTGGGAAAACGTTCACAGAATGTGGCAGGCTGAAGCTCATGTAAGAGCAATCTTATATAGAGAAGAAACCCGATGGCCCGGATACTACTATCGTGCAGATAAACCTTCCATGGATGAAAAAGACTGGAAAGTGTTTGTCAATATGAAGTGGGATCCGAAGACTGATAAATGGGATGTATTCTCCAAACCGATTGTTTCAATAGTTAATTAGTTAACATCAGGTTTTATAGAGGAGAAGGTATATTTCAAAAGGGAATCCCGATAAAAGGGATTCCCTTCCATTTGAAATTGACAGTTGAAAGGTAGATATTGAACATTAAATTACTGTGAATTAGGAATCAATGTTCAATTAATGAGAGTTTAACATGGAAGAAAAAACTTATACTTGCCCGCATTGTAATCAACAGCTTAAAAAATGGTTATGTCCTCCGGAAAGTTCCTGGGATGTTGATCATCAGTATGTTTGTTTCAATGACGAATGTTCCTACTACGTAAGAGGCTGGGATTGGATGAAAAATAAATTCAACCAGAACATTTCCTACCGTTATAGATTGAACCCTGCCAATGGAGAATCAGGACCCCTGCCTGTCTGGTCCAAAGATGCTTTAAAAAATTTTATAATAGAATGAACTGCGAACTTATTTGTGGGAAATTCGAATTAAAAGGTGAAAAATATGGAAGCGATAGAAAAACTGAAAGAAACTATATTAAAAGAATATCCAAGGCTTAATAAAAACAGCAAATTTCAATTTAGCTGCCATAAAAATATCAGCTGTTTTAATAAATGCTGTACGGATGTAAATATTTTTTTAACCCCTTATGATGTTATACGGTTAAAGAATAGACTTAAAATTTCATCACAGGAATTTTTAGACAAGTATACATTTCTTCCTATTGATGAAAATCAAAATTTCCCGGTAGTGATGCTGAAGTTGAATGATGATGAAGAAAAGACCTGTCCCTTTGTTAACAGCAGTGAAGGATGTACCGTATATGATGACAGACCCTGGCCATGCAGGATGTATCCATTAGGAATAGCATCACCGAAAGAAACGGGAAATAATGGAGACGAAGAATTCTATTTTATACTGGAAGAACCGGTTTGCCGGGGATATTATGAGGAAAAAAACCAAACTGTCAATGATTGGATTATAGAGCAACAAGTTGAAGAATATACTGAAATGGGAGAACGCTTCAAGGAAGTTTCGCTTCATGATTATTTTAAAGAAGGGAAAAAGCTGGAGCCGGCTAAACTTGAGATGTTCTATACAGTATGCTACAATGTTGACAAGTTCAGAGAGTTTGTTTTT
Source organism: uncultured Bacteroidota bacterium (assembly GCA_963710745.1). Lineage (GTDB taxonomy): Bacteria > Bacteroidota > Ignavibacteria > Ignavibacteriales > Ignavibacteriaceae > CAVQBP01. Next base: position 401,221 of record CAVQBP010000024.1, on the reverse strand, counting down.
GAAAGTACATTTTTGAAGAGATTCGAAGTTGATGAGGAAATCATTGATAATATAAAAAAAGATGATGAAGAATTACTCCTGCTTGGATTTGAATGGCTGAAATATTGCCTTTATGGTGAAAAAACTATGAAAGTAAAAAAAACAAATTAGATCCCTGTTACTATTATGAACGATAGAAATTTAATTAAACCCGATACGCAGTTTATAAACTATATAAAGAAAAACGGTGGAGAGAATCTGAGGAAATGCTATCAATGTGCTACATGCTCTTCTACTTGCGCGCTCTCAACAGAGGAGTATGGATTTCCGCGGAAACAGATGCTCTGGGCTCAATGGGGTTTGAAAGATAAATTGCTTAAAGATCCGGGACCATGGCTGTGTTTTTACTGCGGTGATTGTTCCAGTAAGTGTCCCCGCAAAGGTAATCCTGGTGAAACAATGATGGCGCTGCGAAGGTATCTTACTTCTCTTTACGATTGGACAGGATTATCACGTTTAATGTACAGTTCTGTTTACTGGGAAGCAGGAATACTTGCTTTTTTTGCCGCTGTTATAGTCTTATTATTTACGCTGCCGAGTAATTTTGGATTTGGTTTACTTTACAGTTCCGGTCAGGCTCCGCTTTCTAATGTAATGCTGGATAAATTTGCTCCGGTGGATATTGTAGATTGGGGAGATAGAATAATGGCTGCAGTTTTGGGAATACTGCTGCTTAGTAATGCAGCGCGAATGTTCCTTGGTTTGACAAAGGATGAAAAAGTTCCATTCAGTTTTTATCTTTCTCAGCTGCCATACTTTATAATTCAGGGAATTACACAGAAAAGGTGGAAAGATTGCGACGATAAGGATTCCGGCAAAAACTGGATTCGTCATTTTTTCCTTGTTACGGGTTATGCAATTATGTTTACATTGGTAGTTGTTTTTCTGCCATGGTTTCAAATAAACGGAAGCAGTCTGCATTGGACAAGTATTTTGGGCTATTATTCTACAGTGGTTTTGCTGGGCTCAACGTTATGGATTATAATTGATCGTATAAAAAAAGGTACGGAGATGCACCGGTTCAGCCACTTCTCAGATTGGATCTTTCCAATATTGCTTTTTCTTTCGGCACTAAGCGGGATTTTACTTCATATTTTCAGAGTGGCAGATATACCCATGCTGACATACTATACATATATGATTCACCTTGTAATTGTTGTACCAATGCTTGTTGTTGAAGTACCGTTTGGAAAATGGTCGCATTTATTGTATCGCCCCCTGGCAATTTATGTTGCTGCCGTAATAAGCCGGGCAAAAGAATTACCCATCCAAGATTCTGTCACCAAAGGTCAGCTATCTGCATCAGCATAATTTAAGTATATAAATTTTAAGTTAAATCGGGCATTTTTTTTGGACGGTAAACTGCACACAACACACGATAAACTACAAACAAGTACCGCCATTCATTTTTTATTCCTTCCGCTTAAATAATTTCTAGTAATAATTAGCAAATAATACGATATAATGTATTGAATCTTTGGATGATAAATCTGTTTTAAAATAAATCCAGAAGATTGTAACAATTAATTGATCAAATTCGTCTTTATATAAAAGATGCTGAGCAATCTAAAATATAAGCTGCTTCTTAAACAGTTTAAGAACAAAGTTTACAATTATTCCATATATATGCTGAGAAACCGTATGGACGCTGAGGATGTTACCCAGGAAGTTTTAATTAGATTATGGAAAAACCTGGAAAACTTTAACTTAAATGCTGCAGGTGCTTATATAATGAGAATGACTCACAACTTATGTATTGATTATTTAAGACACCGTAGTATATCTGTAAACAGAGAAGTTGAAATCGATAATGCTTTTGAAGAAACTTATACAAATTTTAATGATTTGAACAGCCCGGAAATGATTGTTTCACAAGAAAACTTAAATAAAAAGATCAAGGAAGCTGTTGAAAATCTACCCGAAAACTTAAAAAGCATTTTTGTTATGTACCAGGTTCAGGGAATGAAATACAAAGAAATTAGTATAACTCTGGATATTCCTATAAATAGTGTAAAAGTATATTTGATGCGTGCAAGAAAAAAACTGCAGAAAGATTTGAAAGAATTTAAGAATGAAGTCCCGGTTAAATATTGATGAAAAATTATTAAACAGAATTATTTCTGTTGCATATGGCGATGCTAATCTTATAGATAAGATAAGAATATATTATTTAGCATCTGGAAATAAAGAAATTAATAGATTATTAGTTGAATATAAAATTACTGCCTTGGCAATCGGGAATCTGGAGAAAAGTGAATGTCCCGATGAAATCATTGAAAATGTAAAAGTTAATACAGGTTTCGAAGAAAAAGGTTTGTTTTCTCCTGTAATTAGATTTTTGTATTCACTGATGTACAAACCTTTATTCACAACAGCTGTTATTTTAATACTTGTTGCAGGCGTTACTATATTCATGCTATTTAATAACATTAACAGAAATCAATATTCAGAAAGGCAGGTTCAGCTTGCCGAGAAACAAGTTAAGCAGTCACTTGTGTTAGTTAATAAAATTTTTAATAGAACATCAAGCAAATTGGAAAATGACATCCTTAAAGAACAAGTTGCTAGACCTGTTCATGAAGGTGTTGCTACAATAAATGAACTTTTCAGAGGAGGTTAAAATGAAAAACTTATTAAAAATATTCTCAATTATGATCATATTGTTCTCAATAAGCTTATCTGCACAGGAAAAATATGATTATTCAAATGATCCGGGTTATGTAGATTTCGGTGACCTGGCAAAATTTCAGAATGATAGTGATGTAACTGAAATAATTATCGAAAGCAATTTATTGAAAATGGTTGCAAATGCAGCTAAAAGTAATGATACTGCATTATACGATCTTTTAAGCGGACTTAAGCTGGTTAAAGTAAATTCATTCAGAAGTTCCGAAAGTGATAAAGATGAGCTTATCCGGAAAATGGAAAGTATAAACAAAAAACTGGTTTCGAAAGACTGGGACAGGATTGTTCATGTTAAAAGCGGCGGAGAATATACTAATGTATTTATTAAATCATCTGTCTCCGATAATAATATTCTGGGACTTGCAGTTACAACTTACGAGAATGATGGCGAAGCATCGTTTGTAAATATTGTAGGAAAAATAGATCTGGAAAGTATTGGACGATTGGGAGCCAAATTTGATATACCGTCTCTTGGACAAATACACAAAAAGAGAGGGGACTAAAATGAAAATAAAAAACATCATTATTATTATTTCTGTTATACTTTTAGCACTTACTTTTATCGGCTGTATCGGTGTTGATAATGATTTCCGGGAGGTAAAGTCGTTGGTAATCAAATCGACCAATGAAAAGTTTTATAAAGATGTGGAATTTTCAGTAGGTTCTGTGGGAATTTCGATTGCCAGGATGGTTGCTAGCTTTAATGATGATGATGAAGATGCCCAGGCGATTTTAAAAAATATTTCGCAGGTACAGGTTGGAGTATATAAAAGAAGTAAATTTAAAGGTGAGCATTACAACTGTTCTTTTTTTAAAGATATAGATAAAAAGCTTAAAAATGAGAACTGGCACTTTATTGTGAAGCATGTTGAAGGAGATGAATTAACCGGTATATACGTTAAGTTCGATGATGGTTTGATAAATAAATTGTATGTGATTAATCTGGAAGATGATAAGCTTTCATTAGTCAGAGTTGAAGGACAACTTGATAATATTATAGCATATGCAATTAAAAATAAAGGTTTTGACAAGGTAAGTTTTCAGTATTAAAAAAATCTGAGACCAATTGCAGGAAAAAATGGATTAATGATTATTCAGCTATAAAATTTAAAATTATAGTTGAGTGGAGCATCTATATATCTGTATGAATAAATGTGAAATATTTCTCTGAAAAATGTTTTTCAGCTTTCCTTGCCTGATTGAGTTCAGGAAATATCCCAAATAAAGTGGAACCGCTGCCGGTCATTAAAGCAAACTCAGCTCCCAGCCGATATAGAATATTTTTTATCTTTTTAATTTCCGGAAATTTTTCAAATACAGATTTTTCAAAATCATTTGTAACTATTCCTTTCAGCTGTGAAAATTTTTCAAATCCGTTTTCAATAATTGAATTTAAATTTTTTACAGGTGTTTTAGGTTTAACTTTCGAATAAGCCCATGAAGTGGAAACATGTATTCCGGGATTAACAATTAGCACAGGATGTTTTATCTTAAAATCAATTAGTTTTAAAATTTCACCTTTTCCTGCCGCAACTTTGGATTTTGGATCAAGAAAAAAAGGGACATCGGAACCGAGTTTCACAGCCATACTAAACAAATCTTCAGAAGGTATATTTAAGTTAAACATGGAATTTATTCCCCTAAGAATTGATGCTGCATTAGAACTTCCTCCTCCAAGACCCGCACCTACCGGAATATTCTTTTTCAAATTTATATCTGCTTGGAATTGTTGCCCTGTAAATTCTTCCAGAAGATTTAGTGCTTTTATAACCAGGTTGTCCTTGCCTGTTGATATAGTTCCTATATTGCATTTAAATGTAAAAGAATTAGACTTTTTAATTATTATCTCATCATGCAGTTTAATTGGGTAGAAGATAGTTTCAATATTATGGTATCCATCGGGGCGTTTTGAAATTATATTTAGTCCGAAGTTAAGCTTTGCCGGAGAATTTAATCTTAGTGTATCCATTCCTGGAATATTGATTAGTTAAAAAGAAAATTGGATTTGCGAAATTTTATTCATTAAAAAGATTTCTCAGCTCTTTTATATGAGAAGGATTTGAACCGCAGCAGGCTCCGATAAAAGATGGTTTTCTGTGGAAAACAGATTTCAGAATTTTCAGATAATGCCCCGGAGATACTGAATTTTTTATAATACCATCAGTATAATCTCCGGTTCCGAGGTTCATATAAACTCCCCAGTTATAATTAAAAACTGTTTCATTTAGTATGGTAAAGAAAACATCTGAATTTATACAATTAAAACTAACAGCCAAAGGATTTGAATTAATTATAAAATTAACTGCATCGGTTAGTAAATAATCGTCCAGTAAATTATAACCATTAATTGAAAATAAGCTTATGACAAAAGGGAAATCATTTTTGCTGCAGTATTCACAGATTATTTTAATTTCGTCAAAGTGGCTTTGAGTTTCGTTTAAAATAAAATCAACATTGTTTTCAAGTAATAAATCAATATGCTTATGGTGATTATATTCAAGTTCTTTGCAGCTAATGGTACGCTCTTTCTGATAGCAGTCTTCCGCCGGGGCATTGGAACCCGCTACAAAAACAGGATAATTCTTTACTGCTCTTTTTGCTAATTCCACATTTTTCTTTACCAGCAGCTCAGAGGAAAATCCGGAATTTTTTGCGGCGGCAGGATTAGTTCTGAAAGTATTTGTTGTAATTATATCCGCTCCTGCTTCAATATATTCCTTGTGTATTTCAAATACCAATTCCGGATTATCCAGGCTGACTCTAGACATCCAGATATCCGGATCTTTCGCGGCTTTTCTCTGAAGCAGGCTTCCCATGGCTCCATCAAGTATTAAAGGTCTGCCTATTCTCTTAGCAAAAGAGAAAGGATTAATATTACTATTTAAAAACACCGGTTTCTCTTTTTTCAAAATATGAATTTACTTCATTTACAATTTTATCCAAATCTATCATCTGAATACATTCAAGATTATAAGGGCAGACTTTTTTCCAGCAGGGGGAACAGAAAAGTTTCTCCTGGAATAACTTTAATCCGCGGTTATAAAGATCGATCTCTGTCCAGCAGCTTACACCGAACCATACTATAATATATTTTTTTAATGCAATTCCCAGGTGCATTCCGAAGGAATCACCTGTGATAATCAAGTTAGCCAGTTCTTCGAAGCAAGCGCCTTTCCTGATGCCTAAATTGGTTGGTGTATTTATAATATCGCCATCAAAATGAGAATAGATCTCATTATTTCTGTCGGTGTCTTCGGGTCCGCCTAATAATACAATCTTATATTTTCGGGATTCTAATAATTTTTTAATCAAATATATGTGCTGTTCTATTGTCATTTTTTTATTTGGATAAAGATTTGAACATCCCGTATTAAAACCAACAACCATATCATTCTCATTTATTCCGTTTTCGATTTTATAATTTCTTATAAATTCTTTTTCTTTTTCAGAGAAGTTAAAAACATATTCATCTCTTTTATATTCAAGTTCGAATGTTTCAGCCAGATAATCCTGACCGGTGCGTTGATTTACTTTAAATTTAAGAATATCATCCATCCCCAGGTTGAAATTATAAAATGCTCCTTCGTTAAGCGGGATAATTTTCCCATCCTCATTTAATCCGAATCCAAGCTTATTCTCTGATTCCAGCTTATTAATTAATGCGCAGGCACGTTGAGATTTATCAACGTTCATTATATAATTAAATTTCATTTCCTTTAAAATTGTTAATGATTCGGCGTCATAAGTAAATACCTGTTCAATGTACTCGTTATTTAAAAGAAGGGGGGCGGATATTTTTAGTGTTATCCAGTAAATGGTGGACTCGGGAAATTTTCGTTTTAATCCAGGAAGCTGAGCTGTTGTCATCAGAACATCACCCATTGCATCTAAATTAATAATCAGTATTTTTATCCCGATAGGTATATTATCTTTGCACCCATCTAACCAGCAGTTATGATCCGGATAGCAAGGTTTATATCCCGTAAATCTTTTACATGAAGGAACCGGTTTAAGCATTAGTTGATTTCTCCGATAACTGTTTGTCAAGAAAATCTCCGAATTTATTTTTTACTTCATTAAATTCCACATTTTGAAGATTAGAATCTTTAGTTGTAACACATTCAAAATCAACACCGTAAGGAGACCAGATCATATCATCAGTATCATGGACATAAATTCCAAATACAGGTACATGAAATGCTGCAGCAAGATGAACTGCTGCAGTGTCAGGAGTGAAAAGCAGATTTAAGTTTGATATTATTGCTGCAAACTCGTCAAAATCTTCCGAACAAAATACGGAACATTTTGTCTTACCAAATCTGTTTTTAAAGTCTTTATTAATTTCTTCCGCAAAATTCAAATCTTTTGGTGCAGACAAAATCAAGACATTCATGCCTGTCATTATTTCAGATCGTTTATAATTTAACAAAAATTCGACTAAAGATTTGAACTTTTCCACACTCCAAAAACGTGCATCACTTCCTGCCGAAATATTAACTCCTACTAAATAATTTTCCCCCTCAAATGATTTTTTTAGAAAATCTTCTGCTTTTTTTAATGATGGGTATTTGGGATAATACCCGATCCAATTTATTGAATTGTCTATTCTTAAATTAAATAGCTTTGCCATCTCAAGTAACCGTGTAACCACATGAGTATTTCTCGAATCTAATTTTCGAATTGTTTTAGTATAAAGATTTTTATTCTCTTTCTCTAATCCGAATTTATTTTTTGCCCGGCTCATTGAAATAATGTAACTGACAGTTGTGGAAATATCATCATGCAGATCCACGATTGTGTCGATTCTTTCTTTTTTGATGAAGTTTATTGCTTCGAATATTCCCTTAAAACCTCTTTTAAATATTAGTATTCCATCAATATCCGGATTATTTGCGAAAGCAAAATAGTTCTTTTTATCAGCAAGTATAAATATTCTGGGATTTAATTTTTTTCTAATTAAATGCAGAAGGGGAGTTGTAACTAAAGCGTCGCCGATTCTATTAAGTCTTATAAATAATATCTTTGAAAAATTGCTACTGGATTGCTCCTCATTATTCCTTTTGAATTTCGTAACAAATAACAGAAATTGAAGTAAGAGATTTTTAAAGAAATATTCTATTTTTTTCATGCTTAAAAGTCTTATATAGCCAAAAAGAAATTAATTTAATAATTTTTACAAATTTACTGAATTTATTAAACTTTTTTTAACTTTTTGAGATTTGGCAACAAACCTGTTAATAAGCCAAGCAGAGGCAGAAAAGCACAAACCTGGTACACAAAGAATATACTCGTTTTATCTGCCAGTTCACCAAGAGCTGCCGAACCTATACCTCCCATCCCGAAAGCAAATCCGTAAAATAAACCCGATATCATCCCAACTTTTGAAGGTAATAATTCCTGAGCGTAAACTAATATAGCTGGGAATGCTGAGGCTAAAATTACACCTACACAGATTAGCAGAATTGTTGTCCACAACAAATTTGCATATGGTAATAATAGTGTGAAAGGTGCAGAACCAAGAATTGAAATCCATATAATATATTTCCGGCCGAAGCGGTCACTTAAAGGTCCGCCGATCATTGTACCTATAACTATTGCAACTGAAAAAACAAATAAATACAGCTGGGAGCTTTGAATTGAAACATTGAACTTAGAAATCAGGTAGAAGGTCAGGTAACTTGAAATACTTGCGATATAAAAATATTTAGAAAAGATTAATACAAGCAGTATAAATATTGAAAAGAATATTTTATTTTTTGAAACAACTGAGTGAGCCCCGGTTTTTATTGATGAATCCCTTTGTCTTATATGTATGCTGACCCTTTTATACCATTGCCCAACCTTTGTTAAAACTACCATAGCAACAAGAGCTAAAACAGAAAACCAAATAATATTCGATATGCCGGTCCCGGTAATTATTAAAGCAGCTAATAAAGGACCAATGGCAGCACCTGCCCTGCCGCCAATTTGAAATATTGATTGCGCCGTCCCGCGTTTTTCAGTAGATACAAGGTAAGCAACTCTTGCAGCTTCAGGATGAAATACCGAGGAACCAATACCAATTAATCCAACTGCAATCAGAATCATTTCATAACTTTGTGAAAAGGATAAAAATACCAGACCGGCTAGAGTAAATCCCATTCCACCGGCAAGCGAATATGGTTTTGGCTTTTTATCTGTGTAATGACCAATAACAGGCTGGAATATTGACGCAGCAAGTTGAAAAGTCAATGTTATAATACCAATATGAACAAAATCTAGATTAAAGGCATTTTTTATATTTGGATAAATTGCAGGAATAAGAGACTGCATAGCATCATTTAGCAAATGGGAAAAGCTAATAGCTAAAAGAATCGGCAGGGAAATTTTTTGGCTAAGATTATTGGTTTTGTCTGATTGATTTTTAACAGTACCTTTCTTCATATTAACTTTTTGCTGTAGAATTAACTAATCAAAGAAATGTAAAATTAATAAAGAAAAATAAGGGGAACAATTTTCATATTCTTACAGCGTAATCTAATGATCATTAAACGTATTAAAATTTAAAAGGAATCGGTTTTTATTTTTATTTTAAATCTGCAATTTTCATTAAATTGTTTAATCTTTTTTATGAACAATTCTAAAACCTAGGAGCCGCAAGATGAAACATTTACTTTTTACTTTATTCTTATTTTTGTTCGCATCAATTTTATTTTGCCAGGTACCTGAAAAAAACCCTGCTGTTTACCAGATTAAACAGGGATTTGTTGATGCAAATGGTGTTATGATCTATTACGAAGAATTTGGAAATGGAAAACCATTAATGATTGTTCATGGTGGACCGGGAGCTACACATGATTATTTTCTTCCTTATCTTTTACCGCTGGCAAAGCATAACCGTTTAATATTTATTGATGAAAGAGGATCGGGAAAATCTCAAAAGCTTGAAGATTCAACTCAGTATACTGTGGAAAATATGGTTGAAGACGTTGAAGCTGTTAGAGCAGCTTTAGGACTTGGGAAAATGAGTCTTCTCGGTCATTCATACGGCGGGGTTCTTGCGCAGGCTTATGCATTGAAATATCAGAAGAACTTAACACACCTGATTTTATGCAGCACATTTCCAAGCACTTCACAGATGAATGAAGTGTTTGTTAAGATTAAAGAAAAAATGTCTCCTGATTTGCGCGAGAGAATTAATAAAATGGAAAAAGAAGGTTTGTTTGGTCATGGACTTCCTTACGAGCAGAACAGGTATACAAATGACTATATGATCGCAGCCTGGGGTGAAGGTTATTTCCCCTATATTTATCAGAAACATCCTGATCCGGATTATGATCCTACGAGCGGAGGACTTGCATGGACTCTCTACAGAGAAATGTGGGGTTCTCACGGAGAATATATAATAGATGGAAATTTAAAATCAGTTGAGTATGTCGATCGGCTACATACAATCAAAGTACCTACTCTTATTAATTGCGGTGATCATGATGAATGCGATCCATCGCTTTCAAAAGAGATGCATGAAAAAATTCCGGGTTCCAAGCTTGTTATTTTTCCTCAAAGCGGTCATATGACATTTGTGGATCAGCCGGATATGTTCATTAATACTGTTGAAGATTTTTTACATTAATGATATTTTGATTGATTTTTCAGTCTATAACAAATTTCAGAGCGGAATGAATTCCCGCTCTGAGATATAAAATAATATGATAAAAGAAATGCAGATCCATTGAAAAAATCTTTTAGTTAATGAATTGCATTAAATCTTATCTGAATTAATTTTGAAAAGTTCTCATATTGTTTTTTAAATAATTGATAGCGGCTCAGATAATATGTCTCGCATCACACCCTGGCTTTTTGAACTATAGTAAATTTTCATCAATTTTTTTCTTATTCCATTTCTCATTACAACAAGGCAGCGGACATTCGGCTCCCGTGTTGCAGGTTTCTTAATTTTTATTTTCGCGGTTACTTATCATATTTTTTTTAGCTATAATAACTTCAGGAGGTTTTATGAAAAAGGTTCAGGAGTCCCAGGTAAAAAGTGCATTAATCGCCGCTAAGCAAATTTTAGAAGAAAGAGATAACCTATTCGATTTTCCTGGTAATCAAACCGGTTCTTTAAAAAGTTTAAACATTTTATCCAACAAAAAAAATTCAGAGCAAATTTTAACATCCTTTTTAACAAAAACCGGATTCGAATTTGAAAAATTTGATACGATAAGGGAACAGAATCAGACTAGATTAAAACAGGAAACTATCAAAGCAAAAGCCGATGCAGTTAAAAATTCTACATTCATACAGGATGCAAATATCCAAAATATAGCAAACTGGAAAAATTCATTAGAAAATATACTTACCGATATTGGTCCTGCAAATCCAAATTTCAATGTAGCTGCAGTTAACACTCCGTTTCTTGTTTGGCCTTCTCACGGTTTAATCCTGGATGATCCGCATATTGAACCGTGGAAAAATTCGGCAAAATTTAGAATAAATTCAACCAGTGCATCAAACGGTTCGGAGACTTTAACTTTTTATTTTTTATGGGAGAATCCAAGCAGCAAATATGCGGTTACAAATATTGGTTCCAGCCTCATATTAAATGGATATTGTGAAATATCAGCAGATGGAGGAACTGCAGGAATTGTCCCGGGCGGAAATAGTTCTTTGAATCTTGATGCAAGATTAACCATTTATGACTGGACTGCTCAGCCGCCGGTTCCGCCATTTCCTCAGAACACGCAGACTAACCACATATTAACACTTTCAGCTGATGGGGGAGGATGGTTTGAATCGGTAGGTGCAATTGAATACACAACAGCTAAAGGAAATTTTGATCTGGGTTACAATTTGTTTTTGCTGCCTCCGCACGGTGTAGGGGTATTTGAAGTAGTTTTATCTTTTTCCTATCAAAACAAAAATGCTCAAATAGATGAGATTGATTTTGAAAGCGGAGATTTCCAGGTTTTATGTCCTGCTGTTCTTGTTACGGTCTTAAGTTAATATCCGGTAAGTATGCTCAAATTTATAGTTGGAAACTAAAATACAAATAGGAGAATTTTATGTCTAAGAAAACAGAATCACAGATAAAAGATGCAATAATAACTGCAAAAAATTTGTCTGAAAATAGAGAAAATAATATTCAGGGTATGCGGAGTTTTGCAAATCTTTCTCAAACTGGTAAAAGCCGGTCAGCAGCAGAACAATTATTCACTTCATTTCTTACCAGGAACAACTTTGACTTTGACAAAGTTGATAAAATTCTTTTACAAAATAAAGCTGAAAGAAATGCAGTTTTGGAAAAGCTTGAAGCAGAAGCAATTAAAGAATCAATCAAAACAAATAACAAAATCAGTAAAATTATCGAATTACAGCGAAAAAATATTCAAAACCTTACAGAAGCTGTTTCTGCTCCTTATCCGTTCTATATTGTGCTTGATAAACCATTTTTAATATGGCCGACAAATGGATTATATTTTGAAGATTCACATTATGAATCCTGGAACAGCTGGGGTAAAGTTAAACTGGATTCCAGTAAATCATCGGTATATGCAGGAATATCTGAAAAATTGACATTTTATTTTATGTGGCAGAATCCTGTAGATACATGGGCAGTAATTAATGCTGACGGATATCTTATTCATAATGGGTTTTGCTCGGTTCAGTCTGACAGCGGTACTTTTGCCGGAGACAGAAGGAGCAGCGTAACTATTTATTCAAATCTTAATCCTATGGAATGGTGGAATCAGCCCCCTACACAGCCTATGACCCAATCTGATCAATCTGTACAGATATTTAATATATCGTGCGAAAGCGGGAGTATGTTTGACTTTGACGGAGGGTTTAACGGTGATTATGTATTTAGAGGCAGCGATAGTCAATATAAATTGATGATTGTACCTCCAAAAGGAGTTGTCGTATTTGAAGTAGTTTCAGTTATTTCTTATAGTAACGGAGTTGATGGTGGGAAAGCACATGTTGATTTTTCAAGCAATGATTTCAAAATAATATGCCCGTTTATGCTGCTTTCAGTTTTAACTTAACATAACCTGTTAAGATACCTGTTGCCGTTAAAGATAAATTTTTTTTAAATAGATAGGAGTGGAATAAATTATTAACCGAACAAATTTAATATAATTATTCCTGTACTATATTATAGGAACAAATTATTAAATTAATTTTAATTCTATTTTTAGTTTTATAAAATCTTACTAATTTATAATAAGAGAGAGTTTGAAATATTTCGATAAGTAATTAATTTGCTGAAATATAATAATCTTATTAAATAGAAACTAAAATCATTTAACCGGGGAAAGGGGTTATATATGATTGAGAAAATTCACTTCACTCTTAACGGGAAACCAACTGAATTAACTGTAGACAGCGACCGGATTCTTTTATGGGTTTTACGTACCAATATAGCTTTAACCGGTACAAAATATGGCTGCGGTATCGGTTACTGCGGTTCCTGTACTGTTCTTGTTAATGATAAAGCCGTACGGTCATGCCAGACAACCGTAAAAGAAGTTGTTAATAAAAATGTGGTAACAATTGAAGGATTGGCACATAACGGCAAACTTCATCCGCTGCAAAAAGCTTTTGCCGAACACGATGCTATGCAGTGCGGATATTGCACACCGGGGATGATTTTAACTGCATATTCCTTTTTAAAAGAAAATCCGCATCCGTCTGCTGCCGAAATCATAGATGGAATGAATGATAATTTATGCAGGTGCGGTGCGCATGACAGGATTGTGAAAGCCATTCACTCCGCTGCAGAAGGAATGTAGCTTCGTTTGAATTCATTTAATCTGTTTGCTGTATTGTGTCTGTCTAATCGATATTAAAAATTTTTTTTATTCAAATGGAGAATAAAATGAAAAGCAATAAATATCCGGAAATAGATTTTAAAGATGTGAAAGATGGTTTTCCCATGGATAGAAGGAATTTCCTTAAAGCTACCGGAAGCGGTCTTTTTATTCTTTTTACTGTGAAGGATGCTTCATTCTTTACCAAAGAAAAACAGCTGCGGCTGCAGCAGGGCTATCCATCTGATTTCAATGCTTATCTTAAAATTAGTGAAGAGGGACGTGTAGCATGTTATACCGGTAAAATTGAAATGGGTCAGGGGATTATAACCTCATTGGCTCAGATGCTTGCTGATGAGCTTGATGTTTCGCTTGACTCGATTGATATGGTTTTGGGTGATACTGATCTTTGTCCTTATGATAGAGGTACATTTGGTTCATTAACTACAAGGTTTTTTGGACCGGCATTACGTGCTGCCGGTGCTGAGGGCAGAAGTGTTCTTCTTGAAATGGCCTCTGAAAAATTGAAAGTGCCGGTTAAAAACCTGGAAGTTGATAATGGAGTTGTGTATGAAAAGAAGAATAAGAAAAATAAAATTTCATATTCACAGCTTACTAAAGGGAAAAGAATAGAACGTCATGTAAATGGACATGCAGAAATAAAGAAACCATCCGGATTTAAGATTATAGGTAAGTCAGTAAACCGCATGGATGCAGATCTAAAAGTAACTGGGAAAGCAAAATATGCCGGTGATATTCAGTTTCCGGGAATGCTTTACGCAAAGATATTACGTTCACCGTCACATGGCGCAAAATTGATATCCGCAGATACTTCCGGGGCTGAAAAGATAAAAGATGTAAAGGTTATAAGACAAGATGATCTCATAGCTGTTCTTCATAAATATCCTGATGTGGCGGAAGATGCACTTTCTAAAATCAAAGCTAAATTTGATAAATCTCCTTCAAAACTAAATGATAGAAATATTTTTGATCATCTTTTAAAAGCTGCTCCTGATGGAGATGTTATTGCAAGCGGAGGTGATCTTTCCAAGGGAGAAAAAAATTCTGAAAAAGTAATTGAAGAGACATATTTTGATGGCTACAAAGCACATGCACCGATTGAACCTCATACCGCAACTGTAAATATTGAAGGTGAAAGGGTGATTGTCTGGGCATCAACCCAAACCCCTTTTCCTGCAAAAGAAGAAGTTGCAAAAGCATTGAATATTCCCGCAAAAAATGTACGTGTTATGCAGACTCTTGTAGGCGGAGGATTTGGCGGTAAAACCAGAAACCTGCAGATTGTAGAGGCTGCACTTTTGGCGAAATTAACCGGGAAACCTGTCCAGGTGGCGTGGACAAGGGAAGAGGAATTCTTTTTTGATTCATTCAGGCCTGCTGCCGTTGTGAAAATTAAATCGGGAATTACCAAACAAGGAAAACTTAATTCATGGGATTACCATGTATATTTCGCCGGTGAAAGAGGTTCTCAGCAGTTTTATAATATACCAAACCATAGTACATCGGTACATGGTTCCGGATGGGGCGGAGACGCGCATCCTTTTGCTACAGGTGCCTGGCGCGCACCAGGAAACAATACAAATACATTTGCCAGAGAATCGCAGATATCTGTTATGGCACATGAAGCAGGGATTGACCAGGTTGAGTTCAGACTTCAGAATTTAGCTGATGAAAAAATGAAAAAAGTCTTAAAAACGGCAGCCGGCAAATTCGGCTGGAAACCTTCTAAATCAAGAGGAAAGGGATATGGTGTTGCCTGTGGAATTGATGCAGGAACATCAGTTGCAACTATTGCTGAGGTTGAAGTGGACAAGACTAACGGCAATGTGAAGGTGAATCGTGTTGTTTGTGCCCAGGATATGGGATTGGTAATCAATCCGGAAGGAGCAACTATTCAAATGGAAGGTTGTATAACTATGGGTTTGGGATATGCGTTAAGAGAAGATATTCATTTTAAGAACGGGGAGATCTTAGATGTAAATTTTGATTCTTATGAAATTCCCCATTTCTCTTGGCTGCCGAAAATAGAGACAGTGTTAATAGATAATAAAGAAGCGGCACCGCAGGGCGGCGGAGAACCGGCTATTGTTACTATGGGTGCAGTTATTGCGAATGCTATTTTTGATGCAATTGGAGTCAGAGTTTTCCAGCTTCCGATGAATCCTGAGAGGGTGCTGGAAGCTATCAAAAAAGGATAATATAAAAGATATAATAGGTAAGACTTTGAGATAAATAAAAACTATTCATATTAATATATTATTGAATATAAAGTTTTTAATTTTTAAGCTTCTGTTTTGAACTTTCCCCGTTATTTACGGGGCTCCCATTATTTTCTTTTTCAATTTCCAATCGTATTTTGGGAAGACATTCAGGATAATTATTCTGCAAATATTTAAGTAGCTTTTCCCTGACTTCACATCTTAAATTCCAGGCAGTAGGAGAATCTGCTGCACTCATAAGCGCACGAAGTTCAACTGTACGTTCAGAGGTATTAGTTACCTGCAGAACATTTACCTTCTTGTCCCAATAATCACTTTTTTCAAGGATGTTTGAAAGTTCATTACGCAATTTATCCACAGGTACAGAATAATCTGCATAAATAAAAACTGATCCTAAAAGATCTGCTGATTGGCGTGTCCAGTTCTGAATGGGATTTTCAATAAAGTAAGAAATAGGAACTATCAGACGCCGTAAATCCCAGATACGAACAACAACGTACGTTAATGTGATTTCTTCTATCCATCCCCACTCATTTTCTACAATGACCACATCTTCTATACGAATAGGCTGTGCAATAGCAATTTGGATTCCAGCCAATAAATTACCCAATGTACGCTGAGCAGCAAACCCAAGGATGATTCCGATTATACCTGCAGAAGCCAGTAAACTTATACCAACCTGCCTGACTTTTGAAAAACTCATCAGCATTATCGATAAACCAATTATCAGAATTATTACTGTTAATATTCGTACTATAACCCGAATTTGAGTATACATCCTCCGTGCTTGTAAATTGTCTTTTACATTCATCTGGTAATGACCTAAAACGACATCTCTTGTTATATAAATAATTCGAATTAATAACCATATTATTGAAGCAATGATCCAAAGGTGGAGTAAATGGTTAAGAACATCGGATAATCCCGGTGTGATTTTTATGAAAGGTAAAACAATGCTGATACAAATTGCCGGAATTAAGCTTCGAAGAGGCCCCTTTAAATGTTCAAATCTAAGTTCTATTCCATTAATTGATGTCTTTTTTCTAATACTATTTCGATTTAAAATAAAAATTATAATTGCGTGTATAATAAATCCGGCAAACAATGCACAAAGCAGAATTAGAACCGGAAATAAATAATCTGTAGATTTTATAAATTCAATAATTGTCAAATTATGTAATCTCTCTTTTGTGAGTTTAATTCTTATCCATACTTATTAAAATTTGTATTCTGATACTGTGATTATTTGCAAAAACCGATTTTTTCCAGAATTTGCCCGATCTTCATATAGGTTTCTCAAGAAAATTTTTAAGTTATTTAGTTTTAATAAATTGACTTCAATTGGGGATTATATTTCCTTTGTTTTTCCTGCTATGTTAATTTTTGTAATATAATTTCGATAATAAAGATCGGGAATCCCGAGATTCTTCATTCGATATAATAAATAAATTTGCAAAGGAATTTTTATTTTGATGTCAACGAGTTTAAAGATAGAAAAAATAATTTTTTACGGAAAACAGTGAACAGGTATACAGGTATTATAAAAAGTTTGGGTCCATCAGTCTTACTATTTGTTTTTATTCTTACCTCTAAACTTTATAGCCAGCAGAGGATTGCAGACAGCCTTCAAATACAGCTTAGTTGCCTTCAGGGGGAAAGAAAGGTGGAGGTGCTTAATGAGTTGTCTGACATCTATCAATATATAAATACAAAATTATCTATTGATTTTGCTTTAAAAGGAATTGAGCTAGCAAAAACAATTCATTATAAAAAAGGACTTGCCGGCTGCTATGGGAGTCTTGGATATTGTTACATAAATATTGATATGGTAAAAGCAGTAAAATATACAAAGGAAGCTCTTCAAATCAGATATGAGATCTCGGATAAAGCAGGAATTGCAACTTCACTGAATGTTTTGGGAGTAATAAGTTATTATGAAGGTGATTACCTGGCATCTATAGAATATCACTTGAAGGCCTTGAAGATGCGTGAAATTATTAATGATAAAATTAAAATGGCAACATCTTACAATAATGTTGCACTTGTTTACCTCGCTTTAGAAGAATATGACACTGCTTTGTTTTACATGAACAAAGCTTTAGCTATCAGAATAGAAACAAATAATAAAAAAGGAATTGCAATAATAAAGGGAAATATAGGAGATATTTACAGCCGTTTAGGTATGTATAAAAAGGCTTTTGAGTATTTAAAAGATGCTTTAAGAATTAACAAAGAAATTGGAAACCTGAAATCAGAGGCGGGAACTTATCTCGTGATCGCAAAAATCTATAAGAAATTAGGTGATAACAATAATTCTATAAATAATTATAAACTGGCTGATAAACTTTACCGGGAATTGGATGAAAAGCACGGGATAGCTCAGGCAGAAAACGGACTGGCTTTAATTTATTATGATCAGGGAAACACCAGTTTGGCAACTGACCATGCATATATTTCACTTGCATATGCAGATTCTATAAACTCTCTGGATAATATTGCCCTTGCGGCAAATATACTGCAATCTTCTTTTCAGAAAGCAGGCCACTATAAGAAAGCATATAAATATTTAACATTGTATAAAAGCTCCTCAGATAGTCTGAAAATTACTGATAAAATTAAAAAACTGGCTAAAGAAGAGTTTGATTACAAATTGGAAAAAATTAAAGGGGAACAGAAATTAGAAATTGCAAAACAGCAGATATTTATCAAATGGCTGATAATAACTCTTATACTATCAATAATTATTGTATCACTTATCGTGTATGGATATTTTCACAAAAAAAAGATTAATGTAAAATTGCTTGAACTGAATAATAAATTGAGAGAACTTAACTCCGCAAAAGACAGGTTCTTTTCAATTATTGCTCATGATTTAAGAGGACCCTTCCAGTCACTGCTTGGATTTTCAGAAATACTTTCGAAAAATATTGAAACTTTAAGTACTGCGGAAATAAAAGAATTTTATACCCAGATAAATTTGTCACTTGAGAGTCAGTACGAGCTTTTAAATAATCTGTTAGACTGGGCAAAACTTCAGAGTGAAAAATTTAATATAGTATCCGAAGATATCTTATTGCATAAAGAATTAAATAAAACAATTGAAGCTTTATCACTTACCGCTCATGAAAAGAACATTACAATTATAAATGATATTCCGAAAGATCTTAAAATTTCTGCAGATAAAAATATGCTTCAATTAGTATTGAGAAATATCATTGTTAACGGTATAAAATTTTCATATAAAAATGATATAGTTAAAATAACAACCGAGCAATTAGATGATTTTGTTAAAGTAATTATTTCTGATAACGGGGTAGGTATTTCTGAAAATGATCTCAACAAAATATTCCGTATAGATATTAACCACTCGACTCCTGGAACTTCTGATGAAAAAGGAACCGGATTAGGACTGATTTTATGCAAAGAAATTGTTGAAAAACATGGAGGTAAAATCTGGATCAACGGGAAAGGCAAAGGCACAGAGGTTTCATTTACCTTAAAAAGTGTATTAACTTAAAAAGCTTATCAGTAATTGTTTTTCCAATCTATTTAATTTAATCCCCATTTCTGAATTATTTAGAAATGTTTAAAATCTCTATCAGAATTTGTAATTTTTATAAAATAAATCCAAAGGCTGTGAAAAAAATCAGGGCAAACACAGCAGCAGTTAATGCATATGGTAATTGAGTACGGACATGATCTATGTGGTCGCTAGCTGATGCCATAGAAGATATTATTGTTGTATCTGAAATTGGTGAGCAATGATCACCGAAAACACTTCCGCTTAATACTGAAGCAATTGCCAAAGATAAATTAATGTCCATTACATGAGCAATGGGAACTGCAATAGGGATCATTATTGCAAATGTGCCCCAGCTTGTTCCGGTTGAAAATGCTATAAACATTGAAGTGATAAAAATTACCGGTGCAACAAAATTAGGATTTAAAAATTTATCAGCTATAGATGCAACGTAAGTTCCGGTGCCTAAAGTCCTGCATGTATCACCGATTGCAAATGCAAAAACCATTAATATAGCTAAAGGAATTAACCCCCCAATTCCTTTTAGTATATTTTCCATTACTTCATGGAGAGTCAGAATCTTTTGTCCGATTGACAAAATTCCTGATACAGCAATTGCCGCGGCAACCGACCATAGGACCGAAGTGGAACCTGAACCTGCTGTTAAGTTCCCGCTTCCTGTTATTAATAAGCTGACCGGCATCATGAATATCATCGTTAGAATCGGTATAATCATGTTAACTGCTCTATGAGGTATTTTTGCTTTTGGTTTTAACTGTGAGATTTCAGCTGTAACCACCGGAACGGCGCCATCTGCTATAGTCTTGCCTGTTTCCAAGGATCTTCTTTCTGCTTTCTTCATTGCCGAAAAATCTTTAAATGTGAATGCCAGAAAGCCGGCAAGAATTACTGCTATAATCGGATAAAAATTTAAAGGTATAGTCGAGAAAAAAGTCGGAATCGGGTTGGTTATATTTTCTTTGCTTAGTAATCCGATTACATAAGCACCCCATGCATTCAGGGGGATTAAAATGCAAATCGGAGATGATGTGGTATCGCATATATAAGCAAGTTTTTCTCTTGAGATTTTAAATTTTTCAAAGATAGGATGAAAAATTGTTCCGGTTACAAGACATGAAATACTTGATTCAATAAAAACCGAGCAGCCGACAAAAAATGATAGAACAGCTGCCTGTTTACGCGAGTTAACCAGTTTCTTCTTATGAATTAAATCAATAAATCCCTGCACACCCCCTGAAACCTGCGTAAGAGAAATTAATGCACCGACAAGTGCAGAAAAGATAATTACGCGGGTATTCCCCTCATCTTTAAAAACATTAACACATGCTTGAAGAGCATTTGCCATACCGGTAAAAGGATTCCATCCTTCAATTATTAACCAGCCGGAAAAAATGCCCAGAAATAATGAAAGGTAAACCTGCCTAGTTTTAATTGCAAGAGCAATTGCCAGAAGCGGGGGAATAATTGAAAGCCAGCCGTATTCTATCAATAAAACTTCTTTAATATTAGTGAAGGATTCTTTATTTGAAAGTTACTGAAATAAACATATAAAAATCTACCGGCTGAAATAATTGTATACCAGCAAGACAATTATAATTATCACCATTGCATAGAGTAAAAAATTAATTACTCCCCATTTAGTTTCAGCGTCGTATTTTAACTTGATATCCGGATTTTCAATTAATAGTTTCTCAACCATATCTTTGGCATCTTTCATACCGAGCCCTGTTTCACGACGCAATACTGTTATTGCATCGATCTTTTTACCTTTTCTCAGATAATTAAAAACACTGCCCGGCACGGGTATATTAATTTTGTTTTTAATATTATCTTCATGAGGCGTTCGATTGTTGAACTCAGTTTCAATTAATTCTTTTGCCTCTTTTAAATTGAGACCGGTTTCCTCCCGCAGCATTTTTATCGCTTCAATTTTGTCCCCGTTTTTCAACTCTTCTTTAACTGCTGAAGAAAGCTGAACTTTCTTTTCATTTCTGTAACTGCTCATAGATTTTGTCTTTATTCTTCAGATGCCGGGCTAGGATTGAGGCTGTTAATAATATTTAAATTAAAAAATTTTTAGATATGTTTAAGTAACAGAAAAGATAATGATTAAATATTTTAAACGAAAGAATGCGAAGAATAATGGTAAATATTTTCTTATTAACCGGTTTTTGACTTAACCATCTTTTCAAACAGGTGTTTAAGTGTTTCAAGTGGATCTTTGCAATAACCGGAATGTACAGGAGAGGTCTGTATAATAGTACTTTTGGGAGAAGTAAGCCAATGGAACCGCTGCCTTTGCGACAGTTCTCCGATGGTCCCTGTTTCCTTCCCGCCCTTGCAAATTGCATATATTGCATCAAGATGTGCTCTTGCTGTTTCAATATCAAAGTCAGGAGCAAGTGCTTTTAATCTTTTTTCATCAATTTCTATTCTGGCATTAAGAAATTCTTTTTCTTCGCACGATAATATTATACCGGCATTTAAAAATTCTTCCCGGTCAACTTTAGGAACAACACGTATTACAGCATAATCATAAAAATAATCACTTCCCATTTATTATCTCCTTGATAAATAAGCGGGGCGGCTCCAATCGTTTAATTAAATATTCGCAGTATGCATTTCGCTGTTCAATTGAACTTTTAAATATTTGATTTTCCGTTAACCAGGAATCAGGGATAAGATTTACTATATTCCGTAAAACATCCGGAGTAATTTCAGCAGAAAATTCCTTGTCAATTTCTTTCAGCTTCTTTGCATAATTTATCAGGACATGATCTTTAATCATTAAAAATGGTTCATGACTTTTTTCCAGATAGTTAATCCATGTATGGTGAAAATAAAGAGATGCACCGTGATCAATTAACCAGAGACGTTTATGCCACATAAGCATATTGGTATTGCGGATTGTTCTATCAACATTGGAAACGTAAGAATCGAACCAGACAATTGAAGATGCAAGTTTTTCATCAACTCTGTCTGCAACAGGATTAAACACAACTGAACCCGGCAAATAGTCTAAAGCAAGATTAAGTCCATCACTATTCTTTATCAGATCCTGTATTTCAGGATCTCCTTCTGTCCTTGCAAGTCCTGCATCAAGATTAACAAAAACGATTTCGGGAACAAGCAGACCGATTGCGCGGGCAATTTCACCGGCTATCAATTCTGCTATAAGAGCTTTTACTCCCTGACCGGCTCCTCTGAATTTTAATACGTATAATCCGTCGTCATCGGCTTCAATGATTGCAGGGAGCGATCCTCCTTCACGCAAAGGTGTTACATATCTGGTTGCAGTTACAGTTCTCAAAATATTAAATAAATAATTTTGTCTATAAAATCTTACTAACAAAAATAACCATCAATACATTTCTTCCAAAATTGTAGAACGATTCTTTTGATAAAATTAGTACCAAGAATTCTGATAACTTATCTAAAAACTGATAATTTTTTTCTTTTGAGTGTTCAATCCGGTAAAAAATTGTTATAAATATTAACCTAATGATAAATTATTGTTGCTATTTATGGCATTGATTTTGGGTATTAAATTAATCTCATTATTGTTATAAATTTTAGTCAAAATCAAAATGGCATAAAACCATTATACTTATTAAGAAGTATGATGATAAAATTTAATGATTTTGTTTCTTTGTAGTACTAGGTGAAAAATGAAAATCATATTTTTAATAATTTTTTCTTTTTTCTCCTTTAATATTTATTCTCAGGTTGTTCCATTTGGATTAAGCGGAAAAGTAGTAAACTCTATTACACTCACTAAAACTAATTATGAGAAGGTAGTTATAGCCGGAACCGAAGGCAATGGAATTTATTTTCATAATTTATCAAATCAGGATACAAGCTGGGAACATCACTATTTTTATAACAGAACTATTTCATCTTTATATGTTCAGCTAAACGGAAGAGGTCCTGCCGATTTCTCAGGAATTTTTGCTGCTTTAGTTCCGGATTTATCATCTATTGATACAACATTAATTTATTTCAATAATTATCCTGTGCAGTCATACTGGGCTGATAAAGATTCAGGACTAATAACAAGTGAAGTGGGAATTATAAAAACATTTGCAGGTTTTGATTACTCAGGCGAGGAACCACCTTTACCTGTATTTGCCTCAGCAGGGGATTCAATTATATATAAATTTAAAAATGAAGTCTGGGAAAAAACATGGACCGGTCCGCAATTCACGAACATCAAAACTTTATATTCTAATAATTCAACCATTTGGGGTGGCGGAATTATACAGAATGCTTTTGCAGCTCTTTTCCTGGTTAAATCTGATAACTATGGTGAAAACTGGAAAATTATATATCCGCCTTTCGGTGAAATATACAGTTGTTATTCTATAGTTACCCCCCTTGAAGATTCACTTACAGTTTATTCCGGACTTAATGATCTTATAATTAAATCAACTGATGGAGGAAAGAATTGGAATACGATATTTACAGAAAGTAATGTTGTTTTTAACAGTTTGATAATCAATCCGGCGAATTCCGAAGAGATCTTTGCAGGCGGGAGAACAATTGATAATTCATTTGTTTTACAGAAAAGCAATGATGAAGGTAAGCACTGGCAGGTAGTTACACCTGCTGTAAATTGCTGTGTTAAAGGTATTAATAGTATGGCAGCTGCAGTTGTTAATGATAATTTTGAATTGTTTATAGCCACAAACGGCGATGGTGTATTTTATTATGAAGAAAGTTTAGTATCCTTGAATGAACAAAATAATAACTCTCCTAAGCTATATAAATTAGAGCAAAATTATCCTAATCCGTTTAATCCGTCAACAACAATTTCTTATGAAATACCGAATGAAGCAAAAGTATCAATAAAGATTTATAATACATTAGGAAAAGAAGTAGCTGCTTTGATAAATAAAGTTCAAATTGCCGGAAAATATGAAATTGAATGGAATGCAGATAATTTTGCAAGCGGTATTTATTTCTATACGATTAGGTCGAATAATTTTATTTTAACCAAAAAGATGGTGTTAATAAAATAACAAGGTTGACAGTGAATAAAAAATATTTGATTGTGAATATCAAGTATTTATGCATATGCTTAAAAGTTATTTCAGTAAAAATCCGGGTTTAGAAAGAATTATTTTCTTCATAAAAAGAAGGAGTAACCTTTATGAAGACTTTTTTATTAATACTATCATTTTTGTTTTTCATTACATCCGGCTGTAAAGAAACAATAATTGAAAGCACATCTGAAATTCCAAAAGAATTCACAAATGATCTTTTACATGCCGATCTAATCGGAAAAGTAATTCCTAAGGATAGTAGGGCTAAAGTTATAATCAGCCAGGTTGAAGTAATCGATTCGGCTGAAATTAGTCCCGTAGATGGTTCCTTTGCTTTCTCAAATCTCAGGGCCGGCAATTATAATGTAATCATTCGTGCAGAAAACTTCCGCATTTATAAAAAAGAAAATTATATGCTTCAGGGTGGAAGTATAATTTACCT
This sequence comes from uncultured Bacteroidota bacterium, assembly GCA_963710745.1. Classification (GTDB taxonomy): domain Bacteria; phylum Bacteroidota; class Ignavibacteria; order Ignavibacteriales; family Ignavibacteriaceae; genus CAVQBP01. The sequence goes on along the minus strand of CAVQBP010000024.1, from coordinate 376,442 downwards.
CGGAGACATAGAACTTTCAACAGTTCCGGATCTTATCGATTCATTTTATCCCGATGACAGAGGTGAAGTTGTTTACGACTGGAGGTACGGCAGGATTACTGTCTCAATTCTCTTTACTAAACCAATGGACAGGGAAAGTGTAGAAAAAGCTTTTTCAGTAAATCCGCCTGTTGAAGGGATCTTCAATTGGGGCAATTACACTCAGGCCCCGGTTGAAGGGTTTTTTGCAGACAGGAGCGGATATAATGCCGGTGCAACCATAACTACATATAGTAAAGTTACATCAATGACCTATGCATTTGCAAAGAAAGATTCTTATCCCGATAAAGAATATATTGTTACGATAGACAAAACAGCAAAAGACACTGCCGGTAATTTTCTTCGGTTTCCTTTTCGATTCAGCTTTAAAACTGTACAGTCCTATTCTACTCAAAATGGTATAATTACAGACCCGGTGCATGGCGATATTGATGTATCACCATTAAATTACAACTATAGCGGCATAACAGTTACTTTTCCCAGGAGAATGGATAAATTATCCGTTGAATATTCAACACATGTAACACCGCAAATGAACACGATCTTTCTCTGGCCTGAGGAAAACATTTTGCGAATATATACGGGCGGACCATTTTTATCCGATACTACAATTAAAGTTGCCATAGACAAAACTGCAAAAGATAAAGATGGTATCATGTTGGGACAGGATTTTTCATTTTCGTTTAGAACGGCGGCTCTTAGTGTTTCCTCTACCTATCCTTCAAACGGGCAGTTGTTTGTTATACCTGAATACAAGATTTCAATCAATTTTAATAATTATGTAACATTAAGTTCAGCTAAAGCAGCAATTTCCATCCAGCCTGCAGTGGGAGGTTCCTTTAATTACGGCGGTAATTCCCCATATGAACAAATGGACCAGATTGTATTTACCCCATCATCAATGCAGCCTAATACAAAATATACGGTTACTATTTCGCCAACCATAACCGATATGTACGGCAGTTACATGAAATCTTCCTATTCATTTTCGTTTGTTACAAGGCCTAATTGATAAGAGGTGGAAGAAAATGTAGTAATTGAATCTGTTACATTAAGGTGCTGACAAATTACAGTCTGCACCTTAATTGAATTTAAGAATTGAAATAATTCTAACAGGGTTGAATGGAATTAAAAATCGAATGTGCTGAACCAGAGTTTAATAATTACAAAATATCTTCTAATATTTGCACTACATTTACCACACACTTTTTACAGGTAATGTTAAACAAGTCGTTATTTCTAAATTGCATTTGTCCTTCTTCAGTTGATAAATCACAGCCATTCAGTAATTCCCTGCAGATAATAGCACCATGTCTGGTTTCGAATTTATCCATAAGCTCTCTTGTTTTCGTATAAGTTTTTTCTGTTGCAGTTTTTTCATCATTTGCACCGCGTCCGTATTTTGCCCCGATGACCATAATGCCGCCCGTAACAGCTCCGCAGACTTCCCCTTTTCTACCCATACCTGCACCAAAACCACAGGCCATTTTAAGTGCGGCATTACCTTCAATATTAATGTTATCTTTAAATGAATATAAAACTGCCTGTGCGCAATTATAACCGGAAGAAAATTTCTCTGATGCTGTTTCGTTTTTGTTTGCCATTTTTATTTTCCCTGTATATTAAAATATTGTTTTTCCCCTGATTCTCCATGTTTCAAGATGCTCTAAATTTTCAACTCCTCCCAATCAAATAATATGGAATTAATTTATCCTATTCTTTCGGCCATTAGATTTAAGTTCCGGATTAAATAACTTATTAAATTATTAATCTAAAATTTATCTTTATCCATCCCGGAGAAATACATCCCTTCAATTAAGTAAGCATAACGCTCTTCAACAAATTTTCTTTTTATTTTCAGACTCGGAGTAATTTCACCGGATTCAATTGTGAAAGGTTTATCTAAAATTCTGAATTTTCTTACTTTTTCATAATTTGCTAATTTTTTCTGAAGATGAGAAATTTCTTTATCTACTAAATCATAAATTTCTTTTTTATTGATAAGATCTTTAATGTCCGAATAGCCAATTTTATGTGAATCCGCATATTCCTGTATTGATTCAAAATCCGGAACAATTAAAGCGCTTAGAAACATCCTGTGATTTCCAATCAGCATGAATTGATCAATATACTTACTATTTAAGAAAAGATTTTCAATAGGAGCTGGAGCAATATATTTACCACCGGATGTTTTAAATAAATGCTTTTTACGATCAGTAATCATTAAGAAACCATCAGAATCGAAAACTCCTATATCACCGGTATGAAGCCAGCCATCTTTTATTGTCTCATTTGTTTCAGATTTGTTCTTGTAGTATCCCTGCATTACGTTTGGACCTTTGACTAGAATCTCACCGTCTGATGCAATTTTGACCTGGACACCCGGCATGACTTTTCCGACCGTTCCAAATTTATAATCATCTGCCCTGTTAGCAGTAATTACAGGAGATGATTCGGTCAATCCATAACCTTCTAAAATTATAATTCCAATAGCTTCAAAAAATATTCCCATTTCTCTTGAAAGAGGTGCTCCGCCTGAAACAAAAAATCTTAATCTTCCTCCCATTTTTTCTTTTAATTTTGAGAAAACCAGTTTTTCAGCAAGTTTATATTCTATTTTTAATTTGAGCGGAATATTATTTTCTTTTTTAAACCGTGAGTATTTCTTTCCTATTTCAACAGCCCAGTAAAATATTTTCTGTTTTGCAGCCGGTTCCTTTTCAACGTTCTTAATTATTTTACTATAGATGCGTTCAAATAATCGCGGAACCGTTGTAATAATAGTTGGCTTGACTTCGAGAATATTCTGTGAAATCATTTCAATACTTTCGGCGTAATAAACTGTACCCTCACATGCAAATCCTGTATAATATCCTCCCATCCTTTCGAATATGTGACATAATGGAAGAAATGAGAGAAATATATCAGTTGAAGAAATCGGCAGACTATCCAGTACGGCCTGAACATTTGATATAATATTTTTATGTGTGAGTATTACTCCTTTCGGATCACCTGTTGTTCCCGAGGTGTAAATGATAGTACATATATCATTTTCTGAAACTGATTTTATATTTTCCTTAAAGAAATTTTGACTAATTTCTTTAAACTTTTTACCCATCTCCTGGATATCTTTAAAGGAATATATATTATTGGTTTTCTTGTCTTCTATATCATTCTCATTAAGAACAATAATATGTTTAAGTTTTTTACAATTGTGCCAGATTTTCAGGATCTTGTTTAACTGAAATTTATTAGAGACAATGATACCTGCAGCTTCTGAATTATTTAAAATAAATTCCTGTGATTCTGCAGTTAAGGACGGATAAAGAGGTACGTCTATTCCTCCCAGGCCTAGTATAGCCATATCAGAATAGACCCATTCGGGTCTGTTTTCAGAGCTTATTGCAATTTTATCTCCCTTTTTAATTCCAAGTGCTAACAAACCGGATGCAAAATTATCTGTTTGCTCTTCAAATTCTTTGTATGTAATTCCCCTGTATTTACCGTTTTCTTTTACATGCATTATACATTTGTCAGGTATATCTCTGAATTTATTTGTTAAATATGTAAAAAGATCCGGTATTGTTCTGAAGTGTATCAACATTTATTTCCTGATTCTAATGCATGAAAATAGTTTCGTTAGACAAAAGATGCAATAGATGTATGATGGAAAATGGAAGACCTGTCCGGTGAAGTTTTTTCGAAGAATACGATGGCAAAAGAAAGAAACCAGATGGAAAATAGGAATAATGAATACTTGACCCGGAAATATTGAGAAAGATTTTGAAATTAAACTCCTGCCAAGTAGTGGCTTTACCACATTTTTCCAATTTTACATTGTAATAAAGTGTTTTGTGTTAGTTCAATCAGTAATATAAATTGATTCTCTTGGCCAAAAGCAGTAATTTTTGTGTAATTTATTAAATATTTATCGTAAATAATTACTGCTGAAAACACGTTCTTTTTAATAAATGAGTCTGCTCTAAAAAGGTTCACTTATGGAAAATATTATTCAATTTTAATCCATAAACGAAACCAAATTAGTTAAAATTGACCTATTAGATTCGACTCATAAATATTGACAATTCACAACTTAAAAATTTCGTCTTTTAGCGTAAATCATTTCGGTGAAGTAAAATTTTGAAATAATTCAAATGGAGTTTAATAATGTCTAATGCATATTTTAAAGTACCACATCCTGTAAATGAACCAGTTAAATTGTATAAACCGGGTAGCACCGAAAGGGCTGAACTTAAAAAGAAATTATCCGAATTAAAATCCAAACAGATTGAAGTTCCTCTGATTATTAATGGAGAAGAAATAAAGACCGGCAATACTTCTGAAATGAGGATTCCGCATGATCACGGACATTTATTAGGCATTTATCATAAAGCGGGGAAGAAGGAAATAGAACAGGCAATTGAAGCTGCTCTTGAAGCCAGAAAAGAATGGGCGGATATGCCGTGGGAGCACAGAGTCTCAATCTTCCTTAAAATGGCAGATCTTTTGGCCGGTTCATGGAGGTCTGCCGTAAATGCAGCAACAATGCTTGGACAATCAAAAGTGGTTCATCAGGCGGAAATTGATTCTGCCTGCGAATTAATAGATTTCTGGAGATTTAATTCTTTCTATATGACTCAATTGATGGCAGAACAGCCGTATTCACCTTATGGAATGTGGAACCGCCTGGAATACAGACCCCTGGAAGGTTTTGTCTTTGCTGTTACTCCGTTTAATTTTACTTCTATTGCAGGTAATCTGCCAACTGCACCTGCAATTGTCGGTAATGTTGTATTATGGAAACCCGCTTCAAGTGCTGTCTATTCTGCATATCATTTAATGAAATTGTTTGAAGCAGCGGGTATGCCGAAAGGAGTTATCAATTTTGTCCCGGGATCCGGAGGGGAAGTCGGAACTCCTGCTATGAGCAGCCCTTTTTTGGCGGGAATTCATTTTACAGGCTCAACTGCTGTATTCCAGGGAATGTGGAAAACTGTATCTGATAATTTGAAAAACATGAAATACTATCCCCGAATAATTGGAGAAACCGGCGGCAAAGATTTTATATTTGTTCATAATTCAGCTGATGTGGATGCTTTAGTAGTTGCAGCAATCAGAGGTGCTTTCGAATACCAGGGGCAGAAATGTTCGGCAGCTTCAAGAATGTATATTCCAAAATCTATATGGGGAAAATTTAAGGAGAAATACGTCTCTGAAATCAATAAATTAAAAATAGGCAGCGCTGATGATTTTACAAATTTTATGACTGCAGTAATTGATAAAGGAGCTTTCAAATCTATTACTGAGTATATAAATTTTGCCAAGAATTCTGCAGAGGCTGAAATTATTACCGGCGGCAACTTTGATGATTCCAAAGGATATTTTATTGAACCTACTACTATTGTTACCACCAATCCGAAATTTAAAACAATGGAAGAGGAAATTTTCGGCCCTGTTTTAACAATGTATGTCTATGAGGATGATAAGTTCGATGAAACATTAGAACTTTGCGACACAACTTCACCATACGCACTTACCGGTGCAGTATGGGCTCAGGATCGGAAAGCGATATTGAAAATGTCTGATAAGCTTAGAAACGCTTCGGGTAATTTTTATATTAATGATAAACCTACTGCTGCAGTTGTCGGGCAGCAGCCTTTCGGCGGCGGAAGAGCATCGGGAACGAATGACAAAGCCGGCAGCGGTTTAAATATTATGAGGTGGATGACTGTAAGAACAATTAAGGAAACATTTGAACCGCCTAAAGATTGGCGTTATCCGTTTATGAGTGAAGAATAAAAATTCTATTTTTTAAAATTATTTAAATAAAAAGAACGAAGGTTAAAATGAAAATTCATGAATATCAGGCAAAAGAAATTCTAAAAAAATACAATGTACCTGTTCAGGATGGCATTGCAGTAAAAGAGTTATCGGCAGTAGATAATGCAATTGCAGAATTACAATCAAGAGGAATAAACCAGTTTGTGGTGAAATCGCAGATACATGCAGGAGGCAGGGGAAAGGGGAAGCTTTATAATCCTCAGAACCGGGCTGAACTGATACTTGAAGGTGGTGTAAAATTTACCACATCTGTAGATAAGCTTAAAGAATATGCCGGGAAAATGCTTGGTAATCTTCTGGTTACGCACCAAACCGGGAAGGAGGGAAAAATTGTTAAAACCCTTTTTATTGCTGAAGGCCTAGATTTTAAAAAAGAATTTTATCTCAGTATTCTCCTGGACAGATCCGTTTCAAAGAATGTTATTATGGCTTCTACGGAGGGCGGGGTTGAAATTGAAAAAGTTGCAGCTGAAACCCCTGAAAAAATTATTAAAGAATGGGTTGAACCTTCAGTAGGATTGCAGACCTATCAGGCTAGGAAATTAGCTTTTTCTCTTGGTTTGGAAGGGGATACTTTTAAGTATTTCATAAAATTTATCGGAGCTCTTTATAAGGCATATTTAGATACCGATGCCTCACTCCTTGAAATTAATCCTCTTGTAATTACTAATGATGATCGTGTCGTAGCACTGGATGCTAAAATGAATTTTGATGATAATGCTTTGTACCGTCATAAGGATATAGCTGCTTTCAGGGATCTTTATGAAGAAGATGCTCTTGAAATTGAAGCTTCCAAGTATAATCTTAATTATATAAAATTAGATGGTAATGTAGGATGTATGGTAAACGGAGCAGGTCTTGCAATGGCAACCATGGATATTATTAAACTTGCCGGAGGAGAACCCGCTAATTTCCTTGATGTCGGAGGCGGTGCAAATAAAACTACAGTTGCTAACGGATTTAAAATCATTCTATCCGATCCGAATGTCAAAGCGATTCTGATAAATATTTTCGGAGGAATTGTAAGATGCGACAGGGTTGCACAAGGTGTAATCGATGCAACCAAAGAAATGGATGTTACCGTTCCTGTTGTAGTTAGGCTGGAAGGAACAAATGCGGAAGAAGCCGGCGAAATGCTTAATGATTCCGGTTTAAATTTTGAAGTAGCAGCCAGTTTAAAAGAAGCTGCTGAAAAAGTTACTTCTGTTTTAGCAAACTAGCCATAAATCCCGAGGTTTATAATATTTAATGGATAAATAATCACGGCATTTTTTTTGATATTTATTAATTGGGAAAAAATTAATTCTTTTGTGTAGTATAAAATGACATTCATAACCAGCTTGCTTTTATACTTATTTAGTAATACATTTTTTCGAAGATAATTTCTAGTTTTGGAGTGCAGATGTCTTATTACGATTCTGATTTCAGTGGAGAAAGTTTTTATAGTAATAATAAAAACATTGATTTTGAAATACAAAAGTATAAAGGTCTTATTGAAGAGGGAAGTATTTACTCCTGTATGGAAGCTGTTGAAGAGACAGTTCAAAATTGTATTGACAGTGAGAAATTCGATGCCGGTTTATATTTTGTAAATAAACTGCTCGATATCGCACCTTATAATTCCGAGTACTGGTTAAAAAAAGGGGCTGTATTGAATGGCCTTTTTAATTTTGAAGAAGCTTTAGAATGTTATAACAAAGCAATTTCCTTAAACCCATCGGACTCTGAAATTCTTATGGATAAAGCAGAGACCGAAGAAAGTCTCGGCCTTTATAAACAAGCCAAAGAAACACTTCTAAATGCAATAAAATTGGATCCGGGTAATGAAGAAATAATTTTCAGTCTGGGATTGTTATACCAGAGGCAGGAAAATTATTTTGATGCAATAAATTGTTTCCTGAAAATAATAAATGTCGATGACGAATTTTCTGAAGCTTATTACGAACTTGGCTTTTGCTATGAAAACCTGGAAGACTTTGACAAATCGCTGGAAGCTTATGATAAATTTCTTGAAATAGAACCTTATAATGCAAGCGGATGGTATAACAGGGGTGTGGTTCTGGCTAAGATTAACAAATTGGAAAAAGCAATTGACAGTTATGACCTGGCAATTGCAATTAAAGATAATTTTGCAGCAGCCTGGTTTAATCGCGGAAATACACTTGCAGACCTGGGAAGATTTCAGCAGGCGATAGATAGTTTCAAAAAAACTATTCAGATCGATGGCCGTGATGAAGCTTCATTTTACAACATTGCAAATATTTATGAAGAAATGGGAGAATTGGCAAACTCAATTACTTTTTATAGCGATGCCATAAAAATTAATGAAAATTATTATGAAGCTTATCTGGCAAGAGGATTTTGTTATGATTCGTTGGGAAAATTCCAGCTTGCATTAAAAGATTTCAATAAAGCAATTTCTTTATCCCAGGATAGTGCCGATGCATGGTATGCCAAAGCAGATTTGGAATATTCACTTGGAAAATTGCAGGAAGCTGTTAGCAGTTATAAATCCGCAGTTAAAATAGCACCTGATAATTTTGAAATTTGGTTTAACCTTTCAGAAACATATCTGGAAATGGGTGATTGGCTGGAAGCTCTGAAAGCTTTTAATCATTGTATAAGGATAGATCCTGAAGATGCTACTTCTTATTACGGGAAAGCTAAAGTCAATTTTATATTAAGCAGAACTAAAGAAGCAGTTGAATGTTTAAAGACAGCATTCAAACTAGATCCTGCTATCAGGACGGAGTTTGCCAAGGAGTATCCTGAGATTAAATCGTCTAAGCTTTTTAAAAAGTTGTTAGGTGAAACCTGATTTTTTTAAATTATCTTTAATGCTTATACTCTTTTCTACTAATTATGAGAGATTCATTTCATCTTAATACTCAGATAGTCGGACTTATAGGGCACCCGATTAAGCACACCTTTTCACCTTTTATTCATAATGTTGGCTTTGAAATAAATAAACTGGATTATATCTACCTCCCTTTTGATATCCCGCCGGCTAATTTAAAAAATGGTATCAAAGGTATAGTGGCTCTTGGTATTAAGGGTTTTAATGTAACAATACCGCATAAAGAAAAGATTATGGAATTCATGAGTAATATTTCCGAGGAAGCTTCTATTGTTGGTTCCATTAATACAGTGGTAAATGAGATGGGAAAGCTCAGCGGTTATAATACTGATGTAACCGGAATTCTTGAAACTTTAAACCCGTATAAAAAAGAATTATCGGGTGAAACTTTCAGTATAATTGGATCAGGCGGTGCTGCAAGAGCAGTTATTTATACGTTAATCCGCCATTTTAAACCGAAAAAAATATTTTTGATAAATAGAACTGAACAGAGAGCAGAATCTTTAAAAAGTTATTTCAAAGCTAAAATGAAGTTTGACGGATTATCTGTCAAGGAACTTTTTCCACCGGGACTCGTACCGATTTTAAAAGATTCCAAATTAATTATTAATTCAACTCCTGTCGGTATGTATCCTGAGAATGATGATGCAGTTATTACCCTGGATGATTCATTTGTGAAAGGACAGATAATTTTTGATTTGGTTTATAATCCTATTAAAACAAAATTTATGCAGATTGCAGAAAATAAGGGAGCAACTACCCTGGATGGTCTTAATATGCTTGTTTTCCAGGCAGCTGGAGCTTTTAAACTCTGGACAGGGGAGGAATTACCGGTTGAAAAACTGCATAAGTCACTTCAGCTTTATATCCACACTTAAAAAAATTAAATATGCAGCACGGGCTGCTGAACTGTACTGCATAAAAAATATGTATTATTTAAGTTTCTTCAGAGATTCCTTTAATCGTGCAACAGCTTCTTCCAGGTTGGACATGGAAGTTGCATAAGAAAGTCTTAAGAAACCCTCGGCACCAAACGCACTGCCGGGAACAGCAGCAACTTTAGCATCTGATAATATAAACATAGCAAAATCGAACGAATCTTTTATCAAAGTCTCTTCATACGATTTGTTAAAGTATACCGAAATATTTGGGAACAGATAAAATGCTCCTTCCGGCTTATAACAAGATATGCCGTCAATTGAAACCAGCTGGGTGTAAAGATAATTTCTCCTTTTTTCAAATTCTTTTCTCATCTCTTCAACAGCATCCTGAGAACCATTTAAAGCCTCCTTTGAAGCAGCCTGGGATATTGAAGCTGCATTAGATGTAGAATGACTTTGTATTTTGTTAATTGCCTGTATTACATTTTCAGGTCCCGCAGTATATCCGATTCTCCATCCGGTCATGGAATATGCTTTTGACAAGCCGTTAACCAGAAGAGTTCTTTTTTTAAGCTCTTCATTTAAGGAAGGGAAACTAACAAACTTATAATCTCCGTATGTAAGCTTTTCATAGATCTCATCACTAATGATGTAGAAATTATGTTTAAGGCAGACTTCTGCAACTTTCTCCAATTCAGTTCCTGAATATGCTGAACCAGTTGGATTAGACGGATTGCATAAAATTAAGGCTTTTGTTTTGGGAGTGATTGCTCTCTCTAATTCTTCAGGAGTAACTTTAAATCCGTTTTCTTCTTTAGTATCGATAATAATAGATGTTCCGTTTGCAATGCTTACCATATCAGGATAAGAAACCCAATAAGGTGCAGGAATAATTACTTCTTCTCCCTTATTAACAGTTGCCAGGATGCAGTTGAATACACTATGTTTAGCACCATTTGAAACTATAATATTCTTTATGTCATAATCAAGATCATTATCTCTTTTTAATTTTGCTGCAATTGCTTTCCTTAATTCTACAGTACCGGAATTAATTGTATATCGGGTTTGGTTTTCGTCAATGGCTTTTTTTGCAGCCTGCTTTATGTTCTCGGGTGTTGGAAAATCAGGTTCGCCGACACTTAAATTAATTACATTCTCTCCGTCTGCTTTCATTTTTTTTGCAAGTGCAGAAACTTTCATTGTGGGGGATTCATTTATCCTGTTTGCAACTTCAGATACCAATTTATTTCTCCCTTATCCGTTAAAAAATTTATTAAACTTTAATGAGTTTATACAAGATTAAGTTAAGTTGAATTCTTCCTTATACCTGCAGTTCAAAAATACGGTTTGCATTTTTAAATGAAAAGTGAATAGATGCATTATATAGAATTAATTTAAATACTATTAAGGTTTAATGCATAAAAAAGGATATTTATTCATTCCCAGTCGTTTAGAAGTTTCCTAACCAGAATTATCTGCCCGCCATGATATGCATTATGATCAATTACCAGGAGCAGCTCTCTTAAATAAGTTCTCCCTTCTCCATGCGGAATTTCAGCAGTTAGATCTGTTTCAGGGTTATTTGCCAGCATTAATAATTCATCCATATCAGAAAAAAATTTTTGAACACTTTCATCCCAGATTTTATCTGTCAGTTTATTATTATCCGGCCAGTATTCGTCAGGCCATTTGGGCGATTTCCAGTTTTTATCCAGTGTATATCTTAAAATATCTTCCTGGGTAATTCTCATATGTTCAAATTCTTCCCACACCGAATGAATCCCTTTTTGCGGCTGTTTATTCCTGAGTTCAGGCTTCAGATTGTTTATTGCATCTTTAACAGTTGCGTGAGCCAAAGCTTTGCTTAAAAATTCGGCGAGATTTTTTCTAAGGTTTTTATCGTTCATTTTTCATCTCCTTATACAAAAATTTTATAAATTAAATGGATATGACATCTATCTGCAAAATTATCAATTATTTTAAATAGGATTTCATTATTGAAAACCTTTCTTATTAATAATTAGTTTAAATCACAAAAAGAAATATCATTATTGGATGATGCAAGATCAATTGTATTCTAATAGATGCTTTATCACTAAATTACATTTCTGATCTCTTATTCTTGGAAAATGATTCAGCTTCAATGAAAATTCTTTTTACATCAGGAATTTCATTTTTAATTTTTTTATCCAGGAGAGATATAATGTATTCAACTTCTTCGCTTCCGATTGACCCGATAAAATCTACTGCAATATTTGCCAGGATATAATCAGGGCCCATATGCATTGTCAGAATTTCATTAATATTTTGTATCTCATCAAAAGATGAAATAATCTTCCTGATTTTAGAAACGATTTCTTTATTTGCGCTTTCTCCTATTAATAATCCTTTTGTCTCATATGCCAGTAAAGCAGCAGTTATTCCCAATATTATTCCAATTATAATTGACGCTATCCCGTCGAAATACGGATTCCCTGTAATTTCTCCGAGAAAGATTCCGGCAAAGGCGGTAACAATACCTGCTACTGCTGCCGAATCTTCAAATATTACAATGAAGTGAGAAGGATCTTTCCCTCTGTGAACCGCTTCAAAATAACTATATTTTCCTTTCTCTTTCGAAAATTGCTTTAGTGCAATTAACAGAGTCGTTCCTTCAAAAATAAAAGCAAAGGATAAAACAATATAATTAATAAGAGGATCTTCAATCGGGTTCGGGGTTATTAAATGATTTATACCTTCATAAACCGAGACGCCGGCACCTAGTGCGAATATCAAAATAGCAACCACAAAACTCCAGAAATAAACTTCTTTTCCGTGACCATAAGGGAACAAATCGGTTGCAGGTTTTTTTGATTGTCTCAATCCGAAGAGTAAAAGAAATTGATTTCCTGTATCTACAAGAGAATGAATTCCCTCGGACAACATAGCTGAGCTGCCGGATATTATTGCTGCAGTAAACTTGGTTGCCGTAACAAGGAAATTCCCTGTTAATGCAGCATAAATAGATATTTTTGAAGAGGATTTCATAAAAATAAAAATAAAGCAAAGGTATCAAACAATCATTCTTTTTATCAGAACCCGACAACCTCGCCCAGTCCTTTTTTTACCGATGTCCAGATTACATCAAGAAAAGTGTCCCCTTTGTCTTTCAGGTAAATTATGCTTCCAATTTTAATTTCCCCGTCTTTATTTGGATTCGAAGTTCTTATTACAAAATTATTTGCAATAAATGAGCCTGCTTTATTTGCAACACCTCCTTCTTCGGAATTCTCTTTTAGTTTTTCTATTTTCAAATTCTTATATATTGGTTTGACATAAACATCAGCAGCGCTCCTTAAAACATGTACAGAAAAATTAATTGATTCAATTTCACCCGATTTTAATTTAACATGATCTGCCGGTTTGATCTGGTTATTAATAGGCAGAGCACTCATCGAATTAAGTTCGCCTTTATAATCAAAAGACAGATTTTGTGAGAGTAACGGTAAATTCATTTTTATACTTAGTTTTGCTAAGCCATACAAACTCCCGGATATATCTAGTTTACAAGGATTCTTTTCAGATTGTTCTTTAGGTGTATTACTTACATTTTTAATTTCTCCGCTTACTTTTGTAAAAGTAACATCTGAATATTTTTTGACATACGGATGCCTTGCCCGGATATGAATTGTCCAGTTCTTTAATCGCACATCTTTAATGCTTATTTTTTTCTTTGCCGATCGCATTATTTCATTTGGCATTTTGGGAATGGAATTGGTATCAGGCGGCGCTTCTTTATTTGTACAGATACTGATATTTAAATCCCTTGCATCAATATACCTGAATAAATAGCTGTTCCTCCAAATCAATTTATTAAAATTTATTCCTTTCAAAGAAATAAATGGAGCTCTGATTTTATACCTGTCGGAGCTGTATTTTCTGTGGCTGAAAAAAGCACTATCCGAGATATAAGGCTTGTAAGTAATATCTTTTAGAATAAATGTTGAATCTGATGAAGATGCTTTTAGATTTCCTAATTTAATTAAGTAATCGTCTTTAAAATGATAGGAGAGATCTTCAATTAAAATATTTAATCCGGAAGCATATTTAAGCGATAAGGAATCTTGTATAACTGAAGAGTCGATCTTTACATCTTCCGCTGTTATTAAAATTTTTTTTACAGAATCATTGTATTCTTTATCATTTATAATCTGGGATAAAGTTAAGAAGTTAATTGAGATTTGCCTGAATGTTAATGGTTTCAGCCTTTCAGGCAGAATGTTTAAAAACGCGGAATTATCAGGATCTTTATTCTCATTTTTTTTAAGTTCTTTTTTATTGTTTTTGAAAGTTCGTTTAACAAAAAGATGCGGATGATTAAAAATCATTTCATTAAATGAAAGACCGCTTCCCACAATTAATTTTAGCAGCTTGAGATTTGACATCTGAAAATAGGGGATGTAAAAATCGGCGGAATCTCCCGAAGCAGAATCTTTCATACTAATCCGGATATTATCTATAGAAAAATTTTGAGTAAATACATTATATCCTGCATATCCGGCATTTACATTTAAATTTTTCCGGCTTTTTAACGAGTTTAATATTTTGGGTTTAGCTACAATGTTAAGTATCGGATTAATTAAGATTATTAATAGAATTAAAATGCAGATAATAATAAAAAGGATTTTATTTATTGGAGATTTTAAAATTTTCCAGCCTTCTTTTGAAGTGTTATCATTAATATTAGTATTAAGTAAACTCATAAAAATTTTTCTAAATATGTTTATAAATTAAAGATATAGGTTATTAAAGCGCTGATTCAGTACATATATCACATTCATAAATCAATCACACTAAAATATTCAGGGTAAGTACTACTGTTATAAAAATTATTTTTATAATTTAATAATGCAGATTACATTATTTTAAAGAGGAAGATTCTAAATGGATAAAAATATTCCTGTTCTTGCAGTAACAGGGAAAACACTTGCCGAAGCCTATGAAAAGGCACTTATTGAGCTTTATAATAAAGGAACAAGATTTAAAACCCAGTATGATAAGCCGGGAGATCCCTTAAGCATGGACTCCACAATGAATATAACAATACTGGAACCTCATGCTGATCCGATGATTCACCGTGCTTTCCCCGGGGGAATTGAAAATCTAAGAGAATATGTTATGGAGTTAATGGGATTTAAAAATCACTGGATAAAAAATATTAATGATGAAAAAGATACACGATGGGAATACACTTATCACAGCAGATTAGCTGCATATGGTTCATGGAGGGAGCTCAATAATGGAAATTCAGAACGTACAGGAAATTTTTCTGTTAACCAGATTGACAGCATAATTGAAAAGTTGAGCAGACAGCCGTATACCAGGCAGGCGCAAATGATAACCTGGATGCCGAATTTAGATCTGGATTGTTTTGATCCTCCCTGTCTGCAGTCACTTTGGTATAGAATAATTGAAGATGATAAAGGAACATGGTGGCTTAACTGCAATATCCGGTTTAGGAGCAATGATGCGTGGGGTGCAAGTTTCATGAACATGTTTGGGTTTATTAATTTTAATAAAGAAGTAATAGCCGAAGGCATCTCCCAAAAGACAGGTAAGAGAGTGGAGCTTGCTCGATTAAATTGGCAGGCAGATTCTTATCATATTTATGGTAAAGATATAGAAACTGCCAAAAAATTATTATTCGATCGTATTAATTCCCTGGAATTTGCAGACAGGACTTTTAATTTTAATGATGAGTTCATTTTGAAAATGTATAATGATGCTGAAGCTGCCGTTTTAGAAAAAATAAAAGAGTACGACAGCAGTCATTAGTTAAGAATATCTCATCATTCATTATTCTGCGTTGTAAGGAAACTTTCTCTTCAGCTCCCGCTGAACAATAAGAGGGACGAAATCACTTGTATCACTGTGAAGACTGGCAAGATTTCTAACGATTGATGAATTTAAGTATGTATATTTTTCGTGAGGCATCAGAAATATTGTAGAAATATCACTTGCAAGCTTTCTATTCATTAAAGCCATCTGGAATTCGTATTCAAAATCGCTGATTGCTCTAAGTCCCCTGATTATACCAACTGCATTTACTTCATGAGCATGATCTACTACCAATCCGTCAAAAGAATCAACTGAAACATTATCATACTGCATCAGGCTTTCATTTAACATCATTACTCTTTCTTCAACAGAAAAGAGAGGCTTTTTTCCCGGGTTTATAGCTACAGTTACAACAATGGAATCGAAAAGCTCCCTGGCTCTTTCGATTATATCGATATGTCCGTTTGTTACCGGGTCAAAAGTACCGGGATACAAAACTGTCCGCATCTTTTTAAATATTTTATGCAAGAATATCGGCTGTAATATAATTATTATTTAAGCTTTTTGGCAAATATTAAACAATAAATTTTACTATTGCTAATATTTTTCAAATACCTTAACTTTCTAGCACTGTTAATAAATTATTAAATTTATTTTTTAAGGGGGAGATATTATGAAAAAATTATTTGCTTCAGTAGCTGTAATTTTATTCAATTTTATAGGCTGTACAACCATTAATCAAACCATTTATCTTCAGAATATTGAAGTTACCGGACCGGTGAATAATCCTCCGTTGAATATAACAACTGACCGGAAACAGGGCTCATTTACTATTTCACCCAGATTTACAATAAATGATAATAGGCAAATAAGCGGAAGAATTGAGAAACATTCTTATGTAGATCACCAGGGCATATATCGTGTGGATACGGTCTTTGGAAATGACGGCTCAAGATATTATACTGAATCTAATTTAAATTCACAGGAGTTTAACGGTAATAATCTTAAATGGAATCTTCCTTCTTTTTCTGCGGCAGTAAATATGGATTATGCTGCAGGCAATCATGTGGCTTTAAACATAGGATTAAATTATTCCGTTCAGAATCAGGATGATTTTTTAGGAGGAAATGCAGGTATTGGCTTCTTTTCGGAAAATGACGGCTCGGCATTCAGATTTGATGCGGGAATAATGTGGCAGTCATTATCATATGAAGCATGGACTGTTATAGTAACGGAAGAAAAGCCATTGTTTGGTTCTGCTTCCTCTTCAGTTGATTTCTTCAAAGACAGGAACAAATCTACTAATTGGAATCCGTATGCTTCATTAACATTTAATACATCTTCAAAATCTTCACCACTGAATTTTTTCTTAAACCTGGGCTACTTTAGTCAGACGCTTTTTGATTTTGAACCGTCCAGTCCGAATCCCCAATATTATCCTTTGGGCATTACAGTTATTAGAAATGACCAGAGAGGAGAATCAACAACATCCTTCTTAAATTTGAGTACAGGGGTTTTTATTAATATGACTGAAAAAAGTAAATTAATTCTGGGAGTCAGATTAATGAAAGAAACACAAATTTATCAAACATCAAAATCATTATTTGTTTTGCCTGTTTTGCAATTTGACATGAATTTCTAAAATATTTTTTTACCAGCTGAAGGGGATAAATGTATCGCAATAAAAGGGAGAAATACGAAAAGATATCAATATTTTTTGTCCTTATCTCTGCATCGTTATTAATTGTCAGCTGTGCTCAATCCAGGATAGAGAGAGTAACTTTGGCAATCGATAATGCTGATAAATTTCATCAAAGCGAAGAATTTCCATTTATAAAGCTGCATATGCAAAATGGTGAAGTCTATATTTTAAACAGTTGGGAAAATGAAGAGCAGAATAAATTAATAAGAGGAATTGGAAAACATTTAGATTTTAACAGGACAGTAATTGATTCCGGTAATTTTTCAATTCACTATAATGACATATCATTGATAGAAACAAATAAAATAGGAGGTAATAATCCTTTATTAGTTTTATCTATTATGAGCGGAGTTTCTATTTTGACAACAGCATTTTGCATAATAAATCCAAAAGCATGTTTCGGTTCATGCCCGACATTTTATATTAGTGACGGAAATCAGTATAAGCTGCAGGCAGAAGGATTTTCAGCAAGCGTTTCACCTTCTTTGGAAGATAGTGACATTGATGCTCTTTATAATATTAAACCAGCCTGTAATGTGCTTGATCTTCAGGTAAGGAATGAAGCTTTAGAAACACATGTAATCAGACATGTTAATATTCTTGCTTTGCCCAAAACTAAAAAGGTAAGGGTTCTTGCTGCTCCTGACGGAAAATTCTTCGAAGCTTCAAATATACAGGGAATTAAATATGCTGAAGACGTTGAAGGAGATTGTACGAAAAAGCTCCTTGCTTTTGATGGTAATGAGAGATTTAGTTTTACCGATTCAAGTGATCTTGCCGAAAAAGAAACAATAGAATTAGAATTTGATACTATAACCAACAATTCCCCTAAAGGTTTAATAATTGCATGCAGGCAGACTTTACTTTCTACTTTTCTGTTTTACCAATCATTAGCATATATGGGAGAGAAAGCTGGTTTTTATTTTTCTCAGTTAGAAAGAAAGGGAAGTATTCTAAAAGAATTTATCAAATATCCCGGAGAAATATTAAAAAATATAGAAGTCAGACAGCAGGATTCATCTGGTAATTGGATTAAAATTAATCAAACAGGAGAATCCGGACCAATTGCTGCGGATATTAAAATTGTTCCGCTTAATAATATTAGTGCAACCGGTAAACTTAAACTTCAATTGAGAATGACAAAGGGAATGTGGAGAATTGATTATACAGCTTTGGCTGATCTGGGTAAAAAGGCAGCTCCAATATTAATAAAACCTTCGAATGTTCTGCCTTCGAAGCGCTATAGTTCTAACGTCCTGAATCTATTAACAAATGAAGATTCATTGCTGGTAACATTGCCGGGAGAAAAATATAATATTTATTATGAACTGCCGGATAATTACAAGGATTATGAATATTTTATTGAAAGCAGAGGCTATTACCTGGAATGGATAAGAGATGCCTGGCTGACTGAAGAAAATCCTGAAATGGTTAATGAAATGATATTTAATACAAACCAATACTTCAAGGATCTGGCTCCTGAATACAAGAAAATAGAAGCCGGCATGGAAGAAGCTTTCTGGAGAAGTAAATATGTTAATCCATAAATTTTTTCTCTTTTTTGTTTTTGCAACAGCAATTATAATCCCGGGATGTGCCCATTCTTATGCTCCCCGGAATTGGCTTCCGGATACTGATCATATTCAAACTGAAGCATTTGGCGGCTGGCTGAGTATTGAATATAATATTGAAGGCAAAGAAACTATTAAGGTTAAAGGTGAATATATTACCTCTGATACTGTTAATGTGTATATTCTTGATGATTCGTTGTTCATTATTCCGAAAATTAAAATTACCGATGCAATATTGGAAATAGATGATAAAAATACTTCCCAATATTCCGGATGGACAACTCTAGGTACGATATCCACTTTGTCTCACGGACTTCTTCTTGTTTTTACATTCCCGACCTGGCTGGCAACAGGTATAATTGCATCCTCAGGTGAATCTTTCAGGGATAGATATTCTGAAAGCGATCCTGCAAATGAGTATTGGGATCAAATTATAAAATTTGCAAGATTTCCTCAGGGCTTACCCGAAAATATAAATCCTAAAGCTTTAAGGAGGAAAGAAATTTATACCAGATAAAATTTATTTATGAATTTCATAAAGGCAGGCATCACCGATTATTTTGAATGGCTGAACGTTGAAATGTGCAGTATCTTTTTCTTTTGTCTGTATAGATCTTTCAATTATTATAAAAGCGTTTTCGTTAAGAAATTCATTTTTAAGTAAATTATCTACAACTTTATAAATATCATCTTTAAAGAAAGGAGGATCGGCAATAATTAAATCATAACCTTTATTTATCCCCGCATTCGAATATTTAATCGCTTCCATTTTATAGACTGTACATTTTTTTTCTGCTTTAAGAGAAGCAATATTATTGATAAGATTCTTATAGATAAACAAATTTCTTTCAACAAAATGAATTCCGCCGGCTCCGCGGCTTAAGCATTCAAGGCCCAACGAACCTGAACCTGAATAGAGATCCAATACTTTCAGATTGCTAAAATCGAGCTTATTATTTAAGAGATTGAAAAGGGTTTCACGGACGCGATCTGTTGTCGGTCTTATATCTTTTGACTGCGGAACCTGAATTAATCTCCCCTTAAATTCTCCTGATATGATTCTCATTCTCATAGATTTATTGATAGAATGAATTTTTATGATAACCTGTAGGCAATACCGGCAGATGGTGCGAATAAATTAAAATTGGTTGTATAATAATTATTATTAAAAAGATTTTGATTTGGTATAATCCTACCGAAAGGATTATATTGAATAAACTTGATGCCCGAATCTTCAATTAAAGCATTAACAATTTGAGGTGTTATTTCATCCCCGCATATAAAGGCCGCATCAATCGATTTCGGGTTTATATTGAGCATGCTGTTGAAATTTAATTCTTTCTTCAGGTGTCCCGAAATTTCCCTGACGCTGTATATCGGGATCAATTTATAATAAATTAATTTTCCGTTTAATGAAAATAATACCGATAAATTTTTATTATTAATATAAACACTTAACGTAAGCTTTTTATCTGAAAAGCTGTTATTTACTTCCAGAGCTTTTTCAGAAGCAATATGAATATTATCTACAAACTTCAGTTTAAGACCAACGTTTGTGCAGATATCATTAAGCATTTTAAGATATTTCCTTGGAGCGGACAGAACAAAAACCGAATTAATATTAGTGAATTCATTCTTATCAATACTAAAAAACTGTATGATAAGATCGTTTACATCAATATAAGGATAGAGTAAAGATAATTCCCATCTGAATTCTTCAATTAAATCATTATAAAGGAGAGTTTGCTCGTAGGGGATCTGCATCATGTATAGAAATTCAAAGGGAAGGGTAAAAGAAATCGAATAAGCGGTAAGTGTTTTTTTTATAAGCAGTTCATTTAAAGCGCCCTGGATCAAGGCGCTTATTTTTGTTTCTTTATCAGTATTAAAATTAAGAGTTTCATTAAAGTATGCTTCATCAATATTTTCCAGCACAAAACGGTCGTTCTTTCTTACTATTTCGACAACCTGCAGTTTTGAATTCGTAATAGTTATCCCTGCATGGTTTTCAAACACAGCCATTTTATTGCCAGGATGCAGTATTTTTTAATGCTTCATCGGTAGTACTGCCAATTGTACCATTTCCATCCGGATCTTCCAGATAATACAAATTTCCTATTGTTGTTGTTGTGTCAATTCTTGTAATTTTTCCGCTCCTGTTAATAACAGTATCCATTGCTGTAGTAGAATCAACTTCCAATATAAACTTTCGATGTGTCCTCGGAGAAAAATATAAACTCTCGGGAATAAATGATCCCGATGATAAGTTTACAAAAGGATTGGTTGGTCTGTTTGATAAAGTATCAAATCCATGTATTGCACTATCAACAGTAGGATCTGTTTTAATAAAATGAACTAAGCTGTCTAGGTTGTCAGTAAATTTACCAAATTTAGCCTGCCAGAGAATTTCACCTTGCTTGAGGTTATCCATTCTCAGATGGGTTTCGTTTTTATAATACTGCTGCATTTCAACTTCGGCTTTAGGATCAATAATAGCCACTTTAATTAAAATAAGTGCAAGAATTATTATTACTAAATACAAACCAGCATGAAAGTACCAAGGTTCGGATTTTGTCATTTTTCCTCCGGATCTAAAAAAAAATTTATTCTATATATATATACTTTTTTATTTTATTTAATTTTGAGGTTCCAATTCCTTTAACATTAAGAATATCTTCTAGCTTCTTAAATCTAGTGATTTTTTTTCTGAAATTTATAATACTTCCTGCAGTCTTTTCACCAATTCCCGGAAGTTTTAATAAATCTTCTAAAGAAGCTTTGTTAATATTAATACTTTTTTCAGGCGGAACGACTTTTGTATTATTTTTAAAATTTGTTTTGTTAAAATCTAAAACTTCCTGCTTATAGTCAACCGTTTTTGGGTCTATTTCTTTATCTCTTAATACGTTATCCGTTATTTTTATATCTTCAAAAATACTATCCTGTATGGAATAATCGTATTTTTTTGCAATTTCAACACTATTTTGAAAAAATATATACTTTGCTCCAAGACCTATTGCGAACACTATTAAAAGGAATAAAACAACTTTTATTTCGGTTTGAGTAAATCCTATTTTTTCAGAAAATTTTTTAAGCATTTATAAAGATTTCTCAAAATTATTTTTATTGAGATTTCTTAGAAAAATAAATATAAATCCCGGATAGAATACTTCAGGATTTAAATATCACAAACCAAATTTACTAAAAAATTTTTTCCCGTGGTTATCGCTGTCATTAAAATTTGGCATACCGGAAAGTTCTTTTAAAAGCTCTTTTTCTTTAGCATTTAATTTTTTAGGAATATCAACATTAATCCTTACAATTTGATCGCCCGAACCAGTATGATTAAGATGTTTAATCCCTTTATGTCTCATCTTCAGCAGCTTTCCGGGCTGAGTTCCGGGATCAATTTTTAATACAGCCTTACCATTTAAAGTCGGTATTTCAACTTCAGATCCTAATGCTGCATCGGGAAAATTAACATGGAGATCAAAAACAATATCATCGCCTTCACGCATAAAATATTCGTGAGGAGCTTCCTGGAATATTACTATTACATCCCCGGACGGACCTCCTCTTTTTCCGGAATTGCCTTCATCGCGCATAGTCATATAGCTTCCTTCATGAACTCCTGCAGGAACATTTATATTTATGAAGCTATCGTCCAGAATTCTTCCGTCTCCCATGCATTTTTTACAAGGAGTATCTACAACAGAACCTTCACCATTACAATTATTACAGGTAGTAATATTTACAAATTGACCGAATACTGAACGTGAAATTGTTTTAATTTCACCGGTTCCCTGGCAAACGGGACAAGTTTTTGTAGAAGTCCCGGCTTCAGCCCCGGTGCCGTTACATTCATCGCACTTAACCTGTTTTTTAATTTTTATTTTCTTAGTAGTACCTTCTGCAATTTCTTCAAGCGTCAGCTTTAAGGAAACCTTCAAATCAGAACCGGCTACACCTCTTGCACCTCGTGATCTCGTTCTTCTCTGACCACCGCCGAAAAAATCATCAAAAATAGAAGCTCCCCCGAAAATATCGGAGAAATGAGAAAATATATCATTTATATCTGAAAATCCTTGAGAACCGAAACCGCTGCCTCTAACACCTTCATGACCGAACCTGTCGTACCGGGCTTTTTTGTCGTCATCACTTAAGATTTCATAAGCCTCGGCGGCTTCTTTGAATTTTTCTTCAGCTTCTTTATTATCCGGGTTTCGGTCCGGATGATACTGCATAGCCAGCTTCCTGTAAGCTTTTTTAAATCATCTTTCGTAGCATTTCTGTCTACACCAAGAACTTCATAATAATCTCTTTTTGCCATATAACCTTTTTAATTATTCAATTTATCACTTGATTAAATTTAATTGGAGGCCGATTCTTCGTCCACGTCCTCACTAACAATAACTTTTGAATGACGTATAACTTTATCTTTATACATATATCCTTTTTCAATTTCATCTAAAACCGTATGAGGTTCAATCCCCCCTTGCGGGACTTTTCTTTGCAGCATAGCTTCATGATATTCCACATCAAAAGGTTTTCCTATTGCTTCTATCTTTTCAACTCCCTGTTCAGAAAGAATTTTCATCAGTTTATTATAGATTAGCATAACTCCTTCTTTTATAGACTTAATATCCTTTGCAGAATCCATATGATCTATAGAACGTTCAAAGTCATCTACAACCGGCAGAAGCTTTACAATAAAAGGTTCCGCAGAATATTTCAGAAGGTTCAGCTGATCATTTTCCGTTCTTCTTTTGTAATTTTCAAATTCGGCTGCTTTTCTTAATAGTTTATCTTTTAGATCTGAAATCTCGTTTTCAAGCTGTCCTATATTAACAAGAATTTCCTCTTCTTTTTCCAATAAATTTTCATTATTAGAATTCTCAACATTTTCATTTTCAATATTTTCCGGCTCATTAACCGGCTGATTTTCCGATTCATGATTTTTTTTATCTTTATTTTTTACCATAGATATCTCCTTAGTTAGAATTTCATTTAAGAATCTCAGTTATCATTTTTGCCATATAGTCTACAATAGCAACTATTTTTGGGTATTCCATTCTCTTAGGCCCGATAACACCAAGAGTGCCTGAAATATCACCAAGCTTGTACTCTTTTGTAACCAGACTGTATTCATCCAGCTTTTTATTATCATTCTCTGAACCAATTGAAATAAAAACCTGGTTATCAAAAGTCTCATATTTATCCAAAATATGTATAATAATATCTTTATCTTCAATTAGCTCAATTACACTTTGAAAATTTTCCGGGCTTTCAAATTCCGGCTGTTTAATTACATTTTTTGCACCGGTGATAAAAAGGTTATCGGTTTTTCTTACATCTTTAAATATTTTATCCAGTGAATCTATAAACAACCTAATAATAGGATTTTGATCTTCCTCAACATTTTTTAATCTTTCAGTAAAAGTAGCACGGATTTCATTAAATGTTAATCCGCTTAATTTTTCATTCAATAATCTCTGAACGGATTCAATCTGATCAGGATTGATTTCCGAAGTCAGTTCTAAAGTAATTGTTTTTACCAACCCCGCTTTAATACTTATTACCACTAATATCCGGGTGGATGATAAACTTATAATCTGCAGTTTCTCCAAAGTTCCCGATTCCAGCTTAGGGTAAGACACACATGCAAGCTGTTTTGTAATGCTGCTTAAAAGAATAGATGTTATTCTTAAAAGTTCATCAGTTTCAAGTATCTTAGCTTCTAATCCTTTTTGAATAAAGCCTTTTTCTGAATTTCGGAGCTCCTGGATATCCATCAGAGTATCTACATAAAACCGGTAACCTTTATCCGTTGGAATTCTCCCGGCAGAAGTATGCGGGTGATCAATATACCCGGATTCCTCCAAATCGGACATGATATTCCTAATGGTTGCAGGAGAAACACCAATATCATAATATCTGGCAATATTCCTGGAACCAACCGGCGAAGCAGTTAAAATAAACTGCTGGATGATATACCGGAGAATATTTTTTTCTCTTTCATTTAATTCTTTGTGCTGCATAATTATTATATACTCGCATCAGTCAATCCTGCAAATATATCAAAATTTATAGAATTTTTGAATCAATAAATAAATGCGCTGTTTATTTAAGCAAAAATTATTCCGGTGTAAAAAATCAAATTTTACCCGATTATCTGAAATTTCTCATCTTTTCCATTGAAAAGATGAGAATAGGTCAAATTTCTGTTATTTGTATTTACTTTACATAAACTTAATGATTTGGTAATACTCGCATAATTTTAACTCTGATTTTAATTTATATATTTAGTTAGAATTAATAATAAATTATAAGGAGTTAGTTAGATGTCAAAAACCTTTTTGGGTGGCGAGGGAAAATACGAAATTTATAATGACAGCTGCATAATTCAGCAAAAATTTAACGATAATAAAGAATTAATTAATAAATACAAAATTTTCAATAATGTTGATCTAATACCAAGTCTAATTGATAAAGTTTCGATCAGGAAGATTATTGAATATGAATTTAAAAATGAGAAAAATATAAATATAGCCAGGGCTTAAAATAACCTTTATTCAATATCTTTCTTCATCTGCTCAAACTGTTCTTTATTTATCTCACCTTTAGCATATCTTCTTTTTAAAATATCCAGGGGACTGTCCTGATACGGCGGTGTCGGAGGCGGCAAATGGTACTGCCGGTTTTTATTTCCCTGGTTTACAATCAGGTAAACAATTAGCCCAATGACAGCTACCCAGAAAACCCATCCGAACCAGAATCCTCCTCCCCAAAACCAATTATGAAACATTTTAAATCCTCCTGAAGAATTTATAATATGAACAAAAAATAATAAATTTATTCAAAAATGATTAGCCGGCTATCAATTTATTTGTTCAGTTATCACATATTAAGTTGTAAAACTAAAAATGAATAACTAAAAATTAAAAATTCACTTTTACAACAACCTTACCTGTCGTTTTTCCTGACTTTAATGCTCTTACGGCATCCGGTAAATTTTCAAAAGAATAAACGTGATTGATTATGGGTTTTGAAAGATTTAAACTTATCACCTCATTCAGTAATTTTCTTAAATATTCTCCGCGTTCATATATCCAAATTAAATTGAAAGCCATAACAGCTCTGTTTTGCTCGATCATCCTTAAAGGATCTACTTTTGGTCTTGTAAAAAATTTATAAGCAAATTTAAATACATTGGAAGCAGATTTCCCCGTTGAATAAGCACCGGCTCCGTAAACTATTATTCTGCCTGTGTGGGTTAAAAGATCAAAAGAAGTTTTGAACACTTTACTTCCGACTGCTTCAAGAACAATATTCAGCTGGCGATCGCCCAATGCTTCCTGTATATTTCTTTTAAGATTTTTATCTCTAACAATTATCCTGTCATAGCCTTCAGATTTAAGTAATTCAATTTTAGATTTATTCCCTATTGTACCAATTGTAAAAGCAGAGAATTTTTTTGCAATCCTGTTAGCGTTTAATCCAACCCCTCCGGCCGCACTATGAATTAAAACAGTTTTATTTTGATTTATTTCTCCTAAAACAACCAGGGCATAATAGGCAGTTAAAGATTGGACAATAAATGAAGCGCCTTCCTCAAATGTCCAGTCATCTGGTAATTTAAGCAGATATGATTGATCCAGATTTAAATGAGAAACATATCCGCCGAATTTAGTTGCACCGTAGACTCTGTCGCCAATTGAAAATTCGTTTACATTTTCTCCTTTCTTAATTACTATACCCGAAAATTCAAGCCCGGGAATGAGATTAAATTTAGGGGCAGCTTTATATAAACCGAGGATAGAAAATATATCTGCAAAATTCAGTCCTATACATTTAACTTCTACAGTTACTTCATTACCGGCTGGTTCGGGTAAATCCTGCTCAATTAGTTTCATGTTGTTGATTGAACCGGCCCGTTTTAAAAAATAAACTTGTCTGATCATAATTATTTTTATTTAATTAAGTTTAAAAGAAAATATTTCTTGAGCCAATAACCTAGGCTTTATAAGTATTTTTTGATAAATATTGGATATTATTTCTACCCTAAATCTTTAACTACCCCGATAAAATTTTTAGTTTCGAATGAAAATGTTATCTACAAAAATATTAAAATTTTAAGAAAAAGATTTCAGTATTTGTAAACACCGCTGAGAATGACGTCTCTTTACTGGAATATTATAAGACTTTTGTAGCGAATGCAAATTTTGCATTTATGTAGCTGTTATAGGGTATCTTATTATTGTAGCTGGATTCAATAAATCGTGATGACCCCTGATTTTGGATAAATTTCTTTGAAGTTATTTGTTCTTCTTCAATTATCTTTTTCATTTTGTTATTTATTGAAATTTTTTTTTTAGTAATTTGTATTCACTTAATCAGAATTGTTCCCGTTTAACTCAATGCAATTATCAGGATCAACAAATGAGATTTTATAATGGGGTAACGAATCATATCCTGTAAAAAGTTCAAAACCGGTTTAATACATGTCTGTAAGAAAAACAATTTTAGCTGTAGATAGTTCGCTTCAACAAATAAAAATTGATGATAGGGCATCCTTAGAACAGATTTATAAACAATATTGGTCAAAACTTTATATTTATGCCTTCAATGTTTTGCATGAAAAAGAAATATGTGAAGATATAATCCAGGAGATTTTTGTCGGTTTATGGATGAAAAGAAATGATATTCAAATTTCCAATCTTGATTCATACCTGTATCAATCTGTAAAATATCAAATTTTCAATCACTTTCGCAGAAGCAAATATAAAAGGCAATTAATGGAAAGATTTAATGAGGAAAGCAGGAAATATAAAATTGATGAAACGTATGAGAAGAAAGAATTGAAAGTTCATATAAAAGATGCAATTTCTAAATTACCGGAACAGCGCAGATTAATTTTTCAGATGAGCAGGTACGAAGGACTCTCAAACAAAGAGATCTCCGAAAATCTTAATATTTCATTACAAACCGTTAAAAATCAAATTAGTGCATCTTTAAAATTTATTCGCAAATCTTTGAATAACTTTTATATATTATTTTTCTAAACTCTCCGGGGGATCAGATTCCATCCCAATTCTATTATCATATATTTAAATAAATTCAAAAACTTTTTGATGAATAGTACTTTTTTCTCATTCATGTTACTTGTTATCATACTTTTTCGAAAAAAATTTGAACACAAGGGAATTTTCAAACTCAATTGAAAAGTATAAAAAGAGTGAATGTTCTGTTGGTGGGAAAGATAAAAGCCTCTAATAATGAAAAGGGAGAATTTGAAAAAACGGTTATACTTAAGCCAAAAGAGAAAATATTGTATAATAAAGAAAATAATGTTAGCTCGTTTGGTTTGTTAAAAACAATGGAGGTTGCTATGAACAGAATATTGTTTAAGAATACTAAAGAAATTCAACTGGTTAAGCAAATAAAATGTTGAAGAGTTTTTAAGCCTGGTATAATATGAGAAATAATATTTGGGGAACACCTGAAACTGCGGTATTTAATCCAATTACAAGAGCGTTTTTTCTATCTTTTATAATAAGTATTGTACTGACTTATAATGTTAATGGACAAAATCTTCCGGATACAAAAGTTAGTGTGAAAGCAGTAAATATAACGCTGGGTGAATTTCTAAATATTTTAGAACAGAAAACAGATATTACTTTCAGTTATCTTAATGAAGAATTACCATTAAAGGAAAAAGTAACCTTGGATGTGGAAAACGAATCTTTACAGCAAATTCTTGAAATACTATCAACTAAATTTGCATTAATATTTACCAGAATTAATAATATAATAACGGTAAAAAAGAAGGAAAGCGATAGGAATAAGCCGCATGGTTTTGGAACATTAAGAGGGATTGTCCGGGATTCTACTACAACTGAAGTTTTACCTTATGCTAATGTTTATATTAAGGGGTTAAATACCGGTGCCAGTACCGATAACCGTGGATTTTTTCTTATCCCTTCTATTCCTGCAGACCAAAAATATACTGTGATTGTAACATATGTAGGTTACACTCCTAAAAAGGTTTATGTATTTATGCTGGAAAATAAAATAACTCAAATAAATGTTTATCTCTCAATGTCCGCTGCCTATTTTACCATCAATTGACATCAAGGCAGAATTATGAAGAGAGCGGTTTTGATTCTGCCGGTTATCTTATTTGTTCTTTTTGAATCATGCGATAATGATTTCAGTATAAACGCACCTTTTAAAAATGTTTATACTTTAAATTGCATTTTGCGCAGCGATAGTCCCATTCAATATGCAATAATTTCAAAAAATATTTATACCGAAAACGGAGCCCCCCCTACTTCAATTCCGGCACCGTTCAAAATGTAAAAGGCGCAAATGTAGAAATCCATTATAATGGATTCAGTGTTTGTTATGAGAGATACAACTATCCAATTAGCGGATTCGGGAAATATAATGCAAGTTAATTGCTATTACTTAAAAAATCTAGTAATGAAACAAGGTAAAACTATCAGCATTAAAGCTACCATGCCGGACGGGGAAATATTAAAATCTACAAATCAGATTACCGGTTTGCATTATATATCCTTCATACTTTCCCCAGAGTCAGCTACATGGTATTCAAAGGGATTCTATGTAAAACTTCCGTTCTACAGCTGGTTTTTAGAATCAACAACAAGGAGATTAATAATATTTTAAGTTTTCCCCGATTGGAAATTGATTATAAAAAATATGAAGGGGGAACGTATGTCGCTAAAAAAACGCTTGTTCCTCTCACCTATCATTCCTTTACCGACAATAACCTGGTTGTACTGTCTACTGATCTAAATTTCTCTTTTTATAATAGTGCTAACACATCTCTTGAAACTGTTAATACAACAATGAGGGAGATTTCAGGGAGCGACCCCAATAAGAACAATTATATAATCACCAAAGTTTTCTTTACTGTAAACAGCATGGATCCCGAATTATCGAAATATTATTCTGCCTACGAAACGTACTTAAATTCTTTTACGGTTAAAGTAAGACCTACGGATTACTCTAACATTCAGGGAGGAAAAGGTATTTTCGGAATATATTACATAAATACCAGTTCCTTTACTGTGGAAAAGCTTATATTAATTCTTTCGGATATCAATTTGATCCTTCAAGGCAGTAGTTATTAATCCGGGCAAAAATAGGGATAGATATGATGAAAATTAATATTAGTAAAAAACTAAAACAAAATCGTATTAAAGCTGATTAATCTTATCCAGATGATTCTTTTGTCAATTATTTTATGTGCACAAAGTTATGCCAAGTGGGAAAGGTTAAAATTACCGGACATGGTAAAAGTAAATTCTATAGTTATAAGGGATTCATCGATTTTTGCAGGTACAAGCGGAGGCGGAATATTTGTATCGGCAAATAACGGTGAAAACTGGAAGAGCATTAACGAAGGTCTGCAAAGCAAGGTCATTCATACTATTTTAATTAATGGAAAAACCCTGCCTGCCGGAAAGGGGAGAATTTTCGCCGGAACGGAAACAGGCGTTTCGGTTTCAACGGATAATGGTGAAAGCTGGAGATCGATTAATTCCGGCTTATCCGGATTGGGTATCTGGTCCCTAGCAGTTAGTGCAGATTCAGCCGGCGATACAACAATCTTTGCCGGAGCCTGGAGCGGGGTTTATTCTTCTACGGACTGGGGTGAAAATTGGGAAGTTACCGGCTTATCAAGTACTAAAATGCCGGTCCATACTATAATTATTTTAAACCACTATATCTTTGCGGCTACATTAAGTGAAGGACTTTTTATCTCACATGACAATGGATTGACATGGACAAATACTAATATTACACATAGGGATTGGCCAGATTCCCCTGAAATGATTGCACCCATCTATTCAATAACCAAATATGAGGGTCCTTTTTTTGATTATATTATAGCCGGATCTATTGGAAACCTTTATTATATGGACTATTTATCCCGCTTTTTTGATAGTGATACTTCACTTGCTTATTGGTATACACCTATACTCTGTTTTGCCGGTAGAAATGATACCCTTTTTACATCAGAGTTTGGCTATTTCTTCTGGATTTACCGCGGTTTCCTCGGATTAAACCTCGGCCGTTTAAATATCCCTAATTTGGGAAATAAGGATATTTATTCTCTTGCACTGAATAATGAATATATTTTTGCAGGTAACCGAAGACGGCATCTGGCGTTTGAGATATCCGAAATGGCAATTACAGGGGTAGAAAGTTCCCAGGAAGTACCGGCCGGATTTGTGCTCGAACAAAATTACCCGAATCCTTTTAACCCGATGACAGTGATTACTTATCAGTTGCCGGTTGCCGGTAACACCACACTTAAAGTTTACGATGTTCTTGGAAGTCCCGTCGCTACATTGGTAAATGAGCACCAGGCCGCGGGAAGTCATTCAGTAAAGTTCTATGCTGGCGGCTTGCCGAGCGGAGTTTATTTTTATAAGCTGCAGGCGGGAAGTTTTGTAAGCACTAAGAAGATGATTCTTTTACAGTAAGCGATTATTAAAGTAAAAATAAAGCGGGCAAAGGTAAATTATTTTATTCCTTTTGCCCAGCATCTTTTAAATGAATTTAAAGAAGTATCTCTCCGGATAGTACTTCCCTCTGTTTTATGTTACTAGTAAATATAATTATTAATTTTTAAGAGAATTTTGTGAACTTAAAAGAATTTTCAATTTTAATTGAGAAGTATAAAAGGGGTGAATGTTCACCGCGGGAAAAAGAATTGCTGGAAAATTATCTGGAATCATTTCAAAATAATCCGGGTGAATGGAACGAAAATGAAATGGGGAAACAAAGTATAACAGGAGAAAAAATCTATTCCGGGATAATGAAGAATATCAAAAATGAGAGAACCAATTATTTCATCCGGACATTTCAATCACCGTCGCTGCTTAAAAGGGCAGCTTCAATAATATTTTTCATCCTCCTGGGTACCGGAATTTTATATATTTCCGGTTTATTTAATCAAAAAGAAAGTTCTGTTGTATGGCATGAAAAAGTTACCTCACCGGGTGAAAAATCCGTACTTACCCTTTCAGATGGTTCTATAGTTACCCTAAATGCAGATAGTAAATTAAGATATCCGGACCGTTTTGATGATATGCACAAAGAAGTTTACCTGGAAGGGGAAGCTTATTTTGAAGTGCGGCATAACAGTAATCAGCCGTTCATTGTGCATTCTGAAAATCTTACGACAACTGATTTAGGAACTAAATTCGATGTTTCAGCATATCGAGAAAATAATACTATTTCAGTATCATTACTGGAAGGGAAGGTAGAAGTCTCTGGAAGTGAAAAAGGAAAATCAGATAAAATTATTGTATTAAAGCCAAAAGAGAAACTGCTGTATGATAAAGAAAATAATGTCAGCTCGTTCGGTGTATTTGATTCTTTAGAAGTAGTCGGGTGGAAAGACAATATATATAAATTTGAAAATGAACCTTTAGGTGAAGTATTATCCAGACTTAAAAGAGCATACGGAATAGAATTCAAATTATCAGATCAACCGGTTTTGCTGCAAAAAATAACAGTCAAGTTCGAAAAAAAATCTTTACTAACGGTAGTTGATGTAATAAAAAGCTTAACAGGGTTAGATTACAAACTAGTCAAGAAAAATCAGGATATAAAAGAAGTCTTATTCTTTAGAGACAATAAGTGACTTTGTATTTTTCTTAAAATATATAATTAGAATTAAGCAGGATAGAATTCCATTTAGTTAAATAACAGAATATAAGAAGAGGATATCTCGCGTGCTTGATACAGGAAGGGAAATAATATCCTGGAATAACAGAACAGTGATGTTTATTTCTTTTATTAAAAAAGCTTTTCTTGCCTTTATAATAAGCACCTTGTTTAATTTTAACACGGGTGCACAAAATCTTCCGGATTTAAAAGTTAGTTTAAAAGTAGTAAATATGCCGCTGGGTGAAGTGCTGAAAATCCTGGAACTAAAAACAAATTTTTCTTTCAGTTATCTTAATGAAGAATTACCCCTGGATGAAAAAGTAACTTTAGATATTAAAGATAAACCGCTGCAGCAAATTCTTGAAATACTATCAGCTAAATTCGCATTAACTTTTACTAGAATTAATAATATCATAACAGTAAAAAAGGAGGAAAGCGAAAGAGACAAGAATAAAACACAGGTTTTTGGAACACTCAGGGGAATAGTTCGCGATTCAGTAACTTCTGAAGTTTTACCTTTTGCTAATGTTTATATAAAGGGATTAAATATCGGAGCCAGTACTGATAACCGGGGATTTTTCATAATTCCTTCCATCCCTGCAAACAAAGAATATTCAATAATCATAACCTTTGTTGGTTATGCGCCTAAAATAGTGAATGTATCTATACCTGAAAATAAAATTATGCAGGTAACTGTTTACCTTACAAAGTCTGCTATTGAACTAGGTAATGTCATAGTATCCGGAAAAAGTTCAAATGAAGTGGATGTATCCGCTCAAAAAATTCCAATAAGGGATATAGAAAACATGACTTTTGGTATTGAAACGGATGCGATGAGGGCAATTCAGTTTCTGCCGGGAGTTCAATCCGCAGGAGATGTTTCTGCCAGGTACTATGTAAGAGGAGGTGCAAGTAATGAAAATTTAGTACTTTTAAATGGGACTCCTATTTATAATCCATTTCATGCCCTTGGAATTTTAAGTGTAATAGATCCGGACGTAATCAACAGTGTTGAATTTTACAAAGGCGGATTCGGTGCAAAGTACGGCGGCCGGCTTTCTTCGGTAATGAATATTATAACAAAAGACGGCAACAGGAACAACTTCGGAGCAATTGCTGCACTAAGTGAATTAACAGCTAAAGGTGCATTTGAAGGCCCTATACCCGACGGCTCGTTCATTATAACCGGAAGAAAAAGTTATTCAAATGAGATATTAAAAAAATTTACAAACGACAAAAGTATTCCGATAGATTTTTATGATGCCTCTTTCAAGGTCAATTACTCTAACCCGGAATTTCTTCCGATTTCAAAATTTACATTCTTCGGGTTTACAAGTAATGATAAGATAGATTATAAAGATAAACTGCACGCCGACTTTAATTGGTCAAATTCAAATATAGGTTTTAATTGGTTTACCGCGTCGAAAAACAGTCCTCTTTTTGCTGAACTCACCTTATATTATTCCAAATTTTCCGGTGGTGAAATACCGATTTCCAGTATTGACCGGTATATTGAGAACGGGCTTGATGACATCGCATTCAAGACAGATTTTACTTATGTGCTCAATGATAGAAACGAATATTACGGGGGAGTTAAAATTGATTATATAAAAACCAGGCTGCTGCTTAAAAATTCGACGGGGAAATTGAAAAATGTAGGTTCGGAAGGAACTTTGTTCGGTGGTTATGGCGGATTTAAATTACTAAGTACAAAAAAGTTTAAAGCCGATCTTAGCTCGCGGGTGAATGCCTTGAATTTGGCTGAAGGGCTTTCTTTGCTTTTTGAACCCCGTGTTAACTTAACATATAATTTGCTTTCGACCCTGGAGTTAAAAGCCGCATGGGGAATTTATCAACAACAGCTCGTTACAATCTCTGATGAAGATGAAGTTCTTTCCTTGTTCGAACCCTGGATCATTATTCCGTCATATTTAAAGATACCCAATGCCATACACTATATAGGCGGATTTGATTATTACCTAACTGAACGGCTTAAGCTTGATGTAGAAGGTTATTATAAAATAATGCACAATTTAGCTGTGTTAAATGATGAAGTAATTTATCCTACCGATCCGCAATTAATTAATGCGGGCGGGGAATCTCATGGGGCTGAAGCAACTATGGATTATCATAATCAGTGGATGAACGTACAGCTTTCTTATTCTTATTCATGGACGACCAAAAAAGTAAGAGATATTGTATACCATCCGAGATACGACAGCCGCAATGCGGTTAAGATTTATATTAATTTCGAACTTGGAAATAATTGGAGAGCCGGCGTAATGTGGAGTTATAATTCGGGTATGCCCTATACTCAAATTTACGGTTATTATAACAAGTACAATCCGTCTGATATATTAAATTCAACATCCATACTTAATAGTTATTCTTATTTCCCGGTATTGGCGGCCAGAAATGCCGCAAATCTACCCGATTATCACAGGCTGGATATGAATTTGTCCAGGGAATTCCGGTTCTGGTTTATGAAATTAAGTATAGACTTGAATGTAATAAACGTATATAACCGTAAAAATTTTTTCTACTTTGATACGGAAACGGGGCAAAGAGTTAACATGCTTCCTTTCTTACCGTCAATTGATATTAAGGCGGAATTATGAAAAAAGTTTATTTGATTCTGCCGGTTATATTGATTTTATTTTTTGAATCGTGCCGTAACGATTTTAATATAAACGCTCCTTATCAGGATGTTTATGTTTTGAATTGTATTTTACGAAACGATGATTCCGTCCAGTATGCAATAATTTCAAAAAATGTTTATACCGGAAACGGGGCCTCCCCGACTTCAGCCAGCACAGCTCAAAATATAAAAGGCGAAAAGATAGAAATCTATTATAACGATTCGGTGTTCGTTATGAGAGATACAACAATCCAGACAGCAGATTCGGGAAATATAACACTAGTCAATTGTTATTACATAAAGAACCTGATAATCAAACCGGGCATGACTATTCAGTATAAAAGCCGCTACTCAGGACGGGCAAGTATTGCAATCGACAACCCGGGTCCCGGTAATTTCATTTTCAAAATTCTCTACAACCTTTCCACAGGTTATGAAGCCCCCTGAGGTTTTGGTGCCTGGTTATCAGGAAAAACCATCTTACAGTTGGACCTGGACTGACGGTTCCGGAGATATTACAAATATTTTAAGTCTTCCCCAATTGGAAATCGATTATAAGATAGATGAGGGGAGTTCGTACGTCGATAAAAAAATACTTGTCCCCTTAGCTCTTTATTATACTTTCGATGAAAACGGAAATCTTATTCCTCATAACGTAGAGCTCTCATTTGATAACAATTGTCTGACAACTCTTAAAACTATAAATGAAACTATGCAGAATATTTCAGGTAATGACCCGGATAAAAAAGACTATATAATTACCAAAGTCTTATTCAATGTGATTGGTTTGGATCAGGATCTATCAAAGTTTTATTCCGCGTACAATACCTACAGTGAAGATTTTTCGATTAAATTAAGACAGACTGACTATACAAACGTAGAAGGAGGAAAAGGAATTTTCGGGGTGTATTATAAATTCTCGATTCCCTTAACAGTTGATGATTTTTACATTCGTTCTTTTGGTTATCAGTATAAACCGGAGTAACTGAAGACCGGCTGATTTATATAACAATTGCTAAAAAGAACTATCGGGTAAAATGAAAAATAAAATTAAAAAAATAATAAAAAGGAATTATTGGAATAGCTTTATCTCAATAATTCTTTTGTCGTTTATTTTATGCTCCCAAAGCCATGCTCAATGGCAAAAATTAAATTTACCGGATTCGGTTAAAATAAATAGTCTTGCCGTTATCGATTCAAATATTTTTGCCGGAACCGACGGAGACGGAATATTTCTATCAACAGATAACGGTAAAAATTGGGAGAGCAAAAATGACGGACTGCAAAGCAAAGTCATACATAAAATTTTTATAGATGGCATAACTATTTTTGCAGGCACCGATTCAGGAGCTTACATTTCAACGGATAACGGGTTTAGCTGGAATACGATTAATTCCGGTTTGTCCGGTTTAGGCGTATGGTCTTTTGCAGTAAGCAAAAACATCTTCGGCGATTCAACCTACCTTGCCGGTACCTGGAACGGGATTTACTCTTCCACAGACAGTGGGAAAAACTGGAAAGCTTCCGGTTTATCTTATACAACAATGCCGGTGCAATCTATAATTGTAAAAGATAATTTCATCTTCGCGGCTACTTTAGGCGGCGGAGTTTTCAAGTCGCAGGATTACGGATTTACCTGGAGTGATATCAGCATTGTAGATACAAATTACTTCGGCGTTACGGCACTTGTTCCGGTTTATTCACTCGCTTCAATCGACACCAATATCATTGCTGCTGCAGGACCTGGATATTTTTATTTTACATCATTTGCTGCCGGTAATTTTGTTCACACTTTCTCCTCCAGTAAATATATGCCCATTCTCTGTTTTGCTATGCAATATGCTAAACTTTTTGCAGGTAACTCGAGCGGCAATATTTTCTTATCTAATAACATCGGAACAATTTGGTACTCCTTGTCTCCTTCATTAAAAAATCAAGTTATCTATTCGCTTGAATTAAACGACACATATATATTTGCCGGAACCGGAGACGGAGTTTGGCGCTTAAGGTATCCCGAAACAACTACAAATATAAATAACCCAGAAAAAGTTCCAACCGGGTTTGCACTTGAACAAAACTATCCTAACCCGTTTAATCCTTCAACAACTATAAAATACAGTCTCCCGTCTTCTAGCCAAGGTGAGAGGTCGGGGGTGAGGTTTGTAACACTCAAAGTCTACAACCTTCTCGGTAAGGAAGTAGCTATGCTTGTAAACGAGCAACAGGCGCCGGGTAATTATGAAGTTAAGTTCAACGGTTCTAACCTTGCATCGGGAGTATATATATACAGGCTGCAGGCTGGTGACTTTGTTTTCACCAAAAAGCTTATGCTTTTAAAATGAACGAATTTAATTATATAATTAATTTGCGGGGACTTTTTATGAAAATACTATCTATAAAAATGACATTTTTCTTGATTGTTCTGTATGCACTGAGTATTTACGGACAAGGAATTTTAAAAGGCACAGTAACCGATTCACTTACTGCACATCCATTAAGAGGTGCAAGAATTATTCTAACAGGTACAACTCTCAACGCTGTTTCAGATATTAATGGTGAATTTAATATAACCGGAATTCCGGGAGGGGATTATATACTGCATGTTTCCTACCTCGGATACAAAGAAAAGAAAATCTTAGTTGCCATCAAATCCGAAGAAACACAAATGTTAAATATTGAGCTGCTGCCTAATATTAAAAACGGAACCGACTTAACCGGCCAGGCAAAAAGTCAGGCCGAAGATATCAACCTTCAAATTAATTCAAATACTATAAGAAATGTAATCTCCGGTAAAAAGTTACAAAACATGCCCGATGAAAATATTTCCACTGCATTAAGCCGTTTGCCGGGTGTTTCAATTATGTATCAGCCCGTCAAACTTGGCATTCGCGGCTACGAGGTGGATCCTTTTTCCCCTCTGCAAAATGATTTTTCCCTCGAAGATGATCCGGTTTCTCGCATTTTGATACGGGGACTGGATTCCAAGTATTCTAACATCACTATTGATGGGATCAGAATTTCTCCGACTTCCGCAAAAGACAAAAGTGTCGATCTCGGTATTTTTTCACAGAGGGGTTTTGAAAACATTGAATTACAGAAGACTATTACCTCGGACGAAGATGGCGATGCGACGGCAGGCGCTATTGAAATGCTTACAGGAAAAGCTCCCTATAAAAGAACGATAAAAGCAGAAATGCTGGGAAATTATAACAGGCTCGATAAATCCGCAAATCAGTATGATTTTACCGGAAGGTACGGTGAAAGGTTTTTTGACAACTTGCTTGGTGTACAGGTCGATGCGAATGCAGATAGAAAGATCCTGAGCAGCGAGTATATGAGCAGGACACAAAACTCGGCTTTCCTTTGGCCCTCGTCTCTCAGGGGTCCCCGGCTCTCCTATACAAATGCAGTAAGGGAGAAAAACGGGGCAACCGTTTTACTGGATTTTGATACTCCTGATGGCGGTTCGATACGGTTCAATAACATTCTTGAGAATGCAAATTCAGACTATTTTGAAAACCGGACAGACGGCACATACGGATCATCCAATTCATTTATGTTTTCCGAGAGGAAAACGGAACAAAGAGTATTTCTCTCATCGATAGGGGGGCGCAATTATCTGTTCGATCTTGAGGTTGACTGGAACGCGGCTTTTTCTGAATCAAGAACAGATCATCCGTTTTATTATAGTCTTATTTTTTTGACACCGACCTCCCTAGCAAATACGATAGAAAGCCCTTCGAACAACTACTGCAAAGAAAAAACTGCTTCTGTTGATATTTCCAAAAAGTATACTATTAGTAATGAAATCGGAGGTGAATTCAAATTCGGCGGGAAATACAGGGTAAACTCAAGGTTATATAATGAGATCTTGCATAGGGAAGGCGGCGCCACGAACGGAGATGCCCGGTACAGAAGATTGGCGGATGATTCCCTGGTAGCAAAAGACTTTTCAGGTACCAGGTTTGACGGCTTACTCGGACAATCGATGGTTCCCCTTTCGTACTTTCAAGACAATCCGCCTGCTTTACGCAGTCTGTTCGACAAGTATGAAATACCTTTGATAAACGAAGATGCATTGCGTTTATGGCGTCAGTTAAATTACAGCCCATACTATTTTAATGGCGGCGCGGATATAAATTCATACGATTTTTCTGAAAGTGTTTTTGCCGGATATGTAATGCACAGTTTAAACTTCGGACAGTCGGCAAAATTTATAACCGGCATTAGGATGGAAAATGAGCATAATAAATATTCCGGGTACTACTTTCCTGATGCTATTGCAAATCGGGAAAATTTATATAACGGCATCCCCCTGCAAACACATACTTATAATTACGATAAAATCACTTTACTTCCCAGCTTTCAGATGATTTTAAAGCCGGCAAATTTCTTAACCGTTTGTCTGGCTGCGTACAAAACGTTAATCAGACCGGATGCCGGTACCAGGATACCAAAAATTTTCAGTAGCGGCAATATACTGGACATGGGAAATCCCGATCTGGCAAATGCTGATGTGTGGAATTATGAATTGCAGACACAATTCTACGGCAATGATATAGGCCAGTTCAGCATCAATGCTTTCTACAAAAATATCGATGGATTGGTACAGTCAACAAACGGAATTCAGTTCTTTGGCGCAAATACTATCGACTCATTAGGAATTCATTGGAGCTCTTATCCCATTCAATACCCATTCAGCAAAAACTCCAGCTATTTATTGTACACCAATTTCAATTCACCGAAACCAACCCGTATCTGGGGTTTCGAAGTTGAACACAGGGCTAGTTTCAGATACCTGCCCGGACTTCTCAAGAATATTGTTTTGAACTACAATCTCAGCTTCCTCCGTTCCGAGACATGGGCATTAGATGTAACTCAGATAGAAACTTCTCAAACGCTGGATGTATTATCATACAAGAAACAAAAACTCAGTGATATGCCTGAATTTCTCGCAAATGTTAATCTCGGTTATGACATAGATGGATTCTCATTCAGGATATCCTACTTCTATCAGGGAGAATATTCGGTTGATAATTACTTTGAAATACCGCTAAATGAAAACAAATTATCGAGATTGGACATTGCAATAAGACAACAAATTTCGAGAAACATCTCCATAGTTCTTGATGCAAATAATATCACCAATTCTGAAGAAGAAGCTTCATACAATATTCCCCGCGTACCGGCTACACCATGGCAAACAATGCAGGATTACAGATTAGGAACAAACTTTGATTTTGGAGTTAGGGTTGACTTCTGAATTTTTAAAGGATAAACAATCTAAAATAAAATAAATCTTTACTGTAATTTTATGAAAACTCTCTTCATCAAGAAATTAATTCCATTGCTGTTTTTAAGTTCCATCTATACATACGGACAAGGAGCCATAAAAGGTACTGTAACAGATTCGCTTACAGCACATCTGTTAAAGGGAGCAAGAATTATTCTAACCGGGACAACTTTTAACGCCGTTTCGGATATTAATGGAGAATTTATCATAACAGGAATTCCGGACGGTGATTATATACTGCAAGCCTCCTATCTAAGTTACGAAGAAAAGAAAATTTTAGTCACCGTCAAATCCCCAAAAACACAAATATTAAATATTGAGCTGCTGCCTGACATTAAAAACGGAACAGACCTAAATCGTCAGGCAAAAAGTCAGGCCGAAGTTATCAATCTTCAAAACAGTTCAAATAATATAAAGAATGTATTATCCGGTAAAAAGTTACGAAACATGCCCGATGAAAACATTTCCACTGCGTTAAGCCGTTTACCTGGTGTTTCAATATTAAATAAACCGTTCACCGGCCTGCTTATGCCAAGCAGCGGAGGCAGGTCAATAGGCGAAAATTCGGTTGGTACAATATTCCCGCCTAATAACGATTTTTATTTTGCAAACAATCCGGCTCCAATGGTTTTAATTCGTGGAATGGATTCGAAATATTCAAATATTACTATAGACGGGATTAGAATTCCTCCGGCTTCATCAATAGACAAAAGTATCAACCTTAATATTTTTCCGCAGAGATATTTTCAGAATATTGAACTACAAAAAACCATAACTTCGGATGAAGATGCCGATGCAACTGCGGGAGCAATAAAAATTATGACGGGAAAAGCACCCGATAAAAGGACAATAAGAGCGGAGCTCTCGGGCAACTACAACAGGCTCGACAAATCTGCCGGTCAATATAATTTCACCGGGAATTACGGTGAAAGGTTTTTTAACAATCTGCTCGGCGTACAGGTAGATGCTAATTTGGAGAAAAAGATTTTGAGCAGTGAATATTACGACCTAGGTACTTTTTACGCCAACAAATTCTCATATATAAACGCTTTTAGTGAAAGAAAAGGGGCGAACATTTTATTTGATTTTAATACTCCCGACGGCGGTTCGGTTAAGTTTAATAATTTTTTTAACCAAGTAAATACTGATAACTTCGAAAGCCGGGTAGATACCAATTACATGCCAATGTATATATTCAATGATATAGAAACTAAACAAAAAATATTTTTTTCATCAATCCAAGGCAGTAATTATTTATCGGGATTTAATATTAATTGGAACGCGACTTACTCCGAATCAAAAACCGATCACCCTTTTAATTACGGTCTTACTTTCTTCGGGCAGAGCATCTTTGGGCCGCCCATAGGTAATAAACCCGACTACTTAGATCATACAATAGATAATCCTGCAAAGAACTATTGTATAGAAAAATCCCTTTCAATTAATTTTTCGCGGGGATATAATATAAGCAATGAAATTTCAGGCAGGCTGAAGTTCGGAGGAAAGTACAGAACAAACTCAAGATTATATGATGAGAACTTGTATGCCGAATCCGGCAGCGTGTCGGGAAAATATAAGTATAGGGAATTAGCAGACGATTCTCTGCAGCTTAAAGATTTTTCGGGCACCAGGTTTGACGGTTTGGTAGGCCAAAGCAAATTTAATATTCCATATTCTTATTTTCAGGATAATCCGTCTGCTCAACATACTATATTTGATAAATATGAAATACCTTTAATAAGTAAAGATGCCCTGCATTTATGGCGGCAGTTAAATTACAGCCCGTACTATGTGAATGACAGACCGGATATAAATTCATATAATTTTTCTGAAAGTGTTTTTGCCGGATATATAATGCATAGTTTAAATCTCGGACAGTCGGCAAAATTTATAACCGGCATAAGGATAGAAAACGAACATAATAAATATTCCGGGTACTACTTTCCTAATGTTCTTAAAAAGCCGGAAGATTTATATAACGGTCAGCCGCAACAAACTCATACTTACGATTACAACAAAATCACCTTGCTTCCTAATTTTCAGATGATCTTAAGGCTTTCTGATTTCTTAAATTTACGCCTGTCGGCTTATAAAACTTTAATCAGACCGGATATCAGCGCAAGAATGCCCAGGTTCTTTGCCGCACACATAGACGGAATCGGTTATAATGGCGCTGATGCCGGAAATTATCTGAATATGGGAAATCCTGATCTGAAAAACTCCGATGTATGGAATTACGAAATTCAAACACAATTCTACGGAAAAGGAATCGGGCTGTTCAGCATTGGAACATTTTATAAAGAAATTAAAGAAATGGTCCAGGCAACAAACGGAATTCAACTTTCGGGCTCAAACACAATCGATTCATTAGGAATTAATTTAAGCTCACTCCCCTGTAATTTTCCCTTTAACGAAAACAGCTATTATCAATTATACACTTATTACCAGGGGCCGCGGCCGGCACGCATCTGGGGTTTCGAAATTGAACACCAGGC
Organism: uncultured Bacteroidota bacterium; assembly: GCA_963710745.1. Taxonomy (GTDB): domain Bacteria; phylum Bacteroidota; class Ignavibacteria; order Ignavibacteriales; family Ignavibacteriaceae; genus CAVQBP01. The sequence goes on along the minus strand of CAVQBP010000024.1, from coordinate 333,601 downwards.
AAATTTCAGATATCTGCCGGGGCTTCTTAAAAATATTATTCTGAATTACAACCTGACTTTCCTTCGCGCTGAAACATGGACCTTAGATGTGTTACATTTAATGACTACAACATCCATAGATATATTATCATATAATAAACAAAAGCCGGACAATATGCCTGAGTTTTTTGCAAATGTGATTCTTGGTTACGATTTCAAGGGTTTCTCTTTTAGGGTATCTTACTTTTATCGTAACGGATATTCTGTTTTAGATAATTACATGAATGTTTTGCAGGCAAAAGAGGACAATTACAGGCGATTGGATATTGCATTAAGGCAAGAGATATTAAATAATTTCTACGTTATTCTAAATCTAAATAATATTACCGATTCCGAAGAAGAAACTTTAATTGGAAATGTTCCCAATCAGTACGAACCCGTAGTTGCCTGGAAGACAAATCAAGCATATAGAAATGGATTTAATTTCAATTTTGGGATTGGGATTGATTTATGAAGTATTAAAGGTTAAACAATCTAAAATAAAATAAATCTTTACGGGTAATTTTATGAAAACATTCTTCATAAAAAGTATAATTCCGCTATTGCTCTTAAGTTCTATTTATACTTACGGACAAGGAATTATAAAAGGTACAGTAACAGATTCGCTTACAGCAGTCCAATTAAAAGGGGCTGAAATTATTCTAACCGGCACTAACTTCAATACTGTTTCTAATATTGACGGTGAGTTTTACATATCCGGAATCCCGCCCGGAGACTACATTTTGCATGCTTCCTACCTTGGCTACAAAGAAAAGGAAATCTTAGTTGCCGTCAAAACTAAAGGGCTGCAAATACTAAATATTGAATTACTGCCTAATATTTTAACAGCAAATGAAACAGAATTAAGCAGCCAGGCAAAGAGCCAGGCTGAAGAAATTAACATGCAGATAAGGTCAAATATTATAAAAAATGTTATCCCCGGGATAAAATTGCAGAACATGCCTGACGAAGACATTCCCGTAACCTTAAGCAGATTGCCCGGTGTTTCAATTAACTATATTAACTCATCTTTTCTTCCCGAAATAAATTATATTGGTGAAACGTATAATGCCAATATTCCGGGTGATATGTTCCCGCCATTGAATGATTTCCACTTCTCTGGCTCTCCGGACTCAAAGATTTTGATCCGGGGATTGGATTCAAAATATTCGAATATTTCTATTAACGGGATTATAATCCCTTCAACTTCGGAAAATGACAACAGCGTAGATCCCAGCATATTTTCGGAGATGGATTTTCAAAATATAGAATTGGATAAAACCATAACATCGGATGAAGACGCGGATGCCACTGCAGGCGCCATAAAAATGTTTACGGGCAAAGCTCCGTATAAAAGAAAAATTAAAGTCGATTTATCGGGTAATTATAACGAGCTTGATAAATCCGCAAACCAATATAATTTTAACGGATACTATGGTGAAAGGTTTTTAGATAATTTACTCGGGGTACAGGTTGATGCAAAATTAGAAAAAAAGATAATGAGCAATGAGTTCCGGAATAACCTCAGCAGAGCCTGGTGGACAACAAATGTTTCATATTTCAATGCTGAAAGTGAAAGAAAAGAAGCAAATATTTTACTGGATTTCATTACTCCCGATGCCGGTTCGATAAAGTTTAATAATTTTTTTAACAAAATAAATTCCGATTATTTTGGATACGGTGCGGATACTCTTTTCGGCAATATTAAGAATCAATTCTCTAATCGGGAAACCGACCAAAGATTATTTCTTTCATCAATTGAAGGGAGTAATCATTTATTTGGCTTTGATATTGACTGGAATGCTGCTTTTTCCGAATTGGAAAATGATCATCCGTTTTATTTCACTCTTAATTTCTATGATTTTCCCTACATATTTAATCCTACATCAACGGATAGATATTTAGATAATTCGGTAGACAGTCCTATAAAAAATTATTTTAAAGAAAAGACTGTTTCAATTGATATTTCTAAAAGGTATAACCTAGTTAACGAAATTACAGGTGAATTAAAATTTGGAGGGAAATACAGGATAAATTCAAGAAATTATGATGAATATTTACATGCGGAAACCGGCGGTCTTGATGGTAATAATCAATATATAAAATTATCGGACGGTTCTTTAGTAAAAAAGGATTTTTCCGGTACAAGATTCGACGGCTTATTAGGTAAGTCCTTAGGTCATATTCTCCTTTCAAATTTTCAGGATGATCCGTCCGGGGAACGCACTGTGTTTGATAAATATAAAATACCTATGATAAATACGGATGCCCTGCGTTTATGGCGTCAGCTTAACTACGGCAGTTATAATTACGGGGCGGATATAAATTCATACAATTATTCGGAAAATGTTTTTGCCGGATATGTAATGCATACTTTCAATTTCAGGCAATCGGCAATATTCATAACGGGACTTAGAATAGAAAGCGAACAAAATAATTACGGCGGATACTACTATCCTAACCTTATAACCAGTCCGGCCGGTTTATACAACGGCACACCTCTAAAAACAAATACTTTTCATTACAATAAAATTACAACACTTCCGAATTTTCAAATGATTTTAAAACCAACAGATTTCTTAAATCTAAAGTTGGCAGCTTATAAAACATTAATCAGACCGGATTACAATGCCAGGGCGCCCAAATATTTTCGTGTAACCAATAGTGTAAATGATTATTATTATTTAGATATGGGAAATCCGGATCTGAAAAATGCCGATGTCTGGAATTATGAATTTCAGACACAATTCTATGGAAATGTTATAGGGATGTTTAGTATTAATGCTTTCTACAAAGATATTAAAGGATTACAGCTGCCGACTTCCGGGTTCATACTTTCGAGTGTAAACGCTGCTGAGTCTTTTAAATCGTTAGGAATCAATTTGAATTCTTTTCCGGTCGATAATCCCTACGGTAATACTAATAATAATTTTAATTTATATACATATTATAATTCACCAAAGCCAACCCATATCTGGGGTTTCGAAGTTGAACACCAGGCAAATTTCAGGTATCTCCCAGAGCTTCTAAAAAATATTGTTTTAAATTACAATTTCACTTTCCTTCGCTCGGAATCATGGGCAGACGCTACAACCTGGCTGATTGATACTACGGCACGTTATTCAATAGCGGACCAAAAGCAGAAATTTTGTGATATGCCCGAATTTTTTGCAAATGTTATTCTTGGTTATGACATAAAGGGTTTCTCTTTTAGAATATCTTATTTTTACCAGGATGGATATCCCTTATTAGGTTATTACTACAGGATACAAACAAGGAAGAATAGATTATCGAGATTAGATATCGCTGCCAAGCAAGCATTATTTGGAAATATTTCGGCAACTCTTATCTTAAATAATATTACAAATTTAAAAGAAGAAATGCTTTATAAATCTACTCATGAATCAGTTTGGCGTACTGCTCAAGCTTACAGATGCGGAATGAATGTTAATTTCGGAATTGTTATTGATTTATGAAATTTAACGAAATAAAATTATTAATTTTAAATAAACCATAATATATTTTTGTGAAATTTGAACTTAATTACTATGTTCTTGTGAAACTTGAACTTAATTACTATGTTCATAATTATAATAAATTAAATTATATATTTATTAAAAATGAAAAATAATTTTCTTCGCGTAAAACAGATTTCTTTCTCACTTATATTAGTTTTATGCTGCATTAATTCGAATGCGATTTTTCCCCAGTATATTGGCCAGTTTTCAGCTGATCAAAATGTAAAACCACAAATACAGGTTATGGCATACAGCTTTAACCTATCTGATGTAAAGCTGCTTAACAGCCGTTTTAAAGATAATATGGAACGCGACGGCAAGTGGCTGTTGAGTATCAGCATTAATCGTTTACTGCATAGCTGGAAGGTTAATGCAGGTATGCAGACATATGCAAAGCCTCTGGGAGGATGGGAAGGGCTGGATGTTGAATTGCGGGGTCACACAACGGGGCATGTCATGTCGGCTCTAGCTATGATGTACGCCTCCACGGGTAATTTGGCTTATAAAGAAAAAGGAGATTCTGTTGTAAGCCAATTAGCTGAGATTCAGAAAGTGCTGAATCAGGATGGTTATCTAAGTGCGTTTCCTCAGAACTTGATAAACCGTGTTATAAAAGGTAAACCTGTCTGGGCGCCGTGGTACACAATACACAAAATCATGGCAGGTTTAATCGATATGTATCAATATGCGGACAATAAACAAGCACTGGATGTTGTTGTTAAAATGGGCGATTGGGCATATAACAAACTTAAGGATTTATCAAGTGAACAATTGGCTGTAATGATGAAAAACGAATTCGGCGGTATGATTGAAGCTGCTTATAATTTATACGGAATTACAGGAAATGTAAAATATAAAAAGTTAGCAGAATTCTTTTATGATCATAAAGTATTTGATCCATTAGTTCAAGGGGAAGATGACTTACCGGGATTGCACGCAAATACACAAATTCCTAAAATAATAGGGGAGGCAAGAGGTTATGAATTAACCGGTGATAAAAACGCAAAGACTATTTCAGATTTTTTCTGGCAGACAGTTATTGATCACCATACTTATGTAACAGGCGGTAACAGCGACGGTGAGCATTTCTTTCAACCTGATCAGATTTCAAAGCATTTATCTCGTGCAACAACCGAATCATGCAACACTTACAATATGCTTAAGCTTACCCGTCACCTCTTTACATGGACGGCAGATGAAAAATATGCCGAGTATTACGAGCGGGCTCTTTACAATCATATATTAGGTTCCCAGGAACCGCATACCGGAATGGTAACTTATTTTTTACCATATACTCCCGGCGCATTTAAAACATACAGCACTAAGGACAGCTCTTTCTGGTGCTGTGTAGGTACAGGATTTGAAAATCATGCAAAGTATGGTGAAGCTATCTATTATCACAATAAAAAGGGTATTTTTGTAAATCTTTTTATCCCCTCTGAATTGACCTGGAAAGAAAAGGGATTTAAATTGGTTCAGGAAACCAAATATCCTGAAGATTCTGCTGCACATCTTATCATAGAAGAAGCAAAAGAAGGAAATGTTCCTTTGTATATTCGTTATCCTTCATGGGCAAAATCGGGAGCTGCAATTGCAGTAAACGGTAAGAATGTTCAAATCAATCAGAAACCGGGCAGTTATATTGTATTGAGTGAAAATTGGAAAGTTGGTGACAAAATAGATATTACTTACCCGATGTCACTGCATCTTATAGCAACAAATGACAATCCCAATATGGATGCCGTACTTTATGGCCCGATAGTGCTTGCCGGTGATATGGGAAACGAAGGTATAAAACCTCCGATGCCTTTTGCCAGGGATCAGCTTGATTATAAGGATGTTCCAGTTCCTAAAGATATTGTTACAACGTTGAATGTCGCCGGTAAAAAAATAAATAGCTGGCTGGTGCCGGTAAACGGGAAACCTTTGGATTTTAAAACCGTCGGTGCGGCTTCAAAAGAAATCGATATGATACCTTATTACCGGATTGACGAGCAGCGTTATGTGATTTATTGGAATCTGAAGTAATTTATTTAGAAAAAACGGGGTTTTCTTAATCGTAGGTAAGTTTATCTTCTGAATGCGCTCTGAACATACTCTGAATGCGCTCTGATTGCACATCTAATCCTGTATGAAAGACGTTCAAACAGGTTACAGTATACTGTACCGGATGCCTGGAATATGGATAAATCATCTAGAATTAAAGAGGGGATTCAGTCTTCTGTTTCTGCTGGATCATGAAGCTGTTCTTATTTGTACAGGCTATAAGAACAAGCAATATCAGCCGATAGATGAGCCTTTTGACTCTTGCTTCTTTAGGACAGGAAATCAGGAATTTTTCTGATTTCTATTTAAGCAGAATGAGCTTTTTTGTTATATTAAAATTTCCTTCTTTAAGCTTATAGAGATAAATGCCACTCGGCAGATTCGCTGCATTCCAGTTAAGTTCATAGTCGCCTGCTGGTTTTTCTTCATTGACCAATGTTTCAATTTCTCTTCCTAATAGATCGAAAACTTTTAGACTTACAAATCCGCTTTTTGCGATCCGAAATCTAATCTTCGTAATAGGATTAAATGGATTTGGGTAATTCTGAAATAAATAAAAATTTTGGGGTGTTGATAAAAATTTATCGTTTTCTATAAATAACGTTCCCTCGTTTATAGTTTTTAGAATTGTACCTCCCATTCCCACAGCAATACCAATGGTATTATTAGCAAAACTAATACTATTTAAATTATTTGAAGTTCCACATTCCTGGTTAACCCAATTCTCACCGGCATCCGTAGTTTTTAAAATGATACCTTCAGTATTATATCCTGCTATATAGCCTGTATTTGTATCAGTAAAGCAGACTGAAACAAGATAAAAAGGTCCGAGTGTCTGTCTTGCCCAGTCAATTCCTGCATTGGTGGTTTTAAGGATTAGTCCGCCGGTACCAACAACATACCCTTTGTTAATATCAGTAAAATATACTGCGTCTAGAGAACCGCTTGTTACATTCGATGTTAAAGACCATTCATCTCCGCCGTTTGTAGTTTTCATAATTAGATCACTTCCTATGGCGTATCCGTTATTTTTATCAATAAAAAAAACTGAATGAAGAACCCACCATGGTTTCCATTCAATATTGTTTATTTTATTTATCCATTCCATACCGCCATTGGTAGTTTTCATAATTGTAGAATCTCCGACTGCATATCCTATCTTTGTATCCGTAAAGAATATTGAATTAAGATAACTTTCTGTATTTGTTATCTGAGGTAACCAATGATTTCCTCCGTCAGTTGTTTTAATGATGATCCCATCCTCTCCACATGCAAATCCTATCAGGGAATCGGCAAAATAAACCGAATTAAGAGCATTATTTGTTCCGCTTGTTTGAGACATCCAGTTATCTCCCCCATCAATGGTTTTCAGAATTATTCCATTTAATCCGGCAATCAACCCTATTTTTTCATTGTATAGAAATACTGAATTAAGATGCTCGGTTGTACCATTTGTTTTATTTTCCCAATAATTTCCTCCGTTTGTTGTTTTAATGATAGTCCCGAAATCCCCAACCGAAAATGCTGTGTTAGGATCGATACAAAATACTGAATTAAGAAAGTTGCCGGTTGCTCCTGTTTGTCCTGTCCAATTTTTCCCGCCGTCTGTAGTATTTAAAATTGTACCCCATTCACCAACTGCATAGCCTGAAACAGAATCTGTAAAAGATATTGATAAAAATCCATAGTTTGTTAGGCTTGCCAGGCTAACCCATTTATTTCCTGCATCAGTAGTTTTTAGTATAGTTCCACCATCACCGGCAATATATCCAATATTTTCATCTGAAAAACAGATTGACTTAAGTGGCCATTTTGTTCCGCTTGATTGTGGAGTCCAATTAGTTCCTCTATTACTGGTTCTTAGTATAATTCCATCATCTCCCGCGGAATATCCTGTATCTTTATTTGTGAAAAAAATTGAATTAAGATCATTAGTTGTTCCGCTCGTTTGCACGTTCCAGCTGTTTCCACCGTTAGTGGTTTTAAAAATGTATCCGTATTCTGCAGCTATATAACCAGTATCCATATCTACAAAAAAAACGGACATAAGTGAATGAGAAGCCCCGCTTTGACTAATCCAACTATTTCCTCCGTCGGTAGTTTTTAATATTGTTCCGCCGTAACCAACGGTATACCCGGTATCCGGATTTAAAAAATAAACTGAATAAAGATAGTTTGTAGTGCCGCTTCCAAGAATTTTCCAGTTATTTCCTTGATCAGTTGTTTTAATGATCGTGCCTCCCTGTCCAACAGCATAACCAATATATGGATTTATAAAAAAGATTGAGTTAAGTGTATTTCCCTGGGGGAGTGGATTCTCCCAGAACCAGTTAGATTGAGCAAATGAATATGCAATTAATGATGATTGAATAAATGATAGTAAAAAAAATTTTTTTAGATAAAGAAGGAGCTTCATAATAAAATCTCCCCGAAAAAAATAATAGCGGCAAGTAGTAAAAGGAGATAGAGTTGTTTTATGATGATTGGACTACTTTGCCGGATGAAACATATACATAAAGGTGATAATATTCAATGCAAGTAACAAAGTATTTAGTAGTTATATCCAAAATAATTCTTAGTTCAGAAATGATAGGTAAAATTAATTGCTCCGATCTTGGCTGCTTGTAAAAATTAACTTATTTAATTATAGAAAATTCAGTAACACATAAATCCGCAATCCCCAATTCTTCCTGCATTTTTGTCCAATCACATAAATCTTTATTTATACTTTTATTATTTTTATAAAGATTAAAGTTGAATTCAAAGAAAATCTTAAGGAACAATCATGGAATATACTTTTCTTGGAAAAACAGGATTAAAGGTTAGCAAAATTTGCCTTGGTACTATGAACTTTGGACCTTATACATCGGAAGAAGAGAGCTTCAAAATAATGGATAAAGCATTGGAGCTTGGAATAAATTTTTTTGATACTGCAAATGTTTACGGATGGGATAAAGGTGTCGGGCTTACAGAAAAAATAATCGGTAATTGGCTTGAACAGGGGAGTGGACGAAGAGATAGTATTGTGCTTGCAACAAAAGTGTATGGGAAAATGGGCGACGACGTGAATGATCAAAAATTATCCGCATATAATATTCGTAAAGCCTGCGAAGAAAGTCTTAAAAGATTGAAAACCGATCATATTGATCTATACCAGATGCACCATGTTGACAGAGATACTCCCTGGGAGGAAATATGGCAGGCTATGGAACAATTGGTTAAAGAAGGAAAAGTTATTTATGTCGGCAGCAGCAATTTTGCAGCATGGAATATTGTTGAAGCTAATTATATGGCAAAAGGAAGAAATTTCCTTGGCCTGGTTTCAGAACAAAGCATTTACAGTTTAAGAAATAGAAATATAGAACTGGAAGTTATTCCGGCTTGCCGTGCCATGGGCGTTGGCGTAATTCCATGGAGTCCAATGGCCGGCGGTTTGCTCTGCGGGATTCTCGATAAGCCTAAATCAGGAAGAAGAAGCAGGGAACCTTTGCAGAAATCCGTTGAAAAGCTCCGTCCTCAAATTGAGAAATATGAGAAGCTTTGTAAAGAATTGGGTGAAGAACCTGCAAACGTGGCTTTAGCCTGGGTTCTGCACAATAAAGATGTTGCTTCTCCGATTGTCGGTCCGAGAACGATAAAACAGCTTGAAGAAAATGCTTCATCTATTGATATTAAGTTTTCTGAAGATACATTAAAGAAGCTGGATGAAATCTGGCCCGGTCCCGGGAATCAGGCCCCCGAAGCTTATGCGTGGTAGCATGTAGGGGACGCAAATTTGCGTCCCCTACAATATACGAGTAATCAAAATGACTATTAACTGACAATTGTATGAAAAAGTGTGTCATATCTTTTAATGTCATTCTGAATTTCGACTTCTTGCCGTATTGGTTTTGAAGTCGAAATGAAGAATCTCCTAACCCGGTAAATCAAAACTATTTTTAACTGGCAATTGTATTACAATAAAAAGACGGGAAAAAATATTTCAAACCCTAAGCCCCCTTCATGCCCTTTATTGATTCCTCTATCCCTTGTTCATAAGAACCCTGTCAGCCTGAACCTATCGAAGGTTGTGAAACAGCAGCATTCACTTCGTGTCATGGTCCGACTTGCTGATAATAACATCACAATCAGACTAACGCCGCATTAATGATAATCGAAACACAGCTGTCAGATTCGAACGATTAATAAGATTGACTTTAACTAACAATTGTATGACAACAAAATGACAGAAAAATATAATTTCAGACCCTAAGCCCCCTTCATGCTCTTTATTGATTCCTCTATCCCTTGTTCATAAGAAGTCGGTTTGAAATCAAATTTTTTTTCAAACTTTGATGAATCAAAAATATAATCATCCTCATACTGATAAAGCATTTCGGTAAGTTCTTTTATTAATGGATTAAATGTTCCTATCATTTTGAACATCCACTTTTTTAATACAGTATAACCGGGTTTTACATTTAGTTTTTCAGCAGCAATCTGAATTAGCTCTTCTCCTGTTTTAGCAGGATTTGCAGTAGGCATGTGCCAGGTCTGGTTAAAATTAGATTCGCTCTTTGCTAAAAGGTATAATGCCTTTCCGCAGTCCCCTGTATTTGTAAATGAATGTTTCACCTTTGCATTACAGAACCATTGAGCTTTTTTACCCTTCTGTAATTTATCAAGTACTGAAATTGAAATTAAGCTAACCCCTTCTGTGTAAGGGCCGTAGAAATCGGCCGCTCTTGCAATTAAAGCAGTTATATTTTTTTTCTTTATTTCCTCATTTAAGTATTCCAGCAGCTTAGCTCTTACCTCTCCTTTTTTACTTGAGGGGTTTATTGGAGTATCTTCGGTCATAACTCCATTTACCTTTCCGTAAGCATAAACATTGTCAAAAAATATAAGTTTAGCATTTTTTGCACTGCATGCCTCGACAACATTCCGCATTATTTTCGGCCATTGGTCATTCCATACTTTTGCACTGTAAGTTAATCCTGCAATCAGATATGCTGTTGAAAATTCTTCAATCAAATTATTAACTTCATTGAAATTCAGCAGATCTGCTTTGATAGATTCAACGCCTTCAATGACTTTAAAATTCCGGGCAGCAAGTTTTATTTTTTGGTCATTGAACAAAAGTTCTTTTACAAGAACCCTGCTTATTGCTCCACCTGCTCCTAAAATGATATGTTTCATTTTTAACCTTTTTACTAATTTAAAACGTTCCTGTGATTAAGAGATTCCCGCAAAAATTTTGTTATAAAAATATCTTCTTATAAGATATAAAAAAGCTTTGCATAATTAGAGAGCTTTTAATTATGGTTTGACGGGGATCAAATTAAAAAAGCTATTCAAAAATCTTTGCCGGGCCCGGTTAAAATTTAATACCTGTTTTAATATAAAAATTTCTTCCGGGAGAAGGCTCGAAGAATCTGTCTCCCGCAGCATTTTGCACAATAGAACCATTATATCTTTTATTAAATATATTATCTATGCCGGCAAATAAATTTAATTCATAGTTTTCAGCAGTAAAATTGTAACTTAGAATAAGATCGGCCTTTAAATAATTATTATTGATATAATTTTCTATTGGAGAATTAGAACCGGGTATAGGTCCATTAAAATCATTTGTAAAATATTTATCGAACCACTCTGCTTTTAAGCTGAAAGATAAATTAAAAGGAAGAGTATAATTTATTCCGCCTGTAAAATAATTTTGAGGTATACCGGGAATAAAATTTCCATCAAGCTGATTGTATTCATAAGCTCCTGAATTACCGGTGAAACCAAGCAAATAATCTTTAAAAATAAAATGCATTTTCGTGTATGATGCAGTAATTTTCATTTCATCAATAGGTTCCCAGGTTAATTTTATTTCAGCCCCGATATTTTCTGCTTTGCCGGCATTTTTATAAAATATTTCTTCGCTACCGGCTTGCTGTGACTGATATGAAATCAGCATGTTGTTAAAATTCATTAAGAAAAATGCAGCTTCAAAATTTAAATTATATTGCTGAAGAATTCCCCATGTGCCTAATTCATAGCTCTTAATCTTTTCAGGTTCTAATGAAGGATTGAATCCTCCGGTTCCGGATGGATTGTTACTTAGTTCATTTGTCGTTGGTGTTTGAAATGATGTAGCATAATTTGCATAAATTTTTATATATGGAACCGGCAGAAATATTATTCCTGCCATAGGACTAAAACTGCTCATCCTTCTTCTTCCGGAATTGTTTCCATCTGATAACAGATAATCATCGACTTTAAACGAATAGTTATCAAAACGCAGGCCCGTCTGCAGATCCAGCTTTTTATTCCAGTTTAATTCTGCACTAATAAAAGGAGCAGTACTGTTCACAATTTCTTTCTGGTTTAAAAGTGAATTGCCGTATTGAAGATTACTGAAAATATCTTCCGGTTTAATATTTATATCTGTTAATCCATTATTCGCATATTCCTTCCTAAGGTCATCCTGGAATTCAAAATCGAACCCTCCTTTCAGGCTGAGACTTGTGCCGGAATATATTTCAGGAAATTTCTTTTCAAAGAAAGTTCTGAATCCTCCTGCATTTCTTCTTAGGTCTATTATCGTGCCCGGTATAGGGTTTAATAAGGAACGCTTTATAAAATAGACAGTTGTTGTATTCGTAAAATTCCTATTAAATTCTGAAGTTAAGCTTATTCCATAATTTCCTTCGGATACTTTTTCACCGGCACCTTGATTAATAATATAAGGCCTGACATATTCCGGTGCATTTAATGCATCTGCTTTTATCAATGAACTTGGATTTAATAAATATGGTGAATCGAAATAATTAATTATTCCTTTGAGCTTAATTTTAGCTGAAATATTATAAGATAAGATTGAATTAATGGAAATTGTACTGGCTGATGAATGCTCTCTGAATCCATTATATAATAGTTTATTCAAACTCAGGAGATAGGCAAACCTGTTAATTGTTCCCGAAGCTTTTAAATTATATTTCCGGAATCCGAAGGATCCTGCAGTAAAAACAGGATTTAGTGAAATTGTTTTCAGAGAAGGTTTTTGAGATTCAATATTTATAACTCCTCCTGCTGCATTTCCATATAGCGAAGAAGCAGGACCATGAAGGACTTCTATATTTCCTATTGAAGATAAATCCAGATTATTTAATTCAGATTGGCCGTCTGCAAAAGTTAAAGGAATTCCGTCATAGATAATTTTAATGCCCCTTACTCCAAAAGAAGCTCTGCTCCCAATTCCCCTTATGGATATTTTATCTCCTGTTGAAGGGTTATTCCTGCTGCTTACTATTAAACCTGGCACCTGGTTTACCACTTCATTAAGTGAAAGTCCTTTGATTTCGTTTTGTATCCGGGCACTGTCAATCAGGTCAATTGCATAAGGAATATTAATAATTGAGTTCCCTGCGCGTGCGGAAACGACTACAGGTTCCAGAATATAAACTGTATCTGGATCATAGGCGTTATTCTGGGCAAAAACAAAAGAGTAAAAAACTGCAATGAGAAAAAGTGTAAATTTAAAGTTCATAGATCTACTTTTTAATGAAGAATAAAAATACGGAACAAGTGCCTAACTGAAAATGATCCTGAGCTTTAGGGTATAAAATTTATCGAATCCTCTAAAAAATATATCTTCATAACAACTGCTCTTTTTTTGAGCGGAACTATCTTGCAAAATTTTACTTCCTCATTTTTACTTATACTTAAGTAAAAATTTACCTGCCTGGAACAAAAGAATAAATGATGATGATTGCAGAATAATAACTTAGAGGAGGGAATAATTATTGACGATGCATTTTTTAATTACACAATCATTTTATTATTCGCTATTTTCATCCAGTGATTATGTAAAATTTACAAGGGAGAGGGAAAGCATGAAAGAAACGATAATTTTCATTACCATAGTAATTCTTATTGGTTTAAATAGCTGCAGCAATCCCACTTCTCCGCCGCCGGCAAAAGAGCTGCCGAAAGCAGTAAAACTTAAGCTTGTTGATGTAAGCTGCACTGAGGCATTTATAAACGTTATTGCAAGTGATACTTTAACTGTTTTACCAGTTAATATTACGCTGAATAAAGATGCGAAAGTACTATTTAATTTTACACTTACTAAAACAGATACAACAATAATAGATACTGCTTTACAAGCCGGTAAAAGTTATATCTATCAAACAATTGCTGTAATAAAGGGAGAAGAACAAAAGAGTGATACTTTGCAGGTAAAAACACTTGATACAACAAGTCACAATTTTACATGGCAGACGTTTACTTTTGGTGATCCAGATGCAGGTAGCAGTGAAATAAATGATGTAGCAATTATTTCAGAAAATAATATTTGGTGTGTAGGAGAAATAAATGTTATTGACAGTAGTGAAAATGGTTATATAACTTACAATGCGGTACATTGGAATGGAAGTAAGTGGGAATTGAAGACTATTATGTTTCCCCTTTGTGATGGAAATGGAAATCAAAATGGTAGCGGACCATTTATTGCAAACTCTGTTTTTGCTTTTTCAGCAGAGGATATATGGATTACATGTGATGTATCATTAGTACACTGGGATGGTCAAAAATTTAATCCGGTTTGTATGCCTATTGGATACGGACAAAGAAATCTTACCAAAATTTGGGGATTAAATAAAGAATTATATTTAATTGGAACGAATGGATTTATTGCTCATTATCAAAATGAACAATGGAGTAAAATTGAAAGCGGAACAAAGTCAGACATTAGAGAAATATGGGGTGCTATCGAACCGATTTCTGGAACTCTTAAAATTCTTGCAACTGAATCCGCAATTAACAACTATAATATAATAACTCTTACATCGTCATCAACAAAAGATACATTAAATTGGCCAAATAATAAAAGCCTATCCGGTATTTGGCTTGATGGAAGAAGAACCTATGTCGGAGGAACGGATATATGGATAAATAAAAATAATAGTTGGCAGCAGGTGACTTCGACCGGGTACTTTTTTACAAGAGTAAAAGGGACTTTGTGTAATAACATATATGGTATAGGACCGGATGGAACAGTACATTTTAACGGATCAATCTGGCAAATAATAAAACCAAGACCGGAAGGCTTGGTTATGGTTTCCGGGGATTGTAGTAATAATGTAGTAGTATTAGTTGGATTTGCATCAAGCGGTGGTGTAGTAGGCAAGGCTGCCGTATTGATGGGTATGCAAGTAAAATAATCACATCAAAAACAAAAGGGAGGTACTAAAATGAAAAAGGTTATTTTTTTCTTTGTTATTTTTTGTGGTCTTTTATTTTCACAGAATGATTATCAAGCAAAGATTAATATACATTACATTTTTTGGCATACAGAACATGAATGGAGAACAAAATTATATGCTGATTTATATTTCAATGATGTTCTATTAAAGCCGGGTGTAGATTATGATACTTCGGATAATTCATATAATTGGTATGAATGGCAAAGCGATATTCAAGAATGGGTTTCGAAAGGTGGTCATTTATATTCACAAACAACAGATGGTTTTGCAAATCAAGTTTGGCAATGGAAAGTACAAATCATTGGCCCAGGATTTTCAAAAATGTCAGATCCTATTAATGTTGTAAAGTATGGAACTATAAAGGTTGTAGACAATATAAATGCATTTAAAGAAAATGGCTCGAGTGCAAACAGCAATGTTAAAATAAGAGAGTGGGCTGGTTATAGTTGGATCGATTGGACTCCACAGAATAATATCAATAGATTTCTTACTCTGGATGAAGATAATATTTTGAAGGACAGTGCTTTTTCGTTATCAGGTCAGAAATTCCACAGATGGGAAACAATTAATCCAGCAACAACAGATTATAATAATCATGCGGGGATATATGTAGGAGATAATACTAATGATATAAATGTCTATCATAGAACATATTATAATACATCCTTCAATTTAATAAGTGAAATACCTTCGTTAACAATACAATTGAAAGATCCCTGGGTTATTAAAACAACTTCAGCTTATTATCAAGCTCCATATGGCTATAGGAATTTAGGTAATAATGCAATTTATGAAAATATTAATAACGGAACGTATGGAACTGTTCTTCTAAATCAACCATATGGAGGTACTACACCTTACTATTCTATAAGATTACCCTCAAGTATTACAATTGGTGGTCTACCACATAATATCTATTTGCAAAGCTGGAATTTTACTGGTGTACAACCTGAATTTACTAATCAATTGGAAACGGCTATAGTATTTATTAATCCACAATCATCCATAACCGCTAAATTAAAAGCAACACAACTTTCAGATAATCAAAATGCTTTTGTTAATAACAGCTCCCGCAAATTTATTAAAACAACGGATGGAGTAATGCATATTGTTTATGAGAGCTTAAGCCATGTCTGGTACGAAACAAGTACAGATCAAGGGACCACCTGGCAGTTAATGAATAATGGCCAGCCTCTTGATAATGGTGAAGCTAAGGAACCATCAATAGATTTCTCTAATAATTCAGTTGCAATTGTTTATCAGCAGAAAAACGGGAATAATTATACTATTCAGCTTAAAGCTTTTCTGGCAAATGGCTCACAATATCTTTATAATTATGGCACAACATTATATACGGAATCTTCCGGTTTATATTCTTCAGATGCAAATCCTGTCATTGCATTTTCAAGTGCAGGTAAAATAGTTGTATTATGGCAGAAAACATCCGGGCTGTATTATCTTTGTGCTGGATTAGGAATTAATCCTTACTCCCCTTCTTATACTTATTACGATGGTTCTTCTGTGAATGCAACTAATAATTATTCAAAATTACCTACTGTTGCAGTAGATAAATATTCGGTTGGTAATGAGGTTAAATTTCAATTGGCATGGGAACAAGGAAATACTTCTGGGCAGAGTTCTATTTATTATTGTCCAATTACATTAACTTATGGTACTCCTCCTTTAAATTTACTTATACAGCCCGATTCTCCTTCCCAATGGTATTCGACACAAGGTACAGTACAAAATATTTCCACCGGAAGCAGCTATTCATATAATCACAGCCCATCCATAATAGCAGGAACAGATGGTTATGCTCGAATCTGCTGGAGCGGGCAGTATCTGCCGGGATGGAATTCTTATGTTGTTTTCCGGGGTTCAAATAACAGCCGTTTCTGGTATTTCGGTACTAACATTAGAACCCCTCAATTAACCTTTACAAATGACTACTTACATTATTTTGTGATCTGGAATGAAATATACGGTAATTACACAAAGTTCACTGATAACAGCACCTTACGCGATATTTATGATCTTAACACCACCGGTCAGGCAGTGCAGCTGAGTAATGCTCCCGATGTGAATTCTATGTATGCATCAGTTTATAATAACCAAACCCAGCCTTATTTCTTTAAAAGATCGCCAAGCATCGGGAGCGTATACGGTTTACATAAATCTGGCATTGCATCAAACATGAGTATTGGAAGGGGAGCTTCGATTGTCAAAGACAGTACAGGATTTTTCTTTATTCTAAAAAATATTACCGTGAATAATCAGGGAATAGATTTTATAAAAGTGGCAGATACAACGAAAATTGATAACATATCGGATTTAAATAAATGCTTAATCAGCCAGCCCTTTGCATTAACAACTACGAGTGATTTTAGTTATGAGATTATAAATGGAATAACGTCTCAAGATACTAATAAGTCAAGTGAATCAAATGCATTGGGTAAAAATAACTCAGTTTCATATAAATTGGATTTAATAGATGCAGGCAGCGGAAAGATTCTTGGGAATTTGGGAGCAGTTGAATTTAATAATAACAACCTTACAAATTTTGAAGACAAAGTATATAAAATAGATTTGAAAGGAATTGAAGGGAGCAGACAAGTGCAGTTGAGAATAACATCAGAAAATAATTTCAACGGCAGATGTTCATTAATAGACAGCTATAGTGATACCAAACCGGATAATTTGCAAAAGGAAAATACAAAAGAGATCAACTACGAGGATTTGTACATTGTTAAAGATTACGGATTAGACCAGAACTATCCGAATCCGTTTCAATCCGGCAACTACAATCAGCTTATCAGATTCCAAAAGATGGAATGGTTACTTTGAAGATATATGATATGCTGGGAACGTGAAGCTGCAGCATTGGTTAATAATGAACAAAAGGCAGTAGGAAGATATAATGTAAATTTCTCAGCCAAAGGCGATCCGCCTCCGGCGGAAATGCAGGCAATCTGGCAAGCGGAGTTTATATTTACCAGTTGAAAGTAAATGATCTTGCCGGAGGAGATGGTTATACAGCTGCTAAAAAGTTAATGCTGCTCAAATAAATCTTAGATATTATTGAGTATTGCTCAACGGGAGGCAGAGGTTCCCAGAGCTGCTGTCTCTTTTTTTGATGAATAATTTGTCTGCTCATTCTTGCTATTATTATTAAGGAGAAATGATTTTTAAAAGATCGAAATAAGAACCAATTTTATTTTATTGCAAATGTAATAGCAGTTTTTTATCTTAATTAAGGAAAATATGTAACATTTATTTCATCGGGGAACGTATGAAAAAAGAAGAGGGTTCGAATCTGCCAGCCACAAAAAAAGGCTCATTCTCCAGAAGAAAATTTATAAAAGGAGTCGGCTCATCTGTTGCCGGAGCCTATTTAATTTCACCCCAGGTTGAAAGCATTACAAAAAGAATCTCTAAAAAAGCAAAGGATATTAAGGAAGGAAAGTATGAACTATCTTTTATATTGAATGGAAAAAAAGTTCATGCTTCTGTTAAATCTTCAACAACTCTTGCACAACTTTTAAGAGAAGATTTTCAATTAACAGGAACTAAGATTGTTTGTAACCAGGGTGAGTGCGGCGGCTGTACTGTTGTGCTAAATGGAAAAGCCGTTTATTCCTGCCAGATGCTTGCACTTGATGTTGAAGGAAAAGAGGTTACTACAATTGAAGGGCTGCTCAATGATGGGGAATTAAATCATGTTCAAAAAGCTTTTATCGAAAAAGACGGATTGCAATGCGGATTCTGTACACCCGGACAAATAATGGCAGCTTATGCTTTGCTAAAGAAAAATCCTAATCCTTCTAGAGAAGAAGCGATCAAAGGAATGTACGGAAATATCTGCAGATGTTCCGCTTATCCTAAAATAATTGATTCTGTTTTAGCTGCTGCTCAATCAAAATAAATTTTTATGAAATAGTGAGGAAATTATGCCTCGGAAAATAGTTAAATCCAAATATCATTTTGAAGATAAGCTGATTGAAACATTAGGTGAAGCTTCTACTGAAAAATATAAACCTCTTCCGCCGGATGATAAGCTTAAATATTTAGGAAAAGAAATTTCAAGAATCGACGGATACGATAAAGTTAGCGGTGGACCGGGTTATACTTTTGATATCGATTTACCGCATATGGCGCATTCGAGAATTCTACGCTCTCCTTTTCCTAATGCTAAAATTAAAATGATCGATACTAAAAAAGCTGAAGAATTAGATGGTGTTTATTATATATTGACTCATAAAAATGCTCCGCAAATTAAATGGTACCATGAAATTTCATTATTGTTTGATCCCCATCTCCGTTATGAAGGTGATGAGGTTGCATGTGTAGCGGCAGAAAATGAAGATACTGCTGAAAAAGCACTTAAGCTAATAAAAGTAGATTATGAAGAGCTGCCGTTTGTTGTTGATTCCGGGAATGCAATGAAAGCCGATTCTCCAAAAGTATATGAATCGGGAAATATACAGGGAAAACCGGCAGAGTATGAAAGAGGTGATGTTGAAAATGGTTTTAAAGAGGCCGATGCTGTTGTGGAAGAAACTTATACAACCCAGGTAGTTGTTCATAATCCAACCGAAGTTCACTGCAGTGTTGTAGATTGGTCTCATGATAAATTAACAGTGTATGATTCAACTCAGGGAATATTTGAAGTGAGGGATGGTGTAGCAAAAAGTTTAAATATTGATCAGAATGATGTAAGAGTAATTAAAAAATATATGGGCGGAGGTTTCGGCAGTAAATTAGAAACTGGTAAATATACTGTAATGGCTGCACTCCTTTCAAAAAAAATAGGAAAACCGGTTAAAATTACTATAGACAGGAAAGAAATGAATTTAGCTGTAGGCAACCGTCCAGATTCTTTCCAGAAATTAAAAGGCGGAGCTAAGAAAGACGGTACATTAACTGCCTTGCAGCATTATTCTTACGGTGCTGTCGGAGCTTATCCGAATGGTGCAGGTTGCAGCTGGCCTCTTAAAACTATGTACAAGTGTCCTAATGTTAAAACCCAAGAATATGATGTATTTATTAATGCAGGCAGAGCAAGAGCTTTCAGGGCGCCAGGGCATGTCCAGGGTATTTTCGGATTGGATTCTTTAATTGATGATTTGGCAGATAAAATTGGAATGGATCCCCTGGATTTCAGATTAAAGAATATTGCCGAAATAGATCAGGTATTTAACGTGCCGTATACTTCAAAGCTATTGAAGGAAGCTTATCTTAAAGGTGCGGAAGCTATTGACTGGTATAAAAAAAGAAAACCGTCCGGTTCAGGTAAAGGTCTAATTAAAAAAGGACTCGGTATGGCTTCGCAAATCTGGTGGGGAGGCGGCGGACCTCCGGCCGGTGCGCTGTTAAAACTAAATGATGATGGTTCTGCAAGAGTAATTGCAGGTACACAGGATCTTGGAACAGGGACATACACGTTCATGGCAATGGTTGCTGCAGAAATCCTTGAACTACCGCTTGAAAAAATTTCGGTTACATTAGGTGATACCGGGATAGCACCATTTTGCGGCAGCAGCGGAGGCAGCACTACTTCTCCATCTGTTTCACCTGCTGTAAGAGATGCTGCTGAAAAAATGAAAGAGAAGCTTCTATCTGCAGCCGCTGCAATCTGGGAAATCCCCCAGGAGCAGCTTATTTATTCTGAAGGAAAAATTTTAGATAGTAATGATAAGTCAAAACAAATTACTATCTCAGAGATAATTAGAAAGATGCATCAAAAAACTTTAATTACTGAAGGTGCGAGAGAAGAGAATCCGAAAGGTTATACCACTAATACTTTTGGTGCCCAATTTGCAGAAGTTGAAGTTGATACAGATACCGGTAAAGTTAAAGTATTGAAAATTGTGGCAGCACATGATATCGGCAGAGTATTAAATAAGAAAACCCTGGAAAATCAGTTCCATGGCGGTATTATGCAGGGATTAGGTTATGCTCTTATGGAAGATAGAATAATTGACAGAAATACGGGCAAAGTATTAACCACTGATTTACATAATTACAAAATTCCAACAATAGCAGATGCTCCCGAAATCGAAATCCATATTGTCAGTGAGGGTGATTCGTTATTAAGCAATACAGGTGTAAAAGGAATCGGTGAACCGGCAATTATTCCAACTGCGGGTGCAATTGCAAATGCAGTTTACAACGCACTTGGAGTGAGAATTAAATCTTTACCAATTACACCGGATAAAATTTTGAAGGCTCTTTATTTGAAAAGTTAAAGCGCAAAAAATTGAATAATGATGTTGAATAGTTTAGATATAAAAAATAATTCGATTTAGTAATATATGTAACTTTTTGATTTTCAATTAAAGCAGCATAGATTAAACTCCGGGGATAACATGTTGTTATCTGTGCCGCTAAAAAATTAAGGAAATTATTATGGTAGATTTTGATTATTTGCAGCCCAAAACTTTGGAAGAAGCGAGCAGTTTACTGCTGAAAGCAAAAGGGAAAGCAATACCTTACAGCGGCGGAACTGATGCACTGAGTCTTTTAAAGGAAGATGTTATTTCCCCTGAAGAAGTTATTAACCTGAAAAACATTCCTAATTTAACTGCTATCGAATATGAAAATGGCAAAGGATTGAGGATCGGCGGACTGGTTACAATAACAGATATTGCAGAGAATCCTTTAATTGCAGATAAATATGGTGTGCTTTCAGAAGCAGCAAATGTAATTGCTTCCCCGCAATTAAGAAATGTTGGGACATTAGGAGGTAATCTGAATCAACGCCCACGCTGCTGGTACTTTAGAAAAGATTTTGACTGCATAAGAAAAGGGGGAAGCATTTGTTATGCTGTTGACGGCGAAAATAAATATCATTGTATAATCGGCGGCGGCCCCTGCTATATTGTGCATCCGTCCGATATGGCTGTTGCTTTACTGGCATTAGATGCTTCGGTTAATATATTTTCAGGAAAAAAGTCCAGGACAATTTCTATAAGTGATTTTTTTATTTTACCGGATGTTAATTATTTAAAAGAGAATATACTTGAACCGGGAGAGATAGTAACTGAGGTTTTTGTTCCGGAACTTCCGGCTAATACCAAGAGCGGCTATTATAAATTTATGGAAAGGGAAGTCTGGGATTTTGCAGTAGTAAGTGTCGCTGCAGTTTTAACAAAAAACGGTAATTCATTAAAGAGCGGCAGAATTGCTTACGGCGGAGTTGCACCTGCTCCCTGGCTGGATAAAAATATAAACAGCTTAATAAAGGGTTTACAGTTAGATGATAAATCAATAGAGGAAGCAGTTTCACAAGTTCTTAAAGATGCTGATCCCCTGGAACAAAATGAATATAAAATCCCTCTTGCTAGAAATATAACGAGGAAGATGATCAGTAAATTAACTGCTTGATTGATTTGTTGCATATAGTTTGTTGTTTGTACGTCTTCATGCATCCATGCAAATTATGCTTTCATACAAAAATACGGCTTAAACTATAATTTGTTTTATGAAATTGAATTCACTTCTCATTGCTGCCGGTTTATCATCAAGAATGGGAAATTTTAAACCTCTGCTTATATACAAAAATGAACCGGTAATAATATCTATTATAAAAAAATTATTATCTTTAAGTAGTAATGTATTCGTTGTTACTGGTTTTAAAGAAAAAGAAATAATTAAAGTTTTTGCGGATCATTTTTCCGACTCAGAATTAAGAGATAAAATTGTTTTAGTTCCTAATCATAATTTTGAAAAAGGAATGTTTACTTCTCTTCAAAAAGGATTATCTAAGGCAGGTGAGTGTGATTGGCTCCTCTACCATTTTGTAGATCAGCCGCAGATCCCGCAAAATTTTTATAATGATTTTATTACTCAGATAGATGATAAGTGTGATTGGATTCAGCCATCTTTTAATGAAAGAAAAGGGCATCCTATTTTAATAAGAAAATCTTTGTTTAAAAATATCATCAATGCTGAAGAGAATTCTTCATTGAAAGATGTAATAAATACTACAAATATTAATAAAAAGATTTGGAATTGCAGTTATAAAGAAATCTTAATTGATATTGATACTCCGGAAGATTATAATTTGATAGCAGAATAAATTTCTTCGGTTCACTATGTCCGGAATTAATAACACAGAGTTCACGGAGTACCTCAGAGAACCACAGAGATTTTATTTTAATTTTTATACGAATAATTTTTTAATATGGATATTTACAAAGAAATATTAGAATTAGAAAAAAACAATCAGTCCTTCGTTATTGCAACTGTTGTCAAAACAAGCGGCTCTGCTCCCGGGAAACCTGGATTTAAAATGATAATAAAAACCCATGGCTCAACTATCGGTACGGTGGGTGGCGGAGCAATAGAAGTGGAGGTTATAAAAGAGGCTGTTAAAAGATTTTCAACCGGTGAATCGGGAACAAATGAATACCTGTTATCTGATAATGATTCACTTGAAAATAGTAATGCAACTGTTGTTCCGATGAAGTGCAGCGGGCAGGCAACCATATATTATGAAGTTCATGGCAGTTTAACTACTGTATATGTCTTCGGCGGAGGTCATGTGGGACACGCATTGCTTTATTCTCTGGCACCTTTAAATTATCATACAATATTAATTGACAACAGGAAAGAATTTACATCACCGGAAAAAAATCCTTCGGCAGAAGAATATATTTATAAAGAATATTCTGATTTTGCAGATCAATTCACACCTCCGCCCAAATCATTTGCCGTTATACTTACTCACGGGCATAAATATGATTATGAAATTCTGAAAAAGATTTATCAAAGAAAGCTCGACTTTAAATATGTCGGAGTTATTGCTTCCAAATCAAAAGCTTCGGCAATGATTCACGAGTTGAAAGAGCAGCTTAGTAATGATATCGATCTTTCAAATCTGCATACACCTATAGGATTAAAAATCGGCGGTAATACTGCAGAAGAAATAGCATTGTCAATTGCAGCGGAAATACAAGCTGTTAAATATTCATAAAATGATAATCCGGATTTTACTAACCTTAAGAGAATAGCCGGGTTATTCATCAACTATTGTAAAAATTTCACGGTATGATGATTCGACTAATGGTATAAACCTGGCATACCAGCTTTTCCATTCGGCACCAGACATTAAGTCCTTCATAGAATTTTCGTAAACAGCCAGGCTGTCAAATTTTGTTTCTAAAACAAGAGTATAAGCTTTTCCCGTCAGGTCAGTTAAAATTCTAAATGGAATATTTGAAAATTCCTTATTTATTTTAACGCCTTCTTTCCAAACTTCTTTAGCATCTTTTGCTTTACCGAATTTTAGCTGGAAAACATCTCTTACAAGAAGCATAATACCTCCATATATTTAAGCAAATTATATTTGAAAATTCCGGTTCATTATAACTGATCTAAATAAACCGGAATCAAAATGAATTTTACAGAGTAGTATATAAAACGGGAAGAATGTAGTCTTTGACTAACAACACATTATTCAGTAAATCCGAAATTGAAAATCCGAAATCCGAAATCCGCAATCTGCAATTATATCTATTTCAGCAGAATCATTTTAATAGTTTTATGAAATCTGTTTTTTGATTTAATAGAAACAGCTTCAATATTCAGAAAGTAAAATCCTGAAGGCAAATTACCAGCATTCCATTTTAAATTATATTTCCCTGGGGATCTAATATAATTTCCAAGCTCAGCAATATGCATACCCAATATATTATAAATATTAATTCTAACCTGGCTCTGCTCAGGTATGTAATAGCTTATATTTGTGGAAGGATTAAATGGATTCGGATAGTTCTGTGCCAGATAAAATTTTGCCGGGATTTCTTTGTTGTTCTCAACGTCTGTCATAATATTCAAATCGGAATATTTTATTGTTTCCGATTGATAGACTTCTTTCGTCCCTTTACTCTGAACAAAAACAACTACACTTAAGCTGTCGGGTATCCAGCCTGCATCCAGATCAATTGTTGTATCAACTTCTATGGTTTCATTATCATTTATTGAAAGCGGTTTACCTGCCGGAGTTGGCAGCATTTTTCTCATAACATTATCGTGCCGGGAAACTCCGTTTCTCCCCAGGTAGTGAATATTTTCTACTACAACAAAGTGTAAGACAAGGTCTGACTGGTTAATATCTCCGCTTCTTGAAATTTTACTTTTAAGATCAATTTTACCCGTTTCAGCCATACCGCTTAAAGTTATTTGTAAAGGACTTGTTTTACCTTTAATAAACCCATCTAATGTCTTACCCCAGGTGATGTAGCTATGTGATTGTATAACTCCGTCGAAAAATGCATCGGGTGTTGATGAATAAGGACCGTAATAGTTATTTCTTGCTGACGGATCAGATTTGTTTGCCTGGTACAGCGGATCATCACTATATGGAAACGGCATATGATAATATATAAAACTGGCGTGGACAGAGTTTGTATCATTATCTTTAAATGAATATAAAGCGCTGTAAGCCGGAGGACATAAAGGACAATGAGAATTAGTAAAATCTTCTATCAGGACTTTTTTTTGATATTGTCCGAAGCAAACCTGTGCAATTAATAAGGATGTTAATAATACGTATAATAATATTCTCATTTCTCTCTCCGTTATAATTGACTTAAAATTGCTATTCTTAAACCTTCAAATGGCTGGATATATTTACAAATTCCGTTTGAGCAGACCTGACCGCCGCGTTCGTCACCGTAAGATATTGTTATTGTATGAGAATCTTCCAGCCTGTATCCTAATTCCCCAATTAACCAGTTCTTCCTTTCAGATACCTCACTTTTGCTTGTAGTGTATTCATAACGTATTGCTGCGGTCAGCTTTGAAAAGAATGAACCAGTTACAGTTACTAACTGGTTAAAATAATTATTATTCGTCCCGTTAAAATTTTCTTTTACCCACTCATGTTCGGATTGAACTTTAAGAGAAAAATTCTCTGAGAATGTGTTTTGAATTTGTACCGGTACAACTATTGAGGTAGTAATTATTGAACTCTTATCGGAAGAAAATTCATTATAAAAAGTTTCCTGCCTTAAAGCAAATGCCAGCTTAAATAAAGATGAAGCAGCATAATAATGCTCGCCTTCAAAAAATATTTCATAGTAAGGGAAAAATTCTTTTTTTGCCGAAGGTAAAAAGTTTGCGGATCTTTTTATTTGTGTAAAAGTAAACCCATCCGGGTTTAGGTTATAACTATCATGTCTGCTTGAAAGACTTGTATTGAAATTTAAAGTTGTATTATCTGAGACAGAATAAAAAGCATCGATTTGATAACCGACCTCGTCATTGAAGTCAACTTCATGAAGAGGTCTTGTAAGTAAAGTGTAGGAATATTCTTTTTGTACAATAGGAGGGTTCTGAAACGGAAGCATCTTTGTAGGTCTGGCAGCATCCGTACGCCCGTAAGGATCTAAAATATCAAAAGAATAATTTTTGTAATCCAGCGTAATACCATAACCCTCTCCATAATAAGATACTGCCCCGTATAAACCGCTTCCCGAAGAAGTATAATGATCTGTAATTACATTAGTCCATTTATGCGACCAGTCAATGTAAAATGAAATGTTATCCATGTTCAGATTAATATAAGCTTCCGGAATTTCTGCTTTAATATTTTCGGGAGGTATATCAGAATTTGATTCACCTTGCGGCAATACACCTTCAGAATAAATGTAGCTGCCGCCTAGCAGCAATTCAGGGATAGGGTAAAGTTCAATATTGCCTCCTCTGATTTTATATTTCTCATTTCTCACATAAGTTATAGAATCCCTGAAGTCAATAGATCCTCCAAGAACGGTAGCATTAAAAAAATCTGAAGAGTATTTGAATTTTACTCCGTCCATCCATGTATCATATGCAAGCCCTCTGTTTTCAAAAAGGTTAAGAGCCATCCCTCTTCCGAACAATGTTGAAGAATTCCCGGCACGTATATAAACTCCGTCTTTGTTATATTCAATGTATCTTCTGCTTATTCCTTTAAATTCTTCGCCGATTTCCGGCGGTTCATCATAGAGTAATCTGAAACCGAGGACAAAGTTCTCCGGAAGAGAAATTCTTACATCAGTTAAATTTTCAAAATAAGTCTGAGGTATTTTTAAACTGCCCAAAATCCTTTCTCCATTTCCGTATCTGAATAAATTAGAAGCAGAAGGAACAACATCCTGGGAAAACAGGGGCCTATTAAAACAAAAAATTACTGCTAAAGAAAATGATAAAAATTTTTTTGTCACTTAACACCGGGGAGAAGTTTCCGGATTTCATTTTCAAGCTTGATTTCATCGCCGGGTAAATAGCCGATATTTTTATAAACAATATTTCCATTCGTATCAAATAATAAAGAATAGGGAATTGATTGACCATTCATTTTCTGCAGGTATTGAAAATCGGGATCAAGTGCAATGGGAAAATCTATTTTATGTGAAGCAATATAAGCTCTTACTTTTGAAACGCTTTTAGGTGAATCCTGGTTAATTCCTAATATAGTAAATCCGTTGTCCTTGTACTTTTTGTAAATTTGATTTAAGTGCCTCATTTCCTCCTTGCATGGTTCACACCATAAAGCCCAAAAGCTAATCAGTACCGGGCCTTTTGAATAAAGCTTATCGAGTTCAACCTTTTTATTTTTAAGTGTTGTTATTGTAAAATTAGTTTTGGTTTGAGCCGGCAGATTAACGAATAGAAAAAGAACCAAGATTATAAAAGATAATTTCATGTTTTTATCTGTTTGTTGTTTTTCGAATATAGCTTTCTAATATTACGAAAGGATAAAAAGATTCTAACATTTTTATAACTTTTTAATTGTGATCACAGTAACTTTCAGCAATTTTTATGTAGAATTATTAAACATACTACTGTAGAAAGAATAAACACTTTTTACATGGTTAATTCACTTTTTTGTCTTCTTCTGCCTTAATTCTATTATTCAATAATTTTTATTTCCATGGATTAAGTTTTAAAAGAGGGGTAATAATGAGACTTGTAGAGTCAAAAAAATTAATATTTTATTGATTTCGTATTCTCTCAATTTAAAAAATCAGTTTCACTATTAGGAAAAATTTCTTGCCCTTATAAATTAGTGTAATAAAAATATTATTAAATCGAACGCTTTTAACACAATATAAAATGGCATTTAATATGTCTGTTTACAATAACCTAAAAATTAGGGGTAATATATGCATCATCAAATATTTGAAAAATATACACCAAAAGACCACAGTTGCTTAATTCCTTTGCTGCAGGAAGTTCAGAATATTTATAATTATTTACCTGAAAATGCTCTCCAGGATGTTGCTGATTTTTTAAACATTCCATTAAGCAGAGTTTATGGAGTTGCAACATTTTACAATCAATTCAGGTTAAATCCTGTCGGTAAAAATATTATTAAAGTCTGTCGCGGAACCGCATGTCATGTTAAGAATTCGGCAAATGTATTATATGCTGTTGAAACTGCATTAAATGCAAAAGCCGGTGAAACCACGCGTGATAAAAAATTTACTATTGAAGTAGTAAATTGTATAGGTGCCTGCAGTATTGCTCCCGTTATAACAATAAACGATGACTTCCATGGAAGAGTAGCTGTAAAAGATATACCTAAGGTATTGAAAAAATATTCCGCACAGGAAAAACCCGGCAATATTCAGGGTGAACCGGAGGTGAGTCCTGCATGAATACTTTTCTTGAAAAATGCTGTGATAAATGCTGGCATAGTAATCAGACTCAGTGTGAATTGTTTGTACAATGCTGCACTGATGGTCCTCTCTGCCATCATGATGAAAATTGTAAATCCAAATATGAAAAGTTAAACAAAGAGCTAAAATATATTGAGCATGATAAACCTGTAATCTTTATTGGGATGGGAACCTGCGGCTTAGCTGCCGGTGCTCAGAAAGTTCAGGAAACTATCAAGGATGAATTAAAAAAGCTTAATATTGATGCAAAAATTGAATCAACTGGTTGTGTAGGTTATTGCGCTAAAGAAGTTATTGTTGATATAAAGCTTCCGGGCAGTGAAAGAGTATCATATTGTGAAATAACACCTAAGATAGTCCCTAAGCTCCTCCAAAAAACACTAGTTGAAAAAGGTGTTTTTGAAGAAAAGCTGCTTGGTGCTTATTCTAATAATAATGATATACAATCAATCAGCCAGGTTCCTTTTTTCAAAAAACAGTTTAAAGTAGTGTTAAAGAATTGCGGAGTAATTAATCCTGATTCAATAGACACATATATTTCATACAGCGGATTTAAAGCACTTGATAAGGTTTTAAGATTGCTTAAGCCGGGTGAAGTAGTAAAAGAAATAATAGACTCTGGTTTACGGGGAAGAGGAGGAGCCGGTTTTCCAACAGGCGTAAAATGGGATCTGGCTTTAAAGCAGCAATCAGATAAAAAATATTTAATTTGTAATGCCGATGAAGGTGATCCGGGAGCCTTTATGGATCGTTCTGTTCTTGAAAGTGATCCATTTAAAATAATTGAAGGAATGGTGATTGGTGCTTACGCTATAGGTGCTTCCGAAGGCTACATTTATTGCAGGGCAGAATATCCGCTCGCAATTAAAAGATTGGAAAACAGCATTCATCAATGTAAAGAATATGGTCTGCTCGGGAATAACATTCTTGACAGCGGTTTTACTTTCAATCTTAAGATAAAGAAAGGTGCCGGTGCTTTTGTATGCGGTGAGGAAACTGCTTTGATAGCTTCCATTGAAGGCAAAAGAGGAATGCCCAAACCCCGCCCTCCTTATCCTAGTGTTTCGGGTTTGTGGGGAAAACCGACTGTTATAAATAATGTGGAAACTTTTGCTAATATAGCCGAAATAATAAACAGAGGTTCCGACTGGTTTAATTCAATTGGCACTGCTTCAAGCAAAGGTACCAAAGTTTTTGCCCTAAGCGGTAAAATTGCTAATTCAGGATTAGTAGAAGTTCCTATGGGAGTTACACTGAGAGATGTTGTGTTTGCTATTGGCGGAGGAATTCCGGATAATAAAGAATTTAAAGCTATACAAATTGGAGGTCCTTCAGGAGGCTGTTTACCGGAAAGTGTAATTGATACACAGGTAGATTATGAATCGCTGAAAAAAGTCGGAGCTATGATGGGCTCCGGTGGCTTTGTAGTCATGGATGAAGATACCTGTATGGTTGATGTGGCTAAATTCTTTTTAACATTTATACAAAGTGAATCCTGCGGCAAATGTGTACCCTGCCGGGAAGGTACCAAAAGAATGCTGGAAATTCTTGAAAGAATTCCAAAGAGCTACAAAAGTGTAAATAATAAAGTTGAACAGCTTCAAAGATTTAAAGGAGTTATTCATCTTCAAAGATTGGCAGATGTTATTAGAGATACTTCGTTGTGCGGGCTTGGCCAGTCTGCTCCAAATCCCGTTTTATCCGGATTAAAATATTTTAAAGAAGAATATAAAGAGCATTTGTATGAAAGAAAATGTTCTGCCGGAGTATGTAAAGATCTTCTTACTTATTCAATAGATAATCAGATATGCAACGGCTGCGGAGTATGTTTAAAAAAATGTGCTGTTGAAGCAATTGTCGGGGAGAAAGGACATGCACATTACATATTAGACGATAAATGTATAAAATGCGGCATGTGTTATGAATCCTGCAGGTTTAATGCGATAGTCATAAATTAAATTAAAAATTAAAAATTTATATGGTTCATTTAACAATAAACAATATTAAAGTAAATGCAGAAGACGGAATGACAATTCTTGAAGCTGCTCAATCAATCGGGATTTCAATTCCTACATTATGCCACTTAAAAGATCTGACTCCCACAGGAGCCTGCAGGTTTTGTGTAGTGGAAGTCGAGGGACAGAAAAGTCTTTTACCTTCCTGTGCTTTCCCTGTTTATGATGGAATGGTGGTTGATACTAATTCACCGAGAGTCAGGAGAGCAAGAAAAACTATTATAGAATTATTAGTTGAAAATCATCCGCAGGATTGTCTGGTGTGCGTAAGAAATAAAAATTGCGAACTCCAGGATATGGCAGAAAGATATGGTGTTAGAGAGCATAGATATGCCGGAGAAACCAAGAGTCATGCTATTGATATTTCCAGTGCGTCGATTGAAAGGGATCCCGCAAAATGCATTTTATGCGGAAGATGTGTTCGTGTTTGTCATGAGGTTCAGAATATCGGTGCTATTGATTTTTCAAACAGGGGATTTTCAAGTATAGTTACTACACCTTATAATAAAGGAATAAATATAAGTGAATGCATATTATGCGGTCAGTGTATACTTGTTTGTCCGACAGCAGCCTTGCGGGAAAAGAGCTCCTTAAAAGAAGTTACCAATGCATTAAATAATAAGAACAAATTTACTATTGTCCAGGTAGCCCCCGCTGTAAGGGCTACAATTGGGGAAGAATATAATCTCCCCTTAGGCACCGATGTTACAGGCAAACTTGTAACTTCTTTACGCCGTTTAGGATTTAAGAAAGTTTTTGATACAAATTTTGCTGCAGATCTTACTATTATAGAAGAAGCTTCTGAATTAATTGACAGAATCAAAAACAAAAAGCCCCTGCCTATGTTCACTAGCTGCTGCCCCGGCTGGATAAAATATGCTGAATCTAATGCTCCCTCAGTACTGGAAAATATATCCACATGTAAATCCCCTCATGAAATGGAAGGTGCCGTACTTAAAACTTATTATGCAAAAAAGATGGGAATAAATCCCGAAGATATTTTTGTAGTATCAATTATGCCGTGTACTGTCAAAAAATTTGAGGCATCAAGAAGTGAACTGTCTGAAAAAACATTGCTTGATGTAGATGCAGTACTTACCACCAGGGAATTAGTACGTCTTTTAAATGTTGCCGGAATTAAATTTAATGATCTTGCCGAGGAAAAATTTGATAATCCTTTAGGAGAATCTACAGGCGCCGCCGCAATCTTCGGAACATCCGGAGGAGTTATGGAAGCTGCTCTTCGAACTGCATATTTTAAGCTGACCGGGAACAATTTAAACAAAATTGAATTTGATGAAATCCGTGGGAACAAAGGAATTAAAACTGCATCAATTGAAATAAACGGTTTGCAGTTAAATGTTGCCGTTGTTAACGGTATAGGAAACATAAAAGAAGTAATAAGTGAAATCGAACAGGGAATTTCCAAATATCATTTCATTGAAGTTATGGCTTGCCCGGGAGGATGCATTAATGGAGGCGGACAGCCAATTCATAATAAACCTGAAAAGATTCAAAAAAGAGTTAAAGCGCTTTATGAAATTGATACTGAGCTGAAGCACAGGTTTTCACATGAAAACGAATCAATAAAAACTTTATATAGTGAATTCCTTATACAGCCTAATTCTCATTTAGCTCACAAAATTCTACACACAGAATATTTTGATAAGTCAAGAAGAAGTGATAACCAGCTTAGCAAAGTGGAAACTTCAGAAGAAGATATTTATTCCGTTTAATATTACAGTATATTTTATCTGTATATCATATATAATTACCAAATTAATGGACTAATCTTTTTCTAGTTCATCTCTTTTTTAAACACCTTTTCATAAATCATTCTCGAATTAATAAATCCGGTGTCACCAATTGAGAATACCGGGAGCTTATTTAATATTTAGTACCACAATTCGATAATGGAGTTGAATAGAAACGTTTTTATGAATAAAAAATTTAGAAATGGATAATTCTCCCAAAATTTTATATGAAACTAACGATAGTGTTAAACAGAACCTAGATTCTAATCTTCAGAAATATTTTAGAATATCTAAACATTATTTGGATTTGGATCCTTTGGCGATGAAGGATCCCGATAATATTGTTAAGGAAAGCTATAGGTTCTTTCGTTATACTTTTCCTCCGAATTTAAGCGAGCATTTCTTCCGGTTCGAAGAATCTCCTCTTTTGTGGATATGCGATTCTCCGTTAAACAACTATATAAAAGATTTTTACAGGCACCATTTCCCTGTATTTAACGGAGTAGATCAATATAAAACCATAAAAGAGCTTTATATTAAATGGATCACTAATAAACAGATCACTGAAAAAAAATATTTTGCACTTTCAATTGTTAATTTTATCGATAATTATAATTCAAGAAGCAATTTCTTAAGCAATATTTTGGGAGGAATTGTTTATTCATTTGATAAATCATTATATAGTCCTCAAAAATCAGTAGAGCTATTCAGCAATTCAAAAGAAATAATTGGAAAAATAAAACTGAGTGAAGATTCTAAAACAGAGCTTGAATATTTAATAACGTTATTTTCGGGATATGCATATCTGGTTCAGGAAGAAAATGGAACGGCTAAAGAAAAGTTTGAAGAGGCGCTTAAACTAAAGCCATACGGTATAACAGCCAAATTCCACAAAACTCTTATGGATATCAGGCTTAATGATATCGATACGGTGGAAAATAGCTTAAAAGAAATATTTGAGTATGATGTTGAACGAATAAATTTCGCAATGGAAAATTTAAGTGTCAATTTATTCGGCTATTTTATCGAGAATGCAGTTTTTAACAATATCTTTTATTACCCGGAATTTGCGGTTATCAGTGATAAAATAGAAAGTCTCCTTTCATTAATAAGAATATCTAATGAACAGGTTATCAAGCTATTAACAAATAAATTTGAAGTATTTAAAATAGTAATTGAAGAAAAGAGCTTTCCGGATGAAATTACCAGGAATATCTCCTTTATTGAAAAATTATTGAAGAAGTTTGGGGATTCTGACAATATACACTTCTTAAATGCAGGGGAAAGGCTCAAAAACAAATTTTTGGAAACAGTTATTAAGATAAAAGAGGAGATTAAGAACAAACATTATAGCAGCATAAATGAAACCGTATCATTAAGTAATGAAGAGATAAAAGTAAAATCTGCAAATATAGAATTGTTAAAGCAGGAACTTGAAATTAAGAAAAATGAATTGAAGATTAAATTATCTGCGGGTATCACAAAAATTGAAAATAAAATTGCTCAGGAAATTCAAAAACTTGAAGAAGAGATTAAAAATCTTCCTTTCAAAGCCAAACTGAATCCTCAAACCGCATTTAAGCATGCTATGACATACAATGTAATTCTGTCTTTTATGGTTTTTTTAATGGGAGGATGTGCCGGGTATTCTAATAATTATGTTCATAGCATTTCGGAATTAAAAGATTTAATTTCTGTTTCATTAACAACCGGGATTAAATGGGGAGTAATTACATTCTTAATCGGAATTATATTATCCGGTATGTCGGCAGTTTTTACGCTGCTGGAAAGATCAAGCCGGCGGCAGCAATTAATTCAGAATATAAGTGTATTAAAAAACGGGAAAGAGCATAAGATTAATTTTTTCAAAAAAGAGATGGCAAATAAAGAAGAAATTCTGGTTAAAAACTTTGAAGAGCCGATAAAAGCAAACAAGGAAAGAATAGAACAATTAATTAGTGAAAGAAACTCCCGCGAATCAACTTTAAAAGCAGAAGCCGATAAGCAAATTGAAGAAGAATGCAAACCGTATTCGTTTATATTAGATGAAGAAATTCCTGATGCCGAAGTTTAGTACCCTCCGTTCTACACACAAATAACCGCAAAGATAATTGGCTAATATTGGCCAAGTAAATATTTTTATTCTTTTTTTTCTGCAAATTTGGTAAAAATTAAATTTTTTTAAGTGGAATGATTTTGGGATAATTAGGAAATAATTTTTGGAATTACAGCTTTTTTATGTTTAAAGAAGAGAAAAGAAATATATTAAACGGTTCTAATAATGTAGTCCTGTCACTGGAATCTGATGCCGGATTTAAATCGAAAGATTTAAATAATATTTATGTAACTCAGCCATCTTTACCCCCCTTAGATGAATTTGTTGATTATTTGAAGGATATCTGGGAAAGCAAAAAACTAACTAACAATGGGAAATACCATCAACTGTTTGAAGATGCTTTAGCAGAGTTTCTAGGAGTAAAATATATTTCTTTGTTTACAAATGGTACTTTAGCTCTAATAACGGCACTTCAGGCGTTACGAATTACCGGCGAGGTTATTACCACTCCATATAGTTTTGTTGCAACCACTCATGCTTTACATTGGAATGGAATAAAACCGGTTTTTGTTGATATAGATCCGGTTTACTGCAATTTGAATCCTACCAAAATTGAATCTGCAATAACTCCAAAAACCACAGCCATTCTGCCTGTTCATATTTATGGAAATCCATGCGATGTTGGAGCAATTGAACAAGTAGCGGATACTTATGGCTTAAAAGTGATTTATGATGCCAGTCATGCATTCAATGTAAAAGTTCACAATTCATCTGTATTAAGTTTTGGAGACTTATCAGTATTAAGTTTCCATGCCACAAAAGTATTCACAACATTTGAAGGTGGAGCAATAATTTGCCATGATGAAAAGACAAAAAGAAGAATAGACTTCCTTAAGAATTTTGGCTTTGCAGATGAAGTAACCGTAGTCGGTCCAGGCATAAATGCAAAGATGAATGAATTTCAGGCTGCATTGGGATTTCTTCAATTAAAATATATTGAAAATAATACATTGAAGAGAAAAGAGATAGCTGAGATTTACAGTAGGGAATTATCGGATGTAAAAGGTATTAGAATGCTTGAAGATATGCCTGAAGTAAGCCATAACTACGGGTATTTTCCAATTTTTATTAATGAAAAAGAATATGGAATAAGCAGGGATGAACTTTATAATGAATTAAATCAAATAACATTCACACAAGAAGATATTTTTATCCATTGATAAGTCAATTTCCTACATATAAAGGTCTGGAATCGGCCAAGCCTGGAAATATGAAAGTTGCTGAAGAGATGACAAAAAAAGTATTGTGTTTGCCTATTTATACTGAACTAAGAGAAGATACTTTGGGTTTTATTATAGAGTCAGTTATTAAGTATGCAAAATGAAACTTGTGATTAGCAAATGAAAAGCATTTTATTAACAGGGCAATGTACATTGCACTTGGGAAGAATGGAATTCGGTAATTTGGGAAATTACGCAATTATCGAACCATTTATTCGTGAACTACATCGTGTTTTCCCGAAAGCGGAGATTAATACCACATTTCAGATGACGAAAGAATTTTGTCAACAAGAAAGAGTAAAAAGACTATCAATGGATTTATATTATTCTTGGAAAAAGAATGATTTAATTAAAGCAATATATGAAACTGTAATATCTTCTTTATTTAAAAAGAAATTGTTTGATATTTTTTTTACTAATTATATGAAAGAAGTAAAAAATGCTGATCTTGTAATAGATTTTAGTGGAGATATCTGGGGAGAAAATGCAAACTTAATTGGAAAACATAGATTTTTGGTCGGGTTATTAAAAGACCTAACAGCCTATAATTTAGGAAAAAAAATAGTAATGCTTGCGGGTTCTCCCGGCCCTTTCAAAGGATTTATAAAAACAAAAATTGCGAAGTATATTTTTGAAAAATTCGATCTTGTAACAAACAGGGAGGAGTTAAGCACTAAACTTCTCGAACTAAATTTCTTTAATCTTAGGAAAGTGCATAACCTGGCTTGCCCTGCTTTCCTTTTCCTAGCTCGCCCTGAAAATGAAATGAAAAGGATTTTTGAATATGAAGGACTAAATGACTCTATTAAGAAAGTAGGATTCATTCTCTGTGGATGGAATATGATTGAAGGTCCATATGGTAAGTGGCCACGCAAAGATTCAGAATACGATAATTTTGCTGAAATAATAGAACATATTATCATCAATCTTAAAGCAAAGGTTTTTTTACTATCTCATAATAATGGTTTTATTCCCGAACCAAATTTTAAAATTATCGAAGGCAGAGATCATCTTATATTAAGACAATTAATGAAAGTTTTAAAGAATAGACAAAAAGTTAATAATTTTACATCTCTCAAATCTATTTACAACGCTGCCGAAACTAAATCTATTATTGGAAAATTTGATATGCTTATTACTGGCAGAATACATGCTGCAGTATCAGGATTCACACAGTTTATTCCTACGGTAATAATAGATTACGGCCATGAACCCAAAGCTCATAAATTAAAAGGATTTGGCAGACTTGTGGGTATGGAAGATTATCTTGCTGATCCTGCAGATGTTAATGATATGATTTGGAAAGTTAATTTGTGTTGGAAAAATAGAGACGAAATAAGCAAACATCTTAAAACAAAAATACCAGAAGTTCAAAACAAAGCACGTAATAATTTTGAGTTAATTAAAAAATTATTTCCTGCGAAAGAAACTGAAGCAGTTTTATGATGAAATTAGCAATTATGCAACCATATTTTTTCCCTTATATCGGATATTTTCAATTAATAAATGCTGTTGATGAATTTGTTATTTATGATAATATTCAATTTAGCAAAGGCGGTTGGATACAGCGTAATCGAATTTTATCGAGAGACAAAAAATATCTAATATTTTCTTTGCCTTTGAAACATGATTCGGATTATCTGAATATTAATGAGAGATCCCTTTCCGGTTCTTTTTCAACTGACTCAGAAAAAATACTTAGAAAGATAAATGCTGCATATATAAAAGCTCCATATTATTCTGAAGTTTTTCCTATTATTAAAAAATGCTTTTCATTTCATGACTCCAATCTGTTTAATTTTATCTACAATTCAATAGCGATCGTTTTGAAATATTTGGAAATTGAAACGAAATTAATTGTCTCTTCTGAAATTAATATCAATCATAATCTGAAGAGTGAGGCTAAGGTAATTGCTATTTGCAAGTCCCGCAATGCAGAAGAATATATAAACTCAGTTGGAGGTAAAAACTTATATAGTAAAGAAAATTTTAAAAAAGAAAGCATGGAATTATATTTTATAAAAAAAAATGAATTCTATTATGTTCAGTTTGGTAATGAATTTATTCCCGATCTCTCAATAATAGATGTAATGATGTTCAACCCGGTAGATAAAATCAGAGAATTTCTAAAATGTTACACTTTAATTTAAATTAAGAGGAGTTAGATGAGGTTCGGATTTTATGTATCTAATAATGCAACCAGATTGAAGAAAACTTTGAGATTTATTGGTGTCAATAACACTTTTAACAATCTTTTAAATGATATTGCTTTTGTTTATAGAGACAATATGTTACAAGATGAATTACAGGAACTTTGTAACATATTTAAAATAAATTATTATCGGAAAGATTTAAGCCGTGATAATAAACTTGAAAAGGGAATAATAATATCTAATGAATTGTATCAACTTATGAATCAATTTAGTGTAGATTATTTATTTGTATTTGGAGAAAGAATATTAAAAGGTGAGCTTATTAAAGTATATAAAAATAAAATTATAAATTTTCATCCTTCTATTTTACCTTCCTTTCCCGGTATCAACTCTATAGATCAGGCAATTAATTATGGTAGCTTTATTACCGGAAACACAGCACACTTAATTGAGGAAGGTATTGATACCGGTCAAATTGTTATGCAGAATTTTTACATTATTAATGGTGATGTAGAGTATGATAAAATACTTGATAAACAAATTCCTATGCTTATCCAACTGATGGTTTGGCTGAAAGAAGAGAGGTTAATTATTGATGGTAGAAAAGTTCGTATTAAAGATGCAAAATATAATTTTGAAAACTATATCCCTAATCTTGAATTAAAAGAATTTCTGGTTTATGAAGGGATAATCTAATGAAACCATTAGTTAGTATATGTTGTATTACCTATAATCATGAAAAATTCATTAGGGAAGCAATAGAAAGCTTTTTATTTCAGAAGATCACTTTTACCATAGAAATAATTATTCATGATGATTATTCAAAAGACAATACAGCAAACATCATAAGAGAATATGAAAAAAAGCATCCTAACCTAATAAAAACTATTTATCAGGACGAAAACCAGAAAAGTAAAGGCAAAGCAATTTTCCCAATTACGTTCAATAAAGCCAGGGGCAAATATATTGCACTTTGTGAAGGTGATGATTACTGGACGGATCCAAATAAACTTCAAAAACAGATAGATTTCCTGGAGACAAACCCCGACTATGTTATGAGTTATCATAACGCTATAATAATCGATGAAAACGGAAATCTGATTTCCGATTCTAAAATGCCTCTTGAAAGTCAAAAAGATTATTCAATGGAAGAAATAATTAAAGGTAATACCTTTATTCCAACATTATCTCTTATTTATAGAAACGTATTGAATAATCTCCCGGAAGAGTTTTATGATGTTAAAAACGGTGATAATTTTTTAACATCGCTATTAGGATGTTACGGTAAAGGTAAATATATGCCTGATATTCAACCTGCAGTTTATAGAATACATGGGGGAGGTGTCTGGTCAACATTAGATGAAAAAGAAAAATTTAGGTCAAAAATAAATACATACCAGAAATTATCAGATTACTATTTTAAGATTAAAAAATATGATATTAGTCAATTCTATAAAAACAGAATCATCAGGCTAAAAAACAAATATTTAAAAACTAATCTTAATGATAATAATAAATTAAATATTCTCATGCTTACACCTTCCTTCTGGCCTGTACAGTATGGAATGGAAATACTCTTCAATGATCTTGCAGATTCTTTTATCAATATCGGACACAAAGTAACTCTATTTGCTCCGGTTTATGAATATAATTATGAAGAATTGGTTACAAATTATAAATTAATTAGATATTCGTCCGAAGAAGATTTTATTCAAAAAGCCCGATTGAATCATGCGCAGGATAAATTTGATATAATTTTCGTCCAATCTGCCTTGCATGCTGCCAGTTTCTCATTAAAACTAAAATCAATATTAAACATACCTGTCGTTTTAACAACACATGGGGAAGATATTAAAATTGAACCTGATGCAGGTTATGGATACAGACTGGATCAAAATAAAAATAAAATAATTGAAAATAACATAAAATCGGCGGATGTTAATGTTGCAATCAGCAGCTCAGTTCGGGATGTAGTTAAATCCATAGATCCTTCTGCAAATATTAAAGTAATTAATAATGGAATCGATACAGCGAAGTTCGATACAATTAGCAAAAAAAGAAATTTTGAAAAACTACTTAATATACTCGGTGATTACAAAATAGTTCTTACTGTTGGAAGAAATGTTAAAGTAAAATATTTTCATTTAGCCTTAGAAGCTTTTTCAAAAGCGTTAAAAGTGAATTCAAAACTTTTTTTAATACATGCCGGGAAACAAGGTAACGGTATCTTATTAAATGATAAAGCTAAAGAATTAGGTATTGAAAATAATTTCTATCAGCTTGGTCATGTTGATTATTCATTATTACCTGCTCTTTATAATATTGCTGATCTTTTTATTTTAACATCAAAATCAGAGACTTTCGGGAATGTTACTGCGGAAGCTTTATCTTGCGGTCTGCCTTGTATTGAATTTGATAACGGTGGAAACAGGGATCAACTATTAGATGGATACAACGGATACCGAATTACTTTTGGCGATACTACAAAAATGGCAAAATATATAGTTGACCTAACTACAGATGAAGCAATGTATTATGAATTCTCTTCTAATTCAAGAAAGCTCGCAAAAGAAAAATTTAATAAAGAAATTATATCGCAGCAGTATGTTAATTTATTCTATGATACTATAAATACATTTGAATCAAAGAATAGACCCATACCAATTAATTCTGACACAAATAAACAGAAAGCTCAAGAATTAAAAATTACTTTTGTTGCCAACGGTCCAAACCAAATAAATGGTCCCAACATTTGGTTACAAAGAATGCTTCCGGAATTGCAAAAGAGAGGATTTTACTGCAGTGTAATATTTTTTATGATAACGGAAGAGGAATGCTCAGTTGTAAAAAATCTGCAGAAACACGGAATTGAATGTAAGTCAATCCTCAGGAAAAAATATACCGAAGAAAATATTATTGAGTTATTAAAGATTCTTCAAGTTGATCCTCCGGATGTATTCATTCCTAATGTATCTGTTCCTGCTTATTATGCTGCTAAATGGATTAAGGCTGCAGGAATACCGACAGTGGGTATAATTCGCTCGGATGATAATTTTCATTATGAGTTGATAGATTATTTTGTTGCTGGGAATCTTGAATTTCAGTTATCTGGAGTAGTATGTAAGTCTAAATTCCTAGAAGAACTCGTATTCTCAAGATGTGCAAAGAATATAAAAATATTGCGAGCTGCATCAGGAACAATAATTCCCGCCGATAAAGCCAAGCAACCAGTGAAAGATTTTAAGACTTATATATACCGGAAGGCTGATACAGCGTCAAAAAAGAATTTTTGATGTCATAATTCTATGCAGAATGTTGTAAATAAAATTCCTGACACATATGTAAGCTTTTTCGGCCCTGACAAAGAAAACGGTAAAGCAGTTGATAGAATAAATTCATTAAAACTCGGTGAAAGATTATCTTATAAGGGAATACTTTCAACCGAAAAAATTTTCCCGGAATTATTAAGCAATCATGTCTTCATTTTATTATCCGATTATGAGGGGATGTCAACTTCACTTATGGAAGCCATGGCTTGCGGTTTGGTTCCTATATGCACAAAAACAAGAAGTGGTTCTTTGGAAATTATTAAACATAATGTAAATGGATTGCTCGTTGATAATAGCAAGAAGATGTTATTAATGCAATTAAACGTTTAAAAAATGAAAAAGGGCTATGGACCCGGCTTTCAGTAAATGCAAGAAAAACCATAGAAGAAGAGTACGCTCTTGGTATTAGTGTAAACAAAAAGCCGGGAGCAATTTTTTAAGTGAATTAAGTACAAATAGATCTGCAAATAAATCAATTCAAATTCCGGAAATAAATTCCCTGAATTTTCCGCCTCCAAAAATTTCGGAAAACGGAATATGTCGCGGACATATTTAGATGACCAGTATATATTACTAGCGATTCAAATGACAATTTTATTTATCCTGAATTAACTAAGGAGAACCTTGACCTGTATTTTGTTAGAAAATCCATTAAAAATAGCATTGACCAAAATCTATTAAAATTTAATGGAGTCCTTCTTATTTTGGTTGTGGGAGAATGCCGTATCGTGAGTATATTATCAATAATTCATCGGTGTCAAAATATGTAGGCATGGATATAGAAAAGCCTGCTTATCAAAACAATGTTAAACCTGATTTATTTTGGGATGGAAATACAATCCCTCTTGATGATAATTCTGTAAATACTGTTATAGCAACCGAATTATTCGAGCATGTACCGGATATACGGTTAATTTAAAAGAAATCTTCAGAGTGCTAAAAATTAACGGAACACTTTTTTTTACAGTTCCATATTTATGGCCGCTTCATGATGCTCCAAACGATGAATATCGCTATACACCGTTTTCCTTAAAAAGACATCTAAATAATACCGGTTTTAAACAAATTGATTTAAAACCTTTGGGAGGGACTGGAACGCAAGTTTAGGACAGATGCTGGGTTTATGGTTAAAGCGGAGTCCGATTCCTGTTGAAGAGAGAGAAAATTTAATTACACAGTTTTTCCCTTTGTATAAATCATTGATCGAAACAGATAATAGAAATTTTGAATTCGGATCGGATATTATGTTTACTGGTTTATATGGAACTTCCATGAAAACTAAAAATGTAGAATTGAACTCTTCAGTTAAAGCTCTCTGTGAAAAAGATTATAATGAAAAAATCAGATAAAAATAGGATCATAGTATATACAGATACTTTCCCAACAGGTAACAGAAACTTTTATACTGGACCAGATTATCGGTTATATCGATAGAGGAATAGATATTGAAATATGGACAATGGTTAGAATCTTGAAAAACAATTCATCATGATGTTAATAAGTATAATCTTTTATCCAAACCTTAAGTAATCACAATCCCTGTCTGAAAAATTTGAAACACCTGAACATTGGTGTGAAAAGTTTTATCATATTAATAATGTTTCGAAATCTTGATCTATATCGAAAATGTGCATATTCATTTGGACCAAATTTCCTTAAACTAGCACCACTCTTTCCTTATCCATTCTACTATCAGAGTTATTGGTCTCTTTTCATGGATATGATGCTACGAAGTTTGTTTATGAATAAGGAAAAGACTACTATAAATATCTATTTGAACGGGCAAACTTAATTACAACACCCAACCCAATTTATGAAAAATAAACTCATCAATCAATCGGATGTAATAGAAATAAAATAAATGTACATAGATACGGATCAAACTATCAATTATTTAAATAATAATTAGTTATCTTCAAATAAATACGAAATAAAAGCTTCTTACAATAAGTCAGACTTGTTCCTAAAAAAGGTATCGAATTTACTTTAAAGACTCTCATAATTAAAAGACAATTGTGAATTTCCAGTATGAAATTATTGGGGAAGGTCCGCTTTATGGAAAAATATCATCATTAATTACAGGATTATAAATTACAGGATAAAGTATCAATATTACCTTTTAACGATCAGTGGCATCCTGAAATCAATGTCTGAAGCAGATATTTATATTTTAAACAGTATTACCTCCACCTGATGGAGACAAGAAGGATTACGGTTTCATTAATTGAAGCTCAGGCAATGAAGCCTCCTGTAATTTCCTCGTTTCATTCCGGCATTCCTGAATTAGTAGAACACAATAAGACCGGATTACTTTCAGAAG
Organism: uncultured Bacteroidota bacterium; assembly: GCA_963710745.1. Taxonomy (GTDB): domain Bacteria; phylum Bacteroidota; class Ignavibacteria; order Ignavibacteriales; family Ignavibacteriaceae; genus CAVQBP01. Next base: position 290,212 of record CAVQBP010000024.1, on the reverse strand, counting down.
AAAAGAATGTAAAACTGCTAAAAGAAAATATAATTAGACTAGTGAAATATCCTGAACTAAGAAAGCAATTTTCGGAGAATGCAAGAAAAAAGATCGAGAGAGAATTTAATATTGAAACTTTAAATGATAAGCTATTAGAATATTTTCACTTGAATTAAAAAATAAAATACTACAATTTATAAATAGCAAATATCCTTTTCAATTTGCATTCCAACATTTAATCGAGCACACTTTTTAAATGAAGCTATTCAAAGTATCTTAAGCCAAAACTATGACAATTTAGAAATTATAATTATTGATGATGGTTCAACCGATAATACAAAAGAAGCGGTGAACTCATTTAATTCCTGAAAAAATTAACTACATTAGAATAGAGCATTCCGGAGCACCTCTTCGCAGAAATAAAGCTATTGAAAATGCAAAAGGAGAATTATATCTATATGGCTTGATTCTGATGATGTACTTGAAGAAAATACTATCAAGCTTATATTTGGATAAATTGAAATCGTGCCCTGATGCAGATATAATTTACGGAGATCTTCTAAGTTACTGATAGCTCACTTAATCCTCAAAAAAGAATTGAATTTGAAGACTGGAATGGAAGAAATGAAGAATTGATTTCAAAATTATTTTTTGAATCCCCGATTCCACATCCTGCAGTTCTTGTTAAAAAAGAATTCTATAATAGAATTGGAAATTATGACATAACATTCAAAAGAGCACATGATTATGAATGGTGGACTAGATCAGCTTCTATTGCAAAATTTGTAAAAGTTGATTCAGTAGTTTGTAAATGGAGATGGCATGATTCAAATATGTCTTCCGGATCAGTGAATATTGATACTTCTTATGATGAATTAGTACTGAGAAGGCTATTATCAAGATTCAGTCTTGAACAATTATTTCCTTCACTTGGTTGGCAGTCACAATCATACGAGAAAGTTGAATCAGCAGCATACTTAAATATTGCTAAAAGGTTTATTGAGCTTAAAAGATTTAAAGCTGCTTTGGAGTATGTGGAAAAAAGTTATAAAATAAATGCCGAGCAATCAGTTTTTAATCTGATTAATCAATTAAAAGAATCAGTTAATACTTCATATGAAAAAAGACCTGGATTAAAAGTACTATTTGTAGTTCACAATTTTCCGCCATACTGGTATGCAGGAGTTGAAAATTATACCTATTCGATGGCAAAAAGTCTTCTTAATAAAGGAATAGATGTCTGCGTTCTTTATCCCCAAAGTAAACCGCGATTTAAAAACTTCCTTTATTGAGGAAGATATTTTTAATGAAATTAAAATATATCCGGCTAATGCACAAAGTAGAGCAAAACCCGGTCGACCAGATTACAAATGAAGATGCAGAAAATCTGTTTGAGCAAATTTTGGTAAAAGAACATTTTGATGTCATGCATTTTCATCACTTTATGGGATTACCTTTTTTATTCACTGAAAAAGCAAAGGAAAATGATCTGCAAAAGTTGTTATTACTCTGCATGATTTCTGGACAGTCTGTCTTAAGGCTCATCTATACAAGGAAGAAGATAATACAATATGTAGCGGACCTGAAAGATTCGAGAAATGTACAGAATGTCTTGCTGCAAATTTGAATGAAAAAGAGAAAGATACATATAGAAAATTTTTGTCTCTAAGAAAAACATCCGCCAATGATATTTTAAATGAATCAGATTTAGTAATTGCTCCTTCTCAATATATTGCAGATAAATTCAAATCCTTTGGATACCACAAAACAATTAAAGTTATTTCCTTAGGTATTAATTATATCCAGCAGACAAGTACTCAGACAAGAGACAAATTAGTCTTTGGCTTTGCAGGCGCAATAAACAAATTAAAAAACATTGATTTATTGATTAAATCTTTTTCAGCTGTTAAAGGGAGTATTCAGCTTAATATATATGGCAATGGAGAAGAAAATTTTATTAATGATTTTAAAAGCAAAATTTTAAAGGAGATAAAAGAATTTCTTATAATGGCTCTTATAAACCGGTAGATTTAGAACGAATATTTTCTGAAATTGGTTTATTAATTGTTCCGTCTTTAATTGAAAGTTATTCCCTTGTAGTTCGTGAAGCACTGAGTGCCGGGATTCCTGTAATAGCGTCTGATGTCGGCGGCATACCTGAAATTATTGAGAATAATGTTAACGGTTTATTGTTCAATCCTAATGATAAAAATGAATTATCAAACATAATTAAAAAAGATTACTGAAAATCCTTCTCTAATTGATAAATTAAAAAAAGGAATTAAACCGGTAAAGAGTATTGAGGAAGAATCAAAAGAGTTAATTGCCGAATACAAAAAACTGACAGAAAAGATACAAATAAATGTTTCGATAATTATTCCTGTATTTAACAAATTAGACTATACAAAGAAATGTATCGAATCATTATATCTTAATACTCCGGGAAGTTTGAATTTTGAAGTAATTGTTGTTGATAATGGATCATCGGATGGTACAAAGGAATACCTGGAAAAACAGAAAGCCCTTCATGAAAATTTAAATGTGATTATTAATGAGAAGAATGAAGGTTTTGCCAAAGCTAATAATCTTGCTGCTTCGAAAGCAAAAGGATCTAATTTAGTATTTCTTAATAATGATACGGAAGTGCAGAACGGATGGCTCGAAGCTTTACTTAAAATAAGTGAGAATGATAATTCGATTGGTGCAGTCGGCAGTAAATTACTTTACACCGATAATACAATTCAGCATGCCGGTGTAATTATTATTGTAAATCCAAAAGAAGAAAACTCCTTAGCTGCAAGTCACGTATTTGTAAATCAGCCGTCCGATTTTCCGCAAGCTAATGAGTTAAGAAATTACCAGGCATTAACCGCTGCCTGCCTTCTTGTTAAGAAGAATGTCTTTATACAAGCAGGAGGTTTTGATGAAAACTTTTGGAATGGTTATGAAGATGTAGACCTTTGTTTTACAATTGGTGAACTGGGGTATAATATTGTTTATCAGCCGGAAAGTGTTGTAATTCATCATGAGTCAAAGAGCGGCCCGGAAAGGTTCTCAAAGGTGGCTAATAATGTGCAATTGCTCAATAAAAAATGGTCAGGCAGGATAAAAGCTGATTTCAGGATTGATGAAAATGACCAACTAGTTCCTTCAAATTCAGTCAAAATTAAAAATTATAAACCTGAATATAAGGCGAATAAAAAGGTTTCCGTTATTGCGTTGACTTACAACCAACTGGAATATACAAAATCCTTTATCCAATCTTTATATCAAAATACCAGTTATCCCTTCGAACTGATAATTGTTGATAATAACAGCAGCAATAATACAATAAAATTCCTAAAAGAACTCGAAAAAACAAAAAATAATGTAAAACTAATTTTAAACAATAATAATCTTGGGTTTCCTAAAGGAGTCAACCAGGGAATCAAAAAAGCTGCCGGCAATTACATCCTAGTTGCCAACAACGATATAGTCTTAACTAAAGGCTGGCTCGAAAGAATGATTGAAATTGCTGAAAGTGATCCGCAAACAGGTCTGGTTGGACCGGTCAGCAATTCCGTTAGTGGTATGCAACTTGATAATGATGCAAAGTATAGTACAATTGAAGAGATGCACGATTATGCTGCCAATGTAAGGCAAAAGAATCGAGGTAAGATTTTGGAGTTCCCAAGAGTTGCTTTTCTTTGTACACTGATTAAAAAGGAAATTATTGAGAAAATAGGCGGATTGGATGAGCGCTTTTCACCTGGAAATTTTGAGGATGATGATTTTTGCTTAAGAGCTCAGTTAGCCGGCTTTAAAAATGTAATTGCTAAAGATGTTTTTATCCATCATTACGGTTCAAAAAGTTTTGCCGCGGAAGGATTAGAAAAATATAAAGAAAGACTTGAAACAAATCAGAAAATTTTTGTTGATAAATGGGGTGCAACTCCGGAAGAAATCTGGTTAAAAGGAAAACAAATAAAAGGAAGAAATATAATGTTTACTCTTGATAAATATGAATTTACCGAAAATTTACAAAGAGCATTATCTCTGATTGAAGAAAAGGATTATGATGTCGCTCTTGATTATCTTAACAATTCAGTGGAACAATATAAAAATTTTGATCATGATCAGAGTGATCCTGAATTGGAAAATCTTCTTAATCTTGCCGGTAATATTTCCTTACTCAACGGTAACCTCGAAACAGCACAAAAATATTTTGAAAATGCTTTAAATGAGGATAAGAATTCATCTAAAGCCTGTACCGGATTAGGTGAAGTTCTATTTGCAGCAGAGAATTATGAAGCAGCTAAGACAATGTATGAATGGGGAGTAAAAAATGATCCAGGTGATAAAGCTGCTGAAGAAGGGCTAGCAAGGGTAAATAAAATTTTCAATCTTCCTGAAAATGATAATTCGTTGTTTAACCAAGATGGAGAAAAGGTTTTAGTCGAAAATTCAAATGTTAATAGCCAATCAGATGAAGACAAACTGATTAAAGAAGCATATGAAATGTTTAATGAGAATAGATTCAATGAAGCATTGGATATACTATCTCAGGCAGAAAAAATATTTAACGGTCACTTAAGTAATCCTGCGGATACAGAATTTGCTGCTTCATTTTATAACATGAAAGGTTTTATCTACCTGGGATTAAATGATATTGATAATGCAAAAACATGTTTTCAAAAAGCTCTGGAAATAAATCCAAATTCTTCGCAGGCTTGTGCAGGTTTGGGAGAAATTTTATTCCTGAATAAGTATGATGAACAGGCGAAAATCATGTTTGAAAAAGCTGTGGAATGTAATCCGGAAAATTTATTTGCAGTCAAAGGATTGGAAAAGGTTAATAAAATTTTAGATAATGAAATAATCGAAAAGAAAAGAAACACTAACGATAAATTAAAAATATTTCATAGAGATGATTTCGGTAGGTTATTTAATGAGCTAAAATTAATCGACAGGGGTGCCGAAATAGGCGTCCAGTCAGGTAAACATTCTCAAATCTTAAGAGATACCTGGAAAGGAAAAGAACTTTATTTGATTGACCGGTGGAAATATGATTCCGATAATAAAGATGTTGCTAATGTAGCTGATGAAAAGCAAAAGAAATTATATATGTCGGTAGTTGAAAAATTTATTGATGATAATAGTGTGCAGATAATAAGAAAAGATTCTATTGAAGCATCCAAACAATTTCCGGACGAATATTTCGATTGGATCTATTTAGATGCTGATCATTCTTACGAAGGTTGTGCCAATGATCTTAAAGCATGGTATCCTAAACTAAAAAAAGGCGGAGTATTTGCCGGTCATGATTATCTCGATGGAGAGTTAATTGGCGGAAGTTTTGGAGTTAAAAGCGCAGTTGATGATTTTATAAGTGATAAGGAAGTAAGTCTGTATCTTACAGAAGAAAACACTATTAGAAGCTGGTATTTTGTTAAATCCGGAAGCGCTGTTTCTCCTGATGCTGAAATTACAATGAATGAAAAAAAATTGAAGCCAGGTAAAGAATACAATCATGAATTACAATATGTTCTAAATGAAATCCTGGAAGCTTCGTATGAATTATTTGGTTTAAAACATTTTGAAGAAGCAATCGATTCTTTAAATAAATCCGAGGACTTATTCTATTCACAAAATGATAAAGATTTAATATCAGCTTATGAAAATATGAAAGGATTTAATTTTCTTGGGTTGGATGAAAAACTCAGAGCAAGAGAATGTTTTGAAACAGCCCTGAATATTAACCCGGAATCTTCGCAGGCTTGTGCAGGTTTGGGTGAGCTGTTCTATCTTGATGGAAAAGATGAAGAAGCAAAAACTATGTACGAATATGCAGTAAAAAATAATCCTGATAATCCTTATGCAGTCAGCGGGCTTGAAAAAGTAAATAAAATACTTGATCATCCTGAAATCCATAATACTCTGTTGAATTATTTATGAAAGTAAAGACGCAAAATTTTGCGGCTCAATAATTAACCGGAGAAATAAATTTTGCCGAAATTAACTCTTAGCATGATTGTTAAGAATGAAGAAAAATATTTATACGATTGTCTTAAATCAGTAAATGATTTTGCAGACGAGATTGTTCTTGTTGACACAGGTTCTTCGGATAATACTATTAATATCGCTAAAGAATTTAATGTAAAAGTTTATAATTATTCCTGGATTGATGATTTCTCAGCCGCAAGAAATTTTGCACTTGGTAAATCTACAGGGCAGTGGATTTTATATTTAGATGCAGATGAAAGACTATCCCGTAAATCAATAAATGAATTAAAGAATATAATTAAAGGGAATGATTTAACAGGATACAGATGCACTGTAAAAAGTGTTGATGAAGTAAATGGCACACCTAATTTTATGAAATATACCCGTTTATTTCATAATAACCCCAATATTAAATTTACAGGTAAAATACATGAACAAATAGATGATTCATTAATTGAGAACGGATATCAAATCTCTGATACAACTGTAGAAATAATTCACATAGGTTATAATGTTGCCGATAAAGATCTCAAAAATAAAGCAGTAAGAAATCTTAAAATTCTGAAAGATGAATTCGAAAAAAATAAATCATCTTATTATGCGTACCAGCTGGCAAATACTTATACAACTTTGGAAAACTACGATGAAGCTAACAAATATTACAAGCTTTCTGTCAATGGAAATAATTTAAACAAGGAATATAAGGCATTCGCATATTTAAACCTTTCAGGTTATGAGTTCAGAAAAAATAATTTGGATAATGCCATAGAATATCTTGATAAAGGTTTGAAAAATGATCTGTCAAATCCTTTATTGAATTTACTGGCATCTGAAATCTTTTTCAGGATAAATAAAATTGACGAATCATTTAAATTCTGCAGGATAGCTTTAAATGAAAATAATAGAATATTATCCGGTTTGGCCAAATCGGTTTTATCAATCGGATTGAAAAATGAATCAATAATATCAAAAGGAATTTATTATTCATTATCATCATCAAATGAGACGGAAATGAAAAATTTCCTGAGCCTACTCAAAAATGAAAATAATAAATTGTTTGAAATGGTTCTTAAATTTGTTAATAATCAAAAAATCAATGAAACTGACAAAAAAGATATATTGAATTTAATTACAACCGGTAACATTGACATGTTTTTGGTATTATTTGAAAGATATGAAGACAAGAAAGTATCCCTGGAAATATTAAAAAGGAAATATTCTTCATTTAAGGATAATTCAAAATTTCTAAAAACATTAGGATTGCTCTATCTTGAAAACCGCTTTTTAAGTGAAGCGGAAGAAATGTTTGAAGAATCCCTAGCTTTAAATGAAAAGGATCCTTCATCAATATTCTACTTGATTTCTGTTTACATGGATGAAAATCAATATCAGAAAATACCTTCACTTTTAGTAATGGCCGAAAAGGAATTCGGACATATTCCCGAGTTCAACTCAAAGTTTGAATTATTAAAACAAAAACTAAATACTGTATTTGAAAATTAACGGTAAAAAATAAAAAATGATTGATACTTATCAGCTGGCAATTGAACATTTCCAAAAAAGAGATTATAAATCTTCTGAAGATATTTTATTAAAGCTTAAAGAAGAAGATAAAAACAATGCTGATGTTTTGTATTTCCTGGCAGTTGTGAAATCCAAAGTTGGGGATTTTGAATCCGCTATTCCGTTATTTGAAGAAGTCGTAAAACTAAAAGAGGATCATACAGAAGCTTACTATAACCTGGCTTTATGCCTGCAGAATCTTAATAAAGATGAAGAAGCCTTAAAGAATTATAAAAAAGTAATTGAACTAAATCCGTTTCTATCCGAAGCTCATAATAATATTGCCATCATATATAAGAATATGAATAAATATGATGAGGCAGAAAAAGCATTCAGGATGGCGGTTAAAGTAAAGCCGGATAATTCAAATGCTATGAGCAACCTTACTAATCTTCCAATTGATAAGACGCAATCCAAAGAATATCAGGAAGCATTTGAATTATATGAGAAGAAAGAGTTTGCTGCGGCAAAAGATATTATTGAAAACCTTCTTAATAAAGCTCCTAATAGTATCCATCTGTTGACCTCACTTGGAATCATTTATTTCAACCTTAATAACTTTGAAAAATCAGCTGAATGCTATAAGAGAATTATTGAATTAGATGATCAAAATGCCCAGGCACAATATAGTCTCGGTGTTTGTTATCAGAACCTGGATAATAATGATCTCGCGTTAAAGCAATACAAAAAAGCAATTGAATTGAATCCGGAATATATTGATGCATTTAATAATCTTGGACTTTTATATTCTTCTTTAAAAAATTATAAAGAGGCAGAAAAATGTTTTAATTCAGCACTCAAATTTAATTCAATATATTTCAATTCAATAATTAACTTGGGGACAATTAGGCTGCATAAAGATGATTTTGATGGTGCATTGGACTATTTCAATAAAGCTCTAAAAATTTCCATCGATGAAAAAAATAATGCCGGCAAATCAGTAGCATATAGCAATATTGGCTTTGTACATTTAAGAAGAAAAAACCTTGAAGAAGCTATTAAATTTTTTAATATAGGGATTGATTTAGACCCTGATAGTGTTTTGGCGCATTATAATAAAGCTGAGGCACTTTTAATGTTAGGAAGGCTCGAAGATGGATGGAAGGAGTATGAATGGAGACAGGGGAGGAAGGATTTCGGAAAAAGAAAATTTAATAAACCATTAAAACCTGAATATGATTTAAAAGGGAAGAAGGTTTTGGTTTATGCCGAACAAGGTTTAGGTGATGCAATACAATTTGTAAGATATTTGCCGATGCTGAAAGAAAAGGGGTGTTATTTATTTTTCGAATGCGGAAAAGAATTTCGGGAAATTCTATCACCTGATTATTATGATGAAATTATTGAAAGAAATCTAATAAAAACACCTGAAATAGAATTTGATTACGAATTACCCTTACTAAGTCTACCAGCATACTTCGATACAAATATTAATAATATTCCTAACAATGTTCCTTATTTAAATGTGGACAAGGAGTTAATAGAAAAGTGGTCAAAAATTGTATATGATAATGAAAAAGTTAAAATTGGAATTGTCTGGGCAGGTAGTCCCATTCATCCGAACGATAGACATCGTTCTGTAAAATTACAGCAATTTCTGCCTTTATTATCAGTAGAAGGGACTCATTTTTATAGTATTCAAAGAGGATTTGCGGCAACACAAGTAAAAGATTATCAATTACTTTTGACCAATATGGACGAATATATGGAATCTTTTTCGGATTTGGCAGCTGTGATAAAAAACCTTGATCTTGTCATTACTGTTGATACATCTGCAGCACATCTAGCCGGGGCATTAGGTAAAAAAACATGGGCTTTACTCTCATATTTACCAGATTGGAGATGGCTTTTAGAAGGAAACAGGTCTCAATGGTATCCAACTATGAAATTGTATAGACAGCCACAAATAAGTGACTGGAGCTCAGTATTTACAGATCTCAAAAAAGACTTGATTTCGTTTGTAAAAAATAAAAATCAAAATGATAGTAAGTTTATAAATATTGATAAGTCTTTTACCTCTCTGAATAGTTTATATCTTGGTTTAACATCGGGTGAGAATTTCGGTTGGGGCGTTTGCAGCAAATATTTGAAAAAAGAATTATCGAATAAAACAAACATCATTAATCTAGATGAGCACGAAGAATTAATTAAAAACGGTAAAATTAACGGAACAGTATTTCATGCACTTAATAATCATGATTTTAGCGGACTTTATCCTGTCCGTGGAGCAAAGAACATTGGTTACACTTTTTTTGAATATGAATTAAGTGATGCTGCTGTGAGTAATTCTTCTAATTATGATATTATTTTAGGCGGCTCTTCCTGGAATGAACAAAAATTAAAAGCTAAAGGAATTGATAATACCGGTGTCTTAATTCAGGGAGTTGATCATACACTTTTTTATTCCGATAAAAAACAAAAAAGTAATGATCTATTCATAATCTTTTCAGGCGGAAAGTTTGAACTACGCAAGGGTCAGGATCTTGTCCTGAAAGCAATAAAGGTGCTTCAACAGAAATTTTCGGATATTATACTTTTAAACGCCTGGTATAATCTATGGCCGCATACTATGCATTCAATGAACATGTCCGGGCATATAAATTATGAATATAAAGGTGAGACCTGGAAAAACTTCATGATAAATCTTTGCAGGATAAACAATATTGATGGGAATAAAGTATTCACTTTACCGATAACACCTTCTAATAAACTCAGGGATCTATATTTAAGCTCAGATATAGGATTGTTTCCAAACAGATGCGAAGGGGGGACAAATTTGGTACTGATGGAATATATGGCTTGCGGCAAACCTGTTATTGCCTCTTATAATAGCGGCCATAAAGATATCCTTACTAAAGATAATTCTCTATTAGTGGAAGAAATGCATGAGTTTAAATTATTTGATGACAATAAAAAGTTAATTGCTGATTGGGAAGATCCTGATTTTGATGAAATAATTTCGAAGCTTGAATATGCATATTATAATAGAAATGCGATAATGCAAATAGGAAAAAAAGCAGGTGAAGATATGAAAGACTATACATGGGAGAAATCTGCAGAGTCGTTATTAGAGATTCTAAAAAAGATTTAATTTGGCTTGATTTAAGGAAAAATTATGAAAGTAAAAAAGAATCCTTTAATCTGGTTGTCTTATGTTTCGTACCCGATAACTACAGCAGTATATTTTGAAAGAGCTTTAAGAAAGAAGTACAACGTAATAACTTGCGGTCCAAAACTACCTGAACAATTAATAAAGCAATGGCAGTTGGAAAATATGAAACTGCCTATAAAAGACCTAAATATACCAACCGGATTTGGAGAATTGGATTTTTCAAAAGTTTTGCAATCCGTTTCTTCAAATATGAAACCCGATTTATTCTTGTGGATCGAATCAGTTGCTAGTTTCATTCCGATAAATATAAAAGGGAGTGGTTTTCCAACTGCATGCTATTTAATTGATTCTCATCTAAACCTTGAATCTCATTTAAATTGGGCAAACTACTTTGACTTCATATTTATTGCTCAAAGAGAGTATTTGTCTGAATTCAAAAAATCTGGATTCGAAAATGTCTTCTGGCTGCCGTTGGGAGCCGATCCGGAAATACACTCGAAAAAGAATATTGAAAAAACTTATGATGTAGGATTTGTTGGCTCTGTCAGCGGACATTTGTATCAAAGAAGAGTTAATCTGCTAAATAAAATAAATTCTATTGTAAAAGTGAATTATAGCAGGTGCTGGTGGAATGAAATGGCAGAGTTCTTTTCCGCATCTAAAATCGTCTTTAATAATTCAATCAATAATGATCTTAATATGCGTTTGTTTGAAGTTATGTCGACTGGCTCGTTTCTGTTAACTGACACTGCATCAAATAGCGGACAGGAAGAAATGTTTAAAGACGGAAAAGATTTAGGTATTTATAATGACGATAATATTATTGATAAAGTGAAATATTATTTAAAAAATGATATTGAAAGAGAAACAATTGCAGAACATGGCCGGCAAATTATTCATAGTGCTCATACATACTCTCACAGGATTGAAGAGTTACTTAGTGTTTGTTTTGGTGAAAAGAAGAATACGCCTTCAGCCGAAGAATGGAGAAGCAAATCATTAGGAAAGATAACTATGCCTGTTAGTACTAAAATAAACAGAGGAAATAATTCGGAACCTAAAAGAAGTTTTGTAATCCCTGTAATTGATTTATCGCCGGCAAGCCCTTATAACATTGTGAAACTGCTAGATGATTTGAAAGATATTTCCGGTGATGTAATTGTTGTCTTTAATTCATTGGAGATGGCTGAAAAGTTAAAAGATCATCCTCGTATTAATTATTATGCATCGATGAAAAGAAATGTGGGCGTTGCAAGGGCATGGAATATTGGATTAAATATGTCTCAGACTCCAGTAACATTTATTCTCAATTCTGATTTAAGCTTAAGTGAAGAAGCAATTCGGACATTAGAAAATTATATTTTAAAACATCCCGATGCAGCAATTGTTGGTCCGCAGGGTTCTTTCTTTAATTTTTTCAAAGCGAAAGATTTAGCTTATTTTGATAAAAACTCTTTTAATGCTCCACTCGAAGTAGATGCAGTATCCGGATTTTTATTCGCAGTAAAGACTGATTTGTTTAATCAAGGTATATTAAAATTTGACAATCAGTATACTCCCTGTTATTTCGAAGAATGGGATTTGGGGCTGCAAATAAAATTAGCCGGGTTGAAATCTTACATAGTTCCGACATCAGGATACAGCCATGAATGGAGCGGTTCTATTCGAGCTTTAAAAGTTATAAAATATTTGGATAATGAAGAAACCGCAGGTGAAATCTTAAATAGGAACAGGATTCTGTTTCTAACTAAATGGAAAAAATTCATTAAAGATTTTCCTGAAAGAAAGAAAATATTAATCAGCAATTGGGCAGATTTATTGTTGAACCAGGCGGATGTCTTTAAAAATCAAAATGAAAAAGAAAAAACTATTCAAATATATTCCCAAATACTGGAAGAGTTTCCTGAATTTGACGAGGTACTTTCAAAATTCGGAATGTTTTTGTATGAGGAAAATAAATTAACTGAAGCGTTAAAGATATTTGATCGCCTTTCAATTATTAATCCCGATTATAAAATTCCATTAAAAAATAATTCTAATATAATTAGAGAAACAGGGCAGATACTTAAAAATAACAATGGCAATGGTAATAGAAAATCCAAAGCAATCGCTACGAAGGATAAAAGCTATTACGAAAATGAAAGGGAAGATGTACAAAAATTAATAAATCCTCATTCCAAAAGAATATTAGATGTAGGCTGCGGTAAGGGAAGATTAGGAAAAGTTTTAAAAGAAAAACTGAATGCAGAGGTATGGGGTGTTGAATATGCAGATGATATTGCTTCATTAGCTGCAAAATGTTTGGCTAATGTAATTACAGGTTCTATTGAAGGTGCTATTGAGCAGTTACCGGATAAATATTTTGATACAATCATTTTTGCAGATGTTCTTGAACATTTGGTTGATCCGTTTAATGTTTTATTAAATATTAAATCAAAATTATCAAGTAATGGAGAAATCGTAGCCAGTGTTCCAAATGTACGCCATTGGTCGGTATTAAAAAAATTATTGGAAGGGGAGTGGGAGTACCAGGAGTTTGGAATTATGGATAGCACCCATTTAAGGTTTTTTACACGTAAGTCTATCTATAACATGTTTGAAAAAGCAGGTTATAAAATAACAAATATTTTGTATGTAGTCGCTCAAATCGAAAAACTTTCTCCACAACTATTATCCGTTTTGAAAGAATCTAATATAAATGTCGATACCCTTGAAGGAGAGTCCCAGCACTTTCAATATATTATAAAAGCAATTAAAAATTAAGTTATGCAGTCAGATGAATTTACCTGTTTTTAATCTCTTGGCAACAAACCAGCATCTTTACGAATAGTAAGTTTGCTGAAACTACTCATATCACTATTCAGGGCATTTCGGCCTTAAAACAACTCAAATTTACAAAAATATTTATTTCAGTAAAAAGCTAAACAAATAAAAACCCCTTCCGATAATATACTTAAGAATTGAAAATTCTTGCAAAAAAGACAGACATGGAAGTCTGAAAAAATAAAACACAAAAAATAAACATGGAGGTTTATTATGGGTTTCGGTATAAACTCAAATATTGATGCACTACGTGCATATAACGCATTAGCTACAGTTAATGCAAGTACTACAAAAGCTCAGTTAAGATTAGCTACAGGTAAAAGAATCAATTCAGTAGCTGATGATACATCCGGATACGCAGTTGGAAAATCTTTGGACCAAAAAGTTCAATTGATGACATCTGCTCAGAGAAATGTTGGTTCAGCTCAGGATTTGCTTTCCACCGCTGAATCACAGTTAACCAGTGTTAAAGATTTGATTACATCTATCAAAGCTAAAATAGCTGACTCTTCAAATCCGGCTACCGATAATACAAAAATATCCGGCGATATTAAAGCTCTGGCCACAGAAATTGCCAATATTTTCTCTACTACAAAGTTTAATGATACAAAACTTCTAACATCATTATCTTCGACACAATTTAATTTCCAGACCGGTGCAGATTCAACTGATAAGATGTCATTAGATTATTTTAATAATGCTTCGGGTTCTTTATCAGGTGATGCAACACTCTCAACATCGGCATTTACAGTTAATTCAATTGGGACGGCTGGTTATGCTGCATTAACCCAGTTGGCGACTGCTGGCACTACAGCCATATCAATTGGCAGCTTATCGGCTTTTATAGCTACTTTTGAAAATACTGTTGATGAATCAATATCAAAAGTTGGTAACTATGAACAAAGATTGACAATTAAAAATGATTTCTTAACAGCAGCTATTGCTAACTCTTCGGCTTCTGTTTCGCGATTATTTGATGCTGACGTAGCTAAGGAACAATTAAATGCAACAAAAGGACAAATAATGCAGCAGGTTGCTACTTCAATGTTATCTCAGCTTAATGCTCAACCGCAAAATCTTTTATCACTTTTCAGATAATATTAGATAGTGGTTCAAATCCCGGGGAGTTTTCCCCGGGAGCTTTTATGAAATGAAAATTCGGGAAGATTTATTAAATGTACAATTCAACCTTAACAGCAAAAAACAGGAATAGATTGAATCAATATTTGGTAAATGAAATAACTCAGGCAACACCAAAACAGCTTTTAATAAAAATATATGACTTTGCCATTGTAAATTGCAAAAAACAAAATCTTGCAAAAACAAACGAAGCTCTTCAGGTTCTTATTAGTTCTTTAAGTTTTAAAAATAAAGAAGTCAGTCAAATTTCTACCGGGTTGTTAAGATTATATCAGTACTGCCAGGAAGAAATGAGAAAAAGGAATTATGAAATTGTGTATGAAATTTTAACTGAACTTAAAGAATCCTGGATAGCAGTGTTTAATAAATAGAGGCATTTATGTCTTCAAATACATTAGATACAATTTTAACGACATCGAATATAACTGCTTTAGTTAATTCTTATATTACCGACCAAACCAGCAGAATAATAACTCCCATTACTACAAGACAAACCCGTTATCAGAATTTGTCTTCTGCTTATAACACTTTCAGTTCAAAGCTGACTTCATTAAAGAGCCTTCTTGTCGATTTTAAAATTGCTGACACTACTTCATTATTTAATAAAAAAGCTGCTGCTTCTTCAGATCCTACTTTTATATCTACTTCTGTAGAAAACTCGGCTTCTATTGGTGCTTATAACATGAGAGTGGATCAACTGGCAAAAAATGATGTATTATTATCCCAGGATATCGCTTCTTCTGCAGCAAATGCTCTTACAGGGACACATACTTTTACATTAAAAACAGGCGACGGCACCAATCCGGATTTTACAAGTAATGTTGAAGTCACTTTTTCCGGAAGTGAAACCAATCAAACCGTAATGGAAAAGATTAGGAATGCTATAAATACAGACAAGGCTGTTGTTCAATCCGGAACTAAAAGTGCTTCTGCATCTTATACAGGTGGACCCAGTACTTTTACTATCGATTTAAATGGTACGGAAACGAGCATCTCGGTAAATGGCGGAGGAACATATGAAGATCTAATTGATGAAATTGCATCAAAAATTAATTCTGATGTCTCCGGTGTCTCTGCTGAAAAAGTTCTCGATTCAGGCACGGGAAATGTATCATTAAAATTAACTGTTAATAATTCGAAAAACTATATCTCTGTTACAAATACAAGCGGTAATGATATTGTAAGTGACCTCGGTATTGGCGCAGTAAAAGAAAAAGGGGCTTCAGGGATGGTTACTGCATCTTCTTTTAGCCCGGCAAGCGGTAATACTCAATTATCTCTAACTTCCAAGGAAACAGGTGTAAACTACCGGATAAAAGAATTGAGTGATTCAGGCAGCTCAACAGCATTATCATCGCTCGGTTTAAACATAGGAGCCAGCCGTCCTGCCTTTGATCAATCTACAGAACCTGATACAGCTGGATTTTTATATTCGGATATTTCAAGTAATTCATTATTAAATGCCAAACTAACTTTTAATGGGCTCAGCATATCAAGAGATTCCAATATAATTGATGATTTGGTTACCGGAGTTACTTTTAATCTAAAAGCTTCTATGCAATCTTCGGATTCTGATGTAAGTGTTTCAGTTGCAAATGATGTAAAAACAATCGAATCAAAGGTTCAGGATTTTATCACCAAGTTTAATGATATTTACCAGTTTTTAAAAACAAATTCCAGTGCAACTTCTTCTTCAAGTTCAGGTACAACATCTTATACTCCCGGCGTGCTTTCATATGATTCGAATGCTTCTTCATTATTAAGCATGTTGCGAAGTGTAGCTTATACCAGGGTTGTCGGAATCCCGACTGGTGATATGAATAGTCTGTCTCAAATTGGTATTACTTTTGACACCAGCACCGGATTATCTATTTCGGATACTGCAGCATTTGAACAAAAAGTAAATGAAAATTCTGATCAAGTTGCAGCGCTTTTCAATTCAACAGACGGATTGGCTAATACATTATATAATCAAATAGATCCTTATTTAGGTGTTAGCGGATATTTAACAATAAAGAAAAATAGTTATAATAGCAATATTACCTCTTTAAGTGATAAAATAACTGCTGCCCAGGACAGAATAAATAAAAGTGCTGATAGTCTTAGAAGTCAATATGAAAAACTGCAGTCCCAGCTTGCAGAAATGATTTCCATGCAAAACATGATTAGCTACTTGTAATTGAAATATTTGAAAATATGGATGATTTTAGAAGAAAATACTACAGGCTTAAATTTTTATTTGTGGAATTAGTTTCAAAAATTGATAATTTAACGGATGAAAATACTTTTTTTGCTGAACTAAAAAGCATTAAAACCGGGATTTCCGAGATTCAGGCAATAAAAAATGATTTATTGACAGGTCCGGGCAAAGAAGAATTTAAAAAAATGGAGCCTGAATTAAATAATTTTGCTAAACAAATTCAGGAAAAGTTCGATAATATAATTGAGAAAAAAAGAAATGATTTGGCTGAAATAGCTCTGAAAATAGGAAATTTACAAAATTCCAGGAAGCTTGCAAATTACAATAGGTGAAATATGAACATAAAACCTATCTCAAATAATGATTACTCTTATAATAACAGAGGATTAGAGGGCAAAAAAGGCAAAGAAACTGCCAGCGAATCTAAGATTGAAGATAAAGTCGAAATTTCCGAACAAGCAAAGGTAATGAATAAGGAAAATCTTCAATCTAAAAAATTAGCCCTAATTAAAGATAGAATAAATAATAATTTTTATAATTCCGATGAAGTAGCAAAAAAAGTTGCTCAGGAACTTTATAAAGATTTGAAGGCGCAATAATTTTTTTTGACTCTGTCCTGCCTAAAATTTATTTAATCATACTTGTTTAATAATATTTAAATTCGTACTTTTCATCATTATTTTATTAGGATGATATCGAACTCATTTAATTTTTATTGATGTACGAAGACAATTCTCAAAGTAATAAACTGCAGCTTCTCGGTAAATTAAATGCCAGTTTTGTTCATGAAATACGCAACCCTCTTTTTGCACTCAAATTAAATCTCGATTATCTAAACATGGTGGAGAATCTTCCCAAAGATGTGAGAGATTCTGTTGATTCGTGTGTAGAGGCCGTTGATAGAATTCAGAACCTGGTTGATAATATACTGAACTTTTCCCGAAAGGCTAAAGAGGAATTTCACTATTGTTCTTTAGCTGAAATAACTAAAGAAGCAATCGAGCTTGTAAGCGGGTATGCAGGCAAAATTAAATGCGATATAATCAAAGAAATGGATGAGAATATTCATCAGATTTATTTCAATAGAAACAAGCTCCTGCAGGTTTTCTTAAATTTACTTATAAATGCCATTGAAGCCAGCCCTGAAAATCAACCTGTTGTCATCAGAACTTTCGAAAAGAATAAATATGTATTCTGGGAAGTTGAGGATTTTGGAACAGGAATTAAAGATGAAGATAAAGAAAAAATCTTCAGCGATTTTTTTACTCAAAAGAAAAACGGAACCGGTCTAGGGTTAGGCATCTGTAAAGAAATTTTATCGGAAATCAATGCTTGTGTAGATTTTGAATCTGAAGTGGGGAAAGGGACAAAATTTTTCATAAAATTTAACCTCCAGGCGGAGAAATATGAACTTCAAAATTCTACTTATTGATGACGATAATCTAGTCTGCATTTCACTCAAAAAAGTCTTGGTAAAATTCGGTTACGAAGTTGAGATTTGTATGAATGGGGACGAAGTCTTTGATAAAATCAAAGAGTTTGATCCTGATATTATTCTGCTTGATATTTACTTAACTACTCATAATGGTCTCGAATTATTAAAATCTTTCACCAAAGCCTACCCTCATATCCCGGTAATTATGATAACCGGATATTCAGATGTTAAAATGGCAGTGACAGCTATAAAATCAGGTGCTTTTGATTTTCTGTTAAAACCAATAGATCTTGATCAGCTCAAATTAGTATTGAGTAAAGCCAGCGACAAAATTGTATTAAGGTCTGAAGTTGATAAACTGCATATACTTATGCAGGGAACTGAATTAACCCGTGAATTTTTTGGAAAAAGTAAAAAGATCCAGAGAATTCTGAGTTCTGTTGAAAAATTAGCCAAGAGTTCCGATACTACAATTTTAATTGAAGGAGAAAGCGGAACGGGAAAAGAAGGGTTTGCCAAATTTATTCATCAAAATAGTTCGCGGAGGAATTTCCCTTTTATAGAAATTAATTGTGCAGCAATTCCAAAAGAGCTTGCCGAGAGCGAATTATTTGGACATGAAAAAGGTGCATTTACCGGTGCGGCTGCAAAAACAAAGCTGGGAAAATTTGAGCTTGCAGAAGGCGGAACTATTTTGCTTGATGAAATTGCAGATCTATCAGTCGATCTGCAGGTAAAACTTCTTCGCGTTTTACAGGAGAAAAGATTTTACAGAGTAGGCGGTGAAAAAGAAGTTTCCGTTAATGTAAGGGTTTTAGCCGCTACAAACAAAAATCTTGAAGAAGAAGTAGAAAAAGGAAATTTTAGGGAAGATCTTTTCTATAGGTTAAATGTAGCTAAAGTAGTTGTTCCTCCTTTAAGAGAAAGAGTTGAAGATATTCCGATTTTAAGTTATTCCTTTTTAAAGGAATTTTCTCAGAAATTTGATAAGCAAATTTTAGGAATCAGCAGTGATGCATTATCTGTTCTTGAATCATATAAATGGAAAGGAAATATTAGGGAATTAAGAAATGTAATGGAAAGGATTGTCTTGTTAATTGAAGAAAATGAAGTTAAAGAACATCATTTGAATAGTCTGATCTCAAATATAAAAAATGAAAAAGAAGATGATAGTTTTGTCCTAAAAATTCCACCAAAAGGTATAAAGATTGAGCTCGTTTTAAAAACTTTAATTTTAAAGACTTTGAAAATTACCAACGGCAACCAGGTAAAAGCGGCAAAAATACTCGGTTTGTCAAGATCTAAATTAAGATATCGAATGGAGCAGCTTGGAATTGAGGTGACCAAGAATGTTCAGTAAATTTAATTTTCGGCAGATTTGAAAATAATTGTAAAAGTAGTTACTTTATTTTTTTTACTGCTAACCCTGATTTTAGCATTATTTATTTCTACATATTTTTTAACAGGTGCTAATCCTAAACCTGTTCCCTCATAATTTCTCCGGTCACTATTATCTTCCTGTGTAAAAGGATTAAACAGGGCCGGCAAAAATTCTTCTGAAATCCCCATCCCCCAATCCATAACATCAACACAGACTTCATTTTCAATATTATAAAGTGTTATTTTTATCTCTCCATTATTTGTGTATTTAATTGCATTATCTATGAGATTATCGAAAATCTGGTCGATCGAATAGTTGTCACCCAAAATTTTTTTATAATTAAGTTTAATGTTTTTTTCATTCGCCCTTGTCTAAAATTCCGGAATTATTTCATACAGGATATCTTCATCGAGATCAATTTTTTCAAAATATGTATCGAAATTTCCTGTTTGAATTTTCGATAAATTCAAAATCAAATCAGTTGTTCTAAGAAGTCGGAGGGCGCTACTATTAATTACTTTGAAAGAAGGTTCCAATTCAGGAGGTAATTGAGATTCCAATTCTTCTTTAAGGAGAGAAGCATAAGTTAAAATATTATTTAATGGTGTTCTTATTTCATGTGACATTTGAGCTAAAAACTCGGATTTTAATCTATCCGATTTTTACACAGGGTTAAATAATATAGCAGTAGGGTTCTGTTATTCTGGCTCTTAAAAGAGTTCTCTCATCTTACTGGATCACTAATAAAATATTTATATATCTGATTCTAAAATAGACTAACCGGGATTTTTAAATAATAAAAAAATTAACTAAAAATCCTGCCAAAAACACGCCGATTTGGTAAATACTGTCTTTTCAATTAGTTAGCAGAAATAAAAAAAATTAAAGAAAAATAAAAAATTTTCGATAATATGATCAAGAGTGATATTTAAAGGGTTTTAAATGAAGAAAATAACTTTATTTTTTGTCTTTGCATTGTTATTAATTCCTTCCCAAAGCAATTTTCCAAGCGGAAAAGATGAATTATATAAACCTTTTGCTCAAGTAATGCCAGAGCCGGATGGAGGAATATCTGCAATTTACTCTAAAATAAAGTATCCGGAAACCGCACAAAAAGCAGGCGTGCAAGGTAAAGTCTATTTATTAATATATATTAACGAAAATGGCAGTGTAGATGATATTAAAGTATTAAAAGGCTTAGGTGCCGGGTGTGATGAAGCAGCAGTTGATGCAGTAAAACAGACGAAATTTAGTCCCGGGAAAGATAATGGAGTGGCTGTAAAAGTTAAATTATCCATGCCGATTACATTTAAGCTTGAATAAAGAAATTCCAATATAAATTTGATTCTTCATAAGATTATCTGCTATGAAAATAAAGCTCATGGTTTTTTAAATACTTATTATTTGCCATAAGTTTTATCCCCTTACAAATTTGTTTGATCACATATTATTTGACAGCATCAAACACCTGGCTGAAAGAAAAAATAGGAAGAATTTTGAGGATAAATAAAAAAAGACTTTAATTTTTTTAATTTTATCCGATTATTGTTTAAGAGAATTGATCTTAAGAATTAAAAAATCGGATAAAATAAAAGTAGTTCTTTAGAATTTTTTCTTTTTCAAAATATTTAAAGCATATAAAAAAATTTAACACAGGAAATTAAATATGCACTGGTTTAAGGATATAAAATTTGTTCGCAAAATTCAGGCAGGTTTTTTACTTCTGGCTATAATCTCAACCATACTTATCGTTGTTAATTATTGTCAGCTGGAAAAAATGTCGGATATTAAATCATATCTTTTTTCGGAGTATGTAAAACCCCAGCAGGTAATTGATGAGACATATATAAATTACCAAACTATCCAGTCTTTGATGATGCAATTTTCGATGCCTGCATTTGCCGATAAATTTAGTGTTAATAATAAAAAGTTAAATACACTTAAAACCGATATTGATTCCAGCTTAAAGTATTTATTATCATCTAACTTTAATGTTAAAACCAAAAAAGAAATAACCGAAGTTTCAAAGATTTGGGGAGATTATAAGAGTTACGTAATCGATGCAATTTTAAGTGCATCGGTTACCCATAGTTACGATATGGCTTCAGATATTGCTACTTCTTCCGGGGAAGAGGTTGGAGAAAAGTTAAAACAGAAATTTGATATTGTTACAAAAAGTTTGAAAAATACATCCAATCATCTCAATTCTACTTTTGATGACAGTGTTAATTCCGCAATTTATTATACATTTGGAGGAGCAATAGCCGGTACTTTTGTGTTTTTTCTTAGTGCCTTTTTTATAGCCCCCGCGATAACCAAACCTATTAATAAATTAAAAGGGATTGTAAAGGAATTTTCATTAGGAAATTATAATTTTCAATTTGAATCAAATTCAAAGGATGAAATTGGCGAACTTACAGCTCTTTTTGTAAAACTTCAGGAAGCACAAAAGGAAAAAGTTTTTGCGGCTGAACAGATTGCTGCCGGTAAAATTGAAAAAGTTAATTTGGCTTCGGAAAAAGATGCTTTGGCAATTGCATTTAATAAAGAAATAAGCATAATCGAAGAAATATTGGAAGAAGCAAATGAATTAATCCTTCAGAACAAGGAAGGTAATCTGAATTATAGAGCTAATTCTCATAAGTATTCCGGAAGCTGGAAACAATTGATAGAGGGAATTAACTCAATTCAGGATGCGGCATTGGCACCAATTAAAGAATCTTCTGAAGCTTTAACTGAATTAGCAGGTGGTGATTTAACTATAAGTGTTAAGGGGAACTATAAAGGAGATCATCAATTAATTAAAAAGAACATTAATACAGTTGCAGAATCTCTAAGTAAAGCCGTAGCAGAAGTAAATGAAGCAATTATGTCTGCAGCTTCAACTAGTTCTCAGATATCATCAAGTTCTGAAGAAATGGCCGCAGGCTCAAAGGAGCAGACAGTGAAAACTTCAGAGGTCGCTGCCTCAGTGGAAGAAATGACCCAGACTATTCTTGAAAACACAAAAAACGCCAACCTGGCATCAGAAACAGCTAAAAAAGCAGGCAATAAAGCTAAAGAAGGTGGAAAAGTTGTAGAAAGTACAATTACAGGTATGCTGAGAATTTCGGAAATCGTTAAGAAATCGGCTAAAACAGTTGAAGCCCTGGGAAAAAGCAGCAATGAAAT
Organism: uncultured Bacteroidota bacterium; assembly: GCA_963710745.1. Classification (GTDB taxonomy): domain Bacteria; phylum Bacteroidota; class Ignavibacteria; order Ignavibacteriales; family Ignavibacteriaceae; genus CAVQBP01. The sequence goes on along the minus strand of CAVQBP010000024.1, from coordinate 267,423 downwards.
CGGACAAATTATTGAAGTGATAAATGAAATTGCAGATCAGACAAATTTACTTGCATTAAATGCTGCAATAGAAGCAGCCAGGGCTGGTGAGCAGGGAAGAGGTTTTTCAGTCGTTGCAGATGAAGTAAGAAAATTAGCAGAACGGACATCTAAAGCAACAAAAGAAATTGCTATGATGATTAGTCAAATACAAAATGATACAAATGATGCGGTCGCGTCAATGAAAAAAGGGACTGAAGAAGTTGAAAACGGAAAAGTACTTGCAGATCAGGCAGGGGTCGTATTAAATGAAATTATTAAAGAAGCAGAAAAAGTTAATGATATTGCTGCACAGGTAGCTTCCGCAAGTGAACAACAATCAGTAACGGCAGAAGTTATAAGTAAGAATATTGTTGATATCAGTAACGTTGCTCAGCAAAGCGCAGTAGGTATTGAACAAATTTCTCGTTCTGCAGATTCAATGAATTCAATAAATCAAAAACTTGAATCGCTAATTAATCAATTTAAATTTGATAGAAATAAAAATAATAATGGAAAAAGTACCTATTCTGTAAGACAAAATGGAAAAGTTGAAACTTTTTAATTTTTCATTACTGATTTGTTGAGTGAAAACGACCGTATTTTATGAGACGATTATGAAGAAAATTCTTGTTATTGAAGATGACCAATCACTTAAAGAATTATTAATAGATATTCTGGAAAACGAAGGATACCAGGTCTTTTATGCTCATAATGGAAAATCCGGTATACAATTAGCTAAAGAAATTATTCCGGATTTAATCATCTGCGATATTATGATGCCAGGCATTGATGGTTATAAAGTAAAATCCTCTCTATCAGAAGATATCTCCACTACATTAATCCCGTTCATTTATTTATCCGCTCTTGCTGAAAAAAAAGATATCAGGATGGGTATGGAATTAGGCGCAGATGATTATATTACAAAACCTTTTAAAATTGATGAAATAACAAGTGCTGTAAAAGCCCGTTTCAAAAAACAGGAACTATATACTGAATTAAAAAATAAAAATAATGTTGCGCAGGAAGAAAAAACGGAATTACATAAAATCCCTGATACAGGACATGTTATTGTTGAAGTTAACAAACAACCAAGAATAATCCAGGTAAGCAGCATTTCCTGTATTACGGCATTTAGTGAATATACATATGTATATTTAGGCGGGAGCGAAAAAATAATTATTAGAAGATTATTAAAGAAATGGGAAGAAATTCTTCCGGAAAGTATATTTATACGAATTCACAGATCTACAATTATTAATTTAAATCATATTGTAAAAGTTGAAAAGTGGTTTAATAATTCATTTGCAATATTTATTAAGGGCTTTCAAGAACCTTTTATTGTAAGCCGCAGATATTCAGTATATTTGAAAACGAGACTTCATTACAAATAAAGTATAATTCGTTCTTAAAGTATTTATTCCCGGTAAGAATCCTTTCAAAACTATTCCATCAATAAAACTTTTCTAATTCTTTCAATTGCCCAATCAATTTCGTCTTGTTTTATTACTAATGGAGGTGCAAACCTGATTACATTCTCATGGGTTTCCTTACAGAGAATTCCTTCCTCCTTTAGAGCTTCACAAAATCTTCTTGCACCTTTTGCTTCAGGTTTCAATTCTACTCCGATAAAAAGCCCTTTTCCCCTAATTTCTTTTACATGAGATGAACCAATTTCTTCTAATTTTTTTCTAAAATAATTTCCTAATTCAAAAGATTTTTCAACCAGTTTTTCTTCAACAATTACTTTTATACTTTCTCTGGCGATAGCAGCACCTAAAGGATTTCCGCCAAAGGTTGAACCATGATCTCCCGGATTAAAAACTCCCAGAATTTCTTTTTTAGATAAAACTGCCGAAACAGGGTAACAACCGCCTGATAAAGCCTTCCCAACAATAACTGCATCCGGTTTTATCTTTTCATATTCGAAAGCAAATAATTTACCGCTTCTTCCCAAACCGGACTGTATCTCATCAGCAATTAATAATACATTATTCTTTTTGCATATATCAAAAGCCTTCTTTAAAAATCCATCTGGCGGTACTACAACTCCACCTTCACCTTGAATTGGTTCTACAAGGAAAGCAACTGTATTTTTCGTAATAGCTTCTTCTAATTTATCTGCATTTCCATATGGAATAATTTTAAAACCCGGTGTGAAAGGACCAAAACCATCCTTATATTGTTCCTCTGTTGAAAAACTAACAATTGTAATTGTTCTTCCTGCAAAATTATTTGTACATGTAATTATTTCAGCGGAGTCCTCTTCTACTCCTTTTACTTTATAACCCCATTTCCGGGCTGCTTTTAACGCGGTTTCTACAGCTTCAGCGCCTGAATTCATCGGTAGAATCATTTCATATCCGGTTAATTCACACAATTCTTTGTATAATAAAGGAAGCTGATCATTTCTGAATGCTCTTGAAGTAAGAGTTACCTTATCTGCCTGGTCTTTAAGTGCATTAACTATTCGGGGATGACAATGACCCTGATTTACAGCCGAATAAGCAGCCAGACAGTCTAAATATTTTTTACCGTCAACATCATAAACCCAAACTCCTTCCGCTTTTTGAATAACAACATCAAGAGGGTGATAATTGTGAGCTCCATATTTTTCTTCAATTTCTATGAAATCCCTGGTCTGCATGAGGTTTTCCTTTTTTCTATTATTTTTGAACCGTTAAATTAATAAAAGGGAAGGATAGTTAGAAGTTTGAAAATTTTATTTTTTTGAATTTATATTTTGCAGTTTATTGATTTAATAAAACAAAAAAAAATACAGTATTTGCTTCAGAGTTTTCACTTGATACTTGGATTTTCGTTGGGTAACTTTCACCTTTTATTATGGGTAAGTTATGGAAATCGAAACACAATTCTTCAATATAAATACCAGGGGCAATACCGATATAATTGATATAACTGAGAAAGTACAGTCTCAAATAAATTCTGCTGGATATAATGAAGGCAGCGTGCTTGTCTTTGTAGGAGGATCGACTGCCGGTATTACAACAATTGAATATGAACCGGGGTTGCTTAAAGACTACCCGGATTTTTTTGAAAAGATAGTGCCTTCCGGTATTTCTTACCAGCATGATAATACATGGCATGACGGCAATGGACATTCTCATGTCCGTGCAGCATTGCAGGGTGCATCATTTACCATTCCTTTTGCAAACGGCACCTTATTACTTGGTACATGGCAGCAAATTATATTAGTCGATTTTGATAACCGTTCAAGAAACAGGAAAGTTATTGTTCAAATTACAGGAAAGAAATAAAATGAAGCTTAACTTAAAAATTAAAATATTTTTGTATGTTGTATTATTACCGATGGGATTTATTTATTCCTGGGGTGAAAAAGGACATCAAGTAATAAGCAAAAATGCAGTTGAATTACTTCCAAAAGAAATGGATTCTTTTAAAGCATGGAAAGATTATCTGGTTCAGCATGCCTCAGATGCTGACATAAGAAGAAAGACCGATAAATCAGAAGCACCCCGGCATTATATTGATATTGATTTTTATAAGGAATTCTTAATTGGAAATATGATTGAAAATGAAGATGATTTGATTTCCGAATATGGCGACAGCACCGTAACTGCAAATGGTACTCTGCCATGGGCCACCCAGGAAACTTTAAATAATTTAACAGAAGCATTTAAAGAAAAAAACAGGGATAAAGCTTTAATTTACGCCGCAGATCTTGGTCATTATGTCGCAGATGGACACCAGCCGATGCATACTACTGTTAATTACAATGGACAACTTACCGATCAGAAAGGTGTTCATTTCAGGTATGAAGTTACAATGGTGGACAGACATATTGATACACTTGACGAGGTGATTGATTCAAGCAATATTAATTATGTTGAAAACCCTCTCTCATTTATTTTCACTTATATCTCAAATGCAAATAGTGTAAACGATGTATTATTAGATGCAGACAAGCTGGCACATCAGGAAGCCGGTTCAACAGAAAATGATGATTATTACAGAATCATGTGGTTTAGAACCAAATATCTAACCGGAATGCAATTCAAAACCGCAGAAGAAGATCTGGCTTCACTATTATACACTGCCTGGGTAAATGCCGGGAAACCGACTTTTAACGATATCAATTAATTATAATTTTTTGCATGATTTAATATTACTGCGGATGCACTTGCTACATTCAGTGATTCTGCATTCCCATATCTTGGAATTGTAATTAAATAATCTGAAATGTTAAGAAGATTTTGAGACGGCCCCGATGCTTCATTTGAAAAAATGATAATAGATTTTGTTGGAAACTTGAAGCTGCTAATGTTTTCACCGTTTAAATCAGCTGTTAAAATTTTATATCCTTTTAATTTAAGAGATGTAAGGGAATTGAACTCTATCTCATTAAAAATATTTAAATGAAAAATTGCTCCCATGCTCGCTCTAATTGTTTTAGGATTATATACCTCTGCACATCCTTTTAGTAAAATTATAGTATCTATTCCAAACCAATCACAATTTCTTAATATTGTTCCAACATTCCCGGGATCAGCAATATTCTCAAGACAAACAACCTGGTTTGTTTCTATTTTTTCTAATTGATTGTCTTTATGCGGGATTTGAAAAACAGCCATAATTCCCTGGGAATTAACCGTATCACTGATCTTTTTAAATTCCTGGATTTTAATAATGGATAATAAATTTTTATCGGTTATCAGCTCATCCAGAATATTTTCTTTTTTTTCATAGAAATCGTGCGTTGCAATTATCTTCTCACATTTGAAATTGCTTTTCAATCCTTCTTCAACAATTCTTTCACCTTCGGCAATAAATTTCTGCTCTTTTTCCCGGAATTTCTTTTTTAGTAATCCGGAAAAATATTTAAGTTCATTTTTTGAAATCATATGAGATTATTATATTCCTCTGAAGTTCCGCTATCCTGGCTGCTAACTAATTTTTTTATATACTCCCATGAATAAATCCCGGTATCATGTCCGTCTTTCCATAAAATCTGAATTGCATATCCGCCGACGATCTCGATATTTTTTATTTTATACATTTCAGGTTTTTCTTCTGTTTTCCTTTCCGGTCTGTAAGTTTTGAAAAGAATAGTTTCTCCTTTACAATTTGCGCAGGGGCATTCATCCCTTAAGTACTTTAAATTTAGCCTGCTTTCGGAATCATCTTCCCATTTTATCAAAAGCTTCGTCTTATCTTCTATTTTAATTTGTTTTGGATTCATATGGTAATTGTTAGTTAATTAATAATGTTTCAATTTTAATTAAATTTTATATGTATATCAATTAAGATAATTTGGTTTTGAAGTTTATAAAAGATTTGAGAATGCAAAATGTTTATTTTTTTTATTTTGATATGATCTTTGGTTATATTTCATAAATTATAAGGACAATCTATTATAAATCAGGTAAAGAATTCAAAAGAAAGATTTTCCAACCGGGTAGAAAATTATATTAAGTACCGGCCGGGATATCCAGCAGGAATAATTGCTTTCTTAGCTGAAGAAATTAATTTTAATCCTTCCTGGATAGTTGCCGATATTGGGTCGGGAACCGGGATTTTATCCAGACTTTTTCTGGATAACGGAAATTTTGTCTTTGGTATTGAACCGAATAATGAAATGAGGAAAGCCGGGGAACAACAATTAAGTAATTACACATATTTTCAAAGTATGAACGGCAGTTCGGAAAAAACAGGACTCGATAAAAATAGCATTGATTTAATTTCAGCGGGACAGGCATTTCATTGGTTTGATGTTCAAAAATCTAAAGAAGAATTTAATAGAATTTTAAAGAAAGACGGATATGTTTCTTTAATTTGGAATAACAGGAAAATAAATTCATCTGTATTTCTTCGCGATTATGAAAATTTACTATTAAATTTTTCTACAGATTATAAATTAGTCGATCATAAAAATGTAAATGAAAGAATCCTGGGTGAATTTTTCGATCAATTTAAATTGAAAATATTTTCGAACTTTCAGATTTTTAATTTTGAGGAATTAAAAGGGAGATTACTTTCATCATCATATGCACCTATGCCGGATCACCCCGGATATAAACCGATGATTAAAGAGTTGGAAAAAATATTCAATCAAAATGAAATAGATGGAAAAGTAAAATTTGAATATGATACGGAACTTTATTACGGTTCGATTTAATGTTCTTATTATAAGCTTTAAAAATCTTAGGAGAGAACTTTGAACAAAACTGCCTGGTTAATTCTTTTTATTGCGGGTATCTTTGAAACTGCCTGGGCAATCAGTATGAAATATTCGCACGGATTTACAAAATTATTACCGAGCTTTTTGACCGTTCTTTTTGCTCTTATTAGTATGGGGTTGTTAGCTTACTCTTTAAAAACTTTACCGGTTGGTTCTGCATATGCGGTATGGACAGGTATAGGAGCAGTTGGAACCGCGATTCTCGGCATATACCTTTTTAGCGAATCTAAAGATTTTTTTAGGTTGTTTTTTATTTTCCTAATAATAATCGGTTTAATAGGGTTAAGATTTTTTACAAAATAATAGTTATTGTTTTTTCGAATTCTTAGGATTAATTATGACTGAATTAATAAGTGCCGGCTTACTGATGTACACTTACAAAAATGAAAAATTAAAAGTTTTCCTGGTTCATCCGGGAGGTCCCTTCTTTGTTAAGAAGGATGAGGGTTATTGGGGAATTCCCAAAGGATTGGTAGAAAAAGATGAAGATTTATTTGATACTGCAAAACGTGAATTCGAAGAAGAAACAGGAATAATACCGGAAGGAAAGTTTATTACTTTAGGTTTTGTTACACAAAAGAACGGGAAAAAAGTTTATGGCTGGGCTTATGAAGCCAAAAATGATTTGCCAATAGAAATAACATGCAATACATTTGAAATGGAGTGGCCGCCTCATTCCAAAAAGAAGCAGAATTTTCCAGAGGTTGACAGAGGCGAATTTTTTGATATTCAAGATGCTGGGAAAAAAATCAATTCTGCGCAAATTGAATTTATTAATAGATTAAAAGAACATTTACAAAATCAAATATTGAAATAATGCTTTATGTTTCATTTAAAAGAGAAAATAATGAAAAAATATTTGCTTCTTTCATTCAGCTCCTGTATAATATTTTATTTTCAGATAATTCCTTCGCAATCTGTATCAAAGCAAAAGAATAAATATACTATTGTTCTTCATGGCGGTGCAGGGACGATAAGCAAATCTTTACCTGATTCAATAAAAGAAGGATATATAAAATCGCTAAAATCTGCTTTGCAAACAGGCAAAAATATTCTTGAAAAGGGAGGAACAAGTCTTGATGCAGTTGAATCAGTTGTAAAATATTTTGAAGATGATGAGAAATTTAATGCAGGAAAAGGTGCAGTTTATACTTCAGATGGAACTCATGAACTTGATGCTTCAATTATGGATGGAAGAGATCTTTCTTCAGGAGCGGTTACTGTAGTTAAACATGTTAAAAATCCCATTGTTTTAGCGAGAGCAGTTATGGAAAAAACTCCGCATATATTATTTGCCGGTGAAGGTGCTGATAAATTGGCTGAAAAATTCCATGTGGAAACGGTTCCCAATAGTTATTTTGATACTGAAAAAAGATATGACCAATGGCAGAATTATAAAAAAGAACACGGAGAAGAACATGGAACAGTCGGTTGTGTTGCATTAGATGAATATGGTAATTTAGCTGCCGCTACTTCAACAGGAGGTTTAACTAATAAAATGCCGGGCAGAGTTGGTGATTCTCCTCTAATAAATGCCGGAACTTATGCCAATAATAAAACATGTGCTGTCTCATGTACGGGTATAGGTGAATTATTTATAAAAAATACCATCGCATTTAATGTATCTGCTTTAATGGAGTATAAAAATTATTCTCTTGAGGAAGCTGCCGATGAAATGATTTATAAAAGACTTAAACCGGGTGACGGCGGTTTAATTGCAGTAGACAAGGATGGAAATTATTCTATGCCTTTCAATACAGAAGGGATGTTCAGGGGGATTGCAAATTCAAATGGCATTTTTGATGTTGAAATTTGGTAATTTTTTAGGAGGTGAAGATGAGACGGCCGGAAACAAACGAATATGCCCCCTATTATGAGGGCTATATAAAAAATGTAATTGGAAATGATCCTTTAAGAAACCTGGAAAACCAATTCCAGGAGATTCAAAGTCTTCTTCAATCTCTCCCTGAAGAAGAAGCTAACTTTGCATATTCCGAAGGAAAATGGACGGTTAAAGAAGTATTAGGTCACATGATCGATACAGAAAGAATTATGGGGTACAGGGCATTGTGTATTTCCCGAAAAGAAAAGCAGTCCTTGCCTGGTTTTGAGCAGGATGATTATGTAAAGGAGGCTAATTTTAAACAGAGAACTATATCAAATCTTCTTGAAGATTACAGGACAGTTAGAAAATCTACTATAAGTTTATTTAAAAATTTTACAGAAAATATGTTTAACCTAAGAGGCGCTGCCAATGGTAAGGATGTAACTGTTCTGGCTTTGCTTTATATCATTGCCGGTCATGAGCAGCATCATTTGAAAATTTTAAAGGAAAGGTATTTGTAGAATTACGGGTTAAAATCTGGAATCAAAAATCTGTAACCCGAATTTCTTTAAATGACTTTATAAATTTCTTCAAGCATTCGTTGTGTTGCTCCGAGGTTTTCCTGAACAAAATTATATGAAATTTCACCTTTCTCTTTTCTTAACTTTTCATTACTAAATAAAGTCCTTAGCTGGCGGTAAGCTTCTTTTTTATTTTTAATCATTATTCCTCCCCCTCTTTTCATTAACTCGAATGCTTCGGCAGATTTATCTATTTTAGAGCCGAATATTACAGGTATACCGTAGACTGCTGCTTCAAGTACATTGTGTATGTTTTGTTTAAAGCTTCCGCCGATGAAAGCAACATGGGCATATGTATATAATGTCAGAAGTATTCCGATAGAATCAACAATAATAACCCTTTCATTTTTATAATTGTTTAAAAAGGAAAATCTTATTGTATCAATTTCCCTGGCAAAATCATTTTCAATTTTTTCAAGATGTACTAAGGTAGGTTCATGAGGTGCAATTATTAAGATCACGTTCTTATCATATTTGGCCAGTTTTATAAAAGCTGGTAGTATTACTTCTTCGTCTACTTCCCAGGTGCTTCCTGCCACAAAAACTTTTTTGTCTTTGAGCAAATCGTCCTTTATTAAATTCCGGGCACGGGCTGATAAACTTCGCTGGTAAACCCTGTCAAATCTGGTATCTCCTATTGCCTTTATTTTATCTCTATTAATTCCAAAATCTTTAAATTCTCCGGCATCTTTTTCAGAAACAGTAAGGATTCGTGTGATATCTTTAAAGAGAATTTTATGAAAATTTTTAATCAAGGGCAGCTTTCTCGGTGAATTACGTTCCATTGTAGCATCAACTAAATATGAAGTAATGCCGGCTTTTTTCATTGCCCAGATATGGTTTGGCCATATATCATATCTCATCATAATTGCAAGATCAGGCCGCAATAATTTTATAAAACGTTCGGCATTAGAACTTGTATCAAACGGAATATAAGCAACAAGATCTGCATACGGATATTTCCTGGAATTTTCATAACCTGAAGGGGAAAAAAAAGTTATTAAAATATTTAAATTTTGTTTTTTCTTTAATTCTTCAATTATTGGCTTAGCCTGTTCAAATTCCCCCAGGGAAGATGAATGGAACCAGAGCATTTTTTTCGATTTATCTATTGAAAGTGCATCAAGTATAAGATTTTCAAAAATTCTTTTTCTCCCGATAATTCCTTTCCGCATTTTTTCGTTAAAAATTCCGACAATACGTGAGCTGACATAAAGAAAAGGAATTATTATTAAATTATAAAAAACAAACCAAAGACTTTTCATTACGAGTTAAGGAGTAAATTTAATTTAGTAAATGCAATATCCGGTTTTAATTCTAGCATACACTTGAAATGCCCCTTCGGGCAATAGGATTTTCCAATATGAGTACAGGGTCTGCAAGATAATGAATTATTTTCCAAAATTATATTTTTATTCATGTAGGGTGTAAAACCAAATTCTTTAACGGTTGAGCCGAAAAAAGCAAGAACCGGAATGTTTTCTGCGCATGCTGTGTGCATTAAACCTGAATCGTTGCAGACAACAGCTTCGCATTTTTTCATATCTGCTGCTGTTTGAAGAATATCATCATTGTTACTTAGGTTAATTGAATCCTCAATTTGCGACGAAATTTCTTTACAAACATCTTTATCGTCTTTCCCGCCGAACAAAGCAATATTGTAATTTTTGTTTTTCAGGATATTACCCAGCCGAATATAGTACTCCGCAGGCCACATTTTTGTAAAATGACGTGAACCGGGACAGAACCCGATATATTTCTGATTTTCCTTAAATAAACTTGAGGATTTCTTATTTGTAAACAAATCCAGCCCGCTATTATCAAGCTGAAGATCATCTAAAATTTTTGAGTATCTTACAGGGATTGGAGGAGCATTTTTTAACCTATTAATTTTAAGATGAACGAGAAGTATCTTTTCCGGGTCTCTTTTTTTGAATCTCAATTTCGGTACATTAAGCAACGAATTTATCTTTTCTGATCTGAAATTATTCTGAAGATCAAGAACCAGGTCTAAATTCCGCTCTTTAAGTTTCCCAACCAGCTTTGTTAATTCATTATTATCAGGATATTCATATATATTGGTTAAATAGGGATTTTGAACCAGAGTATCCTTATATCTTTCCTTTAAAAGAAAATCAATTTCTAATTGAGGATATTTTCCTTTTAATGTTCTTATAAATGGGGTAGACAATAGAATATCGCCTAAAGAGCTTAGCCGTATAATTAATACTTTTTTTAGTCTGTTGAGATTCAATGATAATTTTATAAATTTTAGAAGTTCAATTTACTGATTTGAAATATTATATACACTTTAAAGAAGTCAAATGTCAAAAGTCAAAAAATTTTGAATTTTGACTTTTTACTTTTGACTTAACTTCCATTCCTTTATATTTGTCATAAAAAATTAATAATAAGATTGAATAACAAAAATTTTGGATAAGATTTATGGGTACGTTACCTCCTCCAAAAACAAAAAATTTTCCAGAGGATTCACTGGAAAAACAGGTTTATAATATTGTTGAACAATATCACGAATATATTCCGATAATGAATGACCGGAACAGGCTGGGCTTTTCGCTGTACAAATATGTAAAAGGGGAGGGTGATGATCCTGCTACTTTAATCAAAAGTACGAAAATAAAAATTGAAGGGATTGACGAAAAAATTCTCGCAGAAAAAATTAATTCTGAAATAAAAAAATTAAAGCGAAAATAAATTGTTAAATCGCAAAATAGTTTTGATGACAATTAGACAATTAAGAAGATGAGCAATTGAACCTTTTTATTTACTGCTGTTCATATAAATTTCATTATTCACTTCTTCTTTTGCCATAAACTCTTCGACAGTCTTCACATCTTCTTCGCTGCCGATGAATAGAGGTGTTCTCTGATGCAGATCATCGGGCTGTATCTCTAAAATTCTTTTTTTACCGTCAGTTGCTCTTCCCCCTGCTGCTTCAACAATAAAAGCCATAGGATTACATTCAATCATCAATCTCAGTTTTCCGTTTTTATGCTTTGAATCAGCAGGATACATAAATATTCCGCCGTATAACAAATTCCGGTGAATATCAGCTGCCATCGAACCGACATATCTTAAAGAATAAGGTCGCCCGGTATTTTCCTCTTCTTCCTGAAGATATTTAATATATTTTTTTAATCCGGGATGCCAGTATTTATAGTTGCCTTCATTTATGCTGTAAATTTTCGATTTTTTTGGAATTTTAATATTTTCATTTGATAAAAGAAATTCTCCGAACGAAGGATCTAATGTAAAGCCGTGAACTCCATGCCCGGCAGTATAAACAATTACAGTACTGGAACCATATAGTACATAACCTGCAGCTACCTGTTTCAATCCTTGCTGCAGGCAGTCTTCCAAAGTACCGGGAGTTCCGCCAGGTGTTACTCTTCTGAATATGGAAAATATAGTGCCTACACTGACGTTTGCATCAATATTTGATGAACCATCCAGGGGATCAAAAAGAAGCACATATTTTCCTATTCGATGTTGATCCGAAATTTGTATTATATCTTCCTTTTCTTCCGAAGCCATTACACAAAGCTGCCCGCTGTGTTCTGTAGCTCTTAGCAGAGTATCATGAGAAAACATATCAAGCTTTTTCACTTCTTCACCATATACATTATTATGCCCTGTAAAACCTAAAATATCAACAAGACCTGCTTTATTAACTTCGAGGGAAATTACTTTTGCAGCAAGAGAGAAATCCGAAAGCAGTTTTGAAAGTTCACCGGTAGCTTCCGGGTGGAGTTTTTCCGTTTCAATAATATGTCTTGCCAAAGTCATAAATTTTTTTTCAGGCATTGCAGGCTCCTATTCTATCATTTGTCATTCATTAATCATTCGGTTGTCAATGAATAATTATCAATATACCATCAAATGTTAGGGAATCAAATGACTAATATCTATTGACTTAAACAGCTTTGGTGATTTCCTGATCTTTATACTGTAATTGATAAAGCCTGTAATAGATGCCTCGTTTAGCGAGAAGTTCCTGGTGATTGCCGGTTTCTCTAATCTCCCCTTTATGCATAACTATTATTTTATCGGCACTTTGAATAGTTGACAGCCTGTGTGCTATAACAATAGCAGTTCTTCCGATTAAAAGTTTTTCTATAGCTTTTTGAATTAGAATTTCGGTTTCGGTATCTACACTTGATGTAGCTTCATCCAGGACTAAAATCTGAGGATCATAAGCAAGTGCTCTGGCAAAAGAGATCAATTGTTTCTGACCTACACTTAATGTTGCACCGCGTTCTTTAACAATTTCATCATATTTATCCGGTAACGAATCGATAAATTTATCTGCTCCTACGATTTTTGCTGCTTCAATTATTTTATCTAAAGTAATATCATCATTGTTCATGCTGATATTAGATCTTATTGTTCCGGAAAATAAAAACACATCCTGCAATACAATAGAAATATATTTTCGAAGTTCTTTCTTATCTATTTTACTAATATCAATTCCGTCGACAAAAATATTCCCCTTATTTATATCATAAAACCTGGTAAGAATATTTATAATACTTGTTTTTCCCGCACCTGTTGCACCAACAATAGCAACTGTCTCTCCCGGATTTATTTTAAATGAAATATTTTTAAGAACATAATCATCATGGTTGTAAGCAAAGCAAACATCTTTAAATTCTATTTCGCCTTTTATTTTTTTCAGCTCAACCGGCTGATCAGGGTTTTTTACAAATGTATCATTATCAAGCAATTTAAAGATTCTTTCCGATGAAGCCATTGCAGTCTGCATAATATTATATTTTTCAGAAAGATCGCGAATTGGTCTAAAGAACATTTCTGTGAATTGGATAAAAGCAAAAAGTACTCCTATTGTTAAACTGCTTCTTATAATCTCACCGCCCCCATACCAAATAATCAAACCTAAAGCGATAGAGCTTAGTAATTCAACGGTTGGATAGAAAATTGCATAATAGAAAATAGATCTGACATTCGCTTCCCGGTAATCATTATTTATATTTGAAAAATGTTTAAGTTCATCTTTTTCTTTATTAAAAATCTGAACTACATTCATCCCGGTAACATGTTCCTGCATATAAGAATTTAAACGAGCCAGATGCAGCCGAACGTCTCTATATGATTCGCGCACTTTCTTTCTGAATAAAAAAGTACCATAAATCAAAACAGGGAGAACCGAAAGAGTAACAAGCGATAATTTCACATCCATCAGGAACATAAAGACCAGTATCCATACAATAATAAAAACATCACTAAAAACCATAACGATCCCGGAAGAAAACAGATCACTTAAAGCTTCAACATCATTAGTTGCTCTTGTTACAATTCTTCCTATCGGCGTTTTATCAAAAAACTTTAAAGCTAATTTTTGTGTATGCTTAAAAATTTGCGTCCTTAGATCATATATAGTCTTTTGTCCCAAGTATTGGGTGTAATAAGTCAGGAGATATTGAATAATAGCCTGCATTAATAATGATCCTAACAACAGCAGACTTATAATTAACAGGCCATGAATATCTTTATTTGCTATATATTTATCAATTGCAATTTTAGTTAAATATGGCCGTAAAGGACCAAGAGCAGCAACAATAATATTTAAAAATATCGCAAAGATTACATATTTTTTATATGGTTTAATGTAACCCAGCAATCGTTTCATCAAACGTGAATCGTACGCTTTACCTAATATTTCTTCTTCAGTTTTATAATCTTGTGCCATATTTCATTTTGTCATTAGTCAATAGTTATTTGTCATTGGTTTGCCAGGCATATCTTTTAGTGAAGCCTGGTCATTATCAATTGAGACGATTAGCCACTCATAGTCATTTAGTTGTCATTAATTTCATTCGTTCTTGAACTTGCACTTGAACATGCTCTTGCACTCTCACACAACCTTGTGATATTTTTTGCTTTCAAAAAATGAAATTATATTTTCTATGGTGGTATCCAGAATTCTTTCAACTGCTTCTACAGAGTCAAAAGCCATATGCGGAGTAATTATAACATTTTCATTTCTTAACAGGATATTTCTCTTTAATATTGCTTCGAGGTGCTCTACAGATACATTTTTAGTAAGCATCTGATTCTCTTCTTTCAACAACTCTTCACCTTCAAAAACATCTAAACCCGCACCGGAAAAAATTCCTTTTTCAATTGCATAATATAGAGCCTGAGGTTCAATTACTCCGCTCCTTGCTGTATTAATAAATAATGTTCCCTTCTCAACTTTATTAATATTATTCATATTAATTAAGTGATGAGTGTGTGAATTATAAGGGCAATGCAGCGTTATTATATCTGAATGCTGCAGCAGATCATCCAATGACACATATTTAAAGTCAAGCAGCTCTTCAAGAATATGATTTGGTCTCGCATCACTAGCAATGACTTTCATTCCAAATCCTTTAGCAATTTTTATTACGTGTACACCAATACTTCCGGCACCAATTACACCAAGAGTTTTTCCTTTTAGATCAAAACCCTGCAAGCCGGGTAAAGTAAAATCATTATTGATTGTTCGTACATATGCTTTGTGAAGATTTCGCGAAAGCGCTAATATCAGTGCAAATGTATGTTCAGCAACTGTATTTTCTCCGTAATAAGGTACATTGGCAACTGATATATTTTTCTTTTCTGCAGTTTTTATATCAATATGATTAAAACCGGTGCTCCGTGTAGCAATTAATTTTAGTCTATTTGCTTTAGAAAGGACAAAAGAATCTATTCTTGAATAAATAAACGGTGAAATTACATCAACATTTTTAATTAAATCTACGGTATCAGGATTTAATTCTTCCTTGTATATAAGAACTTCAAAATCCTTTCGAAATTTTTTCTTAAGATATTTTTTTTCTTTTGGTGTTACTTCAAAGAATGCGATTGTTTTCATTTTGTCTTTTTTTTATGAATTTACGAATTCAAAAGGTATAGTGGTATAGGATTTAAGGGAAATAGAGTGCTGCCTTATGCGCTATGCCTTTTTACCTATATACCAAAATATTTATAATCATGCCTTACACTAATTTAATTCTTCTAATTCCTTTTCAAGAAGCTGCTTGTAATGAATATCAGCATAAATACCGCCCAGTGAAACTAACTCTTCATGGGTTCCCTGCTCGGCTATTTTACCTTCAGAAAGTAGAACAATTTTATCTGCATCTTTAACCGTTGATACTCTGTGACTTATGATTATGCTTGTCCTATTTTTCATAAAACTTTTTAAACTTTGCAGAATATCTTCTTCAGTATGAGTATCAACAGCTGAGAATGAATCATCAAGTATTAAAATTTTAGGATCAATAGCGAGAGCTCTTGCAAGACTTGCTCTCTGTTTCTGACCTCCCGATAATGTAATCCCGCGTTCGCCCATAATTGTTTCATATTCTTTCGGAAAAGACTCCACATCTTTGTTAAAGTGAGCAATTTTTGATACTTGAATTACTCTTTCTTTACTAATTTCCCGTAATCCGTAGGAAATATTATTGGTTATTGTATCGGAAAAAAGAAAAGACTCCTGCTGAACCAGACCGACATTTGTCCTTAATATATTTAAAGGAATTGTTTTAACATTTTTGCCGTCTATTAAAATTTCTCCTCCGGTAGCATCATAAAGTCTCGGTATCAGATTTATAAAGGAAGTTTTCCCTGAACCGGTATATCCCATAATTGCATATGTTGAACCCTTTGGAATTTTCAGATTAATATCTTTTAAAATAAAAGGGAGATTTTCGTTATACTGAAAAGAAACATTTTTGAATTCAATATCGCCTTTAATATCTTTTATTGAATAATCTGTGCTTTCATTCTCATTTATTTCAAACGGTTCGTGAAAGATCTTGTTCAAGCGCTTCATGCTAGCTTCACCCTGCTGGATAATATTTATAACCCAGCCGAAAGCAATCATCGGCCAGATTAAAATTCCAAGGTAAATAATAAATGCAGCAATATCTCCTAAATTAGTCTGTCCGTTAATTACTTGCTTTCCACCGAAATAGATTACAATTATTATTGAAAAGCCTGTTATAAGAAATAATATTGGTTGAAAAAAAGCCTGGATCTTTATCATATCCATATTACGGGTAAGAAATTCCCTGCTTAGTTTTTTGAAGCTGTTAATTTCGCTTTCTTCTCTTACATAAGATTTTATAACTCTTATTCCGGAAAAATTTTCCTGTGCTTTGGTTGTTAAATCTGCAAATTTCTCCTGAATTAACGTAAACTTTTCGTGAATAATTTTACCAACTTTGTAAACTAAAAATGAGAGTATCGGTAATGGCAGAAGTGAATAAATAGTTAAAGTAGTATTTAAAGAAAACATTATTGAGATAACAATCAGGAGTCTTACAGAAGTATCAACAGAATACATTACGGCCGGACCTAAAAACATTCTTACGGCATTTATATCATTTGTTGCATGAGCCATTATGTTGCCGGTAGAATTATTTTGAAAATATCTTAAAGGTAATTGCTGAATATGATTCCAGAAATCATAGCGCAGGTCGTACTCAATTTCCCTCGATACTACTATGATTGTCTGCCGGATTAAAAATCTGAAAATACCGGCGAAAAGTGATGCAGCTATAATTAACAAAGCATAACGCAGCAAAACCTGAGTTGATAAATTTGCATTCAGCTCATTAATTGCATCCTTCATCAAAAGCGGTATATAAACCGAACCGGCATTAGAAAGTACAATAAAAAGAAAACCCAGGAAAAGTTTCTTTTTATAACGAGCAAAATATTTTTTTAATTTTAAAAGATTTTCCATAACTAGAAAATAATAAAAACTTTCAGATATTAAGTATAAAAAGGAATAAAGACAGGAGCTGAATTTATAATCTTATTCAATCAATTAATTCAAACCCTGTATACTTTTGAAGTACTTTAGGGACAATTATTTTACCTTCGGGTGTTTGGTAATTTTCAAGCAATGAAACCATTAACCTGCTTGTTGCCAAACCTGAACCATTAAGTGTATGAACAAATTCAGGTTTTCTGGTTGCTTCATTCCGGAACCTTATGTTTGCTCTGCGAGCCTGGAAATTTTCAAAGTTGCTGCATGATGATGCTTCAAGCCATCTGTTTTCTGCCGGCGACCAGGTTTCAATATCATAACACTTTGCTGCTGCAAAACTTAAATCTCCGGTGCAGAGCATTAATATTCTATAAGGAATTTTCAGCTCCTTTAATATATCCTCTGCATCATTTACCAGCTTTTCAAGTTCATCATACGAGCTTTCGGGTTTAACAAATTTTACCATTTCAACTTTATTAAACTGGTGCACTCTTAAAAATCCTTTTGATTCCTTTCCATAAGAGCCTGCTTCTCTTCTGAAGCAGGCAGAATAACCAACATATTTTATCGGCAAATCACTTTCATTCAGGATATCACCTCGGTAAATATTTGTAATCGGTACTTCGGCTGTTGGTATAGGGAACAGATCGTCTTTGTTTATAAAATACATATCGTCTTCCATTTTCGGCAGCTGTCCTGTCCCTTTCATCGAATCCCGGTTAACTAGAAAGGGAGGAAATACCTCACTGAAACCATGATTCTGCAAATGATAGTCGAGCATAAAATTTAATAACGCTCTTTCCAGTGTCGCTCCTTTTCCAATATAAAGAGGAAAGCCTGAACCTGAGATTTTTGCTCCTCTTTCAAAATCCAAAATTTTTAATTTTTTTCCTAATTCAATGTGATCCAGAACCTTTTCATCCTTTTCGAATTGAAAAACCTTCGGGAAGCCACTGTCTTACTTCCACGTTTTCTTCAGATGATTTTCCAACAGGTACAGATGAATTCGGCATGTTTGGTATGTACATTAAAATATCGTTCAAATTGTTTTCAACATTTTTTAATTGTGAATCCATGCTGGCTATTTGATCTGAAACCGTCTTCATTTCAGCCAGAACTGATGAAACATCCTGACCGGCTTTTTTCATTTGCGGAATTTGGGATGATACCTGATTCCGCTTGTGCTTTAACTCATCAGTCTGTAGTATAAGATTCCTTCTTTCTTCATCCAGCTTAAGTACTTCATCAACTCTGTCTTTTTCATTTTTATTCTTAATCCCTTCCTTAACTAGTTCAGGACTTTCACGGATAAATTTTAAATCGAGCATATACTTTCACTTTCTCCTTAAGCACTGCCTTTAATGGAACGCAGATTCTTATGATCTTTTATGATTCGTTATGATCATAATAAATTACTAGAAGATCATAAAAATCCGTGTTCTATTAAATCTTTTATTTTGCTACAATATTATAGATTTTGTTTTTTACAAATATTTCTTTTATTATCTTTTTCCCATCGAGATGTTTAGTCACTTTTTCATCTTTCATTATAACATCTCTAACTGAATTCTGATCACTATCGAAAGGCATTTCCACTGCATTTCTTAATTTGCCATTAACCTGAACAGCAATATTCACATTTTCTTCTACTAAAGCATCAATATCGGGTTCAAACCAAACCGGGTTCAAGAATATTGAATCCTCTTTTCCAAGAATCTGCCAGCACTCTTCGGCGAGATGCGGCGCAACCGGTCCAAGAAGAATTGCAAATCTTTCAAGGACATAAACCTGTATTTCTTTTGGACATTCATCAAGAATCTTTAATTCATTCAGTAATTCCATCAAAGAAGCTATTGCAGTATTGAAACGGAAATTATTTATTTCCTCATCATATTTTTTGATAGTTTGATTTATCTTTTTGTAAACAATTTTTTCTTCATCCGAAAGATTCTGGATATTATATTTTTCTTTTGGTTTATGTTCCCTGGCAATGCCTTTAGTGTTTTTAAAGAGTTCATAAGTTCTTAAGACAAATCTTTCAGTACCTGCAATACCCTTATCGCTCCAGTCGCCGCCAAGTTCATAAGGACCCATAAACATTAAATAAAGTCTGAAAACATCGCTTCCCAAATCATGTGTAAAAACATCAGGATTCACTACATTACCACGGGATTTAGACATTTTTGCTCCCTGGTTGGTAATTGTTCCCTGGTGAAGCAGATTCAGAAACGGCTCGTTTGATTTTGTAAGACCAATATCTCTTAAAAATTTATGAATGAATCGTGCATAGAGAAGATGCATTGTTGCATGCTCTGCACCGCCGACATATTGATCAACCGGAACCCACTTATCAGTTTTTTCCGTATCAAATATTTTCGAATCCATCTCGGGATTTAAATAACGGAAATAATACCAGGAAGAATCAACAAACGTATCCATTGTATCAGCATCTCTTTTTGCATCACCATTACATTTTGGACATTTAACATTAATAAAATCTTTGTTAGTTGTTAAAGGAGATTCACCTGATGGATTAAACTCAACATCATAAGGAAGCTGAACTGGTAGATCTTTTTCATCAACAGGTATTTCACCGCATGTAGGACAGTGGATAATCGGGATTGGAGTACCCCAATAACGCTGTCTTGAAATTAACCAATCCCTGAGCTTATAATTTATCTTTCTTGTGCCGATTTCTTTTTCTTCAAGCCAATCTATCATTTTCTTTTTTGCATCAGCTACATACAAGCCATTAAGAAAATCGCTATTCATTGCAGGTCCATCACCGGTATAAGCTTTACCTTCAAAGTCACCGGGAGTTTTTACAGTCCTGATAATCGGTAAATTAAATTTCTCTGCAAATTCCCAATCACGTTCATCTTCACCTGGCACTGCCATAATAGCACCTGTTCCATAAGTCATTAAAACATAATCTGCGAGCCAGATTGGGATTTTTTTATTATTAACCGGGTTAACTGCATAAGCACCTGTAAAGACGCCGGTTTTTTCTTTCACGGTTGATGTTCTGTCAATTTCAGAAAGAGATTTTACGGATTCTCTGTATTGCTCAACCCGGGATTTAAACTCATTAGTTGTAATTATATCAACGAGTTCATGTTCCGGTGCAAGTACCATATAAGTAGCGCCGAATAATGTATCCGGACGAGTTGTGAATATATTTATTTCTTTATCAATATTATCTAATCTAAATTTAACCTCTGCGCCTTCACTTTTCCCGATCCAGTTTTTCTGCATCAGCTTGGTTTTTTCCGGCCAGTTGATTTCATTTAATCCATCCAGCAATTCTTCAGCATAATCAGTAATCTTAAAGAACCATTGAGTAAGATTTTTTTGAATTACAACCGCACCGCATCTTTCGCAGGTTCCATCGGATAAGACTTGTTCGTTTGCAAGAACCGTTTGATCATTCGGGCACCAGTTTACAGGTGCATTTTTTCTATAAGCTAATCCTTTTTTATAGAGCTGTAAAAAGAGCCATTGATTCCATTTATAATATTTCGGATCGCATGTTAATAATTCTGAATTCCAGTCATACATACATCCCATTTTCTTCAACTGTACACGAATATCTTCTATATTCTTAAGAGTGCTGTCATATGGGTGAATCCCGGTTTTGATTGCATAATTTTCAGCCGGCAATCCAAAAGCATCATATCCCATTGGTTCAAAAACATTATAACCTTTTAATTTTTTATAACGTGTCCATGAATCCGTCGGTCCGTAATTATACCAATGCCCGATATGAAGCTTGGCACCGGAAGGATATATAAACATTACTAGAGAATAGAGTTTATTATCCGATTTTGATAAATCGGTTTCATGAATTTTATTCTCTTCCCAGAATTTCTGCCATTTATTTTCTATTTCTGCAAATGGATATCTCATAAATTTTAAACTTATTTTACTAAAAAAATAACTACAAATTTACCCAAAAAGGGAAGGAATTCAAATTGAATATGCAAGGACTTCCTACTCTAATAGAACACTGATGTCGCGGATTATTATGATTTTCTCTGATTTATCCGAATCCTTCCAGTTTTAAACCTACTTAAATTAAAACCATTTTTTACTATCTTTGGAAATCCAATTACTAATCATTTACTTTAAGATGCACTATTTCGATTCAGACTATTTTATATATAAAGATAATCAGCTTTACTGTGATGAAACACCGGTTAAAGAAATAACGGAAGAATATGGTTCGCCGGTTTATGTTTACAGCAAGAAGTTTTTCGCCGATAAATATACTGAGTTTACTGATGCATTTAATGAAATTCCACATCAAATTTTCTATGCATCCAAATCAAATTATAATTTAAGTGTAATTAAAACTTTTTATGATTTGGGCAGCGGGGTAGATGTTAATTCCGAAGGTGAAATGATCAGGGCTCTAAAAGCAGGTGTAAAGCCGGAAAAAATAATTTTGTCAGGTGTTGGTAAAACTGCCAGCGAAATTGAGCTTGCTTTGAAGAACAATCTTCTAATGATCAAAGCGGAATCTGACCAGGAAATATATTTAATAAATGAAATTGCATCTAAATTAAATGTAACAGCGCCTGTTGCAATCAGAGTAAATCCCGATGTTGATGCCGAAACTCATCCATATATTTCAACTGCATTAGCTGAAAATAAATTTGGAATTAATTCTTCACATGCATTTGAATTATTCAAAGAAGAAAAGAAATTAAAAAATATTAAGTATACCGGGATCGATATGCATCTTGGTTCACAGATTATTAAAATGAGCCCCTATATTGAAGCTGTTGAAAAATTATCTGAACTTTTTTTTAGGGTTAAGGAGGAAGGAATAAATCTCCAGCATTTTGATGTGGGCGGCGGAATCGGGATTCAATATCATAATGAAAAAACTTTTACTCTAAAAGAAATTGCTACTAAAATAATCCCAATTTTAAAAAAATTGAATTGCCATGTTTTTTTTGAACCCGGAAGATTCCTGGTCGCCAATGGCGGTGTATTGATAACCAGGGTGATATATACTAAAAACAATAATCTCAAGAATTTCATTATTATTGATGCTGCAATGAATGATTTGTTGCGCCCGAGCATTTACAAAGCTTATCATCATATCCAGCCGGTAGAATTGATTAGTGATAGAAAAGATATTACAGCGGATATTGTCGGTCCGATTTGTGAATCCGGCGATTATTTTGCCAAAGACAGAGAAATTACGGAGAGTAAAAGAAATGAATATTTAGCTGTAATGTCAGCAGGTGCATATGGAATAGTTATGTCATCAAATTATAACGGCAGAAGAAGACCGCCAGAAGTTTTAGTTGACGGCAATAAATATAAGCTTATCAGGAGCAGGGAAACTTTTGAACATCTTATTTATGATGAAATAAAAATGCTGAAGTAGACCAAATCTTATCAATGTTATACAATTAACAGTAATTTAAAAAAATGAACAGAAAGAAATTTTTAAAGAACATAGTATTATCTTCTTTAGCTATTTCTTCAATTTCTTACTCTGATATTTTAAATTCTTATCATCATGCCAATAAAATAATTAAACCGGCAAAATTAAAGAAGGGAGACAGGCTTGGTTTAATTGCTCCAGGCGGATTTATAACAGAAGAAGAATTAAAGACTTCGGTAAAAAACCTTGAAGCACTTGGATTTAAAGTGGCTTTTACAAACAATATACTTTCGAGAAGCGGATACTTAGCCGGTACAGATGAACAGCGGGCTTCGGACTTAAATGAAATGTTTTCCCGGAATGATATTAACGGTATTGTTGCTGCGAGAGGAGGATATGGCTGTACAAGAATTCTTCCGCTTATCGATTATAATTTAATCGGGAAAAATCCTAAAGTGCTGCTGGGATACAGTGACATTACTGCATTGCATATAGCAATTTTTTCTAAAACCGGACTGGTTAGTTTTCACGGACCCGTAGGAATTTCAACATTCAATGAATACAGTATTAGTAATTTAAAAAATGTTTTGTTTTATCCATTGGAAAATATAACTCTTTATAATGCAGCAGATGAAGATAATAACGATTCAAAATCTTTTACAATTATAAGCGGAAAATCATCAGGAAGGTTAGTTGGCGGAAATCTTTCTCTTATGGTTTCTTTAATTGGAACTCCATACGATTTCGATTCCTCAGGTAAATTAATATTTATTGAAGAAGTAGGAGAGCAGCCTTACAGGATAGACAGGATGTTAACTCAAATGATAGAAGCCGGGAAGTTTGAGAAAGCTTCAGGAATTATTTTGGGTGAATTTATAGATTGTGAACCGGAGAAAGATGATTTAAATTCATTTTCTCTTAAAGAAGTTTTATATAAATGCCTGTATAATCTAAATGTACCTGTAATTTACGGAATGTCTTTTGGACACATTAAAAATAAGTTAACTTTACCTATTGGAATTAATGCAGAATTAAATTCTATTAATCAAACAATAACTCTATTGGAAAGTGCTGTAAAATAAAAAGGTGATAATGTGAAATATAAAATCCTGAATAATTTAATCTTTGCTGTAACGGTTATTATACTGCTTTTTACCGCAAGCGGCTGTTTAATATTTCATAGTGTTTCTTATGAGATTAAATTAAATCCTGATAAAAGCGGCACTACCACTGTTTTAATTAATGATATTCGCTCAAATGCAAAAACAGATGAGAACTTTGAGGAAGATAAAAACAATCTTTTCAGCTATATGCTTAAGAGTGATGAGTTTGTTGAATCAATGAGAAAGAATCGCAAAAATATCATTAAGCGGGAATTATATTTAAATGGTGATACGCTGATGGGTAAAGGTGTTTACAAATTTGATAATATAAAAGGAATTGAGGGGATAGAATACGAAGGAGGATTTTACTTCCTTACTCTCGGAGTTGATGACAGTGTAGTATCGACTAACGGTGAGATTATTAGGTCTAAAGACTATAAAAGAATTTTATGGGACAGCAAAATAAATCCTTTGAAATTTGAAATGTTCAGTTTTTCTTTTGATAAAGATCCGTATAGAAAATTGGCCCAATATTACGAGTCATATAAATAAGTTCAAGTTCAATATCAAGTTCAAGTTAAACTAATGCACTCATGCGAAACGATCGTTCAACATTCATGCATTCAAACATGCAGCCATGCGATTCTCATGCATTCACGCAAGCAATAAATTATACGGTGCGTTATGTTTGCTGAAATAGTTTTCCCGCTTCCTTTCAGAAAACCATTTACATATATAATCCCGAATGAGTTTAAGCAGTTTGCCAAACCCGGTGTAAGAGCAGTTGCTCCTTTTGGTAAAAGAGTATTAACCGGATTTATTATAAATATTGTTGATAAAACGGAAATTACAGAAAAACTTAAACCAATTTCCGATATACTGGATGATAAGCCGATTTTTTCTTCCGGTGATATTAAATTTTACAGATGGGTGTCCGATTATTATTTATGCTCATTAGGTGAGGCGTTAAAATTAGGTATTCCATACGGTACTGAAATAGAAAGTAAAAGAAAAATAATTATAGATCAGAATGCTTGTATAAGATTACTGAAGGAAGAAAAAAATAAGAACACAATTAAAGGTAAAATTCTTCAAATTTTATCCGAAAGGGAAGAGATAAATTTATCATATCTTCAGAAACTCACTTCTAAAAAAAATATTTATTCAACTATAAAGACTTTGGAAAATAAGGGAGCTTTAACAACATTAAATGAAATTGAAGATGCAAAAGTAAAGCCCAAAAAGATAAATTTTGTCAAATTAACAAAATCAGCTACAGAAATATATGAAGCTATCCCGGGATTAGAACACCGTTCACAAAAGCAGGTGGGAATTCTTCTAGAATTAATTTCACAAAAAGATAAATCAGTTCCTTTGTCAAAATTATTAAAGAAAACGGGGGCATCAAAAGCTTCTATAGATTCATTAAAGCAGAAAGGCTTTTTAAATATTTTTGAAAAAGAAATAGACAGGAAATATTCCGAAAATTATTCCGAAAGATTAATTGAGTTTGAATTAACAGATCAGCAGAAAAAAGTTATCGAAGAAATATCTCCCGAAATTGAGAACGGAAAATTTAAAACATTTTTATTGTATGGAGTAACCGGAAGCGGAAAAACCCAGGTTTATATTGAACTTATAAAAAAAGCTTTAAGCTTAAACAAGACCGCACTAATACTTGTTCCTGAAATTTCTTTGACACCTCAAATGACATCCCGTTTGAGAAATAATTTTGGAGAAATTGTAACTGTAGTTCACAGCCGTATGTCTCTTGGGGAAAGATACGATTCATGGAGAAGAATATTAAACGGTAAGTCAAAAGTAGTAATCGGCGCCAGGTCGGCTCTTTTTTCGCCTTTAAAAGAATATAGGGATAATCGTTGTAGATGAAGAACATGATGCAAGCTTTAAACAATTCGATTTGGTTCCAAAGTATAATGCCAGGGATTCGGCAATTATTTTAGGAAATATCAATAAAGTCCCTGTTATTCTTGGTTCTGCTACCCCTTCAATTGAAAGCATGTACAATGCCTTGAATGAAAAATATAAACTACTTAATCTGAACGAAAGAATAGATAATGCAAAGCTTCCTAAAATTGAACTGGTAAATGTTAACATTGAACGTAAAAATAAAAGAATGGAGAATATTTTTACCAGGAAGCTTCTTGATAAAATTGAAGACAGGCTTAAGAAAAAAGAAGGAATAATAATTCTTCAAAACAGACGTGGTTTTTCAACACAGGTATTTTGTGAAGATTGCAGCAGCATAGAAACCTGTATAAACTGTTCGGTTCCGTTAGTCTACCATATTAATAAGAATATATTAGAATGTCATTATTGCGGGTTTATTAAGGAAGTACCAAAAGTTTGTTCACACTGCGGTTCATTAAGATTAAAATATTTTGGTACCGGTACGGAAAGGGTTGAAGATGAAATTGATTTTTATTTTCCTGATACAAGAATAAGAAGGATTGATTCGGATTCAATATCAAAAAAAACATCACTAAGTAAAATTTTAAATGAATTCGGAAAAGGTGATGTCGATATTCTGGTAGGAACACAGATGGTTTCAAAAGGTCTGGATTTTCCGCGTTTAACTTTAGTCGGGGTTATCTCTGCCGAGACCACTTTATGGCTGCCCGATTTCCGTGCAGATGAAAGAACATTCCAGCTATTAACCCAGGTTGCAGGAAGAGCAGGCAGAAGCAAAGTTGAAGGAGAGGTTCTAATTCAGACTCAGAATGAACATAACTTTACCCTGCAGAGAGTTCTGCATAATGATTATGCAGGTTTTTATCAAAGAGAAATTGAGACACGGGAAAAAACCGGTTACCCCCCTTTTACTCATATTTGTCTTGTGGAAACCAGGGATCTTGATGAAAGTAAAGCTAAAGATTCTCTCAATGATTTTTACAGGGAGATAATAACCTACAAAAAATGGCTGAGCATATCTAAACCTTCTGCGGCCATAATAGCCAGGCTTAAAGGTTATTACAGGTTTCATATGATTATTAAGAGTTTGAAACAAACAGATCCCGGCGGAAAAATTTTAAGAAAAGCTTTAGTAAATTCTTTTATTGAATTTAACAGGAAATCCCGATACCGGGATACTAGATTATATTTTGATATGGATCCGCAGAGTATTATGTAATCCGTTGTTTATGAAACTTCAACTAAAATCCCACATTACATATCACACACTTATAACTCTATAAATTATAAATTAAATCAATAAATTTTCCAAACTTAATTTTTTTCTTTCATTTATCTTTACAAGGGAATTGATATAATTATTCTTATTAAATTATTTGGAGGTTAACTAATGCTTAGTAAAATTTCAGTTAAGGCTGTATTTCTAATATTTATTCCGTGTCTGCTTTTTGCCCAGGTGCCCGATCACTTCACAAATTTAACAGTATTACCAAAAACAATTTCAAAAGAAGAATTAGTTAATGTAATGAGAAGTTTTACCGAAGGTTTAGGTGTTAAGTGCAGTTTTTGTCATGTTGAAGAAGAAGGACAATCTCCGAACAAATTTGATTTTTCATCCGACGATAAGGATAATAAGAAAAAAGCACGGGTTATGATGAAGATGACAAGCAATATTAATGAAAATTATCTTTCAGAACTAAAAGATTTTGGCGGTGGAAATGTAATTGAAGTAAAATGTATAACATGCCATCATGGACTTAAAGAGCCGGAAACTCTGGCGCAGGAATTAAACGGGGTAATAAAACGAAAAGGTATCGAAGATGGTGTCAGCACATATCATGATCTTTATAAACAATATTACGGCGGATTTGCATATAATTTTAAAGATAATTCTCTTGCTGAATTAACTCATATGCTGATAGAAGAAAAAAATTATGATGCAGCAATTAAAATAAGCAACCTTAATATAGAGCAATATCCGAATTCAGGTCTGGCTTATTTTTCTTTAGGTGAGGCATATGATGCAAGCGGTGATAAAGCTAAAGCAATCGAAAATGTGAAAAAATCTCTTGAGTTATCACCGAATAACTGGATGTTCAATAAAAAATTGAAAGAGCTTCAATCACAACAATAATCGGATTCTTATAAGCCCAATTTCTCACATAAACCCGGTTTCCATAAGAAATTGGGTTTATGTCTTTCAGACAGAAAGTTAATTCATTCCCGCTTTAACTAACTCTTTTTTGGAAGTTATTTTTAAAATACCCGACTTACGTGTTTCACTTCTGTGTCCGCGTCGATCTTCTTTAGTAAAACTTTTTTCCTTTTTAATTGAACCAAAAACCTGGCTCCACTTACCGTTTTTATATATGATCTGGTATCCTCCCTGTAAAATCTGGAAAGGTCTTTTTACTTTATTCATTTCATCAAATTTTACTGAACCTGCTTTACGGAATACCTCGAAGTAGGAAGGATAAACAAAGTCGCTCATAGGAATTCCGTTAACTTCAAAACTTAATGCCTCAACAGGATCGGCACTTTCATATGCATAAAAAATTTTTGGATCTGGACCCGTTGAAAGTAAATTGATAGCAGGATCAACAAGCATTTCAACAAGTTCATGCGATGCTGAAACAGACACGAGATCATTATTATCAATTGTTGTTTTAACAAATATTTTTGAAAGCGGAAAACCGGATGGAGTCAGGTCGTGATAAGCAAGAGCTCCAGGTTGATCCGCATTATCCAAAAAAACAATTGCCCACGCATCTTTTATAAAATCGTTTGATTTAACCAGCTTTGCCGAAGTTCCCCAAACGGGGGCGATATATTTATCAATATATTCCTGCATTGCAGAGATCAGCTTTTTAAAATCAACACCTAATGGTACAGTTGCTTTATTAAAGCAAGCAATGGTCGGGATTATTCCCTGATTGAATGCAGCATATTTTGGTTTCTGGGTTTTCATATCAACTCCTTTGAATGGTTAATCGCAGTATATCAAACTTTTTTGATATTATCAGGTAACAGGAAATCTTTTAACGAAAATAATATTAGGCAGGGAGAAAATGATTGTCAAGAAAAAAAGTTAGTTTACAGTAAGGAATAATAATTTATCACAATATTGTCTAATTTATATTTAATCTATAGAAAATATTTGAAGTAAGGGTTGTAAGCTTCTCTTGGGAACTATAAGCTAAAAAAATTCCCGTTAAAAATAATAACGGGAATTTGAAAGCACTACTAAAAATTTTTTAAGAATGGAATTGCGCTGCCTAAGCTGAAAATCAGTACTTTCCAGACAATCCATAACCCAAAAACCAGAATAAAATATTTTCCCATGGTTTTTGATTTAAACAGTTTGGCCAGTCCGATACTAAGGACCGCAAAACTCCAGATGGTTATTACATCTACAAAAGATAAAAGCCAGCCGCCAAATGATGCTTTATCCATACCTAATAAAGATGTAACACTTACATCCTGAACTGCTCTTCCAAGCGTTATACCAGCTATTGTAACCAGGATTATTTGGATCATACTGATATATGCAGTCAGTCCGTTTGCCACCAGTGCCGATACATAATTTCCATCTCCCTTTAAAGCAAATTTACAGAATAAAAAATAGACTCCTGCAATTATTAGGAAGAATACAAATCCAAATATTAATGTTGAAACAGATCGAATTACAACCATTGTGGAACCTGTCATAAATTTAGCTTGTTGATCAGCTTGTTCTTGAGTTATCTTCCCCTCATCTACCATTTTCTGAACAGCCTCCCTTTGCTTTTGCTGCATTTCGTAGCTTACCTCAGGGTTGTTGAATAAAATAAACTGAGATATAATTGAGAGGATGAGAAGTAAAATTATTGGTAATAACCAATCTACAGTTCTAAGCGGAAATTTTGCAGTAGCTTCGAAAGTTTTACCCGGTTCTGAAAAAATACCTGCAATTTTATCTGTATGGCTTAATTCGGTTTCCTGGATTTCCTCAGTAGTTTGAGAAGACGAATCCGGCGAGTTTAAATCATTTGTAGAATTACTATCCATTTTTCCCTCCAGGTGTTATTTTGAACATAAGTAAATTATTTATACTTTTTTTTAATAGCAATAAAATATTTAGAAAACTTTATTAAATAAATGTTATGAAAACTATAATAGAACCTTTCAAAATAAAATCGGTAGAGCCGATTAAATTTACTACTAAAGAAGAACGGGAAAAAATTCTAATTGATGCCGGTTATAATCCTTTTATGATCCATGCAGATAATGTTTTAATAGATTTATTAACAGATAGCGGTACATCTGCTATGAGCTCAAAACAGTGGGCAGGAATAATGGAGGGAGATGAAGCGTATGCCGGCTCAAAAAGCTTTTATCGTTTTGAGTCTGTTGTACAAAAAATTACGGGAATGAAATATATTATTCCGACACATCAGGGAAGAGCATCCGAAAAAATTCTTTTTTTTATTATTGGTGGAAACGGCAGGTATTTTCCAAATAATACGCATTTTGATACGACCAGAGCGAATATTGAATTTACTGGTGCTGAAGCTGTTGATTTACTAAATGAAGTCGGCAGGCATCCTGAAATAAGAGCAGATTTTAAAGGCAATCTGGATGTTGGAAAACTGGAGCAGTTTATAAAAGATAAAGGAAAAGAAAATATTCCTTTGATAATGATAACTGTTACAAATAATTCCGGCGGCGGTCAGCCTGTTTCAATGCAGAATATCAGGGAAGTAAAAGAAGTATGCAGTAAAAATAATATCCCTTTATTTCTGGATGCATGCAGATTTGCAGAAAACGCTTACTTTATAAAGAAAAGAGAAAAAGGATATTCAGATAAATCTGTTTTAGAAATTGCTCAGGAAATGTTTTCTTACGCAGATGGTGCAACAATGAGTGCAAAGAAAGACGGCCTGGCAAATATCGGCGGTTTCCTGGCATTAAATGATGATGAACTTGCTATGAAGTGCAGAAATCTTCTGATCGTTACTGAAGGTTTTCCTACTTACGGAGGTTTGGCCGGAAGAGATCTGGAAGCTGTAGCTCAGGGTCTTGAAGAAGTCCTGGACGAACATTATCTCCAATACAGAATAAGAAGCGTAGAGTATCTTGGAGAAAAGCTTGTTGAAGCCGGTGTTCCTATAATCGAACCTCCCGGCGGTCATGCAATTTATTTAGATGCAAAAAGATTTTTACCGGGAATTCCTCCGGATCAGTTCCCGGGACAATCTATCGTAAGTGAATTGTATATTGAAGGCGGTATAAGAGGAGTTGAGATCGGCAGCGTCATGTTCGGCAAATATGATAAAAATGATAAACTAATTCCTCCGCCCATGGAGTTGGTAAGACTTGCCATTCCGAGAAGAGTTTATACTCAGAGTCATATTGATTATGTCCTGGAAATTGTCCTGGAAGTTTTTAAAAACGTGATTCTTTAAGAGGCTATAAAATAACTTATCAGGCACCGATGTTAAGGCACTTTACGGCAAGGTTTGAAAAGATAAGCTGATTTCAATGATTACTTACTGAATAATTCTTATATTTATGAAAAGGAATATTAATGACATGAACTTTTTCTCTTCCTTCAATAAAGTACTTGCTGCCTTCGAAAAATATAGTATAGATTATATTTTAAACGGTGGTTATGCTGTTGCTTTATATGGAATTCCCCGGGCAACAAACGATATTGATATTTTTGTAAAACCTGAAGAAAAAAATTTTGCCAATCTTAGAAAAGCTTTAAATGAAGTATTTAATGATGTAACAATTAATGATATTAAGTTAATCGATAAAGAAGAATATTCTGTAACCAGATATGGAACTCCCGAAGGTCATGCAATTGATATTTTGGTTAAATTGGAGGAATTATACGATTATTACAATATCAAGTTTCATGAAATAGAAATTGAAAAAACAAAAATTAAAATTGCAGATATTGATTCTCTTATAAAGCTGAAAGAAAATACTTTTAGAAATATTGATAAAGATGATATTTATTATCTGAGAAAATTAAAAAAAGATGCCGGTATATAAATATAAATCATTAAAAGAAGCAAGTGATGCGTTGCTTGTAAAAGTCCCGGATGAGAATTATTACAAGATGCTCTCCGGTTTTTATGAAACTTTTGGAGAGTTATTTACTAAGAAATTTCCGCATGGTGTTTATAAGTTCAAAACAATTAAAGAAGCCCAGGAACAAAAAGAACGGTGGATATTAGGCAAAATTATATAATATGTAATTTTCGATAAAACAACTTCATTAAAAAGCTTTACCATATTACTTCTGCTTCGTTTCTTAAATGATGAATAAAAGGAAAGTCTATAAATATTTAGTAATTCTTTTCGGTATTTTCCTCTTAATATTTACTCTTGATTATATTTTCCCGCTAAGAATTAATAAATCATATTCTAAAGTAATAGCTGCTAAAGACGGATCGTTATTAACTGCTTACCTTTCCAAAGATGATAAATGGAGGATGCAGACAAAATTAGATGAAGTTTCTCCTGATCTCATTAAAGCTATAATTAATAAAGAAGATAAATGGTTCTACTGGCATTTCGGAGTAAATCCTGTTGCTGTTGTTCGTGCATTATTTTCAAATATTATCAAAGGAGAAAGAGTATCTGGCGCATCAACAATTACTATGCAGGTTGCAAGACTCTTAAATCCGAAGAACCGGACCTATGCTAACAAATTTATTGAAATGTTTAGAGCCCTGCAGCTTGAAATACATTTTAGCAAAAAAGAAATATTGGAAATGTATATAAGTCTTCTTCCTTTCGGGGGAAATATTGAAGGTATAAAAGCCGCTTCATATTTTTACTTTAACAGACCTCCTTCCAAATTAAGCCTGGCTCAGGTAATAACTTTAATGGTAATCCCGAATGATCCGAATAATTTAAGAATTGATTTATATACTCAGAAAACTATCAAAAAAAGAGATGACTGGATCAGGAAATTCAAAAAAGAAAAATTGTTTTCTTCTTCTGCCCTGAATGATGCGTTAAATGAATCCTTAAATTCAAACAGGTATGAAAGAAAATTTATTGCTCCGCATTTTTGTAATTATATAAATGCAAATTACAGAGGTTCAGATATCAGGACGACTATTGTTCCGGCAATTCAGCAGAAAGCTGAAGTGCTTCTATATAATTATATCAACAGAGCTAAAACTAAAGAGATTACAAATGGTGCAGTATTAATAATAGACAATAGAAACTTATCGGTTGCGGGATATTGCGGTTCCGCAGATTATTATGATGTTATTTCTTCCGGACAGGTAAATGGAGTAACTTCAGTCCGTTCTCCGGGCTCAACTTTAAAACCGGCACTTTATGCCTATGCATTTAATCAGGGGATTCTAACTCCCAAAATGAAGCTCAATGATATTCCGACAGATTTCGGCGGATATGATCCGGAAAATTATGACTTAAAGTTCAGGGGAGATGTAACCGCAGAATTAGCTTTAATGAATTCTTTAAATGTGCCGGCAGTCAGACTGCTTCAGGAAGTTGGTTTTAATGATTTTTTAAAATTTCTAAGCAGAGGTGGTTTTAAAGAAATTGAATCGCAAAAAAATGTTTTGGGACTTTCGACTATACTTGGAGGCTGTGGAGTTACTTTGGAGGAATTAACAAGATTCTATTCTTGTTTTGCAAAGGGCGGAAACCTTTACCATTTAAATTATTTGTTCAAAAAAGAAAATAAAAAAAATACAAAACTGCTGTCTGAAGGTTCTGCATTTTTAATTGCAGATATTTTATCAAACAATTACCGGCCCGATTTTCCAAATGATCTTCTAGATTTAACACGGCTTCCAAAGATTGCATGGAAAACGGGAACTTCTTACGGTAAAAGAGATGCCTGGGCTGTAGGCTTTAACCCGCGCTATACAATTGGTGTCTGGATTGGAAATTTTAACGGTAAAGGATCGCCTTATTTATCGGGAAGTGAAATGGCAGTTCCTTTATTATTTGACTTGTTTAATTCAATTGATATTGGTCCGGATAAAAGCTGGTTTAACAAACCGGGAAAAATTTTATCAAGGCAAGTATGCGCAGAAACAGGATTGCTGCCGACTAAAAATTGTTCTCATCTGGTACAGGATTACTATATCGCTAATTGCTCATTAAATAAATATTGTGATCTTTATAAAGAAGTCTATGTGAACCTTTCCGGGACTATTGAATATTGTCCCGGTTGTTTGCCGAAGAGCGGGTATAAAAAAGAATATTATCCTTTTTATGATCCGCAGTTAAAGCTCTGGTATATGCAGAATAATATTGCATTTAAAAAAGTTCCGCCCCATAATCCCGATTGTCAGGTTAAATTTGGAGGAAAAGGTCCATTAATTACTTCCCCTTCAAAAGACTACGAATATTTTATCGAAGAAAATTCAGGTCAGGAAATTTTACTGCAGGCTGCATGCGGTTCGGGAATAAAAGAAATCTACTGGTATATTGATGATAAATATTATAAAAAGTCTTCACCCGGCAATAATCTATTCTTTAAACCAAGAGAAGGAAGAACAAAAATTACATGTCTGGATGATAAAGGCAGGGATGCAAATGTACTTATTAAAGTTAAGTTTTATTGATAGAATAAATTTCGTGAGGTAAGGTTCATTAATTGTTATTATACACATTTTACAACTGTCAATTCCCCTTTCTATTCCTTGACTACATATACCTGTTTCTCTATATTTGAAATCTAATTTTTTGTTAATAATGGATAAAAATAAGCAGTTTTGAGCCAATTTAATAAGACAATCCTTCCGAACGGAATTAAGATTTTATCAGAATCAATACCTTATGTAAAATCATTTTCACTGGGATTTTGGTTCAATGTTGGTTCAAGAGACGAAAGTTTCAGGAATAACGGCATCACTCATTTTATTGAACATATGCTTTTTAAAGGGACTAAGAAAAGAACAGCAAGAAAAATCGCTGTCGATATCGAATCGGCCGGTGGTTATCTGAATGCCTTCACTTCAAAAGAGCATACTTGTTATTACGGAAGAGGTTTGGAAGAACATATAGAAAAAACATTTGATGTTATTTCCGATATGATCCAGCAGCCTTCTTTTAAACCAACCGAAATTAAAAAAGAATCAAGCGTTGTTGTTGATGAATTATTTGATATTGAAGATAATCCAGAGGAATTAATTTTCGATAAGTTTGAAGAAATTATTTTTGCTGGTAACAGCTTAAGCCTTCCTATAATTGGAACTGAAAAAAATATTAAGAATTTTTCCCAGTTTGATCTATTCAATTTTGTTAAAGAGAAATACGGCTATAACAGGTTAATTATCTCAGCTTCCGGCGCAGTAGATCATAATAAATTAATAAAGCTGACAGACAAATATTTTAATATTGATCTTGGTAGATCAGGGATAAAAAGAAAGCATTATTTATTTTCTGTAAAGCCGTCTAAAATTGAATTTATTGATAAGGAAATTCAGCAGGTTCATGCAATTATCGGTAAATCTACTTATGGTTATAAAAATAACAGCAGGATTAAAGCTGCTCTTCTGACCCAAATACTTGGTGAAGGGAGCAGTTCAAGATTGTTTCAGTCTGTACGTGAAAAAAACGGGATAGCGTATCAAATAAATTCTTTCCTTAATTCATTTTATGACGTTTCATCTTTTGGAGTTTATTTTTCAACTAATGAAAAGATGATTGATAGAGCAATGTCCCTAGTATTAAAAGAATTCAGGAAATTAAGAGAAACAAAAATTACAGATAGAGAATTAAAAAAAGCTAAAGAATCTATTAAGGGGAATTTGATTTTGAGCCTTGAAAACACATCTAACAGGATGATTAGAATGGCTCAATCGGAATTATATTATAATAGAATCAAAAGCCTTGAAGAAATTCTGGAAGAAATAGATTCAGTTACCGCTGAAGATATTTTAGATATATCTAATGAACTTTTACAAGAAGATTCATTTATTAAAGTAATAATTAAATCAAAAAACACTCTGCTAAAATGGGCAGCATAAATAACGAGGCTTAATATGTTAATTGGGGTTCCAAAAGAAATAAAATCCAATGAAAATAGAGTTGCTTTACTACCAGTAGGTGCGTCAACTCTGATTCAGAATGGCCATAAAGTGCTTGTAGAAACCAATGCCGGTGCCGGAAGCGGTTTCTCTGATGACGATTATAAATCCGTAGGAGCTGAAATTGCTTCTACCTCTAAAGAAATTTTTGCAAATGCAGAAATGATAATGAAAGTTAAAGAACCAATCGATCATGAATATGATATGATTAGGGAAGGACAAATTGTTTTTACTTACTTTCATTTTGCGGCAAGCAAAGAGCTTACGGAAGCAATGATGAAAAATAAATGTGTAGCTATTGCTTATGAAACTGTTCAGAAAGCTGATAGATCTCTGCCGCTTTTAATTCCTATGAGTGAAGTTGCAGGCAGAATGGCACCGCAGGAAGGTGCTAAGTACCTTGAAAAAGTTATGGGCGGAAGAGGTGTTCTTCTGGGCGGCGTTCCCGGAACAGGTCCTGCAGAAGTTATGATTTTGGGAGGTGGTATTGTTGGTACTAATGCTGCTAAAATTGCTGCCGGGCTTGGTGCGAGAGTTATGATCTTAGACAGCAATCTATACAGGTTAAGATATCTCGACGATGTAATGCCTAAGAATGTAACAACAATGATGTCCAATGAATATTATATAAGAGAAAATTTACATAAAGCAGATCTTGTAATTGGTGCAGTTTTGATACCCGGTGCAAAAGCTCCTAAATTAGTTACCAAGGATATGCTGAAATTAATGAAAGAAAGTTCTGTTATAGTTGATGTGTCTGTTGACCAGGGTGGATGCATTGAAACCTGTCACCCGACAACTCATGAAAAGCCAACTTACGTTGTGGATGGAGTTGTTCACTACTGTGTTGCAAACATGCCGGGTGCCGTACCGCATACTTCTACGCTTGCTTTAACTAATGCAACTTTACCTTATGCTGTTGAAATTGCTGACAAAGGTTTTGAGAAAGCAATCAAAACTAATCCTGAAATAAAGTTGGGATTAAATATTATAGATGGTAAAATTACATATAAAGGAGTAGCCGAAGCTTTTAATTTTGATTATCATCCGGTTGATAGTGTGATTAATTAAGTCAAAAGTCAAAAGTAAAAATTCAAAATTAATTTCCAAAAAGTTTTTTGACTTTTGAATTTTTACTTTTGAATTATATGTCAGATATAAGGGAAATTATAATGCCAAAATTTGTGCTCGATGGAAAAGAAATAGAATTTGAACCAGGCCAGACAATTATTCAAGCAGCCGGCAAACATGGAATAGATATTCCTCATTTTTGCTGGCATGAGAGTTTATCCATTTCAGGTAATTGCCGGGTCTGTTTAGTTGAAGTTGAAAAAATTCCGAAGCTGGTAATTGCATGTTCAACTCTTGCTGCAGAAGGAATGGTTGTTCATTCTGCCTCCGAGAAAGCTCTTGCTGCGCGTAATGCTGTAATGGAATTCTTACTTATTAATCACCCTCTTGATTGTCCTATTTGTGATGAAGCCGGTGAATGTAAGCTTCAGGACTATGCTTACGAACATAGTGTCGGCGAGAGCAGATTTACAGAAGAAAAAAATCATAAAGATAAAAGAGTTCCTTTAGGTCCGTATGTAATGTTTGATGCCGAAAGATGCATATCATGTTCACGTTGTATTCGCTTCTGTGATGAAATTGCAAAAGATCCTGAACTTACTTTTGTTAAGAGAGGAGATAGAGTTACAATCGTAACTTACCCGGGTGAACAAATGGATAATCCGTATTCTTTTAAATACAACTGATATTTGCCCCGTCGGGGCACTTACAAACAGAGATTTCAGGTTCAGAGCCAGAGTATGGGACATGTCTTCAACAAAATCAATTTGTACCGGCTGTTCACGCGGATGCAATTCTGAAATCTGGGTCAGGAATAATGAGGTTTTGAGATTGACTCCGCGGTATAATGAAGAAGTTAATAGTTACTGGATGTGTGATCATGGAAGAATAAATACTTTTAAGTTTATTAATTCTGACGACAGAGTTGACGGACCTCATATCAGAAGAGAAGGAACATTAACAAAAGTAGAATGGGCTGAAGCTCTTAATGTAGCTGCCAATGAATTAAAATCGTATCAGAAAACCGAAATCGCATTTATCGGCTCACCTTTCGCAACTAACGAAGATAATTATATATTATCTAAACTTGCTAAATTAACCGGTTTGAAGAATGTTTTATTTACACGTCGTACCGATCCTGAATTTGGTGATGATATTTTAAGACAAAATGATATAGCTCCTAATTCAAACGGAGCTGAACTTGTTGGTCTAACGCCAATTTCCAGTTTGGATTCAGTTATAAAATCAATAAATGAAGGAAAACTAAAAGCATTATTTTTAATTGATGATGATATTATTTCTTCAAATCCGGGATTAGAAAATGTACTGGCAAAACTAGACCTTCTAATCGTTATTTCTACTAATTTTGATAAAACTGCTTCTTTAGCCGATATAGTATTTCCCTCAGCAACATACGCAGAGAAGAATGGGACAATGGTAAATTTCCAGGGAATAATCCAGCGATTGAGACCGGCTGTAACGACAAGAGAGCTTGACCGCTCTATGGATGGTATGTCTCAAAGCAGGCTTGATAAATTTGGAACTAAATTCGACAGATGGGCGCAGGGTAAGCAGCGTGATGCAAAATCAGCCTGGAAAATAATTACTTCTATTTTAAATACAATGGGATACAAAATGAAATATAATTCTGTGGAAGATGTATTTGATGAAATGACTAAATCTATTACAGCATTTAAGGGATTGGATTATGATGATATTGGCGAGTCAGGCGCTAACTTGTCCGCCGAAGCTATAAAAATTTCAAAATAGAATTAAGTTCAATAAATAGGTTCTTAATAATAAAATATTGCTTAATTTTGGCAAAGGCATAAATTAAAAATTGAAATTTCAGCAAAAGTTTAACCGGGGTTTTTGATAAATGACTATTTGGGAATTAATTTTAACTACTTTAATAAAGATTGTAATAATTCTTTCAGTCATGCTATTGACTGTTTCGTATTTGGTTTATTTTGAAAGACGGGTGAGTGCATGGGCTCAAAACAGATTAGGACCCAACAGGGTTGGGTGGGAAGGAATTTTCCAACCTTTTGCCGATGTTTTCAAATTATTATTAAAAGAAGATATTGTCCCTACAAATGCAAACAAGACTGTTCATGCTTTAGCCCCTATGCTGGCTTTATTTGTAGCATTTACCACTTATGCAGTAATACCTGTTGGACCCACTATTGAACTTTTTGGATTGCAAATTCCGCTTGTAGTTGCCGACATAAATATTGGTATTCTTTATATATTGGCATTAACGTCTCTTGGTGTTTACGCCATAACATTTGCCGGCTGGTCTTCAGGAAGCAAATACTCATTGCTCGGAGGAATCCGGTCTTCTGCACAAATGATTTCTTATGAAATTTCTATGGGATTTTCTGTAGGCGGTGTTTTACTATTATCTGAATCTTTGAGACCTTTAGCAATTGTAAATTCACAAGGTGCATGGATGTGGAATGCCTGGATACAGCCTCTTGGATTTATCACTTTTGTCGTTTCAGCATTTGCTGAAACAAACCGTTTGCCTTTCGACCTGCCCGAAGCAGAACCGGAGCTGGTCGGCGGTTACCATACAGAATACAGCAGTATGAAATTTGCAGGCTTTTTCCTTGCCGAGTACGCCAATATGATTGTCGCAAGTGCTTTTATTATAACACTTTACCTGGGCGGGTATAATTTGCCTTTTATAAATATTGGTGCTCTTGGTTTGCCCGGGTGGTTGACTGTTATAATACAAATAGCTAGTTTCTGTGTGAAGATGGGTGCGATTTTGTTCTTTTTCATTTGGGTTAGATGGAGTTTGCCCAGATTCAGATATGATCAGTTAATGAGCCTTGGATGGAAAGTAATGTTTCCGCTTTCATTAATTAATATTATATGGGTAACTGCTTTAATAATGATATTTAAATTGTAATATATAATTCTTTCTTTTTAATCTTACTCATACTCTTAATTGTGATCCATGAGTTCGATTAAAAGTAAGGTTAAGATTATGATTAAGGGTTGGAGAATTTAATGGCTGTTAAGAAAAGAGAAAAAGATTTAACATTTTTAGAGAAAATATATATACCTGAAATTGTAAAAGGTTTGTCTCTTACGTTAAAAAATATGTTCAAACCTAAGTTTACATTAAAATATCCAGAAGAAAAATTTATTCCACCGGCTTCTTACAGGGGCAGACCTGTTTTGGTGCAGGAAGAGAATGGTTTGGAAAGATGTGTGGCTTGCGGGTTATGCAGCCGTGTTTGCCCTCCGTTAGCCATTGAAGTACAGGCTGGCGAAACTGAAAGAGAAAAAGAACGTTATCCCGAAAAATTTGAAATTAATATGATCCGATGTATCTTTTGCGGATTTTGTGAAGAAGTATGTCCGGAAGAAGCAATTGTTATGAGCAAGGATTATGAACTGGCATTTACAAATAGGGAAGATGCTATTTATGGCAAAGAAAAATTATTAGTTCCTGTTCGTCAGTTGCAGGATAGGATCGATTTCTTAAGAAGTTATAAATAGTATTAGTAACTGGATTTGTCCCAGTATTTTGGGGTGCTATGCGAAAAATTTTTACTGTTTTATTTTTTGTTATTTTAAGCTTATCTGTTTTTGCTCAAAAAAACGAAGACAGCTATAAGATTAGCTGTCCTTCATTTATTGCTGTAAATTCACCGTTTGATATTTCTCTCGTTACAACAAACAGATATGCTGATGCTGATACTCTTGAGTTTTATATCCTGCCTGATGAAAAGATTACATTAAATAATGTACAGCTAAATACAACTTTGAGGAAATGTCAGTTAAATTTTAAAGCAGCAACAGTAGAAGGATATTCAGGCCGGGCATTTAAATGTATTGTTGATCTTGCCGATTCGGCTTTAACTCCGGGTTCATTCTTCCAGTTTTTATTGAGTTTTAAAAGTGAAAATACATCAAAAAGCACTATAGAATTTTTTGGGATCTATAAAGGAAAAGGAAAGATCCT
Source organism: uncultured Bacteroidota bacterium (assembly GCA_963710745.1). Taxonomy (GTDB): domain Bacteria; phylum Bacteroidota; class Ignavibacteria; order Ignavibacteriales; family Ignavibacteriaceae; genus CAVQBP01. The sequence goes on along the minus strand of CAVQBP010000024.1, from coordinate 226,423 downwards.
GGGACATATTAATTCAAAAACTAAAAATGAACCGATCAGGGAATCCGATTATCTAAAAGTGCCCGTTGAATTTTATAAAGTTCAAAGAGTAGCAGGTAAAGCATTAAATTTTACTCACAATGCTTATCTCGATTTTTCATTTAATGAAGTCAAATCTGAAAATCTGTTAACAGAGTTTTGGGTTAAATTAAACAATTCTGAAGAACAGTTATTAAAGATTAAAGATAAAAACCTGCCCGATTTTCAGTATTCTATATCAACAAATTCATTTCAGATCCTTTCAGCCGAATCAAAATCAGGTTCACAGGTTTATTCTAATCCCTGCTTTATGTCTTTAAAGTGCTGGTATCATATTTCAATTCTCTTTTCAATCAGGAATAATTCAGTCTCTTTTTATAGTAACGGCAGTTTAATTGCCAGGTACAAATTAAATTATTCGGTCGATGTTAATAACCTTAGATTCGAATTCTATAATTTTGAAGAAAAAGAATCTTTCCAGATTGATCTTTTAAGAATAATTGATCTGAATAATTCAATAAATTCTTCCTTTGCCAATTGCAACTTCCAGAATTTTGTTGCCGACAGTTCGAGAGTATTGACAAGGATTAAATTTGATGATGTTGAACAATTATCAAATCTGAAAGGGGTATTAGATATTAATACCGATGGTATCCAATTAGTAAATTCCGATGCGCCGATTTTTGCCAAAGCTCCGGAACTTAATATTAAAATACTTTCGAATTCTTATGAACTTGAATGGAATGGCGGTGATTTTAAACAGGCAGATTATTATGTTCTTGAAAAATCATCTAAAAACTCTGAATATATCCCGGTGGTTAAAATTGATGCAGATGATCTCAATGAAAAAAATTATACCTGTCTGGATCAGAAAGATGAATCATCGGATGTTATTTACTACAGGGTTAAACAGGTTGATAAAGATGGCTCAATTGTATATTCATCTCAGGTAAAAGTAGGGCAGGGGCTTTTTGAACCTTTTATTGTTGAACAGAATTATCCGAATCCTTTTAATCCTAAAACCAGCATAGTTGTTGAATTAATGGAGGATACGGAAGTTAAAATAATTATCTATAATCTTGAGGGGAAGGAGATCGAAAGACTGTATGATGGCTCATTAAGCAAAGGAGTCCACAAATTTACTTTCGATGCAACAGACCTGCCGTCTGGCGTTTATCTGTATAAAATAGAAACGCCGGAATATTCACAGACAAAAAAAATGGTTTTAACTAAATAATCATATGTTTTTATCCTTTGGAATATTGCTTGTTCGCTGACAGGCGAGGTAAATGGAATTATGAAATTGTCTTTATTTCCTATCATCCAGGGTTCCATTTTTCCGAAGATTGTTGATTATATAAAATCAAGATACTGGTTCCACTAAAAGGGAAGCCGAAAATCCAACGTTAAGCATCAAAATTAAGGAATCCAGTATTCAAATAAATTAAAAACCGTCCCCGTATAAAACGGGTTCATTAAAATAAATAACCGGAAGTTTAATGCTTTCAAAAATTCTTACCAGTGCAACTTACGGGATTGATGCTTATTTAATTGAAGTAGAAACGAATGTTGAAAGAAATATCCCTTCTTTTACAATAGTTGGTTTACCGGATAATGCCGTGAAAGAAAGCAGGGAACGTGTCACTGCTGCCATAAAAAATAGCGGATTTGAGTATCCTTTGAAAAAAATAACTGTAAACCTTGCACCGGCAGATATAAAAAAAGAGGGGAGTTCTTTTGATCTTCCTATCGCGATTGGTTTAATGGCGGCAATTGAGAAAATTGAAGAAGAATCTTTAAGAGATACTGTCTTTCTGGGAGAGTTATCCCTTGACGGCCAGCTTCGTCCTATTAAGGGAGCCCTACCAATTTCAGTTGAAGCCAAGAAGAAAGGAATAAAAAGGATTATTCTTCCTGTCGAATCATCAAAAGAAGCTTCAATTGTTGATGAAGTAGAAATTTACGGAATGGAGAATCTTTATGAAGTAATCAGCTTTCTAAATGGTGATATTCAGAAAGAAAAAATAAAAACCAGTATTAATGAAATATTTTCCCGGGTGAATGTTTATCATCTGGATTTCTCGGATGTTAAAGGACAGGAAAATGTTAAGCGTGCAATTGAAGTGGCTGCTGCTGGTGCTCACAATATTTTGATGATTGGACCCCCGGGCTCCGGTAAAACGATGCTTGCAAAAAGAATGCCTACCATTCTTCCACCAATGACTTTTGAGGAAGCACTTGAAACAACAAAAATTCATTCCATTGCGGGAATTCTTCCTAAAGAACAGGCGCTTATTACTGAAAGACCGTATAGAAGTCCCCATCACACTGTATCTGATGCGGCACTTGTAGGAGGCGGATCTTTTCCGAGGCCGGGTGAGGTTTCTTATGCACATCATGGAGTTCTGTTTTTGGATGAACTGCCTGAATTCAAGAAGAATGTTCTGGAAGTATTAAGACAGCCTCTGGAAGATGCAAAGGTAACTGTCAGCAGGTCCAAGTTATCTTTAGAATTTCCCGCTAATTTTATGCTTGCATCAGCAATGAATCCCTGTCCTTGCGGGTTTTTTACCGATCCAAACAAAGAGTGTACGTGTACATCTCAGCAAATACAGAAATATATGGCAAAGATATCTGGTCCACTGCTGGATAGAATAGATATTCACATTGAAGTTCCGGCTGTAAAATATAAGGAACTTTCTGCAGCAACAAAAAGCGAATCTTCTTCTGAAATAAGGATGAGGGTTATAAATGCAAGAAATATTCAATATAAAAGATTTGAAAACAACAAGTATATCTTTAATAATGGAGATATGGGGTCTAAAGAAGTCAGACAATTTTGCAAGCTTGATTCTGCCGGCTCAGACTTATTAAAGATGGCAATGACAAAGTTAGGTCTTTCAGCAAGAGCATATGATAGAATACTGAAAGTCAGCAGAACCATTGCTGATCTTGATGAATCGGAAAATATCCTACCACAGCATATCAGTGAAGCAATTCAGTATAGAAGTCTGGATAGGGAGTTGTGGAAGCATTGAACGAAATGCTTACGACAGATTGTACTATTGAACTTAAATTATTTCATTATTATACTAATATTATATAACTAAAATAACTATACACGGTGAAAATATTTGAAATTGCATGATTTGATGAAACCCGAGATCCCAACTCCGCAATCCGAAATTAGCTATGTACATTTTCCATCTACCATATTCCATTTTCCATCTTCCACAATCATCCCTTTCTTTTTACCCCTGCCATATGGTTTCAAGTTTGCATTTTTGTCATAATCGAAATATATTTGTAGTCTGTTTTTTATTTTGGGCGGACGCCGGAGTTGGAGAGCCGGGGCGGACTGTAAATCCGTTGGCTGACGCCTTTGGGGGTTCGAATCCCTCGCCGCCCACGCTGAAAAATTTTTATGATGGTTTCTTAAAGGGAATTAATATTTTTTATTTGATTTTCATTCCCTTATTTTTTTGTTCTTTTTTTATTGATAGTCGTATTGATACCGTAAGAATCTTTATTCTTAATTATAATCTTAATTTTTCTGTTTTATTTGAGTTAATGGATTAAGAGTATAATTAAGATTATGATCTATAGGCGGGAGTAACTCAGTTGGCTAGAGTCACAGCCTTCCAAGCTGTTGGTCGCGGGTTCGAGTCCCGTCTCCCGCTCGAATGAGTTACAAAGTATATATATTGAGTTACATAAAGAGCTGCTGACGTAGCTCAGTTGGTAGAGCACATCCTTGGTAAGGATGAGGTCACCGGTTCAATCCCGGTCGTCAGCTCTAAGGTATTTGTTAATGCAGTGTTCTTAATCTTACTCCTAATCTTAATCTTTCTGTTTTGTTGGAAGGATTAAGGAGGTTAAGAATAAGATTAGGATTAAGGAATTTATTTAGAAAAATTTAATATAAAAAACTATGAGAGATATTATAACTTTAGAATGTACGGAGTGTAAAAGAAGAAATTACACTACAACCAAAAATAAACGTAACCATCCCGGCAGAGTAGAGTATAAAAAATATTGCCGCTGGGATAAAAAACATACAATTCATAAAGAAACAAAATAATGATTGTTACGTCAGTAGCTCAATTGGCTAGAGCAGCGGTCTCCAAAACCGCAGGTTGGGGGTTCGAGTCCCTCCTGACGTGCAGTAAATTATAAGATTTAAAGAGAAATTCATGAAAGAAAAAATTATTGGCTTCTTCAATGATGTAATGAAGGAAATGAAAAAGGTTACCTGGCCGACCAAAGATGAACTGAAAGAATCAACTACTGTTGTTATTGTTGTTTGTCTGATTATAGCTGCTTTCACTTATGTAATTGACATGGCAATAAATCAAATATTTAAAGGAATTTTTTAAGTGCAGGTTATGGATAAAAAGTGGTATGTAGTTAGAACCTTCTCTGGGCATGAAAACAAAGTTAAAACTTTGCTTGAATCGGAGCTGGATGATAACGAGACGCTCCGTGCTAAAATCGATGAAATTTTAGTTCCGATGGAAAAAGTTTTTGAAGTGAAAGACGGAAAGAAAAAAAGTAAAACAAAAAACTTCTTCCCGGGATATATATTGGTTCAGGCAGATCTTGATAACCAGGTAAAGGAATTTATCTTAAATACGCAAAGTGTAATGGGTTTTCTTGGAACAAAAAATAATCCTAATCCTTTACAACCGGAAGAAGTTAAAAGAATAGTCGGCCGTATTAGCCAGGACGAAACCGGGGAAAGAATGGAGACTATTTTCAGATCCGGCGATATCGTTAAAATCATTGACGGTCCGTTCAATAACTTCAGCGGTACTGTTCAGGAAGTAAACGAAGAAAAAATGAAAATAAAAGTGATGGTTTCAATTTTTGGAAGAAAAACCCCGGTTGAAATCGATTTTGTTCAAGCTGAATTGGAAAAATAATTTTATAAGGTAGTAATTATATGGCTAAAAAGATAACTGGATATATTAAGCTGCAAATCCCTGCCGGCAAAGCGAATCCTTCTCCTCCGGTTGGCCCTGCTTTAGGTCAGAAGGGTGTTAATATTATGGAGTTCTGTAAACAATTTAATGCAAGAACATCTGAAAAAGAAGGATTAATTATACCTGTAGTAATTACTGTATTTGCAGATAAATCATTTACTTTTATAACTAAAACTCCTCCTGCTGCAGTCCTTTTAAAGAAAGCTGCAAAAGTAGAAAAAGGTTCCGCTGAATCAAACCGGAATAAAATCGGGAAAGTAACTAAAAACCAGGTAAAAGAGATTGCTGAGCTCAAGATGCCAGACCTTAATGCTTTTGATGTCGATCATGCTATGAGTATGGTTGCCGGAACTGCCAGAAGCATGGGTATTTCGGTTGAAGAATAATTTTTTATATGACTTTCAAAACGGTGAAAAAATGAAAAGCTCCAAAAGATATAAAGAAGTTTCAAAAAACATAGATAAAGCTAAAGAGTATTCTATAATAGATGCTGTAAAAACGCTTAAAGAGCAGTCTAAGGTTAAATTTACAGAAACTCTTGATTGTGCAATAAAACTTGGTGTTGATCCAAGACATGCCGATCAGATGATCAGGGGTACTGTATCTTTACCCAACGGGACCGGTAAACAGGTTAAAGTTTTGGTTATTACTAAATCTAAATCTCAGGAAGCTCTGGATGCCGGTGCAGATTTTGCCGGCTTTGAAGAATATATTGAAAAGATAAAAGGCGGCTGGACAGACGTTGATGTTATAGTTGCTTCCCCGGATACAATGTCTGAATTGGGAAAGTTAGGAAAAATATTAGGTCCTAAAGGTTTAATGCCGAATCCTAAAAGCGGTACCGTTACCCAGGATGTGGCTCAGGCAGTTAAAGAAGTTAAAGCAGGTAAAATAGAGTTTAGAGTAGAGAAGGCAGGTATTGTGCATACAGCATTAGGTAAGCTTGATTTTGAAGCTGAAAAATTAGAAGAAAATGCAAAAGCATTTTTAAATACAATTATAAAAATGAAACCATCGTCAGCAAAAGGTACATATGTAAAAAGTGTATATCTTTCATCAACGATGGGTCCCGGATTGAAAATTTCTAAAGAAGAGCTTCCTACTCATTAAAAAAATAAAAAGTTTACGCACTCAAAAAAATAAATGCTTCAAATCCCGCAGAATTACGGGAAAGGCCAGCACCAATAATTTATTATTTGGTATGGGAGAAAAATGAATAAGAATGAAAAACCTGAGATCGTTTCTGAAATTAAAGAAATGATTGATCAATCGACTGCAGTTTATCTGGCGGATTACAGCGGAATCTCGGTTGAAGATATAAATGGTATACGAAACCAATTCCGTAAAGAGGGAGTAAAATACAAAGTCTTTAAAAATACTTTGTTTAAAAGAGCTCTCGATGAATCCGGTAAATATGATAAACTGGCGGATCATTTGGTTGGGATGACAGGATATGTTTTTACTGATGAAAACAGTCCTGTTGTGCCTGCAAAAATCATCAAAAAATATTTTGATGAAAAACAAAAGTTAGCACTTAAGGCTTGTTATATTGAAGACCAGTATTACGATGGCAGCAGATTAAATGATTTGGCGTCTCTTCCATCTAAAAAAGAAATTATAGCAAGTATACTAGGCAGCTTGAATTCACCAGCTTCCGGTATTGTAGGTGTTATTAATGCTGTGATTAGAGACCTTGTAAGTGTGATCGATGAGATCTCTAAGAAACAGGCAGCATAAAATTGGTAATTTTTTTAGTAAATTAATTTATTAGGAGTAAATCAATGTCAGAAAAAGTAGCTGAAATTGTTGAGAAAATAAAAGGTCTGTCCTTAATGGAAGCATCGGATTTGAAGAAAGCTCTGGAAGAAGAATTTGGTGTTACTGCTGCTGCCCCGGTTGTAATAGCTGGTGGAACTGCTGCTGCCGGAGCAGGCGCTGCCCCCGTTGAGGAAAAAACCGAATTTGATGTAATATTACAGTCTGTTGGCGATAAGAAAATCAATGTTATTAAAGTTGTAAGAGCTCATACCGGTCTTGGCTTAAAAGAAGCTAAAGATTTAGTCGATTCTGCACCCAAACCTGTCAAAGAAGGTGTTTCTAAAGAAGAAGCAGAAAAACTTAAAAAAGAATTTGAAGAAGCCGGCGCAACAGTAGAATTAAAATAATTAATATATATAAATCTTGGAAGCAATGTACTTTTTATATAAAAAGTGGTAGGCGGTGAAGTCTGTCCTATCGCTTTTTATATTTTTGTTTATGTTGAAAGATGTTCAGCTCGATAGTAAAAGTTAGTGATTAATAATTGGAGGTTTAAATTGAATAATAATAATCATAGAATTTCCTTCGGAAAAATTTCCTCGATAATAGATCCTCCCGATCTTTTATCTGTTCAAACGGATTCATTCGAGGATTTTGCTCAATTAAAAATTTTACCTGGGAAAAGGGAAAATAAAGGTCTTCAGGCAGTATTTAGCTCAAATTTCCCCATCTTTGATAATAAAGAGAATTACAGACTGGATTTTATTGAATATAATATCGAAAAACCTAGGTATTCCGTAATGGAATGTTTGGAAAGAGGATTAACTTTCTCTGCTCCGTTAAAAGGAAAACTGAGATTATCTACAAAAGATCCCGAAACAGAAGAATTTGTTAATACTGTAGAACAGGAAGTTTACCTTGGGAATCTTCCCTTTATGACTGAAAAAGGGACCTTTATAATAAATGGTGCAGAAAGAGTCGTAGTTTCTCAGCTTCATAGATCACCGGGAGTTGCTTTTTCACAAACTGTTCATCCGAACGGTACTCCAATTTATTCCGCCAGGATTATTCCTTTAAGAGGTTCATGGGTAGAATTTGCAACTGACATCAATCATGTAATGTTTGTATATATAGATAGAAGAAAGAAATTTCCATCTACTACTTTGCTTCGGGCGTTGGGCTATGAATCAGATGAAGAAATCTTAAATCTATTCAATTTGGTTGAAGAAGTTGACGTAAATAAAGTTAAAATTGAAGAATATATTGGTAGAACTATTGCAAGTGATGTATTTGATATGTCAACTGGTGAAATATTTCTTACAAAAGATAGTGTTCTTGTTGAAGATGATATTGAGCGTTTAAAAGAAGCCGAAGTTACTACTTTAAAATTTATTAGCCTTGAGACATCGCCTGATCACGATTTTATTGTAAATACATTAAGAAAAGATACTTCACATACAAAAGAAGAAGCTTTGTATGCCATTTATCGCCAGCTGCGTTCTGGTGAAGCACCAGATATGGATACTGCCCAGGCATTAATTGATAAGCTTTTCTTTAATGATAAACGTTATGATTTAGGCGATGTTGGTCGTCATAGAATGAATGACAAGCTTAAATTGAAAATTCCGGAAACCACTACTATTCTTACTATTGAAGATATAATTTCTATAATGAAATATATCATCAAGCTAAGAGCAGGAAATGAAGCGGTTGACGATATCGATCATCTGGGAAATAGAAGAGTAAGAACTGTTGGTGAACAGCTTGGCCAGCAATTCAATATAGGTATGGCGCGTATGGCTCGTACAATAAAAGAAAGAATGAATATGCGCGATACTGAAAGTTTTACTCCTCAGGATCTTGTTAATGCAAGAACATTAAGCAGCGTAATTAATGCTTTCTTTGGAACAAATCAACTTTCACAATTTATGGATCAAACAAATCCTCTGGCTGAAATGACCCATAAAAGAAGAATGTCGGCGTTGGGACCTGGCGGTTTAACCAGGGAACGTGCCGGGTTTGAAGTTAGAGACGTACATTATACTCATTATGGCCGTTTATGTCCGATTGAAACTCCCGAAGGTCCGAATATCGGGCTTATATCTTCACTTACTATTTATGCCAGAGTAAACAGGTATGGATTTTTGGAAACTCCGTACAGAAAAGTTGATAAAGGCAAAGTTCTTGATTCAATTGATTATTTAACTGCCGAGCAGGAGGACCAACAAACTATTGCACAAGCAAATGCACCTTTGACTGAACAGTCGAAGTTCTCAAATGAGAGGGTTAAATCAAGATATAAAGGCGAATTTCCAATCGCTCTTCCTGAAAATATCCAATATATGGATGTAGCTCCGGCTCAGTTGGTTAGTGCTGCGGCTGCATTAATTCCATTTCTTGAACATGACGATGCTAACAGAGCTTTGATGGGCTCCAACATGCAGCGTCAGGCGGTTCCTTTGTTAAGACCGGAAACACCTCTTGTAGGAACTGGTATGGAAAAGAAATTAGCTACGGATTCCCGTGCAATAATTGTTGCTGAAGACAATGGTTCCATTGAAAGTGTAGATGCAAATCATATTGTTGTTAAATATGATATAAATCCAAACAGTATTGATGCCCTAACTTCTTTTGATGATGTAAAGAGAGTAACTCATAAGCTAACTAAATTTAACGGAACCAACCAGGAAACCTGTGTTAATCAGCGTCCAATTGTTAATGAAGGTCAGAAGGTTTCCAAAGGCGATGTCCTTGCCGATGGAACTTCTACAGATCAGGGTGAATTAGCTCTTGGCCGGAATGTGCTTGTAGCATTTATGCCGTGGCGGGGATATAATTTTGAAGACGCTATTGTTATTAGTGAAAGAGTCGTTAGCGAAGATATCTATACTTCAATTCATATCGAAGAGTTTGAATTGCAGGTACGGGAAACTAAACGAGGTGAAGAAGAACTGACAAGGGAAATACCTAACGTTAGTGAAGAAGCGGTAAAGAATCTTGATGAAAATGGTATAGTAAGAGAAGGTGCCGAAGTAAAAGAAGGCGATATCCTGATTGGTAAAATTACTCCTAAGGGAGAAACAGATCCGACTCCTGAAGAAAAATTATTACGGGCAATATTCGGAGATAAAGCCGGTGATGTTAAAGATGCTTCATTGAAAGCACCTCCCGGACTGAAAGGTACGGTTATAAAAACCAGATTATTCAGCCGTAAGAGAAGAGATACAGATTCGAAAAAGTTAGAAAAGAAAATGCTCGATGATCTGGAAAATAATCATAAGCAGTCTCTTAGCCAGAATTATGATAAACTGGTTGAAAAATTAACCAAACTGACCGATGGTCAGACAACTACCGGTATAAGAGATCTTGACGGCAGTGTTGTTTTAAGAAATAATACTACTATTAAAGATTCAACTTTTTCTTCAATGGATGATGTTACAAAGCTGGATTACACACTTGATTGGTTTGAATCCAAAAAATTAAATAATCATATAACAACCCTATTTAAAAATTATTTTGATGCTCTTTCGGATCTTGAAGAAGAATATAAGAGAGAAAAAATTAAAATTACCAGTGGTGATGAACTTCCTCCTGGAATTGTAAAGCTGGCTAAAGTTTATGTAGCTAAGAAACGTAAGCTTTCTGTTGGTGATAAAATGGCCGGAAGACATGGTAACAAAGGTGTCGTTGCAAAAATAGTTCCTATGGAAGATATGCCGCATTTAAATGATGGGACACCGGTAGATATCGTTTTAAACCCCCTTGGTGTACCTTCACGTATGAACCTCGGTCAGTTGTATGAAACTGCATTAGGTTGGGCTGGTAAAAAACTGGGTGTCAAATTTGCCACTCCCATATTTGACGGTGCAAAAATGGAAGATGTTGATGAGTGGCTTGAAAAAGCGGGGCTCGAAAGAGGAAGCAAAACAGATCTTTATGACGGCCGTTCAGGAGAGAAATTCCATCAGAAAGTTACGTGCGGGTACATATATATGCTCAAGTTAAGCCATCTTGTAGATGATAAAATTCATGCCCGGTCTATTGGTCCTTACTCCCTTATTACACAGCAGCCTCTGGGTGGTAAAGCTCAGTTCGGCGGTCAGAGATTCGGTGAAATGGAAGTATGGGCTCTCGAGGGATATGGTGCTTCACATATTCTACAGGAAATATTAACAGTTAAAAGTGATGATGTTGCTGGTAGAGCTAAAGTTTATGAAGCAATTGTTAAGGGTGAAAATTTACAGGAACCAAATATTCCTGAATCGTTCAATGTGTTAATTAAGGAACTTCAAGGATTAGGCCTTGATATTAAGATTAATTAATTACTTTGAACCTGCCTGCGGCAGGCAGGCATGTCTGCCTTTTTTAGGCAGTATTATTTCACTTAGAAATTAGGAGATAAAAATTATGCCTTACAGAGTTCAAGAAAATGCAATGCGGGATATTAATAATATTACTATTAGTCTTGCTAGCCCTGATGATATATTGTCCAGATCTTATGGAGAAGTAACAAAACCTGAAACAATCAACTATAGATCCTTCAGACCGGAAAAAGACGGATTGTTCTGTGAAAAAATATTTGGTCCTACACGTGATTGGGAATGCTTCTGTGGTAAATATAAAAGAATACGATATAAAGGTATTATTTGTGACAGATGCGGTGTCGAAGTTACTCAAAAAAGTGTCCGCCGTGAAAGAATGGGGCATATTGCCCTTGCTGTTCCGGTTGTTCACATTTGGTTTTTTAGAGCTCAACCTTCAAAAATCGGAAATATTATTGGTCTCAGTTTAAAAGAACTTGAAAAAATCATTTATTATGAATCTTATGTGGTTTTAAATCCGGGTCCAACAGGTTTGCATAGACTTGATTTGATTTCCGAAGATCAGTATTTCGAAGTGATCAATTCTATTCCCGAAGGTAACGATAAACTGGAAGAAAATGATCCTAAGAAATTTGTAGCTAAAATCGGTGGTGATGCTGTAAAAGATATCTTAAAGCATACTGATGTTGAGCAGCTTTCTAAAGATTTAAGAGCTCAATTAAAAGAAGAAACATCTCAGCAGAAAAAAGCTGATCTTCTTAAAAGATTGAGAGTGCTTGAAGCTTTTAAAGAAGATGAAACTAAAGTTGCAAACAAACCCGAATGGATGGTCTTAAATTATATCCCTGTTATTCCTCCTGAATTAAGACCTTTAGTTCCCCTTGAAGGTGGGAGATTTGCTACCAGCGATTTAAATGATCTTTATAGAAGAGTTATAATTAGAAATAACCGTCTAAAAAGATTAATTGATATCAAAGCTCCTGAAGTAATTTTAAGAAATGAAAAAAGAATGCTCCAGGAATCTGTTGATGCATTGTTTGATAATTCACGTCGCGGTAGTGCAGTAAGGAGTGATAATAACAGACCTTTAAAATCTTTGAGCGATATGCTGAAAGGAAAACAAGGCCGGTTCCGTCAGAATCTTCTCGGTAAAAGAGTCGATTATTCAGGTCGTTCAGTTATTGTTGTTGGTCCTGAACTTAAGCTTCATCAGTGCGGATTGCCTAAAGATATGGCAGTCGAACTCTTTAAACCTTTTATTATTAGAAAGTTAATCGATAGAGGACATAATAAAACCGTAAAAAGTGCAAGAAAAGTTGTTGATAGAAAAGATCCTATAATTTGGGATATACTTGCTAAAATCATTGAAGGACATCCTATCCTGTTAAACCGGGCACCAACCTTACACAGGCTTGGTATACAGGCTTTCCAGCCTATATTAATCGATGGACGCGCTATTCAGCTCCATCCAATGGTTTGTACTGCATTTAATGCTGACTTCGACGGCGACCAGATGGCTGTTCACGTACCTCTTTCTTATGAAGCACAGCTTGAAGCAGCTTTATTAATGTTAAGCAGTCACAATATTCTGTCACCTCAAAATGGAAGCCCAATAGTCGTTCCTACTCAAGATATTGTTTTGGGCTGCTACTATCTTACTAAATTAAGAGAAGGTGAAAAAGGCGAGGGCATGCAGTTCGGTTCTTCTGATGAAGTACTGATTGCTTATAATTCAAAAGTAGTTGGCCTGCATGCAAGAATTAAAGTTAAAATAGATGGAGAAATGATTGAAACGACGGTTGGTCGTGTTATATTCAATCAGATTGTACCGAAAGAAATGGGTTACTTTAATCAGCTTCTCATTAAGAAGACTTTTGGTGGATTCATCGGTCAAATGTTCTTGAAGCTTGGCAACAAGGTTACAGCTAAGTTTCTGGATGACTTAAAAGATATCGGATTTAGATACTCAACTGCAGGTGGTCTATCAGTTAGCTATGGTGATATGATTATACCTGAAGAAAAAGAAAGCTTAATAACCAAAGCGGACAAAAAGGTTGAAGCTATTCTGAATGAACATGAGCAAGGCGTTATTACAGATGCTGAAAGATATAATAAAATTATCGACGTTTGGACCCACACAACAAACGATGTAGCCCGTGCTTTAATGGATAAAATCAAAGGTCACAATCAAGGATTTAATTCTCTTCATATGATGGTTGATTCAGGGGCCAGAGGTTCTCAAGAACAGGTCAGACAGCTTGCTGGTATGAGAGGATTAATGATGAAACCTCAGAAAACTCTGTCCGGTCAGGCAGGCGAAATCATCGAAAATCCGATCGTTGCAAATTTCAAAGAAGGCCTTTCAGTGCTCGAGTATTTTATATCTACTCATGGTGCTAGAAAGGGGCTCGCAGATACCGCACTAAAAACGGCAGATGCAGGTTATTTAACAAGAAGATTGGTTGATGTATCTCAGGATGTTATTATAACGGAGATTGATTGCGGAACTATTCTGGGTATTGAAGTTACAGCATTAAAAGATGTTGAACAGGAGAGAGAACCGTTAGGTGAAAGGATCACCGGTCGTGTTGCCCAGGAAGATGTTTATGATCCAAGAACAGATGAACTGATTATTTCGGCAGGTGAAATGATAACTGAAGATATTGCCGATAAAATTGAAGATTCTAATATCGACTCTGTTTATATTAGAACAGTGTTGACTTGCGAATCAAAAAGAGGAGTTTGTGCAAAATGTTATGGTAGAAATTTAACTAATGGAAAACTTGTTGAAATTGGCGAATCAGTTGGTATTATTGCTGCACAGTCAATTGGCGAACCTGGAACACAGTTAACCTTAAGAACTTTCCACCTTGGCGGTACTTCTTCAAGAATTGCAAGTCAGTCTCAGGTTGAAGCTTCAACCGAAGGTACTATTAAGTTTGAGAGAATTAGATATGTCGAAAAATCAGACTTCTTAGGAACGGTTAAAGTTGTAACCGGAAGAAGAGGTTCTATTGGAATTTATGATGATAATAATCGTCAGATGAAGAAATACGATGTGCCTTATGGAGCTGAATTGGTTGTTTCGGATGGTCAAAAAGTAAAGAAACGTCAGCCTCTTTATAATCATGATCCTTATAATGCTGTTATTCTTTCTGACCTGGCTGGCCGTGTTAGATTTGTTGATTTAGTTGATGGTGTTACCCTCCAGCAGGTTACAGATGAACAAACAGGTCACGTTCAAAAAGTAGTTATTGAATCAAAAGATAAAACTCTTACACCAAGTATCTCAATTGAAGCTGAAGATGGGACTAAAAAATCATTTAATATTCCTACCAGGGCTTATCTCTCAGTTGAGGAAGGTGAATCTATTGCTCCAGGAACTATCCTTGCTAAAATTTCAAAGCAAGCTACAAAAAGCCGTGATATTACCGGTGGTTTGCCCAGGGTTACTGAATTATTTGAAGCAAGAAGTCCTCAGGAACCAGCGATTGTTTCTGAAATTGAAGGTACAGTTAAATTTGGTGCCAGGAAGAAGGGTTCAAGGGAAATTCTTGTATCTGCCCCAGATGGTTCTGACGAGAAAAAATATAATGTTCCTTTAGGCAAACATATTTTAGTTCAGGAGAACGATGAAATTCCGGCAGGTGAAAAAATAACCGATGGTCCCATAAATCCCCATGATATTCTGAAAATTAAGGGAACAAGTGCTGTCCAGGAGTATCTGGTTAATGAAATTCAAGATGTTTATAGATTGCAGGGTGTAAAAATAAATGATAAGCATATTGAAGTAATTGTACGTCAGATGCTGCAGAAAATTAAAATTGTTTCTCCTGGTGATACCAGATTCCTTGAAGAAGATATTGTCGGAAGAAATGAATTTATTGAAGAAAATGAAAAGATTTCCTCTATGATCTATATTGAAGATAAAGGAGATTCAAGGTATAAAGATGGTCAGCTTATTATAAAGAGTAAATTGAGAGAAATTAATGGTGATTTAAGCAGGAAGGATAAAAAGCAGATCATATCGCACGATGCTTATCCGGCAACCTTCGAACATGTTTTACTCGGCATAACGCAAGCTGCACTTTCTACCGAAAGCTTTATATCAGCTGCATCTTTCCAGGAAACAACAAAGGTTCTGGCCAATGCAGCCACCGAAGCTAAAATTGATCACTTGCTTGGCTTGAAAGAAAATGTAGTTATGGGACATTTGATCCCTGCTGGTACTGGCTTAAAGAAATATAGAAATATTATTCTGAAAGTTGAAGTAACCCCTGTTGAAGAAGCTACTAAAGAAGAAGTACAAGCACAATAAAATATTATAAAATCCGGTTTTCATTTGAAAACCGGATTTTTTATGCCAAAAAAACATTTATTATATATGTAAAAATTTGTGGGATTAAAATAATATTATCATTTCTTGACAAATTTTGTAGTTAATCCTATATTTAAAGTCTGAAATTTTTTGGAATTTATTTGATTCAAGGAGAATTTGTGCCTACAATAAATCAGTTGGTTAGAAAAGGGAGAACGCAGGTTTTAGCTAAGAAAAAAGCTCCTGCTCTTGATGCCTGCCCTCAGAAGAGAGGTGTTTGCACAAGAGTATATACAACAACACCTAAAAAACCAAACTCTGCATTGAGAAAAGTTGCCAGAGTAAGGTTAACTAATAGTATGGAAGTTACTGCATATATTCCTGGTGAAGGGCACAATTTACAAGAGCACTCTATTGTTTTAATAAGAGGCGGAAGAATTAAAGATTTGCCTGGTGTTAGATATCATATAGTCAGAGGTACGTTGGATACAAGTGGTGTGGAAGATAGAAAACAGGGCAGGTCTAAGTACGGAGCTAAAAAACCGAAGGTTAAATAATTTATGAGAAAGAAAAGAGCAGAAAAAAAATATTTAAAACCGGATCCAAAGTTTAATGATGTCCTGGTTTCAAAATTTATCAATTGTATAATGTATGATGGTAAAAAATCAAAAGCTCGCAGCGTTGTATATGATGCCTTTGATCTTATTGAAAACAGAACACAAAAACCTGGTCTGGAAATCTTTAAAAAAGCAATGAGCAATGTTCAGCCAATAATTGAGGTCAGAAGCAGAAGAGTTGGCGGTGCAACTTACCAGGTTCCTACTGAAGTTAGGCCTGAAAGAAGAACAGCTCTTGCTATGAGATGGATTAAAAGATATGCTAGGGATAGAAATGATAAATCCATGTCATTAAAATTAGCTTCGGAATTAATTTCTGCATCCAATGGAGAGGGCTCTGCCGTTAAGAAAAAAGAAGATACTCATAAAATGGCTGAGGCGAATAAAGCATTCGCTCATTTTAGGTGGTAATATAATAATTATCTGATTAGAAGAAATAGAAAGTGAATTGAATTATTATGGCAGCTAGACAAGCAATAGATAAAGTACGAAATATTGGTATTATGGCTCATATTGATGCCGGCAAAACCACTACTACAGAGAGAATACTCTTTTATACAGGGAAATTACATCGTTTAGGTGAAGTTCATGATGGTGCTGCTACAATGGATTGGATGGAGCAGGAAAAAGAAAGAGGAATTACTATTACCAGTGCAGCTACAACATGTTTCTGGAATAATCATCAGATTAATATTATCGATACTCCTGGACATGTTGATTTTACGGTTGAAGTAGAAAGATCTTTAAGGGTCCTGGACGCTGCAGTCGCTTTATTTTGTGCTGTTGGAGGAGTTGAACCTCAATCCGAAACCGTATGGAGACAAGCTGATAAATATAAAGTTCCTAGAATTGCATTTGTTAATAAAATGGATAGAACAGGAGCAGATTTTTATAATGTTTTACAGATGATGAAAGATAGGTTAAGCGCTAATGCAATTCCTATTAACCTTCCTATCGGTGAAGGCGATATGTTCTCCGGTGTTATTGATCTTATTTCATTTAAAGCCCGGATGTATCATGAAGAAACTTTCGGTGCCACGTTTGACGAACTTGAAATACCGAAAGATCTGATTGAAGTAGCAAATAAATATAGAACCGAAATGCTTGAAGCGGTTTCTGATGTGGATGATACTTTGCTTGAAAAATATCTTGATGGAAAAGAAATTAGTGAAGATGAGATTAAAAATGTCCTGCGACGGGCTACAATTGAATTGAAAATTATTCCTGTATTATGCGGGTCAGCTTTTAAAAATAAAGGTATACAAAAATTGTTGGATTCCGTTGTTGACTTCTTACCTTCTCCTGTTGACTTCAAAGAAATTGAAGCCCATCACATTGGTATTAATGACAACATCAAAAGAAAAATTGATGAGAAGGAAAAATTTACTGCATTGGCATTTAAAATCATGAATGATCCTTATGTTGGCAAGCTGACATTCTTCAGAGTTTATTCAGGAACATTGAAGGCGGGTTCTTATATATATAATGCAGTAAGTGAAAAGAAAGAAAGAATAAGCCGTCTCTTGCAGATGCATGCTAATCATAGAGAAGAAATTGAAGATGTTAGAGCTGGTGATATAGCAGCCGCAGTTGGATTAAAACATACTAAAACGGGTGATACTTTGTGTTCCGAAGAAGACCCCGTTTTACTTGAAAAAATTATTTTCCCTGAACCAGTTATTCAGATTGCAATTGAACCTAAAACCAAAGCCGATCAGGATAAGCTTTCCGAATCTTTGGTTAAGCTTGCAGATGAAGATCCAACCTTCCAGGTTAAGGTTGATGAAGAAACAGGACAAACTTTAATCAGTGGTATGGGCGAATTGCACCTTGAAATTTTAGTGGATAGAATGAAAAGGGAATTCAAGGTTGAAGCTAATGTCGGTAAACCCCAGGTTGCTTATAGAGAATCAATTACCCAGACGGTTAATGCAGAAGGCAAGTTTATAAAGCAATCAGGTGGTCGCGGTAAATACGGGCACGTATGGATCGAACTTAGTCCGAATGAACCAGGAAAAGGTTATGAATTTACAAACGCTGTAGTAGGTGGTTCAGTTCCTAAAGAATATATCCCGGCAGTTTCTTCCGGGATTCAAGAAGCCATGAGAAATGGAGTTATTGCTGGTTTCCCCGTGGTTGATGTTAAAGCAAAGATTTATGATGGTTCTTATCATGATGTGGATTCAGATGAAATTTCCTTTAAAGTTGCCGGTTCACTTGCCTTTAAAGAAGGCGCAAAAAAAGCTAAACCGGTTTTATTGGAACCGATAATGGATGTAGAGGTTGTAACCCCCGAAGAATATTTGGGCGATGTTATGGGTGATTTGAATTCTCGAAGAGGAAAAATTGAAGGTTTCTCTGCAAGGAAGGATGCTCAGGTAATAACAGCAGTTGTTCCTTTGTCTGAAATGTTCGGTTATGCAACTATATTAAGGTCTATGACACAAGGTAGGGCAATTTACACAATGCAATTTGCTCATTATTCTGAAGTTCCTAAATCCTTGGCAGATGAAATTGCTGAAAAAACATTAGGTAAAAAAACATTAACAAACGCATAAAAATTAAATAGAATTATTAAAAAGGAGATATAGATGGCAAAAGAAAAATTTGATAGGAGTAAGCCTCACGTTAACGTAGGCACAATCGGTCATGTAGACCATGGTAAAACTACATTAACCGCTGCCATCACTATGGCTCTTGCTAAAAAAGGCTTATCTGAAGTCAGAACATTTGACAGTATTGATAATGCTCCTGAAGAAAGAGAAAGAGGTATTACTATCGCTACTGCTCACGTAGAGTATTCTACTGAAGCAAGACACTATGCGCATGTCGATTGCCCGGGTCACGCAGATTATGTGAAGAATATGATTACTGGTGCGGCTCAAATGGATGGTGCTATCTTAGTTGTTGCCGCGACAGATGGACCTATGCCTCAAACCAGAGAGCACATTCTCCTAGCACGTCAGGTTGGTGTACCAAGAATAGTCGTTTTTATGAATAAAGTTGATATGGTTGATGATCCTGAATTGCTTGAACTGGTTGAGGTTGAATTAAGGGATCTTTTAAATGAGTATGAATTTCCTGGTGATGAAATCCCGATTATACAAGGTTCAGCTTTGCAGGCATTGGAAGCTGCGTCTGATCCTAATGTATCTGCAGATGATCCTAGACTAAATTGTATCTGGGAACTAATGAAAGCCGTTGATGAATATATTCCTTTGCCGGAAAGAGATACAAATAAACCGTTCTTAATGCCTGTTGAAGACGTATTCTCTATTACGGGTCGTGGAACTGTTGCAACCGGTAGAGTTGAAAGAGGTCAGGTTAAATTATCTGAAGAAGTTGAATTAATTGGTCTCGGTGTTCACAAAAAAACAGTTGTTACCGGTATAGAAATGTTTAGAAAAGAACTTGATTCTGCTATGGCAGGCGATAATGCTGGTATTCTTTTAAGAGGTGTTGATAAAAAAGAAATCGAACGCGGGATGGTGCTTGCGAAAACAGGTTCTATTACACCCCATAAAAAATTTGAAGGTAATGTATATATACTCTCAAAAGATGAAGGCGGACGTCATACACCATTCTTTAATGGGTATAGGCCTCAGTTTTATTTCAGAACAACAGACGTAACTGGTGTTGCCCATTTACCAGAGGGTACTGAAATGGTTATGCCGGGTGATAGAGTAATGCTTTCAGTAGATTTGATTTCTGAAATAGCTATGGAAGAAGGTCTGCGTTTTGCAATTCGTGAAGGTGGCAGAACTGTGGGCGCAGGTGTTGTAACAAAAATTATTGAATAATTAATAAGAGCTTAACCGAGGAGGGAGTTTCTAAACTCCCTTTTTCTTTCTAATTTTTATAGTCTAAAGTCTATTAAAAAGGAGTGCTTAGGTGCCAGGTCAAAAGATAAGAATAAAGTTGAAGTCATATGATCATATTCTGATTGATAAATCAACAGAAAAAATTATTAAAACTGTGAGAAGTACAGGAGCGGTAGTATCGGGCCCAGTACCATTACCAACCCGGCGAACAGTTTACACTGTTTTAAGATCTCCGCACGTAGATAAAAAATCTAGAGAGCAATTTGAAACTAGAGCTCATAAAAGAATAATTGATATACATAATTCAAATAACAAAACCGTCGACTCACTTAGTAAATTGGATATTCCGGCGGGAGTAGATATTGAGATTAAGCTTTAAAGGATTTTAAGATGTCTGGTATAATCGGTAGAAAAATTGGAATGTCTAATGTTTTTAATTCTGCAGGTGAGTTAATTCCTGTCACAATTATTAAAGCCGGTCCATGTAAGGTAGTTTCGGTAAGAACATCTGATAAGGATGGTTACAGTGCACTTCAATTAGGATTTGAAGAGAAAAAAGAAAAAAATATATCCAAACCGGTTATAGGACAATTTAAGAAAAATAATCTTACCCCTTCTGCATATTTGAAAGAATTTAAATTCTCTGCAGATAAAGAATTTAAAATTGGTGATGAAGTGAAAGTTGATCTTTTCAAAGAAGGAGAAAAGATTAAAGTAAGAGGTAGAAGCAAGGGTAAAGGGTTTCAGGGTGTAATGAAAAGACATGGTTTCGGAGGCGTTGGTGGAACTACTCATGGCCAAAGTGATAGGTTAAGAGCTCCTGGTTCTATTGGAGCAAGTTCTTATCCTTCAAGAGTTTTCAAAGGACAAAGAATGGCTGGTCGAAAAGGTTATGAGAAAGTCACGGTTTCTAATCTTACAGTAGAAAAAATTTTAGCAGATGAAAATTTAATTTTAGTAAAAGGGGCAGTCCCCGGTTCAATTAATTCAATTGTGGAATTGTTAAAGAAATAAGTTTATGAAACTAGATTTATATAAAACAGATGGCACCGCTTCAAGTAAAAAAGTTGAACTTGATGATAATATATTTGGAATTGAGCCGAATGATCATGCCATTTATCTGGCTGTAAAGGCTTATTTAGCAAACCAAAGGCAGGGTACTCATAAAGCAAAAGAGCGTTCCGAAGTTAGAGGCGGTGGAAAAAAACCCTGGAAGCAGAAAGGTCGTGGTGGCGCACGTGCCGGTACAAGCAGATCTCCGCTTTGGATTGGTGGTGGAACTATCTTCGGTCCAAGGCCAAGAAATTATACGCAGAATTTAAATAAAAAAGTTAAATCTTTGGCAAGGAAATCTGCTTTGAGTTATAAAGTTAAAGATGAACAATTGTACATCGTTGAAGATTTTAATTTTGAAGTACCGAAAACAAAGGAATTTGTTGGTATCCTTAATGCACTGGATGTGACTGGTAAAAAGGTTCTTTTGCTTACTAATGGAAAATTAGATACCGTTTTTAAATCTGGACGGAATATCCCAAAAGTAAAAATCCTTGAAGCGAGTAAAGCCTCAACATATGATATATTAAATAATCAGGTTTTGTTAATTCAAGAAAGTGCGCTGGATATTGTTCAGGATACTTTTACAAAAAAAGAAAAGGTGGTTAGTTAAGATGCATGAAACATTAATCAGACCGCTAATTACAGAGAAGATGACTAACCTTACGGCTGACCACAGTCAATTTGGATTTTTAGTAAATCCAAAATCAAATAAAATTGAAATTGCCAAAGCTATTGAGAAAAAATTTAATGTACATGTTATGGATGTGAAAACGATTAACCATCATGGCAAAACTAAAACTCAGTTTAGAAAAAGCGGCAGGTTTATTGGAAGAACGCCAAAATACAAAAAAGCAATTGTTACTCTTAAAGAAGGCGAAACAATAGAATTAATCGAACAAGTATAGTTTACATTAGGAAATTAAATGGGTATAAAAAAATTAAAACCGGTTACTCCGGGTACAAGATTTAGATCAAATTCTACTTTCGAGGAAATTACAAAATCTACCCCGGAAAAATCATTGACAGTTTCATTAAAGAAATCCGGTGGCAGAAATAATCATGGGAGAATTACAACTCGTTTTATTGGCGGCGGACACAAAAGAAGATACAGAATTATTGATTTTAAAAGGGATAAACATGGTGTGCCTGCTAAAGTTTTTGCAATTGAATATGATCCTAATCGTTCCTCAAGAATTGCGCTTTTGCATTATATAGATGGAGAAAAGCGTTATATAATTGCACCCGAGGGATTAAAAATTGGAGATACACTAAAATCAGGTTCCGGCAGTGATATTGTCGTTGGTAATGCTCTCCCGTTAAAAGAAATGCCCCTAGGTAGTTTTGTTCATAATGTTGAATTAAAACCTGGTAAAGGCGGACAGTTGGGGAGAAGTGCGGGATCATCAATCCAGTTAATGGCTAAAGAAGGTGAATTTGCCCAGCTCAAAATGCCATCCGGCGAAGTTCGTTTAGTTAGGCTGGATTGTATGGCTACATATGGTGTGGTTGGAAATTCAGATCAGGAAAATATTAGTATAGGTAAAGCAGGTAGAACCAGATGGCTTGGAAAAAGACCCCACGTTCGCGGTGTTGCAATGAATCCTGTTGATCATCCTATGGGCGGCGGTGAAGGTAAAACATCCGGAGGCGGGCATCCGGTATCACCCTGGGGACAAAAAGCAAAAGGCTTAAAAACCAGGAAACATAAAAAAGAATCCAATAAATTTATTATAAAAAGACGAAATAAATAGAAAGTTATTATGCCAAGATCGGTAAAAAAAGGTCCTTATGTAGATGTTAATTTAGCTGAAAAAATTGAACAGTTAAATAAAACCAATCAAAAAAAGATTATTAAAACCTGGTCAAGGGCATCTACAATTACTCCGGACTTTGTTGGTCATACAATTGCGGTTCATAATGGTAATAAAATGATACCGGTGTATGTAACTGAAAATATGGTTGGTCATAAGTTGGGTGAGTTTGCGCCAACAAGAATTTTTAGAGGTCATCCGGGTACTAAAGCTGAAAAAGCGTCGAAGGTTAAATAGAAAAGGAATCTTAGTTAAATGGAAGCAAGAGCAATACATAAATATATAGGTTCTTCCCCAAGGAAGATGCGGCTGCTGATTGATGTTATCAGAGGAATGTCTGTTGAAAGAGCAATAGAAGTGCTTCACTTTTCTTCTAAACATGCTTCTAAACATGCAGAAAAAGTTGTTAGATCCGCTGTTGCTAATTTATTGAATCAGGATGAATCAACAAGACTTGATCCTGCTGACTTGTACATAAAAGAAGCTTTTGTGGATCAAGGTCCGACATTAAAAAGAATTTCACCTGCTCCGATGGGCAGAGCTTACAGAATTAGGAAAAGATCTTGTCATTTAACGGTTGTGGTTGCAACTAAAGAATAATTAGGAGGATTTTTGGGACAGAAAACAAACCCGGTAGGTTTAAGAGTAGGAATTATTAGAGGATGGGACTCTAATTGGTATGAAAATAAAAGTTATGCACCTAAGCTGAAAGAAGATCAAAAATTAAGAACCTATATCAGAAACAGGTTAAAAAAAGCAGGTATTTCAAGAATTGTTATTGACAGGACTTCAAAGAATATCATTTTGACTATTCATACATCAAGACCAGGTGTGGTTATTGGTAAAAGCGGAAAAGAAATTACACAGCTTGAAGAAGAATTAAAAAGGTTTACAGATAAAGATGTGAAAGTCCAGATTTCAGAAATTAAAAGACCTGAGCTGGATGCTTATCTTGTTGCTGAAAATATTGCAGTTCAATTGCAGGGAAGAATTTCCTTTAGAAGAGCCATGAAAATGGCTATTACAGCAGCAATGAGAATGGGCGCTGAAGGAATTAGGATAATGTGTTCCGGAAGATTAGGCGGTGCAGAAATGGCAAGAACCGAACAATATAAAGATGGCAGAATTCCATTGCATACTCTGAGAGCAGATATAGATTATGCGTCGGGAAGAGCCGAAACAATTTATGGCTCAATTGGAATCAAGGTATGGATATGCCGTGGTGAAATTTTGGGAAAAAGAGTTACTGAATAAAAATTAAAAATTGCATGTTAAAAATTAAAAATGTTTTTGTGATTTTATGGTTTTTCAGTTTTAATTTTTAATTAACACAGAGTTTTAGGAGTTCGAATTATGTTAATGCCGAAAAGAGTAAAATTTAGAAAGTCACAGCGTGGACGAATGGCTGGTAAAGCAAAACGTGGAAGTAATGTCGCTTTCGGTGATTTTGGCCTAAAAGCTTTAGAACCACATTGGATCACCAGCAGGCAGATTGAAGCATGCCGTGTTGCTCTTTCAAGAAAAATGAAAAGAGATGGAAAAGTTTGGATTAGAATTTTTCCCGATAAACCTGTTTCTAAAAAACCCCTTGAAACCAGAATGGGTAAAGGCAAAGGCGCTCCTGAATTCTGGGTTGCTGTTGTCAAACCGGGAAGAGTAATGTTTGAAGTTGCTGGTGTTCCAAAAGATTTAGCACATGAAGCATTAATGTCCTGTTCATATAAACTCCCTATAAAATGTAAAGTGGTTTCACGACCGGACTTTGAATAATTCTTAAGGTATTGAAATGAAAATTCATGAAATAAGAGAAACTAAAACTGAAGAACTCATAAAATTAATTGATGAGGAAGAAAGAAATTTAGTCGATTTAAGATTTGCTCATCAATTAAAGCAGCTTACTAATACAGGAAAATTGAAAACAACTAAACGAGAATTAGCAAGAATGAAAACTGTTCTTCGTGAAAGAGAATTAGCAGAAAAAAAATCGGTTAAGACCGATGTTAAAGAAGGAGATAATGCTTAAAGATGGCACAACGTCCACTTAGAAAAACAAGGATAGGTGTTGTAGTTAGTAATAAAATGGAAAAGACTATTTCCGTTGCTATTGAAAGAAGAGTGCCGCATCCTATCTATAAAAAGTATTTTAAGAAAACTACAAAACTTATGGCTCATGATGAAAAACGTGAATGCCAGGTTGGTGATAAAGTTAAAATTATGGAAACCCGTCCTTTGAGTTCTAAAAAGAGATGGCGTTTAGTAGAAATAGTTGAAAAAGCCAAGTAGAATTAAGGAGTTTTTTATAAAATGATTCAAGAAGAAACAAACTTAGTAGTTGCTGATAATTCCGGGGCTAAGAAGGTAAGATGCATCAGAGTACTTGGCGGCAGCGGAAGAAAATATGCTAGTTTAGGTGATCTTATAGTAGTTTCCGTTAAGTCAGCTATTCCTAATGGATCGGTAAAAAAAGGTGAAGTATCCAGGGCAGTTATAGTTAGAACCAGAAAGGAAGTAAGAAGAAAAGACGGTTCATATATAAGATTTGATGAAAATGCTGCTGTTCTGTTGAATGCTCAAAATGAACCCAGGGGTACACGTATCTTTGGTCCTGTTGCAAGAGAATTAAGAGAAAAACAATTTATGAAAATTGTTTCGTTAGCTCCTGAAGTTTTATAAAGATTTAGGTATCAAATGAAAATTACAAAAAATGACAATGTGATGATTATAGCCGGTAATGATAGAGGAAAAACCGGGAAAGTTTTAAAAGTATTTCCTAAAAAAAACAGAGTTATCGTTGAGGGTATTAATATTAGGAAAAGACATACAAAACCAAGTCAGACAAATCCTCAGGGAGGAATTCTGGAAAAAGAAGCTCCTGTAAATGCTTCTAATGTTATGATATTGGATCCAAAAAGTAATGAACCAACCAGGATTGGATCCCAGATTATTTTAGATGAAAAAACCGGGAAGAAGAAAAGAGCAAGAGTTAGTAAAATCTCCGGTGAAATGATTTAATTAGTTCAATAGATAAAAGTTTAACTATGGCAGAAAAGAAAACAAAAAAAGAAAATACTGGAAAAGCAGCAAAGCCTGAAAAAGAAGCCAAAGGCGGCAAGCAAGGTTCAAAAAAAGAATCTAAAAAAGCTGAAGAAGTAAAAGAAATTAAAATAAAGGCCAGGCTTTCAGAAGTCTATAAGAAAGAGATTGTCCCTGAGTTAATGAAGAAATTTACTTTCAAAAGCATTATGCAGGTTCCAAGACTTCATAAAATTGTTGTTAATATGGGCGTCGGAGCTGCTGTTGCAGATCAAAAATTACTTGAAGAAGCTGTTAAAGAACTCGAAACAATTACCGGGCAAAAAGCAAGCATTAGAAAAGCCAAGAAAGCTATTTCTAACTTTAAATTAAGAGAAGGTGTTAATATTGGTGCAGTGGTTACTTTACGCCGTGAAAGAATGTATGAGTTTTTAGACAGACTTGTTAACGTTGCATTACCTCGTGTAAGAGATTTTAGAGGACTTTCAGATAAATCTTTTGACGGGAGAGGCAATTATACAATGGGCATAAAGGAACAGATTATTTTCCCTGAAATTAATGTTGACAAGATAACTAAAGTTTTGGGGATGGATGTTACGATGGTAACAACTGCGCAAAACGATAATGAAGCATTTGAATTACTTCAGGCGTTTGGTGTTCCCTTTAGAAAAAAAGAAATCAAAACAGCATAACAAAAAGGAATTTTAATGGCAAGGAAAAGTTTGATCGCAAGAGAAGAAAAAAGAGAGAGATTGGTAAAGAAATATGCTAAGCTGAGAAAAGAGCTTAAGGAAAAAGGTGATTATGAAGCTTTGCAGAAGTTACCAAAAAATTCTTCTCCGGTAAGGTTAAATAATAGATGTATGATGACCGGAAGAGCAAGATCATACTATAGAAAATTTGGTGTCTCACGTTTGGTGTTAAGAGAAATGGCATTAAGAGGTGAGATTCCTGGACTAAAAAAATCAAGCTGGTAAAAGGAGAAATTATGCCGGTTACAGATCCAATTTCAGATTTTTTAACAAGAATTAGAAATGCTGCTAAAGCTAAAAAAGTTAGAGTGGATATTCCTGCTTCTAAAATGAAGGTTAGTCTTTCTGATATATTGAAAAATCAAAATTTTATTCGCGATTATCAGGTAGTAGAAGATAATAAACAGAATATTATTAGTATTATTCTAAGATATACTGATGGAGAATCAGCTATCAGCGGATTGAAAAGAATTAGTACGCCTGGATTAAGAATATATAAAAATGCCAAAGATTTACCGCGGGTGTTAAATGGTTTAGGTGTTGCTGTAATCTCAACTTCAAAAGGGTTGCTTACAGATAAAGATGCTCGGCAGCAATCAATTGGCGGTGAAGTAGTTTGTTATATCTGGTAAATTTTTAATCTATGGCTTTTTAATTGATGGAGTACAAAAGTGTCAAGAATTGGTAAAAAACCTATTGAGATCTCTAAAGGTGTTACTGTTACTAAAAGCGGTAATGAATTAAAGGTTAAAGGTCCAAATGGAGAGCTTTCTTCCAAGTTTCATCCTAATATAGGAATTGAAATTAAGGATAGTGAAGTGATAGTAAATCGTCCCGATGATTCAAAAGAAAATAAAGCTTTGCATGGTTTAACCAGGGCATTAATTCAAAATATGGTTACCGGGGTTACAAAACAGTATAAAAAAACTTTAGACATTGTCGGTGTTGGATATAGGGCCGAATTAAAAGGAAAAAATCTTTTATTCAATATTGGATATTCACATCCTATTTATTTTATGCCGCCTGAGGAAATTACTTTAGAAACACCCACACCAACCCAGATTATTGTTACCGGGATTGATAAACAATTGGTTGGTTTGGTTGCTTCCAAAATCAGATCAATTAGAAAACCGGAACCTTATAAAGGAAAAGGTATTAAATATTCTGATGAACAGATACAAAGAAAAGCCGGAAAGACTGCAGGTAAATAATTTTTAGCGGAGATTTTAAATGATAAAAATGAAAAACAAAAGAGTAAGATCTAAAATAAAAATTAGAAAAAAATTATCGGGAGTTCCGGAAAGACCGCGCTTAACGGTTTATAGAAGTTTAAATAATATTTACGTTCAGCTTGTTGATGATGTAAACGGCAAAACCTTAACTTCAGCTTCAACTCTATCAAAAGAACTTAATGAAGAATTAAAATCGATAAAAGGAAAAACTTCAAAAAGTAAAGCAGTGGGCAAATTTATTGCTAAAAAAGCTTTGGAGCAGAATATCTCCTCGGTAGTATTTGATAGAAACGGTTATAGATACCATGGGCGGGTGCAAGCTATAGCCGAAGGTGCTCGCGAGGGGGGATTGAAGTTTTGAATCCGGATTTTTTTGAAACCGGAACTGCCGGATCGTCTAATGGTAGGACTACGCCCTTTGGAGGCGTCTGTAGAGGTTCGAATCCTCTTCCGGCAGCTTCGGTTAATTTTTGAATTATTTTAAGGAATTTTGGAGATATAATTGAAAACTGTAAAGTCTAATGAATCTGAAGGACTAAAAGAAAAAGTTGTTCATATAAACCGCGTGGCTAAGGTAGTTAAAGGTGGACGCAGGTTCAGCTTTAATGCTATTGTCGTTGTTGGTAACGGTAATGGAGTTGTTGGGGTCGGACTTGGCAAAGCTAATGAAGTATCCGATGCAATTTCCAAAGGAATTGATGATGCGAGGAAGAGCCTTGTTAAAGTTCCTGTTATTAAAGGAACTATTGCTCATGAAATTATTGGCAAGTATGGTGCGGGCCGGGTTTTGTTAAAACCAGCTTCCCCCGGTACGGGTCTTATCGCTGGCGGTGGTGTGAGAGCCGTTCTTGAAGCTGCAGGCGTTCAGGATATCCTTACAAAATCTTTGGGTTCCAGCAATCCTCATAACCAGGTTAAAGCTACCTTAAATGGATTGCTCAGCATTATAGATGCAAGAAAAATGGCTAGGAAAAGAAGTATGGCAATGAGTGGTTTATTTAATATCCAGACAGCCGGAGAAACTAATGAGTAAAATTAAAATAAAACAGGTTAGAAGTATAATTGATAGACCTAAAAGACAGAAATTGACTATCGAGGCTTTAGGGCTTGGAAGACCTAACTGGGAAAAAATTCATAATGATACACCGCAAATTAGAGGTATGATTAATAAAGTGTCACACCTTGTGGTTGTTGAAGAATACCAAGAAGAAAAGGCTAAAACCAGGAAAAAAACTTCGAAAAAGAAAGAAGACAAAGTAGAAGAAAAAATAGAAGAAAACAAAGCTGAAGTATAGTATAAAATATATTAACTGAATATTTAAGGTTTTATAATGGATGTTTTAAGCAACTTAAAATATGCAAAAGGTACCAGGAAACAGAGGAAAAGAATCGGCCGTGGTGAAGGTTCCGGGCATGGTGGGACAGCAACCAAAGGTATGAATGGTCAATTATCCCGTTCCGGTGCAAAAAAGAGAAAATGGTTTGAAGGCGGACAAATGCCCCTTCAGAGAAGAATTCCCAAATTTGGTTTCACGCATATTTTTAAAAAATATTATCAAATTGTCAACGTCGAAGCACTTGAAAAATTAGCTGAAAAAGAAAAAAATCAGGTTATTGATTCTGAATTTTTATTGCAGCATGGTTTGGTTTCCGACAGTAAAGGATTAATTAAAATACTGGCAAAAGGGGAAATTAAATCTAAAATAAATGTTGAAGTAGATGCTTTTAGTCAATCAGCTAAAGAAAAAATAGAAGCTGCCGGCGGTTCCATTAAAAAAGTTTAATCCTGTTATTTTATGGCTAAGTTTACAGATACATTTAGAAATATTTTTAAGATTCATGAACTGCGTCAGAGAATAATTTATACTCTGGCGTTGTTAACAATAGTTCGTATAGGTGCTCATATAACTCTTCCGGGAGTTGATTCTGCGCTTGTTGCAGAAAGCATGAAGAATGCCACATCGGATAATCTCTTCGGCCTTTACGATTTGTTTGTTGGTGGTGCTTTTAGAAATGCTGCAATATTCGCATTAGGCATAATGCCTTATATATCTGCTTCAATTATTCTTCAGTTGATGGGAGCAGTTGTTCCTTATTTTCAGAAACTGCAGCAGGAAGGTGAAGAAGGAAGAAAGAAGATTACACAGCTTACACGTTATGGTACTGTGTTGATTTCTGCTTTACAGGCGTGGGGTGTTACGGTTAAGTTGGTAAATACAAATGTTCAGGGATTGTCGATAGTTCCTGCTGCTGTTCAAGGATTTGGCTGGACAATATCAACTGTAATTATTCTTACTGCAGGAACAGTGTTTATGATGTGGCTTGGTGAACAGATTACGGATAAGGGTATAGGAAACGGTATTTCTTTAATTATATTCATAGGAATTATTGATCGGTTTCCATTTGCTGTTTTGGACGAGTATAGACTGATTACAGCCGGAACCAGGAGTCTTGTAATCGAAATTGTTATTTTAACTTTTATGGTTTTAATTATTGCAGGTGTTGTTTTAGTAACACAGGGAACAAGAAGAATTCCTGTGCAGTATGCAAAGAGAGTGGTTGGAAGAAAGGTATATGGTGGTGTTACACAATATATTCCTTTAAGAGTTAATACAGCCGGCGTAATGCCTATTATATTTGCACAATCTATTATGTTTATACCGAATACTGTATTATCATTTTTCCCGAATAATGAATTTTTACAGAGTTTAACCAGTTATTTCCAGTATACTTCACCTGTATATTCATTTATTTATGCCGTAATGATAATATTCTTTACTTATTTTTATACTGCGATAGCTTTCAATCCAAAAGATGTTGCAGATACAATGAAGAAACAAGGTGGATTCATTCCCGGTATAAGACCCGGAAAGCAAACATCGGAATTCATTGACAATATTTTAACAAAAATTACATTACCTGGTTCTTTCTTTCTCGCTATTGTAGCTATATTGCCGGCATTTGTCTCCGGGTGGGGTGTCTCAGGACAGTTTGCTCAATTCTTCGGAGGAACAAGTTTATTGATTATTGTTGGCGTTGCATTGGATACATTACAGCAGGTTGAATCTCATCTGTTGATGAGACATTATGATGGATTTATGAAAACAGGCAAAATTAGAAGTAGAAGAAGCTAGTTTGTGATTTATATTAAAACAAAAAAAGAAATTGATTTTATTAGAGAGAGTTGTAAAATTGTAGCTGAAACTCTCCAGCTCTTAAAAAGCCATGTAAAACCTGGAATTAGTACATTAGAACTTGATAAAATTGCTGAAGACTATATCTTAAGTAATAATTCTATAGCGGCATTTAAAGGTTATTCACAAGCCGGTTCTTTTGATTTCCCAGGTTCAATTTGTGCTTCAATTGATGATGAAGTTGTTCATGGAATTCCGTCTGCTGATAGAATCTTGAAAGAAGGCGAAATTATATCGCTTGATGCCGGTGTTCTTAAAAATGGTTTTTTTGGTGATGCAGCATTATCTGTTGCGGTTGGAAATATTTCAGAAGAAAAAAAGAAATTAATGGAAGTAACTGAAAAATCGTTATATGTTGGTATAGAAGAAGCCCGGGCAGACAATCGGGTTCATGATATCTCTGCAGCTGTTCAGGAATATGTTGAATCAAATGGTTTTTCAGTAGTGAGAGATTTATGCGGACACGGAGTGGGTAAATTTTTACATGAAGAACCATCTGTCCCGAATTTCGGAAAAAAGGGTACAGGTGCAAAACTAAGAAAAGGAATGACTATTGCAATTGAACCTATGGTAAATATGGGCAGTTATAATGTTAAAACTAATTCGGATGGATGGACAGTTTTAGCTGTTGATGGATTGCCTTCTGCTCATTTCGAACATACCGTTTCGATCTCTAATGGTAAACCCGAAATTCTTACGGTTTGTTGATGGCAAAACAAGGACCTATAAAAGTTGATGGAGTAGTTACTGAAACTTTACCCAATGCACATTTTAAGGTTAAGCTTGATAATGGACACGAAATTTTAGCTCATATATCAGGAAAGATGAGAATGCATTTTATTAAGATTCTGGTAGGCGATAAAGTCTCTATTGAATTATCTCCATATGATTTAACAAAAGGTAGAATTACCTACAGATATAAATAACGGAGTTTTTAATGAAAGTAAGAGCATCAGTTAAAAAAATATGTGATAATTGTAAAATTATAAAAAGAAAAGGTGTTGTGAGGGTTATTTGTAAAAATAAAAAACACAAACAACGCCAAGGTTAATTTTTAATAAGTAAGGAGAATTCAATTGGCTCGTATAGCAGGTGTTGATTTACCTAAAAATAAAAAAGTTTTATTCGGTTTAAGATATATTTTTGGTGTAGGTAAAAATATATCCGAAGAGATCCTGGAAAAAGCAAAAGTTAACCCGGATAAAAAAGTGTCTGATCTTACTGATGAAGAAGTTGCCCAGATAAGAGCTGTGATGACGGCAGATTATAAAGTTGAAGGAGCTCTTAGAAGTGAGATACAGCAAAATATTAAGAGGTTAATGGATATAGGTTCCTATCGTGGATTAAGACACAGAAAAAGTTTACCCGCTAGAGGTCAAAGAACCAGGACAAACTCAAGAACCAGGAAAGGTAAACGGAAAACAGTTGCGGGCAAGAAAAAAGCTCCTTCTAAAAAGTAATTAGATAACTTGGAGGTTTAAGTTTTGGCTAAAGTTGCAAAAAAAACAAAAAAGAAAACACATGTAGATGCTAATGGAGTTGCTCATATTAAAGCAACTTTTAATAATGTTTTAGTAACCATTACAGATATTTACGGAAATACTATTTCATGGTCGTCTGCTGGTAAAAATGGTTTTAAAGGTTCCAGAAAAAATACTCCTTACGCGGCTCAAATTTCTGCAGAAGCTGCTGCTAAAGAAGCTCATGATTTAGGATTACGCAGAGTTGATGTTTTAGTTAAAGGCCCGGGTTCCGGAAGAGAAGCAGCTATTAGAGCTTTGAATACCGCAGGTTTGTTAATTAACACTATTAAAGATGTTACTCCAATTCCTCATAATGGGTGCAGGCCGCCAAAGAGAAGAAGAGTTTAATTTTATATCGGAGAATAAAGTAAATGGCTAGATATACTGATTCAGTATGTAAATTGTGCAGAAGAGAAAGACAAAAACTTTTTCTTAAAGGGCAGAAATGCTATTCGGAAAAATGTCCGGTGGAAATCAGAAATTATCCGCCTGGACAGCATGGCCTTTCAAGAAGAACAAAAGTTTCTGAATACGGGATTCAGCTGAGAGAAAAACAAAAAATTAAAAGATTATATGGTTTATTGGAAACTCAATTCAGAAATTATTTTGAAAAAGCAAATAAAGCAAAAGGTATTACAGGTGAAAACCTGGTTAAAATACTGGAAAGCAGACTGGATAATGTCGTGTTCAGACTTGGATTTGCTTCTTCAAGAAAACAAGCTAGACAATTAATTAGGCATAGACACGTTATTGTTAATGATCACTTAGTTGATATTCCATCATATATTCTCAGTTCTGGTGATATTATCAAAATTAAAGATAAAAGTAAAAAGTTAGATGCCATTCACAGTTCACTTAAGAGAGTAAAAGACAGTACTTATTCCTGGTTATCAATTGATAAAGCCTCGCTCTCAGGAACGTTTTTACAGGTTCCCGATAGAGTTGACGTTCCTCTAAATGCTAACGAGCAATTGGTTGTTGAGCTTTATTCCAAATAAATAAAATTTTTAAGATTAATATTTTAGAGGATTAATAATGAGTGTATCATATTTAAAGATGCCGGAAGCAGTAATTTTAGATGAGACTAGTTATACTAATTCCTTTGGTAAATTTTTACTTCAGCCATTGGAAAGAGGTTATGGAGTTACATTAGGTAATTCACTTAGAAGAGTATTATTATCTTCTTTAACCGGTGCCGCTATTACTTCTGTTAAGTTCAGCGGTGTCCTTCATGAATTTACTACTATCGAAGGAGTTATTGAGGATGTTTCTGAAATTATTCTCAATCTTAAACAGGTTAGGATGAAACTTCTTAACAAAAAACCGAACAAGATTGATATTTCTTTTAACGGTGAAGGAGAATTTACAGCAGCTGATATCCAGAAAGCTAGTGCTGAAATTGAAATTTTAAATCCTGAACTTCACATTGCATCCTTAAATAAAAATGCAAAATTTGATATGGAAATAAGGGCTGGCAAAGGTAAAGGATATGTCCCTTCTTCGGAGAATGTATCCGAGGATTATACTATAGGTGTTATTCCAATCGATTCGATTTTTACACCGATAAAGAACGTTAAATATGATGTTGAAAATGTTCGTATTGGAGATAAAAACGATTTTGAAAAATTAACCCTTGAAATTTTAACTGATGGTTCACTTACCCCTGAGGATGCACTTACTCAGGCTGCAAAAATTTTAAAAGACCATATTCAGTTATTTATAAATTTTGATATTGAACAGGAAGAAGAACAGGCAGTAAGTCAGAAAGATAGTGAAAAAGAAAGAATCAAAAAGATACTTCTTACCAATGTTGATGATCTTGAATTAAGTGTTAGATCTCATAATTGTTTGAAAGCTGCAAATATTAAAACCCTTTCCGATCTGGTAAGGAAAGATGAATCTGAAATGCTGCGGTTCAGGAACTTCGGAAGAAAATCTTTAGCCGAACTGATGGAGATTGTTGAAAATCTCGGCCTAGAATTCGGTATGGATGTAGATAAATATCTAAAAGATGAAGTAGAAACACCTTAATTTTTGTATAGAAGGATTTCCAATGAGACACAGAGTAAAAGGAAGAAAATTTAACAGGACTTCAAGCCATAGAAAAGCTCTTATGGGAGCATTAGTGACTTCAGTTTTAAAACATAAAAGAATCAAAACAACTGTTGCAAAAGCAAAAGAAGCAAGAAGTTATGTGGATACTATAATTACTAAAGCCAGGAAAAACGATCTTCACTCAATCAGGCAGGTAATGAAAGTCGTCCATGATAAAGAAGTTGTGAAGGAATTATTCAGCGAAATAGTTCCGAAAATTGGTGACCGTCCCGGTGGATATACAAGAGTAGTAAAACTGGGTAATAGAATTGGTGATGCTGCTAGTATGGCAATTCTTGAGCTGGTTGATTACAATGATGTGATTAACAAAAAAGCAGAAGAAAAGAAAGAGAAGAGAGAAGAAAAGCGTAAAGCTAAATCTGAAAAAGAAGAAGAAATTGAAGAGGCTAAGGTTGTTGAAGAAACTTCTGCTGAAGCAGCGAAAGTGTGAAGATCAGCAAATAATTTTTTCAAAAAAGGCTCCGGTGGAGCTTTTTTTGTTTTAAAGCCATAAAATTAATAATTTTTATAAATCATATTTTATAAAGTGGATTTGATTTTGCTTTTAGGTTAATGTAATGTTTGAGAAACAAGAGTTTTTAAAATCAGTATATGAACTTTCCCAAATCCCGAAAGATAATTTCCCGGAGATTATCCTTTGTGGTCGCTCTAATGTAGGTAAATCTTCTTTTATTAATTCTATTTTTAACAGGAAGAATTTGGCGAAAATCAGTTCAACACCAGGGAAAACCCGCTCTATAAATTATTACAATATTGATGATAAATTTTATTTAGTTGATTTACCGGGCTTTGGATATGCAAAAACCAGTCTGAAAGAAAGAGAATCCTGGGGGAAGCTTTTATCGCAGTATATTAAAGCATCTAAAAAAATTATATATGCTTTTCATTTTATTGATTCCCGGCATGCTCCAACCGAGCTGGATATTCAACTTAATGAATTATTAGAGTTTAATAATATTCCTTACATGCTTATCCTGAATAAAATAGATAAGCTCAAACAATCTGAGCTGTCCTCATTGAAAAAAAGAATTTGTGAATTTTTTCCAAAGTTAGTTTTAGGTGAAAACTATTTCCCCTATTCGTCATACAATAAAAGGGGAAAAAAGGATATTATTAAAAAATTATCTCAAATAATTTATGAATAGAATTTTGGTTGCTTTACATTATAGTTATTTTATATTTATTTTTGTTTATTAATAACCTTCAAGCTATTTTCTTTTATGGATCGCAGACAGAAAAAAAGAATATTAATTTTTCTAGTTGTCCCGCTCTTGGCTGCAATTCTATTCTTTACTGATGACCTCATTATACGTGTAATTACAATCGCTTTAATAGTTATTTATGTTGCATTTATTATTTTCCTCAGGGATTCAATAAGATTCAGCTCTTCTTTTTCACCGCATGTTTCTGAAGATAATTATACTGATGATAATCCTTCAATTTCTGAAGAAAATATTGATGACTCATTTCAAATTATTTCACAAAATAAAGAAATTGAAGTAATTACTGCTGAAAACTATACACCGGAGAAACGTCATTCAAAAACAACTTTAAAGCCTCCTGATTTGAAAGAGAAATTTGAAGAGATTGCTAACGAATCTCTTCCGGATGAATTAGGACACGGAGGTCAGTTTTCCTTCGTTCTCGAAAAAATGCTGATAGTCATTAAAGAAGCCTATGTAGCCAATACAGCAATTTTCTTCTGGTATAATAAGCAAAAAGAAAAACTCACTATTGAAAAATTTGTATCCAATTCTTCTGATATCTCCGGAAGAAAGTTTGATATTGAAGATGATATTTTAAGCAAGATAGTTCAGAAAGGAGAACCTGAGCTTCTGTCCGATATCTCACCAAATGCAGAAGCAGATGTAATAAGGTATTACAATTCTCCTCAAGGTATCAGAAGTTTTGTAGGTGTTCCTCTTTTTTATGATAAACAATTAATTGCAATTATTGCTGTAGATTCAAAGGTTGGAGATGCTTTTGGAATTGAAACTATTTATGCTCTCGGAAGATTTGTTCGTGTTATTACTATGATAATAGGAATATTCGAAGAGAAGCATTTTGAATCTCTGTCACAGCAGCGGTTAAAAGGGTTAACAAATTTAATTAACCCGGATAAGAAATTTGAAAGTGAAGAGGATTTAATAAATTCAATTCAAAATGCAGTTGGACTCCTAATCAACTGGGATGCTTTTGCATTTGTTTATTATCAACCTCTGGAGCAGAAATTTAAAACAATAAAAATAATCAATAATACATCATTAAAATATATTGGGCATAATCTGGATATTGAATTAACAGGTACACTGGTCGGGAAATCTATCGTAACCGGTGTCCCGATAAAAATTGATGACACTTCAGCTGGTAATTATGTCAGGTTTGCAAAAGTTGAAGATGTCAGCTTTGATGGTTCTTTCTTGGCTATTCCGCTCATCTATAATTCCCAGAATTACGGGGTACTATGTTTTGAGAGCTTAAGGAAAAATGCTTACACAAATTCCGATGTTCATTTTTTGAAAAGCAGTGTTTCCCTTTTAGCATTTATAATTTATTCATATTCAACTCAAAAATTACTTAAAAGTTTTCTTGCTGTTGATATTGAAACAAAAGCACTTAATGCTTTAACATTTAAAGAAAGAATGGTCACGGACCTGGTAAAAGCCGAGCAACTAAAAGCACCGGGAGCACTTGCTTTAATCAGGATTGATGATTTTCTTGAGCAGGAATCACTGTTTGACGGTAATCCTTTCCCTAAAGTTCTGGAATCGGTTTCTGAAATGATTCTAAAAGAAATGACACCGCTTAATTTGTTTGGCAGACTGGATGAAAAACTTTTTGCAGTTTATTTCTTTAATTCTAATACAAAAGATATTTTTATCTGGGCAGAAAAATTAAGAGTTAAAGTTGCCCGTAAACCCATAGCTGTCGTCTCGAAACAGACTACATATACCATTTCTGTCGGTGTTGCTTCGGCTACTAATAAAATTGATGTAGAAGAAATAATTCACAATGCTGATCTGGCACTTCAAAAAGCCCTGGAAAGAGGCGGAAATACCGTCAGGAATATTAATTAACCTTCCAAATCTATCAACATTTGATAATATAAATTTAAAGTTATATCGTTTTATTGTTATATTGCTTTATTGTTAAACAAAGTTCAAAGCGATTTAACAACTAAACAATTTAGAAATTTAATTTCAGTCTTGTATAAATTTATAAATTATAAATGAATAATCTCTTTTTGATAATACTTGATGGTGTTGGCATTGGAGAATTACCCGATGCTTCAAATTACGGAGATGAAGGAAGCGACACCCTTGGCAACATAGCAAAGTCCGTTAACGGATTACACTTACCAAACCTGGGAAAAATGGGTTTAGGTAATATAAAAGATATAGCCGGGATTAAAAATGTGGCAGACCCCATGGCGTCTTTCGGAAAAATGAAAGAAATATCAAAAGGAAAGGATTCAACAACAGGTCATTGGGAAATTGGAGGATTAAAAATTGATTTTGATTTTTCTTATTTTCCCGATGGATTTCCAAAGGAATTAACGGATAAATTTTTGCAATTAACGGGCTGCAAAGGGATTCTTGGAAATAAGCCAGCTTCTGGAACTGAAATAATTAAAGAGCTTGGTGATGAACATGTCAAAACCGGGTATCCAATCATTTACACTTCTGCAGATTCGGTTTTTCAAATTGCAGCCCACGAAAAAGTAATTCCTCTTGAACAGCAGTATAAAATTTGTGAAATTACACGCGAAAAAGTGCTTACTCCTCCATTAATTGTTGGAAGAGTAATTGCTCGTCCCTTTTTGGGACAGAATGGGGATTATACTAGAACAACTAATAGAAAAGACTATTCGCTTGATCCTCCTTCTGAGACAATTCTGGACGTTCTTTATGGTAAAAAAATACAAACCGTAGCTATTGGCAAGATTTCAGATCTTTTTAATAATAGAGGAATAAAAATTGCGGAACATACAAAGTCTAATAAAGAAGAGATGGAAAAATTACTGGAATATTCAAAGAAGGTGAATAATTCTTTTTTATTTGCCAATTTAGTCGATTTTGATGTTTATTTTGGTCATAGAAATGATCCCGAAGGTTTTGCAGCGGCATTAAAAGATTTTGATAGCTTTTTACCGTCATTCTTATCCAATTTGGATCAATCAGATGCTGTAATTATAACTGCTGATCACGGAAATGATCCCACCACTCCCAGTACAGATCACAGCAGGGAATATGTACCTCTTCTTTTTTATCGAAAAGGTGAAAAAAGCCGCAATTTAGGTATCAGGAAAACTTTTTCTGATGTTGGAAAAACGGCAGCAGATTTTTTTAATGTTCAAAATTTACTAAATGGTGTAAGTTTTTTAAAAAATTGAATGCAAACAATTATTGTAATTGTAAATAGCATCTTATTGTTATATTGGTTCACTTTACTAAATGGATAAAATAATTTATTTTAGGTTAAATTTTTACAACGCTAATTACTTGATGTTAAAAAAAATTGAGGTTATTCAATAATGGTGACATTTTTTTACAATAGGGAATATTAATTAACCTGTAATTATTAAAAAAATCATCGATAATTGAAGAAATAGTATTAACCTTCAAATCAAAGTGAGGTTAGCTTGAAAATAACAAAACATTTTACAAGCCGGGAGAGCCAATCTCTTGATAAATATCTTCAGGAGATTGGAAAAGTTGATCTTCTTAGCCCCGAGCAGGAAGTTGAATTGGCAATCAAAATAAAAAAAGGGGATCGAAATGCTTTGGAGCTGCTTACTAAAGCTAATTTAAGATTTGTGGTTAGTGTTGCCAAACAATACCAGAATCAAGGACTTTCGCTAGGTGATCTTATAAATGAAGGGAATCTTGGATTAATTAAAGCTGCAAAAAGATTTGATGAAACAAGAGGTTTCAAGTTCATATCATATGCCGTTTGGTGGATTAGACAGTCTATCCTGCAGGCATTAGCCGAACAAGCACGTATTGTTAGGCTTCCTTTGAACCGTGTCGGAGCGTTAAATAAAATCGGTAAAGCTTACAGTAATTTGGAACAGGAATTTGAACGGGAGCCCAACGCTGCTGAAATAGCTACTGAACTTGATATGGATGTTAGTGAAATTGCTGATGCTCTTAGGATATCCGGTAAACATGTTTCTATGGATGCCCCCTTTTCTCAGGGGGAAGAAAACCGGTTACTTGATATTATGGAGAATGATGATCAGCCGACACCTGATTTTTCTTTAATGAACGAATCGCTTAAAGCAGAAATTGACAGGGCACTTTCAAGTTTATCTGAAAGAGAAGCCGAAGTTATTAAACTTTATTTTGGTTTGAATAAAGAACATTCACTAACTCTTGAAGAAATCGGCGAAAGATTTAATCTCACAAGGGAAAGAGTAAGGCAGATAAAGGAAAAGGCTATTAGAAGATTAAGGCGCGCATCAAAAAGCGAAAGCTTGAGGGCATACCTTGGATAAATGTCACAATTTGTATTTCTTAGTTTATTCACCGGATTTTTAATTGTGAGATTAACAAATTATTTAATATTTATTTTATTTTTATCAGCCGGAGTAGTCATTTATTCCGGCTGTTCTGCTTCATCCAATTCTGTCAGATATAATGAGAAGCCAGATAAGAATGAAGAGAAATCCCCAGCAGTACGATTTACCTCTGAAGATAACAATGATAAAAATGATAACAATAATTCTAATGACAATCTGGATGGGGAAGAACTCCCGGTGGAAAAAAGTATTGATATTTCACCTTTAATAAATAAAAATGATTCATTTAAGAATAGTGAGTTTTCTACAGTAAAAGAAAAAATGCTGATGGAAATAATTAAATACCTGAATACTCCGTACAAATTTGGGGGCAATTCTAAAGATGGTATAGATTGTTCGGCATTTACTCAGAAGGTTTATTCTGATTGTGTATCAATTTCTCTATTAAGAACTGCACAGGATCAATATAATGAAGGAGCACCGGTTGATGATGTAAGTAATTTAAAGTTTGGTGACCTAATATTTTTTGATACAAGAAGAAATGTTAAACCCGGACATGTAGGAATTTATTTGGGTGATAACCTATTTGCACATGCCAGCAGCAAACAAGGGGTAACGGTTTCTACGCTTACCAGCGAATATTATTATAAAAGATTTATGGGCGGAAGAAGAATTGAAGAATTATATGGTTCCGGTTCTTTGTCTAAGTAGTTCATTAGATTTTTATTAAATTAGCTGATTAAATTTTTAATCAGCTTTTTTTATTCCATTTTAGCGGTAAAGATTAATGGCAAAAAAAAATAATCAAATTAAAAAAACAGTCAAGGATTCAGCTAAATCGAACAAAAATAATCCTATATTCAAAATCGTAATAATAGTTCTGATATTTGCTTTCGCAATATTTATGATTATAAATAACTTTTTTCCGGGTAAAAAAAATGATAATGAATTCATGTTTAAAAAAGACGGAGTTTTAACATTTTCAGATTCAACTGGTAATACAATGGCAAAAATTGATATTCAAATTGCCAATACTGATTTTGATCGACAGCTGGGATTAATGTTTAGAAAATCTATGTCTGAAAATCAGGGGATGCTTTTTATATTTCCACAAGAATCTGTTCAATCTTTCTGGATGAGAAATACATATATTTCTTTAGATATGATTTTTGTGAACGCGGATAAAAAAATAGTTACGATTCATAAAAATACGAAAACTCTTTCCGATCAATCTTATCGGTCAACCGGACCAGCTAAATATGTAATTGAAGTTGATGCTGGTTTCTCAGACAAATTTAATATAAAAGTGGGTGATAAAATTAATTGGGTCAATACCTGACAAACTTCATATTGAGTGATTTATCATTTATTTCCGTATAGTTCGTTTTCAACCAATTCGCATATTATATGTCCAACTGTAATATGACCTTCCTGGATTCTCTGAACATTAAAAGAAGGGATAATAATTTGGACATCTACCAGGGATTTGATCTTTCCTCCGGTTCCTCCTAAAAATCCTATTACTTTAATTCCCTTTTCTTTTGCAGCTTCAATAGCTTTAATAACATTCGGAGAGTTGCCGCTTGTAGATATGGCAAACAAAACATCGTCGGCTTTGCCTAAACCCTGGATACTTCTCGCGAAAACTTTTTCAAAGCCTATATCATTTCCTCCCGCGGTTAGATTGGACGTATCCGTGGTTAATGCTATTGCAGGAATTGCAGGGCGATCAATTTCATGACTAAGTCTTATAACAAATTCGGTTGCAATATGCTGACAATCTGCAGCGCTGCCGCCGTTTCCGCACAATAATAATTTGTTTCCATTTTTAAAGGAGTTTGTTAATACTGTAACTGCCGAAAGAATATCATTCAAACATTCCGTTTCAATTTTTAATTTTACTTCGGAACTTTCAGCCAGAGAATCTTTTATAAATTTTGTTTTATCCAATTTATAACTCTTCGATTATATAAAAATTTAATTTTAATGGTATGTAATGAAGAATGATCAAACTTCTACTGACAATTTATAATGAACTGCGTCAGCAAAAAGCTTAATCATTTCCCAGTTATTTTCATCTTCAAAATAATTTCCGGTAACAATAATTTTAGCCCCGCTCTCCATCTTTTCTCTTGCATCTTTGGGATTTCTAATGCCTCCTCCAACTATTATAGGGATTGAACAATATTCAGATACTTTTCTAATCATTGCATTTGGAACAGATTTTTCAGCTCCTGATCCGGCTTCCAAGTAAATAAATTTCATTCCCAGATATTCAGCCGCTAAAGCAGTGGCTGCTGCGATTTCAGGTTTGTTTCTTGGAATAGGTGGAGTTCCATTCATATATTGTGTTGTTGTTAATGATCCTGATTCAACCAGGATATATCCGGTGGATATTGGTTCGATTTTAGTCTTTTTTATAATTGGAGCCGCAATTACGTGCTTGCCAATAAGATGTTCTGCATTTCTGCCGCTGATTACCGACAAGAATAATATTGCATCTGCTTTTTGACAAATTTGATTTACCGACCCAGGAAAAATAATAACAGGTAATGAAGTTAAAATCTTAATTTTTTCTACGAACTCATTAACATTATCTTCTAATAAAAGACTTCCTCCTATCAGAAATCCGTCAACTCCTGATTTTTCACTCTGTGAAATGAAAGCCGATAATTTATCAATTGATATCTTATCAGGATCAAGCAGAATTAAATAAGCTCCCCCTTTTTCTGAAATTATAGTTAATATCTGATTATATATTTTCATTATTAATATTGAAAAGAGAAATCAATATAAAAATTTTAGTAAAGATAAAAAATATTTTAGTGAAAATATCTTCTTTTATATAAAAATTAAACTTTGAAGCTTTTTTGATAGAATATCGGATAGTATACTTGTAAGCTTCAACAGAATTTTAATGTTGAAGAGCATATACAATCAAAATTTAATTAGAGACTTCAGATTCGCATACTCAAAGAAATTCTGTTGCGAGTAGTTTCAATACTTATAATTTTAACTTCAATAATATCTCCGACGTTTATAAAATCAAGAGGATTTTTTACATATTTATCAGCAATTTGAGAAATATGTAATAGTCCGTCCTGCTTAACTCCGATATCTACGAAAGCACCAAAATCAACTACATTTCTTACTGTCCCCTTCAATTTCATGCCTTCTTTTAAATCTTCAATTTTAAGAACATCACTTCTTAAGATAGGAGCCGGTAACTCTTTCCTGGGATCTCTTCCGGGTTTCTTTAAATTTTCAATAATATCAATTAAAGTTGGTTCTCCAATACCAATTTCTTCTGATAACTTTTTTGTCCCTTTTTGTTTGACAATCAGGTTTATTAATGAACCGGATTCTTTTACTTTAGCCAGGGGCAGGTTTATCATTTCGAGTAATTTTTCAGCTGCAATATAAGATTCAGGGTGAATAAAAGAATTATCAAGCGGGTTATTGCCGTCAGCGATTTTTAAAAACCCGGCCGATTGTTCAAATGCTTTTTCTCCCAATCCGGAAACTTCTAAAAGATTTTCTCTGTTATTAAACCTTCCTTTTTTCTCCCGGTGTTTTACAATGTTTTCTGCAATTCTTTTGTTCAAACCTGAAACATAAGTCAGCAGCGAAGCAGATGCAGTATTAACATCTATTCCTACAAAGTTGACACAGCTTTCTACTACATTATCAAGTTTTTCTGAAAGCAGCTTTTGATTTACATCATGCTGGTATAAACCTACACCAATTGACTTTGGATCAATTTTTACCAGTTCAGCCAGGGGATCCAGCAATCTTCTGGCAATCGATATGTTGCCTCTCTGGCTGGCTTCAAGATCAGGGAATTCTTTTTTTGCAACCGGGGAGGCTGAGTAAACTGAAGCACCTGCTTCATTAACAATAATGTAGTGACATTTTAGACTATTATTCTTAATTATTTCTGCAATAAAAAATTCTGTTTCCCTGCTTGCAGTACCATTTCCTATTGCAATAATATCCACATTATATTTTTTAATAAAATATACAATTATCTTTGCGGCATCTTCTTTTTTATTTTGAGGTGGATGAGGATAAATTGTTGAACCGTCTAAATATTTACCTGTTTCATCAATAACTGCCAGTTTGGACCCTGAAACAAAACCGGGATCAATCCCCATTATTATTTTATTTGAAATGGGAGGTTGAAGTAAAAGTTGCTTTAAATTTGCAGCAAAAATTTCAATTGCGTGAAGGTCAGCTTTATCGGTTAATACATTATGGATTTCTTTTTCAATTGAAGGAAAGATTAACCTGCTGAAAGAATCTTCAATTGTT
Source organism: uncultured Bacteroidota bacterium (assembly GCA_963710745.1). Classification (GTDB taxonomy): domain Bacteria; phylum Bacteroidota; class Ignavibacteria; order Ignavibacteriales; family Ignavibacteriaceae; genus CAVQBP01. Next base: position 182,039 of record CAVQBP010000024.1, on the reverse strand, counting down.
GATTCAATAATGTCCATAAAATTGGATTCTTTATAATCAAGAAATATATTTTTTATTTCTTTATGAATATGAACGATATCAAATTCGAAAGAAATTTTTAATACTCCTTCTTTTTCACCTCTATTCAGGGCAAGGATTTGATAGGGTTTGATTTTATTAATTTCAATTTGAAAATTATAATAAATCTGAAATATCTCTTTCTTCTCTTTTTCCTTTTGTTTCTCGCTTATTTTTTCCTGCGAAGATTTAGTTTTAGCTTTTTCAGATTTAATAATAGAAGAATCCAACAAAAATTCCCGTGTTTTTTTTCTGACTTCAGCATTTTCATTTATTATTTCAGCAATAATATCTTTTGCTCCCTGCAAAGCCTCATCTTTATTTGCAACCCCCATCTCTTCATTTATATATTGAGTAAGTATCCCGGTAAAGTCTCCTGAGAATACCGGATTCTCTAAAATAAATAAAGCTAATGGTTCTAAACCTTTAGCTTTGGCTATTGTTCCCCTGGTCTTTCTCTTCGGTTTGTACGGAAGATATAAATCTTCCAGTTCCTGTAATTTCTCACAATTTTCAATTTTACTTTTTAGCTCTTCAGTAAGCTTTCCCTGCTCATCAATACTTTTTAATATGGTCTCTTTTCGTTGTTGCAGAAGTGTAAGATAATTAATCCGGTCTTCTACATTTCTAAGTGCTTCTTCATCCAATCCGCCGGTTTTTTCTTTTCTATACCTGGCAATAAAGGGGATTGTTGCATCTTCGTTTAATAAATTTAAAACAGCATTAACCTGTTCAATTTTTATATTTAATTCTTCAGCAATTGTTCGTTCAATATTCATAATTAGTTCAATTTTTAAGAGTTATATCCCAAACTAAAAGGAAAGTTAGATCTTTTCCAAAATATTATTTTAAAAATTTTGAAGGATTGTAATTTGCAAAGAATGTAATTATGAGGCTCAGATGCATGAGCCTCATTTATTAATACTATTAACTACAACCGGAGGTAGAGCCGCAAGTCATACATTTCAGGCAAGTACCATTTCTAACCATAGTTAAACTTTGACACTCAGAACAAATATCGCCTGTGTATCCTTTTTCAATTGCTTGTTTAACTTTTGAAGTTATACTGCTCCTTTGACCAGCAGCAGTTTGGTAGGTGTTTGATCTATTTGGAGAAGAGCTATAATTATATTCTTGTGCACCTGAATTATCTGCTCTATCCAGTTCAACCAATCTCTCACTTACCACTTCTTCACTTACATATTCAGGTTCGATTTTTTTTACAATTCCCTTAGAAGCTTTTGATTGAATATCGGTTGGTTCTACATGAGCTAGATCATGCCTGCCAAGGTATGTAACAGCCAATTCTCTAAAGATATAATCAATTACAGAAGTTGAAATTTTTATTTTTTCATTACCTGTAACAATACCGCTTGGTTCGAACCTTGTGAAGACAAATGCATCAACAAATTCTTCAAGAGGCACGCCATGCTGCAGCCCCAGAGAAATTGATATAGCAAAGCAGTTAAGTAAGCTCCTGAATGCAGCACCTTCTCTGTGCATGTCAATAAATATCTCGCCTAATTGCCCGTTATCATATTCCCCGGTTCTAATATAAACTGATTGTCCGTTTATTTTAGCTTTTTGCGTATACCCTGTCCTCCTATCCGGTAATCGTCTTCTTTTTGCTATATAACGATGAATGATTCTTTCAGCAACTTTTACAATATCATTATGTTCTTTCTCTTCCATTAATGCTTCAAGTTCTTCTTCGCTTATGGAATTTAAGGGTTGAGATAATTTTGAACCATCCCTGTATAAAGCATTAGCTTTAATTCCCAATTTCCATGATTGCATATAAGCATCTTTAATATCTTCAACCGAAGCCTGGTTAGGAAGATTTATTGTTTTGGAAATAGCCCCGGAAATAAATGGCTGGGCAACAGCCATCATCCCGATATGAGCATGGGGTCTGATAAATCGGGTTCCTTTTTTGCCGCATTTATTTGCGCAATCGAATATAGGATAATGTTCATGTTTTAAGAAAGGAGCTCCTTCAATAGTCATTGTCCCGCAAACATAATCGTTCGCAGAAGCGATTTCCTGTTTGGAAAAACCTAATGCAGATAACAGATTAAAATCGAATGAATCTATTTCTTCAGCTTCAAAACCTAATTTTTTTATTAGGATATCTGAACCTAAAGTAAACTTATTAAAAGCAAAACTTAAGTCGAAAACCGAAGGTAGTGCTTTATCAATTTTTAAGAGAGCATCTTCAGTAAATCCCTTTGCTTTTAATGATTCGTGATTTATATAAGGACATCCATCCAATGACCCTGAACCTTTTGCATATTTTACCACTTCATTAATTTGATCTTTATTATATCCTAATCTTTCGAGTGCCGGAGGAATAGATTGATTGATTATTTTGAAGTACCCACCACCAGCTAATTTTTTAAATTTAACAAGAGCATAATCCGGTTCAACTCCGGTTGTATCACAATCCATTACTAATCCGATTGTGCCTGTTGGAGCAATAACCGTAACCTGAGCATTTCTGAAACCATGGTTTGTTCCTAATTCCAAAGCTTTATCTGAATCTTCTCTGGCTGCTTTTAAGAGATCTGATGGACAGAATTTCGGATCAATTCCCACAGGGAATATTGAAAGTTCTTCATATTCTTCATTTGGTACATTGTAAGCCGCTCTTCTATGATTTCTAACTACTCTTAACATATGGTCTTTATTATTTTCATATTTGGGAAATGCTCCTAATTCTTTAGCCATCTCAGCAGAAGTCGAGTAAGCTGTCATATGCATGATTGCAGTTAGAGCACCGCATATTGCAAATGCTTCATTACTGTCGTATGGAATTCCCTGCAGCATTAACAATGAACCAAGATTAGCATATCCAAGTCCTAAAGTTCTATAATAATAGCTGAGCTGTGCAATTTCTTTACTAGGAAACTGAGCCATCAATACACTAATTTCAAGAACGATGGTCCAGATTTTTGTAGCATGACGATAATTAGCAATATTAAAATCTTTGGTTTCAGTGTTGTAAAATTTGACTAAATTAAGTGAAGCAAGATTACAAGCAGTATCATCCAAAAACATATATTCACTGCAAGGATTAGAAGCTTTTATTTCTCCGTCAGCCGGGCATGTATGCCATTCATTAATTGTTGTATGAAATTGCATCCCGGGATCGGCACATGACCAGGCTGAATAAGAAATTTGATCCCATAATTCATTTGCTTTTATTTTTTTACACGGTTTAGGATCGCGGTTTTCTTTTTTTGCTTTTTCTTTTTCTATTCTCCAATAAAGATTCCAATCAGTATCATTAATAACAGCATTCATATATTCATTTGTAACTCTTATGGAGTTATTGGAATTTTGTCCCGAAACTGTAAAATATGCTTCTGAATTCCAATCGGTATCATAGACAGGGAATTCTATTTCTTTAAATCCCAATTTTGCTAATTGAATAACTCTTTCAATATAATTATTAGGAATTTCTGCTTTCCTTGCTTCAAGAACAGCATGTTTTAACTTGTGATTTAGCTTTTTATTAAATCTGTCATTTTCGGGATGTTCATCATAACACGCTTTCATAACAGCATTTAAGTGATAATTACAAAGCTTTGAACCTGCAACCAGAGAAGCAACCTTTTGTTCTTCAGCTACTTTCCAATTAATATATTCTTCTATATCAGGGTGATCAAGATCCAGAGTAACCATTTTAGCAGCACGTCTTGTGGTTCCACCAGACTTTATTGCGCCTGCGGAACGATCTCCTATCTTTAGGAAAGACATTAAGCCGGAAGATTTACCTCCGCCGCTCAAAGGCTCATTTGCGCCTCTAATATTTGAAAAGTTTGAACCTGTTCCGGATCCATACTTAAATAATCTTGCTTCCCGAACCCAAAGATCCATTATACCACCTTCATTAACAAGATCATCCTTTACGGATTGAATAAAGCAGGCATGTGGTTGAGGATGGGTATATGCATCTGAAGAAGCTGTTAATTCTTCGGTTTTGTAATCAACATAATAATGACCTTGTGAAGGTCCTGAAATTCCGTATGCCCAGTGTAAACCGGTATTAAACCATTGAGGGCTATTTGGCGCGGCCATTTGATTAGCGAGCATATAAATAAGCTCATCATAAAATACTTTTGCATCTTCTTCAGTATCAAAATAATTAGCCTGCCATCCCCAATAAGTCCAGCACCCGGCTAATCTGTGAAATACCTGTCTAGTATCTGTTTCAGAAGCAAAACGATCTTTTTCCGGAAGTTGTTCTAATTTATCAATATCTGCTTTAGAAGGCTGTAACCAGGACGGGATACCTTTTTCTCTAATCTTTCTTAATAATTTCGGAACGCCTGCTTTTCTGAAATATTTCTGAGCAATAATATCCGTCGCTACCTGTGACCATTTCACCGGGACATAAACATCATCCATCTTAAATACAATTGAACCGTCCGGATTTCTTATCTCAGAGGTACGATTCACAAATTCTATTGAAGACAGAGGATCTTTGCCGGCTTCTGTAAACAGCCTTTTTATCTGCATAGTATCTCCTCAAATTACGTTTTAATTAATTTTTTATTTAATTCCAATTACTATTATACTAAAAAAACATTTGTCGGTTTCAGAAGTTTTAAGTCTAATATTTTACCCTCGATTTCAATAAAAAAGAATTTTAAAAATTCTTTGAAGATTACCTAATTTATTAAACCAATAGAACAAATTATAACTAACTTTTTTTCAATAAATCTACTAAAAATTGAAATTTAAAAGCTGTAAGGTAATTTTCATTTTCCGAGTTCTTAACAGAATTTCTTACTGTAAGATTGGAATTCAAACTAAAAAAAATTTAGTTGAAAAAAAAGTGTCAAGCCCAAATAAAAATTTTTTTTTTGTATAAAAAGAAAAAAATCATCTGAATTCTGTATTTTTAATACAGAGATAAATATTATTTTTTTTAAGAACCTATTTGTCTTATCTAATTTACCGTTTATGTAAATTTATTTTTGTTTTAAAGATAATATTTGAAAATTTTAATACTTATAATCATTGCTTAATAAAAAAAATTGCCTGAAGACAAAATTATAGAAATAAAAAAGCTCACCAAATCATTTAAAGAATTAAAAGCTGTTAATGATCTGAGTTTAAACGTGTTTAAGGGAGATGTATTCGGATTTTTAGGACCAAATGGTGCAGGAAAAAGTACAACCATAAGAATGCTCCTTTCTTTGATCAGGCCTACTGGTGGGGATATAAAAATTTTTGGCAAACCATTAAATGAAAAAAGACTCGAAATTTTGAAAAAAATAGGGGCAATAGTTGAAAAACCGGATTTTTATTCATTTTTGTCTGCATTTAAAAATTTAGAAATATTGGGGAGATTATCCGAAACAGATGTTTCCCGAAAAAGAATTATGGAATTGCTGGAACTGGTTGGACTTGAAAAAAGATTTAAAAGCAAAGTAAAAACTTTTTCTCATGGAATGAAGCAAAGACTCGGAATTGCTCAGGCGTTGCTTCATGATCCGGAGTTAATTATTCTGGATGAACCTACAACTGGCTTGGATCCTCAGGGAATGAAAGATATAAGAGATTTGATAATAAATCTTAGCAAAGAAAAACGGAAGACTATTTTTCTTTCATCCCATATTTTATATGAAGTTGAACTGGTTGCAAACCGGATGGTAATAATTAGTAAAGGCTCTGCAAAAATTGAAGGAGAAGTTCAAGATTTATTAAATGCAAACAACCTGGATGTTACTTTTGAGGTTGATAATGTTGAATCTGCAAAGAATAAACTTCAAATAAGTGGATGGATTGATAAATTAAATTCGACTGCAAATAATAAAATGATTTTCTCTCTGAATCAGCATGAAATAGCTCCTCTGAATAAATATCTTGTTGAAAACAATATAATGGTAAGTGCGGTTGTACCTAAAAGATCTCTTGAAGAATATTTCCTTCAAATTACGGAACAGGAGGGGAGTTGATTAAATTAGTAAGAATTGAATTATATAAGATCTTCAAAAAGTGGAGAACGTATATTGGTTTTCTTGCTATAGCCGTGTTAATTCCTGTTATCCAGATTGCCATGTTAATTGAAGGAGAAAAATCACTCAATTTTATGACCAGGAACCTTCAGCAGTCTTTTGTCTTTGTCGGTAATCTTTTAAATGGATATTTAATAACTTACTTGATTCTCGGAAGCTTATATGTTCATATACCTTTTTTAATTGCACTTGTAGCCGGAGACCTGTTAGCAGGCGAAGCAACATCCGGAACTTATAGAATTCTTATCACAAGACCAGTTTCCAGGATTAAACTAGTAACCTCAAAATTCGCTGCAGGTTTATTGTATACGTATTCTTTAATTTTCTGGCTTGCACTGATTAGTTTAGGGTTAGGAATTATAATATTCGGCACCGGTGAGCTTATTGTACTTAAAAGCAGTCAAATAATAATATTTGCTAAAAATGATGTCCTTTGGAGGTTTATTTTAGCGTTCTTATTTGCTTCTTTAAGTATGTCGGTGGTTACAGCACTGGCTTTCTTTTTTTCATCTCTTGTCGAGAATGCTATCGGACCTATAATAAGTACAATGGCTGTTATAATTGTCTTTATAATTATTTCTGCTATTGAAATAAATATATTTCAAGCTGTAAAACCATATTTATTTACAACGTATATGTCTTCATGGAGATTATTTTTTGATGACAAAATAAATTATCAGGAAATAGTTAATTCTTGTTTAATTCTTTTAGCACATATAATGTTGTTTTTTGGAGCAGCAGCTTGGATTTTTAAAAAGAAAGATATTCTTTCTTAAACTTTGTTTTAAAAATCTTTTAAAAGAAATAATCACAGATGAAAAAAATATCTTTATTCTTAATCTTTTTTGCATTTCATTTATTTAGTCAATCAAAAGACCCCGATTTTATTTTAAATAATGTAAAAGAAAAATTCAGCAGGATTAAAGATTATGAAGTTAATGTAAGAATTAAAGTGGATGTAGATTTTTTGAAAGTACCTGTATCAGAAGCAAAAATATATTTTAAGGAACCCGATAAAATTCATTTTGAATCGGAGAATTTCGCTTTGCTTCCAAAAGAAGGAGTAAATTTTTCACCAATGGCAATCCTGAAGGGGAATTATACTGCGATTTACGAAAGGGAGGATACAGTTGATGGAATTAAAACTTCGGTAATTAAAGTAATTCCACTTAATGAGAAGGGGAATATAATTTTAACTACTTTATGGATAGACCAGTCCAGAGATTATATAATCAAGGTTGAATCTACAACAAAAATAAACGGAACTTTTTCATTAGAACTGAATTACAATAATGCTGTTGATGATTATCCGCTGCCCTCTTCAATGGTATTTACATTTAATATTGATAGGACTAATATTCCTCGAGGAATGTACGGAAATATGGATGATGAAAAAGAAAATAAGCAGAAAACGAAAAGAACTACTGGGAAAGTTTATATTAACTATTCGAATTATAAAGTTAATCAGGAAATACCGGATTCTATTTTCGAAAAAACAAAATGATAATTTATTTTTCTAAAATCATCTTTTTTACAGTTGTAAATTTATTTCCAACATTCAACCGGTAAATATAGACTCCACTTGCTAAATCTGAGGCGTTGAATTCAATCTCGTGAAAACCTGATGGTAACTCCTGGTTTATTAATTCTGCTACTTTTTGTCCAATCATGTTATAAACATCAAGCACTACTTTACCTCCCTGTTTTAAATAAAATTTTATTCTTGTAGTAGGATTAAATGGATTAGGGTAGTTTTGAGCCAAGTTGTAATCTTCAGGAGTCTGATTAGTAATTTCGTTAATATCGGTCAGTTTCATATCGCTTACAAAATTTGATGGAATTGTTATATCTGCAAAAAGATTCCCAGTTAAAATTGTGATATTATTCCCTGAAAAATTCCAATTTAAAAAGATACTGCCGGCATCGTAAGTCTCTTTTTCTCTTTTTACTTGAAAGGTGCCTACTCTTAGAGGAGTATTTCCAATCATGTCACTTAAAGCTTTTGATGCAAAAGTTAATTCAACTTTGTTATTTTGCAGTTTTGCTGAAAGTCCTAGTATAGGTTTATTTCGTAATTGTGATGAACCCTCGACATAGGAAAGTGAATAGTTGTCAGTTTCCATATTATTACAATAAAAAGCAAAAACGCATTGATATGATGTAACCTCAAAATATTCCTGAGAGCTTATTATTACATCGAATTGATATGTATAATCATCAATTAATTGACCATTTGTCAAACGGATTGTGTATTGGGGCTGGGAATAGGATGTAGTTAAAAATAAAAAAATACAGAAGAAAAAATATTTATACATTAGTATCCATAGCTTAAAAATATAGTAATTCGTTTATTTAAAACTGCCAATTGGCAATTAAAATAGAATTTACCTGAGTACTAGTATCTAATACAGGATTCTTAATAGTCTAAGTTAAAATGTTAGGAAGGGCGATATATTCTGAAATAAATTTTAGAATTAAACCTTTCCCATAACACATCCCTCGGGAAAGGATACTCAATTACTATGCCATGCATTGCAGTAAATAAATCATAAGAAATTTTAATCTTTTAACATTATCGGAAAAGAAAACTTAAATTATAAGCGCGAAAAATATTCATGGGTATGTGATTTATAGCACCTATGTTGTTAGTCCAGAAATTTCTTAAAAATTACGGAAGTATTATGTCCTCCAAATCCAAAAGCATTACTTAAGGCAAATTCAATTTTTCTTTTTTGCGGTTTATTAAAAGTATAATTTAAATCGCATTCGGGATCTGGAGTCTCAAAATTAATTGTAGGCGGGACTATATCATTAATGGAAGCCAGAATAGAAGCTATAGCTTCTACTGCACCTGTTGCACCAAGTAAGTGACCGGTCATACTTTTGGTAGATGAAACATTCATTTTGTAAGAATGATCCCCAAAGACTTTTTTTAAAGCTTTTGTCTCTGCAATATCACCAAGCGGTGTTGCAGTACCATGCATGTTAACGTAATCAATATCAGTTGATTGAAGTGAGGCGGTTTTTAAAGCCATTTGCATAGCTAAGATAGCTCCCCGACCTTCCGGATCAGGAGCAGTGATATGATGTGCATCGGCTGATACACCGATACCTACAAGCTCTGCATAAATTTTTGCATCGCGTTTTTTTGCAGTCTCAAGTTCTTCAAGAATCAATACACCGCTTCCTTCACCCATTACAAAACCATCGCGTGTTAAATCAAAAGGTCGGCTGGCTGTTTTAGGCTCATCATTTCGGGTTGATAAAGCCCTTGAAGAGTTGAAGCCGGCAATTCCAATTTCAAGAATTCCTGCTTCGCTTCCCCCGGATATTATTCTATTTGAAAGTCCATTTTTTATTAATAAGTAGGAATCTATTATATTATTATTTGCAGTTGCACAGGCTGTAACTATACAATAATTAGGTCCTTTAAATCCGTATTCCATAGCAATTAACCCTGAGGCAATATCCGGAATCATCATTGGAATAAAAAATGGAGAAACCCGGTTAGGTCCTTCAGTATAGTTTGTAATTGCTTGTTTGTAGAATGTATTAAATCCGCCAATGCCGCTTCCAAAAATAACTCCTGTAGTTTCTTTTTCTTCAACCGACATATTTTCAGGATTTAATCCCGAATCTTCAATTGCCATTTTTGCAGCAGCAAGAGCATATTGGCTGAATAAATCCAGCCTCCTTGCATTTTTTTTGTCCATATAGTTAGCTGCATCAAAACCTTTTAATTCACATGCAAATTTAGTCTCTACACGGGAAGTATCGAAATGAGTAATCAAATCACTTCCGCTTTTACTTTCCATCATTGAATTCCAAAACTCTTCAACTGAAAGTCCGATTGGAGTAACAGCACCCATTCCTGTAACTACTACTCTTCTATCATTTGTTAATGTCATTTTGACCTTTCATCATTCATAACAATATTGCTATTAAAAATTATTAAAAAGGTGAAGCATTTGCTAATTTCATTTTTTGTTACTATTTATTCCTAAATTACCTTATAAGAATACACAAAGTTTAAAATTTTTGATAGTTAATCAATTAGAATTTAATTATTTGAAATCTGAGTAAATAAAATATTAAAAATAAAAAAACTTAGTAATAATTAGATATTTGGTCAGACGAAATTTTGATTAAAATTTATCTTCCGATAAACGAAAAGTAGTCCAATCATTCATTTGTACTGCACCTATCTTTTCATAAAATTTTATTGCCGATTCATTCCAATTTAATACTACCCACTCCACTCTTCCGCAATTTCTTTTTTTCCCTAGATCCCTTATATTATTAAGTAATGCCTTGCCAATTCCTTTACCTCTGAATTGCGGTTTAACATAGATGTCTTCAATATAAATTCCTGGTCTTCCTTTGAACGTGGAAAAATTATGAAAAAAAAGAACCTGTCCTGCCGGTTTTCCCTCAAATTCCGCAATTAAAACTTCTGCATACTTGTTCTGACCGAAGAGCGAATCCCTTAAAATCTCTTTTGTTGCAGTCACATCACCTGATAATTTTTCATATTCTGCTAATTCTTTTATAAAATCAAATATTAATGGGATATCATTTACATTAGATTCACGAATTGAAATTTTATCTTTTGTCTCAGTTTCCATAATTCCTTTTAATTTTGTTGGTTTTAATTTTCGTTCATTAATTATTGAAACAGTTTTAACTGCAGCAATTGCAAAGAGATAACCAATTGCAGAACCAATTACAGCTCCTCCTAAAATATCAGATGGATAATGTAAGCCAAGGTAGACTCTTGAAATAGATACTAAAGCAGCGGTAATAAATAATACCCATTTTAATTTTGGAAACAATATATAGTAAAATGTTGCTGCTGCAAAGTTATTAACTGCATGATTAGAAGGAAATGACCATGTTCCGTTACATCCGAGCGGTGTGATAATGTCTGTTAAAGATATGCATGGTCTTGGTCTGTGAAAAATATCTTTTAGGATATGATAACTGAATTGATCAGTAAATATTATTAACAATATTACCCCCAATACCGCAATTTTTCCTTTTACTCCCCCCTTAAAAAAGCTGATAAAAAGTAGAATTATATAAGCAATAAACCAATTATTTACATTCGTAATTGTAGAAAAGAATCTATCTAAAATATGTGAAGACAGCGAATGGTTAAAAAAATAAAGAATTTCGATATCTATGTGATGTAAGAATTCTACCATTTTAAACTTAAAAATTGAGCTGAAAATATAATGAAAACCACTGAAAAAAATATCGTTAAAAGTCTCTTTAAATTGAAATAGAATACTTTTTACTGGTATAATATTTGTGCCAATATTGAGAAAATTTGAAGGTATATAAAAAAATAGGAATAAATTAACCAGGATGTTCGGGAAATTTAAATATATTTTAGGTTTTTTTGATAATGATAAAGTATCTATCTCATCAAATAAAAATGAATATCTGCAGCAAGAATCAAGTGATATCTTAGCCGTTCCGCTTAAAATTATCTCACTTCTGATAGCAGTCTCAGGACTTTTTGCCATGGTGTTTGAAGTAAAATATCTGGCAGCTTATTCACTAAATATTTACGTAACCCGTCTTTTATCAACATTAATAGCTTTCACAGTTTTAATATTGACTTACACTCATATCGGTTATAAAAAAAGTATCTTTTTAGTTCATGTACTTTTGGTAGTAATAATAACATCATCAGCCTACATGATTTATCTGATGCCCAAGACCATTGTAGTAAATTCCCAAATAGTAGGTTTAATGATTTTTACTTCCGCATTATTTTTAAGCTGGGAAATCAAAAATCAAATATTAGTTGCAATATACTATAACCTTGTTTTTGCATTTGCAATTCTTTTAAATGATCATTCGATCTATTTCATGCCTAATATGTATGAATCAGTTTTGTTTATAATCTTTTTAAGCATTATGTCTGTTATCGGAAGTGCAGTAAATTATAAACTTCGTCTTCAGCTTGCTGAAAAATCGAATAATATAGAAAAATCAGAAAAAAAATTTCGATCAATATTTAATAATTCTTTTGAAGGGATTTTCCAGTCAACAATTGATGGGAAATTCATTACAGTTAATCCTGCACTAATTAAACTATTAGGTTATGAAACTAAAGAAGAACTGATGAACCTGAATATCAGAGATGACGTTTTTAAATATTCCGAGGAAAGAGATATTATAACCAAAAAGTTAAAGGAAAACGGGGAGATCAGAAATTACCGACTTGTATTGAAACGAAAAGATGGTTCGGATGTTATTGTAAAGTTAAATGACAGGTTGGCTGTAAACGGAGAAGACAGCCAGATCTATTTCGAGGGAAATATTCAGGATATTTCTAACCAGGTAATAGCAGAAAAGAAAAGAGTTGAAGTAGAGAAAGAATTAAGAGAAGAAAAGTCAAAATCGGATAAATTAGCACAGGAAGCAATAAGAGCAAATGAAATAAAGAGTCAGTTTTTAGCAAATATGAGCCATGAAATTCGAACACCAATGAATGGAATTATTGGTTACTTAACTCTGGTTGAACAGGGTGCATACCAAAGTAATGATGAAATGAACCAGTTTATATTCAGTGCCAAACATTCCGCCGAATCACTTTTAGAAATTATTAATGATATCCTCGATTTATCGAAAATAGAATCAGGCAAAATTGAGCTGGAAGAAAAAGTTTTCAATTTAAATAGCATAATTGATAATGTTATTTCTTTGCTCTCAATTAAAATAAAAGAAAAAGGTTTAAAAATTTTAAAAGATATACAAATAAATTCATCTTTTGATTTAATTGGGGATCCAACAAGAATAAGACAGATTTATATCAACCTTCTTAGCAATGCAATAAAATTTACAGATAAGGGGGAAATAGTTATCCATGTTCAAACTCAAAAATGCGAAGGTAACAAAATGAAAATCTATTCTTATATACAAGACTCCGGTGTTGGTATTCCTAAAAACAAACAAATAACGTTATTTAAACCTTTTTCACAAGTAGACAATTCTTATACCAGGAAATATGGCGGTACCGGTTTAGGTTTGGCTATTTGTAAAGAGTATATCAATATGATGGGTGGAGATATTAATTTAGAAAGTGAAGAAGGAAGGGGAAGTACATTTAAATTTACCTTAAATCTAAAAGCTCAGGAAAAAATGACAAATTATAATGTTAGCGGTAGTTTTGATCGTGTTTTTAATCTTGATTCTGAAAAAGTAGAATCCAAACATGAAACAGGATCTGATGAATCAAAGGATGATTTAAAAAGTAAACGCTCTAAACAAAAATTATTGCTTGCCGAGGATAATATTATCAATCAGAAAGTAGCTATTAAACTGTTAAATAATGCAGGCTATTATGTAGAAGCAGTAGATAACGGGCTCAAAGCATTAAATGCAGTGAAAAATAATTCATATTCATTAGTATTAATGGATATTCAAATGCCTGAAATGGATGGTTTAACAGCTTCGGCAGAAATAAGAAAATTAAATAACGGAAAAAAAGACATTCCCATAATTGCTATTACTGCCCATGCATTGGCAGGAGATAAAGAGAAATGTCTTTCAATGGGAATGAATGACTATATTACAAAGCCTATTATTGCCAACTTATTAATAGGAGCTATTGATAGACTTTTAAATATTGAAGCAAAAAAAGTTTTATTAAAGGAGGAAAAAAGCATGGACAGTAAAATTTTTGACTTTGAACATCTGGATAAGATAAGTATGGGAGATACCGTTTTTCAAAAAGATATCTTATCAACTTATATAGAAGATGTTGAAAAAAGAGCTCAAAAAATTGAAAGTTTGTTTATTGAAAAAGATTTTCAGAAACTTACTAAAGAAGCTCATACTATTAAAGGTGCCAGCTATTCTGTTGGAGCAGTAAAAATTGGTGATGAAGCCCTCGCTATTGAAATTTCAAGTAAGCATAATGATGTTGGTAATTTGGATTTGAGAATTAAAAATTTAAAAATAGCTGTTTCTGAGACTACAGAGATTCTAAATGAGTATTTAAAACAAAGTGTAACTGTATAAGATCTCTTAAGAAATATTTCGCGCGAATTTGCGCAGATTGTAATTTTGTATTTTAATGGAATAGTGATATTTGGATGCAAAAAAAATACCATCGAAGATTATTTATTTATTCCTATCGTACATATTATTTCCTATAACGTTTTTTGCTTCTGCCTTATATAGGGGAGAAAATTTCTATCCTAATTCTTATACCGCTCTTAGCCGCAGCATCATTTTCAGGAGTTAAGCCGGATTATTCTCAGCTGTAATTTTGGTTCTGATAAATGTCTTATTCCTATGTCTTGGCGGTTAAAGTAAAATTGGTGAGGGGATAAGTTTTATAATAAAATTGCCCGAGATCTAATCTTAGAGGTATAATTCCACTGAATTTACAACAAATTCGATTTTAAGTGAATATACTACTTAGTAAATTTAACTCTTAGTTTTATAATATTACCGTTTATTCTCTAATCTTACCACTAAGTGCAATTTCCATACATTTTTTTGAATCCCACCGATTATTTAAATAAAATTTGTTTAATAATATTCGCTAATTATATGAAAAGAATTTTAGTAATCGAAGATGATAGTTCGGTAAGGTCAAATCTGATAGAACTTTTGAATGAAGAAGGTTATGAAACTTTTGAAGCCGAAAACGGCAAAATCGGAATCAATTTAGCCAAAAAAGTTCACCCGCATTTAATTATATCCGATATCTTAATGCCGGAAGTAAACGGCTATGAGGTATTGCTGGAGCTCCAGAAGAATGAAAGTACTGCATCAATTCCTTTTATTTTTTTGTCGGCATTTACAGATATTTCCAACATAAAAAGAGGAACGAGAGAAGGTGCAGATGATTATCTTACAAAACCTTACAAAACAAAAGATTTTCTAAATGCAGTCTATTCAAGACTGAAAAAAGAGGAATAAGTCGAACAATTAAATAATATTAATAATAATTTAATAAGTTATTGGATTAATTAGAAGCATCATATAATTAAAACGAGGATTATCAAAATTTATTACAATGCATAGGTTACATTTGGTAATTAAGCATCTTTGATAAATCGGTTAAAAACCATTTTAATAAACTAAATAAAAATTGAATTTTAACGATAATATAAACCACACAGAGTAAAATGTTTTAATATTTTCAATCAACAGGAAATAATATGGAATTGATTAAATGGTCGGAAAAATATAGTGTAAATAATTTTTTACTTGATTCACAACATAAAAAATTAATTGCAATTATTAATGAACTGCATACAGCAATGAAAGTAGCACGTGGAAATGAAATAATGCAAACAATATTTGATGAGCTGATTTGGTATACCAAAGAACATTTTCGAACTGAAGAGCAGATTATGCAGAAGTTTAATTACCCGGCATTTAAAGAGCATAAAGCAGAGCATGAAGAATTAACCGAAAAAGTTCTCAAATTACAGAAAGATTATAAAGAGGGGAAATCATTAATAACTATGGACACTATGAATTTTTTGAAAAGTTGGTTGATTAATCACATAGAGGGTACCGATAAAAAATACAAAGATAAAATAATCGGGAATTCACTAAATCAAAAAATCTTAATTTAATTATCATCTAACTCGTCAAATTTCTCACAATCATGTTGGCGGGAAATTGAGGAATATTCATATTAAATTTACCGTTTGTTTTGAATAAATCCATTGTTTAACTGCTATTGATTCATTAAAAATTTTATAAAAAACAACTAAACAAAAGCCGTTTTTTATCCGATAATATAAAGTAATAGAGCCACTTACGGTAATGTAGATTTGAGAACAATCTTTCAGTTTATATTATTTGATATCTATTTTCTTTATGATGGTATACTGCAAAATTTTATGAATTATTCTTGAATTATATAAAATCAAAAAAAATTAAAAGAGAGCATATATTATGAAGCTGCCTGCAGGATTGAATATAAAAATAAAACTTATAATAATAACTTGTATTATTGCCGTTTTCGCCGGGATAATAGGTGCGTTTTGGGTGAACGCAACTTTATGGCAGATGTTTTATATTGTACTAATTAATATAATGTTTTCTACACTTCTTGCTCTATTTCTTTCATATATAGTTAGCAAACCTCTTAAAGATATTACTTTAAATGTTAAGGAATTGAATCTAGGACACTTTAGCCAAAGAATTAATATCTCTACAAATGATGAATTTGGAAAAATTGCGTCGGCTATTAATAATTTGGCTGAAGATCTCCAAAAAAATGTTGTTAACAACATAAAAAAAATTTCTGAAGGTGAATTTGATATAGAATTGATTCAAAAAGATGATAAAGATGAAATTACACCTGAGATTAATAAATTAACATCAACTATTAAAGAAATGGTTGATGAATCAAAACTTTTAGTTGATGCAGCAACAAGCGGTAAATTAAATGTTAGGGGAGATTCAGCTAAATTCAGTGGCGGTTACCATGAACTTATACAGGGATTAAACAATACATTTGTTGCTGTAGTGAAACCGATTAATGAATCAAGCAAAATTTTAGAACTATTAGCTCAGGGTAATTTAACGGCTAGAATGAGAGGCGATTATCCCGGAGATTATTCTGTAATTAAAAATAATATCAACAGTTTAGCCGAGTCATTTAGCAATGCAGTAAAAGATTTCGCTTCTGCAGTAAAGTTAACCACGAATTCTTCTAATGAAATATCTTCCAGCATCGAAGAAATGGCCGCAGGAACTCAAGAACAGTCTTCACAAACTACGGAAGTTGCGGCAGCTATTGAAGAAATGGCTAGAACTATACTTGAAACGACTCAAAATGCAGGGACAGCATCACAAAATGCCAAGAGAGCCGGTGAAATTGCAGGAGAAGGCGGGAAGGTGGTTGAAGAAACAGTTGAAGGAATGAAACGGATCGCTGATGTTGTATCGAAAGCCTCGGAAACTGTTAAACAGTTAGGGAAAAGCAGCGATCAGATTGGTGAAATAATTCAAGTCATTGATGATATAGCGGATCAAACCAATCTTCTTGCATTAAATGCAGCCATTGAAGCTGCACGGGCAGGAGAAATGGGCAGAGGTTTTGCAGTGGTTGCTGATGAAGTGAGAAAACTTGCAGAAAGGACCACAAAAGCCACAAAAGAAATTGCAGGAATGATAAAACAGATTCAAAGAGATACAAAAGGTGCCGTTGAATCAATTGAAGAAGGGACCGAAGAGGTAAAAAAAGGGAGAGAACTGGCAAATAAAGCCGGTGAATCTTTGAGAGGTATAATTAGTGCATCAAACAAGGTTGTTGATGATGTTAACCAGGTAGCCGGTGCAAGTGAAGAACAATCTTCTGCAGCTGAGCAAATAAGTAAAAACATTGAAGCAATAAGTAATGTTACTAATGAAAGTACTGCGGGTATACAACAAGTTGCAAGATCAGCTGAGGATTTAAATAAGCTTACTGATAATTTACAAAGTTTGATTAGCAGATTTATTATTAATTTTAATGAAGTAGAAGAACAACAGCATTATTCCGTTAGACGAAATGGTAAATTAGTAAATTCAAGATAGCCTCACATTATTGAAAATATTTATTTGAATATTACAGGTTTATATGTATCTCTGAATTTATCAATATTAATCTTTCCTAATTGCAGCATTATTAATAATCAATTCTCATCTTAATAAAAATTTCAAATCGGTAAATATTACCGGCAAATCGAATTTATAAATTCAATAATATTTATAATATCTTTCCTTTCTGCACAATTCAAATCGGCATTTTTATTGGTTTAAGACTATCAAGGTGATTATAAGGGAAGAGGTAAATGTTAAGAGTTTTAATTTTATGTATTCTTGTATTAATTAATTTTAATACAAGTTTCTCCGGTACGGAGTATTCAATTGAAGTTTCGAATATAGAAAAAGTAAATGCGGATACTCTGGAGTTCGATGTTTACATAAAGTCTCAAACAGCACAATTCGAATTAACTTCATATCAATGTGCTTTCTCTTTCAGTGAAGCTATATCTAACAGTCCATCTTTCTACTTTACTTATATCGAAGGTTCTTCGCAATTAAAAAATATTCCTCCCGAAGCAGGGATTGGAGTTAATAACTCCGATGGTGAATTAAAATTAACTTTTGCTTCTTTACCCGGAAGCGAAATTATCCCAACTACATATATAAAAATAGGAAGGTTTCGACTAACTACAGATGGTGCGTTTAACAATCAACCTCCAGAAATTAAATGGTGTTTTGGCGGTAAAATAAATACTATTTTAACCGGAGCAAACTTTGAAGAGATTACTGATTCAAGCGGTCATTTGGAACAGAATTATGGTCAGTTAAATATTGTAAATGTAATTGCTTCAGAAACTACAGATACCTTGACAAGCCCGGGAAAAACAATTGATGGAAAGGGAGCGAATGATGGAGATCCATCATCAAGATGGGCTGCTAGACCTATGCCTGAATATTTAATTTTCGATCTAGGAAGTAACAAGGATATTTCACAAACAAAATTTTCTTTTTACAATTGGAATTATGATCGGATTTATAAATACTCAATATTAACATCTAGTGATATGAATAATTGGTATGAAATAGCAAATGATGATTCCTCATCATCCTCTGAATGGACAACAAATATAATTAATAAAACTGCTAGATATGTAAAACTGATTTTCCTAGGTAGTAACCAACCTGATTGGGCTGGTTTATGGGAAGCTCAGATTTACGGAAGTTCTGTTACCACAGAAACTATTAGCGAGGATAGAAAACCTCTGGTTAATATTCCTTTTAAAATTGAGGATGGAACCGGTCATTCTGATAGTTTATTTGTTGGAATAGATTCAGCAGCTTGTGATGGATTGGATTCATGCCTTGGTGAAGTTGAATTTCCTAAACCGCCAGGCAGTACATTCAGTGCCTGGTTAAATGTTCCTAATAGTCAAATTTTAACTTTGAGAGATTACAGATATGGGTCAATGATTAATAATTATACATATACATATCAGGTTCAGTACCAGAGAGGAAATGCCAGCAAAATAATTGTTCATTGGAATTTACCCAGTACAACCAAATTAAGGGTTCAGGACATTATTAATGGGAATATTATAGATACTGTTTTCTATGCTGGTCCTGATAGTTTAATCATAAATGATCCGAGTGATTCATACAAATTGAATCTTACCGTTACTTATCTTTCAAAAGTTCTGCCGGTTGAATTAACCTCATTCAAGGCTGAGACAATTGACAAGAGTGTTGAACTAAATTGGAAAACAGCAACGGAATTGAATAATAAAGGATTCGAAGTTGAGAGAAAAATTTCTCCAAATTCAAAGTGGGAAGCAATAGGGTTTGTCAATGGAAATGGCACTTCAACAAATCCGATTTCATATAAATATAAAGACGATTTCAAGTATCAAACAATTAATGATATTGTAGTTTATAGATTGAAGCAAATTAGCTTTAATGGCTATACAGAATTTTCGAATGAAATTAAGATAAAAGTAGATCTTACTCCGAAAGATTTTGTATTATATCAAAATTATCCTAATCCTTTTAATCCTTCTACAAACATTAAGTATGCCTTGCCTTATGAAAGCAATGTGGATGTTACAATCTATAACGCTTTAGGTGAAAGGATTAAAGAATTCGAACAGGGGAATAAGGAGGCCGGAGATCATGATATTATTTGGCAGGCTAACAACCAGGCTTCCGGAATTTATTTCTGCACTATAACGGCCAAAAGTACCGACGGTAAAAATAATTTCAGGAAAACGCTAAAGATGATGCTTCTCAAATAATATTTTTAGATCTTATAATAATTATTCATCTAATTATCTTCAAAATTTCCCTTCATTAATTTTAATAGTATTTTATACCTCAATCTTATTTTAATTAATATAATTTTTTTCTTTACGTAATATTTATTTGTATAAAAATTGGTAAAAATTAAAAAGAATTACAGCTTTTCAAATAACCGTCAAATCTGGCGAATAATCCCCACTGACTCTGATAAAATGATTATTGAAGACAGGGATAGAGATAAGAAAGAAGTTTTCTTTAACTGTTTGAACATTAATACAGGTAAAATATATTTTAACAGTTTGCAGCTTCAGGATAAATTCTGGACAGGGATTGAAGCAGTTTACAAGGATATAATATTCTTTCATAATTTTTTAAAACCCGGCTTACCAATTCATAACGGGATAATTGCCTTTGATATTAAATCGAAAGAAATAATCTGGAAAAGAGAAAATTATAATTTTTTATTTGTTAAAGAAGATAAAGTTTATGTGTATAAGAATAAATTTGATGGGAAAGAAATTTCATCACTCGATTATAAAACAGGTAATAATCTGAAAGATTTAGGGAGTGATGTTAAAAGTATAAATATATTAAGAGAAGAAGAATTAAACAGAAATAATATTGATGGATATCTGTTTCCCGAAACAATTGGTCTCTCTTCTGATTATTCATTTATAGATATAATCAGTGAAGTAAAAAAAGAAAAAACTATAACTGGCGAAATAAATTATATCGAACTAAATAATTTATTATTCATTAATTTTCATGAAATCCTTCCAAATGGAAATTTTAGGAATATATTTAGAGTCATTGTAATTGATTCAAAAAAAGTTATTTTAGAAGAAATTCTTGATCGAGAAACCAAATTATTTATTCCTGAATCCTTTTTTGTTATAAAAAATTTAGTGTTTCTTATTAAAGAAAAAATTAAATTAGTCGTATATTCATTCTGATATTTTTAGGATAAGATATCAATTGAATTTAATGGATTTGACCAGAGAAGATAAGGTTTTTTTATTATCCGCAGCCAGAAAATCAATTAATTCTGTATTTTCCGAAGGATATCCGCCGGTAGCTGATTATAACAAATTTCCTAACTTAGAACAAAATTGCGGAGCATTCGTAACTTTACGGATTAAGAATGAATTACGAGGCTGCATTGGTTATATTTTTACACAAACACCTTTATTCGAAACGGTTTGTGATGCCGCCAGACAATCGGCTTTTAATGATCCGCGGTTTTTTCCGCTTACTTCACAGGAACTGAATAATGCAGATATTGAAATTTCGGTTTTATCGGTACCTGTTCAGATAAATAGTTACAGTGATATTAAATTAGGTGTCCATGGTTTACTACTTGAAGAGGGAGCGAATAAATCCGTTTTACTTCCCCAGGTAGCCGCTGAAAATAAATTAGGTTTAGAAGAATTTCTTTCAATATTATGTGAAAAAGCCGGTTTATCGACACAGTTTTGGAGAATTAAAATGTTAAATCTGAAATCATTTGAAGCTCAGGTTTTTTCTGAAGAAGATCTTTCGAGAAAAGAAAATGAATAAAATCAGAAAAGCGATGGTTGCAGGATATTTTTATCCTTCAAATCCTGAAAAGCTTTCAGATGAAATTGAAACATTACTTTCCATTTCAAATCGCGGAATAACTTTGCAGAATTTAACCGGAATTATATCACCGCATGCCGGTTATATATACTCCGGTAGAACCGCAGCTTTTGCATATAATCTTTTAAATAATAAAACAATTGATACAGTTATAATTATATCACCAAGCCATCGTGAATATTTCCCGGGAATATGTATTTATGATGGTGATGGATATGAGACACCTCTGGGAATTGTAAAAATCAATTGTGAATTAGCGGATAATATTGTTGGTGATAGAAGGATTATCTATAAAGGAATTGAAGGTCATAGAGAAGAACATGCAATTGAAGTTCAAATTCCTTTCCTCCAGAAAGTATTGACAGAGTTTAAGATAGTGCCTATTGTTATGGGAGATCAGGGTAAGCCTTTTATAGAAGAATTAGCAAATAGAATTACGCAAGTTGCTGATGAAAAAACACTGATTGTTGCCAGTTCGGATCTATCGCATTATTATTCTAAACAAGAAGCTGATAAATTAGATTCAGAAATTGAAAATGATATTAATGAGTTTAATATCGAAAAGCTTCAAAATGATCTTGATCATAAGAATGCCGAAGCCTGCGGCGGAGGACCAATAATTGCAATGATGAAAGCTGCTTCACTAATGAATAAAAAAAATGCTAAAGTATTGAACCGCAGCAACTCTGGTGATACGACAGGAGATTACAGCGGGGTAGTTGGTTATCTTTCTGCTGCAGTTTATTAATAGATGATTTCGAAGAGATCGAATATTGCTTTAGTTGGTGCCGGGAAAATTGCATATTCCCTGGTTAATGCTCTTGTAAAAAGTAATTACCGGGTAAAATTAATTATCAGTAATAATATTGATTCTGCAAAGAAACTTGCTCAAAAATTTTCGATAAAGAACTATTCTGAAAACTTAACTAATCTGGATGACAAAATCAGAGTTGTCTTTATTTCTGTCCCGGATAATCAAATTAGAGTTACTTCCGATAAAATTGCCAATCTTCATTTTAATTTTAGAAATTCTCTTTTTGTTCATCTTTCCGGAGCAGAGAATATTTCAAAATTAATTTCACTGAAAAAAGCTGGTGCGCTCACGGCATCTTTTCATATAATGCAGACCTTTCCGTCCAGAAGAATTGTAAAAATTGAAAATTGTTATGCTTCCATTGAGACTGAAAATGAAATTGCGGAAAGATTTCTTTTTAAATTAGCCGGAGATTTTAATTCAAAGCCATTCAAATTAAGTTCAGCAGATAAAATTAAATATCATCTTGCCGGAGTATTTGCTTCAAATTTTTTAGTCGGAAATTTCTTTAATTCTGAAAATATCTTTAATATAAAAAAGCAAGAAAATAATTACAATAGTTTTGAATTACTTTCACCTATTATGAAATCAACTATTGATAATATTGAAAAGCTTGGGAGTTCGAAAGCTTTATCAGGACCAATCGAAAGAGGAGATTTAACCACAATAAAAAAACATATTAATTCATTAAAGAAAAAAAATATTAACGATGATATGAATTATGATTTCTTAAGTTATATTATCCAGTCGCTTAATCTGTTGAAAGTCGTAAAATCAAAATGCGGGAAACTAAGTAAAACTCATCTGGAATTGAAGGAATATTTACTTGTTGAATTTAGTAAAGCATCTCTGAAAAAATAATCCTGCCAGAAAGAATTGTTAAAATGAATTATAGATATAAACCGATATATAATAAGTAGCCATTGCAAAAACTGCAGAAAGAGGAATCGTTAAAATCCAGGCCCATAAAATATTTCGTGCAACTCCCCATCTTACAGCAGAAAATCTTCTTGTAGTACCAACTCCTATTATTGAACCTGTAATAGTATGAGTAGTACTTACAGGAATTCCCAGTATTGTTGCAAAAATAATTGTTAAGCCGGCAGAAGTTTCTGCACTAAATCCTCCGAAAGGTGTTAGTTTTGTAACTCTCATCCCCAGCGTCTTGATAACTTTCCAGCCTCCAATCAGAGTTCCCAATGCTATAACAGAATAGCTCATTAGTATTACCCAGAAAGGGACGTGAAAAGATGCGCCTATAAGACCGTTGGTAAAAAGTACTACAGTAATAATCCCAATGGTTTTTTGAGCATCATTGGAACCATGGCTTAAACTAAAAAGTGCTGCAGATATCAACTGAAATTTTCTGAAATACATATCAACTTTATATGGAGATTTATATCGTACGATCCATAACGTAGCAGTAGAAAAAAGTAAAGCAAACACGAATCCCAAAATGGGAGCTAAAAAAATAAAGATAATTACCTTTGTATAACCCGATATGATGATAGCTTCGAAACCAGCTTTTGCTAGTCCTGCTCCTCCATAACCTCCAATAATGGAATGGGAAACGCTTATCGGCAGTCCAAAGTGTGTGGCTGTGGCAGTTAAGATGATAGCGCCTATTAAACCGGAAAAGATAACAAAGTTGTCAACAATATTAACATCAACAATTCCTTTTCCGATTGTGGTGGCAACACTTACTCCAAACATAAATGCAGCGATAAAATTAAAAAATGCTGCCCAAATTACCGCTTGAATTGGTGTTAAAACTCGTGTAGAAACTACTGTTGCAATTGAATTTGCCGCATCATTCATTCCATTATAGAAATCAAAAATAAGTGCAAGAGAAATAATCAGGATGGCAAAGTGCATAAAGCTCAGGCGTTTTTTATGAAAATTGACATTATTATATTGGCAGTTGATTGACATCTGTCAGATATGTTTTCAAGCAGATCCAGTATTTCTTTCTTTTTGATCAGACTTATCGGGTCTTTCTCAAGTTCGAATAATTCTTTCATCGCAATCTGGTAAACTTTATCAGCTTCCGATTCCAGAATTTTTACAGCTTTCATCTCATTTGTACTTTTGATCTTTAAATCCTGAATAGCCTTACCAAGTTCTTTAATTTGTTCTAAAACTATTGCAGCCAGTTTATCAGCATGATCTATTTTTTTTGTGATATTAAAAGTTTCAACACGCATAGTAGCGCCAAACAGCATGTCGCTAATATCATCGAGCCTTTTTATTAAGGCAAAAATATCTTCACGATCAAATGGAGTAATAAATGTTTTATTTAGTCTTTTGACCACCTTGGAAGAGATCTCATCGCAACGGCTTTCAAGCGGCTTAAATTTTATTATTAAATCTTTATCAATTATGTCGGATGTGAAAATCTGGTGTGTATAAGACGCCATTTCGGTAATATGGGATATCATTTCCTTAAAATTATCGAAATACTTTTCTTCCTTTGGTAATAATTTTTGAAACATAAAATTCCCTGAATTTCAAATTGGATTGATTAAATAATCAATTTTTCTCTTTTAATCTCTAATACGGAAAAATTTATTACTAACTAAATATAAGATTAATTACATAATTTAAAAAACCTAATTTTAATTTTTGATTGGAAAAACTTGAAATATTTTGCCGAACTCAACCAAAGACTGGATGAAGCTTACAAAACTGATGAAAAAATTGATTTATTGGTTGAATATTTTGATTCTACAAATCCTGATGATTCTATCTGGGCTATTTATCTTTTGGTTGGAAAAAGAATCAAGCAAATTATTCCTGTAAAAAAACTTAAGGAATGGTCTTTAGAACTGGCAAAAATTCCAGATTGGCTTTTGGGTGAGTCTTTTAAAGTAGCGGGTGATTTGGTTGAAACAATAACTTTATTACTTCCAAAGTCTTCAAATTCAACTAAAAAATCTTTGCATTATTGGATTGAGGAAAAATTACTCACACTTAATAATAAGGAAGATAATTTTCAGAGGGAAGAAATAATTGCCGCCTGGAATGATATGAACACTAAAGAAAGATTTGTCTGGAACAAATTAATTACAGGCAGTTTCCGGACAGGCGTTTCATCAAAATTAGTTATAAAAGCTTTATCGATATACAGTGGTATCAATGAACCTGTAATAGCTTACAGGTTAATGGGAAACTGGAAACCTGATGGGAATTTATTTAAACAAATTATTTCTACTGATTCCATTGACTCAGGTTTTTGTAAACCTTACCCATTTTACCTGCCTAATCAACTTGATAATGATGTGGAAAATCTGGGAGATATAAAAGGTTGGCAAGCTGAATGGAAATGGAGTGGAATAAGAGCTCAAATAATTAAAAGAGATGGAAAAATTCTTATTTGGTCGCAAGAAGAAGAAATGCTGAATGAAAAATTTCCTGAATTTGAAAGCTTCAGATTTCTCATTACGGATGGAACAGTAATAGAAGGAAATATAATTGCCTGGCAGAATGAGAAACCATTACCTTTGGGGGAATTACAAAAAAGAATTAGGAAAAAAAGTATAACAATAAAAATAAAAAAAGATATTCCTGTAGTATTAATGGCGTATGATCTTTTGGAATTAAATGGTAAAGATATCAGGGATGAACCTTTAAATATAAGGAGTAAAAAATTAATTGAACTAATAAATAATATTTCCTGCAGAAAATTATTTTTTTCTTATAAAATTAATGCTAATACCTGGGAAGAATTAAAAGTAAAAAGAAATGAATCACGAAGCAGGTTTGTTGAAGGTTTAATGCTGAAAAGGATTAATTCGCCTTACCGTGAAGAAAGGAAAAAATGTGATTGGTGGAAATGGAAAATGGAACCTCTGATTATTGATGTTGTTTTAATAAATGCTCGAAAGGGAGAGGGACAAAATGCAAATTTATATACTGATTATACTTTTGGAGTTTGGGATGGAAATAGACTTGTACCGATTGCCAAAGCTTGTTCCGGATTAACAGCTGAAGAAATTTATAAAATAGATTTATTTGTAAGAGAAAATAGCATTGAAAAATTCGGTCCTGTTTGCACTGTAAAACCCGAACTTGTTTTTGAGCTGGCGTTTGAAGGAATACAAAAGTCAACTCGTCATAAATCAGGCGTAGTTTTTCGACTCCCTATAATAAACAAGTGGAGGCATGATAAAACAATGAAAGATGTCTATAATCTTAGTGACATTAAAACATTTCTATCTTGAAAAAAAATGATTTAGATTCACATATCCGTGGTGGTTCGTTATCTGTTAAATCAGTATTCTATTGAATTACCGATCACAATTCCGCACTACTCGTTTCTTTAATTATCTTTATATTTACAACTTAATTTAAGCACTTTTATGAATGTGAAATAATTGTATAATTTTAAAATATCAATATTAACAGGGGAATCTTAAAGTGAATTGGATATACTGCTATGAAAAATAGATCCGCATTAACCCTCATATTTCTAACTGTTTTTATAGATCTTTTAGGCTTTGGAATCTTAATTCCTATACTGCCGACTTTTGCCGTATCAAAGTTACATGTTAGCGAGACTGCTGTTGGTGTTGCTATAGCAGTCTATTCATTAGTTCAGTTTATATTTAATCCATTATTTGGAAAAATCTCCGATAAAAACGGTAGAAAACCGATAATTCTTATATGTCTTCTTTTAAATGCATTAGGTTATGTAATATTTGCATTTTCAAATACTTACCTGATGCTTATTATATCGAGAATTATCGGCGGAATCGGAGGAAGCAGTATCGGTGTTGCTCAGGCATATATTGCTGATATAACTACAAAAGAAAACCGTTCTAAAGGAATGGGAATGATAGGAGCTGCATTTGGATTAGGTTTTGTTTTCGGTCCTTTGATCGGCGGTTTGCTTTCAAAATTCGGGTATATGGTAACGGGATTTGGAAGCGCAGGTTTTTCAACTTTAGCATTTATTTTTACTGCTTTTTTACTTCCCGAATCCCTTTTAAGTAAAGATACAGGTAAAATAACTGCGAAAAAAATTCTGGATATCCAGGGGATGAAATCGGTTTTTAGAAAACCGGATTTGTCTTTGTTGGTCATTCTCTTTTTTATCCTGACTTTTACAACTGCAAATATATATGCAATAGTTCCTCTTCTTGGCTATCAGGTTTATGGTTTTTCCAATCTTCAGAATGGATATATTTTTGGAATTGTCGGATTTGTAGGTGCTATTGTCCAGGGTGGTTTAATCAGGGTTGTCTCAAAATCTATATCCGATTTGAAATTAGTTACAATCGGTTCAATATTAATGATGGCCGGTTTTGCTTTACTTCCATATGGGAGAAATTTTTTGGGATTAGCTGTTATTGCAATAGTTTTAGCTTTGGGGATTGGCATTTTACAGCCAATCCTTCTAAGCCTGGTTTCTAAAGTTACTTCTGATGAAAAGCAGGGAGTAACTCTTGGTCTAAATCAATCATTATCGGCTTTTGCAAGGGTATTAGGACCTTTATACGGCGGTTTTACATTTGAATTTTTAGGTTACACATTCCCTTTTTTAAGCAGTGCTGTTTTTACATTGGTACTAGTTATTTTAAGTATTCTAATACTTCCTAAAAGAGTTCACTTTCACACTGAAGTTGAAGAATATGAACCGGATACTAAAGAAGAGGAAACAAGCTTAAATTAAATAGTATACTAATTAATATGTAATCCACTAAAGAACTCAGAGATTGTAAAAAGATCTTTAAAAAAATTTTGATAAAAAAAGTTATTTTATACTTCAATTTCTTAAATCATTTTGAATTAAGGCTATTTTATTATAAGCCTGCATTGATAATTTTTTTGAAATGAATTAAGTTTTGTTCATATATAATAATTATTCCGAACAACTTCTTTTTCCGGAGGGGAAAAAGTTTAGGGTGAAATAATAAACCGGGGGTGAATTCCAGAACAGCTAATAATTTTTAATTCAAGCCCTATAAAATTTTGAAAAGAGGCGATTATTTATTATCAATTAATTCAGAGGGTATTATGAAATCATCTAAAAATTTGTTTAATAATTTTCTATTTGTTATAATCCTGATATTTTCATTTGTTTCATGCAATCAAGATGTAAAAAAAGAAGATAATACTAGAAGCACTTCTCCAAAAGAACAAGTTTCCCGAAATGTTTCCAGCAATACCCAGACTTCTTATAATAATTATCTTACAGCAAGTGATATCGAGAAAATAACCGGTATAAAGGCTGTAAAACTGATTCCTAAAAATCCTAAAATCGGAGCCGGGGGAGATCTTAATTTTTCTACAAATGATGATAAACTAATTGTTATGGTGCAGTTAGTTAATCAAAATAATTATCCAAGCTATAAAAAGTATTTCTTTAAAGCAGATATTAATGGTCTTGGAGATCAGGCAATGAAAGGTGCCACAATACAAAATCGTGCAGAAAACCTTGTTGCTTTTACTAAAGGGAATAGGTGTGTCGCATTGACTGTTTTTGCTAACACAGAACATATCACTCAAAATATGCTGACTATTGAACAGACAACTGAACTTGCCAATGTTATTGCTTCTAGGATGTGACCTTACAAAACAACCTTCTGGGATTTTAGGTAATTCCCGAAGTTTTGGTTATTCTAATGTATATTTGTTCTTATTTTATCGTTTACATTAAAAACAAAAAATCAGGGAAATTTTTATTCTTTTTGTTCTTTTAATTTTTCTCTAATCTCATTATCCGAATTTATGGGTATAATTGTTGAAGGATAATCATTATCTTAAGGAAAAAATTTCTGGGAAGTTTAGTTGTTTAAAATCGGAAAAATAAATATTGATAAGGCAATTCTTCTTGCTCCAATGGAAGATGTAACAGATGTTTCTTTCAGATTAATCTGCAGGGAACTCGGTGCTGATGTGGTTTATACCGAGTTTGTTAATTCTGAAGGATTGATTAGAGAATCTGAAAAAACACATAAAAAGCTTGAAATAGTGGAACAAGAACGACCTGTAGGTATTCAGATATATGGTGCTAATATTGAATCAATGGTAGGCGGTGCAAAAATAGCTGAAGCTGAAAATCCTGATCTAATTGATGTTAATGCCGGATGCTGGGTTAAAAATGTTGTAGGGCATGGAGCCGGTTCAGCTTTACTAAAAGATCCACCTTATATGCAGAAGATGGTTAAGGAAATTGTTAATTCAGTTTCACTGCCGGTTTCGGTAAAAACGCGCTTAGGTTGGGATGATAATAGCATCCAGATCCTTGAAGTTGCAAAAAGACTTGAAGATGCAGGAGTTCAGGCATTAACGGTTCACTGCCGTACCAGAAAAATGGGACATAAAGGAGAAGCTTATTGGGATTGGATACCGAAGATTAAAGAAGTTGTATCTGTACCGGTAGTTTTAAACGGAAATGTTTTATCAGCATATGACGTTAAAAAAGCTTTTGATGAAACAGGAGCCGACGGAGTAATGATTGCAAGAGGGGCAATCGGTAATCCATGGATATTTAAGGAAGCTAAAGAATTAATGGAAAATGGCTTTATTTCTTCCAATTCAACTGAGGAAACAAAAATAAATACATGCATTCAGCATCTTAAATTAGCTATACAAGTAAAAGGAGAAAGAAGAGCAGTTATCGAACACAGAAAATTTTATACAGGCTACCTGAAGGGTTTGTATAATGTTTCTAAAGTAAGACAGGTGTTAATGCAGGAAACAGAATACAATCCTGTTGAGACAATTCTTCTTAACTATCTTGATGAACTTTTAAATTTCAAACTGGCAGTCTGAATAAAATCCATTTCTTAATTTATATAATTTACTACTTGATTTTCTAATCTTATTATTTTAATCATCTCAGCTTTTACTATATTAATATTTATTGAATAAGATTTTTATTATGCCTTCAAAAAAAGACACAATTAAATTACTTGAAGAAATAGCAGATATGCTTGAGCTGAAAGGGGAAAATAAGTTCAAAATTCAGGCTTATAGAATAGGGGCAGGTTCAATAAAAAAAATAGAAACCGATTTTGATAATGTAGTAAAGCAGAAAGAATTAAATAAAATTAAGGGGATTGGAGCAGGTCTGCAAAAGATAATTTATGAATTCTATAATACTAATGAATCCGCTCTTTATAAAAGCCTGCGCGAAGAAATACCCGACGGTTTAGAGCAGCTTTTAAAAATTAAAGGTTTGAATCCTGCAAAAATTAAGCTTATCAATTCTGAACTAGGTATTAAAAATCTGGAAGAATTGGAAGAAGCAGCTAAGAAAAATTTACTCGTCAATATAAAAGGCTTTGGAGAAAATCTTCAGGAGAAAATTTTAACCGGGATAAAAGAGCATAAAATATACAGCCATTATATTCTCTTAAACGATGCTTTAAGATTATCGGATGAATTTTTAAACAAAATTTCCAACTTTTACTCTGTAAAATTAATAGATAAATCAGGAGAATTAAGGAGAAAAAGTGAAATTATTTCTCAGCTTATTTTCGTCGCTTTAACCTCAAATCAAAACGCTTTTTATAATGATTTAAATAAAATTTATAACTTTAAAAAGCTGAAAGATAAAATTTTGATTGAAGAGCTGTCGGATATTCCCGTTTATATTTTTATTGCTTCGGATAAAAATGAATATTACCGGCAGCTCTTTTTAACTACAGGTTCCGAAGAATTTGTTAAATCATTAAACTCAAAAAAAATTGAGGGGAATTCAGAAGAAGAAATTTTCTCAACTTCAAAAATGCCATTCATAATTCCTGAAATGAGGGAAAAAGAATATTTTGATCAGAAGAACAAATCTTTATTAAAAAATTCCAATTTAACCTTTGATGATTTTAAGGGTCTGCTTCATTTTCATACAACTTTTTCAGACGGAAAGAATACTCTTGCTGAAATGAATAAAGCTGCTGAAGAAATAGGATTCAGTTATGCAGCCGTAAATGATCATAGTAAATCAGCATTCTATGCAAATGGTATGGATGAAAAAAGAGTACTTCAGCAAAGGAAAGAAGTAAAGCAAATTAATTCAAAAAGTAAAGCTGCTTTATTTGCCGGTATCGAAGTGGATATTTTAGTTAATGGAGATCTGGATTATAATGATGAGATCCTATCCGGTTTTGATTTTGTTGTTGCATCGGTTCATTCCCGTTTTAATTTAGATGAAAGGGAAATGACAAGACGAATTATAAAAGCGGTAGAAAATCCTTTTGTTGATGTATTGGCTCATCCTTCCGGCAGACTTCTTCTTTCACGAAATCCTTATAAGTTTGATGTTAAAAAGGTTATCGATGCCTGTTTTGTTAATAATGTAGCAATTGAAATAAATTCTAGTCCTAAACGGCTTGATCTGGAATGGCGCTGGGTTTATTATGCAAGAGAAAAAGGTTGTTTGTTTTCAATAAATCCTGATGCACATACAATATCAGAAATATCTTATCTGATTTACGGAATTATGATGGGAAGAAAAGCAGGTTTGCAGCCGGAAGAAGTAATTAACTGTTTTAATTTAAATAAGTTTAAAAAGTTTCTGAACAGAAAAGTTAAAAGAAACTTTAGTAGCTAAGCGTATGAGTGAATGAATGTTTGGTTAAATGTCATTAACACATTCATCCATTCGCTTATTTTTATATGATATAAATAAATAAAATTAGGAATTGAAATGATAACATATTCTGAAAGAAACAACATCGGATTAATTATGCTGAACCGCCCGGAAAAAAGAAATGCATTACATCCGGAAATGATTGAAGCAGTAAAAGATAAATTAAATTCTATAAAAAACGATGATGACATTAAAGTTTTAATTATAAGCGGTGAAGGAAGCAGTTTTTGTGCAGGTGCAGATCTTGCATATTTAAATGAATTAAAAGATTTTTCAGTAACGGATAATGAAAGGGATTCGGAGGAACTTGCACAATTGTTTTCAGATCTTTATAATTTTCCCAAACCTGTTATTGCAGCGGTTAATGGTCCTGCAATTGCCGGGGGATGCGGTTTGGCTTCTGTTTGTGATTTTATTATTGCCGATTCGGAAAAAGCAAAATTCGGATATTCAGAAGCTAAAATCGGCTTTGTCCCCGCTATTGTTTCAATATTCTTAATAAAAAAAATCGGTGAAGGGAAAGCAAAACAATTATTTTTATCTGCCGAAATTTTAGATGCACATAAGGCATATGAAATTGGCTTTGCAGATTTATTATCAGGTGATGTCTTAAATGATTCATTTACCTTTGCGGAAAAACTAACCAGGAATTCATTAACAAGTTTAAAAATGATTAAGAAGATGATCTCGGCCGTTTCGAATTTAACAGTTGAGGAAGGAATTAAATATTCAATAGAGTTAAACACTATAAGCCGTTCTTCCGGAGATTTTAAAGAAGGATTGAATAATTTCTTAAACAAAAAATAAGGGAAAAAATGGAAAATATTGACTTACAAAATTACATTAGGAGTGTCCCTGATTTTCCGAAGAAGGGGATAAATTTTAAGGATATTACAACTATCTTAAAAGATCCTGTTCCGTTCAAAGCTACACTTAGAATGTTGTTTGAATTTACCCAAAATAAAAGTATAACTAAGGTTATAGGAATTGAATCACGCGGCTTCATTTTTGGCGCGATGCTTGCTGAAAAACTGGATGTTGGTTTTGTACCTGTTCGAAAACCGGGGAAGCTTCCGGCGGAAACTATAAGCGAAACATATGCTTTGGAGTATGGTCAGGATGCAATTGAAATTCATAAAGATGCAATACAGCCGGGTGATAAAGTCCTGATTCATGATGATCTATTAGCTACCGGCGGAACAGCAAAAGCTGCAGCAAATCTTGTTAAGAAGTTAAAAGGAGAAGTTGTGCAGTTGTCTTTTATAATAGAATTGTCCTTTCTTAAAGGAAGAGATCAATTAAAAGGATATGATGTTAGAGCTTTGGTAGATTATAAAGGTGAGTAATACGTAATATGCGGGAAATAGTGTTCCTAAAAAATAATGCAGAGAAATGGAAAAAGTTTGAAGCCTTAATTTCAGTAAAAGAAAATAAAGATCCCGATCTTCTTGCTGAACTTTTTATACAGCTTACCGATGATCTTTCCTATGCAAGGACTTTTTACCCGGGAAGTAAAACTTATAAATATTTGAATTCACTGACTGCTAAAGTACACCAAAGCATTTATAAAAATAAAAAAGAGGAGAAGGGAAGGTTTGTAAAATTCTGGAAAGATGAGCTCCCGCTTCTTTTTTATACGCATCGTAAATTACTTCTTATTTCTTTTTTAATTTTTTTTGTTTCACTTTTAATCGGGATAATATCTACGGCAAATGATGATAAATTTGTAAGACTGATCCTGGGCGATTCCTACGTTAATATGACAATGGAAAACATAGCCAAAGGGGATCCAATGGCTGTATATAAAAAGATGAACCAGGTAGATATGTTTATGGGAATTACTTTCAACAATATTGTTGTATCTTTTTATACATTTATGGCGGGAATTCTTCTGGCATTCGGAACCGGCTATATGTTGTTTACAAATGGAATTATGCTTGGTTCATTTGAATGTTTTTTCTTTCAGCATGGAGTTTTAACACAATCATTATTAACTGTCTGGATACATGGTGTCCTGGAAATTTCTTCTATAATTATTGCAGGTAGTGCCGGTCTTCTTCTGGGGAAAAGTATTTTATTCCCGGGCACTTATACAAGAAGGAAATCTTTTATCAATGGAGCAAAAGACGGAATAAAAATTATAATAGGTTTAATCCCTATTTTTATAACAGCTGGATTTTTTGAATCATTTGTTACAAGATATACCGATATGCCCTTACCTGTCAGCATGTTAATTATATTCGGTTCATTCTCATTTATAATATGGTATGTAATTATTTATCCAAGAAAAATCGTTTCAAGGGGTTCCCATGGAAAAGATAGAATTTAGAAAAGTACGTGATTTCGGTGATCTGTTAAATACTACATTCACATTTATCAGGCAGAATTTTAAAAAACTGTTTTTATCTCTTTTGTTTATAGCTGGTCCCGCAATATTCTTAACCGGTATTGCTGCAGGATTTTATCAATCAAATATTTTTTCACTTAAAAGCAGTTTTGGAAGCTTTATCCCTTCTGCATTGGTTTATTATTTTTTCATCTTTATCTCTTTTCAATTAATTCTGGCTGTAACATATTCATATATAAATTTATATCTGGAAAGAAATCCGGATGAATATGATGTGAATGATGTCTGGGAAAGCGTAAAGAAAAATTTGCCGATGATCCTTTTAACAACTCTTGGTATTTCAATAATATTGGTATTTGCTACTCTTCTGTTAATTATTCCGGGAATTTATCTGGGTATTATTTTTACGATTATTTATATAGTTAGAATACAGGAAAAGCGTTCTTTCTTTGATTCGATAAGCAGATGCAGGTATTTAATTTCTGGTAACTGGTGGTTTACTTTCGCATTATTATTAATTTTTTCTGTAATCCAGTATTTCTTTACATTTTTATTCTTAATACCTCAATATATTGCAATGTTTATAGGACTGCTTCATATGCAAAACGGTCAAATATCCTTTAACAGAACATTAATGACAATTACATCAATCGTAGCTTCTATCAGCTATTTCTTTTATGCAATCGTACTTATTGGAATATCTTTGCACTATTTCAGTTTGGTTGAAAAGAAAGAAGCAACCGGTTTAATGGAAAAATTAGAAACTATTTAGTATTGAAGTGAAAATTTTAATAATTCTTTTCATAGCATTTATCTCCTTTACTTCACATGCAGATGACAAACAGCTTATCATTGATAGTTCTAAAATAGAAGTAAGAATACCTTCTGAAAGTTCAATCGCAAAATTTAAATCGGATAAAGAATTTATTTACAATGAAACACAATCACAGAACTGGTGGGATGCTTTCTGGACATGGGTCGGCAGCAAATTATCAAAATTGATGGGGACAAAGGCATTCGGTTTCTTTCAAGAATATCTGGGATATATAATTATTCTTGCTGCTGTCATTATTATAACCCTGGTTCTTAATAAATCGAAATTGAGAGGTTTATTTTATTTCAGCAAAGAAAGCAAGATCCCAGGTTTTAAGGAAATAAAAGAAGATATAAATGAAATCAATTTTGATAATTTAATAACCGAAGCCGTATCTGAATCAGACTTTAGAATAGCAGTAAGATTGTATTATCTTAAAACGCTTAAGCTATTATCTGATAGAAAGCTGATTGATTGGAAAATAAATAAAACCAATCAAAACTATGTCAGGGAAATAAAAGAAGAAAAACTAAAAAAACATTTTGAAAAGTTAACTTATCTTTTCGAGTGGATTTGGTACGGGGAAATGCCAATAGCAGAATCTGTCTTTGAAGAGACAAAAAATAGTTTTATGAATTTCCAGAATTCACTGCAGACGGAGAGATGAAAAAATATTCTAAATTTATAATTTTCTTCTTATTAACATTTTTACTCTTTATCATTGTAAGGATAACAGAGCCAAAGGGGATTGACTGGTCATTAAGCTTTTCAAAAGATGATAAAATTCCTTACGGCAGCTTTATCCTTTATAATGTTCTACCTGAATTATTTCCAGATGAAAATATTCGGATACCTCAATATCCGGTATACAATATATTAAAGGATAAAGCTTACAAAAATTCAAACTATATCTTTATAAATAATACTTTTGCACCTGATGAACTGGACATAAAAGAATTACTGGATTATGTGAGTGAAGGAAACAATGTATTTGTGGCTGCAAATTTTATTAGAGGGAAGTTATCAGACACTCTTAAAGTAGCGACAAATCTTAGTTATATCGGGAACGATTCAATTAAAGTTAATTTCTCAAATAGTGAATTAAAAAATGATTTCCCGTATGTTTTTAAAGATTCTCCCCTGGATTATTTTTTTACAGATTTTGATACAGCTAAAACTATTGCCTTAGGATTTGATAATGATAATAAAACTAATTTTATTAAAATAAAATTCGGTAAAGGAAATTTTTATTTAAATGCTGTCCCAATAGCTTTTACGAATTATAATATGTTAGATTCACTAAATTCCGGCTATGTTTTTAAATCCCTTTCTTATTTACCGGTAAGTAAAACGGTTTTCTGGGACGAATACTATAAAACAGGCAGGGGTTCTGTAAGAACACCGTTGAGATTTATTTTGAGTACTCAGCCATTGAAATGGGCTTACTACCTGCTGATATTTTCGATACTTTTTTATATCATTTTTGAAGGAAAAAGGAAACAAAGAATTATTCCCGAAATAAATCCGCTGCAGAACAGTACTTTGGAATTTGCAGGAATAATCGGGAAGCTTTATTACCAGTAGGAAGAATCATAAAAACATCGCGGAGAAAAAAATACGATATCTTTTGGATCAAATCAGAAGCAGGTATTATATAAGAATGGATGAAATTACTGAAGATACTATC
Source organism: uncultured Bacteroidota bacterium (assembly GCA_963710745.1). GTDB lineage: Bacteria > Bacteroidota > Ignavibacteria > Ignavibacteriales > Ignavibacteriaceae > CAVQBP01. The sequence continues at coordinate 145,276 of CAVQBP010000024.1, read as the reverse complement.
GAGAAAATTTCTATCAGATCTGGAGTAGAATTAAAAGAAGTGAAATCAATATTTAAATATATTAGTTATATTGAAATTCTTCCCAAAGTAAAAGAAAAGGAATTAAAACATATTAACTTATTAATAGAATCATTTTATAAAAAAGCAGGTATATATGGAAGAGCAGAGTAAATTTCAAAGCAGAACCGATTTAAGTGATGTTCATGAAGCTGTTAACAAAATTAAAGATGAGTTTAGGAAGATCATTGTTGGTCAGGAAGAAGTTATAGATTTGTTAATTGCTTCGGTTTTAGCAGACGGTCATGTGCTTATTGAAGGAGTTCCCGGAATAGCTAAAACATTAATTGCAAAAATCCTGGCAAAGACAATTTCTAGTGGTTTTGGCAGAATTCAATTTACCCCCGACTTAATGCCATCGGATATTATAGGCACTTCAATTTTCAATATGAAAACTTCTGAATTTGAATTCAATAAAGGTCCGATCTTTTCAAATATAATTCTGATTGATGAAATAAATCGAGCTCCTGCTAAAACCCAGTCGGCTTTATTTGAGGTGATGGAAGAAAGACAAATAAGTATTGATGGAAATACCTTACCTGATGGAAAATCCATTTATTGTTTTTGCCACTCAGAATCCTATTGAGCATGAAGGCACTTATCGACTTCCTGAAGCAGAGCTTGATAGGTTCTTATTTAAAGTAAATATTAGTTACCCTTCGCTTGAAGATGAAGCAAAGATACTTCTTGATCTTCACAACAGGAAAAATGCTAATGATTTAAGTATGATCCTGCCTGTCCTTTCTCCGGATAACCTGGTAAATTTCAGGAATAAAGTGAGGGATATTCATATCGATGAAAACATTGCTAAGTATATTGCGCAAATAGTTCATAACACTCGAAACAATAATGATTTATATTTAGGCGGCTCACCAAGGGCATCGCTTTCTATTTTATCAGGAGCGAAAGCTTTTGCCGTTATGAACGGACGCGATTTTATTACTCCCGATGATGTTAGAGAAGTAGTTTATCCTGCACTACGGCATAGAATTCTTCTAACACCAGAAAAGGAAATGGAAGGTTCAGTTCCGGAAGAAGTTATCAAATCAATAGTTGATAAAATTGAGGTTCCGCGATAGTGAAAGTAATAAAAGCTTTTTACCTAAATTCAAATTTCTTCATCTATATTTGGGGAATTGTATTTTTATTTGTACTGGGATATTTCTTTAAGGAGATTTTTTTCCTTGCCCAGCTGGCATTTTATGTCTTTTTAATTTTGACTATTGTAGATGCTGTAATCCTATTCCGGGAAAAAAAAGGGATGTTTGCATTAAGGGAAACTCCAATAAGACTGTCCAACGGAGATGATAATGAAATTAAAATCTATGTAGAAAATTTTTTTAATTTTAAAGTAAATGTAAAAATTATAGATGAAATTCCTTTTCAATTCCAGGTAAGGAATTTCCAATTTACATCAAGTCTATTGCCGGGGGAGAATAAAATAATTTCATATAAATTAAAGCCTGTAAAACGGGGGGAATATAATTTCGGAAATATAAACCTGTTTATTTCTTCTCCTTTAAGATTGGTTTTAAGAAAATTTCAATTCTCAGGTGATAAAATTATTCCCGTTTATCCTTCATATATACAGATGCGCAAATATGAGTTGTTTGCAATTTCAAACAGACTTTCTGATGTCGGCATTAAAAGAATCCGGAAGATAGGACATTCAACAGAGTTTGAACAGATTAAAGAATATGTAACCGGAGATGACTATAGAACAATAAACTGGAAGGCAACGGCCAGAAAGAATCTGCTGATGGTAAATAATTACCAGGATGAAAAATCACAGCAGGTCTTTAATGTAATTGATATGGGAAGGACAATGAAAATGCCCTTTAACGGGATGAGTCTTCTAGATTACGCCATAAATACAAGTTTAGTAATTTCTAATATTGCACTTCACAAAGATGACAAAGCCGGTGTTGTTACTTTTTCTAATAAAATCGGAAATATACTTCCAGCTGAAAACCGTTCAATTCAAATGCATAAAATTCTTGAATTGTTATATAAACAGACTACTGATTTTCTTGAATCGGATTTTGAATCTCTCTGTTCAATATTATTATCAAAGATAACCCATAGAAGTTTAATATTGCTATATACAAATTTTGAGACAATAGATGCATTAAAACGGCAGCTGCATTTTATACGCCGTTTAACTGCAAGTCACCTGGTTGTTGTTATATTCTTTGAAAATACAGAACTAAAATCTCTGCTGGAAAAAGAACCGGAAAGTACGGAAGAAATTTATGTGAAAACGATCGGGGAAAAATTTGCTTTTGAAAAAAGACAGGTTGTTAAAGAACTTAACAGGTATAAAATTCATTCCATTTTAACTCCGCCGGAAAAATTATCTGTTAATACTATAAATAAATATCTTGAACTTAAGGCACGCAGTTTGATATAATTGATGAAAAATTAATGATGATATGCACGAAATCCAGATTGAAACAACACAGAATGTAACTATTGAATATAAAACCGGCAGTGTCGGCGACAGGATTATTGCAACGCTTATTGATCTTTTAATTTTAATCGGTTATACAATTGCTTTAGTATTACTAATATCTCAATTGAAATTGAGATTAGGAGTTGCAGGAATAATCATCCTGTATATCCCTGCTTTTTTCTATGATCTTTTATGTGAAGCTTTTCTAAACGGACAGTCGTTTGGAAAAAAGATAAGGAAAATAAAAGTAGTAAAGCTTGATGGGAGTCAGCCTAATTTCCTTAGCTATTTTTTGAGATGGATTCTTCGTCCTATCGATATCTGGTTTACTTATGGTTCTGTAGCACTTATCACTATTTTAATTAATGGTAAAGGACAGCGGCTCGGGGATTTAGCCGCAAATACAACAATTATCAAACTGAAAGATGAAGCTTCTCTGGATGATACAATATTGATAAAAGTAAAAGAGGATTATACACCAAGATATCCTCAGGTAACGATTTTGAATGATAAGGATATTGGATTAATTAAGGAAGTTCTTGAAAGAGTTTCGAAGATAGATGATCCATTTATGTTTGACAGAATAGTTACTAAATGTAAAAAAGTCTTTCTCGAAAAACTTGGTATAACCACAGATTTAAGACCGCTTACTTTTTTGCAGACTATCATACGGGATTATAATTATATAAATAATAAACCAACCTGATTTATTAATAAACTTCATCGTGACTGCCTATATCGACCGGTATTATTTTATCTTTATCAATTATTTGGTACAAGGTGAATTTTAATAATTTCCCATTTCTATGGAAGCGTAGCCGTATTTATTCCTTATTGAATTTACTGCTTCAATAAGTTTTTTCCTTGCAGCTTCTGTTTTGTCAAACAGATTTTCCTGGTAAGATGATAAACTAAAACCGGTTAATTTTATACCTATTAATCTTAAAGAAACTCTTCTAGTGTATGACTTCCTGAATATATTTAAGGCAGTTTCAAAAATTATTCTATCATCATTTGTATGCTTTATTGTTTGGGCGCGTGTGATTGTTTTAAAATCGGAATATCTTATTTTAACAGTAACTGTAGATGTATGAAAATCGTTATCCCTTAAAGTCTGGCAGACCTTCCCTGCAAGGTCAAACAAAATATTTTCAACAAATTTTTTATTGTTTATATCACTGCCGAATGTTGTTTCTTTTGAAATACTTTTTTGTTCCCGTTCAACAGATAAGTATTCTGTTCCCATACCGTTTGCTTTTTTCCACAAGTCAATTCCGAATTTCCCAAAGGCGGCTGCAAAAAAATCCTGCGGAAGATTTGCAATGTCTCCTACGGTATAAATTCCTCTGTTCTGGAGATATTGCAGTGTAGCCTTCCCGATACCCGGCATCTTTTCTGCTGGTAGAATCGGATAAAAATTTTTTTTCATCTCCCGGCTCAACCAACATAATTCCTTTTGGCTTTTTGAAATCGGAAGCGATCTTTGCAATAGTTTTATTTGTACCAATTCCAATAGAACAGGGAAGGGATAATTTCCTATCTATTTCATTCTGAATGAAACGGGCGAAATCATAAAAGGGGCCGTAAATATTCTGACAGCCGGTAAAGTCCATATAAAATTCATCTATCGAAGCCTGTTCTATCGAGGGTGCATATTTCTCAAGAATATTTTTTACAGCTTTAGAATAATTTGAATATTCACCATGATGACCGTGCAGGTAGATTCCGTGTGGACAAAGCTTAAAAGCAGTTCGTATCGGCATAGCTGAATGGAGCCCGAACTTACGTGCTTCATAAGAACATGCTGCTACGACACCTCTGCCATGAGGATCGCCGCCTACAATTACAGCTTTCCCTTCAAGCTTCGGATCAAATATCCTTTCTACCGATACAAAAAATGCATCAAGATCTAAGTGAAAAATTGTTCTCATTTGTTTAAAGTCAAAAGTCTCAGCCAAAGGCTGATCAGCCTATGGCTGAAAAATTCAAAAGTCAAAAAATTTCAGCCAAGGTTGATAATATACAATTGGAAAAATAGTGAACATTTGAGCACTATAATATGATATATTCAAATTAAAATCAAGATGTGCAAAAGGTCTGTTTTTATGTATTAGAATTTCAAATTAATAAACAACAGACTTTAAATTGCTATTAAAAAAGGTTATCTTTCAAAAAAAATAAAGGGCTATTTTTTAGGGGTTTATACATAAATTTATTTTACTTCCGGTAAAACCCCTCTTCATATATAATTATTATTACTCCAAAAGTATCTAGTGAGATAATTCACCAAAAAATAGAGGTGCATCTATGAAGCTAATCAAACTAATAATCTGTGTGTTTATCTTCTTATTAAATATTTATGCCCAGGTTAAAGTAGGGGATGAAGCTTTAGGTACGAAAAAGTATGATGATTTCCAGGAAGCAAAATTCTGCGGAACATCTTGTCATACTGATTTTTATCAGCAATGGAAGCAAGCAATGATGTCGCAGGCATATACACATCATTGGGATGAAGTTGAGTATTTTAAGTTAGCGGTTCCGCATGCAGAAAAAGATCCGGTAGTTGCAGGTGTAAAAGCAGGCTGCAATGGATGTCATACACCAATTGCTTTTATGGCAGGTGATGTTCCTCCTCCAAAACCTGCTGAAATGTCTATGGCTAATGAATCCGTCAATTGCGATGTTTGCCATACCATGACCGGTTTTCAAGGGGATGTGCCGCATAATTTTAACTTTGTTTCTGAACCCGGGGAAATAAAAAATGGACCAAGAGAGGGCGAAAACTCTCCGGAACATATATTGAGAAAATCTGATTTTATCGGTACAGCCGAATTTTGCGGAACCTGCCATAATGAGAAATCTCCTTATGGTATTTGGGTTAAATCTACTCATCTTGAGTGGAAAGAAGGGCCATATTCCAAGCAGGGAGTAAAATGTCATGATTGCCATATGACATATGCACCCGGAATATCGGCATCGATGGGGAATAAGTATCCAGATGTAAGGCAGCATCTATTTCATGGTGCGCATGATCCGGGAAAAGTGAGGGGAACAATAGAATTAAGAATTCATCCCGATATAAATGAAGTGGAACCGGGTTCGATAGTTAAATTTACGGTTGCTCTTTTTAATCAGAAAACAGGACATAAATTTCCATCCGGTTCTGTTGAGGATAGAATTGTCTGGATGCATGTTGAAGCTGTTGATGCTAAAGGAAATGTATATCATATTCCGGTAGACAAGAAAGGATTTGAAGGTGAAGAATATACAATTGGGAGCGATGAACTCGCTTACCAGGATATGGGTATTGCACTGGATGATCCGAGTTTCAAGGGTGTTCAACGGGATGGTATTCCTCTCGGAGACAGAATTTTTAGAATGCCTTACTTTGATCCTCAGGGAAGAATGACAATTCAACAATGGAACACAAAATCTTTGGGAGTCGATTATAGAATTGGACCGAGAGAAACAAAACTTGAAACCTGTACATTTCCTGTTCCGATTGATGCCTCTCCCGGTTTAATGAAAGTAACTGCTGTTTTAAATTATCAAAAATTGGTTGGACCTGTAGCAGAATTTTTAGGAGCATCTGAAGAGGCAGAGATTGTAAAAGTGAATGAACACTCTACCTCGGTAACAGTCTTACCATAAATACTGGAGAAAAAAATGAGATCAAAATATTGTTTATTTATATTATTTATCTCTTCATTTTTTTCAGAAGAGATTTTATCTATCCCTGCATTTGCCAGGAAGTATAATATGACATGCAAAACCTGTCACTCACCTTTTCCTAAATTAAAACCTTACGGGGATGAATTTGCGGCGAACGGATTTGTTTTAAAAGATAAAGATGCACCAAGATATTATGTTGAAACAGGCGACAATGATCTCTCGTTAATCCGTGATTTACCATTAGCTATCAGGATGGAAGGATATTTAACTTATAACAATAATAAATCGGAAAATTCCGATTTCTCTACTCCTTATATTATTAAACTTTTATCAGGAGGTTCTATTGCTAATAATATAAGCTATTATTTCTATTTCTTTTTTACTGAAAGAGGTGAAGTCGCAGGTTTGGAAGATGCTTTTTTGATGTTTAATAATTTATTTAGTACCGATCTTGATTTTTATGTCGGGCAGTTCCAGATTTCAGATCCTTTATTTAAAAGAGAATTAAGATTAACATTTGCCGATTACCTTATATACGATGCAACAGTAGGTTATTCAAACATTAATCTTACCTATGACAGGGGAGTTATGTTTACTTATGGGTTTGATTCGGGAACAGATTTAACATTGGAAGTTCTAAACGGAAATGGTTTGACAGCAGCAAACTCTTTTAAAGTATTTGACAATGATAAGTATAAAAATTTATTTGGAAGAGTTTCACAGGATATTACATCAAATGTAAGGATCGGCGGATTTGGATATTGGGGTAAAGAGGAACAGGAGAATAGACATGCACCTGAGAAAGAAACTAATGAAATCTGGATGCTTGGACCTGATTTAACGGTGGATATTGATCCTCTTCAGCTAAATGTTCAATATGTTGAACGAAGAGATAAAAATCCATTTTTCCTTTTAAACAGTGCTGAACAAATTAAAACCCGCGGTGCATTTGGAGAATTAGTATTCAGACCTGACGGAGATAATAGTAAATGGTATGCAGTCGGACTTTATAATTGGGTGGAATCCGGGCAGGATGATCTTGATATAAAAACCGGAACTGCTCATCTTGGATATCTTTTAAGAAGGAATTTCCGGATCACAGGTGAATTTACTTATGATTTTACAAATAAATTCGGCCAGGCATCTATAGGACTAATTACAGCATTTTAAAAATAGTGCCTATATTTAGGAGTTTGTTTTAAAAGTAGTGAATGTCATACTGAGACCTTTAAAAAGGCTTTGCCTTTAATAGTTAAAATAGTGACCTTTCGTAATAAAGAAGTACATGCAGTTTGACAGTCATTTGCTTGATGTTTTACAAACTCGTGCCTGAGACTTGTTCTGAAGATTGTCAATAATAAATTGGTGATAATATTCTTAATCCGGAATTCCCGTCTAGCAGTATACTTAAAACTGCTTCTAATCTTCAGGCATGCTACTTCTATAAATTATGTATAAACTATAGAAGGGTCATAGCTTATGTCAAAACTAGAAAAAATTTATCCCAATTCAGCTGGTATAGATATAGGTAGTGAAAAAGTCTTTGTTGCTATTGAAGATAAAGAAGTAAAACAATTTCCAACTTTTACAGAGGCTTATATAAAACTCATAGACTACCTTAAGGAAAACAATATAACCCATGTTGCTATGGAGGCAACCGGAATATATTGGTTCGCACTTTATGATATGATAGAGCGATCCGGAATAAAAGTCAGTTTAGTAAACCCACGAGAAGTAAAGAACGTACCCGGCAGAAAAAGTGATGTTGCCGATTGTCAATGGATTCAGCAATTATATTCTTTCGGTTTACTTCGGGAATGTTTTGTTCCGGAAGAATCAATTTGTCAATTACGGACATATATTCGATTACGAAACGATCATATATCAATGGCTTCTCAACATATCCAACATATGCAGAAAGCCCTGGATTCAATGAATATTAAACTGCACAATGTTATCAGTAAAATCAATGGTGTAAGTGGTATGAGAATTCTCAAAGCAATTCTAAAAGGAGAACGAAATCCGGAAACACTTGTAAATCTTTGTGAAAATAGCATTCTTAATAAGAAAAAATCCTTAGTTATATCTTCACTAAAAGGTAATTTTAGGACAGATTACATCTTCGCTCTTAGACAAGCCGTTAGTTCTTATGAGTTCTATCAGCAACAAATTTTAGAATGTGATAAGCAGATCGAAATTCTCCTTAATAAAATGACAAAGGATAAACCTTTACCTGATAATATTAATCCACCTAAACCTATACGTCATAATCCTCCACAAATAGATAAACTTCACGAAAAACTCATGCAATTAACTGATGGTAAGGACCCATCACAGATTACCGGATTATCCGATAAAACCCTCATGGAAGCAATTGCTGCAACCGGATTAGATCTTCAAAGTAATTGGAAGAATGAAAAATATTATGTATCCTGGCTTGGACTTTCACCATCAAAGAATCAATCCGGTAAGAGCAACAAGAAGTCAAAGAGAAAGTGCAATACTCAAGCTGGCCAAATTTTTAGAGAAGCAGCACAATCTATTGCAAACAGTAAATATTCTGCTCTAGCTGGTTTTTATAGGAGAATAAAAGCAAGAAAAGGTGGTCTTGTTGCTAACAAAGCCACTGCCAGAAAGATTGCCGTTACTTATTATAATATTATGACTAAAGGTTATGATTATGTTGAACAAGGTTTAATTCAATATCAAAAAAATTTCAAAGAACAACAGATTAAAAGATTAAAAAAACAGGCTAAATATTTAGGGTTACAGGTAATATTAGAGTAGTGGTCACTAGCAGCAGCAGCAGCAGCTTGTCGAAGTATGACATTTTAATCTTTTTCTATCTACTACAGATTCAGAATGGCAGGTTTAAAATATAAAGATAATTGCGAGATAACCTTCTAATCTAAAAATCAGCCTCATTTTGATAAGCCAGCAAAAGTAAGCGGTTATATTCCTCAAAGCTGATTTCGCTTGCGCCAAACATTTTTAAATGAGGAGTTAAATATTGAACATCAAGCAAAGTAAAATTTTTTTTGTTTAAATGTTCAATTAATTTTATAAGAGCAATTTTGGAAGCCTGAGAAATTTTACTGAACATTGATTCACCGAAAAATGCTCCTTTGAAAGTAATTCCGTATAATCCGCCAATCAATTTATTTTGTTGATAGATCTCAACTGTATGTACATGCCTGAGAGAATATAATCTTAAATAAGCTTTTATTAATTCTTCTGAGATCCAGGTATTTTCCCTGTCTGCGCAGGCTTTAACCACAGAAATAAAGTCGAAATCATATCTAACTTCGTAACCAGTTTTATCCATAGATTTTCTTAAAGAGTGTGGAAAATTGTAATTGTCGAGAGGGATAATTGTTCTTATTTCAGGAAGATACCAGCTTATTTCACCGGTTTTTTCATCAGCCATCGGGAAAGCACCTCTTGCATAAAGGCGGAGCATATTCCCCGGTTCTAAAAATAATTCCTGGTTAAATTTCTGATTTTTATTCATACGAATACTGTTCAAGAATTATTGTCCTTATAACTCTATATCATTCATCTATCTTTACTTCCATTTTAATAATATCAAATCCTTTTTTGGTTTCGGTTGCTGCAAAAATTACCCCGATTAAAACTGAAACCATTCCGCATAAAAAAAGGAATGTAACAAACATATTTAATCCCGGAACTTCAAAAAAATAAAGCAAGCCTATGAACAGCGAGGTAATAACAAAAAGTGCTACTGCAATTGTATAATACAGGACTGCATTTTTTACAAGTGAAACTCTTGTAACTAATTCATTTATCTGTTTTGAAATGCTTTCGAGTCTTACAGTCTCTTCATAATTAAAATTTCTCTCACCGGCTTTCACAAAATATTTTCTTCTTTCTTCATTTAATAATCTTATCCTGTTTACGACCAATGAATATTTATTATTCATGCCAAGCAAAAGTAACCCGCATGCAGATATCATTAAGCCCGGGGCAAGCATCAATTGTATAATCTGGATGATTGAGATTTGTTCTTTCATAAATTAGTTTATGGATATAAATAAAAAAAATTATGGAACTAATTTGCAAATATTAAAGGATTAATGCTAAATAAAGGCTGGATAGGTTTGGAAGATTTTAAACTTACCCGTAAACGGCTACTAATATCGTATTGCATAGCTTACACATCTACTTATCTCCGTTTACGGGCATAATTTATTCTGATTACTGCGTCAATCTAGAAAATTATTTCCCCTTATGATGTGATTAAAAATTCATTAGTTTTAAATTCTGATTTTCTATTGTTGTAAATCATAAAGAGGTTAAAAACCGGTCCTTTTAATAAAATTAACTATTGTCTCGTCGCTGGAAGTTATCAGTTCACTAGGTGTACCTTTGAAATAAATAATTCCTTCATGAAGCATAGCAACCTTATGAGCAACATTCTTTACACTGTACATATCATGTGTTACAACAATAGAAGTAACACTTAATTTTTCACTTAGATCTTTAATTAAATTATCAATCGAATCGGACATAATAGGATCTAATCCGGTCGTAGGTTCATCATAAAGTATATATTCCGGATTTGTAATTAAAGCTCTTGCAAGGCCAACTCTTTTTTTCATTCCCCCGGATAATTCAGAAGGTTTGACCTTCTGAACTCCCGGCAAATCAACAAGTTCTAATTTTTCAGCAACGGCATTGTCTATTTCATCCTTTTTAAAATTGCTTTTTGATTCAATTAGGGGTAATGAAATATTCTCTTCTACAGTCATTGAATCAAACAATGCAGAACCTTGAAATAAAAACCCAAATTTTTTTCTCAGCTCATAAAGTTCAGTAATATTCAGATCGTTTACTCGTTGATTTTCAACTTCAACATAACCCGAATCGGGAGTTAACAAACCAACAATATGTTTAATTAAAACGCTTTTTCCTTCACCGCTTCTGCCGATAATTACAATCGTTTCACCTGTTTCGATTTCGAGATTCACTCCGTTAAGGACATGCTTATCTCCGAAGCTTTTATAAAGATCTTTGATTTTTATCATTTGTCTGTAAGAGAGATTTTTTCAATAAGTGAGCTTTTATAATTGATTTTATTAAAATTTTAATAAGAATCCATGTTTTGGATCTAAAGATAAATAAAAATCGGATTTGTTTTAATATGTATTTCATTTATAATGAATTGAAAGCCATTCAATTTAAGCTTATATTTGCATCAAATTTGAACAACAGGGATATGGATAAAAATAAAGTTTACATTGAAACCTATGGCTGCCAGATGAATCTGGCTGATACCGAAATTGTTTTTGGTATTTTGAGGAATTCCGGGTATGAAGTAACAAAAGATGCTGATAATGCAGATATTATTTTACTTAATACCTGCAGTATAAGGGAGAATGCCGAACAGAGAATTTATGGGAGATTAGGGAATTTTAAAAATTTGAAAGAATCCAAACCAAATCTGGTTGTAGGTATTTTAGGCTGTATGGCTGAAAGGTTGAGAAGCGATCTGGTAGAGAAAAAAAAGATTGTCGATGTAGTTGTCGGACCTGATGAATATAGGAAACTTCCTTCATTAATTAATACTGCGTTTAACGGTGAAAAAGGGATCGGAGTCACCCTATCGCGTACTGAAACTTATGATGATATAACGCCATACAGGGAAGACGGACTCCAGGCATGGATATCGGTAATGAGAGGATGCGATAAGTTTTGTACTTTCTGTGTTGTGCCTTTCACAAGAGGACGTGAAAGAAGCAGAACATTAACTTCTATTGTTGATGAAATTAAACAATTGTCCGGCAGAGGTTTCAGGGAAGTTACTTTGCTGGGGCAGAATGTAAACTCATATAAAGATAATAATAATGATTTTGCAGATTTACTTTCAGCTTGCGCTGCTGTTGATAGATCGATTAGAATAAGATTTTCAACTTCTCATCCCCAGGACATTTCAGATAAGCTATTATATACAATTGCAGAAAACAAAAATTTATGCAATTATATTCATTTGCCTGTTCAATCCGGTTCTAATAGAATTTTAAACCTGATGAACAGAACTTATACAATTGAACATTATCTTGGTCTTATTGAAAAAGCAAGAAAAATAATTCCAGGCGTAAGTTTTTCAACCGATATTATTGCTGGATTTCCAACAGAAACATATGAAGATCATGTGATGACGCTCGATATTATGTGGGAAGTAAAATATGATGGCGCGTATATGTTTAAATATTCTCCTCGTGAAGGAACAAAATCCTTTAAAATGGGGGATGATGTTACTGATGAAATAAAGACAAAACGTCTCCGGGAAATAATTGATCTGCAGCAAAAAATATCATACGATTTAAATCAATCGCTGATTGGTGAAGAAGAGATAGTATTAGTTGAAGGTTTAAGTAAAAAATCGGATCGGTTTTTATCGGGGAGAACCGATTCAAACAAAGTAGTAATTGTTCCTTTTGATGTTAGAATACAAGAAGGAGATTATGTTAAAGTAAAGATAAATCGTGCAACGTCTGCTACTTTATTTGGTGATGTTTTGGAAAGCGCTGCCGGAAATCAGGAAGAAATTATTGCATTATCTGCTTAATTATAAATAAATAATCTGGCTGAATGAAGTTCGTCCGTTTATATATTGTTTTCATTATTCTTCTGCTTCCTTCTCATATTTTCTCTCAAGATGTTGATATTATTCCTTATTTAAAACAAATTGAATCGGGAAATAAAAAAGGCGTTGAAGAACGGCTGCCTTCCTTAATTTCAAAAAACCCAAACAGTCCTTCAGTCTTGTTCCTGGAAGGTGTCCTAACCAAAGACGGGGATAAAGCATTAGTTACATATTCCAAGATATTGGATAAATATCCCAAAAGTAAATATGCTGATGCAGCGCTTTATCGAATCTTTTCTTATTATTATGCTGCAGGTGAGTATTATAATGCAAAAAAATGTTTGGAAGACTTAAAGAAGGACTATCCGATTTCACCTTACATTAAAATTGCGGAAAGGGATATTCCCGCATCTGATCAAACTGCATTATCTAAAGAAAAAGAATCAAATCAAATAACGGAAGAAGATACACCAAAGTATAAATTTACAATCCAGGCCGGAGCATTTACAAATCCAACTAATGCAGATGCCCTTAAAAATAATTTTGAAGATAATGGCTTCTTTTCCGAAATTAAAGATAAAGTTGTTGCCGGAACTACGTTCAGAGTTGTTTATGTGGGTAAATTTGAAGATAAAAATGAGGCAGAAAATTTTTTACATGTTATAAACAGGGAATTTAAACTTGACGGCAGAATAGTCGACATTCCATGAATAATTCCATAATTAAATTTATAGGAACAGGCTCAGGAAAAACTTCACTTAAAAGATATCATTCAGCTTTTCTCATATCACACAAGGGATATACCTTACTTGTTGATGCCGGTGATGGAATTTCAAAAGCAATCCTTTCACAGAAAATTCCTTTTTCTTCAATAAACGGAATTCTTTTAACTCACCTTCATCCTGATCATTATACAGGTTTAGCTTCCTTGATTGTTCAAATGAAGTTGACCGGAAGGAATAATAGTCTTCAAATTATTGTTCACAAAAAGTTAAAAAAAGTTATCGAAAATTATCTCCTTTCTTCTTATTTGTTAAAGGAAAGAATGAACTTTAAGCTTTTTATTGAAACATTTGATCATAATAAAAGTTTTAAATTAAACGATTCTTTCAGTTTTATTGGTAAGCAGAATTCACATTTAAATAAGTATAAAGAATATTCTTCAGCAAACGAATTAAATTTTTTAAGCAGCAGCATTTTGTTTGGAATAGATGAAAAACATATTTTTTATACAGGCGATGTTGGAAAAAAAGAAGATCTTTATCTCTTCAAAAGTCATAAATCAGATATAATAATAAGTGAAGTTACACATGTAAGTATTGAGGATTTATTAGAGGCATTAACTCATTTGAAGCCGGAAAAACTCTATTTAAATCATATAAGTGATGAAACCGAACATTTTTTGGCTCAAAAAAAATCCTTTCTGAAACAACATAATATTACTGCTGTTGTGGATGGTTTCACAATCAAGATTTAACCCCTTTCCTTTCACATTTATTTCTTTAATTAAGCAGTAAAATATGATATATTTAAAATCTCTGTTTTCTGTTTTTTATTGAATTCTAAGGAAATAAAAATTTATTCAAAATGACGGTAGATCAGTTCAAAAAAGAATTTGGAATTGTTGGAAATTCTAAAGAAATAAACGATCTTGTTGATATTACAATGCAGGTTGCAAAATCTGATATTTCCGTTTTGATTTATGGAGAAAGCGGTGTCGGTAAGGAGATTTTTGCACAGGCTATTCATAATTTCAGCAACAGAGCAGATAAACAAATGGTAACTGTAAATTGCGGTGCAATTCCTGAAGGAATACTTGAAAGTGAGCTTTTCGGTCATAAAAGGGGATCTTTTACCGGTGCCGTGGAAAGCAGAAAAGGATATTTTGAAATAGCTGACGAAGGTACTCTTTTTCTTGATGAAATTGCCGAAATGCCGCTGACGACCCAGGTGAAACTGTTAAGAGTTCTGGAAACCAAAGAATTTATGAGAATAGGTGCGGAAACAGTTACAAAAGTTGATGTGAGAATTATTGCTGCAACAAATAAAAATCTCCAGAATGAAGTTGATGCAAAAAAGTTCAGGCAGGATCTTTATTTCAGACTTAAAGCAGTTACTTTGAGTATACCTCCTTTAAGGACCCGCAAAGGAGATATTGAAGAGTTAATTTATTACTTTGCTTCTCAGTATGCTGAATTAAATCATATGAAAGTGCCGGCTATTTCTCAAGAAGCAATTAACCTATTAAAAGAATATCCATGGCCGGGGAATATCAGAGAATTAAAGAACACAATAGAAACTGCAATGGCATTAAATAAAAATGGAAGATTGGATATTTTGTCGTTTTCAGTTCTTTTAAATGAAAATAAAAATGAGTCGGCTCAAAGGAACCTTCCGATTTATCTGAAAAAATCTCCGGAAGAAGTTGATAGAGAACTATTATACAGAGCCTTATTTGAAATAAAGAAGGATATACTTGAATTAAAAGATCTGATTTATCATAATCAAAATGAAATATATACTCAGAGTAATAATAATATTGAAGATGTTGTCCCTCTGGATGAATTAGAGAAAGAAGCCATAAAAAATGCCTTATCTTATACAAGGGGAAATAAAAGAGATGCTGCTAAAATGCTGAAGATAAGTGAAAGAACATTATACCGAAAGATAAAAGACTATGAGTTATAATTAACGATTTAGTATGAAAAGGAAGATGGGAAATTATATCTTTTATATCGTAAATAATTGGGTAGTTTTATAAATATTTTCTATTAAAATTTTGAATTTTCTTTTCTTAAAAATGTTGAAATTTGGGCAAAAAATAAATAAAATTTACTCCTCAGTAATTATTTTCTTGTTTATAATTTCCGGTGTAATTAGCTTTGAAAGCTGTTTTTCTTATTCTTTTACGGGAGCTTCTGTTCCTGCTCATTTAAAATCGATTGCTATCCCGATTGCTGACGACAGAAGCGGTTCGGGTCAGCCCGGTTTAAGTGAAATGATGACAAATGCTCTTACTCAAAAATTTATTGATGATAATACGCTCCAGGTCACAGAAAAAAACAAAGCGAATGCTATATTGAACTGTTCTATTATTTCGTTAAGTGATGCGCCAACTATTATTACCGGAAATGAAGAAGTTAAAACAAGAAGAATTACAATCTCAGCGCAAGCGGTTTACAGAGATCTTGTCAAAAGAAAAACAATCTTTGAAAAGAATTTTTCGGAGTATAGCGATTATCCTGCAGGGGGAAACATGACCGAAAGAAACGATGCAATTCAAAATGCAATCGATAAAATTAGTGATGATATACTTTTAGCTGTAGTTTCCGGCTGGTAACAAATTTTTTAATTAAAGGACTTACAATTCAAATGGATAATGTAGTATTAATAGGTTATTTCGTCTCTTTATTTATTCTTTTTATTTTTGGAAGCCACGGCTTCATAATGCTTTTCTATCATAAAAAATATAAAGAAGTAAAACATATTCCCATTGAAAATTTGAAATTAGATTCAATGGTTACAATCCAGCTGCCGTTGTATAATGAATTTTATGTAGTTGAAAGATTAATTAATGCTATCTGTGCAATTGATTATCCTAAGGAATTATTGGAAATCCAGGTACTTGATGATTCAAACGACGAAACGGTAAATGTAGTAGCGAAAATGATTAGCCAGAAACAAAAGGAAGGTTTTAATATTGTTCATGTAAGAAGAGACTCAAGAAAAGGCTTTAAAGCCGGCGCATTAAAAGAAGGAATGAAATCAGCTAAAGGCGATTATATTGCAATTTTTGATGCCGATTTTATTCCGAATAAAAATTTCCTTAAGAAAACCCTTTCATTTTTTAATGATGATAATGTTGGAATGGTTCAAACCAGATGGGAGCATTTAAATGGAGATTATTCACTTTTAACTAAAGCTCAGGCTTTAGCTCTTGACGGACATTTTGTAATTGAACAGTCAGTTAGAAATAAAGCAGGTTTCTTTATAAACTTTAACGGAACCGGCGGCGTTTGGAGAAGAAAATGTATTGAAGATGCAGGCAACTGGCACGATGATACTTTAACAGAAGATCTGGATTTAAGCTACCGTGCTCAATTGAATGGATGGAAGTTTATTTTCCTGAAAGATTTTACTTCACCGGCGGAGCTGCCTTCTGAAATAAACGCATTAAAATCACAGCAGTTCAGATGGACAAAAGGTGCGATTGAAACCGCAAAAAAAATTCTTCCCCTGGTTTGGAAGTCAAATGTCCCGCTAAGGGTAAAGCTTCAGTCAACATTTCATTTAACCAACAATATTGTTTTCCCTTTTATACTTCTTGCAGCCATTCTGAATGTTCCATTAATTTTTATAAAAAACAGCGGACCGCATGAAGCTTATTTTGCAATCCTTTCACTATTTGTCCTTGCTTTTGTAAGTTCATTTTTATTTTACCTTTATTCACAAAAGGACGTAAGAAGCGACTGGAGAAAAAAGATCGTTCTTTTTCCTTTATTTATGGCCGGCAGCATGGGTTTTGCTGTAAATAATTCCCGTGCTGTTATTGAAGGTTTATTAAGCAGAAAAAGTGAATTTGTGAGAACACCTAAATTTAAAGTTGAAAGCAACAGGGATTCCTGGATAGGTAAAAGGTATTTAAATAATAAATTGGGACTTTCTGTTTATGTTGAATTAATTATGGCTGTATATTGTTTAATAGGTATTATCTCATCGGTTTATTTTGCTGAAATCGCTGCTCTTCCTTTCCAGATTTTATTTTTTACCGGTTTTGCATTTGTTTCTCTAACTTCCATTAAACATGCATATGGCAAGCATTAAATGGTTAGTAATAAAAAAAGATATCAGCTGCCGGAACAGGAAAAAATTGATTTAATTTATTCCTATAATAAATTGACACCTCTCTTTGCAAGAAAAGCCGGTTATGAACTCGATAAAAAAAATCCGGAAGATGCAATTGATATTTTAACGAAAGGTCTGAAAAATTTTCCTGACTACGCTGTTCCTTATTTATTGCTGGGCAAAGCATATGCATTAAAAGGTAATTATGCTGAAGCAATAGAAAATATTAAAAAAGGGAGTGATTTAATTCCGTCAAAAAGAACCTACGATTTTTATTTAAACGAAATAGAAAATATAAAGAATAAAATTTCTTTAGGTTTTTCCAATGCAGATAATTCAGAAGAAGCATCATCCGGCAATGAAGAAATTTATGGTATAAATTCAATTGCGAGAGATGAAAAATTAAGAGACCTTGTAAAAGAAATTTCTCCTGAACAGAAAGCTGAACATACTGCAGAAAGATCTGAACAGGAAAAATCTTTCGGAAAAAATATTATAGTATCCGAAACATTGGCAAAAATATATATTTCTCAGGGCGAATATAATGAAGCTATTGAGATTTATAATCTGCTGAAAGAAAAGTATCCCGACAAAGTTGAATATTACTCGAAAAAAATTGATGAATTAAAATCAAAACTTGACTAAACCTTTCATATCCGAACAATTCTTTTCATTGATTAATAAGCTATATCTTTTTGATTACTTCTTTATCTTTCACCAAAATTAATTTAACTTTCTTTAATGAAATATGATTCACAAAAAAAACTTCCCAGGAAGTTTTATACCCGCGATTTATTAACAGTTGCTAAAGAATTATTAGGGAAAATTTTAGTAAAGAAAGAAAACGGTTTAATACTTTCAGGAATTATTGTTGAAGTTGAAGCATATGATGGAGAGGTTGATGAAGCTGCACATACATTTACAGGGAAAACTAAGAGAAATGAAATAATGTTTGGAGAAGGAGGTTTTTTTTATGTCTATTTTACTTATGGTGCTCATTTTTGCTGTAATGTGGTTACCGGAATTGAGGGAAAAGGAACTGCTGTTTTAATAAGAGCTGTCGAGCCTTTGGAAGGAGAGGAGATAATGATAAAAAACCGGTTAGGCAGAGAATTAAAAAGTGAAAAAGAAAGATTTAATCTGACCAGCGGCCCCGGCAAGGTATGCCAGGCTTTCTCAATTTCAAAAGAGCATTACGGAATTGATCTTACCGGCAACGAAATCTTTATACTTAATAATAAAAAGCTTAAAAAAGATGAAATCGGTGTTTCACAAAGAATAGGAATAAAAAAATCAGTAAACCTGCCGTGGCGTTTTTTTATTAAAAACAATAATTATATTTCCAGGAAATGATAAAACCTAAAAATCTTTTAATTGTTAGAACGGACAGAATTGGTGATGTCGTTTTATCACTCCCCCTGGCAGAAATTGTAAAGAAATATTATCCTGAATGTAAAATAACCTTCCTTGTCAGAAATTATACAAAAGATATTCTCGAGAACCATCCTTTTATTGATAAGATAATTTTATTACAGGAAGAAAACAAAAAAGTATCTATCTTAAAAAATGTTAAGATTATCAAAAGCTTTGGTTTTGATTCAGGTATCATAGTTTACCCTACGCTTCAAACATCAATAATTATTTTTTTAAGCGGTATAAAAAACAGAATAGGTACCGGGTACAGATGGTATTCTTTTTTATTTAACCATAAAATTTTCGAACATAGAAAATATGCTGAAAAGCATGAACTTGAATACAATGTTAATTTATTGAACGCTTTTGGGATAAATGAAATAGTTGCTCCTGGAAAAGTAGATTTTAATCTTACAATTAATAAGAAAAGTGAAGAAAAAATAAAAACCCTTTTTGAGGATAATGGCATAAATAATGATAAATTGATAATTATAATTCATCCCGGCAGCGGAGGCAGTGCGGTTGATTTACCGGTTAATAAATTTAAGTACCTTGTTGAAGAGCTTTCAAAAAAAGATAAATTTCAAATATTGCTGACCGGAAGTGAACAGGAAATTGAAATATGCGAAAAACTGAAAATAAATAATAAAATAAAGAATTTTGCAGGTATTTTGAGTTTATCTGAATTGATTGCTTTGATTGACAAATGTAATATTTTTGTTGCAAATTCTACAGGGCCTCTTCATATAGCAGCGGCTCTTGGAAAATATATTGTTGGTTTTTATCCCAACTTATTAGTATGTTCTGCTAAAAGATGGGGACCATATACGAACAAAAAAATAATTTTTTCGCCTAAAAAAGAATGTTCTGATTGTGAAAGGGAACAGTGTACTAAATCACAGTGTATGAATAGCATAGAAGTAAAAGATGTAGTTGAAGAAATAGATAAAATTTATAATTTTATTTCGGATAACGGAGAAAATAATGTTTAAAAAATTTTTAATATTATATTTTCTTTTTTTTCTTACAGTATATGCCGCAGATAAAGATAAGAAAAAAGATGAATTCAGGACTATACAAAACGATGCATTTAAAGTCGGAGAGAAACTAACATTCAATATAAAATATGGCTTTGTAACGGCCGGTGTAGCCGTAATGGAAATTCCTGATATAAAAAGAATATCGGGAAGAGAAGCATACCAGGTAAAATTTCAGGTTAATTCTGTACCCAGCTTCGATTGGATTTTTAAAGTACGCGACAGATATGAAACATTTATTGATACACAGGGGATCTTTCCGTGGCGCTTTGAGCAGCATGTTAGAGAAGGCGGTTATAGCCGTGATTTTTCAGCATTTTTCGATCAAAGAAGAGGAAAAGCCAAAACAACCGAAGGCGAATATAGTATTCCTAAGTATGTAAACGATATTATGTCCGCATTTTATTACGCACGCACACTTGATTATTCTAATATGAAAGTTAATGATAAGATTCATCTGCAGAATTTTTATAAAGACAAAGTATATAATCTTGATGTTCGTTATTTGGGTAAAGAAACAATTGAAGTACCCGCCGGTACATTCCATTGTATAATTGTTGAACCCTTAGTTCAGGAGGGAGGACTTTTCAAAAGTGAAGGGAGCATACTTGTCTGGCTTACCGATGATAATCTGAAAGTTCCGGTTAAAGTGGTAACTAAAGTAGTTATTGGTTCGATTGATGCTGAATTAACAAATTACCAGGGACTAGCAGGAAAAATTGCTTCTGAAAAATGATTTCATTTAAAAATGTTTCTTTGAATTAAAAATATCTTTCCTGCAATATCAGACCTCTGTGAAGTTCTGCTTTCGCAAATGGATTTATTCCGTCAATTATATATCACATTTTTGAGGTTAAAGGTGTTTTAACTAATTTGAGCATAAGGAATTAACTATTATTTTTTTTGTATGAACGAATTAAAAAATAATTCTGAAAACGAAAACAAAAGTCCTGATAATAATAATTCGGACAGTTCAAAAATACCTCAAAAACAAATTAAACCACTTATATCACCAATTGCCGCAGCAATCATCGGGCTGGTCGGAGCTTTCTTTTTATACCAGATTGTCGGCGGTACAATAACGTTATTAATATTTGGAAAGGATTTAAAAAGTGCCCCGATAAATGCTCTCAGATTGTTAACTGCCGGAGGGCAAATACTTTTTATATTATTGCCCGCATTAGTTTTTGCAAAATGGATCTATGAAGATGTCTCAACAATAATCAGATTTAAACTACCGGATTGGAAAGAATTTGCTATATTCATTTTAGGGATAGTAGTTTTAACTCCATTGCTCCAGAACTATTTATACATACAGAATTATATTTTTGCATACCTGGCAAAAGTATCTCCTTTTTTTCAGAGTATTAAGTCATCACTTGATTCACTGGACAAAATGATTGAAAATACTTATGGAGATCTTCTTTCAACAAATAATTTTCTGGAGGGAATATTTGTAATAATAATTGTTTCCATTGTACCCGCAGTATGTGAAGAGACAATGTTCCGGGGATTTATTCAAAAAAGTTTTGAATTTAAATTAAAACCGTTTTGGGCCGCATTAATTACAGCTATATTTTTCGGCCTTTATCATTTTAATCCATACGGATTGATTCCGCTTATAGGTTTAGGATTGTATTTTGGTTTTGCTGCCTATACAAGCAATTCAATATTTATTCCTATGACTCTTCATTTTTTAAATAATTTTGCTGCAATTATATTATATTTTGTATTCGGAAATGATGAGTTAATAAATTCTACAGTTGAAAGTAAAGCAGATTTAAACTCGACTATTATCTCTTTTATTTTACTTCTAATAGTCTTTTCAGGTGTAATTGTTTTTATTAAAAGGTATTATTCACAGGTTAAAAATATTTAGGAGGAAAAATGCCGGTTTGCCCAAATTGTGATTATGAATATGTAAAGGGAGTAACTTTTTGTCCTGATTGCGGTGTTCCGCTTGTAGATGATAATCTAATTACCAAACCTGAGGATTGGACTGAAGAAAACTGGGAAGTAGTGTACACTTCTGATCTTGATTATGAAATTGAGATGATAAAAGATAATCTTGAAAGTGCAGGGATTACTGCTGCAATATTATCTCAAAAGGATAGAAACTTTCCGACTTATGGTGATTTTTCAGTTATTAAACTCCTTGTTCATAAAGAAGATGTTGCTGATGCACTTAACTTTATCCAAAAAATTAAGAGTGAAAAAGCTGAAGAAGAAAATGACGAGGATAATTAACCTTTTATTATTTGTTCCCGATATGCAGGGGAAGTTAAATGCTGGTAATTTGACCTGCATATCTTAATTTCATTTTTACAATAGATAATTAAATGTCTTTGAGTAACCACGCCTTAAGAATTATTGTTGCTGTTGTAACTATACCTGTAATTATAGCTGCAGCTTATTTCGGAAATTTTTATTTCCTGTTTTTTGTTATCGCCATAACTGCAATATCGTATCATGAATTTTGTATTATGGTTAAGAATAAAAATATTTCCGCCAATAAGACTTTCGGGTTAACAGGTATAATTATTCTCCTGATTAATTACTATAGAACATTCATAGATATTTATTCATTCCTTCTCCTTTTTTCGGTTATATTGTTTCTAATAGAATTGTTCAGAAATCGGGGCTCTGCAGTCCTTAATATAGGTGCAACTTTGTTGGGTGTCTTTTACCTAGGATTATTCGGAAGTTCAATAATAGGGATAAGGGAATTCTACCCAAATATCGGAGATTTATATCAAAGAGGCGGTTTTTTAATGATATCTATCTTTGCTGCAATATGGCTTTGTGATTCTGCTGCATTCTGGGCCGGAAGGAAACTTGGAAAACATAAATTATTCCCGAGGGTTAGTCCCAATAAAAGCTGGGAAGGATCAATTTTTGGATTTTTATTCTCAATTATCGTTTTAATTTTAGCTAAGATTTTAATTCTCGATTTTATGTCTTTTACCGGTGCAGTTATCATCGGTATTATTATTGGTATATTTGGACAACTAGGTGATTTGATTGAATCATTAATTAAACGTGATAACGGAGTTAAAGATTCGTCCGGTTTAATTCCCGGACATGGAGGTATGTTTGACCGTTTCGATTCCTTATTCTATACTTCACCTGTTATTCTATTATACCTCACTTATATAAGCAGATAATTACTTATAATAAAATCATTAAGCAGCAAAAATCAGGTTTAAGAAAACTGAGAATATCGGATTTATATGCGTAAAAAGGAAAAGGTTAGTGTCCTTACACTCGGATGTTCCAAAAATACGGTTGATTCCGAAAGACTTCTAAATCAATTGAAGGTGAATAATTTTAATTTAAAGGATAATCCGAATGATGCTGAAACAGTAATAATTAATACTTGCGGATTTATCGAATCTGCAAAACAGGAATCGATAAATACTATTATCAATGCTGTAAATCTTAAACAGCAAGGAGTATTAAAAAAAGTTATAGTTGCCGGCTGTTTATCCGAAAGATATAAGGATGAGCTTGTAAAAGAAATTCCTGAAGTTGACGCTTACTTTGGAACTGAAAGTTATGAAGGAATTTTAAATAAACTTGGAGGAGAATTAAAGCATAATCTTCTTGGGGAAAGATTGTTGACATCACCTTCACAAACTGCATATTTAAAAATATCTGAGGGATGCGATCATCCATGTTCTTTCTGCGCTATTCCTTTGATGAGAGGAAAACATAAATCTAAAACCAAAGAGGATTTAATCAGGGAAGCTGAATTTCTGGCAAGAAACAATACCAGGGAATTAATTATTATTGGCCAGGATACAACTGATTATGGCATTGATATTTATGGTAAGAGAATTTTAGGCGATCTTTTAAATGAACTTAGTGAAATAAATGGAATTGAATGGATAAGATTAATGTATGCATATCCTTCAAAGTTTCCCGACAGCTTAATTGATGTAATTGCAAATAATCCTAAAATTTGCAACTATATTGATATCCCCCTTCAGCACATATCGGATAATGTATTAAAATCCATGCGTAGAGGAATTACTGCCGGAAGAACTAAAGATCTCATTTACAGATTAAAAGAAAACATTCCTGATCTTGCTTTAAGAACCACTTTTATAGCAGGATACCCTAATGAAACAGAAAATGATTTTAAAGAATTATGTAATTTTGTTAGTGAAATTAAATTTGATAATATGGGGGTTTTTACTTTTTCTGTTGAAGAAAATACATCAAGTTTTATACTTGGAGATCCGGTTAACGATGAGTTGAAAGAAGAAAGAAAAAACATATTAATGGAATTGCAAAAGGAGATCTCATTGGAAAAAAATAAAAATTTATTAGGAAAAAAACTCAGCGTTCTTTTGGAAAATAAAGAGAATGATTATTTTGTAGGACGCTCTTACAGGCATGCTCCTGAAATAGATGGTGAAATCCTGATCAATAAGAATAATTATAAATTTGAGATTGGAAAATTTTATACTGCTGAAATTTATGATTGTAATGAGTATGACCTTTTCGGTAAATTTGTAACTTAGCCGGAGGATCTTAGGATGAAAAATCTATACTTATTCTTATTTATTATTTTTACCGCAGTGAATTTATTTGCCCAGGATGAAATAACCAAAAATGCGGAATTAAAGCCAAGTAAATTTAATTATGAATACCTGGACTTCAGGTCTGATCAAGCCGTCAAAACCAGGGTTGATGTATTTTTACAAGTTCCGTATAATGAAATACAGTTTATTAAGAAGGGAGATGATTTTGAAGCTAACTACACTGCGACGGTATCTATCTTTGATAAAGAAAGAGAGAAGTTGATTGCTGAAAAAATATGGAATGAAAAAGTTGCAACCAAAGATTTTAGCCAAACTACTTCATCGCGTAATTTTAATTTGAGCCTTCGCTCTTTTGAACTTCCGCCGGGTGAATATACATTCCGTTCTGCATTTGAGGACAAGGATTCCCGTCAAACTCATTCAAAAGAAGATGTAATTAAGGTTAGAGACGTTTCCGCGGACTTTGCAATAAGTGATATTATGATCGTTGAGAAAAAAACTATTGTGAATGGAGAGAATAAGATTTTGCCGAATATCAAGAAACAGGTTTCGGCCAGGCAAGGCGGTTTATTAATATTTTATGAAATATATTCCGATACAAATTCTGTTTTTCAAATTGAATATAATATTAGCAATAAAAATGATGTTTTTGTTTCTGAAAAAACGATGAAACAATTGAAAAAAGGAACAAACCAGATCTTTTATACTGTCCCCGATTCAACTATTAGCATGGGAGATTATGAAATTTCTGTAACTTTAAGAGATATCGGAGATCATGATCTGGCTACTGCAAAGCAGCCTTTTGTTTCGAGATGGCTTGGTTTCCCTTCTACAGCAAAAGATATTGATGAAGCAATAGAACAGCTTGTATATATTGCTTCTCCTTCTGAAATAGATTTCATAAATGACGGAAAAACAAAAGACGAAAAAATAGAGAGGTTTAGAGAGTTTTGGAAGAAAAAAGACCCTGTTCCGTCTACAGAAGAAAATGAAGTATTTAATGAATATTTTAGAAGAGTTTCAATTGCGAATGCTAATTTTTCACATTATGTGAAAGGCTGGAAAACTGACAGAGGAATGGTTTTAATAATATTAGGCAATCCTGACAATATAGAGCGGCATCCGTTTGAAGTTGATTCTAAACCTTATCAAGTATGGGATTATTATCAGCTGAACCAGAGTTTCGTTTTTGTTGATGAAACAGGATTTGGGGATTACAGATTAGTTACTCCTTTAACAGGAGATTTATACAGGTACAGGTATAGATATTAATATTGAAATGATCCCTGATAATATTCCAAACGAAGGAAACGGATGAGAAAAAATAACCTGAATTTTGATTTTCTTTGATTATTTAAAATGATTCTTACCATAACGATAAATCCGCTTTTGGAAAGACGATATGCTTATTCCAATGTTTTTTTCGGGGAAGGGAATAGAAACGGCAAAGTTGAATTGACGGCCGGCGGTAAAGGTATAAATGTAAGCAGACAATTAAATAAATTAAATATTGAAAATCTCTCATTCACATTTCTCGGGGGTACAAACGGAAAAATCTTAAGAGAATTATTAAGTAATGAAAAAATAAACTTTACATCGATAAGAACTGAAAATGAAACCAGAGATGCGGCTCTTATTTTTAATAAATCTGATAAATCTTTAACCACTTTCTTCGGAAGCGATACGATAATTACGGAAAAAGAAACAGACGAATTTAAAATTAAGCTGGAAAAAATTATTCAAAATTCCGAAATAGTGGTGTTTTCCGGAAGTTCTCCTTGTCCTTTTACAGATTCTATTTTCCCGTTTGGAATTGAAACAGCAAATAAATACGATAAAATATCTGTTTGTGATACTTATGGAAATCATTTAAAAAATTGTATAAATGCCAGGCCGACTATTGTTCATAATAATATATCTGAATTAGAAAAATCCTTAAGTATTTCACTTAAAAACAAAAATGAAATACTGGAATTTTTAAATCATCTTTATGAATCAGGTGTTAAGCAGACATTTATTACCAATGGCTCAAAAAAAACTTATTCTTCCAATTTCGATTTTAAATTTGAAATTGAAAACCCTTCTGACGACTCAATAGATTCTACCGGCAGCGGCGATTCTTTTACTGCAGGTATTGTATATGGTCTTCATCATAATTTACCTTACGAGGAATCATTGACTATTGCTTCTTCACTCGGGGCTGCTAATGCAAAAAGACTTGACACATGTAATGTATCCCCTGAAGAAATTGAAAACATCAAACCTCAAATAAAAATTTCTCCTGCCGGGAAAAAGATAAAGAAGCTAAATGTGGGATAGAATTAAAAGAATTTTTTTAGTGTTCCTCTTCTTGTCTTCCATTGCCTATTCTCAGAAGATCAATTCTATTAAAGTGGAGGGCAATAAAATTTTTGATAAAAACCAGATAATCGGTTGGAGCAATATAGGCGTAGGAGAGAAAATATTTCCGGGTTTAATTGATTCCGTAAAATCAAAATTGGCATTTAATTTAGCTCAAATAGGATACATAAATGCATCGTTTTCAGGGACCGATCTGGAGTTTTCTTCAGATTCCCAAAAGGTCGATTTAATCATTAATATTGACGAAGGAGAACCATCATATATTAATAAAATATATTTAGTGTATTCCGATTCTATAAACTCTAATGATGTCCTGGATGAATTTGAATTTCTCGAAGGGCAGGTATTTGACAAAGATTTACTTGAAGATGCGGTACACAATTCATTAAGTTACTTTGAAAACAATGGTTATCCCTTTGCTAAAATTATTCTATCATCAATAATATTTTTCAGGGATTCTTTATCAAATACAAATTTAGCAGATATTCATATAAAAATTGATAAGGAAAACAAAAGTAAAATTGATAAAATAGAAATTTCAGGTAATGAAAATACAAAAGATTACGTGATTAAAAGAGCTCTTAGAGTAGAAAAAGGTGAAACTTATTCACAAAAAGAAATTGATGAACTTCCTTCAAAACTGAACAGACTCGGATTTTTTGAACCGGTCAGCACTCCCGAATTCTTTTTTAATTCAAAAAATGAAGGTGTCCTTTTTATAAAAGTGAAAGAGAAACAGACAAACAATTTTGACGGGATAATAGGCTACATACCTTCGACAATACCGGGAGAATCCGGTTATCTGACAGGGCTTGTAAATGTTAGCCTGAGAAACCTGTTTGGTACAGGCAGAGCTGCAGCAATTCGATGGCAGCAGTTCGACCGATTTTCCCAGGAACTTGAATTGAAATATCTTGAACCCTGGATTTTCGATTATCCTTTTAATTTCAACGGCAGCTTTTTCCAGAGAAAGCAAGATACTACTTATGTCCAAAGAAAATTTGAAGCAGGCCTGGAATTTTTAGCAACCGAAAATATTTCAGCTTCTTTTTTTATTTCCTCCGAATCAGTAATCCCCACACAATTGGAAAATTCCGTATATACTGTTTATAATTCTCATTCCACAACTACAGGTATTAATTTTAAAATAGATACCAGGGATGATCCATATGCACCTACCGGAGGAATTTTATTTAATAATTTATATTCATTCAGCAAAAAAACAATTTACGGACCCCAGCAATATTTTACACCGGATCTTCAAACGAAAGTTAACTTTCAAAGAATTGAAGTCGGAATAAATCTGTTTCATGAATTCTTTAACAGGCAGGTTGCGGCGGTAGGGCTGCATGGAAAGGAATTAAATGGACCATCTTTTGAAATAAGTGATTTGTACCGGCTTGGAGGAACTAATTCTTTACGCGGTTATAGAGAAGATCAGTTTTTAGGCTCTAGAATTTTCTGGTCAAACCTGGAGTACCGTTTTTTACTTTCCAAGAGAACTTATGCGTTTCCTTTTTTGGATACAGGATATTATTTTAGAAAGGCAGAACCCGAAAAGGGTATACCAAAGACCGAAGGATTTAAAATCGGATATGGTGTAGGCCTTCAGATAGAAACAGGACTTGGTGTACTCGGAGTAAGCTTCGCGTTAGCACAAGGCGATTCTTTCTCAGAGGGAAAGATTCATTTCGGGATAGTTAATGAGTTTTAATTTCAAATGAAAAGCTGTCTCCTGAAATAAAATTAGTAACAAATAAAAATATATTGATAAATTGTTGAATTGTTAAATCGCTAAGATGAAATATAATTTTTAGTTATTTATTTATTGAGTAAAGAGCTTTCTCGATAATAATAGAACCTTCAACAATAAAACAGTTAAGCAGCATGCACAAAAGAATTTTACCGTTAATAAAAATCTGCCGTCCTCTGAATGTCTTAATTGTGTTTTTAACAGTTATAATTGCAGGTTTAATTTGTTCAGATAAAAATGAAATTCCTTTGCAGACTTTTTTAGCTTCAGTTTCTGCGTCATTTATTGCTGCGGCTGGTTATATAATTAATGATTTTTTTGATATTAAAATAGATAGTATAAATCGCCCCGGAAGACCATTAGCTTCAGGCATTCTGAGTACAAGGTTAGCTATAGTTTATTATGCAACTTTTTCAATATCAGGGCTGCTGCTGGCGATATTAATCAATTATACTGCGGTCATGATTGCTGTCTTAACCATTATGCTGCTGTTTATCTACTCTTATAAAATTAAGTCGGTAGCTCTTCTGGGTAATTTTTCAATAGCTGTACTTACCGGATTAACTTTCATTTATGGAGGTGTTTCAGTAAATAACATTTCCTTTGCGGTTATACCTGCTTTATTTGCTTTGCTTATAAATTTTATTCGTGAGATTGTTAAGGATATGGAAGATATTAACGGTGATATAAAAAACGGAATTGAAACTTTTCCCACTAAATTTGGTTTTTCATCTGCAAAATATTTTATTGTTATTATAACTGCCTCATTAATTCTATTTACCTGTTATCCTTTTATATTCAGATTTTACAAAATAGAATATTTTATTATTGTAATGAGCATTGTAAATCCGATTCTGGTTTATGTACTCGTATCAATATATAAAAATGATTCCGTCACAAACTTGAATAAGTTGAGTTTTATTTTAAAATTGGATATGATTTTTGGATTAAGTGCTATATTTCTTGGTAAATGAAAAATTTTGATAATTCATTTCTTAAAAAGAAAATAAAACTTGTTGCGGGAGCCGATGAAGTCGGACGCGGTCCGCTGGCAGGTCCTGTTGTAGCAGCTTCAGTTCTATTTTCTCCTGATGATTATATCGAAGGGGTTAATGATTCAAAACAGCTATCAGCAACAGAACGGGAGGAATTAGTTCCTTTGATAATTGAAAAATGTTTAGCGTGTTCAGTTTCTGCAGTCTCTCATATACAGATTGATAAAATAAATATTTTACAAGCTTCTCTTTTAGCAATGTCTATGTCTGTGAACAGGTTAAAGGTTAAACCTCATTTAATTCTAATTGACGGAAATAAGACATTTAACAGCAGTATCCCGGCAATTCCGATTGTGAAAGGTGATTCAAAATCTTTTGCTATTGCAGCTGCTTCAATTCTGGCAAAAGTAGCCAGGGACAGAATAATGCAAAGAATGTGCCCAAAGTTTCCACAATACTTATGGTCAAAGAATAAAGGCTATGCTACACATGAACACATCAAAGCTATAAAAACTTTTGGACCCTCTGTTTTTCATAGGAAGACTTTTTTATATAAAATTTTAAACGATGAACCCGAATTCGAATTTGCTATGGAACCGCCAGCCGATTAGTAATATTTGAGCAGATAATATGATTAAATTTTAGCCGTGTTTTTCATTATACCAAAATCAGGATTGTAAAAATGAATAAATGCATAAAGGTAATTACCCATTTTACATTTACAATGTAACATTTTCCATTTTGAAATATGTCTCAAGCTACAAAAAAAATCGGTGAGGAAGGTGAAGATATTGCCGTTGAGCTCCTTACTTCCAAAGGATATGAAATTATAGAAAGAAATTACAGATATGGAAAAGGAGAAATTGATATAATAGCTTTAGACCCGGAGAAAAAATATATTGTATTTATTGAAGTTAAATCAAGACAAAATCTGGAATTTGGAAGTCCGGAGTATGGTATCACAAAAAATAAAATCCGGCAGGTCAGGAAAATTGCTGAAGCGTATCTTTATGAAAAGGATATTAAAGATACCGACTGCCGGTTCGATGTTGTAGCTGTTTTATTCAGGTCAAAAATTAAGCCTTTAGTTAACCATTATGAAAACGCCTTTATGTAATTATGAAGTTTATTAATGGATATATAAAATTTATTGATAGACTTAATACGAAGCTTGGAATTTTTACTTCCTGGCTTACATTTGTACTGATTCTCGTTACCTGTTATGATGTTTTTACAAGATATATCTTAAATGAAAGCAGCATTGCTTTGCAGGAACTTGAATGGCATTTATTTGCAATAATATTTCTAATGTCCGCCGCTTATACTCTAATTAAAGACGAGCATGTCCGTGTTGATGTGTTTTATTCAAGGTTTCCGGAAGATAAGAAAGCATGGATAAATTTTTTTGGAGCCGTATTATTTTTGATCCCGTTTTGTGTATTGGCAATTTATACATCAAAGGATTTTGTTATTAATTCTTTTCTTTTTAAGGAAACCTCCCCGGATGCGGGAGGACTTCCTGCACGTTATGTCATTAAGGCTTTTATTCCCATTTCATTTGTCTTTTTATTGCTTCAGGGGATTTCATTAGCATTTAAATCATTTTTAGAAATTAAGAATCATAGCAAATCAAATAAGAACTGATGGCAGATTTTTTACCGATAATATTTTTCCTAACCGTATTGATTTTTCTTCTTATAGGTTTTCCTGTATCATTTACATTAGGCGGTGTTTCATTAATATTTGGCTTGTTCACTTTTGGCCTTAACTTTTTCAATCTGCTTCCTTTAAGAATCTGGGGAATAATGAGTAACTATGTCCTGATTGCGGTACCATTATTTATATTTATGGGAGTGATGCTGGAAAAATCCGGGCTGGCAGAAGAGTTATTGGAAACCATGGCATTACTTTTCGGAAAATTGAGAGGCGGACTGGCTTATTCAGTTTTGATTGTCGGTGCTATGATGGGGGCTTCGACAGGGATAGTAGGTGCAACAGTTGTAACAATGGGAGTTCTTAGTTTGCCTGTAATGCTTAAAAGAGGCTATCATCCGAGAGCATCTTCAGGTATTATCATGGCATCGGGAACTCTGGGACAGATTATTCCGCCAAGCATTGTTTTGGTATTACTCGGAAGTGTTTTAAATATCTCTGTCGGGGCACTTTTTGTTGGTGCAGTTATACCGGGTGTCTTACTTGTCCTCCTTTATTTTATCTGGCTTGTTATTTTAACTTTCATAAGACCTAAGTCATTACCGGCTATGCCTGATGAGGAATTAGAAAAATTTAAAGGCAGGAAGAAATTAAATAAAATTATTAATGCCTTCCTTCTGCCATTTACACTCGTTTTAGCAGTTTTAGGTTCAATATTTGCCGGGATTGCTTCTCCAACTGAAGCTGCGGCAGTCGGGGCATTAGGCGCGACAATTCTGGCTTTATTGAGAAAAAAATTTTCAATCACTATCTTAAAAGAAGTAATGCTTAGAACTACAACTTTAACAAGCATGGTTTTCTTTATACTTGTTGGTGCAGCAGCTTTCGGATTAGTCTTCAGAGGTCTGCACGGAGATATCTACTTATCTAGTTTAATACTTTCATCAAATCTTGAACCTCATCATTTTCTGGTGATTGTTATGGTCGTGATTTTCATCTGCGGATTCTTTATCGATTTTATTGAAATCACTTTTATAATTGTACCGATAGTAGCTCCGATATTTATTCATATGAATATAAATCTTTTATGGATCGGTATATTGATTGCGATGAACTTACAGACATCTTTCCTAACTCCGCCGTTCGGCTTTTCAATATTTTATTTGAAGGGAGTTGCGCCTGAAGGTGTAACTACATCACATCTATATAGGGGGATTATTCCTTATGTAGTCTTACAGCTAATGGCGCTTCTTGCTGTTATATTCTGGCCGGATATAGCTTTATGGCTGCCAAAGATTTTAGGGGTATGAGAAATTCCGAATCTTATACTTTATAATTCCTTTCTGCGATTGAATCCCATTCATAAATATTTTTCTTGAAACTGCTGTAGGAATCGTAAACTTTTTTAGCCATTGCATTAGATGAAGTAATTTCATTTATGACTTCTTCAGTATAATTTCTTAACGCTTCAAGAATTTCATCTGAAAACTGACGGAACCGGACTTTACCCTCTTGCTTCATTTTTAAATAATATTCGGTATTCTTTGCTTCGAAAGCCGACAGCATTAATACATTCACTTTTGCAGCAGCAGCTTCAATTATATTTTTTAAGTCATCCGGAAGCTGTTCAAAAGCATTTTTGTTTACAAGTAATTCGAGAACTGAACCCGGTTCCTGCCAGCCCGGATAATAATAGTATTTTGCAATTTTATCGAATCCCATTAAGCTGTCATGATAAGGTCCAACCCATTCAAGCGCATCAATTACACCTCTGTCAAGATCTGTATATAGTTCGCCTCCCGGTGCTAAAATAGAAGTAGCTCCGGTTTTAGTAATTACTTTTCCGCCAAGGCCCGGTATTCTCATTTTCAAACCGATAAAATCCTTAACAGTATTTATTTCTTTATTAAACCAGCCTCCCATTTGTCCGCCTGTATTACCACACGGAAAAGGCGTTAAATTATGATCTTTGTATAGTTCTCTCCAGAGCTCTAAACCGCCGCCTAAGTAGAGCCAGGCGTTAACCTGCTGGGCATTCATTCCAAAAGGAACGCAGCCGAAGAATTGAGCAGACGGTAATTTTCCTGCCCAATAGTAAGCAGCTCCATGTCCCATTTCTGCAACTCCTGATGAAACGGCATCAAAAACTTCCAAAGCCGGTACTAATTCTCCGCCGCCGTAAACCTGAATTTTCAATCTTCCATCTGACATCTCACCTACCCATTTACCAAGTTCATCAGCATACTCTCCTAAAATTGGAAAGTGAGGAGGCCAGGTTGTAACCATTTTCCATTCATAAGTTTTACCGGAATTTTTAGCAGGAGAGCTTTCCGTTTTTGTTTCGCAGCCTGCCATAGAAAGGGAGCCGGCACCAATTGCTGCTATACCTGCAGTTTTTATAAAATCACGACGGACGTATTTTTTCATTTATTCTCCTTTGTTAATTGAAGAGTGAATATCAATATTAAACCATGGAGATCGATTAAAATGTTTATAAAAAATTATAATTAAGTATTATATAATTGCTCATGAAAAACTAATTATATATTTTCATGGTTAAAGATTGTTATAATTTTAATAAGATTTTAATCTTAAGATACAAATATCAACTAAAATAATAGAATATACATTCACAAAAATTCCGGGAGCTTATCTTTATAATGCAGAAATTACTCATTCTTAACATATTAATTACTATCTTTTTTTCAAATTTTATTTTTGGACAATCTCACCCGGGTATACATGAACAGGAATACGAGAAATATAAAACGAAAGAAAAAATATTATCCAAAT
This sequence comes from uncultured Bacteroidota bacterium, assembly GCA_963710745.1. Taxonomy (GTDB): domain Bacteria; phylum Bacteroidota; class Ignavibacteria; order Ignavibacteriales; family Ignavibacteriaceae; genus CAVQBP01. The sequence continues at coordinate 111,091 of CAVQBP010000024.1, read as the reverse complement.
TTTCTTTAAATGGTGAAGGTATTATTACACTGGATACTACTAAGGAAAATAAACTTAATCGTTCTGTTTTCGGATACCTGCCTGAATGGGAATATAATAACGGTGCATATAATTATCTAAGGTATGATTTACTTTCGCATATAGCTGCATTTGCTTTCCCGGTTTCAAATACCGGAGCTATTGATAATCCTTCAGCCTGGCCGTGGACGGATGTGATTAATAAAGCTCACACAAATGGAGTTAAAGTAATAATGGTTGCGGTAAATTTTGTTAGTGATGAGATTCATCAAATTATTTCTGATTCACTGGCAAAAGCAAATTTTATTCAAAATGCAAAAAATAAAATAGATACTTATAAGCTTGACGGAATAAATATTGATTTTGAAGGGGTCTCAACAGCAGATAATGGAACACATATAAATTCTTTTATGAAAGATCTTACTGATTCAATTCATTCAGCTTTTCCCGGTAAAGAGGTCTCTTTTGCATCTCCTGCAGTAAATTGGGGCGGATGGGATTTCTCAGGTTTAGCTAATAGCTGCGACTATTTATTTGTCATGGGATACGATTTTTTCGGCAGCTGGAGCTCGACAACCGGACCTGTTGCTCCATTTACAGGCGGAAGTATTAATGTCTCGAATACTATAAACGTTCAATACGGACAGGTAACTCAAAAATTCCCTGAAAAATTAATTTTGGGTGTACCTTATTATGGTGCATATTGGACAACTGCAAATCAGAATGCAGGATCAGCAGTTACTGCATTTGTAAGTTCGCCATATTTTGAAGTTACCCAGCCAGGTTCTGAAAATTATGGAATTCTCTGGAACAATTTATATCAAACACCCTGGTACAGGTGGGATAATGGAAAATGGAACCAGGTTTGGTTTGATAATGATTCGAGTCTTGCGTTGAAATATAACCTTGCAATCAGTAAAAATCTAAAAGGTGTTGGAATGTGGGCACTGGGTTATGACGGTACCAGACAGGAACTGTGGAATCTTCTCTCGGTAAAATTCGGAAACGGAGTAATTCCGCCTCCCGAAGTTCCAACTAATTTTTTTGTGTCTGCTGAAAATGATTCATCTGTCAGGTTAAGTTATTCATTCCCGACCGGAACCAAATCATTTGAAATATTTGTCAGTGAAGATGGAATAAATTTCGATTCGCTGCAGGAAGTAAATACTAATAATGTTATAGTTCAGGGATTACAGAAAAATAAGTCTTACTACTTTAAAGTAAGAGCAAAAAATAATTTTGGTTATTCACCAGAAACTGAAGCATTAGCAGCAACAACTTTAAGTAATAATCATGTTTTAATAGTGAACAGCTTTAATTTATCAATAGATACAACAAAGAGTATTAATTTTGTCAGGATGTATGCCGATCCATTAATAAAAAACGGGTATAGCTTTTCTTCATGCTCAAACCAGACGGTTTTTAATAATCAATTAAATCTAAATGATTATAGTAATGTTATCTGGATAACCGGTAATAAAAGTACCGAGACATTAACACAAACAGAACAGGGAAAGATCAAAAGTTTTATGGATAATGGCGGTAACCTTTTTATTTCAGGATCTGGCATAGGATGGGATTTGGGACAAAGATGGTCCAGTGCTTCCGATAAATTATTCTACTACAATTATTTGAAAGCAAATTGTATAAACAATACTCCTGCAAATTCTTACGATAAGTATTACTCTGTGTCAGGTATAAACGATACTTATTTTTCCGGGTTACCTGTAATAAATTTTGATGATGGTACACATGGGACATATAATGTTACTAGTCCTGATGCAATAAGAGGTAACAATGGTGCAACGGAGATATTAAAATATATAGACGTCCCGCTTGATAGCGGCGCTGCAGGAATTTCTTTTACCGGCAATTTTTCAGGCGGCGCAAAGCCGGCTCATCTGGTATACCTGGCTTTCCCATTCGAAACAATTTATCCTGATTCAGATAGAATTCAGCTTATGTCGAGAATTCTTGATTACTTTAATATCACTGTAGATGTAGCTGATAAAAACAACATAATTCCGGGAGATTTTAAACTTTATCAAAATTATCCTAATCCTTTCAATCCGGGTACAAATATTTCATTTTCATTACCTTCAAACGGAAACGCAAGTTTACAAATATTTAATTCATTAGGTCAATTAATTTGGGTAAAGGAAGAAAATGAATTGTCTTCCGGCTATCATGTAATATCGTGGAACGGAACTAATATGCAGGGACTACATATTAGTTCGGGTGTATATATTTATAAAGTAATATATAGTTCCATTAATGGTAAGGAAAGTCTTGTGAATAAAATGATTTTAATGAAATGATTAAAACCATGAAAATATTCCTGGTGATATTAATAATGTTATCTTTTTTATCATGTTCAAATGACAAAGAAAATAAAAATACAGACAGTAAAACAGATAGCTTAAATATTAAGGCAAAGAAACCTAAAAATTATGAGTCGATTGAGGAAAGAGAATGGAAAGAACACAGAAAAGATACATTGAAGAAAAAAAGTAAAAATTCTGATTCAACTATCATAAAATACAAAACCCCTGCAGGTAATTAAAATTCAGAATATTATTAAAATCGGTAGCCAAAACCATCCTTTCAAATATCTTTCAAACTTAATTTATTTTTTTATCTGTATTACAAGATTGATCTCACTCACATATTTAGTATAATAATCTATATTAATGATATTCATTGGAAAGATAAATTAAGAATATTTTAATAATTAAAGAGACATACATCACTACAAAGAAAATTATTTAATCACTATTATGTATTTACTTTTAACGCTTCTTATTAAGAAATAACTTTTTGCTTAAAACAGGAGAGAAAAAAGATTAAAGGTGAAAGCGGGCTCAACTTCTTTTTTTGAGCTATAATTTTTATTATTTTCGACTATAAAAAGAAACAAATATCTTCAAATCATTTTGGCGGAACAAGATACAAAAGTTAATGACGAACTGTTATTAAATAGTCCAAAATTAACGGAATTTTTTAAAACAGTTGCCGGTTTAACGACCTTTTCCCTTCAATTTTTCAAAAATGTTTTCGTACCTCCTTTCGAATTCAATGAAATTAAAAAGCATATGGTTGAATTGGGAATTAAAACATTGCCAATTGTAACGGTTACTGGATTTATAATTGGGTTAGTTTTGACCATGCAGAGTCAACCGGTTATGCAGCGTTTTGGTGCTGAATACTTTCTGCCTAGTATGGTCGCTTTATCCGTTATTCGTGAATTGGGACCGGTTATCACGGCATTAATCTTTGCCGGCAGAGTTAGCTCCGGGATTGGTGCTGAATTAGGCTCCATGAGAGTTACTGAACAAATAGATGCGATGGAAGTGTCTGCAATTCATCCTTATAAATATTTGGTAGTTACCAGAATTTTAGCCTGCACTTTTATTATGCCGATAATTACAATGTATGTAGATTTCCTTGCAATATTAGGTGGTTATATTGCTATTGCACTTTCTACAGGAATAAATTTTCAGCTTTACATTGATTCCGCATTTAAATCATTAGTTTTCGGAGATTTTATCCCGCCATTTTTAAAGACATTTATTTTCGGTTTTATTGTTGGTGCCGTTGGTTCATATAAGGGTTATAATGCTGATAACGGCACTGTAGGTGTAGGGAAAGCATCTACAACTTCGGTTGTTGTTTCTTCTTTGCTGATTCTGCTTTGCGATATGGTTATTGTCAAATTATCGATATGGTTATGGCCGACTACATGATTGAAATTAAAAATCTCTCGAAATCATTCGGAGATAATGTTGTTTTGGATAATGTTTCAATGAATATTCCAAAAAAAGAAAATACAGTAGTGTTTGGTCGAAGCGGTACCGGCAAGAGTGTGTTGCTAAAATGCATTGTAGGTTTAATGATACCGGATGCCGGAGAAATAATAATCGAAGACAAAAATATTCTTAAATATTCAACAAAAGAACTAAATGAATTGAGGAAGCATATAGGATTTCTGTTTCAAGGTGCAGCTTTATATGATTCAATGAGTGTGAGGGAAAATCTTGAATTCCCGCTGATTAGAAATTTTGATTTCTCTGAAAATGAAATTGATGAAAAAATTCATGATGTTTTAAAAAAAGTATCACTTGAAGAAGCAATTGATAAAATGCCCGCTGAACTTTCGGGTGGTATGAAAAAGCGGATTGGTTTGGCAAGGACAATAATTACCGAACCAAGACTAATCTTATATGATGAACCAACAACAGGCCTTGATCCCATTACTTCCAAGGAGATAAGTCATTTAATTATTGAACTGGAAGAAAATATTGACGCTACTTCTGTAGTTGTTACTCATGATCTGGCATGTGCCCAGATTGTTGCAGACAGAGCTGTAGTTATTAAGGATGCTAAAATATTTTTCGAGGGTAATATAAAACAATTGGTCACTTCAAATGATGAGTTCCTGAAGGAATTTTTTAGTAATGAAGTTTTAGAATCTAATAATCCTGAAAACTCAGGAAAATAAGGAGTAAGGATGGCTAAAAAAATTTCAACCGCTAAAGTCGGACTTTTTATTTTTGTGGGGATAGCTATTCTGGTTATTGGCATTTTTTTAATCGGAAGAAAACAAGCACTTTTTAGTTCAACATTTTCGGTTAAAGCATATTTTAAAGATATTCAGGGGCTGAGAAACGGGGCTACAGTAAGACTAAGCGGCATAGATGTAGGCGCTGTTAGTGATGTAGAAATTGTGAATGATACAACGGGCAGGGTTGAAGTTACAATGAACCTAAAAGAAGATATCCACAATTTTATCAGAACAGATACAAAAGCTTCAATAGAAACAGAAGGACTTGTGGGGAATAAAGTTGTTGTTTTAACCGTAGGCAGTGCCACTGCCGAAGAAGTAAAAGACGGTGGTACCGTTAAATCCAAAGAACCGATGAGTATTTCTGCCATTATTGAAGAAACTCAGGGAGTAATGAAATATACCAAAGATATGACCAAAGATCTTTCTGAAATTGTTGCAAGGGTTAACCGGGGTGAAGGCTCTATTGGCAAACTATTAGTGGATAATGAACTTTATAATAATGCAGCGAAACTTACTGAAAGTGCTGATACAAGTTTAAGATCCATAACAATACAGGTTAATCAATTAACATCTGTTTTTAAGGAATTAGGCGCAGGAATCAAATCAGTAATTAACAATGTTGATAATGTTGTTGTGGATCTTGATACAATTATTTCAGGAGTCAAACAGGGAAAAGGTGTTATGGGAGCTATGTTAGTTGATAAAACAAGGTACGATACCGTTTTTACTAAAACAATAAATAATATTGAAAAAATGACTTCCGAAGCCAAGCTTGCTGCTTCAAGATTAGCTGAAAATATGGAAGCTTTAAAACATAACTGGCTCTTTAAAGGTTATTTTGAAGAAAGAGGTTATTGGGACAAAGCTCCTTATGAGGATGAAATCAATTCAAAAATGAAAGAACTTGATCAAAAGATAGAATTGATTGACCGGAAGATTGAGGTACTTAAAAGCCTGCAGTCAAAAAAATAAAAGATTTTTAGTTACTGGATACTTGATATCGATACTTGATAATACTGAAAAATTACCGAGAATCAAGTGTCCTTTCTTAAAAGCTACCCGAATTTTCTCCTCTTTAGTATTCTAATATTTAGTAAATTACCGTTTTAAATTTGACCAAATTGAGATAAAATGATATGTATATAGAAGACTCTTCGAAAATAAGAAAAAATAATATCAATAAAGAAAAAAAGATTGTTGTTAAAGGTGCAAAAGAACATAACTTAAAAAATTTAAGTTTTGAAATCCCAAGAAATAAATTAGTGGTTTTTACCGGTGTAAGCGGAAGCGGAAAATCTTCCCTGGTTTTTGATACTATTTATGCGGAAGGACAGAGGAGATATGTAGAAAGCCTGTCTGCATATGCAAGGCAGTTTCTGGAAAGAATGAATAAACCTGATATTGATTTTATTCAGGGTATAAGTCCGGCAGTCGCAATAGAACAAAAAACCGGTGCAAGAAATACCCGCTCTACTGTAGGTACAACTACAGAGGTCTATGATTATTTAAGACTCCTTTTTGCCAGAGTTGGTAAAACTATCTGTTTTCAATGCGGCAAGGAAGTTAAAAAAGCTACTACAGCGACTGTATCTTACTGGCTTGAAGAACAGCCGGCTGGAACTAAATACTATTTAACATTTCCGCTGCATGTTCATGAAGGAACAGCAGTTAGGGATGAAATAGAACTTTTAAAAAAGCGCGGCTTCTTCAGAATATATTTTAATAAACAGATGATAGATCTTAATGAAGAAAATAAACTTCCGGGTAAAAAAGATGATGTAAGAATTGTAGTTGAAAGATTTAAAGTAAATAAGGGGGAGGTCAGGGAACGGTTATCGGATTCTATTGAAATTACTTTCAAAGAAGGTGAAAATAGAATTATCTTAATTAATGCAGATACAGGAGAAGAGAAAGAATTTAATAAATTTTATGAATGCTGCGGGATAAGATATGAAGAACCAGAGCCAAGATTCTTTTCGTTCAATAATCCTTTTGGTGCATGCCCGGTCTGCCAGGGTTTTAGTAAAACAATCGGCATAGATATGGACTTAGTTGTTCCTAATCCTAATTTGTCAATTGTTGATGGAGCTATTGCTCCCTGGAGAACAACAAAATACAGCAGCTATTTACGCGACCTGGTTAAAAATGCAAAAGAGTACAGGGTTCCTATCAATATACCTTTTAAAAATTTAACAAATGCACAGCTAGACTTAGTAAGAAAAGGTTTTGGCGATTACAAAGGAATAGATAAATTCTTTGAAAAGCTGGAAAGCAAAACCTACAAAATGCATATAAGAATTTTACTCAGCAGATACAGAGGTTATTCTACCTGTACTGCATGCAAAGGCAGCAGATTAAGAAGGGAAGCTCTTCAGGTAAAAATAAACGGAAAATCTATCTATGATGTTGTTAAAATTCCAATTGAACATTCATTAAAGTTTTTTGAAGATCTGCATCTCTCTGAATATGATATGAAGGTTGGAGAACGAATATTAATAGAGATAATAAAAAGATTATCTTTCCTGAATAACGTTGGTATCGGATATTTAACGCTTGACAGGTTGAGCAGCACTTTATCGGGCGGGGAAACACAAAGGATAAACCTTGCAACATCTTTAGGTTCTTCGTTGGTAGGAACATTATATGTCCTGGATGAACCAAGCATAGGGCTTCATCCGAGAGATAATTTCAAGCTTATAAATTTACTGAAGAATCTAAGAGATATTGGAAATACGGTTCTTGTTGTTGAGCATGATCCTCAAATGATGAAAGAAGCTGATATCCTTGTGGATATGGGACCGAAAGCCGGCATTGAAGGAGGCGAAATAATCGGGATGGGTTCATATAACGATATCATAAAGAACGAGAACTCACTAACGGGCAAGTACTTGACCGGCAAGCTAAATATACCTGTCCCGAAAAAAAGGAATACAAAAAAAACAAAATCAATATTAATTGAAGGTGCAAGTGAACACAATTTAAAAAATATTAATGTTGAAGTTCCGCTGAATAAATTTGTTGTAATTACCGGTGTCAGCGGTTCCGGCAAGAGTACACTAATTCATGATATCTTTTATGGAGGTCTTGCTAAATATTTAGGAAAAGGGCCTTCTAAAATAGGTTCGTTCAGTGATATTAAAGGTGCTGAATACATAGACGAGATTGAAATTGTAGATCAATCGCCGATTGGCAAGACTCCCAGATCAAATCCTATAAGCTATATAAAAGCTTATGAACAAATCCGTGAGCTTTTTGCTTCAACACATCAGGCTAGAGCAAGAGGTTATAAACCCGGATATTTTTCTTTTAACGTTCCCGGGGGAAGATGCGAAACCTGCTCCGGCGATGGTTATATAAAAGTTGAAATGCAGTTTCTGGCAGATCTTTATCTGGAATGTGAAGATTGTAAAGGAACACGCTTCAAAAAAGAAATTAGAGAAATTACTTACCGCGGTAAAAACATGGTTGATGTTCTCGATATGACCGTAGAGGAAGCCCTGGAATTTTTTGAAGGAAATGACAAGATAGTCAAATATATCCAGGTACTTTCTGATGTTGGATTGGGATATATCAAACTTGGTCAGCCGTCCAATACACTTTCCGGAGGTGAAGCTCAAAGAATAAAGCTTGCTTCCCATCTTACTTCTCAAAGAGAAAGAAAGCATACACTTTTTATTTTTGATGAACCGACTACGGGACTCCATTTTGACGACATATCAAAATTACTTGATTGTTTCAATCTTTTATTGCAGCGGGGGAATTCAATTGTAATTATTGAACATAACCTTGAAGTAATTAAATGTGCTGATCATATTATTGATCTTGGTCCTGAAGCCGGGGAAAAGGGGGGTGAAATTGTTGCAGAAGGAACCCCGGAAGAAATAATTATGAACGAAAAGTCCTGGACTGGAAAATATTTAAAAGAATACCTTAATTAAATTCTTTGGATTTATTTTTGGAAAAAACAGAAATTGGTTTATAAAAAAGGAAAGCATATTAAGAGTACCCAGCCTCTTAATATGCTTAGAGGGTATCGGGATAGGTTTTTAAAATTATGTGTCAATTTCTACCGTTTACTGCACCAATATCCTGATTTATATTTGTCCACCATTCATTTTCCATTTGAGCAAAAGCAGCTTTTTCACTCTCATCCAGCAGTTTGATAATTTCATCATTTGCAGCCTGCTGCGGATTAATTGAATTACCAGTATTGGGATCATTCTGGTTATTATTCAAAACGTTATTTTTATAATCAGCTAAAATATTGGCAACTTGAGAAGTTTGGTCATTCGTTAAGCCAAGGCGGTTTTGCAGATCTTTTGCATGTTTTGCAGCGAAGTCATCATTTTGCGGCAAATTTATTTTGCTGCCGGTTGCACTATTGAAATGAGCCAGAGTAAAATTTGAAGCTAAAAAGAATGCAAATACAAATATTGATGATGAAAACAATTCCTTTAAAGTTCTAAACATAATGCCTCCTTTGATTATAACACTTATCTATCTATGCCTGTGACATCGATAACTAGATTATTTACATTCAATTCTAATAAGGCAATGCTTATGCCAACTTAATATTGTATCGGGATTTTAATCAATAATAAGATATGAAAGCATGTCGATCCAGCTTAATCATAAAAACCGGCGAGTCATCTCTGAATATATTTCAGAAAGGAAAGAATATTATTCGCAGGAAGTTAAAATCACAGGTTACTTTTATATGAGTCTAATCACAGTATAATTACTAAAGCAGGACCTTTGTAATTTTATTTATTCCTTTTTATCAGCTCCTAATTTTTCCATAAACGGTTTAAGCAGATCAATAGGTATAGGAAATATTATTGTTGAATTTTTATCCGATGAAATCTCGGTTAACGTTTGCAGAAACCGAAGCTGAATTGCAACGGGGAATTTACCGATTACGGCAGCCGCTTCAGAAAGTTTCTGGCTTGCCTGAAATTCTCCTTCGGCATTAATAATTTTAGCACGCCTTTCTCTTTCAGCCTGCGCCTGAATTGCAATAGCTCTCTGCATTTCTACAGGCAGATCAACCTGCTTAACTTCTACAACGGTTACTTTTACTCCCCAGGGTTCGGTTTGTTCATCTATTATTTGTTGAAGTTCCTTATTTATTTTTTCCCTTTCCGATAACAGTTCATCAAGTGTTGATTGCCCAATTATACTGCGTAACGTTGTTTGAGAAATTTGGGAAGTAGCCGAATAAAAATCTTCAACTTCCACTACCACTTTGGCAGCCTGAACGATCCTGAAATAAACTACCGCATTAACCTTCAGGGAAACATTATCTTTTGTTATGATATCCTGGGGCGGAACATCCATAACTATAGTTCTAAGACTTACTCTAACCATTTTATCAATTACCGGAATTAGAATTACTAATCCGGGTCCTTTTGCTCCGATAAGTCTCCCTATTCTGAAAACGACAGCTCTTTCGTATTCTTTTAGTATCCTGATTGAGCTGGCAAGAACCATAATAACAAATATTATAATAACAGCAGCAAAAGTTGATATGAATTCCATTTTAATTCTCCTTAATTACTAAACTTTTTTTACTTTTAATTTTAGTTTATTAACTTGTTCTACCACGATCCTGCTTCCTGTTTCAATTTTGGCATCGGAAGTTTCTGCATCCCAGATTTCTCCATGAACTCTGACCAATCCATTTGGATTTAAATCCGAAATTGCTTTACCGAATTCACCAACTATCCCTTCTTCTCCGGTTGAGGGTTTCTTCCTTTGAGCTTTTATTCCGAGTCCTACAATTACAAAAAAGAAGAGAATTGTTATAGTCACAATCATTGCAATTGCTTCCCAGGAAATTTTAAGTACACCCCACATTGATTTAACATCTATTAACATTATGGAGCCGAGAATTAATGATATTATCCCCCCAAGCATAAGTATACCATGACTCACAATTTTAATTTCAAGGACAAACAAAATAACCGCAAAAATTATTAAAGCTAATCCGGCATAATTAATTGGCAGTGTATGCATTGCATAAAAAGCGAGTATTATACAAATACCCCCAATAACACCGGGGAAAATTGCACCGGGACTGAAAATTTCAAACAGCAATCCATATAAACCAAGCATAAAAAGTATATAAGAAATGTTAGGATCACTTAAAACATTTAAAAGCTTCTGAGAAAAATTCATATCATAATCAACGATTTTAACATTCTCAGTATTTAATATTTTTTCTCCGTCCGAAGTTTCTACTTTTTCACCATTAATTTTTTCTAACAGGTCGGGGATATTCTTTGCTATTAAGTTAACAACATTTTTCTTTACGGCTTCATTTTCTGTTATAGAGACACTTTCGCGCACAGCTTCTTCAGCCCATTTAATATTTCTTTTTCTTTTTTCGCTTATAGTTCTTATAAAAGCAGCGGCGTCATTTGTAACTTTCTCGGACATAGTGGAATCCATTTGCCCTTGCGAACTTACCGGATGTGCAGCACCTATGTTTGTTCCCGGAGCCATTGCAGCGATATTGGCAGCCATAGTAATAAATACTCCCGCGCTGGCAGCTTGTGCACCTCCGGGCGTTACATAAACTATTACAGGAACTTTCGAACTCAGAAATTCAGAAACAATTACCCGGGTAGATTTTAATAATCCTCCGGGAGTATTCAGCTTAACTATTATACATTCAGCATTTTCTTCATTAGCTTTATTAATTCCCATTACTATATAATCCGAGGCAGCAGGATTAATCGTTCCGTCGATTGAAAGGATATAAACTTGCGATTGTGCATTAGCAGCAAAATTGAACAGAAGGATAAATATGTAAAAATACTTTTTCATTTTTATTCCCCGTTATGCTTTTTTAACATATCTAAAATTTATGAGCTAATCAAGTTCCAATGTATTGTAATCCCTTGTGAATTAAGTAATAATGCTCTAATTTTTTCGGTTATATGTAAAGAGATTAATTAATTTTATGAATTTTGACAGAAAAAATATTTCTGAAGATATATTACTTCAATTATACGTCGGTTTACTTACTCCCCGGATAATAGAAGAAAAAATGGTTAATCTGATCCGGCAGGGGAAAATATCCAAATGGTTTTCAGGTGTTGGCCAGGAAGCGATTTCGGTTGGCTGCACTCATGCTTTATATGGTGATGAATATATTCTTACTATGCATAGAAATTTAGGAGTATTCACGTCCAGAGATGTTCCTTTAAGAAGATTATTTTCACAATTCCAGGGTAAGGATAATGGATTTACGAAGGGAAGAGATCGTTCATTTCATTTTGGCTCTAAAGAACATCATATTGTCGGGATGATTTCACATATTGGGGCACAACTAGGTGTAGCCGATGGTATTGCTTTATACCATAAAATTAAAAACGAGAAAAAAGCTGTATTGGTATTTACAGGTGAGGGGGGAACAAGTGAAGGGGACTTCCATGAAGCTCTTAATATAGCTTCGGTATGGGATCTGCCGGTAATTTTTATTATTGAAAATAATAAATATGCACTATCTACAACTACAAATGAGCAGTATAAATGCAAGCAGCTTATTGATAAAGGTGCCGGGTATGGTATTGAAGCCGTAAGAATTGATGGGAATAATATTCTGGAAGTTTATTCTGCAATAAAAAGATATGCTGAAGAAATAAGAAAAAACCCGCACCCGGTATTGATTGAAGCAGTTACTTTCAGGATGGGCGGGCATGAAGAAGCTTCAGGCACTAAATATGTGCCAAAGCATTTAATTGAACATTGGTCAGAAAAAGATCCGCTTAAGAATTATGAAGCATACCTTAAAAAAGAAAGAATAATTAATTTTGAATTAATTCATGCTTTCAGGGAAAAAATAAAAGCAACAGTAGATAATGAATGGGAAATTTCTGTTAATGAAAATGAAATAATCCCTTCCTCCGGGAATGAGTTATACGATGTTTATTTCCCTTTCAATCAGACGGTGATTAATCCGGGTATTGGAAACAAATCAAATAAAAGATTTGTTGATGCTTTACGGGATGGGCTTAAACAGAATCTGGAAAAATTTCCTGAACTAATTATTATGGGGCAGGATATTGGTGAATATGGAGGAGTATTTAAAGTCACCGAAGGTTTTCTAAAAAAATTTGGTGCTGAAAGAATCAGGAACACTCCATTATGTGAATCTGCTGTGATCGGTACAGGACTTGGTTATTCGATCGGCGGAGGTAAAGCTCTTATTGAAATGCAGTTCGCTGATTTTATTACAGACGGATTTAACCAGGTAGTAAATAATCTTGCGAAAATTCATTATCGCTGGGGTCAAAATGCTGATGTAGTAATCAGAATGCCTACCGGCGCGGGAGTTAATGCCGGGCCTTTTCATTCACAATCAAATGAAGCATGGTTTTTCCATACCCCGGGCTTAAAAATTGTTTATCCATCTTCTCCGTATGATGCAAAAGGACTGATTAATGCTTCGATAGAAGATCCTAATCCGGTTTTGTATTTTGAACAAAAAGTATTGTACAGATCAATATCGGAAGAAATTCCGGATGATTATTACACTGTCGAAATTGGCAAAGCTAAAAAAATTCTTGATGGCAATGATGTTTCAATAATTACTTACGGGATGGGAGTCCATTGGGCAAAAGAAATTCTTGTCAAATTAAAATCTGTATCAGCAGATTTAATTGATTTACGAACACTTCTGCCATGGGATAAAGATTCAGTTTTCGAATCGGTAAAAAAATGCGGTAAAGCAATTATTTTGCATGAAGATACTTTAACAGGCGGAATAGGAGGAGAAATTTCGGCATGGCTGGCAGAAAATTGTTTTGAATATCTGGATGCACCGGTTATGAGATGCGGAAGTCTTGATACGCCGTTACCATTTTCTTCAAATTTAGAGAAAAATTTCCTGCCTAAAGAAAGATTTAAAAAAAGACTTCTGGAATTATTAGGTTATTAAATCTTTCGATAAGTAAGAAGAAAATATTATCATCAAAAACATCACAAAACTAACAAAGATTAAGATTAAGATTTAGAATATGCCGGAAATAGCAGCAAATTAATAAGACCACTTCCAGTCTAGAATTTCCGGCATGTCGGCACCATGTTTATGAATGTATTCTTTGTGCTCTAATATTTTATTTTTCATAGCCTGTTTAACATGTGCACCGATTCGGTCAAGTCTGGGTACACGATCGATTACATCCATTACCAGATCAAAACGATCAAGATTATTTAAAACAACCATATCAAACGGTGTTGTTGTGGTTCCTTCTTCCTTATACCCTCTCACATGCAAATTTTTATGGTTGGTTCTCCTATAAGTTAATCTATGAATCAACCAGGGATAACCATGAAAAGCAAAAATTATTGGTTTGTCTGTTGTAAAAAGAGAATCAAAATCTTTGTCTGATAATCCATGAGGATGTTCTGTTTCCGGTTCCAGCGTCATTAGATCAACTACATTAATTATTCGAATTTTAATATCCTTAAAATTACGGCGCAGAATATCTACTGCTGCTAAAGTTTCCAATGTTGGAACATCTCCTGCACATGCCATAACAACATCCGGTTCATAACCTTGATCATTGCTTGCCCATTCCCATATGCCGATTCCGGCAGTGCAATGTTTAATTGCAGAATCCATATCCAGCCATTGTAATTCAGGCTGTTTACCGGCGACTACTACATTAATATAATGCCGACTCTTTAAACAATGATCGATTACCGATAGTAAAGTGTTTGCATCCGGCGGTAAATAGACCCGAACAATCGAAGCTTTTTTATTAACAACATGATCGATAAATCCCGGATCCTGATGGCTAAATCCGTTGTGATCTTGTCTCCATACATGTGAAGTTAAAAGATAATTAAGAGAAGCAATAGGGCGTCGCCATGGTATTTGTTTTGTAACTTTAAGCCATTTTGCGTGCTGGTTAAACATTGAATCTATAATATGAATAAAGGCTTCATAACAAGTAAAAAAGCCGTGTCTGCCGGTAAGAAGATATCCTTCAAGCCATCCCTGGCAGGCATGTTCACTTAAAACCTCCATTACTCTTCCATCCGGGGAAATATGATCATCGTTCGGCAGAATTTCTGCGGTAGAAACTCTATCGGTAATTTGAAATAAAGCATTAAGACGATTTGAATTAACTTCATCCGGTCCCATCACTCTAAAGTTTCTATTCTCAGAATTTAGTTTTATCACATCTCTTAAAAAAGAACCTGTAATTCGGGTTGCTTCAGCTTTGGCTGTTCCGGGTTTGTCGAAATTGAAAGCATATTCCCTGAAATCGGGTATCTTTAAATTCTTAAGAAGCAAACCGCCATTAGCATTTGGATTGGCCCCCATTCTTTTTTCTCCTACCGGGGCTAACTCAGCCAATTCAGGCAGAAGTTTTCCATTTTCATCAAATAATTCTTCAGGCTTATAGCTTTTCATCCATTCCTCAAGAATTTTCAAATGTTCGGGTTTACTTGCAAGTTCAGCAAGAGGAACCTGATGGGCTCTGAAGGTTCCTTCTATTTTTAATCCATCTACAATTTTAGGCCCTGTCCATCCTTTAGGAGAACGTAAAATAATCATAGGCCAAAGAGGTCTTTGTGAAAAACCGTTTTTGCGGGCATTATTAATTATTTTTTTAATATTTGAATAAATGTTATCTAAAGTGGCTGCCATTTGCTGGTGCATTTTTTCAGGTTCATCCCCTTCAACAAAATATATCTTATGACCATACCCTTTAAATAGATTCTATTAATTCTTCTTTTGGCAGTCTTGCAAGGACAGTTGGATTTGCAATTTTATAGCCATTAAGATGCAGTATAGGAACTACTACTCCATCATGAACGGGATTTAAAAATTTATTTGAATGCCAGCTAGTTGCCAGCGCACCGGTTTCTGCTTCTCCGTCTCCAACAATACAAAAAGCAATTAAGCCCGGATTGTCAAAAACAGCACCATAAGCATGCAGCAGTGAATAACCAAGCTCGCCGCCTTCATGAATTGAACCAGGGGTTTCCGGAGCTGCATGGCTTGGTATTCCGCCTGGAAATGAGAATTGTTTAAACAGTTTTTTCATTCCTTCAAAATCCTGAGTGATGTCCGGATAAAATTCTGTATAAGTTCCTTCAAGATATGTATTTGCAACTAAAGCGGGGCCTCCGTGGCCGGGTCCGGCAATATATATTGCATTTAAATTATTTCTCTTGATAAGGCGGTTAATATGAACATAAATGAAATTAAGCCCTGGTGTAGTTCCCCAGTGACCTAGTAATCTTGGTTTTACATGTTCTAGCTTTAATGGTTCCTTTAATAATGGATTGTCCATTAAATATATTTGTCCAGCCGACAAATAATTTGCTGCACGCCAGTAGGCATTAATTTTTTTTACTTCTTCTAAGGAAAGAGGATTTGAATTTATTTTCCCCATAACTTGTCTCCAAATGTAAGTATTAGAATTTTAATATAAACTAACTATAAATTATAGATTTTATGTGAATATTTTAATGAACTTAAGCACATTATATAAGCTTGCGATTTGAAGAAGTTGAATTAGCTTTACAAGGGACAAAATTACAGGAAGCTAAAGCTGATTTTAAAAGGGGAAAATGGAAAATAAAAGCCCTTCAAAATTAAAAGTAGATTCTAATGATTTTAAATCATTAGAGAGAAAATTATTGAAAAGGTCTATACGGGAATTCAATTCATGCAGAAGAAATCTTTTCACTTGATCTGGAAGTCGTTTAGTAACCGAAGTCAATGTCTGCAAATTTTCAAAGTTTAATATCAGTTAAAATCAAAACGTTTTCCATAAATGTGATTAATCTAATTAGATATGTAAAAATGAATTTATAAGTTTTATTAATAATTATAGAAATTTATTATTAAATATTCATAAAGTTTCGTTTTGTATATCTAATTAAAGATTACAGGTATAAAGAAAGAGCAAGGAATAGGGGAAGTATGGGTGAAAAGGGATTATGAAGAAATATTGCAGCTTAAGGGGACTAAAGATGAATAAAATTCACCTCACCAATATTCAATTAATTATCTCAAATAATTTAAAGAATTTTGAAATGATAAAACTTCGATTTCGAAGTAATTTCATATCAACATATATGAAAAAGGTATATTAAAAATGTCAGCAGATAAATCAGATAAAAATGATTTTCAATCTAAAAGCATCGAAGATGTTTTGAAAGAATTGAATACTAATAAGGAAAAGGGCTTAAGTGATTCCGAAGTACAGGAAAGAATCAAAAAATATGGATTAAATGAAATAACCGAAAAGAAATTAAATCCTATATTAAAATTCTTAAGCTACTTTTGGGGTCCTATACCCTGGATGATTGAAATAGCTATTGTTCTTTCAGCATTAATACAGCACTGGGAAGATTTCTGGATAATCTTCGCTTTACTCTTGTTAAATGCAGTTGTTGGATTCTGGCAGGAGCATAAAGCCGATAATGCAATTGAGCTTCTCAAACAGAAACTAGCACTTGAAGCAAGAGTTTACCGCGATGGTAAATGGTTTAAAGTTGCTGCCAAAGAGCTTGTTCCCGGTGATATTGTAAAAATACGGTTGGGAGATAGTATTCCTGCAGATATTAAACTTTTTCAGGGTGAATACTTAATGGTTGATGAATCTGCTTTAACAGGTGAATCTTTACCGGTTGAGAAACACGAGGCCGATGTAGGTTATGCTGGTTCAATAGCAAGGCAGGGTGAAATGATTGCCGTAGTAGTTGCAACAGCAATGAATACGTTTTTCGGTAGAACTGCCAAGCTTGTTGAAGAAGCAAAAACTCAAAGCCATTTTCAAAAAGCTATTATTAAAATCGGTGATTATTTGATTGTATTAGCAGTAATTCTGGTAGTGATAATTTTTATTGTAGCTTTGTACCGCCATGAAAGTTTTCTCAATACACTTCAATTTGCACTGGTATTAACGGTTGCAGCAATACCGGTAGCTCTTCCGGCCGTTATGTCTGTAACTTTGGCTATTGGTGCTATAGCTCTTGCAAAGAAAGAAGCTATAGTGAGTAAGCTGGTTTCAATAGAGGAAATGTCCGGAATGGATGTATTGTGCTCTGATAAAACCGGAACCATAACGCAGAATGAAATATCTGTTGCTGAAACTGTTACTTTCAGCAATTTTAAAGAAACTGATATTATGCTTTTCGGTACACTGGCATCCAAAGAAGAGGACAAGGATCCTATCGATAATGCTATAATTATAAGGGGTAGGGATTTAATTACAGATGCCGATAAAATTAAATCTTACCATATAGAAACCTTCAAGCCTTTCGACCCTGTTTCGAAACGTACAGAAGCAACGGTAATTGATCCGCAAGGTACCCGGTTTATAGTTGCTAAAGGAGCACCCCAGGCAATTCTATCCTTAATTGGTGATAGTAACAGTTTGGAAGATACAATTAAAACAAATGTTAACCGATTTGCTGAAAAGGGATATAGAGCTCTTGGTGTTGCTCTAACTGATAAAAACGGAAAATGGCAGTATGCCGGTTTAATAGCATTACACGATCCTCCAAGAGATGATTCTGCTGAGACTATTAAGACTGCAAAAGAAATGGGTTTAAATGTAAAAATGGTAACAGGTGATCATACCGCAATTGCAAAAGAAATTTCACGTCAGGTCCATCTCGGTACAAATATAATTGAAGCTTCATCTTTCGAAGGGAAGCCGGATAGCCAGGCTCTAAAGATTATTGAAGAAGCCGATGGTTTTGCCCAGGTTTACCCGGAGCATAAGTATCACATTGTTGAATTGTTACAGGAGAAAGGGCACATTGTGGGTATGACCGGTGATGGTGTAAATGATGCCCCGGCACTAAAAAAAGCGGATGCAGGAATTGCTGTTGCAGGTGCAACCGATGCTGCTAAATCTGCTGCAGCTATAGTTCTTACAAGACCAGGCCTTTCTGTTATTATAGATGCAATAAAACAAAGCAGGAAAATATTTCAAAGAATGACTAACTATGCTATTTACCGTATTGCAGAGACAATCAGAGTGCTTCTGTTTATTACTGCATCAATTATAATTTTCAATTTCTACCCGGTTACAGCGTTAATGATTGTATTACTTGCACTTTTAAATGATGCTCCGATTATGACTATTGCATATGATAATGTTAAGTATGCGAACAATCCCGAGCAGTGGAATATGCGTACAATTCTCGGTATAGCTACAATGCTTGGCATCTTTGGAGTTATTGAATCCTTTTTTGTCCTTTATGTAGGTATTAATTGGTTTCATTTCAATCAGGATGTACTTCAGTCATTTATATATCTTAAGCTTTCGGTAGCTGGACATTTAACTGTTTTTATTGCCAGGACCAAGGGTAATTTCTGGTCTGTAAAACCTGCCAAACCTCTCTTTTTTGCAGTAATAATAACCCAGGCTATAGCTACAATTATTACTGTATATGGTATTTTGCTTCCTGCAATGGGTTGGGGACCGGCAATTTTTGTATGGGCAGAAGCATTAATTGTATTTCTGATAATTGATTTTATTAAAGTAAAAACTTACAAATTATTTGATCATAGTAATTTAATCTTTGAAAGATAATTATAGGATTGTTTCATGGAAAATAAAATAGAAGAATTAATAAAAAACTTTTATAGTAAAAACGGCATTGAGAGAAAAATAGCCAGGTATGAATTGGTTAAAATAGGTAAGCCTGCAGTAGAATATTTAAGTAAATTACTTAAAGCTCCTAAAGAATTCACAAGATGGGAAGCAATAAAAACTTTAGGCCAAATTGGCGATCCCGAATCTATTCCGGTTTTGATAGATGCTTTGGAAAATGAAGACTTTGACATCCGCTGGATGGCGGCTGAAGCGTTAATAGGTATCGGAGAAATATCGATTAAACCGATATTGAAAGCAGTTATTGCAGGCGAGAAATCAATATTTTTATTGGAAGGTGTACATCATATATTAAAGGAATTCCAGTTTAGAAATATTTTTTGTGATGATGCCGGTTTAATCAATAAGATAGAAAACCATAATTTATACTCCGATATAGCATTGGCTGCAGGGCAATTACTTGTTAAATATTAAATAACAGTTAAGATTTTTAAGCCATTACTATAAATCCGGGATCTTGTAGTTAAATTGAATTTGATTAAGTATTGTTACCAGCCAAACGGATAAGTTTCAAACTAATCATCATCATAGATGGTAAGTACAAACGCACCATCGACTTTACCTTCGCGGAGTTTATCTAATGCTTCATTTGCTTTATTTA
Source organism: uncultured Bacteroidota bacterium (assembly GCA_963710745.1). Classification (GTDB taxonomy): domain Bacteria; phylum Bacteroidota; class Ignavibacteria; order Ignavibacteriales; family Ignavibacteriaceae; genus CAVQBP01. The sequence goes on along the minus strand of CAVQBP010000024.1, from coordinate 91,251 downwards.
ATGGAATTTTCGTTATCTCAGTTTTAACCGGGACTTCCGGTGCAATCTTTAATAACTCTTCCCCATCTGATCTTTTGAGATTAGCAACTGAGCGAATTACTCTTTCTTCCCATAGCAATTTATACGGAAAAGAAGGGATATCACTCATATGAATTCCACCGCTGACTATAGTGGCAGCCTTATCCGATACTTTAAGTGCAGCAGGTATTAATGAACCAACCGGGGCAAAAATTAATGCAGCATCAAGTTTTTCAGGCGGCGATTGCTCGGAGCTGCCTGCCCATACTGCTCCAAGTTTACGTGCAAATTCCTGAGCCTTTGTATCGCCTGGTCTGGTAAACGCATATATTTTTTTCTTTTGATGAACTGCTATTTGTGCAATGATATGTGCAGCTGCTCCAAATCCGTATATCCCGAGATTCTCAATCTTATCTCCGGCCATCCTGTAAGTTCTGTATCCGATTAACCCTGCGCAAAGCAGCGGAGCAGCTTCTGCATCTCCGTATTCATTGGGAATATGGAAACAATAATTATGATTAGCGGCAGTATACTCTGCATAACCGCCGTCAATAGTATACCCTGTGAACAAAGCATTTTCACAAAGATTTTCTTCCCCCCTTTTACAGTAGCGGCAATGTCCGCATGTGTAACCCAGCCATGGAACTCCCACTCTATCATTGATTTTGAAATTATTAACTTTATCACCAACTTTAACTACTGTTCCAATTATTTCATGACCTGGAATTAATGGGAGATTTGGTTTTGTTAGTTCCTGATCTATTATATGAAGATCAGTATGGCAGACACCGCATGCTTTAATCTTAATTAATACTTGTTCTGAGTTTATTGAAGGGACTGGCACTTTCTTTTCTTTTAATTTTTCTCCTTTTTTCTCAAGCACCATTGCAGTCATTTTATCTGGGATATTCATTCCTCTCCTCTGAAATTATTTACAATAATTGTAAATGTACAAAATTTCATTTTGTTTAGGAGTGATTAGTTACAAAGTCAAAAGTCAAAGGTCAAAAGTCAAAAATAAAAGAACAATGTTGAGCACGAAATAAATTCTTATAATCTTGTAATTAGAATTAAAGAACCTGGAATACTGAGTCTAACACAGTTCCATCAACCCATTTTATAATTGCAACTACCTTGTTCCTATTTAATTTTGGTTTGGAAGGAGCACCACCGCAAATATCATATACTTCATCTTTTATTTCCATAATTGATCTTATTGGCAATGAAGTTTTTTTAACTGCTTTAATTAAATCTTTTCTCAAAGGATTAATTGCTATTCCTCTTTCCGTTATTACCACATCAATTAATTCCCCGGGGCCGCAAAGAGTTGTTACTTCATCAACTATAACAGGAATTCTGTCTCTGAAAGAAGGAATGGCAAGTATGGTGCATTTTGAATAGAGACAATTCTGCCATCCGCCGATTCCATGAAGAAGCAGGCCGTCTGAATGAGTAACAACATTGGCATTAAAGTTTATATCCACTTCAGTTGCTCCGAGAACAGCAGCATCGACCAATGAAGCGAAATTTCCTTTTCCGTGGAAATTATAGCTGGTAAAAGGACTGGTATTTATATGATTTGGATTGTCCCGCATCGATCTAACTCCGTCAAGATCAAATGTCTGTCCATCCAGTATATAGTCTGTAAGGCCTTCTTCAAGCATTCCTACAAGATATTTAGTGCTTCCACCTCTTACAAATCTGGCTTTTGTTCCTTTGGCTTTCATCTTTTCTTTCAGGAATAAAGCAAAAGCCAAATTAGTACCGCCGGAACCGGCTTGAAATGAAAAGCCATTTTTCATTATCCCGGCCTCCTCAATAAACTGCGCAACATATTCAGCAATTAATAATCTATCAGGCGATTTGGTTACTTCGGTTGTCCCTGAAACAATTTTAGCAGCATCTCCCAACGAATCTATTTCAACTACGATATCGACATTGTTTCCCTGAACCTGCCAGGGAATGCAGGGGAACGGAACAAGGTTATCAGTTACAACAATTACTTTATCTGCATATTCAGAATCTACCAGTGCAAATCCGATTAATCCGCTGGCCGATTTTCCATTTACTCCATTTGCATTACCAAAAGGATCCGCAGTCGGTGCAGCGATTACAGCAATATCAATATGAACTTCTCCATCCTGAACAGCCTGGTATCTTCCGCCGTGAGACCTTAAAACACCAACACCTTTCATTTTCCCCTTGGATGTAAAAACACCGAGGGGACCGTTCATGCTTCCTTCAATATGATGAATAGTACCATCTTCAAGATATTTAATCAAATGTTCATGAACAGGAAAAGATGCACTTGGGAACCACCTGATATTTTTTATTCCCAAAGATTTAATTGTATCAAAAAGAATATTTGTTAATGCATCTCCATTTCTCAGATGATGATGGGTTGATACAGTCATTCCATCTTTTAAGCCGGCTTTCTTTAGAGCTTCTCTTAAGTTTTTAACAACTTTATTACCGTCCCAGGGATAATCAATGCAGGTTCTTATAGGGGGTTTGGCTTTATTTCCTGAAGGTTTGTATTTGTTTACACCGTTAAAAGGAATTTGCTTTTGTTGATTAATTTCTAACGGAACTATACGGCCTGCTGCATTTTTAACTAATTTCATTTACAACCTTTAATTGAACACGGATTTGACGGATAATACTGACCATCATAAAGCATTTATAATCCGATTAATCCATTTTCTATTGCATATCAATTTTTGATTAAGAAATTATTTATTCTACTCAATTCAATTATTTTCTGAGCTTTTTTAACTATGGGAGGATCGATCATTTTTGTACCCAAGGAAACAACTCCCAATCCTTTCTTTTCAGCTTCATTAAATGCATCAACAATTTTGCGGGCTTTTTCTATTTCCTCTGTTGTCGGGGCAAAAGCCTCGTGAATAATTTTAATCTGTCTTGGATGAATACATCCCTTACCTTCAAAACCTAATGATTTAGCTTCCAGAACAGATTGTTTAAGGCCATCCATATCGGCAACATCGGAGAATACAGTGTCAATAGCCTGCACTCCGGCGGCTCTGGCTGCATTTACTATCATTGATCTTGCAAAAAAGCTTTCTTTTCCTTCATTGGTTCTTTGGGTCCCGATATCAGCAGTATAATCTTCCAATCCAATTGCAAGAGCACAAATATTTTTTGATGCTGAAGCAATTTCATATGCTTTTATTATTCCAGAAGCACTCTCAATAATAGGCATTAAATAAATTTCATTTTGAATTTTGTATTCACTCTTCAATTTATTTATCTCTTCTTCTACATCTTTTATTTGTTTTGAAGATTCACATTTGGGAATTAAAATTACATGTACATTGTGCGGAACAATGTATCTTAAATCAGTTAATCCTTTTGGCAACTGATTTATTCTAACCATTCTTTCTGCGCCATAAAAATCAACTGAACGAAGTGCATTCCTGACGAGTAATTGTGCAGAATCTTTTTCAGTAGGTGCAACACTATCTTCAAGATCTAATATAATACCATCGGGTTTGTGAAGACCGGCATTTATAAAAAATTTCGGTTCATTACCTGGTAGATATAAACGGCTTCTTCTTAATTTATCTTTAGATGTTTTATAAGAATTTTTCTTGTTGAAAGGAATCAGGTATTCTTTTTCTGTTCGAGGATATAATTTTTTAACTGCAGATTCCAACCTTGCTTCAATAACAAATGGAAGTGCACCACTGTCCTCCATATGAATCTTTACATTCTTTATCCCCAAATATCTGCAGATATCTTTAATTTGTCCTTTTATTGATTCTCCGAACATTGAAGAAACTTTACTGTTTAATTCTATATTAATTCCGCCTGAATTTTTGAACTCGATCTCAAAATAACAATCGGAACGGATGTTTTCTCCTCGTTTACCAGCTGATGATTTTAATTTTTGTTTGCTCATTATATTTTTATTGAAATTCTGATTATTCAAATTAAAGAAAGTTGATAATAAAAAAACGATTTAACAATAAAACAATATCTGCCGGAGCAGATCCGCTTTTGGCTGATAACAATTAAACGATTAATCTATCCATGAATTCCCTTACCTTTTTCTTTTCACATTTGAAAATCATTTTCTTAATATTTTTTTGTTTTCTTTTAGTTAAAAGTTCGTCGGATAAGGAATTAAATTTATTATCCAGATCTTCTTCAGTCATTGGTTCTCTCGGATCGCCTTTGGGATATTCAAGATACTCTGAATATTCTTTTCCGTCTTTTGTCTTTATCAGGACTTTCGAAGGCTGCTTAGCCGGGAACATCTTTTCAAATTCTACAGATGCTTCTCCTTTAATTTTATTAATTACTTCACGTATTTTTGGATCTTTCAGTTTCTCTTCTGAAAATGATTGAGTAGTAATTTTATGATCAACCAAAGCTGCTGCAAGACAATAGGGAAGTGAATGATCTGCAGTCTCTCTTGATTCCGGATTATACTTTTGCGGATCGAAAAGGATATCACAGGCTCTTGCAATAGTAGTTACGGTTACAGAGTCAATTTGATCATAGCTGATGTTATTTTTTACAACAGCTTTTAATGCTGCTGATATATGAGTATGCGTTAAAGCTTCAGTAGGAAAAGCTTTCATTCCGCATTCAAGGATTTTATAATTTTTACCGAGATTTCCAATAAGTTTATTTAAATCCCATTTCCATTCACCAAGACTATCTCTTCCTTTCATTTGTAATGCTTCTATTCTTTGTTCTCTAGCATTCCATCCGAAGAAACAATCCATGAAGCCTTCCTTGCCTTCAAATACTGCTTCAGTCCCTGTATAACCTTCTTTAGCCATTAATGCAGCAAAGACCCCGGATTGTGCTGCCATCGGATCAACTGTATTTTTCATCATAGTCAATTTCCCTGCTGTTGGGCAACCGATTGTATGATTGTGGCTGCCGTTGATTCCAATTGCATTTACCATTTGCTCAACATTTAATCCCAATAGTTTTCCCGCAACTATGGGAGAAACAAATTGAGTTAAAGTAGCATGATGCCATTTTCTCTCACGAATTCCCGGCACAGCAAATTCACATAATCTTTGTTCAAATTCATATCCGAGTACAATTGCAGTTATTACTTCTTTCATTGATGCATTGACCATTTCACCCGCGGAAAACGCAGCCGGAATCAAATCTGAAGGATGGGAAGGATCTTCTTTCCAGTAAATATCATTAAAATCCAAAGCTCTAATCATTAAAGAATTTATTAATGCAGAATTTACTGCAGGAATCTTATCACCAAACCCGATTAAAGTTGATTCTTTTTTTCCGCCGATTTTTTTATAAATATTTCTAAGAATATTAACATCCTTTGTATGATAACCGCCGTAGGCACATCCAATTGAATCATAAAGAAATCGTTTAACTTCATAAACCACTTCTTTAGGAAGGTCTTTGTATTTCAGGTTGACAGCAAATTCAGCTATACTATATGATATAGGTTTTTTCATAGATTTATATTTCTATTATTTATTGTTAAATTATCGAAATGTTAAATTGCTGAATTGTTAAATCTCTTCATTGGAAAATTGATTTCTTTCTTCTGTCTTTCTAATAAATTATCTTATACGTAGTTTCTTATCTTAATAGACTGAAAATTTACCTTTAATTTCTTTTGAATACTTTTGGAAGATAATCTTTAGATTAGATTGTTCCATTAATTATATATATTTTTTCAGATTCCAGAAGTTTAGAGGCATACAACAAAGCTGCTTGAAGATCTTCGATTTCTAGTTCAGGATAATCCTCTATAATTTTTTCTGCACTTAATCCGGATGCTAAAGCTTTAATTATCTGATCAACGCTGATTCTTAATCCTCTAATTGTTGGTTTACCAACCAAAATGTCAGGTTCGATTGTTATTCTTTCAAGTGGTTTCATAATACAATCTGTATTTTATAACTTTAGCGGTAAATATAAAAAATTAGCCGGATATATTCTTCTTCACCCATTCTTCCAATCCTCCTACAACAATTAATTCCTGAGCTGCTGCACCAACCGGATCAAAAGAATAAGCTTTATTATCTACAATCATTGATGAACTTGTAAAATCTATTTTTGCTGTAATTCCAGTCTTTACAGTTAATTTTTGTTTGTCATATTTTTCTTTAAAATCATCTACCAAGTCAGAGCATTCAATTAAAAGGAATCCGTTGTTTAAAGCATTTCTTTTATAAGTTTCATTTAATGAACCGGCGATTAATAACCTGATCCCTTTATACTTTAATGCTGTTGCAGCCTGTTCACGTGAAGAGCCTGTTCCAAAATTATAACCGCCGACTAAAATATCGCCATCTTTTGCAATATTTTTGAATTCAGGATCATAATTTTCCATAACAACACCGGCCTGCTGCTGAGGAGTAAAATCATCCACATAAGTATATTTACCGGGATAAATACCATCTGTATTCAGATTATCCTGGTAGCAAAAGAGCAATTCTCCTTCAATCATTTCAGGAAATCCATTAATAATTTTTGTCTTCTTCTTTTCTTCTTGTTTCTTATTGTATGATTTTATTTTTCCATTGATGTTTAATGAAGAATCTTTCCATGAATAGTCAATCTTCCCTTCGATTGCAGAATAAGCAACAACAGCAGGCGAGGCTAAATAAGCTTGTGCATTTGGAGAGCCCATTCTTCCTTTAAAATTCCTGTTAGTTGCCGAAATCCCGATTTCGCCGTCTTCCAAAAGTCCTGTGCCCAAACCGATGCAAGGGCCGCATCCGGGCAGAAGCGGTATAGCCCCGGCATTTAATAGATCTTGCCAATCACCTCTTTTTTCGCTTTCAGCCTGTACTTCACTTGATGCTGCAGCAATATAAAACTTAACACTCTCTGCAACTTTTTTCCCTTTAACAACATCTGCTGCTTCAGCAAGGTCTTCAACCCTGCTATTTACACAAGAAACCAGGTAAGCTTTATTAATTTTTATATTTTTATTTTTTATTTCGGAAACGGGAGACATTACTTTTACAGTATTAGGTCCCGAAACAAAGGGCTGAACAGTTGAGAGATCAATAGTAATTTCCTTTGAATAAAACGCATCATGATCAGGTTCGGTGATATTCTTTTCTAATTCCAAAATTTTTTGTTCATTTAATCTTGGATGAATCCCTTTTCCATCAGCATCTGAATTTACACCTGCCAAACCTCTGGCTTTAATATAATCAGCTCTTTTCCTTAACCATTTTATTGTAACATCATCGACAGGAAATACACCGGCTAAAGCACCCCATTCAGTAGTCATATTAGCGATAGTCAGTCTTTCATCAACTGTAAGCGATTTTATTCCATCACCGGTAAATTCTAATGCATGATTTAAAACTTCATCTTTATTAAAAAAACCGCATAAAGCAATAATTACATCTTTCCCCTTAACACCGGGTTTTAATTTCTCTGTTAAAACTACTTTGGCTGTCGGAGGAACCTTCCACCAGGTTCTGCCTGTTGCCCAAATTGCGGCAGCATCGGTCCTTACAATCGGAGTTCCCAAACATCCTAATCCTCCGTACATATTTGAATGGCTGTCGGATGCTACGACCATAGTTCCCGGCCATGCATAACCTTCTTCACAAATAATCTGGTGTCCTATCCCTCTTCCTGCAGGGTAGAAGTCAGCACCCATTGATTTAGAAAAATCTTCAATCTTTTTATATTTCTCCAGGTTCTTTTCACTTTTGTCCTGAACATTATGGTCGAGTGTGTGAACTACCTGTCTTGGATTAAAAAGCTTTGTTGCACCGATAGCTTTAAATTTAGGAATGACTGCACCCGTATTATCATGAGTCATAACATAAGCAGGTTTTATGGATATATAATCTCCTGAATGAACTTCATGATCTTTATCCAGGTTAACTGCATATTTTTGAGCGATTTTTTCTATTAGGGTCTGTGACATAATTGCTTTTATGGTTAAATTGTCAAATGTTTTCTTATTGTGTCTTTGGCAAAGAAATCCCATTTTAAAACTACATCCCAAATATGATTACTCAGCTTAAATGTAATTCTATATGCTTCAATGTCATTTAATTTTAAGAATTTTTTAGTTTCCATTTCTCCCTCTTTAATAATAACAATTAAACAATTAAGTCTGGAATGGCTCAAATGAAACGAAATCCGCATGATGAACAATTATCGCTTCAATACTTCGCTTTGCTGAATCTCCTTCTTTTGCATGATATGCAATAATGTGCTGGACTTCAGGTGGTAGTTCAAATCGATCTGCAATCGCTACACCGCTGAAAGGATGACGTAAGAGTTTACCGGCTTTACTGGTTATTAATTTGCCGTCACTTTTATCATATTCAACTAACTTTCCAACATCTATCAGAATTGCACCGGCAATAAGAATATCCATATCAATTTTAATCTGATCACTAAAATTTTCCTTCATCCGGTTTGCAATATCAACAGAGAGCTGTACTGCAGTTCGCTTGTGGTTCATAAATGAAATATTGCAGTCCTTGATTAAAAGAGAAAAAGGAATTGTATTTAAATCATCAATACTTAAAACACTTTTATGAATTGCGTAAGTCCAGCAGTTCAGAACTTTTTCTCTTAAATTTTCATTTTTAATCCAGTTTATTTCAGGCCAGATTTTTAAGACTTCTTGTTTCATAAATATTCTTTCGAATCACTTAATTGTCAAATTGTTAAATTGCAGATAAGCATTTTAACAATTTCCGCCAAAGGCGGATCAGCCTTTTGGCTGAAAGCAATTAGACAATTTAAAAGTTAAACAATATTTTTAATAATTTCGTCAGTCATTTGCTGAGTTGTACATGCTCCGCGTTTAAACACATCCGGACCACCTTTTAATTTTAACATGTCATATGTTTTTACTTTTCCTTCTTCAATAACTTTTGCGATAGACTCTCTGATTTTTCCGGCTTTTGCATTTTCTCCCAGGTGGTCCAGCATCATGCATGCACTTAGTATCATCGCAATAGGATTAACAATTGAAGGATTTAATTCCTGGTATTTAGGAGCAGAACCATGAGTTGGTTCAAATACTGCCACATCTTTACCGATATTTGCACTGCAGGCAAATCCTAAACCGCCTACTAATCCTGCAAAGCCGTCGCTTATTATATCACCGAACATATTCTCGGCAACAAGCACTCCATAAATTTCCGGATTTTTTGTCAGCCACATCATTTGTGCGTCTATATTTGTATCCCACAATTGAATCTCCGGATAATCCTTTGCAATAATTCTGGCTTCATTAAACATCATACCGGAAGTTTCTCTAAGTACATTCGGTTTTTCACAAACAGTAACATTTGTATAACCGAATTTTTTTGCATACTCAAAAGCTTCTTTAAGAATTCTTTTGCATGCATTCCTGGAGACAATTCTTGAAGATATTGCAAGATCTTCACTTGGTACATTTTTAAATGCTTTCATTTTAGGATGAGTTTCAAATGCATCCCTTACAATTTTAGGAGGATTAGTCCATTCAACTCCCGAATATAAGCCTTCGGTATTCTGTCTGAATATTACTGCATTTACTATAGGTTCTTCAAATCCTCCATCTTTTCTTCTTAGGAAATTAAGAGGATTTCCTTTGAATGACTGACAAGGTCTTATGCATATATCAAGGTTGAAGTGTTGTCTTAATCCGACTATCGGGCTAAAATAAATATAACCTTTATCTTTTAGTGACGGATCCAGCTCTTTTGAAGCGGCGTCTTTTGGTTTGCTTGTAATTGCGCCGAACAAACCAATTTTATATTCTTCTAAAAGGTCAATGGTTCTTTGAGGAAGGGCATTTCCTTCTTTACGCCAGAATTCCCAGCCGATATCACCGTAAATATAATCAGATTCAAAACCAGCGGCGTTTAATACTTTTATTGCTTCCGGCAGGACAGATTTACCGATGCCGTCGCCGGGAAGAGCTACAATTTTTCTTTTCATAATTTAATATCCCCGATTGAAAATATTGATCAAAATTAGAGAATAAATATCTGCCTAGCAAGATTATTAATCCCACATTAAAGGAATTTTAATGTAAAAAATTTCTTTTAGATATAGAAGAATATAAAGAAGCATAAATTTGATAGGTAATTAAACTGGCTCATTTTTTGAGTAATAATTATTCGAATAAATATGTTAAATTTATAGATTAAACATATTGAAATTTCCAACAATCAGCTGATAGTATTGAAAAACAAACCAAATTCTAATAATATTTCATTGAGCCAGGAAAAGGTCCAGGAATTTCAGACCTTTATAAATAAATTATTAAAAGAAGATAAAATCCCCAGAAAACTGAGCAATTATTTCTCTAATATTTCTGAATTAATAGAACGATTAAATTTCGAAAATCATGAAAATAAAATCAATTCAGAAGTTAATGAAAGCATATTGAAATCTGTATGGGAAAAAGCATTAGATGGGATGAGATTAACAGACAACAAAGGTATTATATATTTGTGTAATAATGCTTATGCTAATCTTGCAGGAAAGAGAATTGAAGAAATAGAAGGGAAGGAGCTCTCCTCTGTCTATGGGGAATCAGAGAGGGAACATATTCAATCCAGCTATATAATTAATTTCAGAGATTCAAATATAAAGACCCAGTATTCTACTACTGCAAAACTTTGGAATGGTAAGACGATAGATATAAGAATGGTTAACTCATTTATAGAAAATATAAATGGGGAAAGAATGGTCTTAAGTATTTTCCGTGATGAAACCGAACAGAAAAAAAATTATTCGCTGCTGGAAAAAAAGGATCGTCTACTTTACGGAATGGCTGAAGCTACAAAAAGTTTAATATCAACCCGGGATATAAAAGAAAGTTTTACATCTGCGTTGGAAATTTTAGGTAAATCGGCAAATGTTGACCGGGTATACATTTATAAGCATAAAATTAAACCTGATACTGAAGAAATGTATCTTAGTCTTCTTTATGAATGGGCAAAAAAAGATTCCGATTCACAAATGCAGAATGAAGCTCTACAAAGATTATCCTATTCACGGTTTGAGATTTTAAATTTTTATGAGAATTTCTCTAAAGGGAATTCTCTTAAATTTATTATTAAAAAGCTTCCTAAAGATGTAAAAAAAGTTTTTATAGATGTTAACATTAAATCTATAATATTGGTTCCCATAATGGTTGATGAACAATATTGGGGTTTTATAGGGTTTGATGAATGCAAATATGACAGGCGATGGGAAAATGATGAAGAATCTCTGCTGAGAATAATGGCTTCGACTTTTGGAGCAGCAATTAAACTTAGCGAAGTACTGGAGGAATTAGTAAAAAATAATACTGAGCTGAATAACGCAGTAAACCGGGCTGAAGCTGCAGTAAAAGCAAAAGCTGAATTTCTGGCTTTGATGAGTCATGAAATCCGTACTCCTATGAACGGCGTAATCGGTATGACCGGATTACTTTTAGATACCGGTTTATCCCAGGAGCAAAGAGAATATGTTGAAACAATAAGACTGAGCGGTGACCAGCTGCTGGTGGTTATAAATGATATCCTTGATTTTTCTAAGATCGAATCTGAGAAATTAGAGCTTGAAAATCAGCCCTTTGATTTAAGGGATTGTATTGAAGATTCTTTGGATTTGCTTGCTACCAAAGCTGCAGAAAAAAGGCTTGACATAGTTTATTTAATTGAAAATAATACCCCAATTGTTATTAACGGCGATGTTACAAGATTAAGACAAATACTTACTAATTTACTAAGCAACGCTATCAAGTTTACCGGAGAAGGTGAAGTCTTTATAAAAGCCGGTTCTAAGAATTTAGACAATAAATTTTGTGAGATTTCTTTTTCCGTTAAAGATACAGGGATTGGAATTCCCAATGAAAAGCTGGGCAAATTATTTAAATCTTTCAGCCAGGTTGATTCCTCAACAACGCGAAGCTACGGCGGAACCGGTTTAGGTCTTGCAATAAGCAAGAGGCTGGCAGAATTAATGGGCGGGGAAATGTGGGTAGAAAGCAAACCCGGTAAAGGTTCGACTTTTTATTTTACAATTAAATCGGAACTGGTTCCTTCTCAGTCAAAAATATATTTAAAGGCTAAAAAACCATTAATCGAGGGGAAGAGGATTTTAATTGTTGATGATAATAAAACTAACATTAAAATATTAACATCGCAGGCCGAACAATGGGGTATCGAATATAAAGCAACTAATTCACCGATTGAAGCTTTAGATATAGTTCGCAAGGATGATTTATTCGATGCTGCAATACTTGATTACCGTATGCCTGAAATGGACGGAATAAAGTTAGCTGAAAAAATTGTTGAAATGGAAAAAGGGAAAGATCTGCCGTTTATTATTCTATCATCAATTGGGAAAAAAGACGCACTTTTCGAAAACAAAAGTTTGAATTTATCTGTAATTACGAAGCCGGTAAAACATCATCTGCTCTATGATAATCTGGTTGCTGCATTTAAGAAAGAACAGGAAAGAAAATCTAAAAAAGGTTTTGATGGTGTAATTCCGGATCTTTCGGAAAATTATAAGCTTAAAATATTGTTGGCTGAAGATAACACTATAAATCAGAAGGTTGCATTAAGAATTTTTGATAAGATGGGGTATAGGATAGATATAGCAGCAAACGGGTATGAAGCTCTTGAGGCAGTGAAAAATATAAATTATGATATTGTTTTTATGGATTTATTCATGCCTGAAATGGATGGTTTTTCTGCTACCGAAAATATACAAAAAGAATTTTCCGAAGACAGAAGACCGGTAATTATTGCAATGACGGCAAACGCTTTTAATGAGGATAAAAATGAATGCCTGGCTAAAGGAATGGATGACTATATTTCCAAACCGTTAAAGGTTGATGAAATATATCTTATGGTTTCTGAATGGGCGAAAAAAATATATAAGAAGAAAGACCGCTTAATTGAGCAGTTAAAAAGTGAGAAATCTTCGGTTAAACTTATTGATGAATCTAAGATAACTTTTATCAACGATATACAAACGGTTCAGGATGTCCAATTCTTTATTGAACTTTTAGATATTTATATTTCAGATATGCCGAAAGTGATTGGAAAAATTAAAACTGCTGTCGATGAAAAAGATTACGACAAATTAAGGTTTTTTGCACATAAATTAAAAGGGAATAGTTTGACTCTTGGTATAGAAAATTTTGCTAAAATTTGCTCTGTTCTTGAAAAAGCAGGGAAAGAAAGTAAAATTGAAGAAACTACAATTGAGCTATGCAATAAGCTTGTTCATGATTTTGAAAAGATTATAAAGGAACTCGAAATTATAAGAACAAAATACAGCAATATGTGAGCATATCTGTAAAAAGGGTGGCTTCAGTGCAGAAGAACTTGATGTTAAAATGAAATTTTGTAATCTTTACAACTCAAATTAAAAATCGAAATTGCCGGGAACGGCTAACAGGTGATTACCCAACTCCGTCAGGTCCGGAAGGAAGCAGCGGTTAGTATGATCTTGTGTAGCTGTAACCCGGCTTTTTATTTCAGCTAATCTTATCTTTCCGGTTACTTGTTAATGGTTTAATCCCGGATAAATAAACCGGCCAATTTAAATATTTATCTGATCCATGTATTATTATTCCTGTTTATATCCGGGAATTTTTTCTCAGGATCTATTACAACTGAATCTATTTCAGAGGTTGAATTATATCTTAATTTATAAATACCTGAATTCTCCCAGACTTCAACAGGTAAATTTATTTTTTCAGATTTCCCGTTTTTTTGTTTAATCATTAATATAACAGGCATAACCATCTGATCATTATTCTTTAGTATTATGATTGAACCATTTAAAGGATTTCCATTAATATAACCAATACTGTCTACTGATTGATCTAAATTCCAGGTTTTATAAAACCATTCTTTCCAGAACCAATTTAAATTATCTCCCGATGCATTATTCATACATCTGAAAAAATCTTCGGGAGAAGGATGTTTGAAAGCCCAGCTATTGATATATGTTTTGAATGCATAATCAAATCTCTCATGTCCAAGAATATTTTCCTTTAACATCACCAGGCCAAGGGCAGTTTTATAATATTCAACCGGGTGCACATATTTATATGGAATGGCATCTGCATAAGAAATAATGGGCGGAACTTCAGGATTCTCAAGCAGGGGAATTATTTCTTGTGCAGGATTTCCTCCCTTGGGAGCATATTCATTATCTCTCTTCGGTGCATATTCTCCATTATTAAATTCATCTGTAGAATAGATATTAATAAACGTATTAAAACCTTCATCCATCCAGGCGTTTTCTCTTTCATTTGAACCAACTATCATCGGGAACCAGTTATGACCGATTTCGTGAGTAGTTACCATCCAAAGATGCCCTTTTTCTGCTTTCCAGTTACAGAAAATAATTCCGGGATATTCCATTCCGCCAACCGGTCCGGCAACATTAACTGCGGCGGGATAAGGATATTCATACCAGCTTTTTGAGTATATTTCAATACTCTTCTTTAGATATTCTGTCGATCTTCCCCATGCATCATTACCTGAACTTTCTGCAGGGTAAACAGACATTGCCAGGCAATTTTTATTATTCGGTATATTTACTTTTGCAGCATCCCAGATAAAAGCCTTTGAAGCTGCCCAGGAGACATCCCGGGTATTTTTCATAATGAAATGCCACGTTAAATTCCCGTTATTTGCAGGCCTTGTTTCAGGAGATGCGATTTCAGTTGAATCAATTATAAATACAGTATTATCACTTTTTCTTGCTTTATTCAATCTGCTGATTTCGGCATTGGTTAAAACCTTTTCCGGGTTTACCAGGTCGCCTGAACCTGCAACAATCATATACCATGGGACAGTAATACTGTAATCAAAGTTTCCATAATCAAGATAAAATTCACCAGCTCCGAGAAATGGAAGACTATTCCATCCTTTAATATCATCATATACATCCATTCTTGGATACCATTGTGCAATATCATATATTTTGCCGTTTTTAGTTTCCATGAATCCTGATCTGCCGAATCCTTTTGGGGCAACTTCAAATAAATATGATATATAGATCTTTAACAGCCCGCCTTTGGATTTTAATGGAGATGGAAGCTTTATTTGCATTCTTGTATCTATAATAATATAATCGGCAGCTGATTTCAAATCCTTGTATTCAATTTTAACTGATTTGATTGCAAAACCCCCTTGAAAATTTAAAGAATCAATTTGAGGTCCGAATATATTATCAGGTTTAAATCTATTTTGATCTAACTCAAGCCAAACAAAATTTAAATTATCAGGACTGTTATTCGTATAATCTATTTCTACATTTCCTTCAATAGTATTTTGTTTATCATCCAGCTTAACCGATATTTTATAATCAGCGTTATTTTGCCAGTAAGCGGGTCCCGGCGTACCGTTTCCGCTTCGGTAAATAGTCGCTGTATTAGAATTAAATGAAGGATCAAAAACTTCATGAGGATTGTAATTTTTTAGAGTCTGGCATAAAAGAATACCGCTCGCAAAGAGAAATATTATTAAGGATTTCATTCGTGCATTGTTAAGGAAATTTAATGATTAAAAAAAGACAAACAATATTCTTAAATTTAATTTTATTCATCGACATTTGAATTACCCAGGCTCCCTGTTTGAGGCAGCTTGTGAAGCTGGCGTTTAATGAAATCAGTAAATAAATTTTGTTTGCTTATATATGAATTTGAGTTTTTATCGAATTCAAAAATATCGCTTTTATTACTTAAATCATCATTTGTACTGTTTATGCCCGTAACTATCCGGCTGCCGGAGAATTCTGTTATTTTCTGTGTATAAACAGCACCGGGTTTTTTAAATCTTGTGAATGTTCTGAAAATTAAATTAGCACTGTCATTTTTGATTTCATAAAGAGAAAGTCTGCTTATTTCATAAATATCTTTTACGGTGAATCCCTCATCAACTTTTATATATTTGTTATAATTTATAGTTATTATATTTTCATCCAATTCACCATATAATGATCTATCAAGCAAAAGTGTCTTTAAGGTATCATCATAAATGCCAAACTTATTATTAACGGGATTTGGATACTCTAAAAGAATTGTAAAATATTTGCCTGAAGATAAAACCAGGCTGTCAACTTTTAATTTGTTATAATTATTATTTGCATGAAGAGACAAACCTAATAATGTTGAAATTGTATCATTTGCCGATATTATACCGTTTTTAGCCCGCTGGATAGTTTTTTCAATATCATGAATATCAGCCGGATGACGTATCTTTGATTTTTGTTCGCATCCTGTTAAAATAATAACGACCGATAGGAATATCAATATTTTCTTCATCAGCTTTAATATTGTTTATAATTAATATTCAGATGGAATTACGCGATTGTTTTTTATTTGTGATTTTTTTTTGATTTAGTCTTATTTTGAATTTATATTTCCAAACAGGTAATTCAATAAATTAATTTAAATACTTCTACAAAATATAATCATATTCTTTATTGCAAAAGTATTTTTTCATAATTTCAATATTTTTTTTATCTCTTCAGCCGGTATTTTCCCAATCAATATCCAATCCTGGTATCGCTCTTGAAGGAATAAAATTTTCGGTTAAGATTAACAATTTACCATCTTCCGGATCTATAAGAATTTTAATTAAAGGTGAAGATTATTCTAAAACATTAAATGCGATAATAATAAATGGCAAAGTCGATACTGCCGTTACCGTTGATGAAACAGGTGATTTTGATATCAGCCTGGCAAACATAAATGTTCCACATTCAAGCATCAGAATCCTCCCGGGAATTTTAAGCATAATTCCTCCTGTTTTAGCAATTATACTGGCTTTGGTATTCAGGCAGGTTATTATCTCACTTTTGTTCGGTGTATATATCGGGGTTATTTTTGTGTTTGATTATAATCCTTTTACAGCCATCCTCCGTTTAATTGATACCTATACAATAAATGCTATAAGTGATACTTCACATCTTAAAATAATTGTCTTTACACTTTTATTCGGCGGTGTAGTCGGTTTGATTTCCAAAAGCGGCGGGACGAAAGGAATAGCAAACCTGGTTACGAAGTTTGCAAGGACTAAAAGATCGGGACAGCTGGCAACCTGGGCGTCAGGTATTTTAATATTTTTTGATGATTATGCAAATACTCTGATTGTCGGAAATTTAATGCGTCCGATTACCGATAAATTAAAAATTTCGCGTGAAAAGCTTTCTTTTATAGTTGATGCTACGGCAGCACCTGTATCAAGCATTTTTATCGTCAGTTCATGGATTGGTTATGAAGTCGGATTAATTCATGACAGCTTAGCTACTATACATTCCAATGAAAATGCGTATAATGTTTTCATCCAAACTATACCATACAGGTTTTACCCCATTATGATGTTGATATTTATCTTTATACTTGCCTGGCTCCAGCGGGACTTCGGACCGATGTATAAAGCGGAAAAAAGAGCTGCCGATGAGGGTAAAGTGTTAAGGGATGAGGCAGTAGTTTCAAAAGATCTTACTGAAACTTCAGAAATTTTCGGAAATGAAGATAGAGCAAAATGGTTTAATGGTGTTATTCCTATCGTGGTTTTAGTGCTGGTAACAATTGCCGGTTTGGTTTATACGGGACTTGCTGCAGTTAAACAGCAGGGATTAAACGATTACGGCTTGCGGGATATAATAGGAAATTCAGATTCTTATGTTGCCTTGTTGTGGGGAAGTTTCCTGGCCTGCATTGTCGCCGGGATTATGATTCTTTCTCAAAGGATAATGAATTTAAGTGAAACGGTTGATGCATGGTTTACCGGTTTGCGTTCTATGTTTTTAGCCTGCATAATTTTAACGTTAGCCTGGTCGATCGGGGCAATTACCCAGGATTTGAGAACCGCAGATTATATTGTTAATGTAATAAGTGATACTTTAAATCCACATTTTCTTCCGGTAATAGTTTTTCTTGTATGTGCATTAATCAGCTTTTCAACCGGTACAAGCTGGGGCACTATGGCTATTATGATGCCGATTGTAATTCCCCTTAGTCACCATGTTACAGAATTATATCATTATTCGTATGCTGATCATATGTTGATTTTACATGGTGTTATCAGTTCTGTGCTAGCCGGTTCAGTTTTCGGAGACCATTGTTCACCGATTTCAGACACTACAATTTTAAGCTCAATGGCTTCTGCATGCGATCATATCGATCATGTCCGCACCCAGCTTCCATATGCAGTAGTTACGGCAATTTTGTGTATGCTGATTGGAGATATACCTACCGCATTTGGTTTTTCGCCTTATTTTTCCATCCTGATTATTTCCGCCTGTCTCGCTTTAATTCTATATTTCTTCGGCAAGAAAGTAAGCTATAAAGAAGCAGAGCCTGCTTAATTTATTCTCTGGGATTATTAATTTGAATGAAAACAAAGACAATGGTAACATAAGTTATTTCAGGTTGTGAGGATCCGGAGAAAACCTGAGATTTTCATTAAGAGAATTCAGCCTGTCCATATCTTCATCTGAAATTTCAAAATCAAAAACATTTATATTTTCTTTTATGCGGTTTTCATCTGAAGATTTAGGAATAGCTATTACATTATGCTGAAGAGACCATCTGATTAAAATTTGAGCGATTGATTTACTGTATTTTTCTGAAATGTTTTTTAAAATGCTTTCATTAAATTTTTTTGTTCTTGCCAAAGGAGTATAACCTTCAAGCTGAATATTTTTTTCTTTGCACAGTTCCAGGATTTCTTTTTGATGTATATACGGATTGAATTCAACCTGGTTAACTGCGGGGACAGTTGATGAAACACTTAATAATTCTTTTAGATGCCGCACAGTATAATTGCTTACTCCTATCGACCTGCAGGCTCTTTCATGGAGAAGAGATTCAAAGGCTTGCCATGTTTCATTTCTTAATCTGCCTGAAGGCCAATGGATTAAATAAAGATCAACAAAATCCAATCCGAGTCTTTTTAGGCTGCCTTCAAATGCTTTCAAAGTCTTATCATAACCATGGTTTTCATTGGCTAATTTTGTTGTAACAAAAATTTCATTACGAGGAATCCTGCTGTTTTTAATTGCTTCTCCAACTTCCTTTTCATTATAATATGATTCTGCGGTATCTATTAACCTATAGCCTGCTTCAAGTGCAGCATTTACCGATTCATGAGCAGTCTTACCTCTTAATTCATATGTTCCTAATCCTATATAAGGAATATCAATACTGCTGTTTAATTTTATTCTGCTGTTTATTGTTAAAGCCATTTATTTCTCCGAGTTTTAAGTAATGTTTACAAATACCATATATTATTCAGAAATGTAAAAATGTATATTCAATATTAATGAATGATTTATAAATCCAAAAGCATTAATGCTGTTTTAATATTTTTTACTGATTTATTTTATATATATTTTTACGGTATGCATCTTTTAAATTGTAAAATTTCTCCATTAAAAATCTTATTTATTATATTTATTATCGCATTTACTTTCCAGGCTTGTAAAAAAGAAGAAAAAGAAATTTTAACAAAAGAAAATAATGAAATTGATACAACACAAACTGAGCTGACTGTTATAGACGAAAATTTTATTGATAATCCTTTTCAATTTGGGAAAGTAACTATTGAAAACCTTCAAAAAACATTCAAAGATTTAAAGATTCAAGGGGAACCGATAAAAAATTTACATGTTAAAAATCAGGTTGATTCAATACTTACAATCAAAATCAGGGACTCCGAATTTGTGTTATATAAACTTCCCAAAGAGCAATATCTGGAAAGTGCAGTTATTAAGGACAAAAATATTGTGCTTAATAAAGATATCCATGTGGGCATGACTAAACAGGAATTTAAAGAAAAGTTTGATGCACTCAAGGGGAGAAAATATATCCCGTCTAAAGTGTCGATAGGAAGGAAAGAAACACAGGAATATTTGGTTTTTAACTTTAGCGGCGGTCATCTAAAGGAAATTGAATATAATGGTTACGTCGATTAATATTTTTCCCAGCTTTCGGGAAGAAAAGTATTGTTAAACATTTCACGTGCTTCATTTAATACTTCTTTAAAATTCTTCTGATACCTTTCTGAAATATGGAGCAGAATTAGTCGTTTTACCCCGCTTTCTTTTGCTATTGATGCTGCCTGTAAAGCTGTTAAGTGGTAATTGGTTTCAGCAAGGTGAAAATCTTTATTCAAATATTGGCTTTCGCAAACCAGTGTATCGCATCCCTTAAGAAACTGAATTAATTTTTGTTGTGAATCATTATCAAGGATGAAGTCAGTTAAATAAGCTATGCTCTCTCCTTTGGTTGTTTCCAGGAGCTCTTTCCGCAGTTCGCCCAAAGAAAAATTCCTTCTTTCTATTTCAATATTTGTAGAATCTTCTATGGAAAAATCTTTTAATTTTTCGAGCCAGTTTCCCTGAGGAAGTTTTAACCTTTCCAGTTTTTCCGGGTTAATATTGTGCGAAGGATTTTCAATAAGAAAATATCCTATTGACGGGATAATATGATTTAACCTGATTGATTTAATAACAAAATTTTTGGTTTCAAATAAATTCTCTTTTATATCTTTTTTCCCTACTAAATTTTTATTTGAAAAAGCATCGGGGAATTTAATATAAAATTGAATCTGCGATTTCTCCTTAATATCCGTTATAAACCAATTGCCGCCTTTGTCTCCAATAAGGTTCCATTTATAACCAAGCAGGCGATGATTTAAAATTTCTGCTGTATCGTCGGGTCCCCAGATAAAAATTGGTTTAGCCCTGTCATAGTTCCTTCTGAAAAAATAATCAAATCCGCCGGCATGATCTATGTGTAAATGTGAAAAGAAAATATAGTCAATACCTTTTACATCTTGCTGTTTTAGCTCTTCAAGAGTTTTTTCACCGCAATCAAATAAGATCCTATACATTTTTGAACCACTGTTCAATCTTACATAAAGTGCATTATCTTTTCCGGGTTTACCTAAAATTTGATATTTAATACTCATAATAAAAATTTTTAAATTCTAATAATTAAGACTAGCAAGATAAACTTATTTAATATAATACATAGTCTGTTAATTTAACATCAGGATAGTTACACAAAAAAGATAACAATCAATTAAATAAACTTAAAACTTATTCAGAATAATTAATTCCCGGCAACATGTATAATTCTATAAAGATTTAAAAAGTATTCATTTTGTTGAATTTATAATTAATCTGCAGATTATTTCATCATAATTGACAAAAAAAACTGTTTTACAGCAGAGAATTACGGTTATCCTTTGTGTTTTAAACAAAAAATCGTTTAATTTTGAGTAGCTGATCAAAAATATTTCATTAGGGTGACAATTCTGAGGGCAATAAAATATATCCCAAAAATTTTTTAAAGAATTTTTATATCCTGGCTTTCAGAATTTTCAAAGTTTTAATCTCAAATAAGTAAAAATAATAAGTTAACTTTATGAAAGGAGAAGTCATATGGCAGATCCAAAAGCTGTGTGGGCGTACCGTCAAAAGACTGGGGTATTCGTACGTAAATACACCAGTGTTTCAGAGGCTGCTAGGAAAATAAATTCTCATCCTTCAAATATTTTACATGCTATTAGAGATGGAATAGCAGTAAAGGGTTATTATTGGCTTGTTGCTAATGGTAAAAGACCTTTGAAAGTTCCTCTGAAATCAGAAAGATTTAATCCGCGGAGCAAACCAATAAATATTTTCAAAAAAGGTAAATTTTATGCAAGGTTCGGTTCAACTAAAGATGCAGCCGAAACTATTGGGTTAAATGCGCATACTATCAGGCAGTTATGTAAGTATAAAAATAAAAAGAGCGGTGACTATACTGCTGAATATGTTAATTCCAAAGATAGAAACAGAATAAAAAATCATGGCGGCGGATATAAAAAGCCTATCGCTGTTATTGCAAAAACATTGGATGGTAAAATTGCCGGTACATTTAACTCCATTGGTGAAGCAAGCGAAAAACTTAATGTAAAAAATATTTCAATGTGTCTGCAGGGCCGTATTAAACAGGCGGGCGGATATTTTTGGGAAAAAGTAAAATAGCTTGAAAATTTGTTTTCTATTTCTGGGAAATAATTAAATTATAACTTTGCTTCATTTCAGCCTCGTTATTTATTGCAGATGAACTGTTTAAATGGAGTTTTATGTGTTTTTTAGCTCGTCCATTTTATCATGTAATCATCTGACCAATAAAATAAATAAGCTATTTTTGATAGCCATATAAGGTTAAATTTAATTAAACAATTAGGGGCTGATCAAAATGAAGATAACCTTTCTGGCAGCAGTCATATTACTTTCCATTTTACTATCCTCATGTAAAAGAAAAATAAATCCTGTCTCAATCAATCTCTCACATCCTGAACCGGGTTATCAGTATTATTGATTAAGTATATTTTCGATGACTATTTTTTGTTTTATATTTAACTGTTGACAATATAATTTTTTGTAAAATTCCATTCTGTAATCTTCAAAAAATGATTAAAGCAATATTTTGGGATAATGACGGTATTCTTGTAGATACCGAGCGACTTTATTTTGCTGCTACTAAAAATATTTTAGCAACTGTAAATCTTGATCTTACCAGAGAAATGTACATTGATTATTTTCTTGTTCAGGGAAATGGAACGTGGCATTTAGCTAAGAAGAAAGGTTTATCTTCCGAAGAAATAAATAATCTTCGTAATAAACGGAATGTACTTTACGGTCAAATGCTGGAACGCGAATGCAAAATTATTGATGGTGCAAAGGAAGTCGTCGAAGCTTTATTTGGAAAATATTTGATGGGTATAGTTACCAGTTCGCGCAAAGATCATTTTGATCTAATCCATAAACCTTTAGGAATTTTAAAATATTTTGATTTTGTATTGACCGGGGATAATTACAAAAAATTTAAGCCGGACCCGGAACCTTATCTCCTTGCTGTTGAAAAAAGCGGGTTTCATAAAAATGAATGCATCGCTATTGAAGACTCTGAAAGAGGATTGATCTCTGCAAAGGCTGCCGGTATACATTGTTTTGTAATTCCAAGTGAATTAACCAGTAACGGAAATTTTTCAGCTGCAGATAAAGTTCTAAAAAATATATCTGAATTGCCCGTTGAGTTATCAGAACTCAATATTTGAAAAAGAACAACTCTGTGATAACTTCAATATATTTCCGGTTTATTAAAATTATTCTCAAGAATCAAGCAAATATTGAATCATGAAATCTTCAAATTATTTCTCAATTGATGATATGAACAGGATGTCTGAATTCAGGACAAATTATGAGCACATAAGTAAGCTGTTGAAAAGTTCTGATTCTTTATTTATTCCTGTATATAATCAAAAAAATTTAATTACACTTAAACCGGATACAAGAGCTGTCTTTGTAGAATATGAAAAGATAAAGGAGCTGCTTAATTATGATATAATATTTTTGGGGAAATATGAGAATAAATATTATTTCACCCTGGATATTAAGGAGGAAAATAACTTCATTAAGGATAGCTCTTCTAAATTTGAAGACTTGAGAAAAATCGCACCATTGTTAAATAAGAAAGAAGCTGCATTGCTTGCATATGCAAAGGGAATAACTTATTGGAGAGAAAGAGTAAAATTCTGCGGAAAGTGCGGCCATGAAACAGTTCTAGAAGACAGCGGTCATAAAGCATTTTGTCCAAAATGTAAATCAATATACTTTCCCCAAACCGATCCTGCAATAATTGTAATTGTTACTTACGGGGGAAAATGTTTATTGGCCAGGCAAGCTTTATGGCCCCCCAAAAGATATTCTGTTATTGCCGGTTTTGTAGAACCGGGAGAAAGCCTGGAAAATACAGTTGCACGTGAAGTATTAGAAGAAACCGGTTTAATTGTGAAAAATATTACCTATCATTCATCTCAGCCATGGCCTTTCCCAGGTTCAATGATGGTGGGATTTACGGCAGAAGCCGAAACTGTATCTATAACTCTTCATGATAAGGAATTGGAAGATGCAAAGTGGTTTTCTCGAAATGAAATAATTGAAAGAGTAAAATTAAAAGAGCTGAAACTGTCTCCGGAAATATCAATATCTTTCCGTTTACTAGAAGATTGGTTTAACTCCGGAAGTAAAATTCCTTTAAGAGAATTCCTGAATGGATTTAATGAAAATTCTTAATGATCTTTTCTTATTTACATTCATCATCTAAATACTCCATTCATCCCAAAAGTGTATCTTTCATCTGCTTAAAATAATAGATTCACCACACATAAAGAATAAATGTAAGGATAGCAACATGAAAACAAAATTGTTGTATTCATTGTTCCTTTTTCCTTTTGTTGTCGTTTTATTTATAACGCAGGAAGCTTTTTCACAAAATCAATTAACTTTTCCGCAGGTTTCTCAAAACGCTTCTATTATTCAGAGAATCGGACTTACGGATATTCAAATAGAGTATAACCGTCCGGGTGTTAAAGGACGTGAAATTTGGGGGAAGCTTGTTCCCTATAATAAAGTTTGGAGAGCGGGTGCAAATGAGAATACAACAATCTCGTTCAGTGATCCTGTTAAAATTAATGGTAAAGATCTTCCAGCTGGAACGTATGGGCTGCATATGATACCTGGGGAAAATGAATGGACAATTATTTTTAGCAAGAACAGCTGGTCATGGGGAAGCTATTTTTATGATCAGAATGAAGATGCATTAAGAGTAGCAGTTAAACCCCAGTCTTCTATATTTCATGAATGGCTTACTTTTACTATGGATAATCCTTCATCAAATTCTGTGGATGTTAATTTAAATTGGGATAAACTTAAAGCCGGTTTTAATGTCTCTGTCGGTAATGAAATTGTAATAAATCATTTTAAGAAGGAGCTTAACAGTCTCCAGGGTTTTTCATGGCAGGCATGGAATCAAGCTGCAAATTATGCGCTTCAAAATAATACTAACCTGGATGAAGCAATTAATTGGAGCGATAAATCGATCAGGATAAATAAAAATGGATCAAATTTATGGACAAAAGCCTGCCTGTTGGAGAAAACCGGCAATTCTTCTGAAGCTGATAAACTGAAAACAGAGGCATTATCAATTGCAACAGAGAATGAAATGAATATGATAGGCTATCAATTTGTTTTTGCGAAGCAGTTGGATAAAGCAATAGAAATATTTAAAAAGAATGCTGTTCAGCATCCTGATTCCTGGAACGTGTATGACAGTCTTGGAGAAACCTATGCTGCAAACGGAGATAAAGAGTTAGCAATAGAAAATTATCAAAAAGCTTTAAATAAAGTTGAAGATGAAAATAATAAACTAAGAATTCACAAAATGATAGATAATTTGAAAAGCGACTAGATTTTCCTACCTACATAATGACGCATAAAAGCAGTTATACTCTCCCTTGGTGTAACTGCTTTTTTTTTGAACAGTATTAAGATACATCCAATCTGTGAGTTATCCCAATTTTATGGAAACTAATGCTTGACAAAATAGTTTCCGTACCTTATATTTGGAAACGATTATCATAAGAAAAGTTTCCAATGTTATCAGTTAACTTAAAAGAAATCGAAGACGATAAAACCAGGATTCTTAAGTACGCCCAGGCTAAATATTTAACCGAAGGATTTTATAAAACTTCTATGGATGTTTTAGCCAGCGAAATGCAGATTAGCAAAAAAACAATTTATAAACATTTCACAACAAAAAACCATCTGGTAGAAGCTGTTGTTCAGGATACTATGAAATATATGAGTTTAAAGATTGATGAGATTATAAACAGTGATCAGGATGCAATACTGAAGATACTGCAGCTTCTTGATTTTATGAGTAAATCAATTCTTAGGGCAAGTGAAAAATGGATGATTGATGTTAAACAGCATATGCCGGCTCTTTGGAATAAAATTGACAAATTCCGTTCTAAAAAAATGCTGGTAATCTTATCAAAAATAATTGAACAGGGAAAAATTGAAGGTTATATAGAAGATAAGCCGAACGAAATAATCATTACAATTTTTATTGCTTCAATCAGAGCGATAATTAATCCAACTTTTTTATCTGAAAATAAATTGACATTTCATGAAGTATTGCCCATTACCTTTGAAATTTTATTAAAAGGAATTCTAACTGAAAAAGGTACCGAATTATATTATAAATCAATTCCCGTTATACTGGGTAAAATATAGGATAATATTATATGAAAACATTTTTAATACCATTATTTGTACTAGCTGTTATCTTTACTGAAGGCTGCGGTAACGGAAATGAAAAAAATGCAATTTCGGCTTCTGGAAATATTGAAGCTACTAATGCCGTTGTAAGTTCAAGAGTAACCGGACAGGTTGTTGCAATCAAGTATGATGAAGGAGCTAGGGTTAATGAAGGTGATACGGTTATAACAATTGACCATGACAACCTTGAAATACAATTAAAGCAGGCTATAGCGGCTGAAAATGCTGCCGATGCCCAATTGAAATTACTTCAGGAAGGTGCACGTTCCGAGGATATTCAGCAGTCAGAAGATGCTGTGAAGCAGTCAAAAATTAATATGGATCTTGCAGAGCGGGATTTCAACAGGATGAAGCAGTTATATACTTCGAATACCATTACAAAGAAACAGTTTGATGATGCCCAGGCAAAATACGAATTAACCCAGGCACAGTATAATTCTGCGCAGGAAAATTTAAAAGAAGATGAAAAATTTTGCACGTCCCGAGGAAATTAAACAAGCCCGGGCAAATCTGAACAGGCAGAAAGCAGCTGTTGATTTGTTAAAAAAGAATATTAGTGACTCTTATGTTGTTTCTCCTATTACCGGTTTTATTGTACAAAAATATGTTGAAAAAGGAGAGACGGTTTCTATGCTTTCTTCATTGTTCAAGGTTTCGGAGCTGAGAATTGTTAAACTGGTAATTTATATTTCAGAAGAAAATCTTGGTCGGGTTAAATTAGGACAAAAAGCTGATGTTTCTAACGATACTTATAAAAACAAGGATTACAAAGGTACCGTGATTTACATTTCCCCTGAAGCTGAATTCACTCCTAAAAATATTCAAACGAAAGACGAAAGAACGAAACTGGTTTATGCAGTGAAGATTGAGATAAAAAACCCTGATTTTGAGTTGAAGCCCGGAATGCCGGCTGATGCGGTTATTCATTTATAATCAATTTTTAATAGAACTCGGATCATTAAGATCAATTATGATTTATTATGATCATAAGAAATCTTAAACATCATAAGAATCTGTGTCCCATTTCTTTACGGAAAATGAGGTATGGTTGACTTCTGTAATTAAAATAGAAAATCTTAAAAAATCATATGGTGATGTAGATGCTGTTAAAGGTATATCATTCGAGATTTATAAGGGAGAAATGTTCGGGCTTGTGGGACCTGACGGGGCAGGGAAAACAACTACTATCAGGATATTATGCGGTTTAGTTAGTCCTGATTCAGGTTCGGCAAATGTACTTGACCAGAATGTTTCAAAGAATAGAAAAAAAATTCAAAATCAGATTGGCTATCTTTCTCAAAAATTCAGCTTATACGGTGATTTAACAGTTGATGAAAATATTGAATTTTTTGCTGATATCCATGGAGTTAAGAATTACGATGAAAGACGAAACGAGTTATTGGAATTTACACGATTAACTCCTTTCAGAAAAAGACTGGCTGATAATCTTTCCGGCGGAATGAAACAGAAGCTTGCGCTTGCATGCAGCTTAATTCATAAACCCAAAATTATTTTTTTAGATGAACCGACTACAGGAGTTGACCCGGTTTCAAGAAGGGATTTCTGGAAAATACTTTCTGGTTTGTTAAGGGAAGAAATTACAATATTTATGACAACTCCTTATCTTGATGAAGCTGAAAGGTGTAACAGGGTTGCTTTAATGAATAATGGTGAAATTATTAGTCTGGATACACCCCAAAAGGTAAAAGCATCAATTAATAAACAGGTGATCGAAATTATTTGCAGTCATATCAGGAAAGCTTATGACCTGGTAAAAAAGCAAACAAAATTTGAAGTTCAGTTATTCGGTGATCGGCTTGATGTTATGGTTAATAATTATGAAACAGATTATGAAATTATTGAAAAAATCTTAAATGAGAATCAAATTGAAATAACCGGTCACAGGTTAATATCTGCTTCTCTTGAGAATGTTTTTATTTCTTTGGTTTCGGAGAAAGATTGAAAACTAAAAATGATACATAGAAAAAAAGTGCAAGGTTAAATCTTATGGAACGAATTTTCACAATTATATTTATTTTAAATATTTTATTTCTTACTGAGATATCAGCTCAAAGTTTAAACAAGGTTTTTGATTCTACAGGCAGTGTTTTAACATTAGAGCAATGTCTGCAGATTGGAATTGATAACAGCAAAGAACTTAAAATTTCCAAATCAAAAATATCTAGTGCGGAAGCTAAGATAACAGAGGCTAATTCCCAGCTTTTACCTTTATTAAAATTCCAGGCATCTTACCAGAGATTAAGTAATATTCCGCCATTTGAGGTATCGCTTCCGATATTTCCCAATCCGATCCAGATATCGCCTGTAATTCTGAATAATTATAATTTGAAATTGACTTTACAGCAGCCGTTATTCACCGGGTTCAGGCTTTGGTCTCTCAAGGGAGCTGCAGAAAATAATTATGAATCCAGCAATTATGAGTATAAGAAAAAATTAAATGATGTTGCCTTTAATATTCAGAATGCGTTTTGGAATTATTATAAAGCAATGCAGATTAAAAAAGTAATTGAGGAAAATCTAAGGCTTACCCAAAATCATCTTGATGATACAAAAAATTTTATGAAAAGCGGTTTAGCAACCAGGAATGATATCTTAAAGCTTGAAGTTCAGTATTCAAATACAAAACTGCAATTAATTGAATCAGAAAATAATATTGATATTGCCCGTTCTAATCTGAATAAACTGCTTGGATTGCCTCTTGTAGAAAAAACAGAAATTGATGCAGGTGATATTGATACTTCATTTACAAAATATAATCTTTCCGGTTTGATTGAACAATCAAAAGAAAACAGGAGTGATCTTAAATCTCTGGAGTACCGTGTGAAAGCCAGCGATAATGGAATTACTGCTGCAAAGGGTGGATGGTATCCATCTATTTACCTGATAGGAGATTATTTTTACAGTAAACCAAACCAGAGAATCATTCCCGCTGAAAATAAGTTTAAAGATACATGGGATATTGGAGTTACTCTTCAATGGGACCTGTGGAACTGGGGTTATACTTCATCTAAATCAACAGAAGCTGAGGAACAGAAAACTCAAATCGAAACATCTCTTTCACAGTTAAAAGATGCTGTAGAATTAGAAGTATATCAAACATTTTTAACATACAAAAGGGCAATGGATAAAATTAATGTGAGCCGGCAATCAGTTGAACAGAGTGAGGAAAACTATAGAAGCACTCAGGATAAATATAATCAGCAGATAGCAACCAGCACCGATTTAATTGATGCGGAAGCTTCTTTATTGATGGCAAAAACAAATTTAACAACTGCACTGGTTGATTATCAGCTGGCTAAAGTAAAATTGATGAAGGCAATCGGAAAGAGAATCTTTTAAGAGGAAGTCTGTATTCGGAAATCAGATATGAATAGTATTGAAGTAAATAAATTAACAAAAAAATTCGGCAGTTTTACTGCAGTCGACCACATTTCTTTTAATGTGGAAAAAGGAGAAATATTCGGGTTCCTGGGGGCAAACGGAGCAGGAAAATCTACAGCAATCAGAATGCTGTGCGGTATTCTTGAACCAACTTCCGGTGACGCTTTGGTAGACGGATTCAGTGTGAAGAATCAGCCTGATAAAGTAAAGAAGAACATAGGTTATATGTCACAGCGGTTTTCTCTCTATAACGATCTGACTGTGGAAGAAAATATTAATTTTTTCGGAGGTGTTTACGGCCTCTATGGTGATGAATTTAAGAAAAGAAAAAGCTGGGTCCTAAATATTGCAAATCTTGAAGGGGATGAAAAGAAGCTGACCGGTTCTCTTCCCGGCGGAATTAAGCAAAGACTCGCGCTTGGTACGGCAGTAATCCATCAGCCGGGAATTATATTTCTGGATGAACCAACCAGCGGGGTTGATCCTATTTCCAGGAGAAGGTTTTGGGATTTGATTAATGAATTAGCTGCTCAAGATACAACTGTGCTTGTTACAACTCATTACCTCGAAGAAGCAGAATTCTGCAACAACATAATGTTAATTAATGCTGGAAAATTAATTGCGGGTGGTACTTCAAAGGAATTAAAAACAAATTATTTAAAGAATACTATACTTGAAATAGAATGTGATAAAGTTGTAAGCGCGCTGGAAATCCTGGAAAAAGCAAATTTTGTTGATGAAACTTCAATCTTTGGAAATCAGATTCATATTATTGTTAATGAGAATTATAAAGATAAAGAACAAATAAGAAATGAATTAAGTAAAAATTCTATTTCAGTAAAAAGAATAGATAAGATAGTACCAACACTTGAAGATGTATTTATACATCTGCTTGAAAAGAAATAGAACAGGTAGTCTTTTCATAATCATAATCTTATTCTTATTCTAAATCTTAAGCAGATCAATTGAGTAAGCGAGTTATGATTAAAATTAAGAGATAAAAAATATGATCAAAAGAATTCTTGCTATATCAAAAAAAGAGATACGACAATTAAAAAGAGATACAAGGATGTTATATGTCCTGTTTGTATTTCCTTTTGTGCTGCTGATACTTTTTGGTTATGCAATTAATTTCGATGTACATCATATTAAGATGGTTGTTTATGATCTTGATAAATCTGAGACTACAAGGGATTTTGTCGACAGGCTTACCAGTTCAAACTATTTTGATCTTGTCGGCCACATTAACTCGGAAAGCCTAATAAGAAAAGTTCTTGACAGAGGAGAAGCACAGGTAGTTTTGGTTTTCCCGGAAGATTTTTCACGTAATATTTATTCAAACAAGAAGGCTAAAATTCAAATTCTTGTTGCGGGGATAGATGCAAATACAGCATCTGTAATATCTAATTATATGAATGCGGCTACTTCGACTTTCTCATATAAAATTGCTTTGGAAGAAATGGCACTCAGAGGCAGAAATGCTTATATGCCGATTAGCCTTGAACCGCGGTTCTGGTTTAACCCGGACTTGAATTCCACTCTCTATTTAATTCCCGGTCTGATATCTATGATATTAATAATGACTGCAGTAATTTCAATAGCGATGTCTATTGTAAGGGAAAAGGAAAGAGGTACAATAGAGCAAATAAATGTTTCACCGCTTTCTTCTCTGGAACTTCTCATAGGTAAAACAATTCCATATTCCGTTATTGCATTGATGATCGCTTCAATAATTCTGTTTGCCGGGTATATTCTGTTTGGAGTTACAATTAGAGGGAGTGTATTCCTATTGTTTATTTCTACATTTATATTTCTGTTCGCATGCCTTAATCTGGGCATTTTAATTTCTTCAATTTCAGATTCACAGCAGGTTGCTTTTCAAATATCGGCTTTGGTTTCACTTCTTCCTTCATTTCTTCTTTCAGGATTTGTATTCCCGATAGAGAGCATGCCTCCGGTAATTCAGATCTTAACGAATATAACACCGGTAAAATTCTTTATTATAATTTTGAGAGATATTCTGCTCAAAGGAGTAGGGTTAGGAGCTTTCTGGCAGCAGTTAATTTACCTGATGATATTTTCCGTATTCTTTTTGACTTTAGCAACATTAATAAACAGGAAAAATAAGATAGCATAAAAGAAACCTTTCGGGGTTTGGAATAGGTTTAAATATATGAAGATTATTATCAACATAATTATTAAAGAATTTTTGCAATTAAAAAGAGATCCAAGATTATTTGGTATCATATTTATTTCCCCCGTTCTTCAGTTAATCCTATTAGGTTATGCAGCTAATCTTGATATCAATAATATTAATACGATCGTATATGACCAGGACAAAACGGTAACGAGTCGCGATTTTATAGAAAAGTTTCAAGGTTCAGGATATTTCTCCATAACCAATTATGCTGATAATTATGACCAGATTACCGATTTAATTAATAATGGAGATGACCTTTGGGCATTAGTAATACCAAATGATTTTGAAAAAAAACTGGAAAGAAATGAGCAGGTTAAAGTTCAGGCATTGTTTGACGGTTCCGACGGTAATAAAGCCGGTATTGCATTTGGTTATGTAACCGGCATTGTATCAAATTATTCACAAAACATTCTGCTGCAAATTCAGAATAAATTAGGCGTGAAAGCTGCATTATCCGGTTCTGTGGTTCCTGAATTAAGAGTTTGGTACAATCCTGATCTTAAAACAAGATATTTTATGCTCCCCGGAATAATGGGCTTAATCTTAACAATAATTACTACTACGCTTATGGCGATGGGAATTGTAAAAGAAAGGGAGATTGGCACATTGGAACAAATAATAGTTACCCCGATTAAACCATCGCAGCTTATTATTGGTAAAACAATTCCATTTGTAATATTAGGTTTCCTGGATGTTTTTTTAGTTATGGGAGTTATGGTCTTCTGGTTTGGAATAGGAATAAGGGGTGATTTTTTCTATTTAATTTTTGCATCATTTCTCTATGTCCTTTCTTCAATTGGTTTGGGTTTGTTCATTTCTACCGTATCCAAAACACAGCAGCAGGCTATGATGGTCGCTATGTTCGGAATACTTTTACCGATGAACTTTTTATCCGGCTTTGCCTTTCCAATTGAAAATATGCCGGGCTGGATACAACCCATAACCTATTTAATTCCTTTAAGGTATTATATAACTATTTTAAGAGGTGTTATCTTAAAGGGAGACGGCTTCTTTCAATTAATTCCCCAAACTGTTGCTTTATTGGGGATAGGAATCCTTATATTAGCTTTAAGTTCTCTCAGGTTCAGAAAGTATTTAGGATAGTACTAATGATTTCCATGTGATATTTTTGTTTTAATTCATCAAACCATTTCATTTTGGTAATATTTTTTGATTTTATAGGTCAAGAATAAGATTTCCATCAATCAATCTATCCATAGCAAATGAAAATATTTAAGTAGTAAAAAAAAGGAAATATTATGAAGTTATATGTTGGCACCAGCGGTTACAGCTATAAAGAGTGGAAGGGGAGCTTTTATCCTGAAGAAATTAAACCGGATAAAATGTTGGAATTTTATTCCGAACAATTTTCAACAGTTGAAATCAATAATACATTTTATCGTGTCCCTCAAAGATCTGTTTTAGAAACATGGAGACAGCAAGTACCTGAAGATTTCAGGTTTTCAATCAAGGCGCCCCAAAGAATAACCCATATGAAAAAATTGAAAGATGTTGATGAAGATATCCGCTATTTTATTGATATAATAATTTCTTTAGGAAATAAACTCGGAATAGTTCTTTTTCAATTTCCGCCTTATTTCAGAAAGAATCTTGAACTGCTTAAAAACTTTACAAATTTATTACCTAAAAATATTACTGCAGCTTTTGAATTCAGGCATGAATCATGGTTCGGAGATGATCTATATTCCTTTCTAAATGAAAAGAGCTTCCCGTTATGTCTTTCAGAAACAGATAAAGAACCCGATATTGGTATTACTGGTACAGCTTCAAAAGGATACTTAAGATTAAGAAAAAGTGATTATTCTAAAAAGGAAATTAAAAACTGGCATGATAAAATAAAAAGGCAGAACTGGGAAACAGTTTTTGTTTTTTTTAGACATGAAGATGAAGCAAAAGGGCCCAAATTTGCAAGACAATTGATAGACTTACAGAAGGGATGAAGAATTCAGCTGAAATGCATTGAATGATTACAAATCAATTTTTGAAGAAGGGTTCTTTTCAGAACCCTTGAACAAAATTAAACTGCCAAAGCCATTTTTGATCAGGTCTGTCCATTGGATGTACATAATCAAGTTCACCAACAGCATAACCAAATAAGTTCATTCTCAAAACAAGTCCATAGCTGCTGACGGCTATCTGTTTACCGCCGAAAATTGAAATTTTCTCTCCTCTTCTCCATGCAAAACCGGCATCATAAAAAAATCCAAAATCTAATGGTAAATATCCATAATATCCGGGTCCGATCCCGAAAACACCTAATAAAGGAAATCTGAGTTCGACATTGGCAATTAACATCTTACTTCCAGTTAATCTGTTATACAAATTGGAATAGTAAGAAGTATCGGAATTAAATTCGCCGGAACTAATTGAATTGTAATCGTATCCTCTAACAAGACCCGGATAACCTAAATACAAAGGATTTAAACGATAGTCTTCAGCATCTTTTCCGTATCTGCCGTAATGAAGAATTCTTCCAGCTAAAGTAAATGGTCTTATCGGCATTATATAATGCCTGTAATCAGCTAATACTTCATAAAAATTTAACGAGCCGAAAGTCGGATCAACTTCAAACCGGTATCGTTGACCCATAAGAGGTGCGGTTGCACCATAAAAGCTATTGTCAAAAACTATGGCAGCACCTCCGCTGCCAAGATTTAAAGCCGGTCCCAATGTTTGATCGGTAGTTTCGTTAACTAAAATAGCACCTGTATTAATACCCACAGCGGTAGTTTGGATTTCATTTAGGAAAGTTATATTGCTATAACCTCCCGTAAATTCCACTCGCAGATTTCTGTTAAAAGGATAAGAAAGAACGCCGCTAATTCCCCTGTCGGTTTGACGAACTAAAATTTGCCGTTGCACATAAGCGGGCTGATTGTAGACGTTTTCAATTGATGATGTATAATAATAATAATTATAAGGTATTTGCTGAATAACTCCGCCATAAATCCACCTGTGTGCAGTATTATAATAAGCGACAACAGCAGATATATCTGTAAATTTAAAAGAACCTAATGTCTGTATTTGAAGTCCAGTTACGAGATTATTATTTCCAAGCATATCACTCCAAAACAAAGAAACGCCTCCCCCTACATACGTTCCGAAAATATCAGTACCGACTCCCACACTGGTTTGAGCAGCACCTACCAATGACAGGGAAGCATCATAATCTGAATATGTAAAAGATGAATCAGACGGTAAACCAATCTCAGGATTTTTAAGATTATTGAGAACAAGAGTGTTTTCGCCTCTGTCTTGCGGCGGAAGAACTCCCGGATCATATTTAGGGAATTCAGTTAAAGAATTATTTGCAGAAAGAACTGCAGTTGAATCAATTGTATAAATATTATAGTCACCTTTTTCATAAACACTGTAAACCAATTTATTAACATTTTTTGCTACCGATATTGCAGGGCTAAGATCGGTAATTCCGCTGATTCCTCCATATAAATTAGTTACCTGAATGATATTATTATCTGCTATATCAAGCTTATACAAATTATTTATACCATTCTGATTAGAAATAAAATAAATACTTTTACTGTCCGGCGTCCATTGCGGATTTATGTTTTTACCTGTATCGAAACAATAAAGCGAATCTATTTTTTTTGTTTTGAAATCCATTATACCGAGCCGGTAATTGCCGAAGTCAAGGTTTGAAAGATTAGTGCTGAATCTGTCAGTAACAAAGGCAATTTTTTTTCCGTCCGGTGACCAAGCTGGCTGGAGTTCAGCATAAGCATCATTTGTAAGATTTGTAAGACTGTCAGAATCGATGTTATAAAGAAATAAATTTGATAAACCATGGCTTAATCCGGAAAATAAAATATATTTATTATCTGGTGACCATGCAGGATCAAAAATTTCATCTATATGAGGGAAACGGAATTGATGTTCAATATCGCCTGTTTTTATATTTAAAACGGATAGTACAGGACGACCCTCATCTTCAGCAGAAAATAAAAATCTTTTTCCTTCCGAATCCCAGGATCCTGTCGAATTTATGAATTCCAAATTTTGAAGATGTGTATTTAATGCTGTGCTTAAGATTGTTCTTTTAATTTTGCCTGTTTCGGCATCCGCTAAAAAAATATCAATGGAAAAAAGATTCCTTGATGAGAAGAATACTAAATTTTTACCATCCGGGCTTAACACAGGAGATACATTAAGTGCGGTTTCCTCTCCCTTGGCTTTAATCAGAACTTTGCCATAATCAATTGGTCTCGAGGTTACGTTGTAAAGTGAATCATATTGTTTGTGAATAGCATTATGCCATAAAGTTGAAAGCGAATCAGTTGAGATTTGCAGAACACTATCGATAGATTTATCAATATCTCCCGAACGGCCGGCTCTACTTAATAGTTTGCCTAAAATTCGATCTCCCCATTTTCCTGTAATAAAGGCTAATAAAGCCTGTCCGTATCTGTAAGGAAAATATTTGTTTGAGTTTTCGAGATCGGACACATCCGGCAGCTTTTCACGGGCGGCTTCACGCATCCACATAGCAGTAAAAGGATCATCAGGACCTAAGGAGAGGTATTCTGCCATTCCTTCCACGAACCATAATGGAAGCTTTTCTAAAGCAGGCATGTTTGGATTCCCGTCTTTACCATGCCGTCCTGTTATATCATACTGAAAAGCATGAACGAGCTCGTGTCCTATAACGTGGTTCGTTTCCTTGAGGGGACCGGCAAAAGGCAAGGCAATTCTTCTTAACAAAGGTTCTGTAAAACCTCCTGTGCCTTGTCCGATTGAACCTTGGGTAACGTTCGTCTCAGAGAACTGAGGAAAACTGGCATACAGAATAAGAGGTTGTCTGCCGCTTAAGGTATCTTCAAAAACTAATCGATGCCTTGTATACCAGCGTTCAGCCATTCTTGCTGCAAATTTAACACCCTCAAATTCCTCCGGATAGTAATAGACATCAAAGTGTTCAGTATGCAGTTCTTTGAAATTAAAATATGTATAGTTGACTTTATTCTGACCAAAATATTGCGCTTTGACTTCTTTGCTTGAGAAAAGCAAAGTAAGCGTCAAAATTGCCATTATTGTATAAATAGATCGTGTATTTATTGTCCACATTTTATTGCCTCTGTCGAATTGGCATTTTGAAGGTAAATACAATAGCGAATGCCAATAAATTTTTATTAAATGAACTTAAATGTTAACATTTCTTCCAAATTCAAGATATTGCAGTGCCGGGGTTGATTGAATAATTAGACAATTAAAAAGAATTCAGGTTTAAAACATTTGATTATATCTTAAGTATTGAAAAAACAGAAAACCAGCATTAAATAACCCATTACGGATTATAATTTCTCCATTTGAAAGTTAAAAAAAATTTGTATTGAAAAATATAACTTATTTAATTACTTGCTCTTAATGTTTATCACAATAAATTCTGCTTGGTTATCCTGGTCAAGGTTTGAGTGATTTTAATCTGCCCTGCACAATTAGAGCCCTGTTTAATATTATTTCTTCAGTGATAGAATATCAAATTACTACAATAAATTATAATAAAACAGTTATCCGGAAAATTCAGCATTTAGTGTTTTCAAAATTTTACATGGATATATTAAGATAATCAAAATTCGTATCTTTGAGGTTCATTTTTTGATTATTAAATTACATTTTAGAAATTTAGTTTTTAGGAGTATTTTATGGATAAAGAAGAACTGCGTCAAGAACTAAAAAAATTCAATGAAAAATTAGAAAACAAAGAGAATCTGGATGACAATCTTAAAGAAAATCTGAAAAAGCTAATGGGTGACGTATCAAATTTCCTTGATAATTCAGAAGATATTTCAACTGAAGAAAAGGAAGGTTTGGTAGAAAACTTAAGAGACGCAACAATGAATTTTGAAACCAAACATCCTGAACTTTCGGAATCTTTAAATATTATTTTTCATACGCTTAGTAACATGGGTATCTAACTTTTGAAGAACTTTTCTAATAACATTTTTAAACTTTTTCCTTAATTTTATTAATAACCCGGTATTAAATAAAAGAAGCATTCTGCAGGGAGCCATAATCTATGCTGTCGGAGATACGATTGCTGCCCTTATAATAAACGATTTTTCTGTCGGAAGATTATTGGGAATTCTGTTTCTTGGTGGTATAGTTTACGCGATAGAAATTCCAAACTATTTAAAATGGCTCGGCAGCAAATTCTATAAAGATAATTTAAATTCGAAAATACTAAGTACTGTATTGTTCACATTATACTTTAATCCTATCTGGATTGCGAGGCATTTATTAATACTGAATTTATTTAAAGGAAATTTTAACCAGGTAAATTGGGATTTGTTAAGAATCGGACTAAATTCATTTCTTTATAGTTTTATTTTTACATTACCTGTTAATTATTTAATAATTAACAAGATACCAAAAAAATGGAAGTTTGCGGTTACCGCTGTATTTTCAAGTTCAATGGCGGTTTTTTACGCACTTAGTGAGGTTATTTTTAAATGAAAAGAAAAATTATTCTTGCGTCCAAAAACCAGGGAAAAATAAGAGAAGTAAAAAAAATCATTGACGGAGCAGGTATTGAACTGGTCTCCCTGCTGGAATTAAATGATCTTTCTGAAATTGATGAAACCGGAACAACATTCGAAGAAAATGCTAAAATCAAAGCAGTAGAGGTTTATAATAAATATAAAATTCCGGCTATTGGAGATGATTCGGGCTTATCTGTCGAACAGTTATTTAGTGCACCGGGAGTTTATTCTGCAAGATATGCCGGTCCGGGCGCAAATGATGATGACAATAACAGAAAACTTCTAAGAGAACTGGAAAAATTCAAAGAACCGCATTATGCAAAATATACATGCTGTGTGGTTTATTTTGACGGAGAGAATTATACCGTTACCGAAGGTGAAGTAGAAGGAATTATCATTAAAGAACCGAGAGGTAATAATGGTTTTGGTTATGATCCTTTTTTTGTCCCTGTCGGGTATGAACGGACTATGGGAGAACTGGCACTGGATGAAAAAAATAAGATCAGCCACAGGTCAAAAGCATTTAATAATTTAAAGAATGCACTAAAACTTTAGGGAATGATTATGAAATCAATAATATCATCACTGCTCGTTTTAATTATAATATTATTAGTTATCAGCTCATGTAAAAAAAGTGATACTTCCGTCAATAATGGTAATACTAATGTTGATAACAGCAATTATTATCCGGCTGCCGTTGGAAATTATTATAAATACAATTTTGAAAGAAACGATTCAGCCGGGATACAGACAACCGGGGTAACAGATACAAGGTATCAAAGTGCATCCGGACTGGCAGGAAATGGTGTTGCTTATGATTTCAGGAAAATTGATTCTGTGACTTCCAATGGTTTTACAACTGTCTACACTTCTTTTTTCAGGAAAGGCGACATAGGTATATATTATTTTTTAGATACAACAGGTTTCTTTGAAAATCTTCCGCCTGAATTTATAGCGTATCTGCCTTATCTAAAAATTGATCAGGAATTGCTGCTTCTCACTTCTTCATTGCAGGATGGAGATACCTGGCCGGTCTTTAAAGTAAACCTTGAACAGGGACCTGCAGCAATAACGATTATTGATGTTAAAGCTTCTTATTCAGGCAAGGAAAATATTACGCTTAATCTGCTGTCAGGTGCTGTAACAAGACCGGCTGTAAAAATACAATATGATTTTTCAATTATAAATCCGCTTACCCAGTCAAAACAAACCGTAACAGCTTACGGATGGTTTGTCGCAAATGTCGGGCCTGTAAGATGGCAGGGAAACGGGCTTTTACTTGATGTTTTTACAAGAGGTGAAATAAATTTTGCAGATTCAACAAGCACCGGTTCCGAAAATCTTGTTGATTATAATCTAAAATAAATCTTTTAAATCTTAATGATTTTATAATGTGATTGCAGAATTGTTTTTTATCCTATTGTTCAGGTGCTTTATTATTCAAAATGATATTTAAAAGATCAATGGTTTACTTGGTCGCTATTATAGTCTGAGCTATTCCGAATGTTAAATCGAACTTCTCGACTTTTTTGAAGCCGGAATTTATCAGAAGCTTTTCCAGGTTAATTTTTTCATCAAACTCTTCAACGGATTTCGGGAGATAATTATATGCATCCCTGTCGCCTGAAATTATACCTCCGATAACCGGGAGGATTTTTTTAAAATAAAATTTATATAATCTTTTGAAGATAAAATTTGAAGGGATCCGGAACTCCAGTATAGTTACCTTACCATTATCTTTTAAAACATTGTAAAACGAATCAAATCCTTTCTGGATATCATAAAAATTTCTTACTCCGAAAGCTACGGTGATATTTGTAACCTTACCATTTTTTAGCGGTATGTTCTCCGCTACCATCTGGATGTTCCTGCCGGTAATCCAATT
The DNA here is from genome assembly GCA_963710745.1 of uncultured Bacteroidota bacterium. Classification (GTDB taxonomy): domain Bacteria; phylum Bacteroidota; class Ignavibacteria; order Ignavibacteriales; family Ignavibacteriaceae; genus CAVQBP01. The sequence goes on along the minus strand of CAVQBP010000024.1, from coordinate 51,086 downwards.
ACTTTTTTTGTTAAAAAGTCTCAGCATATTTATTGAGAAATCTGCACCGTAAATATTATTAACGCCTGTTCGTTTAGCTTCAATTGCAAAATCCCCTGTTCCGCAGGCCACATCCAGCAGAATAGAATCAGGTGAAAACTTTGTTAATTTTATGGCTTTTTTTCTCCAGTAATAATCTGTTCCAAAGCTTAACAAATGGTTCAGAAGATCATACCTGTAAGCAATCGATTCAAATATTCTTCTTACCTGAGTTTTTTTATCATCATTTCTATTAGTGTTATCTTCCATATATATATATGCTGCTAATGAGATTATAAAATTTTATTTTGATGTCTTGTTATATAGTCTTAAAACTAACACTCTCTCAATAATATAATAATTAAACAATAAAGCAATTATCTTATTAACCTGAAAAATAATTAAATGCTCAATACACAATATTCCATTCTCAATAATCAATACTATGTACTAAATACTAAAGTCAATATTTCCCGTATTCAAATTCTTTTCCGCCTACTTTTCTCTGCCACCAGTTAAAAATAATTTTACCTGACCATAAAGAGAATATCATGAATACTAATCCGCCAATCAGATCAATAACATAATGATACCATAAATAGACTGTGGCAAAGATCAGTAAAGTTCCTACAGGTACGAGGAAATACCTTGAGCGGCTTTTGAGCTTAATGGAAAGATAAATTACGATAAGAGTAATCATTGTATGACCGCTCGGGAAAACATCTCTTTGAACAATTGCCGCCGGATTCAGGGTTCCGGGAGGTATTGATTCACCAATATTAACCAGGTCTCTTAAATAATTTGTTAACCATATTCCCGGCAGGTCAACATTTATCTGGCTGAAATTGTGAAGTGTAAAACGGGGGCCGATTCCCGGCAGTGCAAAATATCCAAGATAAGAAAGAAAAAATCCATAAATGATAGAAAATGCTGCAAAATCAACTGCCATATATCTTTTATTTCTTAAAAGTGCCAAAGCAAGAATAATAGGTAAAAAATAGAAAAGGCCGTATACAATTTGCAGAATTTCTGTCAATACAGGATTAGTAAATTTCTGCAGCCATTGTGTCGGGTTTACTCCGAAAATCCAATAATCAATTTTAATAAATAGATAATCATAATCCTGCATCCTGATAGGATGGATCATATAATAGAGCTCTTTAAAAGTGAAGAGTATTAATGGTGCTATATACCAGTAATGAATAATCCGCCAGAACCTGCTGTTATATTTATCTTCAAAATAACCTAAGGCAAAAGCAAATAAAATTATAAACGAATTGATGAATATAAAAAACAGCCAGCTGTTTATTCTTTGGTGAAAAATCAGATTTATAATAATCAGGAAGATAAAGAAAATAACTACAACAAGGTCAAAAGCTTTAAGTTTACGTAAGAAAGATTTTATTGTATGCATTCCACGAAAGAGATATATTAAAACAACACTATTTTAGATTTTGCAGCTTAAAAACATATTTAGTCAATTTTTTGAAGTCATCTGCTGTCAGCTGTTCAGCCCGTAAAGAAAGATTTATTCCTGCGGATTCGAAGTCAATATTTTCAAGTCCAACAGATGAAAGGCTGTTTTCAAATGAATTCTTTAATGTTTTCCTTCTGTTTCCGAAAGCTGCTTTTACAATTTTAATAAAAAGCCTTTGTTCCTCTTTTGATTCGCTTAATTCTTTAAAATAAATATGAATAACGGAGGAAAAAACTTTCGGTTTAGGATAAAAAACGTTAGGAGAAACTCTAAAACAATGTTTAATTTCTGAAAAATAATTTAGCAGAATTGAAAGAATTCCATAATCTTTTGTTCCCTTCCCGGCAGCCATCCTTTTGGCTACTTCAGTTTGAACCATAATAACCGAATCGGAAATAATTGAATTATTTTCTATCATTTTAAAGATTATTGATGATGTAAGATTATATGGAATATTCCCTATAATTCTGAGCTTATTTTGTGAATTATTAATTAATTTTTGCAAGTCAAGATTTAAGAAATCATCATTTATTAAATTTATTTGCGGAAATTTATTTGAAAGGTTTTCAATAACTCTTTTATCAATTTCAACTGCAGTTAAATTCGGTATATAATTTAATAATTTTTCTGTTAACGAACCCAGACCCGGTCCGATTTCCAGTAAATTATCATTTACATTAGGATTAATTTCTTTGACAATATTGTTAAGTATATTCTGATCATTTAGATAGTTCTGACCGAATCTTTTTAACGGTTTTATTTTTTCCATTTATTAAAATTATAGATTATGTGCGATATAAACAATTTAAAATAAAATGAAATAATTGAGCTTTGGAAAAGTATTAAAATATTTCTAATTTTTTATATTAAAATTTTGTTAAATAAATTGATACGGAGGCACCACTGGCTAAAGATTTTATCATAAGTGTGGATATGGGAGGAACTAAGATTCTTGCTTCAGCCTTGAATTCGGAAGATGGAATTTTTACAAAGCTGAAAAAACCCACAAAATCCAATTCTACTAACAAAGAATATGTTGAAAGTCTTTCTTCAATAGTTAAAGAATTGGTAAAAGAGAATAACTTCAAAAAGGAAAATGTTAAAGCAGTGTGCATTGGAATCCCCGGTTCACTGAATCCTAATACCGGTGTAGTTAGTTTAGCGCCTAATTTAGGAATTAAAAATTATCATCTTAAAGAGAAGCTGCAGAAAGAAATAAACTTCCCGGTTTTGTTAGAAAATGATGTTAACATGGGAGGCCTGGGAGTAAAAAATTATGGTATTGGTAAAAAAGCTAAAAATATGCTCGCTGTTTTTATCGGTACAGGCATAGGCGGTGCATTCTTTTTTGATAATAAAATTTATCGGGGATCAAATTTCGTTGCCGGTGAAATCGGGCATGTTGTAGTTCAGAAAAACGGGCCTCTATGCGGCTGCGGAAATAGAGGATGTTTTGAGGCAGTTGCAAGCAGAACCGCCATTGCCAGGAAGATTGAAGCAAGCATGAAGCATGATAAAAAGAGCATTTTAAATAAGCTTGTAAAACCGGGAGAAAAAATAAAAAGCAAAGCACTTGCAACTGCGGTAGGAAAAAATGACCCGGTGGTAATTAAGCATATATCGGATGAATGCGAAACAATCGGAATGGTATTAGCCAGTGTTGCTAATTTATTAAACCTTGATATGATTGTTCTCGGAGGAGGATTGATTGAAGCGCTCAGCAAGTTTATGATCCCTCATATAAAAGAAGCTTTCAATGTTCATGTATTAAAAGAAAGTGCAAAAGGTCTGAAGATCGTTGCTTCGGAACTTGGTGATGATGCTGCAATTTACGGCGGGCTGGCGATGGCAGAGGAATTTTTAGGGATAAAGGTTTGACAGCTTTTACATATAGATATTAATTATTATTAAAAAATTCCTGTTCTATTTCATTAAGCTGCCTGGAAAGTTTTTCCCAGTTAATTAGAGATTTTTCAAGTTCCTGCTGAATATTATTATATTCACTGGTTTTTTCTTTGGCTTTTTCATGGTTGTTGTAAATATCCGGGTCAGAAAGTAGTTTCTTCAATTGTATTTCTTTCTTTTCCAGCTCTTCAATTTTTTCTTCTAACTTTTTTATTTTATTTGATATGTCTTTGGTTGCATTATATTTTTTCTGTCTTATTTCAGCTTTAACTCTTTTTTGATCTTTCCGGGATAAATTTTCTTTACCGGCTTTTTTTAATGATTCATTTTCCTGTTCAATGAGTTCTTCTCTTTTCTGCAGATAGTATTCTATTCCGCCCGGGTACTCCTTAATTTTTCCTTGTTTAACTTCAACAACTTTATTTACCAGCGGTTTTAAGAAATCTATATCATGTGAGACAAGAATTAATGAACCTGAAAAATTTATCAGAGCTTTTAAAAGCACATCTTTTGAAGAAATATCGAGATGATTTGTCGGTTCATCGAGAATAATAAAATTTGATTTAGTTAACAGAATTTTTGCCAAAGCAACCCGGCTTTTTTCACCACCTGAAAGAACACCTATTTTTTTAAAAACGTCGTCACCTGAAAAAAGAAAAGCTCCCAATAAAGTGCGTAATTGACCAATAGTTTTTTCTTCTGATATGTTTTCCAGAGTCTCAAGAATATCCAGTGAAGGGTCAAGTTCGTCGGCAACATCCTGTGCATAATAGCTAATAATGGTGTTATGCCCGGTAATTCTTTTACCGGAATTATAACCTATTTCCCCGGCTATAATTTTTGCCAGGGTGGTTTTACCGGCTCCGTTTGTTCCCACAAAAGCAATCTTTTCTCCACGGTTCACCGAGAAATCTAATCCTTCGAAGATTTTCTTCGGACCATATGATTTTGAAATGGCATCGAGCTCAATATTTATTTTCCCGCTGACCTGCGGATCTGGAAACCTGATGCTTATATCTGATTTGTTTTCAGGTAATTCAATAATCTCAATCTTTTCAAGTTGTTTTATTCTGCTTTGTACCTGCTTTGCTTTTGTTGCTTTATACCTGAATCTTTCAATAAATTTTTCTGTTTCTTTAATTTTCTTTTGCTGCTGCATGGATTGGGTTTCGGCAAGCTTATCTCTTTCTTCTTTATAATTTAAATAAGCATCATAATCGCCGTTAAACTTGTAGAACCTATTTAAATAAATTTCCAGGGTTTTATTTGTAATTTGATTAATAAAATGCTTATCATGGGATACAACTAATAAAGCACCCTGGTAGCTTTTCAGATAACTTATCAGCCATTCAAGTGAATCTATATCGAGATGATTGGTAGGTTCATCCATCAAAAGAAGATCGTTTTGTGAGATCAGAATCTTTGCAAGCGCAATTCTCATTTGCCAGCCGCCTGAAAATTCATTTGTGGATCTGGAAAAATCTTCTTCGGAAAAACCAAGTCCTAAAAGTATTTTTTTTATTTTAGATTCTGCAGTATAGGAATCCATCTCCTCTAATTTATGATGAACTTCTCCCAGTTGGTTAACCAAATCAATTTTTTCATTTTCAGAGATTAAAAGTCCCAGCCTGTTTGTTATTTCTATTTCTTTTTCTCTTAATAGAACCAGGTTACTCAGTGCCGATAAAGCTTCTTCAAGCAGTAATTTATTTTTATGTGTTACATTTTCCTGGGGGAGGTAGCCGATCGTGATGTTTTTTTGCTTTAATATTTTTCCTGACTCTGGCTGAAGGTCTTCGTTTATAATTTTTAATAGAGAAGATTTCCCGGTGCCATTTGCACCGACGAGTGAAATTTTATCTCCCGAATTTATTTTAAAGCTTACATTCTCAAATAAATAATTTCCACCAAATTGAAGTGAAATATTGGCAAGGTCAATCATTAGAAATATCTGTCTTTTACTTTCTTATCACTGCAATTTTACCGGCAACAGCATTGTTTCCTTCTTTATCAAAAGCGATTACCAGGTATATTCCGCTGCTGACATAATTACCGTTCATATCTTTTCCATCCCAGAAAGCAACGTTTCCACCCGGGGAAGAGAATTCCGATACTAATTTACCTGTAATTGTTAATATTTTTATATCCGAATCTACTACCAGTCCGGAAATAGTTACTTGATTATTATTTCCGCCATCTAGAATAAACGGGCTGGGATAAACAAATAGGTTTGTAAAGCTATCCTGCGGTTTAATAGCTGCAGTATTAAACGATGTAATAGCGGCATCCGTTGCGACATATACTTTCCCGCTGTTATCATCAATAGTGATACTTCTAATAATATCTGAAGGAAGCGGGCTGTTCTTTGAATCATAAGAAGCAATCAAATTAGTACCATCGGAATTGACAAGTAGTAAACCCTGGTTTGTACCGATCCATTTTTGATTTATAGGATCAACAGCCATGCAATTAATTGTCTGCTGCCTTAAAGTAAAAACAGATGTAATACTTAGTGAAGGTTTGCTTGACAAAACAGATCCGTTATTACTAATTATATTTACACCTAATCCGGTACCAACCCAGATATCTCCTCTTTTATCAACTAAAATTGAATTAACCGCATTATCATTCAAACCATTAGATTTATTAATATAACCGGAGATATCATCTTTTGGATCCGAGTAAGTTCCGTTTTCATTAAAATAAAATAAGCCGGGTTTATTATCACTCTGCGAATAAAACCATTTTGTATCATATTGGTCTATCGCCATGCCCATATTATCCTGAATATATTGATTATAGAATGCCGGAATAGAAAAATAGAACCAGGTACTATCCGGAGTAACCATTGAAAGAATTTTACGGTCGGAAGCCCCATAATTTAAAATCCATAAATTTCCTTTTGAATCTTTCTCAAAATCAGTTATTACCAGGTAATCGGGATTTGTTTGAATACCCTTCATTTCAGTATTATTTACATTAAAAATTTTATATGCATCACCCGAAATCGATAAGAATCCATGTCCCCAGTTTCCAAATAAAATATTAGTACCGAAAGATTTAACTACAAAATATGAATTATTTTGAATTTGCGGTGTATTGCTAACATTATAGTTTGTCCATTTTTGACCATCATACTTGTAAAAACCAATGCCTGAGATATTCGCTCCGCTTGCACACCAAAGATTTCCGCTTTCATCAATATCAATTCCTAAAAATTGATTTGCTTCAGGGCCGTTTGGGAACAGTTCAATATTGCTTTTCCCGTTAATTACACCTGATGAAATGCTTCCTGCTAATAATCCCAAACCATTTGAATACGAAATTTTTGTTATTTGTGCAGAGGGTGTTAAATAAGTCTTAACATTTCCATTGTAATAAGAATAAACAACATTATTATTTACGATAAATAAAGTATCATTGGCAACTAAAAGATCGGTAACTTTTAAATTATCAAATTGCGGAATATAAGAGCTCCATTTTGAACCATCAAAATAGGATAAGCCGCTGTCAGTAGCTGCAACAATGGCGCCTTTATAATTGACAATTTTTTCAACTTTATTTGAAGGCAGCCCGTCTGTAGTTTTGTAAACAGACCATGATTCAGGTGCTGATAGATTAACCGCCCCATCTTTTTGAATTGCTACACCGTAATCTGTTGCAGCATATATTTTTCCGGATTTCAAAGTACTGTTAACTTTTATATTTGTAGGGAAGCTTCCAAATCGAAAAAATGTATCATACAGAATTAATTTTTCTGGGTCAATTAATGTAATTCCAAAATCTGTTGATGCAATTATTGTATCACCTATTGTAACAAGCTCATTAATTTGTTTAGGATTTTTATTTGAATTATAAATATCGAGTAACGACTGAATTGAATTGTTTTCAGGATTATATATATCAATTATTCCTTCCTGGCTCCCGAACCAGATATTCCCCTTATTGTCTATTGTTGTTGAAGTCAGCAGAGTACCGTTAAGACCATTTGACTTCCGCAGAGTTTTGAAAGACTGATCATCTTTATAATAAAAAAATGCCCCGCCCGTGGAAGCCGCCCAAAAACCATTTGCAGTAGCCTGGATAGCTTCAACATCTTTCATTTCTGTAAAGGTTTGCCAGCCGCCGAGTGATTGGGGAAAGATTAGTGAATTAAATAAGTATGCAAATAAGATTACAGTAATTTTTTTCATGTATCTAAATTTTATTTATTAAGCAATCTGAAAAAAGTAAAAAATTCTTATTCGCCCGCCTATTTTTTTAATAAGATTTGTTAACCTGCTATGTAATTTACTATTTTTTTTTAAAGCTGAAAGTATAAAAGGATGTATCCAACTAAATTAAAACTAAAATGTTTAAATAGAGAATCATCTCTTTCTAAGTTAGACCATAAAAAAAATCAAGAAAGCTTATGATTTAAATCGGCCATTTCAATTGCTGTTAAAGCAGCATCCCACCCCTTATTTCCGAGCTTTGAATTTGAACGTTCCAGAGCTTGTTCGACAGTATTAGTAGTTAAAACACCAAAAACAACCGGGACATTATATTTTAAAGAAACTTTAGCGCATCCTGTACTTACGGCATTAGAAATGTAATCAAAATGCGGAGTTGCTCCTTTTATAACTGCTCCTAATGCAATAATAGCATTATATTTCTTTTGTGATGCAATTTTACCCGCAATTATAGGGATTTCAAAAGCACCCGGCACTTTTATTAAGTCGAAATCATTTTCTGTATAGCTGTGTTTTTTGAGACAATCAACAGCACCTTCCAGCAATTTATTACCAATAAATTCATTAAATTTGCTTACAATTATTGCAAATTTATAACCTTTGGAAGAGATATCTCCTTCAATAATATTCATTTATAAAAACTTTGGTTATTAAATATAATTATGAAGAAAAAATATAAAATTAAATTATTAAGCTGAATTTTTCATTAAACGTTTTCGCATTGCTTCTATAACAGAATATTTAGTATAATATTTTCCGAAATTTTTTTCATCATCTCTTTTCCCCCCGTGGAAATCGGAGCCGCCGCATTCTAAAAGGAAATATTCATTCACAATTCCCCTGTAAAATCTTACCTGGTGCTGTGAATGGGATGAATGGATAACTTCAATACCATCTACACCTTCATCAATTAATTCTTTAAGAAGAGATTCCTCCATATAGCCCGGGTGAGCAATAAAAGATAACCCGCCAGCATCACTAATAATTTTAAAAGCGCTTTGCGGAGAAATATGTACTTTCTTCTCAAAAGCGGGTCCGCCGTTTCCGATATATTTGTTGAAAGCTTCATAATATGAAGAAATTAATCCTCTGCTAAGCATAGCCTGCGCAATATGCGGCCTGCCGACAGCAGAATTTTTTGCAATTTCCATAACATCATCAATAGATAAAGACATTCCCAGCAGATTTAGTTTATTTACTATTCTATTTGCTCTTTTTAATCTTTCTACTCTGAAAAAATTCAGATATCTCTCAAGCTCCTGGCTGTCAGTTTGAACAAAATAGCCTAAAATATGAATTTCTCTGTCTTTAATATCGGAACTGATCTCCAAACCGGGTATAACCTCAATCCCGATTTCATTTCCCTTTTTTATTGCATCTTTAATAGCGGAGAGATTGTCATGATCTGTTATACTAATAGCTTCAAGATCGTTCTCTTTTGCCTTCAGAACAATTTCATCGGGAGAGTAGAAACCATCGGAATGGTTGGTATGAATATGTAAATCTACTTTCCCTTTCATCCAATATGATTAGCTAAATAATTCTTTAAATTTTTCATAATTCATTATACGGAGTTTTGCCCCGTCCAGTTCAACCAATCCTTTTTTAGCAAAAGTGTGGAGTGTCCTAGAAATAGTTTCTCTCGAAGTACCTGCCATATTTGCCAGATCATGCTGGAAGGGAAGTTTCTCGATTTCAACAGTACCTTGTTTGATTTTTCCAACATCATCAGCTAACTGCAGAATAACTGTTGCAACTTTTCCTTCCGCATCTTTTAATGAAAGAGATTTGATCTTCATATCTGCAGATCTTAATCGTTGTGTTAATTCCTGCAGGAGAGCTACTGAAACCTCAGGGTGAACATTCAGTAATTCCAGGAATTCGCTTCTCTGGATAATGAACAATTCCGAGTCTTCCATAGCTGTAACATTTGCAGATCTGGAGAGGCCGTCTAAAATTGCCATCTCGCCGAAGAAATCAGATTCACCCAGAATGGTTAAAATGACTTCTTTACCGTCATCGCTGACTCGGGAAACTTTTACTTTACCATCAACGATAACAAAAAGTGCAGTTCCAGTTTCATGTTCAAATAAAACAACAGAATCTTTTTTAAATGATTTTCTTATACCTAATTTTGATATTTTTTCTAATGTATCGTCACCCAGCTCTGAAAATATAGGAACATACTTTAAAAAATTGTTTGGCTGCTGCATATTATGCTCCTTTTGAAATTATTGTTAAGATTATAATATAAATTCACTGATTATCAAAGTCAAATGTTCTGTTTTATTTTGGAAATTAGTAAATAATACTATTTTAAATATGTAATTTACCATTAAAGAAGCAATAATGGTAATGGAAATTAATTAAGCCTAATTGAAGTATGGGTATTTGTGTAATATTCCAGTTACAGCGCATCATTTTATTTTTTTTAAGAATTTATTTAAATGAAATTTTAATTAATTTATTGTTTAACAAATATATGGTGAAAAGAGTTGAATATAACCAGAATAATTAAAACAGTTCTATTGGGGGCAGCCATCTTTTTCGTTTTGCAGGGTATGCAGACAAATGCACAGGGAAAAAATGATAAACCGGAAACAAATAAGAAAACAATTTTAAAGGAAATGGAACATGTTCTTAACCAGAGTTTTGAATTATGGTATCCGTTGTCTATTGATTCATCAGACGGGGGATATTATAGCGATATAAATTATAAATGGCAGTTGCAGGGCAAACAGAACAAAATGATTGTTACACAGGCAAGACATGTCTGGTCAGCTTCAAACGCTGCATTATTTTACAAAAAGTATAATTATTTACCAAAAATTTCCGAACATGGCTTTAAATTCTTAAAAAATGTAATGTGGGATAAAAAAAATGGAGGCTTCTATGATCTTGTTGAAAGGGATGGAAAAGTCCTTAACCAGAGCGGATTTGGTCTTCCTGATGAAAAGCAGGTTATCAAAAATGCGTACGGTAATGCTTTTGCTATCTACGGTCTAGCCGCATATTACAAAGTGTCTAAAGACACAGATGCATTAGAGCTTGCAAAAGAAACATTTAATTGGCTGGATACACATAGCTACGATCCTGACTACGGCGGATATTTTCAATACTTATCTAGAAATGGTACCCCATTTAAAAGAAGGTTATCATGGAGTGCCTCCTAAAGACCAGAACAGCTCTATACATATACTTGAAGCTTTCACAGAATTATATTCTGTATGGCCGGACAGCAGGCTTAAAGAAAGGCTTGCATCTCTGCTGCACATTATCAGGGATAAGTTTGTTACTGAAAAGGGATATCTGAACTTATTTTTTAAACGGGATTTATCTCCCGTTTCTTACAGAGATTCAAGTTCTGCGGTAAGAGAAAAACATTATGAATTTGATCATGTTTCTTTTGGTCATGACATTGAAACCGGATACTTATTGCTCGAAGCTTCAAAAGCTTTAGGTTTAAAAGATGACACTAATACGCTAAGTATTGCAAAAAAAATGGTCGATCATACACTAAAAAACGGCTGGGATGAGAAGGTAGGAGGAATATATGACGGAGGTTATTATTTTAAAGGTAAAAGCAAAATCACTATAATAATGAAAACAAAACAATGGTGGTCACAAATTGAAGCCTTAAACTCTTGTTTAATGATGTCTCAAATCTTTCCAAGTGATAAAATCAATTATTATGGAAAATTTTGTGAACAATGGGATTATATAAAAAAATATCTTATAGATAAAAAATACGGCGGTTTTTATTGGGGCGGTATAGATGAAGCCCCCGGTAATAAAACTTATCCTAAAGGTACTATCTGGAAAGCAGATTACCATACTACAAGAGGCTTAATAAACTGCATCAGACGATTGAACGGAGAAGAATAGAAATGTAACTTTTTTAAATATACTTAAAATAAAAGATTTTAGTATTGTGCTTTATAACAAAATTTATTATTTCTATTAAATATTCTAATTATTATCAAATAATTGATCACAAAATTGCATCTGATTTAAATTAAGTTAAATATGAATTGGGCAGAATTGTAGATAATATCATTATACATTCTTATTAAATAACCTGAGCAATAAATTGAATACCGGACGTTTAATGTTTTTATTATTAAAATAATTTTTTATTAAAATAATAACATTTATCAGCCCGGATTACTATTTGTTTTCGAGTTTAGAAGTATTTATTTATTTATCAAAATGGCACTATTATTGAGTCGTAAGGCCGAATTGCTATGTAGGCTAAAAATATTAAAACTTAATTTTCTTAGAATACTTCCTTGTCAAATTTTTTTTATATAAATTTATCGAAATCTATTATTTAATCCTTATTTAAATAGGGATTAAATTCTTTTTAAAGATATCCCGAGGAGGAGGAATATGGTAAATATTTACAAGAAAAAGGAAATTATTTTTTCCGTTCTTTCCTTAATATTTTTTCTAATATTTCAGTCGTTCTCACTTGCCCAGTCAGGTTCAATCGAAGGAACTGTTAAAGACAAAAGTACCGGTGAGGCTCTTCCCGGTGCAAATGTTATTGTTAAAGGAACTAGTTTAGGTGCAGCTACCGATCTCGATGGGAAATTTCTTATTAGAAACCTTCCTGTAGGTAAACAAAACTTGGAAATTTCCTACGTGGGTTATAATACAATCAACGTTGATGTTACAATAGCTGCCAACAAAACCCTGCAGGAAGATTTTAGCCTTGAAGCAAAAACTCTTGAAGGACAAACTGTAACCGTAACAGCCCAGGCAAGGGGACAGTTATCGGCAATAAACCAGCAGTTATCATCATCTAATCTTGTAAACGTAGTATCGGCAGAAAAGATGCAGGAATTGCCCGATGCAAATTTAGCTGAATCAATAGGAAGACTTCCCGGAATATCGCTGCAGAGAAATGCCGGTGAAGCATATGCGGTTACTATCAGAGGTTTATCTCCCAAATACAATGAAGTAACTATTGAAGGGGTACCGATGGCCTCTACAAATTACCAGAACAGGGAAGTTGATCTAAGCTTGTTAAGTGATAATCTAATAAAAGCTGTTGAGGTTTCAAAAACTCTTCGCCCGGACATGGACGCTGATGCGTTAGGAGGAGTAGTAAACTTAACCCTGCGTACGGCCCAGCCTGGTTTACACTACGATGTAAGGGCTAACGGAGGATACAACAATTTAAGGGATACATACAAAAATTATAAGTTTACCGGAACAGTAAGCAACAGGTTTTTAAGCGACAAGATTGGAATTTTAGCTCAGGGTAACATTGAGCTGAAACAGCTTCCTTCAGATCAATTTAATGCTGCTTATGATGTCCCGATTTACGATCCGGCAACTGATCAATTTAGTGTAGGCACACAGAATGCGAACTTAACTGATGCCAGTACTAAACGGCATCGTTATGGTATAAGCCTGGTGATGGACTATACATCAGACTTAGTAGATGTTAAATTTTATAATGTTTTCGATCAGAAGAATGACAGCAACATAACAAGAAGCAATCTTTCACGCTTCAGCAGCAATGATTTCTATGATCAGATTTTTATTAATGAAACAAAGACAAAGCAGGAAACACATTCTATTCAGGCAATGTTTAAGCTTGGAAATACTGAATTACCTGTATCGTTATCATATACAAAAGGTGAACAAAATGTACCGAACGGACTTGAATTTGATTTTTTGCAGACCGGTGTTTCAACTTTTTCAGCAAATCAGAGGATATATCAGCCTCCATCCGTTTTAATAGCTGAAATGGGGGTAATAAATCCAACGAGTCAGAATACTACATTCTGGCAGGATGCAGTAAATGATACAAAACTTACCGATGAGAGCTACGATGTCAAGTTAGACTGGAAAGCACCATTTAAGCTATCAGATTCCTTTTCGGGATATTTAAAAGTCGGAGGGAAATATCATAGTGTAAGGAGAACAAGCAATAGAGCGCAGCAAAATCTTTATATGCTATATGGTGCGGGAGCCGGAACAAGAAAAGACCTTATTGCTACTTACCCGTTCCTTAACGGTTTAAATTCAAATCTTCAAGCCGGAATACCTGCATATCCTTTTGTTGATCATGGTTATACAAGAACAAATATTTTGGGATATCCTATTGGACCGAGTTGGAATGTTTACCAATTAGCTGATATGCAGAATACTTACTATTATGGAAAAGTTGTTGGGAACGATACTATAATTGCTCCCCACAAGAATTTAGGCGGATACTGGGTAAACGGACCAAACAGTTTTAATCAGAACTATGTTGATAACGAGAGTACTACCGCAGGTTATATCATGGGTGAATTTAATGTAGGTAGTGATCTTACAATAGTACCGGGTGCACGTTATCAACAGGAAAAAACCGATATTTCTGCATATCATATTAGAGTAAATGGTGGAAATCAAACCGGTTTGGATGGTACTCCCCCGAAATTTGTGGAAACCAAAAGGAATTATCCGCATTGGTATCCATCGGTTAATGTTAAGTATAAGGCTACCGATAATATTCAGTTGTTAGGTGCTTTATACAGGAGCGTATCTTTACCAAGCTACGGGAATGTTAACCCTCTGGTCCAATTGACTGATAATGCTCCTCTAGTGGCTGGTAATCCGATATTAAAACCTGCTACTGCATGGAACTTAGATCTCGGAGTCTCTTTATTTAGTAATGATATCGGTTTATTTACAGTAGATTTATTTTACAAAGAGATAACGGATTTAATCTATAATATGCAGAATTTTTACCCATATAGTCCATATCCTATAATAGGAGCTCCGGCTGACTTAGCTGACAGACTGCCTGATAGGAGTTATTTTGATACAACCTGGGCAACAAGTGCTTCAAGACGTTTAACCAAAGGTCCGATTCCAATGAATGATCCTGAAAAAGCCTATTTAAGAGGTATAGAATTTTCATGGCAGACGCATTTATGGTACCTTCCCGGAGTGTTGAGCGGGATAGTACTAGATCTCAATCTTTCTCTGATGAGTTCAAATCAGTTGTACCCTTCATTTGAGCTTAAACCGAAAACCGGATTTCTCACCCCGGATACTTTAGTCTACCAGACAACATCGGGAAGTCTGCAGGATCAACCCTCAGCTATTTATAATGCAATAATCGGATGGGATTACAAAGGATTCAGTTCAAGAGTATCATTCAGATACCAGCAGAAGACACTTACAAGTGTCGATACAAGATTTGGTTTACAGGATACTTATTATGATAATGTATTGCTGGTGGATGTATCGTTAAAACAGCAGATATGGGAAGGATTAGCTGTTTTTGCTAATGCATCCAATATTAATAACCATATAGATAATTATTATTATTCACATCCGACGTATGTTTCGGCTACAACCACTTACCCGGCGGGAAATTTACCTACTAGCGGTCAAACATACGGATGGATTGCACAGTTTGGTGTTAGTTATACTTATTAAATATTAAAAAATTACTAATTAGAATCCGGTTTATAACCGGAAAATGAAGAAGGGAGGTTAATAAGAAGGAATAAAAAAAATAGTTAATAGATAGTGTTCGAGTTATTATTTCAACAAACATGGAGGAAAGAATGAAAGGTAAGATATTACTTTCTTTACTTATTAGTTTAACGATGGCAAGTTTTTCACTTGCTCAGGTACCGGCAGATCAGGATACGGTTTTCATTACTGCCAGTGCAAATGGCGGGGACATGGAAACCGCTATAAACAGTGATGTTGATGGAAGCGGTAACAGAATAAATCCTAATAGAGTATATGCACTTTATGAAGGTCAGGTTTATTATCAGGTAGCTCCGTTAGATGTGAACAATCCAAATGGTACATTAACTATTGTAGGTGTACCTGATCCTAATAACCCAACGGCAAAAACAAAACCGATGATAATAATAGTTCCAACTGCAGGTCAACCTGTTTTAATTAATGGCGGTGGTACAAACCAGGTTTATGGAAGCATAAAAATGGTTAATATCTACTATCAAACCCAGCAATTGGATGGCACGCAAAATAATGAACTCTTTTACTGTGGAACCGGAGCGGAGAAACAAAAGCAAACATTAACAATTGATAATTGCGTGTTTGAGTTCAGCAACATAGATCTTTTTGATTGCACGGATGAATCAGGTGCTATCGGAGGGTGGCCTAAAGGAGCCAGCTTCTTTATAACCAATTCATACTTCCGTAACCTGTTCTTTAATGGTCAATGGTGGGGTTCAAGAATTTTCCAATGCAAACATCCTATTGACACTTTGTGGGTTGAAAACAATACAATTACAACAGGCGGTTTAACATTCTTACAGCAAAATCAGATTGCTGATTTTGTTTATATCAATCACAATACAATTATCAATAATAAGAAGTATTGGCTCTTATCCCCTTATCGCCACGAAATGTACATAACAAATAATATTTTTGTTAACCAGAACTGGGTCGGTGAAGATACTAACGTAACTAACAGCGGCCAGGATCCGGATAAAATTTATATGAGCACTATTAATATTGATACTAATAATACTACTAATGGATTAATTGTGCAGGAAAAATATTATGTTAATGGCGATTCAAGCCAAATTTCATCAGATCTTGATTTCAGTAATATGAAAATCTTTGTCTCCAACAACGTAAATTATGATAGTCCCGAATTAATCAGCGGATACTATCAGTCTCCAACTTATATTAATGATACTGTTGGTACACCGCCTTCATATTTGAATTGGGCTGGCGCTGGTAACGGACCTTGGGCGCTAGGAAATACACCGGGCGAGTGGATGAATTCACGTACACAAGCTTTATTCGATCAATACAAGCCGCCAAACGGAATGTTTGTTGAGCAGAATACTCTTACAGAAAAACCTCAGACAACTACTTCTATGGATCTTTCTGCTGATGAAGTTACTGCTATGGCTGAATGGAACCAGAATCAATATGGTGATAAAAGATTCTCTACTGCTACAGTTGACATTCTTGATCCATCGGTAGGTTATATCTATGGTGACTATGATCCTCAAACTGTACCTGGAATTGATAACGGAACGAAAACAGAAGTGTCTCCAACCGGCGGAGCAGGAATTCAGGTCGGAGTTACTAAATTTTCTGATTTTGCAGAAAACTTCAAGCAGACAGCGCAGGTTTCTACAATAGACCAGCTTCCGATTGGTTCGCTAATATGGGATGACGCGCAAAATGCTGCATATAATCCTGCCGATGCTATGACTAAGGTTTATGCTGCATTCAATGCTGCTGTTGATGTTGAAGAAACAGGTTCAGGTTTACCACTGATATATAAATTATCCCAGAATTACCCGAACCCATTTAACCCGACAACAACAATTGATTTTGCCTTACCAAAAGCACAAAATGTTACTTTAAAAGTCTACAACATTCTTGGTCAGGAAGTAGCTACTTTAATTAATAGTAATATAGCTGCAGGTAATCATTCAATTCGTTTTGACGCATCTAATTTAAGCAGTGGTCTGTATATTTATAAGATAAGTGCAGGTTCATTTACCAGTGCGAAGAAAATGATGTTATTGAAGTAATACTTTTGAAAAATTAAAGTGTTATTAAAGGGACAGCCGGCATATAGCTGGCTGTCCTTTTTGATTAAATCTATCTAATTAAATGGCGGCATTATGATTTTTAAAAACCTTTTTAAAGTTTTATAATCATTCTTTCTTCTTTTAATTTTGTAATTCTTGTAAACAGGTAGACTTTTAGTTTTTTTAAAAAATGCACTCCTTCATTTTAATATAATTGATTAAAATTTGAATAATATTGATAATCTATAAAAATAATTTTTAATTACAATCGTTTGCAGGACAATAATTTAATAAAGAAACTATTTATCATGTTTTAATAAATCTTTTCATTTTGAGGACCAGTTAAAATATTCTAATTATATTTAGGAGGAATTTATGCTGCACAATATCTACTACTATTTTGATAAAGCAGTTCTATTTCTTTGTATAATATTTTTTTTAATATTTCAGTCATTTTCACTTGCACAATCAGGTTCAATCGAAGGAACTGTTAAAGACAAAAACACCGGCGAAACACTTCCAGGAGCAAATGTTGTAGTTAAAGGTACTAGTTTAGGTGCAGCTACGGATATCGACGGCAATTTTCTTATTAGAAACCTTCCTGCCGGCAAACAGACGTTGGAAATTTCATATGTAGGCTATAATATGATCAGTATAGATGTTACTATTGCTGCCAATAAAACACTGCAGGAAAATTTTAGCCTTGAAGCAAAAACTCTTGAAGGGCAGACTGTAACAATAACTGCCCAGGCCAGAGGTCAGTTGTCCGCAATAAACCAGCAATTATCATCAAATAACATAGTCAATATTGTTTCGGCGGAAAAAATGCAGGAATTGCCCGATGCAAATTTAGCCGAATCTATAGGGAGGCTGCCGGGTATATCATTACAAAGAAATGCAGGTGAAGCTTACGCCATAGTTATTCGTGGATTATCTCCAAAATATAATGAGGTAACTATTGAGGGAGTACCGATGGTTTCAACTAATTTCCAGGACAGGAGTATTGATCTAAGTTTATTAAGTGATGATCTGATTAGAGGGGTTGAAGTATCAAAGACATTACGGCCTGATATGGATGCAGATGCATTGGGAGGAACTGTAAATTTGACTTTGAAAACGGCGCAGCCCGGTCTGCATTATAATGTCTGGGCTAATGGGGGATATAATGATTTAAGGAGTACATATAAGAATTATAAATTTATCGGCAGCGCGAGCAACAGATTTTTGGATGATAAAATAGGAATACTGGCTCAGGGAAGTTTAGAGTTAAAGCAGTTGCCATCTGACCAATTTAGCGGCGGATATGATGCCCCCACATATGACAATGTAACCAAGCAATTTTATGTAACCACTAATAATGCCAGGTTAACGGCATCTAATATAAAGAGACACCGTTATGGACTTAGTTTAATACTGGATTATACCTCGAGTTTAGTAGATTTAAAATTTTACAACGTATTTGATCAGAAAAGTGATAGTAATACGACCAGAGATTATACTAACCAGTTTGCAAGCAATGCAACACTCTACCAGATTTTTGTTAATGAGACAACAACAAAACAGAGAACTCATTCTTTGCAGGCATTATTTAAACTTGGAGCCACAGCTCTGCCTGTTTCTATATCATATACAAAAGGAGAACAGAATATTCCAAATGGAATGCAGTTTGATTTTCTACAATCAGGAATGTCAACATTTACAGGAAGTCAACGAATCTATGCTGCACCTTCTACTTTAATTGGAATACAGGGTGTTCAGGATCCGTTAAAAGCTACACTTTGGAATTTATATAATTCTGATACAAAACTTGTTGATGAATCTTATGATGCAAAAATAGACTGGAAAATTCCTCTCAAATTTTCGGATTTATTTTCAGGTAATTTCAAGGTTGGAGGAAAATATCATCAATCCAATCGGAGTAGCGAAAGAGAACGAATATATTACAATGTTCAATACGGCGGAAGTAAGGGGAGAAGACAAAGATTAATAGCAGCTGTTCCTTTCCTTCATGGCTCTAATGATGCACTTGAAGCTGGGCTCGAGGCAAGACCTTTTGTTGATCCAAGTTATGATGCAAGAAGTATTTTAGGATACCCTATCGGGTCAGGATATAGTATTTACAAATTACAGGAAGTGATGAATACTATTTATCCTGCAAGGGCCTCAGATTTTTATTGGGATGGAGTTGGGAGTTATAACCAGGATTATAAGGATGTTGAAAAAAATTATGCAGGATACTTCATGGGTGAATTCAATATCGGCAGTGATCTTACTATAGTTCCCGGTGCCCGTTATCAGGAAGAGAGGACTGATATATCCGCCTATCATGTCAGGGTTAATGGTGCAAATCAAAATGGTCTTGATGGCACTCCCCCGAAATTAGTAGAAACTAAAAGAGATTTTCCGCAATGGTATCCTTCGGTAAATATTAAGTATAAAGCAACAGAAAATATTCAGGTTTTAGGTGCAGTATACAAAAGTGTCTCATTGCCGAGTTATGGCAATATAAATCCCCTGGTTCAATTGCAGGATAATTCGCAGCTAGTATCGGGTAATCCATTATTGAAGCCGTCCACCGCATGGAATGTGGATCTGGGAGTATCACTATTCAGTAATAACATCGGTTTATTTACAGTAGATTTATTTTACAAGGAAATAACCGGTTTAATCTATAATATGCAGAATTTTTATCCATATGATCCCTATCCTGTAATAGGTGCTCCGGCTGATATAGCTGACAGACTGCCTGACAGAAGTTATTTTGATACAACATGGGCAGTAAACACAGCCAGACGTTTAATTAAAGGTCCAATCCCGATGAATGATCCGGAGAAAGCTTATTTGAGAGGTATAGAACTTTCCTGGCAGACTCATTTGTGGTACCTTCCGGGATTACTTAGCGGATTAGTATTGGATCTTAATCTTTCTCTTATGAGTTCGAACCAGTTGTATCCATCATTTGAACTTAAACCGAAAACCGGTTTTCTTACTCCCGATACTATTGTTTACCAGACAACATCCGGAAGTTTACAGGACCAGCCTTCTGCTATTTATAATGCAATAATCGGGTGGGATTACAAAGGTTTCAGTTCAAGAGTATCATTCAGATATCAGCAGAAAACACTAACTAGTGTTGATACGAGATTTGGATTACAGGATGCTTATTATGATAATGTATTACTTGTAGACGTATCGTTAAAACAGCAGATATGGGAAGGATTGGCTGTCTTTACTAATGCATCAAATATTAATACTCATATAGATAATTATTATTATTCACATCCTACGTATGTTTCATCTACAACCACTTATCCGGCAGGAAATTTACCAACAAGCGGTCAGACATACGGTTGGATTGCACAATTTGGATTGAGTTATAATTATTAATGTTAAATTTTTAAAAAATAAAAAACAAAAGTTAAGATAAATCAGACTGGGAAATGTTAGTCATTTCCCGTTTTTTTTTATAAAGTATA
Source organism: uncultured Bacteroidota bacterium (assembly GCA_963710745.1). GTDB lineage: Bacteria > Bacteroidota > Ignavibacteria > Ignavibacteriales > Ignavibacteriaceae > CAVQBP01. Next base: position 30,439 of record CAVQBP010000024.1, on the reverse strand, counting down.
ATAATCTACATTTAAAAATTACGTCATAAAATTTTTGTTGTTGCAGTGATATATTTTCAATAGTGAAATAAATGATGTCTGAATTTTATCTAATTATTTATGTATATTATTATTTTTATTAGGAGAAAAATAAAAACAATAAAAACTATCAAGCAGGAATTCATGGAGTTTTGATTATGGCAAGAGTTTCTTTCTTCCTTTCTTTTTTATTTTTTTTTTCATCTCTGGTTTTGTCCAAAACAATAGTATATGGGAAAGTTACCGGGGTTGATGGTAAACCTATACCAGTTGTTCATATCTTTTTAACATATCCGAGCGATGATATTCCTGTCAGGAGTGTTATTGCTCAAAAGAACGGCAACTATAGAATTGAAATTGATTCGGATAGTCTCTGGGTACTTCATTTCACCGGAATTTTTCATCACGAATATCCAATTGCAATTTATAACATTCAATCCAGGAAAATAAAACTTGATGTAAAACTGAGAACTTATGATTACAAAAATAATTTCTCTACAGCAAAGATTATTGGAAAGTTTAACGGATGGTCCGAAGTCCGAGGTGTTAGTTTGAAAAAAGAAAAGAACGGGACTTATTCAGCAATTGTTGAAAGCAAATCAGATTCGGTTATTTACCGGCTGATAAATGTAAGGACAGGAGGGAAAGTTGAAGGAACAGATGCGGACGGATATATTCCAAATGGTGTGGATCCGAAAGGGACTGAAGGATACAATTCATTTCTGATCAAAAAGAAAGGGAAAGTTAAAATTGTCTTTGATCCGGAGAAACTTGTTCACTCTAATCAACCTACACAATTTACGCTTACTCCGGCCGGTTCGTTTGAAGCTAAATTTGCTCATGCTTATGCAACCTTGGAGGATACCAGGCAAGAATATGAATCTTCTTTATATGCTCACCTGGCTGAATTTCGTTTTAATTTTAAATTTGATTTTGTGTCTTATATTGATTCTGTAAAAAATTTACTTGAGAATGAAACCAATCCATTGATTAAGCAGGTTCTGCACTTAAGCTTATACGGACTAAAATATATGGCCACTTTCGATCATAATATTGATGCTAAAACCTCATACAAGTTATTGGATAATTTACCTCCCGGTTCCGTTATTTGGTCTCTGGATCCTTCTTTAATGGTAAAAGCATTGAACCTTGCGGCTTATTCTGAACCTGAAAAAGACAAATATGTTCACAAGGTCTTAGATTTAAATCCAATGAACAGAACTAAAGAGATTCTTCTTCATTTTGAAATTGACCGGAAATTTCATTCACTACAATATGCAGGTATTCTTCCCTATTTATCAATATTATTGGATCAGTATGGTGATTCGCCTGAAGCATTAGAGGATGGAAAAATATACGAAAGGTATATTAAATTAAAATCTGGTATGAAAGCTCCCGAGTTTTCTGTGAGATCACTATCGGATTCCTCCCGTAATTTTACAAATAAATCTTTTGCGTCTAAATATTATTTGCTGAATTTCTGGTCTTCAACTAATCCGGCATCTGTTGATGAAATTCAAAACTTAAAGAAAGAATATAAAAAGTACGGTAGAAAGAAGTTGGATATACTAAGTATTTCAGTTGATTCAGTTTCAGATAATGCAATGAAGTTCGTAAAAACTAAAACCAATATACCATGGGACATCGCTTTTGTGGAAAATCAGCTTGATAATCAGTTTTGTAAAAATTATGAGGTGTATTCCGTTCCTAAATCTATTCTGATTAATCCTGAAGGAGAGGTTGTAGCCACTGGATGGAAATTACGCGGCAGGAATCTTAAAGAAACATTGAAAAAAATTTTAGAATAGTAAGGTGGTTAGACTTTAGTGCAAACCGATTATCGGATATTTAATTTTATCTTGTCTTAATTTAATATTTATAGAGGGGTAAATTATGAAAGTTTCTCTTTTTCTCTTTTTGCTTCTTATCTTATTCAATACGAATCTTTTGTTTGCACAAGTACCTGCTGAACAGGATACTATTAATATTCCCGGGGGTATTGAACATGCGGGAGATTTTGAATGGACCATAGAGCAGGACACTGATTCAAATGAAGCCAGGATAAATCCAAATAGAGTTTATACATTGAATGAGGGTCAGATTAATGATCCTTCATAGTTTTATCTTAATAATTAGATTATCTCCAGTATTCTGTTTGTTTTTCATCATGCAGTAAGACTGAGTCTTAGAATCTTAGCTTATTTATAATTAATTTTTCATAAAATCTTTTATATTATTTCCAGATGAAACAAATGAGTAAGCTTTTTTCATCAATTAAAATCAGAAGCATTGAATTAAAAAATAGAATTGTAGTTTCTCCTATGTGCCAGTATTCAAGCAAGGATGGCTTTCCTTCAGACTGGCATTTAGTTCATCTGGGGAGCCGTGCAGTTGGTGGAGCTGCTTTGATAATTACAGAAGCTACGGCTGTTTCTCCCGAAGGCAGAATATCACCCGATGATGCCGGGATATGGAGTGATGAACATTTAGAATCTTATAAAAAGATTAATGAGTTTATTAAGTTGCACAATTCTGTTCCGGCGATTCAATTGGCTCATGCAGGACGGAAAGCATCAACCTATGCTCCCTGGAAAGGGAATGGTGCTGTTAATGCGAAAGAGGGTGGATGGCAGACTATTGCTCCAAGTCCAATGCCTTTTGCTGATAACTATCCGGTGCCGAAAGAAATGAACAGGCAGGATATCCAGAATATAATTGAGCAATTTAAATCAGCTGCTGAACGAAGTATTGATGCCGGTTTCAAAATTATTGAACTGCATATGGCCCATGGTTATCTTGTACATGAATTCTTATCACCTATTTCAAATTTAAGAAAAGATGAATATGGAGGAAGTCTTGAAAACAGGTGCCGTCTAGCTATTGAAATTTCACGTAATGTAAGGAATGTTATTCCTGATGAAATGCCTCTCTTTGTTCGTATTTCTGCAACAGATTGGGTAGAGAACGGATGGGATATATTACAATCTATTAAATTGGCTGAATGGCTTAAAGATGCAGGTGTAGATTTAATTGATTGTTCAAGCGGAGGAAACTTAGCTAAAGCATATATCCCGGCGGGACCGGGATATCAAGTTGCTTTCTCTGAAGAAATCAGAAATAAAATTGACATCTTAACGGCTGGTGTCGGATTAATTACTTCTCCTGAACAAGCAGAAAATATAATAACAACCGGACAAGCAGATTTAGTCGTTCTTGCTAGAGAAATGCTCAGAAATCCATATTGGCCGCTTTATGCAGCGGAAAAGCTGAGGGCAGACATTCAGTGGCCTGTTCAATATAAAAGAGCCAAAAGATCCTGATATTAAAATTTATGAAATTACATTAATCATACTATCTATAATACGATGAATAAAATAATAATCCTTGGTGCCGGTATGATTGGGAGCGCAATTGCCTTTGATCTATCTTCCCAATACAGCATAACAGTAGTTGATATTGATAAAAGCAAGTTAGCAAAACTTGCTAAAAAATATTCTGTAAAAACAATTCGGGAAGACATTTCAAACCAAAGTGCGCTTAAAAGAATAGTTAAACCTTATGATTTAGTTATCTGTGCTGTTCCCGGTTTTATGGGATATAAAACTCTTCAGAATATTATTGAAGCCGGGAAGAATGTAGTTGATATATCTTTCTTTGCAGAAGATCCTTTTAAGCTGGATAAACTTGCCAGACAAAAAAAAGTAACAGCTGTTGTTGATTGCGGAGTTGCTCCGGGATTGAGCAACATTATTATCGGGCATCATAATTCAAAAATGAATATTGAATATTTTGAATGCCTTGTAGGGGGGCTGCCCTTTGAAAGAAAATTACCATTTCAGTATAAAGCTCCTTTCTCTCCAATAGATGTTATAGAAGAATATACCCGGTCTGCAAGAATAGTTCAAAATAGTAAAGTAGTTATTAAAGAAGCATTGTCGGATGTCGAACAGGTGAATATCGAAAACATTGGTACACTCGAATCTTTCAATACAGATGGTTTAAGAACACTAATAACAACTATGAAAATTCCGGATATGAAAGAAAAAACTCTGCGGTACCGTGGACATATTGAGTACATAAATGTACTTAAACAGAGCGGTTTTTTTAGTAAAGACTATGTTTTTGTAAATGGTAAAAAAGTAAGACCAATCGACCTTTCTGCAAAATTATTGTTCCCTTTGTGGCATCTTAATGATGAAGAAAAAGAATTTACTGTTTTACAAATAAAAATAAGAGGAAAAGAAAATAAAAGAAATAAAGAATATAATTACCATTTATTTGATCAATTTGATGAAAATACCAAAATAACCTCTATGGCCAGAACAACCGGATATACATGTTCTTCAGTGGCAAGACTTTTGATGGATAATCATTATTCAAGGAAAGGAATTTCTCCTCCTGAGTTCATCGGCGAAAATGATAAATGTTTTGCTGATGTTATTAAAGATTTAGAGAAAAGAAAAATTATCTTTAGAATAGAAGAAGAGAAATTCTGATTTAAATGATTATAATAAAGAAATAAATGTGTAGGTTCATATTATGGCCAAAAAAATTATAAGCAGAATCTCTTTTATTGTTTTAATTGGATTTTTAGTCGGCTGGCTGGTTTGGCCTGAAAAAGAAATTAAATATCCTGCCGGAATTCTTATAAATGAAGCTCCTTATCAGAAAAATATTGTTAATGGACAGCCGTGGGAAAAAGATGATTTTAAAATAACTCCGCTTGCGGATTTTCATTTAAAAGCCCGGGTATTAAGTCTTGAGTGGTACCATATGGATAAAGAATCTGATCTCGCACCTATAGATTTAGCATTAGGCTGGGGTGAGATGTCTGATCAGGCAAACCTGGATAGAATAGATATAAGCCAGAGTAATCGATGGTATCATTGGAGTACAAAACGTTTTCCAATACCTCGGCAGGCAATAGAAAGCGAGAGTGCTAATATGCATATTATTCCCGCTAACGAACAAATAGAAGATACATTAGACAACGTCGTGAAAGGAAATATAATTGAATTAACCGGTTACCTTGTTTTTATTGAGGGAGAGAATGGATGGAAATGGAAAAGTTCGTTAACCCGGAATGATACGGGGGGAGGGGCTTGTGAAGTGATTTGGGTTAATGATTTTAAAATACTTAGATGATCATGTCCTGGACAATAACCTGAATTATTTAAAGAATTTATATATTAGAGAAAATTGTTATTTTACTTTGAAGTATTTATCTTATTTTATTTGTCAGGTTTACAATTCTTTTTAATTCTAAATGGATTTAATTACTTTCGAAATTATTTTCTTATTAATACTTATAATTATTGCCAGTTTTCTATCGGCTGCTGAGGTAGCAATTGCTTCTTTTGGTGCAAATAAAATTGAAGAATTGAAAGAAAGGAAAGACAAATCTGCAGCAGATTTTGAGCTGATACAAAAAAATTCTGATTCTTTCTTCGGTACTATTCAGTTTATAACTACATTTTGTTTATTCTTATCGTCTCTTATAGGTTTTCATTTAATTTTTAACTTAATAAAATCATTAATAATAAGTATTAACATTCATTTCGTATCTGATCATATATTTTTTATTTCCGGATTAATTATTGCGGCATTATTTTCTTTATTGACACTAATATTTGTTACACTGATTCCCAAAGCTATTGGTTTTAAATATTCTGAAGGTCTGGCAAAAATCAGTGTTAAAGGTTTGATTTTTCTGACAGGTTTATTTAAATATCCTGTTATTTTAATTTCCAGAATTTCAAATTCTATACTTTCTCTTTTTAATGAAAAGACCAGTTTTTCACAAACAAGGTTGTCGGAAGATGAAATAAGAATAATTATTTCGGAAGGAGTAAAAACCGGTGCCATTGATGAAACAGAAAAGGAAATAATTGAAAATGTTTTTGAATTTAATGATCTTCGTGCGTTTGAAGTGATGGTCCCGAGAACTGATATGGTAGCTATTGAGTTAACAGAAGACATAGCCAAAATAAAAGAAGAAATATTAACGACCAGGCATTCTTTAATACCCGTTTTTGAGAACTCAATAGATAATATACTTGGTGTTCTGCATACCAAAGATATTATTAAATATTTTATTGAAAACAGAACTGTGGATTTAAAAGCATTGATAAGACCCATTTATTTTGTACCTGAAAAAAAGTTGATTTCACAAATATTAAAAGAAATGCAGAACAGAGGCGAACGTTTGGCAATTGTAACAGATGAATATGGTGGTACCGAAGGAATTATTTCAATGGAAGATATTATTGAAGAAATTGTAGGTGAATTTTCCAATACAAATATTCAGCCTTCTGAATATATAAAAACGCCTGACGAAAAATATAATATCCTGGGTGCAATGAGTATAGATAATTTTAATGAGATTTTTAATATTGAACTTCCTGAATCGGAAGAATATAATACAGTGGCAGGCTTCATTTCCTTTAAGACGGGCAAAATACTAAACACGGGAGAAACTTTTCAATTTGAAAACCTGACCTTTGAACTGATAAAAAAAATCAGACAGAAAATGGTTCAATTTAAAGTCTATTCGCTGCAGAATAACTTTTATGAAAAGGAAAAATAAAGGAAAAATAAAAGAAAAAATAAAGCTAAGGCCTGCTTGAAAAGGATAAAAAATAGTATTAGTTTTGAACCTCAAATAAAACAATGCTGGCGTAGCTCAGCTGGTAGAGCAGCTGATTTGTAATCAGCCGGTCGGCGGTTCAAATCCGTCCGCCAGCTCTAGAAAGATGCGAAAATTGAACGTTTTCGCATTTTTTATTTTAAAGATTTTGGAAAATCCCTCTGTTTAAAGTAGGGACTGGGTAGGGAGTCGGTAGCGGATTTGATTTAAACAACAGAAAAGAGCTTCTAAAAATGTCATTTACAAATAGATATTTTGGTGTTAATTGCATAGGGTGTAAACTTAATTATTTGTTGTATCTCTTTCAACAAGTACAAGAGTAATTTTACCAGGCTGGTATATTACAGCATATTCTTTTCCAATATTAAAACCATATTTTCTTAAATCATCATTCTTGATTTTAATCTGAGGGACCTTCTTATAATCCCCCTTTGTTGGATGGCTCGATTCATATACTTTCATTTTATCCCCCCTGGATCAGATTCTTCAAATATTTTTCCGCAAATTTTACATTTGCTCTTCTGATAAATAACAATGTTGTGCAGCGAATTGACAGAATGTTCCTGGACGAGTATCACAAGGTTATGTTTACATTTATGAGGTGGAGTTGTTTCTACCAATTCCAATCCCCGGTTAAGATGATCATTGTTCATGTTTTACCTCCTATGATTAGTGACGGGACAGAACGCCCCAAAAAAACATTTTTTGCCCCTTAAGAGAAAAAAATTCTCTGTTTTAGATTAACTGATGAAAAGGCAAGGCTAAAAAAACTGCCGGAACCATAAGTCAAAACGAAAGTGATTAGAGTAGTAGTTTTAAACTATCTGGTAGTTTTTTTTGTCCTTGCCCGGTAAAGAAAACATGAAAATGATTGTTAACTGACAAGGGAAAGTAAAGACACCAAAACAGCAACTTAAATAGAAGGGGCAAAAAATTTTTAATTAGAGAAAAGAGGAATTGGTTAGAGCAAAAAAGAGCGATTAGCTCTATCAATATTGGAATTGTAGAGATAAGAAGAAAAGAAATTGTTTTATTGAAAACAAAAGATAAGTAAACCAAAGTAAGCAGGAATGCCATACAGGCATTTCTGCGACCAAAGAAAAAGGGAAAGTATACATGATTATATAAAAAATATTTGCGTTAGTCATAGGAGTGTGAATCAGGCAAGCAATTATTTTTTGATAGAATGATAATATAAAGATTTATTAAAAAGAAGTTGTAAAATGACGGCAGCTAAAACGTATTGTTCTTAAAAAAGCCTTGCTTAATCAATTAGTCAGCATATAAGAATTAAGCAAGGTTTTTTTGCTTAGTGGAATAAGTAATTCATGTTAAGATTTACTGATAAGATGAAAAAATTAGTTGTGAAGGGCTGACAGCATGGGAATGCAGCTAAGCGTATAGGCTGTCAGACCGAACAATTAATTTTTGATAAGATTATAAATACTATGTTTTATGATTATAAAATTTCCGGGGTACAGAAAAAAGTCTTTCTTATTTTTGACCCAATTTGCTTAATAATAAACTACATCATTAATTTCTGCAATTAGGAATTCCCAGTTATTAAGGTTAACCAATCTGAAAGCAGCAGTGTAATAAACAAAAAATGTCTTTTATATTTGGTTAATTATATTAAATAGTTTATATTAGTAGGTACTTAAATTTATATATAGGTTTAATATGGACGAAAACATAACACCTGAAGAAAGTTTTTTGTTAATTACAAAGACAATAGAAGAGACTAAAAAAAAATTTATAGCTAATGGTCATATAATGATTTTATGGGGCAGTTTGACTTTTATTGTATTTGTAAGCCAGTATATTTTTGTGCTAACGGGATTATACAAGTTATTTGACATAGGGTGGACTAATATTTTATTTCTGTTTGGAGGAATTTACACATTAATATATACTTGGGAAAAAATAAAAAGAAAAAATCTACCCAAGACGATTCTTGGACGAATAATAAATACAATGTCTTGGGTGTTTGGTGCGAATTTAATGATATTAGGTATCTTTTTTGGACATCGATTTGGTGTGGCTCTCGGTCCACTATTCTTAATTCTCTTTGCTTTGTTTATAATTATGGTTGGAATATCCATCAAATTTAACCCTATTACAATTGGCGGTATCATATTGAATTTAATGGGATTTGCTGCTTTTTATATTAGCCCGCAATACCATGGATTACTTTTGGCGTTAGGTGGGGTTATCGCAATGATAATCCCTGGAATATTACTCAATAAAGCGAAAAGAAAAGAAAATGTTTAATGATCTGGATCCCATATTACATTCGCAGCTGCGTTTGTCGATAGTTTCTATTTTAATGACCGTCGATGAAGCCAATTTCACTTTTATAAAAGAAACTACAAACGCTGCTGCAGGTAATGTAAGTATCCAAATAAAAAAATTGCAGGACGCCGGGTATGTTAAAGTTAAAAAGACTTTCAAAAATAATTATCCGAATACTTCTGTATCGATAACTAAAAAGGGAATAGAAGCATTTGAGGATTATGTAAATAATCTTAAAAAATATATAAATCCAAAAAAATAAAATTTTTTATCAATATAGTTAATAATATTAACTACTTAATAGGAGTAACAGTGAAAACTAAAATATTTATCTTAATAATTTCCGTTATGGCGGTATTCAGTTATGCTCAAAATAATCCGCAAAACACTGACGGACAGTTTCTGAAGAACAAATTTAACAAAGACAGCATTTCGGTGTTGGATTTCTATCGTCACTACAGTTCATTTACCGATCCGGGAGAATATACATATATGTACAAAAATCTTCCTGATTCGCTGCCGGAGCTTTGCCGGTTGATTAAAGCTCAAATTATTCATCCGTTTACGGATTTAAAAAAATACAGAAATCAAATACCTAAAGATAGATCAAATGAAGATTCTAAGTATCGGACAGTAAAATCTATTCTTAAAGGGCTTCTATCCTACAACTCACGCGGCCTGGTGAAAGACAGGAAACCTAAAAATCGGTTGCTTCTGACTTGCAGGTATAATGCGATCTTGCTTGCATCAATACTTAAATATCGGGGAATTCCGGTAAGAGTACGCTATGGATTCGCTACTTACATAGTTCCTGGTTTTCATGTTGGTCACTCTATCTGCGAAGTATGGAATGCGAATGAAAACAGATGGATGTTAGTTGATCCGACTATGAATATGGTTGATTTCAACAGGGAAAAATTTGAATTTGGCAACAACGTTTGGAAAAAGTATATAAAAAAAGAAATTGATCCGGCAAAATATGGAGCTATGGGACATACCGGTAAAAGTATGATTGTTGGTGTCTTAAACTATGATATTGCATCACTTTTAGGGACAGAATATACTTATTTTCAACATTCACCACTAATGAAACAAACATTTAATAGTGAAGAACAATTATCCGGGAAACAAATCAAACTATTGAACATGATAAGTGATTTGATGACTTCAATAAATGCAAAAAATCTTTCGAAATTACAGGAAATTTATGATAGTACACCTTTAATTCAAATTACAAAAACATTAAAGTCTGATATAAAAACATCAGCAAACAATCCAAAGTTGAAAAATACTACGACAAATAAACCGGATATTGAATTTGTTGATATACCGGCGGGAACATTTATGATGGGAAGTCCTGTTACCGAACCGGGAAGAAAGGATGATGAAATACAACACAAGGTTATACTGGGCACTTTTAAAATGAGTAAATATCCCATAACCTTTGCGCAATACGACAAGTTTTGTGAAGCTACAGGCAGGAATAAACCTTGGGATGGTGGAATGGGACGCGGGAATATGCCGGTTATAGAAATAAGCTGGTATGATGCCAAAGCCTTTGCAGAATGGATGGGATGCAGGCTGCCAACAGAAGCTGAATGGGAATATGCAGCCCGTGCAAATACAACCACACCCTTTTATACAGGTGATTGCATAACTTCCGAACAAGCTGATTTTAACGGACAAAAACCCTATACCAATTGTGATACAAGTAAAAACATTGGTAAACCGTTACCGGTTGGCAGTTTTCCCCCGAATGCTTTTGGATTATACGATATGTGCGGCAATGTTTGGGAATGGACTAACGATTGGTATGGTGAGTACGAAGTAAATGATACAATCAATCCAAAGGGACCGGAAACCGGCAAGAAAAAAGTTGACCGAGGGGGCGGCTGGTATGATCCGGCTTGGAGGTGCAGGTCAGCTTACCGCGCAGGAGGCGATTCTCCAAATAGCAGAGGTACTGGTATTGGTTTTAGAGTAGTAAAAGATAAATAAACCAGAAAATTGTGGCGATTTGATAATGATAAACCTCCAAGGATTTGAATTCCCTGGAGGTTTAACTTCAAAATAATTTTAAATATGGTAAATTGACTATTCATTATGAATAAATTAGAAATCCAAAACGTCAAACAGGAAAATCACAGTAAATAAATTTATTTATCTTCTTCAGAGGAAATAAAATTATGGGACTTATTAAGAAAAGCAGCATCAGAAAATCAGTGAAATTCATTCTTGCTTTTATAATTATAATATTAGGAAATAGCAGCTATTCTTTTGCACAGCCTTCATTCATTTTCGGCAAGCAATTCGGGACAGATAAAGATGACTCCGGTCAGGGAATAGTTACTTATAAATCCGGCGACTTTGTTTTGGCAGGCACAACATTCGGAAGTTTATGTTCCGGTAATCTGGGTGCGAGTGACGGGTTTATCATTAAATATGACAGTACCGGCAACGAGATCTGGAAAAAACAATTCGGCACAAAAGATAATGACAGAGTATGGGAATTGAAAAAGGATTCTCGTGGTAATCTTTATGCTGCGGGAAATACTTTTGGAGCGATAAACGGGAAACAATACGGCAATCAGGATATGATGGTGTTCAAGTTTGATAAAGACGGCAATTTGTTGAAAAACATAATTTTGGGAACAGACAGCATCGATTATTTAAGTGAAATTTATATTGATGATAATCTGAACATCTATATTGCCGGAAACACAAAAGGTAAATTAGGCAGCAACAGCTACGGCGATTGGGACTATTTTATTATAAAACTCGACAGTAATTTTAATAAAATATATACATTTCAGTTCGGCACCGGTAAAAGGGATTATTGCAGGGATTTTAAAATAGATAAAAACGGGAATATTTTTATCTGCGGTCACACTATGGGAAATCCCGGATGTAAAAATATCGGCTTAACCGATGGATTTGTTGCTAAATATTCCCAACAGGGTAAACTGTTAAAAATATGGCAGTTTGGTACTAAGCAATATGATGAAGTTAATTGTTTGTCAATTGACAAGAACGAAAATATATATTTAGCCGGAACTACATTTGGCGATATTGCATGTGCAAATAAGGGAAAAGGAGATGTTTTTTTAATGAAGCTGAACAAGAATTGGAACGTAATGTGGAATAAACAATACGGTACACCATCCTGGGATGAAGCCTGGAGTTTGAAACTAATTGAATCAGATACCGGATTACTAATTAGCGGCAGCAACAATCCCGATGCGTACCTAAGGTTATATGATACAAACGGGAACCTGGAGTGGAATGAAGTATTTGCCGCAAGAGGAATAAAAGGGGGAACCGGAGGAAGGCATTTTGCGGTTTATAAAAACAAATACATTTATTTCACCGGGTTTACGTTTGCAGATTTATTCGGCAAAAATTCTGATCAGCAAACAGATGACGCTTTTATTGTTAAACTTGGATTATAATAAAGTCAGTTAATAAGAAAATTATAAAAAAGAAAATTTAAATTGTTACATTAAAACCCTGAATTAATTGGAAATGATGAGGATTTTTCAAATATGCTCAAAATTAAATGGAACCTCACAATCAAGAAAACCTGTAATTGAATTTGGGAGATTCCTTCTAAAATCGAAAGAATTTATATTGATATAACAGCCTTCGAGAGTTTTATCCTGAATAAGAATTCTATTTATTGATCTACAACTAAGAGAACAAAATTGTTTACTTGCCGTTAACAATCCGAATAATTAAAAATAATTTTCAGATACGAAAAAAGGCAAACATAAAAAATTTACGGGTATTGAATAATATTAACATAGATATATTCCCAAGAACCGTCATTAAGAGAAGGATCAGCGGATTGATGGGTATTTAATTCCTTAAACAAAAGATTTAAATACGAACCACTAACATTGGAACTAACAAAAAAGGGAACAAAATTAATATCAAAAAACTGGAAATTACAATTTAAAATTTTACTTGAATCAAAAGAAGAAGTAAATAAAGTTCTATAATTACCAACAGCAGAACGTTCCCAAGATCCATGTGAACCAATAGAATTATAAAGATCGATAATGCTAAGATCACCGTTAATTTCATCTCGAGAAAATTTAAAAGAATAAGATTTGGTATTTACCAAAGAGGATATAACTGCTGTATCTAATGAGGCCAAAGAAGCCAATTGGGACTGAGATAATCCCATACGGTTAAGTAAAGAATTAAAAGTACGCATAATAAATAATATTAGTTGTTAAAAAAAATTATTGGGTTAAAAGGACCCTTATTAGTTCATCTGCACCGGTAGATGAATCCAATGCTCTTCCGTTATATTCACCCGTTGAGAAAGTAACTGCTTTACCTGCAGAATCACTTGCAACCTTATCTTCCTGGTTTACTGCTCCACCTGAATAAACCAAGGCAATACCTATAGACATAACAGGCAATTGTTCGTTTATATCAGTATCGGCATTTGTAACACCAAGAGATTTAGCATTAGCAGCACAAAGATTTCCATCAAATCCTACAAATAAGTTTTTAGTGATGTTAGCTGCAGCTTTTACTGATGTAATTAAAATCGGCTGTTCTGTTTTCATTTTTATTCTCCGGATTTAGATTTTTTAGTTTCGTTTTTTTCTTTTGTATTGGAAGAAATTTTAGAAAGTGAAATTTCTTCCAAATAATCAGAGAGGTTTTCAGAATCCTCTTTAGATAATTCTATCTGACTTCCTTCAGGAATTACTTTGCCATTTAAGTATAAGTCGGTGTTTTTAAGTTTATATTTCATGTTAGGTCCTTTTAATTTGTATCATTGATTAAGTAACCGGCTTCCGCACCAACGACTTTAGGAATGAATATATCTGTATTTCTTACTATTTGAACTTTACCAGCTTCATCGTAAGTATCTACTAATGGATTAGCTTTCTTTCTGAGTGTATATGCAAAAGCCGGTTCAAAGTATGAGCGTGGAATATTTGTCTTGGCTTTAGGTACATAAGCAACAATTGCATTATCAGACCAGATATCGAGGAAGGTGTTGGAATCATTAGCATAAACAGCATCGCCAATATACAATTCATCGAAGTCTAAAAGATTTCTTAAAAGCTCAGGAGTAATAACAGCATGTTGAGTGTATTTTATTCTGTCAAGGATAGCTGGATGATTTTTAAGTGCTTTGTAAGAAGATGCTCCCAATAAGCATACATTAGGTCTCTTTGCAATTTTACTTCTTATTCCTTCCTTTGCGGTTTCAAATACACTGAAAGGATCCGAAGTGGTAGTTGAGAATTTATCAGCAGAAGAAAGAGTAATTTTATTACCGGAAGGATAAGTAGCTAAATTTTGAGCTAAATCAGCAATTAACTTTTCAAGTCTTAAAGAGATTCCATCTGAGACTACATGAGTAGCATAGATTTTAAGAGGAGTTACATCTTCATCTATTTCCCTGTAATCCATAGGATATTCTAAATCATGTTCTTCGAGAACAAAATCGATTGAAGTTCTGCCTTCCGGGGAAATACGATTTGATTTGGCTCTGATTGCTCTTTCGGTATTATAGATCTTAAATGCTTCTTTATTGAACTGAGGTATTTTTCCACCTTCTTTACTTACTGTAACTATCGGGAAGAGGTTTGTACCTATAAGTGAAGCATTATTATAACCTCGGGCTATTTCAGTTAATACTGGGTCGACAATTCTTTTATTACTTAAAGTTCCCATTTATATATTCCTTTTATTTAGGTTTAACAATTCTTAAGACAGCAGATTCATAGGTGATATTGTCTTTTTTCATAAGAGTAAGAGCTTTTTTATGAATTGCAGAAGATTCTTCATCAAGAGGCAAACCGGCGTAATCTTCTTTAAAATTTTGATTATCATCTTCAGGTTTTTCCGCAAAGTTTTCATAATAGATTATCCTTGGTACTGAATCGATAAATTCATTGATTAGAGTTCTAATGGTTTCAGTGAAGTTTGTGAAGTTAAAACCATCAGTGAAGTTCTGGTCATTGATATAGCTTAAGAGATTCATTGTCTTATGCTTCATTGCAGGGGTAAATGAACCGTCCTTAAGCTTAGAATCGATTTTATTTTCCAGTTCAGAGGTATTTAATTTGAATTTGATATTGTTTATCTGCTGGTTAATATCCTTTATCTGTTCGTTATCTTTTTCCTTAAAATCCTGGGTAAGATTAGAAAGCAAGGATTGAATATTATTGAGCTGATCGGAAAAATTGGAAAAGAGTTTTTCGGAATTTTCAGGATAAACAACCTTTTCATTACCATTTTCTTTAGGCTTAGAAGATGTCTGATTTGTTTGACCTGGAATATCATATTCATATTCAACTTCTGATGGGGAAGAGAATTGGATATCAGCTAATCCTTTAACTGCGGGAGCAGCTGCACCAAGAAAACCAACATGTCTTAGCTTTCCATCTTTATCAAGTGAAATGCTTCTTTTCTTGTATAAACCTTTTTGAACAGCTTCCTTAAACTCAGGGATAATGTCTTTTGCTTTAGCAATAAGTTTATCTCCCACAACTTTTAAAGATTCAATCCACCCATAGGCCGGAGCATTATCTGCAGGGTGGCCGATTACTATGGGTGCTTCGTTTTCAGAGGGGTTATAGGAAGTTGCGATAAAGTTTAAATCATCTTCTGTGTAATCTTTAGTGATTCCTTTATCAGAAGTGTGGGTACCGGTTTTAAATATTTCAAATTCCATTGTTAAAACTCCGAATATTCTTAAATAAATTAGCTACCTTAATAATTAAACCTAACTAACTAAGGTAAATATAATATTTTAGTTTAAATAATCAAATATATTTTATTATATTTCCCTTAATAAATAAGGATTATTAGGCAAATAATCCTAAATCATTAAGGTTCGAACATGAGAAAGCTTCCAAAGAAAAAAATAGAACTTACTGAAGAACAGAAAATAGAGAAATTTGCTTCATACGGATTAACAAATAAGGAAATTGCCGAAGCTTTGGGGTATGATGAAAATACACTTCAACGTAATTTTGAGATTTTTCTTACAAAAGGGAGGGCTAATCTCAAAATGAAGTTAAAGAGAAAACAAATTGCTGTTGCATTGCAGGGAAATGTAGTGATGTTAATATGGTTAGGAAAGCAATATCTGGGACAAGCTGAAAAGACTGAGGAAAGCGGGGACTATGAAATTACCATTAAAAGAAAGATAATCGGGGAAGAAGTATCTGCGGAATTAACAGAATGCCAAAAAAATTAGAAATAGAGTTAAACTACCATACGAATCAGAAGAAGATATTCCTGGAAAGCGATGCCAGATATAAGGTTGTTGCCAAAGGACGAAGGTTTGGGTTGACCAGGGGATTAGCACATTATGTTATTGAAAATATGCTTGAAGGTATATCGCCTGTGCTTTGGGTTGATACAATTTACGGGAATATTGACAGATACTTTGAGAGATATTTTTTGCCTGCTTTAAGAACTCTTCCAAAAGGAATATGGAAATATATATCCAACAGGAATGATTTGAAAATAATTAACTCTGTTTGCGACTTCAGGAGTGCGGATAAACCGGAAAATATTGAGGGATTTGGTTATGAGTTGATTATTCTTAATGAAGCTGGAATAATATTAAAGAACCGAAGGTTGTGGGAAGAATCTATCAGACCGATGATATTAGACTATAAAGCTAAAGTTATAATTGGCGGCACGCCGAAGGGTAAGAGAGTAAAGAAAACAAATGAAACACATTTATTCTATGAACTTTATCAGAGAGGTGAAGCGAAAAGTGAAAAGAATGAATGGCAATCTTTTAACTTCTCATCTTATGATAATCCGATGCTGGATAAGGATGAAATTGATGAACTGGCTAATGATATTTCACCTTCGCTTAGAGACCAGGAAATATTCGGGAAGTTTATGGATAAGGAAACGAGCGGAATCATCAAATCCAACTGGTGGAGGTATTTTGAACCGGAAAGTATTTATAAGCAGAGAATATTAAAAATAGTCCAAAGCTGGGATACTGCATTTAAGGATAAAGAAACAAATGATTTTTCTGTCTGTACTACATGGGTTGTGGGGCTTAGTGGTTATTATTTGATTGACCTTTGGAGAGATAGGGTTGAATTCCCGGAACTGAAAAGAAAATGCAATGAACTTTATGAAATTCATAATCCGGCTGAAGTGCTTATTGAGGACAAAGCAAGCGGACAATCACTCATCCAGGAGCTGCAAAGGGAAACGAAGCTGCCGGTTAAAGCAATTAAAGTGGATAGTGATAAGATTGCACGGGTACATGCTGTTACGCCATTGATTGAAGCAGGAAAAGTTTATTTGCCCTTGAATACTTCTCCTTGGACCAAAACAATTATTGATGAATGTGAAGATTTCCCGGACGGTGAATTTGATGATATTGTGGACAGCATATCTCAATTCTTAAACAATGCAAAGGGAAAGAAAACGTTAAGTAAAGAACCAATTACACATTTAGAAAGAAGGAGAGTATTGAATAAATATCGAAGATTCAGAACCTCAACACAACCTTCCCCTTAATCCGGGGAAAGTTGTAAAAGGTTTGGTTCGGGAATCGAAACCATAAAAACTTTTTAATATAAAAGATTGGATGGTGTTCGTTAGGTTTGACCCTAAGTACTTTTCCATCCAATCACAATTCCAAAATTCAAACTAATGAATTTTAGAATCTGAAATTTGACAAAATTAATTATCAAACTTCTAAGAACGAATTTAGCATAAGGAAAAATAAAGTCAATAAGTAAGGTGAGAAGAAATTCTACAATTAATGTGAATGTAATTTGAAACACAATTTACAAGAAATGAAATGAAAAAATATAATAAGATATCATTACTGAGCGATTTTGCCACAAGGGATAAAATGGCGGTTTATCAGCAGTTGTTTACTGCTCTTCCTGACCCGGATAAGATTTTGGCAGATAATAATTATGACTACGCAATTCTAAGAGACTTACTGAGTGACGCTCATTTGATGGCAACGATACAGCAGCGAAAAATGCAGGTCATGCAGATGGGCTGGGAGGTTAGAAATGGAAGATGGAACAGGAAATATCGGAAAATGTAAAAAACAGAGCACTTGAAATAATGAGAAATCTTCCTTTGGGGGATATCATGAGTAGTATTCTTGATGCTGTATTGTTTGGATTTTCTGTAGGCGAGATTGTGTGGAAAGCTGAAGGTGATGAGATTTATCCTGTTGATGTAATCGGGAAACCTCAAGAGTGGTTTATATTTAACCGGCAGAATGAATTGATGCTGCGAAAGAAAGTGCATGGATATTATTTGTTCGAAGAAGGGGAAACACTACCGGACTATAAATTTTTATTAGCACAATATCAATCAACATATATTAATCCTTATGGTGAGAAAGTATTGTCAAGGTGCTACTGGCCGGTTACTTTCAAAAGAGGCGGAATTGAATACTGGCAGTTAATGATGGAAAGATTTGGAATGCCTTACCTTATTGGAAGATATGCATCAGGAGCAACTCAAGCCGAGAAAGATGCTCTTCTTGAAGACTTAACCCAAATGGTAAAAGATTCAATTTCCATATTTGAGGATGGAAAGGAAATTGAAATTAAGGAATCGCCAAGCTACAATGTCGGAGGGTTATACAATAATCTTGTCAACTTTCATAATAAAGAAATATCTAAGGCAGTGCTTACTGTAACACTTACAACCGAAACTGATAAAGTTGGCTCTTATAAAGCTGCAGATATACACAAGGATATGTTAAGCTATCTTGGAATAACAGATAAGAAAATAATTGAAAAAGCGCTTAATACTTTACTGAGTTATTATACAATTTTAAATTATGGAAATATTCCTTCACCCAGGGTAAAATTGAATAAAAAGGAAGAAGTCGTACCTCAATCAGCAGAACGAGATAAAATATTAAAGGAAATGGGAGTGCAGTTTAGTAAAGAATATTTTAGGAAGAGATATAATCTTAATGAAGGGGATTTTGAATTATTAAAAGAAAAAAAATAATAGAATTGAAAATTCAATTTAGCTTAAAGAATTTATCTACTAAATAAAGAAGGTCAGATTGTTCAAAAGGTTTTGGTAAAGCTTCACAATTAGAGATAGAGACAGCAATTTTTTTTAATTTGGATTTCAAAGACCCGGAAATGATAATAATGGGAGTACTATCAATTTTCCTTATTTCATTTATAGCATCCAACCCGGAAACTTTTCCTTTTAACAGCAAATCAGCAATAATTAGATCAGGTTTTTTCAACCGGTATTGATTTATTAAATCTTCACCGGTAGAAACATTTGATGAAATAATGAAGCCTTTGTTCTTAAGCAACATTTTGAGATCAAGGGAAACAATAGCTTCATCTTCAGCAATAAGAATGGATATTTTGGACATGATTTTTTACATCAAAAAATGGAAATAATATATTAAAGATATAAAAGAAACGAACCCCAGTAAACGAGTTAAACAATGTTAGCAAATTGGGAAACATTAAACAAGAGATGGAAAAAATAATTTTTTAATTAGGAAAAATAAATGAAGTGGATTAAAAAGTATTAAAAAATTGAATGATTCAAAAATGACAGGATGGACTGAAGGACGCATTCGGAATGTATTTTCAATTGCGGATAAAAAGGTGATCGAGCTGCGTCCAAACGTCCAGCTGGGTTAGTGTAACGTTAGAACAATATAAGCACCACTTGGGACTGTTCCTGAAAGGACGCCCCAAGTGGTGCGATGATTTAATGATAAGTGACTACCTCGCTACAGTTCGGTAGTTGAAAATGACAGAAATTAATAAATTGTTTTACTGATGTCCTAAGGGGATGAGTCCTAAGTTACACAATATAAGCGAAATGAAGCCGTGCGAAGAATGAGCCGGCTGAATGAAGCGATGATGAACTGATAAGTAATTGTGCCGAGTTTACATAAGGCCACATTTTTTAGACATACGATAGAATGTCAAATGTTAGTAAAGATGATTACCTTGTTAAAAAATTTCCTTATGTAAATCTGGCTGATCATGTCAAGATGAACTGATGTTCTTGTTTATGTAAAGTGGCTTGAAAATTTTCCTTACTGATATTCGATTACTGCTGCAATGGCAGTTATAATTTCTTCCATTATATCTTGAGATAAATATCCTAATCTTTGATTTTCTATAAATCTTTGAATATCAACTCCTCTTAATTGAAGTCCATCTACAGCGGATTCTTTTGTGAGATTATTTTTACTATCAGGTTGAATTTTTACAAACCAAATTGCATTATCGAATTTAGAATTCCAACCGGTAATTGGAGCAACT
Organism: uncultured Bacteroidota bacterium; assembly: GCA_963710745.1. GTDB lineage: Bacteria > Bacteroidota > Ignavibacteria > Ignavibacteriales > Ignavibacteriaceae > CAVQBP01. Next base: position 10,192 of record CAVQBP010000024.1, on the reverse strand, counting down.
AATTTGATTGGCAATTTACCTATTGAGTTGGAACTGATTACAACACAAGGCCGGGATTTTTTAATTTCAGTCCCAACTGTAGGATCTAAATTAATTCGCCAAATATCACCACGTTTTATATCTGTAGGTTTAATACTCAATAAATTCGCCTGCTCCTAAATCTTTCAACTCTTTATTAGTTTCATAGAATTCTACGAGTTTATCTGCTTCTTCAGCCAGAATTCTTTCACGGTCTTTAATTGAAAGCTTCATAAATTCTTTTTTCTTAATAAGAGACAATTCCTGAGAGTCAATATCATTGCCAATTAATCTTGCAGCTTCATCAGAACTAATTAAACCTTCAGAAAATGCGTGTAGAACATTTCTTTCAAACCATTGAGATTTTTCTTCTTTCATTGACATAGGTTCATTCTTTTTCCAATTGTTTTTATTGATAATTCTAAACCACTTAGAAAAAAAAGAAGAAGAAATTATATCCAAATCTTTTAAACGAAATAACAGAGATTGAATACTTATACCAAATATTTTTTTCAACAGGTAAAGTTCTTTCAATTGGAAATGATCGCGTTTACGACCAACTATTTTATAGATGGTTTCGGCGGGAGCTAAAAATGCACCGCCAAATCTAAAAGCAGCTTTTTCCTCATCTACATCAGGTGAAACATTAAGAACAATATGGCCCAATTCGTGAGTTAAATTTAACCTTTGCCGTTCACCGGGAATATTGGATTTTGAAACAACTGCTGCTGCTTTTAACTGATTATTAGAATGTGCAAGAGCAGATATTCCATCAAATTTTTTGTCGCTTTTTATTGCAATAGTATGAACGAAATTATTTTCTAAGGACTGAGTAATATTACTTATTGGATCCAGACCTAATTTCCATCTATTTCTTAATTCAACTGAAGCTGTCTCAACATCTGATAAAGATTTTATTTTATAATGCCTTACAGGTAAATTCGGTTTTGAATTATAATAAAGTAAATCCTGAATTCTGATTATATCCTCAAGTTTTGATGCTACCAGGTTTTCAACATTTGCCTGCTCTTTTTTAGAAAGAGTAGAGCCTTTTCTATAAGCAATGAATTCTATATTAATATCCGGCGGGTTTACCAAATGAATAATTTTAACATTAAATGCTTTTGCTAAGGAATTTAAAACCTTATTGGAAGGTTTTATTATCCCTCGTTCATATTTAGATAAAGCAACTTTTGATACAATACCACCGGTGGCAGCAACTAATTCATCAAGAGACATTGAATTAGCTAAACGAAATTGTTTAATTCTTTGACCTAACATAAAGCACTTTATTGGTTGGTTTACAAAGTTAATAAAATTATAACAATTTGTAAACTAAAATCCACAAAATTTGTTCCAATTATAAAGCTTTAATTGATATGAGACACTTAAAAATGTCCAGTTTATTAATTAAAAAACTGGACAAAAATAATCTATTTTCTTAAATAAGAAGATTTTCCTACATAGGAAAATAGTTCAAAACAAGAAAATACATGAATCAATATCAAGGTTAATTAAGTTGAGTTACCTTGGAAATGATTCAAGGGTATGTACATTTTCTTTTTGATTTTTGAGGTGATGAATCGATTTGTAGGCAGATTATTGAAATTTGCCTATAGATTGACTCAATTGTTTCAAGTTCTTCTTTGGCTTTTTTAAGTACAACCAACCCAAATCAATTTTTTTCTTTTCTTGACACAAGAAAAGAAAGAAAAGAATATGCACTTAAAAAGAAATTCTGAAAATGTTTCACTGTACTTTTTTCTTGATAAAAAAGTACCAAAAAATCAAGACTGCAAAAGAAATTCTAAAATTATACTTCATATTAGAAATGATAACTTATTATATAAAGAAAAATAACTCGTCCCGCATTATGCGTAAGCAATATCGAGCGGGACTCGAACAGATTTTTCTTTTTGTGTTGATCTTTGCATTTAGAAATATCTCATGCAGTATAATTTCCTGACGAATTTCTTTTAAGGTGCGGATTAAAATCCTGTCATTAGCATTTGTTTAGAATCATTGCAGACCATACTTCATTAACGAAACAATATTTTTAAGCGACGTAAAAAGGACATTCCTCAACTTTCGTTTTTAAGGTTAGGTAAGTAAAATACTTAAAAATTATTTTTGTTTATCAGGTTAATGATTACCTTAATAATTATATCTTTTTCTCTGGGATTGCTTTCAGCAATTAGCAAACATAGAGCTACTAAAGCATTGTCTGCAATTCTCTTTTCACCGTCCGCCCTGTAAAGATATTTATTTTTATTGAGAAACATTAGAAACAGAGCTGCTGCAATTCTTTTATTTCCATCAATAAATGAATGATTTTTTATTGCAAGGTAAAGAAGCATAGCTGCTTTTTCTTCAAGACTCGGATATAATTCTTTTTTATCGAATGTCTGGTAGATTGTACCTAATGTACTTCTAAAGGATTCATCTTTTACTATACCAAAAAGTGATGAACCACCGAATTTTTTTCTGAGATTATTAATCAGATCAACAGAATCGTCAAAATTGATTTGATATAGTTCCTTCTTTTCAACTTTACTTACCTTCAGCTTTTTGTGGTCATACTGATCGAGTATATCCAGAGCATAGGTATAATCTGAAATAACCTGGATAATGCCTGTAAATTCAGGATGATCTAAATGAGAATCATCAGCAATTCTTTTGAATACTTCCAATGATTTTTCCAATTCTTTTACTTTATTGGTCTGTTCCTTTAACCGTTTTTCATTTAGGGTATACCCCTGCACCAGGTATTCTTTAAGAATTTTATTTGCCCAGATACGGAATTGAGTGCCTCTTTTAGATTTTACCCGGTAACCAACCGAAATTATAACATCTAAATTATAATGCTGTATTTTGCGTAAAACGTCTCTTTTACCTTCTTTTTGAACTACCGAGAAATACTCGGTAGTTGACTTTTTAGGAAGTTCACCTTCTTTATATATATTTCTTATATGAAGCCCAACAGTATCAGTATCCTTTTTAAAAAGACCTGACATCTGTTTTTGGGACAACCAGACAGTATCATCCTTAAGACTTACTTCAAGTTCTGTTTCGCCTTCTGGTGATTTGTAAATTACTATTTCGCCTTTGGAATCCATTTTATCCTTTTATATCAAACAATAATCACCGCTTCAAAGAAAATATTACTTGTGCAATTTTGGCAATGTTCTTTGCATCATCAATTCCTCTATGATGTATTCCATCAGAATTTATCTTTAAATGTTTAAGAGCTCTTTTCATACCACAGGGTTTCTGATTAAATAATGATGCGAATTCTGCTTTAAGGTTTCTGTGATTTCTTTCAATTAAATCAGGCAGCTTAATTGAATGCCGTTGGCAATCTACTCTTAACTGATTAAGATCATATTCTCCCCATGAACATATTTGGAAACTATCATTCCCAATCCAGTCGTTAAAATGCGGAAAAACCTCCTTAAAATTTTTAGCCGTATCAATTTGCTGCTGAGTTATTGAGGTTAATTTAATACAGAAATCTGATAGAACAGGATTATCGATTGGCTTTATAAACGATTGAAATTCACTTATGATGGTAAATGAGGATGGCTCCATTTTTACAGCCCCGATTTCAATTATTTCCATGTCCTCAATTTTTCCTCTTTGTTCCCAACAGGTGGCTTCAAGATCGAATATAATATAATGCAAGATTTTTGTTATCTTAAAATTAATGTAAAAAAAATTTTTTAATAAGCATTTGCAAAGCTGAAAGTTTGTTAAATACTAATATAAGTTCATTACAGTGAAACTTGAAGTTTTGGTATGAAAATTTTGATAAGCTATACTAATATTTTTATATCTTTTCCTCTATTTAACCTATTTGTTCCATGCTCACGCAATGAGCGGTTTTTGGAACAAATATATTGTAATTAATAATTGCCAACTAATCGCCAAGTAAGTGGCGTCATTATGACTGCTTTGTGGCGTCTTTGGCGTGTTTATAGTGTCTTGAAAAATGATGCAACTATGAAGCAATAATGATGTAATTGATGCAATTATGATGCAATTAATCCGTAATAAGCACCGGCACCTTTGGTTTCAGAGAATTTTAAGACATTTCTATCTACTAAGTTCTGAAGATCGCGAGTAGCTGTTATTCTTGAAACATTACATAAAGACATATATTCTTTGTTGGTTATTTTTCCATTTTCTTTAACGTACAGCACTGCCTTAATTTGCCGGTCTTTTAATCCTAATTTTTTAAGTTGTTCCTCGTTAAGAATATCCTTGAAAATAGTTACGGAAAAGCCGCCGAATGCTTCTTTGATTTCCGGTTCAGGTAATTCAGCATCTTTACAGGAATTGATTATTTTTAGAATTCCACGTCCCCAAGTATCAATGAAACCACCTTTATAACAAACATCTGCAATAATTGGATTTCTTGGTATAGAAGGATGCTGTTTTTTTAAAGAGTCTAATGTTAATTCTGGTGGAAGAACCCCTTCATTCCAAATATTAATTTTATTTTCATAAACTCTGATTTGTATTGCTGCTCCAGTATATCTTCTATGAACAAGTGCATTAAGCAGCATTTCACGAACAGCGGCAACTGGGTATTCTCCTTTTTCAATTCGCTGCATACCTTCAAAATCTATCGGATTCTTAAAAAATTTCCGGTTTAATTGCTGCAGCACATTTTGAAGTATGGTAAAAAGATTTCCTTCCTCACCTTCCTCATACAATAAATCATCATCTGATTTTCCAAAACGTCCTATTTTAACGAACATATTTGGATAAAATTTACCGGGATCTTTTCCAAAAAGAATGATCGCAGCTCTCTTTAATCTTTTTTCTTCTGTAAGCCTTAACTTTTCAAGTATTTCAAAATTTGTTAAACCTACTACCTCAGGCAGACGATTTGTACTTCCACTTACACTAATAAATCTTGAAATGCTTTTATCATCTATATCATTTATGGATGCTCTGTCTTCAACTACATCATCCCAACTCTTCCCGGATTTTTTGAGTAAAAAATCATTTAATGCATTACCGGTTAATTCAGTAGTTATACTACCTGATCTAATATAATATCTGCCTCTAAGAGAAATTGCTACTGTGTATACCGGTACATTTATTTCAATAAAATATTTAGTTTTATCTCGTTTTAGATTTACTTCTGCAGTTATTCCAAGGTGATTTCTAATTTTATTCGGCAAATCATCCATTAGTTTTTTGTATTCAGGAATTCCTGCAGTTATCCCTTTATCGTCTTTACCAATGTAAAGCTTGCCACCTTGCGAATTAGCAAAAGCACAAATTGTTTTTAAGTGGTCCTCGTGCCAATTTCGTTTATATTCTATGTTATGTTGTTCAGGCATAATTTTCTTTAAAATCTTTTATCTCTTGTTTTATAGAAATCGGTATATATAAAGGTTTTAAAAGTTTTGAATGATCAAATTAATTTGAGAATGAATTATATCTAATCAAAATTACCCCTTTTATTTTTATAATAAAAGCAAATTATAATATTTGGGATAATAAAGAAGAAGTAATTATTGATGATTCGTTCATTGCATTCTTTATTGAAATGTTTGTAATCAATTATTAAAATATTACATTATACTATACATAAATCTCCAAATTACTTTATGAAACGTCTTGTCTGGTTAACAGACCTTCACCTTGAATTTGTGTCATCTTCAATCAAAATAAGTAATCTTTGTAAAAGGATTAAAGCTGCAAAACCAGATTATGTATTAATTGGTGGAGATACTGGAATTGCTAATTCTGTGGTACAATACCTGCTTACTTTAGAGGAACAATTGCAACTGCCGATTTATTTTGTGTTAGGTAATCATGATTTTTATCATGGCTCGATTGAAGCGGTAAGAAGAAAAGTTGAGGCGCTTTCAAGGGAATCACAAAGGCTAAATTGGTTACCAATCACGGGTATCGTAAAACTTACGGATAATGCAGCTCTAATAGGTCATGATGGTTGGGCAGATGGCAGGTTAGGAAATAATATTAATTCAAGGGTTGAACTCAATGATTATCATCTGATCAAGGAATTGATCGAGCCGGACATAATAAAGCGATTCAAGAAATTAAATATGCTTGGTGATAAAGCTGCCCGGTATTTTCAACAGATTCTTCCGCAAGCATTAAAGCAATATCGCAATATATTTCTGCTGACTCACGTTCCACCATTCAGGATTGCATGTACGTACCGGGGAAAAATTTCCGATGATGATTACCTGCCACACTTTTCATCTAAAAGTGTTGGCGATATGTTAATAGAAATAATGAAACAGCATCCTGAGAGTAATTTAACTGTTTTATGCGGTCATACTCATGGAAAGGCAGATGTCCGAATTTTATCCAACCTTTATGTAAATACAGGTAGTGCAGAATATGGTAAACCTAAAATACAAGAAGTGTTTGAGATTCAATAAAGTTCCAATGATAACATCTAAATTATAATACTCTAAATTTCTCGTTATTTCTCTATTTTCTTCTGTCCGAAATTTTCGAACAATTGAAAATATACTATTCCAATAGTTATAGGTCTTTATCTCGTTTCTTTATATGAGCTTTTGTTTGCGAAAGGTATTGAAGAGTGCTAACTATTGCAAATGAGAACTCAAATAACCATTGTAAAACTATAAAACGGCAGCAAATGGCAAATGCTGCCGAAAATTAGATATTATATGTTGATATACTGGTTCTTTATGTACCCTGCACCATTAAATTGAACAAAGGAAGGAAATGTATTCTAAAAAACAATTTCTCGTCAAATTTCGTATGATGGAAAATGAGCTGCTGGAAAATTATGAATTTTCAAAGTTGAAATCCGATAAGGAAACTATGAAATTGATTCTAAGATATATTCGAGAAGTTAGAGAAATACAAGCAATGATACGCGCTGATATAGAGAATTAAATTGATCGATACAAAAAAATGAAGTTGTATATTGACGGCAGATAGATTAGATATCTGCCGGGAGTATATATTCGTAGTTATTTTTTGTGTGGTTTTTGAATTAGTTTTAATATTCGAGTAAAGTATTCCTCAAAGGTTTCATTTACTTCCAAGGGAATATTATCTAATGCAAATCCAACGGAATCCAAAAAATTATTATAATGCTTAAAAGTTTCTTCAAGTAATTTTTCATTGCCGGTTTCCCAGTATCTACCTTCATCTATAACATTAAATTCTTTTAAATATTTTTTGCTAATATATTTAAGAAGATGAACAATAAGCTTGTGTAAATCACTTCCTGCAAATTGTGTTTTTGTTGAAAGCATATATAAATATTTTTTCTCCGATTCATCTGTGGAGTTTCTGAAGTATTTCAGGTGAGCTTGACTGCTCATTCTACCATTAGATAGAAAGCATAAACTTACAGTTTCACAATTAAGCGGGGTAAAACTAATTCCGTAAATCTCATCATTAAAAGAATCATTTTCTAAAGAACCTGAAGGAAATTGATTTTCATAAATAGTATACTGCCAATTATATATTTCAGAAATATCCTTCACTTCTTCAATCATTTCATACAAAGAAGCTTTCTCATTAAATATTCCATTGTAATGAATTGTCAAACCCATATTCTTTTTATAGTTACTTTATAAGATTTATTATTAAAATATTTTTTTAACCAACCCAATAAATATTGCGATTTCAGGCAATATTTTATATCCTATGAACATTATGCGTTAATTTCTGCGTTATTTTGGCGTTTAATTTTTTATATAACGCCTAAATTTAGTTCAGCAGCCAAACTCCATTATGCCATTGCCTTTAAACCATATTTTTTTATCATCCTTAAGCAATCGTAATAAATTAAAAATTTGGTGTCTAGAGAGAGAAGGAAAAATTTGTTCAAATTCTCGCACAGTACCTTTACCATGATTTTTAATATGCTTAAATGGTTTATTCGGTCAATTAGCAGCCAATTAAGCGGTCAATTCGGTCAATTAACGGCCAATTATTTATTAAGGATATATTTTGAGCCACGACCTTTTGTACCTGATTGTGTTAGTATTTTTTTATCAGCAAGTATTTGAAGATCTTCTGTTGCTGTTGTTTTACCAATATCATTAATCTTACGATAATCAGAATTTGTTATCTTTCCATTTTCTTTAACATAAAGGACCGCTTTTATTTGACGGTCGTTTAATCCTAATTTTATAAGCTGTTCTTCATTAAGTATGTCTTTAAAAATAGTTACCGAAAAGCCGCCGAATGCTTCTTTGATTTCCGGTTCAGGTAATTCAGCTTCTTTACAGGAATTGATTATTTTTAGAGTTCCTCGTCCCCAGGTATCAATAAATCCACCTTTGTAACAAACGTCTGCAATGATTGGATTTCTTGGAATGGATGGATGCTGTTTTTTCAATAAATCTAATGTTAACTCAGATGGGAGGGTTCCTTCATTCCAAATGTTAATTTTATCTTCGTAAACTCTGATTTGTATTGCAGCCCCAGTATAACTTCTATGAACAAGTGCATTAAGGAGCATTTCACGAACAGCAGCAACCGGGTATTCTCCTTTTTCAATTCTCTGCATACCTTCAAAATCTATCGGGTTCTTAAAAAATTTCCGGTTTAATTGCTGCAGCACATTTTGAAGTATTGTAAAAAGATTTCCTTCCTCAACTTCCTCGTACAATAAATCGAAATCTGTTTTTCCGAAGCGTCCTATTTTAACAAAGGTATTTGGATAAAACTTACCAGGGTCCTTTCCGAAAAGAATGATTGCAGCCTTCTTTAATTTTTTCCCTTCTGTAAGCCTTAACTTTTCAAGTACTTCAAAATTTGTTAAACCAGTTACAACCGGCAGCCGGTTTGTATTTTCACTTATCTTAATAAATCTTGAAATGCTTTTATTATCAATATCATTATTTGAAGCTCTTTCTTCAATTAAATCATCCCAAGTCTGCCCGGATTTTCTAAGTAAAAAATCATTTAATGCATTACCGGTTAATTCTGTAGTTGTACTGCCTGATCTAATATAATATCTACCTCTGAGAGAAATAGCTACCTTGTAGACCGGGACATTTATTTTAATATAATATTTTGCTTTGTCTTTTTTTAGATTTACTTCTGCAGTTATCCCAAGATGATTTCTGATCTTATTCGGCAAATCATCCATTAATTTTTTGTATTCAGAAATTCCGACGGTATTACCTTTATCGTCTTTGCCAATGTAAAGCTTACCACCTTGCGAATTAGCATAGGCACAGATTGTCTTTAAATGATCTTCATGCCAGCTTTGCTTGTATTCTATGTTGTGTTGTTCAGGCATAGTGTAATTGAATAAGAATTATACCAGTTCAAAATTACCCCTATTATTTTTATAATAAAAGTAGATTATAAATTTTGGGGATAATCATTTTTGTTAGTCTTTCGCTTTGTCCATACACAGTGGACGTAGAAAATTTACTTATATAAAAAAGTATTTGCTTATAGGGAAATAATGTGAAATAAGAAAATTAAAGGTGATTGTGGTAATTAGACTTATTATTTACTACTTAACATCTTATTAAAAATATAAGTTTTTAAGGAGGGATAATTTTAATTTAATAAAAAAATTTTCAGCAGGAGGTCATGAAAATTTTGATTTTAAAGATGGATGGTTTATTTTTTTAAGTATCGAATTTGGAAGTAGGAACAAAATGAGAATAAGTTTCTACAAAAAAGCGATTCAAGATTAAAATTCGGGGGTAGTACCTTCCAAACTTATAGGAAGGTAGAATTAACTCAATTATTAATTTTATAGATTAATTAGTAATATCAATCAATGTATGTAAAACAACAAATTGATTGTTTATTGTAGACAAAATCTGCATTTCTAAAATAAGCTTTTCTTTGGTGAATAAGGGGTAAGGCTTTTTAGTTAAATGAATTTTGAGGTGAAAAGTCCTACAAATTTGAGTCAGTAAAAATTTTCTGAAGAAATTTGCCTAATTGGCAAATAGACGTAAGCGTTTCCTGCCGCGTCAGCAGAAAATTTTATAATCATTATTAAAAAATTTTAATGTAAAGGGTAAAATTTAAATACCTAATGAAAGATTTTTATCTATTGGAGGTTATGGAAGAATTTTAGATTTAGCTGTGATTTTAACATAAAGGCTGCTGCTTATAAAAACTATATGTAGATGGAAACCTGATTTTTTAGTTATGGCTAATAAGAATTATA
>CAVQBP010000023.1:0-273663 GCA_963710745.1 uncultured Bacteroidota bacterium | reverse complement strand
TTAGAGATTTTTGAAGTAGATGATCCGCATAAATTATCTTGTTCAACGTAGTCAAATTAATTAATAGTCTTGCAAACTGTGCTTTTCGTAAACGGAAAGTTAAGTACAGTTTGCTTAATCTTTGGCAGAAGTAATAAAAGAAAGTTTCTTGTTTTGGGCTGCAACTTAATTGCGGTTCGTTATATTGTATAAATAAATATAGGGATTTTTATGAAACAATTTTTACGATCCTAATAGTTCACATTATCTACTTACAACAAAAAGTGAGGTGAAAAAATGAAAGGATCTAAAGAAACATTCCTTTTTTACTCAAGTATATTAATACTAAGTATTATTTCTTTTGTTTCATGTTCGGAAAACTCTGTTACTGAACCTACTGTACAAAATGATGATTTCCTAAAAAAAGAAATTATTGGTACTTGGGGAGTTAATGGATATAGAATAACATATTTTACTGATGGAAGCTTTATTGATTCTAGTACCTTTAAGAATGTTGAAACTCAATTATGGAAAGCCGATGAAATTAAGAAGGGCAAATATAGAATCGAGAATGGAATAATTTATCATTATGATTTGGAAATTGTTTATTTCGCTGAGAATATATCAGTACCAATATATGAAGGTTATACAGGAAGTGAGATTAATATATCGAATAACATACTAACATCAACTCCTGTTGACATACTTACTCCAAATGAAAAAGCAGAGGATATTTCCGGATATTGGACTACAAAAAAATGGTTAACAACGTATAATAGCGAAACCTCATATGAAGGTTACTTGGAATGTACTTATCAAATGGATAAATCCAATTCAACCTATTTTCACCAAATAATATTTCTAAACGATTCAAATATAAAAACAATAAATTATAACGATTTATACGATTATAAACCTCCCTATCTGAAGCTTGTAATCTCTACAGTCCCACGTACACTTACAGTGGAATTTAAAGATGGTTTAATGTATTGGTATAATTACAAAGAAAAAACAAATTTGTATAAAGAATAAAACAATATAACAATGCAATTTAAGTTGACAGCATTTTACGCATTCGGCTTTTTTGAGATTTTTGAAGTAGATGATCCGCAAAAAGTATCTTGTTCAACGTAGTCATATTAATTAATAGTCTTGCAAACTGTGCTTGACGTAAACGGAAAAATAAGCACAGTTTGCATAATCTTTGGCAGAAGTAATAAAAGAAAGTTTCTTGTTTTGGGCTGCAACTTAATTGCGGTTCGTTATGTGCTAAGATTTATTAAGGTATAAAATTAATGATTAATTGGTATCCTGAAAGATTTTTTTATTCACATGCTTCAAAAGATAGTTCATTAAGTCATATTGTCGAAAAAATATTGAAGCAAAAGAAATATGAAATATATATTGCTGAAAGAAATCTCGTTGGCGTTCCGCTCATTCAAAAATTGCGTGAAGAATTAATAAATTGTAATGCTTTGCTTTTAGGATGGACAAAGAATACAAAAACAAAAAGTAGTAGTCAAATTATTTCTTTCGAAATTGGAATGGCATTTTCTTTGGGTATACCGATTTATATTATCAAAACTGAAAAAGGTGAAATGCCATGGTTTTATGATAAACTCACTGACTATATACAAGTTGACGAAATAATAGAAGATAAAATAAGAGATGCATTAAATAAAATTGAACCATTTTCTTTTTTGCATCCTATTGATTTGTTAATTCCGAAAGAAGAATACTTTAAATATCCAAATAGAAATCAAAGTGAAAACATAACAATTGTACAAGATGATGGTTCACTAAATCTTCCCCAAAACTTTAATGGCATAATTCATTTTAAATTGGTCAATAGACGACCTAAATCTGAAAAGAATGTAAGAATTATATTAAAATTCCCAAAAGAAATCGATATTAAATTTGATGCTGGAAGTCTTGATAGAACATCAAAGGTCCAACGAAATGAAATATTTGATATGAGAGAGACATCAAAAGGAATAGTAAGAATATATTGGGCTTCGCTACCACCTGAAATATATAATATGGAAATTAGGTTTATTAGAAATAATGGAGCAGTTAAAACACAACAGTATTTAGAATGTTTATGTTCTAGCGATAATATTATCGGTTGGAGAAAAAAAGAATTTCCAATCCAATTCATATAAAAATTTGCACATAACAATGCAATTTAAGTTGTTATGTAAAAAGTCAATATGTTAGAAAAGATTAAATCATTATTTTAAATCCATCACATTTAAAAAGAATAATATTAAAAAAATAAAAGAATCAACCTGTTATAAACTCTTCCCGATAAATGAGAGAGCACAAAGTAAGCGATAAAATTCATAAGGTGCGGCCGCAGTCTGACAGAAATCTGTTTGTAGCCTTCCCGATACATTCGAGAATGACTATTGGGACTTCGAGAGCCCACGCAGACATGCTTAAAAAAACGGTCCGCACCTTGCCTACCGTCAGGCAGGCGCTAAAGAAGTACTATTCTTTTATTTCTTCCAGTAAAAAATTCAGTTTTTAGGCAACTAAAGAATAAACATAATCTTCCTGGTTAATCCACACGTGTCTAATCCTTTTTAGGAGTTTTTTAGCAATTTTAATAATAGCCAACTTCGGCTTCATTCTATTAGTAAGTTCTCTATATCTAAGAGTCATAGCGGGATCAGATTTAATGGCCGTCCAAGCAGCCTCAATCATAATTGGTCTTAAGAATTTGTTTTTTCTAAAAGAAATACCATTGTTATAAATATTATCGTCAGAAGACCTTATAGAAGGCACGAGGCCGACAAAAGCAGCTAATTGATTCTGATTGGCAAATCTTTTCATATCAACAATTTCGGTGTATAGAATCATAGCAGTAATAAACCCAACGCCGGGAACAGATAGCAGAGCATTAATAACAGGAGCAATATTATTTTGTTTAGCCTGTAACCTTAACTGAGAGAGAATATTCTTATTATTTTCCCTTAACTGCTGAAGCTGAAGGATAAGATTTTCTAGAGTAAATTGTCCGGCCGGAGTGTTAAGGTTTATATTCTGTAACCATTTAATGAAAGAAGCAGACCATCTGGAGTTCCCGGTAAAATGAATAGGAATATTAATTCCCTGGGTATGAAGCAGAGCTTTAATTCTGTTTTTGGTTCTTGTTTGGTTTTGAATGATTCTGTATCTAAGTCTCATAAGCTGTCTTAGTTCTTCATGGAAGATATCAGGGACGTAGATAGATTTCAGGCTGCCGTTCTCCAGTTCTCTGGAAAGTTTCCTTGAATCGATGGGGTCATTCTTATTTACTTTTTCTTTGTTAGAAGTAGGTACATCAGCAGGATTAACGATGATGCAGTCAATGTCTAATTTCCTGAAATCTCTGAAAGCCCAGAAGCCACAGAAACCGGCCTCATAGACAATATGGTAAATACCGCCGGGATAATTTTTCTTTAGGTAATTAACCAATTCAGAGGGAGAAGGATTCATAGAGAAGGTTTTAAGTTCGATACTATTGAATCTAACAGTAACTTTCCAGTTCTTAAGATGAGTATCAACACCAACAAAGAAGTGGGAGTTGTCAAACGAAATCTTGTTAGAGGTTTTCATAATAAGTCTCCTTTTAATTATTTTGAAATTGCAACATAATTTTTATGAGAGACTTTTTAAACATAACTTCTGACAGCATTTTACGCATTCGGCTTTTTTGAGATTTTTAAGGTAGATGATCCGCTTAAAGTATCTTGTTCAACGTAGTCAAATTAATTAATAGTCTTGCAAACTGTGCTTTTCGTAAACGGAAAGTTAAGCACAGTTTGCTTAATCTTTGGCAGAAGTAATAAATAAAAGTTTCTTGTTATGGGCTGCAACTTAATTGCGGTTCGTTAGGCCATAGATAGAAGGCTGATTATTTTTCAAAGAAAATCTATATATTTGTTTGTTAATATTAATGAGGTATGTTATGACAACAAAAGAAAAAATCAAAAAGGAAATTGATAAGATGCCTAATGATATTTTAGAAAAGGTTTACAAATATATTAATTCTCTTAGAACCAAAACCCCACAAAAGACAAAAATTCATACATTTAATCTAAAAGGCGAACTCGATAATAAAAATATTCGAGAAAGAGCTTATGAATAAATTATTACTTGATACAAATGTGCTAATTTATTCAATTGATGAAGGTTCAAAATATTTTAATAAAGCTCAAAGTATGCTTTCAGAACGGTATGAATTATTTACAACTTCAAAAAATATATCAGAATTTCTCTCCGTTATAACAAGGATTCCCAGTAATCCCTTGCCATTACATGATGCATTATTGATAGTCGAAGATTTTACAAAGATTATGACAATCTTATATCCAAATGAAGAATCATTTATAATATTTCAAAAACTATTAAAAAATTATAAACCAACTGGATTAAAAATACATGATTATGAAATATTAAGCATAGGCATAGCTAATCATGTAACCACAGTAGCCACCTTTAACGAGAAAGATTTCAGGGAAGTTAAAGAAATACAATTATATAGTATTTAAACTGCATGGCCTAACAAAGCAATTTAAGTTGACAGCATTTTACGCATTCGGCTTTTTTGAGATTTTTGAAGTAGATAATCCGCAAAAAGTATCTTGTTCAAATGAAGTGCTCTAATTAATTATGTTGCAACTGTGCTTGTCGTAAACGGAAAGTTAAGCACAGTTTGCTTAATCTTTGGCAGAAGTAATAAAAAATAGTTTCTTGTTTTGGGCTGCAACTTAATTGCGGTTCGTTATATGGCAAAAGAGAATATGAAGTGGTACTTTAAAATGTTAATAGTAATTTTAGCTGTTTTCTTATTAGCCCCATTATTAAAGAATATATATTTATATTATTCTTATCATCACGGTGATAAAGCTTTAGTAAATGATGGCCATACATGGAATGGTATTTTTGATATTCATCATGATGGACTTGATACACATGTCGAATTGAAGTTAAAGTTATTTAATGATACTTCTGGATTTTTAACATTTGTTGCATTTGGTAAAAAAAATGATGGTGAAAAGGCAGAGACATATAGTTGGCGTTCACTGCTTTCTTATCAAAAAAAGAGCACAGATACTATTAAATTAAATGTAAGGCTAGACTCAATATATATGTACGGTACAAAACAAATAAAAGACTATCCTTTTGAATTCTGTTCAATTTATAAAATTAGTAATGATTCAATGTATATTAGTTATCTACCATTAAGATATAAAGGAAAACTCAATAAATCATCTATTAATGATATCAATTGGGGTTATGGAGATTCTTGGAAAGCATGGAATCTCTTTGATATTATTATGAAAAATCCCTTTAAAAAATGGGAACATTTATTTAAGGAAATAAAATAATATATTTTAAAGCCATATAACAATGCAATTTAAGTTGACAGCATTTTACGCACTTGGCTTTTTTGAGATTTTTAAGGTAGATAATCCGCAAAAAGTATCATGTTCAACGTAGTCAAATTAATTATTATTCTTGCAAACTGTGCTTTTCGTAAACAGAAAGTTAAGCACAGTTTGCTTAATCTTTGGCAGTAGTAATAAATAAAAGTTACTTGTTATGGGCTGCAACTTAATT
Organism: uncultured Bacteroidota bacterium; assembly: GCA_963710745.1. Taxonomy (GTDB): domain Bacteria; phylum Bacteroidota; class Ignavibacteria; order Ignavibacteriales; family Ignavibacteriaceae; genus CAVQBP01. The sequence continues at coordinate 268,077 of CAVQBP010000023.1, read as the reverse complement.
GCGGATCGTTATATGGCTAAATTAAAAAGGGAGATAAAATGAAAACTAGTCTTTTTATCTGTATTATTTTCTTAAATTCCATAAGTATAATAATAGCTCAAGAAAGAATTACAAATACTTTTCAAAATTCTTTTTTTGACGTAACACAATTTTCAAATCCCATGATTGGTATAAGTGGTCTAACCACAAATGTTCAAGGTAATTATTATCTATCTAGCTCTTATAGTATAAATGAGAATATTACTATTTCTGGAGAGTTCATTGATGCTGGAAACTCACAATTTATTATTGCTGCTAGTTATTTATTACTCAATGGTAATAGCAAATTAGCAATTGGACCTGCTTTAGCATTTAGAGATTCATACATAGGAGCTTTAAGTGTTTTTAGTATTAAAATTTCTGATAAACTTGAATCGGTTTCAAAGTTGGGACTTTTCTTTGAAAATATGGATTTAACTAAAACAACTCTTAGCTCTTCAGTAATTTCATATGTATCAAAAGATCTAAATATAATTGGAGAAGTTAGTTATTCAAATGATGGATTATTAGAATTACAATTACGAGATTATCATATTAATTGGAAACATTGGGGCTGGTTATCAAATTATTCAAGGTTTAGTTTTACGTGGTAGTATAGAGATATAATTTTTTGGCACCAAAAACGGATTTAATATTTTTAAGCGGATTGTCATATTATTTTTAAGAAGCCATATAACAATGCAATTTAAGTTGACAGCATTTTACGCATTCGGCTTTTTAGAGATTTTGAAGGTAGATGATCCGCTTAAAGTATCTTGTTCAACATAGTCAAATTAATTAATAGTCTTGCAAACTGTGCTTGTCGTGAACGGAAAGCTAAGCACAGTTTGCTTAATCTTCGGCAGAAGTAATAAATAAAAGTTTCTTGTTATGGGCTGCAACTTAATTGCGGTTCGTTAGGCAGTAAAGGGAAAATAAAAATGAAAAATATTCTTATAATAATTTTATTATGCGTTATCTCGTTCAACTGTAAAAAGAAATTACCAACAGAAACACCAGTTGATAACTCAAGTGGGAATAACAATTTAACAACTGATACAATATATGTCGGTGGTCAGTTTAGATTAGCGGGAAATCAAGTAGTAAATAACATAGCTATGTGGGATGGAAAAAATTGGCACTCCCTCGGCAATGGAATTAGAGGGAAAGATGCAGATGTAGAATGTATGGCATTTTATAAAGGAGAATTATATGTCGGAGGTTTTATTGATTCTGTTGGTGAAGTTGCTGCGAACCATATTGCAAAGTGGGACGGAAAGGAATGGTCAACCGTAGGTAATGGTATAGATGGAAGAGTAACAAGCCTAATTGAATATAATGGTGAGCTTTATGCCGGAGGTTGGTATTCGGTTGCTGGTGGTATTAAAGCTGATAATATTGCTAAATGGAATCAAACAGAATGGTCCCCAGTAGGAGAAGGATTACCAGATGAAGTATACACTCTTGCAGTATATAAAGGAGCTCTTTATGCCGGAGGTTGGTTTAGTAAATATATGGTTCAAGACTTTCAAGCTGATCACATAGCAAAGTGGGATGGAATTAAATGGAACACTGTAGTAAATAATATAAGTGGTAATCTTTCGGGTGGTACATGGATAATGAGTTTAGCAGTTTTTCAAAATGAATTATATGTTGTTGGAAATTTTGAAACATGCAATGAATTTGAAGCTAATTGTATAGCGAAGTGGAATGATACTTCATGGTCTTCTGTTGGAACAGGTATAAAGCCAAATCGAATTTTTTCAGCAATTGGATTCAAAAATGAATTGGATATTGCAGGAATTTTTGATACTGCAGGTTCTGTTAGAACACAGTATTTTGCTTACTGGGATGGTAAAAATTGGCAAGCGAGTAAATTTATGCTGGATTCTTCACCTTATTGTTTATATACTGATAACGACAATCTATATGTCGGAGGAATGTTTAATATAGCCAACAGTATTGAAGTTAATGGAATTTTCAGATGGGATGGAGAAAAGGTTTATGCTCTTGGTAAAGGTGTTCAAGGTTCTGTTTCATCTATATTGGTTATAAGAAATTAAAGAACTGCCTAACAATGCAATTTAAGTTGACAGCATTTTACGCATTCGGCTTTTTAGAGATTTTTAAAGTAGATGATCCGCAAAAAGTATCTTGTTCAACGTAGTCAAATTAATTAATAGTCTTGCAAACTGTGCTTGTCGTAAACGGAAAGTTAAGCACAGTTTGCTTAATCTTTGGCAGAAGTAATAAATAATAAGTTTCTAGTTATGGGCTGCAACTTAATTGCGGTTCGTTAGGTGCTATTTAAAATCAATAAAAAGTGGAAGGTATTATGAGAACTTCACAACGTTTATTTATTTTATACTTTTTACTAATATTGTTTGCAAATCAATTGTTAGCTCAGTGGGTTCAAACTAGTGGTCCAGTAAGTGGAACGGTGCAAGCAATTACAAAAAAGGGAACAAATATATATGCTGGTACAAATGCAGGAATGTTTATTTCAACAAATAATGGAATAAATTGGATTCAAATAAGAGAAAATACTTATCATAATGTATTGTCTATAGCTGAAAGCGGAAGCAACCTTTTTATAGGTACTTATGAAAGTGGACTTCTTGTCTTTATGAAGGATGGCACATTTACAACTTTTGAAGATTTAAGAGGAAGTGAGGTTAGTTCAAGCATTGTTTATACAATTGCTCTTAATGACTCCGAGATTTATATAGGAACTAATCTTGGAGTTTTTAGACATACTCTTGATATTTATAGCTCGATTTGGTACTCTATTAATTCAGGTATCTTGAATCAAGTCGTATATTCACTAGCATTTGATGGGGCAAATATATTAGCTGGTAATGATGATGGAGTTTATATATCTACTGATAACGGAACCCACTGGAATAATGTAAGTTCTGGTTTAACAAATTCTCATGTATCATCGCTTGTCGTAAGTGGGAATTATATATTTGCTGGTACAAGAGGCGGAGGGGTATATGCTTCTACAAACAATGGAGTAAATTGGGATAGTATTAATTCAGGGCTATCAAATAAATATATCAGTACACTTAAAACTAGTGGAAATACTCTTTTTGCCGGGACAGAAGATGGCATATACCTAACAGTCAACAACGGACAAAAATGGACTGCAATTAATTCTGGACTTCCACACCGAAAAATATCTTCAATTTGGACAGATAGCGCAGATTTATTTATAGGAACAGATAGTGGTGAAGTTTTCCATTCTACTAATAATGGTGGTAATTGGATTAAATCAGATTCAGGATTAATAAATACATATGTAAATTCTCTATATAGCAAGGGGACAAGACTTTTTGCTACTTCAGGTTATGGAATATTTTACTCACAAAATGATGGAGTAAGTTGGTCAGCATTGAATCAAGGTTTAACAAACAAATATGTGGATCCTATTATTGGCGATAGTTCTGACATATTTATTGGAACTTCTGGTAGTGGTGTTTTCCGTTCAACTAATAACGGAACAAGCTGGTTTTCTGCTAGTTCTGGTATTGCTTACCCATGGATTTATTCACTAGCTATCAAAGGAAATTACCTTTTTGCTGGGGCAAATGATAAAATTTATCGTTCATCTGATAAAGGAGATAACTGGATTGAAGTTCACTCGGGTACACTCTATTCCATAGTCCGCGTTTTAGCTGTAAATGCCGATAATATATTTGCGGGTACTAGCGAAGGAGAAATTTTTCGTTCGACTAATGATGGAAGTAGCTGGAGTATGATTAACTACGATTTTCATTATGTCAATTCAATAGTGGTTAAGAATACAAATCTTTATGCAGGTACAGATATTGGTTTATTCCTATCTACTGACAATGGTGCAGAGTGGTCAAAAATCAGTGATTATATTCAAATTAACTCTATTGTGATAAACAAATCGGATATTTTTGCAGGCACCGGTAATTATGGAGTTATTCTTTCTACTGACAATGGCACAAGTTGGACTTCAGTTAATAATGATTTAAAGAACCCAAGAATTTCACATCTTTTAATCAAGACAGATTATCTTTTCGCTGGTGTAGAGAATGATGGGGTGTGGCGAAGGCCATTGAAAGAAATGATTACTTCAATCGCAAAAGATATACCTCAAATCCCCAAAGGATTTTGTCTTTATCAGAATTATCCAAATCCATTCAATCCTACAACAAAGATAAAATTTAACATCCCCTCTAGATCATTTGTATCTTTGAAAATATATGACGCGTTAGGAAGAGAAGTATCAAATCTTATAACAAAAGTTTTAGATGCAGGAATTTATTGTGAAAAATGGGATGCAAAAGCTTTCCCAAGTGGTATTTATTATTATCAATTAAATGCAGGAACATTTACCCAAACAAAAAAACTAATTTTATTACATTAAAAAAATGCACCTAACAAAACATTTTAAGCCGACAGCTTTTACGCACTCTGCATTTTTGAGATTTTTAAAGTAGGTGCTCCGATTAAAGTATCTTGTTCAACAGAAGTGCTCTAATAAGTTTGTTGCAAACTGTGCTTGTCATAAACGGAACTCCGCCTACATAGGATTTCGGCGGACAGGATTAAGCACAGTTTGCTTAATCTTTGGCAGTAGTAAATAAAATAAGTTTCTTGTTCTGGGCTGCGGCTTAAATGCGGTCGTTATACCACAAATGAGATAAAATAAATAAACTATTTAAAATATTATGAAAGGAAAACAGAACTTGATTATAATAACGTAAAGCGTTATTATTATGGTATATAATAAATAGTTTTTCAGATAAATCAACAGAAGATTTATTTAATCGAAGATATGTAAGAAATTTACCATCAACTATACAAAGAGTTGCATATAGAAAATTATTACTCATTGATGGTGCGGAAAGACTTGAAGATTTAAAAGTACCACCAGGCAATAGACTTGAAAAATTGTCTGGGAGTTTATCTGGAAAATATAGTATAAGAATAAATGATCAATGGAGAATAGTATTTAGCTGGAAAGAAAATAATGCATATGAAGTTGAAATTGCAGATTATCATAAAGGATAAAATATTATGAGTAGAAAAATAGAACCAATACATCCTGGAGAAATATTACTCGAAGAATTTTTAATTCCGATGGAAATAAGTCAATATCGTTTAGCTAAAGATATAAGTGTTCCCGCCAGAAGAATAAATGAAATAGTATTGGGGAAAAGAGCAATAACTGCAGATACCGCCTTAAGACTATCTGCATATTTTGGTTTATCAGAGAAGTTTTGGTTGAATTTGCAAATGCGATACAATTTAGAAATAGAAAAAGATAGACTTCAAGATAGACTAAAAGTAGAAGTAAAGAAATTAAAAAAAGTCAGTTAAAATGCAGTGGTATAACAATGCAATTTAAGTTGTTATGTAAAAAGTCAATATGTTAGAAAAGATTAAATCATTATTTTAAATCCATCACATTTAAAAAGAATAATATTAAAAAAATAAAAGAATCAACCTGTTATAAACTCTTCCCGATAAGTCGGGAGAGCACAAAGTAAGCGATAAAATTCATAAGGTGCGGCCGCAGTCTGACAGAAATCTGCATGTAGCATTCCCGATATATTCGAGAATGACTATTGGGACTTCACGAGCCCACGCAGACAGACTGTTATGTAAAAAGTCAATATGTTAGAAAAGATTAAATCATTATTTTAAATCCATCACATTTAAAAAGAATAATATTAAAAAAATAAAAGAATCAACCTGTTATAAACTCTTCCCGATAAGTCGGGAGAGCACAAAGTAAGCGATAAAATTCATAAGGTGCGGCCGCAGTCTGACAGAAATCTGCATGTAGCATTCCCGATACATTCGAGAATGACTATTGGGACTTCGCGAGCCCACGCAGACAGGCTTAAAAAAACGGTCCGCACCGCTAAAGAAACGCTATTCTTTTATTTGTTTCAGTAAAAGGTTCAGATTTTAAGCAACTAAAGAGTAAACATAATCTTCCTGGTAAATCCACACATGTCTAATTCTTTTAAGAAGTTTCTTAGCAATTTTAATAATAGCCAACTTCGGCTTCATTCTATTAGTAAGTTGTCTATATCTAAGAGTCATAGCGGGATCAGATTTAATGGCAGTCCATGCAGCTTCAATCATAATTGGTCTTAAGAATTTGTTTTTTCTAAAAGAAATACCATTGTTATAAATATTATCATCAGAAGACCTTATAGAAGGCACGAGCCCCACAAAAGCAGCGAACTGATTTTGGTTAGAAAATCTTTTGATATCAATAATTTCGGTGTATAGAGTCATGGCAGTAATAAAGCCAACACCGGGAACAGAGAGCAGAGCATTAATAACAGGAGCAATATTATTTTGTTTAGCCTGTAGCCTTAACTGAGAGAGAATATTCTTATTATTTTCTCTTAACTGCTGAAGCTGAAGGATAAGATTTTCGAGAGTAAATTGTCCGGCCTGAGTGTTAAGGTTTATATTCTGTAACCATTTAATGAAAGAAGCAGACCATCTGGAGTTCCCGGTAAAATGAATAGGAATATTAATTCCCTGTGTATGAAGCAGAGCTTTAATTCTGTTTTTGGTTCTTGTTTGGTTTTGAATGATTCTGTATCTAAGTCTCATAAGCTGTCTTAGTTCTTCATGGAAGATATCAGGGACGTAGATAGATTTCAGGCTGCCGTTCTCCAGTTCTCTGGCAAGTTTCCTTGAATCGATGGGGTCATTCTTATTTACTTTTTCTTTGTTAGAAGTAGGTACATCAGCAGGATTAACGATGATGCAGTCAATGTCTAATTTCCCGAAATCTCTGAAAGCCCAGAAGCCACAGAAACCGGCCTCATAGACAATATGGTAAATACCGCCGGGATAATTTTTCTTTAGGTAATTAACCAATTCAGAGGGAGAAGGATTCATAGAGAAGGTTTTAAGTTCGATACTATTGAATCTAACAGTAACTTTCCAGTTCTTAAGATGAGTATCAACACCAACAAAGAAGTGGGAGTTGTCAAACGAAATCTTGTTAGAGGTTTTCATAATAAGTCTCCTTTTAATTATTTTGAAATTGCAACATAATTTTTATGAGAGACTTTTAAACATAACTTCTGACAGCATTTTACGCATTCGGCTTTTTAGAGATTTTTGAAGGTAGATGATCCGCATAAAGTATCTTGTTCAACGTAGTCAAATTAATTAATAGTCTTGCAAACTGTGCTTATCGTAAACGGAAATTTAAGCACAGTTTGCTTAATCTTTGGCAGTGGTAATAAATAAAAGTTTCTAGTTTTGGGCTGCAACTTAATTGCGGTTCGTTATGTTGCATATAGACATTATAAAATATTGGTTGCATATTATTGAGAAAGTAATTACATTGTATCTACGTAAACAGAAGAGGATTGAAATGAAAACAAAGGTGATTAAAATAGGAAACTCGAAGGGTGTTAGAATCCCAAGACATATGCTTGAACAAAGTGGGTTAAAAAGTGAAGTTGAAATAGAAGTAAAAGATAAAACCATTATATTAAAACCTACATCAAAGATAAGAGAAGATTGGGATAATGCTTTCCAAAAAATGTCAGAAAATAATGATGACATTCTGTTAGACCAGGAATATTTAGAAAACTCGACATCTTGGGATAATGAAGAATGGGAATGGTAAATGGAATATCAAAGATTTGAAGTTTATTTAATAAATCTAGATCCTACCATAGGAAGTGAAATTAAAAAGACACGACCATGTGTAATCATTTCTCCAAATGAAATGAATAATCATATATCTACTGTAATAATAGCACCATTAACTTCAAGGCTTCGGAACTATCCTACAAGAGTTCCATGTAGAGTTGAAGGGAAACAGGGACAAATAGTTTTAGATCAAATAAGAACCGTAGACAAATCGAGATTAATTAAAAAAATTACAGTTCTAAATAAACCAATTCAAAGCAAGATAATATCCAAACTAATAGAAATGTTTTCAGAATAAATTGCAACCTAACAAAGCAATTTAAGTTGTTATGTAAAAAGTCAATATGTTAGAAAAGATTAAATCATTATTTTAAATCCATCACATTTAAAAGAATAATATTAAAAAAATAAAAGAATCAACCTGTTATAAACTCTTCCCGATAAGTCGGGAGAGCACAAAGTAAGCGATAAAATTCATAAGGTGCGGCCGCAGTCTGACAGAAATCTGCATGTAGCATTCCCGATATATTCGAGAATGACTATTGGAACTTCACGAGCCCACGCAGACAGACTGTTATGTAAAAAGTCAATATGTTAGAAAAGATTAAATCATTATTTTAAATCCATCACATTTAAAAAGAATAATATTAAAAAAATAAAAGAATCAACCTGTTATAAACTCTTCCCGATAAGTCGGGAGAGCACAAAGTAAGCGATAAAATTCATAAGGTGCGGCCGCAGTCTGACAGAAATCTGCATGTAGCATTCCCGATATATTCGAGAATGACTATTGGGACTTCACGAGCCCACGCAGACAGACTTAAAAAAACGGTCCGCACCGCTATCAAGAAGCACTATTCTTTTATTTGTTCCAGTAAAAGATTCAGATTTTAAGCAACTAAAGAGTAAACATAATCTTCCTGGTAAATCCACACGTGTCTAATCCTTTTCAGGAGTTTTTTAGCAATTTTAATAATAGCCAACTTCGGCTTCATTCTATTAGTAAGTTCTCTATATCTAAGAGTCATAGCGGGATCAGATTTAATGGCCGTCCAAGCAGCCTCAATCATAATTGGTCTTAAGAATTTGTTTTTTCTAAAAGAAATACCATTGTTATAAATATTATCATCAGAAGACCTTATAGAAGGCACGAGCCCGACAAAAGCAGCTAATCGATTCTGATTAGAGAATCTTTTGATATCCACAATTTCGGTGTATAGAGTCATAGCAGTAATAAACCCAACACCGGGAACAGATAGCAAAGCATTAATAACAGGAGCGATATTATTTTGTTTAGCCTGTAGTCTTAACTGAGAGAGAATATTCTTATTATTTTCTCTTAACTGCTGAAGCTGAAGGATAAGATTTTCGAGAGTAAATTGTCCGGCCTGAGTGTTAAGGTTTATATTCTGTAACCATTTAATGAAAGAAGCAGACCATCTGGAGTTCCCGGTAAAATGAATAGGAATATTAATTCCCTGTGTATGAAGCAGAGCTTTAATTCTGTTTTTGGTTCTTGTTTGGTTTTGAATGATTCTGTATCTAAGTCTCATAAGCTGTCTTAGTTCTTCATGGAAGATATCAGGGACGTAGATAGATTTCAGGCTGCCGTTCTCCAGTTCTCTGGCAAGTTTCCTTGAATCGATGGGGTCATTCTTATTTACTTTTTCTTTGTTAGAAGTAGGTACATCAGCAGGATTAACGATGATGCAGTCAATGTCTAATTTCCCAAAATCTCTGAAAGCCCAGAAGCCACAGAAACCGGCCTCATAGACAATATGGTAAATACCGCCGGGATAATTTTTCTTTAGGTAATTAACCAATTCAGAGGGAGAAGGATTCATAGAGAAGGTTTTAAGTTCGATACTATTGAATCTAACAGTAACTTTCCAGTTCTTAAGATGAGTATCAACACCAACAAAGAAGTGGGAGTTGTCAAACGAAATCTTGTTAGAGGTTTTCATAATAAGTCTCCTTTTAATTATTTTGAAATTGCAACATAATTTTTATGAGAGACTTTTAAACATAACTTCTGACAGCATTTTACGCATTCGGCTTTTTAGAGATTTTTGAAGGTAGATGATCCGCTTAAAGTATCTTGTTCAACGTAGTCAAATTAATTAATAGTCTTGCAAACTGTGCTTGTCGTGAACGGAAAGCTAAGCACAGTTTGCTTAATCTTTGGCAGTAGTAATCAATAATAAGTTTCTAGTTCTGGGCTGCAACTTAATTGCGGTTCGTTAGGTGCCTAAAGAAAGTAATTGATTAAGACATAATAATGGATTAAATTAAGGCCATTATTATGACAAATAAAGGTAAAATAAGATGAGAAATATAATTGTATCAAGTGATATTATTCCAGTTGGTCAATTTAAATCGAGTTTAGCGAAGTACCTCAAAGAAATTCAAGAAAAGAAAAACTCCTTAATTATTACTCAAAACGGAAAACCTGCTGGTGTATTAATAGCACCATCAGAATTCGATGAATTACGTCAAACAAAATTATTTATAGATTCAATATCACGAGGATTATCAGATTCAGAGAAAGGTGAAAAGTACACAACATCTCAACTTAAAAAAGAATTGAAAAAAGCCCGAGAAAATAAAAGTTGATGAAACTATATTGGACGAAAGAATCTTCAGTTCGACTTCAAGAAATTGAAGATTTTATTTCAAGAGATAATCCGGAAATTGCAATAGAATTTACGGATAAATTAATATCAATTGCAGAAACAATTCCTAATAATCCAGACAAGGGTAGAATAGTACCAGAACTCGCCATGGAACAAATAAGAGAAATATTATATAAAGGTTACAGGATAGTATATTATCGAAAGGAAACATCGATTGAAATACTAACTGTGTTTGAAGGTCACCAACTTTTAAAGAAAGAAGAAATCTTAAAAAATATATCAAAATAAAGGGGCACATAACAAAGCAATTTAAGTTGTTATGTAAAAAGTCAATATGTTAGAAAAGATTAAATCATTATTTTAAATCCATCACATTTAAAAAGAATAATATTAAAAAAATAAAAGAATCAACCTGTTACAAACTCTTCCCGATAAATAGGGACATATCAACAATTTCGGTATATAGAGTCATAGCAGTAATAAACCCAATGCCGGGAACAGAGAGCAGGGCATTAATAACTGGAGCAATATTATTTTGTTTAGCCCTGTAACTGAAGTGCTCTAATTAGTTCTCGCTGAAAAAATCGTATAAAAAAGGAACATTTAAAATTGTTGTGCGTCCAAGAACATATGTGTTATAAACGTAAGGTAAAGTTAATAATAAGTTAGGGTTTAAGAAGTAGTATGAAACTTGATTTACATTATACTGCTCCACAATTAGTAGCACTGTACGACATAAATAATCCTCGAGGTATTGACACTGATTTTTATGTTCAATTTGCAGAAGATATAGAAGCAAAAATCATTTTTGATTTAGGGTGTGGTACCGGTCTTCTTACCCGTGAATTAGTGAGAAATAACCGAAATGTTATCGGCATTGATCCCTCCTCTGCTATGTTAACATATGCCAAGCAACAAACTTTCGCCGATTTAGTCCTATGGAAAAAAGGAGATGCGTCTATTTTAGGTTCACCGAAGGCCGATCTTGTGCTTATGACAGGTAATGTTGTACAAATTTTCCTTGATGATTCTAAGTGGTATGCGACTCTCTGTGCTATTTACAGTGCATTAAGACATGAAGGATATATTGCCTTTGAGAGTCGTAATCCCGCAGCCAAAGCCTGGGAAAACTGGAATCGTGAATCCACCTATAAGCTGATCGAATCTCCATTTGGTCCCATAGAATATTGGTTAGAACTAAAAAGTGCTAGTCATAGCCAGGTCTACTTTAAAAATTATTATGTTTTCAGTAAAACCGGAAAAGTTTTCGAAGCGGAGAGTGTGCTCCGCTTTCGCAGTTTTAAAGAGATAATAAATAACTTACAGAATATTGGTTTTTGTATACAACATGTGTATGGAAATTGGAATCGTGAACCTATCACCAAAGAGAGCAAGGTTATGGTTTTTATTGCCCAACGATGTTGAATAAGACCTCACATCTCAATTTAAGTAGGAGTGTAAATAATTTTGGGTAAATAAATAATATTTTTAACTTATATCCGAAAGGAGTTTACACATTATGGAACTCACCGATGAAATGATCGAGCAGCTAAGATCCGATCTTGCCAAAGCAAAAAACTACGATGATCTAATGGGTATTTTTTAAAAGGAATGCCCGATTCCGATCCAAAGCTGACCCCTATCCTCATTATTCTTCGGCCATGGATTAAATCCGTAATCTAATCTGGCAGTTCCGATAGGTGTATCAACACGAAGTCCTAATCCCGGTGAATAACACAGATCATTAAATCTAAAATCTTTTGTTTCGGACTATACATTTCCTGCATCAAAGAAAGCTACCCCGCTGACAATCCAGATAATACGCCGTCTTAGTTCAAGATTCCATACAAGTTTAAGTTCACCCCCTAACGGTGAATTGTTTTCCGACAAGGAACCGACCATCTGATAACCAAATCCCCTGATTGAACCCGGGCCGCCGGCATAGAATAAATCATCGAGCAGGAAATTAATTGTCTCACCTGAAAAATCATTTATAATACACATATCTATGGAGCTTGCGATTGTGGTTAAATTATCAAGCGAATAAAAGTATTTAAAGATAGCCTGGTTACGAAGTATTCTATTAATAGAGTGAAGTAATTGTATTTTGTAAAATCGTAAATTGGCAACACCATATATAAATTCACTGGAAATGTTCACGATAAATCCTGACGAGGGATCGAAAAGATTATTTCGTAAATCGTATAAAAGTGCAGCTTTAAGACTTGAGCGGCGTATAGTTATATCAAAATTTTTAAGTATTTCTTCAAGTGCTATTTGCTCTTCTGGAGTGAAATTCTGCTCCATATCATTTTCTTTATAAATATTGAAATTAATTTCATTAAAAAATTTTTTTCATAACTTCCGGTAATGTAGAACTTAGACCGATCAAGAAACTCCTTGAAAAAATTTATTTCACCGCCAAAATAATTGAAGCTGTATGATGGTTCCTTTTTTTTGCCAAGTTTTCCTACCAAACCAAGATTCCATGGAATTCCGAATATCCAAGGATCTGTAATTGAAGGTTCAACATTCTTTTCAATTGAGCTGATTTTACCTGCTAATTTTGAATGGTAGCCCATTCCCAGAAAATTTTTATATGATACTTCAGAGGAAACACGAAATTTTTCTATAGTTCCATATCCGACTGCTAAATCATAAACTCCCTGGTTATCCTCAGCTAATTTAATTAAAACATTTTTTCTGGATTCAGCCGAATCAGCCGTAGGTTCCGGACTTATTATTACACTTTTGAATAAATTTGTATGATACAGGTTCCTTTGAGTTTTAACAAATAGTTCATAATTAATAAACTGGTTTTTGCTGAAATCCAATTCTCTTAAAACAATACCGGGCTTTACTTTTTGTAATCCTTCAATTTTAATATCATTTATACTATAACAGATCGCCTTCATGAACATTGAAAATCAGATCGCAGTTATTTCTATTATTTAATGTATCAGCTGAAATATCGCTGTCCAGATAACCGGCGTTCATATAAGCCAATTTAATATTATTCCTGCTTCTGCGGATTTTATTAAGCTGATATCTTTCATCCGGCAGAATGCTCATCTTTTCAAGAATTTGATTATCCGTAAAATGTTTATTTCCGCTGAAATGAATATGGCTTATTTTGACGGGAATTCCTTCAGCGAGGTGAATTGAAATATCCAGTTCTGTGCTGTCTTCAGTGTATTGCAATTTATATCCTTCAATTTTAATATTCGAAAATTCCTGCTGATGATAAAATGATTTGATGGAGTTCAGATCCTCCTGAAAGATGTCCGCGTTAAAATAATGACTGCTGAACCATGTTGATGGCTGAAGATACATTAAATCATGCAGTGTACCTGCACTGAAATTTTCATTCCCGGAAAATCTTATTGAGTTGATTTTAATTGTTTCTGTTTGTCCATGCAGGGCTGAAACAAATAATAATACTAATGGAATAATTTTTCTCATCAGAATTTATTTAAATTTAATACGGAACAGCAAATCTGCACCCGATTCATTTTCCTGATCTGTTTTACCTTCCAGGTATAAATATTTTATAAGCTTAATTTTTGCTTTAAGTATTTGCTTATCCAGTTTGTCAATCGCAGTAGAATATGAGAGTTCAACATTATCAGACCATTTTTTTGTAACCTCAAACCTTACCTGACTTGGATCAAATACATTACCTCCAATACCAATCCTGTCAATATCAATATAATCTCCGAGCCATTTATCAAAATAATTATTCAGCTGATTTGACAGCTCAAGAGTTGTTAAAACCTCTGCACGGTTTGTTAGAAGTGTATTTGCATCTCCGCTTGCCTGCAGCTGCTGGTAAGTTACTCCCAGTGATAAAAGACTCATTATATCGGCGCCATCCAAAGCCGGTTCGGAGCTTAAATTAAAATCCAAATCATCTAAAGGACTAAGTATATTTAATTTAACAAGGTAAGTTTCATTATATTCACTACTTCCGGCAGAACTGGAAACTTCGGATTCTGTAGATAAATTTATAGTCGGATCTAATCTTTCAGGATTATTAAATTTAATTTCTCCTTGTGTAATATTGAATTCCCTGTCAAGAAACCGGATCCTTCCGTTTTCTTCTACAGATACGCGTCCGTTGATCATGGACAGCTCAACACTGCCTTTCAGAGTCATATCGAGGTGTATGCGGAAATAAGCAATATTGTTATCAACCCAGATACTTAAAGTAATCCGAAATGCTGGTTAACTTTGCCGGGTAACTTTCAAAATATGTCGTTAAATCCAGAGGTTAATCGGAGGGAACTTTAAGAACACTTTCGGTTTTTGCAATTAAAGCTTTCCAGAAATCTGAAAGCTCAAAATTTTGTTCATATTTTGAAGTTCCGAGCTGAATTGTGCCTCCCAGTTTGTATCTTTCTCCTATTGAACCCAATTTGAGATCTGCCCTGTTCAATTTAAAATAGAAAGTTCCTTTTTCGGACATTTGAATATTTTCCGCGGACAGAGCTATACTAACGTTTTTAACTTTATTACTGTCATAAAAAAGATTGCCTCTTGCAGCCAAAATACCTTTGCCTATATTAAAATATGCAGTATCTAAAACAATCCTGTTAGACTTTATATGAGTAAGAATATTTCCATCATCAACAGCTAAATTCAAAAGATCCGGGTTGTATGAAATGTCGTTTATACGAAAAGTTCCATTAATTCCGGGATCATTAATTTTACCAATAAGCGAGAGACTTGAGGAGAGTGTTCCTTTTACACTATGTAATGAGGGAACAAACGGGTTCGCTAAAGCAATATCCAGATTATTAGCTTCAAAATTAAAGTGAACCGAATCAGGATTTAAATATGCTTTCGTATTTACTAATAAAGTATCGTTTGAAGAAACTTGAAATATTGCTGCTAAAGTTGTTGTGTCATATTGATTTATCCTGGCTTTTATTGAAAGAGGTTTTTTATGATATAAGGCATTGATATTCTCTGTTTCAATTGCAGAATCTTTAAAAGCTATTTTACCGGAAAAATCTGAAAACAAGTTTGTCTTATCCGGCAGATTAATACTTCCATCATGAAAATTTATTTCACCTTCCAGATTCGGATTTTTTAACAAACCATTCCAATGAAGATCAATGTTACTGAAACCATTTATGTCAGCATAGCTTTCAATAACAGGATTCAGTAATTGAAGTTTGACACTATCTGCGGATATACTGCCTTCTGTTTTACTGTTTTCATTAATAGTATAAAAATATTTTTGGTCTTTCTGCAAACCTAAATTAAAATTCAAATAAACCTTATTGCCGCCGATATCAGCAGCAAGCGACTCCGCAAAGAATTTATCATCTTGAATTCTGAATGTTCCCCATACGGAATCTATTTTTAAATTATCTCTTTTTATATTGGAAATAGAGAAGGGAAGAGCAGTTTGTAATTTATTGCTCTTATTAATTACATTTAATTCCCAGCTAACATCACCATTATTTATTTCCAGGCCCGGGAGGAATTCATTAAAATTTTTTAAACTAAAATTATTTGATTTAATTAAAGCGGAAAAATCATCAAAAGAATTAAAGTTGAATGCTGAGTATATATTATCTGCATTTCCCGAATCACTGTTTGAAACATGCAGTTGTATATTACCTGCTTTTTTTAAGTAATTGATTTTACCGTCCGCTGTTAGGAGAAGCGAATCTTTTTTTATTTTTAACTCAGATATTGAGATAGTATCTTTATAAAGTTCAGCACTGAAATAAGAACTATCTAAGCTGAAAGTCCCTACTGATGGATTATCAATATGCGCTGAAAGATGAGCATGTGGTCCATCCATAGATCCAACTGCAGACAATGAATATTTCAAATCTCCGCTAATACTATCCAATCCTGCTAAAGATGCTACAGAATTAATATCGGGTATTCTTCCGCTTACAAAACTGCTGTCGATAAAAAGTTGATCTTTATTTAAATTTAAAGCTATAGATATTGTGTCAACGATTTCAGAATTATTATAATATACTCCGTTTGACATTACTTTAGTTTTTAGATTAATCCCGGACCAATCTCCATTCAGTTCGGAATTAGATTTGATCTGACCGTTGAATCCTTTAAGGTTAAACAAAGAAAACAGCCGATTAAGCGAAGGCAAATCTATATTTAATTTACCTTTGAATTCTTTTTCTGTTAATTTTATATCAGATTTTACAGCTATAAGGCCGCTGTCAGATCTTATATTAAGCTGTTTATTATTATAATCCAGATGAGTTTTAAAGATGTTTGTATTTCCGTAATTCATCCCAAAGCCCGATTTAATTTTTAAACTGGTAAGATTTGAAAAACCGCCGTATGATTTGATATTTAAATTAGCAGTAACAGTTCCGGTAATATATTTTGTATTTCCAATAATCGATCTAATAAACGGAGCTAAATCAATGTTACTGGCTTCCGGATCGAAATGATGATTAAAAAGGCTATCGAATATAATCAAGCCTGATGAAGAAACTGAGCCGTTAAGCGATTTGAAAGATAAATCATAAAGATAAAGTGTATCAGAATACCACATTCCGTTCAGATTGAATTTTTGTACAGGTATTCCATTTACATTATACTTAGGAAAGTTCAGGTTAAAATTTAATTCAGGCGTAGAAGAAAGATTGGTGGCATCAAGATTAAGATGTGCATTTATGGTGCTGTCCTGAAATTCTGCAGATGAATTTAAGGCTATTGCTTCAAATAATTTTTCGGGATTACCGGATATGTCTACGTTTCCTGTAAATCTATCCTCTGTCCCGAAAAATTTACCATTTAATATCAACCCGGAAACATTGGAATAAAAAGAATCAATCTCTGCATCAAGATTTTCTTTAATAAAGCTTTTGAATAATAAATTATTAATTTTAATCGGTTCATTAAAATAATCCAGCCTTAGTGAATCAATAGAAGTACTAAGATTATGTCCATTCCCGCCCGGTTCTTTTTCTATTATGGTTTGAAGATTTGAACAAAGGATATTAATAGGAATATGATTATCTTCATAAAAGATATTAATATGTTTGATTTCGCCCGAAACAATACTTACAGGAAGAGTAAAAACCGTATCTTCTTCAGTTGTTTCCGGAAAAGAAGGTAAATTAAAATTTCCGAGACTGTCTCTTTGAAGATTAACTACAACACTATCAACCAGTAAATATTTAACTTCTCTTGGACCGAACAGCAAATCATAAATACTATATTTAACTCTCACCTTGGCTACACTTAATAATGGCTGAACATCGTGTCCTTAATTCACATTAACTGTTATCTTATCTGCATTAAATTAGCTAATCAGATTTGTTTCCAGGCTGCCTATTTCAACTTTTACATTCAGATTGTTTTCCAGTTGTGAAGCAATAACATCCTTTAATAAGTTCTGACCTGGAGATGTATTAATAAATATCAGAAGTCCGGTTACTAATAAAATAACTAGTCCAGCAATTATAATAATGACTTTAGAAAATTTTTTAGATCGTTTTCCCATTAACAAATTCAATTACGGAACTAAAAATTTAATTAACTAACTATTGTTTTTCATTGTAAACATGAATATCTCTTTGAGGGAAAGGAATTGAAATTCCTTCTTTATCAAAAGTCAGTTTAACTTTTTCGTTAGTATCGAAAAATACACTCCAATAGTCTGAAGAACTGCACCATACCATTACTTTGAAGTTTACTGAGCTGTCGCCAAGTTCTCCGACTGCTATAATAGGTTTAGGATCTTTAAATATTCTCGTATCGGCTTCCACAATAGAGTTTAAGGTATTTTTTGCTTTAAGAATATCATCATCATATCCGATACCGAATACAAATTCAACACGTCTTGTCGGTTCAGTAGAAAAATTTACCATGCTGCCATTAGACAGTGCACCGTTAGGAATAATAACAGTTTTATTATCCGGAGTTTTCAAGACGGTTGTGAAAATTGTAATTTCATTTACCGTTCCCATATGACCCTGCGCATCAATAAAATCACCTACTTTAAATGGTTTGAAAATTAAAATAATAACACCGCCGGCAAAATTAGCTAAGCCGCCCTGTAAGGCCAAACCAACAGCTAAACCTGCTGCACCTAAAATTGCCACAAAGGATGTTGTTGCAATCCCAATCATAGAGGCAACACTTATCAGCAATAAAACTTTCAATAATATTCCCGATAGACTGCTCAGGAATTTTCTTAGAGAGATATCGACATCTCCCTTTTCCATAGCTTTGTTCAATCCCTTAATAACAAATCTTATTATCCATAGACCAATTATAAGGACTATAATTGCAAGGATTAATTTTGGTCCGTATTCTATTACAAGTTCGACCGCTTTTTGTGTGTAGGTATTAATTTGATCCGCATTCATAATTATTCCTTTGTTTTATTTAGTAATAAGTTGTTTATGAATTTAATTTATTAAAAAGAGATACATTTGAAATCTGGTTTATGTTAATTAAAAAAAATAAAATTTTAGCGAATTTAAAACTAAATCAACTAGTTTCAATGATGAAATATCAATTGAAAATAACTTACCGGACTTAAGATTGGATAAATAAAATGAAGATATATAATTATTCAAAATAGACCAATAAATTAAACATATTCAAAGCTTCAAATAGAATTAAATCATAAGTGATAAGAATATAATTTAGAAATAATGTCTCCAATCAAATATCAGCCTCGAACCAAAATACCATATGGTATTAAGTTTTGGTGCATATTTACCCTCTATTTCAGAAGTTATGTCAGCGATATGGTGGGGGAAATCCAGGCCGGCATAAAACTGAATTAAAAGACCGGAACTTTGATCTGTTACAAACGATCTGAAAGGACGATATACCAAGACGGGAAATTCAATTTGTGTAGACCGGTAAGATAGAATATATAATTGTTCCAGTCCGTTTATATCGGGGGCAACTGCGAATAAAGCATCCCTTAATTTATTTCTTCCGAATAGATATACGGCAACTTCCCTCCCGATTACAAATTGAAACCTGCCGAATGAAGTTGCAATACCAGCCTGCCAGGGAATAAGTCCGCCGTTAACAGCTTTCACACCCATTGTAGTTAAAGCATCTTTATCAAGAAGCATTAAAAAGGGACCTGCAATCAGTAAATCACCGGGTATTAAGTAGAAAGGGAGCCTCATCCTTGTACTAAAGGCAGATCTTCCTGGAATAGCTGCAAACAGGTTTCCATAATTTTGAATATAAGCATCTTAAGTAACACCTGATGATGAAGCTCCGTCTAGTCTCCATCCGAGTTCAGCGAACACAAGTCCGTCTCCGGATTCATTTAACACACCGTCCAATCCGGCGCCAAACCGAAAAGATGCTTCAATACCTCCTATCAAACCAATTGATTTCTGGGTAGGTGAGAAGCCTCCGGAAATAACAGATGTACGGACACCTCCTGAAATTCCGGCAAACATTCCAAGTTCAGCTCTGAATCTGGGCAGCTCGCCCAACCCTGTGGCAAGTCCGGGAATTGGAGTTCTGATTAATACAGAAGTTACTAATGAAAATAAATTGGAATCTTCCTGAATTTCGGGCATCTCATTAGTCATGCAAACATTTAATGTATCAGGTGTTATTTTTGTCGCTTCAATATGGGAGGGAAGATAATCTTGATTTCCCCTTGCTGCTTTAAGCAGCTGCTGCAGGCTTAGAGAAATTACCTCAGCTGCTCTGTTAGCATCCTCATATCTCATCCATGCATCCCCTGTTAGAACCATTTGTTTTCCGTCCCATGAACTGGTTCGTAATCCCAGTTCATTGTAATAATCATGAGTCCCTTTTCTTTGTGATGCATCGCCGCGGGTTCCGGCGGCATGCCCGGCAGCAAAATCATCTTCAAGAAAATGAATGGCAAAAGCTTCATCTGCAAGCATCGAGAGAATTAATTTGGAACGTACACTGTCACTTAATTCTTCCGATGCTAATTTAACAGCTTTACTTAAAGCTCTGCTGTGGTACCATACATAAATTGCAACAGCATTTATTTCTACTCCTTTTTCCAGGCATGATTTGAAGTATGTCCGGGCATTAATATTCATATTTTTAAGTGCAATCAGAAAATGAGCGTTATTTGAACCTGCTCTTGTTGCATATTCGGGATCAGCATCCTGCAGACGAAGATCGGAATCCCTTATTGCATTAATCCTGTCTTTCCTTGTGTGGGATAAATTTAAATTTAATCTTAATTTTGCTGCAATATCTGCAACTTTTAATATCCATTCAGTTTCTAATATATTATGAAGCATATTTTCTGCTGAACAGGAATGGTCTCCGGCAATTGCAGGCCATGAAGCATAGTCCAGAGATTCAGGTTTTAAGCCCTGGCTTGGATCAATTACATCCTGTGTTAATCTGAACTCATAGTTTTTCCTGGCTTCAGCCCATAAGCTTTCAAGTTCCAGCCGGCAGCTGCCGTTTAGTTTTTGAATAGCAAATAGTGTTATTTCCCTATGTTCAGGATAAACCCAGGCTTTTGTAACATTCAATCCTGAAATTGAAATTAGCAGAATAAAGTAAACGAACCTGCTTTTCATCGGGATACCCATAAGTTAGATTTGTAATGATAATAATATAAAAATATTTTTATTTCACAACAATAAATCCTGAAAATCATTCTGCAAAAGAAATGGTAAAAAATATATTCAGTCTTTAAAAATTCTTTTTTTGAATTTTTCCTTTTTCTAAAATTCAATTGAAAAAATATTTTTATTAAATTTGGGTTGATTTTAATAAAAAGTGGGCGATATTTCTATTCTATCTTAAACGGAAATAATAATAAATTATTATAACGCAGCGTTGATAAGCGATATAAAATAACTTTAAAATATATAAATAAGGAGATTTATAATGCCGGATGTTAATGGAAATAATGAAGCTAAAAAATATTACACGGATATTCCGCAGACATCTAAAAGTTTTTTCTTAAAAGGCTCAAACTCACTTGACTGGGGAATGAAAAACAGGCTGGGCAGAATATTCAATCCTGTCAGCGGTAGAACAGTAATGCTGGCAATTGACCATGGCTACTTTCAGGGACCCACTACAGGTCTTGAAAGAATAGATGTAAATATCCTGCCGTTAGAAAAATATGCAGATACTTTAATGCTGACACGCGGTATTTTAAGAAGTATTATTCCTCCCGATACACAAAAGTCCATTGTATTAAGAGTTTCCGGCGGAACAAGTATACTCAAAGAGCTTTCCAATGAATCTTTAGCTGTGGATATTGAAGACGCTGTACGTCTGAATGCTTCGGCAATGGCAGTACAGGTTTTTATCGGCGGTGAACATGAACGCGAATCAATTATTAGTATGACAAAAATGGTCGATCTGGGAACACGGCACGGTATTCCTACACTTGCAGTAACCGCTGTTGGAAAAGATATGGTACGCGATGCAAAATATTTCAGATTAGCTACACGTATCTGTGCCGAACTAGGAGCACATTATGTTAAAACATATTATGTCCCTGAAGATTTTGAAACTGTTACTGCTTCATGTCCCGTTCCGATTGTAATTGCCGGCGGTAAAAAAATACCCGAACCTGATGCTTTAAAAATGGCTTATAATGCGATACAGCAGGGTGCGGCCGGAGTTGATATGGGGAGGAATATATTTCAGGCAGAATCGCCTGTTGCAATGATACAGGCAGTAAGGGAAGTCGTTCATAATAATGAAACTCCTGAAAAGGCTTTTGAATTCTATAATGATTTAAAAGAATAAGAAATCATAAAGAATTTAATATTTCTGGGAGATTCAATTCTCAAATTGAAAGTGAGGAGAATATGAAAGTATCCATGTGGTATAACAACAATGATATACGGCTGGAGGAAATTCCTACTCCTTCTCCCGGTCCGGGTGAAATGCTTGTAAAGGTTAACTCATGCGGAATTTGCGGCAGTGATATCGTTGAATGGTACCGTCTTCCAAGAGCTCCGCTGGTTCAGGGGCATGAGGTAGGTGTCGATGTGGTGGAAACCGGTGAGGGAGTTAAAAAATTTAAAACAGGAGACAGACTTTTTATAGCACCCAAAGTTCCTTGTCTTAAATGCAGCTACTGCCTGAAGGGGCATTACCCGCAATGCACCAGCTTTAAGGACAGGCTTCCGGGCGGATACGCCGAATATATCCTTGTGCCTAAAGAACTGGTCCAAAATGGATCTTATCTGCTGCCTGATAATATCAACTATGATCAATCAACTTTTATTGAACCGCTGGCATGTGTTGTAAGAGCTCAGCGGTTAGCCGCTCTTCAGGAAGGAGACTCTCTTCTTATCCTTGGTGCTGGTATGTCCGGACTTTTGAATTTAAAACTTGCCAAACATAAAAACTTAAAAGTAGTTTTAACAGATATTAATAAAAAAAGACTTGAACTGGCAAAAAGTTTCGGGGCAGATCATACTATCGATGCTGGTACAGATGTTCTTAAAGAGTTAATCAGCTTTAATGGCAAGAAAGCTGATGCTGTTATTATTACAACATCTGCAATGGCTGCGTTCAAGGAAGCATGGAATACTATTGATATGGGCGGTGTTATTGTTTTGTTTACAGTTCCTGGTCCTGAAAAGGATGTTATCGTACCGGTTAACGATTTCTGGAGAAAAGAAATCCGGATTATTACTTCTTATTACTGCGGACCGCCTGATATTGAAGATTCCATGAACCTTATAAAAAATAGGGACATGGTGGTTGATGATCTTATTACTCACAGGCTTCCGCTAAAAGATACGGCCAAAGGATTTAAAATGGTAATGGATGGAAACGAATCGCTTAAAGTTATTATTAAACCTAATGAAAATTAAAACGAATAATTAATGAAATTTGTCCATACAGGTCTTGGGGCAGCCAGTGAAGATAATGCAGACCGCTTTTTTGTAAATATACTGGGTCTCAAAAAATCAGTGCCGAAATTTCTTAATAAGGAAATGACTCTTGCTATCTTCGGTATTAGTGAAGAGCTTTTAATAATTAATTATAAGAATGAGGATATTCATTACGAGATTTTAATTTACGAAAAATTCAAAGTCCCGGATAAACAGATTACGCACAGTTGTTTGCAGGTAAATGACTTAAGAAATATTGTTGATAATTGCAGAAAAGCCGGTTTAAAAGTTGCAGAAGTACCGAAGGGGACAGGTGTTGTTACTTTTATTTCTGATTTCGATGGAAATCTTTTTGAGATGAAGGAAGAGCAGTCCCGCTGATAATAATTCGAATATTCTTTTATATTTTAATACCCACATTGAGAATTAAATGATAAAGTTTTAAATTACTCATACAATATTCCATAAACTTCCAATTTATTTGCGGGTCCTGAAGCTAAGCTTTTTAAGAGGATAGAGAGAGTTTAGCCGGTTTAATAATAAAATAAATTCTAATTTTTAATTAATGTTTTCTCAATTTAAATGAGGTGAGTTATCTTTTTAAAAAGCAAAAAAAGATAATATTGAAAATTAAATCGGCAATACTGCATTCGGTACGCCAGCAGTCAGGCTGATCCAGCAATATGAACCTAAGAAAAAGTATAAAAATAACTGCTAAATAAGATCTTTATGAATTGGAATGATAGGTCACCTACTTTAAAGTTAACATAAACTCATAAGAGAAATTAACTCATAATACATTTAGGAGTAAAATGCATTCACTAAAAAAGACGGCGAGAATAACAGGAGCTCTTTACTTAATTATTATAATATGTGCAGGTTTCAGTGAGGGGTTCGTCCGTTCAAGTATTATTGTTCAGGGTAATGCTGCGGCGACAGCCGATAATATTGTGAATTCAGAATGGCTCTTCAGAGTCGGATTTGTCAGTGATTTAGTTGCCTTTCTTTGCGATGCTGCAGTTTCAATACTTTTATATGTACTGTTGAGACCGGTAAGTAAAACACTTTCACTGCTGGCTGCTTCTTTCAGGCTGCTGGCGCACCCGGCTATAGCAAGTGTTAATTTACTCAATCATTTTATTGCCCTGTCTCTTCTGAGCGGTGCAGGATATTTGAAAGTGTTTGAAGCAGGTCAGCTGCAGGCAATGGTTCTCTTATTTCTCAATATGCATAATATAGGATATCTCATCGCCGGAGCATTTTTCGGAGTACATTGTTTTATACTGGGCTATCTATTATATAAATCTGATTTGTTCCCGGGAGTTTTAGGCATTTTAATGATAATTGCATCAATAAGTTATTTAACGGATAGTTTTGGTAATTTCCTTGTTCCCGGGCATAAAGAAATTCTGCAATGGATAGTCGGTTTATCTGCCGGAATCGGAGAATTATCATTAACTTTCTGGCTTTTAATTAAGGGAGTTCGAAGTGAAAAGCAGGAAGCAATAGAAAGTAATTAACATTAAAGATAAATCTTTTTTTTCATTAAACAGGAAACTAAATGAAAGCTGTTGTTTACGCAAAATATGGCTCACCGGATGTTCTTGAAATAAAAGAAATTGAAAAACCTGTTCCCAAAGACAAAGAAGTGTTGATTAAAATATATGCTACCACCGTAACTGCAGTCGATTCAATCTTCAGGCAGGGTAATCAATTCTTTGCAAGACTTGCAACAGGTGTAACAAAACCTAAAAAACAAATTCCCGGTGCCGAGTTTTCCGGAGAAATTGAAGGTGTTGGAAAAGATGTAAAATTATTTAAAGCCGGTGATTATGTCTTCGGGGCTTATGAAGGAACTCATTGTGAATATATCTGTATACCGGAAGACAGTGCTGTTGCTGTAAAACCGACAAATATCGATTTTAATGAAGCTGCAGCAGTTCCTTACGGTACTTTAACTGCCCTTCCTTTTCTCAGGGATAATGGCAGGATAAAAAAAGATCAAAAAGCACTTATAATAGGAGCCTCAGGTGCTGTGGGAAGTTATGCTGTACAGTTCGGAAAGTATTTTGGTGCGGAAGTTACCGGAGTCTGCAGTACATCTAATTTAGAAATGGTAAAATCTATTGGAGCAGATAAAGTTATTGATTATACCAAAGAAAATTTTATAAAAAACGGCGAAAAATATGATATTATTTTCGATACTGTAGGAAAAAATTCTTTTGCGGATTGTAAAAATTCGTTACTTAAAAATGGTATCTTTCTTACTGCAGTTATAAGCACAGCAATTCTTCTTCAAATGTTATGGACATCAAAAATAGGGACAAAAAAAGCGCAAATAGCATTTACCGGTTTAAGATCAGCCGGGGATAAAGCTAAAGATTTGGGATTGATAAAAGAACTTATTGAATCAGGAAAGATAAACGCAGTTATTGATAAGACTTTTTCATTAGAACAAATTGCAGAGGCTCATTCTTATGTTGATAAAGGTCATAAAAAAGGAAATGTGGTAATAACTGTCAAACAGGATGAAGAAATCTAAGAAAACCTGAAGTGCTTATGAAAGCAGTTGTTTATGAAAATTACGGCTCTCCTGATCTCCTTCAATTTAAAGAAGCTAAAAAACCTGTACCCAAAGACAATGAAGTACTGGTAAAAGTAGATGCAGTGTCAATTAATGATTGGGACTGGCAGCTGCTTCTGGGGATTCCATTTGTAAACCGTTTGATAAACGGTTTATTAAAACCAAATAAAAAAATACTCGGTTCAGATATAGCAGGCAGGATTGAAGCAGTCGGTAAAAATGTAAACAAGTTTAAACCCGGGGATGAAGTATTCGGCGACTTAAGCGGTAAGTGGGGTGGTTTTGCCGAGTATGTCTGTGCCAATGAAAATATGCTCGCATTTAAGTTACCTAAAATGACATTTGAAGAAGCGGCGGCTATACCTCAGGCCGGGTCTCTGGCAATACAAGGATTAATCGATAAAGGGAACATTAAACGCGGACAAAAACTTTTGATTAATGGTGCAGGTGGTGGTGTCGGTACCTTAGGAGTACAGATTGCCAAACTGTATAATGTTGAAATTACAGGCGTTGACAGTACAGAAAAATTAGAGTTAATGCGCTCTTTAGGTTTTGATCAGATTATTGATTATACAAAAGAAGATTTTACAAAAAACGGTAAAAGTTATGATTTAATCCTCGATGTTAAAACCAATCGTTCAATTTTCAAATACTGCAGATCATTAAAACCTAACGGAATTTATGTTACTGTAGGAGGTTCAACAGTCCGTCTTTTACAAGCACTTATCTTGAAGCCGTTTATTAAGTTTAGTAAAAAAAAGAAAATATATATTGTTGTCCTGAAACAAAATAAAGATTTAAACTATTTAACCGAACTTTTTGAATCAGGTAAATTAAAACCTGTTATAGACGGTTCTTTTAAGTTAGAAGAAGTTCCGGAAGCTCTGAAGATTTTTGGTAAAGGTGAACATAAAGGGAAATTGGTGGTAACTGTTGAATAGCGGCTAAAAGAAATTATTTAAATAATTCATACCTTATGCAGAGAGGGGTATGCCCCGTCTCTGCAAACTGCAGGTATGATATTTATAATTATCAAGAAGGGAGATTGAATTTTAAACAAGTATCCTGATGAATTTCAAAATAACAAATAGTCTATGCCAGATAATTTTTACTTCAGCAATAACATTTTATTTACTTTTACAAAATCACCTACCCTCAATCTATAAAAATAAGCTCCGCTTGCTAAATTTCCTGCATTAAAAGTTACCTGGTATTGTCCAGGATTTTGTCTTTGATTAACTAAAGTAGCTACTTCTCTTCCAAGAATATCAAAAACTTTTAATTCCACTTGCTGTAGAGACGAGGTAACTTGTCCCGACTTATCGGGATGCCCCATCTCTGACGGAACTGCATATTGTATTGTTGTTGCAGGGTTAAAGGGATTGGGATAATTCTGAGAAAGCTTAAAAATTGTTGGTGTATTGTTTGCCTTATTATTTACATCCGTAACTAAATAATCAAAATTATATACATTAGCCCAGATATCATATCCCACTCCAGGTTCATGATTATCCTCCCATACATTGAAAATTTTATTGTCTTTAAAAACAATATCCTGGTTTATTTGATCTCTTACCTGTGAAATTGTTGCATCCATTATTTCTGTAAGAGGGGATAAATCAGAATTGTATATCCTGAATTTCAAATTATTAAATGAACCGGTTACTGAACCATTCCATTCAGTCCATGAAATAGCAAATTCCCCGTTATCCTGCAGGCTGACTGCCGGTGTGCAATTTGAAATAACATAGTCTGCAACTGCCATATTCGAATCTATTTTTTCAAATGAATCGGCTGAACCGATATTTTTATATTTCTGGAAATATACACCGTTAGTAGTTCTATAATCATACCATGCAACAATACAATCTCCTGCGGGATTAACAGATATATCAGGGTAGTATTGAGTAGAGTTGGTTTTGTCATCATTAACAACTATTCCTGAATCCAGTTCTTCTCCTGAACTGTTATATCGATGCAGAAAAATATCATAATTATTATTTTTATAACTATAGTAAGTAATTGCAAAATTGCCGAGTGAATCAATACCTGCTTTTGGTCTGTATTTATACGAAGTAGTGTCATTTGTTACAAGGAAATTATTCTTAACTATATTACCGTCATTATCAAATTTCTCAGCAGCTATTGAATATATAGTGCCGTATCTTTTCTGCCATGTTACTACATAATCACCATTGCTGTTTGAACATATATCGGGATTGCTTACATCTCCTCTTCTATTAATTGAAGAAATAATAAAAGTATCTCCTATTTTCTCTCCGGTTTTAAAATACTTTTGTCCCAAAACTTCATATTGATTATATATATTTCGTGAGTATTCTCTCCATATTAAGAGAAAGTTGCCGTCTTTCAGCATGGCTAATCTAGGGTCGAACTGCGTTCCATTATCATCATTACTGACATTGGTTCCTAATGGATTACCTTCTGCATCATACCTCTGAAAATAGGTCTTATAAGTTCTGCTCCTGGTGTCGGTCCAGACTACAATAAAACTTCCGTCATTCATAACTGTAATAGAAGGATTGGTTTCGGAACTTGAAAGGGAATCTAAACTAGCTATTATGCTGGAAGCAGCCGGCTGATCATTGGAACCAATTAGTCTGCACATGATCCTATATAACGTCGGATCTCCATAATCCAGCCAGGCGGAAATCATATTATCATTATTATTAATTGCACAGGATACATAAGATTTGGAGCCGGTTAATTCATCTTCAGAAATTTTAAAATTAGCACCTGATATAGTATCGTTTATAAATTTCTGTGCATAAACCTGGGCGTAATTATTTCTATAGTCATACCAGGTTACAACAAAATTTCCGGATGAATCCGATGCAGCCGTGGGAGCAAAACAGTATGAATTATCCGCATCATTAATTACAAAATTTGAGTCAATCTTTTCTCCTTTTGAGTTTAATAATTGACCAATTATATTATATTGATTATTAACATTTCTATACCACACAATCACAAATCCGGAATCTGTTGCCGCCGTTTGAGGATAATAATTATTAACAGAACTATAACCTGAATCGCTAACTTCAATTTGTGAAGAGAGGATCTGATTGTTCTTATCTCTTACAATTGATGCCGGAGTATATAATCCGTTTTTATAATAATACCAAGTTACTATATAGCTGCTGTCTTTTTTTATTGCTACATCCGGGCTGTATTTTGAAACAGCCTGTGAATCCGCATTTACGATAAAATTATTACCGATTTTATTTCCTTCCTGATCTAATTTCTGAGCAAAAATATCATAATATGAACCATTTCTTCCGTCACGCCAGGCTACAATAAATTCTTTGCCGTTGGACGCAATTGCAGGCTGAGTTTGATATGCATAAATATTTTCATCGCTGATAATAAAATTATCTCCAACAAAATTACCGTCTTCATCGATAATCTGGCCATAGATTTTATATCCATCCCGCGTGTCAGACCAGGCAACTAAAAATTGATTATTTTCATTTACGGCCACATCCGGTGTAATATACTCATCATCGTTCTCTGTATTATTTACTTTTATATTTTTACCAATTAATTCGCCATTTGCGTTTATAAGCTGAGCATAAATATTGGAAGTTCCCTCCCTGTAATCGTGCCATACCACCATAGAAATATTATTATCGTTTATTGCGGTTTTAGAAGTATTTTTAACCGAATTCCCGCCTTGTTCATTAACTCTGAAATCAGAAATAAAAGGAGGCTTGTTCTGACCATAAAGAAGATTACTTAAAATGAAAACAAATATAACGACAATAAATAGATGCTTTTTTATTCTATCCATAGCTTTGCCCTTTCAAAATTTTTTTTTATGCCTTACTCTATTACGCAACAAAATTGACTAAAAGTGATCACGCTCAGAGCAATATTTTATAATATTCGATTTTCTAACAAGAAACGATTAACCAATAAAGTTTTTCCTGAAATTGGACAAAATCAAATAAATATGCTGTTTAGAGTTTTGGTAAATAATTTCAATCGAATAAGAAATATTAAATAAAATACGGTAAGTGTTTGTAATTAAATAAAATATATTATTTAGTTAAGATTTTACTGCCAATGTTTTATAAACATATTTTCCATATGCTGTAACTCATTTCATACCCTGACTGTGATGCATAATCTTGATTTTTTATTGATATGAATCTAACTTTTTGGAGTCCCATATTTAACATCCCTCAAAAGTTAAGTAATAGGGAAAATGAGTACCCGCTCTGCTTATTCGTGGAGCGGGTTTTTGTTTATTCACTATCTGAAATTTACCTTGCTATAATTCTGAATTAAAGTTAGATTTAATCAACTAGCGGATAGATATGGTTTATTTATCTTCCATTTAAGAATCCGGTAATTTTATTTTTAAGAAATGTTTAGTAAAAGAGAAATGAATTTAATTAAATCCTTAGTAATACAAATTATAATTATTTTAATAATGATTTGTATTCAACCTGTATTGGGACAAATTGCTTCCGGAAAGGCAATTCCGGAAATAGATTCAGTTTCTATCTTATTTCCTGAAATTGAGTATGCAGAAAAAGAGAGCAAAATTGAAAAATCGAAAACAGGTTATAATGTATTAATCTCAAGAAATACAGCCGATGTACTGAAAGAGTTAATTGACGGAGGAAATTTTGTATCAAAACATGCAAATATAGTTTACGAGCCGTCAATGAGCAAACAATCAATTCCGGGTTATTACGAAAATGCAATTTTAAAATTCAATCAGATTCATGATTCACTGGAAGCATTCAGAAATGAAAAAAAAATGTTTCCTATAATTCCGGGATTAAGAAATTTATTAAAAAAAACAAATATCAGGTATTTTTTTTATGTAACCGGATTAGCTTTCGGTACATCAGAGGCTACCAAACAATATTATATGGCGCAGAAACAGATGTTTCAGCAGCTGTACCAGAATACATTAGTCAATGATTATCAGTGGTGGGGTCTTCGGCTTCAGCTGGTTTTAGTTGATGCCCGAACAGGCCGAATTCTCTGGTATAATTATAATAAAGAATATGATTCTAATTATAATCCGCTCAATAAAGATGATATCAGAAGACTTTGCCTTGAATTACTGCAGTCAGGTTAGCCGTATTTATTTTAGTAAAACCATTTTCTTTGCACTTCGATAAATTCCTTTTTTATAATTTGAAGTTATACTTTATAAATAAACTATGCTGCTTAATTATTTAGTTAAGTTAATGGAAAAAATATATTATATGATGCCGTTAAATTCAATTAATAGAAAAAATGGTATTAAAAAGTAAAATAATTATATAATTATAAGTGGCAGTCACTTTAAAATTGACTGGCACTTATTACTACAATGATTGTCTTCACTATGTTCTTCCTATAATTCTACTAAATTTGTCAATAGATTAGGATGAATTTATTAGATAAAATTGATGCTTTTTTTTCCGATTCATTACTGGCTTTTAAAATATAGCTACCTGGCAATTTTTGCTTTGCTTTCAACCGGTATTCTGGGATTACCGTTTCCGGATGAAACAATTCTTACTTTGTTAGGCTACCTGGTTAGTAAAAATGAATTAGCTTTATTCCCAACAATTCTCGTTGCGTTTTTAGGAAGTATATCCGGAATAACAATTAGCTATATATTGGGCAGGTTTCTGGGAATACTTGCACTAAAAAAAGCAGGACGGTTTTTACATATATCTGAAAAAAATCTTGAAAAGGGAGAGCTTTGGTTTGAAAAGTTAGGGAAATGGACATTAACAATCGGATATTTTATTCCCGGGGTGAGGCACATAGTTGCAATTATTGCCGGTTCAACAAAATTGAAAATCCATATTTTTGTTGTGTATGCATATTTAGGGGCTCTTTTATGGTCGGCTAGCTTTATACTATTAGGGTATTATGCCGGTGAAAAATGGCAGCCTATTGTTGAAAGTGTAGAAAAGCACCTATTAACTGTCAGTGTTTTTATTATTGTTATGGGTATTGGTTACGGATTAATTAAATATTTAAAGAATAAAAAATAAAGAAACTTAAAAGTTATTTCAGGTTAAAAAAAAATTAATAATTTGCTCCCTTTTTTATTTAAAACCTTCTCATCCTTTGACATGAATGAGAAGGTATAATGAACATGATTTTTAGAAATAAAGCTGAGGATTAATAGTTAAATTATCTATAACTCCTTTTATGCCAAGTACCGGATAAAAGTCTTCTTCAATTGAATATTTATCCGAAAGTCTCGGTACTTCACCCGATATTGATGCAATTCCGCTGTTAACTGAGATATTTACATTTTTTGCAAGAGGGAATTCTTTGGCGATTATTTCATTTAAAATGATTTGAAGATTTGCATCACTTATGTCTGCTTTATGAGAAAGAACCTTCAAATTATCTACAACTCCTTCTGCACCTTTTTGCCATGTGGCAATTGATTTTGCAGCCTGTTTTTCACGATAATAACTTACAGTTCCATTTAAAAGATAATTCCGTTATCCACGCTTACCTTTATTCTGTCGGGTTCCATAATAGAAGTAGCGTCATGAATTGTCTGTTCGGTATTCTGCTTTATTACCTGGTCCGGCACATCAGCCGCGTTAACAACTATCATATCTTTAATATCTTTGACACCGGGTATGCGTGATACAATATCAAAGATCCTGTATTTATCATTTAATGAATTGACCTGTCCGTTTACAGTTACAACACCGTTGTTTACTGACACATCAAATTGCTCAATATAATATCTTCCGATATGATCAATAGCTTCCTGCTTTAACTGATCGTTATTAGGCATAACAAAATTATTCCCTGCATATAAATTTGAAGTGGAAATAAATAAGCCCAAAATCAAAATAGGTATAGATAATCTGAACATCTTAAGATATTTTATCTTTTCCATTTTTTTCTCCAGAAATTATTTTTAATAATAAAACATGAATAAATTAATTTACAGAGATGAAGATTAAGTGAAGCCTTTTCATTTTTCTCGTGACAATTGATCCAGATTTCCTTAAATCACGTAAGGGGGTATATGCCGGTCGTTTTAATGTGACCGGCATATATAGGAGGTAAGTAATTATGAATTGTATTGTTGACTGATAATTAAGTTTTGCCGTTATTAGCATGGGTTCTCAAATCTGCGATAAAACTTATAACATTATCCCGGCTGAAAATTCCTTCAACCTCGCCGTTATTAATAACAGGAAGCTGATTAACACCTTCAGAGTTCAGTTTAGTCATGGCATCCCAGATCTCTGCATCTGCCGATGTTTTTTCAGCATTCGAAATCGGTATCATTACATCATCAACAAATGTGTTATCCCATTGATCTTTAGCAACTATATTGAATCTATGCAGTGTAATTAAACCGGCAATCTTGTTGTCTTTTCTAACGAAAAGCGCCCTCCTGTTGATACCCAGGAAATTATTATCAATAACTTCCTGAAGCGTTGAATCATGGCTCACTATACCGTAATCCTGGCTCATAGCTTCGTAAACTTTATGCCCGGTAAGAAGGTCATGAACTTTTTGCTCCTGTAATTGTGAAACTGCGGCATTATCAAGAAACCACCCTATAAAAGAAATCCATAATCCATCCAGGATATTTCCGCCGAAAATTTGATATACACCAAATAAAATAAAAAGAAAACCAAACAATCTGCCGGCAGTTACTGCAACACTGGTAGCCTTTTTAAAATTTTTTGAAATTCCCCATATAATTGCTCTGAATACTCTTCCGCCGTCCAGCGGAAAACCGGGTATTAAATTAAAAATTGCTAGAATGAAATTTATAAATGCAAGATATTCAAATAATGCGGTTAATAAGAAAACATGAATATCTTTTTCTAAAATGAAGAAAATACCTGCCAGCAAAAGGCTTACTACCGGTCCTGCAATAGCAATCCAGAATTCCGAGGAAGCTTTGGGAGGTTCACCGCTGATTTCGGAGATTCCTCCGAATATAAATAAGTTTATCTCTCTGACTTTTATCTTATATTTAATTGCTATAATTGAATGACCAAGTTCATGCAGTAAAACACTTCCGAAAAGTAATAGAGATGTTAAAGTTCCTGCTATCCAGTATTCAATCTGATTCCAATGTTTATATTCGGCTGGATAATATGTGGTTGCTAATACCCATGAAAGTAAAAAGAAGATTAAAAACCACGAATAATCTATTCCTATAGGTATTCCTAAAATTTTTCCTAAATGTAGATGATTTTTTTTCATTTTCATACTCTAATATTTATCTAATATTAAAGTAAATTATAAAAATGAAAAAATGATGAAGGATAGAAGCGGGAATAGTTTATGCTGTATTTATGGCTGTGTCTGACATATTTGATTTAAACTGAAACTTACACCTTACTCTTGAACTTGAACTTACTCATGAAATTATTATATATCAGCTAATTTTTAATTCTTGCAGCGGTTTATAAAGCGGAAGCATCACACGGAAGATAGTTCCTTCACCTGTTTTGCTGTTAACCTCGATCTTCCCTTTATGCAGTTCAGTAATTAATTTGCAGATAGAAAGCCCCAGTCCGGTACCGCCGGTTTTCCTTGCACGATCTTTCTGCACCCTGTAAAACCTGTCAAATATGAATGGGAGATCATCTTCAGGAATTCCCGGGCCGTTATCTCCTACTTCTATATCAACAAAATCCGAGCTTATTTTAACATTTAGCGTTATTTCTCCTTCTTCGGGAGTATATTTAACACCGTTTTCAAGTAAATTAAAGAATAGCTGGAATAATCTTAATTTATCTCCGAGAACTATCTCCGGAAGAAAATTCTTAATTGTAATCTTCTGGGATTTTATATCAGCTAATATTTTTATATCGGAAACTGCTTCTCTTAAAACATCATCAATTCTTACCTTCTTAAATTCGAATTGTGATTTAGGTGACTCGGTTTGGGATAATAAAAGAAGATTATTAATTAAATGATTCAGTCTTGTAATAGTTTCTATATCTTTTACAAATTTTTCTTTCAAATCCAGCGGGATTTCAGGATTATTTAATTCGCTTTCCCAGTTGGATCTTAATATTGATAATGGAGTTTTTAATTCGTGTGCAGCATCTGCCATAAATTGCTGTTGGCTCTCAAATGCAGTCTGAAGCCTGTTAAGCAGGTTATTCAATACGATTGATAACTGTCCTAATTCATCATCCTGGTTGTATATATTAATTCTTTCATCCAGGTTATTTTTACTGATCTGATTTGCTTTTTTTGTAATTATATTTACCGGGCTCAATGTTTTTTGGATAAGAAAATAACTTCCTACAGATATCAGAAGAATTCCCATGAAACCGCCTATTAAAATATAATACATTAAATGATCCATTGAGTATTCAATGTGGCCGATTGGCAGGCCAATTGTAATCCAACCGATGGTTTTGTTATCGCTTATAAGTTTTCTGTTCATTAAACGGAATGTGATATTTCCATTTTTTTGTGAGTTAAAGAATTCTTTTTTGTTTGGCACCCTGCTGTCAACAAGATATGAGATCTTATATTTTTCTATTGTTAAAGGTATATTAAAAGAAAATTTACGGGCTATTCTTGAAGAGTATATCAGGTATTTATCCCTGTTATATAATACAAGGTAATACTGTGAGAAATCAGCAGAATCAGGGTCCCTGCTTAATTCGGAAAAATCATCATTATCAATATTATAGCTTTGTTCAATAGTAGATGCAATTACATCAAGTTCTTTATCAAGTGTATTAAAAAGGAGGTTTTTTACCCCGTAATATGTACCTGCACAAAATATAATTAGAATAAAAAAGGAGATTGAGAAATACCATAGAGTTAGTTTTGATCTAATTTTCATTGCTATCCTTCAACATATAACCAACACCTCTGACTGTTTGTATAATATGATTATCGGAACCGGATTCAATTTTTTTTCTCAGGTTTTTTATATGCACGTCTACAAAATTTGTCATACTGAATAAATCAAAATTATCTCCCCAGACATGTTCTGCGATAGACAACCGGGATAAAACACGATTTTTATTGTAAATCATAAATTCCAGTATAGAGTATTCTTTTGCTGTCAAATTAATATTCTCATTATTTCTAAATACTTCACGTGTTGTTGTATTTATTTCCAAATCAGCTATAGTTATTGCAGAAGTTTTTACTTCACTTTTTCTGCGTAAAAGTGATCTTACCCGTGCAAGTAATTCAGGAATAGCAAAAGGTTTTGTAAGGTAATCATCAGCTCCGGCATCCAGTCCTTCGACCTTATCCTTTATAGCAACTTTTGCTGTTAATAATAGAACCGGCGTATTTAAATTTTGTTTCCTGATCTCATTCAGTATTTGAATTCCATCATATTTGGGAAGGAGTATATCAAGTATGATTAAATCAAATTCTCCCCCTAATGCATTTTCTAATCCCTCTTCACCATCAAAAGATACCTGTACAGTATATTGTTCGCTCTCAAGTATATTCTTTATCCGTAAAGCCAGGGATTCTTCATCTTCTACAATTAATATTCGCATAATATTCCCGCAAAATAATAGCCTAAATTATTTAAGTAAAATGAAATTATGATGAAGAAATTTAATAATATTGTAAAATTCCCGACTAATAATTTATGATACATTAACAAAAGATAGAATCTTTTTATTTTTATTAATTAACTAATCCTCTTATTCTAAAAATAGAAATTTAGAATTAAAAAAAATAATCTTACTTAGAAGTTTTATCTTGAATGATAGATTAAACTGAATATACTCATTTTATCGCGGGATAGATTCCAGAATATTTCTGGTCCTGCCAGAGGACGAACTGCAGCAAGTTCAGTAAGCTTTTGAATCATATCTCTTTTATAATCATAAAGTTTAATTTCATGAGTATATTTTGTGAGTATATCTTTTGTATCTCTGACGGATTGTTCTATCTTATTTAAATCATTTGAATTAAGAAAACTGTAAGAAGCTGTGTTAAATGCTTCTTCAGAAGGTATGATTAAAAATTCATTTTTTTCTGAACCGGGTTTTGTTCCAGCATTTACTTCACCCCTATAAACCCATGTTGGAGTATAACTGATATTTGAAATATAAATTGAATCATTAAAGGTATTTTTTGAAATAGTAATGTTCAGTATCATGCCTGCATCTGTGTATCTGTCTCTTTGGTTTGAGAAGAAATTACCCATTGAATATGCAGCAAAACCTGAATCAAGCATTGACCCTCTGGTCTTAAAATATTTTACCGGCTGTAAGACATGCGGATGACCTCCTATAATAATATCAGCTCCGTCATTTATTGCTTCGTTTACTATTTGCTTCTGAAAATCATTTGGCTTTCTGGAATACTGATAGCCGAAATGAAAATAGACTAACACAATTTCTGCTCCGTTTTTACGTGCGTGTTTAATATCTTTATATATTAGGGATGTATCAATAAGATTTATCAGGTATGGACTATTTTCCGGAACAGAGATTCCGTTGGTACCGTAAGTATAAGCAAGGAACGCAATATTTATCCCTTTTATATTAAAAATTCGTATTGAATCCCTGTCTCTCCCGGATTTAAATGTACCGGTATAACTAATATTATTCTTTTGCAGCTGTTCGATTGTTCGGATAACACCTCTTTTCCCTTTATCCAGTGCATGATTATTTGCTGTGGTTAAAAGATTAAAACCTGCTTTTTTTAACGCAGTAATGTATTCATCAGGACTATTGAACAGGGGATAAGTAGAGTATCCGCGGGATCTGCCTGCCGTAACTGTTTCCAGGTTTCCGAACACGAAATCTGAGCTTTCGAAATATTTTTTAACGAATTTAAAAGACGGATTAAAATCATATTTTCCATTTTCCAGTTCTGCATAATCATATTGCAGGGAATGGCACATTAAATCACCAACTGCAGAAATGGTTGCATTGATCACCGTGTTTTTGAGCGGAATAATCTGTGCAAAAATCTGCATAGGGACTAACAAAAAACTCAAAGTTGTATAAATTATTTTTGCCATAAAAAAAAATAGGCTGAATTATTTTGTAATTCAGCCTTAAATGAGAAAAGCTCTGAAAATTATGGTTGAGTTTTTTCGGCTTTTCTTTGAGATTTAACATCTTGGATCTCTTTACGAACATCCTGAGCTAATTTTCTCAAATCACTTAAACCTTTTCTAACGCGTGTACCTGCAGCAGCCTGACCTTTTTCGAAGAATTTTTCAAAATCAGTCTGTAAATCTCTAACGGCCTGCAATAAGTCCTCATATCTATTCATGAATCCTCCAATAAAAATAATGAATATGTTAAATTTAGTTAATTAGGTTTTCAAGAACAATTTCGGCAATATCTTTTACTGCCACTTCCTCTGATTTTTCAAAATGCTTAACACCGTCTGTCAGCATCGTCATACAAAACGGACACGCCGAAGCAACAGTTTTAGCCCCCGTTTCAAGTGCTTCTTTTGTACGCTCTATATTTATTTTTCCCCCTTCTTCATCTTCAAGAAACATTCTGCCACCCCCGGCTCCACAGCAGAAACCTTTACTTTTGATTCTTTTCATCTCGATAAATTCTATGTTCCGGTTTTCCTTTAGTGATTTACGGGGAGCATTATAAACATCATTATATCTGCCAAGATAGCATGAATCATGATAAGTAACTTTTTCTTTTTTATTACTATCTTTTCCAGGTTTAATTTTACCTTCTGCAATTAATTCTTCAATTAATTGTGAATGGTGCATCACTTCATAATTTCCGCCAAACTGTTTGTATTCATTTCCAAGCGAGTGAAAACAATGAGGACAGGCAGTCACAATTTTCTTTACACCGTAATTATTTAAAGTCTCTATATTTTGCTGAATCATCATTTGTGCAAGATATTCATTTCCCAGTCTTCTGGCAGTATCTCCATTGCATTTTTCTTCTGTTCCAAGTATCCGGAAATTCACTCCTGCCTTTTGCATAATAGATGCAAAAGCACGCGAAACTTTTTGATACCTGCTGTCAAAGGAACCTGCACACCCGACCCAATAAAGTATATCACAATCAGGATCTTCGGACATAGTTTTTATATTCATACCTTCAGCCCAGTTTGCACGATCGGCCTGGTTAAATGCCCAGGGAGTAAAGTTAGTTTCAATACTTTTAAAAACATTGTTTAAGTTAGAAGGAAATTGAGCTTCGGTTAAAACAAGATTTCTTCTCATATCTACAATTGAATCAATATGTTCAATCATAACCGGGCATTCCTGGACACAAGCGTTACAAGTAGTACATTCCCAAAGTTCAATATCTGTAATATAATCGTGTACAAGCGTTTTTTCAAATATTTTCGCATCTTTTTTCTCTTCAACAATAAGCGGCCCCTTTTCTATGGTTCTTTTTCTTATATCAACTATTATTTTACGCGGAGATAAAGACTTCCCGACGGTTGCTGCCGGGCATACCGAAGTGCATCTTCCGCATTCGGTACAGGTGTAGCCGTCAAGTATTTGCTTCCAGGAAAGCTGCTCAATATCGGCAGCACCAAAAACTTCAGCAGATTCATCTTCCAGGTTCAGAGGATCTAAAGTATTTTTTCTTGGTTTAAGTTTAGAAAAATAAGTATTCGGAATAGATGTAATTACATGAAAATGTTTTGAATAGGGAAGATAATTTAAAAATCCAAAAACAAAAACTATGTGGGACCACCAGAAGATTTCGTAAAATATTGCTGCATTTTCCGAGTTTTTTCCATAAAACAGATGACTTAAATAAGCAGAAATCGGCCTGAATTCATATTTACCCAAAATAAAATTATGTTTTGCAATCTCCGAGGTATTTTCACCGAACATTGCTATAACAACAAGCATAATTAATACCAGGATAACTGTTGCATCCAGTTTACCGATAATATCAACTTCCAGCCTTTTAATATGCTTAACAAATCTTCTATATAATGCATATATACATGAAATAATTACAAGAATACCGAAAATGTCCTGAACAAATGTAATAAATAAATAAAAAGGACCGGTAAAAGCCAGGCTGAATGAAGAATAAAATCCCTGAATAATAGTTTCAACTACCACAAAAAGAAAAAGAACAAAGCCCCAGAAAATTAAAAAATGAAGGATCCCTGCAGGAGGATCCCTTAACAGTTTTGACTGACCGAATGCAATTGTCCAGACTTTTCTCAGTCTTTCGCCGATCTTATCGAACCTTTCGTCTTTCTTCTTTGCAACCATCATATATTTGTATAGTTTTTTGCAGCTCCATACAAATAACCCGATAACAAAAATAAAGAATAGAAT
Source organism: uncultured Bacteroidota bacterium (assembly GCA_963710745.1). Taxonomy (GTDB): domain Bacteria; phylum Bacteroidota; class Ignavibacteria; order Ignavibacteriales; family Ignavibacteriaceae; genus CAVQBP01. Next base: position 228,063 of record CAVQBP010000023.1, on the reverse strand, counting down.
AAAGATGATATTTTTTAATTGCATAATACCGGTGAAAAATTATCTAATTATTATTCGGAAGTTTTGAATACTTTTTTGATACTCCGAAGTAAATACTGGCGGCAGCAAATATTTTTATAATCATCCAGACAAAGAAAATTACGCCTCCGGCCTTTACTGCTTCAAGAAGGTTATGGAGATAGAACAGGTTCAGGAATAAAATACCAATCGCTAAAATAGTTAAACTGCCAAAGAACATTGAAATTACAACATTGAAATATTTATTGTTTGATTCAACTAAATAGCCGACTAAAAATGCAGCAACAGGAAATGCCAAAAGATAACCGCCGGTTGGTCCGAATAAAACGGCAAAACCCATAGAACCGTTTGCAAATACCGGTAATCCGATACTTCCTAAAAAAACATAAATAATCTGGCTGTAGGCTCCGTTCCTGGCTCCTAAAAAGGCACCTGATAGGAGAACCATCATAGTCTGAAGGCTGAATGGAACAGGTTTAACAGGAATAGCAATTTGTGCACTTACGGCTGTCAAAAGTGAAAAAGACAAAATCCATAAGAGCCGGTAAGAAAATATATTTGTTAACAAACCTGAAGCAGCCGGATATTTTATATTGTTGTTTGCACTCATATTTATTCCTCAATTTAAATTATTTTTAAAAAATCTTTCTGTTTTTTCAAGCAGAGAATCAAGCCTTGGATCGCTTCCTTCAAAAGGATGTTTAGCATTAAAAGTATGTCCGGTACCGGGAATTTTATAAAATTCAGTCATATCTTTATCTGACCAGCTGTAAATGGTTTCTGCTTCTTTAACAGGGACAGCCAGATCCTGCTCGCCATGCGCAATAAACAAAGGTTTGTTTAATTTTTTTACTGCATTTTCGATGTTTAATGTTGTATCTTTATTTTGTTCGAGATCATCAAGAAGGCAGACATTTAGCCGCATAACTTGTTTTGTCCTGGTATTCAATACTTCAAAAACTCCTTTTTTTCTCCAGACTTCCTTTTGACGTTGAGAATACCTGTCAAAGTCAGATACAGAAGCCCATACAGCAACTGCTTTAACATTATCATTCTGTTTTGAAGTCAAAAGAGAAATTCCGCCGCCTCTGCTGTGGCCGAGCAAACCAACAGGCTGGTTATTGCTTTCTCCAAAATAATTATTTTTATAGGCAGTAATTATCTCCGATAACTCCGAAATTTCTAAAGAAAAAGTATTTTCTGCAAATTTGTCGAGTTCAGTAAATTCCGTTAAATTTTTACCTATTCCATTATGTGAAAAATTAAAAGTAATAACAAAAAAATTTCTGCTGCTAAGATACTCTCCGATAAAAGGGCAAAATCCCCAGTCTTTGAATCCTTTAAATCCGTGAACTAAAATTATGCAAGGTGACTGACCTAAGCTGTTTTCTCCGAATACTGTAATCCTGAGTTTATCGTTACGCGAAGTATTCAATACAAAATCTTTGCTCATGAATGTCAAATATGCTTATTAAAGTTAGAAAAGTCAAGAAAACAGTTCAAAATTCAGCTTTTTAAACTTTAAATGTGTTATAGGAGGAATAGATATGTTTATTGAAGGATTCTCAAGAGTTATTTGATAATTCTCAATTATTGAATAATTTAATCAAAATTGTGCAAATTTTGAAGATTTTTATATAAGAATAACCACATTTTTAAATTATGAATATATTGGGATTTGCCGACTCCTTTGGCATTTCTTAAAAGCAGATTGATATGCCGAATCCTAAATTAAAGTATTTATTTAAAAAACGTTTTGGAGTAGTGTTTCTCAGATTGTATGATATATTGAAGAATTTTCTGCAATTTAAAGCTATATCTATTTTGGATATCATTGTATAAATAACTTGCTTTAGATTATGAATCAAAATTTCAATTTCTTTATCTTTACACACTAAATATTTCTATCTGGGTTGATTCCGGTTAAATAACAGAAAAATAAGGTTTAATAAATTACAGAAAACGTTATGGATTTCACATTTACAGAAGAGCAAAAAATGTTAAGGGGGTTAGTAAAAGAATTTATGGCTTCCGAAATAATACCTATCGCTTCTGTTATTGATGAGAAAGAAGATATTCCCCTGGAATTAATTAAAAATATTGCAGAGGTCGGATTCCTTGGAGTTGCATTTCCTGAAAAATACGGCGGCGGCGGAATCGAGGAAGTTGGTTATTGTATTAAACAGGAGGAAATTTCCCGCGGATGAATAAATCAGTGATTTAATAAGTTTAGACTTTTTCAGCACAATTAAGTAATTTAAACCATATTTTCGGAATTTATTAATGCGATATTTATTAGTTATTCCATCAATAGATATTAAGAACGGTAAAACCGTAAGAGTAGTGCAGGGTATTCCCGAATTGGACTGCCAGGAATATGGAAGCGATCCTGTCGAGATGGCTAAAATCTGGCGGGCTGAAAATGCAAAGCTTCTTCATATTGTTGATTTTGACGGAGCTCATGAGCATACAAGAAGAAACTTTAAAATTGTTGAAGAGATTTGCTCTTCAGTAATTATACCGGTTGAGTTTGCCGGCGGGATCAGGACTATCGATGATGCAGATGCCTTAATTGATACCGGTATTAGCAGGTTAATCATTAGTACAATGGCCATTGAAAATTATGATGATTTTAAAAAAGTATTTGAAAAATATGGTCCTGCTCAAATTGCGGTTTCGCTCGATGTAGTTAATAATGAACTTGTAATCAGGGGGAGAAGACAGCATACAGGATTGTTATATAAAGATTTTGCAAAAAATATCTCTGATATGGGTGTCGATCGGTTTATCGTAACCGATATTTTACGTAACGGAGTTATGGAAGGACCAAATATTGAACTTTCTCTTGATGTTGCTAAAATTACAAACGCCAAAGTTACACATTCGGGGGGAATTAGAAATAAAGATGAGCTTATGGATATTCAGAAATTAATTCCTATGGGTATTGATTCTGTTATTGTAGGCAGAGCACTTTATGAAAACAGGTTTCCATGCCAAAAACTTTGGAGAGTTGCGGAATCAGGTATTTTTAACTAGCAGGTAAAATTTTATGGCCGAAAATAATGTTGAGGCAATTCACAGTGGTTTCTGGGCGAACCTCTTTAAATCCCCCACGGAAAAAGCTGACCTTGAAAAATCTCTTTTAGCTATTCCCCCTTTCAAATCTCTTAACAAAAGAGATTTGGAAATATTAGGCAATATAATTCACAATAGAAGTTATATTGCCGGGGAATATATTTTTTACCAGGGTGATCCGGGTATAGGAATATATATCATACGGGAGGGGGAAGTTACAGTGCAAAGAAATGATGAAAACAAAATGCTTTCGCTTGCAACATTTAAGAAAGGAGATTTTTTTGGCGAGCTTGCTTTAGTTGATGGTGAGAAAAGGTCAGCATCAGCTCTGGCTAATACAGATGTGCGTCTTGCTGTTATATTTAAACCTGACCTTGATGAATTTATTGAAAAATATCCCAGGAAGGGGATTAAAATTCTTCAGGGAATTTCCCATATAATTACAGTAAGACTTCGTCATTTAAATGAACAATATTATACGCTTCAAAAAAAATGTCAGGAAATACAATCCGGGAGTGAATATGGAACTTAACATAAAAAAAGTACTGGTACCAATTGACTTTTCCGATTATTCCAAAAGTTCTCTTAAATTTGCTGTAAATTTTGCAAAACACTTTAAAGCAGAGTTATCCCTGGTTTATGTTGTTGAACCAGTTGTATACCCCCCTGATTTCAGCATGGGGCAGATCGCTGTTCCATCTATTAATATCGATCTGGATCAAAGAGCAAAAGAGGAGCTGGAAAACCTTGCATCAAAAGAGATCCCTCCTGAATTGAAAGTAAATGTAATTGTAAAAACCGGCAAACCTTTTATTGAAATAATTGAAACTGCAAGGGAAGAAAATGTTGATCTGATTATTATTGCAACTCATGGTCATACGGGAATGGAGCATATATTATTCGGCAGTACTGCAGAAAAAGTTGTTAGAAAGGCTCCCTGCCCGGTTTTAACTTTAAGGGAACCTTCAAAAGGATTTAATTATAAAGAACATATGGAATGATATCGGCGTGATTCTTTATAGTTATTGTGGGTTTAGTGAAATTTTTATTGGATCCGTAAATTATCTTATCGGGTTTTTTCCGTTATTTTGTTAATTCAATTAAGGGAGAGTATAGTATTTTAAGTTGAAATAAAAAATAGGCCATCTTATATTTTATATCACACTGCAGATATCATATCTGAATATTAATCACCTGAAATCCTTCGATGTTTCTATAAACACTTGTATATATTCAAAATTTATTTATAGTAATTAAGAGAAAATAGTAATGATATGAATTTATATTAGGTGTAAATATGTTATTTGTTTTTGGAAAGAAATCAAAAGCTGAAAATTTTTTTTTTAAAATTATTGAAGTTTTTATTTTACCAACCACTATTGCCTTTATGCTGATTGTTTTTATCATCCTGATTTTTAGATACTATATTATTATATAAGATAAAGGATAATATTGAAGAGTAACCTGATTCTTTTAAATGTCGTGATGAATTGATATCAATTATAAAGAACCCGCTTAAAAATAAGCGGGTTCTTTACTAACCAAAATTAAGATGATAAGCCTATTGCTACAAAGAATGATGTATTTCCTCTTTGAATCAGAAATGCATCGGTATTTCCTTTAGACTGGGAAATAATATTTTCAAATTGTGAAACTGATTTAATCTCTTTTTTGTTAACTTCTTTGATTAAATCTTTTACCTGGATCCCTGCATCATCGGCCGGACTTCCCGGTTTCACTTTAGTAACTACAACACCTTCTTCACCTGAATAGCCTAATTTTTTAGCAACATCTGCTGTCAGGTTTTGTACAGACAGCCCTAACTTGTCGTTTGAGTAAGCTTTTTCAGAGTTCTGATTTGAATTCATACTCGCTGTCATTTTTGTGGGTCGTTTCCCTAATGTAATTTCTAATTCTTTTTTCTCATCATTTCGCAAAATTGTAACAGGGACTTTTGTATCCGGTCTTGTTTCTGCAACTAAATTTCTTAATTGAACACTGTTATCAATTTTTTTGTTATTGAAATCTAATATGATGTCACCTGTCCTCATACCTGCTTTGTCTGCCGGACCGCCTTTTACAACATCACCAACAAGCACACCTTCGGTATTCTTAAGATTCATTGCCTTTGCCAGATCACTTGTTATATCCTGAGGCATGATAGCCAGATATCCGCGGGATATCGAACCATGTTTTATTAATTGTTCCATAATGGATTTGGCCATATTTATTGGAATTGCAAATCCAATCCCTACATTACCGCCTGACGGACTGCTTATTGCAGTATTGATACCAATAACTCTGCCGTCCAGGTCTGATAAAGCACCGCCGCTGTTTCCAGGATTTATAGCAGCATCTGTCTGAATAAAATCTTCGTACTGTGCAAGGCCTATTGAGGATCTTCCTGTAGCACTTATAATTCCTGCCGTAACAGTGTGCATCAGTTCAAAAGGATTTCCGACTGCTATAACCCACTGCCCGATTTTCAGATTGTCAGAATTACCTAATGTTGCTGCAGGTAAATCTTTAACATCAATTTTAATAACAGCAATATCTGTTTGAGGATCAGTGCCAATTACTTTTGCATGATATTTTTGTTTATTAATAACTACAGTTAATTTATTTGCATCCTGAACTACATGATTATTTGTTAGTATATAGCCGTCTGATGTTATAATTACTCCTGATCCAAGGCTATGAACTGTTTCTTTTTCACTAGGACTGCCGAAGTAACCTTTGAAAAAATCCGGTCCGAAAAACTGTTTAAAAGGGCTTTCCGGTGAATCGAATGGATTCTGAACGGTTTTTACTTCTTCTGCAAATATTGGTACTACAGAAGGGCTTATCTTTGAGGCGGCAGCTTCAAAAGCATCGCTGAATTCATTTAGTATTGCTTTCCCTTTGGTCAGATAAGTTGTATCCTGATAAGATTTGGCATTATCTACTTCAAACCCGGGATAAACAGACTCTTTAGTGTTTGAATAAATTTTTTCTGTTATTAATGTCGTTCCAATTGCAATCAGAATAATAAGAAAGATTTTTTCCGATGCTCTTAGAATTTTATTTGTTTTCATTTTTTTCTCCTTTTATTGTTGTACTATTACTGGTTCTGTATAAATTTTGAATTTTAAAATTCTCTTTATTTCCTTATGATCCTGGTATTCTGCATCCTTCAGCTGGAAATAAATATCCGACAAATATGGCGTAACATTTTTATCCGTTTTAAGGTCTTTTCGAATTGTTTTTGTATCAACATACACTGCTGCCAAATGCCTATCAATACTTTTTAAATATCTCGAAACCTTTACTTTGTTCTCATCTGATGCATGTACAACCATCTTGCTTATCTGCGCGTTGCCGTAATTAACATTTTCATCAATTCTGTCTAATTCCGATTCGAGAAGCTCTTTACTGAATGATGGCTCTTTTGAAAGGTGGTATAAAACATCTGCAGATTGCATTGCATGAATCAGGTTTAATGAAAGAAATTCGGAATAAAATTCATCCAGGATTATTCTCCTTTGTGTTTGCTCTGTACTGAAACTCATGGTTATTATGATTACTAGTAAAAGAAATAATAGATTTTTTATCCTTTTCACATCTGCCTCTCATCTTGTTAAAAATTTATTCTAATATTTCCATTGCAAGTATAGAAAGCTATTATGAAATTTTTATGAAGTTTTATAAATGATATATAAAAGGGGAATTATTAATTAAATATTGTGATATTGACCGGAAAACAGGCATAGTTATATTTCTATTTTGTACAGTTTCTTAAAATTGAAATGGAACAGCTAAGTAAAAATCCATAAGTTTTATATATTTTGAATATTAAAATTGAATCTTGTATTGTCTATATTTTCAAATACCAAAATATTAAGGCATTTTAAGTGGAACCAGCTAAGGTTTTTTTATTAACTACTACATGGAAAGATATCAGGGGACGGAATGTATTATTTCTGTATGGTTCTGCAGAAAGTTCCAAACCTGTTGAAATATTAATTAATAATTACAGACCCGTTTTCTTTATTGAAAAGGATTCCGATCTAAAGGAAAATAATTTCAGATATTTACGGAAAAGTTCAAAGCTTAAATCATTTTCGGGAAAGCATGTCGATGCAGTCTATTTTAATACTCAGCGTGAACTAAAAACCGCGGCGGAAAAATTTAGTTCTGAAAATCTCAGGATTTTTGAATCTGATATCGATCCGGTCAGGCGTTACCTGATGGAAAAAAATATAAATGTTCAATGCATTGTAGAAGGGGAATATAAATTAAAAGAATCAGCCGGTATTCAGATGCTTTCTTTTATTAATCCTAAAATAAATCCTTGTGAAATGCTTCCCGAATTTAAAGTTGCTTCTATTGATATTGAAACAGGAATTAAGCTGGATAGTCTGTATTCAATAGCTGTTCATTTAACGGGAAAAATAAAAGAAGAAAAAAAAGTATTTATGATAGGTGATTCAAAAAATAAAGGTAACGATATAATCACTTATTATAATTCAGAACCGGAAATGCTTAATAATTTTATTGCCTGGTTTAGAAATTGTGACCCGGATATTATTATAGGCTGGCATGTTATAGGTTTTGATTTAATGTTTCTTGAAAAAAAATGCAGGGAATTCAATATATCATTTAAAATAGGAAGAGGCGATTTTCCGGTCACACTCAGGAAAATGAAATCAGGAAGATATTTTGCCGATATACCCGGCAGGGTGGTAATGGACGGTCCGGTATTTTTAAGAAGCGCCTTCTATACGTTTGATGACTTCAGACTTGAGACGGTAGCACAGGAACTTTTAGGAGAAGGAAAAACGATTGCCGAAACCGGTAAAGTTAATGAGATCGAAAGAATGTTTGCAGAAGACAAAATCAAACTTGCAGAATATAATCTGAATGATGCTGTCCTTGTTTCAGATATCTTTAAGAAAACCGGGTTAATTGATTTGAGTGTCAAAAGAAGTCAGATATCCGGTTTACTTATGGAGCAGCTCGGAATGATGACTGCAGCATTTGATCATTTTTATTTACCAAGGCTGCATAAAGCAGGTTTTGTCGCCCCAGATGTCAGGGATATTAAGGAAACATCTCACGCTGCAGGCGGTTATGTTATTGATCCCAAACCCGGAATATATAACGATGTTGTTGTACTCGATTTTAAATCACTTTACCCGTCAATTATTCAAACATTTAAAATCGATCCTCTTTCTTTATTAAAAAATGATATAGATACATTACAAACGCCGGGAGGTTATAAATTTTCCAGGACAGATAATATTCTCCCCGGTTTTATCGGAAAATTGATGCAGCGAAGAGAAGATGCTAAAAAGAGTAATGATAAACATTTGTCGCAGGCAATTAAAATTTTAATGAATAGTTTTTACGGCGTAATGGGCTCATACGGATGCAGGTTTTATCATCATGATCTTCCTAATGCAATTACAGGTACAGGGCACCGGCTGCTTCTTGGTAGTAAAGAAAAACTGGAGAAGGACGGATATTCTGTAATCTACGGTGATACCGATTCTCTTTTTGTAAAATTGAATCAGACAAACTCCCGGGAAATAAACGGCGAAAAGATTGCCGTTGATTTGAATTCATACTGGAGCGAAAAAATTTCAAAAGACTTTGGCCTCAATTCTTTTTTAGAACTGGAGTATGAAAAATATTACAGCAAATTTATTATAACTCCCGCCAGGGGAGGGGAGACGGGGGCGAAGAAAAGATATGCCGGGTTATTAGTGAAAGACGGAAAAGAAATCCTGGAATTTGTAGGAATGGAATTTGTAAGATCGGATTGGACTAAGTTGGCTAAGGAATTCCAGGTTGAACTATACCAGAAAATTTTTAATGATGAAGATGTTACTGATTGGATAAAATCAATCGTAAGGAAAGTAAATGAAGGTGTTTTTGATAATAAATTAATTTATCAGAAGAGGTTAAGAAAAAATCTTGAGGATTATGTAAAGAATATTCCGCCGCAGGTAAGGGCGGCAAAAATGATTGACAGGAACAGCGGTTCGATTCAATACCTGATCACAAAAAGAGGTCCCATTCCTGTAGAGCTTAAGCATGATGATATTGACTACAAGCACTATATAGAAAAGCAGTTAAAACCTGTTGCGGATTCTGTCCTGGTCCTTTTAGGTAAATCTTTTGATTCTATTGTAGATACTTCAAATCAATTAAGTTTCTTCGACTAAAGAGATTTCAGATTTAAGGCATAGGGTATAAAGGGTGGCCATACAGACAATTAATACACTTTTGATTTTTTATTGAATATAACTCGAAATTGTAGTAATTTTTAACTATAATTTTAGCTGATGAGGCTGAAATGTTAAATGGGAGATCTCATCGGATAGTTTACCTTTCTGTTTACTGCAGCTCCGCATTGTATACTTTTTTTAAGAATAATTATTCAACTATTAATAATTTGAGGGGTATCAGATGAAAATTATAAAAGTAATTATACTCTTATTAATATTATTGTGCTTGTTATCCGGAAGATTAATTGCCCAGGATATCAATGTCTATAATATGATCGGTAGAAAACTTACTGAGGTAATAAAAGTTTATGGAAATCCTATCCATCAGGATAAAAGTAATCCTGATATGGTTTGTACCTTTTATAAAGGTGAAGATGGTTCAATGACATTTGTCAGTGATAAGAAAGGTGTTTACCAGGCTGAGAGCTATAAATCTTACGGCAGTTCGGGTGAAGCCCGTTCCGATATTGACAAGAGTATTTCCAAAGCTTTATCAGACGGTTTTAAATGCGATACAGTTTCGGTTGATGATTTTCAATTAACCAAAAGCGGGGTAAAAAGTACTCTGCAAGTAAATAAAAATAAAATTACAAATAAAACCGATGTACACGCAAAAGCTGTGAAAACTGAGGGATAAAATTGAATAGGAAAAGAAAGGGCGAATTGTTAATCGCCCTTTAAATATAGAATTGTAATTATGTTTTATAAGTAAAATACAAATAATAATACTACAATAAGCAGAAGAAAGACATTGTAGAAAGTACCCAGTGTATCATGTTTTTTGTTATCATAAATTATATTGTTCATATTTCTTTTCCTTCTTAACTAATCTGTACGGAAATTTTTAAATCCCTTCCGAACCTTTTAATTAATATAAATTTTTGCCCGTGAAATGGATATGATACAAGATACATGATATTGAAAAAGAAGGGAAATGCTTGGATTTTCGGCCCAACGTGTGTTAAGATATACCTACAGCCCTTAATCCGTTAACAGTGATAAACATCAGAATGTAAGCTGTAGATGTAAATATTAAAATCTGAAGAATTGGTATTCGCCAGCTCCCGGTTTCTTTTTTGGATATTGCTACAGTTGATAAACATTGAAGCGCAAAAATAAAAAATACAATTAACCCTGTTATAGTTGCAGTAGTAAACAGTTTTTTCCCGGTATTCCCGATTTCTGCATCCCGCATTGCATTTAATAAAGATGCCTGAAGATCGTTCTGATTATCGGAAGTTACTTTAAAAATAAGTGCCATAGAACTAACAAAAACTTCACGGGCAGTAAAAGCAGCAATCAAAGAAACTCCGACACGCCAGTCCATTCCGACCGGAGTCATAACAGGTTGAATTATTTTACCGATGTCTGATGCATAGGATGTCGATAATCTTGCTGCGGTTTTTTCCTGCCTGACCTGTTCCCGTGTCATATTCCGGGTATTAACATTTGGATTATAATTCGGGAAATATGTTAAGATCCAGAGAATTAATGCAAATGAAAGAATTATAGGGCCTGCTCTTTTTAAGTAGATTTTGGCGCTCGTTATAGAATTATTTAATACCACTTTTATTTTGGGTCGCCTGTATGCAGGCAGTTCCAGTATGAAAGAAGAGTTATCCTCTTCTTTGACAAGTTTACGGCTGAACTTATTCATAATGGCTGCAACAATTACAGAACTGGTAATGCTGAATACATAAATCAATGCAAGAACTAAACCTCCAATCCATGCTTTATCTGCTGGAATTAAGAAGGCTATTAATAATGCATAGACAGGAAGTCTTGCGCTGCAGCTCATAAGCGGAATTATAAAAATTGTTAAAAATCTTTCTCTCTTATTTGAGATTGTTCTGGCTGCCATTATTGCAGGAATTGCACAGGCAAAACCGGAAAGCATCGGGACAAAAGATTTTCCATTTAAACCAATTTTTGAAAGCGGCCGGTCTATCAGCATTGCACCGCGTGACAGGTAGCCTGAATCTTCCAGAAGCCCCAGTATTAAAAACAAAATTAATATTTGCGGGACAAATACCAAAACCGAACCTGTTCCGCTAATCAAACCATCTGATATTAAATCACTAAACCAATTATTACCCAGCAGTTGAAGAGCTTCGGCAGATAGAAAAGAGAAGAGCAGATCAACCAGATTCATAATAGGTTCTGCCAGCCAGAATATCGAAGTAAATGTAATGGCCATGATGATGAAGAAGAAAAATAGTCCCCACACCTTATGAAGCAGTATCTTATCTATTTTTAATGTGGTTTGATCTGGTTCGAAATTATTTTTATTTCTTATAAAACTGTTTAAGACATTTAAACTTTTATTTGCCGATTCAACATTTATTTTATTACTGCAGGAGTTTTTATGAATTACTTTGTTTTCAATAGATTCAATTAATTTGTAGGAATCTAAAATAGAATTGAAGTCCGTATTAGAATCATACTTTATCGGCAGTTTCTTTCTTTTTGATTTAATCCTTTCTAAATTTTGTTCAATTGTCTCAATCAGGTTAGTAACGCCTTCACCGGATCTCCCGTCAATTTTAACAACGCAGCAATTCAATTCTTTAGCGAGCTCTTTCTCTGATATGTCCAGTCCGCGTTTTGTCAGTATATCAACCATTGTGAGTGCAATAATTATATTAAATTCGGAATCAATCATTTGTTTGGCAAGAAGCAGATGCCTGGACATCTGGCTCGCATCTATAGTAACTATTACCAAATCCGGAATGCCGTATTCGGGATGGGAGTATAATGAATCTACTGCAATATATTCATCGGGCGAATTGGGTACCAGACTTATAATACCCGGGGAATCAAGTACTTCAGCATTAAATTTAAATTTTTCATTAAGCTGTGCAATTGAATATTCTACTGTTGCACCGGGGTAATTTACAGTCTTAAGGTTTTTCCCGCTGAGGTAATTGAAAAGTGTTGTTTTCCCTGAGTTTGGAGGTCCTACAAGTGTTAAAAGCGGAACTTTATCTAAAGTTGGGAAGCTCATGCTACTATTATGCAATCTGCTTCATTCTTTCTTATAGCAATTAATGTACCTCGAACAGAAAATGCTAACGGATCATTAAATATTGATTTATTCATTAATTCGATTTCCTGCCCGGGTGTAAATCCTACCTCCAGTATCCTTCTGGATGAAGGATGATTTTCAATAATCCCTGTTATTGTAACTCTTTCTCCGAATTTTAATTCTGCTGCTGTTCTCATCTCAATTTAACTATAAAATCATTATTATTATTTAGATTTAATCTACATAAAAATAATTATTATGCTCAAAATAGTCAAGATTATGCACTAATTTTTGACGTTTATTATTTCCGGAATTGTTTATAATACCGGGTTGTTTTAGATGATTTTATTTGAAATTATTTTATTCTTTTAATTAATATTTTTGTATTTTCAAATATTCTTCTCACATAAAATTATCTTCGTTAATTAAATGATCAAAAACCAAACCGGATTTAAGTTTATATTGCCCGTAAAAATAAATATATCCTATATTAGAATAATTGATAAATTGGATTTTATTTTCTGAAAATTATTGTTCCCATATCAGGTTACAATAAATTAATTTTTAAGAAGTATAATTATGTAAGAAATGTTTTAGGGAATAATAAGTTAAAAAATTATTAAATTTACCTATCAATAGAATATTACTCTGGAAATATGGCAGAAAAAAAAGAGCATAGAATAATCCTGGAATCTGTTACTACCGCGTCTAATCAATTGCATCACCTCTTGATTAATAAACAAAATGTGCTGTATAAATTTGATTTTGACAAGAAGCAATATGATTTTATGAGTGATTCTGTGGTAAAATTAACGGGTTATACTAAGGATGAACTTAACCAAAAAGGGTTCTCAAGTATAGTTCAGGAAGTTGTAAAGGATAAAAAGTCAAATTACCAGATTGATTCCGGGAAGGAAATTATAGAGGAGCACATATTAAATTATCTTATAGAAAGTAAAGATAAAGAATTAAAATGGGTTGAGGATATCTCCTTTTTAAGTAAAACTAAAGAGAATAAAATTAACTACAGCCTTGGTGTTTTAATTGAAATAACAAAATTAAATCAGCTCATAATCAGTTTATACGATGAAAAAGACAGTCTGAATTCTATTCTTAACCTTGCAGAAATTATTATCCTGATTACAGATAATAACGGGAAAATTACTTTTATAAATGAAAAAGGTCTTACTCTTTTAGGTTATAAGGAACATGAAATTGTTGGAGAACGTGTAACTGATTTTATCAAAGAAAGTAAAAAAGATCGGTTAATTGATAATGACGACAATGATAATATTCTTGAGATGTCGGTAATTGCCAAAACGGGAGAAGAAAGAATTATCAATTGGCATAAGAGAGAGGACAGGGATGAAAAAGGTAAAATAATTCTTGCACTTTATTCCGGGCTAGATATTACTCCCAGAATTAAGCAGCAAAGGGTTCAGCGCATCATCCTGGAAATACTTGAAGAATCTAATACTGAAGCTAACCTGCAGGAATTTTATAATTTTATCCATAGTTCGATAAAAAAATTAATGCCTGCAGATAACTTTTATATTTCTTTGTACGATAAAGAAAATGATTCACTGGCTTTTCCTTATTTTGTCGATCAGATTGATACCGAAGCACCTCCTAAAAAATTCGGCAGAGGTTTGACAGAGTTTGTTATAAGGACAGGAAAGCCGGCTCTTATAAATAGAAAAACTGATGAGCAATTTGTTAAAGAAGGGAAAGTCGAATTAGTCGGATCTCCTTCGGCTATCTGGCTTGGAATCCCGTTAAAAATTCTTGACAATACTATTGGTGCTCTTGTTGTCCAGGATTATCAGAATGAGAGTACTTATACTGAAAAAGAAAAAGAAATACTGGAAGTTATTACTTATCCTATCTCACGTGCAATTGAACGAAAAAAGGTAGAAGAAGAAAGAAACATAATGATTGCTGAGCTTAAGGAGATAAATAATTCAAAAGATAAATTGTTTTCACTTATTTCTCACGATCTTCGAAGCCCGTTTAATTCACTTCTTGGCTTCGCTGATATTTTAACAAATGAATACGATTCACTTACACAGGAAGAAATAAAAGAATACATTAATGTTATAAATGAATCAGCAAGGAGTTTGTATGGAATGACTACAAATCTCCTTCAGTTTTCAAGATTCCAGATGGGTAAATTTGAATTTTCCCCGGTTAAACTCAGTATGAAAAAAACTATACAGAAAAGTTTAAGAATGCTGAAAGGGAATATTCTTAAAAAGCAGCTTAACTTATTGACGGATATTGATAATGATGCTTTTGTTTTGGCAGATGAAGACATGCTGAATTCTGTTCTTCAGAATTTAATATCAAATGCTGTTAAATTCACTAAAAAAGGTGGTGATATAAGAATATATACTCATATAGTAACTTTTTTCAACAAACCTCACCAGATCGAAGTTCACATTGAAGATTCCGGAATCGGAATCAGTAAAAACGATCTGCAAAAAGTATTCAAGGAACATATGCGTTCTGTGCCCGGTACTGAAAAAGAATATGGTTCAGGATTGGGGCTGTTGCTGGTTAAAGATTTTATTGCAAAGAATAACGGGCACATAAAAGTAAAAAGTAAATTGAACGAGGGGACTTCCTTTATTTTCTCATTTCCAATTGTAGAAAATTCAAAATCTATAGAATAAAATTGGATCTTTTATGGAAGAACAAAAAGCAAAGATTTTAATTGTTGAGGATGAAAGCATTGTTGCATTTGATCTTAAGAGGATGCTTTTAAACCTTAATTATGATGTCCTTGACATAGTAGCCTCCGGAGAGAAAGCAATTAAGAAAGCGGTTGAAGAAAAACCGGATCTTATTATAATGGATGTTATGCTGAACGGTCCTATTACAGGTGTTGAAGCGGCAGCAAGAATAAAAGGTGTGATGAATGTTCCCGTAATTTATTTAACTGCATATGCAGATACGGAAACGTTAAAAAGCGCAAAATTAACAGAACCATACGGCTACATCTTAAAACCTTTTGAAGAAAAGGTGCTTCTTTCAACAGTAGAAATGGCCATATATAAAAATAAGATAGAAGAGAAACTGATTGCAAGTGAAAAGAAATACCGTCTGCTAGCTAAAGAACTGGAAGATTTAAATGAAAAGAAAGATCAGTTTTATTCAATAATTTCTTTTAACTTAAGAGATCCTCTTGACTCGGTAATAGGATTTTCGGAAATATTAAAAAACGAGTATAAGGAATTAAGTCCTGAAGATATACAGCTTTATATTTCATCCCTTTATTTTTCAAGCAAACAAATATATAGTCTGCTTAACAACCTGATCCAATTTTCACGAATTCAGATCAAGGATATAGATTTTAATCCTGTTTCTGTAAATTTGCGTAAAATAGTAGAGGATAATTCCGATGTATTAAAAAATACGGCGGATAAAAAATCAGTTAAGATTATTAATTATGTAAATAAGGAAATCTCGGTTTATGCAGATGCCAATATGTTGAATTCAATATTTTATAATTTATTGGTAAATGCAATTAAATATTCTTATAAAAACGGATATATTGAAATCTCTGCAGCAAAAGAGGGGAATTATATAAAAATCAGTATAGAAGATAAAGGAGCAGGTATGGATAAAGAATCACTCGATAAATTATTTGTTTTAAATGTGAAAAAAGTTATTCCGGGAACCAATAATGAAATGGGAACTGGGCTCGGATTATTGTTAACAAAAGAGTTCATTGAAAAGAATGAAGGTAAAATAGAAGTTATTAGTGAAATTAATAAAGGTACCTGTGTAAATTTTACTTTGCCTATCTCAAAAAGCTAAAGTGAATAAATTATTTAATGCTGGTCTTTTTAACCTTATAGTAGATAAAGAATGCTGCTGTAATTTTATTAATAGAATGTTATAATTGTGTTTAAGTATGAAAGAAAATCGTAAAAAATCAGGAAAAAAAGTTATTGTTGAATCAAATTTATTTTCTAAAGAAAATATTTTTACAAATCTGGCTGATTCTGCTCCGTTTATGATCTGGATGGCTGATGCTAAGGGAAGCATTTTTTACTTTAATAAGCTCTGGCTTAATTTTACAGGCAAAACAATTGAGCAGGAAAAAGGCGAAGGCTGGACAAAAAGTATCCATCCCGAGGATCTCGATTATTGTTATTCAACCTACAAGACGAATTTCGATGCTAGAAAAGAATATGTAATGGAATACAGGTTGAGAAGACATGATAATGAATATCATTGGATACTGGAAAAAGGTGTACCTTATTTTGATGAGAACGGGGATTTTTCAGGTTTTATGGGTTCATGTTTTGATTTTAATTCTGTGAAGAAAGCTGAAGAAACTCTTAGGGAAAATGAAGAACTTCATAAAAATTTAGTTGAAAGTTTAACCGAAGGAGTGATTATTTCAGATCTGTACGACAGGATCATTTTTGCAAATAAAAGATTATGTGAAATGACCGGGTTCTCTTTGGAAGAAATAATAGGGAATTATGCTTATAATTTATTTTTCGCCAGAAAAGATTGGGGAAAAGTCCTTCAAAAAACGAAGCTTAGATATTCAGGTGTGTCGGATAGATATGAAATTAAAGTTCAAAAAAAAGATGGAAATTCATTCTGGGTTAATATAAGCGGTTCACCTTATAAGAACAGCAAAGGTGAGATTATTGGAACGATAGGAGCTTTAAGTGATATCAGCGAAAATAAGGAAGCAAGAAAAATCCTTGAAATGAGTGAGAAGAAATACCGTTCAGTCGTTGAACAGGTTAGAGAAGTTATATTTCAAACAGATGCCGAGGGGAGCATTTCATTTATAAATCCTTTCTGGACCGAAATAACCGGGTATCCGTATGAGGAAACAATCGGAAAAAATTTGCTCGATTATGTTCATCCCGAAGAAAGAAAATACTGCGTTGATCAGTTTGTTAATATTATTTACCAGAAAAAACCGTTTATCAGGTTTATCACCAGATTTAAAACAAAAAAGAATGAATACCGCTGGGTAGAAGTTAATGCAAGAATGTCTTATGATGAAAATAAAAATATATTAGGTACTTCCGGTACAGTCAGCGATGTTCATGAAATTAAATTGACTGAAAAAGAATTAATTATTGCCAAGGAAAAAGCCGAAGAATCGGACAGGCTTAAATCTACTTTTCTTGCCCAGGTGTCACATGAAATCAGGAGCCCACTTAACATTATTCTAAGCTATAATTATATGATCCGGGAGGAATTAAAAGAGCGGATGGATAATGAATTTGAAGATGCCTTTGAAGCAATAAACCATAGCGGTAAAAGATTATTGCGTACGATCGATCTCATTCTGAATATGTCGCTGCTGCAGACCGGCAAACAGGAAATTAATATCAGGTCATTGGATTTAAACCCGCTGTTAAAAAATCTTGTAAATGAATTTACTTCAACTGCAAAGAGAAAGAATATAGAATTAAAATTTGATGTTGTTATTGGGCTGCCCGAAGTTAAAGCAGATGAATATACAATAACACAGGCATTTCAGAATTTAATTGATAATGCAATTAAATACACAAACAAAGGATGCGTCGAAATTTCTATGCACAAAAATCAGAATAAAATCTTCGTAGATATAAAAGATACCGGCATAGGTATATCCGAAAGTTATATGCAGAAATTGTTTGAACCTTTTTCCCAGGAGGATGACGGATATACAAGAAAATTTGAGGGGACAGGATTGGGATTAGCTCTTACAAAAAAATATATTGAGCTGAATGATGCGGATCTTGTTGTTAAAAGCAGGAAGGATGAAGGCTCTACATTTTCAGTTATATTGAAACCTGCATAATATTGTGCTTTGCAGCTGCGATCTCCTGTAATATTGGCTGCCTGTGAAAAAAAAATAATTATAGAATATTATACAGTTATAAAAAAATCAACTTTAATTTCCCGGAATCCCTGAATCAAGTGAAAGGTTTGATTAAGCCGGGTTAGTTGAGATTTTAATTTACTGATCTTATCCATACTTTGTTTCTTAATTTGTAGGAAGTAAAAATAGATTTAATAAATTGATCCTTAAGCCAAACCCTGGTTTCAATTTTAATATCTTCACCTGTGACATTTATTATATTGTAATTATTTGGCTCATTCCTCAGCCTTCTTGAAATTGCTGTTCCGGTCTGTGCAGAAATAACAGATCTTTTTTGCGATGGATAATAGGGGCGTATATCTCCGTTGTAGCTATGATGCAGATGACCGGCCAAAAGAAGATCAACAAAACATTTATCAATTACTTTTAATGCTTTTACGGATCTTCCGACAAGATTTATACCCGGTTCTCCAGGCGGAGGTATAAAAGGATGATGTGTCACAATTATTTTAAATTTCGAGTTAGGTATCGTACAAAGTTTCATTTCTATTGCTTCAATTTGTTCCTGTGAAATACGTCCGTTTTGCCAGGTTAAAGAACGGGCGGTATTGATTCCGAGAACTGCTATTTCCGCATCTTCAAAAAACGGCTGAAGATTGTCAGTTATATATTTTTTATACCTGTTTAATGGCAGTAAAAATCTGTTCAGAACATCGAATAAGGGGATATCATGATTTCCGGGGATAACAAGCTTCGGATATGAAATTCTGTCTAAATATTTTTTTGCATGTATGAATTCCCTGTTTCTTGCTCTTTGAGTTAAATCGCCGCTCACAATTACAAGATCAGGAGATAATTTTTTTATATCTTCGATTAAATTATCCCCCATAATTTTTTTATCAGTATCAAAATGGAGATCTGAAATATGTACTATTTTCCTCATTGCAGTGAAATCTTATGGTACAATAACATTTAAACAACCGGGAAGAATTTTATATTCAAGCGGCGGAGTGAATTTATGTAATTCGCCATCCAGAGCTATTTCTATACTTGGACGGGGAATATCTAATCTTAATTCTTTTGTTAACATCGTGGTGAAATCTTCCGGCTTATTGAGCTTATTTATTAGAGCTAAAAAAGCAAATCTGAACATAGAATATTTATCATTACTGTTGGGGTAGTAAATACTTAAAAACCCTTCATTAAGTTTCTCTCTTTTTCCCAAATTAAGAATATCCATGTAGTATTCATTGTTGCCTATAAATATAAATGGTGTTTCACAGTGAACTTTTTTATTTCCGGAAACCAGATTTACCTCAAGCAGCGGATAATTTTTGAAAGCATTGAGAACGGCTTCTGCCATTGCAGTCCATTTACTTGAACCCGGCTTTTGGTTTTCCATTCTTTTTCTTACTACCTTTGGATAAAATCCGATTGAAGAGTTATTTATGAAAATTTTTCCGTTAACTTCTCCGGCATCAACTTTAGAAGTTTTACCAGCAGATAAATATTCTGCAACCTTTTCAATTTCAAAAGGGATATTAAGATCTTTTGCAAAGTGATTTAAGCTCCCAGCCGGTAATATAGCCAAAGGAATTTCATGTGACGATAAAATGGCTGCAGCGGTACTTACCGTTCCATCTCCTCCTACGGCAACCACTGCATCTATACTGCTGTTCAGCTTTGGTTTTAGAATTTCTGAAATATCAATATTATTTAATTCGATTAATTCAGTTTCTATATTGAACCAATTGAAGACATCTTTGATTTTCTTTTCAGTAAAACAGTTTCTTTCTTTTTTAAATCTGCCTGAATTTTTATTTAATAATAAAATAACCTTCATATATCTCTGATTGTAGAAAATATTTCTAAATTATATAAGGAATTATATACATTTATATGGATATGCATCACAGGTATGATTTTTATCCCATTTCTATAATAATACAACAAGACGTAAATACTTAAAAAAAAGGAGATTATATTATCCATCGAATCAATATAGACTTGATAAAAGCTATTCATAACTTTAGATTTCAAAGTCACAAAACTAGTTTCATCTTTTGGAATTAAAATCAAAGTTATTAATCATTGTATTCTTTCTTTTAGTGCAATCAATTTCTTTCGCACAAATAAAATTTTATTCTACAATTGTAACCGATACGATACCTGTAAATTTTAATAATAATTATACTTTATCCCGGATTTCAATTGTACCAAATTCAGAGATTATAAGGTTAAGAAACAAGATTCTTACCGGTAGGGAATACCTGTTTTCTTATAAAACCAATTCTTTTAGTCTGTCCGATTCATTAGCATATTCAATTTTTGATACTCTTTTTGTTACTTATAAATCTTATAACCTTGGATTGAAGAAAAATTATAAAAACCGCAGCCTGGTTGTCAGGTATAACAAAGAGTCGGGGGATACAATCAAAGTGGCGACAGTTGAGCAGCAGGGTTTTTCTGCAGAATCCATCTTTGGAAGCGGCATACAAAAAAGTGGAACTTTAGTCAGGGGTTTTACTGTAGGCACCAATCACGATTTCTCCTTGAATAGCGGACTAAGACTTCAATTATCCGGGCGGCTGTCGAATGATATCGAGGTAGTTGCCGCTCTTACTGACGAAAATACTCCCATTCAGCCGGAAGGCAATACTGAGAGACTCGATGAACTGGATAAAGTTTTTATCCAAATAAAGCATCCGCTGGCAACAGGAACTTTTGGCGATTATCAGCTGCAGAGAAAACAGGGAGAATTCGGTTTTATCGACAGAAAGCTGCAGGGACTGCTGGGTGAATTCAATATAAATAAAACAAGCGGTTATATTGCGGTTGCAAGTTCGCGGGGAAAATTTACTACTAATAATTTTAATGGAATTGACGGAGTTCAGGGTCCTTATATTTTATCAGGAATAAATGGTGAAAGAGATATTATAGTTTTGGCAGGTACCGAAAAAGTATATCTCGACGGAATAGAAATGAAAAGAGGAGAAGGAAATGATTATACGATTGATTATTCAAATGCACAGATTACTTTTACTCCCAAAAGACTAATAACGTCTTACAGCAGAATTTCAATCGACTTCGAATATTCTGCACAGCAGTATTCCCGAAATTTTTTCGGAGCCGGTGTTCAATCCAACTTGCTGGATAATGCTTTAGGGATCCAGTTTCAATATTTAAGAGAAGGTGATAACCAGGATGCTCCTATCGATATTTCATTATCAGAAAGCGACAAAAAAATCCTGGCCGCCGCTGGAGATGACAGATATAAAGCAGTGAAATCGGGGATTTCAGTAGCCACACCTGATTCCCTTGGTGTTATACATGGTCTTTATGTTAAAGTTGATACTGTTATTAATAGTGAACCGTTTTCTTATTATCGTTATGATCCCGGTAATTCAAGAGCACTTTATAACGTTTCTTTCAGCTATGTCGGTGACGGACAGGGAGATTACACAAGGCAGTCGCTTGGAAATTTTCTGTTTGCCGGAAAAGGGAACGGGACATATCTGCCGGAGGTTTTCCTTCCGTTACCAGAATTAAAACAGGAAGCTAATATTGTACTTGATCTGAATCCCACTAAGGATGTTACCATTAACCTGGAATATGCCGGCAGCCTCTGGGATAAAAATAGATTCTCTGGTATTGATGATGGTAATAACTATGGTTACGCCAGGAATATTTTCTTGAAAGTAAATCCCCAGCATGTAAGGATTGGCAACGTCAATCTCGGGATGATTGGATTATCCTACAAGGACAGATTCGTTCAAAATAAATTTACATCGCTGGATAGAATTAATGAAGTTGAATTCAACAGAAATTATAATATTACTTCTACGGCAGATACTGTAGACGAGGAACTAAGAGAAATCAACTTAAATCTGATACCAAACGAATTGCTGAATATTAATTCAACTGCAGGTTTTTTGAGAAGGGGAAATGATTTCAGTTCGGACAGATTTAATAATATATTAAACTTTTCAGATAACAAAACTTTCCAGGTAAACTACAATCTTGATTATGTTCAGACGAAAGATCTTTCTTTAAGAAGCTACTGGCTTAGACAGAGTGGAAGCGGCTTTTACAAATGGTGGAAACTCAAACCGGGGGTAGAATTTTTAGCTGAAAATAAAACTGATAATGCAGACCAGAAAGATTCGTTATTATCCACAAGCCTGAAATATTATGAAATTGATCCTTTCATTAATCTGGTTGAGCTTGCAGGGTTTGATCTTTCTGCCAAATATTCAATAAGGGAAGACTATCTGCCTTTAAACGGGATCATGTTTGATGAGTCCAGTTCAACAGCACAGTTTTACCAGTTAAGTTATAACGGGATAAAGCAGGTAAGATCAACTTTGAACTTTACTTACAGGAAGAAAAAATATAAAGAAGCTTTTAAAGAACAGGGTCTGTTAGATAATGAGACAATATTAATCCGGTCCCAGACAAAACTGAATCTGTGGGAACCTGCAAAGGGAAATTTCTATTATGAAGTATCTACAGAAAAATCAGCAAAGCTTGAAAAAGTTTTTGTAAAAGTGCCCCAGGGAACAGGCAATTATAAATATTTAGGAGATCTTAACAATAATGGTATTGCAGATGAGAATGAATTTGAACCTACAATATATGACGGCGATTATATACTTGTAACTGTTCCTACCGATAAATTATATCCTGTAATTAATCTGAAAACCAGTACAAACTGGAAATTCGAATTTGCAAAAATGTTTGATAAATCATCGCTTGCCTGGAGAATCTTTTCTCCTTTATCTACAGAGACTTTATGGAGAGTAGAAGAAAACAGTACTGAGCAGAATTACAGCAAAATTTATCTTCTACATTTTTCGTACTTTCAGAATCCCGATAAAACTATTTCCGGTTCAAATTTTATTCAACAGGATGTTTTCTTATTTGAAAACAGCCAGGATTTTTCTCTCCGGTTCAGGTATTCCCAAACAAAAAGTATGAATCAATATAACGAAGGAGTCGAAAGAGCTTTCAACAGGGAAAGGAGTCTTAGAATAAATTTCAGAATGATTGAAGAAATGAGTAACCAGACAGACCTGGTAAATGAAACCGATAATGTTTATGCTCCCCCTACTTCAAACAGAAAAAGATTAATAACTAATAATAATATTACAACAGATTTTTCCTACAGACCTGAGAGAAATATAGAAGTTGGGTTTAAAATTAAAGCCGGCAGAAGCGAAGATGACTACCCGGCAAATCCTACTATAATTGATATTAATTCACAAACTATAAGATTAAATTTATCGTTTGCAGCGCAGGGCAGGTTAAATGTAGAATTTGAAAGGGATGAGCTTTCTGCAAACACTCTTGAAAATGTAATCCCTTTTGAAATAACCGAGGGAAATCAAATTGGTAAAAACTTTTTTTTAAGAATAAATTTTGATTATAGAATTTCTACTAATCTGCAGTCAACGTTAAGTTATAACGGACGGGCTTTGGCTGGAAGCCCGGTTGTCCATACTGCAAGAGCTGAAGTGAGAGCATTCTTCTAAGAAGCAAGAAGAAAGAAAAAAGTTTAAAGATAAAAGTTTCTTTAGTTCTACTTGTATCTTTTTACTTTTTAACTGCTTAATTTATTGACGAAGACAGATTATTTTGTGTCTTTAGTACAATTATTAAACAAGGAAACATGAAATGGAAATTATATCAAAAATGATCGAAGTTCACATTTTCAGAGAAACAGGTGACGGGATAGAATTCCTGCTTTTAAAAAGATCGGAGAAAGTAATTTATCCGGGTTTATGGCAGATGGTAAATGGCAAAATTAAAAATGTGGAGAAAGCCTACCAGACAGCTTTAAGGGAGATAAGAGAAGAAACGGGAATAGTACCTGAAAAGCTTTGGGTTGTACCAAAAGTGAATTCTTTTTATTCCCATGAAAATGATAATATTATGCTTTTACCGGTATTTGCAGCTCAGTTTAATTTCTTTTCAAAAGTTGTAATAAGCAGCGAGCATTCTGAATTTAAATGGGTAAATCCGGAGGAAGCGAAAAAGCTGCTGGCTTGGGATGGCCAGAGGCAGTCAGTCGATCTTATTCTTAACTATTTTAAAAAAGAAATTAATTTTTTGAATTTAATTGAGATAAAATTCTGAATTATAATGATCATCATAAAAAATCATAATGATCATAAAAATCTGTGTTCCATTAAATATTGATAAAACTAATTAGTTGAAGATTTCAGATATTCATCGATAGCTTGTGCTGCTTTTCTTCCCGCGCCCATCGCAAGTATAACAGTTGCACCGCCTGTAACTATATCGCCTCCTGCGAATACTCCCTCTTTTGAAGTCTTCATGGTTTCTTCGTCAACAATAATATTTCCCCATTTGTTAAACTGCAAATCAGGAGTAGTCTTCTGGATTATCGGATTAGAGCCGTTGCCGATAGCAATTACTGCCATATCAATATCTAATGTATACTCTGAACCGGGAATCGGAACCGGGCGTCTTCTGCCTGAAGCATCAGGTTCACCAAGTTCCATCTTCTGCAATTCCACAGATCTTAACCAGCCGTCCTTATCCCCGTTAAATTTTAACGGATTGGATAAGAATTTAAATTCTATCCCCTCCTGTTTTGCATGATGTACTTCTTCTTTTCTTGCCGGCATTTCAACTTCGGATCTTCTGTAAATTATGTAAGCATTATTAGCACCCAGCCTTTTTGATGTTCTTACAGCATCCATTGCAGTATTACCGCCGCCGAAAACAGCTACATTTTTATCTTTACAATTAAAAACAGGCGTATCAAATTCAGGAAACCTGTATGCCTTCATTAAATTTACCCTTGTTAAAAATTCATTTGAAGAATAAACACCGTTGAGATTTTCTCCTTCAATGTTTAAGAAATAGGGAAGTCCAGCACCGACAGCAATAAATGCTGAATCATAGCCATTCTGCAGAAGTTCATCTAATGTATCTGTAAATCCGATAACTGCATTTGTCTGAAATTCTACGCCAAGTTCTTTTAAGGTATTGATTTCAACTTTAACAATTTCTTTCGGGAGACGAAATTCAGGGATGCCGTAGATTAAAACTCCCCCCAGTTCATGAAGAGCCTCGAATACAGTTACATCATGTCCCATCTGGATCAAATCGGCTGCGCAGCTTAAGCCGGCTGGTCCGCTTCCAATAATTGCGACTTTACGGCCTGTTTTAGGTTTCAATTCAGGTTTTCGCAAACCTACTTTTTCTCTTTCATAATCGGCAACAAATCTTTCCAGTCTGCCTATTGCAACAGGTTCGTTTTTCTTTCCAACAACACATTTAACTTCACATTGCTCTTCCTGCGGACAAACTCTTCCGCAAATTGCAGGGAGCATATTATCTTCCTTTATTTTTGCAGCCGCTTCAACAAATTTACCCTCGGAAACCAGCGATATAAATTCACCGATCTTAACACCGACCGGGCATCCTTCAACACATGTAGGCTTCGGGCATTGAATACACCTTTGTGCTTCAAGCATTGCCAGCTCTTCAGTAAAACCAAGGTTTACTTCATTGAAATTATTTCTTCTTAAAGCTCCATCCTGCTCGGGCATTGCCTGCCTTTGGATTTTCATTCTCTCTTTATTGGATAATTTTCCCATCGTCAAGACTCTGATTTTATACTTTAGTTTGGTTTATATTATTCTGCAACATTGCATCTATGTTGCATATATGATCCAGTGCTTCTTTCTCGAAAACATTGTAAGTTCTGTTTCTTCTTTCAAGGGTAGCATAATCTACCTTATGCGCATCAAACTCGGGTCCATCGACACAAACAAAAACTGTTTTA
Organism: uncultured Bacteroidota bacterium; assembly: GCA_963710745.1. Taxonomy (GTDB): domain Bacteria; phylum Bacteroidota; class Ignavibacteria; order Ignavibacteriales; family Ignavibacteriaceae; genus CAVQBP01. Next base: position 202,018 of record CAVQBP010000023.1, on the reverse strand, counting down.
TTATCAACAGTTGCCCTGCATCCTCCGCACATACCTGTTCCGTCTACCATAACAGGATTCAGGCTGACTACAGTTTCTATACCATGCGGCCTGGTTACTTCTGCGACTGCTCTCATCATCGGGATTGGACCTATTGCAAGCACAAAATCAATTTTCTTTCCAGAATCAATTAGGGTCTGAAGCTTTTGCGTCACAAATCCATGAAACCCGTAGCTTCCGTCATCAGTAGCCGGATATACTTCATCACACACCTGTCTCATTTCATCTTCAAGGATGACAAAGTCTTTTGATCTTCCGCCTATTATAGAGATTGTATAATTCCCGGCTTGTTTTAACGCCACGGCAGTCGGATAGGCAATTGCGGTTCCAACCCCGCCGCCTATTGAAACTGCAGTACCGAAGTTTTCTATATGTGACGGTTTTCCGAGCGGGCCTACAACATCATGAACAAAGTCTCCTGCATTTAGACTGTTTAACTCTCTGGTTGTTTTACCGATACCCTGTACGATTAAAGTAATTGTACCTTCATTGATATTCGAATCGGCAATAGTTAAAGGTATCCTTTCCCCGAAATCATTTATTCTAATAATTACAAACTGGCCGGCTTTCCTTTTCTTTGATATTTTTGGAGCATCAATTACAAATTTTTTAATGCCTGGTGCTAAAAACTCAGCTAAGATTATCTTGTACATTTTTGGAAAATTTTTATTGGTTAATAATTCAAATCGCAAGATTCATTCAAAAAGAAAGCCAAAAAAATAATGGTGTAAGTCTTTATAAATAAGTAAAATAAACCTTCTTAATTTCATAAATGCAATAAATTCAATAAGTGATTTTCAATTTTGGGAATTAAACTGACATAAGTTTCTTTTATGAGGGAATAGTTCGATTTATTATTTTATTCCAGTTTGATAATATATTGTGAAATGATTAATTTGAAATGTCCGTCTTAAAAGGGTTGAACATTTCTGATATAGATGGACAATTAATTTCAAACTGCTTAAACTTTTGCGGAGAGGTTCTTATGGCTGATTGTGAATGTTTATCAGGTTGTCCTTTTTTTAATGATAAAATGGCCAATATGCCGGCTATGAAAGAGATGTTCAAAAGAAATTATTGTATGAGTGATTATACAAATTGTGCGAGGTACATGATATTTAAAGATCTGGGTAAACAGGCAGTACCTTCTAATTTGTTTCCGAATCAAAAAGAAAAAGCTCTTGAAATTTTAAAGAATGCTAATTAAAATATAAGATAATATCTTAATAAATGATGTTGTCTTTTCTAAGCATTAAGGAGATAATCTTTCAGTCTTCCATTCACTCTTTTCTCTGATATAGATTATTCTGTCATGGAGTCGATTTTCCCGCCCCTGCCAGAATTCAAAACTGATTGGAGATAATTTATATCCGCCCCAGAAGGAAGGGAGAGGTACTTCTTTTTTATACTTTGCTTTAATTTCTTCAAACTTATCTACAAGGAATTTTCTGCCCGGAATTGTGCTGCTTTGTCGTGATGCCCACGCACTAATTTGACTTTCATAAGGTCTGGAAACAAAATAGTTTTCCGATTCTTCCTTTGTCGTTTTTTTTACACTACCGGAAATCCTGATTTGTCTTCCCAATTCTCTCCAGTAAAACAATAGTGAAGCTCTGGGATTGACTGACAGATCATGACCTTTTTTACTTTCATAATTTGTATAAAATATAAACTCACCTTCTTTTACTTCTTTTAACAGTACAACCCTCGAAGAAGGGAAGTTATTTTCATCCGATGTTGATAGAACCATAGCGTTTGGTTCAATAATATTCATTTTAAGGACTTCATCCATCCACAAAGAAAATTGGTTAAACGGATCTTTATCAATGTTTAACTTATTTAATTCGTTTTCAGAATATTTTCCCCTTATATCTGCTAATTTTTTTTTGTCTACCATTATTTATCTTTTTTCGTTAATATATCGAAATAATGCTGTAAAACTTATGAGTTGCCTGATATTATTTTAATGATGATTTCTTTATCTTACAGTAAATCCTGAAATTAATATTTATATAGTAATTAAAAATAAAATAAAAAATTAAAATGACAGAATTAACAAAAGAACAAAAAGAAGAGCTGGAAAAATTTGGTGCGAATACATGGTTTGTAGAATACCTTTACAAACAATATCAGGATAACCCATCAGCTGTTCCTGAGCAGTGGAAAAGCTTCTTTGGCAACGTAAGCCGCGAGAAGAACGGCAACGGGAAGAAAATCAGTTCTAACGGTTCCGTTTCGGCTCACCTTTCGAGTGATATCAGCTATCCGCAGCCGGGTGAAAATGATGAAACCCGGATAATTGCGGGAAGCTCCGAGAGAATTCTTGAAAATATGATATCCAGTCTTTCAATACCTGTAGCAACTTCTCAAAGATCTATCCCTGTTAAACTGCTTGAAGAAAACAGGTTAATCTTAAACCGGTATATGAAGAAAAGACAAAGCAGAAAAATTTCTTTTACACATATTATCTGCTGGGCAATTATAAAAGCTATTCCTAAAGTTCCCGTGCTCAATTATGCTTTTTCTATTATAGATGAAAAACCGGCTGTCATAAAAAGGAAATCGGTTAATCTCGGTCTGGCTATAGATATTCAGAAAAAAGATGGTTCGCATTCTTTAATAGTACCGAATATTAAGAATGTTGATAAAATGAATTTCACAGAATTCGTAGAAAAATATGAAGACCTGGTTAAACGTACAAGGAAAGGACAAATTGATCCCGATGAATTTTTAGGAACGACAATTACTTTAACCAACCCGGGAACTCTTGGCACAGTTGCTTCCGTCCCAAGATTAATGGTAGGGCAGGGTACCATAATAGCTACCGGTTCAATTCAATATTCTGCAGAATATATGGCTATGTCTCCAGCAACCATCTCTAAGCTTGGTGTCAGCAAAGTTATGAATATTACAAGCACTTATGATCACAGAATTATACAGGGGGCTGAATCAGGATTGTTCTTAAAAGAGGTAAGTGATCTTCTTCTTGGTAATAATGATTTCTATGATGGAATTTTTAGTTCACTAAAGATTCCTAACCAGCCTCTGGCCTGGAAAACGGATTATCAGCCCGGCGCATTCAGCCAGTCTTCAAACACTGAAGAAATTGAAAAACAGGCAAGAGTATTGCAATTAATTAATATGTACAGGGTCAGGGGGCATCTTATTGCAAACCTTGATCCGCTGGGTGAACAATGTATTTATCATGACGAATTGGATCCGGCTACCTATAAGCTTACTTTCTGGGATTACGACAGGGAATTTATTACAGGCGGCCTGGTTGAAGGTCAGACTGCAACATTAAGGGAAATCCTGGATATTCTCCAGAAGACTTACTGTGAAAATATAGGCATTGAATATATGCATATTCAGAATCCAGAAGAGAAAAGGTGGCTTCAGAGAAAAATGGAACCGGTTAAAAACAATCCGGATTTCTCTCATGAACTTAAAAAAATTATACTTCAAAAATTAATTACAGCAGAAACGTTTGAACATTTTATACACAACAGGTTTATTGGTCACAAAAGATTTTCGCTTGAAGGGTCAGAAACTCTGATTCCCGTTCTTGATTACCTGTTAAATTTGGCTGCAGATAATAATATTAAAGAAGCTGTCCTCGGGATGGCTCATAGAGGCAGGTTAAATGTTTTAACAAATATTATTGGTAAGAGCTATGACTCTATCTTCTCGGAATTTGAAGATATAGTTGATCCTGAATCAATTCAAGGTTCGGGTGATGTAAAATATCATCTCGGTGCTGCGGGTGAATTTAAAACCCGGAATGGTAAAACAATCACTGTTTCGGTTGCATCAAATCCAAGTCATCTTGAATGGGTTAATCCTGTTGTGGAAGGTATTACCAGGGCTAAACAAAACAGGCTGGGAGATAATAAAAGCCACCGGAAAATTATGTCTGTGCTGATTCATGGTGATGCCGCATTTGCCGGGCAGGGTATTGTTGCAGAAACATTGAACCTTTCGCAATTAAGCGGATACAGAACCGGCGGAACCGTTCATATTATCATTAATAACCAGATCGGATTTACTACGGGTCCGGAAGATGCCAGGTCCTCTGTTTATGCTACCGATGTTGCTAAAATGATCCAGGCTCCTATTTTCCACGTAAACGGGGACGATCCCGAATCTGCTCTGTTAGTTACAAAATTAGCCCTTGAATTCAGGAAGACGTTTAAGAAAGATGTGGTTATTGATTTATTTGGATATAGAAGACATGGACATAATGAAGGTGATGAACCGGGATTTACACAACCGCTGCTTTATGAGAAGATAAAAAATCAGCCGTCCGTTAGAGTAATATATGCGAACCAGTTATTAAAAAACGGTGAACTGACGAATGAAGAAATTGAGAGTATGCAGAATAGTATAACAGATACACTCAGCCAGGCATTCGACAGGATTAAAAAGAAAGCAACTGCGTTTAATACAGATGTGCCTCTTGCTGTTTCAAAAGAAAAGATAGAATCAGCAATTCCAGTTAAAGATACCAGTATAAGCGAAGAGATACTTAAGAAGGTTGTTGCAGGTGTTACTAATCTTCCGCAGGATTTTGCTATTCATCCGAAGCTGAAAAAATCTTTAGATATGAGAAAAACTTTTATTAACGGGGAGATCGAAGCTGACTGGGCTTTCGCTGAAACTATTGCCTTCGGAAGTCTGCTTTATGAGGGAACTCCCGTAAGATTAAGCGGACAGGACAGCGTCAGGGGAACATTCAGCCAGCGTCATTTGGCATTAACAGATATCCGGACAGGGGAAGACTATATTGCTTTAAACCATATGTCTCATGATCAAGCTAAGATAGAACCGCTGGATAGTCTTCTTTCCGAAGCTGCTGTATTAGGTTTTGAATACGGATATAGTACTGCAGATCCGCTGGCGCTTGTTATCTGGGAGGCGCAATTTGGTGATTTTGCCAATTCAGCTCAGGTAATAATTGATAATTTTATAGTCGCTTCATTTGAGAAATGGCATATGCCCAATAGTGTTGTTATGCTGCTTCCGCACGGTTATGAAGGGCAGGGACCTGAACACTCAAGCGCAAGGCTTGAGAGGTTTTTAATCCTTTGTGCTGAAGATAATATGCAGGTCTGCAATGTAACTACACCGGCACAATATTTCCATTTACTAAGAAGGCAGATAAAAAGAGTAGAAAGAAGACCATTGATTATTATGACACCCAAGAGCCTTCTAAGGCATCCGGAAGCCAAATCTCCGAAGGAAGATTTTTTACACGGAACATTCCAGGAAATAATTGATGATAATATAAATAATAAAGATGGAGTTGAAAGAGTAATATTGACCAGCGGGAAAGTATATTATAACCTGATGAAATACAGAAATGCCAATAATTTTGATGAAAAAGCTGCAATAATCAGGATTGAGCAGCTTTATCCTTATAAAGAAGAAAAAATTAAAGAAATATTAAACAGTTACCCAAATACGAAAAAAATAATCTGGGTTCAGGAAGAACCAATGAATATGGGTGCCTGGAACTTTCTTGTACCAAGACTTACAGCGGATCTTTCAACAGGACAGAAATTGTATTATGCCGGGAGACCGGAAAGCGCAAGTCCGGCTGGGGGTTCTGCTAAAATATCTGCGCAGCAGCAGAAAGATTTGGTTGAGAAATCATTTTCAATATAATCATCATAAAAATGCATGAGCTTTTGCGAGTGCTGATTCTATTACGGTATGTAATTCGATTGGTGCAAATGGTTTTATAAGGTAACCGCAGGGTTTAGTTGAAAGCGCCCTGTCTATTGTACATTCATCATTAAGAGCGGAAAGATATATTATTGGAATTCCATGTTGTGCCATTATCATTTTAGCTGCTTCAATACCATCAAGGTTTCCTTTAAGGGTAATATCCATTAAAATTAAATCGGGTTTTTCTAAGGCAGCTTTAGTTATAGCTTCCTCACCATTATCCACGGTAGAAGTAACAAAATAGTTTAATCTTTTTAAAGTCATTTTAAGATCGGCGGCAACAATATATTCATCTTCCACAACCAGGATTTTGTACTTGTTATCATCCATAAAAGCACCTCAGTAAATTTATATTTTAACTGGATTTTGAAACCTTTTAAGCGAAATATCCCACACTAGCCGGTACATTTTTTATGCCATAAGTAAATGTCCAATATTACTATCCATTTTCGAAATATTTATTAAAGACTTTAGATTAGTGTAATAATTACACCTTTTATGTAAAATATGCTTTTAGTTTTAATTTATCAATATCGAATAAAAAAAATGAATAGAAATCTATAATAATCTGAAATAATTACAGAAAATTGAAAATATTGTAAATGTGAGAGAATGGAGATCTATAAGAAAACAAATAGCAGGGAGGGGTAAATAAGACTTAAATAATTGATACCAGATTCACAAATCTTTAAACACTGAACATTGTACCAATGCAAAGTAGTTATAGCAATACTTTCCTTGTATTTTAATCCTTTTTTTTATACGTTGCCACATGCATCCTGGTGAACAGGGCAAAAGAGGAAAAGTAAATAACATTCTACTCCGATGGTAATAAGAAACCCCGAATAAGCGTTTTATAATTTGATCTCGGGTCTTTGTCCATTTTGGATATTACCTCTTTATATCTGTCTATTTCATTTCGCATATTAGAAATAGTAATCCCATTAAAAAATCATCATTAAAAATTTAATAATTTTTTATTTGATATCTTAAATCTATCTGATATTGATCAGAAAGAATAAATGAAAGGATCAAAATGGAATTCGTTTTATCCGATACTATTGTTATCGTTTCTTTTATTGCAGCTTTTTTTATATTGATAAGATTTATTAAAAACTCTAATCTTATATACAAAAAGAAATATCCCGGTACGAATAAGAATAAAATCGAGGGGGAAACTCAACTCTCAATCAAAAAATATTTGTTTTGGTTAATCTTCGGAATTATAATTATGATAATATTTTCATTGTTTTATTTTATCATGTACACTGGTGATGAAGCGGCATTTTGAACATTTAAAAAATATTTCTTCTTGTTTGAATATTGAAATTCTCACCGCTGCACTGAAGGGGAACATATTAAATTTCTTTAAATTAAACTTAAAATAACATATCAGAAATATTCAATTATCTTTTAAAGAGAAGGTTAATTGATAATTTAGTAAATAATTTAAAATTCATTTACAATAAAATAAATAAATTTTATATTACCCGGGTTTTTATAAATAAGGTTATATTTCCGGCGATTCATTTTGGCGAGCCTGATGCGATGCAGGCCGACGCTCGTTTTATAAATAAATATCTGATGTTTCACACAAATGCTGCCGGACTAAAATGCAGAAAGAAGGGGGGATTGAAATTTTTTATAATCTCCATATTATCTATGTACTATTAAAAAGGCTGATCAGATGAAAAAACCGAAGGCTGTCAATCCGAATGATCAATTTAAGAATCGCTCACAGAGCGTTGATCAAATACCCCGAAGACGTCTTTGGCTATATCGCTTAATTGCCTTAATAATTATTCCAACAGTCTTTTTTTCTCTGCTTGAAATTACTTTGCAGTTATTCCACTTTGGCTACTCCTCAACTGCAATGGTTGAGACCAGGACAAATACTACTACTTATGTTCGCGAAAATTCCGATTTTGCCTACAGGTTCTTTCCGAAAGGATTAGCACAGGAATTCGTACCTTTTCGTTTTAAAGCTGAAAAACCTAAAGGAGTCTACCGTATATTCATTCTAGGAGGATCTGCAGCTCAGGGTATTCCGGACCCGGCATATTCTTTCGCCAGGATCCTTGGTGTTATGTTGCAAATTCGATTTCCCAATATGAAATTCGAAATTCTTCCTCTCGCAATGACTGCAATCAATTCATATGTTGTATTGGAAATCGCAAAAGATTGCATAAAGTATGATCCTGATTTATTTATTGTGTATATGGGAAACAATGAAGTCGTCGGACCTTACGGACCCGGAACAATGCTTACTCCAATTATCTCAAATAGATTACTGCTTGATCTCACAATAAAACTGAAGAAAACTAAAATTTATCAACTGATAAATCTGGGGCTGGAAAAACTTAACATCTTAAGATCACCATTCGGAAAGTGGACTGGGATGGAGATGTTTCTCCAAAATCAGGTTCAGCTGAATGATCCCGGGCTGGGAACAGCGTATAAAAATTTCAGCAGTAATCTTGAAAAACTGAACCAAATCAGCCGTGAAAATAAAATAAAAATCATATATAGTACTGTTGTTAGTAATTTAAAAGACTGTCCTCCATTTAATTCTGTACACCGTGGAAATATAAAATTATCAGACCGGCAAAAATGGGACAAGCTTTATTTATCAGGTTCAGCTTTTGAAGAAGCAGGAGAGTATAGTGAGGCTATTACTAAATATCTTGAGGCAGCAAAAATAGATGGTCAATATGCAGACCTTCATTATAAGCTTGGGCGATGTTATTGGCATACCGGCAACTTCAAGGAAGCTGGCAAAAGTTATAATCGCGCCAGGGAATATGATTGTAATAGATTCAGAGCGGATAACCGGATCAACGAAATAATCCGCAGAGCGGCAGCAGATATGCCGGGTACTGCTTTTCTGGCTGATGCCTTATCTGAAATCGAGCAGCGAAGTCCGCATGGAGTGCCCGGAAGTGAATTTTTATATGAACATGTCCATCTGAATTTTAAAGGGAATTTTCTTGTTGCCAAAACAATTCTAAATCAACTTGAGCATGTATTTCCCGATGTTTTAAAAGATCAATGGGCACATAAAACAATTCAGATCAGCGATTCGCTTTGTGCTGACTACCTGGCATATAATAATTTTGAGAAATATCGAATCTTAGGTCTGGTTCTTAATGGACTTATAAAAAAGCCACCTTTCACAAATCAGCTCTACCATTCGGAAACTATGAAAAACCTGGAAACCGAACTAGATAGCCTCCGGCATATTATTCAGGCTCAGGGCATCAGTTATACGTTAAATACTTTTGAAGATGCTCTTCGAAAAAACCCAACAGACTGGTGGCTGCACTATAAGTTTGCTGATTACCTTGCCGATGACCATGTCCGTAAGTATCAGGAAGCGGAAGACCAATACCTATTTGTTATAAAAACAATACCCCATGACCCAAATGCTTATATAAAACTCGGTGTGATTTTTGGTAAACTTGGACGGTTAAAGGAATCGCTTAATTATTTTCAGATGGCTTTAAGGATAAATCCCACAAACGCCAGAGCATATTTCAATTCGGGACTTATTTACCAAAAGTTGAATAAATTAGATTTAGCAGTTGAGAATTACGAAAAAGTTGTATTCTACGAACCTGCGGATTCAAGGGCATACAACAATATGGCATTCATTTTATTTCAACGGGGAGATATTCCAAAGGCCATATCAATCATCGAGCAGGGATTGAAAGCTTCACAAAATGATTTATACCTAAATTTCAATAAGGCCTTATTTTTATATCAAAATGGCAATAGAGCAGAGGCGATTGAACAACTACGACATACTCTACAAATTGCACCTGATGAAGTGAGGATACAGCAAAAACTTAACGAATGGATAAACGAAGAAAAATAATTTAGTTTGTGCTTCGTTTGTTGAATTGTAACTCTGGGCATCTGAATTTATTTTCTTTACAAATGCAAGTAAATAAATGGGAAAATGAAACTTCAAATTTTTTTTAATTATTTTTAATGATAAGAAAATATAAAAATACTGTCAAACTATTTTTTACCTTCAACCATACAGTGAAATTCTCTTGATATGAAAACCAATTTTGATTGACATTGTTCTTTTGAAGCACTAAATTTTCGATTAAAATAAATTAACGAATTATCTGACATTTTTCATTCTTTGAAGTACTGGCAGCGTAGGAAATGTTCATATAAAAATTTTAACACTTTGTGATCAATTCTGTACAATTAACTGAAAATGTAAGTGTCAATCTTTCGATAAGTGAGTTGTTTTTCAATGCGAGCGTAACTCAGCTGGTAGAGTGTCAGCTTCCCAAGCTGAATGTCGCGGGTTCGAGCCCCGTCGCTCGCTCAAATAGGTGGTGATTGGCTGTAGGTAGTTGGTGTTGATCGTTTGTAGTTTGCGATTTTCTTGATTAAATTTGCTTTTCAATTTTTAAGGTTGTTGAATTTACTACAACCAACATCCCGCAATCTAATAAGGGCGCTTAGCTCAGTTGGTTCAGAGCATCTGCCTTACAAGCAGAGGGTCCGCGGTTCGAATCCGTGAGCGCCCACAAAAGAAGCTTCAAAACAAATCGTTTTGAGGCTTTTTTTATTTTGAGTGTTTCCTAAAAAACCGCTGTCAGAGTACCGACTTTTTGGGGGTACTTCCTATTTTTAGGTGGTTGTTTAATATGGTTAGTTAAATTGAATGAAGAAGATGTTTTTCCTAGTTATTATGAATCACCAAGATTATTAATATCAACTGAATTCTATATTGCCGGTGTCGACGATTCCAATATACTAATAGAGGTTGAAAGTATTTTTATTTTTCGACCTTTTCTCAAGTACAAAAGGGTCGAGTGAATTAAAGATTTTAGTAAGTCAAGGATGTAAATAACTTTCCACTTTTCAAATCAGTTGAAAACCGGTCGCAGGATAAATAGAATTGGATCGATTACCTGAAAACAAAGTCAAGGTAGAATCTCTTCTGGCTGAAATTGCCAAATAGGTCTCTAAAGAATTATTTCATCAAGATCATCTTCCTGGTTACAATTTGATTATCGAATTTGACGCTGTAAATATATACACCACTTGACAAGTTAGGGGCATCAAAATTAATATTATATGTTTGAGCCGCCTTATAACCGTCTACCAATACAGAAACTTCCTGACCCAGCATGTTATAGACCTTTAATGAGACATATCCCGCCTTAGGAATTGTAAAGCTAATAACTGTGGATGGATTAAACGGATTCGGATAATTTTGCTGCAATTGAAATTTCTGAGGAATATTCGTTGCAGTTTCAACGGCACCATAAGGATCATGACCACCAAGCATAAATTGAATCCAACGGTGCTCCCAATCTGACTGAGCTTTCCATGCGGTATATTCGTCTGGGAACCAGTTTAAATCACCGACTGGGAAGCCATTGAGCCCTGCAGTCATTAAATCTGCATCGCTGTACGAAAGGTCAACAGGAATCGGCCAATCAGCATAAATGAAATGTGAAGCTTCTTCATTACCCGGTTGACGCCAGGAATCCAATGGAGTTTTGTAGCTTGTGTCAACACATGCTATTGCATAGGCTTTTAGTTTTGCAAGCTGAGTTGTAAATAAATCCCCGGAGTCTGTAAAATGAGGTAATTGATTAAACCAAGTACGATTTGTAAGGAGAGGATAGTTTATTTTGTCAGCAAATAGTGTTTCAGTTCTTGAGTTCGCTAATATCATCTGGGAAACCCACTGTGTATTATCATTTACTTGATTAGTATTCAATGTTGAAACGATATCGGAGAGAGATGGATCCCAATAAGCTAAGTTTTTGTAAGCACAAAAGTTTTCACCGTTTGCATTGAAAGTTGAATCAACACGTATATTAACGAGACCCATTGGGAGGCCATCGGGATCAACTTCACCTGCATCAGCAGAAAATAGGACAGGGCAATAGGCTTGTAACTGGCAATTTACAAAGATATTATTCGTCTCACTCATATTCGTCTGATCGCCGTTATTCATAAAAACAAAACCTGCACAATCAATAAAGTCATTGTGATTGAAGAGTACTTTGTCAACAGAAACCCCTGTTCTAAATTTGTACAAAGTGCCCTGAATATTCACGTGTGTACAGTTTTCAACAGAAAGAGTATCCTGATGAACAACGCCGGTACCATTGAAATCTGTAACACCGCCATTTCGACGGCAGCTATGACCATCCAAATTTACAAAGTAATCGTTAGTAAAAAATACTCTTGAGTCAGCAGGAGGATCTCCAACCCAGCACCACCAGGTATGTTCTAAAATACAGTTATCTACTTGAAGTCTCAGACCGGCTGAACTAAAGCCAAAATAGGCCCATCCTCCGCCATTACCAGCGGTATTACCAATTTCAAGATCTACATTTTTAACAAGCAGATCTTTTTGGACGGTCATACCTCCGTAGGTAGGGTTAGCAGCGGTTGCATCACCGGTAATAATCGGCGGCCGATCTCCCTGGCTTGTCTTTAACGAAGTTTGTGTTGGACCCATAATAATGGTCCGAAAGGTGTTGGAAGTTACCGGGCTATTTGCGCACGAGTAAAGTCCGTAGTTCTGCAGCATATATACACGGCTTGCGGGGGCCATACTGTCTGATTGCATGAGAAGATACAGAGTATTCGTACTACCAAATTCAATATCATCTTTTACTACGAGAGTATCACCGCTTGCGCTCGAGACGTATTGCGGATCATATTCTTGAGCAAACATTGACGATGTAAGAAGAAAAATCACAGCGAAAAATAACTTTACACTTTTCATTTAGACCCCCTGAAATTAGTTATTGCTTTATTTCGTGAATTACTTCCCTATACATCTGTTACATGAGGGAAATAGTTAGAAAAATTAACACATCTAATAAATTTCCCTGCTAGTATATTTGCCGAATCGTTTATTGATATGATATTATAGCAATAATCAACATCTTTTATTTCAGAACATACTAAATTTGGTTGTAGTCCATTACTAAATATAAAATAAGGATATTCGATGCTGTCGACTAAAAGCATTATATCACCTTTCTCATTTTGCCTGATAAATATTGAGTCAAGACTGAAGATTAGAATACAATCAGGAAAAAATGGTATTGCATGGTTAAAACCATAATAGGTTGCCTCGTTTACTTTTTCACAAGGTAAAATTATTAAAAAAAAGATTAATTAGCTTGGGTAAAAGTCGTCTTTATTAAAGAATATTTGCATTACAAGCTTATTCAGAATTTTTATTTTAATGACTTACATAGCTAAGGATTTATATAGGGGATATCTTTTACAACAAAAGTTCCTTTGTGCGGAATAATTTCCAGCCATTCAATTATTCTAAAGCTTTTTGTAATGTTTTGCGATGAACATTTAATAATGCAGCCAGTTCCCGTGGACCGGGTAATTTCAATCCTCTCCTTAGATACCCTTTTCGAATATTTGTTATCAAAGCATTCATTATTTGTGAATATAAAGGAAAATTTAATTTATTATTGATTGGAATCAATTCTTTAAATGAATTCACCTGGTACACTTTTAATATTCATTGTGGTATATACTTGTATACCAGTAAATTTATAGATTTCAAATGTAAGAAACATAAATGATTTAAAAGGAAACAAAACTATGAAAAAATATCAGGAAGGAGCTGTTCTGTTATTGAGGTTTGCCATGGCTTTTACTTTTTTAATAATAGTTGCCGGAAGATTCGGTTTATTGGGAAAATACTCGGCAAACTGGGATAGATTCTTAACTTATACAGCAGAGGTAAATTCATTTGCACCAAAGAGCATTATACCATTTCTAGCTGTTTCTGCAACGGCACTTGAAATTATTTTTGCAGCTCTGTTATTGCTTGGATATAAAACGAAGTGGGCTGCTCTCGGTTCTGCAATATTAACATTAACTTATGCTCTTGCTATGTGGTATTCTTTTGGTATTAAAGAACCTATTGATTATAGTGTTTTTGTAGACTCTGCAGCTTGTTTTCTTCTATTTACATTCCCTTATTACAGGTGGAGCCTGGATGAAAAAATTTCATATGAAAGATTTTTTTTATGTTTTTATTCTTAAATTGGGTGCATATAATTTAAATTATTTAATTCTTCTCTAAAGATAAATCTATGGGGATGAAAAATTTACACATTTTCCTTTCACTTTTTTTAATAATTTATATTTCCGGGATAAGGGCTCAACAAGGCACATCTTTAAAATCTATCCCTGAAATCAAATCCGATTCTAGTTTTTACCGTGATATATACCCGGATACATGGGTATGCACAGATGCCCTTGGACGAACGATGCCGGACTCTTCAGAAACCGGGCCAGTCAAGAAGGATCATCCAAGAATCGTAGGTATTTTCTACGTTACCCAGCGGCTGGATCAATCATATAATTATAAGAGCCCTTTTACAGCCGATGTATCCAAGATTCTGAAAGAAGATCCCGCAGCCAGGCTGGATGGAAATGATACTGCATGGGGGCCATACCATTCTTATTTTTGGAGTGAACCCGAAGTTGGTTATTATTTAAGCAGTGATAAATATGTGGATCTTAAAGATATGTCAATGTTATCCGATGCAGGTGTAGATGTGATTATATTAGATGCTACAAACGGATATGAGTATTGGAGTCAATGGGATGTTCTCTTTTCTGCAATGGAGCAGATGAAATTGAAAGGGAATAAAGTTCCTCGGTTTTGTTTTTGGGGTTTTAATGGGCCGGTTGTCACTGTTGTGCAGGACTTATATGATAAAATATATAAAGTTGGAAAATATAAGGATTTGTGGTTTTACTGGGACGGAAAACCTTTATTACTTTACAACAGCAATCCAAATACATATCCTGAGCATGGCGGAGTATTAAATCCAAATCCCCATTTTGATACCCATGTATCGCTTGATAAAAATAATCCTCACTACGGCGATTCGACATTTACTGAAAAATATTATCATGGTTATTCAGAGAGTGTGAAAAATTTCTTTACACTTAGAAATATGTGGTGGGGATATTATAAATGGGAAGGAAAGCGGTTTGCCGGAACAGAAAATAATTGGAGTTTCGGATATGACTTAGGTGATAAAAATTTAAGAAACCTGAATCCGGATGATTTAGTTTCGCCGTATGACGGTAAGAAAGAGGAAGCCGCAGTAACACCAGCTCAGCATGCGTCTTCTTTAATCGGAAAATCATGGACTAGAGAAAATGGGGAGCCGGATTTGAATGAATATGATTTACCAGTACCAACTTATGTCACGTGGCTTGAGAAAAAGGTAGATAATCCTGAGGATTATGGTATATATTTTCAGGAACGCTGGGACGAAGCACTAAAGGCTGATCCGCAATTTATATATATTAACGATTGGAATGAATGGACTGCCGGCAAATATAATCCAGAAATTAATCCGATTGGCAATCCGAATAATAAAGAAAAAACTGTTTTATTCATGCGCCGACAGAGTAATTTTTATTTTGTTGATCAATATAATGCAGAGTTTAACCGTGATATTGCACCTATGAAAGGTGGCTACACAGATAATTATTATATGCAGATGGCTCAAAACATTCGGTACTACAAGGGTGTGAGATCTGTTCCTGTCTCCAGGGGTTTTTCAAAAATAAATTTTAGTAGTGATTTTGCTGATTGGGATAAAATCAAAATCGAATACCGGGATACCAGAGGTGATATTGCTCACCGTGATTATAACGGGTTCGGCGGACTTCATTATGTAAATAATTCCGGAAGAAACGATATAGTGACATGTAAGGTTGCTGTCGACAAAAATAACATATACTTTTATGCTGAAACAAGCGATACTATTACATCATTCAAGGATAGAAATTGGATGCTCTTACTTATCGATGCAGACAAAAATCCCAATACCGGATGGTATGGTTATGATTTCTTGGTTAATCAGGAGATAATCGATTCTATCACAACTACTATCATGAAATATGACTCATTGAATCAATTATGGACAAAGGCTGTAAGAATAAAATATCATTACACTGGCAATAAACTTGAGATGACCGTTCCGCGTATCCTTCTGGATTTAGATAATAGTGATTCTTTCACTTTTGACTTTCATTGGGTGGACAATCCTGCAGATCTTAAAACGCCTATATCACTTTGTACAAACGGAGACAGTGCTCCGAACAGAAGATTTAATTACCGTTTTATGTGGAAAAGAGAATGAGAATATGAAGTTCGAGATATCCCTTCTCTTCCCAAAAGTATTAAAGTGAATTTTCCAGGCTGGTATATTACAGCATATTCTTTTCCAATATTAAAACCATATTTTCTTAAAAGAGCCTTGTTAAATCAGCTAGTCAGCATATAAGAATTAAGCAAGGTTATTTCTGGCAGTTAAGATGAAAGAATTAGCAAATATAATTTGATAAAATCAAATTTAATTAAACCTTTAATAATAAATTTTTGTCAAATGTTCATACAAATCGATTTGTTTGCAAAAATTAAAGGGAGAATAAATTTGAAGAGAATTACTATCGCCATCATTATAACTTTTTGCTATTTATCTTTTGCCCAAACAGAAGATAAAAATAATATGGCAAAAATCTCAGGTAAAGTATTTGATACTAAATCTAAAATTCCTATAGAATATGCAAATGTTATTGTTTTTAGTTTAGCTGACAGTTCTCAAGTCACAGGCGGTATTACCAATAAGGAAGGAATATTCATACTGGATGGAATTCCGAACGGGAAATATTATGTGAGCATACAATTCATTGGATATGAAAAGAAGAAAATTGAAAATATTCTGGTCTCCTCACCAAATACTATCGATTTAGGCGATATTTATATTAAAGTAACATCAATAAATTTAGAGAATGTAATAGTCGAAGGAGAACGTAACCCGGTTTCATTTCAACTTGACAGAAAAGTAATTGATGTTGGTAAGATGCCAACTTCTATTTCGGGGAATGCTGCAGATGTACTTGAAAATGTACCTTCTGTTACAGTTGATATAGACGGCAATGTGAGTTTGAGAGGAAGCAGCAATTTTACTGTTTTAATAGACGGACGTCCGTCTGTTATGGAAGCTCAGGATGCCCTGCAGCAAATACCGGCAAGCTCAATTGAAACTATAGAAATCATAACAAATCCATCCGCCAAATATGATCCTGAAGGGAGTGCAGGTATAATAAACATTAAAATAAAAAAAGAGAGAAACCTGGGCCTCAGCGGTGTTGCGAATGCAAATGCAGGTGCAAATGATAAATACGGAGGCGACTTTATTATTGAGAATAAAACTTCCGGTTATAATTATAATTTCGGAATAAACTATAACAAAAGATTCTCTCCCGGAAATGGCCTGGATAATAAAATATTTGAAATAGATAATAATACATCCTTTCTGAATTCAAACGGAAGCAGGGAACATGGTCATATTTCCTTCGGGTTAAGAGGAGGCATTGATTTTAATATAAGCGAAAGTGATTTATTAAGTTTATCAGGCAGATATGGTACAAGAGAACATCAAAGCAATAATGCATCAAATTATATTCAGTGGTCGGATTTAAATCCAACTAAATTATATTATTTAAATATAAATAACGGTAACCGTAGCGGTTATTATTATGCAATAAATACAGGGTATATAAAAAATTTTGATTCTAAAGGTCATCAGCTTCTTACTGAATTTAGGGTAAGCAGGAATAATTCTGATGAGTCATCCATTTCATCAAGTCATCAAAACGGGATTCAAACAGATGGAAAAAAGACAACAGAGGCCGGACCTTCAACTCATATCAGAGGTAAAATGGATTATACTTTACCATTGGGAGAAAAATCAAAGTTTGAAGCGGGTTCACAGGGTGAAATAGAGTTGGAAAAGAATTCAAACGGGCTTTATGAGTATGATGCTCTAAATAATTCTTACAATTTTCAATCTCTTTACAGTCATTCCATTAACTCAACAATCAGTGAATTAGCTGTTTATTCAATTTATGCAAATGAATGGAATAATTTGAGTTACCAGGCAGGTCTGAGAACCGAACTTACATACAGAAAAATTGATTTGACAGATAATCAAAACAAATTTTCTATAAACCGCTGGGACTTTTTCCCATCAATCCATTCCTCTTATAAATTCAGTAATGTAACACAGGTGATGGCAAGCTATACAAGAAGAATTGACAGGCCGCATGGATGGAATCTTGAACCTTTTTTAACATGGTCTGATCCGAATAATGTACAAATTGGAAACCCGGATCTTAAACCTGAATTAATCGATTCTTATGAATTCGGATTTCAGACATTATTTGGCCCTGTAACTTTTAGCAACGATATCTATTACAGGGTTAATCACAACAGAATCGACAGGATTCAATCCGCTTATGCAGAAAATGTTACTCTTAATACTTTCGCAAATGTGGGAACCGATTATTCACTTGGCACAGAGTTCATGATAACTTTTGATCCAATAATAAAATTCTGGAATATTAACCTAATGGGGGATGTTTATGATTACAGAATTAAAGGGGTATTAAATGAAATTCCTTTTGAAAGGAGAAGCTTTAACTGGAATGCAAGGTTCAATAATGGATTGAACATTACAAAAAATACACAATTTCAATTCAATGTCAGGTATAATAGTCCTTCAGTTACTTCACAGGGAAAATATAAAGGATTTTTTAGAACCGATGTAGCGGTTAAACAGGATTTATTTGATAAAAATATTTCACTTACATTGCAGGCCAGGGATTTATTTAAAACCGGTAAAAGAGAGTTTACTTCCGAGGGAGCCGATTTTTCTTCATATACATATTATACAAGGGAAGCGCCGATGGTTATGCTGAATATGAGGATCAACTTTAATAATTATAAAGAAAAAAGAGAACAGAATAACGGTGAACCTTATAATGGGGGATTGGAAGATAATTATTAGAACCAGTTAAACCTATGGCATTTAATTTATAGTTCATTTTATGATTCTATTAATTGTGATAAAATTAGTAAGCGATATTTTTAAGCTTGATTAAATTAATAGAAACCATTTCAAATATTTTAGCTTAAATAAGATGGTTTTGCATTTTAAATCTTAGGATGAGGTTTGATGTTGATCTTATTATTGGAAATGTTTAATAATATATTTGGTATGAATTTTATCTACTTTCGTTTGTATAAAATAATAGATAAGAAGATAATTTTCAAAAATAAATCCCGGCTTAATTTTTATAAGCCGGGATTTGATAAAAATAGTTTACTCTATAGTAAGAAATCTCTCCCTTGGAGTCATAGAAATGCCGCATCGTTTTGGAGCTTTTCCGTCATAAGTATTACCGCAAGTAGTGCAAACCATATAAAGTGATGATAATGTATTCTCTTTGCTGCTATTTAATTTTTCAAGAGCATTCTGGTACATTGCTTTATGTTTCTTTTCTGTTTGGTAAGCATAATTAAATGAAATTAAAGCTAAATTAACATTTCCTTCCTGAGCAGTTTTAATAAAACCGGGATACATTGTTGCTACTTCATAAGATTCACCATTAATTGCATCTTCAAGATTTTCTTTTGTTGATTTTACCTCAAACTTCGGTTCGATTTTACCAACCTTAACATTCAATTGCTCAAGAACTGCCCTATGGTTATTTGCATGTATTCCTTCTGCCTTTGATGCAGCTTCGAACAAAAGAGCAATTTTATTGTATCCCTCTTCTTTAGCTTTTTTTGAGTAAGCCAGGTATTTAGCACTAGCAGTAGTTTCACCGGTTAATGCATCTTTCAGATTATTTATTGTTAAATCAGCCGATGGGCTGCCTGCATATACTAACATTCCCGTAAACAATATTGATAATACAGATGTAATTAAAACTTTTAATTTCATTTGAGACTCCGATTTTTTAGTTAATATTTATTTTACACTTCAAAATTAGCAAATGGAGTCTAAAATTAACTTTAAGCTTTTCTTAAAAATTGATTAAAAAAATTATTATATAATAGGGAAGATGACAAAAACAGTCGTTCCTATATTAGACCGGCTTTTAATCTCAAGCTTCAAATTTTGCAGATCAATAAGTTTCTTTACAATAGATAATCCAAGCCCATTTCCGGTAATTTTAGAATTTCTTGATTCATCAGCACGATAGAATCTGTCAAATATTTTTGATACCTGTTCATTAGTCATTCCAATCCCTTCATCCTTAATTGAACATATAACAGCGGAATTTACCTGTTCAATTTTTACTTCAATATTAGTATCATTGCCTGAGTATTTAATGGAGTTGGAGAGAATATTCTCCAACATTATATCCGTCATAGCAGGGTCAGCTTTAACAGGTAAATTATAATCATCAATAATTTTAACCGAGATATTTTTAGAAATTAATTGATTTTGCAGTCTGCTTATTACAGATTTGGTCTTATCATTTAAATTTATTTTAATAATATCTGGTAAGATTTTACCGCTGTCATATCTTGCAAGCATTAATAACTGGTCAATAATATTGGACATCCTGTTAACTTCATTTATACAATAAGAAATTTTAGATTCATATTGTTCCACATCTCTCGGTTTTCTTATAAGCACTTCCAGAGTACCTTTTATTACAGCGAGAGGCGTTCGCAATTCATGCGATGCATCCGATGTAAATTGTTTCTCTCTTAATACTGTATCCTCCAGCCGGTCCAGAAGCTGATTAATGGTGGAAGTTAATTTATATAACTCATCCTTGTGCAGCGGCAGTTCAATCCTTTCTTCCAGATTTTCCTTTGTAATTTTTTCAGCAGTTGATATGACTTTATTAACAGGTTCTATACTTTTGCCTGCAAAAAATCTTGTGATAAAGAATAATGCAATTAGGACTGCCGGGTATGCAAATAACAGAACAAATTTTAAATTGTTTAAGACGAGTGCAGATTCTTCAAGGGGGATAGCAATTATTAAATAGCCGAGAATTTTACCATTAGGATTTTGAATCGGCATTTGCAGCTGCCTTGTAGTCTGTCCAGATAGTAATGTATTAAAAAAGCTTTTTGTCTTTTCACCAGGGGAAAATCTCAATTCGGCATCAAGAAGATTACCAGATTTCTTTATAACGGTTCCATTTGTATCACTTATCTGAACAAATGTGGGATTAACTTCAATTTGACTGTGCTCTTTCTCTGTCCATTCATAAGGATTCGCAAATATAAATTTATCATTTAAAATGACTATCCCTTTAAATACTTCGCTTGATTCAGCTTTTAGATCATTATCCAGGTGTGTATATACGGTTTTATGTACCACATAATAAATTGTAATAAAGAGAATAAGGATCAATACGGCAGTAGCGCCCAGAAAATAAAAGGAAATACGGTTTCTTAAACTTAGCTTTTTCATTCTTCCTTAATGATATATCCGACACCTCTGACAGTCTGAATAAAACTCTTACTCTCTTTTGAATCAAGTTTTTTTCTTAAGAAGTTAATATAAACATCGATTACTGAAGTATCGGCATCAAAATGAATATCCCAAACATGTTCAATGATTCTTGTTCTAGTACAGACTCTGTTCTTGTTGCGAATTAAAAATTCCAATAGTGCGAATTCTTTTTGAGTTAACAATATCTCTTTTGAATCTCTGGACACCTGGTGAGTATTAAGATCAAGTTTTATATCTTCAAAAGTCAGTATGGATTGTTCTCCTTCTTTAGTTCTTAACTGCACCCTGATTCTTGCAAGGAGCTCTTCAAATTCAAAAGGTTTCTTAATATAGTCATTTGCACCTGCTTCCAGACCAAAGACAGTATCCTGAACAGTATCTTTGGCTGTTAAAAAAATAATCGGAGTTGATATTTCCGACTTTCGAATCTGCCTGCATACTTCGATTCCGCTTATACCGGGTATCATCCAATCCAGCAAAATTAAATCATAATCATTTGTCAAAGCCATCTTTAAACCTAAATGACCATCTGAGGCAGTATCGACAGCAAATGCTTCTTCTTCCAAACCGTCTTTTATGAAATTAGCAATTCCTGTTTCATCTTCTACAATTAAAATCCGCACAATAAATTAGTCCTCTTCCGGGTTGTTTAAATTATCTGAATTAAAATCAAAGCCAAGGTTTAATTGAACACCCGCGGCATGTTTAAAAACCAGTTCACCACCGTAATAACCTGTTCTTGCAATTGAAAGAATGCCGGCTAAAAACAAAGCTACGGCTACCCATTTGAAAACGCCTGAATATTTTTTTAGTAAAACAATAGTAATCCTTACAATTGAAGCAATTATCATAAGCCATAGCGATAATTCCGCAGCTTCTTCATGATTTTCCAATGCTTGTTTAAGTGTTCCGGCTTCTGAAACCCCATCTCCCGCGATATTGCCTGAAATATAAGCAGCGAGTACTCCAACCGTACCCAAAATTAATAAATAAAAACCTGTCTTGCTAAAAAAATCTTTATTTAAAATTGCACCTATTAAATCGAAAAGGAATCCTATTATTAATAATGCAATCGGGAAATGAACTATCATGGGGTGTAAATGTGTTGTATCAAACATTTCTAATCTCCTTTTTTGTTTGATACAAAATTAAAATTGGTTATTTAAAATATTCTAAACGGTTTCTTAAAATTTGCTAAAAATTAAGTTGAAAGCTGAACCGGGGGGTTATTAAATAAAACTTTGATTATGAAATTCAGAGTGGATTTGGTCATGCAATTCAAGTGGTTCTAAATGTGAAATAATATTAGCCCGACTTTTTAAGCTCCTTTTTACAGCAGTTTCTAATTCAGTAGCATCTTTATGTGCATCTTCAAGAAGAGTTCCTTTAGGGAACAAAAGATGAAACTCTATCCAAATTACATTACCGCTTTCTCTAAACCTAAGCTGATGATATTCTAAAGATTTAATTTTAGTTTCTTTATCCAGAACATCTCTTATGGTTTTTGCCAGAGTCTTATTACCTTCATCCATCAATCCGCCAATTGATTTTCTAACAAGCTTACCGCCTGACCAAAGAATATTTATAGCTGCGGCCATTGCCACCAACGGATCGAATGGAAGCCAGCCGGTTAATAATGTAAGAAGTAGTCCTGCAACTACTCCAAAGCTTGTCCAGGAATCCGTAAGAACGTGTTTTCCATTGGCTATAAGAATTATTGAATTTGTCTTTTTACCTTTCCAGACTAAAAAACTACCCAAAAACAAATTGATGACCGAAGCTGCAAAAGTAAAGTAAGTCCCTTCATCGAGATTAGTAATTTCTATACCGAATATTAAACGTTTTATAGAAATATATATTATAAAAAACGCAGCCAGAATAATTAATGCTCCTTCAAATCCTGCAGAAAAATAGCTTATCTTGTGATGACCATAGGTATGTTCTGCATCGGGGGGTTGAAAACTGTACCATAAGCTAAAAACAGCAAATGCAACGCCGATGATATGTATTACAGATTCAGCAGCATCAGAAAGAATAGCAGTGGATCCCGTAAGGTAATATGCATACCATTTCATGACTAACATTAAAATGCCGAATGCCAATGAAAGTTTAATAGCAAACATCTGTGCTGATTTATCATTATTCATAATAATTATTCCGACAAATTAGAAATGGGTAGTATACCAATTTTACTTAGTGTAACAAATAACCCGGAGACGTATATAATATCATGGTTCATTACATTATTTATAATCCCATCAATTCTTTCGATTTATAAAATATTAATATATGCTTAAATCAGAATTAATGAATTATTAAAAGATGCTTAAAAAACTTAGCTTTTAATAAATCGCTGATTTTTATGATGATTATGATTGGAAAGGAAGTTTTCGAGAATATTCTCAAATAATTAAACGTCAAGCTGATAAATGTTTAAAGGGAATGGACGTCCCAGATTTGCATTTAGTTTTACCTGTTTGTTATATCAATCCATTCATTATTATGTTTAATAAGTTTACAGGAAATGTTGTTGTGCACTGTTAGAGAGGTTTATGAACATGGACAATTCACTATTAATGCGCATTATTTATAAATTTTTACTCATACCCGGGTCTTACGTTTACTGAAATAAACTGATAATGATAGAATTAATAATATAAAAATAACCTCAATTATATGAGGTAGCACATTTTGATTAGTCTCAATATTTATTTTGGAAACATTTCCGGAAAGTACAAATGCAGCCCAATAATAAGGATCGGGAGAATATTTTTTTATAAATTCAATTTTAGCTTGCTGCAAAGCTTCAGATTTATCTAATCCATCGCTTAATTTTTTATAAAAAAGTGACATAAATCAAGCATGCTTTACATTTTTGCCGTCAGCAGGCTGGAAGCATATGTAAAGGCTTTATCATTACAAGGATTTCTTTTATTCCCGTTAGTAATTCTGGATATAAAACGACTAAGCTGGATAAATGTAGCTTTTTTGAGTATAGAGACTCTATTAATAAAAGCAATAGTTATTCCGATCTTTTTACTGACTGTTATCAGGAAGAATGAAATCAGCCGGGAGATCGAACCTTACATTTCACAATTTTATTCGCTCTTAATTGCCAGTGCCGTTTTTATATTCGGATTTGTGGCTGCATTCTGGTCGGTAAAAATCGGGAGTGAAATTAAACCGCTCTAATTTGGCATTTCAATTGTAATAATTATATCAAGTTTATTTTTGATTATCAACCGTAAAAAAATCATTACACATATATTATGCTATATGATGCTTGAAAACGGAATTTTTCTTCTTTCTCTTTCCGTTGCCAATGAAATGCCTATGCTGGTAAATGTTGGTGTTCTGCTTGACTTGTTTGTAGGAGTTTACCTGTTCGTCATTTTCTTTAATAAAATTCAGGAAATGTATGACGGGGACCATATTAATTCAATAATCAATATGATGCAGAAAAAAAATTAGGCATTTGAAAACATTTAATATTCATACCTGGATTCTGTCTCTGCTTTGCATGTCATTTTCCAGCCGGATAGTCGGGCAGCGAAGCAAACAATTTAGTAGTAAATGGATTTAATAATTAAAAAAGGCAGCCAATTTGCAGGACTGCCCTATATTGCTTTTGAGCTATAAGGAGGGAACCATAGCTCAGATGGAAAATAAACATGGAATAATTATTTTTTGGAAATTTAATTTAACTGACTTACTTCCTAAATGTATTAAACATATCTCCATATTTTCTCTAACTTACTTTTTCCTAGTACATCCAAATCGGACATAATGTCGTCAAACGCTCGCCATAATTTTTCTGAGAGCTTATCTCCATCCAATAATGGCATAATTTCATTAATTATGCCAGATTATATCCTCGAAAACTTTCTCACAATCATCATAATGATTATTAACATTTGACTACACAACTCTATTCATTATGTACTATAATTTCCCTTATCCCGATAAGCATTGAAACGATAAGAATCGGGACAAGTTGTAAATCTGGATGATCATGTAAAGCTAAACTGAAGTTCTTGTTTATGTTAAGTGGGTTTACAATTTAATTTCCTTAACATTGATTCAAATTTTATCGTTGATAAATTTTGATGCATATATCAAACGATCTCTTTTTTCACCGGGAGATTTGGAGTTTTTTTGAAGTTCTACGAAATAAAATTTAGCTTTTTTGTAATCACCTAAAAGTTCTGCTGCTTTTCCAGCTCCAAACAGAGAATTAAACCGATTAGGACATTTCTGCAACGATAATTCATATTGTAGAAGAGCTTTCTCTGGTTTGTTCAATTCTAATAGTAAATCACCAAGCATTTCTCTGGCCGGAAGTAATTGACCGGGAGTTACCGGACTTTTTTCTGTTGAGTCTTCAAGATTCGCTGCAAGCATCATTGTTTCTAATGACTTCTCCTTATCATTCGAAGCAAACAATTGCCATGCTTTTACTATGGTTTTCTGAATTTCTATTTGCTTGATCCAATATTTATTAGCTTCCGATTTTTTAAAAGCATTCTGTAACTCAGTTAATTTCTCAAATGATTGAAGAGCAATTTCAGCTTGACCGTTTCTGCCGGCGCCAATACCCTTGGCAAAATAAATTAGTGCTTCATTTTGTGGAAATTTTTTCCAAGGAAATTTTGTCTGATTATTTAACGAAAGGTTTGCTGCATCTGACCATCTTTGATATTCAAGTAAGATGCGGCCTGGAATGGCTGCAATTGCATATGCTGTAATAGGTGAATATTCGAAACCTCCACTTAGGGTATCCAGCAATGCAGCGATGTCTCTCGCTTTTTCATATTCTGACTGCTGAAGATATGCATACTCAAGATAATCCAGGGCATGAAAGTACTGGGCAGAAATATTACCCCGAACCGGGATTTTTTTTGCAGCTGCAGCAGATCTCAAATTTAAGTCTATTGACTCCTGCCAATAACCAAGGCGGGTAAATATGTGAGTCGGCATGTGTAATGCATGTGGAATATCGGGAGCTATTTGGGAATAATTCCTTGCAACCCTGATGGCGTTTTGAGCCAAAGGAGGGAAATCATAAGCATGTATAGCGTAATGAAATGCGCCCGGATGATCAGGAATTTCTTTAAGAATATTTTCACAAATGGCTCCGGCTTCACGTTGTACCTTATATGATTTATCATTTAGCGGAGCAACAGCTAACATTGATAAGACAGAGAACAACTTTGCTTCAATATCATCAGGTAATTCATTGCTCGCAAGCTGCCAGCCATCATTAAAAGCAATCAATCTTTCATGTTCGTTTTTGTTAAGTCCATCTTTAAAATAAGCTGCTATAGCTGCTCCATAATATTTTTCCATTTTTGTTTTGGCAAGATTCAAGGCAGTCTGCGAAAGAATATATCCCATCCTCAACATATCTTCATCCGGAACATCAGGCCAAAGGGGATGCTCTAAAGTCATAGCTTTTCCCCAGTAACCCCAGAAACAATGCGGATCTGCTTTAATAACCAGGTCAAATGTATATTCTGCATCTTCATAAGTCATATGGTGAAGAAGTGCGATTCCGAATCTAATCAATGTGTCAAGCTTCGGGCTGCAGGCGCCGGAAAACCTTACTGTACCGCACAATATATCGGGTGTTAGATAATCTCTCTGTAAAGTAGAAACTTTCCTTTCCGAACAAGAATTTAAGAACAAAAAAGAGGTTAAAATTGTTAAAATCATTAAAGAAATAAAATGTGGTTTTGTTACCGAAAGATTAATTATAGTTTTGTTCATTTCATATACCTTTACGATTTCGTATGAATAAATATCTCAACAAATATTATCTTCACCCTAAAGGAAATAAAATATCGTTTATGAATATAACTGATAAGGAAATACTGTCATCAAGAAATGAATACGAACGTTCTGAGTGTTGAATATAACTTAGATAATAAAATAAATGAAAGCAAATAAAATTAATTTTAAGTAGTTTAAATCACCGGGTAATTTTTAATTCAACAGGGGATTAATTTTTTGTCCGATTAAAATAATGTACTTACTTTCTCAATCGTCATCGGCGCACACCCATCATAATGGTTATTAACATTTAAATAAATATACACTCCAATCCATCATGTAATATAATTTCCCTTATCACGATAAAAATTGAAACGATAAGAATCGGGACAGGTTGTAAATCGGCTGATAATACCAAGCCTGCCAAATTAAACACTATCAATTTTGAGGATAAATAATTTGGCGGGTGAAATGAACTGATGTTCTTGTTTATGTTAAGTGGGTTCATCAAGCTTGAGATATAGATTAACTTCATAATCCATAATTAGTCTCTGTAAATTTTGATAATAAAATAGGGCAGGCAGATATTTCATCTGCCTGCTCTTATGAATTAAAATCATTTCAACAACAGCATTTTGTTTACCTGTGTAAACTCTCCCGCAGTCAATCTGTAGAAGTAAATTCCGCTTGACTGATTACTTCCATCGAACGTAACTTCATGATAACCGGCAGCTACATCTCCATTTACAAGCTCTGCCACCTCTCTTCCGAGAATATCATATATATCAATAGTTACTTTTTCATTTTCAGGAAGTCCGTACTTGATAGTAGTTGAGGGATTGAATGGGTTTGGATAGTTTTGATCAAGGCTAAATATCTTTGGTTTAGTAGTTGCTGAGGTTAAGACTTGACCGTTACTGTTTTTTGCCAGACCCGTATGTATTAAAGCAATGATTTGCTGAGATGCGTCTATCCATATATCTACAGAAAATCCGCTTATTTTTTTCCCATCCTGGGCTTTTAATTTATTTATAAATGCTTCAAGCTGGTTTACAGCGGCTCCGTTATTACCTTTTTGCAACGATTTTTCAGCATTCTCTAATAAATGGGTTAAACTCTTAATTGTTCCATTTGGTATATTTGAATTGCTGATTGAGGAAATTAAATCTTCAATTAAATCTTCTGTATTACAGGGTCCTCCGTCTAATATATCTTGTTTTGACGGATCAATTTTATTGCCTGAGATATTTAGATCCCCGCTTAATCCGTCTCCATTAAGCAAATTAAAAAGACCGCAAAACTCCGATAAAGAAGTATTCTCCAGAATATTTATATTGCCTTTTACATTAATAAGGTTATAGAATCCATCAATGTTTGTTAATGCAGAATTAGTATGAATTGTTATATCTCCTATAACGGAGTCAAGTTTAGATAAACCATTTATACTTAGTAATGCATAATTAGAATCTATTTTTAATCCTCCGCCTATAAATGTAAGGTTGAATAATCCGTCAATATTTGCCAACGAATTATTGACAGATATATTTACAGCCCCGGCAACAGAGTCAAGTTTAGACAGACCGTTCATGCTTAGTAATACGGTATTAGAATCGATTTTTAAACCTCCGCCAATATAAGTTAGACTTGACAGCCCATCAATTTTCTTCAATGCTGTATTAGTGGCAATTGTTATACTTCCTGTTACAGAATCAATTTTAGAAAGTCCATTTATATTTGTTAGTGCAATATTATGTTTAATTGTTAAATTACCGCCAAGTGAATCAATTTTAGACAGACCTGATATATCCATCAATGCATAGTTGGAGTCCAGTTTTAGATCTCCCCCGATAAATGATAAATTGGACAGTCCATCTATGTTTCTCAAACTATTATTATTTGTGATTGTTAAACCGCCGCTGACAGAATCAATTTTAGAAAGTCCGTTCACGCTCAGCAAAGCGTAATTAGAATCTATTTTTAAACCTCCTCCAATAAAAGAAAGATTGGATAACCCGTCAATTTTTGTCAATACTGCATTAGAAGCAATTGTTATACTGCCTCTGACAGAATCAATTTTAGATAGCCCATTAATATTTGCAAGTTGAATATTATGTTCAATTGTTAAATTACCCCTGATGGAGTCGATTTTAGATAGACCGTTAATGCTCAATAATGCAGTGTTTGAATGGATCGTTAAACTTCCGCCAACATAAGTAAGATTGGATAATCCATTAATATTTGTTAATGCAGAGGTAGACTTAATCGTTAAACTTCCCGTCAGTGAATCAAGCTTTTCAAGACCATCGAGGTTAGTTATATCTGAACCCTTAATCAACAGGTTCCCAATTAATCTTGTCGCACTGAACGCATCAACTTCTGCCTGTGTGGAAAGCGTGGTAGTCGGATTAACAATTATTGCAAGCACAGCTGTAATAAATAGAAATGTAAACAGAAATGTTAGAAAAAGTACACCGGGTTTCATATATCCTCCAAATTAAATTTGTAAATAAATAAATTAACAATACCTTGATAGCTGTTATTTCTATACACTCTAACAGTTGTTCAATAATTTAATTGATTTAATCATTCCGCTGCAGCAGAAGCATACATAAGGGACAAAAGTTTATCGTATAATGAAAATCCGGAAGTAACTTTATAAATGAACAGGCTTCAACTTAAATCCAATTTATCCATAATGTTGTAAGCCGAAAAATTAATTACTGTTCCAAATAAAAAAGGGAGGGGATAATAATACTGTTAATAAATCAATTTTAATATGGGACGATCAAGATATATTAAAAAAGATAGTCAGGTTAGTTTTTAAATTCGGAAACGCGTTAAATATAAAAAGAAAGAATTCAATTAAACAAGAGTAAAAGAATCTTTAAGACAACCATGTGATTGTGAAGACATATAAATGGAAATGAGAAATTTTCAAATTCAGCATAGGACTTGGAGATAAAAGACATATCAGGTAATTCTTAAAAGATCACATTTCCAAGAGTAATACATACTTCCGGGATTAAAACATCACCTGGGAATTAATTTATCCTTTATTTAGTAATAAGTTTATAAAGATAAAAAATCCCTGCATTTATCAGTCGAATTGTATTTGAAAGTCCTTATGAGTATTTAAACATTTTTATAAAAGAAGATATTCTTATTTAATTATAGTATTAAAAAATTCTCTAAATCGTCACCAGGACACACCCTTCATAGTGACTATTAACATTTTAATTCACACCCTATCCATCATGTACTATAATTTCCCTTATCTCGATAATGATTGAAACGATAAGAATCGGGACAAGTTGTAAATCTGGCTGATCATGTCAAGATGAACTGATGTTCTTGTTTATATTAAGTAGGTTGGTAATTAATTTTAGAGGTTTTTAATTTGTATAAAATTTTGATAAAAATAAACTAACCAGATATCTGTTTAAAGTAATAAATAAACTTTCCGATTAAACTCTCAAAGTGAAATACTCAATAATATAATTAAGAAAAGATAATACTGTCTTTTAGTTAATTGACTATGTATTGCCTATCACCAGCAATATTAAATTATTAATTACTTATTGTATTTAATAGCTTATTATTAGAAAATTATTTACACTGAGAGTGAGATAAAATATTCGATTTGGCCTTTTCAGACCTTTCATATCTCAACCTTTAATAAAGAATATATATATCAATTAAATGTGACAGATTGTGATAAAGAAAAGCATCATATTACTTTTTTTTATAATATCTTTATTGTCCTTTCCATCCTATTCACAGAATATTGATCCTCAATTTAATAACCCTTTATTCGAGAAAACTTATTATAATAAAGATTTGTCCGGAATAAGTTTTAAATGCATGCTTCAAGATCATATTGGTTGTTTAAGGTTAGCTACAAAGGCTGGCCTGGTGAAATATGATGGTTATTCAATAGAAGTATTACGACCGCCCCCAAATGTTTCTCAGGACTTAAAAGAAAACATTACTAAAACAGTTTACGAGAATAAAAATAATTCTCTTTGGGCAGAAGAACTTAAAAGCTTAAATAAATCCGATAGGGTGCAGAATCTATTTCAAACCTATAAATTTAATCCTCAAGATTCAAAGAACCTAAACCGCCGTGGAAGCAGACCTCCTCCTTATTTCTTTTAGATGTGATCGGATATTTTATAAATAATTCATCAAAAAGGAATAAGCTATGAAAGCTTCTTTAATTATTCTTATTACCGTCAGCATATTATTTTTTGCTCCGGTACCATTACTCTCCCAAAGCGGGACGTTCACCGTTTATCTGCCCAAGATTGAAAAACCACACGATTATGAAGGTCAGGGATGGAGCAGACCAAATGTATGGGGCAAATACGATAATTCTGCAAAAGATGACTCAATTGTTGTTCCAGACGGCCGCCCGATTTATGCACTTATTGTTTCTGGTTATGCACAAAATAGTCATTTTGACCAGCTCATGGTTTATAAGTTTGCAAGACATTTGATGGAACACCGCGCTTATGTTCATTACGCCTGGTGGAATAACCTTTTAGCACCTTATATGGAAAGGCCACTACATTATCTGCAGTCGAACCCCGGTAACCTCGGTCAGGACTTCACAAAATTTACTACTGCTGAATCAGCCCAGTATAAAGCAATACCAGGTGAAGATTATCAGTTTTTGGAGGACGCAAAGTTGTTTCTATCAGCAATACGACAGCATAATCCAGATGCCATTATAATTGTGGTCGGGCATAGCATGGGTGGGGGTGCAGTTGTTCATCTTGCATCGCAGACGAAAGTTCGGATCAACATACTTGGCCTTATTGATCCCGTTGGAAACCGGAATTTTCCATTTGCTGGTGACAGACCAACTGCAAGTGACTACAACTGGACTCGCTGGCGTATTACTCGAAGTAATTTCCTTGGATATAAGAGTTGGAAAAATAATGGCACTATTCTTAATCCTACCTGTGTCCCGGATGGACCTTGGTTGAGTACCTTTACAGCAGCAGCATTGGCAATTAGTAGTCCTGAGTGTAAAGTGTTAAATCAGGGTAAACCATACATTGATAATTCAAGTACATTGACCTTTGGAAGCAATGTGGTCCACTTGTATTACCGGTTCCAAAAGGAATTTTTGTTCCCGTTTGATTATTCACATGTTTATTACTTCAACCACACTCCTCCGTCGGGTTTTACAAGGGATGACGAGCAGCATTTGGTTCAGACGAAGTCCAGTCCTCTGCAATCAGATCCGGGTGGATGGCCTTTGAACATTGATCCCAATAAGTATGGAGGTTGTGCGGTAGGAAATGGTGTTGGTTGGCCCCATGATGGTCACGGAGAGATTGTCGGATACCGTGGACCGCTTCCAACTGTACCTCTGGGTGTCAGGGTTCGGACAAGCCCTGATCGTGGTACACAGTGCGGCAACAAAACATGGCCCTGGAGAACTCAAGATAGTAATGGTGGTTGGATAGATCCCAATGCCAGCGTTCGTCGAAATTTATTGATCGCATTGGAAAAGTTACCCGCGGATTCGATTTGGGCAAACCGTCCAACGAATCCGGACCTCTGTCTCGTTTCTGATGGTTTGATTAATCTTTTTGATGGAATGGTGACGGACGTTAAGACAAATACCGAAATTCCAAAGTTCTATCTCTTGGAACAAAACTACCCTAATCCTTTTAATCCAACTACAGTATTAAAATATGAAATACCTAAATCTTCAAACGTAAAGTTGACTATATATAATGAACTTGGTCAATTAGTAAAAACTTTGGTGAATGAAGAAAAAAGCCCTGGTACGTATTCAGTCAATTTTAATGCTGGGTCTTTATCAAGTGGTATATATTTTTATACTATTAAAGCAGGAGATTTTTATGAAACAAAAAAAATGATTTTGCTGAAATAGTATCAAATTTACCCCTAATAATGATTATTAACATTTAAATACATACTCTTCATTATGTACTATAATTTCCCTTATCCCGATAATGATTGAAACGATAAGAATCGGGACAAGTTGTAAATCTGGCTGACAATGTAAAGATGAACTTATGTTCTTGTTTAAGTATGCCTATAAAAATTACAGAAATTAATGTAGATGAAATTATTGAGTCTGCCCTACAGCAGATAATGGGATTTATATTGGGAAAAAAATTAACAATAAATAAATTTCTAAACCTTAAAAAAATAAATACCGATAAATATTTATTACTGCGGGTTATAAATAACCTGTTAAGTAATGCTATAAAAGTTAGCCCGAAAGGTTCTGAAATAATAATAAGGACATTAAATTCAGGTGAGGATGGACTAGAATTCCATGTAATTGACCATGGCCCAGGTTTTAATGAAGAAATGAAAAAGTTAATATTTAAAAGATATAATATAGCGGAAATAAAGAAAAAAATCAGGAAACAGGGAAGTGGTTTGGGGCTAATATTTTGTAAAAAAGCCATAGGGGTTCTTGGAGGAACAATTAGGGTTAAAGATGATGTTGATGCCGGTGCCGATATAATCTTTACTCTACCCAAATGTGAGCTATTATTATAACTTATTAACTTTCTCCATCGTCATTGCCGCACACCTTACAACAAGTATGTTAAAAGTACTTGTAAAAAATATCTGCGATAAAAAGGTGAGATACAAATTAAGGTTTTCATTCAAGATTAACTAAAAATATATTTTTTTTATTTGTTGAAATGATATTTATAATTAACGGCGGTATAAGTATAATACCATAGATTAAAAAAACGAGATTTATTTATTGAGTAATAATTAAATGAAGGGGCACATAATGAAAACAAATGATTATACAAGAATCCTTCTTAAGGCACAAAAGTATTTGTCAGAAGGTGTTTTAATTTTTGATGCCGGGCAGAAAAACAAACCTTTAATATTCATTAACAAAGGAGTAAGCAAAATTCTTGGGTATTCAAACAGAGAACTGATCGGAAAAAGTCATTCTATCTTTAAATCAGAGGGCAGCGATAAAGTGAATATTGATAAATTAAATAACAGCTTTAAAAATAATAAAAGTTCACTGGTTGATTTAAAAATAGCAAGAAAAGATGGAATAAAAATATTTTGCCGGCTTTCAATTGTTTTTATACCGGAACCGAAAAAGGGAAAAGGATATTTAATTTGCATTCTGCGGGATATTACCGAGGCAAGAAAAGAACTACTAGACAAAGTTAAATTATCAGTAGTAGAATCAACACTCCGGACAATAAATGATATTGTCTTTAATTATTTTAATAATATTCAAATATTCAGATGGGATTTTGAGAAGTTCTGCGATTTGAATAAGATAAAACTGCATGAATTTGATGAACTTACCAACAAAACAATAAACAAACTAAAGAAAATTAATGAGCTGAAAGAATACAAGGAAAGAAAAATATCAGAGAAAATTTCAGTCCTGCTATATTCATAAGTAAAAAAATAAATAAAATAATAATTTAAAAGATCCGGATACATTAAGCTTTTCAATTTCGGGGGCTAGATTGTAAAATTTAAAATCATAATAAGCCCAGGATGAATACGATATAGATCGCTGCCATCTTTTTTAATCATTTAATATATTTTTCCGATGGATAAAATATAGATACATTCACCTTAGTAAGAAATTATTTCTTATCCGCTTTTTAACAGATAAATTCATCAGCATTTCTGATGAAGAAATTAATTTTATAAAAATGATTAAAAATGATCAAAAATACCTTGTAATCTTTTCGATTGTTAAGGGAGCTGACCCCTCATAATGATTATTCACATTTAAGTACACATCCACAACTCTATTAATTAATTAGATCCTTTATCATCTCAACTATCTCTTTTAATTATTCAACAAAGTTAATATAAATTTTATTCCAGTTTTTCAAGAGATATTTTCTATAAGACGAGTTTGGGATTATAAAAAATAATTCTTGAAACTAATTTTTGTTATGTATAAATTAAAATATACTTCCTAAAGGGTTATTATAATTTTATAATTTCTTTCTTATTTCCGTTATAACAGGATTTTCCTTTTCTAAATTCTATTCCTGAAATAAAGTAAATATTTTTTGTAAAATATTCCACAGTCTTCTGCATTCTCCAATTGATAAAAAGAAAAAAAATTTAAAAGGAAAGGCGGATAGTTAATGTCAACGGAAGAAGATGTCCGAAAAGTATCAGAGCAATTCTATACGGCCTTGACCCGAATGGCAAAGGGGGATGCTGGGCTAATGTCAGAAATCTGGTTGCACGACGAGACAGCAACGGTTATGCATCCAATAGGCGGTTTGGAAATGGGCTGGAAAGCAATTAAGAAATCGTTTGATCAATTGGCCGAACTATCAACTGCCGGTGAGATTACACTGGAGGATCAATACATCCATATACTCGGTGATGTGTCTTACGAAGTAGGCATTGAAGTTGGTAAAATGGAATTTGTAGGGCGATGGATCGGCATTGAGCACCGTATTACTAACATATATCATAAAAAAGGAGGGACGTGGAAGATGATACATCACCATGGAGCAATTTTTGGTTGATTTCTTTCTTGCAGAATATATCTTTTCGTAATAATTTCACTATGACATTGTTGGAGAAATCAAAAATTCTTCCACGCACACCCCTCATAATGATAATTAACATTTAAAAAACATCTACTGCCATCCTGAGCTATAATTTCCCTTATCCCGATAAGAGATGTAAGAAATCGGGATAGGTGTAAATTTGGCTGATAATGTCAAGACCCCGCCAAATTAAACAATAATTTTAGGTTTATAATATTAAAATAATTCGGCGGGGCAGGTGAACTGATATTCTTGCTTATGTTAAGTGGCATGAAAAGTTTTCTCACTTTTTCCATTCGCATAAATTCTTTTAAAAGGAAAGTAAAATAGTTTTTTCTTATTCATTTTGACATTAGCATTCTAATTATCATGACTTTCTGAGTATGATCTCTTTTAGAAATATCATACGACTCATTTCCACCGATAGAAGCCCCAATTACTAATCCTGCAATTGAGCCGACAATTCCGCCAAGTAATCCACCACCAACCGCTGAAATTGTTTGACCGCCAAAATCCGCACCCCCGAACAAGCCGGTGTCTTTAGGTTTTTGATAAGTTGCTGAACCTAATACTGTACCAAGGACCACCCCAATCGCAGCACCAATCGCAGCTCCAGTTCCAGGATGTGATTCTTTGTGAAAAAATAATCGGCTTATGGAATCTACCGGCACGAAATTTATCGTCCCATTATTTTCAAAAGTAAGTAGGCTGTCATTTATCCCCTGAAATGAGCAATTTAATAGCGTATCTCCTGATAACTTGATGACACTCCAGTTATTTTCTTGAGCCGGCATTATCACAGACAATAATGCAATAGTAAAAATTATTTTCCAGAATATCATTAAATGCTTCATTTATTTCTACTCTCTTCAAATCTGATTTATTTACATTGTAAATCTATGCTCAATTAAGAGGCAGGTTGTCAAAGAATTGTAAATCTGTTGCAAGACTTTCATACAAACATATTCAAAATTGTACTTATTTTTCAATTTAAAACGTTTTTTTTATTTACATTTATAAAAACATGTACACCCCCTCCATCATGCACTATAATTTCTCTTATCGTAATAAGAGATGTAAGAAATCGGGACAGGTGTAAATCTGGCTGATCATGTAAAGATGACTGATGTTCTTGTTTATGTTAAGTGGCTTAAATATTTTTTCTAAGGAATAAAAGATTTTTATCGAAAGTTTGGCGCGACTTATTACTAATTCTTCAAAAACAAACTAACATGAAAAAAAGATTTGATATTTCTTTTATTATTTCCAATTTTGCTTATGGCAAAAACAAAAAGTGAAGTCACGGAAGAATTTCTCCAGTCTTTTGCTGATGCATTTAATGCGCATGATATTAAAGATGTAATGTCTCATATGACCGATGATTGTGTTTTTGAAGCTTCGGCAGGACCAGATCTTGATGGAGAAAAATTTATTGGGCAAGAAGAAGTTAAGAAAGCATTTGAAAATGTATTTGCTACATTTCCTGATGCTCACTGGGGTAATGCGAGACATTTCATTTTAGGAAATAGAGGGTTCTCAGAGTGGATCTTTACAGGAACTAAACTAGATGGAACAAAGATTGAAGTGACTGGAGTTGATTTATTTACTTTTAATGATGGAAAAATAGCAATAAAGAATTCTTATAGAAAGAATCGCCTGTCGAGAAAATAAAAAACAAATCCATCTAGATATTTTGATTGAGGTCTTCCATTAATTAAAACAGCTTTTTAACCTTCTCAATCGTCATCGGCGCACACCCCTCATAGTGATTGTTTACATTAAGCTTGACATATCAATTGTAGCTAAAAAATTATTCTCGAATGATACCCACCTCGAATCGGAATAAAATTGAACAAATGGAAGTGAACCAGACCAATGAACTTCATAAAGAGCTGGATTTTCAGCATCATAATCCGATGGCTGTCGTAAATAAAAAAGGTAATCATTTGCTGATTGTTTTAAGATAACTTTTCCGATACAGTGGATGGATTGATTTTTTCGAATATTAAGCTTGCCATCATGGGTTCCGCCAAATACAATAAATGTATTACCTTCTTTGCCGTTTTCTAATGCTTAGACAAATAGGTTTTCCAAACATTTCTGATTCCAGAAATTCTTTTGGAATTGCAATTTACTGTTACATATTGTTTTATTTTCCGATTGCCCGAGTAATGAATTGCCTGAGCTTACAGTTCCTTTCTGGAACCTTTTTCGCCTAAAAGTAAAACAGGTGTATCCACAATTGATCCGGATTAATTCAAATAATGTTGCTTTATGTAATTTTAAAAGTTTTTCTCTGTAAATTCAATCACACTTCCATATTACAACTTAAAAATGTACCTGCAAACTTTTTTACATTATTATTCTTAGATTAGATTCATGCAGTTAAGAATATTTATTTATTATCTAAGGTTAAATCTTATGGGGATGAGAAATTCAATCATTTTATTTCCACTTTTTATATTAGTTTTTATTTCCGGGATAAGAGCCGGGCAAGATACATCTTCAACATTCGCTACTGAAATTAAATCTGATTCTGGTTTTTACCGTGATATATATCCGGATACATGGGTAGGCACTGATGCCATTGGACGAACGATGCCGGACTATTCAGAAACCGGACCAGTGAAGAAGGATCACCGGAGGGTTGTAGGTATTTTCTATGTTACGCAACATTTGGATCAATCATATTATTATAAGAAACCGTTTACAGCAGATGTATCCAGAATCCTGAAAGAAGATCCTGCGGCCAGGCTGGATGGAAATGATACTGCATGGGGGCCTTATCATTCTTATTTTTGGA
Organism: uncultured Bacteroidota bacterium; assembly: GCA_963710745.1. Lineage (GTDB taxonomy): Bacteria > Bacteroidota > Ignavibacteria > Ignavibacteriales > Ignavibacteriaceae > CAVQBP01. Next base: position 163,748 of record CAVQBP010000023.1, on the reverse strand, counting down.
GCGAGCCCGAAGCTGGGTATTATTTAAGCATGGATAAATATGTCGATTTGAAGGATATGTCGATGTTATCCGATGCCGGTGTAGATCTGATTATATTAGATGTTACAAACGGATATGAGTATTGGAGTCAATGGGATGTTCTTTTTTCAGCAATGGAAAAGATGAAATCGGAGGGGAATAAAGTCCCTCAGTTTTGTTTCTGGGGGTTCAACGGGCCAGTTATTACTGTGGTGCAGGACTTGTATGATAAAATTTATAAAACTGGAAAATATAAAGATCTATGGTTTTACTGGGACGGAAAACCTCTGTTGCTCTATAACAGCAATCCAAATACAATTCCTGAACATGGCGGTGTACAGAATCCGAATCCGCATTTTGACAGCCATGCTTTGCTTGACAAAAGTAATCTTCATTATGGTGATTCTACATTTACAAAAAAATATTACAATAATTATTCAGAGGAAGTGAAAAAATTTTTTACTCTTAGAACAATGTGGTGGGGTTATTATAAATGGGAAGGAAAGCGGTTTGCCGGTACAGAAAATAATTGGAGTTTCGGGTATGATTTAGGTGATAAAAATTTAAGGAATCTGAACCCGGATGAATTAGTTTCGCCCCATGGCAATAAAAAAGAGGAGGCTGCAGTTACTCCGGCACAACATGCGACCTCTTTAATTGGAAAATCCTGGACAAGAGAAAACGGAGAACCGGAATTGAACGAATATGATTTACCCGTACCTACTTATGTCCCATGGCTTGGCAAAAAAGTAGATAATCCTGAAGATTACGGCATATATTTTCAGGAACGATGGAATGAAGCATTAAAGGCTGATCCGCAATTTATTTATATAAACGATTGGAATGAATGGACTGCAGGCAAATATAATCCTGAGATTAATCCGATTGGTAACCCGAAAAATAAAGAGAAAACTGTATTATTTATGCGCCGGCAGAGTAATTATTATTTTGTTGATCAGTATAACTCGGAGTTTAACAGAGATATAGCACCTATGAAAGGCGGTTATACAGATAATTATTATATGCAGATGGCTGAAAATATTCGCTACTACAAAGGTATAAGACCTATTCCGGTTTCAAAAGGTTTTTCAAATATCAATTTTAGTAAAGGTTTCGTCGATTGGGAAAAAATTAAAATTGAATACCGGGATACCAGAGGTGATACTTGCCACCGTGATTATAACGGGTTTGGCGGTCTTCATTACGTGAATAATTCTGGCAGAAACGATATAATAACCTGTAAAGTTGCAGTTAACAAAAAAAACATATACTTCTTTGCGGAAACAAGTGATACTATTACATCATTTAGAGACAAAAATTGGATGCTTTTACTGATTGATGCGGACAATAATCATGACACAGGATGGTATGGTTACGATTTCTTAATTAATCAGAATATCATAAATTCTTCTACCACTACTGTCATGAAATATGACTCATTGAGTCAATCCTGGTCAGTGGTGGGAAAAATAAAATATCATTGCACCGGCAACAAACTTGAAATAAACGTACCGCGTATGATTTTGGGTTTACCGAATAGTAATTCTTTCACATTTGATTTTCACTGGGCAGACAATCCTGAGGACCTTAAAACTCCTATATCATTTTGTATAAACGGTGATAGTGCTCCGAACAGGAGATTTAATTACCGTTTTATATGGAAAAAAGAATAAGAAAATGAAAGCTGGCAACCAGCACTGTTTTCTGTCTATTTCTATGGTGGGGATCATTATTTGAAATAGGTTAAAGCTCAAAGTACCGGTACCAATTGTAATAAAAACGGTTTTTAGTCTTTCTTGACATTAAATTATTTATCCCCATGGTCTGTTTACTATGGATTTTATTTTTTTAATCAACCATTATAATTTTCCGGACTTTTTTTGTAATTAAAAGCATCCGCAACCCGGGAATAAATTTCCCTGTCGTCAATACCGGAAGCTGTATCTATACCTACATATAATACCGGTTGCTGGTAGATGCCATAACGTGCGACTGGCACAGTTTAGATCAGAAAATGTTAACGGAATTTTGGAAAGAGAACAGGAACCTAAATAGAAAAATCTTATACATATTATAGCCTCCGGATTGAACATGGGGAAAAAGTTTTAAATGAAAAATTAAGCGGCAGAGAAAAGAAAGTTTATAAGTTTATTCTTTAAGTATATTTTTCAGTAAATCCAGAAGCTCACGGGGAGAAAATGGTTTTGATATATATTGGGAAAAACCTTTCTCAAGAAATTCTCTTTCATCGTCTTCAGACGCATAAGCAGTAACCGCAATAATCGGAACAGATTTATATTCTTCGTATTTCCTTATCTGTCTGGTTAATTCAATTCCATCTATTCCGCTGCCGAGGTTTATATCAACAAGCAGGATAGAGTATTGATTGTTCTTAACTTTAATAAGTGCTTCGGAGGCATTGGAAACTTCTTCAAGTTCATAGTAAGGGGATAAGATTTTACTTACAAAAACCCTGGATATGTCATCATCTTCAACATATAAAACTCTCAGCTTTCCGTTAACCGGAACTTGTCCGGATGTTTTTCGGGTAAGTGATTTCCGCTCAGAAATTTCTTCTTCAACTATATTTATGGTAAAAGGAAGCTCGATTGTAAATACAGAACCTTCTCCCGGTTGGCTTTCTACATAAATTCTACCGTTAAGAAGTTCAGTATATCTTTTTGTGATGCTTAACCCAAGACCGGTCCCTTCAAATGACCTGTTGAATCCTTCACTTGCCTGGCGGAATTCCAGCCATATTAAATCCTGCCTTTCTTTAGGAATACCTATTCCGTTATCTTTTACATTTATTCTTAAAAACTTTTGGGTTCCTTTAACGAATGTACTCGTAATAATCTCTATTAAACCTTTTTTTGTATACTTAACAGCATTATTTATAAGATTATTTAATATTTCGTGGAGCAGAGTTTCGTCTGTTTCAATGTAAATATGACCTGCTGAATGATAAGCTCTGATTTCCGTTTTATTCTGTGAAGCAGTTTTTGAATACAGAACCTGGACTCTATTAATTACTTCAGTAGCATCAACTTTCTGGAGATTTATTTCTGCTTTACCAAACTCAAGTTTGGTTATATCCAGAATTTTATTCAGTGTGTCAGTTAATCTGCTTGATGAATTTAAAATAACTTCGGCCATTTCCTTATGCTCGGGATCTTTTAATTGGTCTCTCAGGAGTTCAGCAAAACCCATAATGCCTACAAAAGGTGTTCTCAGTTCGTGACTTATATTAGCATAGAAATATGATTTTATGCGGTTCATCTCCTCGGCTTTTTCTTTTGCAATAATCAGTTCATCGGTTATTTTTTTCTTTTCAGTAATATCTTCCTTTACTGCAATGAAATTGGTAATCTCACCATTATTATTAATAATTGGAGATATTGATGCTGATTCCCAGAACAGCTCTCCATTTTTTTTCTTATTTAGGAAATTCCCATGCCATTCTTTCTTACCTGTTATTGTTTCCCATAGTTCCTTGTAATCTTCGGGCGGAATATAACCGGATTTAAGAATATTTGGCTTTTTCCCAATGACTTCATCAAATGGATAGCCTGTAATCTCAATGAATTTGGGATTGACATACTCAATAATTCCTTCTGTATCGGTAATAACGATTGCTGCAGGACTTTGTTCAATACCTCTTGACAATTTGTTTATTTGTTCTTCCGCCTTTTTTCGTTCGGTAATATCTCTTGTAATGGAAAGTATACACTCTTCATTATTAATTATTAACTTTTTGGCAGACATTAGTCCGGTATATATTTTCCCTTCTTTTGATCTGAACTGAGCCTCAAGATTTGTCACTTCACCATTAAGCAGAAGTTCCTTTATAAGTTTGTCCCTATCTTTAAATTTTACCCAGATATTTTTTTCGAGTGATGTTTTACCGATTACATCCTCACGGGCGTAACCCATTATCTTGCTGAATCCCTGATTAATATCAATATAACGTCCGTCCGACAGGCGGTTAATATTTACTGCATCCGGTGAAATATGGAAAGCTGTTGAAAATTTATTTTCGGATAATCTTAAAGCTTCCTCTGATTTCTTTCTGTCGGTAATATCACGGATTATTGAAAGAATACATTTCTCATCGTTCAGGACTATCTTTCTTGCAGATATTAAAGTTGTAAGTATTTGTCCTTGTTTCGTCCGGAAATTTGTTTCAAAATTATCTACTGAATTATTTTGCTGAAGCATTTCTGTAAACTTAATATTGGCTTTTTTATCATCCCATATATCAAAGTCTGTTGTCGTTTTTCCTATAATTTCTTCCTTTTGATATCCAGTTATTTTACAGAAATTCTCGTTTACATCTAAATATAACCCGTCTGCGGATCTGTTAATACTAACAATATCTGGGGAAATCTGAAAAACAGTAGAAAATTTGTTCTCGGACAATCTAAGTTCTTCTTCAGCTTTCTTTCTGTATGTTATATTCTGGTTGAAACCATATGATTTAACCGTCTTTCCTTTATCATCTTTTACTATATGGACTCTTACAAATAAATTTCCCTGCTCTCCGTTCTTAAAGATAACCCGGTGTTCAAGTTCTGACCAGAAATCCGGATCTACAGCATTTTTCACCTTTTGAATTTCGCGTCCTACTATCTCAATATCTTCCGGGTGAACAAAGCGTTTTGAATATTCTGCCGACGGCATTTTATATCCGCTTTCTTTTTCAGCAGAAGTGTTAAGCATTTTATAAAACTGGTCATTAAATGTAAAAAGATCTGATTCTATATCGTATTCCCAGTAGCCCATCTTTGCCATTTCAAGAGTTAAGGCAAGTTTCTCCTGGCTCTTTCTTAGTTCAAGTTCTGCTTGTTTCTGATCACTTATATCGAGAATAGTGCTGAGCAGGAATGAGTGACTATCAATTTTAAACAGTTCGCCTGAAATATAGCAGTTCTTTATTTCTCCTGATTTCATCCTGAAATCAATTTCCATCTTAGGCACATAACCATCTCTTAAGATGGCCCCGACAAATTTTTCGCGATCCGTTGAATTTTTGTATAAGCCTATTTCCAATGGAGTTTTCCCGATAATTTCCTGCCTTGAATAACCTGTGGTTTCAAGAAATAAATCGTTAACATCTATCATCACTCCGTCAAGCCCGGTGATAGAAATACCAATAGGGCTGTTATGAAATATCGATGAAAATCTTGCTTCACTTTCCCTGAGCAAATTTTTTGAAGTTCTCTCCTTCGATTCATCCACGAAAACCAGTATAGATCCATTAATTTTGTTTTTTCCGTTTGTTATAGGAGAACAGCTGAATGAAACGGGGATTTGCATGCTGCTTTTTGAAATTAAAAGAGTACTGTTGTTTAATCTCTTTGAAAAACCATTATACTGAGTTTTTTGAAAAGGTATATCAATTTTATTACCGGACTTTCCATCAACGATATTAAAAACTTTGCTCAGGGGTATACCCTTTGATTCATTCTCTTTCCAGCCTGTTAAATTTTCTGCTACAGGATTCATTCTTACAATCTGTCCCGAGATATCTGTAGTAATTACGCCGTCTCCGATACTGTAAAGTGTTGTTTTTAATTCCTGCAGGGTTTCTTTAAGGACTTTTTCTTTCAAGTATTTTTCTTTATAAAGATTACTCTGACGGTATTTGTAAATAAGAACAATACCGGAACCAATTAGTAAGACAAGAAAAAAAAGTATTATAGTAAGAAGAACCTTTACATCTCCGAGTTTATTATAAATTTCATCCTTGTCCATTTTTACAGCCATATACCATTCAGTACCCGCTACACGGCTGATATTACCAATAACATCTTTATTATTGTAATCTTTCCCATCAAAAACTCCGTATTTTCCGGCAGCTCCCTTAACCGCCAGCATATTTTTTTTTGAAAAAGGTATGCTGAATGATAGTCTGGAATTATCAGCATAACGGAGTTTACTAAGGAAAATGATACGTTGATTATATGTGCGGAAGATTACTGTTTCGCCGGTTTTGCCCGGTACAGGCCATTCCTGAATAAGCGGATATAAATAATCATTAGGATCAACCCTGAAGATTAAATAAGCTATTAAAGAACTACTATCGTCAATAACAGGAGATAATATATCATAATGAATTTCATTATGATAGGGGCAGTAATAAAAATCCGTCAACCTAATCTGCTTGTCCGCATTTTCTCCCGGCAAATATTTTCGAATCATTGAATCAACTTTCTTTTCCGCCGGCTCCAGGCTAAATAAGATATTACCATTTAATGAGACGATTAAAACGTTTTTATAGTTATGACCATCTCTTAGTCTCTGAAACCTGTTAAAGAAATATTTTTGTGATTCAATATTGTTTTTGTTGATTAGTAATTTTTTTGTATGGAAAGCAAAACTATTATTTACCGGGAAGTATTTTGCTTCGGAAAGTCTTTCATTTAACCATTTTTCTATCTGGTTAATCTTAAATATTGCTATAGTCTGAAGGTCGTCGGTTCTTTCCCCGATTATGCCATCTTTTACCGAATTATAGTAAAGATAGAATCCTGTAAATAAACATAAACTGAAAAAAACGGGTAAAAATATAATATACCATTTTTTGAGCTGTCCGGAACCGTTAAGCAAACTCATAAAATCCTTTGTCTGAGAACGTTAATCCATTTATTATTATCGAAAAACCGGCAATTTATTTAAGAGCAATCTGAATTAACAAAAAAAATACCACTGCAAATCTTTTTATCAAAGCCTGAATTTAATGGTAGTTAAAGTGCAGCTCCTGTTTAAGAGAATAATATAGCGCAGGATAGGCAGTTATTTAATATGAATCTTCGCTAAAAAAGAATCACATCGTGCAGTCTTAAATTTTCCCCGGTCATTTCAACTTAACAACGGCTGCAAAATATTCCTAACCTCCCGCGGCATGTAGCCTCTTAGTCTGAGTATCACAGCTTCAAAGTTTACAATATTCTCTGCAGTGATGTAGCAAATTAGGAATAGTAATATATTATAAGTACCTTAAGTCCAACAATTAATAAAAGTAATAGTTATACTGAAAAAAGAAAATAAAAAAAGAAGAACAATTCGATTTACAAGTAACTCTCTCTAACGGACTTCTTGATTAAGTACGTTCCAATTTTTAATATTTCTTCAAATTATAAAACAAACAATTAATTCCCGGTCTGCTTTTTTGGAATAATTCAATTAGGTATTCTGGAAAACTTAAACAAAACAAAGGAAAAATGTATGAACATTTATGTAGGGAATCTTTCACAGGATGTAACCGAGGAAGATTTAAATAAGTTATTTTCCGCATACGGAAAAGTTACCAGTGTTAAAATTATTAAAGATATGTACTCCAATACATCTAAAGGATTCGGTTTTCTTGAATTTTCTCAGAATTCGGAAGCGCAAAAAGCAATAAATGAGTTGAACTCAAAAGAATTAAAAGGGAAAGAAATTGTTGTAAACGAAGCTCGCCCAAAAAATAACGATCGTTCGGGAAGAGGCAGCAAGGGAAGAGATTCTAACAGTAACCGTTCCAGCAGATGGTAAGATAAATTCAAGCCCTGATATTATATTATAATCAGGGCTTATTATTTCCATCCGGGAAGCTTCGATCTAATTCCACCAAAATCAAATTTACATTTGATGAAGAATTGATTTAATGTAATCTTAATGCTGAAAATTTCAATACTTCAAAAATTGTTTTTATTATAATCAGGACTTCATACCCAGGTTTATTTCTTGTATATTACATATTATATTTAATTATACAAGTTGTTAATTTAATTTGAATTTAAAAACCCGGAAGGATCATTGAAAATAACAAAACAGTTCTTGGTACGGGAGGGGAAATCACTCGACCAGTATTTTGCGGAGATTAGCAGGTATAACTTATTAACTACTGAAGAAGAATTGGATCTTGCAGTTAAGGTTGAAAAAGGGGACGAGACGGCAAGAAATAAATTGATAAAAGCTAATTTACGGTTTGTAATCTCCGTAGCTAAGCAATACCAGAACCAGGGGCTTTCTCTTTCGGATTTAATTAACGAAGGCAACCTGGGATTAATAAGAGCTACAAAAAGTTTTGATGTAACAAGAGGATTTAAATTCATTTCGTATGCTGTGTGGTGGATAAGACAAAGCATAACTCAGGCAATAATCAATAGTTCAAGAATCGTTCATCTACCTTTAAATGTAGTTGGAAACCTGACAAAGATAAATAAAGCCTCCAGGGATTTCGAGCAGGAATATGACAGGAAACCTACAAACGAAGAGCTGGCTGAAATTCTTGGGATATCAGTATCCTTAGTAAGTAATGCAATTGAAGTTTCGGGAGCGGATTTTTCAATAGATGCGCCTCTAAAAAACGATTATAATAAAAAAAACAGCACTCTGGATATACTCCCTGATTCTAATCAGCCTTTACCGGATGCGAATCTTGCAAGGGAATCTCTTTCCAAGGAAATTGGGTACATGCTGTCCATCCTTACAGATAGAGAAGCCAAAGTTTTAACGATGATCTTCGGTATCGGCAGGGAAAAGAAATTAACACTTGAAGAGATCGGGGAAAATTTTAATCTGACAAGGGAAAGAATAAGACAAATAAAAGAAAATGCTTTGAAAAAATTAAGAAACTCCCATTATGTAGATAAATTAAGAATATATTTACAATAGAATTAAATCAATTTGTCCAACTATGGGGTCTTGCTTCGTTAATATACTTTTTGTTTAATATAAAGCCGGAATTTCGAAAAATTGTGTTATGCGTTTATATAAATGACAAACCTTTGGGATAACTTAGTGTATCTGCTTATCTGATATTCTTTTTATAATGTTTTCGATAAACTAAGAAGCAGCAAATATTTAAAGCATAATTGAAGGTTCAGAAATAAGCTTACTGCTCAAGAAACCCATGTTTTTTTGATTTTTCTTTTCCCTTTTGGCTGTTTTCTTTTCCTTCATTGTTTTAGCAGGTTCTTTTTTAGAACTCTTTTTAACATTACGACTTTTACTCACTTATCTCCTCCGGATTAATTAGTTTTTGAAATATCATGGATAATGTTTTTAAGAGTTTTGGCCGAATAAGAATAGTTAGCAATCTCCAGCCGTGTATGGAGAGTAAACTTTTCCATTATATTGTGGATATGACTTTTAACCGTGAAAGTTGAAATATTCAGCTTTTGCGCAATTTCTTTATTATTTAAACCGTCACCTATCAGCCCGATAACCTCCCGCTCCCGCATCGTCATCCTGACTGCTTCTTTTAATTTTTTTCTATCACCTTTAAGTGCGTGCTCAACTATTTGAGTAAAAAGGGATTCGTTAAGGTCAGGAAAAAGTACTTTTGTACCTTCGGCAACTGTGTGTATAGTTGAAAGAAATTCATCAAACGTAGCATCTTTTAAAATAAAACCTGATGCTCCGGCTTTGATAAATAAATTTATGTCACCCGGTACGGGAGCAATATCCATTATGATCACTTTCGCTTTCGGAAAGTCTTTTTTTACGAACTTTATAACCGCCAGGCTATTCCGGTTATGCAGGCCTAAATCGAGAAGAATTATATTGGGTTTTAATTGCAGGATATTGTAAATAGTTTTTTTATTATTTCCTGATGTAGTGAAAATATCGATATCCTTCTGGTTTTTAAGCATGGCAATTATTCCATTACGAAGGAGTTTGTTATCCTCGATTATTAACAATTTAATTTTTTTCATAAAAAACAATAAAATTTAAAAGTAGAGGTTTGAATAGGGCAAATCGATGAAAAAAAGGTTAACTCTTTAAATTGATAAAATACCCTAACTCTAAAAGTTAATAAAACAAAAAACGATTTCAGATCTAAACAGTAAGATCAGCTAAGCTCTGCGGTCATTAATCCAGCTGAAGCTTTCATGCGGTATGTTAAAGGTTAACCTGTTTGAAGCTGCAGCATACCTTTCTGATAAAGTACATAGGTAATCCTGTGCTTTTGCTGCAGCACCGGATAAACCTTTGATTGTAGAAATGTTCCATCTTTCTACAAGGTTCTTTATAATATTTGCATAATCTTTTATTGTGTAAATTTCAATTCGCTGTGCAACGTTTGAAAAATTTGTAAATAAATCTTTATCTCTGCCGTCGCTCATCAAATTTGCAGGCATAGTAACTTTTAGTCTCATCATCTTAGCAAAAGATAAAACTGCCTGAGCTGGATCGGTTTCAAAAATTTTTGTCATAAATAATTTATAAGCTTTTTCATGCCTTGCTTCGTCGCCGGCAATAGTACCGCATATTTTATGGAGCAAGGTTTCTCCATATTTTTTAGCAAGCCGGCCTACATTAGAATGTGAAATTTTTGTTGCACGTTCCTGGAATGAAGTATAAACAAATCCTAAATAGGGATCATTTTCTGTCTGCGGATCAAATCCGTTATTAATTAAGTGATGAATAGTCACTTCAACAGACTTCATATCTACCCTTCCTGAAAGATATAAATATCTGTTTAAGAGATCTCCATGACGGTTTTCTTCAGCAGTCCACCCCCTGGACCATTTTGCCCAACCGGAACTGTCGGCTCCCGTTTTATCGGTTATCCCTTCCAATTTGTTTAGCCATGTTTGATATGAAGGCAAAGCTTCTTCGGTAACCATATCTCCAACAAGCACAACAAGCAGTTCGTCCGGAATTTCATTCGCTCTTTCTCTAATCTCTTTTATTTCATAATCCCAATTTTCTTTTTTCATATCGGGCATGAAATCACTAGGCTGCCAGCTTTCATTAATCGGCTTTAATAATGTAGAAATGTTTTTTTCAACAAATCCATTTATAGATTTTATTACTTCAAATTTTGAACTGGTATTTTTTACTTCAGTCATTATAAATATTCTTATCTTTAATCTTTCAATTTATCATATAAAAAATTCTAAACAGTGGTTGAAATCTTCCTGAAATGAAAACCATAAATAGTGAAAAGAATAGCGAGTGAAAAAAGCTTAGGCTTAACACATAACGACCAGAAAAAAAGCTTCCAATAATAAATTCTTTCTCTGCCGATAATTCCTAATTTGAAAATCGACTTAAATAATGCTTTAGTGTAACTAAAATTAACATGGAATATTTTCTTTTTGCCGGGCTCAAAATCCTTTAAAAAGGTCGAGATTCGCTCATAATAATATTTAGGCGAATAGATAGTGTTAAGTATTTTTTTATAGCCGTCTAATAATATTTCAGAATCCATTTTAGGAATAAAATTGATCGAAAAATCGGTGTTGTTTCCGGTAAAATCATTAAGGAGCCTTTCTTCTTTCTGCATCCTTAGATGCAGCCTTGTTCCTTTTGGAGCATTTAATAACCCTACCATAGCGGTAACGATTCCGCTTTCCTGGATAAATTCGGTAAGTCTTTCAAATATAGAAGGCGGGTCGTTATCAAACCCGACTATAAATCCTCCCTGAACCTCAAGACCGTATTTTTGTATCTTTTTTATACTGCCGATTAAATCCCGGTTCCGGTTTTGAGTTTTGTTGCACTCAAGCAGGCTGTCTTCGTTAGGTGATTCAATACCGATAAACACTGCTTCAAAACCTGCCTCAACCATTAACTGCATTAATTCCTCATCATCCGCAAGATTTATAGAAGCTTCCGTATTCAGATAGAAAGGACTATTCATTTTCTTCATCCATTCAGCAATTGCAGGCAGAATCTCTTTTTTAAGCTTTTTTTTATTGCCGATAAAATTATCATCGACAAAAAACACAGGACCTTTCCAGCCTGTAAAATATAATTGCTCCAGCTCGGCAATCACCTGCTCTTTGGTTTTAGTCCGGGGTTTTCTGCCGTAGAGAACTGTTATATCGCAAAACTCGCAATCGTATGGACAACCTCTTGAATATTGTAGATTCATTGATGAATATTTTTTTGTTGAAATAAGTTCCCACGATGGCAGGGGAGTGGAAGTAATTTCCGCCCACTGTTCTGATCTATATTTCCTTTTCGGATTTCCGCTATTAAGATCGGTTAAAAACTGTGGAAGTGTAATCTCTGCTTCATCAAGTACCAGGTAATCAATTTTATCATAATATTCAGGACTGCTTGTAAATAAAGGTCCTCCTGCAACTATTTTTGTTTTTAACATTTTACATTTTCGGATAACTTCTTCAACAGATTGACCCTGGATGGACATCGCGCTCAGGTAAACATAATCAGCCCAAATAACATCTTTATCAGTTAACTTATTTGTGTTCATATCAATTAATTTTTTATCCCATTCTTTGGGCAGCATTGAAGCAACTGTTAAAAGTCCTAATGGCGGAAAGCTGGCTTTTTTTGAAACAAATTTAAGAGCATGTTTAAAACTCCAGAAAGTATCAGGATATTCCGGGTAGACTAATAGAATATTCATTTTGTGTTATCTTTTTAAATAAATTGTCAATTATACAGCAATTCGTTCAGCCATAGATTTCAGATAAGCATTTTGATCATGGAATACAGCTCCTTCAGGAAGCAGGTACCAGAGAAGTCCAAGCTCATTCTTTATAATATCTTTGTAAAATTGCGGAAGTTCAGTTGTATCCTGTTCAAAGTATGCACGGAATTTTTTATCGGAATTTATATTCAGTAATATTTTTTTATTGTAAGCGACTCTTCCGAAACCTTCTTCAGAAATTGCACGAACAACATTCATCCACCTGGGTATAAATGCTTTTGTAGCAATTAATCGCTTCATAATTGCATACCAGGAAAATGTATATTCACCAAGGCTGATAATGTGAGTATAAAACTCCTGCCAGGTATAATTTTTAGGAACAACATTCATAGCATGATTATTATCAAGAAAATGAAAAGGGAAGGGGACTACCCTGTTCAGTTTTTGATATTCCAGATTTAACGGTGCTGCCTGCCCGAATGCAGATAACAATGAATAACCGGGGAATGCTCCCGGTGTTAAGTCTACGAATTTTTTTGTAAGCTCAAACGGTTCTTCACCTTCGTCTGCATCAATACCTAAAACAAAATTTGTTTGAACATAAGGTATATATCTCAGGATCATATTAATCCGTTCGGCAACATGTTTAACTTTTTCCATTCCAACCAAGCTCCCCGTTTTGGATTTTATTCCAAGATCAAACCACGATTCTATTCCGGGAAGCATGGCGCCGAATCCATTTCGTTTAAGTCGTTTTACATGGGGTTCTGAAAGTATTGACAAACTGCTTTCCGCAATAAAATCTATGCGGTTTTCAGGCACCGCTTCTTCAATCGCTTCCATGTATTCATTAAACCTTATTCCGAAATTGGGATCATGCCAGGCTACCAAAGGACGTTTAAACTTAGTTAACAGAAAAGACAAATCTTCCTTCATGGTTTCAAATTCAAGCGGTTGATAAGGTACGGTTGAGTCTATACAGAAGCTGCAGGTATAGGGGCAACCCAGGCTGCCTACCATTGGCACAATTTTAATAAAAGGAGCTTTCTTAAGAGTCGGTTCAATAAATTTCCATCTTTCCTTCACTCCTGGAAGGGATAAAGGCTGCGTTTGAGCTGTAAGATATAAACCAACGGGACGGTGTGGTGAACAGTCATAAAGCATTTCACGGATAATATTTTTATCTGTAAACCCCACCACAAAATCAAAATACTTTATGGCATCTTCCGGATAGCAGCGGGCATGCGGGCCGCCAAGTACAGTAACTGCTCCCATTGACTGCAGGAAATTACTTAAAGCATAAGCAGTAAGCGCTGTTTCAGTAAATGCGCCAATAAATACTATGTCAGAATTTTGCGGCAGTTCCTTTAACAGGTCTTCCTTTCCTGTATAGCAAACATATGTAACATCGTGACCCTCTTCTTCACACCATACTCCCACAACCTGTGGCATTATACTCGCAAAGTTTGCATTCATTATACGGGCAAATAATTTTTTGTTTGGTTTTTTTGATACAAGATCTATTATTCCCACCCGGAGTCTTCGGTTCATGTATTTTCCTTTTATTTGGATAATGCAGATAAATGGAATTTGCGGTTGCACATTCTTTTTCCTGCAATAATTTTGTGATAAAGTAAGGAAATTATGTTCAATATAAATGAATCTAACGAATGAAAAAAGTATTAATCCTTTTGATCTATAGAATTCGATTTGAACAGTTTCGGCATAAGCTTAATACGATAATATTTTTTAAAAAAGTATAACATATTATTTGTCCCCGGGTTCTTATACATAAGAGAATAAAACTATTCTTCGTCGGCAGATGAAATAGATTTTAGTGTTTCACTATAATCGGGTGATGTATGTGCGTATTTTGCAATCTGCACCCTGGTATGTAAAGCAAGTTTTTCCAGAATATTATGGATATGGCTCTTTATAGTATATGTTGAGAGATGAAGTCTTTGTGCAATTTCTTTATTTGTGAGACCGTCGGCAACTAAGTCAATTACCTGCCGTTCCCGTTTTGTCATTTTTACAGCGCCTATTATTTTTGAAGGATTTGATTCAGTTACTGCCTTATCAACTATCTGAGAAAAGAGAGACTTGGTTAAACGAGGGGGCAAAACTTTGGCACCGCCGGCAACCGACCTGATTGTGCGGAGAAAATCATTGACAGTTGCATCTTTAAGTATAAATCCCCAAACTCCGGCCTGAACAAAGATCAATACATCTTCCTGCAGTGGGACGAGATCCATTGCAATCACTTTTGTTTTTTGAAATTCCTTTTTTAATAATTTGACGAGCTGCAGACTATTTTGATTTCGCAACCCCAGATCCAGAAGTACTATATTCGGCTGGGATTTTCTGATAAATTGCAGGGCTTTTGAGCAGTCCCCGAATGCAGCTAAAAGTTTTAAATCGTTTTGTTCTTTGATCATCGATGATAATCCGTCTCGCAGCAGACGATTATCTTCTATAATTAATATTGAGATTTTTTTCATTTAACTATTCGATCCCTATGAACCGGATATATTCATTTAAGTGGTTTTGTAAAGGTTTGAAACTTTTATTGTAAATTAATTGTTTCATCATTCTTTAGCAATTAAATTTCCGCATTTTGTGGTGAATGAAGTAAAAAATTACTGATTATTTTATATGACCTATTTACTCAAGCAATTAAGTAAGATGGAAAGTTAATTCGATTAAATATTACTTGCCTGCCAATAAGTGTAATTAATAGAATTATCATCCTATGAACAGGAAGGTTTATTCTAATCTAAGCTAAATGAATTTTTTGTATTTAACAAGATATTAAACAAGTTCAAGATCTAATTGAACTTTATAAAGTTGGTCGTTAAGATTGATATCGGTAATAATACCACCTGGAATTAATCCTCTTTTCAACCTTTTGATGGATAGAATTAAATATTAAACATGATTAAATTATTTAATAACTTATTAAGAGTTATATACTGATTTGACATCAAATAGTTATGGTATATAAAGTCTGAAGAAATTATGTTGCTTTTAAATTACATCTGAGAGGAAGATATGATGAAAACGGAAGAGAATCTGAAAATTGCATTTGCAAAAGAGAGCCAGGCGAGTCAGAGATACCGGGCGTTTTCTAAAAGAGCCAGGAAGGATGGTTATCCTAATATAGCCCGTTTATTTAAGCTGGCTTCCGAAGTTGAAAGGATTCATGCTCAGAACAATTTGAATGCACTAAATATGGTGGGCACGACATTAGAGAATTTGAATTCGGCTATTACAAGAGAGAGAAATGAAAGCAAAACAATGTATCCCTCAATATTAAAACAAGCCGTTTCGGACAATCATAAAGCAAGGTTGTTAATTGAAAATAACATTAAAAGCAAAGAAGCCCATTCAAAGTTATATTTTGCTGCATTAGCAGCTCTCAATGATGGCAACGATTTAACCAACGGTGAATTATTTCTCTGTCCGTTTTGCGGCAATATTTTAGCGGAAAAACCGGATCAGAATTGTACTATCTGCACTGCTCCGGCCGGTAAATTTATAGCAGTCTGATTACTACAATGATAAATGATAATACTATATGCAATTACTTTTAAGATGTAATGATTTTTTTCAGCAGCTAAGATCTAATTTTAGGATTAGTGTTCCGGTCTGTTATAAGCTTTCTTTTTTTACATCAAATTCTTTTTGCAGAATTCTTCTTCCCTCATAGAAGTATTCAATTGTCCAGATGCCGGGTATCAGCTCTTCATTATGTTCAAAAATAAAACCGCTGTAGTTAATTTCATTCAGCTTAACATAAATGTTAAATGTATCCGCCGCTGTCGTTTTGCTGTTAAAAATTAAACCAGGTTCCGGATATTTTATTATCTTTTTTAAAGAAACGCCTTCACCGTCCGGTTCACCTGCAATTACATAATTGAATCCGAATCTTGTTCCGAGCTTTGCATTTATTTCATTAGTATTATTTTTCAAAATCCGCTGATTATACAGAATTTTTTCAGTTCCGTTTTCAATTCTGGTTGTCGGGATCTCAAAGACCCCGTAATTTGTAATGACTCCGTATTTTACATCATAATCCATAAACCAGGATTCAATCTGGGTTATTATAGCCAGGAAAAGAATAAAACCTGTTATACTTAATGTAATTATCGGGAAGATTTTTCCGGTATCCTTCCTTAACAGCGCAATAATGCTGAATATAAAACCGCCGAGAAATGAAAAGATTATTCCGCCTGTAAGAATCGAATCCATAAAATCGGGAAATTTTAACGCAGGATGATATATATACTTTGAAAGATCCTGGTTTGTGAAATAAAGTGCCATAAGCAAGGCACCGATTATTGTCAATCCAAAAGAGATTTTTCCCCAACCTGAATTTTTTTTCATAATAAAGAACCCGCTTTCAACTCCTTAAAAAAAATAAAAAGGTACTCTAAAAAATCTGTATATTACTTCCTATGGTCAAATATCATATTTCCAAATTTAATTGTAGAGCAATTAATTATTTTTATCTTCAAAGATTAATTCAATTGTAAGGGTATGAATTCTCCCGCGACATTGTCCATAATCTGACATAATTAATAAAAGAACTTGCCGGCAAATATGGCATAGTGTCCCCACAAATTCC
Organism: uncultured Bacteroidota bacterium; assembly: GCA_963710745.1. Classification (GTDB taxonomy): domain Bacteria; phylum Bacteroidota; class Ignavibacteria; order Ignavibacteriales; family Ignavibacteriaceae; genus CAVQBP01. The sequence goes on along the minus strand of CAVQBP010000023.1, from coordinate 146,709 downwards.
CAAGCTGTTTCTAACTTAATTTTATTTATTTTTAAAAACAAGAGTTTGGTTATCTGATATGTAAGTATTTTTTAATAAACTATAATATAATATTCAGATTTCGGATTCATTTATAACCGGACCATATGCCAAAGACTTTCAGTGTTTCATTTTCATACCCGTTTAATTAGCTGCATAATTATTATTAACTCAACTTACGCAAAACCTGATTTTAGGAATAATGGAATGTAAACTGGAATATTTAAACGATTCCATCACTCCACTTTTCCACTTTTCCAATATTCAAAATGTTGTGTAACATGAGTTATTAAAATACTCATCAAAATCGGAAATAAATTTTCTCTGATCAGTATTACATGATTGAAAGAAACTATTATTTTTGTCGTCACTTTCCAGGAGGAACTGAAACCGGCCGAAATAAAATTCATCATTTATTGTTTCCAGGCTTAAACGGATGAATGCAGGAATATAATATTTTTTTTGCCCGTCGAGGTCTGCAAAATTTATTTCAGCACAACAAATTTCTTGGTTGATGTAAATTTTTCTGTCTGCATTGTGTAAAAGTAGATTCCGCTTGGCAGGCTTCCAGCATTAAAACTGAGAGAATAATTACCCGCAGGTTTGGTTTCATTAACCAGTTTTACTATTTCTCTTCCAAGCAGATCGTAAACCTTAATCTTAACATGACTTTTTAACGGAATTGAATAGGATATTTTTGTTACAGGATTAAATGGATTGGGATAATTCTGATGCAGCCTAAATTCTATAGCAGACGAATTGGTTTTTACTCCTGTTGGTCCGGATGTTAATTTCCACAATTCATATCCCGTATCGATATTATAAGGGGGAAAATTATAGGATCTGGCAGCAAAATATAATGTTCCGTTTACATTTGTTAATTCATATGGATGGCTTCCCCATCCGACGGTTGTATATATATCTTCAACCATTATTGTTCCTTCGGTGGTACCGTCTGTTCTCCAAAGTTCATCGCCACTTTCAACTGTATAAGCAGAAAAATATAATAAATCGTTCACGACTGTGAGATACCGCGGGTTTGAATTATTTGCCCGGTTAAACACGTCAACACCTGTAGCGATATCTTTTACTAAAAGAGTACCCTCTGCAGTTCCATCTGTAGACCAAAGCTCAATTCCATGCTTATCATCCCCGTCATCATAAACAAAGTATAAACGACCATTATATGCAGTCTGTTCAGACAATACGGAACTCTCGTCTCCTTCGGTTAAATCAATAACTAAATTTGTTCCGCCTTCAGTCCCGTCGGTTTTCCATAATTCACGCCCATGAATTCCATCACAAGCCGTGAAATAAAGTAAGCTGTCAACAATTACAAAATCTCCGGGATAACTATGTGTTGAGCTTCCACAGCAATTTCCTCCATCCGTGCAGATATCCTTTACCAGGTGTGTTCTGCCGGCTGTACCATCCGACTTAAATAGTTCGTTCCCGGTATTTGTACTAGAGGCGGAAAAAAAGAGCTGATTCTTAAAGTTAATTAAATTATTAGGATATGACCATGATTCTCCGTAGGGTACTACATAAGTCGGAGTTAAATCAACAACCAGGTACGTTCCTTCAGCTGTACCATCCGAACGCCAAAGTTCAAGACCTCCTATATAATCCTCACCTACATATCCACCGGGACCTTTAGCAGCGAAATAATAAATACCGTTAACAACTGCAGAAGATGTATATCCGTTAAGACCAGGACCGCCGTTGGCATGATATGGCCCGGGCCAGATATCCTTGACCATGTATGTACCTTCAGAAGTTCCATCTGAACACCATAATTCTGTTTCTGTTCCGCCGGCAACCAAATCTTCTGAAGATGCAAGGAAAAAAAGAAGACTATCTGCTACCGTAAGATAACCTGGAGAGCTCCAGTCCGGGCCCGTATAGATATCTCTAACCATACGGGTTCCTTCCGGTGTTCCGTTCGTTGCCCATAGTTCTCCGCCTAATCCTGATGCAGTTTCAACCCCCCTGAAAAATAATTGATCTTTAAACGCAGTAAATTCTCCATAATTGGGGTCGATATCAGGATTATCTAAATCAATAACCAGCTGCGTTCCTTCCGTTGTGCCGTCTGATTTCCATAAACCTTTGCCGGGATTAGATGCAACAAAATATAGAATACCATTAACGTTAATGAGATTATGCAGGTCTGATCCCGAATACCCGGGGTTAATATCCTTAATTAATTCAACATAAGTATCCGCAGATATTTTTTTATCATCGTCAACCTGAGCAATTAAAAAAGCCGATGAAAGAGAATAAATAACAGTAGTAACCAAGGCGTGAAGCAAAAGTCTGTACATGGAACCTCCCTAATTAGTTTATCTAATTTAAATGGGCTGGCATTTTATTCGTTGACCTATCACTTGGTAGACTTTTCTTTTGCATTAATTATAGTAGTAAAATATTACACCGCAGTTGCAGGAATTATATTAATGCAGATATTCCAAATAGCTTATAAGCAGGTTTATCGTTTCCCTTTGGCCCTCTTCTTATGGAAAATATATTATAAGTTAATTCTATTTTTTAATAAAGACAAGAAAAAGTAAGTGAAATGGTTTGCTTTAACAGGAGCCGGATGTAAATGTACTGTTTATATTATAGAAGACATTGAAACTAATTATAACAAAATCTTTCCTTGTTTTGAAACATGCAGCTTAATTTTTATTTCAGCTTTATAACTATTTTATGATTGCCTTTTAATGCTGATGGTATAGAATATTCTGTTTGATTTTCCCCATCCACTGTAAAGGATTCAATTGAATTACCGTTTCCTGAGACTGAAATATCAAGTTTAGAATTACGGTAATTAAGTTTTCTGAGTTCAATTGAACTGATATTATCTGGTAAGTAAGGTGCAAATGATAATGAATCTTCACTAAACCTCATGCCGAATAAGCCGTTAAGCACCATTGAAATGTAAGCAGTTGCCGACCATGTCTGCAGCTTACATGACTGCCAGTGAAAATTTTTACGGGATTCTCCCCAGTCCTGGTATCCGCCGTCCGGCTGACCGGTATCAGGATTATATATTTCTCTGAAATCATAGTCTCCTTTATTCTCATCAAGTGCCAAATGAGTTAAACCGAATAATTCATGATTAAAAGCTTTATAACTTTTTACAGCAATCGCTGCTCTGGCAAAGAAACCGTTTACCATCGGCCAGATAAGATTATTATGTCTTCCGGGCATCTCTTTAGAATATCTTGCAAAATCAGGGGTAATTGATGTAATACCGTATTTGGAAACTACAGCATTATTTATTAGTTGATTTGCCTCCTGTCCCTGAATAATTCCAAACATTACTGCAAACGAGATCCCAAGACCTTCCTGGTATGCATGAGCTTTTCCGTTTTGATCAATCAGGTAATAAAAGGTATTATTTTTACTTTTATAAAAATTCTTTAATATATTTTTTTTCAGAGCTTCAGCTTTCTGCAGATAAGAATTTGAAATGTCGCTGCTTTTTTTTAAAAAGCCGCTCATCCTGATTAATGCTATGTAGGCTCCGTAATAAAGACAATTTGTACTAAAACATTTGATATGGCGGGAGCCTTTAAAATCGAGTACGCTGCTTGAATAATTGCCGGGTTCATAAACAGGTTCGGGATAACCTGCAATTCCGTCGTTAAAGACAGACGGGCCCATAAATAAACCATAATTTTTATCAAATGTAGTTTCCTCCAGCTGAGCCATTGTGTTGGCTGAACATTTATATGCCTGTGCAAGGAATTCTTTATCACCGGTTACAATGTAATGGTTGCAGGCTGCGATCGCCCATAATATTTTATCCCAGTATTGATGCCCGATAGTATCTTTATTAATTGTAACGCTCCACAAAGATTTTTCTGCGACCTCCGGTCTCAACAGGCTGACGCCGTTCCAGGAATTAATGGCAATATCGCGTGTCCATTCTCCGCCGTAATCAGCTCCTGCAGCAAGAATGCCTCTTCTTATATTTATGTCTACTGTTTCAACTGCTAATTTAAATGCATCATTTATTAAAGGATTATCGGAAATCAGCTGCTGCGGTAATGCTTTAAACGAAATTATAGTGAAAAGAACTAGAAAGATTTTTTTCATGCCGGGTTTTTACAATATTAAAATTAAAATAAATTATTTAGGAAATGTAAATTACACCAAAGTCATTCGAATTTTATACATCTTGGTTCAAGCCATGAAGGTCAAATTTAAAGTTCCTCAAGTTTACTAAAAAATCGTCCTTCAAGTTAGGAAGTGAACTTGGATAGTTGCTTTAACTCCAGTTATTATTATCTAAAGAATTTCCTTTGAAAAATAGCTATAAAATATTTCATTTGCTTTCATAGGTAAAGAATATTCAATAATCCTTTTAAAAACTACCATGTCGAATAATTGTATGGGATGAAAATATTTCATCCCATACATCTAACCTTATGCAAATAAAGAAGGAGGTATTTTTGAAATAAGAAGTTTATTTATAAAGTAAATCTCTTTACAGGTAGAATATGGCTTTTTATTTATGTACCCGGCAGCGGCATAGTTTCATGAATTTCAATAGTACATTCGGAGTTCCATCCCAGGTGGGGATGCTCTTTAAGAAGTGCTTTTGCATCTTCAATATTTTCTGCTTGTAGTATGGAATAACCAGCTACATTTTTACTGCTCTCTTCGCTTGTTCCATCAGGACTGAGCTGCTGTCCATTAATAAGAGGACTACCCAAATCAACAAGCTGGCTACCGCATTTTTGCGCCCATTGCATCCAAAGTTCCATTCCTTTTGCCTGTTCCTCAGGACTTGAATTTTCAGTCTGCTTCATTGCATCAACAGGCGCATGATAAAGTATAATAAATTTTTTCATACATACTCCTTATCTGCAGTAGTGCCACTGCGCTTTTTGTTTATAATTTTTTTCTATCTGATATTGGATTCCATAAATCACAATTCTCAGGTAAATGCTTTCGGGGTTAATTCTATAACAAATAAAATAAAAATGAAAGGGGAAAATTCGGGCGATATTCAGGTTTAATTTTTATCTTTGAAAGACTTACGCTAAGCAGTAGAAATTAAAATTTCGGTTTTTTTATTATTAAAGGTATTAATCAGGCCTCCGGTATCACGGCACCTGTTTCCGGTATCCTACACCTTTTACCACCCTGAGCTGTCATTCTTATTCTTAAAATAATTTAATAAAGTGCTTCTGTACTGATTAACAGGTTCACCTTTATACGGCGGGTAATTAACGAATTCATTTATATCTATTTTTATCCGGATTTTTTTATCGTCTTCCATATCTAAAACTGCCAGACCAACCGGTACAAGAATAGATCTCTCCTTATCAAATATAGGTCCCTCATCTATTTTAACTGTAAAGTATTGAACTGAACCAGGCTCGGTATCTATGAAAAGATCTCCTACTTTACCCACAGCTATACCATCGGATGTTAAAACGCTCCAGTTTCTAATATCGGGAGAATTAGACGGGACGGATGATTCCTGGTTTTTCAGCCGGGATAATTTTCTTTCTTTTAAAGTCTCCTGTTCCTTTAAATTCCTTTTAAATTATTCTTTACCCCGTTATTATTTTTCCGTATTGTTTTCCTGAGAATTGTAATTGCTTTTATATCTGTTAAAAACAGAGATTCGTTTTTTACATCAATACTAACTGAGGTCAAAGGTATGGTTAAATGCCTGCTGCCGCTTTTAATTTCAATATCCTCATTAAGGGAAATATCAAAATAAACAGCCCTGTTTATTGCTGAATTAACCATAATATCAGTGACTATTCCAATATTATGACTATTGCTGCTGAAAACCTTCCATCCTTTTATATATGAATACTGCCCGGAGGTTTTAAGATCTTTAATATCATCCAACTTATGAAGTTCTTCTTTTTCTATATTACTATCTTCCAAGCTTCCTCCGTATGTTTTTACGGCTGTATCAGCAAAAATCAACTGATTAATCAGTTTATTGATATACAGTAATTTAAAAAAAATCGGCTAACAGGAAACCCTAAAATGCAGGGAGAATTAAAGGCGTTATTAATGATTAGGAAAACTGACCTTATTTATTATATCACAACGAATTAGCCATATTTTAATAATGTATAATATGTGTGATTAAAAACGGCCGGAACAGTTCGGTTTAAGATGTAATTTATTATTGCGCATGCCGTGTCCGGCATTCCGTATTCCATATCAGAACAAACACTCATTTCAGCAGGATCAACTTTCTGACTATTGTATTAAAAGCTTCAAGCCGGTAAAAGTAAATTCCCGAAGCAAGCCCGGATGCGTCAAAATCGACTTCATAATTTCCTTTCTCCTGGTAGTTATCTACAAGTATTCTTACTTCTCTGCCGAGAATATCATATACGGTTAGTTTTACTTTATGATACGCTGCTATGGTATAAGTTATCCTGGTTATGCTGTTAAACGGGTTCGGATAATTATAATTCAGTGCATCATTAACCTGCATTGTTATAAAAGGCTCTTTAGTAAAATTAATGCTGTCTATCTGCTGTACATTTCCCTGGATGTCATATCCTGTTCCTGAATTCATCTTTTCGTAAGCAAAGAATAATTTATTATTGTAAAAACCAGCACTATTTGCTCCTAAATATTCTTTGTTTTGATCGTAAGCGTCGACATCAGGGTATGTATGAAGTTGACATATTTTAATCTCCCGCTTATTGTCATTTAGAAAAACAGCCGTAACATGCGGGTTTGCGTCATACGTAAACAATAATTTTTGATTCTTGAATTCAACTAAATTCAGGTTATAATCATACCAGTTATTTTGAGGTCTTATCTCATTGTCTAAATAATATTCCTTTTCAAGATGATAACTGCGTATAATATGAATTTCAGTGTAATCATTAAAAACTATCGCATAGTTCCCGTTTTCATTAATGCATTTAATATTTGCATAATTTGAATTGCCGCTGGTTGGAATTAAAAAGTCTGAAGTTTCTTCGCCTGTCACGCTAAAAAATTTACCTGCTATCTGGCTGCCGGAACCGGGAATACTGCCGATTGCTAATATATTTAGTCCGGTATCAATTGAAACCGCATAAATATTAAAGTTATCCGAGCCCGGATAATTATTTTGAATGATCCTTTTTTCATAGGATAAGGGATTCAGCTCCTTATCATATTTCCTGATATAAGCAACCTTGTTATTATACCAGCAAATTAAAACTTCATCTTTAGAATTAATATTTAGTGCAACATGCAGATCGGGTTCATAGAAGGTATTTTTTTTTACCGATACATTTTCCCCGGCTTTTTCTCCCTTTATCAAACGCAGAAATACCCAGGCAGTATCACTTCCGCTGTACCCGCTGAAAGCGACAACAAATGTTCCGTCCGATAAGCATCGGACTTTTTTATCTGTTAAATTCCAGATTTCTGAATCCGTTTCATTTATCATAACATTATTCCCGGCAGTATTAAAATTCTTATCATAAACCTGCCCATAAAGATCAAACCTGCCGTTCCTTTTATCCCGCCACAGAACAATTGATTCTCCTTTATCATTAAACTTAACTAAGGGAAGCTGCTGAAATGCGCTGCCGGTATCGTCATTAACTTTTATAAAAGCACCGGCTGCTTTTATGTCTGTATTAAATTTTTGAATATAAATGTTTGCATCACTTCTCTCATAAATTTCCGGTACTATTATAAAATGAGCATTTACAATATTAGTTAGATCTGCCCTGTTTGTAAGAAAATCTTTAGTAGAATTAAATTTTACCGCCAGCGGTTCTCCGGAAAAATTACCGTTAATATTGACCTTTTGTATAAGATGCTGCTGAATGCCCTGGCTGTTATAATACGGGTAGGAAATATAAAATGTGCTGTCCCTGTCCGAAACAATTTTATCAGGATTATTGATGATTTCCAAACCTTTTGCAGTAAAATGACCATCAGAGCGGAGAATGCTTATCTTCTTTCCGCTTACATAGCTATTGTTATTATTGGAATAGTAATTCCAGGCAATTAATAAATAACCATTATTATTTGATGCAATCTGAGGTGTATTTTTATACGACTTATCACTCGTGTCGCTGACTATGATATTATTAACTTTTTCTCCCAGGCTGTCAATAACCTGAAGATAAATGTTGGATCTATTATCATTTCCGTATGCACTCCATACAATGTAAAAATTGCCTTTACTGTCTGTATCCACATTTTTAACGGCACCGTAATTAGAAGAACCGGGTTCACCAAATGTTTCCGGTAAAACCGGGTAACCTGTTTTATCAAAAAGTTCGGCCAAAACATAATTACCGTTCCAGCATACAAGGAATGAACCGTTATCGTTTACAGCAACAGAAGGTTGTGAATAAAAATAACTAGCAGGAAAATTTACCCCGAAAACATTCTCGACTTTCTCACCGTTTATAGTAAACTTCCGGATCCCGATTTCATTTTCACTCCGGCCCCATACTATTACAAAATCACCTTTATTATTTACCGCAATAGACGGGGGATAGTAACTTCCTGAATCCTGCTGATTAACTTTTATATTTGAATCTATCTTTTCATCATTGCTGTTGAAGAACTGAACATAAATATCCGGTTTCCCGTTCCTGTAATCCTGCCATACTACAGCATAATTGCCTGCACTGTCAATTGCAGCAGATGCATTATTCTGGTCGGCACCGAATTCTCCTTCAAAATTGTTAACAATAAAATCCTGTTTTATAAAAGAAGAATGAAGTGTATCGGTACTGATCTTTTCGGAAGAAGAATTTTTTTGTACAGGCTTAATCAGGGAAACAGGGGTGTTATTATCAAAGTGTTTTTTCTCCGCTGCTTCTTTTTTATCATTAGTTTGAGCATAAGAATAAAATGATGCAATTATGATAATAAATATAAATGATGCAAATTTCTCCCCGGTCATGTTAATCCCCGAAAATATTTGTTAGGTTTCTATTAATTAGAAATAAAAATTTAACCCGATACCAATGCGTGTTATGAAATCCGAGCTTTTATAATCAGTTGTAGAAGTTGAGGTCTGGTAATCACTAATCTGTCTCGAATCGTATTTTGCACTGATTTTAGAATAGATAAACCTGATATTTGATGTTAATGATAAAGATTCATTAAAAAGATATTCAGCTCCGAAACCAAGATTAAAATGAAACGGTGAATTAGCATCTTCAATATATTCATTTTTATTATCTTTGGTAAGCGCTGTTCCCGGCTGCTGAAATAAATTTTGATTTGTTTCTTCCGCGCTTGCAAATTGTTTCCCCATGCCGGCCAGGAAATAAACCGAAACTCTTTCAGCTATTAATTTTTGAAGATAATACTTGACTCCCAGGCTGAAATCCAGCAGCGTTAAATCATTTTTATCCAGGTTCCCTGAATTATATGTATAACTTCCGTCTGTATTGGCCTGGTGACTTTCAGACCTGTTTTCATAGTAAGTTGAGGTATATGTACCGTCAAATGTTAAATGAAGCTGATCGGTTAAAGCAAAGGATAGCTGTGCCTCCATATTTAATTGATTTAAAGACGAAGTTATTAAATATTGGGATACAGTGCTGTAAGCCGGGTAAGGATAATCCTGATAGTATTGACTAATTCCATAAATCTTTCCTGAATAATATGGAATTAACAGGACACCGAATGACCACCTTCGTTCCTGATTAATTCCTTGTATTTTTTTTTCCTGCTCTGCATATATTGTATCGTAATGATTTACACGCACCTTAGCCTGTGAAAAAATTTTATCATCTGCCGGTCTTTGAATGTTTATTTCTTCAGTCCTGTTGGCCAGGTAATTATTTATCTTATCAACATCTACTGTAAAGCCCGAATAATAAACAATACCTAATTTACCGATAATAACTTTTTTCAGCTGCTGAATATATTCTTCACGGGTTCTGTCGGATGAATAATCTATTTGCAGTCTTGAATTAGAAATATCTGTTATCTTACCCGCAAGAACATTGTTATTTTTGTAAATAATTGTATCAGCGTTATAGGTCTGTGCTGATGCTGCAATTGAAAACAGGAAAAAAAGAAGAAGTTTCATATTGACCCCTTTTTATAATTTAATAAAATAGAATAAAGAATATATTTCTAATGACAGGTTATTTTATTCTCTCCCTTTTGAGTAATTTATACTTTATTTACAAAGTACATCCGCCTATAAATAAAAAAACTTGTAAGATGTGGTTAACTATCTCCCAATTAATTACATAACAACATAAGATTAAAAATTAATATAAGCAATCCCGGGAAAAAGTATCATATATCATTGCTGTTGATTGCTCAGACTGACATGAGGAACTTGAAAGGTTCATTGGTTAATGAAATGCCTGCAGTGTCATTTCGACTTTACTCTAGTTTGAAATATCGTTGGAGTTAAAGGAGAAATCTTGCGTACAGAACTTAAGATTTCTCGGTCATCTCCGTAAAAACACATTGAATTCCCTCGAAATGACAGGGAGAGAAAAGCCGACTTCAGAGTTTCATTTCGAATCCCGCTTCAATTTTCTTTTTGTGTTGACATTACATTGGAGTAAATTTCTATCAGTATATCTTTTAAGGTGCTGATTAGAAATGGTGTCTATGTATACGTTATCCTATCATTTATTCCAGTTACAAAACAGTATTTGTGTTTTTAACTCCGTTAGGAGTTTAATATTTGTAGGATATAGAAAACGTTTAGAGAATGAAACACCTAACCACAAACAGCAAACAACAATGTTCAATTAAACAGTACCGATCCTTTAACAAGCCTGGTCTTAATTAGCCCGTAGAAAGAAAACTTTCCAATATATTTCCAACCGAGGTGTAAGCCGCACCTGCTGCAGAATGCATACGACCATGCGTGATCTTTAAACCAGGTAAACTCAAGGACAGGACTTCCAGCCACACGGCATCCTTCCGCATTACCAAACGTAATTATATCAAAAACATACCCTTCAGGATTTGTAAACCGGCATTCTGTTTCGCCTTCATAAGTGAACCGTTCTTTATCTTCGGTAATTTTTTTGCTGCATGCCGCGCACAGCCAGTCGTCCGGTTTAAGCTCTGTCCGAACTTTAACTTCACTTACCGGTTCCGTGCCGGAGACATTGATTTGATTTTGATTTTCTTCCGCAGGCATTTTTAAGCCTCTTTCATGAAAAAAGCATAAAATTCTATTGTGAAATCTTGGATATAATATAAGAATATTTTTGAAAAACGGTTCAAATGATCTCTGACTTCCGACCTCTGATTTTTTAAACTTTTCAATCATTCTTCAATGAAAAAGATCATTCCACTGTGATCAAAATCTCCTCTCAACTAAAAATGAAAAGATGTTCTTGATAATATAGCGGTGCCGTTCTATTTTCATTCGATTATTAATTTAAATTTTCGCTTTGCCTGCCTTAATTAAGTTATCAGAATAAGGAAATAATATGAAGAAGATATATCTTTTCGACTTATTAATTCCGGTATTAAATTTTCAGATTTCTCAGCGGAGCCGGCAAAAATTTGCAGCCGCAGGAAATGATATTAATAAAATATTTCATGCAGATAAGTCAAATGACAGTTCCCAGGGCTGCATTGGTTCTATTATATCTGCCGGAAATTTTGTAATACCTTAATATTTTACTTATATGTTGAAGTTTCTCTCCGTTATTTATTGCGTAGTTTACTTTTGGATGAACACAGGGTTTGCTCAGAACACTGCTGAAGTACCGGATCTGGCAAAATGGAAGAGGCTTATGAAAGAGCCCGTTACGGAACAAACATTTCGCTCCGCCTGTGATTTAATGCAGGCTATTGCCAAAACGGATTTCAAAAAAAGCTATGATCTTTTCATCAAATATCTTCCAAGGATAGAAGCAACGCACAACCATTGGTGGCTGCATGTTTTGCTTATAGGCTGGGGGCATGCCGAAGAATCACTGGAATATTTCAGCAAAGCCGAAGTCCTTTACCGCCGGGCAAGAGCGAATGACCTGGATCAACCGCATCTTTACAGGGAGACTGTTGTCAGTACTGTACTTTTATATCTGGAATGGGGCAAAAAAGATTCGCTTCAAAAATATTTACAAATCAGTGAAGCCGAATGCCGGAAAGCCAATGATGCTGAAAATCTTTCTTTCACCTATACTTTCAAAGCTATGGCGAATCTGGATAACCGGGATACAATGGAATACTACCTGACCAGGGCTATCCAATTGGCAAAAAGCCTGCCCGACAAAAATGCATTATTCACGGCGCGTTATAACTATGCTGTCGTATTTTCACAGAACAATCCTGAAAGGGAAGTGGATGAGCTCGAATCCTTATTGCCGTTAGCCCGCGACTCATCGCTTAATCATTATCCGCCGAAATTATATGAGCGTACAAATTTTTCTTTTCGCAACCCGGTTCCCAGTATTTACTATAACCTGATGCTGGTAAATCTTTTACTGACCGATTATAGTGAAGCGGAAAAATACGCTAAGCTTTTTTATGATCTTACTATCACGTCTAGTCCACAAAGTATTCAGGCGCCTTATTTCAACGCTGAAATGTCAATCGTGGAAGCATATGCAGGGAAATGGCACCTGGCTGCCGGATATCTGGGGAAAAGCAGGGAGCAATTTAATCTCCCTGAAGAAAAAATACCTTACATAAGTTATTTTACTGCAGCAGGTATGCTGGCTGAACATAATAAAAAGTATGAACAGGCATTGCACTATTTTAAGGCAGCATTGACCAAAGGGAACACCCGCGGGCTTTACATGATACCGCCTGAATTATATTATGCGCATTCATTGATCCTGACTAACAACCTGGCAAAAGCAGCGGACGTATTCTCCGGTTTAAATCAGCTTCTGCAGCAGAATAAATATGCGGCTACCGGTTTTTACTATTATAAATATTATGCTGAATTATTAAAAGCGCAGCATAACTATCCCGGTTATGCAGGCGCATTGCAGACATTTTACAGTATAAAGGATTCGCTTGTCAGCCTGAGCCGGTACAGGGCGATCCACGAAGTAGAAGCAAAATTTCATGTCAGGGAAGAACAGGAACATATCAACAGGCTGAAAGAAGAGCAGGCAGCTACGGCTGTTAATATTCACAGAGAAAAGATTTTTTATTCTGCATTAATTGTTCTTGCTGCCGTCATCATTTTATTGCTAATTTTGATTTTGCGATACAGGCAAATCAGGAGCAGCCAGAAGGAGGCGCTGCACCAAAGCAGGTTAAAGCAGATGGAGGAACAGCAGCGGATAGCTGTTATGCAGGGAATGATGGAAGCAGAAGAGAAAGAAAGGTATAATATTGCCGATCAGCTTCACGATGATGTAGGTTCAATGCTGTCGCTGGCTGCAATGAACATTTCTTCGGTCGTTGAGAAAAGCGGGAATGCTCACCAGGTATCCGAAAAGCTGTATAAGGCACAGGATATTTTATCTTCTGTTGCCGCAAATATCCGCGATCTCAGCCACAGGCTTACTCCTATGGTAATTGAGAAGCAGGGATTTAGGAAAGCTGTAGAAGATCTTGCTGAAACGGTTAATCTTTCTGAAAAGCTGAAGCTTGAAACTATCATCGTCGGGTTTTCAGATTTACCTTTGGAGCAGCCGGGGAAGCAAACTTCTAAATATCCTGCTGCTTTTCTGAATAGCTTGTACAGGATAATCCAGGAGCTGATCAATAATATTATCAAACATGCTGATGCAAAACATGCATTACTTGAACTGGTTGAGCATGAAGACCAGATAAGTCTTATGATAGAAGATGACGGGATCGGGATATCCGGTTTTTCTTCTCATGAAGCAGCTGATCCCCCCGGCGACGGGAAAGGATTAAGAAACATTAAGCTGAAAATTGAACATCTTAACGGAAGAATTGAAATATCTTCTAAAAAAGATAAAGGAACAATCATAACCTGTGAAATCCCTTCTGCTTATGAAAATAATTATAGCTGATGATCATCTTTTATTTGTAGACGGGCTGCGCACTCTCCTTGAAGAAACGGGAGACATAGAGATTTTAGCTGCCGTAAACAATGGCCGCCGGCTTCTCGATTGTCTCCGCAGTGTGCATCCCGACCTTGTGCTTATGGACTTAAACATGCCCGGGCTGGATGGGATTGAAACATTAAAAATTCTGCAAGAAAAGTCACCTCAAATAAAAGTTATAGTGCTTACCAGCTATTATCAGCAGGAACTCATCAGAGAGATCAAATCTTATGGAGCCAGGGGATTCATATTGAAAAGCAGCCCTATCTCACTGCTGAAAGAAGCTGTTTACACTGTGGCTGGGGGCGGATCTTGGTTTAAAGAGGAAGTAGTGTCCGAACAATCCTCCTCTCCTTATTTTATTGATGATTTTATGAAAAAATATCAGCTCACCAAACGGGAAGTTGAGATCATCAAAATGGTTGCATCAGGGCAAAGCACCAGGGAAATTGCCGGACAACTGTTCATCAGCGAATTCACCGTTAATGCCCACCGAAGAAATATATCACGCAAGATTAATATCCATACTCCTGTCGGACTTTTCAACTTTGCAAAAGAACAGGGATTGGTATAGCATATGTGCTTTAAAACTCAGGGATTTACGATCCATTTGAGTTTTAAGCACAGCAATTAAAAATAGTTAGCACTGACTATTTACTTAGGATGCCATTCTTAACATTTTACTTTGTGCTATAGATAATAATCTGCTGTATGAGCAAATGTAACATATTAAGTGTTTTCAAATGCTTTTTTCCCGGCTCACTTTTATTTACTTCATTCTGGTTATTTAAAAATTCAGGAGATTATATGTACAATATTAATTTTAATAAATTCTGCTGTATAACAGCTTTAATAGTGATTTCCTTTTTTATCCAGGATAAATGCGAAGCACAGCAATGGATAAAGGCAAACGGACCATACTATACATCTTTTCACCCTAATGAGATATCAGCATTGGCATGTAACGGGACGAGGCTTTATGCAGGTATCGCACCCGAATATTTTCCTTTCGACAGCGGGGGTGTTTATGTATCAACTGATTTCGGCGAATCATGGTTTGATGACAATACAAATTTAATCGACCGTAAGTTTAACCATCTTACCGGTGTAGCCAGCCTGGGGGTAATGGGGAATATCGTTTTTGCCGGGGCGTATTACGGAGGAGTTTTTATCTCCACTGATGAGGGTAAAAGCTGGGCTCAATCCGACAGCGGTATGACAAGCAATCAATACAGCGAAGAGAATTCCGAAAAAGTAGTCGGTTTTGCCGTTACAGGTTCTAAAGTATTTGCACTTTCGGCATATAACGGTGTTTATTTATCAACGGACAGCGGTAAAGTATGGACCCCGGCAGATTCAGGTTTGCCTGTCTACCCGTTTTTCTCAGAAGACAATTTTACAGCAATTACTACAAACGGATCCGATATTTTTGTCGGAACATGGAATGGAATTTATAAGAGCTCCAACAGCGGATCAAGCTGGACCATGCTGAATACCAATTTTGGAGAAGATACTACTGTAAACGCACTTATCGCTGCAGGCTCAAATATTTTTGCCGGGACAAGCGACGGCTTTTTCATAAACCATAATCTATTTTTATCAACGGATGACGGGGCCAGCTGGAATGAAATGAATAACGGTTTAGATCTTCGTTTTTTAGCAAGCTCCTTCGCCACCGACGGAAATAATGTATTTTTTTCAGAACAAGGCTATATCTATTTATTTGATAAAAGCACAAGTACATGGAAACCCGAGGGTTCGCTCGGATTTCCTATCCAGGTATGCGGCAGCTATCTTTTCTCGGGAAGCATAGGAACAGGGGTCTGGAAGCTGGATCTGGCCGATATAACATCTGTTGCAGGACAAAATCAGGGCGAAGTCCCTGCTTCATATTCCCTGGAACAAAATTATCCCAATCCTTTTAATCCATCAACAGTGATAAGCTACACCCTGCCTGCCGGCGGTTTAGTAAGTTTAAAAGTATACGATTTATTGGGAGAAGAAGTCGGTACACTGGTAAATAGGTATCAGAATGCCGGTCTGCATGAAATAACTTTCAATGCTTCGGGACTAGCAAGCGGTATGTACATATACAGGTTAAGCGCGGGAAATTTTGTTGCAGAAAAAAAACTGGTTTTAATGAAGTAAGGTATTAAAAACAAATTTTTTTATAAACAGGCAGTGAACATGAACGGTTTTGTCTCTTTAATAAAATAAGCTGAGTAAATAATGGAAAAAATTTCTTTGCTTTTTACACTTCTATTATCAATGATAATTATAAATGACGGATATTCTCAATGGATACAAACTAACGGACCTTACGGCGGAAACATTTCATCCATTGCTTTTGCTCCAAACGGATCCGGCAGCTCCTATTTATTTGCCGGGACTCAAACCGGGGGCGTGTTCCTTTCAACAAACAAAGGCGGAAACTGGACTGAGGTAAATAATGGTTTAGCCGATCTTACTATTCAAGCGCTCGCGGCTTATCCAAATGGTTCGGGCGGTGCAAATGTTTTTGCAGGTGGCTATTCGGGTATTTTCAGATCGATAAACGGCGGGTCGGACTGGACTCAATCAGGCCTTTATGATACCACTATCAGCAGCTTTACTGTTACACCCGACGGTTCCGGCGGAACTTATATTTTTGCTGCTACGCCGTCAGGTATTTTCCGCTCCGGTGATAACGGGGCCAGCTGGACCGGGGTAAATAACGGACTATATAACTTATATAATGTCCAGGAATTAGCGTCTTCTCCGAATGGATCGGGAGGGACAAATATTTTTGCCGGCTTATACCAGGACGGAGTTTTTATTTCGACAAATTACGGCGGCAGCTGGAAGCATATAAACAACGGCTTAACTGATTCCTCTGTAGTTGCAATAGCAGCTTCTGCAAACGGGTCCGGCGGTTCTAATGTTATGGCAGCATCAAACGGTAATGGTATATTCCTTTCCACAAACAGCGGTTCGACCTGGAGCCCGGCTGGCTTAACCGGAATTTATGATATCCATTCTATTGCACTCTCCGGTGCAAAAATGTTTGCAGCATCCGACAGCGGGGTCTATGTGTCTGATAATAAAGGTGTAAGCTGGTCTTTAATGAGTAACGGTCTGTCAAATAAATTTGTTCACGCAATAAATATCTTCTCAATCACAGCCGGCGATACTGATATTTTTGCCGGTACTTATGCAGGCGTATTTATTTCTTCCAATGCGGGTTCAAGCTGGAATAAAATTACAAACGGATTTACCAGCACAACTGTTCTGCAGTTAGCTTCTTTTATGAATAGTTCCGGCGATACAACAATCATTGCAGGTACGGAATCAGGTGTTTTCTCATCTGCAAATGACGGTGCAAGCTGGATTGAAAGTGACAACGGATTAACAGATGTTGCTTCAGCCCTTTTAATGGTTCCCGGTAAAAACGGGAAAACTAATATTTTTGCCGGGACTTCCAACGGGGTTTTCATTTCAAAAAATGACGGAGCAGACTGGTCGGGGGTTAACAACGGTTTAACAGATAAACGGGTTCAGGCACTTGCACTCTTAATAACTGCTGCAGGTGATACTGATATTTTTACCGGAACAAACGCCGGGGGAGTTTTTGTTACTAAAAACAACGGTGCTGAATGGACCCAGATAAATCACGGACTTTCTAATCATGACATTCAATGCTTAGCTGTTTCTCCCGACGGCAGCGGCGGTTTTGATATTTTTGCAGGCACAGATAACGGCGGTGTTTTTCGTTCCACCGATGAAGGGAGTAATTGGTCCCAGGTTAATTTCGGCTTAGCAATCGGGTCGGTGCAGGCTTTCGGGATCACCGGCAATGGCTCCGGAGGTGCAGATATTTTCGCAAGTGTTTGGGGCTCGGGGGTAAGCCGTACTACTGATTATGGAGCTCATTGGACCCAGGTTAACGATGGTTTAACAAACAGTGTTGTATGGTGTTTTGCGGAAATACCAAACGGAACCGGCGGAACTAATATAATTGCCGGAACAAACGGCGACGGCGTTTTCATGTCGGCTGATGAAGGCTCAACATGGAAAGAGTTAAATGAAGGTCTTATGTCGACAGATGGTATAATCTGGTCTCTTGCAGTTTCAGGCAATAATATATTCGCCGGTTCCGATGTAGCCGGCGTTTGGAAAGTGTCAGCTTCTGCTGTAACTTCTGTAAAATTATCTTCATCACCTGTACCGGGTAATTTTAGGTTGGAGCAGAATTATCCCAACCCGTTTAACCCGGCAACTAACATGTCATTTGTCATAGGTCATCGTTCATTTGTTTCATTAAAGGTTTATAATGTTTTAGGGAGGGAAGTAGCAACATTAGTAAATGAAGAGAAGGGGGCAGGTACATATGAAGTAAATTGGAATGCATCAAATCTGCCGAGCGGAGTTTATTTTTACAGGCTGACTTCCGGGAGCTTTGTACAAACAAAGAAAGCAGTACTGCTGAAATAGCAAAATAATGTTATTGTCATTCAGCGCTTACCGGTTCCGAGGTCATCCGTGTAGCCGGCTTTTAAGCGGGACCACTGGGAAATAGGACGCCCGTTAGAACGTAGTGTGTCTATAATGTTTCCTTGAGGCCATCCTTTAGGAGAGTCCTCCCATTTCTCCTGCCTTCCGTAAACAGTTAAGTCGAGCAAATCGTAGCTGATGTCAATTACCTCGCCGCCGCGCCCGGTCGTCCAGTAAGTCTCAAAGACTCTGGATCCCTGCCGCAGGTAGCAAACGATATGAAACATTCCCACCCGGCGTCCGGCCAATAAAGTTTCGCGTGAATCAAAAGCTGAGTACCAGGGGAGCTCCCAGCCCATAAAGTCGCGGTATCGTGCACTTTCTTCGTAAGGTCCCTGGCAAAACACAGCGTAAGTAACATCGCGGGAATGTAAATAGGAAAGCTCGCGGATTTGCGATGTAAGCCAGGTGCATCCTTCGCATTGTTCGGAAGCAGGACGGCCGTTGTACCACATAAAGTAATAGGCGATGAGCATCCGGCGGTCTTCAAAAGTATCCAACAGTGTAACTTTCCCGTGTTCACCAATAAGCGGTGTGGCAGAATCCACCTCAACCATAGGGAGCCGACGGCGCGCTGCCGCAATAGCGTCGCCTTCTCTTGTGTGAGCCTTTTCCCGGACCCGCAATGCGTCCAGCTCCGCCTGGAAGGTTTTCCGGTCAACTATCTTTGGTGCTCCAATGTCATTTCCCAAAGTGTACTTCGTCTCTTTATTTGTTTCTGTCTTTTGTCTGCTCATTCCTTTTCTCCTTCTCAATTATAAATTCATTTAATGAATTCTGTCTCTCATTTATTCCATTAAAATATTTTCTATAAACAATAGTTCCCGTGTTATCCGTTACAAAGATTTTATTAGTGCTATCTTGGAATAGTTTACGCATTTAATTTATGTTTGTTTTGAACGTAATCTAACACCCCGTTTTAACGACAAAGATTATTACAAATTTTGTGTTCTGCAGAGTTTGAAGTAAAACCAAACTTACTTAGCTTTATTAAAATATCACAAGATATTTACATTTAAGAAATGAAACTTACCAGAATCATCTCGCCGGTATTAGAGAAAGAATTAAAAGAAATCGCCGGAATGAACGATGAGGAAGTTGAATTATACATGAGTCTCCTCACCAAAAAATGCTTAAGAAAAAAAGATTATTTACTTATGCCCGGGGATATATGCCGCTATGTTTCTTACATTATTAAGGGCTGTATGAGACGCTACATAATCGATGAACATTCTAAGGAAATAATTTTGAATTTTGCAATGGAAGATCATTGGGTAGGCGATCTTGAAAGTTTTGTTTTTCAAAAACCTACGGACTTTTATATGCAGACTCTTGAAGATTGTGAACTGACTCAGCTTTCAAGGGAAAATTTCTCCCGGGCATGTAATGAGATTCCAAAGTTTAAGATATTTCATGATGATAAAGCACAGCGGAACCATTTTAGTGCTCTAAAAAGATTATCGAAAGCAAAATCCGCCACTCCCGAAGAAAAATATCTTGATTTAATGGAAAAGCAGCCCCAAATTTTTCAAAGAGTTCCTTTACATTATATAGCATCATACCTGGGAATTGAACCCGAATCTTTAAGCCGGATCAGAAAAAGAATTATTATCCATCCTCATACTTCTTAACCAAAGTCAATGAAATAGGCACCTCCTCCAGATTAAATTTGTATTGTAACAACGATATCAAAAGATATCATTTAATAAACATTTTAGCGGAGGTCGAAATGGCACACTTATTAATCAGGCACAAAGTAAAAGATTACCCGGCATGGAAGAAAGTATTTGACGGGTTTATTGACACGAGGAAAGCAGGGGGTGAAAAAACATACCAGATACTGCACACAGATAATGACAGCAATAACCTGGTTGCACTTTTCGAATGGGACAGCCTGGAAAATGCAAAGAAGTTTACAAGCAGTCCCATACTGAAAGAAACTATGGGCAATGCAGGTGTTGTAGAGCAGCCTGAAATTTATTTCCTTGAGGAATATGCAGAAGGAAAGGTTTAACGTATTTCAGTATTTAAGAAGATGTTAAACTAAAATTATGTATTAGAAATGCCCGTCAATCCGAGCTTGGCTGTAAGCAGAATCTGCGGCAGGATTAAGTTTTACTGTCACATTGAGCTTTTCGAAATGTGAATCCTTTCTGAATGTTTAGTTTTCGAAAGGCTCAAACTGACAAATTAACACTTCTGCACAGACCCGGTAAGCAGACTCGTGCGGCATTTAGTATTTGGTTTTGCATCTAACATGTAATTTTGGTCCGATTATTTTTAATAAAATTTAATGAGGTGTAGCTATGTCAAAGAAATTAAAAGTTCTTGTAACAGGTGCAACAGGAAACACCGGCTCGCTGCTGGTGCCTGCACTTCTGAAAGCAGGTGTTGATGTTCGTGTATTAGTAAGGAACGAAGCAAAAGCCAAACCTTTAAAGGAGCTGGGTGCCGAAGTGGTAACCGGTGATCTTGATGAACCGGCAACCATTTTACCGGCAGTAAAGAATGTTGATAAAATTTATCTCTTAACCTGGAACGGCGAGACCCAGCTTAAGCAGGCAAAAAATGTTATTAACGCTGCCAGGTATGAAGGTGCTTCGCATATAATCAGGCATTCAATGTGGGGACCGGATAACAGCCGTATTATTAAACAGGGATATGAAATCGAGGAGATAATTAAATCTTCAGGGCTGCCATGGACGCTGCTGAAACCAACTTTTTATATGCAGAACACAATGATGGCAGCACAGACAATCTCCTCGGACGGAGTGATCTACTGGGATATGAAAGACGGCAGGCTCGCGATGAATGACATACGGGATATTGCCGATGCCGCTTTCGCTGTTATTACCGGCGAAGGACACGAAGGCAGGAGCTATATTTTGACAGGCCCTGAAGCAATATCATTCAACGATGCTGCAAACACTTTTTCCAAAGTGCTCGACAAAGAGGTTAAATATGTGAATGTTCCGCATGAAGCTTCATTACAGTCAATGACAGGAATGGGAATGCCGGAGTGGATTGCAAAAGGCTACGTTGAACTTATGGAAGGTTTTAGTGAGAACTTTGCAGACAGCGCAACAAATAATGTTGAAATCCTTACCGGGCATCCTGCAAGGTCCTTTGAGCAGTTCGCTAATGACTTTGCACATGTATTCGGCGGCGAAAAAATTGCTGTGTAATATGAGAGTTATTAAAACATAAACATCCTGTCATTTCGACCGAAGGGAGAAATCTTTTCGGAGAATCAGATTTCTCGGTCGAAGACTCCCTCGAAATGACAATGAAACTATTTGGTAACCACCCATCCTACATTTAAATTCATTAAGGGAAAGCGGAGCAGCTTTCCCTTTTTTTATCCTTTCTCTCCCTTGCTCTATCTGTTATAAAATTAAAGTATGTTACCTAATTTCATAATTCGAAAACATCAGTTCAATTTGAAATAAGCTGCTGTAGGGGGAGATAATTATCCGCCCCTGCAAGTATAATTAAAAGTGTAATCTTGCAATAGTTTCGCATTTAATTTATGTTTGTTTTGAACACAATATATTTACACCCCGTTTTACTACAATAAATCCAGTGGGGAAATGCTGAGAGTTGGTGGGGAAGCATTACCGGAAGGTACTGTAAAGACTAAGCTAACCAAATTATTCAATGGTTTTAAAGTGTCACAAACAAAAATTGAATGGACAGAATTAACCTGGAATCCTACAACCGGCTGCAATAAAGTTTCCCAGGGCTGTAAGTTTTGTTATGCTGAAGTAATGGCAAGACGCTTAAAAGCTATGGGACAGATAAAATATAAAAATGGTTTTAAATTAACTCTGCATGAAGATGCCTTAAAAATTCCTTACACATGGAAGAATCCAAAAATCGTATTCGTCAATTCAATGAGCGATCTATTTCACGAAGATATTCCATTGGAATTTATAAAAAGAGTCTTTGATGTAATGAATGACAACCCTCAGCACGTTTTTCAAATATTAACCAAAAGAGCCGATGTTCTTATTGAATATCATAAACAGCTAAACTGGACGCATAATATCTGGATGGGAGTTTCAGTTGAAAATGAAAATGAATTATGGAGAGTCGATCTTCTTAAGAAGAACCCGGGCAAAAACAAAATTCCTTTCGTGCGAACCTCTGCTTGGTCCTTTGAGTAAATTAAAGCTTAATAAAATAAACTGGGTAATTGTCGGGGGAGAAAGCGGAAGGAGTCCGAGACCAATGAAAGAGGAATGGGTTTATGAAATATTTGATAAATGTGAAGAAGCGGATGTGAAATTTTTCTTTAAGCAATGGGGCGGAACAAATAAGAAAAAGACCGGCAGAATTCTTAACGGCAGAACTTATGATGAAATGCCGGAAGTTGAAGTATTGTTTTGATTCCGGGATACTAAAGAGCTGAAACTAATCTTCCAATCTTGATATAGTTAAGCATTTAATTTATGTTTGTTTAGAACACATTTATTTACACCCCGTTTTACTACAAACATGGTGGGGAAGATGCAGAGATTTGGAAGTCAATATAAGCGGAGACAACAAATTCCTTTATCAAATTAGTTTAAAAATTAGGAAGTATCATTATTTAACTTTTAAATTACAATAGGTGTTAAATGAAATTTATTAAATCTATAAAGGTAAATAATTCAAGTTTTTTCCAGGACGAATTTAGTATAAATTTCTCTGAGAAATTAAATTGCATTATGGGTGGCAGAGGCACAGGCAAAACAACCCTTCTTTATTTTCTTAAATCATCTTTAATTCCTGAAACAGAGAATGAAAAAATCCCATTTAGTATTTTAAATAATAATTTGAATGAAGGTGAAATTATAGTTGAATTACAAATAGACGATGAGCAATTCCTACGTATCAATAAATATTTTGGGGAAGAACCTCAGTTTTACCTAATCCCAAACGAAGAAGTAGTCCCATATTCTAGAATAAGAAGTTATATAGAGGCAGATATTTATGAAGCATCAGCGATCGAAGAAATTGGAAGAAATGGACGAAGCAGACTCGCTCTTATTGACAAAATGGATAGTGAAAGAATTAATCAAATACTAGCTCAAATTGATGATATTAGGATAGATATAGATGAAAATGCCAAGGAAATTCTTTCTCTTAATTCAAAGATTACGAATAGTAAAACAAAGTTCGAACAATATAAACATACCAAAGAAGAATTTGTGAATTATAAAAAGAATGCTCCCAAAGATTTGGATAAAGAAGAGGACAATAAATTTAGTATCGCTGATAAGAATGAGAAAAAAAGGAATAAAGAATTAAAACTATTTGAAAATTTTAAGATCCAATTAAAAAAAACTGATTCAGATTTAGATGATATCACTAGTGACTTTAGTGATTTTATAAAAAATAATATTGAAGTAATTACGGATTATCTTAATCAGGATATTATTCAAAAAAGTATTGATAGTATAATAAATCTTCAAACTACACTTACAAAAAATATTAAAGAATATAAAGAGCAATCAAAACACACCTTGCATGAAATTAATTTGAACCAAATTGCTTTAAAGAAGATTCAACTTTTACAACAAAATGAATTTGTTAAACTAAAACAAAAAATTCAAAAGCATAAAACATATTATAAACAATATAATGAGTTATCAAAAAAAGAGGAGAAAAGAAAATTAATATTAAAGGATATAAAAATATTAACAGATAAAAGAAATAAACTAATTGAAAAGAGAAATAGACTAATTTCTAATTTCAATAATAAAAACAAGAACTATTTGAAGTTCGTCTGAAAAAAATAAATGAGTTAAATAATCTTTTCGATAACAAAATAAAAATTAGGTTAACATTTGGTGGTTTGACAGAAGAATATGAGAATAAATTACGGGAAGGGTTAAAAGGTTCAGGATTAAGATATAATGAATTAATACCAAGAATTATCCAAAATTTTAGTTCAGATAAATTTGCACAAATAGTTCACAACAAAGATTACAAAACACTTAAGAATATAACGGGTATTGATGAAGTTCGCTCTAATGATGTAATCAATGCTTTATATGAAACCAATTCCATTTATGAAATAGAAACACTTTATTGCCATGATTTACCTGATTTCTTTCTAAGGGTACAAAAAGATGAAAGTTTAAAACAAAAGAACTATAAAAAATCAGATAATTTATCTACAGGACAGAGGTGTACGACAGTTTTACCAATAGTCTTTGCTGTTTCAACTAATCCATTAATTATCGATCAACCAGAGGATAATTTGGATAACAAATATATAACTGGGGAAATTTTTGATTTGCTAAAAGATTTGAAAAATAATAGACAACTTATTTTTATAACTCACAATCCTAATATTCCAGTTTTACCTGATGCTGAAGTTAATGTTTTTATTCGGTATGATGAAAAGGCATGTATCGATGTTAATGGAGATATCAATAAAGTGAAAAAACATATACTTGAATTATTAGAAGGTGGTAAACAAGCATTCGTAGAAAGAAAAAAAATATATGGTATATAGAGGTAAAAATTGAAAAAGTCACTTACAGATTTGCTTTCAGAAATAAATAATCAACGAAAAAAAGTAGAATATGAACAATATGAATTATCTGACATAAAAGAATTAATCTTAAAAATAAATTCATTAGACTTTAACGAATTAATTGAAATAAGAAAAGATGTAATTGATTTTTATGATATTTTATTCATCAATGGAATTAATCTAACTGAAATTGATGCTAGTATATTTCAGAAGAGAGATTCTAATAAAACAATAAATAAAAAAAATAGTAAACCAAAATTTGACCCTAAAACCGATTTTGAAACAAAATTAAGTGATTTGCTAAATTGTATTGGGAATGATATATCTATTTTTAGAAGACATCTCATCCTTAAACTAGGCAGAAATAACAAACCTTATAATATATTATTGTTGCATGATAAACATTCTAAATCGTATATATTTGAGAAAATTCATTCTCAGTTCTATAAAAATTGTTCTATTTTCGATCTGAATAAATTTTTAGAAGATTTACGTCACCAACCAACATATTATACTGAAAATAACTTTCTTTGTTTAATAATATTCTCATATACCCCAAAATTTGAAGATATTGATGATTTTTTAGAAGAATTGAATGGATTTTTAACTCCTATTACTCAGATTAAAATAATAAATAATATTAATGAATTGATTTACAAAGAAATTAATGATTATAAATTAATTAAAGAGGAAATTCAGTTTATTATTGGTATTGATATAGTTGATATAGAAATATCAACAGATGAAGAAGAAATATTGAAAAAATTATTTAGAAAAATGTCTTGTCACGCAATTGAATATAAAAAAATTAGTGAAGGATTTAGTGGGTCTAAAGTATTTAGAGTTATTCCACATAAAATTAGAGGAGGTACACCAGTCAAATATGTAATAAAAGTTAGTTCTTCCGATTCCCAAAAGTTAGCAGTTGAAGAAAATAATTTTAAGAATAATGTGGAGGGATATGATAACCGATATTCTATACATTCAGAGAGAACAGAAAAACTTTGTGCTATTAAATATAATTTTGCTTCTGATGATGGAATTAGTGATTCACAATCATTCAATGAAATTCTAAAAAGTAGCAAGGACTTTAATAAATTATCGAAAATAGTTAATGATTTATATGCAATTAAACTATTTGAGGATTGGCATGAATCAAAGATAGAAAAGAAAAAGATTTTTGAATTTTATAAGGATTATATTAAAACAGAGAAAATATTAGCCTCTATACAGAAAATATTAGATTTAACAAAACCAGAGTTAAAACAACAGAAATTACTAATAAATTTAGAAAAAATACTTGATAAAGAAATAGAGTTAAAAGTCAAAATTTGTCATGGTGATTTACATTCAGGAAATTTCTTTATTGATAATAACAGTAAGATTTTCTTAATTGATTTCGGTGACACAACTGAAAAGCATGCCTTAATTGACTATACTGCTTTAGAATGCTCAATTAAATTTCGACATATTCCATTTTTTATAAATATAGATGATTTGATTTTAATTGAAAAAGATCTAACACAAGAAAATTCTTTTCAAAATGATTTCTCTTTTTCATCAATAAGTCGGAGTGATTTAAAGATATATTTTGAATTAATAAAAATTATTCGTAAAAAGGCAAAAAATTACTTTTTAAATAATTATACAGAATATATAATTTCATTATTTTTAATGACATTTAGGCAAATTCAATATTCGGATTTAAATCAAAGGTATGCATTAAAGTGCGCAGAATATCTTTCCCAAGAAATTTTAGACTTTATTCCATAACTTTCCAATTCCAGATTAAAGGATACCGTCTTTTCAAGAGAAGTTAATGTACATTTTTTTTGCCGGCAGCGAGTTGAATTTGAAGCAGGTGAGTCTTCGCATTTTTTGACTTCCCTCTGGCTCCGCTAAAAAGCTTCGCCAGCCCTGCCCCTGCAACTCCTCCACCTACATTACATTTCGGTAGACAGGCAAGAGGGGACGATAAGCCACAAGCATAATTACAACTAAAACACGGCGCTTATCCCGGTGGGGAGAAACCCTATTGATTCATTGAACTCAGGTTTGTGAGTTCTTACATCCCATCTTACACCGGTAATATTTTTCCGGTTATGAAAGTAAAGATTTTTTACTAGTGTCAAATAACCTAGTCTGGCCTTACCTGAGTTATCAAGCGTCTGACAGAATTCGTAAACAGCTTCTCTCTAATTGCCTGTACACCTAATGTTAGTTAATGTAATTAAGAGGCAGGTTTATACTTCCCAAAGAATGATAAATTTACATCTTTATATAAAAAGTTATAAATTTGTTTATATCTTTCAATAAATATTAAATGTACTACCGCCGAAAAATATTATTAGCCTTGCTGGAACTATCGGATAACAGCCTGGAAAAAATACGTTTGCATAAGCTCCTTCTGATTATTTCCGAGAAACAGCAGAATAAAACATATAATTTTGTTCCCAACAAATTTGGATGCTACTCTTTCCAGGCTAATGCAGATCTTAATACATTAAAGACTTACGGGTTAGTTAAAGAATCCGATATTTACTGGTACAAAACCGATAAAACAAATTATTATAATCAGCTTAATCCCGATGATAAGTTTTTAATAAAAAAAGTTATAAATGAATTTGGAGCTCTGTCTACCAAAGAATTGGTAAAGTATACTTATATAAATTATCCATACTTATGCAACAAAAAGTATCATAGCTTCAAAACTTCTCACCGGTAATGAACTTAAAATAATTAACCGCGAAATATCCAATCAAAAAACAGGAAACAGTAAAACTCTTTATACAATTGGTTATGAAGGATTGAATATTGAACAATATTTAAATAAGCTTATCAGGAATAATATTAAAGTTTTATGTGATGTTAGAAGAAATCCTGTAAGCATGAAATACGGCTTTTCTAAAAATCAATTGATGAGGGCTTGCAATTCTCTGCATATTAAATATTATCACTTTCCTTCTCTCGGCATTGCTTCCGAAAAGAGACAAAGTCTTGAAACTCAAAATGATTATGATCTTCTTTTTGAAGTATATAAATCTACGGTTTTGAAGAATGAAATATTACCTCAGCATCTAATACTAAAACTAATTGGATTTAATAATAATGCTGCAATTACATGTTTCGAATCAGACATAAATAAATGCCATAGAACTCACCTGGCAAATGCATTAACCAAAACAGAAGGATGGAAGCTTAATTTAATTCATTTATAAAAAGGGGCAAAATGGGGTTAACCAAAGTTCTGATAACCGTTAAAACCTATCCAACTATTTCTCCCAAGTATGAAGAGTTAGTCTGCACCGCCGGATTTAAAGAGGATGGTTCATGGGTTCGTATTTATCCTGTACCTTTCAGGAAATTAGATTATGCTAAACAATATAAAAAATATGATTGGATAGAATGCGAATTAATCAAGAATACTAAAGATTTCAGACCTGAAAGCTTCAGACCCAAAACTCTGAGCACCGATATAAAAATTATCGGACACCTGGGAACGGAAAGAAATTGGCTGCTAAGAAAAAAAATAGCACTAAATAAAGTCTATACTAATTTAGAGCTGCTTATAAAAGAAGCAAAAGATAAGGAAACCGGTACTTCTTTAGCAGTGTTTAAACCATCGAAAATAATAGATTTTGTTTATAAAGCAGTGGAGAGAGAATGGGATGAATCTAAACTGACAGGACTAAAGCAATTCAAGCTTTTTGAAGAGAGAAACAAAAAATTTGAAGTAGTAAGAAAACTGCCGTATAAATTCTCGTTTATTTTTCAGGATGATGCTGGAACAAAAAGTAAATTGATGATAGAAGATTGGGAAACAGGACAGTTATTCTGGAATTGCATGGACAAATATAATGACGAAAAAAAAGCTTGTGAGGATGTAAAGAGGAAATATCTCGATGATTTCTCAAAGACAAAGGACTTATACTTTTTCTTAGGCACAACTCTTTTAAATCACTTTGTTGCTCCAAATCCTTTCATAATTATCGGGACATTTCATCCTAAGGTAGAAAACCAGATAAGTTTATTTTAACTGCTCTATTAAGTAATTACTACAAATGATTGTACCTTTCGAATACACGGAATCAAGCAACGGGTATCCGGAATCCGGTATCTAGTATTTAATATCAGGAATGTACAGTATCATTCCCAGCTTTTCATAATCTCGCCAAAACATTACAGGCAGCAATAGATTACAGCACCATAACCATGACCGGGCTTTGTAACGAACCGAATTATAATCAAAATATTATAAAACATTGATTTTACCTTATGGTGTATAAAAGTCTTATTATTAATTATGTTAGATATTCTTTTTAAGCCAATGGATAAATCCGTTGGTTAATGATATGGTTATGTTGTACTAACTACTGGTTTTATCTGCAGGTATTTTGATAATTATTATAGCTCCTCGAGTACACCCCTGTAACCTCTGCCGATTGGAATGGAAATTCCGTTAACTTCGACAGTTTCAGCATTATAAGATTCGATTTTATCCAATGAAATTATAAATGAACGATGGATCCGTTTAAAAAGATTTGAAGGTAGAACGGATTCAATTTCTTTAGTGCTTATTTTTGAAATGTAAGTTTTTTTTGTTGTAACGATTTTTATGTATTCCCTTTGACTCTCGATGTAAACAATTTCAGGGAAAAGAATTTTTACTTTCTTTTTGTTCACATTAAGAAATATAAAATCCTTCTCATTATCTCCATTGAGAACCTGTTCATCCTTCGGGATTGATTTTACTTTATTAACCGCAACTAAAAACCTTTCAAATTCAAACGGTTTAAGGAGGTAATCGGTTACATTAAGCTCAAATCCTTCCACTGCATACTGGTGGTAGGCAGTGGTAACAATAACTGCAGGGGGATTAGTAAGCGTTTTTAAGAAAGCCATCCCTTTCAGCTTAGGCAGATGTATATCCAGGAAGATCAGATCAACATTATGATCACGCAGGTAATCCGCAGCGAGAATTGCATCTTTAAACTTTCCTGCTATTTCGAGAAATGGAACCTGCAGAATATAGTCGGATAGAATTTTTACAGCCAGAGGCTCATCTTCAATTATAATACATTTTATTTTAGACATGGCTTCCAAGATTAATTTTTAATGCGGCTGTAAATTCCGATTCACTTTGCTGAACGGAAAGATCATAATCTGTGTAAAGAAATTCAAGCTGCCTCCTCAGATTTGAAAGCCCGATATTTTCTTTTACTTTTTGTTCGCCGGAGATACCATCGAAAGAATTTTTTACGAAAAAAGCCAGCTGCCTGTTTTTAACAGAGAGATGAATATCAACAAAAGGATGATTCCGGGTTTCGGAAGCACCATGCTTGAATGCATTTTCTACCAGCGGAATAAGGAGCAGCGGAGGTAATGCCTGCTTCATATCTTCAATATCATAATTAAAGTTAATCCTGAGAGACTCATCGTAGCGCAGCTTTTCAAGTTCGATATAATCGCTGATAATTTTTAATTCCTTTTCTATTGCTATATATTCTCCGCCCGTTTCATAAAGCATATAACGGAGAATTTTTGAAAGACGTAAAACCGACTCAGGTGCTAAATCCGACTTATCTCTTGATAATGAATAGATATTATTTAAAGTGTTAAATAAAAAATGCGGATTTGTCTGCGATTTAAGATAGTTCAATTCTGCTTCCTGTTTTTCAATTTTAAGCTGCTGGGCCGCCTGTTTTAGTTTAATAAAATTATAAATATGCCTTGATATTCCAAATAAAAGTATGGCAAATATACTTGCGCCAAACTGATCGGCAACTCCGCTTTGGCAGGAAGGATAATGAATGAAATCGGTATAAACTTTAAGAAGAGTTCCAAGGAGAATCCAGAAATAGAACATAAAAGAGAACAGGAAAAACTGTGCGAGTAAAAGTGCAAATGATCTGAAAATTCTTTTTTTGCTAAGATTTGGAAGTGTGAATTCAAAGAAAAGGTAAATAACTGCAAGTACATAAGCCGTCTTCCAGATTTCATTTATGAGCCACGGAAAAAACGGACCCGGATGCTGTGACAGATTGATAATCAGTGCTAATATAAAATAACCGGCTCCGGCCCATAAATAAAATTTTGTATGCTTAATATTCATTAATTATTTCCATGATATTAATAGAAATATCAACCGGGGAAATTATCATACTAAAATATAATTATTTCATAAATGAATAATCGAATTTTCTGTAGACGGAATCAGGTAATACGTTTACTTTAAACTGCTGTATATAGACCCTCTGTTTCATTTTCTTTTTCAATTGCATATGCTTGTATAAAATAAAGCAGGGATTTTACAAAATGAGCTGGAACAGGAAATGAGTCCAAATAAAAATACTGCAAGACTTGCCGGCCTGTTATATTTTATCTGGATTTTAACAGGAGTCTACGGTATCTTCTTTTTACCGTCACAAACATTTGTAGAAGGGGATGCTGCAGCCACAGCCAATAAGGTACTCTCAAACGAATTTTTATTTAGAACGGGTATAGTTAATGATATTATCAGTAATACCCTCTGGGTATTTATGGCGTTAATTTTATACCGTTTGTTTAAGCCGGTGAACGAACGATACTCTAAACTTCTTGTAGCATTGGTTCTTGTTCAAATTCCCGCCATGTTTTTTATGGAAGCATTCAATATTAGTTCCCTAATGCTTTTTAAAGGAAAAATATTGAATTCATTTGAATCTGCTCAGAGACAGGACCTGGCAATGATGTTCCTTGGCTTTAACGGCTACATAGCACTTGTTTTGGAAACGTTCTGGGGACTCTGGCTTTTTCCATTCGGTCAATTGGTTTATAAATCCGGGTTTATTCCCCGCATATTAGGGATATTTTTAATTCTTAATGGTGCCGCTTATGTTGTCCATTCTTTTACTTCTTTGTTATTTCCCGAATACCAGGCAGCTGTCAGACTATTTGCATTCCCGTTCTGGATTTTAGGGGAAATTTCAATAATGCTGTGGCTTTTAATTAAAGGTGTAAAGACAGTACAACCGGAAGCAGCCTGAAAAATTCTTAGAATGCCGAAAAAAATAATTTTAACTTTTTATATAAAGCGTAAAAAATGTAAAGGAGATAAAATGAATAAAATTATAAGCTTTGGTCAAACAGTTGAAGGATATGATATACCTGTACTAAATGAAAGGGAAATAAGAGCTGCGGCAGGAATATTATTTGTGATGATGTTTATATCTATTCTTAAAGTTATTTTCCAGGGTGATTTTTTATTGCTTAAGTATGCTGTAACAATATTCCTTTCGGATATTTTAATACGGGTTTTTATAAATCCGAAATTTTCACCTTCTTTAATAATCGGACGATTAATTGTAAGGAACCAGGTTCCCGAGTATGTTGGTGCTCCTCAAAAAAAGTTTGCATGGATAATTGGTGTTATACTGGCATCAACAATTTTTGTCCACCTGATTATTGTAAATGCATTCAGTCCGATTACCGGTTCTATCTGTTTTATCTGCCTGATATTCTTGTTTTTTGAAGCTTCTTTCGGTATTTGTCTTGGTTGTAAGTTTTATCCGATGTTTCATAAGGGAAAAGTGCAATATTGTCCCGGTGAAGTCTGCGAAGTAAAATTCAAACACGATATTCAAAAAACTTCCAGAGTTCAATTATTTATTGTCTTGGGATTTGCTTTATTTATTTTCTTTACTGCATTTTTCTTTAATAAAAATTTTAAAGAAAAACCTTATGATTTATTTGGAACTGAAAATTCTATAGCAAATAACAAATAGTATCAAGACCGCTAAATCTATTACTAAACAATACGCTGTTCTTCTATTAACCAACAGAATTTTTATCGGTTTAATTTAAGAAATAAAAAAACGGTTAAAACCGTCAAGAATTGTTATAGATATTCTTTTTAAACCGATGTATAAATCCATTGGTAAATGTTAATACCGGTCGATCGAAGGGAGAAATCTTTTGATTCATTGAATTCGGGTTCGTGAGTTCTTACAACCCGAGTTTTTCGTTGGCGATTCAGTTCTGGAGAACTGATCTACGGGGTACGTTAAGCGTTGTATAATCGCAGGATGTATCAGGTCGAAGCATCGTAGTTCGTAGCTCAGAACTCCAGTTCTGAGCCGAAGATGAAAATCCGGTATGCAACTGCGGGCTAAATATTATTACATGTATGGAATGACTAAACATGATATTGCCGGAGTTGTCCGATGTTTGATATACAACTGTTAATCAACCCACCTCTAAATCTCCTCTCCGCCTTCATTTTATTTCGGCGGACTAGCCAGGGAGGAGACTTTTATTATCATTTATGTCGTTTTACTATTAGTTCTATCTCTTTATAAATCAGTAGAACTGTATTTAAATATGAAAGATTTTCAGATAAGAAGATTTATATATTGTATTATTTTTTTTGTTTTGATATCAACTCCAATGAGCGTATTGTCCCCTCCATTGGAGGGGCGGGGGGTGGGTTAATTAATTATTTTAAGGATAAAGATCCTCAGCTTTTCATAATCTCGCCAAAACATTCCAGGCCACCGCAGCTAGCATTGCCATAACCATGACCGGGTTTAGTCCATGCACCTGCCGGGTTGAGATTTTTTACCGGTGTCGAATGACCAGGCTTTGTAACGATCCGAATTATAATCAAAATATTATAAAACATCGATTTGACCTTATGGTGTATAAAAGCCTTATTATTAAGTCCGGCATTTGATGTAAAACTGTTAATCCACCCACCTCTAAATCTTCGCTGTAGGAGGGGTCAGGGGTGGGCCAATTTCCTTTTATATTTTATTTATAAAAGTAAAGAATTTTCGCTGCTTCACCTTCCTTCTCTATATTATCAATCATTAAAAATCTTCAAAAGTTTTTTGTCCATTTTTCAAAACTTTCGTTAGGTTTTCCTGCATGATAATGCCAATCAGGTTTTAGTTTCAAGCCTTCCTTGCTTCTCCAAATGAAATCGATAGCGGATTCTATGCGGGATACATCCGGAATTTTCAAATAATATAAATTGGTGCCTTCCAGTTTTTCTTGACTAATTTCCGAATTTATACCCTGTGCCTGCAAAGCGCTTAGAATGGTTTCTGCCTGGTCTTTGTCATGAGTGGCCCAAACGAATCCGCTTGAGCCATTATTAAAATCTATTTCATCGAATTCGATATTAATCTTTAAAGATGTTCCGAATGGAATTTCCAGTTTTTCGCCATTCTCCAGTTCTATTACACCGATATCCTTGTAAAAGCCGTTAAAAATTTTTTTCACCATTATAAATCCGCTATTTCATCAGCATTAATTTCTTTGTCTGAACATTTCCGCCTGCATTCAATCGATACAAATAAATACCGCTTGCTAATTTACTTTTGGCGGATGAGGCATTAAATTCAGTTTTGTATGAACCGGACATCAGTTCTTTATTTACAAGCGTAGCTATTTCTCTTCCAAGCAGATCATAAACTTTAAGAGTTACAAATGACTGTTTGGGAATACTGAATTCAATTGTTGTTGATGGATTAAATGGGTTGGGATAATTTTGCCTTAATACGAACTGTTCCGGAAGTGCATTACCGGTTATTTCCTTAACAGATGCAACTCCGCCATTTGTAGTATGCAAAATGATTCCGGCATCTCCCACGATCCATCCGGTATTTGCATCAATGAATGAGAATGCTTTAAGGTTATAAAAATTACTAAAATAAAAATTACTTTGCTCCCAACTCGTGCCTCCATCAGTAGTATGAAGTATAACTCCATGTTGTATTCTATTGATGCCGGTTGCCCCGCCGCTTGCCCAGCCATTTTGAGAATCGATAAAAAATATTCCGTCTAAATTCATACCATTCAACTGTTTCTGTTTAATCCAGTTTTGTCCGCCATCTGTGGTGTGCGCAATTACAGTATTTGTATCCAAAGGTCCTACCGCCCACCCCTCTGTACTATTAATAAACGAAAGATCATCGAAAGATTCTGCTAAATAGCTGGAGGTTTGCTGCCATGTATTTCCTCCATCTGTTGTTCTAATACATCTTCCGAGATAACCTACAGCAACACCTGTATCTGCATTAAAAAATTTGCCTGCGTAAAAATCATTTCCCTGCTTTGTATTTTGTGAAGTCCAGTGGGCACCGCCGTCGGTTGTATGCAGTATAGCTCCCAACCCGCCGAAAGCCCAACCGTTATTCGCATCAATGAAGTCAAAGTCAATTAAGTATGGGGCTGAGGTTGATTTTTCAGACCAGTTTTCACCACCGTCTGTTGTGCTTAATATAGAGCCGTTATCTTCCGCTGCCCAGCCCTTATTAGCATCCCAAAAGTATACACCATAAATGAAGGGGCCTTTAGCAATTGAACGTTTAGTTACCCATGTTTGTCCTCCATCGGTAGTTTTTAGTATAGTATTATCCCAGCCCACTGCCCAGCCGGTATTGGCATCGATGAATTGTATGTCTTCAAGATTAACATTGGTTCCGCTCGTTTGCTGTACCCAGCCACTAGACTGAGCATACATAAATTCACTAAAAAGTAAAAAGATTAGGAACAGACATTTTTTAAGCGTTAGTAGTTTTTTCATTTTCCACTCCTTTATCAAAGATTGTTATTTCATCAAAATGAATTTCTTTGTCTGAACATTTCCGCCTGCATTCAATCGATACAAATAAATACCGCTTGCTAATTTACTTTTGGCGGATGAGGCATTAAATTCAGTTTTGTATGAACCTGACATCAGTTCTTTATTTACAAGCGTAGCTATTTCTCTTCCCAATAAATCATAAACTTTAAGTGTTACAAAAGACTGTTTGGGAATACTGAACTCTATCGTGGTTGAAGGATTAAATGGGTTGGGATAGTTTTGCGAAAGATTAAATTCTTTTGGAATCGATTCTGGAGATTTATCTTCAACAGAAACAACACTCGACTTTTCAAAAAGGTAAACAGCCCCAGCATCTATTGCGCCGTCATCACTGAATGGTGCTCCACAAGCTATCCAATCATTTGAAATAGATACGCTCTTACCAAAACCGTCGCCGGCCTTTATATCAGATGAAATTATTTTCGCTGATTGTTCCCATCCGTTTGATGATTTTGAGTAAACATAACATACGCCCGTGCTATCATTGTTACCGAAGGCACTCGCACAAATCGTTGTACCTAAAATGCTAACTGATTCGCCGAATAGATCGCCAGCAGCACCATCCGGGGGAGTAATTCTAGTTTCCTTTTCCCAAGAACTTCCATTCCAATGAAAGATATAAGCAGCCCCGGTATTTCCATCACTCGGGGCACCCACAACTGCGTAATCACTATCTATATCAACAGACCAGCCAAATTGATCTCCACCAGTTGGTGTATCGGCAGTAAACTTTATTAGTTCGGTCCATTCATCATTGTTCTTTTGAAAAAAATAAACAGCACCTGAACTATCTACCGGAGATAAAATTCCTCCGGTTCCAACGATAATATTGTTACCGGAAATAGCAACAGACCTGCCAAAATTTTCACCGCTATAAGCATCACTTGCCGAAATCTTTTTATCAAAATTCCAGCCCACACTCGTATCGCTTCTACTAAAAATATACGCTGTTCCTCCATTTGCACCTGAATTTGGTGCACCAACTACTGCATAATTACCGGATATAGAAACATCGAATCCATAAAATCCAAAAATGAATGCGTCTCCCGTTGGTTGTTCCAGTATACCATCAAATATAACTGAGTCTTGAGCCGTATCGACCGTCCAAATTGCTGCGTTTCCTTGAAAACCCAAATTAGCACCGTATGAACCAACAATCACCTGATCACCATCTATGTCAACATTATATCCAAATGCATCAAGTCCCAGATTTCCCCAGGGCGGAGCAATTACATTACCAACTTGTTGCCATTCATTGCTCTCATTTTTAGAAAACACATAAAAATGACCTGCATCTTTATCATTCTCTGGTGCACCAACTACTAAAAGGCTTGCAGATAAGGCAACAGCATATCCAAAGTTACTACTATCTACAATACCAGCGAGATTGCTGATCTTTTGTGTTTCGGTTGATTGTGCAAAAACACTTCCTGTAAAAAACGTTAACATAACAACAGCCGAGAGGAATAAACGTGTATGCAATAATTTAATGTTCATTTGAATCTCCTTACATTATTTGTATTTAGTTATTTGATAAGAATAAATTTCTTGGTTTGAGTAAAACCGTTTGCTTTCAATCGATAGAAATATGTTCCGCTTGTCAAGTTGATTCCATTAAATTCTGTTTTGTATGAGCCGCCTTGCAACTCCCTATTAACAAGAGTTGTTACTTCTCTTCCCAATAAATCATAAACTTTAAGTGTTACAAAAGACTGCTGAGGTATACTGAATTCAATTGTAGTTGAAGGGTTGAAGGGATTTGGGTAGTTCTGGTCTAAAACATATTCCTGCGGAAAAGTATTACTCTCTGTTTGAACGGAAGTAATACCCCCAAGTGTAAACCTTGCCAGAGAGAAATCAAGTGATGATATATCATTAGGAATTGTTTCAATTGACCCTGCTATTACAAGTTTACCGTCGTTCTGTAGCACTGCATCTTTTACATTCCCGGCGCCAAGTGCGTTTATAAATCCGTTTGTTCCGAAAGTTGAATCAACTTTTCCGTTCGAAGTGTAAACGCCAACTAAAAAATCCTGATTAAGACTTCCAGCCATTAGTATCTTGCCATCCGTTAAGAGAAAAAGTGCATAAGCATTAGCCGCATCATTATTCATTTGTGGTGATATAGAGATACCATTGTTTCCAAAACCAGTATCAAGGCTGCCGTCAGAATTGTAGCGAATTAGTAAAATAAGGTTGTTAGAGGAATGCGTTCTAAAAGCTCCCCCAACAATAATTTTTCCATCTGGTTGTAGTAATACGGTCCATGCATAGTCATAGTTGGTTAGTTCACCTGTTGTTACGATACCGTTTGTCCCGAAACCGTTATCAAGGCTGCCGTCTGAGTTATAGCGTACTACCATCACGTCACTCTCAAAATTTAAACCGTTGTAATCATTTCCAACTACGATTATTTTTCCATCCGGTTGTAACACCATTTTTTGTGCAACATTTGTTTCATTGCCATGATTGGTTTTCGTGAAACCATTATTACCAAAGCTTGAATCTATGCTGCCATCTGAATTATAACGAAAGACGGCAAAGTCCGGGTTTTGGTCAGTGTAACCTCCAGCGACCATTATTTTACCATCTTGTTGAAGAGCCACATCCGCAACTTGTTCAGCAGAACCAAAATCTTTACTAAAAAATCCGGAATTGCCAAAGGTATTATCAAGGCTTCCATCAGAATTATATCGGGCCAATCCAATGTCGCCATCTCCTTTGTCCACGTTTGCAGCAACCACTAATTTTCCATCGGGCTGGATAGCTACAGCCCAACCATTTGTTGAATTAGCATTAGGAAAATTCGAAGTTACAATCCCAGAATTACCAAAATTCTGATCGAGAGAACCATTGGTATTATATCGTACGAGTGCCAGGTCAATCCCGGTGTTTCCGACGACAACAATTTTACCATCGTTTTGTAACTGCACATCATTTGCATCGTCATAACTACCACTCAAATCTGTTGTGACCAATCCCCCCGTACCAAAAGACGGATCAAGACCTGCATTCTGGGCAAAGCTAAAAGAAAATAGAGATAATAATAAATAGGCAATTACAAGGTTCTTAATAGTTAAAATACATCTATGCATAATTCTACTCCTTTTTACTTCGTTTTTGTTGTAACTGTGCAAATATATAGAGCTTGGTTACTCTAACTCTTGGTAATTCCTTGCAAGAGTTTGTCATTTTATTGCATAAAGGAAAAGCTATGGTTTTTTGAAAAGGAAAGGTTGGAGACGATCAAATTGTCTGATTGCTAAATTGTTTTATTGCTGGTTTTATTCAACCATTTAACAATTAAACAATTTAGTTGGATTTATATTGAGTAGGAGAGATCCCAAATTGTTTTTTAAAACTCCTGGTGAAATTAGCCTGGTCTGAGAAGCCAACCTGGTAACATATTTCCGCAATGTTTCCGGCGTTTTGTTTCAGAAGATCTGCAGCCCGCTGCAGACGCATTGATCTTATCAATTTTCCCGGCGGCTGATCAATTAAAGCATTTAATTTACGGTTAAGTTGTGCTTCACTCATATTTACCTGTTCGGCTAAAGATATAACATTAAATGATTCTTTATCCATATATTTTTCTATCGCGTCTAATACATTCTTTAAGAACTTTTGATCAACTGAATCTGCAGTAACTTCAGATCGGATGAATTATTATTGCCGAGCTGAATTTCTCACGAAGCTTCTTTCTCATTTCAATCAGATTTCTGATTCTTAACTGAAGCTCCTTTACGCTAAAAGGCTTAACAAGGTAATCATCTATCCGGGTTTCAAGTCCGGTGATTTTATCTTTCTCTGCAGCTTTAGCAGTAAGTAAAATGATCGGGATGTGACTTGTCTTTTCATCTGAACGAATATTTTTACTGAATTGAAAACCATCAACTTTAGGCATCATTACATCGCTTAAAATAAGATCGGGAATTATATCCTTTGCTTTAGTAAATCCTTCTTCGCCATCTACAGCTTCTTCGATTTTAAAAATCTCATTCAGGTTATCT
Organism: uncultured Bacteroidota bacterium; assembly: GCA_963710745.1. GTDB lineage: Bacteria > Bacteroidota > Ignavibacteria > Ignavibacteriales > Ignavibacteriaceae > CAVQBP01. The sequence goes on along the minus strand of CAVQBP010000023.1, from coordinate 107,022 downwards.
TTTATGTATTTCCTAATATCATCATTATCTTCCACAACAAGGACCAAAGGTTTGATTTCGTCATTATCTTTTTCGTCCGGAATTTCCAAATATTCCGAATCGATTAAATCCTCTCTGTCCAGTTTTATTTCGTCCCTCTCACCCTCAATTGCATCTGCTTCAATATTATTTTCCGTATTCTTTTGGTAAACCGGGAGTTGAATAGTGAAAACTGTTTCTCCGGGTTTGCTTGTAACGTTTATTGTGCCGCTATGTAAATCTATAAGTTCTTTAACCAGCGCAAGACCAATACCGCTTCCCTCTGAAACCCTTTTATCAATATTATCAACCTGATAGAATCTATCAAATATGTTCTGTAGATCTTCTTCAGGAATACCGATCCCGTTGTCTATTATTATAATCTTTATGAATTCTTTATCATTTCCCGAAACGGATGAAACTGTTAAAGAAATTATGCCGTTTTCATGTGTAAACTTAAAAGCATTTGAGAGAAGGTTTGTTACTATTTTATCAAGTTTATCGGGTTCATAATCAATTATGAATGATTTCTTTTCACTTTCAAATTTAATGTTAATAGATTTGTCAACTGCAATTGCTTCAAATGAGTAGAATAAGTTTTTCAGAAAAGGAATTACATCTTTTCTTACCAATTTTAATTTCGTTCCGCCGGATTCAATTTTTGATAAATCAAGCAATTGGCTGACAAGCGTAAGCAGCCTGTTGGCGTTGCGCCTTGCAACTAAGAGTTTTTCTTCTATTTTATTATCGTTAATCTTTCCAAGAACGTTATTTATCTGACCTATTACTAAAGTTAAAGGTGTTCTGAATTCGTGTGATATATTTGTAAAAAACCGTGACTTTAATTGATCTAGTTCTTTGATTTTTTGAGATTCAACATGCTCGAACCTCAGCTGGTTTCTTAATTTTACTCTACCGAGTTCGTATTTTCTTATGCTGTAAAGAATAAAAAGTAGAATTATTATGAAGGATAAATATGCATACCAGGTATTCCACCAGGGAGGAGTAATAATAATACTTAATGATGTCCCTGTTTTATTCCATATACCATCGTTGTTAGAACCTCTAACCCGTAAAGTATATTCACCCGGATCCAGATTAGTAAATGTAGCCTCTCTTTTTGTACCCAGGTCAATCCAGTTTTTATTAAAACCTTCCAGTTTGTAAGCATACTCATTCTTAAATGATTCTCTAAAACTTAGAGCTGCGAATTGAAAGACGAGAATATTATCTTTATAAGATAATTCAATATTTCGATCTGATGATATTCCCTTTATTATTACGGGCTTTTGATTTGTTGATTCCGAGGAGTAGTATTTCAATTGTGTAATAACAATGGGAGGAATGTATGTATTATTTTTTATGCTGTCTGGGTAAAATGAGTTAAAACCGTTAGGTCCGCCGAAAAACATCTCACCTGTTTTTGGACTTTTAAAGTAAGCACTATAACTAAACTCGTTGCTTTGAAGTCCGTCGGTTACGTCATAATTTTTGAATTTTAAAATTTCCTTGTTAAACTTGTTATCATAAGAGAAGGTAATTACTGATATACCTTTGTTTGTGCTGACCCAAAGATTACCGTGATCATCTTCCAAAATACCGTAGACAACGTCGTTTGGAAGGCCGTCATTTTCGGTATAAGCTGTAAATTGTCCGGTTTTTCTGTTAAGCAGGTTAAGACCCCCTCCGTATGTGCCTACCCAGAGTCTGCCTGCCCTGTCTTCGTAAATTGAATTGACCTGGTCCTGACGCAGACTGGTCGGATCATTTGGTTTATATTTGTAATGAATAAAATGTTTTGTCTTTGGATCATATTTATTTAGACCACCGCCATCTGTTCCGACCCAAAGTACTCCTGACCGATCTACATATACTTTTCTTACAATATCGTTACTTAGGCTGTATTTATTTCCCGGCTCGTGTTTGTAAATAACGTATTGATTGGTTTGGGGATTAAGCCTAATGATACCGCTGCCCCAGCTTCCAGCCCAGATGTTTCCTTTTTTATCTTCACATATTGAAGTTGAAAAATCGGGAACAATGCTTTTAAAACGAAACTTTTTAGTATCCGAATCATTTGTTCTGTACAAACGGTTGAGCGAACCGGCGCCGATCCAAAGCGTGCCTGAACGATCTTCAAAGATTGAAGTTACCCAGTTGCTTGATATGCTGTTGACATTGGTCTTATTAGTTAAGAATCTTACAAACTTATTTTTTTGCCGGTCGAACATTACAAGCCCCTCGTGCCATGAACCAAACCAGATCATTCCATACTGATCTTCGCATATTGTTCTGACTGGATCGGTGATTAATCCATTAGGTTGGTTGGAGTTGTATTTATAAGCATGAAATTTTTGTTTTTTCAGATAAAGCTTGTCGACACCGCTGTCATCCGTTCCGATCCAAAGCAGGCCGGAACGATCTTTATAGATTGATGTAATACTGTTTGAGCTCAGGCTATTGGGATTATTTGTGTCGTGATAATAATGAAGGAAGTATAGTTTTTTCCTCCCAACATTTGAATTATTTTTATTTTCCGAAAGAACTGCTTTGTTGAGACCATCTGCAGTTCCAACCCACAGCACGTTTTCTCCCGGAAGTGCTGATGCAGTTACTTTTATAGATGTTATTTTGTCATCACTCAAACTGTTGGGATCTTTAGGATCGTGTCTGTACCTGATAAAAGTAAGTAAAGAATCTTTGTCCGGAGGATTATCATCCATATTTATTTTGAAAAGTCCTTCATTTGTACCAACCCACATCGAATTAAAATGATCTATGTAAATGGTGTTAATTGCACCAAGAATATTTTTTAGTAATCGATCAGGGAAATAATGTCCGAAACTTTCTTTTTCTGTATCGAATCTTTCAAGACCATAATTGGAAGCGATCAATAATCCCCCGGAATTATCTTCATAATAAATTTGATTAATGTTATTGGCATTAATTAAATTATTATCAGCTTTAAAATTGCGTGCATAATGAATGAAATGGACCTGATCTGAATAGTCTTTTCTATTTTGATTTTTTCTATCTATATCTGAATCGCTGACCATTTTGTTAAGTCCGTTTTTTGTACCAATCCAAAGTATTCCTTTATTGTCTTCATACAGTGACAGGACTTCATCATCGTCAAGGCTGGAAGAATCCCCTGGAATATTCCGGAAACTAGTAAAATGTTCAGTTTCTTTATTAAACTTATCTAGACCTCCTCCAAGAGTACCTACCCATAATGTTCCGGAACTATCCTCACAAAGCGAATAAACCCAGTTATGACTCAGACTTGTTGAATCACCGGGGATATTTTTATAAACAGTAATATTATATCCATCATATTTATTGAGACCATCAAATGTACCGAACCAGATAAATCCTTGTTGGTCCTGCAGAATACAATTTACAGTGGATTGTGAAAGTCCCTGTTCTAGGGAGATATGCTCAAATATAGTTTTTTGTGCTTGTAAGAATGTTATGTTCCCCAAATTCAGTAAAACAGAAAGAAGCCAAATTACGGTAAATTGAGCAAAGTGATGATATTTAATACTTTTCGTCAATTTAAAGTGGATTTAGTTTCTCATAGGTTTAATCCCGAACAGAAAATACAATATTAATTATTAAGAATGAAGTAAAAGGATAAGGAAAATGGGGATAAATCAGGTCAAAGTCCGCGGACTCCCACCTCGTCAAAGACTGCAAACGGAGTTCTCAGCCATTGGTTAATTATATGCTAACAGCAGTTAATCTTATCCCCAGTTTTTCATGATCTCGCCAAAACATTCCAGACCGCTGTAGAGAACTCCTCCGTAACCATGGCCGGGTTTAGTCCATGCACCGGACAGGTAAAGGTTTTTTACAGGTGTCGAATGACCAAGCCTGGTATTCCCGGAGTTATCCAGCGTTTGATCGAATCCATAAATTGCTCCTCTGTAATTGCTCGTGTATCTCATGTTAGTTAACGGGGTGCCTATTTCCTTAACTTCGATTGCGTCTCTCAATCCTGGCAGGAGAGTGCTTTCAGCCTTATCGATCAGGACGTCGGCCATTCTTTCTTTTTCTTTGTTGTATGCATCCTTATTATTATTAAAATAGTCCTCTTTATATTTTTCCCAGTGATCAAAGCCCTGCAGCGTTAAAATATTTAAAGTGTTCTTTCCTTCAGGTGAATATCCTTTATAAACATTATCATAAAGAGTTACGGCATATCCTCCGTTTTCCAGATCAGCTTTTTTCATTAAATCATAGTCGGCATCAGAATTATACCCTGTATTATAGAATATTTCGGAATCCGTGATTCCGGTTTCTTTAACCAGGTCTTTTTTAAGTCCGAGGAAAACCTGGAAACATGAAAGACTTACACTAAGCTTTTCCATCCTTGCCAGGTATTCTTTCAATACACTTTTGTCATCCAGCATTTTGTTAAAAGTATCAAATGTATTTGCATTGGAAACTACAGCTTTTGCGGTATATTCTTTTCCATCACTCGTGGCAACACCATAAGCTTTGTCTTCTTTTGTAAGTATCTTTTCAACCCTGCTGCTTAACATAACTTTGCCGCCGTGTTTTTCAACATACTTCTCAAAAGCATCGCTTATTTTCTGCGATTTTCCCCTTGGATAATATCCGCCGTTCTTTAAATATCCGTATGTAGGCATAGCATAATAAAAGGGTGAAAGTTTTGACGGAGGTAATCCGTAATATCCCCACAAAGACGAAACGATTGCTTTAAGCTTTGGATTTGTAATCCTTGCGTCCACAAGATTGCCCCAGGTACGATTGAAACTTTTGACTAAATATGGAAAATCCCGCTGGAAAGAATTCATATCAACTTTTCCGCCTGCAGCAGAAAACTTTCCTATATCATTTCGTATTCCCTCCATATCTTCAAATATTCCTTCAATACCTGTTTTCTCATCGGGGAATAATTCTATAAGATGGTTTATATATGCTGCAATATTTTTCTGCGGCACCCTTATATCATAATCGGGAAATATTGCCCTGTACAGATTAGGGTGCGGTTCAAATTCAACTTCCTCTATTTCGGGAAATCCGGGGATAAGATTGTGAATGCCGTTTCTCTCTCCGACAGTTGTTGAATGGAGTGAAACATCAAATACAAATCCGCCGGGACGCATAAAAGTAGTTGCATAACCGCCGGCTTTAGAATGCTGTTCAATTACCAGCGGCTTAAATCCCTGTTTTGCAAATGCAGCAGCGCAGCTCAATCCTCCTAATCCCGAACCGATAATAATAGCGTCATATTCGTTTTCCCCTAAAACATTGTTGAATCCCTTTGGAAATATTTTCCAGTCTAACGACATGAATGCAATACCCCCAAGCACTTTTTTTATGAAGTTTCTGCGTTCAATAAGATTTGTTCCCATTTTTTTCTCCCTCATTTCTAAATAACTAAAGTTTAGGCTCAAACCTTGAAGGTCACTTTGAAGACCTTCAAGGTTACAAAAAAAGCATCCTCCGGGTCTTACAAAATGACCCTGAAGAATTGTAGCATAATTTCAGTTAATATCTTATTCTGCGTAAAGAAAGGATTTATATATAATGCAAAATTGAACAAAATAATCTTAAGAAACAATGCAGCCTTACTATGCTGTAAAGCACAAACATATAATCCCTGGTTGTAAAATCATTCATTCCATATGTCTTTTTCTGGGACTCCTCATTGTAGTTTATCTTGTTGAAAAACACATCCTTTTATAGAAAATTAAATTATTTTTTTTATCATTTCAAAAATTAACTTACTTAATCAAAATCTCATACAGTACATTCTTTAGTTAAATTAGAGTAAAAAAATGTTTTTTTTCATTTATTAAAGTTATTGGCAATAAGTGAGTAAATTTTCAATAAAATATTCTTTTATTTTCCTGAAAGATTCATACCGCCTGATATTGCTCAGTGTAATTTTATCAGTTTTTCAGGCAGCACTTCTTTTCCCTATAGCACTGCTCGTAAAATATATATTCAATGATGTTGTACCTTCAAAAAATATTGAAAGACTGATTTTAATTTCCTGTGTCATTGCGTTATTGTACATATTTAACGGTTTAGTCAGTATGTGGAACCGGTATATTACTCTGAAAACCACGAAACAGGCAATTGAAAGATTCCGGACAAATTTACTCTATAAATTCTATTCTTTCTCGCAGCAGTTTTACAGTAAATCGGATAAAAGTAAGCTTCATGCGAGCGTGGTTCAGGATACTCACCGGATTGATGTTATGCTTAACCTGGTTATTACTTACGTGCTCCCGTCATTAATTATCAGCTCTGCAATTCTGGTTGTCCTTTATATTATTGACTGGGTTCTGTTGGCGGCCTTGCTTGCAGCTGCACCTTTTTTTATTCTGATCAACAAAATTGTAGGGAAAAAATACAAAAAGCATAATTTCAAATACCACCGTGCTTTTGAAGATTTTAGCAGCGGGGTATTGTTTGTTCTGCAGAAAATGGATCTTACAAAAGCCCAGGCTGCCGAAGAAATTGAAATCAACAGACAGAAACATCAGTTAAAAAATTTTACTTCGGTTAGTGTTTCTGCCGCATGGTTCAATTCTCTTTATAAACTGATCCAGGAGATGATAATCAATGGCTCAGGAATTTTAATACTTATTGTCGGCGGAATCCAAATTGCGGCATCCAGAATTTCGACAGGGGATATGATATCTTTTTATGTCGGTGTAGTATTTCTCCAGAAATATATCGGGTTAATAATTTCTGCAGTTCCTGGAATTATTGAAGGTACTCAATCTGCTGATACATTGTACAAACTAATCAAAACTAAAAATGATAATCCTTACAACGGAAAGGAAGATATTGATTTTACGGGAAAAATAGAATTTAAAAACGTCGATTTCGGATATGACAATAATCTTCTGCTGAAAAATATTTCATTTATTATTAATCCGGGTGATTCTGTTGCAATTATAGGGAGCAACGGGTCAGGCAAGACAACTGTCGTGAATTTAATTTTAGGTTTTTACAGACCCCTTAAAGGTACCGTCTTTGCAGACGGAAAAGAATATGACTGGGTATCAATCATGCAGCTTAGAAAGAATATTGGAATATTAACTCAGGATCCTATAATTTTTGCAGGAACCATTGCTGAAAATATTTCTTACGGTTATCCCGATCTGAATATTGAAGAAATAACTGCTGCAGCTAAATTATCAACCGCAGATGAATTTATAAAGGAGCTTCCCGAAAAGTATAATAGTTATATGGGCGAAAATGGAGTGCTCCTTTCGGGGGGGGAAAGGCAAAGAATTGCTCTTGCCAGAGCTTTATTAAGTAAACCGAAACTCCTGATCCTGGATGAACCTACTAATCATCTTGATATCGGTTCTATGGAAAAGCTTATGAACAACATTAAAAGTATTGACAACTCTCCTGCTATATTAATAATAAGTCATAACATGGAAATCTTAAAATTGACAGATAGAGTTTATAAATTGAACACCGGGAAATTGTTTGAGGATAATATAACCTTATTATCTGCTGAAAAGATATAAACACTTTTTATTTATTTATTAAAGATTAAATACTTTGAGAATTCTTTACTGGACACAATTATTCCGGCCTTATATAGGCGGGGTGGAAGTTCATACTTCTAGATTCCTCCCGGCAATGAAAAAGTTCGGATATGAATTCAGTGTCGTAACTTCTCATGGTAACCTTGATCTGCCCGATATAGATGAATACGATTCCATTCCTGTCCACAGGTTTAGATTTCAATCTTCTTTAGAAAATAAAGATGTTGAAGGAATATTTTCTAGTATAAAAAGATTGAAAGAAGTAAAGGAAAAATTTAAACCAGATATAGTGCATATAAATTTTACTGATCCCAGTATCTTTTTTCATCTTTAAAACAAATAATTCCCTACAGGCTAAAACTATTGTCTCCTTTCGTCTTTCTGTCGAAAATAATGCGGCAAAAACAAATTCATTATTTCTTCGGTCTTTGGAAAATGCGGACTGGATTACTGCATCATCACAGTCGATCATTGATGAAGTAATTCGATTAAACCCTGAAGTTGAAAAATACTCCTCGGTAATTTATCCCAGCCTGGAAAAACCGGTTATCGAACCTTCACAGGTTTCTTTTTCACCCCCTGTGCTGCTTTGTTTTGGAAGAATTGTTAATGAGAAAGGTTTTGACCTGGCAATTGATGCGGTTTCAATAGTTTCTCAAAAGTATCCGGAAATAAAATTAATGATTGCCGGGGATGGTCCGGCTAAAGATGAATTAATAAATAAGACTAAAGAATCGGGGATTGAAAATATGGTCGATTTTTTAGGTTGGATAAATCCTGATGAAATACCGGAGGTAATTAACAAGTCCTCGATTGTAATTGTACCGTCAAGATGGAAGGAAGCTTTTGGGCAGGTGGCTTTACAGGCGATGCACATGGGCAGACCGGTTATTGCTGCAGATACCGGTGGTTTAAAAGAAATAATAGACAATAAAATAAATGGAATTTTAGTCGGGAAAGAAAATCCTTCTGCAATTGCGGAGGCTGTAACTTTCCTTATTGAGAATAAAGAGTATACCCTGAATTTAGGGTTAAACGGGAAAAAAACCGCTCAGGAAAAATTTTCATGGGATAATAACATTAATTCTTTTAACAGGCTTTACAAATATTTAGGAGGTTAAATGATATCCGGTAGATATAAACCAAACGATTCTGAAGTTGCGTCTAAAATTATGGACGGAGAAGCGATCTTAATCAACCTTTCCAACGGAACTTATTACAGTATGGATAAGACTGCATCGTTCATATGGTCATTGATCTCTCTGGAGTATGATTTCGGCGAAATATTAAATAAGCTCAATGAAGTTTATGATGTTAATAAAGATACAATTGAAAAAGATATTGAAAGCTTATTTGAGAACTTAATCAATGAGAAGATTATTTTCCCTACTGATGCAGCTTCAAGAACAGGCGATTTTGATGAATCGCCGGAAAATGCTGATTATGAAAGACCGGAATTAATGATTTATAATGATATGAAGGATTTACTGGCTCTTGATCCTCCGATGCCGAGATTAGATGATATTCCATGGCAGAATAATTCTGAGAAGAAAGATAAATAAATTTATATGATTGATAGACATCTGACATACTTTGATGAAATGGCATCCGCTTTTGAAGCTGCATTAAACGGAAGACCTGATAAGATGATTGTTGCTTATTATGCGTTTGCTGGTTTCAATGTAAGAATGAGATGCATGGGCACTAAGCTGGCACATTTGCATGGTAAAATATTTACCCATTTAAAACAGAAAGAGATATCTCCCCTTAATGGTTTAGATCTGACTATTGATATCTGGGATAAAAGCGAAACAGGGATTTCAGATCCCTTCGATTTAATTTCTGGAAAAGAAGCTGAATTAAGAACCTTTACTTCTTCAGCCGACAGCAGGATTGTAGCAAGCCAGGATCCCGGGACCTCATTATTCCTGGACAGGAAAGAAAAAAGAATTATTGCATCATTCGAATCTGCCGGAAAATTGAATAATTATGATCTGTCAAAGCCTTTTAACAAGTTATTGGCTCTTTGGTACAGGGATATGAATGTTGAAGTTATTCATGCTTCAATGATTTCTAAAAATGGAAAAGGGATACTATTTCTTAGGAAAAGGAGGTTCCGGGAAAACAACTTCGGCTCTGAGCTGTCTGAATGCCGGGTTTAATTATCTGGGTGACGATCATGTCGGTCTTTCGTGGAAAGATAATTCATTTACCGGGCATAGTTTATATGCTTCGGCCTTAATATATGCAGATCATTTAAAGACGGTTTCCGCAATTACAAAAGTTTGAAATGAAAAATAATTCATATCAATGGTGAGAAATCTATTATATATTTTTCAAACGGATACTTAAATAAGATTGACAAGTATGCCGAAATCTCTGTACTGCTGCTTCCTAAAGTAGGAAACTCAAATCATACTAATTATCGTAAAGCCGGAAAAAGTGAAGCTCTCTTAGCCTGCAGCTCCAAGCTCATTAAGACTTACAGATTAGCCCTAACCAAAAAGGATTTGATATTCTTTACCGGCTTGTTGATAAAATTCCTGCTTGCTGGATTGAACTTGGTATGAACTGGATGAAATTCCGGAACGCGTTAATGAAATAATGAGTTTATAATATATGAATTCTTTAGTCACATGTATTATCCCGGCTTTCAACAGGGAAAAATATATTGCGGAAGCAATTGACAGCGTACTGGACCAAACATACGGGAACATTGAAATAATTGTAATTGATGATGGTTCAACTGACAATACCTCAGAAATTGTTAAGAGCTTTAATAGTAAAGTGAAATATTTTTATCAGCCGAATTCAGGTGCTTCTGCTGCAAGAAATTCGGGTATTTTAAAAGCAGCGGGAGATTTTATCAGCTTCCTTGATTCCGATGATCTTTGGGAAAAGAATAAAATATCTCTTCAAATGGAATGTTTTAAAAATAACCCCGGGATAGATATTTGTTTGTGCAATACTAAAATATTTCAGCGAAAAAGAAATAACTAATTTTGATCAAAAGTATATAATTGCAACTCCATATCACTTATGTTCAATATTGATTAAGAACGATACTTTAAAAAAAGTCGGATATTTTAAAACTAATCTTAAATCCGGTGAGGATACAGACTTCTTCTTAAGGATTAGAGAAATGGGGATCCCTTTTAAAATCCTGCAGGATAAGCTCGTTAATATCAGGATTCATGCAAATAATTTAACTAAGGATTTTAAAGTAAGAGACAGGGAAGAAATATTTTACGGGATCAAAAATGCGCTCGATAAAAAGAGGAATAAATAATTTGAATGATTTAATCAGCTGCATAATTACATCCTTCAACAGTGATGAATTTATAGCTGAAGCTCTTAACAGCATAAAAGAGCAGACTTATAAGAATATAGAGATAATTGTTGCAGACGGCGGTTCAACGGATAACACCCGGGGAATCGTAGAAAAGTTTAACTCCGGGATTAAATTCTTCACCCGGGAAAATACCGGACCTGCAACAACCCGGAATTTAGGACTAAGAAATGCCCGCGGAAATTATATTGCATTTTTAGATGCGGATGATTTGTGGCACCCAAAAAAATTGGAAAAGCAAATGAATTACTTTGATGAAAATCCAGGTACAGATCTTTGTATTACTTATGCTGAAATGTTCTGGTCGCAGGAACTGAAAGAAGAAAAAGATTTTTATAAGGATCACCCGCGCACTAAGCCTATTCCCGGGTATGCCACTACCACTTTATTAGCAAAGAAAAGTGTATTCCGGAAAACCGGAGAATTCAATGATAATTTCTGGTTTTCCGATGCAACGGATTGGTTTATACGGGTTAAAGAATTAGGTCTTAAATTAAAAGTTATTGAAGAGCCTTTAACATTCCATAGAATGCATGAATCGAATTTAACAAAAAGAAGGAGTGACGAAAGCCGTGATGAATTTCTCCGGCTTGTTAAGGGTGTAATTGACCGAAAAAAAAGATAAAAAAATAATTGCGAAAACAATTTATCCTTCTGACTTTATTGAAGAGATAGATCGACTTAAAGCATAATATGTTATGAATATAAATATTAGTGAGCTGCTAACATCCTTAATGCCGGATAAAAAGAAAACTGATTTTCTGAAATTGTGTCTGACCGATTTATCTATGAATGAATATGAGAAATATTTACATGCGGATTTATTAGAACAAATAAAAGATAATAGTAATGGATTTAAAAGACCGCTTGCTCTTTTATATTTTAACCTTAAAAGGAATGAAATAGAAACAGACAATAATTACAGTTCTTACTTGAAAACTGCTTATGTAAGGGAAGAATTACGCAGCAGTACATTTAAAAATATCCTTAGTAATACTCTCCGTGGATTATTAAATGAAAGTTGTGAATTCATATTATTGGATGGTGCATATCTTGCAGAATCAATTTATTATAACCGGAGTTTAAGACACTGTCACGATATAGATATTCTTGGTAAGGATAATTCACTTGAAGAAATAGCTTCAATACTAATAAATAACGGTTTTACTAAAGAAAGTAATATTCGTAAAAATGAAATTGAAAAAATTGTATTGCATCATAAATCGGGACTGATACTCTCACTGCACAATCGTCTTTTCGACCATTCATCTTATAACTACAATAATAAATGCTTTTGGGAAAGAGCTCAAATAAAAAATATTGTTGGCCTTGACGTTCTTGTATTATCAGGTGCGGATTTATTATTTCATATATTGGGTAAAGCTTTTATAAATTATTTCTCAACTTTGCAATGGGTGGCAGACAGCGTTTTCCTGTTACGGAATGCAGGTATCGACTGGGAACTCTTTTGTGAGAATGCAGAATACAGCGGCTTATCAATTAGCTTGCTGCCCATGCTTAAATATTTAATAAACGAATTTGAAGTGAATATCCCGGGTTCTGTTTTTATAAATCTTCAAAAAGCTGTTGAGAACGCTGAACCTGCAGCAAATGAAGCAGCTCTGTTTTTTGCCACTAATAGGATGAGAAGCGGTTTTTTAAGACTGCTTCAACATACAAGTGATTGGAAACAAAAGTTTTCAATTATCCGGTTTGGACTTTTCCCGTCAAAATCTTCCCTGGAATGGAATGATAATTATAAATCTGTTTATAAAATTAATTTAAACCATTTGAAAAGAATGTTATCCTTTTATAAAAATGATTAATCCGAACTCAAATATTATTAAAGACGATTTACAATTTTCAGCGGACAAAATATTATTGCTGAAATCTGCATTGCTGCAGGGTGAGGAGGCTGCTGAAAGCTGGAATAAATATTACTCTGATTATAATTTCAAAAAGGTTGATCCTGTCTGTAATAAAATTATCCCGCTTTTATATGTTAACCTGAAAAAACATAATATAGAGACTCCTTTATTAAAAGAATTTAAAAATATATACAACATAACATGGTATAAGAATAAATTATTATTTAATAAACTTTTCCTCGCAGTCGAAGCTTTGAGCAAAGCCGGTATCGAGGCTATGCCGCTGAAAGGCATGGCATTAACACTGGAATATTATAAAGATTTTGGCTTAAGACCGATGAATGATTTTGATTTGTTTATACCGGGAAAAAAAATCGATGAAGTAATTGATACTTTATTAAGACTCGGATATAAGCTTGAAAATAATTTTAGATTCAGTAAAAAATATCTTTTAATAACTAATTCATATACTTTCTTTGGAGAAGACGGCAGCGAGCTCGATTTACACTGGCATATATTATTTGATTCCTGCAGCCGCGAGGCAGATAATTTATTATTACAAAAACCTGTTCCCGTGGAAATAAATAATAGGACATTAAATGTATTAAACCCGGAAAATCAATTGCTTCAGGCAATGGTACATGGACTGAACCGTTTCTCATCGTCCGGGTTTCAATGGGTAGCAGATGTTGTTTTTATATTGCAGAAATACGGGGATAAAATTGATTGGGGGAAACTGGTAGAAAATTCGGCAAAGCTGAACCTGTCACTTAGTTTGTATTCGGGTTTTAATTTTATTAATTCAGAAATAAAGCAGCTTGTCCCGGACAAGGTTTTAAATGATCTGAGTTTTGTAAATATTTCTGCTAAAGAAAAAAAAGAGCTTAAAATAAAAATGAAAAGCCGGGGACGCAGTGGTCATGTGTATCTGTTATGGTACCATTATCTGCGGAATAGAAAATTACGAAACTTTCCTGCCTTCCCGCATTATTTTCTGATCTTCCTTCAACATAAATGGAGTGTAAAAAAGATGTGGCAAGTCCCTTTTTATTCGGTTTATTTAGGAATTACCCGGCTACTGAAATTATCATCTGATTAGAAATGATTATACGTAAACAAAGTAACTAAAATACTTGAATACATTATTTTTGAAAATAATAAGGAAATTATGTTACTTAATAATAGAAATCAACGGACGTAGCATTAACTGTAAATACATTTCGAAAAATAATATCCATTCAAAAAAGAAGACATTGAAATTTACAGGTGTTGCCAATGATCCTGGAAAAACAATTTATTTCAGTTCAATAAAAAATTTTATTAATAATATTCCTTCGGTTTTTGCAATTGATTCACCTGATTATTTAGTCGCGCAGAATTATCTTACCGAAGATTTTATCTCATTTCCCGGGCCTAAAGTATTCTTTTCACGAGAACCCCACGCTCATGTAACACCCGAAACAATATTGAATTTGAAAAAAGATGAATTAAAATCGTACTTATATCTTTATGATGAAAAAGATTTTGATGAAAGAATGTTCTATGTTGTATTCAATGATAATAAAGAAGAAAAAATTAAGAAATTGGAAAGGATTATGTATAAAAAAAGATCAGGATGTTGCTGTATTATTAATAGGTACTCGGAAAAGAAAGGACTTAATCTTTTAAATGAAAGAATAAAATTTGTAAACGCTTTCGGAACAGATATAGATATTTTCGGTGCTGTTCCGGGAAATGAAATTAATAAATGGAAATCCTATTCCAACTATTACGGTTCCGTCAAAAATAAAATTAAAACTCTTATGAATTATAATTTTACAATAGCTTTTGAAAATAGTGATTACCCGGGTTATATAACCGAAAAAGTAATTCATGCCTTCGTTGCCGGAACAATTCCTTTGTATTGGGGCGGGGGAGAGTATCTAAAAGAAACTATTCCGGCAGAATGTTTCATCAATTGCAGAAATAAAGAATCCGGAGAGATTTATAATCTCGTAAAATCAATGCAATATGAAGAAATATTGGAATATAGAAAAGCTGCACTAAGATTTCTGAAAACTGAAGCAGCGGATAAATTTACAAGACTTTACTGGGCGCAGGAAGTAGTTAAAAGGTTAGAGAATCTGAATGCAGGTTAATTTGATGCTTTCAGGCTGAGCCCGTTTGTATTCCAAATTTTTAGCGCTGGCCGATTGAAGCATGTTTCAACAGCAGGATTTTTTATATTTTGGCATTGGAATACGGGAGCACCTCGGTTATGGATGTAAATTTTGCATCCGCTACACATTAAAACTACTTAAAAACGAAATTATATCATTAGCCATTTGATTTTGTATTCTAATTGACACGGAAAGACAGGCTGGAAATTACACTACCGTTTGAATCCTCTATTTCTACACGCCAGTTACCCTTCCATGACGGCATGATTGTCTTAGCAGACCATGTACGCCATGTTTTTGCTTTAACAGGTAAATTAATTTTTGTCATTTCTTTGCCTTCATAGTACCAGACATGAGAAATTTCCGCAGTATCCGTTTGGGTCGTGAGCTTTGTAAAACAATATAATGTACCTGCATCTGATGAAAAAACCGAATCTGCTCCAATGGGCTGCCTGTTTTCCACTGAAGTGCAAATAGCAATATTATCAACTTTTATAGATGGCTTATTTTGCGCAAATAATCCGCCAGATAATAACAGAACTATAATTAAAGTAATTAAATAAAATTTCCTCATAATTACATTTCCTTTCTTTGAATAACATTTGCAAATATAAAATCATTCAACCAAACTTTCACCTGAGCATTCATACATTCAAACATTCACCCAATCAATCATTTGCCCATTCACCTATTCCTCCATTCAATCATTCCACTCATTCAAACATTCACCCTTTCATTCACTTTATTTTTATAAACTGCTCATCAACATTCCACCCTTTTAACGACACTTCAGCATTTTCAATATTCTCATTTGGGGTATAATCAATAAAAACTGTTTTCTCTTCTCCGGGTAGAACGGAAACATAATTATCGCTGTAGAAAACCGGAAGGATTCTCTTTTTTGTTATAGAATTAATAAGTGATATACGATTGAAAAACGCCACAGGTGCGCCTCCGGGATTGTCAATCTCTACTTCAATCCGTCCATCATTTAACTTAACGGCTATGACTGCAACTCTTGCTTTTGACATCTGCTGCAGTCCGCTGTAATTGCCGGTTGAATCGGGCAGCCAGTAAAGATTATCATCAACGACTTTTTGCGATCTATCCATTAAACGCAAAGATAAAAAGCCTCCGCGATAAGATAGAAATTCATCCAGCTTTCTCTTTACCGATTCAATATTCTGAACAGATGCGGGAGTTAATTCCACAAGCCATTGAAGGACAGTTGTATCCTGACCGGCGATGTTATAAGCCTTTGCCTGGATCATGAGATCATGCTGCGGATTGAATGTATGATTTGCTATCATCAGCATACCGTCTACAGGGTTATACATTGCATGAAGAGATTTCCCTGCATGATGCAGCCCGTAAAGCCCTCCATTGGGATCAAGATAGTAATCATACATCTGGCCGCGTAATGCAGTCCACGGATTTTGTGTCTTCCAGATAATTACACCTGTATACCAGTCCCACATATGAGCTGTATGTCCTTCAATCAAACCTCTGTACTGGTTATAATTTACAAGCTGCGCTTTTTCGGCAAAATCTCTCAGATCGGTGGGCTTACCATATGCATCAATAAAGTGGCTGTACCAGCTTGGCTTGTGGTATCTCCATACTGAATCCAGATCTGTCCATGTGGAACCTGGAAGAAACATGTCCTGCGGCGGAATAAAACGTTCAAGCGATTGATAGTCCCCGATACCGATCGAACCGATTTCGGAATTAAAAGGGAAGGAGCGTCTTTCCCAGAAATAACTAAGAGGTTGTATTTGATAAGTTCCGTCCCCGTTTCCGCCGATTGAATTGTGAGACATACTATCAGCATTCGAATATTCGAAAAAGTAGCGTGTATTATCTAATGCCGGCAGTAAAGAATCTACCATTACAGTCAGTATATCATGCGGAGGCGGGATTTCATTACCGCCGCAGTAGAACGCAAGAGATGGATGATTCCGGATCATTCTAACCTGGTCAGCTACAGATTCTAAAAATAATTTGTGATCATCGGGATATTTGCGTCTCGTCCACTGGTCTTCTTTCTTCATCGGATCAAACCATTTACCGTTACAGTCACCAGACATCCAGAAATCCTGGAACACAAGTATCCCGTATTTATCGCAGGCATTATAGAATTCCGGCCGTTCGGTTAAACTGCCCCCCCATATCCGGATCAGGTTGAGATTCATATCCCGGTGAAACCGGACTTCAGCATCATACCTCTCAGGCGAAAACCTAAGCATTGCATCCGATGTAATCCAGTTGCCTCCTCTGATAAAAATTTTCTGTCCGTTTACAAATACTTCGCGGCTTCGCGTACGGTTATTCCATTTTGTCTGTATTTCACGGATACCGGTATTTACTTCTTTTTCATCCATTAATTGATCGTTGCTTCCAATAAACCGGAACTTCAGTTTGTATAACGGCTGTTCACCATAACCGTTTGGCCACCAAAGCTTTGGATTTTCTAATTTGAATTCCGGTAACTGTACTTTGGCCATAGATTTTGGCTGAACCAGGACTTCTTTTTGAATGACATCATTTCCAATTATGACCTGCAGTTTTCCCTGAACAGACTCATTGGTTGGATTTATAATTTCCGAACTGGTTTTAATAACAGCAGGTGCCTGGGACTGCCCGGGAAATCTTTTGCCCGGAACTATTGTTATAACATGCGGGTACTTCAATTCTATTGTGTTTGTTTTTTCGACTGTTACTTTATCCCAGATACCGGTGTTCCTGTCATGGATCGGCTGGATCCAATCCCAGCCTGCTGTATATTGATTTGTTATATTATGTCCGATTGTACCGTCGCCGCCTTGTCCGCCGTTTGGGTTTCCAACAGGATCAGGGGGATATACAATTACGGCAAGACGGTTATTGCCCTCCTTTGATAGAAAAGAAGTAATATTATAGTTCTGGCGGAGAAACATTCCATAGTGAGTTTCTTTATTCAGTTTATGGCCGTTCAGATATATATCGCAGCCGTAATTGACACCGCGGAAATGGAGCCAGACTTGTTCGGAGCCAGCCGGAGCTTCTTCATGAAAGTTTTTAATAAACCAGTAAGTATAATAAGCAAGCCCTGTATCATATATGTCAGGGATCTTCTTATTGTTCATCCCATAGAACGGATCAGGAATTAATTTATTGTTCAGCAGGGTTGTTAGTACAGTTCCGGGCACTGTTGCCGGCATCCATCCTGATAATGGAAAAGATGATTTAGATAATTCTTCTCCTGTCGATTTTACCGTTTTAATATTTTTACATATCCACCCGGAATCTAATTCATATTGATTGTTTGGAAAGTCTATTTTATTTGCTTCAAGCGATAGATTTGAAGATCCGCAACCTGAAATCATAAGCAAAAGGAAGAAAGATAATAGAACGAAAGAGATATTTTTATACATTTTGAGGGAAACCTTCCTGGGAAATTATATACGGAATAAAACCTGAATTCTGTTGTTATTCTGCAGCTTCACTATAAACGCTGTAATTGAATTATATATCAAAATTCATCTTAATAATAAATGATTGTAAAATTCGTTAAAAATAAGAATAAAATATAATAAAACTTCCGGTTTGCTTTATGAGAAGAATTATTTCCTGAAGAAGAACCAGCCAATACAGAGCTGGCGTTACAGGTAGGGGATATAAATTTACATCCTCTACAGTATAATCAATAATATTATCCCGGCATATACGATAAAATAAAATTTCAATTAATCACTCCTTATATTATATTTACCATTTTATTAGAACACCCTTAAAGAATCCCGTGCAGAGTGACATTAACAAAGAAATAGAAAAGATCTACAAATCCGAATCCGGCCGGATCCTGGCCAGCTTAGTTCGGATTCTTGGTGATTTTGAACTTGCCGAAGAAGCTAAACAGGAAGCCTTTAGCATCGCACTTGAAAAATGGCCGAAGGAAGGTATCCCGAAGAATCCTTATTCCTGGTTGATTTCTGCGGGAAAATTTAGAGCTATTGATTCTGTAAGAAAAATGAAACGTGGCTGGGAAATCGTATCGGAAAAATTTCCGCATAACGATTCTTATCCTGAAGACCAGGTTATGGAAAATGATATTGTTGATGATCAGCTTCGCCTTATCTTCTTCTGCTGTCATCCTGCTTTACCATTAGATTCGCGGATTGCTTTATCACTGAGGGATGTCTGCGGTATGACAACCGGAGAAATTGCCCATGCTTACCTTGTATCATTCGAAACGATAAAGAAAAGAATTACCAGGGCCAAGTTATTATTCAGAGAAAAGAAAATTCCATTTGAAATTCCTCCCCGTTCTGAACTAAAAGATCGAATGGAGGGTATTCTGCATGTTATCTATTTAATATTTAATGAAGGTTATTCTGCAAGCTCCGGGGAAGATCATATAAGAAAAGAACTGACTGATGAAGCCATTTACCTCTGCCGCAACCTGGTTGATTTAATTTCTATTCCTGAAAGTCTTGGACTTCTTGCACTTATGCTATTGCTGGAATCCAGGAGGACATCAAGGATAACCCAATACGGAGATATTATTCCGCTTGAAAAACAGGATCGCACACTTTGGGACCAAAACTTAATCCGCGAGGGACTGGAGTTAATTACCCAGGCCGTAATGTCCGGAAGGCTTGGCTCATATACCATTCAGGCAGCTATCGCATCGGTCCATGCTGTCGCCGATTCGCTGCAAAGTACCAGATGGGATATAATTGTCGGGTATTATGATATGCTTATGTCTATTAACCCATCTCCGGTTATTGAACTGAACCGCGCTATTGCGGTCGGGATGCATGAAGGCCCCGAGACCGGTCTTGTTATAATTAATGAATTGCTCAAGAAAGGCAGTCTTGATTCCTATCATTTAATTTATTCAGCTAAAGCGGACTTTTCCCAAAAACTTGGATTAATTGAAGAAGCTGTTATTTCATTTAAAAAAGCAATTAAATTAGCCCGCCAGGAACCTGAACGCAGGTATCTGGAAAACCGGCTTTCAGAAATTATAAAATAATTATTATTCATCTGTCCCTTTTCAGAGATTTCATTCGGCTATTAATATAAGAAGAAATAAACACTTTTATTTTTTTTATAATATTCATAAATAATAAAAAAGGAGAAGCATATGCAGTTCTTTGTTTATTTTACAAGAAAAGAAGGGGAAGCTATGAATCCGCCATCACCCGAAGGTATGGCAAAAATGGGGAAATTTATGGAAGAATCATTTAAATCGGGGAAAATAGTTGCAACAGGACAATTGCCCCGGAACACTATTCATGTTATTCTGGAAAACGGGAAATTTTCTGTAACCGATGGACCTTTTATAGAAGGCAAAGATCTGATTCCTGGTTTTACAATAATCAATACTGATTCGAGAGAGGAAGCAGTCGAATGGGCAAAGCAGCTTCGCGGATGTATGGGAGATGGAGTTCTGAAAATGGCCAAACTTTCAGCTACCGGTATTGATGATTTTTAAATCTAAATAAATTAAGATAATAATGATCCAAAGAAATATTAACAACGAACTATAAGAAAACAATATACAACAAACAATAAGGAGCAGAACCATGAGATTTATGATGTTTATGATACCCCCGGAGTATCAGTCAGATACAGCTTCAGACAAAAAAGCAGGCCAGGACTTTGCACCTCCCGCCGAAGCTGTTGAAGCTATGATGAAGTATAATGAAGAGCTTGCGAAAGCCGGAGTTCTTATATCACTCGACGGCCTCCATCCATTATTGAAAGGTGCACGTGTTAAGTTCAAAGCAGGGAAAACTACTGTGACAGACGGGCCGTTTATTGAAGCAAAAGATGTAATTGGAGGCTACTGGATAATAGATGTAAAGTCAAAGGACGAAGCTGTAGAATGGGCAAAGCTCTGTCCCGCCGTTAAAGTTGACAGCGGTGCAGTTGTAGAAGTGCGGCAGATATTTGAACTGTCGGAATTTCCGGAAGATGTCAGGAAAGCTGCAGATAGTAAAATAGTAACGGAGGAACTTAAACGGCGTAAGGCTCAAAATCAAGAATAGTAACTTTAAAAGCAGTAGATATTATTGTAGAATTTATGCTCAAAAGTGTCCGCTTAATGCTGATGCAGGCTAATATATTATTGAAATAAGCGATTCGACCAGATATGTTACAAGTCAGCAGAATTAACAAACAAGTAAGAACTTTTTCTGCTCAATAACTGATTTCAAATGAACCCTTAAATGGCTGTTAATAATGACCGGTTCAGTAATCCGTTTTTTATCCGGCCGGAAAAACAATATCCGGAATAGATTCATTAGGAATTATTAATCCGGATATTGCAATTATTTAAATAACAAACTTCAGAAAGAGATTTATGAAGTAAGCTTAAAAGTGATAGGAAGAGATAACTTAACTTTTATCGCTGCGCCGTTATCTTTACCCGGGGCAAATTTTGTATCTTTTACAGCCGCTACTGCGGCTTCATCACATCCGGCTCCCAATCCTTTTAAGACTTTAACGTCGTCAACATCCCCTTTTTCATTTATATATATTAATAAGTAAACTTTCCCTTCAACTCCTGCTTTCTGAGCATCCGGAGGGTATTTTATTTTAGAATAAAGAATTTGTAAACCATCTTTCGGTTCAGGCATAACCTGCGCAAAAGGTTTATATAAATCATCCTTTCCTTCAGGAAAAATGTTATTGCCTGGAACTATTAGTAATACTAGTACAATCATTTGAAATAAATTTTTCATAAATACTCTGTAAATGATATCAAATAAAAAAGATTTTAGTCTCATTATCGGACTTTTGGGATCTTTTTTTAGCTGGGATATTAGGAAAATATTTTTCTATTGTTTTCAAATAATTATTATTTAAAGATTATTTTACAAAGACAATGAAAATAAACCTAAAATATTCGATGATAAGCGAAAAGATTCGGATTTATAAGTTATATGGGAAAAAATAACGGAAACAATTCAAGCAGAAATCTAGATAGTGCCTTAATTAAGGTTTATTACGATAAAGTAGAACTCTCGTACATAATAATTACTAGAGAGAAATATTATTTGTTATTCACCGATGAATCAATACTGGAAATAATTCATCTTGAACTGCATGAAGATGATATTTTCAAAATAGTATTGCTAATTGATGAAGCCGGAAATATAGTTCATCAATCAGCCACAACCCCGGGAGGTTTGCAGGAAATGATAAATAAATATTTTTCGTAAGAATGATTTTGCACCTTGTGCAAATAAATCTTTTCCATGTGTGAGATGTATAATTCTGAAAGGAGTGAGGGATCATATATATACCCTAATTTTATCCGGCAAATTAATTTATTAATGCTCAAAGCAGAAAAGAATTATTGTTATTATATTATTTGTTGAGTTTATGCTTAAATTTTAACACTATTTAACTATACCATTATGGAAGTAAGACAATATAGTTCAAGCGGTATTTATATAAGAACATTTGAATCAATGGGGGAAGCAGCAAAAGCTTTTAATACTTACCAGGCAAATATTTCCAATGCCGTCAAGCATGATATAAAATCAAAAGGTTATTTCTGGAGGAAAGCAGAAGGTCCCAAGTAGTTAAAAATAAAGGTGAGGAATTACAGGAGAGGGGGTAAGCATATCTTAGTATATAAAAATGGAAAATTACTTTGCGAAGCATCAGCTTTGTCTGAAGCTAAGGACTTAACCGGGATACCGCCATCAACTGTAAGGAACAGCTGCAATGGGAAAGAAATACAGAATAAGATCTATTCCTTCAAATACAATTCTTAATTAAGCTGATATATAAGATATAATCTTCTCTCCGATCTCTGCTTATAATGTACTGATCAATAGCAAATTACATCTTCACATTTGAATTTGCCCATTCTCATTTGAAGTAAAATTAAGAAATGATTATAAATAAGAGGGTTGGATGGCTCCCTTAGTTTTTTGCTAAGTGCTCTTCCATCCAACCGCAATTCCAAAGCACAGCTTAATGTGTTTCAGAACCCCGGAGCCTGATAAAAATAATTATCAGCTTCCGTGTTAAATATATCAGGGTCAAATTCAGAGTCAATGTAAAATGTAAACGAAATATCTCTGTAATTAAAAATGTAGTGCAAGACACATGTAAATTTCCTTTCATTTCTTTCAGTTAACAAATCCTTTTTAAGCTCAATTTGGGAAACAATAACCATTTGAGACATCTTCAAATAGTGTTGTAAATTATATCCGGTGTGTAGCATATGCATTTGTTATTACTAAAAAAACAAATAATTAAGTGCTGGGTTGCAATATTAGATTTTGAATTGAAACGGTATAGTTTTTGAGTAAACAGGTTAAATAAATTATTGATCTGTCGGGGAAACCAATAGAATATAATCTATTTAAGAATTATTTAAAATTTAATTAATTATGTTTTTTGAATATTCTTCTAACCTGAATGACAGTATAGAACTGGAACTGGATTTAAAAAGTTTAACTGTTAAAAATTATATAGCAGATGTTGTCTCAATTAATTTTCATGAGATAAGTAATGTAAAGGAACTCGTCAAAATAAAAGAAGAATGGAAAAAACTATTTCATAAATCTGCCGATGCTACTCCATTTCAGTCATGGGAATGGAATTATGCAATGATAAATAAATTTACTCGTTCTGAAAAACTTAAAATAATTGTCGGTTATAACAATAGAAATGAAATTGTAGGTCTTGCTCCGTTAAAATTAAAATGTTATCGATTAACTGGTATTAAAATATTGGAGTTCATTGGTAACGGGCCTTCTGATTATCTGGATTTCTTGGTGCAGGAGAAATATAGATATACTTTTATTCGTTCATTATTTGATTTAATCAAAAATTCTAAAGACTGGACTATCCTTAATTTTATCAACATGAAAGAGGAGACTAAGAATTTATTAGCATTTTCTTTACCTGTTGAAGTATCTGAGCAGGATGTTTGTCCTTATGTCTTTTTGCCGGGTTCGATGGATGAATATGAAAACGAAGTGCATAAAAGAGAATTAAAAAACATAAAAAGACAGTTAAGAAAACTCGTACCGCAAAATAGATTAGAATATATAGTTAAGGATTCACCGGATACTCTAAGTGAAGATGTAGAAAAGTTTATTGAATTACATCAGAAAAGACATAACTCCAAAGGCGAAAGGGGTAGATTTTGTTCAGAAGACCGCAAAGAAAGTTTCTACGAAATTTCCAAGTTTTTAAATGAAGCAGGAATTCTGAAAATAGAAATGCTTAAGATAGATTCGCAAATTGCTGCAATTAATTACATTCTTTTATGGAATGATAGAAAATATAATTATTTATCCGGGATGAATCCTGTTTTTGCAAATTTCAAACCGGGTAAGATTCTTATTTATTATATGATTGAAGATGCTATTAATAAAGGCTGTAAGGTATTTGATTTTCTTCAGGGAGCAGAAGAGTACAAATATTTCTGGACGAATAAAGAAATCCAATTGTATAGTGCTGTATACTCACGATCAAGAATATGCTTGTTATTATGGACGAATGTTCTGACTTTAAAAAATCGATTAAAATGTTCCGCTTTTCTTAAAAGAGCTTACCAAATGTTTTGTAAATTATTAAACAAAGACATTGCGTCAGATTAATAATCAATTCACAAATTACTTAAATAGTATTAAATTAATCTTTTGCTCAATTCCCATTTCCTTATTTATTTCTCTTATCTAGATTTTAAATGGTAACCTTTTTAAAATATTGCAGTCTAATATGCTATATACCGGAGGTGAAAAATGACAAAAATTATAACATTCCTGTCTTTCATATTAATCTTATTTGTTTCATACAGCAATTTATTCGGGAAAGATCTGAAAATCATTGAAGAAAGAACGTTTTCTATTTCTCCCGGTAATAATTTAAAACTTGATGTAACCAGCGGAGGAGTTTCAATAACTTCCTGGGATAAAGATCAGGTTTATATAAAAATACTCGGGAATGAAAAAGCAGAAGAGAAAATAAAATTCCGTTTTTTTAATGATGATAGTAAAGTTGAATTAATCGCCAAAAGAAAAGGATTCTTTAGCTGGTTTTCCAGCGGAATCAAGCTTCACTATGAAATTAAAGTACCTTCAAAATTCAATATTAATGTGGAAACCGGCGGAGGCGGCATATATACTGCAAATATTTCGGGCGATTTAAATCTTTCAACTTCGGGCGGAAGCATAAAATTTGAAAATGTTGAAGGTGAATTTGACGTATCCACCTCAGGCGGAAGTATTACCGGTATTAATTTTAAAGGAAACCTGGACGCTTCAACTTCAGGCGGCGGCTTGAATTTTACCGGGAGTGATTCCAAAATTAAGGCGGAAACTTCCGGAGGAAGCATATCTCTCGATTATTCAGGAGTAAATAAAGGAATTTATCTAAGCACATCGGGCGGAGGTATAAGGATTGCACTTCCGGAAGATTTTAATGCATCAGCTAAATTGCATACTTCCGGCGGAGGAATCAGTTGCGAGTTAACGGCAAATAATGCAAGGAAAATATCACATACTGAATTTATTGCTGATTTGAATAAAGGCGGAAATACTCTCTATGCTGAAACTTCCGGAGGAAGTATCAGCGTAGTGAAAAAATAAAATTTTCTTCCTATTCCGGCTGTAATTTTTCAATGAACTTATAAATGTTTTCAATAAGGTTATAGAAATAATTATGACCGGTATTACTTTCAAATTGAGGGTATTTTATTATTATTGTACAAATAAAATTTTTTAATTAAGACCTGATGCAGTACGGGTAACGATTATAATGCTATAAGATTAACAGTAAGTCATTTCCCATAAAATACCCTGCGTGCTTAGACTCTTCTGTCCACCATGGTAATCTGCGCTTACAGGCCAAAATTTAAATGATAAAAAGGTATTAAAATGTCTCGAATTTTTAAACTGGTGATTATCTGCCTGGTTGTACTATTCGGTATGAACCCGGATATCCATGCGGGTGCAAGCAATTCAGCAAAAAGTGCTGTAGATAATACTCAAGGTAATCCGTTTTATGCTCCAAGTAATCTTCTTTTAGAAGCGCCTCCTTTTGATAAGATAAAAGATAGTGATTACAAACCGGCAATTGAAAAAGGGATGAAACAGCAGCTTGAAGAAATTAAGAAAATAGCTGATAATCCTGCACCTCCTACTTTTGAAAATACATTGGTTGCTCTTGAAAAAAGCGGTCAGCTGCTTACAAGAGTTTCACTTGTATTTAATGCGGTAACAAGCGCAAATACAGATTCAGTGCTTCAAGAAGTCCAGGAGGAGGAAGCCCCTAAACTTGCGGCTCACGATGATGCTATCTTTTTAAATAATAAATTATTTGAAAGGGTTAAATCAGTTTATAATCAGCGCAGGAAGTTGAAACTTGACAAGGAATCACAAAAACTAATTACTTATTATTTTGAAAAGTTCGTGCACCAGGGTGCAGATCTGTCTGATCAGGATAAAGTAAAATTAAAAAAGCTGAATGAAGAGGAAGCCACACTATTGGCAAAATTTGAAAATAAGCTTTTAGCCGGTACAAAAGCAGGAGCTTTGGTTGTTAGTGATAAATCAAAATTAATCGGTCTCTCACCGGAAGAGCTTAATGAGGCATCTCAGGATGCTGAAACAAGAAATTTGGATGGGAAATGGCTTATCCCGCTTCAGAATACTACACAGCAGCCCGATCTTCAGTTCCTGCAGGATCGGGAAACCCGCAGGCAGCTTTTTGAAAATTCATGGAACCGGACGGAACACAACGATGCAAATGATACACGCGCTATAATTGAACGTGTTGCAAAAATCCGTGCCGAAAAAGCAAAGATTCTCGGGTATAAAAACTATGCTGCATGGAGACTTGTAAATCAAATGGCTGAAACTCCTGAAAATGTAGAAAAATTTCTTTCAGGATTAGTACCGGCAACTGTTAAAAATGAAAAGAGTGAGGCATCGGAAATTCAGGATTTTATTAATAAATCAGGTAAAAAATTTGAACTACAGCCGTGGGACTGGGAATATTATGCCGGGAAACTGCAGAAAGTACGTTTTAATTTAAATGATTCACTGGTTAAACAATACTTTGTACTGGAGAATGTTCTTGAGAAAGGAATTTTCTATGAAGCTCATGAACTTTACGGATTAACATTCAAAGAAGTTCATAATATACCGGTTTACAATAAAGATGTCCGCGTCTTTAAAGTATTTGATAAAAACGATTCTTTGCTTGCACTTTTTTATACCGATTACTTTAAACGTGATAATAAATCCGGCGGGGCGTGGATGGATAATTTTGTGCTTCAGTCAAAGCTTCTTGGAACAAAGCCGGTAATATATAATGTTACAAACTTTACCAAACCCGCACCGGGTCAGCCGGCATTGTTAAGCTATGATGATGTAACAACCATGTTCCATGAATTCGGCCATGCTTTGCACGGAATGTTCGCCGATGAGGAATATCCCAGTCTCTCCGGTACAAATGTCCCCCGGGATTTTGTTGAATTCCCTTCGCAGTTTAACGAACATTGGGCGCTTTATCCTAAAATTTTAGAACATTATGCATTAAATTACAAGACCGGCAAACCGATTCCCAAAGAGCTGGTAGAGAAAATTAAAAAATCAAATTTGTTTAACCAGGGATATGATTTTACGGAAATTCTGGAAGCAGCCGATCTTGATATGGCTTGGCATACGCTTCCGGCAAATGCACCGGAACAAAATGCTGATAAGTTTGAAGCTGCCAGCTTGAAAAAAGACGGTTTATATATTCCGCAGGTACCGCCGCGTTATCGTTCAAGTTACTTCCTGCATATCTGGGGTAACGGGTATGCTGCAGGTTATTATGCTTATTTATGGTCGGAGATGCTGGATGACGATGCATTCCAATGGTTCATGGATAACGGCGGACTTACACGTAAAAACGGCGACCGCTTCCGGAATATGATCCTTTCTCGCGGTGCAACTGAAGATTATAATAAGATTTTTCATGAATTTACCGGGCATAATCCTGAAATCAAACCGATGCTGAAATATCGCGGACTTGAGTAGATAAATCGTATTTTAATTCGCAGCTTATCGCAGCATTGCAGGGGATGCAAATTTTGCATCCCCCTCACTTTGGATTCAATAATGCCTCTTGAAAATCTCTTTTAAAAATATACCTTATATAGTAAGCAATCAGGGATATTGGGAGCAGGGATGATTTCTTCTAATATTGAAACGGGATATTTTTTGTTAAAGTCACGAAAAATATTTTCTGAGCTTTTCTGAACATATTTCTTTTTAAGTTTTGTGGTGAAGTGAAAATTTAAAAATAGCTTTATTACGAATGAAAAAAATATTACTTGCTTTTCTCAGCAGTGTTGTTGTCTTATCAGGTCAAAGTTCAAACCTTGTTTTTGAACAATTATTTCTTCAGCATGGTCTTTCCCAAAGTATAGTAAAATGCATTGTTCAGGATAAGGAAGGATTTCTTTATTTTGGTACTGAAGACGGATTAAACCGGTACGACGGGTATACATTCACTGTTATGAGAAACAGTCCTGAAGATACAAACAGCTTAAGTTATAACGATATTAACACAATTTGTATTGATCCGGAAGGGAATATCTGGATAGGAACGTTCAACTCAGGTTTGAATAAATATAATCCTTACAGAAAAAAAATAACCAGATTTACATTTGATCATAATAATCCCAATACTATCAGTCATGATAATATAAATTCAATTTGTGCAGATAGTTCGGGAATAATATGGGTTGGGACAGACAATGGTCTGAATAAATTTACTCCAAAAAATTCAGAAAATGATGAATATATAATTGAAAGAATTTTTCACCAGCCTTCGAATGAATTATCATTGAGTGATAATACTGTTTATTCCCTGATGCAGGATGACTATTCAAACTTATGGATTGGTACTTCAGACGGATTAAATATTTTAAGTAAAAATAAAAATGGTTCAGGAGAATATTCATTCATAAATTTTAAATCCAATCTTTCCGATGATTTATCTCTTAGTGATAATACCGTTAGAGCAATTTACCGTGACAGCAGACAAAATATCTGGATTGGGACCGATAAAGGATTAAATAAAGTATTAAGAAATGCTCGGAATAAAATTACAGGCTTTAAAAAATATCTTAATGATGTTCACAATATTAACAGCCTGAGCCATAATCAGGTTTATGCAGTATGTGAGGATAATTCGGGGAAATTATGGATTGGCACAAATGGGGGAGGTTTGAATTTATTCAATTCAGATGATAATTCTTTTACCAGGTACTTTCACGACCCGCTTGACCCCCGCTCTTTAGCATATAATGAAATCAGAGCTGTATTTAAAGACAAATCGGGTACAATGTGGATCGGTACATACGGCAGCGGTATAGATAAAGTATCAAGAGGTGCGGGAGAATTTATCTTATATAAATACAGACCAAATGATAACAACAGCTTGAGCCATCCAATAATTTGGGCAATTTATGAAGATAATAATGATATTTTATGGATCGGTACACATGGCGGTGGTTTAAATAAACTGGATCGTGAAAGAAATAAGTATGAATGTTACAGGCATAATCCAAATAACAAAAACAGCTTAAGCAATGATATAGTAAGAGTAATATACAAGGACAGCAAAGGTTATCTTTGGCTGGGAACGCATGGGGGAGGTATCAACAGGTTTAATCCCGAAACAAACGAATTTGTAGTCTATCGGTACAATCCTGATAATCCCGCCAGTCTAGCTTTTGATGAAATAAGAAGTATTTATGAAGATAAGGCAGGAGATTTATGGGTTGGTACTTACGGTTATGGATTGGATAAGCTTAACAGGGAAACAGGAACTTTCACTCATTACAAAAATAATCCTGAAAACAATAAAACATTAAGCAACAATTTTGTAAGGATAATCTATGAGGATAAATCCGGCCGGCTGTGGATTGGTACTGAAGGGGGTGGCCTGAATAAATTTGATAGAGAAGCAAATTCCTTCGAACATTTTACTGCTGATCCGAATAATTCATCCGGCTTAAATAGTGATTATATATTTGCTGTTCACGAAAGTCCGGAAGGTATATTATGGCTTGGAACCTGGGGCGGAGGTCTTAATAAATTTAATATAAAAGCTGAAGCTTTTGAACATTTTACTACACTTGATGGTTTGCCGAGTAATTCTATTTATGGAATCCTTGAAGATGAATCCGGAAATCTCTGGCTCAGCACTAATAACGGAATTTCAAGATTCAATCCTGCCGAAAGAACTTTTAATAATTATAACATAAAAGACGGACTCCAGGATAATGAGTTTAATGGCGGTTCCTACTTCAAAAGCAGGAAAGGTGAAATGTTCTTTGGAGGTATAAAAGGATTTAATTCATTCTTTCCCGGAAATATTAAGGATAATAAATTTATACCGAATGTTGTGATCACTTCTTTTCAGAAATTCAATAAAGAAATTGAATTTGATAAACCTGTTTACTCCGTTGAAAATATCGGTCTTACATATAAAGATTATCTATTCACTTTTGAATTTGCTTCGCTTGATTTTTCTGCTCCCGAAAAAAATAAATATGCCTATAAAATGGAAGGGCTTGATAAAAACTGGATTTATACTGCTTCATCAAGAAGATTTGCTACATATACAACGTTACCTCCAGGCGAATATACATTCAGAGTAAAAGGTTCAAACAGTGACGGCATCTGGAATGAGAAAGGAGCATTTGTAAATATTATTATTTTTCCTCCTTTCTGGATGACCTGGTGGTTCAGGGGGTTGATATTCGGAGCTATTGCCATTTCAGTTTACATATTATATAAAAAGAGAGTTAAAAATCTGGAAGAGAAAAGAAAAGCTCTTGCTGAAAGGCTTCAGGAAAAAACAAAACTTTCAAATGAACTTCAAAGTGCTTTATCCGAAGTTGAAGTTCTTAAAAACCGGCTGGAAGCTGAGAATATTTACCTGCAGGATGAAATAAAGCTGCAGCACGATTTCGGCAGCATTATTACTCAAAGTGAAGCGCTTAAAAAAGTTCTGCACCAGGTAGAACAGGTTGCTTCTACAGATGCAACTGTATTAATTTTAGGTGAATCGGGAACAGGGAAAGAGCTTCTTGCAAGGGCTCTCCATAATATCAGCAACAGAAATGAAAGGCCGCTTGTTAAAGTTAATTGTTCTGCATTACCGGCCAACCTTATTGAAAGTGAATTGTTCGGTCACGAGAAAGGTGCGTTTACAGGTGCTATTTCAAAAAAGACAGGAAGATTTGAACTGGCTGATAAAGGGACCATTTTCCTGGATGAAATAGGCGATTTACCGTTAGAGCTTCAGCCTAAAATTTTAAGAGTCCTGCAGGAGGGAGAATTTGAAAGAATAGGAAATCCCAGAACTGTAAAAGTGGATGTCAGAATTATTGCTGCGACAAACCGGAAGCTAAGTGAAGAAATTAAAAATGGAAATTTTCGTGAAGACCTGTATTACAGGCTGAATGTATTCCCGATTTTTATTCCTCCGCTTCGCGACAGGAAAGAAGATATCCCATTGTTGATAAATTATTTTGTTAATCATTTTAGCAGGAAAGTAGGAAAGATAATCGAAACTATTTCGCAGGGCATGGTAGAGCAAATGATGGGTTATACATGGCCCGGTAATATCCGTGAACTGGAAAATATTATTGAACGTGCAGTTATTACTAATGAAGGGAGCAAACTGATATTAAACGAAATCTTACCAAAAAAAGCCGCTTACTCTTCTTCGGATACCGGGGTAGAAACTCTTGAAGATCTGGAAAGACAGCATATCATAAAAGTTCTTGAAAAAACCAACTGGCAGGTCAGCGGTGAGAAGGGGGCTGCAAAAATACTGGGTATTAAAAGAACTACTCTTGAAGCCAGAATTAAAAGATTGAATATTCAGAAAAAATAAATGTCAATATTTTGGCTTTTGTCAATATATTGTCATCATTAATTAAACGAATTCCGTCCTGTTTTATCTCCCGATTATTCTCCTAACCGCTTAAATAATTTATTAACCGTTCATCCGTCCGGTAAAAGTTGGCAAACCAATTGCATTTCAGCTAAACAAAAAACCATTTAATAAAATATGGAAATGACGGAAGTGATCAACTATATCTGCAATATTAAGAATAGTGTTGGTGAAATTTTCAATAGGGAACTGCCGACCTTAGTCGAAGTCAGGTCTAAATGGAGCGGAGGTTCTCATCTGATGGATCTGATAATAAGTAAAATTGAACTGGAGTATAGTTCAGTATTGAATATTGTAAGAATTGATTTTGAAGCACATAAGGAATTATTCAACTATATCGGTATAGAAAGGGCACCGGCTTTTTTAATCATAAATAACGGGAATATTATCGATATAATTAAAGAAACCGTTTCTAAAAGAAGCCTGGAAAAAATAATAAGCAATCTATTGTATGGAAGTTAGTTATTGTCAAATAATATAAAAAACCTAGTGGAGGAAAGTGATGAAACATTTAAATCAAGTCCGTTTAAGCCTGTTCCTTTTCCTGGTCTTAATTCTTTCTTCTTCAATATATGCAGGTGAACATGATAACCTGATACCCGAAATAATAAAATCTGAAATAAGTGCTATCAGAAGTTCGAATATGTTTAACGATTTCTCTGCATTTTCAGAAGCTAAGTTATCTGTTATAGAAGAGAACCTTATCCGCGGTGTCAAATCGGATAACTCAGGTCTTCAAACCAGCTGTGCGTATTTCCTTGGAGAAATGAAATCGAGTAAAGCCATGATACCGTTGCTGAAACTGGTTAAACATGGTGCCACCGATGAATCTAGGATAATTGCTGCTTTATCTCTTTATAAGATTCATTCGAAAATCGGAATGTGCCAGTTAAAAGGTCTGGCAAAGACCGAAAAGAGTGAACTGGTTCGTAAAGTATTCGACAGGATATATAAAAAATATACCTGTGATAACTGCACATTTGAAGAGTTATGATCTTTTTAGAGGCAATTTTTAGTTGGGTTAATTCAAAGGAGGGCAAAATGAAAAATATAAATTTTGAAATGCTGTATAACAAAATGAAAAGAATATTTGTTTTCTTTGCAATAATCTTTTTTTCTTTAATTTTATCCAAAGAAGCATTTGCACAGAATGTATCTATTTCTGAATTAACCCATCATCGATTTGCGCTTGAAAATTTGAAAACAGCTTTATCTTCAAATAACTGCGGCACTAAGAGGAGCGCTATTTACTTAATCGGAAAATTAAAAATTGCCGAAGGCGAAAGTCTTATAGAGGAAATGATTTATAAGGAAAAAGATCCCTGCAACAAATTATTAGGCGCCCTGGTTCTCACTGAATTAAACCGGGCAAAAGGTATAAATGAACTTAAAAAACTAGTTAAAAACGGTTTAAATGAAGAGACGAAGAAAGCGGCATTATTAACTTATTACCAGCAATTGGTCAATGATGACGATCTTAATAAAGATTAACATAAATTTAACCCGAAGACAAAATGAATTTTGTAATCATCTTTACATTTATAGCTGCCGCTGCATTAGTTATTTATTTAGTAAGTACCTTTACAAAAATTATTTAGTTAAATTAATCATTATAACTTCCGGTTTATAATTATTTCAAGGTGTTAAATACCGGAGCGGGTGAGGTTGGTAATGAAACAAACACTATCCTGGTTTTTCGGAATCCTTTAAAGTCTTTCACTAAGCATTTTAATTTTTCTTTTATTTGTCCCGATAAATTCTTTAACATAATCATTCGAAGTAAAAATGAGAATCTTTTTCTCTCTTATTATTTTTATTGTTTTATCCGATCTAAATGCACAGACAACTGTTACATTCAGATTAAACATGGATGCGATAATTGAAAAAGGATTATTTTCACCGGCTAAAAATGAAAAAGTGTTTGTAAGAGGAAGTTTTAATCAATGGAATGAAAATAACTGTGAATTGATTAAAAATAAATTTGATAATATTTATACAGGAAAGCTTAATAGTAATGTAAATATCGGTGACACAATTGAGTACAAATTTATTCTGACTAAAAGTAATGACCGGATATACTGGGAGAAAGATCCGGATCCGGACAACCCTAACCATGGCAATAGAAAATTAATTATTACTAATACTGATACTCTTTTACCCGTATCATTTTTTAGTTATGATGAATACATTAAATTTCCTGTACTGTTTGGAAAAGAAAAGCTGCAGGAGGATTTCCGGGAGATGCGTAAGATGCTGGAGGAAAATCATCCGGCACTTTATGATTATACTGATAAGCAGAAGCTTGATTCACTTTTAGATTATCACTATTCCCTGATAAACAGGCCTTTGGAATTTAATGAGTTCTATAAGAGTATTTCATCAGTTCTTTCAAAAGTCGGCTGCGGACATACAAAATTATGGCTGCCTTCTGATTACCGGTATGCTGTTCCGGATAATTTTTTCCCGCTTAAACTTAGTTTTTCTAATAAAAAAGTCTATGTCTCAGGTTATTACTCACATTTAATAGATATCCCATTAGGAAGTGAAGTCTTGTCGATTAATAAAAAACCGATATATGAGATTGTTGAAGCTTTGGAATCAATAACCTCATCAGATGCCTTTATCCAGGCATTTAGATCAAAAAGTGTAGAAAAAAATTTTGCTAAAAATTATGCATTGTATTATGGTTATCCTGATTTTTTCAGAGTTAAATTTATTGCGCCCGGCAAATCAAAGGAAGAAGAAACCGGACTTTTACCGGTCAGTTTAGAAACAATTAATAAGTACCCGGTTAGAGGAAATGAATTGTCATTAAAACTTCCGGACAATATTAACGCAGCGCTCATTACTATAAATTCCTTTATTTATTATGAGCAGCGAGAAATGTTTAGGAAATTTATCGATAGTTCATTTCTTGTTATTCAAAATAAAAAGATAAAAAACCTTGTTGTTGATCTGCGTGGTAATGACGGCGGCGATCCCTTTTGTTCATCTTACTTATTATCTTATATCGAAAATGAACCGGTTCCGTATTTTGCGGAAATTTACGGAAGATACAAAACTCTTTCTGAACCAATACCTGCGGCAGCCAATAATTTTAAGGGAAATATCTATACGCTGATTGACGGAAGCTGCTTTTCTACAACTGGCCACTTTTGTGCTCTATTAAAATATAATCATATAGGGAAACTTGTAGGGACCGAAACAGGTGCTACCTTTACCTGTACAGGTTCTGTAATTTATAAAGATTTGAAAAATACACGTCTTATACTGGGGACTGCACGGAAACAAAGATATGATGCTGCGGTAAGTAATATGGACAGGACAAAAGGTGTAATGCCTGACTATTATATAGAAAGATCACAAAACGATATAGTTACAAATACCGATGCGGAGCTCAATTTTGTTCTGGAACTGATTAACAACAAATTAGAAAATTAAAATATATTCAGTTCATATTTCTGATTTGCTTTTATGGATAATTAAAAACGATTTATGAAAAATATCAGAATTGCAGCAGCATCTGCTCTTATAATCTCTATTCTGATTTGGAGCCTTGTAGAGCTTAACAAGTCTACTGACAGATATTTTTACGGTCACTCATATACACAAAATAAAATAGTTAATACCACCCGTCTTCATAGATACGGGATTACCGGTAGGAATATTACTGTAGGTATTCTCGGTTCGGGTTTTTATACCAAGCATTCCGTGTTTGAAAATACCAGGATAATTAAAGAATTCGATTTTGCAGTAAACAAACCTACAACTTTAAATTATAAACATATTAAAGGATTGGATCATGGTACAAATGTTTTTTCAGTAATCGGGGGTTTTAAAGTAAATGATCTGATTGGAATTGCATACGGAGCAGATTTTATTTTAGCTAAGTCAGACAAATCTACATTTCGACTGGCTGAAGAGGAAGTAAATGCAGTAAAAACTTCCTGCTGGTTGGTTGAAAACGGCGCAAAAATTATTACTACATCATTAAGTTTTAATAAGTTTGATGATGCTAATTATTATTTCCCTTACCAAATGAATGGCCGGACCGCATTAATAACCAGGGCTGCCGATAGTCTTTTTAATAAAGAGATAGTTTTTATCTGTTCTGCAGGAAATAATTACGAGGAAGAATGGCACATTATTGAACCACCAGCAGACGGATTTAATGTTTTAACGGTTGGTTCAGTAGATAAATATTTAAATCATTCTTTTTTTAGTTCCTGCGGACCGACTGTTGACGGCAGAATAAAACCCGATATAGTTGCACCGGGGAAGCAGTCTGGGTTGCAAATTATTATCCAAAGCTTAAACCTGAATATGGTTGGTCCCATGGGACATCATTATCTGCTCCAATAGCTGCAGGAATAGCTGCACTTGTTTTATCGGCACACCCGGGAACTTTCCAAGAAGCAGGTTGTTGAGGCTATCAAGAAGACATCTTCAAAAGCCGGCAATCCCGATAATTTATATGGCTGGGGAATACCTGATGCCGAAAAAGCTGTTACATATTATGGACCGGCATTTTCAAATACTCCGGAGTTATCAGATGATGGGAATAAAGCTGAGATAGAGACTTATGTCTTCAGCAGTTTTGGTCTGTTTAAGTCCAGTGTAGAATTGCATGTGATAAATATGCAGAAGGACGAGTCTATATATAAGATGGAAGAATCCGATGATAATTTTTTTAAATGTTCTGCAGCTATTAAACCAATTAATGATTATATCAAATTTTATTTTAAAGCAAAAGATAAAAGGGGATATTCAACCAAATATCCTTCAGGTATTCTGGGTGAATATTTTATTCTGAAAAATATTAAAGAAAAGTTTAGGATTTTAAATTGATCAATATTCCAGTACTCTACATATCTTCCATCCGAAAAAAAATTATTAATGATGCTGAGGCCTTCTAATTTCTCCTTTTTCATCGGTTTACTAAAAAGCTATATTAAATTTTTCTCTTTTAATTCAGGAGATCGGGATTAATATTCGAAAAAAGAAAATAACTCATGGTAATAAAACCAAGACAAATTTCTTTTTCAATACTACAATAGAAGAAATTTCAGGTATATTAATTCTAAAGCGGCTATTTATTGAAGCTAGTTTATACCAGCTAAAGTTTTTCTGATCCGGTATACATTTCGAATGATACCGGCGTTTCATTCAATATCTCCCTTAAAACAAAATAAATCCTATGAACATTTAATTAATGTTATTTTAGTATTACCATTTTCTTGACTTGCGAATGATTATCATTCTGAAGTTTATAGAAATAAATTCCGCTTGTAAGTTTTGAAGCATCGAATTTAATATCATAAATTCCCGCAGGTCTTTCTTCGTTAACAAGTGTTGCCACCTCTTTCCCAAGAGTATTATAAATTTTTAATGAGACAAATCCGGATTTCGCTATTTGAAATTCAATATTGGTTGTAGGATTAAAGGGATTAGGATAATTCTGACAAAGAGAAAATTCATCAGGAGATAACTTATCATTATTTTTTACTGATGCTGCATTATCCGACAACACAGCAATATGTTCTGCAGGCTGACCACCTGCAATTGTAAAGCTGCCTCCTGCATATAGTTTATTATCCTGTACTAGAAAGGAATTAATAGGAGCATCTGTACCGCTTCCAACATTACTCCACTGTGAGCCGTCCCATTTAGTAATATAATTGCCGGGTCCTCCTGCACTGATAAAAAAATAACCGCTTGCATACAAGTTCCCATTATATGATGCAAGAGAATAAACCTGTCCGTTTATTCCATCACCAACTGCAGACCAGCTGGTTCCATCCCATTTTGCAATATTAGTTGCAGGCTTACCTCCGGCAGAATCAAATAAACCTCCGGCATAAAGATCTCCATTATGTACTGCTAAAGCAGTTACTTTACATAAATAAGGTCTTGCCATTCCGGAACCAAGCGCATGCCATGAACCTCCATCCCAGGTTGCAATATAGTTTGCTTCTGTGTTGCCTGCTTCAGTGAAATATCCTGAGACAATCAATTGATTATTATAAATTGTCATGTCTGTAATGTGCTCATTAAGACCACCTCCTACCGGATTCCAGTAAGAACCATCAAATCGTGCGATATACATTGCAATTTGCTGATTCAGAGGATCACCCCCGGCGAACTGAAACATTCCACCTGTGTATAATTCCCCACCGTAAGAAATCATTGCTAATGGTATATCATCCATTCCCGAGCCGTCATTTCCCAGTCCTGATCCGCAGGTGGTCCATGAACCATTATATAATTTAGCCGCATAATTATACCAGTCCTGATCGGGAGTCAGAACGAAAAAGGTTCCACCGATAAATAAAGTATTATTATTTACTGCCATAGCCTCTATATCTGTTGCACCAAAAAGTCCGTTCATACCGTTAGTTACAGCTGTCCATGAATTGCCATTCCACTGGTATACCAGATCAGAACCTGCATAAATGTTTCCGTTAAAATACACTATTGTATTAACACCATATTCCAGTCCGCTTCCCATTGGACTCCATGTTTGGGAATACAATAATTGGAAATGAAATAAAAACAAAATTGCCAGAAAAGGGATATTATTTTTCATAATATTATCTCGAATTTTTCATTTTTCTGCATATATGAGCAAGATCCAGACCAGATAGAAATAATTAAAAAGAATGAAAATTTGAATAGTGTATTATGAAGAAAATTCTTTTGGTAATATATAATCGCATTATTCGGTAATATTAGTTATTATATTGAAAAGACAATTAAAGGATGTTTTTTCGTGTCAGTGCCGTTTAAAATAATTTTAGAAATAGGAAGAAAATTTAACACTGCGTTTCATAATATCTTTTAAAATCTAATTAAAAATAATACATCTAATAAATCTCATCATTTCGTTTAAAGAATTACTAACGGAGTTCCGGTTTTCTAAGAGTATTCTATCTTCCCTAATATATTAAACCCAAATTACGCAATAGACTTTTTGTAGATCAGGATCCCGTCTTGAAGTTATTTATTTTTAAATTAGGCTCGGATTGGGAAATCTGAGCCGCGAATTTTTTTCTAATGCATAATTTGAGTTAAAATAAACTCTTGAACAGGGAAATACAAAAATCAAACAGCTTAATTGCAATAATAATTTTTATTTTATTTTATAAAAAAAATGATTTAACTTCACTCCGTTCCTACTCAAAGTTTTATCTTCTCCTCACATTATTCTGCTTCATGAACGGTTTTTAGATTTTTGGTGAGATACCGGTTATTATTAAATCACATTTAATATTGAGCACTTTAATACTATAGATAATAAAACTGATATTTAAGTAACGGAAATCTGTCAAGAAACAGAAAATTATTATTGTTTAAACTTTTTTCAATATCCTGACTGATTCTAAATAAAAATTATTAAACCTTATATTTCAAAAATTCTCAAATATAAATTAATGTAGTATGAAACAGGAAAACCATGAACAAAGATTAAAAGAACTTTTTTTACTTCAGTGTGTTACTCAGAAAATTACTTCTATTCTTGATCTGCTGAATTTATAGAACGCGATAAAAATGGATTTATATTAACAGGGGATGATTTAACGGGCACCAGATACGGCAGGATCTCCAAAAGGCTGCCGATGAAATTCGAAACATCAATGCCCGTTATATTTGCTGCAGGTGATGTCAGGTTCGGATCAGTTAAGAGAGTTGCATCTGCAGTAGGAGAGGGAGCAGTAACTATTCATTTTGTGCATGATTACCTGAAAGCTCCTGCTGCACTTTAGCGGCTTTAGTTTTCCGATTATTTCAGATCCTTTAGAAGATTAAAGCGCCCGCGGCAAATCCAGCAATTCCTGCAATCAAAATACTCCAGAGATTTCCAAAATAAAAACCTGTAAGATCTGAGTTTATCTCATTTAATTTTTCAACTGCATCTTCGAGCTTTTTATTGGAATTTTCAAGTGTAACACCTGATTTGTTCAGCAATTCAATTGACCGCTGCAAGTTTACTTTATGCAGGTCATCCGAAATCATTTTTAAACCAATGCCTATATTATTAATAGTATGATCAATATTCTTATATTCGGATATAATTTTTAATGATATGCTGTCACTATTCTGATAAAACAGTGCAAGCTTGTTTGAGATGTCAACATAACTTTTAAATCCGATTGCTATCTCTTCGGAAGAGCATAAATTGTTTATGATTATCTGCTCGCCGGGCATTAATAAAAATATTCTGTTAAAACCGTTGTCAATGGTATTATCATTGAATGAAATTTCCGGGACATCTTTTGAAGATTTTTGCTGTGCAGGAGAAAGATTGCTGACAACAATTGAAAGTAAAAATCCCAGCGACAGTAAATAAATAAGTTTCATTTTGAACCTCCTATTTTTTGATAGCTGGGTTCTCTGAGTACTTTCAGATCGCCGGGAATATCCTTTTTTATGCTCTCAATTTTTTCAGCTAAAAGACTCTTGTTTTCTTGAAGCAGCTTAACTTTTCTTATGATATCCATAAATTCTTTGTCCAGCTTGATATTTAACTTCTCCAGATCAAGGTTTGCCGATTCAATACTTTCCTTTGCTTCGGAAATTGCATTCCTGGCTTCATTTATATTTTTAATTGTCTCTTTTATACTGTCCTGTGTTACAGTTAAACCGGTATTCACTGAATTTACCTTTTCTTTTATTTCGGCGAAATTTATTCCTCCCCATATTGATAAAATAATAAGCAGGATTATGATGATTCCTAACATTAAAACAATTGTGTTTCTCATTTTACTCTCCTGTTTTTGAATGGATAATATTAAACTGAGAATCTGTTAATTGAGATTTCAAAAAAAATTATTCGAAAACCTGGTAAAAAGAATTCCCTCTTAGTGAAGCAAAGCGTTAAGCTTAAAATATTCCCCATAAAATCTTATGCTTGAAGCAAATTAATATAATCAGATAAAAAATAAAAGACTGTCTGGAAAAAATCGAAAGAGGGGAGCTCACAAAAATAAAGCGAAAAACGCTTAAAGTGGAATGAGACTCCGGGGTTTACTATTGTTTTCAGAAGTTTAACTCCGGAGATTGATGACCTTTCAGATTGTAAAGATGACATCTTTTAGATCTGAACTTGCTGTGAAAAGATGTCATCTTACAAGAATGCTCATTTCAGCAAGACCATCTTCTTTACCTGTACAAAATCTCCTGCAATTATTTTATAAAAGTATACTCCGCTCGCAAAGTTCTTTGCATCCCATGTTGCCTCATAATCCCCGGCAGATTTTTCTTCATTAACTAACATTGTAACTTCTCTCCCGAGGATATTATATATTATTAGCGTTACATAAGATTGTTTTGGTATCGAATATTTTATTTTTGTTATTGGGTTGAAGGGATTGGGGTAGTTCTGTTCAAGGTTAAAAGTTAACTGCAGATTTGCTTGCTCATCAATTCCAACTGTAGAAACTACTAACCGCACTGAATCAGTCCAGTAAGTCCAGCCATCGCTAATTATTTCAAACTTTAAATTGAAATATCCTGGGAACTGGGGATTGCATTGAATTCTAACCCAGTCGGTTAAACCTACAAGCGAATCCGGCGGAACATCGGGAAAACTCATAATTCGGCTCGCTGGTAATACCCATGGATCATCACATAAAATATTTATATTAACTTTTGTAATTGTTGATGTGCTGCCGTGATTTCTTATATAAGGTTTTATGTTGTAACGGACTAATGATAGTTTTGTA
The DNA here is from genome assembly GCA_963710745.1 of uncultured Bacteroidota bacterium. GTDB lineage: Bacteria > Bacteroidota > Ignavibacteria > Ignavibacteriales > Ignavibacteriaceae > CAVQBP01. The sequence goes on along the minus strand of CAVQBP010000023.1, from coordinate 65,385 downwards.
TAGGAAATACTGTCAACCGATAATGGTCCGGCAGTAGTGAATCTATAAATATTGGGTGTATATATATAATTATTAATATTATTGTCTATTGTGCTTATACCAACCTTATAAATACCTTCATCCGGAATTGGGGGTATGTAATTCCCGTAAATATTATCATTAGCGAGAGAGTCCCCGTGTAAACCGTCATCATAAAGCATTAAAGAATCTTTTTCTGTACTCTCCAAATTTGCATAAACAAGCCTTGGCGTAAATGTATGATCATAAAAATTTGTAAATTTTATTCTGAACCATACTGAGTCTTGGTTCTTCCTGGCAAATGCTTTATCAAGATATGGCTGCTCCCCAATTTGAGAAGCATAAACCGATAGCTTTATATTATCGATATACAAACCGTCTAAATGGTACATAGATGGTGATGCTAAATAAAATCTAAACTTTAATTGATAATTTAAATAATCACTAACATCAACTATTTCATGTATCCAGCTATATTGACGCCCATTATAAACTGGTGCATTTTTTGTGAGTAAGCTTGAGTATCTACCTGGTAAAGGAATCCATGTAAATCCATTATTAGTTGATAATTGCACCTGACCATAATCCGGATTATTTCCTATATTATAGATATCCCATTGTGAATCGAACTCAATAAATGCTAGAATAGCATTTAAAGATTTGAGTGGATTTTTGTAATCAAGGGAGGATGAACCAGCTGAATATCCGCCGGGAGAATCTGTAAATGACGACGGCAAAGACACATATTTTTGCCCGGTAATACCCCAGCTTGATGAGGTCCAATTATCCAGGTTATTCGCTTCATCAAGCATAACTGTTGTTAGTCCGTTTATACCGGATAAGGGAGGAATTTTTATACTAATTTGGCTGAACCAGGAACTTATCCCGTTTGATATTTCAAGAATCAATTTAAGGGAATCGGAAGAGCATTTACTTATATCAAAAAAATATCCTCCCGGCATTTTCACTGTTTCCAGTGAATTGATCCCTCCCCAAATCAATTTATGCTCTTCTGCAACTGTACAACTATCAAGACTCTTCACCTGTACCGATAATGAAGACTGTTCTGGTTGACCTTTATTAGTAATTGAAATATCGTGCAAATAAATTCTATTTGAATCAATACGGGTTACGTTATAGGAATTGAGCATTAAAGGCGTATTGGTATATACAGGAAGAACAAACTCAAACACAGATCCGGCAACAACAGGCAAATCGGCAGAAATACTGCATTTAAAAGCTGCGGCAACACTTGAGGCACCCAGAGCAAATTTAATTTGAAATATATCTGTTAGTTCTGCAATAGAATTTGCCTGGAGTAAACCGGTATAATTACCTTTAATTATTTGAACATCGGGATTATCGGATGTCAGGGTAATAGTAAGAGGATTTGCATCAAGAAAGTGGGAATGGTTCTGAACCCTAAGGCTTAAGCTAATAGCAGAATCCGGATTTACAGGCTGGAGGACTTGTAATAATGAAGTACTTAATTTTAGTTCAGGTGTAATTGCCGGATTGCTTTCTGCTAGTGCACGGTAAGCATTAACTCTTCCTGTTCCAAGAGAATGTTCGAAGTTGGGGTTGACGGCAGTTATATCATCTGAGGTAATAATTAATTGCTTTACTATCTGTTCATTAGTCCAGTCCGGGTGAAAAGATTTGATCAAGCCGGCTAATCCCGTAACTATTGGTGCACAAACAGATGTTCCGGCAATACTTTCAGTGTAGTAATTATTTTTTGAAGTAGAAATCGATGCTATCGGTGCAGCAACATCTATGCTTGGGCCAAAATTTGAATACGAAGCCCTTACATCCTGAGCATCAACCCCGGCAACACTTATCACCGATGGATAACCCTGTGGATAAAATATAGCCGAACTATTATCATTTCCCGCAGCGACAACAATGATGCTGCCTAAGCCGGAAGCGTAATCTATTACTTCCTTATCGGCTTTTGAAAATTGAAACCCGCCCCAGCTGCAATTAATTATATCCGCCCCGTTTTCTGCAGCGTAGATTATGCCGTCATACCAGCCATTTACAGGCATTAATTTAAGATTGTAACTTATACTTGCTATACCAATTCTATTATTTGTAACAGCTGCAGCAATTCCTGCCACTACTGTACCATGTCCTTCTATAAAATACGGATCTTTATCCGTTGGATTATTATTATAGTTTTCAAAATTCCAGCCGATAAGATCATCGATATAACCGTTTCCGTCATCATCAATATTATTAATGTCATCCGGGTCAAGCACCCATTTTGAATTTATTAATTCAAAAGTTTTACCGTCTCCATCGGCATCTTCACCCAGGTTATTCCATATATTTTGAGCAAGATCGGGATGATCATATTTACAGCCGCCGTCTATTATTGCCAGCGTTATTGTGCTGTCCCCATCTTCACCTTTATGAATATCCCAGGCTTGTTCCGCTTGAATATTTTTAAGATACCTTTGCTTGCTATATAAGGTATCATTGGGTCCTCCGAACAAATAGTAAACCGGAACCGGTTCTGCGTACTCTACATTCGGATCGGTTGAAAACTCATTTACCACGGTCGAAATATCCAAATCAGCCGGGAATTCAATTTGATAAATTCTGGAAAGATCAGGCAAACCTGAGTTTTTAGCTATTGGTTTGTGATTAAATCTTTTCTTTAATGAAAAGACTTTATACTTATTCATTTTTTGATCAAGAGAGGAAATTCCAAAAGAAAATGTATTGCTATTCTTTTTGTAAAGACGATTAGCGCCTTCTTTTATCTTTATCGTTATTTTTCCTTTTTCTATAGCCGATTTAGAACTTAAAGAAAATTCCTGTGAAAAAAGAGGATAAGAATAAATGATTGTGAAAATTAATATGGAAATTTTAATTAATTTATTCATGATCAATCTCCCTTAGATTTGTTAACCAATTTTATGTTCATTCCCGGAAATATTCATTTTAATTGAATAATTATACAATGTTTAATACCAGATCTCTGGAACAATCGAATGCAAGATCCCACAAATTATTTAATAATCGCTACCAGATTAATGTCATTTCCTTTTCGGATAAATAATCCCCGGCTTTCATCTGATAGAAATAAGTACCGGATACTTGATTCCGGATACCGGATACCGGTGATCTGCTTTTTCTGAAATCAGATATGGAAAATCCGATTTCATATGTCCCCGGTTCCTTAACTTCATCAACGAGCTTGTTAATCATTTTACCGCATGAATTGTAAATTGTTATTCTGATTTTGGTTTTATAAGCCACACAATATTTAATAGTTGTTTTGAATTTAAATGGATTGGGATAATTTTGTCCCAAATAAAATATCGCTGGTGCTAAGTTGTCCATAATTTCCCTTGTTTATAAAACCGGTCATTTTAATCAAGGGCCAAAGTTAAGGAAACCCATTTGTACTTAGTTGCAGCAGGCTTCCATACGAACATACTCCCCTATATATTCCGGAACTAGATAAAACTTGATTTGATCTAAATATAGATAAGCTTTTTAGGCGTGGTTTTCTACCAGATATTTGTAAAAATCTTACACATTCGTCTTTTGGTAATGAAAAAGTTGGGCTAGAAGGTAAAGACAAACTGAAGAATCCCCTATATTTTTTGCTCTATGTCCTGTAAAAGGTATCTTGAGGGAATTACACCGAACTGTTTTTTAAAACATGCCGAAAAATAAGCAGGATTATTGAAACCGGCTTCCAGGGCGATTTCAGATAAATTTCCAAAGTTCTTTTCAATTAATTCTGCAGCCCTGTTCAATCTGGTTCTTCTAATAAATTCAACAGGCGGCTCTCCGATTAATGCTATAAATTTTTTATTAAGATTCGATCTGCCTAAAGCCAGTTTTTCCGTAAGCTTTTCTACATTGAAATCCGGTTCGGATAGATATTCATTAATTATTTCTGCAACCCTTTGTAAAAACTTCTGATCTGCAGGTGTAACTTTTTCTTCTTCTATTTCAAATAATCCGTGCTTTTTTAAATGTTCATGTATCCTTTTCCTTTGTTCAATTAGATTTTTTATCCTGGACCTCAACTCTTCCATATCAAACGGTTTCATTATGTATTCATCTGCACCTGTTTCAAATCCGTCAATCTTATCCTGGTTTGAAGCCTTAGCTGTCAGCAATATAACAGGTATGTGACTAGTCCTTTGATCGGTTTTTAATTTTTTACACAATTCAAATCCATCCATTTTAGGCATCATAATATCACTTATTATTAAATCAGGGAAATGTTTAACAGCACTATTCCAGCCATCTTCTCCGTTACATGCTTCGACAATTTTATAGTCAATATTCATGTTATTTTTAATATAAGCTCTTACGTCAAAGTTATCTTCTATTATTAACAATACCGGCTTCCCAATTTTTCGTGCTGATGTGTCTGTTTCACCAATTGAATCGGAATCATTTTTTATCACATCCTGATAAAATGGTTTCACCGTGAACGGCAATATTTTTTCTTCTTTTTTTGATTCACTAATTTCTTCTGATTTTAAAAGTTTGATACCAAGTGGGATGCTGATTGTAAATTTTGTCCCTTTCCCTTCTTTACTTTCTACTTCAATTTTCCCTTTATGCAGTTCGACTAATTCTTTTGTTAAAGATAATCCTATCCCTGTTCCCGCCTGCTCTCTTGTATAAATTCCATCCACCTGATAGAAACGATCAAATATATAGTTGATATTTTCTTTTGGTATACCTATTCCTGTATCACGAATTGATATCTCGACAAAGTCATTGTTATTTGCCAATTTTCCGGCTAAAGGATTGGAAAGCTGATTTCTATATATTTCCTCCTTTTTTAAGACCGGGCTTTTTTTGAATGACATCTCCTGTGAAGTAGATTTAGGTTTAACAACTACTTCTATTTCACCCCCTTCCGGGGTAAATTTAAATGCATTTGAAAGTATATTTGTAATTATCTTTTCAAACTTTTCTTTGTCTACATAAACCGTAATCTCCTCTTCAGACTTGTCTGCCGGCAGGCAGGTTGCATTGAATTTCAAATTAATCCTTTTTCTTTCTGCATATGAACAGAAAGATTGCAAAAGGGCTTTTAATAAAGGAATAATTTTCTCGCTGCTTGCCTGCAGTTTCATATTACCGGATTCAAGTTTGGATATATCAAGTAGTTGATTAACCAAACCTAGAAGATTGTTTGCATTTTTGTGAACAACCTGAAGATCCTCTTTAGTCTTCTCGTCTTTTATTCTTTCAATGATTTGCTTTACGGGTCCAAGTATTAAAGTTAGTGGTGTTCTGAACTCGTGGGATATATTTGTAAAGAAACGGTTTTGTGCCAGCTGGGCTTTCTTCAATAAATAAATTGTTTTTGATAATTCTTCCTGTGCCTTTTGTAATTTGTCTGTCCTTTTCTCAACTTTTGTTTCAAGGTTATTTTTATAATCTGTTACTGTTCTCAGAACCAGTGAATCGTGAATTGAAATGTTTATAATAGGAAGTAAATAATCAAGCATCTCTTCTAATTCAGAAATTTCAGTTCCGATTTTAGGATAAATAGTCAATTCCCCGATATTTACACTATCAACATTAATAGATTTCTTTACAGGATTTATATTCCTTTCATCATTTCCATATAAAGCTTCTATTTCAAATTTATTCCCCTCAATATCTTTAAACAGTCTTATTTGTGCCGAAGAAAATCCTGCATTACAAACCAAAGTATTCGTAATTGCATTTAATGTTGTATTAATATCGAAACTTTGCCTGATTGATTTTGCAATTTCATATGCGGTTTTAAGCTGTACAGTCTGCCTTTGTAAGAGTGTTTTTGATTTATCCAGTTCATTATACTGCTTCAATATTTGCTCTTGAGAATCAGTTAAGTCTAAAAATGTTTTTTTTATATGAAAAATCCAGGTTAATCCTCTCTTGAGTCTGAATAAAGTTCCTTCTTTTTTCCATGAAATGTCAAGAATGGCTCCCTTATGAATCCATATTGTTTCAATTTTAAATTCGCTGTACTTTAATTGTTTACCTATTTCTAAGAACGTACCTCTTATTACATACACAAACTCCGGGAAAAATTCATGTTCTTCATCAACATAGTATTTCAATCTGATACGATTGTTAGTAATACTTTCTATTTCCCCTTTGATGCAAGATACATTATGCTCTCCTGATTTAATAATCTTTTCGCTAATAATTCTAGGAATTTTATTTAATGAAGAGAACATAAATCCAGATAAAACAGATTCTAGGTTAAAACCTTTTTTTATATCAAGGGCTCCCATTTTCTCAAAATCTGAAATAGTAAGAAATGGCCTTATATTGTCCATAAATTTGCAAAGAACATTCCATTCGATTCTTTCATTCTTATTTAATAAATAATCTAAACTGTAAGGTATATCTTTTAGAATTAGTTTTAGGTCTATATTTTTTCTTTTAGCTAATTCAAAGGTGGAAATAAACACATTGCAGGAAACTTCTTTTTTTATTTGATCCCTTGAGTTCATATATTCAGTAATAATATTGAACTGTTTAAAAATAGTTATTAAAATTTTCCTATTTATAAAATTACACAGCTAATTTTATAAATGCAGAATTGATCATTGGAAATTCATTATATAACTAACCCACTTTTTTCTAAGAGCCCCAGAAGAAAATTTTCTGTTTGTATAGTATGTTTTTCCTCAATTAAAGTCAATTAAAAAGAATATTGATTTTTTTGTTGTAAGGTTTAATGCCGTGCAAAATAGTTTCACAGTTTGATAAAAAATTTTACTATTATCCATACTGAAAGTATTCTATTTTTATTTGAAACCTTTCAGGATATTTCTTGACAAATATTTTTGAATTAAAAATGGCTAAAGCCCGCTTTTCTTTTTCAGTTTTAATCTTTTGAGGGTGACCAAAAGGAAGGAATCGTCTTAATGATACACTCTAATATGTCATTCTGAATCCCGGCTTCATTCAGGAATTTGTTCTGTAGTCGGGATGAAGAATCTCATATTCCATTATTTGCACAAGATAAAATTACTGTGTCACTAGCAGCCTGTAATCTCCTCTTACTTCATTCTAAATAATATTATCATTATCTTCTGAATGCGCTCTGAATATACTCTGAATCCGCTCTGAATGCACATATATTCCGTATTTAACGGCGTATAATCATATTATCATCTAACTATCAGGAAATTGAAAGGGGATATCATGGTCAGACTTAAAGAGGGAATGATATTCGGCAAACCTTCCGGTAAAATGAAGAATGTTGTTTACAGGATAATGAACGGGCAGCCTTTTGCTTCCAAAAGACCTTTAAAATACAATGCCAGCAAAAGTAAAGCTGCTGTTTCTCAAAGAGCTAAATTTGCCGTTGCAGTTGAGTTTGCAAAATATATAAACTCTATTTCGGTTCTTTCAAATATCTGGAAAGCAGCTAAAATAAAGGGAACTACTTCTTTTAACCGGCTTATAAAGTTCAATCTAAAATATGTTAATGAAAAATCTCCAACCATGGATAATTTAATTATACCGGGAGACTGCCCTAAGAATCTTTTAAAATTTCCTTCCGGTGATTTGCTCTTTTGTCCGGAAGAAAAGATGGTTAAAATTATATTCTCTTCCACTGCCGAAGAAACAGATTATAACCGGGATTATGATCTTGTATTCGTATTTATGTTTTACAATCCGGTTAATAAAAAAGAAAAATACTTTCTGCTCGATTACAGGCAAGAAAACCTAAAATTAAATCCAGAGAAGAATGAAATTATTATTAATCTTGATTTAACTGTACTTAAGAAAGCTTCAAAATATAATTACCTGGTAATTTATTTTTCTGCAATTACATGTAAGAGTGGAAATCTTAGCTATTTATGGTCTAATACATTAGCAAAAGAATTTCCACTGGGTAAAATTATTTAATCCCGATGATTCTTTTGTAGGGGATGAAAATTTACATCCCCCGTACATTACCATATAATAAATTAATTTTTAATATTTACTGCTCATAGATGGCGGTGCTTTATCCGGTGTGCTTCCCCAATCCTTATTAGGCCTGGGTCCCATATGGAGTTCCAGGTTTCCTCCGTTCTCAATATCCTTCTGATTAAACCAGGGCTTTAATAAAGGTTTTCCGTTAAGTTCTGCGGATTGTATATACTTGTTCTGCTTTGAAACTTTTTCAGCATTAATACTAAAAGTTTTACCGTTGCTGAGATGAACAGTAATTTTTGAGAATATGGGGCTTCCGATCACGTAGTATGGATCTCCCGGGCAAAACGGGTAAAAACCCATAGCTGAAAACACATACCACGCACCTAAAGAACCCTTATCATCATCTCCCGGCAGACCGAGCGGGACATTATTATACCAGACCTCTATATTTTGTCGAACTTTCTTCTGTGTCTTCCAGGGTTCCCCGGCAAAATCATAAAGATATGCTATATGAAAACTAGGTTCATTTCCCTGGGCATAGTTTCCGATAAGTCCTGTCATATCAGGAAATTTTGCAAGGAACGAATATTTCCACATTCCGCCGTATTGAACTTCAAAAAGGGAATCAAGTTTATCTAAGAAAGGCTTCCTTCCTCCGAAAAGTTCAATAAGACCCGCAGGATCATGCTGAACATCAAATGTCCATACCCATGAGTTGCACTCTGCAAAATAATCTCTTCCCCCGGGTCCGCTCGGTAATATGGGATTAAAACCTTTAACCCATTCACCATCGGCAGAACGAGGCGCCATAAATCCAATGGAGTCATTAAAAACATTTTTATATACGTAAGCTTTCTTCATAAAATATTCGTAATCATCCAAATGATCAAGAGCTTTTGCCATTCTTGCCACGCACCAGTTGTCGTAAGCTGCTTCAAGTGTTACAGAGACAGCCTGTCTCCGTTCAAATGGTGCAACATCGGGATTAGTTTCTTTTTCACCTTCTTTAAGAGCAGGGAAGAAGCCCTTCTTAAGGAATACGGTATCCAGTGAAGTCATAGGACCGTTTTTCCATGGAAGCAAAGTTGCAGTCATTGCTTCCTTTTTCATTGCTTCATAAGCCTTTTCGATATCGAAATTCCTGCATCCTTTAAAGTAAGCATCCGTAATTACTTCATTTGCATGCTGTCCAATCATCGCAGCAAAATCACCGGATACAGCCGGGAACATCGGCAGCCATCCGGACTGCTCATCCATTCGCAGAATTGATTCAATCATGTCTCCCTGCTGCTTCGGATCAAGCAGCAGCTGCAGCGGATGATTGCATCTGTATGTATCCCACATTTGATCATTTGTATAGAAATCCCTTCCATCGCTTTGATGTACCTTTTTATCAAAGCCGCTGTAATAATCTCCTTCTTCGGTTATATTCATCATATTCTGAACTGCCCTGTAGAATGAACTGTAAAATATTTCCTTTTCCTTTTCAGTTCCTCCTTCAATTTCAATTTTCCCGAGAGTGTTATTCCATGCTGCTCGTGTTTCTTTTTTTCTTAAATTAAAGTCCCAGCCTGTTATTGCACTATCCAGGTTCCTTTTTGCCTGATCTAAGCTAATGAATGAAAGTCCGGCCTTTACCATTACGGGATTTTTTTCTGTTTCAGAAAACTCAATAGTAAGACCAAGCTTTTCTCCCTCAATTTTGTTTTTCAGTTCAGGTTTTCCCTTAAAATTCCAGGAAGCTTTAAGCTTATATGGTGATGAAAACTCGAGGTAAAAGTAATAGGGTACATTATGAATCGTAGTAAATCCGTTTAACACTCCGGATGAATCGAAATCAATCCATCCTTTTCCTCTCATCATTACATTAATATATTTATCCGACGTTGATGGATAATCAAAATTATAAAAGACAGCGAAGTGACCGACAGTATAAGATGCTTCAATATTATAATCTTCGAGCAAACCTTTATAGTAATACGGAGTTCTTGTTTCAAAATCCCTGTCAAAGTCAGATGCAATCTTATCCGGATCAGTATTAATTTCGCCTGTGGATGGCATAATAGTTACGCCTCCGGCAGGGAAGCCGTAAATCTTTGTGGCTACAAAGTTATCAGTTATTCCAGGATTGTGTTCGGGAGTTACCTGAGGATAATCATTTGGAAGCTGCACAACAGAACTTGTGGCTTTAAGGAGAATACTTATACCGCCTATGTCCGTATTAACATAATCAATCGGCTCTTTTTTTGAACCTCCAATACTAAAGGCTGTAAGAAATATTATAGAAGTTAAGCAAATTGCCAAGATATTTTTATGCTGCATAAATTTTCCTGCTGATTTCAGAAATTACTACAATGCAAAAAAGAATAATATGCAGCAAAGTTATCAATAAACCGCTAAAGAATACAAATAGAAATCAATTTCATTCACTTAGCATTATGCGGATCATTTTTTCAAAAAGTAAAGATTAGGTCTTCACATACTGCACGAAATGTGGGAAGATGTGGTCTAAGTTATAAGAAGATGGTCCTTCAGTAAAATATATTTTATAAGAATAATTACTTAAGCAAAATCATCTTCCTTGTTTTTATATAGCTAACTGACCGGCTGCCTGCAGCCAGGGCTTTTATCTGGTAGAAATAAAGTCCTGATGCCAGAGGTTCATTGTTTACTGTTTTCTGGGAATTGAATTCTATTTTATAGTTACCGGCATCTTCTTCTTTATTAACTAACGTCTCAACTTTACTACCAAGTATGTTATATACTTCGAGAGTTATATAAGATTGCTGCGGAATTGAATATTCTATAATTGTGCTGGGATTAAAAGGATTGGGGTAATTTTGTTTAAGACTATAACCATTAGGAACAGAGTTAGCAGATTTTACAGAAGTAGCGGGTCCGACAGTAATAGTCCCTTTCATGCCAAAGCTGACATGGTATATACAGTAATAAGGAAACACACCGGTGTTTTTAAATACATAGGTGTATGAGAGATGGCTCTGATCCAGTAATGCATCCCATACAGTAGCTCCTGATGTGCTGTCTGAAGTTGTCGTATGCATTCCGTTTACCCATACCCACTTTACGGTATCACCTTTTGCAATAGTTAATTCGGCCGGAGTAAATACAAAATCTGATGCCTGTACAATATGAGTTGTTTGAGGGTAAATTGAAAGCGTGAATAAAAGGGAAATAATAAAAACCAATACTTTAGAAATATTCATATACACTCCTTGCATGACGTAAAATAATACCCATGCAAAATATATCTATTTCGATCTGTCTAATTGTGATATCCTGCCAGACAGAACCGGTAGTTATTCCAAATCACAACTAAAACAAAACTGAAATAATTTTAACCAATTTTTAATTCTGGAAAAATAGTTAATCATCCGCTCTAGTTAAATTAACTAAAAGTCAATCTTTTTATCAGCAATATCCATGTTAAATAAGTCGTTATAATTCCAATATATGTTCCGGCTATTACATCACTTAAGAAGTGATAATCGGTACCGACAAGCGCTGCTCCAAGAAGAAAAAGAAAAATCAGAACCGGTTTTCGATATTGAGGATAGTGAATTACAATTGCTGTTCCGAACGCAGCAAAAACAACCATATGACCTGACGGGAAGCTGCTGTCCCAGGTTTTAAACCAATGGAATGTCAACGGTTGGTTATTAATTAACCAGGAACGCGGGCTGGTCCTTCCAAATACAAATTTTATTAATGTTTTTACCAGGTATGCAACCGGTAAAACTGTGCCTGCAAGGCTTAAAAAACGGGTTTCTTTATCAAACTTTTTCTCATGTAACCTGTAAAAATAGAAAGCCCACAAAAATAATGTCCCGATACCGACAAAATGCGGTAAAAAATCGGGTATGCTTTTCGTGGCCTTTTTTAATACATAAACAGTTTGAAGGATGTGCATTACTCCTACAGCAATTCCGGTATCTAAAAATTTAATGCTTATTATAGTAGCTAATGAGATTAGAATAAAAGTCTTAATACTTAAGCTGATGGATAAGTTTCGTTTTATTATTTGGGTGTTTGTAATCTCTTTGTGCAAATTCAATCCGATTAATTGGTTATTTTGAATCTTTTAATTTTAATTATGATATTATCATTAATAATTAAAAGCTGAATATGTAAATTAATATTTTTAAGTGAGGTTAAGAGGTAAGTATATCACTTTCTTTTATATTATACTCTTGTCTCTTTTTTCTGTAAAATGTACATTTATAAGTAAAAATTTAAATTTATCTAAAAGGAAAGAATTATGGGAATATTAAGTTATTTCACTACTGAAGTAATTAACGATGTATTTATTGTAACGGTTGATTTACAGCAAGCTACAATTGAACAGGCTGGTGAATTTAATAAATTATTGTCTGATGCAATTGATAAAGGCCGGCGTAAAATATTAATTGAAATGGGTGAAGTTGAATTTATGGATTCAACCTTTCTTGGTGCACTCATCATAAATTTAAAGAAAATCGGATCTTCAAATGGGAAATTCTTACTGGCAGGGCTTAAACCTGATGTAAAGACTATGGTTCAGCAGACGAATCTTAATAAAATTTTTGATGTTTTCGAATCAAGAACAGAAGCATTAAACAGCATTCAATAAACAATATTATTTTTGATTATTTTATCTGTTTATTCATAAAATCTGAATAAGTTGATTTTGAAAATCCAGCATTGTGTTCTCCAAGTCTTCTTTTGAGATCATTGGTTGAACCTATATAAATAAAATTGTATTTCAGACTTTTAATTATATATACAAACCACATTTTAGCCCCTTCTTTGAAAAAAAATAATTAGCGAAATAAAATCTGATAAGCTTACGTTGGTCAAATTTTACAGTAGACAGGCTTGCCTGCGCTAAAATGCATTTTAGCTTCGGCAAACAGGTCTGCCTGCGCTAAAGTTTACTAACCGAAATGAAATTCAGGTTATCTTCCTCAGGCAAGTTCAATGGCCTGCCAACCGAAGCCAGCCTTCACTAAAGATTACTAACCGATATGAAATGCAGGTTAGTTCCGGCTGGCGCAGGTTGGCGGAGAGACAGGGGCTGACTACACTAAAGTTTCGTCAGCTAAAATTCTTTTCTTTAGGATCGCCTTACCTGAACCGGTTTTAAAATACTTTTCTATTGCTCTTGCTTTTTTTTCGGTTTTAACTGCAATGTAGGCTTCCAATTCAAACGGCAGATAAGGAGAAGTTGATTTTGAAAATCCAGCATTGTGTTCTCCAAGTCTTCTTTTGAGATCATTGGTTGAACCTATATAAATAAAATTGTAATTCAGACTTTTAATTATATATACAAACCACATTTTAGCCCCTTCTTTGAAAAAAAATAATTAGCGAAATAATATCTGAAAAGCTTACGTTGGTCAAATTTTACAGTCAGACAGGCTTGCCTGCGCTAAAATGCATTTTAGCTTCGGCAAACAGGTCTGCCTGCGCTAAAGTTTACTAACCGAAATGAAATCCAGGTTAGCTTCCTCAGGCAAGTTCAATGGCCTGCCAACCGAAGCCAGCCTTCACTAAAGATTACTAACCGATATGAAATGCAGGTTAGTTCCGGCTGGCGCAGGTTGGCGGAGAGACAGGGATTCGAACCCTGGGTGATACAAGTACCACACTGGTTTTCGAGACCAGCCTATTCAACCACTCTAGCATCTCTCCAATAACAAATAATTATCTTTAATCTCAAATTTTCTATGTAGCCTTATCTTTTATCCATTCTTGATTCTTAGTGATACAAAGAACACTATTCATCACAATAATGAATTTTTCTTGAACAAAAGTAAAGAAAGAGATAAATTAAATCAAAGTTAAATGATTCGTATTCGTAACACACCGCTATTTTATTAATCAAGACAGATAATATTTATATAAACCCAAGATTGCGTCATTTTTATTCTCAGATTTATTTTAGTTGTACTATGATCCCAGGGAAACACTTTTTTAATAGATTACCATTTCTATTTTTTATTCTATTATTAATATTAAAGCAATCGTCAGTATTCGGATATGATGATATCGGTGAACCGTATATAAAATATTTCAGTCCGAAAGAATACCATGCATCTTATCAGAACTGGTGCATAATTCAGGGAAAAAACGGGCTGATGTATTTTGGCAATACTGACGGGATTCTTGAATATGATGGTAATACCTGGCGTTTAATTAAAACTCCGAATAATTCATTAGTCAGATCGTTATGCACGGATTCAGCCGGAAGGATATATGTGGCTGCATCATCTGATTTCGGTTATCTTGCACCCGATTCAATAGGAAAATTAAAATTTGTTTCTTTATTAAAATATCTTGAAAGCAAATATAAAAGATTCGGTGATGTTTGGGACGTTGCGGCAGCTCCGGATGGAGTTTTTTATAAAACGCAGGATAAAATATTTAAGTGGAACGGAAAAAGAATAACAGTCTTTGATTCGGTCTATGCTCACCGGCTGTATAAAATTAATAACTCTCTTTATGTAAGGAATAATGGAACCGGCCTTATGGAAATATCCGGCAATTCATTGCACCTTGTTCCGGATGGAAATAAGTTCTCTTCGATCGGCATCTACAATATGCTTCCGTTTAAGAATACAATTTTGGTAACAACTAATCAAAATGGTTTATTCTTTTATGACGATTATCATTTTTCACAATTTAAAACAGAAGCTGATTCTTTCCTTGTAAAGAACAGGCTTTATAATACCTGTAAACTCAGCGACGGAAGGATTGCTTTTGCAACTCAGCGCGGGGGAGTTGCTATTATTAATGAAGACGGCCGTCTATCGAAAATAATAAATTCAAAAAACGGCCTTCAGTCGGATATAGTTTATGATGTCTATCAGGATAAGCAGGGTGGTTTATGGCTGGCAATGAGCGAAGGAATTTCACGGATTGAGGTTTCATCTCCATTTACTAACCTGGATAAAAAAAATACTGGCAATGATTTTATTTCGTCGATGTACAGGTTTAAGGACAGGCTGTATGCTGCAAACTCTTTCGGTATTTTTTATTTTGATAACGCTTCGTCTGTATTCAAACCTGTTGCAGGATTCAATTCAGGCGGCCAAAATTTTGTCAGTATGGACGGTTCTTTATTTGCGTCTGCCGTCAGCGGAATCTATGAAATTGTAAATAAAACTGCTCACCTGGTGTTTGAATATGATGCTCCTGCATTATACAAATCTAAATTAGACTCAAATATTATTTATGTGACATATAGAATCGGGTTAGATGTTTTACGATTTAAGAATGGCCATTTAAAATTGTTAAAGAAAATCCAAGAGATAAAAAGTGAAATTAATAACCTTGTAGAAGATACCGACGGCAGCTTATGGGTTGAAACAGATTATGAAGGGGTTTTGCATATTAAATTCCCCGGCAGCAATTTTTATCCTGATGATAGCAGCAATACATCAATAGATTATTATAGCAAAAAAAACTGTCTACCTAGTAACAGGTGCAGTATTATATCGCTCGGAAATAAAATTCTTTTCGCTACCGCTAAAGGTCTTTTTAGATTTAGTGATAAAACAAACAATTTTGTCCCTGATTCTTTACTCGGGGAAACGTTTGCAAATTCATCAAATAAAATATCTTTAACGTGTCGAAGTCAAAATGGAGATTTGTGGATTCTTGCTGAAACAAAAACGGGGAATGAAATTGGTAAAGCAGTAAAACAAAAAAATGGAAATTATTTATGGTATCATGATCCTGTATTCAGAAGATTGGATCTAAATAATGTCTTTTACATTTATTCTGATCATGATCCTTTAGACAATAAAGAATTTTTATGGATATGTACCGATGAAGGACTATTCAGATATGATCCCGGCATTAATACAAATTTTAAACAAAGCTTTCCTGTTTATATCCGGAATGTCATAGTTAAAAATGATTCTTTGTTTTTTGCAGAAAGCGGGAATCATTCTTCCAATACGGGAAATATTTTTTCATTTAAAGATAATGATTTAACATTCAGGTGTACTGCAGTTAGTTTTGATAAACCGTCAGCAAATTTATATCAGTATTTTCTGGATGGATATGATAAAGTTTGGTCGCAGTGGACATCCGATCCTGTTAAGGAATATACCAACCTTTCAGGCGGCAGTTATGAGTTTCGTGTCCGTTCAAAAAACATTTATGGAGTTATAAGCAAAGGAGACGTTTTTAATTTTACAGTCCTTTCTCCATGGTATTTCTCAGGCTGGGCTTATCTTTTATATAGTCTTGCTTTCTTAGGAATAATATACATCATCAGACATTTCGAATTAAAGCGTTTAAATAAAAAACATGCACTGGAACTGAATCTGGTTGCGTATGAAAAACTAAAAGAGCTTGACCGGTTAAAATCTCAGTTTTTTGCTAACATATCTCACGAGTTCCGAACACCGCTAACTTTAATATTAGGACAAATAGAGAGCGTCCTTTCATCTAAAATTGATATAAAAGAAAAAGGCAAGCTGCATGTTGCAAACAGGAATGCAAGAAGGCTGCTGACATTGATTAACCAGCTGCTTGATCTATCTAAGCTTGAATCGGGAAATATGGAATTAAAGACCGAACAGCATAATATTGTTTCGTTTCTAAAAAGTTTGTTCTATTCTTTTGAATCAATTGCAGAATCAAAACAAATTACTTTGAAATTTGAATCCGTACTCGAGAATATCCCGGTTGTATTTGAGCCGGATAAAATGGAAAAAATTTTCTACAATCTTGTTTCCAATGCTTTTAAATTCACTCAGGCTAACGGCAAAATAGAAGTGAGTCTGGATATCATTAATAATTCACTCGTGGGTATTCATATTAAAGATACAGGACAGGGGATAAGGGAAGAAAAGCTTGCTCATATTTTCGATCGATTTTACCAGGCAGATGGTACAAGCACAAGGGAGTACGAAGGAACGGGTATAGGATTATCTCTTACAAAGGAATTAATTGAACTTCATAAAGGTAATATCTCGGTAGTTTCTGAAGAAGGATACGGGACCGAATTTGTAATTACTCTGCCTCTCGGGGATATGAATCTTGAAAAAGAAAAATTAGTAGAAATAAAACGGCCTGAATTTACTATTAGTAAAATTGCTGATGATTTTGAAACAAATCAGCGCAATAATACCCTGAAGAAATTATCAGAAAACCTGCCGCCGTCATCCCTTGAAAAGGAAATAGTTTTAATTGTAGAAGATAATCCGGATGTAAGAGCATATCTTCGCGAACAGACTGAAAATGAATATACTGTAATTGAGGCATCTAACGGTGAAGAGGGAATATTAAAAGCGCAGGAGAATATTCCGGATCTTATTATAACCGATGTTATGATGCCGAAAATGGATGGATATAAATTTAGTCTGGAAATAAGAAAGGATGAAAAGACAAGTCATATTCCGATAATAATGCTGACTGCAAAAGCCGGTTTTGATGACAAAATAGAAGGACTTGAAACAGGTATTGATGCCTACCTTACAAAACCTTTCAGTGCAAAAGAGTTAAGAGTGCGTATAAAGAATTTGATTATACGGAGAAAAGAACTGCGTAAAAAATTCAGCCGTTCCACAATAATTAAACCTTCGGAAGTATCTGCAGTTTCTGCCGATCAGGAATTTTTACAGAAAACATTAAAAGTAATTGAAGCACATTTTGAAAGCGAACATTTCAGCGTAGAAAAACTGGCAGAGGAAGTAAATATGAGTATTTCGCAGCTTAACAGGAAATTAAATGCTTTAATTGATCAGCCTGCCGGACAATTAATCCGTTCACTCCGTCTTCAGAGAGCTGCAGATCTTTTAAAACAAAATACAGGTTCAATTGCAGAAATATGTTACCAGGTAGGATTTAACGATCAAGCCTATTTTTCACGTTCATTTAAGAAACAGTTTGGGCACTCACCGTCGGAGTATAAGAAAATTTGATTCTACAATGCTGCTGCAATCATTTCTGAAATTTATCATTTAAATATTCTATTTCTAACAAATGTTTCAAAAGTCCTAACAATTGCTCAAATAGTGCAAGATGTTTGCAGGAGATTCTTTTACTTTTGTCTCACAATTCACAAATTATATGTTAAGGAATACAAAATGAAAAACCACATGTTTACGCTGGTACTATCAGTGACATTACTTTTCTTCTTCGCCAGTATGTTATCTTTTGCACAGAATAAACCTACCCGGTTCGCAAATCAGCATAATTCTCAATCTTTAAAGAAAAATCTGAAAACTACCGAACAAATGCTGCTGCAGCATCTGCAGAATGATTCTACAAATTCAAAATTAACTGCGGTACAGACTTTCAGAGAACTTGAGCAGATTTTTCCCGATAATTCGTTTAGTTCGTTTATAGAACCTTTGAGTGATATTGTGAAAAATGAAGAGTTTGCGACTCAATTACGAATACTTTCAGCTATTGCCTTGGATGAACTCCATTCTGATATAGGTGACAATGCTATATACGAAGCGGCTAAAAATTCAAAGGATGAATCCGTAAAGAATGTATGTACGGCAATATCTTTTGAAACTTCCAAGACCGTTGAACATAGTACAGCTCAAAGTAAATAATTATTTGCTGGTACGGTATTGAATATTATTATTAGTTCTTTTGTAAAATCCCGCTGTTTGCGGCGGGATTTTTATCCAATCAGTAATTTTTTACCCATATTTTTATTTGATCATACGCTATAAAATTTATTTTGTTCTAAAAGTCCAAACAATTGCGCAAAAAGTGCAAGAAATAACCTGTTTATTCAAATAAATTTACGGAAAGAATAAATAAAACGAAGGAGAATATATTATGTCAGAAGAAGAAGTCCGAAAAGTATCACAGCAGTTTTACAACGCATTAACTGATATGGCAAACGGGATAGCCGGCAAAATGGATGGTATTTGGCTGCACGATGAGAGTGTAACGGCAATGCATCCAATCGATGGCCGGGATATAGGCTGGACAGCTGTGAGTAACTCATTCGATCAGGTTGCGGGATTAGCATCAGGTGGTAAAGTTGAACTGAAGGATCGGCTCATTCATGTTTTAGGCGATACGGCTTACGAGATTGGTACTGAAACGGGTGAATTTAAACTTGCCGGGAACGATGTTAAGATAGGACAGCGGGTCACTAACATTTATCATCTTAAGGATGGGCAATGGAAGATGATTCATCACCATGCCGATACTTCCGCGGCAATGTTGGATGTTCTCAGTAAATTACAGTCTTCAACGGAATAAGCAGAAAATTAAATCAACATTATTTCTTTTGTCAAAATGTTCAATTACTAAACAAAATAAAAATCAATATTTGTGAAGATTTTAAAAATAAAAGGAATCTATTCAGATATCGGGAAGATAGAACTTGAAACAATGATGACAATTGATTTAAAGGATTTAAGCGGCGATAAGATCCCTGAATTACCGTTTGGAACTCTGGTTGAACTGAACATTTCTTGTGATGAGAATGATTTCCTTTCCGGCAATAATGGAATAGTCTGGGCAACTTATGATTTAAGGCAGTCTGAAATAATCCAGAATACTCTCCTGGCTCAAAATATTTATTCGGAAATAAAAAGAATTCATTTAGGTCAGGAAGAAATGTTTCTTATAAAAATAGCAAGTAGTTCTGATATTCCTGATTCAATTGATTTTATCTGGAGAAACAACACAGGGCTCAGGTTAAAACCCGATTGGACTTATCCAAAGGGTGAAACCAACAGGAGTTTTGAACAATGGTTAAGCGGACAGTAAAGAGAAACGGATTACTGAGAAATAATTAATTAAAAGGAGAATTAAATGTTAACATTAGTTCAATTTTCGTATACCGCACAGGCATTACAGGATCTTATTAAAAATCCTCAGGACCGTAGCAGCGGAGTAAAAGCATTAGCCGAAAAACTCGGCGGGAAAATGCATGCGTTCTATTATACTTATGGAGAATACGATGGTTTCGCCATTTTTGAACTGCCGGATAGTGTTTCTACAGCAGCAGCAGTCCTTGCTGCATCAAATCCGGCTACGGTATCAAAATTAAAAACCTCGATCATAATTACAATGGATGAAGCTGTTCAGGCAATGAAAAAAGCTCAGGGATTGACTATTACTGCACCAAAAGGGTAATAGAATTATATTTTAATTACTGAAAGATAATCTCACTAACTAATAAATAATTAAATTCAAAACATGGAGGGCTCAATGTTTAAGTTAAATTCACTTTTCATATTATTTCTGGTACCGTTCTGTTTTATTGCAGGCAATTCATTGTTTGCACAGGAAGCAGAGGGAAATGTTTTTGTTATGACAAACTTCCAGAGAGCATTTCCGGAAAATGGTTCTGCAAGAGAACTGGATTCGCTTGCTACTCTTTACATGGATAAAGCATTTGGAAAAGATAACCAGTATGTGGTAAGCTGTAAAGCAGTCAGACACTGGTGGGGGCATGATAACAGGGATTTTGTTGCAATCATCGAAGTTAAATCCTGGGATGATGTTGATAAGGCATATGAAAGATCAAATGAACTTTTTGAAAAAGCATGGCCTACTAAAGAAGCCAGAGATGAATTCAATAAAGCTTATAACAAATATTTCACTGGTAAACACTCGGATGAAATTTACAGGGAAGTAGTTTTTAATAAATAATTTTAAATAATTAAATCTACAACAAAACCAAATGGAGTTAAAATGAAAATTGTCAAATTTAGTTTTCTTTTCTGTGTAATTCTGGTTGCTTATGCCGCCAACAGTTATGCGCAGCAATGGTCGGCTGAACAAAAAGATGTCTGGGCCGGAGTTGAAAAATACTGGGCTGTTTCTGCGTCTGGTGACGCTGCCGGATTTATGACATATTTTGACGACAGCTATGAAGGATGGAATAATGCTTCACCAATTCCTATGAACAAAGCTAATGTCGCCAAGTATATCGAAAATGATATGAAAAACAGTTCAACTGTTTTATACACTATTACACCGGTAAAAATCTGGGTAAAAGGAGATTTCGCATACGTTCATTATTATTATACCGAAATAGATAAAAATAAAGAAACAGGAAAGAACGAAACCAACGCTGGAAACTGGACTGATATTCTTATGAAAAGCAACGGCAAATGGGTTTTAATCGGGGACCATGGCGGAAGAACCTCTAAGCCAAATAATTAATAGAATCATTAAAAGGAGATAATAAAGATTATCTCCTTTTTGTTTTATCAAAAAAGTGAATGAAAAATTTCTTTACAAAATTTTATCAAAAAAGGACGAATTATGAAGCATACTAAATTAATTGGAATATTTATTCTATTTGCGCTATTAGCGGGCAGCACTTTTGCGGGAGATAAGGAAGATGTGCAGACTTTAGCCCTAAAAACAGCTGAAGCCTTCAATAAGCATGATTTCACTACATACTGGTCATATTTTACAACTGATAATACAGAGTTTCCATATGTAGGATCTGCATTGCGCCACGATGCTGTTATGTGGAAAAATTTTATAGAAGGAACAGCAAATCTTGCTTATGTAAATTATCACGGACAGGATTTCCAAACTCAAATTTACAATGGTAATTCAGCAGTAGTTGCCAGTTACTATACATTTACATGGATGGAAAAAGGCGGGCAATGATGAATTATCAAAGCGGCAGAGCCACCTTTGTTGCAGTTAAGCAAGATGGTAAATGGCTGATTGCACATATGCACTTTTCAAAAATGTTTTAAAATTGTAGAAATAAAGAAATAAATAAAAATGAAATCAAAAACTAATCTTGTGCTACTTTCTGTTATAACAATACTACTGTTCATTGTAACGATTGGGTGCACAGAAAAAACCGAATCAGATAAGCCAGCAACCTCCAAAGAGCTTTCACAAATGAATAAAGATTTTGCAAAAGCCTTAAATGACAAAGATGCTTTAGCTGCTTCATTACTTTATTCAGAGGATGCATCCTTGCTGCCGCCGAATGAACCAATTGTTACGGGAAGAAAAAATATTCAGAAATATTGGCAGGCTGCTCTTGATGCAGGAACATCCGATGTTTCTGTCTCTACAATTTCGACAGGAAGTGATGGTGATTTGGGTTACGAAATCGGACGGTTTCAATTGAGCTATCCGGGAGCAGACGGAAAAATGATAGTTGAAAAAGGTAAATACACTGAAATATTAAAACGTACAGCCGATGGGAAATGGATCTCTATTCATGGTATATGGAATTCAGACCCTGCTTCTTCAGAATAGTTTCTGCATCTGTAATTGGCTTATTGCTCAAATGCATTTTTTCAAAAATGTTTTAAAAAGAAGGAAAATTCTATAAACGTAGTGGAACTAAAATGAAATTTTCAATAAAAATATTCTCTGTGTTTTTAATAGTATCAGCATGCTTTGCAGGGTGCCAGCAGCAGCAGAGTGCTGATACAAAATCCGGATCAGAAAATACTGATTTACAAAAAATCAGATCAAAAATAGAAGCTTTGGATAAACAATTCTCCAAAGATTTTTATAATGGAGATTCAGTTGCGCTCGCGGATTACTTTTCAAATGATGCGAAATTCAGTTCGTGAAAAGGTAAAGAAATTCTTTCAGCCTGGGGAAGAATGGTACGGAATTCAATTAAAGATAATACACGTACCTTACTTTTTACAACAACTGCGTTTACCGGCGATTCTGTCTATATGGTCGAACTCGGTATATATGAAGAAAGAGATGACAATAATAACATGAAAAACAAAGGCAGATACTTAGTTGTATGGAAACAGGAAGACGGTGAATTGAAAATTTACAGGGATATCGGGTTGTAGTATCAAAGCAAAAAGATAGAAAGTAAAAACAATGTGTGTGAATTTTATTCAACAAATCAAAAAAGGATCAGAAAATGAAAGCGAATGTTTTGTTTTTCGGATGGAACCGGCCTATACCGGGACGTGAAAAAATCAGTGCCGAACATTTCCAGGAATTTGTGCAGTACCTGGGCGGTCTTCAAAAGAGCGGAACAATTCAATATTTTGAACCAATATTCCTTGAGCCGCACGGCGGTGATATGAACGGATTCTTTCTTGTCAAAGGAGAAGGAAGCAAACTTGATGAACTTACCGGTACTGACGAATGGATTAAGCACACTATGCGTGCCGGTTCGCATCTTCAGGGAGCGGGGTTTATTAGAGGAGTTGCCGGAGACCTGCTGATGGAACAAATGAAATTGTGGACTGAAAGTATCCCTGACTAATTTCACAAAGCACATAGGGCATAGCGAAAGACAAAACCACTTTCGCTCTGCTCTAAGCTTTTGAATTTAATAGAAATATTTCACACTGAAGATAGCCGATATTTTAATCATTGTGTCAATGGCTTATTTACGCTATGTTATTGAAGAAATAATTCTTATAGTTATTGGAATTTTATCGGTTATAACAATCCGGATCAAAAAAACTGATATACGAAACGCAGAACAATTATTGACAGACCGGGAAATCTTTGTATGCAGGTTTTGTGAATATGCTCACTATATACTATCTACGGGATCGATTTCAGTATTAAATATACCTGTTTATTATTATATTCTTAAAATATATTTATATGTTCCTACTACCTGCGGCCATTCATCCCTCCAAATGACTTATAGGTAAATTTAATTCCGGTACTTTACTTCGATTGAAATTTCTTATAAATTTAATTTTACAACCTATTAGTGCGGAGATTCTGCAGGAAGATACAGTTAAGCTTAAACTGTATTAATCTGCAATATTCAATGAAGAGTAAATTAGAAGATATCCTGAGAATCATTAACCAGTCTGATATTCCGGATGCAGAACGGAAAAGAACTCTCATAAAAGCTGTTGAGGATCAGAACCGGGAACTGAAACTTGAGGCTGCCCTGGAAAAGGTGGGCAGCCGGGCTATGACAATGCGGCATTCATCTGACTTGCAGGAAGTGGTTAATTTGGTTGCTAAGGAATTGGACAACATGAACCTGGATATAACCGGAGTATTCATGGTTATCAATAATGACGAAATTGACAAACAGTTTACATTTTGGGGGTCGACAGGTGTAGCAGAAACATATATGAAAAAAGCCGCTATCCCTTTTCTCGATCACCCCATTTACAGGGTATTAGCAGAGGGTACTACCAGGGGGGAAAGATTTTTTACTGAGGAATATACTAAAGAGGAAAAAATTATATTCTTCAAACATTTATTTAAATTTCCGCCGTATAATTCATCAACTCCTGAATGGAAGGAAAAGGTTTTATCGCGTCAGGGCGGCTATACCAGGTCCGTTTCCGTTTCTCATTACACATCTATATTTGTAGTTAATCATTTTGGCAGAAAATTATCCGGCGAAGATAATGAAATCCTGAAACGCTTTGGAAAAGTTTTTGAACAAAGCTACACACGGTTTCTCGATCTGCAAAACGCAGAAGCACGCGCATTTGAAGCAATAAAACAAGCATCTACGGATAGAGTACGCGGTGAAATTGCCAGTATGCGGACTTCCGAAGATCTTAATCGCATAACCCCGATTATCTGGCGAGAACTTGAAACATTGGAAGTTCCTTTTACTCGCTGCGGTGTTTACATTGTTGATGAATGGAAAGAAAAAGTCCAGGCTTACTTAACCACGCCTAATGGTAAATCACTGGGAGTCTTAAATCTATCACTGGATGCAAATGAACACATAGTTAATATAATTGAGCACTGGAAAAAGAATCAGGTTTACAAAGAACACTGGAACAAGGAAAAATTCATCAACTGGACAAAATCCATGATTGAAATCGGTCAGGTTCAAAATGAAGAAACCTACCAGGGTTCATCTACTCCGCCGGATTCTCTTAATCTGCACTTTGTTCCTTTCGCTCAAGGTATGCTTTATGTCGGAAATGTTTCTCCGCTTACAGAAGAAAAACTTGAAGTAGTTAAGACCCTGGCAGAAGCATTCGCGTTAGCTTATGCCCGGTATGAAGACTTTAAAAATATTGAAGAAGCAAAAAGCAAGACGGAAAAAACTTTAAAAGAATTAAAAATAGCACAGGAAAGACTTCAGGAGCTTGATCAGTTGAAATCCAGGTTCTTTGCAAACATCTCTCACGAATTCAGGACGCCGCTTACGCTTATACTCGGCCAGATAGACAGCGTTATGTCTGAAAATATTGATGTTAAGGAGAAAGGAAAACTGCAGGTAGCGAACAGGAATGCCAGGAGGCTCCTTGGTCTGATTAACCAGCTGCTGGATATCTCAAAGCTTGAAGCAGGCAGTATGGAATTAAATGCGGCACAGCATAACATAGTCTCATTTCTGAAAAGTTTGTTTTACTCATTTGAATCACTTGCTGAATCACAAAAAATTACTTTGAAGTTTGAATCGGAATGTAAAAACATTCCGGTTCTCTTTGATCCGGATAAAATGGAAAAGATATTTTATAATCTCATTTCGAATGCTTTCAAATTTGTGTCTTCAAACGGTGAAATAAAAGTCTCAATCGATTCTAAACCCCCTTTTAATAAAGGGGGGAAAGAGGGGAGTTCGGTTGAAATACGGATTAAAGATACAGGTATCGGGATACCTTCCGATCGTCTCCCGCATATTTTCGACAGGTTTTACCAGGTAGACGGATCGGCATCAAGAAAACATGAGGGTACGGGGATAGGATTGGCGCTTGCAAAGGAATTAATTGAACTTCATAAAGGGAGTATCTCAGTTAAAAGCGAAGAAGGCGAAGGCAGTGAGTTTATCATCCGGCTTCCGTCAAGCGATTATAAGACTGAAACTGAAGAATTCATAAAAAGACTGCCGGAATTATCTTTACAAGTGAAAAATTATAGTGAACCCGGATCTGCAGAAACAAAATTAAAACCGGCTATTTCCCGCACCGGCGAGGATAAACGTGAGATCATTTTAATTGTTGAAGATAATTCCGATGTAAGAAGCTATGTGAGCAGCCTGCTTGTAAATGATTACAGGGTAATAGAGGCTTCGGACGGTGAGGAAGGAATATTAAATGCAAAAGATGAAATTCCCGATTTGATAATTACCGACGTGATGATGCCGGAAATGGATGGGTTTATGTTCAGCACGCAGATAAGAAGCGATGTGAAGACGAGTCATATTCCGATTATAATGCTTACTGCAAAAGCAGGACTCGATGATAAAATAGAAGGACTAGAGACCGGTATTGATGCTTATATTACAAAACCTTTCAGTGCAAAAGAGCTGAGGGTACGGGTAAGGAATTTAATTTACCAGCGAAAGCAGCTAAGGAAACGTTTCAGTAAATCTACACTAATAAAGCCTTCGGATGTTACTGCGATTTCTGTTGACCAGGCATTTTTGGAAAAGACAATAAAAGTTATTGAACAGAATTTTGAGGACCCGCAATTCAGTCATGAAAAACTGGCCGATGAAGTTAATATGAGCATTTCTCAGTTGAACAGAAAGCTTAATGCACTCGTGGCCCAGTCGGCGGGACGGCTTATCAGTTCGCTTCGTCTTCAGCGGGCAGCTGATCTTTTAAGGCAGAATGCAGACACTGTTGCAGGGATTTGCTACAAAGTTGGTTTTAATGATCAGGGCTATTTCAGTAGAGTTTTCAAAAGGCAGTTCGGAGTTTCGCCGAATACTTATAGGAAGAAAATGCAAGAGTGACCGGGGATCATTTCAATTCTTTTGTCAGACCACCTCAGTAAAGGGGAATACGACCGCATATTCAGAATTTGAGCAGGAAATCCGAATTCTTGCGCATATTGTACAAGATAATATTGCGTAGTACCTCTATTTTAACCACATCTCGTTAAGTCATCTAATCAAAAATTTTAACCGGAAAAATATGGTAAGGATAAAAGTGAACGGGACCTGCATGAATGACGGAAGGGTTGTGTTCGAAACAAATGATTTTATAGAATGCAGCGGGCTTATCATTACTCAGCCTGCTGAACTGCCAGATGGATGCCGGGTTGAAGTCATTGTTTCTTACGATGAAGAGGATTTCCTCTCAGGTAAGAATGGAATTGTGTGGGCAACGTACGATATTAGACAGGCTGAGATTTTACACAGGGCTTTGCTTGCACAGGATATTAATATCGAAATAAAAAAAACTGAGGTCGAAAAAAAAGAATTGTACCTTATAAAAGTAACAGGCCTTTCTGACCGGAGTGAAGCAATAGATTTTATCTGGAAAAGTTACAGCGGTCTTAATCTTAAGCCGGACTGGACTTACTCTGAAGGTGAGAAAAATAAAAGTTTTGAACAATGGCTGAGCGGGCATTGAAATAAATAACTTTAATTAACTAATTTCAAAAAAAATCATAAGGAGTTACGATGAAAACATTAACAAAAAGCATTTTTCTTTTTTGTTTAATCTTGGTTGCCTTTGCTGCTAAAAGCTATGCACAGCAATGGACAAGCGAACAAAAAGATGTTTGGGCAGGAGTTGAAAAATACTGGCAAGCTTCAGCCTCCGGTAATGCCGCAGAATTCATGAAATATTTCGACGATAGTTATATGGGCTGGGATTATCAATCCAAAGTTCCTATGAATAAAGATAATACAGGAAAATGGGTTGACTACGGTTTGAAAAATTATAAAACGATTGTATACTCTTTATCGCCGTTAACAATCTGGGTTAAAGGCGATTTTGCTTACGTTCATTATTATTATGCTGAAGTCGATAAAAATAATGAGACAAGTAAAAAAGAAACCAATTCCGGTAACTGGACAGATATATTGATGAAGGAAGGCGGAGTTTGGAAATTGATTGGCGACCATGGCGGAAGAACTTCTAAACCGAGTAACAACGATTAATTTTATTAAGAAGGAGGTTATCTCAAAAATAGGATTTTGTCATGCTGATCTTTACCAAAGGCATTGAGTCTGTGTAAAAAGAAAGGATTTGTCATGCTGAACTTGATTCAGCATCTGTTTTTGTGCTAAAAATACATAATTAGATTCCGGGTCAGGCCCGGAATGACAGTTTTGAGACGTCCTCTTTTTAATTTTAATCAGGTAAATAGTCAGAATTGTTTTACTCACATGCATTTTTCAAAAATGTTTTAAAGAGTAAATTTATTTTTTATTCACGGAATTAATATAAAGTACTTAGTAAATATTTTTTCCCGATAATTTAAAAGGAGTTACTGTTATGAAAAATTTAGTTAAAACAATTTTAGAAACAAGTTCTTTGTTTTTAATAATTGCTCTCATTTTTACGGCAGGCTGTCAGCAGCAGAAACCGGATCCGTCAGCGAAATTTAAACCGATCATAAATAAGCTGGAAGATGCCTGGAACGGTAGAAATATCGACTCACTGGATGCGATCTTTGCCCCGGACTTTGAGCGCAGTGTAAATAATCAGCCGGTTGCCAAAGGTGTTGAGGGATATAAAAAAGCTATTGAAGGTTTAAGAACAGCTTTTCCTGACCTCAAATTAACTTTAGATAACCAGGTTTACGGTGAAAATAGTGTGGCTACCCGATGGGTTATAACAGGCACAAATACCGGTCCCGGCAAGATGCCTCCCACCGGTAAAACAGTAAATTATTGGGGTGAAACCATTATAAATATAGTCAACGGTAAGATTACGAAAGAGATGGTTGCATATGATAATCGGGAACTAATGGAACAGCTTGGATATACAATGATGCCGCCGGCACCGGAGAAGAAGAAATAAATTACATAACTGTCTGCAGAGGATGCAAATCTGCATCAACTGCTGATTCTGGCTGAAAATATTCTGGGTTAATAATGCATAGAGAAAAGCGTATAGCGCATGGCATTGTCCTGCGCTATGCTTTTATACTTTTATATTTTGAACATTGTGCTTATAAACACACGCATATATATATAGTTTTTAATAATATTGTTTTGGTTTGATATTAACACTCTTGCCTTATATAAAAATCAAAAGTTTATTTTTATAAGTTATGCTTTCATTAAAGATTGATGTAAAATCTTCAACTGCTTTTTATTGATAACAATATAAAAGCGTTATTTCATATAATACTTCGAAGTTCGTTACAAATTTTCTAATTTTTTGAAAGACTGATGTATGAATTCAAATATTGGTTTGGAAATTAAACTTCCCAAAGTTCCTGATATTGAAATGGTGGCAGTCGAAAGTCTGCAGATAATGGGAAGACACCTGGGCATTTCTGAAGACAAGCTCGGAGAAGCAAAGATAATAGTAACTGAAGCAATTATTAACGGTTTTGAACATTCGGGGGATGATAATCCTTATGTCCAGGTTGAGTTTACAATGGATAAGGAAAAGCTTATAATTCTTGTAACGGATTTTGGTCATGGCTTTGAACCTGAAAAAGTTGAGGAACCGAATATCAGCAGTAAACTCCACAGTTCATATAAACGCGGCTGGGGATTAAAATTAATGAAATCAATGTCTGATGATCTGATTATTGAATCAAGCCCTAGCGGAACAAAAATAACAATTATTAAAAAATTAGTTTAAGCGGAGTAATAATGGTTGAAGAATTTAGTCTGACTTCGGAATTAAAAGAAAATAAATTAATAATTAATACAGCAGGATATATTAATAATACCGGAGGGGAGAAAATTGTTCAGGAATTTAATAAGCATAATAATGTAAACAGGCTGATACTGAATCTGGAAAAATCAAATGTTGTAAATTCAATTGGTATTTCGCACCTCATTGAGATAATAGAAATATTGAATGACAGGAATGGTAAGCTGATATTTACAAACCTGGCTCCGATTGTTGAAAAGACTTTTACGATTATGGGATTATTTAAGTTTGCGGATAAGGCTGACAGTGTTGAATCAGCTTTGGAAAAATGATCTTCTTAAAAAAATAAAAACTATTAAAACTTTAAAAATCAATACTCTCCGGTATAATGATTAGAGTAAATTTTAAATAAAAATCGTTACAAAAGTTTCAAAGGTAAGAGGTAAACATGTCTTTTTTCAGGCTGCGGCTTTCTTCAATTTTGCTTGCATTTTTATTCATTAGCTCTACCCGGATTTTTGCCCAGCATAAATATAACTTCGAACATATCTCAATTCCGGACGGCTTATCAAATAACTCGGTAAACTGTGTTGTACAGGATCGATACGGTTTTCTCTGGGTTGCAACAACCGATGGATTGAACCGCTACGACGGCTATAATTTTAAAATATATAAAAATGATCCCGGCAATAAAAAGTCGCTGCCGAGTAATGATAATTTTTCCTTATTGGTCGATAATAACGGGACTTTATGGATTGGTACATTCGGAGGCGGTTTAGCAAAATTTAATTATGCTGACGAAACATTTAGTACTTTTTATCCTGATTCAAATAATCTTAACTCCCAGGCAAATAATATTTTAAATATTGCACAGGACAGTAAGAACCGGATATGGCTTTTAACTCAAAGCGGTATTTTCACTCTCGACAGAGCAACATATAAAATTAAACCGTGCTATTTAAAAGACGGAAAAAATAAAATAAGGATTACAACTCCAAGTCTTGCATTTTTACAGACATCTTCTGGCGATATTTATTCAGCTGCCGGGGCTTACGGTATTATTAAATATAATGAAGAAACAAACCTGTTTGAAAATGTAAATGTCGGCCCTGAGAATCCTTTTAATTTTAATGACCTGCCGATTTTTGATCTTTCAGAAGATAAGACAGGAAAAATATGGATCAGCAGTGCAACAGGATTATATAATTACGACCCTCATACAGGCAGCTTTAATGAAATAAACCTTTTTAAAAAAGTTAAACAATCTGATATCTTCATAAATGCCGTAACCGATGTTTTTCAAAGTGATGACGGAATTCTCTGGATTGCTGCCCAGTCACACGGCATCTATCTTTACAATATGAAGACAAGTAAAGTCAGGTCTTTAGATGAGTCGGAATTCCCGGCTACAGTAAATAATTCAAACCGGTTTTTCCGTTTTTACAAAGATGATTTCGGAATTTTATGGATTACTACATTTACAAACGGCTTATTAAAATTGGACTTTCAGAAAGAACCTTTCAGGCTTTTTGCAAATTCAAAAGGGACAGTTAACAGCACAAATAATATATTGTCAATTTACAAGCCGGATAATAATCGTATTGCCTGGCTTGGTACTGATGACGGACTTTTAAAATATAATATGGATGAAAAGTCTTCAGTTCAGTTTAAAAATATAAAGGGAAAAACAAATTCAATTCCCGGTAATGCTGTTAGAAGTATTGCGGATGGCTCAGCCGGACAAATATGGCTTGGGACAAACAGCGGCTTAAGCATGATGAATACCCGGAGTGATGCTTTCACAAATTATGATTTGACTGATAAAACAAACCACTATGATATTAGTTATAATAATATTAGAAGTCTCTCTATGGATGCTTATGGAAATTTATGGGCAGCTGCCGGTATTGGTATGGCAAAATTTAACACCAGAGATAAGACAAAGCAGTTTATTCCAAATTTTATCAGCCGCACTTATAATTCAAATCTTCTTAATTTTATTGCTTCTGCAGCAGCAGGTAATCCTCTTGCCGGGCTAACAAAAGTCGGTGATTACCAGAATTTAAAAAAAGATTTTAGTCTGCAAAAAAAGACCGATGTTTTGATTGTCAGCGTTGGAGAGGGGTTATCTTCTCCCGGAATGGTGGATTATGGATGGCTCCAGAATTCCAAGGGGGACTCCATCTGGACAGCTAAAGATTATTTAAAATCTTTTTATTTAAGCGGAGATTTCAAAAACCGTATCCATGTTGGGTTATTATCTCTTAAAAAAGATAATTATGTTTTAAGATATATTTCGGATGACAGCCATTCTTACGGAAAATGGAATGCTGAAGCCCCGATAGATTCTGCTTTGTGGGGAATCCAGGTATTTGATTTATCAGGTTCAAATGTAAATAATTTAAAAAGTTTGCTTTCCGGCTCTGGAAATCGTCCCTTTATTAATACTACAGGTTTCGTCCAGAAGGTTAAATACCAGAATGACGGGACTGTTTTGATTGGAACATCAGATGGTTTGTTTAAATATGATATCAGAAAAAACTCGGTTGAAAACTTACAGAATGATTCAAAAACATTCTCAAATCAAAATTTAAAACGGATAAATGATATTTATGTTGACAGAAATAAAATTGCATGGATCGGAACCGACGGTGGTTTAATTAAATATGACGAGAATAAAAATACCTTTAAATTTCTTTACGACAAAAATGGTTTACCATCAAATTACATAATGGCTATCGAAGAAGATTCTTTTGGAAATTTATGGCTTAGTACACTTAACGGCATTTCAAAATTTAATAAAGATACTGAACATCCTATTTTTATTAACTATGATGTTAAAGACGGACTGCAGGGGTATTCGTTTAACAGGCGCTCTTCATTTAAGAGTAAAGACGGGGAATTATTCTTTGCCGGTCCAAACGGGTTTAATACTTTTCATTCAAGCAACATAAATAAAATGCTTCCGAAAATTAACATAACCCAGTTAAAAGTGAACAATGAGGTAGTTACACCCGCAACAGATAATTCGCCGTTAACAAAAAGTATTCTTAATACAAAATACCTGGATCTGCCGTACAGCCAGAATAATATCTCTTTTGATTTTACTGCAATCCAGTTTTCCAGGCCTGAAAAGAATCAGTATGCATATATGCTGGAAGGATTCGATAAAAAAGGCTGGATTTATGACAACAGAAGATTTGCAACATATACAAACCTGCCCCCGGGAAACTATGTCTTTAAAGTAAAAGCTTCAAACGGCGATGGTATCTGGAACGAAAAAGGAACATCGATTCACATTAAGGTTTTTTCTCCCTGGTGGAGAACGGTATGGGCATATATCGGTTATGCTTTTGTTTTCGGATTTATAGTATTTGGTGTTGACAGAATCCAGCGGAGAAGATTATTAGCAAAGGAAAAAGTTGCGGCGCAAATCAGGGAAGCTGAACTGCGTGCTCAGATTGCCGAAAAAGAAAGCGAAAGAAAATCGTATGAACTGGAAGAAGCCAGGAAGCTTCAGCTGTCAATGCTCCCAAAAGAAGTCCCGCATCTTCCCAGCCTCAGTATAGCAGTATATATGAAAACTGCTACCGAAGTCGGCGGTGATTATTATGATTTTCATCTTCATTTGGACGGGACACTTACTGTTATTCTCGGTGATGCAACAGGACACGGGATGATGTCGGGAATGATGGTTTCCATTATGAAGTCTCTTTTTATGTCCGATCGATCAAACAGGGCGCTTAAACCATTTTTTGAGAATGCAAGTGCGGCAATTAAAGATATGCGTCTTGGAAGATTAATGATGGCGCTTTCCTGCGTTCAATTTCAAAATCATAAAATAATAACCACAAATGCGGGTATGCCCCCTTTATTTATTTACAGGAAAAATACTCAGTCTGTTGAAGAGGTTGCTTTAAATAATATGCCTCTGGGAGCAATGAAGGGAACTGCCTATGATGTAATGGAATTGGACATTGAACAGGGGGATGTATTGTTATTAATGAGCGACGGCTTTGCAGAATTGAAAAATGAAAAAGGTGAAATGTTCGGCTACAGGAAAGCAAGGAACAGCTTCGAAGAAACTGCCAGGAAAGAACCGGATGAGATTGTCGAGTATTTAAAGAATACCGGGATTCAATGGACAAACGACGAAGACCCGGAAGATGATGTAACTTTTGTAGTTATTAAAGTAAAATAAGAACGATTAGTGCGCAGGACCGGAGTGCTGAACTACGAACTAACCTTATTAGTTGCAGAGTCCCGCGCAGCTCAGTTCTCCTGAACTGAGATTTCCTTACCGTAATCTATTTGTTGTCTTTATCGGCGCAGCTTATTATAAATATCTTTGGATTACGAAAAATATGAAAACAATATCATTAAAAGCCGTTATATCAAACATTTTTTATACTAATCTGCATTCAAATTAATTAATATTAAAAAATCCATGCAAAGTCCGGAACAACAGATTGCTGAATTGCAAAGAGAGCTCGAAGAAAAAAAACGGGAGCTTGAAATTGAAGCCTCCCTTGAAAGGGTAAGAGCCCGGGCAATGGGAATGAACAAACCTGATGATCTTCTGAATATTTGCGAAATATTATTCAAGGAACTTATGTTACTCGGTTTTACTGAACTCAGGAACTCGATGATCAATATTCATAACGATGACAATAAATCTTTTCTGAATTATGATTATTCGGATGTAATAGGCAAAAGCATAACTCCGATGGATTATAATACACACCCCGTAATGGAAAGGCAGATAATGCAGTCGCGGATTACAAATGATGCATTTTCTGAAGCAGTTTATGAGGGAAAGGATCTGGAGGAATGGAAAGAGTTTAGAAAGAAGTACGGTGAAAAAGATGATCCCAGGATCGATAAGTTCAATGCTCTTTACTACTATTTCTATTCAATTGGTACCGGGACTATCGGCATTTCAACATTCAGTCCTATTAGTGAAGAAAAATTATCATTACTTAAGAGGTTCAGGAATGTTTTTAACTTAGCATATAAACGCTATATAGACATTTCCCTTGCAGATGCACAGGCAAGAGAAGCACAAATTCAGCTTGCTCTTGAGAGGGTCCGTGCAAGAACAATGGCAATGCATAAAAGCGATGAACTTTCTGAAACATCCTTTGTCCTGTTTGAGCAGCTGAAAGAACTTGGAGAGAAAGCAGAACAATTTTCAATTATGATTTATGATGAGAAGGAAAAAGTAATTGAATTATATTCTACTATATACGGCAGACAATGGGATGAAACAGGGCGGCTGCCTTTCGAAGAAAGTCCGGTTCATAAAAAAATATTTCAGGCATGGAAGCAGAAACAGAAATCCTTAGTTGTGGATCTTGCGGGGGAAGAATTAACTGACTTCAATAAATTCAAGATGAAGTACAGCAAACAGTACGAATCGGAAAATGAGCTTCCCGGAAACCGTTGGGTGATCCATAATGCTTTCTTTTCCAAAGGTGCACTTACTTTTTCAACTCACGAACCGCGCCCGCCGGAAACAATTGAAATTCTTGAACGGTTTGCAGGTGTATTTGATCTGACATACACACGCTTTCTTGATTTAATAAAAGCAGAAGCTCAGGTAAGAGAAGCGCAAATAGAAGCATCACTTGAGAAAATCCGCTCCCGCTCCCTCGCAATGCAGAAAAGTGATGAACTGAAGGAAGTGATAACTGTAGTGCTGCAGAAATTGCAGGAACTCGGTATGGCTATGGAAGGCCGTGTAGCCGGTATCTATACATTTGAAGAAGATTCACAGGATCATATTGAATGGGTAGCCTCTCCCCAATTTACTTCAGCCCAGAGTGTTCACTTTCCATATTTCGACCACCCGGTGTATCACGAATTTCTTAAAATGCATGACAGGAAGGGTGTACTTAATAAAAAGTACCCGCGTGAACTGAAAGATAGCGCATTTCGATACATGTATCAGCTTCCCGAACTGCGTAATAATCCGCAAAGTGAAAAAGAATGGATTTTTGGAGCTGAAGACTATTCGTTGTCGGTTGCCTTTGAAAAACATTCAGCAGTCGGTATCGCCGGTTTCCCTTCAAAATTATTTTCCGATAGCGAGCTTGCAATACTTAAAAGCTTTGCAAGGGTATTTGAGCAATCTTATATCCGTTTCCTTGATTTGAAAAAAGCAGAAGCCCAGGCAAGGGAAGCCCAAATAGAGGCGGCATTGGAAAGAGTACGGGCTCAATCAATGGCTATGCATAAAAGTGATGAATTATTTAATGTAATTAGAGTTGTATCTGAGCAGCTGCAGCAGCTGGGTTTCCGCTTTGATCATGTTAGTTTTGCAGAAGCTAATCAGGCGCATGATTATAAATTCTGGCTTTCGGTTGCAAACCAGCCCCGGCCTTATTATGTGTATGTTCCGTATATAAATAATCCAATGTTTGAAAGAGTAAAAGAAGCGCAGCAGAAAGGTCTTTCATTTTATTCTGATGTGCTGACTCCGGAAGAAAACAGGCAGTGGCATAAGCATGTTTTTGATCATAATGATATGGATTTTGTGAGCGAGGAAAGGAGAGAATATATTTTCACGAAAGGTTTTGCCCGCTCGATTGCATTATTGCCTAATATCATGCTCATAATCGGCAACTATGACTCCAGGCCTTATTCAGAGGAAGAAAATAAAATAATTAATCGCTTTGCAGCGGTCTTCCAGCAGTCTTACACCCGTTTTCTTGATCTGCAGAAAGCAGAAGCCCAGGCACGCGAAGCACAGATTGAAGCCTCGCTTGAAAGGGTCCGTTCACGAACTATGGCAATGCATCAGAGCGATGAACTTGCCGATGCTTCAACAGTTATTTTTGAACAATTTAACTTATTGGGTATTGTGCCGCAAAGATGCGGTTTTGTAATTCAGAAGGAGGATGAATCTGTCGAGATCTGGGGATCTGTAAAAAATGATAAAGGCTATAAAAGTTATAAGCTAGGCACTATACATTCCAAAGCCCATCCGATTTTTGCTATTGGAATGGATGAATGGAGGAAAGGCAGATCGGATTTTTTTTATACGCTCAAAGGGAAAGCATTAAACGATTACTACAAGGCTATATCCATTTCAACTAATATCCCGGAAGATATTGCCAGGAAAATCGTTGAGGAAACCGAAACTGAATATCATTACAATGCTTTTTTTAAGCATGGGAGCATAACAACCATTTTTCATAATCCCCCGGATGAAAAAGACTGTACTGTAATCAGACGCTTTGCGGTAGTATTGGAACAAACCTATACGCGCTTTCTTGATCTTCAAAAAGCTGAAGCTCAGGCTAAAGAAGCAAAAATTGAAACCGCACTCGAAAGACTTCGTTCCAGGACAATGGCTATGCACTATAGTAATGAGCTGGCTGAAGTAATTAAATTATTATACGATCAGCTCAAAGTTCTTGATCTGGAAATAGATGTATGTATTATAAATATCTTTAAGGAAGATTCAAAAGATTTTAATCTCTGGATTTCAGCTTCCGGGCAGGTTTATCCCGATGAAATTTCTGTCCCTTTTTTAAATAATCCGATGTTTACCAGGGTGTTCAATGCAAAAGATAAAGCTGAAACTTTATTAACAGACAGGTTGACTAAAGAAGAAAAAGATGAATACTTTAATCATGTTTTAAAACATTCTCCGGCCGGTATTTTAATGGATGAAGAGCGGAAGAAAGATATCTTTAAAGAAAAAAGTTTTTCCAGGTCCTTTGCTCTTTCAAAACTGACAGGTTTATTGATAGCAAATTTCAATGATCATATATACACGGAGAAAGAAAATGAAATCTTAATTCGTTTCGGAAAAGTTTTTGAACAGACTTACACGCGTTTTCTTGACCTGAAAAAGGCCGAGGCACAGGCAAGAGAAGCAAAGATAGAGGCTTCTCTTGAACGCGTGCGGTCTAAAGCACTGGCAATGAACAGCTCTGAAGATTTTATGGCTGCTATATCTGTCTTCTATCATGAATTATCTTTGATGAGTCATACCCCCAGAAGATGCGGTGTGGGTCTGATCGGTAAAGAAACCCGCCTTGTTGAACTTTCAACATTCAACACTACAACTAAAGGCGGTTCGGTTGAAGTAATCGGAAAAATAAAAATGGAAGGACATCCTGTATTAAATGCTGTGTATGAGAACTGGCTGAAAAAAAGAGAGTACCACGTTGTTTTAAGAGGAAATGAAATAAAAGAATATTACCGGTTTATAAGACCTCAGATTTCAATTCCCGATTATACCAATGACAAGGTTCAATACGGGTATTTTTTTTATTTTGATGAGGGAGGTGTTTATACCTGGACTGAAAAGGAATTGAGCGGTGATGAACTGCAGATATACAGAAGATTTACCAAGGTATTCAGTCTCGCTCACAAACGTTACCTGGATATAAAAGAAGCTGAAGCGCGTGCTGCAGAAGCTGTAAGACAGGCATCGCTTGATCGCATACGGGCAGAAATTGCTTCGATGAGGACCGCAGAAGATCTTAACCGTATTACCCCTGTTATATGGCGGGAATTAAAAAACCTTGAAGTGCCGTTTATCCGCTGCGGGGTTTTCATTATAGATGAACTGCAGGAATTAACTCACGTTTATTTATCAACACCTGACGGCAAATCACTCGGAGTATTATGTCTGCCTTTCGAGGCAAATGAACTTGTAGTCAACACTGTAAATCATTGGCGTGAGAAAAAGGTTTATAAAGAACATTGGAATAAAGAAGAATTTATCAGATGGACAAAATCAATGATCGAAATTGGTCAGGTAAAGGAAGCTGAAATCAATCAGTCTTCAGCAGTACCCCCGGATTCATTGTTTCTGCATCTCGTCCCTTTCAGACAGGGAATGCTGTACGTGGGAAACATTTCACCTCTTACTGATGAGAAACTTGGATTAGTTAAATCCCTGGCAGAGGCATTCTCAATTGCGTATGCACGTTATGAAGATTTTCACCGTGTTGAATCTGCTTTCAAAGAACTCGATAAGCTTTCAAAAGAGTTAAAAGTAAAAAACGAGGAATTGGAAAATGAAAATGAGCGTAAAGCAGCTGAAATGGAAGAAGCCAGGGAACTGCAGCTTGCCATGCTGCCTAAACAAATTCCGGAACACCCTGACTTTGATATAAAAGTTTACATGCAGACTGCAACCGAAGTAGGAGGGGATTATTACGACTTTACTTACTGCAATGACGGATCAATCAATATAGCAATCGGGGATGCCACAGGCCATGGTATGAAAGCCGGTACACTTGTAACAATGATGAAGTCTTTGTTCATTGCTAATTCGTGTATAACAGGGATAGAGGAATTTTTCAATTCGTCAAATTCCGCAATAAAAAATTCTAACCTTAAAAGAATGATGGCGGCATTTGCAATGCTGAATATAAAAGATCATAAAGCAAAGTTTATAAATGCCGGTATGCCTCCTCTTTATCATTACATTAAAAAAGAAAATGAAGTAAAAGAGATTAAGCATTTCAATCTCCCTTTAGGTGCAATGTCACCTCGAAATTATAAATCTATAGAATTTGATTTAAATACCGGGGATCTGCTTGTAATGATGAGCGACGGATTCCCGGAATTACGTTGCGATTCAGATGATTTATTCGGTTATGAAAGAGTCTATTCCTCAATCCAAAAAGCTGCCGGAAAGGAACCGGCGGAAATAATATTACACTTCAAAAATGAAGCTGTTAGCTGGTCCGAAAATAAAGAGCCTGAAGATGATATAACATTTGTTGTAATTAAGGTGAAATAAGAACGATTAGCTGCAGATGTCCTGAACCGGCTTTCCTGCTGAATCTCAGATTTGGAGAACTGAGCCGTTAGGGGTGAACCGACTGCATAAATCTGTCCTCCTGAACTGGGACAATAAAAACATGGCTCGACTTAAATCTTCATTAAAAATTCCTCTGTATGCGCAATAATTCATAATAATTGCGCAAACAGTACAAGAACTCTATGTAATAGATCATTATTTTTAAGTTAAAATATTACTCCTTCAAAATGATAAATTGTGATATTATTATAGCTGAAAAAAATAATATTGATTGAAATAAATAAGATTTGGACCAGGTGTTATAAGAAGAAATTACCGGAAATTTTCTGCAGGATTGTATGGAATTATTAATCTGTGGAATAATGCTTTATTACAAATCTTACACTTTGCGCAGATTGTTTAATGATAACATCGCGGAAAATTCAAAATCCGGTATTTTACCATGAATCGAACAAACGGAGTATTGTGCCTGTGAACACAGCGTTAGTCTCAGGTGCTGTTTATTATATTTTTTAGAGTTTGTGCTCATTCCGGACAAAGTTTGCAGTATACTCCCTTACCTATGAATAATATCATTTAGAGCTATATAAAATCTGATTAAGATAAATATCAATACTGCCACCATATTATTCGTTCTCAACTTTAATGCTGCTTATTGAGATTAAATTATTCAAGAAGAAAAATAGTTTCAATGAAAGCAAAATCAGTCAAAGTAGATCTTCATGAAAAAATTAAAAAATGACAAGGATTTTTAGAAATATACGCCAAAAACTCGCTTCTGAAAACAAAGTTATGGCATACCTGCGTTATGCAGTCGGTGAAATATTTCTTGTTGTTATCGGAATTCTAATCGCTCTACAGGTAAATAACTGGAAAGAAAATATTCAAAATAGTGAACTCGAAAAAAATACTTTAGAAAACATAAGATCGGATTTAGTTTTACAGCAAGAAATAATAAATGAACAGCTTAAGTTTGAAGAAGTTAAAATTGCAAAAGCTGATACAGCAGCCATGTTTTTATCTTCTTCATTATCCTTAGAAAAGCTTAATTCTCTTCTGGAAGATTTATCGGAACGCAGGACGTTCATAGCTAATAAAACAAGTTATATTAGTATGGATAACAATGGAGAAAAAAGGTTAATACGTAATCCCGGACTACAAAATTCAATAGTTAGGTA
This sequence comes from uncultured Bacteroidota bacterium, assembly GCA_963710745.1. Classification (GTDB taxonomy): domain Bacteria; phylum Bacteroidota; class Ignavibacteria; order Ignavibacteriales; family Ignavibacteriaceae; genus CAVQBP01. The sequence continues at coordinate 25,036 of CAVQBP010000023.1, read as the reverse complement.
TTATCAGCAATTAGATTACGTTACCCAGGTAATAAACAATAATAATTTATTTATTGTGGATAGTCAATTTGGTCCGTTTGTTTCTAATAATTCTTTAAATATTAGATTGACCTCAAATAGAAGGTCTGATAATAATCAGAAAATTACTCCCGAAAAACAGTTACAGTTAAAAAATCAACTTCATATAAGAAAAGCGGTTTCAGAAAATATCTTTAAGCTTTGTCGCGAACAACAAGAAACAACTAAACATTTAATTCAGCTTATTGATAAAGAGCTTGAATAAATTACTTTTGATTCATAACAGGATTAAAGTTGATGAACAGGCATTTCTTTAAACCCTCTTATGGCAATTAGAAATGTTACTGATATATATGCTGTCAAACAGTTAAAATATTATTCAGGAAAAAATAAAAGAAATATCAGAGAAGATGAACAGCCTAAATAATATTTTAAGTTAATAAAGATAAATAAATATGCAAAAATTCTTCAATAATATACCTCGAAAACCTGCCTGCCGGGCAGATATTAATATTGCAAATCATCCAAAGAAAAATAATTTATCAACATTTTAAAGATTATATGAATGCAAAATCATTAAAAGGCAGTTCACTGGAAGAAATCAGGACTGCTTTAAAGGAAAGTATGGCAGATGGTTTCAAACCTGCTTTGGCTGTTGTTTTTTTATCTGTAAAACTTAACCGGGATGATGTTTGCAAAATTCTTGATGAAAAAGATATTGCTGTTTTCGGTTCAACAGCCGCGGGAGAATTTATTGACGGTGAACTGGAAAAGGAATCAATTACTATTTTACTGCTTGATGTAAACAGGGATAATTTTATAATTCATCTTGAAGAAAGAAAAGGTAAAAGTAAACTTAAAACTGCATTGGAAATCGGAAGAGCCGGTTCAGATAATTTTTCCAATCCTGCTTTTGTGGTTACGGCAGGGGGTTCAATGATTGACGGGGAAACTATCATTAAAGGAATAAATGATGCTGCCGGCAAAGAATCAATCATATTCGGCGGAATTGCAGGTGATGAACTGCGCGGTACGGAAACTCATTTGTTTACAAATAATAAATCAACCCGGGATGGAATTATCGCGTTAATTTTTGATAATGATAAAGTGCAGTTAACCGGTCTTGCTACTCACGGGTGGAAGCCGATCGGGACAGTAAGAACAATCACTGACTGTGAAGATGCTAAGGTTTATTCTATTGATGATGAACCGGCTCTGGATATTATGGTAAAATTCCTCGGCATTTCATTGGACGATTTTCCCGAAGATGAGCTAATCCATAATGTCGGGAATATAGATCCCATCCAATTGATCCGGGATGATGGAAGCACAATTACTCGTGCTATAAGATATCTCAATAAAACAGAAAGATCTATATTGCTTGCGGGTCCGGTTAGAAGAGGAACAAAAATCAGATTTTCACTGCCGCCTGATAACAACAATATCGAAATGGTAGCCGAGGAAAGCAGATATCTCAAACAGGAATTCCTGCCTGATGCAGAGGCAATGATAATGTTTTCATGTGTCAGCAGATTCTACTCTTTGGGTCCTTTGGTTTCAGTTGAAATAGAAGAAGTTAAAAAAGTCTGGAATACTCCTATGACCGGACTCTTCTGCTTTGGTGAAATAGGAAAATCATTGAAGGGAAGACAGGAATTTCATAACAATACCTGCTGCTTTGTAGTGATGAAAGAAAAATAATGTCATCCTGAGTCCTTCATTAAACTCAGGATAAACTCTGTCGAAGGATGACAAAAAATTATGTCATACTTCGACAAGCTTATAAAAGCACTTAACTAATAATAAAAGGTAGTAATGAAAGCAAAATCAATAAAAGGGAAATCACCTGAAGAGATTAGTTCTGCATTAACCGAAAGCATGGCTGACGACTTTAAGCCAACTTTAGCCATTGTATTCCTCTCAGTTAAACAAGATATACAAGCAATCTCTAAATTACTCGACGAAAAAGGCATTCAAATATTTGGTGCTACCACTGCCGGAGAATTTATTGATGGCGAAATTGAAGAAGGCAGCATTGTTATGATTTTGCTCGACATGAATCCGTCTTATTTTAAAATGGCATTTCTTGAAACAAGCCAGGAGACCGCTTTCGAAGACGTAAGCAAATTGGCTATCATAGGGAAACAAACCTTTGTCCACCCTGCGTTTATAATAGCAAACAGCGGAGTCTCAATGGATGGTGAACCATTTGTTGAAGGCATTATACAAGAGTTTGAAAAATCTTCCACGCCCGGAGGCAGGGAAGTAACCATATTTGGCGGCAAGGCCGGCGATGATCTGGAACTCAAATCAACTTTTGTTTTTACCAGCGGAAAGAGTAAAGACTCTGCACTTGTAGCGCTGATTATTGATGAAGATAAAATAGATGTGAAGGGTATAGCTACCTGCGGGTGGAAGGCTATTGGCACCACAAAAACAGTTACAAAAAGTGAAGGTAATACCGTATATACCATTGACGATAAACCAGCGCTGGATATATTGATGAATTACCTGGGTGTTGATATCAAAGAGGATGTGGAAACGGACATCACGACCTTCCTGAGCTCATGGTATTATCCACTGGAACTGGAAAGGGAAAATGCAGATCCCGTTATACGTACAGCCATGTTCGCCAACAAGGAAGACCGTTCACTGATTTGTTCCGGAAGAGTGCCTCAGGGTTCAAAAATTAAATTTTCCATGCCGCCTGATTTTGATTCCATTGAAAAAGTGGTTGCAGACTGTAAAACCATTAAAGATGACCCACAACAAGAAGCCGATGCACTTATCATGTTTTCATGTGTGAGCAGGCATTTAGCGTTTGGGATGGTAGTAAAGGAGGAGATAGAGCAGGTGCAAAAAATCTGGAATGCGCCCATGGCAGGTTTCTTTACCTATGGTGAATATGGAAAAGCTAAAACCGGTAAGAATGAATATCACAATAATGCATGTTGCGTGGTGGCATTAAAAGAAAAATAGTGTCATCTCTGAGTTTATCAAAGGATGACACTCATAAAGACTCAGTCACACATCGACAAGCTTATAAAAGTACTTAAATAATAAGATAAGGTAGTAATGAAAGCAAAATCAATAAAAGGGAAATCGCCGGAAGAAATACAAACCGAACTTGATAAATGTATGCAGGACGAATTTAAGCCAACTCTTGCCATTGTCTTTTTATCAATCAGTCAGGATCGTGAAGGAATTTGTAATCTCCTTGATAAGAGAGGGCTTGCCATATTTGGAGCGACTTCAAATGGTGAATTTATTAATGATGAAATTGAAAAAAATTCCATTGCGATTATTTTGTTGGATATCAAGCCTGAATATTTCACAATATTATTTGAAGAATTTCAGGATAGAAATTTTAGTAAAGCTGCAGAATCAATAGTAAAAAGATCACTCGAAAAGTTTGCAAAACCGGCATTTTTAATTGCAAGCAGTGATCTTAAAACTGATGCTGAAGAGATGATCACGGGATTTGAAAATGTTCTTGGTAAAGAAGTAAACATATTTGGCGGATTGGCAGGCGACGATTATAATTTTTCAGAACAGTTTGTATTTACAAACGGCAATTCCAGCAGTCACGGAGTTGTTGCTTTAGTTTTAGATGAAGACAAAATCATTATTAAGGGAAGAGCCACTCACGGTTGGAAAGCTGCGGGGACACCCAAAAGTGTTACAAAAAGCGAGGGGAACCACGTTTTTACTGTTGATGGTGTTTCAGTACTTGAACTAACAAAAAAATACGGCGGATTAGATGAATTGACTGAAGAAAACCAGCAGAAATCGGCTGCTGAATTGATTGCCACAAATTTTCCGCTTCAGTTACAGCGTGAAAGAGGCACACCGGTCATGCGTCCAGGATTATTAATTGATTGGAATGATGGATCATTCTATTGCGGCGGTAAAGTTCCTCAAGGTTCCAAAGTAAGGTTTTCATTGCCGCCGGATCTCGATGTTATTGAGAAAGTTGTTAAAGGACTTAATGAATTGAAAGAAACTGAAATGCCAAATGCTGACGTTGTAATTCTATTTAGCTGTGCCGGACGTTTAATGTCGTTGGGACCTATGATGGGGAAAGAAATTGAGGAAATACATAAAGTCTGGAATGCTCCGATGGCCGGATTTTTTAGTTATGGTGAAATAGCCAGGGCGACTGACGGCAACAATGATTTACACAATCTAACCGCCTGCTGTGTTGCATTGAAAGAGAAATAAAACCTTAAATGAACCAAAAACTTCAAAATATATTAGAGATTATCCGGCAATCCGAAAAACTGGATGCTGAACAGAAAGATAACCTGGTAAAAGCTGTAAAGGATGCTGATAAAGAATTCGAAATAACAGCATTTAAACTTGAGAGAACGGAAAAAGTAAAAAAGACAACCGCAATTCTACTCGAAGAAACAATTGAAGAGCTTGAACAAAAACGCAAAGCAGTTGAAGACCAGAACCGCGAACTTGAAATTGAAGCCTCGCTTGAAAGAGTAAGGGCAGTTGCAATGGGTATGAAGAAACCTGCTGATATGGTTGAAGTTTGTAAAATTATTTCTGAGCAGCTCGGAATACTTGGTTTGAAAGATATACGGAATATTCAGACAGTCATTATAAATGAGAAAACCGGCACATATCTAAATTACCAGTATTTTACTGCATACGGTAAAGGTGCTGTAGAAGAAACAGAGTATGACAAACACCCGAAAGTTAATGAAATGGTTCTGGCAATGAAAAAATCCGCCGGTACATTTTACGGGGGGATTATGGAAGGTGATGAACTGAATAAATTTCGTGAATACAGAAAAAAAGATAATCAATTTCCTGATCCGCTTCTTGATGAGGCATCCTTAGGTCAATACAATTTTTATTCAATGGGTTTAGGCGGTTTAGGAATTACAAGTTATAAAAAGCTGCCTGATTCTGCGATTGAAATATTCAAGCGTTTTCATAAAGTGTTTACACTAGCTTACAGCAGGTTTAAAGATATTCAGCGGGCAGAGGCTCAGGCCCGTGAAGCAGTTAAACAAGCCTCTTTGGATCGTGTACGGGGTGAAATAGCAAGTATGCGTACATCCGAAGATCTGAATCGTATAACCCCGGTAATCTGGCGTGAACTGAAAACACTTGAAGTCCCGTTTATCCGCTGCGGAGTTTTTATTGTGGATGAAGCCGAGGAGAAAGTACGTGTCTATTTAACTACGCCGGCTGGAAAAGCCCTGGGTGTATTGAATTTATCTTTTGATGCTAATGACCTGACAATTAATAACGTAGAACACTGGCGGAAGAAAAAAGTCTACCAGGAACATTGGGACAAACAGAAGTTTATCAACTGGACAAAATCCATGATCGACCTCGGACAGGTTCAAAATGTTGAAACTTACCAGGGTTCTGCAAATCCTCCCGAATCATTAAACCTGCATTTCGTTCCTTTTGCACAGGGTATGCTTTACGTGGGGGATACCTCTCCGCTTACAGAGGAAAAGCTTGAATTAGTAAAAACATTAGCCGAAGCTTTTTCAATTGCTTATGCGCGTTATGAGGATTTTAAAAATCTTGAAGAAGCAAAAAACAAAATCGAAACAACTTTAAGCGAACTCAAATCAACGCAAGCACAGCTGATTCATGCGGAGAAATTAGCTTCGCTTGGAGAACTGACGGCAGGAATAGCTCACGAAATAAAAAATCCGCTGAATTTTGTAAATAATTTTTCGGAGCTTTCAAAAGAATTACTTGATGAAATAAAAACGGAATTAGAGAATAATAATAAAGAAGAAATACTTGCAATTCTTAAAGATTTGAAACTTAACCTTGAGAAAATAAACGAGCACGGCAGACGTGCCGATTCTATTGTAAAAGGAATGCTCCTTCATTCAAGAGGATCTTCAGGTGAAAAAACTTTAACAGATATAAATGATTTGCTCGATCAATATGTTAATCTTGCCTATCATGGAATGAGAGCGCAGAATCAAGATTTCAACATAACAATAGAGAAGGATTATGATGAAACGATTGGAAAAATAAACGTAGTTCCTCAGGATATCAGCAGGGTTTTTCTAAATATAATTAATAATGCATGCTACGCGGCTTATGAAAGAAAAAGGAAAAACAGCGATAATGATTTTTCGCCTGTTTTAAGAATTTCGACAAAAAATCTTAAAGGTAAAGCTGAAATAAAGATTGGTGATAACGGAAACGGAATTCCGGAAAATATTATAGATAAAATATTCCAGCCGTTCTTCACTACGAAACCAACCGGTGAAGGAACAGGTTTAGGTTTATCCCTGAGTTATGATATAATAACCAAAGTGCATGGCGGTGAATTGAAGGTTGAGACGAAGGAAGGTGAGGGTACTCAATTTATTATTCAGTTATCCGCAAAATGATCATTACTTGAATTCAAAAAAGGAAAAAATATTAAAGGAGAAACATAATAAACGTAAATAAGCCGTTGTCAAAGAGTTATTCCATATGACAGAACTTAAACGTGTACTTGGATTTCGCGACCTCGTGATTTTCTATATCGTGGCAATTTTCGGTGTCCGAATGCTGCCGATAGCAGCATCGGCAGGCCCAAGCATTGTAATATATTTTATAATCAGCTTAGTGATATTTTTTATTCCTATGGGCTTAACGGTTACTGATCTCGGAAAGCGGTATCCCGAAGAGGGTGGGATCTATATCTGGTCAAAAAATGCGTTTGGTGATTTTCACGGATATATAACCGCCTGGACTTATTGGACATCCAACCTGGCTTACTTTCCCAGTCTCCTTTTTTTCGCCTCTGCACAAGCATTACTTATCATTCCGGCATTTAAAGGATACAGTGGTAATGGATTAGTTCATAGTGCAATATCTATTGCAGCAATAATGTTAATCTTAATTCTAAACATCAAAGGTTTAAAAAAATCTTCTGTATTAAATAAAATCAGTGTTTCAGCTACTTATGTTGTTGTTGCAGTAATTATTGCGGTTGGTTTTATCAGCCTGATTAAGTTTGGTTCTGCAACAGATATGAGTTTTAGTAATTGGGTTCCAGGTATAAGTAATATAAAAGATTTTGTTTTTCTATCTACCGTAGTTTATATGTTTGCCGGGCTGGAAAGTGCTTCAATGCTTGGCGGTGAAGTTAAAAATGCTTCCAGAACTATTCCGCGGGCTATTGTGATAAGCGGTATAATTATTAGTTGTATGTATTTCCTGTCAGCTTTCTCGCTGTTATTAAGTTTCCCGTCTGATAATTTGAGCAGCCTTACAGGTATGCCGGATGCCGTGAGTACCGGCATTGGAAATATAGCCGGACAACAGTTAACAGGCCTGTCGGCTTCAATCGTTTCCCTTTTATTGGTCTTGATGATTATTGGTCAAATGAGTGTTTGGTTAACAGCTACCGCAAGGTTACCGTTTGTAGTAGGTCTGGATCGTTATTTACCTGCTGCTTTTGGAAAACTGCATCCAAAATTTGGAACTCCATACATATCTTTAATCACTTTAGCATCGGTTACCATTTTTTTTGTGATTTTATCCGGACTTGGAGAAAAGGCAAAACAGGTGTATGACATACTCGTTAGCTTGGAGATAGTTTCTTCTCTTATACCATATCTGTATATCTTTGCCTCGGTTGTTAAATTTGAGATCGACAAGAAATATCGTGGAAAAATAAACCTTCCCGGAGGTCAAAAAAACGCAATGGCTGCTGGTATTGTCGGATTTCTTGTGGTTGGAATATCCTTATTTTTAGCTCTTATCCCTGGAGAAGATGTAAAGGATACTTTCACTTTTTATTCGACGGTTTTAATTTCTCTTGCCCTTAATATGAGTGTTGGTATTGGTCTTTACATTTACGCTAAAAAGAAAAGTAAAAGAAAATTGCTCAAAGAAGAGATAGTAAAGCTATGAATAACTAAAATTTTCTAATTCAGATTGGTTAAATGTGAAGGATTAGAATATTGATGAAACTTTTATAGTTGTCAAATTTAAATAAAGATTTTAGAATGAGAATATTCAGAAATATCAGACAAAAACTCGCAGCAGAAAATAAAGTGATGGCTTATTTACGTTACGCTATTGGAGAAATTATTCTTGTGGTTATTGGAATTTTAATTGCACTGCAGGTAAATAATTGGAATGAAAGAAGAAAAGACTCAAAGTTTGAAGATGAGATCCTTACTCTTATCGATCAAAACCTTGAACAGGATTCTGTTTCATTATCTTCTGAACTTTCGAACGCAAAACTGGCTATACATTTAACTGATCGCTTATTAGAACAGGTTAAATTAAAAAACTATAATGACAGCCTGAACTACTGGATGGGGAAGATTATATGTTTTGAGCGTTTTAGATCTCAATCTTCCGCTTATGAGATGTTGAAGGCCAAAGGTCTGGAAAACATCTCGGATAAAATACTTCAAATGGCATTAATATCATATTATGATGAGAGTTTATACCGTGTTTATCAAAGCATGAATGACGTCGAGTTATCATTTAATAAAGATTGGACTCCATTAATCAAAGAAGATTTTACCGACTTCAGCTGGACTATTTACTGTCAGCCGTCTTATCCCAGAGATTTCTTTAACAAACCATCTACGATCACTCTTTTTAAATTGTTCAAAGATAATAGAAGCGGTACGGTTAGAAACGGGGAAAAAGCGCTCAATAAAATTTCTGAAATAAGAAAGCTAATTAAAAAAGATATTGGATAATGAAAATATTTAGAAATGTAAGACAAAAGCTTGCAGCTGAAAACAAAGTAATGGCTTACTTGCGTTATGCAATCGGAGAAATATTTTTAGTAGTAATTGGTATTTTGATTGCCCTCCAGGTGAATAACTGGAACGAAGGACGAAAAGACCGGAAATTAGAGCACGGATACCTGTTAAGATTACATGAGGATATGCTTGTTTCTTTGAAGAATGTAAAGGGGAATATCAAGGACATTAAAGAACAGATAGATTTACAAAATCAAATGATCGACTGGCTTGAAAAAGGAGTGCTCAAAAAGGAAGATTATGGAACTTTCTCTTACGGCCTGTATAGGTTTGGTAAAATACCTCCCCCCTCACTTGTTACCGGCACGCTGGATGAACTCAGATCAACCGGACGCATTACCGTAATCCAAAACGATTCACTTCGTAAAGCGCTCCAGAATATGGAAGATAAAGCTGAAAACATCAGAGAAATCATGACCTATATAGTTGCAAGAATTTCCCCTCAAATAAGCTATATAGATTCCAGGGTAGTTATGCTTAAGGTGAGCGATAAGAAACAACCTCCGCCCATTAACAGGGAATCTGCAGCCGGTTTGTATGATTTTGACTTTCCTGCTTTAAGTAAAAACCCAAGGGTGATAAGTGCAGTTTCTACCATGAACCAGATCTGTAGGGTTTTATATTCTCAAAATGAAGAATCGAAAAATATCTATAAACGCATTATTTCTTTACTTGAAAAGCAACTGAATCATGACAAAAATTAGAAACCATTACTTGAGTTAAAATATGCCCATCATTTTTAAAAATATCCGTCGAAAACTGGCCGCTCAAAATCGAGCCATGGCTTACATGCGCTATGCAATTGGAGAAATCCTGTTGGTAGTGATTGGAATTTTAATTGCTCTTCAAATCAATAACTGGAATGAACAAAGAAAAGAAAACGCAAAAATACAGACCTATTTAAAAAGCATGTTAGTTGATTTGAATAATGACATAAATAGATTTGATTTAATCATTAATGCATCGAATAAACAAATAAGAGCTAATTTATCGGTTTTCCAAAATAAAAACTATCAAACTCTGCCAATTGATTCTATTGTTTTAACTATATCAAGTTATTTTAATGATTATAAAATTTATGACCAAACCTTTCAAAAAATAAAGAATTCGGGACTTGCAGATCAATTGGGTTCTAAAGAACTGAATGATGCTATTAACAACTATTACACTATTTCCCTTTATAGATTTAATACATTCATTGACTATGACCAAAATAGTACGTTAAAGGATGATGAATTTTGGTTTGATAATGATAACTATGAGATTAATCCGCCTTTTGCTTCGATCCAAAAAATGAATCTTCCTTATAAAGAAAACGAAAAAACTAGAAAACTAGCACTAATTAAGAAGATTGAATCCAATTTGGGTCGAAATCATCTACGGAACAATATTGCCAGAAAGACATTAGGCCTTGACATAGTACGAAAATTGGAAAATAAAGCAAAATTATTGACGAAAATGATTAATGCAGAATTGAACCGGAAATAACGGAAGTATAGCTAATGGTAAAAATCTTCAGAAACATCCGCCAAAAACTTGCAGCCGAAAACAAGGTAATGGCATATTTACGTTATGCTATTGGAGAGATTCTTCTTGTTGTTATCGGAATTTTGATTGCTCTTCAAGTAAACAACTGGAATGAATTAAGAAAACAAAATATTGCTGAGACGGAATTTATGGTAGGTGTAAAAAAAGACCTTACACAGGACAAGAATTACATCGAATTTATTTTAAAGAAATCGAAATCGAAGATAGAAGCATATGATTTGCTAAGTAAAATTGATTTTCAAAAAAATCATAGTGAAAATAAAAATTTCGTTGATTCTTTATTTCAAATTTATTTATCAACAGAAGGAGCACGTACATTTTATCCTGTTTCCGGATCTTTTCAATCGGCTTTATCGGGTAATATGTTAAATAATTACAAAAATAAAGAGATCACCAGCTCACTAATCAAATTATATAATTCTACTTACTCAAGATTAATGGATGACAACAATATCCTTAATGATAGGTGGGATTATTTGAGAAAAAAATATATTCACGAATATCGAACAGGAAATTTTCTTATAAAAGATAATAAAATGTTTTCTGAAATTATGGATGATCTGTACTATCACTATTTAATGCTGAAATGGTATCGCGGAGTGTTAAAAGATACACTCATCGAAATTGATGGAATATTAAAAAAGATAAATGATAAATTACATTAATTATATCCGTACGAAAAGAGATTTTTAAAGATGAAAACAAAATCAATAAAAAAGTATTTTATCAAGTTTGCTATAATTGAATTATACATTTAATGAAAATGAAAACACAACAACCCAAATCCGAACAAAAAATCTCTGAGCTTGAAAAAGAATTAGCTAAAAAAAATCGTGAGCTTGAAATTGAAGCAGCATTAGAAAAAGTGCGCGCCCGTACCATGGCTATGCACAAAAGCAATGAACTGGCTGAAACTGCAGCAATCCTCTTTCAGCAAATGACAGAGCTTGGAGTTACACCTGAAAGGCTAAATATATGTCTGATTAATGAAGCAGATAATATTCTTGAAGTCTGGGCTACAGATCAGCAAGGTATTAAGATCAGTCATCACTTTAACGCAAGTCTTGATGAGCCGACTACAGGAAAACGAGTATATGATGCATGGAAAGAAAAAAAGAAATCAATTGTAATTGACTTGAGCGGAAAAGAATTAAATGATTGGATCCGGTATGTACGGGAAGTAATGGGTATGACCATAAAAGAAGAGCTAGTTCGTGAACATAGGATACATAGTGTGGCTTTCTTCTCTCAAGGTATGATATTAACAACTACTCCTGAACCATTACCAAAAGAATCAATAAAATTACTTGAACGTTTTGCAGATGTATTCAATTTAACCTATCGCCGTTTTCTTGATTTGCAAAAAGCAGAAGCACAGGCAAGAGAATCAGAGATTCAACTTGCTTTAGAAAGAGTTCGGGCCCGGACCTTGGCCATGCAGAGCAGTAACGAAATGCAGCAAGTTGCAAATGCCATATATGAGCAAATGAAAGTACTTGGTTTAGAGATGGATGCTGTTACCCTGGGTAGATCCTATTGAGATACATACCGACTACAGCGTCTGGGTTGGCGGTTATGACCGTAAGGAACCTTTGACAATACCTTACAACGATTCCACTCAGGTTCAGAGAGATTATAATGCTGCGAGCGCAAAAAGACCGGAACTCTATGTAAATAGTTATTCAGGAAAGGCCAAAAAAGAATATATGGATTTCCTGCTGAGCGAAAATAGTTTCCCCAGGGACCGTGAAAAATTATTGAGGGAATCGAAGGCATATACGACTTCTGTGACCTTTGCAAAAAATTCGCACGTACAGATCATAAGATATACCGATGAACCCTATTCAGATGCTGAAAATGCCATTTTAATACGTTTCGGTAAAGTTTTTGAACAAGCCTACATCCGTTTTCTTGATCTCCAAAAAGCTGAAGCACAGGCAAGGGAAACACAGATTGAAGCAGCACTGGAAAGAGTTAGAAGCCGTTCCATGGGTATGCATAAAAGTAATGAGTTAAAAGATGTGGTTAGATTGCTCTACAAAGAATTTCGAATTCTCGTAACGGATATTGATTCTGTCAATATCCAGTTAAACCCGGATTCTTCCAGAGATATCCATTTCTGGGCCTCGGTTGGAGAAGACATTTACCCGGAATTATATCATTTGCCGTACTCTGACTTACCGATATTTGAAAAGTTTTACAACGCTTTTAATTCACCCGGAGGGGAATTTTTTGATTATTTATTAAACAAAGAAGAAAAAGATGCTTTTTTTAGCGAAATATTCAAAATTCAGCCTGTCCCACATCAAAGAAAAAAAATGATTCAAAATGCTGAAGGAATGGTTATGATTGGCTGGTTTCATAAGCATTCGGGAATTGACATCGTGCACTACAATCTTAAACGTTTCGGTGAAGAAGAAAAGGAAATTGTAAAGCGCTTTGCTGCTGCGTTCGAACAGACTTATATACGCTTCCTAGATCTCCAAAAAGCCGAAGCCCAGGCAAGAGAAGCAAACATTGTTGCTGCACTTGAACGCGTTCGTTCTCTTGCGCTGGGCATGAGAAAAAGTGAGGAAGTAGGTAAGGTTACCGATAGTTTTTTTGCTGAATTCAAGAAGCTGACCGTTAAGATAATCGGTTGTTCCATGATCGTAGCCGATGAAAAAAGTGATAGTATGGAAATCTGGCGTGCAAGATCAGGTTTAGCTGTCAAGCCGTTTAGCAAATCTTCGCTCTCATGGATAATGAGCGTGGTGAAAAAAAATACGCCTGAATGGTATTCAGAATTCCGTAAAGCATTGGGAAGTAAAAAAGGATACATGCAAACAGAACTATCGGGTGAAGAACGCTTGCGTTTTTTAAATAATAACTCGGAACAAAGCGGCTTCACCCCCCGGGAAAGAGAAAAATATATTAAAACGATGCCCCCGCGATTCATTACATCCTTTCTGTTTTTTAAATTGGGTTATCTGGCACTCACTTCAGAGAAAGAACTTCCTGAGGAAAATTTGTCCATCGCCAGAAGATTTGTGGAGGTCTTTGATTTTGCATATACCCGCTTCCTTGATCTCCAAAAAGCGGAGGCACAGGCAAGAGAAGCTATTAAACAGGCTTCGTTGGACAGAGTGCGCGGTGAAATTGCAAGTATGCGTACTACGGAAGATCTTAATCGTATTACCCCGATTATCTGGCGGGAATTAAAAACGCTTGAGGTTCCTTTTATACGATGCGGAGTTTTTATTATTGATGAAGATAATGCAGTGACACATGTTTATTTAACTACACCGGAGGGAAAATCACTCGGTGTACTCAATTTGTCCTTCGATGCAAATGAACTGACAACTAATACTGTAGAGTACTGGAAAAAGAAACAAGTTTATAAAGAACACTGGAATAAAGAAGAATTCATCAGCTGGACAAAATCAATGATGAAGCTCGGACAGGTTCAGAATCCCGAAACTTACCAGGGCTCATCAGCACCGCCTGAATCATTAAACCTGCACTTTGTTCCCTTTACTCAGGGGATGCTTTATGTAGGAGATGTTTCTCCTCTCGCAGATGAAAAACTTGAATTAGTAAAAACTTTAGCGGAAGCATTCTCGATTGCTTATGCAAGATATGAAGATTTTAAAAATCTCGAAGAGGCAAAAAACAAAATAGAAATCACTTTAAATGAATTAAAAGCTGCACAGGCACAATTAGTTCAATCTGAAAAGATGGCTTCTTTAGGAGAATTAACCGCAGGCATAGCTCACGAAATAAAAAACCCATTGAACTTTGTAAATAATTTTTCAGAACTTTCAAAAGAACTGCTTGACGAAATAAAAACGGAATTAGAGAATAATAATAAAGAAGAAATATTAGCAATACTTGAAGATCTGAAACTTAATCTTGAAAAGATAAACCAGCACGGCAAACGCGCAGATTCAATAGTTAAAGGAATGCTTCTCCACTCAAGAGGAACATCCGGTGAAAAAACTTTTACGGATATAAATGAACTACTCGAACAATATGTTAATTTGGCTTATCATGGAATGCGGGCGCAGGATAAAGAATTTAATATTACCATTGAAAAGGATTATGATAAAACTTTAAAAAGATAAATGTAGTTCCGCAGGATATAAGCAGAGTATTCCTAAATATAATTAACAATGCATGTTATGCAGCTTATGATAGAAAAAAGAAAATGACAGTGATAATAACTTTTCATCCAACACTTAAAGTCTTTACTAAAAATTTAAATGGAAAAGATTGAAATAAGAATATGGTGATAACGGCAATGGAATTCCCAAAGATATTATAGATAAAATATTTCAGCCGTTCTTTACAACTAAACCGACAGGTGAAGGAACAGGATTAGGTTTATCGTTGAGTTATGATATTGTTACGAAAGTACATGGAGGTGAACTGAAATTGGAAACGCAAGAAGGTAACGGAACAACATTTATCATTCAAATACCCGGATAAATATCTTATGAAACGTGCATTTTTGTCGATGATTCTTTTTTTCTCTATGCTTGGTTTTTGCCGGGCACAGTCAAAGCTTATTTTCATTTTATCGGACACTACCTTATCGGGTACACAAAAGTTAGACCACCTGCAGCTGGCGTTAAAAAATGCAGCCAACGATACCATTCGTATGGACGCGCTTTATAACCTGGCACTTTATTATATGGAAACAAATCGTGACAGTGCTGTTTATTACGACAATAAGTGTATTGTACTGGCTAAGCAGTTAAGAATAAAATTGAACGAAGCACATGCTATAAGTGATAAGGGCTATGCGCTTATAGGATTGGGTAAATACCCGGCATCACTTGAATCATTATTAGAGGCGCTTGAAATTGCAGAGAACCCGGCAAGTGAAAAATCTGCTCTGCCCTTTCTAAAGGGGCCCACCCCGCATGAAAGAAGAATTTATAATTTGGGTCTTATTGAGTTGCGCATGGGGAACTTGTACGGCACTACCGGTAACAGGGATATGGAAAAACTAAGGTACTTCAAGGTATTGAGATATGCTGAATCTATTCCGGATACTTTTTTGCTTTCGCTGGCATATATGTACTTAGGAAAATCTTATACTTACCTTAACCAATTGGATTCAGCACTTTTTTTTGAACAACAGGCATGGGAGTTACAACCGCATTTAGATTTTTTCTTAAGAACCTGGGAAGGTACCGTTCTTTATTTTCTGGGAAACATTTACCTTAAAAAAGGGAATTTAACACTGGCCCGAAATGCCTACCTTGAATCGGTAGCATCCTATACAGCGCATCATAATCTTCACTATATTACCAATGCCTATGATGCATTAAGTAAATTGTACGAAAGATTAAATAAACCTGACTCCAGCCTGTTTTATGCCAGGAAATTATTGGAAACCGCCGTCGTTCTGGGACAGCCGCATCCGTTAGCCACTTCTTACCGGGCACTTTCCAATGTGTATAGCAATCTAAATAACCGCGACAGTACCTTAAAATACCTGCAACTATATACCGTATTAAATGACAGCCTGAATAATGCGGAAAAGAAAAACCTGCTTTCCTACCAGAATATCGGATTTGAACAACAAATGCGGCTCAAAAGTTTACAGGAGGAAAAAATTGAAACTGAAACCAGAATCAGAACTTATGCCATGCTTTCAGGTTTGGGCGTACTTCTTATTATTGGCCTGATACTGTTTCGTAATAACCGGCAAAAACAAAAGACAAACAAAGTATTGGAAACAACGCTTTCAAATCTTAAATCTACCCAATCGCAACTCATCCATTCGGAAAAGATGGCATCGCTTGGTGAACTCACCGCCGGTATTGCGCATGAGATTAAAAATCCGCTGAACTTTGTGAATAACTTTTCGGAAGTAAGTAATGAACTAATTACAGAAATGCTCGAAGAAGCAGATAAAGGAAATACTGAAGAAATCAAAGCCATAGCAGAAGATTTAAAACAAAATCTTGAAAAAATAAATCAGCACGGCAAACGCGCAGATTCTATAGTAAAAGGAATGCTTCTTCATTCAGGAGGAACTTCAGGTGAAAAAACTTTTACGGATATAAATGAACTACTCGAACAATATGTTAATCTGGCTTATCATGGAATGCGGGCGCAGGATAAAGAATTTAATATTACCATTGAAAAGGATTATGATAAAACTTTAAAAAAGATAAATGTAGTTCCGCAGGATATAAGCAGAGCATTTCTAAACATAATAAACAATGCCTGCTATGCAGCAAATGGAAAAAAGAAAATGACTGGAGATGATTTTCAGCCTACGCTAAAAGTATCTACAAAGAATTTAAATGAAAAGATTGAAATAAGAATATCAGACAACGGAAACGGAATACCCAATAAAATAAAAGATAAGATCTTTCAGCCGTTCTTTACAACAAAACCGACGGGAGAAGGAACTGGACTTGGGTTATCACTTACCTATGATATAATTGTAAAACAGCACGATGGTGAATTAAAAGTGGAAACGAAAGAAGGTGAAGGAACTGAATTTATAATCCAAATCCCGGTAAAAACTTAGTAATGAAAATGCAGTAACAATACTGTTTGTTCTTTTAGCAATCCAGGATATTGGAGCTGCTCAAATCAGCAAATTGGAAAAACGGAATAATTATGAACATAATTAATAAACAACTATCTTTTAAAAACTTTTGCTGCCTTATGATATTGGTACTGGCAATGAGCTCCGGTCTTTTTGCACAGGATATCCAGTTTGATCACCTTAATAAGTCAGACGGTTTCCCATCCGGCTGGATTTATAGCCTCGTGCAGGATAAACAAGGTTTTCTCTGGGTGGGTGGACTCCAAGGAATCAGCCGTTACGACGGCTACAATATCAAGACGTACAGGCATGACCCGCTTGACAGCACATCCCTCTCAAACAACTATGTCAATGCCCTGTATGCAGATCGCGGCGGAAGGCTTTGGGCGGGTACCTGGGGCGGCGGCCTTAACCTGTTCGATTCAGTTAAAGAGAAATTCACTCGCTTCTAAACGTGATCCTGGTAATTCAACTTCATTGAGCTCGGATTCAGTGAATGTAATCCTTCAGACTACAGATGGAACTATCTGGGTCGGCACGCAAAATGGTCTCGATCGTTTTGATAACGATAAAGGGACGTTTATTCGCTACACCCATGAAACAAATAACGAACAAACTCTTACCAGCAATGTTATAAGCGCCTTATACGAAGACCAGGATGGCAATTTGTGGGTTGGGACGGGCGATGCCACAGATCCAAAGGGAAAAGCGGGAGGATTAAACCGCTACGATTCAACTGCAGATAATTTTATACGTGTTCTGCCAACCGGACAGAAATCGTTACACGATAATCGGGTCACAGCTATTGATGGAGCGCCCAATGGCGCTATTTATATCGGCACCTGCCAGTCAGGGCTCTATCGGTATGACCCGATGGGAGGTAAGCTTGAAGCGCTGGGTGATGACCCCAATGATTTGAAGCATCTGCATGCCCCCCGGGGTATAAAAACAAGTAACTTCTCCGCTAAAGTGGATGTTATTCATAGGGACAAAACCGGCATGCTCTGGGTGGCAACCCATTCCGGTGGAATCAATCGATACGATCCCGCCGCGCACACTCTGACACCCTATAGACAGGCAGGCGATCCGAAAAGTTTGTCAAGTAATTTAGTTGTATCCTTCTATGAAGACCATCAGGG
Organism: uncultured Bacteroidota bacterium; assembly: GCA_963710745.1. Taxonomy (GTDB): domain Bacteria; phylum Bacteroidota; class Ignavibacteria; order Ignavibacteriales; family Ignavibacteriaceae; genus CAVQBP01. Next base: position 7,013 of record CAVQBP010000023.1, on the reverse strand, counting down.
TACTCTTTGGTTTGGGACTGAAGGTGCCGGTCTCAATAAGATCGTGCCTTCCTTCAGCCGGTTTCGGTTATATGGAGCAAAAGAAATTAGTGCAAATAATGGCGTAAGATCACTTTATCAGGAAAGCAAAGATACTCTTTGGATTGGAACCTTTTCAGGCCAACTATTTCGAATGGACCCGTCCACAGGAAACATTGAAAGATTTTCAGACACGAAACCTGCTCCGGACGGATTGTGGGGTAATCCTGTAGAAAGTGTATTTAAAGACCGGGAAGGAATGCTATGGGTAGGACAGGGAAGGGGCCTTTATCGCATTAACCCGGTTCGAAAGAGCCATAGAAAATTTACAGCTGATGCTGCAAACCCCGACAGTTTAAGTAATTCCAATATAATGTTTATCAGGCAATCTGATGACCAACATTTGTGGATCGGCACCTGGGGCGGCGGACTTAACCTGTACAATTTTAAAACCAACCGCTTTCGGCATTTTCAACATGATCCTTCTGATCCAAAAAGTTTAAGTAATAATAAGTTAATGCAAATGTACACAGACCATCAGGGTATTCTGTGGTTTGGCACTGAGGATGGCGGTTTAAACCGATTTGACAAAAAAACAGAAACCTTTACTACTTATCTCGATGGAGAAGGCATTTTCCAGATTTATGAAGACAGTTCAAATCGATTTTGGGTAACAACTTTGACTGATGGATTGTTCCTGCTGGATAGAAACACAGGAAAAACTATTCATCATTATGTCACGGAGGACGGTTTGCCCAATAATGTCGTACCAGGCATCATGCAAGATAAACAAGGACTGCTTTGGCTTGCGACTTCAGGTGGCGTTGCCCGGTTCGATCCTGAAGCAAAGACCTTCATTACCTATGATGAGGCAGATGGCATGAATAACTATCCGGTTATTCAGCAAGCGGTTATTAAAGGCATTGACGGCAGGATGTTCATCGGAGGCCCGAAAGGAGTCACTGCTATTAACCCGCAGGATTTTAAGCCGAATCCTAATCCTCCGGTCACGGCAATTACAGGACTGCATGTTTTTGAAGATGCTTTTCCACTACCGGTTAACCGGGAAAAACAGATAACGTTGAAGTACAACCAAAACGAACTTACGTTCGACTATGCAGGGCTGCATTTTGCCAACCCGTCGCAAAATCGTTATGCATATCGCCTGGAAGGCTACGACAAGAATTGGATTGATGCTGGTACTGAACGCAGAGTCAAATACACAAACCTGAGCCCGGGTACGTACACGTTCAAGGTGAAATCGTCGAACAGCGACGGCGTCTGGGATAAAAAAGGCACATCTCTTACCATTAAGATTTTACCGCCATGGTGGCAAACAACTGCGGCTTATATAATTTATGCATTACTCGTGATTGCTTCTATACTACTCCTCAACAGATTTCTGCGCCGCAGATTGGTTGCGAAAGAGCGGGAGCGAACAAGGGAGCTGGAACTGGAACAGGCCCGTGAGGCTTTGCAGCAGGCCTCCCTCGACCGCATCCGTGCCGAGATCGCTTCCATGCGAACCGCCAAAGACCTCGAGCGCATCACGCCGCTAATCTGGCGTGAACTTAAAGCACTTGATGTTCCATTTATCCGCTGCGGCATTTTTATTATTGATGAAGATAATGCAGTGACACATGTTTATTTAACTACACCTGAAGGGAAATCGCTGGGTGTACTAAATTTATCTTTCAATGCAAATGAACTTACAACTAACACTGTAAAATACTGGCGGAAGAAAGATGTTTACAAAGAACATTGGGATAAACAAGGTTTCATTAACTGGACAAAATCAATGATGCAGCTAGGTCAGGTTCAGAACGCTGAAACTTACCAGGGCTCATCTGCACCGCCTGAATCACTGTACCTTCATTTTGTTCCGTTTACTCAAGGTATGCTTTATGTCGGAGATGTTTCACCGCTTACTGATGAAAAGCTTGATCTTGTAAAAACATTGGCTGAAGCCTTTTCAATTGCTTATGCAAGATATGAAGATTTTAAAAATATCGAAGAGGCAAAAAACAAAATAGAAATCACTTTAAATGAATTAAAAGCTGCACAGGCGCAATTAGTTCATTCTGAAAAGATGGCTTCATTAGGAGAATTAACCGCCGGCATAGCACACGAAATTAAAAACCCCCTGAACTTCGTTAATAACTTTTCTGAAGTGAGTCGCGAACTACTTAATGAAATGAAAACAGAATTACAGCATAAGAATGAAAAAGAAGTTGCTGAGTTAATTGAAGATTTAAACCAAAATCTTGAAAAGATTAATCATCACGGTAAACGAGCAGATTCAATTGTAAAAGGAATGCTTCTTCACTCAAGAGGAACGTCCGGCGAAAAAACCTTAACGGATATAAATGATCTTCTCGATCAATATGTTAACCTTGCATATCACGGAATGCGCGCACAGAATAAAGAATTTAATATTACAATAGAAAAAGATTATGATAAATCATTAGAGAAAATTAATGTTGTTCCTCAGGACATCAGCAGAGTATTCTTAAATATAATTAATAATGCCTGCTATTCAGCTTATGATAGAAAGAAGAAAAGTGGTGATGACTTTAAGCCAGTACTTAAAATCTCTACAAAAAATATGAATGGAAATATTGAAATAAGAATAGCTGACAACGGAAACGGAATACCCAATAAAATAAAAGATAAAATCTTTCAGCCGTTCTTTACAACAAAACCGACAGGAGAAGGAACCGGGTTGGGATTATCTCTCAGTTATGATATAGTTGTAAAGCAGCACGATGGTGAAATTAAAGTGGAAACAAAAGAAGGTGAAGGATCGTTGTTTATAATTATGTTGCCTTATTCATAAATAACGATGTCAATTTAGCAAATTAAGAATTTTATTATTAATGAGGATGATCTTAAAATTATTGTTGAAAAAAATATTTATAAATCCTCTACGAGGATTATCATCAGATTAGGATTAATTTTTACTACAGTAATATGACCTCTCCAAGGTCAACCATAGAGAAACATCGTAGATGTTTAATTATTGTAGCAAAAAGGATAACATCCAAATTAATCATCCTCGTAGAGGATGTATAAAAGAGTAATCGGTAGTTCAATATATTATAATCATGCAAATTAGAGAAAACGAGTAAAAAATTATGTTGCAAATCTTTCAGCCGTTCTTTACAACAAAACCAACTGGTGAAGGAGCCGAATTTATTATTCATTTACCGGCATAAATGAAATGAAAATTAAAATACTAAATCTAACCTTTCTGCTCTTACTTGTTTCTTGGTCTTGTTATGCCCAGACAAAAGAAGTAGTTGACGGACTGAAAAATATAGCGGTCACCACGAAAAATGATACCACCAGGATTTATGTTCAAATTGGTTTATGCAATCAATATCGTTTGGGTAATATTGATTCTTCTAGGTTTTACGGACAGCAGGCTTTGGAACTTGCCAGGCAGATTGATTATTTACCGGGACAAATACTGGCACTTTCCTTTTTGACCGGCTCGGCACAACAGCAGGGGGACTATCCGAAAACGCTGGAATTAGGATTTAAAGCTATTCAACTAGCACAGGAACACCATTTAGAAAGGTCTAAAGCAATACTCGGGTCTGGGTCTGACTATGCACTTACTGTATATGTTTTGACCGGAGCTGCATTTACCAATATGGCCGATGTGTACGTGAACCTGAGGGATTATCCGAAAGCCATAAACTATATGTACCAATTAATTTCGTTAGAATTGGCAGGACCCAGCGATCCCGGACTTCCTTATGGGTACATGTTAATAGGAGAAGCATATTTGTTGTCCAATCAACTGGATTCAGCTGCATATTATGAAAAAAAGGCCGTTAAAATTTTTAAAGAGCAGAACTTCAATGAGCCGTTTGTCTACCAGTTTCTTGGAGATATTGCCATGAAATCCGGGATGAATAAAGAAGCACTGGTTAATTACAAAATAAGCGAACAGAATGCAATTGAAGGTAAACAACAACGGGCTTTAACGTGGGCTTACATCAGGATTTCAGATTTTTTTAAGATCCTGGACCAACCAGATTCTGCCCTTTATTATGCACACAAAGGGTTTGAAGTGTCGCAACATTTTGGACAAAAGTCGTCCACCCTAGCTGCAGCGAAATTGCTGTCCGGATTATATGAACCTAAAGACACTAAAGAATCACTTCGATATCTTAAAATAGCGGATGCTTACAGGGACAGTTTGTTCGGTGAAGTGAATTTAAGAGCGGTGCAAACCATAACTGCCCGCGAAAAAGAACGTCAGCAGGAAATTAAAGCGGCAAAAGCTGCTTATCAAAACAGGTTGAGGTTATATCTGCTGTTAACCGGGCTTTCTTTTTTGCTGTTAATCTCACTCATCCTTTACAGGAACTATAAAAAAAGTAAAAAAGCGAATCAGACTCTTAAAAATACACTTAATGATCTGAAATCAACTCAGGCACAATTAATCCATTCTGAAAAAATGGCATCGCTTGGTGAACTTACAGCCGGTATTGCGCACGAGATTAAAAATCCTTTGAACTTTGTAAATAATTTTTCCGAGATCAGCGGTGAATTGTTAGATGAAGTAAAAGAGGAATTAGAGAAGAATGATAAAGAAGAAGTCTTAGCAATACTTGAAGATTTAAAACAAAATCTTGATAAAATAAACCAGCATGGTAAACGCGCAGACTCTATTGTTAAAGGAATGCTTCTTCATTCAAGAGGGACTTCAGGAGAAAAAACTTTAACCGATATAAATGAACTTCTGGAGCAAGATGTGAATCTTGCATACCACGGAATGAGAGCTCAAAACAAAGAATTTAACATTAAAATAGAAAAAGACTATGACAAAACTTTAGAAAAGATAAATGTAGTTCCCCAGGATATAAGCAGGGTTTTCTTAAACATAATTAATAATGCCTGCTATGCGGCTTATGACAAAAAGATAAAAAGTAGTGATAATAATTTCTCTCCAACTTTAAAAGTTTCAACAAAACAAACGAATGGAAAAATTGAAATAAAGATTAGTGATAACGGAAATGGGATTTCTGCTGATATAATAGATAAAATTTTCCAGCCGTTCTTCACAACAAAGCCAACAGGAGAAGGAACAGGCTTGGGATTATCACTAAGTTATGAAATAGTTACAAAAGTGCATGGCGGTGAACTGAAAGTTGAGACAAAGGAAGGTGAAGGTTCGGAGTTTATTATTCAACTACCAAATTTAACTGATGAAAAATCGATTGAAAATATTGTTACTTGTATTGTTACCCATTGTTGCGTACAGCCAGAAGACTTCTATAGACAGTCTTCGTAATGCTTTGCATTATGCAAAAGATGATTCTGTAAAATGGAATTTTTGTGGGCAAATTGCGCGGTATTTCTACGAATCAAACCGGGACTCATCTCTTAAATATATCAATAAGGGTTTGCTTATAGCAGAGAAAAATAATAAGGCAATTAATGTGGCCTCTAACCTTACTGATAAAGGGTATCAACTAACACATCTGGGCCGTTTCGCAGAAGCATTTGAATGCTTCCAAAAAGCATTTACTATTGTAGAGGATTCAACAAACGAGACGAAAAGGTGGGAAATATATTGCAAATCACTAAAGAAAGACCGGCTGAAAGTTCTCTCCACAACGGATCATATGTATGCCATATTAATGGGTGCAACCGGAAATATTGAGTCGGAAATTTCTTATTTCAATCAGGCTAAAGCCGTAGCGGCTCAAATTGATGACACTTCCAGAATTATGCTCGCAAATATGGATTTGGGGTATATTTATTTAAACATAAATGAACCGGATTCAGCTTTGTGGTATGAAAGCCGGGCGGAAAGCAGCGCTTTACAAATTAACGAAAAAGATTATTTGTGTTTTATCTATGATGTTTTAGGTAAAATTTCCGCAACAAAAGCTGATACTACGGCTGCAATAAAATATTTTTACAAGAGCAAACAATCAGGAATAGAGCATAATAATTATACCTCTTTGTTTCGCGTGTATAATGACCTTACAAAACTTTACCTGGCACAAAAAAATAAAGATTCGAGCCTTTATTACGCATTAAAAGGTTTAGAAACTTATAAAACCGTATACAACAATGCCGATGAAATGTGATAACTATTATCTATTATCTGAAAGTTATGGGCTAAACAACTTGATTGACAGTTCATATAAATACCGGGGACTGGCAATTATTGCAAAAGACAGTGCTAATAGCAAAACAATTAGAAATCTCGAAGCCTTTCAGACCGCAAGCTTAAATGAGAATATTCGACTGGAGCAATTGGAAAAAGACCGGGTAACCCGGGAAAACAGAATAAGAATGATCATTCTTCTAACAGGTATCGCTGTATTCATATTTATTGCCCTGCTGCTTTACAGAAATAACCGTAACAGAAAGAAAGCAAATGAAATTCTGCGAAAACAAAAAAAAGAAATTGAAGTTCAAAAGAAAAATGCAGAACGAACACTTGGTGAACTTAAATCTACCCAGGCTCAATTAATTCATTCAGAAAAAATGGCTTCACTTGGTGAGCTCACTGCCGGCATTGCACACGAGATTAAAAATCCGTTGAACTTCATAAATAACTTCAGCGAAGTAAGCAACGAATTAATTGATGAAATGAAAGAAGAATTACTTAACGGAAACAAGGAAGAGGTCATTGCAATTTCTGATGATCTGAAACAAAATCTCGATAAAATAAATCATCACGGTAAACGAGCAGACTCTATTGTTAAAGGAATGCTCCTTCATTCCAGAGGAACGACAGGTGAAAAGATTTTAACAGAAATAAATGAACTTCTTGAACAGGATGTTAATCTTGCCTACCATGGAATGCGGGCGCAGGATAAGGATTTCAATATAACAATAGAAAAAGATTACGATGAAACATTAGAAAAAATAAATGTAGTTCCGCAGGATATAAGTAGAGTATTCCTGAATATAATTAATAATGCCTGCTACGCTGCGAATGAAAAAAAGAAGAAGAAGAACGGAGG
>CAVQBP010000022.1:0-29205 GCA_963710745.1 uncultured Bacteroidota bacterium | reverse complement strand
TCATTTTTGTTGCAGACAGCTTCACGAACTCCGAAATAGACACCTCTTCCGGTAGCTTCAGTTCTGCCTCTAATACCCCCCTGGCTGATTGGTTTGCCGGTTACGCAGGCACTCGAATCAATCCCGGGATTGAATGCAGCATACGTATCTGCAATCCAGGCCATTTCCCTGGGACCTGTACCATAATCAGGTGCAGGTACATCAATACCCGGGCCTATAAAGTTTTTTCTAACTAATTCTGCAGTGTACCGGCGGGTTATATGTTCAAGCTCTACTTCTGTATAGGCTTTGGGATCAATCCTGACTCCTCCTTTTGCACCGCCGAACGGCACATCAACAACTGCGCATTTGTATGTCATTAATGCGGCTAATGCTTTAACTTCATCCTGTGTCACAGCCAGGCTGTACCTTATTCCACCTTTAACCGGCAATTTATGCTGACTATGCTCCACACGATAAGCTACTACAACTTCTATTTTATCTTTTATCCTTACCGGAAATCTCATACGATAAACGCTGTTGCAATACTTAATCTGTTCCAGTAAACCTTCGGGGTACTTTGTAAAGGTTGCAGCCCTGTTAAAGTACCTTAAAACATCTTCAAAAAAGCTTTCTTCCCTTTTTGCGTGTATATTATTGTTTGGCATTTAAACTCCTTTTCGTTTTAGACGGGATGTTTCGAGGATAAGACATTTGAGAAATATCTAAATTCTTTTTATATATTAAATAAAATTAAACAATTTTTTTTAAAATCATAATGTACCATTTTACAGTTATCAGGGATCTTGTTGTAATTCTGCTTGTATCCATTCCCATTATCTTCATTTTTAAGAAGATTCATATTCCAAGCATTGTAGGATTCTTAATTGCGGGAATGATTATCGGCCCGCATGGTTTACAATTAATATCTGAATTAAATGAAATCAATATAATGGCAGAAGTAGGAGTAATTTTATTACTCTTTACAATCGGACTTGAAGTCAAACTGGAAAAGCTGATTGAAATGAAAAAGTTTCTCCTGGTTTCCGGCGGACTTCAGGTTTTAACTACACTTATTTTTTCTACCTTAATATTTAGTTTTTTTGATTTTCCATTAAATGAATCTATATTCCTTTCAATGCTGATTAGCCTTTCAAGCACAGCAATAGTATTAAAAATTTTATCCGACAGACAACAGCTTGAAGCTCCTCACGGCAGAATTTCATTAAGCATTTTAATATTCCAGGATTTAGCTATTGTACCGATGTTCCTTTTTCTTCCGGTTTTAAGTTCAGGCGGAAAGTTGTCTTTTTTAGAAATTTCGTTACAAATGGTATATGCTTTTGGAGCAGTTGCAATAATCATCCTTCTTGCAAAATTCTTAATGCCGAAGATTTTATACCAGTTAGCAAAACTAAGGATGAGAGAAGTCTTTACAATTGGTGTTGTTTTATTATTGCTTGGTACTGCTTACTTAACTCACGCTTTAGGTTTATCATTTGCACTTGGTGCTTTTATAGCAGGTCTAATTTTATCGGAATCGGATTTCAGCCACCAGGTTGTTTCTGAAGTGCTTCCATTTAAAGATCTCTTCAACAGTATTTTTTTTATATCAATAGGATTACTGCTGAATATTCATTTTCTGATTACTTACCCTCTTATTTTAATTGGTATTGCTGCAGGCATTATTTTTTTAAAATCTTTTATTGTAATAGGTATTGTAAAAATAATGAGATATCCGTTGCGGATTGCTATTCTAACCGGATTTGGTTTGGCACAAATCGGTGAATTTTCATTTATCCTTTCCCAGGCCGGTTTAAATTTTAATCTTATCAGCAATGAATATTACAATGCTTTTCTTGCTTCATCGATATTTACTATGCTGCTGACTCCTTTTCTTTTTCAATTATCTCCAATAATCGTAAGAGCATTCGGTACTTTTGAACCGGTAAAAATTAAAGAACCCAAGGGCTTATCCAATCATGTCATAATTGTAGGCTTTGGTTTGAACGGAAGAAACCTGGCAAGAGTTTTAAAAGAAACAGGCATACATTATACTGTTATTGAATTGAACCCCGAGACCGTGAAGAAAGAAAAATTAAAAGGCGAAAATATTTTATACGGAGATATAACCAAAGAACAGATTTTAAATCAGGCAAATATTGAAAATGCTAACACAATTGTTTTTGCTATTTCTGATCCCGCGTCTCTACGAAGAGGATTAAATCTTGCAAAAAAAATAAATCCATCTATTTATTCAATTGTAAGAACCCGGTTTGCAAGTGATATAGATGATTTGCTTAATCTCGGTGCGGATGAAGCCATACCTGAAGAGTTTGAAACATCTATTCAGATATTTAGCATTGTGTTGAAAAGATTTCATGTTCCTCTAAATGTAATAATGCAGCAGGTCAATCTTTTGAGAAGTGAAGCTTACTCATTAATGAGAAAAGAGCCCGGTAAGTTTCATGCTCTTTCCAATATTAATGAATTCCTGATGGCAGGAGTAACAGAAGTATATTATGTAAAAGAGAATAATCTATTTGCCAATTCAACATTATCGGAAATAAATTTAAGAGCAAAAACCGATGCGACTATCATTGCCATTGTAAGAGAAAAACAGACGGTTACTAATCCATCAGGAAAAGAAATAATTAAAGTACATGATACACTCGTAATTACCGGCACTCATAAAGCTGTTGATGATGCAATAGAATATCTTAACTCGGATTAATCTTATAAAGATTTTTCTTATTTCAGCAATACTGCTTTTTTACTGATTTTAAATGATCCTGTTCTTACGTGATAGATATAGACTCCAGAGGCAAGATTATCCGCTTTCCAGTTTATTCTATACTTCCCTGCAGATTGATATCCTGAAAATAATTTTTGTACAAGCGCTCCTTTTTCATCATAAATTGTAATATCAACTTTATCTCCCTTTGGTAAAGTATATACAAATGAAGTTGAATTGTTAAATGGATTTGGGAAGTTCTGGGATAAATTGAAGTCATTAATTACATTTACAGGAACTCGTTCAACAATTCCGGTAACTAATTTTATATCATCCAAAGTAACAGTACTATCGGGCCAGATTTGAATTAATTTACTGGAATCATTATAGTTATCTTTTTTGAAATGGACTGCTCTAACTCTAGCATAATCTCTGAACTTAAAATAACCTGAAGAATCAGTTGATACAAAAATTGAATCGACCTGGTAAGGAGATATTTCATTTAAAGAATAAAAAACTTTCGCGTTCTCTATTGGCTTTCCGGAGACATCTTTAACATGCCCTTCTATATAACCTTTTACACCTAAAGTATCATTTTCAGAGCCGAATGTAGGAGAATTATCAAGATAAAGAAAATCATAACCTGAATATAAATCGGTAAGCTTACCTCTGCATATTGATTGACCCGGTTTAGGACAGGCAATAGAATAATACGAATTTGTACCACCAAAGACTAATCTATCTATATAGAAAGAATTTGAATCAAAAAGAGTAACCGTATCTCCCATAGGATTTATTTTCAACACCATATTCAAATCATTATTATCAAAAACCGTATATTCAACGGGATTGAAACTTTTTTCGTCTTTGAAAAAAGCTGTATCCGTGCTGGAAGTTATAAACCATCCATTTAAGGAGATATAATCACCGATTATATTCGAGCAATGAAGCTCAATTTTCCAACTTGTGGAATCAATAGAAAATTCATTTATCCAATAAACAGCAACCGGATTTGCTGCAGTTCTAACAACCATTAAAAGAGACATTAGGAAGAATATTATAAAATTTACCCTTTTCATTTTTTTACTCCTTTTCCCATTCAACAATAAGGTTAGTCAGAGGCATAAAATTTACTTTTGTAATAAAATAAGTTTTACAGAAAGAATCACTTTTTATGCTGTCGGGCTGTAATGAAATGAATTTTACCTTTAAATAGTTAGGCAGCTTAACTATATATTCAGCCTTTTGTAAAGGCAGATTCCAGTTTTGTGTTGTTGTAAGAATATACACTGCTTTATTAATCAAATTCTTTTGCCTGTAAAATGCTGTGAATTCCGCAGTATCTTTTTGTGAAGTGTTAAAAGCAAAAAAAACACCGTTTTTGTTTTTTGAGTACAAGATAGATTGATCATTTCCATCCCAGACTGCTATACTGTCGGGATACTTATAATTATTATTGACAACAAACGGATAATAAAAAGTTGTAGTGAATTCCTTATTGCTTTTACTGAGGAAATAATATTTTCCATATATAGTAAAACAGGAATCATAAATAGTCATTTCAATCTTTTCACTGAAAAAAGAAAGGTTTTGTCCAAAGAGATTGAAAGACAAGGAAAATGCAATTATTATAACTCCCCGGTTCATTATACCCCTAAAACAATATATCTTACTTATAATATAATCTCTTTCCTAAATACTATCAATAAGATTCTTTATCCCAAATGTTTAATTATCTTTACGTATTAGATACGGCTTTGTTCTTTTAACAACGTTATTCCCCAAAAAGAAATTCGCCGGACGGCTCTTTCATTTTCTTTTTCCCATCATCTATCTCTCATCTTCTATTTATTTGGTTCGGTTTTTGTTAATACAAATATTTTGCTTATTTTTGATGGAATTTTTTAAAAAATTTATGTTTGAATTAAAAAGAAATATATTAAGCCGGAAACAAATCTGCTTATTTTATATAAGTGAGTTCTTCCATTAGATCTTTCCTTTTTCAGCAATCCATTTTATTAAAACAATAGAGACAATGAGTAATCTAAAAGAAATAAGTAAAAGAAGAACATTTGCAATAATTTCCCATCCTGATGCCGGGAAAACAACCTTAACTGAAAAATTGCTTTTGTACGGCGGAGCTGTACAACTGGCTGGTTCAGTTACAGCCAGAAAAAACCAGAGAAAAGCTACTTCAGATTGGATGGAGCTTGAAAAGAAGAGAGGAATCTCAATCAGTTCAACCGTTCTGCAGTTTGATTACCAGGGATACAAAATAAACCTGCTTGATACTCCTGGTCATGAGGATTTTTCTGAAGATACGTATCGAGTCTTAACTGCAGTCGATTCTGTAGTTATGGTTATTGATGCAGCCAAAGGTATTGAAGCTCAGACCAGGAAGCTTTTTGAAGTCTGCCGGAAACGAGAAATTCCTATTTTTACTCTTATGAATAAGCTTGATCGTCCGACCCGTGACCCGCTTGAGTTGATAGATGAATTGGAAAGTGTCTTGGGAATTCATGCTTATGCAATAAACTATCCTCTTGGAACAGGGCTGGATTTCAAAGGAGTATATGACCGTAAAACAAAGAAAGTACATCTGTTTGAAAGAACAATCGGCGGGGCATTTAAAGCACCTGTCGAAATTCATGATCCTGCCGGCGACTTTGTTAAAGGAAAATTAAGCGAAGAAAATTATGAGAAATTTGTTGAAGAAATTGAAATGCTTGATACAGCCGGGGCAGAATTTAATAAAAAAGCTGTAATAGATGGAAAATTGACTCCGGTATTTTTTGGAAGTGCTGTAAATAATTTTGGAATAGAATTACTTCTAAAGGGTTTTTTAGATTATGCACTGCCTCCTTCTGCAAGAGAAAGCAGCGAGGGAGAAATTCAACCCGATGATAAAAGATTTTCAGGATTTATATTTAAAATTCAAGCGAATATGGATCCTAAACATCGCGACAGAATTGCTTTCATGCGTGTTTGTTCCGGCAAATTGGAAAGAGATATGCAGGCATTTCACTCTAAAAGCGGAAAAAAAATAAGACTATCAAATTCGCAAAAAATGTTCGGTCAGGAAAGAGAAACTGTTGATGAAGCTTACGCCGGAGATATTATTGGATTCATTGGTAACTCAAACTTTGGAATAGGCGATACAATCTCTGATGATGCGAATATTGTATATAACGAAATACCGAAGTTTGCACCTGAATATTTTGTTTTTCTCCAGAATCCAAATCCTTCAAACTTTAAAAAATTCAGAGATGGATTGGAACAACTCCTGCAGGAAGGTGTTGTTCAGTCTTTTTATTTAAAAAATTCTGCCCAAAAAATTCCTTTGCTTGGAGCAGTTGGCCCATTGCAATTTGAAGTGGTACAATACAGACTCCAGGATGAGTACGGTGCTGAATCGAGATTGGAACAGACAAACTGGAAAGTATGCCGGTGGGTTTCACCTGAAATTACAAAAGAAATGCAAGCAGGGGTTTTGCTTCCGGCCGGTGCTGCGTGGGGTTATGATACGGAAGATAGAGATGTAATTCTTTTTACGAGTGAGTGGTCGCTTAACTATTTCAAAGAAAAGAACAGCAGCATTGAGCTGGGGGACATTCCATTTGAAAGTGAATTGAGTAATCTTAAAAAAACCGGCAGCTAAAAAATAGAATAAATTCTTTTTGATATTTCTGTTCCGAAATTAATTGCAGCTAAAATGTCTTTTTCCCAATATTTATATACTAAATAATTATGCAGAAAATACGATTATTAGCAAAAATATTATGTGTTTTTTTTATCAATGTAACTTTTGCACAGGATGATAATGTAAGTGTTTACGGAAGAGTTATAAATGCTCAAACAAAAAAAGCAATTCCGTTTGCAAATATTCTTGTAATAGGCACTAATTACGGCGCAGCAACCGATGATAACGGGTATTACCGGATTGAAAAGCTTCCTTATAATGCTTACAGGATCAGGGCATCTGTAATTGGTTATAATACTGTAATAAAAACAGATATAATAGTACAGCCGGGAAAACCTTCCGAAGTTAATTTTGAACTCATAGAAGAAGCTATCAAATTGGAAGATGTAGTAATTGTAAATGATTATTTTTCCAGGAATCCACTAGAAGTAAATAGTATTAAAAATTTAAATTATGAAGAGATTAGAAGAAGTCCCGGCGGTTTTGAAGACGTAATACGTGCTCTTTCCATACTACCCGGAGTTGCACAGGCTGATGCAGGAAGAAATGATTTGATAGTGCGCGGCGGAGCACCCTCAGAAAATTTATATCTGGTAGATGGAATTGAAGTATCGAATATAAATCATTTCGGGGGTCAGGGTGTAAGCGGCGGACCTTTAAGTTATATCAATCTTGATTTTGTAAGAGAAACATCATTCTCAACCGGAGGATTTCCCGTTCTGTATGGTGATAAACTTTCGTCTGTTCTTTCAATAAAACTCAAGGACGGCAGAGAAGATAGAATTGGCGGGAAAGCTACCGTTTCCGCATCTCAATTTGGATTAAATCTTGAAGGTCCGGTTACCGGGAATTCCAACTTCATTTTTTCTGCCAGGAGAAGCTACCTTGATTTTATCTTTAAAGCTGCCGGTTTTGCTTTTGTACCGGAATATTATGATGTTATGTTTAAAGCTGATATAGCTCCGCATGCAAACGATAACCTTAACTTTTTATTCATTGGAGCATTTGATAGAACAAAATTTTTTAATAATAATGAAGATCAACGTTTTGATAATTCCCGGATTCTTGGATCTGACCAAAATCAATATATGGCCGGAATAAGCTACAGGCATTTAATTAATAATGGGTTTTTGAATTTCACCTTAAGCAGGAACTATATTAATTATAACAGCGTTCAGAATGATCTCCAGCTTAACCCGGTATTTTTAAATAAATCACTGGAAGCCGAAAATTCTCTGCGAACTGAATTTGTTTATAAATTATCCGATAAATCTGAAATAAATATCGGAGGTGCAGTTAAATTAATTGAAGCCGATTATAACATTCTTTTTCCTGCTTTTGTAACTACTTTCGGAGATACTCTTCCAGTTTCAAATTTTAATAATAAAAACAATTATACCAAATACAGTGCTTATTTTAATTATAATAGACTTCTGTTTAGTAAAATTAATTTCAATATTGGATTGAGGGTAGATGAGTTTTCTGCAATAAAAAATAATATCGGTATAAGTCCGCGCGGTTCCTTATCATATAAATTAACAGAATTAACGAATATTAATTTCAGCACAGGGATATATTATCAATCACCTTCTTATATCTGGCTTGAAGCATTTGAAAGCAATAAAAATTTGGATATGATCAAAGTCGATCAATTTATATTAGGGTTTGATCATAGACTTACCGAAGATGCTTTACTGAAGGTTGAAGGTTTTTATAAAAGATATTCTGACTACCCGGCAAGTACAATACGTCCCTACTTAATTCTTTCAAATACAGGGGCCGGATTTGAAGGCAGCAGCGGAAATTTTGCATCATTTGGATTAGAACCATTGGTCAGTGCCGGTTTTGGAAAAGCGAGAGGTGTGGAATTATCTGTTCAAAAAAAATTATCAGATATACCTTTTTACGGATTACTTAGCTTAACATACTGCAATGCCGACTATACTTCTTTAGATGGTACTGAACGACCTGGAAGCTATGATCAGAACTGGCTCTTTAATTTAAGCGGTGGATATAAAATCAATGAATTTTGGGAAGTAAGCATGAGGTTCAGATTTGCATCAGGGAGCCCTTACACTCCATTTAATTCAAATGGTACACAGGATGTTATTTCCTATAACACAAGAAGACTTAAATCAGCGCATAGCCTCGATATCAGGGCTGATAAACGATGGTATTTTTCCGGATGGACTTTAATTACATATCTTGATGTTCAAAATATTTATAATAAAAAGAATTCCACATCAATCAGATGGGATTCACGCGAAAACCGTGTTGACGAAACTTCTTCAATCGGAATTCTTCCTTCAATCGGAATAAGTGCCGAGTTTTAACATTGGTTCTCAATCTGAAATATTTTTACATCAATTTTCATCATTTAATGATAAAATTAATAAAAGTTCATCTTTAGATTTTAGATTGATTCCACTTATAACCAATTTATTGTCTTCAAGCTTTGCTTCTTCCAAATTTTTATAAGTTCTATCAATTGGTTTAAAGCTCTGTACATTAAAATTTTGATTGCCTGAATAATCAAAACTCACATCAGTAGAAACATCGGAAAGACTATTATTTAACAGGTAAATAAAATATGTTTTACCGCATTTCAACCCGTAAGATTCCAAACGCCCTGAAGACGTTGTTATCATTTCAAAAGAACCATTACCATCTTTCAGCATTTTATCACTTATCTCTCTAACACTTCTTAAATAAGGAGTCATATGTCTTTTATCGAATAATTCCCACCACCATGTCATTGGCAGAACCGGTGTAGGATTGAACAAGCCGTACCATAAACCTCTTTTATAATCATAATCGAATTCTTTCCCATATTTAGGATTGTCGTCTTCCCACCTGTATCCGAATTCTGCAACTACATAAGGTTTGTTATAAGTCTGCGTATAGTTAGTAAGAATACCGGGTATTCTATCCGTGTGCTTATAAATATGTTTCTGGTTAAAATCAGTATGCGCTAACGAATTCATTCCGGGTATATCCCTATGAGAAACACTTGTCGTAACCAGATGACCATACGGATCGTTTTCTTTTATATATCTGGCCATTTCATCATGCCATTCCGTTATAGCAGGCAGCGGAATAATTACACTATCCTGGTGTGTAAATGCAGCATTATCAATCTCATTAAAAAATTCAAATGCGGCAATACTTGTACTGTAACCCCATCTTGCGATGATATACCGCAGTTTATTTTTATACATGTCCATTGCAGACAGATAAGTAAAAAAATCGGCCGGATTTTTTATCGGTCCGCCGTTATTTATGTTATAATTATTATCTTTCCATGAACCATCTTTCATTAAGGCTCCATGCCAGCTTAAAGTCAGCATAAAGTATAACCCGAGTGAATCGGTTAGTTCTACAAGCTGATCCATTTTTTTAATAGCGCCCGGATTGAAGTATTCATCCGAATTTGAATATCTTTTTGTATTCTCAACATGTTTCCACTGCAGAGGAAGGTTCCATGCACACATCCATGTCCTAAAGAAATTTGCTCCGTTTTTGGCTAAGGACGTTAATAAATAATTGTAGTTATAAATTGAATCTTCCCAGGCTCTTGATTCCCAGCCAATATTTTCCCCTATACCTCTAAACAGCTTACCTGAATCGAACTTAAATGTCCAGAAATCATTTCTATGCAGAAATCCGTTTCCATTTGATTTAATTACATTAAAACTTTGTGTTTTGGATTCTACCTGTAAACCATTGCTTCTGCTTAAAACAAAATGATAAACATAATTTCCTGATTCCTGAGCTGCAAACCTGGCATTCCAGTTTGATAATCTGCTATCCCCGGAGACATAAAAACAGGGCAGATCAATCGGTTTACCAGAGGGAGATATTAAGACCATGTCAAGTTTTATATCTTTCTGATCATAAGGATTTTTAAATGACGCAGATATTTCTATATTAAATACTGTTTTTCCGTATTCAACGGGATTTTCGGTTTCTAAAGAGAACGATTTAATTGAATCCTGTGCATAAACAATGGTAATTGCTGCCAGCAGGAAAATAATTGCATATAACTTCATAAAATCCTCATTATTATAATGAATTTTAAAACACTTCTAAAAAAATATGATTATGATTACTTTTTATCAACTTCTCTTTATATAATTTTATTCATAGAAATAATAGTAAACCTTTAAATTCCTATGAATGAACTATTAAAACAATTTCCGGGTATTGCTCCTTATATAAAGACATTGGCACCTTATATTCAACATTATGGTTACTGGGCTATATTTTTTTCTATTTACCTGGAAGATTTCGGTTTACCTTTACCGGGAGAAACTGTACTTATTATTTGTTCTTTATTTGCAATTCTTGGGAAGCTTAATCTGGTTTATGTAGGAATTTTAGGATTTATGGGTGCAGTTTTCGGTGATAATACCGGTTTTATGATAGGACGTTATGGTGGTAAAAAACTTGTTTTGAAATGGGGAAAATATTTATTCATAACTGCCAAAAGATTGAATAAATTTGAGAACTTTTTTACAAAATACGGCGGGAAAATTGTAACTGTTGCCCGTTTTGTTCAGGGACTCAGACAATTCAATGGAATTATCGCAGGAATTAGCGAAATGAAATGGAAAAAATTCCTGATCTTCAACCTAATTGGTGCCGGGCTCTGGGTCGGTTTCTGGATTGGTCTGGCTTCTTATTTAAGTAATAGAAAAGAGCTGCTGACTGAATTTATAAAAAAATCAGAATATATTTTACCTTTAATAATTATTACACCATTTATTGTTGAAGGATTATATCGCTTAATAAAGAAAATAAAAAATAAAAGACAGGAAACTTAAATGTAATAGCTTTAATAATTCAGTAAAGGATCTGAATTTTTTTTAAGGAATGAAATGTAACGGATATAATTTATATGGTTTTATCAAGGGGATTTAATTCTATGTACTGATAACATGGAATTTCTTCGTGTTGTGAATTATATAATCTTCAGCCTGGTCTTTATTATTAAACTTTAATGTTTTACGTGTCAGAAAGATATTCATCAGGTAACGTTTTTCTACGATTAGAAATTCATTTTCATTAACCTGGTACAATTTAAATGATTTCCTCCCTTCTTTAATACCAAATAACATCTTAAGTTTTTGTTCTTCTTTTTCTTTCATTAAGATTCTCAAATTATTACTAAGATTCTGAAAATTTCACGTTAGATGTTGAAGCTATAATAATAAATAACTTCAGCAGAATTTTACTAAACCAGCATTATTTCGAAAACCAGGAGGAAAGTTTAAGAAAGAATTTAAAATCGAAACAAATGATTATAATTTACTTCAAATAGGAATGCATTTTTAACAAACTTTAGTATGTTAAAACAGTGATTATAGAAACATTGCTTAAGATATATAATTTACATGATAGATAAAAATTAAAAAATCACAGAATCAATACCGGGTTAAACAAATAAATTTTCTCAGTTTTTACGATTTATTACAAAGTCAATAAGAGATTCCAGAGCCGATTTACTTGGAGAATCAGGAAAGTCTTTAAGAGATTCTTTAGCTTTCGCAGAGTAATTAGCAGCTGTTTCCAACGCATATTCAATACCATTATTTCGGCGAACAAATTCAATAACTTTTTTTATGTTCTCTTTTTTATTACCGTCTTTAATCAATTTCTTTATTTCTTTTGCTTTTTCTTTATCAACCTGATTTAAAGAATAAATTAAAGGTAAAGTAATTTTCTTCTCTTTAATATCGCCGCCTACCGGTTTGCCGATTAGACTGGCGGCACCATCATAATCCAGGATATCATCTCTTATCTGGAAGGCAATTCCCAAATTTGTTCCGAAATTTTTCATGGCTTCATGCTGAGCTTTATTTTCAGTAGCACTTAAAGCGCCTATCTGGCAGCAAGTTTCTAAAAGCGAAGCAGTTTTATCAGATATTACTTTAAAGTAAGTCTCTTCATCAATATTTAATTTCCGGGTCTTCCTGATTTGTAAAAGTTCACCCTCAGACATCCGTTTAACTGTATTCGTAATTACATTCAGAAAATCATAATCTTTTCCTTCAACAGCTATCATTAAACCACGGGATAAAAGATAATCTCCCATCAGAACAGCAGCTTTATTTTTGAAGATAGCATTTATAGACCAGAATCCCCTTCTTTTATCAGCGTTATCAACAACATCATCGTGAACCAAGGTTGCAGTATGCAGCAGTTCAACAAGTACTGCACCTCTGTATGTTCGTTCGTTTATTTCCCCGGCAACTTTTGCTGTAAGTAATACCAGCAAAGGACGGATTTTCTTTCCCTTCTGTCTTAAAATATAACGGGCAATTAAATCAACCAGACCAACATTAGATTTCATTGAATGCTTAAAAATCTCATTAAATTTATCTAATTCGGCAGTAATCGGCTGGCTTATTTGAGATAGACCTTTACTAATCAATGTTTTCTTAAGGAAAGTTTTGAGATAAATATACTTATTTCATATAATAAAACCAATGGAACCGCCAACACGATTTGTGAAACCGGATCAGTTCCGGGAGTTAATACAGCCGCCAGAACCATGATTATAACAATTGCATGTTTCCTGTACTTTATCATAAATTTAGGTGTTAGTATGCCTATTTTGGTTAAAAAGAAGGAAATCATAGGAAGTTCAAATACTACACCCGCAGCAAGCATAACACTTATTATTATATTAAAGTACTCATCTATTGCAAATTCATTTTTAATTGCGGAAGTTCCAAATTGTGTGGCAAACTTTAATGTAAATGGAAGCATACCGTAATAAGCAAATACAATCCCGATTAGAAAACACAGGGACGAAAAAATTACTATAGAAGAGATATATTTTTTTTCTTTATGTCTTAAAGCCGGTGAAATAAATTTCCAGAATTGATAAAAGATATTGGGAATGCTTAATACAACACCTCCAATTACTGCTATTTCAAAATATAAGAAAAGTTGTCCGAAGGGTTTTAAATTCTGAAGTGATGCACCAGCGTCACGGGCAGGTTTTAATAAAACGACATCAACAAGGAAATCAATAAAAATCCAGCAAATAATGGTGCCAATAACAAGACCAATCAGGGAGTAAATTATCCTCCATCTCAATTCTTCGAGATGTTCGAGGAAAGTCATTTCTGAGCCGGATTGCTCCTCTTCTTCGTCAATTTCATTTTGGTCGATAGTATCTTGAGAGGCCACGGCTTAGACTCAGTTTAATGCCGGATATAAAGGAAATTCAGAACAAAGCTTTTTAATATTTTCTTTAACATCCTGCAATACTTTTTTGTTATTTATATTATCAATTACTTTATTTATTAATTCAGCAATTTTTTTCATTTCACCTTCCTTCATTCCGCGTGTTGTAGCAGCAGGTGTACCGACTCTGATCCCGCTTGTAACAAAAGGACTTCTTTCATCAAAAGGGACCATATTTTTATTCACAGTGATTCCTGCATCACCCAGAGCATTTTCAGCCTGCTTACCTGTAACACCTTTGCTAGTCAAATCAATTAGCATTAAGTGATTATCTGTTCCGTTGGAAATAATATTAAAATCATAACTCATTAGTTCTTCTGCCATAATTTTAGCATTCTTAATTATTTGTTCAGCGTAATTCTTAAAAGAATCTTCCAGGGCTTCTCCAAATGCCACAGCTTTTGCCATAACAATATGCATTAATGGTCCTCCCTGAATTCCGGGCATAACCGTAGAGTCGATGAGTTCCGACATCATTTTAACCCGGTCTCCTTTTGGAGTTTTAATTCCAAGCTTGTTTTCCGAATCTTTACCGATAAGAATGATACCGCCTCTTGGTCCGCGTAAAGTTTTATGAGTAGTAGAAGTAACTACATCACAGTAAGGAAGCGGAGTGTCTAAAAGGCCTTTTGCGATTAAACCGGCAGGATGGGCCATGTCGCAAACTAAAAATGCATTTACCGAATCAGCAATTTCTCTAAACTTTTTATAATCCCATTCCCTTGAATATGCGCTTGCACCTGCTACAATCATTTTTGGTTTTTCTTTTTTTGCAATATCTTCAATAAGATTATAATCCAGAATTTTAGTTTCTCTGTTCAGCGTATATCCGATAGCCTTGTAAAGCTTGCCTGAAAAATTAACAGGAGAACCATGGGTCAAATGACCGCCATGTGCCAGGCTTAAGCCTAAGATTTTATCACCCGGATTGAGAAGCGTCATGTACACAGCCATGTTCGCCTGAGAACCGCTATGAGGCTGTACATTCACATATTCAGCATTAAACAACTTCTTAAGTCTATCCCTGGCAATGTTTTCAGCAATATCAACGTATTCGCAGCCGCCGTAATATCTTTTCCCGGGATATCCTTCCGCATATTTGTTTGTTAATACTGTACCTGCTGCTTCCAAAACTGCACGGCTTACAAAATTTTCAGAAGCAATTAATTCCAGATATTCCTGCTGCCTGTTCAATTCAAGATTTAATGCATTATAAATTTCGTTATCTATTTGAAGGTGTTCGTACATTTATTACTCTTTTTATATATGAATACTTTTATTAGTTATCAAAATTAAATAAAAGGATTATGAAATAAAATTTAAATGAGAAAAGAGTTTAAATAAAACCTATAATTAATCATCAATTCAAAAGAAAAGGTTTCTAAGTCAAAGACTTTGAAACCTTTCATCGTATAAAATATTTAATTTGAAATTCTTATTTTCAATAATCCAGGATTTACGGAACCGTTATACTTCTTTCAATCCATCCGTAGCAATCACCTGTTATCGGGATAGTTTGACCCGATTTATAACCTCTGAAGAAATAATCTTCCTGAGAAGGGACTGAACCTTTCAAAGCAGCAATTCTTTCCTGAGCCTGAGTCGCCGTGTTATCCATGGTTATGGCTTTTTTATATGTATCAACAGCTAATTGATAAACAACCTTGGCATTGAAATCGAAAGTTCCGCAATCTCTTGCAGCCTGTTCATATAAAAGACCTTCATAAAATATTGGTAATCCCCATCCGTTTCCAATTTTGCTTGCCTTTTCATACTGAACTCTGGCAGCTGCTAATTGTCCCTCATCTTTATAGACAATACCTAGATTCAGGTAATGATTTTTATTGTCAGGTTCCAGTTGAATTAATTTTTTATAAGCATCCTCGGCTTTCTTTAAATGATTTGTTTTCTGATAAGCCGTTGCCAACTGATTCCAGTAGTTGATATTTCCAGGGTCCTTTTGAGTTAAGAACTCCAGCGGGCCAACCACATCTTCATATTTTCCTTCCCTAATTGCCATTGATACATATCTCCAGCCCTTCGCCAGGTTATCCTTGTCTCTTTCCCATGCCTGGTTCAAAATAGATAAAAGCTGATCGGGATCTTTGGCTAATTCCATTAATTTATCTGTCCACTCATCATTATTCGGTTCTCTATCGATTAATTTATTGTACAAATCAATAGCTTTAGTCTGATAATCATTATTCGGCGACATATTATCTTTATATAACTGACCTAACAAATCATAATAATAAGAAGGCAGTTTAGGATTATCTTCAATAGCCTTTTCATAAAGAGCTATTACCGAATCTGGATTATCATTTAACCACTTTTGCTCAACATAAGCTTCTCTTACTTCAAAGTAACCTTTGTCAGCCGGATAATATTTAATGGCATAGTTATAGAAAGTTTTAATGGAATCCACGACTTCTTTTTTCAGGTCTTCTGGCACACCGGTCGAATCATGAATTTTCCACATACAATCTTCCATTTTATAATAGATCCATTTGTTAAATTTAACAGGATCCATTTGAAGAACTTTCCATCCATATGGTAATGCACTTACATAGTCTTTATTTTTGTAATATTCAGAAAACAAGCTGTATTGTGCAATCAGCTGCATAGAATCCGGTTGCTGAATATATATATTTGTATATGTTTTAGAAAAAGCTGAAGAGCTAACTAAAAAAAGCAGAATAATGATATAATTCCACATTTGTATTTTCTTTTCCAAGTTTTTATCCCTCAATTTATTTTTAATAAAAAAATTATCTTTCCGTCCTAATAAACCAAAGGTCACCAAGAGCAAAGCTCACATTAAGCTTGTAAATATTTTCTTTATACAAATCATTCTTTACCGAACCTCGTACAGCATATTCCAAGCCTATATCAATATCATTTTCGTAAGTTACAGGTATAGAAAATCCACCTGAAACTGAGAATTGATTTATCCCTACTCCATTTATTAAATACTGGGTCTTTTCATAACTTAAACCGGCCCGTAATAAAATTTGTTCCCAGAAACTTTTTCCGGATCCATTTGCAGGTCTGTATTCAAACCCGCCACTGATTTTAGAAGCATTTCTTAAAAAATCGGATTTAATACCGTTAAATTTGAAATCGCTCCATGGCTGGTAGAGATAATCAATACTAAATAAAAATTTATTATTTAAGATAAAACTAAGACCGGTTGATATTCTTACCGGTATTTTCATTTTTACCGTTGATTCACCAAGTGTATCTACTTTATAATACGAGTTACCGACAAGTAGAGTATCAGTACTTAAAGTTGCCGTATAATCTACTGATGCACCGATTCTGAATTCAGTAATACTGCCGGCATTAAAAAGTGATGCTAAATCGGGACTTAATAAACCGACAGTTGTACCTAATCCACGTGGGCTGTAGGTCCGTTTATAAACCGAATTATATACATTATTATTCGGAAAATTTACATCTGAAGAATAATTTAAATTTCCAAAATAATAGTTGAAAGAAGCGCCGATATTTATATTAAAAGGCATACGGTATGATGAGCTTATAAAAATTTTAGACAATCCCCCGCTGCCGGAATATGAATAATAATAATCATTGGTCGAATTGGTAGTATGAATAGTATTATCAACTACATCATAATTAATACTGCTGACCGGTACAATACCGATGGCTGCACCCACACCATCGAGAGAACTGATTGGGAAACCAAAGGTGAATCCGTTAAATACCGTATTGGAATAAAATTTATTCAGGCTAGTATTTGAAAGCTTTTCACCGCCATACTTAATTGATAATTCAAAACGAGTTGAATTTAACCTGTAATTGGTTGCCGGATTATTAATACTAACAAAATCAGGATCTGCTATTGCAATATTTACACCGCCCATTCCCATTCTTCTTGCAGAAAAATTATATTGAATATCCCCGATACCGTAACGTGTGTAACTGGAATTAACCTGGCCAAAAACAGAAAAACAAGTTGCAATTAAAAAAACATATAAATATTTAATCTTCATTAAAATAAGCCTTTGGCTTTTTATTTCTTCAATGTATAAATAATATGTAAACGCGGTTTTAATGAATCAACGGCATCACTTCCGTAAAAAGTAAATAGGTCAACACTGCCTATTTGATTTCTGAGAAACAATATAATTCCTTCATTAACTCCCGTATTAACCCATTTCTGTACATAAGAAGTGATCGTTCCTGTCATTAAGTTATTTTGCTCTGAGAAATTTGCTATACTTCCTGCTGAATCCAGGACATTGGAAGACGAATCCTTTAAAAAGGCAGCCAGGATAGAATTTGTTGTATCTCCAAGATAAGTTTCGGCCGTATTCATATTTAAGGTTAACTTAGCATCGTTTATTATAGCATTAAAAGGAATTTTGGAAATATTGAACCATAATTTTGAATTAACTGCTAATCCCCCTTCTACTACAATCCTTGACCGCAGGCTGCTGGGAGGAATATTTCCTTTAACAACACTTACATTTGAACTGGCATAAAAAAACAATGTGTCAGGGTATAAACCAAGCTTTTGGACCGCAATTGTTAAAAAAGGAACTTTCACACCATTATATAAGGAATAATATCCTACAACTTTTTTTGAATTATCAGTAGGTTTAATATAAAGTCCGAAATCTGTTCCTAATGAATCGGAGGCATACTTTAGCAGGGAGTATGCAAAATCATTACTAATTTCAAATTGTTCAAGAGAATCGGCTGTTAATGATTTGTTAGAACTTATATCTGATGGATCATAAGACAGCATTGGCAGGCTATCGGATGTAAAGTTACTGCTCCATGCCGATTCAACTTTGTGAACTGTAAAATCATAAAAAGAGTTATTTTCTTTAGTAGGATAAGCCCTGAAAAGCTGTATATTGGCCCCGGTTACAGTAATTGAATCGGAATTAATGCTGTTCTTAATTGAATCAGGCAACGAAATCAGAAATTTGATTAGGGTCGAAGCTTCCAAATTTTCATCTTTACCTACAAGCAAAGTATAAGATGCACCGAGATTTAAAGTTCTTTTAAGATACGATGATTTCTGTGCCAGTGAATCTTTATAGGAATCCAGTTCGTTAATCTTCAAATTATCAATCTTAAGTAAATTTGCCCCAATTGAAGAAGGATTATCACTGCAGGAATAAAAGAACAATAGAAATGAGGAAGCAATAAGGATGAATATTCTATTTTTTATGAACAAATTAGTTTTCTCCGGTAAAATCTTTATTTATAAAGTTACAAGCATCCAAAATATTTTCGGCAACAAAACTCGGTATTTTATTTAGCTTTTGCAAGATAGAAAAACTGTCCTTGCCATATCCGGTTTTTACCAGAATGGTTTTTACATTTGCATTAAATCCGCACTCTATATCGGCAACGGCATCCCCGACAAAATAAGATTTGGATAAATCGATATTGAATTCTTTAGCTGATTTCAAAACAAGCTCAGGCGATGGTTTTCTGCAAGAGCATTCTTCTTTGCTGCTGAAATCCGGATGAAACGGACAATAATAAAAGGCATCAATTTGAACATTATCTTTCCACAGTAATTCATTCACTTTAGCATTCACAGCATCAACTTTTTCTTTGGAAATCAATCCCCTCGCAACACCAGATTGATTTGAAATAACAATTAGCTTAAAATTCAACTCATTTTTTAAAAATGCAAGGGCCTTCCCTGTATCTGGATAAAGATTAAGTAATTGAGGATCACCAAGATAACCCGGATCTTCATTTAATGTACCATCTCTGTCTAAAAATACAGCAAAATTAGGCATCAGTCACTGTTTAAAACAGTTTTATATAAATCAATATATTTTTTAGCTGACGATGTCCAACTAAAATCAGATTTCATTCCGTTCTTCATAATTTTGGTCCAGGTCTTCTTATCTTTGAATGTATTAACGGCTCTTTTAAATTCCCTTATAAAAGCTGCTTTTTCATATTTTTTGAACATAAAGCCGTTACCATCATCTTTTTTCTCATCAAACTTAATAACCGTATCAGCCAGTCCTCCGGTTTCACGAACTACCGGAACAGTGCCATAAACAAGGCTGTACATCTGGTTTAATCCGCAAGGTTCGTATCTTGAAGGCATAAGAAAGATATCTGCCCCGCCTTCAATTAAATGAGCCAATTCATCATTAAAACCTAAATAGCATGCGAACTTACCGTGGTATTTTACCGCCATTTTATCAAAAAACATATGATACTTTTTATCACCGGTTCCAAGGAGTACCACCTGTATATTCATTTTCATTAAATCGTTAAATGCATTGCTTAATAAATCCAGGCCTTTTGCATCAAATAATCGTGTAATTATACCCACAACAGGAACTGATTCATCAAACTCAAAACCGAATTTCTGGGTTAATTCTTTTTTATTTTCAATTTTATTATTGAGATTTTTAATAGAATATTTTTTAGAGAGTAATTTATCTTTTTCGGGATTCCAAACCCTCATATCAATTCCATTAACAATCCCGTACAGGTCGCTTTTTCTCCTCGCTAAAACATTTTTTAAACCGGCACCTAGCTCATCATTTTTTCTAATCTCTTCTGCATATGTTTCACTAACCGTGTTTATAACGTCAGCAAATAAAAGCCCGCTTTTCATAAAATTTATTTTACCATAAATTTCCAGCCCTTTTTCAGAGTTTAATTCTTCAGGCAATCCTGTTTTATAAAAAGAGGATATCGGAAATTCACCCTGGTAAGCAAGATTATGAATGGTGAACAATGTCTTAAATTTAGAAAATTGTACTTCATCTTTATAAATAGTTTTGAGATATGCGGGAATTAATCCGCACTGCCAATCATTGCAATGGATTATATCAGGGATCCATCCAAGCTTTGAGATTAATTCAAAAACCGACCGGCTTAACAGAATAAATCTTTCATCATTATCCGGGTAATTTTCTCCCGATAACGGATCGGTATATAAACTGTTTCTGCTTCCGAAATATTCGTAATTATCAAGGAAATATATCTGAACCCTAACTTTCTGCCCGGGCAGGAAGCATGATTTTAATGAAAAAGTTACTTCTTTTTCTCCTATCTGAATTTTTAAATCCTTCAGCCTGACTACTTCATGGATTTTGAATTTCCTGTCATCTACAGCACCATATTTCGGGACAACTATCCTTACTTCATGTCCCATTTCCGATAATCGCTGAGGTAAAGCAGAAGATACGTCGGCTAGTCCTCCTGTTTTAACAAAAGGAACAACTTCCGATGTTACAAATAAAATTTTTAATTTTTTTGCTGCCATTCTGTTATAAAGGTTGGTTTTTCTATAAAGAATTAATTTTTTAACTTACTAACTTACGAAAATAAACGCTTTTACTCAAAGATTTTTAAATCCAAGTCACACAAATACTTATGTTTAACATATGTATTTGAAAAAAAAGAGATAGAATCTGTAAGAGAATTGTATTTTAATAAATTCCGTTAAATATTAGATAATTAGAAATTTTATTATTAGGACAAATGATGAAGAAAGGAATAATTCAATATATATTTCCGTTTATGATATCTGTTCTGCTTATTTCCTGCAGTGCCTCAACGACAGGCAGATATGGAAAA
The DNA here is from genome assembly GCA_963710745.1 of uncultured Bacteroidota bacterium. Classification (GTDB taxonomy): domain Bacteria; phylum Bacteroidota; class Ignavibacteria; order Ignavibacteriales; family Ignavibacteriaceae; genus CAVQBP01. The sequence continues at coordinate 7,945 of CAVQBP010000022.1, read as the reverse complement.
GAAGAAAATAATACAAAGAAAAAAGGAGAAAAAAAGGAAACCCAGGGTAAAAATGAGGATAATGAAAATTTTGATCTAACCCCGTACCGCGCTACTTTCGATGTAGCAGGTAAAGAAAAGAGAATGAAAACAGAAAGCCCAGATGTATGGTACAACTATAAAACCAGGTCTGCATCTGATACTACCGCCTCCCAGATAGTTGGACAGGTTAATGGATATAGAGTCCAGGTATATTCATCCGATAATCTTGAAGAAGCCGATAGTATTCGTACAGAATTATATGTGGAGACAAACCAAAAAGCTGTTTATATAACTTTTGAACCGCCATTTTATAAAGTAAAAGTTGGTGATTTTCTAAAAATTTCTGAAGCAAAAGATTTAAGGTTCAAGCTGAATCAAATTGGTTATACTGAAGCAAGAGTTGTTAACGATAAAATAAATATTTACAACAAGTAAATAATCCAAGCAAGTTCAATACCAGACTACTAACAGATCGATTAACTGAATTGTTCAAATAAAAAATATTTTTAATGTTAAAAATTCTATCAAATCCTTCCCAAATTGTTACTGTCGGTACAAACGGAACAAATTATAAAGAGGGGAATACTTTAAAGGAATTAAATATTCTATATGAACATTCCGTAATAGTCGAAGATAAAATAATCAAAGACTTTATAACAAATTCCGAAGTTGAGAAATTAAAAGACAAAGCTGATGAATTAATCGATGTAAAAGATAAGGTGGTCCTTCCGGGATTAGTAGAATGCCATACTCATTCTGCATTTACCGGGAGCAGGGCAAATGAATTCATGCAAAGACTTAACGGCAGATCATACGAGGAAATTGCCAAAAGTGGCGGCGGTATAATCACTACTGTTGAATCGGTTAGAAGCAGCAGCAGTCAGGAAATCTTTAAAAATACTCTGGAAACAATGAATCATTTTATCTCACGCGGTATTACTACAGTTGAAATAAAAAGCGGTTACGGACTGGATTTTGAAAATGAAATTAAGCTGTTGAAAGTTATAAACCATCTAAAAAACTTTTGTCCGATTGATATTGTTCCTACCTTTCTCGGAGCTCACACTTATCCGAATATGTTTAAAACTCAACATGAAATTTATCTCGATGAAATAATTACTAAAATGCTTCCTTATATCAAAAAGAATAAACTGGCCGATTTCTGTGATGGTTTTTGTGAATCAACTGCATTCTCAGCAGAAGAAATTGATTTGATTTTTACTAAAGCAAATGAATTAGGTTTAGATTTAAGAATCCATACAGAGCAGTTTAATAACATCGGCGGATTAGAAGTTGCTTTGAAAAACGATGCTGTAAGCGTAGATCATCTTGAAGTTCTGAAAGATGAACAAATTAGTCTGCTTGAGGGGAAAGATATAGTGTGTGTTCTTTTACCGGGAGTTTCTTTCTTTCTTAACTATCAATATGCTCCCGCAAGAAAACTAATAGAAAATGATCTTATAGTAGCTCTATCAACCGACTTCAATCCCGGGTCTTCACCTGTTTCAGATTTACATTTGATTATGAGTTTAGCTGCGCTAAAAATGGGGATGACAATTGAAGAAACAATTTCAGCGGTTACCATAAATGCAGCTAAAGCATTAAAGCTGAATGATAAAATCGGAAGCATTGAAATTGGTAAGAATGCCGATTTTGCTGTTTTTGACACTACTGAATATTGCGATATAGTTTATAATATTGGCAGAAATCTTAATTGTATGACTATCAAAAATGGTGAAATTATTTATCAGGTTCGGTAAGTGTATTATTAAACATTTATTTTTCTCCGAAAAGTCTGCCGAAACCAGGGTATGGTATTAAAGGAATTATATCAAATTTTATTAAGCCTTCTTTTACAAGAGGAAGAGAACTCAGAATTTCAGAAGCCTCTTTTTCATCTGAACATTCCAAGATTAACACTGCAAAATTATCTTTGGAGAAGTAGAATTCTCTAATCTTTTCAACCTGATACAATTTCCATACTTTTAAGGCTTCAGCCTTTAAATGAGGAGTATATTGTTCTTCTTTAACTTTCGGAACTTCTCTTTCAATTGCTAAGATTTTCATAAAACATTAAACTAAAATTTGTTTATTGTAATAGTAGAGACGTCTTCAGGAAATATCCACATCAGAATGTTTATAAGATCTGATTAAATTTTGTAATACTATTTAAAATCAAAATTAATATCTGTTTGAACCCATCTCGCCCTTAGATCCAAAGTATCGGGATAAAAAGAAAACTCCTCCGAAGGTTTAAATGGGAAAGGATAACCGTATGAGTAAGTTCTGGCGCTGTCTACATCAAGATAACACCAGAATAAATACTTTCCCGGAACTACCCGGTCAAAGCTAAAGGTACCATTGCCATTTAAATTCTTAGTATAGACGGGTTTGAAATCATCAACAGCTGATAGTACCAGTACGGGATTCTTTTTAAAGTCAATGTTATTGATCTTACCGGAAATACCTGTAAAATCCAAACCGCTTATAGTTCTGAACTTGTAGATAAATGTTGTATCGGCAATATTTCCGGCAGCGTCCTCAAATTTTGAAAGGTCAAACTTTATTATGTAATCTTTTGCCGGTTCTAATCTTTTATCAGGGATAACAGCAAAAGATGCGTCATCAAGAATTTTTACTTTGAATGCAGTTCTCCTTTCCAGAGTATCCTGAAGAATTACATTCTGTTTAAGTAATGATGTATTGAATGCATCGTTTAAATAAAAATTAAATTGAGCCCCGATGTAATCAATATCTCTTGAGTTATTTAACGGAATAGTCTTATATACATTCAATTTGGCTGTGTCCGGTTTTTCACTTAAGTTTACCCGGGTTTCATCATTCAGGAAAACATTCCCGGAAATATCTTTAATTGAATCGGCAATAAGATAAACTTCATGATCAGCAGGAAACAGAGAAGTATCTACAAGAACCATTTCTGTATTTTTTGTATTTCCTTTAAATGCATAAATTGGAATCGATCTTTTGTTCGAAGTAGAATCAAAAATGTAAAAGTTTTTTGCTTTTATTATTGAAGTATCAAATTCTTCGGTATAATTAATAAGAATGTGAAATCTGTCGGTCATAGATGCGCTTATAAATCTCGGTTTTGAAGTATCTATTTTAGTAAGGAAAAAATTTAAAGGGCTGAACAATGTATCAATTTTACTAAACGTAATATCTTTATAAGGCATACCGATTAGATCCTGTTCGGGCTGAAAAAGCAGGTCCCGGTATTCATCTTTAACAGCAAAAACCCGGTATGTTCCTTCTGCTAATCCAAGTATGTTAAATGAACCGTTATTACCGGTCTGAGAAATATATTCAGGTCTGTGCAAAAAAGGATCCGCGGTATCCGAACTCAATTTATATGCAAAGATTAAAATCCCCGCAGGTTTAGTGTTATATACTTTACCGGCAATTATTCTTTTGTCAATTTCATTTCCTGTTGAAAAAGTAAAATTGAAAGATTCCGCCATTCTGTTTTTATTATTGTAATCAACGACATCTGTCCCTATTGTTACAACATAAGTGGTATTGTTTTTTAGTTTGGATGGGAAATTTACTGTGACTGATTTTCCGCTCCAATCGAGATCTAACGAACCCTGGATTGAAGGTGAAATAAAAATTGCGTCCTGAAGTGAACGCCTTTCAACATATTCTGAAAATTCGAGCTCAAAATAATCATCTTTAAAATTGGTTGTTCCATTGGGCGGATAAACCTTAATTATTTCAGGCGGAGTTTTATCGACTTCACCTCCTCCCGGCGGTAACTGGTTTGCACAATCAGATAAAATCAAACCGGTAAGTAATATTAAACAATTTTTTATTTGCTTTCTTGTGCCCGAAGCCATCTTCTATACTCTCTAACATTTTTTAAATGTTCCGAATATGTACTGGAAAATTTGTGCCCTCCGTCTCCATCCGCAACAAAGTAGAGATAATTATTATTATCCGGATAAAGTGCTGCAAGTAATGCAGGTTTTCCGGGATTATTTATTGGTCCCGGAGGAAGACCATAGTTCATATATGTATTATAAGGACTGCTGGTTTTTAAGTCTCTATATAATAATCTCCTCCATTTCCCTTTAATAAGGTATTGAATAGTGGGATCAGCTTCAAGCCTCATCCCGCGTTTTAAACGGTTATAATAAACTTCAGCAATAACAGCCATATCTTCTTTTTTCTTTGTTTCGCCTTCAATTATTGAAGCAAGTGTTACAATATCATGAATTGAATATCCTAATTCTTTAGCTCTGGCTTTTAGGGAATCATTAAAAAAACTATTAAATCCGTTATATATTTTTTTAATAACTTCCCTGGCAGAGCTTCTTTCATAAATAGAATACTGCCGGGGTAAAAGATATCCTTCAATAGTTGGATAGTCCAGACCTATCGAATCTAAAAATTCCCTGTCGTTACACACATCCACAAAAGCTGCTGAATCTATAAACGCATTAACTTTCAAAGTTGCAGCCATAGATTTTATCCTGGAACCATCATAAAGTTTTACATTAACCAAAAAATCTGCTTTACCATATAAGAACAATTCTATTAAATCCAGGTAGCTTAATCCATTAGGAATTTTATATCTGCCGGCTCTTATTCTTTTTTCGGCCCCGTAAAGAAAAGCTGCAACTTTCATACTGGTTCTGTTAGGAATAAGACCATGCTCATACAAACTTTCGGTTATCTGATCCAGGCTTTCCCCTTTTTTAATTTCAAATCTGACAGGTGATTTCCCCGAATAATAATTAGGAGTAAAAAATATATAATACAACCATCCAAGCATTACAAAAAAAAATATTGTAATTATTAAAAATTCTTTTTTAGTAAAAATACTTTTCAAACTCTTTTTCATTTTTGAAGTCGAAATCCTGAATATATTTCCTTCATTTTTTTCTTCCCTTTGAATTGCCCGTGATTCATCAAGTATCCGTTCATAAATTCTTAATAATGATTCAGGTCTTAAAGGATCTTCTGCAAACTGACTGATTTTTTTACTAATTTCCTTTTCTCTTTCGGGAGAATATGTAGGAAGATTCATTGATCTTTTAACTCTCCCGATAAGAACCGACATTAAAGTTCTTCGGCTGAGCAGCGGCACCATTTGCTTATCAATAGAGTCAATTTCATTTCGAAATTTTTTAAGAATTTCTTCCTTTTCTTCTTTTGATAAAGAATCAAGTTCCTTTTCAATTTTGTTTATAAGATTTTCCATTAATAAAAAATAAACAAATTATTTATCCTGTTGAAGATAATTTTACACAAAATTTTCAGAAGTTAAACCCGGGAACGGACTAAATTTTAAATTATGCTTCGTCCCTGCTTCAAATAGTTTTGCACCCCTGTAAGCAATCATTGCTGCATTATCACCGCAAAATTCGAACTTAGGAATAACAACTTTCTTATTATATTTTTCAGACAATTCTATAAAAGATTCTCTTAATGCCGAATTTGCGGCAACACCGCCAACCAGGGAAAGAGATTTGATTTCATATTCATTCAACGCTTTTTCGGTATTTGAGATTAATGGTTTAATAACAGCTTCCTGAAAAGATGCAGCAATATCGCATATATCCTGCCGGGGAATTTCTTTTCCATCCGGATAATGTTTTTTAACATATCTCAGAACTGAGGTCTTTAAACCGCTGAAAGAAAAATTTAAAGGATTATCCAGCTGAGCAACCGGAAATTTGATTTTGTTTTTATCACCTTCAAGGGAATATTTTTGAATTTTGGGTCCGCCCGGATAACCGAGTCCCAGCATTTTTGCCACTTTATCAAATGCCTCTCCGGCAGCATCATCAACGGTTGTTCCAAGTTTTTTTATTTCACTGAAACTTTTAACCAGCAGAAGCAGCGTATGTCCGCCAGAAACAACTAAAACCAAAAAGGGAAATTCCGGTTTTTCATCCATTAAAAAACCTGAGAAGATATGCCCTTCTATATGATTAACAGCAACGAACGGTTTATGCAACGAATATGCTAATCCTTTAGCGAAAGTCAGTCCGACCAATAAAGCGCCGATCAATCCCGGCCCGGCGGTTGCACAAATCAAATCCAAATCATTTAATTCCAGACCGATTTTTTTAATGCATCTTTAACCAGGGGAATAATTATCTGGAGATGGGCCCTGCTGGAAAGTTCCGGAACAACACCGCCGTATTCAGAATGGAAATCCTGTGAAGAAATTAAATTCGCCGATAATATATTATTTGATATGACTGCAACTGATGTTTCATCGCATGAGCTTTCAATTCCTAAAACATTCATTTATGTGAGTTTGTATTATTAAATGAAAAAATATTCTTAAAAACGTATCCTGCAATTTGGGGATTTTCCTTCAGCCTCCTTACTGAATAAGCATACCAATCTTCACCGAACGGAACATAAACCCTGATCTTATAACCGTCAGCATTTATTTTATCCCTCAAATCTTCACGCACTCCCAGCAGCATCTGAAATTCAAATTTATCTTTCGGGATGTTCAGTTCTTTTACCATCCGGTAAGCTTCATTAATTAAAGCTTCATCATGAGTAGCAATACCTACATAATTACCTGATTTAAAATCGCTTTTAAAGTTTCAAGGTAATTATCCCTGATTTTCTGCCTATCTTTATAAGCTATTGAAGAAGGTTCAATATAAATACCTTTGCAAAGCCGGAAATTTGTATTTAATTTACTTAAAATCACGGCATCATCAAAAGTCCTTTTCAGATATGCCTGCAGGACAATACCGACATTGTCAAAAGTTTCTTTTAATCTTTTAAATAGGTTAATAGTCTTATCGGTATACGGTGAATCTTCCATATCTATCCGTACAAAATTTTTAATCTGAACTGCCTTTTGGAGCAGCTGATAAACCTGGTCATAAGTAAAATCTTCATCAATGCTTAAACCCATCTGCGTAGGTTTAATTGATAGATTAGCCATCAGGTTATTTTCCACGATGGTATCAAGAACGGTTAAACATTTATTTTTTGCAGCAACTGCTTCTGTCTTATTCTTTATTGATTCGCCGAGAACGTCAAGAGTAGCATAAATACCTTTTGAGTTTAATTGTTTTACAAGATTAACTGCATCTTCAAGTTTTTCACCGGCAATATATTTCTTCGAAAATATTCCTACAACCGGTTTCGGCATAATTTTAACGATAGAGACTATCGCATCATTTATCAGGTTCAATTTTCATTTCCTCGTAGTAAGTTTTTTACACTATTAATCTTTTGGATTAATAAGTTGTTTTTCCTTAATCTTATTTCATTAAACATTATATCACTTATCAATATTATTTGTTTTAATAATGAAAAGATTCTAACTGCTACAAGTTTCCCCATATTATAGGTTCCGACCTTTTAATATTGATTTGAAATTTCAGCCAGATTATTTATTGCCAGAATAATTTTTTCATCAATAAGACTTCCCAATATTTAAACATAAAAAGTATATTGAAATGGTTTCTGCGGGTAGGCCGGGGCTCAATTTTAACGAGATCAATATCCCTGAGGGCAAAAACACTTAATGCTTTTAATGAAACCCCGGAATACTTTTTAATTCAAAACAGATTGATGTTTTAGGATTTAATATTTGGGCATCATTTTTTTTCCTTCTGATTACTAAAAACCTGGTATAATTTTCTTTATTATTCTGAATATTGCTTTCAAGGACTTTCAGGTTATAAAACTGAGCGGCTTCTATTCTTGCAATAGCAGCAGAAGGTTCGGTTTTATTTTCAAGTGCTAAAATAGCTGCTCCTGCTGTATTGTAGGCCGGAGTTATATGAGTTTTTTTAAATCTGCTTAGGAATTCGGAGCATTGCCCCAATGCCTGGGGGTGAGAATAAATTCTCGCTATTTCGGCAAGCTTATATTTCTTCTGAGCAATTAAATAATGATTAATCTGCAAATTAAGTTCGCCCAC
>CAVQBP010000021.1:0-17457 GCA_963710745.1 uncultured Bacteroidota bacterium | reverse complement strand
ATGGATAAATTGAAATTACCTATCGGGATAGAAGGGAAGAAAGTAGTAATTCAAGGATTGGGAAATGTAGGCTATTATACTGCAAAATTTTTCCAGGAGGCCGGAGCCAATATTATTGCAATTGCTGAATATGAAGGGGCTGTTTATTCTCCTAAAGGATTAGATATCGAAGAAGTTTTCAAACACAGAAAGAACACAGGCTCGATATTAAATTTTAAAGGAGCAAAAAATCTTAAAAAACGATCATTTGCTCTTGAACTTGAATGTGATATTCTTATACCCGCAGCCTTAGAGAATCAAATAAATTCTGAAAATGCAAAAAGAATAAAAGCTAAAATTATTGCTGAAGCTGCTAACGGACCTGTAACCCCCGAAGCTGAAAAAATCCTGGAAAAAAAAGGGATAATGATTATACCGGATCTTTATTTAAATGCCGGCGGTGTTACGGTATCATACTTTGAATGGCTGAAAAATCTGTCTCACATAAGGTTTGGAAGAATGGGAAAGAGATATGAAGAGAGGGTTAATAAAGTATTGGTCGATTCAATAGAAACTTCTTTAGGAAAATCTTTAAATGAATCAGCAAAAAAAATTATTATTCACGGAGCCGAAGAAGAGGATTTAGTTAATTCAGGTCTGGAAGAAACAATGGTTTCCGCATATAATGAAATAAGAGAAATATGGCTGCAAAATAAAAAGATTCCTGATTTAAGAACGGCTGCATTTGTTACGGCAATAAACAAAATAGCCACATCCTATATCGCGTTAGGAATATTCCCTTAATATAATAATGACTTCACCAAATTTATTTATTTAAATGAGCAATCAATTTGGTTGCTCATTTTTAATTGGATTTAAACAGATTAACCGGAAAAGAAAATGACAAAACCGTTTTTTATTGCCTTCGGGAGCTTTAAAAATATATTTAATAACTAAACCCACCCTCTAAGTTTACAGGCTTCTGCAACTTTAGCAACACCAACAACAGTTGCTGCTAATCTTGGGTGGACTTTTTTATCTCTTATTGCCTCCTGAACCCTGTGATATGCTTTGGTCAGTTTTTGATCAAGTTGTTTATTTACAGTTTCTTCATCCCAGAAAAAGCTGTATTTATCCTGAACCATTTCAAAATAAGAAACAGTTACTCCACCGGCACTTGCAAGGATATCAGGTATTACATGAATTCCTTTGGCATTCAGGATTGTATCGGCTTCAGGAGTTGTCGGGCCATTTGCTAATTCGCAAATAATCTTTGCATTTACAGACGAAGCATTTTCAGATGTAATTGTGTTTTCTAAAGCTGCAGGGTAAAGTATCTCAACTTTTAATGTTAATAGCTTTTCATGTGGAATAACATCTCCGCCGGGAAATCCCAGCACAGAACCTGTTTTAAGTTTGTGAGAAACCAGTTCTTTCGGATTAAAACCGACCGGGTTATAAATTGCTCCCTTTGAATCACTAACAGCAATCAGTTTTCCTCCCCCTAGAATTTCCTGGTGCAGTAATGCTGCACGCTGGCCGACAGTTCCAAATCCCTGAATTGCAAAACTTCCGGTCGGATCAACTCTGAGGAGATTGCATGCCTCTCTTACAGTTACAACTCCGCCCCTTGCTGTTGCATCTCTTCGTCCTTCCGTACCGCCGATTTGCAAAGGCTTATCAGTAAGAACTCCCGGCTGATGATTATGCATAATTGTTTCATATTCATCCATCATCCATGCCATCGTTTGAGGATTAGTGTAAACATCAGGAGCAGGAATATCTTTATCGATTCCAATATATTGTGCAACTGCCCTGATATAACCTCTTGATAAGTTTTCAAGTTCTCTATCCGATAAATTTTTGGGATCGCAAACTACTCCTCCCTTACCGCCTCCCAAAGGAAGGTCAACAATTGCAGTTTTCCATGTCATCCAGCAGGCGAGTGCTCTGATTGTATCGACAGTTTCATCAGGATGAAATCTAATTCCACCTTTTGCAGGTCCTCTGCTATAATTGTATTGTATCCTGTAAGCATGAAAGATTTTTGCTTTACCGTTATCCAGTTTAACAGGGAATGTGAATTTAACCTCTCTCTGGGGCCATAATAATAATTCGAGAGTAGCTTCATCCAGCTTTAAGATTTTTGCTGCTTCATTTACCTGTTTCTGAGCAACTGAAAATGAATTATATGATTCCATTTATAAAACCTTTAAATTTTCTTTTCATTTTTATTTTCTTCATCCTCTGGCTTTTCTTTCCTGATATCGAGCAGAATTCTATACCAGCAGTTTTTACAAACAATAGCTCTGTCAACATTCAACAGGACTTTTTCCCAGGGACTTAATTTCCTTCCGCAGTGAGGGCAGTTATCAAAAACTTCTCCCTTTTTCTCTCCCATTTTATTTTATTCCTGGTTTAGTTATTATACCTTTGTTTTTTTGTCCGTTAACTTTAATTGTTATAGGATTATCAAATTTTATATGCTTAGTATATGTTTTACTTTCAACAGGATTCTTGTTTTAAAATCCACTCCCAGTTTATCCAGCTTTTTTTATGTTTCGGGTAAATACTAAAATATCCCACCATAAACGATGTAAGATTATGGAAAAAATGAGAGCCCTGCGATGGGGTGACATCAAAATCTTTAAACCCTGTTTCAATAATAGCTTTAGCACCGGATATCTGTTCCCATTTAACCGGGATACCAAGCCACGGGTCTAAACTTCCCCATCTGCCGACACCAATGAGTAAATAAGGGGAATTCATATTCATTAATTTAGTATTAAACTGGTTAAGCTCAGCCGCTACCTCCTTACTTTTTGATCTCTCAAATAAATGATAATCAACATATACTATATCGCGGATATCCTTAATTACGCCATGTCCAAGGACCTGATCGCTATAACAAACCAACTGATCTTTAGAATAATTATCTATATTCAGTTCCTCAAGTTCTCTTGTAATCACTAGCGGACGCATCTGGAGGAGAGCAAATTGATTTAGGGTATTATGTGCCATATTTACAGCAAATTCTATTTCAACAGGTGTTCCCATTCCCCAGGAGCCCATATCAAGCAGAAGTTCCAGGATTTCCGGTAATGGAAAAATCTTATTCTTTAAAATTGGAGCAAAACTTACAATTCTTACACCCTTCCTGGATATTCCGTCATAAATAGCTTTATTATCTATACTGTAAGTAGAACCTACATATACCAGTGTATCATCTTCTTCTGCAATTTTTAAATTATATGATTGAACCCGGATATCATGTGTAAGGCTGGCATCATCCAATTGCTCATCAAGATTAAGAGCATAAAATTCTCTTTGATTATTATTCAACGTTTCCTCAACCGAATTAAACTGCGGAATATGTGCAGGGTATTTGGGACAGAACTTAGTTGTGAGCCCTCCATCAACAATCCACTTGCCGAGACCTAATGCAGCCGATGCAATTCCATCAATAGATTTTTGGGGAGGCATCGGGTAAAAGTTGTGAGATTTTGCTACCCCCGAAAAATGAGGATAAAACCGGTCACCATGTTTTGTCCCAACCATTTGCTGAATTATTACTGCCATCTTTTCTTCTTCAAGTCTGTATGCCGTAGCGAAAATATAATCCTTTGCATTCTGGTAAAATGTTGATGCAAAAACTCTTTTAATTGTTGTAACTAATTCGTTAAGCCTTATAATAGGATTGTGGTTATTATTCGGCATCATATAAGTTTCATATACTCCGGCAAACGGCTGGTACTGTGAATCTTCGAGCAAACTGGAGGATCTCACTGCTAAAGGTCCCCTGATGATATCAAGGTATTCCACCAATTGCTTTATTATTTCTTCAGGAAATTTTTCTGCGGCTAAAAATCTTCTGGTGATCTCTTTATCATCGTTGCATGAAATGGCAAAGTTTCTCAGATCATTCTCTTCCAGGAATTGATCAAATACATCGGTACCTAAAACAACAGCCGGAGGTACGTAAATTAGAATATTATCATACTTAGTGCTTATATTGTAATTATTAATCAAAGTATTTATAAAACCCAATCCTCTTGCTTTTCCGCCTAAAGAGCCGCCGCCGATTCTGGCAAATGAGCTTGTAGGATCAAAAGTGTCTTTGGTAAAATCTGTGATTATCCCTCTTTGTCTTCTTTTCTGATATTCTTTAATTGACGAAATAAGATTTTCTCTTAGTTCATCAACAGAATAAAAATCGGATACTTTTCGGGGTCTTAATTTATGTGCAAGCCAGAATTCAGTTCTTGCTTTCAGCCAGTTTGAAAAATGATTTCTTTCTGCATGAAATAAAATACTTTCATCGGGAACAATTCTTAATTGTGTTTCCAATGATTTAAGGTCGCTGGCTCTGCCAACTTCAGATCCATCCGGTGTTCTGAAAATCATATCTCCGAAACCAAAATAACTTACCATGAACTTTCTTAATTCCTGCAGCAGGTTAGGAGAATCTTTTAACAAAAAAGAAGCACTTATACCTTTGGCTTTAACTTTATTTTCCTTTATATACGATTGAAGCAGAATAGGTATATCAGGATATTGGCTTCTTACTCTTCTTGCGAACTCAAGACCTGCTTCGGGATCCTCCTCGCCGTTTCTTTTAAAATCTATATCGGAAATGATTCCCAGGATAAATTCCCTGTATTTTTCATAATAATCCCAGGCTTCTTCATAATTCGTGCAAAGAAGAATTTTTGGTCGTGCTCTCATCCGTAAAAATTTATGAGATAGATTTATTCCTTCGGAAATTAAATTTTGAGACTGTTTCAGAATTTCAGTATAAATAAGAGGAAGAAAAGTTGAATAATCCCGGATATTATCTTCGATTAATATTATTGATTGGACACCCACGACTTTTGTATCATGATCAACATTTATTTTATCCTCCAGGTATTTTATAATACCGAGCAGTATTCTAAAATCACCCTGCCAAATAAAAATTTTATCGAATACAGAAACATCATGCCGGGATATTAAATCAGTTAATTCCCGGTTATTATATGCCAATAATACGACAGGAATATTTAAATTGGATTGCTTAACCAGTTTGGCAAGATTAAGTGCATGCATGTCTTCTATATGAAGTGTGGTAATTATCAGGTCGTATCTTTTTTCCTCTTTGGCGAGAGCAATGGCTTCTATACCGCTGGAGACTCTGATAAGTTCGGGAGAATGACTTAAATTAAGTCCCTGGTATTCTCTTCTAATTAACTCGTATAGTCTGCCGTCTTCTTCAAACAGGTAGGAATCATAAAGACTTGAGACAAGAAGTATATCCCGGATACGGTATTTCATCAAATTCTGAAAACCCTGGAAACGGGTACCGTATCCGTGTTCGACCCAAAGTTGATCAATATTACTGAGTGAATAGAGAGAATTGTTCTCCATCTTTCTGCCTCTGCTAGTCATTGATTCAATATAAGATACCTGATACTTTATACAAGAGAATATCCCGTATCAGTATCCGGTATCTAAATATAAACAACTATACTAAACCTTGATCAAGCATAGCATCTGCTACTTTTAAGAATCCCCCAATATTAGCTCCGTTAACATAATTTCCGGGCGTTCCGAATCTTTCTGCAACATCGACACAGGTTTTGTGAATGCTCTTCATAATAATATGAAGCCTGTTGTCAACTTCTTCTTTCATCCAGGAATAACGCATACTGTTTTGAGCCATTTCCAAACCGGATACTGCAACTCCCCCGGCATTTGCAGCTTTGCCCGGTCCATACAGTATTTTTTTATCCAGAAAATGTTTAACACCTTCGATTGTAGTCGGCATATTTGCACCCTCAGAAACACAATAAACTTTATTTTTCAGAAGGTTCAGAGCATCCTTTTCATTTATTTCATTTTGTGTTGCACTCGGGAAAGCGCAATCGGCATTATGATCCCATAATGGATTAAAATCTAATTTATTATCAACAGGAATATATTTAGCATTTTTAAATTCTTCTGCATATTCATGAATGCGGCCTCTTCGAACATTTTTCAGATCTAGCACAAAATCAAGTTTTTCTCGTGTGATTCCGTCGGGATCAAAAATATAACCGCTTGAATCTGAAAGTGTAATTGCTTTTCCGCCAAGCTGAAGAATTTTTTCTACGGTATACTGGGCAACATTTCCGCTTCCTGAAACAAGACAAATTTTCCCTTCTAAACTCTCACCTCTTGTTGCAAGCATCTCGGAAGCAAAGTAGACGGCACCATAACCGGTAGCTTCAGGTCTGATTAAGGAACCGCCCCAATTTATTCCTTTACCCGTAAGGACACCTGTAAATTCATTTCTTATTTTTTTATATTGACCGAAAAGGAAACCAATTTCTCTTCCGCCTACACCAATATCGCCGGCAGGTACATCGGTATTAGAGCCGATATGCCTATAAAGTTCACTCATAAAGCTCTGGCAGAATCTCATAACTTCATAATCACTTTTCCCTTTAGGATCAAAATCGGAACCTCCTTTACCGCCTCCCATAGGAAGTGTAGTTAAGCTGTTCTTAAATACTTGTTCAAACGCGAGGAATTTCAGAATACCCAGATTTACAGAGGGGTGAAAACGTAAACCGCCTTTATAAGGTCCGATCGCACTATTCATTTCAATTCTGAAACCGCGATTGACATGAATTTCTCCCTGGTCATCCATCCATGGAACACGGAACAGAATTACTCTTTCAGGTTCTATTATTCTTTCAAGGATTTTATTTGCCATGTATTCAGGATGCTTTTGAAGAACAATATCCAATGACTCAACAACTTCTTCAACCGCCTGATGAAATTCCGGTTCACTCGGGTTTTTTGCTTTTACTTCGGCGACCAGATTTCTGATATATTCAGACATATTTAACCTCTAATATTTTGTATTATTGATAGTGACTTTTACATTTTGTGATATAAAAGTTCTGAATGGTTTATGAATAAAATATTTTGTTATACTATTATTAACGTAATAATACTGGTTGTACAGCATTATCTCCCTGACAACTTTTGAAGTTTTCTGGTTCAATATAATTTTATGTGTTTTCAATTCTTAACCAGAAAGATTATCTGGACTAACTTAGCCATAAATAAAATAAAAAGCTTCAATTTTTTTTATTTTTGTATCCATAATTACAGACTTAAATTTATTTTTGTTAAATTTATTTCAAACGATTTTAGAGGATTATAATGTCTACAGAAATAATAAAAGAAAAAATTGATCAGGCAGTTTCAATTCTAAAAGAGAAAAAAATTGATATGTGGATGACTTTTGTAAGCGAAAGTGCCACAATTCATGATCCGGCTCTTGATTTAATAATCGGGAAAAATTGTACCTGGCATTCCGCATTTATTATTAATAGTGACGGTGAAACAACGGCTATGGTTGGTTCACTCGAAGCTGAAAATTTTAAGGGGGGATTGTATAAAAATGTTATTGGCTACTTGAAATCGATAAAAGATCCGTTAATTGAATATTTAAATGTAAAAAAGCCGAACAAGATTGCAATAAACTATTCCAAAAATTCAGTTCTTGCTGACGGACTTACCCATGGGATGTACTTAATATTGTTGGAACATCTGAAAGGAACGGATTTTACCGACAGGTTAGTTTCTTCCGAAGAGATTATTTCAGCTTTAAGAGGACGAAAATCAGAGACTGAAATTGCAATTATGAATTATGCTGTAGTGGAAACCCAGAAAATTTTTGACCAGGTAACCAAATACATTAAACCCGGCAGAACAGAAAAAGATGTAGCCGATTTTATAAAAGGCCTTGTAATGGAGAAAGGATATGAACTTGCCTGGGAGGAAGAACATTGCCCGGCTGTTTTTACCGGACCAGAAACGCAGGGAGCTCATTCCGGGCCAACTAATAGAAAAATTGAACGGGGGCATATGGTTAATATTGATTTCGGGATTAAACACAAAGGCTACTGTTCCGATATGCAGAGAACCTGGTATGTTTTAAGGAATGATGAAGAAAAACCTCCGAAAGAAGTCCAGGAGGGATTTAATGTTATAAGGGATGCAATACAAAAAGTTGCGGATAGTCTTAAACCCGGAGTCAAAGGATGTGAAATGGATGATATTGCCAGAAATTATATAATTGAAAAAGGGTATGAAGAATATCCTCATGGATTGGGGCACCAGGTGGGAAGAAATGTACATGACGGAGGTGCCGGATTATTCCCAAGATGGGAACGGTACGGAGATACACCCTTCATGGAAGTAGAAGAAGGACAGGTATATACAATTGAACCAAGATTGCAGGTTAAAAATTATGGAACTTCAACTCTTGAAGAAGAAGTTGTTGTTACAAAAGAGGGGTGCAATTTTATTTCTAAACCGCAGAAGGAATTGATCTTAATTAAATAGCAGGCAACCTTGGGGGTAATGTGCAAAATGTATTGAAAAAATAAAAAATTTTTTGTTTCATTTTATACTTATAGACCTTTAAAGATTTAAATGTTTGTGGGTATTCATTCTGAGTTCAAATGTTCAATTGTTCGTCATTCTTAATTCAAAAATGAAGAATTCAGTACAATATAATAACGAATTAAGAATTTCATAGAGTATCAAACACATGTATTGAAACGGGGTGACATAATTTCTTTAAATACTCTCCAAATTTTACAGCCCACCTTCAAGGTTAACCATTTGTATTACAAAAAAGTAAATACTCGAAGGTTTCACAATAGTATCCTTCAAGGGTTACAATGCTCATATCGATTTCCTTCACCTTGAAGTTCTGCGAGGTTATTTTTTATTTAAAACCGATTTTAAATATTGAACATAATTTCCTGCTCCGCCTTCCTGGTAACCGGTGTAGGCTGCGAGCTTCTGATTTTTATCAATAACAACAACTGTTGGAAAACCCTGGACTTTGAACATTTGTGCTACTTCTTTATTATAAGATTGTACTGCGGGATCCTGCTGAGTATATTGAGGGAAATCAATTTTAACCAAAACCAGATTTTTCTTTGCATAATTAATAAATTCATTCTGAGAAAAAACTTCCGAATCCAATTTTTTACACCACTTGCACCAATCTGAACCACTGAAATTAATAAGTATAGCCTTATCCTGTTTTTTAGCTATATCGACTGCTTTTTCAAGGTTATTATTCCATACGAGTCTGTTCTCTTTAGCTGTTGTATCCAGTGAAATAAGTGAAATAAAAGAGAAAAGAAACAACAAAATGGTAAGCTTTTTCAACTCGAGCTCCTTTTTTTAATCTTTTTAATAAATGTATGATTCAAAACCTTATAATAAGTTTCAAAAATTTTTATAAAAATTTAAGGCAATTGCTGATTCCACTTTTTCGGAGAAATAACAACTACAAACTCACCTTTAATCACTTTTTCATTAAATGATTTCAGCAATTCTGCCGGAGTCCCTCTCCATGTTTCTTCAAATTTCTTTGTCAGTTCACGGCAGATAACAATGAACCTCTCCGGCATATATTCATTTAATTCATTTAAAAGTTTTTCGATTCTATAAACAGATTCGTAAATAATAATGGTGCGTTCTTCATCAGCCAGTCCTTTCAGCTTTTTCTGCCTCCCTTTTTTCTGCGGAATAAATCCTTCAAAAATAAAAGAATCAGAAGGTAAGCCGCTTAATGACAATGCTGCAATGACCGCTGAAGCTCCCGGCACAGGAATAACTTCAATGCCGTTTTTAATTGCTGCAGAAATTAATCGTGTCCCTGGATCGGATATACCCGGTGTACCTGCATCAGAAACCAAAGCACAATTTTCTCCGTTATTTATTCTTTTTAATAAGTAATCAATTTTTGAACTTTCATTAACGGCATTTAACGATATCAGCTCTTTATGAATATCATAATTCTTTAAAAGAATTGAAGTAACTCTTGTATCTTCGCAGGCAATCAAATCAACTTCTTTAAGAACCTCCAGGGCTCTTAAGGTTATATCTTTCAGATTTCCTATAGGGGTGCTGATAATGTAAAGTATGGGCATTTCAAAAATCAAAAAAATGAATTTTTATTAAATTACAAATTTAAACGCTAAGATATTTAATTTTGAGTTTTGATTTTTGACTTTAAAATGATAATCCCGCCAATATTGGCGGGATATCATGCAAGTAGTTAAATAAATTTACTTATTTGACACCAAGTAAGTTAATATTTTTTTAATAATATTCAAGCCCTCATCCAGGTCATCTTTTGTGATATTTAACCGTGGTCTGAATCTCATTGATTTCTCACCGCAGCCGAGGATAATTAATTTATTCTCAAAACATTTATCTTTAAATTTGTTTCTTAATTCAGCAGAAGGAAGATCAAAAGAGCACATCAGACCTAAACCTCTTGGCTGCGAAATTAAAGCAGGGAATTCATCTCTCAATTCATATAGTCTGCTTAATAAATATTCCCCCATTATTTTTGAGTTTTCAACAAGTGCTTCTTCTTCAATAATCTTTAAAATATATTTTGAACGAACCATATCAACAAGATTGGCTCCCCATGTTGAATTCAACCTGCTCGATTTATGAAAACAATTTTCAGGGACATCATCTATTCTCGCTGATGCCATTATTCCGCAAACCTGAGCTTTCTTTCCGAATGCAATTATATCCGGTTTTACATAATGATCCGAAGCCCAGAACTTACCTGTTATTCCAAATCCGGCCTGAACTTCATCAAAAATTAAAAGTATTTCATTTTCATCAGCGATTTCTCTCAGTTTAATAAAAAATTCTTTTCTGAAGAAATTATCTCCGCCCTCACCCTGAACAGGTTCAATAATAATTGATGCAATATCATCTTTATTATTTTTTATTGCCTGGTAGATTTCGTTTACAGCTTTATTTTCAAGCTCAATTATTTTATCAAGATTTTCATTAACCGGAAAAGTAATTTTCGGATTTGTTATCCTTGGCCAGTTGAATTTCGGGAAATATTTTACTTTATTTATCTCTGTATTTGTTAACGATAATGTATACCCGCTTCTTCCGTGAAAAGCCTGCTTAAAATGAATAACCTGGGTTCCTTTTTCCTCTTTATAACCTTTCATAAAATTCTTTTGGACTTTCCAGTCAAAAGCTGCTTTAAGGGCATTTTCTACCGCAAGAGCACCGCCGGAAATAAAAAATAAATATTTCATATAATCCGGTTTGGCATATTTGGAAAATGCATCAACAAATTCTGCCATTAAAGTTGTATATATATCCGAATTTGAAGGTTTATTTGCTGCTGCCAGGAGAAGCTCCTGTTTAACTTCATCTGTATTTAATTTAGGGTGATTCATGCCGAACGGGGATGATGCAAAAAAGGTGAAGAAATCTAAATACGATTTACCGGTTCTTAAATCTATAAGTTTAGAACCTTTACTGTTTTCCAGATCTAAAACAATAGGAAAACCATCAACAAGCATATTTTTAGCAAGTGTTTCATGCACTTTATCTGCCGGTATAAAGGAATTTTGTTCCATTACGTTATCTTCTAAATAATTGTTATTCATTTTTACCTCCGTAATCCGGTAATTTCCGGATCAATAATGATTTGAAATAATATTAAATATTAACGGGATGGAGGATTTTACTAAAAGACGTTTTCAAAGCGGGATATAAAATAGCTCCTTAAATTCTTAAAGCCGGTGATTTCGAAATATTTAACTAAAAGAAGCATATTTTATTTTAATTATGAAAAGGATTATAAATAAATTTTATTTAATTAAAAATAGGAAACCGGAAGAACATTTTCAATTCAAATTATGTGATATTTTCCTCTTTAATTAATAAATAAATGATTGATTTTCACGGATGTATTCATTTAATTCTAGTATTCAATTGAAGGAATTTTTAATCTTCCTTTTATATAATAAATAAGTTTGAAGGGAGTCATAATGGATATTGAAGAAAAAAAAATAATTAAACTTGATTTTCTTGAAAAATTAGGAATTAAAGAGAAAAATTACGGAGGTTCAACCGGTCAAAAATGGATAGAATCTGCTGATGGCGGTGAATTAAAAATATATTCGCCGGCAAACGGAGAATTGATCGCAGCTGTAAATCAGGTTTCTGAAAAAGATTATGAGAAGATAATCAGTACGGCAGAAAAGGCTTTTGAAGTTTGGAGAAAAGTTCCTGCTCCTAAAAGAGGAGAAATAGTAAGACAAATAGGATTAAAGCTACGCGAATATAAAGCTGAACTGGGAACTCTTGTTTCTTATGAGATGGGAAAATCTTTACAGGAAGGTTTGGGAGAAGTTCAGGAGATGATCGACATTTGCGATTTTGCAGTCGGGCAGTCACGACAGCTTTACGGTTATACAATGGCCTCCGAAAGGCCTGATCACAGAATGTACGATCAATATCATCCGCTGGGAATTGTTGGAACCATCTCGGCTTTTAATTTTCCTGTTGCTGTATTTTCATGGAATGCAATGATTGCCGCAGTCTGCGGTGATGTAAATTTATGGAAACCTTCATCTAAAGTTCCTCTTTCAGCAATTGCAGTTCAAAAAATAATCGGAGCTGTATTAAAAGAAAATAATTTACCCGAAGGAATTTTTTCACTTGTAATCGGGAGAGGCTCTACAGTCGGCGAAAGAATGCTGAACGATAAAAGAGTAAAATTAATCTCAGTTACAGGTTCAACAAAAGTAGGTAAACATGCCGGTGAAGTTATAGCAAAAAGGTTCGGTAAATCAATTTTAGAGCTTGGAGGTAACAACGGTATAATAATAACTCCAAATGCCGATCTGAAGATGGCAATTCCTGCAATTGTTTTTGGTGCTGTAGGAACCTGCGGTCAGCGCTGTACTTCAACAAGAAGATTAATCATTCATGAATCTGTTTATGAAAAAGTAAAGGAATCTTTAATAAAAGCCTATAAATCATTGAGGATTGGGGATCCTTTAAATGAAAAGAATCATGTAGGACCTCTTATCGATAAAGATGCCGTTGAAATGTTTTCAAATGCTCTCGAAGAAATTAAGAAAGAGGGAGGTAAAATCATTTTCGGCGGAAAGGTATTAAGCGGCGAAGGATTTGAATCAGGCTGTTATGTTGAACCGGTACTGGCAGAAGTTGAAAACCATTATGGTATCGTCCAGGAAGAAACATTTGCTCCGATTCTTTATTTAATTAAATATAAAGGTGATTTAGAGAACGCCATCAACATTCATAATAATGTTGTGCAGGGTTTATCCTCTGCAATTTTTACTACTAATTTATTGGAAGCCGAAGAATTTTTGTCCGGCCGCGGCTCTGATTGCGGAATTGCAAATGTAAACATCGGTACGTCCGGTGCTGAGATTGGTGGTGCTTTCGGAGGTGAAAAAGAAACTGGCGGAGGTCGCGAATCAGGTTCGGATGCCTGGAAAGCCTATATGAGAAGACAAACCAATACAATTAATTTTGGTACTACATTACCTCTGGCACAAGGGATTAAATTTGATATATGAAATGTCGGCTCGTAGCACAAAATGATTTGTGCTACGAGTTTTCAATTTAAATACCCGAGCTCATCATAATACCGCCGAATGCAACTCCGGCGACAATGGCTCCGATAATGAAGTATAATACTATTGCTACTACGATGATTACTACAAAATATCCTAACATCTTATCTTCAGGTACAGTCTTAACTCTTTTCAAGCCCATGTAAAGAAGCACAAGACTGTATATGCTTGTTAATGCTGCAAGAAAGGATAAGTATGGTAGAATATGAAAGATCCCCCCACCCAGGCAGCAGTATACGAGAAAACGGCTACCTTTAAAGAAGCATTTAAATCTTTTGTTGATCCGAAGGAAGGCGCCAGGACATCGATAATCCATCCCATTACATAAACACTTACAAGCGATAAAACGTATGTCAGAATTGCCCAAACTATTGTTGTCCCGAGACCCAGAGTAATTCTGCCGAAACCAAAAGATATTCCAAATACACTATAACCAATCAGACCGGCTACAGCTGGAATTGCAGCTAGTATAACAGCATACTTTGTAAACAATTCATTATTAGTAACCGTTTCGGATTTGATGGTTTCCCATTCGGAGGCCGGCGAAAATAAAATGTTTTTTGCTCTGTCGACGAGATTCATAGTGTTTGCCCTCTTTAAATTATTTTAATGAATCACTATTGGTTAACTGAAGGATATTCAATTGACTAAAATTACATTAATAAAATTAAAATCCAAAAAGAATTATGGATAATAATTACTTATAGATTCTGTAATGAATACTGATAAATGTAAAATAATAGACAGATTTCTATTCAATATTTTTCAGAAAAATACACGATAAAAATTTATAATCTTTTTAATCTTTTTTATCTTAAGTGATTACAGCTAATAATAATATAAAGTTTTTACTTTCCGAATTGGTTCTAATATTTAATTATTGTGTGGCATAATTGTTGATTTATTTTATATGAAATAATGAAGGTTCGGAAATGGAAAATTTAAAACTGGAAACTTTTTTATCTGCAGATAAAGACTGGGAAATGAACCAATACAGGGTGCTGGGCGGCATAAAAGAATTTCACCTGGAATTGAATAAAAAAAAGGTATACCCTGCTCTCGCTGAACTAATTCATCTAGCCTCAATATTGGAAAATATAGTTGATAACAAATCAAAATTGAAAGAAGCGTTTCCGAAACAGATTAAAGACTTCGACCTTAAAAATCAAAAAGTTGCATTCGAAACTATCGGGAAATTCACTCCCGATGTAGAATTTTTATTTGATCTGATTGCATGGGCTTTCCCCTTAATAAAGAGAGAGATAGATGAAGCTATCATTCTTTATGATTTTGTTGAAAAGAATATTGAGATCGATCATGTAGGTATTGTACCTATAAATAAAGATGAAGGATATTTTTTAATTGCAGATAATGAAATGGCAAGGATTCAGGTACATAGATATGAGTCTTCAATATTTTCTTCGAATACTGAAAAATTCAGATCATTAAAAACCAAACTTGTTAAAGAAGTCGGGAAAGAATTAATCGAAAGATCCCCGGAATCGATTAAACTTGATCTAATAAAACAATACACGGATTTACCTAATCCTGCAACATTTATCTGCGATACAGATCTTGATTTCCCTTTTAATGAAACTATTTTCCCAATTGCCAAAAGAAAACTGATGGGAATGGTGGCTTCATGAGATCTTAATCTCCAGTTATTTAATCCTATTAAACTTATTTGCTTAAGTAAATTTCTTTTTTTATTATTTTTATCCTCAGTAAAATATCTAAATTTTATTTCCCATCTTGACTGGTTCTAATTATATAGAGCTAAAATTTCAAGCGATATAATTAACAATTTGATTAATAATTATACTGAAAATAAATATGAGTTAACCCGTTTGCTTTGAAGACTTCATCCAAAATAATATTTACAAATTACTGCTGATACAGTCAGATAATTCGCTGTAATTAATTGGTTTCTTAAGGAAAGCCAGAGGTTCAAGATGGTATATCTCTATCACTCTTTTATAATCATCATAAGCGGTTACAAAAATATAGGGAATAGAAGAGCTTTCCGATAACCGGGCAATTGCTTCGATACCATCCAGTTCACCTTTCAGGTTTATATCGCTTATTATTAAGGCAGGTTTGTGCATTCTGGCTTTAGCAAGAAGTTCCTCACCTTTACAAACAACATCCGATACCTGATATCCCAGATTTTCCAAATATTTTCTTATATCGAGTGCAATAATGGAATCGTCTTCCGCAATTAAAATATCATTATTTCTTTTCATCGTATCCTGTATTACCTGTATGAATAATATTTAGTAGCTGTACTGATCATTACTAATTATATATTAATATTTCCATGTTTCGTATCACTAAGGACAGGGTAAAAATGGATGAATATATACCTTACTTTTTATTTGCATCATTAGGTTTATATTTCTAAATCATTAAATTAACAGGATTAAAAATACCGGATAACGAAATAACAAAATGTGGGATAGCTTAATAAATAAAAATCCTTTGAAGACAGCTATGGTGCTTAGTATCATAACAATAGTCTATAATATAGCAGAAGGGATAGTCTTGTAATATTCGGCATGAATGATCAAACACTTGCTTTGCTGGGTTTTGGTATAGACAGCTTTGTAGAGGTTATTTCCGGCATAGGTATACTGCACCTGATATTAAGGATAAAAAATTCTTCTGCAGAAAACAGGGACAAATTTGAAAGCACTGCATTAAGAATAACCGGGTTCGGCTTTTATTTTTTAACAGCGGGCTTAGTTGCCGGATCAGTTATTAATTTAATTCAGGAGAATAATCCTTCTACAACATTGGCGGTATTGTGGTTTCTGTTATTTCTATTATTACTATGTATCTTTTAATGAAAGCAAAATTCCAGGCTGGTAAAAAATTAAATTCAGACGCGGTTATTGCTGATGCGCATTGTACAAAAACCTGTTTAATTTATCTATTATACTTTTATTCTCCAGCTTGTTATATCAAATTTCATCAATCGGTTATTTTGATATTCTCGGCTCGCTGGGAATAGCCTATTATTCATTTAGGGAGGGAAAAGAATCTTTTGAAAAAGCTGAAAACAATAATTAAGATCTACTTGTTCTTAATTAAAATGAAAAATATTTCTGCTGGTCAGATTATACTCAGCCTGATAAAATTTTGGAGTTGGTAACTTCAGAGCTTTGGACAGGAAAATTGCTTATCTGATACAACACATACATCAATTTTCCAGGATTTAACCACTGGCTCTTAACGATGGAAAAGCCCAACCAAACGACCACTTCCACTCTCTACTTCTGAAGAATGGCTATACACAGGCGGGCCTAGATGGGTCTACCGCTGGTCTTCTTTCTATTTGATGAATCGATCAGAGGAGTCGTCGTCAAAAATCATAGATGGCACTATGGAGTATATATTACAGAAAATAGGGCATAAATACGCATATGCTTGTATATGTAATATTATCCGGGAACTGGTCAATCAACAGGGAAAATTATAAAGAATAACAATATATCTGAAACAAGCAGGATGATACTGGAAACTCTTGCCTATGCCGGAATTATTACTACTGTCATTAAAGCAGGATTAGGAAGAGCAAGACGATATACAGGGAATGGAGCATATATTTGATTTTTTAACTTCAAACTCAATAATGATTTCATTTCTTTCCCTTCGGGACATTCTACAACTGCGTTTGCTGTTTCATCTGTGCTGGCAGCAAAAATTAATAATATTTATGCCTCAATCGCATTATATGGTTTGGCAGGTCTAACGTTGTATCAGAGAATTTACAGCGATAATCATTGGTTTTCAGATACTTTTGCGGGCGCTGTTATTTCTACTGTTATTGGAAACGCAATTGTAAAGCTTAATGAATGTCCGGAAAAGAGAAGCAGAAACTCTTTAATAGTTTTGCCTGCAATACAGGCAAATTCAATGGGATTAAGTTTAATTTATTCCTTTTAGTATACAAAATGTTTGAATTTTATTTAAGAACATCCTGACTTAA
>CAVQBP010000020.1:0-45574 GCA_963710745.1 uncultured Bacteroidota bacterium | reverse complement strand
TTCCTAGTAGCGGGGGCAGGACTTGAACCTACAACCTTCGGGTTATGAGCCCGACGAGCTACCAATTGCTCCACCCCGCGATGTATTTTTTATTTAAGACTTCAAATATATGGAATATAAACAGGCATGTCAACTTACATAATATTGTGTTTTATAACTTATCCTATAGTTAAAGAAAAAGTGTTCTCTCTCAAAAATCCGCTGTTTATTTCAATATAAATATCCCAATATCCTGATATTAAGTGCATCACTTTTACTTAAATTAGCATTGAAACTTAAAAATTATAATTATAAGTTATTAAATATAAAGATTTACCCTTTCTTGTTTGATGAATTATTTTAACCAAAAGTTTTAATAGTTTGAGGACCTGTAAAAAAAATGAATAAAAATATTCATGTTAAAAAAAGAGCCAGTAATTGCTGGATTGTAATCGGGGAAGGGGATAAAAATGCTTTTTCAATTCATACAAAAAGAAATATCGCAATTCAGGTTGCAACTACCATAGCTAAAAATCTCCATTCGGAAGTTATTATTCATAGTGTAGACGGTAGGGAAACGAGGAAATCACCCGTTATTCGTTTAAATACAATTTTATAAATCCTATCTCCTTTTTAATATAAATTTATTTTCCGCCTTATAAAATTACTTCTTAATTTTATTCCTTAAAAACGAAAATTTTAACATGCGTATTGAAATTTCTGAGGATATCATTTTATCCAGGATAAATAAGAGGGATAAATCATCTTTAATCAAATATTTAAACGATTTTGATATTTATAAAAACACTTCCAAAATTCCTCATCCCTATACTTCAAAGGATGCCGCATGGTGGATTAAAAATGTTAAAGAAAAAGCAAAACAAACCGGGAGACTTTCCAATTTTGCAATCAGGGATAAGGACTTAAATCTTATCGGCGGAATAGGTTTTCACCTTAAGTACGGCATCAAATCACATAAAGACGAAATCGGATACTGGCTGGCTAAAGATTTCTGGAATAAAGGTATTATGACAAAAGTAGTTAATAAATTTTGTGAAAT
The DNA here is from genome assembly GCA_963710745.1 of uncultured Bacteroidota bacterium. Taxonomy (GTDB): domain Bacteria; phylum Bacteroidota; class Ignavibacteria; order Ignavibacteriales; family Ignavibacteriaceae; genus CAVQBP01. Next base: position 44,535 of record CAVQBP010000020.1, on the reverse strand, counting down.
TGGATTTGGAGAAAATAATTTAATGAGAATAGAAGCTGTCGTTTTTGAAAATAATTTTGCATCTGCAAGGGTCCTTGAAAAAAACAGGTTCATAAAAGAAGGATTATTAAGAAAATATCTGATTAAAGATAACATTGCATTAAATGCTTATTTATTTTCCTTAATTAAAGAATAATTCACCTGAACAATAATATCATTCCGGTAAAAAAATAACTAAACTCCAATTTTATTTTAGTATGGAATTTTCCCTCCTTTTGAATTAACTTTCCAGCCGATGCTGAAGATCGAATTATTTTTATTATTAAATATTAAAAAGTTAAAATTTACATCCGGCACCAGAAAATGAAATTATTTTTAAAAAACATTCTTGTTTTTTTTCTTTATATATTTTCAATTTGTTCTTTCCCGCAGAAAATTAATTTTAATCAATCCTCATTTTACAAAGACGGGATAGCAGCATTAGAAAAGAAAGATATCACATCTGCCGAAAAATTCTTTTGGGAATCCGTAAAAGAAAATTCCGATGTTCCTTCATTATTTGAATTATCGAAAATTTATGTCAAAGAAAATACGATCAGGGGAAGACGAAAGGCAAGGGAGCTTCTGGAAAAAGCAATCTGGCTCGAACCTAAAAATATAAAAATAAGATTATCTTATGCCGATCTAATGGAAAATTACAGTAAAGGAATTGCTTTTAATAAATATAATGATATTGTTGAAATTGACAGCGAATGTGCGGCCGCATGGTATAACATGGGAAGATTAAAATCCCTGGAATTTGATGATTACAGTCATTCTGTTAATAGAGTTGATGAAGGATATGAATTAAGTCTGAAAAATTACGCTGAAGGACTGTTTAATGATGCTGAATCATATTTGAAAAAGGCATTAAAATATGATTCTTTAAACGCCGATGCATACCTTAAATTAAGCTTTTTATATGAGGACGAAGATGAACCTGGAAAGGGAGTCCCCCTGCTGGAAAAACTCATAAGGATTCATCCGGATAATGTTGATGCTCATTTATATTTAGGACTTTTGTATTACAAGACTTCAAAATTATCCGAATCCTACAAAGAATATCAAAGTGCTTTACTTTTAATGCCGATAACAGAAAGACTTGATTTTACTTATAACTCCGTTGTTGAACTACTTGATCCTGTGGCAGAAGAATTAATAAGCAAGTTAAAACCGAAAGAAGTCAGAAATTTTATAGATGCATTCTGGAATGCAAGCGATCCCCTTTTTTTAACAAAATATAATGAAAGGCTCCTTGAACATTATTCCAGGGTTGCTTATTCAAATCTAAGATTCGGCATGCCCGGAAAACCGGGATGGAAAACGGATCGCGGAGAAATTGTGCTGAGATATGGAGAACCGCTTAAACGGACAAGGTACAGACCAAGAATAAATGCCGGCGGAAGAACAGCGGTGCAGGTTAAAACCGATGTGTGGCAGTACAGAGATATGACCTTTGGTTTCGAAGATACTTATATGTCGGGTAATTTTGTCTTTTCAGATCCATTCCCGGGAAGCAGATATGTTCCTCAATATTACGGTGATACAGAAGCTTTCGCAGATTATGTGAGAAGAGTTCGCTTTGAGTTTTATGACCCTATATATGAAGGTCCTGCCTTTACAATTCCTTTTAATATTGTTCAATTTAAAGATTTAAATGATAAAAATAAGACTGATGTATATATCAATTATGCACTTAATTACAGTGACAGCTTAGTGAAAAACAATTCAATTAACTTAAGCTATGATTGGGGAATATTTTTTCATGATGATTATTTTAATCCTATTTATCAAGACAAAGGATATACTATTCAGCTCCCTCTTTCGAACATAATCAAAACAGATTCAACCCGGTATGCAATAAGCTCTGCAAAAATGAGTGTTAAGCCGGATTCCGGTACTCTTGCTTTCGAGATTATCAGAACCTCCGATAGAGGTGTTTCATCCAGCCATAAAAATTTTATTACAGAAAGATTTAATACCGGCAATCTTGACTTAAGCGATATCCTGTTAGCGGAGAAAGTAGTTAAAGATAGTGAAAGCACTTTACCTTTAAGGAGAAGAGATATTAGTATTCTTCCAAACCCGACATCAGTTTTTTCAGGAAGAAATAACCTTTATTTATATTATGAAGTTTATAATCTTGATGTCAATAATGATAATTTAACGGATTTTGATCAGAGAATATCAATAAATAAAATCAACAAACAAAACGGATTGCAAAAAACAATTAACTCAGTCCTCGGTCTTATTGGAATTGATAAAAATAAAGAGGGTATAACACTTACTTCAAAATATCGGACTGATGGTAAAAATCCCCAGATGTACCTTCAGCTTGATATGAATATTGCCGAACCGGGAGAGTATAAAATCGTAGTTACTATATTTGATAATATTTCTAAAAAGGAAATTTCCAAATCAACACTTATAAAGTGGGAATAAAATTTTGCAATCATATCTGACCCTTAATTATGCAAATCTTAAAGAATAATTACTGAAAATTACAAATAAATCAATTTTGGCACGAATATTTTGCGCAGTCAACGCAAATCATGCGCCATCTTAAATCCGGAAATAAAACAAAAAAAGTCATATTTATAAAAAATTATTCAATTTATCATTTTGGTACAGTTTTAGCTATGTGATTTATTGCAAGTGGTCAAAAATATAGGGAAAGGGATAGGTTTTTTATGGATACAGAAAATAATTTCATGCGTGGTTTTATTAATGGACTGGCTATAGAAGTAGTTTTTATAGTTTTTGTTATACTTGTTACATTAGTTATTTAAATATTTAAAAGAGTTTTAGGTAAATAGAGGTTACATATTGCGGGGAGTAAAACTGAAGTAATTCACTATCCCTTACCCTTAAAAGCCATAAAGAAATTTATGGCTTTTTTTATTCTCATCAGATTTAACATTTTATTAAGCTCCATGGCTTCCTCATAATAATCAATTTTGTTATTTTTATTTATTGAATATTGAAGTTTAATATGTTAAAAATTTTTATATCCCTGTTAATACTTATTTCATCTCTTTCTTTTCCCCAAAAATCCAAAGATCCTAAAATAATTGTCGGAATTGTAGTTGACCAAATGAGATTCGATTATTTAACAAGGTTTAACAAATATTTCGGGGATGATGGATTTAAAAGAATAATTAAAGGAGGAAGTGATTTTACATATGCTCACTATAATTATGTCCCCACATTTACTGCTCCTGGACATACATCAATTTATACAGGAACAACTCCGTTCTTTCATGGGATTATAGCTAATGATTGGTACGATAGGGAAAAAAATGAAATGGTAAGCAGTGTGCGTGACGATTCATTTCAAAGTGTAGGTGTTACAACGAGCGAAGGTCAAAGATCACCGGATAAAATATTATCCAGCACCATTACAGATCAATTAAAAATAGCAACAAATGGGAAATCGAAAGTAATTAGCATTTCTATTAAAGACCGTGCAGCTATTTTACCAGGGGGCCATTCTGCCGATTTGGCTTTATGGTATTCAAGCAAAACAGGGAAATTTATATCATCCGATTATTATGTAAAAAATCTTCCTAAATGGGTCGAATTTTTTAATAATTTAAAATTACCCGATAAATATATTAATAAGGAATGGGACTTATCTTTACCTGCTACCGATTACCTGATAAGCTCCCCCGATAAATCGGACTATGAAAATGATGCATTTAATGAAGGAAGAACTTCTTTCCCGCATTCATTAAAAAATGTTTCGGATAATTCCAAGTATTCGGCTTTAATTAAAACTCCGTTTGGTAATCAGCTCGTTTTAGAATTGGCAAAAGCTGCTATTATTAATGAAGGGCTGGGGAAAAACTCTGTCCCTGATTTTCTGGCAATCAGCTTTTCATCAACTGATTATATCGGCCACGAGTACGGGCCAAACTCTGTTGAAATTGAAGACACGTACATAAAGCTAGACAAACAAATTGCAGAGTTACTTTCCGGTTTAGATAAGCTTGTCGGGAAAGGGAATTATTTACTTTTTCTTACCGCTGATCACGCAGTTATGGAATCCCCGGGATATTTAAACAAGCTTAAAATAAACGGTAAGAATTTTGAGAGTAAAATGCTTAATGATTCTTTAAGCTCATTTACTGAAAAAAAATACAATACAAAAAATATTATTCTGAATTCTTCAAACCGTCAGGTATTCCTAAACTACAAACTAATGCGGGAAGAAAAACTCAACCCGGAAGAAGTTGAAAATAATTTAAAAGAGTATTTACTCAACACTTTTCCGCAAATAGCTATAGTCCTCACAAGAAATGAATTGCTTGATAAAACAGCAAAGAGAACTTCTGATAATTTAATTTTAAATGGTTTTAATTTTAAGAGATCGGGCGATATTGCTTTTGAATTTGAACCGAATATTATACCCGATCATAAAAAAGGTTCTACCCATGGATCACTCTACAACTATGATACTCATGTACCATTGATTTTTTATGGCTGGCATATTCCGCATCTGAAAATTAATACACCTGTTTATACTTTGGATATAGCTGCAACTATAGCAAATTTAATCGGCATTAATGAACCCAATGCCTGCATTGGAATACCACTAATAAAACCGGAATAGTTATACTTTAAGAGTCTCACCTTCTGATTTTGCAATGACAGCAGCACCGCATGAATCACTCCATACGTTTACAGTTGTACGGCACATATCGAGTATTCTGTCCACTGCGAGAATTAATCCCACACCTTCTAACGGAAGCCCGACGGAAGATAAAACGACGGTGATCATTACAAGTCCTGCCATTGGAATCCCGGCAGCTCCGATTGAAGCTAATAATGCAGTAAAAACGACTACAAATTGCTGAACAAATCCCAGATGAATTCCATACGCCTGAGCAATAAATATAGCAGCAACAAATTCATACAAAGCTGTTCCGTCCATGTTTACAGTAGCTCCCAGCGGAAGCACAAAACTGGTAATCTTATTTGAGACACCTACTTCATCTTCTACGGCTTCAAGTGTGAGCGGTAAGGTTGCGGAGGAGGACGAAGTAGAAAAGGCAGTCAAAAGAGGTGTTGTCATTGCTTTAAAATGGAGCCAGGGATTTACCTTGCCGTAAAACCTTAGTATTAATGGAAGTGTAATGAAAGCATGGAAGATCAAACCAAGCAAGACTGTAGACATATACAGACCTAATCTTTGTACAATTCCAAGCAGAGCTGCTCTATCACCTGCCTGTTCGGCAACTACTCCTGCAACAATTCCAAATATTCCTATCGGGGTAAATTTTATTATGAATGAAGTTAATTTCATCATGACCTCAAATCCTGCATTAACAAGGTTAATCAGAGGATTTTTATATTCATCATTTATCTTAGTAATAAAATATCCGGACAGAATTGCGAAAAATATAATTGCAAGCATATCTGCCCTGGCAAGTGCATCGAAAATATTTGTCGGAACAAGCCTTAAAAGAATATTTCCAAGATCACCGGAACCGCCAAGTTCCTGGACATTCTTTTGGAAGCCTAAATCTGCCCCTACACCGGGTTGAATCAGATTAACCATAGTTAATCCGACCAAAATAGCAAACAGGCTTGTAACCAGGTAATATGTTAAAGTTTTTAATCCAAGCTTGCCTAAGTTTGAGGCTCCCCCGATATTTGCTACTCCTGATATAATTGATGTTAAGATTAGAGGTACGATGATCATTTTTAAAGCTCTTAAGAACAGGTCGCCAATCCAGGTTACATACTTAACATAACCGGTAAAAAATAATCCGAATAAAATTGCCAGGACAAGTGCTATAAGAATCTGCCAGTGAAGTTTTATTTTAAACATTATAATTTCGTTTAATTTGAATAATTATTATTTGATAAAGAATTATAAAATATTACTTAAAATTTCATCACATAATGCATAGCCTGATTTTGTTAAACGTATATAATCATCATTAATTAAAATAAATTTTTTATCTCTGAGCTGAGATAAATAACCGTATTTGTCTTTTAACCAGTCGTCTCCGAACATATTTTTAAATTCATTAATATTCAAACCTTTGCTTCTAAGTGCAAGCATTATATATTCATCCAGCATTTGCCTGTTGTTAATTTGTTCAAAATTTGCAACAGCGTGATTATTGTTTCCAATTTCATTCAAATATCTTTTAAGACTCGAAAAATTCCACCATCTTTTCCCATTCATAAAAGAATGTGCGGAAGTACCAAAACTTAGATATTCTTTATATCTCCAATAAGCATTATTGTGCGAACACTCAAATCCTTCTTTTGCAAAGTTAGAAACCTCATACTGCTTAAAATCATTTTCTTCAAGAAGATTTAGACATATCTCATAAAGATCAGCATCATAATCATCATCCATAATTTTCACTTTGCCGTCAATTACCATTTTATTAAGAATCGTTCCTCTTTCAAGAATGAGACTATATGCTGAAACATGCGTGACAGGTAATTTGACAGCAATATTTAAATTTGATTCCCAGATTTCTTTTGTCTGTCCCGGAAGATTAAATATTAGATCAATATTAATATTATCAAAGCCTGCTTCAGCCGCATTGTAAACTGTTTTTAAGGCTGTATCCTTATCATGGATCCTTGTTAAAAATTTCAATTCATTTTCATTAAATGACTGAATACCAATACTTATTCTGTTTATTCCGTAACTATAAAATGTTTTTAATTTCTCCCTATTAACTGTCCCGGGATTAGTTTCGAGTGTTATCTCGGCATTAACTGATACAGTGTAAAATTTTTTTATAGTCGAAATTATTTCGGAAATATATTCAGGCTTCATCAAAGACGGAGTTCCTCCGCCGAAATATATTGAGGTGAAAATCCTGTCGGCAGAATAAAGATCTGAATAATATTCAATCTCTTTTTTCAATGAATTAAGATAGGGAAGGATATTATCTTCCGTAATAATAGAATAGAAATCACAATAAATACATTTATGATCGCAAAAAGGGATATGTATATATAATGCAGATTCTTTCAATTACATTCCGTTTGATTTATCAGCAAAAAGTGATTGCTAAATAATAACTTTTTAAAAATAGTGAATTGTAATCAGTAATTGAAAGTATTCAGGAAGCATGAATAAATAATAATCCCTGCTATTTAATAACCGCAGGGATTTTTAAAATGAAAAGTTTTATATTTTAGTATCGGCCTGAAAGACTAAATCAACGGCACCGCTAATCGTGGTAGTTCCGGTCAATGATGTAATTTCAACAACTCCCCGCAAGCATGTGGAATTTGATAATGCATTATTAATAGCCTGAATTCCAGCCTGGTTAATTTGGAGGATTAATGGATTAGTTTTGTAATCGTCAGGGTTAATATTGTTGATCTGAAAATTAGCTAATACTTGCCCCGAGCCATTATAAATAGTAGCAGTAAGATTTCCCTGGACACCGGGACTAGAATTAGAGATAGTTCTATAAGCAGCCTGCAAAAATGTTAGAGACTGAATTTTGTCCTGGTATTCCTGGTAAGTATCCGATTCTGAACTTAAGCAGTGAACCCCGCTGTCAAAATTAATATCAGTGCCGGTTTTATCCGTAAAAGTAACTGTGAAAGGTATATTCAACGGAATTGAATTAAGTTCATCACAGCCGTTAAGCTGGAAAAAAAGAAGTCCAATAAAAAATGGTAATATAAATTTGATTTTATTCATTTTTACTCCTTGTTAAAATGCAAATGTTAATCCGCCTGTTACTAATGATTGAGAGCTGACATTATAATCCACGTTCAATACAATTACGGCTAAATGAAGTGATGCGCCGAGTGTAGCTCTGAAAGTATTATCGCCGTCTATACTTACTGAAATTTTTTGGCTCTGGTTTAATAAAGGATTGTTTGGATCAGCTTTCATGTCATATGTAAGATCGACCTTGGTAGATTCAAACTGAAGACCGAAGTAGGGAGTAATAACTCCAAATGTTTTACTCGCATGCACATTAAATGCAAAGTTACTTACATCGACTAAGTTTGTAATTTCAAAAGTGCTGTAAAGAATTTGTGCAGCAACATCTACGGGCAGCAGAGGGATATACCTGCTGATTTCGTGTTGAACACCAATACCAAACATACTAACAGAATTTTGATCGGATATATCAATTTTGGGTAAATATCTCAACATTACTTCAGTACCCATAAAACTGGCAGCAATTTGAGGGTATCCCAGCGGCACAGCATTTTGATTTAAACCCGGAGGCATTGTGATGTATCCCTCGGGTCCAGCATAGTAAGCCCCGCTTTTTTCACCATAGATAGTCGGCGTCGGCTTATCAGCAGTATATCCGGCTGTTAATTGAGGAGTAAAAGATTTCTGATCATCGGGAATTAAAATGAACATCCCTCTTATGCTGAATGAAAAGCCGAAAAAAGAAGGAATGTCTGCAGTATAGTAACCTCCCGAGTTCATTGAAGTACCCAGTGTGGTAACCAGTGGTTTTGCATAACCTGTAATATTGGCCTGGCTCAATTCAGAAAATCTATCCTCGATTTGCGAATAAATTGATGTTGAGCAGAAAAAAGAAATTACCAGAATTGTAAAGACTTTCTTCATTATACCTCCTGTTTATTAAATTATTATTACGAACTACAAACTTTGTAAAATATTATCAAGTTAATATTCGGAAATTTTTTGCAAAATTTTCATGATTAAAAAATTCTCAGTCTTGATTAACCCTGATTTTATTTTATAACCTAATTAATTCTTTAGCTCCTTTTATACTGGCTTCTGTAATCATTTCACCGCTCATAAGTTTTGCAATTTCAAGTATACGTCTTTCGTTGCTTAACTTTCTTATTGAACTTACAACTCTGTCGTTTTCCGCCAGTTTTTCAACTAAGAAATGATGATTTGCCATTCCCGCAATCTGGGGAAGATGAGTAATTGCAATAACCTGATGATAATTTGTTAAAGCTCTCATTGCCTCTCCCACTTTTTGTGCAATGGGACCGCTGACACCGGTATCAATTTCATCAAAAATCAGAACAGGTGTCCTGTCACTGCGTGCAAGAATGGTTTTAAGTGTAAGCATTACACGCGATACTTCACCCCCGGAAGCTACTTTAGCTAATGGTTTAGGAGTCTCTCCTTTATTTGTTGAAATGAAAAACTCTACTTTGTCATATCCTTTCGAGTTATATTTATACGGCTTATCTCTTACAATGAGAACATCATTATCATCGTCTTCAGCCTTTTCATGGGTTATTTTAACATTAAAACCGGCATTTGTAACGCCAAGATACTTCAATATATCTTTAACTTCCTCTTCCATCTCTTTGCCGCCGTCTCTTCTGTTTTTATAAAGCTTTTCGGCAGCTTCAGCACAATTTTTTGAAACGGTAATAATCTTTTTTTCTAATTCTGTTATTTTTTCCGATGAATCTTCAGAATCACCCAATTCCTCCCGGATTTTCTTTCTATGATCCAGAACTGCTTTAATAGAACCGCCGTATTTCTTTTTTAAAAGATTTATTGCAGAAAGTCTTTCGCGAATAGTGTTTAACCTGCCGGAGTCCATTTCTATTCTGGAATTATAGCTTCTTATAAATTCTGAGATATCCTTTACCATAGCTACAACAGATTCATACTCCTTGTTTGATTCGGTAAAGGATTTATCAATTGATGCTGCTTCATTAAGCATATTTCTGATTTTTACAAGCGAATCATAAACAGCATTTTCCGACTCATAAAGACCCTGGTAAATATTTGTAGTTAACTCTAATAGTTGTTCAGAATTTTCAAGTATTTTTAGTTCTTCAACAAGTTTTTCTTCTTCATCGGGTTCCGGAGATACGGCATCTATTTCTTTTAATTGAAACAGATATATATCTCTTTTTTCGTTGTTGGAATTGGTTTTCCCCTTCATTTCAGCCAAGTCTTTTTTTAATTTGATCAGCGCACTATAAAGCCATCTATAATTTCTTAACAAATCTTCAGAATGTGAGAACTCATCAAGATAATCAATGTGAGTATCCGGTTTTAATAATGCCTGATGTTCATGCTGGCCATGGAAGTCAACAAGTATATCTCCTAAATCTTTTACTACAGAAAGCGGGGCAGGAGTATCATTTATGAAACACCGGTTTGCTCCTTTAAAGAGATTTCTCTCCTCAAAATAAGTTCGGGAAGAATTTCAATTTGATTTTCACCAAGAAGCTCTTCTATTTTTTTATTTGATGCGATATCGAAGATACCTTCGACAAATGCTTTTTGAGCTCCTTCTCTAACTGTTTCGGTAGAAGCCCGTTCACCAATAAGAAGATTTATTGCATCAATAAGAATTGATTTGCCGGCTCCTGTTTCACCGGTAATTATATTGAGCCCTTTTCCAAATTCTACATAAATGCTTTTAATAAGTGCGTAATCTTGTATTTTCAGCGATTTTAACATTTTATTTCATCAAAATTGTTATGATTAAAATAATAAAATATAGGAGAAGAGTTACATATATTAATAAATGAAACCGGTAATTATTTCATTTTACGCGAAATTTTTAGATATAATTTTGTTATATGAACTGATTTATTCAATTTAAAACTTAAAAAACCCTTAAATATTATTTTTTAAGTACTTATTTTACTTTCTTAAAGGTATTTCTGAGCAAGATATATACCACAAATTGTCTTCGAATCTGTAATTTCACCATGCAATATTTTTTCTTCGATTTCCTTTTTTGAAAATTCAAATACTTCCATACCCTGCTCTCCTTCTTCCCTGTTATGATCCCCATGAATTAATTCTTTTGCTAAATAGATGTGTAAAATTTCTGTACAAAATCCAGGTGTTGTATAAATTTGGCCTAATTTCTCAACTTTTTTCGCTTTATAACCGGTTTCTTCTTCAAGCTCTCTAACTGCACAATTGTAAGGATTTTCATTATTATCCAATTTCCCGGCAGGTAACTCAAATATTTTTTTTTGAAGCGGATAACGAAACTGGTTTACCATAATAATTTTCCCGTCATTTTTTACGGCGACAACTACAGCACCGCCGGGGTGTACTGCAACTTCACGGATTCCTTTGTTTCCGCTATCATATTCAATTTCATCGACTTTTACGTCAAAGACTTTTCCATTAAATAAAAAATCACTTTTAATTAGTCTAAAACCCATCTTAATCTCTTAATTACTTTAATTGTATGTTCTAAATCCCGCTTAAAAATTTTCTGATTCTATATTAATCTCTATAATCCTTTTCATAATAAGGAATTAATTCATGGCCAAGGAATTTTAAAAGTGCAGTAATTACACCCAGATCATCGAGATACCCGATCAATGGAGCAATGTCAGGAACGGCATCAATGGGTGAGATAAAATAGACCAATGCGGCAGCAACAATAGCTTTCCTGTGCCATGAAACGTAAGGATCCCGCATGTAATTAACCAGTGCCAGAATATCCTTGGCAAATGAAATTTTCTTCCCTACCCTTTCAAGTTTTTCCCACAAATTTTCTTCAATATATTTAATCTTTTCAGCGGTTTCGGTTTCACCGCCGAAATCTAATTCATCAAGCTCTTTAAGTTCATCAGCATTATAATTCTCGTTCATTTCATGCTCCTTATTTTAAAGGAAAATTACTTTTTATATTTCTCAAACCATTCAAAAATTGAGTTCCACCAGAAACGAGCATCCTGCGGTTTAACAATAAAGTGAAATTCGTCAGGGAATAACAATAATTTACTATCAATCCCGAGTCTCTGCAGTGAAGTAAATAACTGGAAAGCCTGACCTTCGGGAACCCTGAAATCATTTGCACCCTGAACTATAAGCATCGGAGTTTTTGCATTTTGTATAAATCTTTGCGGATTCCATTTTTCATACAATTCCCTGTTTGTCCAGGGCGTTCCTTTGAACTCCCATTCAGGAAACCAGAGTTCCTCGGTAGTGCCCCATTCACTAACAGTGTTGAAAACACCATCGTGGGAAACAAGGGCATTAAATCTATCAGTGTGCCCTTCGATCCAGTTTATCATGTACCCGCCGTAAGATGCACCGGCGGCAAATGTATTTCGGGGATCAATGTATTTAAAGTTTTTTATAGAAAAGTCATAAACTTTCATCAAATCTTTATAGGGTCTGCCTCCCCAATCAGTAGAAACTGCGTTAGTTAAATCCTGGCCGTAACCTGTGCTTCCTGTGGGATTCGGCGCAATAACAACATATCCTTTGGAAGCAAATAATTCTGTGTTCCATCTGTAATGAAAATCATCTTCCCAATGACCCTGCGGTCCGCCATGGATGAGGAAAATCAACGGGTATTTTTTTGAAGGATCAAAGAATGGAGGCTTGACCAAAATAGACTGGATGTTTACTCCTTCGGCACCTTTAGTCCAGAAAGTATCAATCGGGATCATTTCAATATCAGATAATAATTCCTTGTTGAGGCTGGTTATTTGCTGAATTTTTCCATTATCATTCATGGAGAATATTTCATACGGCTGTGTTGACTTTTGCTGTTTTAAATAAATATTTTTCCCGTCCTTAGATATAATCAGTCCCGTATTGCTATGATCTTTAAGCACCAGGTTAATCATTCCTGAATTTATATCGATTTTATATATAGACTTAAATATCTCATTATCAGCCGTAAAATAAATAGTTTTTGAATCCGGAGTCCATTTTATTTCTCCTACCGACCTGTTAAATCCATCACTAAGATTTTTTAATTTGCCGCTGGTTCGGTCATACAAAACCAGGTATGATTGTGCGGACTCATGCCCCGGTACAAGCATAGAAGTGAAAGCAATATATTTCCCATCCGGCGAGTAAACCGGCTGGTTATCATTTCCTTTACTTTCGGATATTTTTTCTGCCGGTGCTTTTTCATCTTTTTTAATATCTGCAACTTTAACAATATAAATTTCATTATTTGTACTGGCAGCCACTACGGTATCGGGATTCATCGTAAAAGCGATTTCTTTATCATCGGGAGAAAAGTTAAAATCGCTGCTGCTTCCAAGATCGAGCGGTGGAACATCGTTATGCATCTTATAATTTAGATCATTATATTCATTAGAAACCATGTTGAACAAAAACAGGTGGCTTCTTTTTCCGTTCAGCCAACGGTTCCAATACCTGAACATCAGGTGTGTAAGAACTCTTACATTAACTTTTGATAGTTTCTTTTCTTCATCAACTTTTTTATTACAATCCTGTGAACCGCAGTCCGGATACACATTTGAAGTTAACAAAAGTTTTTTACCGTCATGAGACCACCTGTAATCATCAACACCAGTATATAAATCTGTTAATTGAATATCGTCTGAGCCGTCTATATTACAAGTATGTACCTGATCATCAACAATATATGATATTTTCTTACCATCAGGTAAGAATTTAGGATTTGTCTCATTTTTATCTGAATTCTTTACAGGATGCGGGTTACTCCCATCAATATTTATCAAATAAATATCACTCTTCCCTTTATTTTCATCCATATTATATGCCGTTACATCAAATACAATCTGCCTTCCATCAGGAGAAAGATCAAAGGAGCCGATTCTTTTCATTGCCCATAAGTCGTCAACCGTTAAAGGATGTTTAGCCTGGGCAGAAATAATAGCCGGAAAAAGAAATATTAATAAGAATAAAATTTTCATGATTCACTCAAATTTGGTTTTCTATTTTAATTATAAAAATAGTAGAACTCATTTTGAAAGGCAATGATACATGGTTATATGAAAGCAATAGTGATTAATTATTTTGTTAAGTCACATCACTGAACTTCTCGGTTCAAGCGCAAATGCTGAATAAACAGGTATATAGTATAAATCAGGTTTTAATTAACCAATAATAACTCTTCTTTCTATATTAAAATAAACTTTAGTAATTTTGTGCAATGTTTAAAATCTTTATCAAAAAGATAAAAAATGGGAGGCTTTATGTCATTCCGAGAACAGCAAAAATATCTTGATGCATTAAAAAAATATGAAAGAAAATTTGACCGGAAAGAAGCTGATGATTATAAAATGTTTTTAAAGATGCAGAAAGACGATGAAGATTTTGATTCGCTGACTTTAAAGCGATTAAAAGAAATTCATGATAAATATAATGTTCCTGTGGATAAATCGAAATATGATTCATTTTTCAAAAAAAAGGAAGAATAGGATGAGAGAATCCCGGGGAGAAAAAGGGGTATACGTTTTCAATTTACATTGCTTAATATCACAAGGATAATTAATTTGATTCCCATTTTATTTTTGAGGTTTTTTAATGAATTATAAGCTGCTAAACAGGATATTTGCTTCCGTCGTTTTTTTAATATCTGCTATTGTGCTCTTTTCTACAGTTCAGCCGTCGGTATCTTTCTGGGATTGCGGGGAATTCATAGCTGCAGGTTTTTATCTCCAGGTACCTCATCCTCCGGGAGCACCGTTTATATCTATTCTTGATAGAATATTTTCACTTCTTCCGATAGCCGGCAATATTGGTTTGAGGGTTAATGTAATATCTGTTCTGGCAAGTGCATTATCCATATTATTTCTTTATTTGATAGCCGTGAAACTTATTGAAAATTACAGGGGAAGAAAACCTGAATCTATTTGGGAAGCTGTTTCGACATATGCAGCCGCAGCAATCGGGGCGCTCTCTTTTTCATTCAGTGATACTTTCTGGTTCAACGGCGTTGAAGCAGAAGTTTATGCCATGAGTACATTTTTATTTGCATTTGTTGCCTGGCTGATGATGCAGTGGAATGAAAGGGCTGATCAAAAAGATAATGAAAAATACATTTTGATGATTTCATATATTATTGGAATTGCTACCGGTGTTCATCTTATGAGTGTTCTGGCAATTGTTCCCGTAGTTATGATAATAATGTTCAGGAAATATGTTGAAAATGAAAAAGAAACTAAGAAAACCGGTTATATTTTTCTTATTCATGTAGCAGTAATTCTGATTGTTGCTTTTGCAATGTGGGGATCACAAACCTCATCTACTCCACCGACCATGCAGGAATATCAGGATTATGATACAAAATTTAAGATGATCGTTTTAGGTATAAGTATTGTTATAATGGGTGTTTTCTGGAAACAAATATTTAACAGGAACTCTTTTTATTTACCATTAATGATAGGCGGTGCTGCATTGTTTGCAATTTATCCGGGAGTTGTAAAAATACTGCCGGGTATTTTAGCAGATGTCGTAGGCAACAATGATTTCCTTGGTGCATTTCTATTCCTGGTTATTTTGGGCTTGTTAGGATATGGAGTTTATTATGCTACAAAAGGGAAAAAACCTACACTCCATCTTATCTTTATGTCTTTTAGTTTTGTACTTATAGGATTTACAACTTTTTCTATGATTATTATCCGTTCGAATGTAAATCCTCCCATGAATGAAAACCAGCCCAACACTTTCACTGAATTGGTTACATATTTAAATAGAGAGCAATATGGTGATTTTCCAACCTTTAAAAGAAGGTTTTCAACAGATGGGATGCATCAGCGAACCTTTACTAATTATTCAAGTGATTTAGATTTCTTCTGGCGGTACCAGATGAATCATATGATGACCAGATATTGGCTCTGGAACTATGCCGGAAGAGAAAGCTGGGTTCAGGATGCAGGTGCTGATATTGCACCATTCAATAAAATAGGAAATTGGTTCAGTGGTATTTTGGGTATTCATTTTGCCGGGGAAGTGAAAGATTCTTTATATGGAATCCCTTTCCTTCTGGGTCTGCTCGGCATCTATTTCCATTTTCGTAAAGATTGGAAAATGGCGGCTGTATTTATGGTTACTTTTATTCTAATGGGGTATCTTACTGCTTTTTATCAAAACCAGCAGAATCCTCAGCCAAGGGAAAGAGACTACTTTTATGTGGGAGCTTTTTTTGTCTTTTCTATATGGATTGCAATAGCAGTTAAAGAACTGGCTGCTTTGGTTTATGAAAAATTGAAAGGTACCACTTTCAGAAATGCAGGAGTTGCTGGAGTTTTAGCTTTAGGAATTATATTTGTCCCTGTAAATATGCTGAAGACAAATTACTTTACTCATGACAGATCCAATAATTGGGTTCCATGGGACTACTCTTACAATCTTCTTCAAAGCTGTGCTCCAAATGCAGTCCTTTTTACTAATGGTGATAATGATACTTTCCCGCTTTGGTATTTACAGGATGTTGAAGGTGTCAGACGTGATATAAAAATAGCTAACTTAAGTCTTTTAAATACTTCATGGTATATCAAGGAACTTAAGAATGATGACCCATACAATGTCGGTACTATAAAAATCAGGATGTCTGATCAACAAATCGATCAAATTCAGCCGATACGCTGGAATACACAAAATGTAACAATTGCAGCACCTAAACCTGATTCTAACAGAACCTTAAAAGATATATTTCAGAAATATGATATTGCTGATTCAGGAGTTATGAAATCGGGTTCTATTTCATGGACCATGAAACCTACTTTAAATTATGGTAATGTAAAAGGTATAAGAGTTCAGGATATAATGGTTAAAGATATAGTTGAAGCAAATGCGTGGCAAAGACCAATTTATTTTGCTGCAACTGTATCCCAGGATGGGAAAATAGGTCTGGAAGATTATCTTAAAAGTGAAGGGATGGCCTCAAGGCTGGTACCCGAAAAAAGCAAAGGAAATTTTGATTTTATTAATCCAGATATCATGAAAAAACAAATCGAAGAGAATCCCGGATATAGTAAAACGTATAAGCCGGGATTTAAGTTTCGCGGATTAAATAATCCGAATATCTTTTTTGATGATAACCACCAAAGAATGACTCAAAACTATCGAAATGCGTTTATATCCTTAGCTTATTATTATATAAATCATAACGAGCAGCAGCAGGCAATAATCACTTTAAATAAGATGCAAAAGAAAATGCCGAGAAAAGTAATCGGTATGGAATATCCATTACTTTATAATGTGGCCAATATGTATTACAATGCAGGTGATATCAGCGAGGCAAAAAAATTATTCTCGGAAGTTGAAACAGATGCTCTGCAGGATCTGGAAGCAAATCCATCAAATCTTACTTCTTATTTCAGCCCTTATAGAATTTTACTGGATTTATATGAAAAACAAAATGCATATTCTAAGTTAGAAGATATCTGGAAACGAATTCAGGTATATTATCCGGATGATCCAAGTGTAAAAGCTAATATTGCGAAATATAATCACCTGGCGAAAAACACTTCAACCAAAACCGACAGCGTTACGAAAGGAACTAAATAAATTAAACTCAGTAATTGTTGAGATGATATCTTTTTATTATTAAAATAGTAAGCGGTTAACAGCCGCTTATTTTTTATAATTAACATTTAAGCAAATGAAGATTTTAGTAATTGCATTATCAGGCATAGGCGATGCACTAATGTTTACACCGGCATTAAAACTCATTTCCAAAGCTGCACCTGATTCGGAAATTGATGTATTAGTTATGCTGAAAGGGGCTAAAGATATTTTTGAAAGAAATGAAAATATAAACAAGGTTATATACTTTAATTTCCTGGAAGAAGGAGCTTTTAATTCTCTGAAATTTGTTTCAAGCCTGAGAAAGAAATATGATGCATCAATAAATGTTTATCCTTCAAACCGTAAAGAGTACAATATTATCAGCTTTTTGATAGGAGCAAAAAGAAGAGCCGGGGTTGAATACCTTAGAAAGAATTCGCAGAATTTTGGTTTTTTAAATAATATAAGATTTACAGAAGAGGATACTCTCCATAATGTTCAGACAAATATAATCTTGGTTGAAAAATTATTAGATGTTGAATTTGATGAAGAACCTGATCTTGATTTTCCCTTAACCAAAAATGATATCAGTTATGCTAAATCATACCTGGGTGATTTAAGAATACAGGAAGGCGACCTCGCTGTAGGTTTTCACCCGGGTTCCGCAGCATTAAAAAATCATAAATTACGAAGATGGGAGCCGGATAAATTTGCCGAATTAGGAAAGAGACTGATTAATGAATATAATGCAAAAATATTGATTTTCGGAGGACCTGAGGAAAATGAATTGAAAAATTATATAAATGATAAAATCAATTCAGGCCTGGCACGAAATCAAACTGTAAATTCTAATTTGGTTAATACGGATAATTTAGCACAAAGTGCCGCTATTATGAAAAGCTGTAAATTATTTGTTTCAAATGATTCCAGTTTAATGCATGTAGCTTCGGCAATGAAATTAAATGTAATAGCTATTATCGGCCCTACAAATCCTGCCTACATTTATCCATGGAATACAAAACATAAAATTGTAAGCCTGGGCCTGGATTGTTCTCCCTGCTTTATTTATTCACCCCGTCCCCTGATATGTTTCCGGGATGATATAAAATTTAAATGTATAAAAGAGCTGACCGTAGATATGGTTTACCAGGCGGTAACAAAATTCATTAACTGATTTTGCTTTTAATATAAGTTACAATCTCTTCAATATTATTAAAAGATTCGACATACTTTACAGGTCTGTTCTCATGCTTTAATTGCTTATCCATTATTTCAACAATACCTTTCCACATGGAAGAGTGGCATGCTGCCGGTTTAACATCAATTATTTTTTTGTTCATCATTTCCCATACAACAGCGAGTTCAAGAAGCGTTCCTGTTCCACCCTGAAGAATAATATATGCATCACCCAGTTCAACTAATTTTGAGATTCTTTCAAAAAGAGAGCTGCATTTAATTTCTTTTGTTAAATATTTACTCGGAGATGCACTCCATAAATCAACGGTAACCCCAATTGCCTCTGCTCCATTTTCCATAGCTCCTTTTGAGACCGCATTCATTGTTCCCTGGAAACCCCCGGTACAGACATTAAAATTATTTTTCGCTAATAATGAGCCAAGATTATATGCGGTTTCAAACTCTACCTCTCCTTCCTTAGGCTGAGCACTCCCAAAGACAGTAATTACTTTATCCATAATGATATTTTATATCCAATTTTTAGGGAAAAATTAAACTGGTTATTGTTTTAAAAGAAATTACTCATAAAAGTTTTTATTCCACTTATGAATTTTTAATTTATCCAGAAGTTCATATGGCAATGAGCCTTTATCAACACTCTTAATATTAGCTATTAAATTTCTTTCATTTCTCATACCAGGAATTACAGTTGTTACTGCATTAAAACTAATTGTATATCTTAATGCAGCTTCGGCCCTTGAATCAACATTTTCTTTAACATCAGCCCATATTTTGTTTACCCGTTCCTGGACATCAATTTTTCTCGTACCTCTGAAATAATCATTTCTGAAGTCTCCCAGCGGAAATTCGGTATCGTGAGCTACATTCCCAGTCAATGCACCTTCATCAAACGGGACTCTGGCAATTATGCTGATATTATTCTTTTTGCTGAACGGAAATAAATAATCAACCGGTTTCTGCTCAAAGATATTGAATATAACCTGGAAAGAATTTATAAGACCGGTTTTACCTGCTTCAATACCGTTTTCGGGCTGATGATCATTTATAGATATTCCCCAGAATCGTACTTTCCCCTCGTTCTTTAATTTCTCAACAGCCTTTTTCCATTCATCTTCATCAGCCCATTTATCATTCCAAACATGAAACTGCATCAAATCAATATAATCTCTTTTCAAATTTTTAAGACTTTCTTCGGTCTTATTAATTATATATTCCTTCGGGAATGATTCTTTTAATGTAGAATTATTTCCGGCAGGCCATTCCCATTTTTTTGAAGGAATTTTAGAGGCAATGAAAATATTTTTTCCGGATTCTTTTTCTGCTTCACTCAAAAGCTTTTCACTATGTCCCCTGCCGTATGCCAATGCCGTATCGAAAAAATTAATTCCATTTTCTATTGCTTTAATTAGTGTTTTTTTTGATTCCTGGTCCTCAGCACCTTTCCATTCCGATTTTCCGATTCCCCAGCATCCAAAACCAAGAAGAGATACTTTTTCATCGGACCCGTTAAAATTTTTCAATTCCATCTTTTTCCCATTATATTATGAAATATTATAGACATGCTTTTAATAAAAAATACAATAAAATTTACCTAAAATTAACAACATTTTAAGGAAAATATAAAAAAGATCTTTATCCTGCCCAACCAATTATAATCTTTTAAGTCTAATATGACAGAAACCATTTTCCAGAGGATGAGATGAAAAAAATATACTTAATTCTTTTATTACCGCTGTTATTTTTATTAAGCGGTTCTGCTTTTGAAAATTTCAATTTTACTTCAGGTTCAGGTTTTATATTTCCCATTTATATCGGAAAAAATCTGAATTGTGCCGGCTTCACTAATGCAAAAAAAGATGACGAACAAAAATTTCATAAAGAATTTAATGTTGAAGAAGGAAAAACACTGGATATTAATTTAAATTCGGGAGGTTCTATCAGTATTGAAGGATGGAACAAGAATATAGTATCAGCCGATATTGAATCCCAAAGAGATAACCTGGATGATTATGATATTACATTTAATAAAACTAATGCGGGGATTGAAGTTGAATCGGATATAAAATATGGTTCAAACAATAACAACTTACATTTTATTTTTAAAGTACCCGCTAAATTCAATTTAAAAATTGATTCTAAAGGAGGTGCAATAAAAATAAAGAAGGTTAACGGGACAATTAGCGGCCAGACTATGGGGGGTGCTCTCGATTTAGGCGAGTTAAAGGGAGATCTCGATCTAAAAACCATGGGTGGAGCAATCAGACTTTATGATTCGGAAGTAGACGGGAAAGTCCACACAATGGGAGGTGCTGTTGAGATAACCAACGTAAAGGGAGATGTAAAAGGCTCTACCAATGGCGGTGCTGTAGTAATGAAAAATGTTACCTCCAAACCAGGCAAAGGCAGCGGGAATGTTATAACGGTTTCCACAATGGGAGGCGGTATTGATGTTGATGAAGCTCCATCAGGAGCCGATTTAAAAACCATGGGGGGAGGAATCAATGTTAAATCTGCGAAGAGATTTGTTAAAGCCAGAACCATGGGAGGCAGTATTGATATCGAAAATACAGATGGTGCAATTGATGCTGAAACAATGGGAGGCGATATAAATACAGAAATGGTGGGAGATCCTAATCAAGGTGATAGAAACGTAACTCTTTCTTCCAAAGGAGGAGATATAACTCTTATTGTTCCTGATGGCTTATCAATGGACATAGATATTACTTTAGCTTTTACTAAAAATCATGAAGGTGATTATAAGATCTATAGTGATTTCCCCATAAACCAGGAAACCACTGCTGACTGGAGTCACAAACATGGTTCGGCCCGGAAGTTCATATATGGCAAAGGAAAAACCGGAGACGGAAAAAACAAAATTAAAATTGAAACCATCAACGGGGATGTTTATTTGAAAAAAGGATGAGTATTTTTAGATATCAGAAATCAGAGGTCAGCAAAACCTGATCTCTGACTACTGATTTCAGGAATCTTCGCTCATTCATACTTTCTTTTCCGATTCACAATCAAGTTTAGTAATTTTGTATTTCATATTTGTTGAAAATGTTATGTCATCCAAATTATATGATATTGCAATAATAGGGGGAGGAATTGTGGGTACTGCTGCTGCGCTGCAGATCCTCAAAAAGAAAAAACTCTCATTAATTCTAATTGAAGCTGAAAATAAACTAGCCGCACACCAGACCGGCAGAAACAGCGGAGTTATACATTCAGGACTTTATTATAAACCCGGCTCATTAAAAGCTTCAAACTGTGTTGAAGGCCGAAATTTACTATACCGGTTTTGTGAAGAGAACCAGATTAAATACGAGCAATGCGGGAAAATTGTAGTTGCAGTTAATGAGGATGAAATTGCGCGTCTTAATGAACTCGAAAGAAGAGGAAGAGAAAACGGATTAAAAAATATAAAAAGACTCTCAAAAGATGAAATTAAAAATTATGAACCTCATGCTGCAGGAATTGAGGGGCTCTTCGTAGGTGAAACAGGTATTGTCGATTATACTGAAGTGACTAAAGCTTACGAAAAGACAATACTGTCTTATGAAGGTGAAGTAAAGACCGGCTGTAAATTTTTGTCTTTAAACAAAAATAAGGATGAATTAATTCTTAACACATCAACCGAAGAGATTCGTACTAAGTTTTTAATTAATTGCGGCGGTCTCCAATCCGATAGAATTGCAGCTTTATGTGGTCTTAATACCGATGTTCAAATAATTCCTTTCCGCGGTGAATACTATAAGATAAAAAAAGAAAAGGAATACCTTGTAAAAAATTTAATTTACCCGGTTCCGGATCCCCGTTTTCCATTTCTTGGGGTTCATTTTACAAGAATGATTAATGGCGGAATAGAAGCAGGACCGAACGCTGTCTTAGCTTTTAAGAGAGAAGGTTATAATTTTAAAGATTTTTCTTTAAAAGACATTTCAGAAATGATTAACTTCCCGGGCTTCTGGAAAATGGGGAGGAAATATTATAAAACAGGATTTCATGAGTTTTATCGTTCACTTAGTAAATCTGCATTTGTAACTGCGCTGCAGAAATTAGTTCCCGGGATAAATGAAGATGATGTTACTCCTTACAAAGCGGGTGTTCGGGCACAAGCTGTTGATAATAACGGAAACCTTTTAGATGATTTCAGAATTATTGAAAACGATAATATGGTTCATATATTAAATGCACCATCTCCGGCTGCTACTGCTTCTTTAAGTATTGGTGAAAAAATTGCCAGCCTGGTAATTGATAAAATCAATTGAATAAAGAACTTTCTAAGGTTTAACAAAATAGAAAAGCGCTCCATACAAGGTCTTCAAGAAATTATCAGATGCTAATTGAAAAGCTCCCAGCCAAGACCAAAGCGTATACCCCTTGACCACATTGGATAAAAAGGAGTGATAAAATATTGTTTATTAAACAAGTTTTCCCATGTAAAATATACTATTGCTACTTTTCTGATCTCTCCTACAAGGGTAAAATCTACAGTTAAGGATTGAGCAATTTCATTATTGAAATAGTTTAAAACACCAGGGGAATAAACCGGCAGCAGATTTTGTTTACCTGTATAATAAAAAATGAAGCCTGTTTTTAAATTTAAATTGGTATTAAATAAGATGCCTTTATAATAAATACCGCTCATAAAATTTAAGCCGGGCATCAGGTTCTTAAATTCAGTTCCAGGATTCAGGTAATACTCTCCCGAAGTCTCTATCAGGATTTCTTTAAACTTAAAATCTAACTTTAATCCTAAGCCGGTTATATTTTTATAATCATAATTATATATTCCGGGAACGGATTTACCTACTATCAAATCCCTGTTAAAAATCTTAAACATAACAGAAGCGTCCATTGCTGAATAACTTATACTTGCCTCAGCATTATTTATTTTTTTTGCAGATTTATTAATCTCATAATTTGTATACCCTAAATAGAATTTAAAGTTATCTTTTAAATTATATGCAACATCTGCTCCAAAACCATTAAGACTAATATCCCGCTGGTAATAATCTTTTCCGTCATAATATTTATAAAAGATTGAAGGTGTTAGCTCTCCATTTAAAAGATTTAAAGAAATAACAGATGCCAGAGACAAGTTATTCAGATTACTTTCTTCAATTGTATAAGCCCTATTTATAATAGAACTTGTATTGTAATTAATATGTTCATAATTGCCGAGAATACTGATTTCAAACAAGTCTTTTGAAAATTCCTCCCTTAAGTTTACACCATATATCTTGTTCTTATTTTTTATTTCAGAAATACTCGAGTCGATGCCTGAAATTTTATCCTGGTTAAACCTGAAATATAAATCAAGGTTGCCGTTGAAATTATTAAACGCTTTTGACAGCAAACCGATGTTGAAATAATGCTGAATATATTCCTCTTTCCGGGAAGGAAAATTGATAGGAGCAGTTATATCATTATATAATGTACTATTTATATCTGTATTACTTTTATAGATAGTATCGGCATTTATTCCCCCGTTTAATCCCATCTCCGATTTAATATATCCATATGAACCGGTAATATTTAATGAGTTGGATAAGAAATATTTTAATTTTGATTTCACCTGCCACATATTAAAATTACTATTAACAAAGGAACTATCAATATTCCTGTTGGTTACATCAAAAGATACATTTAAATTTTTAAGGAGCAATACACTAAATAAACCGTCGACATAAGTTTCTCCGGAAGGACCCTGGTAATATTTGATTCTTGAATATGGTATAACCGATAAATAATCCTTTGTTATAAAATTAATTGTTACAGGGTTAGGTGAAATAGAATACAGGAAGCCCCTTGGTGAAGGAACTATTTCAATTGAATCAACAGAGCCTGTTTGAATGTTATATAAATTCAGAGAATTAGTAAATCGATCGTTATATAGAATCCCGTCCTGCAGAAAACTGATTCCGCCTGCACCTGCTCCGTACATAAATGCTTCATTATCCGGCTCAATAAAGCCTTTATCTTTTATAAATGTGAAAGGGAATTCTTTTAATAAATCCGAAGCAGAACGGTAATCAAAATGGAAAATTGTTTTATGACTAATAAAGTAGCTATCGTCTGTTAATGGTTTCTGCTGAAGCGGAAGGAGGGTATCAACTTTGACAAGGTTTTTCTTTTTACTTAACAGACCGGTAGTATCAACAAGAACCGAATCTCTCTTATCTCCTTCAGGCAGTTTAGCGGTTTTTTTAATTGACAGTGAATCAATATTTTGAGAGTATATATAAACATTTAATAAAATGAAGAT
The DNA here is from genome assembly GCA_963710745.1 of uncultured Bacteroidota bacterium. GTDB lineage: Bacteria > Bacteroidota > Ignavibacteria > Ignavibacteriales > Ignavibacteriaceae > CAVQBP01. Next base: position 19,822 of record CAVQBP010000020.1, on the reverse strand, counting down.
TAAAAACTGTTTCATTATTCAAAATAGCGGGTATTATTTATACCAATGAAGAATAAATATTAAAGGTAAAATAAATAATAAAATTCTAAGCTACAAAGCAGCGTGGTGTACCGGATATGGAAGTATTCTAACATTCTTTTAAAATATATCATGAATAAATTTTTTTTAATCAAAAATATTTTTTATTTTCACAACGAAATTTTTAACTATCAATATTTATGAGGCTTAACTATGGCAGCAGGAAAACCAATGACTAAATCACAAATAGTCGATCACCTTTCAAAGAAGACAGATACTACTAAAAAAGTAGCTAATCAATTTTTGGATGAGCTGACTGCATTAGCTCATAAGGAAGCAAAAAAGTCTTTCACAATTCCTGGCATTGGCAAATTAATAGTAGTTGACCGGAAAAAGAGAATGGGAAGAAATCCTGCTACCGGCCAAACAATGGTTATACCTGCTAAAAAAGTTCTAAAGTTTAGAATTGCAAAAGCAGCAAAGGATGCAGTTTTACCTTCTAAGAAATAATAATTAAAACTTAAAGGGGCTCGATAAAGCCCCTTTATTTTTTATAATTATTCATCATATGATGAGATGCAGGTTTATTTCCAATTTTAGGACTAACATAAGGAATTCCCAGGTTCATTCCCCGCATTATAAAAAGTAGAGCCAGAAAGATTGCAAATGCCGGAACAAGTCTGTTTAACTTTTTTCTTAAACCGAGTTTTATAAATTTGCTGAATAAAGAAATTGTAAACATTGCTGGGAAAGTACCCAACCCGAAAAAGATCATGAAGAGCATACCATTAAAAGCACTACCTGTTGAAATTGCCCCTGCTAAACCAGCATAAACGAATCCACAAGGTAAAAATCCGTTTAAGAAGCCGATTGAAAAAAAGGAGAAATAATTTTTTTGTTTAAATAAGGTACCTATACTGCTCTTTAAAAGGAATAATTAATTTCTGAATGATATTAGCTGCAAATATTCTGTTTCTTATTCCCCGGGGAATGAGAACTATTATCAGAATTAAAATTCCCAGGGATACGGAAAGTATCTGCTGGAAACCTGAGATGACTAGTTTTTCACTTATAAAACCGATAAGAATCCCCATTAACGCATAGGACAAGATTCTGCCCAAATTATATATTACTCTCCCGGCATAAAATCTAAAATTATCCGAATCGGGGATAGGCAAAGCTAGTGCTATTGGTCCGCACATCCCAAGACAATGAAAGCTTCCTATAAATCCAATAATTAAACCGGCAAATATTTCCATAAAAATTTTTAGTTAATAAATTAAAACTGATTTCTCCATCTTATAATTCTCATTATTCATAGTCCACTGAATTTCAACTTTCCAGTAACCTTTACCAATTTCAGCTGTATTAAAAGTCTGGCTTCCCTCTTTATTAAGTTGAATGGGCACAGTAAAATCTTTCCTTGAATCCGAAGGCCGGTAAAAATATAGTTTACCATTGTTAACCTGCTGTAAAAATGAACCGGGAAAAGAAAGATTTATTTTATTATCTGCATAATTGAAGGAAACTTTCTCTTTAAGCTCTGCTGTTCTTTTATAAGCATCAATCTGGTTTTGATAAGTTAAAGTCTTCTCGTAATAATTATTAGTTACCAGATCAACCCGCTGGTTCATAAATATAACTGCCAGAATTATAGATATGATCATGAACAAAACTATCGAAATAAATATTCCAGTACCCCAGTTGAACTTTAAATATTTTTTCATTCGTCTTTTTCCTTATTATTCATAGGTCCTAAAAATGATGTCTTAACTTCCTGAAGCAATTTATCGTTTGAATAAACATCGATAATAACCGGGGTGTTCATACTCTTTAATTCCGCCCTGGGAATAAGAAGCAAAAATTTTGCTTCAAGATTATCCTGCGGTTTCATTAAAAGATTGGTGCCGATTACTTTTATCTGTCCATTCAGGTTTTTAAGCTTAATATCTATTTGAGCATCGTGGAAGGTTTTGTTTATAATATCCAGGTCATACAGGTTACTGATCATATTTCCCGGCTGTTCCTGGAAAAGCAATCCGGGAGTTCTTAAAATATTTATATTAAAGTCGGTCCTGGTAATTAATAAATAACCAAGAATGCCGATAAGAATCGTTAAAAGAAAAGAATAACCGATCATTCTCGGGGTATATTTAAATTTTGAGTTTTTCTCTATTCCGTTGAGCGATGCATATCTGATCAATCCGCGGGGACGATTTACCTTGTCCATAATATAATCACACGCATCGATGCAGGCTGTACAATTAATACATTCCAGCTGAATCCCGTCTCTTATATCTATTCCTGTCGGACAGACTTCCACACATAATTTATCGTTAATGCAATCTCCCAAACCAACCTGAACTTCATCTTTCTTTATTTTTCCCCTTGGCTCTCCGCGCATATAATCATAAGCAATCACTATTGAATCCTGATCAAGCAGAACGCCCTGCAGCCTTCCATAAGGACAAACTATTGTACATACCTGTTCGCGGAAATATGAAAAAATCCAGTAAAAGACCGCAGAAAAAGCAAGCATAGAAATCAATCCTGCCACATGTTCTGACGGCGGATCGGTTATTATCTGCCATAATTTATCTACACCAATTATATATGAAAGAAAAATATTAGATATAAAAAAAGAAATGCCGAAAAATATTCCATGCTTTAGAGTTTTTTTAAATATTTTTTCTTTAGTCCAGACAGCATTATCCAATCTTTTTTGGGCATAAGCATCCCCTTCAATCCAATATTCAATTTTCCTGAAGACCATTTCCATAAAAATCGTTTGAGGGCAGGCCCAGCCGCAGAACACTCTTCCAAACACTGCAGTGAAAAGGATTATAAAAACAATTCCCGCAATCATCGCGAGTACAAAAAGATGGAAATCATGCGGGCCAAACGGAATACTGAAAAGTATAAAGTTTCTATTGGGAAAATCAAACAGCATAAACGGATTACTATGAACCTTAATAAATGGAGTAACTATCAGGACCAATAATAAAATTGCACTTACAATATTTCGTGCATTATAAAATCTGCCGAAAGGTTTTTTAGGATAGATCCAGTTCCGCTTTCCTTCTTTACTTACAGTTGACAGCTGGTCTCTGAATGTTTGTTCTTCTTTTAAATTTTCCATTTATATATTTCAGATACACATAAATTTTTTAAAGTGAGCAATTAAATTAGTGAACAGATTACAATGTGTTATAATATGCGATTAATCTGCTTTCCTATAAATCCTTATTTTGAAGTAACTTGAATGCTATCTGTTCCTTCCCATTTCTGTCCCTGCGGTGCCTTTGCATTTGGCGGATTAGTTCCTTTAAGGGAAAGCACATAGCTGGCTACTTCCTGGATTTCCCTCGGATTAAGCTTCCCTTCCCATGTCAGCATTCCTTTTGCAGGCACACCATATTTAATAGTTTTAAATACGTTCTTTATGCCGCCGCCATTAATCCAGTATTGATCAGTTAAATTGGGCCCAATAATTCCCTGGGCATTTTCTCCATGACAAGCAACGCAATTTGCTTTGAAAATATCTTTGCCGTCACTTAAGGCAGATGCATCGGTTAACAATGTTACTGTATTTTCATTAACAAGTGCTCCCGATTTTATCAGTTCTGCTCTTTGCAATGCCGCCACCTGCATTTCTTGCTGATATTCCTGCGCAGGAAGCTTACCGGTCTTTAACACATGATAATCAAGCATATATATAACGCCGAAAATAATTGTTCCGTAAAAAAGATAATTAAACCATGGCGGTATTTTATTATCAAGTTCCTTTATACCGTCAAAATCGTGCTCCATTAAAATATCTTTTTCCTTTTCCAGCGGAACCAGGCCGATAAAATAATTTTTAGCTTTTAGAAAAATTTTGGAAATTCTTTTGGGTCTTACAATTACTTTGTCAGTTCCGTAGTATATAAAAGCAAAAAATATGATCAATATTATTAAAGAGAAGACCAGCAGGTTTATATCATAAACATCGGGATTCACTTCATTAGTCTGTGTTTGTGCAATTATTTTTCTGCTTATAGAAAAGATTACAATTCCAAATACCCGAAAAATTGATATTATAAACTTCTTTTTATTTTTGATCATGGATTTCACCTGTATTATTTGAATTTAATTTCTCATCATCATCTAGAGGTAAATTACTCATTTTGTTTAAATACTTTTTATCTGCTTTAAAATACCAGATAATTACTGCTGCAAAAAAAACAGCAAATACAATCATAGATATGAGAGGATAAATTCCTATTCCTTCTATTGACTGCAAGACTTCTTTATACATAAAATTATTTTTATTTTTTATTCAAATTCATTAAGATTGAATGAATTGTTGATTGAATGTTCCATTAAATCAATCATACAAGCATTCAAACTCATTATCTATATTTACTATTACTTACTTACGACATTTGAATTAACTTTAATATCCGTTCCCAATCTCTGCAGGTAAGCAATTAAAGCGATTATTTCTTTATTACTTTCTGCAGGAGCTCCGTTTTTTTGTAAATCAGTAGTTATTTCTTCAGCTTGTTTTTCTAAGTCCCGGTTTGCAAATGTCTCATATCCCGTGGGATACGGAACACCAAGTTTTCTCATCACTTCAATTTTTTTAGCAGTTGCAGCCGTATCCAGATTATTCGTTAAAAGCCATGGAAAGTTCGGCATTATAGAACCCGGGGACATGGAAGAAGGATTCTGCATATGGAGATAGTGCCATAAGTTCGGATATTTCCCTCCTTCTCTGTGAAGATCCGGCCCGATCCTTTTAGAACCCCAAAGGAACGGATGATCATAGACATACTCACCTGCTTTAGAATATTCACCATACCTTTCGGTTTCAGATCGGAAGGGACGGATTAACTGTGAATGACATCCCAAACATCCTTCCCTTATGTAAAGATCCCTTCCCTGCAGTTCAAGAGGGGTGTACGGTTTTACGCTGGCAATTGTCGGTACATTTGATTTAACTAAAAAAGTCGGGATAAATTCAACTAATCCGCCTATTAAAATTGCAACGGTTGCGGCAAGAGTAAACTGCCAGGGTCTCTTTTCCAGCCATCTGTGGGAATATCCTTCTTTTTCTTTCATTTTAATTAATGCCGGTGCCTCTGCATTTTCATTTGCAGCAAAATTTCCCTGCTTTGCAGTTTTATACAGATTGTAAGTCATCATTACAACGCCGGTTAAGTATAAAGCTCCGCCGGCTGCTCTGATCATATACATAGGAATTATCTGCAAAACGGTTTCAAGAAAATTAGGGTATTGAAGCTGACCAAGCGGAGTAAACTGCTTCCACATTAAAGATTGTGTAATACCAGACCAATACATGGCTGATACATAGAAGACTATTCCAAGTGTACCTATCCAGAAATGAATATTAGCCAATTTCTTAGAATACAGGTTTGTCTTAAATATTTTGGGAATTAACCAGTATAAAATTCCAAATGTCAAAAAGCCGTTCCATGCAAGTGTTCCTATATGAACATGAGCAATAATCCAATCAGTAAAATGAGCAATTGCATTAACATTTTTTAATGCAAGCATCGGTCCTTCGAACGTAGCCATACCGTAGGCAGTTACAGCTACCACCATAAATTTAAGAATAGGATCCTGCCTAACCTTATCCCACGCACCGCGAAGCGTTAGCAAACCGTTTATCATTCCACCCCATGAAGGAGCAATAAGCATAATAGAAAAAACAGTACCTAGTGATTGAGCCCAATCGGGCAGAGCAGAATAAAGCAGGTGATGGGGGCCAGCCCATATGTATATAAATATCAATGCCCAAAAATGTATTATGGAAAGCCGGTAAGAATAAATCGGACGATTGGCAGCTTTAGGTAAATAGTAGTACATAAGTCCCAGGTATGGTGTGGTCAGGAAGAATGCGACAGCATTATGACCATACCACCATTGGACCAGTGCATCCTGCACACCGGCATATACCGGATAGCTTTTCATAAAAGTAACCGGGATCTCAATTGAATTGACTATATGAAGAACAGCTACCGTAACCCATGTTGCAATATAAAACCATATTGCAACATACATATGTTTTTCTCTTCTTTTAATTATTGTCCCAAACATATTTATTCCGAACGCAACCCAGACAATAACTATTGCAATATCAATCGGCCATTCAAGTTCGGCATATTCTTTACTGGTTGTTAAACCGAGCGGGAGAGAAATAGCGGCTGCAATAATAATCAGCTGCCATCCCCAGAAATGGAACTTACTCAGAAAATCGCTGAACATGCGGGCTTTGCACAGCCTTTGCAGCGAATAGTAGACTCCCATAAAGATTGCGTTTCCTACAAATGCAAAAATTGCTGCATTTGTGTGAAGCGGTCGAATACGGCCGAAAGTAGTATATGGAAGATTAAAATTCAAAGCCGGAAAAAATAGCTGGGAAGCGATAAGAAGACCTACAAGCATTCCTATCAATCCCCAGAATACAGTAGCAATCGCAAAGTTTTTAACAATCTTATTATCGTAACTGAATTGTTCTAACTCCATTGAAGGGCTCCTATATAGTAGTATAATTCGTTCATAAAAATTTCGTAGATATTTCAGAATTAAAAAAAATGAACTAATGCTGCTTATTCAGCAATGCTTTTCTTAAACTATTCACATTTACTTATCATTCTTTGCTGTTTTCTTCGTTCTTTTCCTTATCAGGAGACTGATCAAAAAGCATTCTTACAGAAGGTGTATATGTATCCTTATATTGTCCGCTTTTAACAGCCCATAAAAATGCAAACAGAAATCCCAGGGCAACAATTAGGCTTATACCTATTAATATTACTATTACAGAGATATCAATCCTCTCTTTTTTGCAATCAAATTTGTTGTGATTGTAGCAAATACAACAACAGAAATTGAACTTACAGGCATAAGAACTGCAGCAACAATTGGTGAAAGCAATCCCATAACAGCAAAACCTAATCCGGCTAAATTATAAATAAAAGATATTATAAAACTTATTAAAATAATTTTTACGCTGGTTTTGGAAAACTTTATAAATTCAAAAAGTTTGTCAATATTGTCAGCTTCCAATATAGCATCGCAGGCAGGAGAAAAATTATTAGTATCCTCTGTAACCGCTATACCCACATTGCTTTGCGCTAATGCACCGGCATCATTTAATCCATCACCAACCATCAAAATATTTTTACCCGCACCCTGAAGATTTTTTACAAAATCCAATTTGTTTTGAGGAGAACGCTGAAAAAACAATCCGGTTTCTTTACCAAAATATTCTATAAGCTTTTCTTTTTCAGTGTCGTTATCTCCGGATAAAAGATTTAAAGAAAAATCAACCGATAAATTTTTAAGTAATTCTTTTATTCCTTTCCTGTACCCGGCTGAAAAATTGAAATATCCTGCAACTTTGTTATTTAGCGACAAATAAACTCTTGTTCCCAAATCCTTTTTCATTTCAAACGCAGAATCATTATTCCCGATGCTGGATACATAATCTATTGAACCGACTTTAATTTTATTCCCTAAAATAATTCCCTCAATTCCTTCGCCGGTTTTTTCATTAAATTGACTGACTGCAAATTTTTCTTTGCCTTCCAAAAAAGAATAAATTTTTCTGCTTAAAGGATGGTTGGAATTTCCGACAAGGGATTTGACAATCTCCTGTTCGAAACCATCAAGCTCTTTCCCGACATATTTAATTTCAGAGCTATTAATTTTAGTTAAGGTGCCGGTCTTATCAAAAACTATTTCATCAACCTTAGCCATTTCTTCAATTGAAGCGGTATTCTTCAAATAAAATTTATTCTTTCCGAAAATTCGTAAGGTATTTCCCAATGTAAAAGGAGTTGATAAAGCGAGAGCGCATGGACAGGCGACTATAAGCACAGCAGTAAAAACATTTAATGCAATTCCCAAATTAACCGGCAGCCAGAGGGCAGAAGAAACTACTGCAATTAAAATAACAACGGCAGTGAAATATTTGCTTATATGATTTGATAAAGCAGTAAAATCACTTTCCTCTTTCTTTTTAAAAGTATTATTATTCCACAATTGTGTTAAATAACTTTGAGAAACTTCTTTAACAACCTCAAGTTCCAATGATTCGCCTTGCTGCCTGCCGCCGGCATAGATAAATTCTCCCATTACTTTATTTACAGGTTTTGATTCCCCTGTAACAAAGCTGTAATCAATATTTCCTGTTCCGCTGAATAATATCGAATCTGCAGGTATTATTTCATTATTTCTTACAACAATTCTATCGCCTACAACCAGATCGGAGACAGATTTTGAGATCTGCTTATTATTCTTTTTAACTGAAACGGAAAGAGGAAAATAAGATTTATAATTTCTTTCAAAATTTAAAGACTGATATGTTTTCTGCTGGAATAATTTTCCTATCAATAGAAAGAGAACAAGACCTGTCATCGAATCAAAATAACCTGCACCTGAATGAGTTAATATTTCAATTGTACTTCTAAAAAATAAAACTATAATTCCAAGCGATACCGGGAAATCGATATTTACTATTTTTTTCTTTAATCCTTTATAAGCAGAAATAAAATATTCGGAGCTTGAGTAGAACAAAACAGGTAACGCTAAAATTAAATTCAGGTATCCAAAAAATCTCTTAAAAAAAACATCCGATACATTAATCGATAAATATTCGGGGAAGCTGAAAAGCATAATATTTCCAAAGCAAAATGCGGCAATCCCAAGCTTATAATAAAGTTTCTTATTTGACGCTTTATCTCTCTTCTTATCAAGAACATCAAGCTGGATTTGAGGTTCATATCCAATTGAGGAGGTAAGCTGAACCAGCTTTTTCAGACTGATTTTATTATGGTTATATCTAACCGTCAGCTCTTTTTTTAAGAAATCAACTTCAGAATGGCTTATTCCTTCATCCAATTTATACAGGTTTTCAAGAAGCCAGATGCAGGATGAACAATGCATCTGAGGGATTGTAAAAGTGACAATACTGATTTTATCATCAATATAGTTATTAAGCTGCTTAATAATCTTTTCATCATCAAGATAATCAAATTCCCTCGATTCGAATTCTTTCGGAGATTTTCCGGGAGTTTGATCTATAGAGTAATAATTACAGAGGTTGCTTTTATTCAGAATTTCATATACGGTTTTGCACCCGTTGCAGCAGAAAATCTTTTCATTTATTGAAATATTTGAATCTTTACATTCTTCACCGCAATGATAACAATAGAATTTTGCTTTAACATCTTTAGAAATTGACAATCTTTCTATCCTTTTTCTGAGTAATTCGCAATGATTCTGGCTGCAGTGGAAAATATTATTTTAGAAATTAACTAGTTTGTCGGGAACAACCGGTAATTTAATATTTTTGACTTGAAGTTTTTTTCATATATTATGCCATTGAAAAATAAAAATTAGATTTATAAATATTAGATTTTTATTCATTTTTAAACCGAATTCTCCAAAAATGAAAAGATAGCCGGTTCCCGTTCCCGGATCTGAGAATACTTTTTTATCTGAAAATCTCTTAATTATTTACAACATGTTTCGGAGGTCTGAAATACCTCCGGCAAAATTAAATCTTTTTCTTACTAATCACATTGCTGAACAGATCCGGTTTATGTGAATATCTGAGAGTAAGATTAAGATAAGAGCTATTGCCAAATCAGATTTTTAAATTTTATAAGTTATAAAAAAGTGAAATTACTATATTCATACTTAAAAAATTATTGGAAGCTCTTAATCCTCTCTCTGGTGCTTGCAGCTGTAAACCAGGTTTTCTCTTTCCTGGATCCTTACATTTTTAGAATTGTAATTGACAAATATGCAACAAAATTTTCGCAATATACAACATCAGAATTTTTCAAGGGGGTTAGTTTATTATTAGCTGCCGCTGTTGGGGTAGCATTTGTTTCGAGAGTTGCAAAAAATTTTCAGGATTATTATGTAAATGTTATTACACAGAGACTGGGAGCAAGAATTTATTCCGATGGAATTAAACATTCACTTGAACTTCCCTATTCCGTTTTCGAAGATCAAAGAAGCGGACAAACTTTAAGTGTGCTGCAAAAAGTAAGAACCGATGTAGAGAAGCTGATTTCTGCGGTCATTAATACTTTATTTACATCCCTTGTCGGAATTATTTTTGTAACTGTTTATTCAATAAGTATTTACTGGGTTATTGCGCCTGTGTTTTTTGCTGCTGTTCCTATACTGGGCATAATTAGTTCGGTTTTAAGTAAAAAAATAAAAAGGATACAGCAGGTTATTGTCAGTGAAACAACAGCACTTGCCGGAACTACAACCGAATCATTAAGAAATATTGAACTAGTAAAGAGCCTTGGATTGGGAAACCAGGAAATTAACAGGCTGAATTCCACCACGGATAAAATCCTTGAGCTGGAATTAAAAAAGGTAAAATATATAAGGACATTAAGCTTTATCCAGGGAACCTCTGTAAATTTCATAAGAACCAGTATTCTTTTTATAATGCTTTATCTGATTTTTATCCAGGCAATAACAGTCGGCGAATTCTTTTCTCTTTTTATTTATTCCTTTTTCATTTTCGGTCCTCTTCAAAGTTTAGGAGACATAATTAATGTATACAGAGAAGCAGAGGTTTCTTTAAATAACTTTGAAGGAATATTAAAAATTCCTATTGATTCAAAACCTGCAAAACCAGTTGAACTTGGTAATGTAAGAACTCTAGAGTTTGTTGATGCCGGTTTTAAGCATCAGTCAGGTAAAAACAGGGCATTGGAAAATATTTCATTTAAAACAGAAATAGGCGAAACTATTGCATTTGTCGGACCTTCGGGTGCAGGAAAGACTACGCTTGTAAAGCTTCTGGTTGGATTATATATTCCCCAGCATGGTCAGATCTTATATAACGGAATTCCCAGGGATCAGATCGACTTCGACAAATTGCGTGAAAAAATTGGTTTTGTAACTCAGGATACGCAGTTATTCTCCGGAACTATCAGAGAAAATCTTTTGTTTGTAAATCCTTCCGCAACCGATGAAGAATGTTTAGAAGTATTAAATAAAGCAGCTGCAGGAAATTTACTTTCAAGAGCAGACAATGGTCTGGATACTGTTATTGGAGAGGGAGGTGTTAAAGTTTCAGGGGGAGAAAAGCAAAGGCTTTCGATTGCCAGAGCACTTTTAAGGCGGCCGAATATTCTTGTTTTTGATGAAGCCACTTCAGCTCTCGATTCTCTCACTGAAGAGGAAATAAGTGAAACGATAAGAGATATTTCCCGGAATAAAGATTTAATTACAATTCTTATTGCACACCGCCTTTCTACTATTATGCATGCAGATATGATTTACGTTTTAGAACGGGGACATATTGTCGAATCGGGGAAACATGAAGATTTAGTCGAACAAAAGGGATTATACTACGCGATGTGGCGGCAGCAGATAGGAGAAAGAGAAGAGAAAAAGGAACCGGTCAATATCTGAAGCTTTTTGCTTATAAATATATTAAATATTAAATTTCCACCAGATAATGAATAACGGATGCGAAAACGGGATACTGAACTTCAGAAAAAAGAATAACTTTTAATTCCGCAGGGATCTGGCATCCGGCATCTGAAAAATTTAGTCATCATATCAACAATGTATAAATACTATTTTATCACGCTAGTTTTATCTTGCCTTATCCTTTCTTCATGCTCAAAAAAAGATAACAGTGAACCGCTAATTTATAAAGATCTGGATCTAAAAATGGATAAAATTGCAGAACGTTATGTTAAATTAGTACTTAATGTGGGAATACAGGATCCTGATGTAGTGGATGCATATTATGGCCCGAAGGAGTGGATACCTAAAAAGGATTCTGCAATAAAAGGCGATTCTGCTGCAATTCAAAATTTATATTCTGATACAGATAAGCTGCTTGATAGTCTTGAAAGCTTGAAAAATGAAAAAGCAAGCGATATCCAGGTTTTAAGATACAAGTATTTATATAAGCAGCTGCTGGCTGTAAAAACAAAACTATTTATGATTGCCGGCGGAAAGCTTTCATTCGATGAAGAAACAAAAGCTCTGTACGATGCAGATGCTCCTCATTTTGATAATAAACACTTTCAAAAGATACTGGATCAACTAAATGAAATTCTTCCGGGTAACGGGAATGATATTGAGAAAAGACTTGAAGAATTCAAGAAGAGGTTCATTATACCTAAAGATAAATTACCGGATGTATTTAATGCTGCAATTAAAGAAGCAAGACAAAGAACTCTTGAACATTTAAAACTTCCCGATAATGAAAATTTCAAAGTGGAATATGTTACAAATAAGCCCTGGGGGGCTTATAACTGGTATAAGGGGAACAGTTTCAGCATTATCCAGGTTAACACAGATCTTCCTATTTACATAGATCGCGCAATAGATATTGCCTGCCATGAAGGTTATCCCGGTCATCATGTTTATAATTCATTAATAGAGGAACGCTTATATAAAAAATTTGGGTGGGTGGAATTTTCAATATATGATCTATTCAGTCCGCAGTCTTTAATTGCTGAAGGGACAGCAAATTACGGGATAGAAGTTGCCTTTCCCGGCCGCTCTCGAATGGTATTTGAAAAAAGCGTCCTGTTCCGGCTGGCCGGTCTGCACCCGTCCGATGCAGATAAATATTATGAAATCCTGACATTAACTAAAAAGCTGGATTATGCAACCAATGAAGCTGCCAGAAACTACCTTGACGGTAACTGGACAAAAAAAGAAACAATAAACTGGCTTGTAAAATATTCATTAGAAACACCTGCAAATGCAGAAAAAACAATCAGCTTTATTGAGAAATACAGAAGTTATGTAATAAATTACAACCTCGGGAAGGATATAGTTGCCGATTACATTAACAGAGTTGGCGGAGTTTCTGAAAATCCGGAATTACGATGGAAAATATTTAAACATATTTTAACAACACCTCAAACGGCATCAAATTTGCAAAAAAGGTAAGTTAACATATAGCGATATAAAATCCTGAAATTTATTTTTCCAAAAAAAGAATAAATCATAATTATTGAATTCTGTGTGTTTATTTCTATTTTATTTAACAAATTTGAACAAAATATGATAAAGAATTTTTCAATCTATTTTAATCACACCTCAGCAAAATTAAGATCCTGCTGAAATCTTCAGTACGGCACTTCAAGTTTTAAGTTGAAATTTTAAGAAAAATGTCTGGTTTAGACACAGGAATTTAGTTTGATAAGAAAAATAACTCAAATATTAACATTTGTCTGGATATGCATTTTATCCTCTACTTCATTGAAAGCCCAGGTAGTTTATGAACCCCTGGATAATGAAGTTTATACTTTTCTGGACAGACTTAGTAACAAAGGAATTATTGAATTTGATGACCTTGTAAAGCCTTTATCCAGAAAATATATAGCCCAAAAAATATTGGAAGCTGAGAGCAAAAACCAGATGCTTACCCCTCTGGAAAGGGAAGAGCTTGAATTTTATAAAAAAGATTATTTCCTGGAAATAGAAGGCTTCGCGGAAAAAAATAATGATAAAAAATTCCTTAGTATCTTTGAAAAGGACGGTGCAGACAGATTCAGAGTTTTTTCATACAGTGATAAAACTTTCAAGTTCAATGTTACTCCGTTATTAGGATACCAGATGAGCTTCCCCGATAGAAACAGAAATATTCATTCATGGATGGGTATCTCTGCTTACGGATATTTTTCAGATAACTTTGGAATAAGCATGGGCTTCAGGACAAATAATGAACATGGTACAAGTGTAGATGCAAGAAAGAACTTTACACCTGAAACCGGTGTAATCCCCGTCGTTTATTATCCCGGTAATGATATTGACTACAGCGAAGTTACAACTTCCGTATCATTCGACTGGGATTGGGGAAGCGCAGTAGTAGCAAAGGATTATATTGAGTACGGTTATGCGAAAAGCGGAAATCTTGTCTTATCAAATAAAGCTCCTTCATTTCCTTTTATTAAACTTCAGCTAAACCCGACCGATTGGTTTAAATTTTATTATTTCCATGCATTTCTTTCATCAAATGTAATAGACTCTGCAAAGCTTGAACAGTATAAAAGAGATATCTATATAAATAAATATTTTGCATGGCACTCATTTGTTTTTACACCGACAAAAGGTCTGGATATTTCCATCGGAGAATCTGTTGTATATAGCGACAAGCTTGAGCTTGTTTATCTCATGCCTTTTATGTTTTATTATTACGCTGATGATTTCCTGAGCAACAGACACAATAAACCGGGAGATGCTAACTCCCAAATATTTTTATCAATCAGCTCGAGAGATCATATTAAGAATACACATTTATACGGAACACTATTTATTGACGAATTGACCCTGCAGGGACTAAACGGAACCCTGTTTGTTGACGGCCAGACTCTCATTAATTCAGTTAATAATAAAGATTTAAGGACACAGCTGGGTTATACACTGGGTTTATCATCTGCTGATATTCCCTTTAACAACCTTTCTTTTACTGCAGAATATACCAGGATAAACCCTTTTGTTTACGGACATCACGATCCGGCACAAACTTATACAAATTCATCCTATTTAATGGGGAGCTGGATTGGGCAGAATTCGGATCTTTTATATCTCGAACTTAACTACAGATTCTTACTTGGTTTTCAGGCAACTGCCTGGGGTGAATATATCAGGAAGGGGAGCAATGATTACAGCGGCGAGTATAAAAGTCCGCAGCCCTCTTTTTTATTTGGTTTGAAAAATTATTATAAGTATTTCGGACTGGATTTTAAATATGAATTAATACATGAATTGAATTTTGAAACAAGGTTCCGGGTAAATCTTGAATCTCACCAGCAAAATGACGGAACTTATAAAGACAGCCAGGTTAATGAATTTTCATTCTCCATTTCTTATGGCTTATAATAGTTAATAATAGACTTACAATACAATTATTTTCGCAAGTAGTTTTAAATTTTCCAAAGTCAGATATTTAACCTGAATTATTTAGTAGACTTGATCTGGAAATCTGAATTTCGAATTTTTTTCTAATGTATAATTTGGTTTTCATTTTATTCTGAAGCTCCTGTCTTTAAATGCTATCCTGTAACAAATGTATTAGAATACTCAATCAATTCTAAAAATGAGATAATAGAAAGAGCACTATCAGATTAGGAATCTAAATTACTGCAAAATGTAAACAGATAACGATTTTTAAATATGGCTTGCTTTTTGCATTTTTATCTTCGCTGCAAGTCACTGTAATTTTTTATAGTTGATAACTCTTCACGATGTTACTTGCAAAATCTTTCATCTGTTATAGAGGGAGTTGAAAAGATGAAAGCAATTGTTCATTACTAAAAAACTAAAAGCCATGAAGAAGTGTTTAATAGTTCTTTCTGTGGTTTTTATACTTTTACCTCTTAATGCTCAAATAGTGTTTGAACCATTAGATAAAGATATTTACCGGTATCTTGAAAGACTCAGCCAAAAAGGGATTATAGAATTTAATGACCTGGTTAAACCCCTTTCAAGAACATACATCTCCCGGATGCTTATAGATGCAAGGTCTGAAATTGATAAGCTGACAGATCTTGAAAAAGATGAGCTGGTCTTTTATGAAAAAGAATATTTTCTTGAACTTGAATACTTTAATAAAGAAAATAATGATATTACTTCTGTTAGCACAGAAAGTAGAATATCAAATCGATACCGGCTATTTTCTTATGATGATAATACTTTCAAATTTGGTGCTGGTCCTGCCGTAGGATATGAAATTTCTTTTCCGGGATCGAACAGGAATATTCATTCATGGGTAGGAATGTATGGATACGGTTATTTCTTAAACAGTATAGGTTTAAGTCTTAACTTCAAGACAAACAATGAGCATGGAACATCTATAGATGCAAATAAAGAGTTCACCCCGGAAACCGGCATCATATCGGTAAAACATGATCATGGAAAGGATATTGATTACAGTGAGGTAAATTCAACGGTATCATATGACTGGAAATGGGGAAGCATTGCAGCTGCAAAAGATTATATTGAATACGGCTATGCAAGAAGCGGCAATATTGTTCTATCAAATAAAGCACCCTCGTTCCCATTTATCAGGCTTCAATTAAATCCGATTAAATGGCTTAATTTTTATTATTTTCATGCGTGGCTTTCTTCTAATGTCATAGATTCCTTAATGTTCTCAGAATACCGCCGGGACATTTATATAAATAAATACCTGGCATGGCATGCGGTAACTTTTACCCCATTCAAAGGGCTGGATTTTTCGATCGGTGAATCGGTTGTATACAGTGATAAAATAGAGCCGCTGTATTTAATGCCTTTTATGGTTTTCTATATGGCCGATGAGTTTATAAGCAACAGGCACGATCAACCCGGCGATGCAAATTCGCAAATCTTTCTTTCCGTTAGTTCAAGAGATTTTATAAAGAACACTCATTTATACGGAACCTTGTTTATTGATGAATTAACTCTGAAAGGTATTAATGGGACCTTGTTTGTCAATAGTGAAACTCTTAAAAATTCTCTGGATGATAAAAGACTGCGGCCGCAGATGGCATGTACTATCGGAGCATCTGTAGCCGATTTACCAATCGACAATTTAACTGTAATAACTGAATATACAAGAATAAATCCTTATGTTTACGGGCATCATGATCCTGCACAGACTTATGCCACATCTTCATATTTAATGGGACATTGGATAGGACATAATGCCGATCTCTTTTATTTAAACTTCAATTATAGATTTATCAGGGGATTACAAACCGATATCTGGGGAGAATATATCAGAAAAGGGAGTTCAGATTACAGCGGTCAGTATCATTCGCCCCAGCCGAAATTCTTATTCGGGCTGATGAATCATTATCAGTACTATGGAATAAATTTAAAATATGAATTTATATATGACTTAAATTTTGAGATGAGATACAAGTATAGTAAAGTTTCAAACGAGGTATCTGCCGGAATATTTGAAAATAAACTTATAAATGAATTTTCATTTGCAGCTTACTATGGTCTGTAAAAAAAATCAAACCTGATAAGCCCTCTTTAAAGTAGTATATAATCCGCATCTTTTTCATATTGCAAAAAATCATATTCATAGATTTAGTATGAACAGACAATACAATCTGTTTTAATTATATGTTAACTTAAAAATTAAATATTATTTAAATTAACAAATTAATTATTGAAATTTTTTTTAACTTCTAAATGAGAAAATATTTAAACATTCGCAAGATCCTATGTTTTTGATGATGCCTTGTTAACTGAGACGTAAATCATAAATAAAATTCACAATTAGCATAAAAGAAATTATTATGAAAAAAAATTACCTCATCCTAATCCTGCTTGTTTTATTTACAGTCAGCTTATTTCCCCAGACAAAAAAACCCGGGTATTATCATCCTTTTTCAGGTGCACTCGGAATTTCTGCCGAGGGAGGAATTACATTATCAAGAACTGATTATTTAAATTCCGATTTAGGCTACATGGCCAAAGGGTCATTTGAATATTTTTTCCCTTCTTCAACTGCCAGTGCCTTCGGTTTAAAATTTATGGGCGGCCTGGGAACTATTGCCGGTAATAACGGCGGAAAACCGATTAGCACTAATGCAAATAATTTTGTTACAAATCTTTATATGTTCGGCGGGGGACTTGAATATACATTGAACCTCGGTTCACTTAATCCTTATTTGCTCGCCGGAGGATATTATGTCTCTTTCAATCCGCAGGATAATTCGGGAAATAAGCTTCCAAGGAATGCTGTTGCGGCTTATAAAACAAATGAACCGAACTATACAGGTGAGATAGGAATTAAATATGCTTTATCTAAATATTTTTCTGTTGATTTAGCAGGAGCAGCTTATATAAGCCCCAATGACAACCTTGATGATATAACGGCCGGAAATGCAAATGATATTTATTTTTCATTAACAGCGGGAATTACTTTTTTCGTTCAGCCGATAAGAGACAGTGACAATGATGGTGTGGACGATTCTGAAGATATGTGCCCGAATACTCCGCCGGGTGTAAAAGTAGACGTATTCGGCTGTCCCATTGATTCGGATCATGACGGTGTTCCGGATTACCTGGACAAGTGTCCTGATACACCGCTGAAAGTTGCTGTAGATTCAAGCGGCTGTCCTATCGACTCGGATCATGATGGTGTTCCGGATTACCTTGATTTGTGCCCTAATACACCGCGAATTGCAAAGGTGGATGTAAGCGGCTGTCCCATCGATTCAGATCATGATGGCGTTCCCGACTATGAAGATAATTGCCCGAATACACCTCCGGGAACCAAGGTTGATACATTGGGCTGCCCGATTGTCAGCGCAGCACCTGCACAAAGCATTCAGAATAAAGTTATCTTAAATGTAAGTACTAATTTTAAATTCAGGAGCACAAAACTTACTCCCAATGCCGAAAAGATCCTTTCAAAGCTTGCGGAAATGATGAACAATAATCCGCAAACAAAATGGAAAATAATAGGATATACCGATAATATCGGGTCGAAATCAATAAACAAGAAAGTTTCACTCGAACGCGCGAGCTCGGTTTTTATTTATTTACTTTCACAGGGATTAAACAAAGACCGTTTTGAAGTTTATGGGGCAGGAGAAGAAAATCCGATCGGGAATAACAAACTCGAGTTCGGAAGAATTTAAACAGGCGTGTGGAAATTGTTAACCAGAATTATGTAGAACCCCCAAAAACAAAAAAGATAATAACTCCTTTTGATACGAACGGGTATAACCATTCAGAAGATCATATTGCAGACAATACAATTTTTACCGATGGAAACATTTATGCAATCCAGGTATCCTCATGGAAAACGGACAGAAAAGCTTATAAGGAAGTGAAAAAATATAAAGGTAAAGGGTTCAATTCATTTATATTTAAATATGAATCCCCCGACAAAAATGAAACCCGTTATCGTGTGCGAATCGGCTATTTCCATTCTCTGGAAGACGCCAATGCATACATTGAAGAAAAATTCGGACCTTGAACAGATGAGAAAAAATAATTCAGGACATGCTATTCCGCGGCAATATAAGAAGTTTTTTTGGGATGTAGATTTTAATAAGCTTGATTTGGAGAAGCATAGAAAATTTATTTTGGAAAGATTCCTTAATTTTGGAACTTTTGATACATTCAAATGGATTTTCAAGACATTTGACAGCGAAGAGGTTCAAGAGTTAATTGATAAAAAAGGGATACATTCTCTTACAAGAAATAGTTTTTATTTCTGGAATAAAATTGCGAAAGAAAAAAGACTTTGGAAAAAGATCTGAAGTTATCCATCCTGGATAAAAAAAGAAGAGACTTTTGCCTCTGCTAAAAAAATTTAAAGATAAATTCTATCTTGCGGGCGGGACTGCATTAGCTTTACAGCTTGGGCACAGGAGAAGTGATGATTTTGATTTCTTTTCTTTTGAACATTTGGAAATTGAAAATTTGCAAAAAAAACTGATTTAATTTTTGGAAAATCTTCATTATCAATTATTCAATTAGAAAAGGATACCTTATCAATTATTGTAAACGGAGATATAAAAATTTCATTTTTTGATATACAACAGGAAATTTTATTGCCTGTACAGGAAAACGAATGGTTTAATATCTGCAGCACACTTGAAATAGGAGCTATGGAAATTGCAGCCTTATTAAGAGCTGCATACAGAGATTATGTTGATTCTTTTCTTTTTCTCAAAGAATATAATGTTGAGGAAATCTTTAATCTCTGTGAAAAAAAATATAAGGATTTTGAGAAGTCTGTTTATCGGGGCTGTCCAAAAAGTAAGAAAGTGTCATTTCGAGG
>CAVQBP010000019.1:0-657217 GCA_963710745.1 uncultured Bacteroidota bacterium | reverse complement strand
AGTAACACCCGGAACTTTCACAATTAAAGGTGTTCTTAAAGATTGTTCATACATCCATCGTTTATCAAACCATCCATGTTCGCCCAGATAAAATCCCTGGTCTGATGTATAAACAACAATTGTATTATCATCCAGATTGTTTTTTTTCAGGTAATTTAAAACTCTGCCGACATTATCATCTACGGAAGCTATGCATTCCAAATAATCCTTAATGTATCTTTCATATTTCCATTCAGCCAATTCTTTACCGTGCAGGCTGCTTTCTTCAAACTTTTCTTTCTTACTATTATATTCCTTATTCCAATCGGCTTTTTGTTCATCAGACATCCTGTCATAACTGGCTTTCCATGAATTTTCATCAAATTTTTCGTCTTTAAATTTTTGTCTTTCTTTTTTATCAAGAGGAATCTTTAAATCATAATCCAGGTTTAAATCTCTTGCAACCTCCATCTTTTGTTCCCGGGCAGCGTCGCTTCTTGTTTTATAATCATCGTAAAAAGTTTCCGGCAAAGGCAATTCTTTATTATCATACATATCAAAGTGTTTTTCATCCGGCATCCAGTTTCGATGTGGTCCTTTATTATGAAGCATTAAGCAGAATGGTTCACTTTTATCCCTGTGATTCAGCCAATCGATCGCAAAATCAGTAATCAAATCCGTAACATAACCTTCGACCCTTTTCTTATTTCCCATTTCAATAAAATCCGGATTGTAATATTCACCCTGTCCCGGCAGAATATTCCAGTAATCAAAACCTTCCGGCTGACTTTTTAAATGCCACTTCCCTACGATTGCTGTCTGGTAACCACTTTTGCGAAGAAGTTTAATAAAGGTCTCCTGTGAACCGTCAAAGGTTGTTCCGTTATCAATCATTCCGTTTATATGATTATATTTCCCTGTGAGAATGCACGCTCTGCTCGGGCCGCAAATTGCATTTGTAACAAAGCTTTCTTCGAACATCACACCTTCTTTTGCAAGTCTATCAATATTCGGGGTAACATTTAATTTGCCGCCGTAGCTGCTTATTGCCTGGTAAGCATGATCATCCGACATTATGAATAAAATATTCATCCGTTTACCGGGATTACTGCATGCTTCAAATATCACAGGAGATAAGGCTATGCCTGCAGCTGTTAAAGCTGCATCCCTGATAAATTCTCTTCTTTTCATAATTTATTTACTTTGTTATTATAAAATATATGAATGAATTAAATTTAAAAATCATTTCATTAGTATCTCATCGACAAAAAGCCAGGCATCGCCTCCTGCTCCTTTATGCCAGGCAGGACATACCCCGATATTTTCCGCAATTAATTTTAAGTATCTTGCTTTTACACCTTTTAAAGGAATCATTATATCCGAACTTAGAACTGTATCATTTCTGGCAGATGCATTAATATTTTCAGAGGCTGCTAAAGAAAAATTCTGATTATCATCCGAGACATAAACTTTTACAGACTTCGGAAGAAAGATCCATGTATTCTGATCCTGCAGGCAGCCTATCCCGAATTTGTGAATCTCTTTTTTATCACCTAAATCAATAGTTGCTTCAAAATCTGATTTCTCGAAACCCAGCCATTTTGAATCAGTATAGCTTAATGAACCGCGGACTTCATCCGTTAACGATTTTAAACCATCTGCAGAATATTTCGGACTAAAAGGATATTTAATCTTTATTTCAGCTCCATCAAGTCCGGCTAATTGATTTTGAGGAATTTCCACCGGCTGAATTGAATCAATATCTTCATCAAATTGAATTTCTATAACTGTATTGTTTAAATCAACCTGTTCAGCTGGTAAATTAATCTCTGTTTTACCATCGATTATCTTATAAGTCAGGGGCTGTTTATTATTTAAAATTTTGACTGACTGAATTTTATAATTTTGAAATTCAGGTAATATTAATTTTTCAGGCCATTTAAAAAGATGAACAAACATTTTATTTTCTTTATGAGTGCATGCCATCCAGTTTGTAGGCTTTATCGGACCTCCTTTTGTACCATAGATGCTCTCACCAATAATCTTAAGCCAGCCGCCAATCTCTTTTAACCTTTTGATTTGTCTCTGTTCCATTCTGCCGTCAGGCATAGGTGCAACATTCAAAAGTAAGTTACCACCTCCTCCTGCCGTTTGAGCTAAAGTCTGTATACATTCTCTCAGATTTTTCATTTTATCATTCGGTGCCCATGACCAGTGTGTACAAATAGTAATACAGGATTCCCACGGTTGGTTAGGATAAAATGCGCCGATTTTTTGTTCTGGAGTTCCAAAGTCGCCTGCAAATTTATCCGATTCGGTCATCCCGTTTTCTCCCCGTCCTTTATCAACCCGGTTATTTATAAGGATATCATTTTTTAATGATCTTGCATATTTATATAATTCCATTCCGTATTCATGAGTCCATGAATCTTCCCACCATCCGTCAAACCACAAGATATTTGTATCATAGTTTTCAATTAGTTCTTTTACCTGGTTCTTCAAGTATTTAAAGTAAACAGGCATACCTGCGCTGTCTATTGGTCTGGGATCTCCTCCATGTCTTGTTGTATAATACGGATTATACCAGTCAACAATTGAATAGTAGGTGCCGAATAAAATTCCCTGTTTTTGGCATTCTTCTTCTAATTGTTTTAAAATATCTTTCCTGTAAGGAGTTGATGCAATATCATAATCCGTATATGCAGACGGCCACAGACAGAATCCGTCATGATGTTTAGTTACAATAACAAGATATTTCATTCCCGCATTTTTAAGAGTACTGACCCATTCCCTGGCATTAAAAAGAACAGGATCAAATTCCTTGTAGAGATTATCATACTCCTTAATTGGTACTTCGGTCCCTCTTGACCAGCCGATTTCGGTTCCGCGGAGAGTAACCGGTCCCCAGTGGATAAACATACCGAATTTAAGATTCTGCCATTTCTGCAAAGCTTTTTCATTTGTTTTTAACTGAGGTGAAAGTTCTCCGCCTCCGGTAGACTGAGCCAAACAAATTAATGGAATTACAATAAATGCAATGATTATTTTTTTAATCAAATCTTAACTCCAAGAAATATTTCTTATATAAATAATTTGTCCTGGTTATTATTTAATCCAGATTTTTTCAATTTCTTCAAGCGGTTTATTTTTTGTTTCGGGGACAAATTTCCAGGTAACTATAATAGCAGGAAAACAGGTTAATGCAAACAGCCAGAATGTTCCATAAGGTTTAATAGTTTCCAATAGAAAAGGAGTAAACTGTCCGACAATCCATGTGCCTATCCATAGTGATAATGTTGCTATACCCATTGCTCTCCCGCGTATCCGCGTCGGATAAATTTCGGACAGAATAACCCAGACCACCGGTCCGAATGAAAAGGCAAAACAGGCAATATAGAGCAGTATAAATATCAGCAGCAAGGTACTTGACGTAATATTGAGCGCAAATAAAGCACCTACTATAATTAAGGCAATTACAGCACCGCTTACACCCCAGATAAGTAACGGTTTTCTGCCGAATTTATCAATTGTAAAAATTGCAACGAAAGTAAAAAGAGTATTGACTATACCGATAGTTACCTGTCCCCAGAAAGCGCTTCCGGATCCCAATCCTGCTTCTTTTAAAATTTTCACACCGTAATAAATAATTGCGTTTATACCGCTGAACTGGGAGAAAACTGCCAGTGAAATACCTATAATCAGGGCTTTAAATATTCCGGGTTTGAATAAATCTTTATAAGATCCTGCTTTTGTGTTAAAACTTTGTTTAATATCCTGAATCTCTTTCCTTGCGTTTGTTTCACCATTGATATGTGCAATTATTAAATGAGCTTTCTCTTCATTTCCTTTCAGCATCAAGAAACGGGGTGATTCCGGTACAAAAAATAAGAAAAGGATAAAAAGGAATGCCGGGATAGTTCCTGCGCCGAACATACCTCTCCACATTTCATCTGTCATTATCCAATGCCAGAATGTTCCTGCAGAGTTCTGGTTTCCAGCTGCGTTTGTTAAGATCCAGTAATTCGAAAGATAAGCCGCTAATATTCCGATTGTGATAGCCAGCTGATATAATGTAACAAGCTTGCCCCTCATCCTGGGTATTGATATTTCGGAAATATATAATGGTGATACAATTGATGCAACACCGATACCCAGCCCTCCTATCAGTCTGTATATAACAAGCTGTAAATAAGATGAACTAATTGCACAGCCTGCTGCTGATGCAAAAAATAAAACTGCTGACAGCATTAAGACAGGTTTTCTGCCGAACTTATCGCTCAAATATCCAGCTATTAAAACTCCGATAATACATCCAAGGAGTGCAATACCAACAAACCAGCCTTCAGCTAATGCATCCAGTAAAAATTTATTTTTAACAAATCCTTCCGTACCTGATATTACAGCAGTATCAAAGCCAAATAAAAATCCCCCTAATGCAGCAACAAGTGCGAGCATAAATAAGTAGCTGCTGTTTTCGTTTTTATATTCTGTACCGGATTTCATTTATACTCCTTAATAAAGGCTTTTACTACCCATGCTTCAGAATTTCCCTTATTTACAAAAGTGTAACTTTCTGTAGCTGCAGGAATGACAAAAGTTTCTGAATAATTAAATTGCTGACTAATTCCGTTTTTTGTTTTCAATATAATTGATTCACCCTGAACTAAATTGCATACATGACATTTGTTATTGGTATTAATTTCAACTGAGCTATTGAACTCAATCCGTTCGACATCATAAAAATGTTCCGGATGAGTTTTTAGATGAACTATTTTCCAATCTTTTCCCGCAGCAGTAATTTCCGGTTTGGAAATAAAATCTTTTTCAATCACTTTTCCTTTACGGTCAAAGTTCAGATTATTGAGTGCATGATCAATATTAATTGGTCTTGGTTTACCATCTAAATCCAATCTTAACCAGTCATACATTTTAAAGGTAAAAATATAAGGAGTGCTTGAAATTTCAAGGACAAGATTATTTATTCCTGAACCGTGAATTGTTCCATTCGGAATAAGCAGCAGATCATGTTTATTTACGGGATGAGATTGGACATACTTGTCAATATTTAATGAAATTGATTTCTCATAACTATTGTGAAGCTCATCTCTGAATTTTTCAGGTTCAACACCTTCTTTAAACCCCAGGTATACCTTTGCATGATCTTTCGTGTCGAGAATATAATATGTTTCATCCTGTGTAAAACTCTCACCGAATTTATCTTTAATATATTCCGGACCCGGATGACACTGAACGGATAAATTCCCGCCGTCAAAAGTATCTAAAAAATCAAAACGGATCGGAAATTCAACAACGAATTTTTCTGCAGCATTACCCAGTACAGCTTCATATTCCTGGTACATCATAAAATCAAAAGATATTTCTAAAAGTTTGTTATCACTTTCAAGCATTAGACCGTTTTCAGGGACAATTAATTCGAATGACCAGGCATAATTCGGAACATCCTGTGCTAATCCATGTATATTATTTTTTATCCAGGTCCCGCCCCATGCTCCCGGTTCAAACCATGGCCTGACCCTGAAAAAATTATGACTCATCGTTTTCAGTGTTTCTCTTAAATCATCACCATAAATTGATAAAAGTTCATTAGGCCGCTGAGCATCAATCAGATAATTGATTTTCGGAACTAATTTTCTTTTATGTTCATTTAAAACAACCCAGTCAACAAAATAAAACCGTTTATACATATACTTCGCATCATAGGTATAACCAGAGCCAAGGTTGCTGATACTTCCCGCTCTCATTCGAAACTGGAGTTCATTTTTCGGCATGTCAGCATAAACCAGAAATCCATCCCAGCCTGCAAGTGCAGCACCGCAGCCATAAATTATGTTGATTTCAGAAGTGTTATCAGGTTTTATTTTATTTAATTTCTCTTTGTCAAAAAAATCAAATAATTCTAAATCAGTCTTCTTCCCGAATATTGATTCTGAATCACCCATATATGGATTTATAATTTCATCAATTGATTCTTCCGCCTTCATAGCGGTTTTCACGTTAAAGAAATTCGTATGAATATCTCTTTTAGTAAATTCCGTAAAGAGCTGTTCAGCGAGATACTCCCATAACACTCCGGCATATCCGTCTATTACGATATTACCATGCTTAATTAATTCATCAACAATGCTTTCTATACCCTGCTGAATTTTCCCTGAGCCGATATTAAAAGAGGGATAAATATCATATTTGTCTTCAGTAGCCTGTGTTTTTTTTACAGGAGCCAGAAACTGTTTTGTTTTTCTCCAGCCGGTAGTCTGAAGTCTTCCGTTCTCATGGTTTTCCTTATCAGATATAAAAGAATTTTGCGGGTTAAAAACAGGCTGTTTAATGTAGAATTCATCGTCGATTAACCTGGCAGCCCCGATTAATGCAGCATTTTCACCAAGTTCTGAAATTTCTATATCCAGTTTGATATCTCTTTTTGATAATTCTTTTTCGAGCGAATCTTTAAATAAAAAATAAGAATTTGAAATACTTCCGCCGACAATTATTTTTTGCGTATTAAATTCAATTAAATAATTACTAAGAAATTCAGCAAGGTTAGCTGCAAATTCTTTGAATACCTGTAGTACAGTGTTGTTGCTTTCTGCAACCCGGGAAAGCGATTCAACGTCATTTAAACGATTTCCGCTTAATTCAAAGAAGCGATTTATAAACCAGTTTGTATTGAAATAGTCTTCTGCCCTTGCATCCCTGAATGGCTGATTGAAAAAGAAACCACCGGCAGGAACCCCGCTTCCGGAATCAACAATTCTGTTATTCTTATAGAATGCAGAGCCGAAACCTGTGCCCAGTGTTAGTCCGATTATATTCAGATCATTAAATTTTTCCTGCCAGGTTTCACCTGCCAGGAAACATTGTGCATCGTTCATAAAACGAATATCCACAGGAGATACAATATCTTTTAGAGCAAATCCCAGGGCATACCTGGTATTTAACCCGAATAATGATTCATATTTGCCGACGTTCAGAATTTCGGAAATACCTTTTGAATAATCGAAAGGACCCGGCATAGCCAAGCCAATTCCTACTGGTTTGCTGCTTACGGTTTTTGACAGGCATTCCCGGATAAGATTTACCCAGCTTTTTAATATTTCAGAGATTGTGTCTGAAGAATCGGTAAGCGTTCGGACTATGCTTTCATCAACTAATTCCTGTTTCTCTATATCTACCAGTCCTGCCGTGGCATGTGTCCCCCCAATATCGATACCCATAGCAAATCGATTCATACCAATAAACTAATAATATTCAGAAATAATATATTGAAACAGGGAGAATAAACACTTTAACTGAGTGTTTTGAAACCCTGTACTTTAAGATTAAAATAGATAACCGCAGCGGCAATTCCGCCGATTACCAGGATTATTATCCCGGTTAAAAAATCTGCAAAGATAATATTGCCTACTCCGAATAGAGAAGCGTAAACGAGAACTATTCCCATTATCCAGTTTACTAGTGTTCTGCCGAAATAATTATTCTGTTTTATTTCAGGCAGCATACTCTGAATATGCTTCCACCCGATACCACCCGGATATGTTCTTTTGTAAAATGACAATAGTGTTTTCTCTTCGGTAGGACTTGTTAAAAAGGTAACAATCAACCAGACTATTGTTGTACCAATAACAGTCGGATAAAGTGTCATCGGCGATTCCATTCCAAAGCCATAAACCGAAACCGGGTAAATTATTAAAGGAGCTATCATTGCAGAAATTTCGGACCATGCATTTATCCTCCACCAATACCATCGCAATATAAGCACGGCACCAATTCCTGCACTTGCGTTAATAATAAATATCCATGCACCCGAAACCGTAGTAAGAAAAACATCCGTTATGATAAGTGAAAATATTGTCAGCAGGATCATTGCTATACGGGAGATCATGACATAATGTTTTTCATCGGCACTTTTCTTAATAAATCGCCGGTAAAAATCGTTTATCAGGTAAGATGTTCCCCAGTTCAATTGTGAAGCAATCGTAGACATATAAGCAGCTAAGAATACTGCTATTAACATACCGAGAAAACCGGTCGGTAAATACATAAGCATTAATTTCGGATACATAACTCCGGGATCCACTGTATTTTCATATTCATCATATACTTTCTTGAATTCAGGTGATTGATAAACCGGATCATTTGAAGTTAAAAGCTCCTGGTGATTATACGCTTCAACAACCTTTTCATATAAAACCGGGTACTGAGCCTTTATTACTTCCGGACTTTGCGCTCTTGGAAGCAGTACCAAAGCTGCCAGTGCTACAAGTATCCAAGGCCATGGTCGTACAGTATAATTAGCAATTGTAAACCATAATGTCGCAAACAAACTATGTTTTTCATCTTTGGCAGACATCATCCGCTGTGCAACATAACCGCCGCCGCCCGGATCAGAACCCGGATACCAGCTAGACCACCATTGTAAACCAATATATGCGAAGAACGCACCCACAGGAATTGCTAAAACACCGCCTGTTATCCCTTCGACAGATATTTTTCCTACTTTCGGAAAGAAGTTAAGAACCTGCGGTGCAAGCTTATCTTTCAATGCTACTATGCCGCCAACCTGCGGCAGGTTAACTACTATAACTGCTAATATTATACAACCTGTCATTGCAAACAGAAATTGAAAACTATCGGTCCTTGCCGTACCTAACAATCCTGAGGCAGATGCATAGACTGCAATTATCGCGGCTGCAATTACAACCAGTAAAAAAGGATCAATACCGGGAATTGTAACATGGAATATTTTTTCCATAGCTTTGTTTACCCATCCCATTACAATGGCATTCATAAAAAGACCGAGATATAAAGCTCTGAAACCGCGCAAGACAGCAGCAGCTTTTCCCGAATAACGAAGCTCAACAAATTCAACATCAGTCATGATGTTAGCGCGGCGCCATAATTTTGCAAAAAAGAAAACGGTCAGCATAGCACCTATCGCCATATTCCACCACAGCCAGTTCCCTGCTATTCCGTTACGTGCCACTAATTCGGTAACGGCCAGAGGAGTATCTGCCGCAAATGTTGTAGCAACCATTGCTGTTCCTGCAATATACCACGGAAGATTTCTCCCGGATAGAAAGAACTCCCCGGTATCTTTTCCGGCACGCCTTGTGTAGTAGGCGGCAATTGAAAAAACAACCACAAAAAAGAGTACTATTACTACTATATCAAAAACTTGGATATGGTGCATATTGTAAGTCTTTTATTATTTTTTAATTATGTTAATTTCTACTGGAGATGAACTTGATTTGCCGCCGTTATTATCAAACGCAACTGCTTTAACCTGATGTTTACCCGAATTTGCATTGAACCATACCCAGTCAAACGGAGCAATTGTATTATATCCTATGGAATTTCCATCAACAAAAAATTCTACTTTAACTATTCTGCCGTCTTTATCTTCTGCACTGGTTACTATTCTTATGTTAGAACCTTCTTTTATATTACTTAAATCTCCTGGTTCTATTATTTTTATTTCCGGTAGTGAATTATTTGCTTTTGGTGCGAATGAATTATAATCGGGCATGTTCTTATTGTAAATAGTATTTATCAATGTTCCGGAAGAGTCATCACCATTTACAGCCCAGAACATTAATCCTCTTAAATTATATGCATCAACATATTGCCGTTTCAGCGCAATTGAACGTGTATCATCAAAGCTCCAGAATGATTTATCTTCCGGGTCATACAGCCAGGGAGCCATAGCCAGATTATCCCAATGACTTTTATTATTTAATATTTTGTCAGAAAAATTTTCAAAATGACTATACCCGATTATATCTTTCCCCGAACTATAATCTACAGGCTGATATAAACCGTAATTAGTAGAATCTATATTTCTCCAAATTCTTGCATAAAATGCCGCACCGGGGATTATTTTACTGCTGCTGACGCCCGCAGAATCAATTAAATATTTTATTGCATGATCATATGATTCTTTATAAGGATCAGGATCATCTGGCGAGCTTAACAGATTTGTGTTATGCCCAGTTACAGAATCACCGAATCCGTGGAAATCATAAGTCATAACATTAAACCAATCAAGATTTTTCTTATCTTCATCAAAATTGTATTTCCAGAATTCCCAAACCCTCCCTGAAATAGCTGCAGTTAAAAGCAGATTCGGATCAATTACATCCATTTTCTTTCTGAATAATGCAAATAGTGCCGACATATTTTCCCTGTCATTAGGATTATAATGAGTTCCTTCAGGTCCCCCGCTAACCGGGAATTCCCAATCAATGTCAAACCCGTCAAAAACTCCCTTAGCAGAACCTATCCCTCCTGCACCATCTTCAAGAGGTAAATTTCCTTTAATGTACAGATCTATACAAGTATCAACAAATTTTTCCCTGGCTTCCGGAGTGAGAGCTAAGTCTGAGAAATAAGTCGATCCTCCCCAGCCGCCGATAGAAAGTTCAACTTTAATATTTGGATGCTTTGCTTTTAATTTTTTTAATTGGTTAAATACACCCCGCAATGATTGTTTCGGACTATCTGCTTGTCCGTCAATACTCATTTCACTTGAATAAATTTCCTGATAAGTTGGATATGGACGTATTTTAGGAACAATATTCCCTAATGAATCGGGAAGCGGGAAAGCAAAAGCATAACATATTACAGTTATCTTATCAGCTGATCCGTTTTCGTCTAATGTTTTAAGAAGATTTTCCTGATAATTTCTATGCGGTCCTGCATAATATGCCACAATTTCCTTTTTCTGTGCAACTGTCACCGAAGTTAAGATAAATAATACGGCTAAAAAAAACAATTGTATCTTTAAATTCATAAATTTAGTAAAACAAATTTTACAGGGTAAAAGATCAATAAGTTAATTAGTATTTTGTTTAACAGCCTGAACCAGCATCTGAATTCCGCTGACAATTGCTATCTGAACTTTTCCATAAGGAATAATGCTTTTTTCCAATATTAATTTTGCTCTATTTATCCATACGGTATCTGCACTATTCTGATTCTCGATCAGGTAAAGAGCATCTAAACCTGTTGCCGCGAGATCAGACAGGTTCTTCGATAAAGGTTTAACTTCTTCCAATATCGGTGAGTTATTGATTATTTGTAAGAGAGCTGAATTATTATCTCTCAATAAAGTCAATTGTTCTTTTAATTTTACAGCATCTTCAGAATTTTTGGTCTTTAAAAATTTCTCAATTAAATTATTTATATCCCTGGCCGGTTTTGGATCTGCAACGGCTGCATCTACAACAAGAGTATGAGGAGAATATTGAAAATACTGATTACCGCCGTACTTTTGAAAATTGTTTCGCTCATATCCTTCAAGCGGCTTAACTATATTAACAAACACTTTTAAAGCTTCCATCGGCTGACCATTTGTTAACACCCTAAGAATTTTAGGCTGAAAAGTAATGTGTTTTAATCCGTATTCTTCCATAAGAACACTAACATGATCAAGACGTTTGTACATATCATCAACATTATTAATGTTTTTCGGAGACCAAAATCTTTCTGCGATTGCAGCAGTTCTAGGCCAGATTCTTGAATCAATATTTTCTTTTGTAACCCACTCAGCCCACATAGTTGCTTCACCGCCGAGTATCTTTGATTTTTCTTCAGATGTAAGTTGAAGACTGTCGGGACAGGGATCATTTAAATAATGATACGACGCCGGCTGCATTAAATCGATATAATACCCGTTTGAAAGTATTCCTTTGTAACCCATCATTGCAGATTTTTTTAGTGCTGCCGTACCTCTCCAGGATTGAATAATTACATCATCTTCAGGCATATCTTTTTGTAGGATTTCATCCCATCCAACCATTTTTTTACCATACTTTGCTAATATTTTTTGTACCCGTGAAATAAAATATCCCTGCAGTTCTTCGTTATCTTTGAAACCTTTTTCTTTTTTAAATTCACTTATTTCTTTGCTCTCATTCCACTGAACGCCATTATTTTCATCTCCACCAACATGTATATATTCATCAGGGAAAAGATCCGACATTTCCTTAAAGAATTTATCAAGGAATTCGTAAGTTTTATCAACTGCAGGATTGAATGTCGGGTTAAATACTCCCCATTGCCTTTCAATTGAATAATGAGCAGGAGCACCATGAGATCCCGGGGAGAGACTTGCATACTGAGGATAACCGACGAACCAGGCAGTTGTATGTCCCGGCATATCGAATTCAGGGTACACCCTTATTCCCCTGTCGTTTGCATATTGAATAATATCTTTTATCTGAGCCTGTGTAAAGTATTTACCATCTGAACCCATCTCCTGGAGTTTGGGAAAAGTCTTGCATTCAACTCTAAATCCCTGGTCATCGGATAAATGTAAATGAAGAACATTTAATTTTACCGCAGCCATTCCATCTATATTCCTCTTTATTACATTGACCGGCATAAAATGACGCGCAACATCGATCATTAACCCTCTCCATGGAAATCTTGGTGAATCGTTGATTTCAACCTCAGGGATATAGTAACCAATTGAATCAGAGTTTACTAATTGTAAAAGAGTCTGCAGGCTGTGAATAGCACCTAAATCAGTAGGAGCGATTATGTTAATATTATTATCTGAAACTGTTAATTTGTACGATTCATCTTCCCCTAATTTTATTTTATCGGGTTTGACAACTTCAATCACAACTTTACACACAACAGGGGTACTATCCGGTGTAACATAACCCTCCTTAAAAAAAGTACCGGTTTTATCATCCAGTCTTCTTAAAAAACGTGTTGCAGCGTGATAAACTTTTATACCCGGATCTCCCTTTACTTTGATTGCAAAATCCCTGTTAATCCTGAATTTTCCTGTTTCAAGAGAAATTTCCTTAGGATACGGCATCAGATTTAGTTCGTGAATATTCTGAGAATAAATATTCAGTGATAAAAATAAAATTAATAATAGACTGGTAAGAATTTTATAATAAGATTTCATATGTGATTCTAACATTAAATTAATGTGAAATTATTATTTTTCTATTTCTTTTAAAACAAAATAACCGGCACCCAAAACTGCAGCCCTGCTGTTCTGCAAAGATGATTTTAATATTTTCACTTTGTCTTTATAAATGCTCAATACATTTTTTTCAAAATAGTGTTTTGTTGGCTCTAACAGCAGATCACCTGATTCAGAAACTCCGCCGGCTAATATTATTGCTTCGGGATCAAAGCAGGCAGCAATGTCAGCTAACGCCCTGCCTAAGATTTCGCCTGAATAGTCAAATACTTTTTTTGCAACCGGATCATCTTTGTGTGCTAATTCAGCAATATCTAAACTGGTAAGGTTATTAAAGCTTATATCCCTGAGTTTGGTTTCTTCATTATAATAACTAATCATCTCAAAGACAGTTCTCCGGATTCCATTTGCGGATATATAAGTCTCCAGACATCCGTTTCTTCCGCAATTGCATTTTCTTCCATCCGGTTTAACTACAACATGACCAAGTTCTCCGGCAAGTCCCGTTTCCCCGCTCACCAGGTTACCATCGACGAAGATCCCGCTTCCCAAACCGGTTCCCAAAGTCAGTACAACAAAATTTTTCATACCTCTTGCCATTCCCCCGGCCTGCTCACCAAAAGCCGCGGCATTTGCATCATTTATTAACGTTATTGGAATATCGAAAT
Source organism: uncultured Bacteroidota bacterium (assembly GCA_963710745.1). Taxonomy (GTDB): domain Bacteria; phylum Bacteroidota; class Ignavibacteria; order Ignavibacteriales; family Ignavibacteriaceae; genus CAVQBP01. The sequence continues at coordinate 643,612 of CAVQBP010000019.1, read as the reverse complement.
GTTTTTTTAGTAGTTTAACCGGATTAACTTTTTTCCAATTAAGATTCACTGAATTCTCAATATACCCGGTTCTGTAATCCGCATTCGGTGCTGCCAGACCGATACCCTTTAATACGTATGTAAAATAGTATTCATGATGCATTTGTCTTAAATGATGAGCCAATCGTTCAATATAAATATCGATACCATCTGAAGATTTTGTTTTAAAAGATTTTTCTATAAGGAACTTATTGCTTGAATCGATTAATCCTATAGCAGTATTAGTTCCTCCGATATCAACTCCAAAAATTACTTCTTCTTTTTTCATATTATAAATATTATAGTCATATCAATATAGCAGTTTATTTGTTGCTTAACTAAACCAATTAATCCGGAAATTTAGATCATAATTTTGTAATCATCAAAGATCTTTTTTATTGCATAAGAGGCTGCACCCAGTAACCTGGGCTTAACCTGCAAAGATGTAGGTAAAATCATAATATTCTTTTTCTCACCGTAAAATGCCCTTTTCTTAACTATCCTGTTTATTTCAGGATAAATAATATCCCAGGCTTGTACTATTCTTCCTCCAAGGACAATTGCCTGGGGATCAATAGCTTTTAATATATTTGAAATTCCAAGACCAAGATAGTAACCTGTTTGTCCTAAAATATCTTTCGCAATTTCATCCCCCTTTTCAGCCAGTTCAATAATTTCATCAATTGAAATTTCGACAGGTGTCCCCGATTCCCCATATTTTCTTACAGTATATCTGTTAACTGTAGCGCGATCTGAAGCGTATCTTTCCCAGCAGCCATGATTGCCGCAGGTACAAAGCTCACCTCCTTCATATATAACCATATGTCCGACTTCACCTGAAGCATGAAATTCACCATCAAGAATTTTATTCTCAACAACTATCCCTGAACCTATTCCGGGACCGATTTCAAGAAAGACAAAATTCGAAATTTCTTTCTGATGTTTGCCGAACCATAATTCAGCCTGGGCAGAACATTTAGCATCATTACCTACAGTTAAAATTTGCAATTCGGGCCATAACCCCCTAATTGTTTTTCCTATATCAAAATCCTCCCAGCCAAGATTAGGAGCATATTTAACTATAAGGTCATCCGCATCTACAATACCGGCGACACTAACACCTAATCCTTTTAACCCATCTATTCCCAATTGCTTCATTAATTTGTGTACTTCAGCAATACATTTCTTGACAAACCCGGAACTGTCTTTTGGTTCGGTATTTATAGAGGATGCGGCTAAGATAGTCCCGTCAAGATCTACAATGGCAAAACGGGTAAGAAAAGCATCAACAGAAAACGCGCCGATTAAATTCTTTCTTAATTTCAGATATAAATCAATTGGTTTCCGCCCGATATTTTGGTTAATATTTTCAGTTTCAAAAATCAATTCTTCTTCCAGCAAATCAGAAACAATACTGGATACCGTGCTTTTATTTAATCCGGTTAGCTGAGCCAATTTTGATCTGGAGATCGGCTGCTCATTTCTAATCAAATTTAATATTACGGATCTGTTAACATTCCTTAAAACCGAAGCATTCCCGCTGATTATATTTTTTGTTTTCATATATCCGGTTGACTAAGTAAAAAGGATTGATTAGATTTAGTTAGTTGTTTAAACCAACAAACTACAATCTGAACTTAAAATAATTTTGATTCTTTGTCAAGGTTAACCAAAAGAAATTCAGCCTAAAAAATTACAGGATAAGATATGAAATTAGCATTGAGCGGTGGAAATATTGTCACTCCATTTAGAATAATTAAAAACGGAACATTATTAATAGAAGACGGGAAAATTTCTGAACTAGGAAAATCTATAGATAAGTCTATTTTGAAAAATTACAAAATTATTGATGTAAGTGAAAAAATTATTTGTCCGGGTTTTGTCGATCTGCTGGTTCATGGAGGAGCCGGTTTTGGTTTTGCTGATAATACAGATGAAAGTATTGAAAAGATAAGCTCATATTTGTTGCAGTACGGTTCTACTACAGTGCTCGCCTCCTTATTCGCTAAACCTGAACAACTGCTTCTGGAGGATCTAAATAGAGTTGCGGATTATATTGAAAAACATCCTGATTCGAATATCCGGGGTATCCATATGGAAGGTCCCTTCTTAAATAAAAAATTCAAAGGTGCAATGAATGAAGATTACCTTTGGAACCCAAGTGCTGAAGCCTGGAATAAAATATGGAAGGCGTCAAGAGGGCATATCAAAATAATGACGATAGCACCCGAATTAGAAGGCTCGGTGGAAGTTATGCAGTCGGCAGCAAAAGAAGGTATCGTTTTATCGATCGGGCATTCGATGGCAACTTATGATGAGGTTGAAAATGCAATTGATAACGGCGCTGCTCATGTAACTCATATTTTTAACGCAATGAAGGCTTTTCATCATCGTACCCCCGGAGTTATTCTCGGAGCTCTATTACACAATGAACTTAAAATTGAGTTGATTGCTGATACTCTCCATGTTCATCCAGCAGTAATGGAACTGCTTTTGAAATTAAAAGGTGCAAGCGGGATTATCCTGGTTTCTGATTCAATCCGGGCAGGAGGAATGCATGAAGGCGAATATGAATTCGCTGATCAAAAAATATATATGAAAGAGAAAAAAGCTTATCTCGAAGATGGTACTCTTGCAGGAAGCACTTTAACCTTAAATATGGCAGTCAAAAATATGGTTGAATCTGCGGGTGCAAAAATAACCGAAGCAGTTAGAATGGCTTCATTAAATGGTATAAAAGTTTTAGATCTTGATCATAAAAAAGGAATACTCGCAGTTGGTAAAGATGCGGATATAGTTGTATTAAATAAAGATTATGAAGTAGAATTGACTCTGCTTAATGGTAATGTAGTCTATCAAAATAAATAAAATAATCATTTGAAGTAAATTTAAAATTTGAGGAGTATTTATGAGATTAATAATTCAGCCAAATTATGATCTTGTATCAAAGTGGGCTGCAAATTATGTTGCAGCAAGGATCAATGCATTTAAACCGACTGAAAAAGACCGCTTTGTGCTGGGTCTCCCTACCGGTTCTTCGCCGGTTGGAATGTATAAAGAGTTAGTTGCCCTTAACAAAAAAGGTGTCCTCTCTTTCAAATATGTAACAACATTTAATATGGATGAATACGTTGCTTTACCCGAAGATCATTCCGAAAGTTACCATTCTTTTATGTGGAAGCACCTTTTCAGTCATATTGATATAGATAAAAACCAGATTAATATTTTAAATGGAAATGCAGAGAACCTGGAAAAAGAATGCGAGGAATATGAAGAGAAAATCGAAGCTTCCGGCGGTATTAATTTATTTGTCGGCGGGATCGGTCCGGATGGACACATTGCTTTTAATGAACCTGGTTCATCTCTGGGTTCATTGACAAGAGTAAAAACTTTAACTATGGATACTGTAATCGCAAATTCAAGATTTTTTGATAACGATATGGACAAGGTTCCCAAAACTGCTTTAACAGTAGGGGTAAAAACTGTTTTAGATGCAGAAGAAGTTCTTATTATAATAAGCGGGCTTAGTAAGGCAAGGGCACTGTATCAGGTAGTCGAAGAAGGTGTAAATCATATGTGGACTGTTAGTGCATTACAGCTTCATCCTAAAGGAATAATTGTATGCGACGATCAATCAACTTATGAATTGAAAGTAGGTACTGTAAAGTATTTTAAAGATATTGAATCTGAACATCTTGCTCCTGAGACTTTATTAAAATAGTAAAAAATATAGTTCCGAAAAAATACATTATGTAATAAAAATGCGCCCTTATATTTTGGCTGAATGCCACTGGAAAAATATAAAAGATCAGAAATTTGACCTGGTAGTATTACCGTGGGGAGCTACTGAAGCTCATAACTATCACCTTCCCTACGGTACGGATATCATTGAATCTGAACTTATAGCAGCAGAAGCAGCAAAAATTGCGTATTTGCAGGGAATGAAAATTATGGTGTTGCCTGCTATTCCTTTTGGTGTAAATACAGGGCAATATGATATAACGCTTGATATAAATTTAAATCCCAGTACCCAGATAAAGATACTAAATGATATTATTGAGGGATTAAACCGTCAGGAATTATATAAATTTCTTATTGTTAATAGTCATGGCGGTAATAATTTTAAACAAATGTTAAGGGAACTCGGCTTAAAATTTCCTAAAATGTTTTTAGCATGCTGCGATTGGTACAAATCTGTAAATAAAAAAGAATTTTTTGAAAATGAAGGCGACCATGCAGATGAAATGGAAACCAGTCTCTTACTTTATCTAACTCCCGGATTGGTTCTTCCGCTTAAAGAAGCCGGTGAAGGGAAAGAGAAAAAAATTAAAATAGAAGGTATCAGGGAAGGCTGGGCGTGGACTGAAAGAAAGTGGAAAAAAGTTACAGATGATACCGGGATAGGCAATCCTAAAAATGCAACCCGTGAAAAAGGGGAAAAATATTTTAAAGCTGTAACCGAAAAACTTGCTAAGCTTTTTATTGAAATTGCTAAAGCTGATATTGAAAATCTCTATCCATAATTGTATCAGATTTTTAGTTTTTTCAGGAGAAATTGAAGGGGAATTAAACAGGGATTAGCTTTACCCGCAGGCAATTATTTAATCTGTAAAAAACTTAAGGAATTAAAATGGGTATTTTATTTATTTCAGCGATTATAATTGCCTGCTCTTTTTTCCCAATAAACTTTACAAACGCGCAAAACCAGGCTAAACTTTCTATAAAATATTCATCCGAGGGACTAACTGTTATTGCTAATTCTGAATTTCACAAATCTTATGGATTGGCATTTCCTGTAACTTACATGTTGGATGTACCTAAAGATATTGATGGGTTGTCCGTTTTTGAGAGACATTCATTCTCTGAAAGCTGGGAAAAAATGGTTGAGAAAACTCCTTTAGATACCTTTAATGATATTGAAGAGGTGCGTTTCGATTATTCAAACCAAATTGCTTATGTATCTGCGGCATTTGAAGGAATCAGTGATTCAATTTATCTGAAAGTAGTAGATAAAGATAACAATAAAATCGCAGCAAGTTATAAAGGAATATGTAAATATTACGACAACCGTCGTGCTGCAGTTACAATTACTTTCGACGATTTTGCAGATTGGACTTCGAGCATGATTCCGCCGGTCGTAAATATTTTCAGGGAACATGGATTATACCTGACTGCCGGGATTATAACCGCAGGTCTTGGGAATGAAACCTGGGCAGAAATTCAGTCACAACTGGATGAAGGCCGATTTGAGGTCGCTTCACATAGCCGTTCCCATTCCCATACACCATATAATGATCCTGTAAGAGAAATTGCAGGTTCTGTTAGCGATATAACAAACAATTTGAATCTTCCGGAATTATTTAATGCAAACGGAAAGGAATATGTTTATGTTTGGATAGCTCCATATGGTGATTATGATGCAGCAACCGATTCATTATTGGGAACAACCGGTTATCTGGTTGCAAGGTTATATAAAAATCTACCTTTAGCAGATCCAAGAGAATATGTATACGGCGACTCATCCTTCAGTAGCTGGGAGGGATCACGAAATCATTTCAAACCATTCTTCCCCACTGTTGAACTGGGTGCACCTTCCTGGGGGGGCGGGGATACAAGTCTTACTTCGTTAAACAATCTATTCGATTCTATAGCTGTGAAAGGGGGGATATACCATCTGATGTGGCATCCACAGGTTTTATTTCCGGATATTGACAAAAATTATCTTAATGGTCATCTTGATTATATCAGCAATCATAACGATATATGGTACGTTTGCTTAGGGGATTTGTATTTATATCATCTATTACAAACTCAGGATATTGATGAAAATCCTGCACAAGTAACAAAAGATGAATTAAAACCTGCCGATTCTTTTGAGCTTTTACAAAACTTTCCTAACCCATTCAATCCGGATACAAAGATTAGATTTACAGTTCGGTATAGAAATCATGTGGAGATTAAATTATTTAATATATTAGGAAAAGAAGTCACAGAAATTACAAATTCAGATTATAATCCCGGGAAATATGAAGTAAACTTAAAGGGAGAAAATCTATCAAGCGGTGTTTATTTCTGCAGAATGCAGAGCGGAAATTTTTCTAAAACTATTAAAATTGTACTTGAAAAATAGTAAAAAATTTTTAATAAAATAATGAAAATCCGGGGAAATAGTTTTTACTATTTTCCTTAATGCCAGGTGTTTTATTATAGTGATCATTTGCTTGGGGTTTTTGAATCCCGGTGCTTATTCAAAGGAACCGTAAACTGGACAATTCAGGCAATGGTACGGGATGCAGCCGATCTTTTTATTATAACTCCCCTTTTAATAATTTCATCATTTCTTTCACAAAAAAAGAATAAGACTGGTTTAAATATTTAAGCGGTTACTCTTTTTACATTAACAATTTTAATGGAATTAACGATAGGTATTTTCAAGATCTTTATGAAAATCAAAGTGTTAAATAATTCTTAGTAGTTCGTATATGATGCTGTTTCTTATATTTATAAGCAGATATTGTATGTGTAATTTTTAAGAAGGCTTCATTATAAAACTCATTTGATGCAGGTCAATATCTGCATAAATCTTATGTGTTAAATTTAGAAGAATGTAATATCTGACTATTAAATAAATTATTAAAAAAGTAAGTGGGAAATAAATAATAATGAAATATAGAGATCTGGGAAATACCGGAGAAAAATTATCGGCAATTGGTTTAGGATGCATGGGCATGAGCCAATCTTATGGAGAAAGAAATGATGATGAGTCTATTGCTACTTTGAACCTGGCAATAGAACTTGGAATAAATTTTTGGGATACATCAGATTTCTACGGTCTTCATCATAATGAAGAATTAATCGCTCAGGTTTTGGCGACAAATCGTGATAAAGTTTTTATAGCAACAAAATTCGGAATCAGGAAAAAAAATGATGGTAACCTTTTCATTGACAATTCTCCCAAATATATAAAAGAAGCAGTTGAAGGGAGTCTTAAAAGACTAAACATAGAAGTAATTGATCTTTATTATGCTCATAGAATTAATCCCAAGATCCCAATTGAAGATACAATTCATACAATGGCAAAATTAGTTCAGGAAGGGAAAGTAAGATATTTAGGATTGTCTGAAGTATCTCCATATACTTTACGTAAGGCATGCCGGATTCATCCTATTGCTGCACTGCAATCAGAATATTCAATTCTGACTCGCGATATAGAAAGGCAGATACTTCCTGTTTGCAGGGGTCTGGAAGTTGCGTTTATTCCCTTTAGCCCTATAGCTCGCGGACTTTTAGCAAATACTATAAAGAAAGATGATTTGCCTTCAGATGATATGCGACGGACTCTCCCCCGATTTGATGATGAGCACTGGCAGAATAATCAAAAACTTGCGGAAGAATTTTCTGAATTTGCAATTCAAAAAAATTGTACACCGGCGCAGCTTTCAATTGCCTGGCTTTTAGCGCAGGGTGATGACATTATTCCTATCCCCGGAACTAAGCAAAGAAAGTATCTTGAAGAAAATGCAAAAGCTGTTGATATTGATTTAACTATGAATGATTTGGAAGTTATTGACAATATTATCATGAAATATCCGAATATTGGAAACCGCTATAATCAAAGTCTTCAAAGATTAGTAAATAAATAAAAATAACCGATAGATTTTGATTATCATTTAAGTATTTAATAAATGTTTTTAATTGAAAAATAAATTAAAAGCTGTGTCTAAAAGATATTTAATATATAGTGGAGTTTTGTTACTGGGTCTTGTTGTTATACCGATTATTATAAAAAATAATAAAACCATCAAAGAAGAAAGAGGCCAAGCTGATTCCGGGGATAAAATGCAATGCAACGCTTTAACCTCTGCCAATCAAAGATGTAAAAGGCTGTCTCTTCCGGGAAAAGAATTCTGCTGGCAGCACCAAAAATTAATTTCATAAATATTAACTCACTTGTTGAATTTTATTTATAACCGGGATTGTTGTTTAATAACTAACTGAAAGAATTGAATAAAAAAGAAAAGCCGGCCATAAACGACCAGCTTTCCACCCTCCAGATTCTACAATAATTTTTAAATTCACCTCATAAAGCCAATTAAAATGCCATAAATATATTAATGTTTTTTAAAATATTAGCATGATCCTTTTAATAACAATGTTTGAAATATTGACATTGTATTAATATATTACAAAAATATTTCTTGGAAACTGCTAGGAGTTGCGTTAATTTAAACGGCATATTATTTGCCAAATATGGTAAAAAATATAACTATTTTCTATTTACTGTAAAAAAACAAAAATGGGAAAAATAATTGCCGTTGCCACACCTAAAGGTGGCGTGGGAAAAACAACCACAGCTTTCAACTTATCTTATGCGTTTGCATTGAACGGCAAGAAGACATTATTAATTGATGCTGATCCTTCGGGTTCCTGCTCATCTATTTTCAATGATATGAATTTTAACGGCGGTATTTTTGATATATTCAGCTACTCAAAATTACTTAACCATGTTATACACCAAACAAAACATAAGAACTTTTATTTTATCCCTTTTAAAAATATTTCTTTTCATGATGAATCGAGATTAACCAAGCTTACAAGTAATAACCAGCTATTTAAAAATCAATTAAAACCTGAAGCATGTTCATTTGATTATGTAATCATTGATTGTCCTCCATACCTTGTAGGGATGACAACAAATTCATTAATTGCTGCAGATTCGGTAATTATCCCAATTCAGCCGAGTCCTTTCTCTCTGAAATCTATTGGTAAAATGATCGATCATATTGATTATATTAAGAAGAACTACAATCATAATCTTAATGTTGAAGGAATTCTGCTAACGTTTAATGAAAAAAATTCTACTGCTTCATTTAAAGCTAAAAAGAATTTGATTTTAAAATATCCTAATCTTATTATGAGGACTATTATTCCCAAGAATATGGATATCACTAATGCATTTTTTAAAAACGAATCTGTCATATCTTACAATATAACTGCCAAGTCCTCCATTGCTTATATGAGGCTTGCTCAGGAATTAATTGAAAAAAACCAGACAGGTTTAAAAAGTATAAATAAACATTTAAGTGAAATAAATTATTAGAAAAAAACTATGAGAAACGCAGAATACTATATTATTTCGGGTAATAATAAAATGTTGCTGAGTAATTATCTTGGTGCTGTTTTCGATTTTACAAAAGCAATAATGCTGAATCCGGATTTGCCTCAGCCTTATACAAGCAGAGCAGCTGCAAAAATAGAATTGCATGATTATGAAGGTGCAATTGAAGATTGTACAGAAGCTATAAGGCTTCACTTCAGGATGGATATGGAAAATGAAGATAAGACTGATTTATACGGTCAGAATAAGTCTAACAGGATCAATCCTATTTATGCAAAGATATATTCAATGATAGGAACTGCCAAGCTTATTCTCGGAAACTATGATGCTGCGATGGTTGATCTGAATTCGGCAAGGCTTTTGGGAAATAAAGACGCTGTCGATATAATTAAAACCTACAGCCGATAAAATCTTTCTTAAAGGACCCGTTTTTTATATTTCAATTAAACGGGTCCGGCATTTTATGTGCATGCTGTGCAACTAACCTGTAATCTTTTAACCTGCTATATCTATTTTATCCCGGTCTAATCTGATTTATTAAAAATAGCTTTGGATACCAACCATTATTCTATTTATATTTATTTGTATTATTTTAATTCGTATCTTATTTATTAATAATTTTTATTTTAACCGTGTTCTGTTATTCAATTACCAGTTATGCAAAATTTTTTATTTGATGTTTCCTGCTAAAATATATTTTGAATATAGAAATAATTTGAATATCATAAATTAATTATCTCGTTGGTAATGAAACTTGCGTCCATTAAATCACTTCCGAAAGCAGCAGCAAAATACAGTTACTCCGTAGCATGGATAATGGTAATACTTTCTATTTGTATGACCATAATGTTTTGGGGCATGATAAGAGAAGAAAGTTATCATAATGCTTCGGTACGATTTGATTTCCGTGTCCAGGAAATCGTAACCTCCATAAAAAAGCGGTTAAAAGCTTACGAACAAGTATTGCTTGGCGGAAGCGGTTTATTCGCTGCTTCAAATGAAGTTACCAGATATGAATGGAAAACCTACGTTGAAAAGCTTAATATTGAACAGAATTACCCCGGAATTTTAGGGATTGGATATTCAAAGGTAATATTACCAGGGAATAAAGATAAATTCATTGAATCGGTAAAAAAAAGCGGCTTCAAGGATTTTTGGATTTGGCCTGAAGGGAATAGAGATATTTATACTACTATCATTTTTCTCGAACCTTTTAAAGGAAGGAATTTAAGAGCCTTTGGTTATGATATGTTTACTAATCCTGTAAGAAGAAAAGCAATGGCACAAGCCAGAGATGAAGGTCTGACTTCAATTTCAGGGAAAGTTACTCTGGTACAGGAGACCGATAAAAATATTCAGTTCGGATTTTTAATGTACATCCCTATTTATAAACAGAATGTACCTCTTTATACAGTTGAACAAAGACGGAATGCTCTGCAGGGTTATGTTTATAGTCCTTTCAGGATGAATGATTTAATTGAAGGTATTTTAGGAGAGCAATTTAATATTTTAGATTTGATTATATATGACGGGAAAGAGGATTCTAATAAAAATGCTATGTTTGTAAGCAATTCATCAGATACTGTTTCTGCCAAATATGAAAATCCTGTTTTTATTTTAAACAAAGAAATTACTTTTAATAAACATACCTGGACATTGAAATTTACTTCTCTTCCTGAATTTAACAAAACCATTGACTCGGAAAAAGGATGGATTGCTCTTATTGCCGGGGGAGCTATTACACTGCTGTTTTTCACAGTGGCAATGTCTTTAACAACCACAAGAAAACTTTACAAAAAAACAGAACAAATATTAGAGTCTACAGGCGAAGGCATTTTTGGAATCGATTTAAAGGGATATTGCACATTTGTAAATAAAGCTGCAACCGAAATGCTTGGTTTTGATCCGCTTCAGAGTAATAAAAAAATTCATGAATTAATTCATCACTCTTATCCTAATGGAGAAAAATATCCTGTTGGCAAATGCAATATTTTTAAATCTTTGATTGCAAAAAGTGGATGTATTATTGATAATGAAGTTTTTTGGAAAGCTGACGGAACTTCTTTCCCGGTAGAATATTCTTTTAATCCGATTATGGAAAAAGGTGAGGTCAAAGGCGGAGTTATTACATTTACCGATATTACTAAAAGAAAAAAATCTGAAAAAATGATTGAAGATTCGTTGAAGGAAAAAGATATTTTATTAAGGGAAATTCACCACAGGGTAAAAAATAATATGCAGATAATTTCCAGTTTGCTTAATCTGCAGTCCGCTTATTTCCAGGATAGTGAAGCGGTAAATGTTTTTAGAGAAAGTCAAAACAGGATCAGATCAATGGCTTTAATTCATGAAAAATTATATCAGTCTGGGAACATAGCGGGAGTAAAACTCGGGGATTATGTTCAGGATCTGGCTTCACACTTAATGAGTTCATACAGCCTGGATTCAACTAAAATCAGGCTTAATACTGATATAGAAAATGTTTCTCTCGGTATCGATTATGCAATCTCGCTGGGTTTAATTGTAAACGAATTGTTATCCAATGCTTTTAAATATGCTTTCCCGAATGGAGCTTCTGGTGAAATAAAATTATCATATAAATCTACTGAAGAAGATACCTCAACTTTGATTATTAGTGACAACGGGATTGGATTCCCGGAAAATATCGACTTCAAACAAACTGAATCATTAGGATTACAATTAGTTAACACTTTGGTTGAGCAATTGGAAGGTAATATTGAATTATGTAAAAATAATGGAACTGAATTCATTATAGTCCTTCCTGAATTAAATAACCAGGATAAATAGTATAGCTTATTATAGCTCTTAATTCTCCTTTAAAACAGGTTTATATATTTCCGAACACATGTGAATATAATCAAAGGTTATATTTGATAAGTTGGATTATATTTGTTCAGTATTTTATTCATTTAATTAGGAGATTCGAATGGGAAGAGCAAAGGTTTTAATTGTGGAAGATGAAACAATTACTGCTCTGGGTATTAAAAAGGATATTGAGAATGCTGAAGAAATTTCAGTCTCCATTGTTAATAATGCCGTAGACGCAGTAATAACAGCTCAAAAAGAAAAACCGGATGTTATAATAATGGATATTATGCTGAAAGGACAATTAAATGGAATTGAAGCAGCTGAAATCATATCCGGTAAATATAATATACCCATAATTTATTTAACTGCCTATCATGACGATGAAACTTATCTTAATGCGCATATGACTAATCCCGTCAAAATAATCAATAAACCATATAACAAATCTGAATTAATTGGAACAATCAATGATGTTATTGTTAATTGCTAATATTTAATTTATGGGATAAACCATTCTATTTTTTATTTAGTAAATATCACACCACATTAGCATCTATTCTGTAAATTAATCCGGCTTTTATAAATATTTTTTACAAAAAATCATTTTGTGATTTATAATACAGTGATTAATCTGCAGTTGTTTTAATTTTTATTAGGTATTGAAATAATTAAAAGTTATTACATAATATCCTAAACATTTAGTCAGTAATAAGGGCTCAATGTTGATATTCGACGGAAACAAAAGGTGTTTAAGTAGTGCTTGGATAATGCAATTCAGAATTATATCGAATAGCATTTTTTTATTTTCTTTTTTAGATGACACATTATATAAGAAATATCTAATTAGATGGTATTCTTTCAATTTCCCCCTGTAATCATATATAAGAAATTATTCTTCTTTTTTACTCGCCTAATAAATATTAAGAAATATATTATTAAAATTACTTAAACTGCTATGAAGTGGAAAAATCTCTTAACAAATAATAGAAACGGCAATTGAAAAGGAAAAATGAATCTGAAACTCCATTACAAAATGTAAGTTCGAAAATTAATTCAGGACAGCAGCTGAATCCGACGGAGATTAAATGCTCTGAAGAAAATCTTCTAGATAATAATATAAATTGTATTATTGATGGAAATGAAGTTGATTTTATTGGTTCAACTTACTCAGGGTTATCAGTTTATAATAATTTACTTATGTTGGAACAAAGAGTTAGGGAAAGGACTTCAGAATTGGAATCTTTTACCCATGCTGTTTCACATGACCTTCGTGCCCCAATCCGTTGTATAAATCGATTTTCTCAAGCTTTGATAAAAGACTATGGCAATATTCTTGATGACACTGGGAAAAAATATTTAAAAACAATTTGCAATAAATCTCAACAGATGGGGAATCTGGTTAATACACTTCTTTCATTTTTCATAACCGGCCATAAAGAGCTGAATAAAACTGAATTGAATATTGGGACAATCGTAGATGGTATCATAAATGAACTAAAATTATATAATCAGAATGAACTTAATTTTATTCGTAGAAATGTATTGGTACCGGCTTTCGGAGATGGAGATCTGATCAAAATTGTACTTTCAAATTTAATATCCAATGCTATAAAATTTTCTCAAAAGGGACCAAATCCCGAAATTATTATTGGAAGTTATAAAACAAAAAACGAAACTGTATTTTATATAAAAGACAACGGTGAAGGTTTTAATATGGAACATGCCGACAAATTATTTTCTGCTTTCCAGAGATTGCATAAATCCGATGAGTTTGAAGGTACCGGAATAGGTTTATCGATTGTGGAAAGGGTGATAAACAGACATGGAGGGAAAGTATGGGCAGAAGGCAAAATAAAAGAAGGAGCAACTTTCTATTTCTCCTTACCCGTTGTAATTGAAAATTAAATCTTGAATTTTAAAGAAAATATTTTTTCATCATAATTAATAATTATAATGATATCACCTACAAAAATTTTAATTCTTGAAGACTATCCGTCCGATGCTGAGTTAATCAATCTGGAACTCCGGGAAGCCGATATAAACTTTGTAAGCACGAGAATTGAAACTGAAAATGATTTTTTAACGGCTCTGGAAAGTTTTTCTCCTGATATAATTCTTGCAGATTATAAAATGCCTCAATGGACAGCTATTGATGCTCTTAAATCGTTAAAAGAAAAAAATTATAATATCCCGCTTATCTTGGTTACGGGTAATCAAACTGAAGAAATTGCAGTTGAAAGTATGAAACAGGGTGCATTTGACTATATCATAAAAGATAACTTAAAAAGACTGCCGAACGCAGTAGCTAATGCATTAAAAAACAGAGAAATTGAACAAGCAAAATTTGAGGCTGAAGAAGCTTTAATAACCGAATATTCATTCAGAAAAACAATTGAAGAGACAATGCTGGCAGGTGTTCAGGTAATTGATATAAATTTATCACAGACATATGTAAATGCTGCTTTTTGTCAAATGGTTGGCTGGTCCAGGGAAGAGCTTATCGGAATGACACCTCCTTATTTGTATTGGCCGATGGATAAAAAAGAAGAATTAATGGATCATGTATTTGCACTTATAGAAGAAATGAATTTATCATTCCAATTTGAAACTAAATACCTGAAGAAAAACGGAGAACACTTTTATGTCCAGGTTTTATCTTCAGCAATGAAAGATTGTAAAGGAAATATTACCGGCTGGGTCCTGGTTGTTCACGATATAACCGAACAAAGGCTGAAAGAAGAACAAATTAAATCTTCACTTATTGAGAAGGAAATTCTTCTCAAAGAGGTTCATCACAGAGTTAAAAATAATATGCAGATAGTTTCAAGTTTGTTAAGCCTTCAGGCAGGATATTTAAACAATGATAAATTGCAGGAAGTTTTTAATGAAAGCAGAAACCGGATAAAAGCACTGGCATTAATACACGAATATCTTTATAAGTCAAAAGAATTAACCAAAATTGATTTTGCAAATTACATTAATGATTTAATTCAGAATTTATTTGTCTCTTACCGGGTTGACCTGAATAATTATAAATTAATAACGAGTTTTGATGATATAGGCTTTGACATAGATACATCTATTAATCTTGGCATAATAATTAACGAGCTTGTATCGAATTCTATAAAATATGCTTTTAATCCGAGAACCGATTCTGAAAATATAATAAGGATTGTTCTGAAAGCAGAAAATAATACAATAAATATGATTATATCTGACAACGGTAAGGGACTTGATGATAATATAAATTTCAATGATTCCGATTCTCTTGGTTTACAGCTTGTAAAGACTTTAGTTGATCAGCTTGAAGGGTCTTTAGATATCAAAAGCGATAACGGTCTTCAGTATAGAATTGTTTTTAATTACCGCTTAACTAAAAATTCTGTATATCAGGAGTATTCGATATAACAGTAAGCTCACATAAATAAAATATTTATTCTACTTTGTTATCAACAGAATTTTTTTGTGAATTATCCGGTTGAAAATTTTTCTTTATTATTTCATCGGCTAATTGAAGGTAAGCAATTGAGCCTTTCGATTTAACATTAAATAAGATTGCAGGTTTACTGAAAAATTCTGATTCCGTAATGGCTATATTTTTAGGAATTACAGTTTGCAATATATAGTCTCCGTAACTTTCATTTAGCTTTTCATTTGTTAAAGTCCATGCTTTCGTATTGGCTTCATACATAGTCAGCAGGATACCTTCAATTTGTAAATTTGGATTCATGTTATTTCTAATAATTCCAACGTATTTAAATATTTTCTTCAAAGCAGTAATGGAAAATTGCCCCGCTTTTACAGGAATTAATAATGAACTAGAAGCAGCAAGTGCGATCGTAGTTAATCCTTTTAGATAAGGGGGACAATCAATTATAATAAAATCATAAACTAAAAGCTCTTCCGAAATCAGGATATTTTTAAATATATTAGTATTGTTTGTTAACCTGTTCAGCCTCTCTTCCCTCTCAAGGTTTGAAAAATCAGAAGGAATTATATCAAGATTATTTAAATCCGTATGATGTATTACTTTTGATATATGAGTGGAAAAGCTGATAACATCGAAAATATCCCCTTTAAATGTCTCAGATTCAAAACCGAGATAAGTAGAACATGCACCTGAAGGATCGAAATCTATAAGTAAAGTTTTTTTTTCTGCTACGGCCAGGCTTGCTGCTAAATTAACTGCTGTAGCTGTTTTACCTACACCGCCTTTTGGAACAGCAACAGCAATTATTTTACTCATAAAAAAGACCTGCTAATTTTATTTATTATTCCTGTTTAATTTAATAATCGCTAAATTTCTATTCAACTTAAGGGTAAATTGAACTTATAGGATAATTTTCTTTTGTTTTTTTTATAAAAGGAAGTTTTTAGGAACTTTTAACAAAAAAATTGCAATTTATTCTAAATACTAAATAAAAGGAATATTTTTTGTTCAATCAAAATGACGAATTTTAAGTTTTCAATTTCCTTGATTTTAGTTTATAATAAAAATAATTTCAAACCCTGTTATTTTATAAATTATTATATATCTTAATAATTGTTTATAGTTATTATTACAGGTATAAATATACAAGATGTTGTTAATATGGCCAAAGAAGAAGATATAAAAAATATTACAGTAAACCGTAAAGCAAGGTACGAATTTTCGATATTGCAGACATTTGAAACAGGAATTGTCTTGCAGGGAACAGAGGTAAAATCTTTAAGACAAGGTAAAGCCAATCTGGTAGATAGCTACGCATCTTTAAGAAATGGAGAAGTCTGGCTGATTGGTGTTCACATAAGTGAATACACCCAGGGAAATATTAATAATCACATACCGGTAAGAGATAGGAAGCTTCTTCTGAATAAAAGTGAAATAAGAAGATTAATTGGAAAAGTGAAGGAAAAAGGTCTTACTTTAATACCGCTCAGGCTTTACTTTAAAAATGGAAAAGTGAAAGTTGAACTTGCCCTGGCTAAAGGTAAAAAAGTCTATGACAAAAGAGATTCCATTGCTAAGCGTGATCTTCAAAGAGAACAGGAAAGAAGAATAAAATTTTAAATAATTGATAAAAGTACTATTTTAGGAATTCTATTTAAATAATTTATGGTTTTTATTGCCGATGTCGAAATTAAAATTTCCTGCTATTAATGAACAAATTGATTTAATTAAAAGGGGAACATTTGAAATAATACCGGAAGAAGATCTGTTAAAGAAGCTGGAAAGATCTGTTTCCGAAGGAAAACCGCTGAACATAAAACTTGGTTGTGATCCCAGCCGACCGGATTTACATATAGGCCATTCTGTTGTATTAAGAAAGCTTGCCCAGTTTCAATCACTTGGTCATCAGGCTATATTAATTATTGGTGATTTTACAGGGATGATCGGAGATCCTTCCGGACGGAATGTTACACGCCCGGCTTTATCACTGAAGGAAACAAGGGAAAACGGACAATCATACCTGGAACAGGCATCTAAAATCCTGAATAAAGATAAAACAAAAATTGTATATAACTCCGAATGGCTCGGCAAGATGTCTTTTGAGGAAGTTATAAAATTAGCTTCAAAATATACTGTAGCAAGAATGATAGAAAGAGATGATTTTACAAAAAGATTTAAATCGGGTGAGCCTATAAGCATACATGAATTCTTATATCCTCTGGCACAGGCAATGGATTCGGTTGCGATTAAAAGTGATGTCGAATTAGGCGGGACAGACCAGAAATTCAATTTACTTGTCGGACGTGATATCCAGAGAGAATATGGTTTAGAACCGCAGGTTATTATCACAACACCATTAATAGTAGGCACAGACGGTGTTGAAAAGATGAGCAAATCTTACAATAATTATATAGGCATTTCTGAAAGTGCTCAAAATATTTTTGGTAAAACTCTTTCAATTCCTGATGATTTGATTTATAATTATTATGAATTGGCTACCGATATTTCCAATAAAGAATTAAATAAAATTAAAAATCAACTTGAGGATCTTTCGGTTAATCCCCGTGATATTAAAAGACAGTTAGCCAGGACTTTAGTAAGAATGTATCATAGCCAGAATGCCGCAGATGAAGCAGAAAAAGAATTTGATACAATATTCATAAAAAAGGAAGTCCCTGATGATATACCGGAATATAAGTTTGAAAATTCAGCAGATGCAATTAATATTCTGGATTTAATAACCACAGTTAATCTTGCAGGCTCAAAAGGCGAAGCAAGAAGACTTGTAACCCAGGGCGGGGTTTCGATTGACGGTAACAAGATAACTGATATTACTTCTAGTATAAGTATAACCGGCGAGCAAATTTTGAAAGTCGGGAAACGAAAATTTATTAAATTAAAAATATAACTTCAGAAAGGAGATGAAAATTTGTATGTCCCTTCAAGAATATTCTTTACAAAAGGGGTAGGCAGACACAAAGAATACTTAAGTTCTTTTGAACTTGCATTAAGAAATGCAGGAATAGAAATTTGTAACCTGGTTTCGGTCAGCAGCATCTTTCCTGCTAACTGTAAACGTATAACCAAAGAAGAGGGGCTTAAAGAATTGCTTCCCGGACAGATTACTTTTACTGTCCTCGCTCGTAATTCAACAAATGAACCGAACCGTTTAATAGCGTCTTCAATTGGAGTCGCCCTTCCGGCAGATAATTCTCAGTACGGTTATTTATCCGAACATCATCCATTCGGTCAGACCGAAAAAGTCGCTGGCGAATATGCTGAAGATCTGGCAGCTACTATGCTGGCAACTACACTCGGTGTCGATTTTAATCCTGATACTGATTGGAGCGAAAGGGAAAATATTTACAAGATGTCCGGGAAAATAGTCCGTTCTTTTAATATTACTCAATCTGCCGAAGGTGATAAAAACGGACTATGGACAACAGTAATCGCCGCCGGAATATTGCTTCCTTAATAAAATAAGGAATTTAATTTGTACAATGAATTCACGTTCTGGATAATATTTTCAATTGTTGCCGTAATTATTATTATAATTGATTTATATGCAACAGAACATAGAACCGGTAAAATAGGACTAAAACGCAGTATAATGTGGAGCGGTGTATGGATATTCACCGCTCTTATTTTTTGTGCTGCTATATACTTATTCCTTGAAAAGGGGCATCAAAGAGGATTAGAGTTTTTAACCGGTTATTTAATTGAATATTCCCTGTCTGTTGATAATCTTTTTGTATTTTTAATGATCTTTAATGTAATGGGAATATCTCCGGCCAATCAGCCGCATATATTAAAATGGGGAATTTTGAGTGCTGTCGTCTTCAGAGTTTTTTTCATACTTATCGGTGTGGGTCTTATTAATCTTTTTCATTTTGTAATATATATTTTCGGATTTATTTTGCTGTATGGTGCTTATAAAATGGCCTTTGGTAAAAATGAAGAAATAAATCTGGAAAAACACCCATTAATAAGATTTATAAGGAAGTATTTTAACATTTTACCGAATTATGAGGGGAAAAAATTTTTTATTAAGCAAAACGGAATTATTTATGCAACACCGATCTTCCTTACTCTTCTGCTGATTGAATCTTCCGATATAATTTTTGCTGTCGATTCAATTCCGGCAATAATTGCCATAACGCGGGATACTTTTGTAATTATCACTTCAAATATTTTCGCGATCCTCGGATTGAGAGCTTTATATTTTACATTATCCGGATTAGTTGATCTGTTTATCTATCTAAAATATGGAGTGGCTCTTATTCTTTTTTATGTGGGGATTAAGATGATGCTGTCTAATATTGTTCACATTCATACAGGGATTTCACTTGCAATTATTGGCTCTTTACTTATTGGTTCAATTGTCTTTTCAATTCTAAAAAAGAAAAAACATACAGGAAATAAAGAAACAAGATAAATGTAAAAAGATAAAAGTAGTTCAGACAGTTATTGATCTTTCCAATTAGTTCTTATTCTTCCTGAGACAAAAATCATACTGATCTAACCTTATACATCCCGTAAAGATGAATAAGAACTGCAACCGATAATCCTACAAGCATTGGTTCAATTTCATTTAAAGTCTTCCCGAGAGAAAAATTATCCCTGATAAAAAACCAGAAAATGCTTCCTGCAGAAGCGAGCAGCATTTCTATTATGATAAATTTTTTGTGAATTCCGAACTTAGGATAATAAGAACTGATAACCGGTAATATTATCCCGGGAATGCAAAACGAACCTATTGTATACCAAATCTCAATAACCGAGGGGATATAATAGGCAAGAATAACTGATAAAAATCCTGAAATAATTAATCCGTAAATAGTAAAAGTTTTTAATTTTTTTTCATTTTTGTTTGAGTTTAGTTTAAAAATAAAATCCCTTCCTACTGTTGTTCCGCTTAAGAATAAAAAGCTGTTTAAAGTTGACATTATAGTTGCAAATAATGCGGCATAAAATATTCCCTTTAATCCCGGTCCCAGAACTTTTTCAGCTAATAGAGGGTATGACTGTACCGGCTTTTCAATATTGGGCAAAACAGCCCTTGAATATAAACCTGTACTTGTTGTTAAGAAATCAAATAAAGCCCAGAATATAATTGAGATGAGAATTCCTTTTACAGCCACATCACCAGATTTAGCAGCATAACATCTTTGATGGAAACCGGGATCGGCGAAAGTCCATAATGCGATTAAAAACCATACGATAATAAAAGTTGGCGAAGCTCCACCGGTAATTTTTAAATGATTTGCAGGTAAGTTGGATGAAAGAAAAGCTGCTCCTCCATAATCTGAGTAAGCAAAGAATAAAATAAGAATAAACCCGCCGAACATAACAAAAAACTGGAATGAATCAGTAAAGACATTAGCTTTAAAACCGCCTTGAAGTAAATAAGCCATTGAAAGAATCAATCCCAGAATTAGACTGATTAAAATCCCGGTCCCAAAAATAAGAGATATTAAGTTGGCAGTCATTAATAAATATGGGGCAGGAGAAACTAAAACAAATACAAACACCGCTGATATCAATCCTGCTTTTTGACCATAGACTTCAGTTAGTTTATCAGGGATGGTAAATAAAGAAGCATGCCTTATCTTCTTTGCTAAAAAGAGTGCAAACAGGAATGCAAATACATAATATGGCAGTCCTTGAGTAAACCAGCTTACAAGTCCATAACGGTATGTAAACTCCCCTACCCCAAGGATTCCCCCATACCAGGTAGAAACATTAGTTAAAATGAAAAGGAATAAGCCCACTTTTCTTCCTGATAACAAATAATCATCTGCTTCGGTACCGGACTTTCTTCCTGAAATAAACCCGATTGTAAGAACAGCTAAAAAGAAAATAACTATAACTAAATAATCAGATATGCTAAAGGAGATCATATTTCTTTACAGTATAATAATCCCTGATTATAAATATTATCCCGCCGGTAATATTAATTTTTGTTGAGCCGGTTATTGCAATATTACTTGTGCTTTCCTTTTCACCAAACGGAAGAGAAATATTTTTTAAAGGGTATTTAAGATCCCTGGAATAAATTTTTGTTTTTTCATCAAATCCATATAAAGAAATAGTTTCACCGGGATAAGTTTTTAATTCTACCTTTCCTGTATATGGTGTTAAGATGGAATCTTCAGCAATAATTCTAAGCTTAATCTTATTATAGAATTTGATTACAATACCAAGGTTGCAGAATGTATGATCCAGACGGTTTCCTGTAACCCCAAGAAGCAAAGATTCAGTAAATTTTTTCCCGATCGCAAATTTCAGACATTTTTCAACGTCAGTATCATTTTGTCTTTTTATCTGTATAATTTCCGAGTAAGATCTAAATTTGTTTAACGTCTTTTTATTTATTGAATCAAAATCACCTATTATAAAGTCAGGGATAATATTTAGCTTATTTGCACTGTTTGCGCCGCCATCGGCACAAATCAAGGTTGAATAATTTTTCTTTTTAAAATATTCAATCACTGATTTCTTAGGTGATTTTCCATTTGCGAGTATTATGCATTTTTTCATAATTTATTATTTTTTGGCAGTACTCGATTTTAATGTCCGTGTGCAGAGACGTTCTGCAGAACGACCCTGCAAGTGCAAAATGTTTTTACAAACCTACCTGTATCCCGGTTAAAAAATTTCTTTCAGCTGCCGGGAAAAACTCGGCACCAATAGCATATGCAGAGTATAATCTATCAAAAATATTTGTAATCTGGAAAAATATTTTACTTGAATTTAAAGAGCTGAAGGCTTTAAGTGAATAGCTTGCATAAAAGTCTGCTGTAAAATAAGGATCATTAACATTATCGTTATAGCTGAGAAATCCCCGGTACCGGATTAAATATTCGGAAAGCTTCGAATCGTAATAATCTGAATAAAACTTGCCGACATATCTCCCCTTCAGCTGTATATAAAAAGGATTTTTATTATAGCTTAAACCAAAGTTAAATAAAATATCGGGAAAACCTCCAATCCTGTTGCCGCTTAAATCAATAACGTTATTCTGATCAATGTAGTAAGTTCCGCTGTTTACATAGTTTTTACTGAAAGTAAAATTAGATAATAGTGATAAATTAAGAGGAAGCTTTACAGAAGCAGATATTTCAATACCTCGGTGAATAGTACTATTCATATTGCCTGTTATGGGCTGACCGAAAATATCAAGCTTGCCGTTGTTGACAATTTCATTATCAAAAATCATATTATAAAAATTTAGTGAGATATTGAAATTCTTTTCTATAATGGAATATCCTAATTCCATGTCATTCATTGTTTCCGGTTTTACATAAGGTTCATTATAATTATAAGAGCCGTCTGAATTCTGAACAAACTGCGGAACAGATCCCCAAATAGATTCCTCACCGGGATAATATGTGCCTAACCTCGGCTCCCTTGTAACTCTGGCAAATGATATGAAAATATTTTGCTCGGGATTAAATTTATAATTGATGCCTACTCTTGGATTAAGATATAAACCATCAACATTAAAATTGTTATTATAAAAGTGTTCATTATAGAATCTGTATTTATGATAAGCTAATTGAATTTCGCCCAGGAAATTCCAGTGAGAATTCAAAGTATAAGTCTCATGAATAAAGCCGCTGAATATATTTTTAGCCCCGTTAAAGTAATATATTCTATAGCTTTGAGATAATCCTTCCGGAAGGTTTGCACCGTATGCTATACCACCCCAATGAGTTGAACGATGTATTCTTAACTCGCCCCCGATTATTAATTCACCGTTATTGTGTTTATAACTTATCTTTGGTATCCAGCCGTATTGATTATTTTCAACCTGAGCTTTAATTAATAAATCGGCAGGATTTTGAACCGGATGAAAACCATATTGTGCAGTTAAATGTAAGGATGTTGTATCTAAACCTGAACCATCATAATCAAAGAACCCGTTACCGGTTACTAAAAACAAAGCTGAATTAAAAGTTATATCATCACTTAATTTTAACTGGTTTAACAATTCATAATGCGGCTGAGAAAAGTTTTCTATTTCACCCGGTCTTCTGTTTATGGTGTAAGTATAAATATTTGACTTTGTATCGGTTTCCCAGTAAGAATAATTTGCCCTTCTTAAATTTTTATCTTTTACTGCAAATTTCGGTAAGCCTGTATATGCTAAACCGTCGGCAATTGGTCCGCCGTAGAAGTTTATTTGTGTTGTTAGATTTTTATCATAGCGTACGGCCGATAAATAATATGAATCGAATTTAGCCCAGGACAGATTTCTATATCCGCTGCTTAATGTTCTTGATAATTTTGCATATATGGAATACTTATCATCTACTAAACCGCTTGAAAATGAAGCATTATATTTCCTGACATTATAACTCCCCAATGATGCAGAAAGATTCACCATAGGTTCATTTGAAAATGCAGAGGTAATTATATTAATGGAA
Organism: uncultured Bacteroidota bacterium; assembly: GCA_963710745.1. GTDB lineage: Bacteria > Bacteroidota > Ignavibacteria > Ignavibacteriales > Ignavibacteriaceae > CAVQBP01. Next base: position 619,788 of record CAVQBP010000019.1, on the reverse strand, counting down.
CCGCCTATAGCGGGATAACCAAAGACACCGGAACCTGCACCTCTTTGTACCTGTATTAAATCCGTACTTGCAAGAAGATCCGGAAAATCCAGCCAATATACATTATGATCTTCCGGGTCATTTTGCGGGATTCCGTTGATCGAAACAGAAATCCGTCTTTGATCAAAACCTCGGATGCTTAAATAATTATATCCTATTCCGTTTCCGTTTTCAGAATAAAAAGTTGTGGAAGGAAGTGAACTTAGAAATTCAGGAACATCCTGGACAGTATATTTATCTTCTATATCTTTTCTTTTTATTTTACTGAATGCCAAGGGAGTAACTCCCTCTTTGCCAAGACTCCCTTCAACTAGCACAGACTGTGCCGGAATAATTTCCGGTTCAAGTTTAATCAGCAATTCACTTGGAACATTTATGTCTGAAATTGCAATAATTTTTTTGTAATAACCTATAAAACTTACTACAAGATGTTCACCTTTATTAAGATCATGTCTGAGCTTAAAATTACCCAGGCTGTCTGCTGAAACTCCAATTAAGGGATTTTCTTCAATATAAATATTCGCTCCAGGCAAAGGGTTGTCTGTATCGCTATCTATTACTTTTCCGGTAATTTCCAGGATTTGGGCTGATATTAAAGAATTTAAAAACAAAAAAAGAATAATTAAGCATTTCATTTCTGATTCCTTTCAAAAAAATAGCCGTTTTAAATCCGAAAATTTTCTTCGGAGAAACGGCTAAAACTCAATTATTCTTTTAACCCGTTTCCCTACGCTGGCATTACCCAGATCAGGTATTAGGGTTTACTCTCAGCTATCCCGGTTAACCGGAATAACACCCCTAACGGCTATCAAAATTTAGTTATGAACAATTAAAAATAAAATATTTCTCCTGTTAATTTAACAAATATTTTTTAGAATTATTTCACTTAATCTTTAGTTTTTGACCTACAACAATTTTATTGCTTAGAATATTATTGATATACTTCAACCTTTTCACGGAAGTATCATATTTTTGCGCTATGCTGTACAATGACTCTCCGCTTTCAACTGTATGAATAAACGGAGATTTGCTGCTCACATTTTCAGGTAAATCATTAACTGCTGCATCCGAATATATCTTAAGTGTTTTACCGGTAAAAATTATATTGCCTCTTAAATTATTCCATCGCCTGATATCATAAGTGTGAACTTTATATAATTCAGCAATCTCGCCGATTGTATCTCCTTTTTTAACTCTGTAATAATTAACATTAGCTGAGGTTTTTGCGGTATTATCACCAAGTGATGATGTATGCTCATCTGTATAAATTGTTAATGTTTGTCCGGCAATTATTCCGTTGCTGCTCAAATGGTTCCAGACTCTGATTTGTGCCATGGAAACAGAAAATCTTTCAGCCAGTTCACTTAAAGTTTCACCTCTTCTTATTCTATACCTGAACTTGGTAGTTTTATCAGAACTTTGATCATTTGAAGCATATGTTGAAGCATCTTTATTTGTATATATCTTTAATCTTCTGCCGGCATATATCCGGTTGCTGCGAAGGTTATTCCAGTCTTTTATTGAATTAATATCTACACCATATCGTGCTGCAATTGAATTAAGGTTTTCACCGCGTCTGATTCTGTGATATACCCAGTAATTCCCGACTGCAGGCGAATTATTTTTAGTAATAGATTTTTCAACAGAAGTTTGATTATCTAGACTTGCGTAAAAATCTTTTTTATCCTCAGGGACATAAATTGTGAGTGTTTGCCCAATATTTATAGTTTGAGTATAAGGAATATTATTCCAGTTTCTTATATCGCTTACTCGAGTATTAAATAAATCAGCTATTCCTAATAAACTATCTTTTCTTTTAACTCTATATTTTACAGGAACTTTGTTTTCAGGTACAACTACGGTATTTGAAGAAAAATCCGTTTTTTCAATAATATCTTTAATGTTTTTGGTGTTATTGTCCTTTTCATCATCACTGAACGCAACAACATCATCACCAATGCTGTCACTATCATTGCTATCATCTGTTATCGAGGTAGTATCCACACCTTTATTTAATGCAAGATATGGCGATACATATTCACTGGTTGAATTATCGTCTTCAGCTGATTCTACATTTGTATTATAAGCAAAATCTTTAGCTGAAAAATTATTTACCGGGATTTTAAGTTCAACACCGGGGTATATTTTACTTCTGATTGAGATTTTATTTGCATCGGCTAAATCATGAGTAGAAACTCCGTATCTGCTGGCAATTCTTGACAGAGTTTCACCACGCCTTACTGTATGTACAAGATAATACCTTTTCGCTGATTCCGGAATATTAACCAGGCTGGAGGCAATCTGCTGCGACATTCCGGTCGGAATCTTTAAAGGATATCCTCCCTGGAATGAAGGCGGAGTACTTAGTTGTGTTAACTCAGGATTCATATCCTGCAGAGTTTCCAGATCAGTTCCAATTGAACCTGCCAGATAACTTAATGATACAGCTTCATTAACATTATATGTTTCATAATTTAAAGGTTTTTCATAATTGATATTAGTAAATCCATATTTTTCAGGATTCATTCCAATTACACATACAGCAATAAACTGCGGGACATAACTTCTTGTTTCCCTGGGAAGATAACGGCTTATCGTCCAGAAGTCATTTGATCCGCCTCTTCTCATTGCCCTGGTAATTCTTCCTTCACCAGCATTATATGCAGCTAATGCAAGATACCAGTCACCAAGATCAGCATATAAATCTCTTAAATGTTTTGCAGCAGCAAGAGTCGCTTTCTCTGGATTCCTTCTCTCATCATAATAAAAATCGGATTGCAAGCCATATAACCGCCCGGTCGATTTTACAAATTGCCATAAACCAACGGCACTGGCCCAGGAACGTGCTGTAGGATTTAATGCACTTTCAACCATGCTTAAATAGACCAGTTGTTTTGGAAGACCTTCATTAGCGAATATTTTGGTCATCATTGGAAAGTATTTACCGGACCTTTCAAGCCAGACCTGCATATGGGGCCTGCCTTTGGTTGTAAAATAATCCATCCATCTTTCAACGATAGGGTTCATTTCAAGCGGAATATCGGCCGGAATAATAATCGATTTTGTTTTTTTGTCCTTTTCCCAGTTCATTTGAATTTCAGGAAGATTTTTTCCCATCCATTCTTCCAAGGCTGCAAATGATACTTCTACAGGGACTTCAGGCAATCCGTCAACAAATTTCCTGTAATCGTCTATAATAGATTTCTCAAGCTCAACATAGGCTTCATTATCCTCGATACCGGGATAATAGCTGAGGTTATTAACAATGCGTAAAGAAGATTCGTATTTTTTAACAGTTTCAGAAGTCGGGCTTTTTTCCTGACCTGAAAGTGCAGCAACATAATATTGCCTTGCCTGTTCAAGCATTTCGGATACAATTCCTCCATTTTGTACCTTTACAATACTTTTCCTTGAACTGTTGTTTTTGGTAATTTCTTTATTTCCTCCACAGGAGAAAAATATTAAAGAAAACAAAGAAATTATCACAATCGGTAAATGTCTTTTTCTCATTAAGTCTCCATATTTTCAGATTTTCTGCAATTCAATATAATGGTTGATTTAAGATTTATCAAGTAAAAAATTAACTCGTTTATACTAATTGCTTTTATTATATATAGTTAGCTAAATAATTTCTTACAATGGGATATTTCCATGCTTTTTAGGCGGATTTTTATCCACTTTTGTTTTTAAAAATTTAAATGTATTTATTAATTTTATCTTTGTATCCTTTGGATTGATAACATCGTCCAAATAACCTCTTTCAGCTGCAATATAAGGATTTGCAAATTTTTCTATATATTCTTTAAGTTTATTCTCCAATTCTGCTTCTGGATTTTCAGCTTTGGATATCTCTTTTTTGAAGATAATTTCTACTGCACCTTTTGGTCCCATAACAGCAATTTCTGCAGAAGGCCATGCAAAATTAAAATCTCCTCTAATATGTTTCGAATTCATAACATCATAAGCACCGCCGTAAGCTTTTCTCGTAATTACTGTTACTTTTGGTACAGTAGCTTCACAAAAAGCATAGAGTAGTTTAGCGCCATGTTTTATTATCCCGTTCCATTCCTGTTCTGTACCTGGTAAAAAACCAGGTACATCAACTAATACTAACAAAGGAATATTAAAAGCATCACAAAACCTTACAAACCTTGCACCTTTAACAGAAGCATTTATATCAAGAACTCCTGCTAATATCTCCGGCTGGTTGGCAACTATTCCAATGGTCATACCGCCAATTCTACCAAATCCCACTATAATATTATCTGCATAATCCTTATGAACTTCAAAAAAGTCATTATCATCGACAAGCAAATTTATTATATGCTTCATATCGTATGGTTTATTGGGATTTTCAGGAATGATGGAATTAAGTTTTCCATCCGGTAATAAAGTATCGAAATCAAATTCTTTATCAACAAGCGAATCCCGGTAATTAAGTGGAAGAAAGCTTAATAATTTCTTTACTCCTAACAAAGTCTCGATTTCATTATCGTTAATAAAATGAGCAACACCGCTTTTTATTGCATGTGTTTCGGCACCGCCAAGATCTTCAAAACTGACATCTTCATGCGTAACTGTTTTTACCACATTTGGTCCTGTAACAAACATATAGCTAGTATTTTTCACCATAAAAATAAAATCAGTAATTGCAGGAGAATAAACCGCACCGCCTGCACATGGACCTAATACGACTGAAATTTGCGGAACTACCCCGGAAGCCAAAGTATTAAGCAAAAAGATGTCGGCATAACCGCCAAGACTAACCACACCTTCCTGGATTCTGGCACCACCCGAATCATTTAGTCCGATAATCGGAACGCCGGATTTCAAAGCCAGTTTCATAACCTTCATAATCTTTTCAGCATGAGCTTCCGAAAGTGAACCTCCGAAAACTGTAAAGTCCTGGCTGTATAAAGCAACCGGTTTACCGTCAATCTTTGCGAAACCGGTTATTACTCCGTCTCCCGGATAATGTAATTTATCCAAACCGAAATCAGCAGCTCTATGCTGAACAAAGATATCCAGTTCTTCAAAACTTCCTTCATCAACCAGCAGTTCAATTCTTTCTCTAGCTGTTAATTTCCCTTTTTCATGCTGCTTTTCAATTTTGTCGGTTCCGCCGCCTAATTTTGCTTTTGCTTTTTTATCTTGTAATTCGTCTATTTTATTTTGCATAAAATCCTTTTAAGATTTTTAAGTTGATGCCAAATTACTTAATAATTCTCAAATCTGGGAAGTTTTTTCGGAAGTAATTACCAATTTACCACTCGTTTGCAATATCAATCAATTTCTGTAAATTTTATACTCTTAATTATTGAATTTTCTACAAAAATATCAATGAACAAATCAATCAAATAATAGGAAAAAGAGGAGATAATTGATTTGAAAGAAAGCTCAATTTCTATACCAATGATTTTCTAATAATTTAAATAGTAAAGCTTATTTCATCAACCAGGTTTTTTGACTTAAACAAAGCTTCGATTTCATTTTTTACAGCAGAAAAATTGCCTGCTGTTAATTCCAGCCTTTTACCGTAATCCTTTTTTATTTTTAATTCATGAAAAATAAAACCGGGATCTTTTTCCATGATAAAAATCGAATCTGACAGCTTTACCGCAGATGATATATTTGTAGTTGCATAAATAAAGCTAGTATTCAGCTTAACAGCTGCACTATTAATTATATGATAAATTTCTTCCTTGGTTTCAAAGTCAAGCTTTTTAAGTGAGTCATCAATTAATATTACATCCGGTTTAACTACCAATGCCCGGGCAAGCGATATCCTGAACCTGAAACCGATACTATCATTATGCGGAAAATGATTTTCATAACCGTTTAATCCAACTAATGAAATAATCTCACCGGTATTTTTTTCAACATCGTTTTTCTCATTTATTTCAGAAACAAAAGCTAAATTCTGCTTAACATTTAACCATGGAAAAGATGAAGGCTTTTCAGGAATATAAATAATTTTTTGAAACGATGGAGTATAATTCTTATTCTTAAATATAATTTCTCCAGATGATGGTTTTTCCAGACCGGCAATTATTCTTAACAAAGTTGTTTTACCGGAACCAAAAGGAGCAAGGATCGAAATTACTTGTCCATTTTCCTCTGGATACTTAACCAGCATGTTAATATCTTCAAGTGCATGATTCTTCGCACCTGCCGGCATTTCAAAATACTTTGAAACATTTCTTACCCGAAGTAGATATTTATCAGTCTCCAACTCCGCTCCAGAAAAAGAATTTATTTTTTGATAATTTAAATATTGCTGTGCCTATAAAAATTACTGCGCCTAAAATAATCATAGCAGCTACAAGTGCCGATGGATCTTTGAATTCAAGAGCGCGTCTGAAAATTGAACCGAATCCGTTTCCGTAATTTGCAAATTCAAAAAAGACAAGTATTGCCCAAAAATATAAATGGGAATTAAATATATGATCCATTAAATCCGGTTGAATGGATTTCCAAACAACTTTGTTTGATATAGTTGTGCTCTCTGCACCAAGCGATACAGCTGAATCTATATAAGCCTTGTTTAACTTTAAGAATAAACCGGAATGCTGCACTAATAATGAATTAAAGATGACAACAAAGATGAATAAGTATTTTATGTACTCCGATTGGGGGAACCAATAAATTAAAAGAAAACCAAGAACAATTCCGGGTAAATATTTCGAAAACCATTCAATAGAAAAAACAAAATTCCGTATTCCTGTTTTTTCATTTAATAAAAATTTATTCAGAATTCTAAGTAAAAAGTAAGCAGCAATTATAGAGATATAAAGAGATGCAGCAGAAGAGATAAAATTTCTTAACAGGTGATAATCTTTCCATAATGCTCCGAACGAATCGAGTACAATTGAAGGTTTGGGCAGAACATTATTGGAAGGCAGAATAAATTCAAATAAGATTATCCACAACAGGAAATAACTGATTATTATGTAGACAATATTTTTCCCGTAATTTTTTTGTGAAATCATGAATAATTTTATTCTTTTATCTAAAAATATAATTTATATTTGATAAAAGGTAGTGTAAGAATGCGAGAACAGGTTACATTGTATAAAATATAAAATTTCTCTTTTGAATATTGGCATGATGGGATTTTGGAAAAATAGAATGTTGGCTGAAATATGGGGATATTGAAGTTACCTCGTCAACTCCACTACTCCAAAACTCCATCATTCCTAAGGCATGCTTAATATAACCCAACAATATATCATAAATAATAATTGTAGAATTCCAATAAAACTTTGACAATAAAATTATTGTGCTTTCAATTACGCAAAAATGGATTTTCGTATTTTTCAATCCCTATTTCACTGCTTTCACCATGTCCCGGGTAAATCACAACATCATCCGGCAAGATAAATAAATTATTTTCTATCGAATCCAGCAAAGTTTTATAATCACCTCTCCACAAATCTGTTCTGCCGATGCTGTTTTTAAATAATACATCCCCGGTAATACAAAACTTTTCCTTTACAAAATAAAGACAATGTTCACCGGGAGAATGACCCGGTGTAGAAATAATTTTGACCTTGGTATCACCTATATTGACTTCAGAACTTTCATCCAAATAATCATCAGGTAACGGGGGTGTTTCTATATCCAGGCCAAAAGCAGAAGCCTGTGTTTTCGCTTCCTTTAAAAGGGGAAGATCATCTTCCGGGATTAAATAAAAAGGAGAATATTTTTCCTTAACAAATCTGCATCCCAGTATATGATCAACATGGCAGTGAGTAATAATTAAATATTTAACTAAGATATTTCTTTTGTTAATAAAATCCTCAAGTGCAGCTTCTTCAGAGTCGTCCGAACATCCGGGATCAACAACCATCCCTTCATTTGTTTCTTCATCCCAGATAACATAAGTATTCTCGGAGAATGGATTAAATATAAATCTTTTTATAACAAGCATTATGGTCCTATTATTCTATTGTTCAATTTCTTAATTGCTAAATTGTTTAAGGAAAATAATAAAAGATTTAAAATAACCATTTAACATTATAGCAATTTGACAATTTAACAATTCATTCTTATTTCACTTTAAAATTTTTGGTAATTCTATTTGTTAACTTTGATATATAACTTTTAAAGTTATCTTTAGTTTCTTCAATTGAATCTCCGCCGAATTTCAACAGGAAATATTTTGCGATTGACCATGCGAGCATAGATTCTGCAATTACCGCGCAGGCAGGCACAGCGACAAAATCACTTCGTTCCCTTCTGGCATCAACGATCTTCATTGTTTTAAGATCTACACTTTCAATGGGACTCATTAAAGTAGCAATTGGTTTCATAGCACCACGGATAATAATAGGCAGACCGGTAGAGATTCCTCCTTCAATTCCACCTGCACGATTCGTTTTACGCGAAAAACCATTCTTTGTTTTTGTTATTTCATCATGGGATTCTGAACCGAACTTTTCTGCAGAATCAAAGCCTGAACCGATTGCAACAGCTTTTACCGCATTAATCGACATAATTGATTGTGCAATATCAGCATCAAGTTTAGTATCATAATGAACAAAGCTGCCTAGCCCGACCGGAACTCCTGTAGCAACTGTAACAAACGTTCCTCCTAATGTGTCCCCTTTCTTTTTTGCCTCTTTAATTTTATTTATTATTCTCAATTCATGATCTTTATCAAGAACCCTTACATCACTTTTATCTGATTCTATTGATAAATTCCATGCGTTAAAATTTTTTGGCAATTCATTCATAAAAAGCTTATCTAAAAAATTATTTTTAGGATAGATTCCGCCAATACTCTCAACATAGCTGCCGATACAAATTCCAAATTCTTCAAGGAATCTTCGTGCAATTGAGCCGGCAGCAACTCTTGCTGCAGTTTCCCTTGCCGATGATCTTTCAATTGAATTGCGGATATCATTAAAATTATATTTTGAAACACCAACAAGGTCTGCATGACCGGGCCTTGGAATTGTAATTTTTTCAACAGCTTCTTTCCTTTTGTCAGGAGTCATTTTAGCGATCCAGTTTTCCCAATCCTTATTTTTAATTATAAGGGAAATAGGAGAGCCAAGAGTTTTTTGAAACCTGATCCCAGATAATATTTCAGCGGTATCAGTTTCGATTTTCATTCTTAATCCCCTGCCGTAGCCTGCCTGTCTTCTTTTAAGATGAAAATTTATGTAGCTGTTTTCAATTTTAATGTTTGAAGGAAAACCTTCCAAAACAGAAAGCACTGCTTTACCGTGAGATTCACCTGAAGTAAGAAATCTTATCATTATTAATCCATTTTAGTGAAATTACAAATATAAAAAAGTATTAAATAAATAATTACCAGCAATTTCGGATAACTATGTATATGACACACTAAATTAGCCTTATAATATTCATTGGCTTAAAAGTGTTTGGTTTAAGGATAATTATTAACCGGTTTATATTGCAGGAGGCGGCATTAAGGGATATAAAAGAGGCATATGGAAAGAACTTAGTGTAACAAATAATTTTGTCGAATGCATAAGAGGTTCAAATTTAAATAATATAATTGCAGCGGGTGATTATGGATTTAAAGGTCATTTTAATGAACTACACTGGTAATTTATCCAGCGGAATCTAATCTATTTATTCTAATTCATTTTACATTAGTGCCAGTCACCTATTTTGAATTTTAACTATGTTATCATATTTATAAGGTGACTGGCACTTAATGTGTAAAAAGCTCACCATGATTGTTCGAGATGAGCTTTATGAAAATAATTCTATTTTTCAGGAATTTGAATTCCCTTAAAGAAGCTGGTTCCTTTTTTATCCTGCATTTGAAGCAGAACAGCAGAACCTTTTTTATCCTTAAGGATTTCTTTCAAATCTTTCACATTTTCCACAGGTTTTTTATCCGCCTGAAGAATAACTGCTCCCTGGAATAACTGCTGATCTTCAGCTTCGCTGAAAGGTTTAACATCTGTAATAATTACCCCGTGATCAACTTTATAATCGGATTTTTCCTGGGATGTAAGGTTTTTAACCGTAATTCCGATATTATCAAATGTAGCTGAAGAATTTTCTGATTTGGATTCATTATTCTCTTCACTCTTATTTGAAGTAGGTTCAGCTTTAGCTTCTTCTTCTCTTGGTTTTAATGTTACCTTTCTGTCAATGGTCTTACCATCCCTATAGATTGTTAAATCAACAGCTGTTCCAGCAGATTTACTGGCGATATAGCTTTGAAGCTCGTTTGTCTGGTTAACTTCTTTACCATCGATTTTTAAAATAACATCACCTTGTTTAACGTCAGCTTTAGCAGCAGCACCATCCGGAAGGACTCCCTGAACAAGAACACCCATAGGTTTATCAAGTCCTAATGATTTTGCAGTAGTATAATCAATATCCCCAATGTTAACACCAATATAGCCTCTGCTTACTTTTCCATGTGCTATTAAATCTTTTGCAACCGATTTAACAAGGTTAATAGGAATAGCAAATCCATATCCTATATAAGTACCGGTTCTTCCGGCAGCAATTGCAGAATTAACCCCGATAACTGCGCCGGACAAATCAACTAAAGCTCCTCCGCTGTTACCTGGATTTATAGCAGCATCGGTTTGTATGAAATCTTCAACACCATAGCTATTTTTAATTAGCCCTAATTTTCCTCTACCCATTGCACTTACAATACCTGCAGTAACAGTTGAAGCAAGCGAAAGCGGATTGCCAATTGCCATTACCCATTGTCCGACTTTAAGATTACCCGAATCTCCAAGATAGGCAGTGGGTAGATTATCTGCATCAATTTTAATTACTGCAAGATCTGTTAACGGATCAGTACCGATAACTTTAGCATCAAAAACTCTTTTATCAAATAAACCCACTTTAACAGATGTTGCATTTTCAACAACATGATTATTGGTTACAATATAACCGTCTTTTGAAATTATTATACCGCTGCCGGATCCTCTTTCTTCCTGGGGCATATCTTTAAATGGGAAGAAGAAAAAATCCTGGTGAGGATTATCTTTTGCTTCTGAAATAACATTGATTTGAACAATGGCAGGGGTAACTTTCTGGGCAACTTCGATGAATGCTTTACTAAATGAAGTAGCATCCGCATCCAGATTAACCGGCGGTTGTGAAGCACCAAGGTTTATATCTGCCATACTCGGTCTTACCAGTCCAAAACCTGAAACAAGAAGTGCTCCGAAAATAATTCCTATAACAATTAAGGCGAGGGCTCCAATTAATCCTTTTGTTTTCATTTTTCCTCCGTAATATTTTAAAATTTGTCTGTTCCGCAAGTTATTGCATTAGTAAAAAATTTTTATTTGACCTCTTTAAATAAATGAAATGATTTGATCCCGTTAAAATCTGGAATATGGTACTTTAGGTACAATTCAAAAAATAAAATTGCTTTATCGTAAATCACTTCTTTTTCATAAGCTACCTTTTTATTCTGCTTTAGACACTGGAAATAGTTAAAAAGTTCCGAATTTACCTGATATGACTCAATATATCCCGTTTTACAATCATTACATAAAATACCTAATTCGAAATTATATGACAAATCCATATTATTAAGATTTGATTTCCCGCAAGATGCACACTTTTGAATTTGAACTTCATAACCCAGTTCTGTTAAAAAGAACATAAAAAACCGGCCGAACAATATTTTGGGATGCTCTACTGAATTTTCAAACAGATGAAATATTTTGATTATTCCTTTAAATAATCTCTCATTTACTTCGTGCTCAGGTATAAGTTTTTTGATAAGTTCCAGTATAGCATAGGCATATTTTAGTTTATCGAGATCTTCTTTAATCTTAGAGAAATGAGAAATAATATCTGCGTTTGAAAGTGTTTGAATATCGCGGTTATCTTTCTTATATAAAATAACCTGCAGATGGTTCAGCGGATCTACAATAAAACCAGATTTAGATTTAGGACTTCTCCCCCCTTTAATCATTGCAGATAATTTACCGTAATTTTTTGTAAAAAGAGCAGCAATACTGCTTGAATCGCCGTAGTTTAATTTACTTAAAACTACAGCTTCAGTTTTTACTATTTCACTCATTGAATAAAATTATACGGAAATGAATATACCTGATCTTCCGTAATTATACCGGTAATTAAATGTGAAGGTGTTACATCAAAAGCAGGAGTATAAGCATTGTAACTTTCGGGAGCGATTATATTTCCATTAACCCGTGTTAATTCAATACCTTTCCTCTCTTCAATTACTATTTCCTGTCCCGAAGGAATGGTTCGATCGATTGTGGTAGTTGGTGCGGCAATATAAAAAGGTACATTATGGTGATAACAAAGAACAGCTAAACTATACGTTCCTATTTTATTAGCTGTATCTCCGTTTATTGCAATACGATCTGCTCCGACAACAACAAGATCTACTTTATTCTGCTGCATAAGGGATGCAGCGCTTGAATCGGTTAATACGGCAAATGGTATTCCATTTTTCTCCAGTTCGAATGCAGTTAATCTTAATCCCTGCAGCAGAGGTCTTGTTTCATCTGCATAAACAAATTTTATCAGATCCTTTTCGAAAGCTCTTTTAATAACATTAAAAGCGGTTCCATCACCACTTGTAGCAAGCTTGCCGGTATTGCAGTGAGTCAACACATTAGATTTGTTCTTTTTAAAAATCCCTAAACCGTTCTCACCTATTAACCTGCATTTTTCAATATCATCTTTATGAATATTTTCTGCTTCGGATTTTAAAATTAAATAGATATTATCGGTATCCTTATTATCTTCATAAACTTTTTTGAGATCTTCAAGGGATCTGAATAAATTAACTGCAGTAGGACGGGTTTTTGATAAACGCTGATATGCAGCTTCAAATTTTTCGTTTACAAAATTTTTGGGAATACCTTTTAAGGCTAGTGTCAGACCATATGCGGCTGCTACACCAATTGCAGGTGCACCTCTTATTTCCAGTCTTTCAATCGCTTCGGCTATCCTGTTATAATCTTCAGTTTTTATATATTCTTCAGTTAGCGGGAGCTTTGTCTGATCCAGAAAAATAAATTTATCATCAATAAAATCTATTGAGAAATAATTATTCTTTTTCATCAAATTGTGAAAGTTTTTGAAAGTCCCTGTATCTATCCTGAACACGTAAATATTCCAGATCTTCTAATCCTTTTGTACTGAATTTCTCAACACAAAACGAAGCCATAGCACTTCCATAAACAACAGCACATTTCATATTTTCGGGACTTAAATCCTGAGTTTTATGCAAATAACCAGTAAACCCGCCAGCGAATGAATCACCGGCACCGGTCGGATCATAAATCATTTCCATTGGGTAAGCAGGAGCTGAAAAAATAATATCATCTGCAAAGAGCAAAGCACCATGTTCACCTTTCTTGATTATCAATATTTCAGGCCCCATTTCCCGAATAACTTTAGCAGATTTAATTAAATTAGGCTCATTAGTCAGTAACCGTGCTTCAGAATCATTAATAATTAAAACATTTGTCCTTTGAAGTACCTGCAGTAGTTCCTCTTTTTTACCTTCAATCCAGTAATTCATTGTATCGCAAACGATAAACCTTGGACTTTCCATCTGGTCAAGCACTTTTAACTGCAAAGTCGGATCAATATTACCTAGGCAGACAAATTTGGATTTCCTGTACTTTTCAGGTAATACCGGATCAAAATTTTCTAATGCATTTAATTCCGTTAAAAGCGTATCCCTGACATTTAAATCATAATGATATTTACCGGCCCAGCGGAATGTTTTTTCATTTTCCAGCACCTGCAGTCCTTCAAGATCAACATCATGCTGTTCAAGAAGATGGATATACTTTTCCGGAAAATCTTTTCCTACAACACCAACCAGATAAACCGGACCGCTGAAATAACTTGCTGACAGTGCTATGTAAGTTGCCGAACCTCCCAAAGCATTTTCGATTTTGTCGAACGGAGTTGAAACATTATCAAGGCCCAATGTTCCTACAACTAATAAACCCAAATTAGTCTCCCAATTAATTGATTTAAGAGTGTTTAAAATAATGAAATTGAATTTTAAAGCATAATTATTAATCTCCAAATCTATGATGCCTATATCCGGTTTCAGAGTAAATCTAAACTTCGTCTCAATATTTTAATAAAGATTGCTAATTTTTAATAATTTTTTGCTAAATTTTCAAATCAATAAAAAAGGTTTAACTGTGAGACAATTATATCTTAGGACAGAAAGCAGAAACTCATTAAGAAAAATCATGATTGATATGGCATATCTTGTGTCTCATAATCAAATAAGATTACCGAAAGTATATTATGAAGAAGGCATATACCTTCCCTATTTTAATAATAATGAAATAGACAAATATACTTTAACAAAAGATAAAATTATTAAGGAAGACGAGAATCATTATTTCTTCGCTTTCCCCTTTTCAGCTGATAAAGTTGAAAATGCAGCTGTTTAAGAATATTTCATTTACATGAAAGATTGTTTTTTAATTTCGCTATTTTGATTTATATAACACAAGCTTAACGCCTCACAAAAAAATTCCCAGGACTATTATATTATTAATCAGTTATTTTAAATATCGGGAGGTATTATGTGGCAAGTCTGGATTGATTTAATAATGGGCTTATGGGTATTAAGCTGCGGTTTTTCAAATCATTTGAAATTAGCAGATAATTTATGGATACCCGGATTAGTAGTCTTTGTTTTCGGAATTTGGGCAATGATGAAAGGAAAAAGCTGGCAGGGTTTTGTTAATTCTTTATCCGGTTTATGGCTGTTTTTAAGCGGGTTGTTTTTTGCTCTGATTGTTGGCTGGAATTTTATAATATTTGGTGCATTAATAACACTATTATCATTATGGAATATCTCGGCTCATCCGAATAATTCAGCATTACAGGGTGTATAGGTATAGTCTCTCAGTCAGAAAATTTTGTGTAAAATGGAAAAGAAACGAAAATTTAATATTGAAAGTTGATCATTGAGAGGAGCCGGGTTTATGGTATATGGAGATTTCACCATTTGTTTCACTTATAATCATCCGTTGAAATTAGTCTATCACTCCCATATTCTTCAATAGATTTGTCATTAGAATATAAAACAGTAATCGTAGTATCTTCTTCAAATTTTGCTGCAATTAAACCTATAAATCCGTTACTGAATTTCCAGAATAATTCCGGACCTTTGTATTTACCCAAGTCGCTGATCTTTATCCAGATAGAATCTGAATTAATTGATTTCCCGGCTTTAAATTTTGGTTTCCCGAATTCTTCGATTAGATATTTTTCTAATTTCTTAAAAGTATTTTTAATTTCATCTTCAGGATTGATTGTATAAGTTCCTTCAAACAGTTTTCCATCTTTAAAAGAATAATCTATCCTGGCAACTAAACCGGCAATTTCACCTTTATAAGATAAGGCATCTATCCCGAAACCATGGAATGACTGCATGTAGTCCCCGGTTTCTGTAGATTTAATGTAATCAACACTGATTCCCCAGCTGTATCCTCTAAATCCTTCCAATTTTCCCTGTTTAACTGTTTGGGATAAAATATCCGGATTGATTAATAAAATGTTCAATAAAACAAATAAACAAATTCTCTTAAAAACAGGGATAAAATTTTTCATACCTGTGCATAAAAAAGTAACGGTTAATAAGAAATTTATAACAGGGGTGAATTGACAATTCACCTCTGCATTTTATAATAAAGCAAACCAAACAATTCAATTCTTGAAATTCGCCTTACACAACAGTACGATGATATCATACTATTTCCATACATTTTTCGAGATCAAGTAAAATATCATCTACATTTTCCAAACCAATTGCTAATCTTATTCCGCCCGGGTCAATACCATATTCAATCAATTTATCTGCCGGAACCATGGAATGTGTCATCGAAGCCGGGTGTTCTATTAAAGTTCTTGTGTGTCCCAAGCTGACAGCCAGCGTCATTGTATATGCATTCTTTGCCGCATAATTCATAAATCTTCTGCCGTTTTCTTTACACTCTATATTGGTTTCACCCTTAAGCGTAAAGTAGATTAAGCTTCCTGGAGCAAAATTACCATTAAAATCATTCATTTGTTTTTTTGCCAAGGAATAAAATTTATAGCTTTCCAGTCCCGGATAATTAACCATTTCAACTTTAGGATGTGCGTTTAAGTATTCAGCTATCCTTATTGCATTTTTTGTCTGTTGTGAAATTCTGAGATGAAGTGTAGGCAAACCGTATGTCAAAACAGTCCATGCAGCTTTGGTATTTAATACAGCACCAAAATCTTTTCGAAACAGCATCAGCATATCGTGAAATTTTTTAGGTCCGATTACAACTCCGCCCATATCGGTGCCAAAACCACCAATGCCTTTTGTTAATGAATGAACAGTAAAATCCGAACCGTGTTCAATTGGTCTCTGGCAGAAAGGAGTTGCAAAAGTATTATCAACTACGACATAGATTTTGTTTTCTTCCGTACGGTCTTTATTAAATTCTTCTACTATTTTTTTAACTGCTCCAATATCAATAATATCAAGATTCGGATTTGCGGGTGTTTCAAAATAAACAACTTTTGTACGTTCGGTAATTGTATTTTTCAAGTTCCCAGGAGTTGTTAAATCAACGGAGATATTTTTAATATTATACTTTGGATACCAATTGTTAAGCAGAGAAAATGTACAGCCATACAAAGTTTTATGAGTAATAATTTCATCACCTGAACTTGTTAAAACGCCAAGTATCCCTGATATGGCACCCATACCTGTTGCGAATGTTACAGCAACCTCACCTTTTTCCACAAAAGCAAGATTCTCTTCAAGCAGATCTTTATTCGGTTCACCTAATCTGTCATATATATATATTGGATTGGGCTGCCCGGTCAAGTTATTTGAATGAGCGAATTCTTCAAATCCTTCAGCCCCTCTTTCAACCGAATCCAGTCTGAAAATGACAGAACTTGAGAGAGGTGAAATAACATGGTGAGAATAATCCCACTTATTGGAATAATTCTTACCGTATATTAAATGCGTTTGAACAGAATATTTTGATTCATCGATACCATCCTCTGATTGATCTGCTTCCTGTTTATTTTTAATTTCAGTTGACATTGAACCCCTTTCCTTTCTCCTATTATACTAATTATTTGTAAAATATATATATCGTCTTTTCTTATCGTACTGCTTTTGACAGTAAGGTAAAAAAGAGCCTGGCCTTATAAACCAGCACAATTAATACTTAAACTTAACAAATAAAAATTAAAATTTCGCTATAAAAAATTGAATTGTTAGTAAATGGATAAGACAAGGAATGAAAGACTAAATTTTAACCACTTGTATTTTATTTAAAGTTATCAGAGGGTATTCTTTATTCGGAACAAGATTTAATTTTCGATCCGGTCAATTTCATTATAAATTCGAACAGACTGTAATTTACATAAGCCATATCGAAACTTATAAATTCCATTATATCATCAAATAAATTATTAAGTACACTGCTGTCTTCCGAATTAAGTTCATTTTCTATATTTAGAGAAAATAATCTTTTGATCAGCATTTTAATTCCCGGTAATTCACTTATAAAATTTTGATTATTTGAATTATCTTCTGTTATATCCATTGAAATGAAAGCTGTTAATTTTTTCTTAATATCATTAATATCTTTTTCGGAACTAATAGAATAATTGATTTTTGATAATGAGTTGAGTTCACCTGTGTCGATAGTTGTATGGAATTCAAGATCCGAGGTAATAAATGAAATAGATAAATTCTTGCCGGAAGAAAAAAACAGCTCTTTTATCTGCCATTTTTTCTGCATAACATACTGAATAGCTTCGGAACATTTTAATGAATCATTATACTGAAAATCTCTTTTTGCAACATTATTTTTTTTATACTGTCCAGTATAGTAATCATTTCTAGAAGCATTCAGATTTAATTGTATGTCCTTAATTTTATCTAACATGATATTCTCCCTTTATTATAATCGAAAAAAGGGGGAATTACTTTAGGATTACTTTCCTAATTTTACCATTTTCTGGTCGGCTGTGTACTCAATTAAATCAGGGTTTTTCAGGTGTGTTAAGTCATTTACCAAAGATTTGATTTTTTCAATGGATTGGTAGGTAATATTAAAATCATCACTGTATTTGTCTTTATCAATAGAATTCAATTCATCCTCAATACTTTTTAAAGACATTAAAAGACTGCTTAAAGGATTATTAATTTTGTGCCCTATTGTACAGGCCATTTCAATAATCGCTTTATTATGCTCAATATTTCTTAATTCATTTTGAAGATTGTGAATCCTGATTCCCGATCTTATCCTGGCTAATAATTCCTGGTTATCGACCGGTTTAACAAGGAAATCATCTGCGCCGACATCAAGACCGATTACCCTGTCCTTCAGGGAAGCTCTTGCGGTTAAGATAATGAAATAAATAAGCTTAAAAGTTTCATCTTCTTTTAAAATTTTGCATAGTTCAATTCCATCCATAACAGGCATGGTCCAATCAGCAATAATGACTTTCGGTTTATGCTGTTTTAATAATTCAATTGCTTCGCGGCCGTTTATTGAAGTAACAACTTCATAATTGTTTTTTGTTAATAGTTTATCGAGGATATATCTTGTATCCTTTTCATCTTCAACAACTAATATTAAATCCTTTGACATTTAACCTTCGACTAAATTATTTATTTTTTGCAAAAAAAGATTATAATCCAGAATAGGTTTTGTAATATAATCTTCGGCCAAACTCTCTTTAAAGAACCCTGGTCCGTCGGTAGCTAAAGAATATGCAGTAACAAGCAAAACAGGTACATTTGAATAAGCGGGATTTTCTTTAATCATTCTCGACAAAATTACTCCGTCAACTTTTTCATTATTAAGATAAGTATTCTTCAAATTTATGTCCATGATTATTAAAGAAATAGATTCTCTCTGTAATTGTTTAAATAATAGATCACCTTCTTCAATAATTAAAGGTATATATCCCTCTCTTTTAAAAGATATCTATAGAACTCCTGTGAAAAAGGATCGTCCTCAACGACAATAATGTTATTCACTTTTTTTAATTCAGATACTTAACAATAATACTGATCCGTCTGTTAACAAGATTATAGGGATCTTTCTTATCTCTTAATCTTCTTTCGGCATACCCTCTGATTTCTTCAATTTGATCGGGATTCAATTTACTATTAGACAGTGCTCTTCTGGCAGCATTAGCCCTGTCGGCGCTCAATTCGAAATTTGTGTAGCCTATATTATTTCCATGGTAAGGACGCGCATCCGTATGTCCTTCAATAATAATTTTATTAGGCAGCTTCGCAAGCTGATCTCCTATTTTTTGCAGCAGACTAACCATGGCCGGTTTTAATTTGGCATTTCCAATTTCAAAAAATACGTCATTTGCAGAATCAAGGATCTCGATCCTTAAACCCTCATCAACAATTTCTACTTTAATTTGATTTACAATATTAATATACTCAGGATCCTGTGAAAGTTCATTCAGAATTTTATCCCCCATTTTCTTTAATTCCTGCTTTTCAGTTTCCCTCTGCTCCAGTGATTTTTGAAGATCAATATCAAATGGTTTCGAACTATTTCCCTGTAAAACACTTTTCCCTTTATCAGAAAATCCGATTGGATCCCTGAAATAATGAGCAACTGTTTCTTTTACAGCCTGATCCTGCCCCAGGATCCATAAAACTATAAAGAGAGCCATCATTGCAGTAACAAAATCGGCATAAGCAACTTTCCATGCTCCGCCATGGCCGCCATGGCCGTGTTTCTTTTTCTTTTTTATTATTATCGGGTTGCCTTCGGGATTAAGCACTCTTGCCTCTTACAAAATTTTCCAGCTCGGAAAAAGTAGGACGTTCTTCCGAAAAGATAGTTCTTCTTGCTATTTCGACAGCAACAATAGGAGGATTACCCTTTGCATATGCAACTATACAGCTTTTAATAGTTGATAAGAATTGCACTTTATTTTCAGTGCTATGCTCAACGCTTGCCGATAAGGGGCTCACAAATCCATACGCCATTAAAACACCTAAAAATGTCCCGACCAGGGCAGCTGCAACATGATGACCCACTACTTCTGCTCCCTTATCGATCGAACCCATTGTGACTATAATGCCGAGCACTGCAGCTACAATTCCTAATCCCGGTAATGAGTCTCCTACTCTTGTAAGTGTTGCAGCAATGGGTTTGGATTCAGTTTCGAAGGTTTCAATTTCTGTATCTATTAAACCTTCGAGTTCGTGGGGAGGGACACCACCGGTGAGCATAACCTTCATTGTATCACAGAAGAAATCTCTGACAAACTTATTGTTTATAAATTTTTTGCTTTGAGAAAGTATGTCGCTCTCTTCAGGATTTTCAACATGTTTTTCAATTGATAACAATCCGTCTCTCTGGGCAACTAAAAACAGATCATTAAATGATTTTAATAATTCCATATAATCCTGTTTGGAATAATGTTCTCCTTTTATTACGCTGGGAATTTCTGCAAATATTTTTTTTAACAGAGAAAGCGGGGCAGAAATCAGTAAGCTTCCGATTGCGGCTCCACCAATTACAATAAACTCAGCCCACTGAAGCAGCAAAACCAGGTTTCCGCCAGCAATTAAAAAACCTGTTATTATTGATATTATTACTACTGCAATTCCGATTATAACAAACATATTTTATTCTATTATTTTATTTTTAATATTTTTCACCCTAAACAGGGATAACTTTTTAACTTTATTTTTCTAAAACCGATTTTGTTGACTCAATTTTCCCGACAATTGAAAATATCTGTTCGCTTTTTGTTTTAATATAATTCCAGTCAATAGCCGTTATTTCAAGGGCTCTTTCAATTTCTTTACAAATAACACTAATTATAGGATAACCTATGGTTCCGCCGGCTCCCTTCATTTCGTGAATAAGATCAGATAATAATTCTTTGTTTTTACTTTCCAATGCTTTTTCAATTTTTAGCTTTTTTATCGGATAATACTCCAGGAAGATTCTGGAAAGGTGCTTTAATAGTTCTTTATTTTCCTGCTCTGTCAAATTTGTTCTTTTTGAATTGTTAAGGAGAACATTACCTAAAATTTCATTAACACTATTTATTATCACTTCCTTCTGAAGCGGTTTGGGTATAACTTTATCCGCACCGGATTCCATCGCCAGAAGGACATTAGCTTTGCTTGTGTTACCGCTTATTACAATAACAGGAATATTCTTCAGATCATCGATAACTTTTATTACCTTAAGCATTTTGACACCATCAAGATTAGGCATCATTAAATCAAGGAATATCAAATCAGGTAAATGCTTAAGAGCCTTTTGGATTCCTTCGAGACCATCTGGACAGCTAACTACTTCAACAACATAATCTTCAAAAAATTTTGCTAATGTTTGCCTGATTATATCGGAATCATCAACAACTAGTATTGTTACTTTATTGTCATGCATCATGTTATTTAGAAATTTTATTTACTTTAAGCTTTGAGAAATCTTTAATTTCTTCACCTATCTTTGCTTCTGCGCTTACTTTTTCACTAGGCAGGCTGATCGCAATTTGTTTAACTCTTTCAAAGATTTCGCCTCTTAATATTTCCATATTTTCCGGCGCTGAAATTCCGAGTTTGATCTGGTTTTCGGATATTGATAAAATTTTTATCCTTATTTCAGAATTTATTATTATCTCTTCATTTATTTTTCTTGTTAAAATTAACATTTATAATACCTTTTCAATCTATTGCTTGAATAGATTGTAATTTACAGGATATTTACTGTCAGCCAAAATCTTCTGGTAACCCGCCTTCTCATCCTGGTTTAAATAAACCGGAGATTTAAGATTAATTGTAACTTTTAAAGGATCTTTATTTAATGTAACTATACCGAAAGCTTCAAAATCTTTTTCCATCGGGAACTCTTCATCTATTACTCTGATCCCAACCATAGGAAAACAAATATCAGGTTTTTCAACAGAGTTTAACCAGTAAAATAGTTCATCTTCGGTCTTTATTAATAGATACTCTTTCAGGTTTTCGAACCCGATCAGACCGGAGGAAAATGTTACAATATGCCCCTTTTCAAATTCTATTTCACCGAATTGGTGCGTTGTTATTTTCATTTTTCTTCTCTTACTATTACAATATCAACTCTTCTGTTTTGGGTTCTACCCGAAACTGAATTATTAGTAGCTATTGGTTTATATTCGGAGTTGCCCACAATGGAGACCCTTTCTGCTTTTAAATTTTCATTATTAATTAAATAATAAGCCGTATTTAAAGCTCTCATTACCGATAAATGCCAATTTGAAGGAAAACTAGCCGTATGAATCGGCACGTTATCGGTATGTCCTTCAATCCTGATATCATTAGGGATCTGGTTCAGTATAGATGCAATTTTATTAAGAATTACAAGAGAATTTTTATTCAGATCCGCACTTCCGGACGGAAATAAAATTTCATCAAGGATATGAATTATAATCCCATGTTCATTTTCTTCCAGCTTAATTACTTTACTGTAATTATTCTCTGTGATGAGCTGTTTTAAATGATTTCTTAAATTGTCTACCGGGGTAACAATCAGCTCACCCGATGTTTTATTTATTCCTATAATCTTACCGCCGGTAAAAGAATTTTCAAATGCTGATTTAATTTTTTCATACTTTTGAGTATCAATATTTGAAACAGCATATAGTATAATAAACAGACCTAGCAGCAAAGTTATAACATCTGCATAAGTAATTAAGTATCGGTCTTTTTCCGGATCATTCTCTAAGGGTTTTTCATTGCCTGCTAAGAAAAAAGAAGTTTTCTTTGTTCTTTTTGGGGAAGCATGCTTATTAATCTTGCTTTTATTATTGACGGCACTTCCCCGTTCTGCAATGCTAGTATCCCTTCCAGCGAAATCTCCATCATATATTTTTCGTCCGTATGACATTTTTTTAATTTATCACCTATTGGAAACCATAAAATATTTGCACTGACAATTCCCCATAATGTAGCAATAAAAGCCGAAGCGATATTATGTATTAGTACATTAGGATTCTCACCGGCACTTGCCAGGGTCATAATTAAACCCATTACTGTTCCTATAATCCCCATTGTAGGGGCATAACCGCCCATTTTAGAAAATACCTGAATGTTCGAAAAATGTCTGTCCTCCATTGCTTTCATTTCTAAAAAAGCAAGGTTTTCCAATGACTGGGGATCTGTTCCGTCAACCGCATATCTTATCAATTTTTTCGGGAAAGTATAATCGAGCCTGTCAATATATTTTTCTATAGTTAATAATCCTTCTCTTCGGGAAATTATTGAAAACTCTATAAAGTTATTTATAAGATTTACCAGGTTATATTTTTGGGGCCAGTATGCCAACTTAATTACTGCAATAGCATCGATAAATTTTTCAAGCCCGAATCCGATAATAACTGCGGAAAAAGTTCCGCCAAATACAATAATTAGAGGCGGCAATAAAAACAGCGCCTGAAAAGATCCGCCTTCGATTAAAAATGCGCCGAATATTGAAAATATTCCGAAACCAAATCCGATGAATGCACCGTATTTTAATTTCATAGATAATCCAGAATTGAATGAGGTAAGAACATAGATGCCAGTTTATAATTCATATCAAGAACATAGTTCATGTTTTGAAGATTTGTTATCGCTTTGGCAACATCGACATCCTGTTTTTGCGACAGAAGTGCTTCAATATTAGCTTGCTGGTTGGTATTTAAATCAGAAGTATCATTCAGCTGTTTAACTACATTTCCGTTTGCTGCAATATTATTAACTAAGTTGCTGTTAAAATCTTTTACTATCTGTACCTGCTCATCAGTTGGTTTTATCCCTTTTTTCAAATTATCTCTAATCTGAATTAAAGTATTGAAAATATCATTTTTCTGATTTGCGGATAAAGAGATAGAATCTGATGAATTTTTTTCAGCTAATTCATTTAAGTTAACAGAAAAATTTATTTTATTGGTTGAATCAGTAACATTAAAAGTGGAGGAGCTTTTCCCATCAACTGATTGAATTACACCTGTCGTTGAATCGAAAACAATTGTTTTGGATGCCGGAGGCGTACCGAAAATAGATGCATTGCCCGAATCAAGTACATCATAACTCACAGAGTATGTATTGGCAGATGTTTTTGTATAATCTAAATTCAATGTATATTGATTACCTTCTGCATCAAAAATGGTTTGCTGATTAGATACAACATCACCAACACTATGGCTTGCATCAAGACTGCCGCTTTGAGTTATGGTTGTACCGAAAACTTCCTGACCTGTCATATTAATTTTTTGCAGGATATTTGAGGAAATTCTAACCTGCTGCGTACCTGAAACATCGTTTAATTTTACTTCTATTGACTTTCCATCGGATGTATAGCCGAATGGTTTTGCAGATTGGTCCGTTCCGGAAAATAGATATTTGCCGTCATATTCGGAATTAGCAGAATTTAAAATCGATTGAAGAGAAAGATCAACCTGGTCGGCAAAAGAATTTAAATCCGTATTTGCTGCATTCTGTACAGAAGTAAGATTAGATAATATATCTACAACTTCCGATTGTATCGATTCCATTGCAAATGAAGTTTCATTGGCAAAAGAAAGACTGTTTTGAATATTACCGGAAAAAGTATCTATTTGCGATATCTGCTTATTCATTCTCAATATCTGGGAAGTACCTGTAGGTGAATCAGATGGTTTATTTATCTTCTTACCGGTTGAAACCTGCATATTCAACTGGCTTAACTGATTTTTAATAACGTTTAAGTTATTCAGGTAGGTATTTGTAAACGATAAATCAGATATTCTTTTCATCATTGCACCAGATTTAATACTGTTTGTAGCATTTGATCTGCAACTGTAATTAATTTTGCAGATGCATCATAAGAACGTTGATAAGTAATGACATTTGTCATCTCTTCATCAATTGAAACACCCGAATAAGAATTCTTTTGATCCTGAAGCTGCTGTAAAATAAGCTGGCCTGAATTTGCCTGCTGATCTGCAGTATTCTTATCATTTCCAATATTGCTGACTAAAGTTGAATAACTGTCGGAAATAGTTGAACCGTTTATCAATGCCTGGCTGCTTAAACCGGCAATAGAGACCGCGATATCACCATTCCCGGAAGTTCCGTCTGAGGAAACAGCGATATAATTATTGTTTGATAAAATTCTGTCATTTATTTTAAGAACTCCATCCTGATAACTGTTGAAAAAGTTTATCCCGGTTTCTGGTGAACCCGTATTTGTGTATCCTTTTGAATGAACATTATTGACCGATTCAACTAATGTATTCATTACATTATTTAAATTATCCTGATATTGTGGAATTGTATTCGAGTAAGTATCCATCGAAGCAAATAAGGTTCCCCCTTTAATATTTGCTACGCTGTTGCCGTCGCTGGTTGTTAGTGTCAAACTGTTATTTACCGAATTAACTTTAAATTCAGTTGAAACATTCTGATCCGCTGCGAATACTCCGCCGACAGAAATTATAGCAGCATTAGAATTGTCATAGCTGATGCTAACATTAGCAATTTCACTTAATTGATCGATTACATGATCTCTTTGATCAAGTAAATCATTATTATTACTGCCTGAAACAGATGCTGAAGCTATTTGATTATTTAAGGTTGTTACCTGTTTAAGAAGACTATTAAGCTCTTGTACTTTCGATTTTGTATCGTTGAGTAAACTTCCCCTGACTTCATCCAGTCCCTGATAAACTGTCTGAACCTGGCTCGACAATTTTTGAGCAGCCTGGACTACATTAGTTCGTAAAGTCGGAGAATTCGGAGTTACAGATAATTCGTTCCACGAATCAAAAAAAGAAGTAATTAATGACGAAATTCCCTGGTCGGATGGTTCAGGGAAAAGAGATTCAACCTGGCTGAGAATTTCCGAACGGTGGCTGCTGTCGTTGTACGTGCTGTTATTATTCCTTATCTGCGTATCGGTTAACTGGTTCCTTGCGCGTGTAATCTGATCAATTTTAACACCTGTACCCCAAACCATACCGGCTAAATTCTGCGGCAGGTTTGTGGATAGTTCAACTCTTTGCCTTGAATAATTCTCATTTGCTGCATTAGCTACATTATGCGATGTTACATCCAGGGCTCCCTGGTATGCTGCTAAGCTGCTCCTGGCAATATCAAATATTCTGCTTAAGCTCATTTTATACCTTCTTATCTAGTAAAGGCCGTTTGCTAAGTCCAATTAAAACAGCAATTGTTTCTCTTAAAAAATTTCTTGAATGATCAATTAAAATCTTATTCTGTTCGTTTATCTTGGAAGATTTAATTATCAAATCTTTTATTGAATTTCTTAACAGATTAATTACTTTTGCATTAATTTCTGATTTATTTGTAACCGAATGCAGGAATTCCGATAAAGAAACAGATTCCAGTTCAAATCCATAATCTCTTGCCAGTGTTTCTATTACTGAAGATATTTTTTCCCCGTTATTCTCTATTTGAGATAATATTTTTTCTTCGTGGTTTAATGAATCATGGAGCTTTTCAATATCATTTTGAACAATCGCCTTTTGTTTATTTAAGCTGCATTCGAGAAACTGTTTCAGACTTTCTTCTTGTTCTTTCAAAACAGTAACTAATTCATTTGTTTTCATAATATTTAGCCGTTAAAGTGATTGAAATATCCTAAAACTCTTGATATATAATTTTTAGTTTCCTCAAATGGAGGAACACCATTATATTTTTCAACATTTTGAGGACCTGCATTATAGGAAGCTAAAGCCAGGTTGACATCTCCATTATATAATCGAAGCATTTGAGCCAAATATTTAGTTCCGCCGAGAATATTTTGTTTGGGATCAAAAACATTATTCACACCTAAATCCTGGGCCGTTTTATCCATTAATTGCATTAATCCCTTTGCTTTAGCGCCGGAAACAGCTTTTTCATTTGCTGCCGATTCTGCTAAAATGACCGATTTAATTAGATTTTTATCAACATTATATTGTTCGGAAGCTTTATCAATATAAGATTCAAATTTATTCAGCCTTTTTAAAGAGCTTTTACTTGGAGGAATTGAAAAAAGATTATCATCATGATTTTCCAGATCAATTTTTCCGGTTTCTTTTTCAGCTGCAGCAGCTTTTTCAGCAGGTTGAGCCGAATCAATTTTTAATTTATCCCCGCTTTCATTAATAACCTGGCTTGCAAGTTTGTTATAAATAAAATCTGCCAGGCCAATCCCTTTTCCTTCCGAAATTTTATTAGCTATCGCATTTTGGAAAATCATATCGTAATAATCGCCGCCGAAACTATTGTCGTCACCGAAAAGTCCCTGGGTATTTTTGGTCATACTTTTCAGCATCATGGAAGTGAAAAGACTTTCAAATTCTTTAGCAGCTTTTTGAAGTCTGGCTTTATCTTTAGATGAAATATTAGCGTCAACTTCAGGTGCAGACTTAAAATGTTTTAATTCGTTTGTTACTTTCAGATTCATATTTAATTATTGTAATACTGATTCATAACGTGTACTACAGAATTTGTTTAGTTAAATAATTAGTATTTCTGCAATTAAAGCTCCGGCTTCTTTCAAAGCCTGAAAAATAGATATTATATCTTGTGGTGAAACTTTTAATGAATTAAGTGCAGCAGCTACTTCCTGAACATTTGATGCACCCTTAATGGCAATAGTATTTGTTGAATCCTGAACTACATAAGGAACCAGGTTATTCACAACAGTAGTTGTACCATTCGAAAACGGGTTCGGCTGTGAAATAATCGGGTAGGATTCAATGGTAATATTCAAATTTCCATGTGAAATTGTCGCCGGCTGGATCCGGACATTATTTCCGGCAACTATAGTACCTGTACGCTCATTTAATACAACTTTTGCCGGGTAATCAACCTGGACTGAAAGCAATTCCAATTCTGAAATAAATCCGACAAGATCATTCTGACGATCTGCCGGAACAGTAACTTTTATTTCACCTGCATCAACAGCCTGGGATGTATTTTCTCCGAATTTAGTATTTATAGCGGTAGAAACGTTGCTTGAAGTTGTCATATCAGGATCTCTTAAGTACAAACTTATTTCTTTGTTTGACAGATCCCTTGCATCAACAGGAACTTTTAGTATACCTCCTCTTGGAACTCTTCCGGCTAATGAATGATTTCTTGCAACTCTGCTTCCGATTGTAGTTCTTATATCATAACCGCCGGTTGAAATTGAACCCTGTGCAAAACCTAAGACTTTTCCGTCCATGCTCGATAAAGGAGTCATCAACAGGGTTCCACCCAGCAAGCTTGTTGCATCGCCCAAAGAAGAAACCGTTACATCAAAATTTGCTCCCTGTTTTAAATAAGGATTTAAAGTTGAAGTAACCATTACTGCTGCAACATTCTTTGTTCGCAAATTAGTCTGGGGAACAGTTATGCCGAAACGTTTCAGCATGCTTGTAATGGATTGAACGGTAAAAAGTGAACGTTGAGTATCGCCGGTTCCCGCAAGTCCGACAAGAAGTCCATAGCCAATAACCTGTTGTGAATTTTCACCGGTGATATAAGCAATATCTTTAATCCGTTGAGCAAAAAGATTATAAGAGATAAAAATAATTATCAGTAAAGTTGTTATTTTTTTCATATTAAAAGATCCAATGGAAAAATTTTGTTAACCATCCGGGATGCTGGGCATTATCTATCATACCGCTACCCTCGAATACAATTTCGGCTTCGGAAATATTGTAAGAATAAACAGAATTATCTGCCTGAATGTCCGATGATCTTACAACTCCCCGGATAAAGATAGTTTGCTCTTCCCCATTAATTGATATTTTTCTGCTGCCTTTAATTACAAGATTTCCATTTGCAAGAACGGAATCTATTGTAGCACTGATTTTTGTCTGAACCATCCCGGTTGTTTTAGTTGAACCGGAGCCTGTAAAATCGTTGTTTGAACCAATTCCGATATTTGTATTTGGAATCGTACTTGATCCGACACTTCCGGTTGCATTAAAACCCAGATCACTTTTTTTACCCGTAGAAGTTTCGGCATTATTTGATGCCTGCGAAGATTCCAATACAATTATTGTAATGGCATCTCCGATTCGGTTTGCTTTCTGGTCGGCAAAAAGTGACTGAAATGAATTCTGCCGCATGTCCTGAGGAAAGACATTAACGGCTAAAATCAGGAACAAGTTTATAAAAATTATTTTTAACATATTATTCAACTATAATAACGTTGTTTGAATCAATTATTTTTGCTTTAAATTGTTTTTTGTCTTTTGTAACAATGTAAATAACATCACCTACTACACCATCCTGCCTGGCTTCTGCATCGGTTGAAATCTTTACATTCCCGGCTATGGCAGATGCAGTTATGTGTTCACCTTTATTAATTACAGGTATTTGATCTAATAACTCTTTTATTAATACGGAACCAGGATTGATTTTTACTTTACTTCTAAAGCCTTTTAATCCATCCAGGGATTCAATGGGAGTTCCTCTTAAATCAGTTACATTAACCAGCTTAAGTTCTACATCTTTGCCGGATAAGGACTGTCCCGGTTCGATTATATCTTTGGCAGCACAAATAGTCTTAAAGAGTTTTAATCGAACAGTGATATAAGTCTGGATAACATTGGAATTGGCCCTTGTAATTTTAACAGGTATATAAGCAAAACTGCTGCTAAGATTAATTTTTGTTTCATTTCTTATTTCATACTTCCCTACGAATGCCGGAATTTTAACTATCGTATATTCATATTTATCATAATGTTTAAGATTATCCTTTAAATAATCAGCAACTGTCTGCTTCAAACTTTCATTGGGTTTAGAAAAAAAAGTTAGCAATATTAAAAATGCATAGACCATATCTATATTTCGGATTTTGGATTTCGGATTGCGGATTGTACCGCGCAATCCCTAATCATTTTATCTTTGTAAATTGTTTACTACCGTCATCATATTATCAACTGTCTGAACAGTTTTGGAATTTAATTCATAAGCTCTTTGAGCTGATATCATTGCAATCATCTCTTCAACAATATCAACATTTGACTGCTCAAGGTAGCCCTGGCGGATGTCACCGAAACCATCCTGACCGGGAGTACCGAGAATCGGAGAACCTGCCGCATCAGATGCCGCATAAAGATTATCGCCGAGCGGTTTTAAACCGGCCGGGTTTATGAATCTTACCAGTTCAATATTTCCCAGGACAAATTTACTTCCGTCATTCTGGTTAGCTTCAACTGTACCATCACGACCTATTGACAGACTTGTGACTTTATCATCCACTGTAAGACCCGGATCTAATAGAAAGCCATCGGTAGTGGTAATATTTCCATCGGCATTTGTTTGAAATGAACCATCACGTGTATAAACGTATGAGCCGTCGGGTTTTTGTATCTGGAAAAAACCATCACCCTGGATAGCCAGATCAAGCTGATTACTTGTATTTACAAGATCACCCTGTTTGAAAATTTTTGAAGTAGAAGAATTTTGCACACCGGTACCCACTAAAATTGTATTTGATGTCGTTTCATCAATTCCGGGTGTATCGGTTGTCTGGGGATTTATCTGAACTTCCTGGTACATTAAATCCTGAAATTCGGCTTTATTTTTTTTGAAGCCGGTGGTATTCACGTTTGCAATGTTGTTTGAAATTACCTCGATATTTACCTGTTGTGCGTACATACCTGATGCTGCTGTGCTTAATGCTCTTGTTGGCATATTACTACTCCTTTTTATACTTTCCCGATTTCATTTGCTTCTGATAATGATTGATTTAAAAAAGTAACCATCTTGGATGCTGAATCATATTCATTATGAACTTTGATCATATTCGTCATTTCTTCAATCGGATTTACATTCGATTCTTCGAGATAGCCCTGATTTACCTGGTAATCACTTTCATTGGCTAAAAAATATCTCCCGTCTTCTGAAGAAAAATTTGTTCCGTCTTTCCGCATAAATTTATCGGAAGGATCGGGTTTCACCAGAAGCAGTTTATCAACATAATTACCGCCCACGCTTATTTCCCCGTTTTTTGAAATTTTAATATCCTGGTTTTTATCAAGCAAATATCCATTTAAATTTATCGGACCGTTGCTTCCAAGTACCTTATCGCCATGATCATTCACCAGGAATCCGTTATCTGAAATTGAAAATTTACCCCCCCGTGTAAAATCCATTCCATCCGGGCCCTGGACAGTAAAAAACGCATCTCCATCGACACTTAAATCGAGCGGGTTGCCTGTTGCTGCAAAACTTCCCTGCTTGTAATTTGTAAGCTGGTTAATTTCAACTTTGTTATATTGATTTATAACTTCATTAAACGGCATTGCTTTTTTATAACCGTTCGTGTTAACATTTGCCAGGTTATTACCAATGACTTCAATACTCTTAAATTTTGAATCCATACTTCTGCCGGCTAAGAAAATTCCTTTAATCATTTTTCTGCCTTTTATTTATTACCAAAATGTGCTAGTTGATACGATCTTATTTTTGCAGCAAGAATCACTTCTCCCTTTGCTATTTTCATCCCTTTTGTATTGCTGGGAAGAGAACTTTCCTTTATACCAGGAATAGAAGGATTCAGTTTAATTCTGAGCTGCTCAAGATCATCAGTTTCATTATTACTTGTCTCTTCCTTCCTGCTTATGTTGATAACTTCCTGTTCAGGTAAGGTAATTGACAATTTCCTATTATTAATGAACCTTCTGGCAAATACAAAAATGAGTACCGAAATTGAAAATACCACAAGGAGAAAAACTTCAGGTTTAATTTCGATAACAGGTTTAGGTTTAGTTTCAGTAACAGCATTTTCATTCGAATAGATTTGTTCCTGTGAATTATCAGCATAATACAAGCAGCTTTTTATTTCTCCTCTAAAATCTCTGGCTCTGGCCGAATCAATTTGAATCTGCACCATCGCTTTGATATCCGCACCGCTCATAATCTTATATTGAGAAGCTATATTCTCGTTTTCTTTTTTATCGGCACCTGGATGTGCCTTGCATATACCTATGCTGAAAATGAAAAGCGTTATTAATAAAATGTCCGGTAATTTCATAATTTAATTTTCCTTTGGAGGGGGAAAGTTAATATTATTACAGAACCATTAATTTCGTTTCCTAAAATCTGTAATTCACCTTCATGCTTTTTCATTATATTATCAACTATTCTTAAGTTGTAAAAACCTGCATCGCTTTCTTTATTTAATGTTTTAAATTGGTTGGTAAACACAATTCTTACATCTATTTTTTTGTCTTTGTACCTGGTTTGAATTAAGATGCCGCCGCCGTTTTGATTGGGGAAGTAACCGGAGGAAACTTCCTTTGAGTTTTCATTTACAGCAGAAGCATTAATTAAGCTGAAAACATTTGATAATATCTGATAGATATAATCCGGGTTGCTTAACACGGGCGGCAGGTTATCAGCCAGATCAAGGTAAGATTCATAATTTATATTTTTTAAAGTTGAAGAAAGTAAGTTAAGATAATCAGTAATCAGCCTGTTTATATTGCATGGATATATTTTTATGTTATCGTTATTTACACTTGCAAATTTTACAAGCCTGGTAATAATTTTCTCAACTTTTTTAACCTGAGTTTTTATTGTGTCGGCTTCTGTTTCTGTTACTTCGGAATTTTCTTTTCTTAAGAAATCAACCTGGCTCATTATCACCTGCAATGGAGATAGTATCTCTTCAACTACACCATTAGTCAGTTCGCCTATAGCAGATAATTTATAATCGTTTAATAATTTCGATTGATATATTTGCTGATCCTGGTATGCAGATTTCAGTTCATCCGTTTTTTTAATCGATTCAATCTTAGAAAAAACAATTGTACCGATTAATTGAATAACTTTGCATTCTATTGATTCTGCCGGAAGTGCACTAACAGAAGACAGAATTGATAATATCCCCTTATTCTTCCCTTCAGATTTCAAAGGAAATACTATATAGTTTAATTTAGATCCTTTAATATTGTATAATTTTAAATCCGGTATAACTTTTGGATTCGGATCTTCAAATACCCAATCCAGGATACCATCTTTGTAAGCATTTTTTATAAAGTTAGCAAAATATTCGGGTACTGAGCTGTTTAATGGAATAAGTTTTGAATCTTCAAAAAGAAAAATATTTACATCTCTGCAGGGAATTATTCTTTTAACCGCATCTTCCAATTCTATTGTCATTCCCTTAGTATCGGAATCTTCAAATTCATTAATTCTTCCCTGAAAAGAAACTAAATTTTCAAACAGGGTTTTATATTTATTAAGTTGCGCAGTTATGGGAGTATGATCAGCCGGCAGATGGTTTCCATTACTAAAACCATAACCTTTATCGGCATTTCCTGTTCCGGTTAAATAAGGTAATGACTTGTAAAAAGCCTCATACCTAAGAGTATTTTGTTTTATAACTCTCAACTAAAATTCCTTACTGATTCTATTTGACTTGTAAATAGTTCCTGGTAACCTTCAATAAACTTGATCATTTCCTCTTCATTTTTGAACTGCATAACAGTTAATGCTTCTTTATCCAGCTCAAGATTGACATCCCAGTAGAAATCACCAAGCTGCAGCTTTTGAGTCATGAAATCGGCAAAATGAATTAAAGTAGACATCAGCTTATCTTCCTGCTTTGCTTTGGAAGGAGAATGATGTGTTAAAATTGCATTACATAATTCTATAGGGAAATTCCATCTTTCGAGCAGGTAATTCCCAATTTCCTGGTGATCCATGCCAAGCACTTCCATTTCGGCTTCTCTTAAAGGTACATTTTCAGCGGTTATAAGATCATGAATCTGAATAAAGCTGCTGTGCAGATACCTGTGAATAATCGAAATACCCATATCGTGTAAAAATCCGCCGATAAATGCTTCACCGCTGTTATAAAATCCGATATCTTCGGCAAGTCTTTTTGAAGCACTTCCTACCAGAAATGAATGATGCCAGAAAGCTTTTTGATTAAGGTATTTATCGGTTTTATTCTTAAATGCTTCGGTTAATGAAAGTACAGAAATAATACTTTTCAGCTCACTGAAACCAAGAATTAAAAGTGCAAAATCGATTGAAGTAACTCTTCTCTGCAAACCATACATTGGTGAATTTGCAATGGCAAGTATCTTCGAAACCACACCCTGATCTTTTGAAATCAAAGTGCTTAGTTCAGCGTTACTCGTTTTTTTATTATCTAAAAGTCTTAAAGCCTCACTCAAAACTTTCGGGAGCGGCGGAAGATTATAAATGTTTTTTAAGACTAACAAGGTCTTGTCTTTTTTCTGCTGTTCAGGTATTGTTGATATCATAGTTTTACTCTATTATTGGTTCTAAATTATCATTAAAAATTTCTCTGTAGCCTTCAACAAATTCATCAAGATATTCGTCTGCCCAGCCAAATACTTCGAAAATTGAAGTATCAAGCGTCAGATCTTTATCAAATTCAAACCGTCCGAAATCGAGCTCCCGGCTTAAATAATCAGCAAGATGAATAATCGAAACAAGCGAATTATTTTCGCTTGCCTGTCCCGGATTATGATGATGAAGAATTGAATCGCATAAAGCTTTGGGTAAATTCCATTTTTCAACCAGAAAATTTCCAATTTCCTGGTGGGTTATATTTAAAACTTCAGCTTCAGCATCAAGAAAACTTACTTCTTTAGAATTAACAAGTTTGTAGATTTTATTGTATTCGTTATTAAAATATAATTGTAAAATTGCGATTCCGAGATCATGAAGCAAACCTGCGGTAAATGCTTCTCCCGATTTTGGATAACCGAGATCTTCAGCCAGTTTTTTTGCTATGCTTGCTGTTGCAAGGCAATGATGCCAGTATTTTTTCCGGTTCCAGTTTTTACCTTTTCCCTTAAAAGCTCCAATCATTGAAAGTGCTATTATTATATTCTTTATATTTTCGAACCCGAGAATAACTATAGCAAATTCAATTGTAGAAATTTTTTTTGATAAGCCATAAAACGGTGAATTTGCAATTGTTAGAATTTTTGTAACCATCCCCTGGTCTTTACTAATTAATTCAGCAAGATCCGACGCATTAGTCATAGGATCCTCAAGGAGCCTGGATACTTCAAATATTATTAAGGGGATTGAAGGAAGATTTCTTATACTCTGAAGTTTTTCCAGGTAAGAATTACCATTTGGTTCTGTTCTCATCATTTCCATATTATTTGCGTCAACCACAATATTTTTTTCTTTTTCAAACATTCAAATAAGCCAGCCTGGTTTTGAGAGTTTTGATTATTTTCGAATGAACTTGTGATACACGGGAAACGGTAATACTAAGGATCTTAGAGATTTCCTGGTAGTTTAAATGTTCATAATAGTATAAGCTTATTATCATTCTGTCCCTTTCGGGTAGATTTTTTATTGCCTCGGTTAAAAATTCAATTGCTTCATTTTTTTCAACTTCTTCGTTGGGACTATCGTAGCTGCTTGGAATAATATCGGAAAGAGTATAATTTTCATCTTCATCAATTGTACTGTTTAGCGAAACATTGTTATAATTTACTCCATCAGGAGAGGTCCTTTTTTTCTGCAGCTTTCTCAATTCATCAATTATTTTTCC
The DNA here is from genome assembly GCA_963710745.1 of uncultured Bacteroidota bacterium. Classification (GTDB taxonomy): domain Bacteria; phylum Bacteroidota; class Ignavibacteria; order Ignavibacteriales; family Ignavibacteriaceae; genus CAVQBP01. The sequence goes on along the minus strand of CAVQBP010000019.1, from coordinate 584,221 downwards.
TCTTATTCTTTGGATCGCGTAGGTTTCGAATTTGGTGCCGTAATCAGGATCGAATCTGTCTATTGCTTCACTTAAACCCTCAATGCCAAACTGGAAATAATCCCTGTCATCAAGAATATCCAGGTTAATAAACCTGGAATTGTGTATTACATAGTGAACAAGTCTAGTATAATTCATCATTATTTTTTTCTTTAACTCGGTGGTAGGAGAAACTTTATATTCATTCCATAGTTGTGAATTATCCATAAACTTTATTCCCATTAAAATTATTTTGACTAATTATCATCATTGTAAGATGTTTTGTGCAAAAGTCTGACAAAAATTAAAGTAACAGCACTTATCAGTATGGTTAATGCAAGGAATAAGATTATTGACCTGAGTAAAACATCCTGAATCGGTAAACCCATCTTTGCAAAGAAGATTACTGCAAGAAAAAAAAATAAAAGTCCGATTTGTATAATTATCTTTTGCATAATTTTACCTCAAAAATTCAAATAACATACCAATAAGGAAAAATTACAAAGTGGTTAAAACAGGCCGATTTAATCAGAAATTTGATTGATTTGCTATAGGACCGGGAATTGAGTGCGGAATATTAGCCAATTGAATGATATCGGTTAACGACCTTGATAATTGAGTTAACCGTAAACAGGTTTGTGCAGATGGATTATTTTTTATTAAAAATTCTTGCTTTATAATTGAGCGGAAAACTTTCTCATCATAATTAAGATATCCTAAAAATTCTACATTATCTTTAAGAAAATATCCTGATGCGGTTTTAATATTATTAAAGGCCGTCTCCCCTTCCTCTTCGTCGCTGCATTTATTAACTAAAATAAGTTTTTTTCCTTTGTATTTTTCATTATTTAAAAGCTTAACCATTACATAAGCATCCATCACAGCGGTTGGTTCAGGTGAAGTTACAATAATGTTAATATCCGATAATGATAAAAGATTTACTAACCCTTTATGTCCTCCCGAAGCAGTATCAAAAATGATAAAGTCATAACTTTCTTTTAGTTTATTCAGGTTGTTAAATAACCTGTCTACTAATTCATCTTTAAGTTCCAGGGGTTCACTTTCTCCTGATTCTCCGAATATTAGATGAAAATTTGAATTGTATTCTGTAATTACATCTTTTAATAAATTATTCCCTTTAAAGAAATTATCTATTGTTGCCCTGGGAATAATATTCAGCAAAATGTTTGAGTTGGCAAAGTTTAAATCAGCATCGATAAATAAAACTTTCTTGTTTAATGTTGAAAGGATATAGGCAATGCTGAGTGAAATAAAGGTTTTCCCAGTACCTCCTTTTCCAGAGGTGAAACTAATAACTTTCAGATCATCTGATTGGGATTTATTCTTTTCAAGGTTTCTAAGCTTGATAAGTCTTTCAGCCTGACCAATCATTTTCCGATCTTCCCGGTAAATATCAGGTTTGCAATAAATTCAGAATCCGCAGAAATTATATCATCAGGAATTACCTGCCCGTTTGAAAGAAAAGTAACCGGCAGATTAAAATTTGTAATAGTGTTCAAAAGATTACCGAATGCTACTCCTTCATCTATTTTAGTAAAAATAAATGAATTATAATTAAATGATTTAAATTTTTCTGCAGTATCAAAAAGGTTTTTAGTTGAATTTGTTGCACTTAAGACAAGGAAAGTTTCATCAATCTTAATTTTATCCAGGTACATTTTTGTTCTGGCAAGATGTTCGGAATTCTTTTGACTTCTGCCTGCAGTATCAATAAAGACCAGGTCTTTATCCTTAAAGCTTTTTAAGAGTTCAGGCATTTCCTCAGGTTCATAAGCAACAAGCATATCTATATTGCTTATCTCGGAAAAAATCCTTAATTGATCAATTGCTCCCAGCCTGTAAGTATCAACAGATATTAAACCAACATCGAGGTTATGTAGTATTTTTGCTATTACGGCAAGTTTTGCGATGCATGTAGTTTTTCCCACACCGGTAGGTCCTACAACAGAAACAACCTTAGGTTTGCTGTCTTTATATAATTCAAAATTCTTTGTCGGGATCATTGATGCAATACTTGAGAGTACATAACTGTCTATGTTCGATTCATGCAAAATCTTTTTATACTGGTCAAGCTGGTTTAAGATCACCGAAGTCAATGGTTTCGATATTTCACGATGGACAAGCAAATCGGAAATTTCTTTTATTTCCTGCTCAATATTTTTTTGATTTAAATTAAATTCCGGTTTCTTATTTATGCCGGGAAAGACTCCTTCAAACAATTGGGGTTTTTTATCATTTTCAACCCGGTTATCAGGTACAGGTGCTTTCGAAACTTTCGACCGGTTATTTGTTTCCTTTCCGGAGGGATATACTTTTTTTGTAAGTAAAGCAATTTCATCAACGAAACTTGGATCGGCTTCTAATTCTTCTTCGGTTTCTTCAGCTTCATGACCTGCTTTTTCATCATATCCCACAGTTATTTCAAACATTTTTCTTTTACCGAATTCAGATACATCTTCGATTAAGCGTGAGCCAAGTATAATTGCTTCACTTCCCAGTTCTTCTTTCATTTGAACTGTTGCATCTTTTAATGTTGGGCCAAAGAATTTTTTAATTTGCATTTTCTATTTCCACTTTATCTATGAATTCAATTTCAATATGTGAAGGAAGCTCCGAATAAGAAAGTACGGCAGCTTCCGGAAAGCTCGAATTAATTAACCTGTAAAAATACATCCTGATTGTTGCAGAAGTAATAATTACAGGATGATATCCAAGGGATTTGAATTTCTTTACTAAATTATCAATTTTCATATTCAGATCTTTTAACAGCATAGGATTTAAACCTAATGTTGCAGTAGCTTCCTTCTGGTTTTGTAAGGACCTGGTTATTAAAGTCTCCAGGTTATTTCCTAAAGCAGCTGTCCTGATTATATCATTATTATCTTTATATATATTAGCTATTGTATCACCAATCGAATGCCTTACATACTCTGTTAATACATCAATATTTTTTGTTGCTTTTGAATAATCAATTAATGCTTCTAAAATCTGCACCAAATCCTTAATAGGAATAAATTCTCTTAATAAATTCTGTAATACTTTTTGTATTGAACCTAAAGGCAGCACTTCAGCGTTAATATCTTCAATTACTGCGGGATAATCTTTTTTAAGATTTTCCAGCAATTGTTTAACTGCCTGGCGCGAAAGTATTTTATCGAAGTTCTTCTTCAGTGTTTCCTGCAAATGAGTTGATAAAACTGATGTACTATCTACAACTGTATACTCAAGCAGCTCTGCCTTTTCTTTTTCTTCCGGTGAAATCCAGCAGGCCGGTAAATTGAATGCAGGATCTTCAGTCTGGATACCGCTTAATTTTTCCTGTATATGTCCCGGGTTCATTGCTAAAAACCGGTCGGTATAAATTTCAAATGCAGCAACTATATTCCCTTTTATTTTAATTAAGTACTGGTTCGGATCAAGCTGAAGATTATCTCTTACCCTTACCGGCGGTATTAAAATTCCATATTCCAGGGCAATATATTTTCTTGTGGATGAAATCTTCTGGAACAGGTTCCCGCCTTGCTTTTCGTCAACAAGACTAATTAATCCGTAGCCAATTTCTATCTCAATCGGATCAACCTGTAAATATTGTTCTACTTTTTCTTCGCCGGATTCGGCACTTTCTTCTTCAACAGTTTCAGCACTTTCAGCTTTTTTCATCTTCTTATTACTCAGATATGAACCGGTACCGAGAAAAATACTAAGCAGAATAAAAGGAATTGTCGGCATACCCGGAACCAATGCAAACAAGAAGATAGCACCGGAAACGGTACCGAGCACTCTTGGATTTGAAAGGAGCTGTTTCTTCATTTGTAAATCCAATGCAGTTCCGGCAGCACTTCTGGTTACAACTAGACCAGCAGCAGTTGCAATTAAAAGTGCGGGAATTTGCGAAACCAGGCCGTCACCGATTGTAAGGATAGTGTAAGTTTTCAATGCATCCTGAAAAGACAACCCTCTCTGAGCGACACCAATTATAAAACCGCCGATAATATTGATAGCATTAATGATAAGGCCGGCAATAGCATCACCTTTTACAAATTTACTGGCACCATCCATAGCTCCGTAAAATTCAGCTTCCCTTGAAATGGACTCTCTTCTTCCCTTTGCTTCACTTTCAGTGATTAAACCTGTATTTAAATCAGCATCTATAGCCATCTGCTTACCGGGCATTGCATCCAATGTAAAACGTGCAGCCACTTCGGATATTCTTCCCGAACCTTTAATAATTACAATAAACTGTATAACAACCAGGATGATAAAGATGATAAAGCCGACGACAAAATTTCCGCCAACAACAAAATTACCGAAACTGTTAATTATCTTTCCTGCATTTCCCTGTATCAAAATTAATCTTGTTGAACTTATATTCAAAGATAATCTGAAAAGAGTTAATACTAATAATAATCCAGGGAAGATAGAAATATCTAGCGGTGATTGTATGTATAAAGAAACAATAAGAATTAAAACAGCAAAACTGATATTTATTGCAAGGAAGAAATCCAGCATTGTGGGAGGAAGCGGGATCAGCATAAGGCCTAAAATAAATATAAGCCCAAATGCTAAAAGAATATCTGTATTTTTACCCACGCCTTTCATCATACTATCATTCTTCTTTTTTTGCTTTTTCTAAGCTGATAGACATAAGCGAGAATTTGTGCAACCGCTTTGAATAATTTCTCGGGGATTACATCGCCTACATCACAAAATTTATATAATGCTCTTGCAAGCTCCCTGTCCTCATGCATCGGAATATTATGTTCAGCTGCAATTTTTTTTATTTTTCTAGCCAGCTCATCAGCACCTTTTGCAAGAACCCTTGGAGCCGCATCCTTCTGCAGATCATATTTTAGCGCGATTGCATAGTGAGTCGGGTTTGTTATCACAACATCTGCTTTTGCAACTTCCTGCATCATTCTGCTTCTTGAAATTGAATGCTGAATCTTTCTTATACGGGATTTTATAAACGGATCACCCTCGGTCTGCCTGACTTCTTCCTTAATTTCCTGTTTTGTCATCATCATTTGTTTCTTGAAGCTGTATTTCTGGTATATAAAATCTACAGCCGCAAATAATGCATAAATAATTGCTATTTTCCATGTTAATTGGAAAACCGCCTTAATCATAAAGGCCGTTATTTCGCTGACTGAAATCTCAATTAAATTAGTAGACTGAAGTAAAAGATCACTCATTACATAATATACTACAGCAGAAATTAGGGCAAGTTTTAATAACGATTTTAATACTTCAACAAAAGATGTCGGAGAAAAGAATACTCGTTTAATTCCTTTTAAAATATTAAATTTTTCAGCCTTCGGAGTCATTGCCTTAAGGCTCATCTTAAAGCCGACCTGTGAAACTGCAGCAGTAAAAGCTGTAATAAACAAACCTAAAAATATAGGCACAATTGTAAATGCCATGAACCAGAGCCCGTCTTTTACATACAATTGGAACGAATTGAAATCTAAGCTCAGAACATCCAAAGAATTAAATATCTTTATTGTAAGCTTTGAAATATTCTCACCGATCATCGAATTAGTAAAATAAAGGAACATAAGGCCGGAAGTGAAGATGACCAAGGAATTGATCTCCATACTTTTTGCAACCTGTCCTTTTTCCCTCCCTTCAGTCAGCTTTTTCGACGTTGGTTGTTCGGTTTTTTCTTGTCCGTCAGTCTCAGCCATTTCAACTTCCCATTGCTTTTACTAAGATGAAAAGATTATCTTCAAAAGACTTAAGAAGATTTTTTATTGCAAACATCATTAACGGAGTAGTCATAATTAATAGAATAAATCCGATAGCGATTTTTAAAGGCTGTACCACAAAAAATACCTGCATTTGTGGTATAACTCTGGCTATAATTCCTTCAGCAACATTTATAAGGAAGAACGATATTAAGAAAGGTGCAGAAATTTTTACGGCAATTATAAAAACTGCTCCCGAATATTTTATTATTATATCATAAACAGGCTTTGAAAATGAGAATTTCCCAAGAGGTATTACAGTAAAAGAATATGCAAGAGCTCTTATTAAATAATGATGCCCATTAATAAGGAAAAAAATTAAAATTGCACCCATGTAAATTGCTTCACCTAATATATTGGTATCGGTATTATCCAGCGGATTCAATGCCTGAGCCATTGATAATTCCATATCAAATCCGATAAGGCTCCCGGCATATGAAAAACCATAAAAAGCCAGATTTAATGAGTATCCTATTAATAATCCTGTAATGATTTCCTTGCATGCATTTATAAAGAGCCAGAAAAGTCCTGTTTCAACTTTAACTGAAGAATTATCTCTTACTAAAAAAATGATATATGCGATTACAAATGCTAAAAATATTTTTGCTAGGACCGGGATTGCGGCATTATTAAAAATAGGAGCTGCCAGGAATGCCGCAAGTATCCTTAGAAAGATCAATAATACAATTATAAAATCGAAAATCAGGATATGGTTCATCTGATTATACTGGGAAACATGGAAAATATTTTTAATGTGAAAGAAATAATTTTATCCATCATCCATGGAAGAAGAAAAATGATTGCAATAGCAGTAACAAGTATTTTCGGCACAAAAGTCAAAGTCATTTCCTGAATTGAAGTTGCGGCCTGAAAAATTGATATAATTATACCAACCACTAATGATACTCCCAGTACAGGCAATATTATAATAAATGTTGTAAAGAATGCTTCTTTAATTATTTCTATAACAATTTCTTCAGTCATCTATGTAAAACTCCTTACTACCGAACCGACAATTAAATTCCAGCCGTCCACTAAAACAAACAGCAAAATTTTAAATGGCAACGATATCAACATAGGCGGGATCATCATCATACCCATTGACATGAGTATACTTGATACGATCATATCGATCATCAGAAACGGGATAAAAAGGAAAAATCCGATTATAAACCCGGCCCTTAGCTCGCTTAATGCGAATGCGGGGATAATAATATAAGTTGGTAAATCATTTCTGTTTTCAGGTCTTTTTAAATTTGCCAGGTTAATAAATAATGCAAGATCTTCGTCTCTTACATTTCTAAACATAAAATCACGGATAGGTTCTACTCCTTTATCATAAGCTTCTTCAAGCTTTATTTTTCCGTCCATTAGCGGTTTTAAAGCTACATCATTTACTTTACTCCATGTGGGGGCCATAACAAAAAAAGTGATAAAAAGAGCTATTCCTGCTAATAGCTGGCTTGGCGGCATTGTCTGAGTACCTAAAGCGCTTTTAAGAAAATGAAAAACAATAATTATTCTTAAATAAGATGTAGTCATGATTAAAAGTGAAGGTGCAAGTGAAAGCACCGTCATCAGGAGAAGAATCTGCAGGGTTACTGAAACATCTTTTGGATTTTCAGAAGTCCCGATATTTATTCCAATCTTAGGGATTGGAATGGTTGTAGATGCCTGCTGCGCAAAAACAGGTGCAACGGCAAAAACAGTCAATAACATTAAGAAAATAAAAACATACTTTTTCATTTAAATCCTAGATTCTTTTTTAAAATAGAAAGAAAATTATTCTCGCTATTTTTTTCATTAATTACCTGCTCTTCATATTCATTTTCATCATCAAATTCTTTAAGCATGTTTATTGAATTTTCACTTACACCGAGCACAAGAAATTTATCTTTTATCTTCACTATTGAAATAAATTTCTTCGGCATAATCATCTGGCTGCTGATGACCTTCACGCTCAGGTTTTTATATAATTTCGAGTTAGTGCTGCGGATAGAAAATCCTGATTTTTTTACAAAATGTAGAATGGTATAAAGTAAACCAACAATTAAAATAAGAGGGAAGAAAACTTTAACAATATCATAAAAGCCCATTAATACAATCCTTTTAACCTGTTTGTTACTTCATTCAGGTTTGTTATACGAATTCCAAAATGCTTATCGATAACAACAACTTCACCTTCGGCTATTTTTTTATTGTTAACAAAAATATCTACCGGTTCACTGGCTAGTTTATCAAGCTCGATTACATATCCTCTTTCCAGCTCAAGAATATCTTTTATCTGCATCTGGGTTCTGCCTAATTCAATATAAACGCTAAGCTGCAGATCTTTTAAGAAGTCCAGCTTATCGGAAGAATTTTTATCACGAATATTTGATTCTTCCAGTTCTTCGAAATCGGCAATATTGGCAGCAACCTGTACTTTTTCATTTGCATCCTTTTCGGAATCAGGTGCATGCTGTTGTTCTTCGTTATTTATATCGTTGTTTTGATCTTTTTCGATATTGTCAGCCATGAATGTTTACCTGTTTAGATTTTCTGATATTATTTTTTTTGTCACTTTAATAGCCTTATGCCTGTTGAGATTTCCGGCCCGTCCATAAAAAAGTATTTTATTACCTATTTTAATTATATGCTCATCATTAATATTGGTTTCCAATTCAATTATATCACCTTTTTGAAGTTCCATTAATTCCTGAACTGTAATCTTCCCTTTGCCGAACTCTACGGTAACCGGTATAAAAGTATGGTAAAGGTGACTGGTTAATATTTCTTCCGATGTAGTACCTTCATATTTCATCGGTCTTACAGATGAAAGCTTTTGAGAAGAAAGTTTATTCAGAATTAAATCGAAAGCATAGGTAGCAAAGCAGATATTCATCATAAAAGGCTGGTCTCCTATCATTACTTCAAAAGAAATCAGGAGAACAGATTCGCTTTGAGTAGTAATCTGGGCAAAATCAATATCCGGTTCAAATCTTTCAATACCAAATTCAAAGCTGCCGACTACCTGCCAGGCCTTTTTCAAATCCTGCATTATTTTTTCTACAACAGCACTTAAAACTTTCTGTTCAATAGGTGTAATCAATTTTGATTGTTTAGTGCTGCTGCCGTTTCCTCCTAAAAGCCTGTCGACAATTGTTAAAGCCAAATCTGTATTGATTTCCAGTATCCCTTTTATGTCTGAGTTTTTAATTTCAAATGTAAAAAGGCATGCAGGATTAGGGACGGATAAGATATACTCGGAATAATAAATCTGGTCTACAGTTGTTACTTTTACTACAACCATCGATTGAAGCTTTGAAACTAAAAAAGAACTGAAACTTTCAGCAAAATTTTCATTTATGTTTCTGATGGTTCTAAGCTGGTTTTTGGAAATTCTGTTTGGGAGACGAAAATCAAATGGTATAACTTCATTCTCAGATGATTTTACAATTACATCATCATCTTTTTCTTTTCCGCTCTTTACTTTATTAAGAAGTTGATCTATCTCTTGTTGTGAAAGTACTTCAGCCATTTTTATTGAATGATATATTTACTAAAATAAACTGCGTTTAATTTAAGATCGGGGATTAAAGTTGTAACTTTCTGCCCGATTTCATTCTTTAACTTATCCCTGTAAGAGCTGTCAGAAAGCTGCTCAAGATTTTTGCTTGACAGTGTAGATACTATTACATCTTTTACAAGTACTTCTTTGCTTTTCAGCTCTTTCTGTTCATTTTCATTTGAAAGGTCGAACCCGATTGAAGCAAGCAGCAATTTTTTTCCTTCGGTTCCTGCCGGATTTACAATTACATCTTCAATTAAGAAGACGTATTTTCCCAGTTCAACTTTTTTTGAACTTTCATTTTCACTCTTATTTTCTGTATTAGGCCGGCTGCCGTTAGGCGTTGAACCTTCAACTCTGTTTAAGAGAAAATTAGCAGTTATAAAATAAACTGCTACTAATTGAATGATAAAAAGAGGTAATCCTATTAAGATCACTTTTTGACTAAAAAATGAACTTTTCTTTATTTCCGCCGGTTCAGGATTTTCTTCCGGCTGTTCTTGTTTTTTTTCTTCTTCTGCCATAGTGTTTTAATTAACTCAATAGATATGCCATCAGAATTTAAGATCACTTAAATGGTTGTTTTTTAAGAATATGCCTTGAATGGTGGGATTTTTTGAAGGTTAAATCATATCATTTTTTAATTTTTTCATCGTTTTTATGAAAAAAACAGTTGAAATAAGAAATTGCCAGTGCTGTTATATTTTGGCCATTATTATACAGATGGTTGAAATCAACAGATTTCATGTTCAGTAAACCTGTGGTAGTATCTATAAATACCTCAACGATTACCTGTAGCAATAATATAAACACCCGGCAACCTTGAGGATTTTTTATTGAAATCCTCAAGGTTTTCAGCAGATTTTTAGTTGTAAAGCGGCCGGGCAGACGGCTATACATTAGATTTATCTTATTAGATTTGTTATTTCCTGCAGCAATGTATCAGCAGTGGTTATTACCCTTGCATTTGCCTGGAAACCTCTTTGTGATACTATCATTTTTGTGAATTCTTCGGAAAGATCAACATTTGACTGCTCAAGAGCACCGGATTGGACTGTAGTACCGGTTTCTTCACCTAAGCTGCCTATTCTTGGTTCGCCGGAGTTAGCCGATGCCGAAAAGAGATTATCACCAACACTGATAAGTCCATTCAGGTTTGGAAATGTACTTACCATTATCTGTGCAAGCGTTTTGGAATTACCGTTTGAGAAAATTCCTTCGATATTTCCATATTGATCAATATTCAGGTTTGATAAAGTTGCTGAAGCCGAACCATCCTGGCTTAAAGCAGATACAACTGAGCTTGCTGATGTTTGAGTAATACCTTCAAAGCCGCTTCCAAAATTCAGATCGATAACTAATGGATTCGCACCGCCGGTAGGTGTAAATGTTAATTGCGGATTATTCGGTGAAATATTAGCAGGATCCAAAGTACCGTCTGCGTTAAAAGCTATTGTACCTGAGGATGAAGCAGATTGACCATTATCGGTGCTGGTGCCCGGAACTGATGACGTCCATGTCCATTGGTTATCCGAAATCTTGGTATATTTCAATGTAACCTGATGTGAATTTCCCAAAGAATCGAAAATTGTTACTGATCCGCTTACTATATTAGGTTGTCTGTTGCCGTCAGCCGATATACTAATAGTTTTGGTGCTGGTCTGATTTGTTGTGCTTGTACCGTCAAGCTGAAATTGTATATCGCCTAAATCCGGACCTACCGAATTTAATGCAACAGCTGTATTACCATCATATCCGGCTGCAGCCGGATCAAATTTAGCCTGAGAAGCCGCATCTAAAACCATATTTCCGGAGCCGTCATCGGCAAATTGAAGACTAACCGGTGCCGCTGAAGCGCCTACAGAGTTACCATCGGAATCTTGAACATCCCAGGTCATATTATATTGATTGGCCGTACCGGTTTCCTGGTAATTGACATTGAGTGTGTATGGATCGCCGTATGTATCATAAATAGTTGTTGTTACAGTAGAAGTAGTTCCGTCAGTAAAATCACCATCGTTCTGAATATTTCCTCTCATAACGACATTTTCTGTCCTGGTTAATTCAGAACTGCTTTTTAGATTTCCTCCCCAATTAATCTGGTTAGTTGCAACTGCAGGCAGCTTTAAGTTTTTATCAATTACTATATCTTCAAGATTATTGCCGGGAGGCAAAATACCGTCACTATTAGCTATTTTCCCCTGAACTATTGCACCGTTTTGCGGGCTGACTAACTTACCGTCGGCATCAAAAATAAATGCGCCGGCTCTGGAATAAAAATTTTGACCGTTACTTTTTAACAAAAACAACCCGCTTCCCTGTAAAGCAAGATCTGTAGTAATACCTGTTGTCTGAAAAGTTCCCTGATTCCAGTTTCTGTCAATTGAATTAACTTTAGCTCCCAGACCGATCTGGAAAGTATTTGTACCACCGGTCGTTTCAGTCGGATTAGTACCGGCTTTAACAAACTGGTTAAATGTATCACTGAATGTTACTCTCGATCCTTTAAAGCCGATAGTATTAACATTGGCAATATTATTACCAATAACATCCATCATAGATTGGTGATTTTTTAAACCGGAAACACCAGAAAAGAGTGAATTAAGAAGTGCCATAATAACCTCCTAAGGATTATATTTATTTTGAAATTTAGATTCAACATCAGTCAGTCAGTTGAATCCTGCCTGCCGGTAGGCAAGCCAGAGCGTCCTCAAAAGGTCCCGCTCTATTGTTATTTATTTATTTTCTTATGCGAAAACCACACTGTCAATATTTGTAAAAATATTTTCTTCCGAATTATTCAACGGCATTGCTGTAACCACAGTTTTATTCGGAATATTTACGATGAAAGCCGTATCTTTCATCATCACTAACGAGTCTTTTGCTCCTTTTAGCTGCGCCTTTTCAACCGCATTCCGGATTTTTCCCAGATCGGATTCTGAAAGACTTATATTCCGGTTTTCCAGTCTTTTCAAAGCATGATTGGAAAACTTAAGCTTTTCAAGCTCTTCCTGGAAAATCGCCTTAAAAGGAGTGGAAGAATCCTGCACATTAGCTTTGCTGATTTCCTTTCCCGGCTCAATCGGTACAAATGGTACATGTATACCATTCATTTCAATCATTGATTTACTCCTTATTGATTACCTAAAATTTCCATTATATCGGAAAGATTATATTGTACACCATTTATCAAAACCACAGCGCCGGAACTTGAATATTTGATTCCTTCTATTGTTCCTGAACTGAATGTTTGAGTAGTTATACTGTTTCCGCTATCGTCATATGCATTAACTTTAAAGGTATACTTACCTTCCGGTAATTCATTTCCGTCATTATCGGAAAAATCCCATGAAACTTTATTGTCGCCTGCCAACAACGGAACTCCCTGAATAGTTTTTACGGTTGCACCGTATTCATCCTGTATTTCAATTGATGCTGTCTTGGCATTTTGAGATAAAGTATAACCTAACTCTGTTTCCCCCTGTCCTGTATTAGATACAGAATCTGATAAAACTGTTACATTTTTTCCAACTAAATTGGAAGCTAATGAATTATTTATCGATTGGGTTAAGTATAAACTATTATTCATACTTTGCTGAATTGCATCATTCAGATTGGATAATTGCTCTAATGAGCTAAATTGAGCAAGCTGGGATGCAAATGCAGTTCCATCAGTCGGATTCAAAGGATCCTGGTTTTTTAATTGTGTAATCAGCAATTTTAAAAAATCATCCTTCCCCAGAACGCCGTTAGAGCTTGATTGTGTACTTGAAGCAGCCGTGTTTACTACCCCGCTGTTTGCAATGCTATTTAAATCCATTTTTTACTCCTAGGCTAAAAATTCATATGTATTATAGCCATAATGTTTTGATACAGTAGTATGTTCTTTTTCATCAATTTCCCCTATTTGAGGCTCTGCATAGGTAAACTTTTTCTTCGACAAATAGGACCTATTCGGTTTCTGTTCCTGATGATTTGAAAGAGAAATGTTTAAAGAATTTAACTGTATTCCCTGCTGAGCTAACGATTGCTTTAAATTCTCTAAGTTATTTTGCATTAATGATTTAGCTGTTTCATTTTCAACTTCTGCATGAGCATGAATTACATTGTTCGATATATCTAATGATATTTTTACTTTTCCCAATGTTTCAGGGACTAATTTTAATACAATATTTTTCTGATCCTTATCCGAAGCCAATTTCGATATTTCTTTAACAATCTCAGCCGAATCTATTGTCTTCATCTGATCAGCCATATTGTTTAAGTAAGCAGGGCTCTTAACATTCTGAATATTATTAGCATCAATTTTACTTAAATAAGAAGAAAACGCGCCCTCCCCTTTATCATTAGGAATTTGGTCCTGTCCTTTTGAATTATTTAATAAATCTTGCTTATTATTAGATAAACTACCACCAAGATTATCTTCCGAAAAGTTATTCGGATTTATTTTCCCGGCATTATCAACTTTAAGGTTAACGGTTGATTCTGATTTAGAATCTATTTCTTTATGATTTGCCGATTGGCTTTCACTTCCAGGTACTTTTATTTCTTTACTTGCTTCTGTAGTTAAATTTGAACTATTTACTATTTCTTCCATATTTCCGGGATTACCCGTATTGACTTTAATCATGCTATTTTGTTCTGCACTGGTTAGTTTCTGATTTTCATTTTTTACTAATTTAACATTGTCAGTTCCCTGTTCTGGTTTCTCATCAATCAGTTTTAATTCACCTGAAGACTCCGTGTTTTTATTATTACCTTCAACAGTCTTTAAATCATTTGCCGGACTTAAAGAAGCGGAATCCGAACTTTTTGAACTAATCTTCGTTTTACCCGGAGTATTATCAAACTCAATTTTGCCGTTCGGAATGTTTTTAATATATGTTTTAACAGCAGTATTGCCCGCCTGATTTGATAATTTATTTATATTTTTCAAACTGCTTTTTGATGCAACCAGGTTTTCTATTGTTAATGAATCGGATTGGCTTTTAGCTGCAGCAGAAGAATGGTTAACTAAATCTTCAGCATTACTCAAATTATGATTATTTTTAATCCTGCTAATGTTTTTTTCATTATCAACAATTTCAAACTTTAATTTATATAAATTATTCTTGCCGGAATTTTCATCAGCATTGAAAGATTTTAATGAATCGGCTGGTTTACCGGAAATTGATTTTGTGCCGGTTTCTCCGGTTTTTATTTTAGCTCCTTCTAATATAATTTTATTGTTTTTTAATACTTCGTTTTCCTTTTTACTTATTTCGGAAAGTAATTCCTCGATTTTATCTGAACCAGCTGTCTGAACATTTGCTTTGGAATTCTGTTCAACCTTATCCGTAGAAATTTTATTTAAGTTTTTACCAGATTCTTCTGTTGAAATGGTATTTAAGTTTTTATCAGATTTTTCCGGGGAAATTGTATTTAAATTTTGTTCTGTTTGTTCTTCAGAAATAGTATTTGAATTTTGAACAGCTTGTTCCGCAGAAATAGTTAACTCATTGGTTTGAATTTCCTGATTATTTATTAATTCATTAGGATTTACATTACTTTTATAATCATTTGTACCAGGACTATTTGCACCAGCTTCAATCCCTGTTTTATTTAACTCTATTTTTAGTGTTTCATTTTTACCGACAATATTGATCAATACCGGGGTGCCATTATATAATGAATCAAGAATTTTAGAAATTATTTCTTTAGTATCCTTATCGGTTTTATTTTTTCCTTTAGAAGAATTGCCGCTTATATCGGCATTTTGAAACAGACTATTCAGTTCATTTAAAAATGATTTAAGTCCATCTCCGGTTAAATTATTATCATTTGCTGCATTATTTGAAACTAAAGAAATTCCTCCCTGAAGTGAATTGTTTTGCCCAGCCTGAAGCAATTGGCTAATTAATGCAATTATTTCTTTTAAACCGGGTGATGAAATTTTACCGTTATTTAAAGCTTTTTGCAAACCCGCTAAATTATTTATATCACTTATATTAAATGAGAAGATATTCTCTGAAGGTACTTGTTTGGAAGAGTTTTCAGAAGGCAAATTTAATTTTAGATCCAGATCTTTTACCAGGTCTGTTCCCGTGAATACTTTTATTATGTCTGAAAATAGATATGAACTATTGCTAATCTTAAATGATTTTATAGTTCCCGGGTTATCGACAAAAGTATTTGCTGGTAAAAAAAGAGGATTAAACTGCATTGAGCTTTCACCGTTTTGAAAATCAAATATATTTGTATTCATTTTTTATTATCGCATCAAATTTAAATTTCTTTATAGTCATATTAATTTTTTGAAATTGACGGCTTTTCATTATCACCGGGAAATTGTGCAATTCTGTTTGCCGTAGCCGGATCAAGTTCGGACAAAACATCGGCTGCTTTATTTTTCTTCATTTTATAAATAATATCTCTTGCAGTCGATTCGGAGTACTTTTTAATTATTAAAGCTGCCTTTTTCGGATCCATGGATTCATACAATTTTGCAGTTTGTTTTATCCATTTTTGGTAAATTGTATCTACAATGGAAGCTGTACCGGAGTTATTAATAACCATTTCATTTTCGTTGACAGGTACTGATTGGTTGAGCACAGACTGCCGGGAATTCTTTTGTTCCGCCTCTGTTTTCGTCTCATCTTCTTTATCAGCTGGTTTATTGCTCACAGGAATAACCTGGGGAATAAGCTTGGCCTTGGGCGGAGGAGTAACTGCGCTATCTTTTGCTAAATTCACGACATCATCCTTAGCTTTAATTGAATCTTTCTCCTGAATTGATTCGGCTTTTTTGCTTAATTGTTTATTCATTTCAATTCCGGGATCATTTTTCGAAATTGTACTCGCAGCCGAAAGTGAATCACTCATTGCAACGGGAGAAAAATTAAATTTAAAAATGTTGGCATAGATTGAATTAAGAAAAATCAATCCGACCGTAACAGAGATAAATGCTGCAACAAAAACCAGTATATTTGATATTTTCATGTCAGCTTTTATCTCTAATATATTTTTGGGTAGCAATTTCATTTATTTTGCTTTCATCTTTAAGATTTTCTTCATACTTGAAATTCTCAAAATGGTTTTCTTCCAATGTTTGAAAGATTTTATTCTCTTTACTTTTTTCTACAAGTTCAATCAATTTTTCTGCTTTACGTTTATTTAATAAAACTATTTGTTTTTGAATCATTTCAACTTTTTTTTCAAGTGCTGTTTTATAATTTTCAACTGCTTTTAGTTCGGAAACCTTATTGCTTTTCCGGTTTTTAAAATTATTATTTATTTCTATAATCAGTTTTTCCTTTTCGGCAATATTACTTTCAATTTCCATGTCTATAAAAGCAATTTCCTTTTGAACTTTTTTTTCCAATAATTCTTTAACTTTTTTTATTGAATCATACTTGAATTTAAATTTCTGCATAAGTAATTAATCAGGCTAATGGTTTTTCAATAATTTCATTTAAACGGGAAACCGTAAAATCATAAAGTGTTTTTTCATTCATATCCTGCTTTAAAAATGATCTGAGCAGATTAATTTTTTGAAGCGAATGATCAATCTGGGGATTACTTCCTTTTACATACGCACCAATGTTTATCAAATCTTCAGCTTCTTTATATGTTGCTAAAATTTCATTAAAAATCATAGACCGCTGGTAGTGATCGGAAGTGACAATATCGGGCATAACCCTGCTTACGCTTTGCAGCGGATCAACTGCGGGGTACTGCCCTTTGTTTGCCAGTTTTCGGGATAAGACTACATGTCCGTCAAGGATCGATCTGACTGCATCGGCAATAGGCTCGTTCATATCATCGCCATCGACTAATACGGTATAAAAACCAGTTATTGAGCCATTCTCTGTTGTTCCCGCTCTTTCCAGTAGTTTTGGAAGAATAGCAAATACAGAAGGTGTATATCCTTTTGACGTGGGAGGTTCTCCAACTGTAAGTCCTATTTCGCGTTGTGCCATTGCAAATCTTGTTACCGAATCCATCATCAGAACAACATCCATCCCCTGGTCCCTGAAATATTCGGCTATAGTTGTACCTATATAAGCTCCTTTTAATCTGACTAGTGCGGATTTATCGCTTGTAGCAACTACAACAACGGATCTTTTTAAACCTTCTTCACCAAGATCTTTTTCAATAAATTCCCTTACTTCTCTTCCTCTTTCACCGATTAAAGTAATTACATTAACATCTGCATTGGTATTCCTTGCAATCATACCCAGGGTTACACTTTTACCAACACCGCTTCCGGCAAATATTCCCAACCTTTGCCCTTTACCTACTGTTAATAATCCATCGATAGATCTCACTCCCGTTTGAAGCGGAGTATCTATTCTTCTTCTTCTTAAAGGACTTGGAGGTTCGCGATGAATATTAGCTATGAATGAACAATTTAGATCACCTTTATCGTCAATTGGATTTCCCAATCCATCAATAACTCTTCCTAACAGTTCTTTTCCCACCGGGATTGAGAAACTTTTTCCCGTTGCAACAATTTCACATGCCGGTGAAATATTATGAACTTCTCCCAAAGCTATGGAGAGCACTTTTCCTTCTTTAAATCCAACAACTTCGGACTGGCAGACCTCTTTTCCGTTTCTGTCTATAATTGAACATACTTCACCCAATGAAACATTCGGACCTATTGAAATAATAATAAGTCCGACTACATCCGATACTTTCCCGTTCACTTTAATCAGTTCAACACGATTTAAGATCCCGCTGTATTTATTTATATAATTTTGTGTTAAGTTCATTTCCATCAGCTTGGCTGTAGAATTAATTTAAATCAAAATATTTTTTTAATTCATTGAACTGGGAAGATATCCTGCCGTCAACATTTCCAACCTCTGTTTCAACAACACAACCGCCCTGTTCAATCCTATCATCCTGCTCAAATTTTATTTTAGAAAATGATTCATCAAAAAATATTTTCTTGTTAATACCTTCATTAAGAATTTTGTAATCTTCCGGGTGAATTTTTATAATAACTGAATTTGCCCCGAGGATTTTTCTTAAAGAATCTTTTAATACTTCTTCAATTATTGAATCCTTCTGAATTTCCCTTCTTGTAACTTTTTGTGCAATTTCAAACGAAAGTTTGAGAACAAGGTTTTCAAATTCACCGTCGTACCCGGCTATTTTTTCATCTATAGTTTTTAAAATTTTATTAAATTCATCTACTTTTTTTATGAATTTCTCATTATAAATCTTTTCGATCTCAATACTTGCATTTTCGTAGCCATCCTTAAATCCTTCTTCATACCTCTCTTTTAGCTGAACCTGCAATTGATTTTCAACCGGCTTTTTACGTTCCGCAATTTCATCAAGTTCGCTTTTAAACCTGACAGAAAGTTTTTTTGATGAAACCGGATTCATTTTAATTACATTAGACATAGACTTCTTCTTTACTGCCTCTTAAGTTCAAGGTAATTTCGCCAGCTTCTTCAAGCATTTTTATCAGGTCAATAATTTTAGCCTGAGCTGTTTCAACTTCTTTGAGTTTTACCATACCCATATATTGAAGCTCTTCTTTAAGTAAATCTGATCCTCTTTCCGACATGTTGGCGAATATTTTTTCTTTCAGTTTATCGTCTGCAACTTTCAGTGCCAGAGCGAGATCTTTTCTATCAACTTCTCTTAAAACTCTTTGTATATCTTTATCCTGGATATGAAGAATATCTTCAAATAAGAACATTAAACGCTTAACTTCCTGGGCTACATCACCGTCCTGCTGTTCCAGTCTCTCCAGAATTTCTTTACTCATGGAAGCGCTAGTCTTGTTTAAAATATTGGCTAAACTTTTAGTACCTCCAATCTTACTTAAAGATTGAGACATGCTGAAGCCTGCCATATCATCTACAACTTTCTCTATCTGCTTTAAAGTTTGAGGCGATATTTTCCCTAAAGTAGCAATCCTGTATACTACATCATCCCGCACATTTTCAGGGAGCTCCCGAAGTGCTTCTGCAGTTTGATTGGGATTTAAATGGGATAGAATTAGAGCCATGGTCTGGGGATGTTCTTTATTTAGAAAACTTACCAGCTGTGCCGAATCGGCTTTCTTAAGAACATCAAATCCTTTCAAAGTTGTTAAAGATCTTACTTTTTCAATTATTTCAGATGCTTTACCGGCTCCAAACGATTTTTCAAGTAAGGCCTGCGCATATTCAATACCTCCCTCAAGTACATATTGCCGCGCTGTTGCCATTGTATAAAATTCATCCATTACAAGATTGACAACCTGGGAAGGGATATTTTTCACTTTTGAAATTTCCGTTGAAATCTGTTCTACAATTGCTGCATCCAAAAACTTAAATACTTCTGATGCAGTTTCAACATCCAGAGCTATTAACAAAAGCGCTGCTTTCTGAATTCCTGCTATATCTGTTGTTTTAAAACCTTTTTCTACCATTTCTAATTCCTATAACTCGTCTTCATGAATCCAGGAATGGATTAGCTTTGCTGTATCGCTGGGATTTTTGACAACATAGTTTGAAATTTTTTCCTGCTGACGTTGTCTTTTTGCGGCTTCATCGGATATATCATCTTCAATATCACCCACCGGCAGTAATTCACGTTTGCTTTTTTGTGCAATTCTTTTGCTTGATTTACTTTTTTCAGCCGCAGCCGGAGCTTTGTAACTTTCAATTCTCTTATCTTCATACTGATCTATATCACCAAAGTTCAATTTTTGATTTTTAAGTTTTGACATAAGGCTCTTCAAAACAAACATTGCTCCGCCAATACTGATAATGATCAAAATAATATTAAAATATCCATCAAAGTCGTTTATTATTGATGAAGGTTTTTCTACCTGGAGATCTTCAAACGGTTTGGTTTCAAAGGAAATATTTTCGATTGTAAATTGATCTTTTCTTTCCGGATTGACACCAATTGCATTTTTTATAATATCTTCAAGTTTTTTCATTTGTTCAGGAGGACGGGGTGAGAAAACGGTTTCTGTTTTATCTCCCTTTTTAACATCTTTTGCAACATCATTTATTACAGCGGCAACGCTCAACCTCTTAATATTACCGGTTCCCTGTACAACTTTCTGAATTGTTTTACTGATCTCATAATTGGTAGTATTATTCTGACTTACCTGTGATGAGGAATCTCCCGAATTTTTGCCCAGGTTTTCGGTTTTAGTTACCTGCTCACTGATCGCTACCTGGCTGTCAGGATCATACATTTCCATTGTCTTTTCAATCTGGTCAAAATCTATATCGGCATTAACCTGAATTACAGCATTGCCGGAACCTAAAATATTATCCAGAATTGACTGGGCTTTCTGGGCAAGATAATTTTCTACATTCTGTTTAATCTCATATTGTTTTGAGCTGGAGTAAGCTACAGGACTTTCTTCAAATTCTTTAGAAAGTATTCTTCCCCTCGTATCAATTAAAGTAACATTATTCGGTTTTAATCCTTCCACACTGCTGGAAACAAGATTAACAATTGCGGCAACATTACCTTTTGTCATCATATAATTGTTCTTTAATTTAAGAACAACTGATGCAGTCGGAGATTTTTCATCATCTTTAAAGATTGACCTTTGGGGAATTACAATCTGTACTCTTGCACCCATAACCCCCTCTTCCTCCATAATTGTTCTTGCCAATTCTCCTTCCAGTGCACGTTTGTAATTAAGCTTCTGCATAAATTCCGACATACCCATTGTATTCTTATCAAATATCTCATAACCTACTATGCCGGATGTCGGTATTCCCTTTCCGGCAAGCGCCATTCTTGCTTCATATACTTTATCTTTAGGAACTTCAATGGTTTTTCCATTATTATCAATCTGGTAAGGAATTTTTTCAGTATTCAGATATTCAATAACTTTGGATGCATCTTCTTCTGCCAAATTTGAATAGAGTGGGGAAAAATTCGGTTCATTTAAAAAGAACAGCAGTATACCTATTAATACTACAGTTGCGGCCACACTTCCAACAATCAGAATTTTCTGCTGTAATGAAAACCTGTTGAATAGATTTAGGATTGCTTCTAGAGGATTTTTATTCATGTTTTCTAAATTGGCATATTGGTTAATTCTTTATACATATCAATAGTTTTATTTCTTATTTCCATTAATAGTTCGAGACTTGTTTTAGCTTTTTCTGCCGAGATCATAACATCCTGAAGTTCGACATTTTTACCAACAACAAAATCATTTGTGATATTATCAGAATCGATCTGGCTTTTATTTACATCGCCGATAAAATCAGTCAATACATTTTTAAAATCGGTATTAGCCGGTTTTTCGGTTTTGTCAAGAAGAGTAGCACTCGGTAAAATGCTGTTTATTTCACCTATTTTCATGTCTTATCCTTTTTTATCGAATAAATGGCCGACTTTTACACCGGACATTGCTCCGCCTTTTTGATAGAAATGATAATCGATAATTTCATCTTTTTTCTGCGGATACCGGTCAATAAAAAAACTTTTTTCATCTGCAGATAAATCTGTTTTAGTCTGATTAATGTCTTTCTGCCTGGCTGTTTTTTGCATAACAGCCTTCTGCATATGATTGATTGAATAATTACCAATATTATTTGTAGAAATTTTCATTAATTATATCTCCAGGGAATCTTTTGCCATCTGTTTTGAAGAATTAAGAGCTGTAAGGTTAGCTTCATAACTTCTTGTTGCTGCTATCATCTGAACCATTTCATTTATAATATTGACATTGGAATTTTCCACATATCCTTTTTCATTTGCATAAGGATTATCAGGATCATAAACCAATTCACCCGGAGAATTGTCCTGCTGCTGTTCAGAGACAAGACTGGAATCATCATGAGCAAAATTATCAAGTGAAATTTCGGGTGATATTGAAATATGATCTTTATCAGTAGTGTTAAGCTGCAGTTTGCTCTGCGGCGGTATTCCCTGAAACTGGAAAGGATCCTGCTTTTGAATTACGGTTAAAAATTTTCTCTTATAAGGAATTCCATTAGCATTACGTACGTCGGCATTTGCAATATTTTCAGCAATAACATTCATCTTTTTGCGCTGAATGCTTAAACCTTTTGCTGAAATGTTGAAACCCGGGAAGTTGTTTGCAATTTTCAAAATTAAATTCCTCCTCCCTTAATTACACCTTGAAGTATTTTGAAGTAATCACCTATTTTCTTTGATGCCAATTTGAATTGAAGAGTATTTTTTGCTAATTCAGCCATTTCTTCATCAATATTAACATTATTTACTCCTGAGGCCATATCTTTGCTGTTATCAACTTTAATCGTGTTTTCACTTTCAAAATTTACCTGTCCGAAATGTTTCGGGTCGGTTGTCTTTAACAATGACATATTATCATTTAACAGATCTTTAAAAACAACATCTTCTCTTTTATAGTTTTGAGTACCAATATTAGCGATGTTCTTACTGATTACTTTATTCCTGAGAGAACAGTAACCAATAAAATCTTCAAGAACTCTTATGTTGGTAGCAGCCATTTCATCTCCAGGTTTTGCATCCTTGAAATTCAAAAGAAATGCCATCCACCCAAAATGTGAATTCTTTCTTTATTTTTGCACTTTATTATTTATTATGTATCTGAGGTAAGAATAAAATTGGCTAAAACTAACCAGATGTAAATTATTATTCAGAATAATCTAGCACTATCGATTTGGTTTTCCCGCATGAGCAGATAAATTTTATCTCTTTAATTGTATCATTTTCATCTTTTTTAACGACTACTTTTGCCCCATTATGTCCTTCTTCTTCAACAGAAATTTTTGATTTCCCTGTTATTTTTACCTGGGTTGCTTTAATAACCCCTTTTTTGGTTCTGACAAATTCAATTTCATTATATATCGAATCTTCAAAAGTTTCTTTCATGTTAAAAAGCCTTATTAATTATTTCTGATATTTTATCCAAAGGAGCAATAACATCGGCAAAACCCGCCTCTGCTATAGCTTTCGGCATTCCGTAAACTACAGAGGATTCTTCATCCTGAGCCAAGCAATATCCGCCTGTATGCTTCAACTTTCTAATCCCTTCGAGACCATCTTTTCCCATACCTGTCATAATAACACCAAGTGTATTTTTACCGTAACCATCTACAACCGAATCAATCATCACATCAACAGAAGGCCGATGCAGCGATGAAGATGGTTCTTTGGAAACAGAAACAAAAAATGTACCTAAATTATTCCGGCCGATAGTCATGTGCAATCCTCCGGGAGCAATATATACAACACCACTTTTTATCTCTTCCTTGTTTTCGGCTTCTTTTACCTCCAGCTCACTCATACTGTTTAATCTATCGGCTAAAGATTTTGTAAACTTGGGAGGCATATGCTGAACTATGAAGACAGGACAATTTATTTTTTTCGATAGCAGGGGAATAATTTTTTGTAATGATAATGGTCCGCCCGTGGAAATACCCATTGCTATAGCTTTGTAACCTATTTTGGGCAGAGATTTGGCACTTGGGACATTGATGTCACTCTGTGAAGGTCCTTTTAATTTTCGAAGCCTGATTAATCTTTCCCTGATTGAATTTTGATTTACAATCTCTTTTACTTTTCTGATAAGTTCTTCTTTTATCTTGATTATATTAACATTAATGTAGGAAAGTTCTTTAGGAATGAAATCTAAAGCACCATATTCAAAAGCTTTAATTGTTGATTCTGCCCCTTCGGTAGTAAGAGAACTAACCATAATAACCGGAACCGGGCATTCCTGCATTATTTTTTGCAGAGCGGTAAGACCATCCATCTTCGGCATTTCAATATCCATTGTAACAAGATCCGGATGAAGTTTTTTAGTGAGGTTATAACCTTCTTCTCCATCCCTGGCTGCAGCAATTACCTTAATCCCCTCATCGCTTTCCAGCATAATAGAAATTGACTTCCTCATAAATGCAGAATCGTCAACTACTATTACATTAATCATTTTAGCTAACCTACACTTCCAGTTTATGAATCAATTCACCTATATCAAGAATCATAATTACTGTTCCATCACCTAAAATAGTGGAACCGGCGATTCCTTCAATAGTCCCCAAATAAGTTCCGAGTGATTTAATAACTATTTCTTTTTGACCGATTAAATGATCTACTTTAATTCCAAATCTTTTTTCAGCAATGCCGACAACGACAACATACTGCCATACTTTATCTTTATTGTAAGAAACATCATTGAGCAATTCGTCAATTCCAAGCAACGGGATAACGCTGTCTCTCATTCTTATTACTTCACGCCCGCTGATAGTGTTTATATTATCAAGATGCACCCTTACAACTTCCGTAATCGAGTTTAACGGAATAACCATTGATTGTTCATTAACTTTAACAATCATACCCGGAATAATTGCCAGTGTGAGAGGAAGCTTTATAATTATTTTTGTTCCGGCCCCGACTTTCGATTCGATATTTATTAAGCCGCGCAGTTTAGTTACATTTGTTTTAACAACATCCATCCCTACCCCGCGTCCGGATATATTTGTAACTATTTCTGCAGTTGAAAATCCCGGGAGAAAAATCAGATTATACGCATCATTGGTTGTTAGTTCTTTAGCTTTTTCTTTTGAGATCAATCCTTTGCTAATGGCTTTTTCTTTAATTACTTCGGGATCTATGCCTTTGCCGTCATCTTCAATTGTAATTATAATATGGTTTCCTTCGTGTTCAGCAGAAAGTGTAATTGTACCTGCCGGATCTTTACCGATTTTTTTTCTTTCTTCCGGAGATTCTATTCCATGATCAATCGAATTACGAATCAGGTGTACGAGCGGATCATTAATTTCTTCAATTAAAGTCTTATCTAATTCTGTTTCTTCTCCATTCAATTCAAGCTTAACATTTTTCCTGGATTCTTTTGATAAATCTCTGACAACACGTGGAAAACGGTTGAACACTTTACCAATTTTCACCATACGTGTTTTCATTACGACTAACTGCAGTTCATTCATCATCAAATCAATCTGCCTGGTTGCTTCGGCCAGGTCCCTGGAGAGTTTTGTCCCTTCATATTCCAGTGCAAATTCTGAACTTACCTGTGCCAGCCTGTTCCTGCCTAACACCAGTTCTGATGCTATATTTAACAATTCATCAAGACGTTCAACATCAACTCTTATTGTATTGTCTTTCTGCCTGATTTCTTTCAGCCTTGTAATAGCATTTTTTTCATTACCGGGATTGTTTGGTTCATCAGTTTCTGTTTTAGCTTCCTCAACAGCAGTAAGGTTTTCATCAAATTCTTCCTGCTCAATTTCTTCATCAATTTCTTTTACAACTTTTATTATATTAAGTCCTTCAGCAGTTTTGTTGCTGGAAGCCGGTTTTTCTTCCTTTACACTTCCCTGTGTTTTGTTTTTTATTGTTTCGGATGTTTTAGTCTTTTTTACTGTTTTGGATGTTTTACTGTTTTTTACCGGTTTTTTTGTTTTGGTTTTTCCTTTAACAGGAGACTCTTTAACTTTGCTGTCAGGAGTTTTATTTAAACCATTGATTTCCAATGAATCAAGCGTCTTTGTTAATTCGGAAAGCGCTTTATCTATATTGACATCTTCGTTGAAATTAGTTTCTATACTTACCAGAAGATCTCTTATTTTATCATAAGATAAAAGGATAGAATCCATTATGCCCGAATTTAATTTAGCTTCACCCTTTCTTAATTTATTAAGAATATCTTCACATTTATGAGTGATGCTGGTGAGCTTATTAAGACCAAAGAATCCGGATGTCCCTTTAATTGTATGAAAAGATCTGAAAACCTGGTTGAGCAATTCCTGATCATCGGCTCTTTTTTCCAGCTCCATTAAATCAACATCGAGCTTCTCTAAAATTTCCCTGGTTTCTATCAGGAAACTTTCGAGAATTTCCTTCATTTCCGGATCTTTTAACAACGGGTAGTCTTGTACTGCTGTTTCCATAGTTTTATGAGAATAACTTATCTATTTCATCTTGAGAGGTTTTATGATTGCTTACAATAGAATCAACCATATCCTGTCTTCCGTCGGATTTGGAATAATTTGCATTAGGATCAAAATGTGAACCTTCGGGAACAATTATATTTGTTGACTCCAGATCATTAATGCTGGTCTCTTCAAGGTTAAGTATTAATGATGCTAATTTTGACTGAACAGAACTGATCAGATGATTTACTGCCGCTAATTGCTGCGAAGTAATATCCTGCACTTGAAGTGAGAGCGTAATATTGTACGAATTATTCTTAATGTTCGATGTTAATTCGGAAATTTGATCATATTGACTTGTCACATCATCCAGTTTCTCGTACTTATCCAAAAGCTTAGCAACATCTTTATTATCAATAAGTTTTCTGATTTTTTTAATTATATTTTTCTTTTCTTCTTTAATTCTGAATATATCATCAAGCTGTTTTTCAATTTCAATAATGTCGTTTGAAATAAGATCGATAATATCAAGTATTTCAGTTGTAGCCAATTCTGTTGCGCTGGTTACATTATTAATCTGATTTGTAGCTTTGGGTATTTTTGTCGTGCTTTCAGATATTGAAGCATTAATATTTTCCAATAGCGGTACAGTTTCAGACATAAAATCAAGCAGGCTTTGAATTATTGGAATCAATCTCTGGCCATATTTAAAGACGGATTTCAGATCATTTAATCTTTCAAACAGTTCCGCCATATTTGCTGGTTGACTCATAATGTTTCTCTCTTTATGCTGTGGCTAAAATTTGTTCTATTTTTTCTTTTAAAATATTTGGCGTAAAAGGTTTAACTATATAGTTGCTTACTTTAGCTTGAAGTGCTTCAATTATATCTTCCTTTACGCCGCGGGTGGTAACCATCAAAATAGGAAGATTCGCATACTTTTCATTACTTCTAAGCGATTTAACCAAATCCAGACCGGAAACACCCGGCATATTCCAATCGGTTATTACAAAATTTATTTTATTATCTGCCACTAATTTTTCTATCGCTTCTTTTCCTTCATTAGCCTCGACAAAATTGTCATAACCAATGTTCCTCAATGAGTTTACAACAATTCTTCTCATGGTTACCGAATCATCTACAATCAAAAATTTTATCGACATATTTTTACCTCAATTTAAATATTTTGAAACTTCGTACAGAATTCTTTTTGGATCAAAAGGTTTAATTAAATAAGAATTAGCTCCGCAGTTCATACCTTTTTCAATCTCTTCATTTCCGCTCATGGAAGAAAGAATGATTATAGGTATATCTTTTAACTCTTCATTTCCCCGGATGGCTTTAATAAGCTCGAATCCGTCTACATTAGGCATGTTTAAATCTGTTATAACCAGATTTATCGGTTCCGAAGGAAGTTTTTCGAGAGCTTCCATTCCATCTGAAACAGAGATGATTTCGTATCCTTTCATTGCAAGGGAAAAAGCTACAAATTTTCTAATTGAAGGCGAATCATCCGCAAGTAATATTACCTTTTTCATATTTTTCTATTCTTTTTTGTAACCTATTGTTTTGGGAAAGCTTAAAATTTTAAAAGCTTTCGATACATTATGTAAAGTTTCCGAATATCCAATAAATAAATAACCGCCTTTATTAAGGGAATTATATAACTGGTTTATAACTTTAATTTTAGAATTCATATCAAAATAAATAAGGACATTTGCGCAGAATACTATATCAAAATTAAACATGCTTCTCATTCCTGCCGTATCGTATAAATTCAACAGCTTGAAAGAAACATTATTCTTAATCTCCTCGTTTACTTGATAACTATTACCATTCGATTGAAAATATTTTTTAAGATAATAAGCCGGTGTATTACGGATTGCATATTCTTTATAGATACCTTGTTTTGCAGTTTCAATAACCGCATAACTGATATCTGTACCGACAACTTCATACTCAAGATTCGGATACCTGGGCATGAGCAGATCTGCAATGGAAATAGCTGCTGAATATGCTTCTTCACCGGAAGATGAAGCTGCACTCCAGATTCTGATTTTTGCTTTATTATTTTTTCCTTGTTTTTCCACTATTTCAGGTATTATTGTTTTTATTAAAGCATCAAGCTGAGGCTGATTCCTGAAAAAATAGGTTTCGTTTATTGTAATTGCTTCATATAAATATTTTTTTTCGCTGTTCCCATTAACACTTGTTATTATATAATTAAAATAATCATCATACGAATCCAGGTTTAAGTAATTTATCCTTTTCAGTAAACGGCTTTCCAACAAATATTTTTTGTTGTCCTGGAAATAAATACCGCAATTTTCATAGATAAACGTTCTCCATTTATCAAATAATTGCTTCGACATTATTTGAGCTTTTGAAAAGCTGCTTTGCGAAATATTTTTTATAGTTGTATTAGAGTAATTGTCCATTCTGTATTCAAGTCTCAAGCCCAAGGCTTATTTATTAATATCTCTGTTAGAAAGACAGAAATCAGCTCTTTCTTTTATCATTTCTTCGGAATCATTCGATAATTTCAGCAGGACTTCATCTGCCTTCGGATGAACAACTTCACCAAGTATTTCAACAAGCTTTAACCTGTTCCAGATATTATTATCTTCTGAAAAGTCATCAACAAAAAGAACCGCTACATTTTTGTCCAGGATAAAAAGTATCTCCAGTGACAACATTCTTACTTCTTCATCATGATCCGATAAATATTGGGATAAAGCATCTATCAGGTTTCTTAACTGCAGCGAAGGTATCGAATTATATTTTTCTTCCCCATCCAGTTGAATTACATCTTTCAGCAGGTTAAGAAGAGATTTAATATTATTCGGCTTCCGGTTAAGCATATCTGCTATAATTTCTACAACAAGCTGAGGATTTTCCCAGAACCTCGGCGATACTATCTCATCGATTTCTCCATCATCCCCGAATATCTTTAAATATACTGTTAAAGTTTCTTTATCATTAAATATTGAAAGTAAAATTGTAGCAATTTTTTTGTATTCGATACTGGCATCAAGAATTGTCTGAAGAATTAATTTCTTCATTCGTTCATCAAAAGGGATATCAAATCCAAATTTTTCTTTAAGATTATATATTGATTTAATAATTGGCCAGACAAGCTGACCTTTATCTTCATTTAATTCTGCCAGCAGAAAAAAGAAGGTTTCTTCATCTCCTATTAATCCAAGGCTTTCAACAATTGAAAATTTAATCAGATCGTCATTTTCTTCTTCGTATTTGTATAAAATAAAACCAAGAGCTGCATGTGAGCCTATTTTTCCCAAAGTTTCTATTACTGTTGGTCTGTACAATTCATTAATTCCATAAAAAGCCATAATATGGTAAAGAGATTTTTCTGCTTTCAAATTACCCAGCGCCTCAATACATGCCAGGACAACATTCTCGTTATCACTTGAATTTAAGAGCCTGGTTATTTTTGTGCTTGCACGGCCGTCTCCGACCAATCCGAGTATATCAACAACAAACTTCTTATCATCATCATCACCTGTGTCAATATATTCAAGCATTGCATCTACAGCATTTGAGCCAAGCTTTAATAAAATTTCCCCGGCAAGATTTCTTATTGATATATCGGGAGAAGAAACATACGGAACTATTTTATTCGAAATTTTTTCGTTTGCATTATTCACTAATAAATATGCAACTGAATTTCTTACACCTTTGTCCTCATCTGTAATTAAATCGCAAATATTATCGATTTGCTCTTCCGATAACTTGGTGTCATATAAAGATTCCAGGAATACTAATTTTTCTTCGGAATCCTTGTCTTTTATTGACTCAAAATTTTTTTTAATTTCTTCTTCCATTTCTTTCATCGATATCCCTGTTAGCAAGAGAATATGAATTGTTAATTGATAATATTATCGCAAAAAAATATTTTTTTAAATGATAACCCCTTAATTATTAAGTAATTATACTTCCACTGCTTCCATTTTTTCTATCTTTTGCATTTCATTATTCAGGATGATTTTTTGAATATCTATAAGGATCAGCAGCCTGTCTTCCAGCTTACCAACCGATTTAATAAATTCTGATTCAATTCCTGATACCATATCCGGCGGTGCTTCGGTAAGGTTTGCAGGTATTCTTAAAACTTCATTAACCGAATCAACAATAAAACCGATGGTTTTATTATCAACCTCAACTACAATAATTCTTGTATTTTTGTCATATTCTTTCTTTTCAATTTTAAGCTTTAACCGAAGATCTATCACAGGTATAACTCTTCCCCTCAGATTTATTACTCCTTCTACAAAATGCGGTGCGTTAGGAACTTTTGTAATATGGGTCATTCTATTTATTTCCTGTACATGAAGAATGTCAACACCAAATTCTTCTTTTCCAATATTAAAAGTCACCAATTGTAATAATTCTGCAGTTTCGGTTTTTAGTTCTTTATTTATACTCATTTTTTCCTCTTGAGATATTTTATTCTTCAACTTTTAGCTTAAAAATCCTTATTCTATTATCGAATTCAGATAAAATTAGTTGAGTTATAATTTTTGTTAATAGATTTAACGTTATTTTAAACTAAATGTCAGAAGTTATTAGAGAACAGTTTATTCATTGTTCTTCTGATTCTATAAGCTCAATTTTCGCCATAATTTAATTATCGTAAAAAAAAATCATAATTTATTTTTTTGAAGTGAATGGGCTATGGAAAGAATAAACGGTAGAAATTCAAAATAGACATGATTTAATCAGGTTATCTTGATATCTGTTTTAAAATTGGGCGGGTTTAATATTGTAAAAAATGAGTTTCTCTTGCGCAGGATATATACGCGGATGGTTTAAAAAGGTGTGATTATTCGGTTGTTATAATGAACAAATATTGACTTATAGAAAATTATTTTTTATTTAGCCTAATCCAAAAAGTACCAGTAATAAAATCTCAGCTTGAAGAAATATTTTACATTTTTTATTCTGATATTATTTCTTTTTAATATTTTCGGATTCTACTTCCCTTACCTATTATTGCGCTCAAAAATACATACCGAAATGAGAGGAAAAGCCGAAAGCCAGCTTGATAAAGATTCACTTGAAAAATTTACTTTTTCATTAAAAGAAAAGAATGAAAAAGTTGAATGGGAAGAAGCAGAAAAAGAATTCAGATATAATGGTGAAATGTATGATGTGGTTAAAATTGAAGTAAAGAAGGATAGCATAACTTATTTCTGTCTGCACGATAACGATGAAGAAATCCTGCTGTCTAATTTTGATAAACTTGTCAAGAATAGCACCGGAAACAACAGCAAATCAAAAAATTATAATGCCAAAGAATTAAGCAAATATAACTTTAACCATACTAATGAAATTTACCTTGCAGTTAAAGAGATAGAATTAAGACCTCTTAGATCCGTTTTTTATCAAAGCATAACAATTGAAATCCAATCACCGCCGCCAAGAACTATCTGATAAATATTCCTGGAGTTTAATAAAAGCTTCTTTTCAGCATATATATATCTGCTGATATGATCGCTTTTAACCGGAAATATTTTTCCGTATACACCTGCATTTAAGTCTCTTATGAATTGTGCATAACTTAATTGTTTATCCCGGCAGTATGTTAATAAACATTGAAGTATTGCCGGAATTCTCCTTTTAAAAACACAAATGCATTTTGGAAAGGAATTTTTTACATGAAGAAACATATAATTTTGATTTTTATTTTTCTGCTTTTTACTTTTTCTGTTTTGAAAGCGCAGGTTTCAGTTACAGGAATTATTGTAGATAAGCAAACGCTGGAGCCTGTTGCGGGAGTTACAATTATAGTTAACGGAAACTCAGTACTAGCCTCAACAAATGATTACGGCAAATTCAAATTCTCATCGAATTCCAATTCGTTTACTATATCATTAAAAAGAATTGGCTATTTAAATAAAGATATTTTGGTTAAAGATCCCGAAAAGCCTTTGTACATACTTCTTTCTCCCTCGCCTGTCGAACTCACAGGTGTTCAGGTTGTGGGAAATAATCAGATATTACGTCCGCAATCATTGGGAATTCTTACACAGCGGGATCTTGAACGATCGAATGGTCTCTCTTTAGAAAATTCGATTAATATGGTTCCGGGAGTTTTCATGCAGTCACGTACTCCCTGGGGCGGAGCCCGGATAACAATACGGGGCTATTATCCTAGTACAAGCGGCAACAGTCCGAATAGTAACGGGCTCGGATACCAGGTTTTCCTTAATAATATTCCTATAACCGATGCAACGGGCTCTACAGTTCTTGATGATATTGATTTTGCATCTCTTGGAAATGTGGAAATAATAAAGGGACCTTCATCAAGCTTGTATGGAGGCTTTATCGGCGGAACGGTGCTGTTAACAACCAGAAGACCGGCTCCGGATGAAACAACCATTCAGCAGCAGATAATTGGAGGAAGTAATGGTTTGTTCCGAAGTAATACTACGATCCAGGGTGCAGGTGAAAACTCGGATATGGCTGTAAATTACGGACATCAGACATATGATTCTTTTCGCCCTCACAGTGCTTCATGGAAAGATTTTTTAAGATTGACCGGTGATTTCCAGGCGGGAAGCAATCAGACAATTTCAACATATTTTGCATATAACCGCTCTTTTGAAGAGCTCGCCGGTGAAATTGACAGTCCGGAATTCTATAACAGGCAGCCTGTAAGCAATGAAGCTTATCTTGCTAATGATTCACATATTAAAATCCAAAGTTTTCGTTTAGGTGTTACCGATTTTTACCGTTTTAATGAAAGTGTAAATAATCAGACGACAGTATTCGGTTCCGGAAAAACATCCAATCAGCCTTTTGCTCACGGATTCACCGATGTAAACCAATTTAACTATGGTGTTCGTTCCGTTTTCAATTTTATATCGCAGGCAGGAAATATTGGTATCAACGGTACAATTGGGGGTATGTTCCAGGGATCAAATTTAACCAGCAATGGAGTTTTTATTGTTCCTATTCCATCGCGTCCTCAAAGACCGAGTGCACAGGAAAATTATGCTCTAAATTATTATTTATTTACAGAATGGGACCTTGCTTTGCCAATTAATTTCAATATTGCGGCCGGAGCAAGTATTAATAAAAATGAATTCGGCATCAGAAATATGTTAAAGAACAATCAGCTAAATGACACTGCCCGATTGGCAGTTAATCCTTTCGATCCGGTAATAACTCCGCGTATTGCCATATCCAAAATTTTCAGTGATGAAGCTTCTGTTTATATAAGTATAAGTACAGGTTATACCCCTCCCCTTTTAAGCGACGCAGTCGGCAGCGATGGAACAATTAATACAAATCTTAAACCCGAACATGCAATACAATATGAGCTCGGCAGCAAAGGAAACCTTTTTGACGGGAAGCTTGCTTACCAGGTAGCTCTGTTTGATCTTGAAAATAGTGATAAATTAATCAGAGAAACATCTAACTCTGTAACATTTACTACTAATGCAGGTAAACAAAAAAACAGAGGAGCTGAACTTTCATTAAGCTATCTAATCCTGGATGATCCTAACCAGGCAATTTCTTTACTTCGCCCATGGGCCTCCTATACGTATTCAGATTTTAAATATACTGACTTCAAAAGTGACAATAACAACTCCGCAAGTACAATTGACTTCTCAGGTAATAAAGTTGCCCGTGTACCGGATAATATGATTAATACCGGTATTGATTTGACAACAAACTTCGGATTCTATTTTTACGGAACTTATCAGTACGTAGGAAAAGTTCCTGTTACTTTTGACAACAGTACATTCTTAAAATCATATAGCCTGCTGAATGCAAAGATCGGCATCAAGAGAAAATTAGCAGAACATTTCACTCTTGATATTTCAGCCGGCGGAGATAATCTCACAAACAGCACATATTATGCATTTGTATTTACAGGTAGTGATATTGAAGGGCTTGCCCTGGGAAAAGACGGCGGACATGGCGACGGATATATTATTCCGGCTCCATATAAAGCAGCATTTTACGGCAGCCTGACTTTATCCTATGAATTCTGATTTATGATATTAAAAGGTGATGCTTCATCAAACCTGAGCATCACCTTTAAATATTTTGCCGAATATAAAAGTTTAAAAATAAATTAAATGTGAAGATGTCAGCGAAATAATAAAGATGGTTATGACGGTGCCTTACATATAAACTACTAAAAAAATATTGCTGATATCGACAGACTATTGTTCAGTATAGTTGCCCTTTAATTCTATAAAGAACAGGTAATTAAGAAATATTCTGAACGTCCTTATCTTAGCACCATCATTTTTTTAACTTCAAAATATTTGTTTGTTCTAAGCTCGCAAAGGTAAATTCCGCTCGGAAGATTTCCGGCATTAAAATGCACTTTATATTCCCCGGCTAATTTTTCACCATTTATCAAAGTTTCTACTTCTCTTCCTAAAATATCATAAACCTTAATTGTTACAAAAGAAGTTTTGGGAACTGAAAATCTTATTGTGGTTGTTGGGTTAAAAGGATTAGGATAATTTTGATATAGTTTGTAATTAAGAACTTTTACTATATTATTACTTATGCCGGTTATATTATTTTTAATCCATTCAATTGCAGTCTTCACAATAGTATCTTCCCCTTTACGAACATCATCAGGCTTAAACGAAACCTCATAATCTACTTTTATTTCTTTATGCGTCAGGAAATCGTCCGGAATTTCCTCACTGTATCCGTTTGAATTCGCAAAGTTTATTACCCAGTCATCTATCCCGATTCTTTCCTGGGATGCAAAGGCTGATGATGAAGTATTGCCGAATAATTTTACACGCGGGTGATGTCTTAACCTTTCTATTATAAAATCGCTCGCGCTTATTGAATAGGGACTGCTTAATACTGCTATGGGTCTATCGAAATAAGTAGCCGGATCCGGGTAAAAGAAAAAGGATTGGGATTTAGACATATTATAATGATCGGATGGGGATGATCGTCTTGCTAATCCTAAGAGAGGCGGGGCTGAATTAAATAATAACGACAGGCCGGCATCACTTCTATTAACATAGCCGCCTGTATTTTTTCTAAAATCCAGGATCAGACCTTCAACATGATAAATATTTATCAGAGAATCCAGCGCATTATAAAAACGGCTGGAGATATTATCGGCAAGCCATTTCCATACATATACATAACCGATATTAGTGCTATCGACGATACCCCAGCTTATATCTTTTTCATTTGCATTAACCGGAATTCCCGGGAAATCCAGCTGAGGAAGGTTATTTATCGACACTTTTCGATTTTCCAATAAACTCGTAGGCAAATGAAGGATTTCTCCCGAATATTTTTTAATATCTATTGTATCAAACAGATGCCAGTTATGTCCCGCACCGGTCAGCCAGGTATAAGTAAATGCTTTATCATTGGAACCCCAGAGATTGTTATAATAAAAAGGAAGTTGAACTTTAAGCAATTCCTTATATAAGATTTTCCACCGAACACCGTCATAGCCTAAAACGACATCTCCTGGCTCCAATCCAAGTGGATGATCCGGTACGGCTTTAATAACAAGAAGCGAACTGTCGGGTAAAGGCCATAAAGCTGCTCCAAAATTGTTATCGATTCCCCAACCTGATATTAATATAGGAACACCAGGTTTAATCACAGTATTATAATTCACATCAAAATTAAAAAATGATGTATGAGTTTCCCTTAAATCCATTCCCATATAATTCAAAATTGCAGTGAACCTTCCCAGGCTCACCCCATTTTCGATTTCCGGCCTGTATTTATTCTTAACTGAATCCCAATTTAGATTTAAATTCTGAAAACATGCATAATTGTGGTCTATAACTGACCATACGGAATCAAAGATCTCCAATTTTCTTTCTGTAGTTGGACCGGTTCCCCAGGTTGTATCAATAATTGTTTTCCAATCGCGCTTGAGTATATTGTCCTGGCATAATCCTGCTTCTGCCGTGAGGAAAGCGAATATAAAATATAATATCAGAATTTTAATAAGGCTGTATCTTTTTATTTGCATTATCCCCTTTAAGTATGAGAGTGAATCAATTAAAAATGGCCGTTTATTGTAAATGTAGCATAAATTATTGAAACAAAAAACGTTCCATATAAAATTAATATTTTAAGTTTTAGATTATTTAATATATGTAGATCTCTTCAGGTAGTTCCTTAATATTGTTACAGATTATATAATTTTCTTTTAGTATGTTTATTGCTTTCTAACAACGTATGTTTGTTTTTATTATTTTTAATGAAAAAACAGATATCTTCTTCTCTTAAGAAATTCAATCAGAATACTTTCTCATCTTTAAAGATACGTAATTACAGGTTATATTTTCTCGGGCAGAGTATATCTCTTTCCGGTACATGGATGCAGACAATAGGACAAGCCTGGCTTGTATTAAAACTTACAAATTCGGGCACCGCACTTGGCTTAGTAACTGCACTTCAATTTTTGCCTGTATTACTTTTTGGAGCAATGGGAGGAGTAATTGCCGACAGGCTTTCAAAGCGAAAAATATTATACTTTACCCAGATAGGATCAGCTTTGCTGGCTTTAATCCTTGGTTTTCTTGTTACCGCCGGCATGATAAAACTTTGGATGTTGTACATCCTGGCCTGGATGCTGGGGGTAATCAATTCAGTTGACAGCCCGGCCCGCCGTACATTTGTTATGGAGATGGTGGGGCCAAAACAATTGAGCAATGCAGTAACGCTTTTTTCAACTGCATTTAACCTGAGCAGGATAATAGGACCGGCGATAGCAGGTGCAATTATTGCAGCATTTGGACTTGCTCCCTGCTTCTTTATAAATGCTTTTTCATATCTGGCCGTCATTTTATCTCTTTTTAAGATGCGTAATGAAGAACTTCATCCGGTTGACCCGGTTAAAAGAGCGAAAGGACAATTGAGAGAAGGATTAAAATATGTAAAAGATATGCCCCTTTTAAGAAACCTGCTGATAATGGTTACCATTGTAGGAACACTGACTTTTGAGTTCCAGGTTAATCTTCCGATTTTCGCAAAGTACACATTCAAAACAGGCGCTGACGGTTATGCCCTTTTAAATACAGCAATGGGAATTGGTGCTGTTACCGGGGGAATTCTGATAGCAGGCAGAAAGATAATAACGACAAAAAACTTAATTTATACTTCATTCATTTTTGGTACTTGTATTATATTAACTGCCATATCTCCCACTATTCATATTGCAATTTTAATGATGATAATAGTTGGGATTTTTTTAATACAATTCACATCCTATGGTGAATCTATGCTTCAGCTCGAAAGCTCACCTAATATGAGAAGCAGAGTTATGTCGCTATGGTCCATTGCATTTTTAGGTTCAACTCCGATCGGAGGACTTATTATAGGCTGGATTGGAGAATATGCTTCTCCCAGATGGGGGTTGACTGTCAGCGGGTTTGCTGCTATTATAGCCGGTGCTTACGGATTTGTTAAAATTAAGGATATAAAATTAAAAAGTACTCAGACAGAGTTTCTGGAACCTATCCCCGTAGAAGATAATAAGGGTGCATAAATAAGTGATTATTTTCTAAAAATAAGAAACCACTTAAGAATCGATTAAACCTGATTCTTTTTCAATCCATTTTTATAGTTATTTGTACAGGTATCAGTTTTATCCTCTTTTGAAATGCAGCAGTATCCCCTATGTTTTTCAGCTCAGCGTTTCCCCATATTTCTTTTACAATATCATTACTATTTTAACTCCCGGCAGTGATACAATAAAAGAGGCTGCCTGTTAAGACAGCCTCTCTCTTTCTTATCGTCGAGGTGTGAGCACTTAGCAAAAGTAATTTTGATCTAATAAATTTATTATTCTGTATTTTAGATACTTTAATTTTCCCCCATCTTATTCAATTTTAAAATTAATTTTTTCAGGTTTTCAATTAACATATTAAAATTCTTAAATGTTCTAAAAATATAATCGTAATGTTTGTTATTTCTTTTTGAATTTAGAAGCAAACGGTAAATATGGGAAGTGAATGGCAGCAGGAAGAAATGAAAGTATTTATTTTAATAAAAAATATTTAGATGTTCTTCTTTTTTTTATTCTGCCGTTTGTTTTTAAATATTACCGTTTGCAGCATAACTATATATAAAGCTTCTGTTAAAACGATAATTTTGTAAACCATTTTAGAAAGAGATAAATATTTATGTCCAGATTCTGTATAAAAGCAGCTTTAATCGTATTATTACCCATTACCGTAAATTTTTCACAAAAGACCAGCGATATTTCTGTTCTTATTTCGGCAAACTTAACTAAAGAACAATATATACAATTACCCGGCAATTTAAATTTTGACAAGATAAATTCTACTCATAGCTCCGGGATAATCA
Source organism: uncultured Bacteroidota bacterium (assembly GCA_963710745.1). Classification (GTDB taxonomy): domain Bacteria; phylum Bacteroidota; class Ignavibacteria; order Ignavibacteriales; family Ignavibacteriaceae; genus CAVQBP01. Next base: position 545,672 of record CAVQBP010000019.1, on the reverse strand, counting down.
GCAGAGATCCGGATAAAGGAATAAAAGTAAAGATTGAAGGGCGTCCCGACAAGAGTATTGTTTTAACTTATTCACCAATTAAAATAAATAATTTTCAATGGGCATCCGAAAACGATAGGGCTAAAGGGACTATCTCCTTTACACCGGAAATTGAATGTACCTATACAAACTCACACTATTCTAAACCTGTTATATTGAAAAGCGGCAGTTCATTTATCTTCCCGGATGATGGTAGAGACGGTTTATTATGTTTATGGATAGGTGGTAAAATACAAATTGCCGGTAAACAGCCTCCCGGAAATTACTCCGGGATCTTTCAGATAAAAGTATCTTATGAATGATATTGTTATATTGGATTAACTAGTCAAAACTAAGAGCATAATTTTAGCTTCGGGAGCAGCTTTAAATCATACATTTAATTTTTCGCAGGCATATTCATCACAATAAGCACAATTCTCTACCTGTTTCTGAATTGCACAATTTCTAACATTACAGTTTTTACAACCCGAGAATATTCTGCCGTTTGAAGATTTGCAACCGTCGCAATCATTTATATCTTCCGGATCATATTCAATTCCATAATGCTCTTTGCATTCACGGATTATGCTCCAAATCATATTATTTTTCTTTATTTCATCCATTTCTCCTGAAGCTAAATGGATTGGACAGGTCCCGCAGGATAAACCGCAATATGCAATCATTTCATCCATTAAGTTGTTTTCCTCAGACTTATGAACAAAATCGTATTATAAACTAATATAATATTAGTTTAATATCTACAAATGTACAGGAATTTGTTCCGCAGAATTAACAACCGGACCAATTTCTAAAAATTTAACTCTTCCTATAGTTTTTTTTATCAATCAGCTCAAGTGCTGTTTATCTGAAATTTTTTCATTAACGGTTTGAAATAAATATTATTTAAGATATAATTGTAAATTCTTACACATTTAAATTTTTGTAAAATTATGAAATCATTTGTTTATTCTGTTTTAACTGCATCAATTTTGTCCATATTCTTTTCTATATCTGCATACGGACAAGATCTCACCGTTGCCAAAGACAAAAATCGAATTACTGATATTGATAAAAACAAACTTGCAGAAGAAGTCAGGAAAGAGTTTCTTCACGCATGGAATGGTTATAAAGAATATGCCTGGGGACACGATGAACTGAAACCGCTATCGAAATCATACCGCGATTGGTACAAAGTTTCCCTCTACATGACGCCGGTCGATGCTTTTGATACAATGGTATTAATGGGATTAAAAAAACAGGCAGATGAAGCAAAAGAATTAATCTTAAATCATTTATCATTTGATCAGGATATTTCAGTAAAGACATTTGAAATTACAATCAGGATGCTTGGAGGATTGCTTTCATCTTACCAGCTGGATGGAGATAAAAGATTTTTATCATTGGCTGAAGATTTGGGAAAACGTCTGATCCCGGCATTCAATTCAAAAACAGGGATGCCGTACGGGTACATCAATTTAAAATCAGGCGAAACATCAGGAGAAGTAACTAATCCCGCTGAGATTGGAACTTTATTAATTGAATTCGGCACTTTAAGTAAATTGACAGGGAATCAATTATACTATAATAAAGCAAAGAAAGCTTTAGTTGAACTTTTTAACAGAAGATCAAATATCGGGTTAGTCGGTTCTGCAATCAATATAGAGACTGGTAAATGGGTAAATTCCGACAGTCACATTAGCGGCGGTATAGATTCATACTACGAATATTTATTAAAAAGCTGGAAGCTTTTCGGTGATAAAGATTGCAGAAATATGTGGGAAGCAAGTATAAAATCAGTAAACAAATATCTTGCGGATTCTGTCAGCTCAGGTTTCTGGTATGGACATTCGGATATGAATACCGGTAAAAGAACATCAACTATGTTCGGTGCTCTTGATGCTTTTTTTCCTGCATGTCTTGCATTATCAGGTGATATAAACAGGGCAAAAAAACTAGAGGCTTCCTGTTACAAAATGTGGAATCTTGAGGGTATCGAGCCTGAACTAATTAATTATAAAAAGATGGAAATAACTTATCCCCAATATGTTTTAAGACCGGAAATTATTGAATCTGCATACTACTTATATCACTATACACATGATGAAAAATACCTGGAGATGGGAATAACTTTTTTGAATAATATTGTTAAATACTGCAGAACACCGGTTGGTTTTGCCTCTTTAAAAAGTGTTATAACTAAAGAAAAAGAAGATGATATGGAAAGCTTCTTTTTTGCTGAAACTTTAAAATATTTATACCTTTTGTTTGCTCCGCCAAACACGCTGGAATTCGATAAGATCATTTTTAATACAGAGGCACATCCGGTTCAAAGGTCATGGAAGTAATCCGGGAATAGTACCATATAGAAGCTGTTCTTCAAAATGCGATTCTTCAAAATTTCGGCTGCTTTTTATCAACAATACTCGATACCGGATTCTTGATGATCACTCTCTTCAATCCGGCACCGTGTATCCAGTATCTGGAAATTGTTTAACCTTTAATGCTATTCTCCTTTTACCTCTATAACTCCGGCACCGTTATAAGAATGAAATTCCGGATCGTACATTGCCTCCGCACCAATTACAGGAAGCTGGAATTTTCCTTTACTCACAACCCTCAGCATATAATAAAATTCTCTTTTTACAAATCTGTCCAGGTTTGTAAATAATAACAAACGATCATCCCGTATATCCATATATTGCACATTAATTGGATTCTTTGTTTTCCATCTTAACTCAGTTGAAGCAGCCAGCCTCGGGTTTTCTATTTCAAAACCAGCAGGCAGTAAATCAGTTATTACAATATTTTCGGCTGATTTATCAGAACCTTCCAGAGAAATTTTACATACAATTAATTCTCCCTGCTCAAATTTATTATTTTGGACCGGGTATCCGCTCCTGTAATCATAATAGCTTCTTCTTACCCGCATGAAAGAATCTTCTTCCTTAATCTTAGATGATTTTTTTATCCCTTCGGTGCTCCAGAAATAATAGACAGCACCTTTACCGGATGACGATAATATAACATTATCACTATTAAGTTTATCCGATGTTAAAGTTAGATCGTTATCATTATATGTACCTATCTTTTCCCCTTCAGCCAATATATCAATTTTCATATTCGTGTTCGCAGTTCTTGCAGCTGCTTTCCCAAGAGCCAGAAATGCAAAAGATCTTTCCTGCGTCGAATACATTTGATCCGCCTCCTGGGTTAAATGTTTTATCATATATGGTATCTGGCTGCTGTTCGGCTGAACTTCGAGAAGAACATTCAGCATTATAGCATTTGCTCTTATTTCGGAATCAAAATTTCCCCCGCTCATTCTATCTGTTATTTCGGGAGTAAAAGATGACGGAATAATTTCATAATAAGTATTCCAATTGTTTGTAAGGGCATAAGCACCGGCCAGCAAATATTTTGTATCATTTGAAAGAAGCTCGGGACGTGCTTTATAAAAATTCATTGTTGATATATCTCCCTTATCGGCAAGCGCAAGAACATAAAGAGAATATAAAATTTCTTTCCTGGCAATTATACGGACGGTTCTTTTATTTTGAGAATAAGTTACATAATCATAAGTGCTGTTTTCTTTTGCTCTTTTCGCTAAATAATTTAAAAGTTTATTGATTACACTTTCCGATGGATTGTAGCCCGCTTTTTTAGCTTCAATTAGAAAATGAGCGGCATAGACACTTCCCCACCAGTTTGTATAATCTCCTCCCTGCCAATAAGAAATCGAACCGTCATACATCTGCATTGATTCTATTTTTCTAATTCCTTCTTTTACAAAGTAAGCCGGGTTATTTGTTCTGTATAGAGCAGGCGCGACAAGCTTTGCGAGATCTTCAAAATATAATTGAGGAAACAGCTTTGACACAGTCTGCTCGATGCAGCCGTAAGGATATCCAACCAGATATTTCAATTGTTTTGCAAACCTTACCGCCGGGAATTTGCTGATTGTTAAGGTGGTATTCTGAGTTGACGGTAAATAATCCTTTGAAATTTCCAGTTTTAATTTTTCGTCCGGCTTAATTATTCCGCTCCCGCTTTCAACAATCAGAGGCGAAACGGGACGCACCCCAATTTCTATTTCCTCTTTAACTTTAGCTATTCCCGAAGTTTCAAATATTATTTTACCTGTTCCGATTTCGTATCCTGTGGTAATTGCGAAAGAAACATGCCCTGTTGAATTAGCATCAACAGTAACAGATTTATTTACAGCCGAACTGATATGAACCGGACCTTCGGTTTTTAAATTTACATTTACATTGCCTCTTGATGAAGTTGTATTAATAACTGTTAAAGTAGTTATAAGAGAGTCATTAGCAGCCAGGAACCTCGGCACCTGAGGTTCAATAATAATATCATCTGATACTTTCATATGTTCTTCTGCACTGCCGAATCTTGAGCCGGAATAAGCCAAAGCCATTAATCTTACATCACCGTTAAACTGCGGTATATTCAGATCTACATTCACAACCCCGTCGCTGTTAGTTTTCTTTATTCCGCTCCAGATGGAAAGGAGATGAAACCTTTCCGATTTTACCGGGTTAGATCTCTTCTGAAGCTGTTTTGATTCCTCCACATAATCCCCGCCAGGTGATGAACTAATCGAAGCAATTTCCGGGAGTAAAAGTTTATACAAATCATAGCTGGAAACGCTTAAAGGTCTTTTGCCATACATATATTTATAAGGATCAGGAGTCTGGAAATTTTTTATCTGAAGAATTCCCTCATCAACTGCCGCAAGTGTAATATAAATCTCTTTTTCAGGTAAAGTTTTAACAACAATTTTCTGTGTAGTGAGCGGTTTTATTTTTGCCGGTGCTTCTATTTTAACCGGGAGATGGTTTTCTTTCTTTTCAACTTTAATTGATGCGAAACCGTGACCGACTAAAAAAGGAGTGCTGCTCTCCATAGTATGTTTTCTGAATAATGTGGCCGTAATATAGACATTTGGCATATAATCATCAGTTAAATTAAATTCCATTTCTGTCGAACGGTTTTCAACATTAAGGAATTTATAAAAATATACTCCGTTCCTTTCAACTGTTACAAGCATTTTACCAGCGAACGGCGTTGTAAATAGTACTTTTGCTTTTTCTCCGGGCTCATAACTTTCCTTGTCAAAAACCATTTCAACTCTTCCTTCTTTATCCACCTCAAAAGAGGAAGCTGTTGTTCTGCCCCATCCATAAGCATAAAAAGATTTCTTCTGGTAATCATTGCTCCCCTTCTTATATATTCTCAATTCATAATCGCCGGAACGTTGAAGGGTGAATTGAAAATTAAACGGGTTTCCCGAAAAGGTTATATCTCTTTCCCATTCCTGAATTTCTTTCTTCTCGGAAGTATAATAATACTGGTTTGAGCTCCCTTTTTTAAGAACAGTGTACCATTCATACCTGATTAGTTTTGCCGCTGCATTAAAATTACTAATCGGGTTATCATTTTCATCAACTGCTGCCAGCTGGAATGTCTGGTTTTCGTTTGTAGCAAAATAATAACCGGGTGCCTTAATTCCGATAAAATATTTTTTAGGATAAATATTGAAGCTTACATTTCTGTTGACAGTTCTTCCGGTTACATCAAAAACAGATACATACGCAGTCCCCTTAATAATACCTCCCGATTTAAGATCATTAGGAATTTTGTATTGGAAAGCAGACTTCCCGTTTTGATCCAATACACTGTCTATAAAGAAACTTTGAACCTGGGAATTCCTTATGGAAGAATTAGTAAAATCAAACTTAGGATATTTTTTACTGCGGTAAGAAATATGATTTAACTGTACTTCGGATTCATATTTTAAGCCGGCAGCTTTTGCTCCGAATAAATATTCCGATTCAACATTTATTTTTACAGTTTCACCGGGATATGCTCTTTTACGATCACTGCTTAAATTAACCCTGATTTTATCCGGAACGAAATCTTCGACACTGAACCGGTATGAACCTAATAACTGCTTGGGTCCGGAATAAACTTCTGCAACATACTCACCAGTTTGAGCATAACCAGGCAAATCAAAAGTAAGTTCGAAAGAGCCTTCAGGGTTTAGCTTCATTTTGAATTCTTCAAATATTTTCCCTGTTGGTGCAATGATTTTTACAATGATCGGAAGTTCTTTCACCACCTTAATTTTATCGTTTCTAATTATGGCAGATAAATTTACCCTGTCACCTGTACGGTATAAATTTCTATCGGAATAAATAAAAGTATTATAATCGGGCGTGTATGAATATTCACTGCCGACATCATAGCGGGAAGTTTCAACCCCCATTCTGTTCAAATCGATAAAATTAAAATCATCATCTTTTTCAGCCGTAATTAATCTCGGGAAGAAACCCTCGGTATTTTTCTTAATAGCTGTAAATTTGACTATTCCTTCATTATTGGTTTTACCGGTAAGCAGAGTTTGGTTATTCGTCGATATAACACTTATTTCAACATTTTCTACGGGTTCGGTTTTACTTAAAGAATTAACAAATACAATTATTTCATCTCCGCTTTTTTTACAAATAATTCCTAAGTCTGATATGGCAAAAAACTTTGAATCGGTTATCCATCTATCATCATCGGATCTTACACTAAGAAGATATATTCCCTTATATTTCTGCTTTAAAGCTTTGTCAAGATTTACTGTAAATTTCTGCAGCCAATTTTTTTTATCCTTAAGGTCAATTTTTTCAGTATAAATAGATTTGCCGTCGGCGCCTGCATAATAATTATTTCCCCAATAATAGTAATTGTAGTCATAGTTCCTGTAACCTGTTCTATTTAAAAAATGCAAAAGGTTATTTTTGAATATCTGGGAAACTTCCACTTCGACTGATTGTAAATTTACAGCATTAACTTCCAGGTTTTTGTTCCCGGTCATCATTAGATACATACCGGATTTATCGGCAAAATTTATAGAAGGATTGATATCAACAAATGAAACTGTCTGGCTGTAATCAAATTCCAGTTCACCGCCGTAAAGCCCCGGAAGTCCTTTTTTTATTAATAATTCTGCAGTATTTAATCCGCTTAAATCAGTTTCAATTCTAAACTGATTTTCATTTGAAAAAAATTTCAGTTCCTTTTTAGGTGTTAAAGAGACAAAATCAGCTAATTTTTTATCATCAACAGTTTGTGTTGTGGAGACATTTATCCATCCTGTTGTACCGTCAAAACCCGAGGATACCGAGGTGATGGCTAACTTTGTAATTGGAGGCAGCACTTGCGTAAATGTCCTTTCAACCTGAAGGGGCTTCTTGCCCAGGACAGACTGAAGTCCTTTCTTAATAACAACTTTTAAACTTTGTTTTTTTTCAGCCTGATTTATTTCTCCAAAATTTATTGCGATAACATCCGATGGAGCATCTGATACAATTTTAAAATCAACAACCGACTCATTATCCTTATACACTTCCAGGTAATCTCTAATCTCGCCGGGCTCTACTGCATAGTTAAAATATAAATTTGACTGTACACTGATTTTGTATGATTGATTTGGAATTTGTGTCCAGAAAAAATCAGCTTTTGTAACATCAAAATCAGGTGTCTGAAATTTATAAGTTCCGAAATTTGAAGAATATTTAGTATTAAATAAAACCTTATCCGTAACTTCAGCAGTATAAGATTGTATCGGCTCCAGCGGGTAATCGGGTGAGAATATCAGTGTCTTTGAATTAATCCATTTAAACTTACCTTCTATCTTAGGCTTAAAAGTAACGTATTCACCGGTAACCCATTTATTTTGTATATCTGCAGGAGCAACATCTTTTGAAAATTCTATCGTAAACGTTGTTAATCTTTCTACATTCCCCTGAGGAGTAAAATTAGTAATTTCAACGGTGTTGCTTGGTCCGCATCCGATCAAATAAGAAAGGATTAAAATGACAGGCATGAATTTTATTTGATTCACGTTGAACTCCCTTTTTTAATTAATGGAAGGAATTTTTGTGATTTTTAAATACATCTGTAAATTACTTAATATGCAATTGATAATTTGAATATTTGAATGAATAAATAATTGAATGATTTAAATTCATTGTTTTACTAAAATCAGTTATATGTATTTTGATAATGAGTTATTGTATTTTGATCTGCCGCGAATCGGGGTAAAAAGATCCACAGTAAAATATTTACAAATAATTTCTAATCAGGCCGGTGCGTAAATACAATAGATGTAAAAAAAGTGTAAACAGTAATTAAGAATATCTTACCCCTTAAAAAAACTCGACAATTATTCTATTTAATTAAAACAAATTAAGTGAAATTATCAAGAATTTTCAAAGATCGTTTTAAGAGATCATTCAGGATTTAAGCAAATTTGTATTTGTACACTTGTTATTTTGTCAATTAAAATAAAATTTTTATCTTATAACTGATATTAAAAATAAATTCATAATTCCGGATAGACTAATTCAGGAGCTTATATGGGATTAAATACCGGCGGAATAATTTTTATGGCCATTGCATGGGCATCAATTATTTCTTTAGTAGTTTTTTGTTTTTATAAGGTATTTAAATCGGAAAGAAAGAATCACATTTAGATTCTGACAAGAATTGAGGAGCTATTAAAAGCTCCTCAATTTGAAAGTGAAAATTTTATATTCTTGGAATCAGTTCAGCACCATTTCCATTATCATCATCTGAAGCCGCTCTTTTTGCAGCATAAGCTGTATTTGATTCGGTTCCTTCCAGCTTAATTTTACCTTCCTTCAAATTCTTGTAAAGAAGATCACCTTCAATCAGATAAAAGAATTTGTTCCTGAAATCATCAAGGGATATTCCGCAAGTTGCTGCATATTTTGCCAGTTCATGAGGATCATCAAAATCAGATTGGTTCAATCTTAACATATATCTTCTAGCAATATAGAAAGATTCGGATGCAGGATCTACCATTCTTACTCTTGTTCTGCCGGTGCTCGGATCCAATATATCTTTGAAATACAATGGGACAAAATGTCCGCCCTGAATAGAAACCATTGCACCGCTCCCGCCATTAATCATAAATTGCGAAGCAGCAAAACCTAAATCTCTTGTGTATTCCATATCGAAAGGAATCGGGTCAGCACACCGTAATTCATAACCGATGTTTTTGGCAACAATTGTTGCCTTTAAGCTGTATTCTTTCAATCTTTCCTGTACATGATATTTCAATATTTCACCGAAATTAATTTCTGCTAACCTAATATTATCATGTGCATCTCTTTCTATATTTATAAGAGATTCCATTTCTTTCGGATCGAGATGCTCAACCAAACCCTCTGCCAGAACTGCAACACCATCGGTTCTTCCGTAGCTCATTCTTTTGATTATAGCACCTACTAAAATATCAACCACCTGTGAAAGTTTAATCGTCTTACCCGGAAATTCTTCAGGAATTAATGTTAAAGTTGCACCGGCAGCTTTCCCGATACCTAAAGCAAGGTGACCTGCTTTACGGCCCATGGAAATTATAAAATACCATCTTGAAGTGGTTTGAGCATCAACCATTAAATTTTTAACTACTTCAACCCCGATATGCCTGGCTGTCTGGAAACCAAATGTCGGAATTCCATGAGGTAAATCGAGATCATTGTCTATTGTCTTGGGTACGTGTACTACCTTTATTCTGCCTGCTGCCATTTCATCAACTTTTAAAGCGCTAAATGCAGTATCATCACCACCGATAGTAATTAATTTGTCAACATTTAATCTTAAAAGTGAAGTAACCGTATTTTCCAAATGCTTTTTGTTCTTTGTCGGATTGCTTCTTGAAATACCAATATAGGATCCACCTCTGAAATGTATACGGCTTACATTATGAATAGTAAGTTCTTTTGTATGAGAAATATCCCCTTCCATAATCCATTTAAATCCATCTTTAATACCAATGACTTCAATACCTTCAACTATTGCACGAATTGTAGCCGCACCAATAACACTGTTTATACCCGGTGCCGGACCTCCGGCTACAAGTATCGCTAACTTTTTTGGCGCTATGGACATCTATTCAACTCCTAACTTTTTCAGTTTTTTGATTTTAAATAAATAATTAATTAAAGAATTTTTAATTTAGCAAATTTCAGCATTAATTGCTTGACATTATTTCCTTCGAAAACCACTGTAGCTTTCTGCATTTCCCCGGTTCCCGATACCTGGGTAACTTTTCCCAATCCGAATTTCTCATGCATTACTCTGCTGCCCGGTTTTACAGATTTATTTTCCTGATCAAAGTCTTCATAGTCAACACTTTCGAAATATTCATAATACATTTCTTTTTTAGATTTTCTATTTGCTTTCCTGCCTATACCGCCATTTACTTCCTTAAAAAGTTCAGGCTTAACTTCATCTATAAACCGGGACCTGCTCTGGTAGGCAACTTCACCAAAACGATACCTTGAACGCGCATGAGATATATACACCTTTTGCTTAGCCCTGGTTACAGCTACGTAGAAAAGCCTTCTTTCCTCTTCGAGGCTTGCTTCTGCACTAAATCTGTTCGATAATGGAAAGATATCCTCTTCACAACCCGATATAAATACAATCGGGAATTCAAGTCCTTTTGCACTATGAACCGTTAAGAATGTAACTGCATTTGCTTCCTCTTCGTACATGTCAATATCCGCTACAAGAGAAACGTCTTCGAGATATTCGTCGAGTTTTGCTTCTTTATTGGCAGCCGAAAATTCACTTAATGCAGATAAAAGTTCATTAATATTTTCCCATCGTGCCAGTGATTCCGGTGTGTTTTCTTCTTTAAACATCCTTAAAACACCAAGTTCATCGACAAGTGCGCGTGTAAGTTCACCAACAGATAATTGATCTTTTAAAACAATATATTTATCAAGCAGAACTTTAAATCCTTTTACATTTTTCTGAATTCTCTCTTTGATTTCGATTACTTCAAAAACTCTCGACATAGTATCAAAAAGTGATATATCATGCTTCTTTGAAAATAATATCATCCTTTTTATAGTGGTACTGCCTATACCTCTTTGGGGAAAATTCATTATCCTTAGTAAGCTTTCTTCATCCCTCTGGTTTGCGATTACACGTAAATAAGCAATAATATCTTTTACTTCTTTTCTTTTGTAAAATTCAATTCCGCCGATAATTCTGTATGGAATTTTTTCTCTTCTGAAAATATCTTCAAGTGCTCTTGATTGAGCATTTGTCCTGTAAAGAATAGCAAAATCTTTTAATGAAAGCTTCTTTTTTGAAATATCCTGTTTAATATATTTTGCAATCTGATATGCTTCGTCCTTTTCATCGGAACATTTTAATAGAACTAATAATTCACCGTCATTATTTTCTGTCCATAATGTTTTGATTATTTGTTCTTTATTATACTTTATTACAGAATCGGCAGCGGCAAGAATATTTTTTGTTGAACGGTAATTTTGTTCCAGTTTAAATAATTGATGTTTTGGAAAATCTTTTTCAAAATCAAGCATGTTACCTAGATTAGCTCCCCGCCAGCTGTAAATACTCTGGGCATCATCACCTACGACACAAATTTTTTGATCTCTTGTAACCAATAATTTAATCAACTCATATTGAGCTTTGTTTGTATCCTGGAACTCGTCAACCAGTATATAAGCAAATTTCTTTTTGTATTTCTGATGAATTTTTTGATTTATATTAAATAGCTCGATTGGCTTTAACAAAAGATCTTCAAAATCCATTGAATTATTTTCAACGAGCCTTCTCTGGTATTCATCAAAGACATCTGCAATCTTTTCTTCTATTGGAGAGCTTATATTTTTCCTGAATTCATCAGGCATAATCATATGATTTTTCAGAAAACTTATTTTATGCTTAACTGAATTAGGTGTTAAAGATTCGATATTTAAATTAAAATCACTGATAATATTTGTTACTAAAGATTTTGAATCTTCCGCATCATAAATTGAAAAATTGCTTTCGAAATTTATACTTTTTGATTCTATTCTCAGGATTTTTGCAAAAATCGAATGAAAAGTTCCCATCCAGATAGAATCTGCTTTGCTGCCGACGATTTCCCTGATACGATCTTTCATTTCGTTAGCAGCTTTATTTGTAAAAGTTAAGGCTAAAATTGAATCGGGTTTATACCCCTGATCAATTAAAAATGCTACTTTATATGTAAGAACTTTTGTTTTACCTGAACCGGCCCCCGCTACGATCATGGAGGCTCCGTCATCATATTCTACAGCTTTTTTTTGGCTAGGATTTAGAGATTTTAGGTTAATCATATTATTTTATTAAAAAAATTGTTTATAATTGGTTGTTTTTGAATAAAAATCACAATTTTAAGATTGCAAATATAAAGAATACTTTCTCTAATAAAAAGGGAAGAAATCAGTTGAATAGATAAATCGTTTGTTTTAAATAAGTAGTATTAAAAAATAAAGAATTTTTAATTATTTATTTATATGAATGCAAATATGAGAGAAAAATATAAGATCAATATCTAAATATTTACTTGAAAATATAACCTTTCTCAATGCAAAAATGAAAATCAGGCAATTCACGCAGCTTACTAATTTACACCCACTTTAACGGCTGATAGTACTTCATCATTTTTTCCTGCGGAGAATTTTCAGGCGGGTTATAATTATATATAAATTTAACTTCGGGAGGCATTGAAATTAAAATCGATTCAATTCTTCCGCCTGTCTTTAAACCGAAAAGCGTTCCCCTGTCATAAATAAGGTTAAATTCAACATATCTTCCCCTTCTTATTAATTGAAACTCTTTATCCGGAGCTGAATATTTTTCATTCTTTCTCTTTTCAACAATAGGCAGATAAGCCTCTAAGAATGAATTCCCAACCGACTTAGCAAGCTCAAAATGTTTATCATCACCGGGCAGGTAATCGAAAAATATACCCCCGATACCTCTCATCTCATTTCTATGCTTAACAGTAAAATACTCATCACAATACTCTTTAAATTCCGGATAAGAATTATCTATAACCGAATTACAGGCATTTTTCATTATACTATGAAAATATTTAAAATCATCTTCAAAGGGATAATAAGGAGTTAAATCAATACCGCCTCCGAACCATGATTTCCCGTTTGCCATCTCAAAATATCGTATGTTCATATGGATTGTCGGAATCATCGGCGAATAAGGATGGATGATTATAGACAAACCGCAGACTGCAAATTCTCCTTTTTCTGTTTTTACCTGCCTGGCAATTGAATTTGGCAAAATTCCATATACCGAAGAGAAGTTAATTCCTCCTTTTTCAAAAGTATTACCGTTAGAAATTACTTTGGTTATTCCTCCGCCTCCTTCATCTCTTTTCCATTTATCCTCAATAAAATTTTTTGTATCAATTTTTTCAAATTCCCCGCAGATTTTGTTTTGGAGTCCGAGGATGATATTTTCCATATCTGTAAATCTATCGGAATATGCCACTTTATTTCCAGTTTAAAAATGATTAAGATTATTTTAATAAAGATAAACTATTTTTATATTACGCTTCAATAAAATCATTTCGAATTCAAACTAAAAAAAATCAGGAGATGTTATGATAAAAGATAAGGTTCTAAAAGCACTTGACAAACAAATTAATATGGAATTGAATTCTTCCTACATTTATCTGGCAATGTCTTCTTTTTTCTACGAAGAAAATTTAAATGGATTTGCATCATGGTTCAGGGTTCAATCAAGTGAAGAATACAGCCATGCACTGAAAATATTTGATTATATTCATCAGGCAAATGCAAATGTTAATCTGCTGCAAATTGATGGACCGAAATCCGGATGGAAAACAGCCCTGGATGTTTTTGAAGATACATATAAACATGAACAGAAAGTAACAGCATCAATTTACAGTCTTGTTGATCTGGCTATTGCAGAGAAGGATCATGCAACAAATAATTTTCTACAGTGGTTTGTAAGCGAACAGGTTGAAGAAGAATCAACAGCGCTAACTATTCTTGAAAAAGTTAAACTAGTAGGTGATAATAAAAGCGGATTGTTTCTGCTCGATAGAGAGCTGGGACAAAGAGCTGCTCATTAGGTTTTTTCCCAGTTTTCTTAATCATAATCTTACTCTTAATCTTAATCCCAGATGCTAGTGTTCTGTCACTAGCACTTCTATACATTCGACATGGCTTTCATGCAGTCCATGACAGGAACATTTAGAAATATATAATAAATTAAATCCCGGTCATGGTTTGGACCATGACTGCCGTGTATAGTTATTTTAGTTACAGAACACTAGAATATCCCGGCAATTCAAAGGTTAAGATTAAGAATTTTTAATTTGAAGATTACCTTTTTATCTCAGAACAAGGATTAAAAATTTAAGATCTTTTATCTTCCTTCGCTTCAGAGATCAAAAACCTGTTTGGCGAAGTCTGAAAGACGAAGTGGATCCTTGTTTGGTATTCTTAAATCAAACTACTTATTATGAATGTTTAATTTCTGCCAATGGTATGGCGGTATGCCTCATCGAATGAACTTTATTTGCAACAGGTAAATCAACTTCGGGACTGACTCTTTTTTCAAAATATTCTCTAAAACGGGTTACCATAAATTTTACAGGCCAGGCAGCAGCTTCTCCCAAAGCACAAATTGTATTACCTTCAATATTATTTGCTACACTTATTAATAAATTCACATCACTCTTCGAGCCCTGTCCTGCAATAATTCTGTTTAATATTTTCAGCATCCAGCCTGTGCCTTCACGGCACGGTGTACACTGCCCGCAGCTTTCATGATAATAAAACTTTGCAATTCTTGCCAGGACTTTAACTAAGTCTGTATCTTCATCCATCACTATTACACCGCCTGTGCCGATAGCAGAACCGACAGTCTTTAAAGATTCGGCATCCATCTTTACGCCTTCAATCTGATCTCCTCTTATAGGAGGCATTGATGAACCACCTGGTATAATACAAAGGATTTTTTTATCTCCCGGTACTCCGCCTGCATATTTATATATTATATCTGTTAAAAGTGTACCGGAAGGGAGTTCATAAACACCTGGTTTATTAACATGACCGCTGACTCCAAATAAAATTGTACCCGGATGTTTTGGTTCACCAATCTTCGAAAACCATTCCCATCCTTTATTAATAATTGCAGGAACATTTGTAATTGTTTCAACATTATTAATAGTAGTGGGATTTCCCCACAAACCATTCTGTGCAGGGAAAGGAGGTTTAACTCTCGGATAACCGCGCTGTCCTTCAATTGAATTCATCAAAGAAGATTCTTCACCGCAAATATAAGCGCCGGCACCTTTATGAATGAAAATATCACATGAGAAATCGGTCCCAAAAGTTTCTTTCATCTTTTCACCGACAAATCCCTCTGCATAATCATCATCAAGAGCTTTCTGCAATAATTTTATCCATTTATGATATTCACCGCGTATATAAACATATGCAGTCTTTGCACCTATTGCATAACAGGTAATTAAAATTCCTTCAATAAGCTGGTGGGGATTAGATTCAAAAATTTGCCTGTCTTTAAAAGAACCAGGTTCGCTTTCATCGCCGTTAACACATAAATATTTTGGTTTAGTTGTAGTCTTAGGCATGAAGCTCCACTTTAAACCGGCAGCAAATGCGGCTCCGCCTCTTCCTCTTAAGCCTGATTTTTTTACCTGATCAATAATATCATCCGTGGTTTGACCGAAAGCTTTTCTAACAGCTGTAAATCCTCCGTTTTGCAAATAAACATCCAGTCTGTTAATATCTTTTATATCAGGTAAAACTATCTTTTCCATTACCGGGCTCTTAATATTTAATTCTTATTTTTTAATGATTCTAAAATTTTATCGGTCTGATCTATATCAAGATTTTCATAGTAATCTTCATTAACAGCAATCATTGGAGCAGTTCCGCACGATCCCATGCACTCAACTTCTTCAATAGAAAAATCCGTGTTTTCCGTGACTTCCATATTATTTATGCCGAGCTTTTTCTTAACATGATCATAAATTTGATTTGCACCTTTAAGCATACAGGATACATTTGTACAAACCTGGATATGATATTTGCCCATTGGCTTTTGATGATACATTGTATAAAAAGAAACAACTCCCAATACTTCTTCGGGAGTCATATCAAGAAGAGATGCAACTTCTTTCATTACATCCCCCGAAATCCATCCGTTCTGTTCCTGCGCAATCCATAAAACGGGCATTACGGCAGGCTTTTTAACCGGATACCTTTTTAATGTTTCATCAATTTTTTTAGTATTTTCTTCTGTAAACTTGAATGACATTTTTTGAATTTTGACTTTTGATTTTTGATTATTTTTTTACTTGTCCGCCTCACCCATCACCGGGTCAAGACTTCCGATAATTGCAACAACATCGGAGATCATATGTCCTTTTATTAAATGCGGAAGCGATTGTAAATTTATAAATGAAGGCGAGCGGATTTTGCATTTCCACGGACGGCCTTCTCCTTTACTTACAAGGTAAAATCCTAATTCTCCTTTTGGGTTTTCAATTGCACTATATATTTCTCCTGCCGGCGGATGAATACCGAAATTAACAATCATAAAATCATGAATAAGCTCTTCCATTTTTGAGTATATCTCTGTCTTATGCGGAAGAACTTTCTTAGGCTGATTTAAAATTGTTTCTCCTTCAGGCATTTTATCGAGAACTTGACGGACTATTTTAATACTTTCTCTTGCCTCATCAACCCTGACAAAATATCTTGCAAGACTGTCGCCTTCGGTATAAACCGGAACTTTAAAATCAATTTCATTATAAAATAAATAAGGAGCGGCTCTTCGTAAATCAAACTCAACACCGCTGCCTCTCAAACTTGGTCCTGTTAATCCGTAATCAATTGCATCATCTTTTGAAATAACTCCCGCCCCTTCCAGTCTTTCAATAAAAATCCTGTTAGTATTAATCAATCTTTCGGCTTCATCAAGATTTTCTTCAAACTGATCAATAAACCATTTTACTTTAGCCAAGGCTTCGGGTTGAGCATCATTCGCTACACCACCGATACGGGTATAGCTGTTTGTAAATCTGGCACCACATATTATATCCCAGATATCGAGAATCTTTTCTCTTTCCCTGAGAGTCCATAAAAATACAGTTAATGCTCCGACATCCATTGCAAGAGCACCGATTGCGACAAGGTGAGATGCAACTCTTGCGAGTTCTGCAACCATCATTCTAATATATTGAGCTCTGGGAGGAGCTTCTATTCCAATTAATTTTTCAACTGCCAGAACCCATGCAACATTGTTTGATAAAGGAGCAAGATAATCAAGACGGTCAGTATGAGGAATAAATTCATAATAGCTCATATTTTCAGCCATCTTCTCATATCCTCTGTGAAGGTAGCCAAGTTCCGGAACGGAAGCAATAATCGTTTCACCATCTAACCTGAGCAGAACACGCAGCACACCATGTGTAGCCGGGTGCTGCGGCCCCATGTTCAAAATCATTTCATTTTCAAGAGCATCTTCAACGGTAAAATCTGTTTTTGCATTTAATAATGCATCCAGTATTTTAGGATTAACATCTTCTTTATTAAGTTTTTCCATAAATTTATTCTTCTTTTTTAGGAAGAGGCATTGACCCCGGTATTCCCATGAGAGGAAAATCTTTTCTCAGCGGATAATATTCAAAATCTTCAGGCATATACATTCTTCTTAAATCAGGATGATTATTAAAAGATATTCCATACATATCAAAAACTTCCCTCTCCTGCCAGTCAGCCGTTCTCCAGACACCAGAAACTGTATCTATAGAACATTCCTCTTCATCGACATCTGCTTTTAAACGCAGACGGAATTTATTTTTCAAAGAGAAAATGTGGTAAACAACCGTAAACCTGTTTTTTCTTCTAGCCCAATCTATCGCAGTAATATCTTCGCAAAGTAAGAATTCAAGATCGGGATCATATTTTAGAAATTTACAGACTTCAGCTATATCTTTTTTGCCAAAATACAGAGTAAGTTCACCTCTGTATTCTGAGGGTTCGAAACTAACAGCCGGTAAATTTTCTTTGATTTTTTGAGGAATGAGTTCTTTAAAATCCATAATATTAATTATTCTGTATCACTGGTAATTCTGGTAAAGGTCTGTCCCGGAAATCTTTGGCTTTGGTTCTGCCGATTTTTTCCTGTATTTGAATTAAGGCATTAAGCAGATTATCAGGGCGCGGCGGACAACCGGCCAGATAAACATCAACCGGTAAAAACTGGTCAATTCCCTGAACAACATTATAAGACCTGTACATTCCGCCCGAAGATGTACATGCACCCATTGCAATAACCCATTTTGGGTCGGGCATTTGATCGTAAATTTTTCTCACTACATGAGACATTTTATATGTTACTGTCCCTGCAACAATCATCATATCCGATTGACGCGGAGTAAATCTCATCACTTCAGAACCGAACCGGGCAATATCATACTTAGGATCACCGACAGCCATCATTTCAATTGCACAGCAAGAAATTCCCATCGGCATAGGCCACACTGAATTTTTACGCGACCATTCTATTAGTGCATCTATTTTCGTTGTAAAAAAATTTTCACTCGTTAACCTGGATTCTAATCCCATTTAAAACCACCTTTCTTGTATACATATAAGTATCCTAATTCTAAAACAACCAGAAATATCAGCATGGAAATAAATACAGAAATTCCAATTTGATTAAACATCTTTTTAAACTCGACAGCCCAGGGATAAACAAAAATTACTTCCAGATCAAAAATTATGAAAAGCATAGCGATCAAATAATATTTTATCGAAATCCTTTCATTTGTACTACCAACCGGGGTCATACCGCTTTCATATGTTGAAAGTTTGTCGCGGTTTGGACGCTGAGGACCAAATATCTTGGAAGATAATACCGTAACAACAGCAAATATTCCTGCAACAATAATTACTATAAAAACGGGTAGATATTGTTCAATCATTCTTAAATCTGAAAATTTTTAATCGTTAAACTTATCCAAAAATGAATTTATTGTCAATTTAAAGATTATTCACTTTCCAGTTCTAAACAATTATTCTCCGGATATAATATCTCAAAAAAGGATAATTTTTATGTTTTTTTTGTAAAAGCTTAAAAATTATCAGCCTGCCTTTTTTTTAGAAAGAAAACTTAGAAAATTAAATTAACATATATTAGTAATATTATGATTTTTTTTGCAGTTTTTTATTTATTTAAGGGTTTGTAAATTTTTGTTAACGGATAGATAATTAATAATTTTTCAGTTTTCGGATGAATGAATAAAATTTTTAAATATTTATTTTTGTTATTGCTTGTCATCACACAGGCCTGCACCAGACCAATTGAAATAAACAATTCCGATAATAACATACCGCCTGCTGTACCAATTAATGTAGGTATATTTGAATCTTTTGACGGCGAAATAGGTATCGAATGGCAGGGTAATTCGGAACCGGATTTATATGGTTATAATATTTATCGAAGAACGGACAGCACAAACTACAAATTAATAAAATTCACAGCCGATAATTATATAATAGACGATTCACTTAATTATAATACAACCTATTTTTATGAAATTACTGCCGTAAATAATTCTAACCTTGAAAGCTCACGAAGCAAAGAGGTTTCTTCAACACCTAAAAATATTTATAAACCGTACCCTGTTCGTAATATAACAATAAACGCAAGGAACTGGGAAGATACAATTTCAATTTATCTAAGCTGGATACCCAGCGGGGAAACCGATATATCGGGATATAACATTTATAAAAGTACTTCGCCGTCTTTTACAGCCGATAGTTTAACCTTTATTGCATTTACAAAGAATACTTCTTATTCGGATACGTCCGGTTTAAAATTATATACTAATTATTATTATAAAGTACGAGCCGTTGATAAAGGCGGTTTAGTAAGTGATGAAGCCCCTGCAGCAACTGATGAAATATATGGAATTCCACGGGTCATCTTCCCGGAAGACAATGCTGTTATCTCTTCTTTTGGAAACTTTTTAATTACTACCTTGAAAGTTCCTGCTACATATCAGATTATAGTTCAAAGCAATGAATTTTTCGGTGAAATATGGAACAATACGGTTTCAACATCCAAAATAAATGATACCTTATCGATTGCATTCAATTCCGCATATATTTATCCTGATAAATATTACTACTGGAGAATAGCAACTTTTTCTCAGGATAATTCGGAACCGAACAGTATTTCCGGACTTTATAAATTCATAATTAAACAGTAAATTAAAACAGGCAATAAGGGAAAAAACAAAAAGTAATAATGCTCAAAAGAAATGATAATTTTTTATTTGCCGTAACTATTTTAATAATTTATTTTTTATTTTTCCCCGCAAAAAAAGCTGATGCCCAGGTATTAAGCGACACCCTGGAATATATCACTGTAAATAATTCCCTTAATAAGTTGTCTACTAAATTCGACAAACTGCTTAATACTTATATATTAAATTCAAATGTTTTTTATAATAATGATTTTGGAAAATTCTCATTCAAGGTATCCGAAGATTATAACTCGACTTACATTAAATCGGCTGAAAAAAGTATAAAGGATGAACATTTTTTTTCAACGTCTACAGCTTACAAACTGAAACCATACCTTAATATTGGTATATCTGCTCTCAACAATATCTTATCGGACAACAGGAGAATAGAAATTAACCAGGCATCCGAATCAAATGTTGTTTTATTTTCACAATTTATACCTGAAGAAAAAATTTATATTTCACCGTATCTCGGCTATGCAAACAACCGACAGGTAGGAGAAAACGATTACGGGTATTTGTATGGTATGGAAGGGCTGGTAAATAAATTACAAGTCTCTGATTTTGATATTTCATCACAGTTAAAACTTAGAAACGAAGATATAACACCCAGAAAAAATATAGACAGGTATTTTAATCTTTTAGTCTTAAATAATTTTGATCAGGATGTGCTGAATTCAATTAATTTAAAATTTTCGCAAAGCAGAAGAGACTTTTATTATAATGCCGATGCGGTTACTGCCCGGTATTTTGATATTATAAATAATATTCAGGACAGGATTGAAACCAATTATTTCTTGCAGGATAATCTTAATTATAATAATATATTTGATAATGTTTCTGTGAATCTTTCCGGCGGTGTTAATTTAAGAAGCATCGACAGAAATACACGTTACCGTTCGGCAGCAATTGCAACTTCACCTTCATTCGATACAAAATCAATTTTTGATACCAGGATAGACGAATTAAAAATAGATCTTGAATCAATAATTAATTACAGAACGGATAATTTTAACAGTGCTCTCAGGTTCAATTATTCTGAAAGAGATGAAAAGCATATTACTAAAAATTTCCCCGGCATCGATCAAAGATTTTTTGATGAACGTTCAGACCAGGAAAATCAGAAAAATAATAATGCGATCAGGGCTTCTTTGGCATGGATTGGAAATTTGTTTTTTTCACCAACCGATAGACTCAGCTTCAGCTTTTTTCAGAATAAATTAAGATATGATACTCCTAGTCCGGTAAATTTTGACGACAGAGATGAAATTTTATCCATAATCAGGTTACGATACAGCAAAATGTTAACTCCGTTTTTTGAAGCATTCATTTCTGCAGAAGGAACTTTGAATCATATTGTTTATATTTTTTCAGAAAAAAGTTCAAATAATAATATTAACAGGATAGTTAAGCTTTCTGCCGGCGGAAATTATAATGGCAGGAATTTTGCTTCTTTAAATAATTTTGAAGTATCGGCTAATTATACCGTGTACGATTTTGAAGATATAAATCCGACTTACAGGAGTTTTTCTTTCAGACAGTTTACTGCCACGGATTCCTCTTCTATCGATTTTAATGAAAAATTCGGTTTAAGTTTTTTCGGGTACATTAAACTTTCCGAACAGGGAGATCTGAAATGGGCTTCATTTTCAACTAAGCCCAACAGGTTTCTAACCGAATTCTTTGCAGAGCCGAAATTTAAATTTATTTATGCCCCACTGCAGCTTTCGGCAGGATTACGGTATTTTGGTATTAATACTTATAATTATAACGGCATGATTAGAAAAATTGATTCCAAGTATTTAAGCGTAGGACCTGTAAGCGAGATATTATTATATT
Organism: uncultured Bacteroidota bacterium; assembly: GCA_963710745.1. Classification (GTDB taxonomy): domain Bacteria; phylum Bacteroidota; class Ignavibacteria; order Ignavibacteriales; family Ignavibacteriaceae; genus CAVQBP01. Next base: position 523,612 of record CAVQBP010000019.1, on the reverse strand, counting down.
TAAATACCTCTTTATATTTAAGGATTTACGGCTGGTATGAATTTATAACTACCAACAGTACTGTTAAAAGACAGCAGGCAAATTTAACAATGCAGGTAAATTATAATTTCTGACCTGCCGTTATGTTAAGCATGAAAAAATATTCCTGTAGTATTATCTTTAGGCAAGTGGAAATAAAAGTATTTTTTATTAATTTCACTTATTAAATTTGTAGGGAAAATTTGGCAGAAAATAATTACAGCCTGGAAATAGAAAGCGACCCAAATAACTTAATTACAGTTGAAGAGTTTGTTAATTATTTTGCCAAAGACCTTGGTGTAAGTGATGAACGGATGAATGGCCTCCTTTTATCAGTTACAGAAGCAACAACCAATGCTATTATTCATGGGAACAAGTGCAATCTTGATAAAAAGGTTTACATTAATGTTTTCGTGGAAAATGATAAAATCATTATAAAAGTTAGGGATGAGGGGAATGGTTTTGATCCTGCCAGCGTTCCCGATCCTACCGAACCGCAAAACTTGTTAAAAGATTCCGGAAGAGGAGTCTACCTGATGAGAGTCTACATGGACGACCTTAAATACAATGCTACACCGGAAGGTATGGAAACGGTTCTTGTACTAAAGCTTGAAAACTAGCACTACAAACAAACCTTAAAATAAAACCTGTTAAACAAAGTAAAATATTATTAAATGTATTTCCTGAAATACCTCAGATAATATCTTTATATAGCAACTCTTTGAGCACAAATTATTAAAATTACTGCTCAATTTTTGGAAATGGAAATTCACATCTTTATTTTAAAGTTACAATTGTAATTCAAATCTTAAACAGGAGTAAAAAATGTCCAGAAAAAAAATTGCTTTAATCGGTGGTGGGCAAATAGGGGGAGTATTAGCACAATTAGCTGCTACAAAAAAACTTGGCGATGTTGTTTTATTTGATATAGTAGACGATATGCCTCAGGGCAAGTCACTTGATATTGCAGAAGCATCCCGAATAGATGGTTTTGATTGTAATGTTACAGGAACTAACTCTTATAAAGATATCAGCAATTCGGATTTGGTAATAATTACAGCAGGACTTCCGAGGAAACCAGGGATGAGCCGTGATGATCTTCTTACAACAAATGCAAAAATTATGAAATCTGTTGCGGAAGGAGTTAGAGATAATGCGCCTAATGCAGTTGTAATTATTATTTCAAATCCCCTGGATGCAATGGTAACTCTATTTAAAAAAGTTACCGGCTTCCCTGCAAACAGGGTGTTTGGTCAGGCAGGGGTTTTAGATTCTTCACGATTTTCATCTTTTATTGCCTGGGAACTTGATGTGTCTGTAAAAGATGTTAACGCTATGGTTTTAGGCGGTCATGGGGATACAATGGTTCCCATCATAAGGTATGCAAATGTAAATGGTATACCTGTAATGGAATTGCTGGAGAAAAAATATAAAGACGCGGACAAAGCCCGGGAAGTAATGAATAAAATGGTTGAGAGAACAAAAATGGCCGGCGGTGAAGTTGTTAAGCTGCTTAAGACCGGATCTGCATTTTATTCACCTGCATCATCAGCTATCGCAATGGCAGAATCTATTTTAAGAGATGAAAAAAGAGTTCTTCCGGCTTGTGCTTTTTTGAACGGAGAATTTGGTGTTAACGGTTATTATGCGGGCGTTCCAGCAGTTTTAGGTTCTAACGGTGTTGAGAGAGTTATCGATTTCGCTCTAAATGAAGAAGAACAGGCTGCTTTTGATAAATCGGTTAATGCTGTAAAAAATCTTGTAGAAAGTATGGAAAAGCTGGGATTTTAAGAAGATGTTCAAGTTCAGGTTCAAGTTGTTCTTGAACCTGAACCAGTTCTTAAACTTTTATGCTGGATAAACATTAACGAATTTTCTGTTTCCTCTTTTTGTTTCGAACTTAACTGTTCCATTAGCAACAGCGAACAGAGTATCATCACCGCCGATTTTTACATTGGTACCTGGATGAAATTTAGTTCCTCTTTGTCTTACTAAAATATTTCCGGCTACAACATTTTCACCGCCGAACCTTTTTACACCGAGTCTTTGAGCATTACTGTCTCTGCCGTTTCTTGATGAGCCTTGACCTTTTTTATGAGCCATTTTTAAAACTCCTATCCTATCTTTGTAATTTCAATTCTTGTTAATTGTTGTCTGTGTCCGTTCTTTTTTTCATAACCTTTTCTTCTCTTCTTCTTGAATACAACAACTTTATCATCTTTAATATGCTCCAAAACCTTGGCGGAAACTTTTAATCCGTCAATAGTAGGAGAACCTACCTTTGTTTCTTTATCGTCTCCGAAAAGGACCACATTACTAAAAGAAATTTTGGAATTTGGTTTCTTATCCAATCTGGGGATATAGTACTTTTCATTTTCTTTAACTTTAAATTGCTGCCCATTTATATCAACGACTGCAAACATTTTTACCTCTGATTTCTAAAATGAACAACAAATTTACATATTTGAACATTTTGAGTCAAATGCCCAAGAAATTATTTTTTTTAAGTATTTTCTATTTTTTTAACCTAAAAGAGAATTCACTCCCCTTCCCGGATTCACTTTTCACTTCTATTTTCGAATCGTGAGCTTCAACAATATGCTTAACAATTGCAAGACCAAGCCCGGTTCCCCCGACAGCTCTTGAGCGAGCTTTATCAACCCTGTAGAATCTTTCAAAAATTCTTGTGAGTATCTTCATCGGGAATACCAATTCCCGTATCTTTAATTATTATTCTGCCGAATTTTTTTTCTTCTTCGACAATAATCTCTATCTTCCCTTTTTCAGTATATTTAATAGCATTAGTGATGAGATTTATAAATACTTGTCTAAGCTTATCTTTATCGCCTAATAACTGAAGATTCTCTCTTACCGGGTGATATATTAATTCCAATTCTTTATCTTTTGCCATTGGTTCAAATTCTTTTTGCAGCATGTTCAGGTATTCATTTATATTAAAATATCTAAAGCTCATACGCATTTCACCGGATTCAATCATTGATATATCAATAAGATCATTCAATAAATTGCTCAAGTTTATTGTATGCTGGTTGGCTTTTTCCAGGAAATATTTATTTACTTTTTCATCGCTGATTGCGCCGTCTAAAAGAGTTTCAACATATCCCTGTATTGCAAATATCGGGGTTCTTAGTTCATGCGATACATTAGCTAAAAATTCTGTTCTCATTTTTTCAAGTCTGGTTAAATAATTTATATCATTCCTTACTTTTTCAAACATTTTCTGAATTTCTTTTTCAACTCCGTGGAGGTTCCTGGGTAATTTGATCTCCTCTACTTTAGTTAAATAATTTTTCCTGATATTAAAGACAACCTGCTTGATATTATTTAATTCTCTGAGTCTTCTTTCACCAATAAAATTTAGAAATACAGTACTAAGCAGAATTAAAAATATGATTAGAATAAAAAAGAGATTTGAAATTCCCAGGGCAAAATAAACTATGATAATAAAAGATAAGTCAAAGAAAATAAATTCTCTTAAAAAAACGCGGGAAGAAGAAAGATTTAATTTAAATTCATTCCACACTTTTAAATCTATACCCCACTCCTTTAACGGTTTCTATCAGATCGGAATATTGATCAAGCTTCTCCCTGATTTTTCTTACATGAACATCGATGGTTCTATCAACAACATATACATCATTTCCCCATACATCTTTTAATAAAGCTTCACGGCTGAAAACTCTTCCCGGGTTATTAGCAAGATAAAACAGTACTTCAAATTCTTTTTTAGGAAAGACTTTTTCAGCTCCGTCAATAAATACGATATATTTTTCCCTGTCTATTGTTAGGGGACCAATTGTAATTTTAATAGGCTGCTTATTATCAGCCCCATCCAACGGACCCTTTCTTAAGTTTGATTTTACACGAGCAATAAGCTTTTTAGGTGATATAGGTTTTTGAATATAATCGTTAGCACCAAGTTCAAGCCCTAAAATTTCATCAACTTCTCCCGATTTTGCTGTTAAAAAAACTACAGGCAGCTGTTCTAAACCTTCCATACTCCTGATTCTTTTACATACTTCGTATCCATCCATTTTAGGCATCATAATATCAAGTAAAACCAGTTCGGGTTTATCGTTAATTTTTTTTAAGGCCTCAATTCCATCATAAGCCTTGATTACTTCAAATCCCTCCTTAGTAAGGTTGTATTCCAGAAATTCAACTATGTCTGGTTCATCATCCACCAGTAATATTTTAGTCTTGGTTTTCATTTATAATTAATGTTTTACTTCCGGTTTCTGGTTAGAGGAATTGTACATATTTTCCAGGATTTTCATTCTTAAGAGAGCTTCATCTCCCGATGAAAAGACAGGATTAAGTCCCCTGACAGCTCCTAAAAAATTTTTTAATTCATTTTCATAAGATTTCCTGAACAGGCTTAAAGAATTTTCTTTTTGAGATGGTGTAAGATCAATTATCTGCTCGCCGATTTTTTTAAAAACCTTAAAAGGATTTATTGAGGCAAAACCTTTTTTACCGTGAATATTTAAGTAAAAAGTATCTTTTTCAACCGGCAGAGACCAGCTTGATTCCAGGCTTATTAATGAAGAATTTTTACATTTTAGAAGGCTAACCGAGGTATCTTCAACGGTTTTTGTAAAATGACTAAAATTCTGTGTAGCGACTGATTCAATAACGGGAAAATCCAGAAGCCATAAGGAAAGATCGAGCAGCAATATGCCTAAATCAATAATAACGCCGCCGCCGGAAACTTCTTTTTTTGTAAACCATTTTTCACTGCTGCTGGGTCTGCGGATCCACCCGCATTTTATATAAAAAGGTTCACCTATTTCACCGGATGATAAAATGCTTTTGAGGATCATTGCATCAGGACGGAAGCGCAGATTCATTCCAACCATTAATTTTTTTTTATATTTTTTAGCGACACTCACTATCTGCTTAACTTCGTTATAAGATCTCGCAAGAGGTTTTTCTACCAGAACATCTTTCTTTGCTTTCAGACAATCGATAGCAATATCTTTATGGGTGTTGGTCGGAGTAGCAATTATAATAGCATCGGTGTCGCTTTTCTCCAGCAATTCCCGGTGGCTTAAATATTTTTCTTTTATATTGAATTTATCGGCAACAGAGTTAAGTCTGCTTTTTCTGGTTTCAGCAACAGCCGTAATAACTGCATTATTTATTTTAGTAAAATTTGGAAGATGTACAAGCTGTGCAATTGTCCCCAGGCCAATTATTCCGATTTTGGTTTTCTCCATTAAACGGCAACCTTCTGTTTTATACTTTGATTTTTACAAAAAGCTTTAACTTTTTTTGCAATTCCAGCAGGATCAATTTCAAGTAAATTATGAAGTTCGCTCTGGGAACCATGGTTAACAAATTTATCAGGCAGCCCTATTCTTAGAATATCATTCTTGTAATTTTTTTCGTTAAAATATTCCAGCACCCCGCTACCGAAACCGCCTACCAAAGAATTTTCCTCAAGAGTAACAATTTTATTGTGCCTAACAGAAATATTATCAAGCATCTCCATATCTAAAGGTTTAATAAACCTCATATTTATTATTTCAGAATGGATTCCATCATCTGCAAGTAATTTAGCTGCTTTAATCGAATAATCAACCATAGAACCAACAGCTAAAAGTGCTACATCATTACCGCTTTCAAGCTGTTCGGATTTTCCGATTTCAATGTTATCAAAGCCTTCTTTTAGTTTAACGCCCAGAGAAGAACCCCGCGGATACCTGAGAGCTACAGGACCTTCCTTATAATTTACTGCAGTATAAAGCATATCTCTTAATTCAGATTCATCTTTAGGAGCCATTATAACCATACCCGGAACCAGCCTAAGATATGTTAAATCAAAAGTACCGTGATGTGTGGGTCCATCAGCACCAACAAGACCTGCCCTGTCCAGGACAAAAACCACATGCAGCTTTTGAATTCCGACATCATGAATAATTTGATCAAAAGCTCTCTGAAGAAATGTAGAATAAATAGCAACCACCGGGATAACTCCCTGTGTAGCTAAGCCGGCAGCAAATGTTACGGCATGTTCTTCTGCTATTCCTACATCAATATAATTTCCGGGATAATTTTTTTGAAGTACATTTAATCCGGTACCTTCGGGCATTGCGCCGGTTATACCTACAACAGAAGGATTATCCCTGACAATCTCCGTAAGTGCATTCCCGAAAATATTTGTATAAGAAGGCGGTCCTTCTGCTTTTTTATAAGCTTTCCCTGTTAATTTATCAAAAGGATTTGAAGCATGAAGTTTCTGCGCATCACCTTCGGCGGGTTCATACCCTTTCCCTTTTTGTGTAATCGCATGAACCAGGATAGGTCCGTTCAGCTTTTTAACCTGCTCAAATATTTTTATTAATTGATGCAGATTATGTCCATTAACCGGACCAAAATACCTGAATCCGAGAGCTTCGAATAACATACCGGGAGTAACAACTGCTTTAATACCGTTTTCCAAACGGATTGCTATTTTTCTTAACCTGTCGCCAAATTGATCGAGTTTTCCTGTAAGATCCCAAATCTGGCCTTTAAATTTATTATAATCGGGATGAGCAATCATTTCTGTAAAATAATTGGATATCTGCCAGACATTAGGAGCAATAGACATATTATTATCATTTAATACGACTATAATATTTGATTTTAGAATACCTGAATTATTCATAGCTTCATAAGCCATACCGCCGGTCATAGCTCCATCACCAATTACTGCAATTATTTTATTATCACCTTTATTAATATCCCGGGCATGAGCCATTCCCAAAGCGGCAGAAATAGATGTAGATGCATGACCGGCACCAAAAGTATCGTATTCACTTTCAGACCTTTTAAGAAAACCGCTGATTCCATTGAATTTTCTTATTTTTTTTAAAGCTTCCTTCCTGCCTGTCAAAATTTTATGAGGATAAGCCTGATGCCCCGTATCCCATACAACTAAATCTTTTGGCGTATTAAAAACTTTATGAATAGCTACGGTTAATTCAACGGCGCCAAGCCCTCCCCCGAAATGCCCGCCTATTTCCGAGATAGTATCAATCAGATATTCCCTGATATCGGAACAAAGAATTTTAAGCTGCGGAACATCTAAGTTTTTGATATCGCCCGGGTAATTAACTTTTGATAATATTTTATATTTTTCTTCTTCAGCCATTATATAAAGGTCTCCAATCCTATTTAATCCACGATTTTACGGATAATCTTCAAAATATTATCAAACCGATGGTGTATGGTATTATTCAAATAAATCCTCTTCCTTAGCAGTCATATCAGTAATTTTCTTCTTCAATTCAGTAATTTTCAACTCGGCGCTGTTAAGAGCTGTCAGGCAATTTTTAGAAAGGGCAACTCCTTCTTCAAAAAGATGAATAGCTTCATCAAGACCAATGTCATCTTTCTCCAATAATGCTGAGATTTCTTCCAATCTTAGGATATTACTTTCAAAAGGATTACTATTTTTTTTGTTAGCCATAAATAATTTTAATTAAGCTATTAAAATAAAAAAAATAAGACTTTTTCGGAAAAAATTAATCTCTTTTTTTAAGCCTGAGCTCATCATCATAAAATTTTAAAATGGTGTCTTTTTCTTCACTAAATGAACTTTTCCTGGTAATATATCTGGAATCCTGCTTTACAAGTACAAATCCTTTTTTTAGCTGACGGTTTACATCGTGAACTTCAATAGACTTTACTAAAATCGATAATTTACCTTTATAAGCTAATGATTTTTTTTCTATATTTTTTAATAGTTTATAAATTAAATTATCAACCTGCTGTGATTTTCTTCTAACTAAATCCAAAGGCATTCGAAATCCGTATGAATTCAATCTATTATAAACATTTGCACGAAGTTTTTCAATAATATCATTAATCTCCTTATAAGAGCTGTCAATAAATTCATTTATAAAAGAATTAAAATCTTCCTTACTGGGTGTTACTATTTCCATTGCTGCAGAAGGAGTTGGTGCTCTCAGATCTGCAGCAAAATCAGCAATGGTGAAATCTACTTCATGCCCAACCCCTGAGACAACCGGTATATTGGAATTAACAATTGCCCTGGCAACAATTTCTTCATTAAAAGCCCAGAGATCCTCAATTGAGCCTCCGCCCCTCGCTACAATAATCACATCAATATCTTTATACTTATTTAATTGCTTAATGCCATCCACAATTTCAGGTGCAGCTCCGGAACCCTGCACTCTAGCCGGCGCGATAACCAGTTCAGCCAACGGGAACCGTCTTCCGGCAACACTGATCATATCTCTTAAAGCGGCACCATCTATTGCAGTTACAATTCCTATTTTCCCAGGAATAAACGGAATCTCTTTCTTTAAGTTCTCGTCAAATAATCCTTCAGCAGCAAGCTTTTGTTTCAGCGCTTCGAATGCAGCCTGAAGCTCCCCGACACCAGCCGGCTTCATGGATTTAACATCAATCTGGTAATTACCCCGCGGGGGATAAACAGTTATCCTGCCGTTGATAATTACTTTCATTCCATCCTGCGGTGTGAAGAAAACATAATTATTAAATCCCTTCCACATCGTACAACTAATTACGGCATTTGCATCCTTTAAATTAAAATACCAATGCCCTGAAACGTGGGATTTAAATCCTGATATCTCCCCTACTACAGAGACTTGAGAAAACTTTTCTTCAAGGGATATTTTTATTTCTTGTGTTAATTCAGAAACGGTTAAAATCATAAGTCAAGTATAAAGGTTAAAGTAAAAAGTATAAAGGTAAATACAAAAAATAAGTTTTTGAATTAGTTTCTTAATTTACTTGATATTGCCCCTGATATTTTTTTTTAATTCTTCCGATTCTTCAATAAATCCTTTACATTCATTTTGATCTCCCAGTTTTGTTTCACATAACACCCGGAACCAATAATTGGATTCTCTCATCTCCTTTAAAAATATTTTTATTTTATTAGAAAAATCAGCCCGCGATGACGCTGCTTGAGATTCTTCATAATTAGCACCACTTGAAGTAGATGATTTCGTAAGTTGATATTTAATTATTTTACTTTCAGGTGTATTCTTAATTTTTTGAAGAAATAAAATCGTATCTACTGCAAAATTAAACAATCTCTCATTTAAATCATTTTTATACATATACCCCCCCGATTTTTTAAATAAATTTATAATTTCCCTTACTTTATACTTTTTCCTTTATACTTTATACTTTTTTTTAGTTTCTTAATTTACTTGATATTGCCTACTTTAAATCAAAATCTTACACTAAAACCGAGAGTAGGAATTATCGGAAACATATTATTAGGTGTTCTGCCTAATTGTAAATTATCAGATACATAATAATCATAAGCAATAACATTTTTGCGGTTATAAATATTTATGACATCCAGGTAAAAGGACCAGTCCCACCCCCAATAACCGGCAAGAGCTGTCAATCGTACATCAAGCCTGTGATAAGCAGGTTTACGTGCATTTAATTTATTCCCGCCGTAATCAATATCGTAAATAACTTCAGCCGGTGCATTCGGATCAGAACTACTCTTTCTGGTCGCAATTACAGGTGTTTCCGGAATGCCATCCAGGTTATTATCCTGCAGGATTATCCTGGGTTTTATACCGATGGGCTGACTAATCGGAAACCCGGAGCCATATTGCCATCTTACACCTATATCAAGCCAATTATTAATTTGATAATTAAATACAACGTTAACCGTATGTCTCTGGTCGAACCGGAAAGGATATTCTTTACCAGCTTCAAAAGTATTCGCATATGCAAGTGAATATGAAATCCAGCCTGAAAATCTGTTATCATTCATTATATTTTCTTTTGCTAAGAAAAATTCTAATCCATATGCTTCACCATAAGAGCCATTGACAGGAATTTGGGTTAAAGAATCTCCGGTTAATGTGACAGGTCTAGTCCAGCCGGAAGTAAACTGCGGGTCTTTTCCCGGCACCGGTTCAGTAAAATAATTAGAGCCCTGAACAACCTTCTGCACAATTAAATTGGAAAAGTCTTTGTAATAGCCGTTCAGCTTTAAATTCCATTCATTCGTAATCCACCTGTCGATACCGATAATATAATGGATAGCTTTTTCTGCATTTAACCTGCTGGTATATTTCTTACTTAAGTCGTAAAGAATTCCCGTATCAAGCAGCTTTTCATAGCCGGGTGATTGGTAATATACACCCCAGTTTAACCGGATGGTTGTTAATTTATCCAAAGCATATGAAAGCGAAACTCTGGGAGCGACATAAGCTTTATCCAATATATTATAATAATCAAACCTCAATCCAGGTTCAAAATATAACTTATCATTTATTTTAAAATTATTCTGAATATAAGCACGGTAACGATTGTAGTTTTTAACATCTTTTATATCACTTAAAACGGCTCTGAACTGAGGATTAGATGCAAGTATAGCGGTAAGTTCGGGATCAAGCCGGAATTTAAAATTGACTATTGTCTGCATATTATCCATACCGGCGCCTGCTTCCAATGCATTCTCATTCCATAAGTAAGTAAACTTATCATCAACAGAATATTTTCTGAATGCAAAATCGGCATTGAAATTAAACCCGAGTAAATAAGGAGAAAGTGTATCCGGGACAGCATCCTTGAATTTATCCCTGTTCAGTGAAGGATCAAGAATTTCAGAAGCAAAATTAGTCAGCCCGCTGTTCTTGTACCATGAGACAATAAATTTATTCAGAAAATTTGTACTTGGAGAATAATGCCAGGCAAGTCCCAGCACATTATTATTAGTTGCATTATAAACTCCCACACTATCAGCAGTCTTTCTATTTTGTGCACTAATTAAATCAACACCATCCCTGGAAAAAATTCCGTCAAATATAATTTTACTGCCGTTAAAAGGACCGACTACCAGTTTGGATTGAAAATCATAAAAATTAGGAAAAGAGACATTTTGATCAACCAGACCTGCTTTTTTTACAAATGGTTCAACAATTAAATCATAATAAGTTCTTCTGCTGCTAATTATCCAGCTGCCGTCTATATTAAATGGATTTTTTCCTTCCAGCACTAAGTTTGCATCAATAATTGAAGCGTTAAGGCTTCCTTTAAAGTTTTTTTTTGTAGTCCCCTGTTTGTTGGTTACATCCAGGACAGCTGAGAGTCTGTCGCCGTATTTTGCAGGAAATCCCCCTGTTATCAGTTTGACACTTGAAACCGCATCGGGATTGAACATGCTAATCACACCATACAGCCTGTATGGATTGAAAATTTCAATATCATCCATCATTATTAAATTTTGATCGGGTCCGCTTCCCCGCACTATTAATTGTGAGGAAAAATCATTAGGCGCAAGAACACCCGGCAGCGATTGCAATGTCCTCAGGACATCTTCTCCTGCACCCGGAAGAATTTTTGCACTTTTGGGATTTAAATCTATCAGGCTTGTCCTTGTATCTTTCTGCTCCTGTTTATTTGAACCTGTTACCTCAACAGTACCTACTTCAATAACTGCAGAAGATAAAGTAATGTTCAGTTCAAGAGTTCTGCCGGATTGAATCTCGATCTCATGAGTTTCGGTTTGAAATCCTACAGAGCTAAACTTAAGCTTATAATTACCCGGCTTCAGCCAGGTTATTTCATAATCACCCTTTTCATCGCTGAATGTTCCGAATAATGTTCCTTCTACGGTTACATTAACATACGGTACAGGATTATTGTCTGCAGTTATTTTACCTTTAACTTTTCCGCTCTGTGCAAAAGCCAATGATGAAAAAATAATTAATACGTATATGAGGAATTTCATTTAACAAAAATGAATATTATTAAACAATAGTTCAATTGATGAATTAACGCCTTGAGTATTTTCCATTTGAAAAATGAAATTTAAAACAAGTTCTATTAAATAGTTAAGAATTATTGTTTATTTTACGGCAGAATTTGACAAAAAGATTCCCCTTGTAATTCAAAGCCATTAAGTAAACAACGAACTAAAATAATTACTAGAAATAAAGAGAGAAGAAATTGGAATATAATCCTATTGAAATTTCCTGGAATTCAGTACCTGTCTCTCCGGGTTTCACATTATACCTGTACCTGGCGTATAAAATAAATGTGTCCAGAATTTTAAATAGACCGGCAGAAATTTCAGGACTTATGCCGTTGAACCCTTTGAAATCCGTAAAACCATTTATTCCGGGAGAGAAATATTGTATACCGGGAATTTCAATTATCTGTTTATAGCCTAACCTTAGGAAATTTTTTCTGGGTGCATTAAAAATATGCGAGTATTCTAAAGAGAAATACCCAGCAGGATAAGTAAATCCTTTTTTGCTTATTGAAATTAGAGGTATTTCTTTAGAAAGACTGAAATATTTATCATTACTGGTAAATGCATATACAGGTGAAGGTAATAAAAAAACTGTTCCGCCGAATAAACACAAAAGAAGGAAGTTTGATTCACTTTGAACTTTCATTTCCTGCGGCAGCTGGAAATCATATTTATCACTGGTAAATTTATTGCCATTTGAATCTTCAACCATTATAACAAAAGGAACATCCTTTTCTTTTAATTTAAGCTTTGAAATATCGATTCGAATCTTATGTAAATCTTTAAATGAATCAGATACAACATATTTATAAGTGTTATCGATCAATACTTCCGCTTTAGTTTCTTCACTTGTATAAAAAGATAAAACAAAATTGTGGGGTATTTCGGGAGTTACAAAATTATCAATAATATCGATCTCAATTGAATCAGCCTGTGCTTTTAATTGAATATTGCAAAAAACAAACACAAAAGCAATTAGGATAAGAATTCTGTTTTTAATCATTATTATTATAATTTTAATTGTTAAAGAATTTTATCAATACAAAGTTATGAAAAAAAGATGTTATTCACATTTCGAAACTTGATGAAATTTATTTTATATTAATCAGCAATTTTTGCTGTAACTTTTCTTATTCGAAGTTAATTGGTAATATACTATTTAATATTTTCCTGCAACTTCAAATGATAAAAAGAGAATAATTATACAATTTTTGATTTAACCGGAGCTGAAATGAATTATTCGAATAATTTTAATTTTATTTTAATTGCTTCTTTAATCTTAATTTTTTTTATGAATCCATTTACATCTGAAATATCCGCTCAATCCGATATTACCGCATGGGGAAATATCAGAGGCATCAGGGTAGACGGCGAACTTATGAAGTTTGAAACAAGCCTGGTTATTGTTAAAACTAACTGGACAGAACTTATACAAACTGCTAAGGAAAAACAAGAACCGGATTTCAGACGCGAAGATGCAAAAGCTATTGTAACTTCTAAGCTTGATAATCTCCCCTTTACTGAGATTGTTAAGGATTCAGGGAAAGGTATAGCAGCAGTACATTTTGAATTATCAGCTGATTCAAATGTTTCAATGAAAGGAGCTTATTTTTCAATTGAACTTCCTGATAATGAATATTCAGATGCTGAAATCAGCTTCATAGATGAAGTAAAAAGTATAACAGATACTTCATCCAAAACCAGGCGTCCTTCTTTCCGGGAAATGTTAAGACCGGTTTCCCAAAAGGCAATGGGGGTCAATATAAAGACAAAGAAGCGGGAGCTTGAAATCAGAACTGATAAAATAACAGAAATTTTACTCCAGAAACCTAATCCATTCCTGGGAGGAAATACCCGCATTTATTTTGCAATAATTTCGGGCAATGCCGTGAAGGGAGAAAAATTAAACGCTGATTACATATTAAAAATATCTGGTTCAATTGATAATGCTCCGGTTGAACTTTCTCTTGATGCTTCAAATCCCGGTCGCGTTTTTGACGGTATCGGTGGAAATTTCAGAATTCAGAATCCTGAAATTGATCCGCTAGTAATTAATTATTGTTTGAAAAATTTAAATGTTACCTGGGCGCGCGTGGAATTGCCCTGGTTCAACTGGCAGCCTGATGAGAGTGTTGATCCGGTTAAAGCCGCTGAATCAGGTGATATTAATCCCAGAGTTGTAAGCGCAATGGAAATGGCGCAAAAACTTGCGCAGCAGCATATACCGCTCATTATTAGCGTATGGTATCCGCCGGCCTGGGCAGTAACAGGCGAATTAACATTTCGACCCAAGCCGGGGGAGCCGAGAGGAAATCCTCTTAATCCAACGAAAATGAGAAGCATTGAAAAATCTATCGCTTCTTATTTAATTTATCTTAAAGATAATTATGGTGTTGAACCGGAGTTGTTTTCATTTAATGAATCGGATCTTGGAATTAATATCCGGCAGACTGGCGAAGAACATGCTCAGCTTATTAAACAATTGGGGAAATATTTTGCTTCCAAAGGTATTACGACCAAAATGCTGCTCGGAGACAATTCCGATGCTACAACATACGGATTTGTTGAACCGGCTGTGGATGATCCGGAGACTCATCAATATATCGGGGCAGTATCATTTCATTCATGGCGCGGTTGTGATAACTGGACGCTTTCTATTTGGGCAGACATTGCTAAAGAGCTTAATGTTCCTTTAATAGTTGGTGAAGGCAGTAATGATGCTGCTGCCTGGAGCTATCCTGAAATATTTCTCGAACCTTCATATGCACTTGATGAAATTGATCTTTATATAAGGATCTTTTCTATCTGCCGGGCAAAATCTATTTTGCAGTGGCAGTTGACTTCCGATTATTCAGTTTTAAGCGGCGGGAATATTTACGGTGAAAAGGGACCAATGAAACCAACTCAAAGATTTTATAATCTTAAGCAAGTTGGATTAACTCCGAAAGGTTCCTTTTATCTGCCGCTTTCATTCAAAGCTGATAATATAAGCTGTGCTGCTTTCGGAGATATAAAGAAAGGAATTTTCAGCATTCATATAGTAAATGAAGGAGCCGCCAGAAAGGTCACATTAAAAGGCATCCCGGAATATGTTAAAGAATTAAATCTGTATGTAACTGATCAAAACCGGGGTATGGAAAAAGATAAAACAGCTGATGTTAATAATGGTGTTGCGGAATTTACCATAGATTCGGCTTGTTTCACAACATTAATTAACAATTGAAAAATAAAACCATACAAAAAAAACAGATATTCAATTTTCTTAACCATTTTGCAGCCGATATAAATTTTATATTTGCTGCAGCAGTTAACAAATTTCAAAAATAATTATTATTCAAAAAACCTTCTAAAAAATTGCCTCTTTAATATCTGCAATTAAATCTTCAATATCTTCAATCCCTACAGAAAATCTTACAAGAGTATCTGTTACTCCCAATTTTTCTCTGTCTTCTTTCGGTACCGAAGCATGTGTCATACTTGCAGGATGACTGATTAAACTCTCAACTCCTCCCAGACTTTCACCTAAAGTAAAAATCTTAACATTCTTCAATAATTTTTTTGTTATTTCCATATCTTTTAATTCTACAGAAACCATCCCTCCGAATCCGCGCATCTGTTTTTTTGCAAGTTCATGCTGCGGATGTGAAGTTAATCCGGGATAGTATACTTTTTTTGTAAACTCAGATTTTGATAAAAACTTAGCCAGTTCAATTGCATTTTTATTATGCCGTTCCATTCTTACTGCAAGTGTTTTAGTCGATCCTAAAACCAGCCAGCAGTCAAAAGGTGAAGGGATTGCCCCTGCTGCATTTTGAATATATCTTAACCTTTCATGTATCTTTTCATCATTTGTTATTACAATTCCTCCTATAACATCACTATGTCCGTTTATATATTTTGTTGAACTATGAAGTACAATATCAATTCCCAATGTTAAAGGATTTTGGAAATAAGGACTCATAAAAGTATTATCTGTAATACTAATCAATTTATGCTTTTTACAGATTTCAGCAGCAGCTAATAAATCTGTTAAGTTTAACATAGGATTAGTCGGAGTTTCAAGGAAGACCATTTTAGTATTTTCTTTAATCGCATTTTCAATATTTTCCGGTTTACTTGTATTCACCCAGGAAAACTTTATTCCGAAATCTGTCATTACCAGCTCAAATAATCTGTATGTACCGCCGTAAACATTATCTGAGACAATAATATGATCACCGGCTTTTACAAGGCTCATTAAAGCCTGAGTTGCAGCAACACCTGAGCTGAAAGCAATTCCAAACTTTCCTTTTTCAAGCACTGCAATGTTTTTTTCAAGAGATTCGCGGGTCAGGTTTTGAGTCCTTCCGTATTCATATCCTTTATGTTTCCCCAGTTCTTCCTGCGCGTAAGTAGAAGTTTGATAAATCGGTGTAATAACAGCACCGGTAACAGGATCAGGTTTTTGACCTGCGTGAATAGCATCGGTTGAAAAGCCCATTTACACTCCATTAATTATATGAAAATTGTATTAGAACTAACATGAGTTTAAATTTAAGAATTCTCAAGTTTCGCTCTTTAACCTGAACTTGAATTCTGTTGTTTATGATATATCAGTATGCTCCAGAATATCATACCTGGTAATTATATCGATTATCCTTCCGTATTCCGAAACCAGGACCGCAGGTGAGTGGCTCAAATATTTCTTTGCAGATATTAGGTCAGTTTCTTCGTCAATTACCGGGAAGCTCTCATCCATAATATTTTCTACATTTGAATCCATCAGACCAGGGTTTTCTATTAACTTTGCCATCAGTCTCCCCTCCCTTATGCTGCCGACAGACTTGCCATCGCTAATAACAGGAATCTGGGAGAAACCATTTTTGTTTATTACCTCAAAAGCTTTTTTAATTTTGTCTTTTGCATTTATGTAAACCAAATCCTTCGAACCATTTTGCTTTTTTGCTGTAGAAATATCATTTAATGATTTTATTTCCCTCGGTAATAATCTTTTCTCTTTTAACCATTCATCGCTATAAAACTTGGACAGATATCTTTCTCCGGTATCACATATAATAAATACAATTACAGCACTTTCATCCAAATCTTTTGCCACCTGCAATACTCCTGAAACTATAGTACCGGTGCTTCCACCGCAAAAAATACCTTCCTGCCGGCACATCAATCTGGCATAATTAAATGAATCCATATCAGTAACATTTATAATTCTATCGATATATTGAAAATGCACATTCTTAGGGAGACAATCCTGTCCAATTCCTTCAACCAAATAAGGTTCTCCATCGATTAAATTACCTTTTTCTTTATAGGTTTTGAATATAGAACCGATAGGATCAGCACCGATAACCTGGATATTTTTATTTTTTTCCTTTAAATATTTACCTACTCCGCTTATAGTACCTCCTGTTCCTAAGCCTGCAACAAAATGAGTTATTTTACCTTCCGTCTGTTCCCATATTTCAGGACCAGTGGTTTGATAATGAATTTCAGGATTTGCAGGATTTGAATACTGGTACATAAACATAGAATTAGGAGTATCTTCAGCAATTTTTTTTGCAACAGTTACATAATAATCAGGATGATCTTTTCCAACTGCATTTGAAACGACAATAACATCTGAGCCGAAAGCTTTTAAATAATTTATTTTTTCGGAGCTTACCTTATCGGTGACAACAAAAATAGTTTTGTAACCTTTAACAGCGGATGCAAGAGCAAGTCCGATTCCGGTATTTCCGCTGGTGGCTTCAACAACAGTTCCTCCGGGCTTAATTTCACCTTTCTTTTCCGCAGCTTCAAGCATTGCAATTCCGATCCGGTCTTTAACGCTTCCACCCGGATTTACGGATTCCAGCTTACCAAAGATCTGAGGTTTTAATCCTTTATTTAAATAATTCAATTTAATAAGGGGAGTATTTCCAATAATCTCTAATATGTTGTTCTTGAAATGCATATTCATTCCTATTTATTCGTAAACTTTTTAAAATAATATATTACCTATTTTCATTTAATAAAATTTTAACCTGAATCATAGTCAATCAGTCCATTTAATAATTGCTATGATTTCAAAAAAATTTAAAAACGAAAACCCCTTAAAAATTCTTCCACACTAAGTTTGTTTTTCCCCTCTTGCTGAAGTTCCAATAAAGATAATAAATTCTTTCCGCAGCCGACCAGCAGTTCCGATTTATCGCTGTAAATCTCGCCGGCAGAAAGACTTTTACCTTGAAGTTTTTCTATAATTTCCGATTTATATACTTTTATTATTTTATTGTTGAACTCAAAATATGCCCCGGGGTAGGGCGAGAGTCCGCGGATGAGATTATGTATTTCTTCTGCAGAATTATTCCAATCAATTTTTGCAATTTCCTTGGTTATTTTAGGTGCAGGCGTTGCAAGAGCATTATTTTGTTTTTCAAATTCAATTTTTCCCTTCTCAATAATATCTACCGTATGCATAACTGCTTCAGCTCCCAATTCACTCAACTTATCATGCAATGAACCGAAATTATCACGGGGATCAATCCCGATTTCTTCCTGGATAATAACATTTCCTGTATCAACTTTTTCCTCTAATGCAAAAGTAGTAACGCCCGTCCGGCTTTCACCTTTAATCAATGCCCATTGAATTGGTGCCGCTCCACGAAATTTAGGCAGAAGCGAAGCATGCAGATTAAAAGACAGTTTTGACGGAATTGTAAAGACTTCTTTCGGCAATATTCTGAAAGCAACAACTACAAAAACATCACTGTTTAATTTTTTCAGTTCATCTATAAAATCCTGATCTTTTAATTTGTCAGGCTGAAGAACCGGTAGATTATTTTTCAGTGAAAATTCTTTTACAGCAGTATAAGATATTTTCCTTCCTCTCCCCCTTTCTTTATCGGGAGCAGTAACTACGGCAGCTACTTCATGCCTGCTTTCAATTAGAATTTTTAAGGAAGGAATGGCGAAATCCGGTGTTCCTAAAAACACTATCCTCATGTCAACTGGTAATTTATATCTTCAGTAATCGGGTATTCGATTTCAATATCCCTGTTTTTTATTTTATTAAGAAGAATATTGAATTCTTTCTTTGCTTTATTATCAAAATAATCTATAAATAAGACCCCCTGCAGGTGATCAAATTCATGCTGGAGTACGCGCGCGAGTAATTCATCCGCTTCGAGGATCTGCTCTTTCATATCAGAATCATAGTATTTTAGTATTATCTTTTTAGGCCTTTCAACTTCATGCCTGACATCAGGGATACTAAGACATCCTTCTTCCATATAAATTGTTTCTTCCGACCGAAAAGTAATTTCCGGATTTATTACTGCCAAAGGTTTATAATTTTCATATCCTTCCACGATAGAAATATCAATAACAAAAATAGATTTATTAGCTCCCACCTGGTTAGCTGCCAGCCCGATACCGTTAGAATTTCTCATTGTATCAAACATATTCTTAATAAGTTCAACTGTTTTAAAGTCTACATTTTCAACACGATCAACCTTTTTTCTAAGGATCTTATCACCATAAACAGTGACCGGTAAAATAGCCATTGGATACTCCAAATTATTATTCTATCTATTAATCTATTTTATATTAAGGAATTGAAAAATGCAAGTCCAAGATAAATAAAAAATAATGGATAATAAAGAGAGCTGAATAGAGGGCGGTGTTCTGCTCCACATCAGCGAACTAATAAATAAATAAAGAATATCAGAATTGTTTCTATAAAATACCTTCTTATTATAACGGAAATCCAACATTTAATTGAATAACCGCGTTAAATCCTCCCGCATCTATAAAATTATTCACCGGTTGTGAGGAGTTTTCACTTACTGTTAACTTTGTTCCGTCACTCATTTGAAGTTCATCGATTGAAATTACTGTATATGCAGCTAATCCTTCAATTGAAATATATTCATCAATCAATTGAAGGATAAAACCCGTACCAATAGAATATCCTATCTTAGAGTTGCTTTTATATTCTTTTATATCCGTGAAAGAACCGGGAGAATTTTTAGTATTTGTAAAAGTAGCCTTATTAAAAAGCAAAGCAGCATCGATGACTTTCCAGCTGATTGCACCGGATATTGAAGTGCCCACATCAAATCCTACTCCCCAGGTATTTAATCTGACCTTATAATTTGAATTTGATGCTCCGAACGTGGAATTTACATTAGCATCTCTGCTTTCTATAAGAGACTGATAAAAACCTTTAGAAGTTAAAATGAACCCTGTTATATGTGCACGGAAAAAATTTATCCCGACCCTGTATCCCGCAGCGGTACCGAAATTGCCCATCGGAGCTTTTAATGAATCTTCATTAGCATTATTAAATTCGGCGACATAATTATTCAATCCTTCTGCTTTATAATTCTGATAACTATACCCGCCAAAACCGCCTACAAATCCTAAACAGCCGAAACCAAAAGTCTGCGCATTAATTGATGTTGATAACAAAACAGCAATCAAAATTGCAGATTTTATTAAAAATTTAAGCATAGAACATTAACCAAAATCTGAAATAAATATTATTCATACAATCTTTTATAATATATGAATAATAAATCATAAATATTCAATCAATAATTAAAGCCCTGACATAATTAAGCTTTATCTTCTTTGCTTAACGCAACCTTATAAAGAAGCAGACAAAGCAGAGCGAAGAATACCAGGCCTAAAATATCTCCCCAGCCTCCTAATGAATCGGCAAGAGTTCCTGTCCCGGAGATGGAGAAAATGCTTAAAATCGTTTGATGAACTTTTTCAATAAATGAAATAGGATTGCCGGCATCTGTATGCCCGACAGTCCATCCAATTAAAATAGCAACTAAAATTCCGGTGATAGTACCTCCGGCAATTAAACCGGAACTGAACAATGCACCGGGTCCGATTTCGGATTCCTGAGCTTTTTTTCTCTTATCAACGAGCCACTTAATTATTCCGCCTGCATAAATTGTTGTTGTGGTCGATAAAGGCAGATATGCACCGACAGCAAATGCTAATGATGAAACTCCCGCTAATTCCATTACTAAAGAAAGGCCCATACCAATCAGAACTAATGCCCATGGAAGATTTTGGCTCAGCAGTCCTTTAATTACTGTAGCCATTAAAATAGCTTGAGGAGCCGGTAAAGGTTCCGGATGCTGTGCAGTAATTTGACCTATACCAACTGTACGTTCGAGCAATAAAAGTGTAAAGCCGATTGCCACAACAGAAACCAAAACCCCGATTAATAATCCGACTTGCTGCTTAACGGGTGTTGCACCTACAAGGAAACCTGTTTTCAAATCCTGAGAAGTTGAACCCGCATTCGCAACTGCAATACATACAATAGAACCTACTACTAAAGCCAGCGGTTCATAAAAACTGCCTGTCCAGCCGATACCGACAAATATTAATGAAGTAGCCATAAGAGTTGCAATTGTCATTCCTGAAACCGGGTTGGAAGAAGATCCTATTAAACCGACAATTCTAGAAGATACGGTTACAAAAAAGAAACCAAATATTACAATCATTACGGCAGAAAGAAAGTTTGTAGGAATGTTGGGAATTAAAGTCATAAAAACTATCAGGACCAAACTTCCGCCAAGTACTATTGATAATGGAATATCCTTGGATGTTCTTTCCGTTGTTTCGGTTACATTATTTAGTTTGTTAGCCCTGCTTGCTTTTATATCTTTAAATGAATCACTGAATGCACTTGCAATAGTCGGAATTGATTTTACTAAAGTAATAAGTCCTCCGAATGTAACAGCGCCTGCACCGATATATCTTATATAATTATTCCAGATTTCACCCGGCGACATTTGACTGATTAGTTTTGTACCGGGTGCAAAAACCGATGTTAAATTATCACCTAAAATTGTAATCAGCGGAATCAAAACAATCCATGATAAAACACCGCCTGAAACCATTATACCTGCTATTTTAGGACCGATTATGTAACCGACGCCTAACAATTCCGGGGTTATTTCACCGTTTATCGTGCCGTTAGGAAGAGCGGATTTTCTTCCGAAAACATACGTAGGTACATCTTTCCACAAACCAAAAATCGACATAAACAGCTTATACAAAAAAGCAATTCCCAAACCATAGTAAACTTTTTTAGCAAGGTTACCTCCTTTTTCGCCGGCAACTAAAACATCTGCGCATGCTGTACCTTCGGGATAAGGTAAAACTCCATGCTCTTTTACAATTAGTGCTCTTCTCAGAGGAATCATAAAAAGTACACCAAGAATTCCTCCGGCTAATGCAAGAACAAAAATCTGGAAATATTTGAAATATTCCATTCCTCCCGGCAGGAAAAGTAAAGCAGGGATAGTAAAAACAACACCGGCTGCAACCGATTCTCCTGCGGATCCGATGGTTTGCACTATATTATTCTCCAGGATAGTAGCATTGCCGAATTTTTTGAAGACTGAAATTGCCAGTACTGCAATAGGAATTGACGCACTGACGGTCATTCCTACTTTAAGTCCTAAGTATACAGAAGAAGCACCGAATATTACTCCGAAGATCGCACCGAGAATTACTGCTTTTAATGTGAATTCAGGGATAAAGTCTTTTGGCGAGATATAAGGTTTAAACGAAGATAAGGTTGTATTCTTTTCTGCCATTAGCGATTTCTCCTAGTTTGGAAAGGAAATTTTAAAAATAATAAGGAATATTTGAATAAAGGGATTGAAATGCAAGTGGTAATTTCAAGTCAAAAGTAAAAAGTAAAAATTCAAAAATTTAATAAAAGCCGGTTTCTCTTAAATTAATTTGAGGTTAACAAGAAAATATCGGAACCAGTAATTCTTTATTAAAAATCATAAAATCATTTTTCTCATTCCGATATGACAAATTGCAAAATCATATTTTACCGGATCTGCCGGATCAAATTTTTTAAGATTATCAGTAATCTCTTCTGCCATTTTCCAGCTGACATTTTTTCTGCCTGTTAATTTCAATTCTCTGCAGATTCTGGCTACATGCGTATCTACAGGGATTACAAGTTTGTTTGCAGGAATATCATTCCAAAAACCAAAATCAAGATCGTCCTTTCTAACCATCCATCTTAAAAACAAATTCATTCTTTTACATGCACTGCCGGTTAAAGGATCAGCAAACATAAAGCGACAGCCCGGGGTTATTTGATTATACTTTTTAAATAAAGATGATATAAAATAATTTGAGAATTCTGATAACGGAATTTTTAAGCTTCTGTCATTTTCATGCTTCAAATAAAATTTCATAAAAAGATCTTTTAATGTTCCTTCCTTGTTAATTAGGGAATTTAATTCAATAAAAAAAAGCTGAATATCTTTTGAAGTGTAAAATCTGTGTATTGTTGTTCCAAAATGATCCGGCAGCAGATTTTTATTAAGGTCCCTGATAAAAGCATATGGATGTGTTCCCAGAATATTAAAAATTGAATTAAGGGTATTGATTATCTGCCTGACATTACCGTACGCAAAAACCGAAGAGATAAAACCTGCTATTTCTATATCATTAACATCATTATATAAATGGAGAAATTGCAGGGGATCGGGTGAAATTTGAGACTTATCAAATGCTTTATAATGAAAATCCAGTTTTTCTTTTAATATAAAATTTTTCAAAATATTAATTTTTTTTGAAACTGAAAATATATTGAATCTAAAATTAAAACTAATTTTAAGAAATATATCTGATTAAACGGTAATATATAATAGGAAATCGATTTTTTGTTTGTTTTCCGGATTTATTTTTTCCTCCTATGCTTCTGTGATTTACAATATATTTTATTTTGAATCCTTTGTTTCCTTCCTGAATCGTATTCATTTACTAATTTCGGTAATAAGAAAAACATTAGCATTTATATTCATAATAATAACCAGGAGAAGTGAATGATATTCAAGCAGGTTCGTTCGACTGACGGAACGGGGACTTTATCTTATTTGTTAGCTGATGAAAATACAAGAGAATCCGTAATAATCGATCCGAATATTGAAGATGCCCAGAAATTTCTTTATATGATCGATGAAGCCGGGATTAAATTAAAATATATAATTGATACACATACGCATGCAGATCATATTTCTGCCGCCGGTAAATTAAAAGAATTAACCGGGGCCGAAGTAGTTATGCATGAAAAAACAAAAGATAAGTGGCAGATCGTTGATCAGGGTGATAAGTTCGGCATAGGTGATATTCTGAGGAGCAATGCCAAAATTGAAGTTGATAAATTTATTAATGATAACGATACACTTAATTTGGGTTCTTTTAAATTAAAAACTCTATACACTCCGGGGCATACTGATAATCATATCAGTATACTGTGTGAAGATAAATTATTTACCGGAGATCTTTTATTGATTGGTCAGGCAGGAAGAAGTGATTTGCCGGGCGGTGATCCCTCGGATCAGTATGACAGTCTGTTTAATAAAATACTAACACAGCCTGAAAATACAAAGATATATCCGGGACATGATTATGAAAACAATGAATATTCTTTTCTAAAAGATGAAATAGCAAATAATCCGTTTTTAGAAAAAAGGACAAAAGATGATTATATTTTATTTGTTAAAGAATTCTTTCCACCGGTTGCAGATCTGGAGAACGGCGGGAAAACTATATTGCAATGCGGTACAAAACGGGTTTCAACTGTAAATGAGAAATTCAAAAATATTTCTCCTCATGAATTAAAAGAATTGATTGAAATAAATCCTGATATATACTTAATGGATGTACGCGAGCCTTTTGAACTTATGGCATTTGGAGCAATACAGGGCGTAAATAATCTCCCAACAAGTCAGCTTTATAATCGGTTTGAAGAAATACCTAATGATAAAAATAAACCAGTAGTTGTAATATGCCAGAGCGGAAACAGATCTTCAGAAGTTTCCCATTTCCTTAACTCAAAGGGTTATCAAAATATTTATAACCTTGCCGGCGGCACCAGCGGCTGGGTAATGAGCGGCTTTGAAGTTGAAAGATTACAGGTGGTGCTTAGATAATGGCCGAATATTTTCTTATCGGAATAATTGCTTTCACGGTCTCCTTAATATCCGGAATGCTTGGGCTGGGAGGAGCTATAATGCTAATCCCGGCTTATTTATATTTGCCTTCATTATTCGGCCTTAATGAATTAGGTATAAAAAACATTTCCGGGATAACATCTCTGCAGGTTTTTGCTGCTTCCCTTTTTGGAATGTTTTTTCACAGGAAGAAAAAAGCGTTTAACAAATCCGTAGTTATAACTGTCGGCATCCCGATTGTTATAAGTTCATTTGCAGGTGCTTATTTGTCAGGATTGGTTAATCCGGATTTAATAATCAGTATCTTTGCTTTTATGGCAACTGCAGGTGCTGCTTTATTAATTTTTGTCAGAAAAGCTGAAAAAGGAAATAATGAAGATAAAAATGATTATAATAAATTTGCTGCCGTGCTGATTGGAATTACTGTAGGTTTCCTGGGAGGAATAGCTGGTGCACCAGGTGCATTCCTTTTATCTCCTTTATTGATGCTGGTACTAAGAATTCCTATCAGGGTCACTATCGGATCAACTTTAGGAATAGTGCTTCTTGCTTCTTTAGCTACCAGCCTTGGAAAAATCACTTCAGGAATTGTTCCTTTTAATTTAACTTTTACAGCAATCTTATTTTCTATCCCCGGTGTATATATTGGAAGCAACTTAAGCCATAAGTTCACTACTTCCGCGTTACGCTGGAGTCTTGCTTTCATAATTGCATTGATGGGGCTGGATATGTGGTATCAAATTCTGTTTCAATAAAAACTAAGGTAAAAATAAATGAGCTCAACACAAATATTAATTTATGTTTTAATAGCCTTAATTGTTCTTTCAATGGTTCGGAAAGCAATAAACAAAAGGAAAATCAAGCATTATAATGCCGAAGAGATAAATAGTAAGTTAAAAAGCAGAAGCATTCTTCTTTTAGATGTCAGGACAGATGCCGAAAGGAAATCACGAAATATTAAAGGTTCGCTTCATATCCCTCTTAATCAATTGAATAGAAGAACGGAAGAACTCAGGAAATATAAAGATAAAGAAATTGTATGCTACTGCAGGTCTGGGAATCGAAGTCTTAATGCAGCCCTAATGCTGCAGAAACAAGGTTTTAATGCTGCAAATTTAAGCGGAGGAATAAGTCATTGGAATTATTAAAATCACAAAATACCAGGAAGTGGGTGAAAAGAATTATTCCTGTTATTATTGGCGCAACCGGGGGATATCTTTACTATTCTTTTATCGGATGTGTTTCCGGAACCTGCCCGATAACAAGCAACCCATGGCTTAGTACAGGATACGGAGCTTTGGCCGGCCTGGCATTTATATCCTGGAAACCTAAGAAAAAAGAAGCAGGCAATAATTCTTAAATTTTTATTGGATGAAGCAGGTTTATTTATTAGAGAAACTTCTTAATTGGAAAATGGACCCGGAATATATTAACCGGTTATTAACTGTTTAATTAATAAAGCAACAGCAAATGCAAACAAAGATGATAGAAGAGTACCGATTAAAACATATTCTGCAAATTCCCTTTTATCAAGTTCCTTGAATCTTGTAAAACCTTTTGCGGCAATAATAAATCCTATTGCTCCAAACTGGTTGACAAGCACGAAAAATAAGATTAATATGCGTTCTAGCATACCAATTACTCTTCCCGCATTATATTCCTTCTCATCCTCTTCATCTATTGCTTTCCCCTCTTGATCGGTAATTTTAGGCATTACTGAAAGTGCTTCAAAGAAATATCGGATAATAAAATTAACTTCATTTAATAAAAACAAAAAGCCTGCAGCAGCTATACTTATATTCAGCCAATTTGGGTTTTTAATAATTATTGAAGAGAAAAAATATCCCGATAATTTTATAATGAAATCTATTAAGTCCTGATTAAAGTTTATCAACACATTGCTTGAGGTAAATAATCCAGTCAAAATTATCAGTAAGACTAAAGATAAAAATCTTATTAAATTTTTATAGGTATATTTTTTCTCTAAAATATAAATCAGGAGATTAATCCCGATTAGTAATAAGAAAAAAATTATTAAAAGTATCTGAGGTTTAAATACAAAGAGAAATAAAACCTGTAGAACAGACATGTACAGATTTTTTTTTAATGATACAGACTTATCCCTGAATAGAAAAAACAGCCTGGCAAACATGATGATATTTAAGATATAATAAAATTGCAACTATTTTAAGGATTGGTTGAGAGTAATTGTAATTTCCTTGATTAAATCTATTATTATTTTTAAAGCGCCTGCATCAATGTTTTTATAAACAGCTTTATCGGTTATCTTAAGTTTTCCGGCAATTTCTCCTATACTGAAATTTTCGTTTAAGAGAACCAGTATATCCAATCTTGACTTTTTCCAGCCTGAGGTAAGATGGGAAATCAAAAAAAGACTTTGTTTTATTATCTCTTTTGAAGCTAATTCATCGGAATTAATCATGAAAATGAAACCTGATTCTTTTAATTCATTTAATCCATTCCTCGCATTATAAAAAGCCGGTCCATCCATTCCTATTGCCTGCTTTCTGTTTATTTTGGTAGTTATATCGCCTACCCCTATAGAAAACCTTATTTTAAGGGGATAGATAGCCAGGCTGATCAGCCAGATATGATTAAAAACAGAGTCAGCTTTATTGTATACTGCCTGGAATTCATCTCCCAGCGTTATTGTATAAGGAGACAGCAGTAGCTTATCGATATTTATTTTTTTGAATGTGCTATTTAATTGTGATTGGATTTTTGCTCTCTGAGATATATTCTTGGAGTTAATGATATCTCCAATCAAAACAATTTTTTTCATAATTTTATTGTTATTGTTCAGGCCTTTAAATATAATTTAAGTGGAATTAATATTCAACCATATTGGTTGAAAAGCATAAATTCAACCATATTGGTTGAAAACTGTAAATTCAACCGGAATGGTTGAAATATAATTATACACAGGTAAGTTCTGTATTTATCTGATCAAATTTATCATTTCCCTAACTGCACTATCAATACCGGTTATTACAGCGCGGGCAATAACGGCATGACCGATACTGACCTCATCAATGTCAGTTAACTCTCTGAAAATCTTAATATTCTGATAATTTAATCCGTGCCCGGCATTTACACCTAATCCGAGTTTCTTAGCCTGCTTTACTGCAATTCTTACTTTTTCCAGTTCATCAAACTGCTCTTCTTCGGAAACAGCATTTGCAAAAACCCCCGTATGTATTTCAATGAAATCGGATTCAATTTCAGCAGCTGCATTAATTTGATCTAAATCGGGTTCAATAAACAGAGAGACTTCAATTTCCGAATTATGAAGCTCAATGATAGACCTTTTTAAATGATCAATGTTGTCAATAACATTTATTCCTCCCTCTGTCGTCAGCTCCTGTCTTTTTTCCGGAACGATAGTAGAAAGCTCGGGCCCGACATCGCACGCGATCCTGATAATTTCTTCTGTTGCTGCCATTTCCAAATCCAGCTTTGTAGTGATCAGCTCCCGCAGTAATCTTACGTCTCTTTCGTTAATATGTCTTCTATCTTCTCTTAAGTGAACAACAATACCATCTACCCCGGCATGTTCGGCAATTAAAGCGACCGTAACCGGATCAGGAAGATTTTCACCCCTTACATTTCTTAAAGTAGCAATATGATCAACATTCAATGAGAATCTCATTTTATCCTCAACTACCTAAAGTTAGTTAAAAAAAATTTGTTTAAATACATGGATTAAAGAATAAAACCCGACACCATAATTATCAGCCCGGTATCTTAAAATTGAGATAAAATCGATACTAAACATAACACAAGCATGTGTAAAAAAGCCATAATAAATCGAACGGGTTCTATAAGCAAGAACACCCAGGGCTAATCCGGCTATTATGGCACCAAATGCTTCCAGTACAGGTTTACCGTCATGCAAAATAAGAAAAGGGATCATCTGGATAAATATTGCATAATATCCGAATTTTTTTTCCAGTCCGAAGAGCATAAATCCTCTCCAGACAAATTCCCAGGCAACAAGGTAAATAAAAAGTCCAATTTCAAAAATAAAAAAAACATTCCATGAATCAATTGTCGATTTTAACTCAGGGTATGCCGAACTGAATTGCGGTAATGCTGAAGCAAACCATATTGTGGGAAGCATAATACCGAGAAATATTAGAGAGATTTTTATGCCCGCTTTATAGTCGCCTAAAGTTAATCCGTAATTCCTGATTTTTTCTTTTAATAAAAATTTAATGATAAGCACCGGCAGAATAAAAAAAGAAATAAAATCACCGATAAACCAATAAAGATATTCGATTAAATATATGTTCGGATTATCCTGCAGGTTATCAAAAAGGTTATATCTGAAAAATCTTCTGGAAGTATAATACCATGAGATGGTTTGAAGAACAGCAACAGAGATAAAAATTATGACTACCTTCCTGTCAAGTTCTCTTAATTTGGATAAAAGAGATTTAACCTCTTGCTTTAAATCAAACGGTATTTTTTCCATATATTATTAAATTTTCAAAAAACAAACTTAAAATAGCAGAACTAAAATTTTAATGAAAGTTTAATACTAATTTAATATGGTTTAAGTGTTTAAAATCTTGACAAATTTTGGTAAGAACATTATATTAGCACTCACCTTTTGAGAGTGCTAATAAAATTAAACAAATATCTATTGGAGGTCTAAAAATGGCAAAAATAAACCTAAAACCCTTGGCTGACAGAGTAATTGTAAAGCCAATGGAAGCTGAAGAAAAAACAAAAGGCGGAATCATTCTGCCTGATACCGCTAAAGAAAAACCAATCGAAGGAACAATCATAGCTGTGGGTCCGGGGAAAGTTACGGAAGATGGAAAACAGGTTAAGATGGAAGTTAAAGAGGGAGACAAGGTATTATATGGAAAATACAGCGGAACTGAGGTTACAGTTGAGGGTGAAGAATATTTAATTATGCGTGAGAGTGATATTTTTGCAGTAATTGGTAAGTAAATAAATCAGAAAATAAAAATATAGGAGGATTACTATGTCATCTAAATTAATTGAATATGACAGCGAAGCCCGCAGCAAGCTAAAAAAAGGCGTGGATAAGCTGGCAAATGCCGTTAAAGTTACATTAGGACCGAAAGGCCGTAATGTTGTTCTTGAGAAAAAATTCGGTGCACCAACCGTTACAAAAGATGGTGTTTCGGTAGCAAAAGAAATTGAACTTGAAGATCCTACTGAAAATATGGGCGCTCAAATGGTTCGCGAAGTTGCTTCTAAGACAAGTGATGTAGCCGGCGACGGTACAACTACAGCTACAGTTTTGGCACAGGCAATTTACCGTGAAGGTTTGAAAAATGTAACTGCCGGTGCTAATCCTATGGATCTCAAAAGAGGTATCGATTTGGCAGTTAATAATGTTATCGAATTTTTAAGGTCGGTTAGCCGTGATGTTGAAGGCAGAAATGAAATTGCACAGGTTGGTGCTATTTCTGCAAATAACGATAAGTCTATCGGTGATTTAATCGCTGATGCAATGGAAAAAGTAGGCAAGGATGGCGTAATTACAGTTGAAGAAGCAAAAGGTACAGAAACTGCACTAGAAGTAGTTGAAGGTATGCAGTTCGACAGAGGCTACCTCTCACCTTACTTTGTAACCAATACTGAAAGTATGGAAACAATTCTTGAAGATCCTTATATCTTAATTCATGATAAGAAAATCTCTGCTATGAAAGATCTTCTACCGGTTCTTGAAAAAGTAGCACAGCAAGGGAAATCAATGTTGATTATTGCTGAAGATCTTGAAGGAGAAGCACTTGCAACTTTAGTAGTTAATAAAATCAGAGGAACACTTAAAGTTGCTGCAGTAAAAGCACCGGGATTCGGTGACAGAAGAAAAGCAATGCTCGAAGATATAGCAGTTCTCACAAATGGTACTGTTATTTCCGAAGAGAGAGGATTCAAGCTGGAAAATGCAACAATATCTTATCTTGGTTCTGCTAAAAAAATTGTCATCGACAAAGATAATACTACAATAGTGGAAGGTGCCGGAAAAACAGATGATATCAAGAAAAGAATAAATGAGATTAAAGCACAGATTGATAAAACAACTTCGGATTATGATAAAGAAAAACTTCAGGAAAGATTAGCAAAATTATCCGGCGGTGTTGCAGTATTGAAGATAGGTGCTTCTACAGAAGTTGAAATGAAAGAAAAGAAAGCCCGCGTTGAAGATGCACTTCATGCAACACGTGCTGCAGTTGAAGAAGGTATCGTTGCAGGCGGCGGCGTTGCATTTATTAGAGCAATTGCCAGTCTGGAAAAAATTAAAGGAGATAATCCGGATCAGGCTACCGGTGTTAAGATAATTGTAAAAGCACTTGAAGAGCCGTTAAGACAAATTGTTGATAATGCCGGTATAGAAGGCTCTGTTGTATTGCAGAAAGTAAAAGAAGGCAAAGATGATTTCGGTTTTAATGCAGCAACCGAAAAATATGAAAATTTAATGAAAGCAGGAGTAATTGATCCTACAAAAGTTGCCAGAACTGCGCTGGAAAATGCAGCATCAGTAGCTTCTTTGTTAATTACTACCGAAGCTGTTGTATACGAGAAAAAAGAAAAAGAATCTCCAATGCCTCCAATGCCTGGCGGCGGTATGGGTGATATGGGCGGTATGTATTAAAATACTGTTCATTAACAGAAAAAGTATAAAGGCGATCAGGTTAAACTGTTCGCCTTTTTTTTTGAGATGCAAAGAAGATTGAACCCGAGTCCTAAAAGATTGAACCTGAGTCCTCAAAAATAATAATCTGTTTATTAATTAATTAACTAAAATGGAAATTTTTAAAGGAAATCTGATAACCTAACTGAATTCCCCTTAAGTTATCATAATTCATTTGAGGAATTGAAACAGTCTGAGTCTTATTCTGGGAATCGTTTGAGATAAACAGGAGATCAATTTGCGTATACAGCCAGACTGCAGCAAGGGCAATAATTGAAAGATTTCTTTTTTTAAATGCTGAATTGTAGCTGTTATATTTTGATGAGATCAGTGATGGTTGTGTCTGGTTCATATAATCTTTTTGTCTTCTATTAGTATCGTATGTAAAATATATGGTTGAACCTAAAGTAGCAGCCGTTAAAGCAGTAAATATCCACCCCTTTACAGTATAACCCCTGGCTAAATGACCCACACCCGGGAAAATTATTGATAAAGCAATTGATTTTTTTAAGTTTTCCTCAGAGTTAATATTTCTTACATATTGAGGAACATATACTGTATCGGTCCTGGCCTCAGCTAATTTCCTGATTTCAATTTGTTCATTACGGAAGTTTTTCTTTATATCATTAAAAAAGGCAACTATTTTGGGGGACGTTTTAGATGAATCAAGGCTGTAAGTAGAATCTAATTTTAAGATTTCCCTAAAGCTGTATTTGGCAGAATCATCCTGGTTAATAGAGAAATGGGAGATTCCTTTCATTCTATATATTTCTTTCAAATTAGCTTTACTTATGGTGTCTTTTCCGGCTAAAAGTTTATTAGCACTATTAATAACCTTTTGATACTCGAAAGATTCAAACTGCTTTTTTAAAGTTTTTAACGAATCACCATTAATTTGACAGAAAATATTAATAGAAAAAAGAAAAAATAATGTACAGATAATCCAACTTTTCATAAAGAGCTTTGCAAGTGGTAATTTCTATAACACTAGAAATTAAAGCTACAAAATAGCTGAGTTTATCAATTATAACAAGCTATAAATAAAAAAAGTAATGCTTTTAGGATGGTGTTATTCTGCCCCGTGCACTTCTTTCTGGAAATTATAAATATATTCTATTGTTTCTTTAGCATTTATGTTAATAGTTGTATCTATTTTACCGTAGTTAGGGTTGGTGATAATCAGGTGGTAACTGCCTGGCATAAGAGCTAACGGTTCTCTTAATGGAGTTGTACCATACAGCTTCCTGTTAATATAAATATTTCCCCACGGATTTACTTTACACTCAAGGTGACCCACTAAATTATTAAAGTTAATTGAAACGGAATCAACCATATTTGATTTGATCCTGATTCTGCTGTTATAAGCCGGAAAATCAGGATGGACAAGCCTTAAATCATGGATCCCGGGTTTTAAATTAATGTTTTTTGAAAGAGGTGTGGTATCAATTTTTTTATTATCTATATAAACATCGGCCCAAGGCAGACACTCAATAAAAAGCTGACCGGGAATAACTGAAGAATTTGTTTCAAGGACTTTGGATTCAACTTTTTCTCCTTCATTTTTAATAACTTCCAGCGGAGCCAGGTAATTCTCTTCTTTTTTAAAAAAATGATCTTCAATGTTATTGCTGCTCTCCGGTCCTTTATAAATAAAAGAATTATTTTTTGAAATTATATCCGTCCGGAAATATAGAAACGCAAATAACGAAATTAAAATTATTATCGGCAAAGTAATATATATAACCTTTTTACTCTTTCTCTTATAATATATTTCCTTGGTAATTCTATTCTGAATTTCCTCTTCAACACCGAGCAGATTTAAAACTTCCGCGGCCGAATTTGCCCTGTTCCGGAGATTTTTCTGAAGCATACTTTGCAGAGCCCGCTGAATATTTTCCGGCAGATTTTTTATTTTATCAATAATCTGGGAAACATTATAATTCAAAACTTTGTTAATTGTTTTGCTTATATCCTCTCCCAGTATCGGGTTCTCATTAAGATATAATTCATACGCAACTATACCGGCAGAGAAAATATCTGTTTGAGGAGTCAGCTCTTCGCCGCGAATTTGTTCGGGGGACATATAGCTTGGTGTCCCGACAATAGAAGCTTTTTGAGTTAAGGCCGTATCATTTAAAACAAAAGCCAGTCCAAAATCTGCAATCTTTAATTCGAGATTTGAATTAACTAAAATATTTTCCGGTTTGATATCCCTGTGAATAATCCTGTTTTGATGAGCAACGTGCAGAGCTTTCAATAGTTGTATTAAAAGATAAGTTTTTTCATCAACCGAAAGATTATTAAATTTAATAATAGCACGAAGATTTCTGCTGTCAAAATATTCGAAAGATAAATAAAAGTAATTCTGATATGTTCCGAAATCCAATACTTTTATAAGATTGGGATGATCAAGTCTTGCCAGTATTTTAGCTTCTCTTTTAAATCTGCCCAATATGGTTTTATCCGAAAGCTCACCGGTATTAAGAGTTTTAAGAATAATTTTTTTCCCCAGGTAAATATGATTTGCAATATATACCGAAGTGTTAGTGTCCTTTTTTAGACATTCAATAACCTCAAATTTCTCGAATAAAATTTCTGTAGAGATATTAGTCATTTATGTACAATTTATTTTCTTCTTCAAGCTCTTTAAGTTTTAACTGGACCCATCTTACGGAAACGCCTAAAGATTTTGCAGTTGCAGTTCTATTCCCATCAAACTCCTTTAATCTTTTATTAAGTATAGATTTCTCTATCTCCCTCAATGTGCCGTTAAAATTCAGTTCATCATCATCTTCTTCAATTATTATATGCTCGGGTAAAAGCTTATTTGTGTCGCAGAGAATTAATGCTCTTTGGATAACATTTTCAAGCTGTCTTACATTTCCCGGCCATGAATAGCCTTCTAATATTTTCATCACCTTTGAATCTATGTGTATTTCATCATCAGAATATTTTTTAATAAAATATTTTGTTAATAAAGGAATATCACCTTTCCTATCCCTCAAAGGAGGAATAGAAATCGGGAATACGTTTAACCTGTAAAAAAGATCACGCCTGAATTTATCCTCTTTTACCAATTGCTGCAAGTCTTTATTAGTTGCTGCAATAACTCTTACATCAACCTTAATAACATCCGTATCCCCTAATCTAATAATTTCTCTGTTTTGAAGCACACGTAAGAGTTTAGCCTGAAGAGCAATAGAAATATCGGCAATCTCATCCAGGAAAAAAGTTCCGTTATGTGCAACTTCAAAAAGGCCTTTTTTATCAGAATTTGCACCTGTAAATGCTCCTTTTTTATATCCGAAAAGCTCGCTTTCAAGCAGGGTATCAGGTATCGAGCCGCAGAATTGAGCTAAATAAGGTTTGTCATTTCTTAAACTTAGATTATGAATTGCTTTTGCAACAAGTTCCTTGCCGGTTCCGCTCTCACCTAATAGAAGAACCGTTGCATCTGTTCTGGCAACTTTGTGAATTAATGCAGACATCTTTTTTATTGCAGTACTTTCCCCTATTAGTTCGGCTATTTGGTTTGATGACTGCAGCTTGTTTAACAGAATTATATTTTCCTTCTGCAATTCCTGGTAGCTGATAATTTTATCCAGGGAAAGAGAAACAAGGTTCGAAAAGAAATCCATAAACTGAAGGTTATCTTCAGTAAACTCTTTCCTGTTTAACCTGCTGTCAGCGAGGATAACTCCCCAAACTTTATTGTTTCTTATAATCGGAACACCTAAAACAGATTTAATGTTATGTATCTGTATACTTTCAAACTGAGAAACATTAGGATCACTTTGGACATCATGATAAAGCATAGGCTCTTTTTTTTCAATAACCTGCTGTAAAATTCCGGAAGAGAAAGAAGATAAGTCCTTTATATTTTCCTGCTCAATATTTCTTGCAGCAATTATACTGAACTGCTGGTTTTCTTCATTATACTTTACGAAGAGACCCCGCTCTGCATTAATTACTTTTATAATCAAATCGAGTGTTTCTTCAATTAAAGTATTTTCATATACTGCGGAATTTAAGGTCTGGCTAATCTGGTAAAGAGTTTCGAATTGTTCTTTAGTAATTAATCGAATAGTGTCAATTTTATCTGTGTTATAATTTATCATCGTTCTCCAGTAAATTCTATTTTATTTGAAATCTTCCCGGAAGGGATTTATAACTATCTAAAAATTTATCTACAACAGAAACAGCCCAGAAATAATCGCCGGAAACAACTGAGGATGTATCTAATACCAGGATTGTCTGGTCCGGCGGTATATTATCCTGCGTAAATATTGGCTGAGGATTAGTTGCATTGTAAATTTCAACTTTATATGTGAACGGAAAACCATTCGAATATTGATTCCATGTTAAATCAACAGGTAGTGATATAGCGAGGGAATCGTCATTCGGGTATATTATATCAACTCCATTTTTAATTACCCTGGCAACTTTATTGCTTCCGACTAAAAAAGTTCTTTTAAAACTATCAATAACCCACACATCAAAATTATATCCGACCGTTTCATCAAGACTGTTAACATTAAGTTTGGAAGCTGTAAATGTTCCCTGGTATAATTTACTCTGCAGCTCCAATCCGCCGGTAAAATTCAGCATATCATTTTTTACAAATACAGAATCAATATCGTTATCGCTGTCATTGATTTTCACTTTAAATACCAGGTCGGCCATTTGCCCGACCGCAATATTTGATTGACCGGACTGGTTTGCAACTTCAGAATAAATTGAATAGCTATCCAGTGTCGGAATTTTATTAAGATTGATAATTGGTAACGATATCGCTGCATTCTTCAAACTAATTTTTATACTGTCATATAACAATATTGTTGTACTATTTTCCCAACTAATTTTTACAGTATCAGAACTATAGCTATCTTTTTGAAAAATCAGTAAACCATTATCCCCCGGTTTAATATTATTTATAGTAAAATTTCCTGAAACATCGGATTTAACTACTGCATCTCCCGGAATCCAAAATACCGAAACACCCGGTATACCTGTAAGCGGTGCACTAATTGTCTGCACAGTTCCGTCAAACTGTACAAGATTAGGTTTAATTTGTACCAAATCTGCCTTGGGTCCGTTTGGATCCAGGGGATTATCTCTCGGTGCATTGCAGGAAAAAGAAATAAGAGCCGCAAGAGATAAAAAAAGATTTAAGACAAAACCCTTTTTAAACATTTTTTACAATAAGTATAAGATTATTTTAGCCCAAAAACTGAATTAATTAAAAAAATAAGATAATTATCTTAAGATTAAAAAACAGTACAAATTATTTTTTAAATTAAACATCTGACAGACTGCATTAAATGTATAAATTGATGAATATCTAATTTACTGAAAGACCCGTATGGAATAATGGAGTTTTGGAGTAGTGAAATCGATTAATTTATTCCATTATTCTATTATTCTAATACTCCTAGTGTTGTTTTACTATAATAACTATATACGGCAGTCATCGTCCAAACCATGACCGGAATTTATTTTATTATATATTTCTAAATGTTCCTGTCATGAACTGGTCCAAGACAGCCCGCGTCAAATGTATAGCAGTGTTAGTGACAGAACACTAGTGTATTATTTTGCATAAGTTACCTAATTTATATCTTTCTTAATTGTCGGCACCGATAAAATTTCAACAACTTTATTCTGATCAACAATCACGGCGCTCAATTTATTCCCGGTATACACTGAAGTATCTACATAAATTGCATTACTTTTTTCATCCAAAGTTACATCATTCATCCGAGTATGCCCGACAACCTGTAACTTTCCAAGATTAACGAGCTCATCTCTTGTCCACAAAATTCCATGTTCGCTGGATATATTATTATTTACAACTTTTTGAAGCTTGTCTAAATTATCTAAATAATTTTTCCCCAGCTTTGATTTGTAATAAGTCGAAATCCCGGCATGAGAGATGAAACAATCGTCCAAATTTAGGAAAAGACATGAATTCTGAATAAATTCCATATGATCAGGAATCTTTTCCGCCCTTTTTTCGTAAGAGATTGTAGTTGACTCGGAACCGTTATAAATCCATGCATTTCCTAAAATGCTGGAAGGTTCTTCGATGAAATATAAAAACATATAATCGTGATTACCCGGTGTAAATTCTATCTTCTCATTTTTTATAAATTCCACCACTTCAAAACTATATTTCCCCCTGTCAACAAGGTCACCAACCGAATAGATTTTAATGCCCGGAAATCTGCTTTTTATTACCTTAACGAGCTCAGTTAAAGTATAATAGCAACCGTGAATATCCCCAATTACTGCAATCATTAGAAACAACAAATTATTTATAAAAAAAGAACTTATATCAAATTAATGAAAAAATATACAGTTTTCTACAGCTGAGCCAAAACAATAAATATGCGATTTCAATCTTTTTCATTTTTTAGAAGAATTAGGCCCATTAATATGAAATCAATTTAACAATATATAATTCATAAAAAATCAGACAGGAGTAATTGGTTGCCTGCCTTCAAGAACATTAATTACATTTTTTGCAGCCAATTCGGCCATTTCATCCCTTGTTTCTTTAGTCCCGCTGCCGATATGAGGTAACAAAACAACATTATCTAATTTTAGAAGATCCATATTAATATTTGGTTCATTTTCATAAACATCAAAGCCGGCAGCAAAAATTCCTCTTCTTTTTAGAATTTTTATTAATTCTATTTCATCAACTATTTCACCCCTGGCAGTATTAATTAATATACAACTCTCTTTCAGAAATTTTAAATTATCCTTATTGATTAAATGATAAGTCTCCTTGTTTAGCGGTAGATGTATCGAAATAAAATCTGATTCTTTAAGGAGTTTGTTAAGTGAAACTTTCTTTGCACCGGTTTTCAATTCCAGTTCTTCTTTTCTTGAATTGGAAAAATACAGGATATCTGCGCCGAACGCTCTAGCTCTTAAAGCAGCAGCAGACCCGATTCTTCCCGCACCAAGTATCCCGAACTTTTTTCTTTTTAATTCTATCCCGAGTAATAACTTTGGTTCCCATCCATTAAATTTACCTGATCGGATTAACCTGTCCCCTTCCAGGACTTTTCTTGCACAGGCGAGAGCTAAAGTAATTGCCAGATCAGCTGTTGAGTCCGTAAGAACATCAGGTGTATTTGTTACAATTATATTTTTTCTTTTTGCATATTCCAGATCAATATTGTTATATCCGACTGCATAATTGGCAATTATTTTACATTTTTTCATTCCATCGATTACTTCCGGATTGATATTATCGCTTAAAAGCGAAATTACGGCATCAGCATCTTTAATGTTCTTAACTAATTCTTCTTTTGGTATTGATATATTTTTTTTATAAACCTGTACATTATAATTTTTCTTACTTAAAAGATTAACAGCAATTTCAGGAATTTGCCTGGTTATAAATATTTTTTTATTCTGATTCAGTTTTTTCATTTGGATTATCCGAATAGCAGCCTGACAATAAAGACAGCGCCTAATATGCCCGCTACATCGGCAATCAAACCCGCAGGTACAGCATGGCGTGTATTCCTTATGTTAACTGCACCGAAATAAACCGCCAGGACATAAAAAGTTGTTTCCGTGCTGCCGAAGAAAGTTGAAGTGAGTATACCAATGAAAGAATCCGGTCCGTGAACAGATATGATCTCTGTCATAATTCCCAGTGATCCGCTCCCGGATAAAGGACGCATTAGTGCCATCGGCAGAGCCTCTGCCGGCATTCCGATTAAGTTTGTAACCGGTTTAAGAATATATATTAACCAGTCCATTGCACCCCCGGCTCTGAATATTCCTATCGCCATCAACATTGCTACAAGATATGGAATAATTTTTACTGCTATATTAAAGCCTTCCTTTGCGCCTTCGACAAATTCCTCATAAACTTTAACTTTCTTAATTGCACCATAACCAATAAACACTATAATTAAAAAAGGTATCGCCAGAGTT
This sequence comes from uncultured Bacteroidota bacterium, assembly GCA_963710745.1. Classification (GTDB taxonomy): domain Bacteria; phylum Bacteroidota; class Ignavibacteria; order Ignavibacteriales; family Ignavibacteriaceae; genus CAVQBP01. Next base: position 484,167 of record CAVQBP010000019.1, on the reverse strand, counting down.
GAAAATATTTGAATTATATTTTTAAATAAATCGGGAGACAGAAAACTAAAAACAGTTCCGAAAAATTTGCCGAAACCTGTAAAGATGGTAAGGACCAGCAAAAGAATGATTGAAAGAAAGATTACAAAGCCTCGTGAATTGCTTCTTAACCAATTTCCGAACTCACCTCTTTTTATCGGGAATTTTTCAAGGGTTTTGGCGGCTGTTATACCTGCTACAGTGGCGCAGAATGAGCCGAATAAAGAAGTACCGATTATTATTGCAGGTTCCGAACTTCCTGCTGCAGCTCTGACTGCAATTGCAGTTGCCGGGATCAAAGTCATTCCTGCCGTATTGATTGCAAGAAAGGTAACCATTGAATTTGTGGCTGTTCCCTTATTAGGATTAAGATTATCAAGTTCTTCCATTGCTTTTAAACCGAAAGGAGTTGCAGCATTACCAAGCCCGAGCATATTGGCGGAAATGTTCATAATCATTGAACCCATTGCAGGGTGATCCGAAGGGACATCCGGGAATAATCTTTTTGTTACCGGTTTCAACCAACTGGCTATTATAGCAATCAATCCGGCTTTGTCAGCTACCTTCATTACCCCAAGCCAAAGGGCCATTATTCCTATTAAACCGAGAGAAATAGTTACCGCAGTAGAAGCATTGTCCAAAGCAGAATTAGTTATATCTTTTAACTTTAAGAAAGAAACTTTTTCCAGGACAATCTGCGAAGAAGCAGTACTATCGTTAATAAAACCGGATACTTTTAATGTACCAGTTAAGTCATCTTTTTCTCCCGAAGCAGCAGCTATTTCCCGCCATATTTCTGGGAAGGAATCATTTACAGTAAAAAAAATACTTTCCTTATTTTCTATTTTATTCACTGATATTTTTGCAGGAAATATTAAATTCTTTTGAATGTTTGCATTGTAGACGGAATTAAAATCGGCAGAATTGATTTCTACCGATGCCTGGTAGCTTTTCTCTTTATTCTGAAGGAAGGGTTCATTAAGGTGAATAACAGCCGGAAGGGGTTCACCATTTTTGAATTTATTTTCGGATTGATTTATTAAGTCGGTTGTAACGGCGGCTCCTATTCCCAGAATTAAAAGAGCCAGCCAAACATAATTCAGCATTACTCAGTTCCGTTTCCCGAAAAAATTTCTAAAAATGTATTTGTTAAAAGATAAGATTTTAAAATATATTATTCTACCTGTTCGTCGAAAGCCAGGATCTCATCGGTATCAATTATTAAGGCTTTATTTAATGATAATAAATTTTCGTTATTATCAGGATATTTTTTTGCATAATTCTTCTTTATTTCATCAAGAAGCTTCAGCTCTTCAACTTTTTTTACTGCGCCCGATATGGAAATAGACATCAAACGGTATTTATTAATCATATCCCCGTCAAAACTTTCATTTTTCAGAATAATAAAGCTGCCATTAATATCTAAATTGATATCCGAGTAGATTTCACTCTCATTGCTAAAAAAGATATATATATTTTTATCCATATATACAAATGTCGTTGCTGTTTGAACCACTTTTTCGTTCTTTAATGTTACAGCAAGAACCCCTACAAAGTTTTCCGACAATTCTTTTTCAATTAATTCCAAATCTCTAATTTGAAACGTTTTTTTCATATACCTTCCACTATAATTTATCTGAATATCTTTTTTTAATTTTTAATGCATTCCCCTTCAATGGCAAAATAACATTCTTTACAATGCTTTAAGTTTTTCGGGAAATTTTTATTTCTTATTTCATTTACCAATGTTTTTATTCCCGAACCGAAATTCATTATATCCTGTTTATTTAAAGCTTCGGAAATAAATTCGTCAGGATGTTTTACAAATAAAAGTCTTAATTCAATAATATCAAAATCCGGGAATAAATTTACTGCAATATATGAATAAAATTTTAATTGATTGATATATACCCTCACTCTTGCCGGAATTTCATTTTTTGCAATATTATCGGTTTTGTAATCTGCAATTATTATTTTTTTATTATCAAATATTATTTTATCGATTATGCCATATAAGAAGTAATCATTTTCTTTAACATATATCTCAAATTCATTTTTATAATTAATTTTCTTATTCAATTCCAGGAAATTACGTGAAACATAAAACTTTTTAAGATCATCAACAATTTCAGCCTTCAGCCCGGATAAGAATTCATCCTGCCTTTGAAGCAGTTCTATTTCTCCTTTCAATTGTTTTGCTGTAAAATCATCGATTTGATCTGCTGATATTTCATTCTGCAATATTGAGTGTATGATTCTTCCTTTTATATCTGCTGCGGAAGCATTAGAAAAAGCCCTGGAATTCACTTCATCATTTTGTGCAGCTGAATCTGAAGCAGTATTATTTTCTTCTTTATCTGAAAACTCAAAATGTGTTTTTTCAGGATTAATATGCTGCCAGTTTTTATACTGATTAAAAAGAGGAGAGAATCCGTATTCGTATGTTAACTGATACTTTAAAGGACACTGCTTAAAAACAGAGACTTTAGTAGCAGAAATAATTTCATTTTCTGTTTTATCTTTAATTTCATCGATTAATATTTTTTCTTTTATTTCATTCGCGGTTTTATCTTCAAAGATTTCCGGAAACTCATCTATCTTTTTAATTACCGGGATTGTAAAAGAAATTTCCTTTTTAATATTTGAATACTCATTCCCGCTTCTTACTAAAAATTTCAAATTATCTTTTAAGGTAAATGATGATTGACCGGAGTTTGTATCAAACACCCCGGCAAGTAATCCCATAAACGAATCCTTGGGATAATTCTCCTTATTTTCTGCAGAGATAAACAAATAATCTTTTGCTCTTGTTATTCCGACATAAAATAATCTTTTAAGTTCTGCAATATTCTTTTTGGAAGATATATAATTTGCTGCACCGATTACCGGCGCAGACTTATACTCAGAAAAATAATTTTCATTAACAGGAATTTTGGAAAGCAGGCCGAAATTTTTATCTGCAGAAACCATTTTGGATCTAACCGCATCGGTCTTGCTTCTATCATTGCATTTAAATAAAAAAACTGCAGGAAATTCCAATCCTTTTGACTGGTGAAGAGTCATTATTTTTACCGAACCCGAATCATTTAAATTTGATTCTTCTGCCAGAGCTGCCTGGGCTTCATCTTCCGTTCGTTCAATGGAGTCTTTTAAGAAATCGATATAATCATAAAGAGTGTTAAATCCTTTGGAAGAAAATTTAATTGTAAGTTTTATTAGCTTCTCGATATTTGCAATTTCCTGTAAACCATTCGGCTGTGAAGCAAGAACAGCAAGCATATCAGATTCATTTAAAATTTTTCTTAACAGGATAGAAATTTCAATATTATTTACTAAGGATAAATTTTCTGAAATTGTCCCGGCAGCTTTTTTATATTCTATATTTTTTTCGGAATAATTCCTGAATTTGTTCCAGAAATTCTCCCCTTTTTCCAAAGATATTTCAAATATTTCCGAATCGGAAATAGAAAAGAAGGGCGAACGTAAAATTCCTGCAAATGCAGTATTATTATTAGTATCTAAAAGAAAAGAGAAGTAATTGAATACATCATACACAATTTGCTTCTGATAAAAACCTTTCCCTCCCACAATAGAAAAAGGAATGCTATATTTTACAAAAACTTTCTCAAGCCCGCTAAAATTTTTTCTTTTGCGGCTTAGGATTGCTACATCACTCCACTTTAGCTCTCTTCCCTCTTCGTTTTTGTTTATTAAGTTTAATATCCGTCCGGCAATTAATTCAGCTTCGGAATTCTCCCCCGGATTATTTTCTTCACTGTCTTCTGATAATAATATTTCAACATTTCCCGGGAAATTATCATCCCTTGCACAAATAAGATCGGAATGTTCAACTTCATTAAAAAGGTTTGTTTTGTGTAGAACTAATGAAGACGAAATACTAAATAAGTTTCTGAACAAATAATTAGTGAAAGCACAGAGATTGGGAGCCATCCTGAAACTTTCAGGTAAAGATAAAATATTTTCATTGCCGCTTGTTTTTTCAATCTCCCTTTTTGTCTGGAAGAAGACTTCCAGCTCCGCATCACGGAACATGTAAATGCTCTGCTTCTCATCTCCCACTACAAAGAGGTTCCCTTTTTTCAGATAATCTAAAATCGGAAGAAAAATTTGATATTGAATTTCATTTGTATCCTGGTATTCATCGATCATTATATATTGAAATTTTTCCGATAAAGCCTTGCGGATATTATCCTTCTTTAATAGCTCATGGGAAATTAAAAGAATATCTTCAAAATCAAGGTAACCGTTTTCCTTCTTTTTTTCGTTATATAATTGAAGTGTTTTAATGAAGAAGAAGGTTAATTCTTTGCCAAAATGCGCAAGTTCAAGCTCGATTTCGTGATGATCTTTATTTAAAGTAAAGTAATTTAATTCTTTGAAAAAATTTTCTACAAACAAACACTCGTTAACCAATCCTTCATTATTCTTTAAATACCCTGCTTTCTTTATAGTAGTATTCCTGGTACAAATTTCATTTTTCAGATCATCAAAAAGCATCAGCACATTTTCAATTTCGTTTTCCCGTGATAAATGCTGCAAAATCTTTTCAGCATTTGAAGCTGTTTGATTATGCGGTTTTCCCGATAATACATCATTATTTATTTTTACTGCGGCTGATATTATATTTAATTTTTTTTCTTCAGCAGAAGATCCGAACAAGACATTGGAAGCAGTTTCAAGGAACTTTGAATGAAAGATTCCAGCAATTTTTTCTTCGGGATATTTATAAATATTGTCATATAAAGTAAGAACACTTTTCCTGTTTTTAATTAATGATTTAAGCTCTTTAGCAAATAAGGATTTGGATGAAAATGTTCTTATCAGATATTTTAATCTTTTTTCATCTTCATTTTTTTGCAAGGATTTCTTAATCACTTCCTCAACGGCGAGTTCAATTAATTCATTTGATATTTGTTCATCAACCGGTATAAAATCGGCATCTATACCGGCTTCAACCGGATTTTCTTTTAGAATATCAATGCAAAAAGAATGTATAGTGGAGATATTTGCCGATACAAGCTGACTTCTCAGGTTTTCCAGCTTCTTTAAAAGCTTTTCATCGCCTGATGTATTTATCCTGTCTTCAATCTGGTCAGCTATCTTTTTATAGAGTTCACCTGCAGCTTTATCTGTAAATGTAATAGCGGCAATATTTCTTAAAGATATATTCTCATTAATTGCTATTTCCAGGTAGCGTTTGGATAATACAAATGTTTTGCCGGAGCCTGCATTTGCAGTGAGCGAAGTATGGCTGCGGTAATTTAAAGCTTTAAGCTGATGAGGAGTTAATGAAATCATTTTGAATTATACCCGCGAACTAACGGGAATCTGCAGCCTGAATGTCGTTCCTTTTTCGGAAGATTCCAAAAGAAATATTTTACCGTTTATACTTTCCAAAAACCTTTTTGCCAATTTAAGACCTAAACCCATACCTTTTTCTTTTGTAGTAAAATTAGAATCAAATATTTTTTCTTTAGCTTCCTCGGGAATTCCATTCCCGTTATCTTTAAGAGTAATTATATAATCATTTTCTTCTGCAGCTACAGTAATTTCCACAACGGATGCCGAAGCCTGTATTGCATTCCTGACAAGGTTTATAAACAATCTTCTCAATTGTGTTTTATCGGCTTCAACAACAGCAGAGCTTAAATTTGTATTAATATATATCTTAACTTTTTCTTCTGCAAAAAGATTCGCTGTTTCATCAACAATACTAAGCAGATCAAGTGTTTCAAGCTTAAGCGAAGGCATCTTTGCGAAGCGTGAGAATTCAGATGCAATAAGGCTTAAGTTTTCTATCTGGTTTAAGATTGTCGATGATACCTTTTCAAAAATAGTATCAAAATTTTTTGTTTTGTCTTTATAAGAAATTATTAATTGCTGAACCGCAAGTTTCATAGGAGTTAAAGGATTTTTTATTTCATGTGCAACCTGCTTTGCCATTTCCTTCCAGGCATTCTCTCGTTCCATTTCAGAAATTTCAACCTGGTTTTTGCGGAGTTCTGTAGTCATTATATTGAAGCTCTGAAACAATTCTCTCATTTCTCCTTTTTCTTTATTGTCGAGTTCGATATTTAAATCACCGTGCGCTACAGAGTCTGTTGCTTTTGTCAATCTCCTGATCGGTGAAGAGATCCTGTTAGCCAGGATAGTGCTAATTATAATAATTATTATTGCTGCGAAAGAATAAATCCCGAACAGGAAAACATCAATATCAATTGTAGAAAAAATAAGCTTTACTTTATTAAATGCATCATTTACACCTATAATAAAATCTTTCCCTTCAATATTAACCTTTTTGTAAAAAGCATTGTAGGTATAATTTTCTATCTTTTCTTTTGTTAAATACTCACGGTAAGTAAGGTAATACAAATTATAATATGCCTGGGGATTTAAACGGTAATCGAAAAGCCCTGAATCATAATACTGTTCTCTTGAAGAATAAACCTGGTTCGTAAATTCATAAACAGAAAAAGAGATATTAAGCTCTTTTGCCGCATAGTAAAAGGCATCGGAAAAATTCAACTGGGGATTTTCCTTCATTAAATAAGTAACCTGGTTTACAATATAATCGGACCTTTCACTTAACTCTTCAAAAACCGCAGATTCACTTCTTTGTTCAACTACCTGGCGGTTATAAACAGCAAGAATAATGACAGGCAAAATAGATATAGATAAAAAGGCAATAAGCAGCTGAATTCTGAAGCTGTATTTAAAATTCTTTAAGTTGGTCAGAAACAGTACAAAGAAAAGGCATATTATTAATAAACTATGGAGTATAAAAATTTTAAAGAAGTTAAAGAGATTCCATGAAATATCTTTTTCCCTTAATGCAACAGCAGTAATTATTGATTTGCCGTTTGACCCGGTTTTTAAAATATATGTAAAGTATGTTTCACCGCTTAAGGAAAGGTTCAGCCAGGCATCGTTATATTTTCTGAATTTTACATTGAGAATAGGTTCAACTTCTTCCGTAGATGGATATATATCACCAAAAACTTTCCTCAGCTTTCCTCCTGAAAATTCAAATATTTTCAGTTGATTTACATCTATTACATTATTTAAATAATTTTTTTTCGATTCCAGGAATTCCGGTATATTATTATTAACAAAATCCTCTTCATTTAATTCTACTGCAACGGAAATATACCCGAGCTGGATACTATCATTTGTAAACGGAATAAAACCTATCAGAACATTGGTATTTCCGCTGTTAAGATCATTATATTCACTTATGAGCGGCCGCTCTTTAATACCCGATGTGTCGAAATCCTTATTTATAGATGAAAAATTTAACCTTGAAAAATCCGGCGTTTCAAGACCAACAGAAAAAGAGCCTAATAATTCTCCATTATTATTTAATATATCTATTGATGAGTTAATAGATTCTTTTTGAAGCGAACTGTTAGCCCAGATTATAAATGCAGTTGCATCATAATTAGTATTAATGTTTGCTAAAGCTTTTTTTATCTTTGCATTTTGATTTGCATCTGAAAGTGTTTCATTAATCAAAAATCGGAAAAGGTTGTTATTCGGCCTGTTCATTTCCAGAGCAGTGGTTTTTAATGATTCCTTTTCAAGCTTAAGATTAAAAAAATTAAGGAGAGTAATTGCTATTATTGATGCAGCTAAAGTTGAATAAACAAAATTATAAACAGAATTAATTTTTATAAACGCAGTATGATACAGGAGAATAAAAATCAATGTTACAAATATTAAGCTAAGCACCGGAGTAAGAAGAGGCTCTCTCTGGATGATTAAGAAAATTATACCTGCTGTCTGAAAGAAAAGATAAATAAATAAAAACCTGATATTTAATTTTCTTCTGTTTGGAGAATAAAAAAACGGGATTGTAATAAATAAAAAGCAAAGCAGGAATATTACCGAGCTTAAGCCGAGCATCAGGATATTTATATTCATTACAAATGCCGGCAGGTTGGGGATGATATTAGGTTCCTTGAAATATCTTAAAGTTGAATCAAAAATAACGGATTTTAATGCAGCAGTTAAACCGCGCAAGGTTAGAAAAAACAAAATTGAAACGGGTATTATTATCATTAATAATATGGAAAGTTTTTCTTTCCCTCCCCGGTCCAGCTTATATTCAAGGTAACCGGATAAATAACGGAATCCCTGAATGCTTATTATTAAAAAGAACAGGTTGGAGATAAAGAATTCAACTGGTGATTTTACAATTCCCCCGCCGAATGCAGATGAAAAATATGAAGGGTCGGTTAATGCGCCATCAATAAAATTTGACGGAAAACCTATGTAAAAAATAATTACCCGGAATAATACACAATAAAAAATTATTATCAGAAATTTTACCGATCTTGATTCTATTTCTTTGAATTTGTTTCTGAATCCCAGGGCAATAAAAATCAACGCTATTATTACAAGAACAGATTGAACCTGTTCAACAATATCATCAACCGAACTTACAGAAGTACCTATAGACGGCTTGATAAAAGTAACAACTGCAATTTTATTATTCTTATTATTTAATAATTCAAACGAAAAATTGGTGCTGTCATTTCTTATCTGTCCGGATGAACTGTAATTAATGTTAAACTGTGTTAAATATCTATCGGAAATTAATTTTGAAAAGTTGATATCGGCATAATATGGATTTTGAAGATAATATTTCTTTTCAAAAGGCCTGCTGACAATTATATAAAAAAGATCATTTTGAACCGAGAGAGTATCGGTATATGAAAGGTATATATCCAGTGAAGAATTATAAAAATAAACTTCACCTGCAGGAAAATTTAAGGGGAAAATATCGTACTGTGGAATTGCTATATTTTCATTCCATGCAATTAATCTTCCGTTGGGAGCTACTATCTCTATAGAATAGCTGCTGAATTCTTTTGAGTTAACTAATTTTACCAGAGAGCCATAAGAATTTTTTCCCGGTTTCAATGTATCTGCAAGATTACTCTTTAATTGGAATGCCATTTCTAACAGACTATTTTCCTTCTCCTTATATAAACTTTTTACGTCCGATTCAATTGATTTGTTATTTTCTTCCTCCTCTGTATGCCAGTTGCGGTTTATATAAGATTCAAGATAGGGTTTAACAAAAAGAGATAAAGCAAGGAGTAAAAAAATAGAAAAGACGATGGCAAAAAATTTTCTATCGCCTCCGAAAGTTTTAATATTTTTCTTCAGCATCAATTAATAGTTATCTGAGTTATTTTCCAGGTATCGCCGACTTCTTTTAAAGAGATATAAACATTTGCCGAATCTTTTTTCCCCCGGAAATAATATTTGTATACTCCTGTTGCGTAAGGCAGATTTCCGTTCGTCTGAACGCTCTGAAAATGAAACGAAGTAACCTTATAAATATTGAAAAAATCCTCCAGGACATAGAAAGCCTGGTTTGAACTGTAATATCCGCTTATTCCATTAGCCAGGCTCAAATAGGTCTGTGTATTTAAATAACCGGAAATTTCTGAGACATTCCCTGAAGATAACCCTGCACCGATCCGGTTAAGAATAGAGTTAGCTATATTATTCTGTTCGGTGTTTTGATTGTTGCTTTTATATAAAAAATTTTGCTGAGCAAAAGTAAAATTGCTAATCAGAAAAATAAATCCCGCAAAAAATATTAAAAGATTCTTTTTCTTTATCATGGGTGACATAAATTTAAATAATAAATTACTGTAAATCTATAATTTTAGATTCTGCAAGTAAATATAAGAAGGTAAATTCATCTTAAATTATCTTATTACAAAAATAAAAGGCAGCACAGTTAATTTGTGCTGCCGTTAGATGTTCAAACTTTCCGGTAATTATTTTCTGGTTCTTGATAATGGTCCTCTTGCAGTATGATTTGTTTTTGCTTTCATCATTGGTTCACCTTTTATTAGCTGGAACGACCAGTCAAAAACAACTCTGTTCCCGGAGATATTAGCCACTCTTACTTTTGCATAATGGTTATCGTATGTCCAGATAACATAAGTGTGTCCGGTTTTCACAACTGCGCTTCCGCTCGGCGACCACCCTGATTCGGGTGCAAACGGTATATCATAAATATTCTGGGTTGGACCCATATCCTGGATTTCAGTATCATCGTAAACATCCAGGTAATAATTTCCATTATAATAATCAACGAAGAAATCTGTTGTATTATCATAATATGGTACAACATTATAACTTGTAAAAGAGAAACCTGAATTATTAGGATTATACAAAGTATCAAATATGGCTTCATTAAATCCCTCGGGTCTCGGTGCAGAATAAACTGCGTCATAGCTCAAATCGCTTTCATTTCCGCTGTAATCATAAGCAGTTACAGCGTAATAATATTTGCTTCCGTTAACCGCATCCCGATCTAGATAATATTCATAAGAAGATGAACCGATATATTCATATTTGCCGTCATATGTATCGCTGTAATAGATATTGTAGCCTTCGACATCACCTTCCCTGTTTGCATTCCAGGTTATTTCAGCCGTATTATCTCCATTGTAAACAACAAGACCGGCCGGCGGTGATGGGGGGACATTATCATAATTATGATGATACGGGTCATTTATCCCGCATGACATCAATATGAATGGTATCAATAATAATATGTATATTTTTATTTTCATCATTGCCGGTCTCCTTTCAGAATTTCAAAAATCTGTTTTAAAGAGACCAAAACAGTGCCATCTGAAATGTTTAATAATTTTAATTATTTTGAATATAACTGCTTCAGAATGTCTTTTATATTATACAGTTTTGTACAGTTTAATAAGAAGGCCATTTTACGATTTTGGCTTAAAATCCAAATAAATCAGGCATATAAGGAATGGGTATTTTTATAGAATTTCAAAGTAAGAAAAAACTGTAAAACGGTTAACATTCAAATTTTAGTATTTCGTTAGCTTTCGCTGATTTCACAAAGGATAGCAATGTTAATTTTTTTAGCTAAAAAAAACATTATAGACTGTTTTATTTTATCCGGCTTAGATATTTATAAACTGATTTTCAATCAACATTTTACCGTTATTAATTACACCGGCAGCTTTACCTGTTAATAATTTTTTATTAAAAGGAGAATTTCTTGATTTGCTTTTAAATTTATCAATATCAACAGTCCAGACTTCATCCGGATCTATTATTGTCAGGTTGGCTTTTTCACCAGTTTCAATTTTAGGAACAGGAAGATTTAATATTTTTCTCGGATTAATCGCCAGTTTCTCAACAATCTTTTCCAATGTTAAAACTTTTTTATGATACAATTCGGATAAGGATAAACCGACTTCCGTTTCAAGCCCGATTATTCCGTTCGGTGCAAATTCAAATTCCGTTTCTTTTTCTTCAGGCGAATGAGGTGCATGATCACTTGCTATGCAGTCAATTGTTCCATCTTTAAGAGCTTCAATCACTGCGTCTACATCCGCTCTTGTTCTTAAAGGAGGATTCATCTTAACATTTGTATCATAAGTTTTAACTGCATCATCGGTTAAAGTAAAATGATGCGGAGTTACTTCTGCAGTTATATTTATTCCTTTCTTTTTTGCTTCTCTGACTATATCGACTGCATTCTTACTGCTAATATGAGCGATATGAATTTTCCCTTTAACATATTCTGCAACAAGAGCATCTCTCATCACAATTATATCTTCGGCGACAGAAGCAATTGGAGATAATCCCAGTAAAGTAGAGTTGATGCTTTCATTCATTGCCCCACCGGCAAGTGATTCGTCTTCGCAATGCTCAATAACAGGAATGTTATACATGCTTGAATATTCAAATGCTCTTTTGAGCATGCCGGAAGTTTTTACTGCAACACCATCGTCAGAAAAAGCGACTGCGCCAGCTTCAACCAGCTCCGCCATTGGTGAAAGCAATTCACCTTTTCTTGCAACGGTTGCGGCTGCAATCGGGTGTACATCCACAAGGTGACCTGCAGCCTGCTTCTTTATAAGCTCAATAACCTGTGCCGAATCAATTGCAGGTTCCGTGTTCGGCATGCATGCAACACCGGTAAAGCCGCCGTTTGCAGCGCTATTACACCCTGTCTGGACAGTCTCTTCATCTTCCCTCCCCGGCTCTCTGAAATGAACATGCATATCAAAAAATCCCGGGGCAACAACTTTACCATTTAATTCAAATACTTTTGAATCCTTGTTATCATCTTTATCCAGGTTTCCTATTTTTGTAATGGAACCATCAACAATCAGTATACTGGTTTTTTCTTTTGGCTGTTTTTGTTGAGGATGAACTATGGTTACATCTTTTAAGATAATTTTCATTGAAATCCCTTTTAATTTAGAGTGCCTAATAAATATAAAACTGCCATCCTGACAGCAACACCATTAGTTACCTGCTTCAGGATTATCTGGTGCAGTCCGTCAGCTACTGCCGAAGAAAGTTCAACACCCCTGTTTATAGGACCGGGGTGAAGTATCAAAATATCCTTACCGTTCTTTTCAAGCCTCTCTTCATTTATACCGAAGTATTTTGCATACTCTCTTATCGAAGGAAAATATTCCCTGGCTTTCCTTTCAAGCTGAATTCTTAATACATTCAGGACATCATTTCCCTGGATTGCTTCATCAATATTATAGATTACATCAACTCCGAGATCATCAATATATTTCGGGATCATAGTGGAAGGACCGCATACGGAGACTTTTGCTCCCATAGTTTTTAAACCGAATATATTTGATAAGGCAACACGGCTGTGGGCAATATCTCCGACAATACAAACTTTTAATCCTTCAATCTTTCCAAATTGTTCCCTGATAGAATACATATCCAGCAAACCCTGGGTCGGATGTTCATGTATTCCGTCGCCTGCGTTTATAATGTTAGCATCACATATCTGAGTTAAAAAATACGGCGTACCTGCAGCAGAATGACGAACAACGACCATATCGACTTTCATCGCTTCAATATTTCGCATTGTATCCTTCAGTGTTTCACCTTTACTGACACTGCTTGCAGAAGCAGTAAAATTAATTGAATCTGCAGAAAGTCTTTTCTCGGCAAGTTCAAATGAAATCCTGGTGCGGGTAGAATTTTCAAAAAAAAGATTTACAACTGTTTTTCCCTGTAAAGTAGGAACTTTCTTTATAGGCCGTTCTAAAACCTCTCTGAAAGTAATTGCTGTATCAAGGATTAGCTGTATATCCTCTTTAGGTACGTTTTGCAAACCTAGCAAATGTCTGTTTGTTAAGGGCATATGTCTCTTTTAGAATTGATTGATTATAGAATTATTTACAATTATTTAATTTTAATCATAAACCTAATTGTCCTTCTTAATCTTACTCTTATTCTTATCTCATTTTTTACAAATTATATTAACAGAGTAAGATTATGATTAGGATTAAGATTCGTAACCTAATCCGGTTTGTTTATATTAACTAAATAGATTGCATCCTCTCCGTCTATTTCTTCCATTTTCACTTTTATCTCTTCATTAACAGAAGTAGGAATATTCTTACCGACATAATCGGCTCTGATTGGCAGTTCACGATGCCCGCGATCTACAAGGACAAAAAGCTGAATCGAGCTCGGGCGTCCCAGATCCATTAATGCATTTAAAGCAGAACGGACAGTACGACCAGTGTACAATACATCGTCAACAAGAACAATATCTCTCTCATTTATATCGAAAGTAATGTTTGAAACAGAAACTTCCGGCTGCTTGAGCCGCATTCTGAAATCATCACGGTATAAAGTAACGTCCAGTATACCGAACGGAAGATCCTTCTTTTCGATTTCTTTAATTTTATCCCAGATCCTTCTTCCCAGGTATTCCCCTCTTGTTCTCATTCCCATGATAACAAGATTATTGGAGCCTTTGTTCTTTTCAAGTATTTCATGGGCAATTCTTGTAATGATTCTTTTTAAGCCGGTACTGTCTATAACTTTTGATTTTATGTCCATATATAAAAAATCCTCCTTTCCCTTCTATCCGGGATTGGAGGTTCCTTTTTTGTTGATTCCATTTTCATTCCTTTTCCATCTCACAGGATAGATTTAAAGGTTCAGTTAATTATTGGATCAAACTTAAAACAAATAAGAGAAAAAGTAAAGAAGATGAAGCTATAATTAAAAATTAAAAATTGCTATTTATCTTTAGAAATTAGAGCGAAAGAAATGTTAGTAAAAGCAAAAAAAAGAGGCTCCGGTTAGAAGCCTCTCTCAATAAAGGAAATATGTTTATTACTTTTTAATTCGCTCTTTTAACATACGGTTTTAGCTTATCCTCCAAATGTCTTTTTGGAACGGCACCGATAATTGAATCACGTACCTGGCCATTGTTAAATATTCCAAGGGTTGGGATGCTTCTGATACCATATTTATAAGCTGTATATTGATTTTCGTCAGTATTTAATTTAACAACTTTTACTCTTCCAAAATATTCCTGGGCCACTTCATCGATTACGGGAGCAACTGTACGGCAAGGTCCGCACCAGGGAGCCCAAAAATCGACAACTACCGGAACGTCTGATTTCAAAACTTCCTGTTCAAAATTAGAATCATTTCCTTCCACAATATAATTCATTTCTACCCTCTATTGTTCTAAAAAACTACAACCTGTAAGATGGTCATTTTGATTAAAAGTTTCAAAACAGAAAAACCGGGTACACATCCGATTCACCTATTTTCAGCTTTTTTAAGCATTTTTTGGATAAAAAAAGGGCTGCACATGTGATGTACGCAGCCCTGAACTCGTTACGAGACGCCAGATTCCGGATACTTGCCCTGGATTCTGGATAATTGATTACTGAAACCCGGTTTTAGATTTTTGATGCCCCGTATTTTGATTTTATCGATAATCGGGCATCCAGTATCGGGTTTCTCGCATCAAGAATCGAGTCTATATCGTGTAATTTCTTTGTTTTCCTTAGTTTTAGCCTCTTTTTTACCGAAAAGACGCCCGAAAAATGCCGGGACAGTTTCTTTCCAGGTTTCAGCTTTTAAATAAACTACCGGAACAAGAACTAATGTTAAAAACATAGAGCTTATTAATCCGCCTATTATAGCCCAGGCTAAACCTGATTTCCATTCGGAACCGGAATCTGTGGCCAGTGCCAGAGGCAGCATACCGATAACCATAGCACTGGTTGTCATTAAAATTGGCCTTAACCTGTTTTTTCCTGCATCAATAATTGCCTCAAATGGAGAAAGTCCGTTTTCTTTTCTAACCTGGTTTGCCCGGTCAACCAGCAGGATAGCATTCTTTCCTACCAGTCCAATAAGCATTATTATTCCTAAAATGGAAAATATATTCAGGCTTTTCATAGTTAATGCTAACGCAAGTAAAGCACCTACCATTGCCACAGGAATTGAAAAGAGAACTATAAAAGGATCCAGGTAAGAATCATAAAGTGCAACCATAACCATATAAACAAACAGAATTGCAGCTATCATTGCAAGACCTAAACTGCCGAATGAATCCGCCTGATTTTTAAGATCACCCTGATAATCAACAGAAACACCTGCCGGCAATATTCCTTTCGCAATTTGATTCTTTTAAATCCTGCCCGATACTTCCGCTGGGTCTTCCCACCACTTGTGAGTAAACTGTGACGGCATTTATCCTGTTGTATCTTTGCAGTTTGGTTGGTCCTGTTGTTTGATAAACATCAGCAAACTGTTTTAATTCAACAGACTGCCCTCTGCTGTTCAGGAAGGTTAAAGATCCGATATCTGATATTTTAGACCTGTCAAATTTATCTAGTGAAATTCTTATATTATAATCATCATTCCCCTGTCTGAACTTGGAATCGTCATCACCGGTTAAAGCAACGCGCAATGCAGATCCTACATTTGCAATAGATAATCCGAAGCTTGCTAATTTTTCTCTGTCTATCTCAACTCTTGTTTCCGGCTTTCCTTCTTCAGACGATAACCTAACATCTGCAGTACCGGGAATTTTCTTCAAAACCTCAGCTACTATATCAGCGCCTTTTTTTACTTTATTCCTATCAGCTCCGTTAACAATTATTTGTACTGGTGTCTGATTAGCAGTACCAAAAATCCCGATGGGATTTACCCTGACTTTTACTCCGGGTATCTGCCAGGCAAATTTCTTAATCAATTCTCCTATCTCATCGGTTGACCTTGTTCTTTCATCCTTAGGAACCAGAGCAACATCAAGCTCAGAAGCATAATTTGAAGTCTGTCCTACCAATCCTTCATTTGAAGCGCCGACTGTCGTAAAAACATTTCTGGTTTCAGGCAGACCTTCAATAAATTTTTCAACTTTCTGAGTTACTAAATTTGTATTCTCAACGGTGGAGCCGGGAGATAATTCCAGGATTACTGCAAATTCTCCTCTATCGGTTTGAGTAATAAATTCACTTCCGATAAAACCTGCTGGTACAAGAGCAAGGGCGCCAACAAACAAAACAACCGAAATTGTTATTACTGCCCATTTCTTACTTAAACCCCATTTCAGGATTTCAATATAATGACCGGAGAGCTTATTGTACATTTTCTCAAACCAGTCACCGAATTTTCCGATTAATGTTCCTTTATTCAGACTTTCGAGCTTACTTATTCTTGATGCTAACAGGGGAGTAACAGTAAACGAAACAAACAAGCTTAATAAAGTGGAAATAACAACAACAACAGCAAATTCTCTTATTATGTTTCCTACCAATCCTCCCGTTAATGCAAGCGGCACAAAAACCACAACGTCTACCATAGTAATGGCCAAAGCCGCAAATCCTATTTCATTTCTTCCTTTTATCGCCGCATTAACTTTGCTTTCACCTTTTTCAAGATGATGATGAATATTTTCAAGAACGACAATAGAATCATCGACAAGAATACCCACAACCAGTGATAAGCCAAGCAGTGTCATTAAATTCAAGGTATAACCGAAAGCATATATCACAACAAATGTCGATATTAACGATGCTGGTATTGCAAGAAGTACAATAAATGAATTTCTGTAGCTGTGCAGGAAAAGAAGCATAACAAATGCAACCAGAACTACAGCAAGCGCAAGGTCAATTTTAACACCGTTTGCAGCATCTATTGTATATTGAGAACCATCCTGTGCTATATTGAATTTTACATTTTCTTCCGAAAAATCGTTTTCCATATTTTTAAGTTCTTTTCTTACAAGCATAGAAACATCAACAGCATTTGCATCTGTCTGTTTTTGAACGAGAATACCAACTGAGGGTAAACCGTTTATTCTGTTTATGGTAGTTATATCTTTTTGTCCGTCAACAATTTCCGCAACATCAGATAAATGAATATCCCCCCCATCTCTTGATTGTGCAATTACAAGATTTCTTAAAGCGTCTAAAGAAGCAAACTTCCCGGCAATTCTTACAACATACTGTTCTTTGCTGTCCTCAATCTTGCCGGTCGGATAATCCAAATTAGAAGCTTTAATTGACTGGGTAACCTGCACGATGGATAAACCATAAGATTGAATTTTATCTGCATTAAGATTTACCCTGATTTCTCTTTCTTCACCGCCTACCAATGTAATTTGCCCTACTCCTGGAATTTTCGCTAATCTCGGTTGAATCCTGTCTTTTATAAACTGATAAAATTGAGTTGCAGGGAGACTGCTTGTAACTCCCATTCTAAGAACAGGAATTTCATCCAAAGCAAATTTGGATAGAGTCGGCGTCTTCACATCTGCCGGCAGAGTAGATAATATCTCATTTACTTTTCTTTG
The DNA here is from genome assembly GCA_963710745.1 of uncultured Bacteroidota bacterium. Classification (GTDB taxonomy): domain Bacteria; phylum Bacteroidota; class Ignavibacteria; order Ignavibacteriales; family Ignavibacteriaceae; genus CAVQBP01. The sequence continues at coordinate 466,478 of CAVQBP010000019.1, read as the reverse complement.
CGCATTCTGCAATGCAAAATCAACGTCAGCAGCCTGCAGGAATTGAATCATTACAAATGAAATACCTTCAGAAGATGTAGAGTTTACATTATCGATTTCATCCAAAGTAGATATTGCATCTTCAATCGGCTTTGTTACAGAAGTTTCAACCTCATAAGGAGATGCACCCGGATAAACCGTTGCAATTGTAATTACGGGTGGAGTAATTTTCGGTAAAAGTTCATAATTCAATTGACTTAAACTATATAACCCCAAAACACCCAAAGCCGCGAATATTACCACAATAAGTGTGGGTCTTTTTATCGATAGCTCTGTTATAGTCATAACATAATCCTTTTTAAAATTTAATTTCCATATTCACAAATTATTACATGATTGGATGATTGTTTGAATGATTGAATGAGTTTAAACCAGCTCATTTTTAAAACATTCATCCATTCAGTTTTTCAATCAATCATTCATTATTTATTTCCTGAACCACCATCACTTTATAATTGTCGGCAAGGTTATTCTGTCCGTTAACAACAACCTCTTCACCTGCTTTCAATCCGCTTAGGACCTCAAGATTATCATTGTAGGTAGAACCAATAACAAGATCTCTTATTTTTGCGATAGAGTTTTTAATAACAAATACCTGCGGATTTTTAATGCTGCCGATAAGTGCATCTCTCGGAATTAGAAGTTTTTCACCCTTGGAGATAGAATTAAAAGCAACTTTACCAAACATTCCGGCTTTCAAAGGATGCTGCCTGCTGTTCATAAAAGTAACTTCAACCGGGTATGTGTGAGCTTCATCTCCTTTATCGCTAATAGTCTCTATTTTACCAGGGAAAGTTACTCCCGGGTATATATCCGTTGAAATTTTTACTTTATCACCAACATTTAATTTGAATACATCAGATTCGGCAACATTCAATTTCACTTTTAGTTTTGAAATATCCACAACTTCTGCAACAATCATATTCTTATTAACATAATTTCCTATATCAACGTTGCGCGAAGTTACGATCCCGGAAATCGGAGTTGTTATTTTGGTATCTTCATATCCTTTTTTTGCAACAATATACTGAGCTTCCGCACTTTGATATGCCAGCTTTGCATTTTCAAGCTGAGCATCAGTTACAGCTTTGGATGCAAGTAAAGCCTGATATCTTTCATAATCTTTTTTAGTCTTCTGGTAATTAACTTCTGTGGTTTTAAATTCAGCAAGTTTTAATTCATCATCCAGCTGAATTAATGGAGAGCCGGCTGATTTATAATCGCCGACATCGGCATATACTTTGGTAACTCTCCCCTGGGCTTCCGAAACTATTGCTACATCATTGTTAGCTGTAATAGTTCCAACAAGCACCAGGTCTCTTTCAGCTTTTGATTTGGCAACCTCAACAACATTAACCGGGTAAGCTTCAATTTTTGCATTTTCTGATTTTGCTTCCATCTTCGCTTTATTGTTAAGAAGCAGGGCTATGATTCCTCCAACAACTATAAAAGCTATTATGAAATATTTTAACCTTTGCATAAAATTTATCCTTTATATTATTTTAAATTTCCGCCAATTGATTTTTCTAACCTGGCTCTTGCCAATTCATAATCGACCAAAGCCTGTATATAATTAGTATTAGACTGAAGCAATGCAACTTCTGAATCGAGTAGATCCGAATTCAGGGCTAAACCTTTTTTAAAAGTTTCATCTGTAACACGGTAATTTTCCTTAGCCTGGCTTACGCTTTCTTCAGCCACAGCTATTTTATCTCTACTTTGTTCAAGATTCAAATAATTGGAATTAACTTCCAGTACAATATTATCTTTAACAATTTTATAAGAATCCTTAACTTCTTCAAGCTGGGCTTCAGCCTGGTCTGTTTTATCAGTTGTTGAACCCCAATTCCAGAGATCTACCTGTACAGACACACCAACATCCCAGGTATCTTTAAATTTATTTTCTGCGGGGAAAATTCTCTGGTTCGGTTTGGAATAATAATAATTACCGCCCAGGTATATTTGAGGATACCAGCTTGATTCGGCCAGAGTTACTCCGGCTTCACCGGCTTTTATATTATACTGTATAGCTTTCAATTCCGGTCTGTTAACCAAGGCTTTTTCAATATAGCTGTCAAGGTCATTAACCAGGCTGGTTTGAATATCAACTGAATCAGGTATTTCAGAATTGGTATTCAGAGGTATTCCTATAACATTAAATAAATTAATCCGGGCAAGTTTCACCGCGTTTTTTGCATCAATCTGTCTTAATTCTGATTCCGATAATTGAACCTGAACTTTTAATAAATCATTTTTCGTACTTAATCCCTGTTCATAAAAATTTTGCACATTCATTAAATGAGCTTTAACCTGTTCTACATTTTGATCCGTAACTTCTTTTACTTTCTTTGCTTTGAATAAATTCCAGTAAGCATTTTTTATATTATATATCAGATCCTGTTTGTCTTTATTATATGATTCTTCTGTTGCTTTATAATTATATTCGGCAATGTTGGAGCTGCTTGATAACTTAAAACCAGTAAATATGGGCTGCTGCAGAGTCAGCTTTAGGTTATAGTTATCAAGGATATTAGGTGAAATATTAAAATCTCCAAACGGCGTATTCAAGACAAAAGGTGTAATCGGGCTTAACCTGGTATAAGCAGCCGAGAACTTAAGTGAAGGCAGCATGTTTGTATTTATTTCACTTAACCTGGCATCAGCATAATTAACCTTCATTTTTGATGAATGAAGCATATTGCTGTTTTCAAGACCTATCTGTAAGCTTTCATCAAGAGTAAGTGTTTTTTCCTCCTGCGCAGAAATTACTGACGAGAAAAATATTACTAATAAAAACGTATTTACTATATATTTCCTGATACCCATTTAATCTCATTCTCCTTTACTTTGTCTTCAATTTGATAAGAATTGTATTTAATTCTTCCCTCTTCTGTAAAAATGCCGCTGAAAATCACCTTAATAACAGATTCAAAAACCTGTTCAACCGAGAAAGGCATTTGTGAGAGAATTTCAGGATTGATCAATCCCTGTATTGCACTTGAATAAATCAGAACAATTAACCTTTGATCAACATCTTTTCTGAATATACCTTTTTCAACTCCCATGTTGATCAGCTGTGTAAATTTTTGCCTCACATTATCTTTTCTGAATTCATTTATCTGCTGCCACACTTCGGGAACATTCTTATGAAGATCTTCTAAAAGAGGACCCTGCAATTTTGATGACTGATTCCCGATTAAGTTCATTAATCTTTTTAATTTCTCAACAAAATCCATTTCATTATTTGCTAAAAGAGCATCAATATAATCTTTCATTCCGCAACGCATTTTATAAATTATTTCTCTTACCAATTCTTCCTTGCTCTGAAAAAATTTGTACAAAGTCTTTTTACTCATCCCTAAATTTGCAGCAATTTCATCCATAGTAACCTTTGAATACCCGAACTTCAAAAACATTTCTTCGGCGTTTGTTAGAATTCTGTCTTTAATTTCCAGTTCATCTGCCATTGATTTTAACTCCTAAAAAACTTATTTAGTTTATAGAGTTTCCAAAACAAGTTAAAAATAAGCTGAATAAACAGCTTTTTTTATTATTTCCACTTGGGAAACTCAATTTGTATTTTTGGTTTCCAAAAATAAGGCGAAAAAATAATCTTGTCAAGTTATTTTTTATTATTTGTAATTTCTTATTATGATATGTGATTTGGCAGGATGAACGGTTGGAAAATTGGTTGTATTACCACCATCGGAAGCAAACAACAAAACACCAAGCACATACAATAAACAATTCACAATTACAATTACGACAGGTGATTTACACAACTGTCTTATTCTTGTATTTATTTCTTAAAAATTTTAACTTGCCTGTTCAATATCACAACATTACTTACCATATAAGCTTTGCTTTGGCTTAAATCACCGAAAGGTAAGTTTTTCTTTAAAATATTATCGACAAAATCGGTATAAAGAGGTTTAAACATGGACAATGGAAATAATAATATAGATACAGAAATAGAGGAAATTGAAACCAGAGAATGGCTTTATTCACTTGATTATGTGCTTCAGCATGGCGGGCCTGAACGTGTAAAAGACCTTCTGCATCAGCTGCAAATTCGTGCTCAAAAATTTGGAGTAGAAATCCCATTTACTGCTAATACGCCATATATAAATACGATACCGAGAGAAAAACAACCACCTTACCCGGGAGACAGGGAAATCGAAAGAAGAATAAAAAGTTTGATTCGATGGAATGCAATGGCTATGGTTGTACGGGCAAATAAAATGGAAAGCGGAATAGGCGGACATATTTCTACCTATGCATCTGCTGCTACTCTTTATGAAGTCGGTTTTAATCATTTTTTCCATGGAAATAACGATGGCTATGACGGAGACCAGATTTATTTCCAGGGGCATGCTTCACCCGGTATTTATGCAAGAGCTTTCCTGGAAGGAAGATTATCAATTGATCAAATGCATAATTTCCGTAGAGAATTAAAACCCGGCGGAGGATTATCTTCCTATCCTCATCCATGGTTGATGCCTGAATTCTGGCAGTTTCCAACCGTATCTATGGGATTAGCACCTATCCAGGCAATATATCAGGCAAGGTTTAATAGGTACCTGGAAGACCGCGGTCTTAAAGAAAACAAAAACAGAAAAGTATGGGCATTTTTAGGAGATGGTGAAACAGATGAACCGGAAACTCTCGGCGCTATATCCCTTGCTGCAAGAGAAAAACTGGATAATCTTATTTTCGTAATCAATTGTAACCTGCAAAGACTGGATGGTCCGGTAAGAGGTAATGGAAAAATAATTCAGGAATTAGAAGCAATATTTAAAGGCACCGGATGGAATGTTATTAAAGTAATCTGGGGAAGCGACTGGGATCCTTTGCTGCAAAAAGATAAGGAAGGAAAATTAGTAAAAAGATTAGGTGAAATTGTTGATGGACAATATCAGAAATATTCAGTAGAAACAGGGAATTATATACGGGAACATCTTGTAGATGGTGACGAATATTTAGAAGATCTATTCAAAAACCTTTCCGATGAAGAATTAAGAAAGATGAAACGCGGCGGACATGATCCGGAGAAAGTTTATACTGCATACAGAGCTGCGGTTGAACATAAAGGCTCACCTACTGTTATCTTGGCAAAAACCATTAAAGGCTACGGACTTGGTGAAAGCGGTGAAGGTAAAAATATAACTCACCAGCAGAAAAAATTAAATGAGGATGAATTAAAAGAATTCAGAGCAAGGTTCGGCATTCCGATTTCGGATGATGACATAGCAAGCGCACCGTTTTACCGGCCAAGCGAAGACAGCCATGAAATGCAGTATTTAATGCAGCACAGGGAAGAATTAGGCGGTTTTATGCCGATAAGAAAAACAAACATAAGACCAATTAAGACACCACCCGAAGATATTTTTGAAGAATTTTATAAAGGTACAGAAGGCCGTGAAGCTTCTACAACAATGGTTTTTGTAAGGCTTCTTGCTAAACTCCTTAAAGATAAAGAGATTGGAAAGCTTATTGTACCGATTGTACCTGACGAAGCGAGAACATTCGGTATGGAAGCTTTGTTCAGACAGGTCGGTATTTATTCTCATGTCGGGCAGCTTTATGAACCTGTTGATAAGGAAAGTCTTCTTTATTATAAGGAAGCGGAAAACGGACAAATTCTGGAAGAAGGCATTACCGAAGCCGGTGCAATGTCATCATTTATAGCTGCGGGTACAGCTTACGCAACTCATGGAATTAATACGATTCCTTTTTTCATTTATTATTCAATGTTCGGACTGCAGAGAATCGGAGATTTGTTCTGGGCTGCAGGTGATATTCAGGCTAAAGGATTTATTGTAGGAGGTACTGCGGGCAGAACTACACTCAGTGGCGAGGGTTTGCAGCACCAGGATGGGAACAGTCATCTGCATGCATATACTATCCCGAACCTGGTTGCCTACGATCCCGCGTTTGCGTTTGAGATTGCAGTTATTGTCAGGGATGGTATCAGAAGAATGTATGAAGAGCAGGAAAATGTTTTTTATTATATGACTGTGATGAATGAAAATTATGCTATGCCGCCGATGCCTAAAGGAGCTAAAGAGGGAATTATAAAAGGTATGTATAAATTCAAAGCATCATCGAAGAAAAGTTCCAAGCTGCGTGCACAGCTTTTCGGCAGCGGTACTATTTTAAATGAAGTATTGAAGGCACAGGAAATTCTTGAAGAGGATTATAAAGTAGCAGCGGATGTTTGGAGCATTACAAGCTATAAAGAATTAAGACGTGACGCATTGGATATTGAGAGGTGGAATATGCTACATCCAGGTGATGAACCGAGAGTACCTTATATAACCAGTAAGCTGAAAGATGAGAAAGGTGTTTTTGTAGCTGCTTCCGATTATGTTAAAGCTCTTCCAGATTCCATTTCAAAATGGTTCCCGGGTAAATTGATGGGCTTAGGTACCGATGGTTTCGGAAGAAGCGAAGGAAGAAATGAGTTAAGGGACTTTTTTGAGGTTGATGCAAAACATATAGTTCTGGCTACATTATATGCTCTTGCAATAGATGGAAAAATTAAAACAGAACAGGTTGAACAGGCTATAAAAAAGCTGGAAATTAATCAGGCAAAAGTAAATCCGATGATTTCATGATTAATTTATCTAAGTTGTGTTAACAGGAATTAAACAAAATTTATTTCTTTAAGGATTATTATGGCACAAGAATTTAGACTGCCCGAATTAGGTGAAAATATAGATTCGGCAGACGTTTTAACTGTACTTGTAAAGCCGGGTGATGAAATTCAAAAAGAACAAAGTATAATTGAAATTGAAACAGATAAAGCTACTATTGAAGTCCCCTCAAATATTTCCGGTAAAATAAAAGAAGTATTAATTAAACAGGGTGACAATGTAAAAGTTGGGCAGACTATTCTTACCATGGAAAATGGTGAGGATAAAGCGAAAACTAAAGCCGCTAAATCTAAAGAAGTACCGAAAACTGAAAATAAACAGGAAACGGCAAAACAAAATAAGAATGACGAAACCGTTTCTAAAGATGCAAATAAAGAAAAAGTTACGCCTGAACCTAAAGGTGAAACAAAAATAGTTGAATTAAAATTACCGGAACTTGGTGAGAATATTGAATCTGCTGATGTATTAAATATTTTAATAAAAGAAGGTGATTATATTGAAAAGGATCAGGGAATATTAGAAATTGAAACAGATAAGGCTACAATTGAAGTACCTTCTACCCTATCTGGTAAAGTCACTCAAATTTTAGTTAAACCCGGTGATAAAGCAAAAGTTGGACAAACTCTTCTGAAACTTGAGTCGGGGGCAGATGATGTTAAGGTCAATGCTGAAGTAAAAAAGGAAAAGACAAAAGAACCTGTCTCTGAAAAAAAGGAAGGACAGGAAGAAGGAGTATTTGAATCTCAGAAAGCTGCAAAGGGTGAAAGATCTAACTTTATGCCCGGCGAAATTGATAACCAGCCTCCTATTATGAAAGATGCCGCTCCTGCTGCCCCTTCAGTACGACGAATTGCAAGGGAAATCGGAGTTGACATCAGGCAGGTACCTGGTTCTGGATCGGGCGGAAGAATTTCTATGGAAGATGTGAAAGCTTTCTCAAAACAACTGAACGAAGGAAGAACTGTTTCTGCCGGTGCATCCGTTCAGCAGGAAGCTTTACCTGATTTTTCAAAATTCGGAGAAATTGAACGGAAAGAAATGAACAAAATACGTTCTACTACCGCCGTTCATCTAAGTTATGCATGGGCTACTATTCCTCACGTTACCCAGCACGATAAAGCCGATATCACTGAACTTGAACAATTTAGAAAAAATCTTAACCCCAAAGTTGAAAAAGAAGGTGGAAAACTTACCGTTACTGCAATTTTATTAAAAGTTATTGCCTCTGCTTTAAAGGTTTTTCCAAAATTTAACAGCAGCATTGATTTAAATAAAAAGGAAATCATTTATAAAAAATATTTTAATGTTGGAGTTGCAGTAGATACTGAAAACGGTTTGATTGTCCCCGTTGTTAAAAATGCAGATAGGAAAAATATTAAAGAGCTTGCAGTTGAACTGGGAAGCCTGGCAGAAAAAGCCAGGAACAGGAAGGTTACTCTTGAAGATTTGCAGGGCGCTTGTATTACTATTACAAATTTGGGCGGAATAGGCGGAACTTCATTTACTCCGATAGTAAATTCACCGGAAGTTGCTATACTTGGAGTTTCCAGAGGTTCTTTTGAACCGATTTATAAAGACGGTGAATTCGTTCCCCGCCTGATGCTTCCATTATCCCTTTCATATGATCACAGAATAATTGACGGAGCAGATGCAGCTAGATTTCTGAGATGGGTATGTGAAGCATTGGAACAGCCGATGAAGCTGCTGGTGGAAGGGTAGGTGTATTCTTAATCTTAATCCTACTCTTAATCTTAGTTTAATAGAAACATACAGCTAACAAAATTTCTATTTCTTAAAGAGATTTAGTAATGAAAATCTATTTTGATCATGAGAAAATAAAGGTATATCAGCTTTCTCTTGAATTCATAAATTTAGTAGATCAAATTCTTACTCATCAGCCTAAAAAAACATGCGTATCGGACAATTTAGATAGGACGTCAACTTCAATTACATTAAATATATCTGAAGGAAATGGTAAATATTCTTCAAAAGACAGGTGTAATTTTTTTGATATCTCAAGAGGTTCAGCATTAGAATCAGCCAGTTGTCCTGATATTCTATTAATAAAAAAATTGATTTCAGATGAAGAACATACAAAAGGGAAGGAATTATTACACCAGATAGATTCTTTGATTGTTGGACTTATAAAAAGCAACTCAGATAGAATACATGAACCTGATTTTGAATATAATCGTATTGATTTAAAACCTTAATAATTGTCTTGCTCATTGACTAAGATTAGGAGTAAGATTAAGAAAGTTAACAAGAGGAGTAAATATTGAGTATTAAGTTAGCGGTAGTTGGCGGCGGACCTGGCGGATATGCTGCAGCGTTCCTGGCAGCTGATTTGGGTCTGGATGTAACTTTAATTGATCGTGAAAAGAATCCCGGTGGTGTATGTCTTTACCGCGGCTGCATACCGTCCAAAGCTTTGCTTCATGTTGCCAAACTACTCAATGAAACAAAAGAAGCTAAAAATATGGGCCTGGATTTCCCTCCCCCGAAAATAAATCTTGACCGGCTGAGGGAATGGAAAAATGAAGTTGTCGGAAAAATGACAGGCGGTCTTGGAATTCTATCTAAACAAAGAAAAATAAATTATATCCAGGGTAATGCATCCTTCTTAAATTCCAAAAAGCTGAAAATAGAAAAAACTAATGGCGAAGCTGAAGAACTTTCATTCGATAAAATAATCATCGCAACAGGTTCTGTTATTGCAACAATTCCGGCATTTAATATTCAAAGTAAAAGACTTTTAAATTCAACAAGTGCGTTAGACTTACCTGAAATACCTAAGAGCCTTCTGGTTATAGGCGGAGGATATATCGGTCTGGAACTGGGTTCTGTTTATAATTCTTTAGGGACCAAAGTATCTGTTGTTGAAATGATGCCCGGTCTGCTGCCGGGTGCTGACAGGGATTTAGTTGCTTTCCTTTCCAGAAGAGTTGAGAAGAACTTTGAAAAAGTAATGCTGAATTCCAAACTCCTTGAGATGAAAGAAGGAGATAAAGGAATTAAAGTAAAAATTAAAGGAGAAGATGGAAAAGAATTTGAAGAAATTTATGAATATGTTTTAATGTCGATTGGCAGAAGACCTGAAACTAAGGGACTTGGGCTTGAGAACACAAAGGTGCAGGTTAACAAGCGCGGCTGGATAAAAGTTAATCAGCAATTAAATACAGATGATCCTGATATATATGCTATCGGTGATATTGTGGGAGAACCCATGCTTGCGCATAAAGCCTCCCATGAAGGCAGAACTGCGGTGGAAGCCATTGCCGGGCATAAAGTTGCATTTGAACCGAAAGCTATTCCTGCAGTTGTTTTTACGGACCCTGAAATTGCTTGGGCCGGGATAACAGAAAATTATGCAAAAGAAAATAATATTGATTATAAAGTTGCAAAATTCCCCTGGGCTGCATCCGGGAGAGCAACAACACTTGACAGAAGCGACGGCGTTACCAAGATTATAATCGATCCTGAAACTGAAAGAATAATCGGAATCGGAATTTGCGGTCCCGGTGCCGGGGAATTAATCGCTGAAGGTGTTCTTGCTATTGAGATGGCAGCTAATATGACCGACCTGAAGTTAACAATTCATCCGCACCCGACTTTATCCGAAACCATTATGGAGGCAGCTGAAGTATTTTTTGGACAAAGTACGCATATTTACAGACCTAAAAGAGATAAGTAAAATACAATTTTACTTTTATTTTGACAGTTTATTGTTATAATTAATAATTTTATTATTTTGTAATATAAATTTTTTCTTATTGTATGGGGATTAAGCCAGAAATCCTTTACAAAAATCTATTCGGTCCGTTACCTTTTTTTGGCTAATCACAAGTTTATCCGGTAAAATGAAAGTGTTATAGGTTATTGTGTGCATTCCTATATTATTTTTTGTTTTTTCAATTTGATACAAAATCTTTATAAAATTTAATTTTAACAACAAATTGTATAAAAACAATCAGAAAAGAGACTTTTTTTTTGCATGCTTATTGCTGTTATGCTTAGGATTATAAAATCATTTGATTCTGTGTAATTATAAGTACATATTAAATTTTTCTGTTATTATTACAATTAAATTTTAATTAAGAAACAAATAAATGTTAATTAAGAATGAACAGCAGTCTTGATGAAAATATTTTTAATGTAGAATCTTTTTTAAAGATAGTTCAGAATTTACCTATCGGTATAATAATTTTTTCTTCCGATTGGAAAATAAATTTTGTTAATGATAATTTCTATCAATTCGGAAGTTTATACCCTATTAATACCTCTTCTATTTTGGGAAAAAATATTCTTGAATATCAATTCTTTACTGACAAAACTATTACCGGTGAGCTTAAAAAACTGGAAGACGGCTATTCCTTTGAAGCTGAAATTGAAGAGATAATTACTAAAGACGGCAGGATTTCTGTTGTTGTTAAAGCTTCTCCCCTATTTGAAAATGGAATTTTTTCCGGGGGAATTCTGGTTGTTGAAGATCTTAGGATTACTAATACTGTTAACGAAAAAGAATTAACCATCGGACATTTTGAAAACGCAATAGGGAAACTAAATAATTTCCTTCTGGTAACTGATACTGATGGAAACATAAAATTCTCATTTGGAAAAAATGTACATAAGCTGAAACCCGTTTTAGAAGACTTCGTTAATAAAGAATCTTCTATTTATAATATTATAAGCCAGCAGATTTATCAAAATTTTAAAGAACAGTTTATATCTGCAATCGAGAAAAAAATTCCTTTAAGCTGCAATGTAGAGCTTTTCTTTGATGAAAATATTCATTATTTCAATTCTATTATTGAACCGGTTTTGAATGAAGAAGGACTGGTACAATTCATATTTGTCTGGCTGAATGATATAAGCAATTTAATAGGTAAAGAAAAATCACTGGAAAAAGAATTAAACAAGCTGAAGCAGTATAAAGCGGTAATTGAATCGGCAAATGATCCGGTTTTTATTATCGATGAAGAGGGGAATGTAATCTTCTGGACAAATTCCAGTGAAGAATTATTAGGTTATTCTAAGGAGGAGATAACCGGGGAATTTTTAGGAAAGTTCCTTAAAGAGTTGGATCAAAATTTCCTGGATAATATAAAAAGCAAATTAAAATCTTCGAGAGTCTGGATCGGCGAATTAACCAGCATAACAAAAGACAATCTCGAGAAAATCATTTACTCGCGTTTTGCTCTGGCAGAAGAAACTGATAATAATATTATTGTAATGTGCACAGATGTTACCGAAAGAGCTCATTTTGAAAAAGAGCTGAAAGCTTCGGAAGAAAAGTACAAGAATATTTTTAACAAAGCTTATAAGCCAATATGTGTATTAAATTCTGAAGGATACATAATCGATTATAATAAAAAATTTCTCTCCGAATTTAAATACACGTACCGGGAATTGTTAAATAAAAATATACGTAATATTATTTCCCCGGATTTTATTAAAGAGATGTCCTTTGAATTAAAACCTCGTCTTAATGCTTCTGAATCTGCGATAACATTTTTAACGGGTGAAGGTAAAAAAATAATATTTGAAACAGCATTTGTTACTGAATATGACGAAAACGGAACATTAAAAAATATAAGCTGCTATTTTGAAAATGTAACAAAAGAATCAAATGATGAAAACGAGAAAAGATTTTTCAATGCTGTATTTACATCCTCGCCTGAAGGTATTGTAATTGAACACAAAGGAAAAATATTTCATGCAAATCATATATTCTCTGATATATTCGGTTATAATAACACTGAGGAATTAGTAAACAAAGATATACTTGATTTAGTTGAGAAAAATGATGTAATAAGAATTGCCGAATATTTTCAGTTGATTGAAAAGAAAAAGAATATTATTGAAAGGCAGGAATTTTCAGGCAGGCGGAAGGATAACACAAATTTTTATGCCGAAACTTCGGCTTCAGTTTTTGAATTTAATAATAAACGGTTCACTATAATTATAGTGCATGATATTACAGAAAGAAAAGAAATACAGAATGCAATCACAGATTCGGAAGAAAAATACAGAAATATAATAGAAAGCATTGATGATTTCCTGTATACATATGAAAAGATAAATAATATTCTCAGGCCTGTATTCTTTACATCTTCAGTAGAAAAAATAACAGGTTATTCTCAGGAAGATTTTCTAAACGATTCAAAGCTATTAGTAAAAATCGTTCATCCGGATGATCTGCTGTCTGTCAAACAAAAAATCCGCTCTTTATTTAAAAGCAGAATTTTAACTTCCGATGAGTTTGAATTCAGGATAATAAACAAAACCGGTAATATTGTCTGGGTCAGGAATAAAATTAATGTTACCAGAAGCTTTAACGGGAAAATTCAAAAAGTTTACGGTCTAATTAATAATATTTCCTTAAGAAAAAAGACAGAAGAAGATTTAATAAAGACAACTGACAATCTTGTTAAACTAAATGAAACCAAGGATAAATTTATTTCTATTGTTTCGCACGATCTGAGAACCCCTTTCAGTTCAATCCTGGGATTTACAGATCTGCTCTTAAACGATGATGAGCTTACGGATGAAGAGAAAAATCAATATATCAGATATATAAGGGATTCATCAAAATCAATGCTGTCTCTGGTGAACTCTTTGCTTGACTGGACAAGACTGCAGACAGGCAGGATAACGATTGAAATGGAAAGAATTGATGCAAGTTCAATAATTGAAAAATCAATCAATGCTTTGTCAGGTGCCGCCTTCCAGAAAAATATTGAGCTGATATCTCTTATAGGTAATGATGTTTTTGTTTTTGTTGATAAAGAATTAATTGGCCAGGTATTTAATAATTTGATCTCAAATGCAATCAAATTCACTAAAAATGAAGGTAATATAATAATTTCCGTTAATCCATCCGATAAAAACAGGTTTATTGAATTTTCGGTTAGAGACAATGGAGTAGGAATTAAGGAGGAACATTTACAATATTTATTTAAAGTAGAATCGAAATTCACTTCGGAAGGAACTTCAGGAGAAAAAGGCAGCGGACTCGGGCTATCGCTTGTTAAAGAAATAATTGAAAAACACGGCGGGAAAATATGGGTTGAAACAGAGTACGGAAAAGGTTCAGATTTCAAATTTACATTACCGATTGCATCGGCAGATATCCTGCTTGTAGACGATAGTAAAACCGATAAACTATTATACTCTAAAATACTGAAGAATATAACCCCCGAATATAATGTAAAGATTGCTTCTAACGGTAAAGAAGCCATGGAAATAATAAAAGACTCACCGCCCGCATTAATCATTACTGATCATAATATGCCCGAAATGAACGGGTACGAACTCGCTCGTGAAATCAAAAAATCGGACATTAAAAGCAAGCCGCCAGTAATAATTTTAAGCGGCAATATTGCTATAAATGAAATTGATGATTATAACCGGCTTGGAATTGAGTTTGTCTTTCGGAAACCCGTGGATCTCAGCTTATTTAAACATGCAGTTGAAAAATCTCTTAAGGGAGGATTAAAGAATTAAACTTTCTCCAGCACTGCTCCTGTCGATTGAGATAAAATAATACTACCTGATATTTTTCTCAAAGGTTCCGGCCCCGCTTTCTCACTATCCGCAAGAACATTCCATTCTCCATCAGGCAAATCGAATTCCTGTTCTTTGCTACTATCTGCGTTAAAGAGCAGCATTAAATTTTCATTGTTATGCTGCAAAAAACAACAGAAGGCAAATTGATTATCATCAATATCAATAAATTTGATATCGTTATAATCGGCATGCCTTAAGCACCTATATTTATTTCTTAATGCTATCAATCCTTTGTAATAATCATAAAGCTCTTCATTTAATTTAACATGGTTATAATTTAAATAATTGGTTTCATTATCCTTCTCATAACTGTTATGATCCATTTTACCTTTGTTATTATCGTGTATATTTTCATCGGGAAAAATAACCTTGCTGCGGGCGTATTCCTGCCCTTCATGGATCATAATAATTCCCTGCGACGCAAACAAAAAAAGTGCGGCTAATTTATTTAATTTTATTTGCATCATATTTAATTTAGTATGTTTGTCTAAATCTTTAACAATTTTATCTGGAATTAGTTCATTGTTACCAATTCTAATAAAATCACCCAACGTATAGCCGTCATGAGACTCAAGATAATTAACCGAATGCTCTTTTTTCTGGAACAAACCATGTTCATCATTAACCAGTGTTCCCTTTAAATAACTTTTTATTCTATCGGGATTATTGTGAGCATACCAATGTCCAAAAATCCATCCCTGACCTTTGCCGGGATTTTCTCCCTTAATTCCATTTCTAAACTGATCATTCCAGCTGCCCCAGCCTCTCAAGGAAAATCCCATCGGATCGTATCCACCTCCCCATGGTTCAGCAACAAATATTACATGCGGATTAATCATTCCGGCCTGCCTTGTAACTTCTTCAATTGTTTCCCAATCAATCAGCTTTGCAAGATCAAAACGGAAGCCGTCAATATGGTATTCTTTCATCCAGTAAAGAATACTATCAATAATCATTCTCCTTGACATTGGGCGTTCGGTTTTGAAATCATTCCCAGTATAACTTTCTGAAATATAGTTCCCCTTTTCATCCAGCCGGAAGTAATATTCTTTATCAATCTGCTTTAAATTTCCCAATTCATATTCCGAGATATGATTATAAACCACATCCATCATAACGGCTATTCCTTCTTTATGAAATGCCTTTACCATATCCTTAAAATCATTTATTTGCCTTGCAGATTCACCATGCCATTTATTCCATTCGATTTTTTTAGTATTTATACTGTAATAGGCTTCTGGGGCAAAAAAGGCAGCAGTCATATATCCCCAATGATTTATTTCATAAGGATTCCATGTATTATATTTCCCGTGTAATGAATTTTCATAAGGAGATTCAATATTGCCAAATTCCTGTGCCGGTAAAAGTTCTACAGTATTAACACCCAGGTTTTTAATGTAATCAATTCCCCCGGCTTTTCCTTTTTCAATTAGTCCATGGTATGTCCCGGGTTCATCTGCACCGGAAGAAGGATGTGCAGTCATGTCTCTTACATGCATTTCATAGATTACAAGATCTCGCCAATCCTTAGTAATCCAGGTATCTCCTTCCCAATCATAATCATTTTCTTTTGCAATAATTGATTTCCTTGGATTAAAATAAGTATTGTAGGTTGCAACTGCTTTTGAATAAGGATCGAGCGATAATTCTACATGATCGTCAAGTAGATCACCTGTATGATATACTTTAAATCCATAAAATAGTCCGTACTGTCCGCCTTCTGAAATATATTCCCACACTGCATTTTCATCTTTAACCATTTCAAAAGAATTCCCGATACTATCTTCAACAGAAGAAAAAGTAACTAAAAATATTTTTACGGCACTTGGTGCAAACAGCCTGAAAAAAGTTTTACCATTTTCAACAAATGCACCAAGTTTTTTATCGGAATAATATTTATCAAGTTCTTTTAGCTTATTTAAAAATTTGATTTGCTTAACTGAAATTTTTGATTTTGATTTATCGGCAATGTGCAATATAAATCCCTTATCAATATTTATTACTATTTAAAAAAGCAGTAAAATCATCTGAATAATTCGAAACTTTTAAAGAAAAATCTATCAATGGATTATTAATTATTTTAATAAAAAATAATAAGGGACAACTTAATTAAATGTGATTTGAAATTCCCAAAGAATGCCAAATATTTAAATGCACAATTAGTAATTTTATTTCGAAACCTAAACCGATACTAATCCCAAAGGATTATTATCGGTTAAAGTTAACTTATAATCCTTTTATAAATTTCATTAAATAGTTTTCAAAAAAAAATATTATTACTGCTGGCTGGATTTTAACAAATAGGCTTTTATGAACTTGTTTAAGTCTCCGTCCATTACACCCTGCACATCTGATGTTTCTTCTTCTGTCCGGTGATCCTTTACCATATTATAAGGATGAAAGACATAAGAACGAATCTGGCTTCCCCATTCTATTTTCATCTTTCCCTTTTCTATTTCATCCTGTTCAGCTTCCTGCTTTTCAAGCTCAAGCTGGTAAAGTTTTGATTTTAACAGTCTCATTGCATTAGTGCGATTCTGGAGCTGTGATCGTTCAGTCTGACAGGCAGCAACTACACCGGTGGGTAAATGTGTTATTCTAACTGCTGTTTCAACCTTGTTAACATTCTGCCCGCCTTTACCGCCGGATCGGTAAGTATCAATTCTTAAATCGGCAGGATTGATTTCAATTTCAATCGTATCATCAACTTCAGGGATCACAAAAACAGATGCAAAGGAGGTATGCCTTCTTTTATTTGAATCAAAAGGAGAAATCCTGACCAACCGGTGAACCCCATTTTCTGCTTTGAGATAACCATAAGCAAATTCCCCTTCCACTTCAATTGTAGCGCTTTTTATTCCGGCACCGTCACCTTCAAGCATATCCATAATTGTCATTTTAAAATCATTCTGCTCGCCCCATCTTAAATACATTCTCATAATCATTTCTGCCCAGTCCTGTGCTTCTGTTCCCCCTGCACCTGAATGAATGGTTAAAATGCAATTCTTGTCGTCATCTTTACCGCTGAGCATATTCTTAAACTCAGCTTCTTCCAAAGCTTTTTCCAAGGTCTTAAGTTCATCTTCAATTTCATTAAAATAGGAAGTGTCTTCTTCCATTTGGGCAAGCTGGATAAACTCTTCTATGCTTTTGGCTTTATTATCAAGGTTCTGCCATAGCTTTACCCAGAACTCTAATGTTTTTATTTCCTGCAATGTTCTTTGTGCTGCAGCCTGGTCATTCCAGAATGAGGGCTGAATGACTTCATTCTGAAGTTCTTTAACTTTTGATTCTTTATTGTTTACGTCAAAGATAACCTCGTAAATGCTCTATCCTTGTTTTAAATTGATCCAATATTTTTTTTTCTTCTTCGTACATAAAAAACCTTTTATTTTGAGTAATTAAAATAATTTACAAATTAATTCAAAAGTCAGAAATCAAAATTCAAAAATACTCTAAAACAACCTTTTTGACTTTTGACTTTTTAATTTTGACTTTTAATATCCATCTCCATTCTCAGCAGCGCTGCAGCCAATGTTTTCCCCTGTGCATCATGCTTCAAGGATACTGTTCCACCGCCCCCGAGAGTATTATGCAGAAGGAAATTTAAAGCGCGAATATTCGGCAATTCATATCGTTCAACATCGCCTTTACAAATTCCTTTAAAATGCTCTTTAACCTTTTCGGCAGATAAATGTTTCCGTATTATATCATAACCTTTATCATCATATGCAATTATACCGATATTGGCTGCATCTCCTTTATCACCGCTCCGGCCGTGGCAGATATCTTTTAATCTAATTTTCATAACTCATCCTTTTAAGTCAAAGGTCAAAAATCAAAAGTCAAAATCAGAATTTTAATTTTTAATTTCAATTATTTTTACTTCCGGTTTAACCAGCTTCTTAGGAATTAAAGCCGGCCAATAAGCAACCACTTCACTTGGTTTTGGACGCCCGCCGGCAAATCCTGTTACACCTGGCGGTCCGGTTAAAATTAATGGTGCTATTTCTTTACCGAATCTTTCTGCTGAATTGTAGTCATCGGATCTGACTGATACTCTTAAAACTACTTCATTAATACTTTCTTCATCAATCTCTTTTGCCAATGATTCATGACATGCATTATAACCTAAAAATTCAGTCCTTATTTCCTCAAATCTTAAATTCAGATTTTCCAATCTTTTCCGAAGGATTTTATCTGCTGCCTTAGCTTTAGTTAAAGCCTGAGGCCAGGAATATGTAAGATTTCCGGAAGCAGAGTATCCTGCAGCATAAGAACATGAAACTTTATAAAATTCCGTTTCCTTTTTTCCTTTCACATTGTAAACTTTAACCCTGTCATTCTGCTCATCGTGCAATTTAATAGAAGTGAAATCTGCAACACAGTCCGGTGTGATATACTGAACCGGATCACCTATTTCATAAACAAGCTGTTCCGCAACTGTATCGAAAGATACTTTCCCGCCGGTATTTTGATGCTTGGTAATAATTATTTTCCCATCAGGATAAGCTTCAGCAATCGGGAAGCCAACCTCAGCAAGATTTTCAATCGATTGCCAGTCTCCTAAAAAATTTCCTCCCGAAGATTGCGCCCCGCATTCAAGAATGTGCCCGGCGACTGTACCTGCAGATAATAAATCATAATCGGTTTTTTTCCAGCCAAACTCGAAAATCATTGGAGCTAATGTTAATCCTGTATCGGTTGTTCTTCCGGTAATCACAATATCTGCTCCTTTTTGAAGAGCTTCAACTATAGGAAAAGCGCCAAAGTAAACATTTGCACTTAATATTTTATCTTTAATTATTTTTATTGACTCGTTTGTCTCCATGTTATTTAATTCGGCACCGGAAGAAACAATTTCATCAATTCTATCTTTTATATCATCACCGATTACAACTCCGATTTTCAAGTCAGTCAATCCGAGTTCTTTTGCAACCTGGATAACTGATTCTGCACAAGCTACAGGATTTACTCCACCGCCATTCGTTATAACCTTAATATTTTTTTCTTTACAAACCGGCAGAATTCTTTTCATTAATCCGGGAATATCTTTAGCATAACCAAGTTCAGGATTTCGACTTTTTTGTTTCTGCAGAATAGACATAGTTACTTCTGCCAGATAATCCATTACAAGATAATCAATATCTCCTTTTGTAACCTGGTTATATGGAGCATCAATTAGATCACCCCAAAAACCTTGGCCGGACGCTATTTTTATTTTTTCTTTCATTGTACTTTACATTTAACTATTGTATTAAGTCTGAGGCAAAGGACAAACCTTAACATTTGCCTAAGCCTAAGTAATATCTTCCAGAATCTTTTTTGATATACCTTTTAACTTTTCCTTATTTTCAACTTCAAACCATTTAATCCTTTCATCTCCTTTAAACCAGGTCAGTTGTCTTTTTGCATAACGTCTCGTATTTCTTTTAATCAATTCAACTGCCCTTTCAAGAGTAATCTCTTCATTCAGATATGAGATGATTTCGTTATATCCGACAGTATTGAGTGAGTTCAATTTCGAGTCATATCCTGTATTTAAAATGTCCTTAACTTCTTCAATCAATCCATCAGAGATCATCTTATCAACCCTGTTCTCAATATTTGCATATAATTTTTTTCTTTCCCAGCTTAATCCGTACTGATAGAAATTCATTTCCTGTTCTCTTTTATGCTTCTGCTGCTGTTTCCAAATCGGTTCGCCGGTTTGATGATAAACCTCAAGAGCTCTTAAAACACGCTTCCAATTTTGTGGAAGCATTTTTGAAGCGCTCACGGGATCAACCTTTTTTAATTCATTGTAAATATATTCATTTCCATACAATTCTTTTTGATTCAGGATAATTTTTCTGTAATCTGTATCAATATCTGCAGAATCAAATATTCCATCAATTAGCGCTTTAATATATAATCCGGAACCTCCAACAATAATTGGGAATTTATTTTGCTTAAACAGGTTTTCACAAACTTCTAATGCGTCTTTTTCAAATTTACTGGCATTATAGTATTCACCGGGATTCAATGAATTTATAAAATGATGTTTGATCTTTTTTAAGCTGTCAACATCCGGTTTTGCAGTTCCAATATCAAGATATTTATAAAACTGCCTGCTGTCTGCAGAAATAATTTCCGTATTTAATTCTTCGGCCAGCAGCAGACTTAATTCAGTTTTACCGGAACAAGTCGGGCCGACAATAACAATTACTTTTCGTTCCACCCTTCCCTGCCGATCAATGGTACAAAAGTGAACTCCGGGATATCTTTTTCAACAAACTTATCTTCCGAAACTTTGGTAACAATCTTCAGTTTTTGTGAATGCTTTGTTCCAACCGGTATAACCAGTTTCCCATTAACAGCAAGCTGCTTCTTGTAAGAATTCGGAACAGAAGGAGATCCTGCAGTAACAATAATTCCATCGTAGGGAGCAAACTCATCCCAGCCGATCGTACCATCACCATATTTTGTATAGACTCTGATTCCCATTTTATCGAAAAACTTCTGAGTTTTTATATAAATTTCAAATTGCCTTTCTATACTGTAAACTTTCATTCCCATAAATTCAAGAACTGCAGCCTGGTAACCAGAACCGGTTCCAATCTCCAGGACTTTTGAACCAGGTTTTAACTCGAGTGCCTGTGTCATAAAAGCAACGGTGTAGGGTTGAGATATTGTCTGCCCGTAACCAATCGGCAAAGCGACATCTTTATAAGCATGATCTTTCAATGCTTCAGGAATAAATAAATGTCTTTCAACAGAATCAATCGCTTTTAAGACGTTAGGATCTGTCACACCATTCAATGAAAGTTTATTTACTAAATCATGTCTTTCAGCTTCAAACATTTTTTTTCACAAATTTGAACAATCATACAAAAATAAACATAATATTTTATAAATTTCTTTTAATAAAATATCTTTTTATTATGATAAATTTGCATGAAGTAGCAGATATTGTTTTAGGTGCAGTTTTAATTATGTGCATGAGGATTTGTGATGTATCCATAGATACATTCAGAATGATATTAGTCATTCAGGGCAAAAAGTATTTAGCAGGAACGGCGGGTTTTTTTGAAGTTTTAATCTGGATTTTTGCTATTAGATTCATTATGCAGCATTTGGATAATATTGCAAATCTTTTCGGCTATGCAACTGGATACGGATTAGGTAATATAATCGGTATTACAATTGAACAAAAAATAGGTCTGGGCCACATTCAATTAAGTGTTATTTCAAGACATTATACTGATCAGATTGTTGATACATTAAGAAGATCAAAATACGGAGTAACAATTCTCCCGGGAGAAGGAGGTTCCGGCGGAGTTTCAATTATAATATTAATAACACCGCGAAAATCCCAAAAAAAAGTAATCAGTTTAATCGAATCAATAGATCCGAAAGCATTTATAACTATTCAATATTCTTTACCTTACAGGGGATTTATGAGAGGAACAAGGAAATAAGTTATTTTACTGAAAAAGAATCTCTTTGACTCTGATATAAATAATTGGTTTACTGCTTAATTTAGAGGAAATGTAAATATAAAACTATCTTCTGTTTCCCATTAAATAAGATGTTCATAATTCTTTTCAGGTAAGATAACAGCCGCATCATTCCCATTAACATAAAACATGAACAATGAATAAAAAAAGTGCAAAAATAAATTACTTTTGCACTTTAGAGGCGCCGGTCGGATTCGAACCGACGAATAAAGGTTTTGCAGACCTTCGCCTTGAACCACTTGGCTACAGCGCCATCAGGAATTCTATATTAAATGATGAATTGAATGTATAGAATCCACAACTATATTTTGCCAAATTTGGTCGTGATCTAAGAATTCAATTATTTTTGAGCGGGAAACGGGACTCGAACCCGCGACATCAACCTTGGCAAGGTTGCGCTCTACCAACTGAGCTATTCCCGCATCATAATAAAAATTTTAAGAATTTCAGCAAAAAGTACTTTTAGGAAATTCTTTTAAAACAGGTATCAAATATAAAATATTTACTTAATTCATGCAAAGACTAAATATGCCAATTATTCTGAATTTGACAGGTATTGAATTTATAATGTTTGTAAATATTTGGATTAAATCAACTTAAAATTGAAGTTCAAATTTCAGGTCTCCGGCAAAATTGACTATTCCATAATTAGAAATATTGGAATTGTATTTTCTACTTTAGAAAAATTACACCTTCCAAATTACATATACCATTTCCTATTTCAGTTAGCTTCCATACCGAACTAAAGATGTTACATTATTTCAAATATTTGTTACAGTAATGGTAGAGAAGGGAACATTTATTTGTGATTTTTGATTAGCAAAAGTGATTAAATAAAATAAGGAAAAAAAGAAATGGGATTTTTTGAAGCTTATGTTTTTTTCGGAATAACAAGTATAACTGCTCTTGTAACATTTTGTTTAAACCAGTTATTCGAATCCAAACATGAAAAAATCGGTTTGGTAATTTTATGGATTTTACTAATTCTTTCTGTTGCATTAGGTTTTAATAAACTTCATCTTCTATGGCTGGCTCCTTTATCATTTATCATTCCTTACTATGCTATAAGGATTAATAAGGATATAGCATTTAAGTATTTCGGAACAATTTTAGGTATTATATTATTTTCCGTAATTCTTTTGGGCATTACTGTCTTGTAAATATTTATTTAATATCAGTCTATATTTTTAGACACTTTTGGAAAATTTTTAATTAAAAGTCAAAGCTCGCTTTGGCCCGTTATTTGTTAATTAAATAACGAAAGTTGAAAACATTCAGACAAAAGGTGAAGACATGAAGATTAGAATAACATATAAAATTTCAAATGATCTTATCGGCGAAAAGAACCTCCACATAACAAAATTTTTGGATTTAATAAGATTAATTTATTCTCAAAATAATGTTATTAGTTATTTTATTGTAAATGAAGAAAAGTAATTATGATGTACATTAATATGTATAAGTCCGTCTTAAATAGTTACTTAAGTTTAACAAGATAATAAAACATACGGCATAAATACCAAGGGTTACAAACCATAAAAAATCCCGCTAATCCTTTTATCTGCTTCAATTAAAAATCTTACCATTAATATATTAAGCTGAAAAGGCACAACATTTAACCTCGTCGATTGCAAGTAATCTTATACATCCCAAAATTTTATCACTGGTTAATCATATACCTCAATATGTACAAACTGATTAATGAGTTAAAGAAAAATTACCGGAATATTTTTCAGAAGATTTTCCACCCGTGGAGGAAATAATTTCAGCAGAATTCCCTGATTTTTACGTTTGATATTTGTTTTACATCTGTATTTATTTATCTTCGTTTAAATTTTAATCTTCATATATGTTGTTTAGCAAAGCATCACAAAGAAATAACTTGTAAAGATAACGGTAGAACTAAAAAATTTTTTTTCAAAAATTTTCTGCAGACAATTTAATAACAAAATAAAAATTTAATTATGATGAACCAGAATATATTACCAGATAGTTCAATTATGTACAGAGCCTTAATCGAAAGAGATAGTACTTTTGAGGGGACTTTTTTTGTTGGTGTCAAAACCACAGGTATATTTTGCCGGCCAACCTGCCGTGCTAAAAAACCAAAGGAAGAAAATGTCGAATTTTTTCATTCTGTTAAAGATGCATTATTTAATGGGTATCGTCCTTGTAAGCTGTGTCATCCACTGGAATATAAAGGTGAAATGCCTGATTGGCTGAAACCGTTAATTGACGAAGTAAACAGTAATCCGGTCATAAGAATAAAAGATTCCGATTTATTAAATAAAGGGATAAATCCGTTTAGAGTAAGAAGATGGTTTAAAGAAAATTTGAATATGACTTTCCAGGCTTATTTAAGGACACTAAGAATTAACGGTGCATTCGGCAGAATAAAATTAGGAGAAGAAAAAGTAGTGGAAGCAGCTTTTAATTCAGAATATGATTCTTTAAGCGGTTTCAATTCGACTTTTAAAAAAACTACCGGTTTTACTCCGATAGAAAGTAAAGAAAAAAACTTAATACAAATTACACGGATATTAACTCCGTTAGGTCCAATGCTTGCCGGTTCTTTTAATGAAAAAATCTGCCTTCTTGAATTTATCGACAGGAGAATGCTTGAAACCCAGATAAAAAGAATTAAAAAAAATTTTAATACGGAATCTGTTCCGGGTAATGCGCCAATATTTGATGAGCTGAATAAACAGCTCGATGAATATTTTGCCGGCCAAAGAAAAGACTTCTCCATTCCTTTATCCTATGAAGGCACTTCTTTTCAAATGAAAGTATGGAATGAATTATTAAAAATTCCTTACGGTTCAACGGTCAGCTACAAAACACAGGCAGTAAATATTAATAACCCAAAAGCTGTACGAGCTGTAGGGAAAGCAAATGGAGACAACAGGATTGCAATTATAATTCCCTGTCACAGGGTAATAGGCTCGAATGGTGAATTAGTGAATTATGGAGGTGGTATCTGGAGAAAACAATACCTGATTAACCTTGAAAGAAAATATTTGATTTAGCTATTTCTGATTTATACAATTAGGGAATAATGGAATTTTGGAATTATATATTACTGAAAAACGAAAATAACTTCTCTCATATGGCTTTTTTTTTATTATTTTACCAATTTCTCATGATTCCAAATTCCCATTATACCAGCGTTTTGTGTAAAATTAAATGCGTAAGTATTAAGTCCCGATTAATTATGCGCTCCCCCGGGGCCATGTACATGACCATGTGAAAGTTCTTCTGGAGTTGCATCTCTTACATCAATAAGTTCGACATTAAATTCCAGATTTTTCCCTGCTAAAGGATGATTGAAATCTACAGTAACTTCATTTTCTTTAATTTCATTTATGATAAAAGGCATTCTCTTACCATCGGGAGAATTAGCAATAAGCTGCATTCCTTCTTCCAGTTTCATATCTCCGGGAAATTCTTTTTTATCAATTTGCTGAATGGCGGCTTCATTATATTCACCGTAACCCTCTGCTGCAGAGATTTTAACATCTTTCTTTGTCCCGATTATCATCTGATTTACAACTTCCTCGAGTTTAGGTAAAATTTGACTATTTCCGCTTAGATAAGAAAAAGGTTCTTTGTTTTCTGTTGATTCAATTAAATTTCCGTCATTATCTCTCAATTTAAAATTGATCGTTACTACTTTATTTGCATCTATAGGCATTAATTTTTCCTTTAATAATTTATATTTCCTTTCCATAATACAATTTATTGAAATAAAATAAAAATATTTTAGAACTCCGGTTAACTTTGTTTTAAGCAAAATAGTATTATCTGACTATATATTATTTAGAGGTTTAGATCTTTGACTAATCTACATGATAAATCTCAATTAGTGTCAGCAACTCTCAATACAATTTTACCAAGACCGTGATGTGATTCCATCCTTTCATGCGCTTTTGAAACTTCTTCAAGAGATAAGACTTTATCAATAACAGGTTTCGCCAAACCCATTTCAAAAATATTTCTCATCTCATCAAGTCTTTTTTTGTCCCTTGTTATAAAGACGCCGTACAGTGTAATATTATTCCGGTATAAAAGAGTTAAATCACCTTTTGGAGGCAGAATACAAGCCGCTCTGCCAAACGGACGAATTCCGGGGAGACACCGAGATACAATTTCTTCCCCCTGAATATCAAAAGCAGCATCAACTCCTTTCCCGCCGGTCTCCGCTAGTGCAACTTCGGCAGCATCTTTTTTATGATAATCAATTATAACGTCCGCTCCTAATTTACGGAGTACTTGATGGTTTTCCGGACTTGCAGTAGCAATCACTTTTGCACCTGAAGCTTTTGCAAACTGCACGGCATAAGTTCCTACGCCTCCTGCAGCCCCGTGAATAAGAATTGATTCCCCGGTCTGGATTTTTAACCGTCTGACAATCGCCTCCCACGCTGTACCGCCTGCTAATGGTATAGCTGCAGACTCTTCAAATGATAAATTCCTGGGCTTTAAAGCAACAATAGACGCTTCAACAGAATTATATTCCGCATAAGTTCCGATGGGATTGTTCACTAATTTTGGTGTATAATAAACCTCATCTCCCTGTTTAAAATCAGTAACTCCATCTCCCACCTTCTCAATTATACCAGCAGCATCATAACCAAGCACAATCGGCAGGCTTGCTTTACCGAAATAACCGTTAGCCCTGATTTTTGCATCTACGGGATTTACCGCAGAAGCAATTATTTTAATAAGTACTTCATTTACACCAATCTCAGGTATATCTACTTCTCTTAATTCAAATAAATGTCTTCCACCGAATTCCGGAAGAACCATCGCCCGCATAATTTTCCTCACTTAATATTTAGTGAACTATAAAAATTTCTTTAAACAAATGCGATGATTAATATCTCATTAAAATACATTTCAAAAATATTTATTAATTAGATACACAACTTAATTGAGTATTGGAATATGAAAATTTGGAATAATTAGAAAACAAAAATATTATTATCCCACTTTTCTAATTTCCATTATACATTTTTTTGCAGAAATTTTAATTATTTCAACGTTTTTCAATGAAGCCTGCTGCTTTCGCTTTACTATCCATTGTTTTATACTGCTCGGGATTTATTTTAGGAAGAACACGCAGAAAAGCAACTGTTTCCCAAATTTCATCGTCGGATGCACGCCCGGAAAATGAAGGCATAGCTGACATTTTGATCCCGTTTTTTACTATCCAGAATAATTCATTTGGTTGCCACTCATTTGCGGTTTTATATAATTCCGGAGGTTCAGGATTAAATGACCGGTTGCTTTCCTGTCCGGGAGAACCATGGCAGCCGCACATCCTGCTGTATCGTACATAACCTTTTAATATCATCGTAGAATCATCAAGTGAAGGAATTTCAACATTTCTGGCATGATGCTCTACTGAATTTTCCATAGTTGATTCTAGAATCCATCTGGAAATTCCTTTATCCCGGTTTTCAACACTTACATCATACATGCCGGAAAAGATATAAATAACTCCTCCGGTCGCAAGAATTATCAGACATAAAATAAAACCAACGATTACTTTCATATTTATTACCTTTAATTTTTAGATAGAATGCAGAATATTTTTAATCCCGATTATGAAAGAAAAATAATAAATTTTCCGGATACATAAGTTATTTAAATAAAATAGATTACAAAAAACTTTTGATGTAATTTACCAATATAGTTTAAAAAATTTATTAAATTTTATAAGAGGATATTTAATAATA
The DNA here is from genome assembly GCA_963710745.1 of uncultured Bacteroidota bacterium. Classification (GTDB taxonomy): domain Bacteria; phylum Bacteroidota; class Ignavibacteria; order Ignavibacteriales; family Ignavibacteriaceae; genus CAVQBP01. Next base: position 438,977 of record CAVQBP010000019.1, on the reverse strand, counting down.
ATGAATTATCTACTTAGCTGCATTATAGGTTTCTTAATTGGTTCATTGCCTACTGCCTACATCATTTTAAAAAAAACCAGGGGAATTGACATAACTTCATCCGGAACAGGAAATGTTGGGGCAATGAATTCATTTGAAGTTACAAACTCAAGGATTATAGGTTTAATTGTCTTTATTATTGATGCTTTGAAAGGTTTACTAAGTGTATATCTAACATTGTTATTTTTTCCAATTGATTTTGTGTTCCCTGCCCTGGCACTTTTATTTGCAGTGTTAAGTCACTGCTACAATCCATGGCTGGGTTTTAAAGGAGGAAGAGGTTTAGCAACGGCAGCCGGCGGAGGATTATTATTGTTCCCTTTTATGGTTTTAACATGGGTAATACTCTGGGTTATAATTTATCTTGCAAAAAAAGATATTTTATTTGCTAATGTATGGGCAAATTTTATGACATTGGTTATAATATTTTTATCCGGTAATGTAGCATTTAAATATTCTTTCCCAAAAGTTGATTCCATATCTTCGCTAATGCTTTTTTCGTCCGCTTTATTAATAGTAATCTTTATAAAACATATTGAACCTATGAAAGAACTCTTAAAGAAAAAATCTTTTTTAACAAAAGGAAATTCTCATGAATAATTCAAAAAAAATTATTTTGATTTCCGGATTTATTATCGTAGCTGCTATTGCGCTATATTTTATTCTCCACACAAATAATAAACCCCGGGATTTTTATGAAGCAGATAATGATTACTCTGTTGCAGGTTACCAGGTAAAACAGGATGCAAATGACCAGGTAACAAATTCCAGGAAAAATATAATTACTGAAACTGTAAAGAAAGTCAGCCCCGCTGTAGTTGGAATTAATGTAACTGAAATAAGACAATACGAAAGTCCGTTTGGTTCTTTTTTCGATGATCCTTTTTTCAAACAATTTTTCGGGGGCAGAAATTATAATCGAACAGTAAAAGAGCTGGGTTCCGGTTTTATTATTTCCCCTGACGGTTATATTATCACAAATGACCACGTTGCCGGTAACGCATCTCAAATAACAGTAACTATGACAAATGGGAAACAATATGATGCGAAATTGATTGGAACCGACAGAGCTTCAGATATTGCGCTTATTAAAGTAGATGCTGAAAATCTTCCATATGAAATCCTGGGAAATTCAGATGATATAATGATTGGTGAATGGGCTATTGCTCTCGGAAATCCTTTCGGATTGTTTGAAATTAATGACAAACCTACGGTAACCGTTGGAGTTGTTAGTTCCACCGGGATGAATCTGGAACCGATGAACAACAGGTATTATTTAAATATGATCCAAACCGATGCTGCAATAAATGGCGGCAACAGCGGCGGGCCTTTAGTAAACAGTAATGGTGAAGTGATCGGGATGAATACTCTCATTTTTACGGCTGGCGGCAACCAGGGAAATATAGGGCTGGGTTTTGCGATCCCGATAAATAAAGTTAAAAAAATCATAAAAGAGCTTAAAGAAAATGGAAAGATTAATAGGGATTTTTCTGTAGGAATAAGGATTCAATCAATCGATGAAGGGTTAGCAAAATATTATAACCTCGGTACAACTAAAGGCGTAATTGTTACACAAGTCATTCCGGGTACACCTGCAGATAAATCAGGAATAAAAGTCGGTGATATTATTGTCCAGGTAGACAGTTATAATATCAATGATTCGGAAACTCTTGAAAGCGTTTTCCAGGAATTTAGAACCGGTCAGACTGTTACTTTAAAATTACTTAGAGACGGTAAAGATATAACAAAGAAAATGACTTTAACAAAGAGAGATTAAAAGCTTATAAATGGTTTTTGATTTTCGTCTTTTAATCGAAAATATTATTAGAAAATTTTCTTAATTGCATCAATTAAATCATCAATAGGAATTTGCAGACCCGGACCGGTGTAAGGATTTATTTCATGTTCCGAGCCTTCAGGATAATGCTGCTGTAAATATTTATCCAGTTCTTCATTGATTCTCTGCTCAAGTGCGAGTCTGGAAAATTTTTTAATATTTTTATTTTCAACAAGTTCTTTTGCCTGTTCCTGAAGAATATATTTACCGTATTCAGGGTGTCTTACCAAAAAGGAATCAAGAAGTGTTGCTGCAAATCTTAAAGACCGGGAAGTTGTATCTGCTAATTGACTTCTGGTAATATAAATCTTTCCCTTATTTGAAGTTGTATCAATATCACTTTTAACGGATGATGTATCAATTAAATTGCTTACTTGTTCTTTTACTTTTTGCTCTTTAACATTTGCAGGTCCTTTTTTTTGATTGTGAACTGCATTCTTAATCTTTTGCTCCTGTATTTCCTTTTCAACTATATTCTTTTCTTCCGGTTTAATTTCAACAAAATTTAAAACAGAATATCCGGTACTTTTAACCTGGTTAAATTCTATTTTAATAAAGACAATAATTAAAATAAAAACTCCATGTATCAGGACTGAAAGTAGAAAAGCTGCGGCTTTTTCTTTATCCAGTTTCTTCTTTAATAATTTCAAAATTCAGACAATCTATAAGTGCATTATTAGGTTGTTGTACTAAGAATGATAAATTCAGTTTCAAGTTCTAATGAAAAATTAAGTAAAGGATCAACAGAATGAAAATGAATAAGAAATGATTAATATTTTCTAAAATATTATTATATTAAACCATAACTATTTTCACACACAAACCTAAATAATTAATATGATTGAAAGATATACGCTTCCCGGAATGGGAAAAATCTGGCAGGATGAATTTAAATTCAATACCTGGTTACAAATTGAAATACTTGCCTGCGAAGCCCGCAGTGAACTGGGAGAAATCCCGAAAGAAGATGTAGAAGTAATAAAAGAAAAAGCGGTATTTGACATTAAAAGAATCCTGGAAATAGAAGAAACTACCAAACACGATGTAATCGCTTTTTTGACCAATATAGCGGAAAATGTAGGCCCTGAATCAAGACATATACATTATGGAATGACTTCATCCGATATCCTTGATACAACTCTATCATTCCAGATGAAAACTGCAGGTGAACTTCTTCTAATAAGGTTAAATTCTCTTAAAGATGTGCTTAGAGAAAGAGCATTGGAACATAAAAGAACAATTTGTGTCGGCAGATCACATGGTATTCATGCAGAGCCAACTACTATGGGATTAAAATTCGCTCTCTGGTTTGAAGAAGTTAAAAGAGATATTATCCGGCTTCAAAATGCAATTAAAACCATTAGTGTTGGCCAGATCTCGGGAGCTGTCGGCACTTTTGAACATCTTACTCCGAAAGTTGAAGAATATGTTTGTGAAAAAATGGGTCTCGCCCCCGATCCTGTGTCTACCCAGGTAATTCAAAGAGACAGGCATGCTGAATATATGACTGTTCTGGCCGTAATCGGTGCTACTCTCGAAAAGATTTCTATTGAAATCAGACACCTTCAAAGAACAGAGGTGCTCGAAGCCGAAGAGTATTTCTCAAAAGGACAAAAAGGTTCTTCGGCTATGCCCCATAAAAGAAATCCTATTATCAGTGAGAGAATTACCGGTTTAGCCCGGATTCTAAGAAGCAATTCAATTGCGGCTATTGAAGATGTTGCGCTCTGGCATGAAAGAGATATCTCACACTCTTCGGTTGAAAGAATAATTATACCGGATAGCTGCATAGCTCTCGATTATATGCTCGATTTAATGATCAGGCTCACAAAGAACCTGATTATATACCCTGAAAATATGATTAATAATTTGAATATTACACGCGGCTTAGTATTTTCACAAACTGTGCTTTTAAAACTAATCAATAAAGGTCAGTCTAGAGAAGATGCTTATAAATGGGTTCAGACTTCGGCAATGAATGTATGGAATGATAAGCATAAAAATTTGAAGGATGAATTGTTAAAATCTCATGAGATTAAAAAATATTTATCTGAAGAAGAAATAAATGAAATCTTTGATTACAAAAAAATGCTGAAGAATGTTGATTACATATTCTCAAGGAGTGTTGAGTTAAATTAATTACGGAGGTTATAATGAAGTTCTATTTTTTGTTTGCTATGTTATTCTTTTTAAGTATTTCTGCCCTTCCTAAAGACAATGAACTAAAAGTAGGTGATAAAGCACCCGATTTTACTTTAAAAGATTCTAATGGCAGGTCTTATACTCTATCTGATTATCAGGGTAAATCACCTGTTGTTGTTTATTTCTATCCGAAAGCGGGAACACCCGGCTGCACGAAAGAAGCATGCGGGATCAGGGATGATAAAAACAGGTTTAAGGAAAATAATATCAAGGTTTTCGGTGTAAGTGTCGACTCACCGGATGAAGTTAAAAAATTTGTTGCAGACTATCATCTGAATTTCCCATTACTATCCGATAAAAATAAAAAAGTATCTCAAGAATATGGTGTTTTGATGGATAACGGAGTAGATAAAAGAGTTACATTTATAGTTAATAAGAAAGGCGACATTGCCAAGATTATAAATGTTACAGATATTGCTTCACACGCAACTGAAGTCTTCAATGATGCTAAAAAGCTGAACTAATATTTAACAATAGCAGCACAGAATAAAATTTTGTGCTGCTAATCTTTTTTTAATAATTTATATAATTTATACCCCGCATAAGATAGGCCAATCAATCCGCCTGTGGCTTTAAGTACCTTCGAATTTGCAATTTTTTCCAGATTGATTCCTGAACCTATCTGCTTCATTTCATTTTCACTGTAAATCGAATCCATAAATTCAATTCTGTCTTTTAAAGATTTGAAAGCTATTGTAATATTTGATGAATCTCTCACAGGTGTAAATTTAACAGCACATTTATCTAGATCATTCTCATCAATACCATCTAAATTTTCAAATTCCCATTTACCGCGGAAGTTTGTATAATTCACCACGCTTCGTTTTTCTCTTGAATAGAGCGGATCACTAAATACTAAAATTTTTTTCCCTTCCTCATTTATTACTGTTTTAGGGTGTAATTCCTCTTTTGGAGTTTCTTTTTTTTCACCTTCGATGCTGCTCTTAAGCGATTTCACTTCATTAGCTTTTTGTACTAATATATCTCTGCTTTTTAACATATAAATTTCTCCCAAAATCAGGCGTAAATATATAAAATATTTCGGTTTAATTTATGAAGGCCAAAATCAAAATCAATTTTATACATAAGGTGTATTATATTTAATTTTAATATCTTGCATATATAAATAAATATTTCGAATAAGCGCGATAAGGGCATATATATTTAAGTATTTTAATTTAATAAATTTATAGTTATATATTTATTCCCTTTCATTAAGGAACTTTATAAACATAAGCATTGTATTATTAATTTATTTTAATTTATAATTATAGCCTGGAAATTTCATGAAAAAAACCCTGCTTTGGATTTTACCTATTGTTGTTGCAAGTTTACTGATTGCCAATTCACTTAACATTAATATTCCCGGGACTAATACTTCTGTTACTACCGATTCACTTAATATTACCCCGCAAAGTTATATGCCTGAAGAGGATCAATTGATAAATACAATACTATCAAGATACCACTACAGAAAATTCAAGCTTAACGATTCCTTATCATCGGTTATTTTTGGCAGGTATGTAAAATCTCTGGATAACGGGAAAAGTTATTTTTATGCTTCAGATATTAAAGATTTTGATCAATATAAGACTTTGCTGGATAACGACATTCAGAATGGAGATTTAAATCCTCCGTATAAAATTTTCAATACATTTAAAAAACGGGTTATTGAAAGGATCAATTATGTTGATACTCTGTTAAATAAAGGTTTCGATTTTACAAAAAATGAAAAGTTCTTGATTGACAGAGACAGCGTTTCGTGGCCGCAGACTCAGGAAGAGATAAATGATTTATGGCGTAAAAAAGTTAAAAATGATGCTCTAAACCTTTTACTTGCAGGGAAAAAATGGGAGGGCGTTAAAGAAACTCTTCAAAAAAGATATGCAAATTTCCGGAGAGCTATCTCCCAGTATAATAGTGAAGATGTATTTCAGTTATTTATGAATTCATATACTGAAGCAATTGATCCGCATACTAATTATTTATCCCCAAGTACATCTGAAAATTTCAAAATAGATATGAGCCGTTCCTTAGAAGGAATCGGAGCCCAGCTGCAGCAGGAGGATGATTATACAAAGGTAAATGAAATTATCCCCGGAGGACCCGCGTTTAAAAGCGGTTTGTTGAAACGAAATGATAAAATTATCGGAGTAGCGCAGGGTAAAGACGGAGAAATGGTTGATGTTATCGGCTGGAGACTTACCGATGTTGTTCAATTGATCAGAGGTCCAAAGGGTACTATTGTTCGGCTGGATATAATACCTTCAGATAAAGGACCAAATGCTATCCCGCATGAAATTACTATCGTACGGGATAAGGTAACACTTGAAGAGCAGTCTGCAAAAAAAAGTATTATTAATATAGATGAAAATAATAATTTTTATAAGATTGGTGTTATCACTTTACCTGCCTTTTATATTGATTTTGAGGCTAGACAAAAAGGAGATCCTAATTATAAAAGCACAACCAGAGATGTCAGGAAATTAATAAAAGAGTTAAAAGAAGAAAAAGTCGATGGTATTATTATGGACCTTAGAAATAACGGGGGTGGGGCTTTAGATGAGGCTGTTAATCTGACCGGTTTATTTATAAAAGATGGTCCCGTAGTTCAGGTTAAAAGTGCTGATGGAAAAATTGATGTCGATTCAGATTCCGATCCTGATATCGTTTACAATGGACCTCTGGCTGTTCTTGTAAACAGGTTTAGCGCATCTGCATCTGAAATTTTTACCGGTGCTATTCAAAATTATGAACGCGGAATTATTGTCGGAGAACAAACCTATGGTAAAGGAAGTGTCCAGAATCTTATTGATCTAAATAGGTTAATTGGAAGTACAGGTAATAAATTCGGACAGGTAAAGTTAACAATAGCTAAATACTATCGTATTGATGGTGGAAGTACACAGAACAAAGGTGTTGTTCCGGATATTAAACTCCCTTCAGCTATTGATCCGCATGAATTTGGTGAAAGTTCCGAACCAAGTGCGCTGCCATGGGATCAAATTCGTTCCACAAAATATGTACTATATTCCAATTTAGACAAATATATCCCGGAACTTAAAAAAATGCACGACGATAGAATGGATACCACTACCGAATTTGATAATGTTCTAGAGGATATCAGGGAATATAAAGAATCTAAAAATGAAAAGTATGTTTCGTTGAATGAAACCGTCAGAAAGAAAGAAAAAGAAGAAGAAGACAACAAAAGATTTGAAAGAGAAAATGATAGAAGAAAGCACAAAGGCCTGAAGTTATTGCAAAAAGGAGAAAAACCTACAACTAAAGAAGATACTGATCCTTATCTTGAAGAGACCGGCCATGTTCTTGCTGATTTAATTAAACTTTCGATTGGATAAGATAAATCCGGTTATTTAATAACCGGATTTGTTCTTCGATTTAAATATAAATTATTTTTGATTTATATACTCGGAGTCAGCATCTTCATGATTTGATGCTATCTGATGGAAGAAGAAATAACTTTCAACTAGTGCTCTAACCAGTTCTTCAATCTTAAAAGGTTTCACTATATAATCATCCATCCCGGATGTGATATATTTTTCGCGATCCGATTTCAAAGCATTTGCAGTCATAGCAACAATCCTCGGCTGCTGGTTAGGTAAAAAGCTTTTCCTGATTTCAATAGTTGCCTGTTCGCCATCCATCTCAGGCATTTGAACATCCATAAGAATAACATCATAAAACTGACGCCTTAAAGCATCCAGCACTTCTATGCCATTAAAAGCAACATCTGCACGGTATCCAATCTTTTCTAAAAATCTAAGCGCAACTTTCTGGTTAACTTTATTATCCTCTGCAAGAAGTATTTTAAGAGGATAATGTTCACCAATTCCGGAATCGAATTGCATTGAGTTTATATCTCGCTGTTTTTTAACGGAACCCGTGTTTTTCTTTAGTACAGTTAACAAGGCGCTATGGAGTTGGGAGAATTTTATTGGTTTGGTAAGTGCTGCCGCAAAATAAGTAAGATTTATATTCCTGTTATGCTGATAACCATATGAAGACAAAAGTATAAGCGGAAGAGATTTTCTTTCGGGAATTTTTCTAATTTCTTCTGCCAGCATTATACCATCCATTTCGGGCATTTGATAGTCCAGAATTGCAAGATCAAATTTATGATCAAGTTTGAGTTCCGCCAATGCTTCAGCGCCTGAAGCTACTAAAGTCGGAATCATCTGCAGGGATGAAGACTGCTGATTTAAAATATTTCTGTTAGTGTTATTATCATCTACAATAAGCACCCGTTTACCTGAAAGAGCGGATAAATCTGTCCTGACCTCATTCTCTATTGATAATTCAGCAAGAATAGTAAAATGAAATGTTGTACCTTCACCCGGTATACCGGTACTTTCCAGCCACATAGCACCGCCCATTAATTCGCTAAGTTGTTTACTGATTGCCAAACCAAGCCCTGTACCACCGTATTTCCGGGTTGTAGAAGCATCTACCTGAGTAAAAGACTGAAACAGCCGGCTCTGTCTTTCTAATGGTATTCCTAATCCTGTATCTCTAACTGAAAAATGAAGCATATAGTTGTTATTATCCTTTAACTGACCGGAAGCGCTAACTACAACCTCGCCCTCTTCGGTAAATTTAATTGCGTTCCCAAGAAGATTCACGATTATCTGACGAAGACGCGTTACATCACCAATTACATTTGTAGATAATCCCTCATCTAATGAGTATAAAAGTTCAAGGTTTTTATCGGCAGCTTTGGAAGCAACGAGATCCAGTGCTTCTTCAATACAATTACGAACATCAAAAGACTGCTTTTCCAATTCAATTTTCTGAGCTTCAATTTTTGAGAAATCCAATATATCATTTATTAAGGAAAGCAGAATATCTCCGCTGCTGAAAATCGTTTCGGAAAAGTCACGCTGTTCATCATTTAATGGTGTATCCAAAAGCAAACCGGTCATACCGATAACAGCATTTAGAGGCGTTCGAATTTCGTGACTCATATTTGCCAGGAACTGACTCTTTACTTTGTTCGCTTCAATAAGTTCTTTATTTGTTTGTTCAAGTTCATCATAAGTTTGGCGCAAAGTTGATTCAGCATTTTTCCTGTTTGTAATGTCATGTCCAACACCTAAAATTCCTTTGATTTTTCCGTCTTTCTTTTTTAAAGGAATCCTGCTAACAAGAAACCACCTGTTTTCGTTCTTTGTTTTATGGAAAATCAGCTGTTCTACTTCAAATAATGGTTTACCGTTTTTAATGATCTCCTGCTCCTCTTCATAAAATCCTTCTGCCTGACCATTCCTGTGAAAATCATGTACTGTTTTACCTGCCACTTCGTCCTGATCATTAACACCAAGAAATTCCAAATGTGCTTTATTATTAAGTATATATCTTCCATTCGCATCCTTAAAAAATATTAAATCAGGTAAATTGTCAATCAAAGTTCTTAATTGATTTCGTTCATTCTGCAATGCTTCTTCAAAGAGCTTTTGATCCGTTATATCGCGGCCAATTCCTATTAATCCGATTGTGGCACCCTTAGCATCTTTGAGCGGAAGTTTTGATGTCAGAAGCCATGATTTTATGCCCTGGTCATCTGTAAAAAATTCTTCTCTGTTTAATACAGCTTTTCCATCATTAATAACTGCTCTATCATCTTCATAAAATTTTTCTGCTATATCTTTCGGGAAGAATTCAAAATCAGTTTTTCCCAGTACCTCTTCTTCCGAGATTTTTCCCATATTTCTTAAATCAGCTTTGTTTGATAAGGTCTTTCTGCATTCACTATCTTTAACATAAATACCGTCAGGTAAGTTATCAATTAATGTTTTTAATAATATTCTTTCTTTTTGAAGTGTTTGCTGAATTTGTCTCTGTTCGGTCACATCGCGATCAATTCCAATTGTAAATATTTTACCATTCAGCTTAATAGGTACAGCAGTATATTCAATTATATTTTCTTTTTTATCCGGACGGTCCCAGGTGAATGAACCGGTAAATACCAATCCTTCATTAATATATTTGTTATTGCTCCCGGTAAGGGTATTTGTTAAGCCTGCTTCTTCAATATTACCGATCTTTAAAAGTTCTTCTCTGCTCCTTCCGGCTATTTCAGCATAACGCTCATTACATTCAATCAATCTTCTTTTACCCGGTTCATAATTCTCTTCAAAAATATTTATACCGTCATAAACATTTTCAAAAATCAATTTAAGCTTTTCGGTTTGTTCACGAAGAGCTTCTTCAGCAAGCTTTTGCTCGGTAATATCTCTGCCGATGCCGATTAGACCTATTATATTCCCCTGGCCATCCTTCAAAGGAAGCTTCGATGTTTGAAGCCAGTGTTTGTTCCCTTCCTTATCAACAAAACATTCCTCTCTTTTGAGTATTGCATTTCCGGTTTTTATTACCGCGCAATCATTAGCAAAGAATCCTTCGGCGGTTTCTTTCGGAAAAAAATCAAAATCAGTTTTGCCTAAAACATCGCTTTCAGAAACAACTCCCATATTATTCAAATCAGCAAGATTAGTGATTATCTTGCGTCCCTCAGTATCTTTTGCAAATATTGCGTCGGGAAGATTATTGATTATTGTCCTGAGTAAGATTTTTTCTTTTTCTAAATTTTCTTCATTTTTTTTCTGCTGTGTAATATTCTCATAAGTCCCAAGGATTCCTATAACATTTCCGTTTCTATCGTGAAGTGGAACTTTACTTGTTTTAAGCCATAACCTAGTGCCATCAGATTGAATAATAAATTCTTCAAAATCCAGTTTAGGAGAATCATTATCAATTACTTCCCTGTCATCTTCCCTGTATAAGTTTCCAAGCTCTTTCCATGTTAAATCAAAGTCATTTTTACCGACAATTTCAAAAGGACTATCAAGATTAGCATCTCCTGCAAATTTTTCATTACAGCCGAGGTATTTAAAATTGAGATCTTTCCAGAATACTCGCTGGGGAATTGTATCCAATATTAATTGCAACATTTCCCTTGACTGATAAAGTTCATTTTTTATCTGTTTACCTTCAATTTCAGCATTTTCAAGTTTTTTTACTTGCCTGCGAAGCTGGGAAATTTCTTTAAGGAGCTCGGATTTGGTTTTTTTCTTATCGTCCATTGATACCCTTTTTTAGCCCCCAAATAATCCTTATGTATTATTTTTTTTGGTAAAACAATTATCTTTAAATAAACATTGTTAATTTCAACAATTTTAATGCCATCAAATAAAAAAAGCCTAATATTGATAATTTACGCAGCTTTTTAAAACCTTATAATTGATTTCTTTAATCACCGGAAAGGATATTGTTTACTATTGCACAAGAGAATAAAATCATACTTTTCTTACGGTTTTATTACCTTTTTATATTGAAAATATTTTATTTTCATTTTTAAAGAAGATTGAAAGTGATTTTTCATCAGTTGCTTGTAATTTGCAATTAACTAACCACAAACATATTTTTACATTTAAACATACTTCTAATAAAATTGAAAAATCAAAAAGCTTCCGAAATATTCAGAGAATATTTAAAAAAGGGAAAAAATAGAATTACTCCTGAAAGATTTGAAGTTATGGATGCAGCTTTGGTTCAGGAAGGACATTTTGGTGCAGATGATCTATATATCCAGATGAAAAACCGCAAATCAAGAGTTTCAAGAGCCACTGTATATAAAACACTTGAACTTCTTGTCCAGTGTGATTTAATAAGTAAAAGAAACTTTGGCGATAATATCAGCAGGTATGAGAGCAGCTATAAAAAACAGACCCACGATCATTTGATCTGTATGGATTGCGGCAGGATAGTAGAGTTTGCAAACCCGAAAATTAAAAAGCTGCCTGAAGAAATCACTGAGGAATTAGGATTTGAAGTAGAAAGCTATTCTTTTAATATTTTTGCACGGTGTAAGAATATTAAAAATTGTAAATATTATCAAAATAAGACTAAGTAATCTGATGACCGATCAGAAATATCCTTTAACCTGGAATAAAAAAAATTTTTCAATTAAAATTTTTTGCTCTATACCTAATATAGCTACAGGTATTTTAATCAGGACCGATAAAAATTTCTTTGTTGTAGATCCGGGTGATGGAATACTAAGAGACTTGAATAATGAAATAGGAATGAACAGCATTTTGAAGATTTCAAATCTGTTCATAACTCACGGACATCACGATCATGTCGGCGGGGTTTGGTCTTTATTAACATACTTAAGAGTTATGCATAAAGTTACTCCCCTTTCAATCTATTATCCGAAAGGATGCATTGAAATTGAAAGCATCTACAATGCATTTAAAAAAGTTTATGCAAAAACTCTTCCATATAAGATTGCACTTAAAGAGATTAAAGATTTTAAGTCTTTCAGATGCAATGATTTAACAGTTAAACCATTTCCTGTAATTCACAAAGAATACCTGCATGACGGAATAAATACCAGGCAGGTTCCCGCTATAGGATTCAAATTTGCATTTAATAAATTAAAAATTTGTTATGGAGGCGATACTGCTTATTGTGAGGACCTGGTAAAAAATGCAAAAAATGCTGATCTTGCTATCATTGAAGCAGGCCATGATGAGGATACCCCCGATGAAATGCATATGACTAAAAAAGAAGCCCGTGCAATTGGAAGTACCGCCAAACAATACTTCCTTGTCCACGTACCCGAGAAGTAACTTATCAAATAAAAATGCAATTATATCAGAAAGAAATTACAATTTCTGAAAAGAAAAGAGGTTTTCATCTTATAACAAGAGAAATTCTTAATGAAATTCCTGAAATAAAAAATATTTCAAAAGGTATAATGCACATTTTTATTCAGCATACATCAGCTTCATTAACAATAAATGAAAATGCGGATCCTGATGTAAGAGTTGATATGGAGACTCACTTCAACAAGAGCGTACCCGAAAATGCACCTTATTACATCCATACAACAGAAGGTCCCGATGATATGCCTGCTCATATAAAATCGGTAATGCTTGGAAACAGTGTAACTTTACCGATAACCGGCGGGTATCTGAACCTTGGTACCTGGCAGGGTGTTTATTTGTGCGAGCATAGAAACTATGGCGGAAAAAGGAGACTTGTTGTTACTATGTGGGGAGAAGAACTGACGTAAATTGCGAATGTGGAATTTGGGAATAATGGAATTATGAAAGGATCACTACCCATAATTCCATTATTTCCTTATTGTATCCACCTTTGCTATGCTGCACTGCTTAGTAATAGAATCTTATTCCTATTCTAAACATTAAACCGCTCATATCAAAAGAACGCTCAAAGGTTTGCTTTGTATTCGTATAAGGATCATACGCTTCATATTGCCATCCCGGCTGTGAAGCATGATACGACAATTCTCCGAATATGTCCGAACGCCTGCCGATCATATATGACAAACCTCCGCCCAGGCTCCAGTTTAAATCAAAAGCACTTTGGAATTCATCCTTTCCAGGATCCTGAAAATTACTATAGCTGATTAATAAAACTTCTGCACCCACACCACCGGTTAAGAAGAAATTTACAAGTGGCCCGGCCGGGAAACTGGCAGTTAAATTAAGCATTAAAGGAAGGTCATGCAGGTTTGTTTGCGCCCTTAATAAATTTATTGAACCACCCCCTAGTCCATATATATTATCAAGATTCTGCACTAATCTTTTATCTAAAAAGTCTTTATGAAACCAATCGAGACTAAATCCTATACTCAGGTTTCTATCTATAGCTTTCCCGCCTTCAAAACCTATAATAAAACCTCCCTCTGTTGCCGAAGGGCTGAAATGCCCGATTTTTATTGCGCCCATCCCCCATTGTGCATATGTGGCAGTTGATATTGAAATAAATAAAAGGAGTATGAAAGTTTTCATATTATTTTGTTCCTTTAAATTTGAATCCGGGGATAAATTCCAAATCAGGTGCCAAAGTCAAATCATTATAAAAAATGCATTTTATTAAGAAATATTAGCTTGATTGTATTTTATCGCATACAGCTTTGATAAATCAATATACACATGAAATTCAGCAGCAATTATTAATGCTTGCTGCAAAAAGCAGAAATGGTTAATTTTATTTGATGAAAAAGAGAGTAATTTCCAGCTTAATTAGTCAATTGATTTTTTCCTTTCTATGCTATTCATCACTATTTGCACAACAACAAATTATTTCTAAAATTGGCTTGAATTCATTAGGAATATTAAATGGAATAAACCGTTTAAATAATTTCAAATCAGGTACTTCATCATTAGAGCTTTCCGACTCATATACTCCTGATTTAAAACTTTTCGGGAATTTTGGAAATAATATTCTCAATAGTTTTAAAGGTGATAATCTTTATCTTCACTTAGCAGGAATTGCTTCAACTTTTCTGCTTGTATCAAGCAATACAGATTATAAAGTAGAAAAATTTTTTAATGAACATGAAGGATACGGAAATGCAGCCAGGCCAATCATTAGAATTGCGATGTATTTCCCTTTTGTAATCAGCGGTTCTCTTTATGCATATGGGAAACTCAATAAAGATAATGAAGCTGTTGGAGCATCTTTTGCCGTTTTACAATCCAGTTTGATCGCTCTTGCTTACAATACACTTTTAAAAGCTGTTACAGGGCGGCCGCATCCGGATTGGAAAAACAATGACGATTTGAAGAGTTTAAGTAAAACTTTCAGATTCGGATTTTTGAGAGGGGGAGTTTTCTGGGGCTGGCCGTCAGGTCACACTTCTTCAACTATGGCAGTTGTATCTGCATTAACAAATTTTTATCCTGATAAAACATGGCTTAAAATTGCAGGTTACAGCTATGTGGCTTATATGATTTTTGCTGTTAGTTCACTTAACAGAGGCGGAATGCATTGGTTTTCTGATGCTATAGCTGCTGCTTTTATGTCTTATGCAATCGGCTCAACGGTCGGCAAATATTATAGAAATCAATTCAAGAAGTCTGCAAATAGTAATACAATTTCCCCCGCAGCTGAACCATACCAATTAAATTTTTCAATAAATTTTTGAAATTCAAATACTCCGGCTCCTGATTTCTTTTCTCAGATTACTGATTTCTGCTTTCTGACATCCAATCATTTTTGAATTTTGACTTTTGATTTTTGACTTTTCCCATTACCCTTCGTACCCCCACTTTTCTTTATTAGCCTCGATTTCCTCCGGGGATGGCATTTTCTTCTCTTCATCTCTTTTAGGAACAAATCTTTCCTTCCCAACTATTCTTGAATTCAATTCAATATCATCTTTAAAAACATCCGGGACAAGATCTTCTTCGAAAATTGCTTCCCATGGACACTCGGGAACGCATGCATTACAATCTATGCATTCATCCGGATCGATTAATAGCATACTTTTAGGAATAGTTGGATCATCACCTGAATATTCGTAGATACAATCTACGGGACAAACCTGTGTACATGCAACGTCTTTACAATCAAGACAGAGTTTTGTTATAATATATGCCATTAATAATTCTCCTTTGCAAATTTTAAAAAAAATTTTGGAAGGAAACTAAATAAATCCTTCACTAAGATTAAATATTTAATAAAAAAATGATAATATTTCAATTGATGAAACATGGGTAATTAAAATTATAGGAGATACTTAGTTTTAGCAAGAAAATTCTTGTAAAATGTGTTATTCGTGTTAAGTAGAATACATGGTAATAAAAATTATGTGAATGTATTGCACAATTTTTTCAATTATTTAAAAACCCTGCTATTATTCTCTTCTTCATCTTAAGGATGAAATTAACATTAAGCTTGCATTAAGAAAAACATTAATCAGTTTAGGACATAAGGTTATTGGAGTAAATTCATTTGATATTAATATTTTAATATTTCGTCTTATTTTCACTCATTTTAAGTTTTATTTCATTTAACTTTATTCCATTCTCAGTTTTTTATCCAAAAGTTATCTGATCTTTTTCAATTCTTTACTTTAATAGAAGCTTCAGCATAATTAGAACTCTCTACCTGTTTATTGCTTAATGATGTTACAATATAAGTTACTCTATATTTGTTTAAAAGAATATCGTTGTCAGTAAAAGATGATTGCTGGTATACTACATTTAAAATATTTTGAGGATTGTTCAAGTCGATTTTTTCATTGTCATAAAACCTGTAAACAACATAGCTTAATGAAGAACCTGTAGTTATAACCGGTCTTAACCAATTCAAGGTTCTGCTTGAATCATTTCCAACTACAGTTAAATTAAAAGGTGCATCAGGAGAGATATAGTTTTTCCATTTCATCTCCGGAACAAATGCAGTATACTTAAAAAATGAATCTTTCAGACTGTCCGCCAAACCTGAATAATTCTGAGCAATAGATTTTGCACTAAATAAAATAACACCTCCAATATTTTTAAACTGCCTCGCCATTCTTATTTCATCATACAGCTCATAAGGCGCTCCTTCCCAATCCGCAGACGCGATTTTACTTGAATTTAACCCGATATATATATCCCTTTCATTTTTAATTGAAGCCCACCATGGGAGCAGCTTTTTAAAATCTGCATATTTATTCCCTATTTCCCAATAAAGCTGGGGAACTACATAATCAACCGTTTTATCTTTTATCCATGTTAAAGGATCACAATAAATCTTATTATAAGCATCGAATCCGCTTGTATTAGCATATTTATTTTCAACTATTCCAAAGGGACTAACTCCAAATATTATTTCCGGCTTAATCCGGTTTATAGTTTCATTTACTTTTGCTATCATAGAATTTATATTATTTCTACGCCAATCATCAATATTTGTAAATCCATTTTTATAAGTTTTGAATGTAGCAGAATCCTGGTTTGTTATTTTGGGAGTATAAGGATAAAAATAATCATCAAGGTGGATTCCATCGACATTGTATCTTGAAATGATATCAGTAACGATTTTTGCAATATAATCTGTAACAGCCGGGATACCCGGATTTAACATTTCATAACTTCCAAACTTCAATATCCATTCAGGGTGAATTCTGGAAATATGATTTTCAGAAATGATATAATCACTGATATCTTTGACTGCTCTGTAAGGATTTATCCATGCATGCAGTTCCATTCCTTTTGCATGAGCTTCTTCAATTGCAAAAGCCAAAGGATCATAAAACGGATCAGGTGCTTTCCCCTGCCGCCCTGTAAGCCAGTAAGACCATGGTTCATATGAAGATTTATAGAGCGCATCGCATTCTGTCCGAACCTGGAAAAATACGGTATTAATTCCTGCTGATTTAAGTTTATCAAATAAATCAACTAATTCACTTATTTGCTCCCCGGATGTTTCTGCAGGTGAAGCAGGCCAGTCAATATTTTCAACTGTTGCAACCCATGCACCTCTCATTTCCCTTTTAGGATATTGACCTGCTGAAATTTTGATCCAGCTACATAGAAAAAGAATAAAAATGAAATATATTGTGCTCTTCATTTAACAAAATTTTGCCAATTTGTTTTTTATTTTAAATTTAATATAATCTAAACAGAAAGAATAAATATTTAATGATTAAGAAAAAAGTACTATTTGTTTGTCTGGGAAATATTTGCAGATCTCCTGCTGCTGAGGGAGTTATGAAATCAATTATTAATAAAAACAATTATGAAAAATTTATAGAAGTTGATTCTGCAGGCACCATCGGTTACCATACAGGAGAACCTCCTGATGAAAGGATGCGAGCATCTTCAAAGAAAAGAGGCTACAATCTTGATAGCCTTGCCAGGAAATTTAATCCCATCAAGGATTTTATTTATTTCGATTATATATTAGCAATGGACAATGAAAATTATTATACTTTGCTGGGTTTAGATAAAGAAAGTAAATACACAAATAAGATTCATAAAATCACTGATTTTTCTTCAATAAAGAATTTTAAAGAAGTACCTGATCCATATTACGGAGGACCATCAGGTTTTGAAACTGTTCTTGATATTTTAGAAGATGCCTGCCTCGGTCTATTCATTAAAATTAAGGATGAAATTGATTCAGCAAATAAAAAATAAGCTTGAAGAAAAACTGAAGGTAAACATATCTTCTTTTTCTTCACTATCCGGCGGATGTATTAGTAATGCATTTAAGGTAAAAACATCAGATAACAAAAATTATCTTTTGAAAATAAATGAAAGCCACAAAGGTGATATGTTTTTAAAAGAGGCACATGGCTTAGTCGAATTAAAAAAAACAAATGCAATAAAAGTTCCTGAAGTTATTATGACCGGAAAAGATTTCATACTTTTGGAATTCATTAATTCTTCAGACAGATCAAAAACTTTTTTTAAGGATTTCGGGATTAAGTTTTCCGGGATGCATAAATATCACTCTTCAACTTTCGGGTTTTACGAAGATAATTATATAGGTGCAAACGCCCAGCCGAATATACCGGCAAAAGATGAGGAGGAAAATTGGGTTAAGTTTTATTTTAATAAAAGAATATTATATCAATATAAACTCGCTGAAAAAAATGGCTATACTACAAAGGAATTAAGAGAAGGAATTGCGAAACTTGAGAATAAGATTGAAGAAATATTATCCGGAAGTGAAGAATCACCCTCTCTTTTACATGGAGATTTATGGAGCGGAAATTATATGGTAGATGATAATGGAGATGCCTGCCTGATTGATCCTGCAGTATACTACGGCCATCGTGAGGCTGACCTGGGAATGACAAAATTATTCGGCGGATTCAGCTCAGATTTTTACAATTCATATAATGAAAACTATCCATTACCTGACGGTTACGATTACAGGGAAAATATTTATAAACTTTACCATGTCCTGAATCATCTGAACTTATTTGGGAGAGGTTACTACACGCAGTCGATTTCACTTATAAATTATTACTTGTAGTTTTTTTAACTATTAACCCGGTTTTTTTGAGAAACCGGGTTAATAAAATTTTCTTATTTAATATTGAGCAGTTCAACATCAAAGATCAGAGTCGAGTTTGGTGGAATTTTTCCTATCGGTCTGCTTCCGTAAGCTAAACCGGGAGGAATTATAAAACGTGCTTTTGCTCCTTTATTTAAGAAGCGAATCCCTTCATCCCAACCGGGAATAACCTGATGATTTCCAACTGTAAAAGTAAAGGGTTCATCACGTTCAACAGAACTGTCAAACTTAGTGCTGTCCTTTAACCATCCTGTATAATTAACAGTTACTACATCTCCCGAATCTGCAGTTTTACCTGTTCCTTCCTGCACTATAATATATTTCAAACCGCTCTTGGTTGTTTTCATTTTTGTAGTATCAACGTCCCACATCGATGCAGTTATCTTATCCTTAACATCCAGCAATTGAACAACCAGTTTTATACTTGCATTCGGTGGTATCGGACCCATTCCGGTTTTACCATAAGCCAAATTTGCAGGAATAATTATAGTCCTCAATCCGCCGACTTTCATACCTTCAATTCCCTCATCACTTCCTTTAACAAAGTTACCTGCTCCAAGTACATATTTATACGGTTTTCCCTTCATCCAGGTATCTTCTATTTTTTGTCTCATCTTTGATGAATCGACATTCCAATCACTGAAATCATCGGTTGAGTCTTTCATAAACCAAACTCTAAAATTAATTGTAACAAGATTCCCGCTTTGAGCAGCTCTTCCTACACCAACCGTATCGTCAACATAATGCAGTCCGGAATCCTTCTTCTTAACTTCGGGTTTATTGCTGCAGCCTATGGCCACTAAAAACAGAAAGCTAAATACAAATGCAAAAATAATTTTCATATCATCCCTTCAATTAATTAATTTTATTTAATAAGTGGAGTCATGCAAATCTGGAACTATTATCCCATATTTGTATTTTTTGCATAACTTTATTTAATAAGCATTTATCGGCTAAATTTTTTAATTTGAAAGAATAAACATAATGAAATTTATTTATAATGAGTAAGAATTTTATAAAGTTTTTAGTGCCTTTTTTTGTACCGGCATTATTTTTAGCCGGTGCAAAAAGGATAAAAGTATATCAGCCTTCTTTATTTGCTCTAAAAAAAATATGTGTCAATGATACTGTTAAAATTATTTCCGATAGTAATTGCTCATTGTCAGAAGCTTTATCCGGGAAAAATATACCCTCCTCAATCCGGAAATTATTAACTATAGTGCCTGTTTATTACTATTCATTTGATGGCAGACTTCATAAAGGGCAAATTGTAATAAATAAAAATCTTGCTGAAGATATTAAGGAGATATTTAAAAAAATTAAGGAAAGAAAATTTCCCATTGATAAGGTCATACCTATTTATAAATATAACTGGGATGATAAAACCTCGATGAAAGATGATAATACTTCTGCCTTCAACTACAGAACAGTAAAAGGAACAAAAATATTATCCAAACATGCTTCCGGAAGAGCTATAGATATAAATCCGAAACTAAATCCGCAAATTAAAAACAGACTCACTATCCCAAAAAATTCTTTCTATAATAAAAGATTACCCGGAACCGTATCGGACACATCATTTATTGTCAGAGCCTTTTTAGCGAAAGGCTGGCGCTGGGGAGGCCACTGGAAACATTTAAAGGATTATCAGCATTTCGAGAAATAAATTTCGCCCCCTTCATTTTTAATTGGACGGCATTTCCCCTAATAAAACAATGTTGTTATTATATAATTTCTTAATTATTTATGTTATATAGGTTAAATACTTAATTTATTTATGCAAAATACTTGACAAAAATAAAATTTATTTTATATTTCAATCTCAAAAATTTAAATATTAAAATTTATCTACCTATTAGATTTAATTTCTTAGATATTTAATAGATATTAACTAATTATAACAATCAAATAAGGTATATTAGCTAAATTAATTAAATTCATATAATAAAAATCAGGAGGGTACATATGAAGCATCTAAAACAATTACTTTTTTTCACTATTCTTTTAACCCCGGGAGCTTTATTAGCTCAAGATGCATCCGCCGATATATTGGGAAAAATCAATGAAGTACAAACCAATGCAAACTATATCTGGACTCTTATAGCAGCTTTTTTAGTATTCTTTATGCAGGCTGGTTTTGCAATGGTCGAAGCAGGATTAACAAGGTGTAAAAACACCGTTAACATATTAATGAAAAACCTGATGGATTTTGCTGTCGGCTCAATCGTTTTCTGGGCTGTTGGATTTGGTCTTATGTTCGGTGTAACTAATGGTTTGTTTGGAACAGATGGTTTTTTCCTTTCAGATTTTGCCAAGAGTGGTGATAAATGGGTGTTTGCATTCTGGATGTTTCAGGTTGTTTTTGCGGCAACTGCAGCAACAATTGTTTCAGGTGCTATGGCTGAAAGAACAAAATTTGTCGCTTATCTAATCTATTCTGCAATAGTTTCCACAATAATTTATCCAATATTTGGTTCATGGGCATGGGGAAGTCTGTTTCACGGCGGCGGATGGCTGGAAAATTTAGGTTTTATTGATTTTGCCGGTTCCACCGTAGTACACTCGATTGGTGGATGGGTAGCATTAGCGGGTGCAATAGTTCTCGGGCCAAGAATAGGTAAATATACTGCAGACGGTAAACCTAGAGCCATCCCGGGCCATAATCTTACTCTAGCTGCATTAGGTACATTTATATTATGGTTTGGCTGGTTCGGGTTTAATCCCGGCAGTACTACCGCTGCAAATGCCGATACTGCTTCCATAGCTGTAAATACAAATTTGGCTGGAGCTGCAGGAGCCATTGCTTCAATGTTTACTGCCTGGATTATTTTTAAAAAACCTGAAGCAACAATGACATTTAACGGAGCATTAGCAGGGCTGGTAGCCATTACTGCTCCTTGCGCAAATGTCTCATCATTCAGTTCAATAATAATTGGTTTGGGTGCAGGTATATTAGTTGTATTAAGCGTTCTCTTTTTTGAAAAAGTTGCCAAAATTGATGACCCCGTAGGAGCAATATCTGTTCATGGAGTATGCGGTGCATTTGGAACCATAGCTGCCGGTGTATTTGATATGAATGGATTTTCCTGGTCAATTGTAGGTGTTCAAGTCCTCGGTGTAATAACTGCTTTTGCATGGGCTTTTGGATTAGGTTTCATACTCTTCAAAATAATTCAAAAAACTATTGGACTGAGAGTAACAAAAGCAGAGGAAATGGAAGGTTTGGATATTGGAGAACATGGTCTGGAAGCTTATCCGGAATTTGAAAAAGTATCTTAATAGTTAATAATATATACTTAACATCATAATAAATGGAGACTAAAATGAAATTATTTAATATCAGAAAATCATTTATAGGAAACTTGCTCTTCATTCTTTTCCTTGCTTCTACTATTTATGCTCAGGAATTTTCAGTAGGTACAGATATCGTCAGCAGATATATCTGGCGAGGTACCGATCTTGGTGAAAATACTCCAAGCATTCAACCGTCATTAAGTTTTTCTGCGGGAGGTTTTACCGCGGGTTTCTGGGGTGCGTTACCAACTGCGAATCCAGCGGGACTTAATGAAATTGATATATATGCAAATTATGCAATTGATTTAACTGCTGCCGGTAGTCTTTCATTTGGAGTTACTGACTATACAAATCCTAACAGCGGAACTAAAATGGGTAATTTTCATAATTGGGATGATCCGCAGGGACCGGGAGCTCATTTTCTAGAGGGAAATCTGATTTACACCGCACCCGAAAGTTTTCCGTTCTATTTATCATTCAATATTTTCTTTTATAATGTTGAAAACAATCCTGTTTATGTCGAAGCGGGTTATTCAACTTCATTAAAAGATGTAGGGGTAAGTTTGTTTTTAGGAGCAACTCCCGGAGAAAGTGCAGGATATTACGGCGTTTCAAAATTCAGTGCAATCAATACCGGAATAAAGGTTTCTAAAGAAGTTAAGATCTCCGATAGTTTCAGTCTCCCAGTTTTCGGTTCCGTAATATTAAATCCGGCAAGTGAAGATTTATTCTTCGTTTTAGGCTTTAGTATTTAAAATTATTATCTATCATCATATTTAAAACAAATGAGAACAGATTAAAAAAAGGAATTTAAAATGGAAAAAATAGAAGCAATTATAAGACCTCATAAAATTGATGAGGTCCAGGAAGCTCTGAGTGAAGCGGGGTTTCCGGGATTAACTGTATCTGAAGTGAGAGGATATGGACGACAAAAAGGACATAAAGAAGTCTACCGGGGCACAGAGTATAATATTAATTTCGTTCCTAAAATTAAAATTGAACTTATATGTCCAAGTGAACAAACAGAAAAAGCTGTTGATATAATAATTAAGACTGCAAAAACAGACCAGGTAGGTGATGGCAAAATTTTTATTTATGATTTAAAGGATGCGATCAGGATAAGAACCGGTGAATCTGGAGATAGCGCTTTATAATAAAGTTCAACTTCAATCATAGGCGGCAAAGAATTGTTATTATTTCAATTTTTGCCGCTTAATTTATTTTAAAGCCGGCATTTCTCCAATTATTAAAAAAAATTAATTTGTTTTTAATTGCTACTTGCCTTAATAATTTATATAATAGCACCAGTTTTCCTTAATAAATTTGTATATAAAGACTTTTTAATTAATTATCTAATGCATAGGACTGAATATATTTACCAATATTTCAAGGAGCTGTTCATGAAAAAAATAGAAGCGATTATTCGCCCGCATAAGCTGGAAGATATACAAAAAGAGCTGCAGCAGTCCGGTTTTGGCGGCCTTACGGTAATTGAAGTTAGAGGATATGGAAGACAAAAAGGGCACAAGGAAATATACCGCGGTTCGGAATATAAAATTGAATTCGTGCCTAAACTAAAAGTTGAATTAATATGCAGCGATGAAGAAAGTGAAAAAGCCATAGATATTATTATTTCATATGCTAAGACAGGTGAAGTTGGTGACGGTAAAATATTTATAAGCAGTATTGATGAAGCAATCAGGATTCGTACCGAAGAAGCCGGTGAAAGTGCAATTTGATTAAAATTGATAAAAGTTATTTAAGCACAAATTAAAACCACTAACAATATTCACTAAACTAAAAACATTAAGTAGGAGCACAAATATGAAAAAGAAAAGCTTTATAAGCAGTCTTTATGTTTTTCTCTTTTTACTGGTCCTGGTTTTTTCTGTTAATAATAATTTACATGCCCAGCCGGATCCTACCGGTGCTAAAACGGGGACAGTACAGGATGTACCTGCAAGCAAACCGGGAGAACCGACAATTTCCGAGGTCGCTGATGCAGTAGGACATAACAGGATTGCCGAAAATATTATGTGGACATTAATTACTGGTTTTTTAGTAATGTTTATGCAGGCAGGATTTGCAATGGTTGAAACCGGTTTCACCAGGGCTAAAAATGTGGCTCATACTATGGGAATGAATTTTATGGTTTATGGAATTGGTGTGCTAGGTTTCTGGATTTGCGGATTTGCTTTAATGTTTGGAGGCGTAGGAAGTATTGCAAACCTTGGAGGAACTCCCGGCCTTACGAATGAAATATCGATTACTCTTCTTGGAAAATCGTTTGGTCTTGCAGGACTATCGGGATTCTTTTTAAATCCTCATGTATATGATGTAGGAATTTTTACATTATTTCTTTTCCAGATGGTATTTATGGATACAACAGCGACTATTCCAACCGGGGCAATGGCTGAAAGATGGAAATTTGTATCATTTATTGTTTATGGATTTTTCATTTCAATGATTGTTTATCCATTATTCGGAAATTGGGTTTGGGGCGGTGGATGGCTTGCTCAATTAGGGACTAATTTTGGACTTGGTCATGGTCATGTCGATTTTGCTGGTTCTTCAGTAGTACACGAAGTAGGGGGTGCTGCAGCTCTTGCAGGTGCAATTGTACTTGGACCCCGATTAGGAAAATACAACAAGGACGGCACATCAAATGCAATCCCCGGTCATAATATTCCAATGGCAATAATTGGAACATTTATACTTGCATTCGGCTGGTTTGGTTTTAATCCAGGGTCTACCCTATCTGGGACTGACTTGAGAATTGCAGTTGTTGCCACTAATACAATGCTTGCATCAGCAAGCGGGGCATTTGCTGCTACAATTTATATGTGGTGGAAGTATGGCAAACCGGATCCAAGTATGATGGCAAATGGAATGCTTGCCGGTTTAGTTGCAATTACCGCTCCATGTGCATTCGTAAACGCACCCATTTCTGTTTTAATTGGAGCTATTGCAGGTGTTTTGGTTGTATTAGCAGCCTTATTCCTTGATCATAAAATGAAAATAGATGATCCTGTTGGTGCTGTTGCAGTGCATGGTGTAAATGGATTATGGGGTGTTCTTGCATTAGGTTTATTTGCAGATGGAACTTACGGTGATGGATGGAATGGCGTTCCAGGTACAGTCAGAGGATTATTCTATGGTGATCCCAATCAGTTCCTGGCAGAATTAATCGGAGGTGTTGTCTGTTTTGTTTTTGTATTTTCAGTTATGTATGTTTTTTTTAAAGTATGCAATAAAGTTATGGGCGGTATCAGGGTACCGGCAAAAGATGAAATCGAAGGACTTGATATGCCTGAGATGGGTATTAAAGGTTATGATGACACTCCGGTAGCAGCACTGAATACTTTTATTCCTGCACCCGAAAAAGGTATTGTATGAAAAAGATTTTATTTCAGGATAGTTTGTTTTCCAGCATTATCGAAAAAAATAATTATTAAATGCTATTAATTCTCCTCAGGAGGCGGCATTGCAATCTAATATTTTGATTAGAATTATTTTGCCGCCTTTATAATTTCCATTCAATTATTTTAATAATTTCTTTGACTTCACCTTATATTATTATATATTTGCTCTCATTATCCTTATCTATTTAGTATTAGTTCGTATTTATTTTAATAATTTAATAAAAGTTATAATAAATTGGCCGCCAATGGAGCAGTCTGCATGAAAAAAATTGAAGCAATTATACGGCCTCATAAGCTGGAACAGGTTCATAATGCACTTCAGGAAGCAGGTTTTACAGGTCTAACGGTCTCCGAAGTCCGGGGTTATGGAAGACAAAAAGGCCACAAGGAAATTTATCGCGGCTCTGAATATAACATTGAATTTGTTCCTAAAATTAAAATTGAATTAATATGCAGTGACCAAAGATATGAAAAGGCTTTGGAAATCATAGTTTCAAAGTCTAAAACCGGAGAAGTAGGAGACGGAAAAATATTCATAATTCCAATGGATGATACAATTAGAATACGGACTGAAGAGTCAGGAGAGGATGCTCTTTAGTTTTCACATTACTAAGGAAAAATTTAACAAACAAAATTCAGGAAAACTCAAATGGAATATAAAGTTGTTATGGACACAATCTGGGTCCTTTTTACAGCAATGCTGGTCTTTTTTATGAACCTTGGATTTGCAATGGTTGAATCCGGTTTTGCCCGCAGTAAAAATGCAGTAAATATACTCTCAAAGAATTTCATTGTCTTCGCTATCTCTTCTCTTGCATTCTGGATAATTGGTTGGGGATTAATGTTCGGAAACGGAAATGATTTTATAGGTCTGCAAGGCTTATTGTCATTAGGAGGAGCTGATAACAGTCCGGCTACAGGAAATAATTATTCAGGTGTATACACAGCGATCAGCTGGGCTTCAGTTCCGCTTTTAGCAAAATTTTTCTTCCAGCTTGTATTTGCCGGTACGGCTGCAACAATTGTCTCAGGAGCTGTTGCCGAAAGGATAAAGTATCTCTCTTTTATTATTTTTTCATTTATACTCGTAGCAATTATGTATCCCACTACAGGTCACTGGATTTGGGGAGGCGGATGGCTGGCTAATTTGGGCTTTTTCGATTTTGCAGGTTCAACAGTTGTACATTCTGTCGGCGGATGGGCAGCATTAGCCGGAGTACTTATTCTTGGAGCCCGGACAGGGAAATATAGGGATGGTAAAATATTTCCTATCCCGGGTCATAATATGACATCTGCAACTTTGGGTGCGCTGGTTCTTTGGCTTGGCTGGTTTGGCTTTAATCCGGGAAGCACAATGGCAGCAGATCCTGAAAGCATTGCAAGAATCTGTATAACTACCAATAGTGCCGCAATAGCCGGTATCCTGACATCAACTGCAATTGCATGGATTGTTTTAGGTAAACCTGATTTAAGTATGACCATAAATGGTTGTCTTGCAGGATTGGTTGCAATAACAGCCCCATGCGCGTATGTGAGCGTTGGAAGTGCGCTTATAATCGGGGCAGCAGCAGGAATTCTTGTAGTTTTTGCTGTTATCGGTTTTGATAGAATTAAAATTGATGACCCTGTAGGAGCCTTGGCTGTTCATCTGGTAAACGGTGTATTCGGTACTTTGGCATTAGGTTTATTTGCTGAAGACAAGTTTATGCACGGTACAACCGGTAACGGTTTATTTTTCGGAGGAGGATTCACACTAATATTTCATCAGTTAATAGGAGCGGCGGCTGTCGGGGCATTCACATTTACAGTATCATATATAGTTTGGTCAATAATAAAAACAACTATGGGTGTAAGAGTATCCGAACGTGAGGAGATTGAAGGATTGGATATGGGGGAACATGGTTTAGAGGCTTACCCGGATTTCGAAAAGGCAGTTCCTTTTTAGTGCATCACACCTTTGCAAAGCCCGGAGAAAAATATTTTATTCCCGGGCTTTTTTTAACCGAAGTGTCTTTTTGCACTTTTTCATATCTGCACATATTTATGACAAATTGCAATAAACCGATTCTATTTTATTATTATTATTTATTAATTTCAGTTTTTGCAATACTTTTAAGATTAGTATCAAAAGTGTAATAATAATCTTTTGTCTTTACAAGAATAAAATCTTTTGAAGCATCTATTTCCTGGACATCCGGCTGGATCTCCCATTCACCCATTTTCAGTAAATTAGCATTATATGTATATATATTATCCCCTTCCTTTGTAATTACATATCCATCTGCCGGCACATATTCATTTAAATCTGATCTTATATATTTATCTCCAATCCTGTTAAATCTTTGATCATAAGAATAAAGATGACTCCCCTCTTTAGTTAAGATGTAATCATTTGTAAAAAATATTTTCTCCAGGTTAGTGGTAATCTGCTTTCTGCCCAATTGATTAAATTTACTGTCAAATATATAATAAGAATCATCTTCTTCATTAGGATTTTCAGGTATACCGGTAGGTGTCAGGTTAACTTCCTTTGTAACAATATAATTATCTGGAGTAATAACATCCTTTAAATATTTATTTGCCAGCCTGTCATTCAATTTTTGAAAATACTCATCATATGCAGCAATAGTCATATTATCTTCAATCAAAATATAATTATCTGTGGCCCAATATTGCTTTACCTGGGATGAAAGAGGAAATGAACCATATCTCCTGAAATTTTTATCAAAAGTTTCAAGATTATTATTAACCTTTAACAATATATAATTATCTGTAACTTTATAATCATTATCATTAAAGTTAGCGGGTATGGTAGTTCGCCCCAATTCTTTCATGGTTAAATCATAACTTACAAGGTATCCGTTTTTTTCTTTCATTACAATAAAATCCTGAACAGGGATATAGTTCTCAATATTTGTAGCATTCAGCATCTGACCGATTGTTTTAAAGCTTTTATCAACCAAATTAATATTAACACCGTCATCCAGAATGATATAATTGTAATTTCCTCCTTTTTTTATTAATTGCTGTGCATTAATCTGAATAAAAATTGCGGAGAAAATAAGAAACAAAATAGAAAATATTTTAGCTTTCATAATTTTTAACCTGGAGTTTTTTAAAAAATGATTCGGTATCTGTTATACATAAATTTATAATTTTTTATAATTAAATCGAAATTAACCCCACTTATTTTAAAATATTTATTACCAGCCTTTCCTTTTACATAAATCAGTAATATGAGCTATGTGATGTTTTCCGTGCCATGCATACTGTGCGGTGACCCAGTCCAAATCAACTTTACCTGATTCGGGATGTAAATAAGTTTTTTTAAAATCATCCTCACTCATAGATTTTAATAATATAATCCATCTTTTATGAAGACTATCCAGTAAATTTAATGAAAGTTCAACAGGAGTATTTAGGTAATCTGTGAATTCCGCCCACTTTTTCTCATCATAGGTTTTAACAGCTGGACTATCTTCCGTTAAAGCCAGTTTAAAACGAATATATGCATTAAGATGGCTATCGGGAAGATGATGAATGACTTGTCTTATTGTCCATCCGCCTTCTCGATATGGTGTATCAAGCTGTGAACCGGACAAACCTGATACGGCTTGTCTCAAATTTAAAGGAACTGATTCAATTTCCGAGATAAATACTTTTCTTTGCTTTTCATTATCATCTTTCATTCTGTAGGAGAATTTTCCAATTGGATAACGCTCATCGAATTTATTATCATCTGTCACCAGTCATCTCCAAAATTTTTTTTATTAAGAGAATATTACTTAAAATTTATTGTTATTAAAATGAAAAGAATTTAGTATAATATTTTTTTGTTAATATAAATATTTTAACCAGATTTTATGCTCACGTAAGTTAAAAAATAATTGAAGTAGAAAAGCTGGTAATGGTTAGTGTTTCAAAACACATTTTAATTTTGCTTTCTTAAAAGCAAAGTATATTTAATTAAAAGGACTTAACAATTATCTGGTGAATAAAAATGAAAATTTTTTGCATTTTTATTCAATCCGGAAAAATTTTCTTTCTAAAAATATTGATCGAATATTGACATTATAAATTTAATAATTTACTTTTGTCGGAAATGAAAATTAAAAGTATATATAACAAAAGGAATAAAAATCTTATGGCGATGTGCCGTTGTTGTATGATGATGTGTAATCATACAGAAGGGACACAGCCTATTTAAAAATAAATTTTGTAGACTGAAGCCCTTCCGAATAATTCGAGAAGGGCTTTTTTATTACAAATAGAAATACATATTTAAAGCTCTTATCGAGAAAGGTTGAGGGATCAGGCCCGTTGAAACCTTGGCAACCACTCCGGTTCAACCCGGGGGTTTTGGTGCTAACTCCTGCCCGGTAACACCGATAAGGTGTTACCAATGGGAAAGATGAGAGAAGAATTTAAAAACCTCTTCAAAAAATCTTTCCTGAAGAGGTTTTTTTTGTTTAAATAAATTGATGCGGCATTAAATGATTTTGCATTGGATAACACAAGTATCATAATATATATAATAGAAAGGACAGCATAATGAGCACAAATGGCAAAGGGCGTAATTATAAGTTCGAAACACTTCAGTTGCATGCAGGTCAGGAACCTGATCCTACAACTGGGTCCAGGGCAGTACCTATTTATCAGACAACATCATATAATTTTAATGATGCGCAGCATGCAGCTGATTTATTCGGACTTCAGAAGTTTGGAAATATTTATACAAGAATTATGAATCCAACTAATGATGTTTTTGAAAAAAGGATTGCTGCTCTTGAAGGCGGTGTTGCTGCTTTAGCTGCTTCGTCCGGGCAGGCAGCACAATTACTGGCAGTTACAACAATTGCTCAGGCGGGAGAAAATATAGTATCAACAAACAATCTTTACGGCGGTACTTATAATCAATTCAAAGTCACTCTACCCCGTTTGGGAATAAATACGAAATTTGTAGATGGAGATAATCCAGATGATTTTGAAAAGTTAATTGATCCCAAAACAAAAGCTTTATATTTGGAAACAATTGGAAATCCTAAATTAAATATACCCGATATTGTAAAAATTTCTGAAATAGCTCATAGTTATGGTATTCCATTAATCGTTGATAACACATTCGGGGCAGCAGGATATCTGGCGCGCCCAATAGATCATGGCGCTGATATTATTACAGCCTCCGCTACTAAATGGATAGGCGGACATGGAACTTCTA
This sequence comes from uncultured Bacteroidota bacterium, assembly GCA_963710745.1. Classification (GTDB taxonomy): domain Bacteria; phylum Bacteroidota; class Ignavibacteria; order Ignavibacteriales; family Ignavibacteriaceae; genus CAVQBP01. Next base: position 408,115 of record CAVQBP010000019.1, on the reverse strand, counting down.
TTGGCGGTGTAGTGGTTGATTCAGGAAAATTTGACTGGGGTAACGGAAACTTCCCTATTTTTACCGAACCTTCTCCAGGTTATCACGGTCTTAAATTCAACGAGGTTTTTGGTAAAGGTTCTCAATTCGGAAATATAGCATTTATAATACGGGCAAGAGTTGAAGGGCTCAGGGATTTAGGTCCGGCACTTAGTCCTTTTAATGCATTCCTGTTCTTACAGGGCCTTGAAACTCTTTCATTAAGAATTGAACGCCATGGACAAAATGCATTAAAACTAGCAACATGGCTGGAACAAAATCCCGATGTTGAATGGGTTTGGTATCCGGGTCTTGAAAGCCATCCGTATCATGAAAATGCAAAAAAATATTTGAGAAATGGTTTATTCGGTTCAATTTTATCATTCGGAATAAAAGGAGGAATTGAAGCAGGAAAAGCATTTATCAACAATGTTAAACTAGCAAGCCTGCTGGCGAATGTAGGTGATGCAAAAACTCTTGTAATTCACCCTGCGTCAACAACTCATCAGCAGCTATCGGATGTCGAGCAGAAAGAAGCAGGTGTGCTTCCGGAACAGGTCCGGGTTTCAGTCGGCTTGGAACATATTGATGATATAATACTGGATTTTGATGAAGCCATAAAATCGGCTGTAAAATCTGTAAATCTTGTATAAATTGATTTAAAGCCCGGTTTCTTTAAAAGAACCCGGGTTTGTTTTTTATTTAATCAATAAGAGACGCATTCTATTAACAAATAATTAAATATGAACTAAATCTTTACTATTTTATATAATTATACATAAAAATTTATGGAAATAAATATTAAAGAACTTGTGGAAATAGAAGCCAGGACACAATTTATTAAACTTCATAATAATTCAAATCCACTAATACTGGACTCAGGTCAGAAACTTAATTCAGTTGAAGCTGCCTATCAGACTTACGGTAAATTAAATAGTGAAGGGACAAACGCTGTTTTAATTTGTCATGCATTAACCGGGAATGCACATGCCGCCGGTTTAGTAACAGAAGAAGAGATATCAAGGACAAAGAATTCGGAATTTTTATCTAAATATAATAACATGTTCAACGATAAACCCGGCTGGTGGGAAGGTTTGATAGGCCCGGGAAAGGCATTTGATACGGAAAAATATTTTATTGTATGTTCAAATTTTTTAGCCGGATGCTATGGTACAACCGGACCTTCAAGTTTGGATCCTGCTACCGGGGAAAAGTACGGAATGAATTTCCCTATCATTACTGTCAGGGACATGGTAAAAGTTCAATATGAGCTTTTAAAGAAACTCGGTGTGAATGAACTTGTAACTGTTTCCGGCGGGTCTCTGGGCGGTATGCAGGTTCTCGAATGGAGCATCATGTATCCCGGCTTTATAAAATCAATAATCCCCATTGCAACTTCTGCTAAACATTCTCCCTGGTGCATTGCTTTAAACCAGGCTGCGAGAGATGCAATTAAAAATGATCCTGCCTGGGATAACGGAAATTATGAGATACAACCTTTTAGAGGATTGAGCCTCGCCAGAAAAATTGCAATGATCAGCTATAGAAGTGATATTTCTTTTGAAACGAAATTCGGGAGATCCAGAATCAACGAAACTGATCATTTCTACAATCCTGAAAATTTTTTCCAGATTGAAAATTACTTATCGTACCAGGGACAGAAGCTGGTGAGCCGTTTTGATGCCAATTCATACATCTATATTTCACATGCAATGGATTTTCATGATGTAAGCTACAAAAGAGGAAAATTTGAAGATGTGCTGGAAAATATTAAAGCATCTTCGCTGAATATCGGTATCTCGTCAGATATACTTTATCCGCCTACTGAACAAATGGAAATTTCATCTCATATTCCTAATTCTAAATATGTGGAAATTAATTCGATATACGGACATGATGCTTTTCTAATAGAAATTAAAATTTTAAGCGGGATTATTAAAGATTTCCTTATGGAGATATAAATGATATAGGCATCGGACGGATTCGATAACTTCTTACTAGCCAGTACATTAGACTCCTGAAGTTAAAGTTAATTTTCCGGATATTTTAAGAAAGAAAGAATTATAATTTGATATACGAAGTGGCGAAATATTAAAAATTCGGGTCTGTATATTCTTTCCAACAAGATAAATATGGAATTTAAATAACTATTAAACAGTTATTTTTTTTCTCCTTTTCTTTCTACCCTTTTATCTTCTTTTTTATCATCTCTCCTAGCTAAGTCGAGTAATTTTCTAAAATGAGCCGCTTTTTCTCTATCACTTAACAGGGCTTTATGTTTAAATCTTTTAACAACCTGGGTTACCCTCACATCACCCTGCTGAGAGTGCTGAGCTCTTCTCTTAAGATAATCCTTAAGAATTCTGATTTGTTCCGAAGTAGATTTATTAGTTAAATTTATCTTTGGCATTACAGTTACTGATAGTGATTAATAAATTTGTATTTGTTTTTCTATGAAATGTAATCTATTTTAATAAAAAAAGCATTAAAACTAGAAATCATTTTATCTTTTGTGATAGCTATCCCTTCCCTGTTCTTTAGGGGAAAAATAAAAATTATCTTTTAAGAAAAAAATCTTTTATTTACGGTACAACAAATATAAAAAAATATAAATAAACAGCTAATAGCTCGGATACAAATCACTAAAAAATTATTGCGGTTTTAAGCCGGAATAGCATTTAATAAGCCATTATACTTAAAATTCTGTATGAACAATTATCACTTTTTTTATGAAAATTTGAGCTGAAGATTAAGATTATCTAAGTTATTTTATATCAATTTATTTCTTCATTTATTTCCATTTTAAATATTCATAAATTTTGCATTGAAGAAATTGAGCAGGCAAATTTGAAATGAATCCCAATTTAGAATCAAAAATAAAGAATTTACCTTCCAATCCCGGTATTTACCAGTTTATGAACGAAAAGGGAAAGGTGATTTATGTAGGTAAAGCAAGAAACCTGAAGAACAGGGTTAAAACCTATTTCACAAGCGGAATTAATTCACCTAAAACATCTGCCCTTGTTAACAAAATAAATGATCTTGAATTGATTGTAACGGATAACGAGATAGAAGCACTTGTTCTTGAAAATAATTTAATTAAAAAGTTTAAACCCAGATATAATGTTAACCTGAAGGATGATAAATCATATCCTTTTATTAAAGTTACTAATGAACTTTTCCCAAGAATTTATCCGACAAGAAGGGTCGTGAAAGACGGTTCAAAATACTTTGGACCATATACAAGTGTTAAAGATATGAAATCGTCTTTACGGCTGATTAACCAGGTGTTCAAGATAAGAAGCTGCAGACTGGATATAACAAATGAAGCTATTGAAAAGAAAAAATTTAAAGTCTGTCTCGATTACCATATTAAGAAATGTGATGGACCTTGTGAAGGCCTGGTTTCTATACAGGATTATAACGAAATGGTCAATGAAGTTGTTAAAGTGCTTAAAGGGAAAACCGATGACTTAATAAATGATTTAAAGACAAAGATGCAGAAGGAAGGCGAAATACTGAATTTTGAAAAAGCTGCTGAAATCAGGGATAAAATTGATCACCTTCAGGTAATTTCTTCAAAACAAAAAGTGGTAAGCGACGATTTTGCCGACCGGGATATCATTGCAATTGCATATGAAGGGAAAGATGCATCCTGTTCAATATTAAATATCAGGAATGGAAAGCTTGTTGGTAAAAAACAGTTAAAGCTCAGTATAGAAGGTAATGAAGAGATTAATGAAATATATTCGTCCGCTGTTAAGTTTTACTATACTGATTATGTTGAAATACCTAAAGAAATTGTTCTGGAAGCTGAACCTTCGGATTCACCAACATTAAATGATTGGTTAAACTGGAAAGCAACTAATCAAAACGGAACTAAAACAGCCAGGATCAAACTTATTGTTCCTGTAAAAGGAGGATTAAAATCTCTTGTAAAAATGTGCAAAGAAAATGCTTCCCTTCAACTAAAAGAAATTCAGATCCAGAAGATGAAAAACGATGGACGAATTCCCTATTCTGTTGCGGCTTTGCAAAGAGATTTAAGATTAAACAGCCTTCCAAAAAAGATTGAATGTTTTGATATTTCAAATCTCCAGGGGACAGATTCTGTTGCAAGCATGGTAGTTTTTGAAGACGGCAAACCTAAAAAAAGCTTATATAGAAAATTTATTATTAAAGATGTAGTTGGCCCAGATGATTTCTCCAGCATGCAGGAAGTTATCAGAAGAAGATATTCAAAGCTTCTTGAAAATAACGAGCAAGTCCCTGATTTAATAATGGTAGACGGGGGTAAAGGTCAATTATCAAGTGCAGTTGAAGTGTTGGATGAACTTGGTTTGAAAAGTTACAATATTATAGGCCTTGCTAAAAGACTGGAAGAAGTATTTTTTCCAAATCATTCCGAACCGGAATCAATTCCGAAAACCTCTTCCGGATTAAAGCTTCTGCAGCAGGTAAGAAATGAAGCACATCGTTTTGCGATAACTTTTCACAGGAACAGGCGAAGCAAAAGAACTATTAAATCGGAACTAACCGATATAAAGGGGATTGGTTCTGCTACTGCAAAAATACTTCTGAAAAATATCGGGAGCATTACAGAAATTAAAAAATCGGATTTTGAAAAATTAGCGGCTGTAGTTGGAAAGAAAAAAGCTGAAATTTTGATTAAGCACTTTCAAACCGAAGAAATGGAATAATCCTAAATACTAAGAGGAAAATCTAACAAATATCTTTTTTAAGTTCCGAAATTGCTTTCGATCCATTTTATAAACTACATGTTTCATATAGATATTATAATCTTTTATATATTTTTCAAATTCTTTAACCCGGACCATATTTAATTTTTCTGCAACTCTTCTCGAAGGAATATTCTTAATATAGGTGTGGATGTATATTTCAATTAATTGAAGCTTTTCAAATCCATATTTCAAACATGCAACAGATGCCTCAGATGCAAAACCTTTTCTCCAGAACTCTTTGTTTATATGATAACCTATTTCGGGGACAATAACCCCGTCAATATCCTGTTTAGTAATGCCGCATTGACCAATAAATCTATTCTGCTCTTTAAGGATAACACCCCATAATCCGAACCGATTCTCTTTATAGCTGTTTATTGATCTTTTAATACTTTTCCGTACCCTGTTAATATCGTAAGGTGCCGGATAATACTTCATTGTTTCTTCATCAGATAAAATATCATAAAGAAAATTTTCATCATTTTCGTTTAGCTCCCTGAGCTTCAGTCTTTTAGTTTCGATTGTAAACATAACTAAGATAGAATTATGTTAAATTTATGACCAGCTTTGAAGTTCTATAACATTGCCTTCAGGATCGGTAACATAACACCAGGTAACTTTTGAATTGGAACTGACCTGAAGGTTAACTATTTCCCCTACTTTTTTACCGCCGTGATTTAAAACAATTTCTTTTGCTTTATCAACATTGTCAACCTGGAAAGCGATATGCCCATAACCGGGGCTGTTTATTTCTTTTTGCGTTTTTTCTTCCTGCGGTGAATAACTAAATATTTCTAAAGTAGGTCCATGATCTTTATATCCCGGAAGCTGCAAATGGACGCCTTGTAAATGAACATTTTTAATCCCGGTTCCAAATTCTATATCTTTTCCTTTAAAATCTCTTTCCGGCGGAACAACTTTACAGCCAAAGACTTCTTTATAAAATAGCGCTAATTTTTCCCAGTCTTCTGCTATTAAATTAGTGTGGACATATTTTGCATTAATACTCATTTCTGAACTTCCTCCAATTAAAGGTATATGTTAGAGAGATATAAAGGTACAGCTCTTATACCTTATCTCCCTTACTTTCAAATTCTAAAAGCACTTTTTCAATACGGCGATCAGGAATAAACCACATCAATACAACAACAATATAAAGACTAAAACCAATCCATCTATTTACAAACGTCAATAAAATTGCAACAACATATATTATTAGTGATATTTTCCCTTTCCAATCTTTGCCGTAAGCTTTGGCTAGTTTCGAATCTTTACCATTATGCTTTATAATTGCGGCAGAAAGAATACTCCATGCAGCAGCAGCCATAATAAATACGAATCCATACAAAGCAACCGGCCACATGGCAAAGTGATTCTCACCCATCCATCCGGTTACAAAAGGGATCAAAGACAACCAGAAAAGAAGATGGAGATTATTCCACAGTATAGTACCATTGATACGTTTTACAGTATATAATAAATGATGATGATTATTCCAGTAAAGTCCTATGTTTGTAAAGCTTAAAGCATAGCTTAAAAAGATGGGAATAAGAGATTGCAGATCCGATAATTGGTCACCATGGGGAATTTTTAATTCAAGTACCATTATTGTAATTATAATTGCGAGAACACCATCGCTAAATGCAACTAACCGCTCTTTCTTCATAAAAAATCAGATTAATTATTAAATAAATATCAAGTTGAATAAGGATTAATTAAGAGAATTCCAATGAAATAAATAACAGAAGCAAATTTATCTTATATAACTCTTTTAAGCAAAAAAGGTTTTTATTGAACGGCTGCTTTTAAATAATTTTTTCTATTTATTTGGACAAGTATAATACCTATAGCAGCTATAATCATTCCCGATCCTTTTTGAAATGAAATTTCTTCTCCGAGAAAGAGATACGCAAGTACTGCAATCTGGATCAGCATAACACTATTGATTATACTCGATTCAACTGCAGTTAGAGTACGAAGGGTAAAATTCCATATCGTAAATGCAAAAGCTGTATTAACAATAATCAGCCAGATCAAAAAGAAAAATGTAGTTAAACTTATTACAGGAAAACCTTCAATTGTAAATCCTGTAATTATTAGAAGAGTAGAACCCGCGCCCATGCTTATACAAGTTACAACTAAAGGGCTGATTTTACTGCTCCGGTTAACATCCCTTGCCATAACTGCAGAACCCGAATTAGCTATAACTCCAACGGACATAATTATTAAACCGAGGCTACTATTCCCGACTGCAGATATCGGTATAAAATAAATTAAAATACCGGCAAAAAAAATTATTGCGCCCATCCATTGAATAGCAGTAAGATTCTCAGCAATTAAAAAAATTCCCATTATAGCCACGATCAGGGGAGTAAAATTTAACATAAGACTCACCGTAACTGCCGGAAGTAATGATAAACCCATGAACTGGGTCCCCTGTGTAAAAGTATAAAACAAAAGCCCTAACCAAATGAGCTTTTTAATCTGGTGAGATTTAAGCTGTTTGACCTCAGTAATATATTTTCTTTGAAAAATGAAAGGGATAAAACAAATAAAGGCACCAAAATAGCGCAAACCGGCAAAGGTTATGGGCTTCATTTCGGATAATCCCAATTTAATAATTATATAGGAAGTGGACCAGAGAAAAGTAACAAACAACGCCAGTAATATCGGTACAAATCTGTTTTTAATGTTAACCCTTTAGTTTTCAATTTCCAAATTAATATTCCGGGCCAGAGTATTCCATCCTGCTACTTTAAAACTCAATTGTCCGGGCAAAGTTTGTTGTTTTTTGTTTTTAAATGTAATGATTATATCCCTGCTATCACCGGGAAGCAATGCAACATAATTATCACTATAGCCTGATTTTAATGTTTTACTTTCTTCAATCATATTTATTCCGACAAAAAAAGCAAGGTTATCAGAAGGATTTGAAATATGAAGAGTAGTAATGCCATTTCCATTTGAATCAAATTTAATACTGGAATCTTTAAATGAAACTTTTAAAGGAACCTGCGGCATCTGGTTTAACTCTTCAAAAATATCATTATAATCATCCGGGTTGTCGTTTTTGCTTACAGCGATAGGATAAAGAGCGTAAGAAATTTCCTTGTCTTGATTATCATTCAAAATGACCGATACAAATAAAGATCTTCCTTTCATTTTTTCAGATATTTTAAATTCAATCTTTTCAATCTTAACAGATTGATTTGTTTTCGCTTCAGCTATTCCTGATTTTTTTGCAAGAGTGTTTCCTTTTACATCAAGAATTCTGGCAATATATTTACAATTTTCTACTGGTTCCTGTTTATCGTTCAATAAATAAATATTTGCATTAAAGACTTCACCTGTATTCCATAAATATTTCTCATAATCAGCAGATATATGAACGGGTCTGGAAGCCCGCTTTAAGAAATAATATGACGGTTTCGGTGTACCATACCAGTCAACCTGCGACCATGAATAGCAAGGCCAGATATCATCAAACTGCCACACTAAAAAACCGCTGTTTCTGAATTTATTTGACCGGCAAAATTCCAAATCGAATTCATTTCCTATTGCCTGGTAAAGCTGGCTTTTGAGAATAAATTCACTGATATTTTTGGATACTCCAAATTCATCTGAGTATCTTAAAAGTTTACCCAGGTGGGCAAACCGTGTATTTGATTCACCGCGATATTCAACATATGGTGTATCAAGAGGCCAGAGCATTGTATCAGGAGTGAATTTCATATAGTTATCATAAACTGGAGGAGCATTTATACCGGCTTCACTGCGGAACGGTCTTACTATTCTATATTTAGAATACGGTTCTTTATTATGCCATACACCCCAGTAATGATCATCTCCCATATAGGGAGATGCTCTGTGAAATTCTCTTTGCGGATCATATTTTTTCAGCATTTCATCCAGAGAATCAATTACGGATTTGCTTCCTAGATCATCGGGATCAAATTCATTTCCGCCGCACCAGAATGTTAAGCTGGGGTGATTCCTTAATCTATAAACAGCAGACCTAACTCCATCCAAAAAATTTTCTCTGTCTATCTTCGAAAAGTTTCTATTGCTTAAAAATTCCTGCCAGGTCAGGATACCATAATTATCACATAGATTATAAAAATCATCTGTTTCATATAATCCTCCTCCCCATACTCTTAGCAGGTTGAAATTCGCTTCTTTGACCAGCTTAAGCAGATGATCATATCGATCGTAATCCAATCTTAGAAGTTGATCAACCGGAATCCAATTACCGCCTTTGGCAAACATTTTTTTCCCGTTAATCTCGAATGTCCATGGATAAGAACCTACTACTTTTCCAAGGTGATATGGATTTCCAACGTCCTGATGCATCGATTTAATTAACTCTTCAACATTTTCATTATCCACAAGCTTCAATTCACGAATTCCGAACTGCACAGTTAAACTATCTGATAATTTTGAACCATCAATTATTTCTGCATTAAAAAGATAAAGATTCTGATCTCCCATACCATTTGGCCACCATAATTTTGGATCTTTGATTTCCAGATCCAGTTCAATTGAGTTTACAGCATGAGGTTCAAGGTTGATATGTTTTTGAAACCCGGTTATTTTCATTTTTGAATCTTTTTCAAAAACAGCTCCTGATATTTCCGCTGCTTTTGGCTGGTTTGTAAGATTAGAAACATCGACATGTACATTACATCGTGCTTTATTACCGGTTAAAATTTCTGAACGAATATAAGGACGGCTGATTCTTAGAGGACCGGTCACAATGAGCTTCACCGGCTGCCACAAGCCGATAGGTACGCAATGAGGACCCCAGTCCCAGCCATACATGCATTGTGCAATAGAGTATAGTTGATCCCTGTTGCTGCTTCTCCATGTCAATCCATGCAATGTTAAATTAGTCCATGCATCCGGGGTTGCTTCCAGACGAACAGCAATATTATTTTCCTTACCATAATTCAAAAGATTAGATACATCAAAGGAATGCGGATTAAGCATTCCTTCTAACTTTCCCAACTGCTTACCATTAATCCACACTTCTCCTTTAAATGATGTTCCTTCAAATAAAAGTTCGACAAACTTTCCCTTTAATTCTTTCCCGATATTAAAATTTTTAAAGAACCACCACTCTTTTTGTTCTACCCAGAGTGACTTTTCATTATCATATGCTATATATGGATCGGGAATTTCACCGGAAGCTAACAGAGAAGTTCTGACAGTTCCCGGTACGTTATACGAAAAACATCCTGCAGGTATTTTTGAAGGAAGATAAACTTGTTTAATAACACCGGTCCCTCGTGTAAAATCTTTCATCTTCCATTCACCGTTAAGGTTAATCTTTACAATGTTATCTTTAGAATTTAATGAAGTGCTATTCATAGTATTACTCATTGATTGGCTGAATATTTTTTTGGTAAAAGCGGATAAAGTAAAAACAAATAGAGAGATAACAACTAATTTTACAAATTCAGGAAGTATCCTTTTTAACATATTCTTTATTCCCCGGAGAAATTTATGATTATCAAACTAGAACAGAAAATTATTTTAGTTGAATCTTCCAGTCATCTGTTCTGAAACTAGATGCAGGCAAACCTTCCTTATTAAATAAATTCGGATCAACAGCATTCTCCCAGGCATATCTCACGGCGATTGGATTTTGAATGTTATCGGAATATACAACCACAGTACTGTCTTCAATTTCGGCTTTAGCAGGTACAAATACACTGTCTTTACCTGCAATTGTAAAGTTTGTTAAAGCTCCGCCCCTGGCAGCTAATCCGCTTCCTGCAAAATTAAAATATATTATGATCTTATTACCTTTTAAATCAAATGAACGGTATAAAGGTCCTGAAACATTGATATCTTTTTTCCCATAAGTATTTGCCAGCGCCCAATTTGCCAGCCGTTTTCCGACATCCTGTTTATCTTTGGGATGAATATCTTTTAGGTTGCCAATATCACTTATGACTACCATTCCGGTCTTTGGTAAAGTCAGACATTTTAACTGAGCTTCTCTTACAAGTACACCGGTATACGGAGTTTCATAATTGTACGGAGCAATTTGCACATAATAAAAAGGGAATTCATCTTCCCATTCATTTCTCCAATCCTTTATTAATGTTGAGAATAATTGAGAATAAGTTTCGGGATTAGCAGTATTTGTTTCTCCCTGGTACCAGATTACGCCGGCAATTTTAAAGGGATCAGAGGATAAATCATAGAGTTGTATGTCTTGCCCGGTTTTCCGGGGCACCAGGGCATTGTATCAGATATTTTTTTAGCCGATTCGGAAAGTATTTTATTTGATGAAATTGTATCAGGGTTTACCCATGTTTCTGCAGGCGTACCTCCCCAGCTGCTGTTTATTAATCCTATTGGTACATTTAAATTCTTATATAAATCTCTTCCGAAAAAATAACCTGCTGCACTAAAATCTTTCATCGTTTTTGGAGTACAAGCTTTCCATGTTCCTGCAACATCCAGCTGCGGGTATTCCGCAGCTCTTTTATCAACCTGAAACAAACGTATGTCCGGATAATCTGCTTCAGATATTTCCTGCGCAGCATTATTAATTCCCCAGCTTGCTGACATTTCCATATTAGACTGACCGGAGCACAGCCATACTTCTCCTATCATAACATCTTCAAGAGTAATTGTATCACTACCTGCAACAGTAATCGAATAAGGACCGCCGGCTGCCGGTGTTTTTATAGTAACCTGCCATTTCGCCTGGTTATCCGCAGTCATTTTAGAAGTATCATTGTTCCAGCTTCCTACTACTTTTACATTTTCCAACGGGTTCGCCCATCCCCAGATAATTACTTCCGATTTCTGCTGCAGCACCATATGGCTGCTGAAAATTGCGGGCAAACTTACTTTTGCCTGAATATTTACAAATGAAACAATTAATAAAAAATAGAAAATATTTTTTTTCATTTTGCTGTCCGGTTTTTAGATAATACAGAAGTGAAAATATGATCTTCTTTTCAGATATAATTTCATTTACTCAAAATTCAGCATTTTTTGAATTTAATACAAATAATATAAAAGCAGATAGAAATAAAATTAACTGTCATCATCACATACCGCCTTAAATAATACTTAAAATTGAATAATTATGAGAATTCAGATATGAGATTAATTCATATTGAACGCGGTAGTTTTCAAATCGGAATAAATACATCTATTTTATAATAAAAAAGAGAAGCGTGAAATTACTTTTGGTAATCCAAGCTTCTCTTAAAGCACAATCTTGGAGTGTTCTATTGGAGCCCTGTTAATTGTTCCTGAATTTTTTCGCTTGCGGATTCGGAAGATTCCTCCTGGGAAGCTGTACCGGATCTCTGTGCAGCCAATTCCTTGGCTGCTTCTGATATCGTAGCCGAATCTTTTTTACTATTTGAACTTATAGAAGCCGCGGCCGGAGAGTTTCGGTTAACGGCAGACATAATAGCAGCTGTACTGTAGGTCTGGCCAATTGCACCAATTGACATTTACGCATTCACCTCCTTTAATAAGTTTGTTTTGAGTATTACAAACGCCCCTCTTTTGATTATCGTATTTAATCAGAATATATTTAGAGATCCATACAGATTAATAATTATACTGCAATGCTGTTCGCTGTTACATTCATACGCATTGTTTAATTGGAAAGGGAGATCACAAAAAAACCGTCAATACTTTTTGTAAATAAAAAATATTGACGGAGTTAAACCTGATTAATTGTTGCGACAATTTTACTAAAATAAGTTATATAAATATTCTATATTTTAATAATAGACCTTGCGGAAATATAATATTTTCATAATGTTAAGTTCTATTTTTAGATAATTGATAACCCCAGGTTAAATTTAAACAGATTTACTAAATTACCAGGAGATTCATAATGAAATATACACGCCGCAAATTCATTACAACCTTAGGTGCAGGATCGGCAATGCTGATGCTGCCTTCTATTCCGAAGTTCCCCGGAACATTTTTTTCCGAAGATAAAAAGCTCGGAGTTGCTCTTGTCGGACTGGGTAATTATGCTACATATCAGCTCGCCCCTGCATTGCAGGATACTTCGCACTGTTATTTAAGCGGTATTGTTACCGGTACTCCTGCAAAAGCCGAAAAATGGAAAGCCCAGTATAATATACCGGAACAGAACATTTATAATTATGAAAATTTTGACCGGATAGCTGATAATAAATCTATCGATATAGTTTATGTGGTGCTGCCTAATTCCATGCATCATGAATTTACAATCAGAGCAGCAAAAGCCGGAAAACATGTTTTTTGCGAAAAACCAATGGCGGTTTCGGTAAAAGAATGTGAAGAGATGATTGAAGCCTGCAAGGAAGCCGGAGTAAGGCTCTTTATCGGCTACAGGCTCCACTCTGATCCATTCCACAAGGCAGCTGTGAAATTCAGATCTGAAGAAGGTACAGGGATCATTTATGTGCATTCAGAATTTGCATTTAAAATTGGCGACCCGAACCAATGGCGTTTGAAAAAATCACTTGCAGGCGGCGGAGCAATGATGGACCTTGGCATTTATGCCATACAGGGAGCCAGATATTCTATCGGCAGCGAACCGGTTTCGGTAACTGCACAGGAATATAAAACAGACTTTAAAAAATTTAGTGAAGTAGATGAAACTATTACATGGCAGATGGAATTCCCCGGCGGTCACATTTCCAATTCGACTACTTCATATACTATCCCGGCCAACAGACTTTATATTGGTTCAGAAAGAAAGTGGCTTCATCTTTACCCTGCATTCGGCTACCATGGAATAAAGGGGTGGACGAATGAAGGCGAGATGAATTTACCTGATATAAATCAGCAGGCTGCTCAAATGGATGATTTTTCCAAATGCATTGTTGACGGTTCTGAATCAAATGCTAGTGGTGAAGAGGGTTTGAAAGATCTTAAAGTTATTGAAGCCATTTACAGATCTATTAAAACAGGCAATAAAGCTAAAGTATAAAAATATTTAATACTGCTTAAAATAGTTGGAACTAAAAAGATTATTTATATACTTCACATTTAGGACTTATATCAAAAACTTTTCCGGGATTTAATACATTGTTCGGATCAATTACAGATTTAATCTGCTTCATCATATTGATTCCTGGAATCCCGGCGACTTTTTCTAGAAATTTCTTTTTTGCAAGGCCGGTCCCGTGCTCACCTGTTATGGTTCCACCAAGTTTAATTGCCTCATTAAAAATAAAGTCAAAAGCTAAATGTGCTTTATTTATCTCGGCTTTATCTCTTTCATCCGTTAAGCAGGTAGGATGAAGATTTCCATCTCCTGCATGTCCGAAATCTCCGAAAATCAGATTATATTTTTTAGCAGCTTCGGTTATTTTCTCGATCATAACCGGAAGCTCGCTCCGCGGCACAGTAGCATCTTCCAGTATTGTTGTAGGTTTTTTCCTTGCAAGTGCACTGAATGCACTTCTCCTTGCTGTTTTCAAAGAATCTGCTTCATCTGCACCTGATGCTTTTTTAACAAATGATGCATTATTTCTCTTTAAAATATTAATTATTGTGCCGGCGTCTTCTTCTACTATACTTCCTCTTCCGTCAACCTCAATTAACAGGATTGCTTCACTGTTTCGCGGAAGACCCACTTTTGTATAATCTTCAACACAATTAATCGTAGTATTATCGAGGAATTCCATCATGCTGGGGACTATGTTTGATGAAATTATTTCGGATACTGATTTTGCACTATCCGACAACTTGTCGAAATATGCCAGCATTGTAACCGAACTCGCAGGAATAGGAATCAGTTTCAATATTATCTTTGTAATAATTCCGAGTGTTCCTTCGCTGCCGATAATAAAATCTTTTAAATTGTAACCGGCAACGTCTTTAAAATTCTTTCCCCCGGTTTTCAATAATTCTCCGTTAGGAAGAATCATTTCCGTGCCCAAAACATAATTCTTTGTTACTCCGTATTTTAATCCCCTTAATCCACCGGCATTATTAGCTACGTTTCCTCCAATTGTACAGACGTTCATACTTCCCGGATCGGGGGGGTAGAATAAATTTTGTTTTTCAACTTCCTTTTGCAGATATCCGGTAACTACTCCTGGTTGTACTGTTGCAGTTAGATTTTTAGTATCTATTTCGAGGATGTTGTTCCATTTGGTCATCACAACAAGCAGACAATTTTCAACGGGAACAGCACCTCCGCTTAAACCTGTTCCGGCTCCGCGCGGTACAATATTAAACTTTTCTTCATTTGCTAATTTTACAATCCTGGAGATTTGCTCTTCATCTTCAGGGAAAACGACGGCTTCAGGTTTCTGCTCAAATATAGGTGTGGCATCAAATGAATAGACACGTTTATCTTCTTCCGAATCAAAAAAATTATTATTTCCTACTATGCTCTTTATTTTTTCTTTTAAGGAATCAGTCATAAAAGGTTAACATTACAATTAAATTTATTCAGCAGGATTCGAGCTATTAAATTAATTAAATGGTATAAAACAAACTAATTAAACAAAACGTTTGAGCAGCTGTAACACTATATAACCAGCAGCAATGGCTAAAATCAGGTAAAGGACCAGGCTTTTTACAGAATCAGCAGTAATACTGAAATTTGAAAGATAACCTCTCCAGCCGCATTTAGCACAGCGATAAGTTTTAAAAAAAGTAGTATGCTTGATTATATTTTCATATGCATTTCTTGACCGCGATCTTCGCATTGAATTAGGAGCTGAACAAGAGGGACATTTTTCATATAATGGATTTCTTCTCAATAGTATTTTACGGGTTTTCATAACAGGAAAATAATTTCTATTTCCACTATAATCAACCGGCAAGGGAAATTTTTAATTGTTGAGCGATAATATTGCTTTTAGAAACTCTCAAAAAAATTAAAATAATACACGTAAGTGAAAGTTTTTCTTTTTTAAATCTATTATCAAGGATTAATAAAAAGGGGTATCTCAAAAGTATTTTTTTATTTTCAAAAAATTGTCAGTCTAATGGAGCCTCTAGAAGACTTAAAAAATTAAAATTTCATTCTTCTGTCCGGCTTCACTAAGGTTTCGCCAGACAGGTAGGCTAAGTATGACAGACACTACTTTTGAAATCTCTTTCCCCGGTAAATTTTCTAATGATTATTTAAAAGATTATTATAAACAGCAGGTTCTTTAAATATATTCAGAGCCGTCAGAAATTGCTTATCGTAATCCAGGCCTATCTTAATTCTTCCTCCCGTTCCAGAATAACGTGAAGCAACTTCTTCTTTTATTTCTCTTAAAATTTCATTTTTATAGATATTGATTTCATGGCTGCTGACTCCTTCAAACTGATCCTTAAGGCGGTTTAGTTCCGAGGATATATTATCACCGACTTTTTCAGTTGAAGCTACCTGAATTAATTTATCCAACTCTTTTTCCGCATCTGAAGTAAATTCAAATTTTTGTTCCTTAATGTAATCCTTAAATAAGTTAAATATATCATCATCTTTTATAGAACTAAAATTTTCATCCTGGTGGGAATAATAGTAATGATCGGCAAACTTGAAGAACAAACCTTTGGCCAGCAGTTCTTTTGTGATATCTCCCTGGATATTATATTCAACGGTAGTATCCGGGGTAATGCCGCCCGCGCTGTAAACGGTTCGCTTATTATCGGTTAAAAACGGGGTCGCTATAAGAGAATCCACATCGGTTATTACTTTATTCTCCTTAGAATAATCAATCTTCTGGATGCATCTTCCGCTGGGCGTATAATATTTAGCCGTAGTAATTTTTAAAGAAGTGTTGTAACTAAGCGGAGTAATTGTCTGCACCAATCCTTTGCCGAAAGATTTGGTACCAAGAATAACTCCCCTGTCATGATCCTGCAAAGCTCCGGCAACGATTTCGGAAGCTGATGCCGAACCTCCGTTTATTAATACAATCAATTTTGCTTTTCCAACCATCGGTTCCTGAACGGCATAATATTTCTTTTCGCTATCCTGTGTTCTTCCTTTTGTAACAACAATTAATTTTCCTTTTTCAAGAAATTTATCGCAGATATCAACAGCTTCATCCAGTAAGCCGCCCGGGTTTCCTCTTAAATCAAGAACAATTGATTTTATTTCCTTTTGAGCTTTTAATTCTTTCAATGCATTTCTAACTTCTTCTGCAGATGATCTGCTGAAATTAGATAATTTAAGATAAGCATTATTACTATTCTCAGGATAAAATCCGTAGAAAGCTAAACTCTTTACGATCACTTCTTCCCTTACGAGATTAAAATTGATAGTATCCTTATCATCATTCCTGGTAATTTTTAAATCTACTGTTGTACCGGGTTCACCTTTGACCAGTGAAGAAATCTCCTCAACATTTTCTGGAGTTATTTTTATTCCGCCTGCTTCTAAAATATGATCTCCGATCCTGATACCCTGTTTTTGAGCAGAATAGCCATCAAGCACTTCAATAACAGTAACTTTGTTTCCTCTAACACCAATTGACACACCAACTCCTCCGTATTTGCCATTAGTTATTAAATCTATCTCATCTTTCTTATCGGCACCGATATAGATAGTATAAGGGTCAAGAGAACCAAGCATTCCCTGGATGCCGGCTTTCATAAATTCGGCAGGATCGACATTATCTACATAATTAAAGGTGATCTCTTTATAAACCCTGCTGAAGAGATCCATATTTTTATTTATTTCAAAAAAAATATCGTTTTTCCCGGTAAAAAATCCGGAAAAAACAAATATTACAAAGCCTGCTATTATAAAATGCGAAAGCTTTTTAAATTTCATACCGACTCCTTATTTTCTAATAATATAATTTCCCTAATAATATTTTTATGAATTTCTTCGATGCTTTTTCTGCCGTCCATTATACGAAATCTTTTTTCAGTTTTTGATATTTCAAGATAGCCGTTTCTGACCCGTTCATAAAAATTCATTTCAGATATTTCAATTCTATCAAGATCAGTTACAGATTTTCCGGTTTTCCTTTTTTCAGCTTCCTCAACCGGGATATCAATAAAAAAAGTAATATCGGGGATTGTTGAACCGATTGCAAGACTATTCACATTTGAAACAGCTTCAATAGAAATACCTCTTCCGTAACCTTGATAAGCTACACTTGAATCATGAAAACGATCCGAAATTACATAAAATCCTTTTCCGAGGTAAGGTCTTATTTTTTCTCTAACCAGCTGTGACCGGCTTGCCGAAAACAGAAGGAATTCAGTTTCCATGAACATATTTCCATTCTTTTTATCAAGAAGGATATTCCTGACTTCCTCGGAAATATTGGTTCCTCCCGGTTCCCTGATTATTTCAACTATCCTATTTTTTTCGATTAAATAATTTTTGAGAAGCTCCACCTGCGTGGATTTACCGCAAAAATCTATTCCCTCAAACGTAATGAACATTTACAATTATCCATATGATTAAAATTAAACAAGCTCATTTTATTTTCATACAATTTAATAAAGGTAATTCCTCAAGGCAGAGGCTAAGACAAAGGCTGTATCCTATTTTTGTTTATTTAATTTTGAATTTTTTGAACCTGAGGCTCATCGCCACCCGGCATAGATTTTAATTGAATTTTTTAATTATATATCTCAACCTTTCAGGCTTCATATAAATCAGGGAGGTATTTCCAGGAAGCACTATTTTGGGAGCTACGCTTCCCAATGTATCCAGTACAACATCTCTATAATTTATAAATGCATTTATATGATTATTATCCAATTTTGCCAATACATCAACTCCCCCGCGTAAACCGACACTTATTGTATTAGGAAGCAAAACAACGCTTCTATCCGGAGGAACATCAATTATTTTAACTGTTAAATTATCAAAATTTTTATCTACTATTTTTTGAACATCTAAAATAATATTTACATTGTTATTACTGAAGTTCATTTCTGGGATTTTTTCCAGCGGAACTTTTTCGTCTGTTTTATCATCAAGATTATTTAAAGATAATCTTTGTGTTGTAACAGCACGCATATTTTTAATTTTACTTGACGGACCAAACACCGTGGTGGTTTCCGGTTTAATTATCATCGGAGTAGCCAGTCCGAATCCCGGTTTAAAGTTTAAACTTAAGTTAGGGACAATCTCTGCACGTGTAGAAGCAATTTTTTCAACATCATAAGATAATGTGTCCGGAGAAATATCGATTACTTCTATATCGGATGAAAGCCATTGGTTATCAACTAAATAATTATAAAGATTTATAAAACGTTTACCTGTTTCGTTGCCAGCAGATACCACATAGTCAGTTTCTCTACCGAGCTTTAAAGCAGCCAGCTTCCATCCTTCCCCTTTTAATTTTACGGATATATAATTGGGAATTTTAGAGCCGATTGTATATCCTTCGGGAAAGTTAACGAGTTCGAGAGGAATTTTGAAAGTAGCATAATAATCATTCGATAATGATATGGAAACCCACAGAATAATTGAGAAAATTACCGATATGATTATTATGTGCAGATTTTTTTTCATTATTAATTTCAGATTATTTCATGCTATTAAAATAGTCAAGAAGAATATCTCTTTTAGCTTTTGATATCTCTCTGCCCTGTATCGGGAAATTTTTTGTGTCCCTGGCTAATTTTCTCAGTTGATGAACATTCATTGAATTTAAATTATTATTCTCATCCGAAATTATCTTTTTACTTTTCTTTTTGACTTCATTCTTTACCGGTTTTTGTATTTTGGATTTGCTCAATCCCAGAGCTTCCTGTCTTAGTCTTTCAATAGTATCATTTCTATAACTTGTCCTTTTTCTTTCTTTTATTTCGGTTATTTTTTCTTCAACAGTTTTTTCTTTTGGTGTTTTTCCTTTTAACTTTTTTTCTGGTCTTCTAATAATTAAAATATCTTCTTCTTCGGATTTATTTCCGGGAGCTATTATTTTTTCAATTTTGGTTTCAGTCTTTATTATTTTGGATTTATCAAGATCTGTCTTTTCAATTTTGGGTCTGTTATTTTTTGATTTTTTAATTTTTATTTTTTGAGGTTTTGATTTCTCAGGTTCAACTATCTTTTGTTCAGATTTTACAGTCGGGATTTTTTCAGCTTCAACTTTTGGTTTTTCTTCAATCTTTTTAATTCTCTTATTTGAATTCTTATTTAATGAATAATACAAAACGCTAATTTCAGGGAGAACAGATAATATTTGTTCATCAGGATCAACAATGATATGAGATGAGACATTCCGTTCTAAATTTCTAATTGCTTCTCTCCCGGCACTAATAGCATTTTCCACTGATTCTTTTTCACCAACAATTTTAATTGTAATTGAACCGTTGGAAAGGACTTCTTTTCCTATTAAAATAATGCTGGCAGTTTTTGCCATTACATCCGAAGCCTCAACAGCTCCTATTAAACTGTTTGTTTCTAAGAATCCTATTGCAACAAGCATATAGCACTCCGGTTTAATTATATTTGATTGGAATATAATTCTAAAGCTAAAAATAATGAAAATTTCAAACCATGCCTAGATAATTTTTCAAGGAATTTTGGAATAATGGATTACGGTTTAATAAGAGAAAATAAATTATCAAATAGAAATTGAACATTGAAAATTGCAAATATATTTAGCAGGATAATGAGGTATTCATGTGTACTCTTCTATTTTTTATTCTGCCATTCCAACTCCATTATTCCACATAACCACTTCTGCTCACTCCCCTCCTCCATCCAAATATTCCTGCAGAATTATAGCAGCCGAATTTTGATCGATCAATCCTTTATCCTTTCTTTTAGACTTTTTAACCACAGATTTTACGATAATTTGTCTTGCCATAACAGAAGTATAACTCTCATCCCATAAAATAATTTCCAATCTGAATATCAGGCTAAGTTTATTTTTAAATCCCAATACTTTTTCTGTGATATCCTTATCAGGCCTGTTGCTCTTTTTAGGATATCCAAGAATAATTCTCTTCACTTTTTTTTCTTCAACGACAGATTTTAAATTATCCCATAAAGAATTATCATTTAAAATGGTTTTATAAGGGTAAGAGAAAGTTAAAAGCGGGTCGGTTAATGCAAGACCAATCCTTTTTAAGCCGAAATCAATTCCTAATATTCTATATTCTTCTTTCAAAATTAAGTACTTTCAAATCTTTCTACTGAATAAACAGACTTAACTTTTTTCAGCCGTTCCATAATTCGAGAAAGATGTTCAAGGTTGTGAACATAAAGAGTTACGCTCCCTTCGAAAGTAGAATTGCTGGTATTTATATTGATAGATTTGATGTTGGTATTCTGATAAGCTACTATTGCATGAGAAATTTCATTTAATAATCCAGGAGCATCTTCACCCATAACTGTAAGTCCGGCAACAAATAATGAACTTTCATTCTCCGGCCATTGTACAGGAATCAGTTTGCTTTCATCTTTAATAGAAAGATTTAAAAGGTTCGGGCATGTTTTCCTGTGAATTTTTATCCCTTCACCGACAGTTATATAACCTATTACAGGGTCACCCGGAATAGGATTACAGCATTTAGCATAAGAATATAAGATACCGAAATCTTTTCCGTCAACTAAAACACCGCCTGCATCTTCGCGGGCAAGATTTGCAAAATTTTCAAAAGCAAGCACGGGTGCTTTTTCTTCTTTTTTTTCTTTCTCCTGGGTTGCAGTTAACACATCTTCCAGGTTAATTTTTCCCTGTGCAATTGCAGTATAAAACTGCCTGTTATTTTCAAATTTAAGGCTTGATGCAAGTTTGGCCACATCGCTTGAGTTAAATTCCAGTTTAAGTTTTTTAAGTCTTTTTTCCCAGATTTCTTTACCGGAATTGACTATATCTTCTTCTTCTTTATTTAGAAATTTTCTTATTGCAGATTGAGCTTTATGAGTAGTAACAAATTTTAACCAGTTTTTGTTAGGATGCTGATTTTTTGAAGAGATAATTTCAACCTGGTCACCGCTATGCAGAATTGTATCCAGAGGAACAATTTTTCCGTTTACCTTTGCACCGATACAATGATGACCGATTTTACTATGAATTTCAAAAGCAAAATCAACTGGAGTCGAATGTACCGGCAGACGTCTCAAATCTCCTTTAGGAGTAAAGACATAAATTTCATCCTGGTAAAGATTTAATTTAAAGCTTTCAAGAAGGTCTTTCCTGGTTTCTTCTCTTGTTGCATTTTCAAAAATATCCCTGATCCAGTTGACCCAGTTATCAAGATTCTGATCTGCAGCACTCTTGTTCTCTTTATAACGCCAATGAGCAGCAACACCTTTTTCGGCAACTTCATGCATCGTTCTGGTTCTTATTTGAACCTCAACAAGTCTTCCTTCAGGACCGACTACAGTTGTATGGATTGACTGGTAATTATTAGTCTTGGGAATAGAAATATAATCTTTAAAACGATCGGGAACAGGCAGGTACATCTGGTTAACAATTCCTAAAGTTGTATAGCAGTCATTAGTATTTTCGGTATCCAGTATTATCCTGATTGCAAACAGATCATATATTTCTTCAAACGGCTTATTTCGCCTGACCATTTTTCTGTAAATTGAGTAAAGATGTTTCGGACGGCCGCTTATTTCATATTTTAGACTATAGCTGTCAAGCTTAGTAAGAATAGGATCAGTAAACTTTTTAATATAAGCTTCTCTTTCTTTTCTTTTGCTTTGTATCTTTTTTGCAATTTCTTCGTAAGCCTCGCGGTTTAAATATTTAAAAGAAAGGTCTTCTAGTTCCCATTTTACTCTTCCCAATCCGAAACGGTTAGCGAATGGAGCATAAATTTCCAGAGTTTCCTGGGCGATTCTCCTTTGTTTCTCCGGATTTACATATTCAAGGGTTCTCATATTATGCAGCCTGTCTGCAAATTTTACAAGAATTACCCTTACATCTTTAACCATTGAAAGAAGAAGCTTTCGGTAATTTTCAGCCTGGGTTATCTCCTGCCCTTTAAATATCCCGCTAATTTTTGTAACA
This sequence comes from uncultured Bacteroidota bacterium, assembly GCA_963710745.1. Taxonomy (GTDB): domain Bacteria; phylum Bacteroidota; class Ignavibacteria; order Ignavibacteriales; family Ignavibacteriaceae; genus CAVQBP01. The sequence continues at coordinate 385,431 of CAVQBP010000019.1, read as the reverse complement.
CCGTCGACAATTTCGGCAACTTCATTACCGAATTCTTTTGCCAGTATATCCAGATCAAATTCGGTATCTTCAACTACATCATGGAGTAATGTGCTTGCAACAGTTACATCATCAAGCGGCAGTTCTTTGGCTACGATCATTGCAACTTCAAACGGGTGGGTAAAATACGGCTCACCGGAGGCACGCAGATCATTTTTATGCGCTTCCATTGCGAACTCAAAGCTTTTTACTATAAGCGGTTCATTTACCGCCGGAAGATGTTTCCGACAGGCAGCCAGTAGATCGCTTAGCATTTTCTTATTTGTCGCAGCCAGGTTCATACAATTTTATAGTTTTCTTTCTCCATTAATTTAACTTATTTAATGGACTAGTGAAAGATAGCAAAAATTACCGGCTTTAGGTTAAAAATGACTAATCCTTTATTTTTAAGAACAGATTGATAAGTCAATGCTCCCGAAATTCCAGATTACAATTCTTTTCATTTCACTTTCCCATCTCGATTAAAATCTTTTTCTTTAATTCGTTTACTCTTTCTATTCTTCTGTCAAGCCTGTTTTTATTCCACGAGGAATCATAGTTTATTGTTAATATTTCATTACATAAAGTCAAGGCTTCATTTAATTCTCCCATTTGTGCATACTGCTGGGCAATCAAATGTTTAAGAAGAATTTCATGGAATTTGCTTAATTCATTTATCTTTAAATAAGAATTTAGAATTTCATAATAAATTTTTACTGCTTCTTTTTTATCAATTTCTTCGTAAGCCCTGGCTAATGCCCATTTAAAGAAACGGCTTTCCGGATATTTTTCAACTACCGGTTTTGACAGCTTAATAACATCATTATACTTTTTTTGATCAATATAAATCCATTGAAGAGAGTGAACTGCTAGATAATTATTATATCCCTGGTTATTCACAGCTTTCATTATATATCTTATTCCTTCACTGCTGTTGTCGCTTACAAATGGAAGCCAGCCGGCTTTCCTGCTTTTCCAGTACTCAAAATTGCCGATAGCTGTGTATGCATCATAAAAAAGTGAATCCTTATCCAGACATTTCTGAAAATATTTAACAGCATCAAATCCATTCGAAACAGCAGAAAGCCAGTTCCTATTTAATGCCTGGTAATAAGCATAATATCCTTTAGACAAAGCGGCAAAATAAATGTTCCAGACATTCTGGTCGTTATCATCAAGCAGGGAATCCGCTTCATTTATTGCACTTTTAAGATATTTAGTAATCGATTCATCATTAAACTTTTGATTGTAATCATATGATTTTGCTATTTCAGCAGCAGCAAGATAAATTTTACCAAAAGGAAGATTTGGATAAGCATTATTCAATTCTTCAAAAATGTTTCCAGCAGATTCGTATTTTTGATTTATTATGAAATTTATTCCCCTATTAAGTAAACTGTCTACGTTTTTATCAGGATACTTTTGGCAATAAAGAATTGATGATAGAGATAAAAGAAAAACCGGTATGAAATAGAATTTACAAAGTCCCAAAAGTTCTGTCTCCGGCATCTCCCAAACCTGGAAGAATATATCCTTTATTATTCAGTTCCCTGTCTAGTGCTGCTGAATAAATTTTTACATCCGGATGATCCTGCATAATTTTATTTGATCCTTCAGGCGCAGCTACAAGACATGCAAATGTGCACTCTTTTGCCCCCCTGTCTTTTAAATATTTTAAAGCTTCGGTTGCGCTCCCTCCCGTCGCAAGCATCGGATCAAGTAAAATCACTTTAGATTCATGAATATCCTTAGGAATTTTGAAATAGTATTCAATAGGCTGAAGAGTTTCTTCGTCACGCTGCAGACCGATATGCCCGACTTTTGCCTCGGGAATAACTTCAAGAAATCCGTTAACCATTCCCAATCCTGCTCTTAACACAGGCACCAGGACAATACTCTGGTTAAGTTTAAAGCCTTCAGTACTTTCAAGAGGAGTTTCTATTTTAATCTCTGAAATCTTAAAATCCTTGCTCATTTCAACAGCCAGGATAATTGAAATTCTTTTTACTACTTCTCGAAATATTTCAGGAGGTGTTGAAGCTTCCCTTAATATTGTAATATCCCTTTTAACTAGCGGATGATTTATAAGATTGAAGTTTTTGTTCATTTTTAAATTTTATGGGTTAATTGTTAAATTGTTCAAAAGTTATATTGCTTTATTGTAGTGTTGTTAACTGTTAATTATAAATTGTTTCAGCCGGAGGCTGATTCGCCTTTGGCGAAAATTGTTAATAGTTTCATTTTTTCTTGAAGCTTAAAGTAACAGGTACACCATAAAATCCAAAATGTTTCCTGATTAATTTTTCGAGGAAACGCTTGTAATGTTCTGCTATATCTTTAGGGTAATTTAAAAAGAAAAGGAACACCGGGTATTTGTTTCCAACCTGGGTGATATATTTAATCTTAACTTCTTTACCGGTAGATGTTGACGGCGGAGGAGATTTTTCAATTTCCGGTAAAAGTATATCATTTAATTCGCTTGTAGGTATGCTCTTTTTTCTTTCCTCATTAATCGATAAAGCAAGATCAATAAGCTTATAAATTCTCTGTTTTGTTTTTGCTGAAATAAAAATAACCGGGATATAATCTATCGACCCGGTTTTAAATCTTATTTCATCTTCAAATTTCTTTGAAGTATTTGTATCTTTTTCAATAAGATCCCATTTATTAATTGCCAGGATTATCCCTTTTCTCCATCTTACAGCTTCATCAATAATTTTTTGATCCTGTTTTTCAATACCGTATTGTGCATCTATCATAATAACTGCAACATCACATTCCCCTATGGTTTTTAAAGCACGTATTGTTGAATAAAACTCTATACTTTCTTCAACTTTTTTCTTTTTCCTGAGACCGGCAGTATCGATTAAGACAATTTCCTGTTTGTAATATTTTAATATAGAATCAAGACTATCGCGTGTCGTTCCCGGTATATCTGTAACAATGCTTCTGTCATATCCCAGAAGAGCATTTGTTAAGGAAGATTTTCCAACATTAGGCCGGCCGACTATTGCTATTTTTAATCTTTTATCCTTATCTTCCTCATCATTCTGAATAACCGGGAAATCAGATGTTAATACATCCAGCAGATCTCCGATTTTTCTGCCGGCTAAAGCAGAGATATCATAAATTTTATCAACACCTAAAGAATAAAATTCAGCTGCTGCTGATTCAAAGTTTTCGGAATCAACTTTATTTACCAATAAAAGAAAATTTTTATTAGCTGTTCGAAGCAAGTCTGAGATCTCAATATCAACCGGGTTAACTCCTGCCCTGGCATCAACCATAAAAAGAATTGCATCAGCTTCAGAAATTGCAATTTCGACCTGCTCTCTTATTGCAGTTTCAAAAAGTTCAATTGAATTAGGTACATATCCGCCTGTATCGATTAATGTAAATTCTTTTCCTGTCCATTCAACATCGCCATAATTTCTATCGCGCGTAACGCCGCTTTTATTATCAACAATAGCTTCTCTTTTACCAACTAACCTGTTAAAAAAAGTTGATTTACCTACATTCGGTCTTCCGATAATTACTACTAAAGGTGTTTTCATATAGAATTTTAAAAAAATATTCTTAAATGCTAATCTTACTCATAATCCTAATCTTAATCCTCTCAAAATAAGATTTGGAATTCCATAATAAAATAAAAGCGGTACCATAAATTAATGATATCGCCTGAGAAATGATAACTATATTAAAGTAAAAAAATAAAAGTAAAAAGAAAAAAGTGAAACCTTGAAAGCAAAGTCCTTAAAAAACCGAGTTCAATTTAATCTTAAAGTTTAAAAATTATATTTTATATTAAATGTTGGTACAAGTAATGATTTATCTGCAACATTGAGTGTATTAACCCTTGCATTAAAGGCTATATCTTTATTAAATCTTATAGCAGACCAAACACCATCCAGGGTACTTAAAAAGTGATTCAAATAAATTCCGATTACGGCTGTTTCAGCAGTGTTATAATAATTATTTGCATCGCCCCGCATAACCGAATAGGAAACCATTTGAGCGGGAATAATACGCACATCACTGCCACCTGTATACTTGGCCCAGCCTGGACTGTATTGATGATATTTACCTATTAATTCAAAGTACTGCTGCTCCCCATGCAAAGGAAGCTGGTGTGTAAATCCGAAACCATTAGAGCCAACCTGACTTTCGTAATAATTAAGTTCGCCAAAATTTACCTGCTGCCATGGGGGCAAATTTTGATCAGTGCTTTTAAATATATCGCTTCGCATTTTATTTGCGTCTACTTCGGTTAAACCTAAAATGTCTTTGTTTTGAATCATCCAATCTGCATATCTGGCTACACTCCAGTTTTGATCGGCATAATTCTGAAATTCATCAGTCTTGTTATTACCTTTATTATTATAAATAATTGCGGTTGTTACAACTGCAGCTTCGACGACAAAAAATATTCCCGCTTTTAAATAACTTTCAGAGTAGAATTCACCTGCACCAGGAAGGATTAATGAAAAAAGACCTCCAAGTAAAGGAGATTTTTTACCGGTCTCAGAAGATTGAAATTGCTTTGCTGAAAAAGCCTGTATTTGTTCTGCGTCTTTATTTTGGCTGAACAAGTATCTTGAGTCCGTCTGCAGATTCCCTGATAATATTTTTTTAGTTTGGGCTTTAACAGGGAGAAATGATATCATCATTAAAATTAAGACAGATAATTTTTTCATTTTAAATCCTAAAATTGTGAACTTTAAATTGTCCAATTGTTTAATAGTTGTGAGACCAAAAAGCAATTTAGAAATTAAACAATTTATTTAGATATCGAATCCGAATAAGATACCGCCGTAAAAGCGCCATTCTTTTCCATAAGTAATTACATCATTGTTTACTGTACGTGTGAATTTATCGAAACCATAAGAAGCATTGAAGAAAATGCTCGTCGGGAAAAGATAAAAAGAATTCATTTGTAAACGAATTTCTGCCCCGGCTCCTTTCTTGAACTTATTCAAACCGGGCATATCTCCGTTCCATGCATTTCCCAAATCGCCGTAAACCGAAAGGAAAATTTTATCAAAATAAAGATGACCTGCACGCATATCCATATTACGGAACAACGGGAACCGGTATGTTAAATTTAACCAGCCGATCCTGTTACCCGAAACTGCATAGAACGGGTAAGCCTTCATACCGATTAACCCGCCAAGATAGAAATCGAAGAAATCCGGTACAGTTGTACCTAAAATTGAACCTAATCTTAATTGTGCTGTTAGTGTATGATCGTACCACAATGGTAGGTGGATTTTTGTATTCAGTTCTAACCTGTGAAAATTGAAATCATTGTAATCAGGCTTTAAGAAACCGGCATCCGCACTATATTTACCTTCATTATTATACCTGTTTATTTCATAATTATACTGCAATGACAATTCAGTTCCAACAGGATTTATATCAGCGTCTTTATAAGGAAGCAAAGCTTCAAAAGTATATTTTGCCTGGAAATTACTGCCGATTAAATATGTATCGTTAAATGTGGGATTAAGCTGGGGACCGTTGGGAGTAGGATAAATGAAATCTCCTATAGTTGCAGTATACCTGCTATATATATACCTCAGCTCAAGATCGCTGCCTCTTGTAAAAACTCTATGCTTTGCCGCTAAATCCACTTCAAAAAGATCATAACTTACATCGGTAGGAATTTTAACATCATAGTGAACAACATCATTAACCGTATCTGCTCCGAAAAGAACGTTGGAATTAGTTTTACGTGTGATATTGTATAATTCCAGTGATAGCTGCGGTTTAAGACCAAGATCAAAAAGCAAAGGCACTTTATTTCTATAATCAAAATTTAAGAATAAATCTCTTTCCAGCCGGGAATTAATTGCAGCACCTGCAAAAATCGAATACCTGTCGAGCATATCGTTCGAAGTAACAAACACACCCGGTTTTATTCTCTGGAAAAAACCATTTGCAGTATTATAATTATCAAAACGAAGGAACGGGTAAAAAGTTAGCTTTGAAAATACTCCTTTATATTTTGTTTCTTTATAATCAGGAGTTTGATAATCGTTATAATGTTTTAACCTGTCAAGATTAAATTTAACCAGGTCACCTTTGGGTTTATCATTATCCAGAGGAGGATCACTTTCCCAGACATAATTGTACCCTGCTTTAACCTTACTTTGTTCTTCGGGTGTTATCTTAAATATTTTAAATCCGGTTGAAGTATAACCTGTATATAAGATATCACCATTAGCGGAAATATCAGGCATAAAAGCACCGCCGATTACATTTGTCAATTGGGTGGTTACGCCTGTTTTCATATTTAAAGAATAAATATTAAAGATGCCTGTTTTATCTGAACAATATATCAGGTTTCCGTTTTTATCAAAAACGGGATTTCTATCATCGCTTTTAAGTGAAATTATTTTTTGATAATCACCTCCATCTATATTGATTCTTGCAACATCCCTGCCTTCACTATAGGAATAGTCAAATACAATATATTTATCATCGTTCGAGAATTTAGGATTATAAACCTGTTCTCCGTTTTCAAACTTTGTAAGCTTCTTAAAATTTTTCCCGTTTATATCCACCATTCCCAGATTTGTTGTTCCATCTCTTTCAAACAGGAAAACTATTTTGGTTCCATCATGTGAAACCGCCGGCTGATTAGCTCTCATATCATATGTTAATCTTGTCTCATCATCTTTATCAATGTCGTAGCAATAAAGGTCATGCACATTATACCAGTTGGGATTATCTTCGGTGAGTTTTGAATAAATTATTTTATTTGTACCCGGTATCCACCCGACAGTAGAACGAACGTTTGAAACTAGAAGCTTCTCTTTTTTAGAAGCAAAATCATAAAGATATATACCGGATAGCCCGAAATAATCTGAATATTTATTAGACACGTATATGAATTTAGAACCATCAGCAGAGAAAACAGGATAAAAATTACCAAAGCCTTCATTCACAATTTTATCCCCCTCAACCAGATTTTCCAGAACTTTTGCGGATCTTTTCTTATAATCTTTAGTAATATAATTTTTCCATTCATCGTAAATTTGATTTCCATCTTTTCCAAGCACATCTTCAAAAGCAGCATCAATTGTAAAATTAGTTAATTTGCCTAGTGCATGAGAAATTTTCTCAAGTTTATCTTCACCATATTTCTGAGAGATATACCTGGTAAGAGCAAATCCCTGGTTATAGACAGATTCATTACCTAAACTTGTTTTTCCGAACACACCCATTTCATTCCAGGTTAATAAATTTCCGTCAAGCGCATAAGAACGAAGGACCATATCACGGTGAGTATCCCAGTTATCGTAATTAAATTCTTTGCGCATATACTGTGCCGTTCCTTCAGCAAACCAGGCAGGTACATTTATAGTCGCCAGAGGATATGAAGCAATAAAGTTAGGAAATCCATAAAGCACATCGGGTCTTCTTTCATCTTCATAAGAAAGCACCTGCAGGAATATTGCCGGCAGCGTTCTAGTAATTTTCATAGCAGATTGGATCTGCACCATATGAGTTGTTTCATGACTTATAACATTCCGCAGCCAGTTATGTGCACCTCTCAAATCGAAATCCAGAGCACTTGTCCATATCTCAATTTTATTATCAAAGAAATAAGTTGCCCCGTTTGAATAATCATCCATATCTTTTATTACATAATTGATAATACCGGGGTCATAATCATATAAAGAAGTTAAAGGCCCGATAACTTCATCGGCAATTTTTGCAACAACCCGGGCAGTTCTTTCAGCCCCTTTGTGGAAATGCACCATACAGTGCTTTCCTTTTATAGTGTACCATTCAAGCTCCGGATGGAACTCCGTAAACTGTGCAAAAGAATTAAAATTAACTAGAAGTACAAAAAATAAAATCCAGGAATATTTTCGCATAATCACTTAATTAAGACCATTTTATATGTTTGTTTAAAATTAGTTGCTTTTAAAGAATAGAAATATATACCCGAGCTTAAATCTTCTCCATTAAATTTAACCTCATGTCTGCCGGCTTTAACAGTTCCGTTTATTAATGTAGTGATCAGATTACCTAATAGATCGTATATTCTAAGCTGAACGATATCATCCTTCGGTAAATTAAATCCTATGGTAGTTGAAGGATTAAAAGGATTTGGATAATTATGCTCTAATTTATATTGTTCAGGAATTGAACTAACAGGCGGATTAACACCGGCAGTAATATCATATTTTAACTTTAAAGACGGATCACCAAAAATATTATATTCTTTTTTCTGTGAATAAGAACTATTATTTAATACCGAGCTCACAGCCTCACCTAAAGTAAGATGATTTGCTGAATATAAATATTTTATATAATTTCCGATCAAATTTGAGCCATCAAGGGCAAATACCAAACCGACAGTATTGAAACCTGCAACAGCTCCATCTTTTTTAAATAGCATTTGATCGATTAAACTTGTTGATGATGGAGTTGAAAAGCTGTTTTTACCCAGAAAGTTTACAAAGAAATATTTTTCACCGTTGTTAATTGAATTTATATCATTTAAAGTAAGCAGTTTTTCATGTGTAAAAACAGAATCATTGCCGTGCCCTACAAAAAAAACTGATCCTGTTCCTGCTGCATTTATATAATTTAAAATTGAATCTTTATTCCCGTAGAACATGGAAGTATCCGATTCAAAATAATATTTTACATTAACAATAGATGGAAACTGCTTTCCGGTTTGGAGAGATAAATCCTGGAAAATATTCCCATCGCTTCCGTTTGGAGTTTTACCATCATCAGAAACAATCAGTGAATTTTGATTCCAGCCCTCGATATTACCGCTGTTTTCATAGCTGATAACTTTGTTAAAATAATTAGTCAATTCCGTTGATGTCCTTGCAGCAATTCTTCCAACATAAAAATCAGTATGCAGAGTATCCGGGTCATATAAATTAACCGAGTAGTAATAATCTGTTTTAGTTGTATCTTTATATCCCTGAATGCTTAAATATTCGTAATTGGGTATTTCTGATAAATCGCCGGCCAGCAGGAAATATTTCGGCCTGGGAGATTTCCAGTATGTTCCTGCATAACTGATAAATTCTCTTAAGTTATCCTTCCTGGAAATTTTGGAATTGAATTGAGAATAAACCTGATCTGTTGAAACAACAAAAACCTTTAAGCCTTTATCTTTTTTATGTATTTTAAAATTGTTACACGAACTCATTAAACCCGGTGCAGAAATAATTACATAATCATATTGATTGTTATTGTCTCTTAAATCTATACTCTGAGCTATTATAAACGGCGCAAAGAGAATTGCAAATAAACCGATTGAATATCTCATGATAACCTCCCTAAATTATTATTGAGAAGATCAAACAGACGGTATCAGAGATTTCATCCAGCTCCTATTTTATGATGGCAATTTTAATAATGTTTGTTTCGGTTTTACCGCTGCTTCCTGCTGCTTCAATTCTTGCAAGGTAAACACCACTCTGGATATCATTTACCTTCCACATTGTCTCATTGTCCATTCCGCCTTTAGCATTGTCATTTAATTCAGCAACAAAATCACCTGCCAAATCAAATATCTTAATATTTATTTTAGAATCTTCCGATACATAATAGTGAATAAAAGTCTGGTTATCGTAAACCGGATTAGGATAATTATACGCTTTTTCTTTAGGGAAAAATTCATTAATTACGGAAGTATTCTGTGCTGTATTTAAAAATGAATTATTAAGGCTGTTCCCGTTTTCTTCACCCCAATAAATGGTTCCTGACGAAGCTCCTATTACCCATGCGGAAAAATTATTCTCACTATTAATCGCCGCCATGGATATTTTACCGTTATTCTCAAACAAAGATGGAACTGAAGATAACTCAGCACCAGCAGAAAACGGAAAACCATCCAAAACTTTCCCGGTTTCCCCGTCAATTGCATAAATTCTTCCGTCTTTGGTTTCTGCAAGTATTTCGGAATTTTTATTGCCGGAAAAATCAGCAGCTAAAGGAGTTCCGGTAAAACCGATTTCAAGAGGATCTTTAAAAGGAAAATTATCAGCAGAAACACCTTTTAAATTTACAGCTTCAAGGCTGCTGCCGTTATTAAATATTATATAATTTTCTCCGTCCTGCTTTAAGTCAGCAAGAGCAAATGAAGTAATATTTGCAGATGAATTTATACTGAAATTTTCAAATCCGTTTTCTGAAGCCAGACCAAAATAATTATTATCTGAAAGAATTACTGCAGCATTATTACCATCAGCATCTTTTGTTAGAGCCAGATCATAAATATTTTGGCTGGAAGTTACAGCTCCTTTTTTATTGGAGAACAAGATTTCCGGATATTCACCGGACTTTGATTTTGAAAGAGCTGCTATTTTACTTACACCCACATAATAGATATCATCTCCATAAGCTGCAATCTTTTTAATCCATACATCATCCGGAGCTGATAATGAATCGATCTTTGCCTGAGAATTAAGAGAATAAGTTAATATTTTTCCTGAATAGGTTCCGAATAATATTTCCGGGTTTGCAGTATTGTTTATTATAACCGGAGGGGAAGTGATTTCTTCATTAACATTAACTGCATTTAAATTTTCAGGATTATCGGACCAAATATTAAGCATTTTTCCCGATACGCCTGCAATATAATTTGTGTTATTAATATTTACAGAAGCTGGTTTAAATTTTGAAAAATTATGCAGTGTGCTTTCTACATTCCCATTCGCTCCTACAATGATTAAATCGGAATCATTTAATACAGCAAATTTATTCAGGAAATTAGTAAGATGATTATCAGCAGAAGGTAAGTTCAATTTTGTAGAAAACACCGGCACTATTAAAGAATCACCATAGCTTACATTAAAGCTCATCTTATCTGCATAATTGGAAAAATTTGAGATAGTAATTAAACTGTAAGCACCTGAATTTGTAGTGCTGCTCGGCCTCGTGTCTTTTCCGAATTTATTTTCATAAAAATGTGCAGGATTGGATGAATACCAGAAATCTTCGGGAGTACCTTCACCGACAACAACGTCACCGAATACATCTGTATATTCTTTACCGATATCCTGGATACCATCAGCTTCAACAACACCTACTCCCCTGTGCTGTATATCCGTATTAATCTGATTATCAGCAATCTTTGCATTGATTATATTATCATCAATATGCCATAAAACAATCCCATTTCCCGGAACAGCCCAGTCAAATTCATCGACATCTATAACAACTCCTTTGAGCGAATCTGTATCATAGCTATAAAAACCGGTCGTATCATTTGGAAATACTTTTGTAAGTGTATCACCCCCCAGGACATATTTTATCCTGGCTCCGTTTTTATTGGCATCGCGGATTCTATTCTCAAGAAGATAATATTCAGAAGAATTTATGGGAACCTTTAAAATGGTTGTATCATTACCTTTAGAGGCAAGATTAGCAAACAAATTAACATGATAATTTCCCGGTTTTACAGAAACTGGTTCTGCCCAGCCTAAGAATATCTTTTCCCAGGCTGAAGGTTCAGGGGGGAACAGACCGTTATAAGCAAAAATCGCCTGACCATCCATTAAACCGAATCTGCCGATCGCACTTTTACCTGTTTGTGTATCAAAGAGATCCGGTAAGCCAAGATAGCTTGCGATGCTTGAAACCAGTAAACCATTAATAGAAATTTGAATTAAAGCGATGCCCCCTAAACCGGATAATTCCCTGCTTTCTGTTTCAGGTATGAGCATACTGTTAGTAATGTTAAAAGTACCGTTCGATACCGGGAAACCCGAATAATTCTGTCCGTATATATCTTTTAAAGTTTTCGTGCTTAAATAGATAGAGGGGAGATCGCGTTCATCTCCGACACTGCCCGGAAGTGAAATATCTCTTCCGACTCCGGCATGGAATATCAGGAATATATCGTAATCCTTAAAATTAAAATCCGGGTAAATTTGTGCAGCCTTTGTCCAGACTTCTTTAGAAAAATCGGCCAATTTGGTAAAGTCGCTTGAATTAGACGGCGGCGAATAATTTCTCATAGTTTTTGATACGGAAAAAGTATCAGGTAAGACATAAAAAGATATTTTTTGCTTCCCGTTTGAAACTTTGTCAAAATAATTCTTAGCAAACTGGAGGTGTGCATCAAAATACTGCCTGTCATGAGGTAAAGGATCGAGTATTGACAAGCCGTAATCCTGGGAATAGATTGAACCGAATCTGCCGTTTCCGAATGTTGCCTCGTCCTTATCTTCCTGGAAATTAACCATTACAGCAAGAATTTTTAAAGTGTCATTTCCAGCAGATAACCTGCGTAAACCTGAAGTCCCGGCATTCAGTTTACCAATAAATGTTTGGGCAGATAAACTGCCCAAACTAATTACAACGATAAAAAGAGAAAATATTTTTAACATTTAGATTTAAATTCCTCGAGGTATCCCCATTGTTTTTTGAGGGACTCCGCCCCATCCGATTAAAATAGAAAATCTTAGTGTATTAGAAAGAGGGCTTTGTTCACTGCCTTTAAATACATCCGTAGAAATATAACTGAAGTCAAAACCATAAATGTCATATCTGATGCCGGCTCCAAAAGTGATAAACTTTCTATTTCCGAAGCTCGGATCTTCATAAAAGAAACCTGTTCTTAAAGCAAATAAAAAGTCTCCGGGAGTACCATACCAATATTCAAATCCCATCGAAGTAACAAAAGATCTTAGTACTTCGCTAAAAGGTTTATCCGACCATGATGTAAACATAGCCTGATAGAATTCTTTTGAAGTAGATGAACTTACGCCAATTGAATCTCCGGATGCATTATAAATTGTTTTCTGTGGTGTTTTATCAATAAGAAGCCTGCTGAAATCCAGAGTATAAATTAAGGAATTAAAATCATCTCCGAATAATTGATAAGCAAAGCCTAATCTCAATTGAGTAGGAATAGGATCAGCCTGTGCCCTGTCAATATAAGAAATCTTGGGTCCAAGGTTACTTAAGTTAGCACCAATACTGATTTTTCCGCCGATATCTTCATCAACAAAAGGAAGAACAAAAGTCGCAGGTCTCCACATACCTGCAACATCGAAGCTGACCGAAGTAGCAGTACCTTTCCCCTTCTCCTCGCCGGTTGGCTGATCTGACAGTTTACTGTATATGAGTCTAAAATTCAAACCTATGCCCCAATCGGAGGACAACTTCGTTGCATAGCCCACCGTAAATGCTGCATCAAAGGAATGGAAGGTACCGACAGGAGTAGGTGAATCTTCGGTTGTTCTCACAAATTCGCCATAGTTCATATAGGTAATACTTGAAGTTACGCTTCCTTTTATGTCTTCAATATATTGTCTGAATGTAAGATAATCATAAAAAAGATCGAGATTGAATTGAGGCAGCCAGTTACTATGAGTTATGCTTACTTCGGTTCCTGAAAGAAAAGCAATACCTGCCGGGTTCCAGTAAATTGCAGCAGAATTATCGGCTAACCCTCCTCCGGATTCGCCAACACCGCCTGCCCTTGAGTCAGGATTTAACTCGAGAAATGGTACAGCAGCTTCACCTTGTGCATACACAATCTGATGACCTAAAACAAACACCATGCTGACCAACATGAGTCTAAGAATTATTTTCATTTTATTGTTCCTCCAATTATGATTTATTTAATCTTAAATAAAATCAATCTATGTAATATAGGCTATCTATATATAAGAATTCAATGGTAAAAAAATTTATCTGATAACAGCAAGCTTGCCTATTATACTTGTATTATACTTGCCGTCGCTGGTCTTTACGATCAGTTTATAAAAATATGTTCCGTTTGCTATTACATCTCCGTCTGCATCCCTTCCATCCCACGGCACCATTACATATTTGTCACTTATGCTGCTTTTATCTATCTCTTTTATCAGTCTACCGGCTATTGTGTATATCTTTATCTTCAAATCTATTACTGAATTTAAATTCTGCTGAAATGTGAAGGTTGTATTACCTGAAAATGGATTAGGATAATTATATACATTACTCAATACCAGGTCATCTCCGCTTACTACTGTAAAGTATGCTGTCTTTGAGGAATAATTATTAAATACATCCCACGCCTTTACCTCTATCTTATATTCTCCGGGGGTGATATCATTAAATGAATAGTTTATCTCTCCTGATTTCCCTCCGGAATCTTTGTCTCCCGTAAAATCATTGGTGAAATCTATCGGGCTGCTTATATTATCATTCAATATCCCTTCGAGCTGATGACCTACTCCCGTTCCTGTTGAATTTATTCCTGTCTCATCAGACAGCTTTACTATAAGCTTGGAGTTGGGATTTATTAAAAACGATGTGCTGGGCGTAGCCGAATCAAAATATATTTCTACATCAGGTCCCTTGCCGTCATTTACTACGCTGGAATCTGTTCCGCCTATTATTATATTATCTGTATATCCTAATCCGTCTCCTGCATTATTATAGAAATATATAATCACCTTTCCGTTTTCATTCTGATAGGATATATCTTTGGGAACTATAAAATTTGAGCTGAAATGTCCATTCGTTACCGAAACTCTTCCTCTGAATATTGTACCCCCCTGTACTGTCATCGGGTAGCCGTCAGGATAACCTGGGCCGGCAAGCTGGGGAAGCAGTACTTTCCTTTCAGAATCATATACTGATATTATCCCTTCCCCGTTAAAATCACTCCAGACTGTATTATCTGGCTTTTCTATTACTCCTTCGATCCTGGTTTGGCTTAAGGCTTTTATTTGAACTGAGGCAGCGGGAACTGTAATCCCCGAAACGTTTTTTGAAATATTAAAACTATGACCATTAATAGAATCAATTGATGCAGTATAATGAGGAATTAATAATCTTAATGCAGGATCTCCGAATAAAGTAAATTTCTGATCGTTGGTTTCTGAACGGACAGCCTTTGTTAACAAGTAAGCATCACCAACGGTAATAGGCATATTGGCGCTATCTTTTGAACCAAGGAGATAATTGTAAAATGTATAGCTAAGAGCAGCATTATCTAAAGAAAAGACAGGTCTCGTAGCTGAAAAGACCCCAATTGCACCGCTATTGGCTTTTAATAATAATAATTCAACGCCGCATTGTGCTGTTGTCTTATCGTAATAACCGAATGCACATGATGCAACCGTAAGAAAGAACAAATCGTTATTATGAAGCCTCGGAATAGAGCTGCTGTTTTCAAAAACCGATTCATGAGCCCAAACATGCTCATTACCATGACCAACATAATGAACAATTAATGAACCGTTGTTCATTGCAGCTATTATTGCTTCATTTACCGCGGGTTTAGTTCTTCCCACACCTGTTATAACAGTCGGATAAGCTGCCAGATAAATTTTGTTTATATTAAATGAACCGGGAATAACATTATTGGCTAAATATTCACCCTGCCCAGTATGAAGCGGTCCGTCGTTTTCACCAAGTCCTGCAGGACCATCATCGGCAACTATAGTTATTAAATTCCGCCAGAGGTCTTTATCTGTGTTATTTTCATAACTTATAATTTTATCCACTGCTATCTGCGCATCTTCAAGACTTTGTATGTTTATCCGTCCTATTGCCAGATCAATTTTATTATCATCACCATCTACCATTGCATAATAATCATCCATCGGGTAGGACCATATTTCATTATATTTTAAAGAACCGGTTGGGACTGTTTCATAAGGAGGGACAAAATTATTATTACTTCCTTCTATATTCTTGTAATCATAGTTGCCGTCTCCAAAAAGCAATACATACTCAGGTTTTGTTGTCCAGTTGTCGTAAGCATACTTTATAAAATTCCTTATCCCCGTAACATCCAGTGCTCCTCCTGAGAATTCATTATATATCTGGTCAACATCTACTACTATCGATGACAACTTTTCCTTTGATTCATTCTCACGGTAATTCTTCAGCCTGTTTGCCTGCTCATTAAATGTCTTATCTGTTATAATTATATACTGAGCTCCGTCACTTATTCCATGTAAATTCTGGTTACTTATCTCTTCAGGATTTATCGGAGTCTTATACTTATCATTCCCTACTGCTATATATTTTGATACTTTTCCTGCGTTCTCACTTGCCTGGAATTTGAACTCTCCTCCGCTTGGAGATGTCATACTGCTTACTGATTTAATATTTGCATAATCGGATATATCATATACCTGGATGTTTGAATTGGAAAATCCCGAAAGATCATAATTGATTACCGAGGTTGTATCTTTTGAGTAAAAGATTAAACTGTCGTTTGCCGCAGTTAAGTTCTTCTGATAAGTTATTTCAAAATAATCCAGATATGCATATGTATTTGATGAATTTGCATTTACCTGGAACTTCAATACACTTCGGTTATCCGGAAGGCTTCCTGAATATCTTGCCGTATAATTATATTCTATTCCATGAGTATATAGATCCGAACTTGAATATCCTGATAAATTCTGGGCAAATATTCGTGTTGAGTTTTCATACAATTCCAGGCCTATGTATGCAGGAATTACATTAACAATTCTGAAAGAATAATTTATAGGGTAATTTGAATTTCTGCCGTCAAGTTTGTTTGAGTATGTCTGTGATACAGTCGATGATGAGAATCCATCTCCCAGAAAATATCTCCCGCTTGCAAATATATTTATCTTATCCTTCTCCCAGTCTACATAGGCTGCGGTCGTTCTCTGGGTATATGCATTATTTGCATTTAAACTTGTTTTTGTCTCAGCCCTCTTTCCCGGAGACCCCCCTGAGGTAATAAAATAGTAATTATGATCCGAATATAAATTGAAATTCCTCTTCACACTCCGGCTGCTTGTATCATAAGCCCAGAAATCATTCCCCCTGCCGTAAAACAGGATATAGTCTCCTTCATCAAACTTTCCGTCTTCCTCTCCCTTGACTATTATTGCATTCTCCTGCAGGTCTGCCGGATATGGAGCATTTACATCCTCAGGAAGCATCCTGCCTCCGTTGTTGTATATCTTTATTGTACGCGGCTTTACTGTTCCGGCATCTATTCCAAATGATGTGAGCATTGAACGAGTGATCTTATACATTCCTTCCCCCGAAACTTCAAACTTTACCCATTTACCTGTGCTCAGTACACTATTTACTACACTACTGCGTTTCCTTAACCTGCGGCTTACATCCTTTGACCAGTAACGCGCTACACTGTAATTTATCATGGCTCCCTGAAGAAAATCATCTGAAGGGGCTGAGCTTATCTTCTGATTGGTCGAAAACGTTATCTCAAATACTATACGGGTATATATCTTTATTCTATTTTGTGACGGGTTATATGACACTGGGGAGATTACAAGGGTCTGCACAGGGATCCCTCTTACTATCCCATAATCTCCAAATCCTACCAGCTCTGTCTTTTCTTCATAACTGTTATAACCCGGCTTTAACTCATACACCAAATCATTTAACCCCTTATCCTTAACCATCTTAGGCTTCGGGATTATTTTCCCGCTTATCTCCGTTGAGCTGCTTGTTAATATTCTTATTGTATTACCATATTCTGACGGAACTCCTACATTTATTCCTCTCTTAGGAACTGCAGGCATTCCCCAGTCTTCCGGCTTTGTATAATAGCCTCCGGCAAGGTTTATCTTTATATAATCTTCATTGTTTATTTTTATGAGGGTGGTATCCCCATAATGAGGGGTATATTCTAATACAAGTGAACTTCTGCCGGATGAAATGACACGCATCTCATTCTGAGCATATATAGGAAGGCCAATTATAAGTACTAATATTAGTATTGTAGAGATTTTGCTCTTCATCCAGCAGTTAAATTAATATTGTTTAACTATTTATAATTTTGTAATTATTAACTTGAAATAACCTGGTAGCAATAATCTCTAAAATATTCTCCTATTATTATGACATAAATTAGTAAAGTAAAAATACAAGAATCAAGTCTATTGTAAATTCTTATATAAAACGCTAATTCTTAAAAATTGAGAGTTTTAATTTAAGGAATATCAATCATAATGCCAATATTATTAATATAATATTATCTTAATCATATTAAAATAAAAAGGCAATTTACTTCTACAATTTTTGATAAAATTGTTATTTCATAATGAATTAAAAATGAGTCTGCTCTAAAAAGGTAGATTTATTGAAGATATCATTTAAATTTTGCTTAAAATCAAATCAGAAACATATAAAAATGACCTTATTAGATTCGACTCATAAATTAAAAAATAAAAATGTCAAAATTCATCCAGAGCACCCTGCACATTATTCATTCAATGACTTTTCTTAAAATCAAGAATTATAACATGAAAATATTACAAATGGAATTTGAAGAATTATTTACCTTGGTTTATTTTGTGCGTAAATTTTACAATTCAATGGTAAAAAAATTTATCTGATAACAGCAAGCTTGCCTATTATACTTGTATTATACTTGCCGTCGCTGGTCTTTACGATCAGTTTATAAAAATATGTTCCGTTTGCTATTACATCTCCGTCTGCATCCCTTCCATCCCACGGCACCATTACATATTTGTCACTTATGCTGCTTTTATCTATCTCTTTTATCAGTCTACCGGCTATTGTGTATATCTTTATCTTCAAATCTATTACTGAATTTAAATTCTGCTGAAATGTGAAGGTTGTATTACCTGAAAATGGATTAGGATAATTATATACATTACTCAATACCAGGTCATCTCCGCTTACTACTGTAAAGTATGCTGTCTTTGAGGAATAATTATTAAATACATCCCACGCCTTTACCTCTATCTTATATTCTCCGGGGGTGATATCATTAAATGAATAGTTTATCTCTCCTGATTTCCCTCCGGAATCTTTGTCTCCCGTAAAATCATTGGTGAAATCTATCGGGCTGCTTATATTATCATTCAATATCCCTTCGAGCTGATGACCTACTCCCGTTCCTGTTGAATTTATTCCTGTCTCATCAGACAGCTTTACTATAAGCTTGGAGTTGGGATTTATTAAAAACGATGTGCTGGGCGTAGCCGAATCAAAATATATTTCTACATCAGGTCCCTTGCCGTCATTTACTACGCTGGAATCTGTTCCGCCTATTATTATATTATCTGTATATCCTAATCCGTCTCCTGCATTATTATAGAAATATATAATCACCTTTCCGTTTTCATTCTGATAGGATATATCTTTGGGAACTATAAAATTTGAGCTGAAATGTCCATTCGTTACCGAAACTCTTCCTCTGAATATTGTACCCCCCTGTACTGTCATCGGGTAGCCGTCAGGATAACCTGGGCCGGCAAGCTGGGGAAGCAGTACTTTCCTTTCAGAATCATATACTGATATTATCCCTTCCCCGTTAAAATCACTCCAGACTGTATTATCTGGCTTTTCTATTACTCCTTCGATCCTGGTATGGCTTAAGGCTTTCAATTGAATTGTTGAAGCAGAAATATCAGAGGAATTAAATTTATGTCCATTTATTGAATCGATAGATGCAGAATATTGAGGTACTAATAATCTTGTCGCGGGATCTCCCAAAAGAGTAAATCGTTGATCATTATCTTCATACCCCGCATAACGTTTAATCTTTGTTAAGAAATAAGCATTTCCAACAGTAATAGATTTCTTTTCTCTAAATAGTTTAGTATAAAAAGTATCAGTAATTGCAGCATTATCATTTGCAAAAACAGGTCTGGTAGATGTAAATGCACCAATTGCACCGCTGTTGGCTTTTAATAATAACAATTCTGCCCCGCTCTGAACTGTAGTTTTATCATAATAACCAAATGCACAAGCAGCTATAGTAAGGAAAAAGTATCTTGGATTATGAAGCCTTGGAATAGAGCTGCTGTTCTCAAAAACAGATTCATGAGCCCAAACATGCTCATTTCCATGCCCTACATAATGAACTATTAAGGAACCATTATTCATTGCTGCAATTATAGCTTCATTCACAGCAGGTTTTGTTCTTCCCACACCTGTTATAACAGTCGGATAAGCTGCCAGATAAATTTTGTTTATATTAAATGAACCGGGAATAACATTATTAGCCAATACTTCTGCTTGCGGAGTATGTATATTATCTTCTTTTCCCGTACTTGTATAATTATCATCTGCAACTATTGTAATCAAATTGCGCCATAGATCGTCATCCGTATTTTTCTCATAACTTGTTATTTTATCTACTGCTGTCTGGGCATCTTCCAGAGTTTGTATATTTATCCGCCCTATTGCTAAATCAATTATATCATGATTATTATTATCATCACTATCCAACATCACATAATAATCATCCATCGGATAAGAATAAATTTCATTATACTTATGAGCTATAGAAGGATTAGACTCATAAGGAGGGACAAAATTATTATTACTTCCTTCTATATTCTTGTAATCATAATTTCCATCTCCGAAAAGCAGTACATACTCAGGTTTTGTTGTCCAGTTGTCGTAAGCATACTTTATAAAATTCCTTATCCCCGTAACATCCAGTGCTCCTCCTGAGAATTCATTATATATCTGGTCAACATCAACCACTATCGATGATAACTTCTCCTTTGATTCATTCTCACGGTAATTCTTCAGCCTGTTTGCCTGCTCATTAAATGTCTTATCTGTTATAATTATGTACTGAGCTCCGTCACTTATTCCATGTAAATTCTGGTTACTTATCTCTTCAGGATTTATCGGAGTCTTATACTTATCATTCCCTACTGCTATATATTTTGATACTTTTCCTGCGTTCTCACTTGCCTGGAATTTGAACTCTCCTCCGCTTGGAGATGTCATACTGCTTACTGATTTAATATTTGCATAATCGGATATATCATATACCTGGATGTTTGAATTGGAAAATCCCGAAAGATCATAATTGATTACCGAGGTTGTATCTTTTGAGTAAAAGATTAAACTGTCGTTTGCCGCAGTTAAGTTCTTCTGATAAGTTATTTCAAAATAATCCAGATATGCATATGTATTTGATGAATTTGCATTTACCTGGAACTTCAATACACTTCGGTTATCGGGTAAAATATTTGTATATATAGCATTCCCGTTAAATTCATTACCGTGTGCAAATTCTGAATAATCTAATACAGAAGTTCCCTGGAGAGTGCGCGATAAGATCCTATTTGAGTTTTCATATATATCTAAGTTAATATTGCCGGGTAATACATTAACAATTCTGAAAGAATAATTTATAGGGTAATTTGAATTTCTGCCGTCAAGTTTGTTTGAGTATGTCTGTGATACAGTCGATGATGAGAATCCATCTCCCAGAAAATATCTCCCGCTTGCAAATATATTTATCTTATCCTTCTCCCAGTCTACATAGGCTGCGGTCGTTCTCTGGGTATATGCATTATTTGCATTTAAACTTGTTTTTGTCTCAGCCCTCTTTCCCGGAGACCCCCCTGAGGTAATAAAATAGTAATTATGATCCGAATATAAATTGAAATTCCTCTTCACACTCCGGCTGCTTGTATCATAAGCCCAGAAATCATTCCCCCTGCCGTAAAACAGGATATAGTCTCCTTCATCAAACTTTCCGTCTTCCTCTCCCTTGACTATTATTGCATTCTCCTGCAGGTCTGCCGGATATGGAGCATTTACATCCTCAGGAAGCATCCTGCCTCCGTTGTTGTATATCTTTATTGTACGCGGCTTTACTGTTCCGGCATCTATTCCAAATGATGTGAGCATTGAACGAGTGATCTTATACATTCCTTCCCCCGAAACTTCAAACTTTACCCATTTACCTGTGCTCAGTACACTATTTACTACACTACTGCGTTTCCTTAACCTGCGGCTTACATCCTTTGACCAGTAACGCGCTACACTGTAATTTATCATGGCTCCCTGAAGAAAATCATCTGAAGGGGCTGAGCTTATCTTCTGATTGGTCGAAAACGTTATCTCAAATACTATACGGGTATATATCTTTATTCTATTTTGTGACGGGTTATATGACACTGGGGAGATTACAAGGGTCTGCACAGGGATCCCTCTTACTATCCCATAATCTCCAAATCCTACCAGCTCTGTCTTTTCTTCATAACTGTTATAACCCGGCTTTAACTCATACACCAAATCATTTAACCCCTTATCCTTAACCATCTTAGGCTTCGGGATTATTTTCCCGCTTATCTCCGTTGAGCTGCTTGTTAATATTCTTATTGTATTACCATATTCTGACGGAACTCCTACATTTATTCCTCTCTTAGGAACTGCAGGCATTCCCCAGTCTTCCGGCTTTGTATAATAGCCTCCGGCAAGGTTTATCTTTATATAATCTTCATTGTTTATTTTTATGAGGGTGGTATCCCCATAATGAGGGGTATATTCTAATACAAGTGAACTTCTGCCGGATGAAATGACACGCATCTCATTCTGAGCATATATAGGAAGGCCAATTATAAGTACTAATATTAGTATTGTAGAGATTTTGCTCTTCATATAGTGATTAAAAATTATTGTTATAAAATTTTGATAAAATTATAGTAGCAAAAATCTCTATCAAGTACTCCCTTTTAACTGTTCCAATTTAGTAAATAGGAAATAAAAGAATCAAGCCAATTAGTATTTAATTATTTCAGATAGATTTGAACTTCCCTAAATCGTCTGATTAAATTAAAGAAACAGATTTAAAAATATAATCGAAATCTTATTTATCCGAATTACAACCCTAATACTTCTTTATTATCTCTCATGGCTTTTATACAGAAATCAATATGTTCATCAAGAGGGATTCCCAGATCATCTGCCCCATGCTGAATATCTTCACGGCTGACATTTCTGGCAAATGCTTTATCTTTCAATTTCTTTTTGACAGATTTTACTTCAACCTCATCAACAGTTTTACTGGGTCTTACATAAGTCACTGCGGTAATAAAACCCGCCAGCTCATCGCAGGCGAACAAAGTTTTTCTTAATAAAGAATCCCTGGCAACACCCGAATAATCTGCATGTGAAAGAATTGAATCAGTAAAATCCCGGCTGAATCCCTTCTCCTTTAAGATCTCTGTTCCTTTAAATGGATGTTCTTCGGCAGTTGGAAATTTTTCATAATCAAAATCATGAAGAAGTGCAACATTTCCCCAGTACTCCACATCTTCATTAAATTTTCTTGCATATGCACTTACACATGTTTCAACAGCATATGCATGTTTCAGCAGACTATCGCTCTGCGTATATTCTTTTAATATAGAAAGACAATAGTCTCTATCTCTTGATATATCTTCCATTTTAGAAATCCTTCTTTTAAATAATGGATATAACTTTTACTACCCATTGTCCGGATTAAAACTCGGGCAAATATTTCCTAAAACACATTGAAGGCATTTCGGCTTTTTCGCTTTACAAATTTTTCTTCCATGAGCAGCAAGCCAGTGTGAAGAATTTACCCAATCTTCTTCAGGCAGCAAGGCTTTTAATTTGAATTCAATTTTGACAGGATCCTTTGTATCTATAAATCCTAATAGGTTAGATAATCTGATTACATGAGTATCTACAGCTACTGCAGGTATTCCGAATGCATTTCCTGCAACAACAGAAGCAGTTTTTCTGCCTACTCCCGGTAATTTATTTATTTCATCAAAATCTTTGGGTACTTTCCCCTTATAATTTTCAACCAGACTTTTACAGCAATTCTTTATGCTTTTGGCTTTCTGGCGGTAAAAGCCTGTCGAAAAAATATCCTTCTCCAGTTCTTCATATGAAACTGCAAGAAATTCTGCAGGAGTTTTATATTTCTTGAACAGATCTTTTGTTACGATATTAACCCTTTCGTCGGTACATTGTGCTGCAAGGATTGTTGCTATTAAAAGCTGGAAAGCGTTAGAAAAATTCAAGGCACTTTTGACTTTCGGATACTCTTTCCTTAATAAAGAGAAGACCTCTTCTGCATGTTTTTTTTCTGCGGCATCTGCCTGGGCATCATATTTTGATTTCATCTTTATTGAATTTTGGATGTGAAATAAATAATCTTTCTACCGGTTTATTATTTATAATATGAGACTGAATAATCTCTTCGACATCATCTAAAGTAACCCCGCCGTACCATATTTGTTCAGGATACACAACAACCGAAGCACCGAATTCGCAGGCATCAAGGCAGCCTGATGCATTTGCCCTTACGGTTGTTTTTAACCCGAGCTCTTTTATCCGCTGCTTGAATTTAGCTCTCAGCTCGACACTTCCTTTATCGGCACAGCATCCACGAGGATCTTCGGGAGGTCTTTTATTTTCACAAATAAATATATGTTTTTCGTATCTCTTCATATTTTAATTTTATTTATCAACCTCAAATATAAAAATAATTGATTTTAATGAAACTAGATGTATATTTGCATTAGACTTAATTTTTTACGGGGAACTCATGAAATTTTCAATATTATTACTAGGTGCAATTATTTTTTTCGGCTGTAAAGGGAAAAATCAGGGAGTCGATCCGGATGGCAATTTAAGCAGGTATCCGGCAAATTTAAACTATCAGTGGGAATATTCTTCTAATTTAACTAATGAATATTTAAATGATATTGGTGGTATAGATACTACACAAACTCTTGAGCTGACAAATACAATTGTAAAAATTACTTCAATTAATGATTCGCTTCCGGGTTATAAAAATCTTGTAAAAATTGAGGCATATAATGCTGATTCACCCGAATCATTTTCAGAGAACTGGTATGTTAATAATGATTCCGTTTTTTCAATAATTGCATACAGGAATGCCGGCAGCTCATATCCGATAATTCCAAAACCGAATAACAAAAAATATTTAACTTTAGAAGAATTTAAAATAATATGTAAGGATTTAACTTTTAATTTTGTAATCAATAAGAATTCAGAAGACTCCGTCCAATATTTCTACCCGCCACGAATTGTGCTGAAGTATCCTTTATTTCAAGGTGAGAAATGGAATGAATTAAAAACGCCATTCTACAGGGACAGAATTGTGAAAGATATGGTTTCTTTAGAAGTGAATAATAATTATTATAATTGTTATGTTATTGAGGCTGACCTGACAATACCGAATCTAAAGATGATTGATTACGTCAGTCTGCAGGCAGGATTGGTTAAAAGAGAAATTATATCGGACAGCATTGCTGTTGTAAACGTAAATTCCCCGGATTCTGCAATAGGATATATCAGAGGACATGATATTTCAATCCTGGTAAATAAAAATTTCTGATAAAATGTTATTTTCCAGAAGCCAGTTCTACGAGCTTATTTATGGTCTTCCAGTTTCTTGTAGTAGCCCTGACTTTAAGTTTGTTTTCAAAAAAGTTATTAGAAAGTTTTGTCTTTCCATATCCACCCGGGCAATAGAGAAAGACCTCCCTGTCTTTGATTATAAATCTGTCAGGAGAATAATCATATTTTTTAATTTTCTTTAATTCATTTGTGGAAGGAACTTTCTCAAGAAAAGTTACATGAAGTTTTTCAATATTAATATCATTCATTTTGACAAAAGGATTGGTTGAGAGGATTTTTTCGATTTCTTTTCCCTGCAGAACAATTACAGGTACATCCAGATTAAATTTTTCATCAATCTTTTTTTCAAGGATCTTTCCCAACGATTGGCTTGTATATTTTTTGTCTGCTTTGAAAATAACGTTACCGCTCTGAATATAAGTAATCACATCCTGAAACCCGGATCCTTCATATATTAATTTTAAATCGGCCATCGGGACTTTTCTATGACCGCTTACATTAATCCCTCTTAAAATTGAGATATATGTTTCCATTGTATAATAATGATTTGTTATTAACTAAAATTATGGAATAACCATCATTTAATTAATCTAAATATTTTTATTTCCCACGACATATTTTATAATATCGGCCTTTTCCACAGTAATAAGTCCGCCGCTTTGCGCTTCTTCAAAAATATCATGAAGCAAAGGTAAAAATTTTTCGACCTTTTCAATTTCATCTACAATTTCAACAACCATCGGCATATCTTCGGAAAGTCTTAAAATTTTTGCTGTATGGATTCTGCTTGTTCCGCCATATCCCATAACCCCCTTAAAAACAGTTGCACCGGCCAGATGAAATTTTCGTGCTTCGTGGACAATTTTTTCATAAACCGGAATATGCCCTATGAGGTCAGTTTCCCCGACAAAAATTCTTAATAATTTTGCCTCTCCTTTAATTTCCATTTTAAGCTCCGGTTTATCTAACTTAGTTAGGTTAAAAGTTTATTTTACCAGCCAGCAGGCTGGAAAATTTATAAGCAACAAACAAAGCAATCAGCGTTAAAAATACATTTAAAACAGCATTACTTCCCGCAAGAAAATATTCTCTTTCTTTAAGAAAATTAATCGTTTCAAAAGAAAAAGTAGAAAAAGTAGTTAAGCCTCCGCAAAAACCGGTTGTTAAAAATATACGTAAATCCTGGCTTATTAATTTATTTGCATCAAGATAATACATAAACAGTCCAATTAAAAAACTTCCCAGCACATTAACAAACAAAGTACCATATGGAAAAGTTGCAGGTAAAAACTTGTAGATAAAATCCGACCCCCAATAACGTAACGCACCGCCGAACCCGGCACCAATAAATACAATAATATAATTTTGCACCTGGAATTCTCCTGATAATTAATCGCTAAATATATTTACAAAGATAGGAGTTATCAGTCCGGTATGCCAATAAGGACAGTTAAATGCGAACTCCATCGCAGAGGGCAAAATTAATAATTGAGAATAAAAGAAACAATGTTTTGTGTTACTATTGTTTTTCATAATCACAATTTCTATCAACTATTCAATAAACATTGTAAATAATTTCTTAAATCCATAATTTAATTTTTATAGATAGTAATCAGAAGTTATGTATCCGGTTACAGATTAAAAATTTTAACAGGATGAGATATTATGAAGGCACTAATTATTTCAGATATACACGCAAATTTACCGGCACTTCAGGCAGTTTTGGACAAAGAAGGTTCTTATGATAAATTAATTTTTCTCGGGGATGTAATTGATTATGGTCCGAATCCGAAAGAATGTCTTACTTTTATTAAAAACAATGCAGATTATTATGTAAGAGGAAACCATGACCATGCTTTGGGTTATAATACGGACTGCAACTGCATGGGAACATTTCGTGAATATTCAATTGCTACAAGAAAATGGCATGAAACTCTGCTGGATGAAGATGATAAGCAATTTTTACGAAACATGCCGGTTGTAGATAAAGCTCATTTACCGGGAAGCAAAGCTGACGGAGATAACAACACGATACTTCTTGCTCATGCTTCTCCGCTTGGAGATATTTCCAAGTATCTTAATGAAGATGAAATAATAAATGAACTGGATGACGTTATTGCAGAGTACGTACTAGTCGGGCATACACACATCCAGTATAAAAAGAAAATTGACTATTCATTAATTGTAAATCCCGGCAGTGTTGGATTAGCAAGAGACGGAGGCCAGGCTTGTTATGCTGTATATGAAAACGGGAATATTTCATTAAACAGAATTGATTATGATTCCGAAAAAACAATATTCGAGCTAATGAAAGCACCTATACCTGAGAATTGTAAAGAAGGGTTAAAAACTGTATTGCTGGACGGGAAGGTGAAAGTTTTATAGTACAAAATCTTTCCTAAAACCTTTCTGTTGAGATTTTAAAAAAAATTTTGGGAAATATGAATATGGAAAAATTCAATCAGCTGTTTGTTATTAATTACAATTTCCTTTATTCTGTGCCTAATCATTTTAAAAATAAGGTCATTATATATAAATGCTGAGTGATGAGGAGCTGCAGGAAATACTAAGAAGACAGAAAGTTAAAAACAATATAACCAGCACAATAATTATAATTTTTATTTTTTTCTTTTTAAGTTTTTTTTCTCATTTCATTTTTATCAACGTTAATATTTCTGCTGCAAGCATATTTATTACAAATCTTTTGCTTACTGCAATTATCGGATATTTTTTATTCAGAAAAAATTCTTCCAAATTTTGATTGTTTAAACTCTTCAATATGTATGCATAATACATAATTTTTCGAAGAAACTATTTATGACGATTTGTGATGAGCCCCATTAAACCGGTTAGTAGCGCGTGCGGGATTCGAACCCGCGATCTCCGCCTTGAGAGGGCGATGTCCTAAGCCACTAGACGAACGCGCCGGTGTAAATGGAATAACAATTTTATCCAGAGGCGAATCCGCCACTGGCTGAAAAAATCAATAATTAACAATTCAATTGTAAATTGTTAATTATTCATTAGAAATTACTTTGGCTGCCCCGTCAGGGATCGAACCTGAACTTTTCTGATCCAGAGTCAGACGTGTTGCCAATTACACCACGGGGCAAAATCGGTTACAAAATTATGAATGTATAGCTTAATTTCAAAATCAAAAAAGCATAGGCGCATAAATATTGATGAAAATACTTATGCACATGGATGAATAAAATGTACAATATTTTCAGAATTTTTATTAAAATCGGTCAGGATTCTAAGATGAAATATTAACCATAAAAAGCAGAGATTGGTTGAAAATATAATTGAAACCACAATCAACCATTCATTCAATCAACCAATCTTTTAAGTTGACTGCTGCGCTAATCCGGCATATGGTCTCAGGGATCCAATCCGGTATAAAGCTTTGACATATATCCTCATTCACCTTTTCTAATATTATTATAGTTTTTATATTATAAATCAAAATAAAGTTAATATTTGTAAAAATGCTCAAATACCTCTCTTTCATAATAATTATTCCATTTTGCACTCTATCCTCACAAAACTACCATTTACAAAATTCTTTCGGAAATTTTAAGAATGCTTCTTCATTTTATATGAGCTCTTCTGGATTTTTATATGTAACGGATTCCGATAAAGATGAATTATATAAACTCGATACATCAGGTAATATTATAAAAGACTGCGGAGGCTATGGATGGGATGAAGGAGAATTTGATAATCCGGTCGACGTGTTTGCAACTCCTTTAAATGTTTATGTTAGCGACAAAAACAACAACAGGATAGAAAGATTTGATAAGGATTTGAATTTCATCTCCAAGCTTTACACACGGGAAAGTGATAACAAAAATGAAAGATTCGGATATCCGGCCAGCTGTGCAACTTCCAATTTAGGCGATCTTTTTATTTTAGATACGGAAAATAAAAGAATTATAAAATTCGATCTTTTTGGAAATTTCATTATGAATTTCGGCGGTTTTGATGCAGGAATATACGCCCTGTCAAATCCTAAAAAATTTTCAATTTCAAACAACAATTTCCTTTTTGTCCTGGACGGGAAAAAAATTGTTGTTTTTGATCATTACGGAAATGGTATATCAACCTTTAATTCCGGTTATGATCTGATAGGAATTAATATAATTTTTAATAATATGACGGTGAATACAAGCAAACGAATTTTCTATGTTAGTTTGAACGAGCAGTTTTCTTTAAATGAAATAATCCTGGAAGAAATAGAAGAAAATACGTCAATAGTCAGCAGCTTAATATTCAACAGCAAATTATATGTTCTTACTCCTGAAAAAATAATTGTTTACAGCAGAACCGGTAACTGATGGCGACTTATTCAGGCATTTATAATAAAAGTGCAAAACAGATTGATGAAAATAATGTTCAGATACGAATACACTTTAACCGAACACTTACTTTTTTCAGGATAATTCTTTTTGTTCTTCTATTGTTCTGGTGCATTGGTTTTTCGCTTAAATCAATTTTCCCCCAATCAACCGAAGTGATTATTTTTTCGCCCGTATTGAAGAAAATATATTCTTCAGTCTGCTTCCAGGATGAACTGAAAACATTTACTTTCTCGGGTGAAAAACTATTTGTATGTATCCGCTGTACGGGGATCTATAGTGGAGCATTGATATTTTCATTTGTTTCAATTTTCTTAAAACAAATTCGAATTAGCAAAAAACTATTTCTAGCAGGCTTATCTGCGGTTATTGCAGATGTAGCTCTTTATTCTTCGGGCATATTTGGTTATTCAAAATATTTTGCTTTTGTAACGGGATTCTTTTTTGGATCGGTTGCATTTCTTTATATTTTAATAATTCTTGAAACAGAATTTTTTAACGAGAAACATTAGGATGTCTTCAAAAAAATATTTTCCTTCTTTAATTTGCGGATTTGGGGCTGCAGTTTTAACAACGGTTCCTGGAATAAAAAGCTTCGGGTTTTGTTTATTAGTCCCTGCTGCTGCAGTATTATCATTATTCCTTAATCAAAAAGTTACCGGGAGCAATTCCGATATTGATTCGGGAACAGCAATTACTTTCGGCATTCTTACAGGATTATTTGCCGCAGTATTTGCTACTTTTTTCGATGTGCTGATTACTTTTTTCACCCATACTAATGATTTTGTACAAACATTGCCGGAATCATCTTCTGTTTTAAAAAGTGTTCTCGGTCCTGTTGTTGATGATATGATGAAAACATTTAATAAAATGTCAAGCGATATTCAAGCTCACGGATTCTCACTACTTTATACAATTGCAGTTTTGGTGGGTAATGGAATAATGTATTTGATATTCGGTATGCTTGGAGGTCTGCTTGGCAAATCTTTTATCAATAAAAGATCAACGCCTTAAAACCGATGATAATAGCTGTAGTTTTCTTTGTCCATTTAATTTTTGCCTTGATTATTTTTACTAAAAAATGGCAGGAAGAAAATCTTTCAACGGCATTTTTAAATGTTGCACTGATTGGAATATTGTTTGCTGTCGGATGGTCCATTGCAAGCATAATTGCCAAACTAATAATGGAACCGAAAGGTTTTGGATATTACCTGGATAGAGATGCATTTTCTCTTATAATATTATCTGCAGGAGAATTTTTTTTCTACCGGGTTTATTATAAAGAAAAACTGCCAGAGGAAGAAAAAATTACTGCAGACGATAAGGGAATACAATAACAGCCGTCTGTTCCAGCTGCTTTTGCCCCGGTGCCAGGGGTTCAAATCTCCATTGTCTTAATGAATTTATGGCTGCATTTTCAAGTTTTGTATCGGCTTTTGTCAGCGGAAGAATATTACCGACAGTACCATCCGGTAGAATAGAAAACTTTAATCTTATATCTATCTCTTTCTGAACACCTTCAGGATATTCCGGGATAATATAGCTGTAAATTTGTCTTTTCCCTTTTCCTCCCCAATCAATATCATAACCGAAGCTTCCGGTGCCTTCAGCTTTATTCCCCTGACCCTGAGCAGTAATTTCTGAATTCTGATCTTCTTCCGTCTTTGATTTATTTTTTTCTGCAACTTCTTTTTCTTTATCAGCCGGCTTTACTTCATTATCTTCCGAAGTATTTTTTGCTTTAGGAAGATTAACTTCCTTAACCTCCAGGTTTTTACTTTCGGTTTGACTCTTTGGCTGCGGTTTTGAGACTTTTTCTATCTTTTTTATTTGAGTTCCGATTGCCCCGGAAGAGCCAACTTCTCCTGATGTTCCGAATGTTAATTCAACATATTCCTTAGGCTGATAATCAAGGCTGATTTTAATCAGCAAAAAAAGTCCCAGCAGAATGAGATGAATCAGCAAGGAAAGAGAAAAAGACATATGTTTTATAGAATTATAAGTCATTTTATATCTTTATAATTTTTCCTTTTGAGTTTCAATGGTAAACTTATCGATATTGGAAGCCTTGGCCGCATCAATTACTTTTATTACCAGATCAACAGCAACAGTTTTATCCGCTCTTATAATAAGATTGTCTTCTTTTGAAGTTCCTTTTATCTCACTTAATTTTGCCGGCAGTTCATCAATTCCTATTTCTTCATTGCCGGCATAAATTGCACCGCCGGAAGTTAACGTTACGATTAATCTGGATGGTGCAGATTGTTCATTTATTTTAGATGAAGGTAATTTTACCTTTACCCCGGTTTGTATAACAAACTGTGAAGTTAAAAGGAAAAAAATTAAAAGAAGCATTACTATATCCGTTAATGACGAATATGAAAAAACGCTTAATGGTTCATTTGAAACTTGAAATTTCATAATTTTTTAATTTTTTAATTTTTTAATTTTTTAATTTTTAATTTTTAATTAAATATCAATTTCAATTTCCTCTTCAAACTCTGAGGTATCAGCCGAAGTATCCTGGATAATATCAACAACATCATTTGCAACGGTTTCCATATCACCGACTAATTTTTTCACAGCATTCAAAAAATAATTATAGAATGCTAAAGCAGGAATACCGACAATTAATCCGAAAGCAGTGGTAATTAAAGCTTCCCAGATACCTCCGGCCAGATCACTCGGATTAGCCGAACCCTGGAGATCCTGGATAGTCATAAATGCTGTAATCATACCTGTCACTGTTCCAAGGAATCCAAGCAAAGGAGCAATGCCGGCAACAGTAGCCAAAATAGGCAGACCTTTTTCAAGCTTGCTTACTTCCTGCCTGCCTGCATTTTCAATTGCTTCCTGCACTCTTTCATGTCCAAGTTTATATTTTTTCAATCCTTTTCTAATTATGTTAGACACCGGAGAATTTTCCTGCATGCAATGGCTTATTGCTCCTGATATGTCCCTTTTCTTGATGAAACCTCTAATACGCACCATGAAAGCAGGGATGTTTATTTTGGCTTTTCTCAGAACAATAAACCTGTCAATAATTACCATTAAGCCTATAATTGAACAGGCTAAAATAAGCCACATTATAAAGCCGCCCTTCAAGAATATAGAAAATAAATCCATCGGTATTCCTTCAAGTTTAATTTTAAAATATCTTTTATTTAATAATTACAGTAAAATAGTAAATGATAATATTTTGTTTAACATTAATTATTTCGGATATATTTTTTTGCTTCGGCAAGAGATTTAAAATCACCCAGCCTGACCCTGTAATAAGTATCACCACTGCGGGATATTACTCTTTCAACTGAAGCATTATAACCTTCTTTTATCAAACGTTGCATATGCTCTATTGCGCTCGATTTATATTTCCAGGAAGAAACCTGGATAAAATAAATATTTCCATCTTTAAAAATATAATCGCCTAAATCTTTATAAGCTCCCTGTTGAACTGTAGGGATATCATCTTCATTCACAGGTTTCTCAACGGATGCTGCTTCTGTAGTCTTAATTCCCTTATAAACCGAAGAATCAATTCCATCAAACAGGAGGCTCTCTTGATTTTTGGGCTCATAAGGATAATCAACCGGGATATCATAACTCCTTGCAATTTCAACCGGATTAGATGCCGGAAGTAACTTTATATTTTCTGAACTTCCCGAAATCTTAATATTGTAGGAACGAAGAAAATAAATTGCCAGAACAAGAATTATTATAACAGCTATAGGAATAAATATTGTTGCTTTTGATTTCCTTTTGATTTCCTTTTGATAAGAAGATATTTTCAGAGGTACAATTTTCTCTTTCGTTACCGGCTCTTTTTTAACTGAGAATCCTTTGATATCAGTTTTAGGAATTTCGGGTTTTATATCTTCTTTAACCGGAACATTTTCTTTTTCTGTTCCCTGCTCAATTATTAAGTCTTTTTTTGATTGTATTTCCGGTTTGGTTATTTTTTCTTCTTTTTTCTCTTCACTCTTTTGATTTCCAGAACTGGTTAAAGAATTGATCCTGTTATATCTTACTTTATCATAACCACTTTCGTCAACTTTTTTAAGTTCTTCCTTCCCCTCTTTTACCACAATTATCGGCTTATTTTTGAATAACATTTTATCTGATATTTTATCTTTACTTACTTCTTTAAGACCGGAAGTAATGGAATCAATCTTTTGAAATTTATCCGGATCGACTTTCTTCTCTTCTGACTCCAGGACAGATTTAAAGCTTGAAATATCTTCCAGTTTCTCGATTATTTTCATTCCAGGAATTTCAGCGGGAATAACAAATGCTTCATCATTTGCAGTATCTTTAATAACTTCGGACTTACTAAAAAGATTCTCAACTTTCGAATCAATAAAACTCAATAGCTCATTACCTGAAGGAGGAATAAAAATACCCGAATCAATTTCATCACCCAAAGGGATTTCCATTTTCCTCAGGCTGGGAGAAAAAGAGAAATCACTCTGATGAAAAATATCGGCATCATTCGATGTTAAAAAGACATTATCTCCTCTCGATGCTCTCCTGCTTTCCGAAAAAACAATCCCTTTTAACTGAACACCGTTTTCAGAACTTCTTATATTTTTAAGATGAAGAAAACCTATGTTTCCCAATTTTAAAACATCGCCGGGTTTCAATTCCAGGAGAAGTCGTTTAACAAATGAATCAAAGAATAACTGATCATCAGTCTCATTTATACCCGCATGCTTGCATATTTTTTTAATAATTTCCGAATTTGTCATTTTTTTAATCAATGCCTTGTTACAATATAATTACCACTGATAGCTGAAACCTCCGATGACATTCAGCGGCGGTTCCTTGTAGTTATTCCACAAATAATTATTATAATTAAATAAATTCATTACTTCAAGAGTTAAATGAAACCGGGAGAAAAGCAGATATTTGAATTTCAACCCCGCATCAAAATACGGATTTATCGATTTGGTATTTTCAATATCGGTATATTGTTTTGAATAATAATTAACACTTACCTGCGTACTTAATTTATTATCAAAGAAATAATAACCGTAAACCAATGAAACTTCAGACTGCGGATAATATGGAACAATATTACCATCGCTGTTCTTGGTGCTGTTCAATTTTGCATCAGCATAAAATATTCCGTAAGGTCCTCTGTGAAAAAGAAAATTAATAAATGCAGTATAACTATTTGCACCTGTCAGTGATACCGCAAATTTCCCGGGATCATTTTTATCCGTAAAATACGGCAGGTTACCGGCATTATAGTAGTCTACTCCTCCGTCTATTTCAAAATATTTATCATACTCATATTTCAGCATTCCGTGCAATGCAAACTTCTTTTTCAGGAATACATTTGAAGTGCTGTCGGGAATATTAAACCGGTTTTCTCTCAGGAAATCCCCATTGCTTATAAATTCTGCGTGCGGATTTATTTCACCGAATAATGACAAGTTCTTATTAAATTTCATTGCGATTGCGCCGTACGGCATGAAGAAACTCGAATTATTCGACTTTGCATAATTAAATCCGAATTTAACTTTCATTAAGCTGGAAATATTCAAACCAACCAGGGGACGAATATTAAAAAATTTGTCGAAGTAAACACTTTCAGGAGGTTTAGGAGAAATTGTTAAAAACTGATTTTTAAAAATTAAATCAGCACCCAGGCTGAACGAGGAGAAATTTGCTTCAGTATATGCTGAAAAATTCAACATGTTTTCATTAAATGTTTCTTTAGAAAGAGATGTATATCTGTTTGAAATCTTGGCATCAGCGATAAAATTTTTGTTGATCAGATTATTAATATCGAAAGAGAAATCTCCGGTGTTCAAATCTCTGATAAGCTGCGGTGTATTTGAACCGTAAAATTTAAAAGCAGATACGCCATAGTTACCATGCAGTTTTAATTTTGTACCTCCAAAGAAAGGTGCATCATTATCTACAAAATACGAAAAATTGATCCCTCCATCCCATTCTGATTTACTTGCATTGCTTATATAGTTTAACCTGTTATTCCCATTAAAATAGCTGTTAAATATACCATTGGAAAAAGGAATCGAATAAACAGCTTTTGCTTCCGGTAAAGTGTAAGCTCCCAGACCAAGCTCAAAATATCCATTGTATATGTTTAAAGAATCAGTTAAATCAAATTTATTTGATACAGGATTGGTTATATCCTGTATACCAAGAGCATCGGGAGGATAATTTGGTTTAAAGAAATCCTTAGAAACTGTCGGAACAACTTCAGGCTTTATTTTTTTTGCTTTCTGTATAGACACAATATCCCTGCCTGTAATTACAAAATCAGGAAGCTCAACATTCGGATTACCTTTATCCTGCGCCAGGGATATTAAAGAAACTAACAAAACCAGAAAAAATATTTTTTTAATCATTCAATTTCCCTCAGTCTTTTCTGAGCTTCTTTACCATAATCATCACCTTTATGTTTAGAAAGAACAGCCCTGTAAATATCTTTCGCATTTTTATAATCTTTTATTTTTGTATAACATTCTCCAAGCTTTAAATAAGATTTTGTCAGCCATTCATCATAGCTTGAAAAAATAGTTCTGACTCTCACAAAAGCTGTAATTGCATCGGTAATTTTATCCTGTTCAAAAAGCGACAGTCCATAATAGTATTGAGCTTTAGCTCCGAGCTCATCGCTCCTGGTTTCCGCCAGATTCTGAAAATATGAATCTGCATTATCAAAACGATCGGCAGCAAGTTCTATCAGTCCTAACTCGAATTTTGATTTATCGGCAAATATTGATGCAGGATAATCAGAGATTAGCTGGGCAAAAACTGCATATGCATCATCAAAGTTTTTATTATTGGTTAATGTAACACCTTTCATGAACAATATTTCGGGCAGCCTCGGTGATTTTGATAAAAGATCAATTGCTTGATTAAATACTACTAATGTTGAATCGTATTGCTTAAGATCATTGAAAGTATTGCCTATTTCAATTACTGCACCTGCAGCCGATTCACTTTTAGGATAATCATTCAAAACTTTTTTAAAATTATAAATTGCTTCTTCATCCCGGTTCAAATTCTCAGCACTTTTCCCGACCCAATAATAAGCTTCAGGGATTAATTTGCTATTTGGAAATTGTGCTATAAACTCCTTATAGCTTGTCTCTGCTTCGTTATATTTTTTTTCGCTGTAATATATATCGCCTTTCTTAAAGAAAATCTGGTCAGCATAGTTAGCACCAGGATTCTTTTTTACAAAATTGTCAATTAATTCAATGGCTTTTTCAGGCTGGTTCATGGCAACATATGAATACTGGATTCCGTTTATTGCATCAAACACATAACTTGACGAGGGATATCTTGTTAAAACATTTTGATAGCTGACTATAGCAGAATCGTATTTTGCCATGTTGAAATAAGCATCTCCTATTGAATAATAGACAATAGGACCAAGAGATGAGCTGGGATAAGCTTTCAAAACACTTCTATAATTTGCCACAGCTTCTTTAAAGTTGCTTTCTTTAAAGTTAATCCAACCGACAACAAATAATGAACGATCTGCATATTGAGTATTAGGAAACTTCTGCTGAATATTCCTGAATTCAGTGATCGCTTCACTGCTGTTGCCCGCCTTAAATAAAGCCTGTGCATATTGATAGTAAGTATAAGGATCGTTCATAGTAGATCTGTCAAAATTAAAAATATCCTTATATACTCTGCTTGCGGAAGCAAAATTTTTATTGCCGTAATAACTGTCTGCAAGCCTTAGCTGTGCATCCAGTTTTTTACTGTCGTTCGGATAACGTTTAATAAAATCGGTGAATAAGGATGCAGAGCTTGAATAATCCTTCAGGTTCAGATATGTATAAGCTTTGCCGTATAAAGCCATATTACCTACTTCAGGGTTTGAAAGATCAACTGCATTATATTTTTTCAATGCATCAGAATAATTACCAAGGCTGTAATTTGATTCAGCTATGTAGAAGTTAACTTTGTCTTTATCGAAAGCGGGATCTTTTGAATTAAGATCAGATAAATATGCCAATGCATCCTTGTATTGTCCTAAATAATAATATGACACGCCTAAACCAAGCTCTACCCTGTTTTGAAGTTCGGGCGGAATACCGGGAACATCAAGTGCAGTTTGAAAGTCATTCTTTGCTGCCATGTATTCTTTTTTGTTCAGACCGATTTCCCCTCTTAAAGTAAGTGCTTTAACTTTCACAGAATTATCAGAAGATAAAGTCGACGAATTAAGATATTTCTGAGCATTTTCTAATTTATTATCATCAAAATAAATAACACCCATCTGGTATTTTGCATTACTTGCCAGCTCATTATCCGGGTATTTATCCAGGAAGCTTTTATACAATTTAAAAGCTTCACTGTTCTGCCCTGAATATCTTTTGGCTTCTGCTTTCCAGTAAAATGACTTAACTGCTATGCTGTCATTACCACCGGATAAAGAATTAAAAACATTATATGCGTCGCTATAATCTTTCTGCTGAAAATATGACCAGCCTAATCCATATTTGGCTTCTCTGGCATAGCTAGAAGAAGGAAATTTCTCAATAATTTCTCTATATGCTTTTTCGGCATTTTTATAATCACTAACACGGTAATAAGAATTTGCAAGCAGATAGATACTCTGGCTGTACAAATCGGGAGGAATGGTTTCCAGTTCAGGATTCTTAAGCTCAAGAATAGTTGACTGATATTCTTTCAATTTAAAATATGAAATCCCTATTCTAATATGTGCAGCCGGAACAAGCGGACTATTACTGTGATAAGATAATAGTTGATCATAATACTTTACTGCATTTTTATAATCACCGATTTTTTCATAAGCAGAAGCTAAAGTATAAATGGAATAATCAACAAATTTATTATTCCTTTTATTTGTGACAGCTTCGGTTAAAAATTTAATTGCTTCGTCCTCTTTTCCCTCTTTTGTAAAAGATTCCCCTATCCAGTACAAAGCAGAACCAGTATGACCACTTTCGGGATAATCTGCCAGCAGCTGCTGTAGTCTGGCCCTGCTCTTTGCATATTTCTCCTGTGTGAAATAAATCAGACCTAATTTATAAAGGGCTTCATGCCTGAAGTTTGTAAAATCATAATTATTGACCAGGAATTCAAAGCCGGCTGCTGCTCCTTCTTCCTCGCCTAAATTCAGTAAAGCATCTGCCGAATAATATTTTGCAGCAGCATATTTTTCATCAATTAAACTGTAGCCTTTCAAAAAGTCCGAAAACAAATAATAGGCTTCTGCAAAATCACCTGAATGATAGGCATCCATAGCCTGTTTGTAATTCTCCGGAACAGAATCTGCAAAAGATATTTGCACTGATAATAGAAAAACTGGAAGTAATAAAAATAATTTTTTCATTTCAAATTAAAATATTTCTATAAATAAAAAACCAAACAAGCCACCTATTACTGCCGTTGCAAAATTTACGACATCGTTATTTATCCAGCTAAATCCTTTTATTAAAACAGCAGATCGCCCGCAATGAAAAGGTTTTTCAATAATTTCAGAACATACACTGCATTTATATTTGGCCTGTACAGCGGAACCAAGAATACTATCAGAAAAGTTTCCGATAGTTCCTGCAAATATAATAAAGATTATATAATAGAAATTTTTCACATTAAGCCAGAAGACTGCAGACAACGCAACAGCCGCTGCACCGATTGCACCTGCCATAGTGCCGGCTATAGAAATCCCGCCTGAAATTCCCTGCTCTACAATTTTAAATGATAAAATATCCACTGTCTTTGTTTTTGCGATGGTTCCGATTTCGGTTGACCAGGTATCTGCACAGACTGCAGCTATAGATGAGACGAAACAAATGTAAAAAAGTTGTGAAGGAAAGAAATAATTAATTATTACTAAAATCCCTCCGAAACCTCCGTTGGCAAAAACCTGCAGATGATTTCTTGGTGAATGTTTTTCCAATTGTTTCCCGGATATTCTTATACTCTTTCTTTTTATTTCAGATAATAAACTGGAAAAAATAAAAAATACCAAAATTGGTATTGTCCAGTTTAACCCGCCTAATCCGAAAATTATAATTGCCAGCAAAAAAATGGCTGCTGCTCCTTTTAAGTTTAAAAATTTCAAGTAAAATGAAGAGATTGAAATTGTTAAAGAAAGGAAAAATGTAAGCAGATAATATAAAGCTGCAGATTTATCAAAAGAGACAGGAATAATCATTAATATTAATAACGGCAGAATTTTAATGCTATTTCTCTCCTCTTCCATTCTTTTTATCTGGAAAATAAAAATCTTATATTAAAGAAAATAGTCCCGTAAATATACCTTTTAATTTTTTATAATGTCAAGTCATTTAAAGAAATATAGGAATTTCTTAAAGCAGAATATTAAGAAAATAAAAGGAGACTTGAATTTAGAATTGCAAAATTCCAGACTGCTGAGATTAAATTGCCTGACCTGCTAAGTTTCAATTCATTTTTGATAAAAAAACAATCCCCGAAATGAATTAAATCTCGGATAGTTATCACTATCGCAATAAAATAAAAAACCCTCTGAATATATTAAATATTCAGAGGGCTGAATAAAAATCTGGAAAATATTACTGATTTAAAGAAGTTAATTCATATTCGGATAATTTTTTGTAAGTAGCATCTGTTTTAGCCTGATTGAACATTTCCTTTGCCTTATCCAATTCCTTTTTATTTTTATAAGCTAATCCGAGATAATAATAAGGCCCTCCTTTACTAATACTGGTTCTATATTTCAAAGCATTCTGAGCAGCTTCGATTACTTTATCATATTCGCCTAAATCAGCATAAACTTTTGCAAGAGACAGATAGGCTGCATCATAGTTACTATTACCAACAGCTTTCTGCAGATACTCTACAGCTTGTTGAGGTTTTCCATCTGCCATTGCATCATTTCCCATTTTTGCATATGCGAAAGAGAGGTTTTTCTGGACCATCTGCTTAATAGTATTATTTTGGGTTGTTGCAACAACCTTTTCAAAATTTTTAACTGCGTCTTCATATTTTCCTAAAGAGAAATAAACTCCACCCAGTGCATTATAACCTGCTTCAAAATCAGTTTTCTGCTGTATTGACTGTTCAAATGCATCTTTGGCATCTTCCAATTTTCCTGATTTTTTAAGAGCTATTCCTTTTTGGTAAAAAATACGATAATCTTTATCAAGAGCTAATGCGTCATCATACTTTTTAATAGCTTCGGAATAATTTCCCTGCTTAAGTAAACTATTTCCATCGTTATATAATTTAGCTGCATCCGGTTTCATATCCTGAGCAAAAGAAACTCCAGCAATAAATAATAAAAATGAAATTATTAAGAATACTTTTGGTACTTTACCCATAGCTACGTCCTTTATTTAAGTTAAACATAATGTTAGTGCGGAAGACGGGACTTGAACCCGTACGCCAATTAAGGCACTACCCCCTCAAGATAGCGTGTATACCAATTTCACCACTTCCGCAATTTGAGTGATGAAAAATATGGCTGATAATTTATAAAATCAATACTTTTTTAATTTTTTACGCAATATAATCCGAATAGTTCCCTAAAGATATGTTAGAGTTCACTATTTGAGCTTAATCAATGACCGGGAGATTCATCAGGGCGGCCTCCCCGTTTGAAAAGAATTTCCCTGACTTCTTCGCGGAATTGTCGCTGAAATACGAGAAATTTAGCTATTTGTTCTTGTGATAATATATCCGGTAAAGATGTGATGAATGATTGTTTTGCGTCAAACATTTTTTGTTCCAGATCGGAATACTGATCGATTAATCCCTGATATTTAGAATTATTTTTATCCTTCGAAGACTTTATAAAATTATCCATTTTATCCAGCAGGTCATTTTCTTTACCCATTAAATCTTTTAGTTTATCTCTAAATTCAGTACGTCTTGCAAAAAATTTCAAAGTTGTCTGTTCATCCATTTTCAGAGCTTCAATTATTTTAATTTTTTCAAGCTGTTCAATTTTTTCTCTTATTTCCTTATGGTGTTCTCTGCCTTGCGGGAAAGCAATTCCCTGTAATAATGTTGCTGAAATAATTAGAAAAATTATTTTCTTCATTACTGGACCTAAAATTTTTTGTTTAAAAGATCTTTATATAACATATCAGCATCCTGCTGGCTGATATTATCAATTATGCTGCTGTAATCTAACAGCTTATCTGCTATAAGAAATTTTGTGCTATCTGAAGACAGATCCAATTCCTTTTCAATCATATTATTCAATTCGGAATTATACTTTTCTTTATCTTTTACACTTATATCCGAAGGAATTAACTCGTCAACGGAAAAATTTGAAATATCAAAAAAACCGTTCGAACCAGAATTATTTTCAGTTAAATTCTGCTTATCCGGAATTATCTTATCATTTTGAGTATTGAACATAACAAAAACGACTAAAAACAAAATAACCAATACAGGGAAAGCATAAGCAATTTTAGGATAAATCCTCTTTCCTTTTTTACTCTCCAATTTCCTATGAAATTCCGGTACTATATTGTTGAAATAACCGGGATAAACAGGTATATTTTTTGTGTCCTCAACTGCAGAAATGAATTTACGGTAAAGATTGAGATCATTCTGCAATTCCGGTGAATTTTCTAATTCTTCTTCAAAAGATTTTTTTGCTTCGGGATTTAATTCACCTTCTAAATATAAAGAAATTCTTTTATCGGTTTTCATTTTTCTCTCGTCATTTCTATTATTTTTTGTATAGAATGAAAATAATTTGATTTCAGTGCGCCAATGCTTTTTCCCGTAATTTCTGAAATTTCTTTATAAGATAAATTCTCATAATTTCTTAGTATAAATATTTCTCTTTGTTTTGCCGGCAGCTTCTTCAAAACTTTATTAACTGCTTCCAGCCTTTCTTTTACCTCTAGATTCTCTAAGATATCATCGGTAGATTCCTGTAACTTTTCAGCCTGATCTTCCAATGATATTATTTCTTTAAGCTTTCTTCTTTTTAAAAAATTCAGACTCCTTGTTGAAGTTATTTTATATATCCATGTATACAAGGATGACTTAAATTTAAAACCTTTTAAATTTTTATAAATAACAAATAAAACTTCCTGAACTATTTCATCTGCATCCAGGTGGTTACCTGTCATTCTCCTGGCATGCCAGTAAATCTTATCTTTATACTTGTTCACAATTTTATTAAATGAGCTTTCATCTCCATCAATAAATTTCCTCACAAGTTCAAAATCAATGTTTTGATCAGCCATTTATAATGTTATTCGAATTATTAGACAAATAAAAGATCACCTTGGTTTAATGTTAATTATCATCTACACAGTTAAAAATCATCTCCAAAAATAAGGGGGTAAAAAAAATATTTAAACCCTCTATGAATTTAGTATGTCTAAGGTTCAAATAAAATCAATAGAAAGGAAAAACAAAAATGAAAACGAAAATATTTTCACTGGTTCTTATACTTGCTGTTATAGGGCTTTATTCAGGTTCGGCGTATTCACAGAATAGAACCCATCCTAAAAAAGAATTTTTTAAACAGCAAATGATGCAGAAATTGAATTTAACCGATGAGCAAAAAACTAAAATTGAAGATGCCCGTTTAAACCATCAAAAACAAATGATTGATTTGAAAGCCAACCTTGCAAAGAAAATGCTTGTGATAAAAGAACTGAGAGTAAAAGGCAACCTTGATCGTAATGATGTTATTGCTGCCGTAAAAGATATTAACCAGGCTAAAAATGATATTGCAATTGCGAGAGCAAATAACATGATGGACATCTATGAAATTTTAACTCCCGATCAGAGAAAGATATGGAAAGACGATATGGGCTCCTTTAATGGACTAAGAGGAGATAGAATGGGCGGTATGTGGAATCATAGAGGACCTGATGAAAACAATTCCGGCCCTATGCATAGGAATATGCAATAATTAAACTAACTTACTCTAAGAATACATTCGGGAATAATGGAATGATTTAATGCATTCCATTATTTCATTTTTTAAATTCGGATTACGGTACAGTTAAGGTTTTGTTTAAGGTAAATGATTTCCCTGTACTTACTTTCTTACCATAAAAAATAAGCTGCCATTCCCCTATTAAATATTTTGGATAATAAATATTTTTGGCTGCATCCTTACTAATGGCTTCACCGCTGAAATCAAATGAATTCTTGCTGGTGGAACCCGGTTCAATAATATCCACTTTATCAAGTGTAATATCCTGGTTAAAGGAAAAAGTAAATTTCGTTTGACCGCTGATAAAGATATATGAATAATATA
The DNA here is from genome assembly GCA_963710745.1 of uncultured Bacteroidota bacterium. Lineage (GTDB taxonomy): Bacteria > Bacteroidota > Ignavibacteria > Ignavibacteriales > Ignavibacteriaceae > CAVQBP01. The sequence continues at coordinate 341,685 of CAVQBP010000019.1, read as the reverse complement.
ATGTATCTGTTTGAACGGGCAGCACTTCAGTGAGAGTAATGCTCTTATTTGCAACCGAACCTTTTTCAATATTAACATTTGCACTTGCATCAAAATATCCGTTCAATTTTAAAGTAACTTTATGACTTCCAACAATCAAACTTTTTATTGTGTCCGGAGTGGATTGACCCGTATTATTATTATCTATATAAATCGCTGCCCCGGAAGGATCGGATTGAATATACAAATCTCCATATTCAACTGTCTTTGTTAATATTATATTTTCACTGGTTGTAGTATTTTGCTTAACGATTGTATAAAAAGAAGTATCATTATACTCAGTTAATTTCAGAGTTATTCTATAAGTGCCTGCAGCCAGATTTTTTAATGTATCGGGAGTGGTCTTTCCCGTAGTTTTATCACTTAAATAAATACCGGCACCCGGAGGATTCGACTGAATAAATATATTCCCATTAATACTTGTTAAAGTTACTTTTTTAGAAATAGTAAGATAACCGATAATATTTATCTGAAAAGTTGTATCCCGGTAATCTTTCTTCTGCAGTGTAATACTGTGGGTTCCAACCGGATAGTTTAATAAAGTATCCGGTGTTACCTTGCTTGTATTTTTTCCGTCAATAAGTATTTGCGCACTGTCCGGTTCAGATTCAATATAAATATTCCCGCGTATTATTATTGGTGTAAGTGCAACAGATTTTGATACAGTCTGGTTTTCCTGTACTGTAACAATTAAAGTAGTATCAATATAATTATTTTTCTTAAGCGTTATTTTATGAGTGCCTGCCAGTATATTTTTCAATGTATCCGGTGTTATTTTTCCTGTACTTACGCTATCTAAAAATACCTGCGCGCCGCCAGGATTTGATGAGATATAGATATTTCCTTTTTTCACTTTTGGAGTTAAAGTAACCGACTTTGAAATTGTAACATTGTTTACAACGGTTACTTCGATAGTTGTATCTTTATAATTATTTTCTTTGAGGGTTATCTTATGGAGTCCGGCTGCAATATTTTTTAAAGTATCGGGTGTAAGTTTATTAGTGTTGAGATCATCCAGAAAAATTTGTGCTCCTGCGGGGCTTGACTCAATATGTACATTTCCCTTGGTTACAGCCAATCTTAAATCAATTGTTCTCGAAGCTGTAGTATTTTCTTTGACGGAAACTATTATTGAAGTATCAATATAACCGATTTTTTTCAAAGTTATTATATGATATCCTGTTACTATATTTTTAAGAGTATCGGGGGTAACTTTACTGGTGCTTACACTATCTAAAAATATCTGAGCACCGGCCGGGTTAGTACTAAGATAAATATTCCCAGTTTTAACCAAGCTATTCAGTACAACTGTCTTCGAGATAGTTTCATTTACCTGAACAGAAACAATGATTGTAGTGTCTTTATAATTCTCTTTTTTAAGGGTTATTTTATGTTCTCCGGCTATTACATTTTTGAGAGTATCAGGTGTAAGGCTATTGGTTTTTACACTGTCAAGAAAAATTTCTGCTCCAACCGGTTCAGATTGCAGAAAAATATCCCCTGTTTCAAATATGCTTTGTAAAACAATTTTCTTAGAAGTTGTAAGACTATCGTATACTGTAATTTTAAATGAAGTATCCCTGTAGTCTGCTTTTTTTAAAGTAATATCATATTCCCCTTTATTCAGCTGATCGATACTATCAGGTGTAACCTTATCTGTTTTTGTGCCTAGTAAGTAAATTTCCGCTCCCGGGGGATCGGAATCTAAAAATATTTTTCCCGTTGGTTTGCCGATATCAGCAACAACTATTTTATCAACACAGGACTGCAGCAGACTTAAAACTATCAGGAATAAGAATAATGCAAGGATTTTTTTCATTAACGTCCTAATCATTTGCCGGTTATTAAAACCGGCATTTAATAAAAATAATTATGCAACTATGGAAAATAATTATGTGGAGGACAGATAGTGTGACACGCAACATATGAAATATAGGCTTAAAATTAAACATTATATTCTTAAAATTAATTTTGAAAAATTTTCATTTTTATTTATAATTACTATTGAAATTATATGCTTTTGCCCCTCCCATCAGTATCTTGAAATTTCGATAAAAAAAGATGGTAAGTATGTTATTTTTTGAAGAGATACTTTTTTTGGTAATTTCTGTTGTTTTAATACATTTTGCATCCAGATTAAAGTTTGGAATAAAACGTTCTGTTTATATACTCTTTGCCTGGTTAAATTCGACAATGCTATCAATATTAATTATTATTGAATTTTTTGAAAACGGTCTTGCCGCAGAAGAATACATATTATCTGTTTACAGCTTTTCGGTGTTCGGCGGATTAATTATTCATTTTTTTGCAAATTTGAAACGCAAAAAAATCTATACAAAAGTCCCCTACAGATTAGAGACTAATTTAGATTTTAAGAAATCTCACTCCTGACATTTATTTTAATTTAACTCCTGGTATTTATTGTTTCTTCGGGTTAGTCGGTCTTAAATCAATCTCACTTATTAATGCTCTTACCGGTAATTTAATAACTGAGACTACCGCTTCGGCAACATCTTCGGGCTGTAAAATTTCACCCTTGCTTCTGGGATCATGGCCCCCCGACCCGAAACGGGTATCAACCGAACCCGGACAAATAGTAGCTACTTTAATATTGTATTGCCGGACTTCTAACATTAGTGACCTGGCAAAACCAAGAACTGCGTGCTTTGTGGCAGAATACATAGAGCCTCCCACAAAAGAATTTTTTCCTGCCAGCGAGGCAATATTAATAATGGATCCTTTTTGTTTTACAATCATACTATTTAAAACTGCCTTTGAAAAGTTAAATACCCCGAAAAGATTAGCATCTACCTGTTTTTTAAAATCATCAAGATCGGCATCGATAACTTTTTTCATTATTCCAATCCCCGCATTATTTACCAGGTGATCGATTTTCTGTTTATCACTTAAAATTTTATTAACTGAATCATTAACAAAATTAAAATCTGCTACATCACCTGAGAAGTAATCGCATTCAACACCTTTATTCTTAATTTCTTTTTGAACATCTTTCAATGCATCCGTATCCCTTCCGAAAATCATTACATCATGATCTTCTTCAGCTAATCTTAATGCAATACCTTTTCCGATTCCCCTGCTGGCACCGGTAACAATAGACAATTCTCTTTCATTCATAATTATAAATCTCCTTGAATTGGACGTAATACAATCTCTTCGCTGACAATATTATTTTTCTGCAGATAAGCCCAGACAATAACTCTCGCAATATCTTGGCTGTTCATCATCCTTTCCGAATTTTCTTTTCTTACCTCAGCTGACCACATTGGAGTTTCGGTTGTGCCTGGGATTATATCTATTACTCTTATATTGTATTTCCTTACTTCTTCTCTTAAAACTTTAGAGTAGCCCAAAAGGCCCATTTTAGATGCTGCATACACACTGCTGTTCGTAAAAAATTTTTGAGTAATAATAGAATTTACATTGATAATAGTTCCCCCGCCGTTTTCAACCAGGTGCGGGAGCACATTTTTTATAGCATATATTGAACCGAGTAAATTTGTATTTATTATATCATCTATCTCATTTATAGAATTCTCCTCTGCCGGTTTAAATGAAGTAATTCCCGCACTATTAACTAAACAATCAATTTTATTTTTTGAAGTAATTTTTTTTACAGTCTGGTCAACGTTTGCGGAAGATGCTACGTTACACGGGAAAATTTCCACACTTAATTTTTCTTTCTGCAGTTCTTTGTTTAATCTCTCCAGTTCAGTTGAACGGCGTGCCGATACAAAAACTTTGCATCCGATTCTGGCAAACTCCGTGGCAGAATCTCTCCCGATTCCCGAACTTGCCCCGGTAATCCATATTCCGTATTTATTTTTAGCCATTACAAATTACATGTAGATACTAAATTTAAAAATTCACTCCTTGTTCTCGGATCTTCTTTAAAGATTCCGTGAACAGCACTAGCAGTAGCCGAAGAATTTTGTTTTTCTACACCGCGCATCATCATGCACATATGCCTGGCTTCCGAAACCACTGCAACACCCTGCGGGTGAAGCTGTTCTTCAATTATGTCGGCAATCTGCTGCGTCATCCTTTCCTGTACCTGAAGTCTTCGTGAAAACATTTCTACTATCCTAGGTATTTTACTTAATCCAAGTATTTTTCCGTCCGGAATATAAGCCACATGAACCTTCCCGTAAAAAGGGAGCAAATGATGTTCACATAAGCTGTAAAAATCTATATTCTTAACTAAGACCATTTCATCATATTTAACATCAAAAACAGCATCGTTCAAAACTTCTTCAATTTTTTTATTGTAGCCGGAAGTGAAAAACTCATAGGCTTTGGCAACACGTTTGGGAGTGTTAAGCAATCCTTCTCTTTTAGAATCTTCGCCTATTTCAGTTAAAAGATTTGATACTAGATTTTGAATATTCGGCAAATTCAAGTTTTATTCTCCTTTGTATTCGAAAAAATTATTTTCTGTTTCGGAAAGCTTTACCGAATAAAGCTTCCCGTTAGGAATTTTATCAGCAAGCTGATTCCAGATACCGATTGAAAAATTTTCGGTAGTAGGTATCTTCCCTTTCATAAAATCGGTTTCAAGATTTAAATTTTTATGATCCACTTTCTCAATTACATGCTTTTCAATTATACCTTTTAAGTCCTTCAAATTTATAACAAAACCGGTTTCTGGATTTATCTCACCGGCAACAACAACTTCCAAAACGTAATTATGCCCATGCCAGTTAGGATTGCTGCATTTACCAAAAACTATATAGTTTTCCTTGTCACTTAAATGCGGATTAAATAACCGATGTGCAGCGTTAAAAGTGACCCGTCTTGTAACGTAAACCATTTTAATAATTTATAATTAAGAATTTCAGCTTGAGGCTGATGAGCATTTGGCTCAAATAATTTAAGAAGATGCATTTTAAATTTAAGCAAAAGAAAGATTTATTGCTTAATTCCGGCCCTTCATTTTATTAAATAAATATGGGATTTGTGAATAGATGCAGCCTTTATCCGGAAAAGCAAAGTGCTATACATACTTCATTCTTAAATTGTATAAAACCAGGAAATTGAAATTTAAATCTTGTAAACTAATACTCCAATAATTATTTAATTTTCTATTCATTCAGTGCTTTTAATACTTCTTCGATATGATTTTCCACTTTAACTTTTGGAAATACTTTTTCTATTTTTCCGTTTTCATCAACTATGTAAGTGGTTCTTTCAACACCCATATAATTTCTGCCGTACATACTTTTTTGCTTCCATACATCGTAAGCTTCAAGAACCTCTTTCCCTTCATCACTTAGTAAAGTAAAAGGAAGATTATATTTTTCAGCAAATTTTTTATGCGATTCAATAGAATCGGGACTTATACCGATCACCTTTGTTTCAAGTTTTTCAAACCTTGGAAATTCATCCCTGAATCTGCAGGCTTCTTTTGTACAGCCGGTAGTGTCATCTTTTGGATAAAAATAAACAACAACTTTCTGTCCTTTATATTCATCCAACGAAACCGTATTTCCATCCTGATCTTTTAATTTTATTTCCGGTGCTTGTTTTCCTTCTTCCAGCATATATTCCTCTTAAATTATTTTTGTAAAATATTATTTTAATAAATTCCAAATATGTTACTGTTAATTTTTTAATAACTTAAATCATATTTTAATCAGGATTATTAGTAAGATTAAGCAAGAGTTAATTAATAAACAGGGACTGAATTATCTATTTTTTTTGACCATGCGTCAATACCGCCTTCAAGATTTATTAAATTACTAAAACCTAATGTTTCCAGGTAATTACAAACCTGCAGACTTCTTACTCCATGGTGACAATATACAATAATTATTTGCTCTTTATTTAAGCTTTTTGACATTTGAACGAACCTGGAGAGAGGCATTAGTTCAGAATTTTTTATTCTGGCCTTATGGTTTTCCCATTCCTCCCTCACGTCAATTAATCTTACACTCTTATTGTTGTCCAATATATCTTTAGCTTCTTTCGGGTTTAATCTTTGAATCAATATCTTTCCTAACTTCTTTTAACAATTTATTATCAGTTATAAAATAATTGTAATTAACAATGATAAATAAAAAAGTCTGTTCAATCTTGATGTGATATAGCTAATTTGGAACAGATATTACGCACATTTCTTCAACTCAATTCTCCACGGTTATTCTGACACAGACTTCCTACCCTCTGATATCTAACCTCTATCCGCAAACTGGTTTCGGGTATCTGGTATCCCAATAATTATCCAAAAACATTTATGTTAGATTAATTCACAACGATCAAACCAAGCTCAAAAATCTTTTGTCTAATCCTTGAAAATCAGAAATAAACGTTTGTAAAAAACAATTTCATATAGAAGCTATCGGAGGAAGAGATGAAAAGAACAGTAAGTTTATCAGTATTAATCTTTATAATCAGTTTTAGTGTACTAAGTGCCCAGCCACGCAGAACTCCTGCCGAAAGAGCAAAGATGTTGAAAGAACAGTTAAATCTTAGCGACAATCAAACTGCAAAAGTTGACAGCTTATACACTGAAGCAGATACAAAATTTCAGGAAGCATCACAGGATGGTTTTGACAGAGCAAAATTCAGAGCGATAATGGACAGCACTAACGCAGAAATTACCAAAATATTAACACCTGATCAAAAGGATGCATTTAATAAGTTCCTTCAGGAAAGAAGAAACCACATGCGCAGGAACGGACCTAATCAAAATTAAATTTACATTAATTGATATAACAAATAGAAAAAATGAAAAAGAAAATAATAATTTATAGTATAATAGCAGCTGGGCTGCTTGTTATAGCGTATTTCCTTTTTATGAAAGATGATAATAAAGCAACTGAATTCACATTTGCCGAAATAAAAAAAGGGGATATAAGTAATACAATCACCAGCACGGGAACACTGGATGCCTTAAAAACAGTAGACGTCGGAACACAGGTATCGGGAAAACTTGATAAAATTTTTGTTGATTTTAATTCAAACGTTAAAAAAGGCGAGCTGCTTGCAATTCTTGACACCACAAATTTATCTTTAGCTGTCAGTGATGCAGAATCAAACCTTCTGAAAGCTCAGGCTCAGTATGAACAGGCAAAAGCTCAGAATGATCAAAATAAGATCCTTTATAATAAAGGTTTTATGGCAGAATTGGATTATATAACTTCCAAGACTAATCTTGAAACAGCTCTTTCAAATTTACAATCGGCAAAAACAGCATTAGAAAGAGCTAAAACTAATTTAACGTATGCATATATATATTCACCAATCAACGGAAAAGTTATAAATAAAAATGTTGAAGAGGGGCAGACAGTTGCAGCCAGTTTTTCTTCACCAACTTTGTTCGAAATTGCTGAAAATTTATCTAATATGCAGATTTTAGCATCTGTTGATGAAAGCGATATTGGACAAATAAAAGTAGGTCAGGAGGCTAAATTTTCAGTTCAGGCTTATCCGGATAAACAATTCACCGGTAAGGTTGTTCAAATCAGATTAAATTCCCAGGTGGTTCAGAATGTTGTTAACTATACCGTAGTCATTAATGCAGATAATAAAGACGGCTTTTTACTTCCCGGAATGACAGCAACAATAGATTTTTATGTTGAACAAAAAAATAATGTGATGCTGATTCCAAATGCTGCATTAAGATTTCAGCCAACTGCTGATATGCTTGCTGAATATCAAAAAGCGGGAAGCTCAGACAGCAGTTCAAGGAGAAATATTCCTGACAGTATAAGAAGCAGATTTAGAAGAATGGGGAATGGAAATTTTGGACAAAACTTCAGCTCCGGTCAAAATCCTGGTTTTGCTAAAAATAGAAGTTTTGGTAGAATTTGGTATCTGGATGAACATGGAAAATTACAAATGGGTTCTGCTGTTTTAGGTTTAACTGATGGTAAGAATACTGAAATTGTAAGGAGTAGAAGCCTGAAAACAGGTATGAAGGTTATTACCGGTGTGGATAACGGTACTTCCGATAATAATACAAATATTCAGAATAGAAACTTTCCGCGTGGTTTCGGCAGGTTTTAAACTAGGAGATTCAGATTGGCTAAAAACATAATAAAAACTATAGATTTAACAAAAACATATTTTGTTGGTGATATTGAGGTACATGCATTAAAATCCGTTAACCTAAATATAGATGAAGGTGAATTTGTAGCTATAATGGGTGCATCCGGCTCAGGGAAATCTACATTAATGAATTTAATCGGATGTTTGGATACACCGACAACCGGAGAGTACTTTCTCGATAGTATCAACACCAGCAAATTAACAAGAAATGAATATGCCGAAATTCGAAATCAAAAAATTGGTTTTGTATTCCAGGGTTTTAACCTGCTTCCGAGAACAACGGCTCTTGAAAATGTAGAGCTCCCCTTGATGTATGATAGGCAGCATAGAATTAAGGAGCCGAATAAAAAAGCTATTGAGGTACTTGAACGGGTAGGTTTGGGGGATAGACTCATGCATATGCCTAATCAGCTATCTGGTGGACAGCAGCAAAGAGTTGCTATTGCCAGAGCGCTTGTAAATGATCCTTCTTTAATTTTAGCTGACGAACCTACCGGAAACCTGGATAGTACAATGTCAGTTGAAGTTTTTAACCTTTTTCAAAAATTGAATGAGGAAGGAATTACTATTATCCTGGTAACACATGAAAGAGACTTCGCTCATTTTGCCAAGAGAATTGTTGAACTAAAAGACGGACTTGTTATTAGAGATTCTCAAATTCAGGATAGGTTAATTGCATCAAAAGAATTAGAAAAGATAAAAGAAGAGGTCATTTAAAAAGTTTGAGGTAAAAATGCAAATAAAAAATATTTTAAAGGTCGCGGGAAAAAGTATTATAAAATCAAGAATGCGAAGCCTCTTAACAGCTCTTGGGATTATTATCGGTGTTGCTGCTGTTGTTGTAATGGTTGCTGTTGGTGATGGCGCACAAATGCAGGTTGAACAGCAGATAAATTCTCTCGGTTCAAATCTGTTAATTATATTTCCCGGTTCCAGCAACCAAAGAGGAATTAGAATGGGAGCAGGAAGCTTTAATAGATTCACTATGGAAGATGTCGACAAAATCAGGGAAGAAGCTACTTTAATTAAAGCAGTTTCACCTGTTGTAAGAAGCGGTGGACAAGTTATCGGTGGTGTCGGAAACTGGAGTACGCAGATTCAAGGTGTTGCTCCTAATTATCTGGAAATTAGAAACTGGCCTTTGGCATCGGGCGCCTTTTTTACTGATAAGGATATGTTATCAAGAGCAAAAGTAGCTGTTTTAGGACAAACGGTAGTTAAACAATTATTTCCCAATGAGGATCCGATTGGACAATTAATCAGAATAAGAAATGTTCCATTTAGAGTTATAGGTGTTTTATCACCTAAAGGTCAGGGTGGATTTGGGAATGATAACGATGATATAATTTTTGCTCCGGCTACAACGGTTCTTGATAGACTGACCGGCGGCAGATATATTAATTTTATACAGGCAAGCGCTGTTTCATTACAGCAAATCGGGCAAGCACAGGATGAATTAACAAGAATTATGAGAGAAGCTCATCACCTGCATCCCGGCGAAGATGATGACTTTACTGTAAGAAACCAGGCTGATATTACGGAAGCAGCTACCGCTACTTCTAAAGTATTAACAGTGCTGCTTGCTTCCGTCGCCGGTGTCTCTTTAATTGTCGGTGGAATCGGGATCATGAATATAATGCTTGTATCTGTAACTGAAAGGACAAGGGAAATCGGGATAAGGTTATCTGTCGGTGCAAGAACATCGGATATTCTAATTCAGTTTTTAACCGAGTCTATTGTTTTGAGCTTAGCCGGTGGTTTGATAGGTGTTTTGCTCTCATTCGGAATTACTTACATATTAAACAATTACACCAGCCAGTTTACATATATCAGACCCGAAATCATTCTGATTGCAGTAAGTTTTGCAGGAATAATTGGTATTTTCTTTGGTTTCTATCCTGCCCGTAAAGCAGCGAACTTAAATCCTATAGATGCTCTTAGATATGAATAATAAATTTGAATTAATTTTTGCACGGGGAGGTTTATGAAATAGGTTGCTCTACTTTTGAGAATAATTATAGTTAACTGTTGGTTCACTTAAAAGCGGAGCACGCTATGATCATCAATCCTATAGATAAGAGCAATTATTTTAAGGGACTTTTGGTACTCGTTGGAAAGGATAAGGAAATAAATCAGAATGAAAGTGATTTAATTAAAAAGATAGGTAATATACTTGGTTTTAATCATGATTTTGTTGATAAAGCAATTAAGAACTTTTTTAAAAACAAATATATAATTGAGGATCCGCCATTATTTTCGAATTACGATTTTGCTGAAATATTTATTAAGGATGGAATTAGAATAGCTTTAATTAATAAAGTGATTAATATTGATCAAATCAAATGGCTGGAAACCGCAGCAATGAAAAATAATTTATCAAAACAATGGTTATTTATCGAATTAGAAAGTTTACTTGACAATAATAATTCCGCATTAGAAATTTATTTTGAAATACAGAAATATTTAAATCATCTATATGATGACAGTTCTTTTGTTTACTAAATTTAATAACAAAAATAATTCTTAAAAGAGTAAAGAAAATGTTAAAATCTTATTTATGGTTAATCTTGTTTTTTGCAATTATTTTTTATTCAAATAATTATGCGCAAAAAATGCTTTCTTTTAAATGATGCAATTACGATTGCTCTTCATCAAAATACCAGTCTGATTAAATCACAAAATAATCTGGAAATAAATTCAAGCGCTATCAAAAGCGCCTATGGGAACTTACTTCCCAATTTAAATATAAACGGCTCGTGGAATTGGCAGCGAATCACCGACAAAGGCGGTGAAACACAGATAGATTATTTCGGCAGGGAAACTACCCTGCCTGCTTCCGAAACCGATGCAAGAAATTATTCTTTATCTGCCGGAGGTAACGTAACTTTGTTTGACGGTTTATCAAACATCGCAAATATAGACCAGGCAAAAAATAATTTTGAATCCGCCAGCCTGACGCTGGAGAAACAAAAACAGGACATTATACTGCAGACTGCTAATTATTATTTTGCTATAATAAGCTATGATTCGCTGTTAAAATACCAGGATGAAAATTTAAAATATAATCAGGAACTGTTAAAAGAGATAAAAGAGAAGCAGCAGTTAAAAATGGTTACTCTTGCAGATGTATACTCACAGGAAGCCCAAACCGCAAATTCGGAATTAGCATATTTGCAGGCTAAGAATAATTTCGAAAAAGCAAAAATTTCTCTCTTTGATTATCTTTCACTGGATATAAATAAAGATTATTCTTTCAGCCTGCCGTCAAAAAGTGAATATGATTCGAGCCTAACCAGTGAAAATTATGATGAATTGATGAAATTTGCATTATCCCACCGACAGGATTATTTGAGCCAGAAATATGCTGTAGATGGAAGTGAGAACCAGTTAACCATTGCGCGTTCCGGTTACTTCCCGACATTAAGCGGTACATACCGCATTTCATCGGGAGCAACAGATTTAAGTTCAATGTTTAATAGAAAAACATATACTCTCGGTCTATCATTAAACATTCCTATTTTCTCCAATTGGAATACCGAATATTCTATTGAAGCAGCGAATGTATCACTGCAGAATAGTAACGAAGATTTAAAACAAATTGAACGCCAGATCAAATCAGATGTAAAGAATGCACTTCTGGATTTACAGACTTCCAGGCTACAGCAGGATGTATCAAAAAAAGCTTTAATCTCTGCTAAAGAAAGCTGGGAAATAAAAAAGGAAAGCTATAAAGTCGGCTCCGCAACTTATATTGACTTACAGCAGACATACAATAATTATCTCCAGGCAATAAACAATGATATCCAGGCGCAGTATAATTATTCCACAAAACAATTTGGATTACTTAATGCAATAGGAAATTTGAATAGTTACTGATGGTTTTCCTGCGAAGAAAAATTATTGCTTTATATTTTAGCCTTTTACGATTTATAATTAGGTTACATACTAGTGTTCTGTAACTAAAATAACATACACGGCGGTCATGGTCAAAACCATGACTGGGATTTAATTTATCCCAGATTTGTCATTAGGAACTTTCTTTTGATACAACAAACGGCCAGTTGAAGAGATTTGTATTAGACCAAATTCCGCAAGGTGTAATTTCTTTGCCGGTAAACTCTATTTTTAGTTCCATTTTGTTTTGTCTGTTTTTCTTACAGAGATAGTTGTTATTACTTTGATAGTCGAGTATAACTTAACTTATTGATTATAAACATTTTAGCTCTTTATTTTTCTAATGGCGGTCATTAGAAATTTTTACCTATTGACAATTCTGGGTTTATTATATATTTCTAAATGTTCCTGTCATGGACTGGTACATGACAGCCACTTCGAATATATAGAAGTGTTAGTGACAGAACACTAGAATTTATTTTGTTCTATTTCCATTTATTAAGCAAAAATTATTTTAGCTTTTAAAATTAATTATCACCTGTTTTATTTCCTTCCGCCCGAACATATTTAACTTTTCTGAAATTATTGTGCAATAAATTAAAGCAAAGAATTAAGAATAGATATAAAATAAAATTTTTCTCAAAATTTACTTAACTTTGGTTAATAAAAAATCTTAAGGAAATATATTTTGAGTTATCAATACGATGTAATTGTAATTGGGAGCGGTCCGGGTGGCGAAGGTGCTGCAATGAAATGTTCTAAAGAAGGGCTGCATGTAGCAATTTGTGATTACTTTTCAATGATCGGCGGCAGCTGCACTCACACAAATACAATTCCGAGTAAAGCATTAAGGCATGCCAGCCAAATATTATATGAGACAAACAGCTTAAATCAGGCAAATTTTCAAACACTTTTAAAAAAAGCAGAAGTAGTAATCGAAGAACAGTTTAATCTTAGAAAAAGTTTTTATGAAAGAAACCTGGTTGACATAATTGACGGGCGGGCAGCTTTTACGGATGCACATACAATTTCTGTTAGAATGTCGAATGGTCTTCAAAAAACTTTCACATCGGAATATTTCGTAATTGCTACCGGGTCAAGACCTTACCATCCCCCTGATGTTGACTTTACTCATCCGCGCATTTTGGACAGCGACACCATTTTAAACTTGAAAGATAGTCCGCGTTCATTAACAATATACGGTGCCGGCGTAATCGGATGTGAATACACATCAATTTTTAGAGGTCTAAGGATAAAAGTAAATTTAATAAATACCAGGGATAAGCTTCTTGCATTCCTCGATGATGAAATCATTGATGCTCTTAGCTTCTTCCTAAGAGAAAATGGAGTAATATTAAGGCATAACGAAGAGTATGATAAAGTCGTTGCCGATGATAAAGGGGTTACAGTATATTTAAAATCAAACAAGGAAATCAGGACTGATTTTCTTCTTTGGGCACAAGGAAGAACAGGAAATTCAGATAATATGGGATTGGAAAATATCGGGATTAAAACAGATACAAGGGGTTCAATTATGGTTAATGAAAACGAGCAGACTCCCCTTCCTAATATTTATGCTGTCGGTGATATAATAGGGTTTCCAAACTTGGCAAGTGCTTCTTACGACCAGGGGAGATATGCTGCCACGCATATTGTATTCGGCAAAGTTGATCACCGGCTGGTCGAATTTATGCCGACCGGAATTTATACTATTCCTGAAATAAGCTGTGTGGGTTATACAGAAGAACAATTAACCAAAGAAAAAATACCTTATGAAGTCGGGCATTCATTCTTCAAACATCTGGCACGTGCACAGATAACAGGAAGAACTACCGGAATGTTAAAGATCCTTTTCCACAGGGATACTCTGCAGATCCTCGGCGTGCATTGTTTCGGTCATGGTGCAGCTGAAATTATTCATATCGGCCAGGCTATTATGTCGCAAAAAGGAACAGGCAATACACTTATGTTTTTTATAAACACAACTTTTAACTATCCGACTATGGCCGAAGCATACCGTGTTGCAGCATTGAACGGAATTAACAGAGTAGATCAATTGAAAAAGAAAGAATAATTATAATAGTTGCTGTTTCTTTGTCCATTCCTTAAAACCGTTTTCAAGCTGCTTAAAAGAATCAATTGCAAAAAGAACAGGCTGAAGATGCCAAACATCGTACTTTTGATCAACAATCCTTTCGGGATCAAAATCGATTACTTCAACATTATTTGAAAGGGCGTGCTGAATTTCACCAAGAGAAGAGATAATTCCCGCTCCGTAAACTCTCATACCTTCAGGCTTTTTTATTAAACCGAATTCAACTGTAAACCAATGAAATGTTTCCAGCTTTTTCCTGTTTTCTCCTTCAGCGTTAAACGCAGCTTCACCAAACATTTGATAGAAAGACGCAAAATCAGAATCGGTTAACATCGGCATATGGCCGAACATGTCATGGAAAAGATCCGGTGCAGGCGTATAATCCAGTTCATCCTTTCCTCTTATATAATCTGTTGAAGGAAAAACTTTTCTTCTTAACATTGCAAAAAAATCCTGCTCATGGATTAAGCCGGGAACCCTGGCTATTTTCCATTTGGTAGTTTTGCTAAAAATATGGCTTAAATCTTTTAATGCAGGTATCTTATCAGGAGTAAAATTTAATCTTTTTGATCCCTCTAAGTATTCATCACATGCTCTTCCGGGAAGAAATTTCATCTGTCTTTCAAAAAGAAATCTCCAGGATTCCTGATCTGATTCAGGATAATCCGGATATACAATTTCATCATGTTCCGGTACCGGACCTGTCAATTTCTGGGGAATGCATCTCGGGTCAATCCCCTCTTCTGCAGCCTTTTCATAAGCAGAAAGAGTTTTTCCTTCTTTTAGATTATCCATTTCTTACTCCTTTTAATAAGATTAATACACTTTTGGTGAATTATCTTTTATTTTAAAATATTGCTGGTGACAAAAATAATCTTTACGAATAAAAACTGAATGTCTCTAATTCTCTTGGTGACAATAATATAACAATAAAGCAGTATCACAATTGTGTCCTGCTTACCAGGCTGGCAGTTTTAATCCGGTTTAGTTACATGGCAGATGATTTCATTTTCCATTAATCCATACTTTCTTATTTTATCTTTAGATAAAGTTTTTACAAAATTTTCTCTTTCTACTATAAAACCGGCCTCTTCAAGTCTTTTATAATAATCCCTGCCGTAAATTCTAACATGATCTTCCTGGCCGAAATGTTTTAATCTTTCCAATGATGATGTTATTGAGGAGTCTTCATAGGTTATTTCAAGGTCTTCATTAATCGGGACTTGTAAAATTGCCCAGCCATTTTTTTTAAGTACACGTAAGATCTCCTGCATTCCTTTTTTATCATCAGGAATATGTTCCAAAACATGAGAGCAAATAATTATATCAAACTGATTATTCTTGAAAGGAAGCTTCTGAATATCTGAATTTAAGCTGACATGAGGTTCCTTAAGATCAGTAGTAACATATTTGATGTTGCTTAATTTTGAAATTTTTTCTTTCAAACAGTCCTCGGGTGCAAAATGAAGTAGCCTGAACTCTTTATCCGAAAAATTTATTTTACTTGTCATATATAACCAAAGCAGCCGGTGTCTTTCAAAAGAATCGCATCCGGGGCAAACAGCATTCTCCCTATTTTCCACACCGGCAGGCAGAAATTTTTTAAATGTTTTCCCGCAGACAGGACATTCAAAATTATTGCCGCTAAGCAGGATTCCCAGAGATCTTCTCTTTATTTTTCCTAACTTTCGTTTTAATGTTGTTGGTAAATACAACTTAATACGATAGGCAATATTCTTCATTATTTTTTACGGTTGATTGTCTTTTGTTCAAAATTTTCTGATGGTTTTCTTATATGTACAATTTCCTTTCTTACCAGCCACAGTTCCGGGATAATTTCGGAGATTATTTCGCCGTCATCGAAGACACGAATTATCGAACTTTCGGATACGACCACAACTACCGCATTGGTTTCTTTTGTGATAGAAGCTGCCGCAATATGCCGGCTGCCGAGGCCAAGCGGCAGTTCAATGTCTAAAGAAGAAGGATAAATATACCGGCATGCTGATATAATTATTCCATCATCAGTAACAATAAAAGCACCATCAAGCTGTGCTAATTCCTTTATTGTTTCCCACATGTCGTCATTGTCGATACTTTTTAATTTTTCAGGATGATACCAAAGCGGATCGAGTATTAAGGATCTTGATCTTTTTAGTGTTTTATCAGAATCGGAAATCACGAACATCGTCCCTATTTTCCTACCTTCACGCCCTTCACGCCCGATCTCGATTGCAAGTAAAATAACTTTTCTAAGTGTATTAACATTTATATTCCGGCTCTTATTGCAAATTTCATCAAGTAGATTTTTTCTTTTTGCTGGTTTCATTATCAAAATCAAATAATATGTCTATTAATTAATAAATTGGAATTTTTCTGAACGGCAGCTTGAATTAAAAAAATACTTATTAATACAAAAACAATACCTCTTGCTATTAATCCGACCACGCTGATATATCTGGTCAATTTTTCTTCAAAATAATTCATTTCTTTTAAATTATATTTAAATTCAAACTTGGAAAATAATCCGAAATAAACCTGATATAATCCTGAACCTCCTGTAGATAGACCGGCTATAATAATAAGCCATCTGCCAAATGGTTTTGACAAAACCGTTCCGATCAAAGTCTGCATGGAACTCCCTTCTCCTAAGCCGAAAATTATTTTGAATGAATAATAGGCTAATCCGGCATACAGAATAACACTGGTAAAATATCCTAACCTATCTATCATATTTTTAAAATCGATTTTTTTATTATCAGCATTAAAAACAGATTGCATAAACCGCCAATAGGCATGAGCTATAAGACCAAGAGCAATAACGGCAAGCAGAATATCTCCGAAAGGATATGCCTGATTATCGATGGTCTTTAATACGTCCTTCAAACCGGCAGTTTTACCCCCCATTCCCAGAACAATTTTAAAAGCTAAAAAGCCGACTATAAAATAGAGAATTCCTTTAGCTGCAAACCCTATTCTGGCAATTACTTCCAGCCAGGTATTAACTTCATGTCTGGTTTTATCTAAAATGCCGATTCCCATCATTCTAAATCCGTAACATTTGCCTTAATATAGTATCAATTGAATTTCCCTAATGAGACATAAAACAATTGATTAAAACTGATTGAAGATTAATTTTTCCAATGTAATTTTCTCAAGAAATTTTTCATCCACCACCGCGCCTGTTCCCGGAGTATCCGGAACAGTTAAAGTACCATCGGCATTTAACTCAAAAGGGTTTAATACAATATCTTTTTTAAAATACCTTTTGTTTGCGCTGATATCCCCCGGCAGATTGAAATCAGGAAGACTTGCCAGAGCAACATTAAAAGCTCTGCCGATCCCTGTTTCAAGCATACCACCACACCAGACAGAAATTTTATTTTCCATGGCAATATTATGAATTTCCCTGGCAGCTAATAATCCCCCGACACGCGAAGGTTTTATATTTATGATCCTGCATGCTTTCATTAATATAGCACTACTTGCATGATGCGGTGAAGTGATACTTTCATCCAAACAGACCGGGGTTTTAATTTTTTTTTGAAGTATTGAATGTTCATACAAATCATCATAAGCAAGAGGCTGTTCAATTAATAGTAAATTATAATCATCAAGTTCGGATAAATGTCCGGCATCATTTAATTTATAAGCACAATTTGCATCAACCTGAAGCAAAGTATTTTCCCAATTTTTCCTTATTTGGCCAACCGGTTCTAAGTCCCATCCCGGTTTTATTTTAATTTTAATCCTTTTATATCCTTCTTTAAGATAGCCTTCAACTGAATTTAAAAGCGAAGGAATGTTTTCCTTTATACCTACACTTACTCCTACATCTATTTTATTTCTTGTTCCCCCCAGCATTTTCGAAAGGCTGGTTTCTTTTATCTTTCCCAAAAGATCCCAGAATGCAAATTCCAAACCTGAGATTGCAATTTTGTTCCCTCTAATACCAGTGAAAATCTTAGTGATATCATCCGGCATTGTTTCAGCTTCAAAATTATTCTTAAGAAGCAAAGGGATTAATATATCTTTTAAAACAGACCATGCAGTTCCTGTTGTTTCTTCATTATAAAATGGTTCTTTACCCACCGGGGCTTCACCCCAGCCTGTTGCGCCATCCATATCAACCTTGATAATTATTCCGCTGTTCCCGATTTCTGTCCAGCCGCTGGTTTTAAATGGCTTTAAATAAGGAAGAAATATTTTCCGGATTTCTATTCTATCAATTTTCATAATTAAAAATGATTTTTTGTAAAGTTTTTATATTATGGTTAAAATTGAAATCAAAATAACATATTTTTTCAAGTTCTAAATTAAAATTAACAGTTATTAAAATGAAAATAACTCTTTTATTATTATTTATTTTTACTCAAATATTATATTGCCAGGTAAATACGGAAAAATACCGAAATATAGAAGACAGCCTGGGATTATCCGGAATAATAAAACTGGATGTATCAATTCAAACAGGGAATACTGATATACAGGAACTAGGCTCCAACATCCTTTTAGAATATAGAAAACCGGTCACCGTTATATTATTGATCCTAAATGGTGATTACGGCTGGAACAATGGTAAACAATTTTCAAATCAGGCACTTGCACATTTAAGATACGTTCAGACATTAAATCCCGGGTTAAAATTCGAAACATTTACACAAATTAATTATGATAAATCACTTCTGCTTCTTTTCAGGGCTCTAGGCGGTGCCGGATTAAGATTTAAATTGTTACAATCAAATAATTTTGTACTCTGGTTCGGTTCGGCTTACATGCTTGAGTATGAAAGATACAGTGCTCCCAGGAGATATATTAACAAGAAAATCATTTTAGCAAACAGGTGGAGTAATTATTTATCCTTCAATTTAAGCATACAGAAAAATGTAAGCGTTTCATCAGTAATTTATTATCAGCCAAGGTTTGATCTATGGAAAGATACAAGGATATTATCTGAAAATTCTTTACTAGTAAATTTATCGAGAAGCTTTTCACTTTCTGTTGATTTTGATTTTAGATATGACAGATTCACACCTGAGGGCATTAAAAAGGTAGATACAAAATCTAAGCTAGGATTTATTTATAATTTTTGATTTAGCGTCAATTCCCCGTGTAGATGAATTTGAAAATCTTTATGAACTTAATATTAAGAAATGCTGATATTCGGGATTCGGATAATTATTGAATCCATAATTTTAAACAAAAATTTTAATTTCAATTGAACTATATACTTTATTTAACTGTAATTGATTTATCCAAGGTAGTAACTTGGTAAATTTGAATAAGTTCTATATGCATCATTTACTGCTTTAATTAATAAGTTCAAATCAAAAGGTTTTTTAAATATTCTGAATGGATGCAGACCATAACTTTTGATCAGTGATATATTATCAGTGAAGCCGGTAATAAAGATATAAGGGACGTCCATAATTTCAGAAATGCGCGCCATTGCTTCTATCCCGTCCAACTGACCCTTGAGAGAAATATCAGTAATAATCATAGATGGATACTGCAATAAAGCAGCAGTAATTAATTCTTCCCCTGAATCAACAATTTGAATTACTTTTGATTCATTTTTTTCAACGAATACTTTGATTGTTTTTGCAGTAATCAAATCATCTTCCCCCAGCAAAATATTGTGTTCGTTTTGCATAGGATTCCTCTTTGTTATTTTGTAACTAAAAAGACAATTAAAAAATCTTACTGTTAAGCTGCTGCAATGATATCATTAAATGAGATTAATATTGAAATTAATTCAAAGAACATTGCATCTAAAAAATCTATTATAATCAGTTTCTTGAAATGAGTTTGACACAATCTGAAATACCGCTCTCCTTAAAATTATCAATTTATGTGCCACATTATATTTTAGCTAAAAAAGTTTTATATTTCGAATAAATTCGAACTTTTTAAAGAAAATTTTAGAAAGCTCAACACAATAATTACCGGGAAGGAATTGGGATGAAGTTGAATTGGTAAAACTTACTTAAACCAACTTATTATTCCCCGTTTATCTTTTTAACTTAGCTTCAATTAATATTTTTTTTACCTAACTTAAGAATTCTTTCATGATTAACCTGATTCCCTGCATCGGTATAATTACCCATTCAGGCCTGTTATTTAATTCATATCCGATTTCATAAATCGATTTATCAATTAGAAAAATATTTAACAAAATACTCAATTCGTCATTTCCTTCAGGTATAAAATCGGAACCCTTAACAGTCTCCAGGTATGAATTTAAAAATGCACCTGTTATATAATAGAACCAGGGTTCGATCCATGAACGAATGATTTTTGTATCTTCGGGACGGATTTTTGTACGTTGAAAGTAAACAGAGTAAACAGCGTAATGAAATGAACGCACCATACCTGCAACGTCGCGGAATGCCGGAAACTTCAGTCTTCTTTCACCCGGTGAACGGACCGGCTCCCCTTCAAAATCAATTATCATAAAATCATCCCCGGTGCTTAAAACCTGACCGAGATGATAATCACCATGAATGCGGATTTTTTGTGCCGATATTTTTTTCTTCAAAATTGTCCTGCAGAATTTTAATATATCACTTTCAAGCGAAAGTATTTTTTCTGCTTCCTTTTTCATTTTAGCCGGAAGCGATTTGATATTATCCTGCAAAAAGCCTAAACCTCTCCTGGTATTGCTCTGCAGAGTTTGGTAAAGGGATTTTTGGTAAAGCATTGAAAAGGCTTCCGGTTCGAAATCAGGTTCCTTTGAACCTGATAATGCCATATGCATTTCACCGGTTCGTTTTCCCAGAAGTCTCGCCTTTTCAAAATAAATTGCCCCTATGAAATTCTGCAGTATCTCCGGCAGATCCTCAAAATGAACATCAAAGATATTTTCTAAATTCAGCTCAAAATTTTTAAATTCGGTTTTCTGAGAGACAACACGTTCAAAATACCTTCCTACAGCATCGAGTGTTAAAGTCCATGCATCTCCCTGGTTAGGAGTAAATTTCTGCAATAGCGTTAGAACATGCGGCTCAGCCCCCGGTTTTTGATATTCTAAACTTCCCGCAAACGGCGGAACATTTTCAAAATTTCTATTTTCACTTAAAAAGCGAATCATTTCAGGATCAGGATTCATCCCCTCCTCAACATGCCTGTAAAATTTCAAAAAGAAAGTCTGACCATAAAGAACAGAGGAATTACTCTGCTCTGCTTTTAATACACGGGATGGTATTGGTAATCCGGTTCCATTTAAAAGATTATTAAAATTTTTGCTTCTGCCGGCAGTTAAGACACCATGCTGTCCTTTTATTTTTCTCTTTTTAAAATCATAGTTAAAAATTGGTTCCTGACATTCTCGCTGTAAATAGCATCATATAAGAATCCGCTTTCTTCTCCTTTTTTTATACGGGCAATAATACTCTGGGGAGATTCCTTTATCATTTTGTCGGCTTTTGATTCCGGTGTATAAGTAACAGTTAATATATAATTTTCAGGTGAACCTGTTACATAATTAACCTGCAATATTAACATGCCGGCAAAATCTCCATCAACCGGTATTGAAATATTTTCACTTACAATAATATTTTTTAACTGCCTAGCTTTTCCGCCGTACCATCTGCAGCTTTTCATATATTTAGGGAAGATTTTCTTTTCTAAAATGGTTCTATTGTCACCTTCCAGAACTTCCTGCCAATGTTTTTTTATTGTTATTTCCGGCAGTGCCGAATCATCCAAATCTTCTGCAAAATCTTTTTCCTTTTCAAGCTGGAACCAGTAATGCCCGTGTGCTCCCATAGTAATTATATAAGGACTTTCTTCAATTGCCGGGAAAATGTTCTGACTAAATATTTCCTGCGGAATATACCTGGCAAAATCTGCCAGGTTCAGTTTAACTACCTGTGCAAACCGGGAAAGATTAATAACTACCAGAATTATTTCTTCATCATACTGCCGGATAAAAGTCAATACTTTCGGATTATCCGACTGCAGAAATTTAAGCTTCCCGCGGCTTAATGATTTATACTGTTTTCTCATTGCAATAAGTCTCTTCATCCACCAAAGCATTGAAGATAGATTTTGTTCCTGTATTTCAACATTTATAGATTGATAAAGATATTCGGAATCAATTATAACGGGAAGGTATAGCTTTTGAGGATTTGCATTTGAAAAACCGGCATTTCTATCAGCACTCCACTGCATCGGTGTTCGGACACCGTTTCTGTCACCGAGATAATAATTATCTCCCATACCAATCTCATCTCCGTAATAAATAACCGGCGTGCCGGGGAGTGAAAACAGCAGAATATTTACCAGTTCAATTTTTCTTCGGTTATTATCAAGCAGCGGAGCCAGCCGCCGCCTGATCCCAAGATTAAGTCTTGCACGCGGATCCTGTGCAAATATTCTATACATGTAATCACGTTCTTCATCCGTAACCATTTCCAGAGTTAATTCATCATGATTTCTTAAAAACATCACCCATTGGCAGCTTTCAGGAATTTCGGGAGTTTGTTCAAGAATATTAATTACAGGAAACCTGTCTTCCATTCGCTGAGCCATAAATAAACGCGGCATAACAGGAAAATGAAAAGCCATATGACATTCATCTCCTTCCCCGAAATAAGCAACTGCATCTTCGGGCCATTGATTTGCTTCAGCAAGCAGCATTTTATTTTTGAACTTTTCCTCCACATGTTTCCGGAGCTTTCTTAGGAAGGCATGAGTTTCATCAAGGTTTTCACAATTAGTCCCTTCCCTTTCATAAAGATAAGGTATAGCATCCAGTCTCATTCCATCTACACCCATTTCAAACCAGTAATCCATAACTTTAAATATTTCCTGCTGTACTTTAGGATTATCGAAATTTAAATCGGGCTGAAAAGAATAGAAGCGGTGCCAGTAATAAGCTTCGGCAGTTGGATCCCAGGTCCAGTTTGAAGTTTCAAAATCTTTAAAGATAATTCTCGAATCACTGTATTTGCCGGTTGTATCACTCCAGACATAAAAGTTGCGCCAGGTGCTCCCCGGTTTGGATTCTCTTGCTTTTTGAAACCACTTGTGCTGATCGGATGTATGATTTACTACCAACTCAGTTATAATTCTTATACCACGGTTATGTGCTTCTTTTAAAAGTCTTTTAAAATCAGAAAGAGTACCGTAGTTCGAATGTATATTGTAATAATCCGAGATGTCATAGCCGTCATCACGCAGGGGTGAAGGATAAAAAGGCAGTAGCCAGAGTGCAGTAACTCCAAGATTTTCAAGATAATTCAATTTCTGAATAAGTCCGTTTATATCGCCAATACCATCATTATTACTATCATAAAAAGACTTGATATGGATTTCATAAATAACAGTATCTTTATACCAGAGCGGGTCGTTTACAAGTTTTGAATTTTCTACACTCATTAAATCTCCTTTTTAGAGAATTACAAAAAATAATCGAAATCATTTTCACGCTTTAATCTCTTATATATCTTAAAAATATTTGCAGGTAATTTTCCCGGATCAAGTTCTATATAATTTTCATTCCCCTGCCACATAACTTTTTCATCACTTAGAAGTTCATGAACGAGATATGCCTGCTTTCCCGGGATATCAAGCTTGTCAATCGGAATTTTAACCGAACCAGACTGCCTGTGAAAAAAATCCAGGTTGACTACAATTACTAAAATATTGGAAAGGTCTTCAGATACTTTACCGTAACAAAGTAAATAGCGGTTATCGGAATCATAAAATTCAATATTAAATGTTGTTTGAAGAGAAATGTTATCCTTCCTGATCTTATTTACTTTAGTAATTATATCTTTAATATTCCCGGGTTTGTTTCTATCCCAGTCTTTGATTTCATATTTCTCTGAATTGAGATACTCCTCTTTCCCTTCGATTGCAGTATTGTTACATAGTTCATACGAAGGGCCGTATATCCCGTAATTGGAGGAAAGAGTAGCTGCTAAGATTAACCTTGCAATAAATGCGGCTCTCCCTCCGTATTGTAGATTCTCAGGCAAAATATCGGGAGTGTTAGTCCAGAAATTGGGCCGATAGAAATCCCGTGCGTCTTTTTTTGTTAATTCATTTAAATACTCAACAAACTCATCTTTGGTGTTTCTCCATGTAAAATATGTATAAGATTGAGTAAAGCCTACTTTAGCCAGCTGGTACATCACTTTGGGTCTTGTAAATGCTTCGGCAAGAAAAATTATTTCAGGATGATCTTTTTTTACTTCTTTTATAAGCCATTCCCAGAAAGGAAAAGGTTTTGTGTGGGGATTATCAACCCGGAATACTTTTACGCCTTTTTCCATCCAGAAAAGGATAATGCTTTTCAACTCTTCCCATAATTCTTTCCAGTTTTCATTTTCAAAATTTATCGGAAGGACATCCTCATATTTTTTGGGGGGATTTTCAGCATATTGAACGGTACCATCCGGGCGCCAGCGGAACCATTCCGGGTGTTCTTTTACATATGGATGATCGGGGGAACATTGGTATGCAATATCCAGAGCTATTTCAATTCCCAGTTCTCTTGCATTTTTAATTAGGTGCTCAAAGTCTTCCATAGTTCCAAGTTGCGGATGGATTGATTTGTGTCCACCTTCTTTTGAGCCGATAGCCCAGGGACTACCCGGATCTTCCGGTTTGACAATAGTAGAATTGCTTTTCCCTTTCCTGTTTGTAATTCCGATTGGATGAATCGGAGGAAAATATATGATGTCGAAACCCATTTCAGATATTTCCGGGAGAAGTTTTTCAACATCATTAAAAGTTCCATGCTTCCCATGAACCGGACCAGCAGAACGCGGGAAAAGTTCATACCAGGAGCTAAACAAAGCACGTGGACTTTCAACCCATACCTGATATTCATCCGGAAATATAGTGGCTAAGCTCCGATCGGCACAAGCTCTCATTAACAAACTTAGCCGAGCATCAAAAGCCGAAACCGAATTCCCATTACGAATCTTCTCCGAAAAATCTGCCAGTTTTTTTTTGTCTTCTACAGCAGCATTTTTAATATTTTTATTAATTATTTCCGAACCAATCACCAGTTCGACGTGAACATCCTGACCTGCATCCAGACGTTTTTTTAAATCTTTCTGCCAGGTAGTAAAATTATCAACCCATCCTCTCAATGTATAAAAGTAAGAACCCATTTTCTTAACAGAAAAAGTACCTTCCCAGCGATCATTATCGACAAAACTCATTGGTGAATTTTTCCAGTTTTCATCAATACTATGACGGTAAAGCACCTCTGCAGCAATTGTATCATGACCGTCTGTTATAATGTTTGCGCTTACAACTACTTTTTCACCAACTATTCTTTTAACAGGATAAGCTCCGCAATTAACATTTGGCTTTAAATTTTCAATAACGATTCGCTGCCTGCCGTCTTTAAGCATATTTCCCTTTTAAGATTAACATATTTAATATTTTTAATAAGATTAGAAATTAGTTCAAGATTAAAAATTTCCAGGAACAAATACATGATTTAAATCATATGAGAGAATATTAAGTAAGTCCCTTTAATTTTCTTAATCATTTTTTTCTTCTGTTACATATATGTTATTTTTTTTAATATGAAGAGGAAGGGCCGATATGCCTGCTATATCATATGCAGCATAATTACCTAATAATTTTTTTATATAAAAAAAATTCATTAATTTTATTTTAAAAGGTCCGGAATTTTTGTAATAATTTTCCGCAGTAATGTAATCAGCTTACCCCAGTAAATTAAAAAGTAAATTCATTCTTGGGTTTAGTTTATAAATGCTGAGGTTATGTCCGGGGGAAATCCTTATGACATAAATTGATTTACATTCATATTTCTATGGTTAAAAACGAGGTACAGGATGTCGCTTGCAGACAGATTATTTTCAATGACAATTGTCATGTTCGTTTTGAGTGTTTTAATAACTTTTAGTACAACATCTGCACAGAATATTAATAACAAACAATTTCAATATATTTCCCCTATGCCTTCTTCGAAATTAAATTCTACCGGGACAAATATAATTATCAGGTATGGAAATGCATTTAATAATTCTCTGCTGAATGACAGCTCGGTTTTTTATGTCAGCGGAAGCAAAAGCGGGCATCACTTGGGGAAAACGATCTTAGCAGAAAAAGGGAAAACCTTGATTTTCAAACCGGTAGAACCTTTTTCAGATGGTGAAATTGTGTTGGTAAAATTAAGCGGGGATCTGACAACTGTTGCAGGTGAGAAAATCCCGGGACTTCAATTTTATTTTGAAACTTCGAAAGTTAATTTAAATGAAGAGATAAGATCAAACCCTGAAAAATATTCATATTTATTAGATTCTGATTATTCAGCTGCCGGATCTGATAAGAAATTTAATCTTCCGCAAAAAGTAACTGAACAGAAAGCTTACACATTACAAAAAGACTCACTTCCTGAAGACTATCCGGATATTTCCGTAAGTACAGTTAACAATCCGGCTCCCGGTGAACTCTTCTTTACCCCGTTTGATGTTAATGGCAAGAGTCCATCTTATCTAATAATAACCGACAACTACGGCATACCAATTTTTTACAAGAAAATGCCGCACAGGACGTACAATCTTGCTTTACAGCCAACAGGGTTTCTTACCTATTATGAAACCGTCGCTGATCAGCATTATGTAATGGATAGTTCATATAATGTTATTGATTCGCTACATATGCAAAATGGATATACTACCAATGTTCATGAACTTACAATATTGAAAAATGGTCATGCGCTGCTCATGTGTTATGATGAACAAAAGATCGCAATGGATACTATAGTAAAAGGAGGAAATCCAAATGCCGCGGTAAGAGGTGTTGTTATCCAGGAATTAGATACAGAAAAAAATGTTGTTTTCCAGTGGCGAAGCTGGGATCATTTTAAAATTACTGATGTTACCCCGGATATTTCTTTAACCGATTCAATTATAGATTATGTTCATTGCAATTCAATTGAAATGGACACTGACACTAACATCATTATTTCAAGCAGAAACCTTGATGAGATCACAAAAATTGACAGGGAAACTGGCGATATAATCTGGAGGCTAGGCGGAGAGTATTGTAAAAATAATGAGTTTACTTTCATTGAAGATCCGGTCGGAGGTTTCTCGCATCAGCATGATGCCAGAAGATTGCCAAATGGTGATCTCTCGCTTTTTGATAACGGCAATCTCCACGATCCGAAATTTTCCCGGGCGGTAGAATATAAGCTTGATGAAATAAACAAAACAGCAACGTTAGTCTGGGAACACAGGAATAGTCGCTCAACTTTCAGTCAGGCAATGGGAAGTATGCAAAGACTGGATAATCAAAATGTAATTATTGGATGGGGATGGACTAATGTTCCTCCTGCAATAACTGAAGTAAAGGATGACGGTACTCTTACTTTTTATATGCAATGGTCGAACAATATGGTAAATTACAGAGTTTATAAGTATCCATGGAAGACAAATATTTTTACAACAAGACCGGATAGTCTATCATTCGGATATGTTCCTCTTGGCGATTCACTTATTCAATCTTTCGCTGTTGTAAACAATTCTGATCAGGAAATAGAAATTAATGGTTTACTGAACAGGGATTCTTCCTACCAGGTGAACGATTCTCTACCCATTTTAATTGCAGCAAAAGATAGTGCTGTTCTAGATGTAAAATTTAAACCTGATGCAGGTCCTAATCATCCTGATGTTTTATATATACAATGGAACAAAAAAGATGAACGTGTAGCCAGGATGGTAAAATTAACCGGGACGACCGATTCTGTTGCCACAGATGTAAAAATTAACCAGAAAAAACTCGAATTTTCGTTGGCTCAGAGTTACCCAAATCCTTTTAATCCTTCAACAAAAATAAGATTCACAATCCCTAATGAAGGTAAAGTCACTCTTAAAGTTTATGATATCCTGGGACGCGAAATCAGGACTTTAATAAACTCAGATCTAAAACCGGGAAATTATCATATAAATTTTAATGCGGAAGATCTTCCAAGCGGAGTGTATCTATATAATTTAAGAGTAAATGATTATAATGTAACTAAAAAGATGCTGCTGATAAAATAAAAGTATCCGGGTTTATTAATAGGAATTGAAAAGAATAAATTCACCGATCTTAGTTAACAAATTACTTTTTATTTGTTGATTACAGGAGAGACATGTACTTTGCTCCGCACCGGTAGCAGACAGCAAGTGGTTTTTCTCTCCTGTATTTTCGAAATTGTTCTGCCTCATTACTATTCCAGAGATCTTTAATTGATGAATCATTTACATTGCCGAAACTGAAGTCAGGGAAATCTACGCAAAAATTTACATCTCCGGTCGGCTGAATATCAATTAATTTTTCAATGTTCAGACATTTTGCTGATCCTACGGGAATGGAGGAATCAGTAAACCAGTTTTTGTAATCATCTTCAGACAAATCCATGTAGAGAAAATTTGTTATCTCTCCCAGGTTTGCAAGGTATTTTTTATATTCTTTTAGGAAAAGATTAAAATCCACACCAGAATATTCATTATGAAAACCTTTCCAGGAATAAGCATCACAATTAAAATTCCTTTTTAATTCTTCTTCATATTTTCTGCCTGTATCTGATGAAAAATAATAGTATGGGACTATATTTATTGAAGGTATAGACATATATCTTGCAACATCCGGCATTTTGCCTAACACTGAATAATTATATTTGCTTATGGTAAAACAGATGCTCTTACTTATTTTTTGTTTGTTATTCTTTTCTAACTCATTCAGTATATCAATATTTTCCTTTATCTTATTGAAAAATCCTTTAACACCGCGCACACTATCATGAATTTCTTCGGGCCCGTCGACTGAAAAAGTAATGTGCATATTCCCAATCCGGATAAGATCTTCAAGGTATTTTTTCAATACTGTTCCGTTAGTATCAATTGAAATAAATATTCCTTTGCTTTTAATATATTCAAGAAGATCGATAATGCCGGGAAAGAGAAACGGTTCACCGCCCCGTATCAGAATAAACCTGATTTTGTAATTCGATATTTCATCAACAAGCTTCTTCCACACTTCTAATTTCATAATTGAACGGGGATTTTTTACCCGGTTTGAGATATAACCTTCCTCACTCCATTGCCCGCACATCCTGCATCTGAGATTACATAAATTTGTAAGTGTAAATGATATATACTCAGGGAAATCCATATGGTTAACCTGTAAATGTTTGTTGTTTCAATAATTACAGCCTCTGGCAATTAGGGCAATAATAGATACTCCCGCCCATATAATTTTCTTTTTTTATTAATGTGCCGCAATTTATACAATGCTGTCCTGCTGTATTTTTACTAAGCTTTGTAGTATAACTGCCGTAATCGCCGAATATATCTTTTTCAGTATCCCGTCCTCCCTTTTTAATCATATCGGTCAATACATTCTTCACTGAATAAAAAAGTTCACATTTTTCTTTATCAGATAAATCTGCGGTTCTTCTTTTGGGATGAATCTTTGCATTAAAAAGAATATCCTGCAAAACTCCGTTTCCCAAACCAGGGATCCTCTGCTCTGTTGCAAGCAAAAACTTCATACTCTTATTCTGCAAATCATTCGCAGAAATAATTCGATCAAAATATCTTTCATTAAATTTTTTTGCGACCGGGGATGGTTTTTCTTTTGCAATAAAATAATATTTGTTATCACATTCCCCTTCTTTAAAACATAAAATACCTCCATACATCTGAATTGAAACCGAGAGGAAAGCGGAATTATCCATTTCAATTAATAATTGGTGTTTTTCAGGAAGCTCTTTATAATCAAAATGATATCTTAATCCTGCTCCGTCACTTAAGGCAATAATTATATCATCAACTTTTATTTCAACAATTCCCCCTGCGTTTGCAGAATTATTAATCATTTTACCTTTTAATAATGAATTATATTTTTGGGGATTACCTTGGTACCATGCAAACTTATGAGGCGATTGTGCGGCGATTACTTTTTTAATTCTTCTCCCTTTTGCTATTTTATTCAGCTGCAGTGCCAGTACAGCGGCCTCAGGTAATTCTATCATTTGTCCTCCCTTTTAATTTTCACAAAATGTAAAATTCCTATAATAGAATATATCGAAATAAAAAAATCAAAAGGTTAAATTGAACCCACTTCTCCAATAAGAAAAGCATCTTCATTTATTTCTTTAGACAGCTTTTCAAAATTTTCTTTATTATTTTTTGATACAACGGCAATTAATCCGATCCCCATATTGAAAGCAACTCTCATTTCTTTATCACTAACCTGTCCTATTTTTTTTATTAAATTAAAAATGAAAGGAACATCCCAGCTTGACCAATTGATTTTCAGATTTAGTCCATCGGGTAAAATTCTTTTGGTATTCCCGATTATTCCACCTCCTGTTATATGAGAGAATCCTTTTATATGAATATTTGAAGCCAGATGGATTATGAGCTTTAAATAAGATTTATGAATTCTCAGTAATTCCACTGCAAGCGTATTTCCAGTTTCATCTAATTTTTTATCAAGACTGAATTTCTCGAGAAGAATTTTCCGGGCCAGAGAATACCCGTTTGTATGAAGCCCGTTCGAGGGAAATCCGAACAGCAAATCTCCCTTGGATATTTCTTTTCCATTAATAATTTTATCTTTCTCGACAATTCCTACAATAGTTCCCGAGATATCGTATTCATTTTCGTCATATAACCCCGGCATTTCGGCAGTTTCTCCGCCAATCAGAGCGCATCCATTTTGCTTACAGGCAATTGAAAATCCCTCAATAATTTTAGCAGCTTTATCAGGAAACAATTTGCCGAGAGCTAAATAATCAAGAAAGTATAACGGCTTTGCACCGCAGACAGCAATATCATTTACACAATGATTAACCAGATCCTGACCGACTGTATCGTGTTTGTTTGTCATGAAGGCAATTTTCAGCTTAGTTCCAACTCCATCAACACTTGAAACCAGTACCGGATTCTTATATTTGATAATGTCCAGCTCATAGAACGCTCCGAACAAACCAATATCGGACAAAACATTCTTATTAAAAGTACTCTTGGCAAATTTCTTAATTTTTTTGACCGTTTGGTCACCGGCTTCTATGTCTACACCGGCAGATTTATAAGTATTTTTCAAAAATTTTACCTCTGGAAATCATTTTTTATCAAACAATAAAAAATAATATTTAAAAAAATAGTAAACAAAGAGTGTAGAAATTCAACATTTTTCTAGTGTAATTATTCAACATAATAACCTGTTTTTCTCTCAATTTTAATAAAATTAAAAAGTTGTTTCTTTCATATTAGAAACTATATTTATAAATACCATAAATTTCTTCAAATTTCATCAAAATCAAAAGATTTTAAATAGGAACGGAATTTGCTTTTGACTGTCGAACAAATTATTAATCATGGGGCCTTTATGAAATATGTTAATTTACTTTTCGCAATTTTAGTTCTGTTTGTCTTTACGTTTGCAGAAAATTCAGCTCAAACCGTAAAGCTCAAAACAGATCCGCAGTCCTCCGGTACATTAGGAACTATACCGGCAGGAACATTTCCAATTTATAGTGGATTGAATACAGTAGCTAAAGGAATGAAAGTTTATTTAGTTGCTGATACAGCAGGAGGAGTTTCATCAATAACATGGACTCTGGTTTCCCAGCCTGCAGGTTCGAATACAACATTAAGCAGCACTTCAGATCAAAAAATTACTTTTGTTCCTGATTCAATAGGTTATTATATTGTTCAGGTTGAAGTTAACGGGGGTGCTTTCGATACAGATACTCTTCTGGCCGCTACTTACAGAGGCTACAAAGATGGAGAAGTTCTTGGCTGTTTATGTCATAATCTTACATCCGGAAGAGACTGGCAGACCGTTATACCTAAATGGCAGAAAAGCGGTCATGCTACTATCTTTAAAATGGGAATCACTGGTCAGCTTGAAGCTTCAGTTGTTGATGGTAAATATCAGGGAGTTTATTCTCCGAATTGTGTCAAATGCCACACTACCGGCTGGTCACCAAATGTTGACAACGGTAACTATGGTTATGAAGCTAAAGCAAGCGGTTTTGATACTACCTGGTATAAAACCTTTACATTCGAAAACGGTGAATACCTGATTCCGACAAATGATATGACAGCATGGAATCTTTTAACAACAGATTCCAAATTTGCTAAAGCTGCCAGGGTTGCAACTATCGGCTGTGAAAGCTGTCATGGTCCTGCTTCTGCACACCAGGATAGTTACGGTAATCCGAATTTAATCAGCAAGAGTTTAGATGCAGGTGTTTGTAACCAATGCCATGATGCTCCTACACACCACATGGTTGGACATTACTACAATGCATCAGCACACGGTAGATTACCAAATGGTGAGCATACAGCTCAAACAGGATGCTTCCCATGCCATAGCGGACAAGCTTATTACAAATATGCCCAAAATCCAGCTTCACCACAATGGACAAATGCTGATGGTGATGTGCCGATTTCATGCGCAGTATGCCATAAAGCCCATGAGGTTAACGATAATTTCGGATTAAGGATTGTACCTGTAACGTTAAAAAATGGTTATAGCGTTACTGAAGGCGGTAACGGACAATTATGTATGACATGCCATCAGTCGAGACAGAATATAAATACAATCATTACTGATAATCCTCCTTACTATGGGTTTGTAAATCGTTATGGACCACACCACGGACCGCAAGCTGATATGTATTTGGGAAGGAATGCTTATAATTACGGAAATTCAGCACTCGATGGTTTAATGACACACGGTTCAGTTAAAGATGCATGCGTTACATGCCATATGGCAGAACGCGGTTCATCAAATACACCGAATCATGAATTTAGTCTGGTTGATACAACCGGAGGTACTGATAAAGATATAGTTTCCGGCTGCGTACCTTGTCATGGCAATATTACATCATTTGATGATATCCAGGCAAGTTCAGATCTCGATGGCAACGGTAAAATCGAAGGTGTTCAAACTGAAGTTAAAGGAATGTTAGCAAACCTTGCAGAGCTGCTTCCAAAAGATGCAAACGGTAATGTTGTCAGCATGACAACTGATTCGTTAAAGGTAAAGAACAAACCTAATGTTGTTAAAGGTATCTATACTTATTATTTTGTTTCCGAAGATAAGAGTATGGGTGTTCATAATGCAAAATATACTATCGGTATCATTTCAGCCGCAATGCAGGCCTTAGGAAGTACAGTTCCTGTTGAAATGATTTCATTTACAGCTGCTGCGGAAGCTGATGGTGTAAATCTTAAATGGGAAACTGCCACTGAAACCAATAATAACGGATTCGAAATCGAAAGAAAAACTTCAAATACGTGGGAAAAAATCGGTTTCGTTAAAGGAAATGGTACTTCAAGTAATTTCTCAAAATACACATTTAATGACGATGTAAGCGGTCTTAGTGCAGCTAAAGCATCTTACAGACTAAGACAAGTTGATCTTAACGGTACATCTAAATATTCAAAAGAAATTGAAGTTGCTATCGTTGCAGGTCCAAAGGATTATGCACTGTTCCAAAACTTCCCGAATCCTTTCAACCCGTCAACAACAATCAGATATGCGCTTCCTTATCAAAGCAACGTTAAGATTTCGATATACAACATAACCGGTCAATTAATTAAGGTACTGGTTAATTCAGAACAACCTACAGGTAACCATGAGGTTACATTCGGTACTAACAGCAACGGTGAACAATTGTCATCCGGTATTTACTTCTACACAATTGAAGCTCAGGCCGTTGGCAGTTCGGGATCCTTTAGACAGACTAAAAAGATGGTTCTTATGAAATAATCTCCTTTATCAGTCAAAGCCTGATGCTTGACTGGTTGCCATTTTTTTAACTATAGCCCGGCTTTATCCCCTTAAAGCCGGGTTTTTTATTTTAAATATAATAATATCATTTCGACCTTATTTTCGTATCGTAAGCAGAAGGTTAACAAAAACGAAAACCTGGGACAAGCAATGGCTTTATCCGGTGTTAAACCTCCGTGTTCATACTTTACATCACTGTTTCATCTACGCTCCACATACGTTCCACATACGCTCCACATACGCTCCACATACGCTAAATCTATACTTTAAAAAGTGCATAAAAAGTATTAAATTCGCATAAACAATAAGGGGTTATCATGGCAACACGAAGAACTAATATTTTTGGAAAGTTAAGCGGCAGACTCGGTAATACCACCGCAAGGATCCGCTATGGTAAGGAGGTTGTTTATTCACTGCCGGATAAGGTGAAAGTAAGCAGCTCAATGGCGGCAGTAGCTGCAAGAAAGAAATTCGCTTTAACGGTTAATTTTTCAAAATTCGTTAATTCTGTTCCTGCCTTATCTGCCGTATGGAAAGCAGCAAAGGTGCCGGGAGTAAATTCCTATCAGCGGCTTATAAAACACAACCCGGTATCCAAAGATGAAATAAACCTGACAATTAAAAATATTATAACTCCCCCCGGAAATTTGCCGGGTCCATTGAACTGCTTATATAAAGATACAGCCATTACACTTGAAATCGACAGTCAACTGAAATCATCTTTACCATTTTTTGTTCATATGGTTTTATATTTTTATGAACCGGTAGAAATTAATTCAAATAACTTATCTTTTGAATATATGCAGAAAGAGATTGCTTCTTTGGAAGCAGGTGATAGCATTCGTGTTTCTTTAGGGCTAAACGAAGCTCAGAAATTGCTTTTTGAAAAATATAACCGCTGTATCCTTTATACTGCTTTAACTTCATCAAAAGAAAAAGTTGAATGGTCTCCCACATTCTCATTGAATTTAAAATAAAATGAGACAGAAGCTGTTAAACCTCTGTCTCTCGCACAATGCTTAATTGTATCTAAGATTTATTTGAGCAGCATTAATTTCTTAGTGGCTGTGTAACCATCTCCTCCAGCAAAATTATTTATCTTCAACTGATAAATATAAACTCCGCTGGATAAATTATCCGCATTGAAATTTATGCTGTATTTCCCCGAAGTTTTATACCCGTTTACCAAAGATGCAACTTCCCGTCCAAGCATATCATAGACTTTTAATGTCACTATACCATCTTTAGGAAGCTGGTAGGTTATAGTGGTGGCCGGGTTAAATGGATTCGGATAGTTCTGTTCCAGTCCGTAATCTTTAACAACAGCCAGATCTTTGTAATTTATCTCTTTAATGTTTCCCTTGGCAAGTTTATCTGAATTTTCATCATTGCTGCTTTCTATAAGAGCACATTTACCGTTAAAATTATCTTCTGCTGTTATCCTTAATCTTACCTGCTTACTTCCTTCTAAGCTTTCGGTATTTATTTTGTAAGATTTCTCTTCAAATTCAGAACGGCTGTTTTCGTTAAATTCTATTGTTTCTATATTTCCAACCACATTGCCGCTTACTGCATCTACCAAATCCAATTTATAGTTAATTGAATTACTTTTACCTAAAACATTGGTCATACTTAAAGCAGTATCATGAGATGACACACCGTAATTAAGCACATAATTTAAATCACTTGCATTATTTATGGTAAAAGACCTGGTAACCAAATATTTATTCAAGTCTGTTAAATTATTAATCATAGCAGTATCGGGTGCATCTGTAAAATCAATAGCCTGGTTATCAACTTTGATATTTTTAAGCAAGAAGAAAAATGTAATGCTGTCTTTTACAATTGCTGCACCTCTGCCGATATTCAGGTTTGAAGCGGAAGCGGACTTCTGTAAACCGTAAACACTTCCTATACCTGCTTTATTAAAATAATAGGGCAGCGACTGATTATTGAAAGCAAAAGCATACATACCGTCTTTATTCTGTCCGTTGCTAAGCTGTATAGCCTGACCGGGGATATGCAAATCATAAATATCCTGTAATGTACTGTTATCTGTAAACTTTGTAGAATTACCGTATATTTCATTCCAGATCACAAAGTAATGCGAATTATCATCTGCAAAAGTAATTTGAGGAGTTCGTATATTAGTGCCGAAATACCAGAAGCGGCTGTTGTTTGAACCGCGGAATACGGTGTAAGAGTTCCATCCCGGCAGGTACTGACCTCTCCAGCAAATTCTGGCGTAGCCGTCTGCCCCTGCTATTACTGATGGATTATAATTATACGAGTAGCTGCTTCCTGTTGAAATTGTCTGAATTGTTCCGGGCGGAGTAGAATAAAAAATAT
This sequence comes from uncultured Bacteroidota bacterium, assembly GCA_963710745.1. Lineage (GTDB taxonomy): Bacteria > Bacteroidota > Ignavibacteria > Ignavibacteriales > Ignavibacteriaceae > CAVQBP01. Next base: position 305,453 of record CAVQBP010000019.1, on the reverse strand, counting down.
AATATTTTATAGCTCCGTTTTCTTCCCAGACCAGGTGTGCAATTTCACTGCTGCCTGCTGTTTTTGAAGCGGCTATTGCAGGATTTTTTGAGCTGCTTGTAGTCCCTGATAATTTCGCATTACTGCCGGTTTTAAATTTAATCCGTTAGATGATACCCCGCCGTAACTGTAATATAAACCATCCCACTTTCCCAAACTATTATAGTTTCCCCATAATAATCGATAGACAAAACAGGATTTTCGTCCCATTCGGAATAAATATCCGAAGTATAATCTACAACGATTGTTTGTGTATTGGTAAAATTACCTAAATCTTCAAAATCCTTATAAACCTTAGCAGTCAAATTTGAAAAACCTCCGTAACTTGGTTCCTGGTAAAGGATAACAACATAAATTTGAGCGGATGAGCTGAAATGAATAAAATTGATTGAGGGACATTTGCCTCCGCCGTTATCAACCGGGTGACCATTGTTCATCAAAGTCCAGGTCCAGGTAGAACCGTTATCCGTACTTGTTTCATACCATACATGCCCCATGCTTTCATAGACCATATGCACAGTATTGTGTATATCCGGTGTTCTTATAATTTTTCTCTGCCCGTTGTTATTAAATGCTGTTGATGTGTTTGAAAGCTGCGTTGCTTTTACATTAGCAGTTACAGTTGCATTACCGCTTGTAAATACTACCCCGGTATTTAATGAATTTGGATATTGAAGCTGTGCACCGGAAACATCCCAGCTTTGCAGATAAATGTTGTGTGTTCCTCTGTTTTGTGGAAGATTTATGCTTGAAGGGATGCTGATCTTATACATTGGTCTTGTGGTGTCATTTTGATTTAACAGCACACCTTGGCGTGTAGGATCGATTGGGAGATTATTATCAGTATTTGCTAAAGGCTTGAACTGCGCAGATAATCCTTGATTTCTTATCCCAAAAGGTGTTTCATTAAAATCCCTTAACCAGGGATCCTTAAAATTTATTACATCTAAATAAGAATTATCAACCCTTGCGCGAACAGCGGCATTATTTGTATAATGAAACTGAGAGGTCATAGTATTCGTTAATATACTTGAAATGGAAAATCTCACAAAGTTGTTGTAATATGTATTATTTCTATTATCACTCCATGAATGATATTTTTCCTGAGGATTGAAAACAATATCTGTTTCAGCTTGTAATATTTTGGGATCATACCGGGGAATATATACCCTGCTGAGTCCGCTATTATCTTTCAAACTACCTTTATACCAATAACTAACAGAGCCGAAAGAAATTCCATTATCTTTCTTTTGATTGGGTACAACACTATACCAGGGAATTCTAATTACATCAGAGTTTACAATTGTACCATTCAGGCAAAGTAATTTTACAATATATATCAAATTTTCCTGCAGGAGCCCAAGTACTATCCTGGTAAGCATGAGTACCTTGTATATTATATCCCCATTGCGGTGATGTAATAAATTCAATCCATTCAGGGTTTGGTTCTAAAATCAATTTCTTAAAAAATTCATACTTGTAATTTGATTGAGGATTATAGAGCACATTATTATAATATAAATCTACAATCATATTGACATTTAATTCTTTATTTACTTCTCCACCAATGTAGGATTCATCAAATACTCTTAAATCAGCTCTCCAGCCGTTTTGGCCATATATTTGGAGGAAACAAAACAAGGCCCAAAAGGAGTTGTCTTAAGCTGTTTTTTCGAGTGGAGCTAAGGGGATTCGAACCCCTGGTCTTCTCGTTGCGAACGAGATGCTTTCCCAGCTAAGCTATAGCCCCGTAAACAATGGTAAATGGAGATGTAAAATGGACATGTTTCATTTACCATAATACATTTTACATCTTTTCCTGTACCCGGAAGGGGACTTGAACCCCTACTGGTTTACACCAACTAGACCCTGAACCTAGCGCGTCTGCCAATTCCGCCATCCGGGCTTGAATAATTTATAATGAACAATTAACAATTAACAATTAACAATTAACAATTAAAGATAATAATATTTTTTTACTCTAAAAAAATTCCTTCTTATAATTGTTAATTATTCATTGTAAATTGATAATTGTTTTTACCAGCCGCTGTCTCCACGCTTATCTTCGGGAGTAATCTGTTTGATGCCTGTATGAATATTACATTTTTGCGGCATATATTTTACATTTACAATATCTGTTACTTTAACCGGACAATATTGAGTTGCGATTTTCGGATCACCAAGATCCATTGTCTCTTTACAAAATTGTACCGTATCAACACCCGGAGCCATCTGGAAATATTCCAACGGCATATCGATCTTCTTATAAGTATTTTCCATAAACATTGCCCAGATTGGCAAAGCAGCATGTGCACCTTGTCCGTATGAACTGGTAAATTTGACCCTGTGATCATCAAAACCGACCCAGACACCTGCAACAAGCTGCGGAGTAAATCCTACAAACCATGCATCCGAATATTCCTGCGTTGTTCCGGTTTTACCTGCAGCAGGACGATGGAAGTATTGTCTTACCCTTGCACCGGTACCGTAATCAACTACACTTTCCATCATGCTTGTCATTATTGATGCAGTTTGTGTAGAAATGGCCTCGGTATAATCGGGAGTAAACTGATCGATTAAAATCCCGTTTTTATCTTCAATCTTCAAAATAGCGATGGGAGAAACATGCACTCCATGATTTGCAATTGTACCGTAAGCAGAAGTCATTTCAAGAGGGGAAACTTCACAGGTTCCCAATGCAATTGAAGGAAAAGGATCGAGATGAGATTCAATTCCCATCTTCTTCGCATATTTTATAACCTGTGCAGGAGGTGCAATGTCACTTATTGTCATTCTTCCGGCAATTACATTTACGGAGTATGCAAGTGCATCTCTTAAAGTCATGTAGCCGTCATATTCATCTTCAAAATTACTTGGCGACCAGCCGTTGTAATCGAATTTCTGATCCAGCAATGTATATGCAGGATAATAGCCATTATCAACAGCGGTGGTATAAACAAAAACTTTAAATGCCGACCCAGGCTGCCGGCGGATACCTGTAACATGGTTCAAACCTCTGCCAAATTCCTGGTTTTCCCCTCCAACCATGGCTCTTATCTGTCCGTTTGAAGGATCAATTACAACAAAACCGGTTTCAATAGTTGAAGCATCTTTTTTAACAGAATCCACAAAATGTTCATTTTCTTTCAGCTTATTATAAACTTTAGCTTTATCTTCCTTATTTAGAGCATTTTTATACAATTCTGTATTTTTTATGGCTTTGTCTAATATGCTGACAAGAAGCTCCTTATTCTTTTTCCAGCTCCAGTTGCTGTCAAATATTTTTTGATATTTCTTCAGATGCTGTTCTACTGCTTCATTTGCAATTTTCTGCATCCTTGAATCGATTGATACATAAATATTTAAACCGTCTCTATAAAGGTTAAACCCGTATTTATCCGACAGAACTTCAAGCTTCTGCCTTATATATTCCATAAAATAAGGAGCTTCTGAAACCGAACCCCCGATCCTTTTCGATTTTAAGACGATTGGCTGCTCTTTTAATTTTTCATATTCCTGCTGACTCAGCATGCCTGTTACTACCATATTATGCATTACAAGATTTCTTCTTTCCAAAGCATTATTATGTCTTCTTACAGGATCATAAATTACAGATGACTTTAATAATGCAACAAGCATTGCCGCTTCGGGAAGCGTTAGGTCTTTAGCATCTTTCCCAAAATAAACCCTTGAAGCCGCTTCAATTCCGTAGGCACTTCTGCCGAAATAGGAAATATTCAGGTACATTTCAAGTATTTCTTGTTTCGTATAAGTTTTTTCAATCTGGACAGCAGTTATCCATTCTCTTATTTTTCTAACACCGGTTTCAAAAATATTTTCATGCCCCGATTTGAGCTTGTAAAGATTTTTTGCGAGCTGCTGAGTAATGGTGCTTGCTCCTTCCCTGGAAAACGTAAAAACATTTTTAATCATCGCCTTAACAAACCTGTTAACATCTACCCCCCAGTGATGATAAAATTTCCTGTCTTCAGTTGAAATAAGTGCATTTGTAACGTAATTAGGAAGACTGTCGATACTTGTTTCAATACGATTTTCTACATAAAACTGTCCCAGCAATTCACCATCAACAGTAAAAACTTTACTGGCAAGCTGCGGTTTGGGATTTTCAAGCTGCTCAAGAGAAGGTAACCCGCTTATAATATAAATTGAAAAAATTAAAACACAGAAAAGCCCAACGCCTGAAACAATCCACCAAAACTTTTTATTTTTTTTATTGAAATGTTTTTTCTTCTGTCTTTTATTCTTATCACTAAAGTAGCTGTTTAATTCAGAATCAGATAAATTCTTTTTCGACATTTTATTTCCAATCAACTATTTCAAATGTGTTATTTTGGAAAACCCCGTAACAGGGATTATCCAGCCATGAACCTAAATTAATATAGTATCCTTGCTTATATTCTTTGAACATTCTTTGATGCAGGTGACCGAATAATACATAATCGTAACCCTGATCAATTTTCAATTTTGCAGTATCAAATAAACCGTCTACTTCACCGTAATCTTTTTTACTTGTGTATTCCCTGCTGGTTTTGCTTGTTCTGCTTGCAAGCGATATACCGATATCGGGATGAATCCATGAATAAAAAGTCTGCAGAACTTTATTTCTTAATATTTTTTTTAAAATTAAGTAGCCGTAATCATTCTTAACTAGCCCGTCTCCATGAGCAATAAAAAATTTTTTATCATTAAGAGATGCTGTTAATGAGTTTTCATATAATATTACACCTATTTCATCCTTAAAATAATTTGCATGCATAAAATCATGATTACCGATAAAATAATGGACCTTTATTCCGCTTTCGGTTAAATCCTGCAGAGCAGTTAAAGTACGGAAAAAACCTTTCTGATAAACTCTTTTATATTCAAACCAGTAATCAAAAAGATCTCCAACAATAAACAATTCATTACAATTATTTTGTGAATAATTGAGAAATTTTACAAGCAGTCTTTCTTTTTGTTCCTCTATATTCTTTTTTTGTAAACCCAGGTGAATATCTGAAATAAAAAAATAGACTTTATTCATTCCGTAAAATTAATGTTCGTTAAAAATAATTAAAAGTTATTATTCCTGATCACCGCTATTTAAATTATTATAATTTGCAAGCAGCCAGTTATCCGGATCAGGAACTACGGCAGCAGGTTTATAATTTAATTCAGTTTTGATTGTTGTATCACGCGATGTGATATAAAAGCTTTTTGTTAAACCTGAATCGGAATTATTTTCAAATTTTATATCAAGAGGGAAATTGTAATCTTTATATTTTTCCTGGGTTTGATTTAATTCAACGGAAATCGTGTAATTTCCGTTTGAATTATTTTTAGCATGCCATTTATAATCCAGGTTGATATTCCCTTCCCCTGCAAACACCCATTGCTCAAAAAACTTATCCAGTTGTTTACCTGAAACCCGCTCACAAACATTTTTAAAATCTTCCGTAGAAGCATTTTTATATTTATATTGATTATAATACGTTCTTAATATCTTAAAGAAAACAGAATCACCTACATTGTGCCGCAGCATATGGAGGACCCAAGCTCCTTTGTCATAAACAGTAGAACTGAAAAGATTGCTTCCGGGATTGTAGAGTGTTCCGGAAAAATCCTCCTGGTATTTGCTAAGCATTGAAGAACGCAATGCTTTTTCCCCGTAATTGTGTTCATCATAAAGAGCTTCACAATATGTAGCAAATCCTTCATTCAGCCAAATATCTTTCCATGTTTTCGGACCGACTGCATCACCGAACCATGAATGAGCCAGTTCATGTACATAAATATCACTAAAAAATCTTCTGCCTCTTACAAAATTCGAACCTATTCCCGTAATGGTTTGATTTTCCATTGCTCCAAGCTGCCAAAGGAATTCTGCAACTCCGTATTTTTCTTTAATGAAAGGATATTCCCCAAATGTTTCCGAAAAAAACTTAATCATTTTAGGGTGGTCTTTAAAGTCTACTTTCGCATAATCAAGATGTTCGGGAAAAGCATAATACTGAATTTTCATCGAATCTTTTTTATCCTGTGAAACATAAATATCATGAAAATTATCATATTTAGATGAATAGAGGCTTATCAAATAGGTTGAAATCGGATAGTAAGTTTTCCAATGAAATGTTTTCCTGTTCCCTTTTAAAGTAGTACCAACCAGGACTCCGTTTGAAACAGATGTTTCAGCAGAGTCATTTGTAATGCTCATATCGAGAAAAGCTTTATCATCGGGTCTGTCATTGCACGGAAACCATGTTGAAGCGTAAATCGGTTCACTTAAATTATAAACAACACTCTGGCTGTCTATTTTACCAAAGCTGAAGGACCCCAAACCTTCATGTTTGGGAGTACCCTCATAAACCACGCGCAGATTAAAAGTATCAGGGATTGATTTTTCTATCGGGATAGACAGCCTTGTATTTGATAAGCTATAAGTGACAGGCGAATTGTTCAATAAAATTTTTGAAATGTTCATATTATCATAAAAATTAAGATCTATTTCATTAAGATCTTTATTCTTTAGGACACCCTTAATTACTGCATCCCCTTTCAGCACTCTTTTAGAAGGATAGAGATCCAGGTTTAAATAATAGTGCAAAATATCAATTTTATATTGATTATCACTTATATAGCTGGCAGGAATAGAAACCGCCATATTCATACCGGCTATTTTTTCCATTTTTTTTGTCTGCTTTATTTTTTTAAAATTTTCTTTAATTGGCGGCAGGATAAACACCCAGCCGATGAAAAGGAACGCTGAAAAAGACAGCAGCGCAAATACTTTAAATTTATTTTTCATTAAATTTATACCTTGTTCAATAAAGGTGTACACCTTATTTAAGCCTGGTAATGCTAAATCAGAGTGACATTATTAACAAATACATAAATAATTCTTTATTTCATGATTTAATATTTGCAATTTAAACGATTGTATATATTTTGCATTTATAAATTATTTATTTATACTAAGTTAACAATTTCTTTATTTGCCAATCAAATCAAATATTAATATATTTATTATATTAAGGTGATATAAAAAAAGAGGAAAAATAGATGACTTTCCCGGGTTCTTCAATTTTAAGAGATACAGTAACAATGCTTTTAGCCGGTGGACAAGGCGAAAGACTTCATCCGCTAACTGCATACCGCAGCAAGCCTGCTGTCCCTTTCGGAGGAAAGTACAGGATAATTGATTTTGCATTATCAAACTGCTTAAACTCAGGTTTAAGAAGAGTTTATGTACTTACACAGTATAAATCGGATTCCCTTAACCAGCATTTATTGGAAGCCTGGAGTATTTTTAACCCTGAATTGGGTGAATTTATTTATACAATTCCGCCTCAGAGAAAGTTAAATAATGACTGGTATCTAGGTACTGCAAACGCTATTTATCAGAATATTAATCTCTTTTCCACAGATAAAAAAGCTAAATGGGTTTTGGTTTTAAGCGGTGATCACATTTATAAAATGGATTATTTAAAAATGCTCCAATATCACGTTGATGCAAAGGCTGATCTTTCTATGGCATGTATTGATGTTCCAAAAGATGAAGCCAGCAGATTTGGAATTGTTGGTGTTGACGAGAATTATCATGTGAAATCATTTATAGAAAAACCGGCTAACCCACCGGAAATTCCGGATAAACCGGGTCATTCCTTTATTAATATGGGTATTTATGTATTTAATGCTGAGCTGCTCAGAGATGTACTTCATGAAATGGAAGCAAAAAAATTAAGATCCCATGATTTCGGCAAGGATGTAATTCCTTATATGGTAAAGGCATCAATGAATGTGCTTGCTTACGGCTTTCATGATGAAAACAGGAAGACAAAACCATATTGGAAAGATATTGGAACCATAGATAGTTATTTTGAAGCCAGCATGGATCTTATAAGTGTTACTCCCGAATTCAATTTTTATGATCTAAGCTGGCCGATGCGTACTTACCAGTTCCAGTTCCCTCCTGCTAAAACAGTATCGCATGAAGGGGAAAGAGTCGGCAGGACATTAAATTCATTAATTTGCGACGGTTCAATCGTATCCGGGGGTCTTGTTGAAAGATCTCTGCTCGGGCCGAATGTGAGGGTGAACAGCTTTTCTTATATAACCGATTCAATAATTATGAATAACTGCAACATTGGCAGGCACGCGAGAATAAGAAGAGCAATAATTGATAAAAATGTTATTGTTCCCGAAGGATATGAGATTGGCTTCGATCTTGAATCGGATAAGAAAAAGTTTACAGTAACTGAAAGCGGAATTGTAGTGATAGCAAAAAACCAGGTGCTTCCGGTTTAATTTTTTTATATTACCATTCTTACATAGATAGATACAATAATTATCAGCTCCAAAGTAATTGCTATACTAAACAAAACTATCCCTTTTCTAAAGTATTTGTTTTTATACGCATTTATCCTGCCGATTGAATAAACACTTTTTGCAAATATTTCATAAGTATTATTTGGATTCTCAAGTAGAGTATCAAGAGTTTTTGCATATTCTGCAGAAGAACTATACTTTATTATTCCGCCGAAGAATGTAGGGATAATAGCTTTTTTATCCTGTTCAATTGTTTCTTCAATATCTTTAATTCTTGGTGATATAACCAGGAGAAGGAATACTATAGATATCAGTACTGAAAGGAAGTATAAAGTAATTAATATTAAGTTAAAGATATCGGGCGGTATTTTAGTATAATGAACTATAAAGAAAACACTAAATACTCCCAGTATTGAAAGCAACGTAAATGCTTTCTGATCAGTTCTCTGAAGGATTTGCTGCTCATTTGAAAGTATTTCGAAAAGTACTGATGTTTTATTTTCTGCCGCCATTGATAACCCTCCGGTACAGTAGATTTATGTTCATTATTTTTCCAGCAGTACGATTGAGCCGTCCCAATTTTCATCCGGTTCCTGTTCTTCAAAATCTTTAATCCTTAAAAGCATCTGCTGGGAAGCAGGATCGTTAGGACGTAGATTTACTGAATTCTGGAACATTTCTCTGGATTTACTGAAATTTCTTTCGAGGTAGAATTTAAAAGCTTCTTCATAAACATTATAATATTCCAAATCTTCTTTTGTGAAGTAATCAGAAGCAAATCCGCAGACCTCGAAAACTTTGACTGCCTTTGTTTTCCCTTTTACCTTAATTATATCAAGTAAGCGTATTTTAAATTTGTCTTTATCAATTTGATCATAAGTGAACTCGGAAATCATTATAAGTGTTTTATATCTTTTATTAGCAGATTCCAGCCTTGCTGCAAGATTTACCGGATCGCCGATAACCGTATAATCAAATACCCTGTCCGAACCCATATTCCCAATAATTACCTGACCGGTATTTATCCCAATCCTGCTTCTTATAAGCGGAAGTTCTCTGACAGACCATGATTTGTTAAGTTCTTCAATTTTTCTTTGCATATTTACAGCTGTCTTGACAGCCGCATCAGCATGACTTTCCATAGATATCGGAGCACCGAATTCTGCCAGGATTGCATCCCCGATATATTTATCGACAGTCCCCTTTTCTTTAATGATTATATCCGTCATTTGTGTGAGATATTCATTTAGCAGCTGAACCAGGTCTGTCGATTTCATACTTTCGGAAATAGTTGTAAAATTAGCAATATCGGAAAAAAGAATTGTCAGGATCCTTTCTTCTCCACCCAGCTTTAACATACCGGGATTTTCCAGCAGCTGGTCAACAACACTAGTAGAAACATACTTGGAAAAAGCGCTCTTAATAAAAGCCTGGTCCCTCGAAATAATAACATTCAAACTTAAAACCATTCCGATTGTTAAAATAATAATTGCCCCGACAGACGTTACCAGCGGAAATAAACGGAAAGCTCTTAGTTCATAAAATGAGAAAAAGACCAAAGCCGCTATTATTAATAAAGCTGCAAAATATAAATATGAATTTCTTTTAAATATGGAAAAGAAGCCAAGTAAAAGTCCGAGCGGCAGAATTAATGCGGCAGCATAGACCGGCTTCCATTCAGAGTAGAAATTATTTACTAACAGGGCATTGAGAAGTGCTGCGTGAACAGAAACCAGGGGAACGTTATCTTCAGTTGTAATCTGACCGAGGTCGGAAGTTCCGACAGATATATCACTAATGAAAACAAAGTTACCGCCGAAGTATTCCATCAAATCATCAAGATTATTATCATTTGCAGAATATTTTAAGAGATTCTGTACCTGCATATTCTTTTCATCTTTCCAGAAACTGTTAAAAGGAATGAAAGTCAGGCCATGAGAATCAATCGGGATAATAATATTTTTATTTAAATAACTTCCTTTAACAGCAGGAATTGTTATAGAATGTCCCCAGTCTATTTTTAATTTATTAAAAGGTATTTTATTATAATCTAAAAAGATCTGGAGACTTACCGCAGGAAAGAAAAGAGAATCAATTTTTATTATCATCGGGTAATGCCTGATAATTCCATCATGATCCCGTACAATAGAAATATGCCCTGTATTATATGCAGCCTGTGCAAATATTTCATTCTGCGGAAGTGCGTATGCTGCATAATAGGGTTTACCGCTGCCAGACTGTTTGAGTCTGCTGTAATTCCCTGTTTTTAAATAATTATAAAAGAACCCCTTACCCCATTGAAATTCTTTTTTCGTATCAGAGAGATTAAAACCTACCGGCAGGTAAACATTTCCATTCTGCTTTATTGAATTAGCAAATTCTTTATCGCTGGAATCAATGCTTGAACGCGGAAAAACTATATCATAAAATATCGCATTCGGATTATAATAATATAAGACATTGTTTATCCTGGCAAGGTCATTTCTTCTCAAATAGTTTATACCAAAGTAGTTATAAGTTGAATCTGTAATATTCAGAAGAATTATCTTATTGCTTTTCTCAGGTCCCCCGCCATCCTTTAGATTTACTTTATATAATGCGTCTACAACTCTATAATCCAGTGTATTCCATGGAATATTAAACACATAAATTGATAAGCACACAAATATGGTGAGCAAAAAATTAATAAAAATTATTCTCTTTATTATTTTTTTACTTTTTAATTTCAAGATCATATCTTCTGATTATTGCCCCTTTACCCGAGAGAACCAGCTGGCGGTTAAGAAATTCATCATTTACAGCACTAACGTTCCCGGCCATGGGAAAAGGTTTTTCAGATTTATCAGTAAAATTCTTTTTATATTCTTTAAAAAGCTTTTCTTCAATCAGGCTCCAGCTGGATAACCTGACCATATCACTATCTTTAAATAATTTATTTATATCATCAATCTTTTTAACCGAGCAGAATATATCAACTTTTGCAGTCGGGCTTTTATCGTCGAAGACATAAAATTCCGATGTTGAAGGAAGGATTAAAGTATCCTTTTTTGAACTAACTTTTTTATCATAAAGTAACGTTGATTCTGAATTATCGGAATGGATAATATATACATAGCAGTCGTTTTCAGGCTGAACAAAAATACGGATCATTTCACCTGCCCTAAGCCTGTCATTGCTTCTAAGTACTGTAAAATCGTCACCTGATTTGTGCAGAATAGCAATTTTAGCTTTTATTATATCTTGAGGGAAAATTGAAATCAGAGAAAAAATAATTATAGAAAAAAATAAAAAGATTGTTAAACGTTTCATTTTTTCACCTTTTGAGGGCATTTTATAAATGCTGTCTTTAAGTATTGAAAATATAACAAATAAAATAGACTATTTTTCAAATATCCTATATTAAATTATCAATAAATTCAGCGAAGTTATTGATTTATACAAAAAACTTACATACATTTTTATTGTGTCGTTTTATAACAACAGTAAATTATATTTTTTTCAATTCTTTCGCCCAAATATTCTAGATTTTACGCATTAATAATTAAACTGAAGCAGATGACGGTTTATGTTTTTTCCTGAATGTAAAAGTTTTTTATAAAATATGAAAAAAAATTTTACAGTTCTTTTTTCCATTTTCATTATATTTTCAGGATATTCCCAGCAATTTGGACTTGGAACATTATTGGATGACAGCTTATATGCAAACAGTCCTGTTGCTGCTCCCCTAATGCGTGGCGATTATTCGGATTTACCTTCATCTGCCAGTTTAAAGCAATATGCACCGACTCCGGGAAACCAGGGATTGTACGCGACTTGTGCCGGCTGGTCAACAGCTTACGGGGGAAGAACAATTCTGGAAGCTGTCGGGAAAGATTGGTCACAGGCGACAATAGACAGTAATACTTTTTCTCCTTCCTTCGTTTATAACCAAATCAGGAGATCCACAAGCTGTAACGAGGGGACTTCACTGATTGATGCACTGGATGTATTAAAAAAACAAGGCGGTGAAAAGTTTGATGATTTTGGTTACGATTGTTCAAGAACGATAAAACCAATTGACAGGGTTAAAGCTGCAAATTATAAAATAATTGAATACAGGGAGATAGCGACTTCTTCAGTACAGCATAAAGAAAGATATGTGAAAAAAAGTCTGGCTGAGAACAGGCCGGTTGTAATTGCATTCGACTGTCCTTATACATTTGATAAAGTAAGAGAGCTCTGGCTTCCCGATAGTTCGGATTACAAAGTCTGGAACAGAGGACATGCTATGACAGTGATTGCTTATGATGATAACAAATACGGAGGAGCATTTCAGCTGCTTAACAGCTGGGGTACACGCTGGGGTAATAAAGGGCTTGCCTGGATAAAATATTCCGATTTTGATTTCTTTTGTAAATATGCTTTTGAATTAATTGATAAATCTTCCGCAAGTCCAAATGCGCCGGATCTTTCAGGTACTTTAAATTTTATTGACAGGAATGGTGCTCCAATGGTTTCCAATTTTAACGGAAAATATTTTATCACCGATAAAATATATCCTTCGGGTACTTTATTCGAACTGCATATTTCAAATAATGAACCTGCGTATGTTTATGCTTTCAGTTCAGATTTAACTTATATAACCTATAAAATATTCCCGTTTAACGATAGAATGGTTGCTTATCTTCCCTATAGAAATAATAATGTGGCTATACCCGATGAAGAAAGCTACAACATGCTCGACACTGTTTCTGGTCCGGCCTACTATTGTTTTCTTTATTCAAAAAAAGCATTAAATATTGACAGCTTAATGAACAAAGTTGAGGCCGACAGCGGTACTTTTTGGAACAGAATTACGCATACATTAAAAGATGATATGGTTGCAGAAAATAATATCAATTTCAGCTATGATGAAAAAATTATTTTTAAAGCCAAAAGTGAGGGCAAATCGGTAGTGCCGGTTTTAGTAGAGATTAAACATAATTAAATAAGTTTTATCTATTTATATCAATTTTTAAGAGTTTTTTATAATAGGGAGTAGAAATGAAATATATATATAAGTTCATTTTACCGGTTATTATGTTATTAATATTTACTTCCGGTTCTGCTTATTCCCAGGAAAGAATTAGCACCACTTTCGAAGCATCTCCTGATGGTAAAATATTTATTTATTACCAATTGAATGGCGATCCTGAAAAAGAATATGATGTAAGTGTTGTTCTCAAAAGAACATCTGTACCATCTTTCGGGTTAACACCATCCGATATCTCGGGAAATGTAGGAAAAGGCAAATATGGAGACGGAAGCAAAAAAACGATCATATGGACATTAAAACCGGAAGAGAAAAACATTTTAAATGGTGATGATTTTTATTTTGTTGTTAATGCAGAGGAAGTTAAAAGCGGTGGCGGTATTCCATGGTATGTTTATGTCGGCGGAGCTGCACTGGCCGGAGGTACTGCCGCTATTCTTCTTTTAAATAAAAAAAGTGATTCCGGAACTACAACAACCACAAGTTTTCCGGCACCGCCTGGAAGACCATTATAGTAAAATTAATTATTAAGAGTGAGATGATAAAATGAAAAAGATCATATTTATTTTATCTCTGGTATTTGCTTACAATGTCAGCTTTTCCCAGGTAAGCGGGTCTACCCAGACAGGCAGATTGATATTTAATAACGATAAAAACAAAGAAGAAACTGAAATTACTGCACCGCAAATAATTCTTCTTGAGCCTAAAATTTCAGCCGACAATACCGTTGATAATGAAAAAGACCAGCTTAGGATCAAGGGATATATACAGGATAATTACGGTATAAAAGAAATTTCGATAAACGGCATTTTAACCAAACTTTCCGATGACAGTCATTTTGATACTCAAATTACTTTAACAGGAGGCAGCAGCAACGTTTCAATAAAAGCATTAAATATTAAAGGTAAATCAAGTGAAATCGATTTCATTGTTAATTCAAAAATTGATCACCAGGGACCAACTGTTTTTATAACAGAACCATCGGTTACAAGAGGAATTAAAATAATAAGGAAAAGTGAAGTCGTCACAGTGCGGGGAATGGCAACAGATGTCAGCGGTGTTTTGGATGTAACGGTAAATGAACAAAAACCGCTTCTTGCAAAAAACGGAGAATTCGCAATAGACCTTTATTTAAAGCTCGGAGATAACAAAATTGTTGTAAAAGCACTTGATAATAATCTTAATGCTACCATTGATACTTTTACAGTTACAAGAAAGCTTCAGGATATTATTACCACCGGGAGATATGTTGCTCTGGTAATCGGAATAAATTCATATTCCGGATATTGGCCTCAGCTTAAAAATGCAGTAAATGATGCACAAGGAGTAGCAGAAGCTCTAAAAAAATATTACATATTTAATGATATTTATACCCTGATAGATAAAGATGCGACAAGAAAAAATATCCTGAATAAACTTGACTGGCTATCAAAGAATTTAACAAAAGATGACAACCTGCTTATATTTTATTCTGGTCATGGCCAGTTTAACAAAATTTTAAACAAGGGATTCTGGGTTCCTGCTGATGCCAGTTCAAATTCTGTCGCAGATTATATTTCCAATAGTGATTTGAAAACATTTATAGGAGGAATCCCTTCCAAACATACTTTATTAATTACAGATGCCTGTTTCGCGGGAGATATTTTCAGGGGTAAGCCGGCTGAATCATATGCTTTTGATCCAAATAATATGGAAAGATATTACAGGGAGGTTTACAATAAACAATCCCGCGACGCCTTAACTTCAGGTGGTCTGGAAGAAGTTATGGATAACGGTAAAAACAATCATTCAATCTTTACATATTATCTTATTAAAACATTGACTGAAAATCCGAATAAATATCTGGATGCAACTCAATTATATAATGATTTTAAAATTGCAGTAGCCAATAATTCTGATCAAACTCCGATTCTTCAGGCGCTTAGAGATACTAACGATGAAGGAGGTCAGTTTGTATTTATTAGAAAAGATAAATAGCAGAGCAAAATTATATGAAAAAATTACTACCGGTTTTCTCAGTTTTTTTTATTTTTTTATCGATTACTTATCCACAGCAATTGCACAAAACAGGAATTGTTGCAAAAAAGTTAAGTGATTTAAAACTGAATCTTCAGCCGGATAAACAATCGAAAGTTTCTGCTTCCTCATTCACAGAATCTTTTGAATCTACTGCATTTCCACCGAGTGGATGGGCAACAAATATCAATGACGGAGGTGTAGGCTGGACAAGACAGACTGTCGGCACTCCCCTTCCGGGCTGGTCTTCCCGAAATATCACTGCTCCCGCAGGTGGAGGTAATGCAGTTGCATATTGTACATGGAACACAGGAACTACTTATAGTAACCAATGGTTAATTACACCGCTAATCCAGAATGTTCAGCCAAAAGATACTCTTTTTTTTAGGATGAGGAATCAATTTGTACGAAAAGATAGCATATATCTTTATTATTCTTCTAATGATTCACTCTTTTCCTTTACTGGCCGCGGAATTTTTTATCCAAATGCATCTGATACCAACTGGACAAAATGGTATTTAGAAATTGGTCAGCTGTTTACAACTGGCTCCAGCGTATATATAGCATTTATTGAGAGCGTTACTGATAGAGTTAATAATGGTCCTATATCATTAGATATGGTTGAAGTCAAAGGAACACAAACAACTGCTGCCCCTATAGCTGCGACAAACAATCCTACTAGCATAACATCTACTTCTGCTACTTTGAACGGTACTGTGAATCCGAATAATTTTCTGACAGCGGTTTCCTTTCAATTTGGTTTAACAACAACTTATGACAAGCAAGTAGGTGCGGACCAAAGCCCTTTGTCTGCCGGGGCAAACGATGTAAATGTAACTGCATCGATTTCCGGGCTCCAGCCAAACACCCTTTATCATTTTCGTATACAAGCTACCGGGAACGGGAATACTGTAAACGGTTCGGATGCAACATTTACGACATCTTCTTCCGGTTCAGCTCCAGGAGTTACCGCAAACAGTGTATCAAACATTACTGCCAATACTGCTATTCTGAGTGCAGTTATTAATCCGAATAATTCAAACACAACAGTTATTTTTGAATATGGAACTTCAACTGCATATGGAAACCAGGCTACAGCAACTCCAAATCCAATATCCGGGACATCAGATGTAAATGTAACGGCAAATCTAACTGGTTTACAATCAAACACCACATATCATTACAGGGTTAAGGCAACAAATGATATTGGAATGAGTAATGGATCAGATGCTTCTTTTGCCACTTACATCTCATCAATTACTTTAAATAAAACTTTCACATTTACCGATTTAAATCAGAGCAGCTACAGAATGATCGGGCTTCCGGGAAATAACAACCTCCCAATTAATTCCGTTATTGATGGTATACAAAAAAAAGACTGGAATGCTTTTTATGATGATGGTTCTGAGCCAATAAACCTTACTGAATTTAATGGGCAGGCATTATTTAGTTTTACCCCGGGAAAAGGTTTTTGGGTCTTGAGTAAAAATTCTATAATTATTCCTTCTACAGATGTAAACTCTGTTAATCTTACAGGAAGTTCATTCCCAATTCCTTTACATAATGGATGGAATATTATCTCAGATCCTTTTGAAAAAACTGTGAGTGTGGCTGATATTAAAACAGTTAACGGGCTGGGGCAGAATTCAAATTTTTTTGATTTTAACGGGAGTTTTCCATCCGACGGAGCATCTGCCTTAACTCCATATGAAGGTTATTACTTCTTTAATGACGGAACACATTCTAGTTTAAATATTCCTTATCCATTTACGGTTTCCACAGGAAAAATAAAAGCAGATAAAATCAAAAAATCTTATCCGGCTGATTATTTAAAATTATCTTTAATACAAAGCAATAAGGAAAAGTCTTTTATTATAGCTGGGTTCAATTCAAAAGCTAAAAAAGATTATGATGTATTGGACGGATTAGCACCACCCGGTTACTTTGATGATATTAGAATTAATATTGAAGATCAGGATATACCCTTTTCATATAAACAATTATTTATTGATTATAAACCTGGTATTGATAAAGGGCAGACTCTTAATCTGAAAATAAAGAATACTACAAAAGAGACTGTAAAATTAATTACCGAAGGAATCAATAATTTTGAAAATTATGAAGTTTATCTGCTCGATAATAATTTAAACAGGTTTTATAATCTCAAAGAAAAAAATGAAATCATTCTCTCTCCTGTTCATGAGACGTATGATTATCAATTATTAATCGGAGATAAAAATTATATTGATAATATTAAAAAAGGAGAAGTTCCAACTGAATATGCAATTTACCAGAACTATCCCAATCCGTTTAATCCTGTTACCCTGATAAAATATCAAATTCCTGATAACAATACTTTTGTAGAGTTGAAAGTATACAATATACTTGGCAAAGAAATCAAAACATTAGTAAATGAAGTCCAGGATTCGGGAATACATGAAGCTGAGTTTAATGCTTCGGACATAAGCAGCGGTGTTTACTTCTATACATTAAAAGCAGGCAGTTATTCTGCAACAAAAAAAATGATTTTCATGAAATAATATGTATAAATTAATATTATGAAAAATAGTTGGCAAGGATTAAAGAAATGTGAAGCAATTTAGTTCTTTGATGTACAATTATTTTAATACCCTCTGGAATGTATCTCGAATTTGACGGGAGTATTTTTAAAGAGATCATCTGAAAATAAAATCTTCTCTGAATTCTTCATTTTGATTTATAGTTACATTCATTACTAACTGAATTCAAATTAAAGCAGTTAAAATAAAAAGGTTTTAACCAAACGAAACTATGGCTTTTTTATTCAGCAAGTGAACAGTAGAAAATGAACTATTTTTATAATAAATAATGAACCCAAAAAAATGAAAAAAGTTATTTCGTTGTTTTTTTATCTTATTGTATTTAATCCCATTGATATCTCCCCTCAATCAATGGATGACAAATTTGACGGTATTGGCAAATCATCCGGCAATATACAGGTCATTACTAATACTAATCAGAACTGGGAATTATTATTAAATTCCTCCCTTGAACAATTTACCGGCGGTGTTCAATATGCAGGGGCCGTATTTATTCCTTACTACAATGAATTCTGGATTTCCCAGTTCGGATCAGATAAAATTTTAATATTATCCTTCTATCATGATTCATTATCTTTATATGATGAAATAACTATAGAAGGTGGTAGCAATATCAGGGGAATGACATTTGACGGCACTTATATTTATGCTGCAAATGCTACCGATTCAATAAGTATAATTGATCCTGTTTTCATGGATATCGTTGGTTATATAACTGCACCTCAAATAGCCAGATATGTTACTTTCGATCCCCTCGCCGATGATAATAACGGCGGTCTATGGATCGGGAATTTTAGTACTGATCCGACATTAATAGACTGGAACGGAAATATAATCAGTTCAATTCCTTATGCATATTTAGGGAAAACGACTATTTATGGTGCTGCATTTGATTATTACAGCAGCGGTGCTCCTTTCTTATGGTTATGGAGCCAGAACTATGGTCAGGGATCTCCCCAGGTTATTTTTCAAGTCGACCCCTCAACGGGTATGCCTACCGGTCTTGAATATGATGTTAGAACAGACCCTGTAATAGGCGAGGATAGCTGTCTTGCAGGAGGTTTATTTATTACTAATGAACTATTCCCCGGGAAAGTAGTTCTGGGTGGCGTTTTGCAGACCAGTCCTGATTTATTATTGGGTTATGATATCACGACCGGTTCACCCCCTGCAGTTTCTACAATACCTGCTACAAATATGACTTCAAATTCTGTGACATTAAACGGGATTGTAAATCCGAACGACTTAATTACTTCGGTTTATTTCGAATATGGCATTTCAACAAATTATGACCAATATATAGAAGCAGATCAGGGATTAATATCCGGCACAAGTGATATAAATGTAAGTGCAGCCGTAAATAATCTGCAGCCTAACACACAATACCATTTTCGGGTTCGGGCCGCCGGAGGTGCATTTATTAATTACGGCTCTGACATGACTTTCACTACCGCCTCCACAAACTCAGGTCTTATAACAGTTACGAAAAACGCATCAAATGTTACGACTAACTCAGCCACATTAAACGGAACCGTAAATCCTGATAATTTATCCACAGTTGTTACATTCGAATACGGACCGACAACATCATACGGAAACGAGATTTCCGCTGTACCAAGTCCCGTTGATGGAAATCTGGTTGTTGATGTAAGTGCAGAAATCACCAGTTTACTTCCCAATAAAACTTATCATTACAGAATAAAAGGTATTAATAGTTCAGAAACAAGTTTCGGGGCTGATGTTGCCTTTACAACTTCATTAGAAATAATAGCTGCTCCTTTTGTCGTAACAGACTCTGCAACTAATATAAATGAAAATTCTGCTACACTGAACGGTGCAGTAAATCCGAACAATTCTTCAACAACTGTAATTTTTGAATATGGTACTACGACATCATATGGAGATCAAATAACAGCACTGCAAAGCCCTGTTGACGGAAACTCCAACTTTAATGTAAGTGCCGGTATAAATGGATTGCAATCTAGTACACTATATCATTACAGGGTAGTCGGAAATAACGAAGCGGGAACCAGCAATGGTTCGGATATTACCTTTACAACTCTAGCTTCAACAGTCAAACCTCTGGCGAGTACTTCAAATGCGACCAATATAACTTCCAACTCAGTTATACTTAATGGAGAAGTAAATCCTAATAATTTAATTACTACCATAGTTTTTCAATACGGAATATCTATTGCATATGGGAGCGAAGTAACCGCAGCACAGAGTCCAATAAACGGAGGTTCAGGAAATATTAATGTAAGTGCTACTGTTAGTGGATTGCAATCAAATACATCATATCATTTTAGGATACAAGCAGCCGGAGGCGGAAGCATAGTAAATGGTTCCGATCAAATGTTTACAACAAGCGTGGACTATCCGTCTTATATAAAAAGAATTAATACATTCGATTTTAATGATTTAACAACAAACAGTTACAGGATGATCGGATTACCCGGGAACCAGAATAATACAATACACGATATGATTAGCGGCGACCATAAAATAGATTGGAACATTTTTTTCGATAACGGTAATAATTCAGAATATCTTACGGAATTTGACAACACTTCAACTTTTAATTTCTCACCGGGAAAAGGATTCTGGGTTCTCAGTAAAAACTCCTTCAGCATAAATGATAGTGCCGAGTCGGTTACCTTATCAGGAGAAAATACATTTGATATAGATCTTCATACATCAACAGGTGGAATTTCAGTATATAGAATTATATCAAATCCATTCGAAAAAAATGTAAGCTGGGCAAGTGTTCAAAGCATAAATAATTTGAGCACAAGCGATTATCTTTTTAACTGGGATGGGAAATGGTCACATGCTTCACAAATGGAACCTTATAAAGCATATTATTTTATTAATGCTAATAATTTAAGCTCCCTAAAAATTCCGTATAGTTTCTCTGCGGCCAAAATTCCAGGTAATAATTCAGTTAAAACGGAAAAATACGGGGGAAAATATATCAAATTATCTCTGTTTCAAAATGTTAATGAAAGATCTTATGTAATAGCGGGATTTAATTCTTCTGCAATAAATGATTATGATAAATTTGATTCATTTGCTCCTCCAGGATATTTTGATGAAATTAGAATTCACATCGAGGAAGAACATTTAACTTTTCCTTATAAACAATTATTTGTAAGCTACCGGCCTGAAATAAATGACGGGCAAATATTTGATTTAAGAATCAAAAATGTCTCAAAAAAGAATATCGATTTAGTAACGGACGGATTTGATAATTTCGCCGGGAACCAGGTTTACTTACTGGATGAGAGCTTAAGCCGTTTTTATAATCTTAAAGACAAAAGAAGAATAAATATTTCTTCTATTCACTCAACAGGCAGTTATAAATTAATAATCGGGAATGAGAATTTTATCAATAATATAAAAAAGGATTATGTGCCGCGGCAGTACCTGTTGTATCAAAATTATCCTAATCCTTTTAATTCTTCTACTATTATTAAATATCAAATCCCCTATGATAATACCATTGTTGAATTAAAGGTATACAATATTCTCGGCAAAGAAATTATGACTTTAGTAAATGAAAAGCAGGAAACCGGTATTTATGAAGTCGGATTCAATTCTTCTTATTTGAGCAGCGGTATTTATTTCTATACCGTAAATGCAGGCAGTTACTCTGAAACTAAAAAGATGATCATCCTAAAATAAAAACAAATTTAGATTTTTTTTAATTTAAATGAATTTTTTACTTTCCAGCCATGGTTCATTCCTCAAGGGTATCTGCATGTAAATACATTCTTCTGCTAAAATTATTGCTGGAACTCTTTATTAAAAGTAATTTTATTATTAATTTAAGGCAATATTTTAACACTATAATTAATAATTGAATTTCCGGTTCTTCTTGAACTTTCTGCAAAAAAAATTTCGTATCTGTTAAAAGGGATAAAATTTTCACTCAGGAAATAAAGATAACAAGATTGAAACATTTTTTAATAAATGAATTTAAGGATCCCCAATGAGAACTACTTTTACAATTATACTGTCAATTTTTCTATCAATCTTTCTTTTCGGACAAGATGTTAGAATTAATCAGGTGGGCTATTCAGCTGATCAGCAAAAGCTTGCATATTTAATACAACCTGCCGACAGCTTTTACATCGTAAACAGTTCGACCAAACTGATTCAGTTCAGGGGTAAACTTGAGGACTCCGGCTTTAAGGACGGTGCGGTTGGCTTTGAAATTTATTATGGGGATTTTTCTTCTTTTACAGAACCCGGAAATTACGAAATACAAACTAATGACGGCCAGATTTCTTATCCATTCGAAATATCTGCAAACCCGTTTACAGATGTCTATAAGGAAACTCTAAAGGGATTTTATTATCAACGATGCGGTACGGCGCTTCTGGCTTCAAATGCCGGTTCTTATGCCCACCCGGCATGTCATTTAAATGATGCCAATTTTGAAGCTTCAACAGGATTAGCCGGCTACCAGCCGGAAACCGGCGGCTGGCATGATGCAGGCGACTATGGTAAATATGTTGTAAATGCAGGAATTACTGTGGGTACTTTACTAATGGGTTATGAAATGTTTCCGGATAATTTTAAACTTGATGATTTAAATATACCTGAAAGCGGAAATTCAACACCTGATTTACTGGATGAAGTAAAATATGAACTCGATTGGCTTTTAAAGATGCAGGACTCAACTGATGGAGGTATATTTTTCAAAGTAACACCTAAGAATTTTTCCGGATTCATTATGCCTAATAATGATAATTCAACCAGGTATATTTATCAGAAATCATCAACTGCAACCGGTGATTTTGCTGCAGTAATGGCTATGGCCGCGAGAATATATCCTTCTTTTGATACTGTATTTGCTTCTAAATGTTTAAATGCGGCAAAGGAAGCCTGGAATTATCTGCAGACAAACTCAACTATTGTTCCCACCGGAGGATTTCATAATCCATCAGGTACAAATACGGGCGAATATGGAGACGGTAATGATTCGGATGAGAGGCTCTGGGCAGCTTCCGAACTTTTTATAACTACCGGGGATAGCGTATATGAAAGTTATTTCTCAAGCCATTACCAGAATTTCGGTTTAATAAATTCAACAATGGGATGGGGGTATGTTGCTCCGCTTGCTCATATTGATTACCTTGTGTCTAAACAGCCCAAGGCAGATAGTACAATAAAATCCAAGTTAAAAACCGGGCTTATTAATTATTGCACTTCCCTTTACAATGTTTCAAAAAAATCGGGATTCAATGCTGCAATGAGTACAGGCGACTATTATTGGGGAAGCAATTCCGTTGCGTTGAACAGAGCGGTCATCTTTATATACGGATATCAATTATCAGACAATATCAACTTCTACAATGCAGCTTTGGACCAGTTCAATTATATCCTCGGATGTAATATAAAAGGTATTTCTTTTGTAACCGGGCTCGGAACTGAATACCCGATGCATCCTCATCACAGACCTTCCGCATCGGACGGTGTTGCGGCACCTGTTCCGGGATTGGTGGTGGGCGGTCCCGATAAAGGCCTTGACGATGCCGTTTTACAAGCAATGTATACTACATCTACCCCTCCGGCATTCTGCTATGCCGATGA
Source organism: uncultured Bacteroidota bacterium (assembly GCA_963710745.1). Classification (GTDB taxonomy): domain Bacteria; phylum Bacteroidota; class Ignavibacteria; order Ignavibacteriales; family Ignavibacteriaceae; genus CAVQBP01. The sequence goes on along the minus strand of CAVQBP010000019.1, from coordinate 281,885 downwards.
TCAGGGAAGCTATGCATCAAATGAAATTGCTATCAATTGGAATGCTCCCTTGGTTTTTGTTGCTGGTTATTTCAGCGGTAAAAAAGAATTAACAGGGATAAATGAAAAAGTCGGTGCGTTACCCGGCAAAATACAACTTGAACAAAATTATCCGAATCCTTTTAATCCATCCACAACCATTAGATATCATATTGCTAATAACAATACTTTTGTTGAATTAAAGGTTTTTAATGTACTCGGTAAAGAAATAAAAGCACTGGTAAATGAAGTTCAAAATTCCGGAATTCATGAAGTTAGGTTTAATGCGTCTAATTATAGCAGCGGCATTTATTTCTATACATTAAAAACTGTTTCCGGCAGCGGATCATCAGCAACTTATATTGCCACAAAAAAGATGATTTTATTGAAGTAAATTAGGACATATCTTTCTTATTACAGGTTGTTATGGAACAGATAATATGAAATTCACATTAATTTTTTTTAATTTGATTTTTATAGAATCATTATCGTATCTTCTATTAAATCAATTTAATTGAATTTAGAATTGTATAAATTCTCTACACTATAATTTCCTTAAGAATTGTCGATAATAATAAAATCAAAAAATTCTAGGAGGTAAAATGCGTCTTTTTATGGTTTCTATTTTTATAACAATTTTTGTGTTTTTCACTCAAGCATTTGCACAAATTCCAAACGGTGATTTTGAAAGCTGGACGGCAGGAAATCCTACTGGCTGGTTAACAGACAATGCAGTAGGTGTTGCGACTCCAATAACTCAAACTTCAGATGCACATGGAGGATCCTCAGCAGTAAGAGGAGAAGTATTGAATTTTTTTGGTAATCCATACCCGGGTTATATTTATAATTATGGTAATGCATTTCCAATTAGTCAGAGGTATGCCCAGCTTAACGGTTATTATAAATTGTCACCTCAGGGAAATGATAGATTCTACATTGTGGTTTGGTTTTATAGTAAAGGTCAGCTTGTAGCCGAAAATTATGGACAGTTTGGTGCCGCATCAAGTTATACTCAATTTTCGGTCCCTCTTATTTATCTTACCGCAGATATACCCGATTCAGCAAATATATTTATTGCTGCCGGTGAGGATACATCACAAACATCACAAAATGCAAATATCGGGACTGTATTTTATGTAGATGATTTATCATTTTCAGGAACAGCCACATCAGTAAAGGATAATACTCAGCTGCTTTCATTTAGACTTAACCAGAATTATCCCAATCCTTTTAACCCTACTACAACTATATCATATTCAATTCCTAAAAGCAGTTATGTAACTCTTAAAGTTTATGATATTTTGGGGAATGAAGTCTCTGCTCTTGTTAACGGGGAAAAATCGGCAGGTTACTACCAGCTAAAATTTGACGGTTCAAAACTTGCCAGCGGAGTATACTTTTACAGGCTAACTGCAGGAAATAAAACTGATGTAAAAAAATTGTTATTGACTAAATAGAAGGGATAACCCAAAAAGTCCACTTATATTACTAAATGAATGCCGGTCTTTAACCGGCATTCAAATATACAGATTTAGTCCGGTTTCCCGGATAAATTGAGGTAAAAATTTTACCTTGTTAAATGTGTCATTCCGGCTGATAAGTTCTTTTACTATTTTAACTCAGAGTCTAATCCGTCAATACTTTTGTTATTCTTTTCATTATATTATTAGAGAAGTTCAATTATATTATTTTTATGTTAAATAGAATAATTGATATATCCATATCAATATCAATAATAGTTCTTTTCTCGCCATTTATAGTCTTAATACTACTGTACATTTTCCTGATTACCGGCGATAATCCAGTATTCTTACAGGAAAGAAAAATCTCACTTGATAAAAAAGGGTTCAAATTAATCAAGATTAGAACCATCAGAAATTCAAAACAATTTCTTGAGCTGGAAGATAAATCATCTGAAATATTTATTAAAGAAGGTTATGAAAATTTTGTACCCCCGTTTTGCAGATGGCTCAGAAAATCAGGCTTTGATGAAATACTTCAAATAATAAATGTATTAAAAGGTGAAATGTCAATTATAGGTCCGCGCCCCCTTTTAATAACGGATTTACAAATAATGAAAAAAGAAGGGAATGAATATTATCAAAGAAGAACTAAATTAAATTCGAAACCAGGAATTACAGGTTACTGGCAGGTTTTCGGGGAAAGAATTAGAGGAATCCAAAATTTAGTTGAACTTGATGACAAATATGAAAAAGAAAAATCTCTTTTACTTGATCTAAAAATTTTTTTCAGAACTTTTATAATATTCGCTACTGCTTCACATTCTGATTCAATTATTCCCGGGAAGAATAAGAGCAATATCCTGTATAATAATATTATAAGATTTTCTCCATATAAAATTCTCAATAATAAAATATTATCTATTTTACCAGAATCTTTCCGAAATTAATTATTTTTATAAATAACCTCATACACAATTTACTTCCGGCAGACCTGCCGGATTAACTTTTTCGGTAGTGTCTCAGTTTCATCAAACTGAGACACTACCACTTTTTCAATTGTTTATAAAACTGTTAAATTAATCGGGTAACTTCTGGTTTGACAAAAGGGTAATACAATGAAGCTTAAGGAAATCAGTTTATAAGAACATCTTTCGGGAATAGTTTCTCCCGATTTTTTAATGAGATTCTATTTTACTGAGAAATTAATAAAGTACATTAATTACATTCGTGGTAGCCGCTCAATATATGAGCTATTGCTTAAAACAGCGAATGAATCTGTCTTTTTTAAATCTTCAAGCGTAAAGCAATTCATGTAGCTCATTGAACTCCGCAACCCGTCTGAAATGCTGTCTATAACGTTCTTAACTGCTCCTTTAAACCCGACCATAGTTTCTTCCCCTTCAATAAATTCGTTCCTCATTTTTACACCGAAAGATGCTGAGCCTCGGTATTTTTTCCAGAGCTGTCCGTTATATTTGATAACCTCTCCGGGAGTTTCTTTGGTTCCGGCAAGCATTCTTCCCAGCATAACTGCATCAGCTCCCAAAGCAATCGCTTTAGCTACATCGCCCGAACTTTTTATTCCTCCGTCTGCTATTATTTTTATCTGCAGGTTCTGTTCTTTTTTTGAATAATAAATATTTAATAAGGATGAAACCTGTCCTATACCTATACCGGTTTGAATTGAAGTGGTACAAACGCTCCCCCCTCCTATTCCTACTCTAACCGCATCGGCACCCGAATCTTCAAGCTGCTTAAGACTGCCGCCGTGAGCAATATTTCCGACAATTACTTTAGAATCAAATTTCTTCTTTATTTCTTCACACTTATTTAATACCTGTCTGTTATTAGCATTTGCAGTATCGATACAAATTATATATTTTCTTTCTGCTAACTTTTCAATTTCGTTCAATGGAGTATTTAAAGCAACAGAAACAGCTTTGATATCATCTCCATTCTTTTCCTCTTTAATAATCTCTTTTAATGATGAATCAAACCTGTTTAAAATGCCGATGCAGCCCAATTTTGTCAATTCCTTTGCCATAGTTAAGCCGGTTACTGTTTCCATCGGGCTCGAAACAACAGGAAGTGATAAATTTAAGCCTAAAAAACTGCATGAAGTTTTTGCTTCTATCCTTGAGCGGATTTCGGATACTTCTATAGGTATTAAGCTGATATCATCATAAGTTAAAGACTGCTGATATTCATTCAGAGTTTTTTTCGTATAAATTTTCATAATAATAGATACCTTTTTAAAATATTTCTTTAGGATTATTTATTTACGATTAGAAAGCGGGGCTTGAAGACAAATACTCACCCTTGTTATTCTACAATGGAATTTAATCTTTCTAGTACAAAATAAAATATAAAATCCAAACTAACTACAGTTCAAAAATAATATTTAATATTAAATATTACCAGACAATTTTTCCAGCTCATTAAGCAGCATATCCATTTTTTGTGTTGTAGCCTCAACCGGTTCACTGGAATTCATATCAACTCCGGCAGCTTTAAGAATATTAATGGAATAATCAGAACTTCCTGATTTCAGAAAATATAAATATTTTTCAACTGCAGGCTGGCCTTCATTTTTAACTTTTTTTGAAAGCACTTCAGAAGCAGCATAGCCGGTAGCATACTGATATACATAAAAATTGTAATAAAAATGCGGGATTCTTGCCCATGTATGTTCCTCTTCTTTATCAATTATCATTTGCGGCCCCCAGTATTTTTGATATAATTCCTTATAATTTTTACTTAAGATTTCCGAAGTTAGTGCAGCCCCATTCTCCGTCTGTTCATAAGCCCACATCTCGAACTCAGCAAACATTATCTGCCTGTAAAAAGTAGCGGTAATGTTATTCAGATACTTTTCAATGAGGAAAAGCTTTTCTTCTTTTTTGTTTGAATTTTCAATTAAATAATCAAGTAATAATGATTCATTAAATGTTGAGGCAACTTCCGCAAGAAATATTGTATAGTTAGCATATGGATAAGGCTGACTCTTTCCGGTATAATAAGAATGCATATTATGCCCCATTTCGTGGGCTAAAGTGAATACATCATTTAAAAGGTTTGACCAATTTAATAAAACATAGGGATGCACACCAAAAGTCGTTCCCGAAGAATAAGCACCGCTTCTTTTATACCTGGTTTCGTACACATCAATCCATCTGTTTTCAAATGCTGATTTTATAGAAGCCAAATATTCATTACCTAAAGGTTTTAAAGCATTAAGAACAATTTCTTTTCCTTTTTCATATTCAAATTTATTCCCAAAATCAGACGGAAATAAGGAGACATAAACATCATAAGGATGCAGTTCATCAATTCCCAATATTTTTTTCTTTAATGCAGCCCATCTGTGTAAAGGCTTCATATTGTCATTACAGGTTTTAACCAGGTTTTCGTATACCGAAACCGGAATATTATTTGAGTCTAATGATGCTTCCAGTGATGATTTATAATTACGGGCTTTTGCATTATAAATATTTGTCTTTAAGTTGCCGTTAAAAAGAGTAGCATAGGTATTAATATAATTGATATAAGGAGTAAAATAACTCGTAAAGAATCTTTTCCTGTATTCCCTGTCATTTGAATACATTGCAGCATAGTAACGCGCATGAGATATTTCAATATCTTTCCCGTTTTCATCGTTTACTTTAGGAAACTGAATTTCCGCATTATTAAAAATTGAAAAAACATTATATGATATTGAAGCAATTTCCCCGGCCAGCGCTAAGATCTTTTCCTGCTCCTTTGATAAGGTATGCGATTTTTCTCTGATTAAATTTCTAATAAAATGTTCATATACCTTTAGCTCATTATTTGAACAGATCATATCAAGCAATTTTTCATCAGTCATCTGCAATAATTCAGGTTTTATAAAAGCTCCGGCTGTTGATACATTTGTATATAAACTTTTTATCCGGTCATCCATTGCCTGGTATTTCTGAACTTTCATATCGCTGTCTTTTGAAAGCATTGCATATAAGTAAAGTCTTTCAATCTTTATACCTATCTCATTGTCAAACTTTAAACATTCCAATAAATGTTCAGGACTTTTTGAAAGAGTTCCTTCAAAATTTTTATAGTTAGCAATATTTTCAGATATCCATTCAAAATCCTTTTCCCAGTCATCATCACCTCTATATATAAATGAAAGATCCCATTTATATTTTTCTTCAACTTCAGTTCTATCCAGGATTGCACTCTTATCCACAGTAGAAAATAGCTTATTAAAATTTTCTGTAAATAGCATGATAATACCCTGCCCCAATAATTTATTTAAAAATTAATGTTAGAAATTATTTAATACTTAATTTCAAATCTACTTTAGAGCAGAAAAAATAATTTCCCGCACTATTTCAAGTAAATAAGTTTTTTTGTCAGTAACTCTGTCCCTGCTTTGAGATTATAGAAATATACTCCGCTACTTATCCCCCCGTTTATTAAAGAAGGATTAAATTTCACTTCATGGTTACCTGCATTTTGTTCTTTATTTATTAACGTTGTTACCTTATTTCCTAAAACATCATAAATAGTTAATTCAACATTTGAGTTTTCCGGGAGCGAATAACTGATAGTAGTACTCGGGTTAAAAGGATTTGGATAGTTCTGGTATAATTTAAATTCATTAACTTTTGTTTCAACATAATTAATACCGGTTGGAATTTGAGATACAAGTACTCTATTTGAACCCGGAATAAATAACTTGCCGATTTGGATTGCACTCAAGTCAACATTAGTAGAAGGTATAACATCCTTTACAATCCATTGGTTAGGAGCGATCCAAACCGTGTCACTAATAGTAAATAGTGGTAAAGGTAATGTTGGAGCAAGTAAATAACTTACACTATTATTAATTACAAATTTTTTACAATTATAATTATTATTATCTATCCCGATAATCTGATCCGCTAATCTTATTCCCTTAACTTCATATCTTATTGATAAGGAATTGCCGTTGTAACTTATGGCAGTATCAAGCGAAAAAATTGGATAAGATTGATTTTCTGATTGAGCAAAATGATAGTATGAGAACCATCCGCTGACATCTTTCATGCTGTTAATTTTAGACAAAATTTTTGAAGATCCCAATGAACTAATTAAAGAATCTATATTAAAAAGCTTATAATATGTATATGCATCGCTTCCATTTAGAGATATGTAGCTTGTGTCCGATACCGGAGTAAATGGAAGTCCTGGAAATATTCCAACCTTTGATATTATAACATTTGCAGGCATTCCTTTATAATCTTGTGTAACAGCAAACGAATCAATCCTGTAATACGTTAAAGAATCCATTTCATTATTAGCCGAATCAAGTGGAACTACTTTAAAATTCCATGTAAATCCGGGATTTGCAGGGAAATATGAAGAAGCATCCTGAGCAAAGGAAATAAAGCTTAAAAATAATAATAATAATAAAAGGTCAACAAATTTTCTCATTTTAACCTCTGGTTAATTATAAAAAATCAGGTTTCGGATACATCAAATGTAAACTAAAACCATCTTTTTTTCTTGAAGAATATTATTAAGGTTACGGCAATCACAACCATCATAATCATTACAAATGGATAACCAAAAGCCCAGTCGAGTTCAGGCATATTCCATCTGCTTGCATCGGTCCTGAAATTCATGCCGTATATGCCGACAATAAAAGTAAGCGGAATAAAAATAGTAGATATTATGGTAAGCAGTTTAACTACCTCGTTCATCCGGTGACTGGCATTGGAAAGATAGACTTCAAGCAGTCCATTAATAAATTCCCTGTAATTTTCAATCGTATCAATTATTTGTTTTACATGATCGCTTAGATCTCTCAAATAAACAAAAGTAGTTTTCTGGATTAAATTAAATTTCTCTTTTTCAATGGTAAATATCATTTCCCTTAATGGTGATACAGCCCTTCTCAGCTTAATTAATTCTTTTCTCAAATGATGAATTTCTTCCAGAGACGATTCATCCGGATCGGTTAAAATTTGATCCTCAATGTCTTCTATCCTGTCATCGAAACATTCCAGCACCGAAAAATAATTATCAATAATGGAATCAAGTATTCTGTATGCCAGGTAATCTTCGCTATATTTTCTTATCATTCCTTTAGCGGTTCTTATCCGTTCTCTTATCGGATCAAACACGTCACCGTTCTTTTCCTGGAAAGTAATTATATAGTTTTTACCAATAATTAAGCTCACCTGTTCAATATCCAGTTTGTTGGAATTATCTATATAGTTTATCATTTTAACCACAATAAAAAGGTAACTATCATATTCTTCAATCTTAGGATTATGGGAAACATTTAATATATCTTCAAGCACCAGGGGATGAATGTTGAAAATAATTCCAATCTTATCAAGGATATTTATATCGTGAAGCCCGACCACATTTATCCAGGTTACATTGGAATTATTCCTGTATTTTTCCAGCTCATTTAAATCATCAACTTTTGTTTCACTAAAATTACCGGAATTATAATCGAATAAGGAGATTGAAACATTTTCTGTCTTTTTCTCACCGGTAAAAATCAAGCTTCCGGGAGACATTCCTTTTTTCTTATGGTAAATGTTCATCGATATTTGAGGTATTTTTTTATATAATTTAATGTAGCTATTAAGATAATAAAAAATGAAGAATTTTTTAAAGGAAAGATACTATGGATTTCCATTTAGATTTACAGAAAAATCACCCGAAAAATTATCAAATTTCAGATTTATCTGGCTTGGTGAAAGTCCGTCTAAATTAACAGTCGAACTCGTAAATCCGAAATCAAAAATTCTGTTATATACCACAACCAGATCGTGGTTAACCAGCTTAATATGAACAGTTCCCGAATTGTAATTATTTAAAGCAATAGATAGATTAAGACTCTGCAGAATTGGGATTGTATTTGCATAATTAGAGGAATTGTTTCTGGCACTTATTTCAAAGGAATATGAATTTGGTGTTGCAGCTTCAATTGGATTATTTAATATACTTGCAGTTTCTTCATGGTTATCTGTTGGTGCTATTATTTCCCTGCAGGAAGAAAATATAAAGAGACAGCAAATAAAAGATACAAATATATTTGTTTTTTTGTAATTCATATGTTATGAATCTATTAAACAGATATAAAACTGTCAATATTTTATTTCACTATTAAGATATAAAAAGTATACAATATTTTTATAATATCATTATTGCCCGGTGTACAATTAAAATTAATTCAAGAGAATTTACTTTGATAACTAAAGAAATTCAATTGATTTTTAGAGTCTTCCTTTAAGTCAAATTGCTTTTATTTTTTTTCTTCCGGCAAGATAAATACAGTTTAGCCACAAAATGGCCGTGAGAGAAATTCCTAACAAAGAACTATCATCCCTGAATTTTGTATTTATATGATAATCTTCAATATAAATTTCACCCGGAGACAGGAATTTCCCTCTGATTGAAATCAACTCTTCGTTGCCGAGTTTTAGATTGGCAGCTTTTATCTTTTCACTAGCAAAAGTTTTTAAGAAGTCATCGTTAGCTCCCGGTATGTACTTTGCCCTATCAAGTTCAATGTATTTTCCGGTTCTGGAGCTGTAATTCCTTAAAGTATTTACAAAATGATTATTCTGCTGTTCTGGTAAGTTCAGCATAAACAAAGGAATAATAAAATAAACCAGTAATAGTGCCACTGAATAAATGGTTTTTTTAATATTAGGAAGAATAAGATCTGAATATTCTCCTGCCGCCTTTTTATAAGTAAAAATAAAATAAAAAAATCCGAAAGCAGTAATTATATAAGTAGGCAAACTCTCCGGCCATAAGAAATTAAAACTTAAAAGATGCCAGCTGAAAGGAGCAAACAAATGTACACCGTTAGCCCATTTTATCTGTAAAGGATCCAGCGCCAAATGGAAGAATGAACTAAAAACAAGGATTAAGAATACTTTTTTATAATTGATGGAAAAGAACGAAATTGCGGCACTTAAAATTATGCAAAAAAGAAATGTTGCCAGGATTATCGAATAGTCTCGTACATCATAAATGTTAAATAAATTAGAAGCTCTTAAAATTCTCTGAATGATCCATGGGAAATCAGGTATAATGCAGCCTATATATATCCATTTCAAATCCGTGAATTTGAAAATACTCTTTGTTGTTAATCCTTGAATGCCGATATGTACTAATGTATTAGGCATGTAAAAAAGTCAAAAGTCCAAAATTAAAAGTCAAAAAAGAAATCAATATTTGTTAAAATACTGAGGATTATTTTTACGCAGCAATTTCATTCGTTTCGGTTCCAGCCATTAATTCATTATGAACTGATGCAGCACATTTCCTTCCCTCAGCGATTGCCCATACAATTAATGATTGGCCTCTTCTCATATCTCCGCAGGCAAATACTTTTTTCAAACTTGTTTGATGTGCGTTGTAGTAATTTCCAAACTCAGCTTTAACATTACCCCGGTTATCTAATTCAAGTCCCATAACTTTAAGTTCATTAATTAAACCTTCGTGAACGGGGTGAACAAAACCAGCAGCAATTAAAACTAGTTCAGCAGGTATTTCAAATTCGGTACCGGGGATATCAACAAACTTGTTATTTTCAAATTTGACTTCGTTACACTTTAATGCGGTTAAATTTCCTTTATCATCTCCTACAAATTCTTTGGTGTTCACACTCCATTTTCTGGCTGCGCCTTCTTCCTGGCTGGAAGATGTCCTTAACATCATTGGCCAATAAGGCCATGGTGTGCTAAAAGCTCTGTCTTTTGGCGGCTGTGGTAAAATTTCCAATTGTGTAACAGATTTTGCACCCTGTCTGTTGCACGTCCCTATACAATCTGAACCTGTATCACCTCCACCCAGGACAACTACATTTTTACCTGTTGCTAAAATCTGATCACCGACTTTATTGCCGGCATTAATTCTATTCTGCTGAGGCAGGAATTCCATGGCGAAATGAATTCCGTTTAACTCACGACCTGGAATTTTTATATCCCGAGCTTTTTCCGAACCTCCTGCTAAAATCAGAGCATCATTTTTATTTAATAGTTCTTTAACAGGAATATCAACACCTACATTTACATTTGTAATAAACTCAACCCCTTCAATTCCCATTTGTTCAACTCTCCGATCGATCAACCATTTTTCCATTTTAAAATCTGGAATTCCGTATCTTAAAAGACCGCCGACTTTATCATTTTTTTCATAAACAGTTACAGAATGTCCTGCTCTGACCAATTGCTGAGCAGCAGCCAAACCAGCGGGTCCTGAACCAACAATTGCAACTTTTTTTCCGGTAAGGATATAAGGCAATCTGGGCTTAACCCATTCTTCTTCAAATCCTTTGTCTATAATAGTTCTTTCAATTGATTTTATGGAAACCGGATCTTCATTTATCCCCAGAACACAAGCTGATTCACATGGCGCAGGGCAAAGTCTCCCTGTAAATTCAGGAAAGTTATTTGTAGACTGAAGATTTTCTAACGCAGATTTCCACTGTCCTTTAAAAATCAAATCATTCCATTCAGGGATATAATTCTGAACCGGACATCCTGTATCTCCGTGACAAAACGGGATACCGCAGTCCATACATCTAGCGCCCTGTAATTTTGCATCAGCCGAAGAGAATCTTTTCTCAAATTCCTTAAAATGTTTAACTCTTTCGTCAGCAGGTTCTTTTATTAAACTTGCTCTTTTATATTCTTTAAACCCTGTAGGTTTGCCCATTTGCAATCTCCGCTATTTCATTTTCTTTTAATAATTCAGATTTTTCTTTTGCTAATTTTAACAAAGCTTTCTTATATTCTCCTGATATGACTTTCCAGAAGTTATCCTTCTCATACTCCCAGGTGTTTAAAATTTGTTCCGCTCTTTTCGATTTAGTATACTGATAATGGTTCTTTATTAATTGATGTACTTCATTTATATCCTCATCATAAACTAAATACTCAAGATCAACCATTTCCTGGTTTAAATATTTTGAAAATACTTTTTCAGGATCCCACACATAAGCAACACCGCCGGACATACCTGCTGCGAAATTGCGCCCGGTTTTCCCGATAACAACAACCCGTCCGCCGGTCATATATTCACAGCCATGATCCCCGACTCCCTCAACAACTGCATAAGCACCGGAATTCCGGACAGCAAATCTTTCACCGGCGACACCATTTATATATGCTTCTCCGCTGGTTGCTCCATATAAACATGTATTTCCAATTATAATATTTTCGGCAGGATCAAATGTGACTTCCGGGGGCACTTTTACAATTAACCTTCCTCCGGAAAGTCCTTTGCCTGTATAATCATTAGACTCCCCGGTAAGATTTAATTCTATTCCTTTTGCCAGGAAGGTTCCGAAACTTTGTCCTGCCGTACCTCTCATCATAATTTTTATAGTTCCCTCAGGTAATCCACTGCTTCCGTATTTTTTTGCAATTTCTCCTGAAAGCATCGCACCAACAGTTCTGTCTATATTATTAACTTTCATATCAATATCAACACGTTCGCCTATTTCCAAAGCCGGCTGCGCTAACCGAATCAATTTATGATCTATTTGAGTTTCCAAACCATGGTTCTGACTTTTAGTTCTGTAAAGATCCGTATTATATAAAGGAGTTGGTTTAAACAGAGGTCTACTTAAATCAATTCCTCTGGCTTTCCAATGATTATGGGGCCGGGTTGGAATTATCTTGTCTGTTTGTCCGATCATTTCATTAAAAGTCCTGAATCCCATTTGTGCCATTAATTCCCGGACTTCTTCAGCAACAAAGAAAAAGTAATTAATTAAATATTCGGGTTTGCCAGAAAACTTCTTTCTTAAATCCGGATCCTGAGTTGCTACGCCAACCGGACAAGTATTCAGATGGCATTTCCTCATCAGGATACAACCTTGAGTTACTAATGGTGCAGTAGCAAATCCGAATTCATCGGCTCCAAGTAGTGCAGCGATTACAACATCTCTTCCTGTTTTCATCTGACCATCAGCCGCCAGATAAACTCTGTCTCTCAGTCCATTTAATACTAAAGTCTGATGAGATTCACTTAATCCCAGCTCCCATGGAGTACCCGCATATTGAATAGAAGATATCGGGCTTGCACCGGTTCCACCATCATGGCCGCTTATCAGGATATGATCTGCATGAGCTTTTGCAACCCCGGCAGCTATTGTTCCAACACCTGTTTCAGATACAAGCTTAACACTTATGCGTGCAGTAGGATTAATATTCTTCAAATCAAAAATAAGCTGCTTCAGATCTTCGATAGAGTAAATATCATGGTGCGGCGGAGGACTAATTAAAGTAACTCCTGGAGTACTATGCCTTATCTTGGCAATAAAACTGTCAACTTTAAATCCAGGTAATTGTCCGCCTTCGCCGGGTTTAGCACCTTGTGCCATTTTAATTTGAAGTTCATCAGCATTGACTAAATAATTTGCAGTTACACCAAACCTTGCCGATGCTACCTGCTTAATTGCGGAACGCATATTATCGCCATTAGGCAGAGGGATGAATCTTTCTTCAGCTTCACCACCTTCACCTGTATTGGATTTTCCTCCAATTTTGTTCATTGCAATAGCAAGTGATGTATGTGCTTCCCACGAAATTGAACCGAAGCTCATTGCACCGGTAGAAAATCTCTTAACGATTTCTTTTGCCGGTTCAACTTCTTCCAGTGGAACAGGATCAACTTTTATCAAAATCAAAAAGACTTCTTAATGTTACTCTGCTTTTATTCTGATTATTAATTAATTCTGCATATTCCTTATAAGTGTTGTATTCATTTCTTCTTGTACTCAATTGAAGCTTTGAAATTGATAAAGGATTCCAAAGGTGATTCTCACCGTCTCTTCTGTAATGATATAAACCACCCACATCAAGAATTGATTGATCGATCTGTGGATCGAGTGCAAACTTGTGACGCCGGATTGCTTCTTCCTCAAGCATTTCCAGGCTTAATCCTTCTATTCTGGTTGGTGTTCCCGTAAAATAATTCTCTACAATTTCCGAATCTAATCCTACAGCTTCAAAAATCTGTGCACCGCAATATGATTGAAGAGTGCTTATTCCCATCTTGCTGAAAATTTTAAATAGTCCTTTTGAAACAGCATTAACAAAATTATTTTTAGCATTTTTATAATCTTTAATATCCGGGAGATAACCATTCTTGTTTAATTCAGCAATAGTTTCATAAACCATATAGGGATTTATTGCATTAGCACCATAACCACACAGAAGTGCAAAATGGAAAACTTCTCTGGGTTCACCGCTTTCAATAACCAAACCTGTTTTGGTTCTTAGCCCCGCTCTTAATAACGAATGATGAACACCGGCTACTGCTAATAAGCTGGGAATGGCAGCACAATTTTCATCAACTCCTCTATCGGACAGGATTATTAACGAAATACCTGACTTAACTGCTTCTACCGATTCATTACAAATCTGGTCCAGTCTCTCTCTCATATTGTGCCGGACATCCGGATTAAATAAAAGAGGTATTGTAATCGATTTAAAATGTCCTTTAGCTATATTTCTTATTTTTTCAAGCTGCGAGTTTGAAAGCAGCGGATGTTCCAGTTCAAGGCGATGAGCATGCAGAGGAGTTTCCGCCAATAAATTTTGCTCGGGTCCAATGTAAGTAGTCAATTCCATTACTAATTCCTCCCTTATTGCATCAATCGGAGGATTAGTAACCTGAGCAAATAGTTGCTTAAAGTATCTGAATAACAACTGCGGTCTCTCCGAAAGAACAGCTAACGAAGCATCTGAACCCATTGAACCAATTGCTTCTTTTCCCTGCATAGTCATTGGAAGAATAACCATCATCAGGTCTTCTTTCGTATAACCGAAGATCCTTTGTCTCATGTGTAAAGTGTCGGGATTGGCATTATAAATAAAATCAGGAGCAGGTAAATGAGTCAGCTTTATCATATTTTCATTAACCCATTTACGGTAAGGTTTCCTTGTTACAATATCTTTTTTCACTTCTTCATCATCAATAATTCTTCCCTGATTTAAATCAAGAATAAACATTTTTCCGGGCTGAAGCTTTCCTTTCTTAGCAACATTTTCAGCTTCAACACTGTGTGTACCCGCTTCAGATGTTAGAACAACCATGTCATCTTTTGTAACCACATATCTTGAAGGACGCAAACCATTTCGATCAAGAGTAGCACCAATAATATTTCCGTCTGTAAACACTACTGCAGCGGGGCCGTCCCATGGTTCCATCATTGTTGCATGATATTCATAAAATGCTCTCCTATCCGGATCCATCAAATCATTTTTTGACCATGCTTCCGGAATCATCATCATCATTGCATGAGGCAGACTTCTTCCGCTCATTACAAGCAATTCAAGTACCGTATCAAACGTAGCTGAGTCACTCTGCCCCTCCATTATAATGGGGAGCATTCTTTTAAGATCTTTTCCGTAGTAGGGCGATTCCATTACCGCCTGACGGGCAGCCATCCAGTTTACATTTCCTCTTAATGTATTTATCTCACCATTGTGTGCAATCATCCTGAATGGATGAGCCAAATCCCAGGTTGGGAAAGTATTCGTGGAAAAACGCAAATGCAGCATAGTCATAGCGGATTTCATATCAGGATCAGTTATATCCTTATAAAAATCCGTCATCTGCGGCGCAAGCAGCATCCCTTTGTAAATTAAAACTTTACTTGAGAATGACGGGACATAATAATCGCTTCTGTCGCATTTTAATTCTGCACGAATTCTATGATCGATGATTCTCCTGATTAAATAGAGTCTTCTTTCAAATTCATCCTGCGTTTCTATTTTGGGATTTGCACCAATAAAACAATGTTTAATGAATGGCTGTGTTGCTCTTGCCCCGACTCCAGGTACATTAGGCTCAACAGGAACGGTTCTCCATCCAAGAAAATTCTGATCTTCATCAATAACGATCTTTTCAATTATATTTTCTATTGCCCTTCTAAGGATAGGATTTTGGGGAAGAAACATTACACCGACACCATACTTTCCTTCAACCGGCAGTTTAATATTTTCAGCATTAGTAACTTTCCGCATGAATTCATCAGGCATCTGAATTAGAATTCCCGCTCCGTCACCTGTTAAAGGATCGGCGCCAACAGCACCTCTGTGCTTTAAATTTTTGAGAATAGATAATCCCTTATCGATAATATCCCTTGATTTTCTTCCTTTTATATCAGCAACGAAACCCATTCCGCAGGCATCATGCTCATAAAAAGGATTATACATTCCCTGCTCTTTAGGCGGATAATTTTTCATGCTATTATTTTTTTCTATTCCCAATCCAGGCATAGATATTAAGCTCCTGTTCACAAAAAATTTATATAATTAAAGAGATATCTTGGATTTTGTCCTTGACTATCAACTTGAAAAGCCATTTTTCCTTAATTATTAAGGTTCTCTTAATAAAAAGGAGATAAGTAGTTAGGATAATTTAAGATTTTTAATGAAATTTTCAAGTACAATCATTATTATCACTTTATTTCTTTTTTAATTCACTATTTCTTTGCATTTGTTTCGTGAAGTTCTTTTACCATCGCTTCAAGTTTATTTTTCCATTTTTCAATTTCATTCCTGACAAAATCAGGATTTGGGGAGCCTTTTGTTTGCTTTCTGTATAGCGCTCCTTCCAGCTGAATTGCATCCAATGCCGATTTGTCAAAAACCAGGTTAACTTTCTTCATATCTTCAACTGAAAGTGCATCAAATTTTTTATTCTCTTTCTCAGCAAATTTTACTAATTCACCAACTATCTTATGGGCATCTCTAAAAGATATTCCCTGAAGAACAAGCCAGTCAGTTAGATCAGTAGCAAGAAAGAAATCCCCCTTTAATTCTTCTTCAAATCTTTTTGTATTGATATCGACCGAACTGACTATTCCTGCAATAATTTCAAGGGATTTACTATAATTCTTAAAAGAATCAAAAACAGGTTCTTTATCTTCCTGCAAATCTCTGTTGTAACTTAAAGGAAGCCCCTTTAAAGTAGTCAACAGTGATATATAATTCCCGAATGCTCTGCCGGATTTGCCTCTGATCAGTTCTGCCATATCTGGGTTTTTTTTCTGGGGCATAAGGGATGAACCGGTCGTAAATTTATCACTTATTATTATGAATTTCCATTCAGCAGATGACCATAAGATTAACTCCTCGGAAAATCTGCTAAGGTGCATAATCCCAATTGAACATGCATTTAGAAAATCCAGGGCAAAATCCCTGTCGGACACGGCATCTAAAGCATTATTGCTGGAACCGGAAAAATTCAGTTTATCAGCAGTATATTCATTATTAAGAGGAAGAGTTGAACCGGCCAATGCGCCTGAACCAAGTGGGGAAACATTCGATTCATCATAAACAAATTTAAATCTGTTTTTATCTCTCTCCAGCATTTCTACATAAGCCAGCAGATGAAATCCCAAAGAAACAGGTTGCGCTCTTTGAAGGTGAGTATAACCCGGCATTATAGTTTCAGTATGATTATCAGAAAGTTCAATTAATTTTCTTTGAAGAAAAGAAATCGTATTTATAATAAATTCGGTTGAGGTTTTGGTCCATAATCTTAAATCAGCTGCAACCTGATCATTCCTGCTTCTACCGGTGTGCAGCTTTTTAGCAACCGGACCGATTATTTCAAATAATCTTGCTTCTACAGCCGAATGAATATCTTCATAAACAGAAGGTTCGGGATCCCAGGTTTGAGCAAAATATTCAGATTCGATCAGGTTTAATCCATCTACAATTTTTTTTGATTCAGATTCTTCAATCAAGCCAACAAATGCAAGCATTTCAGTATGAGCCTTACTTACAAGAATGTCCTGCTTAATCAGATTTATATCAAAAGATAAAGATGAAGAAAACTCCAGAGCAGAATCATCTATCTTTTCGTTAAACCTACTCCCCCAAAGCATTGATCAGTTCCTCTTCCTTATTATATTTTTTTATCATATTGTATGTTTTATAAGGTAATCCGAATATTTTTATAAAACCTTCGGAAGCTTTATGATCGAATGTATCTTCTTTTGTATATGTTGCCAATTCTTTATTATATAAACTAAAATTAGAATTCCTGGACAACACAGAAATATTTCCCTTATAAAATTCCAAAGTTATTTCCCCTGTAACATTTTTTTGAGTTGCATCTACAAAAGCATTTAGAGAATCAAACAAAGGAGAATACCATAAACCATCATAGATTAAATTGGCAATTGTATTTGATACACCTTGTTTGTACCGGAAAGTATCCTTATCTAATACAAGCTTTTCAAGTTCATTGTGAGCTTTATGTAAAATTACAGCAGCAGGAGCTTCGTAAACTTCCCGGGACTTAATTCCAACAACTCTGTTTTCAATTAAATCCATTCTGCCAATACCATGTTTTCCACCTAATGCATTTAATTCTTTAACGAGATCTGCAGGCGAATACTTTTTATAGTTAAGGCTTACAGGAACACCTTCACCAAATCCAATAATTATGGTTTCCGGTTTAGACGGTGCATCTTTCGGATCAACAGTAATCTGCCAGGCATCTTTTGGTGGAGCCGCGGTAGGATCTTCCAGAACTCCGCACTCGATAGCAATCCCCCACAAATTTTCATCGATTGAATATGGAGAGGACTTTGTTACCTTTATTGGGATTTTATTCTCAAGGGCATAATCAATTTCATCTTCCCTGCTTTTAAATTCCCATTCCCTTAATGGAGCCATAATATTTAGCTGGGGAGCAAGAGCCTGAATTCCAACTTCAAATCTTACCTGGTCATTGCCTTTGCCGGTACATCCATGAGCTACCGTATCAGCCCCCTCAGCCAAAGCTATATCAACAAGTAGTTTTGCTAAAAGCGGTCTGCCGATAGAAGTTGCCATCGGGTAAAGTCCTTCATATAACGCACCAGCCTTTAAAGCTTTCCAAACATAGTTAGAAATAAATTCTTCCTGAAGATCAATAATATGTGATTTAACGGCACCTGTTTTCAAAGCTTTTTCTTCAAGCCCGTCAAGTTCACCGGTTTTTCCAAGAATGCCGGTAACTGTAATAATATCCGCATCATACTTTTCACTTAACCATTTTACCATTACAGATGTATCTAAGCCGCCTGAATAAGCTACAGCAATTTTTTTTCTTTTCATTTTTTTCTCTTCTTTTAATATGATAAACAAAAATTTTATTAAAACGGAATTTCGATCATCATTTTTTTAATTAAATCAACAACAACCGGTATATTTTTATTTTTATTTGGAATAACCAAAACAGTATCATCTCCACCGACAGTTCCCAGAATCTCTTCACGGTTAAGACGATCAATATAGTGAGCAACTCCTTGTGCCCTGCCGGCAAGAGTTCTAACTATTATCAGTGCTTCATTGTGCTCAATTGCTAAAATTTCAAAACCGATTAATCTGGCAATCTGCTTGCCGGATTCATTTGCATCCAGAACATATCTAACACCTTTTTCAGTTACAGTACGCGAGACTCCAAGCTCGGCAAAATCCCTGCTTAAAGTAGCCTGCGTTACATTTACAGCTTCATCCTTTAAAATCTTAATCAGGTCTTCCTGGTTAGCAATGTAATAGTCATTTAAGATTTCCTTTATCCGGTTTTGTCTTTTTAACTTAGCTGACATTAAAATCCTGCAATTTATTAATGATATAAGAAAATTCTTTTATAAAGATCTCAATTTCTTTTTCAGCTATAATAAATGGAGGAAGAAGTCTTAAAACATTTTCGCCTGCAGTACCGGCAACAATCCCGGCACTAAGCAATTCCGAAGCTGCTTTTTTAGCACTTAATTTCCCTTTTAATTCTATTCCAAGCATTAATCCTTTCCCCCGGACAGATTTTATATTTTCATTTGATAACGATAAAATTTCTTCTTTTAATTTTTCTCCAAGAGAATAATTTTTTTCCAGACATTCACTATCTAATAAATCCATAACAACATTGGCTGAAGCGATAGCCACCGGGTTTCCGCCGAATGTAGAACCGTGGCTACCGGGAGTGATAAAATCACCTACCTCTTTTGAACAGATAACCGCTCCCAGAGGCAAGCCGTTTGCGATTCCTTTGGCAATAGTAATAATATCAGGTTTGATATCTTGCCATTGGTAAGCGAACATTTTTCCAGTTCTTCCCATACCAGTCTGCACTTCATCTATTATTAGTAGAAGATTATTTTTACTGCAAACTTTTCTTACTTCATAAAGATAATTTTCAGACGGAACATTCACCCCGGATTCTCCCTGGATAGGTTCCAGCATAACTGCAGCAGTATTACAGTCAAGGGAATTTTCAAGTGCTTCGATATCATTAAAAGGTACGTATGAGAATCCCGGAGTAAGCGGCACGAATCCATCCCATAATTTATATTGAGCAGATGCAGAAAGACTGCCCATTGTTCTGCCGTGAAATCCACCAACGGCAGTTATAATTGAGAACCTGCCCTGACCCCATTTCCTTGCAAATTTTATTGCAGCTTCATTTGCTTCAGTTCCTGAATTACAGAAAAAAACATTGTCCAATCCTGAAGAATTAACCAGCTTTTCAGCTAGTATTTCCTGATGAGATGATTGAAATAAATTCGAAACATGGAACAATTTTTCCGCCTGCTCTTTAACTGCGCTTGTAATCAGAGGATGGTTATGTCCAAATCCCGTTACAGCAATCCCTGATAGGAAATCAAGATACTTTTTACCGTTAATATCATAAAGGTAAACGCCTTCGCCTCTTTCAAACTCAACTTCATACCGTGAATAATTCTTTAATAAAGCAGAAGCTGTTTCAAACTGCAATTGCTTTTGATTCGACAATCCAGGTTCCTTTCAAATTTATTGAACTATGAAAATCGTTAAAATTAATATCAAATAATTCACTCCCTATCCAGACTTTGCTGATACCGTCTTCCAGCAATTTTTTACAGCTTTTTAATTTCGGTATCATTCCATCGGTAATATGACCATTTTGTATCCCATCATCTATTTCGGAATCAAGCATATAACTTTGAGTTATACCATTTAATTTTACTCCGTTAACATCGGATAGAAAGAAGACTGTATCGGCATTAACAGCTTTTGCCAAAGCATGAGTGAATACATCAGCATTGACATTCATCAGGTTGCCGTTTTGATCTTTACACAAAGACGAAAACACTGGGATAACGCCTTCATTTAACAGTGATAAAATCCAATCGGGTTTACCTGAAATTTTTGGTGAACCGACATAACCTAATTTTTCATTTATATATTCCGCTGTGAATAATCCCCTGTCAATACCAGACAATCCGACTGCATCAAAATTATTTATCTGCAGATGACTGACAATTTTAGCATTCAGTAAACCGGATTGCACAGCTGCTACAACTTCCATTGTATATTTGTCGGTTATTCTCTGTCCCTCAATGAATTTAGGTTCAATTCCAAGAGCATATGACCATTCAGAGATTTTGTTTCCTGCACCATGAACCAGAATAATACCCTTATAAGTTTTCTTTATATTTAGTATCAGTTCAATCCACTTCTTATTAGTAAAAAAGTCATCCAGAGCCTTACCGCTGAATTTTATTACTGCTGTTTTCATATCTCCACCTTTTTTAATATTATATTAAATCTTTTCAAATAAATCATATATCTATTATTTAACGTATTAAATCTTAAGTTCTATAGCTCGAATTAATTTTTATATATCCTTCGGAATAATCGCAAGTCCACCAGGTTGAAGATTGATCTCCCTCATCAAGGTCAACTGAAACTTTCACATTTTCTTTATTTAATAATTTTTTTGCTTCTTCTTCATTAAAATTGACACTGTAATTAGGTTCAAGAATTGTCATATCATCAAATTTTATTGAAACTTTTTCGGGTGTAAAATCAACACCGCTATTACCTGCAACCGACAGAATCCTTCCCCAGTTAGCATCATTACCATTCATAGCTGTCTTAAATAAAGGTGAATTGGCAACCGCCCGGGCAATGGTATCAGCATCTTTTTTTGTTTTTGCATTATTTATAGAAATCGTTATTAATTTTGTCGCTCCTTCTCCATCTGCAGCAATTGCTTTAGCCATTTCCTGGCAAATTGCCAGAAGAGCTGACGAAAAAATGTTATAATCTTCCGTATTCTCTTTTACTGAAATTTCTGATAAACCGTTTTCCATAAGGATAACCATATCATTAGTGCTTGTTTCACCGTCAACAGAAACTTTGTTAAACGAATCATTCACCGAAGAACTTAATAATTTTTGGAGTACAGGCTGTTCGATTGAAGCATCTGTTGCCAAAAATGCCAGCATTGTTGCCATATTAGGCATTATCATTCCGCTCCCCTTGCAAATCCCTCCAATCGTTACCAGGCCGCCGGATAATTTCGCCTTAACAGCGAATGCCTTCTTTTTAAGATCGGTAGTTAAAATCGCTTCTGCTGCATCAAGACCTCCACTCTCCGATAAATGATTAACAATTTCACCTATTCCTGATTTAAGCAGCTCCATAGGAAGCTGTTTTCCGATAACACCTGTTGAACTCACAATTACCTCGGAAGGATTTATCGACAGTTGTTTTGCACAGCAGGATTGGGTATCCAATGCGTTGCTAAAACCGATGGTGCCTGTGCATGCATTTGCATTTCCCGAATTAACAAGAACTGCTTTAACTTTATTCTGCTGTTTAATTAAATTTTTTGAAACCACCAACGGTGCAGCAATCACTTTGTTCAGAGTAAATGTTCCGGCAACATTACAAGGCACTTCAGAAAATATTAATGCAAAATCTTTCTTTTGTTTTTTTATACCGCAGTTTATCCCTGCAGCTTTAATTCCATTTACAGAGGTTATAGAACCATTATCAATAAGCTGAAGCATTTTTGAACTCCTTTTTACCTGAATTTAAAGCAGAATTTAGTAAGCCGGATGTCTCATCCCATCCATACAATTTATTCATATTTTGAAAAGCCTGACCCGAGGCACCTTTAATTAAATTATCAATAGCTGCTGTTATAATAATTAACTTGTCTTTAACTGATATACTTATATCGCAGAAATTAGTATCTACTACCCATTTTAACTCCGGAGGAAGATTCCTTATCCTGATAAAAGGTGAATCAGAATAAATATTTTTGTACAACCCGATAACTTCCTCATGGTCAACAGCCTCATTTAAATGAATTGAAGATGTCACATAGATTCCTTTAGATACCGGCAACAGATGGGTTGTGAAAGAAAACGGAGAGTGAAATCCGTTCTTAAAAAGCTGCTGTAATATTTCAGGTTCATGCCTATGCTGATTAACATTATACGCTTTAACATTTCCATCCATTTCCGAAAGTAAAAGATCGGGTTTCGGACTTTTACCGGCACCGCTTGTACCGGAATATGCAACACTGCTGACACTCAGAATATTATCAGTTTGCTGTGGAAGCAGCGGAAGTAATGAAAGTAATGTTGCAGTAGGATAACATCCCGGATTTGCAATAAGTTGTGTATTTTCATAATTAGTTGATGGATGATCTGCCAGCCCATATACTTTTGATTTAAGTAGATACGGGGAAGTATGAGTATATTTATACCACTGGATGTATAATTCTTCAAAATCCAGTCTATAGTCTCCGCCTAAATCGACCACAAATTTATTATTAGATATTAATTTGGGAACATATTTCAATGCTTCACCGTGAGGGAGAGCAACGAAATATAAATCATGTTCAAATGATAAATTATTTATTGATTCTATAACTATATTATCAGCATAACCCATAAAATCGGGAAATATTGAATATAGATTTTCACCGGCACTGCTGTTAGCATAAATCTGAAAATTTTTGATTAGGGGATGAGACAGACAATATTTCACCAATTCTTTTCCTGTATAACCCGTACCACCTATAATACCTATTGATATCATAATTTTTACTCGTCTTTTAAAATGTTTTTGAAATAAAATAGTTATTTACTGATAAGGATGTAGTAGTATTACCCCACATGGGGGCGGATGGATGTTAATGCCAGGCTTCTAACATCTAAAGTGGGAACTATATTTTTTATTGTGAATTCCATTGGGTCAAACTTAAAAAAACATTATATTTTTGTCAAGATTTTTTTGTATAAGATTACAAAATTTTTACAAATATTGAATTTAATTACATATTTATTGCATAATTATTCATATTATATAATTTAATTCCATTTCAAATTGGCTGATAAGATTTCTTTATTATTAAAAAGACCGGAAAAATATTAAACTTGTACATTAAAAAGAGATTCGTTGGCCGGTCATTTTTATTATTAGATTTGATATTATCTTATATTATTTACATTGTTTTATTTTGCTTTAAGATTTAAATTTTTAGATCATTGAATCAAATGAAAACGAATATTATAAAAATAATTTCAGCCATCTTATTAATATCAGCTTTTTCCATTCCGGTTTATTCTATAAATAGCGAATACACCTTCAAAAGGTTAGGCATTGAAGACGGACTTTCACAAAGTACCATATATTCCATAATTCAGGATAATGAGGGATACATGTGGTTTGGTACGGCAAACGGTTTGAATAAATATGACGGGTATAACTTTAAGATTTTTACCAATAATCCTTATGATACAACTTCAATATCTGATAATAGCATAAACTCTCTCTTCGAAGATAAAGAAGGAAACATCTGGATTGGTACAATTAAAGGAATTTTAAACAGATATAACAGAAACACAAATTCATTTACACGCTTCAATACCAGGAATATCAAGAGTCCTTTAACTTCACGGGAAAATGAATATTATGAGTATCCAATAATTTTCTCCAGGAATGATAATAATTCAATAACCACTATTGCTGAAGACAATAACAATAATCTTTGGCTTGGGACCTGGGGAAAAGGAATTTTAATCTTTAATAAAAAGACAAAAACAATTAAACAATATTTTCATAATCCTGAAAATCCGAATAGTCTGAGTTATAATAGGATTATGAGAATATTAATTGATAAAGAAGAAAACATCTGGATTGGTACTTTTGGCGGAGGATTAAATAAAGTTATATATAATGATAGCTCACGTAATAAAGATAACATTACTGGATTATCTTTTATTCACTATAAGAATGATCTTACCAATCAATATACTTTAAGCGATAATAAAATTACATCATTGTTTGAAGATAATAAAGGTAATATCTGGATCGGTACATATAATGGAGGGTTAAATGAAATGCCGGTTTCTGAGAAAAATCTCTCATCAAAGAAAGTAAAATTTAAGATTTATAAAAAGAATAACAGCAGAAGAGAAGATATCGGCAGCAACTCTATTATGGCAATTCTTGAAGATAAGCAGAATTACTTATGGCTTGGAACGTTTGGAAATGGTTTAACAAAATTCAATATGATTGAAAATACTTTTACCCATTTTGAACATAATCCATTAAATTCAAACTCATTATCAGGTAATGATGTCATATCTCTGTGTGAGGATTCATCAGGAATCATCTGGGCCGGGACTCACCTTGGTGAAGGAATTACTAAACTTGAAATCAGTAAAGTTAAATTCGATCAAATAAAAAATGATCCATCGAATAAGAATAGTCTAAGTGATGATGTTGTATGGGCTATTTACCAGGATAAACATAAAGATTTATGGATAGGAACTTACAGGGGGGGACTTAACAAATATGACATTAGGAAGGATAAATTTACTCACTATTTTCACAATCCGGACAATCCTTTTTCAATAAGTGATAATCATATAAGAGCAATAGCTGAGGATAAATTCGGAAATTTCTGGATCGGCACATACAGCGGCGGACTGGACAAATTTGATCCTTCATCAGATAGATTTATTTCATTTAAACATAATCTTAACGATCCGGCAAGTATCGGAGCTAACCAGGTGCAGGATATTTTTATTGATTCGGCATCTAATGTTTGGTTGGCTACTTTTACAGGAGGCCTAAACAGATTCAGGATTACAAAACCAAAAATGAATGAAATCAAATTTGAACACTTTGTCAATAATCCTTCCGATTCCAGTAGCCTCAGTGATAATAGAGTTTATACTTTATATGAAGACAGAGAAGGCACTCTTTGGATTGGTACCTTTGGCGGCGGTTTAGATAAATACATAAAAAAAACAAGCAGTTTCATTCATTTTAAAAATGATCCGGGAGATAATTACAGCTTAAGCGACAACAGGGTATTATCTATTTTTGAAGATTCCAAAGGGATTATGTGGATAGGTACTTACGGCGGCGGATTAAACAAATTCGACAGAAAAACGGGCAAGTTTTACAGATATAAAAAAAAGAACGGGCTGAATTGCGATGTTGTTTACGGCATTTTGGAAGATAATAACAAAAATCTTTGGTTAAGCAGCGACAACGGAATTTACAGATTTAATATTGACAATGATTTAATAACTCACTATGATTTACAGGACGGACTTCAGAGTATAGAATTCAGTGGAGGAGCATATTTCAAATCAAGTGACGGAGAAATGTTTTTTGGAGGCATAAACGGATTAAATTATTTTTATCCTGATAGTGTCAGAAACAATTCTTTCATTCCGCAGGTCGTTATTACATCCATTAAAATTTTTAACCAGAATTTAACGGGGGATAAGAAAAAAATAACATTATCTTATGATGAAAATTTTATCTCTTTTGAATTTGCAGCCTTAGATTATACAAATCCTGGGGACAATCATTACGCTTACAAACTAGTAGGACTTGAAAAGGATTGGCAATATGTTGATGCAAACCTAAGAATAGCAAGCTATACTAATTTATCACCGGGGCAATATACTTTTATTGTGAAAGGTTCAAATAGCGACAGGATATGGAATTCAAAAGGTACCTCCATCTTAATTACTATTTTACCTCCCTATTGGAAAACATGGTGGTTTATTTCTTTATGCATTTTGGCCGGTGCAGCAATTATTTACTACTTTAGTACCATCAGAATAAAAAATCTTTTAACAATTGAAAGATTAAAGACAAAACTTGCAGCAGATCTGCATGATAATATAGGTGCAGGATTAACTGAAATTTCTATTCTGAGTGAACTAGCTGAAAAAAGATTAAGTGGAAAATATGAAAAAAATCATGGTGAGTTAAAAAAAATCAGTGAAAAAGCTAGGCAGTTGGTTGATAGTATGAGCGATATTGTCTGGGTAGTTAATCCTAAAAAAGATACTCTATATGATTTAATGGCGAGGCTTAAAGATTCTTATAGTGATTTCCTGGAATCAATAGGAATAAGATTAAAAACTTCTGATTTAGAAAAGCTGGAAAATATTAAGCTGCCTATGGATTTTAAGCAGAACCTGTACTTAATCTTTAAGGAAGGTATAAATAACAGTATCAAACATAGTAATTGTAAAAATATTTTTCTTGGAACCAATATTGATGGTGATAAATTAGAAATTAAATTACAGGATGACGGTTCCGGTTTTGATACTACATCTGAAAGCATGGGGAATGGAATATTCAATATGCGCAACCGTGCAGAACTGATCGGCGGTATAATAAAATGGGAAAAGAATATTGGTGGAGGTACTACAGTTCTATTCTCAGGTAAAATTAACAATACTAAAAAGATCAATTATTTCTTGAGTAAATAATTTTTATGATAAACGTTGCAATAATAGAAGATAATAATATCATAAGGGAAGGTTTAGCCGCTTTAATAAACGGCACTGAGGGGTACAGATGCGTTGGTGTATTCCCCTCTTCCGAAAAATTTTTAGAACAAATTCCTAATATTAAAATGGATGTGATCTTAATGGATATCGGGCTGCCGGGGATGAACGGAATAGAAGCTATAAGAAAAGCCAGGAGAATAAATCCGGATTTGAATTTCCTGATGCTGACTATTTATGAAGATAGTGAGATGGTATTTCAGGCACTCTGTGCAGGTGCATGCGGTTACCTGGTAAAAAAAACTCCACCTTCAAGACTCCTTGAAGCTATAAAAGATATTTATGATGGCGGTTCTCCCATGAGTTCACAAATTGCACGCCAGGTAATTACTGAGTTTCAAAAAGAAAAAAACCTAACTGACGGCAATGAATATTCTCTTTCAAACCGGGAAAAAGAAGTATTAAACCATCTTTCAAACGGAAAGAGTTATCATGAAATCGGAGACCAGCTATTTATTAGTGTTGATACCGTCCGGCACCATATAAGAAATATATACAAAAAACTGCATGTTCATTCTCAGTCGGAGGCTGTAGCCAAGGCAATTAGAAAAAAAATTATCTGATTAGCTTTATTGAAACTGCATAAATATGCTGTTCCTTCCTGTGAAATTATTACAAATCTCACTCTTCCGCATAAACATGTACTTGATTAAGAAATTCAAATTTAGAAATATATGCACTACAATTAGGAGATAGTGCTATGGAAATAAAACCTGAAGAAAACAGGAGTAATCCACTCAGTGATTTAATCAGCAATGAGATCTTCGATCTTCTTAATAGAAGAGGTTTTCTTAATGAAACTTCAATGAGAGATAGAATTATCCGGAAGAGGTTTAAATCATTAAGGACAAAAAAATATAAGGTTAGTGATGCTATTGACATAATCAGAGAAGATTACCCTTATTTGCAATTTGAAACAATAAGAAAGATAGTGCATCATCCTCCTAAAGTTATGAAAAAGATTAATTGACTAAACGATGATATATTAATGATGTAAAAAGCTATGGAAACCGGGAAACAAAAAAAATACAAACCAAATGAAAATTTATTAAAACGAAACGATGAAATCCGCAAAGAATTTCAACAAATGAAAAGAGAAGGATTAAAAAACAGAGAAGCGCTTATTGTTCTTGGAAATAAATATTTTCTTTCGGAGCATACAGTAAATTCTATTGTCTATACGCAGAATTAAATAGATTCGGCCTTAAACAAAAATTCATTTCGTTAACAAAAATTTTTTTCAGGTTCAGAAGATCTGCTAAATGACCTGAGTCATATCCTCTAACTAAAGTCACAGCAAATAAATTTTTTACTTCTATTTTTAAAAACATAAAATTTGAGGTCATATAATGAATATAAAAAATAAATATGTAAATAAAAAAGCGGTTGAATATTTCAATAGAGGCAACTTTAAGTTCAGATTAAAAGAATATATCTTTTCCATTAAAGATTTTGATAAAGCTATAGAAATTTCCCCTGAATTTGCTGAAGCATATTACAGGCGCGGAGAAGCAAAATCATTAATAGGAAATCATTTTGAAGCAGTAAAAGACTATAACAAAGCGATTGAAATTATACTTAATAAATACTAGGATACTATTTAACTAGAATCATCTTTTTTGTAAAGTGTAAGAGTTTAGAACCGTTATCCGCAGATAAATTTAAGATATAGTAATATACCCCGGAAGCATACCTGCTTCCATCCCATACCTTTTCATATGTTCCAGGATATTCAATATTATTCACCAAGGTTGTAATAAGCTGTCCCAGAGTATTATAAATTTTTAAATCCACTTTGCTCGTTGTAGGTACACTATATTTTATTACAGTTGTAGGGTTAAAAGGATTAGGATAATTCTGTTCCAATCTAAATTCTTTTGGAATATCATTATTTAATTTAAGAGCAGAGGCAACTGGATTTATTCTAATATCTACCTGAGCAATGTATTTTGAATTTCCGTTGTTTCCAATCTGTCTTAATCTATATAGATAAGAACTCGATTCTGAAGGTGTATCGGTAAACTCATACTGCTTAAAGCTATAGCTATTGTCTGCTCCTGTGACAAATCCTACATTTTCCCATATATTACCATCAGAAGATCTTTCAATAACAAATCCGTAATTGTTAAGCTCCAGCGCAGTTTGCCAACGTAATGTTACGCTATCATTTGATACAGCATAAGAAAAATTAGTAAGTTCAACAGGGATGATATCATTAAGCAAGACACTTAAGGTATCATAAAAAAGCGACGCCATTTTTGCATATCCCCTGTTATTAGGATGTAAATAATTATGCATATCCCCATTGATTATAAGGTGCAACTGTATCAATCTTGTAGACCAATCCTGCATCGTTTTCCATATCAATAAGCTTAATATGATCTCCATTTTGTATTCTATTGTCAGCCATTCTCTCAAGATTTTCATTATAAACTGCAGTCGTTTGACTGTATGGGACTCTGTTTATTATTTTTGCTAATATTACCCAGACTAGACTATTGGTTGAATCTTCAAATTGGTCTATATAATTTAATAGATTTACAACATCTGCTGTACTTGTATCTACTTGATTAGTGCCTATATGGAGAAGAATTATATTTGCAGGATAATAATTTAAATATGGTCCGGGAGTTACTACATTTCCATGAGCATCAAAACCGGTTTCTATTAAATTCAAAATTTGCTTTTTTGTATAACCTCCGAAACCGGCATTATTAAAATCATATTTAGGATATGCGGCATAACCGGCAGTTTCGCTTCCAACAAAATCAACCGGGTAACCATTCGATTGAAGTAATAGCCACAGAGGCTGTCTGTAACCTGTAAATAAAGAGTCAGGCTGCGGGCTTTCGCCTCTGGTAATAGAATCTCCAAGCGGAAGTATTTTTACTTTTTGAGAATAAATTTGAGAATAACCGGCGAAGAGCATAATGAGCGAAAGTATAATTCTCTCACAAACATGTTTTGGGTAGAAATCCAAAATCTTCTTTAACCTTAATAATTATACTGTGATGCAAAAAGATATAGGATACAAAATTTTAATCAAAAACATTTAGTAAAAATATGATTTATAAACAAACTTATTTTGATAAAGGGCACTAAATTTCTTACTTATCAAAAAGAATACCATAGTTATTAATATGTCTATCCATAGTTAAATTACCATGAATTAAATAAACATCCGAAATAAATATTGCTGATGTATAAAATCTATTTTATATTTAAGTGGAATAATTTTCTTTAATAAGAAAAAAAATGGGGTATTATGAACAGGCGGAATTTCATTAAAAAAAGTTTTCAGACCGGTCTCATAGCAGGTACTGCACTTTCAATCGGCAGTTATTCTAAATTATTCTCCGTTAAAATGCAAACAGATAAATTTGATCTGGTAGCAATTAAAGGTAAGAGACCTGATGTAATGTTCGATGAAGCAATAAAATATTTAGGCGGAATGAAATCATTTATAAAAAAAGGGCAATCTGTGGTTATTAAGCCGAATATCGGATGGGATACCAGCCCAGAAAGAGCTGCAGATACAAATCCTTTATTAATTAAAAGGATTATAAAACATTGTTATGAAGCCGGTGCAAAAGATGTATATGTCTTTGATCATACATGTGATAACTGGATCAGGTGTTATTCAAATAGCGGGATTGAAAGCGCTGTTAAAGATGCCGGGGGAAAGATAGTCCCAGCCAATAGTGAAAGTTATTATCAGGAAGTTGATATCAAGAAAGGTAAGAATTTAAATAAGGCATTGGTACATGAATTAATTTTAAGTTCCGATGTTTTTATTAATGTCCCTGTACTAAAAGCACATGATTCAGCGGGCTTAACAATCTGCATGAAAAATCTTATGGGTGTAGTATGGGATCGCGGATATTGGCATAGGAATAACCTGCATCAATGTATTGCCGAATTCCCTTTATTTCGTAAACCGGATCTGAATATTGTTGATGCATATTATGTAATGAAAAGAAACGGACCCAGAGGCGTTTCCAAAGATGACCTTGTTGAAATGAAATCACAAATTATTTCTACTGATATAGTGGCAGCGGATGCAGCAGCAGCCAAATTGTTCGGGATGAATCCTGATAACATTTCGTATATTAAAATTGCTGATCAAATTAAATTAGGAACTAAAGATTTGACCAAGTTATCTATTAAAAGAATTATTACATAATGAAATTGTATCATTTAAGGGGTATAAGACTTGTCGTTTCCCTGATTTTCTTTTTATTTGTATCAGTGCTGTTCCTGGATTTTTATAATTTGGTACCGGAATACTTTACGGGATATATCTTGTACTTCCAGTTTATTCCTTCACTGTTTAAATTTATTAACATACTTTCTTTATCCGCAGCCGGATTTTTCTTTATTTTATTATTAACTTTTATATACGGAAGAGTATATTGTTCAAGCATTTGTCCGCTTGGAACACTGCAGGATTTCATTTCAAGAATTTCAAGAAAAATTAATAAAAAGAAAAGATACCGAAAATTAAAGGATTATAAATGGATTAAATATTCAATTTTTAGTTTTACAATAATTTCCTTTTTTGCCGGGAGTTTAACCCTGATAACATTATTAGACCCATTCAGTAATTTCGGCCGGATATTCACTAATCTCTTTAAACCGTCCTTAATTTTGCTTAACAATTTTCTGGCTGTTTCATTTGAAAAATCTAATCTCTTTTTTCTTTATCCAGTAGAATTAAAGAATTTCAGTATAGTTGCAATTGTAATTTCCGGACTCGTTCTTTTATTAATAATTCTTTTATCGTATAAAAACGGAAGATTATTTTGCAATACAATTTGTCCTGTAGGAACATTTTTAGGATTAGTTTCTAGATTATCACTGTATAAAATTCATATTGATAAAGATAAATGTAATTCATGCAATCTATGCACACAGGTCTGTAAATCCGGCTGTATTGATAAAGTAAATAAGGAAGTTGACTTTGACAAGATGTGTATCATGCTATAATTGTTTTAATGTTTGTCCGACAGGCGGTATCTCTTTTAAAAATTCCCTGAACTCAAAAACAAAATATAGCAATGTTAAATTTGACAATAGAAGAAGAGAATTTATCTCAAAAACTTTTTTATACTTATTAGGTCTTTCGGGTTTTTCATTAGCACAGGTTAAAATAATTCCAAAGAAGGAAAACAAAGTTCCTGTAATAAAGAAAAACTATTCAAGTCCCCCGGGTTCACAGAATATTGAACATTTTACCAGCACATGTACCGGCTGTCATTTATGCATTAGTTCATGTCCTACCCAGGTTTTACAGCCATCATTATTTGAATATGGAATCCTGGGAATACTTCAGCCTTATATGGATTACAAAACAGGTTTCTGTAACTTCGAATGTAAAGTTTGTATAGATATATGTCCAAGCGGAGCCATTTTACCTTTAACCCTGGATGATAAAAAGCTTACTCAAATTGGAAAAGTAAAATTCATAAAAGAAAACTGTATAGTTGAAATAGAAAAAACCGAATGCGGAGCTTGCTCAGAACATTGCCCGACCAAAGCAGTAAAAATGATCCCGTATAATAACCTGCACCTTCCTGAAATAAAAGAAGAATACTGTATTGGATGCGGTGCCTGTGAATTCGCCTGCCCGACAAAACCATATAAAGCAATTTATGTTGAAGGAAATACAATTCACTTAACTGCACAAAAATTTGTGGAAGAAAAACTTGAAGAAAATATGAACTACAGGGAAGATTTCCCATTTTAACATTCATTCATTGTTTCAGAAAGTTTGAAAAAATATTGACAAATAAAATTTTATATGTTAGGTTTGTATATTATGAAAAAAACAAATATAAACATACTTACTATTCCATCTACAAAGTACACTACAATGCCTAAAACTCCTCCTGACAACTGAAGTAGGTATGTAATATTCAAAATTTTTAACAACCGGCTTCAGATGTGAGTCGGTTTTTTTTTATATAAAATAAAAGAACACATAAAATGAAAATCCTAAAGTTTGGCGGTTCTTCGGTTGGTTCTTCTGAAAAGATAAAAAATGTTATTGAAATAATTAATTCGATAATAAAAAAGAAAAACAAAATTTCAGTCGTCTTTTCCGCTTTTCAAGGGGTAACAGATGAATTAATAAGAATTAGTAAACTAGCTTCAACAGGCAACAATAAATATCAGGAATTATTTAAAAATCTTGAGCATCGCCATCTTTCTACTACTAAAGAGCTAATTTCTGTAAAAAAGCAAAGCAATATTCTGGCTAATATAAAGCTAAGTCTGAATGAACTTGAAGATGTAATTCACGGTGTATTCCTGGTAAAAGAATTATCACCCCGAACACTGGATTTTATTTTAAGTTTTGGTGAGCGCTTATCCGCTTATATAATTGCAAATGCTTTGCACGATAAAGGAATTCCCAGTGAATACCTGGACAGCCGTGAACTGGTAAGAACTGACAATAACTTTGGTAATGCAAAAGTAGAATTCGAACTCACAACAAAAAGAATAAAAAATTATTTTAGATCTCATAAAAAGCTTCAAGTTATTACTGGTTTTATAGGTTCTACGATTAATAATGAAACAACAACCCTGGGAAGAGGCGGTTCCGATTATACCGCCGCTATATTTGGAGCGGCACTTAATGTTTCTGAAATTCAGATCTGGACAGATGTTGACGGTGTAATGACTGCTGATCCCAGGAAAGTTAAAAATGCTTTTTCTCTTCCTCACATAACTTATGAAGAAGCAATGGAACTATCTCACTTTGGAGCCAAGGTAATTCATCCTCCGACAATTCAACCGGCATTCAGCAGAAAAATTCCTATTGTAATTAAAAACACTTTCAATCCGGGTTTCACCGGAACATTAATAACCAATCAGCCTAATTCGCAAAAGTTTACAATAAAAGGATTATCTTCAATAGATAACATAGCACTAATCAGAATCCAGGGAAGCGGAATGATAGGTGTTTCAGGAATCGCTCAAAGAATTTTTTCCGCTTTGGCACAAGTTAAAATTAATGTCATCTTAATTACACAGGCATCTTCGGAGCACTCATTGTGCATAGCTGTTCTTCCTCAGTATGCTTCACTTGCAAAAAAATCAATTGAAAAAGAATTTAAATTTGAAATATTTGAGAACCTGGTTAATGAACCTATTATTGAAGATAATGTTTCGATTGTTGCCGTAGTCGGTGAAAATATGAGAAACTATCCGGGTATTTCAGGAAAAGTTTTTCAGGCACTTGGCAGAAACGGGATAAATGTTGTAGCAATTGCTCAGGGTTCTTCTGAATTAAATATATCAACTGTAATTTCAAGGGAGCATGAATCTAAAGCTTTAAATGCCCTTCATGACAGTCTTTTCCTTTCGAAGGAAAGATCTGTCAACATTTTCCTAATCGGTACCGGGTTGATAGGAGGAACTCTTTTAAATCAAATTGATAATCAAATTAATTATCTTTCTGAAGAATTCGGCCTCGATTTTAAAGTAATCGGAATAGCGAACTCAAGAAAGATGTTAATCGATCATAATGGAATTGATGTTAAAGGATGGAAGGATAAATTAATTGCAAAAGGTATATTGACTGATCTTGAAAAGTTTATTGATAATATGCGAACATTAAATTTATCGAACAGTGTTTTTATTGATTGCACTGCAAGTAAAATTGTAGTTGAAAAATATCCGGATATTTTGTGCTCAAATATTTCAATTGTTACTCCTAATAAAATTGCAAATTCTATTAGTTTTGATTTTTATCAGCAGCTTAAACAATTGGTTTTAAAACATAACGTTAAATTTTTGTATGAAACTAATGTTGGTGCCGGACTGCCGATAATCGGGACTTTAAAAGATCTGGTTTCAAGCGGTGATGAAATACAAAAGATTGAAGGAATATTATCTGGAACTTTAAGTTATATTTTTAACACTTTTTCTAAAGATAAGCCCTTTAGTGAAGTTGTTAAATTAGCTAAAGAAAAAGGATATACCGAACCTGATCCCAGAGAAGATTTAAGCGGGATGGATGTTGCAAGGAAATTATTAATCCTTGCAAGAGAAGCAGGATTAACATTGGAACTTAAAGATATTAAAATTGAGAAGATACTCCCGGATGAAGTTGAAAAAGCAAAATCAGTAGAAGACTTTTTTATAAAGTTAAAAAAACATGATAAGGATTTTGAACGAATGAGAGAGAAAGCTGCTGCAAAAGGAAACTTGTTCCGTTACATTGCCAGCTTAGAAAACGGTAAAGCAAAAATTTCAATGCAGGAAGTCAATACCGATCATCCTTTTTACTTTTTATCAGGGATTG
Source organism: uncultured Bacteroidota bacterium (assembly GCA_963710745.1). Lineage (GTDB taxonomy): Bacteria > Bacteroidota > Ignavibacteria > Ignavibacteriales > Ignavibacteriaceae > CAVQBP01. Next base: position 246,433 of record CAVQBP010000019.1, on the reverse strand, counting down.
ATAATGTTATTGCATTCACAACAAAATATAACCAGGAAAGACCTGTAGTTGTGAAAGGTCCTGGTGCTGGTGCCGAAGTTACTGCTTCAGGAGTTTTTGCAGATATTATTCGAGCTGCACGTTATTTAAGTTAAAATATATCAGAAGGGAAAATATAAATGGATATAACAAACAAAATTCCTGTTGGTGTATTAGGAGCAACAGGAAGCGTAGGCCAGAAATTTATTGAGCTATTATCAAATCATCCATGGTTTGAAGTTGCCGAAGTTGCTGCTTCAGAAAGGTCTGCCGGTAATTTGTATAAAGATGCGGTGAATTGGATACTATCTTCTCCAATTCCCGAAAGAATCGCAAATCTTAAAGTAAAAAATTGTATGCCTGATCTTGATTCCAAAATTGTTTTTTCCGGCTTAGACTCAAGCGTTGCCGGCGAAATTGAATCTGAATTTGCTCAAAAAGGTTACATAGTAGTTTCAAATTCAAAAAATCACAGAATGGACAAAGACGTTCCGCTTTTAGTTCCGGAAATAAATCCTTCCCATTTGGATTTGATTAAGACTCAGAAGTATAATGGTGGTTGTATAGTAACTAATCCGAATTGCTCAACTATAGGTTTAGTTCTTGCGCTCAAACCGTTGTACGATAATTTCGGGTTGGACATGGTTAATGTAGTAACTATGCAGGCATTATCCGGTGCGGGTTACCCTGGAGTTTCGAGCCTTGATATTGTTGATAATGTTATTCCATTTATTTCAGGTGAAGAAGTAAAACTGGAAAGCGAACCGCTAAAAATTTTAGGCGATTTGAACTTACATGATATTGTAAATACTAATATTAAAATAAGTGCCCAATGTAACAGGGTTGCAGTTTTAGACGGACACCTTGAGTGTGTCCAAGTTAAATTAAAAAATAAAGCTTCGGAAAAAGATTTAATTGATGCCTGGCAAAACTTTTCAAGTGCACCGCAGGAGTTAAATCTTCCTACCGCTCCTGTAAAACCGATTTATTATTTTTCGGAAGATAAATATCCTCAGCCTAAAATTCATCGAAATTTGGATAAAGGCATGGCAGTTTCTGTTGGAAGACTTAGAAAGGATCCACTGTTAGATTATAAGTTTATTGTACTCTCACATAATACTGTTAGAGGTGCTGCAGGCGGTGCAATTCTTTGTGCAGAATTGATGATATCAAAAGGATACATAAAGTAAAATTAATGAAACAAGAAATTAAAGTATTTGCACCTGCTTCTGTCACAAATGTCAGCTGTGGATTTGATATTATGGGATTTGCAATCGACGGTCCCGGTGATGAACTGAAATTAAAAATTACAAAGAAGTCTGGTATTGTAATATCAAAAATTACGGGTGATTATGGAAAGCTTCCCAAACAAGTTGAAAAAAATACAGCTGGTACATCAATAACTTCTTTAGTTAAGTATCTTGGATTTTCCAAGGGAATTGAAATTGAAATACACAAAAAAATGTCTCTCGCGAGCGGATTAGGATCAAGTGCCGCAAGCGCTGTAGCAAGTGTATTTGCCCTGAATGAAATTTTGGGTAAACCGCTTAGTAAACAAGAACTGCTTCCTTTTGCACTGGAGGGAGAAAAATTAACTTGCGGAGGAGCCCCGCATGCTGATAATGTTTCTGCTTCATTATACGGAGGATTTATAATTGTCAGAAGTTTAAATCCTCTTGATGTTATTAATATTGATGTACCAAAAGATCTTTTTTGTACAATAGTGCATCCGGATATTGAAATACACACCGGAGATACAAGAAAAATATTAAAAAAACAGATCCTTCTTTCCGATGCAGTACAGCAATGGGGTAACGTGGCAAGCCTGGTTGCGGGATTATTACAGCAAGATTATAAACTTATAGGTAGATCCCTTCAGGATGTAATTGTTGAACCTATACGCTCAATTTTAATTCCAGGATTCAATGAAATAAAGCAGGCAGCACTTGATGCAGGTGCATTGGGCTGCAGTATTTCTGGATCGGGACCTTCGATATTTGCTTTCAGCACCTCAAAAAAAGCTGCTAAAAGCATCGGCAAAGAGATGCAGAATGTTCTTTTAAAATTGGAAATTGAAAGTGATCTTTACATATCCAAGATTAATAAAGAAGGTCCCAGAATAATAAAATAATTATTTTTCCATCTGCTTTTTAAGCATTTCATTATTAAATTGAATTATTACAGCACAAATAAAAAATCAAAAAGAGTTTCATTTAAAGAAGCAGTCATTAAAGGAATTGCAGATGACGGCGGATTATTTATGCCTGATTTTATTCCCGTGTTTCCGGGTAAATTTATTTCTGAAATTAAAGAACTTTCATTTCATGAAATAAGTTATAAAATTGCTTCTTTCTTTATTGAAGATGAAATACCTTCGTCAATTCTAAATAAAATCATCGAAAGGGCAATTAATTTTGATGCTCCATTATTTGGTCTCAATGAAAATACAAATATCCTTGAGCTTTTCCATGGTCCCACTCTTGCATTTAAGGATTTCGGAGCACGTTTTATGGCGGAAATCCTTTCATATTTTTCCAAAGAAAGTAGACAGGATATTAATATTTTAGTTGCAACTTCCGGGGATACAGGAAGTGCAGTATCGAACGGTTTTTTTAATATGGAAGGAATAAAGGTCTATCTTTTATATCCAAGTAAAAAAGTAAGTCATATCCAGGAAATGCAATTGACAACGTTGGATGGAAATATCACTGCACTGGAAGTTGAAGGAACATTTGACGATTGTCAAACATTGGTGAAGCAGGCTTTTCTTGACAGTGAGTTGACCAGAAACATTTTTCTTTCTTCGGCAAACTCGATCAATGTTGCACGACTTCTTCCCCAATCATTTTATTATTTTAATGCCTACAAACAATTAAAGGATAAAAATAAACCTCTGATATTTTCAGTTCCAAGCGGCAACTTTGGAAATTTAACAGGCGGTTTAATTTCTAAAAAGATGGGTTTGCCGGTTGATAAATTTATTTCCGCTGTTAATGCAAATGATGTTTTCCCAATATATTTAAATTCCGGGAAATTTATTCCAAAACCTTCAGTGAAAACTATTTCAAATGCTATGGATGTAGGAAACCCGAGTAATTTCTACAGGATTTTAGATTTATATGAGAATAATTGGAATAAAATAAATAATGAAATTTCCAGCTACAGCATTTCAGACCCATTAACAAAAGATGCAATAAAGAAGATTTATAATGAATATAAGTATTTAATAGATCCTCATGGTGCCGTGGGCTTTCAGGCACTTAATAAGTATGTAAATGAAAATCATATTGAATCATTTAACGGGATAATATTAGAAACAGCACATCCTTCAAAATTTATTGATATTATGGAAGAGATAGTAAAAGAAAACATTAAAATACCTGACAGATTAGAAAAATGTCTTCATAAAGAAAAAAAATCAGTAAATATCTCAAATGAATATGATGATTTTAAAAACTATTTATTAAACCAACAATAATAGGTTAAATAATGAATTCAGAAAAAAAAGTAGCAATTCTCGGAGGAGGAAATATTGGATTGGCAATAGCCGACGGACTCATTAATTCAAACCTTTTCCCTGCTGAAAACATATATATTACTCGGAAAAGGACTGAGCTGATAAAAGAATATTCGAACAAAGGTTTTATCGTTACAAGTGATAATCTTATTGCAGTAAAAAATTCAGATGTAATCTTGATTGCAGTTCAACCGGGACAATTGAATGAATTATTACAAGAAATATCATCTGCGCTCGATGAAAACAAACATATACTAATTTCCGTTGTTTCAGGGGCAAGTATAAAGGTTATGAAAAATCTAATCGGTAAAGAAATTCCGGTAATTAGAGCAATGCCGAATACAGCAATAGCTATAAGGGAATCTATGACTTGTCTTTCCGGTGAGAATAAAACGGATGATTCTCTTGATATTGCCAAAAAGATTTTTGATTCGGTTGGACAAACATTAATTATTGATGAAGAACTAATGATCCCTGCGACAGCTTTATGTGCCTGCGGTATAGCATTTTTCTTAAGGGCAATCCGTGCAGCTTCACAAGGCGGAATTGAAATAGGTTTTCATTCGGAAGAAGCTCTGCTGATGGCAGCACAAACAGCTAAAGGTGCAGCATCATTACTGGTTAATATGGACAGTCATCCTGAAGGAGAAGTTGACAAAGTCACTACTCCAAGAGGCTGTACAATTTCCGGTTTGAACCAGATGGAACATTACGGTTTTAGTTCGGCAATGATCCGGGGAATTGTAACATCAGCAGAGAAAGCAGCTAAATTGTATAAAGTGGATTAAAGTTGAATTTTATGTAAATTTGCAGTTGCAATTTAACGGAAAGGTGCAGGAGTGGTTTAACTGGCACGCCTGGAAAGCGTGTGTACTGCAAGGTACCGAGAGTTCGAATCTCTCCCTTTCCGCTCGCATACCCGCAATATTTATATTCATCACCATTGCAACACTCAATAAATCTACCATTGTAATTGTTGATTTACCCGCATTTAGGACTAATTAATTCAATTACTAATTTGATTTGGACAGAAATTGATATGTGTCCGGATAAAACCGCTAATAAGACTAAAATAGATTTCTGATTTGAATAGCAAAAAATAATTTAATGATTATTGATTAATTATACTTAAAAAATTTAATCGGGTATGTAGCACTAAAACAACTTGGAGAGAGACTCAACCATATTATCGTGAAAAATAGGTTTTGATATAAAATCATTGAAACCTGTGGCAATAAATTTCTCCTTATCACCAGGTAGTAAGTAAGCTGTAGCAGCAATTATCGGTGTGGATTCGAAGCCTGGAATTTTATGTATATATTTCAATGCATCTATTCCGTTATAATCCCCCTGAAGATTTATATCAAGTAAAATAAAATCGAAATTATCCTGCTCAAGAATCGGAATTGCCTCTTCTAAACTGGAAGCAAATTTTATTTCTTCAAGTTCGCTCATTTGAAAACTAAACAATATCTGGGAATCTATTTGATCTTCAATATATAAGCATTTTAATTCAGACAGGTTTATTTTTTTTGAGTTAACATTACCATGCGTTTCTTCTACTAATACATCAGATTCTTCCGGTTCAATTTCACCTTCATAGGCTTCATTTGCTTGTTTGTTAATATTTTCATTGATTTCATCATTCACAGGAAAATTTTCATCAAGCCATTTTTCATCTATATATTCCAGTTTATCCAATTCAATATCAGGCTCGGTTTTGATTTGATTATACTTTGCCAAATCCAGAGGGAAAACAAATCCAAACTCTTTATTTCCATTTTCCTCAACTATTTTTACAGAACCTTTGAGCAAACGTAAAAGTTTTTTTATAAGAAGTATAGTAAACTTAGATATACCGTAATTCTTTATATCGCCGTTATTTCCATAAATAGTTGCATTCAATTTTTCTATCAATTCATTAGAAGTAAATGAATAATTATCTTTTAAAATTAATATGAAATTTTCATCATTAAACTGAAATGCAGAGAAATATATTTTCTTTTCATTTTCCCCGTTCATAGTAAGTAAAAGAAGTAAATAAATTAAATTCTGCATTTTTTGCTCATCAGAACTAAAAACAAGCGAGGAAGATATTTTGCCATATGATAATTCAAAATTCTTTTGCGTGCCCAGGTCATTTATATCCATTTGAACATTATCAATTATATTTGTTATTTTAATTTCTTTAATATTTAATTTGATACTGCTATCGGAAATATTGATATAATCAATTATTGTATTCATTATATTCAGCAATCTAATTCTGTTCTGGTTTATAATATCACTTGCTTCTTTTTGTTCCGGTGTTAAAACTTCTACACTTTCCGTTAATTCCCTGACAAAACCTAAAATCACATTAATCGGAGTTAAAATTTCATGAAACAATCCTGAAAGGATTGACGGATTATCTAATACTGATGTTCCATTATCAAGTGTTTCATTCTTATCAATTTGTTGTGCGGATTTAATTTCCGTTTCTTTTTTTAGTTTTGCTAAAATTACAAATGAATCTGTTTCGTTTTTAAAATTAAAAACCGGGACAGCATTTATTTTAAAACTTGATAGTTCGTTTTCCGAATTTTTAATATTCCCGGAAAATGAAATAGTTTTTTCTGTTGTTGATTTAAATATTTCGCTGCTGACAAATGCTCTCTTATCATCTTCGAATAAGGAGGTAAATGAAGTCTTTTCCAGTTCCTGAATTGAATATCCCAGGACATTTGTTACTTCATTATTAATAAAAGTAATAAAACCGCTATCGTCTGTTAAAAACAGTAATGAATCTGTGTGTTCAAAAACTGCTTTATAGATTCTGCTATTTTTTTCATGTTCCACTTTTTTAGTTATGTCCCGGAGTACATTCAAACCTGCATCTTTACCTTTATATATAATCGAAATTTTGCTCATTTCAATTAAAATATTTGAACCGTCTTTCTTTTTGTGTTTATATGGGCCATTAAAAACCCCCTCTTGAATATTTTCAGTTGTTAATTCCAGAAGAGTCTGCATATCGTCTTCAGTATAAAGATCGGTTAAATCGAGATTTAGAAATTCGTCTTTAGAATAGCCATATAATTGCAGAGCAGCATCATTAACTTCAAGAAATTTTAAATTCTCTTTATTAAATATCAATACAGGAAAAGGATTATCATACAAAATCCTGTCATTAACCTGAAAACCCGATTGCACAGTACTTTCAACATCCGGAATTTTTTCTTCAATACTTATAGAAGTACCGCTATACAAATTGTTATTGAAAATTTTCTTTAATTTAACGAAATAATTTTTTTCTTCATCATTAAATTCAAATGATGTTTCGTCAGAAGAAGAGCTTATAAATTTTGATATTTTTTCAACAGCTTTTGAAGGAAATAACTTAAAATATTCCGTCTCTTTCAAATCAAAAAATTTGTTGCCATAATGCAAACTAAACCGGGTATTAAAAAAACTTATCATGTCTTTCGGGTCAATAAAAGCTATAGCACAGGATACATGATCAAGCAAGTCCTTAACTTTGTCATTTATTTCAAAAGTTTCTTTTTTGTCCGGCTTTTTCTGTCCAATCCCGGCAATTGCAATTATTTTATTTTCCTGATCAAGTAAAGGGATTTCAATAGTCTCATATTCATCAGGATTGGTTAAGCCTCCAAACTGTAAACCGTCGATTATTGTGCAGTTAGCCGATTCAACTATATACTGGTCTATCGATTTTTGGAAATTAACAAGATAATGTGGAATAAAATTACTTTCTTTTCTTCCTTCAATCTGAACTGTGTTTAATCCAATTGAAGCAGATACTTTATCATTAACTAAAAGATAACTCCCATCAATATTCTTTAACCAAAAGAACACTTTTAATTTATCTGCAGATTTTCTTACCAGATTTTTACTTATAAAAGTAAAAGGATAACTCGCTTTTACTTCTTCTATTATAGAAAGAACTTCTTTATTATTAATTATCTTATCAATTTCTTTAATTTTTATTTTCAGAGATGTTTTTTTGAAATCATTGTTTATATTTCTAAATAAACAAAAAGCAAGTTTCTCATCTTTTTCAATAAGCCGGCTGATTATTAAATGAGCTCTAATATTTTTTCCACTATTAAGGTTAAGAATTATATCTTCTTCGATAGTATTACTCTCGGTAAATACTGTATGCAGCAATTCACCCATTTTTTTTATAGATGTGTGTTCAAGTAACTCATAAAAATTTTCAACTCCTTTGGAAAAAGAGAAAAAAGCAGAAGCAATGTTATTAAATGAAAGAATCCTTCCCTGTTGATCCAGCACCAGGTACGGATCATTTATATTTTCTTTGATACTTTCTATTAATTCTATGTTTGTATTTATTATGTTCTGCATAAAGAAAATTATAGAAGGATAAATATTAAAATTGATTAAAACAGACTATTACATTAGATTAAAATTAAACACACACCGGATTTAACGAACAGATTTGATACCAATGTTTTATATTTTTTTTCAATAATGGATTAAATGTTATGTTAAAAATAAACATGGAAAACAGCAAATAATTCAATTTTTTTCTGCACATTTTTACTATAGATCATAAACACAATGAATATAATCTTTTCCTATAACTAGAATACTTTATCTGATTAATACATTCCGGCTTTTACTGTTTTAAAATGATACATAAAATTTTATTCTTTACTATTGAAATTCTTATTTGATGCTTATTTTTCTAACTGGAAGTTCAACCGTAAGATTCAACTTAATTATTAATTATCCTGTGTTTAAAACCGATCTAATAATAAAAATTTACCTCCATCGAACGACACGAGATTCTTTATCACCTTTAGCAGGCTTATAACCGTTTGATGTATATTTCAGGAATTTAAAATCTGATAGTTTTTCACCATCAATACTACTCTCTGCATTATTCATCTCTTCTTCAATCTTTTTTGAATACAATTCCTTTACCGAAAGCATATTCTCCTGAACCAGCTTATTTTCTGCTGGTTTATTATTAGTGTCAATTATGATCTCCTCTTTTAAAAATTCTTTTTTTTCCGGTAATTCGACTTTCTGAGAAGTAGTTTCATTTTCGTTTTCTATTATTCTATCTCTCTCATTAATAATTATTTTCAATTTCTCTCTTTTCCCAAGTTTGTAAAATATTATTGCAACAACAATTAAAAGGAAAACAGAAAGCAGAGCTACAATTATAATATCAGATATAAAATTCATTTCACCCTCAATTTAAATAAAAAGGAATTTTCAGTAAAGTTTTTATGTTATTCAATTAATCCTGATTCAGAAATAAAAAACAGTTTAATTAAAAGGAAATTACAGAAAAGAAAATGATTTTTTATAATTCAAAATAAAAAAAAGATCTTAAAAATTAATAATCTTTTAAAAAGTTTAAGCTGGTTTCCAATAGAAAAATTATATCCCTCTCGAAATTTAATTATAAAAATTTCGGCTCTTTATTTGCTTCTGTACTCTTAACCGATAATCTTTTTAAAATATCTACAGAACTTTTAATTGAATCATCTACAGTAACAGAATTTATTGAAATAAATTTCAAAATTTTATTTAGTTCTTCAGGATCATTTACCGGTAAATTACTTTTTAACCTGGAAATTATTTCCAAATTATATCCTTCTTCTTTCAACAGTAGAACAATAACTTTATCATTTATTATACTGAACTTATCTTTTTTATCAACTGACAGCCTTACGGCATTAAGCAACTGATTCATGTTTAACAGGTTATCCTTCCCGGCTTCAGGATCAAGAGAGAAAGAAACAACAGAAAATTTTTGCTTCGTGCTTTTATACAAGGCTATTTGATTGTTAATAAATAAACCAAGTTCATCGATATTATAAAAATTATAGCTTGAATAAGAAATTGCAGGAAGCTCTAATTCAGATAATTTTTTGTACCCGCTTTCCGCCGGAGATTTACTTGATTCAATTTTTTCATCAATTTTATCAGTAGTAATTCCTTTATACGGCATCAGATAGTAATCAGCACTAAACCTACCTTCAATATGACCTACATTCGGAACTATTGTTATTTTCCCGCTTTTAATTTTCAGTTCGTCTTCTTCTTTATCTAAATAAACAGTTCCGGTCGATTCGGAAGTTAATAAATCGACAAGGTTCTTAGACTGCATTGTTGCAGGTTCACCTAATATAAACAAACTGGTAATATTTGATTCTTCAACTATCTCAACTGTCTGAAGGAATGCATTTTTTAAAAGGTTCAGGTTCTGGAACTCAATAAAAGGGGTTAATTCATCAAAAATAATTCTGTTCGGATAATACTGCTTTACCAAAGCAGCTATATCCTTAAAATATTCAACTAAATAGTCATCTTTATTTGTTTGGTCGATAGACGGTGGAGTAACGCGAATAACAATAATCAGATTTTGATCCATATAATACTGAAGGTCAAAATCGATAGAGGCCGCATGAAACATTAAGTCTTTAGGACGCATGGTTGTGAAGAAGAGACAAACCTCTTTCTGTTTTACACAATCCATGACATACTGAATTCCGAGAAGAGTTTTACCAGACTTATGCTGCCCGATCAAAAAGTAGGTTCCGCCACGATAGAATCCACCCCATGATTTATCAACCAAGGAAATTCCGGAGGGTACAATCTGAATTTTCTTTTCCATACGCCCTGAAATAATGAAGTAATTTTTACTTCTTTACCATTTATTATGCCGAATTAAGTTTTCCTCTTTTAATGATTAATTTTATACACTATGGTTTTTTTTGAAGATAAAGATACAGAATACAAGAAACCTGTATCATATTGTTACAATATAGTACAGTTATTTTTTGTCTTTAAACAGAAATTAACGATACTGATGACTCAGAATAAGAAAGATTCCTATTAGACTCTCCTGTTAAAGAGTTGCAAATAATTATGATTCTTTTTGAACTCTTACTTTTTTATCCTTCGGGAAATTAGTACCTATAATACCATCCCATAATGGTGAACTAACACCAAAACCTTTCGCAGGATCTTTGTAATGATGTTTCATGTGATGATTTTTTATGAATAGCCAAAATTTATTATGCATATTAAAATGATGAATTGCATAATGTGTCATGTCATAAAATAAATATCCAACGATAAAACCTACGAAAAAAGGAGCGACCAGGTTCTGCCCCAAAATTAATTTAAATAGGAAATAAAATATAATTGCAAGAGGCATACTTACCGAAGGCGGCATAACAAGACGTTTCGAATCGTTGGGATAATCGTGATGAACTCCATGAAAAATAAAGTGTATTCTTCTACCCCAATTACTATCTGGCACAAAATGAAATATATATCTATGCAGGGTATATTCAGTAAGTGTCCAAACAAAAATACCTAAAACAATAAGAAACAATATCGTAATGAAAGAGAAGGAGTATATTCCAATAGAACGGTAAAGGAAAAATGCAACAACAGGTAAATAAATAAATAACGGGACAGTAAAATGGACTTTGGATAAAGCTTCCATAAAGTCATTCTTAAACATTCTAACCGTTTCGTCTTTATTAGATACAAATTGTTTTGACATATAATATACCTTTTAAAGTTATTGAACTATAGATAATTTAATAATTTTCTTTTCAATAATGAATTATGCATTTCACAAAAATATTAATTAATCTTTAGGATGATTTTAAGGCAAATCTAATAAATTTTGATTTTTTCAACACAAATCCCGCACAAAGAAGAATAAATTATTATCCAATTTGATAATTTTTTCCCTAAAAACTCATTTTTATCAAATAGTCTACCCAAATTCTAATAATAAATATTTGTGATGCAGCCGAAATTTCACAGGAAGTTTAGGTCATCATCATCACAAGTCAAAATTTAATTATAATTGCAGGATATAATTTCATTTTAAATAAACCATCTTCTTCTTTTAAATATAATCCCCTGCCTGAAGTTTACAGAAACAAATTCCGCTGGATAATTGTTTGTTGTTAAAAGAATTGCATAAGTTTTCACAAAAATCTCCCCAAACATTTTCAGAACTTATATAGCCACAATATTAAATATTAATTATTAATTATTAACAGGAATTTTATAAACTTCTCTGTCTTAAGATTTCGAATAAAATGATGCCTGCAGCAACAGATACATTTAAGGATTGAATCTCCCCTTTCATTGGAATTTGGACTAAAAAATCACAATTATCAGCAGTTAATTTTCTTATACCTTTTTCCTCATTTCCTAGAATTAAGGCAACAGGTATCTTGTAATCAAGACTAGTATAATCTTTCGAGTTTTCCAGGGATGAACCTGCTATCCAAAAACCATTCTCTTTAAGTAACCTGAGTGATTGTGAAAGATTATTCACTATTGATATTTTGAGATGTTCAGTAGCTCCTGCCGATGTTTTCACTACAGTCTGATTAATTGGAGCACTATTATGTTTAGTAATAACAACTCCATCAGCTCCGGCACATTCTGCAGTTCTCAAAATAGCACCTGCATTATGGGGATCCTGAATTGAATCTAAAATCACGATTAATGGATACTTCGATTTTTTGGAAGAAATAATTATCTCTTCAAGCGGATAATATTTAAAGGAGGATTTTATTGCCGTAACGCCTTGAGTATTATGACTGGTTGTTATAGATTGGAATCTCTCCTTTTTAACTTCACTGCATTTTATCCCTCTCTTCCTGGATGCAATTCTAATAACATCAAGTATTCCACCTGTTTGACCGTGCAGAATAAATACTTGTTCAATTTCCTCACCGGAATTTATTGCTTCAAGAACGGGTTTTCTGCCAATAATAATATTCATCTTGTTTTGTATTTAACCTAATTTTTCAAAGAAATTTGGTTAATAGCTACTTCTTCTTGACAGGCAGTCTTGGTTTTAAGGGCGGAGGGACAAACTTCTTGAGTTCTGTATTTCTGGTAAGATATATAAAACCGAGTACTCCGACAACCATCATTGGAACTGATATTAATTGCGCTTCGGACAATCCCCATAAAAATCTGGGATTAAGCCTGATAAATTCTATAAGGAATCTTTCTGCTCCTGCTAACACTAAATAGAGCATAAATAATTTTCCGTCCATCCAGTCTTTCTTCCTTAATTTCCAAAGGACAAGGAAAATAATCAGCATCATTATGAACTCATAAATAGGTGTTGGCTGCAATGGAGTGTTATTTGGAACTCCGTTTGGAAATTTTTCAGCAATCCATGGAAAATGTTTAAGAAGGTTTGGATTACTGAAAGCAACGGAAGGAGGAACAGTACCATTCGCATAATTTGTTCCCCATGGCAGAGTAGTTGGAATTCCGTAATCACCATCTCCTGCAAGATGACAGCCAATTCTGCCTATTCCATAAGCCAAGGCCAAAGATGGTGCTGTTGCATCGGCAATTACCAGGAAAGGGATTTTTTTTCTTCTAACATAAATCCATATGACAATTATAACAAGAATTAATCCGCCATAGAATGTTAATCCACCGGGAGAAAATGCCATTCCAATCGGATCACTTAGAAATCTTTCCCAATTTTCAATTAAATCAAGAAGCTTACTTCCAACAATTCCAAACACAATGGCAATTAGTGTAATTTGAGTAGCAATTTCAGGGTCCATCCCTTTTCTTTCAATTTCTTTTGTTAAGAAATAACTTGCTACTATAAATGCAATTCCCAGCATTAAGCCAAAGCTGTAAACTGTAAAGGGACCTATTTTAAATAATTCAGGATACATTAAAGCTCCTTTAAAGGTCAAAAATAAAAAGTAAAAGTTTCAATTTATTTTTGAATTTTGACTTTTGAATTTTGACTTAAAATTGATAGTAAATTATTGATTGGTATTAATTGCTCTTCACCGGATTTCATATCTTTTAATTTAAAATTATCATTTTTATATTCTTCACCACCGACAAATAATACGAAACGGCTGTTTAATTTATTTGCTTCACGCATCTGAGCTTTAATACTTCTGCTAAGATAATCAAATTCAACCGAGAAATTTTTATTTCGTAAAGAGGCTGCTATTTTAAAAATATCATCTGATAAATCTTTATCAATAGTAATTATAAAGATATCAATTTCTTCACCGGGCAAATTCAATATATTTTCATTTTCACATGCAAGTAATATTCTTTCTATTCCTGCTGCAAACCCGACACCGGGAGTCGGGGAACCTCCGAGTTCTTCGACAAGCAAATCATACCTGCCGCCGCCGCATAATGCATTTTGCGATCCTACACTGCTGCTGGCTATTTCGAATGTTGTTTTGGTGTAATAATCTAAACCTCTAACAAGCCTCGGATCAACTTCAAACGGTATACCTATTATTGATAATGTACTTTTTACTTTCTCAAAATCGCTTTTGCTTTCTTCATCAATATAATTGATTAATAAGGGAGCATCTTCCAAAATTTCCTGATCATTTTCAGCTTTACTGTCAAATATTCTTAAAATATTTTTTTCAAACCTTTTTCTGCTGTCTTCCGAAAGTTTCTCTTTTTTATCAATTAAAAAATTTCTCAGCTGGTTTTTATACATATCCCTGGAAACAGGCGTTCCAAGGGAATTAATTTTTACCTTAATATTTTTTAATCCCAGCTTTGTTAATATTGTGTAAGGTATCTGAATCATTTCCACATCAAGGAGAGGAGAAGTGCTTCCAATTGCTTCTGCACCGAACTGGTGGAATTGTCTTAATCTTCCTGCCTGCGGTCTTTCCTGTCTAAACATCGGCGACAGATAATAAAGTTTACTTAAAGATTGTCTTTTCCCTAAAGAATGTTCAATAAATGCCCTTACAACCGATGCAGTCATTTCAGGTTTAAGTGTAATACTTGTTTCGCTTCTATCGAGGAAAGTGTACATTTCCTTCCCGACTATATCGGTTTCTTCACCAATCCCTCTTGAAAAAAGTGGTGTTTCCTCAAAAACCGGTGTCCGGATTTCTTTATAGTTGAATGCTTCAAAGACTTCCTGCATTATTTCTTCAAGGAGTTTCCATTGGGGAATTTCAGATGGAAGGATATCTTTAGTACCGGTTATTGCTTTAATCATAATATTTAAAGTCAAAAGTAAAAAGTCAAAGGTCAAAATTATTTAAATTAACGGTCTAAGTTTTGAATTTTGATTTTTTCAGCAAGAGGCTGATCCGCCTTTAGATCATACTTTTTAACTTTTTTTATACCTCAAAATAATTTTCTTCCTCTTCTTTAAAGATATTTAGAATTTCATCACCCGTTCGTGCGTCAATAAGTCTATTCCGGAATTCCTCTTTATTCATCATTCTTGAGATTCTGCTTAAAAGCTTAATATGAGTGCTAACCAGATTATCCTTCCCAATTAATAAAAAGACTAAATGAACAGGCTGTCCATCCAGAGCCTGGTAATCGATTGGTCGTTTAGTTTTACCGAATGCAGCAAGTATTTCTTTAACATAATTTGTTTTTCCATGAGGGATCGCAAATCCCTTCCCGACGCCGGTAGACATTATCTTCTCTCTTTCTAAAACAGCCTCTCTTACTTTTTCTATATCAGTTATTCTGTCATCATTCTCATAAAGATTTATTAGCTCATTTATTACATCTTCTTTTGAATTACCTTGCAAATCGGCAATTATAAACTCTTTCTTCAGTAAATCATTCAGCTTCATTCAGTTAATCTCTCTTTTTAAAAAAATTTTAATTCAGAATATCTAATTTAATAATTGAGTTAAAGTTTAGCAAAGAAAAGTATTTATATTATGATACAAAAATGATTCTCCTTGATGCTTCCTTTTAAAAACATCAAAATTCCAACATTTAATATAACCTGAAATTGGATTTATTCAGGTTGCCTTACTTCACAATAAGCTGTATGTTTATACAAATAATTAGAAGGTAAAAACATGGATATACAAAATAAAACAGTTTTAATTTTAGGTGGATGGGGGCTTGTGGGTAATGCCATTTCCCGGAAACTTGTGAATGAAAATCCAAAAAATCTTATCATAACATCTCTCAAATATTCAGAAGCAAAAGAAGCAGTTCAAAAGCTTGAAATTGAATTCCCGCAAAAAGAGAAAGGTTTCTTTATTCCTTGGGGCGGTGATATCTTTGTCAGGAATGAGTTCAAAGATGTAAACAGAGCTGAAATTATTTCCGATTCAAAAAATAGAAAGATTCTAATATCCGACACACTGGAAGAATTATCGGATGAGATATTAAATAATTCTGCAATTTTTCATCTTCTTACATTATATAGTCCCGATATAATTATCGACTGTATTAATACTGCCACAGCAATTGCATATCAGGATATATATACGTCTTCCAGGAATCTGAATCACGCAATAAGAAATAAGGTATCTTACGACGAACTTATCGAGGAATCTGAAAAGATGCTGACTACACTTTATATACCTCAATTAATCAGGCATGTACAAATTTTATATAATTCAATGAGCATTGTTAAGACAGAATTATATCTAAAGATAGGAACCAGCGGCACGGGCGGCATGGGATTAAATATCCCCTATACTCATAGTGAAGAGAAACCTTCACGGGTTTTGCTAAGTAAATCTGCAATTGCAGGTGCACATACATTGCTTTTGTTTTTAATGGCAAGAACACCTGAAGGGCCAATTACAAAAGAAATTAAACCTACCGGCGCAATTGCCTGGAAAAGAATAGAATTCGGTGAAATCAAAAAGAGAGGCGAAACGATTAAATTAATTGATATTCCGCTTACAGAGGCGATCCCGCTTGAAGATAAATTTATAATTTGTTCGGATAAGAAATACAGGACAACAGAAAATGTATTAAAATCTGTTTTTATTGATACCGGGGAAAATGGAATTTTCTCACGCGGGGAGTTTGAAACAATTACAGCACAAAAACAGATGGAATTTCTTACCCCGGAAGAGATTGCCGATGTTGCAATTTATGAAATCAAGGGGGGCAATACCGGGCATGATATAGTTAGTTCATTAGATCATGCTACAATGGAACCGACTTACAGGGCCGGTTATATGCAGCACATGGCTGTCGAAAAAATGGCAAAATTAGAGGAAGAAAATCATTCTGATAGTGTGGCTTTTGAGCTTCTCGGTCCGCCGCGACTTTCAAAACTTCTTTATGAAATTCATTTAATCAGGCAATTCTGTAAAAATATGTTTGATATCTTAAAAACCACTGCTGAAGAGCTCTCGGAAAAATGTTTCAATTTAATTGCAGATGATGAGAAACTAAGAAGTGAAATAATCTCAATCGGAATTCCAATTCTTCTTCCTAACGGTAAATATCTGTTAAGAGGAAGTGTTATAAAAATTCCTGCTTTCAGGGGAGAAAATTCTCTTGATATTAATAAAGAAAACATAGACCGCTGGGCTAATGAAGGCTGGGTTGATTTGAGAACTTCAAACATGATAAGATGGCAAAACAGGATAAAGGAATTAATCGAAGAAGCCGAATCTATCCCGCCAATAGACTCAAGTTCTATGCATGTTAGAACTAAATCTTACTGGAAGAATTTTGAAGAAATAAATATTGGAAAAATCTGCAGCTGGCTCTTCATTCATGAGGAGCATGGAAACAGAATGAAAGCATAAACAAATTTCGGATTGCGGATTTTCGATTTCTGATTTAGAACTAAATCATATTATAAATTAGTAAAAAGACAAATTTTTCAGTTAATCCGCAATTCAAAATCCGATTTCCGAAATAAGGTTTGTTTCTGTCATGGTACCTTAAGAGTTCAGGTCTTCGTAGGAATGCAGCTCTTCTTCAAGATTTTGAAGTTCGTTTTCTGAAAGTTCTTTCTGGATTTTTTCAAACAGTACTTGTTCTTCTTTTCTTATATGATTTTGGAGCAAAATTCCGATTTCATTAAGTTTATTTTCAATATTACTATTTTCCTTTAAAGATTCAATTGCACTTTCAATATTTTTATGCTCAGCAATTATCTCTTCAAAGAGTTCATCGATTTCATTATTTCTTCCTTTCACAGCAGGATGAATAATATTTTCTTCAAGATAAAAATGATGGAGGAGATCTTTTTCATAAAAATTTATTGTATAGCTTTTTTTCCCTTCAAGATCATTCGGCAGATTTTTAAACTCAGGAGAATTCTTTTTTATAAGCTGGGCAAGCTGTAATCCGTGGTAGTGATCATGTGAAATGAATATCAAGCTCTTATGTCGTTTCATTATTCCTCGTTTCATCCATCATGTTTAAACATCCCTATCCTGGCTTCATCCTCCTTAATTACTTTAATTTTATACTGGAAAATCTCAGAAATTGTATTTGCCCTTAATTTAGCCTCATCTGCAACAGGACCGGAAAAATTCTCATCTACAGTTTTAATAAAAAGACTCACCCATCTGTCAAAGTGCTTTTTTTCTACCGGTAAATATAAGTGAACATCGAACGGCTGACCTTTATATGTCTTAGTTCCCAGCAAAATACTGCTCCAGAAATCATACATTATCGGAAGGTGAGTTTTCCAATCAACTTTAGACAGGTCATTAAATATCCAAGCCAGTAGATCGTCCTTATTTACTTTTTCATAGAACTTATTAACTAACAGCTTAATATCTTTAATGGACTTGATATCTTTATTTGAAATATCCATTATTCGCAGAAAAAAAAATTTTAACCCAAGCTTTTGCTACAATGTAATTAATAATTGCCACAAAAAGCAAGCCCCATTATCAAAAAATGAGGCTTCAGATCACTAAAGTGTATTATGCTTTCTTATAATCGAGTTCATCCAATACCGGTTTATATTCCTCAGCCGGTATTTTACTTTCCTGTTTCAAAGACCAGCCGGTTTTCAAACCGATAATAAAATATGCCAGCGAAACTACACCTGATGAAAATACAACATCACCGATTACCCGAAGCCATTTGAAAGTCAGCATAGTAGGTGATTGTAAAAATTCGGCTGACCGCGCGTACCATAATCCTCTTTCAACACTGGCCAGTGTTTGCCCCAAACCGACAGGCAATGCACTTATCAGCACCATAAGCGCCAATCCAATATTAAGAGCCCAGAAGGCATATCTTATTGCTCCGTTTTTCCATTCTTTCTTTACTGATAATCCTTTCAGTGCGAAAAGCATCAGACCAATGCCGAGCATTCCGTAAACACCGAATAAAGCAGCGTGACCATGAACCTGTGTAGTATTCAATCCCTGCATATAATAGAGTGCTATAGGCGGATTGATTAAGAAGCCGAAGATCCCTGCACCTACCAAGTTCCAGAATGCGACCGCAATAAAACAATAGATAGGCCACTTATAAGCTTTAATCCATTTTGTAGACCTGCTCAAATTCAGATTATGATATGCTTCAAAACCCAAAAGTACAAGAGGGACAACCTCCAGCGCACTAAAGGAAGAACCTACAGCCATAACAGCGGTTGGAGTTCCGGTAAAATAAAGGTGATGCAGTGTTCCTAAAATTCCGCCGGCTAAAAATATAATTGTAGAAAACAAGACTGTCGAAGTTGCAATTTTAATTCTTAGCAATCCTAATCTAACAAAAAGAAAAGCTATAGTAACAGTAGCAAATACCTCAAAGAACCCTTCAACCCAAAGATGCACAACCCACCATCTCCAGTATTCAGTGATAGCAAGATTAGTCTGCCTGCCCCACATTAATCCTGCACCATAGAAAGCGGCAATCGCCGATGATGAAATAACAAATAAAGTAATGAGCTGTTTGTTTTCGCCGGGCTTTTTTAATGCGGGAAGAATAGCTCTCATTAATAAAAAGAGCCAGATAAACAATCCTGCAAATAAGAATATCTGCCAGAATCTGCCCAGATCTACATATTCAAAACCCTGATGCCCGAACCAGAAATTAGTCTTTAATCCAAGCTTCTGCATAATTCCCATCAATTCGCCGGCTAAAGAACCAACTACAATTATAAGCAAAGCAACAAATAAAATATTCACACCTGCCCTCTGGAACTTGGGTTCATGACCTGAAATTGCAGGTGCAATATAAAGACCAGTAGCCAGCCAGGAAGTTGCAATCCAGAATAAAGCAATTTGGATATGCCATGTACGGCTGGCAGAATAAGGTAAAATTTTAGCTAAGGGAATACCATAAAATCCTGATCCTTCTACACTATAATGGGCAGTAATAATTCCCATTACAATTTGTAAAAGTATTAATCCAGCTACAACCCAGAAGTATTTTAAGGTTGCTTTCATTGAAGGAGTAGGGACTAAATTTAAAGGGGATCTTTATCCGGGAAATGCTCAGGTTCGATCTTATCATCCCTATTTTTAGCATAATATGCAGCTAATCCGCCAATACCGGCTAAAAGGAGAATTACACTAAATCCTGTCCATAGGATCAATGAACCGGTCGGTTTATTTGCTACAAGTTCTTCATGAGGCCAGTTATTGGTATAAGATATATCTTCGCCGGGTCTGTTCGTTGAAGCAGCCCATGAAGTCCAGAAAAAGAATGAATCCAATGGTTTTAACCGGGCAGGATCCTTGATAGCATCTTTGGGTACTGCATATGCTTCTCTCAATTTATCCAACTTAGAATCATTTGTAAAAAGGGAGTTATAATGTTTGCTTACTTCTTCAAAGGCTTTATATACAACCGGAGAAATTATGACATTGCCTGTAGCCGGATTGTATGTATTTGTCCTTATTTCTTTCTGAAGACGAACTTTCAAACCTGCCTGCTGCTCTTCAGAAATTTTATCAAAAGGCATATCATATTCTTCCCCAGCAAAAGTATTAAGAATAAAAACCGATTCCCTGTGCAGCCAGTCTGCAGTCCAGTCAGGTGCAACATAAGAACCATGTCCCCAGATGCTTCCGGTTTCCTGACCGCCAATTGATTCCCAAACATTCTGACCATCTTTTATTTCCTGACCGGTAATTAATACTTTGCCTTCTTTAGTAACGTACTTATTTGGAATAGGCGGACTCTGCTGATAAATTTCCACTCCCATATATCCCAGCCCTGCAAAAGAAAGAACAAGCACAGCTATAAAACCAATCCATAATTTTTTGTAATTCATTTTTTCCTCTGTATATAATTTTGATAATTCCTTATTGATTAAATAGTTTATTTTCCAATTCAATTGAACGCGGGAAAAGGATATTGTTTTCAAGATGAACATGTTTATGAAGATCCTGTTCAAACTCTCTCAGTTCCTGGTAAAACACTTTGAAAGTGTTACATGCATCTGCAGGAGGAGTATAGTTATTAGTTAAGGATTCTATTTCAGCCAAGAGATTTCCTGCAGATTCGTGCTCTGCTTCCATCATTTGAACCGGATTTTTGATTGTACCGAAAAACGGTGCCTCGGGAACAGCAGAATTATTCTGAACATTTATCAGGTATTTTATATATGGAAACAGCAACTGCTCTTCTTTCATCATGTGCTGCTTTAAATCTTTATATACAACAGTGAAGTTATTAGCAACACTTATAAGCTCAGGATGATTATGCCCATGCTTTGCGGTTACTTTATCAGCGTGAGCTGAAATAACCGGGATCATATTTCTAACATATTTATGATGAATAGTAACTATATAATCAGCCAGAAAATCAAGATTCCATTGGTTATATTGTCCCTGGTATTGTTCCTCATTATTTTCGTTAAGATTTTCAAGTTGAGTCAATACTTCTTCAACACTCACTCCCTTCTCTTCACAAGCTTCTGAAATTAATTTTTTACCATGGCAGCAAAAATCCAATCCGTATTTTTCAAAAATAGCTGCAGACTTAAAATTGTTTGTAACTATTTCGGATAATGATAAATGAGTTATCTTCTCGTTTACCAATCTTACATCTAATGATTCCATTTTATCTCCTTTATTTTATATTTTGTTTTTCCGTTTTGTTATCAAGCTCATTATTTTCCAGAGTTCCTGCAGCAGCTTCCTTATTTAGCTCTTTCATAGCAGCAGCTCCTGTAGGATGACCATATGATTTCATATATTTATAATGATGTAAATATTCTTTAGTTGTTATGTTATTCTGCCAGTGTCCTGTAATTATTCCAATCCCCGTTACAATTATAAAAATTGCTGCTATTGCTATAGCAAGTACTTTCTTTGAAACCTTTTTCTTTGTAACAATTGATTTCAAATCTAATGTATCTTCAACGGGACAAACATCTACACAGCTCATACAAGTTGAACATTCATCCGACAAGACCGTCTTTACTTTATCAACTTTTATATTGGAAGGGCAGGCTTTTGCGCATAAACCACAGTCAATACAGCTAACAGGATTTCTTTTTATTTTGTGCGGACTTAAAAATGATATTACCCCAAGCAATGCACCGTACGGACACAAGAACCTGCACCAGAAATTTCTTATAAAGATCGAAAGGATAAATAAGGCACCGACAATAATTATTGCTGTTTGAGAAATATCAGCAAAGAAATAGTAAAGCTTCAAATCGGCAACCTGGTTATATGGGCTGTCCAGAAACGCTTTAACTGCAATGTTTGTCATCAGGAAGAAGACTGAGAAGAAGAGAAAGCCCAGCAGCAAATACTTGATGCTTCTCAGAGGATAGTCCAGCCATTTAGGTAAAGTTGTTTTAATATTTTTTTTAAATATTTTTTTAAGAAGCCTTTCACCAAAATCACCAATTAATTCCGAGATAAAGCCGAATGGGCATAACCAGCTGCAGAATGACTTTCCGAACACCAGCGAAACTATAACAATAGCCATAAAAATAAATAAACCGGCAGGATGCGCAGGATGAATTTCGCCTGTAGTTATAAAAAGATAAAAGCTCATCAAGGAACTAATCGGTAAAAAACCATCAACACCGGGCGGCCTGTTAAAATAAACTGCAGCCCCGTCGGTCTGCAAATATCTTGTAAACAAGAAGAATTCAACACCAATCCAAACACAAAGCAGAGCAAATGCACTCTGAATTATAAACCTGTATTTCTGAATCGGCTTTTCTGTATTTCGAATAATTTTCTTTTTTGTTTTTTTATTTTGAGCCGGATTCCAAACCCGTATGTTTTCTAGTTCAACAGAAACTGTTTTATATTCCTTTTCCACTCTTATTTTCTTATTTTTTTCAAAATTAATCATAATCGGATATTTTTGTCTGGTTAACGAATAAAAAAATTTGTTTATAGATTTTTCACTTTATTTATAGTTTTCTCTTTAAATTTATCCAGGGTTTCATCAGTAAGCATATTATATGTTTTCATTCTTAATTCGCCCCATTTATCATGCAAGGGACAAGGATTATCCGGCGAGCATCTGGGAAAACCTAAAACACAACTATTAAACATATCTAAACCATCAATTGCACCAACGATATCAATTAACCTTATTTTTTTCGGATCTTTTGCTAATGCAAAGCCGCCGGATTTTCCTTTCTTAGAATAAACTAAACCGCTTTCAGTCAGGTTCTGGAGAATTTTTGAAACAAACTCTTTCGGAATATTCAACTTTTTAGCAATTTCTTCTGCTGGTATTACTTCCCTATCCAAATTAGCCGCCAGGTAAAGTATCGCCTGAAGTCCATATTCACATTTTTTTGAAAAAATTACTGTCATTTTATAATCAGATAAATTTGTCTGATTAAAATTATCATTAATAATCTTATTTGTCAAATTAATTTTTAGTTTTTTATTAAAATTTTGCGAACTCTCAAAGACAAAATAAACAACACTATTGTTGCCATCTCTAATTGACCTGTATTAGACTTTAACACCGAAAGCCTATTTCTGTTTTTAAAGATATTCTATAATTGAAAAGTATGCTTTTTTTCATCCGATTAATATTTGATATAAAATACATATTGAAATTGAGATTTCAACTTTAACTTACATTTTAATAAGTTAGTATATATAAATTTCCTTTGAAAATGCATAAACTTCATAAAGATAATTCTTCAAATTATTTAATCATAATATTTATAGCATCTTTGTTTGTTCCCTTTTTTTCAGGATGCGGAAAACATCTTCCTGTTGAAAAGAGTATCAGAACTTCATTCGAATTAGTAAACCAGGACAGCACTAAAGTAGTATTCCCTAATGATTTTAAAGGCAGTATCACTGTTATGAGCTTCTTGTATACTAATTGCCCTGATGTTTGTCCTTTAACAACAAATAATTTAAGGATGCTACAGGAAAAATTGAAAAAAGATAATGTTAAGGGAGTTCAATTTGCGGAAATAAGCTTTGATCCGGACAGAGATACACCTTCTATTCTAAAAAAATATGCTGATGTAAGAAACATAGATGAAAAGAATTTCCAGCTTTTGACAGGAAATAGAAAAGTCATCGATTCTCTTCTCAAAGTTATGAACATATATGCCATACCGACCGATACGATAAAATATAATAACGGCGGTTTTACTTATTCATTTATACATACTGATAGAATTACTTTAATCGATAGAAACAGCAGGATCAGGAAAGAATATAAAGGGAGCACTCTAGATCAAAAGGAAATAGTGGACGATATAAATTCGCTGGAATAGCTGAATGGGATACTGGATATTCGATTCAGGAAAGTATCAATATGTTAATTATGGAATTAATCTTTTTTCATAATAATTCAAGATAGAAAATGTTATTTGCGATTATTTCTCTTGTTTGCATTTTTATTTCAACAGGGAATAAAATAGAGGTAAAAGAAGCCTGGCTTAGAACAGGTGCCGAAGGTTTAAATACTGCATTATATTTCAAAATTGAAAGCCACTCTGATAAACCGGATACTCTTTATAAGGTCTCTTCAGATATTGCCAAACATGTTATGATGCATGAAACATACATGAAAGATGGTATGATGGGTATGAGAGAAATCAAAGATATAATAGTTAAACCGGATTCATCTGTTGAATTTAAACCGGGCAGTTATCATGTAATGGTTATGAATCTGAAAAAAGACTTAAAGCAGGGAGAGAGAATAGATTTCGTCCTTCATTTTAAATCAGCAGGAGACGTGAATATTCAGGCTGAAGTGCAAAACAGATGAAATGAAATTCTGATTTAGAATTCCTTATCCTTCCGATTAACAGTAATTTTCTTTTAAAAAGATATGACATCATTTTATTGATGTCATATCTTTTCATGTTTTTAGTCATTTTAATTTATTATAAATCCTTTGTCGAAGTAATAAGTAAAGCCTAAATCAAGTGTGTTATATAAATTTTCAGATGTAGAAGAAAATAAATTAGAATTGATACCCTGGGAATTGGAATGATAATAGCTCCAATTATAGGATGCACTAACAACAATATTATCTTCAACAAAATATGAGAGATTAAGATTTAAAGCATCAGACCAGGATTTATTTTGCTCAGATGAATTGACAATATTATATCCGAAATTATTTCCAAATAAACATACAAGCCTGTCTGTTAGTTCATAATTATAACCTGCCCGTACAGAAAATGCATAATTTTGCCTGGTATTGGAATGCTTTGATATAACAGGGCCACCTGTTAATGATGCAGAAAAGCTGACTTGTGAATTAAGACTTACCTGGCGGCTGAATGAAAAATACGGATTGAATCCTAAAGTTAAATCTTCCATTATAATCATAGGATAATCGTAAAAGTTGTAATATTTTAATTGCAAATTGAGTCCCGCAACAAGCCCTTCCTGACGAAAAAACCTCACTTCATTAAGAGATTCTCTAAGATATGAACTTGCATACATGTTCAGGCCCTGAAGTGAAACTGCATCATTTGAAAGGACATGATCAATCCCCTTCCAGAAATATTTATCAGGCCGGGAATATACGTCGCTATAGTAAGGCTGTTTAAAAAACTGCATTGCAAGATCTTCAATAGTTTTATCACTTAAATCATTATTTATGAGACTGAGCTGCTTCATTCTTTCCTGGAATCTCACTGCCGTAACTACAGGAGTTACATTTCTTAATTTACCAAAACCAACTCCCAGGGATATTGAATAGTTTTGTGATTTACTATTTCTATAATTTCCCGAAGATGGACTTGAAATTTGATCTGATTTTGTCTGATTCATATTTACAGAAATTGATGAACCTGCCGAATAAAAGAAACTGCTAGACTTTATATAATCGTTTAAGGTCATAGAGATATTAATTATAGCTGAGTAATAATTCTGTTTTGATTTATCGGAACTAACTGATTGGTTATTCTCATTTGAGGAATAATTATGTTCATAAGTTCCATTTAAATTGGCTGAAATAGTAAAATACATATCTTCAGATTCATGAAGCAATAGGTATTGCGGGCTTAGAGAATAATTAAAATTAGATCTATAATCGTTACTCAAGAATTCTGCGTACGGTTCTTGTTTACGTGAATAAATATCCTTATTAGAATTAAAATGCAGGTTAGTATTTAGCCACAGTGATCTTAAATCTGTTGATGGTATTCTGAATTTTGTAAATACCGCCGGATCGGTATTATCGAGACCGTAATTCTGGGCTTCTGTTTTTACTATTGAAAAAAAGGACGTAAAGATAATTAAAATAATGAAAGTCTTCATTTTAATCCCCATAAATTAAGTGGAATTGTTTTATCTAATTAATTATAACAATGAAATGAAATTTATTTCTCCCCGAATCTATTTTTTGATAAGCATTACATAAATCACCCTAAGGTTAAAAATAAATTAAGAAAAATCTTACAATGTTTCCAACTAAATTTTTAGTCCTTAAAAAGTAAAAATAAAAAATTAATTTTGCTTGTGATGATAAGATCAATCGGCGGTTTATTCTTCTTCAAAAATCTCTTCCCCTTTATTTATTGCATACCTTCGATCAGAGTAAAGCTTGCCTAATTCTGCTCCAATGATAAATACTATAGACGAATAATATATCCAGAATGCAACAACTACAAATAAAACATATGTTCCATAAATCTTACCTAAAGCAGAAAAATGATAAATATAATAACCGAATATTTGTTTAGCAGTCTCCCAGAGAATTGCCGCCCAAAATGCACTTATAAAAGTAGCTTTTTTCCCTAATTTTTTTCTGGGCACGGCAAAATATAAAACGGAGAATAAAATAAAGACCAGGACTAATGATAGGAGAGAAAATACAACATGCTCAAAGATACCAGAATATAAAAAATGAAGAGATTGAAATTGATCAGCTTTTTGCCTTAGGATATCGACAAAAGGCATTAGAACCGTTGTTATGAAGAAGATAAGAATTACCATGATAACAAGTGCAAAATCCTTGAGCTTTGCCAAAATAAAATGTTCATCATTTTTGGACCCAAGCACAGAATTGAGTATTGTACGCATACTGCTGAATAATCCGCTTGCCGCAAAAAGTAAACCGAGCCCACCTATTATCCCGGCTAGATTTTTATATTCGATAACTTCGTTGATGCGGGTAAAAATAATCCTTTTTACAAATTCGGAATACTGTTGATAAGGAATAATCGTATCGATAAGGCCGTTGACCTGAAACTGCATGTACTCTGAATTGAGTATTGTACCCACTACTGCAAATACAATAAGTGCAAAAGGAATAATACAAACAAATATGGAAAATGCTAATCCGCCGGCTAATAAAAATATATGGTGTTCATCCATCCGGTTTATTAAGCCGCCGAAATAGTGCACAATGAAATCTCTAATTTTCTGGAATCGAGGGGTGAGATTTAATTTAAATCTTAATATTCTGTATTTATGATAAACCGGAGCCTTCTTAACTTTTTCTTTTATCTTTACCTTAACCATTCATAATATTTGGAATTGTATTATAATATAATTCGCTCAATCTTTTGGTACTCATCTTTATTTTATTATTTACAGAAAGATTTGTTCCCTTAGTTTCTCCTAAACATGTAAAAGGTTGATCTTGTCTATTTAAATATGATTCAAATTTATCTTTATTATTTTTTAGTATTGAAACAATTACCCGTGACTGGGATTCAGAAAATAATGAAAAATCTTCCCTGGATTTAACCGGGATATTAACTTCGGCACCGACAGGATATTCTTCATTAATTATGCAGCACTCTGCCAGAGCTGAAATAATTCCACCTTCCGAAACATCATGCGCGGATTCAATCAGATCTTTTCCAATTAAAGCTAAAAGTGAATCATGAAGCTTTTTCTCTGTTTCCAAATCTATTTTAGGAGAATCGCCTGCAACTTTATTGTGAATAATCTTCAGGTATTCACTTCCGCCAAGTTCTTCAAAATCTTCCCCCAAAATGTAAATTAAATTTCCTTCTTCCTTAAAGTAAGATGTTGTTATATTTTCAACTTTCTCAATCAGTCCAACCATTCCTATTGTCGGTGTTGGATAAACAGCAGCATTTGGAGATTCGTTGTAAAAGCTGACATTCCCGCCGGTAACGGGAGTATCAAAAAATCTGCATGCTTCTCCCATACCTTCGATTGCTTCTTTAAATTGCCAGTAATTCTCCGGCTTATACGGATTTCCAAAATTCAGGCAATTAGTAATTGCAAGCGGGACACCTCCGGAACAAACAATATTCCTCGCTGATTCTGCTACGGCAATTTTAGTTCCTTCTTTGGGATTCAAATAAACATACCTGGAATTACAATCGGTTTTCATTGCCAATGCTTTATTTGTATCTTTAATATAAACAACTGCGCTATCACAACCAGGCCCCACAATAGTGTTAGTCCTTACCATAGTATCATATTGTTCATATACCCATTTTTTTGAAGCTATATTAGGAGATGAAAATATTTTTTCGAAAACCTCTGTTAAATTATCCGAGACAGGTAATATTGAGAAATCAAAATTTCTTGTACGTTTTAAATATTCCGGTTCTTTTGTTTCCCTGTGATAAACAGGCGCACCGCCGCCGAGGACTAACTCGAACGGAGGAATTTCGGCTTTATCTTCTCCTTGATATTTAATATAGAGTTTCCCGTCATTTGTAACTTCGCCTACCGTTTCACAATGCAGATCCCATTTTTCAAAAACTTCTTTAACATTACTGTCAAATCCTTTATTTACAACACACAGCATTCTTTCCTGGCTTTCAGAGAGCATGATTTCATAGGCAGTCATTCCTTTTTCCCGTAAAGGCACTTTATCCAAATTAATCTCTCATTCCTGAATTCCCTTTGGCACTCATTTCCGAGGTAGAGCAGGAAATTCCGGCAGCACCCATATCCTGGATACCAACCAGCCAGCCATTCTTTATTATTTCCAGTGAAGCTTCCAGTAAAAGTTTTTCCGTAAAAGGATCCCCAACCTGCACCGAAGGTCTTTTAGCTTCCGATTTTTCAGAAATTTCCTCCGATGCAAAAGTTGCACCGTGAATTCCATCTCTGCCTGTAGAAGATCCTACAATCATAACCGGGTTTCCCTCACCTTTTGCAACCGCGCTAGCAGCCTGGTCGGTTTTCACTATTCCAACAGCCATTGCATTAACTAAAGGATTATCCTGGTATGACTCATCGAAATAAACTTCCCCGGCTACAGTAGGAACTCCAAAACTGTTGCCATAATCTCCTATACCTCTTACAACACCGTCAAAGAGAAACCTGGTTCTTGCATTTTTTAAAGAGCCAAAGCGTAAAGAATCCAATGAAGCAATCGGGCGTGCACCCATTGTAAAAATATCTCTCATAATTCCGCCAACTCCTGTAGCTGCACCCTGGTATGGTTCAACTGCAGATGGATGGTTGTGGCTTTCAATTTTAAATGCAACGGCCAAACCATCGCCAATATCTACCAGCCCTGCATTCTCTTCTCCGGCACCAACTAATAATTTCCCGCCTTCTCTTGGTAATGTTTTAAGTAAAGCGATAGAATTTTTATAGCTGCAATGTTCACTCCACATTACACTAAAAATTCCAAGCTCTGTAAATGATGGAGCTCTTCCCAGAATTTTTATTATTCGTTCATATTCCTCTTCAGTTAAACCGTGGTCCTTTGCTATTTCTAAGTTAACGTCAGGCTCTTTTTTATTTGATGTTGTTTCCATTGTTTCTCAGCTTTGGATTTAATTTTTTCTTCAAATAATATCAAAAATATTTGTACAAATATAAATATAATTATTTGAATTTTCGGAATCACAGGACTTTAAAAACAAAATGTATTTACCTGCGGAATTATTATTACAAATAATTATTAATATGATAATGATCTAATTAAAACATAATACTATCATGTTGAAATTATGCAATTTATTTAAAGAGAAGCTGAAGAATTGAATTTATTTATGATGAATGACTTCCAACAATATTACTTATCTTTTCTTTAGTAAGCGGTTTCTCGATATATGAAGCTACGTTTTTATTGGCAGCGGCTCTTTTTTTATCGGCAGGATCAAGTGATGCAGAAAGTATAAAAATTTCAAAATTAGATCTTATCCTTTCCTCCAATTGTTCAAACCTATCTAGAAATTCCCAGCAAGTCATCCCCTTCATATTTATATCAAGAAATACTATAGTTGATTTATTTCGGTCAACATTAAATTCCGTTGAAATGTAATGAAGACCTTTCTCCGGAATTATGAAAGTCCTTATTTTTGCATCCTTAAATGTGTTCTTAATAGTAATGTTACAAAGAGTATTATTTACGGGGTCATCATCGAATAAAATGAAATCGGGAGCACTAGCCATAAGCTATACCTTAGATGTCAAAATCAATAGTAAATTCAGTTCCCTTATTTACTTCACTATTTATGGATATCTTACCACTTAATGCTTCAACCTGCATTTTAGTCATAAATAGCCCCAAACCTTTACCCTCTTTATGATCATGAAATCTTCTATAAATCCCGAAAACCTGGTTTCCAATTTCATTAAGATTAAATCCCAATCCGTTATCTTTAAAAGTAAGCCGGATTAATTTATCAATTTTACGGCTTCTGATTTCTATTACCGGTTGTTCACCGGGCTGTTTATATTTTATGCTGTTCGTTATCAGATTATAGAAAATACTCCTCAAATAACTTTTAAGTGTAAATATTTCATCAGCTTCTGAAAAATCACTTAAAATTTTTACATTCTCATCTCTAATTAAATTTGAAATGCTGTCCTTAATATCTTTTAATAATTCCGTGAACTCTACTTTTTCTTTTACCTCATTAACCCCCTTTTTTATCTGTAAAATATTATTCAGTTCTAGAATAACTTCATCCAGCTTTTTAGAAGAAAAAAATAATCCAGACATTAACTCTTCCTCTTCTTCTTTGGTTAAAGAGGAATCTTTAAGCGTTTCAATAATTCCTATAATGTTCGCGACAGGGGACCGCAGATTATGAGATATAATATAAGCAAATTGTTCAAGATATTTATTTTGCTGAGTTAATTCAGCAGCCAATTTTTTGAGAGATTCCTGTATTTCTTTTGCTTCGGTGATATCTTCTTTAATTGCAATATAATGAGTAATCTTATCGGCAGAATTCCTTACCGGAGATATCGAAGCCATTTCCCAGTAGAGTTTTCCGTTTTTCTTTCTATTATGGAATTCTCCTCTCCATTCCGAACCGGATACAATGGTTTCCCAGAGATTTTTATAAACCTCAGCAGAACCTTCTCCGGACTTTAGAACCCTTGGGTTTTTTCCAATTACTTCATCACGCGAATAACCTGTAATTTCTGAAAATTTAGGATTTACATACTCAATATCACCTTTTGTATTCGTTATTACGATAGAGGTAGGACTTTGTTCAACTGCATGAAGCAGTCTAAGATTCTGCTCTTCTATTTTTTTTCTATTGGTTATATCCCGGATTACAGCCACGATAAAATGTTTATTGTCTGTTACCAGAGGAGATAAATTTATTTCGCTGTTAAAATGCTTATCATTTTGAGAGAAAACCCACTCAAATAAACATGCTTTTCCGTTATAGGCATCTTTGCAAATAGATAATAACTTCTCTTCTGAAACAGAACCATCGGATTGGAACTGAGGAGAGAAGTCCATTAAAGAATCTTTTAAAATATTATTTTTTTCTGTTTGGAATATTTTTTCTGCTTTTATATTGCAGTCAATTATTTTATTATCTTCAATAATCATTATAGCATCATTTGAAGTTTGGTAAAGCAGTTCGAACTTCTTAATTGATTCATTAATTTCTGAAGAATATTTGAAATTTTGCTTGCTTTGATAATACAGAAAAGATATCCCGCCTATAGCATAAACAGAAAATAAAAGAAGAAGAATAAAAGAGAGCCTGTTTGTAGCCGGCAAATAAATTTCTGAAAGATCCTGTTTTGTAATCAAATACCACGGAGTATTTTTGATATGCCTGATATCTGCCAAAACCTTTTCCCCCCTGTAATCTATTCCCTCAACAATACCTCGAATCCCTCTGACAGCCGATGCAGACGGAAGATTTTTAGAAAGAGCCGGCAGCTTAAATCTTAAAGGAGAAACATCACTATACTTTAACTTATTAATGAATACAACACTATCTTTCTGCCTGAAAACAATAAACGATTCTGCCGACGAATTTGGTAAATACCAGTTTTGAATAAGCGGGAAGATTAATCTGGCAGGATCTATTTTCATTATAATAACGGAAATTAAATTGCCTTTGCTTTTTACAGGGATATATAGATCTATATCAACAACAAAATCAGACTGATTTATATAAAAATTAGAAATGACAATTTTGTCTTTTCTAATTGCAGACGAAACAGAATCAGCATTATAATTCTTATCTGAGGCAGGATTCAAATTAATTATATAGTCGCGGTTCTTATTAAGAATAAATATATTTTTATAATCATGGTTTTTATATGTCTGACTTATGGCAGAGACAATTTTAAGTGAATCGCTTTTGGAATTTTTTGCCGAATAATTAATAAGTTCCTGCTTTAAATATTCGTTGGAATATAAGGATAAGGCATCAGATAGTCTTTCAGAATGCCATTGAGTAATTTCATTAGATTTTATTTTGGCAAGAGTCTGAAGATATCCCCGGTTCTTTAAGTTCTCATTTTTCTTTTCATTAATATAAAAGTAAAAACTGAAAGCCAGAAAAATTAAAATGAACAATGAATATGAATAGACGAGTAATTTGTTTTGCTTATAAAAAAATTTCGCCATATTTAAAAATCTAATAATAATACAAAAATAATGTTAAAGGCCAATTTTTGTGCCACTATTATTATTATTAAAAATTATATTTATAATTGTCAGTTTTTCATTGTTGGGAAAATATTCCATCAAACGGGAATTCTTTTCGAGTTCATATTTAAATAAATAGGTTTTTGATTAAATATTCAAATTTATTTCGTTTCCAGGAACTTTTAATTTATTTTTATAAAAAGATTTTGTAATAAAGGTTTGCAAATAATGACAGTTAATTTGGAGTGTTTTCCGGTGGATAAATCCCGCTGGAAAGATTTTGAATTACTATTCGGCGATAGAGGAGCATGCGGCGGCTGCTGGTGCATGGCCTGGAGATTAAGGGCTAAAGAATTTCAAATTCAAAAAGGTGCTGCTAATAAATTGGCAATGAAAGAGATTATTGATAGTAACGAAATACCCGGAATCATAGGTTATATAAATGATAAACCGGTTGGATGGTGTTCAGTTGCTCCGCGGGATAAATTTATCAAACTCGGAAACTCAAGGGTGCTCGCAAAAATTGATGATAAACCTGTCTGGTCAATTACATGCTTATTTATTGCCAAAGCTTATAGAAAGCAGGGACTTTCAAGTGAATTACTGAAAGGAGTTATTAAATTCTGCAGGGAGAAAAAAGTTAAAATACTCGAGGCTTACCCTATGGAGCCATACAGTAATAATATTCCTGCTGCATTTGCATGGACCGGGATTCCCTCATCTTTTGAGAAGGCAGGTTTTAAAGTCGTTGAAAGAAGGAGTCCTAAAAGACCGATAATGAGATATTATTTGTGATGGATGGATGAATGCGAATTAACATTCAATCATTCAGACAATCATCCGATCATTAATATTATTATTTTTTGATTTTATTATTTGTTTCAATATTCTGCCAATTGATCTTATGAAAATACATTACCTTCAGCACAAGCCTTTTGAAAGCTTAGGCTGTATAGAAGACTGGATAAACAAAAGAGGATATCCCGTCTCTGCAACTAAATTTTATGAAAATACAGCATTGCCGGATTTATCTGAATTCGATTTTTTAATTGTTATGGGCGGACCAATGGGTGTTTATGATGAAGAAAAGTATCCATGGTTAAGAGATGAAAAACTTTTTATCAGGAAGGCAATTGAGAATAACAAAATTATTTTGGGAATTTGTCTGGGTTCTCAATTAATTGCAGCTTCGATGGGAGTAAAAGTACATCGGAATAAATTCAAGGAAATCGGGTGGTTTCCCATTCAAATAAATATTAATAATAATATTTTCAGCGGCTTGCCAAAAGAAATTATATCTGCTCACTGGCATGGAGATACTTTTGATTTACCACATGAAGCAATTCATGCGGCAGAAAGTTCTGCATGCAGAAATCAAGCTTTTATATTAAACGAAAAGGTCATCGGATTACAATTTCATCTTGAATTTACAAGTGATTCACTCAAAGAATTAATTAAGAACGGGAGAGAAGAACTGGTAAAAGATCAATATGTTCAGACCGAAGAAGAAATATTGAAAAACCTGGCATTACTTGATACGACAAATAATTTTTTATTTCAGATACTGAATAACATAGTGAAAATAAATTATGACTAACCCCTTGTTAATTCCCCAAATAGACGTAATTTTCCGGCAAAAGATCAGCAACACGCTGTTGAGCCCAATTACCGGAAGTTTGAACGGCATAGACTGATGTTAATAAATTTCCGTATTTATCTATCTGAATAAAAGAATATAAAAAGTTCAGATAACTCGGCGGACTGATATAACGTTTTACAACAAGGCTCCCCATAAAATTAAATGTATAAATTGTTGAATCACTGTTGCTTTTTATTGATAAGTCTTCCGGAAATATTTTAGCACCGTTAACCGGTCCTTCACGAAGCGTGTAATAATCCTCATCCAACTTATTATGAACGAGAGCATAGAAGAAATGTTTTGAAGAATTTAAATAAGTTTTTTCCCTGTTTTCTTTCCATTTCAGCTCTTCTTTTTTTGAATCCGGCGGAATTTCTTCAAACTTTGAAAAAAACATGTAATTAATATTTCCATTCGGGTAGTAAACCAATGAATCTAAAATGATAGATAGTTTATAACCCAGAGATTTATTTTCAACTTCTACTGTACTGTCTGTATATGCTTTGAAAACATCTGTTTTTTTATCTCTTGTAAAATTCAATACTTCCGGATTAAGTATTGTTGTTTCTTTTGAATTTTCCGTTTCACCAATAAAAACATCTTTAAATATTTCTAAATTTTCTTTCCAATCTTCAGGAATATTTCCTGTCACATTAACCTGGTTCAGGTTTATAGCTTTAGGAATCAGGGAAATATTAAAATTAAAAGTGTCGGATTTATACGAATAAAGGTTCTTACTCTGAATTTCGTAACCTACATAACTAAAAATAATATTATAAGAACCAAACGGAACATTTTTTATTATAAATTGCCCGGTTTTATCTGTACTTGTTCCTATGGTAGTATTTGATAGAAATACATTTACATATTCCAGGGGTGTGCGGGTTTCTATATCAATTACCCTTCCATTAACAGTAATCTTGTTGTTTTCCTGTGAATAAATTAATATGGAAAAGAAAACAAACAGCAATAATATATTTACAACCAGTCTCATATTAAACCTCAGTTTCTCATAAAAAAATTAGCTGAACAAAATATCATATCATTGAGCTATAAGATTAAGATATTTCTCTTTCATAGTTTCTGATAAAAAACTTCGGGAAATAAGATTATTAAAAAACGGAACGGTTCTTTGAAAATTATTTTAAATTATTAAAAGTGCCTTTTCATTTATTAAAAGTCTGCCGGCAAAATAATTAAAATCTTTTTTCCTAATATTATTTTTCCTTCCATTTAAAGATAATGCAAGCTCTTCCCTTCGGGTATAAAATAAAATATTATTACTCATTTATACCCGTCTGGGTATAATTTATAAAAAGAAGATAATTTTATATCCGTACGGGTATAATTTTAAATTTTATTCTATACATGCAGATACTCTTCCCAAATTTTATATAACTGGTAAGTAGCATAAATATCTTCTCCGCAATAGACTGCAATTTCTTTTATTTTTCCTGCTTCGTAAAAATTTTTCACTTCAATACCCGAGATGTCCTTTGATTTTGGTGATTTGATTCCGAAAGCATGGCAGTAAAAATCCAGATTGAATTTTCTAGTTAAGCTATAGTAAGTAAACTGCTCAAGTAGATCAATATGGACAGCGGAATCAAATCTCTTTGCCACTATATTTTTGCTTGGTTTAATTTTATTAATTGCAGAACGGATCATTAAAAAAGGCGCGTCAAAATTCCTTCCGTTAAAAGTTATTACCTGGTCAGTGACTTCAATAATTCTCCAGAATGATCTTAACATTTCAATTTCACTTAATCCTTTGTAATGAATATTTTTTTCCTCATTAAACCATTCCTCTTCGGCAGTCTCATTTTCGTAGTAGACATACGATTTTTCTTTCAGAATATCATAAATGCCAATTGCAACAACTTTGGCAGTAAAAGGATAAAGGCTTAAATACCTGATCGCGTCATCTTTCTTTTGAACCTTTGTTTCTTCATCTGCTTCTTTCTCCGCGTAACGGAGAAGATATTCCTGCTGGCTTTCGGATAGCGACTCAAAGGGGAAACTGCAGGTTTCAATATCAAAAACAATTCTACGGTAACCGGATTTTTCTATTTTATTCACTTGCTCTCCCTTTTTATTTTAGTGTTAAATAATTATACTTATATTTTTAAGCAAATTTTATGCATGATAATTTTCGGAATAGCCATGTATGATTATCAGTTTACCGCACAATGTAAAATTTAATTGAACGCAGATCTTTATGATTAATATGATTAGTTATGATCATAAAAAATCATAACAAATCATAATAATCAGTGTTCTATTAAAATAAGGATTATGCAGCTTACTTATTAAATTCAGCCAGTAAATCTTTCACTGCATCTTTATGCACCATAAAATCCATCATTTTTAATTTAACATAATCTTCATTATAGAAGTAATATCCGACATTATTTCCATCTCTTGAACCTGCAGCAGAATCTTTAATTAAATACCAATCTTTCCCGTCTTTAGTCATGTAACCGACCAAATGAATTCCATGATCATCAGTCGTTGATCTGTTACTAAAACGGAGCTGGCGGGCATTCTCATCGATATATTCTGAAGGGATATCGAAGGTTGGTACTATTGCTACGTCAGCTTGTGCAACATAACCTGGTTCGGAAACATCACCTCCGATTGACATTGTGTAACCGTCTCTAATTGCTTTTTTCAAAGCAGACATAAATTCATCCAGCGGAACATTATAGTAATCTTTATTATGCCACCAATTATCGGGAACTTCATATTCAACCTGCTGATAATACGGCTGCTGCATATATGAAAGAATATCAACATAATCATCAGGATTTATCTGCAGATAATCTTTGAGGTATTCTTTTGGTGTAAATTTCTTTCCGTCGACTTCAAATTCTGCCGGCGGTTCGCCCATATAATGATTCAAGATTGATTTAATTGTGCTTATAACTTCATTTTCATTCCATTCGTTCGTTACTTTTAAATTCTGCAAATAAGAATTCATTTCATAAAACATTTGTTTATGGTTATGAAACTTTTGTCCCGGCAGCATACCATTATAAACATCTTCCGGAACGCAGCCAAATTTTTTCCATATTCTTGTTACTGCATTAGCTTCAGATCCCTGATCGAATGCAGAATTTCCTCTTTCTTCCACAAAACGTCTTGCTTTTTCTGTATATTCGCGGTAAACGTTATACATTTCGGAAAGCTTCACCTTTTTATTGTGAATCCTGTAAACTTCTGATTCGAGAAATGAAGTTGTTGAGAATGACCAGCAGGTACCGGTGTTGCCCTGTGAAACAGGAGAATTATACCAGTAGCTTTTAAACTCATCAATGGATTTGGGGAGATCAATACCGGAAACATCAACCTTAAAATATTTTTTAGGTGATTTGGGTATGCTGTCAAATTCTCTAATCCCATGCAAAATTTCATTATAAAATCCTTTTCCCCTCTCGATAAAAATTCCTTTATCCCGGGTTTTTTCCTGCGCAAAAGAAAAGAATGAAAATAAGATTACGAAAAACAGAATAAGAATAGTTTTAGGTTTCATCAGAACCCCTTTCATATGAATAAAATAACTGTGCAGTATAAAAATAATAAAAAGTTGGGAATTATCGATTTGGATTGGAAAGTATTTCTGATTTTTATTTCATTAGCAAAATATGATATTATTATCATCTCCGGATTAAGCGTTTCATTAAATTTAAACTGTGTTCCAAAAAACAATTGTGATTAAATACATACTGATGCTAATTATTTTTTCAATAACTTATGTCCTAATCAAAATTATATACTGATCAATAATAGAAGACAATGTATAATAAAGCTAATTGTTTTATTCTTCTGGTTACTATATATATTTTATACCAATCACCCGCATACACAAAAGAGAAAAGCTCTATCACTCCGGAAACAAAATACATTGCAGGAGATTCCCTTTACAACGAATCCATACTAATACAAAAAAAAGACCTGAGATGGCACCAGATGTTAACAGATGTTCCCAGGGATTATTATCAATTATTAAAAAAGACTTTCAGTTTCAAACGTTTGCCGGATTTATTTAATATTTCTTTGATAACCAGTTCATTATTATTAATTGATCAAAGCGGCTGGAAGTACCAGCGTTCATTATTTAATAAGGCTAAATTTGACAGAAACTTTTCGGGTATAGCAATAGGAATGGGAAATGGGGAATACCAATTTCTCACCTCTGCTTTATTTGCCTCTGCCGGTATTATTTTTCATGATAAGACAGCATTAAAAACCGGGAGTAACATTGCCGAAGCGGTTTTATCAACCGGGTTGTTAGTACAAATGCTCAAAAGAATTACCGGCCGTGAAAGTCCTTATGCTTCCAGTGAAGCCGGGGGTGATTGGTTATTTATGCCCAGTATTAAAGAATATCAAAAAAATCAGCCGAAATACTATTCGTTTCCTTCCGGTCATCTTTCAACTGCAACTGCAGTAGTTACTGTCATAGCTAATAATTATCCGGATCTCAAATGGATTAAACCGGTTGGTTATTCATTACTCGGATTACTCAGCTTCTCCTTAGTTAATGAAGGGATGCACTGGTACAGCGATTTTCCATTAGCCTTTTGCATTGGTTATAGCCTGGGAAATATTATAGCTCCACCGGAAAATTCAGCAAGTCATTCAATGAATACACCTAATTCACATTTATTTATAGCACCATCATATTCATCTAACAAGATATCTCTAAATGCAGTATTGAGCTTCTGATTTATATATCGATTTTGTACAATTTTATTTTTAAACACCGGCTTTGTGATATACAAAAATCTTTAATAAGATTTAAATTTTTATATTATATAGTCACTTATCCCTATTATTTTAATAAAGAGAGTTAATATGTATTCAAAAATTTTAAATAAAAAATCAATACTGCCGTTTATTACTTTTATTATTTTCGGTTTACTTCTGTCAGCATGCAGTAAAGGTCAGGAAAAAAATTCTGGAACTGAAAAAGTAAAGGTCACTAAATCAGATCCCTGGACAGAGAATGATCTTATAATGCCGGAAACTCTGCAAAATGAATTAAAAAGTAATAATGAAAAACCAATGTTAATCCAGATTGGCTTTAAAATGCTTTATGACCAGGACCATATTCCTGGCTCTATCTATGCAGGTCCCGCTTTTAAAAGTGACGGGATACAAAAATTAAAGGATACTCTTCAGGATGTAGACCGCAATAAAAATATTGTTCTTTACTGCGGCTGCTGCAAATGGGTTGATTGTCCTAATGTACGTCCCGGTTTTAAAGCCGTAAAAGAGATGGGATTTAAGAATGCAAAACTTTTATACTTAAAAAATACTTTAATGATTAACTGGGTAAATAAAGGATATCCATCTACACATTAACATTATGGAATCAGCAACTTTTGGAATGATGGAATGTTGTAACCTTATGATTATTAATTTAAGAAAAAACCTCTAAGATTCTAAATTCGAATGTTCTAATGTTCTGTATTCTTCATTTACTTTGAACAATTGAATGAAGAAAAATTGAATAAAGAGCATTCGAATTAAAAGAAGGAAATTGAAAATAACATTGCATATAATTTTGAAAAATACATGACAATTCCATTATTTTTCGTTTAAGATAATCGAGGTTTTATTCCATGGTATGATTTTTCCGGCGGTTCTTGTTTGTTCTTTGTTCCCGTCATAAACCAAATAAGTGCTTATCCCCTGGAATCATAATCAAAAAAAGTTTTATGGACAGATTTGCAATCGGACTGCAAATTTGTCCAAATAATATTTTCTTCTGATTTTGGTCTTCTTTTATACAGAAGAGCAAAAAGTTTAGGATATTCGGCAAAATCCTAATGATTTACTCCCTCATACCATATACCGTAACTTTATACCTTATGAGCCTTATCATTTTATTTTCATTTTGTTTTCATTTTTATTTATAATATTACTAATCAAAATTCTGAAAATTCAAATGAGAATTCTATTAATTGAAGATGATAAAAATATTTCTGCTGCTGTTGCTAAAGGATTAAAACCGGAAGGATATGCCGTTGATATTGCGGATGATGGAATTACAGGAGAAAGATTTGCAGAAATCAATAATTATGATTTGATTATACTTGATATTATGCTTCCAAAACAGGATGGGCTGCAAACATGTGCAAATCTGAGGAACAAAAAGGTGCTCACTCCGATCCTGATGTTAACAGCACTTGATGATGTCGCTGATAAAATAAAAGGTTTGGATGAAGGCGCAGATGATTACCTTTCCAAGCCGTTTCATCTTGGTGAATTACTTGCAAGAATACGCGCATTAATAAGGAGAAGGAGTGAAGCGAGATCGGCTTTGCTTGAAAATTTCGGAGTTAAGCTAGATTTAAATACTCACAAAGCCTATCGTGAAGGGAAAGAGATCCAGCTTTCAACTAAAGAGTTTGCACTTCTTGAATTGTTTATGATGAAACCGAACAAGATACTTACCAGGGAAATGATTTCGGAACATTTGTGGGATATGAACTTTGATCCGCGCAGCAATGTAATAGAATCATTCATAAAATTTTTACGCCAGAAGATTGATAAAGATTTTGAAAAACCTCTTATCCATACTATCAGGGGTTCCGGTTATATCTTTAAGGATAATTAAGTTGCAGTATTTCACAATCAAAACAAAATTAATTTTAGCATATACGGTTGTATTCGGCATACTGCTCGTTATTTTTGCTGCTATAATTTATCATAGTACAAAAGAAGCAGCTTTTCTTAAGCTCAATGCTAATCTGAAAAGCTACTCAATTTCTTTACGTTCTGAAATTGAGGATCAGTTAGACGATAATGCATCTTTGGACATTAAAAAGCTCTCTTCAATTAAGGCCGAGGGATTAAGCGGAGAAAGATTTGAACTTTTCAATATAACCGGGAAGATCATTCTTAGTGATCCGGTTCTTTCAAAAATACAAACGACTGATTTAATTAATCTTTCAGAAAACTCATTTGCTTATGAAAAAAGACGGATACAT
The DNA here is from genome assembly GCA_963710745.1 of uncultured Bacteroidota bacterium. Taxonomy (GTDB): domain Bacteria; phylum Bacteroidota; class Ignavibacteria; order Ignavibacteriales; family Ignavibacteriaceae; genus CAVQBP01. Next base: position 205,263 of record CAVQBP010000019.1, on the reverse strand, counting down.
AAACATAAATATCATATACTATGGAGTAAGTTTGAAACAGAAAATGATTCAATCTATGTTTTAGAGACTGCTGCTTTAGCAAATGATGTATTTGAAGAGCTTGACAGGTTATTATATTTATTTTTAATTATTATTCCGGCCGGATTAATTATAACGGGATTCGCCGCCTACTTTATTTCAAAAGCAGCATTTAACCCTATCACAAAAATGGCAGGAACAGCCGAAGATATTTCCGGTGAAAATCTTGATAAACGGTTAGAACTTCCAAAAGCAAATGATGAAGTAAGAGTGCTGGCAGAAACTTTAAACGGGATGATTGAGAGGATAGATAATGCATTTAAAAGTCAAAGAAGGTTCGTTGCTAATGCATCTCATGAAATTAAAACTCCGCTAACCGTTATTCAAACGGAGCTGGAGATCCTGGAGAAAAGAATAAAAGATGCTGAATCTGCAGAAAGCATAAAAAATGCACTATCAGAAATCGAAAATTTAACAAGGCTTACAAATTCTCTTTTAACAGTTGCCAAGCTTGATGCATCTCAAACAAAATTAAAAAAGGATATCATCCGAATTGATGAATTGCTGGCAGATTGTGCACAAGCTATAAACCAGGCTGCTGTTAAAAAAAATATCCGGATAAATTTATCCATTGAAGAAGCTGTTGAAATAAATGCAGATAAAGAGAAGCTGAGGAGTGTTTTCTTAAATTTGATCGATAATGCAATAAAATATTCTTATACAGGTTCAAGCATCATAATAAATTTGAATGAGGGGATAAAAGATAAAGTTATAATTGAAATAATTAATAATGGTCAGGGCATATCTTCTGCAGAAATACCTTTTGTTTTCAACAGGTTTTTCAGATCGGATGAAATACGTGCAGAGATCAGCGGCAGCGGTCTAGGATTGGCAATCGCTAAAGAAATCATAGAACTTCATAGTGGGAAAATAAAAGTTGAAAGCAAACCGGGAGTTGCAACTATCTTTACAGTCATCCTTCCTATATAAATAGAACAATGCCAGGACTGGAGTCCTGATCTACGAGCTACGGAGATACGAACTGCAACGTCCTGCGTGGCTCAGTTCTCCTGAACTGAGCAAAGTCAGGACTGGAGTTTTGATCTACGGCTATCGCCAATTTGGATTTAACCTGGCTCACAGATTTGGCTTGTGATAAAATTTTTTCATCTTATTTTCATCTCGGAAAATTATTTTAAAGGTTTTAGCTTAAAAAGATATTATGATTAAAAAAATATTAATAGTTTTGATTTTTTTAGTTTCTATAACCGATTTATTATACGGACAGGAATTAATAGATAAAGGTTCAATCAGAGGAAGAGTTTTTGACCAGGCAACTAAACAGCCGATTGAATTTTCTAACATAGTACTTTTTCTACAAAAAGACAGCTCCCAGATAACTGGAACCGTAACCGACAAAAATGGAATTTTTAATTTAAATAATATCGGCTACGGAAATTATTATTTATTTGTACGTTTTATGGGATATGAAAGAAAAGTTTTTAATAATATCCGGATTTCAAAGATAAAGCTTAAACATGATCTTGGAAATATATATTTAAAACCAACGGAAATAACCTTACAAAATATTGTGGTAGAAGGACAAAGATCACCAATAACCTATGAGCTTGATAAAAAAGTAATTGACGTAAGTAAAATGAATACTGCTATGTCCGGTACTGCAGCCGATGTTCTGGAAAATGTCCCGTCGGTAAGGGTGGATATCGATGGTAATGTCAGCTTAAGAGGAAGTTCAAATTTTCAGGTATTGATCAACGGGAAACCCTCGGTTATGGATGCCCAGGATGCCTTACAGCAAATACCTGCAAGTTCAATAAAAAACATTGAGCTTATTACAAATCCATCGGCAAAATATGATGCCAGCGGAACAGCCGGAATAATTAATATCGTTCTTAAGAAAAATTCAAATTTAGGCTTAAGCGGAATTGTAAATATTATGGGCGGTTTAAATGATAAATACGGAGGCAATTTTATTTTTCAATATAAAACCCCATCAATCAATTATAACTTTGGAGTTGATTATAACCGCCGGTTTTTCCCCGGTACAAACAGCCAAGATAAACAATTTATATTAGGAGATAATACTTCATATCTTAATTCGGACGGCAATATGGTTTGGGGAAGAACTATATCGGGAGTAAGAGGAGGATTAGATTTCGGTTTTGGGGAAAGTAATAATTTATCTTTAGGCGGAAGGTATGGTTCAAGGTCATTCCTTAGGAATTCTACATTGAATTACAACCAATGGTCAAGAACCGATCCTCAAAAGTTATATTATCTGAATAACACTAATCATGATCATTCAGGAGATTTTTATGATTTGAACTCAAATTATATCCATAATTTCAATCAAAACGGGCATAAGCTTACAACCGAAATATTTTACAGGCATCGAAATAATAATGAGGCATCAAATTCATATGCTACACAAAGCAGCAATCTTATAAACGGAACTAAGACAACAGAGCAAGGACCTGAAAGTGAAATAAGAGGTAAAATGGATTATATACTGCCTTTTAATAATCAGGAAAATTTTTCGGCAGGAATGGAATATTTCAGCCGGTTAGAAAAGGATATTAACAAGTTATACATTTATGATTCAACAAATAAATTCTATAATTACCAATCCCAATACAGCCATACAAATGACTTTAACCGCACTAGATTTGCAGCATACACAATGTTCTCAAACAAATGGGACAGTCTCGGCATTCAGGCAGGTTTCAGGACTGAATACACATACCAGCTTGTCAAATTAGCCGATACTGATCAGCAGTTCTCTTTAAGCAGGTGGGATTATTTTCCTTCAATTCATTCGTCTTATAATCTTGCCGGAGGAACTCAGGTAATGGCCAGCTATACCAGAAGAATCGACAGGCCTGACGGCGGAGATCTTGAACCTTTTTATACATGGTTCGATGCAAACGATGTGCGGATTGGCAATCCATCTGTTAAACCGGAACTTATTGATTCTTACGAACTCGGCTGGCAGACATTTTTTGGTAAAGTTTCTTTTTCTAATGATTTTTATTATCGTTTTACACATGATAAAAGACAGGACATAAATTCGGTTTATGCAGAAAATGTAACTCTTAGGACTGTTGCCAATGTTGGAACTGATCAATCTCTTGGAGCAGAATTTATGGTTATGTTCAATCCTGTTGAATTCTGGCAGTTTAATTTAATGGGAGATGTTTACGATTATAAAATAAGCGGTGCCATATTTAACCAGTCATTTGCAAGAGAAAGCTTCAACTGGAGAATTAAGAATAATAATGTATTTAAAATAACTCCTTCAACTGAGCTTCAGTTAAATACGAGATATTACAGTCCCTCAGTAAATGCCCAGGGGAAATGGGAAGGATTTTTTACTACAGACATGGCAGTTAAGCAGAATTTTCTGGACAAGAACCTGTCTTTAACTTTGCAGGTTAGAGATCTGCTGCATACCGGAAAACGTGAATTTATTACCCAGGGAACCGATTTTTACAACCACTCTTATTTTACAAGGCAGTCGCCGATGGTAATGCTGAATATAAAATTTAATTTCAATAATTATAAAGAACAAAACCAGCCGGATAATAGTTCACAGGATGTGAACAATAACCCGGGCGAATAAAATTAGAATTTTTTAACATTTAGCAGCAAGTATTTTACATAAATTAATTGAGGTTAAAATGAAAAAAATATTTCTTCTTTTCAGTTTGAGCTTTTTCCTAACTGCAATTATATCGGCACAAACACCAGGTTATAAAGTAGCAGACAGCATTAATATCGGCGGTGAAGGCTGGTGGGATTATACTGCCGTTGATGCTCCAATGCATAGATTATTCGTATCACATGGAAACAAGGTTCATGTTATCGATTTAACAAATACTAAAGTTATTGGAGAAATTTCCAACTTGAATGGAGTTCATGGGATAGCTTTCGCAGATGAATTCGGAAAAGGTTTTATCAGTAATGGAAGAAGTGATAGTGTAACTGTCTTCGATTTAAAAACTCTAAAAACAATTGATAATATACACATAACCGGAAAAAATCCGGATGCAATTATATATGATCCTTTTACAAAAAGAATTTTTACAATGAATGGACATAGTTCAAACGCAACAGCAATTAATGCTGAGACTAATAAAGTTATTGGTACAGTGGATCTTGACGGGAAACCAGAGTTTTGCGTTTCGAATAATAAAGGATTGATATATGTGAATATTGAGAATAAAAGTGAAATTCAGGAATTTAATCCTCATACATTAAAGGTAAATCATACGTGGCCGGCAGCTCCGGGTGAAAGCCCTTCCGGCTTAGCTTTTGATATAAAGAATAATGTTTTATTTGCGGGGTGTGATAATAAATTAATGGTAATTGTAAATGCAAAATCAGGTAAGGTAATTACAACACTCCCAATCGGAGGACATGTAGATGCATGCGGATTTGATCCTGAAACTGACCTTGCATTTAGTTCCAACGGAGAAGGGACATTAACTGTAATTAAAGAAGAATCTCCTGAAAAGTTTAAAGTTGTTGATAACGTCGCAACAGAAAAAGGTTTAAGAACAATGGCTCTCGATCTAACAACACATAATATTTATCTGCCCGGGAAGCTTGGCAATAAAAATTTCGGCGTGCTGATATTGAAGAGATAAGAAAAGGAGACAGCCAGAAGTAAAGTGTAACATCCTTAATTGAACAAATATAATTTACTTTTGTTCGCATATATCTAGGATTTTTATAAGTGGTTTGGTTATTATTTTCTGGTTGTATCTTTAGTCATATTTACTTTTTATATTAAGATATTTTAAATCATCTTTTTTCGGTATAAGGAGTAATTTATTGGAGCCAATATTCCCTGCCATTATGCTATAGTGACAGAAGTTTTTATTTTAGAGATAGATGCAAAATTGAAAAATGAGTCATAGTGGAAATTCTTAAAGTAAAATCCGATTTAATAAAATTAAAAAATGATTTTGTTTCAATAATAGTATCTCCCTTTAAGTGGGATATTAGCGGGATAATTAATTTCTTAGTTTTACTCGCAGTATTAACCATTGCTTTTTTTTAGATAACTTCGTAAGAAATTATGCAATTAGTATTCATAATAGCTTTTATGATGACCCAACACGGACAGAAGACTTTACCCGTTTGATATATAAATGGATTATTTAAAACGTGATATGAAGCGCATTAAATAGTATCTAAAGAAGACTTAATATAAAAATAACATTCTTGCAATTTGTTTTTGTTTATTTTAGGATCAAGCATGTTTAATTAAAAAATTAAAGTATTATGAAGTACATATTAGTGATTATCTTTATTTCATTATTAAGTATGGGATTTTTATGTAATCCGGAAAGCTATTTGGAAAAGGGGCAAACTGTCCATAAATATGATCATATAGTGATTGTGTTAGAAGAAAATAAGAATTACGAAGAAGTTATAAATAACAATAATGCTCCTTATATTAATTCATTAAAGAAGGAGGGTGCAAATTTAACACAAATGTATGCTGAAGAGCATGCAAGCGAAGGAAATTATTTCTGGTTGTTTTCGGGCAGCAATCAGGATGTCGGATATAATGACGTAATTCCAAACTCGGTTAATAATAAAAATTATCCTTTTAAATCGGGAAATTTAGCTGAACAGCTTTTAAAGAATGGATATTCATTTAAAGGTTATTCCGAGGATTTGCCTGCAATCGGCGACACAATACTATATTCCGGTCATTATGCTCGTAAACACGTCCCGTGGATAAGTTTCGGAAATATTCCAAACGGGAATAAAGAAGAAAATTCTGTTAATCTTCAATTTAAACAATTCCCAAATGATTTTAATAAGCTTCCTACAGTCGTTTTCATAATTCCAAATTTAATTCATGATATGCATGATCCGCAATCTCCCGATATAAGCGTACCTAACGGAGATGACTGGCTGAAGAATAACATTGATAATTATTATCAATGGGCAAAAAGTCACAACAGTCTTTTAATCATAACATTTGATGAGAATAATGACAAAAGCGGATACAGAGGTTTGACCGATCCGGAAAGTTCTGACAGTGATGTAAAAAATAAAATCCCTACTATCGTCGCTGGTGCATATATAGTTCCGGGTAATTATCCCGAAGGAAAAGGGGTCACTCACGTTAATATCTTAAGAACTATTGAAGCTATGTATGGTTTAGCTAAATCGGGACATCAGCAAAAGTATGCAGAAAAGTATGGAATTAAAGATGATATAATAAAAGATATATTTAAGTAAAAATAAAATGCATTAGGTAGAGAATAATATGATTGTCACATTCGCCGATTGAAGAGAAGACTTTGTATATCTTCTCTTCAAACTCGGATTTCAATACTATTGATTTCTTAGATTATTTATTTAAGAAGTTTTTTTTACATAACTTTTATCTAAATAATTATTTAGGATTAGGACCCTGGGAAACAAGTACAAAATCATCCGGCCTTATCCACTTCTTAAAAGCATCCTGAATATCCATAGGTTTTACTTCCAAATAATGTTCAGCGGCGATGGTAGGCTCATTTAACGGAAGCTGATGTATTGCCCTGCTCAATAAGCCGCTGCCAATACTGCTTACACTGGATTCGGAAAGCTGAACATCCCTTAACTCTGCAGACTGCGCACGTCTCAATTCTTTATCCGTTACCGGGCTGTTTTGTATATCCTTTAAATCACGGACTATTACTGATTTTGCCTTAAAAACATTTGGAGGATCACAGCCGTACATAACCTGAAAAGAAGATCGGGTTTTTCCAATGTTAAAGCTTGAATGCACATAATAAACTAATCCCGTGTTTACACGAAGATCTTTATATAACCTTGCAGCAAAAACTTCGCGGGTTAAAATCTGGTTACTAAGCTGTAAGACATAATAGTCAGGATTATCGCGGGTCAACTGAAGTATTTGTGCAAGCGTAACTTCATCCTGCACCCTGCTTTTATCCGGTACGTTAGTGGTTGCCGGTTTATTATCAGGAACAGATGAATATTCGGTTCGCGGTTTTTCTCCCTGTGAGTTCCATGCAGCAAAGTATTTTTCAATAACATTTTTTGCCGTATCGGGATTGACTTTTCCGGCTACAACGATTGCTGTAAGGTCAGGTCTAAAAACTTTACTATAATAATCTTTAATATCCTGCATTGAAAGTGAATCTACCGATCCGGGTGTGCTGTGCCTCAGCTGCGGATCCCCCTTCGGCAATAAAGCATCCCATAGTGCTTTGTTTTTTAAATAGTCCGGACTCTCAAGTTCACCGGCAACTTCTTTTGCTGTTTGCATCTGAACAACTTTGAATGCTTGCTCAGGCAGGGCAGGATGTAATAAATTATCTGCAAGAAGCTGAACTCCCCTTTCAAAATGGTCGGTTAAAACCTGAAGTGAGAATCCGGTGCCTGCATTCTCGTTTGCACCGATATCATCGAGTTCTTTTTGGAATGCCAGTCTGTTATAAGTCGTTGTACCATAAGAAAATAGCTGCGATAATACATTATCAACGCCATACTTGCCTTCCGGGGTTTCGAGATCAGAATTGTTTTTTACTTCGCCGTACACACTCACTGTATTGCTGATAGACTCCGGCTGGATAATTAATTTTATGCCGTTGCTAAGTGTATCTACTATTGGGTTTACAACCGATTTCGGAACCTTTAAACGAGCCATCGCTGTACTTGCCCAATCAGGCAGTTCTACTTCCATCGGGTTTTTCGGTGCAAAAGATTCTGCCCCCCCAAAACTGCTTCGTGTAATTGGTTTACCTGATGGTTCGGGAGTTAAGATTGCAAAAATTGCATGGTTCAAATCCAAATATATTTTTGCGACCCTGTTAACATCCTGTACAGTAACTTTCTTAAGCATCTCTAACTCAGCATCCGGTGATTCTTTACCATTATTTGCCACTGCATCAGACCATACATTAGCCAAACCGGAAATGGAATTCTTTTGGAATTCGGCATCTGCAATCTCATGATTTTTGGCAGCGAGCACAAGGTCTGGCGGTAAACCATTCTTTACATAATTTGCAATTATATCATTTGTTTCTTTCATTAATTTATGAGCATCTCCTCCCCTTGGGAATATTCCATAGGCAAAAGACATACCTGCCCGCGGCATTCCATCGAGTTCAAAACTTGAGTATAAAGATTTTCCCTGCGGTACTAATCCATAAAGATCTGCACGCTGACTGCTTAAAACATCAGCTAATATTTGTGCTGCCGGATAATCGGGGTCTTTGGTTCCGGGCATTCTAAAAGATGTGAGTGTGTAACCATAAGGAGTATCTGTAGTAAGATCTAATGTATCGGATTTCACAGGCTGAAGATTTAGTTCGGGTTTCTCAGGAAGTTTTTTCCTTGGAATATTTCCAAAAAGTGTTTTTACTTTATTAAGTGTTTCCCGGGGATCTATATCGCCAACAATAATAAACACAGCATTGTTCGGAGCATACCAGGTATCATGGAATTTTTTCAACATTGAAGCCGTAGTTTTATTAAAAGAAGGTCTGGTTCCCAGCCCGGTATTTGCGTAGGGTGTTCCGCTAAATAAAGCCTTCATTAATTTTGTATAAAAAACATATACGGGATTTGACAGGTCATTAGCCACTTCCTGTTCTATTGCACCTCTTTCATTTTTCCATGATGAATCCGTACACAAAAGAGATTTCATTCTTAATGCTTCAATGTGCATTGCTATATCAAGATCCTCGGCCGGAATTGTAAAAAAATATTGAGTTACATCGTGCTGAGTATCTGCATTATAATCTCCACCTAAGGCAGCACTAATATCATTCAATTGGTTTGCGCTTAATCCTTTGCTGCCGCGGAACATCATATGTTCGGTTGCATGTGCAGTGCCGGGAAATCCTTCAGGAACTTCAGTAGCCCCGGCTAAATAATTTATTTCTGTTGTAACTACAGGCGCTAAAGAATTTTTAACTATAATAACTCTTAATCCGTTTGAAAGTGTATCCCTTAATACATTATTTTCTAATTTTGAATTTGTTTCGGCGTTAACGGGTAAGATTATTATTGATAATAAAAAGAAGAAAAAATACCTGAAATAATTTTGGAAAGTGAGGGAGCAGGTATTTTTCTTCGGATGAATACTAAACATTTTAGTCTCCTTTAAATTTGATTCCTCTCGGAGGGAAAGCATTTTATCTTATTAAATTTTTTTTATCTAAAAATAATTTTAATGATAAACTGCCTACTTTTGTAGGTACTAAGTCACAAAAATGAAGAACTTGCGGATTAAGCAGATTAATTTTTTTTAACAATTAGCCAGGTTCACTTAAAAATGAAGATTTTTCACGAATAGATAATGATTTTGTTATAGATAACTTTGTCTTCTTAATCACTTATTACTACAGTCCATGGTCTGACCTTCCATTCTTTTATTAATCCGTTTTTGACATAAGGATCATTCATTGCAAAATTTTCGACTGCAGAAGGAGCATCACATTTAAATATTAATACTGCACTATCAGCAGGGTCTGTAAGAGCACCGGCCATAACCAATTTACCTTCTTCATGAGCTTTATTAGCATAAGCTAAATGAGCTTCCCTGTATGGTTTTCTTTTTTCTGTATAATCATCTATTGTCTGATAAAATAAAATATAATACATTGACACACCTTAAAATATTTAATGTAATAATATAAAAACCATTGCTAACCAGCAAAAAAATATTCTTTCTTATAGTAAACTTTCAATATCCTTTCAATCATTTTTCCAATTTACAACATATATAGAATTTCCTGTTGATCTGAATAATACGGCTCCCTGCTTATCAGTTCTGAATATTTTTGATTTGATTGATTTGAGCCTGTTTAATATTTCTGCTGATGGATGACCAAACTTATTCTGAATGCCGGCACTTAAAAGACTAATTCCGGGATCAACTATTTTTAAAAATTTAATTGATGAACCGGATGAGCTCCCATGATGACCGACTTTTAGTATATCAGACTTCAGAAAATCTTTATAATCTTTCAGCAAAATCTTTTCCCGTTTGGATTCTGCATCACCTGTTAATAAAAAGCTGTTTTTTCCGAATAGGATCCTGATTACACCGCTTCTATCGTTTTTAGAGTAATTATTTTCCAGATTTTCAAAAAGCGAATAGAAACGCAGGTTGTCAAATTTCATTATTTCTTTATGATAATATGAGTACGGGATTTTATTTTCATTTAAATATTTTTCAAATTTAATGTCATTTATATCCGTACTGTCAAAAGAAGGCTTTAATATTCTGGTGATCCTTTCATTATGAATCAAAGAAACAAATCCGCCATAATGATCTAGATCCATATGTGAAATAATTCCGCAATCAATTTTATTTATACCCAGATAATTTAATAACGGAATTAAAACATAATCACCGGTATCAAAATATTCGGATACAGGACCTGCATCAACTAAAGCTGTCTTTCCATCCGGCATCTGCAGCAGAAATGAGTCCCCCTGTCCGACATCAACCATTAATAAATTAAATTCGTTTTTATGAAACAGCTCCTTATCATTATAAGATGAGAAAATATAAAAATTCAGTATACTTAAAGAAAAAAGTAGAATTTTTGCCGGAGTAGATTTGAACTTGATGAAGAAGAAGATAAAGAATATTAATAATGTGTAAAAAATAAAGGCATCATAAAGGCGAAAATTCCTGATCCAGATAAAGGAATATTCAAGATTTCCACTTGTTTTAATAAACTTAAATAAAATAAAAGTAAAAAAATCATTTGCAGCAGCATATACGCCCGCAATAAACGGGAATACAGTACTGATTAATAATGTACCGATCGCAACCAGTAAAATCAATCCTATCAGCGGAATAACAACCAGATTCGTAAGAGGTGCTATCAGGGAAAGTTTCCTGAAATATGCAACTGTAACAGGTAATGTTCCTATTTCAACACTTATGGAGACAGCCAGCAGCAGGATAAAATATTTAAGGAAGTTATTTTTAATATTAAATTTTTTTATTTGGTTCTGAAATAAAGGGAAAATAACTCCGATAGATAAAACGGCTGAAAACGAAAGCTGGAATCCTGCCGAATAAATTTCATACGGATTTACAATTAAAATAATTAAAGCTGCTAATGCCAGGGAATTAAAAAGGTTTGTCGACCTGTTCAGCATAAAAGCAATGATAATTACAATTGCCATGACAGATGCCCTGAATACAGAAACCGGTAAACCAGTTATGCACATAAAAATCAATAATCCAAGAATTGCCGCAAACGAACGAAAATAAATGTTGAACCTTCCGAAGATCAAAAGGAGGAATAAAATAATGAATCCAGTGTGCAGCCCTGAAACTGCAAGCACATGTATTACACCGGAGTTGATAAATGCAGTTTTTGTTTCAAAATCAATATCACTTCTGTCTGCAAGCAGAAGGCTTTTCAATAATGAGGCAGTCTGTTCGCTCTGCAGTTCTACAATATCCCGGTAAATAGATTTTCTGATTTGAAAGATCTTATTGGGGAAAAATTCTGTTTTGCTGCTGATAATTTTAAAGTCATTAATATTATAAGAAGTAATTATTCCGCTTATACCTCTTTCTCTCAAATACCTGTCATAATCAAATTCACCGGGATTTCTTACTTCTCTTCCTTTTGCATAGGTTCCGGTTATACTTACAAAATTACCGGGAGAAATTGAATTATAAATTGAATCTGATTTTACCTTGTCTTCGTCCCTGATTTTTCCGACTAGTTTAATATTTTTACCAATTACTTTATTATTAACCAAAACAGAATCGGCAAATAAACTGAACTCAACTCCGTTATCTCTTTTTAATTCTACACGGGTAATAGGTCCATAAGCTGTGAAGTTTTTAATTTTATAAATGTTCTCTGACAGAAATGAGTTTTTATTAACTGTTGAAGCTCTGAAGGATCCTAAAATTACAACTAACAAGAGAAGATAAAACGAGATGATAATTTCTTTGTTCTTCAATGTTTTGAAAGATGAGAAAACCAGGATTAATATTATAAGTGCCGATCCGGAAAATAAAATTAAGTTTATCTTAAATAATGGCTGTAAAAGGATTCCGAAAATAAATAATAAAGTTATTTTTATTACAGGAAAATCTTTCATTTACAATATTTTATAATTGCAGGTTTTATTTCTGATATATCTTTAATATTATTAAATAGTTTTTCTGCATATCTCCCCGCTGTAATTGTAAGTGATGGATTCAAGGTATGAGTTTTAACAGACAAATCTTCGAAATTCCCGTGATCCGAACAAATAATCAGCGTAATATTTTTTTTATCCATTAAGGTAATTACATTATAAAGAAATTCATCAAGAACATTTACAGCTTTTTCAACATCGCCGTCATACCTTCCATGACCAATATGATCGGTTAGAAAATACTCATATGCAGTAAATGAATATTGCGAGGCTATTTTTAACAGTCGTTTAGCTGCAGTTCCGGGTCTTATAACCGGGAGGTTATATTTTAGCTTTGTATTCCATCTTTCATTTGTAATTTCTGCGGTGATAGCCTTGCCCCTTCTAACATCTGTGACTTTATTAAGTCTCATCCTGTTTAATCGACAGCTTAGTGTAGTTACACTAAGCCTGGATTTCCCGCCCCTAATATACTCAAAGAAAACTTTAGGATAAGCATTTGCGAAAAACACTTTCTCATTTTTTAATAAGTAATATTTAAAAATATTTTTCTCCTTAATAACCGGTATCAAAGTAGAATAAGGATACGGTCCGAAATGTTTACCAATAATTTTAGCGGCATTTACTCCGCAGAAAATTGAAGTCTGCCCGGTCCCGCTTTGAGGAAATCCCTTCAGTCCAAGCTTTGCATCGGTTGGAAATAAAAATATATTATCTTTTATAAGTATTTGATTTTTTAATGTCGGAATCTCATCAAAAATTCCGGTAAATGTTTTAAATCCGTATTTGAAGAATGGATTATTTTCATAATCCTTTTTTCCAATACCGATACCATCGATAAATATCATTAACACAGGGTTCATGTATGTATATCGCTTTTTAAGTTCGGGTTCATGTTCAAGGACAGGTTCTCTCTCTTGAACTTGAACTTAACTTCCGTTTATTTTTTTGATTCTACAATTACTGTCACAGGACCATCATTTATAATTTCTACAATCATCATCGCGCCGAAAATTCCGGTTTTAACTTTACCATTTCCTAAGTTAAATCGGACACGATTTATAAACTTCTCATATAAAGGGACAGCTTCCTCCGTCCTGGCAGCTTCGATAAAACTCGGCCTGTTCCCTTTCGCAGTTTCACCATACAATGTAAACTGCGAAATGATTAACACTTCTCCTTCAACGTCTCTCAAAGAAAGATTCATTTTTCCATTTTCATCTTCCATAATTCTGAGATTGCAGCATTTATCTGCAACAAAGTTTACATCATTTTCATCATCACCGGTTTTTATTCCCAGAAGAATTACAAATCCTTTACCGATCTTCCGGTTATACATTTCAGAAGGTATATCAACACTTCCACTTGAAACTCTTTGTACAACAGCTTTCAATTTTCCTCCAAAGGCGGATGAGTCTCCGGTTCAAATTCTCCGTAAATTACGCGTTCAATATTTAAATAATCTCTTTTAATATTAATATTTCTAAAACCATTTTCTAGTAAAATATTTTCAACCTGTTTATATTGATCTTTTCCGACCTCAAAAAATAATTTTCCTTTATCTTTTAAAAGATTTTTAGTTTTAGATGAAATGATCCTGAAAAATGAAAAGCCGTCTCCTTCATCTGTTAATGCAGTTCTCGGTTCGTATACCTTTAGCTCCGGCTGAAGATTCCCGAACTCCTCTACCGATATATAGGGAGGATTCGAAACAACAATATCATATTTCTTAGCTGCATAAATAACACCATTCAAAATACTATCATTCATAAAGTCAATTCTCCCTTCCACTGAATTTAATTTAGCATTTTTTTCGGCAACCAGCAGTGCGTCAGAACTAATGTCAATAGCTGATATTTTTGAATTAGGTAAATTCTTTGCAACTGATACTGCAATATTTCCGCTCCCGGTCCCGATATCAAGTATATCTACATTTTCTTCTTTTCCGGCCGAATCAATTATAGCTTCAACTAAGATTTCGGTTTCCGGTCTTGGAATTAAAACAGAACTGTTCACTTTAAATTCCAATCCGAAAAATTCCACAGAACCGGTTATATACTGCAAAGGCTCGAATTTGCCTCTTCTGCTTATAAATTCACGATACATATTTATTTCTTCTTCTTTAAGAGGCTGATCGAATTTCAGATATAAATCCAATCTTTTACAATTAAGAATATTTGCAAGCAGCAGCTCTGCATTTATACGCGGGGATTCTATTCCCTTCTTCTGCAGATAATCTGTCGAGAGCTTTATTGATTCCAGAACTGTTAACATTTGTAAATAATTATTTTGAATAAAATAAAAATAAATTTAATGCGGGAAAAATGAAAATGATGTAAAATCAAAGGTCAACCTACCTACAATAAAGTTTCGGCAGGCAGGAAGCCAAAAAGTTTATACAACAGAATTAATCTGTTAAAAAGTAGTAGATAAGAAAGCCAAAATTTATTTGAAGGGCTGTCATTGTTATTCCGCTTATCGTATCATATTTTCTTGTCTGATCGAGGTATACCTGCTGATATGTTGATAAATAAGAATCATAACGTTTATCAGCTTTTAATTTAAAGTATGCTGTGGTTCCGCCAAGAAGTACCATCGTTCCGACAAGTATCTTAAATATATCTTTTTCATAAAAACTTTTAGTTACATTCTCACCGGTAAATTTTAAATTGACCGGATTATTACCGCTAAGCTGATTCAGCCGGATTAATTTACTTTCATAACCCGGTTTGGACAGTTCAACCTGGTTATATTTTACGGGAACAAACAAGGGAGTATTTCCAAGCAGCGAATCTTTATCGTAGACAAAAACGTCCAGCGGATTAGTTTTCAGATATACGGCGGAATTGAAGCTATAGGATAATTTAATATCATTACAGCCTGATACATTCAGGGTATCTAAAAAATATTTTGAATCCCATCTATCCAACGGTTCGTGAACAGAGAGAATAAATTTACCCGTATCTATAGCTGTTTCAACATTTCCGAAGCCTAAGAATTTATTATTCAATTTTATAATTGATTTTTCTTCATCTGTTTTTATTATCAGCTTTGAGGTGCAACCCTGGGAAAATAATTCAGAGGAAAAAATAATAGTGAAAACCAGGAGTACTGATATTTTACACTTAAAATTCATATGCACAGATATACCCATTTTCATAACCTATAAATAAAGTGCTGTCAGCAATTACAGGAGTTAACTTAACCCTGCCGTCAAGCGGATAAGTATTCATTATTTTTCCCGTAAGAGGATCAATTAAATAAAACTTTTCATTCAAATCGGGCTGAACAATAGTATTTTCGGTTATTAAAGGAGCTGCATCAAACAATCCCCCGGTTTTGTTTACCCAAATTTGTTTGCCGGTAGATCTATTTATTGCAAAAAGATCTCCATTTAAATTTCCTACAATAATAATATTATCTTTTAATGCAGGAGTCATCTTTATTCTGGCATGTGTATCAAATTTCCATTTTATATCGCCCGATTTAATTTCCACCGCATACAATTTACCGTTATCATTCCCTATAAAAGCAATTCCGTCCCGTATAGCTGCACCGCAGAAGAAAGGATCCCCGATTTTTTTTCTGTATAATAATTTACCGTCATCATAAGAAACCGCTAATAATTCTCCTTTATCATTTCCAAAAACGATAGTGTTATCTTCCATTGCAGGAGAGCTGTGAGTAAATGATCCGGTTTCCAATTCCCAGATCTTTTCGCCTTTGATTGAATATCTGAAAACTTTACCATCTTCAGAATTAAATACTATACTGGTGTCAATTTTTATTATTTCAGTTAAGATTTTGCCTTTAATTTCCTTGTCATAATTTTCTTTCCCGGTAACAAAATTATATGATATTAAATTTGATTCATTGCTGTTCTCCGAGACAACGGCAAAGATTACATTTGTTTTATCTATTACGGGAGCAGAGAATACAGCACCTTTGTATTTTAATTTTCCCATTACCTTTCCGGTAGTATCATTAAAACAAAATATCCTGCCGGAAAGATCACCTACAAAGACATAACCTCCATATACCGTTACGGAAGAATTGTTGAATCCCCCGTTTACATCATTCTCCCATTTTTTAATTAAAGTATCACCTATATTCTCAGAAGTATAGAAATCCCTTCCGGGAGTTTTTCCGAACATCGGATAAGCTTTCTGATCCGGATTAGCTTTAATCCTGATCAGCGATGCCGAACAGCCGTATAAAAGTGAAAGAGAAATCAGAATAAAAAGATAATATTTCATTAAAAGTCCCACCCGAAAAAGAATTGATAAAATAATTTAGGCTGTAAATGTGAGAAATTATCTTCTATTTTTTTACCCATATCATACCTTAAAACAATTACACCGAAAAGATTAAAACGAAGTCCGGCACCAATACTGCCGAGAGTATTTGTATAGTGAGTATCCCATGCATTGCCTGCATCAAAATATGCGGCACCTCTAATCCCGAATAAGCTGAGACCAAGAAAAGGAAATTTGATCCGGAATTCATCGATCAGAGGAAATCTGAATTCAACTGAAGAGATCCACATTTTTTCACCACGGATTGAAAACCTGTTCCAGCCTCTTAAGTCCCAGCTTCCGCCCATAAAATACCTACGTGCTTCTTTTCCTTCGTTATAAAATATTGCACTGCGGAAAGCCACTGCTGTTCTGAATCCGAGCCGGAAATAATGCCGGTAATCGGCAATTACAGTAAAGTAATTTACATTACTGTATTTAACATCCCCGGTATACCCTAATAATAATCTTGCCCTGGTTCCATCCAGCGGGCCTGTAGGCCCCCACAATGAATTATCCCAGACATAAGAAATCGTATTGCTTACAAGAAGCGCCTTCCTTTCAATTATACCCGGAAGTTCGCTCTTATCTGAATTGGCAACAGTTACAGAAGCTTCATATCTCTTGAATTTTGAAATAGGAAAATCTAAAAGGAAAAATCCTCCGAAGCTTCTTTCATAAAAATATTCATCGGATTGGGTAATATCGTAACGTCTGCCGCTAAAATTAAAGACACCGAACCCGTAATTAGATCTTTTGCTAAGATCGAATTTCGAAATAGATACATTAAAACTTTTTAGGATTTCACTTTGAACTTCAGCAGTATTGTACAGATACAATAAATAATTATCATCACCGAACAAATCACTTAAGACGAAGACCGCACCGCCTCTTGTACCGTATATCGGATCGAATGCCGTTGAAACCTGTCCTGCAGCATAATCAAGAGTGTATTGTCTTTTATATTCAAGCTTTTCTTTCGAAGAAGCAGAAGCATATTTCTTTGCAGTCCATGCACCGGCAGATGAATCCAGCTTCATTGTAATTATATTATTTGAAGACGAATCTATTGAAGGATTAACACTTACACTGTAAAGATTAAATAGAAATTTTTCAAAACCCGAAAAGATAATTGTTGTATCATTTATAAAATCAGGATCAAAAGCGCTTGTTATAAAGCTGGTAACTCTTTCAACTTTCCTTGAAAAGCTTCCGTCATTGATTTTTATTTTATAAATATTCCTGACTCCGTCATAATCCGAGACAAATAAAAGAATTTTCCCATCTGGAGATAAACGTGAAGAGAAGCAATTAGCATCGAGATAAGTAACATAGTTTACCTGATGACTATCCATATCATATGAAAACAGGTTATACTTTTTTTGAAATTTTCCTGCTGTTCTGTCGGAAGAAAAAATAACCTGGTTATCGTTAATACCAAATGAGGGATTTTGATCATCATAATAATCATTGGTTAATCTTATTAAAGAATCAGCCGGTATATCATACAAATAAATGTCACTGAATCCTTTGTTATCCACTGCCTGAAAAGTAATTTTATTTCCGTCATGTGAAAATTTGGGTGAAGACATAGTTATTAAATCGTCCGCCCGAATATCTTTTATTATTCTATCATCTTTGGTCGAGAACAAGTGCACGGCATCGGCAGCCCCTGATTTAGTAACAAAACCAACAATTCCGTTTTTAGAAATGTCAATAGAAGATTGGAATAAGTGAAAAGATTCCAGTTCCTCAGTTTTCTCTCCGCGAAGGACTAATTCCGGCTGCGGCTTTTCATCCTGATCATCTTCGTTATTTAATTTGAGCCGGTAAAGAGAAGAATATCCATTCCGGTTGGCGACAAAATATATAAAATCTTTCCCGTCATCTTTGTAATGAACAGGAGAGAAGTTATAACCAAAGTCAGTTAATTGTCCGGTGGCGTTTCCTATAGGAGAATAGTCAGCCATCAGCGGATAATATTTTTTCTTCAGGTAGAACTCCCAGTCCGAATCAATCTTCTCAATAGGTTTACCAAGGGTATACTCAAGCAGCTTGCTGAATTTGGAATACATCCAGAAGTTATCCAGAATTAACGGAACGATCTCTTTGCCATATTTTTGCTCAATGAATTCCAGGAAGTTCTGCCCCTCCTTGTACATTAAGAAGGTACCGTAAATTTGTGAAATATTTTCAAGATTATAGAAATAGCCGCTTATTACAGCATCTCTTAAAACCATTTCAGCCTGGGCATCAGGTTTAGTAGAAAGATATTCTGCTAATCCCTCTGTAAACCAGATGGGCGGAGACCTATCGGTTGAAATCCTGTGATCACGAAGTTCACGGAATAATTTAGCAGCCATAAAAACATGAACAAGCTCATGCCTGATAACATGCCGGAAGTCCTGGAGTGAACCGGTATAAGGAATTACAACACGGCCTTTAACAAACTCGAAGAATCCTCCGACTCCTTCCGAGATAAACCCTGGAATCGTATTTGTTTCCTGAAACTGCAGATGAGTATTATAAAATATTAATGGAATCCGGTGTGTTACAATTTCGTTTAGTTTGATTTTTAATTCACTGAACATTTCTTCAGCATAACCGGCACCTATTTCGGCAATTTCTTTATCTTCACCGTAATAATAAATATTGAAGTGTGTGGTTTTTAAAATTTCCCAGTTGAATTTATTATACTGCACTTTATTTCTGCCGAAAAAGTATAATTGTCCGAAAACAGTCTGGGTAAAAAGAAATAAAATTATGAAGATATACCTGGACAAAAATTAACCTTAAATTTTCTAAGGGAATTTATAAAAAAGTTTTTATCCGGCAATATACAAATATCCCTCTTATTAGTATTGAGTACTTAGTATTGAGTACTTAGTATTGAACATTAAGTACCCGTTATTGGAGTATTTGATAACCTTAAGATTAAATAGAGTTGGTTTGCAGCAATTAAAAACAAAAAAACTAAAAATCGGAAATTAGAATTACCTTTACACAAATAGCAAAAAAATTTCTCAGCTGTTATGGACCAAACCGTCAAAGCGAATTAAAGGTTAATCTTTTTCAGTTTTGATTTTTGACTTTTGATTTTTGACTTGTCTTTAAATAATATTTCTTGTCCTGGTAATTTGATTCTCTTCAAAAAACTTTTCCAGTCTTTCGGTTACCTGGTATTCATGATGGCAGGATAGACAATCCTGGGCCATTTTTTTTGCACTTTCATAGGAAATATACCTTATAATTCTTTTTGCATATAAGATTGTTGTAGGTGCAATGCTAAGCGATTCAAGGCCTAATCCGATTAGCAGCGGAATAGCCAGCGTATCAGCAGCCATTTCACCGCAAAGGCTGACTTCTATCCCTTCCTTCTTTCCTTCATTGATTATAAAGCTGAGAGTCTTTACAACGGCAGGATTAAATTCCTGGTATAGATCTGCAACAAGGTCATTTCCCCTGTCAACGGCCATAAGGTATTGTATTAAATCGTTTGTTCCAATACTTAAAAAATCGACTTCCCTGGCGAACTCACCTGCAAGAACCGCAGCTGAAGGAACTTCAACCATAATCCCGACCTTCAAATTTTTATCAAACGGGATCTTTTCTTTTTTCAACTCTCTTTTACATTCTTCAACCAGCTCTTTAGTTCTTCTTACTTCTGCAATAGTAGTTACCATCGGAAGCATAAATCTTATATTTTTATTATGGCTTGCGCGTAAAACGGCTCTAATCTGAGTTTTAAGGAGCGGCTGATTTTCGAGTAGAAACCTTATCCCCCTTAAACCTAAAAACGGATTTGGCTCATCATAGTCAAAAAGCTTAAATTTATCACCGCCAATATCAAATGCACGAATAGTAAATGTTTCCGGGTAAATTCGGGAAGATAAATTTGTATATATTCTTACCTGTTCATCTTCATTCGGAATTTCTCCAAGCTCATCAATAAATTGTTCGGTCCTGTAAAGCCCGATTCCTTTTGCACCAGAACTAACAACCAGATCAATCTCACCTGTAACATCGACATTTGCCATTAAATGGATCTCTTTGCCGTCTTTTGTTTTGGCCGGTTTATCAACAAACTCCTCAAGTCCCTTCTGAAGTTCAACCAATCTCTCATGCTTGTTTTTAAAGAATTCAATATCTTTTTCATCGGGATTTATTATTACGTATCCATGAAAACCGTCAACTATTAAAACATCCCCGTCTTTTATTTTCTGTGTAGCATTGTGAGTTCCTACCACAGCAGGGATATTCAAAGAACGGGAAATGATTGCCGCATGCGAGGTTAAACCGCCATGATCGGTTATAAATGCCTGAACATGACTTCGGGTAAACAGAATTGTATCTGCAGGAGTTAAAGAATCGCTTACAACGACCGCATCATGCGGAATTTTTGATTCCCATCTTTTTTTCTGGAGGTTACGGATTATCCTGTTTTTAATATCTTCAATATCATGTGCTCTTTCTTTAAGGTATGTTTCTTCGGAGCTGATCATTATTTCCTGGTACTTGGAAATTTCATCATTTACAATAAATTCAGGCTGCTTTTTTTCATTAACAATTCTTTCTTTTATTTTATCGATTAATACCGGGTCATCAAGAATCATCACCTGGGCCTCGAAAATGGCAATCCTTGTATCATTCATTTTCTCTCTTGCCAGCGCCAGTATTTTAGCAAGCTCTTTTTTAGATTTAGCAAGAGACTCCTCAAAATTCTTTAAAGCTTCATCAATATCAGCTACAAGGCTGTGGTTTATTTCAAGCTTATCTTTGAAATACAAATATGCATTTGCAATAATAATACCCGGAGCAGCAGCTACTCCGGCAATTTTACTTTCAGCTTCATTAAATACTTTATGAAAACTTTTCATAGTTCATCAAATCCTCTATTAAAATAATCGGTTATTTCATTGGAGGCATCTTCCTCGTCCTCTCCTTCAAAAGTTAAAGTAACTTTTGAGCCCATCTCGGCAGCGAGAGTCATAACCCCAATAATACTCTTTCCATTGATATGTAAATCATCTTTCTGAATATAAAAATCGCATTTATATTTTGCAGCCATTTTAACAATAGTTGCAGCAGGCCTTGTATGCATCCCGGCTTTATTTTTAATTGTTACAATCTTTTCAATCATTACTTATTCCGGCTGATTAGGGAATCCGTAAGCCATCTAAAAATCTGCCTGTCTTCATCCTTAAATATTTTTAATGAATTTAAAGCTTTAACAGAAAAATTTTTTATATCATGTTTTGCTTCTTCAAGAATTCCTAGTTTCACATATATTTCCTTAAATGCCGGGATTTTTTCTTTACTTATCCCTTTATTTCTCACTAATTTAAATAAAAATTTTTTTTCTTTCTCTTTTGCTTTTTCCATTGCCTTAATAAACAGGTATGTTTTTTTTCCTTCAACAAGATCGCCGCCAATTGTTTTACCAAGCTTTTTTTCATCTCCTATAATATCAAGCAGATCATCCTGGATCTGGAATGCTATACCGAGGTTTCTGCCATAATTTGAAAGTGCTTTGACCTCCTTATCGTTTCCATTTCCAAGCAATCCTCCTATTTTACAGCAGGTTTCAAAAAGAGAAGCGGTTTTCTTTTTAATCATCTCAATATAATCGGAAATCGAAACATTGTCTGTCGTTTCAAAAATTTTATCGATACTCTGACCATTACAAACTTCCAGCAGTCCGTTTGTGAACGCCGAAAGAACAGCCTTTGTATTCCCATTACAGTCTTTTAACAAATACTCATACGCAACAGAGAGCAAACCATCGCCTACTAAAATAGCGGTGCTTATATCATATTTTTTATGCAGAGTAAGCCTGTTCCTGCGTTTTTCTGCATTATCCATTATATCGTCATGAACGAGGGTGAAATTATGAAGCAGCTCGACAGCAACAGCGGCATTGTAAGCCTGAGAAAATTTTCCGTTGACTGCTTTGGCCGATAATAAAACCAGCAGAGGTCTGAGACGTTTTCCCCCGCTCTCCAAAATATATGCTGCAGGTTTGTATAAAGATTCCGGTTTTCTTCCGTTAACAGATCTTTGAATCCTTGCCTCAATTTTAATTCTTTCTCTTTCATACAGAGAACTAATCCGGTTGTCCTCAGCATTAACTTCAGCAATCAATAAAGTTCTTCCTTTTTTAATAATTTGTTTTTTCTAAGATCTGTTAAAGAACCGGAGCTTGTTAAATACATAATTTTTTTGATTGTATCAAACCAGCCTTCAACTAAGCTGACTACTCCTTCAACACCATTATTATAAAGGGTTTGAAGTATTACCCTGGCTGAAGCAGCAAAATCAGCCCCAAGAGAGAGCGCTTTTGCGATATCGAAAGCATTATAAATACCGCCGGAACCGATGAGAACAAATTTATATTTTTTTTTCAATTTAAATATTTCTTTTATACAAAAAGAAGTAGGCAGACCCCAATCCCAGAATTGATTAGAATTATTTCCTTTGTTCCTTAATATTTCAACACCAGCCCAGCTTGTTCCGCCGGCACCGGCCACATCTATTCCTTTAACGCCTGCTTCAAGGAGTCTTTCGGCAGCTCTTTTTGAAATACCGGCACCAACCTCTTTTACAGCAACCGGGATATTCAGAAATTTAACCAGCTTTTCAATTTTCTTAATAAATCCTTTGAAGTCCGGTTCTCCATGTTTCTGCAGAAGCTCCTGCAGCGGATTCACATGGACAACCATAACATTAGCTTCAACCAAGTCGACCAGATATTTTACCTGATCAAAATTCTTAAAAGCAGATATTTGTGATGCACCGATATTTCCCAGGATAGGAATTTTAGGAGCATTACGCCTGATTATTTTATACGATTTATGGTAGTCTGTATTCTCAAGCGCCTGTCTTTGACTTCCTACTCCTAACGGTATATTCAGTTGCTCAGCAGCAACTGACAATTGCGCATTTATATCCTCGGCTTTGGAAGTTCCCCCGGTCATACAGGAAATAAAGAACGGATAATTTATTTTCTTATTAAAAAATGTTGTATGGAAATCTATTTTGGAAATATCTACTTCGGTAATAGCATAGTGTACGAAATCGTATCGTTCAAAACCGGTAGTTTTTTCTTTTAAAAGAGACTTCATCGGTCAAGCATAATTCTATATGCTCCTTTTTACGTTGAGAAGTTAATCCGGGGTTTTCTGTCATGAGCTTAAGCAGATTATCCTATTGTCTTTGTCTTAATCATAATCTTAATCTTAACGTATCTGATATCGAACAAGATTATCGATTAAAGAATTTTTATCTAATTTGATCATTAAAATATTAAAAAATAGAACAAATTCCCTAGTGACGCAGATTAAAAAGATTTTTCAAAACTCTCTGAATTCCTTACTATTTATAAATAATTTATTAACTTTAATTTTTTTACGTAATGAATTGGTCAATAAAATTTCATCAGCAAGCATAACATCTTCAAAAGAAATAATTTTCTCTTTCACTTTATTATTCCTTTTCAAAAAGTAATTTCTATAAATTCCGGGCAATAACCCGCAGCTCACGGGAGGGGTATACCAGGTCTCACTTTTTTTTATAAAAACATTTGAAATTGCACCTTCGGTTAATTCATTTTTCCTGTTAAAGAAAAGAATATCAAAAAAACCTTCTGAAAAATGAAAAGAGTATTCTTTTTCGTATAGCTGCCTGTTAGTAGTTTTATGGTAAAGAAACGGATCATCCGGATAAGTTTTCTTTTCTGCAATAATTACTTTTATTTCCTCAGAATTTTCAGGGAAAGCATCTATTTGAATTTTTACCTTTCCCCATTTATTTAAAAATAACTTCAACCTGAATTTTTCATGATGCTGAATTTTTTCCAGAGCCTTATTTATTTTTTTAACAATTTTATTACCATCATATTTGAACAAAAAATAATCTGCGGAACTCTTTATTCTTTCAAGATGTTCTTTAAGTAAAAAAACTCTTTTATTTTCAATCAGCATTGTTTCGAACAGTTCAAAATATGGATGCGGCTTTAATATGAAATTACTTTTTAATATAACCTCCTCATATTCCTGGACAGGATCGCTATCCCAGACGATTCCACTTCCCAGACCCAATTCACCCCTCACTTTATTTTTTAATACAATGGTCCTGATAGCTACATTAAATATTATTTCATCCTTTTTTATTAATCCGATTGCGCCTGTATATATTCCCCTATTCTCTTTTTCCAATATTTTGATTATTTCCATAGTTCTAATCTTTGGCGCTCCAGTTATTGAGCCGCAAGGGAAAAGGCTTTTGATAATATCACTGAAACTTATATCCGGTTTCAGCTTTCCAGTAATTGCAGACACCATCTGGTGGAGTGATTCATAAGTTTCAATATCAAACATGCTTTTTGTGTTTACTTTCCCGGGTTCACAAAATTTTCCTAAATCATTTCTCAGCAAATCGATAATCATAAGATTTTCAGAATTATTTTTTTCATCCTGACCGAGCTTTTGTTTCTGCATATAATCGGACAAGACACTAACACTTCTTTTCAGCGTACCCTTCATCGGTCTGCTTAGAATTTTTCCTTTTTTATAATGAAAGAAGAGCTCCGGTGAAACTGAGATAATTATTTCATCCCCATTATTAATAAATCCGATATACCTGGCCGATTGGTTAAATATTAAGGCTTTAAATAAGCTGTACAGATCACCGGAAAAATCAAAGAAACCTTTAACTGTGTAGTTAACCTGGTATGTATCTCCCGCAGCAATATAATTCTTTATTTTTTTTACATTCTTTATGAATTCATTCTGTGTTGTGTTTAATTTAAATGATGATAATTCATATTTTTTTTTAAAAGCTCCAATTTCAATATTATCGGATTTAATTTTCCGAACATTTTCTTCTTTGAAGAAGCAAAACTTTATTAAATCTTTATCCCGATCATCAGTAAGATTTAATAGTTTCTTTTCAAACATGTAACCGGCTTCATATTTTATTATTGAATAACCGGCTGCACCATCCTGAAAATATTTATCTACCATCCCCTGCTTTAAGGAAAATTCTTTAAGGTCATTTATCGACAATATTTTATAAGGTTCATAAAAAATAAAGGAATTGCTCTTTTTGTATAAAGCAGGTGTATAGAAAAATGCAGAATTTTTTACGGTTAAGATTTGTTCAAGAATAAAATCAATTTTCATTAAACAGCTTTTTTGGTTGATTAAATCTGTCCTTAGATGTATTTTACAGTCAAATGATAAACTCCATTAAAAATAAAAAAAATTATTCATCTTTTTTCATAATTATTTATGCTTCGTTCCTGATAATATTTTCATTTCATTATCACCGTTATGATATTAACCATAAATCAGAGCTTAAAGACCAATCCAAGGAAAATACAGCTTTAATATTAGATTTCCTTTCCGATGGTTTAAGTATATGTGCAATTCACCATTTTTCGCATTCAATTCTCAATATCAGTACGAACTCCAGAGAAATACACATTTTTGTTTATACATTTATATTAAATTTCCCAAAAACCGATTTCACAAATTATAAAATTGATTTAATAAAGAATCTTCCTCCAAGGGCATCTCCCGTTTTAAGCTAATACCACTCCAAACTTATTAATTCAACAATAACATTAAGTCCCCAATAATTATTGGAGAAATAATTATGCTTAAATATTATAATATTTACAGCCTTGTGTTAATTATCCTTAATACATCTTATTTATTCTCTCAATCAAATATAAACCCGGATATAAGTTTGATCGGTATGTTTAATACCCATACAAATTTTAGTGATGGAGCACATGATAAAGGTAAAATTATTTTTGATTATCCTTCTCTGGAATTATATGTAGATGGTTACTTAAATCCTTACGCAAGGGCAGCTGCAGATATTTCTTATGAAGGTGAGGAATTTGGTGTTGAAGAGCTCTATGCAAATATTGTAAGAGGTTTACCATTAGATATCCAGATAAAAGCAGGAAAATATTTATTAGGATTTGGTAAAATCAACACAGTACATGGACATGCCTGGCCGTTCTTAAAACGACCGCTTTACCAGCAGATTTATTTCGGAGAGGAAGGATTTAATGATATTGGAATAAATCTGAGTTTCCTGATTCCCACATCCGATTTTTACACAAATCTGGATCTCGGTATTTTTAAAGGAGATGCAATAGCAAATGCAGAAGTTCCGGGGATTTCTCTTTCAGATATTAATAGTTTAAGGGGAAGCAGTCCGATTTTTACAGGCAGGCTGTGTTCGTTTTTCACTTTAAGCGATTTCAGCAATTTAGAAACCGGGATAAGTGCCTCGTTTGGTGTGCATGCAAATAGTTCATATTATTATCATATTAATAACATAGAACCGGTAATAAATGGATCTTTAAGATATTTTTATTCTGGTTTCGATTTTAAATATAAACACCGGCCTGACAGTTATACTGCTCTTACAGTTCAGGGAGAAGCAATTCTAAATAACCGGGATGTATTAAGAACTTCCGGCCAGGAAAACATCAGAAGCTTTTATAAAGAAAAAATTAATACTTTCGGTGCTTTCATTTTTATAGATTATCTATTCAATAAACAGTACAGCATTGGTGTAAAATATGATTTCACTTACGGGATTGCCGGAGATGAACCAGCTTATAATACACTTTCCAATGATGATAAAAACAAAACTAACGGCATTTCAGGATGGATAGGCTATTACCCGGTTGAAGAAACAATTGCATTAAGGTTAGGAGTCCAGCATTTGATATTTAGTTTAGCTAACGACAAGAAAAAAAATGATACTGCAGTAAATCTGCAGTTAATTTTCTCGCTGGGACCGCATAAAGCCCATCCATTTTAACAGAAAGGAATGAGAAAAAATATGAAAAAGATTATAATTATTCTGGCAATAATATTCTCTGCAAAATTAATTTTTGCACAGGTAAGAGTTGTCACTACCACTACAACAATTTATGATCTTGTTAAAGAGATCGGAAAAGATAAAGTAAAAGCAGATTATCTCTGCAGGGGAGACCAGGATCCTCATTTTCTTGAAGTGATGCCGAGTTATATGTTAAAATTAAGAAGAGCTGATCTGGCAATGGAAATTGGTCTGGACATTGAAAAATGGCTGCCGCAATTAATTGACGGATCAAGAAATACAGATTTAAAATTAATCGATCTTTCAGCAAATATAGAGAAAAAGGAAGTCCCTACGACAAAACCGAATGCAAGCCAGGGAGATATTCACCCTTATGGTAATCCTCACTACTGGCTGGATCCCGAAAATGTAAAAATAATGGCCGGTGAAATTTACGATGCCCTGGTTAATGCTTCCCCGGGAGATGCTGAATATTTTAAAAAGAACCTGGATGACTATGTTTCAGCTCTTGATAAAAAAATCGATGCGTGGGAGAAGGAGATGAATAAGTTAAAAGACAAGCCTATAGTTACATTTCATTCAAGCTGGGTTTATTTTGCATCCAGATTCGGATTAAAAGTAGTAGGCTATATTGAACCCAAACCGGGCATACCCCCTACTCCTTCTCATAATGCGGAATTAATCCGAATTGTAAAGGAGAGCAATACAAAAGTAATCTTAATGGAAAATTATTACAGCGATAACGCTCCGAATCAAGTTTCCAAAATAACGGGAGCGACAGTATTAAAGGTACCTGTAGCACCTTACGGAACAGCTGACGTTGATTCATATATTCAAATGATGGATTATATAATTAATCAGCTTGTGAAACATGCTTAAGTATTAAGAAAGATAAAAAAATGAAGAACGATATAATAAAACTATCAAATGTTGCTATTGGATACGGGGATAAAATAATTCTTGAGAATTTAAATTTTTCAATTAAAGAAAATGATTTCGTAGGGATTGTAGGTCCGAACGGCTCGGGGAAAACAACTCTTCTGAAAACTTTACTTGGAAATTTAAAACCGTTAAAAGGAAATATTGAGATAGAACCGCTTAGATTTGGTTACGTACCGCAAAGAGATATTGTCCAGCCTTTACTCCCCTATTCTGTTTCCGATGTAGTAATGATGGGCAGATATTCACTTCTCGGCTTGTTGAAAAATCCTTCAAAAAAGGATAAGATGATCGTGGAAGACAGCCTGGAGAAGGTTGGAATCAGTTACCTGAGAAACTACAATTATAACAGTCTTTCGGGAGGACAGCGGCAAAGGACTTTAATTGCAAGGGCTCTTGCTGTTGAGCCGAAAATCCTGATATTAGATGAACCAACTAACGGGATGGATACACCTTCTCACTATTCTCTCCTTGATCTGATATCCGGGTTACATGACTTAAATAAATTAACAATTCTGCTTGTAAGTCATTTGTTAAGTGATGTTGCAAATGTGGTAAAAAGACTAATCTTATTAGAAAAAGAAAATTTTCAGGTAGGAGAAATAGGAGAAATTTTATCGGAAGAAAATTTAAAAAGGACTTATTCTTCCGATTTTTTAGTCACCAAAATTAACAATGAATATTTTATAACATCTAAACAACGGAATCAGGTTTGGAAACAATAAACCAGTTGATTGAACTTTTTCCTTACGCAATAATGGGAAGTGTACTGGCAGGTATTATATGTGCTTTCCTTGGTACTTTCGTTGTTTCACAGAGGGTAGTTTTCCTTGGTGCGGTATTAACACAGGTTTCGATAGCCGGTGTTGCTTTTTCATTTCTTCATCTTATCAATATTGAAGGATTAATTACCTTAATAACAGGTCAGGATATAACACATGACTCTTTTTTCCATAATTTTGAACCCGCTTTTTTTTCTCTTTTATTCGCAATAATATGCGTACTTATTTTTTCTCAAACATACAGACAAAAATTACTGACCCAGGACGGAATTCTAGGGATTATATTTGTATTAGCCATTGCAGTAAGGATAATGTTTATACAGAAAAGCCCTGCAGCCGAAGTATCCGAAATAGAATCTATACTTAAAGGAGATATTTTGTTTATCGGCAAACCGGAGTTTTATTCACTACTTGGGATTATGATTTTTACTACACTGATTTTCATAATTTTTCAAAAGCAATTAAAATTTGTCACTTTTGATCCCGATTCTGCAAGTGCGCACGGAATAAATTCAAGATTATGGTTGTTAATTTTCTACCTGGTTGTAGGTACAGGAATTTCGCTTACAACGAGATATGTGGGTGATGTTTTTGCTTTCGCATACCTGATCATACCTTCTTCAATCGGGATACTGCTTGGCAGAAAGGTTATGTCGGTTTTTATTATTGCCGTTGCAGCCGGTGCTGTAATTCCGCCGGTTTCACTTTACTTTGCTTTCAAATTAGATTTTTCAAGCGGACCGACGGCGGTTGTTTTATCTTTTATATTATTTATGCTGGTTTATTTGATAAAGAAATTTAGAATTCATACCTGATTCAGAGTTTAATGTGTCACCTCTATAAAGGTTCCCTTTTACCAGCTTGAAATTATTTCTAATAATATTTCATACATATAGGGAATTGCAGAATGCTTAAGATAATAATATTAAGAGTTCTATGCCATCGGCCTGAAATTCGAAACTGCTTCTCAATTACATAGAGAACCGCAGAGAATTCATAGGGAACCACAGAGATTAAAGATCTTTTATTTAGTCATTTCATCAATTTCTTTAATATCCTCAATGCTCAATTCAAATTCAGATGCATGATAAACACCTTCAACCTGCTTCTCATTTCTCGCACCTGCAATAGCACCGGTAACAGCAGGATTAGTTAAAACCCATGCGATTGCTGTTTCACCGGGATTCCTGTCATACTTTTTGCCTATCGCTTTTAGCTTTTCAACTATATGTAAATTTCTGCTGAGTTCTGGTTCTGTAAAGTCAGGGCTTCCCTTCCGCCAGTCATTATCCGGAAAATTATTAACTCTTTTCAATGTCATTGAACCGGTCAACATTCCTGAAGCCATAGGTGAATAAGCTAAAGCGCCGATATTCTGTTTTCTGCAATAAGGAAGTATTTCTTTTTCCACATCACGGTGCAGCATCGAATAAGGCGGCTGAAGCGACGTAACGGGGGCGATTTTTTCTGCCTGTTCAATTTGCTTTAAATTAAAATTTGAAACTCCTATCCATTTTACTTTTCCTTCCTCCCTCAACCGAGCCATTGTTTCCCAGGCAGCATCGATTAGAGAGTTATCATCCGGCGGAGGCCAATGCATCTGATAAAGATCTATGGCATCAACTTTTAACCTTCTCAGGCTGTTTTCACATTCATTTCTTATTGATTCAGGTTTATAGGAATTAGAGATATTCCTGTTTTCATCCCACACAAGTGAACATTTAGTAAAGATATAAGGTTTTTCGCCATGCCATTGCTTAAGAGCCTCAAAAACAATTTCTTCGGAACGCCCGGTTCCGTAAACAGCTGCCGTATCAATCCAATTTACGCCCAGATCCAAAGCTTTGAGAATTGCCTTTATAGAATCGTTATCATCCTGTTTTCCCCATCCGAATGCATAACCGGGTCCCCCTATAGCCCAGGCGCCAAAACCAATTTTTGTAATTTCAAGAGAAGAGCTTCCAAGTATTTGTTTTTTCATGACCAGCCTTAATAAATAGAACAATTATTTCGCAAAACAAAATTAGGGATTAAAATTAAGCTATTCCATTTTAGTATTGACATTTTGATTGGGATAACATTGATTAGGTATCGGATTTAATAACTTGTACAAGTGATTTGTAACCGAATGAAACTTATTGAATAAATTATCAGTTCAAAAGTAAGATACATATATTAAGAGAGAGAGAGATTATGAATTTGCTGGTTTTGATAGTGGTGGTTTATTGTTTTTTCTTTTTAGTGACATTGGTAGTAGGCTTCAAAGCGATGAAAAAAGCTTATCACAGCAAAATAAAATCTGAGAATTTTTAATTATTTAAATGTCATATAACGCCACAATAATTGGGAGCAGTTATTCCTGAAATAACGCAACAGGAGTGCGGCCGGAGAATTTTATTTTCAGATATTATATCTCTTTCCGAAATCTGCTGAACTTTATAAACTCAAAGCATTAATAATAATTTTGTTTATCCGGAAGAATATATCTTCATCAAAAAGGATAAATAAGCTAATAAATGTGCTGACATTGAATCACTACTTAAAAAATAAAATATAAAGATTTAATTAAGTACTTGTTAAACATTAGAACGAAGTTAAACGAAAACTTCGGACTTGTTTCGCCAATAAAAATAAGTACTATGTTAAAAATCAAATATCGGGTAACAGCCTGAATAGCAAAGCCAACCGAAGCTTGCCTCCATACTTGCAACCGATTTTGAGCTAAATTCGAATCTTTTCGGCAGGAGGTCTCATAAAACTCGCATGTTTTTACAATCTTAAGTTTAAACTCATTGGCGAAATGATCTTACTTTACCTTAAATGCTTTTTCCATCATTGATATTTCTAGTTTGGATATGCCATACTTCGATGCCGCTGCTTTCCAACCACTAACTTTACCCTTTATATCAGCGATAATATTTGCAGATTCATCTGTTTCTAATCTAAAGTATTCAGCGACTTCAATTGCCAATTCGAAATTTAGTGAGTTATCGTTTGCCGAGATATTTAAACTCAAACCGGTACCGGTTTCATTAGGATTAATATCAAAAGCAGGAGAAAGTGTCCAGCCCTTTTCTGTTAGAATAAAGCCATGATTTCTTAAATGATCATCTGTATTTGAAACAGAAATACTAAATACTATGCGTTTCCATAATTCTTTCAAATCTTCATTTACATTGGCGCCATACTTAGTAATGAAATCAACTATTTCCAAATAACTTACACCTGAAATGTAATCAGTCCCATCCTTATAGCCGAGCATTGTCATTGCAGAAGCAAAATGAATTCGTTCTTTTTTTACCCTGTCAAATCTTTTGATTAAAAAAGTACGATATTGGTTTGAAAACTTTTCAACCTTCGCTTCAGCAACGTTTAATCCACATTCCTTTGCAAGATTGTATGTTACCATTTCCCATCCGCCAATATCTTTCGTATCGTTAACGCTTGGGAATTTTGCTATCCACAATTCGCCGGCAGAATCCATTATGCTCGCCTTTGGCCTCGCGCCGCCGAGTGATGATCCAGGAGCAATTAACATATTCAACCATTTAAGATGTTCTGAATCAGTAGTATCTTCATCCTTTTCAAATTTCAGGCTTGCTTCCTGCAGCTCAGTAATTGAAGTCCATAGTGGTGCCGCAAGTTTTTCATCTTGATTTAAGAATGACCCATCTGCATCTTCCTTAAATCTTAATCCGCCAACCCTGTTCTCGTCATACACTCCTAATAAGTAATCTGATTCCATCAATGTTTTTACTTGTCTATTTTCCTGTCGTGCTATGATAGCTTCCCGCCTTTGCATAATAACTCTTCCCCAACGGTCAGGAGATGAATCAAGAAAAATACCGAAATTATTCTTATTACTATTTAAATATTGCGGACCGGAAAAAAGTTGGAGTTCCGGATCAATAACTTGTGCAAACTTTGATTCCAGCCATCTCTTTGAATATTCAAAAGAGAATATTTCATTACCTCTTACTTTATCCGAATAAAGAGTTCCTAATAATGTAGGCTCTTTTAATCCTATCCATGAAGCATAAACAAGGATTTCTTTTCTTGTATTTGTCTTTGCCATAATCAATTCCCAGAATTTCTTTTTGGTGCTCTCTCTTTTACAACTAATTTTGCATCCTGCAGCTTACGTCCAAGTTCATCATCCTTTGCAACTTTTAATAAATCGTTTTCTAACCCGAGTACCGACAAAACCTGGACATAGTTACCCATGCTTACATTAGGTTTACCTCTTTCTATTTCATATAAAGTAGTTCGACTAATTCCTGCTCTTTCAGCGACTTGTATGGTACTTAGTTTCCTTCTTAACCGAGCGAGCTTGATATTTTCTCCAAACTCCCTTAAAATATTGCCCATTCTATATTGTAACATATTTTTTCCTTTGTTATAATGTTCGTTATACTGTACAAATATAACTAAATTTGTCCAATATAGCACACATTATCAAGATTATAATTCACTTTATTTAGATAAGATTGATATCAACGGATAAACGCGGATAATCCCGCCAGAAAAAATTAATTGCCGTACCACCTTTAAGAGCAAAGGCATCTTCCCGCATTACAGAAGGTAATATTCGTAACAATAACTCAGCCTGTTCTTGATATAAATTATCCGGCATATTCCTTTTCTACCGTTATATTATATTTCTTATCAAGCATTCCATCCTCAACTATAACCCTTTTCCCACTGCCAAGATTTATCCGATCTAAGTTAAGTTCATTAAACCATGAATGATCATGCTTTTCAGCCATATAAAGAAACAGCCTTTTTACCTTTACAGAATTATATTCTTCCAGCAGATTCTGCACAAGCTGCG
This sequence comes from uncultured Bacteroidota bacterium, assembly GCA_963710745.1. Lineage (GTDB taxonomy): Bacteria > Bacteroidota > Ignavibacteria > Ignavibacteriales > Ignavibacteriaceae > CAVQBP01. The sequence continues at coordinate 171,358 of CAVQBP010000019.1, read as the reverse complement.
GTCGCAATGTTGTTAATCCTTCCATTATCTTGGACGCCTCATCAAAGGATTGGTCTTTAGGGACTAAATATAACATTTCCATTGATGCTAATTCGGGTGAGGAGATTAGTAGTTCAAAATCCTTATGTAATATTTTAGTGTAATAGTCTGCATTACTGTAGTCGAACATTTTAGTCTGGATATAGTTTATTAGATGTTCCCAATTATTATCCTTGAACCATTTAGGCAATAGGTCAGCTTTATTTCCAAACAGGTCTACCTTATTTAATGAGCTGCTTAAATAATGAGAGTAACCTTTTAGTATTAATGCTGTTTTTCCACCTGGATGTATATTGGATTCTTTCTGTGTTTGGAGAGCAAATATACCTCCATACCATTCAACATAGTCATTGGCTAATTTATAAGCACCGTAACCTAAAGACTCGAGCCAGCCGCTCTTTACATACTTCTTCAAAAGATCTTTCTTATATCCCTTGGCTTCTAAAGAAGAGGAGAGTTTAACTGCTCCTTTTTCCCAAGTCGTTATGAGGTGGTTTATTTTATCCATTCTAATGGTCCTAAGAGTCTACTTTCAGCAAAAAATATAAACTATTAAAATTATGGTTTAATAAAATATCTAGAAGTAGACTATAAGTCAACTTTTGAGAGAATAATTAAACCTATAATTATGTCATTGATATTTATGTAGACTGGCAGCTATTGCAGGTAAAAAGTTTGAAAATGCACAAAAAATTTAGTTATAAAGTAAATTGAAGTGTAGTAATATTAGAGCGGAGAGGCCGGGATTCGAACCCGGGGTACAGTTTTACCCGTACGACGGTTTAGCAAACCGTTGGTTTCAGCCACTCACCCACCTCTCCGAGTAATAAACTGAAATAAAAACAAGTGCTAATTTAAAGAATAATTGTTTAAATAAAAAAATCAATTCTGTTTTCATAAATTGATGACCGGTTTAGAATGCAGCGAAGTTTTATTGAAAGAGTGTATGAAAGGAAAAGCTAAATAGATGGCTTATGAATGCATGATTTGCATGGTTGCATATCCTTGAACCAGTGAACTGGAATTGATTGGTATTTCCGCCGCATCAGCAAGTATCGGATGTATGCATTGAAGAAAAAGTTACATTTTAACTACCGAAACTCTCGTGTAGGTTGTTTAACATTTTTATTTCGGTATGGGTTTTTGCAGAGTTAAAATTAATATCTTCCATTATATTTTTTTTGGTAAAGATTTAAGAACACGTAACAACCTTTTTGGATTTTTAGAAGAAGAATAGTAAAATCAGAAATCTTAACTCGTCAATCCTTGATTACTTTTGCTGAAGGCAGTTTCTTAAATCAGCAAATTTTGGCTGACGGTTATGCCGCGTCAAGGTTTTATTGGTGTATGACTATATGTTCCTTCTTTAATCCATTTCACTTTCTCTATCATCGATCAGTTTATCGAGCACGTCTTTCATCTTCCTATACAAATTGGCAAACCACTGAACTGCTTTTTTATTTTCTGCCCAGAGCTCCATTGCTTCATCAACATAAGATATTGCTTCATTCTCATCGCCAAAACCTATATAATCAGGCATTTTATCGGGTAAGTCACGTAATCCGAACAGATATAAAGGGACGTAGGGATTGAACTCCATTGCATCTTTAAGTGCTTTATCTGCATAAATCTGTTTACTTCTTTTATTAAAGTACAAATAAGCTTGTGAATATTGCCATACTGCAGTGAAATCATTTTCATAATCTTTAAGAAGCTTTTCGGCTTCGAGCAGCCGGTTCATTATCAAGAGTTTAGTTATTAAATCATATCTCATACCTTGGTTATCTTCAGGATTGAGCTGAATCATTTCCTTCAGCGTTTCGATTGATCTGCTTTCCTCTCCCAAATCCCATAATACAAAAGAATAACCTGACATTGCCCGCATGAAAGGTCTGGTTTCATAGAAACCCCAAAAGTGTCCTTTATATTCTTCGAAGCCATTGCCGAGAGTTTTTTTTCCGGCTTCAATTGCTCTGGAGTATAATTCCAACGCCTCTTCAGGGGTCTGCGCTTTGTGTTGTGCTAAAATATTGTAAGCATCTGCACAATTTTCATTCAGTTTAAGAGCCTTTTCAGCCAAAGAGATCATTTTTTTTGGATCATCAAGTTCCCATGCATCGTAGATTAGGTCCTGGGCTTTATCTTTTGATAAAGACTTTGGTTCATCAAAATTAAGTTCTTTATCTGCGTATTTTTCCTGAATATATTTGTTTATTTCTTCCAGTGAAGAAAAGCTTTTTTCTTGCAGATCTTGGGCAATCAGCTTCTGCAGCTTTTCCATGTATGCTTTTGATGATCTCTTTTTTGATTTTGCCAAAGAATTTTCCTTTCACATGAACTTCTTAAATATAAATGAGTCTGCACTAAAAAGGTAGATTTATTAGAAATATCATTTTAATTTAGCTTAAAATCAAATTATAAATTTATAAAAATGATCTTTTTAGCTGCACTTCACGCCTACGAGCGGAAACACCACTTCGGCATTCAGGCACGAAACGTTTCGTGTAGTGAAGATTCGACTCATAAATTATTCAAGAACAATTTTAAATGAATCATCGTACCAAGAAGGAATGCATGGATGCATGGCTTTTAAACCGGGAACTTGAAATTTGTTGAAGGTTTTACCGCCCTAAGGGTGATTGGTTGGATGATTGAATCTGTTCGTCACAGCTTTGTTATCATTTCGAATTCCGGCACATGGTAGACTACTTATTGATGCCGGGAGGAGAAATCTTATTTTAAAGTTAAGATTTCTCAGTCATAGCATTGAAAACAAATTGAATTCCTTCGAAATGACATGGTGCAGGGAAAGGATGCATACTACAATCATGGATTGAATGAATGTTTGAATGACTATTTAGAGAATATTTTACGCACAGGACTATATCTCCGCACATTGACTTTATATTTTTCATTAACTATACTAAGATTGAGGAATTCAAGTTAACTATAAATAAATATTAAAATCCATCCGAATAAATCAGAAGTTCAGCAGACTTGTTTATTTTATAGTATAACTATCTTCAGTAAATACAAAAACTAACCACTCGCAGGCATAGAAAAATATCTTTGATAAATGAATAACAGGTGTACCGATGTATCTTTTATCGCAAATAAATTGCCGGACATTTAAGAAAGAACAAAATGATTAAGCCAGAAGATAATTTTAAAACTCTTCCGCCTGAATTTATAGATCTGCTTCAGCTTGCTCAGGATGTGCTAAATATAGAAATTATACCTCTCCAGGAACTTAAAGGGGGCAGAACTGGCGCTTACCTGTTTCTTGTAAGTGTAACAAATCCTGATACCAATCAGGTAAGGCATCTGATTCTAAAGCTTGACCGCAAAAGCAAAAAATCAAAATCGGATGAGCTTGAAAGGCATAGTATGGCATTCAGACAGGCTCCTTTGGAATTTGCACGCAGCCATATAGCTGATTTAGCCTTTGACAGAATCGAACACAATGAATCAGTTGCAATCTTCTACTCTATTGCGGGACAATCATTACACCATTACAAATCTTTAGCCAGCTACCAAGAGCAAAACAAGCTCGAAAAGATTTTCTGCATGACAAATAATCTGCTGACTGCTGAATGGAACAGTGATGCAAGGTTTGAGAAAGCCATACAACCTCAAAAGACCCTTTCCGATTGGCTCGGGTACCGCCTCCAGCCCGGAGGAAATATCGAACATTTTATGGAAAATACCTGTAATATTATTCAGGGAACTACAGGCATAATTATTCAGGGAAATATTTTTCCAAATCCGCTTATATATTCCCGCAAAGCTGAATTATGGAAGGAGGCCAGACCGATTGATGTCATCACCGGTTTCCAGCACGGTGATTTGAACATAGGCAACATACTGGTAAAGTTCGGCGATAACAATGAAATTGCAGGATATTATCTTATTGACTTTGCATTATTCAAAGCAGGTATGCCTTTATTTTACGATCTTCGGTACCTGGAAGTATCCTATTTAATCCGTGAATTATCAAGAGTATCATTACCTAAATGGATTGATATGATTACCCGCTTTGCTGAAAAAGATATTTTGGATCCGCAGCAGGTCCCTATAGAGTTATCCGGTTCCTGCGCTGTTATCGATTCAGGGCGTAAAGCTTTTGGTAAATGGGCAGAGGAATTTTATCCAAGCTTGTCCGATGATCTCTGGGGACAATCCTGGCTTGCAGCAGCTGCAGCAGGATTAAACTACTGCAATAAATCCTCGATAAGTGAAAAAGAACGATTAGCCGGACTAATCTTTGCGGCAGCTTATCTGAAGCGGTATCACTCAGTTTTCGGAGTACCGCTGCCGGTTGAAGTAAAACACCTTAACATTGCTAGCAGATACGTGGATATGGGTGAAGAAACAACCGGAAGCCTGGAGCGGATGATCACCAGGCACAATTTACCTGCTGAATCAACTCCTTTAATAGGGCGTGAAAAAGAATTAAAAAAAACTACAGAATTACTTCAGTGTGAAGATATACATCTGGTGACTCTGACGGGTCCCGGCGGTACAGGCAAAACCGGTCTCGCGCTTAAAACAGCCAGGAATTTAACTGAGCATTTCAAAGACGGGGTTTTCTTTGTTGATCTATCGCCTTACCGTGAACCTGAATCAGTGCTTGCTTCAATCGCAAATACTATCGGGCTGAGAGAAACAGGAAGCCGGCCGATAATTGATGAACTTAAATCCAAATTGCAGAAGAAAAAATTTCTCCTTCTTCTCGATAATTTTGAACAGGTGATGAATACTGCATCAAAAATAGGAGAGCTTATACTCAGCTGCCCGCTGCTCAAGCTACTGATAACCAGCCGTGAAGCGCTTCACTTGCGCGGTGAACATATTTTTCCGGTTCCTCCGCTAAGACTTCCCAAAAATAATTTTAAAGAGCAATCCGCAGAACAGCTTGCTCAGTTTGAAGCTGTTCAATTATTTATTGATCGTGCAGTGGCTGTAAAACCTGATTTTGAAGTAACAAATGAGAATGCTTCGGATGTAGCAGAGATTTGTTTAAGATTAGATGGTCTCCCGCTGGCGATTGAACTTGCCGTAGCAAGAATTAAATTATTTTCACCTAAGGATTTACTGGAGCGAATGGGAGGGAGACTTAAACTGCTCCGGAGCGGTGCACGGGATCTTCCTGCAAGGCAGAAGACTCTCCGGGATACAATTGACTGGAGCTATGAAATGCTTAACACAGGTGAGCAGAAGTTATTCTCTTTATTGTCAGTATTTTCGGGCTGCACTTTTGAAGCACTTGAAGATGTAGCAGAAAAAGTTAAAGAACCGGATAGAACTGAATTCGATATACTTGATGGAATCACTTCTCTTATTGACAAAAGCCTTATCCGGCATCCGGAGCAGAATTCCGGAGAATCCAGGCTGTTGATGCTGGAAACGATACGGGAATATGCTGCCGAACGGTTGGAAGAGCAACCCGGGTTCGCTGTCTCTGCCCGTCGGACGCATGCACTCTATTATGCCGACTTAACAAAAAGCCTGCAGAAGCAATTAACCGGCCGTACAAGGGAATCGACTTTAAAGTTGTTCGAATCAGATATTGAGAATATGAAGACAGCCTGGCGGTACTGGGTTGCTGAAAAAAACCTTGAACAGCTTAACAAATTAACCGACAGCTTATGGTTAATTTTTGATGCGAAAGGATGGTATTATTCTTCCCTCGATCTAACATCTGATTTGCTGAAAGTGCTCGAAAATACTCCTTCTTCAAAGGAAAGAGCACTTCAGGAGATAATGCTGAAAACAAGCCTGGCCAGGGTATTGATGTCAATTAAAGGCTGCACGCCTGAAGTCGAGAAGGCTTATACAGATGCTCTTGAACTTTGCAGGAAATACGGCGAGATCCCTCAGCTGTTTCCGGTATTACGAGCACTGGGAGGCTTTTATGCATATATCGCCGACTTTGAGAAAAGCGCTCATTTCGGAAAGCAGATGCTGAACCTTGCCGAACAAAATGATAATTTAAATGTTAAAGTTGAAGCAGATCTTCTATACGGCTACAGCCTGGTGTTTGCAGGAGACCTAAAGGCAGGAATGAAGCACCTGGAAAGAGGAATTGCTGATTATAGTATTGATGTCCACAGCTCTGACAGGTTTAAAATCGGTAATAATCCCGGAATAACTGCTCACACAACATCCGCAATGTGCCTTTGGATGCTCGGTTTTCCTGACCGGGCATTAAAATTAGCCGATGATGCTATTTCACTCGCAAATAAGCTGAATCATCCGTATAGTAAGGCTTATGCATTGTTTCACACGGGTTTGTTTCATCTTTGGAGACAGGAGCTGGAAATTGTACTGGATCGAGCAGATGCAGCATTGAAAATTGCCTGTGAATATGAGTATCAGATCTGGAAGGCCGTAGCTACCTGTCTGCATGGTTCGGCTCTTGCAGGAATGGGACAGCCAGACAAGGGTTTACTGGAGATCAAACGGGGGATCGATATGTATAGTGAATTGAAAACTCCGCCGGTATTCTGGCCTATCCTTCTGATACTTCAGACAGGAACATACATTTATTCAGGGGAGCCGGAGAAAGGATTAACCCTGATAAATGAAGCTTTGCAAATTGTGGGTGAAAAAGCCGGAAATCCAATGCTGGCTGAAATATACCGGCTAAAGGGGGATATTCTGATGATGGTTTCGCCGGAAGATCATTCTATAGCTGCTTCCCTGTTCATGAAAGCATTGGAATTTTCCAGGAAGCAGGAAACGATAATGTTCGAGCTGAAAGCTGCTATGAGTCTAAACCGTTTATGGCAGCTACAAGGCAAAACGGAACTAGGCAAACAACTTTTAGGAGAAACTTATAAAAAATTCACAGAAGGTTTTTCTACTGCTGATCTGATAGAAGCACAAAAAATCTTAACGGAGGATTAGTCAGTTATTAATCCGGTAATTTTCTTTCATATTAGTAAATTGAAGAGCCTTTATAAATATTCAGATAAGGAATAAAATAAATTCCTGGAAACAAATAATTTAAATATAGGTGTTGGTACAACAGAACAATTAAGTCTGCGGGTTAGTGTAGGATCTCTTGTTAGGGTTTTCTTCATAAACCCGGAAAACAGTAATAGGATGCTTGCGCTTGAACGTACTGCAAAGTTAAGACAGATTAATGGAAAGCCGGATACAGTTGTAAAGGCCAAACCATTCGGAGGCGGAGTCAGAGTTACCAGTCCGCAAGAGCTGAAACATTATATTGGTGAATTTAATTATGATAGTGAATTATCAAAGCAGGAAAAGGATTTCCGGGTTTTAGTTCGGCCGGAGTCGTGGGTGAAGATAAAAGGGATTTGCAGAGAACATTTAACGGGTCTGGAAAAAACGGTAATCGACATCAGTCCAAACCGTGAATTATCTGAAGAATTTGAAGACTCATTAAGAATAAAGCTCACTTCTGAAAATTACTACTTAAAACTTCTGGGAATGGCAATTGAAGAAAAGCCGGATGAAACAGAGAATATCCGTTCAAAGGGGATCCCTACAGTAAGGGTTTATTATATATATCTGGCTGAAATTATTTCTTCCGGAATTATAAAAATGATGCTGGCAAACAGTAAACAATATTCATATAATGATCTGAGAAAAATTACAATGGAATATAAAAGGAAGGGCGGAAAAGAAAGGGCAAATGCTGTTCTTACTTTGGAACCTGATGAACTGGGAGCTATATACAGCTCACTACAATTTAAAAGGAACAATGAACCTGTATACTTTGGCCAGCACCGGCTTTCCGGCAACGTTCCGGTTATTATCGAAGGTTATAAGCTCTTCCAAATATCAACATTTCAAAAAAAAATTCAGGAAACTGAAGAAAAAAATAAAAAACCTTTTTGACTTTTTATTTTGAAAGCAAATTTATAGCAAAAAAAGAAAATTTTATCGAAACATCCAAAAGAAAAAGACTTTAAAGGTATGAATTATCTTTTACATAGATTTTAAATATCAGTTTTAAAAGAAAACAAAACAATCTCCTTATAAGGGTGGAGTGAAGCGATTTTGGAGGATTACTAAACTCCTGACAAAGTTTGTGAATATTGTATTAGAGTTTTTAAACCCCGGTGTTTTTTATCAAAGGATAATTGATATATCCGTAAACGGAAATAAATCCGAACAGGCATGTTAGTCTGCCTGTTCGGATGAGTAATTTATTTCATTAAAAGCATTTTATTAACCTGGTTAAATGAACCAGCACTCAATCGATAAAAATATATGCCGCTGGCAAGATTACCTGCATTAAATTTAACTTCATGATATCCGGCTTCAACTTCTCCATTTACCAATTCAGCAACCTTTCTACCGAGTAAATCATATATCTCAATAGTTACTTTTTCATTTTCGGGAAGTGCATATTTAATAGTTGTTGATGGATTAAACGGATTTGGAAAATTCTGTGATAACATATAGGTTTTAGGATGCTCATCAGTTTGAATATTATTACGGGCCGGATTATCGGCAGTAACCTTTGGTGCAATATTCCCTTCAAATGCACTTTTCTCATAAACGTCGACATTTAATCCAACTCTTACATCTTTAGCTATAAATGCACCGGTTGCGCTCGTTAATCCTGCTAACCACAATGTTCCGTTCGGAACATAGAAGTTTGCGAAAACCTTATTATTTAATCCAATCTTTGCAGATTTTGGAAATGAATTTAATTTCCCGTCATTCCCATTTATTCCGGCAACATAAAAGATTATGTCGGAAGCATCAATGCTGCTGCCTTCGACGGGTCCGACATAGCAGTTTACATCGGTATCAAAACTCTTTGAAATAAGAACTTCTGAAGGTTGATCAAAAATCAGTTTAACTTTATTTTCTGTATTAAGATTCCGGATAGCAAATGTCCCGCCTCCTTTAAAATTTAATGTTCCCCTTGTTCTTACAGCCACATCCTGATAAGTACCGGCAGTAATTATAGCTGAACCATTCCTGGGTACAGTTATATTCTGTGACCCCGGAGTATGCTGATGAAACGGAGGTAAAACAGAATACACAGGTAAAGAAAGAGGATGATTCAAAGTTCCGGTTATATGCCCCTGATTAGAAAGCTGATTAAAGTAAACATCGCCTTTAACATAAGCATCAAACTTCACCTTTATTCTGTTTGCTTTGAGAAAGTTACCGGAAGAAGTCTGAACTCCGACTCCGACAGATAATTCAACTCCCGCATCAAGTGTCGATCCCCCGCTTACATCATTAACAATAATGTTTCCAGAGTGAACCCTGGAAGCTGCTTCAAACCAAATACTATTGGCAGCAAATATAACCGCATCAATTGAAGATTGTGAATTACAGGCACCGCCGGATATTATTTCTGCTTCAGAGGGGTTATTTTTGTTGTCGACAACACTATAAGATCCGGATAATCCACTACCACTTAGCACAGTATAGAGGCCGCAAAACTCTGTTAAAGAAACATTATTCTGAATTGAAAGATTTCCATTTACGGAATTCAGATTAGATAATCCGCTTAAATTCTCCAATGCGGCATTCGAATCGATTGTTAATCTGCCTCCTATAAAAGCGAGATGTGACAAGGCATCAATATTCAACAATATATGGTTAGAATCAATTGCCAAACCCCCTCTGATATTTCTAAGATTGGATAGCCCATTGATATTCGCTAAGACAGGATTATTTACAATTGTTAAACCCCCTCTGACTGAGTCGATCTTTGAGAGACCATCAATATTTTTTAATGCCAGATTATCCTTAATTGATATACCCCCGCCAATTGAGTCTATCCTGGATAATCCGCCAATATCCAGAAGCACATAGTCAGAATCAATTGTTAATCCGCCCCTTATATTTTTAATATTTGATAATCCATTGATATTTGCTAAGACAGGATTATTTACAATTGTTAAACCCCCTCTGACTGAGTCGATCTTTGAAAGACCATCAATATTTTTTAATGCCAGATTATCCTTAATTGATATACCCCCGCCAATTGAGTCTATCCTTGATAATCCGCCAATATCCAGAAGCACATAGTCAGAATCAATTGTTAATCCGCCCCTTATATTTTTAATATTTGATAATCCATTGATATTTGCTAAGACAGGATTATTTACAATTGTTAAACCCCCTCTGACTGAGTCGATCTTTGAAAGACCATCAATATTTTTTAATGCCAGATTATCCTTAATTGATATACCCCCGCCAATTGAGTCTATCCTTGATAACCCGCCAATGTCAAGCAATACATAGTCAGAGTCAATTGTCAATTCGCCCATTATATTTCTAAGATTGGATAATCCATTTATATTTGCTAATGCAGGATTATTTACAATTGTTAGGCCTCCTCTGACTAAATCTATTTTAGACAAGCCGTCAATATTGAGTAATGCATAATCGGAATCGATTTTTAAATCGCCTCCGATAAAATTAAGATTAGATAAACCATTAATATTAACCAGGTTAATATTATTATGTATCACAAAATTTCCTGCAACTGAATCAAGATGTGAAAGTCCGTCAAAATTAGTCAGCAATGGATTATTCCGAATTTCAAAAAACCCTTTGATCGAAGTTAGTCTGTAAAGGTTATCAAGGTTTGATATATCCGGCCCATTAATAATTAGATTGCCGTCAAATACTGCAGTGGTTAAAGAATCCAATTGTGATTGACGTGAAATAGTAATGGTGGGGATATTATTTATTGCCAGAGCAACTATAGTTATAAGGAAAACTAATAGAATTGTCAAAAAAAGTTTAATGAGTCTCATTGAACCCTCCTTAGAAATTATTAAATAAGTTAATTAACCATATTTTGCTCTCTTTATTTCAGTCTGCCGGAAACATTTAATCAAAACTTCAGCTGGTTTGACCTCAGTTTCGCGCGCTGCATTTATTAATAATTAAAATAACAGTGTGATTAAGTAATGGAGGATCTAATAAATGTGCATGCTTAAAATAAATCATGTTAGTCCGAATAGTCGTTAACCTGACAATAAAACCATGATTGTATAATATAAACAGAGTGGAGGGTTCATATAAAAATGACGCCTTTATTTTAATATAATACTGTTAATTAAAATAAACATTTATTGCTGCAGGGTAGCGGATTGAAACTTGCGAATCTACCCACAACCAGTTACATAATAACAAGGAGAATTAACCAGGACTCAGATCTAAAAATTACACCATATCAACCTAATTATTTAGATTAATTATAAATTAATTGCAGATTAATTATTATTAATTTATACTTTTGATGTGCCAAAAATCATAAGAATCAGCGGAAATCCGAAAGCAGCGGCGGGATAATGGATGCTCGTTGCTGGATAACGGATAAGGATACCAGAAGAAATTGTCATTAGTCATTCTTAGTCATTTATGTCATTAATTGTACGTTTGCAACTACATCATTTAACAATAAGTATTTAAGCCACAGAGAACACAGAGGAGACACAGAGGAAACAGAGAAGAGGGTTCAGTTTAGAAATTCCTTTAGGGATGAAATATTATTAGTAAAAATTTTTCAGTATACAAACCGGAACTCCTATATTTTTGAAATATAGCGGGTAGAAGGGGTATTGAGTGCAGAGATCAGAGGTCAGAAATCAGTGATGGGATGGTGAATGCTAACCATAATTGTCACTGGTAATTTGTCATTAGTCATTGGTTGTCACTTATAGTCAATTACCTCATGAAAGATATGTTTTTTTAACCACAGAGAACGCGGAGGAGAAACAGAGGAAACGGAGAAGAGAGTTAAGTTTGGAAAAATTTTTAGAGATTGTCGATTCCTGTTAAAATTTTTGGGAAGCGAACTCCAAAAATCTGAAGCATGAATAACAATATTTCTCGCTGTATAACATTTGATGTTATTACTAAAATAATATACAAGGTTTTGTAATTCACATAAATGAAACCTTGGCCGCACAATTAGAAACTTCAGACAGTAAATTTTTTTCAGCCATAATAGTCATTAAATAACGAAGTTTCTCTTCAAGTGTTCCTATTTCGTAATCAGCTCTCTTTTTAATATCAAATATTTTGCCCATAACTCCGGAGAATAGCTGCTTGTAATATTCAATACCTTCCGATACATTAGTCACAAAAGCATTGAAATGCTTAATTTGATTTGCGGATGCCGGCAGATCGATAGAGGAAATTTTTTCTTCCAGGTAATTAAGATAGAGCTTAAGCTCTTTCATAAACATATTTGGCCGGTCATTCCTTGTTATAATATTAATTCTGCCGTAGATATGATTTACTATATCGCTTAACGAAACGATAGATGAAAAGTAAGCCATATTCGGGCCGGGACAAACCGCGGTTCCAACTCCATCAACTTTTGAAACTGCATTATTTATTTCCAAAGCCGGAAAGGCCAGCCCTACACATAAGCAAGTTTTGTCAATAACTTTATTATATGCCTTCTCCTTTTCCGCAATACTTACAGAAGATATCTTTAACTGCTTTATTTTTTGAGACTGATACTCTACAGAAGCAGTACAGATTGGTTTTTTACTAAACTCTGTATCTGAAATTAAAAGCTTTTTAGGGCATGAGCTGCCCGGCTTTCCATGTAAAGCATTCCCTTCTTTCTCATCATCTTTTGTATTTCCACGAAGGCTGTTAAATGGAACGCCCAATGGAGATGTATTGCTTAAATATAAATCATCTTCTTTAGCTCCGCAGAGAAGACCTAATGTTTTTTCATCTACATTTGTTGCCTCAGGTACAAGAAGAAATGGAGAGCCCCAGCCGACGGAATCCAGCTGGTAATAATCTAACAAAAAATTATTTTCTTCAGATGTTCCTACTCCTCCCTGTGCAGTGATTTTAAGTTCACGGGGTTTTCCATTAAATAAAATATTCTTTTTGTTTAAAGCACCGGTATAGATCTCATGAATTGTATCAATTAAAAATTTACGATATGTTTTAAATTCTTCCAGGATAGGTCCGATTAAATAACCGTCAGTTGCAAAGGCGTGTCCGCCGCAATTAAGTCCGGATTCAACCCTGTATTCCGAAACCCATAAACCTTTTTTAGCTAAAAATTTTCCCTGGATCAGCGCAGAACGGTAGTCACTCACTTTTAAAATTATTTTTTTCTTCAATTCACCATTTTCATCAGGTGAAAAATCCTTAAAGTGTTCTAAATAACTATAGAGCTTTGGATTCATTCCAGCCGATAAAACTACGGAAGAATTAAGAGTGCTTTGGGCAAAGCCGCGTAAAGATGCATGTGCGTCATTAAACTCAATTGGCAGCTTTCCCGATTTGTCAAAATTCGCTTTATCCACTTTTGTCATAATGTTTACATCGATGCTGCCGGCGTGCATTGTCTTATCCAGCAGAGCCTTAAATTCATCTTTGCATATCAAGCCTTTTTTATAAGATTCCAAATGGAGCTTCAATTCTGAATAATCGGGAAACATTGAAAAATATTTTTCAACTTCAGAATCTTTGTTCAGAATTTTTTCCTTAAACGAAGTAAAGTTTTTATTTACAAGTTCATGAATCAGATTAAGATAAAGTGTGATTCGTTTAGCTCTGTAATCCGGTTCTTTTGTCGAAATGGGAATAAATGAGATATTATTTTTTTTAGAATGAATTTTCCTCATTTTTTCAATTAGGTCATCATCAACAATGGAAATAACAGAATTTATTCCGAAATGTGCGACCTTTAGCGGAGTATCGATTGTAAAAGCGAGTCCCATTACAGGGATATGAAATTTATACAATATGTTTTGTCCTTACCTATTGCAATTCTATTAAATTAAATATTGAGGCTGAGCTCAGTGTCTCTTTCCTTAGTTATAAAAGCTTGTTTAACCGCCGGCAGGTACTGGACTGCGATGTCAGTCCGGGCCTGTTGAAAATTTAGAGCACATCGGAAAATATACAGCTTCATCACCCCTCGACTAACATTTAATATAGTATTAACTATTTTAAATATTAAAAGAAATTCCTGTCTTTTAGTCTTGAGTCAGCCTAAAGATTACTCTATCACCATTTACTGTAACGGTTATTGCCGCTGCCCGAACCATTAAAGCTTCTACCCCTGCTGCCTGAACGGCTGTCGTTTTTAGGACGCGCTTCGTTTACGGTAATGCTTTTCCCTCTTAATTCTTTCCCGTTCAGATCGCTAATTGCTTTTTGTGCTTCCGCCTGATTCGATAGTTCAATAAAGCCGAAACCTTTTGATGAGCCAGTATACATATCCTTAATAACTTTAACACTAGTGTTATTTCCGTAACTTGAAAATAAATTTTTTAAATCCTCTTCGGTAACTTCCGAAGCAAGATTTCCTACGTAAATGTTCATACATTTTTCCTTTGTTTGTTTTTGTTTTTTCCGGAATACTTAATTGGAATATTCTAACGAAGTAGTCGGGAAGTGATTATCATTAAATTAAAAATTGAAGAAATATTAAAAAGGGGAACGCACTTTATTGTGGCGTTAATAGTCCGTTAAAAAGGGTTACTTATCAATGGAATAGTTCAGCTTTTATATTTTTCCTTTAAATTTTCTTTTGCCTTAAATAAAACTTTAAAATTCGTTAATTAACCAACAAATTTACTTACAATATATTATTAATCCTATGGAAAAATATTGGAACTGCCTTTGGCTGCCGTTTTATAGCTTTACTTTAATTCCTTTCATTATTTCCACAATTTTTCCTTTTTTCAGCATGAATACACGACTATTTATTGGCTTGTAGTTGCAGAGATGTGAAATCTTACGTTTCAGAGTCGAAGATCTCCCGTTTACCAAAGCGCCATTCAACTCAAATTATGCAATAAACTTTTTGTAAATCAGGACTCCGGTCCTGAATGTATTTATTTATAAATTAAGCTCAGATTTGTCCCGACAAAGTTGCATGGCTGAATGAGCTAATGTGACTTCGATAACCAATTCCTAAATCATTTATCAATATTTGGAAATCTATAAATATTTTTCATTTAAATGTAACACTTTAGTACCTGTCTTTTATTAGGTTTGATCTAAACAAAAAAAGCATAAGGAGTTCATCAAATGAATAATATGGATCACTCCCGGCATGAAAAGAAAGGAAAAGCTCATGGTGATCATTCAGGACATCATGGTCATATGATTCAGGATTTCAAAAAAAGATTTTGGATTTCTTTAATTATTACTCTTCCTATCCTGATACTTTCTCCGATGATCCGGCATTTTCTTGGATTAAAGGAGATTATTTCTTTTACAGGAGAAAGCTACCTTCTGTTTGCTTTATCAACGTTAGTATTTTTTTACGGCGGCCGGCCTTTTTTAAAAGGATTAGTCGATGAATTAAAAAAGAAGCAGCCCGGAATGATGACTTTAATTGCACTTGCAATCTCTATCGCTTATTTCTACAGCAGTGCAGTAGTATTTGGTGTTAAAGGTGAAGTCTTCTTTTGGGAACTCGCAACACTTATTGATATTATGCTTCTTGGACACTGGATAGAAATGAAATCGATTATGGGTGCATCGATGGCTCTTGAAGAGCTTGCTAAACTTATGCCGGATGAAGCACATATAATTAATGATGACGGGATTGTAGCAGATGTTAAGGTTTCGGAACTTAAACAAAAAGATAAACTGCTGATAAAGCCCGGAGAAAAAATTCCTGCGGACGGGAAAATTTATGAAGGAAAGACATCCATAAATGAAGCAATGGTTACTGGTGAATCAAAACCCGTTTCAAAAAAAAGCGGCGATGATGTAATCGGCGGCTCAATAAACGGTGAAGGCTCTATAAAAATCGAAGTTGAAAAGACCGGAGATGAGACTTTCCTTTCGCAAGTGGTTAAAATGGTCAAGGAAGCACAGGAGAGTAAATCAAAAACCCAGGACCTTGCGGACAGGGCTGCATTCTGGTTAACAATAGCTGCTATTTCTGCAGGTACAATAACAATGTTTGCCTGGCTTTTGCTTGAGGGCGCGACTTTTAATTTCGCTTTATCAAGAACAGTAACTGTAATGGTAATTACCTGTCCTCATGCTTTGGGTCTGGCAATTCCGTTAGTCGTTGCTATATCGACCACACTTTCAGCTAAACACGGTTTATTAATAAGAAACAGAACTGCTTTTGAACAGGCAAGAAATATTCAGTCAGTAATATTTGATAAAACAGGTACTCTAACAAAAGGCGAGTTCGGTGTAACGGACACAATTTCCTTGAATAGTAGTTACGATGAAAAAGAGATCTTAAAATATGCTGCAGGCGTTGAATCGGAATCAGAACATCCAATTGCACAGGGAATTGTTAAATCGTCAAATGGGAAATATGATTTAAAAGATTTTAATTCGATCCCGGGGAAAGGTGCCGAAGGGAGAGTAAATAACATGGTTATTAAAGTCGTCAGCCCAGGATATCTTGAAGAAAATAATATTAAATTGCAGCATAGTAAAAAGATAGATGAACTTTCAGCACAAGGTAAAACTGTTGTGTTTGTACTTATTGATAATGAATTAATAGGTGCAATAGCTTTAGCTGATATCATAAGGGAAGAATCGAAAGAAGCCATTAAATTATTGAAGGATATGGGAATAAAACCAATGATGCTGACGGGTGATAATAAACAGGTTGCCGAATGGGTCTCTAAAGAATTAGATCTGGATGACTATTTTGCTGAAGTAATGCCGGATAAAAAGTCGGAAAAAATAAAGGAAGTACAAAAACGCGGCCTGGTTGTAGCAATGACGGGTGATGGTGTAAATGATGCACCCGCACTCGCTCAGGCAGATGTAGGAATTGCAATCGGCGCAGGAACAGATGTGGCGGTTGAAACTGCAGATATTATACTTGTTAAAAGCAACCCGAAAGATGTTGTCTCACTAATTAAATTTGCACGAGCAACCTATAAGAAAATGATTCAGAATTTAATCTGGGCGACAGGCTACAATGTAATAGCTATTCCGCTGGCAGCAGGAGTGTTATATTCAGCGGGGATAGTTTTAAGTCCTGCGCTGGGAGCTGTACTGATGTCTTTAAGTACTGTTATAGTTGCTGTAAACGCGAAGCTGCTGAAAGTTTAAACAAAGAAAAAAAACAAGTGAAAAGATACAAGTTCAGGGAAAAAGAAGAAATGACATTGAAAATTACCAGGTTTCTTCTTATGATATAGTTTGTATTATAAAGACAAAGGAAAATGAAGAAAATAGGAATAGCTTTTGGAGGAGGCGGTGCAAGAGGACTGGCACATATTGCAATAATTGAAACTTTTGAAGAGTTAGGTATTAAACCATCGTTGATTTCTGGTTCAAGCATCGGTGCTATTATCGGAGCATTTTATGCAGCAGGATATTCATCCGGTGAAATGAAAGCTAAACTAAAGCGCCTGCTTTTTCCCCGAAATGATAAACCATTCGATTTCCTTTGGAAATCTGATATGGTAAAGATGTTCTCTATGTTTGATCCGCAATTTTTTAAGAGCGGACTGCTCAAGGGAGAAAAGTTCTATAATTTCCTGCAGGTTGAACTGGAAGTTAACAGTTTTGAAGAATTAAAAATACCTTTAAAGATAGTAGCAGCAGATTACTGGAAAAAAGAAGAAGTAATTTTCGACAAGGGGAAATTACTGCCTGCAATCAGAGCAAGCTATTCATTACCCGGATTGCTGACTCCTGTAAAAATTAAAAACAGGATTCTTATCGACGGCGGTATAGTTAATCCCCTTCCTTTTGATATTCTTTTAGACGAATGTGATATTACTGTTGCAGTAGATATAACTGCATATAAAACAAATAACGGGAAACAATATCCTCCTACTTTTGAATCTATATTTACAGCATATCAAATGATGCAGAATTCTTTAAACCAGCAAAAGCTGAAATTTATAAAGCCCGACATTTATATTCGTCCTGAAATTTATGATGTTCGTGTTTTTGATTTTTCCAAGCAGGAATCAATATTTAAACAATCTATCCCTGCAAAAGAAAAGCTAAAGAAACAATTGGAAAATCTGCTTAATATGAATGCTGTTACCGGATAAATCATATCATCTGATTTTGATGAACGGGTTATATTCAAATCGCAGACACTCAATCCAGGTTTTTGGACAGATAAAATGAAAATACGTGAAAGCGGTATGCCGGAAGAAAAATACTGGGAAACTTTTTTTGATGTTCAGAATATTTTTACCCGGCTTAAGTTAGATAATCAGAGTAATAATATTGTTGAATTCGGTTCGGGTTATGGAACTTTTACAATTCCTGCAGCAAAGATCATCAAAGGAGATATTCATGCATATGATATTGATGCAAAGGCGATTTCCCGTTTGTCGCAGAGAACTGCCGAAGAAAAATTATCTAATATAATTATTCATAAAACTGATTTTGTAAAAGTAGGAACTTTATTAAATGATAATTCAAGCGATTATGTCATGCTGTTCAACATTCTTCATGCTGAAAAACCGGTTGAATTATTAAAAGAGGCATTCAGAATTCTGGAACCGGGAGGAAAGATCGGAGTCATTCATTGGATTTATTCTTCAGCAACCCCCAGAGGTCCTTCAATGGATATCAGACCGAAACCGGAACAATGTATAGCATGGATGAAAGCAGCCGGTTTTAAAATTATAAGCGATATCATTTCTCTGCCGCCTTATCATTACGGAATTGTCGGAGAAAAATAACTACACAGGAAAGTATGAAAACATGACTGCATTAAAATGAAAATCATGCAGTCATACAATTACATGCAGTCATGCATATTTCTGGATTTTTTAATCCAGCCTGTTTTTTGCATCCCTGCCGTGATCTTTTAGCTGAGCATCAAACCAGACATGAATTGCATCTATTACAGCAGAATCTTTTGAAATAAATGTAAGCTGCGCTCCATCAGGCAACTCTTTAAATTCAACGTTATACTTACCTTTTGATCCGGATAAAACTTTTAATCCGGGCATGTTCATTCCATGCAGAGTTTTCGGATCTCTGAAATCTGCATCAGAAAACAGTTTAAATTCTTTTTTAAATGCATTTGTACCAATGCCGCCTGAGCAGTATCTTTTTTATTTTTTGTTTTTATCATTAAAATGCCGCCCGAATCATTTTTAATAAAATAGTGAGTGACTTTGTTCATATCAAAAGGCATGACCATATGACTTTCGGAATGTATCATATGCTGTCTTTGCATCAAAGTTGAATCATTTATCTTATGATTATTAGAGATGCTCTTGTCCCGCGGGTACGAGTCAATATTAATAACCAGATAAATAACGGCGAATGGTATAAAAATTAATTTTTGTTTATGAATAATTAAAAATGCTCTCATTATAAGCTCCTGAAAATGTTTTATTCCAATTGAGTAAAGAGAAAAATAAAAATTATTTAAACTAAATGATATGAGTAAAAGATTATATAGGGACTGCTGTTTATTCTTTAAGTGCTACTGACATCTTGGGAGTGGAAGTTATTTTATATGCACTATTTCTTTAAGGGAGGAAAGAGGCCGAATATATTCAGCCTCTTCATTCAGGAAGATATTTTTTAATTACGGCTTCTTCCCATCATCATTCCATGTCCCATAGTTCCGTTTCCGTTCATCATGTTCTGCATCCAGCTCCACATCTGCGGGTAATTATTCATCATGTTATACATATAATGAGCAAATGTTGAATCATTGTTAGCTTTTGAAAACATGCCACTCATCATCATGTAGCGGCTGTTTTGATGATTCCACATCCATCCCATCATATTGTTCATAGCTGCAGGATTGTCTGCCATATGATTCATAAAATTCTGCATCATCTGCGGATTGTTGATAATTGTGGTAATAGCTTCGTCTTGATTATTTTTATTATTAAGCATTTGTCTGACAGAATTCCCCTGGGCAAAAAGCAATGAAAAACCGAATACTACAACAGCTAAAACAGGAACTAAAATCTTTAATTTCATTTTATCAATCTCCTTTCAATTAAAATCTTATTTAACTTAATTATTACACAATAAACTTATACTTCCCGGTAATTTATTGCGTTACAAAATTCCAAATTTGTTTTACATATTTTTAATGTGGTAGCAGCTTCGAGGTTAAATAATGAGTGTAAACAAGTAGTAAACCATCGAAGGTTAAAGTTGCAGCTTATTATAAGAAAAGCTAACCTAAACCTTCAAGGGTTCTATAAACCTTATCCAAGACGTAAACCTTGAAGGTTTATGCTATTTCAGCAGTTCCATTTTTTTAACTGAAGAATATGCACCTGCTTTTAATTCATAGAAATAAATTCCGCTTGAAAGCCTACTTGCATTAAAGGTTACATCATGTATTCCTGCAGGCAAAACGGAATTAATTAGTTCTGCAGCCTTTTGCCCGATAACATTATAAACAGATAACTTAACATGAGAATCTTCTTTCAGTTCAAATTTGATATTTGTCGAAGGATTAAAAGGATTCGGATAATTCTGATATAACTGAAAACTTTTAACAGCCGTCTGATTATCCGAAACACCTGTAGCTGTTTTTTGTCCGGTAAGGATTACCATGTTATTCACAGTATTGCTGGAGAAAGTAATTGTATTTGATGCAGAATTGATATTTATACCGCTCATTTCCATCCAGGCATTGGTTGTATTATCATAATATTTAACTTTTATTGTATTTTTATCAATGTTATGCTCATTCAGTTGAACATCATTGTAATGCAGCTGAATATCCACATTATTGTTAAACTGCATCATTCCGCCGCAGTTTCCCATTGGTCCCATTCCCTGTATACCGTCAGGATAAAGCATATCAAACTGGTATCCTGCAAAAGCATTTTGATTATTAATGTTCGGAAGATTATCTGGAAACAATTCAAAAATTTGAGTGAATATAGAATCGGGCGCCATCATACCGCCGTGCATACCTTCGCCCATATGCCATCCCGGATGCACTTCCATCCAGTCGCTGGCATCGAAAGGAGAATGAAATCTCTGTGATTGGGCATAGCTGCTGTTCATCCATCCTCCGCCGAAATTAAATCCAAAATCTGATGAATCTCTCCAGGCCATTCCGTTAACTTCATAAACGACAACCATTTTGAAATGAGGCATGTCGATTTCACCTCCGGTGATTGTTATCTTATCACCATTATCAGGACGCATAGCACCTGAACCTGCTTCGTACCAGGGCGGTCCGAAATTCAGCATATAATCAGGAATGCTGTCATTATTATTATCGAGATAATAATGAGAATAAATAAGTGTTGAATCAATAAATACATTTCCCGAAATCGTAATTGTTTTCAAAGAATCATGATCCCAGCTAAAACCATAGCTGTAACATTCACCATCATGACGGCTTCCCATATTCATGAATCCATCCAGATCATTCCATACAGGATCGAATGGTTCTCTCCAGAATTCTCCGTTTATTTCGTATACTATTAACATTTTATAATCCATCATAGTATTACCAAATGATCCGCCGTAAACCTTTATTGAATCTCCATCTCTTGGTCTAACAGCTATACTGCTGTCCGGTTCATACCAGGAAGGTCCGAAATTCAGCATATAACCAGGCTGATTATTATTATTTGTATCAAGAAAATAAACCGGATGTATCGATATTTCTGAATCAATCATTACTTTTCCTGATACAGTAACTGTTTCCAGGGAATCGGGATTATAATTGCCGCCCGGGTAATATCCTTGTCCAAATAACAACGGTATCATTGTAAACAACACAAAAGCCGCAGAACGTAGTAATATTTTCATTTTATCTCCATTACATGTTACATATATGCCGACTAAAAAAGCAGCACGGGCACAGATTAACAATTCTTTTATAACTATGTTATAATCTGTGCTACTATTAATCTATTTACAGCAGTCTTCCCCTCCACTTGCTTTCCTGAATTTTTTATAACCTACGAAACCAATCAGACCAATAAACAACAGTCCAATAACTACTTCCATTTTATTTCCTTTTTAAATTTTGAACAATCATAAACGTGCAAAATCTTCAAATGTTACTTATGTAATCTGCAACATAAACCGTGAAGGTCTGCACTTTCTTATTTTTTTACTTTATAACCGTTCTTCAAAAGATTTTCTTTTGCTTTATTAAGAGATACTTCGCTTAAAGTCATTCCGCAGAGCGGGCAAGTACCGGGTTTATCTGAAATTACATTGTAATCCATCATATCCTGATAAACTTTTCCATCTTTATTTTTATCTATCGCTTTTAAATCTATTATACCTTCACGAACGATAGAATTTTTCTTTGCAGCTATTTTTAATGAGTCAGCCATTTTCATCTGTTCCATATTCATCTCTTTCATATGCTCTGCTTTTTGTTTATTAGATGAATCCTTGTGCTGAGCAAATGAAATCCCTGTAAATAATACACCACATATTAGAAAAACGGACACACTTAAACTCATTTGTCTTTTCATTTTTTCTCCTTTGTTTTATTACTTGAAATAAAATTATCATTCAGCTTTCCACAGACTTTTACAACCTTTTAAATTAACTATGGTTATTCTATATCAGAGATCATATTGGTCTTTTTCATCTCTCTTCTTTTAATAATATAAAAGATTGCGGGGAATAATGTCAGCTCCATAATCAGGCTTGTAAATATACCGCCTGCCATCGGGGCAGCAATTCTTTTCATTACGTCGCCGCCGATTCCATGCCCTATTAATATTGGTAAAAGTCCGAAGAACAATACCATAACAGTCATCATTTTCGGGCGGATTCTTTTTACCGCTCCTTCAAAAATAGATTCTCTTAAGCTTGCAAAAGATTTCAGCTTTCCTTGTTCTTTCCATTTTTCATAAGCGATATCAAGGTAGAGCAGCATAACCACACCTGTTTCCGCGCTAACTCCAAGCAGAGCTATTATACCTACCCATACCGCGACACTTAAGTGGAAATGAGCCAGATATAAATACCAGACAGCTCCAACCATTGAAAATGGCAGTGCAAGAAGGATGATCCCTGTTTTTATAAATGATTTAGTATTGAAGTAAAGCAGCAGTATGACAATCATTAAAGTTAACGGTAAAACCAGAGCTAATTTTTTAGAAGCTCTTTCCATGTATTCATATTGTCCGCTCCAGATTAAAGAATAACCTGCCGGAAGCTTAACCTTTTCAGCAATTATTTTTTGTGCATGCTGCACGTAAGTTCCTACATCTATATTTTCAATATCGATGTAAACCCATGAATTCGGACGGGCATTTTCCGATTTGATCATCGGAGGGCCTTTCCGTATAATTACATTACCTAATTGTTCAAGAGGAATATTTCCGCCGCCAGGCAATGGGACCAGAACCCGCTTCAAAGCTTCTATATTATCGCGGTAATCTCTCTGATAACGCAGATTGACAGGGTAACGTTCAAGACCTTCAACCGTTTGCGTTATATTCATTCCGCCCACGGCAGACATAAATACATTCTGAACATCATCTACTGTGAGACCATACCTGGCAATGGCATTTCTATCGATATTAAAATCGACATAATTTCCTCCTGCAGATCTTTCGGCATAGACAGAACGCGTTCCGGGAATCGTCCTGGTTACATCTTCAATTTTTTTACCAATGTCCTGCAATACATTTAAATCAGGTCCGGCAATTTTAATTCCTACCGGAGTTTTAATACCGGTTGAAAGCATATCAATTCTTGTTTTTATAGGCATTGTCCACGCATTAGTAAGTCCGGGAATATTAACTGCTTTATCCAATTCATCCACAAGCTTTTCTCTTGTCATTCCTTCAGGCCACTCATCTTCCGGTTTTAACTGAATTGTAGTTTCGATCATTGATAATGGTGCAGGATCTGTTGCAGTTTCAGCGCGCCCTATTTTTCCGAACACAGTTTTAACTTCCGGGAAGGTTTTAATAATCTTATCTGTCTGCTGCAGCAATTCCTTTGCTTTTGTAATAGAAATCCCGGGCAAAGTTGTCGGCATATAAAGTAAATCTCCTTCATACAAAGGGGGCATAAACTCAGAACCAAGTTTTGAGAAAGGAATATAGGATCCAGCAACTACGAGTAAAGAAATGACTATTACCCACCATCTTTTCTTCATTACGAATTCAACAATCGGGTGATAGATATTCATTAAAAATTTTGTTACAGGATTATCTTCTTCTTTTTTCATCTTACCCCGGATGAAGAAACCCATTAAAACCGGGACAATTGTGATTGCCAATACTGCACCTGCAGCCATTGAATAAGTTTTAGTAAACGCAAGCGGTTTGAATAATCTGCCTTCCTGGGCTTCAAGAGTAAATACAGGAATAAAAGAGACAGTGATTACTAAAAGCGAATAAAATATTGACGGACCGACCTCTTTGGATGATTCAAGAATTACAGCCCAATGAGGTTTTCTTTTCCCGTCGGGCAACAACTGGTTATGGAGAAGATGGGAATGAGAATTCTCCACCATTATAATTGCAGCATCAACCATAGCTCCAATCGCAATTGCAATACCGCCAAGGGACATTATATTTGCATTCAATCCCTGAAGTTTCATAATAAGCAATGCCGCAAGCACAGCAGTCGGCAGAGTAAAAATCGCAACAAGTGAACTGCGGAAGTGAAGGAGAAAAAGAATTATTACCAACGAAACAATTATTCCTTCCTCAATAAGCTTATCGCTTAAATTATTAATTGCTTTATGAATTAATGTACTTCTGTCATAAACAGGAACAATCTGTACATCAGGGGGCAGTGAAGATTTTAATTCCTGCATTCTTTTTTTGACCCTGTTTATTACAGCCAGTCCGTTTTCTCCATACCTCTGGATAATAATTCCGCCTACGACTTCACCCTGACCGTCAAGATCAGCTATTCCCCTTCTCAGTTCAGGACCAATATCAATATTAGCAACATCTTTCAAATATATTGGTGTACCGGTACTCTGATCCCGGCCGATAGCAATATTCTTTAAATCATCTTCATTTTTTATATACCCCAGACCTCTTACCATAAATTCGGTTTCCCCCATTTCCATTAACCTGCCTCCCACATCATTATTACTTTGCTTAATAGCCATCTTAACTTTACTGAGTGGAATATTATATGAAGCTAATTTCGTAGGATCAACATTAACCTGGTACTGTTTAACAAAGCCTCCCACACTAGCAACCTCAGATACACCCGGAATTGCCGACAATTCATATTTTAAAAACCAGTCCTGTATTGATCTTAATTCCTGCAGACTTTTAGTATTTGATTTTAGAGCGTATTCATAAACCCAGCCAAGTCCCGTAGCATCAGGACCCAGTTCGGGTGCTACACCCTGCGGGAGCGAACTTTGCATAGAACTTAAATATTCAAGCACCCTGCTTCTTGCCCAATATAAATCAGTACCATCTTCAAAAATTACATAAACCATTGAAAACCCGAAGAAAGAATAACCCCTTACATCTTTTGCATAAGGAACAGAAAGCATTTTTGTTGTAAGCGGGTATGTTACCTGGTCTTCAACTATCTGAGGGCCCTGGCCCGGATACTTTGTAAATATTATCACCTGTACATCACTTAAATCGGGTATTGCATCTACTGCAGTATTTTCAATAGCCCAGATACCGCCTAATATAAGAGCAGCAGTTAATATTATAACCAAGATTTTATTATTTATCGACCATTCAATTATTCTGGCAATTATTCCTTCTTTAGATTGACTACCTGTTGTCATTTAATTTCTCCAATTTTTTAGCCCTGGAATCATTTCTATATTCATTATTTTTCAACTCTGAAATTCTCATTTTTGACTTTTAACTTTTGACTTGATACAATGTTTTACACATTTGTTAATCTTTATACTTCAATCCATGTTTAGCTAAATTTTCTTTTACTTCTTTGATAGTAAATTCTCTAAGGGTCATTCCGCATAACGGACATATTCCCGGTTTATCGGAAATAACATTCCAATCCATTATATCTTCATAAAGCTTCCCATCTTTATTTTTATCTATTGATTCAACATCGATTGGTTCTTTTCTGATTATCTCTGATTCGTTTTTTTTCGTTTGACTTTTGGCTTTTAACTTTTGATTTAATTCCATATCCATATTTTTCATTGAACCAGCCGTATCATTCGGAGATTGACTGCTGAACTGTGATACAGCAGCCTGCAGATTACTTTCAGAATCAATCAGGAATTGCGCTGAAGTAACAATATTATCTCCTGCGGATAAACCTTTCAATACCTGATAGTAACCTTCGGAATTATCACCGAGCGTTACTTCTACAGGTTTAAACCTGCCGTTTCCCATGGCAAGTATTACAATGTTTTTTTGTCCGCTTCTTATTACAGCCTGTTCCGGAACGACAGGATAGTTACCAAGGCTTCTGCCACTAATAACTATATTTGCAAACATTGACGGTTTCAGTTCGTTGTTATAATTAGGTATATCAAACCTGATTTTTACAGTTCTTGTTTTATCATCCAAAGTAGGGTATATAAAGGAAACTCTGCTCTTAAATGTTTTTCCAGGAAAAAAATTAAAATTGATATCGGCAGGAGAACCTAGTCTCACTTTAGGTAGCTCATATTCATAAATATCGGCGGTTAACCATAAATTTGTGAGATTTGCAATATGCAGCAGAGGTGTTCCGGCCATAACTTTCTGACCTTCCACGACATTTTTTGCTATTACAGTTCCGCTGTTTTGAGCATAAAGAGTCATATAAGTCTTAACATTTTTTGTCTCTTTTATTCTTTCAATTTCACTTTGAGGAATTTCGAGTAACTTTAATTTTTCAACTGCATTCTTTAACAGTTCGCTGCCGCTGGCGGCAGCTTCACTAATAGTGGAATTTTTAACTGCAGACTGATAAGAGAGAGCAGTAAGAAGCTCCTGCTCTGCTGCAACCAGTTCAGGAGAATAAATATCCATTAACTTATCACCTTTATTAACTACCTGTCCGGTATAATTAACATATAGCTTCTGTATCCAGCCGCTTACTCTGGTAGTAACCATATATTCTTTCCGCTCATCGATTGTGAGAATTCCATTAGTAATAACCCGGGAGCTTAAATCTTTATCCTCAACGGCCGATATTTTCACATTCATGTTCTGCTGAACAGCACCGTTAATAGTTACAATACCATTTCCGGAAGCTTCATCCTCGTAAACCGGTACCAGGTCCATTCCCATTTTTGATTTCCCGGGATGATTGTACACTTCACTGGGATTCATGGGTGCCCGCCAGTAAATAATTTTCCTTTCCTTTTGTGCTGTCTGTTTGGAATTATTATTCATTGTATTTACAGAATTACTGCTGCCCGAACTTCCAAGCCACAAGTATGTAACGGCAGCAATTATTAATACAAGTACTCCGATTATTAAATTTTGTATTTTCACTTTATTATTCTCCAATAAATTAATTACTTATTAAACAACTCCTGGAATGGTGGAATATTGGTAATCCCAAGATTCTATTGTTCCAACATTGCATAACTCCAAACTCCATTACTAAGATTATTGCATTCATTTCACTAAACTTGTTCCTGTTAAAAATTTTAATTCTGCAACTTCCTTTAAATAATCTGTTTTTAACCTGTAAAGATTTGTTTCCACCTGGTACAGTTTATTTTGCGAATCAATTACATTTATAAAATCAATCTGACCTACCTGGTAACTTGATAAAGCTGCTGAATATGTCTGTTGCGCCTGCGGCAGCTGGGCCTGTTCAACCAATTTAATTCTATCCTGCAAGGAATTAAGTTTTGAGACTGCGGTTCCGAAGCTGCTGTTAAGCATTTGCAGGGAAAGATTATACTGCTCCTGGTACATATCCTTCATAGCTTCAGTTTCCTCTACTTTCGATGAAGCTTTTCCGCCGTAATTCAGAGGCAGAGATATTCCAACCATAAATGATGCAAAATCAGCTAACGGAGTATTAGTTTTTGCAATTCTATCTCTTTGAGAATATTGAACAGATACATTGAAATTCGGCAGGTAATCATATTTCGCCAGCTTTTCCTGCAGTTCTGCTTTTTGTTTAGCCAATTGGATTCCGGTCAGGAAAGGCCTGTTTTGAACGGCTAATGAATCGAGCTGCTCCTGTGAAAAATTGTGATATTCTATTGCGGGAAGATTACCGGTAAAAACCATGACATCCTGAGATCTCAGCAATTGGGCATTTATAATAGCAGTAATTGAGTTCTCTTTATTTTTTAATTCATCCATTTTATCATTTAAATTTGTTATTTCCAGCTCAACCTTGAATAAATTCTGCTGGCTTGCCTTTGCAACCGAATAATTTGTTCTTACAACTTTGGCTATTTCCGTAAGCAATTTTAAGTTTTCATTTGCAACCGCAATTGCTTTCCTGGCAAAAATTAATTCAAAATAATTTTGAGAAACATTTTTTACTATCTCATTTCTCGCATCATTTATCTCCTGTTTCACTATTTCAGCACCTTTTTCAGAAACTTCAGCAATCGAACCCAGTTTACCGGGGAAAGGAATTGCCTGACTTAAACCAATGATTTTCCCCGTCATAGGTTCCTGAGTAAAGGAGAATGAATTAGTCGGCAAATTTACCAATCCTAAAGTCAGCATAGGATCCGGCAGATTTGAAGTTGCATTTATATTGCTTTCAGCAGATGAATATTTAAACTGCAGCATCTTAAGCCTGGGACTGATATTTATTGCCTGAGTTATCAATGAATCGAGTGTATTTTGCTGAGCAAAAACTCCAAGCGGTGTTAGGCTTAATAAAACGAATAGATATAATATTCTTATTTTCATCATGGAAAATTTCCTTACCAGATATATTTTTTCTTTATTATGAAATAATGAACAACAGGATAAGATTTTTCAAAGACAGAAAAATCCTATAAGATCGATTTGATTTTTAGAATCAGATTAAGAAAATTGAATTGTTTAGGTAGATATGATTATTTAATAATGCAGGAGGAGATGTATCGTTAAAATACTTTGAAGAACTTATTAGCAGATTGCTGTTTAAAGAAATATCATCATTTATAAAGGTAATGGTATTCTGCTCAAGAATAATTTTTTGAACATTAACCTGTATATATTTATCGCTGATTGATTTATCAACTATATCTGTTTCACAGCAATCCTTTTTAGTAATTTCTGCATTAACAGAGACACGATGGCTTTCAGATTCACACTCAGAATTCATTTTGCAAAAACCTGCCTGAGATGTGCCCATCATATTGCATATATTAATAGATAACGGCAATCCGATCGTGGAGACGAAAAACAATAAAATTAACGATATGACACTTATTTTCTGTTTCATCTTTTTAGGATAGCCAAATTAAGTGCCAAATATTAAAAATGCAATCCTTAAAGCTAATTTCATAAATTTTTCTTACATCTGAGAAAAGCATATAAATGATTCTCTTATTTAACTGTGAATTTTATCGAATTTTAATTTAACTTTTATTTTAATTCAAATATATACTCAACAAATTTTTTAATGTTATATTTTATTTATAAAAGATTACAAAATTTTAATATTAACTTCCATTTCCTTTTTTTATTTTTTCTCGGGAGAAAACATTATGGGACAGGCAGATAAATTCTCATCGGCTCTTAATGCATTGAATAAGGTTGTAAACATTAGTTCAAAAGATAAAATCCTTATTATGAATGATATTAGCTGTCAATCTATAGCAGATGCTTTTAATCATGCAGCCTTATCAAAAGGATGCAAAGTTGATTCTTTTCTGATAAATGAAGATGAACGTCCGTTAACTGATATCCCGGAAACACTTGTCAAATTATTGAAAGATAAAACTGTTGTTTTAAACATTCTTAAAGCTATTCCTGAAGAAATTAGTTTTCGCATCAGATGGCTTTTTAAACTGGAAGAAAATAAAAATATTAAATGTGCTCATATGCCGGGAATCACAGAGGCAATGTTGACAGAAGGACCCATGAATGTTGATTATAGCCGTATGCAAAAAACTGCTTCTTCTTTAATTAATTCTCTGAATAATGCAGATTACCTGCATATAACTACCAAAGCCGGGACAGATTTAAAGCTTGGAATTAAAAACCGGGTATTTATAGATGATGTTACTGTAAAAAAAGGTAAAATAAGTAATTTACCATGCGGCGAAATTTTTTGTGCACCCGAGGAAACTAAAGCAGATGGAGTTGTTGTTTTTGACGCCAGTATTGGAGATATAGGCTTACTCAAATCCTCTTTAGAAGTATACATAAAAGAAGGAAAAATCGAACGGTTTGAGAGCGAAGATAAAAAACTTGTTGAGAGAATAAAAGAATTGTCTTCAATTGATGATGAAGCCAGAAGAATCGGTGAATTAGGAATCGGGATAAATCCCGGAGCCAGAATAACCGGTAATATGCTTGAAGACGAAAAAGCAATCCATACTGCACATATCGCTTTCGGCAACAATGAAGATTTTCCGGGAGGCGGGAAAAATTATTCAAAAATTCACAGGGACTATCTCTTTTATTCGCCTACAATTGAAATTCTCTTTGACGATAAACCGGGCAGGATGTTAATGAAAGAAGGCGAATTCCTGATTTAATTTTAATAAATAAAAGCAGACATTAAAGCTCAAATTTATTTAAAATTAGTACCTTTTCTTTTTTATGATACCAATCGGTTTGTACCAGTTCCAGCTGATTTATTTTAGTTTTACCGAAATTATAATCCCTGTATTTCTCTAATAAGCTCAGGAAATTCAGGCTGTGTTTCAATTCTTCCCGAAACCTTATAACCGTAGAGTGCGCAGTTTTTATTCTGTATCTTATATCTATTGAATTATAAAGAGATCCATTACCAAATTCAGTTCTTAAAATGTTCCTGATAAGCTCAAGCGAATCATTTTCCGGGAAACCCTGGATTAATATGCATGAAGGTGAGGCTGTAATTCCTTTAAACTCTATATAAAATGGTTTAATATTTTTAATGCTTTTTTCAATACATTCTATATAATCAGGCAGATTGAGTTCTGAAAAATTAAATCCTGTATGACAATTGATTATAGACAAAACCGTAACATGAATTTCGCCGGGAAGATAATAATATTGTCCTGGTTCAATAATCCGGGTTTCTGACAGGAACCTGTTAAGATTATTCAGAATTTTCTTTTCAGGCCTTGCCTGCAAAGTAATTCCCCTACGGGAATCATTCGGATCATCAATTAACTTATCGATTTCCAAATCATTTCTTTTAATTTTCTCAAATGCATCCCCCCACATTTTATCGTATAATGATTTCAACATAATTACTATATAGTATTTGGGTGTTTAAATAAATAATATATAAACTGTCCACAAATTATATAAATTTTAATATTTTTTTGAAAAATCGAAACTTCTTATTCATAAATTCAATAAATTACTGTATCTAAATCCGGGAGGAAATTTAAAATGTATTCAATTATAATTCTAATACTTATTGCAATCGCTGCGTTTTTTTTAATAACCGGATTTAAAAAGGGGAAACGGAGCAGAATTGTTTTAGGTGCATTAATCGGTTTCCTTACATGGTATATATTCTGGTTTATGGATTTCTGGGGAGATGCACTTTGGTTCTTTTCATTAGGATATGAACATAGATTTTGGACTGTGATTCTAGCAAAAACAATACTCCTCGCAGCAGGTGCAGTTTTCGGCGGGATAGTAGTTTATTCTTTAATACTTAGCTTGTCTTCAGGTAAAAAATATATAAAATTATTTGCTGCTCTGGCTGGCGCTTTTACCGGCGGTGCTTGGGGATTATCAAACTGGGAAGTAATTCTAAAATATATTAATAGCGTTCCGGCAAATGTTAGTGATCCAATATTAAATAAAAATATCGGTTTCTATCTTTTCAGTCTGCCTTTTTTAAATAATATATACGGACTTTTGATTTCTCTTTCAATTCTTGGTTTAGCGGCTTGTGTGATTACTATCTTCTTCTTTTTTGACGGGAAAAACATTCTGGTGCAGCCTCCAACGGGTGATGATAAAACGCTTTCAAAAATATATAAACCGTTATTTATAAATGCCGCCGTTTTTATATTCATTCTTGCATTCGGGAAATTCTTAAGCAGATACAATCTAATGTATTCTTCAACAGGAGTTGTGTACGGTCCGGGCTGGACCGATGTAAATATTCTTTTGCCGGCATATAATATTATTATAGTTTTAACTCTTTTAGCAGGATTATTTTTACTGGTTTCGCCATTACGAAACATGCTGCAAAAAGTTTTGGAAAAGTTCAAAATATACGGCAGCAGATTCTATTCAACAGTCTTTTTTGCTGTTGGTATTTTCATTATTGTAATATGGTTTTTGGGATTAACAGCTATTCCAGGGCTTTTCGAATGGATTGTTGTTTCACCAAATGAAATTACATATGAAAGACCATATATAATTAATAATATCAAGTATACCAGGTATGGTTTCGATTTAAATAAAATTGAATCAAAGCAGTTCGCGGACTCCGGAAACTTTACACAGCAGACTGTGAATAATAATCAGCAGATTTTTTCAAATGTAAGACTCTGGGACTGGAGAGCATTAGATGCGGTGTTCAAACAATTCCAGGAATTTCGTCTTTACTACGAATTTAAAGACGTTGATATAGACCGGTATAAATTTGACAGCACGTATAAGCAGGTAATGATTTCTGCAAGGGAAATCCAGCCAAGCAGCTTACCCCAGCAAAGCCAGACATTTGTGAATAAACGGTTCCAGTATACTCACGGATATGGATTGACATTAACAACGGTAAATGATTTCACCAGCCAGGGTCTGCCTAACCTGCTTGTGAAAGATATTCCGCCGGTTAGTAAATATCCCTCCCTGGATGTCACTCAGCCAAGAATTTATTACGGGGAATTGACAAATAGTTATGTAGTGGTTAATTCACAGGAAAAAGAATTTGACTATCCCAGCGGGGAAGATAATGCCTATAACAGGTATGATGGGAATGGCGGAGTCCTGCTTTCAAATATTTGGAGAAAGTTTTTATACGGCTGGAAATTCGGGGGCTCGCAGTTTTTCTTTTCAAGTTATACCACGGATCAAAGCAGAATACTTTTTTACCGGCAGATAGAAGAGCGGGTAAAAAATTTAGCTCCTTTCCTTCATTTTGATAATGATCCTTATATTGTTCTGGCAAAAGGAAATCTTTACTGGATTATAGATGCATACACTACCTCAAGTTATTACCCGTATAGTCAGCCGTATTCATCAAATGAAACTATAGAATTCAATGAAGGGAATAGCACTTCTGAATTACATAATAATACTGTCCCGTATTTGAATGGTGCAAATTATGTCCGTAATTCTGTTAAAGCCGTAGTTAATGCTTATAACGGCGATGTCAGCTTTTATGTTGTTGATGAGAAAGATCCTGTTATCAAAGTATGGGAAAATATATTCCCGGAAATGTTTAAGACAAAAAAAGAAATGCCGGAGGATTTACAGGCACATATTAGGTATCCAATCGATTATCTACTTGTTCAGGGGCTGGTTTATGAAAAATATCATATGACCGATCCGACAGTTTTTTATAACCAGGAAGATCTATGGGTGAGAGCTACAGAGAAATACTACAGTAATATTCAGCCGGTTCAGCCATATTATATTATGTGGCAGTTACCCGGTTCAAAACAGCCGCAATTTGTTTTAATATTACCATTCACTCCTAAAAACCGGCAGGTTTTGATCGGCTGGATTGCAGGAATGTGTGACGGTAAAAATTACGGTAAATTCCTGGCATATCAATTCCCAAAAGATAAGATGGTTCTGGGACCTCAGCAGGTTGAAACTAAAATCGATCAGGATAGTTTTTTATCAGGACAATTAAGCCTTTGGGATCAACGGGGTTCGCAGGTTATAAGAGGAAATGTGCTTGCAATTCCTGTTGATAAAACATTGTTCTATGTTGAACCAATTTATCTTCAATCTGAAACAGCAGCTTACCCCGAGTTACGTTTGGTTGCTGTTATGCACGGTGAAAATTTAAGTTATGCACCTACATTTGATCAAGCACTGCAGGGACTGTTTGCCAAATCTAAAGCTCAAGTTACCCAACAAACAACTGCTACTGCATCTAAAGAAAAAATTGTTGAGAGCAAGACTGTCAAACAGCAAATTCAAAATGCAAATAGTGCTTTTGAGAATTATTTAAAATATATTGGTCAAAAGAAGTTTAATGATGCTGCAAATGAACTTCAAAAACTGCAGCAGGCTTTAAAGCAGCTGCAGGAAGGCAAATGATTGGAAATGGAATATGTTTGATGGAAAATGGAATATGGAAATTCCTTAAGCATTTTCGATTTTAACTTACTATTTTAATTTTATTTTAGTTTGATCCTGGTATTGATTGAGCAAAAATTATTGAGATAATGTTGTTAATCGGGATTTCACGCATTTCATTATTTACTTTAATAGTAATTGTACTATCGGTGCCCGATTGGAATATCCCTTCCACTATGGAGCCGTCATACAGTTTGACCTGGTCAAGATTACTGCTCGGTATACCGGAAGCATTTCCGGGTTTGTCTACCACAACGTATACATTCTCAGAAGGAATATAATTGTAATATGCTCCATTTAAATAATAATAAGATAAGCCTCCGAATCTGACTATCGTAAAACCTAACGGGAGAGTTCTGATTCTTGCACCAATGGGTGCTCCAATTATAACATATCCCTTGGGGCCTCTCTGGTAAAAGGATCCATTTTGATAAAAGTAGTTTTTTCTATGAACAACTATAGTTTCATAATGAGGAGGCAGATGCTCAACTCTTACTGTCCCTCTCCTTACGGCTCCGGGGTGCGGTTTTCTCGACTGCGCATTTAATTCCGCTAGAAATAAAAATGAGAAAATTATTATTCCGGCATAGAAAATACTTTTATTCACATAACTAAATTCAAATAGCTGACTTTTCATTTTAATCCTCAACGAAGATCTAAATTTATAAAATAATAGACACTGAAATTTTCTAAAAGGTTTAATTCCGGATATGGTAAAAATCAGGTATGCAAATATTTATTAAACCATTTTTCTCTTTGTTCATCAACTTCGGTTCTATAGTTTTTCAGGAAATGATCTCCGTTTTCAAAAATTATCAATCTATGTAAAATACCGGTTTCAATAAATTTTTTTGATAAATCCAAAGTCTGCAACGGAGAAACTGTATTATCTTTTCCGCCATGCATCAGCAAATAAGGTATTTTGGGAAGTTTCTTCACTTTATCAATTACCGTACGTTCATCAATTTCTTCATCAACGTTTTTAGATAATATTTTTTGGTAATCTTTTTTTCTTTCCGAATTAAGTTCCACGTAAGCTTTAAAATTAGAAATTGCTCCGCTCAGAACCGCACAATTAACTACAGAATTAAAATCCGAATTTTTTAGCAAAGCAAGTAAAGTCATCATCCCTCCGCGGCTCCATCCTTCAATTCCCCATTTACCTGTATCTGCAAAAGATATTTCTTCAGCTGAGCTTATTAAATTCAAGATATCATTTACATCATCACCGCCGAAGAATTCCTTTCCCTCACCACCGGCATTTCCCCTGTACTGGGAGGCAAAAACAACATAGCCCCAGCTTGCCAGCTGACCGAAAATTCCTCTAGCTGTAAATTTATCTATTGCACCTTTATCCTTGAAGCCTCCCCTGTTCCAGACAATGCATGGAAATTTTTTATTTTCATTCTTTAATGGATAAGCTAAATATCCTTTTACTTTTAATCCGTTTGAGGTATATGTTATTTTTTCAACTATGGAATTTTCGTAAGCTTCTTCTCCCCAACCGCTGATAACCATTTTAGTCTGTGATTCGTTTAAGTTTATTTCTTCTCTGCTTGAAATTATTGATTTCATCTTCTTAATATTCCGGCGGAAATTAACATTTTTAATTTAGCGAAAAATAATAAAAACATTTTATAAATAAGATGTGGAAAGATGGAGAACGCCATTAAGGTTTCCGGCTTGTGAATGCAGGAATTTATCTGCATTTTTAAATGAATTTTAAAAATCAGCTGGAGTAATATCCAGCTGATTTGATAATTTTTTATTTAGCTGCCGGTGCGCCGGATACATCTCTCCCCTTACTTCTTTCTATTGACTGCAAAGCCAGGTAATTGTCTCCGAATTTTTTAAGATTCTCCAGTTCGGTATCGTATTGATCGAAATGAACTTCTTCTTCAGAAACAAGACTTTCAAAAAGCTGTTTTGAAATGGCATCGGCATTTGCAGCGCATTCATTTGCCCAGGTATTATATTCATTTGCACTGTCCTCTTCCATTTTTGCTGCCTTTTTCAGCATTTCATCAACTTTATGAATTTTTTCAACTTCTTCAGCAGAAACCATTTCTACTTCACCTTTTAAAAATAAAATTCTTTCTGCAAGTCTCTCTATATGGAGCATTTCCTGAATGGCAGTTCTTTTAAATAAATTGGCCAATAAATCATATCCGAGATCATCACAATAAAAATGAAAGTACATATATTGATGGACAGCTGATAACTCATCTGCAACAGCTTTGTTTAGTAATTCAATGCTTTTTGGATGCATAACTTCTCCCTTTCTATAATATGAAGTTTAAATCTATGTAAATTTAACTATAATCTGTTTAGAAAAACAGATTCAATTCCGGTTTTTTATGCATACATTTAACCAGGTTGGGCAGGAATAAGATTAGGATTAAAATTACGATTCACGATAACCAATAAAAAACCCGGCACAAAACCGGGTTAACAGTAATAAATTTTATTATATCGAAATTAAACTTCCATTATTTCTTTTTCTTTATGCTTCAACATATCGTCGACGTTTTGTGTATGTTCATCGGTTAGCTTCTGTATCCTGTCCTCAGCATCTTTCAGCTGATCTTCAGAAATCTTCTTATCTTTCTGTTCCCTTTTAAGATGATCATTTGCATCCCTCCTGATATTTCTAACTGCAATCTTAGCATCTTCACCAAACTTTTTTACGATTTTCGCAAGTTCTCTTCTTCTTTCTTCATTTAACGGAGGAATCGGAATTTTTAAATTGGTTCCATCACTTACCGGGTTTAACCCTATATTGGCTTCAAGTATTGCTTTATCTGAAAGATTAACCATAGATTTATCCCAAGGAGTGAATGACAAAGTGTGAGCATCAAGCACAGTAAGATTGCCAACCTGGTTCAAGGGAGTCATGTTGCCGTAATAGTCAACTTTAATTCCATCAAGTAAAGCAGTAGTAGCTTTACCTGACCTGACTTTTGAAAGTTCTGCTCTCAAAGCTTCAAGTGATTTATCCATTCTGGATTTGGCGTCTTTTATTATTTGTTCCATATAATTTCTCCGGGTTATTTTTTAAAAAAAGCTGGAGATTTTATTTTTCAATTTCTTCCAGATTCTGAATTAATGTTCCTATATTTTCACCCTTTACCAATTTTACTAAATTATCGGGAACATTCATATTAAAAACTATGATAGGAAGACTGTTTTCCTGGCAAAGACTAATGGCAGTTAAATCCATAACACGAAGATTCTTTTTCAGTATATCCATGTAAGAAATATTATTGAATTTAAACGCATTCGGATTTCTTTCAGGATCCGAATCATAAACACCATCAACCCTTGTACCTTTAATGATTACATCGGCACCAATTTCAACTGCTCTTAAAGAAGCAGCTGTATCGGTACTGAAATACGGATGTCCGGTACCTGCGCCAAATATTACCACTCTTCCTTTTTCAAGATGTCTTTGAGCTCTTCTCCGGATGTAAGGTTCAGCCATCTCTTCCATTTTAATGGCGCTCATCAACCTTGTATAAATCCCTTTATGTTCAATTGCATTCTGAAGCGCCAGCGAATTTATTACAGTTGCAAGCATGCCCATTTGATCTCCGGTAACACGGTCAATTCCCTGGTCATCGGCACTCAAACCCCTGTAAATATTACCCCCGCCGATCACTATTCCCAGCTGCACTCCAATATCATGCACTTTTTTAACTTCTGTTGAAAAGAAATCAAGGACAGTGTGATCGATACCGAATCCTTTTTTCCCCATTAAGGATTCACCGCTTAATTTCAGCAGTACACGTTTATACTTTAAATCATTCATCAGATTCTATTAAAAGTTATTAGTTAAATATAAAAAAAAAGGCCTTAACAATATTAAGACCTTTCAATAAAAAATATTATTTTTTGTGATCACCGAGGTGAAACCGGTAAAATAAGGATATTTTTGTTTCACTATTATTCTTTGCATTAAATTCTTTAATCAGGTCGCTGATTGATTTAGCATTATCTTTAATATAAGCCTGCTCAATCAAACAATTTTCTTGGTAAAATTTATTCAATTTTCCCAGAGCTATTTTTTCCAGGATTTGTTCCGGTTTACCTTCTTTTTTCGCAACCTCTTTATAAATTTCAATTTCCTTATTAATAGTATCTTTAGGAACTTCCTCACGGTAAACACAAATCGGATTCATTGCAGCAACCTGCATGGCAATATCTTTTCCTAACGCGGCAAGATTGTCGGCATCTGCTTCATTATCAAATTTAACCAGCACACCTAATTTTGAGCCGGGATGAATATAATCTACAATTAATCCATCAGGAGCTTCTTCAATTTTGAAACGGGAAATTTCCATCTTCTCACCGACTTTTCCCATTACATCATTCAACTTATTTTCCAGTGAATTATTTTTTAAAAGCTCATCAACATTCTTTGGCTTCCCGGATGCCAATGTATTCAAAACATCATCGGCAAAGTTTTTAAAATCTTCACTATTGGCAACGAAATCAGTTTCACAATTTACCTCAACGATAACTCCTTCTTTTCTATCATCGGAGACTTTAGTTAAAATCATCCCTTCGCCGGCAGTTTTCTCTGCCCTTTTAGATGCTACAGAGGCACCTTTTTTCCTTAATATTTCAATGGCTTTCTGAATATCACCATTTGCTTCGGTTAAAGCTTTTTTGCAGTCCATCATCCCTGCACCGGTTTTTTGCCTCAGTTCATTTACTTGTGCAGCAGTAACAGCCATAATTAAACCCTCTTTTTATTTTTATTTTCTTCTGGTTCGGCAGCAGCATCTTTGTTTTTTGCTTCTGCATCAGCTTTTTCTTTTTCTTTAATTTTTAATTTTTCTTCTTCTCTTTCTTTTTTCAATCTTTCTTTTTCAGCAGCTTCTTCAGCCTTTTGTTCCTGTGCTTTTTGATTTCCTTCAATAACAGCATCAGCCATGTGTCTTACAATTAGTTCAATAGTTTTGACGGCATCATCATTAGCCGGAATAATGTAATTAACCAGATCAGGATCACAGTTAGTATCAACAACAGCAAACACCGGAATATCAAGTCTTTTTGCTTCTTTTAGAGCAATAGATTCTTTTTTAATATCCACGACGAACATTGCACCGGGCAAACGAGACATAGATTCAACACCTTCAAGAATTTTTTTCAATTTATCCTTTTCACGTGACAAAAAGAGTCTTTCTTTTTTTGTTATTTTATCAAATGTTCCATCGGTTTCCTGCTTTTCAATATTATTCAGTCTCTTTACACTTTTTCTTATTGTAGAAAAGTTGGTAAGCATTCCGCCGAGCCATCTTTCACTTACCCAGTTTGAATCACAGCGTTTGGCTTCGGTTTCAATAATATTTTTAGCTTGTTTTTTAGTTCCGACAAACAGCACTTTTCTTCCTTCAGCAACCAGGCGCGATAAATTATCGTAAACGTCCGAAAGATGTTCCTGTGTTTTTTTAAGATCAATTATATGAATCCCGTTTTTTTCCATAAAGATATATGGTTTCATTTTAGGATTCCAACGGCGAGTTAAGTGACCGAAGTGAGCGCCAGCTTCAATTAGCTGGACTAGATCTATCTTTTCCATTTTTACTCCTGTTTAATCTTCTATTCCCTTCTACTTTGCTTTTCATCCCTTATCAGCGGGACACAGGAAGCAAATCAGGAAATATGAATTGTTAAATAATTTAAGTTAAAGTTCAGGTTCAAGAATGACGGGATACTCGAACTTAAACTCCTTCTATCTCTTAGAGAACTGAAATCTTTTTCTGGCTTTAGGGCGGCCGTATTTTTTACGTTCAACCATCCGGGGATCCCTTGTTAAAAATCCTTCTTTTTTAAGAGCAGGTCTATTCTCCGGATTAATCTCCACTAAAGCACGAGCAATGCCTAATCTGATTGCCTGAGCCTGCCCGGTAGTTCCTCCCCCCTGAACATTAATTATTACATCGTAATTTCCTTTAGTCTGCGTTACTTTAAAAGGATTTAATATATCCTCTCTGCTGAGAAGCTGGGGAAATGCACTTTCAAATTCTTTACCATTAACAGTAATTTTACCGTTTCCGTTTCTCAAGATAACTCGTGCAACTGATGTTTTCCTTCTGCCTATATAAATTTGATCTGACATTACTTCTCCGTTATAAACTTAAATTTTCAGGTTGTTGAGCCTGGTGAGGATGTTCACTGCCTTTATAAACTTTTAACTTTTTAATTAATTTATTTCCCAACCGGTTTTTAGGAAGCATTCCTTTAACGGCATTCTCAATTATAAATTCAGGTTTTTTTGCCTTCAATTCTGCAAACGTCTTTACCTTTAAACCCCCGGGATACATAGAATGATGGGCATAGGTTTTAAGTAATTCTCTTTTCCCGGTTAACTTAACCTGTTCTGCATTAATTACAATTACGAAATCACCGGTATCCGCATTAGGAGTAAATATCGGTTTATTTTTTCCGCGAATTATGAATGCAATTTTTGATGCGAGTCTTCCTAATACCTGGTCTTTAGCATCAATGATAAACCACTTTTTACCGGCATCTTCCGTACTAATAAACTTTGTTAATTTTTCCTGTTTCACCTGTTTCCTCCAAAAAAGCCAAATCTTTTCAAATAAAGAATACTAATTTAGCTGGATGGGGCAAAAAAGTCAAGAATTAACAATTATATAAATCCGGTAATACATAAAAATCCTGAAACCTCTTAAAATCTCTCTAATTCCCATGAGGCATCATAGGCATTTCCATTTTTTGGTAGTCAGCCGGCGGAGTAAATAAAGATTCATCAAGAACTCTTGGTTCAATAGATGTAACTTCCATTGTACTTTCTACCTCACCATCTGCATTTTTACTAACAACCTTCATTGGGAAATAACCTTCATCAATTAATTTTCTCTCCCATTCAGGTTCATTGCTTCGACGTTTCATAGGATTGCTGAAAAGAAAGAAATTTTTTATACCTTTTGTCATCCATGCTTCTCCGTTCTTTCCTTCATCATCTTTGAAGATCCATTTCTCGCATTCGAATCCATTTATGCTTTTCGTTTCACCAGTCATTTTAAGATTCCCTTTTTCTACTTCCTTTTCTATTTTACTTCTCACAGTATCGCTCGCTGCTCCCAATGCATTATGAAATGGATAGGACATATACATTTTTCTATCGGGCATTACTATAATGGCATTATCATTTTTAGAGTCTATAATCATAATTCCGGATTGACCGCTTTCACCCTGAGCTTCAAAACGGATTTTGCTTCCCTTGCAATAATAATCTATTGTTTGCGGTTTATCCTGACCCTTGTCCGAAATCTTCATTACGATTTCGCCTTCGAAAGATTGTGAATATGATTTCACAGAAACAAAGGAAATAATAAGAACGCTTAAAAATAAAATGCTACGGATCGGTTTCATATTTAACTCCTATAAATAAATGATAATTTGTTTTTGGGAATCTACAAATTAGAATAATGAATTGTCAAATTTAAAAGTTTTAATCATGCCGAAAAATACAGGCTGAAAGGTCTTAAAAGATTCCATTCCGTCCATAATTAATTTAATGCTGAAATCTTCATCAATTCCGGTTCTAATATATACTTCCTGGGAAATCTGACCGGACAGTTCTTCAGGATCATTATAGTATGCAGTATAATCATCAGTTTTGATTGAATATTTAAACCGGCCCTGGTTAAACAAATATTTATCTTTGACTTCAATATGAACATACGGAGGAGGAGAATAAATACTATTTGCTGCCCAGAAAGTAACACCATCCAGTTTATTCCTTACATCCTGGTCAATGTAAGTCCAGCCGACTGGGTAACGGATTGATACATCAAGCGTTGATTCTTTATAAACCTGGTTAAGCCCTGCCGTATCTGATGAGAGGAATATATTTGTATTTTTTGAATCCGGCATTTTTTTTTCTAAAGTTTTTATAGGACCCTCAAGGTGTTTTTTTACCGTTTCTTTTTTTTCTTCAACCTGCCGGTTTTTTAAATTATTTATAAATTCTCCTGTTTTAATTTGAACTAACGAACTACCGGCAGTTGATCTTTCAGTTGAAATCTTAAAAGTATAAGCTGCAAGAAAAATTAGCAACAGGTGGATTATTACTGATACGGACAAGCTTATCGGCGTATTGGAATCTTTTATTTTAGCATTAATACTCATATTGCTAAAATTATAATAAATAGATCAATTCTTCTAATTAATAAAATTTCACTATTTTTAAACCTGCAGTAAAAATATACTTTTGTTTTCGAACAAAAATTAATATAAACATGAAATTTTTAGTAACAGGCGGAGCCGGCTTTTTAGGGATAAATCTAATTCGTTTTTTATACAATAAAGGCCAGGAAATTGTTTCTCTTGATATTGCTGATTTTGAATACCCCGATATAAAAGATAAGATTTGTATAATAAACGGAGATATTCGTAATAAAGAGACGGTAAAAACTGCAACAGAAAATATTGATATTATTGTACATACTGCGGCCGCTCTTCCTCTTTATAATTCTTCCGACATTTTTTCAACCGATATTGAAGGAACAAGGAACTTATTGGAAGCAGCAAAAGAGAATAATGTAAAAAGGTTTATCCATATTTCTTCAACTGCTGTTTACGGAATTCCTGATCATCACCCGCTATTTGAGGATGATAAGCTCGATGGCGTCGGACCTTATGGTAAAGCCAAGATCTTTGCAGAACAGGCATGCCTTGAATTCCGGGAAGAAGGAATGTGTGTTCCTATCATAAGACCTAAATCATTTGTAGGACCGGAACGGTTAGGGGTTTTCGATTTACTTTTTGACTGGGCAAAAGACGGCAAAGGTTTTCCGATGATCGGAAGCGGTAATAACCGATATCAGCTCATGGATGTGGAAGATCTTTGTGAAGCAATTTATTTATGTGCAGCTCTTGATAAACAGAATGTCAATGATACGTTTAATATTGGTGCTAAAGAATATACTACCATGAAAGAGGATTACCAGGCAGTATTAGATTATGCGGGCTTCGGTAAAAAAATTGTCCCGCTTCCTGAAAAACCTATTATAATTATGCTGAAAATTTTAGAAACATTTAAGCTTTCCCCTCTTTATAAATGGGTTTATGAAACCGCTTCAAAAGATTCTTTTGTATCAATTGAAAAGGCCGAAAAAAAACTTGGGTTTCAGCCTAAATTTTCCAACAAAGATGCACTTATAAGAAATTATAAATGGTATATTGAACACGTTGATGAATTTAAAAATAAGAGTGGTGTTTCCCACCGTGTTCCCTGGAAACAGGGTATCTTGAGGCTGGCGAAGAAATTCTTTTAGCATAAAAATTGTCTGAAAAATAAACTCATTTTAATCTTTCAATATTTTTTGGAACATAATATTCACATAAAGTATTTCCTTCCCAGCTTTTTTACTTTTCAAGAAACCGGCTTATTCAAGTTCTTAAAACCGTTTGAACGTTTTACAATGCCAGCCTTAACTACAAATTAAGTCTTACTTTAAGCCTCTTCAAATATCAATTCAATTAATTCTTTGGAATAAACATGTGAAGGAATTTTCTTTATTGCCTCCTCAATTGTCTGGTTTACAAGGTCAAATATTTTTGTAATTTTTCCAGTAGAAAATTCAGCCGTTTCGACATGAAAAACCACAAAAGATGAATTTATTAAATTCAGCGATTGTCTTATAAAACAATCTTTATTACAATATACGTGATTATTTTCTCATATTAATTTATTTTCCTTTAATATTTATTATCTTTTTAATCCTAATTTAAAATTTACTTTAAGGAGTGAAGAAATGGCAAGTAAAAAAGATTTTCTTAAAGAAGTAATTCAGCACATTGATATAAAAAAGAATAATGTTGTACCTTTGGTTGATGCAATGGGGGAAATGGCTTTTTCAGCAAGAGATTTAAATCGTGCTGCAGGTATTTATGACAGGATGTTAGAAGATA
The DNA here is from genome assembly GCA_963710745.1 of uncultured Bacteroidota bacterium. Taxonomy (GTDB): domain Bacteria; phylum Bacteroidota; class Ignavibacteria; order Ignavibacteriales; family Ignavibacteriaceae; genus CAVQBP01. The sequence continues at coordinate 127,163 of CAVQBP010000019.1, read as the reverse complement.
AAGATTGCGGTGTAATTTTGACTCTTGCCGGAAGTTTGTTCAGCGCAGGTTTAAAGAAAGTCGTATTTGACCTGGTAAATAATAATATGGTTGATGCAATTGTCTCTACAGGCGCTATAATGGTCGACCAGGATTTTTTTGAAGCACTCGGCTTTAAACATTATAAAGGAACTCCTTTCAGTGACGATAATCTTCTTAGAAAACTTCACATAGACAGAATTTATGATACATACATTGATGAAGATGAATTAAGGATATGCGACGAAACATGTGGAAAAATATTAGACAGCCTGGAGCCGCGTCCCTACTCATCGAGAGAATTATTGTGGGAGTTTGGAAAATACCTTGAAAACCATGACGGCCCAAAAGTAGATGATTCGGTAATATATACAGCCTACAAAAAGAATGTGCCCATTTTTGTTCCCGCTTTTTCCGACTGCTCTGCGGGTTTCGGTTTTATAATTCATCAGACACAAAACCCGCTTAAACATGTTTCAATTGATTCTGCAAAAGATTTTCTTGAGCTTACTCAAATAAAGCTGAAAAGTAAGGAGACAGGAATATTTATGATCGGCGGCGGTGTACCTAAAAATTTTACACAGGATATAGTAGTCGCTGCTGATATCCTTGAAGAAGATGCACCAATGCACAAGTATGCTGTTCAAATTACTGTTGCGGATGTGCGTGACGGAGCTTTATCATCTTCAACTTTAAAAGAAGCAAGCTCGTGGGGAAAGGTTGAAACTACTTTTGAACAAATGGTATACTCTGAAGCAACTATCGCAATGCCACTGATCGCCGGATATGCATATCATAAGGGTTCCTGGAAAGAAAGAAAACCTAGAGAATTTCAGAAGCTGTTTTCAAATGAAGCTGTCGCTTCTTAAAAGATTTGAAAATGCCGGCTATTACACTTTTGATTATGTAACCCATTCTCCCCCTCCGGAAATCGGATGGGGGATAAATCTATATTAATCTTAAATTTGCCATTTTCTGAAACTACTTCTAAAAAACAATCACATTTTGTTAAAAATTCAAGAGGGATGATTCTTAACTGCAATCATGTTTTTTATTTTTATGGAGAAAATAAGTATAAAATAGTGTATATTTGAAGATTATTCATGGTTTGAGATGTTAGGAAAAGAATTATTAAAAAAATATAATAATCCCAAGAATTTTTTTAACAGGGATTTGAGCTGGATTGAATTTAATGCCAGGGTGCTGGAAGAAGCCTTAAACCCTGAATTACCGCTTCTGGAAAAAGTAAAGTTCATTTCTATCTTCCATACGAACCTTGATGAATTTTACATGATAAGGGTTTCCGGTTTAAAGGAACAAGTTGCAGCAAACGTTCTTGAGCCCACTATCGACGGATTAACTCCCCTGGAACAGCTTCAGAAAATAGAGAAGACACTTCAGCCGATGCTGAATAAAATTAACAATTTATGGCAAAACGAAATTGTTCCTGCACTAAAAAAGAATGGTATCATTATAGCAGAATATGACCGGCTAAACGCCAAAGAGAAAGAAATTCTTACGGATTATTTTAAAAAAGAAATCTATCCTGTACTAACACCATTAGCATTCGATCCCGGCAGGCCTTTTCCGTATATTTCAAATTTAAGTTTAAGCCTGGCGATACTGGTGCAAAAACCTAACGGGGAAAATCATTTTGCAAGAGTAAAAGTGCCAAGCATTCTTCCACGCCTGATGCAAATCGATAAAATAGTTAATCCTCAAAAGAAAACACCTGTTAACGGGAAGTTTTGCGCCAAATTTATCTGGCTGGGAGATTTAATAAAGGATAACCTGAATTTATTGTTCCCTGGAATGGAAATAGTTGAGGCGCACCGCTTCAGAATAACCAGGGATACTGATATAGAGCTTCAGGAGGATGAAGCAGACGATTTATTAAGTGTAATCGAGGAAAATATCAGGCAGAGAAGATTCGGCAGTGTAGTAAGACTCGAGGTTGCCGGCAAAATGCCGGACTTTATGCTGCAGACTCTTATTGAAAATTTACAGATTAAAAAAGAAGATGTTCATGTTTTCGAAGGACCAATCGGTTTAAGTGATGTAATTTCACTTTATGATCTTCCGCTGCACCAGTTGAAAGAGAAACCCTATTACCCGATTATGTTAAAAGAATTTGACAGTGAAGAAGACATTTTCTCTATAATAAGACAAAAAGATATTATTCTGCATCATCCTTATCATTCATTTACACCGGTTGTTGAATTTATAAAGCAGGCCTCAAAAGATCCGGATGTTCTGGCAATAAAGCAAACTCTTTACAGAGTTGGTTCCTCTTCACCAATACTTAATTATCTTATTGAGGCAGCTGAAAGAGGAAAGCAGGTTGCTGTGCTTGTTGAACTTAAAGCAAGATTTGATGAAGAAAATAATATTTTCTGGGCAAGGGAATTAGAAAAAGTCGGTGTTCATGTTGTTTATGGTCTGGTTGGATTAAAAACGCATGCAAAGATGACGCTTGTTGTCAGGAAAGAATCAGACGGTGTAAACAGGTACGTTCACCTGTCTACCGGGAATTACAATGTAACTACAGCAAAGCTGTATACTGATTTGGGGTTGTTTACAATCGACAAAGATATTTGTACAGATGTTTCGGATATCTTCAATTATTTAACCGGTTACTCTAAACAGATTGACTTTAAGAAGTTAATTGTTGCTCCGATCAATATGAGAGAAAAGTTCCTCTATTTGATTCTCAGAGAAATTGAGAATGTAAAAGCCGGCAGAGAAGGAAGGTTGATTTTCAAGATTAACTCATTGGTAGATCCTGTTTTAATTTCTGCCTTGTATGAAGCATCAAATAACGGTGTTAAAATAGATTTAATAATCAGAGGAATCTGCTGCCTTATTCCGGGTATTGCAAATTTGAGTGAAAATATAAAAGTTATAAGTATTGTCGGAAGGTATCTTGAACACAGCAGGCTGTTCTATTTTTATAATAACGGTGAAGAAGATATTTATTTAAGCAGCGCCGATTTAATGCAGAGAAACCTGGACCGGAGAGTTGAGATAGCATTCCCGATTAAAGATCCAGATCTTAAATCTCTGTTAATGAATACATTAATCAAGGCTTCATTTAAAGATAATGTGAAAGCAAGGAAATTACTCCCCGACATGAATTATGAATTTGTAAGTCCGGTTGATGGTGAAAAAAGAACCGACTCTCAGGAATGGCTTATGAATTATACTGTAAAATCTGCTTCGCGTTATAAGAAGATGAAAACAAAGTAAGCTGGGCTGTTTTTACTTTCCTGAAAATTATCAATATATTTTAGAATTAGAGAATTTAATATATTATACTTCACAGGTAAGTCTAATATTTTTATTTTTAGATATCGAAAAACAAGGAATTTTCATGAGTGATATAACAAAATCGGACATATTAAACAGTCTTAAAAAGGTTGATAATCCTCAATTTAAAAGGAATTATTAATTCTTAATTCAATAAAAAATATAGAGACAAAAGGGAAAAATTTATTAGTAGATGTTGTTCTCTCCTCGTCTTCAACTGAAGTAAATGATGACTTAAAAAAAGAATTTGTAAAAGTGATTAAAAATGATTTCCCAGGTATAAAAAATGTCGAGATAAACATTGAAACTAAAGTAAGCACTCATAAAGATAGTAAAAAAGATTCGCTTCTGCCTGATGTTAAAAATACAATTGCGGTCGCAAGCGGAAAAGGCGGTGTCGGGAAGAGTATGGTTGCAGTAAATATTGCAGTTGCACTTGCAAAAGACGGAGCCAAAGTCGGTTTAATTGATGCTGATATTTACGGACCCAGCATCCCTTTAATGCTTGGTATTAAAGACAAGCCGAAAGTCTATCAAAACCATCAGACAATGAAGATAATTCCCCTTGAAAGTTATGGAATTAAGCTTATTTCAATTGGGGTTCTGGTTGATGATAATGCCCCTGTTATATGGAGAGGACCTATGGCAAGCGGTGCTGTTAAACAATTTATGACTGATGTAGATTGGGGCGAACTTGATTATCTGATTTTTGATATGCCTCCTGGTACCGGTGACATTCAATTAACTTTAGTGCAGACAATTCCTTTAACAGGTGCTGTAATTGTTACTACTCCACAGGAAGTATCATTAATTGATGCAAGGAAAGCGTTAAAAATGTTTACGCGGGTAAATGTTCCGGTTTTAGGTGTAATTGAGAATATGAGCTATTTTATTGCTCCTGATACGGGTAAAAAATATGATATATTCGGCACAGGCGGCGGTGAGAAATTATCTAAAGAATTAAATACAAATTTTCTTGGAGGTATTCCTATTGAACCAAAGATCAGGATTGGAGGAGACAAAGGAATACCAATTGTATTTGACACACCTGAATTAGAGCATGCAAAAATCGTTATGAATATTGCCAAAAACCTGGCACAGCAGGTGCATATAAAAAACTTAACTGCTAATTCGAAAATTGAAATAATGCTCGATAACGAAGACTAATATTAATCAGATATCAAATGAAAGAGAATGTTATTAAAGCTCTTGATGCAATAAGACCGTTTCTTCAGGCTGACAGCGGAGATATTGAGCTTGTTGAAATAACGGATGAGGGTATTGTAAAGGTTAGGTTTACTGGAGCGTGCGATATCTGCCCGATGTCGCAAATGACTTTACGGGCAGGGATCGAAAGAGCTTTAATGAGAGAAGTTCCCGGGATAAGAAGAGTTGAATCAGTAAATAATTAAACTATGGCCGAATCCAACTGGAAAAAAGCAGGAAAGATTTTACTCTGGCTGATTTTATCAGCCATTACACTGTATATTCTTTATTTACTTACAGACTTACTCATCGTTCTGATAATTTCTATCCTTCTTGCATTTATATTTGATCCATTTGTTAAACATCTTGAAAAAGAAGGATTAAACCGTTTAACATCAACAATTATAATTTTTATTGTTGTTGGATTGTTTGTTTATATAACTCTCTCTGTTTTTGTCCCCAAGCTTCTTTTCCAGGTCAATCAACTGGTTCAGACACTTAATATAAGTTCATTGGAAACGCAGGTTACTATTCTTGAAAAAGAAATTTATAAATATTTTCCCTTTTTTAGTTTAGGGGAAATTTCTTCAGGTATAAGAAGTTTTATTGATTCCTGGATCCAGAATCCCATTGACAGGATTTCTATTTTACTTTCAAGTATAGTTTCAATAATTGCAATCCTTGTTATTGTTCCATTCATTACTTTCTTTTTATTAAAAGACAGTAAGAAAATATTTGTGGGAATCTTAAACATTCTTCCTAATAAATATTTTGAAATGTCTTACTGGATATTAAAAAAAGTCAGTGTTCAGCTCGGCAGGTTTGTAAGGGCCTGGATATTTGATGCAACATTTGTCGGTTTTACCTGCGGTATCGGATTTTATTTTATCGGGATTCCCAATGCACTGCCGCTTGGAATAATTGCCGGGTTAGGTCATCTTGTTCCCTACTTTGGACCAATTATCGGCGGAATACCGGCTATAATAATTTCTATAATTCAATACGGAGATTTGTCCCATGTCCCATATATCTTTTTATTAATGCTGATTGTTTATGCACTTGATAACGGATTAGTGCAGCCTTATGTTTTTTCTAAAAGTGTAGATATGCATCCGGTAGTGATAATACTTTTAATAATAGCCGGAAGTCAGTTATTTGGTGTATTAGGAATGCTTCTTGCAATCCCAACAGCAACCGTACTAAAAACTGCCGCAGCCGAAATTTATTTCGCATTCAGGAATTATAAGATTTCGCGAATTTAAAATTCATTAAAGTAAGGAATGAAGCCGGTTATTTATGCATCATTCAAAATTTTATTAATAACATCCACTGATTTTATCCCCTCAGCTTCAGCATTAAAGTTTGTAATTATTCTGTGACGGAGAACGGGAAGCATAGCAAATCTTACATCATCAATATTAGGAGTAAATTTTCCGCTCATAACTGCACGGGCTTTTGCAGCAAGAATTAAATATTGAGAAGCACGGGGACCCGCACCCCAGCTTATCCATTGATTGATTGAATCGGAAGACGAGCTATTATTCGGCCGGGTTTTATTTGCTGCATTAACGGCATATTCAATTACATTTTCAGCAACCGGAACTTTCCTTACAAAATTCTGAAAAGCAATTATTTCTTCTGCAGTAACAACCTTGGATAAATCCGGCACATACTCGCTTGTTGTACTTTGTACAATCTTAATTTCTTCTTCAAACTTAGGGTAATCAAGCCAGAGATTAAACATAAACCTGTCGAGCTGCGCTTCAGGCAACGGATAGGTTCCTTCCTGTTCGATCGGATTCTGAGTGGCAAGAACGAAGAAAGGCTCCTGGAGCGTATACGTAACTCCCGCATTGGTCACCCTGTGCTCCTGCATGGCTTCAAGCAATGCAGCCTGTGTTTTAGGCGGAGTACGGTTTATTTCATCTGCAAGAATAACATTTGCAAAAATCGGCCCTGAAATAAATCTGAAATCTCTTTTCTTTGTAATTTGATCTTCTTCTAAAATTTCGGTTCCGGTAATATCGCTCGGCATAAGATCCGGTGTAAACTGTATACGGCTGAATTTCAGGTCAATTACTTCAGCAAGAGTTTTAATCAAAAGTGTTTTCGCAAGTCCCGGAACGCCAACTAAAAGACAATGCCCCTTTGATAATAAAGCAATCAGAAGCTGATCAATTATTTCTTCCTGCCCGATAATAACTTTGGCAATTTCAGATTTTATTGATAATACCTTTTCACGGATATTATCAACAAATTTAACTTCATCAACCACCAGATTTTCTTCTTTCAATATCAATTCCTTTTAGTTGGATTAATATTTATGCAAAAAGCTTAAATAGAACCGAACAATTAAATAAATTTATTACATCCTGATATCGTTATAAATTTTCTTTTTCAGTTCACTTAACCACTCATTATATTTCTGCTGTCTCTGGTATTCGTCGGCAAGCTTCTTAATCTCAGGGTAATCCTGTTGTAAATTAGCTACATGCTGCGGGATTCTTTTTTTCAAATAAACAATATGATACCCGTAATTACCCTGCCCGTAATCCATTCGTTTAGGAAAGCTTATTTCACCCTGCTTTAATTTAGAAACTATATCGAGCAGATTTTTATCGAGCTGGTTCAAATAGAAAGTACCCAGATCACCGCCAAAGTTTTTTGAGCTTTCATCATCACTGTATTTTTTTGCAAATTGACTAAATGTTCCATCTCCTTTAACGACACTATCTCTGATATTTGATAAAAATTCGATCGTTTTGAGATCAGCATCTTCATCACTTTTTATTTTAATTAAGATATGCCTGGCATGAATTGATTCCCCTCTTTTTTCAATCAGCTGAATAATATGAAAACCTACAGGTGATTCAACAACATCCGATATTTCACCGGGTTTAAGTGCAAAAGCAGCTGCTTCAAATTCAGGGTAAAACACACCTTTTTTAACAAATCCTAAATCACCGCCATGAGCAGCGCTTCCGGGATCTTCGGAATATTTTTTTGCCATTTCTGCAAAATCAGCACCATGCCTGAGAGAATCCAGAATTGATTCTGCAAACTCTTTAGCTTTAGCTTTGGCTGCACTGGTAGTTTTAGGATTTCTAAAGATATGAGCAATATCAACCTTTTCGGGAATGACACCCAAACTATCTTTGAATTTATTAAAAAAATCTTCTACTTCTCTTCTTGAAACGTCAATATCGCCGAAGTTCTTCTGCTGAAGTTTTTGAATCATCAGCTGTTTTCTGATGTTATCCTGAAGCTCACGTTTAATTTTTTCTATACTCATTCCGTAAGCTTTTTCAATATTTTCCTTTGAACCGAACTGCTGCTGAAATAATTGGATCTGGTAATCGATTCTCTGGTTAACTTCATCTTCAGTAACTGTAATAGAATCCAGGTTTGCCTGCGCATAAATAAGTTTTTCATTTATTAAGTTTTCAAGCACCTGTTTTTCCAGGCCGGGTGTTTCCGGAGAAATTTTTTTTTGCGCAGCATATATGTTAGTCTGAAACTGGAGTTCACTTTTTGTTATAAACTCATTCCCGACAACTGCAACTATTTTATCAAGTACCTCTTGTGAATATGCAGTACAAGCAATAATAAAAAAAAGAAAAAATATTTTAATTTTCATCTGTCACCTAATTGTTAACCTCAATATCATTTTTAGAATATAGCTCTTTTATATAATTCTTAACAGTCAATTCTTTTTTCTTCACCAGATATAAATTCTTAATTTCATCCTTTACCAAATCAAACGGAGGTATTTCACCTTTATCAAATTTTTGAATTAATTGAACAACCGTAAATTTACCTTCATCAGTATGCAGCACAATACTAATCTCGGAAGGATAAAGTTCCCTTACTACCCTCAAAACTGAAATAGGCTGAACCTTATATTCAAATAACAGCTCGCTGGATTTTTCGCTGCATACGGCAGTGTCATTTTTTATATCCCGGTAAGCATCATTCCAATTTTTACCAAGAGCTTCAGCACGGAATTTTAATGCATCATCTTCATTACTAAAAACAATTATATTCAACAAATATGAATTATAAATCAATTTAAATTCATCGGGATTATTATTGTAAAATCCTTCCAATTCAGCAGAGTTGACAGATATTTTTTCTTTATCCACAAAATTTTTAATTAGAAAGGAAGCTGCCAATTCCTTTTTTGAATCATCAAGGATTCTATTGAAGTTCCTGCTATTTAAAATGCCCTGCTTTCTGGCTTCCTGGAATAATAATTCCCGGTTAATCCAATTTCTTATTATTTCATCTTTATATTGAATACCGGAATTTACATTATAAATCGAATCCAATTCATCCTCGGTTAAATAGGAATCATTGACTTTTGCAATATATTTTTTACCAGGAACTTCTTTTTTACACGCTTCAAAACTAAACAAAAAGAAAATGATTAAAATATATATGCTACTTGTTTTTAAATACTTCTGTAAGTTCATCATAATGATAAACCGGTTTATATAAGTCCTTTAACTGTTGTACATAATTATTTTCAAGTTTATTAGCTTCTTTATCCTGCAGATCAGAAGATACTTGAGCTTTAGCTTCACTAAAAGTTTTTAAGCGTTCAGGCTGCTTTTCTGTTAATTTAACAATATAATATTTACCTTTTTCTTCTACAGGTTTTGAAAAATCTCCCGGATTTTCCAGTTCAAAAGCAGCTTTTGCCAATTCGGACGATGAAACATCCTGCAGTTTAAGTTCCGAAATTTTACCGATTGAATTAAAACTACCGCCATTTTCTAACTTTTTATATGCACTGTCTGCGGGATCCGAACTGAAAAAAGTAAGATAAGAATAGCTGACCTGAGCAGGAAGCTTATAATTGTCTTTTGTTTCTTCATAATACTGGTGTAAAGAAGTGCTGTCTATATTTATTTTATTCCAAACTTCATCGGTCTGAAGCTTAAAGATATAAATGCCGTATTTATAATCTTTTATAAGAGCTGCGAAAGCCGAGTCTTTACTTTCCAGAGCGATTGCTTCTTTTTCAAGAAGCTCTTCATCGCCTACATTATCAATAGCAGATTTTAATAAGCTCAGATTGATTAACTTACCTGCAAATTCATGATTATTTTCCAGACCGGACAAAAATGTGCCGGCATCTTTGGAATTATCGTCAAAAGTATAAATTGTCATCCCCTTAGTATTTGCTACCAAAGCAGAATCGTTACCAACTGATGCAGAATCGCTTTTACTTGCAATAAAATCCAAAGTTTTTCCAATAACCTTAAAGTTATATTTGGTTTTCAATTTAGCAACTAAAGAATCATACTTATCCTGATACCTTGTCTGCTGGAAAAGTTTTTTTAATTCTTCTTTATCCGCATCAAAAGAAGGGTATTTCTTTTGATCAGTAACTTTAATTAAATGGTATCCAAACCGGGTTTTAACTACACCCGATACTTCCCCGACTTTCAAATCAAAAGCAGCTTCATCAAATTCTTTCACCATTTGTCTTCTTTTGAAGAACCCAAGATCACCGCCTTTTTCTTTGCTTCCGGGATCCTGAGAATATTCTTTTGCCATTTCCGAAAAATCAGCACCATTTTTAATTTTAGTTAAAACAGAATCGATCTTTGCGCGGGCAGCAGCAGTATCCTCTTTTCCATCAGGACCTTTGTAAGGAATAAGAATATGACTGGCTCTAATTTCCGGTATTCTTTCTCTTCTCTCGGTTACTTTTATAATGTGGTATCCGAATTTAGTTTTAACCACATGCGGGTAAACGTGTCCCGGTTCTGTAGCATAAGCGGCATCTTCAAATGATTCCGGCACCATTCCTCCGGTTATATAATAAATATCACCGCCCAATGGTTTTGAATAAACATCTTCGGAATATTTTTTGGCCATTTCCCCGAAGCTTGCACCGTTTTTAATGCTGTCTAAAATTGAAGTCGCCAGCTTCAAAGCAGCAGCATCGCCTGATGTATCAGGTCTTATCATTATATGGCTGACCCTTAATTCATATTTTCTTTTATTATAGAGATCTTTGATCCCCGGGTCGACAATTTCTTTATTTAAGAGAAACGATACAGCAATTTTTTTCTTATAATCATTTAATTCATTTACCAAAGAACTATCCTGATCATAACCTCTTACTTCGGCATCCCGGATTTTCATTTTAAAAGTTGTGTAAAGATCGAGAAAATCTTTTAACTGACTTAAACTGTCTTTTTTGGCAGCTTCAACACCCCCGGAATTTTTGACAAGAGCATTCTCAAACTCTTTCATTTTAATTTTATGATTGCCGAATTCTGAAAGGACAATATCGGACTGTTTGGGAGCGCAAGAGCTTAAAACAAAAGCTAGAACAACTGAAAATAGACCAAGCATTTTAAAATACATCGAAAGGTATCTCCTTAAAATGAAATAAATAGAAAAACTTAAACAAATAATTTACGTTATTGAGAGTTTGAAAATCAAGGTAAAATAAATGTTGATGCAATAAATTATCTGACTCTCGTGCCGTCTTTTACCGAATCATCAACATTCAGGACTTCCAGCTTCCCTTTTTCATTTTCAACAGCCAAGAGCATTCCCTGGGATTCAAGACCCATTAATTTAGCCGGTTGTAAATTTGCAACTATAACAACTTTTTTATTCAGAATATCTTCCGGATTATAACTTTTTGAAATTCCTGCTATTATCTGTCTTTCTTCATTGTTACCAAGAGAGACAACCAATTTAAGCAATTTATCGCTTTTTTCGACCTTTTTTGCACTCAGAACAGTTGCCGTTTTCAGCTGAACTTTCAGGAAATCATCAATAGAAATTAATTGATCTCCAGGTTTTTGAACCTGGCTTGCAGGTTTGCCAAGTTTCTGAACCTGCTGATCAATAACGTCATCTTCAATTTTGGTAAATAAAATTTCAGGTTTATTCAGCTTATGGCCGGATGGTAAATTCTCATCGCCGCAATGATCCCAAAGAGTTCTGTCTGCATCAAGCATATTAAATATTTTCTCAGAAGTAAAAGGAATTACCGGGTAAAATAGCTCTGCAAGGGTATATATAATGTTCAGACAAATATTAATTGTTGTACTGCATGTTTCCTTATCCGATTTCAGAGTTTTCCAAGGTTCGGAATCATTAAAATATTTATTGCCCAGTCTGGCAAGGTTCATTGTTTCCTGAACACCTTCTTTTATTTTATAATTTTCAAACAATTTTGAAATCTTTGCAGGATATTCTTTTAAGGAATTTAGTACTTCGCTATCGAGATTACTTATTTTACTTCTTTTCGGAATTTTACCGTCAAAATTTTTATGAACAAATGTAAATGTCCTGTTTATGAAATTTCCCAGTATATCAGCAAGCTCGTTATTATTTCTTGCCTGAAATTCTTTCCAGTAGAAGTCGGTATCTCTTGTTTCAGGTAGATTAGCTGCTAGAGTATATCTCAAAGGATCAGCAGGAAAAGTATCTAAAAACTCCTTGCCGTCGATTCCCCAGTTCCGGCTTTTCGAAAACTTCTTTCCTTCAAAATTTAAAAATTCATTTGCAGGAATATTCTGCGGCAGAATATATTTCGCTTTATCTCCGTCGTTCCATGCCATTAGCATAGCGGGAAAAAACAATGCATGAAAAACGATATTATCTTTACCTATAAAAGCAATATATTTAGTTGATTTCCCCAGCCAGTAATCTTTCCATAGATTTTCATTTTTAAGCCTTTTCGAAAGCTCTTTTGTGGCGGATATATACCCTAAAACAGCTTCAAACCAGACATAAATAACCTTCCCCTCAGCTCCGTCAATCGGTACCTTTATACCCCAATCAAGATCACGGGTTACTGCTCTGTCTTTCAGGCCTTCTTTAAACCAGCCGCGGCAATAGTTTAAAACATTATCTTTCCACCCATAAGCTTTGTTCATAGTGTCCACATAATTCTCAAGCTTGGATTGATAATCGCCAAGCGGGAAATACCAGTGAGAAGTTTCTTTTAGAACAGGAGTTTCACCTGATATTTTACTTTTAGGATTTTTTAATTCGTCAGGTTCGTACAAAGTACCGCAATTTTCACATTCATCACTGCGCGCTTCTTCAAAACCGCAGTTAGGACATGTTCCTTCGACATATCTGTCTGGCAAAAACATTTTAACCTTTTCATCATAAAACTGCCTGGATTTCTTTTCTTTAAGAATTCCTCGGTTATAAAATTCAAGGAAAAATTCTTTTGCAGTTTCATGATGAATTGTAAGACTGGTCCGGGAGTAAATATCAAAATTCATCCCGAATTTTTCAAAAATATCTTTATTTGTTTGATGGAACCTGTCGATAATAACTTTTGGATTTACACCTTCCTTATCGGCACTGATAGTAATAGGAACACCATGTTCATCCGAACCGCAAATAAATAATATATCACTTCCTTTTAATCTTTTATACCTGACATAGATATCAGCAGGCAAATAAGCTCCGCTTAAGTGTCCCAGATGAATTGCACCGTTTGCATAAGGAAGTGCAGCGGTAACCAGAATTTTTTCTTTTTCCAATTTTATACCATTTTAATAGAAATTGAATCACAAATATAAAGATTTTTTCTATGTAACTAAATGTTGTGCATCCGGAATCAAAAAGCTCTTACGTCACATGATTATAGGGAAAACCTAGCAAAAGTTGGGATACATTCCGAATAACTGCAGGTTATTAAACAGAAGGATAACGTTGAATAACTGCCCGCTTCGTTTTAAGTTGCGAAGCGGGTATTTTATTAATTACTGATTGATAATGGGGTCAAGAGTTAAAAGATTAGATATTTTCATTTTCCAATCTACTTTTATATTCATCTAATTTTTCCACCTGCTCTTCGGATAAATCCGGGAATGCCGGATTTAATTTTTTCAGTGACTCTATAATAATAGATGAAACTGCGAAACGCATATACCATTTTTTATCTGCAGGAATAATAAACCAGGGGGCGTGCTCCTTGCTTGTTGATGAAATTGCTTCCTCATAACATTTCATATAACCGTCCCAAAATTTTCTTTCTTCAATATCACCCGCTGAAAATTTCCAGTTTTTAGATTTTTGTTCGATTCTTTTTAGAAATCTATTCTTTTGTTCTTCCCTGGAAACGTGAAGAAAAAATTTTAGAATGATCGTTCCGTTTTCATAAAGGTACTTTTCAAAATTATTTATTTCCCTGAAGCGTGTTTTCCATATATCATTATTAATAAGTTCTTCAGGTATTTTCTGATTCTTAATTAGGTTATGCACTCTAACAACCAGCACATCTTCATAATGAGAGCGGTTGAAAATGCCGATCCGTCCTCTTTCCGGCAATGATTTATTTATTCTCCATAAAAATCCGTGATCAAGTTCTTCGGCTGACGGCTGCTTAAAACTAAATACCTGTGTCCCCTGCGGATTTAACCCGCTCATAACATGTTTAATTGTACCGTCTTTTCCTGCAGCATCCATAGCCTGGAAAATTAACAGGACTGAATACTTATTCTCAGCATATAATTTAGCCTGAAGCTTCTGCATTTTCTTAATATTCTTCCTGAGTAATTTTTTTGCTTCTTTTTTTGTTTTCAATTCTCCCGTGTAGTCTGTTTGAAAATCAGAAAGTCTGATTTCAGCAGAAGGTTTAATTAGAAAATCTTCAAGTAACGACATTATTTATAATCCTTTTTTTTTTCAGCAGTCAGCGGAGTATACTTAACAACGAGATGCTTTATGGGTTTGACGGTCTTCAAATATTCATAAAAAGCACCAAGGTCTTCTTCAGTCATTCCTGCGTACATTGTCCAAGGCATAACAGAATTAAAAGAATTCGGATCAACGCTGATATCCCTGGCTTGTTCAGAAGAATACTTTTTAAATCTACCAATAAACTCATCCTTTGTCCAATTTCCTATTCCGGTTTCAGGATCGGGGGTAATATTGGCTGACTGAACCAATCCCCAGGGAGTAGTAAACTTCCTGCCTCCTGCGAGGTCCATTCCCGCTATAAGCTCACCTTTATCATTTGCCGGTGTATGACAGCCTCCACATCCGGCAATACCGAGTAAATAATTCCCATATTTAATTGAATCTGTTTTATTAACCGGTTCAGAAGGTGTATAAGTTTTTAACGGCAGAGTTTTAACTATTAAATTTACCGGGAAATTTAATTCGGTTTCATGCACTTTATTTTCAATTGGTTTTAAACTTCTTACGTAACAAACAATATCCTCAAGATCTTCTTTTGTTAAATGGTTATAACTATAATAAGGCATTACGGGAAACAAAGCATGATTATCTTTAGTGACTCCCTGGGTTATAGCTCTGATGAGTTCACCATCGGTCCAGCCTCCAATATTTGCAGGAGTTATATTTTTTGCATAAATATTCCCGGGCATCCCTTCAGGAGGACCGAAATTAAAACCTCCTTTTCCTTCAGTTCCCGAAACCAAAGGTCCGGAAAATTTAGTCCAATCCCGTGTCGAATGACAGTCAATACAAACCGCAACATGATTTGCCAGATATTCACCCCTGATTATTTTTTCCGGAGTTGAAATTATTTTTACATTCGAAGGAGGATTTACATCAGGATATTTTGAATTAAAATAAATTAATCCTGCAATAACAAAGACAACAATAACAGCAACAGCAATCCCCAGAATTTTCAAGAACTTTTTCATTGTAACCTCTTGTTAATTAATGAATGTTTAAAAAAATTCTAACAAATCAGTGTTTAAATAAAACCAGGAATTCCAAAGTGAAAATAGATTATTGATTAGTATAAAAAGCAATAAGGGAATAATTACAAAGCAAAGTATAAAGAGAAAAATTCAATATTTAAATAGGTTTTTATAAAAATATTAAATCATTTGAGCAAAATCATTTTTGATACTTTACTTGAGCTGCCCGCCTGAACTTTGTACAGGTAAACACCGCTCACAGCCGGCATTCCTGAATTATTTTTACCATCCCAGGAGATTTCATGAGTTCCGGCATTTTTCCTGGCATTGAGCAATGTTGATATCAGATTACCTTTAATATCAAAGATATTTATAATAACATTTTCAGATCCCGGTATTGAATATCGAATTGTAGTCGACGGATTAAAAGGATTCGGGTAATTCTGATAAACGTAAAATGTTTCCGGAGTATTTAATTTTGCTCCTGCCACGCTGACAACGGATTCACCTGATAATTCGACATCATCTAACAAATAGTATGATCCTATATGTGCAGGCAAAGCTCCGGTTGTATCATTTATAACTATTTCGATAAAGAATCGATCCGGGATTTCAGAATTTGAATAATTAATGGGCAGATTGAAATTTGTATAATCTGAAGAAGGTTCCAGCTCGATGTTAAATGATGCAATAGGCGAATTATCTTTATACATAATACAAACAACGCTTAATACATCACCTGGAACCGGGACAAACTTATAATATCCGTCAAATGATGCATATCTTTTACTGACCGTAAAGCCCTGCCCATTAGTTCCACCGAATAGTATCGGAGGAACAGAGCTGCTGTCGTAATTAACAACTTCTCCCTTTAGTGCATATTCTCCTGTATATTTATCGGTAGATTTTGTAATACTATTGTAGACAAATGCATTGTTAGTAATCCAGTTATCAGGATTAAAGTTATTTGACCATGTTTCAAAACTACCATTTAAAATCTGTGCATTTATAGTAATTGAGAATAAGATAAGTAAATATTTAACAAAAAATAATTTGCCTTTCATAAAACAACATTCTTATTTTTATTTTAAAGTTGAACCTAATTTTTTGTGCAGATATCATTATCCCCTGCTATGGAAAAATGATATTTTGAATATCTAATCTAACTTCCGACATTGTGGAAGCAAAATCTATTATTTAATTTCTTATTAGTCAATATTACTAAATAATATTCTATGAAAACAAGATGCGGCTGGTCCACTTCGGACCCAATTTATATAGATTATCATGATAATGAATGGGGAGCTCCTGTTCATGACGACAGGCTTCTTTTTGAATTCCTGATTCTTGAGGGCGCTCAGGCAGGATTAAGCTGGATAACTATCTTGAAAAAAAGAGAAAATTACAGGAAAGCATTTGATAATTTTGTTCCTGAAAAGGTTGCCAAATATTCCGGTAAAAAAGTTGAGAAGCTTCTGAATAATGAAGGTATTATCAGGAACAGACTGAAGATCAATGCAGCAGTCGGGAATGCCAGATCATTTGTAAAGATACAAAAAGAATTCGGCAGCTTTGATAAATATATCTGGCAATTTGTAAACGGCAAGCCTAAAGTTAATAAATGGAAAAGACTTCAGGATGTTCCGCCTAAAACACCGGAATCGGATTTAATGAGCAAGGAACTGAAAAAACGTGGATTTAAATTCGTCGGTTCTACCATCTGTTACTCTTTTATGCAGGCTGTGGGAATAGTGAATGATCATACAAAAGACTGTTTCAGATATATGGAACTTAAAAATTTAAAATAGATTTATGAGTCGAATCTAAAAAGGTCATTTTTATAAATTTCTGATTTGATTTTAAGCTTTTTTTGAAAATGATTTTCTTTTTTAAAATGAGTGTTAAGTTGCTCAAGAATGTTATTTATTTTTCCCCTGTCAATTTTATTAACAATATTTTTATCAGCATCTTCCAGTATTATATCAATATGCCTGTGAAACAATGATAAATATCTTTCTTTTCCTTTTTCGAGTTCAATTAATGTTTCAAAACATTTCAGCAATTTTAAAACAATATTCACATCACTGTTTCCATATTCCCTGATAGGTGTTAAATAGTTGTAAAGCAAATCATCGAGAGAATAATTTCTCTGGATAATTCTTAAATGATTTTCAGAATCCGAATAATATTCGTCCATACTTCTGGTAAGCATTTCGGAATACATTAAAGTTAAATGATCTATTGCCCTGATTGCAGTGCCCGGATCATTTATCCCGGGACTTAATGCTTTTACGGCCACTTCAGTTGTCTGCTTAAAACCGTATATAAAATTTTCATTAATATATTCCTCCTGGTAAAAAATGAAAGTATTCAGGATCATTTCTTTTAACTCATCTTTGATTTTCTTATTTATTTTTAGAAATGGTATACCTTTCAGGATAAATGCTCCCCTGGGGTTCGATATTTCTATAATCAAATCTTCTTTGCAAGCAGTCAGCAATAACTTTGTTGTTTCAAAATTCCTGTAGTATCCGGATTCAATACTATCTATAATAATCCAATTTTTGGTAGAAGGTTCTTCAATATGATCTTTTTCACCATTTGCTTTATCATCATTTCCTTTTTCTGCTTTCAGCGCACTTAAAGTATCATTTAATACTTTAACCAGGATATTATCAACCTGTATAGATTGAGAGATTGAATGAATGAAATAGACAAATAAAATAAGACAAATAATCCCGAGAATTTCAGCAACCAGGATTCCTATCTGCGGGAACCGGAATGCCTGAGTAGTATTCTGGACATTATGAACTATAATGAGTGAATAGATTATTGTCCCGATGCAGAACCCGAGAATAATCTGATGAGCTTTTTTGGTTATAACACCCGGTATTACACGAGGTGAAAAGTTTGATGAAGCCTGATTTAAAACTATCATAACCATTGAAAAGCTGAAAACAGTAAGAGAAATAATTCCCGTTATTAAAGTGCTTAAAATCTGCCTGGCATTCTGGTAACTTGATACAAACAGGAACGGAAAATTCTTTTTTATTTCACTGCTGAAATGTGTTCCTTCAAAATAGAGAATACAAATTGACAAAATAAAAAGTGCTGCGGAAATTAAAACCGGGAAAAATGCAATACTGTTAATAATGTATATATAAGATTTGTAAAGAACCTTAGTAAATTTTTTCATTTAAACATATATTATCATTATAGATTTATTAAATTAAAATTCATAAAATTTCTTACATAATTTATGATAAAGCTAACATCGGTAAGTAAAACCGGATTAAATAAAAATTCTTTTTATGTTTATAATAATTTTATTTTATTATAAATTTGTAAATAAAATGAGAATAAAATGATTAGCAAAGAATTACTTGATATATTATGCTGTCCGGAGACCAAGGCTGATCTTGTCCTGGATGGAAATACTCTTGTATCAACCGATAAGAATACAAGGCGGAGATACAGGATTGAAGACGATATACCGATTATGCTTATCGATGAATCTGAACAGCTTACCTCGGAAGAGTGGAAATCAATTATGGTAAAACATAACAGGAAAGTTGATTAGATATACATGGATCCAATTAATATTATTGCCGGATTAAATCTTGTCGCTACTTTCGGAGCTAATCTTACCGGAGCAAAGAAAGGTTTAAAATCAACTATCGGAGCTTCAAAAGAAAAGCCAAAAACCTATCTCCAGAAATTTCCGCTGTTATTAGCAACATTAGCATTAATCGGATTGATCTTAGGTGTTTTTCAAATCGGCACCTTCGATTATACTGCAAATAATATGATTCCTCGTTTAATCGGATTATTAATCTATATTACTTTCTCATGGATTCAAATCTGGTCATACAGGACTTTAGGTGAAAGCTACTCGCAGGAAATAGTTATATTTAAAAACCATAAGCTAGTTACCAAAGGGCCGTTCAAACTTATACGGCATCCTCAATACCTGTCTCAAATATTATTGGATTTGGGAGCCGGGATCGCAACCTTAAGCTATATAATCATTCCTCTAGCAATCATTCAAATTCCTTTTGTTATTATGAGGGCAAATCTTGAAGAAAAATTATTATCAAAGCATATTAAGGAGTTTGCCGAATATAAAAGCAAAAGCGGGTTCATGATTCCTTTCATCGGTTAAAAATTATTTTTTATTTTGTAAATTCTTTATAATGAAAATAAAAATTTTCTACATATTCTTTTTATTTTTTACTGCTGCAGTTTTTGTCCGGGCCCAGGATCACCTGGAAATAGTTACAGGCAAAGGCGAATATTCAATTCCTGTTTATTTACGACAGGGTATGGTTTATTTTTCGGTAAATCATTTTGCCGAAGTTCTGGATGTTAAATACAATTATGATCAGAGCTTAGGAAAAATTGAGCTTTCTTTTCCTGAAAAGAAGATGATCGTTACTTCAAAAGATCCGTTCATCGTTCTCGCTTCAAAAGATTATAAGCAGAAAGATATTTACCAGCTTCCAACATCAACTTACTCTTTTGATGATAAAATTTATATCCCATTGGTATATTCACTCGATATTTTAAAAACAGCATTAAAAAAAGACCTGGAATACCAGGAACCCGGAAAACTGGTTATTAAAGACGGGAAAAATGTTATATCACCAACAACAAAAGATTTTGGAATTTACGGTATTGATATTGATGAGAAAGCTAACGGAACTTTGGTAAGGATAAAATCTCATCAAAAAATTTCTGCATATTCAAGTTCTTTTAAACAGGGTATTCTTACAATCTCGCTTAAAAATGTTCATGCCGATATTTCAAAGTTTAATAAAGTCTCCGGTGAAGGATTAATCAAAAATATTTCTGCAAATAATTCCGGACCGGATACTGATTTAAAATTCAAATTAAGCAAAGAATATACTACCAGCGAAGTTATTTCCGCAGCGGGTTCAAATGATGTCTTGATTACTCTGCATAACAAAATATTTGTCAAAAATGAGGATAAAGAAAAATATAAAGAGAAATGGGATTTTAATGTTATAGTAATCGATCCCGGGCACGGAGGAAAAGACGCCGGAGCAATTGGTGTGAACGGAGTAAAAGAAAAGGATGTTAATCTCGGCATCGCTTTAAAGCTCGGAAAGCTGATAGAAAAAAACATTAATGGAGTAAAAGTTGTATATACAAGAAAAACAGATAAATTTGTTGAACTATATAAGCGCGGTAAAATAGCAAACGAAGCAAACGGAAACTTATTCATTTCAATTCACTGCAACTCTACCCCCCGTAAACCAACTGACGCAAGCGGATTTGAAGTCTACCTTTTAAGACCCGGAAGGACAAAAGAAGCGATTGATATTGCAGAAAGAGAAAACAGCGTAATTCAATATGAAGATAATCCTCAAAGATATGAGAAGCTAACTGATGAAAATTTTATCCTTGTTAGTATGGCGCAATCGTCATATATGAAATATTCTGAAAAGTTTGCCGATATTCTTAATAAGCAGTTCAATAAAGATTTAAATATTGAATCACGGGGAGTAAAGCAGGCCGGCTTTTATGTTCTTGTAGGCGCGGCAATGCCGAGCGTTTTGATTGAAACCGGATTCATATCCAACCGGCATGATGCCAAATTTTTAAGCAGCACAAAAGGAGAGCAAAAAATTGCAGAATCAATATACCAGGCTGTTAAAACGTTCAAAGGTCAATATGAAAAAAGCCTTCAGTCTGAATAAAATATTTGTTCGCTCTTAGTTAGTTAGCTTCCGGTTTTAATTTAACTTCTTCTGTTTGAATCTTAATAGCCGAAGATTTTATTCCGTCAGACTTGGCAGTTAATAATATTTCCCCCGGTTCTTTGAATGATTGAATTATTACCTGAGCTAATCCGTTAAACACTTTCCGCTTCCATTGTTTTGATTGATAAATAACCTGAACCTGACCTGGATCCGTATTAGGAACATCCCACTGATTCTTTTTTCTAAACCTTTTGCCTGTTATTGCATAATCATTTCTACCCTGAGAAATCATATCATGATTCAATGTAAATGATTGATTCGGAGAATCTCGTTTTATACCGGCAGCGATCAAATGTCCGTTTATATAAACTGATTGGTTTTCAGTTATACTTTTTGTAAAAAGATTTACTTCCCCATCTTTTGTAATTTCCGGCAGTGTAAATGTTCCCCTGACAACGATTAACGAGTCCCTGTAAAGCTGCCAGTCTTCATCCTGATTACTGAAAGCCGGTCTCCAGGCAGAATCATCAAACCCTTGAGCCGCTTCAGGTCTGTTAGACAAATTTTCTACAGGCAATTCTTTAAGATCTTTAATCTTAACTCTCTTTATAGTTTCATGATACCTATCGGGTTCATGACTTGATGGATTACCATTTCCGACTCCAATTATCCTCCCGGGTCCGGTAACAGAAAAATAGATTTCATTTTCAGCATCAGGCACCATCCGGCCATCAGTATCGTTTACCTGAATTGTAATTACTGAAACATCCTGACCATCAGCATTAATCTCATCACGATCTGCTGTTGATTTAATAGTAAATGGTTTGCCGGTTGTTTCGACTTTAGTTGTTATGATTTTTTTGTCATTATTATAACCGACTGCAAACAAAACTCCTGGATGATATTCTACATTCCAATCGAGATGACTATTTACAGACATAGTTTTTTTACCCAGACTTTCATCATTTAAGAACAATTCAACCTGTTTACAATTGCTGTAAACAACAACCTTGATTGCTTTCCCGATTTCATTTCTCCAATCCCAATGAGCTGCAATATGCAGAACCGGTTTATCACCCCACCAGGATTTAAGGTAATAATAAGTATCTTTTGGAAAGCCGCACAAATCGATAAGCCCGCTTTGCGAAGTGACCTGGGGCCAGCCGAATGGATTAGGTTCACCTCTATAATCAAATCCTGTCCAGTAAAATAAACCTGCAAGATATTTCCTGGCAGAATAAAACTTCCACCCGGTTTCTGTTCCTACATTTTGAGGCATCCGGTTTGTTGGAGCAAGAAATCCTTTTGATTTATCGGTTACATAAATACCGCGTGTACATCGTGTATTAGTTTCTTCCGTACCAAGACCTGACTGCCAGGGAAATTTAGAATGGTGTTCATCAATATCTCCCTGTACCATATAGTTATAACCCATCACCTGTGCAACCATACCAATCCCGTTATCCCATCCTCCGCTGCATGCAGCAGTAAATGCCCTAGATGAATCAAGCTGCCGGGCAAAATCCTGCATTGCTGAAGTAATCCGTGCTCCTTTAATATTTCCTTCGATAGCCCATTCTTCATTCCCCAATGACCAAAGAATAACCGAAGGATGATTTCGATCTCTCTTAATTAAGTTTTCCAGACAATCAAAATGCTCTTTATTTGTACCCATCAATCGGTTTTCATCAAGTACAAGCATACCCAGTCTGTCGCATGCATCGAGTAATTCAGGTGTTGGAGGATTGTGGGCTGTACGTATTGCATTACTCCCCATCTCTTTTAATTTTATAATTCGAAAGTCCTGCAGTGCATCAGGTAAAGCTACTCCAACTCCCGCAATATCCTGGTGCTCATTAGTTCCTTTTATTTCTACTCTTTTACCATTCAAAAAGAATCCTTGATCAGGGTCGAACCGCACCGTTCTAATTCCGAAAGTGGTCTCATATACATCGGCTATTTTTCCTTCAGAACGGATTACTGTTTCAAGTTTATGAAGATAAGGATTTTCAATCGACCAGAGCTTTGGGTTATTTACATCATAATTACTAAAATATTCCTTTTTATCAGCCGGATTAAGTACCAAATGTTTTTTTGTACCTGAAGAAATAGTTTTTCCCTTTTCATCAAGAATTTTTTCTTCTATATCGAATGTCATACTTTCAGAAGAATCGTTAACAACTGTTGTACGTGTTGTAATAACTGCATTATTATCTTTTAATTTTGAAGTAACGAAGGTCCCGTATTCCGCAATATGCAAAGGAGAAGTTTTATTCAGCCATACATGTCTGTAAATACCTGCACCCTCATAAAACCAACCTTCTTCCATGGTTGCATTTACACGGACTGCCACTGAGTTTTCACCACCATAGTTCAGGTAATTAGTAATATCATAACAAAAACCTGTATACCCGCTGTTTTCAGTCCCCAGATAAAAACCGTTAACCCATACAATTGAATTTCTGAATACTCCGTCAAATTCTATGGAAATTCTTTTACCTAAATCAGAAGAGGGAATTAAAAAAGTTTTGCGGTACCAGCCGATACTGTTTTCCGGGTAAGCAAGTCCTATAGCTTTAAAGCCATGACTGTACCCGGTAAGTGAATCGAAGGGAAGTTCTACACACCAGTCATGAGGTAAATCCAGCGTTCGCCATCCTCTGTCATCAAAATTTTCAGCAGCAGCGCCGTCACCATATCCTGCTTTAGCAAAATAAGAAAAATATCCTGTTCCATTATCAAAATCTTTTTTAGCATCAACTGCATTTCCTAAAGCAAAACGCCATCCAAAATCCATTAACAAATGTTCCCGCGGAACGGTACTAATATTGTCCGAATCGTCCTGTGAAAGAGCAGCTATAAAAGGAATCAATACTAAATAAATAATAAGAGTAATTGAAAACGAATTCATCAGAATTGATTTCATGCTTAAAATTCTGCTGTAAAAAGACTGTGATTTTATTTTCATTGAACTCCCTCTGATAAAACGGATTCATTTTAAAAATACCTGCGGAAATTTAATAGAAATATAAATAATAATGTTTCTTTTATAAAACTTTAGACAACATGATATAGTTCTTAATTCATATCAGGTAGAATAAGTAAGTTAAACAAATTCAGAATGATTCAGGAAAGACAACTGATTAATTTATCTATGTCGGAAGAATTATTGTATAAATGAGGTGAGATTCTTATGAATGAACCTCTGAAGCTAACTATTATTTTATTATGTGAAATTTTTTGTATTATAGCTTCAACATTTTTTTCACCTATTGGTGCAGAAATAATATGCCCCGCTCTGGGAGTTAAATTGTAATTTACTTCTTCTTTTATGTTTGAATAAATTATATCAGTAAGTGTTTTTAAAGAAGATTGAATTTCATGCACTTCCCATTTCAATATTTGTTCAAGGGCTGCAATAGCCATAGGCATAGTATTAAACTGTGCAGATTCTCCCATATCGAATTTTCTTGCCCCTTCCCGGAATTCCGGAGTGTAATTTATAAGAGAAGAAAAATCTTCGCTTCCTTTACGGGTACTCCAGTTATACTCTAAAGGTTCACCTTTACTATGCCATCTGGGTGCAGCATACATATAACTTAACCCATAAGAACCGAGCATCCATTTATAGCCGACAGCTACAGCAAAATCAGGATCAATTTTATCTATATTAGTTGGAAAAACTCCCAGAGATTGGCTCAAGTCCAGGATCAAAAAAGCACCAACGCCTTTTACAGCTTCACTTATTCTTTCCAGGTCGATTAGGAGTCCATCTACCCAATGGCAATTTGGCACAGCAACAATTCCGGTTTCAGAATTAATTGACTCCAAAATTGAATCAGTTAATATTTTATCAGATCTTTTCTCCACCTTTATTATACTCAATCCAAACTTCTTTGCCAGATTTTCCCATATGTAATAGTTTGACGGAAACTGGTCTTCAACAATAACAATTGATTTACCGCTTTTTACCTGCAGGTTTTTTGCTGCTGCTGCCAACCCATAGCTGGCTGACGGAATAATAGCAACATTATTTTGGGATGTCTGAAAAATCCGGGAAGCCAGACTTCTTAATGTCTCTGCTTTATCAAACCAATCTTCGTTTGTCATCGTCCATGGTTTCGCTCTTTTTTCAAGCCCGTTTAATCCTGCCTGCTTAACTGATTTCAAAAGCGGCGACATACCTGAACAATTGAGATAGATTATCTCATCATCCAATTCAAACAGATCTTTATAATTAATTTTATTCTTCATTTTAATTTTTAATGTAAATTATATTTAATGAATTTGTTGTACTACTTTTTAAATCATCTGCAATTATGCCTGCCATTATTTCAGCGCCTTTCTCATCCGGATGAATACCATCAAAAAAGTTTTCGCCCTGATCATGCATTTGATGGTATAGATCTATTACGTGTAAATTATTTTTTTCAGCTATTTTCTCAACTGCAGGAATAACTCCTGCGGTTAAAGTTGAATCGTTAATTGTCCACCTGGTTTTAAATACCGGAACAGGCAGGCATACAAATATCTTTGGATTGGTTGGAATGGTTTTAAAAGTATCTATCAATGACTGGTAATCTGTATAAAAACTGCCGGCATTCCAGTTTTGAGATTTTGTATCGTTAGTACCAAGCTGAATAATGATTATATCCGGGCGATAGACAAATACATCATAAAACTCTTTACAGCTCCAATATGGAAAATCTCCTTTTTTTCTGAGTGTAGTAGCACTACGGCCTAAGTTCAAAACAGAATAATCAGGTCCCAATAAGCTATCCAGAACAACCGGGTAGGCAGTCTTGCTTTGCCACGCCAATCCGTAACCCTCAGTAATGCTATCCCCTACACAAGCTACTTTCGTATTGTTCGAACAGGAAGAAAACAACAATAGAATGAATACCAGGAAAATTATTTTGATCTGCTTCATGATAGAATAAAAATAAAATATTTCTACTGCGAATATATAAACATATTTTTCTTATTTAGTATTATTGAATTCGCCTGCTGCATTCTCAAGAACCACATCAGAAAGTTCAGCAGTATCAAGCGTAGCAGGTAAATGAGAACAAAAACCGATACCGACATAAAAAGGTTCATCTAGTTTAAGCTGGATAGGTGCACCGAACTGATGCATTGGTTCACCATCCATACTGACAAAGAGCGAAAAAGAGTCACCGTGTTTTTCAATGCCTATACGTTTAGCATGATCCGTAACAAGATCGTCCGGTGATTTGCCGCCGGGAATCCCGCCTCTGCTGCCTATACGGTATTCCATATCTTTTATTCTTTCACCTTTTGCAGGACGCCATGCAAGGTGAATCATCCCGTCACCATGCAGCGCAGCAATAGCCTCTTTTGAATCGTCATCAAGGCTTTGACGGATAACAAGTACAGATTTACGATCAAAGTATCCTTTTGGATCAGGATAGTTAATGTTGGCAGCCAGGGATATATCTCCCGACATTTTCTTCCAGAGATACCGGAACTCATCACGCGTATACCATACATTATACCCAGCAGAGACAATTGTATAAACTTGAGCTGCAGAATCATAACTAGAACTACCGGGTACTACTGCGCTTCCTATATCGGACTGCCCTTCAAATATGCCAATTGGTTCTAAAATTGTTCTTGCAGGTCTGTGAAAATCTTTTGGAGGTGATACCTGCTGATGTGTCGGAGAGCCCGGTAAAGCCCAATCAGGTACTTCGGGAGCTTGTGCAAATGCAAGCGCGGGTGATAAACACAGTACCATTGAAGGCAAAAATAACCAGTTAGCTTTACTTAAATTAGAACACAAAGAGAGAAACAAGTCCGTAATTGTCATATTACCTCCGTTAGAGAAAAAGACTGCTTTTTTTAAATTGAGTTAACTGTAACTTTTCTGATTAGTATAAAATCTTTATGGTTAATAGTGTTTAGCCGGTATTTATTTCATAGTTTTCTCACCCAATCAAAACTAACGGAAAGAACTGATAATATCAACCAAAACTATTCAGCGGGTATATTCACTTTAATTTTTTGTGAGTCTTAAGATGAGGTATAAAGATTAATTTATGTTAAAAACCAAACCTGCCCGACAAGGTAGATTTTTTATAATAAATCCTTAAAGATCTCTTTAACGCGCCCGACTTCGCCTGTTTCAAGGCGGACTTTTATTCCATGGTGATGTTGTGGAAATTTGGTAAGAATATCTTTAACATACCCTTCTGTAAGCCGGCCAGTCCTTTGATCTTTCTTTAATACTATTTTGACCAAATCCCCTGTCTCAATATTCTGTCTCTTTGTACCATCCATCTATTCAGCCTTATCTGTTTTTACTTTTTTTGGTTTCCTTGTCCATCTTTTTTTTGTGCGATATGATTCTCTTTTAGAATCTTTAGGATAATGAAAAGAGCCCTGTTTTTTTGAAGTTTTAAATCGTTTTAATGGAATTTCAAGATTATATTCTTCTTCTTCACTTAACTTGAAGGGATGATCATCAATAACTGGAATCGGCGTTTTGATCAGTTTGTTTATTTCCTTTAAATAATATTTCTCTTCAGCATCGCAGAAAGAAAGAGCAGTACCGCCGAGTCCGGCTCTCCCGGTTCGTCCAATTCGGTGAATATAAGTTTCGGAGAAATCAGGAATATCAAAATTAAATACATGAGATAATCTATCGATATCAATACCTCTTGCAGCTATATCAGTTGCAACAAGAACCCTTGTCCGCTGCAGCTTAAAATCGTTCAATGCCCTCTGCCTGGCATTCTGCGATTTATTTCCGTGTATTGCATCCGCATTGATTTTAGAATCATTTAAAAATTTTGTAACCGAATCCGCACCCCGCTTTGTCCTGGTAAATACCAGCGCCGATGAAACATTATCACTTTTCAGAATATGTTTTAACAGGTTTTTCTTATTAGGTCCTGCCACGAAATAAACTGCCTGCTTAATTGTTTCGACAGTTTTCACACGGGGAGCAATTTCAATTTTTACAGGATCGGATAAAATAGATTTTGAAAGCTTAGCAATTTCCGAGGGCATGGTTGCCGAGAAAAAAAGAGTCTGCCGTGCTGCCGGTACTTTTTCAATAATTTTTTTTACATCATGAATAAATCCCATATCCAGCATCCTGTCTGCTTCGTCCAGTACAAGCATCTTAATATTAGAAAGACTGATATAATTTTGATTTACCAGGTCTAATAATCTGCCTGGAGTCGCAACAAGAATATCCACTCCTTTTTTTAATTTATCGGTTTGTTTATACTGTGAAACTCCGCCGTACACAACTGTATTTTTTAATCCGGTAAACTTTCCGTATACACTAATACTTTCACTGACTTGAACAGCGAGTTCTCTTGTTGGTACTATAATTAATGCTTTTATATTTCTTCGCTTAGGTCTGCCGGGTTCTCTTTCCTCACTTAAAATCTGCAGAATAGGAATAGCGAATGCCGCCGTTTTACCTGTGCCTGTTTGTGCTGAACCAAGTATATCCCTGCCTTGCAGGATTAAAGGAATCGCCTGCATCTGAATAGGTGTCGGTGTTGTATAACCCGTGTTTATTAAAGCAGTTTGTATCGGCTTAATCAGTTTTAAATTTTCAAATGACATATTTATTTCCATATTATTGCTGTGTTAAAAATTTGCCATTATCGCTTGATTGATAAATTTAAAACAGCAGTTTGTAAAATTAAGATTTATTAAAAATTGCAATCAGAAAGGTCAATGAGTGAAGGCATACTTTTAAAAATCACGCTCACTAAGATAAACTATTTAAACCAGAACTCAAATATTTATTTTATCCCCCTCACAATCAATCCGTCAGAAAATTATCTAAATTAATTAAGTAATACTTTAAAGCCTGAAGATGTATATTTGCACTTCATTTATTTTTACTATAAAATTTAATTTATGGCTGAAAATGTTACACCGGTTATCTTAACTGCGCTGGAATTGGAAGTTCATTTTGGTGAACAAATAGTTCTGGATAAAGCTTCTTTAAGTATACATGAATTCGATAGAATTGGATTAGTTGGAAGAAACGGAGCAGGCAAATCAACTTTTTTAAAAATCATTTCGGGAATACTAAATCCCGATTCGGGAGAAGTTGCTAAAAGGAAAAATCTCGTTACCGGATTTCTTTCACAGGAATTCTCCCTCGATGAGACTAAAAATGTATACGAAAATATCCTGGCGGGTGCCGAAAATGAGGTAAAACTGATCCGCGAATATGACAAGACACCTTTTGATTCTCCTAATAAACATTATCTTGAAGAAACTATCCTGCAGATGGATTCCTGGAATCTTGAAAAAAGAATTAATATAATTGTTCAATCTTTAAATGCGCCTGATTCAGGCAGAGACATTTCCGGCTTATCCGGCGGTGAAAAACGGAGGGTCGCACTGTGCCGTGCATTAATATCCAGACCTGATTTGCTTATTCTTGATGAACCTACCAATCATCTTGATATCGGCTCAATTGAATGGCTGGAAGATTTTCTTGCCAGTTATAAAGGGACATGCATCTTTGTTACTCACGATCGCTATTTCCTTGACAGGATCGCAAACAGGATTGTTGAACTTTCGGCCGGGACTTTCTTTTCTCATGATGGAAATTATACTGATTATCTTATTAATAAAACAGAGAGGCAGTCAATAAAAGAAACTGAGGAACGAAAACGCCTGCAGTTTCTAAAACGTGAACTCGATTGGGTCAGAAAAGGTCCGAGGGCAAGAAGGACAAAAGCTAAAAGCAGGCTCGATAATTTTTATGAGATTTCGAATCAGCTAAATGATGAAATTGAGCTTGACGTTGATCTTATTATTCCGCCATCTGAAAGGTTAGGAAAAAAAGTTGTTGAGCTAAAAAATACAGGAATTAAACTTGGAGATAAGATTCTTTTTGAAGGTTTTAATTTTAATTTTGAAGCCGGCAAGAAAATAGGAGTGGTTGGAAATAACGGTGCCGGCAAAACAACTCTTTTAAAAATGATTCTGGGAGAAATCGTTCCTACCACAGGAAAAATTGAAGTTGGTGAAACAACAGATTTTAATTATGTCGACCAGGCAAGGCTGCTTCTAAATGATGAAGATACGGTTCTTAAAGCGATTGGTGAAGGGAATGAAGTAATTAAATTCGGTAAGCAGCAAATTAGCATATGGACATATTTAAGAAGGTTTCTTTTTGCAGATGAAAGGATCAATACACAAGTGAGTAAACTTTCAGGAGGTGAAAAAAGCAGACTTACACTTGCAAAAATTTTAGCAAGAGGGGGAAATTTTCTTATGCTTGATGAACCCACGAATGATCTTGATCTTCCTACATTAAGAATACTTGAAGAAGCTTTGATATCTTTTGAAGGATGTGTGGTGGTAGTTAGTCATGACAGGTATTTTTTAAACAGGATCTGCACCGGTATACTTGCATTGGAAGGAAATAATGAAATCTATTACAGTGAAGGAGATTATGATTATTATATTGAAAAAAGAAATCGACGTGCTAAAAAACATGAGGATTTAAAACCGAAAGTGAAAAAAGATGATACACGGATAAAACCTAAGGCAAAAAAGCTAAGCTATAAAGATGCTTTAGAGCTAGAGAAAATTGAAGGGAAAATTATTGATGCAGAATCCGAGGTCGAAAGTATAGAAAAAATATTTACTTCTCCTGATTTCTATCTAAAATATGCAGAACAGACAAACGAACTTAATCTCCAGCTTGCCGAAGCAAAAGAGAAAGTAAGGAAACTTTATGAAAGGTGGGAGGAGCTGGAGACGAAGAAAGATGAATTTAATTAATTTCCAAAGAATTATAGAAAGTTCTATCCTGAAGATTTTAAGATTTTTTACTTTATCATGGTTTTACCTATCCGCAAGTTTTTTTATATCCACAACTTCTAAAACATTTTTCTCATAACCTTTATTTACTGAATTTATCATTGCAATCCCGATTTCTTTTAAAGAACAGATATGCTTTGGAAAAATAGTTTTTACTATAGGCAATAAAAACGATAAATACTTATAAGGTGAAAGAGTATTTTTAAGTCCTTTTGTAGGTTCTATAATTGCGGGACGGAATGCAAATGCCTGACGAAACCCGAGATTCAAAATATAATTTTCTGTTCTACCCTTTCACTCTTGCCCACATGCTCTTTCCTTTTTCGCTGCTGTCTGTTCCTGCACCAGAGATATAACAGAATGTCAATTCAGGGTTAACTCTGACAAGAATATCCGCCAAAGCTTTTGTAATATCAAATGTAATTTTTGTATACTCATCTTCTTTCTTACCCACTGAAGTTGTCCCCAGACAAAAGAAGCATGCGTTGTATCCTTTTAATTGATCTTCAATACCGGAAAAATCATAAAAATTATTATGAAGAATTTCTTTTAACTTCGGATGATTAGGATTAATTGTTTCCGGTTAATAACTAAAACAGATTCGACTTCAGGGTGATTAAGGCACTCATGCATAACGCCTTCGCCTACCATACCTGTCGACCCGGTTACAATTGCTTTGATTTTCATAAATTTTATTTGGGAAAATTTATTTTATAAAATTTTATTTATATATATTTTTTATAATTAAATCAACCTTTGGTGTTCTTCATCCCAAATTTATAAAATTAAAACTTATTAAAAGATTAATAATATCAATTCTATTTAAGCCCGAAGGTCTGTCATTATTATAATAATTAGAATGATAAAGTGTTTTAACTCCGAAGGAGTGACATAAAATCACTCAATCCAGTCAAACAAATATTTTTCGTTGTATTCAACATTAAACTTTTTCAAAAACTCTATATATTCCTGGTGAAATGTTTTTCTCTTATGATGTTCTTCCTGATTTTTGATGTAATTGAAAACTGCGTTTATATGCGAATGTGAATAAGAAAATGCTCCATAACCCTGCTGCCAGGAAAATTTTCCTTTTACTCATTTGTTATCATTAATAAAATTAGAAGAATTATTCTTCAAGTCCGAAGGACTGATATTATTATAAAAAGACCAATACAGATATAACTTTAACTTCGAAGAGGTGATATAAAATTCTTTCTACATTTACATTTTATTTCTCACATAAATCAGCTTAAACTTTCCTTTTTGATTTTCAGCAATTTCGAAATTATTAATAGAATTAATTAAAGGGGTCAGCTTTTGAAAGCCGTAATTTCTCGGATCGAAGTTGGGCTGTTTTTTTTGAAGAAGATTGCCGACATCACCAAGGAAAGCCCACCCGTCTTCATCTGCAAGATCTGAAATTGTTGAGGATATTAATTTAATTACGCCGGGAGTAATTTTATCCACTTCACTTTTCCTGGAAGCTTTTTCCTTTGCAGCCTCTGCATCCCGGCCATTAGCCGGTTCATCAGAACGCTGCTTAAGGATTTCAACATATATAAATTTATCACATGCAACAATAAACGGCTGGGGAGTTTTCCTTTCACCTATACCGAACACTTTCATTCCTGCTTCTCTTAACCTTGTCGCTAGTCTTGTGAAATCACTGTCACTCGAAACCAGGCAGAAGCCGTTTACTTTCCCTGAATATAAAATATCCATTGCATCAATAATCATAGCAGAGTCAGTGGCATTTTTACCGGTAGTATAATTGTACTGCTGAGTGGGTGTTATTGCATTTTCAAGAATCGTATTTTTCCACCTCGAAAGAACAGGTTTAGTCCAGTCAGCATAAATCCTCTTTATTGTAGGATTCCCATACTTTGCAATTTCCTCCATCATCTCTTTTACATATGAAGAAGGAATATTATCTCCATCTATTAAAACTGCAAGCTTCAGTTCTGTTTCCATCTGATTTCTTTTTATTTGTGAAAAATAAAACCGGATATAAATTAAGCAAAATATATAAACAATATTAAAAATAATTATTAACGTCAATTACAACAGATAATTAACGATTAGAGTTGACAAATTAATGAATTTGAATTATATTTCGTTCATTAACGAAATGATTTTTAATGGATATAGTAACTAAAGATAAAACAAAACTATTTAAAGCCCTTTCCGATATCAACAGGCTGCGGATATTAAAAGCACTTCAAGCTAGATCCCTTTGCGTTTGCGAGATTAAGGAATTGCTTGGATTAGCAAATTCAACTGTATCGCAGCATCTAAAAATATTGAAAGAAACCGGCTTTATTTTGGAAGAAAAAGAAGGTAAATGGGTCAATTATTTAATTAACCCCAGGCCAGGTGATCAGAGGATCTCCTCTATTCTCTCATCGCTGGATTTCTGGATTAACGATGATACAATAATTGTAAACGATAAGAAGATAATAGGAAATCTGGATAGAAATATAATCTGCGGAACATAAAATTTTTTTAGTCAATATTTCGGTAAATAACGAAACAAGGGAGTAAATAATGAACTCGATAAAAGTATACGGATCAGGTTGTCCTAATTGCATTAAGCTGGAGCAAATGAGCCGCGAAGCAGTTGAAGAGCTAAAACTGGATTTTTCAATTGAAAAGGTTATGGATTTTGAAGCAATTGCAAAACGCGGAATTATGAGAACACCCGGTCTTGAGATAAACGGAAATATCGTATCGATGGGAAAAATTCCGACTAAGGAAACCTTACTACACTGGATCCGGGATAATATAAATGCTTAGCGAATTAAAAGAAAAGCCTGCTGCTGTTGAGAATTGGTTTGCAAATTATAAAATAATCCTACCTTTTGCATTGCTGCCGGTTTGGATAATTCTCTATTTAAACCTGGAAAATCTAACCAGGCTAATAGTTATAGATTTGGCTGGTTTGGAAGCTAATGCACATTTAACAGATGCGATTTACTTTTTTGTATATGAAGCACCAAAAGTACTTCTATTACTTTTATTGATTGTATTTGTTGTAGGGATCGTTCGTACATATTTCTCTCCTGAGAAAACCAGGGAGATGTTGGGCGGAAAGTCCTTAGCTGCCGGAAATGTAAGTGCCAGCTTTTTAGGAATTGTCACACCTTTCTGCAGCTGCTCTGCGATCCCGCTGTTCATTGGATTTGTACAAGCCGGCGTTCCTTTAGGAGTTACATTCTCGTTTTTAGTTGCTGCACCAATGATAAATGAAGTAGCGGTCGTATTATTGTTTGGATTATTCGGATGGCAAACTGCAACAGTTTATATAGTTACCGGACTAACAATAGCGTTTTTTTCAGGATATATAATCGGGAAGTTAAAACTTGAAAGATTTGTAGAAGATTGGGTTTATAACCTGCAGAAAACATCGGTAGATACTATGGAATTTAAATTGAATTTTACTGATAGAATTGAAGCAGGATTACAGCAGGTTAAAGAAATTGTCGGGAAAGTCTGGATTTTTATTTTACTGGGCATTGCAGTCGGAGCAGGAATTCATGGTTATGTTCCGGAAAATTTTATGGCTGGTATAATGGGAGCAGAAGTGTGGTGGTCTGTACCTTTTGCGGTAATACTCGGAGTTCCGATGTACTCTAATGCAGCCGGAATTATTCCGATAGTTCAGGCATTGTTTGAAAAAGGTGCTTCCATAGGAACAACTCTTGCATTTATGATGAGCGTAATCGGGTTATCATTACCTGAAACTATAATTTTACGAAAAGTATTAAAAATACCTTTGATTATAACTTTTGTCGGAATCGTTGCAGCAGGAATTATCATTGTCGGTTTTTTGTTTAATTTAATTTTTTAATCTGGTGAGGTATTATGGAAAAAGTAAAAGTTCTTTTTGTATGTGTACATAACAGTGCAAGAAGTCAGATGGCTGAAGCTTTTTTAAATGAAATGGGAAGTGGAAAATTTATTGCCGAGAGTGCAGGTCTGGAACCGGGACTACTAAACCCGGTTGTTGTTGATATTATGAAAGAAACCGGTTATGATATCTCCAATAATAAAACCAAATCGGTATTCGAATTTTTTAAGCAAGGAAAAAGATTTGAATATGTTGTAACTGTTTGTGACGAAGCTAATTCGGAACGTTGCCCTATATTTCCTTCAGCAAAGAAAACTTTACACTGGAGCTTTAAAGATCCGTCTGCTGTAAATGGAACTTATGAAGAAAAATTAGCACAGACCAGAATTATACGTGATGAAATAAAAAGCAAGTTGAAAGAATGGATTGAAGAATTAGATCAAATTGAGGTTTAATAATGAATCTCCAATTAAGGAAATTAAAATTCCTGGATCGATACCTTACTCTCTGGATTTTCCTTTCAATGATTATTGGTGTTTTTTCGGGATACTTATTTCCGGGAATTGTTGGCTTCTGGAATTCATTTCAATCAGGGACAACAAATATTCCAATTGCTGTCGGATTGATTTTGATGATGTATCCGCCGCTTGCAAAAGTAAAATATGAAGAGCTGCCTGATGTATTTAAAAATCTGAAGATTTTATCTCTCTCTCTCATGCAAAACTGGATAATCGGTCCTATACTGATGTTTTTCCTGGCCATCCTATTTTTACAGAATTATCCCGAATATATGGCAGGATTAATATTAATTGGTTTAGCAAGATGCATTGCGATGGTAATAGTATGGAATGAATTGGCAAAAGGTGATACGGAATATGCTGCAGGATTAGTAGCTTTAAATTCAATTTTTCAGATCTTGTTTTTTTCTCTTTATGCATACATCTTTATTACACTGTTACCCGGCTGGCTTGGAATAAAATCTTTTGCTGTAGATATTACAATCGGGCAAATAGCAGAGAGTGTATTAATTTATCTTGGGATCCCTTTCTTCGGCGGAATGATTACGAGATTCTCTTTATTGAAATTAAAAAATAAAGATTGGTATGAAAA
Organism: uncultured Bacteroidota bacterium; assembly: GCA_963710745.1. Taxonomy (GTDB): domain Bacteria; phylum Bacteroidota; class Ignavibacteria; order Ignavibacteriales; family Ignavibacteriaceae; genus CAVQBP01. Next base: position 91,461 of record CAVQBP010000019.1, on the reverse strand, counting down.
GAAATTTATTCCGAAAATAAGTCCAATAACCTTAATTGCATTATTATTTACAATTTATGTAATGTTCTCTTTAAAAGGAGAGTATATAGTCAAAATACCATTAGATGTTTTAAGAATTGCTATACCGCTGGTTATTTATTTTGTGGTAATGTTTTTAGTTTCATTTTATATGGGGAAAAAGGCTGGAGCGGATTATTCAAAGACAGCAACAATATCATTTACTGCTGCAAGTAATAATTTTGAGCTGGCTATCGCAGTTGCGATTGCTGTTTTCGGAATTAATAGCGGCGAGGCTTTTGCCGCTGTTATCGGTCCCCTTGTTGAAGTTCCCGTTTTAATTTCTCTGGTGAATGTTTCTTTCTTCTTTCAAAGAAAATTTTTTAAAGGAGAAACCAATCAAATTGGAATTACAGAAGTAAAACAGATCTTAAAATGATTTTAAACGGAGATAAGGAGATACCTTTCATTTCTACAACCTTGAAGTTCTAATAATAAAACGTTCACATAGAAATAAGATTATTCTTTAACCGCAATCAGTATTTCACTGGGGAAAGTATTTTGTGAAATATTTATTACTTCAACATCTTTATAAGTATTATAAAAATAGGGTTTCAAATCTATAGGCCTGCAGTTTGTTAGGATGCCCGGGAAATATTTTGCAAGTAAAAACCAGAACTTATTGTACCATCTATTTCCAAAAGACATGGTAATTATTATGACTTTACCGTTTTTCTTTTAAAACTCTGTTTATTTCTTTAGCCGCAGTTTCAAATTCATTTTCTGGAAATAAATCAAAGACATAACTGGAAATAATATAATCAAAAGTGTTATCTTCAAACGGAAGTTTAAAAGCATTCCCAAGGATAAAATTCTTTTGGGAATTGATATTGCCATTCGACTTTCTTTTTGCTTTTAAAAGCATTTGAGGAGATATATCCAGACCGATATTAAATCCTTCTTTATTGAGTGGAGCAATTCTATAAAACATGTCTCCTGTCCCCACGCCAATATCGAGAATATTTCCTTTAAGTGTTGAACCTATTTTTTCAACTGCTAAATCTATAGCTTTACTCTCAGTTATATTTGCCCAGAAATCATAAAACGAAGTAACTGCAGAGAAATTCTTCTGAGTTTTATCAATTGAAAATTTTCTTTCAAGAATTTCCGGCACCTCACCTCTCCCTAAAAAAAAACTTTATTTCAAGAGGATCATTTTTTTACTGTTTACAAAACTATTGGCTCTTAACCTGTAGATGTATACTCCTGTTGCCACCCTGCTGCCTGCCTGGTTTGTTCCATCCCACATTACCCTGTATTGGCCCGGGTTTTCCTCCTGGTTATCTATCAATACCCTTATCCTCTGACCCAATATATTAAATATCTCCAGGGTTACTTTGCTCATCTCTTTTAATTGATAGTTTATATTTGTTGTTGGATTGAACGGATTCGGATAATTCTGGGATAATGAGTATTCAAGCGGGACTAGAGGTATATTCTCCGAATGCTTCTTTGCATACTCTTCATTACCTGTGATTATCCTGTAGCTACCCTTTCCGCTCCGAGGGATTGGGATACTAAGTTTATTCCCGTTTAACGGGATTGATATCTTTCGCTCCCTGTCTAAATACCATATCTTAAAACCTGCAGGCATTGATGTTGTATCAAGTTCAACTATTAGATTCTTATCTCTTTGATTTGTGCTTAACTCTATATCCCAATATGCTCCTTCTTTTGAGGGAGACACTACATTCTCTGCATACTCCGTATCTCCAGATACTATATTGAAATTCAATTTCCCGGTTATTGACGGGGGTGATAGTACATCATAGCTGTCTTTACCTTCTTCTGCTTTCTCCAGCATTCCTACATAATTCTCCGCATCTATTATCTTCGTGTTCTCTATCCTTGTCTTTAACTGTACCATGAATTCATCACTCTTTAAGACCGTACTCTTATTCTTCGGAACTCCGCTGACTGCTAACGGACGGAAGGTTATCGCTGTTATTCCCGTATCCGGATTAAACACCCAGTAGCCGTCCCATGGCTGAATTACCCTCTGGTTTATTTCATAATCTTCTATACCTGCATTCCAGTGTACCGGAGCCTGAACCTGATTTGTGTTTATTACGCTATCCCAATCTACAGCAAAGGCATAAGGGTCGCCTACCTGGTTCCAGCCTGGTTGAAGACTTACACTATAGTTAACTGATGACGGTACCGTTACTGCATTCTTTATATTAAAACTTTTCCCCTCGTTCTCTATCAGCCAGAATGCATTGCCCGGCAACAGTTCTCCGTTTAACTCCGGATACTCACTATATGAATTGGATACAGGGTTCCATCTCAGTATCCGCCATTTTGTATTATCATATGCTCCATAACTGGCTGTCAATACAGAGTCTATCACTGGCTTTGATAGATGAAGAGGAATGGATATCATTTGATAGACTGAATTCTTTATTTCTGCCGGATAAGTATACTCCGGAACACTTACTTCAATTGAGGCCGGATTCTTTACCGGGTTGTTCGCCGGATAGCTCACCGTATAACCTGGTTCTGAGAATACTATGTAATACTGTATACCCCTGATTGTTGAATATGATGCTGGAATAATTCCCGTATACGTATTATTGGATAATGTTAAATCTGTCTGCTGGTAGGTGCTTTCACCTGTCATTCTGTAATACAGCTTGTTACTGGTAAAATTAAAGCCCTGAGGAGGATTGGCTGTTAAACCGGTATTCTGACCTACATTATTATTCGGCGGTATTTCTACTGATATTGCCGAGGCTCCCTTTCCTGTCAGCCTGACTGTATCGGGAAAGCTCTTTGCATTACTTCCTATCAATAGTGATGCTGTCTTATTGCCTGATGTCTGAGGTGCAAACTTTATTGCAACATCTATTGAATTCTCTGGAAGTAATGTATCGGGAACCGTATAATTGACTACTGCAAAATCAACTGAGTTTGCACCTGTTACCGAATATTTACTTATTATTAAACTGCCTGTACCTGTATTGGATATCTTTAGAGTCGATATTGAATCACTATTTATATCCACACTCCCATAATCTATTTGATTACTCGAAAGCTGTATATTGCTTAAGACAGCAGTACCAGACAAATAAATTGTGTCGGGACTACCTATTGCATTAGTAGTAAGAATCAATCTAGCTGTTTTTGAACCAGTGGCTGATGATTTAAAACTTACAACAACATCTTTAACAGCTAATGGCAGAATTGTATCCGGTTGAGTTGTATTAAGAAAACTAAAATCATCCTTATCGACTCCTGATATCGATAAATTATTTATAAAAAGAGCGGTTGAACCGTTATTTTTTATAGTTAAAGTTTTCGATGATATTTTATTCAGATTAACATTTCCAAAATCAATTGTATCAGATGAAAAGCTGAATACAGGGTTTATTACATTTCCGGAAATAAGGACAGAGTCAGGACTGGTTGGAGCATCACTTTCAATTATTAACTTCGCATTGTGTTTCCCGAGTGTATTCGGTGAAAACTTTATATTAAAATTTTCTATTCCACCAGCAGCAATACTATCAACTATATCCGACCCGAGAATAAATTGTTTATTTGAATCTACAAAATAAGTGTTATAAATATGGAGGGTCGCTCTGCCCGGATTGGAATAAAACAAATTTTTTGTAATGTTTTCTCCAGGTGAAACATTATTGAAATTCAGTGTATCGGGAGAGAATGCTAATTGAGGTGCAGGAATTCTTCCGACAAAAAAATCAGAGTATCCTATGCTTACCAATTCATTAGAGCCAAATGCAGCGGTATCTGAAAACGAGCCGGAAATAACCAGGTCTCCATTATTATTGTTTGCAATTCCACCCGCTTTATCATCTGATTTTCCCCCGGCAATTGTACTCCAGATTTTCTTCCCATCCTTATTGAATCTTCCGATATAAATATCATCAAAATCTCCTATCAGCATGTTACCAATAACAGAAACATTTTCTGCAGCATCTGCACTAATTCCTATTCCTGAATTGTCAGGATACTTACTATCCTGAGTCACCCATACCGGAATACCGGAAGCATTATATTTTGCAATAAATATATCTGAATTTTCTTTACTTGTTAACTGGAAATTCCCAAAAGAAGCTGTTCCGCTGAATTCCCCGGTAAAATAAATATTTTCATTATTATCGACTGAAATATCATTTCCATAAGCATAATTTTCCTGCCCGCCCGCTTGCTGAACCCAGACAATATTTCCAGCAGCATCATACTTTGCTATTATTGCGTCTGCTCCCCCGATAGATGCCACGGTTATATTACCGAATGTTGCTGTATCGCTTATTGTTCCCGCAATAAAGATATCATTATTACTATTCACTGCAACAGCATTCCCCGAATTATAAAAGCCATTGCTTCCCCCGCTATGTGCCCACAATATATTTCCGCTTGAATCATATTTAGCAGCAAAAATATCCGAATAAGAATGTCCTTCAAGACTAATTCCACTAAAATTTATCGAGTTGGAAAATGTTCCGGTAATAACAATATTGTTATCTTTATCCGCAGCTGCACCATAACCGACATCATACAATTGACCGCCCGCTGTTTTTACCCAGATTATATTTCCGTCAGGATCATATTTAGCGACAAAAACATCCGAACCACCCAAGCTCCTGACTGTCAATCCATCGAATTTTGCCGAGGAAGAAGAAAAGGAACCGGTTATAATAATATTTCCATTTTTATCAGTTGTTACTCCAAAACCATTATCATAATTGCTTCCCCCGGCTTGCTTTGCCCAAAGAAATTTTCCTGAAGGATCATATTTGGCAATAAATATATCTGCCGAACCATAACTGGCAAATTTCGTATTTCCAAAAGTTATTGTAGAATCGAAATATCCTGTAACAATAATATTATCCTTATTATCCAGAGCAACTTTTTCTCCTGCAGTATACCCCGGACTTCCCGCATGATTTATCCAGAGAAAATCAGGGGCCTGGCTGAATATTTTTGCCGAAGAAATAAAAAAGACTAAAAGAAATATGAATACTGAAAAATATTTTTTAATATTTAAAATCTTATACATTTAAATCGATTAAATGATCTTTTCTATTTTTACTGGAATTAGTGATCTACTGCTGCCGTCTTTTGGGAGCGGTTCAAATTTTCATTTCAAGAGGATCATTTTTTTACTGTTTACAAAACTATTGGCTCTTAACCTGTAGATGTATACTCCTGTTGCCACCCTGCTGCCTGCCTGGTTTGTTCCATCCCACATTACCCTGTATTGGCCCGGGTTTTCCTCCTGGTTATCTATCAATACCCTTATCCTCTGACCCAATATATTAAATATCTCCAGGGTTACTTTGCTCATCTCTTTTAATTGATAGTTTATATTTGTTGTTGGATTGAACGGATTCGGATAATTCTGGGATAATGAGTATTCAAGCGGGACTAGAGGTATATTCTCCGAATGCTTCTTTGCATACTCTTCATTACCTGTGATTATCCTGTAGCTACCCTTTCCGCTCCGAGGGATTGGGATACTAAGTTTATTCCCGTTTAACGGGATTGATATCTTTCGCTCCCTGTCTAAATACCATATCTTAAAACCTGCAGGCATTGATGTTGTATCAAGTTCAACTATTAGATTCTTATCTCTTTGATTTGTGCTTAACTCTATATCCCAATATGCTCCTTCTTTTGAGGGAGACACTACATTCTCTGCATACTCCGTATCTCCAGATACTATATTGAAATTCAATTTCCCGGTTATTGACGGGGGTGATAGTACATCATAGCTGTCTTTACCTTCTTCTGCTTTCTCCAGCATTCCTACATAATTCTCCGCATCTATTATCTTCGTGTTCTCTATCCTTGTCTTTAACTGTACCATGAATTCATCACTCTTTAAGACCGTACTCTTATTCTTCGGAACTCCGCTGACTGCTAACGGACGGAAGGTTATCGCTGTTATTCCCGTATCCGGATTAAACACCCAGTAGCCGTCCCATGGCTGAATTACCCTCTGGTTTATTTCATAATCTTCTATACCTGCATTCCAGTGTACCGGAGCCTGAACCTGATTTGTGTTTATTACGCTATCCCAATCTACAGCAAAGGCATAAGGGTCGCCTACCTGGTTCCAGCCTGGTTGAAGACTTACACTATAGTTAACTGATGACGGTACCGTTACTGCATTCTTTATATTAAAACTTTTCCCCTCGTTCTCTATCAGCCAGAATGCATTGCCCGGCAACAGTTCTCCGTTTAACTCCGGATACTCACTATATGAATTGGATACAGGGTTCCATCTCAGTATCCGCCATTTTGTATTATCATATGCTCCATAACTGGCTGTCAATACAGAGTCTATCACTGGCTTTGATAGATGAAGAGGAATGGATATCATTTGATAGACTGAATTCTTTATTTCTGCCGGATAAGTATACTCCGGAACACTTACTTCAATTGAGGCCGGATTCTTTACCGGGTTGTTCGCCGGATAGCTCACCGTATAACCTGGTTCTGAGAATACTATGTAATACTGTATACCCCTGATTGTTGAATATGATGCTGGAATAATTCCCGTATACGTATTATTGGATAATGTTAAATCTGTCTGCTGGTAGGTGCTTTCACCTGTCATTCTGTAATACAGCTTGTTACTGGTAAAATTAAAGCCCTGAGGAGGATTGGCTGTTAAACCGGTATTCTGACCTACATTATTATTCGGCGGTATTTCTACTGATATTGCCGAGGCTCCCTTTCCTGTCAGCCTGACTGTATCGGGAAAGCTCTTTGCATTACTTCCTATCAATAGTGATGCTGTCTTATTGCCTGATGTCTGAGGTGCAAACTTTATTGCAACATCTATTGAATTCTCTGGAAGTAATGTATCGGGAACCGTATAATTGACTACTGCAAAATCAACTGAGTTTGCACCTGTTACCGAATATTTACTTATTATTAAACTGCCTGTACCTGTATTGGATATCTTTAGAGTCGATATTGAATCACTATTTATATCCACACTCCCATAATCTATTTGATTACTCGATAAGCTCATTACCGCTGATGTACCGGTACCTGTTAAGGTTAATGTATCTGCGCCTGATTCTGAATTACTGATAAATATTATCTCACCTGTTTTATTTCCCGGACTTTTGGGATTAAAATTAATTCTATACTGCCTGGAGATTTCAGGATGAAGTGTGTCGGGAACTGACGAATCCAATAAACCGAAATCTGTTTTATTTGTTAATAATTTATTTGAGAATATAATATCAGCAGAACCATTATTTGTTATTGTTATCGACTTTTGGAGTGAACTGCCTACACCTATATTACCATAATCCAGCTGCCTGGTTGAAAAAGTTACAGTTCTGAAAATCCCTGTTCCTGTTAAAGATACCGTATCCGGGCTACTTTTTGAATTACTAACGAATATTAAGCCGGAAGTTTTAATTTCAGCAGTTTTAGGAATGAATCTGATAGAATATGTCTTTGAATTATTAATACGAATTGTATCAGGCACTATTTCATTAATTATACTGAAATTAATTTGATCCGCTAATAGTATTTTAGAAAATATTATATCTACTGTACCATTATTGGAAATTGTTAAAGTTTTTTCAAGCTCACCGCCGACATCGACATTTCCATAATTAATTTTCCGGATAGAAAAAGCCAGGTTTCTAATTACACCGGTCCCGATTAAACCTACCGTATCCGGACTGCTTTCCGAATTACCGGAGAATATCAGCTTTCCGGTTTTTATTCCCGGCGACTCCGGATTAAATTTAAAATTATAAACTTTAGATTTCCCGGGTAGGATTGTATCCGGTACAGATAGTTCGGTTAAGCTGAAATTAGTTTGATCAGTTAAAGTTTTATTCGAGAATATTATATCTACTGTGCCATTATTTGTAACAATTACAGAATCCTTAAGTAAACTACCGACATCTGTATTTCCGAAATTTATTTCTCTGGTTGAGAAAGTAAGAGCTCTCTGAATTCCGTTTCCGTTTAATTCCACAGTATCAGGACTGGTTTTAGAATTGCTAGTAAATATAAATAAGCCTGATTTAATTCCGGGAGATACCGGATTAAACTTTATTAAATAATTCCTGGATTTTAATGGATTAATGGTGTCAGGCATTGAAGCATTCATTAATGTAAAATCGGTCTTATTTGTTAAATTCTTACCGGAAATTATTATATCCACCGTTCCATTATTAGTCAGCGTTATAGATTTTTCCAGCCAGCCGTTTACATCAACATTACCAAAATTGATTTTTTTATCTGAAAAAGACAGCGCTCTGACTATCCCTGTACCCAGTAAATTCACCGTGTCCGGGCTGCTTTGTGAATTACTTGTGAATATTAATTTGCCTGTTTTATTTCCTGCAGAATTCGGAATAAAACCAAAATTAAAATCTTTCGACTTGCCAGGTTGAATTGTATCGGAAACAGATAATCCTGAGAGGTTAAAATCTGTTTGGTTAGTTAAGGTTTTCTTAGAGAATATTATATTTACAGTGCCGTTATTTGTTATGGTTATATTCTGTGTTAATGAGTTTCCAACATCAACATTTCCGAAATTTATTTCTCTGGTTGAAAAAGTGAGAGCCCTTTTTATCCCGGTACCTGCTAAATTTACAGTATCAGGACTGGTTTTGGAATTGCTTGTCAAAATCAGTTTACCTGTCTTAATTCCTTCAGATAAAGGATTAAATTTAACTGTATAATCTTTTGATTTTAAAGAATGAATCGTATCGGGAACTGATGAAGACATCAATGTAAAATCATTTTGTTCGGTTAAAATCTTATTTGAAAATATTATATCAACTGACCCGCTGTTAGTGATAGTGATTGTTTTATTCAGCCAGCCGTTTACGTCAACATTACCATAATTCACTTGTCTGCTTGAAAAAGTAAGAGATCTTACGATCCCCGTTCCGGTCAATGTAATTGTATCAGGGCTGCTCAGTGAATTACTGCTGAAGATCAGCTTCCCTGTTTTAATTCCTGAAGATTTCGGATTAAACACAATATTATAACTTTTGAATTTACCGGGGTGGATTGTATCGGGGAGAGATGTCTCAGATAATTGAAATTCCGTTTGATTCGTTAAATTCTTATTTGAGAAGATAATATCAATTGTACCATTATTTGTTACAGTTACAGATTTTCCTACTGAGTCACCGACATCAACACTTCCATAATTTAATTGCTTGCTCGAAAAAGCAATTGCTCTAACTATACCTGTCCCTGTTAAATTTATAGTGTCGGGACTTGTTTTGGAACTGCTAAGAAGTATTAATTTCCCCGTTTTTATTCCCGTAGATTGCGGACTAAATTTTATTATATAATTATTTGATGCACCGGGCATTATTGAATCCGGCACCGAGCCATTAAATATACCGGAAATAAAGTCAGTTGGATCTGTTAAATTTTCACTTAAAAGTTTTACTACTATATTACCGCTGTTTGTAATTTTTAAATTTGTTTCCATGGTGTCTTGAACATCAACATTTCCATAATTTATTTGCCTGCTTGAAAAAGTTATAGCTCTAATAATACCGGTGCCGGCTAAATTGATCGTATCCGGGCTGCTTTTTGAGTTGCTGCTTAATATTAATTTTCCAGCTTTTATTCCTGAAGAAAGAGGATGAAACTTTATATTGTATACTTTTGATTTTCCCGGACTGATGGTATCGGGAACAGATATTTCGGATAAGTGATAATCGGTTTTATTCGTTAAATTTTTATTAGAAAATATGATATCAACAGTTCCGCTGTTTGTTATGTTAATTGAGTTAGTCGAAGAATCTCCAACATCGACATTTCTATAATCCAGCTGTTTTTTAGAAAAGGTAAGAGTTCTTAGGATCCCTGTTCCGCTTAAATAGATTGTATCCTGATAATGTGAAGAATTACTATTCAAAATTAATCTTCCGGATTTTATTCCAGGAGTCTGCGGATTAAATTTAACTATATAGTTATTTGAAGAATTAGGCCTGATGGAATCTGGTACAGTTCCATTAAAAACTCCAGATATAAAATCTGTTTGATTGCTTAATATTTCTCCTAGCAGTTTAACTGTAAATGTACCGTTATTTGTAATTTTTAATGTCTTTCCAGAAGTATCTTTTACATCTGCATTTCCAAAATTTAATGAATCCGATTGATAAACCAGGGGAACCGGAGCTCCATAACCTGAAAGCTTAATGGTGTCAGGACTTGTTGATGCATCACTTGTAATTTGAATTGCTCCATTACTCGATAAAGCTTTAGCTGTGTAATTAACGTGCAAATACTTCTTTTGATTGGTAAACAGAGAATCCGGCAGAGAAAGAGGATCCAGGCTAAAATCATTTTTAGGTGAAATTAATGTGGTATTAAAAATATGCAGAATTGCTTTACCTGAGTTTTAAATTCAATATACTTTGATGCAGTATCTCCGATTGCTATATAATGTGTGGTATCGCTCAAACTTTTAAAACCAAAAGCTGCAGACTTTGAAGAGATAGATATTTTAGGAGATGGAATTCTGGCAACATAAATATCCGGATACCCGAGACTTGTTACAGAAAGACTGTCAAAATAAACCTGATCATAAAAATCGCCGGTAAGAATCAAATCGCCGTTAGGTGCATTAGCAATTCCTCCGTCGCACGAACTATATATGGCTTTATCCCACATTTTTTGACCATCATTATTGTATCTTACTATATAAAGATATTGATCCTCAGAGGTTACCTTAGAAGGTTTAAAAGCTTTAGTATTTATACGCTGTGATCTTTTAAAATCCGGATTTAATTTATTCCCGGGATTTTTAGGAGGAGGAACATATCCCGGTGAGTATGCCGTTCCTGTAACTGTTACATTTCCTGCGGGATCAGATGTTATGCTTCCGCCATAATTATAACCATAATAACTATCCCGGTTAACCCAGAGAGGGTTGCCGTTAATATCATATTTTGCAGTAAAGATATCGGTACTGGTATGACTTGAAGCCTGGATATCACCAAAGAATACTATACCTGTAAAATATCCTGTCATATAAATATTGTCATTTCTATCTAAAGAAATATCCTCTGCATAATTGTAATTTTCAGAACCGCCGGCATGTTTGATCCAGATAAGATTGCCGGAAGGATCATATTTAGCAATCATTGCATCAGAGTATCCGAATGAAAAAATATTATCAGAATCAAATGTTACCGTATCACTTATAGCCCCGGCAATAAGTATATCATTTTGACTATCGGTTGCAATACTGTTGCCTATATTGTAACCATTACCTCCTCCATTCTTAGCCCATAAAATATTTCCCTGGGGATCATATTTAACTATAAAAATGTTATTAATTCCCGGTCCATTAAGATATGCGCTGTTGAATGATGCACTGTATTCATATCCTCCTGTTATGATAACATTTCCCTGCTTATCGGTTGTAACATCATTACTATAATCATCGTATTCTCCCCCGCCGTGCCTTATCCAGAGCAGCTGCCCGCTGGTTGAATATTTTGCCAGAAATACATCTTCACCGCCGCCAGTATATAAAATATTTGTATCAAAATTAGCTGAATCAGAATAAATACCGGTTACATAAATATTCCCGTCTTTATCTACAGCAACTGAGTAACCGTAATCATAACTTTTGCTGCCGGCATGTTTTGCCCAAAGAATATTGCCTTCGGAATCATATTTTGCCAGGAAGACATCACTTGAACCGAATGAATTCAGGACATAATCGCCGCCGAAATCTATAGTACTGTCCAAATATCCTGTAACAAAAATATTACCTGATTTATCTACTGCAACATTATCACTATAATTGCTGCTCGAGTAATATCCTCCCTGCCTTACCCAATCAAAATTCGGCGCCTGAGCAAATAACAAATCCGGAACAAATAGTAAAATCAAAGAGAATATAACTTTAGAAAATTTCATTATAATCTTTTTTAATTTTTTGGAAAACGTTTCTTAACAAAAGGTGAGTTAAAATAGGATCCCGATTCCTGCACCAAAACTAAAGCTGCTTATATCTGGTTTACTCGGGGCGCTGCCTCTTGAATATCTCAGATATACCGGAATGTTAAGCTGTGATGAAATTTTAATATCAGGATTTAAATTAAAACCATAAACGGTGTAATCGGAGAAGAATGATGCGGTCTTTTCATAAATACTGGTAAATATACCGTAACCTAATGAGTATTTTACAGAGAACCTTTGAACAAAATTAATACCAAAATAAAATTTATTCGGGTTTAATTTTAAACTTTCGAGAGTTGAAGAAATATTATCGGTAAAGATATCACTTCCATAATATTTTTCTGATACAATACTGTAAAGCAGAATAGCTGAGAGCCCGTTAAACCCGAAATACTGTTTATATACCGCATCAAAAACTGTCATATTACCGCTTGAAAAAACTTCATTCCCGTTTACTTTGTCGTTGCCGAAAAATACACTCATTATATCCCCGGTTAATGTTTGTGTGTCACTTAACTTAATATCTAATCCGCCGGTAACTGAAATTTCATTTGCTGGTTTATATTTATCACTAAAGCCGCTTAAAGGCTGATACTCGGTTTTTATTTGATAGGATGCACCCAGCCCTGCAACATAATTATCAGACAGCTGATGTATCCACGATGCGCCTAAAATTACATTTGTACCCTCGCCGAAATTCGGAGTTCTCATCCCAAACAGATCTTGACTTATAAATCTTACTGTTTCGAACTGATTTGCTGATAGTTTTGTTTTCCCGCTGGGAATATTTATACCTGCAGTTAAAATCAGGTTATATTTTGATAAGCTGTGTCTTAGAGAAATTTGAGAATCAGAAAGACCATTAAGGCTATTAAGGTCACCTCCGACTGCTGCATATTTACTTCTTAATGAGATACTTGTATTGTGTGAAGGGTAATAACCCACGGATACGATGTTGGAAAATTCTGAAAAATGAGTGCTTCCGGATATGCTCCAGGCTTCAAAGACAGGCATGATATTAACCGTAAATCGATTCGTACCGCTATAATAATCCTGCGGATAATACAATCCGGTAAAACATAAAAACGATAAAAATATGTTGAGCAGGAAGCTTTTCATTATTTATTCCTTAAAACTTTTCTTAAAAATATTAAATCCTGAGCTGCAGCATTCTAACTATTTCGGAGGAGGCGGTGGCGGATCGGGCAAGGCAGGATTTAATTCTTTTTTATCCTGTGCAGGGTTTCTGTTAAAATCATTTTCGCTGAAGCTTGACAATACATTATTATCTATTACTTCACTTCTATTTTGCATGAGATTAATTTCTTCCCCTTTAATAGCAGGATATTCTTCTCTCAGGTTTGATACTAATTGTTCACTGCTGCCGCTGCTTTTTCCCATACTTTGTGTTGTCTGCTGCTTTTCACTTGCTGCCTTAAAATGCGGATCCAACTCTGAAGCTTTTTGAAAATATGAAGCAGCATCATTAAATTTTCCTGCATCCTCTGCCATAAGTCCTTTTGAAAAAGCGAGGAAAGACTGCAGATTTTGAGTTGGTACCTGGGCTATTGCTTCTTTTTCGGCCTGGGTTAGCTCAATTCCGTTCTTCTGCAGGAAAGCAAAAACAATTTCTTTCTGAAGTGTAAAAAAATCTTTAAGATCACCAGACTTATTAACCCAGGATTTTCTTTGGCTGTCTTTAACATCCCAGGAGCCAAGATCAATCTTAAAATCACCGTTGTTTGTCACATCATAATCGCCGGATACGATAGTTCCTGCTCCCAATAGTTTTCCCATTCTTGGAGCCGAAGTTTGATCTACCAGGGATGATTGCCCGAATTTAAGTTCGTCCAGAACAGCCTGGATCCTTATTCTTTCCAGGATTTTAAGAGCTTTTACTTTTGCAAGATCTATACTAAACATTTCACTGAAACCCCTGCTTAGCGGAACGTAATCTTTATTAATCCCTTCATAAATAAGCGGAAAAACTGCCATTGTACTATCTGAAATATTTTTAAATGACAGATCCTTTTCCCTTTTGATTAACGAATCCACATCGGAATATGCTTCCTGCCTTTTTATCCAGAGATATCTTCCCTCCATCAAATCCCTGTACGGTGAATCATAAAGTATCCCGGAATACTTTTTATAATATTCAAGAGCTTCATTCTGCTTCCCGGAAAATTCAAGATTCAATCCTTTGTAAAAAAGGACTTCAGGATCATCAGGATTTAGTTTAAGAGCTTTATTTATATATTTTTGAGCTGTATCGTTCCGGTGCGTCTGAATATAGAAAATGCTCAAATGCTTAAATGCATCTGCATCATAAGGATTTTCATTAGCGCGCCTGATCCATCCGTCAACCTGTCCCTTATACATTTCCGGATAATCCATAACTGATCCAGAAGAACATGAATAAAAAAGAATAACAGGTAAAAGAGATAAGCCTGTCAGCAATGTATGGATCAGTATTTTTGTTTTCATATTCATTGTATTAAATACCTATTTAGTAATCAAGGAAGGATAAAGAGTAAGAATAAGATTAAGAATTTTACGTTAACAACAAATTAATTAACTAAAGGTGCGATGCTTTGTGCTTTTAATTTGGCTTTTTCATAATTAGGATCAATCTTTAGTGCCTCTTCAAATTTATCGTATGCTTTTTGGTAATCATTTCCTTCAAGGTAACTCAAACCGACCGAATAGGCCATAATAGCATCAAGTGAAGGCGCCTGTGATATATCTTCCTTTGTTTCTTTCTTTAAAGTGACATTAATATTGTCGGCAATCTTTTTTCCAAGCTTATCGACAAGATCAAAAAAATTATCCAGGTCGCCTTTTACTTCATCAGTCAGTAAGATTTCACTTGTTTCCACTTTTACCAAACGAGCACCAAGCCAGATTTGATCACCGACAATTATAAAGCTTCCAAGCAGAACTGTCTGTACACCAAGTTGTTTACCTAACCTGACAGCACCTTCCATATCATACTGGTGCTGCATTTTAATTTCGTTTAAGATCCACTGGATTCTTTCTCTTTCAATAACTTTTAGATTGGTTGAATTATTTAACCTGTTGATCATGAGATCTGCGAACCCCTG
The DNA here is from genome assembly GCA_963710745.1 of uncultured Bacteroidota bacterium. Classification (GTDB taxonomy): domain Bacteria; phylum Bacteroidota; class Ignavibacteria; order Ignavibacteriales; family Ignavibacteriaceae; genus CAVQBP01. The sequence goes on along the minus strand of CAVQBP010000019.1, from coordinate 76,360 downwards.
TTCCATAGGATCGTACTGAGCTTTGTGACTAACCGAGCGGTTTTTAAAATCAATTATTGCCATGGTCTTCATACCGGGATCTGGTGTTTCAACTTTATATGAACCGGAATATTCCTTACGGGCTTCATAATATAATTTCATAAATACGGGGGGTTCATAATCAGGGTTGAATACTACCATAGGGGGTTCCAGCTCAAGCAATTTCATTATAGCATCTTTTGCATTATTATATAATCCTTTTGCAGTATATGCTCTTCCTAAAAAACGAAGTGCATCTTTCTGAACTTCTTTGTCCGTGCTGTCTACCGAAAGCTGCTTTAATACGTCTATAGCTTTATCAAACTGAGCGGATTTATAATACTGTTCGGCTTCATCCAGTTTTGATTTAACATCATTCTGGGCTCGAATGGAAGGAATAAACAATAAAGAGACTAAAATCATCAGCAAAAAATAATAATGTTTTACCCTGAAAAAATTTCTGTTATAAAGCATTTCAATCCTCCTGTAAAAATCGAATAATGGCTGGTTATTTTTATGAATTTATTATTTACAACTTTGATAAATGGATCTGTATTTATTTTAAATGAAATACCAGGGAATGCGTTTTTAATTCAAATGTCGGAGTAATATTTAGAACTACATCACCTTCATCTGTTTTATATCCTGTTTTTTTGACGGTTATGGTATAACTACCGGGTCCAAGAAGAGTATCACCCGGAGTGGTCTTCCCCGTATTTTTCCCGTTGATGTAAATATTTCCCCAGAAGGCATCTCCCTTAACATTAAGAGACTGGATATTGATTTGCTGACGGAAGTAGCATGTAATTGATTTACTCTCCTGATTATTTATATCCAGATTCAATTCTTTAGTTCCAAATTGGGCATTTACAAATTTTATTATATGCTGACCGGAGGATACATTACTCCTTACAATTTCACTCGTGCCCGAAGCAATTTTATTTTTATCTACAAAAATATCTGCTGAAGGAACTGCATTCAGAATTAATACTGAATTTGTTCTAATAGGGGCTGCTACTTCAGGAATAAGATTCGCCAGGATATTGTTGTCACCGAAAGTAATATGGTAATCCGGCTCAAGCCAATCTTTGTAGCCTGATTTCTTTAATGCAATTGAATAGTTTTTAATTTTCAATGAGTCTTTTAAAAACGGAGTTTTACCAACTTTTTTATTATCAATTAAAACAATTGCTCCTCCCGGACTGGAATCTATAGAGAGCCTGGCAAATTTGATATTATTATTATCATTTAATAAAGTATTTGCCGGAACTTTATTATTGCTGATCGTATTCTCCTTTTTGCCGTTAAAAGGTTTCATTAAAAACATATAAGCTGAAAAAAGAATAACCAGTATTACTATCATTGAAGCATATAAAACCGTTTTCTTTTTCTTTTCATTATCACCTGTAAAAACCCCGCTGTCCGATACTATTTTTGTCTTATCATCTCCGGGTTTTTCTACTGTTTCAAAACGGTAGAGTTCAGAGAGCATTTCGTTTATATTCTGAAACCGTTTTTCAGGATTTTTATCTATCGCCTTCATAATAAATTTTACAAGCGACTTAGGAATCCCCGGATGATATTTTTCGGGCGATTCTATTTTCCCCTCGATAATCTGCTTCTGAATGTTATATTCGCCCGCTCCCTTTTCAAAAGGAGTTCTGCCGGTTAACATTTCATATATTGTCATTCCGATTGAATAAATGTCGGTGCGATTATCAACTTTCAGACCTTTAATTTGTTCCGGCGACATATAATACAAAGTACCTGCAGTCTGCGTAACAGTGCTTTGTTCACCATGTTCCTGTATCAATTTTGCTAAGCCGAAATCCATAACTTTTACAGTCCCGTCTTCGCATAATAAAATGTTATTCGGTTTTATATCTCTGTGTATTACCCCGACTTTGTGTGCATGGTTAATAGCATTTAATAATTGCCTTACAATTTTTAGAGTTTCATCAACTGAAAGCACTCCTTTTTCTCTCAGCCATTCGGATACGGTTTTCGCATCAACATATTCCATAACCATAAACAATCCATTGTCCGTCTCCCTCAAAGCATATACACTTACAATATTTTTATTTTCCAATTTAGCTAAAGCTATAGCTTCTGTTCTGAAGCGTTTCAGAAAACTTTCATTTCCAGCATAAAACGGATCTATCATCTTTAAGGCAACAGTTTTCTCAAGGTTCATATCGATTGCCTTGTAAACAACGCCCATTCCGCCTCTGCCTATTACATCTAAAATTTTATAATTATCTATTTTCTGGCCGATGAATGAATCCATTTATAGCTATCTTTTTCTAATTATTTGCACTTTATGAGATAAAATATATGTATTAATTTTAATTATGAAGTCTTGCTTCACAATCATTTATTAATTTTTCTACTCTTTGATTTCCGGGCTGGATATCCAATGCCTTCCTGTAAAACTTAACAGCTTCTGCAAGTTTATTTCCATTTTTGTATTGTTCAGCTTTGCTGATATATGAAGCCGCAATATTATTGATCCCCTGCAGCGCGCCCAGATGCATTGGTTCACTACTTAAAATTTTTTTATAAAGAACCAGCGCATCGTCAAATTTCTCTTCAGCATACAATTTGTCTGCCTGTTCCTGAAGTGAGCTGAAGGTATCAGTCTTTTTTGCAATATTATTCTGCCTTACAGCAGGTTTATCATTAGTAATTTTTTCAACCTTGTCCGGTTTGAAAAAACCTGTAATATAATTTTGATATTTTATTCCGGCCGCAACAATTAATAAAAAAAATATAATTAAAAAAATCGGCAGAATATATTTTTTTTTGGTCTTCGGTACGGCAGCTGGATTCATATGATTGGACCATGTATTCGCGCCGATATTTATAACAATTACAGTTACATTATCTTTTCCGCCTCTGTCATTAGCTAAATTTATTAATTGATTGCATGAGCTCTCAGGGGAATTAGCTGTAACAATTTTCAGTATTTCTTCCTTCGAAACGCCGGCAAGACCATCTGAGCACATTACATAACTCTGACCATTTTTAATTGCAATATTTTTGTAATCAGCATTTACTTTTTGATCGACTCCCAATGCCCTTGATAATACAGACTTTGAAGGATATGCTTCTGCTTCCTTTTCTGTTAATATACCTTCTTTAACCATTTCATGCACTTTGGTATGATCTTCTGTTAACTGTACTATCTTTCCGGAAGTATTATTTTCAATTAAATAAATTCTGGAATCTCCTACATGTGCGATTAAACCTTTGTCTTCTTTTAAAACCAGAACTGTACAGGTTGTACCCATTCCCCTGAATTGTTTTAAGTCCTCAGATTTTTTAAAGATATTATAGTTTGCTTTTTCAACTGCTTCTTTCAGAGAAGCAGACAAATCTGAAGAACCGGAAAAATAAACATCCCGGATTGTATCGACCGCTAAGCGGCTTGCTTCTTTGCCGCCTGCATGCCCGCCCATCCCGTCGGCAACAATAAATAACTGTCCTTTTTCAGTATATAGATTAAAATCATTCGGAGGAAACTTTCCCATGCTATCCTGGTTTTCAACTCTAACTAAACCAATATCTGAACTACCATAGTATGAGAATGTTAACTTTTCTTTATCAGGCATTTTTTATAATAATTTATGAACTCAATAAAAATATATTACTTACACACATTTCGCGAAACTTTGAAGTATCCGATGGTTTTAATTGCACCTTAACCTTCGAAGTTCGCACAACTTTGTCCTAAAATTTAACGCCGAATGTTTTAATTAATTATTTAGATTTTGCAGCGGTACCTTAAGCGGATTATCAAAATTGAATCCGAACAATTTGGGATTTTCACCGATTACTGCAGCAGAAAAAATATAAAAAACATAATTATAGGTTTCTTTTGGAATTTTATCTTTATACTTCTCAAGTAAAGTCCAAAAGTTTCTATCACGCGGATTTTCCGGCATTTTTCTGATTAAATTAATTATATTATACTCTCCCCAATTGTATGAAGCGATTACAAGCAGGCCTGATGCCTGGGCGTCGGTATTATAAATATCACTAATATATTTTGCAGCTGCAGCGGTAGCTTTAATGAAGTTATACCTGTCATCACGCGGATCGAAAGCCCTGACAGTTGCCAGCGGGCCGATAGCCAATCCGTATTTTGCTGCAGTCTGCGGAATAAACTGCCAGATGCCTTTTGCAATACCATACCTTGTTTCCGGTCCGACAATTTGGTCTCTGAAGTCGCTTTCCTGTAAAGCGAGATAAAAAAACTGAGGCGCCATGCGTTGTTTAACAAAATCATCCACGACTACCTGCGGATAACTATTCAAATCTGCTCTTTGAATTGCCTTTGCAAATCTATCGCTTGACTGCCACTTTTTTATGTAGCTTTTTACTTCATCTATAAAATCTTTTGGAACATTTAATTCGCATTCGCCGAAAATTCTTGCGGTTTGAATAATGAGTTTATCCTGCTCACTCATATTATATACACCCAGTTCATCAACAAGTTTATCGTAATTATTTTCCAGCTGTTTATGCCTTTGATCAAATTTCTGCAGAGCATCCTGGCTGGCCAGGTCACCGCTGTTAGCAAGCCTATCTTTTAAGGTTGAAATTTCAAGCTCCAAAGACTTCATATCATAAAATATATTCTCAGCTAATAATTTCTGCTTGTTTTCTTTTATATGCTGATAAATTGAATACGCAGCAGCAACAGCAGCAACCAGACCGATAATAATAATTAATTTTTTGTACCTTAACGTTTGTTTTTTCTTAACAACCTTAAAAGCTTCGCGCATCATCCGGGTGTGCTCACCCATTTCACTCTCACTTTTCGACTCATCAAAATAATGCTGAATATAACTTGTAACACTTCCCGTATCGGGAGTAATTGTATTCCCCTGAGGCAGCGATTTTTTTTGATTTTCGAAGGTAAACAGGACTATTGGCCCATTCTTTCCTAATTCTACAGTGGTTGTATTTTTGATTTCAACCTTATCAATCTTTTCTCCGTTAAGAAATGTGCCGTTGCTGCTCTGTTTATCAATAATCCGCCATTTATTGTTTTCATAACAGACTTCAATATGAAAACGGCTTACAATTCCTTCATTTATCTGAATAGAACAATTTTCTGCTCTTCCGATTGAAAATGAATTATCGAAATAATACTCCTTTTTTAAAGTATTCCCTTTTAAAATTTTAACTTTAATTATTTTTGCATCCGGATTGAACGCATCCGATATTTTAGTATCGCTCATTAAAAAGTATCATTATAAATTTGCTTGAATAAATTAAAGAGTATGATATCTTTTAAAAAACTTAGATTATTATTCAAATTTTTATAAATTCGACCCGGCGGTTGTTTGCTTTTCCTTCGGGAGTTGAATTACTATCAACCGGTTTGCTGTCCCCCCATCCCTTTGTTTCTAATCTTGAGCTTTCAATACCTGATTCAACCAGTAGATTTTTCACCGCCAGTGCCCGTTCTTCCGATAGTTTTTGATTAAAGGCTTTATCGCCATCACTATCGGTATGGCCTTCAATACTAAATTTCAAATCCTGATGCTCTTTCATCATCTTAACTATATCATTTATTGTTCCCATTGATTGAGGAGTTATGTCGGCTTTATTAACTTCGAAAAGGATTCCTCTTGTAACGAATTTACCATCGGCCAAAATTCTATCGTACAATTTTATGCCCCCTTCGTTAACCTTAATATTTTTTATAGCACTCATTTTAATAGACTGATCGTCAATATCCGACCCGATAGAAAATGTTGATGGTTTGTATCCAAGATTAGGAATATTTAAAATTCTTTCTTCATCCAGGTATAATTTTAAAGATCTTTTATTAAATGAAATTGCAATATGTTTCCACTTACCCTGCCAGTTCCCCTGCTCTTTTGTAAATGCGGCAATCCTTCCGCCAAACTCCCCCATTTTTGCTTCATTCCATGCTATTTGGATTGGATATATGGTTTTCCCCTCCACTGAGAATGAACCTCCGGTACCTTCAAAAAGCCTGATTTGATAATGGTCCCATCTGTTTACAGCTTGCTTTTCAAAGTAGGCATCAAATTCAATAGTAAAAACATCCGGCAAAAAATCCTTTTTGCCCATTAATGGTAAAATGATTGAATTGTTATTGATAAAGTGTATAACTTTATCATTTCCAAGCGTAGCATTTTCAGCGCTGCCGCTTAGTAAATCCCACCTGGAAGGGAATTCCCCGCTTTCTTCACCGGTAAGATTATCTTCAAAAATGATTTTATCGCCGGGGACAAAATCATATTTAGCATAGAGCTTTAATTCTTCAGGAGGCTGAGCTTCATCTGAAGTTTTATTTTCAACAGGCAGGTTATCTGTGTTACCGGATTTTTTAACAGCAACATTTTTCCCTTTATCTTCGTTTTGTCCGCTGCTTTTAGCTGCATCAACAGTTTTATTAATCCCTTTTTCAATAACTGTATCTGTTTCATCCTCAGCTTTTTTTTCGATCTTCTTTTCTACTTTGTTTAAGATATCAAATTGTGCAAAAGAACAGAAAGAAACTGAAAGCACAAAGAAAGCTGTTAAACAGGTTATTAGTGTTTTCATTTTAACCCTCTATTTTTTAATTAAAAAATTACCATTAACTCTAAGGTATTTAAGTAAAGAGGATCTATCCACCATATTTGTAACATTTATTAACAGAGATGTATCAAAAAGTTTAAAATTTCTTCTTAGATATTTTACACAGAATTAAAAACCTGTTTTATTTATTGAACTGTTACGAGATTATCAAAGGTTGATTTTTAAGGTTGTGGTTAAGCAGTAAAGATTTATTTATTGATGTGCGGAACAGGTTGAAAGGAATAATATTTATTCAAGGATTTTTATTATCCGTATTAAAACTCAGCATCATTCTTAATACCTGCGGACCTAATGTCTGCCGGGTTTTCTTTGTAAAAGATGCAGTGAGCTTATAAGCAGCTTTCTCCATTAAAACAAAAATCTGGTGCTGGTAAATTCTTACATCATCAAGAGGGAACCAGGAGAAAATAGCTTCGTAAGCATCTATTCCGTTATCCAGCTTTATTTCACCTCTTTTTAATAAGGTGCAGCTTTTCAATTCCTCTTCCAAAGTCTTAATTTGCCAATCGGCATAGTCAATTAAATTTTCAAAAGGAACTTCAGGATCAACATTGATAATTACATTATGCTGGATACCATCGGTAACCGGACCTGTTAAAGTATAAATTGTTTTGTCCTGCCAATCTTCAAGCATATTTAGAGTAAAGCAATCTGCATTATAAGGCCTGATTTTATCTTCAGCTTTTTTATTCGTCTGCAGCTGCTGAGTCTGATTTTGCTTCTGCTCTAATTGACTAACGGGCTCTTCAGCTTTTTTCTGCGGGTCTGCTTTGGCGGAATCGTCTTTATTAGGATCGTTTTGAAACTGGCGGTAGTAATCGGGGATTTTCATAATTTAATGAATTATTATCTTCTGTTCATTTCAAATTATTTACATTCTAAAAGCTGTCATAAATTGGAGCCGGTTTTACTCCCGGATATTTGCTGGTAATAAAAGCATGAGCATCATTAATAAGTTGATTACGGAAACCCGCATCATTTTTTAATAAATTATATTGTGCTTGTATCATCTCAATGGCAGTACCTCTTTTGTATACTATTACAAATGTTGTTCCGCTTTTAAGACGTAAATGAAAAACATTATTACCATCAATAATTCTCCATTGTTCATCATCTTTTTCTGTAGATTCAACCGCGGCGCCGGTTAAAGGATTGCCGTTTGCATTAAAAGATGCACTTAGATCGTTAATAACATTATTATTTAAATGAGCTGTCGTTCCGGCAGGTAACGGCAAAATTGATAAATCTATTTGAAATAAGTAAACTGAAGGATAATGGTCGAAATAATGGGTACCTGCAATTGTTCTATTTTTAGCAGCATTTATTAATGGATCATTCCAAGGTAAAGGAGCACCGGTAACTGGGTGTACCGGTTGAGATACTTGAACTGTAATCCCGCTGGCATTATAAAGATTTAATTGAGGATCACCAAGAATTTTATAGTAAGCAGGATAATCACAATTTAAATAATCATACCAGTCATGTTGAGAAGATCTCATAACATAATTCGGTCTATGCTCAGATTCATTTCCATTATACCAACCTTTAATAGCATCTCTAAAAAAGAAATTAGCTCCAAATGGTACTGCCGGGGGATTTGGGACCTGACCAAGGCAAAAAGAATGATAAAAAACTGTCCTTAATGTTTGTCCATAATCCCTTGTGGCTTGCGGTGTATAGCGGGCAATCGCACTTCCCAGTGCTGCCGAGCCTATCCAATTAGTGAATGCATTCCCTGTATCTCTTTGAAATAGATCAATCGCTTCATTAATTCCCCCATTTATATATAATGCTGCCTTGTTTCCGGTTGTAATTTCAAGCCCTGCACCATTTTTATAATAAATATGACATCTATCGCCTGCTTTAGCAGGACCCGGAGATCCCATTACATCATGTAAACCTGTTTTGGAAATTGCATCACACCTCCATTTAAAGGAAATTTCATTGTCAATGAGATAAGGTTTTCGATTATGCACAATTAAGTTTTGATTATGAGCATCAGCAATACCGAAATTAAGTCCAATTGCGCAAAACCATCCGAATATACGGTAATAGTTAATAAGTTCATCATTATTCAAAGCAATCCAATCCCATTTTGGCCGTTCTTTATTAACTAATTTTACTTTGAAGGTGGCAGGTCCGGTAGATTCCGCTTTTGGTCTATGTTTTAAAAATTTTAGATAACCATAGGCATTTAAAATACTGCCGCTATTTTTGGGTAATATAGGATATACAGGAAGAACCGGATCCGGCTTTCCTGCAAATGCAGCATCCGGATTCAAATGATTATTGAGAATTTGCGAATTAATAATTTCAAATAAGCTGCCGCCGGGAATATTGGGCAAAGGCCCGGTATATGCATTCGAAACTTTGTTTGTATCCCCAACAAGTAAATAGTCCAACGTAAGATCAGAAGGTTTATAAACAAGCTTTAATAATTTGGTGGAAGCCACTGTTAGATAATTTCTAATTGATGCGCCGACCGAGATTGGACCGGCCGGGAGTTTTCTTTTTCCAAAAAAGATCAGTATTACGACTGATTTACCCTGCTTATGTGTATCACTGCCGGTAGCAATAATATCTCTCAATTCCATTAAGTTCCATTTAGGGAAAAAGATATTTTCTAAATCGCTCCAATCATTATCAATATCCGGAAGAAATTTATTAAAATATTGAATGAACTGAGTTGTTATTGTTGTTATGGCATGGTTGGCTAAAGTATTTTGATGTACACCATTAAAAAGATTGTGAATATCTGCGGCAGTCGGATTTGGTAATGTATTATTATTATTAGGTGCAAGAGCACAATGATATTCCCACGCAAAATATTCAAGACGGGCAGCTAAGGTAGCAACTAAAACTTTACGTTTATTTTTTTCAAGAGCCGGTTTTAATCTTTGAGGTAATGTGGATTTCAAAGTTTGTAATGCGGTGTTCGCACGCTCAATCTCACTAGAATAATATTTTGCAGTGGCCAGTGAAAAAGGATCATTCGCCCCACCGGTAGCACGTTTTGTGCCTGGTTCATCTTTGAGAATTTCTAAAAAAGCATCTTTGAATATTTTTTCTTCAATAATCGGCATAATTTTTTTTACTTTTCTTTAAAAATTTCTTTTAATTTTGAAATTGTAGGATCATCATCTTTTTCAAAATTGACTTCACCGGTTTCCAATATTTCATGCTCGTTTTGAAATTCACGAATGGCTTCTTTTGTAGACTCCCCAATATTGCCATATTCGTCACCACAGCTATAACCAAGATTATTTAATCTATCCTGCAATCCTTCAATAGTATTTACCGGATTAAGGCGGGCAACACCAAAAATAAAGGTTTCGTAAAGATCAGGATTTTCTTCAAGCTCATCTTCCGGAACAGAAATTTCTTCATCTTCCCAATAAGCTTCATCTTTTTCAAGCGGATTAGAATTGTCATTTTCTTCATCATCAATTGATTTGTCTTTTGGAACCGGAAACCATACCCTTAGTTCAATCTCTTTGGATATAGGTACATTCTCAAAGACTAATCCGTCTTCCCTTGTCTTTTTTTCTTCATTGCCAAACTTCTTTTTATTAATCCAGATTTCATATTTAACATTTTTATACGGTAAACCATTATCATCTCTTAAAAATAATTGAAATACAGTTTTGGGCGGGTATATCTTTATTGTATTGCGTTTTTTATCTTTTACAGAAATCTGTTTTGAATCTATTTTTGGAATCCAAACCTTATCACCTTCATGAAGAATAAAGGGATTGGGTCTGATTTCACGTAAGCTCTCATTTTGTGAATGATCGTATACAAGGTTCCAATCCTTGATACCATAAGACAAGGCAATGATCGGCAGGTCTTCATTTTTTCCGGCTATATGCCACACTTCACGGGTTTCATTCATACAAATATCTATCCGTCTTATAGCAAAAGTTTAGACAACAATAGTTTCAGAGGATGCATCTTCTTTCTCTTTTTCGACCGGAGGCGGTTTTTCGTTTTTAGTTACTTCCCACCACGCATCGTCACGGAAGGGGAACTTAATTTTAAAATCCCCGTTCTTTTCAAAATCGAAGCAAAAATATTTTCCATATCCATCCAGCCTGTCTTCCCTAATGGTAGAATCCGGCAGTTCCAGCAGAAATTTTTCATCCGGATACAATGTTCCATCATCATCCGCAAGTTCAACATAGAACCAGTTCATGGAAATCAAATCTGAATCTGCGGTTATCTCAGCGGCTTTAATCCTGTAAAAAAATTGCGGAGCCTTATCATTTCCATTTTCGACCTCTGCCAACAACGCTTCTGCTTTTCCGCTATATTGGAATTCCCATTCGGCTTCAACTTTTTTGTTTTTTATTATTGAAGGGAATTTTGTTATCAATTCATGAACATCATCCGGATGATGTTCCCAGATTTGAACTTCAGCTTCATTACCATCAGCTAATCCCGAAATATCAGCTTTAATTTTTAAAATATCTCCCAGGAAAGTTGTTTTTTTCTCCCATTTAGTATTAGAAATCTTCACCGGCGGAAAAAGGTAAAGAGAATTCGACTTTTTATTTAAACTATGTTTTGAAAGCTTAACTTCGGCAAAAAGTTCTTCCTTAGCTTTTTCCGGGACAGTGAGCTCGATAAAAAACCGGTTTCCAAACAATTTGCTTTTAATAGTATCGAATTTTTTTCCGGATTTATCCGAAATTTCAATTGAAACATCTGAATTAATTCCCACAAATTGTGTGTAGACATCCAGCCCTACAACAGCTCCGGGTGCTGCAGAGTTCTTTGTCCACATTACCTGTTCAATTGAAGAGGTTAATTTAATCTTCTGAACCTTATCTGTTTCACCGGAATGCTTGTTCATTTATTTTTTAGGTGTTAGACAATAAAGATTTTTTCTTGTTGCAACAAATATCTGGTTATTAATCAGAATGGGGGGGGTGGATAACTCTTCATCAAAATTATAAAAAAATTTTCTCTTTCCGGTATGATCAAAAGCAGTTAAAATATCTCCTTCCGAAACAAACAAATAATCATAAATTGCTGCAATTCCTGCCAGCGGCTGCTGAATATATTCTTCAAATAAAATTTTACCTGCGGGAGAAACAGCTACAATTTTATCCTTATATGCAATATATGCAGTGTGGGTATAATCAATTGCAGGGGGGGTTAAATAATTTAATTCGATGGACGGGATTTCAGTTCTGCAAATTAAATTCCCCTCCGGATCAATAATCCAAAACTCCGTTTTATAATTATTTTCAATATTAGTATGTACGAGGAGGTATATTCTCATTTCTTCATCAAGACTCATTTCAAGGGGTATAAAGCTTTCTACAAAATCATTTGTTATTTTAAGATCCGTATTGATAAAGTATATATGGTTTGGAACCGATAATACAATTGTAGAATCATGCATAGCTATTAAGGGTTTATCTGGTTTACTAATTAAATTTTCTTCTTGTACAGCTGATTTCAAAACTCCATCTGCATCTATTTCTCTTGATTTCCCAATAACTATTGTTTCAAGAATGTTCAAATCTGGAATTTTAATAGGAGAATTGTGCGTCATTTCCGGTAATTCAAAACCTGAAATAATAATTTTATTTCCATTTGAAAAAATCACATTTCTTTCAAATCCTTTTCCAAGGTAAGGATAAATATAAAATTCCTTTTCACCTGTTATAAGGTTTACCGCCTGCATAAAGCCTGAAGGATCATTTATATAAAATATATCTTCGAGTTCATCAATAAATATTTCTCCATCGGCTTTTATTCCATCTACAATATTTTTTTCAGTTAAATTAAGTAACTGCCAGCCCGATTCATTCTGAATAATTATTCTTCCATTTTTATTTAAAAGACACCAGGGAATTGCAGATGAATTTAACCCGGTTTTCCATTTAATTTCCCAGATATCAGCATTCGGCAAAGGTGAATTTAATCTTGAGTTACGCTCAGATGTAAGGAACCGGGTCAAATAATTCTTTTGATCTTTACCTGGAGAATAATCCACAGTAGTTTTAACACTTCCTTCTGGTTTTATTTTAACCGGTATAACATTCAAATCTATAGGATTGTTTAAATCATTATGATAAAATATTGTATTCATTTCATTATTCGAATCAACTTTCTGACAAATAATATTAGTTGTGATTAAAAGGAATAATAAATTTTTATAAAGAAAAGACTTTAGCATCGGGAATTACCTTTTTAGCAATAGGTTCATAACTTGCAGCATTTCCCAATGTACCGTCAGCCAAACCCATCATATTGCCAAAGAAATCAGTAAAAGTATCAAGGGAATCCAAAGGATAAAATAATTTATGTTTGCTTGAAAATAGCCCGCTGTCCCACTCTCCTTTACCAGTATTTTTAACTTTTATAATTATATGCTCATTCGTATCATTACGTACTGTTGTTGAATAATTTTTTGCAAAATACCGGGGTGAAAAGTGGAGGAATATCCTATTAAATTTTTTACCTCCAACATTTCCGTTTACACCAATTTTCAGGTTCGTATGAAACCTTGCGAAAATCCTTGAATCTATACCTTTTAAAAAATTATCGATTTTTGTTGAATCCTTAATTGGAAAATCAAACTCCATTTTAATCAGCACAATTATAATCCCGTCAAAATCTCCTGCCCCTAACTTACCTACAATTCCCGGAAGAACTTTGTTAGAATATTCCTCCTTACCGAGAGGGTAGAAAAAAATATTAAACTTTCCATGATCACCAAATTCCTGATCATTCTTTTCGACAAGAGGGTGGCCGATAAAATTCTTATGCGGTTCATTTGAATGATGAGGAATGAAATAATCATGAGTACCGTGATTTATCTTATATTCAATTTTTTTTTCATCAAGCTGCCGGAACCACTCAGCGATATGCCAGTAATGCCTTGCACGAACTTGACGGTTGGCTCTCATTATTGCCTGGTCATCAATTTTAAATGGTGAACCGGGTGAATTACTGTCAAAGCCGCAAACTCCCCCCGAAGCTGTTAATTCAATGTATTCATCCATAAGGCTGCCGCCATGGCCAACTTCATGGGCGAACGTAAAAAATCCACCGAAAAAACGTGTCGTTTTATCAGGCATAGTCACCTTAAATAAGGGTGTATTATCGGTTTGTCCTAAAACGCCCTCACCTACACTTGATCTCATGAATCCACGCACACCTCCCGGCCCCGGTTTGGTTTTATCATCATAGATTGCAATTTCAAAATGGGATTTTTCCTTTGGAAGATCCTGGGAAAACCAAATAATTTTAGATTTAAATTTTTTCTCTGCCGGATTCAGGGGAAGAATAAATGCTGCGCCCGGATTAAAAGTAGTGGCTGGGGAAGTAGTAATATCGGGTCCATTCCAACGGCGTAGTAAATTTAATATTGCAGTTTCAACCCAATCTTTTGCAGCATTACCTGTTAGATTTAATGGTTTCGCGTTGGGATTCAGAGATGTCGGGATATTAGAATTAAAATTAAAAAATTGTCTCAGATAAACTATACAAGCACTCAGTTCGGTTGCTCCGTCAGTGTCAATATCACAGCATCTTAGTCTGATCATATCATATCGTCCAATTTGACTGATTGTCACATGATCCTGCTCAAATAATGCCTGAACTTCCGCAAATTCACCTTTGCCAGGCGGAGGAACTGGTGGTGGTACCCGGGGCCGCTCTTTTCTGGGGGGAACAAAAGTAGTACTCGAAGAAAAAACATCTATGAGAGAAGCTGCCGCCCTTGCTCCCACAACATCACCTTTCCCCTCAACTGTTCTTTTATCAAATGCCTCAAAAAAATTACCTTGCGTTATTACCAATCTTGTCCAATCCGGGTAATCCGAAATGTAGTTTCTAGTTTTTTCATCAGCCGGAAGCTGTGTAAAAAAACCAAGATTATTACTGGTAAAAGTTTTGGGGGTATTTGTTGAGTCTATAAAAGCTTTACCATCAGGTTTGAATAATCCTTCGGAGGATAAATCATTGCTGTTTGGTCCTGAATGTGAAAACGTGTTGCAGAAAATTGATACCCTGTTTTCCGGTTTATTATCAGGTACCCATTTAATCGGATTTAAATCCTTATCTGTAAGAATAATATCATCCAGACTAAAAATTAATGGTTTATCATTAGATGTGATTTCAGAAACTAAATCTTCAAATTTGCCGACTTTAGACGGCGGATTTCCTTTTCCTCCGGATAGTTTAGCAAAATAATTTTTTGACTTCCACAATTTGGGAATATCATAAAAAGTCAGCCTGGCAGCTTCGGCTTTTTTAAAGTCTCTGTCAATAGAACTTCCTTCATTTAACCCCGGGTCAGAAGTTGCAGCAAGATTTTTTGTTACGTATTTTCTTGAGGGGCTTGAAGAAGTTCCGGATGATTCAATAAAAGTATCCACCAAAGATCTGAATTGGATCAGAACATTTTTATCGGGTCTTTTTATATCCCGAAGTATCCATGGTATGCATTGGGATTCTTCATCCTTAGTCTGCCAATTACTTCGTATGTTAACTACTGATGTAGAAGCAGAATTATGAAATCCTTCAAGTGTAATTGATGGTAAATTTAATTTTGTTTTAAGAAACCGGTCAAAATAACTAAACTTCAGGAACTGCCAGTGCGGATCCAAAATCGTTTTAATCGGAGATGCTTCGGAGCCAATATTTTCTACACTAAGGTTATCAAGATCTTTAAATTGCTTCTCAGTAGTGTCGAAATCCGGAACCGAAGGAGAAAGTTCCCATGTTGAGTTTTTTAAATTCCACTGGAGCGGCAGACTAAAAACTTTAAAACCGCTTTTGATTTTATCCTTTATTTTAGATTCAGGTACAAGCTCATCCTTTTTTGAATCATCTGAGGGCTGTGCTATATAGTTGATTTCCGAAAATTTGAATTCAATTGTAAATGTTTTTTTTTCTCTTAATACCTGTAGAAATATTGTCCCGTCATCACTATCAAGAGAATGCAGTTCTTCACTATTATCTCCGAATTTTAATGTAAAAGGAAAGCCTTTGGGGAATGTTCTTTCAGTTCCTTCGGGTGTTTTATATATAAATTTTAAATGAACGCGAACTGCAATTCCGCTTGGAAGCGGAAGCGGATCTGCTGGAACCGGGTTCCTGTTAAAAAAACCTTTAGGATATAAATCGCATTTTGATTTTATACATTGAAACTTTGCAGGATGACACTTAAGTTCCGGTTCCTCCCCTTCATCGAAGAAAAGAATTTCGACTCTGCGGTCAACAGGATTTTCATCTTCGGTTTTTGCTTCACTGGCAGGGTGGTTTTCTCCGCAGCCGATTACTGGTGCAGGATTTGGCGGCTGCTTTTTAACAAATTGTAATTTTGCTCTTTCTTCATTAAGCCCGTCTTCATTTATTCCCATAACAATTAAAAGTTCCAGCGTATACATATCAAAGAAGGCTCCCCACGTTTGCTTTCCTACCTTCCCATCTTCATCAATTTTGGTAAAGGCGCGACTGAATTTGCTCTGATGAATTTTTAGATTTACGAAATCGATATTATATCTTTTTTGAAAATTAAGGATTGCATTCTCAGTATCCTGATTCATCGAATTGGTTATAGACCCCGGATCGCACTCAAATTGGAAGTTAAAAGAGATCCATTTTAATATTTGCTGTACATCCTCAACTTGATTTTTATCATTTGAAGATTCTACCCAATTACTTCTTTTCCCCATAAAGATAAAGAAAACATTCTCGGCTCTTTTCTGTGACAAATTAAGATTATATGATGCGCTTCCCTTTTTGTCTGTATGCCCGGCTATTAAAATTGTCTGCTGAAAATCTTTTTTTTCAGTCTGCTTAAAGCATGCGAACAAAACTCCCAATCCTGTAATACGGTTTTGTTCATTAGTTCCGGGCTGAGGCGCGCTTGGTCCGTAATCAGGCAAAAGCACAGCGCTATCAAAATGAAAGTTTAAATCTTCCATCTCAATAACCGTAACTTCAGAGCTTGATTTGACAGTAAACTTATTCACTTGTCCTGATAATAAGTCATCAGTCTTTTTATCGGCATCTTTAAGTTTTAATTCTATGTCATCCAACAATTATCTCTAAAAATATCCTGAAATTTATTTCTTCTCTTTTTTATTCAAGCTGGGGAATTTAACTGAGTACCTGCCCGCGGGAATTTTTTCGATTTTTTTATGACCGTTTGAATCAAGCTTATCCTTAATTACCTTTCCATTAGGCAGATAGAGTATAAATTCTTCATTTGCTATTGAGTTGCCATCCGAATCTTTTAATTCTATCTCGATATAATCTTCTTTATAAAGCAGGTTTGATCTAGTTAAACATATTCCACTTATAACTTCAAAATAATAACAAGCATTTGAATACTTTTTAGCTATGTTTTCTTCGGCAGTTTCAAAATTATTTTCAATTTCAATCTCAATTTTATTTGATTTTATTTTCTCCTCTAAAGTCTTAACTACTATATCAGGACAGCTAATATCTTTTCTATAGATTTGGATAATAGCATTTGCACCGTCTTCAAAGCCTTCAGCTTCCGCGGTCAGCTTTACCTTTTCCCCTACTTTTGCAATTTCTTTAGACCATTTTGCATTTTGCAGCTTATATAGAACAACTTCGCCTTTACCTTTACCGGTAGCATCGCGCAATATTCTTCCGTCAGGTCTCAAAATGCTTTCCGATTCTTTTTTATCAGGATCATTTAACTTATATGGAACACCGCTGACAGGATTTCCTGCTTTATCAACAAACTCAAATTCAATCCAGTGTTTTTCTTTGGTTGTTGCTTCAACATTATCCGACAATGCGGTTTTAGCACTTGCTGAAGCAGATCCGGCTCCGGAGGAACCCGCACCGCCGCCGCTTGCGCTTCCGCTGCCGGCTTCACCAATCATGACGGTTGGGCATCCCATCATAATCGAGTCCGGGGGTCCTACACATGTAGCCATATCACCCATCCTGGCCGCAGGCATTCCGCCAATAAGTACTGTGGGACTTCCTAATGTAATAGGACCGCCAACATGAGGAATCGGCGGTACTCCAGGCGTCATCATCGGACAAACATGCATATCTCCAATCCGCGCCGCAGGCATATTCCCTATTAAAACCGTTGGGCAACCGATTACAATGGTTCCGCCGTGTGCTGTAGGATCTCCTAACCTTGCTGCCATTCCCATATCAAATTATTCCCGGTTTTAGTTGAACTAAAAAATTTCCTAAAGACTATTATGTGCCAGGTGTATTGTCTTAATCATAATCTTACTCTTAATCTCACGGCTCGAATTTAAAAATAGGGTAAGACATAAGATTCGAGCCAAGATTAATAAATCGTAAATTAAATTAAATGAAAACCAATTAATTTATTTTTACAAGTGCTCCCTTAATTGTATTGATTCCTGATGCCTCAACAGTGAGTATAGTTCCTTTTACCTGCATATTGACACCCGCTTCTGCCGTAACATTCAATCCCTTAAGTTTATAATCTGTTGATGCTTCAGATTCTATCTTCATACCTTTTTGTTTAAAATCAGATTTGGCTTCTTCCGTTATTTTACCTTTGGCTTGTACCTCAAAATCAGCAGTAACATCCACTTTCAAATTTTTTGATTTAATATTAATATCCCCCTTGGGAGCAAGCATATCAATGCTGCCTTCCTTAGTTTCAATAACTAGTTTGTTATTTTTAATGTCAATTAAAAAATGATTATCCCCTTTTTTATCCGACAACTCAATTTTTTCTTCCCCTTCTTTATCTACTATTTTAATGAAATGCTCTGCCTTGGATTGTGCTATTATATTTTCATTTTTATGATCGATCTTAATGAAATATAGTTTTTTATCATTTTCATCTTTTCCTTTGCTTTGAATAGTAATATTGTCATTTTTATCATCAATTATTATTTGATGACCATCTTTACTTTTAATAATTATATTTTGATTTTTATCATCCATTGTAACTATGTGCTTATCTTTCGTGGTAATTTCTATTTTATCATCTTTGTCATCAAACAGCATTTTATTTAAATCCGTTGTAGCAATTGAAATCTGTGTTTCTTTTGATTTGTCATCAAGGATGATCTCATTCCCTGCGGCGGTTCTAATTACATTCTGCATTTTATTCTTGGAAACAACAGGCGATGCCTGCGAAGGATTTGGAACGGTACCTAATCCAATGGGTCTGTCTACATTTCCGTCGACACAAGCCCACAATAATTCCGTTCCTTTGTGGTTAGGAAAATGTGTTCCGTAACCCGACCCGGTATAATTCTGCACCAGACGAATCGGCATTGTAGCTTCACCGTTTGATTTATCACTTATATCAAAAAGCATTTTTGCTTTATATCTTCCATGATCATCGACAAATGCATATTCATCGCTTGTCCCGGATTCTATTTTTGCACTCATTATTCCGGATATTTTGGGAACAGGAGTTCTCCTCGCAGGACGATAATCAATACCAAACGGTATTGCATTAAATTTACATTCAAAATGGGGTGAAGGTCTTTCCTCATGCACAAGCAAATCAAATAATCCACTTTGAGAACCTTTTATGGATAAGCTTAGAATTACGTATTCTGAATTCCAGTCATCCCGGAAATGTTTTTTTAGTTTAAACCGGTAACCAGCTCTAAGCACCCTGCTGTCGCTGATACCGGAAAATATTTTACTTTCACTTATAAATTCCTGGTTCCTTATTTTTGCAAGAAATTCCGCATCTTTTTCATTTTCAAAATTATCTCCAAAATCATAATATTTTCCCGGCATTTTTGAATTTATCTGGCTTTCAGCCATCAGCTGTTTTTCCGGAAACATATAGTTATAGTCTTTAAGCTGGACAGCACCAGTAACAACTTTTTCGCTGCAGTTAATATTTACTATTGTTTCGGTATCGCCAAAGACATCTTTATTTTCGTTATAATCTACATCTTCCGAAGAATGAATAACCGGGAGTTTTGCATTTGCATCAGTAAAAACAACTATATCGGAACCGCTGCTGTGATCGAAGTAATAAAAAATCCCGTAATGCTCAAGTTTCCTGTTAAGAAAATTAAAATTTGTTTCTTTATACTGAACAATATATTCCTGCTCAGGATATTGACTTTTGAGATCGATTTTCAGTGCACTTCCTTTTAAGCCGGCATCGGAGAGAACTTCCTCGATTAATTTATCAATTTTCATTTTCTGGTAAACTTCATTCTGATAGATCAGGTTTAACCTCCATAACTTGGGGACTAAAACCAGTTTGTAAAAGGCATATTCAGGTGTTCTGCCATGCTGCTCAAAATTAGAGATAATTCCATGAATTTTTTCAGGGACTTCTTCTCCGCGTATAAACGTTAATGTTGCAGGCTTATTCAGGATTTTTGAAGAATCAAGTGCCATATCGTGCGAGACTATTTCAATGCGGTATTCAAACAGTCCGGAGATTTCTTCTTCACCTTCAAAAGACAATACATTTATTGAATCATCTTCGACTTCGGATAAATGAATATCATAATATGCTTGATTGGCGTTTTGCTTGAACATTAGATAACCTTTTTAATTATCATTGAATTACAAATAATTGACGATGAAAGAAAATTATTCATTGTTAATTTTTATTGTTAATTAAACTTATACTTAAAAGAACCATCTTTTGCTTTAGATACACCAAGTTTAGTGGGATTTTTCCCCTCAGCCATAAACCCTAAAAGCTGTGAAGAAATTTCCGGCGCCAATTTACGGTCTACAATTGCGTCAATATTACGTGCACCTGTTTCTGCTCTTGTACAGGATTCAACAATATCATCAATAACTGCTTTATTAAATTCTACTTCCAGATCCTGGTTCTGGAGTAAACGATTCTGAATTTTTCCAAGTTTTAATTCAACTATCGGTTTCATTACTTCTTTGGTTAGAGGCAGAAATATTATAGGCTTTATTCTTCCTAAAAATTCCGGTCTGAAATATTGATTCATATACGGCCTTAATTCTTCAAGCAGATCGTCGGGAGAAGTCATCCCCTCATTATATTTTTGGAACAGAACGTCGGATGCGAGGTTTGAAGTCATAAAAATAGTTGTATTGGAAAAATCAATGTTTCTTCTGTCGGCATCCTGCAGCATACCGCGGTCGAAGATCTGCATAAATAAATCAGTAACAGACGGATTAGCTTTTTCAATTTCATCTAAAAGTACAACACAATAAGGTCTTCTTCTAACCGGCTCACTTAATGCACCTCCTTCGCCGTATCCAACCAGCCCGGGATCGGCGCCGATTAGCCTTGAAGTATTATATTCACTCTGGTATTCAGTCATATTTAAAGTAACCATAAATCTTTCATCGCCGAATAATACCTCGGCAACAGCCCGCGCAAGTTCTGTTTTGCCAACACCGCTCGGCCCAACCAATAAAAATACACCTATAGGACCCTCTTCTTTTTTTATCCCTATTTTAGCACCTCGTATCACATCGGCGATTTGTTTAATTGCATGGTCCTGCCCTATAACTCTCTTCTTCAAATCAGTTTCAAGTTGAAGAAGTGTGGTCATATCATCTCTCGTCATATTTCCGACTTTGATCCCGGTCCATGCCTCAATAACTTCAGCAACCGTATTGGCTGTTACTTCGGCGAAAACCTGTGGTCCTCCATTTTGGAAGGATTTCAGTTCTTCTCTAACTTTTTCAATTTCTTTAATAACATCCGGATCATCATTCTTTTTCCCGTCGCTGTCAAATTTCTTTTTCCTGAGATCCATTAATTTTCTTGTAAGTTCACTTTCTTTAACCCATTTATCTTCATTGGTTTTAATTTCGGATTCTAATTTGGATTTTTGATCTTTTAAACCCGTAAGCACTTCCTGATCTATAACCAGATCCATGTCGGAATCCTGCTGCTGAGTATTTATTGCCATCTCAACTGATTTAAGGCGGCTTATCATTAACTCCAATTTTGCCGGCTTGCTGGTAAGAGTCATTTTTACACGTGTAGCTGCAGTGTCAAGCAGATCCACTGCTTTATCAGGCAATTGCCTTCCGGCAATATATCTTCTCGATAATTTTACCGCTGCTTCAAGTGCTTCATCTGTAATATGAATACCATGATAAGCTTCATACTTGGTTTTAATTCCTCTTAACATTAAGATCGCTTTTTCATCTTCAGGCTCACCAACATGTATTGGCTGGAATCTTCTTTCAAGAGCCGCATCTTTGGCAAAGTATTTATTATACTCCAAATAGGTAGTTGCGGCAACAGCTCTAAACGTACCTCTTGCAAGAGCAGGTTTAAGCAGGTTAGCTGCATCCCCGCCCCCTGCAGAAGCACCGGCACCGATTAATGTATGCGCTTCATCAATAAACAGAATCGCCGGTTTGGGTGAATCAGTTATTTCAGTTATTACAGCTTTTAATCTCTTTTCAAATTCACCTCTCATTTTTGTTCCCGCTTGAAGTGCTCCCATATCCAATGCATATATCTGGTTGTCTTTCAAAATATCGGGGACTTCGTTATTAGCAATTTTTATTGCAAGGCCTTCAACTAACGCTGTCTTTCCAACACCCGGTTCCCCCAATAAAATCGGATTGGATTTTTTCCTTCTTGAAAGGACTTCAATTACCTGGATTATTTCTTCATCTCTTCCAAGGATAGGATCAATTTTCCCTTCTTTAGCCTGGGCGGTTAAATTAGCTGTATAAAGGTCAAGTACTGTTGCATCCGGAGGCAAATCACGCGCTTCATCCTGTGATATAACTTCAGAAGAGACTGAAGGCTCTTCCATCGAGCCTTTTACAATATTGTAAAACTCTGTGCGGAGCTCTTCCTGTTTTATCGGTGAAAGAATGTCCAGCATTTTACTTGTAATAACCTGTTCGGAAGCAGAGAAAACTTCAAACAAGGCGCCTGATCTTATTTTGGTTTCATGATGATGTACAGAACTGGTAATCCAGGCCTGTTCAAGCAATTCTGTAAGAAGCGGTGATAACTTCGGTCTTCCCGAGTTACCCGAATCCATCTCCGCAAGATTTTTATTTACTATAGCCTGCAAATCGCCTGAATCTATTGCATAATGTTTCAATATTAATGGAACATCTCCCTGCCCGTCTTCAAGGAGTGCTGTTAAAAGGTGCTCAAAAGTTATTTCATAATGACCACGGTTTATTCCTAAACCGGTTGCGGTATCAAGATTACGAATTAAATAATTGTTCAGCTTAAGAAGCAGCGATTTTAAATCTTTGCCTTGCATTTTTAAGTCTCCTCATGATTTGTTAAAATTTTATTATCGGCGGGAATGGCAGCTGTTTTTGATTAAGAAATCTATGACGAAAAGAGATCCCTTTTCAAAAAAAACCGGAATTTAAATAACACTTAATACTTTTTAATTAAAAGGTTCAGGCGAGGTTTTCTGCAGCTAATTCTTCATATTTTAAACGAACATTAATATCTCTTTTTTCAGGTTTTCCAAGCCAGAGTGTAGAGCCAAGCTTTAATCTTTCATCATCCCATGAAATCATCATAACGGTATCGGCTTTTACTTCAAATTCAAAATCAAATTCCAAACCGTCATTTAAGTATATTTTTAATAATTCAACTAAACATTTTGAGTTCCGGGTTCCCGGCAAAAAATCCAGATATTCTTCAAATGCAATAGGCCCGATTTTTACGCATATCCTGCTCATATAATCTACAGTAAACTCGCCTATGAAACTATTTTCACCCAATTTATATTCATGATCTCCAATAGGCGGGACGTCCGAAAGTTTTATCCAGCGCGGCACAAATTCTTTCACTTCCATTTTATAATTAGGAAAAAAGTATGAAAGAAGAATTTTTATGCCGTCTTTATTTCTTACACGCTGACTAAATAATCCCGAAAATTTTA
Source organism: uncultured Bacteroidota bacterium (assembly GCA_963710745.1). Taxonomy (GTDB): domain Bacteria; phylum Bacteroidota; class Ignavibacteria; order Ignavibacteriales; family Ignavibacteriaceae; genus CAVQBP01. Next base: position 52,874 of record CAVQBP010000019.1, on the reverse strand, counting down.
AAAGTGCAAAATCATCAATTACAGATTCTTTTGCTTTGGAAAAAAGGCCTCTTCCGGTAAAAGAGTTAATGCGTTCAACAACATTATTATTTTTATCTCTGTTTAAGAAAAGATAAAACCTGTATTTTTTCCATGACTGATAATAGAGCCAGTAAAACCTGTTATTAAATAAATCGTAAAAACTTTGCAGGGGAACATTGTTTTCGCCTAAAGCTCTATGCTGAATTGCAACTTGCTCATGATAACATCGTGGCAATGGAGAATTGATTCCATATAGTCCTAAGAAGTTAAGAATGAATTCTATTTCATCATCTTTATATTTAACTGCCCTGATATCCTTAGGCGGATATTCATAATTTTCATGCGGACGGAACCTTATGCCAGTTTGTTCCAAAAGAAAATCTTTTCTATTTGGAAATTTTCTTTTTGTGAGTTGTTCACATAGCCATACTGCCTGCCATACATGGTAGTTAGGGCCATCCTGAATCAAATCATTTATTAAACCGGAAGTATTTGTCCCATTATCGGCTGCCATGAGTAAGATCTGCCTGTTCCTATTTCACTGATTTTTAAAAATATAAATGAGTTAAGTGTAACATATTGACATAAAAAGGCATTAAGAAGCATCCCCATCAAATTTATTTCACCTTCACCATATTCAAATTCCTTCGGATCAACTTCAATGTTGAATTCAATTCCCCTAATTAATCCCTGGTTTATTACTTTGCTGATTATTTTCGGCTGGTCTACTTTTTTTATACCGTCAATTCTTTTTTTATTGGAATTGTTATGTTTTTTATTCCAGTTGTATAGATTTAAAACACTCTTAAAAGTTTCGGTATCTGCAAGTGTGTTAAAGCTGAAAGACAGATGGGATATTAATGACCATAAATAATTTTGCCTGTCCGGGCATTCAAAAACTTCTGAGGGAACGGTGATGTTTTCTGCATCAACGCCAGGCGGAAAATCTAATGGTTCCCGGATGGCGCCGACTTCTAAATAAGCCGGCGGCAGAAATCCATTCGATAATGTTGCTAAAATACTCAATGTTTCCTTGGGAAGATTTTCCAGTTCCATACTTGGGCCGAATAACCTTATATAAGTTTCAGACATATCACTTTGCAGCGGTCTTCTAAAAATTGAATAAAACCTTTTATAGTTATATTCGGGACTGCTTGAATCCAAAATATCATGAGATGTAGTTGGTATATAAATATATTGTTCGGTTCTATCCTCACTAATTCCGTGCACTTTATCGATAGAATAAATTTCCCTGCTCTTTCTCCTGTAAAGATCAGGAATTATATAATACTCAGGAAGTCGTTGAGTAACAGGGACCTCTTCGGTTGATCGTGAAAAAAGGTTCGTAATCGGAACGCAGTTTATTAGAATGTTGCTTGTATCCGGCCATTTTTCCTGGGAAAGCTTTTTATCAAAATCTATTTTAATTTCAATTGTTGATGACTCACCGGTACTTTTAAATTGATCAAGCCCAATAATATCAAGAAAGAAAAACTTTTCGGGGAATGAAAAATATTCCTGGATTAATCTAAAACCGGAAAAAGTCCTGTTTGAATAAGGTAGTACGGCATATTCTTCTCCATCTTTATTTAAACCGGCAGAAAGCTCCGGGGACTCGATTCTAAAATTTTCAATTTTTTGAAAAGGAGATTTTTCATTTATAAGTTCCCTTACGGAAACAGCGGCAGTATACCTGTTTAAATAAAGATGCAAATTATGCTTTATTGAACTTGAACCATGCAAAAATATTTGAAACCGATCCATGCTTAATGAATTATAATCAACATTTCTTTCCAGCTGTAATTGAAGAATGAGTGAAGAAAAACCGTAAGCCGAATCCACAATTTTAACATTTTCCAGTTTAACCGGCCTTACAGCCAAATCCTGTGTAGTACGAAAAATAAAATCGGCAGATTCTTCTTTCTCGGTTATATGACTGCTTTCACTTGGTCCCGCCTGTACTTTATATTTTACTTTATACTTTCCTGACGGTGTTTGTATTTCACTTCCTCTTTTAATTATAACCGGTTCGGTAAGTGCGCCGGTTTTAATTTTTGCCTGGAGAATGGCACATGAAGGGAAAGGTTTTAATAAATGTGGAAAAAGAATCTCTAACACTCCACCTGCTATTTCCGGGAATTCATCATCAAGCCTTTCGTGAATTCTTCCGGCAAGAAAGGCAAAGCCTTCAAACAATCTTTCAACAAAAGGATCCTTTTTTTCTCTTTCGCTAAGGCGTAATTTAGAGCCAAGTGTGGGGTATTTCTTGCTGAATTCATTTCCTTCCGATTGAAGAGAATTGTATTCCCTCTCAAAATATTTATCCAGGCTCATTTAATATCCCTCTGTTGAATAACTTTTGTCCATCCTGTTGTAGAAAATTCCGTAATTAGTATTTCCTTATTCGGATTGTCTTTTATTTTTATGATAATCTTTAATGAGGCTCTTAATATTTTCTGATCAAATTCGGATTCTTCAAATCTTACTTCTCCGATACGGGGTTCGTATTTAAGAATAACATCACGCAATTCCTTTTTTAGAGATTCAACCGGGTTGCCTGAATAAACATACAGTTGAAGAATATCGGGCATACCAAAATCAGGTAAATGTAATACCGATCCTTTTCTTGTACCGAGAATCATTCTTAAATTCTCAATAATGCTTAAACTTAATTTTTGATCTTCTGTAAAATTTTCAAATTGATCAATATCGGTTTCATAAGGATTTGAATTTTCAGATACGAATTGGCCGACCAACAAATTATAAAGACTTAAGCTGCTCATTATTGCACTGATTATTTGTTTTGTAAAGTGAGGGTAAAAATATTAAACCACTAAAATGTTTTGATATTGGCTGAGTAGTTGAAATTTTTTGAACTTTAACCGTTTTTGTTCAGTTAGGAATTGGACCAAATAATTAACAAATTACCTTTTGCTATACCAGGAACACCATCTGCAAAACCTTCAGCAGCAACTTACCTGCAGAATGAGTTGAATCTATTTTATTTATTCAATAATCATTTCTTGCAGGCAAGTTACGCCAAAAGTTTTTGTTCAGGGAAATGTCTCCAAGAATTATAATCTGCTCAATTATGCATGATTTGCAGATGCAAAGAAAGGCTCATCATGATGCATTGTAGATCCTGTTAGATGCTCCCAGTCATATTGTTCAGCAGCAATATTTACCTGCTCGAGATGTCCGGATTCATCACTCGTTTCATCGAATGAGGAGGGCATATAATCAGTAACTGAAGCAATCCGCGCATTAGTTAGAGTAAATTTAAAATATGGAGTTTCTGAACCAGTCGCTTGTGCAATTTCGTAAAGAGTCACTTCCACTTTTTGTAACATCTGACCTTCACAAAGAGCTTTCCAGATTAATGGTGTAATCTTATCAATCGATTTCACAACTTCAAATTGATCATATGTCCTGCTGCCGGAAGGTATTGACGAACCTTTCTGCATCGGCATAGTACATTTTTGAGTAAATGAAAATATTGTGCTGCTCTTATTATCTCTCGGCCCCTCCATCTCTTTTCCCCCGTCATCATAGAAAAGAACTTCACCTTTGACTGCCATAAGAACCTCCGAATTTATTATAGGTTTGTTTATTGGTTTATATTAATTAAGAGAACATTTGAACTGCAAATTTATTTTTCTTCACCTGAATGGAAGGCAATAAGTTTGAGGTTCACATCCATACCGGTAATTGCTACATGCGGTCTAAACTCAGCACTAATCTGGAAGAAGCCCGGTTTTTCAGCAAGCTCTGTAACATCAAGCTTGTATGAACGAAGCGGTTTTTCGGCGATAATTTTTTCAGCCGGGTTGGGCATATCAACAACTAGAGTATCCAGCCAGGTTGATAAATCTTTTTTGATCTCACTAGCACCTGCATTTTTTCCTACAAATACAAGCTGCCTGTATTTAAGATAATGGGCAATTCTTGTTACAAGCATTGTATACTGAAGGCGGGAACCAACAGAATAATTGGCAGTTGCAGCGGGGTCATTTTTGATTTGCTTCGGCCTGTTTGCAGAAGGTGTTTCAAAGAAGGCGGCATAATCGGTCCTATCCCAGTGAGCAAGCGGGATAAATCCTAAATCGCAAAGCTCCTGGTCTTTCGCCTGACCTACAGAAGCTTCCATCGGCACCTTTAGTTTTTTCTGCCCGTTTTCTTCATATGTAGCCATTGGAAGATTTTCAACTTTACCGCCGGAATCAACACCTACTATTTTGACACCCCAGCCGAATTTTTCAAAACTCTTTACCATATTTGAAGCAAGAGCAAATGAAGCGCTGCACCACAGACTTTTATCCTGACCTGAAGAGTAAACTCCTTCACTATAATTAAAGTTTTTGGTTGGTTCTGAATCAGCATTATAAGGGAGTCTTCCTAAGAATCTCGGTAATGCTAATCCAATATATTTAGAGCGATCGTCATCGCGAAAAGCTCTCCATGATGCATAATCTGCACCTTCATTAAGCTGTTCGGGAAGAAAACGGTTATTCATTACATCAGTCATACTATTCTCACCAAAAAAGTTATGGCTAGCGTTACCGACGAATGGTATCTGTGCAGACTCGGAAAGTACGGAAAGATGCTGCAGCAGCGATATATCCGATGCCGATTTATCAAACTGGAAATCAGATATAATTGAAGTATAAGAGTGCCCGCCGACTTTATCGTATGCACCCCAGTATATATGATGCCATAACCCGGAATCTTTTTCATATCCCTCGCCAAGTGCGGCATCATCAAGATCATCAAACAGCTCCTGCTTTGTTACATCGAGAAGCTCGAATTTTACTGGTTTGCTGAACTCGGTATTCTGAACAAGAAAGAGCAGACCACGCCAGGTGGACTCTAGTTCCTGGAAATCCTCATTATGAAGTATTTCATCCACTTGGGCACTTAGGATAGTATCAATGTCAGCAATGTAGGAATCAACCAAAGCACCGGTTATTTTAAATACCTGTGATTCTTTTCCTACTTTGCTTATAAACTCCGCTATAGCGGTTTTTTTTGTTTCATCAAGCATTCCCAGTAATTTATCTACCGAACTTACTTCTTGTTCGGTTTCAACTGATTTTTCTTTTGCCATTTTAGTTAAACCTCCAATTAATTTTTAATAATTATTTCACAAACTCTACTATTTTTTATCATCAGAACCCTGGACACCAAGCTTAGACATGAGATCATCTATACTTCCGCTGCCGTCTTTAATAACACCTTCCAGTGCTTTCTTCAAATTGGCATCCTTAAGTACGGTCAGTTTCAATTCCTTAAGCCTTTCCCTCGCTTCAAGAAGTTTCTGTAGAGGTTCAACCTTTTTTACTATTTCATCAGGATGAAAATCCTTAATATCCTGGAAGTCAAGCTTAACTTCCATTTGAGCATCAGGATCATCCGAAAGCTTGTTCTTAACTGTCAGGTTAAGCTTTGGATTTATATCCTTTAAGGCTCTTTTATAATCCCCTTTATTACCTATTACCCTAAGCTTGCGATCTCTGACGGACCCCAGACTACCAGGTTCACTTTTACTGAAATTCCCCGGAATTAGAAAACGATAATCGAGTTCTACACTTTCCTTAGCGTCGCTGCTGGGAAGAATAGAAACTTTTACACGCTGTGCAATTTTAGGTGCAGTTGGTCGTGCCATTTTTACCTCTCTTTTTGTTTTAGTTTTGTTAATTTAATTGCTAAAATTCCATCATATCTGGCAATTTCATGAAACAATTCACTTTGTTCCTTTTCCAGATTAGCTGCCAGATCTTTGTTTTTTGTTTGAGAAATAATTTCCAGGTTGGTTAAATAAAGAGACTCCCATACGGCAACACACAAAGCATGTTCCCAGCCTGTAAGATCATATATTTCTATTACTCTCTTTAATTCCAGAAGGTTGATCCTTGCAAGATTAAATTCCTTTAGCTTGAAACAATAATTTGCAAGATTCAGCCTGCGCAGGAATTTACCTTTTTTCCTATCATCAGAATTGATAGCTGTCTGCATTTTCATCAGGTTCTTTTCAAAATTTTCCGGCAGATCTTTACTTATGATTTCATATTCTTTGTTTAACTGTTCATAATCTTCTCCCATAACCGGCGGCATAATGCTTTTTCCGCCTGAACCATCGGCGCTTAGTACGGTTTTTACATCATTATTCAGCCAGTTGATTGTATCCGGTTCAGCAAAAGGAGTTTGTTTATCTTTAAATTTTAATTCAGGAAGATCTGGTATTTTTTTAAGAAGTACGGCAAGATGCAGTTTAATATCTCCAGCAGCAGCTTTGTAATTTTCTCCTTTCTTCTCAAGAGAGTCTATTAAATATTTCTGGGCATCAAACCAGTAGCGGAAAGGGCTGTTCTCTTTTATAAATTCACTTTCTATTCTTGCTATAAGCATGTCAAAATTACCATTGGAATACCAGTCCTTAATAAGCCCTTGAATTATTTTGTTAGGTCCTTCAATAAGAGTTACACCACCATTATCAACAGGTCTGATAAGATTTGCCCACTGCATTTGTCGTGAAAGACCGAATACAAAATAATTTTCGGGTACTCTTTGTTTCTTAGTTCCTTCTTCTTCATATTCAAAGAAAAATGTTATAATCTTTCGTAATTGGGCTACAGCATCTTTTTCAGAACTTAGCACTACTTCTTGAGCCGGAGCATTTACACTTGCTGGTTTTACCGGTTGTCCGACTGAAGCTGAAGAGACAGGTTTTTTAATTTCAGAAGGCCGTAATAAAATTTCAGCACTTGCAATATGGGGTTTGATTACATTAAGCAGTGAATCGAAAGAAGGTTTATTATCCGCAAATAACTTTTCACATTCGTCGATTATTTCATTTAATATTTGTCCCGATTCTTTAATATCCGATGCATTGGATTTATTGATCTCTTCTTTTTCAATAAGCTTTACAACACGGCCGGTGCTTATAAATTGGATTGACTTACTTTTATGTACCTGATTTGAAGGGTATAAATCGTTTCCGAATTTTTTCAGTAAATGCAAAATTAAAATTAATCCTTTTTAAACCCTTTAATATTTTCCGCTCTGTAAAATGCAAAACATAACCAGACGGCAACTTTGATATCTTTACTTTTTTCAGTTAGAATATTTTCCGAAAGTTCAATCCATTTTTTATAATCAGGAATGGTTTTAGGAATTTCCATGGTAAGTTTAAAATATTCTTCATCATTCGAAGCGTCAATTCCTGCAGGTTTATCACCAGGGACATCTTCTAAAAGATCCTGAACAGCAGCCGGGATTTCTATTTCATCTGATTTTAACGCTTCCGTTCCATTTGTTCCATTACCAGCATCTTTCTCATTTACTTTTGCTCCATCTTTTTCAGGCAGATCTTTCTCATTTATTTCAAGTGATCTTACTTCAGTTGATTCAGACATATTTAGCTTCTCCAAATTTTAACATGGTTAAATAACTTTACTTATTGTTTTGCTGCTTTATAAGCAGAAGCCGGATGATTCTTTCAGGAGGTGGTTTTTTGATTATTGTAAAGCGACTTTATATTGTATTAAGAATTTGAAGTAATTCCTTTAAATTTATTTTTTTATTAAGAATATCCTTATTGATTGGTTGAGCAAGAGCGGATCCGGATTTTGTTTCCAATGCAAAGATCCTGTCATCATTTCCGTTTGAATAAATCATATTCAGGTAATTTATTGGGGTCGGGTGAGATGAAAAGATATTGAGTGAGGTAATATTATCTCTATTTATATTCCAGAATAATGCAGGTAAAAAAATATTATCTTTTGATAATGCAAGGATATTTAATAAGAGGCTTATATATAAAATGTTATCCTCCACAGCAGAATTAAATTTAATTCTTAAGGGTAATCTGCTGTTATTGATTTCAGGATTAAAAATATTATCAACCAGCCGGTACTTTTTCTCTTCACTATAATTTTCGTATATTCTGTTCCAGAAATCCTCCTGCATGGTATTATCAATAAAAGTCTGATAGCGATCATTTTTATTATTATCCGGAAAAGAAGAAGATACCTGGTTAATCAGGGCAGTTAAATCGTCTAACGAGGTGTCAACATCAATTTGATTGAAAATCGATTCGAATGAATTTAACTCGTTATTAAATTGAAGCGGGATTAAATAAAAGGGAACATTATCAATAATATCTTTTTTAAAAACAGAGTATATAAAAAACGGAAATTCTCTGCCGCTTTTATCACTGCCCGTAAAAATTACTCCCGAAATAAATTTATCAGTGCCGGTAAACGGGTAGAAAAAATTTAACGGAGATGAACTTTTATAAACCTGTTTCCAATCACTTTTAAGTTTTTGTTTAGCCAGAATTATACCTTCCTGCAGCCAATTATCCATACCAATAATTTCCTGATTACCTGCATTATACTTTACAAAATCATTAAATATTGGAAGCTTTCCAAAGAATCCTCGTATTGGATTCTGATTATTTATTTCTTTCAATGTAAAATTTATGGTCAGTATATTCTATTTGGAAGATTAAATGAGCTGAATAAATTTGCAGCAAAAGGATTCTTAGAACTGTTTGTATTTACAATATAAGATACAATAATATTATACTCGCTTTGCTTTTTAAAAAGCCAGTTAAAAACATACTGCGAAGATGATCCTCCTCTTGAAACAGTGGCATCATCAAATAATTTAAACAGAGCCCAGTCACCGTCGTATGTTTTTGTATCGGAAGTGCCGTAACCATGAATGGAAATATTTAATCTTGCACCGGGAGTACCTTTGCTGCCGGGCCATGAATAATCGGTCCAAAACGGAACTCCCATTTTGTAGTAATTCTCTACTCCGTCTAAATAAAGATAAACCTGTTCTACAATAGGTTTATCACCTAGAACAGGGCTTGATTCTGGCAATTGAGGCTTTAACTTAAATGAAATATTCATATCCCCGTTTTTGAAAAGTATCCCTGAAATCAGGTCGGCTTTTTTTAATGCATTGATCAAATCACCTGAAACATTTAATCCCTGACCTTCCCATTGATTAATACTCCATCTTTCTTTGTTTATGAAAGGACTTAATTCGGTGTTAAAAAATGACCATAAAGTACCGTCTGCAGGCCGGAAGAAATCTTTGAAATCCTGGATTGGAGCATCACTTCCATTGCTTTTAAATGGAAAAAAATTAGCCAGTGTTTTATTAAATGTATCTGAAATTTTTGCTTTCCATTCAAGATTTAAATATTGATCTGCATCGAAAAGAATAGATTTCCAGGTAAGCTTAAGCGGATCAATAAATAAATTTGAGAAAGCCGGAGCATTATAAATTGCACCCCTGATTACCTGAACTGCAGTCGGCAGTTCAACTGCTCTCTGGCTCAATACTTTTACTGCATAATCTTTTGTTAAATCCTGCCCTCCTTTAATAGATTCCAATACCCCGCTTATCGCCGTATATTGAGCTATTACTGCATTAAGATCAGTGTTGGGTGTTCCCCCTTGTGAACCGTTAATAAAAGTTCGATATTTACTTACTTCTGTAAAAGTGCTGTTATTTAAGCTTACAGGAGAAGCAGCAAGTTTTTGCTTTGCAGAATCCTGAGATTGAATATTTGTAATAACCTGTAGCTGATCGGAAAAAACTTTCAGGATTAAAATTAGAGGAGAATTTACCGGGTCGCTCAACAACTTTAAATTGCTGGCTGCCAGAGGAACAGATTCAAAATTGCTGTACTTTATACTTTGAAGAAATTGGAGCCATGAATTTTCATAATCAGCAGTATACAAATTCAACAAATTTTTCTTAATTTCCTCACTATTAAAACTGCTGCTGTTTGAAGCGCTAATATTTGATTTTCCAAGAACCCAATCATCTTTACCAGGATTCTGGCTTTCTTCATCAATACTATTTTTGATATACGATTTCCATCCGTCCAGTGTAAAAATGAAAGGAACTTTTGAACCTGCATTCATCATTACAGAAAATTGTCCGCCGATAGCCTGCTGAAGTGTTAAATCATTAGGAAACTGCACCATACCATTCTGCTTCATCCGGGCATAAATGGTTTCAGCATTAGGTTTGTATTTTAATCGATTTCTGACAAGATTTAATCAACAGATGATCATTTCTAACCGGATAAACATTTTTATCCTTAAGGAGCGGTATGAAAAAAGATATATAATTACGGAACAACTTTTTAAGTGAATCTTTTTCACTTGAAGAGGCAACAGGATATAAGTTTAAATACCTGGATTCCAATATCCCGGAAAGTTCTCCTGTTAAAAATCTGAATTGTGTTGTGTCCAGCCTGGCTCTTTCATTACCCAGCAGTAAATAGGCCTTGAGATAATTGTAAACATCTCCCCCGGAATAATCCTGCCCGTTAGCATAGTTATTTAAATTTTTGGTGAGATCATTATAAATATTCTGTGTAAAGAAATTTTCTGTTTTACTTAAATACAATTTTATTAATGGTTCATATGTTTCTTCACTTCTATCCATTCCAAAATGAATAAATGACTCATTTGCAGTACCGTTTTTTATACTCAGGATTAAAGATCTCAGACTATCTGATTTGGTAAAAGTTTTAAATAGATCTCCGTTCCAATTGATCTGGCTGAATGCACTGGATGTATGAGATATTTTTTTCAGAAGAGAAGAGCTTCCGTTATAACCAATAAATGTAAAAAAACTAAAAAGTATCAATATTAAAGCAGAAGCAGAAATTGTAAAGGCTCTGGCAAAGTTTATCTTCTTAGCTGCGGCTGTTGTTTCACCTGCAGTATAATTCTGATCACCAATTAAAACTTCGTTTAAAAGATCCTTAATAAAGTATGTTTTTGTTTCAAAAATGTTTTCCGGTGAAGATGAAGAAGTTTCAGGTAAATTAAACTGCCTGGCAATTTCCCTGATAGCCAGATCCAGAGGTATTCCTTCCTGAGTGCCGCTTGTAAAATAAAATCCTCTGAAAATTGGATTGTCCTGGTAAGGATTCGGCTGGAATATTTCACCAATTAAGTATGAAAGTTTTTGTTCAAGAGATTTAAATTGAAACGGAAACAAAAAGACTTTGCTCCTCTGCTCCCTTTTCAGAGGTCCGCTCAGTCTGACAGTCCTGATCTCAAAAAGCCGGTCCGATAATTTTTTAAATTCGCTTTCAAAAACTGATTTCGGATTAGGATCAAATTGCTGATGCGGAGTAAAAGTAGCTCCCCATATTTGAGATCTTTCAGTTTCACTAAAATCACTATAATATTCAACAAAACCGCTAATCAAATCACATTTTGTAAAAATAAAATAAACCGGGAAATTCATTCCGAGATTTTCAATTAACTCATCAATGCGCTGACGTATATTTCTGGAATGTTCAAACAGCTGCTCCTTTCCCGAGTTTATTATTTCATCAACATTAATAGCAACCATCACCCCATTTACGGGCTTCCGCTTTCTGTTCTTCTTTAGAACATTCAAAAAGGCAATCCATTCAGGTCTATCTTCGGATTGAGTTACATACCTGCCTGCGGTATCAAGAAAAATAGCTTTTGTTGAAAAGAACCAGTCACAATTTCTTGTCCCCCCGACTCCTCTAAATCCTTCTTTCCCGAAAGGGAAATCAAGTCCTGAATTTTGAATTGCAGTTGTTTTACCTGCAGCAGAAGGACCGATTAACATGTACCAGGGCAATGCGTATAATGCTGCTTTACCTTTTTTCCCTTTTCCTAATTTTGAATTTTTAAGCGAGGAAATCGCTGCTTCCAATTGCTTTTTGAATTGTTCGATCTCGGATCTTTTTTCCGGGCTCAGACTCTGCATTTGATCATCTGCCTGAGAAGTTATTGATCGTTCAATCTGTGATGATTTTTGTATGGCTTTCATCCTGTTGAAAAGCAGAATAATTACCATGATTAGCAGTATTACTATTGATATGCTGATTCCATATACCATAGCTACTTTAAAAACTACAGTAAGAAGATAAAGCAGAACAATGACTAATATGCAGGTTATTGCGGCAATTGCAGTCGGTTTTTTAAGCAGATTTAAGAAATTTTCCATATTAACTATGTTATTTATTTACTTAATGGATGGAGAGCAGAAATGATGCAGATCTGATATGAATTAAGATATACGCATATCAATAAAAGGATATCAAATGAAAGAATTTTTTATAACTTCGATTAAATCAGAAGCCCTGGAAGAAATCGAAGAGGACATAAATATATAAAATATCACACAAATTATTACTGCAGCTGCAGGATAAATCCATAAAGGTATTTTCCCTTTTGCATTTCCAATAAAAGAATCGTGCGGTTTACCGTTAGGCGATATTGTATCAATTAATTTATATAAGTCCGGGTGAAGTTCAATATTAAGATCATCAATAATCCTCCTCAAATTCTCGGGCGATTGAAGCTGATATTTACCCTTAAAGCCAAGTGTTAAACATAAAAAAAATATTTCAAGGACATCTTTGTTGCCCGATGTTCTCTGCCGCAGCTTTTTTAAATGATCAAAAAATTCTTCGCCGGCGTTGAATGTTTCGAAAAGCTTCAACTGCAGGGGTTCAGAAAGCCATGTATCTTTCTGGTTCCATGAAGAGCTGATTATTGTTTCATCTAAAAAAGCTATTAATGCAAACTTTGCCATATGAATTTTTTCATTATCAATGGAAGCCATTCTGGCATCACGCTCAAATTTACCGAACATCTCGTTGATATGATTTTTAAGCGCTGAAGGATCTCCATAATCGTTCGTAGCTCTTAACTGCAGTATTAAGATAAAACAATCTGAAGCAAAGTCTGCAAGTGTTTTCTTTTCTTTTAATTGATTATCAGCCAATATTATTCCTTTTATTTATTTAGTTACGGTTTTAGATTAAGGTTAAGAGTAAGATTAGTTTCGGATTAAGAACAGGACGTGTTTTGAAAAAAATTTTTTATAGAATATTTGAGCTATATTTAAAAGATCTTTCCGGATTAATCACCCGGCATAAGGAGAACTAATTCCATCTGAAGAGATTTAAATTCGGAAGCTATGAAGAATGCAATATTGTTTTTCTTTACAATTTTATCCCAGAATCTCCCTTCTTTATTAATCTTAAAATAATGAGCTTTTTCATTCACCTGTACACCAACCGGAGGTCTTGCAATATATTCAATTGAAACACCTTGAATACCCGCCTGATGTACTGCAAATATTTCTTCGTATGCTGAGATTTTTATGTTTTTAGGCAGTTCGGTTATGATTTTTTTCTCAGGTATGTCGCTAATAATTGAAATGAAAAATTGAGCGGGAACCTGAGCCGGTGATAATTGTCCTACGAAAAGAGTATCCGCCTGCTTTCGCAAAGGAATTATTATATCCCTTCTTTCAATTGTTTTTTGAACATTTAACATAGAATTAATTTCATCAGAAACCTGGCTGAAAATTTCTGTAAGGTGCTTATGATCGTATGCCGGGAACTCACCTGTTTTAATTCCTAAATTTGAATAAGTTGAAAGCTGACCGGCTAAATTTAAGAATAAAATAAAAAGAGTTTCGGGATGCACATTTCTAGATGAATAATAGTAATTTAACAAAGGGATATAGGTGTTTACAGTCTGAAGCATCAATAGAATTTCAACTTGTGTAATTGATAATTCCGGTTTATGAATGCTTGCCAATTTTCTTAATTCTTTGCTTTTAGAAACTAAAGCTCCCAGGATCTCGCGGGTATAATTTAAAAGAACTTCCGAAGCTGAAATAGCAATTGATGGAACAATAAAATTTCTATCCATTGTGTACTTACCGTCAGCGCTCCTATTAATTTGTCCTATTTTTATTGAGATGAAATCTTCAAGAGATTCATCACCGAATTTAAAATGAAAATTCGGTTTAACTATTCCTATTGTTCTCATGTTCGAACCGGTATTAAAATCAAGGAGATCAATATTCTGAAGAACATACCTTGAATTATTAGAACTCAAATTGCCCTCATCCATCTGGCAATTATTTCCCGAAGCATTTTCGGAAGGGATCGATAAATATACATCAATCTTTTCATCAGTTGCGGAGAACAATTCTTCAAAAGATCTGCTTTTGGGGAATGGATCGTTGGCCGGCATATCAAACAGTAAACCGTCCGGCATTATACCGATGCATTTTACAAGGCTGAATGAACCTCCTGAAAGAGCGGCGAGATCAATTTGAATTTCCGTCAATCCCCAGTAATTCGAATTTAAAACATTTATTCTCGAATTTATATAATACTGATTATATCTGTCTATCTGCTGGAAATGATGCGGATTTAATTTCATCCCTTCATACCAGACAACTCTTTGCAGCTTCATTAAAAAATTTTCCCTTTGTTATTTAAAAGAATGAACAGCCTAACTATTAATCTGCTTTTTCAACCGATAAATAATTCTGGTGGATTAAGATCATCATACCTTTAATATCGGAGTTAACCGGAATAACCTGCCTCCAGCCGTCCTGAGCCGGTGAATGAAAATCACCGACTACCCCTATATACTTGGCGCCGTCTTTCATTGTATAGTCTTTTAACTGGAAAGTCTGATCCGGAACTAAAGTAATTTCAAATTTTGAATCGGGAATAAGATCATCGGATATGGTTGCTTCGGGATTTCTTAATAATGATTCGAAACTGGCATGGCTGAATTTATCCGAATTTTTTAATTGATAGATCCTGATAACAATGGCGTTACTTCCATTGCAATCCCCGTCGCACTTCAAATTTACTTTAAGTGATTGGACGCTGCTTCCGCATCCAAATACTAAAATTGAAATAAAACTAATTACAAAAAGATACAATTTGTTCATGCTGCTAATTTTACTCATTAATTATTTGGTGTTTTTGTTTTGTAAAAAAAGAATTGTTTGTTTTTGATCTTCCATCCAGTCACAGGTTTTACATCCTTTTCTGATATCCCCTCATAAAAGAAGGTCTGAAAAACTTTTTTTCTATGTAATAAAGATCTGATATATACTTCTGATAGTTCTCTTTAATGAGATCCAGTATTTTTGATTTTTTAGCAAACGAAAGAATTTTGTCTGAAGCTTTTTTACTCTGAAATCCCTTTTCAATAATATTTGGATCCAGACTCTGCAGCATCATTTTACTTCCTTCGGTTACAGAAAGATTATATCCTTCAAGTAAACCAATCTGATGCCCCAGCAATTTTTGCGCTTCATCTTTCAGCATATCCAGTCTTTTTTTCTCTTCATCGGGTGATATATCAGGGTTAAAAAGAAACTCTTTTATCTCTTCAACCGAACCGGTCGGAAGTGAATAGTATTTGGTAACCCCAAAAAATTCCTGCCTGAATTGTAATAATCCTTCGATTAATTTTGTAAATACTTCCAAAAAAACATCAAGAGTATTTGAGAAATGGATATTAAAAGAATATTCCTGAGCCAAAGGTTTGCTGCTATAATTATTATTAGCTGAAGGGATTATTTTGGGTTGTTCACCTACGGCAAAGTTTTTATTAACGCTGCTGACTTTCGGAATATTCACATTAAAAAATTCTTTACCCAGAAAATTTTCAGAAAAACATTCGGTTATTATTTTATTTGATTCATCTTTGTCCAGACTTATAAGATTTTGCAGAATGGAAAGACGAAGCATTTTTTCTTTGGCAGGTGAATCTTCAAGTGAATATTTTGAAGAGAGAATTCTAAGGTTTGCAACAATATTAGTGATTTCTTCCGAATAAGGACTGGAAAAAATCATTGTCTTTTGATCATCATCTTGCCCGATTTCTTCTTCTTTTACCATATTAACATGTACTTCATAATCACCGATTTTTATTTTATCGCCGGACTGCAAAGCATTCTCTTCATTGGGTAAAATCCTTTCATCATTTAAATATGTAAAGTTAGCAGATTCAAGATCCAGCAGCTGAAGAATACCTTCAGTATTAATAATTTTAGCATGTTTCCTGGAGATAATCTTTAAAGGATCGGACAGGATTACCTGATTGTTATTCTCCCTTCCGAAAAAAACAGGAAACCTGTTAAATTCCAGTTTCTCAGAAAATGAAGGATCGGATTGTTTAATTATTGTTAAAATCAGAGTCATCTGGAAATAAAAATTTTAAATTGAAAATATATGGCATGGCTTCGCCATCTTAACTCACATTATCTATAATTTTAAAAAAATACTAAATCAAAAAAGAATTTTTTGAATTATTAAAGAATCTACGGGTATAAAATTCTTTAAAAAGGATTGTGGTTTAATTTAAATATGTATAGCACTTCTCTAAGAAATTAAATCATAAGCCTTACTGATAAAAATTTAAGACGGTTAAAAATTATCTTTATCACGATGGGTCAAAACTTTCAAAATCTTAGAATTACTTCTACTTAATTTGCACTAATTTCCATTGTTTAAGCAACATTTATAATATCGACAATTTAACGAGAAATTATGAATAACATTTCAAGTAAACAGCTGTGAAAAATGATTGGCAATCAATTTTCAATATTTTAATTATTTATATTAGTTTGAAGGGGAAGTATGTAACTTCATTATCATTGAATGTTAGAATTTATATAGAAAATTCGGGAACTAACAGTCATTTGAATTTATACATTCGAGCATCTATTGTCAAGTGATGTGGAATAATCCAATAAGAAATTATTTGATCATAACCATCTTTCTCTGCATAGTAAAATTGATTGATTCGAGTCTGAAGATATAAATGCCACTCGCTAAATTACTTCCGTTAAATTCTATTTCATGATTTCCGGCTTCATACATTTGATTTTCAATTAATGTTTTAACCAGCTGTCCTAATATATTATATACTTTCAGAGAAATGTTTTCCGGTTTCAAGATTGAGAATCTTATTATTGTTGCTGGGTTAAACGGGTTAGGATAATTCTGGTATAACTGGTAACCGGCAGGGTTTAATTGCTGCTTTATTTGATTTAAATACTCATCTGTTCCAATCAAAAGTTTGAAATTGTTATACTGATGTGCAAGATTTAATTTAATGGTATTTTCTTCCTTTAAATTATAAAGATTCTTCAATCTTTCATCCAGTAAAAAAATATTATATTTACTAAAATTCCCGGTTCCTTTTACAGCAACATTTAACGGTTCATTTGGTACAGCTTTAATTTCCAATTCAAATTCCTGCCCCTCTTTTAACTCAGGCCTTTGCTCAACAAAAAGATATTTTTCCCTTGCCGGAAGTTCATTTCTTACAATATTAATTCTAACCTTTTGGAAATCAGCTGGCGGAGCATAATAATCATAATTATCGATTCCTTGCTGTGATAAACTGTCTATTCCAAAGAACACCGATGAAGGTTGATTAATCTTTTTATCATTAACAGAAAGCTCCAGGAAATTTCCTGTATCAATTGATGAAACTGCAGTTTTAGAGATTTTACCCGCTGTTTGATGAGGTTCGTAATGCAGTTTTAGCTCAGTCAGATTCCCGGTATTATTAAAATAATATCCCTGGTAAGGAACCATTATAGACGGATTGCTGTAAACACTCCCATTCCAGTAATATAAAATTGAATTGGCAGGCAAACCATTTAAATTCTTTACATTCTGCCAGGTTATATTCTTCTCAAAAGGATTTGAAATTAAATTCCAATTTGAGTGTAGTGGAATTGAATATGTATAGTCGGAATTTAATTGTACGGACGTAATCTGCTCATTAATATTTATAGTACTTTTGCTGATCAACCAATATGCTTTACCTGCAGAGAATTTAAAGTTGTTGTTTGAGACAATATAATCCTGTGAATTTCCATTATCATCATAAACATTCCAGTCATATTGATAATTTCCCTGGACAAGAGATGATACTGCAATATTACTGTTTCCGGGAATACCTAAAATTCTGTAATTATTTATATTTGCAACATCACCAAAACTTACAGCATGATTTGCAGATAATAAAGCCGGGTAAATAAATCCATTGCCGCTTATATTAATTGCTGCCGGACTGACAGATATATGACTATAAATAATAAGCTGTCCGTTGTATGCTATAGAATCCTGCGGAGAAAAAGTAACAGTAATATTTTTAACTGAATCCGGTTTTATTATGAAGCTGCCTGGCGAAACAGTAAAAACACTATTATTGCTTTTAATACTGTCGACTAATAAATCTGCCAGGCCAGTATTTTTTATATTAAAATTTAAAGTGGAACTTCTCCCCTTTAATAAATCACCAAAAGATAATGCAGTGGTAGAAATGCTGATTGCTGCTTTAGATGCAGCAATTCCTTTTCCACTCAGACTGACTGTACTTAATTCTGAAGAAGCATTATGATATATGCTCAATAATCCGCTGTAAGATATTGAATCTTTTGGTGTAAATGTAACCTGTATATTTCTATTAGAATCAGGCTTAACTATAAAACCTGATTGCTCGGTAATAAAGTTAGCGCTGCTGCTTTTTACACTATCAACTTTTAAACTGACTTTACCGGTATTCTGTATATTAAGCTTAAGAGTTTTACTGCTGTCAATCACCACATCACTAAAGGCAAGGGATAAAGAAGAAATTTTAATTATCGGTTTACTCGGTGATACACCATTCCCTGTTAAATTGATTGTACCCGGGCTCTCTGCTGCATTGTGATAAATCTTTAAAGTCCCCGTATAAGCAATTGAATCCACAGGTGAAAATGTTATTGTTACGTTCCTACTAGAATCGGGTTTTATTATAAAGTTAACAGGATCAGCCATAAATATTCCACTGCTGCTGACAATACTATCAACTTTTAAATCTGCCGTACCTGTATTACCAATATTAAAATTCGTTTTTAGGCTGCTCATTACAGTAACATCTCCGAATTTCAATTCCTTAATTGATAATGTGATTATAGGAATCTTTTGATTAGTTCCTTTACCTGTTAGATTCACATTAGTCGGACTATTATTGGCATTATGATAAATTTTCAAAACTGCAGCATATGTAGTTGGACTTAGCGGGATAAATGTCACTGTGACATCTTTACTTGAATCAGGATTTAAGATAAAAGCAGTTGGATTAACTACAAAGGCATTTCCGGCAACAGTAATACTATCAACCTGTAATTCTGCGGTTCCCGTATTTGTTATTTTTATTTTTAATTTTGCACTGCTGTTTACAGTTACCAGATTAAAATTTAAAGTTGAATCTGATAAAACAACATAAGGAATTTTTTGGGGTGTTCCTTTACCAGTTAAATTTACAACACCCGGGCTGCCGGATGCATTATGGTAGATTTTTAAAATTCCATTATAAGCTATTGAATCCTTAGGAGTAAATGTAACTTTTAAGATTAAACTGTCTCCGGCCGAAATGTCGGATTTCAAAGTATCAACTTTAAAATTATTATTATCAATTGTTATACTATCGATTTTTAAGAGTGCCGTCCCCTTATTTTTTACAATTAAATTTTTAAAAGAGCTGTTATTTTTGGGTACTTCACCAAAGTTTAATTCAGTTACAGATAAACTAATTACCGGTTTTGAATTTACTTTACCGCTTCCTGTAAAACTTAAAGTGTCAGGGCTGCCGGATGCATTATGATAGATAATTAATTTTCCGGTATAGTCCTGAACTTGTTTAGGTTTGAAAGTTACATTGATATTTTGGTTATCGTTAGGTTGAATTTGAGCATTATTTGGACTAACATTAAAAACATTATTGTTACTTACTATGCTGTCGATTTGCAGATCTGCATTTCCCGTATTCGTTATAGAAAAAGACTTGGTTAAGCTGCTGTCTATAAAAACATTTCCGAATTGCAATGACTGAGAAGAAATCTGGAATACCGGATATGTACTATTATATCTGAGAACTGCGAAATTTGATGTATAACTATTAGCGGCATAACCAGCGGCAATTAGTTTACCATCTTTCTGAAGTAAAATTGAAAGGCCCACATCATCTGAATTTCCAAAATCAATGGTAGAAACTCCGTCTATTCCGAAGGTTCTATCAAGAGTTCCGTTGCTGTTATACCTTACTATAGCAAAATCAACATCTTTGCCGGTATGTGTATTAGATAGAAGATCTATTTTCCCGTCTGTTTGAATTACAATTGAACTTGGATATCCGTATGGAGCATCCCAATTAGTAGTCACTTTGCCGTTTGAGTTAAATGTACTATCCAGGGTGCCGTTTGTATTATATCTGATCATAGTTAATACAACACCTCCTTCCATAGTAGTAGAACGTCCTGCAAGAATAATTTTTCCATCAGACTGAAGAACTGCTGAACTTTGCAGATCATTGGAATTTTGAATATCAGTTTTAACTTTTCCCTGGTCGCCGAAAGTATTATCATATGTTCCATCCGAATTAAATCTAACCATTGCAAAATCATTATTTACACCATTGAAAGAATAACCGGCAATGATTATTTTCCCGTCTTTCTGAACCATGACAGACATCCCGATATCATCCAGCCCCAGGTCAGTAGTTCTGATTCCGTTGTTATTGAATGACATGTCTAAAGAGCCATCAGTATTTAACCGCAGTAATGCAAAATCAGCATTACTTGTTCCCCTTGTATACCCGGCAACTAAAATTTTACCGTTAGATTGAACTGCAACAGCATTGGCGAAATCATCTTTACCTGCTATATCAAGAGTAAGACTTCCTTTATTCTGGAATGTAGCATCGGGACTGCCGTCCTGATTGTATTCGCTGATAAGAAAATCGTCATTCATCTCACTGGTCATATAATTACCTACAGCCACAATCTTGTTATTTGGAAGCATGGCTATTGCATTAGCACTGCTTCTTAAACCGAAATTAGTTATAACCTTCCCATCTTTATCAAAAGAAGTATCCAAAGAACCATCAACATTATATCTTGCTATCGCAACATTGGTAAAGCTGGGTCCGGAGGTGTATCCAGCTAATAATATTTTACCATCATCCTGAATTACTGCAGAATTTGCTATATCAGCGGCATTTCCCAAATCTGTAGTTACTTTTCCATCAATACCAAAGGAATTATTGAAAGAACCATCCGGGTTAAAATTAACAACTGCGAAATCTCCGCCGGTTTCCTGTAAATAAACATTTCCGGCAATAATTATATTTTCTCCTCCGTTCCCGTTTGACTGCAGTGCAACAGAATAAGCTTCTGCATCATCATAGCCGGCTCTTACCAGGCCGTTGGTTCCAAACGAATTATCGAGAAGGGTTCCGTTGCTGTCATACCTTGCAACAGAAAAGTCGCTCACTAACGAAAATAAGGAAAAACCTGCCATAATTATCTTTCCATCTTCTTGAATTGCCATTGAGTTTCCATTGTCATTCGAATTGTTAAAATCTGTATTCACTTTCCCGTTAGAACCAAAATTAAGATCTTTGGAACCGTTAACATTAAAGCGGGCTAAAGCAAAGTCATTATCACTTCCATTATACGTGGTTCCACCTACTATTATTTTTCCGCTTTTTTGAATAGCAACTGAGTTTGCAATAAAACTGTTTGTAAAATCTGTGAAAGCTATACCATTAGAACCGAAAGTGCTGTCTAAGCTACCGTTAGCTTTATATCTTACAATGCCATAATCGGGGTTGCCGAAAATTTGACCTGCAGCAACTATTTTCCCGTCATTTTGAATAGCTAATGAATTTATTGAACCATCAAGGTTATTAAAAGAAGTCCCGTTATTATCAAAACCAGGGTCCAGATTTCCAAGAGAATCAAATCTCATTAGTGCAAAGCCGAAACCGTTGAGACCTGCAGAATAATAGCCGCCTACTAAAATCTTCCCATCATTTTGAATCAATATAGTTTTGCCTTGAACCGAAGTAGTTCCGAAATCAGTAGTTAAAATTCCTGAATTTCCAAAGGTTTTATCCAAATAGCCGTTGGAAGTATATCTTGCCATAGCAAATGTTTGATTATTAGTTATATATCCGATTGCGTATATCATTCCATCATCCCGGATTGCGATAGGCTGGGCATCCTGCCAAATAGCGATATTGGTTATAACTTTACCGCCGAAACCAAATGTTTGATCAAGACTACCATCTGTATTATATCTAACCATATTAAAATTTATACTTTCACCTGGACCATTATATGCATAACCGGCAACAATGATTTTCCCATCTTTCTGAACAATCACCTGTTTGGCATAATCGCTATATGAAGGTGCAATATTTGTTGTTACCTTACCATTTAGGCCAAACGTTTCATCAAGTCCTCCCTGCGCAGAAGACAAATTTTGCATGAAAATAAAAAGAACAGAAAGTAATATTAAAAACATATCTACACCTTTAGCCTGAATTTAGTTTTCAATTATTATAAATGTGAACCAGGAGGAAAATTTTAACTTTTACATATTCATTTTTATCATCAATACTTCTATTGATTAAGGGACAATATTTCTGAAAGAGAAAAATTCATCATAATATTAATTACCGGTTGGTCTTGGAGGCGGCGCTCCGATTTTCGTTCCGGTAGTCTGAGCAGGTGTGGTAGTTGACGAGCCTTTCAGCAGTAAAGCCGCAGCGCCACCAAGCAATAGTGCACCGCCGCCGGCGTAAACATACCACGAAATCCCACCCTGCTTGCCAACCGACATTTTAATTTCGTAATTTTTTAGATCGGAGAAGTCTACTAACTCATCTTTATATGGCCATAAAATAGATCTGTTTGTACCGGACTTTACATCTGTCAGATCACCATTTATCTTTTTCAAACTTTGAATAATTCCGGATTTTTTATTGACGAGCGATAAATGAATATCATAGCTGTCATCATTGCCGGAAGTTAGGTTATATATTATTTTAATTTGATTCCCCTGAAGTTGTGTCCTGATATTTGAGATAAAATTATCTGTAGAAGAAACGACAGGCAGCAGAGACAAATCCGGCTCTAATTTTACATCAACAAGAGTTGTTTTCCCCCCGTTTATTTTAATATTCTTTATATCTTTTTTATACCCGTCAGCATTTGATACAAGTGAATATTCACCTGCCTGAATTTTTTGTTTTTCATTCCCCTGCCATTCCTTAATCAGGTCTGAACCTTTGAATAATTTAAAGCCCGCATTAACAGGTTTTGAATTAACCTGCAGTTCACCTGAACTTAAACTATAAACAGGTTCAACATTATCCGTTAGTAATTTTTTAACATCAAGGACAGGATTGGAATTTACAGATGAATAAAATTTATTATCAAACAGCTTTTGATAATTTTTAGTAGAATATATAGTTAAGTTAAATGAATCACCCGAATCCGATAAACTGGTCCAATGAAGCAGGTACTCTACTCCCAGAATTTCGTTTAATGATTTTAGAAAATCTATGTTTTCGGGGTCAAGATCATTTCCCAGACTTGCTTTATTTTCAATTAAAACATCGGTAGGATACACTAAGAATTTATTTTTGATAATATTATCCTGAATTAATCCCTCATACAGCTTCTGTTTAGCTCCGATTAATTCCAGTATACATATTTTAACCGGTTCAGCACCTTGAAATATTTTTGAAGTTAACGGCTTATAATTAACTTCATAGATTTGTGCATTTATGGGAAAAATATAGGCTGATATCATAATGAGCGAGAAAACAAATCTCTTCTGAAATATTTTTTTTGATAAATTTTCCATGCTATTTCCCAATGATTAAGTTTACTTTCCTACCGTTTTCAGCCTTTGTTCCGGCAACAGGAATTTGGTTTATAATTCTTCCTTTATTTTGTTCACTGGAAATGATCTCAATAACATTTCCAACTTGAAAATGATTTCCTTTAATAACTTCCTTAGCTTTTGCCAAAGGTAGTCCGACCAGCTCAGGAATTCTCATTTCACTTGATTCGCTAAGCTTTAAATTACTCTTTGTTATCATTTCATTTATATAAGAATTTTCCCCAAAATAATTTCTTAACCTGGTAAAATCATTTAAAGCTGATTTATAATTGCCTGTCCTAAATTCTCTTTCGGCTGTATTAGTAAGATTATCCTTGATTTTCGGCATTAATGAGATTACATAAGAATTGTTGGGATCAAGGCTTCGAATTTTATCACAGATATTAAATGCTTCGGCAGGATCTTTGGATAAATTTTCACCTGCCTGCAGTTCCAGCTTTTTAATGTTTATCCTGTTAGCATATGTATCCGAGAAAAGGGAATTGGATGGAAAATACTGCTTAGCAATTGCTAACAAATTTTCCGCTTCAGTAATATTTTTATTATCTATTAATAACTTTAAACTGTCAGCAATATTATTAGATATTTTTTCCAGCTGGTTTTCCGCATGTTTATTACCAGGATTTACTTTAAGTGCATCATTAAATATTTCCGCAGCATTTCTTTGCGGAGGTGTGATAATCTTGTTGTTTTCAACCAGTTGATCGCCTTCCTCCAAAAGAAGCTCTACCCGTTTTTTCTCTATATCGCTTAAAGCATTCCAGTTGCTGTTATTATTTTTTCCACTAAAAGGAAAAATTCCCTGGGAATGGAGGAAATAACCGGCAAGCGTAAAAAGAAGGGCGGCAGTTAAAGCCATAAAAGAATAACTTTTAAAATACCTTGCAGGATGATACTTTCTGTTAAGCTTTTCATAATCTTCCTGTGAAATTTTAATAGTCTCATCGCCGGAGGTAATCTGGAAATTGCCGGTCTGTTCTTTACGGGCTCTTAATGCCTGGCTGAATTCTTCGCCATTTTTAAATCTTTGCTTCTTATTTTTTGCTAAGACCTTTTTTACAATACTTTCAATCCATTTAGGAGCATCCAAAACCACTTTATTAATCGGCTCCAAATCATTATTTATAATTTTATAAATTGTTGAAATCGGGGTATCACCTCTAAAAGGTAAAATTCCGGTTATACATTCATATAGAACAATACCGAGGCTGTATAAATCACTTTGTGCATCAACTTCTCCGCCGATAGCCTGTTCAGGGCTCATATAATCCGGAGTTCCTATAACCATTCCGCTTTGGGTTAATTTAGTGGTACTCGCAGCATGTGCAATTCCAAAATCTGTTAATACCGGCCTTCCGCCTAATGTCATTATAATATTGCTGCTTTTTATATCCCTGTGAATTATACCCTTGTTATGAGCATAGTTTAATGCCTCGGATATCGGCGCGATTATATTAATTGATTCATCTATCTTTAGTCTTCCTTTTTCCCGTATTATATTATGTAAGTCAACACCATCGAGATATTCCATAGCTATATAATGAATACCGTTTTCTGAGCCCTCGTCATAAATAGTAACTATGTTATGATGATTTAATGATGCGGAAAGCTGTGCTTCTCGGTGAAATCTCTCCAGGAATTCTTTATAGTGTACAAGGTTTTTGTGAATGACCTTAAGGGCAACCAGACGGTTTAAATTATTCTGTGTAGCTTTATATACGGTAGCCATTCCTCCCCTGCCGATTTCTTCCAGTATTGTAAATCTTGAAGAAAGAGCCAATTTTACTTCCGCTTCAGAAGTAATTTCACCCAGTGGTACCCCGGTACCCGTTAGAATACTTCCGCAGTGCTTGCACTTAATTGCATTCGCTTTTATAATTTCATCGCAGTAAGGACAGTGTTTGGTTTCTTCCATTTTAAATTGTCCCGAAAGTATATTTCAGCTTTTAAAGCTAATTATACACTTAATGAATTAACTTATGCACTTAATTGAAAAAAGTTTTAATTCTAAATAAAATATTAAAGAGATTAGGCTTGAATTTACCTGTAAATAAAAAGTACGGGAATGTTAAAACAACATTTTACTAAAAATAAAGTTTACCGGAATATATTTTTAACATTGAAATTATGTGTGAGAAGTTAAATGTAAAAAAAATAAAGAGCAAGAAGAAGCATTGTAATTTCTTAGGCAGGTGTATTGCAGATCAAATCAAGAATAAATCTTCAGATTATTTATTTAAATCAATTCCGAAACATTTTGAGCTTATGAAAATATTTATAGATTCACAGCATTATAGGGTCAAAGTAATATATTTTTATTTATTAATGCAGAATAAATATTTGTTCTCCTGTATAATGAAGCGCGTTCTTTAAGTTTTTTAATTGAATTGTATCCCTCGTTTTCAAATAATAACTTCAGTGAATTGTAACTCAAAGGAAACGGCACCCAATGATTCGAAATATCCATATCATATTCCACAATTAAAAAAAGCGAATCGGATTTAAAATTTTTCTCAATTTTTTTTATGAAGGGGCTTTTTTCTTCTACATAATGAAGTGAGTTTGCCATTAATATTCCATCAAGATTCAGCGGTAAATCATCATTGATGAAATCTGCATCTATTTTTTCAACTTTTATCTTTTCGTTTCTTCCAACATTTATCAAATCAGATCTGTTCTTATCCACAGCATAAATAATACTATTGTCAGGGAGCAAATTTGCCAGGGCTTTTGTAAAAGTTCCCGAACCGCATCCTAAGTCGGCCCATGTTTGCGCACAGGTTTTAGATAAAGCATCATTTCTAATTAAATCGATTGCATCATTTAATAACATGTTTATTTTATTTGATAAATTATAAGCGATAAGCTTTTATTTGATGCGGTAAATTTCCATAATGCTTTCAAGTATCTTACCAAAATCTATTTTTAAATCAATTAAGCTGCCGTTATGGATATCAAATACCCAGCCGTGAACAGTAATTTTTTTTGATTTAATAGCTCTTTGAACTTCAGGTGTTTTAATAACATTCACACACTGCTCCTGTACATTAAGTTCAACTAATCTCTTATATTTTTCTTCGTAACTTTTTACAGAATTAAGTTCATTTTTATGCAGACGGTAAACATCCCTTATGTTCCGCAGCCATGGATTTAAAATACCCAGATCTTCTGACTGCATAGCTGCCTTTACTCCCCCGCAGTAATAATGTCCGCAGACTACAATATGTTTTACTTTTAAGTTATTCACTGCAAAATTTATTACCGACATAGCACTCAAATCAGTATTAGGAACCATATTAGCTATATTTCTGTGAACAAACACATCTCCGGGCTGAACTCCCATAATCTCTTCCGCTGTTACCCTGCTGTCGGAACAACCTATATATAAAATGTCAGGGTTTTGCCCTTTTGATAATTTCTTAAAATAATTTTTATCTACTTTTAATTTCTCATCTATCCATTTTTTATTATTCTTAAATATTTGTATGATATTCATTTCTTCCTTCTGTTTTAAATTAAAAATTTTTTAATTGAAACCGGACGTTTACCTCACTAATGTATCTCCAATTAAATAAACCAGGATATGGTGAACAATCGATAACAGAGCTAATATCCAGCCAAAGAGATGCTGCCCTGCAGAATATAACGCGAAAGCTGTAGCTCCGGAAATTATCAATTCCTGAAGCAAACGGAGAGATTCGGAAAATTTCCCCGCTTTATGAAAATCAACCAGACCCCAGAAACCGAATATAATTGCCGGAGTACCTATGGCCAAAATAATTTTTATGATGCTCCCCTTCGTAGTATGAAAGCCCCAGTAACCCAGCCCGGCTACAATCCCAATTTCCATCAGACTTCTTAGTAAAAGGTTAAATTTTTTCAGCACAATGGTGTTTGCAGTATATAGTTGGATTAACATATATCCAGAAATATAATGAAATTATCTCATTTACCTGAATGGGGTTTGATCTATATATCATAAGAAAATATTTATAATAATTAAATTTTAACTTGTAAAAAAAGGATAAAAAATGTCGCAGGAATTAAAAATAAATATTCAAAGCACATCAGTTGTTGTAATTGATCTGCAAAGGGGTATAGCTGCAATTCCAACTGAACCGCACCCCGCGGATGTTGTAATTAAAAATTCGGTTAGGATAGTTGAAGCAGCAAGAGAAAATGAGATGCCGGTATTCCTGGTTCATGTCACACCTTCACCCGATTTTAAGGACGCTTTAAAGCCGATATCTGATACCTCCTCTAATATATCAAAATTTGATCCCTCATGGAGTGAATATGTTGCCGAACTAAATATTCAGCCGAATGATTTTTTGATCACCAAACATCAATGGGGAGCCTTTTACGGTACTGAGCTTGATCTGCAGTTAAGAAGACGAAAAATTGATACAATTATACTCTGCGGTATTGCTACTAATTTTGGTGTGGAAAGTACTGCAAGGTTTGCATATGAATTCGGATATAACCAGATATTTGCGAGCGATGCGATGGCTGCCCGTTCAAAGGAAGAACATGATTATCCTCTAAAATATATTTTCCCCAGATTAGGACTAATACTAAATACAGAAGAAATTCTCAAGGCATTTTAGTTAAATAAAATAAAAAAATCGGGGAAAAGCCGAATAA
The DNA here is from genome assembly GCA_963710745.1 of uncultured Bacteroidota bacterium. Lineage (GTDB taxonomy): Bacteria > Bacteroidota > Ignavibacteria > Ignavibacteriales > Ignavibacteriaceae > CAVQBP01. The sequence goes on along the minus strand of CAVQBP010000019.1, from coordinate 24,610 downwards.
AACCTTTCTTTAATAATGATTGTCAAATATTGTTATTACTGATAAAATACCTGAAATTATAAGGATTATTTTAATAGTTTTTAAAGTATTAAATTTATTTAGAATTTTGAGGATTTTTAATATTGTTAAAAAATAAATGGTTTTTCCTTTCGGTTTTTGTGGTTTTTTTGTTATTTATTGATGTTCAGTTGTGTTTTCCTAATGCCAATCCCGAAAAAATTATTCAGGATAGTGATTCGACTTCCAGCTTAGCCTTTAAGAAAAACCGGCCTCAAAATAGATTAACTCCTTTTTATCAGCCTGATCTTTCATATCAGCTTTGGAAACAATTTAATTTAATTAGGGAAGCAAATTCAGGCGACCCCTTGGCTGAACACGAACTGGGTATCCGGTATTTACTGGGAGATGGAGTTCATGCCGATACTTTGCTCGGAGCTTACTGGATCCATAAAGCTGTTGAAAGTAAGTTGACTGCCGCTGAATATAATTACGGCATTTTATTAATGAACGGGTGGGGCGTTAAATGGAATCCATTCGATGCTTATAATTATTTTATGAAAGCTGCAGAAAATGAAATGCCTCAGGCTGAATATATTGTAGGGATTTTTCATACCGATAACCTGGTTGTTAAACGTGATTGGGCTGCTGCTTACAGATGGGTTAAAAAAGCATCTGACGCTGGTTTTGAACCGGCAAAGGAAACATTAAAGGAGTTAAAATCAAAAGTTCCCGCTGCACTTCTTGATACTGCAGATGTTAAGAACTCGGACAAAAAGAAAACAGAAGATAATAATGGGGAAGGTAATTCTCTTTCATCTGCTTTAGGATTATCTTTTATAGATTTTGAATCGAATTCAGATACTGTTAAAGTAGTATCGCTTAAAATGCTCCAGAAAGATCTGCTGCTTACAGGAGATAAAGAAATAATAGATACTCTTACCGAATTCGATACTAAATTGCCGGAGATTGATTCTTCAAATGTTCCGGCATTGCTGGAATCCGCCGAGTCAGGTAGTCCTGAATCATTGAATTTTATCGGAAGGTTTTATGAAAAAGGGATCTACTATCCTCAGAATTTAATTACAGCTTTATCGTATTATATCAGGGCGCTTAGATTAGATTCGCCAAGATCTCCATGGCTTATATATAACCTGATTAAAGATAAAAATATATCGGGAGAGCTGAATAAATTAATAAAAGAAAAAGATCCCGAAGCTATGTTTGTGTGGTATGGTCTTTTTGCATTTGGTTTTAATAACCAGATTATTCAGGAAGATGCAATCAGACTTCTGCAGCAGGCTGCTCAAAGAAAGTATCTTCCCGCATTGAATGAATTGGGCTTGGCTTTTAATAACGGGAATTTTATTAAAGTGAATCGGCAAAAAGCTTTTGCTATATGGGAGGAATCTGAAAATCTGGGAAGCATGGAAGCAAAGATAAGATTGGCGGCAGCGGCTGTCTTTGGTTATCTAAAAAACTCGGATCTGGATAATGCAGTTAAGATATTAGAATCCGGAAACGATCTTGGATCCATTCTTTCACAGGTGGCCCTTGCATATTGTTATGAGAATGGTATAGTCATAAACCAGGATAAAGCAATAGCTGTAAAAAATTACAGATTAGCTGCACAAAGAGGGAATCAGTTTGCTTACAATGAATTAAAAAGAATGTATAATGCAATCCGTCCTGATAAAACAGAATTTCAAGTAAATTAATAGAAATTTTCACCCGGGCTTTGTGCCGAAATAATTTTCAAAAATTTATACCAATTAATATTATCACCGGAATTCAGTATTTTATTTATTCTGGTTAGTTTAGTAATTTAGTCCAGGTCTTAACGGGGATATTAATGATAGATGAATATAACCTGAAAAGGAAAGCTGCAATAATATCTTTATCTGTCGGTATAGGAATGTTTTTCGCAAAGATGGGCGCTTTCCTATTGACAGGTTCAGCAGCAATTTTTTCAGATGCAGCGGAATCGGTTGTTCATGTTTTGGCCACATCGATGGCTTTATTCAGCATTGTAATAAGCTCTAAACCGGCAGATAAATCACATTTGTACGGTCATGGAAACATTGAATTTTTCTCTGCCGGTATTGAAGGGCTTTTAATTATCGTCGCAGCAGTTTTTATTATTTTTACTGCTGTTATGGATATTATAAAGGGAACAAACCTAAAACAATTAGATATAGGAGTAACGGTTATAAGCATTGCAGGAGTAGTTAACCTGCTTTTGGGTACATATCTTGTAAAGAGAGGTAAAAAAACAAATTCTTTAACTTTAATTGCAGATGGTAAACATGTACTTACCGATTCCTATACAAGTATAGGAGTAATTGCAGGTATCAGCCTGGTTATGATAACAAAATTTCAATTGCTCGATCCTATTTTTGCAATTGCAATTGCGCTAAATATTCTTGTTACCGGCTATAAATTAATGCGTCAATCTATCGGTGGTTTAATGGCTGAAACAGATAAAGATATTCTAAAAAAAATTGTAGATACAATTCTTGCTGATAAAAAAAATTACTGGATAGATATTCATCAGTTAAGATTCTGGCAATCTGGAGACAAAATTTTTATCGACTTTCATTTAATACTCCCTTATTTCTTCACTATAAAAGAATCCCATACCGAAGAAGATGAGATTCAAAATATATTGGAACAAAATTTTCCTAATTCTCAAATTAAAATTCATTTTGATTATTGCCGCCCTGAGCTTTGTAAATTTTGCGATTATCAAAACTGTACGGTTAGAAGCAGTAATAAATCTGTTAATTTTGATTGGAATGAAGAAAAGCTCACAGGCAAATCTGTTTACATGCTTCCGCTTAAATAATCATAATATGCGGTTTTATAATCCGGAATTTTTATTATTCGGCAGTTACTTCTGATTCAGATTTTTGCCTAATAAAAGGGACTTCAACTTTCTGTAAAATAATTAAACCGGTTAGGAAGAATAAACCGATCGCCAGTGCGGCAACTCTGTCACTTGACAAATCTGAAATGATCCCGTAGAACAATGGTCCTACAACAGCAGAAGATTTACCGAAGAGTCCGTCATAAAAACCGAAAAATTCTGCTTCTCTTTCCTTAGGCGTCAAAAGAGCCATCAGACTTCTGCTGCAACTTTGCGAAGACCCGATTGATGCACCGGCCAATAACCCTATTATATAAAATTCAAAAATGGTATTTACAAAAAAAGCTCCTATAACAACCACAAGCCAGATTATCAAAGTAATTGTAATTGTTTTTTTCGGTCCGATATGATCCGATACAATTCCAAAAATAAATGAACCTGCAACCGCAGTACTTTGTACAATAATAAAGAAATAGATAATTTCATCATCAGTCATCTTTAAAGTATTAGCGGCAAAAATTGATGCGAAGGCAATGATTGTTATTATAGCATCATTATATAAAAAAAACGCAAACAAAAATCTTGATACGGCCGGATATTTATTCTGAAAAAATATAGCTTTTAAAGTTGTAAAACTTTTATCTATACCGCTTTTTACAATATCCGTCTTAATTATTCTTTCCCTTCTGGGCTCGCTTACAAACAGAAACAGCGGTATGGAGAAAAATAAGAAGAAAACAGCAGCTACAACAAAAGATAACCTTATATAGAAATAATAATCAGGAGATGTCTGCTGCGGCAATAATACCATAACTATTACCAAAACAACAAGAGCTCCCACATATCCCATTGCAAAGCCATACCCCGATACTCTTCCAAAATTCTTCTTTGCAGTTAAATCCGGAAGGAAAGCATCATAAAAAACCAGACCTCCTTCAAATCCAATATTTGCAAAGACAAACAAAATGAATCCCAGAAAGATATCTCCCTTTTGAACAAAGAACATCAGCGCAGTACAAATAACGGAAAGTAAAGTTAATAGCAGCAAAAATCTTTTCCTGTTCCTGGAAACATCAGCTATCGCACCAAGCGGAGGACTGAAAAGTGCTGCAATTACCATCGATGAGCTGACAGCTAAGCCCCATATCCACTTTTGCCCGCTGGCAACATAGTTGGAAAAATATTTCGAATATATTACAGTAACAATAATTACCGAAAAAGCAGTATTAGCAAAATCAAACAATGTCCATATAAAAATTCTGCTTTTTTCTTTCAGCATATTTAATTTTTTCTTTAGTTTATTTCTTAGGTGTGTCAGGTTGCCGGATTGATTCTTCTAATAAACCTCTACCGGTTTTATTAAGATTGCCCGAATTTTTAAGCTCTGATAAAACAGCATCCAGAATACCATTAATAAATTTTCCGCTGCCGGCGGTACTAAATACCTTTGCTATTTCTATCACTTCATTAATAGAAACTTTGGGCGGGATATCGGGGAAATAGAGAAGTTCACAAATACCCATCCTTAAAAGGATTTTATCAATAAGAGCGATCCTGTTCATTTCCCAGTTATTAACTCTTTGTTTAATCATCTTATCAAAATCATTACAATGTATGAGCACTCGGTTTATAAGATCATGAGCAAAATCCTCGTCGATTTTGTCGGGGATATCTGCCATAATTTCTTTTTCCAGGTAATCAAGATTCTCCTTATTCAATTCATATGCATACAGAACCTGCAGCACTCTTTCTCTAACTATTCTTCTCTTAAAAACTTGCCGCATATGACCTCACTTAACAAAGAACAAGCGTGTTAAAATTAATTTAAACCTTAACGAAAAATATTTTAATAATAATAAAATTACAATATTATATGAATTCTTTTTTTAGAGTGCAAATAACCAGAATGCTAAAAGAGCAACACTTTCCCTCACGTTGTTATATATTTTACCATTTGTGCTCATCATAATATCGGATGCTGCAGTATAAACTTTTATGTTATAGAATTTACATATTTCCTTTGCTCTCGTCAGGTGATAGGGAGCGGAAATCAAAATAATAGTTTTTATTTTTTTCTTTTTTATTAATTCATTTTTAATGAAATGGATCTGTTCCGAAGTCGAAGTTGTTTTTTCTTCAATCCAAATCCGGGCAGGATTTATCCCTTTTTTTAACAGATAATTAAAAGCAACTCTTGCTTCGCTCAATTCTCCGGGGGCATTACTCCCCGTTAACTGGATGTAATTAACGACACTGTCTTCATACAGTTCGATTGCTTTATTCAATCTTGCTTTTAAACTGGGGCTCGGCTGATTATGAGACCAGACCGCAGCACCCAAAACAACTGCAACATTATTTCCTTTTATTTCCGGATTGATTGTATTCAGATCCTTCTGTTGAAGACTTGAAAATAAATACGCAAACATCAATAAACCTATAGTTAACAGAACAGAATCAACCGCAGCAGTTAATATTAAATTTTCTGTACCAAGAATTTTCAACAGTAAATAAATTATGAAAAATATTTGTAAATACTGGTAAATAAAAAACAATGCACCGGTTAAGATTCTATGTAAGGGATGATTGAATATATAAATACCTGTGTCGGGAAAATTAATGACTGTGCTTATTGAAGCAAGAATCAGAAGGGCTGTAATAATTGATGTAAAATATATAAGCAATTTTCCATTATATTGAATGCGCCTGCTAAAAGAGTATATTATTATTGTAATAACTGAAACAACAAAAAATAATAGATTAAGAATATTACCTGTATTAGAAAACCGGAATTGAGTAAGTGAAAGGTCCTGATTTTCATATTTAATAAAAAAAAGGAAAATAAGATCGAGCGCTAATAATATTATTACAATAATTGAAGTCCATCTTTTATTTTCGTTAAACATTATTGTTCAATATTATGTTTTTTTAACGACTCGTCGCCCTTGGGGTATTGGGATCTAATATTGATTTGAATATTAGCGTTGAAAAAAAATTTTCTATTTTCTTTTCTATCCGGTAGGTACAAATATAACAATTCTTAACCAACGATCTAACTGTTGGTTAAGAATTATATTAACTTCAAAAGAGTTACAAATTACATTTATATTTTTATTGAAGCCTGAAAACAACAGGAATTGAGACCATAACATTAACCGGTTTACCTCGCTGGCTGCCGGGTTTAAACTTGGTTTCCTCTACAGCTTTTAAAGCTTCTTTATCGCATCCTGCTCCAATTCCTTTCAGCACTACAGCTTTAGTTACAATACCTTTTTTATCAACATAAGCTTTAATATAAACTGTACCCTCAACTCCGGCTCTTTTGGCTATTTCAGGATATGCTATCTTACTTTGAATAGCTGCAATTCCACCAATCGGTTCAGGCATATTCTCAACTGCAACAAAATACTGCGGCTCTTCATCGGTTTTCTTTTCTTCTTTTGGAGGAGGAGGAGGAGCAACGTTTGCATTCTGATTCAATTCAGTACTTTGCAGTGTAATATCATTTAAAACATCCTCCGAGGGAACTGCAATTGGTATTTCCGGTTTTGGAGGCGGAGGAGGTCTGGTTTCCTGTGTGGTTTGTTGAATATCCTGTAAATTAATTAATTGTTGTGGAGCTTGTTCTATAACTTTTGATTCCTTTATATCTGGGAAAAATTTGAAAGCGAATATTAGTAAAGCCAGTGAAATTATCAAGCTAATTTCCATAATTTTCTTATATTGCCTTCTTAAATCAGCTTTGGGACTTTTTATTAATGCCATTTTCACTCTCCGTTTTGAATTCTGTTTATGTTACTATAAGAAAAGAATTCAGGTTCCCTTTTGGAAATTATGATGTGTTCAATTAGACAAGTGAAATAAAGAAGATTAGGATGGAATGTTTAAAACAAAACAACCAAAAAATCTAATCTGTATCAAATTTTTTGGTTGTAAAAATGTACTTCAAAATTAAGCGGGAAGCCTGCTATTTTATTGAAGTCTGAAAACTACCGGAATAGAAACCTGCACTTTAACCGGTTTACCTCTTTGCTTACCAGGTTTAAATTTAGTTTCTTTCACAGCTTTCATAGCAGCTTCATCACAACCAGCTCCAATTCCTTTTTGAACTTCAACTTTAATAACATTTCCTTTTTCATCAACGAAAGCTTTAACATAAACTTTACCCTCAACACCGGCTCTTTTAGCAATTTCAGGATATACTATTTTGCTTTGAATAGCTGCTATACCTCCGATTGGTTCAGGCATATCTTCAACAGCAACAAAATACTGGGGTTCTTCATCAGTTTTCTTTTCCTCTTTCGGAGGAGGAGGAGCAGCAACTTCGGCATTAACATCAAGTTCAGTACTTTGAATTTCAATATCCTGTAACACATCTTCTGAAGGAGCTTCAATAGGAATAGGAGGTTTAGGCGGAGGAGGAGGTCTGTTTTCCTGCCTGGTCTGCTGGATATCTTCCATATTAATTAATTCCTGCGGTCCTTCAAGTGCTACTTTATTTTCCTTAACATCCGGAAAAAATCTGAATGCGACAATAAGAAAAACCAACGAAATTATTAAGCTGAATTCAAATGTTTTCTTATAGTGTGCCCTCAAATCAGCTTTTGGACTTTTTATCAATGCCATATATATCGCTCCTGCTTTTTACTCAAGGAAATTTAACAAATGATGTGTCATTTGTCAAACCATTTAATAATTATACTAAAAATTTATTTAGAAATATTAAAGTAAAAGAATAAAATGAAATTTTGTAACATAATATAAATAAAAAAATATCTAATTTAACTGGGATTTTTGACTATATTGAAGAATTTTTATCAGGAAAATAATTACTAATATTCCGATACTTGCCCCAATCATATCAGCAGTCCAATCCAATATATCGCAATTTCTCCCAGGAACAAATAACTGGTGTATTTCATCCAGTGCTGCATATAGCCCTATTATCAGACCTGTAAAAAGGGTAAAATATTTTTTAATTTTTGAAAATTTATTTTGAAATAGTAAAGTAAGACTTAATAAAATTCCCAGTAAGAAATAAGCTGTAAAATGTTCAATTTTATCATTAATTCCTGTTTTGGGTAATTCCTTTCCCGGAAGTGTAGTTAAAACAAGCAGAACAAGCCAGTATATTACCAGAGGAATATATAGTAATTTTCCCTTATTCTTCTCAATGAAATCAAACAATTGAATCCCTCAAAAATTTTATTGCAGAAGGCAGATTCTTTAATATATTTTCAGCAGTATAGCCAAATTCTGTATATTCCTTGACTAAAAGGTCTGCAGCCAGACTGTGAATATAAACCCCTGCTATTATACTTTTTTCAATTTCTTTTGATTGAGCAATTATTCCCGCCAGAACTCCTGTCAAAACATCACCTGTACCGAATTTTGCCATGCCTGGATTTCCGGTGGTATTTATAAATATTTCGCCCTGCATGCCAGGTGCGAAAATAATAGTCGGCGCCCCTTTTAGTACTAAATAAGCACCGGTATTCTGAACAAATTCACTCCCATATTTCAGGAGATCTTTTTGCAATTCAGTTACTTTTATTCTTAATAAATTAGCAAATTCACCGTGATGCGGCGTAAATACAAGATCCTTTAAATTTAATTTTTTATAATCAATTTGTGATAATGCAAAAATTGCATCAGCATCAATTACCATCCTGTTAAATTTTCTTTCCTTAATTATTTTCAGGACAGAATTCTGGGTTTCTTTTTCCCTTCCCAAACCGGAACCTATTGCAACAACATCAGCCCACTCAATTCTTTTCTGCAATTCATTAACATTATGTTCACATAAAAATCCGGTTCCATCATCATTATATGGTTCAACGATAACTTCGCTTAATTTTGCATGTACTAAATTTTTTGCTGAATCAGGGAAGGAAAGAATCGATGCTCCCGCACCAATATTTAGAGATGCTGTTGAGCTTAGTGCTGCTGCTCCCGGTAATTTACCAGAACCTGAAACAGTGAAGACTTTACCTGCCGAATATTTATGTTCAGAATTATTTTTGTGCGGAAGGAAATCTAATGCATCTTCCGGTTCAATTAAAAATCTATCTACAGGATACCTGTCAAAAAAATCATTGTTTATACCTATATCTCCCTTAACAACTTTACCTGCGAAAGAATTTCCGTCACCGAAAAATAATCCGGTTTTAAATTCCCCCAAAGTGACAGTTAAATCGCTTTTAAAAACTGTTTCTGCCGAACCTTTATCCGAATCGAGACCCGTGGGAATATCAACGGCAACCTTGAAGGCATCAATTCCATTTATTTTTTTTACTATTGATTTGTAAGGTTCCCTTAAATCCCCTTCCATTCCGCTTCCAAGCATTGCATCAAATATAAGATCACAATTTTTTAAAAGATTTAGATCTGCAGCGGAAGAGAATTTCTTAAGTTTAATTTTTTTATTTTCTTTTGATAATTGGTTTAAAATCCGGAAGTTGGCAGCACAATCTTCTGACATATCATTACCAGAACCCAGATAAACAACAGTAACATCAAAACCATTATTTGCAAAATGTCTGGCGGCTGCAAATCCATCCCCCCCGTTATTTCCTTTTCCGCAAATAAATCCGATCCTGGTAAAAATGTTTATCCCCTGATAGTTTTGCATTACAATATTATATATTGATAAAGCGGCATTCTCCATCAAAACTATACCAGGTATTCCAACTTTGCTGATTGCATAACTGTCAACTTCTCTAACCTGTTTTGTTAAGAATAATGGTATCATAATGATTATTTAAAATAGAAAATGAAAAATGTATGCCTTATATACTAATTTTTTCTTAGTATAATTAATTCTTTTTTCAATACAAATGCATTATTACAAGAAAGAAGAAATCAAGCTGATAAAAGTACCCGGAGCAACTCCAAAAACTATAACCAATAAAACGGATATAACAACCGCGAGTAAGCCTGTATTGCTTTTTGCAAAACTGATTTCTTCAGAAGGATCCTTAAAGTACATAAGTACAACAATTCTTAAATAGAAATATAAACTAATTGCACTTGAAAATACTCCCACAATAGCCAGCCATGTTAAATGGGCTTTTATTGCTGATACGAAGACGTAATATTTTCCAAAGAAACCTGCAAAAGGAGGAATACCGGCTAGCGAGAACATACAAATAGCAAGTAGTGCAGCCAGAAAAGGTTTTCGTGAACTTAAACCTGCATAACTGTTAATATCAAGATTTGATTCATTCTCACCTTCAATTAATGCAATGATGCCGAATGCCCCGAGGTTCATAAATGTGTAAGCGGACAGGTAGAATATTATTCCTGCGATACCATCATAATTTCCGGCAGCAAGACCGATTATCATATATCCTGCATGCGCGATTGAAGAATATGCAAGCATCCTTTTAATATTGCTCTGAGATATTGCGACTATACTGCCAAACAGCATTGAAAATACAGCTATCACTGCAAGATAAGGTTCAAACAGATTATGAACCTGGGTATCACTGAAAACTGCACTTAAAGTAGCAATTATAGCGCTGAATGCTGCAGCTTTACCACCAGTGGAAAACAATCCTGCAATTGTAGTGGATGCACCCTGGTAAACATCCGGGACCCACATATGGAATGGAAATGCGGCGATCTTGAATGAAAATCCTATTAAAAAAAGCAAAGCACCGGCAATAAATAAAATATTTCCTTTTAATGAGGCAAATCCGGCTACAATACTGCTTATCGAAGTAGTATGCGCAGATCCGTAAATAAGCGCTATACCGTAAACAATAAAACCGGTAGCAAAAGCACCAAGTAAAAAATACTTTAAAGAAGCCTCATTAGCTGATAGACGTTTCCTGTTTATTCCTGCAAGCGCATAAAAGCATATTGACATCAGTTCCAGCCCTAAAAAGATCATAAAGAGATCTTTTGCTCCTGCCATAAACATCATACCGAGCACTGAAGACTGAAGAAGCACATAATATTCACCGTAATAGGTGCCGTATTTTTTCAAGTAATCAATTGATAAAAGTGATACAATCGCAGCGCCCAAACAGAAGATAAAATAAAATATATTTACATTTCCACCGGTTGCCAGCATTCCCTGCAATATCACCGACACAGAATCAACAGTCAGCAGCGCATAAAAAGCCGCTCCCAGAAAAACAATTATTGAAATCCATGGAAGTATCTTTTCGCTTTTACTGAAATACATTTCAATGATAAGCGAAATTAAAATACCCGCGCCTAAAATTACCAATGGAAGTATATTCAAAAATTCATGGAAATTATTGAACATGCAAATAAACCTTTAATTGAATTATTCTATAAATAAGATGTCATCTTCAGTTTTCTCGATCCGTGTTTTGTGTCTATCTTCCAGATAGACAGCTATTTTTTTATGGTTATCGAAATCAAAAATATCCTGCCCTTTTTGTACCACGACCATTTTTATTGCTTCATATTTAGAAACCGCGTCATTAAGATGTTTATATTCAAGGAAATATACATCGGTAAAATCTGATTCTTCTCTTATGAAAATGCCTTTAGAGCTTGGAGAAAAATCAGTAATGATCTCATCGTCTATTATCACCTTAAGAAAATGCGCCTGGAAAGGGAGAATGAGACGGTTATTGTAATAAAGACCGCTAATTTCATTTTCCAGAATTTCATCAATTGTTTTCATTTTTTCCTCTTCTATCTAAAAAAGATAAACCAAATAATACCGTAGATCGGAACTAAAATAGGGAGTGAATATTTAACAACATACGTAAAGAACGGCGGCATATTGATACCTGCTCTTTCACTTATAGACTTAACCATAAAATTAGGCCCGTTTCCAATATAAGTTATCGCTCCGAAGAAAACTGATGCAACAGAAATTGCAACTAAATAAACATTATCAACACTAACGAAATGAATAACTTCCTGTTTAATCGTGACATTTAATCCGTATTTACCCATAGCGGCACTCAGGAAATTCATATAAGTAGGTGTATTATCCAGAACCGCAGACAATGTTCCGGTTGCCCAGTAAAAAACTCCCTGGTTTAGCTTGTCGCCAAGTACATTTGCTTCGTGAGCAATTAATTCAAGGGCAGGAACCATTGTAGCAAAAATGCCTATAAATAAATAAGCAACTTCTTTAATCGGTTCAAAATCAAATTCATTATCTTTTAAAATTTGTGGATTAGCACGCTTATAAGAAATATATACAACCGCGAACATTATTATTTCTCTTATTCCGAACGGTAAAGGTGCCAGGCTGGGAACACCTGGAATTACAGCCGGATCGATAAAAACAGCAAGTATTATTATTAAAAGATAAAACAGGTTTTTCAATCCCTTAAATTCAATTTTACCGCTGTATTCAACAATATCTACATCTTTCTTATTAAGCGTATCGAATAAGTAGAAAACAGCTAAAATTAGGATTACAGCAGGAACCCAAATATGCCATACGTTTGCAATAACCCAGAAGAAAGGAACGCCGCTTAAGAAGCCTAAAAATAGCGGAGGATCTCCAATGGGAGTTAATGCTCCGCCTACATTACTTACAATAAAAATAAAAAATATTATATGGTACGGCTGCAGTCTGTCACGATTCATTTTAATGAAAGGTCTGATTAAAAGCATTGACGCACCGGTAGTTCCAATAATATTTGAAATTACAGCACCTACAAGGAGAAAAATTAAATTGGCAAGAGGAGTGGATTTTCTATCGACTCTGATTAATATTCCGCCGGAAGCAACAAATAAAGAGCTCAATAATGCAATAAAGGAGATATATTCTGCAAGGGTATGAGTCAAACTATGGTAATTATGCAGATAAAAGATATAGTATAAAACTACTACAGCACCTAAAACAACCGATACCTTGGGATAGTGATGTTCCCAAAAATGTTTATAAAATAATGGTCCTGTTGCAATCATTAAAAGGAGTATAATAAAAGGAACAACCATAAAAGTCTGCGGCAATTCATGCTCAACTACCGCATGAGTAGTTTCCACGCTCATCGTATCGGCAATAGTTTTATTTGCCATTTCATTTGCAAATACATTCTGAGATACACACAAAAATATTGTGAAGAATATGAATACCGGAATAATTATTTTCAATTTGTTTTTCATACTTTCCCTATTTTAGACTCACCCTTTCTGGAGTAATTACATGTTCGATTATTTTTTTGGAAGTTTGCTTAGAAACATTAAGAAAAGTGCTCGGATAGATTCCTATCCAAACAATAAAGATAAAAATTGGTACCATTACCAGCAGTTCCCTTTTATTCATATCGGTTAGTTCATTCAGCTTCGGATTTTTCACTTCACCGAAAACAACTCTCTGGTACATCCATAAAAGGTAAACAGCTGCAAAAATAACTCCTGAAGCTGCAAAGATAGTATACCACCAGCTATCCAGTACCATAGACTTGAATGAACCCAGCAGAATTAAAAATTCACCTACAAATCCGTTAAGTCCCGGCAATCCGATTGAAGAAAGAGAAGCAATCATTAAAAAGGTTACGTAAATCGGAACTATTTTTGCAATCCCGCCATATGCCGAAATTTCTCTTGTATGAGTTCTTTCATAGATAATACCGACTAAAAGGAATAATGCCCCGGTTGATAATCCATGGTTTATCATCTGAATAACAGCTCCCTGAACAGATTCCTGTGTCAATGCAAAAATACCTAAAACTACAAAACCCAAATGTGCAACTGAAGAATAGGCGACGAGCTTCTTCATATCCTTCTGCACCATAGCAACTAAAGCTCCGTATATAATTCCGATAATGGCAAGTATTGAGATTATCGGTGCAAAATTAATGGAAGCCTGCGGAAATAACGGCAAACAGAATCTTAATAATCCGTAAGTTCCCATCTTTAGCAGAACTCCTGCAAGTATAACGCTGCCCGCTGTAGGAGCCTGAACATGTGCATCGGGAAGCCATGTATGTAAAGGGAAAATTGGAACTTTGATGGCAAAGCTGAATGTAAAAGCTAGGAACATCCAGTTTTGAATGTTTTGCGGAACCTGCGGTCCGACTTTATAAAGCTCAATCAAATTTGTTGAAAAATGTCCTAATGGAGTAGAAGCATAAACTGCCAGCCAGATTATTGCAACCAGCATTAATAAACTTCCGAAGAAAGTATATAAGAAAAACTTTATTGAAGCATAAATCCTGTTGTCTCCTCCCCATATCCCGATTATAAAATACATAGGGATAAGCATCGCTTCCCAGAAGATATAAAACAGGAACAGATCAAGAGATACAAAAACGCCAAGCATTCCGACTTCCAGCATCAGCATAAAAAAAGAAAACTCTTTTACTTTCTTCTGGATGCTTGACCAGCTCGAAATTAAAGTCAGAGGTGTTAAAAAAGTTGTAAGTAAAACAAGCAGTAAAGATAATCCGTCAACACCGACAATATAGCTGATATGCAGATTCTCTATCCATTCAAACTTATGAATAAACTGGAATGATGGATTGTTTAAATTAAAATTGAAATAGATTACAAGAGAAATTATAAAAGTTATAATGGATACTGTCAGGGCAAAATACCGGATTAAATTTTCCTTTTTATTCCCGATAAATAAAAGTAATACTCCACCGAAAAGAGGAACAAGCAGTAAATATGTGATTAAATGACTATTTTCCATCTTATATACAATCTATCTTTTGGTGTTTTGGCATAAGCTAAGGTTTAATAGAAAAAATTACCCAGAATAATGCAGCAAGAATTCCAAGCATCATAACAATTGCATATACTTGAGCAACTCCGGTTTGAATCTTTCTGATTTTGGAAGAAATCTTTCCAACTAATGAAGCTGTTCCGTTAACAAACCCGTCAATAATATTAGTATCGGTTAATTTCCATAAAATTATTTCGGAACCTTTCTTAATCGGATTAACGACTGCAGCATCATAACCTTCATCAACAAAATATTTATTTAGTAAAACGTTATAAGCACCCTTGAACTTCTTAACAAAATTTGTAGCAACAGAAATATCTTTAAGATAAATATATCTGGCTATTAAAATTCCTGAGACAGCAAGAACTATGGAAATCAGCATAAATATTATTTCTTCAGTATGGGTATGTGTTCCATAGATTGCTAATTTACTTTCTGCATTTTCAAAAACCGGCGCCAGCCAATTCTGAAAAGCATTACCGTTTTCCCCGGAAAATAACTCGGGTATTCCTATAAATCCTCCAATCGCGGCTAAAACTGCTAAAATCATTAACGGTATTGTCATAACTGTCGGTGATTCATGAGGATGTTTATTCTTCCCAAATCTCTCTTTACCTTCAAAAGTAAGGAAATGAAGTCTGAACATATAAAAAGCTGTTAACAGGGCTGTAAATGCACCAATAAACCAGTAAAAGAAATTTCCGTTTGTAAAAGAGACCCAAAGAATTTCATCTTTACTAAAAAATCCGGATAAAGGCGGTATTCCGGAAATCGCTAATGAAGCAATTAAAAAAGTCAGATAAGTTTTAGGCATGTATTTCTTAAGACCACCGTAATGTCTTATATCCTGCTCTTCATGCATAGAGTGGATTATTGAACCGGCTCCAAGGAATAATAATGCTTTAAAGAAAGCGTGAGTCATTACATGAAAGATTCCGGCACTAAAAGCACCAACACCAAGGGCAAGAAACATATAACCCAATTGGCTTATGGTTGAATAAGCCAAAACTTTTTTAATGTCATTTTGGACTAAGCCTATTGTAGCTGCAAAAAGCGCAGTGAAAACGCCGATTACTGCAACAACTGTTAATATTGCAGGTGCGGCGGCATATAATATTGAGCACCTTGCAACCATATAAACACCGGCAGTTACCATTGTTGCTGCATGTATTAAAGCTGAAACAGGTGTAGGGCCTGCCATCGCATCCGGCAGCCAAATATATAACGGGATTTGTGCAGATTTACCGGTTGCACCGATAAACAAGAAAAGAGCAATTAAATTGAATGTCCCGGAATTTAAGTTGAGAACATTAGCTTTTGAAAAAACTTCATTGAAGTTTAAACTTCCAAAAGTTAAATAAATCAGAAACATTCCTAGGAGAAAGCCGAAATCACCAATTCTGTTTACTATGAATGCTTTCTTTGCTGCATCGCCCGTTGTTCCTTTTTCAAATTTTTTATCATACCAAAACCCGATTAACAGGTATGAACAAAGGCCGACACCTTCCCATCCTAAGAACAATAACACGAAATTATCGGCAAGAATTAAATTCATCATTGCGAAGATGAACAAATTCATATAAGCGAAAAATCTCCAGAATCCCTTATCTCCGTGCATGTAACCGATTGAATAGACATGAATAACAAATCCGACACCGGTTACAACTAAACCCATAATTAATGAAAGCTGATCAACCTGGTATGCAAAGTTTACATGAAGATTCCCGACACTGAGCCATGTAAAAAGATTTACAATAGTCTGCCTGTCATCAACAGGTAATGATAAAGTCTGGAAAAACGCTCCTAATACAATCAGGAAAGACAATCCTATTGTACTGCTTCCTATAATACCAATTACTTTTTCATTTTTAATATGGCTTCCTAAAAGACCGTTTATTAAAAATCCTGCAAGAGGTAGTAGAATTGTTAAATAAATAAGATGAGTCATTTTTTTCTACAAGTCTTCTAAATTTTTACCATTTCAAAATATTTATTTCATCAATATTGACAGTCAGCTTATTCCTGAACAAAGCAATAATAATTGCTAATCCTACCGCAGCTTCGGCAGCTGCAACAGTCATAACAAAAAACACAAACAGCTGCCCTACCGAATCTCCAAGGTACGATGAAAAAGTTATAAAAGTTAAGTTGGCAGAGTTCAGCATAAGTTCTACCGACATAAATACAATTATAGCATTCCTGCGGGTTAAAACACCGGCAATACCAACAACGAACATAAAAGCGCTTAATACTAAATAATAATCTATTGGAATTGTCATAGAGCTACTCGAACTTCTTTTTAGCTAAAACTAAAGCACCAATTGTAGCAGCAAGCAAAAGATATCCTGCAGCTTCAAACGGGAGTATGTAATTTGAATATAATTTATAACCGATAGATTCGATTGTCCCGGCATTAATACTTGCAGCTACCTGAGCATTTACACCGGCATTAGGTTTACCAAGAAAGATCATATATGCCAATTGAAGAAATACCAGAGCTGCAACAATATATGCGAAGATCTTAATGTTTTTGTTAACTGCAAGGAGTTTTTTTTCATGCTCAGGTTTAAGAAGCATTATAACAAACAGGAACAGAACCATTATGGCACCTGCATAAACAATTACCTGGGCAACTGCGATAAACTGTGCATTAAGAAGCAAATATAAACCGGCAAGAGAAGCAAAATTTAAAATTAAAAACAGGGCACTGATAACAGGATTTACTCTTGTTATCATTAAAACAGCAGAAACTGCTGCAATTAAGCCAAAAATTATGAAGAGAACTAAATCTAAAGACATTTCTTTATTATTAATGCAATAAGTAGAAATTATTTTTTTTAATGGGGAATTTTTTATTATTCCATTTAATATTTACAATCTAAAAACCCTACGGCGTATTTCTATAGATCATTCTTGGAAACGGAATTGTTTCCCTAACATGATCCAGCCCGCATATCCATCCGACTGTTCTTTCCAGGCCCAGCCCAAAACCGGAATGAGGAACAGAACCATATCTCCGCAGGTCAAGGTACCACTCAAATGCCTGCTGCGGAAGATTATGATCTTTAATTCTCTGCAGCAACGCATCCAGATTATCTTCACGCTGACTTCCTCCAATTATCTCACCATAACCCTCCGGTGCTAAAACATCAACAGCAAGTGCAAGATTTTCATTCTCAGGATCACGTTTCATATAAAAAGCTTTAACAGCAGCAGGATAACGGTGAACCATTACAGGCCTGTCAAATTTCTCGGATATAACTGTTTCATCTGCTCCGCCGAAATCATTTCCATATTCGAAATTAACTTCAGCATTTTTAAGAATTTCAACAGCTTCATCATATGAAATTCTCGGAAGAGGTCTTTTCACATTCTTTAATTTTGTTGTATCTCTTTCAAGTACTTTTAACTCTTCTTCTTTTTCTTTGATAACAGTCTGAACTACATATTCCAAAAATTCTTCAGCCAGATCCATATCGTCATTTAAATCGGCAAAAGCAACTTCCGGTTCAACCATCCAGAATTCGGTTAAATGCCTTCTTGTTTTAGATTTTTCAGCCCGGAAAGTAGGGCCAAAAGTATAAACTGCGCCAAATGCAAGTGCACCAGCTTCAGCATAAAGCTGCCCGGACTGAGTTAAATATGCTTTCCCTAAATCAAAATAATCGGTTTCAAAAAGTGTTGAAGTTCCTTCGACAGCATTAGGTGTGATGATTGGAGGATCCATTAAAGTAAAGCCTTTCCCATCAAAAAAATCCCTTATAGCTTTTACTATTCTGTGACGAATTTTTAAGATAGCAACCTGCTTGCTGGATCTCAGCCATAAATGCCTGTGGTCCATCAGAAATTCTATACCGTGATCCTTTGGAGTAATAGGATAATCATGAGCTTCGGAAATGATTTTCAATCCGGTAGCATCAAGTTCATAGCCACCCGGTGCTCTGGGTTCGGCTTTCACCTTTCCGCTAACTTCAATTGAGGATTCCTGTCCTATTCTGTCAGCGGTTTCAAAAATTTCATCGGTAACATTCCCTTTAAAATAAATACATTGGAGATAGCCTGTACCATCTCTTAAAATTAAGAATTTTATCTTTCCGCTTGATCTTTTATTGAATAGCCACCCCTTTAATGTAACTTCCTTACCTACATGTTCAGCTAAACTGCTTATTAAAATTCTCTGCATTAATCGTTTTGATATCTTTCAAAAATTTAATCATCAAATATAAAGAGAGGTCTAAATAAAAGCAAAGAAATCCTTCTTATTTTGAATTAACTGCATTATTAAGTCAGGATGTTCTTAAATAAAATTCAAACATTTTGTATACTAAAAGGAATAAATTAAACTTAATCCCATTGAATTTGCCTGTATTGCAGGCAAAACTATTAAAGAGTTTCTGCTTCTCTTTTCCGGACATTCATTAAGCTTTACAATTGCGTTTCCAATAACAGTAGAAATAACAGCGCCCGCAAAAGTATCTGAAAACCAATGATTATCGCTGTAAATTCTCTGATACAACGTTAGACCTGCCAAACCATATAATGCGATTGAGGCATAAATATTATTAATTTTTGCTGCCAGCACAGATGAAACAGCAAACGCAGTTGTAGAATGTCCCGAAGGGAAAGAAATGAAATCATTATTAAGTTTAAAATTAAAAAAATCAAATGCTCCATTCCCTGTATATGGTCTTGCTCTTCCTAATCCTGCTTTAATGACAGTAGTAATAATTCCGGCATAGGCAAGAGTTTCCAGTATCATCCTGCTTGTTTCAGATATATCGTTATTCTTTATAATTTTTCCTGTTAAATAAGCAGCCCCGGATAATATTACCATATATCCGGCATTTCCGTATTTATGCCCTATTTCTGTAATATTATCCATAGTGCCATTATGATTTTTAGCAACAACTTTCCTGATGGATTCATCAATAAAAAAAGAACCAGCAGTTAGACCAACCAGCCCGCCTGTGTATAGCCATTCTTCGGGAGTAAAGTGAAATGGTGATTTTATTAATTCAACTCCATCGTTAAGGCCATGATTAATATCCTGGAGAATTGATGTATGTGTTGTATCAGATAAGCAATTTTCCTGTCCAAAAACTCTGAAGTTAAGAACTAAGAAGAAGATTATCAGGCTAAGTATAATCTGACCAGCAGAAATATTTTTCATTTTAATTAAGAACAAGTACAACTTAATTTATTGTTTTCAGCTTTTTCAAAAGATTCTTTTCCCTCCCTAAATGAATAATAGGCTATTCCCAGCGAGCCGAGAATATCAAAATAACCGATTGATGAAATTTGATATAACAAGCTGGAGAATAAAAGTATAATAGATAAATTAAAACAGGTTTTTGTACAATGCGCATCAGCAATAACCGCGTCTGAATTTAATTTTTTACCAGCCTGGAATTTTGCTTTCATTAAAAGATACATCGTAATAATAGAAATAACAGAAACCACAATACCAGCCAATGTTGTAGAAGGATTATTCTCCTGAATTAAATTAATAACTGATCCGGCAACTAAGCCCGCTGTTAAAAAATAAAAGCCGAACCCGGTTATTCTTAATGCAGTGCTTTCAAATTTGTCCCTGTTTTCTGCAGAAGAATTTTTTATCCTTAATATCAGGTGCAGTATACCTATGCCGGAAATAACCTCTACAAAGCTGTCTATACCAAAACCCAGCAAAGCAAGTGTTTGATCATTCATGCCGAATATTACAGAAACTATCCCTTCTGCTATATTATAGACTATTGTTATGATACTAAGCACCATAGCTGTCTTCAAAGGATTTTTATTTATTAAGCTATCCCACATTTTGTTATTTCGTTATCCGGTATTTTTAATCCTGTTAATTTAATGATTTAGAAATATAAACCTAATGATGCAAATAAAAAGTAAGGTATATATTCATCCATTTTTACCCTGTCCTTAGTGATACGAAACATGGAAATATTAATATATAATTAGTAATGATCAGTACAGCTACTAAATATTATTCATACAGGTAATACAGGATACGATGAAAAGAAATAATGATATTTTAATTGCGGAAGACGATTCCATTATTGCACTCGATATAAGAAAATATTTGGAAAATCTGGGATATCAGGTATCGGATGTTGTTTGTAAAGGTGAGGAACTTCTTGCTAAAGCCAGAATGCACAAACCTGCCTTAATAATAAGCGATATAAACCTGAAAGGTGAACTGGATGGTATCGAAGCAATTGCCCGGTTATCGGAAAGCTCTTCTATTCCCTATATTTTTGTAACCGCTTATGATGATTATAAAAGAGTGATAGAGATATACCATCTTGAACCTCTGGCTTTCCTTAAGAAACCCATTAATTACAGCGAATTATCTGACTGTATCAGCAGTAATTTGTAAATATTATTTTGGATGAAGTCTTCAAAGCAAACGGGTTAACTCATATTTATTTTCAGTATAATTATTAATCAAATTGTTAATTATATCGCTTGAAATTTTAGCTCTATATAATTAAACCAGTCAAGATGGGAAATAAAATTTAGATATTTTACTGAGGATAAAAATAATAAAAAAAGAAATTTACTTAAGCAAATAAGTTTAATAGGATTAAATAACTGGAGATTAAGATCTCATGAAGCCACCATTCCCATCAGTTTTCTTTTGGCAATTGGGAAAATAGTTTCATTAAAAGGGAAATCAAGATCTGTATCGCAGATAAATGTTGCAGGATTAGGTAAATCCGTATATTGTTTTATTAGATCAAGTTTAATCGATTCCGGGGATCTTTCGATTAATTCTTTCCCAACTTCTTTAACAAGTTTGGTTTTTAATGATCTGAATTTTTCAGTATTCGAAGAAAATATTGAAGACTCATATCTATGTACCTGAATCCTTGCCATTTCATTATCTGCAATTAAAAAATATCCTTCATCTTTATTTATAGGTACAATACCTACATGATCGATCTCAATATTCTTTTCAACAAAATCATAAAGAATGATAGCTTCATCTATCTCTCTCTTTATTAAGGGGAAAGCCCATGCAATCAGATCAAATAAAAATTCTACATCGGGAGTGAATTTCCCGATAGTTTCGAATGCAACTTTTTGATTTTTAAGGTCGAAGTCTTTAATCTGTTTCGGAAACGCTTCTTTCAATTTTGATTTGTTATCAACTATATTTTCCAATATTGAGGCTAGATGAATTAGTTCAGCGAGAGCAGGATATACCTTTTTTTTATTCAATTCCAGGTGAAATTCTTTTATGCCGCCCAGCACCCTGTATTGGTTCATTTCCCAGTCTTTATCTGCAGATAAAAAAGTTTCCAGTTTTAAATTTTCCATTTCCGAACCTTCATTATTTCATATAAAATAAATCAACAATTATGCCACACAATAATTAAATATTAGAACCAATTCGGAAAGTAAAAACTTTATATTATTATTAGCTGTAATCACTTAAGATAAAAAAGATTAAAAAGATTATAAATTTTTATCGTGTATTTTTCTGAAAAATATTGAATAGAAATCTGTCTATTATTTTACATTTATCAGTATTCATTACAGAATCTATAAGTAATTATTATCCATAATTCTTTTTGGATTTTAATTTTATTAATGTAATTTTAGTCGATTGAATATCCTTCAGTTAACCAATAGTGATTCATTAAAATAATTAAAAGAGGGCGAACACTATGAATCTCGTCGACAGAGCAAAAAACATTTTATTTTCCCCGGCCTCTGAATGGGAAACCATCAAATCCGAAACGGTTACTAATAATGAATTGTTTACAAAGTATGCTGTTATACTAGCTGCAATTCCAGCTGTAGCCGGTCTGATTGGTTATAGTGTATTTGGAATATCTTTTGGTTTCGGCAGAATTACTCTGGGTCTCGGGACAACAATAGTTTGGGCAATTCTGACATACGTTTTATCGCTTGTAAGTGTTTATGTAATGGGATGGATTATCGATGTCCTGGCGCCTTCCTTCGGATCAACAAAAGATTTAAATGCTTCTTTAAAGGTAGCCGTTTTCTCGTATACTGCTGCCTGGGTGGGGGGATCTTTCATATTCTACCATACTTATCCTTTCTTGCAGCATTAACAAGCATATACAGTCTTGTGCTTCTTTACATGGGCTTGAAAAGAGTTAAGACTGTACCTGAAGATAAGATGTTAGGATATTTTGTAGTAATCATCGTAGTAGCAATAGTATTATACTTCATTATCGGAGCCATTGTCGCCGGAGTTGCATTCGGCGGTATTATGATGAGCTCGGGTATTTAAATTGAAAACTCGTAGCACAAATCATTTTGTGCTACGAGCCGACATTTCATATATCAAATTTAATCCCTTGTGCCAGAGGTAATGTAGTACCAAAATTAATTGTATTGGTTTGTCTTCTCATATAGGCTTTCCAGGCATCCGAACCTGATTCGCGACCTCCGCCAGTTTCTTTTTCACCTCCGAAAGCACCACCAATCTCAGCACCGGACGTACCGATGTTTACATTTGCAATTCCGCAATCAGAGCCGCGGCCGGACAAAAATTCTTCGGCTTCCAATAAATTAGTAGTAAAAATTGCAGAGGATAAACCCTGCACAACATTATTATGAATGTTGATGGCGTTCTCTAAATCACCTTTATATTTAATTAAATAAAGAATCGGAGCAAATGTTTCTTCCTGGACAATACCATAATGGTTTTCAACTTCTGCCAGTACCGGTTCAACATAACAGCCTGATTCAAATCCTTCGCCGCTTAATACCTTTCCGCCGAAAATGATTTTAACTCCCTCTTTCTTAATTTCTTCGAGAGCATTTGAAAACATTTCAACGGCATCTTTATCGATAAGAGGTCCTACATGATTCTTTTCATTTGAAGGATTACCAATCCTCAATGATTTATAGCATTTTATTAAAGATTCCTTTACTTTTTCATAAACAGATTCATGAATGATTAATCTTCTTGTTGAAGTACAGCGCTGACCGCAGGTTCCTACAGCACCAAAAACAATTGCAGGAATTGCCATCTTCAGATATGGCATTTGGAGTTATTATTATACCGTTGTTACCTCCAAGCTCTAAAATTGATTTACCGAACCTTTTTGCTATAACTTCACCGGCATGTTTACCTACTTTTGTTGAACCTGTAACTGAGATTAATTTTACTCTTTTATCGTTCAGCATTCTTTCGCCGACTGTAGAGCCTCTCCCGATTACAAGTGAAAAAATTCCTTCGGGTAAATTATTTTCTTTTAATACAGCTCCGATTATTTTTTGAACTGCAATTGCTGAAAGAGGAACTTTAGATGAAGGTTTCCATAAATTTACATCACCGCAGACTGTGGCAATCATTGCATTCCATGAAAATACAGCAACAGGAAAATTAAAAGCCGAGATGGTTCCAACAATTCCCAGCGGATGATATTGATCGTACATTCTGTGATCAGGCCTTTCGGAGGCCATTGTATAACCGTAAAGCTGTCGTGACTGCCCGACTGCAAAATCGCAAATGTCGATCATCTCCTGAACTTCTCCCAAACCTTCCTGTAAAGATTTTCCCATCTCATAAGAAACAAGAGTTCCCAGTTCAGCTTTATATTCGCGTAGCTTTAATCCTATTTGTCTTACTATTTCTCCTCTTTTAGGAGCAGGAACTTTTCTCCAAACTTCAAAAGCCTTTTCTGCCGTACTGATTATCTTCTCATAATCTTTTTCAGAAACCTGATTTACAGCTGCGATCAATTCTCCGTTTGCCGGCGAATATATTTTTAATTCACCGCCATCAGCAGATTCTATCCATTTTTGACCGGTTGAACCTCCGTAATTTTTCTCTTTAATTCCTAGTTTTTCAAGAAAATCAAGTTTAATTATTTTTTTTCTTCAATATCCATTATGACTCCCTTCAAACTTATTTATTATATAAAAGGAAGATTAAAAATTCCTTCAATTGAATACTAGAATTAAATGAATACATCCGTGAAAATCAATCATTTATTTATTAATTAAAGAGGAAAATATCACATAATTTGAATTGAAAATGTTCTTCCGGTTTCCTATTTTTAATTAAATAAAATTTATTTATAATC
>CAVQBP010000018.1:0-10323 GCA_963710745.1 uncultured Bacteroidota bacterium | reverse complement strand
TCCGCTCAAACTTCAAAGGCAAGTTGATTTCTTAGAAGCAAATCCTAATTGTTGCCTGTATGTTTTCATCCTGTTAATTGGCTGGAAGAGGAGACAGGGAAATTTTATAAAACTTATTATGGTGCTCCAAGAGTAGACAAATTTTATAATTTAAATAATTTCCTGGAATTTAGCAATTTTATTCCAACTGCATCAGCCGTTTATCGAAAAGATTCTATCCTGCCCTAGCATCATGGTATTTCAAATGCAAGATAGGGATTATCCTTTAGCAATAATAAGCCAATCAAAAAATAAAAATTATTAAAATAGGGATGTTAGATAATGTAATGGCTGTTTATAGGCGAAATTCTGGTGGTATTCATGGAAAGAATTCATTTGTTTTTAACAGGGCAAGGCTTATAGATACCTATCAAATACTCGGCAAAGAATTAAATTTTCGTACGAAGATTGAATGGCAAAAAGGTATAACAAAATGGTATGGAGATTATTATAAAGCTGTAATTGATGATTATACTAAAGACAAGTTAAAATCAAAGAAAACAATTATAGATTCTGCGATATTAAGTTCAATAGTGGAAAACCTCATTATTAGCGGAATTAAGAATAATACTTTCTTAAGATATAAAGAGACTCTCAATTCGGAATTCCATATAAATAAGCTAATTGAAAAAACCAAATCTTTTATTAAAAAACAAAATTTAGATGATTTGGTAAAGTATAAATACTCGAATTCATGCACCTCTTCTAACATTTACTCGTCATGCTATAGTGTAATGTTATTATCGCTGTTCGGTGATCTTGATAATTTAAATTCTTCCGAAATAAATAATTGGATAGATTATTTTAATTCTTTCCAGGATGAAGAAGATGGGCTTTTTTATGATAGGTCTTTATATAATGATATCTATGATGAAGCAGATTGGTGGGGAGCAAAACATTTGGCGGCTCATATTATAAGTGCTTATAATTCGTTAAAATCAAAACCTAAATTCCAATTTAAATTCTTAACGAAATACTATGGTCCAAAATTAATTGCAATTCTTGAAAAGGAAGACTGGAAAGGTTTTTTCCCGCATTCGAATGATATTGATAATTTTATTATGAATATTGGTACTCTATTACAATATCAAAGAGATCATTTCGGGGACGAAAAAGCAGGGGAGACAGTAGAAATATTATTAAGATATTTAGCTGAAAGGATCGATCCGGAAACAGGGCTTTGGGGTTCTTTCGATAAAGACGATTCAGACGAAGTCTCAAGGGCTGTTCAGTTTGGTTACCATTTATACATTCTATTTTTCTATGATAAAAAGGAAATAATGTATAAAGAAAAACTGATTGATAATATATTAAGAACACCGAATATTTTCGGAGGATTTGGAACAAAATTTAATTCGAGCGCCTGCGAAGATATTGATTCAATTGACCTGCTTGCCAGGCTGAACAAAATAACAAGTTATAAAAATGAAGAAATAAAATTTGCTTTAATTAAAGCTTTGCATTGGGTCCTTTCTAATTTTAATGAAGATGGAGGAGCTGTTTTTAGAAGAGGTGAGCAATTTTATTATGGGCATCAGCAAATGAGTTCTAAAATAAATGAAAGTGCTTTGTTCCCTACCTGGTTTAGAATTTTAAGTTTAGCTTATCTTAGTAAAATATTTGATCTTAATTATAATTTTAGAATTATAAATTCTCCAGGATATACGTTTTGGCATAGTGAAATTGATGAAAAGAATTATAATATAAAATCGAACTCCAAAGTAGAATTCATCTCGGTTATTATTCCAACCAGAAACAGGGCCGACAGGTTAGCTTGTGCTTTAGAGTCTTTACTTAATCAGACTATTCCTCAGAATAAATTTGAAGTAATAATTGTAGATAATGCTTCCGAAGATAAAACCAAGGAAGTAGCAAAATTATATTTAAACAGGTTTACTAGTCTTAAATATTTTTATGAACCGGAACTCGGATTACATAATTGCAGGCATAAAGGAATGCTGGAGGCAAAGTCCGATATTCTTGTCTTCTGTGATGATGATATTGAAGCTGCACCTGGTTGGCTGGAAGCAATTTCTGAAAGTTTTGAAGATGAAGAAGTAATGTTGGCCGGCGGCAAAAATTTACCTAAATGGGAGATTTTACCTCCGCCTTGGATAATGAATATGTGGGAAACTATAAAAAAGTATGGGAAATCTTTAGGTTATTTGAGTATACTTGATTTTGGGAATGAGTTTAAAGAAGTAGAACCAGACTATGTTTGGGGATTAAATTTTGCGGTGAGGAAACCGATCTTATTTGAAGCAAGGGGATTTCACCCTGACGGGATGCCGCAGCATTTAATTAAATTTCGCGGTGACGGCGAATCTCATGTCGCTCAATATATTAAATCTATGGGTTATAAAACTGTTTATAATCCCAAAGCTAGAATTTATCACATAATACCTGAAGAAAGACTGTCGCTTGAATATTTTAAACAAAGAGCATTCAATCAGGGAGTTTCCGATTCATATACATTTATTAGAAACCATAAGAAATTTCAATTAAAAAAGAAATTGACTGCATCCAGCACTCCAACTCATTACCAGCATGAAATAAATAATAGTTATGTGGAAGGTTATAATTTCCATCAACAATGCGTAAATAATGATCCATCCTTATTTAATTGGGTTATAAAAGAATCATACTTTGAAACTTCATTAATAAGTAATAATGCAGGAAACCATAAAAATAATAACAAAGAGAAGGTAGAATTCTATTGTTGGAGAGAATTTAGTCTAAATGATAAAATATTTTATGACGACCCTGTAGATGCCATATTAAATAACTATATAATACAAGAAAATAAATATGTTCAAAATTTTTTTAATAATAATGAGACTGTGTTTTCAACAGATAACTGGAATGTCTTCTTATCTTCTTTAATAAATGGAAATAACGATAAGTTAATGTCTGAATCAAATTCAGTAGATATTAAATTTATCCAAAGAAAACCTGACATTCCACAGGTCTTGGACTATCTAAGAGTTTTAAAAAATCATGTAGATGTTTTTTATCATTTAAACAAACTGAATATTCTAAAAAGGCATTTTTCAAATTCACTCGATCTATTGGAAAACTTCAATAATTCAGAGTTAAATAATTTAAAAGAATCTCTATTATTAGCAATTAATGAAATAAAATAGGTGAATTATGGTTCAGAAGATAGAACGCGGTAATGACCTTTATGCTATAATTATTAGGAATAATTATTCAAAACCAGGTATCAGCTTTTTCACTCCTGATGACTACTCTCAGCAACTTGGTTATATGCAGCATCCAAAAGGTCATATAATTGAACCGCATGTGCATAATGAGGTTACACGGAGTGTCTATTTAACCCAGGAAGTGCTCATAATTCGGAAAGGGAAAATAAGAGTAGACTTTTATGATGATAACTCATAATTACATTTTCAGTGAAATATTATGCAGCGGCGATATAATACTATTGTCTAAAGGAGGCCATGGTTTTGAAGTGTTGGAAGATATAGAAATGATTGAAGTTAAACAAGGACCTTATTCTGGTGATAAAGATAAGACCAAATTCAATATTAACCATCAAAATCATTTAACCGTTGTTTCGGAAGTAGCATGAGAAAATTTATTCCGGTCAGTGAACCCTTACTTAACGGGAATGAAAAGAAATATTTAATCGAAGCTATCGACAGCGGTTGGATATCATCTGAAGGTCCTTTTGTAAAAAAACTTGAAGAAGACTTTGCACAAAGAGTTGGAAGGAAATATGGTATAGCAGTTTCAAATGGTACTGCTGCCCTGGAGATCGCGGCAAAGGCAATAGGTATTTCCAGAGATGACGAAGTAATTGTGCCGTCATTTACTATTATATCCTGTGCACAGGCAGTTGCAAAAGAAAAAGGTAAGATAATACCTGTAGATTCTGACTTGTTCGATTTTAATATGCAAGTTGAGAAAATGGAAGAAAATATAAGCCCGAAAACAAAAGCAATTATGCCGGTTCATATTTATGGTTTGCCGGTTGATATGGATAAAATTATTGAGCTGGCTGAAAAATATGATTTAAAGGTTATTGAAGATGCTGCAGAAATGCATGGTCAGACTTACAAAGGTAAACCGTGCGGAAGTTTTGGAGACCTTAGTATCTTCAGTTTCTATGCAAATAAAATTATAACTACCGGTGAAGGTGGTATAATAGTAACTGATGATAGTGAAATAGCGGCCAGGTGTAAATATTATAGGAATCTCTGTTTTGAAGACCAGAAGAGATTCGTCCATAACGATTTGGGGTATAATTACAGATTAACAAATATTCAGGCTGCTGTTGGTTTAGCACAACTCGAAAGGCTCGATGAATTCATCGAAATAAAAAAGCGCATCGGGCAGAAATTTAATAGTCTATTTAGCAGTAACAAGTTTTTGCAGATCCCAGTTGAAAAAAATAATTTTTCAGAGAATATATATTGGGTTTATCCTTTAGTATTAAAGAATGAATTTCCTCAAAATGCCGAATTTGTAATGTCCGAACTTAAGAAGAACGGAATTGGAACCCGGCCGTTCTTTTACCCGCTTCATCTTCAGCCAATCCTTAAACAAATGAATGTTTTAAAAACAGATTATCAATTACCGAACTCTGAATTTCTTTATGAAAGAGGATTTTATATCCCAAGTGGATTGCCTTTGAGCGACGAAGAAATAGAATACATAGCAGAAAAAGTAAATAAAATCGTGTCTTAAAAATGGATAATTTCAAATTATATTCAGAGTACTACAATCTTTTTTATAAGGATAAAGACTATGCAGGTGAGGCTGATTATGTGGAGAAGTTATTCCTTGGTTTAAATCCCAATTCCAAAACTGTTTTAGATTTCGGCTGTGGTTCTGGGAGACACGCTTATGAACTCTATAAAAAAGGATACATGGTAACCGGTGTAGATTTAAGTGAGAGTATGCTAAAATTAACTAAAGATCTGCCTGTAAATAATATTGAATTTTTAAAAGGAGATGTAAGAAAAATACAACTTAACAGGGAGTTTGATGTTGTAATCTCGCTTTTTCATGTTTTGAGTTATCAAACAAAAAACGAAGATATAGTTGCATTTTTTAATACTGTTAAAGAACATCTGGAACCCAACGGTGTATTTATATGTGATGCATGGTATGGTCCTGGTGTGCTTAATGATAAACCTGCTGTCCGCAAAAAGGAACTTGAAAATCTGGAAATAAAAATTACCAGGATTGCTGAACCGGAAATTCATTTTGATAAAAATATTGTTGATGTCAATTATTCTTTATTAATACTGGATAAAAGACTTAAAAACATTTCCGAAATAAATGAGAAGCATATAATGAGATATTTTTTTAATCCGGAAATAAACTTCTATGCGAATTGTACAGGATTAAAATTAATAAATAGTTATAAATGGATGACATCTAACGGATTAAAAGAAAATCCATGGAACATTGTCTACATTTTCATAAATAATGGTAATTAATTGAGCAATAGAATTAAAAGGAAAGTTGCGGTTTTTCTAGCATACTATTCGGTGGGAAAATCATCCCCCGTACTATGCTTATTGGAGCTGCTCACTGAAAATTATAATGTCGATCTTCATTTATATAACGGTAACCATCTAAATGCTCCCATATTGGGAAAGATAGACAATATTTATCAGTATGAAAATACTTACAAAGCTATATCAGAAGTACCTATTAATAAAAACTTGGATTATAATTCCTTTATAGCTTTAGATGCTAACGGATTTGTCTTATGTAAAATGCTGTTCCCTGATTCACGTCCTTTTTATTACAGCCTGGAATTATATTTCCGGGATAATGCATTCGGACTGCATTATCCCGATGAAATAATGAAAATAGAACATAAAGAAATTAATAATATAAGTGGTTTAATTATTCAATCGGAAGAAAGAGAAAGGTTTTTTAGAAATGAATATCAGCTCAGCGATTCAATAAAAACATTTTATCTTCCTGTTACATACAACGAAAGATCCAACAATGAAAAATCCGGTCATTTAAAAGAGAAATTTGGAATACCGGCAGAAAATAAGATTGCATTACATCTAGGCGGAATTGTTGAACAGCATTGTTTAATGGAACTTGCTTCAGCTTTAAAAAATATTAAAGGTTGGTCCCTGGTAATACATGGAAGTCCATCAGGTGAATATTACTCCTCTCTTTATAAATTTATAAAAACTGAAAATATCAAAAATGTTTTTTTGTCTGATGAATATTTTAATAATCTTGAAGATATCGAGATTTTACTTAAATCAGCTGATATTGGAATAGCATGGTTTAACGATGTTTCTCCCAATTTTTCTACAGCCGGAAAATCTTCAGGTAAAATTTCGGCTTATATGAGATTCGGCCTTCCGGTAATTGCTAATTATTACTCCAGTACAAAAGAAGCCATTGAAGATAAAGGATGCGGAATATGTGTAAAGAATTATGATGAACTGCAACCGGCATTAAATAAAATTACAATTAATTATTCTGCTTATAATGAAAATTGCCGGAGAGAATATGACAATGTATACTGGTTCGGAAACTATAAAAAAACATTATTGGATTTTCTTAAAAGAAAAAATTCAAAAAAAGAAAATATTATACATATCAAAGAATTTCTTGAACCTCAGCTTTCGCATGAAAATGTAGATCGATATTATGTGAGAAGTTCTATTAAAAAATCAATTGATGATAATAAAACTTATTTTAAAGGAATTTTTTTAGATCTCGGCTGCGGCCAGATGCCATACAGGAATTACATTTCAAATAATTCTGATATAGATAGATACATTGGCATTGATATTAAAAATCCAACTTACCAGGAGAATGATAAACCTGATATTTTTTGGAATGGAAAAC
Organism: uncultured Bacteroidota bacterium; assembly: GCA_963710745.1. Lineage (GTDB taxonomy): Bacteria > Bacteroidota > Ignavibacteria > Ignavibacteriales > Ignavibacteriaceae > CAVQBP01. Next base: position 3,429 of record CAVQBP010000018.1, on the reverse strand, counting down.
AAATTCCTTTTGCGGAAAATTCTGTTGATACTGTTATGGCTACGGAATTGTTTGAGCATTTACCAAATCTTCAGGAAGTATTAGATGAAATATATCGGGTATTAAGGCCGGGCGGGTATCTATTCTTTACTGTTCCGTATTTATGGCCTTTACATGATGCACCTTATGATGAATACAGGTATACACCTTTCTCTCTAAAAAGACATCTGGATACAGCAGGTTTTAATAAGGTTGACTTAAAACCATTAGGAGGTTGGAATGCAAGCCTGGCTCAAATGTTAGGTTTGTGGTTAAAACAATCCCCAATGCCGCCTGACGAAAGAAATAATTTGATCGAAAAATTTTTCCCTTTGTATAAATCATTAATTGAAACAGATAATAAAAATTTTGAATTCGGTTCAAATACAATGTTCACTGGTTTATGCGGTCTTATACAATCAACAAAGAAGACTACTAAAGCTTTCGCAGTAAATACAAATCAAAATCATTTTGATTTTAGAGAAGAAAACAAAAAACTGACTATAATAACAGATGCATTCCCATCTGTTACGGAAACATTTATACTGGACCAGATTACGGGTTATATTGAAAGAGGAATGGATGTTGAAATATGGACAATCGTTAAGAATCTTAAAAACAAATTTCACCCGGATGTAGAGAAATATGGTCTTTTAGCAAAGCTTAAAGTAATTACAATTCCGACCGAACTGTTTGAAACACCAGAAAAATGGGGAGAAAGGTTTTATTCAATAAATAATGTTAGAAACCTGTCCTATGTAGGAAATGCACATATTCATTTCGGTCCTAATTTCAACAAACTGGCACCGCTCTTTTTTATTGATCCTTCTATCAGAGTCATTGTCTCTTTTCATGGATATGATGCAACCAAGTTCATTAAAGAACAAGGGAATAACTGTTATAAATATTTGTATAAACGCGCAAATTTGATTACAACACCAAGCCTGTTTATAAAAACTAAACTAATAAATAATGGGTGTGATACAGATAAGATAAATGTACATAGGTGCGGGGTTAACCTTCAATTGTTTAGAAATGATTATACACTATCAGATAAACCGGTCAAACTTCTTACAATAAGCAGGCTTGTACCCAAAAAAGGAATTGAAATAACTTTAGAAGCACTCTCTCTATTAATGGACGATTGCGAATTTCATTATAAAATTATCGGAGAAGGTCAGCTTTACGAAAAAATATTATCTTTAATTAAGTTTTATAAACTACAGGATAGAATTACTGTTTTACCTTTTACCGACCGGGATGGTATATTAAAAGCAATTTCTGATGCAGATATTTTTATTTTGAACAGCATTACAGCACCTGATGGAGACGAAGAAGGTTTACCTGTTTCTCTGATTGAAGCTCAGGCTATGAGCCTGCCTGTTATTTCCTCATTTCATGCCGGTATTCCTGAATTAGTAGAGCACAATAAAACCGGATTGCTTTCGGAAGAAAAAAATGTAAAGCAGCTAAAAGAAAATATAATCAGGCTTGTAAAAAACCCTGAACTAAGAAAGCAATTATCGGCGAATGCAAGAAAAAAAGTGGAGAGTGAATTTAATATTGAGGCTTTAAATGATAAACTTTTAGAATATTTTCACTTGCAAAAAAATGAAAAAAATAAATTTATAAATAGCAAATATCTTTTTTCAATATGCATTCCTACATACAACAGGGAAAGATATATAGGGGAAGCTATTAATAGTGTTTTAACCCAAGATTATAAAAATCTTGAAATTATAATTGTTGATGATGGTTCAACAGATAATACAGAAGCTGTAGTAAAATCTTTCATCAATAAAAAAATTAATTATATAAAGATTAAACATTTGGGTGCCCCTTCAGCCAGGAATAATGCTCTTGAAAATGCTAAAGGTGAATTTATTATCTGGCTCGATTCAGATGATGTGCTGGAAGAAAATTCTATTAAAGCTTATGTACAAAAATTAGATCGCTATCCTGATGCCGATGTAATTTATGGTAATCTCGAGGTAACCGACAATTTACTTTATCCTCAGAGAAAAATAACATATGAAGATTGGGCTGGCAGAAAAAATGAGCTTATTTCAAGATTATTTTATGAGTGCCCGATTCCGCATGCCGGTACTCTTATCAGAAAAGAGTGCTATACTAAAGCAGGTCATTATGATCCTTCATTTAAAAGAGCTCATGATTTTGAATGGTGGACAAGAATAGCCCCCTTTGTAAATCTGGTTAAGCTTGATAAGACGGTTTATAAATGGAGATGGCACGATTCAAATATGTCGTCCGGAACAGTGCAAATTGATACTTCTTATGATGAACTGGTACTGAGACGGTTATTATCGAGATTCAGCCTTGAACAATTATTTCCTACGCTTGGGTGGCAATTACAATCATACGAAAAAGTTAAATCGGAAGCATATTTAATTATTGCAAAAAGATTTATTGAAATTAAAAGATATAAAGCTGCATTTGAGTTTGTGGAAAAAAGTCATAAAATAAATCCGGAGCAATCAGTTTTTAATTTGATTAATCAATTAAAAGAATCCGTAGATATTTCAAATAAAAAAGGATCCGGATTAAAAGTACTATTTGTAGTTCACAATTTTCCGCCTTACTGGTATGCTGGAGTCGAAAATTATACATATTCGATCGCAAAAAACCTTCTTGATAAAGGAATAGATGTTAGTGTTCTTTATCCTCAAAGTAAACCCGATTTAAAAACTTCTTTTATTGAAGAAGATATTTTTGATGGAATTAAAATTATCCGGTTAATGCAGAAAGCGGAGCAAAACCCGGTCAGCCAGATTGCAATTGAAGATACAGAAAATCTGTTTGATGAAATTTTGGTAAAAGAACATTTTGATGTTATACATTTTCATCACTTTATGGGCTTACCTTTTTCACTCGTTGAAAAAACAAAAGAAAATGATGTCAAAGTTGCTATTACTCTGCATGATTTCTGGACAGTCTGTTTAAGGGCTCATTTATACAGGAAAGAAGATAATGTAATATGTAACGGACCCGAAAGTGCCGAGAGATGTACGGAATGTCTTACTGCAAATTTAAATGAAAAAGAGAAAGATACTTTTAGAAAATTTTTATCTTTAAGAAAAACATCCGCCGATAATATTTTAAATAAAGCAGATCTAGTAATTGCTCCTTCTCAATATATTGCAGATAAATTCAAATCCTTTGGATACCACAAAACAATTAAGGTTATTTCCTTAGGTATTAATTATATCCAGCAGACAAGTACTCAGACAAGAGATAAATTAGTCTTTGGCTTTGCAGGCGCATTAAACAAATTAAAGAACGTTGATTTATTGATCAAATCTTTTTCAGCTGTTAAAGGGAGTATTCAGCTTAATATATATGGCAATGGAGAAGAAAATTTTATTAATCATTTTAAAAGCAAAATTTTAAAAG
>CAVQBP010000017.1:0-24843 GCA_963710745.1 uncultured Bacteroidota bacterium | reverse complement strand
CTCAAATGCCTTTATAGATAAAAGCAAATTCTCAATAAAAATAATTGCCAAACCAGCTATAGCATTTGTAATAATAAGCTTGATCATTATGATAGGAATAAATTTGACTTCCGGATTTATATTAGAGATTATTTATGGAGCAAAGTATGTAAATTCTGCATGGATTCTGAATATGCTCTGTATTGCCTTGCCTGGTTTATTTCTCGATGAACTAACAGGGACTACCTTATTTTCACTGAGGAAAGAAAGAACTGTAATGTATTCACGTTTTTTTGCTGTTATAATAAATGTGAGTATTAATTTATTATTATTAAATAGAATGGGAATACTTGGAGCAATAATTGCAACCATTGCAGCTGTATATTCAAGCTTTATTATCCAGTTACTGGTATTACTGAAAATAAAAATACATTTAGAAGGTGATTTGGATAGTGTTAATGTCTAAAAGACAAATTAAAAGTTAAAAATTTTGATATATGAAAATTGTATATTTAGGAAAATTCAACAATCAATCGGTTCTTTCCGGGCCCGAAAAGTATTCTATAAATTTATTTAATTTTATCTCAACAAATATGGAAACAGTATTTATAGAATATTACTTCAAGAGTTATAGAAATAGCAGTATCTTTACCAGACTATTTGGAAAAGAAACTATATCTGGCTTACCTAATGTAACACGGCTGGGTAGTATTAGAATACTCCTGTATTTAATAAAATATAATCCCGGGATAATTCATATTCTAACCGCAGAAAGATATACTATACCGGTGTATCTATATAAAAGATTATTAAAAGGTAAAATAATAACTACTTTTCACAGTGTGCTGAGATTTGAAATTCCTAATGATATAATCCGGAGAAAGAAAACCGGACGATTTAAAGATTACATTTGGGAAAAATTCGCAATAAAATTTTCAGATAAGTTAATATTTCTATCAAAACAACATATTGAGTTAGCTAAAAAATTTTATGATTTTGTTGACAATAAAACTGCAATCATCCCGCATGGAGTAGAATCAGAATTTTATAATCCGGATAAGATTATGAATATTGATGAGTCTTTTAATATAGTATTTTATGACGGAATCAATGACTCAATTGAGAGAGGGCTCGATTGGATTGTGTCAGAACTTAACAAATTAAATTTAAAAGAATTAAATTTTATATTATCGGCAGTACAAAAAAAATAATTAATGCAAATTTTTATTATGAGTTCGTCTCTCCAATGGGTAAAGGAGATCTAATTAATTTTTTAAAGGATAAGCAAATTTTATTAAAATCAAACGTCTATGATTCATTTTCTATTTTTACTTTGGAGTGTATGACAGCAGGCCTGATAGTAATAGTGCCTGAAAAGGTGGGGCTTTCATCTTATGTAAATAATGGTGAAAATGGATTTTTATATGAATGTGAAAATACAAACCAGCTTGAAACTATAATGGTTGGAGTTTTAAATCAAAAGTATGATTTGCATAAAATTTCGATAAATGCAAGTAAAATTTATTTTAAGCTGGAATGGCGTATTATCAAATCAATGTATCTAAATTATTATAAAAATATTAAATGATCAATTCAATAACGGTTTTGATGCCGGTATATAACTCTGCTAAATATCTGAAGAAATCAATTGATAGCATTTTGAATCAAACGTTCACTAATTTTGAATTTTTAATTATTGATGACGGTTCTTTAGATGACTCAAGAAAAATTATAAATGAATATAAGGATTCGAGGATAAGGTTAATTAGTAATGCACATATGGGAATAGCCAAAACCTTAAATATTGGTTTAAAAGAAGCAAATTACGAATGGATTGCAAGAATGGATTCAGACGATATTGCAACGGTCAATAGACTTTCATCTCAGGTCGAATATTTGAAACATAAAAACGAAAATCATATTGTATCATCTTGGTATTTTATATTTAAAAATAGCAGAATCTTAGGGTTGATTAAAACTCCGGTAAATAATAAAGATATAAAAAAAGCACTTTTACTTCATAATGTTATTTGTCATCCGGGGGTTATGTATAACAGAAAATTAATTATGCAACTAGGGGAATATTCAGATATACCGATGGAAGATTACGATTTGTGGTTTAAAGTAAAGAATCAAGTAACTTTTTATAATATTCCAATTCCACTAATATTAATGCGTTTAAATCCGAGTTCATTAACTCGTAAAAATATTCATGAAACTAATGTTTCGATTAAAAAAATTCAGAACCATTACAGACAATTTCTAAATGAAGAATTTTCAATTAATAATACGGAAAAAATTTTAATCCTTGGCTGGAGGGAATTCTTTTATGGTGATAAAAAAAAAGCAAGAAGAATTTGGAGTAAAGTGATTTTTAGTAAAAGCAATAGTATTAAACTCAGTATAGCCTTTTTAATAACATATTTACCCCAACAAATATTTACCATATTTATTGAGAAGAAATTGCGTTCCCGTTTTGAATTATTTATTCATTGTTCTGTCTCATTTCGTAAAAAAATTAAATTATTGATTTCTAATTAAATTCTGCTTAAAAATGAAAAATAATTTTAAGAATATTCTTCACATATCACCGGACTTCAATTATTGCTGCGGGGTAAGTAAATATGTATTTACTATTTTAAAAAATTTTTCAGAGAGCGATTCTTACAAATTGTTTTTTATTACAAATGGAGGGGATGCACTCGATAAATTAGAAGAAATTGGAGTAGAGCCCTATATTCTTCAATTTTCAAGGGGATGGAAAAATATTTTAAATTTACTTCCGAATTTAAATACTTTAAAGAATTTTTGTATCCGAAATCATATTGATATTATTCATACACATCATCGTTATCCGGAATATATGGCTCACTTGGTTTCTAAAAAGATAAAAATAAAAACCATAACAACCGTACATAGTCTTGTAAAGGGAAAAAATAAATTTAGCTTTAAATCAGATAAATTGATTGCGGTTAGTAAAGCAGTAGAAAAAATGCTGTCAGAAAATTATCATGTTCCGGCAAATAAAATTACTATGTTATATAACAGTATTGAACCTTTGAATGTATTGCAAGAAGAGAGCATTGAGGGGCTAAGAAATAAATACAATATTTCCTCAAAAGCTAAAATTATTCTATTCTTGGGAAGAATTACGAAATTAAAAGGAATTGATATATTAATTGATGTATTTAATAAAATTCAGACTGAGACTGATGATCTTATTTTATTAATTGTTGGACAAATTTACGATAACAGTTTAAAAAATACCTTAGAAACATTACATCCCAATATTAAACTAATAAATCCTGTTAAAAATCCGGGTTCATTTTATTTTGCAGCTGATATAGTAATTCTACCTTCCAGGGGAGAGTCTTTACCATATGTAATGTTAGAATCCGGATTATTTAAAAAACCTTTTATTGGTTCCAATACTGGAGGTATTTCTGAATTTATTGAAGATGGAGTTAATGGTTTACTATTTGAACCAGAAAATGTATATGAACTTGCTGATAAAATTAAATATATATTAAATTATCCCGAAGAAGCAAAGACTTTGGGAGAAAATTTATATTTAAAAGTAAAAGAAAATATTTCTAATGATAAATATTGTGAAACTCTTTCCGAAATTTATGATAATTTAATTCTTGAAAAATGATCTTTGATAATTTAATAAGATATAAAAAGGGTGTTTTGGAATTAGTTTTGAGTTTTGAAAACAAGGATAATAATTTATTAATTACCTATTTCAATCAACACTGTTTCAATATTTACAAAACTGAGCCAAATTATAATAAAATAATTGAAGATTTTCATATATATCCGGATGGTTTTGGATTGTATCTCGTTTTAAAAATATTTTTTCGTAAAAAAATAGAAAAATATAATGCAAGTGACTTAAATGAAGAAATAATAAATTCTTTAAGTAAATTAAAAAAAAGAATTTTTGTTGTGGGCGGTAATTTCTCAAATGCTCAAATTTGTAATGCAATAAATAATGGAAATAATATCTGCGGCTATCAAAATGGTTTCTTTTCAGAACAGGAAGAAAATGAAATAATAAATAATATAGAGAGTAATAATCCAGATGTGATCTTTGTAGCCATGGGCGTACCTAAGCAGGAATATTTTGCAGTTAAATTAGCTGAATATGTTAAAGGTAAAATTGTGATATGTGCCGGAAACTTTTTTGAATATTATCTTGGAAATATGAAGCGAATCCCTGAAAAATTAAGAAACCTTGGGATAGAATGGCTTTTTAGATTATTTGCAGAACCGAAACGGCTCTGGAAAAGATATATATTAGGAATTCCTGTATTTTTCTTTTTATTATTAAGAGAGTTGATGAATAATAATTTCTCAAAGAAATAGCAAGATTAGACAGAAAAAGTCAAATGATATTTTACAAATAGAAAAATGCTTTGATTTTCGTTTTTCAAATTCTATATGAACAAAAATCTTGTATTAAATTATTAATTTTTGGTAATGCAAAATAAAATGTCATCGAAAAACAATTCCTTACTTTTTCTAATTTCAATTATTTATATAATAATCTCGTCATATTCAACTTCATTCGGCCAAATGAAACTCCAAAACACTACTTGGGATAATAATACTTTCACATTTGATATTTTATTTAATGAACAGTTTACCATTAAAAATGATGATAAAAATAAAATTTTTGAATTTTTAAATTCGCTGGACATAAGCAAGCCGGGTTCTCCCGAATTACCTATAAAAACTGTATACGTGGCAATTCCGCCTGAAAGTAAGGTCGACATATCTTTAATGAATCAGCAATATCAAACATATTCCAGTAGTTCGGTCGAAATAAACCCTTCTGTTAAAAAGTTGAACGATTCGACGCTTGAATATGAAAGTCAAAATTTAAGGAAAGAATATTTCCAGTCTGAGCAATATCCTCAAATTGAATACATTATAAAAGGGTACATATGGTTGAGAGATTATTATTGTGCTGTAATTGAAATTAATCCGGTTACATATAACTGGAAGTTAAATCAGGTAAAGTTGATGTTGAATGCTGAGCTGAAAGTCCGTTACAGAAGTAAAGCTTTTCCCATTAATAAATCTGCTGAAGGTGCTTATAGCAAGGTTTTAAAAAAAGTTATTCTCAATTACGATTATGCAAAGGAATTCAGATCTTATAGAAAGTTTTTCGGTTTCTCAGATACAACCGGAAACTGGATTAATTACTATAATGAATATGTAAAATTTGCCGTGGCATCAGATGGAATATACAGGATTACTTATCAGGATTTGATAGGTTATGGCTTGAATCCTTTAAGCATTGATCCAGCCACAATTGAATTTTTCTGTAAAGGTAAACAAATCCCTTTATTCATTAAAACGCATCATCCGGGAATATTTTCCGAAAATGATTATATAGAATTCTGGGCCCAAAAAAATTACGGTTCAAAAAATTATAGACAAATAGTGCCCTTAGGGACTGATTATTTAAACTATTTAAATAGATATACTGATACTACTTACATTTGGATGACATGGGGAAATCAAAAGGGAAGAAGAGTTGAAGTCGATTCTACTTCAAATTTGTCGGTTACAGATACACTCGATACATATTTAAATTACCAGCATTTTGAAAATGATGAAAGACTCTGGTATTATGATCCGGTAATACCAAGAGTCCAGCTTCCTTTTTGGCAGGAGAACAAGGTATGGACGTGGAAAGTTTTAGGAACGAACGGCACTTTGGCTATACCCTTTGAAACAGATAATATATCAGCCAATTCAAATTTTAATACTTATGTAAGAATGATAAGCAACGGTGCAGATATTCTTAACGGAGCGCATGAAGTTGGAATCGGAGTTAATTCCAAAACAATTATAGATTCAATTACCTTTGATTATAAGAAAACCGTCAATTTATTTTCATCGTTTCCCTCAGGACTACTTAAAAATGGATCAAATGTATTGAATATTGTGGATTTGCCTACTAACGCTTCATTTCAACAAATATTATTGGATTGGGTTGATGTAGAATATGAGAGGTATACCAGCGCTGTAAATGATTCATTATTCTTTCAATTTCCGGGTTCACTCACAAAAAATATCAGGGTTGTTAAAATTACCAACATTACTTCACCTGATTCGGATTTAATTCTTTATAAAGTAAAACCGGATACAATTAAGTTCACTAAATTTTTTGTTACAGGGTCTTCAAATAAGATGCTTACATTTGTGGATACTATATCTGGCAGTGATGCTTATATTCTGATTAATAATAACTATATAAAAACTCCCCAATTTATAACTAAAAAGAAATTTATTAATTTGAGAAATACTCAAGAAGGTGCAGATGATATAATTATTTCAAATAAAAAATTATCCAAATCAACAACAGATTATGAAAACTTCATAAAAGGCAGTTATGAAATAAGAACAAAATTGGTATATGTTGATGATATATATGATGAGTTTTCTTTTGGTTATCCGCAGCCGGAATCTATTCGGAGCTTTCTTTTATATGCAAATCAAAATTGGGTATCTCCGGCTCCGGCATATTTAACATTAATAGGTGACGCTAATTATGATTATAAAGATAAGTGGACCCCGGTTCCTGCAGTAAGAAAGCAAAATCTAGTTCCTTCATATGGTTTCCCCGTAAGCGATTCATGGTACTCTATTTGGGATTCGAATCAGGTTGATATACCTCAAATGTTTACCGGTAGAATTCCTGCTAATGATGATGGACAAGTTTATTTTTATTTAGATAAATATAAAAAATATCTTAACCGCACTTTTAACAATTGGAATAAGACTTTTCTTTTCTTCAGCGGCGGCGATCCGACTATTTCCGGACAAATCGAACAATTGAAAGCCGCAAACGACAAAATTCTTAGTGCTTTTGTTAAACCGAAACCGATTGGAGGGCTTGCTGAACATTTTTATAAAACTATTTCTCCGCCTACAAATTTTGGCCCATTTACTCATAATGAAATTCAGAATGCAATTGATAAAGGGGGTCTATTTATTTCATATATAGGACACAGCGGTACTCAGACGTGGGATAATGGCGTTACAGATGTTGATGCATTGAAAAATTCATATGACGATCGTTTCCCTTTAATTTCTGATTTTGGCTGTTCAACGGGTAAGTTTGCTGAACCAGATGTGAATTGTTTTGGTGAATTGTTTCTTGTCGGTTCAAATAATGGCCAGGCCATATGTTATTTAAGTAATTCAAGCTGGGGTTATGTTTCTACTTCAATCAACTATCCTTATTATTTTTATGAACAATTGCTTAAGGATTCGATATTAAGTGTGTCGGAAGCGCATTTACTTGCAAAAATAAATCAATTTCAGCAAAGCGGTTATAGTGAGGTAAATAAAGTTTTTGATTATTGTAACATTATGTTTGGTGATCCTTTATTGGATTTAAAATTACCTTCAAAACCAAATCTTAAAATTTCTGCAGCTGATATTCAGCTTTTGGAAAGTAATCCCTCAGATCAGGAAGATTATATGCCGGTAAAAATATTCTATCATAATTATGGAATTGTTCCAAACGATACTTTCCGGGTTAAAGTTGAAGATCAATATAATAACAAGATTAATTCCGAACATTACTTTAGTGTACCTGTTCCATTAATTGATGATTCGTTAACTGTTAATATTCCCATAAAAAATAAAGTCGGAAATCATATTTTAACAGTTGTTCTGGATAGTGCAAATACTGTTGATGAGATTTATAAAACTGATAATACAGCATCCGTTAACTTTATTGTCTATTCTATATCGTTTAGGAGTCTATTTATTGACCAATATTATAACTCATTTAACGGTATTTTATCATTCTTAAATCTTTCATATAATGTTGATACAACAAATTCTAAATTCAACTTTCAAATAGATACAACTAAATATTTTACTTCTCCTATACAGTTAGAAAAAAATCTTGAATATTTTTCTTCAAATATTTCACTTCAGGGATTAATACCATTTAAACGCTATTGGTGGCGTGTGAAATTGTATAACTCATCCTCATGGTCTACACCTGGTTCGTTCACAAATGTAAAATCAGATTATCAATGGTTTGTGAATAGTCCTGTTGATAGTTCTTATGGATTCAGCTACGTAAATTCTAATTACAATATGAAAAGCAAAACCTGGGAACTCTCATCGAAAAAGAATGAATTGAAGATTTCTTCCGCAGGTTCCAGCGATGGGAAATTTGCTTCAATGCAGTATAATCTACTTGAGGAACTGCCATCTACATACTTTTGGGGTGTTGGAACAGCCTTGATTGATACTCAGACTTTAAAACCTTATGAGTTTAAAACATTCATGTATCCTAATCCTCCGGCAGGCGATTCTTTGTTGAATTATTTAAAGAGTTTACCGCAAGGTACAGTGATGGCAATGGCTATTTGTGATGACGGAGCTCAATCTGTATTAGGTTATTCGGGTGGTACACCGGTTAGAAATGAAATAAAGAATTGGGGAAGTAAATTCATTGACAGCGTTAGATACAGGGAATCATGGTGTATTATTGGGAAAAAAGGAGCGGTTATAGGATCGGTTCCGGAGGTATATAAAAAACAATTTCAAGGAATTGCAATTATTGATACAAGTGTCATAGTTCAGAGTGATTCCGGTTCAATTCTATTCCCAGAAATTAGCAACGCCGCTGGATGGGATAGCCTGCATGTTGATGCAGATATTCCTTCAGGTGCTTTTCTTGATATAATTCCTATAGGAATAAGTGCTAATAATATTATTGACACTTTATCATCTTTAAATTTGAATGAAGGATATTCCTCAATTAATAAAATTGATGCAAAAAAGTATTCGAAAATAAGACTTTTAACTAAATTGCGTTCAAATAAATCTAAAAATTCTCCTAAGTTAAGTTATTTAGAAGTAAAATATACTTCATCCGCCGAACTCGGCACAAACTACCAGGTGGTTTCTTTATTAAAAGATTCTGTTGTTTATGGTGAAAATGAAAAACTGCAATTCTACGTTTATAATGTGGGAGGATCTCCTGCTGATAGCTTTAATGTAAAAGTTGATGTCGTTAATTCAGATAACATCCATAATACTATTTTTAATTCATTAGTTGATTCTTTGAATCCAAACAGCAGAAAGCAATTTAGTGTTGATTATAATACAATCAGTGGTACCGGTGGAAAATCATTCTATATTAATATTTGATCCGGAAAATAAAATTCCTGAATTGTACAAGGACAATAATGTATTTAGTATACCATTCTTTGTAAAATCAGATACTTCCCATCCGACTTTAGATGTAACCTTTGACGGAATAAATATAATGGATGGTGATTACGTTTCGTCAAATCCGAAAATAAAAATTGAACTTAGCGATAACTCTCCACTTCCAATAACAGATACTTCTGCTGTCTCAATTTATTTAGACGGGAATCCTGTATACTACAGCCAGAATCAATCAGCAGTTTCTTACAGCTTTAACTCCTCCAATCCAAAGTATGTAATAACTTACATTCCGGTTCTGAAAGACGGTGAATATAATATTAAAATTATAGGAAAAAATTCTGTAGGAACTTTTGCTGATTCAGCCGGATACAGTAAATCATTTACGGTAATGGGAGATCCTAGATTGCTGAACGTATACAACTATCCCAATCCTTTTCCAAAGGATACTTATTTTACATTTAAATTAACTCAGATACCGGATGAATTAAAAATCAGGATATTTACAGTAGCCGGAAGATTGGTGAAAGAGATCGAGAAACATTCTTCCGATTTAAATTATGATTTTAATAAAATTTACTGGGATGGACGTGATCAGGATGGTGATATGCTTGCTAACGGTGTATATTTTTATAAAATTACACTGGTAAAAGGGGATAAAAAAGATAATGTAATTCAGAAAATGGCAATTGTCCGATAAATAAAAGAGGAAATCATATGATAAAAAAATTACTTCCAATACTCTTATTGATTTCATTTAACAGCTTTGCACAATATCAGCCGCAGCTTATGCAGCAATTCCCAAGACCTTGCCAGGGATACTTCGGCGGCGGTGCAGGTTTGAACTGGATAGATGGTAAGCTTTATTATACTTTAAGATTCATGCCTGAAATTTCATTAGGAAATTTTGGTGCCGGATTAGATCTTCGTTTAGATTTTGACCAAAATGGAAAATTAAGAAAAGAAGATTTCAATGAGTTTTCTGATTATTTAAGCATTATCAGGTATTTGCGATACGGATTAAAAAACGATCCGGTTTACGTTAAACTTGGGGCTCTGGATTATTATACATTGGGACATGGAAGTATTATGTATCAGTACAATAACAGTCCATCGCTGGATGCTAGAAAAATCGGACTTGTGTTTGATGTCGATTTCGGAAACTTCGGTTTTGAATCGATTTATAGTCAATTTGGCGAAGCTGGGGTTGTTGGAATAAGAGGATATGTGAGACCTCTTAAATTTTCTGAGGCTGGGAATATTCCTATAATAGGAGATCTGGAAGTAGGGGCAACTTATGCTGCAGATTATAATAAATATGCCGGAGTTACATCAGGCTTCTATAATCCCGGCACAGGAAATCTTGATATTACTTCAGATGAAGGCTCAACAAATATCATTGGAATGGATCTTGGATTTCCGATTGTTTCTAATGCTTTAGCCAGGCTTGTATTGTATCTTGATTATTCAAAGATTATTAATTTCGGAAGCGGTATAGCTACAGGGATTCAATTTACTTCTTCGGGAATGGGTTTGGTTTCTATTTCTGCAAAGCTTGAAAGGAGGTTTAATAATCCTCATTACCTGCCGTCATATTTTAATTCCCTTTATGAAATTCAAAGGTTCAGTGTAGATACTAATTCTGCGAATAATTCTCCAATACAAAGTAAAGCACAAATACTTGCATCGGATTTCGATCCGGGTAATGGTTATTATGGTGAATTAGGAATCAATGTAGCCGGACTCTTTAATATACTTGGCAGTTATCAAAGATTGGATAAATACCCTGAAAGCGGAATACTTCATATTGCCGCCGATATTTCTCCCCAGGATCTTTCATTCATTGCACGGGCCGGTTATGATAAAACAAATATTAAAAATGAAAAGGACCTTTTTACTTTGGATGATCGTTCTTACCTTTATGCCGAACTTGGATATAAGCCGTATCCGTTTATGATTGTCTCAATGGTTTATATTTGGACATTTTCTCCGGTTAGAGATCAGAATGATAATATAATTGATTATAAACCGCAGAAGAGAATTGAACCAAGAGTTTCTTTTGTATTTCCGTTTGATCTAGGATGCGGTAATTAAGGCCCCGATTTTAATAGAACGCAGATTTTTATGATCATTATGATTAATGAGATCATAAAAAATCATAATTAATCATAATGATCAGCGTTCTATTAAATGTTATTCCTAATAAATTCCGATAGTTCCGAAACAGAATTAAAGAGGTAATCGCTTTTCAGCTTAAGTACCTGTTCTTTTGAATAGCTGTCCCACAAGACAGAAGCTATCTCAACACCGGCAGATCTTGCAGCTTTAATATCAGATGGAGCATCACCGATCATCAGGACTTTCTTTTTCTGCAGGTTAAATTTGTCTGTAAACAATTCGATTCCTTCAGGTGATGGTTTATGTTCTTTAACTTCATCTCCTGAAATGATTAAATCAAAGTAATTATAAATTTCAAGTTTCTTTAATGTTATGGCTGCAGCTTTTCTCCCTTTGCCTGTATAGATTGAAAGATGCACATCCTTTGATTTTATATATTCCAGGAGCTCTTTTATACCGGGATATAATTCGGCCATATGATGATTTTCAGAATAAAAATTGTAATAATCTTCTTTTGCTTTTTCTGAATTATCTCCGCATAATTCGTCCAAAATTTGATCTTCTGTCGGTCCGAATAAATTTATAATTTCTTCATTAGAATAATTCTTATTTAGGTATTTCTTCATTACATAATTAAAAGATGCAAATATTAAATCGAATGTGGATGTCAATGTTCCATCAATATCGAAAATGATTCCTTCGTATTTATTCATAAAATTATTGAAGCTTTGTTATCAAATAAAATTTTATAGTGTCAAATAATTTGTTTTTAAACAGACTATTAATTTAAAGTGAAAACTACTACATTACCATCAATATTTGAAACGCAAAATATGCTATCTTTAATATGATTTACATTATTTAATCTGGCAGTGCCGGCAAAAAATAATTTTTTCCAGTTGTAATTTTGATCTATTAAATAAACAATTCCGTTCTCAGCGCCGAATAAAATGTTATTATCCCATTCAATTGGTTTTACGGGAGATGTATCCACATTATAATCTATTTTAATTTCTTTTATTAATTTACCGGTTTGTGCAGAAGCTATATAAAAATTGTTTAAACCCTTAATAAATAGTTTCTCATTATCATTGCTTATTCCTAAAGATTCCCATGACTGAAAATCTTTTGTTTTCCATATCGCAGTTCCCAGCAAAAGATCTATTGCGTAAATATAATTTCCCGGAGAAGATATATAAACATATTTACCGTTAGAAACAGGACTGCATCCTGTAAAAGAATAACCGGAATTTTTATCTTTCCATTTCCAGTTTAATATTCCCGATCTTGAATCAATGCAATATATAAAACCGTCGTTGCTGCCGTAAATTATTCTGTTTTTAATATAAAGAGGAAGTGTTGTTACTGCATCTTTTGCCGAATTATTTTCCCAAATATTCTCTAATGTATAAATATCATAACAGAACATCTCCCCGGTCGAAGTTCCGGCAACAACACCTTTTGTCTTTGATCCCTGGTTTTCAGCATCAACTGTAAATAATTGTGATGTTAAAGGCTCACCCAATCCTATAACCTGGATTACATTGCCGTTATTTGAATTTATTGAGAAAAGATCTCCTTCCAGTGTAGCAGCCAATAGAACATCTCCTTCTGCCGCCGGTTTACTTATAATTGTCTCTCCGGTATTATATTCCCAGATTTTATTTCCATTCAAATCATAACAATAAATATATCCGTCTTCTGATGCAGCAAATATTTTATTGTCAGTTGTTTCGATAGATGCCGGAATATTTTTGTCCAAATCTTTTTGCCATTTGACACTGTTTGTATAATCAATAAACTGCAGTGAATCAATCTTTGAAACTACGTAATGTTTTTCTTTAGAGATAATATGTAAAATATTTTCAGATCTTTTACGCCCTGTTTCTACCTGCGATATTATTAGTGAATCTTTATTACTTTCAATAATAAAATAACCCGGATATTTTGTTTCGCCTGAAACCGGTAAGACAGAAGCACCGGGTATACCGTCAAATTCAGCCAGCTTGTTTGTTTCACCTTCACTTGTAAATACAGCTTTTATATTATAGCTGCTTAATATATTAGAAGCCTTGAACCAGTTATCAATATTTTTATTTAAGAGATTGGATAAATATAATATGATGTTTGAACTGTCTGATTTGTTTTTGACGGAATCATTCAACATTTCATTCAGCCAATCCAGATCTTCAGGTGAAAAATGTCCACCTTTCCCATTCCATGAAATAATGCTGTTTAATCCTATATGAATATCATTATCCTTCTTATAAAAAAAGTTAGTATTATTCCACAACTCTTTAAAATGACTTAAACTATTATTGCTTGCTTTTGTATTATTACCTGGTATTATGAGATATGGAGTTTTCAGGCTCCTCAGAATTTGTTTTACAGAATCCAGTTCCTTTGCCTTTCCATTTGCAGTTAAATTTCCGATTATTACAGCAAAAGAAATTTCCTTGTTTGAATTAATATCGAAAATGATTTTTGATATTTTTTCGGTTGATTTAACATTCCCCTCATTTAAGTTTGAGAGGATTGCATATTTATAGGTTTGGGAATAGATTTGAGAGGAAAGCAGAAGCAAAAAAAAGAAAATGGTTTTTTTCATTTTTAAAGGACTTTAGCTTAATATAAAATTTTTATTTAACTAAAATTAACAAATTTTTGGTAATGACTTTTATAAATTATTCCATTTTATGCAGTAACAGTAAAAAATAATTATAATCAGCCTATGAAAGCACAATTATTTCTAAAAAGGAATGAAGACAAAAGAATCAGAAATGGTCATCTCTGGATTTTTAGTAATGAAGTTTCAGAATTTAAAGGAGATGCAGAAAATGGAGAGTTAGTCGAAATTTATGATTCCAGGCAAAATTTTTTAGGCGAAGGTTTCTTTAATAAGAATTCTTTAATAACTGTCAGGATTTTAAGCGGGAGTAAAATAATAAGTCCTGATAAATATTTAGAAGATAAATTAAAATCTGCTTTTGATTTGAGAAAACAATTATACCCTGACAGAAATTCTTTCAGATTGGTTTTTAGCGAAAGTGATTTTTTGCCCGGTTTAATAATTGATAAATACAATGACACTTATGTCCTGCAAATTTATTCTGCAGGAATCCAAAAGAACATTGATATAATAATTAAAATCTTAAAAAATGAATTCCGAGCAAAAAATATTTTTACAAAAAATGAATCTCATTTTAGAAAATTAGAATTTTTACCTGATGAAGATGAAATATTCCTGGGTGAAAAAAGGGAGGAAGTTATTGATGACGGTTCAATAAAATATAAAATAAATTTTGAAAAGGGACATAAAACAGGCTTCTATTATGATCAAAGCGATAATCGTTTTTTTCTGGAAAAATTTGCTAAAGATAAAAGCATATTAGATGGATTCTGTAATTCAGGCGGATTCGGATTGCATGCAATAAAGGCCGGAGCTAAATCTGTCACATTCCTGGATTCATCGGCTTTTGAAATAGATAATGTAAAATATAATTTTGAACTTAATAAATTTACTAGTCAGGTTTATTTTGTGGTTGATGATGTTTTTAATTACCTGGAAAAAACAATAGCTGAGCAGAAAAAATATGATATTATAGTAATTGATCCGCCTGCATTTGCAAAGAGCAAAAAAAAACTTTCAAAAGCTAAAAAAGGTTATGAGAAATTGAACAGGCTGGCAATTCAAAGTATAAATGATAATGGATTTCTGGTTAGTTCTTCATGTTCTCATCATTTGAAAAAGGATGATTTTATACAAGTTATTAATTCAGCGGCAGTCAAATCCGGAAAAGCTCTTCAATTAATTCATTACAACAGCGCATCACTGGATCATCCTCAAATCCCTTCCATGGAAGAAACAACTTATTTAAAATTTGCTGTGTTTAAAGTAAGAGGCTGAAGATAAAACCTTTGAAGGTTGAAGTTTTGAATCTAGATTAATCAATTAAGTTATGTTAAATTTAACTTTTAAAAAATGCTGTGATTATTATTTTACCCTCAATCTTGCAGCCTTTCCCGATTTAAATATTTCATAGAAAAAGAAAGCGAGTACAGGTACATACTCTAATATTAAAACAATTGTATACTCTTTCCATATTCCGCTTAATTGATAATTTAAATCTGTTATTGCGGCTAAGCTGACCAGGCTGGCATAAAATATTCCGCTCCATCTTGGTACAAAGGGGAGAAGAATTACAAGCCAGCTTACATACCAGGGATGTACTACCGGTGAAAAAATTAATAATAAGAAAATTGACAGGTAGGTTTTTTCAAGTAAATCTTTTTTACTGTATAAAATTACCAGGAAAATGAAAAAATAAATTATTCCGCAAATCAGTCTTGCTTTCTGGTTGTTATGCATAAAAGAATTTAATACATCAAACACTATCCCGTTAAAGGTCCAGTTCTCAGTAAATTTTATTAAAGCCTGGAAAGGTGTACCGGTAAATACATAAGGGATATACATTGCTGCACATATTAAAACCGGAAGCAGAATAATTTTAATCTTTTCGGATATTGATTTCTCAGTAAAGAATAAAAGCGGGATGAATAGTAAACCGATTGGCTTTATGCAGATTGATAAACCGATCAATATGTAACTTAAAACCTTCCTGTTGTCCAAATAAAAAAATATCGCAAAAATAATAAAAGCAAGGCCGAAGCCGTCGGCATGTGCGTCAACAAAAAATTGAAAAATCGGCAGAGGCGAAACTGCATAAAGCAATAAGTATTTTTTCCCGAGGTTTAATTTTTTTAAGATTAAAAATATTCCATAGATAGTTATCAGATCAAAAAATAAAAGAAGAAGCTTTAAACCAAGGTAACTTTCGCCGCTTATAAGATATGAGATATAAAAAAAAATTTCAGTTAACGGCGGGTAAAGAGTCTTCATATTAGCATGATTGACCAATCCGGGAAGTTTATCAGAATGAAGGTATGTAAGTTCTTTTGCATCCGGGGCATAAGCATATGGATTTATTCCATTCGCCTGTACTTTTCCATCCCACAAATACCTGTAATAATCATCGGAACCAGCCGGGTGAACAGGTATGAATATAATCCTCAAAATTATTATTGCCGTGAGAAAGGAATAAACATATCTTTGAGATATTTTTAACAGGAATATTTGCCAGCATAATACTAAGAATAAAACAGATGTTGAAATGTATATGGTAGTATACCCGATTATAGATTTTGCGGGGTATAGGAAATAAAATAAAAAAATCAGAAGATATATTATTGTAGATAAAGTAAGAATAACTGAAAATTGTTTCTTCTGTTGCATCAAGTAATTTTAAATCTGAAAATTCTGCCGGAATAATAATAAATAATATGCTAACTTGTTATATTAAGAACGATAAAATTAATTGATGAATAGAAGAAGGATATTCATATCTGAAAGTTATAAACAAATGGCGGTATAATAATTTATTAGCATCAATTTATTTATTATCAAATTTATAAACATTTATTTTTATAATAATTTAAATTTAATAATATGAATAAACAAGCTTGATACATGGTTTTAATAGTCAAATAATTAGTCAAATTTATATAATTTAATGCTAGAGATTAAATTTAAAAATGGTGCGAAATTTGTTTAAATAATTTTTTGTAATAAGTTTTTGTAATCAAAGAGCATGGAGACATGATGAGCAATTTTTTTACTCTTATTTTCAATAAAAATAATTCACTTACTTCTTTTTGTGTAATATTATTTCTTACAATCATTTCCCCGCAAATTTCAAATGCACAAAATGACAGGATACATTTTAATAATCAGCAAATATTTATGAACGGTTCAAATATAGCCTGGGTGAATTTTGCAGGTGATATAGGACCTGGTTCAACTAATTTTACCAGGTTCGGGCAAATTTTTTCCGAAATTCATGCTGACGGCGGAAATTCTATGCGGTTCTGGCTCCATACTGATGGCACTGTGACACCTGAGTTTAATGACAGCGGTATGGTTATTAGTCCCGGGACAGGTGCAGTATCTGATTTGAAACAAATATTGGATTCGGCATGGGCGCATAAAGTCGGTCTGCTTTTATGTCTTTGGTCTCATGATATGCTCAGAACTTCTCTCAATACAACTATTCTTAATAGAAATAAAAAATTATTAACTGATACTTCTGCAATACGTGCATACATTAACAATGCACTTATACCTATGGTCGAAGGTGTAAAAGGTCATCCTGCGATAATTGCATGGGAAATTTTTAATGAACCGGAAGGTTTTACTGAAATAGGTAATTGGAGCGATAGAGTTCATGTCTCTGAATTTGATGTGCAACGATTTGTGAATTTAACTGCCGGTGCTATCCACAGGGCAGATCCTACTGCACAGGTGACAAACGGTACCTGGGGTTTAACAGCAAATACAGATGTAAATACACCCGCAAAAGCATTATCGAAAGCCGGTTTCTACAATTCCTTAACTGATAAACAGAAATCTGTAATGGAAGAAGAATATAAAGCTGTTCATGGTACTTATTTATCCGCACAGGAAATTATAAATAAATATTATTTGCCAAATGCTGCAAATACTAACTTTTACAGGGATGACAGATTAATTAATGTAGGCGGTGATCCCGATGGAACATTAGATTTTTATACAGTGCATTATTACAGTTGGGCAGGAACAGGATTGTCTCCTTTCCATCATCCATTTTCAACCTGGGAATTAAATAAACCTTTAGTTATTGCAGAATTTTTTATGGAAGACGCGTTTGGTGTACCTTACCAGGATTTGTATGAAAAGTTATATTATACCGGATATGCCGGTGCATTATCCTGGTCATGGTGGGGTGATACCCAGGCATATGATAATGCAAAAAATAATGATCATTCCAGAACAGCAGCTGCATTATCGGATATGTATATTCATCATCATAATGATATTGTTCTTGATCCAAAAACAGGAACGATATACAGATTTTATCTTGATGCCACAACAATACAGAAAAGCGATAGTACTTTGCTGCATTGGGATACGCAGGATGGTTCTTCAGTAACACTAAATGGTCAAAGTGTTACGGCAGCAGATAGTCTCTTTGTCTTTCCTTCCGTTTCTGCATCTTATACCTTAATGACATCCGGTCAGGTTAATGATTCGATGACCGTTAATCTTACTGTACTGCCGACAGGTAAAATAATGATTTTCACAGCTATGCCCGCTCAGGTAGGTATTGGTGAAAGTTCTACACTTAACTGGCAGGTAGTTAAAAATTCATCTGCAAAGATTAATGATGAATCCATTCCGGTAAAAGGTTCGATGGAAGTGTATCCTGATTCGGGGCATAATACTTACACATTAGTATCGAAAGGGGATATCACCGATTCACTAACACTTACGGTAAAAGTAATGCCTACTGATAAACTGGATAGAGCAATAGGAGCTCCTGTAACTGTCTCGTCAAATGATACGGCAGCTTTCAGCTTTAGTAAACCTGAAAATTTGGTTGATGGTAATAATTTTACAAAGTGGCAGGCAGTACCTGGGAATAATCAGAGAATACTAATTGATCTGGGAAGATCAATGTTAATTAATAAAATAGTTATTCGTTGGGCAAAAGATGGTTATGCCAAATGGTATTCAGTACAAGCTACAGATGATTCTGTTAAGTGGGATATTTTATATTACATAACAAATGCTACCGGCGGCATATCCAACGTGGAGACTTTGGACAGTTTAGAGGGCAGTGGAAGGTATGTTCTTTTTGTTTTAACTATTCCGGGTGTAACTGCATTCTCAATAAATGAAATAGAAATATACGGAGTTCCCAAAACGACAGGTATTGCTGGAAATAATAATTTGATACCGGCAGAATATTCTCTCTCGCAAAATTTTCCAAATCCTTTTAATCCGTCTACAACGATAAGGTTTGCAATTCCCAAAACCTCTGATGTAAATCTGACTGTTTATAATATACTTGGTCAAAGGATAGAAACACTTTTAAATAAAGAAGTATCTGCGGGTACATATAATGTTATGTTTGATGCATCCGGATTAAGCGGCGGTATATATTTCTATACCATTAAGGCAGGAAACTATTTAGTAACTAAAAAGATGATCCTCTTAAGATAATTTGATTATTAGAGGTATCCCGGAAATTTTAAATTACTTAGAAAGAATATTTGGTTGAACCAGTAAGTATTATCTGAACAATGTCTGACAATTAAATTTTTAATCTAAATAAGAAATTCGAAATAATTTATATGAATATTATCATGCGTAAAATCTTTTTTTTCTCTTCTATTTTATTCGTCTCCTTTTTTTTTGAAACATGTTCTTCTTCTTTTTTAAGTGGAAATCCTGATTTTGTTAAAGTTAACGGAACTCATTTTGAACTTAGCGGGAAACCGTATTATTATGCCGGTGTTAATTTATGGTATGGCTGCTATTTAGGATCTCCGGGTAAAACGGGAAATAGAGCAAGATTGATTGCAGAACTTGATGAGCTGAAATCGTTGGGCCTTACAAATTTACGGATATTAGGCGCTTCTGAAGAATCATATATAACTAATTCATTAAAACCTGCCATTCAAATAAAACCTGGTATTTATGATGAAAATTTGCTCGACGGTCTCGATTTCCTTCTTTCGGAAATGAGAAAAAGGAATATGCATGCAGTAATATTTTTAAATAATTATTGGGAGTGGACCGGCGGCATGGCTCAATATAATGACTGGGCAAACGGCGGAGGCGGTGTTGATCCGGCTAACGGCAATTACGGCAACTTTATGGATTATTCGGCAACCTTTTATGGAAATGAAAAAGCTGATGAATTTTACCTGCATTATATCTATTCACTTATTACCAGGAAAAATAAATATACCGGTAGTTACTATTATGAAGATCCGGCTATTATGGCTTGGGAACTGGCTAATGAACCTCGTCCGGGAAGAAATAAATACTGGCTCGAGGAATATTACAGGTGGATAAAAACTACTGCACAATTTATTCATAGTATTGATCCCAACCACCTTGTTACAACCGGGAACGAAGGACTCAAGGGAAGCATTGAAGATTCAGCTATTTATTTAACTGCCCATAAAACTAAATATATTGATTATATGACTTTTCATTTATGGCCAAAAAACTGGGGGTGGTTTAACGCAAAAAAGATAGACGAAACTTATCAGAGAACAGAAAATAATGCAATTGATTATATTAATGAACATATAAGTTTTGCGCGTGAGGTAAGTAAACCGATTGTTATGGAAGAATTCGGTTTGCCGCGGGATAATGAGCTATACAGTCCGGGTACTCCAACTGCTGCCAGAGATACATACTTCAAAAAAATATTAAGTATAATCTATGATAGTGCTGCTTCAGGATCACCAGTAGCTGGTACAAATGTATGGTCGTGGGGAGGGGAAGGCAGACCTCAGCATAAAGATTTTAAATGGATACCCGGTGATCCGTTTGTTGGCGATCCGCCGCAGGAACCTCAGGGACTTAATTCCATTTATAATTCTGATACATCGACTTTATCTATTTTCAAAGAACATGCACAAAAAATGATTGAACTTCAAAACAAAGAAAAATTTGTTTTTACTGATAAACCAGTTCAAACAATAAAATGATATTTAGAGTAATACAAAAACCATTTTCAATTTAACTTTAGGGATTAAAGATGCGAAAAAATATAACATATTTTCTTTTTATTCTAATTTCTATTTCATCAGTTACTTTCAGTCAGAATCCTGATTATTATATAAAGAAAGATAACTGGATCGCTACTCTCATTGCTTCAAGAGAAGCTTTCATTAAAACTCAGCAGGAAGTTAATTCAAGATTTAAGTTAAATCTGGGAGCCTGGTATAGTGTTGGCTTTTTCCCCGCTGAACCGGGTAAATCATTTGAAGAAAAATTCCCGCCGGAAGATAATAATGATATAAATAAACAATATAATGGCGGTAAGTTTAAGTGGGAAAAACAAAACTGGACCGACGGTTCAATTATTAATTTCCCGGCGTTGGTTAATAGTGCGGTATACCTTCAAAGAAATATTATATGTGATCGCGATACATCTGTTAAAGCTTATTTCGGCAGTGATGATGGATTGAAAGTATGGTTCAATGATAACCTGATAATTAATCATAAAATCGACCGCGGATGCTCTCCAAACCAGGATACTTCAGATTTGAAGCTGAAAAAAGGAGACAATAAAATATTCATTAAAGTGAATAACAACCAGGGCGGATTTGCTTTCTATTTTTCTCTTTATGAACATGATCCTAAGGCATATGTGTGGAGTCTGATCGAAAAGGATTTTCCTGATATAACTGATTTGATGGAGATATCATGGGTACGAAACGATAATATCTGGGATAAAGATTGGATACCCGGCAACTATTCCGAAATTGCAGAAAAATATGCTTCAGCTATAGATAAAATTTCTCCTGAAGTTTCTGCTGAAATATTGAATCAGTCTGCTGATGCAAAAAATATTTCTAATATTGAATTGATAAATAATGAATATGATAAAGTTAAAAAAAGCGAATACGTTATTCTTACCCCGAAACCATCTCCTTCGCCTAAAATTAATGGTACACAGGTTTACGGTGTAAGACCCGGAGCATCTTTTTTGTATAGGATACCTGCAACCGGTAACAGGCCGATGGAATTTTCAGCTGAAAATTTACCTTCAGGACTTCAACTTGATTCAAAAACAGGAATCATTACCGGTGTAATGAAGAAAAGGGGAGAATATAATATTATATTAAAGGCAACCAATAAAGTTGGTACTACGAAAAAAGAATTCAAAATAATCTGCGGAGATAAAATTGCATTAACTCCTCCGCTAGGATGGAATAGCTGGAACTGTTTTGCGGGCTCAGTTAGCGATAAGAAAATAAGAGCTGCTACTGATGCTATGGTTAATAGCGGTTTAGTTAATCATGGGTGGACATATATTAATATTGACGATTACTGGGAAACAAAGCCCGGTTCAGATGATCCAACTCTTCAAGGTAAACCAAGAGACAATAACGGGTATATCAATCC
This sequence comes from uncultured Bacteroidota bacterium, assembly GCA_963710745.1. Classification (GTDB taxonomy): domain Bacteria; phylum Bacteroidota; class Ignavibacteria; order Ignavibacteriales; family Ignavibacteriaceae; genus CAVQBP01. The sequence goes on along the minus strand of CAVQBP010000017.1, from coordinate 2,513 downwards.
TAATAAAAGATTCCCGGATATGAAATCTCTGGGTAATTTTATTCATGATAAAGGATTGAAAATGGGGATCTACTCTTCACCCGGTCCATTAACCTGCGGAGGCTGTATTGGCAGCTTTCAGCATGAAAATAAAGATGCACAGAAATATGGCGAGTGGGGTGTTGATTATCTTAAATATGATTGGTGCTCCTACGATGGAGATAGAAATAATTTACAGGATTTAATGAAACCTTACTTTGTTATGAGAGAGGCGCTTAATAAAGTTAACAGGGATATTGTCTATAGTCTTTGCCAATACGGTATGGGTAATGTCTGGGAGTGGGGTGCAAAAGTAGGGGGTAATTGCTGGCGTACTACAGGTGATATCACAGATACCTGGCAAAGTATGAGTGATATCGCTTTCAATCAAAACGGGCATGAAAAATATGCAGGACCCGGACACTGGAATGATCCTGATATGCTGGTAGTCGGAATGGTCGGCTGGGGAGAAAACCTTCATCCAACAAGATTGACACCAAATGAACAATATACTCATATTAGTATGTGGTGCTTGCTTTCCGCTCCTTTATTAATTGGCTGTGATATGACTAAACTAGATGACTTTACTCTCGGTTTACTCACAAATGATGAAGTTCTAGCTGTTGATCAGGATCCGCTTGGGAAGCAGGCAAGCAGAATTTCTAAAGAAGGAGATCTTGAAGTCTGGGCTAAGAATCTCCAGGATGGTTCTATAGCAGTTGGTTTGTTTAACAGGAGTAATGAAAAGACTGAGGTTTCTACCAGTTTCAATCAGCTTGGATTGAATGGTAAATGTATTGTTAGAGATCTTTGGCGGCAGAAAGATGTAGGTTTGTTTGAAAATCAATATAAGACATTTGTTCCGTCGCATGGTGTGGTATTAATTAAAATAAAAGAAAAGTAATTATTTTGTCATATTATTGTTGACTGAGTATTCTTGATATATACTTAATTTTTGAATTACAAATTTCTTCATTTATTTATATATTCAAGCTTATGTTTTTTTGAATTCATCACTTTTAGCCAGGTGGTATATGTCACAAACATATTAATTGATTTTCTATATCTACTTGTATAATTTAAATCATTAAATTATAATGAGTTACAAACAAAATGATGAAGGTGAAAAATGACAAAAGCAGATATAGTAGATAAAGTTGCTGCAGGAACCGGTTTGACAAAATTGGAAACTGAAGCCATTATTGAAGGTTTCATAAAGACTGTGATAGAATCTCTAAAGGAAGGAAGAGGAATAGAAATTAGAGGCTTTGGCAGTTATAAGGTCAAAAAGAAAAATGCACGCCAGGCAAGAAATCCTAAAACAGGTGAACAGGTTTTTGTACCTGAACATTTTGTCCCGACATTTAAATTTTCCAAAGAGTTTAAGGAAATTGTCGATACTGGAATGAAAGAAGTATAAGAAGAATAATTTATGAAGAATTTTTGTCCAGAATGTGGTGCAAAGTTAGAGAAGGATTATAAGTTTTGTCCTAACTGCGGTTCAAAATTAGGTGATAGTTATTTAGATGATAGTTATATAGAACAGGACAGTTCATCTGCTGATGCAGACAGTAATCCGGATAAAGTGATTTGCTGGAATTGTGGTGAGGAGAATGATGTAAATAATACAATATGTTCTTCATGCGGAATCAAGCTGGAAACTAAAGGAAGCAAATCAAAGAAACAGGTTAAAAAAACATCTGCACCTAAAAAAACAAGTCGAACGATTACGGCCTCCAAGGGAGAGGAAAAGAAAGGGAAAACCTTAAATACTAAAATGTTCCTGATAATTTTCGGAGCAATTTTAGTAATTGCTATTGTAATTATTATTTCCTCCGGAGTTTTAAGCACTCCGCCTGTTTCAGTAACCAATACAAGTGAAAGTACTGTAAATCAGCCAAGTGTAATTTAAGCGCATTAATAAAATAAATGAGCTTGAACTAATTTAAAAGCTGATCCGGATGATGCTTAGCTCAACTTCAGTTAGCACATACACAAAATGATGCCGGTTTTTACTCTAAAGCCATTGACAATTATAAAAAATACCTGGAAAAAAATCCTAAAAATGCAGATGTCAGGAGATAGATATGGGAGTCTGCTATTACAACCTGGGGGATTATACTACGGCAATGTCTAAATGAAACAAGCTTTGAAATACGAACCCGGTCATCAAATTGGGACTTTGAATTTAGGAATTGTTAATTTAGCAGCTGGGAATTTAGAAAAATCTAAAGAATGGCTTGAAAAAGCTGTTGCTATTATCCGAATTCTGATGCAGGAAAAAGAGCAGAAGAATTATTAAAATCACATGAAAAGAATGGAGGTAATTAATGCCCTGCGGTAAAAAAAGAAAAAGACATAAAATGTCTACACACAAAAGAAAGAAAAGATTGAGAAAGAACAGACATAAAAAGAAATTAAGATAATATATTAGAGTGGATTTCCCCGGCATAGTTTAGCCAGGCATTGAAAAAATTTGCACCTTCCTTTTGTTA
>CAVQBP010000016.1:0-289916 GCA_963710745.1 uncultured Bacteroidota bacterium | reverse complement strand
CAACCCCCGCACTGCCCGCCCGCCACCAGGGCAGGCAGCGCAGGCTATAGCGAAATGACAAGGTGCGGAGTCATTTCGTGGAAATAATTGTCATAGTGTTTGCCGGTTTATCGTTATTGTCATTTCGAATCCCGATTCAATCAGCATTACTCTTTGAAATCGGGATGAGAAATCTTACGTATCAATGACTAAGATTTCTCGCTCACCTATGTGTTAATCACTTTTGAGTTCGCTCGAAATGACACCTTGTGCCTACTGTCATTTCGACGACTGAAAGGAGGAGAAATCTTATGTAGTATAGGAAAAGATTTCTCAGTCGCTAAATTGAATTCCTGATTGAGCTCCTTCTGCCTCCGGCAGATAAATCGAAATGACAATGTGTTTGGCCGTGTCATTTCGACTTCAACCCTCATTGTAATTTCGCTGCAGTTGAAGGAGAAATCTTGCGCAGCGACGAATAAGATTTCTCAGTCATATCATTGAAAGAAGATTGAATTCCTTCGAAATGACAATAACGCATGTGTCATTTCGACTTCAACTCATATTGGAAATTTCGTTGCAGTTGAAGGAGAAATCTTGCGTCATTATGATTAAGATTTCTCAGTCACCAATATGTATTCCTGATTGTGCTCCTTCGAAATGACAAGGAGGATCCTCACATAAAATCTTTGCTCAAATCCTTCCACTTTTTATTCATACTTTCAACTAATTTATTTTTCTTCTCTCTTCTCCATTTTTTCAATTCTTTTTCACGGCTTATTGCAAGTCTTATATCAGAATATTCTTCATAGTAAACGAGTTTGTCTAAATTATATTTCTTTGTAAAACCTTCCAGCAGTTTATTTTTGTGTTCGTAAGTCCTTCTGATTAAGTTATTTGTAACTCCTACGTAAATGACTTTGTTATTCCAGTTGGTTAGAATATAAACAAAGTATTTATGCTCCACCGGATAAAGTTTTTTATTAATTGCAGATATTTGATTCAGCGATTAAGATTTCTCGGTAATTTATATTTCGCATAACAAACTGGGATTACCTCGGAATGACAATGTGTTCGGTCGTGTCATTTCGACTTCAACTCTCATTGTAAATTTCGCTGCAGTTGAAGGAGAAATCTTACGCAGCTGTGTTTAAGATTTCTCATCCCGGCTTCAGCATGTAGTGCAGAATGGGTCGGGATTCGAAATGACAAGGACGTTAGCGATTAAGATTTCTCGGTAATTTATATTTCGCATAACAAACTGGAATTACCTCGGAATGACAATGTGTTCGGTCGTGTCATTTCGACTTCAACTCTCATTGTAAATTTCGCTGCAGTTGAAGGAGAAATCTTGCGCAGCTGTGTTTAAGATTTCTCATCCCGGCTTCAGCATGTAGTGCAGAATGGGTCGGGATTCGAAATGACAAGGACGTTAGCGATTAAGATTTCTCGGTAATTTATATTTCGCATAACAAACTGGAATTACCTCGGAATGACAATGTGTTCGGTCGTGTCATTTCGACTTCAACTCTCATTGTAAATTTCGCTGCAGTTGAAGGAGAAATCTTACGCAGCTGTGTTTAAGATTTCTCATCCCGGCTTCAGCATGTAGTGCAGAATGAGTCGGGATTCGAAATGACAAGGACGTTAGCGATTAAGATTTCTCGGTAATTTATATTTCGCATAACAAACTGGGATTACCTCGGAATGACAATGTATTGCTTAACGAAAAATGACTATGAATGACAAATAGTGACCATGAGTGACAATTGTATCCCGGGCACAGCTTCGCCACGTGAGTCACACTATTATTCTGTTCATTTTAATTTTTGTATCGTTTCTGTGTATGCACATCAAATCAGAGCACAGGATTATTAGACAGTTCAAGTATTCCGAACTGCATAAATCCACGCATTGATAACATTTGATTTTTGAATTGCGGGGTAACTATGTTGACGCATAGCATACATTTTGCAAGTGGCCCCGATCCAAAAATGACTCCGCCATGAATATTAAGCGGGCCGCCCTCCTAAAGCAGTAATTTTATTACATGCTTATTAATTAAATTCTATTTCTATCTACTCTTGAACTTTCCGCCATATGCGGATCTGCCTCCGGTTGAGAACCCGGATCCGGCTTCCATTCATACCGCCGGAAAGTCTTGCTCATGAACTTAAACCTGATTATCCTGCTCATAAATCCGCCTCACACACCTACCCTTTCCCTGCAAATCTTTTCAATATCGAGGAATTTTATGTTCCTGCCATCTAACTTTAATAATGCGGAGACATACCTGTCTTTTTCATCGGAAGTAACTTCAGCCATGAATTTCTCCACGAAATTCCGGTCCTCTGCAACAATCTCTTTTACATTATCCACCAGTAAACCGAATTTGTTTCCGTTTACTTCAAAGATCAGTATGCGGCTTAAAGCGTTGATTTTTTTATCCTCGTCGTGGATAGCATTTTCCGAATCAATTATCTTTAATAACATATCGCTGTATTCAAAAACCAGGATTTCCCTGGTGTCTGAACTCAGAGAGATATCAGCAGGACTTAATATCTCCGATACAAACTTATTGTTGATGCAGAATTCTTTCCTATCAACTTCAAATATCAGAATCCCGTTTAAAGATTCAATAAAAGATGCAGGAATACTCATTTATTGCCCTCATGTAAGGCCACGCAAAAAACAATTTGAATGCCATCACATTTTCTGGAAATATTTTGAGAATGAGGTATGTCCATCACAATGCAGGTTAAAGTTTTTTTAACGGGTATTAAAATAATTTTAACATATAAGTGTTAATTGGACACTTTAATTTGAATTAAATTAAAATCAGGATTGTGATAGTGTATGTGTGAATGGTTGAATGGGATTTGGAGAAATGGAAGATTGGAAGAGCAGAAGAAAAGAAGAATGAGTATTTAAAAGAATTTGATCTCAATACCAAATAAATACGATATATTAAAAACTCTCAATATTTTTTAACTTCTTAACCTATACCTGCACGGTACCGCGTGGCTCAGTTCTCCGGAACTGAGCGGGAGTAACGAATGGATGAGGGTAACTTACAGGAAGATAAAGTAGAAGTGTTTAGCAATAATATTTTAATCCCTCCTCGTTCCTCCCTTTTGGAAAAAGGGAGGTGCTTTGAGCGCTGCGGCAGCCGGTGGATTGAGCATTAACGCAGTGGTAAGATGAGTACCTTCTGTCATGAAATGGTTCATGACAGAAGGACGGCGGGATTGCTTTTGCTCAGCTTCTGACAAAAAGAGGTTAACGTTCTGAAATATGAGGTTAGAGCCGGACATTGTAACGTAAGATTTCCCGCTCACCAATTTGTTATTCTATTTGATGTTCGCTCGAAATGACAATTTGTATCTGAACGAAAGGATGAGGGTAGTAAGCCGGAATATGAGGTTAAAGCCGGACATTGCAACGTAAGATTTCCCGCTCACCAATTTGTTATTCTATTTGATGTTCGCTCGAAATGACAATTTGTATCTGAACGAAAGGATGGGGGTAGTAAGCCGGAATATGAGGTTAGAGCCGGACATTGTAACGTAAGATTTCCCGCTCACCAATTTGTTATTCTATTTGATGTTCGCTCGAAATGACAATTTGTATCTGAACGAAAGGATGAGGTTAACAGGCTGGACAATGAGGAGCTGTTTTTAAACTATCAAGAATCAAGCATCGAGTGTCCAGTGAATCGGGATTCGAAATGACACAAAGTAGTCTCAATACTCATATCTCAATACTAAGTACTATGTAATGTTATACTTCCTGATCTTGCTGTCAAGGGTTGGTTTTGAGATTTTAAGTATGCTGCAGGCTTTTGTTTTGTTGAAGTTAACTTTTTTCAGTATATGCTCAATATGCATCTTTTCCATTTCGGAAAGACTTAAATCACCGTCCATGGCTGTATCGAACGGGATAATTTTTCTGAGCAATATATTTTCTTTCTGCAGAACATCATCGGTTGATAAAACTACCGCCTGGTAAAGGATATTTTCAAGTTCCCTTACATTACCGATCCAATCATAACTCTGCAGCATTTCCATAACATCAATTGGTATTTTTCTTACATTTTTATGGAGCTCATTATTGATCTTCTTAAGCAGATGAATAACGAGCGCCGGTATGTCATTCCTCCTATCCCTTAAGGGAGGGACTTCAATTGTAAAGACTTTCAGCCTGTAAAAAAGATCATCGCGGAATTTCCCCAGCCTGACAAGGTCACCCAGGTTCCTGTTGGTTGCCGCAACTATTCTTGCCTGCATAGGGATTGTATTCTCTCCACCGACCCTTTCGAATTCTTTTTCCTGTAAAACTCTAAGCAGCTTTACCTGCAGATTCGGAGATATTTCAGATATTTCATCAAGGAAAATAGTCCCTTCGCCTGCCAGTTCGAACTTCCCTTTCTTATCCCTGATTGCCCCGGTAAAGGAACCTTTTTCATGTCCGAAAAGTTCGCTTTCAAGCAGCGATTCACTTAATGCCGTACAGTTTACTGCAATGAAAGGAGAATGGCGGGTTATTCCGGTGTAATGGATAACTTTAGTTATCAGTTCTTTCCCGGTTCCGCTTTCACCGTGGATTAAAACGCTTACCCTGTTAGAAGATACCTTCCCTATCTTCTTCAGCACTTCCTTCATAACAGGAGTCTTGCTGATCAGACTGTTTTCAATTCTGTATTCATCGCTGTCTTTGGAAATTGTAATTTCAAGGTGTTCGCTTATTCTTCTTTCTTCAAGCGCTCTTTTAATTAATACATTCAGACGGTCAACATCGAGCGGCTTTTCAATATAATCATAAGCGCCAAGCTGGATTGCTTTTATCGTGGTGCGGCTGTCGCCGTATGCAGTCATTATTATTACCGGAATGCGGGAATCATATTCATTTAATTTTTTAAGAAAATCGAGACCGCTTAATCTTGGCAGCTTAAGATCGCATAGAATTAATTCGGGACGTTCTTTGTCGAGAACTGCCAGACCTTCTTCCCCGCTCCCCGCTGATAATATTTTATAATCGAATTCGGATAAAAAGAGAGAGAGGGTATCCCTTATCGATTTATCGTCATCTATAATTAAAATTTTATTCAACGGTGTGCACCTTATTCAGAATGACTTCAAAGATAGTCTCACCGGGTTTTGAAGAGACTAATTTTAAATCGCCTTTATGTTTTTCAATTATGTTTTGCGCGATAGTAAGTCCCAATCCCGAACCATCTTTTTTGGTAGTAAAAAACGGTTTAAAAATATTATCTACAGTTTCAATTCCGCAGCCATTATCTTTTAAAAATAGAGAACAATTGCCATTAACTGAAGTGCTGTATATCTCAATTTGCCCATCCCGGCAAATAGCAGATATAGAATTTTCTATCAGCAGCATGAATAAAGATTTGAGCTTATTTATATCACCAACAACTTTATAACCGGGTATGTTGCTAATAAACTTAATATCTTTTAATTCAAGCTGCGGTGAAATAATTTCATGTATCGAATTAAATAAATCCGGCAGGTATATTTCGGAGAGATTAAATTCTTCCAGCCTGGTAGACTCCCGTATATTTGATAACAGCCCGGACAGCCGGGTTAATTCACTCTGAACAATCCCCAAACATTTATTAGCATATTCCGGTAAATCATTTTTACGCAGAAGCATATCAATATTAGCTTTAATGGATGTTAACGGGGTTTTAATTTCGTGTGTTATGTAAGAAGCCATTTTCCCGAGTGAAGCAAATTTTTCAGCTTCAAAGTACTCATGTTCAGTTTTCCTGAGTGCAGTAATATCTTCTTTCAGCCCCAGTAATTTAGTTATTTTTCCATCATTATTAATTATTGGTAAAATAACAGCAAATTCGTTATAGAATTCGCCGTTCTTCTTTTTATTTAAGAATTCACCTTTCCAGACCTTACCCGAAAGAATTGTATCCCATAATACTTTATATTCCTCCAGGCTCATCTCCCCTGATTTTAAGAGCCTGGGATTCTTACCTAAAACTTCTTCTTCACTATAACCGGTTAATTCAACAAATTTGGGATTAACATATAATATATTTCCATTAATATCTGTAATAATTATTGATATAGGGCTTTGTTCAATTAAAGTTTGAAAGTCCTCCACCTGATAATTAAGGAAATTATGATTCATTTTATTTACATCTCTATTTGTTAGACCGGATATAAGAACTAACTCGTTATTCCTTTCAATGATTCTTAAAGAATTATTATTGTTGATATACTGATCTATATTTTAATAAGTTATAGCATTTACTATTTATTAAATAAGATTAGAAGAACTTTCAATAAAAACCTTACCTGCCTGAAATAAATGTTATTGGCAGGTATAAGGCTGCATCGCATACAATCAGCCATTACGTTTTTGCCATAATACAAACAAATAATATTCCAAAACGATAAAAGTATAGTATTATACTTTTGCGATAACCTGTAACGATTTCAATTTTGTGAGAATCAGGAGGGTAATTCACACTGATAAAACAATTTATTGCCCGGAAGTAGAATTCTTTAATCAACTTTATTTCAGGAATTTATTTTTATAATCAGGATTAAAAAAGTTGAATATTAACGGGGGTCATTTTAATTACAACTTTAAAGAAATAACATTAGAATTAGAACTTAAAATATGGATTTGCTGGATTTGAAGATATTTACCCCCGTCTTTAAGATAATTTTAATAGACAACTGTAGTATTTACAAAATTATTTTAATATGTGCAAATATCTTCTTCTGTAATTAAGATATCATATTTTTGTTTTTATATATAATAAAAAGTACGATAAAATAAATCGGTATAAATACCTATATCGCCGGTAATTGTACTGATGAACATTTGTTCACTATATAGCAATAGAGAGAGGCAGCCTCAAACTTACTCTTGACCTTTTTTGGGATAAGTAATAACCCACCCCTCGCCCCTCCCAGGAGGGGACTTTACGCTTATTAGAGTAATTAACAAACATAAATATTTATAACAACCAATTATTTTAAGTCTTATCTGTTTATTTTTCTGAAAGAATATTTAGTAAATAGTTTTACTGAAAATGAAGGGTACTTGCGTCCTTCTCCCTTAATACCTTTCCCGGTTTATCGGGAAGGAGAAGGAACGGAAGGATGAGGGTAGTAAGCCGGAATATGAGGTTAGAGCCGGACATTGTAACGTAAGATTTCTCGCTCACCAATTTGTTATTCTTTTTGATGTTCGCTCGAAATGACAATTTGTTTCTGAACGAAAGGATGGGGTTAACTTCTTATTTTAACCTTCAAGGGATGACGTAGCTTCAATCACTTTCGCCAACCTTGAAGGTTTTTAGGAACGGAAGGATGAGGGTAGTAAGCCGGAATATGAGGTTAGAGCCGGACATTGTAACGTAAGATTTCTCGCTCACCAATTTGTTATTCTTTTTGATGTTCGCTCGAAATGACAATTTGTATCTGAACGGAAGGATGAGGGTAAATTACAGGAAGATAAAGTTGAAGTATTTAGCAATAATATTTTAATCCCTCCTCGTTCCTCCCTTTTGGAAAAAGGGAGGTGCATTGAGCGCTGCGGCAGCCGGTGGATTGAGTATTAACGCAGTGGTAAGATGAGTACATTCTGTCATGAAATGGTTCATGACAGCCAGTGCGCCGGGTTGTCTTGTCATATTATCCGGCACAGACAGGATGCGAGCTCAATATCTTATAATAGCTGGTTCAGCTGGTGCACCATAGGGGCTGTCTAAAAAGTACGTTTGTCATTTCGACCGAAGGGAGAAATCTTACGTTTTGAAAAGATTTCTCGGTCGAAGACTCCCTCGAAAAGACACTTTCTTACTTTTTGGACAACCCGTTACGGGCTTCGTTGGTACGTAAACTGAAGTGTCTTGCATTCTGACTTCTGCTCTCCAGCCCTACTGCTTCTTCTCCTTGTACTCTTCCAGTACATAGGTCGAAACAGCTTTAGCCTGCTCAGGACTTAAACCGGGATTGGGCATCTCCGGATAACCGGGCAGCACTTTTTTAGGGTTACTTACAAAACTGATAAGATCATTCTCCTTACCGACATACTTAGACAATACATCATTAAATGCAGGTCCGACTACATCATGATCATACGCATGGCAAGCAGCGCAAATCCTGCTGAAGAGCTTTTCACCGTCATTCCCCGCTTCAGCTTTTCTTTGCGCAAAAACGTCTTTCATATGAGTTATCATTTCATAGTCTGCAATATTCTTTGCTTCAGCAAGGCTCAAACCAGGGTTCGGCATCGGAGGGAAATTCGGAAGTACTTTAACGGGATTCCTGATGAATGCAACAAGAGCGTCTTTCTTTCCTTCAAACTGCGGTAAAACATCATTGTAAGCAGGACCCACAACTACTTTGTCGAAACTATGACATGCCGAACAAACAGTCTGGTATATTTGCTCACCGGTTCTTACCGCTACCGCCGTAGTAGAGACCCCTTTTAATCCGTTCATGTATGTTTCAAATTTATCGGCTAATCTGAGAGACTGGATCTGAGTAGCATTGCTCATTGCCAGTTCGTCTTTAACAGTTGAAGATAAAACTATAAGAAGTATAACAAAAAATATCGAACCGCTGAACCTGGTATTTGAATACTTAACCATTGAATAGAGCAGGTGGAGCACCAGGAATATAAGAAGTATTGCAGCGAGTGAATAATTGAAAACTCCGAATGAGACAGCAATGCCCGGAAGCATGATTACATCAAGCAGCAGAAATACGGGGAGCAATATCATGGATGCGAAAGTGACTTTCAATGCAGTCTTCCTGACAAATTCTTTGTAATTGTCTTCAATATGTTTTCTTCCGCCTTCCCAGAAGAAGAACCTGAAAAACAATAAACCGCCGGTTATACCGAAGGAGCCTATTATAAATGAAATAAATCTTACCAGGACTTTCCACGAAAAAAGATTGCCGATAAAAGTGGTATTTACCCAATCATTCGGGTAAGTAGCAAATGTAACTCCGGCAGTAAAAAACCAGAGCCCGGTAAATAACAGAACTATTCCAAACAGCCCTGTTTTATTGCTTACATCAATACTTCCCTTCCTGAATTTCCTGAATTCATCATAAACCTCTTCATTTTTCGGAGCAAATTCCTTAAGAGACTCAAAAATCGTATTAAATGAAAGAGAATAACGGTAGGCATAAATAAGAATTATACCGATAGCTGATAATATAAATGACCATGAAAGGTAAGAGGAAACTGAAGTATCTGCTGCATGTAAAAGCTGAACAAAAATGAGTATTGCTGTAAACATCGGGACTATCCCCAGGATTATTCCCAGACTCTTATTAACCGTTGATAATTCGGCAATATCTTTTGAGAACCTTAAACAAAGACCATTATTATTTTTGTATCCTCTTCTCCTGTAGAAAAGCGACAAGATGGTTCCGCCGAATATGATGCTTATAAAGGGAATAAAAAGAAAAAGTATAAGTATTAACATATAATGCAGAAGCTTTATATGATCAGCAGATTGGGGAATAACTAAACTATTGAAAAAATCCATCTATAATCTCACTCGAGTTTTTAAGATAAAAAGACCAGTTTGTCTATTGATAAAAGTATAACAACCAGAAGTGCAAAAATATTTATTGCCCTGAATGCAAAGCCGAATGACTTCTTTCCTTTATTATTTTTCAGAAGCTTTGTTGCCTTCCAAATAAGCCATAAGCTTGAAAGAAAAATTACAAAGTCGATTAAAGGAAATTTAATTATACCGAAGAGAGGAATTAAAATCCCGGTAATCCCCGTAGCAGATATCCACATAAAAGTTATACGTGAAAGCTGGTCCTGGTTAAATGTTTTAGTTAATGTTGGGAACCCGGCCTGCTCATAATCTTTCGATAATATAAGAAGGAGGAGCCAGAAGTGAGGGATCTGCCAGATAAAAAAGAAGAAAGCTATAATTAAAATCTGCGGATCAAATATATTTCCGCCTGCTGCAGCCCACCCGACAACAGGAGGAATTGCACCTACCATTGAGCCGGGTATTATAGCCAAGGCATTATGACGTTTTAACGGAGTGTAAATACCGTTGTACCATAATAAGTTAAGGAGTCCGAGCCCTAATGCAAGTATACCTGCACCTTCATATAAAATAACAGAACCGGAAATAATCAGGATCAAAGCAATATAAAGAGCACTTTGAGGAGATATTCTGCCGGAAGGAATAGGACGGTTCTTGGTCCGCTCCATCATAGCATCGGTTTCACGTTCCTGGAAATGATTGACTGCCGCCGAACCGCACGCCAGCAATAATATTCCGGCAACGGGCGCAATTATCCCGGCAGTAATATTACCCGCAGCAGAAATAAAGCCGAAAGCTGTTGTAATTGTTACAAACAGGGTAATTTTTATTTTAGTTAATTCAAATAATATTTTTAATTTCTCTTTCATACCTTCCAATTGAACCTGCTTAGTAACCTTGCGTAAGCAGCTGAACCGCTTTGAGCTGTCTGTCATGAACCAATCCAATGTGGTCAAATTCAGATAAATTAAAATAATTAAGCCCGGTCATGGTATGGACCATGACAGCCGGAGATGTTTTTATTTTAGTTAATATTTTGATATTTTCTTTCATATCTTAAATTTTGATTACCGTCTGCTTTCAGCAGATAAATTAAAATGGTTATAACAATTTTTCTTTTCCCGGGGATAAATCCAGGGGTTAGAAATCCTGCGTAACAGCGATTAAGATTTCTCAGTCATATCATTGAAGGCTGTTTGAATTCCTTCGAAATGACACTTCCTTACTTACCTGACAACCTCCATATTATTAGATATTTAACTTATATCAATTGACAGCACGAAAATTTTCAAATCAATTCTGCCATAACCTGTCATACTTCGATAAACTCAGTATGACATTACAGTACTAATTGGTCAGCCTAGTTTATAATCAATAAAATTTAGCATATTTGAATTCTATTAGGTTAACCTTATTCTTTTTATTAAACCTTAGTAATTCTATAAAACCTCTTATAATTTGCTTCATTATCTTATTTTTCATGTAAGCACACAACGCAGCTTACTCTCCTAACTACTGACCTGTCAGCTTAACATCTTTGCCAAATGAAGTATCAGCAACATTGACTTTACTATTTCCATTTAACCAGGTTGTAAATGTAGATTCAGGGATAACGCTTACTATTGCCTGCATATACGAATGCCTTAAACCGCAGTATTCGGCACATGTTAAAACGTATTCACCTTCTTTTCCCGGTCTGAACCAAACCGTGTTCGTCCTGTTTGGTATTACATCCTTTTTTATCCTGAAAGCCGGGATAAAGAATGAGTGATCAACATCCATTGAATGGAGCCTGAAATTGACATCTTTATTAACAGGAATATACAGAGTATCGGACTGCTTCCCGTTGCTGTATTTAAATTTCCACTGCCACATCTGGGCGGTTACATCAATATTCATCGCATCTTTCGGAGCGTGAGCCATTTGTTTATAGCCGTTCCATCCGACCCAGAACATAACCAGCACAAGTATAGTCGGAATAACCGTCCATGCTATTTCCAGCGGCAGGTTGCCTCTAACGTTCGTTGCCTTTTTAACTCTTTTGCTGTTGTACTTAATAACAAATGTTACCATCAAAACAGTAATAAGGGCAAGAAAAAAAACCGATATAGCAACTACAAGAATAAATGCATCATTTACTGTTACTACAAAATTTGAAGCATCTGCTATCATTTTATAAACCCTTGCAAAGTAGAATAATCTGAAAATAAAAGAACAAACGAGATAATAAGAAAAGCTAAAGCTACAAGTATAAATATCCTGAAAGCTTTCTGCTCAATCCGCAGGTGCATAAAAACAGTTAAAACAAGATACGATTTTGTAGAAGCAATTAATAAAGCTATTGCAACTGTTAAAGCACCGAAGTTAATACCTGCTACAACAGTTGTAAGAGCTGTTAAGGTTAAAAGGCCCAGCCATACCAGTACATATATACTATAGCTATGTGAGGTATGTCCGGCTTGTGTTTCTTCTTGTTTCTCCATTTAATTCTTTCTTAATTTATAAGATAAAATAAGGGGAAAAGGAAAATCCATATAATATCCACCAGGTGCCAGTAGAGACCGGCAGTTTCCAGCTTTACGTAATCATCTTTGTTAATTACATCTTTAACCGTAAATGCACACATAACGGCAATAATTGTCATTCCCACTATAACGTGAAGCGCATGAAGACCGGTCATTGTGTAATATAAGCCGTAAAAGATAATCTGTCCGTGTCCTTTTGCATCAAGCGCAGTTGAACCGGGATAATTCCCTGCAGAAATTTCAGCGGTCCATTCAACATATTTATTTACAAGGAACAGAATTCCAAATGCAATAGTTACTAATTGATACAGGATTGAAAGATTTTTATTTCCCTTCTGTATAGCAACAATAGAGAGGGCCATTGTCATACTGCTTGTGAGAAGAATAGCGGTATTCATTGCTCCGATAATAACATGCATCTCGTTGCCGGCAACAACAAATTCGGATGAATACAGATGCCTGTAAACAGTATAAGCAAAGAAAAGCCCGCCGAACAAAAGGAGCTCGGTGAAAAGGAAGAGCCACATTCCCATTCTTGTTCTTATATCATCCCTGTGTACATTAGCTACAGCATGTTCTTGAGTGCTCAACTTCCCTCCTCTTCGAGAATAGGTTCATCATTAAATTTATATTCATAGGGACCATCGGTAACAGCCGGAATTTCATCAAAGTTTTCATGAGGCGGCGGTGTAGCTACTGTCCATTCAAGTGTTTCACCGTAACCCCATACAGATTTGGCATCTATCTTCTTTCCGTACTTAACGGATTTGATTAAATTATAAAACATTATTATCATACCTGTAATCATTATCCATGAACCGACGGTAGATATCTGATGATAGATAGTATATTCAGGCAGATAATCATAATATCTTCTCGGCATTCCCAGCCAGCCCATAACAAACATCGGGAAATAAAGTACATTGAATCCTGTAAAGAAGATCCAGAAAGCAACCTTCGCCACTTTATGATTGTACATTCTTCCAATCATTTTCGGCAGCCAGTAATGTAATGCGGCAAATATTCCCACACCGGTTATACCGAATACAACATAATGAATATGGCCGACAATGAAAGCAGTATCGGTAATCTGGATATCAACTGATAATGTCCCCTGTATAATGCCTGTTAATCCGCCGATTGAAAAAAGGAATATTGCAGCAAGAGCATAAAGCATCGGGGGATCCAATGAAATAGATCCTTTGTATAAGGTTGCCGTCCAGTTAAATACTTTAATGGCGCTCGGTATTGCAACTAAAAACGTTAAAAGGGAAAAGATAAATTCAGCCTGATCGCTCATCCCGACGGCAAACATGTGATGTGCCCATACAAGTGATCCGAATAAAGCAATAGCCAGACTTGAAAATGCAATAAATCTGTACCCGAAAATTGTTCTCTTGGCAAAGACCGGTAGAATCTCTGAAATAACTCCCATAGCCGGTACTGCCATTATATAAACCGCCGGGTGAGAATAGATCCAGAACATATGCTGAAACATAATAGGATCACCGCCAAGCGCAGGATCAAAAATGCCTACGTGAAAAACTCTCTCTACAATAACGAGAAGTAAAGTAATGCCGATAATAGGGGTAGCTAAAATTTGTATCCACCCGGTAGCATATAATGACCATGCAAAAAGAGGCATTTTGAACCAGCCCATTCCCGGGGCTCTCATCCTGTGTATTGTAGTAAGGAAGTTCAGACCTGTTAATATGGATGAAAATCCGAGTATGAAAACAGCCGTCAGTGCAAATATCATATTCGTGCTAGTTCTTACACTGTAAGGGATGTAGAAAGTCCAGCCGGTATCAGGAGCTCCGCCGGGCAGGACAATCGCTAATATTACAAGGAAACCTCCGAGCATATAAAGGTACCATGAAAGAAGATTCAGCCTCGGAAAGGCAACATCCTTTGCACCCAGCATAATAGGCAGAAAGAAGTTTCCAAATACCGCCGGAAGGCCGGGTATAACAAAAAGGAAAAGCATTATTACACCATGAAGAGTAAAGAAGGCATTGTATGCCTGCGGATCTACAATGGTTTTCCCGGGAGTTAACAGCTCAAGCCTGATTAAAAATCCTAATGTTACCCCGATAGCAAACCAGCTTAACAAAGCGATTAAGTATAAAATACCAATCCTCTTGTGATCGGTTGAAAATATCCAGGCCCTTATGCCTTTATATTTTCCCGTATCATCAAGATAACTTGAATGACCGTCCTGATTTTCAGAAACAGTTGCTTCTTCACTAGACATAAAATTCTACCTTTTTTTACTTTTCTCTTTTTTAGGTTTTACCAGTACAAATACAACAAAAACCGCCGTTAACAATAATACACCCGCACCGGAAATTTTTAATAAATTGATTGTATAGGTTTTTCCTTCCGGGTCATACTTAAAACAAAACTGCAGCATTTTACCTATAACAGGGACTTCTTTTCCCTGAGCGGTTTCTAAATTAGCCATTTCAAAATCGAACGGAAGAATGCCGAACTTTTTCTTTGAGGTTAGATCCGGGTATAAATACCTGCAGATTTTCCCGTCTTTTGAAACAAAAATAAGAACGCTTGTGTGAATGAACCCTGTACCTTCTCTTTTAAAATTAAATCCGGCAGCATCGGTTGCTTCTTTTATTGTGACGCTGTCACCCGTAAGAAATCTCCATGCAGAATCGGGAAAATATCTTGTAATTAAACTTGTAAAAACCTGTTTTTTCTTTTCTGCATCCTGAAAATTTTCCCGGTCATCCATACTTATAGATACAACGTCATAGTCAACACCCGGTTCCAGATTAACTTTGTTTATTACATTTGCGACTTCGGTCATTAAAGGATCACATAAACCGGGACAGTTATAATAGACAAATGCCAGGACTGTAGATTTTGTAAAAATGCGAGAAAGCTGAATATCTTTTCCGTCAGCATCTTTAAATGTCAGGTTCAAAGGAATCTTTGCACCGAGATGTTCCTGAATTCCCGGTTCCTTACTCTGACCTCCGAAAGTCAGGCCTGCACTGCAGAAAGCAAGAATAATTAAAACGATATTTATTATTTTTTTCAATTTCATCTTTTTTTTGCAACCTTGAGTGTTTGACTCTCAAGGTTTGAACTACTTTTTGTTAGGGTGACTAAAAAGTCCAATTGTCATTTCGACCCCGACTCTATTTCTTTTACTCATTGCAGCCGGGGGAGAAATCTTACGTTATAATATCTTAAGATTTCTCGGTCATCTCAAAGAAAACTAATTGAATTCCCTCGAAATGACACTTTTTTTCCATTTTGGAAACTCACATGCTATAAGATCCTGTTCATATAATTATAGAACAGGTTCCATTGTGCATCATTTAAAAGAAAAAATCTGATCATTAAATCCATCCTGGTTAACATTATCTACAACCAGGCTTACAAACTTGTCTTTATTATTTTTCCAGACCTGTGAATTTATTAATGAAGTGATCACAAGATCCTGGTTCTTTGTAACTTTTTTAAAGATAACGGCTCCGTCACTCTGATCTTCCGAAATTTCTTCAATTGTCTTCTTAACTTTTTCAGCTTTACCCTGATTCTCTTTAATAATTAAATCCATTGCAATTTCAATAGGTACCTGCCCCGGTACTGTTCTAGCCTTTGATAAATTATAAGTTTGTTCAAGGTTCTGCAGGTCCGATTTGGAATCTTCAGGTGGATCCGGGATAAAAGTCTTGCGTATATAATGAGCAAGAGCAAATTTGTCTTCAGGTGATAAATAATCAAAAGACCTCATTGCCGAACCGTTAATCCCGTTTTCCAGGGTTTCATATATCTGGGAAATCTTCTGACCGTTAACCCATCCTGTTTTAATTGTATAATTTCTCGGTGGAGGATTCAGTCCCTGTGAAGCAGGTCCGTCTCCCTTTCCGTCTGTACCATGGCACGAAGCGCAATTTGATTGATATAAAGCCATACCTTTAGATACCATTTCATCGGTAGGCTTGCTTAATTCATTTACATCCACGGCCGCAACTTGCCTTGGTTCTTCTATCTTCAGTTGTTCGGGCGCAGTTGTATCGGGAAGAGCAGGCGGTATGGTCTGCCTGGCTATCTGGTTCAAATTTGCCATATAAATTAATCCCAGGATAAGAATTACTATAAAAATATAGGGATATAAAAGTCCGAATATTTTCCCGGGATTCTTTTTTAAATCTTCCAGCTTATCTTTTAAATTATCTTGAAAATCAGACATAGGTTTTTATTTAATTATTAAAGACGAAAATCAAAACCTCTTTGAAGTTTGGGATCACCAACCGGTATCCAGTTATATTTTTTAGCCATTGAATTAAAGACAACAATTACCAAACCTACAACAGCTATTGGAAAAACAAGATCGCTCCAGCTGAAATAATAACCGCCCGTTTCTACTTTCATACCCGGCATAATCATCCAGTAAGTATCCAGGAATTGAAAAACAAGTATCCAGATTGACATAAATTTTAATCTTTTAGGATCTGTTTTAGAAGGGTATGATAACAAAGCCAGAAAAGGGACAATAAAATGCCCGATAATCAGTGCGATCGATAAAACCGTCCATAGTCCATGCCATCTGTGCGCAAACCATGTCGTCTCTGCAGGCAGATCTCCGTACCATATAAGCAGGTACTGTGAAACAGCCATGTACCCCCAGAAACATGTAAATGCGAAAAGCATTGTTCCTAAACTGTAATAATGGTCTTTCTTTATTTTATCAGCCAGGTAGCCGTTTTCTTTTAGTAATACCACTATTAAAGTAAGAGCAGCGAGTGCGGCCCATGTAGTTCCTGCAAAGTAATAAACTCCAAAAATTGTAGAGAACCAATGTGGTTCAACGCTCATCATCCAGTCAACTGCTATAATGGAAATTGAAACAGCAAACCAGAGAATAAATACGGTTGAGATCTTAATGTTTCTTGTTGTTATTCCCTGGTCACCTGTTGCATCCTGTTTGCGCGAATTCTTTGTAATAACCCAGTAAAAAATCATCCATGAAACAAGAACAACCGCCAATCTTATAAGTAAAAAGGGAACATTTAAATAAGCGGTTTTTGCCTGCAGCACTTTATCGTTTGCAACAACTTCTTTATTAGCCCAGAGGAAAAAATCATGTATATTAAAAATTAAAGGGATTGCAAAAATCAATAATAACGGGACAACGGCAGCCAGGAATTCAACAATCCTTCTGAAAGGAGTGCTCCATGTTGCACCTGCAGTATATTCAAGCGCTACAAGGAAGAGTGAGCCGACGCCGATACTAACTAAATATATATATGAAGTAAGGTAGCTGAAAGCTGCCCTGGCAGGATCCAGTAAGTAGCTTATAATCCCGAGCAC
The DNA here is from genome assembly GCA_963710745.1 of uncultured Bacteroidota bacterium. Lineage (GTDB taxonomy): Bacteria > Bacteroidota > Ignavibacteria > Ignavibacteriales > Ignavibacteriaceae > CAVQBP01. The sequence continues at coordinate 272,501 of CAVQBP010000016.1, read as the reverse complement.
CACACCTATAATTAAAAGGGAGAATCCGATTCTGCCTATATAAGGGGGTAATTCTTTTTTCTGATAAACAAAATTATTGGACATTTTTACCAGACTCCTCTTCTTTCGCAAATTTTACATCTTCTGAAGATGCATTTTCCGCTCTTTGAAGTACTCTTATATAATTAATAATTGCCCACCTCTCTCTTCTGGTGATCTGGGATGCGTAAGACGGCATTACGTTTCTACCGTTTGTAATAATGTGATATATCTGGCCGTCGGGCATGTTTATTACCGCATTTGAATGGAAAGTAGGACCGTTAGGAAATTGTCCCTGCAATCGTCCGTTTCCTTCACCAAGGTTTCCATGACAAGGGCTGCAGAATGTTAAGAATTTTCTCTGTCCTAATTTTAAAATCTCTTTCGTTGGCAGCAGCGGGTTAGATAAAAAAACTTTTGGCGTATCTACACCCATAAACGGGTACGGCATGAACCCTTTTGCAACGGTTCCCGCAACAGGAGTTCTCATACCGAATTCATCGGAAAAGAAATCACTTTTCTCCTGGGGAATCAGCTTATCCTGTTTATCCATCCAGTTGAACGGTACAATGTACATCAGCTTATTTAATGAGAAATAGGTAGTTCCGATAGTAAAAAGAGCAATAACGACCAGGAATGTAATAAACTTCGGTTCAAATATTCTAAACTTTTCTTCTTCAGGCCAGTAAACCGTCTCAACTTTTTCAGCACCTAAATCTTTCAGGAGCTGTATTACTTTGCTTTCTTCAAACAAAGGATCGGCAGCCTCTATTATTATTCCGAATTTATTCAGGGAAACAGATCTCATATAACCCGTTTCATTTAAAGGATGGCTGTTTTTAGGAAGATTAAAGAAAGCGGCGATCATTCCGAATACAGTAGATAAAGCGGCTAATAATACTGTAAATTCAAAAGTAATTGGAATAAAAGCGGGCAGAGGGAAAAACGGCTTTCCGCCTATAACCAGCTTGTAGCTTACCGATAATGTCCACCACATAAAAAAGAGAATAAAAGCTGTACCTGAAAATCCGAAAGTTAAAGTAACAAAGCCCAGGTAAGAAGGTTTCAGCTTCATTGCCCCGTCCATACCGTGAACCGGGTAAGGAGTATTAACATCAATTTTCTTATAGCCGGCATCGGTTACTTTTTCGGCAGCATTAAGGGCTTCTTCAGGTTTACCGAATAAAGCAGTTACACCGTATAATTTATTTGATCTATCCATTAAGCTTCTACCTCCTCCGCGTGCTTATGGTGAGGCTGAGCCCCTTTTGAGTGAGCTTTAACTTCTGCAATTGAAACGACCGGCAGGTTCTTGGCAAACAGCAGAACCAAAGTAAAGAATAAACCGAAGCTTCCTAGAAGAATGCCTATGTCATAAAATGAAGGGGTGAACATTCCCCAGCTTGAAGGAAGAAAATCCCTGTGTAAGGAAGTAACAATAATTACAAATCTTTCAAACCACATACCGATAAGAACATAAATGGAAACTACAAACATAACCGGGATTGAACGTCTGAATTTCCTAAACCAGAAAAGCTGCGGGAACAATACGTTGCAGCTTATCATTATCCAGTAAGACCAGGCATAAGGCCCGAATGCACGATTTATCACAACAAATTTCTCAATAACTTCACCGCTGTACCAGCTCATAAAAAATTCCATACCGTAAGAATAACCTACCATAAGTGAAGTAAGAAGGATTACTTTATTCATATTGTCCAGGGTGCCCATTGTAATAATGCTTTCCATGTCGAAGACTTTTCTTACAATAACCAGCACGAACACAACCATTGCAAAACCGGAGAAGATCGCACCTGCAACAAAGTAAGGCGGAAAAATGGTAGAATGCCACCCCGGAAGTATGGCCATTGCAAAGTCGAAGCTTACCACACTGTGAACGGAAAGAACCAGCGGAGTTGCAAGACCTGCCAGTATCATATAAGCTTTTTCATAATGCTGCCACTGGCGGTTCGAGTGTCTCCAGCCCAGGCTGAATAAAGAATAGATAAACTTTTTAGCTTTTGAAGTAGCCCTGTCTCTTAAAGAAGCAAAATCGGGAATTAAACCTACATACCAGAACAATAAGGAAACTATAAAATAAGTTGAAACCGCAAACACGTCCCAGACTAAAGGTGAAACGAAATTAACCCATAGATCATGCTGATTAGGATAAGGAATTAAATAGCCGGCCAGCCAGGGTCTGCCAAGATGTATTAACGGGAATAAGCCGGCACATATAACCGCAAAAATCGTCATGGCTTCGGCAAATCTTGCAATACCGGTTCTCCATCTCTGCCTTAATAAGAAAAGGATTGCCGAGATAAGAGTTCCGGCGTGACCAATACCTACCCAGAATACAAAGTTGATTATCGGGAAGCCCCATGCAACAGGTATATTGTTTCCGAACATGCCGATACCGTAATAAAAAGCTATTATTAAGCAGATAACTCCCAATAGCAGCATGCTTACAGTAACACTTAAAGCAAAGAAATATTTTTTATTCGGCTTATCACTTATTGGTTTGGCAATCATCGCCTCGATGTCGGTGAAGGTAAGCCGCTCATCAATTACAGCTATTTCCCGGGAGTAATCAGTAGCCAATTATACTTCCTCCTTATGAGTATTTCGCAATTTAGCAATGTATGTAACATTCGGCCTTACATTTAATTCTGCAAGAACATAGTACCCAAGCTCATGGTTCCTGTATTTAAAGAATTCACCATTCTTATCGTTAGTATCCCCGAATTTGATAGCATTGGTGCTGCATGCTTCCTGGCATGCGGTTTTAACATCGGATCCTTTTACTTCCCTTCCTTCTGCGATAGCATCGGATCTCGCATTCATAATTCTCTGAATACAGAAAGTACATTTTTCCATAACTCCGCGTGACCTGACAGTAACTTCAGGATTATAAACCAGGTCAAAAATATCTGTCTGCTGATATTGATCTTTAAAATGATCCCTGAAATTGAAAAAGTTGAATCTTCTGACTTTATAAGGACAGTTATTGGAGCAGTATCTTGTTCCGACACAGCGGTTATAGATCATCTGGTTTAAGCCGTCCGGGCTGTGTGTAGTAGCCAGAACCGGGCATACATTTTCACAAGGCGCATGATCGCACTGCTGGCACAGCATAACCTGCGTACTAACTGCCGGATCATCCGGAGTACCGGAGTAATACCTGTCGATCCTTATCCAGTGCATTTCTCTCCCCTTGCCAACCTGCTCTTTTCCTACGATCGGAACGTTGTTTTCAGATCCGCATGCGATAACACATTCACCGCATCCCAGACATTTATTAAGATCAATTGCCATCCCCCACTTTACACCATTATATTCATGGGGATAATAGAGACTTTCTTCAGACTGCTCATTATCTTCTTTCAGGAATTTCGGGTTCTTTTTATATTCTTCTACAGTACCTTCTCTTATAATTCCTCTTAACTGAACCTGATCTTTGGTAATGCCTACATCAAAAGTATGATGCTCCTGGCTTGAAACCATTTGATAAGTCTTATCTAACTTTTTTACATCCGCATAATAAATCCATGGGGAAACACCCGGTTTCTTTGACAACAGGACTCCTGCATCGAAACCGACACCGGTACCGACAACACCGGTTGTACTTCTTCCGTATCCAAGCTCAATTGTAATAGTATTATCGGCAGCACCCGGCTGAACAAATGCGGGTATCTCAAGCTTTCTTCCGTTCGCTGATATTTCTATCATATCATAGAAAGAATCATGCATATCATGAGTTGCATTTATATTCAGTTCTTTTGCAGTATTTAAAGAAATAGCGGCATAATTGTCCCATGCAACTTTGCTAACGGGATGCGGAAGCTCCTGCATCCACCCGTTATTCGCAAACCGTCCGTCTCCTGTCGAATAGCTCTCACGAAGACTGATAACATAACCGGCTTTTTTATTTCCGGAGTTACCAGGTTCAATATTACTATTAAATTTCCCTATGTCCGTCGGGTTATCATTTGATGATGCAACTCCATCCTGGAGTGATGAAAGCCAGAATGTCTTAAAATCAAGTTCGGAATTTAGACCGGGAAATATTTCTTTTTCCCAGAAACTCATTAAATAATCATGGAATAAGTTTTCGTCAAATTTAGCTTTGCTCTCTTTAGTCCAGAAAAGAAGCACTGCTTCTTTCTGCCGTGTATTATAGAGAGGAGCAATAACCGGCTGGCGCATAGCATAAAAACCGGTTCTTGTTTTGAAATCGCCCCATGCCTCAAAAGGATGATTAACCGGAAGTATATAATTACTTACTGCTGATGACTCATTTTCACTTTCAATAAGAGTAATTACATCCGGCACTTTTTTAACTGCATCCGTGTAGCCATAATCTTTCGGAAGATGATAAACCGGGTTGGAATCGAAATGAATAACTGCTGCAACATTGCCGTTATTCATATTACCGATTAGACTTTCCCATTCATCGGCGGTGCTTAATGCCTGCAGATTGACTTTCGAGGAATCTGTTCTATACATGCTGCTGTTATTCAGAGCTTCGTTAAGATTGTTCACGGCTATATGAACGTTTTCAGGAAGAGTGTCGCCGGCATATATAATTGATTGACCTTTATTCTTAAGAAGATCATCAACCATATATTTTAGTTTAACAACTGGTATTTCATATTTATCTGCAAAAGATTTAAGTACAGGATCGTTTGCGCCGGAACCGGCAGCAGCCTGCGATATTACCTGCACAAATTCATATTCGGCATCAGGTCTTAACTTAATCCTGTAATCAGCATTACTGCCTGTAACCGACATATTCCCTTCAACAACATAGAGCCGGTTGAAATTATCCAGGTCGCTGACTTCCCTTCCTTTTGCGAATAAAATTGCATTCTCAGTTTTGTTTGGTCCGACACCTAAAAAGTCTGATTCAAGGGCTACAATAATCTTTGCTTTATCCCACTTGATCAACGGGAAAACGTCTGCACCGTGTGTTTTTTTCCATGCAGCATTCCGTGTATCTTCATTAAATAAATCATAAGTATAAACTTTGGCAGAAGGATATTTCTGCTGGAATTCGCTGAAAACCTTTTTTGCTGAAGGAGAAGTTATTCTGTGAGAAATTACCGCAATTTCTTTACCGTTAGAGTTAGCTAGTAAATTCCTGATCTTATCATCAACATTCTGCCAGGTAGATTTAAGCCGGCTGCCGTTTTTTGTTCTTATTAAAGGGTTCTTTAATCTTTCGGGATCATATAAGTTTAAAATTGTTGACTGACACTTTGCGCAGGCTTTACCTCTGCTGACAGGGTGATCGGGATTACCATCAACCTTTACAGGTCTTCCTTCCCTGGTCTTAACAAGAACCCCGCAGCCTTCCTCGCATCCGTTGGCAACTGAAGCATAATAATCGGGTTTTCCGAGTGTAATACTCTCAGGCTTTTTATTATATGGAATTATATCCCCTTCATCCCTGTAATTTGAACATCCCGCACCGGCTAATGCTGCAGAAGCGGCCACAAGCGTTAAGAACTTTCTCCTTGATAATCCGCTGGTTTTCTTCAAATCAAAATCATCGGTTGCACCTTTCTGAAATTCGTGGCGTGAAGCTTCAATAACCGAGGGATCATTATATAATGATTCAAAACTTTTCCAGTAATTGATATCGGGTTTTTCTTTTTTGTCCTGCATACTATTTTTATTGTCGGAATCAGACATTAGTTTTACCTGTGTTTTTTCTTTCAACGGCAAGAGGATTAATTTTCACTTTTATTTTTTGACTTTTTTTTATTTCTTTTTTTGTGAAAAGATTAAAAGGAAAAGATCTGAAAACAAAATAGCCGACTATGCCGGTACCGGCTGTTGTAAAAAAGTTTTTCCTTTTAATTTTCTTTTGAAAAAATTCTGCTATCTCCATTAATACTCCTGTTTAACGATGACAAGCGAAACAATAGTCAGGACCATTTTTAATATTTTTTAATTCCGGTAGATTCTCATGTGCATTTCTATGACAGCTTAAGCATGCAGCCATTGTAAAGGAATGAACTTCTTTTATTTTTGCCATCTGCCTTACATCTCCATGGCAGTGGACGCAATCGATACCCATATTTACATGCACACTATGATTAAAATAAACAAAATCGGGAACCCGGTGAACCCTTTTCCAGGGTAAAGCTTTTCCATCTTTATAATACCTGGTCAGCTTAATTATTTCGGGTTTGTCTTTCCTCGCAATTGTGTGGCAATTCATGCACGTAGCTACCGGCGGCACCATAGCAACGCGCGACTTTTCAACTCCGGTATGGCAATACTGGCAGTCGATCTTCATAAGTCCTGCATGAATATTATGCGGAAAGTTTATTGGCTGATCGGGACTATAACCCACCATATCCCTTTCAGGTTTGCTGACAAAAAATGTAATAGTAAAACATGCGAGAATAACAAAAATAGTGATTGGCAACCGAACCCTAAGAATGTAATCCAACCGGGTATTTTTCATCCTAGCCCTTTTTTATGTAACAATTAAGTTATATGATAATCAATTTATGATTCACTTACATTCATATATTCATTTTACATTAAATATAAAAGTGTCTAACTGCATCTGAGTTGACGCCCTGTAAAATATAAGTGGGAATAGTTAATAGATTAAAGCAATGATAGTATCTTTTTTTGAACAATGAATTCAAATTAGACGACAAACATAAAAATTTATTAATAAAAACAAAACTTTCAAAAAAAAATATTAAATAAATATTTAAGTCTATGTGTTCTATTTCAAACTATATTTAGAAAATTTTATTATAAATCCTTAATAATATATTTCAGCTTGGTATGACAAGACCAAAATAATAAAAGTATATATAATTAACCAGTTATTTTATACTTTGAATTAACTGCCGTTTTTTAAATTTTATTGAACAACTAATGAATGTGCCATACTAAGACCAGATACACAATAAGCTGCTCGTAGATCAGAACTCCAGTCCTGAAGCAGGTTATTTTTTATATGGCAATAATAATCCTAATCAGGAATGAAAGGTAAAGAGCAAAGCTTTCGAAAACCTGTATCTTATTACTTGTTTCTTGTATCTTGATTCAAATATAACCCACCCCTCGCCCCTCCCAGGAGGGGACTTTACGCTTATTTGAATAATTAACGAAAATAAATATTTATGACAATTTATTTTAAGTCTTATCTGTTCTTTTTTTTGATAGAATATTAAGTAAATAGTTTATACTGAAAATTGGGCGTGACTGTTTCCTTCTCCCTTACTAAGGAGAAGGAACGAAAGGATGAGGTTAACAAGCAGGCTCATCTGACTTCTGACCTCTGATATGCCGCTTTCGAAAACCTGGATCTTTTTACTTGTTTCTTCGATTCAAATATAACCCACCCCTCGCCCCTCCCAGGAGGGGACTTTACGCTTATTTGAATAATTAACGAAAATAAATATTTATAACAATTTATTTTAAGTCTTATCTGTTCTTTTTTTTGATAGAATATAAGTAAATATGTTTTACTGAAAATGAGGGGTGACTTGTTTCCTTCTCATTTATAAGGAGAAGGAACGGAAGGATGAGGTTAACAAGCAGGCTCATCTGACTTCTGACCTCTGATATGCCGCTTTACGAAAACCTGTATCTTATTATTCTTGTTTCTTGTTATTCAAGTCTATACGGCAAATGAATTCATTTACTCAAAGCTCTTTTTATTAATGTTGCCGGATGCAGTATTTCAACATCAACTTTAAACTTCTTTGCTCCATATCTTAATTGCGAAATACATCCCGGGTTTCCTGTTATAACTATATCAGAATTAGTATTCTTAATATTCTCCATTTTTCTTTTCAAAACGATCATTGAAGTATCATACTGTATTAAATTATATATTCCTGCACTGCCGCAGCACCATGAGGCCTCATCAAGTTCCCTGTATGTAATGCCCGGTATCGATTTTATTACTTCCCTCGGTTCCGAAGTAATCTTTTGTGTATGCGCCAGATGACATGCATCGTGGTAGGTAATCACTGCATTAATATTATTCAAAGGTATATCAATTTTCAATTTGCTCAGAAATTCAGTAATGTCTTTCACTCTTGATGAAAATATTTTTGCTTTCTCAGCATATTCGGGATCATCTTTAAAGATATGAACATATTCTTTCATAAAAGCGCCGCAGCCGGCAGAGTTGGAGATTAGGTAATCGTAGTGTGGATTGCCGGCGGTTGGCGGTTGGCGGTTGGTGGTTGGAACCAGGAATGCATCAATAGTCTGCTTGCCGAGTCTTTTTGCAGATTCCATTTCGCCGTTATGTGCGTTTAATGAACCGCAGCATATTTGATTTTTAGGAGTAAAAACCGAGCAGCCGCATGCTTTTAATACATCAACAGTATCTTTATTTATATCTGCAAACATAACATTCATTAAGCAGCCCGGGAGGAATGCAGTTCTGTATTTTATCTTTCCATCCGGCAGTATATACTCCGGGATCATCTCATCACTGAATTGTTTTGACACAGCCGGAGATAGTTTATCTATTTCGGATAATTTGGGGAAAAGTTTCTCAAACAATCCGGACGCATGCAGTAATTTCTGAAATCCGGATTTTTGAAAGAGATAAAGCAGTCTTGCAATGAATATAAATCGTTTTTTAGACGTGAAAATATTATTTAAAATATATTTCTTAATTCTCTCTCTGTTTGATGTGCCAAAATCGGAATTACTAACTTCAACTCTTGCAGATTCTACCATTGAGCCGTATTTTACTCCTGCTGGACATGCAGTTTCACATGCCTGGCAGTCAAGACAAAAATTCATTTCATATGAAAATATATCGGTAACCGGCAGCTCTCCTCTCGCAACCGATTTAATTAACTTTATTCTTCCGCGCGGAGAGGATCTTTCAAGCTTTGTTATGTCATAAGTCGGACAGACTGACAGGCACAATCCGCAATGAATACATTGTGAAAGGACATCATCGTCAGGAAGGACATTTAACAAATTCGTGTGTAAAGATGACATCTTTATTTTAAAGTAATTTTTTCATTTGATGCAAATTAAATATTTCTTACCAAAGATGTCATCTTTTCGGACAACAGGTAACAGTACCTCAAACTTTATTCAGGAATTTTCTGTAATTATATCTGCTGCAGCCATAACAGCTTTTTTAACTACTTCCGTACACTTCCCGTTTTTTACATTGCTTAGACAAAGGATAAAAGTATAAAGGAAAAAGCAGCGTTGACGACTTGTATCTTATTTACTTATTTCTTGTATCTTGATTCAAATATAACCCACCCCTCGCCCCTCCCAGGAGGGGACTTTACGCTTATTTGAATAATTAACGAAAATAAATATTTATGACAATTTATTTTAAGTCTTTTCTGTTCATTCTTTTGAAAGAATATATGTTAATATGTTTTATTGAAAATGATGGGTGCTTGTTTCCTTCTCATTTATAAGGAGAAGGAACGAAAGGATGAGGTTAACAGGCAGGAAGATGAAGTAAATGGATATCCGAGATAATCCGTTTCATCCGTTCTATCTGTGTTCAATTGTGCAAAAATTAAAATCTATAAAATATAATTGAAATTGCTAAAGCACACATTCAGAATAAAACCATATCATTATCATAGTAGGCGTCATTCCCAAAAAAAAATTTTTGTTTTAATTAGGCAATTAATTTGAAATATTAGAGCCGGAAGGAATAGCATATAATGAAATTCAAAAAGGTACCTGGTTCAGATATAAAAATGCATGTTCATCCGAGTATATTCATGTTCCTCTATTTACCATTTGGAGTTTTGTCCGGATATGTGACAGTCACATTGGGATATCTTCTGACCAATGCCGGCATCCCTTTAGTCCGGGTTGCACCTGTAGTATCAATAGGATTACTGCCTAATATTTTAAAATTCCTTTGGGCACCACTAATTGACACAACGTTAACCGTAAAGAAATGGTATCTCCTTGCAAATATTTTAACAGCAATCGGTATTATCACAATAGGTATTTTTCCCTTTAAAGTTGAATATGTTACAATAATAACTTTGGTAGTATTATTTACGAACATAGCAAACTCTTGTATTGCTATGGCTACAGAAAGTCTGTTAGCACATGATATACCCGAAAATTTAAAGGGCCGTGCAGGCGGATGGCTGCAGGCCGGTAATCTCGGAGGCCTGGGCTTAGGGGGCGGAGCCGGCTTGTGGCTTGCAGATAATATCTCACCTTTTGCCGGAAGTGCTGTAATAGCAATTGCATGCCTGCTATGCAGCTTCGGTTTGATTTTACTTTCCGAACCTCCGTCATTCCTAAAAGAAAAAAGTTATCTGAAAACTCTTAGTAATTTAAATAGAGACATATGGACATTGTTAAAATCACGCATGGGTTTTCTGGCACTCGTTTTATGTTTTCTTCCAATCGGCTCGGGTGCCGCTTCAAATTTATGGTCATCCATATCAAACGACTGGGGAGCTTCGGCAAATACTGTTGCACTTATTGTCGGCGTTGTCGGCGGAGTACTTTCTGCAGCAGGCTGCTTAGCCGGGGGATGGATAAGTGATCTTATGGACCGTAAAAAAGCATATATCTTGTTTGGTGTTATACAGGCACTCTGCGCACTGGGAATGGCATTGAGTCCCCGGACTCAGCAAATGTTTGTCCTCTGGACATCACTCTACGCTGTAAGTACAGGGCTTACTTACGCCGGCTTCAGTGCTTTTGTTCTCGAAGCTATTGGTAAAGGTGCTGCAGCTACCAAATATAATGTCTTTGCCTCCCTATCGAATGCACCGATTTATTATATGATATTTGTTGATGAATGGGCGCACGGGAAATGGAGTGCTTTTGGTATGCTGATTGGCGAAGTAATTATGGCGGTTATAGGGATAGTTTTATTTATATCGGTCTTTATTTCGGTTAATAAATTAAAACCGGTTGCCGTGAGTAAAAATTTAAAGTATTAAATATTAATTTTTTAATCCGCTCCGGATTAAATTATTGTACTCCTTTTTTATTGAAGCTGAGAAATCCCTTTTTTATTTCTAATACAAATCAGAAATATCCTGATATAAAAAATTATAAATATTAAAAGAATATTCTTCTTGTTAAAAATATTTCCTTTCCAATCTGTTCTTTACCTTTGATTAATTAATCAGTTTGCTGAATGTGCCATCACATATTCACCAACATCATGGAGCTCTTTCATGAATTTATCTTTATCATACAGCATTCCATTCAGGTAAGTACTCCATCCGTTTGTAAATTTAGCTAATTGAACTGCTTCCTGGATTTCTTCATCGGAAGCTCCATGCATTTGAGCCATAGCTTTATGAAAATTTGCACAATACCAGCAATGCATTACTGATGCAGCAGTTATTCCCATAAGCTCACGATATTTGGGCGGTATTGAAGTTTCCTGAAGTTCAAATCTTTTAAATAATCCCCATTCATATTCTAAGGTATCATCGGTCATACTCTGTAAAAATCCGGGAACCTTACCCAATGTTTCCTTAATATCATCTACTACTTTTTGTCTGTTCATCATAACCTCCTGTATTATCAGGTTCATAAAATATTTTAAAACAAAGAACAGATTTAGAAAGGTTTAAATTTTTTATATAATTAAAAAAAATTTTGATACTATCAATACCATTACTAATTACTTTGGATTTCGGCAGATGAGAGTGATATCAATCATGAAAATATAGTCGGTAATTATGTTCATAATAAGTTTATTTTTAATACTCAATTATAAATTGCCATTCCTTATATAATTTAGTAAAGCAAAGACTTCGGAATGAAAATAATAGATAAAAATTTTCTTGCCTTTGTTTAAAAACAGGTTTATGTTAATCCTGAGTTTTTTGGGGGAAGTAATTAAAAGTCTTTCGGTGTGATAGTGCAAATATTAAAAATTCTTACGGTTTAGAAATTAATAATAATTTATGCTGCTGAAGTAGTATGGAATCATTAGAAAGAATAAATCAGCAAACAAAAAAATCATACAACAGGGCTGCGCAAAAATACTATGATTTATTTTATGATGAGCTGGATAAAAAACCATTTGATAAAGAATTTATAGATTCATATTTAAACTATTTTAACACTGATTCAATTATTTGCGATGCAGGCTGCGGTCCCTGCGGACATGTTGAGAATTATGTATTTCAAAAAGGTTTTAATATAATCGGGACTGATATTTCTGATAAGTGCATAGAAATTGCACAAAAACATTTTCCAAAAATAAAATTTGAACCGGGAGACTTCTCCAAACTGAAATACAGCAATGATTACTATGATGGGTTAATATCATATTACTCGATTATTGATACACCTAAAATTTATATGAATAAAATACTGGGAGAATTTAACAGAGTATTAAAGAAAAATGGTTATTTACTTTTAGCTGTAAAGGAAGGTAATGAAGAAGGCTGCCGAAATGAATTATTGGGAATAAAAACAAAAATATATTTTTCACTTTTTACGGAAGAAGAGATTAAAACATTCCTTGAAGCTAATGGTTTTGAGATTATAAAAATACAAAAAAGAAATCCGTATGAAGATGAAATTGAAATAAACCGGATATTTTCAATAAGTAAAAAGAAATAACCGAATCAGGCAAATTAAGAAGAAAGTTTATACATATTGTATTTGTTATAAAGACAACATATTGTAAAATATGAATGAGTCTGCTCTAAAAAGAGCAGATTTATTAAAGATATCATGTTAATTTAGATTAAATTCAAATCAAAAATATATAAAAATGTCCTTTTTAAATTCGACTCATGAATATTATTGAGACAGAAAACTTAACAAAAAGATTCGGCGATACTATTGCCGTTGATAATATTTCAATATCAATCGGGGAAAAAGAAATTTATGGATTTTTAGGATTAAACGGCGCCGGTAAAACTACTACCATAAGACTTCTTCTAAGTATGATAAAGGCTGATTACGGATCATTTTTATTATTCGGCCGGCATGTAAAACAAGCATCAAATATCTGGAACGATGTGGGTTATCTGGTTGAAACGCCACACTCATATCCGGAATTAACCGTAACAGAAAATCTTGAAATATTTTATCGTTTAAGGGGATTAAATGAGAAATCTCTTATTGATAATATTATAAATAAATTACAGCTGACAGCTTACAAAAACAGAAGAGTTAAGCATTTATCTTTGGGTAATAAACAAAGGCTGGGATTAGCTAAAGTTCTGATGCACAAACCAAAATTATTAATTCTTGACGAACCGACTAACGGATTGGATCCTGCAGGAATTGTTGAAGTACGTGAATTACTTAAAGAACTTGTAAAAGATTTTAATACTACGATCTTTATATCAAGCCATATACTATCTGAAATAGCAAAGCTTGCTACCCGCATTGGTATCGTTCACGAGGGAAAGCTAATCAAAGAAATAGATACAGTAGAACTGGAAAAGCAGATAATAAAAAAGCTTCGTTTAAATACGGGAAACAATCAAAAAGCTTATAAGATATTAAAGGATAACAATATCGATTTTATTGCCGGGGGGGATGAGCTGCTCGAAACCTCGGATAAAGATTGTATAAAACATCCGGAAAAGATTGCGGCTCTGTTGTCAAAATCAGATATACACCCTAAAATGCTGTATGTTTTTGAAGAGGACCTGGAGTCATATTTTCTCAGAACAATCAGGAGAAAGACTGACGAGTTATGAAAGAACAGATAAATGCATTTATGGCTGAGGTTAAGAAAAACAAACACTCCAAAATAATATGGATTACATTTGCCGCGTTTTCTCTTGCTCCCCTTTTTGGCGGATTGTTTATTTACCTGATGAAAAGCGGCAGCATCTCAGGCGCTTTAAAAGCCAAAGCCGAGCTGAATTCTTTTCAGGTAAGCTGGAATTCATTTTTCGGTCTGCTTTCTCAGGCTGCCGGAGTCGGGGGAATAATAATTTTCGGATTTGCTGCAAGCTGGTTGTTCGGCAGAGAATATTCTGAAGGAACGGTTAAAGATTTGTTGTCGCTCCCTATTTCACGTGCAAAGATATTGAATGCAAAATTCATTTATTATTTTATCTGGTGTTTTTCCCTGATCTTATCAAATCTGATATTAGGATTACTCATCGGGTTCCTGCTGCAGGTACCGGATTGGAGTATGATCCTTTTTACAGAAAATATGAAAATATACTTTCTTACAGCTCTCTTAGCAATCGTTGTTGATTTACCAGTTGCATTCTTTGCAATAACGGGCAAAGGATATTTATTGCCTCTTGGTATTGTTATAGTTTTAATTGTTCTGTCCCAGATAATGGGAGCTTTAGGTCTTGGAACATATTTTCCATGGGCAGTACCGGGCATATACAGCGGAAGCGGCGGTGATAATATTAAAATGCTGTTAGATTATTTTAGCTTCTTAATTGTATTTATTACCGGTATTGCAGGATATGTCATCACTATTTTATGGTGGAAATATTCTGATCAAATAGTGTAATTTATAAGCATTAAGTCCTGGTATTCATAATCCTGCAAAAAGTTCCGGTAAGTCTTCGGTTTAATTACCAGCTTAATTCCTTCTTAATCTTAATACGATATTTTTTAATTTTACCTGCTAACTAAAGCTGGTTGTATTATGAGTCTCCGCCTAAAATCCCGGGCTGCTCCACTCATTTCAAAAAAGAGTACAGAAACTTTTTGCCTTTTGGGGAAATTAGAATTAAATTGAAATGAGGATGATTTTTCCGGGAAATTTTTTAACAAACAAGCAGGCTCTATGAATACATGTGATTGGATTGATATTACAATGCCTATCCGTAATAATATGGTACACTGGCCCGGCGATACCGATATAGTAGTAAAAAGAATAAATTCTATCGGGGCCGGTGATGATTTTAACCTGACTAATGTATCATTCAGCGCTCATACATCAACACACATGGATGCTCCACTTCATTTTATAGACAATGCTAAAGATATTTCCACTCTTCCTTTTGATGCTGTAATCGGCAGAGCAAAAGTAATTGAGATAAAAGATAATAAATCGATTAAGCTTGAGGAATTGAAAGACTATAATATTGAAGAGAATGATCGTATTCTTTTTAAAACCTGCAATTCTTTAATTGATTGGAGTATGAAAGACTTTATCAGCGATTATGTTTTTTTAACGACAGAAGCCGCAAAGTATTTAGTGGAGAAAAAAGTGAAAACAATCGGCATTGATTACTTATCAATTGCAGGTCTGAATAATTCGGAAGAAGTTCATAAGATACTTCTTAGCTCGGAAATCTGGATAATAGAAGGTCTTGTATTAAACAGCGTTACTGAAGGATTATATGATCTAATCTGCCTGCCAATCAACCTTTCCGGGTCAGACGGGGCTCCTGCACGGGCTGTCGTGAAAAGGATTACCGGCTGTTAAAGATTTATATGAAATACCGGCCAATTAAAATATTTTAATGCTCATTAAAATAAAAAAAAGAGGAGATGACTCCTCTTTTTTGTTAAATTAATTATTCTTCTACCTTGATAACCGTTAAAAATTTTATGATGCGGTTATCTGGTCCATCCAAATATTGAAAAATGCGGTATCAAAGCATTATTAACTTCAAGTTCACCTTTATTAACTTTAACCTTGATCTTTTTATATTCGACCGGTTCAAAAGAACCATCCGTATTAAGGCAAACAAAATCTATTGATTTGGGATCGACTCCGCTTAAATCTATTCCCTGAATATCTAAATCAAATATTAATGGTTTATAGAAGATTGCGGTATTCGGAGAAAAGGTTGCTGTTCCGGTTGTGCTGTTGATAATCATTGTAATATTCTTCTCACCTGTATAAGCACCGGCAGGAATCTCAATTTTAGCTTTTATTTTTACATTAGCTCCCCCTTTTACCGGATATTTAATGTTTAAGTCAAAACTTCCGCCGGTTTCACCATTAATTACTTTTGAAGCGGAATAATCACTTTCAACTGCCGTCGATTGACTTTTTGGCAAAGTTATCCAGCTTTTTTGATCATTATTTTGATTTGTATTTTCAGGATTTAATGCTGAGTCGCTGCAGCCAATTACAAAGAAACTAACCACCACTAATAATGTAAACCAGATTTTCATTATGACTCCTGTTTTAGCGCAAAAATATTTTCTTTTAATAACACAACTGTAATACCAGAAATTAAAAGGAGTTTTTTTTATGTAAGATAATTTTATGAATTACATCTTGTAATAATTACAGGTTTTTTGCGTAATAATTACTATGTAGTTTTGAAATAGACACGATATTTTAACAGGATTTTTTTCAAAAAGATGCAGCAGCTATTTTTAAATTGCAATATCATTCTGATGCAATTCAATAGAAAGGTGCAATTCTTAAGCAAGGCTTCTTTTCGTTTTAAGCAAAGCGGAGAATAATTTCTTGCCTTTTGCGGGAAATAGGATTAAGTTAATACAGATAAGGTTTTGCCGGGGGATAAATTGAAAAGAACTTGTTTAATTCTGAATGTAAAGATATTTAGATGTCTATACATTGACAATGGTTAATGCCGGACATTTCTGAATATAGTGTATTCATGCAAACAGGCAGCTTCTATATTTAGATATTTAATTCAACTGGTTTGGTGCTCTTTTAAAAAATTATACCTAGTGTTCTTCCACTAACACTTCTATACATTGACATGGACCAGTTCATAACAGGAACATTTAGAAATATATAATAAATTAAATCCCAGTCATGGTTTGGACCATGACTGCCGTTATAGTTATTTTAGTTACAGAACACTAGAAACATCAATTATTAAAATGGTCTGAGAAAATGAAAAACAAAAATTTCAATCAAACTATTGAAGGTATAAACAAAACATTATTAGCATCAATTAATATTGCATCAATTTTACTATTAGGTGCAGTGGATTATACCACCGGTATGGAATATTCTTTTTCAATTATTTATTTAATACCCATTTCGTTTTCTTCCTGGTATTTAGGAAAAAAAGCCGGTTTTATTATTGCAATTTTAAGCGCGCTAATATGGTTTTTGACTGATTTAGTTATCGGACATTTTTATTCCTCCACTATTAATCTTGTTTGGAATTCCTTAATACGATTAATTCTTTTTTTAATTATTGCCAATCTTATTTATTATTTCAGGGATGAAATCATTAAAAACCATAATAAAGAATTGGTCCTTCAAAAAGATAAAGTTGTTATTGATACATTCCAGAAATTAACAATGCTGATAGTTAATAATATTACTGTGCAAAATGCAGAAATAATTAAATGGGTAAATGAAAGAAAAGAGAAAAACGAAAATGCTCCTGACGTTTTAGTAAGATCAAGCAGAGTTATAGGTGAAAGCCTGCAAATATTATCGGAAGTAAGTTTTGTTAGTCCGTACATTGCTAATGCAGAAAAGGATGCGGATATGTATCTGGAATTACTTAAAAAAAAATTATCAAAAATTGACAAAGATATTACAAGCAGAGAAGAGCAAAGCGTTGGATAAATGAAAGATTATAATAATTTCCATAGACACAATCCCGAACTTTTTAATTCAACAGATGCAAAATTTTTCCCGGAACCGTTTAAGGGTGAAGAAGCCGGAAGATGACAATATAAGGCATTGCACATGCAGTACAATGCCTGATAAATTATTATTATCACTTCCTTTTTATTTAAAATTCGCTCAAATAAATTGCAGGTGGAAATTACTTTTAGAAAAATCACTTTTACTTGATTTGTCCACGTATTTCTCCGGCCGGATTCTGTTTCGTATGAACATTCACATACGCATTTCCACTCTTAATATCCTTTAATAAACTGGACATGCTACTGTCTGCCAGAGGACCGGTCAAATTAGCTTCGGTAATTGTTCCTTCGGCTAACACTCCATTAGTTTTACCGGGTATTAGCTTGGCTGAAGGAGTACCAGGACCGGGATATAACCAAACCACTATTGGACCATCGGCACCAGCTGCTCCCTGATGAATATGAGCCATATTTACATCTTCTAAATTTGCAACCGTGATCTTATAATGAATTGATTTTCCGTCTTTACTTAATTTGAATGCAGCTTCGCCGTGAGCTTTGGTTTTTACGGGCGGAACTTCTTCACTTCCGCTAAGATGCGCCTTAAAATTCGTAGAAGATTTGATAAGATTTTCTGCAGATGACTGTTTGTTTAACTGATTATTTTCCGGTTTTACTTCTTTATAACTGAAGCCGAAAAAAAGTAAAATCAAAATTGACGCAAAAAACACTAGATATTTCATTATACCTCCAATTATTTTTATATATTCAAATCATCTTATTGATTTTATATTAAATCTGTTGTGATAAATAAAACCCGATGATCAGACTCACTTTCTTAGATTTTGAAGGATTAAATCAGCCCGGTAAAAATCACCCGGTAAAGAATTTGAATAATAATTGATTATATCAGCTATGACCGCGGTTAGGTTTATTTTTATTTCACGATTATAAAAGTTTTTTTTATAACAATCCCCCGCCGGCTCCCTTTGCTTGACTTTCTGATTTTAACCTTTTCTTCTTCTTATATAAAAAAATTTTAAAATGTTAGTTTCAATATAGACATTTAAAAAATAATAGTGTACATTTGTACACTATTTTTATGGAGGTTAAAAATGGAAGATTTTGAGTCAAAATTTAATGATTTAATAAACAGAGGTTATGATATCAACTTTTATGAGGATGAAAATTATAATCTGTTTAGTCAAAAACCTGAAAAAGTATACTATGTATTAATTAAAAAAGATGGTGACGAACTATTTCGCTTTCCTTCCAGGATTTCACACAAAACAGCATTTTTAAATGTTTATAACCTGATACCAAAGATTGAAAATCTTTTTATGTAATTCGATACAATTAGGAATGCAATTATTATTGAGGTAAACATGGAAGACTTTAAAGAAAAATATGACGATTTAATAAACAAAGGATACCTGATTGATTTTTATGAAGAAGAAAGAGATTTTAAGATAACCGGCAAGTACCATGCTTACTGTGTGTCAATTAAGAAGAATGGGAAAATTATGTTAAATCATTTCTCAAGAAAATCCTGCGAAGAAGCTTTAATCGTAGCACATGAACTTCTGGAAATTAAGAATAGGTATTTGAATCAAAGGTAAATATTTCAATCAAAAAATAGCGGTTTATACATGGTTTTAGAGACCGGGCTTAATAAAAGTCTATTTAGATTGAATTTTTAATGTTTAAAATGGTAAAATTCTTGATCACTAACTGAAAAAAGAAATTTAGTATGAATAAAGAAGTTAAATCACTTGTGCTCTCGATGATATTGCCGATGTTATTTATTATTGCGGCTAATTCACCGGCAGGAATTCTGGGTTACTATAATCGCGAGTTGGCTGCTATCGGCATTGCCGTAATAAGCATAGTCTTGGGATTTGTATTATCACTTATAAACCTGAAAAGAAGAATAAAAGGCAGAGCATTCAATCCAATTAACTTGATCTGTGCATTTATCCTGACCCTGCCTGCACTTTATCTGGTTCTGCATTTTGAATAGATTAAGTTTCAAATAATCATCATTTATTTCTTAATTTAACTCTGAATTGTTTTCGTTCTATTCAGCAGAAATTATATCCGCCAGGAGATTTAATCTTACAAAAAAAATCTTGCATAATTCAGATCACCGGCTAGATAGTGTACACTCCCCTTAAATGGCGGTTTGCAAATTAGTCCCGAATAAATATTAATTAAATCGACAAGTGCCGGTACTTTGACCGATGCGGGCGAAAAATAGATGAAGTGTTTTTCACGTTCTCTTCCTTCAAATATTGCTATCCCCTTTGAATACCTTCTTTCAGAAAATGCAACCATTACATCATTAATTATTCCTGTAATTTTATCTTTTTCTCCCCACAGCACTTCTTCATAATCAAGATCTATTTTATGCCAGCTCATAATAATTCTTTTTAATTATTGTTTCTTAATTAACTCTTTTTTATTAATATTGCTGTGAATTCTGTCAAAGTCATAGAGCAAAAAATGATAGTACCGAAGAAATTACATCTGGCAAATATCCCTACACCTGTGGAGATTCATAAATTTAACAATCACAAATTTATAATAAAGCGCGATGATTTGACCGGCATGGAATTATCCGGGAATAAAATCAGGAAACTTGAATTTTTAATTTACCAGGCAAAAAAAGAAAAAGCTGATTTGGTTTTTACCGATGGCGGTGAACAGTCGAACCATGCAAGGGCAGCAGTCATTGCAGCAGCAAAAGCAGGAATAAAATCCAAATTATTTTTGTGGGGAACTGACAGAACTATAGCTGATGGGAACCTGTTTCTTGATAAAATATTCGGTGCTGAAATTTCTTTTTTAACAAAAAAAGATTTTTTACGGGTTAATGATATTATGTTTAATGAAAGGATGAAACTTGTAAAAAAAGGTAAGAATGTATACGTAATTCCGGAAGGCGGATCCACAACTTTAGGTATCTGGGGATATGTTTCATTTATGCAGGAAATAAATGGGCAAATTGATCTGAAGAAAATTTCAGGAATTACTTCAGCCTGTGGTTCAGGCGGGACGGCTGCCGGACTATTGGTCGGTGCAGCATTATTAAAAAGTAAATTGAAGATCTATGCTGTTAACGTGCTTTATCCCAGGGAAATAATAAAAAAGAAAATATTACAATTAGCCGAAGGCTGCATTCTTGATTATAAGCTGCCATGTGAATTAGACGAAAAAAACCTGGAAATAATTGACGGTTATTCAACCGAAGGATATAAAAATATTTCAGATGATAAAATTTCTTTGATTAAACAGTTAGCCGTTTCAACAGGTATTCTTTTAGATCCGGCTTATACAGGGAAAGCTTTTAATGCATACTACGATAATTTTCTCATGAAAAATAAGGGGATGGAAAATTTATTTCTGCATACGGGAGGTCTATACGGTATCTTTGGTAAACGAAGACAATATCTAAACGTGAAATAATTTGAATACAGAATTTTTTCTTCCCGCAGAGATGATATATTATCTGAATAGTACCGGTATACATATGTACTTAAAAATGCTGAGAATCATACAAAAAATTATAAAACCAATGCCGGATGTATAAAATGCTCACAGCTTTTTACTCGTCCTTCAAAAGCATGCTGCGTAAGTATACTAAGTCTTCCTTTTTAGGTAAAATCCTGCAGCGCAATTCTTTTTTTACAAACCAGTCAGCCATGACAAACCAGCCAAAAGCAATAATCCACAACCACCATGGTTTGTTGTTATAAGTGTTGACAAGTTGTATTAAGGTTACGCAAACCAGGGGCAAAATGCACCATATTATAAAATTTTTATGCCGTTTACCATAGAATTCAAGACTTCGTATTGCCAGTTCCAGGTCGCCTAATAGTGAAAGATTCGATTGACCTTCATATTTAATCCTGTCCAAACGGCTTTTATAAAAATAACCTCCGGCTAAAAAAAAGATAAAAGCATCAATAAAATGAAATAATTTATTGTCCAGAATTCCGTAAATAAGAGCAAATAAACCTATTCCAATCACAGTAAGCAGAAAAGTCCACTCAAATTTATTAACCATTCGTTTGACTCTGTTTTTATTTCTAATAACACGACGGTGCAATTCCGATTCATTTATTGCGTAAATGTTTTCGTTATTTTGTTCAACCCAAATTTTTTTCATATCTTCAAACTCCATTCTAAAATTCCTCCTGAGATTTTTGTATTAGATCTTTTTTTATCCGGTTAATTTTTACACCTACATTACTTTCCGAAATTCCAAGAATACCTGCCATTTCTTTATAACTAAATCCATCCAGTAAAAGAAGAGTAAGTGAACGATCAATTTCATTTAATTTTGCTATTTGTAAATATAACCATTCCACCCGGCTGTCCTTAAAGCTCGAAATTTCAGTCAGCATATGTCTGATTCCATCAAGTGATTGTTTGCCGGCATTATGTTTTTTTTCCTTTTTTGACCAGGAAATGGCAGAGTACAATGAAACCCGGTAAACCCATGTTGAAGCTGCGGAATCCCCCCGGAAATTAGGTATTGAATTCCAAATCTGGATTGTTATTTCCTGGAATAAATCTTCCTGATCGTGTAAATTAAAAGCATATGCACGAATGACTTTAAAGAGCAGCCCCTTATAATTTTTAAGCCAGTTGTAGAATATCTGTTTTTGTTCTCTTTCCGTCATATTCTTTTACAATTATGATGAATACAATTTAATATAATAGTATTAAAACCAGTCTGATTTCTTACAAGATTTGAAAATTTTATTGCGGAAAATTATCTTCTTTTAAAGATATCTTCAGAAAATGGCAAGCTGAGTGTTGGGATTCAATAATATCTTTGGTTCAAAATTAAAATATCGGAGAGGTTATTATTGTTATTTCTGATTGCAATAGTTATTTAGAAAGTAGTTTTTTTTAGAAATTAACTGAAGTTACGCCCCTCTCCTTCAGTGGTCACTCCCTGAAATATGAAGGATGCTTTTTATCAACCTTGAGAGTCCTTTAAAAGTAACTCTCAAGGCCTACGAGGTTCGTCCAAAATGAATGAATTTTGTGTAACTTCAGTAATTAAATCTTGAGAGTGGATGCTGTTCTTCTCATGCCAGTACCATTTACCGGAAATTTTATCATTTTTGATCATGACTATTAACCATGGCCAATCATTCCTGCAAAATGAATTTATATCTGAGCTTGATAATTCAAGGCCGGTAAAATGATTATGGACAAAGTATCTGACTTTAATTCCATTCTTTCCGGCATTATCACAAAATAATTTTACCATAACTTCGTCTAAAATAAATTCCCCGTATCCGCCAAGATTTTCCATTCTTCTGAAACGCAGTTCATTTTCCTCTTCAATTAAAAATCCGCAGACTTCTCTATTAAAGGTGTCGTGAATTGCGCTTGTCAAATCACGACACAACTTCTTACTAAGTATCGGGAAATTCTTCATCATGCCACAATTGCCAATATTAAAGAAAATCCTCCGAAAGCTACTAGTGCTGCGCCCGCTATTAAGACTGCTCCGAATGCAGTTATGAAACCATCTCCTGTCGCAATACCATATATTACTAACGCAGCACCTATAACAGCTATCGCTATAAGGATTGCTGTTACAGGATCTTCACCTCGTAAACCCCTTGGTCCAAGTTCCATTACTCTTCTTGCATGCTGGTAAAACAATCCTTTAGTCATTGCCAGTCCAGAAACAGTTCCGGCATATATATCAGCAGGTATTCTGTCGCTTTCCTTGATGCTCGGCGGTTTGTGGTGACAATCAGGAGGCAGGTATAATTGCCCGGGAGAAACAAAGATTCTCCCGCCTTTCCCGGAAAAGAATTCATCGGAAGATATTCTACCCATCTGGCCTGGTTGTCTTTTTGTTGACAATTCGACTTTAGCACTCTGGTCTCCAACAATCTTCTTATTAACAATTATTTTTCCCTCTTTGGCACTTAACTTAATATCGAGGCTTTTCAAAGATTTTACTGCTTCACTGAATATTTCTGCAGTCTCAGATCCGAATTGTTCTTTAGCTTTTTTACCTTCAGTCTCCAGCCTGTTCAATATCTCTATACTCTTCATCTTGGATAGTTCTTTACCTGCATCATCAACTATCTGGTAGAGCGCACCGGAATCCCGTAAATCATTTATTGAATCAAGTGCATTTTTAATCAGCAGCCTGCTGTTGGCTTCGGCATTGAATGCATAATCAGTAACAGCATTACTAATTTCCGGACATTGGTTTGAATCTTTTTTATCTAATTTTTGAATATCATTCAGCAATTTTTTATATTGATTTAATTTTGAAAATGCTGTTGCACTGGCTACAAGTCTTTCTTCCGCAAGCTTCTGATTATGCAAAATATTATAGCATGATTTTGAATTCTTTAAATCCATTTCTCTATTCCTTTCTTAATTATATTAAAAATCACAACAGGTATCTCTCCAAGTACTATTAAAAAAACACAACCGGTATCTCTCCAAGAAAAAACATTCTTTTTTGAATCGCCTCAGTGCGGGTATATTCAATATGAGGCATATCATAATTTAACGGAAATCTCGAAAATGGCCTGGATAAATGCCGTATACCGTCTCTATGCGCTTTATATTGAAAATCCCTTAACTCCGGATCGGATTCCCAGGGTATACTCAGGCTCGCCACAGTATCAACTCCCCAGACGGTATTCTCGGCAGGACCTAAATCCGCATTCGCCGGCGTCAGCACAGTTCCATCTGACAATAAAACAACACTGTCTGCTACACCTTGTGCTTGTCCGTTTAAGAATAATATATCTCCTCTTAAATCAGCGTGCGGTTCTAATGCCACAATATCGAGACTCTCCAATATTAACCTGCCGTACACCATAGCATCCTCATCCCTTTCATGGCCGTTTCTCTTCACATGAATAGATACTTTTTTAGATATATTTAATGAACGGTCAAATCCGCCTTGATTCCATTTATGATGTAAAACCCTCTGAATTACATATTCGTCATGTATCACACCATAATCAAAGCCGCTTATAAAGTGTGTAACACTTTCGATGATCCCTTTACAGCCGGGGACAACATCAAATGCCGCACAAATAGCCTGCTTATTTCCTGAACTTACGTAAAATACTATTGCTTCAAATTCCGGTAGCTCTGCTACATTAATATTTGCAGCATTCCGGCCTACGAGTGATATCGTAGGTGTCAGCATAATTTCTGCCCGCGGCACAACCAGAGATTTCAGATAAGCTTCTTTCATTTCCAGGAATTTTTTATAAATTACCTTGGTATCACCATCGTCAGTTTGAATTTCTGTTTTGGAATTGTTAAAATCCAGTACAATATCTACTGCTTTCTGCGGGGGATACTGGATGGATTTAAACTTACAATTCAGTGTAACTTCAATCTTTCCAATTGTTTTGGTAACCACAAGCGGTATTCTTTCTAATTGAGGATCATAAAAAGCAATTCCAGTATTCATAAATTCCTGTGGAACGAGAAAGGCAGCTACTTTAAAAACATTCTTAACATCAGGTGTTTGTTTATTAGCATCCGCAGTCTGTCCCTGTTCTTTAATATAGGATGGAATTTCAAAAATCGGTTTAATCTCCAATTCCTGTGTAAGAAAGGAGACTTCCCCCTCTAATTTAATCTTAACATCATTTTGTTTTTCAAAAATGAGGGAAGCTGTAAGTAATTTATATCCAAATCCGTATGCCTGTTCATCAACAGGCTCATAATTTTCCCAAAATGGATCTGTTAATTTCTTACTAATTTCATTCAGCAATGTTTTTAAGGCCTTACCCCTCATTCTGCTGATAACGTTAATTTGCCCCGTCTGCTCAATATAACTTCTTAAACAATAGGAAGCGGAAATTTGCACAACACTATTAAATCCGCCTGTTACCCTGTTTAACAATATATCGCCGGGGTTATAACCTAAAGTTGCTATTGCTGTGTTGAAACTTTCGGAAGCAAATTTACGGACAGAAGGGACCACATTTTGTCCCGCATAAAAACCAACTGAACTGTTTATTGCCATCTTTTCCTCCTGGAATTTAAATTGTTAATAAAAAATTATTATATGATTAACCGGTCAGATAGTTACAATGATTGAACTTAACAATGAAGCGAGTAAGGTTTGTTAAGTGAAGATTGTAAAGAATTCTGCAGCTAAATTAGGAAATGACAAATGATTTCTCTACCAAAGATGTAACAATAATAATAACAATTGTAACAATTGTTTGACAATACTAGTAGTAGTTATTTTGCAATTTGTATTTAAGCCCGGTAGGAATTTTGATTAATTGTGTAAATTGTGAGAGAAACAAAACAATTCAAATCTCAGTAAATTTTTAATTTTTAATTATTCATATTTAATTTGCATTCATGAATAAATTACATACCGGTACCTGCAGCTGGAAATATGATTCCTGGAAAGGAATTATATATCCGGAATTTGGTGAGATAAATTATCTTGAAGAGTATTCGAAGCATTACAATTCAGTTGAAGTCGATCAATGGTTCTGGTCCTTATTCGATATTGTAAAGCTCCCGGATATAAAGACAGTCGAGGAATACAAAAAATCTGTTCCTGGAGATTTTAAATTCACTGTCAAAATCCCTAATTCTATTACTCTTACTCACTACTACAGCAGGAAAAGAGGCGAGCCTTTAAGGAAGAATCCTCACTTCATGTCGGTAGAGCTATTCGAAGAATTTCTGCAGATAATGAAGCCGGTTAGAAATCAAATCGGTTCTTTAATCTTCCAGTTCGAATATCTGAACAAGCAGAAGATATCCTCACTTTCAGGGTTTCAAAGACATCTCCATCAGTTCTTCACTTCCCTGCCGGCAGATGTTCCGCCAATGTCAATCGAAATAAGAAATCCGAATTATCTCAACACATCTTACTTCAGATTTTTAAAAGATTTGGATCTTACTAACGTTTTCCTGCAGGGTTATTTCATGCCGCCGGTTATAGGAATTTATAATAAATATAAAGACTATATTAACGGACAGACGATCATCCGGCTGCATGGTCCGGACAGAAGCGGAATAGAAAAAATATCGGGTGAAAACTGGAATAAGATCTATATCAACAGGGATGATGAACTGAAAGAGATAATTGAGATGATAAAAGATCTTCAGAATAAAGATGTGGATGTTTACTTAAATGTTAATAATCATTATGAAGGGTGCGCACCGATGACGATTGAGAAAATCCAAAAACTCTTATAATTGATTACATATTTTCCTAAAAATAAATTTGTTCCCGTTAAAAAGATGATATCAAGATAATTAATTTAAGCGGGCTTCTAAAAACCGATAGTTAATAAGAAAGCAGAAAAAGTGCTTCGGATAAATTATAATGGAATGAGAAAAATATTAGTTCTCATTCCATTTTTATGTAAATATAATCTTTGGAGTATTGAAATTTTAGAATAATGGAAAATTTGGTCAATTCCATTACTCCATTTTTCCAATATTCCCAAGGTTGCGTAACATGAGATAGTTATTTTGATTAAATACTATTGATATATTTTATTACTTCTTCCCGGGTTTCGCTGGTTTTCTTTTGAATCCTGCCTAATAATTCATCTTCTTTCCCTTCTTCATATTTTAAATCATCATCAGTCAGACCGCTCCATTTTTGTTTAATTTTTCCTTTCAGTTCGTTCCAGTTACCTTTTATTCTTAATCTGTCCATTACGTTCTCCTTATAATTAGTTGGTTAATAATCTCAAATTAAAAAAAACTCAAAATTGAATAGTGTAAATAATCACTTATATTAAAATCTTTGCCGGGGGATGCAAATAGAATTTATTATTTGATTATTTCAGTGATTTTAATCATTCATCTGATTCTTCAAATGATCAGGAGGATTTGTTATTGGAAAAAGTTGATGATGTTTCTCTTAATAATAATGCTGCTTTAATTGCATTAAAAATTATTGCAGTAAAAATTCAACTATATATCTTCAATCTCATGATCCCGAATCAAGAAAAAGATTAAAAAAAAGGCTAAATCTGTTTAAGATTTAGCCTATCCGGGGATAGTAGCAAATAACTTAAACTGTTCTCCGGCCCGAAATAAGATTAATAACCAGTATTATTATTGCTACCACTAAAAGTATATGTATAAAACCTCCTAAAGTATATGAAGTTACTAAACCTAAAAACCATAGTACCAATAAAATTACGAATATTGTCCAAAGCATAAAGCCTCCATTCAAATTTTAAATCATATTAAACTTCACATTATTTTTTAATAATAATGTTAAATTCCAATATATACTTAAATAAACAGATAGCTATAGATATAAACACATCGTTGTTGCAATGTGACAAAGATTTTCAAGGGGATTTAAATCATGGATTAAGTCATTACTTAACAATTTGTAAGCATTAAGCTCAGCCGTTCTTGTAAGTCTCTAACTTTTCAAGCGGTTCCATCCCTAAATCCGACCGGAAACCATTCACATCATTTAATTCCAATGAAGAAACGAAACTGCCGCACTTATAATAACCGCAGCTAAGACACATAGTTGTTTTATCGTTCAGCCCGCTTGATTCTGTTAATATAGCTTCGTTGCCGCATCTGCTGCATTTCACGACTTTGTCGTAAAAATTTTTCATCATCCTCCCCAGACCTGTTAACCGTTATCTTACTGCAAACTTCTCATAATTCTATTTAATCACTAATAAAATAATTAATGAATTTATAGCTCTTGTGGTGTGATAATAAAGACAATTTTTATGCATTAAGTAATTTTATTTACCATTCTTTATAAACAGGAATATCGGTTCATCTGATCTGCCAAATTATTTTTACACTTAAAAATCAATTTATTATTTTCTTGCAACTCTTAATATTATCAGTCAGATTTATAACTTGTCCAATAATTGCGGTTTATTGCCGGGATAAGAGAAATTATAAATATGATGCTAATCTTTACTTGCCGTTGAAATTCAGATTATATTGAATTCCATTATTAGGTAATTTTCCCCCTCAAAAGTTTTAATATTTTTCCTCAAAATAGTTTCTTTATTTTTTCATCAAATTGTAATAATATTTTTGCTATTTATTTTAGTTTCCTGTTGACTCTGTTCAGTCTTTTAGTATATTTATTAGCGGTTGTTATAATAAACTTCCGGTTTTAACATTTTCGGGGTAAATTGTTAGAATTTGAGTGGATGGCAGGTATTCAGAAAATAACTCTGAATAGAGCCATCCATCTTTATTTTAAAGGTTCCCTGGTTTTTGCACACCCATTCAGATGTATCAGGCAGAATGGATTGATTTCTAAAAATAAAGAATTCCTTCCTCACTGGATGGAAGCCTTTTAATTTTTAAGTCTTTTTTAACTGATTTCCTTAACACAGCATTACATCCCGGGTATTCATAATATTTTTATTTTTATAGAAAATCTAATGACAGCTCAATGAACCTGGCTGAAATATTTATGAAAGATTTTATTTTCTTTTATGAAATTCCTATAGAAAAATACTTTCACACAATCGTTAAAGAGAAACCATAATAGTGCGTAACCTGTAACGATCAATCCCCATTTCCATCCGATTGCAGGCACAAAAACTCCATATACACCGACAATCAAACCTAAAAACGCTGTCGATAAAGAAGCAAATAAAAGTGATTTTGAAGGAAAAGGTTTTTTGAAAAACCAATCGCTTGTTCTTGTATTAAAGATCGTTGCATGCCCCGCAATTATTAATTTAGTGAATATTGCCGCCTGGATTAAAGACTGTGAAAAACCCGAATAAGTTTCGAGCAGATAGAAAATTAAAAAAGATGAAATTACGCCTGCAATTCCTAAAAGAGTTGAAAGACCGAATAATTCCCTATTGTTCCACTTAACGGGGAAGGGATCTGTTTTAGTATTATCATAAGCGATTGTAATTATAGGTATATCATTTAAGAGAGCAAGAATGATCAGCATAATCGCAGTAACCGGGTAAAAATTGAAAATTAAAATTGCAAGAGTCATAAAAAAGATTACCCTGATAGTTTCTGCAACCCTATAAATAGCATAGCTGTTCATTCTTTCAAAAATTACGCGTGCTTGTTTAATTGCATCAATAATTACCGAAATGCCGGGGGCCATTAAAACTAAATCTGCGGCTGCCCTGGCTGCATCGGTGGCACCCGCAACTGCGATACCTGCATCGGCTTTTTTAAGAGCCGGGGCATCATTTACTCCGTCGCCGGTCATCCCGACAATATGATTTCCTTTTTGGAGCTGCTCGACAATTGTATATTTATCTTCGGGGAATACCTGTGCAAATCCGCCTGACCCTTCAATTATTCTAATCATTTCAGAATCGTTCTTTCTGCTTTTATCTTTCCCGGCATTTTCTGAATGTATCACGGCTTCCAATTCTTTACTTACTTCCTTTGCAAATTCTTTTAATTGTGCCTCCGGTAAATTCGGACTTAATTTTTGCTGTATAGTTTTTGCAAGTATTTCAGTCATCTTTATAAATTCTGCACTATTGCCGCTCTTTAATTCATCTGCTTCTAGAATATTTGAGTTTAAACCAAGTTGAGCCGAAATTTGTGCGGCTATTGCCACATTATCTCCCGTAACCATTTTTACATTTAAACCTAATTTATTTGCTTCGGCAATAGTTTCTTTTGCATCATCCCGCGGAGGATCATATAAAGGAATAATACCAACAAATTTGAAATCTTTTCCCCCTCTTTTTTAACAGCCGTACCGAGAGTCCGGTAGCCTTTCCGGGCAAAATCATTAATTGTTTTTGAAATCAAATCTGCATTTATACTTTTGGCCGATAATTTTAATATTACCTGCGGTGCTCCCTTAGTGATCGTAATCCTTTCATTATCCTTACTAACAATTGCCTGCGTTCGTTTATTGACAGGATCAAATGGTGTAAACTTTTCTACTGTATATTTTTTTAATTCATCATATAAATTATTTCCCTTTAAATACTGGAAAATTGGGATCTCGATCGGATCACTATTTTCTTCTTTTGAAGACAGGGCCGCATAAAGCATAAGTATTTTAACATCAAATCCCGAATAAGTAACCGGTTCGGCGACTGTCATCTGATTTTTAGTTAGTGTTCCTGTTTTGTCCGAACATAAAATATCTATCCCCGCAAGCTCTTCAATGGATGCGAGCCTGCTGACAATTGCTTGTTTTTTTGAAAGAGCAATTGCTCCTACAGCCATTGTAACCGTCAGCACTGCAGGTAATGCAACAGGGATAGCAGCAACAGTAAGTACAAGAGTAAATCTTAAAATGTTAATCATATTTTCATCTCTGTACAAAGCTGTTAAGATAATTATTACGGCTAATGTTATTGTAGTAAAGATTAGGTAATTACCTACTTTTACTACCATTTTCTGGAAATGACTTTTTTGTTCTTTCTCGGCTTTTACTACAAGAGATACAGTTTTTCCAAAATATGTATTTAACCCGGTCAGTGTAACAACCGAAATCATTTCTCCCTGTTTAGCTACCGAATTTGCATATGCGATGTCGTTAGAATGTTTTGTGACAGGTAAAGATTCACCTGTCAATGCAGATTGATCAATCTGGATATATTCACCCTCAATAAGCTTTACATCGGCAGGAAGTATTTCACCTATTTTAATTTTGATTATATCTCCGGGTACCAGCTCTTTTGCATCAACAGATGTGAATACACTGTTTCGAAGAACAGTTGCTTTTTTTGCTAATTTTTGTTTGAGAACACTTAATGCGCTTAATGCTTTACTTTCCTGCCATAAGTCAATAAATGCATTCACAAAAAGGAGGGTAGATATTATTCCGAAGTCTTCCCACTTCTGCACAACAGCAGAAAGGATTGCCGCAATTTCTATCATCCATGGAATTGGTCCCCAGAATCTTCTGAGCACCCTGTGCAAAAAAGTTTCTTCTTTTTCGGGGATCTCATTTAATCCATATTTTTTTATCCTTACCTGAACTTCCGTATCGCTTAACCCGGTTTTTAAATTTGTATTTAATTCTTTTAGAACATCTTCAATACTTTTTGATTGAAAGTTCTCTGAGTTATTGTTCGACATATCAAATCTACCTCTCTAAAAAATATCCTTTATTATTCGAATCTTAAATTCAAATTAATTGTTCTGAGAAATCTTATACTTTGAAAAGATTTAATCCAAAGGCTTACAGTTCTCAGCGGCCGCTAAAGGGAGCAAATTCTGCTCCTTCGAAATGACATTCTAATAATGGACAACTTGAGTAATATATATGTGAATAATTTTGCTAAGATGAATAAATCTGTTCTTTTGTTATTCCTAATTTTTTTATTTTAGAACTCAGGATTGAAACCGGTATACCGAGCAGTGCAGCTGCTCCATCTGCTCCTCCTTTTTTGCCGTTACACTTTTTCAAAACCGATAAAATATAATCCCGTTCATTGTCATGTATGGTTTTAACAGCACCATCTCCATTGTTATTTCCTTTTGGCTCAATTTGCGGCAGATGAATATCATTTATGATCTCATCGTTAAGAATCACGCTTCTTTCAATAAGATGTTCCAGTTCCCTGACATTTCCCGGCCATCTATAGTTAACTAAATCTTCCATTACTTTATCCGAAATAGCATTTATTATTTTCCCGATATTTTTTGAAGACCTGGTTAAAAAATGATTTGCGAGAATAGGGATATCAGTTTTTCTTTCCCTTAACGGAGGGACGATTATCGGGAAAACATTTAATCGATAATATAAATCACTCCTGAAGTTTCCATCTTTGACTTCATTCGGCAGGTTTCTGTTTGAGGCCGCTATAATTCGTACATCTGTTTTAATTGTTTCTTTTCCTCCTATCCTTTCAAACTCCTTCTCCTGTAAAACTCTCAGTAATTTCACTTGTAATTCTAAAGGTAATTCTCCTATTTCGTCTAAAAATAAAGTGGAATTATTAGCTAATTCAAATTTCCCTATTCTTCTCTCAAGAGCACCGGTGAAACTCCCTTTTTCATGTCCGAATAATTCACTCTCTGTTAAGTTGGCCGGCAAAGCAGCACAATTTACTTTAATCATTGGTTTATCTTTTCTATTAGAACCATTATGTATTGCTCTGGCCACCAGTTCTTTACCTGTTCCTGTTTCACCAAGTATAAGGACCGAACTATTTGTTAATGCTACTAAAGAAATCAAATGATTAATATTTTGTATTTGTCTGCTGGTACCGATAATATTCAGGTTGGAAGTGCTTTCAATTTCTTCTCTAAGAGCAATATTTTCATTGTGAACTATTTCTTCCCAGCGTTTTCGATCATCAATATCAGTAGCAGAGGCATACCACTGAATGACATTTCCATCTTTATCTTTTAATGGGTTAAACCCTGTTAGAAACCATCTATACTTACCGTCCTTGCCGAGAATTCGAGTTTCCGTTTCAAATTGCTTTTTCTCCAATAGAACCTGCTTTCGTTTTGAGTGCATTTGTGCAAAATCTACAGGATGAAAAATCAGTTCACGAAAACCTTCTAAAATAACTTCTTCTTGTTTATAGCCGGTATAACTAAGCAGGTTATTATTAGCATAAAGAAATTGTCCATCAGCAGCCATAACAATTATAAGACATGACACTGACTCGACAATTTCTCTAAAATTTTTTTCTTTTTGTCGAATTTCCTGTTCTGCCAGCTTCATTTGTGTAATATCAGAAACCGCTCCAACGAATTCCTTTGAACCGGTATTAAAATTTACCGGATGTGCAACAACATGAATATATTTAATACTTCCATCCCCCATTAAGGCTCTGTTTTCATAATCCAGAAGATTACCTTTTACCATGTTCTGTCCAAGTATTTCCAGTATCTTTTGCCGATCATAGGGATGAACTCTAATAAATGCACCTTCTAATGCGGGCTTTTTTCCTTTTTCGAATCCCGCAATATTAAATATTTCTTCCGAACACCATAATTCATTGGTAGATGAATCGATCCAAAAACAACCCGTCCGGCTTAATTTCTGTGCTTCGGCTAAATATGCTTCGCTTTTTCTAAGCTTATCTTCTGATTTTTTCCTTTTATCGATTTCAAAATTAATCCCCCACCAGGCAGTGAGATTACCGTTTTCATCAAAATGCGGTATAACCCGCATAAGCATCCATAAATATTCTCCATCATGTTGCCTCATCCTGATTTCTATCTTCCCTGGTTTTCCCGATTCCACTATAGTTCTCCAGGTTTCAAAAATATTTTGCACATCATCCGGGTGAAGTATACCGGACTCTCTCCAATCCCGGTTGCTTAATTCATCAAGGGACATTCCCGTAAATTCAAGTCCCCTCTGGTTAAGATATACTATAGAACTGTCTGGTCTGGCACTCCAGACAAATCCCGGAATTGTATCAATAATTTTTTTAACTTCTTCAGGCAGATCAAATTCTTTAACAAGATTTTTATCCAACGCATGCATAATTACCTCATCAATGATCATAAAATTAATTAGAGGGTTAACTTCAGTTTTCCGGATGCGCTTATATAAGTGGATCGGTGATATTTTTTATTTCGACGATTCAATCGATAAACAACGAAATACCGATATCAATATAAATGAGAACTATAAGGATTGATTGAAATCAAACAAAATGGAATGGTACACAATTTGGCTTCGTAAATCCGATGAATAAAAATAAATTATTTTAAAAATGCAAAAAAGAAGGAAATGAGTTATTTATAAAATTTGTGAGTTAAAGAACATCCGATGATGTCAAATTAAAAATAATTACAAATAATTAATTGCGTTATTCTAGATTCATCTTTTAAAATGACTTTATTTAAAATAAAACCTGGTGCATAAAATGTTTAATAGAAAAACATCTTTAATAGCTGAGGCTGACTTGTTTACCGCCTCAAAAATAAAAATTTATCTTTCTTCACTTGGAATTCATGTATATCCGGTGATTACATCAGGTGAGGCCTTAATGGAATCTGTATTGTCTTTTCATCCTTCCCTTATAATATCCGATATAATTCTTGATGGACAGCTGGATGGTGTTGAAGCAATTGCACGCTTAGAGGAAATATTGAGGATTCATTATATTTTTATCACTGCTTCTGATGATTACAGCAGTTTAATTACATCTTATTATTTAAATCCTTTATGCTTAATTAGAAAGCCTATTGAATATAATAACATGATTAAAAGTATTTCAAATATAAATTTTAAATCGATTTGAAGAAAAATCCAGACGAATTTTTATGTTGACAGAATGTTATCAGTTTGATTTGAAGTGATCAGCAATACTATGGAATAAAATCCGGATTAAAATGTAACGAAGATATTTATATTTTTTAGTTCGATTATTCTTTGTTATGTTCAAAAAAATATAATGTATCTGGGTTATAGTTTTCTCTAACACATTTTATTATTCATAACTTTTACGGACTCAATGGGAGGCTTATGATGGAGCAGAAGATTCGGACGGCAATTGATCAACATTGGGCGGCATCCGCTGCGGGTGATCAAGCTGCCGAGCACGAGATCTATCACGATGATGCTGTGTGCGAATATCCGCAGTCGGGTGAGATTATCCACGGCCGGCTCAACCTGCTGGCACTTCGCAGCCATCACCCTGGTAAACCATCAGGGTTTGAGATCCGGCGGATCACGGGAGAAGGGAATCTCTGGGTTTCTGAGTATGTGATTACCTACAAAGGCAAGCGCGCCTACACCGTGAGTATCATGGAGTTCCGGGATGGAAAGGTGTCGCATGAGTCTCAATATTTCGCCGATCCCTTCGACGCTCCTGACTGGCGCGCCCAGTGGGTAGAGCGGCGGCAATCGACGGTATATTACAAAGGCATACAATTTGCGCAGCAGAACGGCGCCCCTGATGCCGATAGCTAAATGATAAATATAAAAAAAGAAGTTCTGTAGTAATAAAAATTGCTTCAGAATAAAATTAAAATTTTTGAAAGGAGATATAATATGGCAAAAGTAGCAATCAATGGTTTGGGTAGAATAGGCCGTGCAGCTTTCAAGATTATAATTGAAAACAATGATCTCGATTTGGTTGCAGTAAATGATCTTGTTCCCGCCGATAATTTAGTCTATTTGTTAAAGCATGATACAGTATATGGAAGGTATGAAAAAGAAATATTACGTACTGATGATAGCTTTATAATTGAAGGCAAGACCATAAAAGTTCTAAAGGAAAAAGATCCTGAAAAGCTTCCCTGGAAGGAGCTTGATGTTGACATCGTTTTTGAATGCACTGGTTTCTTTACAAAAAAAGAAGATATGATGAAGCACATTAAAGCTGGTGCAAGGCACGTGATACTTTCTGCCGCTTCCAAAAGTGAAGATGTAGTTACTGTTGTTTATGGAGTAAACCAGCCTGAGAACGAGGAGAACCTGGAATTTATTTCATGTGCAAGCTGTACAACAAATTGCGTTACACCGGTGGTTGAAATTCTAGGGAGAAGAATTGGCATAAAAAAGGCGATAATGACTACAGTCCATGCATACACCGCATCCCAGTCAATTGTAGATAGTCCCAATAAGAATTTCCGGAGGGGCAGAGCGGCCGCTGCCAATTTTGTTCCGACTACTACAGGGGCAGCAAAAGCAACAACCAGGGCTCTTCCTCAATATAAAGATAAATTCGACGGAGTTGCTATCAGAGGGCCGGTTCCGGTGGGATCTATTTCCGACCTTGTATTTATTACTGATAGGAAAACTTCTGTAGAAGAAATAAATAAAATATTTAAGGAAGAAGCGGGAACAGACCGCTACAAAGGTATTGTTTACGCAAGTGATGAAGAGATCGTTTCATCTGATATCATAAAAGATTCGCACGCATCTATAGTTGATTTAACAATGACTCATGTGGTTGACGGCGACCTGGTAAAAATTATGAGCTGGTACGATAATGAATGGGGCTATACAAATCAACTGGTTAGAGAAGGTGTAAGAATGGCAAAATTAATTGAGCATGTAACAGTTTAATTTAACAAACATATGGTGGATTTATGGAAGCAAGAATCGGAATTAAACCGGAACATCTGCATGAGACTGCACTGTTACTATCAAAGGTTTTAGCGGATGAATTTATACTATATACCAAAACTCTTAATGCACACTGGAATCTCGAGGGAGATAATTTCTATCCGATGCATAAATTCTTTGAAGAGCAGTATGAACAATCAGCAGCAATAATAGACGGGGTAGCGGAACGTATCCGTACGCTGGGACATTATGCTCCTGCGACTCTTAAGCTATTTTTAGAATTGACTCACTTTACTGAAGAAATAAATGGTAAAAATAATGCTAATGGATTTATCGAAGAATTATTAGCTGATCATGAAGTAATAATCATCCATCTCCGGGAAAATATTATTCAAATTGATAATGAATTTCATGATGCAGGAACCAGTGACTTTATAACAGGTTTGTTAAAGACTCATGAGAAAATGGCATGGATGCTTAGAGCACATTTTCAATGAATTTTTAGGGAGAATGATGGAAATAAATATTCATGCAGGTAAAAAAGCCGATCCGGAAATTCTTGTTGATGTACCAAAACTTATTAGTGCTTATTATACCAGAATACCGGATCCGGCAGTGAACACTCAGCGGGTAAAATTCGGGACTTCAGGACACCGCGGTTCAGCTTTCGATAATGCATTCAATGAAAGGCATATTCTTGCAATCAGTCAGGCTATTTGCATCTATCGTAATTATCAGAAAATAGATGGTCCGCTTTTTCTCGGTATAGATACTCATGCCCTTTCATATCCGGCTTTTGCAACAGCTCTTGAGGTTTTCGCAGCAAATGGAATTGAAGTTATGATTTCAGATGAAGACGAGTATACACCAACTCCGGTAATCTCCCATGCGATTATTACCTACAACCGCGGCCGTAAAGAAGGACTCGCGGACGGTATAGTAATTACACCTTCACATAATCCGCCCCGCGACGGAGGCTTCAAGTATAATCCTCCTCACGGCGGACCGGCAGATAAAAACATAACGAATTGGATAGAAACAAAAGCTAATGAATTTTTGGAAAATGATCTTTTAAACGTTAAAAGGATGCAATTTGAAAAGGCAATTCATGCGGAAACTATACACCGGCACAATTATATCGATGCATATGTAAACGATCTCGGTAACATAATAGATATGAATATTATTAGAGATTCAAAAATAAGCCTGGGAGTTGATCCATTAGGCGGCGCCGGAGTTCACTATTGGGAACCTATTGCTGAGCAATATGGATTAAATCTTTCCATCACTAACAAAGAAGTAGATCCGGCTTTTCGTTTCATGACGGTTGATTGGGATGGTCAAATTAGAATGGATCCCTCCTCACCGTATGCAATGCAGAGATTGATTGATTTAAAAGACAGCTTTGATATTGCCTTTGCTTGCGACACTGACCACGACCGGCACGGCATCGTAACCAGAAGTACCGGATTGCTTCCGCCAAATCATTATTTATCAGCAGCAATTCTGTATCTTTTTCAAAACCGTCCGATGTGGCACAAGGGATCTGCAATCGGTAAGACGCTGGTGAGTAGTTCCATGATCGACTTTGCGGCAAATAAACTTGACCGTGAGCTCTACGAAGTGCCGGTTGGTTTTAAATGGTTTGTAAATGGTTTGCACAACGGTTCACTTGGTTTCGGCGGTGAAGAAAGTGCCGGTGCTTCTTTTTTACGGCTGAACGGAAGCGTTTGGACTACAGATAAAGACGGATTTATCCCGGCATTACTGGCAGCGGAAATGACAGCAAAATCCGGTAAAGATCCGGGTGAGATTTATGATGAGCTTACTTGTGAATTCGGGGAAACTTATTATAAACGCATTGATGCACCTGCCACTTCAGATCAAAAGAACCGCCTGGCAATAATCACTTCAAAGCAGATCAAACATAATGAACTTGCTGATGAAAAAATTGAGAAAATCATTACGAAAGCACCGGCTAATGATGCTTCCATAGATGGGTTAAAAGTAATTACAAAAAGCGGATGGTTCGCTGCCCGCCCATCTGGTACTGAAAACATCTATAAGATTTATGCAGAAAGTTTCCGCAGCTTGGATCATTTGCATGTTATACTGGAAGAAGCACAAAAAATCGTAACTAGTGCGATTGAGGAAGAATAGAATACTGAAATCCTATTATTTAACACAAAAAATTGCTGATGAAGAAGGAAAAGAACACAAATAAATTTTATAATTTATGGCCTGTAGAAATAGATGGATTCGATTCTCTGGTCGAGCTCGCCCTGGATATGCGCTGGTCGTGGAATCACTATGGAGATAAACTCTGGCGGCAGTTAGATCCCGAATTGTGGGAGATGACACAAAACCCCTGGGTTGTTTTGCAAACAGTTGCACCTGAAAAGCTTAAAACCTTTTTGACAGATACGGGTTTCCGAAAAGAAGTAAATGAGCTTCTGGATATAAAGAGGCGTAAATCCAAAGTGCCTGCATGGTTTCAGCAAAATTATCCGCAGTCTCCATTAACCTGCATTGCCTATTTTAGTATGGAATTTATGCTAAGTGAGGCATTGCCCATATATTCAGGAGGACTGGGTAATGTTGCCGGTGATCAGCTTAAAGCCGCCAGCGATCTGGGTGTGCCGGTAATTGGTGTAGGTTTGCTTTACCAGCAGGGATATTTTCGACAGATTATCGACAAGGATGGTTCACAGCAAGCTTTATATCCATATAACGATCCGGGACAATTGCCGATTACACCCCTGCGAAAATCTAACGGAGATTGGCTGCGTCTTGAAATTACTTTTCCCGGGTATTCGGTATGGCTGCGCGCTTGGCAGGTTCAGGTTGGAAGAGTAAAGCTTTATTTGCTGGACTCTAATGATGCGGCGAACTTTCCTGCACATCGTGGAATAACCAGCGAGCTGTATGGCGGCGGACCGGATCTTAGGATTAAACAAGAGATAATTCTTGGAATTGGAGGATGGAGATTACTGAGAGCTCTCGACATCAAGCCGGAAGTCTGCCACTTGAATGAGGGGCATGCCGCTTTCGCTGTTTTAGAACGAGCAAGAGATTATATTGAAGAGACCGGAGAAACTTTTGAAACTGCACTTGCCGTAACACGGGTTGGAAACCTATTTACAACCCATACCGCTGTTGCCGCCGGTTTCGATTTATACTCACCTGTTCTTGTCAGCAAATATCTTTGTGGTTATGCAGAGAACAAATTAGGATTTGCATTTAACGATTTGCTGGGCCTGGGCCGCAGTAATCCAAACGACCCATCTGAAAGTTTCAACATGGCCTATTTGGCTTTCCGGGGAAGCGGTGCTGTCAATGCCGTAAGCCGGTTACATGGCAAAGTCAGCCGCCGCCTGTTTGAACCTCTTTTTCCGCGATGGCCGGTAAATGAAATCCCTGTTGGACACGTGACCAACGGCGTTCATACGCCTACGTGGGATTCTGCAGAAGCAGACAAGCTTTGGACTGAGGCTGGCGGAAAGGAGCGTTGGCTCGGAACTACAGAAAAACTTACTGAAAACATACGGCTCGTATCCGATGAAAGAATCTGGCATTTTCGGAACGCTACTGTGAAATCACTGGTGGAATATAGTCGTGGGCGATTAGCTCGTCAACTTACCGAATCAGGAGCATCTTTGAAGGAGGTTGAAGATGCAAAGAATATTTTTGATCCAAACATCCTTACCCTTGGATTTGCACGCCGTTTCGCAACATATAAAAGACCGAATCTGCTCCTGCATGATCCACAGCGGCTTAAGCAAATTTTATGCGGCACTCAGCATCCTATCCAGCTTATTATAGCAGGTAAAGCACATCCGCAAGATATTTCAGGACAGAGATTGATTCAGGATTGGATACATTTTATCAGGCAAAACGAGGTACGCCGGAAAGTCGTATTCCTTAGTGACTATGATATGCTATTAACACAACAGCTTGTTAAAGGAGTAGATGTTTGGATAAATACACCGAGACGGCCCTGGGAAGCAAGCGGAACAAGTGGTATGAAAGTTCTTGTAAACGGTGGACTTAATTTATCCGAACTGGACGGCTGGTGGGCCGAGGCTTATTCACCCGAAGTCGGCTGGGCTTTGGGAGACGGGCAGGAACACAATGACGACCCGGTTTGGGATGATCAAGAAGCAAATGCTCTTTACAATCTTCTTGAAAATGAATTGATACCTGAGTTTTATGACCGGGATGAGAACGGAATCCCTGTGAAATGGATTAAACGAGTACGGGAAAGCATGGCATTGCTGACACCCCGCTTTTCTGCCAACCGGACTGTGAGAGAATATACTGAAAGGCATTACCTTCCTGCTGCTGCATCCTATAGATTACGTACATCCGACAATGGTACTACTGGAAAAAAACTGGTTAATTGGAAGCATTCTCTCAATAAAGATTGGGACAAAATACATTTCGGCGATATTAGAATTGAAACAAAAGGAAATCAACATATATTTGAAGTTGATGTTCATCTGAGCAGCTTTGAACCAGGTTCTATCAAGATAGAACTTTATGCGGATGGTGCAAACGATGACAGTCCGATAATTCAGGAGATGAAACTCATAAGTAAATCTCCGGCTTCATCAGGTGATTACACCTTTAGAGCAAAAGTACCATCTTCACGTCCGGCAACAGAGTATACTGCCAGGATAATACCATATTATAAAGGTGCTGCCGTTCCGCTTGAAGCTGCACAAATATTATGGGAGAAATGATGATGCTTAATGATTAATCATAAAACTCTTTTAGAAACGAAAAATTATGTGCTTGTTATTAATGGCAGTACACCAAGTATTAAGTTTGCAATTGATCAAACAGGCAAATTTCAAGTTATTGAAAGAGTTTCGTAGACTTATAAAAAAATCCGGATAAGATGAATTTTTAATTATACACATAAAATATTTTATCTTAATCTCATTACATTATCATTAACTAATATGTCTATAATTTTCATTGCATAACTTTCGGCTTTTCCATCATCTAGATTTGACAGGCAAACTATAGTAAATTTTTGGTTTGGAAAACGGATGCAATAAGTACTGAATCCTAGTAGATCACTTCCCGAATACCAGATAGTTTCAGATCCCTTGTAATCTCCGTATACTAAACCGAAAGCATCATTATCTTTTGGATGCTCAAATTTCCTTCTCTTATGCATCAAATTGTAAAATGCTTCACCTCCGAACTTCCGGGTATACATGTTTTTTTCCCATAAATAGAGATCATTAATTGTAGAATAAACTCCGCTTCCGCCATAATGCGGTGAATTATCCCACAGCTCTTTTTTTTATAATTTCTGTTATATCATCATTCACTATAGTATGTTTCATCCCCAGCGGTTCGAATAAATGCTCTTTAGCAAATTCAGAAAATGCTTCTCCTGATATCTTTTCAATTATTTTTGTCAGAAGCATATAATTAATATTGCTATACACCATTGAGCTCCAGGTTTGTATTCCAGTGTTTTCTTTCTTAAAGATGCTTGAATTGCAGTATCAATTGTAAAATA
Organism: uncultured Bacteroidota bacterium; assembly: GCA_963710745.1. Lineage (GTDB taxonomy): Bacteria > Bacteroidota > Ignavibacteria > Ignavibacteriales > Ignavibacteriaceae > CAVQBP01. The sequence goes on along the minus strand of CAVQBP010000016.1, from coordinate 230,475 downwards.
AAAATAGGGGTTCCAGTTCATACCGCTTTTCCTGGGCATATCGAAATATTCGGGGATCCCGCTTGTCATATAATAATTGATTTATCTCAGCGCTTATATAGATCTTAAACAATCAGAAAACTATAATCATGCATCCACAGGAAATAAGCAGATACGCATCGGTTCATAAATAAAGTAACCGAAAGAAATTTGTAAAAAGGTCGTAAGGTCATAATAAAGGTAACCAAGAATATTAACGGTTATCTATGAGTAATTCAGCAAAGAAGGTGCATCTGATTGAGATCAAGAAATGTTACATCCTGGCGAGCAAAACAGAAAAGTCGCAAATTTTAGATGACTTTGCACAGTCTGTAAATATAATCGAAAATACGCAATAAGGATTCTTGCAAAAAAGCCGACCGATCAAAAAAAGAAAGCAGGCAGACCTTAAATTTATCATCATCAGGCCATAATAGAGTTCCTGAGAATAACTGAAATTAAACTTTATACTTACTATTTTGGCATTATAGTTACGAATACTCTTTCATACCTTGATAATGAAGGAGTCCCTTTATCCGAAACTCTTAAAATAAATTGAACAGTTTCTTTTTTTTCAACCTTAGGTGCTATCACATAAGCGTTATGCACGTTCTCAGCTGAATTAATTTTTATGAGTTCTTTATATGAACCTGCTTCCGGATAATTAAACCACAGGTAGCTAAGATTATCACCATCGGGATCGGCTGCTGTAGCATCCAGACCAAAACCCTCCCCTGAATTAACAGTAACATGTTCAGGGACTAATAATTTGACAATCGGCGGGTGATTAGCTTCTTTATATGATTCATTGCACCAACGCATCCGGGCAGCAAAATCATTTTGAAAGTCATCCCGCCAACGCCACAAAGTTGCCTTATTACTGGTAAATGTAATAGTGTCCGGCCGAACTGCGCGTCCATATTCATTAAAAACATACGGAGTATATTTGTCGATGGCATTCGTCCAAATCGGTCTGGTTTCAGGCACTATCGGTACACTTGAACTTCCTTTTTTAATGGAATCAAAATCAGGCTTATAAAGTTCATAACGTCCGCCCCAGCCTCCCCAATCAGGATGCTCCGGAAAATTCAATCCGTTAGGTATTAGTCCCAGCCATGAAGGCGTATCACCTTCCATCCCATAGGCTACATCAGGATATACGGCACCCAGAGGACCGTGCCCTTGCTGTATATTTTCTGCCAGCCATTTATTGCTAATCGTTTTATTATCTATGCCGTTTATATAACTATTAATTGCACTCCAGGTTGCACTGCCGTAATCATCACCGGGGCTGACAATATAAAACAAATCAGGAAAATTTTTCCTAATCCATACACCGCTGTCGTCCTGGTCGGATATTGTATAAATCCTGAGCTTTGCAATTAACTGTTTTACTTCCGTTACGGCTTTTGTTTTTTTAATTTCATATAATGCTTGAGCAAGAATATTCTCCCCTCCCCAGGCGCATACCCATAAAGGACGTTCATCTTTTTCTTCAAGAACTTTAATAATCCATTTAGAACCAGGCGAATCTTTTCCCTCGCCGACTCCCTGCATTCCATATTCTGCGATACCATTCTTTACTATCTTTAATAGTGATTCAGCACCGGGAAAACCGGCTTCATTTTTATTAAGATTTGGCTCCACTTTGCCATAAGCTTGAATTATACTTTTAATGTATTCGGGATGGATTGTTGTTTTCTGCCAGCAGGATGTTGTGGCAATTAATCCTTCTATATCAATTTCATTGGAGTATAATAATAAACGGATCATTGATTCAGAATCGTCCGGGTCGGCGCCAATATCCGATAATATAATTACTCTATTTTTTTGAGCATTTATATTTGTTTGATCTGCATGTGCAAGAATAGAGTTATAAAATAATATTAATGAAAAGCCAATTAAATAAACAATAGCTCTCATACTATTACTTTCCTCGTTTTAAATTGCTTGAAGAAATATTAAGATAATAAAATTATTTAATTTCCGATTTATTACACTTCTTATTGTTTCGATGCCTGGGAAAAGTAAAATTATGCAATATGGCCGCCATCTACCCTGATGATTAATTTGACTTTTAAGGCATAACTTAAAAATTTAAACTTCCAATAATTATTTTTAATTTATGAATGAAGACGCAGCCGGAGATTCGTTTGAGTTCGTTTTTGTACTCGTGAAGGCTCTCTCCTCTTCTCTTAACCTTTCCAGTCTCATTGAGTTAGTTCTGAATTTGGGAACGAAAATAGAAAGGAAATAACTCCTTATTATAAACCACCAAAAGCTTCTCTCTAAAAGAACTGGATCAATATTATGTTCAATTTCTTTATGAGCTTCCGGAACTTTACTCCAATGCAGTCCGGCTTTGTGATGGTGTATTGTATGATAACCGTTATTAAAAAGAAGAAAATTGAGAAAACCCGTAAAATTCCTGGAATGATTCCATTCTGATTCCTCATTGGCATGGACGTGCTGAACGTAATTGAAAACCAAAACACTGAAGAGAGATACCTGCTGGGGTATAATAACAAAAAGTAATGCTTTATGCCAATCTAATAATAAAGCTACAGCTAACCATAATACGAGTACTGCATATTGCGATATACTCACCCGGTACTTCTCTTTGTTCTTTGCTTTCAACTCCTTCAGGTAGCTGAAGATTGCTCTTTGCTGATAATAACCGCTTATTGTCGGGTATGAAATGAGGGTAAAAAAGTTATTTTTTTCGCTAATCCTGTAGGTTATAGAATCATCCCCTTCGCGATTATTAAAACGGTGATGATTTTTATTGTGCGTAGGTATCCATGCAAATACCGGGAAACCGTAAAACACTGTTAACCACCAACCTGTAAGTATATTCAGCCATTTAGATTGCCACATTGGAAGGTGATTATGGTTATGCGTCATTACAGACACTGCAACAGACATAAATAAATACCATGTATAGATGAAGGGGTTTATACCAATCCAAAGCCATTGTATAATCAATAATAATGAAGTGGTAAATACGTAAATAAGACTCTTAAGGTCTGCGTTGTTCTTTAATTTAAAATTCATGTAGATAGCTACCCAGATTTATTATATTATTTTTTCTCTGCTTATTCTATAATATTAAATTTATAAAATCAATACCTCTAAAGTATTATATCCGGATTAATCCGTTTGATTTAGGAGCCTAGTGTTATGTCACTAACACTTCTATACATTCGACGTTTCATGGACCAGTCCAAATAAAAAATTAAATCCCAGTCAAGGTTTGGACCATGACTGCTGTGTATAGTTATTTTAGTTAAAGAACACTAGCTGCCTATGTTAACCTGGTATAAATAGTATTATTACTTTCATCCAAAGATAGATAAAATATCAGAAGAAAACCGGAATAAGATTCAATTTTTGCGGATTAACATTCCCCATGATACTATATAACTTGAATTTATTAAAGCCAAATTCCAGTACATATAATAATGCATCTGACATATAACCTTTTCCCAAAAATTCGAGTTTTAATGCATATCCGATTTCGGCCCGGACATTTTCTCTTATTAGGCTCCAATAACCTACATAACCAGCTACTTCAAATGATCCTTTTTCACGAATAATCCAATTTATCCCAGCTTTATCTTTGAATGACTGGATTATCCCTTGTATCATCATTTGAGATTCCTCAATAGTTCTATGATTATCTCTATCTAAATATTATGTAACTCTATCATCTGACCGAATTTTGAATAAATCTTCTGCATCTTGAATTACAAAACTTTCTAAGATTAAATTCTTTGTTTCAATTTTTGGAAATTGATTAAACACGGCATCATTAATTTGTAAATTCATTATTTATCCTTTATTTATCAATTCTTAGCACATAACCTGCCGAAAAGGTGCCCAAAGCATCTTTTCTTTATTTTCTAACTTAATAAATATTTTTCTTATAACAGTAAACTTTTCGGTTTTTTTCTTAAAGCAGAAAACAATTTTTTATTAAAAGGGAATTTCAATTAAATATTAAATAGGAATATTGGTAACGCTGGCAGAGGATTATAAGATTTGCCCTTATATTCTATATATCTGTTCTGATTTTTCAAACTACAGAACCTAGAATTGTTGTTTAACTCACAAATTGCTTAATTAGCTCATCAGGTTCTTTGCATTTTCAGGGCAATTTTATCATGTTTCTTTTCTAAAACAAGTATTTTATACCTTTTACACTTTTTGAACTTTGAATCAAAATCATTTGCTGCTTGCCATTCTATCTTGATAATTAGAATATTATTATGAATGCTGATTTATACGAGATTACGCCTCAAATACCTATCAAATCGAAGTACGGATCTCAAACTACAGCAAGAGAAGTTCTTCGAGGTATTAGCCTAACAGGAAAGGTCGCGGTTGTAACCGGCGGATATTCCGGTTTGGGTCTTGAAACAACTCGAGTTTTAGCGGAAGCCGGAGCTGTTGTAATAGTGCCTGCCCGAACGTTAGAAAAGGCCCGAGAGTTGACCGGTAAGTTGCCAGGTGTAGAAGTTGAGGAAATGGATCTTATAAATCCCAATTCAGTTGATGCTTTTGCTCAACGATTTTTAGATTCGGGAAGGCAATTGAATATCCTGATCAATAATGCCGGGATCATGGCTCCTCCTCTTGTACGTGATTCGCGGGGCTTTGAATCTCAATTCGCCACTAACCATTTGGGTCATTTCCAATTAACGGTTCAACTCTGGCCGGCTTTGAAAAAAGCAAATGGAGCAAGAGTCGTCTCAGTATCTTCAACCGGGATTCGTTTTGGATCTGTTAATTTTGATGATCCTAACTTCATTCGACATGATTATGACAAATGGAAGGCTTATGGTCAATCGAAAACTGCAAATGCTCTGTTTGCAGTTGCCCTCGACAGACGGGGCTTCAGTAATAATATCCGTTCCTTTTCGGTTCATCCCGGCAGAATCTTGACTGATTTATCACGTTATCTATCGGATATTGAGCAGGCAATAGGCGGTGAATATAAGTCAATTGAACAGGGAGCGGCAACAAGTATCTGGTGCGCTACAAGTTATGAGCTGGATGGCAAGGGTGGAGTATATTGTATGGATTGCAACATAGCTGCTGTTATTTCAAATTTCCATTTGGAAGGAACGGGTCAAATGTTAACAGGTGTACTTCCTTGGGCAATTGATCCCGATTCGGCTGAACATCTATGGCAATTAAGCGAAGTTATGACAGGAATTAAATTTAAGGACTAAACTTTTTAAAGATTCAAGTGTGGCCTAAAATGCTCAGAAAAATTTATAAAAAATATATCCTTTATTTTTTAATTACTCGTTCAGGAGGTTCTCTATTGCTTTTTAATTAGAGAAAGAATTATTTATATCCTTATTTCAACAGAATTAGTTTTTTAGTTTCAATATATGAACTATAATATTTCGATTCATTCTAATTCTCCATCAACAATAAAACTGTGTTATTACTGCCATTTATAATATAATTTCCAATTTACTTTATTAGTATATTGATCTTTAATACTTAAAGGCATTATATGAAAGATAACTTCTATACATTTGCGTTATGGAAAATAAAAGATAATAATGAAGAAGAGTTTCTCCATATTTGGGAAAGGGATTTTGCGCCTGCTTTTATAAAGCTTAATCCGTATTCTATGGTTACTTTAATTCAGAGTCTTGAAAATCCAAGTATCTACTATTCTTTTGGTCCATGGATAAATGCAGAGCAAATGCAGTCTTCGCGCGCAGATAAGAAATACCGGGTGGCAATTTCCAAACTTGTTTCTCTTTGCGCCGAAGCCAAACCCGGTTCGTTTAAAAATATATTTTCTATTTCAGGTGATAAATAGTTCTATTTTTTTTCCATGCTGCCGTTAGCCGCTTTGTGTTCCCATCTTGTCAAAAGATGGAAGGTTTCCGGGATACTCTCCACACAAGACGTATTCGGGAATCTTTGAAGAAAAGGGCTGATTAGTTCGGATGATACGTTGGAATAAGTTGGTATGCTGCAAAAAGAACCGGAGGAGAAGATTAAGAGGATGGAGAGGGTTTTAAAAACTGAATATCATCTTTTATAATTTTTTACTCATTACAATTTGATTGAATTTTAGTTTTTTATCAAAATATTTATTGTGTTAGTAATAATTCTCCTTTTATTGGAACAAACTTGGTTGCCTGCTCAATCAAGGAATTCGCAGTGAGTTCCTGAACTCCGTAAACTTCAACAGTAACATTATAGTCTTTTTTTATCTTATCGACAAGCAAGCCAAAATCACCGTCACCAGACGCCAGAACTACTATATCAGATTGTTTTACATAATCAAGAATGTCAATTGTTATCCCTATATCCCAGTCACCTTTACTTGAGCCATCGCTTCGTTGAATATATGGTTTAAGCTTTATCTCAAAACCTATATTTTCCAATATCTTTTGAAATTTAATCTGTTTTGCATCTCCTTTATCTATTGCGTAAGCTATGGCTTTTATTAGTTCTCTTTTATCAGATACATCAAGAATAAATTTGTTATAATTGAAGTGACAATTATATATTTCTTTAACTGTATAATAGATGTTTTGTACATCTACAAATACTGACACTCTTTTTAACATTTCTTGTGATCCTGATTTTAATTTAAAATAGTATTTTCGCAAGATACTTAAACGGAAAATCTACTTTAAAAATTTCTCAAAGTCGAGATTCTACTCAATGAGATTGATATAAATTTTCTTACCTGCATAATGACAGAGAATTAAACCGCAGGCTTGAGTAGAAACGCTTAAGAATTAAGATGCTGCCTATCATAAAATCGAAAAGATATTTGGTACCACCCGCCAGAAAGAGAAATCTGAATTGGATCATAAACTGCTGAAAAATAAAAATTATGACTTGAAGATTTGTCATTCGGTTATTTTCATCGCAGTAAGAAGATTTAATTGAGTGGGTTATGTCTTATCAAATAAAAGCTGCTGTATAAACTATATTAGCTGCCGTTCCCCTAACGGCAGCTTAACTCTTTATCCTAGCAGCTCCATTAAAGCTTTTTCCATATCAGACTGCTTGTTACTATTTAGTGATGTTCCATACAGCCATACCAGTGCCTCATCCAGAGTATTAAACAATTTAGTCTCGTGAAAACCCTCTGCCGTTTTAAACTCATACAACTTAAATATGATATCATATAATTCTTTGTCTGCAACTATTGCTAATTTACCTGTTTCCCCATTATGGATTTTTTCTTGCTTTACCTGCTGTTCCTTCTCAACACCGACTATTGTTTCAAACTCCTGAAATTCAATTACTAACTCTTTTACTTCCCTGAAATCGCTAATTTGTTTTCTGACATAATTCCATTCCGGATCCTTAAACATTTTCCTGGATGTATCAACAATTTCTTTACCGACTACCGTACCTGTTGCTTTAACATAATTTAATTTTAACTCTTTAATAATTTTATACATATATGGCATAATATTTCTCAACTTTATCTGATTGTAAAAAAAAAGCTCTTTTATATAATCGAGAATATTTACGAATTATTTATTTCTTAAAGAATAAATTGTTGGGCTTTATGTGTCTCAATTCTGCAAAATAGCTTGCGGTGTCGTAATCGCGGTCTGATTGCATTTATTATAGCTACAGTAAGTATAATTGCTGCGTTTGTATTGTCACTTGTTACTTTAAAGAATCGAATGAAAGGAAAATCTTCCAATCCAACGAACTTAATCAGTACATTAATTCTAATCCTGCCGGCAGTTTATATTTTGATACTTTATTATTTTTTATAAACTTAAAATTCAAATATCTCATCGTTAAATTCTTCATTATAACCACCTTTATATCCATATCTTCATTTTCAAAATACAATTTCTTACCTTCAGCGAAAATTCGGATTTCATATTTATTCATCAGACTTCTAAGTTCGTTTATAAATCGTTTTGTTTTCTCTTCGTTCTGCATCAGTATTCTTTGCAAATTTTATTGAGTATAATTTAGTATAATTTGGTAATTTTCAAATTAATTTTAATCAACGGTTCCTACAGGAAATGTTTTTCATTTCTCACTAAATACTTCAAAATAAATATTGAAGATAAGTTTAAAACCGGAGAGAAAGTACGAAAAAAATATAAGGACCTAATTGTTCGATTCTGAAGATTTGAAATTGTTGATTACTTTTTTAACTACCGTATTTAAATTAGAATCCGTTTTAGGCTTTAAATTCCTGTTTGCCAGTTTCTCTAAATCGATGCCTTTCCCAATTTGATTAACATGCTGGGAAGCATAAATATTTTTTACAAATTCTATCTTATCCTTGAGCGTATTAAAAGAAAGGGAAATGCTATCGCTGCTGTCTCTGTGAATTATTTTCAGGATATTATCCTCGTTTACTTCTTCAATATCCCATTTACTTGAAAAAACCGAATAATTAACCGCAGCTTTAGCCAAAGGAATACGATAAAAAGGATCCTCATAGACTTTGTTAGCATAAATACTGACCGATATCTCTTTATTTAATTTTTCTTCTGGTATTGACATAATAACCTCACTAATTAAATCTTACATAAATCATTAACCAGATTACAATACTGGTGCCATCATATGAATTCTTTATTAAAAACAAAATCCTTATTAAAACTTTCAAAATTCAAAATATTTTCTGGTACGAATTGTACAAAATTGGTACATGTTCTTTTTTAGTATTAACTTAAATTTATAGATAAACTTCAAACCGGCACCTGCAGCTGGAAATACAATTCCTGTAAAGGAAACTTTAATACCATATAACTTCCGGTGATTTTCTAATTTTGATAAATATTTTCCGGTTTAAGCAATCCACTTCAATATTCCATTTTATTTCCCCATTCTTTTTAATTTTTTTCTTGCTAATTAATATTTTTCAATTTATTTTCGGAAAGTTCTCGAACAATTTGTTCTCTTACCTATTTAAATTAAGAACTTTTTTTGGGCTTTTATCAATATTATTAAAGCGTAAAAGGTTTTTATTATTTTTCCATTTTCATTCCTGAAATAGAATATTTTTTCTTTAGGCCAGTTGATCAGTTCTCATAATTCTTATTGATACTTATATCAAATAAATCATTAACTGTAAATTTCTAAATGGAGGCCGGTATGAAAAGCAATGGTAAGTTAGTAGAAGTTCACCTGGAAGCAAGTGAGTTTCCATGGGAAATTGCACCTGGAAAGGCTGTTGATGCATGGGGCTTTAACAAACAGCTTCCCGGTCCGGTTATCAAAGCAAATAAGGGGGATACAATTGTTGTGAAATTTAAAAACAATCTTAACGAACCAACCACCATTCACTGGCATGGAATTCGGCTTCCGGCTCCAATGGATGGTACAGATGCAGTTCAAAAGCCAATAGAACCCGGGAAGGAATTTGAGTATCGTTTTATTGTACCCGATGCCGGAACGTTTTGGTATCATTCACATTCCAATGAAACCGTCCAAATGGAAAGAGGCATGTATGGTGCTTTAATTGTTTACGATGATACCGAACCAATTACCGATGATGAAAAAGTAATTATGATTGATGACATGAAACTTACTGCCGATAATGAATTTGAAAAACCCGGCTGGTTTTTTGCCCGCTGGTTAGAACGGCATGATGGCCGGGAAGGTGAAACTCTCCTGATTAACGGTAAAGAGAATTCAGAAATAAATATGTCAGGTGGACAGATTGAACGCTGGCGTATCATAAATTCATCAAGTGCCAGATACTTTCTTCTACATCTCCAGGGGAAATCATTTAATATTATTGGCACTGATGGAGGTTTGCTTGAAAGTCCAATGTCAGCAACTGAAGTTCTGATTACACCCGGTGAAAGGTATGATATTCTTTCTGGTCCTTTTAATGAAGGCGATACTTTTCTTTTCGAATCACTTCCGTATAACAGGATGGTATCTATCAAACCAAAACTCCAGACATTCGGCACAGTTAAAGTAGGTAAATTCAAACCTTCTAAGGCATCCATCCCTGCGAAACTTAGAGAAATAATTCCTTTAGCTCCGCAGCATGCAGAAGTTACAAGAAAAATAAAATTTTCCGTCGGACCCAGTTTAAAAGATGGTGTAAATTTTCTAATAAATAATGATAAACATATAAATGATAAACCTGTTCGTGTTGGTGAGCTGCAGGTTTGGGAAATTGCTAATACAAGTTTAATGGATCATCCCTTTCATTTACATGGTTTCTTCTTTCAGGTAATTGAAGAAAACGGAAAAGCGCCTGAATACTTATCCTGGAAAGATACTTATAATCTGCCACCGAGAAGTAAAATAAAAATAGCTTGGATGCCCGATAACCGCCCGGGGACCTGGATGTATCATTGCCATATTTTAGAACATCATGCGGCAGGTATGATGGCGCACTTTGATATAATAAGCGGTGATCAACCGGTACCCGAAACAGTATCGCACCATCAACACCATCACCATCATTAGTTATTAGAAACTTAATTTGATTTGGCAGCTTTGTGAGCTGCCTTTTTATTTTAGCTGTGGAGGGAAACAAAAGTGTATATCAAATCAGTTCACATCGCTTCATTCAGCCTGCTCATTAGCTATTAACTTAAAGAAACTTAACCAACTCAACGGAAAACTAAGACCTGTCAATTTAACCACCCCGGTCTCAAAGAATTAGATTCCAACCGGGAGATGTGTACTTTTGAAGAGTTGGTTGTTTCTGATACGTTTGCAATTCAAGAGGTGCTCATAATTCTTTAAAGAAAAGGGATTATTACTTCTGATCAGGTTTTGCAATAACTACGATCGCTAAAAAAAACGTTGGATTCGTAAATAATTTCCGAACGAGCCTAGTCCTTTTAATTATTCCCTTTCCATCCTGGTCCGTTAATCCTTTGCATAACCTTTCGCGAATCTTCCACTAAATGGAGCAGGTAGAAACATAAGATTATATCAAATGATTCTGTTTTTAGTTTTTCATCAAATATTGTAATTTGTTCGAAATTAATATTCTTAACTTTATGTTCTTCACTTTTTTCTTTTGCTAATTCGATCATTTTGGATGAGATATCGATACCATTGATTTTTTTTACACTGCCCGCAATTTCAATAGCTGCTGTTCCGCTTCCGCACCCATAATCTAAAACAGTATCACTAGAATTAAGTCTTGTTCTTGTTTTTTGAATAATTTTCATATTAATCGGTTCATCTTTTCTTTCTATCCAATCAAAATACTTTGCAATCCTATCCCAGAATTTTACGGTTTTACTACGAGTATTCATTTATTTTTCACTTTTAATTATATGTTCATTCGCATTTAGTAAATCCGGATACGATTACCGATGTAAATAGAATGCATTTCCCAACTGCCCCAACTAACCAATGACAACCTGAAAATATTGCAATCGACTGAAACTGACCTTTGGAAACATATATTATCTGCGGTTTTTAAAAGTATTTTTTATCTCCTTAAGGTTTTCATCTTATACAATTTATCTTTTGTTTCAGCTAAAACTTTTTCCGCTAAACAATTTGTTAAATCGGTTAACATTTGCACAGATTTTTCACGGTCTGATTCATAAGTGCTAATTATTTCTTCTTCCTCTTTATTGAGGGTTTTAAAAACATTTATCTGAAATTCGTTCTTCCATTCCCTCAATGCTTTTATTTCTTTACTGTAACGACTGTCGGCATAGTTTGCAAAGTCATCAAAAATCCAGCATGCATGATCGGGGTATATTGATATATAATTTCTGTTCTTATTGTTATAGTTTTCCAGCGCTTCCGTATATGCTTCTTTTTCATAACTAGAAGATATTTTTTTAATACCATAATACCAAGGTATGAAAGGCTGAATACACGGATACCTTGGTGCAATCCAGCTTATATTACCAATATCACCTGGCAGCCAGCTCCTCAACTTAGTGATGCAGGCATAGTCGTTATATAAATTACATATGTTCATAGTATCTTTAACGCTAAAACCATTTCGTTTGTGTGGCGAATTATTTTTAATTGAGGAATCATTTTCATATTCGGTATTTTCATAATGATTCTGTAAAGCATCCATAAGTAATTGAATACTGATTTTTTGCTTCGGCTTAATAGAAAATGGGAAATCTTCATTGAATTTATATTGCTTTTCAGAAAATTGATTAATGATAACCCATTTACGGGCAATGTTCCAAATAGCGTTAAATCTGTCCGGATGGCAATATACTTTCCTAAAGTTAAATGATTTGTCAATCTGCGGATTATACCAGCCATTAGTTACTGCATAATCTATAATATCTGGTGAAGAAAGATAATTCAAAGTGTCCGATTTAATGAAATTATCGATGACATAATAGTTAGGAATAATAGCAACTTCATCATCCGGAACACGTTTTGCGATCCAATGTTTACCGTTTGCTACTTCTAAAACCCATACTTCATTTGGATCAGCTATTAAATAAACTCTGCCGGAACTTGCATATCCGTAATTATCAATCAATGAGCCGGATATTTTGACAGCTTCTCTTGCTGTACGTGCTCTTTCGATAACAACTCTTCTGAGATTATGATCAATTCTGCCGTTTCCGTTTATCACTTTCGACCGGCTACTGTTTGAGGTTATCGCCACTCCCCATTCATTTAAATATTGCTCTTCTACATATTGAGAACCAGTAATCCAAAAATATCCGTTGGTTTCACTCGGTACATCAATTGAGTCTCTATTGTACAAAAATATATATTTCTTGGCGGCTTTATACTTTAACCGGGGAATTTTATGCAAATCAAAAAAATTATGATCGTTAAGATCATCCTCGTTGTGTGCAATAAATACCGATCCATCGGTTGAAGCATCTTTCCCAACTAAAATTGTAAAACAATTTAATTCAGCTTCATTTTGAGCTTGAACACTTGCGAGCTTTATCCCCAAAATAAAGGTTAACATCAACAATTTTTTCATTTCAATCCTTTTAAAGTAGATTTGTATTTAGCATCTAACGATCTACTTTTAAACTAAAGCTAAAAAAGAAACTAATTTTTATCAGTAATTCTGAAGATTAAGCAAACCATTATACACAGTTCCGCCACATAACTCCCATAAACACAAAACATGCTGCACCTCTCAATCTAATTTTTACTTATAGAATCCACACAGGAATAAACAGGAATGAAAATATTGCCCCATTTTTCCTATACCCGCAATTAATATGGTATTAAATTATTATTATAAGTTATAATTTTCAATAAAAAATTTTATAATAAAAAAACCTTGAGACGAAAAACCCTGAATTAAAGTAAGAAAAATCAAACTTGAGAGGTATTATGTCGAAAGATGAACCTATGGTATCAATTAAGGAATTGGTTTTATCCGCTATGCTCGAAGTACAGGATTTAATAAAGATTCTGAAAGAAAAGGATCGATAACTCAGGATGAGATTTTAAAAGAAGTAGAAGTGCTGAAAATAGAGATGAAAGAGAAGATTAGGAAGATGGGGAGGGAGGATTAATTCGTCATAAATAAAATGGCAGGCATAGTTATTTCAACAATATTAACTTCTTCGTTTCAAAAAAAGTCCCGGCTTGCATTCTGTAAAAATAAATTCCACTTGTAAACTTGCTTCCATCAAATTCAACTTTATAATTTCCACCAGGTTTTTCTTCATTAACTAATGTTGCTATTTCTCTGCCCAAGAGATCATAGACTTTTATTGAAACTAATTGTCTTTTAGCTACGGTAAACTCAATAACAGTTATTGGATTAAAAGGATTTGGATAATTTTGATACAAGGAAAATTTAAGATTCTTATTTAATGAATTATTTTGAACCCCATCCGGAGAATAATTTAATGCAGCTTCAAGTACTTCATCCTTACCTTCTCTTATGCCTTCAATAGTCGGATAAACAAATATATCGGGGATAATACCAATTCTCTGAGTTTGCCTATGATCCGGATAAAAAGTTCCCATCCCGGTAAAATGAGTCGTAATGCCTCCGGGTAAATAGATAAGGCACCAATTTCCATCTGCTCCGGCTGTTTGGCTTCCAATCTTAATCGCTTTTGGATATTGTTCCAGCCCCATTACTGTATATTCGGCCTGGCTTTGAGTATTTTCATCCATTAGAATGAAAATGTTTTTACGATATAATTCTGAAGGATTAACGGAGCCTATATTAGAATAAGACCAATACAAAGTTCCGGGATACTTTACATCCGGAATTGTAAAATCAGCGATATGAATATCATCTCTAAAAAGATAATTTAAAAGATACCATAAAGTTCCGTTTGGATAATTTCGTATATCGAAAATAATCGCATCCGTATTCCATAAATTATTAAACATGGAATCAACTCCCGAAATCTCAAGTCTTTCCATATCAACATATCCGTAAACTTTTGATCCCTTGAATATCTTCTTCCATACCGGAGAATGTTTAGTATATAGATTTATATATTCTGTATAAGTCATGTTACATTGCAATACAATGTCTTTTTGTCCCGATTCGTTTTCAATCGTCATGTTAACCTGACCTTTTTGCCCTCTGACAAGAAAATAATCATTTATATTCCTGTTAATCGCAGCATCGTTAGAGCCGGGTGTGTATCTTCTCAGGCTGTCTCTAATTGTTTGTATATCGAGATTGTTAATAGATTTTATAATGTCGCCGGGTTTTATTTCTAAATTTTTTTCCAGTACTCTGGCAACAACCGTTTCTTTTTCAACATACTTTAATGTCAACGGTAAATAATAGCATCCGAATAAGCTGCACCATACTTCGCTGTTAGTAATTGCATGAGAGTCATTCAATCTTGTTGAAAGTTCTAAGAATGTTAGAAAAAATGATAAGCTGTCAGAAGCATTATCTATTTTGGGAATAAATTCGACAAGTGTTGAATCCCAGTTTTTATCCATTAAATATTTATCAGGGAAAAAATAGTTGATTATATTCCAGTACCTGAACAAAGTTAATAAACGATAATTTTCAGATGCAAAAGCATTTGTATTACTGTAATATGCTTTATCCGTGTTAAACGTGAGGCCTAAACTGTTGCTTTGTACATAAAAATTATTCTGCGGTCTGAACCAATCTCTAACCGTATCTAATCTCGCCCTTATTTCATTTGAAAATACAGGATCACTCAGCCAGTTTAAATTCAAATTATATTTTAGGCTGTCAGGAACATCAGGTAATTGAGTTGCAGGCTGCGCCATCTTTCCCGCACTATTAATTATACTTCCCAGTGTTTTATTAAAGTCCGAATTAGAAGCATCGTTCTTTACATTGTCCAGTGTTTGAAAAAGTACAAGGTCCCAGTTCTTTGTGACTTTCGCTACTTCCGAATGAAAATATTTTAGGAATCCCCATACCTTGCATGTATAATATAATCTCTTATAATATGTATCATCCTGAAATGTTTGAGCATTTATAAAATTTATGCAGATTACAAAAACTACAAGAATAGTTAAAAACAATTTTTTCATAAAAACTTTTTCAATATATGAATAAGTTATCCGAAACTGGAAAATTAAATCAAAATTTTGCAGAACTCCGAATACGATATCGCTGTCGCCTTGAATGGAATAGAGAAACGAATTTTATAAATGGATCTTTGGGATTATCATTTAACTTTTGATAAAAAAAGGAGTAAACCGGAAGAAGAAATACCGATAATATTTAAAACAAATTGAAATATTTTCTTTTATCCATAATATTATTCCTTATCCTTATTAAGATTAATAACACCTCCGATTAAAAACATAAAGAAGTATATTATACTTTGTATGGTTCCCAGGTTTCGCCCTTTGTGAATTGATATATACCGATAATCAATGCCATCGCACTAAATATAAAAAACAGAATATAAATTTTAGATTTCATATTATTTCATCCTTTTTTAATATAAAAAGCACATTTAGATTAGCACCTAACGACGTTGTAACTAACCCGCCGCCCAAAATAGGAAAGCCAAGTTATTTACAAGTGCCGATGTTTAAGCAGTAGGTGCGTAATTTGTTTTTCACACGCACCAAAGGCAAGTTAGACTAATTAATGAACTTCATCGGACAACAAACTTATTAGGGGCACAAATTCTAAAAACTTAAATTCGCCGCACAAAGACTTGCAGTCGGCGTTGAGTTGCCGGTTATAAGCTATTTGAATTTATTTTCTTTCCTCAATATTTTTTCATTTTCTAAAAATATTATTTCTAATCCAACTTGTAAATAAATTCTTCTATTTCTGTTTGCCTTGCGTTTGCAAAACCTTTGTCCTTACCGATTTTTAAAAAGCCACATTTCTCTAAAACTTTTTGTGACCCATAATTGTCAAAAGCAACTCTTCCCCAAATCGGCCTGGTATTTTCAATAGTTAGCAAATATTCAAGTGCTTTGGTTGCTATTCCTTTCCCCCAAAAATTTTTATCTATCCAATATGTAACTTCGGCTTCGCCATCAATTTCAAACTTGGCAATACTTCCTACAATAATATTGTCAAATATAATTGTCTGATTATTTACAGTTGGATCACTCAATAATTTTGTGTATTTGGTTAAGTATGCAGATTTGTCTGTTGGATCTTTCGATGTGAAAGCAGCCAAATTATTTGCTTCTTTATCAAGTTGAAATTTAAAGAAGAACTCCAAATCATCAACCACTGTCTTTCGAAGTTTTATTTCACTAATATTCATAATTTTCTTATTTATGTCTTTAATATTTTACATTACAAATTGCTACCAATTTACAATGATTTTACAATCATTTTTATTTTACTAAACTAAAAATATTTTATCATAACCTAAAATATTCGTATAGCTTATAACGATCTGCAATTAAGCTGCAGCCCAATTTACCAACCGACATGTCCACTGAAACTTCAGTGAAGGTGGAAATTTTAGCAAAGGTTGGATCAATTAACTTAAAAATCTCAAAAAAGCCGAGTGTATAATAAGCTTATCCTGAGATTGCCGAAGGGCTTTAGGTTTAAAATATTTTTTTGCTGCCTGTAATTATGATATGGTTTTCCCGGGATTAATTGTAGTTGTACGGCTCTGCCATTATCATCAATTTTATCAATGACATATGCATATGTATTGTTAAATAATATATCCATTTGCTGCCATTCGTTTGTTGTTTTAACTATGCCTGTATCTCGTGTTATCGATATATCATCTTGGAAATAATTATTCCATAATTTAGCTTGAAACACTTCATATACATTGAAATATCCATAATCGGTTCCGCCATCATAAATACTATAGAGTGAATCCTGAGATAAGAACAATACATTGTAACCAACATTATTCTTTATCTCTTCAAAATATGAAAGAATCGAATCGGATTCGTTCATTTCATTGTAATAATAAACTTTTTTCTCCAGTTTAATATTCGAAAATTTCCATTTTTTGATTACATCTTCGATATCCCAAATTGATGTTAAAGTACCATAATCCGGATTCATTTGAATAAAGACATTGATTTCAGAAAGTTTCCGGATTATAATTTTCAATTCTTCAGGTATTTCTATTCCGCTTTCAGCAATAATACTTTTTTTATTCCCCGAAAGTGATTGATAATTTATCTTATAAGTATAGTTATCCATTATCGATTGCTCCGGTCTATATTCATCATCCAAATCAAAAATCTCATCAAGAATAATATATAAGCTATCAAGTTGCGATTTCGATAATATTTTCGAAATGATATATTCATGTGTTTTATAATAATATAAAAATACAACTTCTCCATTTTCAGAAATTATTGTTTGTTGTTGAATGCCTGCATAACCACCAGTTACCTGGAATTCAACTTTAGGGAAAGAAGGACTTTCAACAGAATTAATATTTGTTTTTTCACAACCAATAATTAAAAGGATAAAAATCAAAATAATATTTTTATAATATATAATCATAAATAACCCCTTTTTTATTTGCAACAGTCGTGGTAGGATGCATGTCACCAGGCATCCCGCATACAGATGCCGGCGTGCGGTTTTTCCGCACCGGCTGCTATTAATCATATTAAAGATTAAACAAACAGTTACCTACAGCTCCGCCACATCACTCCCATAAACATAAAATATGATTCAAGTCTTATTTTAATTTTTACTTATAAAATTCACGCAGGGATAAACAGGAATGAAGAGAAAGTGCCCCATTTTTCCCCAGACCTCTAAATACAATCAGATCTAATCTAAATTGATTAAGTGAGAAAGGCAATAAAAATTTTTGGAATTGATTTGGTGGTTGTAAAAAAAAGATGGAGGATAAAATTAGGAGGATGGAGAGGGAGAATTAGGTTTTTTATCTACTACTGCATGGCCTTTCCCAGATAATTTTTTTTTAAATTGAATTCAACTTTTAAGAGACCATGGGGATAGAAAATAAACTAGATAAAAGAAATAAATTTCATCAGTTCTGTGATTATTTAAAAAGGGATAAAGATTTAGTTCCATTTCTTTAAGTTATTATAACTTTTTTTGGTTTTATTATCATTATTATTCAATTATTTGAATTTATTAACCAAAATAGTCAATTGAAAATTCAGACTAATGCTCTTATTGAACAAAATAAAACTCTTAATAAATCATTAATTCAATCTTATCGTCCTATAGGTTATGTAGAGTCTGAACGGTTTGAATCATATTGAGAAAATAGAAATTTTGGTATCGTTTATAAATCTCAACTTAGATATAAATTTTAAAAGGATTTAGGTAAATTTATTTTAAAACTAATTATCTTTTTACGATTAATGAATATGAAATAACTATTTATTATGATAGAACATATCAAAAATATTTCAAATATCTACGCAGTAGAGCAATTTCATAACATCTTCAGCGTATATTGCATAATATTAACCCCGGTTTTAGTTATTACTTTTTTTTTAGGCTTAATAAGCATGAACTCTCAAATATTTGAGAGTGGTATACTTGAACCTTACCGCAGTTCTTTATTAATAGCAATTACAATTTCAGCAATCGTTTTTTCACCGTACTTTCTTTATATACTTTTTATAGAAAAGAAGAAAAAATGGATTTTGTCATTTTTTATTTTTGTTGTAATACCATTCACATTAGCTTATATGATATTTCAGCAATTTATTTTTAGTATGATGGGTGCATTTTTCCCGGTTTTGTTTTATG
Organism: uncultured Bacteroidota bacterium; assembly: GCA_963710745.1. Taxonomy (GTDB): domain Bacteria; phylum Bacteroidota; class Ignavibacteria; order Ignavibacteriales; family Ignavibacteriaceae; genus CAVQBP01. The sequence goes on along the minus strand of CAVQBP010000016.1, from coordinate 211,352 downwards.
GGATTTATTGTCTTTTACTAAAGGCAGCAGTACAAAGATGGCTGAGCCGTTAACTAATGTATCAACATTCCCATTATCGAGTTTTAATACAGCTCCTGAATTTGGTACAAATGGAGGTGGTACACGAAAGGTTGCATGCTGTAATAACACAAGGTTATTTTCGGGGTCAGTTGTTAACTACTTACGCCTCCGGATTGCCGGGCGCAGTAGGAATTCAGATTGATGGCAGAGGCTGGATATTCAATACCAAAAGAATCGTTTGTTATAATTAAAGTTTACGATCTAATAGGCAAAGAAGTTGGAAGCTTAGTAAATGAAAGAGAATCATCCGGCAGCTATTCTGTCAATTTTAATGCAATTAATCTTCCAAGCGGCGTTTAATTTTATAGAATGCAAGCAGGAAGTTTTTCATCAACAAAGAAATTTGTTTTGCTGAAGTAAAAGGAATTATAAAAGGTGATATCTTTATAGAATTACGAGATATCACCTTTTTATCATCATCCTCTCAAAAAATAATTGCTTGCCTGTCCACACCCCCCAATCCTCACGCAAATATTTTTTTCTTTTTTTCAGTAAAACAAAAAAAGTAATACACTAGTCACATTATAAAAGACTTCCTTATTTTTGCAGTTCCGTTAATCTGTTCCGGTCAAAAATAAGTAAGACTTTCCTCTACCTTCATCCTAATAAAACATAACATTTTCAGTCTTATCAAAAATCAATTGTTCGGTCTGACAGCCGATACGCTTAATACTTCCCCATGCTGTCAGCCCTTCACAACTAATTTTTAATCTAGTTAGTAAATCTTTAAATGATTATCCTAATCACCAGGTAAAAAAACCTTGCTTAATTTTTATTTAATAGTTTTCTAAAGCACAAAATGTTAAAATATTATAACTATATTTGGAAAAAGTGAGTATTGAGAAAGTAATCATGAAAACAAAATTGAAAAATGTTGGAAAATTTTTACTCTTTCTATTATTCGTAATTTTGTGCGTAATTAATTTTTTTAGAATAGATTCATTTTCCCACTCTGTGAGTGATACATTGAGACCATTTATTATTCAAACAGCAATTTTAATATTACTGCTTCTACCAATTTATTATTTCCTAACAAAAAGTAAAAAAATCAATAATATTAAAAATGGATAAAAATAACTATAAAATTTCTGAGTGTTGGGATTAATAATCCTAAATATTTTCATTCCTATAAAAAAAAACTTGTAAGACTCCGGCTTAAATGCTTGCCTAACTCTTTCCCCCAAGTCATATCAAAAATCAATTGATCGGTCTGACAGCCTATACGCTTAGCTCATTCAAAAGCTGTCATCCCTTCACAAATCCGAAGGATCCTTTGGATAATTTTTTCGTCTAAAAGCAAAATCATGCTACTTTTTTCGTAAGCATCGGGTAAGAAAACTTTGCTTAATTTTAGGAATTCTGTTGGGTAAGCGAGGCTAATTAGTGAAGCCTTGCTTATTCATAGTAATAAGCAAGACTTTTTTAATTTAATTAAGTCTATTCAACTATTTCCTTTTTTAATAATTCCGCTGAACTATTTCGAGTAATAATAAAAAGATGTTCTATTATTCGAAACGATAAATCATCTCGAGCATAATTAGTAAAAAAAGTGCGCCCAAAATGTGCCCAAATTCGGATTAATTCTGATTAGTTTGGAATGTTCCTCATTTTGAAACAATAAAAAAAGCTTCAAAATGGTTAATTTTGAAGCTTTTTTGTGGAGCTAAGGAGGATCGAACTCCTGACCTCTTGAATGCCATTCAAGCGCTCTCCCAGCTGAGCTATAGCCCCTTACATTTTTTCTACCGCAAAAATATGTAAGATCTTTATTTTTATCAATATTTATATTTACACTATTTTAAATAATCGGATTTTGTAATTTATAATGTAAAACTTAAACTACTTTGGAAAATGAAAATAAATATATCTCTTTTTATAATATTTATTGCTGTTATCTCATATACAGGATGTAAAGATACCACTGCAGGCATTGATGATAAGCAAATACCTTCATCCAATGTAAGTTATGGAGAATATATAGCCCCCCTATTCTTAACAAAATGTGCAAACTCCGGCTGCCATGATGATGCAACTAGAGCCGGTGGAGTAAATTTAACTTCATGGGTCGGAGCAACTGATCCAAATATTGTGGTTAGCGGTGATTCAAAAACCAGTACTCTTGTATGGAGTATCGAGAGAATTGCCGGTATTCCGCCTATGCCGCCTGTTGGATATTCTGCTTTAACAATAAATCAGATTGATGGTATTAAAACATGGATCGATGAAGGGGCTCAAAATAATTAAGTCAAAATTCAAAGGTCAAAAGTCAAAATATTGAATTAAATTTTAAAGTATTTTTGAATTTTGACTTTTTACTTTTGACTTTCATTAAATCCATTTGTTTTTTTTATACCATTCTACTGTTCTTTTAATACCATCTTCAATTGAAATTTGCTGGTGATATCCCAGGTCATTTACTGCTTTAGTAGTGTCGCATGTCCAGTATGTTTGAGTAATGTCTTTAGCTTTTTCAATATTTAAGGTTGCCGGACCCGGATTGAATAAAGCAAAGAATTGGGCTGCTGCTGCGATAGAAAAAACAACTGAATGCGGTACTTTTACTTTAACAGGATTTTTACCAATAGCACTAGAAGTTACTTCACCTATTTCCTCCCAAGTATAATATTTTTCAGAGCTTATGAAATATATTTGATTTTTTGATTTATCATTAATGGCGGCCAGATAAAACCCGTTTACCAGATCAAGAACATGGATTAAACTTATTTTCTTAATATTAAATCCGATTGTCGTCATTAATCCTTTGCTGAAAGTTTTGAAAAAGATCAATATTTCCGTATCTCTTTCACCGTAAACTGCGGGAGCACGGCATATTGTAACCGGGAGCCTATCCATAAATGATTGTGCCAGTTTCTCTTCTGCCAGCTTACTTTTTCCGTAGGTAGTAATCGGATGGCATTCGGTCATTTCATTAACATGATTGCCATTAATTGAAGGACCGGCTGCCGTCTGGCTGCTGACAATTAGAAAGCGCTTTATTGTGTCTTTAAATTCTAACGCTGTTTCCAGCAAATTCCTGGTAGTATCAACATTCCCCTTAAAATAACCTTCCGGTTTTTTAGATTTCACAACTCCTGCCACATGAAAAATATATGCTGCATCATTAAATGCTTTTCTCAAGCCGTCCTTATCAAATAATCCTGTATCTATTATTTCAATATCTTTTCCTTCAAGCCATCTCATATTGCTGGTTTTTCGAACCAGACATCTGACTCTATATTTTTTTTTAAGAAGTAAATCGACCAAATGACTTCCCACGAAACCATTTGCTCCTGTAACTACTGCAATTGGGTTATTCATAATAATTTGATTTTGAGATTATTAAATTTTAAGTTTTGTCGGGAAATTTAGAAATAAATTACTTATTATTAAAGATTAAAAATTTCTTTATTCAAACATTAGGAGGAATTTTTGGATTTATTCAAAAAAGCATATGATTTTACACGAGCTGATGATGTAAAAAAATCAGGTTTATATCCTTACTTTAGAGCCATTGAAGAGAATGAAGGGCCTGTTGTCCAGATCGAAGGCAGAAAAGTTATAATGGCGGGTTCAAATAATTATCTGGGTTTGACTGCACATCCAAAAGTAAAGGAAGCTGCAATCAAAGCTGTTGAGAAATATGGAACCGGATGTTCCGGTTCGCGTTATTTAACAGGGACTTTAGATCTTCATATTGAACTGGAGGCAAGGTTAGCAAAATTTTTTAAAAGAGAAGCAGTGCTGCTATTCAGTACAGGTTATCAAACGGGACAAGGTATCATTCCGACCCTGGTGCAGCGCGGTGATTATGTAATTTCAGATAAAGATAACCATGCATGTTTAATCGCCGGCAATTTAATGGCTAAAGGCGCTACTGCTGAATTTGTCAGGTATAAGCACAATGATATGGATGATCTTGAAAGAGTAGTAAGCAAGCTTCCCGATAACGGAGGTAAATTAATTGTGAGTGACGGTGTCTTCAGTACCGGCGGAGAAATTGTCAACCTGGAAAAGCTCAATAAAATTGCTAAAACTTACGGTGCAAGAATTTTAATAGATGATGCCCATGCAGTAGGTGTTATCGGGAAAGGCGGAAGAGGTACTGCCAGCGAATTCAATTTAGAAAATGAAATTGATATGACTATGGGAACGTTCAGCAAAACTTTTGCTTCCTTAGGCGGATTTGTAGCCGGTGAGGAAAGAATAATAAATTATATTAAACATAATTCGCTTGCATTAATATTCAGTGCTTCACCTACACCGGCATCTGTCGCAGCTACACTGGCAGCACTCGATATTCTTGAGGCAGAACCTGAAAGAGTAGATAAATTAGTTAAAAATGCTAATAAAATGAGAACCGGTTTAAAAGAAGCCGGCTTTACTGTTTTGGAAGGAAGAACTGCAATAGTACCGGTTATTGTCGGCGACGATAATATTGCATTTAAAATGTGGAAAATGCTCTTTGATGCAGGAGTTTTTGTAAACGTTTTTATTTCACCTGGTGTTCCCCCTGGAAGACAAATGATGAGAACAAGTTATATGGCTACGCATGAAGACGAACAGCTGGATAAGATTCTGGATATTTTTACAGATACAGGGAAAAAACTGGGATTGATATAAATTGTTTATTTAATCTATTTTTAAGCATACTTTTAATTAGGTATGCTTTTTTTATTACCGAAGGAACTATAAGATGGGCAATATTACAATAAAAAAAGTAGAAAATAAAAAAGACCTAATGGACTTTATAAAATTGCAGTGGAAAATTTATAAAGATGATTCCAACTGGGTTCCTCCATTATTAATGGATAGGAAAAAAATCCTTAATAAGGAAAAAAATCCCTTCTTTCAGCATGCGGAAGCAGAATACTTTCTTGCCGAAAAAGATGGTGAATTAGTAGGAAGAATAGCAGCTATTAAAAATGATCTCCATAATAAACATCATAATGAGAAAGTAGGCTTTTTCGGCTTCTTCGAATCGATAAATGATAAAGAAGTAGCAAATGCTCTTTTTGATAAAGCTAAGGAATGGTTAAAATCAAAGGGGCTTAATAAGATGAGAGGGCCTGCAAATCCATCCAGTAATGATGAATGGGGGATGCTGCTTGAAGGATTTGATTCTTCACCGATGATACTGATGACTTATAATCCTAAATATTATTTGGATTTATGTGAAAATTATGGATTTAAAAAAGTTAAAGACTTATATGCCTATATACTGGAAACTGAAAAAACAATGTCTTCGGAAAAGGTCCGCAGAGTTGCCGAAATCGCCGGAACGCGATACGGATTAAAAATTTCGCAATTAAATATGAAGGATTTCAATAATGAAGTTGAAAAGGTAAAGTTTGTTTATAATAAGGCATGGGAACCGAACTGGGGATTTATTCCCATGACAGATGAAGAATTAGATGCAATGGCAAAAGATCTTAAACCTCTTGCAGAACCTTCACTTGTTCTTTTTGGTGAAATTAAAAACGATCTTGTCGGATTTGCCTTAGTATTACCGGATTATAATGAAATTTTTAAGTCAATGAATGGAAAACTCTTCCCCTTTGGTTTTATTAAACTTCTGACACAGAAAAAGAAGATTAAAAAATGCAGGATCATTACGCTTGGTATTATACCTGAATATCAGAAGAAAGGATTGGATGCGGCTTTTTATTGGGAAATTGTAACCAGGGCAAAAAATCTGGGAATATACTTTGGTGAAGCAAGCTGGATCCTGGAGGATAATGATATGATGAAACGGGGTCTTGAGGCACTTAATGCAACCCCTTATAAAAAATACAGAATCTATGACATCGAAATTTAAAAATTCTAGTTAGCTAATTGTTCGTCGTATTTACCTGCATGAGCAGGATCTATCTTTTTAAGTGCCGTAAAAATTTTTTCTTTATCCGGGTAAGTTTTTAATTTATCAACAATCTCACCGGCTTTTGCGTCAAAAAATACTTTTATAAGTACGGTATTCAAATCCATTTTAGCTCTAAGATCCTGCAAAACGCCAACTAATTTAACTATATGTTTTTGTCCCTCAGCTTTGTTCATCGAATAAATATCAATTCCATAATAATAATCATAAATAGATTCTCTAAATGGTCTGAATTTATCATTTAACAAATCGTCAACCAGCCCCCTCCTGCTGTATGAATTACTGTTTTTATTCCAGCCGCTTGAGAAAGCGCTTACGGCACCCAGACTTGCAATATCAGATGCTTTTGAAAAATACGGAGTGCCTCCCAGCTTATTCCAGGTATCCAAATCAAAGCCGATAATGATATAAGCATAATAATCCAGGAAACCTGTTATAGGATCAAAGACAGACTGATTCCGGTAAAAAGCCTGGCCGGGATCATAACTGAAAGACCATGTATTATCGTTAATACTTAAAACGAGTGAATTATCCTGTGATTTATAAATAGGTCTCAAACTTGTTACAACTACTTGTGCAGTATAATTAATATCATTTGCTGCGCTTAAGACGAAGATATTCATTGAGCAGTCAATCTTTGCACCGTTCTGGTATGCAGGATCATTTGTAAATTGAGTTTTATTCATATAATCCTGAACCTTTTGTGCAAAATCCTGGAGCTTATCCCTGGCTGAAATGGATATATTGCCTGTACTTAAAGTGACCGTACAATTGAGCTCTTGAGGGAATATTAATGTGGTAAATGATATTAAAATAAAAAGGAGTGTTTTCATTTTTTTTTAAAATTTTCAGTTTTTAGTTGATTTAATATATGAATTTCAATATAATCAAACAATAAATAAAATAATTACTGTCGATTTGAGACTTTTATTTGCGTTACTGCTGATAATAGTTTATGAATCGGTTTCGCAAGCTCAAATGATGGCAGGGGCAAAGCAGATTTCGATAGCAAATTCAGGGGTCGCACTCTCTAACGACGTTTTCGCCATTTTTAACAATCCGGCCGGTTTAACCCAGATGAACTGGAGAGAAATAGGTGTGTTCTATTCACCTGCTCCCTTTGGTTTAAAAGAGCTTGCAAACGGATTTATTGCATATAATGAACCGCTTTCATTCGGATCGATTTCATTCGGAGCAATGACCTATGGATTCGATTTATATAAAGAAAATAAAATTCTTCTTGGATATTCTGGCAAATTTTCTGATAATTTCTTCGTTGGATTTGCCTTCAACTATCATTCTGTTTCAATAAAAAACTATGGTAATAAATCCGTTTTCTATTTTAATCTCGGCGGATTAACATACATTACGCCGGATATCAGGTGGGGGTTTTTTGTTTATAATATTAACAGGGCATCTTTTGTTGATGAAGATGATCAGATTCCTGCAGTCTTTAATACGGGATTAAGTTATAATATTATCCCTGACTTATCTCTTAACGCCGCTTTGGAAAAAGATGTACGATATGCTGCTTCATTAAGATTCGGAATTGACTATTATATTGTTGATAACTTGGCAATCCGGACAGGATTCTCAAACGAGCCTCCAGCTTTTACTGCAGGAATAGGCATTCACTATACCTACATTAATCTTGATTACGCAGTTGCAAATCATCCTGATTTAGGTTTGACCCACCAGGCGGGAATTTTAATCAGCTTTAAGAATATAGGCAGCCGCTATAAAAGAATCAAAGAATATCTTTCAGGAAAATAAATTTTATGGTAAAAGCAGTAACCTTACTGATTGTCATATTTTTTTGTATTTCAAAAGGTCAAAGTTTAGACGATTCGATTGATATTAAAACAGATGAAGTAATGTCAGATTTACTTCAGCAGCCCTCCGATGAATCCGATAATTCTGACCTATACGATACTATTGAAGAATTTATTTCTAACCCAGTAAACCTCAATGAAGCAGGTTTGATAGAATTAGTTAAAGTACCGTTTATGGATATCACAACCGCAAACAGGATATTAAAACACAGAGAGAAATTCGGACATTTTTTTTCTGTTTATGAATTATATTCAATAGAAGATCTCTCAAAAAATATAATTGAAAAAGTCTATCCTTTCTTAACCGTTAATAAAAAAACAACGGTTAAAGGGAATTCCTTTTTCTCTAATTCATCTTATAAACTAAGGAGTAAAATCCAGAATGATCTGCAGATTAGAAAAGGGTTTGCTGAAAAGAAATTCGCAGGTTCAGGATATAAAGTGTACAACAGGTTTACAGCAGGATTTAATAACCTGGAACTGGGATTTTTAACAGATAAAGATCCGGGGGAAAGTTCAATTACTGATTTTTCATCTTACTTTTTATCCATTAAAAAAACCGGGTTCATTAATAATATCATTCTCGGTGATTATTTAATTAAATGGGGTCAGGGTTTAGCATTATGGAGTCCGTATGGTTTTTCAAAGGGAGCTGATGCTGTATTCCCTGTAAAGAAAAATTCCAAAACTATCAGCAGGTATGCCAGCGCTTCAGAAAGTAATTTTTTTAGAGGTACCGCTCTGAATTTAGGCTGGAAAAACTTTTGTTTTACAGCTTTCTATTCACGGAATAGGGTTGATGCAAATGTTGATTCCGTTACCCAGGGAATATTATCTGCTCCTATTGATGGTCTGCACAGGACTGAGAATGAATTGGCAAAAAAGAGTTCCACATCGGAAACAGTTTTTGGTTCTGCAATTGACTTTCACAGCAATTATATAAATTCAGGTATTCTTTTTTATAATTCTTCTTTTGGAAACTCTTTTATTCCCGGATCAATATATGATATAAAAGGGAAAAATTTTAATTATACATCATTCTTCTTCGATCTATTATTAAAGAACATAAATCTGTTTGGAGAAATGGTTTATGACGGTATTTCTGTTGCCTCGATAAACGGAATTGAAATTCAGGCTTGTAAAGAACTTATTTTCCTGGCTGCAGTTAGAAATTATCCAAAAGATTTTAATAACATACATGGATTTTCTTTCGGTGAAAAATCAGGAACAAGCAAAAATGAATTTGGAATTTACTATGGAATAAGATGGAATTCGCCTGCAGGGCTTTTTAATTTTTATTTTGATCAGTTTAAATTTCCTTATGCATCTTACAGGATGCCTTTACCAAGCACCGGTCATGAATTCCTCCTGGATTATAAAAATAAGTTTATTAAAAACTTCGAAACAGGAATCCGGTTTAAATATGAAAATAAAGAGATTACATTAGACGAAAACGGTTTGACCAAAATAGGAAGCAGGGTTAAAAAAATATCACGTGTAGAACTAAATTATAAGATTAGCAAACAAGTCGGGATGAGAGGAAGATTTGAATACAATAATATTACTATAAATAGGTCAACAGAAGAAGGTTTTTTAATTTTCCAGGATATACACTTTAATCTGTTTTCTTCTTTTAATTTTTATACTAGAATTGCTTTCTTCAGAACTGATTCATTTAACTCAGCTGTTTATGAATATGAAAATGATCTGCCCGGTACTTTAATAAGTTCGGCATTATTCGGCGAAGGCATAAGATGGTATTTTGTTGTCAGAATAAAACCATATAATTCAGCAACCATTTCATGTAAATATTCGGAGACATATAAACCGAAAGAGAATTCCTTAGGTTCAGCTTTGCTTGAAATAGATGGAAATCTTGATAATCGTTTTAGTATTCAATTGGATTTCAATTACTAGCTGGCTGCTTCAAAGCCCAGATCAGTTATAGGTATGGCGATATCCTGTTTTTTGCTTTTCACAAAATACATGTCTATTTCACCTCTTCCCTTAGCATTGAACTTCCCCCGGTATTCACATTCAAAATAATCTTTAACTAAATTAAAAGTCGGACCGGAAATATTTATTTCATTTGGCTCACAGCTGCTGCTCATCCTGCTGGCAATATTTACAGTATCACCCCAGACATCATATGTAAATTTATTATTGCCAACAACCCCAGCAACAACCGTACCTGAGTTAATGCCTGCCCTGAATTTCCATTTATGCTTTGATTTTTTATTTCTTTTATTTATATAATTTCTCATTTCGATTGCAGCATTTATAATCCTTACGGCGTGATCGGACAGTTCATTCGGGATACCGCCTCCAATCATATAGCTATCCCCTATTGTTTTCAACTTTTCAAGTTCATACTTGGTAATTATATCGTCGAACTCATAAAATATTTCATTCAGTTCATACAGGATTTCTTCAGGTTTTAGTTCTTCCGTTTCCTTTGCAAAGTTATAAAAATCAGTAAACAGAATTGAAACCATATCAAAATTACGAGGATTAATTTCACCTTTCAATTTCCATTCATTAACAATCTGAGCAGGTAAAATATTATGAAGGAGTTCATCAGTTTTAATTTTCTCATCTTCGAGTTCCCTGGTTTTCTGCTTAACTTTCGTATCAACAATATGTTTATAGAATGCCATCTCCAGAGTTGAATTGAGGCTTCTTTCTTCAAAAGGTTTTAACAGATAACCGAACGGTTCGGTTACCATTGCTTTCTGAAGTATCTCTTCATCTGTTAATGCGGTAAGATAAACAACCGGGATATTATATTTCTCTTTTATAATGGCAGCTGCATCTATACCGCTCATTTCACCGGCAAGCAAAATATCCATCAAAATTAGATCAACAGCGACAGTATCTATCTTTTCCAGCAGTTCTTCACCTGAATTCACAACCAGGCTAACTTTGTAACCCAGCTTATTTAATGTTCTTTTAAGATCTATTGAAATGATATTCTCATCTTCAACGACAATTATATTCCCTTTTACAGTATTCATTTAGATTTATAAAAAATTATTAAGGTTTTCAGATTGTATAAAACGTTAACCGGCGATATTATGTCTAATAAAATGCCAAAAAATTTTTCTTGAATATATCCATTCTTTTATTTTCTTCAAAATTATTTTCAGGGCATTAATTGATGTTTATTCATAGTACCGCGAATATTTTTCATTAATAATTTACTTTTTGAAAAGTTGTATATCATATAATAAGAATTTTTAACTTGTAAAATTTTTTCACTTAAAATAAACTCTTTTAATCAATTTTATCGATTCAAATGCTTTTATAGCAGCCCTTGAAATTGCTCCTTAATGACTTACCCGGTTATTTTTGATAATTGGTCCAAAAAATCAGGGTTGGATATAGAAGCGCATTCAAAATTGTTTACTTTCCCCCCGTCTTTCAGCAATAAAGACAGAATTCCAAAAGACATCGCAATTCTATGATCACCAAAACTTTCAAAAACAACAGGATTATTTTTTACCTTACCAGAAATAGAAAAACCGTCTTCTCTTTCTTCAACATCCAGTCCAAGCAATTTCATATTATGACAAATCGCATTAATCCTGTCTGTTTCTTTTGCTCTTAACTCTGAAACATTGTTAATCTCAAATATCCCTTGTGCAAATATTGAGGCTACAGATAAAATAGGAATCTCATCAATAATATTAGGTATTATCCTTTCATCAATTTTGATATTATTAAGACCGCTGCTATTTATAGAAAGATCCCCGAAAATTTCACCGTTCATTTCTTTGATACTCTCTGTTTTGATCTCCGCACCCATATTTTTCAGTACTTCCAGGATACCTGTCCTGGTAGGATTTAAGGATACATTTTTAATAATAACAGATGATTTCTCAGACAGAAGAGAAAGAATAATAAAAAAAGAAGCTGTAGAAATATCGGACGGGACAAAATAAGTTTTCGGAGCAGGATAATCATCTTTAGAGACAAAAGTTGTTTTCCCTTTTTCAGTTATTTTTGTAGTCAGACCGAGCATTTTTTCAGTATGATCTCTTGAAGGAAAATTTTCACTCACTGAAGTTATCTGTTCGGAATGAAGGCCGGCAAGTAAAACAGCACTCTTTACCTGTGCGCTGGCAACAGGCAGCTCATAATTTATTCCAATTATTTCTTCAGCAGGATAAAAGAGCAGAGGTAAAGTAAAATTTTCAGATGCTTTTATCTTTCCATTCATTGCAGTTAGAGGAGTTATTATTCGCTTCATCGGGCGTTTCGAAAGAGATTCATCACCTGATAACTCGGATTCAAAATTTTGCGCAATTAAAATGCCTGAAATTAATCTGGCAGTTGTTCCCGAATTTCCCGCATTTAATGAATTTAAAGGTTTACTGAATTTTTTAAAGCCTTTCCCAATAACCTCAACAAAGTTACCCTTGTTCTCGATACTGACTCCCATTTGCTTAAAGCAGTTGCGGGTTGAGAATACATCCTCACCATTTGAAAGATTAAAGATTTTTGATTTTCCTTCTGCCAGGGAAGAAAACATTACGGCCCTGTGGGAGATCGATTTATCTCCGGGTAATTCGAGTTCCCCGTTTACCTTATCAATATGATTAAAAGATTGAAGCATATTTAAACTCCTGTAAATCCGAAAATCAAAAATCCGAAATCCGAAATATTTTTTGTTTTACTTCCTGAAAGTCCATTGATTTATTTTTTCTTTCAATTCATCATTAGAATACCCCGGTACATTATACATACCCGCTTCCATTCTTTGCCTTAAAGCTTCATACAAGATTATCGCAGCAGCTACTGAAACATTCAGGCTTTGAACCATACCGAACATCGGTATAATGAATTTTTTATCGGCAAGGTTTGCAGCAGAATCGGAAACACCTCTGTGTTCATTACCTAAGATTATTGCAGATTTCTTTGTAAGATCGAGTTCGTATAAACTTACTGATTCATCTGAAATTGAAGAAGAATAAATATCGAATCCATCCTCTTTCAAACTGCTGTAACATTCTTCAATACTTTTGAACTTTTCTCTTTCAACCCATTTAAAAGCAGAAGCTGAAGATTTTTTACCGATCTTAGGAAAAGCTTCCTGGTAATACACTAATGAAACTTTCGGAACTCCCACGGCATCGCATGTCCTGAATATTGCACTTACATTGTGCGGATCGTGAATGTTTTCAAGTACAATCTTTAAAGAGAGGCTGACGGAAATTAATAACGGAAATAATTTTATTTTTTCTTCTCTCGGTTTGGGGTACTAATGTACTCTTCATTTATTTTTAACGATTTTTACATGCCGAACTATTTATTAAAAACCAGTTTGTAAATTATTTTATTTTTAATTTTTCTGGCCCTGTCAACTTTGAATTTTTTTACATCTGACTTAAGATAAAAAGAAGCTAACTCCAGAATTTTATCCATTGCAGTGTCTTCATCATGCGCCCAGCTTTCACATCCCTTCAAAGAAGGTATTTCAGCTGTATAACCATCATCAGTTTTATTTATTACTATATCTAATATCATTTACAAAATCCTAAACTAAGATATCTGATTTTTTTCTACAACTTGAACTCATCCTTTAGCCCTTCTCTTGGTAAGAGAAGGAATTATTGTCAACAAAAACTATCTCTTGTTATTCTTGTTTTATTATTTATCAACGAAACCATTTCAAATATTTTGTTTCGATTGACAATAGGGGAGCTGTCCAAAAAGTACGTTTGTCATTTCGACCGAAGGGAGAAATCTTACGTTTTGAAAAGATTTCTCGGTCGAGGACTCCCTCGAAATGACACTTTCTTACCTTTTGGACAGCCCCTTGATAGAGTTCATTTTTTAAGATAATATAATTTAAAATATTTGAGATATTTTTTATTAAATATTATTGGTTAAGAATCTAAACTGGCAAATCTGTTATTATTATATTGTTTTATTGCTATTCGTTTAACAATATAACAATAAAGCCCATCTTTAACGAGGTCTCGACTTCGTCGGACAATAAAACAATTCCTTTACAATTAATTCATAATTTTTGAACTAATATAATATTTATATCCCGGTCGGATGCCATGTAGTTTTTACTTCCTGAGTTTTTTCAATTATATACGGAGATTCATAAATCTCGTTTAACCAGTCATCCTTTCTGTGAAAAACCGTTCTTTTAATGTTACCGCTTGCCAGTTCACTAATTGATTTAATTATCTTTTCGTCTTCACCGCAATATATAATTGAGTTTACATCCATATGACATGCCATATGACTGTACAATTCAGATTTTTTACCTGAAAGAATATTTACAACTCCACCCGGAACATCAGAAGAATTTAATACTTCTGCCAAAGAAACAGCCGATAAAGGTTTACTTTCAGATGCTAATAAAACTACTGTATTTCCTCCGACAATTGCCGGTGCAATTAAAGTTATTAGACTTAATAAACTTTTATTTTCAGGTGCTATAATTGAGACAACACCTGCAGGTTCAAGAACTGAAAAGTTGAAATGAGAACTTACTACCGGGTTAACACTACTGAAAAACTGCTGATATTTGTCGCTCCAACCTGCATAATAAACCAAACGATCAATAGAAGCTTCAACTTCCTCTTTAGCAGATTCAGCGGTTTCACCCTGGATAACAAGTTCTGCTATAAATTGTTCTTTTCTTCCTTCGAGCATTTCTGCTATGCGGTATAAAACCTGTCCTTTATTTAAAGCCGATGCATTTGCCCACGAATCCTGCACTTTACGTGCAGCAGCAACCGCATTCCTGAAATCCTTCCGCGAAGCCAGGCACATATTTGCTATCAATTCTCCATTGCTGTTATTAACAGCATAATATCTTCCTGATTCCGTACGCGGGAATTTTCCGCCGATATATAATTTATAAGTTTTATTAATATTTAATCTGCTCATTTTTTTCCCTGAATAGTTATTACTCACGTTACGCATAAACCTTTGAGGCCACAGAATGAAGACCCACAAACATTTAAACCTTTAAAGGTCTAAAAGTAAAAAATGGAACAATAAAATTTTTTATTTTTTCAATATATTTTACACCTTACCTTCAAGCTTTTGCGTAGGGTGGTTTATTAATCAAATTTTACATAAGGATATAATCCGTGCAGTCCTCCTTCCCTGCCAAAGCCGCTTTCTTTGTAGCCGCCGAAGGGTGAGGTAGCATCGAACTTGTTAAATGTATTTGCCCAGACTACACCTGCTACTAATTTTTGAGTTAAATGAAATATTTTTGCACCATTTTGTGTCCATACTCCGGCCGATAATCCATAAGGAGTATTATTTGCTTTTTCAATTACTTCTTTAATCGTTCTGAAAGTTTGAATCGTTAAAACCGGCCCAAATATTTCTTCCTGAACAATTTTATGAGACTGTGATACATTAAGGAATAAGGTAGGAGCGCACCAGTTTCCCTTTTTAGGTAATTTGCACTCAGGCTGATAAATTTCACCGCCTTCATTTAAACCGATCTTTATATATTTTTCAATCGTCTGCAATTGTCTTTTGGAATTCACTGCTCCGATATCTGTATTTTTATCTAATGGATCACCTACAATTAGAGTATCCATCCTATTCTTTAATTTCTGAATTACTTTATCTGCTACAGATTCCTGTACAAATAGTCTGGATCCTGCACAGCATACATGTCCCTGGTTAAAAAATATTGCATTAACTATTCCTTCAACAGCCTGATCAATCGCAGCATCTTCAAAAATTATATTAGCGCCTTTACCGCCTAATTCAAGAGATACCTTTTTATTAGTGCCTGCAATAGCTTTTGCAATGTACCTTCCCACTTCTGTTGAGCCTGTGAAAGCAATTTTATCTATATCGGGATGATTTACAATACTTGCACCTGTTTGTCCAGCACCCGTAACAATATTAACTACCCCTTTCGGTAATCCGCTCGCCTCAATAACTTCAGCCAGCTTCAAAGCAGTTAATGGTGTCGTTTCTGCGGGTTTCAATACAAGAGTATTCCCGGTTGCAAGTGCCGGGGCTAATTTCCATGCAGCCATCAATAAAGGAAAGTTCCAGGGAATTATCTGACCAACCACACCCACAGCTTTTGGCTTCCTGTTCGGAAAAGCATATTGTAATTTATCTGCCCAGCCAGCGTGATAGAAAAAATGATTTGCAGCAAGCGGAATATCGATATCGCGTGATTCTCTGATTGGTTTACCGCCGTCCATACTTTCAATCACAGCAAATTCGCGTGCACGCTCCTGTATTAAACGTGCAACCCTGAAGATGTATTTGCCGCGGTCTTTTCCTGATAATTTTGACCATCCGTCAAATGCTTTTCTGGCAGCCTTAACTGCTAAGTCCACATCCTCTGCAGTTGCCTCAGCAACCGAAGATATTTTTTGATCATTTGCTGGATTGATTGTATCAAAGTATTTACCTTTGACGGGTTTCGCAAATTTCCCGTCAATGTACAGGTCATATTTTTTTTGAATTTGTATATGCCCGGTACTTTCGGGAGCTTCGGAATATTTCCATGAAGCTCTAAATAAATTTTTAGTTTCTTTTTTCGGCATAATTAATCTTTTGAAAAATAATTAGATGATTGATACACACCGGTTTCAACTTTAACAAGCTGCATCAGTAAATCATTTAATAAGCTGCTGGCTCCGAAACGGAAATAGTTTTTATTCATCCATTTTTCACCGAGAACTTCATTCAGCATAACCAGGTACTGCAGGGCAAGCTTTGCATTAGAAATACCGCCTGCCGGCTTCATCCCTATCATCTTCCCGGTTTTTAAATAATAATCTTTGATGGCATCAAGCATAACATAAGTAACCTGCAAAGTGGCTGCAGGCTGCACTTTACCTGTTGAAGTCTTAATAAAGTCAGCTCCTGCGTAGATGGCAATTTCACTTGCTTTACGAACATTATCCAGTGTATCCAGTTCACCTGTTTCCAGAATTACCTTAAGATGAGCATAGCCGCAAACCGCTTTAACTGCCGCAATTTCATCAAATACATACTGGTAATTACCGGAAAGGAATTCACCTCTTGAGATTACCATATCAACTTCATCAGCTCCCTGATCAACAGCGATCTTAACTTCGTTTATCTTTACTTCCAATGCAGTCTGTCCGCTCGGAAATGCCGTGGCAACAGAAGCTACATGAATACCGCTTCCTTCAAGTGCTTTCTTTGCAATTCTAACCATTGACGGATAAACACAAACAGCAGCAACTTTGGGAATATTACTCAGAGAATCATAAGGATGCATGGCTTTATAACACAGCTGCTGAACCTTACCCCTGGTATCTTTGCCTTCCAGGGTTGTAAGATCAATCATACTTACAGCTAATTTCAAGCCTTCTTTCTTCGACACTGTTTTAATGCTGCGGGACCGAAACCGGGCAGTCCGTTCATCCACGCCAACAGTATCATACACCGGTAAGTTATTTAAATTTGGAAGCATGTATATAATTTATGATTTAAAGATTACAAAATTTAATTTCATTTTTTTATTTATTCACATTAAGTAAAAATAGTTTATTGGGATGTTACCCTTATTTGCTCAGGTTTAAGAGTAAGATTACGATTAAGAATATTCATAATATATCGCATTTATTCAAAATTAAAAATATTTATTTTACTTTAATCCATTTAATTTTAAAAATGCCTTATAAGTATTTTTAAGCAGCATGGCTCTTGTCATAGGTCCGACTCCGCCAGGTACAGGCGTAATATAAGAGCAATGCGGAGATACATCTTCAAAATCTACATCTCCAACGAGCTTGTAACCTTTTGGTTTTGCCGGATCTTCTACCCTGCTGATACCGACATCAATGACAACTACATTTTCTTTTACCATGCTGCCGTTAACAAAATTGGGACTGCCGATCGCAGCAATTAAAATATCAGCCTGCTTTGTATATTCACTTATATTTTCGGCGGCAGAATGACAAACCGTCACCACTGAATTAGCATGTTCTTTCTTCTGCAGCATAATATTCGCAATCGGCTTGCCTACAATGTTGCTTCTGCCCAACACAACAACATGCTTTCCTTTGGTCTCAATACCGTATCTGATTAAAAGTTCCTGGATACCTGCAGGTGTACATGAAGCAAATGTTTCTTTCCCGATAACTAAATTGCCTATACTGATTGGATGAAATCCGTCCACATCTTTTTTAGGAGAAATTGTTTCTATTATTTTGTTTTCATCAATATGTTTGGGTAAAGGTAGCTGGACAAGAATTCCGTGGTAATTACTGTCATCATTGTATTTCCGGATCATTTCCAAAAGCTTCTTTTCAGAAATATCTGCAGGATGATGTTCAGCTTTTGTCCTCATCCCGATTTCTTCACAATCTTTTATTTTATTTTTTACATAAACCTGTGAAGCAGGATTTTCACCGATTAGAAATGTAACCAGACCCGGAACATTTTCCCCTTTATCCTTCAGCTTTTGTATTTCTGATTTAAGTTCATTTCTAATATCAGCAGCTATTTTTTTCCCGTCAATTATTTTCATGATATGTTTTTGTTATAAAATATTAATAAGATGTAAATACTTAACAATATTTATCTAATTTGGTTAGAATATATTTATTATTGAAAGCATGAATGCATGTTTTGCATGAATGCATGAACATCCAGATTTGCTTGTTCTTTAACTTGAACTTGTGCATACATTATACCATCCTGGTTATTCAAAAAAAATTTGTTGTTAGTTTCTGTTCCTTCCTAAACCTATCTATTGCCAGTTGAATCAGCCTGTCAATCAACTCCGTGTAAGATATTCCGCTTGCTTCCCATAATTTGGGATACATACTGATTTTAGTAAAGCCGGGGATAGTATTAATTTCATTAACAAAAATATTTCCGTTCTTCTTAAGAAAAAAATCAACCCTTCCCAGACCTTCACATTCAAGAGCTTTAAAAGTTTTTACAGCTAACTCCTGAATTTTTTTAATTTTGATTTTCGGAATTTCAGCAGGTATAACCAATTCCGCACCATTTTCATCAATATATTTTGCATCGTATGAGTAAAACTCATGACTAGATTTTACTTCGCCCGGAAGTGATGCGGCCGGGTTTTCATTTCCCAAGACAGAACATTCTATCTCTCTTCCCTTAATATATTCTTCAATAAGAATTTTATTGTCATACCTGAAAGCATCTTTTAATTTTTCAGAGTATTCTTTTTTATTATGAATTTTACTTATACCGACTGATGAGCCCATATTAGCAGGTTTGATAAAGAAAGGAAGTCCTAAAGTATTTTCAATATCTTTAAATTCCGGGACAGGTTTTTCTATTTTAACTGTAATAAACTTACCAATTGGTATTTTTGAATCCCGGAGTAAACGTTTCATAACATCTTTATCCATTCCAACTGCCGAACCAAGCACACCTGCACCTACAAACGGTACATTAGCTAATTTTAATAATCCCTGAACTGTCCCGTCTTCACCGAATGGTCCGTGCAGGATCGGGAAGACAACATCAATTTTCAGATTAGTCTCATCTTTTGTCAAATTGGAAATTCTTCCGCTGCTCTGAGGGATTAATGCAACAGGATCACTATTTTTATTAAGCTTTATTAATTTCGGATTTTCGGAATTAAGTAAAATTTTTGAGCCGTCGTTTAATAACCATCTGCCCGATTTATCAATCCCGATAAAAATCACATTATATTTTTTTCTATTGATTGCTTCAAAAACATTTTTTGCCGATTGAAGAGATACTTCGTGTTCAGCAGATTTGCCGCCGAATAAAATTGCTACATTTATTTTCTTATTCATATATTTTTATGTTCTTAAAAAAAAACAAATCATAATTGAATTTTAAATTAATCTATAAAGAAAATTCCTGCGTATCTATTCTATAGTTATATTTTTCAACCAGATAATCTTCCAATTTTTTATCTTCCAGAATTTCTTTATAAAAAGGATTAGAATTCTGCCATCCGATTTTGATGTTCATCCTGTAATTTTCCAGTCTTCTAAGTGAAATCTCACAAAAGACAGGATGTAAATCAGAAGTAAAACATCTCCTTTTTAATATTTCTGATGCAAGCAATGTTGTACCGGAATGTGAAAAAAAATCTGTTACGATATTATTTTCAGAACTGCTGGCTTCAATAATTCTTTTAATGGCTTTTAAAGGTTTTTGAGCATAACATCCATTTACATTCTCTTCCATCCGGTAAAATACCTGCTGAATATCCACCCAGACATTTCCCGCTCTTATGAATTTTGACTTTCCTCTTTCAAAATTATCTGTTACTTTCCCATTAATTTCTTTATAGTATCCGTTTAAAATTTTCGGTATATCTGTGTATTCAGCATTGATAAAAAATTGCGGATTTCCTTTTGTATAATAAAGAAGCTCCTGTCTGATTGACATCCAGTTTTTCTGTGTTCCGTAACCTCTTTGATTTCTCATCGTAATAAAACTTCTTGATTTAAAACCTGAATCCTTCATCATTAAAAGGAATTCGGGAAATGGCTGAAAATGATTGTTCTGATCAGCACCCAGCCAAATATACAGAGAAGCGTTTCCGTTCAATGACTCAAATGTGTTTTCAACCCAGGTTCTGCTCCAGTTAATAAATTTATTAAGCTCTCTTCCTTCAAAAGCAACAAAATTATACGGCGGATCATGGATTGCGAGAGCTGCCTTTTCATTTCCCATTAAATTTTTAATCAAGATTTTATCCGCTGCATCTATACATGCAATTTTGTGCCCGGCTTTTTCATCTTCCCAAATAAATCCATTTTTAAACCTGCAATAAGGGAGAAGAAGCTTTGTCAGTTCTTCATCGATATCTATTCTGGGTAAAGGGAAATTGATCATCTATTAAATGGATTTCTTTATAAAGTCAGGGAAAATAATTCTTTCCATTTCAACAGTTTTCCCTGATTCGTTATCAATTTTAAAAAATACGCCGCACAAATGGACATCATCATTTGCGGTTTCATATTTTTGGGGTGTCTGGTAAATAAACCTGTTTAATGCGGCCTGGGTTTTCATTCCTATAACCGATTCATACGGGCCTGTCATTCCGACATCGGTTATATAACCTGTACCGTTCGGAAAGATTCTTTCATCGGCAGTTTGTACATGAGTATGTGTACCTACCAGCGCACTTATTTTTCCATCAAGGTAATTAACCAGCGCAATCTTTTCTGCCGTAGCTTCGGCATGAAAATCAATAAATATTACTTTTGTTTCATTCAGCAATCTGGAAAGGATCCAATCCGAAGTACGAAAAGGGCAATCAATCATTGACATAAAAGATCTTCCCTGCAGGTTTATAACTGCAACTTTCCCTTTTTTTGTTTCAGCAACATAATAACCATTACCGTATGTACCTTTGGGATAATTTAACGGGCGAAGTGAACGCGGTTCGATCTTTAAATATTCCTGGGATTGATGCTTGTCCCATGTATGGTTTCCTCCGGTTATAACATTTACACCCAGATCAAAAAGTATCTTCCCCTCTTTTTCAGTGCAGCCTTTTCCATTGGCAACATTTTCACCGTTGGCAACTATTAGATCAGGTTTGTATTTCTGGATTAAGCCGGGCAGCCACGTTTGCACCATATTTAAACCCGGCTGCCCTATAATATCACCGATAAAAAGTAAATTAAGTGAAGCCATATTTTTTAAAATTTATTTTTTTAATATATCTAAAAATGAAAGTAAATAAAAACCGAAATGACTAACGGCAGTTTTATTAGAATTTATTTTTTAAGCAGAAATTAAATAAGATATTTGAACAATGTTTTAAGTTTCTTCTAATATTTTTTCGTTATACCAGTCGCCTTTTCTAAATTTAAGAAGTATAGTTGTTGAATAAATTATTATATAGACAGGTAAAGCCATCCAGGCCCAAACCAAACCCAGCTTCAGATAAACACCAAGAAAATATGCTAAAGGAACGAAAATAAAAATATTAGTTATTACTTCGGCCTTCATAACAAATACAGTTTTACCGGCAGACTGCAGAGCATTTGCCAACACAACTCCGGTAGCATAAAATATTTGAGCAAAACCTGCAACTCTTAAAGCGGGTTTTGCTACTTCAATAATTGTTTTATCGGTTGTGATTAGTAGTAAAACAATATCAGGAAGAAAAATATAAATAAGCCCAAGGAAAAGGGTATAATACGTAGCAATTTTAGCTGTTTCGAAACCATATATTTTGGCTCTTGCAAACTGACCGGAGCCAAGATTATTGCCTACCAGAGTCTGAACCGCAATTCCGAAACCAAAGCAAGGTAAAAATGAAATGAATAAAGTACTTATTATCGCCTGCGTTGCCGCCTGTTCATGCACACCTATTAAACCTGTTGTAACAACAAAAAGCAAAAAACCGATAAGAATAAAAATATTCTGCAATGAAACGGGTAAGGAAATTTTATATATAGCTTTAATAATAGTTTTATCGAATCTAAAATTCTTAAAGTTCTGAAATCTCTGCCTGTACCAGGGAAGTAAAATAATAGTCAGATAGAAGAAGAAATCAAATAATGTTGCAAGACTTGAAGCTAAACCGGCACCTGCCAATCCCATTCTCGGCATTCCAAAATTTCCATATATAAATACTGCATTAAAGAAAATATTTAGAAGATTCGTAATTATTCCCGAGACCATAAAGATTTTAGTTTTACTAATCCCGAAAAAGAAACCCCTGTATGAAACGGAGATTAGAAAAAACGGGATCCCAAGAAACCTGTAAAAAATATACTGTGAAGCAAGATCACCTACAGTTTTATCGGCAGCAAAAAAATGTGCAATATCACTTGATGCCAGCAGTCCGATAATCGCTACTATACATCCTATACAAAATCCCAGGATCAGTGAATTATTTAAAGCAACGGCACAACCCTTATAATCTTCCTCGCCGAATTTTCTTGCAACTATTACATGTGTACCTGTTGCAAGACTTGAAAAAAAACTTATCAGCGCCCAGGTAGCAAGTACACCCAGACCCATGGCTGCCAAGGCATATTGAGCCTCATCAAGTCTTCCTACCATAGCTGTATCAACTAAAGATACAACCATTTGTGTCGACAAACCGGCAATGGCTGGTAATGCAAGATTTAAGATTTTTTTGTAATAATTTTTAACCGGAAGTAAATTCATAAAGATAACGTTCAAAAGATTTTACCGGGTAATTTTCAGACTGTAAAACATGCAATTTTTTATTAATGAAGTAGAAAGATATGATAAAACAAATAAAAATAGCAACTAATATTTGAATTAAATGTAAATTTATAAGCTATTTTGATTGGATTATAAAATTATAGCGAATATAAAATAAAAATGCAGAAACCGGTAAAATCCCCGGCTTCTGCAATCCATCCCCTTATAACAGAATTATTCTAATTTTTAGTATTTTTTATATTATTTGAAAAATACAACGGCAAAAAGAACATAGATTATCCATGCCACCAGCCAGCCGAATGCTATAAACAACATAAAAAAGAGTGCAGTATAATCAGAAATAAAATCTTTTATTTTTCCTACCGTCATTTTACACCTCGACTATTAATGATACTGCCTAAAAATATTTGACAATTATTATACCAATGCAATAATTTTAATATTTAATTCATTATTTGAGCGATTGTTAATAATTGGCGATAGTGAGAAAAATCTTTCTTATTGACGGGAATAAGAAATGCCCTCTTTTAAACTAATCTGCAAAAACTAATGAATCTTTAACGAAATTTTCCGACGGCATACATTGAAGATGAATTTAGAATCTAATATATCATTTTACTTTAGCTGAATAATCATATACCTTATTAAAGATATTTTTATTAATTCTTTTTTATTCAATGTGTTAACCCCGGCACATTAATATTTTTTTATATCTGCTAATTTAACGCAAGTGATATCAAACTCAATCCTGATATTACCTGCTCCCCTTTTATTGTCGACAAGAAAAAAAGTGTCCGGTATAATAAATAAATAATCGTTTTCGTTTCAGGTGCATAAATGAATCAATCTGTAACAATAGATAAGTTAAAAAAAGTTGTTGCTTTGAAGGAATTACCTGATGAGCATCTAAACTGGATTTTAAAACGGGCAGAATATGAAGAATATGATGATGGAGATACGATCATCAAAACCGGTGAACCTATTGATGAAATGATCTTCTTTCTGGAAGGTAGAATGAATTTTTATATGAATGTAAATGGAAAACTGGTTTATTACCATAGTGTTGAAAACGATGAAATTACCGGGAGTGTGAGCGGATTACTGCCATACTCAAGACTGAAAAACTCACCGGGAAATTCTTATGCAGTGGGAAAAGTATGTACACTTAAGCTGCATAAAAAATATTTCCAAGAATTGGAACAGCTCAATCCGGCTTTTATACAGCGTTTAATTGGTTATATGACTGAAAGAGCCCGTGCTTTTGCTACGACGCAAATGCAGCAGGAAAAAGTTAGTGCGCTTGGTAAGCTTGCAGCCGGAATTGCACATGAAATGAACAACCCTGCGTCTGCAATCGACAGGATTTCCGAAGAGCTGGATAAAAGATGGAAACAGAATTTTGCTCTTACCGAAGCGTTGTTGAAATGTAACATTACACCCGGCATTATAAAACGCATCCATGAAACAGCAAATACCAAAGAAACTGCAACAATTAAAATTACACCGCTTCAACGTATTCAGAAGGAAGATGAATTAAATGATTGGCTGAGTGAGAGAGGAATTGATAACACAAATGAAGCGGCAGAGACATTAACTGATGCAGGCTTTTCAGCAGCTGATTTGGATGAAATTCTTGGAAGCATCGATATTGAGGCATTTCAAAATATTCTTAACTGGCTTGAAAATCTGTTAAGCTCGGAACGGTTAATAAAAGATCTTGCAAATGCTTCAGAACGTATAACAATGCTGGTAGATGCTATAAAATCACATGTACATATGGATAGAGCAGGAGATCTTTACAAAACTAATATTCACAAAGACATTGAAGATACCCTGATTCTTCTCGGATATAAAATCCGGGAGAAAAATATCAGAATAAAAAAAATATTTTGTAAAGATTTACCGGAAGTTGAAGTTTATATCGGGGAATTAAACCAGGTATGGACAAATATTATTGATAATGCCATCTATGCTTTACAGCAGGATGGTGAAATTATAATTGAAACAGAATGCGATAACAAAAGCTTAACCATAAGGGTTACTGACAATGGTGCCGGTATTCCCAAAGAAATACTTTCGCGCATATTCGATCCTTTCTTTACAACTAAAAAAGTTGGAGAAGGAACGGGAATAGGGCTCGATATTGTAAAAAATGTGATTGCCCACCATAACGGTGAAATAAAAGTAAATTCTATCCCCGGCAAGACTGAATTTGTTATTTATATACCGGTTTCTCAAGAATTATCAGAAGAGATAAAAGATGAAGCTTCCATTTATAATAGTAATTGATGATGACAGCCAGGTATTGAGAGCTATCCAGAGAGATGTTCGTAATAAATTCCGTGAGGATTATAAAGTGCTTGCTACCGATTCAGCTGTCGAAGCACTTGAATCTGTTAAAGAATTAAAATTAAAAAATGAAGAAGTTGCCCTTTTTATTTCCGACCAGCGCATGCCTCAGATGGAAGGAACCATATTCATTGAAAAAGCCAGCGAATTTTTCCCTAATGCAAAAAAAGTATTATTGACAGCTTATTCGGATATTGATACGGCAATAAAGGCAATCAATAATTTAAGACTGGATTATTATCTTCTTAAACCATGGAATCCACCCGAAGAAAAGCTCTATCCTGTATTAAATGATCTTCTTGAAGATTGGCAGAATAACTTTATTCCCGAATTTGAGGGAATAAAAATCATCGGCTATCAATGGTCACCATTGTCACATAGAATAAAAGATTTTTTAACCGGCAATTTAATCCCTTACAAATGGCTTGATGTAGAATTAAATAAAGATGCTGAAAAGCTTTTAAATTTGCATAAGATTGAATCCAATGATTTACCGGCGATTTTATTTGAGGATGGCAGCATATTAAAAAATCCAGACGAGATTGGTATAGCTGCAAAGATTGGATTGAAATCAACTGTATTGGAAGAATTTTATGATGTAGTGATTATTGGTGCCGGACCGGCAGGTTTGGCAGCCGCAGTTTACGGCGGTACGGAGGGGCTCAAAACACTTATGATAGAGAAAAAAGCTCCCGGAGGCCAGGCCGGCACAAGTTCAAGAATTGAAAATTATCTTGGATTCCCTTCAGGACTTTCAGGCGCCGATCTTACCCGCAGAGCTTTAACTCAGGTTTCAAGATTCGGTGTGGAGCTTCTTTCACCCTGCCAGGTAATTGAAATAAGCACTCAAGATAAATATAAAATTTTGTCTCTTTCAAACGGACTGCAGATAAAAACACGTTCAATAATCATATCCACAGGTGTCGATTACAGGACTTTGGACACCAAGGGAATAAATGAGCTGACCGGTGCAGGGATCTATTATGGT
Source organism: uncultured Bacteroidota bacterium (assembly GCA_963710745.1). Classification (GTDB taxonomy): domain Bacteria; phylum Bacteroidota; class Ignavibacteria; order Ignavibacteriales; family Ignavibacteriaceae; genus CAVQBP01. The sequence continues at coordinate 185,074 of CAVQBP010000016.1, read as the reverse complement.
TCAGCAACCGCTGAAGCACATTCGTGCAAAGAAAAAAATGTTTTTATAGTGGGCGGAGGTAATTCTGCCGGGCAGGCTGCTATGTACCTTTCCGGGTTTGCAAAGAATGTTTTTATTGTAATCAGGAAAAGCTCTCTCGATTCAACAATGTCGCACTATCTCATTGAGCAAATTAATAAAGCAAGCAATATATCTTTAGTCACTAATTCTATTGTCGCCGAAGCTATCGGGGATAAAAGACTTGAATGTATTACAGTAGAAAATATTATATCCGGTGAAAGAAAAACCAGTGAGGCAGGAGCTTTATTTATTTTCATCGGCGCCAGACCTGTAACCGATTGGATTAAACTGAATATTTTTAAAGATCAAAAAGGTTTTATTGAAACGGGCAGGGATTTATTAAAATCTGAAAATTTTAAAAAGATGTGGAAACTTGATCGCGATCCTTACCCTCTTGAGACCTGTCTTCCGGGAATTTTTTCTGCAGGTGACGTTAGGGCCGGCGCAATGAACCGGGTAGCTTCCGCAGTAGGTGAAGGAGCTATGGCAATCAAGCTGGTTCATGAATACCTTGAGGGAAATTAATCCAGGTATCAATAATCTTCAAAAAAATCAGGGGACAATTTCAATTTCGGAAATTAATCAGATCCAGGGAATTAATCTCCACGTATTATTACTATAAATTAAATAGTCATTTCCAAATGAACTATTCAATACCTGTTCTTCTATTTTAATCCTTTTAAGTAAAATATATAGAATCGGGAAAAGTATAACACAAAATGAAATCCAATTATTTAAACTTATTCCTAATCCAAAAAATGAAAGCAGCATACCAGTATAAGAAGGATGGCGCAAATATTTATATATACCTGATTGAATAATTTTATGATCTGCCTGTATTGAAACATCAACTGTAAAAAACCTGTGTAATGTTAATATAGAAATCCAACGAATTGCTAATCCTAATAAAATGAAAACAAGACCAGCAATCCGAAGAAAATACGGATAATTTTCAATATGCCCGTACCTTGTATAGGCAATAAATACACCTCCAAAAACAGATGTATATATTACAATATTTAACCACTTAAGAAATCCTGAATCTTTATCCTGGCTTCCTGTTTTAGATCTGCGTAAAACCAGTAAAAGGGTTTCAGAAGCGACCCAGCAGAAACAAACGATTAAAAAGATGTCTCCTAATCCCACTTTTTTCCTTTCTCTAACTGCTCGAAAAACTCCCGGAGGTTGTTACTAAATTAAACTTTTTATCAATAATAAGAAGTGGATATTAATAATGATTAAGATTATGCATTATCCATCTATTGTTTAAATAAATATATCATTTTATAAGGCGCTCTTTTATATTTGAAGTAATAATTTCTTCACATTAAATTTTCACAAAATGAATTTACAAAATTCAAGATTAAAACAAATTGAAGACCAGATAAAACGGTTTAAGGAAAGACTGATAAAGCTCGAAAAAAGAAGCAGGAAATTAGGAACTATAAAAGCAATCATTCTTTTATCAGGTATAATTCTTTTTTTTATATCTTACTTTTATCTGGCTATTCATTTTGTATTAGCCTTTGCAGTGTTGGTGCTGGTAACTTTCGGAATATTTACTATGTTCCATAACGCAATTGATAAGGGAATCAGGAAACAAAGGATATGGATTGACATAAAATCAACTAACCTCGCGAGGATAAAAATTGACTGGAAAAATCTGCCCGTCAAACGTATAAATAAAAGGAACAATTCACATCAGTTTGAATCGGATCTGAATATATCAGGTGAATATTCGATTCACCGTTTAATGGATGCTTCAGTTACTACAGAAGGAAGTCTTAAATTATTGGATTGGCTGACGAATGCAATTCCTTCTTTCGATGAAATAATTAAACGTCAAAGTATTATCAGGGAATTGATTCCTTTAACAAAATTCAGGGAGAAGCTTCTTTTAAATTCAAACATGGTAACCAAAAAAGAATTGTACGGTAAAAAGCTCCTGGATTGGTTAATGGAAAAATCCAATCTAGTTCCACTTAAAAAAATCCTAACTATACTATCATTTCTAATTCCTCTTAACATTGTTTTTATTCTGCTGGCAGTTTTTGATATTTCTTATGTATTATGGCCGGCTACAATCTTGTTACTGGCTTTTGTTTACTATACAAATTCAAAATATATAAGTGAACTTTTAGATAAATCATTAACCCTTGCAGAAGATATCGGGAAGTTTTATGCAATTCTAAAATTCCTTGAAGAATATCGGTACGGAAGGAATAAAAATTTAAAGAGTCTGTGTTCGTCTTTTACCGGCAGCGGAAAATCTCCTACAACATATTTTAAAAAGATTGACAGGCTGATATTTCTTTCAGGTTTCCAGAAAAATCCTTTAACCAGGCTTGTACTCAATGTTATGTTTCCCTGGGATTTTTTCCAGGCTTACAAGCTTGAAAAAATAAAAAAGGAACTATCGGAGCAGATGCCTGTCTGGCTTGAAACCTGGTATACGCTTGAAGCATTAATATCAATGGCTAATTTTGCTTATTTAAATCCTGAGTATACTTTTCCTGATATAAAAGAGACAATACAAAAAGACGAAAATATATTTGATGCAAAAAATATTGCACACCCGTTAATACCATTCCAGAAAACTGTCCCTAACGATTTCAGAATAAATATAAGAGGAGAAGTTATTATTATAACCGGCTCAAATATGTCGGGTAAAAGTACATTTTTAAAAACAATCGGGATGAACCTTGCTCTTGCTTTTTCGGGTAGTGTTGTAAATGCGGCGAGTTTAAGCACCGGCTTATTCAGGATTTTTACATCAATAAATATCACAGATTCAGTAATTGACGGGATATCTTATTTTTATGCTGAAGTAAAACGGTTAAAAAACCTTCTGACTGAATTAAATAAAGAAAGCACGGTTCCTATATTTTTTCTTATTGATGAGATATTCAAAGGCACAAATAATAAGGAGAGATTAATCGGAAGTCAATCTTATATAAAGGCATTAGCCGGGAAGAATTGCACGGGGATAATTTCAACCCATGACCTGGAACTGATCAAACTTGAAGATGAAATTCCGGGAATTTTTAATTATCATTTTAAGGAGGAAATTATTGACAGCAAAATGTTATTTAAGTACAAAATAATTAAAGGTCCAAGCCCTACAACAAATGCTTTAAAAATTATGAAACTTGAAGGTCTTCCTATTGACTAGTCTTATTGACTTTATCGACGGCTTCCGCTGCTGCAGTTTCATCATGGTACTTCATAAATTTTTGGTTGGGCCGAATTCCTTTACCGTATTTTTCTACATAAACCTGTGTAAATTCTGCACCAAGGAAAAGAATTTGCGATGAATAATAAACCCAAAGAAGCAGAATAACAAGCGAACCCGCAGCTCCATAGGTAGAGCTTAAGGTACTTGTACCCAAATATAAACCTATTAAATATTTTCCGAGAACAAAAAGAACTGCAGTTACCAAAGCTCCGACCCAGACATGCTTCCACTGTATGTCCACATCAGGCAGAAATTTGAATAACATCATAAAGAGCAGAAATATTATAAAAAGTGAAACAAATAAATTTGATATTTGCAAATAATAAACCGGCAGTTCAAAAAACTGCTCGCTCACATAATTATTTATTGCAGATATAAGAGCACTTACAATTAAGGAGACCAGCAGCAAAAAGCCTGTCCCGATAACAACGGCAAAAGAACGAACACGATCTTTCAGAAGTCCTTTTATCATACCCCGTCCCGGTTTTGGTTTTACTTTCCATACCATATCAAGCGATTCCTGAAGGTCAACAAATACAATTGTTGAACCAATGATTAAAGTTACAATACTGATAATTAATGCAATTCCGCTTTCATGTCCGAGGTGAGCATTTCTTAATGTAGTCTGGACAAGTCTGGCGCCTTCTTCACCTACAAGTGATTTTATTTGTCCTACAATTTCACCTCTGGCTGCTCTCCTTCCGAATATTGATCCGGCTACTGAAATCGCAATAATTAATAAGGGAGCCAATGAGAATAATGTATAAAATGACAAGGCAGCTCCTAATTTAGGAGCTTTATCATCAATAAATTTTTCAAATACATCTTTAATGAAATTCCAGATGCTTTTCGGCTTCAGCTTCATAGACTTGCTAAATATATTTTTGTAATATCAATTTATTAAGCAAACTTTTCATATTTAAAACCAGCCTCCCTTTTTAACGGGATTATTTTCTAATAAATTAATAAATAAATAAAATTATAAAAGCAGCAGGATCATACAGACAAAAATAGTTATAATTTTTGTGATATAGTTTAGTACATTAGGTTTGAGTAAAGAAAACTTTAATATGACATGTAAGCTTTTGATCTTCAATAATTTAACTTAAATTAGCATCCGAAATTTAAATCAATTATCAACTTATTAAAATTTACTTTAACTATATGACTGATTTTAAAATAAATGAAGAGGTAACTCTTGAAAATCATATATATGTAATGGAATCTGAAATTCACGGTGAGGGAATATTCACTTCTGTTGATATTCCGTCCGGCGAAATAATTATGGTTATTTCCGGGAATGTTATTTCTGCTGATGAATGTGTTCGCAGAGAAAATGAAGAAGACAATGTTTATATATTCTGGATAAACGATGATTGCTATATCGATACAGCAATGACAGAAAAAATAAAATACTTGAACCATAATTGCGATTTTAACTGTGATATTATTGAAAGGGATGAGGAAAGCCTTTATCTAATTGCTTATAGAGATATCAAAAAAGGAGAGGAACTTACAATAGATTACGGTTATGATGAAATCTATGAATATTGTAATTGTGATAAGTGTATTTACCGTAAAGCTGTTTAATTTAATATTAAATGAGAACTATTTATTATAGTTAGGAAATTACTAAAAATTTATAAATCATCATTCCAGGGGAATTAAATCCATTTTCAGAAGTCTTAATCATCCAATACATAAGATTTCTCCCCCGGTTACTTCTAGCTTAACGAAATTGAACCGGGGTTGAAATAACAAATATTTATTCCTTCTGCTTTTACTCTAATTTTTACTCACCGCAATACTCTTCAGTATACCTTTTAAAAGCTCATAAAACTTTCCTACGGTCTCTATATTTACTTTTTCATCAGGAGAATGAGCACCCACAATGGTTGGCCCAAAGGAGATCATATCAATACCGGGATTTTTATCACCGAGAAGCCCTGTTTCCAGACCGGCATGAATAGCTTTAACCTCCGGTTCTTTATTAAATAATTTTTTATAAACATCTTTAGAAACTTTCAGAATTTGAGAATCCAGGTTTGGTTTCCAGCCCGGATAACCGTCGGAGTTTCTAACATTTGCACCTGCTAATTCAAGAACTGCTTTTACATTATTAACTACATATTGTTTCGCACTATTAATTGAACTCCGCTGGCTAGTATCAATCCGCAGTATACTATCATTCATAACAACAGTAGCCAGGTTCGTAGAAGTTTCAACCAAATCAGGAATATCCTGGCTCATAGCAATTACTCCATGAGGAAGAGCCAATAAAGTATCTGTTATTTTCTTTTTAAAATTTTTAGTAAACACTTTGCCCGGCTTTTCACCTGATTTCTTAAATATTAAATTTAAATTGCTGTCGGTCTTTTTAAATTCATTCAAGAATTGGGATTTTAAATCACCTAAAATTTTCTTCATTTCTGATTCATCTTCCTGTTTAATTAGAATTTCAGCTTCTGCTTCTCTTGGGATAGCATTCCGTAAACTGCCTCCGCTGATTTTTGCAATATGAAAATCAAACTGTTCAAGATTTTTTAAAGTCCTTGCTAATAATTTAATTGCATTTGCCCTGCCTGAAACTATATCAAGTCCTGAATGACCGCCTTTTAAACCGGTAACAAGTAATTCATAAGTAATAAAGTTCTCCAGAGTATTTTCAGTTTCAATAGTAAATTCGGCAACAGTATCCATACCGCCGGAACAGCCGACATAGAAAGTTCCTTCTTCTTCAGAATCCATATTAAGAAGGATTTTTCCTGTCATGAACCCAGGATTGATATTACTTGCGCCTGTCATACCGGTTTCTTCATCAACTGTCATTAAAATTTCGATTGGTCCATGCTCAACCTCTTTATCGGTAATAACGGCGAGTGCAGCAGAAACCCCTATCCCGTTGTCCCCTCCTAAAGTTGTTCCATCCGCAGTTATCCACCCGTCTTCTTTAATCAATTCTATCGGATCTTTCTCAAAATCATGATTCTTGCTTTTATTTTTTTCACAAACCATATCTACATGTCCCTGAAGAATAACGGTTGGTGAATTTTCCAGGCCGGGAGTTGCCGGAACTTTTGCCAGAATATTTCCCACATTATCCTCTTTGAATTCAACATTAAGGTCCTTTAAAAGGTTCTTCATGTGCTCTATAATTTTTTCTTCTTTTTTTGAAGGACGCGGCACACGGGTCATTTCGTAAAATCTTTGCCATAAGATTTTTGGTTCCAAATTTTTTATAATATTTTCAGACATTTTTTCTCCATTATTTTTGAAACTAAATTAAAGAATTTATGGGACAGATTCTATTTAACTGAATCAAAAAACAATTTTAGTATGCCGGAAAACCAGAGTTTATTTGAATTATTTTTGTTGGGAAGATACCAGATATGATAATATTATAAGAAGGTTTTAAGATAAAAGAAATAAGCAAAAAGTGCAGGTACTGCTAATGCTACTTTTTTCTTATTCCTTTTAACTTATATATTTATGAAGGCACTAAGCCGCAGCTTCCGCCTTCTGTTTTTCCGCTAACCTTGCGTTTTTTCTATCCTGCTCGGTTAAATATTTTTTACGAAGCCTTATACTTTGCGGAGTAACCTCAACATATTCATCCTCAGTTATCCACTCGATAGCCTGTTCAAGAGTTAATATAGTAGGCGGTTCTAACCGGATTGCTTCATCCGCACCGGAAGCTCTCATATTTGTTAACTGCTTAGTTTTGGTAACATTTACATGCATATCATTATTTCTTGAATTTTCACCGACAACCATCCCTTCATAGACCTTCGTTCCGGGTTCAATAAAAAATATTGATCTCTCCTGCAGCTTATACATAGCGTAAGCAGATGCATTACCGTTTTCCATTGAGACCAGGGCACCTCTCTGCCTGTGAACGATATCACCTTTGTAAGGTTCATATCCTTCAAAATTATGGTGGAGTATTCCGTTCCCTTTTGTATCGGTTATAAACTCAGCTCTATAACCAATCAATCCTCTTGATGGAATCAGGAATTCAATCCTGGTATTCTCATTAAAGGTAATCATATTTTTCATTTCAGCTTTTCTTTTACCGAGCTTCTCAATTACAATTCCTACAAACTCATCCGGTACATCAATTATCAAGTGTTCAACCGGTTCTGAGACAACATCATCAATACTCTTAAATATTACCTGCGGTTTGCTTAATTGAAGTTCGTAGCCTTCTCTTCTCATATTTTCAATTAAAATAGCAAGGTGAAGTTCTCCTCTTCCGCTGACTTTAAAAGCATCCGGTGATTCAGTCATTTCGACTCTTAAGCTGACATTGGATTTTAATTCTTTTGATAAACGTTCACTAATATTTCTTGTTGTAACATATTTCCCTTCCAGCCCTGCAAAAGGAGAATTATTCACAATGAAATTCATTGTTATTGTCGGTTCATCAATCGCAACAAAAGGAAGCGGTTCCGGATTTTCGGGACTTGCCAGTGTATCACCAATATCAACATCTTCCAAACCTGCAATTGCACCTATATCCCCGGCAGAAATTTCTTTGACTTCAATTCTCTTTATATTTTCAAACGCATAGAGCCTGGTTATTTTTGAATTTATTTTCTCCCCTTCTTTTGTAATCAGGACAACATTATCTCCCACTTTTAATGCACCGTTCTGAATTCGTCCTATTCCAATCCTCCCGAGGTAATCGTTATAGTCTATTGCAGATATTAACATCTGAAAAGGTTCATTCAATTCTCCTTTGGGTTCCGGAACACTACTGATAATTATTTCAAATAAGGGAGTTAAGGTTTTGGCATCATCTTCAAGATTAAGTTTTGCAATGCCTTGCTTTGCTACAGCATAAACAAAAGGAAAATCCAGTTGATCTTCCGAAGCACCCAGCGAAACAAAAAGATCAAACACTTCATTTAAAACATCATTAGCCCTGGCATCCTTTCTGTCAATCTTATTTATAACTACTATTGGTTTTAATCCAAGGTCAAGTGATTTTTTAAGCACAAATTTAGTTTGAGGAAGCGGTCCTTCTGCAGCATCTACCAGAAGTAAAACACCATCAACCATTCTTAAAGTTCTCTCTACTTCTCCACCAAAATCCGCATGACCCGGTGTATCAATAATATTTATCTTTATGGATTTATAATTAATGCTGAGATTCTTTGCAAGAATTGTTATTCCCCTCTCTTTTTCTAGAGCATTTGAATCCATTATTCTTTTGTCGACCTGCTGGTTATCTCTGAAAGCTCCTGTTTGTTTTAACATGTGATCAACCAAAGTAGTTTTACCATGATCTACATGAGCTATAATTGCAATATTTCTTATTTTACTTTTCATTCCTGTCCTATTTTTACTTCTCTTCATTTACACTTAATAAATAATAACATGTTGTAGTTACAAAATTTCGCAAGTAAGGAATACCTGATATAATTTTAAACTGTTCTTTCGGTTTTAATTTAAATTTCATCTCATAAATAGGATTTATCAAAAAGAATTTCACTTTATCAATTTTGTACCCGGCTTTTTTAATAATTTTTTCAAAATATTCGATCGATAACCTGGTCTCTTTTATTTCCAAAAGTTCTTTAATAAAGCTTTCTTCATTTCCTAAAGATTTTAACATAAACCTGTAAACCGGATTCGGTAACAGATGAATATACGGCAGCAAGTTAAAAATCTTTTTCTTACTTACCTGCTGATGTCCTCCGAACGGCATTTGCCAGGGAGGGAAACCAAGAAAAACTTTTCCGTCTTCCTTTAATATTGATTTCAGGAATCTCATTAATTTTTCCTGGTTAAAAATATGTTCTATTGTATCTTTCAGTAATATTAAATCATATTTTGATTTTAATGTTTCCCCTACATCATATATATCACCGGAAATAAAATCTGCTTTTCCGGCTTTAATTTCCTCTTCAAATAATTTAGCTGCAACATCTAGCCTTGATTGGCTCAGATCAATCCCTGTAACAACACAATCCCTTTTCATAAAACTTTTTAAAACTCCTCCTTCACCGCAGCCTATTTCCAATACCTGCAGACCCGGATTTATTTCCTTTTTTTCTTCAATAAAAGGGATAACATATTTTGAAGCATTCAAATCCTGATGCTCAAAATACACTTCTCTGTCATTATGAAATTCGAAAGACATTTGCAAAAAATTTATCAAAAAAAGAGAGTAAATATATGAATTAGAAAACGCATAAACAATTGCAATAAAAAGCGCAGAAGAGATTGTTTGGGTGATTGAAAGAATGGATGAATTTACAAAGCTTCTACCATCGATTCAGATTTATACTCATGTAATTATTTGTGTATTTAATGCTATTTCCTCAAGGATCGAAGTAACTTTCAGGCATTGGTTCATAGAACCTGAAAAAACTATGGATTTTCCTTTCACATGAACTTCAAACGCATAATTTCTCGCTTCCTCGAAAGTGCATTTTACAGCTTTAACTAATTGGGTAATAACTTCTTCAAAAGTGTGCCAGTCATCATTATAAAGGACTACTTTACTTGATATACCAACCGTGGTATCTTCCTCTGTAAGAATATCAATTCCGGGTGTCTGCTTTATTTCTTTTTCCATAATAATAAAATTTAAGTAATTTCAAAAAAACTGTAAAGAGATTAAATATTTAATACTTATCACATGGGATTGGTTTGATTTTATAGTGGTGTATGGTTATATTTTTTGTAAGAATAATTGATTTAAAACGGAGTATTAATGAAAATAGCAGTTTGTATAAGTCATGTACCAGATACTGCTACTAAGATAAAAATAGGACCAGACGAAAAATCAATAGATACCAACGGAGTTACATTTATAATTAACCCTTATGACGAATTTGCCGTAGAAGAAGCGCTAAAGACCAAAGAAAAATTCGGCGGTGAAGTTATAGCAATAAGTCTTGGTAATGACGCTAATAAGGATACAATAAGAAAAGCTCTGGCAATGGGTGTGGATAGCGGCGTTTTGCTTAAAAGCGATTCACCTAAAGATTCAATTAGTGTTGCCAAAGCTTTGGCCGAAGAAATAAAAAGTCAGGGATGTGAAATTGTTTTTTGCGGTAAACAATCTGTTGACTATGATAATTCAATTGTGCCTCAGTTAACTGCAGAGATTTTAGGTTATAACTGCATAACTGTTGTTGTAGATCTTAAAATAGAAGGCAAAAAAGTAACTGCCGAAAGAGAAATTGAAGGCGGGAAAGAAGTTGTTGAAAGTGAACTTCCAATAATAATCTCAGCACAAAAGGGGCTAAATGAGCCAAGGTACGCTTCACTGAAAGGCATAATGTCGGCAAAGAAAAAAGTGATAGAAGAGAAACCTGCAGCAGAATCAAAAAATTATACCGAAGTTCTGGAATTGCATAAGCCTCCGGCAAAACAACCTGGAAGGATAATCGGGAGTGATGTTTCTGCAGTTCCCGAACTGGTAAGAATTTTAAGAGAAGAAATCAAGGTAATATAATATAAAAGAGAATTTTAATGGCTAAAAAATTATTAGCTTTTCTGGAGCAAAGAGAAGGAAAACTTAAAAGAGCCGCTTTTGAAGTAGTTTCGGTTGCTTCCAGGCTGTCTAAGGATTTGAACCTGGATCCGGAAGCACTGATTATTGGCAACGATGTCGCGAATATTAATGATATAACAAAATATGGTATTAAAAAAATTATTCATTTCAAGAATGACAGTCTGACTAATTATTCAACAACTGCTTATTCTGAAATTATAAGTAATTACGCTAAAGAAACAGGAGCAGATTATTTAATATTTTCAAATACGGCTTTAGGAAAAGATTTAGCCCCTCATATTGCAGTACAAATAGATGCCGGAATTCTGGTTGATTGTACCAAACTTGATGTATCTGGCGATGAAGTAATTGCAACCAGACCAATTTATGCCGGAAAAGCTTTACTAAATCTTAAACTTAAAAGTGAAAAAAAGATATATACGATAAGACCTAATGTATTTAAACCTACTTCTTCTGAAAATAATGCAGCTGCCGAAATTGAAGAGAGGGAGATCGGTACAATAAATAATAAAACAAGAGTAGTAGAAATTAAAAAATCTGAAGGTAAGCTGGATGTAGCTGAAGCAGATATAATTGTTTCCGGCGGAAGAGGTTTAAAAGGTTCTGAAAATTTCCATCTCGTTGAAGAGCTTGCAGAATCCTTCGGTGCTGCAGTAGGAGCGTCCAGGGCAGTTGTCGACGCAGGATGGCGTCCCCACAGAGAACAGGTTGGACAAACAGGTAAAACAGTATCCCCTACATTATATGTAGCGTGCGGAATTTCCGGAGCGATTCAGCATCTGGCGGGAATGTCTTCATCAAAATATATTGTTGCAATAAATAAAGATAAAGACGCACCAATCTTCAGTGTTGCTGATTTTGGAATAACAGGTGATGCATTTGAAATATTGCCTGCATTAACCGAAGAAATTAAAAAAATTAAATCACAATGATTTAAGGAGAGTTTTTTGCAGAAGATTCAATGTGAAATATTAGGTTTATCATCAAGTCCATCGACAGGTGGAGCTTATGCTATATTATTGAAAGAAATTAATGGGAACAGAAGGCTGCCTATTATAATTGGTGCTTTTGAAGCCCAGGCAATTGCACTGGAGATTGAAGGTATAAAACCTCCGAGACCCTTAACCCATGACCTTCTTAAACAGGTACTTGATAATCTTGGTGCAGCAGTTATGGAGGTTGTAATTGATGAACTGAGAGAAAATACTTTTTATGCAAAAATAATACTGGAAGTCTCAGCTTTAGCCAGTGAAGTGGATGCAAGGCCGAGTGACGCAATTGCACTGGCTGTCAGGACCCAATCACCGATTTATGTTGCCGAAAAAGTTATGGAAGCTGCTGCATTTCTTCCTTCCGAAGAAAGCGGGAAAGAAGAGGGATTAAGCCACGAAAGTTCCGTAAATGAAAAGGAAGATGTACCCAAAACCAAAGAAGCAAAAATCGCATCACTGCAGAATAAATTAAAGGATGCCATTGCTGCAGAAGAATATGAAAAGGCTGCAAAACTAAGGGATGATATTCAAAGGCTTACGAATACCAACTAAGAAAATATCTTATCGCCTATTTTACACTCCAAACATTTATTGCGGGAACAATAAGTGCGGTATAAATCCAGAATTCCCTGGTAAAGTATGCTCCTTTTCCATGCATCATTTAGTTGCAGCGTGGATGAAACCTCTTCCACCAGATGATTTTCACTTACCTGTAAATAATCTGCATATAGTTTTATAATCTTCTGCTTTTGAGTTTCACTGCCGAAAATTTCAAAATAAACAGCCAGAAAAGGAAGAACAATATTTATTATTATTTCATCTGCCCTGGATAAACCGATAAAATATTTAATATCTTTTTTTGCATTCTGCTCAAAAACATAATGCTTTCTCCAGAAACCTTCTCCTTTTACAATCAGCAGGTCCCTGAAAACACTAATTAATTTTTTGTCGTTATAAGTTGTTTCGGTTTTTTTGATAATTTTACCGATGATATCCTGATTTAAAATCCTGTATAATATTCTTGCGCCGCCTGCAATCCTTATCGTTGGAAAGTTTTGAGGTCTTAATTTAAAAAAATGCCATTGTTCGGCTTTAAAGGTTCTGCCGTCATAATTAAGTTTTATATCACTCCAGTATTGAGTCAGATGCCTTGCATATTCGGCTGTTTCTTCATCGGGCAGCTTATAAATATCCGGCATTAACCCGGCAATATTTAATAAAGCAGATTCAATAATATTTATCTGGTTTTCTTTTACACTGAATGAATTCAAAAACTCAATATTTACTGCTTCTGCAAGGTTGCGCATTATATCTTTATTTTTTGAATAACCTAATGCTTCAAAGACTGATTCATAGAAAAGCTGCTGCCAGATAACAGGATTACTGAAATCCTTATGCGTAAATTTCCGGTTGTAAAAATTCTCATCGAGATCATACCTGATTACAGGTTCCTTCAAGTTTAATTCTTTTAAATAAGATATCTCTTTCAGGCGGGAAAACAAGTTCTGACATTTTTTCTGAAATCTTTTAATCCCGAGTTCATATATAAAATCAAGTTTAACTTTTTCTTCAATAGAATTATTCGATTCTGAACAGGGCATTATATAATTCCTGTTTTTCCTTTCGGAAAGAATCGCTTTCTGAATTGTCGAATTAATATCCTTACTTAGAAAATTTTCAAGAGAGATTGACTGGACACGTCTTCCATCTTTTGTAAATACAAATGGTTTACTGCCGTCGCATTCAAAAAAGACATGAAGAATTACTTTGTTGTATTTTTTATTAAAGTAGTGTCCGTGTAATTTCCAATCGGACTGAAAGCTGTCGATTTCTACATCCCCTAAGTAAGTAATATTTCCTATTTTTATACGAGCATTTTTAAAATCCGGACCGCTTAATTCCTTATTTTCAACACCGGCATCAATTATTTCAATTTGATTACCGTTTTTAGTAGTAAGGGATTTATTAAAATTTTGATTTTTCCATATTTCATATAAAAATTTTTCATGAACCTTCTTCCCTGTCATGATAACACCCCTATCAAAAATTAAAATGTAAGAATCTATTATCGTAAGTTACAGGATATAAAGGAAGGAAAGTATAATTTTTTAATAAATAACTCTGCTCAATATCAAGATTTCAGAAAAATTATATTTCCAGAAATAAAGTTACAAATTTCCGGTTAAATTAAAATAGCTCTAACAGAATTATTAAGATTTAATAATCTCATTTTGTGCAGTTTTAGCGAAATCTTTATCATTACTTTTATAAATTATTGCACGGCTTACATTTATAATAAAATCCTGTCTGTTATTCTCTTTAAATGTTTCAACAACATTTTCAAGACTTCCACCCTGAGAACCAACCCCGGGAAGCAATACAGGAAGATTTCCAAAAGATATTATATTTTCCTTTAGTTCTTCAATTTTTGTTGCTCCGAATACAATTCCGCAGTTATCCTTTTTATTCCAATCTTTAACTTTTTCAATAACTTTTTGAAATAAAAACCGGCCGTCATTTAATTTCAGCTTTTCAAAGTCTCCGGCTCCAGGATTTGAAGTAAGCGCCAGCAAAAAGACTATTTTATCATCTCTTTCGAGAAACGGAATTACAGAATCTTCACCCAGATAAGGATTGACCGTAATCGCATCCAGATTAAAAAAATCGAACAAAGCTTCAGCATACATTTTAGAGGTATTTCCGATATCTCCTCTTTTTGCATCCCCAATAATTAATATATCCTGCGGAATAAGGGAAATAGTCTGTTTTATTATTTCAAAACCGGCCTGTCCTAGTTTTTCGTAAAAGGCAAAGTTAATTTTATAAGCCGCAGCATAATTACATGTTTCATTAATTATAGCCTTGTTAAATTCCAGCACCGGGTTCTCATAATTTTTCAGATGCTTCGGAATTTTATTTATATCTGTGTCAAGACCGACACAAATATATTTCAGTTCTTTATTTTTGCTTCTTAATTTTTCCAGTGCAGTCATAATTTTATGATTTTTAATTAGAAGTTATCATTATTGTTTTGTTTTACTTACACTTTAGGAATATTAGGAAATGGAGAATTGGAATTTACCTCCTTACCTCCAAAAACTATATTTTTTGTAATCCGAAAAAAAAACAGGATCACACTTTCTACAAATAATTTTTTCTTGTTCTGTATATATTCCCGACAATACCGAGCATAAACATATTAACCAGCAGCGAGCTTCCGCCGTAACTAACAAAAGGAAGCGGTATACCGATTACAGGCATTATCCCTATTGTCATCCCGATATTTATTGCAAAATGGATGACAAAAACGGCAAGAATTCCCATGACAGTCAGGCTTAAAAATTCATCCTTTGAGAGAGATGCAATTCTTAAAATTCTCAAGAAAATAATTAAAAACAGGATCATCACGATTACTGCACCGATAAACCCGAATTCTTCACCGATGACGCAATAAATAAAATCTGTCCACTGTTCCGGAATAAACTGTAATTGAGTTTGATTTCCATGTAAAAAGCCCTTACCGAATAATCCCCCTGAGCCGATAGCAACTCTAGCCTGGATTGAGTTGTAACCTGCACCTAGCGGATCTGCAGAAGGATCAATAAAAGACTGGATCCTCCTCTGCTGATGCGGACTTAAAGCTTTATAAACATAATCGGCAAAAAATCCGGCACCGATATTTAATGCCAGGATTGAACCGCTGAAGAAGATATCTTTTTAAAGAAGAATAAAATAGCAAGAACAACAATCAATGCACCGAAAAGATAGTATGTTCCGAACAATGAAGAAACAGCAACAAATCCAGGTGAGAGGACTACGAAAAGTCCAAACAAACTTATTCCTTTCCAGAAGATCATTGTTAAAATTAAGGCAACAAATACCAGAGCTGTTCCCATATCCGGTTCCAACAATATTAAAACTACCGGGATAAAACCAATAACCAATGCCATTATTATATCAGAAAAAGATTCAATATTAGTATTTCTTCTACTGAGGAAAGCAGCTAAAGCTAAGATAGTTCCGATCTTTGCGAATTCTGATGGCTGAAACCCGAATGCACCCAGATTTAACCAGCTTTTTGCACCATATACTCTGCGGCCGATTACAACAACAACTGCCAATAATAATAATGATAATAAATATGAAGGGATTGTAATCATTTTAAATGAGTTTATAGGAAGAGCATATGCAACAAAAAAAATGACTATTGAAACAACTGCCCAGATAAGCTGTTTATCAAAATTATTGCTGGCTGCAGAATTATTAAGAGTAGAACTGTATATAGCTGCCAGTCCGATGCAAACAAGAACAACGGCAGACAACCAGAGCGGGAAATCAAATTTATCTCTAAATTTATAATCAATTTGCAAGCGATGCACCTATAATTTTTGTTTTAAGATCCGGGACAACCTCTTCCTTCTTCTTTTTATCCTTTAACAGGTAGGTTTCAATTAATTTTTTTGCTATGGGAGCCGCATAAGTGGCCCCGAAACCAACGTTTTCAATGACTACCGATAAAGCAATTTTAGGATCATTATAAGGAGCAAAAGCAATGAAAAGCGCGTGATCTTTTCCGTGCGGATTCTGGGCCGTACCGGTTTTCCCGGCAATTTTAATTTCTTTTGATCTGCTTGCCGCAGCAGTTCCGGCACTGTTTACTACTAAATACATCCCGTACTTAACAATATCAAAGACCTTCTTATTAACACCTACATTTATCGCTTTAAATTTAAAGGGGATAAATTTTTTCGTACCATTTTCAAGGTATCCTTTTACAATATGAGGTGTATACGAATGACCGTCGTTTGCAACCAGAGCAGCAAATTGAGCGAGCTGTATAGGAGTTACATTAACTTCTCCCTGGCCGATACCCAGACTTGCCATAATACTTCGCGGCCAGTTAGCTCCGTAAATTTTCTCATAATATTTACTATCAGGTACAAAACCGGGAACTTCTTCACCTATGTCAATTCCTGTTTCCCTCGTGAAACCAAATCTTCTTGCATATTCTGCCCACCTATCGATACCAATCTTAAAGATAAGATTATAAAAAAATACATTGCACGACTTTTCAATTGCGTGTTCAACATTTAATCTTCCATGAACACCATCGCATTTAAAGATTCTGCCGTAAGTAAAATATCCGGGGCAAAAAAAGGTAGTATTTGTATCTATAACTCCAAGATCCAAAGCAGCTATTGAAGCCAATATTTTGAATGTGGAACCGGGCGGTTTAGTTGACATAGTGGCTCTGTTAAAAAAAGGCTTATCAGGATCATTGTAGAGTTTTTGAAGATACTCTCGTGAGGTGACATATGAGAATTCATTTAAATCATAATCCGGGGCACTTGCCAGAGCTAAAACCTCCCCGGTCTTAGGTTCAATGGCAACTACGGCTCCTCTTTTCCCTTTTAATTCTTCTTCAGCAACCCTTTGAACATCAGCATCAATAGATAAGACAAGATCTTCTCCTTTGATTGAAGCTATATCATCTGCTCCGTTTTTATATTTCCCTATTTCTCTGCGTTTCGAATCAACCAGGACATAATTATAACCTTTTTCGCCGCGTAAATAAGATTCATACTGCTTCTCAACACCTGTATAACCTATATAATCTCCAGGTTTATAATAATTATCTCTTTTCAACTGCAGGAGAGATACTTCTTTAGTATATCCGAACATGTGAGCTCCCATTATTCCGTCAGGATAACCTCTCTGCATTTCAACGATATAATCTACACCGGGCAAATCTTCCGAATTTTCTTCATACCATGATATAACCTTAAAATCCACACCTCGTTTAATTCTTATGGGAACATATTTTGAATAAATCCGGTTACTGTACAATATCTTATCGATATAACCCGGTTCAACATTAAGCTCTGCTTCCAGCAACTTATTTAATTTCCGGTCGTAATACGCGGGAGTAATCCTAAGTGTATAAGCAGGAATATTATTTACAACAACTTCACCATTCCTGTCGAGAAATATTCCCCTTAAAGGAACCTGTTCAATTGGTTTAATACTATTATCAGCCGATTTTTCATCGTAGCTTTTATATTGAATAACCTGCATCTGGAAAAGGCGAAAAATGAATAGAAGGAAGCAGCCTATAGTAATAGAATATACGATTGTCTTTCTTTTTATGGATGCAAAATTCTCTGACTTCAACTGCTGCTTCTCCTGGGATAGAATACAATTACTATTATACTAAACACTGCAGTATAAATTCCAGGCAAAATTCCCTGTTCAATAAAAAAAGTTGTAATTGAAGTATTTAAATCTACTGTAGAGAAAAAAGATAAAATAAATGAATCTATTGTGGAAGCCAGTAAGACAATCAAAGGAAAGATAAAGGATTTCAGGTAAAGATCTTTTTTATTTTCATTATAGAAATACCCGATAATAAAACCGGTTATGGTTTTAGAAAGCATTGAACTTCCTAAAAGCCCGCCGGTTATAAGATCAAATAAAAGTCCGTAAATAAACCCGAGAATTGTTCCGTGCAATTGTCCCATTTTCAAGGCATAAAAAGCAAGAAGAATAATTATCAGATCAGGTATAACACCGTTAATAGCAATTAACGGAACAATGGTTGTCTGAATAATAAGCAAGGGGAAAAACAACAGTATGGCAGCGATATAATCAATTTTCATTTCTTTTATAAAAATTCATTTCCAAATTTTTTATTTGCTTACTCTCAACTATACCAAGCACAAATACATTTTCGACCCTCAGAAAATCAACAAAAGGCTTAACTTTAACTTCATTAAAGATACCGGTTTTTATATTGCTCAGACCAGTCACAACACCAACAGGCAGAGGTACCGGTACTATAGAGCTTATATCGCTGGTAATAATACGGTCACCGGGTTCAACGTCATAAGTTTTGGGAACATTAATAATTACAAGGTTTTCACCGTTCCATTTCATTATCCCGTCTATCCTGCTTCTCTGATCTTTTACAGTTATCTTTAAATCAAAATTCCTTAAAGTCCTTGCTATCGAATAATCTTCCGAAGCATTATAGACTATGCCTATTAATCCTACATCATTTATTACCGGCATACCAGGTTTAACCCCGTCTCTAAGGCCGGCATTTATTGTTATTGTACCCTGTATTTTCGAAAAAGATTTTGAAACTATAGCCGCAGGGATTAACGGATATTTGAGAGTATCCTTTAAATTAAGGAGATTCCTTAATTCCTCATTTTGAATTCCGTATTCACGCAGCCTGTTAACCTGGAGCATAAGTTCAGCGTTTACTTCTCTCAGCTGCCCGTTTTCGCTTTTAATATTTGCTATATTTATTAAATCCGAAACAACTGAAGTAACAGCAGCAAAACTGCCGAATGCTATTGCTCTAATATTTTTAATTTCGGGTTTTTGATTAAGTGAAAGGAGAACAAAACTGACTATTACTAAAACCACCAGTACAATATATTCTTTAAAGCCAAACCATACACGGGTAAAGAATCGAAACATTAATATCTTCTATTACGTATTAATACTTTTGAATAATGATTTAAATTCTCAATAACTTTGCCTGCACCGCGGGCAACTGCCGTTAAAGGATCTTCGGCAACATTAACAGGCAGATTTGTTTCCATCCGTATTCTTTCATCGAGTCCTTTTAACAATGCACCTCCGCCTGTAATCATAACTCCCCGGTCAAGAATATCGGCAGAAAGTTCAGGAGGAGTTCTTTCCAGAGACTGCCTTACAGCATCAACAATCTGAGATATAGCTTCTGCAAGGGCTTCCCTGATCTCAACAGAACTTACTTCAGTTGTTTTAGGAATACCGCCGACAAGGTCGCGCCCTTTAACCTGGATTGTTATTTCCTCTTTTAACGGGACTGCCGAACCAACTTCGCATTTTATAGCTTCGGCTGTTCTTTCACCAATAAGAATATTATGGTTTTTCTTAAAGAACTGCATAATAGCATAATTCATCTCATCTCCGGCAATCCTTATAGATTCTTCATTTACAATTCCCGATAAAGCTATTATTGCAATTTCAGTAGTTCCGCCGCCAATATCGATGATCATATTACCAACTGCAGCTTCAACATCAATTCCAATCCCGATTGCGGCTGCCATAGGTTCGGCAATAAGATGAACTTCCTTTGCACCGGCGTGCTCCGCACTATCCCGTACAGCTCTTTTTTCAACTTCTGTTACTCCACTCGGTACTGCAACAACAACTCTTTTACTTGCAAATGCACCGCCTTTAACTTTTTTAATGAAGGCCCTTATCATACCTTCGGCAATTTCAAAATCGGCAATAACACCATCCCGCATCGGCCTGGTTACCCTTATCTCCTTATGCTCCCTTCCCTGCATCTCTTTTGCTTTATTGCCAAGGGCTATTATCTTTTTTGTATTCTTATCAAAAGCTACAATAGAGGGTTCATTTAAGACAATACCTTTGCCTTTTACCCAGATGAGAGTATTAGCAGTGCCAAGATCAATGGCAATATCCGCAGAAAAAAAATCAAAAAAACCCATAAGTCCTCGTATATTCTAATTTAAATGGAACATGATTGATGGAAGCAGGTTGATGTACTTTAAATAATTTCATTTCTCCGAATTCATGTTAATTACTGTAAAAAATTTTCTTAATTCTATACCTTCGTTCAATAATCTTTTAGCTCTACCTTAGAAAAATTTTCAGGCGGAATAGCATATTATATCCTTATCCAATATTAGTGCTTAAAATGTCTGATTCCTGTAAAAACCATTGAAATATTATTCTGGTTGGCTGCATCAATAACTTCATTATCTCTTACAGACCCGCCGGGCTGTATAACCGAAACTGCCCCGCATTTAATTATCTCAATTAAAGTATCGGGAAAAGGGAAAAAAGCATCCGAAGCAGCAACTGAACCTTTCAAATCCAGTCCGTATTCTTTAGCTTTCATTGCAGCTATTTTAGCAGAATCGAGCCTTGACATTTGTCCGCCGCCGACTCCTAATGTAGCCTTATCCTTTGCAAAAACAATTGCATTCGATTTAGTATGTTTTGCAACAATCCATGCAAAAATCAGATCTTCTAATACAGATTTTGCAGGTTCTTTAATAGTTGCTGTTTTCAATTCGCTTTCATTCAAAGTTACTTTATCGGCATCCTGAATAATTGCACCGCCGGGAATATTTCTAAAATATACATTAGAATCCCTGACTGATTTCAGCTGTTTTAGAAGCCTCCTGTTTTTCTTCTTAGTTAAGATCTCTATTGCACCTTCAGTATACTCAGGGGCACAAACTATTTCCAAAAAAATATCATTTAATTTTTCGGCAACCTGCTCATCAACTATCGAAGTAAAAGTAACTATACCGCCGAAAGCAGAAGCAGGATCGCATTTTAATGCTCTTTCGTAAGCTTCAAGAGAATCTTTACCTTTAGCAGCACCGGCAGGATTCATATGTTTAATTATTGCACAAGTATTATTCCCTAAATCTTCAACCAATTCCACAGCAGCAACCAAATCCATAATATTGTTGTATGATAATTCCTTACCGTGAAATACATCAAAATAGGAATAAAAGTTCCCGTACAACGCAGCTTTTTGATGCGGATTTTCACCGTATCTTAAATCTTTTTCTTTAACCAGATTAATTTTAAAGCTGTTTGTATTATGAGCGAATTTTTCTTCTAAGAATTTAGAAATATAAGTATCATAAGAAGCAGTGTGTGAAAAAGCTTCAACTGCTAAATTCTTTCTTGTCTCTAAACTTATTTCTCCTTTTTTAAGTTCCTCTATTACACCGGTATACTGGGAAGAATTAGTTAAGATGGAAACATACTTATAGTTTTTTGCTGAAGCTCTTACAAGGGTCGGACCGCCGATATCTATATTTTCAATTATTGTATCGAGATCTGAATTCGGGTTCTCTACAGTTTTTACAAAGGGATATAAATTTACACATACTAAATCGATCGGGAGAATTTCATTTTCATCTGCTTCTTTTTTATCCGACTTATTATCACGCCTGAATAAAATACCGCCGAGTATTTTAGGATGAAGAGTTTTCACTCTCCCGTCAAAAATTTCCGGGAAACCAGTAAGATTACTCACTTCAGTTACATTTATTCCCTTTGATGATAAAAGTTTCGCTGTATTTCCGGTTGCGATAATTTGATAGTTAAGGTCTATTAATGATTGTGCAAATTCTGTTATAAATGATTTATCAGATACGCTTATTAATGCTAATTTGTTCAATTTTAATAACTTCCAATAATTTTTTATTAATTAACTTTAACATATATAGGAAAAAAGATTAGATTTTATTAAACAAACATAAGGAAGAAAATGTAAAAATCTAAATAATATCCAAACAATTCATATGCCATCGGTTACTTTTCGATCACAACTCTCTCATCGATAAGTTTAACTTTACCTCTTGCTATGTTATATATAACAAAAGGGAGAATTTTATGTTCAATTTCCAAAACCCTCTCAGCAATTTCTTCCGGGGATTTAACATCTGAGATATCAACACATCTTTGAGATATTATTTTTCCGGTATCATATGTCTCATCAACAAAATGAACAGTTGCACCGGATACTTTTGCAGATGAACTAAAAACAGCCCTATGAACACGTATTCCATACATTCCCTTTCCGCCGAATGACGGAAGTAAAGCAGGATGGATGTTAATAATTTTCCATTTATAATTTTTAATTACTTCGTCAGGGATTAACTTTAAAAAACCTGCGAGAACAATAAATTCTATTTCCAGATCTTTCAACTTTTCAGCTAAATCATTATAGGAGATTTGGGCATCGTCTGTTCCAAGACAAAAGGTTTTTATCGAATAATTATCTGCAATTTTAAATGCACCGCAATCAGCTTTGCTGCTGAAAACAGCTTTAACTTCTGCAATATTCTTTTAAATCCTGTGAATCTAAAATGGCTTTAAGATTTGAGCCTCTGCCGGAGACAAAAACTGCTATATTCAATGAGATCTTCTTGATTTATAAGTAGTCAAAAGTTAGTTAAATAGAATAATATAAGCAATTAATATTGATGCTAAAGATTAATTTCCGGCTGAAAAATTATTTGAGATGTATTAATAATTCACCTGAATGTATATGTCTTCTCAACCCAGTAATCAATTTTGCTGTTATCTATTTTAATGGGCTCCCACCTTGATTTGTATGCTGCAACGATTACACTCTGAAGGTATTTATATGAGCCGGTAGTGTTCGCTATTACTTTATGTTCAATCACCTTTCCGTTTGTTCCAATTTTAAGTCTGAGATCGATGTAGCCGGTAATATCTCCGTTATTGTCCGGAAGCACTTCAAGAATCTGCTTCGGGATAAATGGCAATTGAGGTGCATCGATTCCCGGCTTATATGCAGTGTTATTACTATTCATCCCCTTTCCGGAATTTTTATTTTCTCCTGTAGTTTTAATGTTTTCATCGGGTAAAATCACAGGATCATCAATTAAATTTGATATTACAACCTTTGGTTCACGCGGTTTCGGATTTGATACTTCAGACTGCACAGTATTCTGGGTTATATCATTTATTGTAATTAATACAGACTGATAAACCGGGGGAGGTTTTAAAGGGGGAGAAATTTCGGGAAAGAAAAGGAATAAGAATATGCAGATCAATAAACTGGATATGAGACTTATTTCAAAATGAAGTTTGTACTCTTTTCTTAATATTTTGAAACGTTCAGTCTTCATATTATTTCAGTAAGATTCAGAACCTTTTTCTGTTTCCCCACACAATATTATCTTTTTATTTTGACAGATGAAATATACTCTGACGGTTTCTTTCAAAAAACCGTAATATTTATAATAATCGAATTGATATTACAAAAATGTAACTTATTAAAATAATTGAAAAACAATTTTTTGTTATTAAGAAATGATCAAGCGGAGTAAAATAGTAAGTCTGATTATATAATAATGGAAAAAATAATTAGCGTTCGGAGAATATTTTTTGGAATGAGTTTATCAAGTAATTATTACTTCAACTTAATTGCGTAAATTAAATTCTTCAATTTATTCTGGTAATCGAAATCTTCATATCCGGCTGCTTCATCGATAAAATTATTATAAGCAGCAATGTTCCCCATTTTCTTATAGGCTCTTGCAATATAAAACACTGCGAAAGGCTTAACCCATTTTTCTTCATTAGTCTCAATGCTCTGGGCAGCAAAGCCCATTTTCAGAGATTCATCATAATTATTCATCCAGTAAGCAGCATTACTTAAATATAAATAGACTTCAGCTTTTAGATCGTTATCTTTTACAATAGGAATTAGATCATATAGATCATTATAAGCAGAAGGGTATTTACCCGCATCGATTTTATTTGCAGCTTTAATTACTTCAACTTCATTGCTGTCCAGGTCCTGTGCTAAGTATTCCTCGCCTTTTCTTTTTGCATATATATCATCATCAAGATCCATGTTTCCGTTTTGTGACTGTTCGAAATATTTTTTAGCAGAAACTGTATCTCCGGAAATTTCGCTGGACACACCTAGCCTGTATGCTGCAATCCCGGTATAATCGTTATCGGGTGTTGTAGAAAGAAAAGTCAAATAATAATTTACAGCAGATTTAAAATCATTTTTCTTATAATGAATATCTCCAAGTAAAAAATTGGATAAAGAAACAAGCTGAATAAATTTTGAAGAATCTACATTAACAATTTTTTCCAGTATTTTTTGCGCCTGGTCAAGGTTATGCATTTTTATTTCAAGACTAGCATAAGAATAGTTAAAAATCAGGTTATCAGGATATCTTTGTATTAAACTCTTTAAATAATTTGCAGCAGCATTATAATCAAATGTAACTTCAGCAAGAATCTGGGATAGATAATATTGAGCATCAATCCTGGAAAGATAACCGTTTTTGGCACATTTCCGTATATATTTAATCCCAATCGCTTTTTCCCCGTCAATTCCTGCCAGGCTTAAAGCCCATTTAAATGCTGAAGGAATCTGACCGATAGCAAAATTATAAAGTCCCAATCCCAGGTAGGCGTCATAATATGTAGAATCAAGTTCTATAACTTTTTTCAAATATGATTCGGATTTTTTAGTAGCCCAGGCAGCATCCAGGTAATGCTCAGCTCTTGAATAAACTATTGCCCTGAATGTATAGTCATCACCAACAACATACAGCAGATCTTTATTTTCAGGTTCTTTTTCAATTAAATCAATCCCCTTTTCAATTGCCAGATCCGAATATTTAAAAAAGTTAGTATAATCATCCTTTTCTTTACTGCTTAAATAATACCATAGATATATACTCGCGAGATAATGATATCCCCTGGGATCCTGCGGAAATTTAGTTACTATTTTTTCAAATACCTGTTCTGCTTCATTCCATTTAAAATCATATGATTTATCAAGACCTTTAATTGCCATATCCTCTATTTCTTTGTCGGTCGGCGAGAATGGAAAACATTTTTGCGGAATTAATATAAGGAACAGAAGGAAAAATAATATGGCTTTAAAATTAAAGTCATTGAAGAAAATTTTAGACATTAGGATAAGGACGCTTTCTTTTCTTCTGAATATTTTAAAGCAGCTCCCACAAAACTGCGGAATAAAGGATGGGCCTTCGTTGCACGTGATTTAAGTTCAGGGTGAAACTGACACCCCAAAAACCACGGATGATCAGGAATTTCAATAATTTCAACTAATTCTCTGTCGGGAGATACACCGCTGAAGACCATACCATTTTCTGAAAGGGTCTTTCTGAATTTATTATTTACCTCAAATCTATGCCTGTGCCGTTCAGAGATATAATCGGATTTATAAGCATCATGAGCATGAGTACCGGGTTCAATTACACATGGATAAGCTCCGAGCCGCATTGTTGCACCTAGATTCTTAATATTCTTCTGATCAGGCATCCAATCAATTACACTATACCTGTTCTTTTTAAATTCCGAGCTATTAGCCTGTTTAATACCGCAGACATTCCTTGCAAATTCAATAACAGCACATTGAAGGCCGAGACATATTCCGAAATACGGGATTTTATTTTCCCTGGCATATTGTACAGCTTTAAGCTTACCTTCAATTCCGCGTTCACCAAAACCGCCAGGTACAAGGATTCCGCTAATCCCTTCAAGGATTTTTTTTGTATCCTCAGTCTCTAAATTTTCTGCATTAACAGCCCTGACAATTACTTTTGCATCATTTTCTGCTCCGGCATGAACAAAAGATTCCCAGATACTTTTATAGGCATCCATATGCTCTATATATTTGCCGATTACGGCAATTTCAACAATTTTAGCAGGATTTTTAAGCTTTTCAACAAAATTTTCCCACTCGTCCAGTTTTATTTTTTTTTCATTAAGATGAAGTCTCTTAATTACCAGGAGATCTAGTTTCTCTTTAAAAAGAACAAGCGGCACTTCGTAAATTGAAGTACAATCGTGTGCGGAAATAACTGCCTTGGAATCAACGTTACAGAACAGAGCAATTTTATCTCTCAGCTCTTTTTGAAGCTTATTTTCGGAACGGCATATTAAAATATCCGGCTGTATTCCAAGCTCAAGTAAATTTTTAACACTGTGCTGCGTCGGTTTTGTCTTAACTTCATGAGCAGAAGGAATATACGGAACGAGGGTTACATGAATGCTTAAGGTATTTTTTCTTCCGAATGAAAGCATTAATTGTCTAATAGCTTCAATAAAAGGCAGAGATTCGATATCACCGACTGTTCCGCCTATTTCTGTAATAATTATGTCGTATTCACCCAGCTCGCTTAATTTAGTCAGCCTGTATTTCAACTCATCGGTAATATGCGGAATTACCTGAACTGTAGCTCCCAAATAATCACCGCGTCTTTCTTTTGTAATTACTTCATTATAAACCTGGCCGGTAGTTGTATTGTTAGCTTTGGTCATATTAACGTCAAGAAAACGCTCGTAATGACCAAGATCGAGATCGGTTTCGGCACCGTCATCTGTAACATAAACTTCGCCATGCTGGAACGGGCTCATAGTTCCGGGATCCACATTAATGTAAGGATCAAACTTTTGAATTGTTACTTTGTATCCGCGCTGTTTAAGAAGAAGGCCTAGTGAGGAGGCAGTGATCCCTTTCCCTAAAGATGAAACAACACCACCTGTTACGAATATAAATTTTACTTTTTTCCGGGACGCCATTTAAATTTTTTTTGCCCTTAAATATAGAATAACTTAACACGACTGTCAATTTGGTTTATAATAAAAAATTACAGATGATATAATTTTTTTTCTTGTTTTTCCATAAAAAGGATTAAAAATAAGAACCTGAACTAAAAAAGGTAAAAAGATCCTATCAGTTGATTTATAATATTTCAGAGATTAATTATTTAACAGCTCTTTTACATCTTCTGTCGTAACAGATTTAGGCCTTATTATCGGTTTTAATAATGCTCTGTTAATAACTGCCTGAGCTGCTAATCCAAGACTCCTTGAGACAGCAAACATTACAGTATAGTAAGAAAATTCCTTTAATCCATAGTGATATAATAGTGAGCCTGTTGCAGCATCAACATTAGGCCATGGATTTTTTACTTTATCAAGTTTTTTTAATTCAGCAGGAACAACTTCAAACAACCTTGATACCGTTAAGAAGACAGGATCTTCCGGAAAATGTTTTTTACCAAAGTTCAAGAATGCTTCAAATCTAGGGTCTGTAACCCTGAGGACTGCATGTCCGTATCCCGGGATTACTTTTCCTGAATTTAAAGTTTCCTGCACAAAATCTCTAAGTTCGTTTTCAGAAGGAGCACCATTATATTTGTTCATCAAATCAAGAATCCATTTTAAACTCTCCTGGTTAGCTAATCCGTGAAGCGGTCCGGCTAAACCATTGAAGCCTCCTGAGAGAGAGTAATAAAGATCGGATAGGGCAGAATTGATGGTCTGGGTTGCCAATGCACTAACATTACCTCCCTCATGGTCACAATGAGCAACTAAATAAAGCCTTATCAGATCATAAAAATCTTCTGTTTCAAATTCTTTTCCGAGCATATGCACATAATCACCGCTTAAATCCGATTCAGGATTCTCCGGGATCAATTCGCCTTTATTGAATCTCATTCTATATATACCTGCAGCAACGCCCGGCAGTTTAGCTACAATATCCAATGCATCTTCAAGTGTAGGTTTCCAGTAATTTTCTTTCTTTAATCCATTATCATATTCCTTGTGAAAAACAGATTCTTTCTGCATTACTAGAATTGCGGTATTAAGCATGGCCATAGGATGAGAATCTTCCGGCATGTGTTTTAATACATTCCAGACATAACCGGGTACCTTTTTCCTCTTTTTTAATTTCGGATGAAAAATCAGAAAGTTCATTTTTATCCGGTAAATCACCTGTAAGTAAAAGGAAAAAGATCTCTTCGGGAGTCTTGTCAACAAGCTTCTTCAGGTGAGTCCCCCTGATAATCAATCCTTCTTCCCGCGGTACTCTTGAAGTATCACATATTAATGCCCTGACTCCGCGCATACCGCCATATGCCTGACCTACAGTAACATTGGAAAGTTCTTTATCTCCTCCCTTTTCAATAATATCTTTTGTTTCTTCACGCCATGCTTTAATTTTTTCATCTAATTTTTTACGTATATCAGACATTTAATTTCATCTCCGAGCTTACATTCATTGGACAAAATAAAAGGCAAAGTTACTTTTTTTTTCATAACAAAACAATTTACAATTGAATTAAAGATTTTCTCTTGACCTTTAATTATTATAAATCATTTTATTATAACTCACAAACAAATTCCCGGCAATTTAATAATAAATAAACCCGGCAAAATTTTTATTAAGTAATTAAAATTAAAAAATCATGTCACATTCCAACATTTAAAATTTTGTTAAATATGCTGTATGCTGATTTTAATAAAAAATTACAGTTTAAAAATTGATATTAAACAAATTTTTACTTTGTTTATTATTTTTTCGCTGACTTCTTTTGCTCAAAATTTCAGTAGTATAGATAATAATTCTGTACGAGCAAGTACCCGGTCTTCTTATGCAAAAGATGAAGAAAAATTTTCATCCTTTGAAGGTAAAATAATAAGGCGCATAAATATTTATGTAAGAGATGTTTCCAGTCCGGTATCAAATGATGATACGCAGTGGAAACCTTCCTGGTTTGGTAAGATCGGTAATTCACTTCATGTAAAATCAAAAAAGTGGGTAGTCAGGAATGAACTTTTATTTAAAGAAGGCGATAAATTAAATCCCAGATTATTATATGAAAGTGAAAGAATATTACGAAAAAGCGATGTTTTTCTTGATGCGAATATAAAACCGCTGCCTGTTAAAAACGCAAATGACAGTGTTGATGTAAATGTTATTGTTCAGGATAAATGGACTATTTCTCTCCAGTTTTCATATAAGACGAATTATAAAACCGGTTATCTCGGTTTAAGTGATCAAAATTTTTTAGGATTTGGACACTTCTTCGAGGCAAAATATACTCATGATGAAAACAGTACCATCGGTTCTGGAGGAAATATCCGATATACCGCAACAAATATCGGAGGTACTTTTATCAACGCAGATGGTAAATTTGAAACTGACAATAGTTCGAATTTTAAGAGCATTGGTTTTTCCCGGCCTTTTACTTCAATATATATTCCCTGGTCCGGAGCTTTGACTTTCAGCTGGAATAATAATATTTTCCGATATTCCAATGATTCTATCGGCACAGTTAATTTTCCGTTCCTCGAAATTACGCAGGACATTTGGATCGGGAAAACTTTTCAATTATGGTTCTTATCTTCGGATCTAAAAAGAAATACCGAAGCTTTTTTATCTGCAAGAACATTACATGTTGATTATCCTGAAAGGCCTGTAAATTCTATAATTTCAGGAAGATTATTTAATTCTTTTACTCAATATTTATTCGGCACAGGTATTTTAAGAAAACAGTATTACGAAGATAACTATGTCGACGGTTTCGGAATCACCGAAGATATTCCTGTGGGAGGGATGCTTTCTCTAATTTTAGGTAAAGATATAGGAGCTCTCAGCAGCAGATGGTATACAGGAATAGAAGCAATTTATTCAAGAAGACTTACGGGAATCGGATACAGTTCTTTAGATTTAAAATTAGGAGGATTTAAAAATATGAGGAACTGGGAACAGAATCTCCTCAATTTTAATTTCATATACCATTCAATTTTATTTAAAAAAGAGAAATGGAAATACCGCTATTTTCTGCAAGCCGATCTTTTGTATGGATTTAACAGACTGCAGGGAGAGCAAATATATTTAAACTCGGAAAATAATATCAGGGGATTGGATAATATTCTTCTGTATGGAACTAAAAGGATAACCTTAAATCTGGAGGCGAGGATCTTCAGTCCTTTTTCTCCTTTAGGATTTGTACTTGGCGGGATAATTTTTTCAGATTTCGGTTTAATTTCAAATGCTGAAGTTAATCTTTCGAACAGCAAACTTTACCAGTCCTACGGCATCGGAATCAGGACGAGAAATCAATCAATTACAAATACTAATTTTTCTATTTCCCTTGCTTATATTCCAATTAATAACAGAACAACTGGAGGTACTTTTAAAATAATATTTAATACAACTTTTGTTTTGGGTTCCCGGGATTTTGGTTTAAGTGCACCTTCAATTTTTCAATTCGGAAATAACCAGCAAACCGCATCGCCTTAAAAACAGACACATTGATAAAACTTATTCCAAAGCATACAGGAGTGTATATATATAGAATACCCGCCGGCAAATTTATCCTTGCCAAAAAAATGATTTTTTTAAAATAGAAATCCGGTAATGTGACAATAGATATACACGAATCAATCCTTGAAACTATTTTGTTATGTTTTGTTGACAATATCAAAGAAACTTTTTATGTTCATAACGGTTCCTGAATTCTTTCAGAATACTTAAGTATAACTACCAGATACAAATTACAATTCTTAATATTTCTAATAGGATTTAATTTGATGTATATGCGGAACATCATGTTAAGAAATATTTTTATATTTATTTCTTTTTTTCTTTTTTTGAATGCCTGCGGCAGTTCAAAAGAAGAAGGAGAAGAGCTGCACCCTGGTACACCAATCTATAAAAAAATTGCAGAAGAAAAATTTAAAGATGATTATAAAGTAGAATCCAATTCCGATTCAACGTATCTAATAATCTACTATTCACCAAGCAATAAACTTAAATCGCTGAATCCGCCATTGAAATTTTTTGTTTATAACACCAGTGCGCAAAAGATAATCTTCCAGGATAATCTTGCAAATGGTAATATTAAGTGGAAAAATAACCATCAATTTATAGTAACAACTATCCCGGAAATAGTTAAAGGAAACGGCGATGTAGATAGTCAGAATTTCGGATATACTTATGATATAATCTCAAAAAGAAAACTTTTCGATCAAGACACAAACAAATAATAAAATTAGTTGAAATGTTCCAACAATTAAGGAGACCAAATGAAAAATCGTTTACTTATTTTTATTACCCTGTTTATAACAGCAGGTGTAATTGGGTTCTTTCTTTTTTCAAGTGTAAATAATCCTGACAAAATTGAAAAGAGGAAAAAAGAGATCGCCAAAGTCAATCAAATAAAGCTTGATAAACCTCAGGTTGCTAAAGGAGGTTAAAGAAAGCTCCGCAGAATTATCCTCTGTCGGTAAAGTAAATAGAATAAAAAGAGAAAAAAACGATAACCCGTCGTTCAAGGGAGAAAAAGAAATAATTAAAGGGGAAAACGGGAAAGAGGAAGACGAAGATTATTCTGAATTTGAAAAAGATAAAGGTAAAAAAGAATTGTTAAAAGGTTTGGTTCCGCAAAGAGAAGAAATGATAGAAGGAGAAAATAAAGCCGATCATCCTGATCTTTTCGCAAAGTATGAAAGAGATATCAGGACACGCAGCGGAAGGAATGCTCCTGATTATCCTAGAAATTATAAAATTGAACAAATGTTAAAAACAAGACATATGACTTCGACAAAATCTTTAAACAAGATGTCTAAGGTCAGTTCTTTAAATTGGATTGAACGCGGACCGGGAAATGTCAGTGGAAGAACAAGGGGTATTATCGTTGACCCGGATGATCCAAGTTTCAACACATGGTTTGTCGGTTCTGTAGGTGGTGGAGTTTGGAAAACTACAAACGCAGGCGATTCATGGACAAATTTAACTCCTAATATAACTAATTTAGCAACCAGCACTATTGCTATGGCAATGTCGAATCATAATGTTATTTATGCCGGTACAGGTGAGGGCTTCTTTAATGCAGACGAAATAGACGGTACAGGGATATGGAAATCTACAGATAGAGGTGTAAGCTGGAATCAGCTGGCCAGTACAGCAAACAATAGAATGATGCAGAATATTACCAGAATAATTGTTGATCCTTCGGATGAAAATACTCTGTTAGTATCTGCTACTCCCGGTTTCTGGTACAATTCATCTACAACAGCTCCGCCCTCCGGTATTTTCAGATCCACTGATGGAGGTACAAGCTGGGATATGGTTTATAATGCAGGAAGCAATAGTGTTGAAGATATTATAGCAAATCCTGAAAACTTCAGTACACAGTATGCGACAATTAACAGTGTAGGTGTTATCAAGTCTGTTGATGGCGGGAAAATATGGTCAAACTCATCTAATGGTATAGGCCCTGTTTTAAGAATGGAAATTGCTGTAGCGCCAACAGATACTTCAACTTTATATTTTTCTGCTGAAGGAGGTTCAAGCGGCTCAATTTTATACGTCAGTGATGATGCAGGTACAAATTGGTATCCTCTGACCGATACTTCCGGAGTAGATAAAGACTGGCTCGGCGGACAGGGATGGTATGATAACTGTATTGCTGTTGATCCATATAATAAGAACAGTGTATATGTCGGCGGTGTAAGTATTTTTAAATTAGACAGGATCGCCGGTTCAGATACATCAGCAAAACAAATTACCGGTGTTGATGAAGATAATATAAGTTCGTTCTTATCTTTTGTTAATTGGGGTGGCAGATATGCTGAAGGCGGGTTAGATCTTGGTCAGGTTTTCCATGGTTTACCAACTAGTTTAAATGACACAGATTATACTACTGTAGAAGTAAGATTCGGACCCGGAATGCATCAGAAGGCACATAGATTTGTATTCGCTGCCAATTTCCAATATCCATACCAGGATTATGTTGATGTACCTTTTGAAGTATGGGATGTTGATCATAACCGCCAATTAATGGTATCCTTCAGAGATCAGGATAACAGCGGCACCTGGAATCCGATGGATGAAGCATCCGCTCCGGGAGGACTTTCAAGAGAATATGTTTTCATTAATGCAGTACCTTATGATTCAACTAAACCTGATACAAATATTGCCAAAACAGCCGGGATGGCTTATAAAAATACTTATGCATTCTGGCCGGAAGCTCCAATGGGCACTACCTTCGATCCGAATAATTTACCAAGTTCACTTATAAGAATTAACTGGGGTACTTTTGTAACAAAAAGATTAACTGCTACTCCGATTGCTGACGTTTACCGTCAATTTGGAGGTACTTCAAAAGGTGTCCATCCTGATCAGCACAATATTACTTTAGTAAAAACCAATGAAACAACTCAAAGTTTCAGGCTGGTTGATGGTAATGATG
Source organism: uncultured Bacteroidota bacterium (assembly GCA_963710745.1). GTDB lineage: Bacteria > Bacteroidota > Ignavibacteria > Ignavibacteriales > Ignavibacteriaceae > CAVQBP01. The sequence continues at coordinate 151,639 of CAVQBP010000016.1, read as the reverse complement.
GAGGTATTGCATATTCCGATGATAAAGGCACAACATTTACAAACCCACGAAACGGATATAATACAACACAATTCTATGGCGTAGATAAAATGAACGGTGCCGACAGATTTATCGGTGGAACGCAGGATAATGGTTCATGGTTTTCTCCTTTAGATCCTACAGACACCAGCTCCTGGCTGCCGGCTCCAAGCGGCGACGGTTTTGAAGCTGTCTGGAAATATGACGATCCTAATTCAATGCTGGAATCTTCACAATTCAACAACATCTTTAAATCAACTGATGGCGGAGTAACCTGGGAAAGTGCAAGTTCTTCCAATGGTTTAACCGATGTAGGAAACAGCGCTCCATTTATAACAAAATTAGCCAAATCAAAGAATGATCCTGATATGGTCTTTGCAATTGGTGCTTCGGGTATATGGAGATCCGATGACTTCGCATCAAGCTGGACTTTAACACCGATCGATTCTAACATTTCAGGCACGGCAACTTTTGCTCAGGTAAAAATGTCTATAGCTAATCCTCAGATTGTATGGGCCGGCAGCGGAATGTCAAGTAGCAGAAATATATTTGTTTCAACAGACGGAGGTTTAACATATAAACCCACAAATAATTATACAAATGTTACTTTAGGAAATATTACAAGTTTAGAAACAGATCCTTTAAAAGACAGCACAGCATACATTCTTTTCTCGTTTGCTAAAGCTCCGAAAATCCTCAAGACAACTGATCTTGGACAAACATGGACAGATATTTCGGGATTTGGAACAGATACAGTAAGTTCAACCGGTTTTCCTGATGTAGCTTGTTATAGTTTAGTTGTTTTTCCAAATGACCCCAATGTTATGTGGGCCGGCACGGATATAGGTATTTATCAAACTACAGACGGCGGCGGAAGCTGGGCATATGCTGACAACGGATTACCTGCTACAGCAATTTATGAAATGGTAATAGTAAATGATGAGATTGTAGTTGCGACTCACGGAAGAGGCATCTGGTCATATAAAGCACCGGAATTATCCGGTTATGAACCGCCCGCAGTTACAAAATCACCTCGTTTGTCTCCTCTGGCTCAAAATCCATCTGGTATGCTCGTCATTCCGTTTACACTAAGATCACCTTATGATTCTACACATGTAATGATAAATCAAAGGTTTGAAGCTAAATTACCTGCAAATTCTGCAGTTAAAGATACTTCAATCTTATATACGGTAATGATGACTAAGGAAGATTCAGTCCAGGTAATCAGCTACAAAAACGGTATTACTTATAAATCATATGAAAGAATTGCAGAGGATAAAGTTCTGGCTCAACCCCGAAAATCATATGCAAATGATTTTAATTTTCCATCTAATGATTTTGCAGGCAATGGATTTACCATTGATACATTAATCGGGTTTAGTAATGGAGCGCTTCAATCGCCGCATCCTTATGCAGACAACAATAATTACATTGCACAACTTTTAGTTCCGATTATTGTTTCATCTTCAAATGCTACTCTGAGCTATGATGATATTGCCATTGTTGAACCCGGTGATCCCGGAAGTGTTTACGGAGATGATAATTTCTGGGATTATGTAATTGTTGAAGGAACAAAAGACGGTATAAACTGGAAACCGCTGGTTGATGGATATGATTCACGTGCAGATTCTGCCTGGTATGCAGCTTTTGTATCAAACGGATCAGGTGATTCAACAATGTTCAGAAATCACGTGTTAGATTTATATAAATCTTTTTCTGCAAATGATACCATCTTAATCAGGTTCAGGCTTTTTGCAGATGCAAATACACATGGTTGGGGCTGGGCAATAGATAACCTTGTCATACAAGGAACTCCTGTCCCGGTTGAGTTAACATCATTCACAGCAAATACCGAAGAAAATAAAATTACATTAAGCTGGGAAACAGCTACAGAAAAGAATAATGCAGGTTTTGATATCGAAAAAAGTTCCGATAAAAAGAATTTCTCTAAAATCGGCAATATCAAAGGCAGAGGTACAACAACCGAAAAACAATCTTATACTTATACAGATAAAATTTCAGGCGGTGGTAAATTCTATTACAGATTAAAACAAATTGACTATAACGGAAGCTTTACTTACTCAAACATACTGGAAGTTTCTGCTTTACCGACTGTTTTCAGCTTATCACAGAATTACCCGAATCCGTTCAATCCTTCAACTACAATCAAGTTCCAATTGCCGCAAAAGGAAAAGGTTGTGCTTGAGGTTTACAATACTCTCGGAGAGAAAGTAAAAACACTTGTTAACGATATTAAGGATCCCGGTTTTTATGAAGCCAGATGGGATGGAACAAACGATAATAGTATCAATGTTGCAACAGGTGTATATATTTATAGAATAATGGCAGGCAAGTTTGTTCTTGCTAAAAAAATGATATTCCTGAAATAAGGAAAATCTTATAACGGATACTATCCCACTTCGGGATAGTATCTGTTTATTTTTAATTATCTTATCTCAATGAAAACACTTAAGTAGAAAAAATCAGGTTAAATATTCATTGCCTTTTTTAAGAAACGGCCGGTAAGACTTTTCTTATCAGCTGCCAGATCTTCCGGAGTTCCTTCGGCAATTATTTTCCCTCCTTTTTCTCCGCCTTCCGGGCCCAAATCTACAATCCAGTCAGCTGTTTTGATAACATCAAGATTATGCTCAATAACTACAATTGTATTTCCTTTATCTACCAGTTTATTCAGAACTTTCAGCAGAATATTTACATCTTCAAAATGAAGACCGGTAGTAGGTTCATCAAGAATATAAAGTGTTTTACCAGTACTCACTTTACTTAATTCGGTTGCGAGCTTAACCCTCTGAGCCTCTCCTCCCGATAGAGTAGTTGCCTGCTGACCTAATTTAATATAACCGAGTCCCACACCGTTTATAGCTTTTAATTTTCTTTTAATCCTGGGCATTTCATCAAAAAATTTCAATGCTTCCTCTACCGTCATTTCAAGAACATCGGAAATGGATTTGGTTTTATATAACACTTCCAAAGTTTCCCTGTTATATCTTCTGCCATGGCAGACATCGCATTCAACATAGACATCCGGTAAAAAGTTCATTTCTATCTTCTTTAAACCATCACCGTTACATTCTTCACATCTGCCTCCTTTAACATTGAAGCTGAATCTTCCGGGAGTATATCCCCTCATTTTTGATTCAGGAAGCTGCGCATATAAATCCCGGATAAAAGTAAACAAACCGGTATAAGTAGCAGGATTTGACCTGGGTGTTCTTCCTATCGGTGATTGATCAATTTCAATTATCTTATCAATATTCTCCAAACCTTCAATTGATTTATATGGTAGAGGTACAGATTTAGACTTATAGAATTTATTCATTAAAATTTTAACCAGGGTCTCATTTAATAATGATGATTTTCCTGATCCGCTTACACCCGTTATCAAAGTCAAAGTACCGAGAGGAATTTTTAGATTAACGCTCTTAAGATTATTCCCTCCTGCCCCTTTTAATTCAAGGAAACTGCCATTCCCTGATCTCCTTTCTTCAGGAATTTTAATCTCTTTTTTATCATTTAAATAAGATAATGTTAATGAATCATATCCATTAGGAGATTCTATTAATTTCCTTGTTTCTCCTGCCAGGCAGACAATACCACCATGTTCACCTGCTCCCGGACCAAGATCAATCATGTAATCCGAGTTTTCAATAGTCTCCCTGTCATGCTCAACAACAATTACGGTATTTCCAAGATCTCTTAAATTTTTTAATGAATTTATAAGCTTAATATTATCATTCTGATGAAGCCCGATGCTTGGTTCGTCAAGCACATACAAAACTCCGGCAAGCTGCGAACCTATCTGTGTAGCCAGCCTGATTCTCTGGGATTCTCCTCCTGAAAGTGTCCTTGCAGATCTATCAAGCGTTAAATAATCAAGCCCCACATTAAGAAGAAAATTTAAACGTGTAGTAATTTCCTTTATAATCGGCTTAGCGATTAAACCTTCCCTGCCGTTGATTTTCAATTTATTAAAAAAGTCAAAGGATCGGAAAATTGACAGCTTGGTTACTTCGCTGATATTCTTTCCCTGAAACTTAACCGCAAGCGATTCCTGCTTCAGCCTTCCGCCGCCGCATGTAGGACAAGCAACGGTATTCATAAAAGATTCGACCCATTCGCGGACATTATTTGAAGTTGTTGTATTATAATAATTTTTCAAATAACTATATATACCGGCAAACTTGTGCATATAGGTTACAGGTTTGCCTCCACCGTAAGAATAGCTGAAGGGAATTTTCTCTTTGCTTCCGTTGAGCAGAATATTTTTCTGTTCTTCCGTAAAATCTTTAAGCTTTGTATTGAATGTAAAGTTATATTTTTCCGCTATTACAGTTAATTGATTAAAAAACCAGATCTGTCTTGGTTTTCCAAGCGGAGCCAGCCCCTCTTCATTGATTGATTTATCCCAATCGGGAATTATAAGATTAAGATCTAATTCCTTTTTTTCACCCAGACCTTCACAATCGGAACATGAACCATAAGGAGAATTAAACGAAAAAGAATTAGGAGCTAATTCCCGGTAGCTTATACCGCAGTTTAAACATGCAAGATGGCGGCTGTAAACAAAATCCTCTGCTCCGTCATTAACTATTACAATCCCGTTACCGTAATTAAGTCCGACATCAATCGATTCGGACAGCCTGCTTCTCGAAGATTCACTAATAGAAATTTTATCTATTGAAATTTCAATATTATGAATTTTGTATCTGTCAACCTGGAAATTTTTTGCAATTTCATGAAATTCACCATCGACCCTGATCCTCAGGAACCCGTCTGATAGAATTTCTTCAAACAGTTCGCGGTAATGCCCCTTACGACCTCTTACAACAGGCGCCAATACAGAGATCTTTTTCCCGCTCAGATTTGATATTATGGTATCAATTATTTGTGCTGTTGTTTGCTTTGTAACGGGTCTGCCGCAGTTGTAGCAATGAGGTATCCCTAACCTGGCATACAGCAAACGCAGATAATCATATATTTCAGTTACAGTACCTACTGTAGATCTCGGATTCCCGGAAGCCGATTTCTGTTCAATTGAAATAGCAGGACTTAAACCTTCTATTAAATCTACATCCGGTTTCTCGAGCATATCAAGAAACTGTCTTGCGTAAGCAGAAAGCGATTCGATATATCTTCGTTGTCCCTCCGCATAAATAGTATCAAAAGCTAAAGAAGATTTCCCGGATCCTGAAAGCCCGGTAATTACCGTAAGAGAATCACGCGGAATTTCAATATCAATATTTTTTAGATTATGCTCTCTTGCACCTTTTATTATGATCGTTTCTTTTTCCAAATTACATCAATTTTTAAAAATTCAAATATGTATATTACTTATAGAGTGTTTTATAATCAATTTAATTAGAACTGCCCACAACAACTTTTTCAGATATATTAATGAAAGAAATTGAAAAATATCAAACTATCGGAAGTCTTAATGAATCTACTTTGAAAGAAAAGGGTTCTGTTTTTAATGCGCAGGCTTACCCGGTTGATAATGAAGAAGAAACAATTCAAATTTTAGAAAAAACAAAGAAAAAATATTATGATGCAACGCACCATTGTTATGCATATAAATTACCTGGAGGAAAAATAAAATATTCTGATGCAGGTGAACCCTCAGGTACGGCAGGTATAAGAATATTGAATGCAATTAATCATTTTGGACTGCAGAATATCCTGGTAATTGTTATCAGATATTTTGGAGGAACAAAGTTAGGGGTTGGTCCCCTGGGAAAGGCTTATTATAACTCTGTAATTCAGACTTTAAAAGACTCCCAAATCATTGAAAAGAAAGCATATAAAAAAATATTAATTGAAACCGGATTAAACCAGGTAAATAATATTTATCATTTAGTTGATGAACTTAATGGTAAGATAACCAAATCGGATTATTCAAATAATGTAAAATTTGAATGCTTAGTTTCAAGTGAAAAAATTGATCAGTTTGAAATAAAGCTTATTGAATTGTCAAAAGGAGAAGCAAATATTATTGTTGATGAGAATTTTATCTTCATGTAAAGCTTAAAGAAGAATATCCACATCAATCTAAATTAGATTGATTACACAGCAATTCAGGCAAACTTAAGATCTTTTTATGATCTCAGAACATCGATTAACGGTTTTTAAATTATGATTTTCTTCACCAACTAATTAGGTTTTTGCCTTTTCTGATCATTTAAATAAATTTTTGTCCATTCCAGGTCGGAAAGAAGCTCATTGAGATTAGTTAATCCTTCCTGCGACATTTCAAAATATTTTTCTTCAAAATGTTTCCTTAAACTTTCATCTGCACTTGAGATAATACCCTTTATCTGCTCAATAATTTTTTTTATATTGGCAGAAAAATCAGCTTTAATTTTATCCATGGAATCGACCTGAGGATTGCTTGAGCCGTTCTGGAGGACACGCATCAAACCTCTTAAATATTTGCCCGTAAAAGCTAAATCTTCAAAAATTTTTTCTTTGCCCGAATTTATAGCTTCTTCATAAATTCTAAGCAGCTCAGCCTTTTTATTAAGATTCAATCCTGAAAATTTTTCAACTTCATTAACAAATTCAGAAGCACTATTTGGAGAATTATTTATCATATCATTAAATAGATTTTCTTAGTACGCGGTTATAAGATTAGGATTAAGATATATGCTGTGATTATGTGTTAACATTTTATACCTATGCCGATACCATCCCCAATCGGTAAAATAGTGGTTTTCAAGTTTTCCTGGGAAGTAAAAACCAGGTTAAAATCCCGGATGTGCTTTGTGGATGCCTTAAAGTTCTGCGGAACTCTTTTACTCGCAGCATAGCCATGCCAGAGAAGATTATCTATGAAAACTATACCTCCCTTTTTTAAAATGACTAATGAATAATCAAAAAGTCTTTTATAATCCTCTTTATCCGCATCAAGAAAAATAAAATCGTACTTTTTTTTCAATTGCGGTATTATGCTTAAAGCATCGCCAAAAAATATATTTATCTTTTCTTCGAGACCTGATTTCTGAATATATTCCTTTGCCTTTTCAATATTATCTTCACTTTTCTCAATGGTATGGATAACTGCTTTCTTCCTTAAATTTCCTGCAATTCTTATTGTTGAATATGCAATTGCAGTCCCAATTTCCAGGACTCTTTTAGGTTTGCTAATCCGGATCAATTGCTCCAGAAATTCAATTGACTGCCATGACAAAATCGGTACCTTATGCTCTTTTGCATATTCTTCCATTTCTAAAATTAAAGGATCATTTTCCTTCCTTAATTTCAGAAGATATTGTTCCTGCGAAGGGACTAATATTTCACTCATAGTAAGAAAATAGTAATTATTAAAAATTCAATTTAAGAATTTCCGTATAAAGAGGGAATTTTTAAAAGTCAAAATTCAAAAGTCAAAGGTCAAAAGTAAAAGCCAATAATTTAAAATATTAAAAAGACATTCTAAATTAAATATCCAAAAAATTTATTCCCATTTTGACTTTTGACTTACTTGAGATACATCATCTTCCTGGAATAAAACTTTCCATTTAAGTTTAATGTATAAATATAAATTCCGCTGGCTGCCTGGACACCCGCGCTTGTGGTTCCATCCCAGTAAACAGTATTTATCCCTGCTTGAGAAATACTATTAAATAATTCTTTTACTTTTTTACCCAGGATATTATAAATTATAATCTGAGCATTTTCATTGCCAGCAGAATTAAACCTGATCTTAGTTATTCCGGAAAAAGGATTTGGCCGGTTTTGATCAAGCACATCATCGATAAAAGGTAATTCTGTAGAAATATCGTTCAATGTTTTAACAATCAGATCCCCGTAATTAAAATAATAATTTACATTAGCGGGTTCTCTAAAATTTTTACCGGAACTATCAGTGAAGGTAAAATAAAATTCCACTTTTACACCATTAGAAAAAGCAGGAAAAGAGACATTATATTTTAACTTCCCGTCATAATTCATATTTAATTGATTTGCACCTGAACCTTCTACAGTATAATTCAGAACAACAGAAGAAGGATTTATTTTATTATGGTTAAGAAATATTTTATGCAGAAAATATTCTCCACTAATATTTTCAAGATTAGGAAATGAGATAGCTTTAGTTGCGGAAACGAGGCCATACCCCCTGTCATTATTAGGAGAATAAAAATTTCCGGCAGTTCTTAGTAAAATATCTCTTGCCTGGACATTTGTAAGAAACGGATAGGCCGACAGCAGCAATGCAGCCGTTCCTGATGCCAAAGGAGCGGCATATGAAGTTCCTTCCCCTGAGCTGTAAGCTGCTGAATCGTAGGGATCCGCATGGTAAACATCAACGCCCTGAGCAACAACATCAGGTTTAATTCTTCCGTCGAAAGTAGGACCCCGGCTGCTGAAACCTGCCACAATATTTTCATTGTTCACTGCTCCAACGGCAATTGTATTAAAACCGTCAGCCGGAGCAACGATATAATGCCATTTCTGGTTTCCTTCATTTCCCGCTGAAGTCATTGTTAAAATTCCCCTTTGAAAAGCCATTTCAGCTGCTTTGGTTACAATTGCTGTTTTTCCGTTCATATCGGCATAAGTATAATTCTCAGCAGGGTTATCAAACTGGTTATAACCTAAAGAAGAACTTGTAATATCAACTCCGAGTGAATCCATCCAGATTAATGCCCTGGCATAATTATCTTCTTCAATGTGGCTCTCACTTCTTTCATCTTCTGTTTTTGCAAGTACATAGCTTGAATTGAATGCCGGTCCGATTATTTCTCCCTGTTTAAATCCTCCTATAATAGAGAATACATTTGTTCCATGTGTATCCTGAGCCGGTAGATCACCAGGCTGGTTGGAGGTTACACTATCATCAAATACAAAATCATACTCGGCAATTACTTTTCTGGCTTCTAATGATTCATGTGTCTTCCATCTGAAACCGCTGTCTAACAGCCCGATAATTACTCCATCGCCATTAATTCCTTCGGCCTGAACCTCAGGTATCTTTATAAGTTCATCCTGTGTATAAGAAGGTCCATAGTTAAAACCATTAATTGCCGAACTCTTATAAATGGATGTGCTGCTAACATTATTATTTATGCGTTTATACGTTATTGTTTTAACCATAATAACTTTATTAACATAAGATAATTTCAAAACCTGATTCTTTTGAACATCAGTTAAATAAGCCGATACAGCATTAAACCATTTTAATTTCCAGACAATCTTTACACCTAGACTGTTTAATCCGCTGATATAATCTTTTCTAACCGGTAAATCTTCATAAGTGATGAAATTATCCCCCATACTTTTTTTTCTTCTTTCAATGCTTCTTTCGGAAAGCGAGCTGACTGCTTCGTTATATACTACAGAAGATTTGCTTAAGGTCTGGTTATTATTAATTCCTTTATCTTTAAAGTAGATGAAGTATTTCGTCTGTGCGTAGGAAACCGAAGCAAGAAGGAACAAAGAAAGTATAACAATTTTCTTCATGAACATATCATAATTATTTTTTTACTAACAATAAATTAAAATAACCAATAATAAAAGGATAAAAAATGAAACCGGGCGGCAGAAATTAATGAACTGATTTAAATAATCTTTCAGTCCGGATCGATTTTAAAAAATCATTAATATTTGAAATCTTTTGATTCATATGTATTGACCAGTAAATCATAAATGCCCTTCCTATAATTTTATCATCCGGTACAAATCCCCAATAGCGGCTGTCAAGGCTGTTATCCCTGTTATCACCGAGCACAAAATAATAATCCTTTTTAAATTTATAACTTCTTACAGGTTTGTTATCAATAGTTATAACGGTTCCCTCAACACTTACTACTTTCCTGCCGAATTCCCTGTCAATTATTATCCCCCATTCATCAATATTATTCGAATTAATTTCAATAGTCATTCCTTTATAGGGAATTGAAATAGGACCATAATTATCTCTATTCCATTTTTTACCCGGCGGGAATAAACCTTTTCCCTGTCTGCCTTTCATTATGATATCTGAAGAATCAATCAATGCCGTAGTAGGATTTGAAATTCTTTTTCCATTTATATATACCTTCTTATCAATTATCTGCAGTAGATCTCCCGGTTCGCCGATTATTCTTTTTACATAATTTTCGCCGTTAACCGGTTTTAATTCATTTGAGTTTCCAGGAAATTCGAATACGATTACATCATTTCTTTCAGGTTTATCCAGGTTAAATAACCGGATTTTTGAAAATTTTATATTAAAGATAGGAATTCTGCGCGGAGTAGATATTGAATAAGCTGATTTATTAACCAGAATAAAATCACCCGGCAGCAAAGTATTTTCCATTGAACCGGTAGGAATTCTGTAAGCTTCCAGGAAAAAACCCCTTATAAGAAGAGCAAGAAAAAATGTTAAAAGAAGAAGAAGTAAATAGTTTTTTAGTTTAATACCTTTCTTTGCAGTAATATTCTTATTTTCAGTTTCCGTGCTTCTACTCTCATTAAAGAACGATTATTCGTCAATCTGAAGAACAGCTAGAAATGCTTCCTGCGGAATTTCTACATTTCCCACCTGTTTCATCCTTTTTTTCCCCTCTTTTTGTTTTTCAAGCAGTTTTCTTTTACGTGTTATATCTCCGCCGTAACATTTAGCCAGCACATTTTTTCTTAATGCCTTTACAACTGATTTAGAAATAACCTTTGTTCCAACAGCAGCCTGAATACTGATTTCAAACATTTGTCTCGGGATAAGATCTTTTAATTTGCTGCAAACTTTCCTTCCCCAGTCATAAGCTTTGTTTTTATGAACTATCATTGACAGTGCATCAACCGGTTCACCGTTTAATAAAATATCAAGCTTAGCCAAATCAGATTCTTTATATCCGATGTACTCATAATCAAATGAAGCATATCCCCGGGACATTGATTTTAACTTATCATAGAAATCAAAAATAATTTCTGAAAGCGGCAATTCATAGTGAAGATCAGCTCTTGTAGGATCCAGGTATGAAGTGTTTTTATAAATACCTCTCTTCTCCATCGAAAGCTGCATCAGGTTTCCTACATACTCACTCGGACAAACTATCTGGGCCTTTACATAAGGTTCTTCTACTCTTTCTATTTCTCCTACTTCAGGCATTAATGCTGGATTATCAACAATAACTTCTTCACCGTTTTTCTTATAAATATGATATTCAACGTTAGGTAGAGTAGTGATAATAGATTGGTTGTACTCGCGCAGTAACCTTTCCTGTACAATCTCCATATGCAGCAGTCCCAGGAAACCGCATCTAAATCCAAAGCCAAGTGCCGCAGATGTTTCCGGCTGAAATATGAGGGCTGAATCATTTAACCTGAACTTTTCCAGAGCATCACGCAGATCTTCAAAATCGTCCGAATCGGTCGGGTACAAACCGCTGTAAACCATCGGCTTTACTTCTTTATATCCAGGTAAAGCTTTTTCAGCTTCATTATATTTAATTGTAACTGTATCACCGACTTTTGCATCATGAACATCTTTAATGCCTGCAATTAAATAACCTACATTGCCGGCGGAAAGATTCATCGGTTTTGATTCTTCTTAATCCCAAAATGCCTATCTCTTCGGCTTCATATTCTTTATCAATGGCAAAAAATCTCAGCTTATCATTTGTTTTTATCTTCCCGTTAAACAGCCTTATATATGCTATAGCTCCCCTGTAGGAATCAAAAACAGAATCAAAAATTAATGCTTGAAGCGGTGCTTCAGGGTCTCCTGTGGGAGCAGGTATCCTTTTTACAATTGCTTCAAGTATTTCTGCTATTCCGATTTTTGACTTGGCTGATGCTAACAGAATTTCATCCTCTTTACACCCAATTAGATCTATAATCTGTTTTTTAACCTTATCAACTTCAGCACTGGGCAAATCAATTTTATTTATTACAGGAATTATTTCCAGACCGGCATCAAAAGCAAGGTAAAGATTTGATATCGTCTGAGCTTCAACTCCCTGTGCGGCATCTATAACCAGCAGTGCGCCTTCGCACGCAGCTAATGAACGGGAAACTTCATAAGTAAAATCAACATGGCCCGGAGTGTCAATTAAATTTAATATATAATTAATTCCATCGCCGGCTTTATATTTCATCTGGATAGCGTGAGATTTTATAGTTATGCCACGTTCTCTTTCAAGCTCCAGGTTGTCCAGTAGCTGAGCTTTAGCTTCTCTCACTGAAACTGTCCCGGTATTCTCAAGCAGGCAGTCTGCTATAGTAGATTTACCATGATCAATGTGCGCAACTATACAAAAATTTCTAATATTTATCATTTAATACTATTTTTTTTAAAATATAAATATAGTTACTGAAGTAACATATTAAAAGGGGATAGAGATAGTTGATAGTCAATTATATCATGAAAGGTATATAGGTATAAGTCGCTACGGTGTTCTGTGTGCGGGATCTGCAATTTTCCACAGTCCTTGCATAGAAGTTGAGTTAATAATATTTTTGAAACAAATTCTAAACAAAATATTTGATCATGGAAGTTTTCGATTTAGGGTTAGCGTATGTCTGGGAATATGATGACGGGTTCCTGGAGCTTATTGAAAGGACATTACAAATAGCCGGGGTCTCTACTTATGTCCTGTCTTATCATAATATTCATGAAGTAAAAGAAAAGATTTTAAACAGAAAGCTGGCTTTTAATTTTTATCTTGATAGAGCCTGGGATGTTGATTATGATTTCGAAGCGCTGGGTCAAATAATTAACAGGAGAAAAACCGTCATTTTTAATCCTTATAAGAAAGTTCTTCATGCAATTGATAAAGCGAGCATGCATCTTGAATTTATGACATCGGGTTTAAATGTTCCATATTCGATTATAATACCGCCGCATAGTGAAATTGAAAACATAAAAATTACTGTTGAAGAACTTGAAATACTGGGAAGACCGTTTATAATTAAACCTTGTAATACAACCGGAGGCGGAGTCGGAGTTGTTACAGGGGCTGAATCATTAAGAGAAGTACTTGACGAAAGATTAACAAATACAGATGATAAATATATTCTTCAGGAAAAAATTTACCCTAAAATGTTAAACGGAAGAAGAGCATGGTTTCGGTCTTTCTGGGCTTTCGGCAGGCCTATACCGGTCTGGTGGGATGACCAAACTCATCTTTATGATGAATTAAAAAGAGAAGAGATTGAATATTACGGTCTGAAGAAACTTTTTGATATAACCAGAAAGATTGCCAGGATAACCGGACTCGATTTTTTTTCAACTGAAATCGTTTTTAACAATGATGATAAGTTTGTTGTAATTGATTATGTTAACGATCAATGTGATATGAGGTTTAAATCCAAACATCAAGATGGGGTTCCCGATACTGTCGGATATCAGATAGTTAATAACTTGCTGAAATCAATATTAAAAGGAAAAAAGAATTCCAGGATTTAATTAAAAAATTTTAGGGAAGTTCCGGAACCATATAACAACCGAATGAGGAGAAACAATATTTATATCATCGCCGGAATATTAATAATTTCAGCCTTTATATTTTCTTTCCTGTACATTTTTAACATATATGAAGTTAACTATACTATTAATCCGCAAACACTGTATGCCGATTCAAGATCTATTGCAACAGTTTCTTCAAAACCTGTTAATGCATTCGGCTGGAAGACTCCGTTTAGAACAGCTCCGGCTGATTTTGAAATAAAAGAAGGAAATGATTTGGCAGATATTATATCTGAAGATAATAAAAAAGGGGTCCTCATACTAAAAGCAAAAAATAAACCCGGTAAAATAATCCTTTATGTTAAATCCAGGTATGCACTGCTTCCCTCATCAATAGAAATTAATATTCTCCCAAAATAATTAGATCTCTTTAGAAGATCTGATAATTTAAAAAACTATTTTCTTTTAGCCCCGGTTTTGTCTTACTTAAAACAAATTTCAATTTTATAAAGTATTTTGCACAAACAATGTTTATTATTATTTTTGTTCAAGTTAATTCATATATAATTTTTTATAATGAGAATTAAAACCCTTCTCCTTTTCATATCGTTTTTACTAACTACAAATATTTTTGCCCAAGGTTCTGCCGGCGATAAAGCTAAGTATGAATACAGATATTTAATTGATATGCCGACAGCCGGAATTTTAGAAAAGGGTTACGTTGGATTTATAAATGACGTTCTGCCATATGGAGTTTTGATATCCAGACTTGAAGTAGGTGTTTTTGATAATATCTGCTTTGGAATTTCTTACGGCGGTGCTAATATAATTGGAGCCGGGGATCCGCAGTGGTATAAACTGCCTGGAGTAAATATTCGTTTCAGGTTATTTAATGAATCCATTACTCTTCCTGCAATAACTTTAGGATTTGATTCACAGGGAAAAGGAGTATATTTCGATTCGCTGGGAAGATATGCAATAAAATCACCGGGTTTTTTTGGCGCTGTCAGCAAGAATTTTGCATTTTTAGGATACCTGAGCATACACGGCTCTGTTAGTTATTCGCTTGAAACAAAAGACGGTGATAATTTTTTAGATATGTTTGCTGGATTTGAAAAAACTCTGGGTCCGCATTTTTCAATAATCGGAGAATATAATTTCGCCTTTAACGATAATGCCCCGAACAGCTTTGGGAATGGAAACGGATATCTTAATATGGGCTTAAGGTGGTCTTTAGGGGATGGTTTCACATTCGGCTTTGATTTAAGAGACTTGCTTGATAATAAAAAATTCAATCCTACAGTGGCAGACAGAGCGATTAGAATTGAATATATAAAGAGCATCTTTTAACTTCTTCTTTAAAATCACACTTGTATTAAATTCTATACAAATTAGTTCAGTATTTAGTACAGAAAAGTGCAAAAATAAGCTTGCCGTTAATCAAATGAGATCAATTTCACTCTTTCATTAGGAACGATTTTTGCCCATATTAGTAAAAGATATTATTGGAGGTTTGAGATGAAGTATTCAAAGTTTTATATTTTACTTATTTTCCTCGCAGCTGCTGTGTTTTTGGGGGGATGCTATACTCAAGTTGCTATGAGGGATTATCCGAATAGAAATTATAATAACAATAATAATAATAATGACAATTATGATAATTACGGCTACGATGATTCAACCAATTACGACGATTCGACTTACTATGGAGATAACTATGACAACTATCCTCCACAAATAAATAATTATTATGGCTACGGATATCCTTATTACAACAGGTATTACGGGTATTATTCTCCATCATATTCATTCGGCTTAACTTTTGGAAATTATTATGATTATTATTATTGGAACCCATGGGAATGGTGCTACACTCCTTACACATGGCATTCATGGTGGGGTTATCCATACTATGCAAGTTACTATTCACCTTATTATTATGGCGGATATTACGGCGGGAATTATTATTCAGGATACCATGGAGCATATTACGGAGGCAGCAAGTATTATAAAACGAGGTCAAGAGGCGGTTATACTCTAAGAAATAATATGGGAGCTAGAAGCAGTGAGCGATCACGTGTTTCTGTTTCAGGAAACAGGAGCTATAACACAGTGGGGAAAAGCAGTACAACAGCCAGATCTTCAGACAATGCAAGAACCCCTTCCAGGGTTAATTCAAATAGAAATACAAATAGAGAGAGAGTTTCTGGAGAATCGCGGAATCATTCGGTACAAAGGAATGCGCCAAGAGGAAGAAATGAAAATAATGTAAGAAGAAGTACCGGTCAAAGAAATACGAGAGAACAATCATATCAGCCGAGGGCAAGAAGCAACAATAATAATTCATATCATCCGCCCAAAAGATCATATTCTCCACCTGCAAAATCATATTCTCCTCCTTCAAGATCATATTCTCCTCCTTCAAGATCATATTCTCCTCCTTCAAGATCTTATTCACCTCCCAGCAGGTCTTATTCTTCGCCGAGGTCAAGTAACGGCGGAGAAAGAAGCAGCGGAGGAAGAAGCAGCGGCGGCGGCTCTTCAAGTAGAAGGAGATAATATAAAATGAAATATTTATTTAAAATGACTTTAATGGTGATGATAATTTCCTTTGGCGGCTGTTACACTGTCCTATGGTCACCTCAGGAACAATTACCATCCGAAAATAACAACCAGGTTTATTATTCTGAACCGTATTATGGTGATTATAATTATTATTATGATAATCCATGGTGGATAACAGCAAGGCCATTATATGTTACACCGCCAAGCGAGACGCAATCTTCAGAAAGAAGCAGCAGTGCAACTTCAATTAGAAATGATAATGGTTCACGGAATAATCCTGATAATAACGGTTCAGTGATAAGGACCGGAACACCTTCAAGAAACAGCAGTTCTAATGATAATCCCGTTAATAAAAATAATACCAATAAGAATTCAAATAATTCAGGTGAACAAGCGAGACCATCGGATAATTCCAGGTCGAATGAAGGTAATAATTCGGCTAGAAACAATAATGGAAATAGAAATTCCGGAAACGAGAGGAAATAATGTTTAAAAACTTTTGTTCAACTTATTGTAAAGTTTTGGCTCTCTTATTCTTAAGCAGTTCATTTGTATATTCCCAGGGAATTCCAGATGCACTCAGGTTAGGTGAAAGCGGATTAGGTGCAAATGCCAGAGCTTTGGGTATGGGA
Source organism: uncultured Bacteroidota bacterium (assembly GCA_963710745.1). Lineage (GTDB taxonomy): Bacteria > Bacteroidota > Ignavibacteria > Ignavibacteriales > Ignavibacteriaceae > CAVQBP01. The sequence continues at coordinate 135,019 of CAVQBP010000016.1, read as the reverse complement.
GATGCTTACATTGGATTAAGTGACGATGCTTCAGCGGCATTTTATAATCCTGCCGGGTTCGGTTTGTTAAAAAGGCTGGAACTTTCCGGCGGCATTGATTATTCAACCTTTAGTAATGACGCAACTTTTTTTAATAATACTACTAATTATTCAAGCAGTGAAACAAGGCTCGATAGATTAAGTTTTGCCTTTCCTTTCCCTACCGTTAGGGGAAGTCTTGTATTCGGTATTTCTTATCACAACACAAAAGATTTAACCGGTGCACTAAAGTTTAATGGTTTCAACAGCGGTAACAATTCTTTGATCCAGGTTCTAAATCAGGATACTTACTATGATAACAATGGTAATCCATACAATATCCCTTATGATCTAAGGTTAACGGATACAAATCTCGTTACTCCAATAGACGGTAATCTTAATCAGAGCGGTACAATATTAAATACAGGTTCTACAAATAACTGGACATTTTCAGGAGCAATCGAAGCCGCTCAGAATCTTTATTTAGGATTAAACCTGAATATAATTTCCGGCAGTTATAATTCTAATAATGATTATTATGAAGATGATTCTCGTAATATGTATCAGGGTCCGATTTATACAGGAGATAATCCCCCTCCTGCAGATTTTCAGACTTTCTATTTAAATAGAATATTAAACTGGGATATTTCAGGATGGAGCGCAAAAGCGGGTTTAATTTATCAGTTTAATGATTACGGCAGGTTCGGTTTAACAGTCCAGTTCCCGAGATATTACACTGTAAAAGAAAAGTTTACAGTCAGCGGGCAAAGCTATTTTGCTAATTATATAAATCCATTCGATTTGCCGCAGGATTACAACAGCAGTGTTAAATATGATATAGTTTCTCCTTACGAATTCGGAGCCGGTTTTTCTGTTAACCTGAAAGGATTCATTATAAGCGCACAGGGAACTGCGATCGATTATTCCCAGCTTAAATTTGATAATCCTCAGAACTATTCTAATCCCAATGATCTCCTTTCCGTAAACAAGAATATTAATGACCAGTTAAGAGCCGTTTTAAATTATAATGTTGGTGTTGAATATACTGTCCCGACTGTCGGTTTGAGACTAAGAACCGGCTATTTTGTTCAGCCTTCTGCTTACAAAGGAGATCCTTCCAGTTTTAACAGGAAATATTTTACTGCCGGTATAGGTATTTTAGCCCAGGAAACCTTGGGATTAGACCTTGCTTGGGCACATGGCTGGTGGAGCACAATAGGCGATAATTATGGTACAGACGTATCAAGGACTTACCAGGACATAAAATACGACAAAATAATGCTCACTGCTACTTACAGATTTTAATTGTTTTTCCTTTGATTAATATTTTTAAGCGCTATATTTTTCTATAGCGCTTTTTTATTTTAAACCGGAGGCTTTATACAAGGAATTGTCTGCAGAATAGAAAGTAAAGATTATTATATATACAACCTGGATAATTTTGATCTGATTAGATCATCATTAAAAGGAAAATTCAAAAAGGAATATAACCTCAAAAAAGATAAGCTTTTCAAAACAAATATTGCTGCTGTCGGGGATATTGTAAATTATGATTTAAATGATGACGGTACAGGAGTAATAACCGAAATTCGGGAAAGGAACAATTATCTTTCAAGAAAAGCTCCTAAAATAAAAGGAGCAAGCTACAGAGGTGAAAGACTTGAACAAATCATAGCTGCAAACATTGATCAACTTTTCATAATAAGCAGCTTCACAAAACCCCCCTTCAACAATAAAGTTATTGACCGGTTTATGGTTTCGGGTGAAAGCTCTCATATTTCTGTAATATTGGTTATTAATAAAACCGACCTTGATAAAAATAACTACATCGATGACTGGGCTGAGCTCTACAGCAGAATAGGTTATAAAACAATTAAAACCAGTGCAATTACAGGTGAAGGATTGGAGCAGATTAAGAACCTGCTGCCCGGTAAAAAAAGCTTGTTTTGGGGCCAGTCCGGTGTTGGAAAATCTTCTATTATTAATAAAATTTTCCCCGATTTAAATTTAAATATTGGTAATATAAGCACTTACACCGATAAAGGTAAACATACTACTGTAACAACGAATATGCTCAATGTTGGTGAGAACACTTTTATTATTGATACTCCTGGAATTCGTGAGATTGATCCTTTTGGTATAAAAAAAGAAGACCTCGGGCATTACTTTTTAGATTTTACTGATTATATTTACTATTGTCGTTTTAACACTTGTACACATTTTCATGAACCCGGGTGTGCCGTTATTGAAGCAGTAAAAAATAGTAAAATTTCTGAATACAGATACGATAGTTATTTAAGGATTCTGGAAACAATAGAGGAAGACATTATTTTCTAACCTATCTTATGAAATTGATCAAAGTCAAATACATCTTTTTTAATACCCGATAAAATTGCAAACTTTTCTAATTAAAATTATATTTTATTTTTAATTTATATTCAAAATGGAAGATTTTATTAACACAGCGGTGAATTCATTCACAGGCTTTCTCTCTACTAATAAAACAAATCTAAGAGAATCAAAAGCAGCAAGCCCGATTGTTAGTTTTGCTCAGAAAGTCGAAGGGATTGACTTTACAGGTAAGATCGACTACCTGATCAAATATTATGAAAAATCATTTTATTTTGAAAAACCGGATGAAGATTTTTCTTTTATCGGTATTGATGAAGTAATTTCTATTAAGGAAAACGGGGACAAGAGATTTGCTGCAACAGATAAAAAAATTAAGGAATTAAAGAATAATTTTATAAGTAATTGGGACAGCATCTCTCTTCAGAATAAACCTTTATTTATCGGGGGAATGAAATTTACTGTTGAACACCAGGATGATGATTGGAAAGACTTTGGTGATTCCATCTGGTCAATCCCTGAATTACTGGTAATTAAAAGCAAAAATGATATTTTTATCTTCTACAATTTCATTTATAGTTCTACCATATCGGAAGAAAATTTAACAGAAAAATTTAAAAGCAAACTTGAAAATATTGTTAAACCGCCGGAAGAAAAGGGAAAGGGAAATATTAAAATAAACATGTTGACCGGCAGTTCCCCCAAAGATAAGAAAAAGTGGAAGAACCTTGTTAACAGCTGTCTGGAAAATATTTACAATAATAAAATTGATAAGATTGTTCTCTCAAGAAGAATAGAAATGCTGCTTTCGGGTGAACTTAATCTAGATTATGTAATAAATCATTTCAAAGAAAAATACGGGGAATGTTATCTATTTATTTTTCACAGCGGAAAATCTTCTTTTTTTGGTGCATCACCGGAGAGACTGGTAAAATTTTACAATGGTACATTGCAAATCGAAGCTCTTGCCGGCTCCGCTTCACGGGGCAAAACTGAAGAGGAAGACCTCGTTCTTGAAAAAAATCTTTTAAGCAATGAAAAAGATATCAGGGAACATGACTTTGTCGTAAATCATATAAAAGATTCAATTTCCGGCCAGGTTGAAGAATTAACAATTGACAAAAAACATTTTATAAAAAAAATAAATAATATTCAGCATATCAGCACTTCGGTTTCTGCAAAAATGAATCCAAATAATACTCCGTTAAATATAGTGAAGGAGCTCTTCCCTACTCCGGCAGTTTGCGGGATTCCGAAAGAAGTATCTTTAAATCTTATTAAGAAACTGGAAAATTATTACAGGGGTATGTATTCAGGAATAATTGGATGGTTTAACTTTAATGATGAAGGAGAATTTGCAGTTGCTATAAGATCAGCGTTAACTTATGGTAATAAATTAATTGCTTTTGCAGGATGCGGGATTGTCGAAAAATCAGATCCTGATTTAGAATATGAAGAGACAGAATTAAAACTGAAACCAATACTATCTATATTCAATGAAAATCAATAGAAATATATTATGGACCGAAACTTTCGTTAAAGAACTTTCTTCAGCGGGAGTAAAATATGCTTGTATTTCTCCGGGTTCAAGGAATACCCCCCTTACCTTAGCTTTTGCTAATAATAAAAAAATAAAATCGTTTGTACATATTGATGAACGAAGCTGTGCATTTTTCGGGCTTGGTTTGGCTAAATCCTCCAGGTCTCCTGTTGTACTTGTTTCAACCTCAGGTACTGCGACTGCCGAGCTTTACCCGGCCATAATTGAAGCTTACCAGCAGCGGATACCGTTGATTGTCTGCACGGCCGACAGGCCACCTGAATTGCTTGACTGCGGTGCAAATCAAACTATTAACCAGAATAATCTTTATAAAAATCATATCAGATGGTTTCTGGATGTCGGTCTACCCGAACCGATTACAAGAAGAATTAAACATATTAAAGTAGTTGCCAGAAGAGCTGTGTATGAAAGTCTTATCCGCTCAAAAGGTCCTGTTCATCTGAACTTCCCTTTTAGAAAACCATTTGAACCTGACGCTTATACAGATGATGTTGGGCAGGAAATATTAGACCTGGCGAATGAATTGTCATTTGATAAAGAAGAGTTCTTCAAAGAAGATGAAAAAAATATTTCCAATGAAAAATGGTTTATAGAAATATTTAATCACTTAAAGAATTATGAAAAAGGATTAATTATCGCCGGTCCGGAGAATTATGATCCTGCTTTTAATAAGAAATGCCAGGAGCTTTCTCAGGAATTAGGCTACCCTATTTTAGCCGACGGGGCTTCGCAGCTAAGATTTGGCAGCCATAATAAGAAAAACGTGCTCTCAAATTTTGAAGGATTTTTAAGATCGGAATTCTTCATAAACAATAATAAACCGGATATAATCCTCCAGTTTGGAAGAACCATTACTTCAAAAACGCTGGATATTTATCTTGAAAAATGTTCGGCTTCAAGATTTATGATTAATGAATTTGGTGACTGGTTTGATCCTTCCAATAAAGCTACCGCAGCAGTTTCATGTAAACCCTTCATTTTTTGTGAAAAAATGCTGGAGATAATCTATTCGGAAAAGATCGATAGAAAAATAAACGGGTGGCTCAGTCTTTTTATTGAAGCAGAAAAAATCTCAGATTCAATTAAAGATGAAATTATTAATGAATCGGATTCAATAAATGAAGCACGGATCGTTACTGAAATAATAAACAACCTGCCTGAGAACTCACATGTAATGATTTCCAACAGCATGCCTATCCGTGATTTCGATTATTTTGCAGGGAATACAAATAAAAATATTGCTATATATAATAACAGAGGTGCAAGCGGTATAGACGGAATAATTTCTACTGCATTGGGTATAGCCGCAGATCATAATAAGCCTGCCTTTTTAATAACAGGTGATCTGGCTTTCTATTATGATTTAAATGGCTTATTAGCTGCCAAAAAATATTCCATACCTTTGATCATTATTTTAATTAATAATAACGGCGGCGGCATTTTTGAAGTCCTGCCTATTTCAAAGTATAAGGATGTATTCAATGAATTCTTCCTGGCCCCGCATTTTCTTGATTTTTCTTATTTTGTAAAAGGATATGGAGGCAACTATTTTTCAATAGAAGATTGGGAAAGTTTTCACAAAGAATTTCAATCTGCATTAAACAGGAATAACTTCTCTGTTTTAGAAATCAAGACTGATGCGGCAAAGTCCCTGGAATTAAGGAAAAAATACTGGCATGAAATCGAAAAACAATTAATGCAATTACCAGAACCTATTTAAATTTTTATGATTGCAAATATTTCCGGTTTAAATATTTATTTCGAAAGATATTTAAATTCATCAGGGAAATTAAATACCTCCCGCAACGGTTTAAAAAATGTTTTGTTCATTCATGGTTTTACAGGTTCATCCCATAACTGGGAAAACACAATTATACACCTTCCTGAAAATTTCAACTATTATGCAATTGATTTAATAGGGCATGGAAACAGTGATTCGCCCGCAGAAAAAGATTTATATACGACGGATTCATTGGTTAATCAGCTGAAAGAATTTACATCGCAGGTAATAAATGATAAATTTATTTTAATTGGTTATTCGATGGGCGGGAGAGCAGCATTATCTTATTCCGTCAGATACCCCTCGGCAATCGAAGGTTTGATTCTTGAAAGTTCTACAGCCGGTATAAAAGATGAAAATGAAAGAAAAGAAAGAATAAGAAAAGATGAAGAAATTGCCGACTATATCTCTCATCATTCTATCGGGGAATTTATAGATTACTGGATGGATATGGATATATTCAATACACAAAAAAGATTTGCCAATTCAAAACTCAAAGAAATTAAAAGCTCAAAATTAAACAACAATAAAACCGGCTTGTCAAATTTTTTAAGGGGATTCGGAACCGGCCGCATGCCTCCGTTATATGATCAGCTTAAAAATATTAAAGCCAGAACTCTGCTGGTTTCAGGAGACCTTGATGAGAAATTCAGATTAACTAATAATGAAATGGTTTCTTTATTTCCTTCCGCTGAACATGTTTCATTAAAAAATTCCGGACATAATACACACCTGGAGACTCCCGATGCTTTTGTTAAAACTGTTAGCAAATTTTTGAATGAATTGTAATTTAATTAATTAAATTATGTTATAAGAATTAACATCTCTTCATTCTATAATCTTTTCTAACACATTTTCTTAATTCAGTAATCTGTATCGACTTTAAAAAGATATATGAAGCAATAGTGCCTATTAAACCTTTTACTCCCCCTAAAATAAATGATTTAGGGTTCCGTCTTAATTTACTTTCAGATTACTGATGTATCAGTTCAACTGTTTTTAATATTTCGATCCTGAATTTAATCTTCCGCAAGGCAAATTTGTATAATTTTCAATATCTTTTGAACAAAAAAAAAGGAATTATAATGAGCTTTGATTGGAAAAAAGTAAAAGATTATGAAGACATCATTTATGAAAAAATGGATGGAATTGCAAAAATTACAATAAACCGGCCTGAAGTTAGAAATGCATTCCGCCCGGAAACTGTTATTGAGATGTATGATGCATTTTCAGATGCACGTGAGGATCAAAAGATCGGAGTAATCCTTTTAACAGGATATGGACCTGCCAAAGACGGCAAATATGCCTTCTGTTCAGGCGGTGACCAGAAGATTAGAGGAGACCAGGGATATGTTGGAAAAGACGGTGTACCGAGACTGAATGTCCTGGATCTGCAAAAATTAATTAGAAGTATTCCGAAAGTTGTAATAGCTTTGGTAGCAGGATATGCAATTGGAGGCGGACATGTTTTGCACGTAGTCTGCGATTTAACAATTGCCGCAGATAATGCAATATTCGGCCAAACAGGCCCTAAAGTCGGAAGCTTTGACGGCGGTTTCGGTTCCAGTTATCTGGCTCGAAGTGTAGGCCAAAAGAAAGCACGTGAAATCTGGTATTTGTGCAATCAGTACAGCGCAGAAGAAGCAGAAAAGATGGGACTGGTGAACAAAGTTGTCCCCATTGAACAGCTGGAAACAGAAGGAGTAAATTGGGCTAAAAGGATTCTGCAGCATAGTTCCATGGCAATAAGACTTCTTAAATCAGCATTCAATGCAGAACTAGACGGACAAGCCGGAATCCAGGAATTAGCCGGAAATGCAACATTGCTTTATTATATGAGTGAAGAAGCCCAGGAAGGCAAGAAAGCTTATCTTGAAAAAAGAAAGCCTGAATTCAATAAATTTCCTAAATTACCATAGTAAATAATTTATCATAATTTGATTTTATGAATAAGGATACAAAAATAAAAAGCTGGATTATTGCCAGCCGTCCTAAAACACTTTTAGCCGCACTAGTTCCTGTTATGGTTGGTTCGGCGGTAGCTTTTAATGAACATAAGCTGATTATAATTTATTCTGCAGTTGCTCTAATATGTTCTGTATTAATCCAGGTAGGAACTAATTATGCAAATGATCTATATGATTATATTAACGGCGCCGACAATGAAAAAAGAAAAGGCCCGAGACGTGTTCTTGCGTCCGGTTTAATCTCTGTAAAAGAGATGAAGCTGGGAATTATTTTTACTTTCGGCTTGGCATTTCTTTTAGGACTGTACCTGGTAAATGAGGGCGGGATTGTAATCTTAGTAATTGGTGTGTTGTCTATATTAGCCGGACTAGCGTACACAGCAGGACCATTTCCGCTTGCTTATAATGGTTTAGGTGATATTTTTGTTTTTATGTTCTTCGGAATTGTCGGAACAGTCGGGACTTATTACCTGCACACAAGAGAATTAAACCTGGTTTCATTCATCGCTTCAGTACCAGTGGGCGCATTAATAACAAACATTTTAGTTGTGAATAATTATAGAGATATAGAAGAGGATAAAGCTGCCGGGAAATATACTTTAGCTGTTAAATTCGGAAAAACCTTTACGCGTTATCAGTTTATATCTTTAACCATAATATCATTCCTGGTTCCCGCAGTACTTTATATATTCTTTAATTATTCTATACTTATTTTTCTTCCGTATTTTACATTTCCGGCCGCCTATAAAATTATAGTGATGCTTTATAAGCTGAATGGAATGGAATTAAATAAAACTCTTGAGCTTGCGGCAAAGTTATCAGCTTTATTCGGAATTCTTTTTTCGATTGGTTTAGCTTTGTAAATAATTTCTTTTTCTTTATGAACTCTTTCCAGAAATTTTTTGAAAAAAAATCTTCATCGGTAAAAAACTCAAATTTTATTATTTCCAGGGATATTAAGATTTCCTACTGTCAATTTGAGGAGCAGGTCAGTAATATTTCTTCGTATTTAAAAGATAAAGGAATCGATGAAGGAAATAATATAGCGGTTATATGTGATAATAACCCCGATTTTATATTGATAGTATTTTCACTCTGGAAATTAAAAGCAGTACCGGTTCCAATAAATATAAAACTGCTCAATAAGGAAATTGAAGAGCAGATTAATTTTGCAGATTGCACTTTTATTCTGGTTCATAAAAACAAATCGGTAAAGTTAAATCGTAATTCAATAAAAGATCGGATTATTACATTTCCTTTTAATGTCGAATCCTCAAAAATTACTCAGGGTAAAAAGTTTGATGAAAATGAAACGGCACTAATGCTTTTTACATCCGGTTCTTCCGGTAAAAGCAAAGCAGTTATGCTTTCTTTTAATAATTTAATCCAGAGCAATATGATCGGGGATCAAATCTTAAAGCAGAATGAAAATGACAGATGGCTGGCAAGCTTACCATTTTATCATATCGGCGGTTTTTCTATAGTAGTAAGAACATTTTTATCCGGTGCTTCTGTAATCATCCCGGATTCATTAAAAATTCAGGATTTGATTAACGCAATCAATGAATTCAAGCCAACACTCGCTTCTTTTGTTTCTACACAGCTTCAAAGATTAATCGAAAAAAATATTACACCTGATAAAGAGTTAAAAAATATTTTAATAGGCGGCGGATTTACAAGTGAAGAATTATCTCTTGAAGCAGTTAAAAAAGGCTGGAAGATAACCAAAGTTTATGGGTCTACAGAAGTCTCCTCGTTTGTTTCAGCTATTACTGCAGATGAAATTCTTAAAAGACCCGCATCATCCGGGAAAGCTTTATATCCGAATGAAATATTAATAGTAAACGAAACGAAAGAAATGGTTCCTGCAACCTTCAGAGGTGAAATTATCATTAAAAGCTCGTCAGTTACAAAAGGTTATTATAAAAATCCGGAAGGAACTAATCATAAGGTAATAAATGAATTTTATTATACCGGCGATATAGGATATCTTGATAATGCAGGTTATTTATTTGTCGAAGCAAGACGTGAAGATCTGATTATCTCCGGAGGTGAAAATATTGTTCCTAAGGAAGTTGAATCTGCAATTTTAGAACATCATTCTGTTAATGATTGTTTTGTTTTCGGGTTAGATAGTATTGAATGGGGACAGGAAGCTGCTGCTGCAGTAGTATTAAAGAAGAATGAAGCAATCAATTCAACTGAATTGAAAAAATTTTTAACAAAAAAATTAGCCGGATATAAAATTCCTAGAAAATTTTTGTTTATTGATGCGATCCCAAAAACTTCTCTGGGTAAGGTACAAAAAGAGAAGCTGTTAAATTTAATCCGAATACAAACTAACCCAATCACTTAAAGAAATCTGGTTAGCTGACATGATTTTGCAGTCCTTTTTTCACCTCTTCAACTATTTGTGTTTTCTTCCATGAGGTTTTATTCACAAAAACATGGACTGTTTTTACTTTTGTGCATACATCCTTCTTATCATTTTTGATTTCATAATTCAATTCAAAAGAAGAATCCCTTAAATTACCGACAGCAATTTCCACAGTGATCATTTCATCGTATCTAATTGGTTTATGATAAGAAGCTTCACTTTTTAATATCGGAACGACAAAATTTTCATTTGTCCAGTAGTCATCTTTGAAATTAAAACTTTGAATCATTTCCTCATAAGCCGAATGGCAAATCTCATAAACCCTGGCAAAAAAAAGGATCCCTGCCGGATCACAATCGTAAAAGCTTATTCTCTTTTTAACAGAAAACATTTTTAAACTCCGTTTTCATTCTCAATAACTGAACTATTTTACTTAAAGTTTTAACCCGGGATTAATTAATTTAAATATCGGTTAATTGCAAAAATGATTTTATTAAGATATAAATATAATCTTTTTTTGACTTTTGATGTTTGATCTTTGACTTTACTCAACTACGCTTTTCTTCTCAAGCTTTCTGTTGAGCTTAAGTACTTCAGGGAGTATTGCGGGTCCATACCATGGATGAAGTTCCATTAATAATACACCGGCCTTCACGGCGGGATCGGATTCGGTGAGTTTTCTAGCTTCTTCAAGAGTACCAACATTAAAGATAAATATACCACGAACTTCGGCATCATCGAGAAAAGGACCGGCAACGATAAGCTTACCTTCAGCAGAAAGCCTCATTATATTTTTCAGGTGTGCTTTTTGAATTTCAGCTCTCTGTGCGGAATTCTGCGACCGGTTTGGACCTTTTTTAAGAAATGCCATTATATATTGTCTCATTCCGTATTCATCGGCACCCAGCTTTTGCGCCAGTGTCGAATCATAACCGGCGTTATTGTTCGGTTCCTGAGCCATAGTTCCCGGAAGAAATGTTAAGAATGTCAGTACAAAAATAGTCCAAAAGGATTTTATCATAAAAATTCCTTTTAATTTATATCTACACCCTGACGCGGCCTTCCGATTTTAGATTTTATTTTATCCAGAAGATTTCTGGCCCAAACAAATTCAGTGGCAAGTATTGCAAGACCGGCAGGAATAACCAAAGATGCCGGACCGGGTAATACTATTAATATAATTCCCGAAATCAATACTATAAAACCTATGGCGGCTATTACTATTTTTTTGATTTGCCTGAATGTTTTCATTCAAAATTCAAGTTGTTAAATTTTTTCTATTTTTTGAACCGTTATTAATTCAGGAGACAATAATCCTGACTTATTATCAAACAAAAATTATAAAAATTTGTAAACTCAAGCCCTAGTTGGGATTGCTAATATAACAATAAAACAATAAAGCAAAAAGTTTAAATTAAATTAATATCATCGAGAAAAGGCAGATTTGTCCTTATTTTCGTAACATTCTCCTTACTAATATCTGCAAAGATTATTTTTTCTTCATTTATTAAAGATATAATTTCATTTCCCATAGGATCATATATGCTGCTGTAACCTGTATAATGGAGTTCAGGATCATCTCCAACCCTGTTAACTCCTGCCACATAACACTGGTTTTCAATTGCTCGTGCTTTTAGTAAAGTTCTCCAATGTTCAATTCTTGTATCCGGCCAGTTGGCAATTACAATTATCAAATGAACTCTTTTTTTAGCATAAAATCTGAAAAGTTCGGGAAACCGAAGATCGTAGCAGATTGATAGTCCGGATTTTAATCCATTAATTTCTGCAGTCTGAACTTCCTCACCTTTTTTATAATGCTTATCTTCTGTTGAATAAGCAAAAGGATGAATTTTTCTATACTTTGAAATTACTTCCCCCCCGGGATTCAGTAGAATTAATGTATTGAAATAATTTCCGTAATCATTTTCTATTAAACCTGCAGCAACAAATGTATTACTTTTCTTAGCTATTCCGGAAAAAAATTTATAGCTGTCTCCATTTAAGGATTCACTAAATTTTTCAGACATCATTGTAAATCCTGTTAATGTCATTTCGGGAAAGATGAGAAGAGATGATTTTACAAAATCTCTTTCAATTAGTTCAATTATCTTTTTCTTATTCTCCTCTTTCGATTCCCATACGGGATTATACTGAACCAAGCTTATTTTCATAAAATTTTTTTTATATTTTATTAAAAAGTATTTGACTAAATTTAAATTAAATATTATGTTTACCAAAATTAAATTTGATAAATGGAAAACATAACCAACATAAAAAAATCTAAGATAAAGAAAGCCTCACCGCCCAATGGCTGAAGTTGGTTATGTATAATTACATTTTGACAAAAACCGGCTTTAGCATGAGCCGGTTTTTTTTTGGTACTTTTTAAATAATAATTGAAATGTGAATGTGACAATCACCCGAAAGTTATATATTAATATTTCATTTAATTTTATGTGATAGTCACATAGACTTATAAAACTAATAAATTAATTAAAAAACGGAGGCAAAATGTTTCAGGGAACAGGAACAGCAATGATAACTCCCTTTGATGAAGATATGAATGTTGATTATCAGTCGTTAAAGAAATTTACCCGGTTCCAGGTAGATGAAGGTATAAACGCTTTAATTGTTTTAGGCACTACAGGGGAAGCTCCGACAATAAATGAAGATGAAAGAAATAAGATAATTGAAACTGTAGTTAATGAAGTTAACGGGAAAATCCCGGTAATTGCAGGTACAGGAACAAACGATACAAAAAAAGTTGCCGAATTAAATAAGTCTGCCGAAAAACTAAAAGTTGATGGGGTATTAATTGTAAATCCGTATTACAATAAAGGTACACAGCAAAGCCTGATTGAACATTATAAATATATTTCTGAAAGAACACCCCTCCCTATTTTACTTTACAATGTTCCAAGCAGAACAGGAATGAATATTTTACCTGAGACAGCAATAACAATTAGTGAACAATGTAAGAATGTAATCGGAATAAAAGAAGCCAGCGGAAATATTTCCCAGATAGGTAAATTGTTTGCTTTAAGAAAACCGGGTTTCCATGTCTATTCGGGTAATGACGATCAGACATTGCCTATTATGGCATTCGGAGGTTCCGGAGTTGTTTCCGTCTTTTCAAATGTGTTTCCTAAACAAATGACCGAGTTAACCGGCAGCCTGCTTAAAAATGATATGCAGACAGCACAGACTTTAAATAAAAAATTTTTGAATTTTATGAATGCTCTTTTTGCTGAAACCAGCCCTACTCCGGTGAAATATGCGGTTAGCCTGCTTGGTTATTGTAAAAACTTACTAAGACTTCCGTTAACCAAGGCTTCTCCTGATACTGAATCTCTCGTGAAAGCTGAAGTAGAGAAACTGCAGGTAGAATATGCAGAAAATTAAATATGGAATAATCGGCCCATCCGGCAGAATGGGCAAAGAAATCAAATCCCTTATGGATGAATACGGAAATACCTTAGTATTTACTTTCGATATTGACGGTGAATGGCAGGAAGATACTCCACGGGTAATTATAGATTTTTCTTCTCCTGCTGCTTTTGATAAAGGTGTCGATTATGCGCTGAAGTTTAAGGCTGCACTTGTTAACGGAACAACCGGATTAAAAGAAGAACATATAAAAAAACTGAGAAGCATTTCAAAAGAAATCCCTGTAGTTCAGAGTTTTAATTTTTCTCTTGGAATCCAGATGCTTCTTAAATGCACAGAAATTCTGAAAGAGAAATTGCCTGACTGGGATATGGAAGTATGTGAAACCCACCACCGGTTTAAAAAGATAAACCTTCGGGGACTGCGTTAATGATAAAAGATATTCTCGGTAAAGATATTAATATTTCCTCTTTACGGCTTGGTAATGTGGCCGGGGAACATGCTGTTTATTTCGGCGGTCTCGGTGAAGTAATTTCAGTTAAGCATTCCGCTTTATCAAGAAGGACTTTTGCAGAGGGCGCCGTTAAATCTGCATTTTTTTTACTTGATAAATCAAAAGGATTTTATACAATCAAAGATGTTCTTTTTAATTCTTAAACTAACGAGGGCTTAATGGATTCATACGAGGTTATTAATTATATCGCTCAATCTAAAAAGAAAACTCCGGTTAAAGTTTACCTGCAGGGAGAGCTTAATAAAATCGATTTTAATGCTCTTGATTATTACGGCAGTGATATATCAGGGATACTATTTTGTGAATTTAGTGAATTCCAGGAATTTATTGAAAAGAATAAATCTCATATAACAAAATTTAAAACGGAAGTTGACAGAAGAAACTCTGCAATTCCTTTAGCAGATTTAACTAAATATAACTGCAGGATCGAACCCGGGGCTGTTATAAGAGACCTTGTAGAGATCGGGAACAATTGTGTAATTATGATGGGTGCAGTTTTAAATATCGGAGCTGTTGTCGGTGAAAAGACAATGATAGATATGAATGTTGTTGTCGGCGGAAGAGCGGTCGTGGGAAATAATTGCCATATCGGTGCCGGAGCAGTACTTGCCGGAGTTATTGAACCGCCAAGCGCCGATCCTGTTATAATCGGGGACAACGTTTTGGTCGGGGCTAATGCTGTAATTCTGGAAGGTGTAAAAGTTGGTAAAGGTGCTGTTATCGCTGCAGGTTCTGTAGTGGTGTCAGATGTTGAAGAATATACCGTAGTTGCAGGTGTTCCCGCCAAAGTTCTTAAAAAGGTTGATAAGAAAACCGAACAAAAAACTCAATTAATCAGTGAACTCAGAAACTTATAGGGGCAAAATTAATGAAAGTAGTAACTCATAAATACGGCGGAAGCTCTGTTGCAACAACTGAAAAAATCAAAGGTGTCGCAGAAAAAATTTCCCTGAGGGTAAAAGACGGTTATAAACTAATTGTTGTTGTTTCCGCAATGGGAAAGACAACAGATGGTTTAATAAAGCTTGCAAAAGAAATTACAGAGTATCCTTCATTAAGAGAAATGGATATGCTTCTGACAACAGGTGAACAGGTTTCGGCATCGCTTCTTTCTATTGCTTTAACAAGCATGGGGTTAAAGAGTATTTCATTAAACGGCTACCAGGCCGGAATAATTACAATGGGAAATTTCTCCGAAGCAAGGATTAAAAATTTTGATAAGGAAAAGATACAGAATCTGCTTAAGAATAATGATGTTATAGTGATTACAGGTTTCCAGGGAATAAATGAAGAAGGGGAACTGACTACATTAGGAAGAGGCGGTTCGGATACATCTGCTGTTGCTCTTGCCGCTGCTCTGGGAATTACATGTGAAATTTACAGCGATGTAGCCGGTATCTTCACTGTGGATCCGAAGCTGCATCCGGCAGCAAAAAAAATAAAATATATTACTTACGATGAAATGCTGGAGCTGGCGAGTCTCGGGGCTAAGGTGCTTCACAGCCGTTCAGTCGAAATTGCAAAAAAATTCGGGATTAAAATTTATTGCGGTTCAACATTTTCAAATGAGGAGGGTAGCTACGTGGTAGACGAAAACGATATTATTGAACAGCCGGTTGTAACCGGTATGAGTGTTATGGAAAACGAAACACAGGTTACTATTAATAATTTGCCTGTAGATTTTAAGCTGGTAAAAACTCTGTTCGAAAAGATAGCTGTTGCCGGTTTAAATGTAGATATGATTTCAATAATTAATTATGAAAACAACCTGTCTGTTTCTTTTACTATAATTGAAGATAAAAAACTTGAACTTGATAAGACTCTGAATAAAGTACTAAAAGAGCTTGAAGGCTGGAAAATTGAATACAATGCCGGCTATGTAAAACTATCAACAGTCGGCATCGGGATGAAATCCAGTGTTGGAGTTGCTTCAAGGTTTTTTAAAGCTCTCCAGGATATTCCTATAAAACTTGTTACAACTTCCGAAATAAGAATCTCTTGTCTTATTGATGCAAAATATAAACAGGATGCGGTAAATTCTATTGTTAAGGAATTTGAGTTATAGCTAAAAAATGTTCCGGTATAAATTGTTAAATTGTCATTTCAATCATCAACAATTTAACAATTAAACAGTTTATTGGCAGAATTAAAATTTTCAGCATATTTGTAATTATTTATTAAACTATAAAAAGCAAATGCCTCTGTCACCCAAAGAACTTCGTCATCAGATGCATCAGATCCCGGAGTTAATGTTCCGGGAATTTGAAACGACGCGGCTTATTTTAGATAACCTGGCAAACCTTCCGGGTATTAAGATTCATAAGCCGATTGAGACAGGACTTATCATCGAATATTCCTTGAATGACGGAGATTATCTTTTATTCAGAGCCGATATCGATGCACTCCCGATTAAAGAAGAAACAAGCGTTTCTTTCGCATCTAAAAGTGAATATATGCATGCATGCGGCCATGACGTTCATTCATCTATTCTTTATGGGTTCATTAATTATTGCATTTCTGAGAAAGTGAATCAGAATATTATTTTTCTTTTCCAGCCTGCAGAAGAAGGGGGCGGCGGTGCAAAAAAGATTATTGATACCGGGATTCTAAAACAATTTAGCATTAGTAAAGCATTTGCCCTGCACGTTACCGATGAATACCCTGTTGGAACTGTCGCTTCAACCCCGGGAGTTTTATTTGCATCTTCACTTGAAGTAAATATCAGGTTTAAAGGAAAAAGCGCTCATGTAGCTTTCCCGTATGAGGGAATAAATGCTTTTAATGCATTAAGACTTTTTTTAGATGCAGTAGATAAAATCCCTAAAAACATTGAAGAGCCAACATTGATTGGAGCCGGGAAAATCTCTGCCGGCACAGTAAGAAATATTGTCCCATCATATGCTGAACTGGAAGGAACTATTAGGGCGATAACCTCTGAAAAAGCTCTGAGTTATTATGAGAATTTAATCAGGATTCTGGATGGGATTAAAATATCTACAGGTGCAGATTTTATTATAGAAAAAGGTGCCCATTATAACCAGGTCCATGTCGATCCCGGGCTTTACAAAGAGTGCATGGAGTGCTTGTCGCCAAAATTTAATTTTATTGACTGCGGTTATAAAATGACCGGGGAGGATTTCGGATTTTTTACAGATCTTTATCCATCCTTTATGTTCTGGCTTGGGACCAGGCAGCCGGGGGCAGCAAAATTCGGGCTGCATCATCCAAAATTTCTTCCTGATGATTCTATTATTGATTTAGGTATTGATGCATATAAATTAATACTCAACAGTTAAAACATTATGCAAAAAGAAATTACCGATACAAATCCCAAAATAGAAGAAATATTAATTAGCTTGATTAGAAGGAAAACTATTACTCAAAGATTAATCCAATTCCAGGACTTAACATCCTTAACTTTAGGACTTTCTAAAAGAGCCTTAACCAGAAGGTACCCGGGAAAAACACAAAGAGAGTTGGATTTACTATTTGTAAAATATAATTATGGTGAAGATTTATATAAAAGAGTAAATCAATATTTATTGAAATTATCAAATGAAGAAAAATGAGATAATAGCTGCCTTAGAGCCCCTAATTAAAGCTTTTGAGGAATTAAAAATTTTATATTATATAGGTGGTTCAATTGCAAGTTCGGCTTATGGAACGGCAAGATTGACTCTTAATATAGATTTAGTAACTAATTTATTAACTCATCATATTAAACCATTTACGGAAAAATTAAAAGATGAATATTATGTTGACGCGGAAATGATTGCAGAAGCAATAAAAACAAAGTCTTCATTTAATTTACTTCATCTTCAATCAATGTTAAAAATTGATATATTTATTTTAAAAGATAGTACTTATTCAACTAAAGAGTTTGAAAGGAAAGTTAAAGATAAATTAGAGGAAGATGAAAAGCCAATAAATATTTATCTATGTTCTCCAGAGGACATAATCCTCAATAAATTAGAATGGTATAAAATAGGAGGCAAAACTTCCGAAAAACAATGGTCTGATATTTTGGGAGTAATTAAAGTGCAAGCTGAAAATCTTGATAGAGATTTTCTTAAATACTGGGCAAAGCAATTGGAAGTTTTTGAACTGCTGGTAAAAGCATTTGATATATGTAAAATAAAATTATAAAAGGACCTGTTTAATTAGAATTTTCATTGAAGGAAATAAATGGAAACGAAATCTATAGCATTAGTCGCCCACGATAACCGGAAAAAAGACCTTGCGGAATGGGTTGAATGGAATTACATGCAGCTGAAAGATCATAAATTAATTTGCACAGGCACTACGGGCAAATTAGTTGAAGAAACAATTAAAGCAAAAGACGGAGCTGCGAGTAAATTAAAGGTTAATATGATCAAATTAAAATCCGGGCCTCTGGGAGGTGACCAGCAGCTGGGCGCATTAATTGCAGAAGGTAAAATTGATATCATAATATTCTTCTGGGATCCGATGGAACCGCAGCCACACGATGTAGATGTTAAAGCTCTATTAAGAATTGCAGTCTTGTACAATGTTCCTACTGCCTGTAACAGGGCAACTGCAGATTTTATTATCTCTTCAAATTTATATAAGGAAAAATATACGCCGATAATAAAAGATTATACTAACTACATACAGCGACCTTTAAATATTGATTAATAAGAATAACGTCAAACAGTATAAATTTAAGCACGGACCTCTTTCTCTTTCTTTTTTCATCAGGACTATTTTAAAAGTTCTTTGTGATAATTTGTGAACTATGTGTCTTAGTGGTTAAAAGGAGAATTAATTTACCTCTAAGGCAGTAAAAGCATGAAGAATCACTAAGCCAACCAATTTAAATATTGAAATAATGAAAAATTTTAGCTATTCTTAAAAAAGTTGTAATCTAAATATTTCAGTTCATAACAATATTCCTCCACTTAACACAAATTTCGGATGTCCAGCCGGCTTTTTTAATAGATTGCGGCTAATCATTGTAACCATTTTTTTAAGATTTCCTCTTAACCAAAAACAGAAGGGAAAGTAAAATGAAGAAGCAGCTTATAATTAAAATCAGTTCGGTTGTAGTAATAATTGCTGCCGGTTTTTTGGGGATGACTGCTCTAAGTTCCTCAAGTAAACACAGCAACGAGCGTGTTTCAAAACCCGAAGTAAGGACGGTAAATACAAAAGCGGTCAAATTCGGAGATCATACGCTTCAGATTGAAGGTAACGGAGTTATTGAATCCCAGAGGATGCTTAATATTGTTTCCGAAGCCAACGGTATTGTACTCTATGCAAAGAACAATCTGAAAGACGGAACCTTTGTTAGAGAAGGTGAAATGATTCTTGATATCGATTCAAGGGAAGTTGAAAATGATCTGTATTCTTTAAGATCTTCATTTATGAATGCAGTTGCATCAATACTTCCGGATATGAAGATAGAAGACAAACAGGTTTATCAAAAATGGTTTAACTATTTCAGCAGCATTGAAATTAAAAAGGATCTCACCGAGCTTCCTCATATAACTAACCAGCAGGAAAAGATGAAGCTTAGCTCAAGAGATATATTTACAAAATATTATTCTGTAAAGAACCAGGAAATACTCCTTTCCAAGTATAAGATCAAAGCTCCGTTTGACGGGTTCATTACATCTAACGGAATTATTGAAAACAGCTATATATCCAAAGGCCAGAATTTATTTTCTATAAGTGATGCCAAGAATCTTGATATTGCAGTCCCACTCCTCGTTGATGAGATAAACATGATTGATTTTTCAAAAACACCTTCGGTTAAGATTTATTCAGATAAAAGCAGCAATGATTTTATGTACGGTAAAATTTTAAGGAAAGAAACAAACCTTGACAGGAATTCACAGACACTAAATGTTTATGTGTCTTTTAATAACAGCAGTATGAATCCTTATTTTCTTCCCGGGAATTATGTTAACCTGAAAATTGAAGGAAAGCGTCTTAAGAATGTTGCGGCTATACCGCGCAACCTTGTGGATAACGACGGTTTTGTTTATACAATTAAAAGCGGGAAGCTTGCAAAAGAGGAAGTCGACCTGATCACCGTACAGGGTAATAAAGCAATAATAAAAAATACTATACCTGAAAACACAGTTTTAGTAACAACTATACTGCAGAAACCTTTGGTCGGGATGGAAATAAAGTCGTCGGATAAGACAGCCAACACGCAGGAGAAAAAATCAGATATCTCAGCAGATCAATTATCAAAATTAGATTAACATAACCGGGATTTAATATGAATTCAAAATTAATACAATATTTTATAAAGCATTCAATAATTACTAACTGGGTTGTGCTGGTAATCTGCGTCGCAGGGACATTCGCTTTATTTAAGCTGGAAAAAAGGATAAACCCTAAAATGGAAATCGACCAGATTTCGATTGATATACCCTACCCCGGTGCTTCCGCAGTTGAGGTTGAAGAAGGCATCATAATAAAAATAGAAGAAGCTTTACGCGGTATAGAAGGAATTGAAAAGGTTTATTCAACATCCCAGGATAATTACGGTTATTTAAATGTTCAAATTTTGCCCGGCTATGATATGAATAAAGCTATACAGGATGTGAAGAATGCGGTAAATTCAATTAATTCATATCCTACGGAAGCTGAGAAGCCGATAGTCTACCAGGATACTCAATGGAACCGCGGTATAATGCTCAGTATTTACGGACCGGAAGATCTATTTACTCTTAAGAAAATAGTTGAAGAGTTCAGGGATGCTCTCTTAAAAACGGGGAAAATATCGAATGTACAAATGTGGGGAATTCCCGAAAGAGAATTTTCAATTGAAATATCTCCCGAGAATTTAATCAGGTATAAATTAACTATTGAAGATATTTCTCAGGCAATTAGAAATTCTAATTTAAATATTTCTTCCGGCTCTGTGTTAACCGACCAGGAAGAAATTCTGATAAGATCCTATAACAAAAAATATCACGCGTCGGATCTCAGGAATATTGAGGTCGTCTCATCAATAAACGGACAGAAAATAAAGCTTGCCGATATATGCAGTGTAAAGGAACAGTGGCCGGAAAACAGGTTCTATTCCGAATACAACGGTAGAAAATCCGTAGGCTTTAATGTAATGTACAATAATAATGAAGATGTGGTTGAAGTTGTTAAAGTAACCGAAGAGATAGCGAAACAGTTTGAAGCAAAGTACGGCAGCCTGGTTCATTTCAATTCTTTCATAAAAGAAACCGATGAACTGCAGGAACGAATCGACTTAATGAGCCAGAATGGTTTACTCGGATTATTTTTGGTTGTTGTTCTGCTTGGTATCTTTTTAAATTCGAGAGTCGCATTCTGGGTAGCGCTTGGTATCCCGGTTTCGCTCCTCGGCATGTTCTTCACTTTGTGGGTGCTGGGAATAACTATAAATGAAATGAGCCTGTTCGGAATAATTATGGTTATAGGCATTCTTGTAGATGACGGAATTGTAATCGGCGAGAGCATATATTCACAGTGGGAGAGGTATGGTAAAACACCTATACGAGCAGCAATTGATGGAACCATGGATGTTATAAAACCGGTTTCGATTTCGGTGTTTACTACAATGATTGCATTTATACCTTATTTCTATTTTTACGGAGAGCTTGGAAAGTTCGTCTGGGAAATTGCTGCAGTTGTAATTATTTCATTAGCATTTTCACTTGTTGAAGCTTTGATTATACTTCCTGCACACCTGGCTCATTCAAAAGCCCTTCATGTAAATACAAGAGACAGCAACCTGTTTATCAGGATCCGCCAGTCAATCGATAAAGCACTTGAGATATTCCTTTATAAAATCTACAAGAAATTCCTTGCATTTTCTTTAAGGAACAGGTGGGCTGTTTCAGCGGGAGTATTAGCAATAATCTTATTAATTGTAGGATTATTCCAGGGTTCACACGTAAGGGCACAATTCTTCCCTGATCTTGAACCTCCTTATGCAAGGATCCAGGTTGAAATGCCTGCCGGTACTTCGGCAGAAGTTGCAGATAAAATAAGATACAAGCTGATAGATAAATCATTAAAGTTCGCAAAAGATTGGGATAATCCTGAAAAAGGAGAATTAAACCCGATACAGAATTATAATTCCTGGATGAACGCCGGAACTATAAATATATTCTTTGTGCTCCCCTCTTCCGGTGAAAGAGGTTATTCAATCGGTGAATTCTCAGACGCATTAAGTGAATATATCGGGAATGTGCCTGAAGCTGAAAATGTTACTGTGGGCGGCTGGTCATTCGGCGGAAGCCCTATATCAGTACGATTCCAGAGCTCCGATTATTCGCAGCTGTTAAAAGCAAAAGATCTTCTTAAAGATGAATTAAAGAAGATCGATGGTGTAAAAGATATCCGTGACGATACACCATTAGGAAATAATGAATTTATAGTTGCTCTAAAACCTAAAGGGAAAGCTCTCGGCTTTACTTTAAGAGATTTAACTGCACAGCTAAGGCAGGGTTTTTACGGCCAGGAAGTGATGAGACTCCAGAGAGGGCGAGACGAAGTTAAAGTATGGGTACGATTTACCAAAGACGACAGGATTTCTATAAGCCAGATTGAAAACCTGAAAATGAGAACTCCTTCGGGTGATTATGTACCTTTCAAAGAAGTTGCAGATTATAAAATCCAAAGAAGCCTGAGAAGAATAAGACATGAAAACGGTGAAAGATCGGTGACTGTTTATGCAAACCTTGATTATTCAAAAAATGATCTGGCGGTAATTTTAGGCGATTTGAATTCTACCGCAATACCTAAAATACTTTCAAAGGTTGATAATGTTAGCAGAAGCTACGGCGGGCAGTCGGAGGAAGTTGATAAGATGATCGGGTCAATGACTTACTCAATGGTTATCGCTATGCTCGTTATATTTACAATTTTGATGTTCCTGCTGAAATCATACTTACAAACTTTAGTGATTATGAGCTTAATACCGTTAGGCGTGATAGGCGCAATACTGGGACATTTTATAATGGGGATTCCTATCTCAATCCTATCATTTCTTGGAATTGTGGCTCTAGCCGGTATAATTATAAATGATTCCGTTGTTTTGATGGACAGGTTCAACAACCTAATAAGAAACGGCGAAGATATTTTTGATGCTCTGCTTGATGCAGGCGTAACCAGGTTCCGTCCGATTGTACTAACAACAGTTACAACTGCTGCAGGTCTGGCACCTATAATTTTCCTCAGGAGCGAACAGGGACAGTTCCTGGCTCCTATGGCTGTATCGGTCGCATTCGGTTTAATATTCGGTACGGTAATTACATTATTGATATTACCCTCTGCATTGTATGTTCTAAGTGACATAAGAGTTTTATTCCACAAGAATAAAAACAGGAACGAGCTGGAACCGGCTTACAAGACAGTTGAGTAGACTAATAAGTTAATTTAATTGTAAAAAGGAAGTAAATTAATATTAGAGTTTAATGCTTCCACTAAAATTTCCGGTTTATTACCTGAGAAGTTACATAGAACTCTTACCTGGATTATATTGAAATACTTCGTCAAGGGGGACATTAAATATTTCAGCGATTCGGAATGCCAGTTCCAGCGACGGCGAATATTTCCCTGCTTCAATTGCAATCACGGTCTGCCGTGACACATTTAATTTATCCGCCAGATCCTGCTGGGTCATTTCCGAATTATTAAATCTCAGCTTCCTTATGTTATTTGTTAAGGCTGTATTTTTCATTTTTACAGACCTCTTTTGTAATAAAAGATCTTCGTGAGATTCAGGATAATATGTGAAATGAAAAGAGAAGCCAGCAGTAAATTAAAAATAACAAATGGCTTGTAAATATCGTCATTAAACACCGAAAGTATTATAATAACATTTACAAGAACAATCGTACTGATATAAGCGTTGCGGTAAGAACGGGATTCTATTGTCCTGTCTCTTTCATCATATTTAATATCTTTTGATTTCGTTATAAATAGCAGGACCAGCACTAATATTATATTTGCTATGATAAATCCTATAACAACAATAAAGTAATTAGCAATATAATTTCCCGATTTTAATGTTATGAACAAAAAATAACCAAAGAATATGAAGGATAATATAAATTCTGATTTTGTATAAAGTTCTTTGTTGAGCTTCATTATCGATATTCCTTTAATATAATTGTAAAACATATTTGACTAAATGTAATATATTTTTTACATGATGTCAAACATTTTTTACATTTGAAATGCAGCAAGCAATCAAAAAATACAGGAGAAGAAAACGGGAAGATAAAAGAAAAGACAAATCAGTATGCTATAAATTTCCCTTGCCAATTAATATTAAAAAGAGTTAATTTAGTTTATCAATTAATATTTTGTGGGGACGTGCGGGAACTTATTTTATACTTTTTATACCTTATTAATTATTTACAGATAATAAATCCAATAAAAATAATTTATTAACGAACTCAAAATGTTCAGGTATATTACTTGTTTCGAAGTCTTAGTGCTAGAATAAAAATTGAAATAATCAATCGAATTCTAATAATTTAAAAGTACAACTAATTTTATTAATTGTAAGCATTCGTTTTGGTAAAGTGACTAATGACATGTTCTCCTGCATTAGGCAATTACAGGCGGTAAATATGTATAAAATATTACTGAATATTATTTTCTTTTTGACTGCAATGTTGTTCGTTATTGGTTGTAAAGGAAAAGCATCGGAATTAGTTTCGCCTGTAGAAAATAATCATTCACCAAACAATAACAGTTATTACTATCCCGGAGAAGTGATAGCAGGATTTGTAGATTCGGTATCATATCAATTTGCATTATCTTTTTTAAATGAAAATAATATAGAGCCAAAATCTATGGATTTTGATAGTTCTTTTTCAATATGGCTGCAAATAGAGAGAGGGGATCCGAACGGGTTTATCAAAGTAATTTCCCGGGAAACCAGTGTCTCCTGGGTTGAAGCAGCCGGTTATCCATTTGATGATGTCTCCCAGAATAAAAAGTACCTGCTGGCTCATTTTAATGGTTCAATCAGCCTGGATTCAACAGAAAATTATATAAAATCATTAAAAGATTTGATAATCAAGAAAATAGTAACACCGCCTAAATCAGCTTTGTTAAAAGTAGAGATTGGTAAAGAAATGTTCTGGGTGGATTCACTAAATAAATATGATTTTATAAGATATGCTGAATTAAATTATTTAACAGCAACCGCATATTAGTAAAACTGTAAAAGAATAACACGGAATTTTAAACGGACAGCACTCCTGCCTGAATAGTATGTGCAAAAAATAACGGGAGGTTAAATATGAAAAATATTTATCTCGGTTATATTATATTTTTTTCTCTAATCTTCTATTGTTGTTCGGAAAATAATATCACCGGTAATATACTTGAAGAGGGACTAAATTTTTACCTGTTAAAAGATTCTACTGTTACAGCCAGTCAAATTACCGATTCAAATATTTATAATATCAGATTGGCTGAAAAACCATTTCTATCTTATAAAGATATTGAATACTACAATTGGGTTGAACATTCTTTTAAAGTTGATCCAAATAAAGTTAAAGTAATCAGCAATATTTGTAAAAACAATCATACGGTTTTTGGAATTCCTTTTATTATAACAGTTGACCGGGAAAGGATTTATCACGGGGCGTTCTGGTTCCTGTTTTCATCAGTCGCACCAACTTCCCCATATATTGATGCCCCGTTAGGAAATGGAAATACCTCCAATATTTTTGTAATAAACCGGTCATGGGATAGTACAAAACAAGATTTAAGAAATGATCCTAGAATATATAATACCTTAAAAAAATGCGGTTTATTAATTGAATAAATTTTATAAAAAGCATGTATAAATATATTATCTCTTTTCTTATTCTTTTAATCTTACCCGGATGCAATATTGAAAATATGGTTGCAACAGATCAAATACATACTTATAGCCAGGAGGAAATACAAAATATCAATCCTTTCCTTATGTTGGACGATGAAGGGAATACAATGATTTTTTATGGACAGGATACATTAAGCATGAGCGGATACGGTAAAACAGACGGTGAATTTGATTTATTAATGATGAAAAAGTTCGATGAAAGCGGTAATATCCTGCTCGATGAGACCAATGTATTAAAAACAAATGCCATTATTGATTATGCAGTATTGAAAAAGAATAATTTGTTTTATGTAATTTGGCTTGATACCAGGAACAATGCTGAATTTATTGCTAATTATCTCCATACTTATGATGTAGATATCTATTATAAAATTATCGACAGCCGGGGCAGAATAATTAAAGACGACACCAGGTTGACAAGCGAATTAATCAATTATAAAAATGCCGGCTCGGATTATATCTTAACAGAGATATATGACGGTACTTTAATCTCACTAAAGAAATCGACTCATTACACTATTAGTGAATCGGGCTATTTTCCAAGAAGAACGTGGATCATAATTGACAAAAATAATTTTGAGCATCATATAAAAATCTACGGCAATCATATGTATGACAGCTGTAAAATTACTTATACAAAACTTAATCAGGAGAGCGCTATAATAGTAAATGAGAGAACAATTGCTAAATTTTTAAAAGATAAAACCAGTCAATGGGATCCAGACATTCAGAATTTATTTTTTTGGTACAATAGTCCGAAAACAATTAATATATGCTGGCAATTAAATGACGGCGGCAATTATTTTATTTATTACTATGCAATTGTCGGTACAGACGGACAAAAAATTGCTTTAAATAAAACCGGAGTAAAGTACCCGGCCATTCAATAACAAGGACTATTTGAGCCGGTAAAGTTTACAAATCTGGATTAAACTTCCTGCAAAAGGTCTTATTATACTATGGTCACTTGTAATCATACTTGTTATAGTCTGTCTAATTGAATTAATTCACTTTGGTAATAGTAAAGAGAATGATCAATTGAATAATTTAACAGATGCTTCTAAAGGGAATTAATCATTTAGTTCATAAGGAATATTTGGAATTTCCGCGGTAATTTCAATATGGTTGGGATCCGTTTCCAATAAAAATCAGGGATACCGTAAATCAATTTATGCTGCAAAAAGTTAGAAATTGATAGATCATTATTAAGAGTATGTAATTCATGCAGAATTTATTTTATTAATTCATAAAAAAATGAAGGAATTTTAAAATGGGAAAAATTTCATTCTTTTTCATTTCGTTTTTATTAACAACAATATGCTATTCCCAGGAAAATGTGCCGGATGTCTATGTTGTAACGTCAGAATTTGACCACATTGAAATTGTCCGGATGAGAACCGGTACCGATATGTTAGAAGGTTTAAAGGACGCTGTAAATAAAAGGAATATAATCAATGGGGTTATACTGTCCGGAATTGGTTCTGTAACGGATTATCATTTTCATGTAGTAAGTGATAAGAATTTACCTCCAGCCGAGGAATTCCCAAAGGCATCCGTTGCGAAAGACTTAACATCAGTGCAGGGTTATATTCTTAATGGACGCATTCATGCTCATATAACATTGTCGGATGAAAACAGTGTAACCGGCGGCCACCTTGAGCAGGGAACAAAAGCACTGACTTTTTTTATAATTACAATTGGCGTTTTACCTGATAGCCTTGATATCGAAAATCTCGATAATTATAAATTCTGAGTATAAAGATACCAAGCATATGAGTCCAGATTCCTCTGGTTTTATTTACCGTTCCAATTATAAGTAAAAAAATTGCTTGTCTTTAACCAGAAAAGGAATTAAGTTAAAAAGAATAAAGATGTTTTCAGATAGAATTTTCGAAAGTATGGAAAATTCAAATCAGTTTTCAAAAATTCAGACTATTTTTTTTAATTTTGACAAATTTTATGATAGAGAGTAAACATGTCATATCATAATAACTTTTTTATATAACTGCAATTATTAATAAAAACAATTCAGATGAAACTTAAAATTCTTCTCCTTTTTATTTTTCTCATTTCTACTGTTTATTCCCAAACAAAACCTGTTTCAATTACAGTAGATATTACAAAAGATAAAGGGCCTGTGAAATATATCTGGGCATGGTTCGGATATGATGAACCAAATTATACCTATATGAAAAACGGGAAAAAATTACTGTCTGAATTAGCTTCTTTAAGTCCTGTTCCCGTTCATATTCGGACTCACAACCTAATGACTACCGGTGATGGAACACCCGCACTTAAATGGGGTTCCACCAACATGTATACGGAAGACAGTCTTGGTAATCCGGCTTACAGCTGGACAATTATTGATAAAATATTCGATACCTATATCAAAAGAAAAATAAAGCCCCTGGTAGAAATTGGATTTATGCCCGAAGCACTATCAACACAACCTGAACCTTACCGTCATCATTGGGCTGCCGGTACCTCAAACAAACTGGAAACAGGCTGGTCTTATCCTCCCAAAGATTATAAAAAATGGGCTGAACTTATTTATCAATGGGTAAAGCATAGTGTAAAAAGATATGGAAAAGCAGAAGTTGAAAGCTGGTACTGGGAATTATGGAATGAGCCCGATATCTTTTATTTACAATCCCCCGACAAAGTTAATGTATATTGTAAAATGTATGACTTCGCATCTGACGCAGTAAAACGTGCATTACCAACAGCCCGTATAGGCGGCCCGCATACAACCGGCGGCGGAATGCAGTTTTTGCACTCTTTTATTCTGCACTGTTTAAATGGAACTAATGCAGCAACCGGCAGAATAGGTGCTCCTCTTGATTACGTGGCATTTCATGCGAAAGGTTCGCCTGAAGTTGTTGATGGTGTTGTACGCATGGGAATGAAATCCCAATTAGATAACATAAAAGATAATTTCGCAGTAATAACTTCATTCCCTGAAATAAAAAATCTTCCGGTTATTATAGGTGAATCTGATCCCGAAGGCTGCGCAGCCTGCGGAGTGAAAACGAATCCCGAAAATGCATACCGCAACGGAACACTATATTCAAGTTATGAAGCGGCATCAATTCCGCGTATATATGATATGGCAGATGATTACGGAGTAAACCTGGTAGGGGCGGTCAACTGGTCTTTTGAATTTGAGAATCAGCCGTGGTTCGCAGGATACCGCAGCTTAGCTACCAATGGCGTGGATAAACCTATACTTAATGTTTTTCGCATGTTAGGGATGATGTCAGGGAATCGTGTGGAAGTTTCGGGAGACCTGAGATATGATTTCAAAACTATCTGTGAATCGGGTGTAAGAGGTAAACAAACCGATATAAATGCATTTGCATCGAGAGATAAAAATGTAGTTACGGTTCTGCTCTGGAATTACTATGACCTGGATATTCAAAATGCCGGTTCTCCTGTGGTTCTTAACATCAAGGGAATCCGTGCAGACAAAGCAACAGTTACAGAATACAGGATAGACAGTGAGCATAGCAATTCCTACACAGTTTGGAAAAATATGGGTTCTCCGCAAAATCCTATTGCTTCTCAAATAGACACACTTGAAAAAGCTGGACAATTGGAAATGCTTTCGGCACCTGAAAAAATAGAAATCATTGATAATAATGCAACTGTAAAAATGCACCTGCCGCGCCAGGCAGTTTCTCTGGTAAGAATAAGATATTAGTAAAAATTATAAAACATCTCTTTATCCTGCTTAAAAGGATCTAATAAAAGGAGGAGAATTTTATGCGACACA
The DNA here is from genome assembly GCA_963710745.1 of uncultured Bacteroidota bacterium. Taxonomy (GTDB): domain Bacteria; phylum Bacteroidota; class Ignavibacteria; order Ignavibacteriales; family Ignavibacteriaceae; genus CAVQBP01. Next base: position 105,434 of record CAVQBP010000016.1, on the reverse strand, counting down.
AAATATCTTATTTTATTTTAATAATATGTCTTATTTTTTTACCTGAAAGTTTCTCTTCAAATTCTCTACAAACGGAAAATTATAAAGCATATCTTACTGTATCGTTTCAAAAAACTTCTATATTCCAGGACAGCAGTTCGCATAGTTCTATTCGATCAAATATTGAAAAAGTCTTTGAAAAAGAAGGTTTTCATATTATTCATATGGAAAAACCGGAAGAATATAAACTATCGATTAATGTTATCGTAGGAGATAGTTTGATAATGTATGCAAATGGTATAGGTACCGGTGATGCGGCATCAATAACATTAATAAAAAAACCGAAAATAACTTACCAATATAGAAGTGAAAAAGATATTTATAATTCAGTTGCAAATTATATTAAGATATATTTATAGGCCTGTTAATATTTTACCTTAAATAGCAAATTGTAGATAAAATCACATAAATGATGATGAATCAGAACAAGTAGATTGGATCATTGGTGAAAAGGATAATGAAAATGGAAATCAAATGTTTACTTCAAAAGATGACCGAAAGTAAATTTTTTTGATGTCCAATTTCTACAATCTCAATTGTTGTATGAATATAATTAAAATATTCAACGGCAGTAAATAAGATATTTGAAACCAGGAGGCAAAATAGAAGTATGAACAAAATTAATAGCACTAAAAAAAAATTGTCACCGGAACAACATGAAGAGCTTCTCCGGGTATTGAAAACCCGTTTCGAGAAAAACATGAACCGCCATAAGAATCTTGAATGGGCTAAAGTACTGGCAAAGCTTGAAGCTAATGATGAAAAACTCCGGTCACTCAATGAAATGGAAAAAACCGGCGGTGAACCGGATGTTGTAGATTATGATAAAAAGACGGACGAATACATTTTTTATGATTGCTCACATGAAAGCCCCAAAGGCCGCAGAAGTCTTTGTTACGACCGTGAAGCGCTGGAATCAAGAAAAGAACATAAACCGGAAAATAATGTTATTGATATGGCAGCTGCCATGGGGATCGAGCTTTTGCCCGAAGAACAGTACCGCGGGCTGCAGAAACTTGGAAACTTCGATTTGAAAACATCCAGCTGGGTGAAAACACCTGCTGACATAAGAAAACTTGGCGGGGCTATTTTTTGTGATCGCCGATATGATACCGTCTTTGTTTATCATAATGGTGCAGAATCCTACTATGCCGGAAGGGGTTTTCGTGGTTCGTTAAAGGTCTGAATTATTTAAAAATGTTAATAAATGAATTGAATGAATCCTAAGGTTGATATATTTCTAAGCAAAGCAGAAAAGTGGCGAAAAGAATTTGAGAAACTAAGGACAATTGTTCTTGATTGCGGCTTAACCGAAGAATTAAAGTGGGGCCAGCCTTGTTATACGTTTCAGAAAAGCAATATAGTTTTAATACATGGATTTAAAGAGTACTGCGCGCTTTTGTTTTTCAAAGGTGCTTTGTTAAATGATGCAAATGGTATTCTAATCCGGCAAACGGAGAATGTGCAGGCTGCGCGGCAGATTCGGTTTACCAATATTAAAGGAATAATTAAGCTGGAATCCATCCTAAAAACCTATATATATGAAGCAATTGAAGTTGAAAAAGCCGGCCTGAAAATAAAAATGAAAAAGACTTCAGACTTCAAAATCCCCCAAGAATTTCAAAATAAATTAGATAAAATCCCCGCATTGAAAACTGCTTTTAATTCATTGACACCTGGGCGGCAAAGAGCATACTTATTTTATTTTTCTCAAGCCAAACAATCCAAGACACGGGAGTCAAGAATTGAGATGTACATGCAGCAAATTCTCAATGGGAGGGGATTAAACGATTAGTACATTTCCAGCCTATCGGCAGGCATAGATGAAAAAATTTATGCTCTTTCCAGAATAGTAAAATCAGAGGTATAAAAAAGAATTCCATCTTAAAACAGGATTCTATAACTTTACTACATAAAAAATTATATTTTGAGTTTCTTCTATAATAGTTTTAAACATTTAAAGGTATTTAAATGAGTGAATTACATATCATTAATTTGAAAACAAATATATCCCACAATTTCTTTTATCTGCTTTTAACATTTCTGACCGTATTTTTTACTTCTTCTTTTTCTGAAACTAAAAAATCAGATGATGAGAAATCTGAAAATGAAAACCTGCTTAAAGTTTCGGGTGATCATATAGTAAACCAAAAAGGAGAAACTATTATATTGCGCGGTTTCGGATTAGGCGGTATGCTGCACATGGAGAATTTTATAGACGGCTATCCATCCAACGAAGAATCAATGAGGGAAGGTTTGCTGAAAGTTCTTGGCAGAAAGAAATATGATCTTTATTTCGATAATTTTCTTAAAAACTATTTTACCGAACCCGATGCGGAATATATACACAGCCTGGGATTAAACCTGGTTCGCATCCCAATCAATTATCACTTTTTTGAAGATGATATGAATCCGGGAGTTATAAAGGAAGAAGCATTTAAATATCTTGATAACGTTATTGATTTGTGTTCAAAACATCAGATTTATACGATCATAGACCTGCATGCTCTGCCGGGCTGTCAAAATCAGCATTGGCACAGCGACAATCCTACTCAAAAAGCATTTTTCTGGGTACAAAAGGATTTTCAGGACAGGGCTCTGCACTTATGGGAAGTTATTGCAGAGCATTATAAAGACCAGCCCTGGGTTGCGGGTTATGATTTGATAAACGAACCTGCCGATCCTTCCGGTGAGAAACTGTTCCCTTACTACAGACAACTGTATGATGCAATAAGAAAGGTCGATCCAGACCATATTATGTTTCTTGAAGGTGACCGTTATGCAAAAGATTTCAGCACGTTTACTGAAGTCTGGGATAATGTTGTGTATACAAATCATGATTACGCTCCTCCTGGATTTACCGGTAATTATCCCGGTTACACGAACGGAAGATATTTTGACAAGGATACACTTGAAAATGATTTCTTGAAAAAATCCGAATTTATGCTTTCTCATAAGGTTCCAATATGGGTCGGTGAGTTTGGTCCGGTTTATACCAACGACGCTGGAAAAGATGAAACACGCTACCAGGTGCTCAAGGATCAGCTGGCATATTACAAAAAATACAAAGTAAGCTGGTGTATCTGGCTATATAAAGATTTGGGATTGCAGGCAATTATACATCAGAAAGAAAACACTCCATATATGAAGCTTGTTTCTTCTTTTCTGAAAAAGAAAGAATACCTTGGAGCAGATGCATGGGGATCATCCGATAAAAATATCCGGCAGGTAATGGAACCAATAGAAGAATTGTTTAAAAAAGAATTCCCGGATTATGATCCGTATCCAAGCGGTCAGGAAAGACACATAGCCCTGCTGGTCAGGAATATACTGATTGCCGAAGCACTTGTGCCGGAATATTGTAATTTGTTTAAAGGATTGTCTGAGGATGAATTAATTAATATCTCTCAATCTTTCCGGTTTGAAAATTATGTAAAGCGCCAGCGGCTTGAAAATATATTATCAGGGCGTGAGGAATAATTTATAACATATATAGTTTTATCTGAATACGATGGATCCGCCGGATTATTTGTTTGTAGATGGGATTGATCCGACTCATTCCCCTTTGATTTATGGCCTAATTCTGATTCTTATGTGCAGCATTATAATCAATCCGGTACTTATTACAAGCATCAGCGGATTACCGGAGAATTATGATAGACTCAAGATCCTGGAAACATTTAAGTGATATAAAACACTAAATATTATTTCCCCTTTTATTAAGGTTAGAGTAATGCAAATGAGAAATTATTGGCGGACAGCTGCATTATAATAAGAAGTTCTATTATGCCGGAACAGATTTATAATAATTCCCGTCTATGATATTTTGATTTTACTGATCTTTTTGCTCATCCTGTATATATACATATAATCTAAGTAAGAGTTCAATTAAAATTATTTCAGAAGAATAGTTGAATTATTCTTTCAATTGAAAAATATCTTGCCTGGTTAAATTCTTGAACAGTTAACTCTAATAAATAAAGACCTTTTAAAAGATTCATTTATGAAAAACGGTAAATAGATTTTCAAATGTATAGTACTTTGCATTTTAAAAGTGAAGAAGCATAAAATCATATTATTATAAATTATTATACGGAGGTTATATGTTAGATGAAACTGTTGTTAATCAGCTGAAATCGGTTTTCCGCGGCGAAATAATTTTACCCGGAGACAGCCAATACGAAACTGCACGGAAAGTCTATAATGGGATGATTGATAGGCGGCCGGCAATAATTACAAAATGTGCAGATGTACCTGATGTTATTAATGCAGTTAATTTTGGGAGAGATAATAAACTGTTAATTGCAGTCAGGAGCGGAGGACATAATGCCGGAGGGTTAGGAGTATGCGATGACGGATTAGTAATAGATTTATCAAAATTGAAATTTACTCATGTAGATCCCGATGAACAGACGGTTCGTGTTGGAGCAGGATGCACGTGGGGAGATGTTGATCATGCCACAAATGGATTTGGATTTGTTACGCCGAGCGGAATTATATCAACTACAGGTGTGGGAGGCTTGACACTTGGAGGGGGTATAGGACACTTATCCAGAAAATTCGGCTTAACAATCGATAACCTTATTGAAGCTGATATAGTGCTGGCCAGCGGCAAATTAGTTAAAGTAAATAAAGACAGCAAACCGGATTTGTACTGGGCTATCAGAGGCGGCGGCGGAAATTTCGGGGTAGTGACTTCCTTTCTTTTCAGGTTAAATAAACTGAGCAATGTTTTTGCAGGAGTTACACTCTGGGAATTAGATCGTGCGGCAGAGGTAATGAAATGGTATCGCAAGTTTATAAAAAATGCTCCCGAGGATATAAATGGTTTCTTTGCATTCATGATGGTACCTCCAGGGGATCCTTTTCCTAAAGATTTACATTTTAAAAGAATGGGAGGAATTATCTGGTGTTATACCGGATCAGAAAAAAAAGCAAATGACGTATTTAAACCGATCAGAGATTTAAAACCTGATTTCGAATTTCTCGGAACAATGCCCCATCCAATGCTTCAAAGCATGTTTGATCCCCTGCTGCCTTCTGGCATGCAATGGTATTGGAAAGCCGATTTCGCAAACGAACTGTCGGATGAAGCAATTGAGATGCATATAAAATATGCGCGTGAACTGCCAACGCTGCTTTCACTAATGCACATGTATCCGGTAAATGGTGCTGCAGCCAGGCCGGGTAAAAAAGATACTGCATGGAGCTACCGCGACGCAACCTGGGCTGTAGTTATTTGTGGTGTTGACCCGGATCCGGCCAATAAGGATCTTATAACAAAGTGGACAAAGGATTATTACAATGCAATTCATCCTTATACGGCAGGCGGTTCGTACGTTAACTTTTTAATGCATGATGAAGGGCTCGAACGTGTAAAAACAACATACAGGGGGAATTACGATCGTTTGGCTAAAATAAAACAGAAATATGATCCCGAAAATTTATTCCGTGTTAATCAAAACATAGTTTCTGCAACAAAAGCAGCTTAGTAAAAAACAGAGGCTGTCTTAAAAGTATCTTTTACAATTAAAATGTCATACTAAGACCAGCTTAGTATGACATTTCACTACTTTTGAGGCAGCCTCAATAAGCCGCTACTTTTTAATCTCTAAATTTTCTCAACAGTATGTACTTTAGCTTTGGAGACTAAATAATAAAATGCCGGGATAACAAATAAGGTTAAGATTGTTGAAACAATTAATCCGCCAATCGCAACAACTCCAAGCGGGATTCTCATTTCTTTGCCGGCATCACCAATTCCTAAAGCCAGAGGGAGCATACCAAGTATAATTGCTGTGGTCGCCATTATCTGAGGTTTTAGTTTTGTAGGGCATGCTTCCATTAATGCATCCTTTGGCAGGTATCCCCGTTCGCGTCTTAACTGGTTAGTATAATCCAATATAAGTATAGCATTATTTACAACTATACCTATAAGCATTATTATTGCCATTAAAGAAGTTATGCTGAAAGCAATATTAGTTATATAAAGCGAAAGGATTACACCAATCATTGCAAGCACTACTGTCAGCATTATCATAACAGGCTGCCAGAAGCTTTCAAGAATTGCAGCCAGCAGCATATAAGTTAGTAGAACCGCAAGGAAGAATGCGAATATCATATCAGCGACCATATCATTCATCATTTGAACATTACCTCCCCACTTAATGCTATACCCGGGAGGGAAATTAATTGAAGCTAACCTGTTCCCTATTTCGGAAGTAACATTTCCCAGCGGAACACCTTTAGCCGGAGAACCGGTAAATGAAATTGTAGTGAACTTATCCCTGTGCAGGATTTTTGTATAACCACGCGTAAATTTAACATCAGCAATCTGCGATAATCTCATTGCTCCTGCTATTGGAGAAATTACAGTAATATTACCAATATCTTCGGGTGTTCTTACAGAATTATCATTTAGAGTTACGGTAATATCATATTCATTTCCGAATTCTCTGTATTTAGAGGATTCTATCCCCTCAACCGATGAACGCAATGTAAATGCAAGATCAGATACAGTTAAACCTGCTTCAACTACTTTTTCCCTATCGGGGAAAACTGTTATTTCGGGTTTACCTGCCCGTGAAGTTTGATCAAGATTTATCAATCCCGGAACATCTTTAATCTTTGCCATAATTTCATTTTTAAGCTCTTCAAGCTTATCAAGATCCTGCCCAAGCAAATAGAATTGGATTTGCGCACCCGGACCGCCTGTATGGGAACCGAGATCAACTTTAATCTTTGCATTGGGAACGTCTGCTAATTCTTTTACTAAAACAGAGATCATATCCGCAAGCCCGATTTCCCTCTGCTTAACATCAACTAACTGAATATTCATTGCGGCCATGTTAGTACCGATATCAAGATCGCTTACTTTACCTAAGTCTGTAAGTATATGTGTAACTTCTTTATGCTTCTGAACTCTATTTTCTATATCATCAAGAACTTTTGCAGTCGCATCCAGGTTATATCCTTCAGGAAGTTCAACTTCAACCCTGATCTTTCCATCATCCATCGGAGACATAAATTCAAAACCTAGTTTTGGTCCGATTGTCATCATTACTACTAAAAATATTGCAAAAGTTCCGACAACGGTCAACAAGCTTATCTTCTTCTTTTTAAGAACCCAGCCAAGCATATCTTTATACATATTAGTCTGCTTCTCTTCCATTCGCTCAAACCATTGTGCTAATTTATTTTTCTTCTTCTTAACTTCAGGCAGTATTAATGATGCAAGCATCGGTGTTAAAGTAAAAGACATTATCAGAGAAAAGATAGTAGCAAAAACTGCAGCCAGAGCTAATTCCTTTAACCATTGACCTACTAAAGAAGACATATTTGCGATCGGCAGAAATACAACAAGGTTTGTTAAAGTTGATGCTAACACAGCAACAGTAACCTCCGAAGTACCTTTGAATGCTGCTTCCTTGTTTTTCTTTCCCAGGCTTTTATACCTGAATATATTTTCAATTACTACAATCGAGTTTGCGACCAGAACCCCTACCGAAACCGACAATCCCATAAGGGTCATCATGTTTAAGCTGAGTCCGAATGCTTTTAAAAGAAAGAATGTAGAAATAATTGAAGTAGGCATTGAAAGTGCCACTATAATTGTTGACCTTAAATCGTGTAAAAATATCAGCAGGACTATTGCAGTAAATAAAACTCCAAGATAAACGTTGCTCATAGTATCGTTAACACTGCTTTTAACGAAATCGGATTCATCATTTACTATTTCAAGATTAGTTCCCTGCGGTAATGAAGCCTGAATATCAGGAAGAGCTGCTCTGATCCCGTCAGCAACTTTTACAACATTACCTTCAGCACTTTTTACAATTCCCATTCTTACAACATTTTCATCTTTTTCTTTAGTAATATTATCAAAATAAACAGCGCGCTGCCGGATATCTTTCCCGGCATCAAGAACCTGTGCAAACTGCTGCAGTTTTTTAGGACCAAATGGTGTCGGTATCTGCATATTTTTCATCGTCGCAACATCAGCATATTCACCTTTCAGTCTTACAGTGTATTCCTGATCTCTGATTTTAAAGTAACCGCCAGGGATATCCATGTTATACGCCTTAAGAATTCCCAGGAGCTGCGGAAGTGAAATATTGTTTTCAAAAGCGACTTTATTATCAAGCACGACTCTTATTTCCCGTTCCTGTCCGCCGGTTATGTCAACTTTTGCAACGCCTTCAATCTGCGAAAACCTGTCTTTCAGAGTTTTATCGGCAATTTCATATAATTCTCTAGGGTCAAGATTTCCGCTAAGCACAACATCAACAACGGGAAAAGACTTTAGATCAACTTTTTGAACAATCGGAAGTTCGGCATCATCGGGAAGATCATTAATTATTTCATCTACTTTATCTTTAACTTCCTGATTAGCTACATTTACATTTTTCTTCATCTTAAATTCAATAATAACAATTGATAAACCATCAAGAGAATATGATTCAACTCTTTCAATCTGGCTTATAGTAGAAACGGCTTCCTCAATTTTTTTGCTTATTAAAACTTCAATTTCTTTAGGACCTGCACCGGGATAAACAGTTGAAACAGTTACATAAGGTATTTCAACATCAGGCTGAAGATTTAAGTTTAGTGTAAAATATGCCAGGAGGCCAAAAATGAGGAATACCAGAATTCCCATGGTTGTCATTACCGGTCTGTTTATTGAAACTTTTGCAAGAAACATATTTCGAATTCCTTTATTTAATCGGTAGAGATTATCAAACCATTTTTATTAAGCTTATTATTTTCAATAATTATAAGATACAATCTGTGGAATAATGGAGTATTTGAAATGTGGCATTTTTATAAACGATTCCAAAATTCCAGTTATTAAAATTCAACGTACAATTTTCACTTTAGCACCATTATCCAGAAGAGAGATACCCTGGACAATTACTCTGTCACCCGGTTTCAATCCGTTCCTTATTTCAAAATCAAGTCCGCTGTCATTTCCATTTGCCACATATCTTTTTTCTGCAGAACCATTATTTTCCAGGAAGATATAAGTTCCTTTTTCATCTGTCATAATCAGGTTTCTCGGTATAATGACAGCTTCCGGATTTTCATATGTTATTATTCTTATATCAACAGTAACACCGCTCTTTAATTCCATTTTAGGATTGTCAAATTCCACTTCGGCATAGAAAGCCTGCTTTAACGGATCTGCAGCCATCGAGACCTCAGTTACCTTACCGTAATATATTTTGCCGTTATATTCTATCTTGGCATTCATGCCTTTTTTTACTGAACTTATCTCAGTTTCCGAAGCCCAGATCTTTGTGTGCATCCTTGTTAACTGAGACACTGTAAACAGATGAGTTTCATTTTTAACGTTGTCCCCTTCATTCACTTTCACGTCCACGATTGTTCCATCAAATGGTGAATCAACAAAGAGCATATCTTTAAGGGACTCATAATTTCTTTTAGCAACCAGATACTGGGTTTCGGCTGCATCGTAATTAGCCTGCGCAGTTTCACCGGCTTTCAGAAGTGCCTTCATCCTGTTGTAAGTCTTTTCTGCATTATCATATGATTCTTTTGCCTGCATAAACTGAATACCCGGATTATCTTCAGCAAACTCAACAATAACCTGGTCTTTTTTAACCGGGTCGCCAACCCTGGCATTGATCTTTTCAATCTTACCGCCGACCATTGCTCCCTTAGTAGCTTCTTTAATCCCTGTTAACTTTCCAAAAAAGCTGTAGTACTTTGTGAATTTTTTATACTTCACAGTTTCAATTTTTACAGGGACCCCTTCTTCATTCCTGATTTGCTCCATACTTTTAGCATCGGCTTTTTCTTTTCCGCAGCCCTGAAAGGAAAGCAATGAAAAAGCTGATAAGATGAAGAGAATGATTATTTTATTTTTAGTTTCGTTCATTAGTTAATTCTCCTAACTTTATTAAATTTCTTAATCTTCAATTTTCAACATATCGATATATTCCGGATCGACTATACCAAGGATTTCATCAAGACTCGATTTAGCAATTATATAATCATAAATAGTCTGCAGCCTGTTAATTCTGGCCTGCTTCAATTCCATATCGGCATTCTGCACTTCAAGCTGGTTTCCTGTTCCTTCTTTATAACGTACAATCGAAATGTCATAAGCTTTTTCAGCAAGATTAACATTTCGTTCCTGGGCATCGATAGAACTCCTAGCACGGTTCAGCTCGTATATTTTTGCTTTCGCCTGTGTTGAAATGTAATCCTTGAGTTGTGAAAGTTGTTCACCGGTCTGCTTCAGCGAGATTTCGGATTGCTGAACTTTGTTTTTTGTTCTTTCCCCGTTAAACAAATTAATAGACAAAGTTAATCCGACGACAGTTGAAGAATAATTTTGAAATTTTAAATTATCTGCAGAACCGGCATAGGAATAATTGCCGAATGCATAAAGTGAAGGCCAGTATTCCGATCTGTCAAGATCAATGAAGGCCTCATCTACCTGCATTTTAAGTTTTAAAGAACTTATACTGAAATTTGATTCCATTGCCTTCTCAATGGTCCCGGCTATTTCCGGAGTTTCTTCTTTAGCATATTGAAACTTTCCCTCAACATCAATTTCTTCCTTCTGATTTACACCGATCACGATTTTAAAACTATTCTTAATATCTTTAAGCCGGTTTTCGATCTGAAGTACAACAGGTTTTATATTTTCAACTCTAACCTCTGCCTGAAGCGCATCGTAGTCGGAGACCAATCCCTGTGCCTTTAGAGCCTGGACATTTTTAAGATTTTCAAGAGCATTATTATAACTTGCAGTAGTTATTTCCAGGAGCTGCTTGGTAAGCAGAACTCCGTAAAAAGCTTTTTTAACATCGAGTACTGTTGAAGTCACTTTCCTCTTTAATTCCTCTTTTGCAAGATCCAGGTAAATCTGGGAGGCACCTATACCTCTGAATACTGCTGAGTTGAATAATGTCTGCGTTAAAAGGAGAGACGTTTCATAGCTGTTTGTCTGAACAAATGACTGTAATTGAGTTTGAATAGGTTTGTATTTTGAGTTATCTCTAGGAATTACACTTTCGTCAAAAAGGATGCTATAAGTGGCATTGGTCAGTAATGCTTCAAAATCAGGGAAAGGAGTTTTCGGCTTTTTAAGGAAGTGATTAAAATTAGCCGAGAGATCAAGGGTCGGAAGTGCGTAGCCAAAAGCTTCATGAACTGCATCTTTGGATTTTTCAACATCAAGTTCCGCAACCTTTATATCTCTGTTATTATTTAATGCAGTATGAATAGCATCATTAAGAGTAAATATTTTAGATTGTGAAAATCCGCTTGAGGAAAACGCCGATAGTATAATTATTACTGCCGGAAGAATTTTATTTAACCATTTGTGTGGATTCATATTATCACTTATCTATTTTGTCTTTAGTTCATTAATAAGTTTATTTTCATTAAAAATATTTTGAGGAAGATTAACCTTGATCATCTGTTCGCTTATCTTCCACAGCTGTTTGGCAATATTTTCATCATAAGATATTGCAGCTGATTTAATGCATTTTTTGTCTATAAAATATTTCCCCGATACATTTGCTACTTCAGGTGAAGATGCCAGATACACGACTGTTTCCGCACCTTCTTCGGGTCGTTTAAGAAAAGGTGATATACTTTTATAAAAAAATCTTCTCATTAAAGAAGAATCAGGATCATTATTAATTAAATTAGTAGCAACCATACCAGGATGCAGACAGTTGCTGGTCACTTTGGTTTCTTTTAATCTTCTGGACAGCTCGTAAGTAAACAGAACATCTGCTAACCTGGCCTGACATATTGCCTTAAAGGCAGAATATTTTTTTGAGAATTCAATATCTTCAAAATTAATGCGGCCTTTCCGATGAAATTCACCAGAAAGATTAATAATTCTTCCCTGCTTGCTTCTTAAAATATTCTCCAAAAGAAGATTTGTTAGTACAAAACGGGATAGGAAATTAACTGCAAAAGTAGCTTCAATCCCGTCAACTGTAATATGTCTTTTACTGAAATATGCCCCTGCATTATTTATTAAAATATCGAGCCGGCTGAATTTATTCTTTATCTCTTCCGCCAGTCCAAGAATCGAATTTTGCGACGATAAATCAGTTATATATAAGTAGAATTTGTTACTCCCTGTAATTGTCTTCAACTCTGCCAGAGTTCTTTCACCCCTGGTGTGGTTTCTGCTGACCAGAATAATTGCAGCACCTAGTTTAGCAAGCTCTTTTGCAGCAGCTTTTCCAATCCCTGAATTTGCGCCGGTAATTAAACAGGTTATTTCTCTGCTGAAGTACATAACGATTTTATTAAAATTTACCGAACTTTAATACTATTTCCATCGATGGTCCCGAAATTTCACTATCCTTAAGATCATCAAGGTCAGCACCTGAGATTAACCTGTAACCACCGCCTAACCCGATTCTAAAGAAGGAAGTAACGTTGAGCATAACCCGGACAGTTGGTTCCATTACAAAAAAACTTTTAGTGTTAGTATCCCAGTCCCAATTCCATTCCAAATTATCGGGATGCCTGTAACCGATTCCCCCGCCGCCTATCAATAAAGATACAGTATAATGAACAAGCTTTTCAGAGTTATTTATATAGTGGAGTTCAACGCCGCCGTAGCCGAAATTCAGGAGCTGTTTTTCACCTAAAAATATATTTTCGGTTTTAACATTATTCACCAATCCGTAACCGCCGCCACCGATAACAAATGTATGATTTATAATCCATCCGCCCTGTCCGCCGACTAAAACTCCGAAGTGTTTATTTATTGAAGTAAATTTCACCACAGGTCCTCCGAAACCTCCGTTGGAAATTTTCCCGCTTCCCAATAACGTTTCTTCCTGTGCGAATAATAATGGAGAAATTATTAATAATAGCAGAATAATAATCGATCCCGGTTTCATTTCTTTCCCTTAAATTATAATTGAAGGAAATTCAAAGGTTGAAATTATTCTATTTATGATCGGTATTCGTCCGTGATTATAAATCCGAACGAAAAATGTGTATTCCCCTATAAAGTAAAACCGTTTTCGCTGATGAAAGGTAAATTTTAAGGACGAAAATCGGAAGACTCACAAGTACAATACGTTTAATCGGACACGGATTTTTATGATGATTATAATTTTTATGATCTTAACGAATCATAAAGCATCATAATGATCTGCGTTCTATTAAAACTTAGTATTCCGAGTTTACGGAAGATTTTGCTTTTTGAACTGGCTGGGTGTCATTGAGGTATATTTTTTAAATGCAATATTGAATGCGGATTTGGAATTAAACCCGACTTCTTCTGCAATGGCTAAAATTGTTAACAATTCTCCTCTTTTATCGATCAATAGAATTTTTGCTTCTTCAACCCTGTAGCTGTTTATTAAATCAAAAAAATTCTGATTCAGCTTTTCATTTATTATCTGCGACAAATGATGCTGGGAAATTGAGAGCATTTCTGAAAGTTTCTGAAGGGTTAAATCATTATTTAGAAATGGTTTTTCTGTTTCCATTATATTTAACAATTTATTCAGATATTTTTCTGAATTTTCAGATGTCAAAGAAGATCTTTCATATTTCTTTGATCTGCTGTTTTCAATTTCGGTAGGGATGATAATCGGCTGGGTTAAGCCAAAATAACCAATTGCTAAAATTACAATTGATACCAGAAGAGGTATTATGGTGACATAGAGGGAATATACATTTATTCCCGAAATAAACAACAGGATAAAAATTGTCATAATTCCGAATATTATTAAGAAAGCATTCATTCCAACACTTATCCACCGCAGATTAATTTTTTCAAGTGAGGATATTGTTGATTTTATTCCGGTTTCATAATCATTTAGTACTTTTTTAACGAAGAAGAGATAAATAAATAAATGAATAATCTGTAAAATCAGAATCACAAGATTTTGATCAAAGGTTCCAATATTTTTAAGTGAATTTAATTTTTCCTGTGAGCCCTCAAGATAGAAAGGCAGTCTGAAAAGAATTAATGCTATGAAAGGAATAAAATGTAAAGCGTCCTGCTTCCTGAATTTAAACCCGGAGGAGGTTAACTCTTTCACATAAAAATAGAATAACGGACCGAACAGAAAAATTACTGTCGATGGAAGCCCGATCAAAAAAGGAAAATCTTTATAAGTATCTGTTCTGAGAAACATAAAACCGCTTATTGAAAGAGAAAACAAAATCAATAATATTCCAAGGAGACGGTTTGCTGTTTTGTTTCCTCTGTTCAAAGTAAGCAGCAGAACGCTTACAAAGAATCCCTGTCCGATTCCTATCAGGATAATTATGGTAACTAAATCCATTTCCCCTAAATACAAATTAATAACTACTCAAAAATAGTTAAAATCTGTTATAATGTAACAATAATTTTATCTAAAAATTAGTTTTTGATTGTTAAATTATTATTAAGTGCTGTTTTATGATGATATAGCACCTTCAGTGCATGTTGTTTTAAACTCCTTTTATATTTTATAGGAATTAAACCTTCCTGGTTTATAACATTTAAATTTTTTAAGAGAAGATAAAGATGGGCCTTACGGTCAGCTAATAAATTCAATATTAGCCGGGAAAAAGTTACAATATTTATTTAACTTTTATTACTACGAATGAAATATCATCAGCCTGAACAACCCCATTCATCCAGCTATCACCTGCTGAAGTAAGCTGAGTGATTATATTATCAGGACTATTTTCGGCAACCTGCATAAAATTCTCTTTAACTCTTGAATAATCAAACATTTCTTCTTTTGTATTCATCTGTTCCGGCAATCCGTCGGTAAGCAATAAAATAGTATCGCCTGTTTTTAATTCTTTTTCAATTAATTTATAAGAAAATTTTCGCATAGCGCCTAAAGGCATTCCCTGGATTACAATCTCTTCAACTTCCTTATTTTCTTTACTGTAATAATAGACAGGCGGCATTCCTGCGCTTGTAATAGAAAGCCTGCACCCGTCAATCTTTAAATAACAGAAAGACATCAGGATTCTTCCTAACCTGATCTCTTTAATCATTCTTGAACAATGATTCATAAAATCCTGAGGACTTAATTTTGAAGAATCGGAAGTAAAAAATCCTTTCATTAAGGTAACCATAGTTCCGGCCTGAAGTCCGTGACCGGTTGCATCACCAAATGCGACATTAAGAATTCCGTCTTCCTTTACAAGAAAATCATAATAATCTCCGCCTACCTCGGTAGCAGTTCTCATAAAAGCCGCAATTTCAAGATGCGGGAGTGTTGGAAGCTCCTTCGGCAGCATTGAAAGCTGAAGATCCCTGGCTTCTTCGAGCTCTTTAGTTTTTCTTTCATTTTCTACTTCAATAGCACGCTTCTCAGCTTCAGTAGCCTTCAGGCGTAATTCATTTTCCCTGAGCCTGGTTTTCTGTTCACGTCTGTTTAATTCAAACTTTCTTAAACCATAAAGTGAACTAATGAAAATAAATGCATAAACTACATAAGCAATTTTGGTTTTCCACCAGGGAGGTGAAACAGTTACAGCAAGAGAAGCACCTTTTTCATTCCATACAGCATCATTATTAGAGCCGACAATATGAAGAGTATAATTTCCCTGCGATAAATTTGTAAAAGTCACTGAATGATGGTTCCCAAGCTGAATCCAGTTTTTATTAAACCCTTCAAGTTTGTATCTGTATTGGTTTTCCGAATTGTTGAAATAGCTTAACGCAGCAAAATCGAGAGTGATAATATTATCCTTATAAGTAAGATGAATACTATCTCTTTCCGAAATGCCTTTTTCTATTATTGGCTTTCCTTCTTCATCATCAGTATTATATCTTAAATAATTTGTGAAAACAACCGGCGGAATATAACTGTTCTTTTTAACTCTTTCGGGATTAAATACACTAAATCCGTTTGTACCTCCGAATAACAGCCTGCCTGTTTCCGGATCTTTTGCAAAAGCATTCTGATTAAATTCATTCCCCTGCAGGCCATCTTCATAATAATAATTCTGAAATGTTTTGTTTGAAGGATTAAATTTTGAGATCCCGTTGTTGGTACTTATCCATAAATTTCCGTTATTGTCCTCTACAATTCCATAAACTGTATTGTTTGCGAGTCCCTCTTTTTCACTATAATTTACAAAATTATTTGATTTCCACAGATACTCACTTAATCCCGATGTGGATCCTAACCACATATTACCTTTACTGTCTTTAAACACTCTGATTATATTGTCATCGGATATGCTGGTTGAATCACCGGGGACATGGTTAAAGTGCTTAAATTTTTTTGTACGCTGATCGAATACATTCACCCCCCCTCCAAATGTACCAATCCAAATATCACTAAACTGATCTTGAGCGAGCGACCATGCTGCATTGGAACTAATAGAATTCGGATCATTTTTTCTAAACATATAATGAGATATTTCGCCTGTATTTCTATTAAGTTTATTAAGTCCGCCTCCGTACGTTCCTATCCAAATATTATCATTTTTATCTTCAAGCAGTGAGTAAATCCGGTTATCAGTTAATGATGCAGTATCGGAAGGATTGCTAATGTAATGAGTAAAAGTTCCTTTTTCAGGATTAAAAGCATCAAGACCGTTACTAAAAGTACCAATCCAGATAATCCCCCGATCATCGCCCATCAAAGTTAGAATAGAATTACTAATGATACTATTAGAACCAGACGAATTGTGAGTATAGGCAGTAAATTTCTTCTCTTTATAATTAAATTTATTTAAACCGCCGTTCCGTGTACCAATCCAATAAGTTTCATTTTTACCCGCATACATTGAAAATACATTATTATCATTCAGGCTATTTTTATTTTCCGGATCATGTTTAAAATGTTCAAAAACAAGTGTGGCAGGATTAAAATAGTTTATACCGCCGGTATTGGTGCCAATCCAGATAACACCGCTCCGGTCCTGGTAAATTGAATAAATAAAATTATCATTTATACTAGTAGGATCGCTTGGGTCATGTTTATAATTATAAAAACTGTTTGTTTCAGGATTAAAGCATGATAAGCCTCCCCTTACAGTTCCTATCCATAGTAAGCCATGGGAATCCTGGTAAACAGGCCAGACCCAGTTATCCGGCAGACTATTCGGGTTGCCCGGAATATTTCTGTAATGAATAAATTTATTAGTATTTTTTTCAAATTTATCAAGGCCATTGAAGGTGCCGATCCAGAGATTTCCTGTCCTGTCTTTAAATACCGAATAAACTTTATCATCGCTCAAACTCGCAGGATCGGATTGATTGTGTTTATAGGATCTAACTTTTCCTGTTTTTAAATTTTCTTCTTTTAATCCGGTAGCTGCCCCGAGTCCCCCGCTCCATTTCGAAGTTGAATCTTCGTACAAGGCTCCTACAGTACTATACCTGGCTCCTATTAAATCAACATTTTTTTTATTAATCACTTTAAAAGATTCAGCTTCAGGGAAATATTTATTGAATTTACCGCTTTGAGTTTCAAAATAAAGATTTCCGGTTTTGTCTTCATATATTGAAAATATAAAGTTATCGGAGATGCTGGTTGAATCGCCCGGTTCATTCTTAAAAACTTTGAAGTTATAACCATCATACCTGTTTAGTCCATCCTGAGTACCAAACCACATAAAACCCTGCTTATCCTGGAAAATACATGTTACCGAACTTTGTGAAAGACCATCTTCAACGGTTAAATGATTGAAAGATATATATCCCTGAGGAAAAATGTTAAAGCAGAATAGTAGAAGTGAAAAATTGAAAACTAATATTTTCATCATGAGTTTTCCGGGGGATCTAAAAAATGTTTATTATTTTACGTGAAGTTACATTACCAGAAGTGAATATAATGGATTCATTCTCAAAATAAAACAGCCCTTGATTTACATTGAAATCAAGGGCCGAAAGGATCTTCCTTATTTCAATAGCAACAGTTTTTTAGTTGAAACAAATGAACCGGTATTTAGTCTACAGAAGTAAACTCCACTTGCCAAACCGCTGGCATTCCAGCGAACACTATGGTAACCCGCTTCCACTTCTTGATCAACTAATGTTTTAACCTGGTTACCAAGAATATCATATATTTTTAAAGTAACATAGTTTTTCTCCGGCAATTGATAATTTATTGTAGTAGTCGGATTAAACGGATTTGGGAAATTCTGTTCAAGAGCAATTTTATCCGGAACTATTTGTGCTGCTTTCTCATTATTTTGAGAAATTGTTGATTTTTCAGGTTCCGAATCTTTTTTGTAATATATTTTGGTACTACCGCCAATGCTAATGTTTCCGTTTGCTAGTAAAGCACCGTTAATCAAACAGCTTGTTCCAACCGTAATATTTCCGGCCGGAGTATAAACAGTTCCGTTCCATTTATCGCTTCCGCCCAAAGTGAAATTACCTTCTGTTTCTAAATATACAGATTCAGGTCCTCCATTAAGGACAGCTGTTGTTACACTTGTTCCAAATTTAACATCCCCGGTTACAAAGATGCGGATTTTTCCACCATTAACATCCATATTCAATTTTCCGCTTCCCCCCATTGAAAATGAAGTAAAGTAATAGTCGCCTGAACTGAGATTTAGAGTCTTGGATGTACCAAGGTTAACTTTTCCATAAGAGCCAGGATTAAGAGTACTATTTATAGTTATATCATTTCCACCTGAACTGAAACTTGATGTAGGAGGGAGATTTAAAGAAATATATGTCTGTGGTATAGCTGGAACACCGTTTTCAGTAACTGTTCCGTAAACAACTGAGCTAGTAGATTTAGATAGAGTTCCTGAAGTAGTTAAATTTCCAAGTATTTTTGCAGATGTACCTAATGTTACATTTCCTCCCGCATCAAGATTGCCAGAAACATTTGTACTGCCGCCAAGCTTCATAAAATCACCGGTGATGATATTTCCCTTAATATAGCAGCTTGTACCACCCTGTAATGATGAGCCGCCATTTATATTACCTGTAATATGACTGCTTCCGCTAAGTGATATGCTACCATTAAAAGTAATTGGACCCGCGTTTATACTTGTTCCACCGCTAAATGATCCATTTCCTTCGACTCCTTGTTCGATACTGGATGACCCTCCTATATTAATATCTCCGTTACTGCCGACTTTTCCATCATAAATTTTAGTACTTGTACCAAAAGTAATATTATGATTGGCAAAAACAGCATATTGCGGAAGTGATACAGTAATTTCTTTAGGCTGTTCAGTAGGAGAAACAAAAAACGAATGTTTAGTAGTTAAAATAAATTGGCTATTGTTAAGAGTATCTTTTGGCACATTATCGGAAGCAATCACATCAACATTATAATTACCCGTCAATGCAGTTACAAGTGATATGGTATAAATTCCGTTTCCCTGCGGCATTAATCTACCAACCACTATCTGACTATCAGGCGATGTAATCTTTATACTTACAATTGCAGTGTCTACAGGTGTACCCTGGGTTAGCACGTGACCAACCAAAGAGTTTCCATCACCACCTTGAGTTACCACAGCCTGGAAATGAACTGTGTCAGGAATCGGGTTTCCGTTTTGATCATAATTCAAGTAATAACGTTCCTTATCGGAATTAAACTTGAGTATTAGATCTGAACTATTATCTGTATATACATGTACCGGTTCCGGTGAACTGGGTGGAGTATTTGTTACTAATATGTACTTCCATGCTCCCGTTCCGGGGTTATGAATTCTATAATATTTAAAGGAAAACCATAAGATCCGTATATATCAAAATATTCAATACCATATTTTGAATAACCGGGACTTGAATAGTTATCGGGAGTTATAATTTCACCAGCAGGTGAAACTAACTCCAAAGTAAATTCGCTGCCTTCCCAGGAGAGCCCCATATCAAGTGTTCCACCCTGCCAGGCCAAAGCACCTTGCCACGCTAAGGCACCCTGCCATGCTAAAGCACCCTGCCATGCCAAAGCACCCTGCCACGCTAAGGCACCCTGCCATGCTAAAGCACCCTGCCATGCCAAAGCACTGCCAATAGAACTGCTGCTGATATCATTAGAAAGGTAGGATATTTGCAAACCAAGTAATCGCAGCCATGTTATATTTAGTGCAGTAGGAATTTCACTTGAATTACTTACCTCGTAATAATCTCCTCCGGTCTCATTTGCTAACCAGCTCATCAAATCCTGCCCCTGGCTTAAACCTTTAAATCCCATAGTATAAATTTTAATATCCGGGTTAAAGATTAAATTAGTAATTAATGAATCCGGGGTTATTTCACCAGCAGTTAATAACAATATTACTTTTTTATTGTTGGAAGAAGAGGAGAACATATTTTCAGCTGCTGTTATTCGATCAGCAAGATTACCATTTGAATTCGGTTGTAATACTCCAAGATCACCTATTATCTGATTAAAGTTACTACCAAGAGGATGTATTTCATCAGTACCATTAACCCAACCGATGTTATCACCAGTTCTCAAACTAGCAACCAATTGTGCAGCCCCGTTTTTTGAAGGAATAAAGCCGTTAAGACCACTGGCAGATGTAAAATCAGCGGAACCATCAAACACCAGAACAATATCATAATTAATTAAACCAAGATGACTATAAATATAATTTATACCTCCAATGTCATAAGTCGTTACATTTGCCTGAACGGAATCTAAGGGATGGATGTTTCGTTTATAAGTTTCTCCAACATCAATTCTACCATACATGGTAGCTCCCTGATTATTAGTCTTCATATCTAAAGTGTAAAAAGGATCTCCCGGATTATATAAGTCCGCTAACCCTGAATAATGTCCAATTTCATGTGTGGCAACATTTTGAACATCCAGCTTTGCTGTATCTCCATTTGTTGCCCAATAATATTGACCTTGACCTGTGAGAGAAATAGGCTGCCCGTTAAAAGCAATATCTGCGTCTGTTATTTCACCGTTAAGAGCATTATATCTTATTCTGGTAAGTGCTGTCACATCGGTAGGAGCACCTGTAGTATCTTCCCATTCAGTTGAATTTGGGATCCATACAATATTGTTAATCCCATCTGCATTACCGCCCCAATGATTGGAATTACTTTGAAAGCTGCTGCGTGTATAATGCAGTTGGTTTAAGGTATTCCAAGTAGTAAATCCATTTTGAACTTGAGCATCATAACCCTGATTAACTATCGAATTCGCAATCTGATAAGTACTTTTTCCATCACCCCAATGAAGAGGGATTCCCGAAAGTGTTTTATTAACTTTATAATGAACACCTTCATCCGTTGATTTAGAAATTGATGGAGAAAATTGTGAAGTACTCAATGGATTACCGTTATTGTCAAGTAAAGACGCAGTAGCACTTACTACCTCCCCATCTGCAAGAACAACATCTTTTAAATTAGCAATAAAATATGCTCCGCCGGAGATATCAGTAGTTGCTTTAGTTTCTCCTACAAAACGTTTACCTTCACTATTACTTGAGTTCAAATTGGCAAAAAATTGAATTTTATAATTTTCTCCTGCGGTGCTATTTAGTGCTCCCTGAATAGCTATACCTCCTTTTATCCTTGGCAAAGCAGTTTCATCCTGCCAAGTATATAAAGTGTTAAGCACCGGAGATTGTAGTGAATTGTTTGCTGATGCACTTAATTTAATTCCTAAATCAGAATTATTATAAATTGAATTATTTAATATAGAATTACCGTTTCCGGTTTCGACGGAAATACCGGCTCCGGTTCCTGATGTTCCATTGCTGAATACAGTATCATTAACAATCTTATTGCTGCTGCCATTGATAGTTATTCCATTACTGGAATTACCACTAATTACATTATTTGAAAGTGTATTATTCGAAGCATTAATTATAATTCCGGATGCTAAATTCTCCGAAACGTCATTACCATCAATTGTTTCGTTAGTATTAGCTAAAGAAATTCCGCCGGCTTTATTTGAATCAATAGTATTTTTTGTTACCTGGTTTCCTGAAGAAGCAGATAATAAAAGACCCAGGCCGTTATTACCTGTAATCGTATTTCCTGTAATAATTCCAGCACTGTTTGATACAGATATACCGTTTAAGTTGTTAGAACCGATTGTATTGTTTGTTATTGAGTTTCCGCTAGCACTTACAATTGAGATTCCATTTCCGATATTTCCCGAAACACTATTAAATGACAAAATATTTCCCGCTCCGGTTGTAATTGATACACCATCACCGCTTGAAGTAGTAATACTATTATTGGAAATATTATTGTTTGCAGAAGTTATTAATATGCCTGATATTTGATTATTCGCGATATTATTACCGCCCGTATTTGCAAGTGTTAATCCAAAACCTGAAGAATTATTAATTGCTAAGCCTTTTACTGTGCTTTCGCCTCCACTTAAAGTAATACCTCCAAAAGTACCGCTTATTTCAACTAATGGTGTGCCTGAATATCCACTTTGTATGGTTCCGTCTAAAATTATTGGTTGAATAATATCTGGTAATACAGACGAAGGTTGAATTTGAGGAGCATTCCCTTTAATATAAAAGTAAACCAAATGTTGACCTGCAGATAAATTTAATTCTTGAATAGCAGATCTCAAAGTTACTTGTCCATTTGTTGAGACAGCAGTTCCATTACCCGGGTTTGCAGATTCATCATCTGCTGTTGATGTAACAACAAAGAAAGGAAGATTATTGGTAGGAACTACCTGGGTTATATCAATTATATGAAGATTATTTTTTTTACCTGATTGATCCACTAATAAGTTACCAGCACTTATTTCTGTAAATGACCAGTTTCCGTATTTACTATTTTCATCATCATTATCATGATCGGGTTCATCATCATCATTATAAATTGTTATTTGATCTATCAGACCTTTAAAGACTCCTTCATTAGACTTACCAACAAACAACCCTGTGGTCCCATTTGTATAAGAATATCCCGGAGTAATAGAGAAATTAATATTCGCCGCAAGTGTACCATTCAAAAATATCTTCAGGTGTCTGCCATCATATGTACCGGTAAGTGTAACCCATTGAAACGCAGGAAATTCATCTGTATTAACCGTTGCAGTATTATTATTTCCAATTGAAAAATATCCTTTATTATTTTTTATGTATAAAGAAAATGTTGTCCCGTTATTAACAGTCCGGTAGATAATAGGGATATCAGCATCAGGAGGAGTATCGCCTATAAGATAGAATGTGGCCTGAACACTTATTTTATCATTAGATGATTTTTTATTAAAAAATTTAAAACCATTTTGGTTTGCATCTCCGTTTGCCGGCTGTCCGTCATAAACATAGAGCTGACTCGATTCTCCATTAAACAAAAATGAATTATTAGTATTGTCATGGGCAGCAGTATTTTTAATAGAAAAAAGAGTTAATATAAGAAGTATAAAATATAAGTTCTTGATAGTAAGATTTCTCATTATGCCCTCTCTTAAAATAAACTCAAAACCCGGAAAATTAACCTGGTAAGGGAAACCCCGGAGTAATTAATTATTGTGCTTTTAAATAACTTTTAATTTGTGCTTTTAAAAAGTTGATTTGAACATCCGAGCTTGTTGCTTTTTCACCTGTTTTTGAATCCTTTGTTATATTTATCTTTCCATCTTCACCTTTAAATACTTTATAATTCTTACCTACTTTATCTTTTTTTAGAAACACCAGAACATCTTCATTATTTACAAATTTTGGCATATGAGAATATATTTCACCGACGCTGCCTACTTCCCCACCGGGATATGTGACTGTCACTGTATTTCCATTGTTGTTACCTTTTAAATATTCATCTACCTGCAAAGTTGCTTCGGTATAAATCCGCGTTTTGTTTTTATTCCAGCTGGATTTTTGCTTTGTAACCTTTCCCGTAGCAATTACATCGGAACCCTTTGAGAGGGATTTTAGCACAGATATTTCTTTTTGTGAAATTTGTGCAAACAATGTAAACTGAAAAATGCAGAACATTAGGCAAAGTGATTTCATGGAAATCTTCATAATAAGCCCTCTTACTTGTTATTTATTTTTGAAAAAGCAATAATGACTATAAAACCAAAATTCTCTTAAGATGAAAAATGTCTGTTTACTTATTAATCCATGTTACGCAATCTTTGGAGTATTGGGAAAAATGGAGCAGTGAAATCGACCGTTTTTTCCGTTATTCCAAAGTTCATTGCATGCGTAAGGTGACTTATTAATAATTTCTAATTGTGTCTTAATTCTTGTAAGTCAGAGATCTAAACTAAAACAACTGAAATACGATGTCTTGCACAATTCACGCATTTATTTGGATTATTTACTCACTTATTAAGAAATTCACTTTGGAGGGATTTTAATCAAACAACTTACCGGAAAATTAAATCTAAAAGTAATTACCTTCACCGGGAAGCAATATTTACATTCTGATATAATTGGAATTCATAAATCCTTAGACAGAATTTATTGGCGAACATAGAGATTTGCCTCATGATAACAATTGATATTGCTCACATTAATTATATTGCTTTGTAAAAAATATCAGATTCATCTTGTTGAAATAAATAAAAAATTTATTATATTCATTTATCCAACCTTCATATTTTAAGTAAGCTGAAAGAATAAATGACTTCAGATATAAATTTGGAAATAAAGCTCCCAAGAGTTCCGAATATTGAATTGGTAGCAATTGAAGGACTGGAAAAATTAGGTGCTCATCTTGGTATACCTGAAGAAAAGATTGGTGAAGCTAAATTAATAGTCAATGAAGCAATTATAAATGCACTCGAACATGCTGGCGAACTAAATCCATATGTCAAAGTAGAATTCTTAATGACAAAAGAAAAATTAACTATACTTGTTACAGATTATGGGAAAGGATTCAAACCTGAAGAGATTGCAGAACCGGAAATTAAGAATAAATTAAAAAGTTTAAATAAAAGAGGATGGGGATTAAAATTAATGAAATCAATGTCAGATGATTTGGTAATCGAGTCCGGAACCTCAGGTACAAGGATTTCAATAATTAAAAATTTAATTTGAGGGAGTTTAAAATGAGTAGTGAGTTCAACCTTTACAGTGAACTGAAAGAAAAGACTTTAATATTAAAAACTGAAGGTTATCTTAATAACATCGGCGGTGAAAGAATTGCCAGGGAAGTCTCGGAACATTTAAATAATAATATTAATAATGTTGTAATAGACCTTGAAAAATCTAAAGTTGTTAATTCAATAGGAATCTCATATCTGATAGATGTGATTGAACAGCTTAACGAGAATAACGGCAAATTAATTTTTACTAATCTCGATCCGACTATAGAAAAAACTTTTAATATTATGGGCTTGTTCCAGTTTGCTGAAAAAGCAGATTCATTGGATTCCGCTCTTTTAAGCTTAGATAATAAATATTCATCTCCAGATAGAAATAACTAATGAAGGAAATGAACAATCTTGTAGAAAGACTTTCTTTACAGGCTGAATCTTTCCAGGAAGGTTTTGAAATCCTTTCCAAAGCATCCGGTTTGAAAGAACTTGTTTCAAATTTTGCCCGCCTGCTTAAAGGTAATTTCATTGTTAAAGATCTTTTTTTTTTCATAAAGCTTCTAATAATTCAGAATGGAAAAATGCAGGATTAAATAATAAAACCAACACTCCGGATTTAACTTATCTTAAGGACTGCAATAATCTGAATATCACTTATTATGATAAACAAAAATATACTGTTTCAATTGTCCTGCCTCTTTCCGATTCATCATTAATAGGAATTTTGATTGGCCAAAAATTGGACGGTACCGTATTTAATGATTTTGATAAAATTACACTGCAGATACTTCTCCAGGTTTTCAACAGCGCACATAAATCTTTTCTAAATCAGAAAAAGGAAAAGGAATTAATTTTCGGCTTAAACGAAAAGATATTTCAATTAAACCATCTTATTGATGCAGGAATTGAACTATCAAGATTTGAAAAAAGAAATATTCTTTTTGAACTTGCTCTTGAACGGGTATCCTCTTTAACAAATTCCACATCTGCATTAATTAAAATTGTAAACAAACAGGACGGCAAGGAACAACATTTTTTATTCCCTGCCGGGCACAACCGTGAAAGTATTTTAAATAGTGAATTCAAAATCCAGTCTTCCTTTGAACACAGAGATCGAAGTTACAATTTTGTGTTATCCGGTAAAGAAACCCGAAAAGGACTTACATCTTTTAATGATTTGGACAGGTCTTTATTTGAAGCCGTTACAAGACAGGTTTCTGCTGCTATCGAAAACGAATTTCTGCATCAGCAGTCAGTTGAGAAAGAACTTATCGAAAAAGAGATCAATATCGCTGCTTCAATTCAACAGAGAATCATTCCGAAAGAGCTGGCAAAAATTGAAGGTTATGAAATTGCAGGGATAAATATTCCTTCAAAAGAAGTAGGCGGAGATTATTATGACTGCATCAATTTAAGCAACGGAAAAGTTGCATTGGTTATTGCTGATGTTACCGGAAAAGGTATTGCTGCCGCTTTGCTTGTTAATACATTGAATGCATCATTATATTCCTACCTGGAATTTGATCTTCCCCTGACAGAAATTGCCGCCAGGTTAAACAAACTGATTTACCGCTCAACTCCTTCCGACAGGTTCATTACTTTCTTTATTGCGGTTCTGGATCCCGGCAAAGGTGAGCTGGAAGTTTTAAATGCAGGGCATAACCCGATCCTGTTGTTAAGAGAAAACGGAACTCTTGAAAAAATTGATGCCGGCGGAATAGGATTAGGAATGCTTGATTTTGGAATACCCTATACCGGACAAAGTTTAAAATTAGAAAAAGGGGATAAATTATTTTTATATACAGATGGTATTCCCGAAGCGATGAACCCCGATGAAGAAGAATATTCCGATGATCGGATGTTTAACTTTTTCAAAAACAATTCCGGTTTATCCTCTGAAGAGTTTATCGATGCAATTGTTAAAGATGTTAAGGAGCATGTCGGGACGGCAAATCAAAGTGATGACATTACATGTCTCATCCTGGAAAGAATCTGAATTAAGTAATCAGGAATTTCCTTTCCTATAATAGCATTCAATTATCTTCTCAAAATTATTCTTATAATTTATTGCGGGTTAAAAGAGAAAGGGATTAAAATTAGTTTATTTTTTTGAATTGAGAACAAAAATTATAATTAATTAAAGATGACATCTTTTATGCTGGAATTCCGCAATATAAAGACGTCATCTTTAGATTTTATAAGATTAATCCCCTGTCTAGAAATAGAAGTCTTTCACTTCTACTTCGTGCGCTTCAGGATCAAATCTGTTTAAGTAGTGGATGAATTCATTTGCATAAACTCTTTCGTTCTGCTTTTTATATTCATCAACTATTTCTTCCAGTTTTGTATGATCAAGTATACTGCTTACATAATGTTTTTCTTCATGATCATCATATATTCTGTATATAAGAGCACATTTGTCCATTATAGTTCTCCCGATTTTTAAATTAAAATTGTATCTGCATGCAGTATATCCGAATATAATTCGGATTTAATTGCTTCGGCATTTTTTCTGGCTTTTGTAAGAGCATCAAGAATATATCTTCTAGCGGTAAATACTTTTCTCTGATCTGAATTTGCTTCATTCAGGAGCAAAAATCCTACATAAATATAAGTATAAAGTTCAACTAAATCTTTAGATGCAACTTCCTGCAGGTTAACATCTTTTTTATCTTTAACATATTTAAGGCTTTCATAATACAAGCCTCTTATCTCTGAAAGATTACTACGCAAATGAGACAGACTGCCTTTATACTCTTTCTTTTCCCATTCGTTGAAATATTCAGCCATCACATCATTTATAACTCCCCCTGCTGCCGCAACAATCTGAAGCTGGGAAGTCCCCTCATATATATTTGTAATCCTTGCGTCTCTTACAAGGCGTTCAACCATGAATTCTTTCATATACCCGGTACCGCCGTGAATCTGAAGTGCATCATAAGCTATTTTGTTGGCCGATTCACTTAAAATATATTTTGCTACTGGAGTTAAAAGTGCAACGATTTTAAGAGATTCTTTTAATTTTTCATTTGCTTCGGCAAATGGTTTTTTCTCTTTTTTAAGATTGTCTACCAATTCTTCCAGCTTTTCTTTTTTATCAAGCCATAGACAGGTTGCATAAAATAACGAACGGTTTGCTTCAAGAGTAACGCGCATATCAATTAAAATATTTGATACTACAGGCATATTATAAATCGGTTTTCCAAACTGTTCCCTTGCCTTTGCATATTTTAAGGCTTCTTCATAAGCCTGTTGTGATATGCCTAAAGACTGAGCACCAATACCGACACGTGCACGATTCATTAAATACATTACATATTTTAATAAACCGAATCTTCTTATCCCGATTAATTGTGCCGGTGTGTCATTAAACTGAAGTTCGCATGTCGGTGAACCATGAATCCCTAATTTATGTTCAATTCTCCTTACCTTAACGGATTCATCACCGTAGCAGACAAACATGCTCAAGCCACGTGCATCTTTTGTACCAGGCTCGGTACGTGCCAATACGAGAAGTACATCTCCATTACCGTTGGTTATAAATCTTTTTACACCGCGTAAAGACCAGCTGCCGTTTTCATCCTGGTAAGCATGCAGCTTAACAGCCTGCAGATCAGAACCGGCGTCAGGTTCTGTTAACGCCATTGCTCCGGTAAATTCACCGGTTGAAAATTTTGGAAGAAATTCCTCCTTCTGAAGATCATCGGCAAACTGAGCAATTGTTTTTCCAATATCCTGCAGCCCAAAGATGTTCATTAATGATGCTTCAGCCCTGGATATAATTTCAACAGCTGCCATATAAATTGTAGTAGGGAAATTTAATCCGCCGTATTCCCTGGGAAGTATCATCCCCATTAGTTCAGCTTTTGAAAGCATCTCTAAAGCTTCTTTTGTTCCTTTTGCATAATCAACTTTCCCATCTTTAAAAACAGCTCCTTCTTCATCAATCTGTGCAGCTCTTGGAGCAATAAAATTTGCGGCAATATCTCCTACAACTTCAAGCACTTTCCTGTAATTTTCTTTTGCATCTTCATAATTTAAAGGAGCAAAGTCAAACTTTTCAGCCTGCTTAAAATTTTCTTCAGTCATCTCAACAATTTCTTTTAGATCAAGTCTTTCAAACTGATAAAGAAGATCTGCATTCTCAGTAAAATAGTTGGGCATATTTTATCTCAGCTTCTGTTTAAAAACGTTTATAAACATAGGTATAACCTGCATAGCATCTCCTACAATCCCATAATGTGCAACATTGAAAATAGGAGCTTCAGGATCAGTATTGATTGCAATAATTTTATTTGATTCCTGCATACCGGCACGGTGCTGAATGGCACCTGAAATACCGCATGCGATATAGAGTTTCGGTCGAACCGTTACACCTGTTTGCCCGACCTGTCTTTCCGGGGGAACAAAACCTGCATCAACGGCAGCACGTGACCCTGCAATTTCCGCTCCTATAGTTGAAGCAAGTTCATGAATCAGTTTAAAATTATCTGTACTTCCCATACCATAACCGCCGGCTACAATTATAGGGGCAGCTTTCAGATTAACCTTATTTTCTGTTCTGTGCTGATCAATGATTTTAATGATATTATCAAAGCCGTCTGGTATGTAAGGTATTTCAGTTATTTTTCCTTCAGCCGGTTTTTCGAGAGGCTCCATTTTCATTACTCCCTCTCTGACCGTTGCCATCTGAATTTCTATGTCGGGAGATATAATTGTTGCTATTATATTGCCCCCGAATGCCGGGCGGATTTGAAGCAGCAGATCCTTATATTCTTTTTTAAGATATGTAACATCGGAAATCTGAAGATCGGTACAATCTGCAGTTAAACCGCTTTTCGTGTGCGAAGCAACTCTAGGGGCTAAATCACGGCCTATTACGGTCGCACCGAAAAGTACAATCCGCGGTTTATATTTTTCAACCAGTTCATTTAGTATTCTGCTGTAGGGCATTGTTAAATAATTATGAAGCTCAGGATTATCTATAATGATAGCTTCTTCCGCTCCATATCTGAATGTTTCTTTAGCAATGTCTATTACATTACTTCCGATAACAACTGATTTCAGTTTTCCGTTTAAATTCCCGGCTAATTTTCTTCCCTTTGATAAGAGTTCAAAACTAACATCAGCAGGTTTTCCATTTCGCTGTTCAATAAAAACCCAAACATCTTTATTGGTATTATTCCCCATCTTTATTATCCCAGAATGTGATTTTCCATTAATTTATCAACTAAGTTTGCCATGCCTTCTCTGGTAGGAGAAATTGATTCATGATTTCCGCCGGCAAGAACTACAGATTCAACCTTATGTACTTTAGTTGGAGAACCATGAACACCGCAGCGCTTTATATCAAGCTGAAGGTCATCCATTGTCAGAGTCCGGATATAAAGATTTCTGGCAATATGTTCTTCTTTTAATTGGTCAATATATAAGAGAGAATTACCTTCGGTAATCTTTTCAAGCTCGATCAAAGTTTTTGCATTTTTGTAAGCCATTAATCTTTTTGCTTTGAAAGGTCTTGGAAAACAGGCATCTTTCAAAACTGTAATAAGTACCGGCAGCTTTGATTCAAGTATTTCAAATCCTCCGTCGATTTTCCTTTTAACTTTAACAGTTTTATCGCTTATTTCAATTATTTCCTCAACATAAGTAATTTGCGGAATATTTAATTTCTCAGCGGTCTGAGGTCCAACCTGGGCAGTATCACCGTCAATAGCCTGCCTGCCTGCAAAAATAAAATCATAATTACCGATTTTATTAATAGCTTCGGCCAGTACATAAGAAGTAGCCAGTGTATCTGCGCCGGCAAATTTCCGATCACTAATCAAAACTGCTTCATCGGCACCCATATAAAGGCATTCCCGCAAAATATCCGATGCTCTCGGCGGTCCCATAGTAATTGCAGTAATTTTACCGCCTTCTTTTTCTTTAATCCTGAGGGCTAATTCAAGTGCAACCCTATCTTCATGATTAAAAATTGCCGGCAATTTTGCCCTGTTTACAGTCCCGTCTTCTTTCATTACCTGTCCGGATATATTTGTCGTATCCGGAACCTGCTTAACCATTACGATACTATTCTTCCCCATAGTACCCCTTCTATTAATTATACTTACACAAAGTTACGAAAAAGATCTGCTGTTAAGCAATTCAATTTTTAAAAATATTAGCCCGGTTTTAAAGAAAAAATGCAGTATAATGTGCGGGATTCGGGTATGTGAAAGCATGGATGAATGATATCCTTAATTATAATTTGTTCTTTTTGTAAAGATTTAAGAACACCTGTCACAAATTTTTGATTTTAGAAGTGAAAAGTAAGATTAGAGATCTTAGACCGTTATTCCCTGACTGTCAGGCGAAGTCGGACAGGCTTGCAAATAAACTTGAGCTTACTTTTTAATTTTTAGACTTTCTAATTTCATTTTCAAATCTTATATTATAATCAAATCAAAATTTGTTAATTAAATAAGTGGGGAATTAATATGACATTTATTTTATTAACTAAGTTCTCACCTGAAATTTCAAAACAAATGAAAGACAGGGCCAGACTCGGCCGGGTATGGCTTGAACAGGTAAAAGAAAAATGCCCCGAAGTTAAATTTATTGAGCATTATGCTCTGCTTGGCCCCTACGACTTCCTGGATATTTATGAAGCACCTGATGAAAAAGCCGCAGCAAAAGTATCTATGATAAGTCTTTCCAACGGAGCTTTTGATGCACAGAGTTTAACAGCAATCCCTTACAAAGAATTCCTGAAACTCACTGAAGAAATCTGAAAGTGTTCTTAAAATATTAATCGTAATAATTAATTATTAAAGAATTTTTTTTTAGGAGGACATTATGCCGCTACAAAAATTAAAAGAATTTCTTGATAAAGAGAATGTTAAATATGTTTCTATTAAACATTCTTCTGCATTTACAGCACAGGAAATTGCAGCAATCGCTCATGTACCCGGAAAAGAGCTGGCAAAAACCGTAATGGTTAAAATAAACGGTAAAATGGCTATGGCTGTTCTTCCGGCTTCTTATAAAATTGATATAATTCTGCTTAAAGAAATAACAGGAGCCGGGGATGTAAGGTTAGCCGATGAAACAGAATTCAAAGATAAATTCCCGGACTGTGAAGTAGGCGCTATGCCTCCGTTCGGTAATTTGTATAACATGGATGTTTATGCAGCTCAAAGCCTTGAAGATGATGAAGAAATAGTTTTCAATGCATGCACTCATACCGAATTAATAAAATTATCTTTTAAGGATTTTAAGAAATTAGTAAATCCTAAAATAATTGAATTTTCTTATCATTCTAAATTATAACGCCGGCAGATTTTAAGCTTATCATTATTTGTTATCCTGAAGCAGATGATTTGGAATTGGATTTAAGAATATTTTAATATATCCCTGTCAAAATGTGTTGCAGGAAACTTTTATTTATTAGCTGTCCAGCCAGCTTAAAGCGCCTTATAAATCAATATTCTTTTGAATAAATAAAATTTTTCTTAGTTTGCAAAAGAAGTAAATTATAGATAGGGATTTTTTTAACATTTCAACTGCAGCCTTAATGTTTAAAAAATTAAAGTATTATAAATCATCAAAGATTCTTTTTGTAATATTTATAACCGTCTTAATCTTATTCATAATTGTTGGCTATTTTTATTATCATAACGAAAAGAACTACCTGTTAAGTACAGAATCGAAAGATTTAAATTCAATTTCTTCGTTAAAAGAAAACCAGGTATTATCCTGGTATGAAGAGAGATTGGATGAAGCAAGATATTTAGATGAAAATAATTTTTTTAATAAAACTGTTTGTGAGTTTTTTCTTAAAAAGGATAAGGAAGATTCTTTAGCTGTTTACCACACATTATTTCCTATCTATAAAAATCATGGTTACAGGTCAATTTATATTTTAGATGAGGCTAACCGTGATTTAATAAATCTAAATCCCGATTATAAACCTGATCCGCAGGAATTATCCTTTATTGATTCTGTATTAAAATCGGAACGAATAGCTGTCTCAGATATAGGAAGAAATATAAATTCCGGATTATTGTATTATGATATAGTGGTACCTGTTCAGCTTAATAACAAACCTGCTATGGCAATAGTGTTAAATATTGATCCTAATATTGTAATTTTCCCTTTCATAGTTAAGTCATATGTAGCAACAAACTCGCGTGAATCATTTATTTTCCGAAAACAAAACGACAGTATTTTATTTGTAAGTCCGGTTCGTTTCAATTCTTCTCCTGCTCTTACACTTAAATTTCCAATAAGTAAGAACGAACTTCTTTCCAGGGTTTCAGAAAAAGGTGTTAACAAAATAATATCGGGTCAGGATTACCGGGGTGTAAACGTATTAGCTGATATAAGAAAAATTCCAGGTACAACCTGGTATATAGTAACAAAACAGGACGTCTCAGAAATTCTTGAACCGCTGCATTTTAGATTAATAAGCGTAGGTATTATTATTTTTCTGATCTTCGGCCTGGCTGCTGTTCTTGTTCTTTATTATGACAATAAACAAAATTTAATAAGCCTTAATAAAATTCAGGAATCAGAGTTAAAATATAGTGATCTGGTTGAACAGGCTTCTGATGGAATTATGGTCTTTAATAAAGAATTTTATGCGGTTGAAGCAAATACCTTTGCATGCCAGACACTTGGATATACGCGGGAGGAAATTTTAAAGCTTAATTTAACTGATATTCTGGATCCGGAAGAACTGAGAAGAAAACCTTTATTGCTTGATGAACTTAATTCCGGCCAAATTGTTTATTCGGACAGGATTTTATTAAAGAAGAATAAAGCTTCAATCCCCTGCGAAGTAAGCAGTAAAATTCTTTCAAATGGAAATATGCTTGCTATAGCGAGAGATATTACGGATAAAAAACTTGTTGAAAACCAGATAAAAAATTCTGAAAAAAAATTCAGAACGTTATTTGAAAAAACAAATGATGCAATCTTTATTATGGATAATCTTAAAATTGTTGATTGCAATCCCGCAACTGAAAAATTATTTAATCTCTCAAAAGCAGAAATAATCGGAAAAACACCGGTTGATTTATCCCCTCCAAAGCAGCCTGATGGCAGATTATCGAAAGAAAAAGCTTTAGAGCTGGTAGAAAGGGTTTGTCAGGGAGAGGTTCAGCTGTTTGAATGGATAAATCTAAAAAATGATAGTCCGTTTTTTGTGGAAGTAAATCTTTCATCATTCCGGCTAAATGACAAACCGCATATAATTGCTGTTATACGGGATATTACAGAAAGGAAAAAATTTGAGGAAGAACTCATAACGTCAAAAGAAAAAGCAGAAGAAATGAACCGTCTCAAGTCAAGCTTTCTTGCCAATATGAGCCATGAATTAAGAACTCCCCTGGTTGGAATCTTAGGTTATTCGGAAATTTTATCCGAAGAAATAAAAGAACCTGATCATTCAAAGATGGTAAAAGATATAGCAAACAGCGGGAAAAGGCTGCTTGAAACATTAAACTCAATTTTAGATTTGTCAAGGATCGAAGCTAATAAATTTGAAATACAGCCGACCAGCTTCAATCTTGTTAAATTAGTTCAGGAAGAAATTGAGCTGTATAAGGGAATTGCCCAGGTTAAGAATATAGCGTTAAATGTCAGGATGTCACACCATGAACTTATAGTAAATTCGGATAGAAAAATTTTACAGAATACCATTTCTCATTTAATCAATAATGCAGTCAAATTTACTGCCGTAGGTGAAGTCACAATATCACTAAAAATAGAAAATAACGGCAATGACTATGCAGTAATAAAAGTTTCTGATACCGGGATTGGAATACCCGAGGATAGTCAAAACTTAATTTTTGAAGAATTCAGGCAGGCAAGTGAAGGTCTAAGCCGAAGATATGAAGGAAGCGGATTGGGATTAACAATTACAAAAAAATATGTTAAACTTCTTCAGGGAACAATTAGTGTAAAAAGTAAACCCGGGGCCGGTTCCGAATTTTCTGTCAAAATACCAATTAATTATTCATCATAAATAAATTATAAAGATTTATTTTTACTTTAAAATAAAAAAACTCGGATGCATACCGGGTTTTAATAAGAAAAATGAGGAATTTTTATCTTCCCATCCATCCGCCGTCGACAGTAACAACACTCCCGTTTAAATAACTTGAAGCATCCGAACTTAAGAAAACTATCGTTCCCATCAAATCCTCAGGTGTACCCCACCTTCCGGCAGGTATCCTGTCTAAAATTGCTTTACTGCGTACCGGGTCTTCCCTGAGGGCTTTTGTATTATCGGTAGCAATATAACCAGGTGCAATTGCATTTACAGTTACACCTTTACCCGCCCACTCATTTGCAAAAGCCATGGTCAATTGTTTGACACCTCCTTTTGATGCCGAATACCCCGGGACCCAGATCCCTCCCTGGAAAGATAATAATGAAGCTATAAAAGTAATTTTACCATATCCCCTTTCAGCCATATCTTTCCCGATTTCACGTGTTAAAATAAATTGAGACGAAAGATTAACTTCAATAACTTTATCCCAATATTCATCGGGATGTTCGGATATTGGTTTTCTTAAAATTGTCCCGGCATTATTAACTAAAATATCAATCTTGGGGAAATCTGATTTAACATTTTTTATAAATTCATACAGGGATTTTCTATCGGAAAAATCAGATTTATAGGTTTTTATATTTCTGCCCTCATTCTGTATTAATTTTATTGTTTCATTAAAATCATCTTCATATGAAACACCTATGATATCTGCTCCCGCTTCTGCTAGTGCAAGAGCATATTTCTGTCCTATCCCTCTGTTTGAACCGGTAACAATTGCAGTTTTATCTTTTAAACTAAATTGATCTAAAACCATTTCTACCTCTTTTTATAAGAAAGAATTATTTAATAAACCCGGTTTCTTTTAAACCAAATATCTAAAAAAAAATTAATTTAAACCTACATTAATTCATTCATCTTCACTGCATCCATATCATCAAAAGCCTGGTTCTCGCCCCCCATGGCCCATATAAAGGTATAATTTTGAGTTCCGGAGCCTGAATGGAATGACCAGCTTGGCGATATAACAGCCTGGCGATCTCTAATAACTATATGCCTTGTTTCAGAAGGAGTTCCCATGAAATGAAAAACAAGTGAATCATTTTCAAGATTAAAGTACATATATATTTCAGAACGTCTCTGATGGGTGTGAACAGGCATTGTATTCCAAACACTCCCCTCTTCCAGTTCGGTTAAACCCATTACAAGCTGGGAGCTTTTTATTCCTTTAGGATGAATATATTTATAAATTGTTCTATGATTGGAGTCTTTCAGACTGCCGAGCCTGTTTGGTTCCGCATCGGAAAATTTTGCATGCGCAGTAGGAAACTCTTTATGAGAAGGATAGCTTACAAAATAGTATTGAGCTGGTTTATTTTTATCTTTACTTGTAAATTCTATATCCTTTGCTCCCCTTCCGATATATAACGAATCTTTATGCTCCATTTTATATTCTTTGCCATCCACAAGTATTACACCTGCGTTTCCTATATTTATCACTCCTATTTCTCTTCTTTCAGCAAAATAATCTGCAGACATTTCTTTTTTGCTTGCTTCCAGTTTTAATTTATTATCTGCCGGAACTGCAGATCCAACTATAGCTCTGTCAACATCAGAATAAACCAAATAAATTTTACCTGTCTCAAATAATTTATCAACCAGGAATTCATTCCGAAGCCCGGCTGTATCAAGCTTTTTAAATCCTTCAAAATTGGGAGAATATCTTACTTCCATTTCTTACCTCACTTTCTATCAAAATTTATATATCACATTTTAATAATTCTTAATCATAATCTTACTCAAAAAAGGATTAAGATTACGAATAACATTAAGACTAAGATCCGGCATAAGTTCTTACTTTCATTTTATACTTACTTCAACAGGATTATTTAAATCCTCAACTGTCTTATTTAAATAAGATCGAAATTCGTCTTTATTTTTAATCCCGTCAGGTTCATCTTCCCAGGCAGCGGCAAAATAGTATTGAAGTCTGCCGTTTGCAGGTTTTAAGACTACAATATAACTGTCTTTATCTTCAGTGGTTTTGATTATGTCAGGATTTTTATAAAATACTGATATTCCAAGATTATCACCCGACAAACTTTGTTTACCATAAAGCGCTATATAACCCCATTCAGAGTTTTTATTTACTGATTTCATAAATACGCAATTTTCATGTTTAGCTAAACCCGTACAAAAATCTGCTTCACCGCCTGTTAGATCAAGATCCACTTCTGTTAACCTGCTACCTGCAGATATTGAAAGGTTTGACAGAAGATTATACTTTTCCTTTCCAACCTGCCATCCATAATACTTTGTAAATACATCAGATCTAACCGGACCGTTTGCAGCAATAATACATATGACGCTATCGGTTTTACTTACAGTAAAAACCTTGTTATCATACCACATCCCGATTGAACCGATACCTAATGATTCACCGACTTTAAAGATATCCATCCCCCAATCAAGCATTTGGGTATAAGTTTCTTTGCTGTTGGAGACTAAATCATTTACTCCTACCTTTTGCATAATCAATCCATTTACTTTTTTACCAAAGATATCATTTCTATTCCTTGAATCAAGATAAAACCGGTAAGCGATTAAATCCGATTCCCAGCCGGGACCTTCAATCCTGAAAAGTGCATCATGAGCTACATGATCGGAAGGAACTTTAACCGAATCAATATCTTCAAACCTGCCACCCGTATATTCACCTTTTACTAATTTATATCCGACTTTTTTACCCAGTACTGCCTGTGTTCTTTTGGTGTATTCACGTTTTTTTACTCCAACTTTTGCATACCTTAATGTTATGTTTTGTTTTTCGCCGGGATTAAGATCAGTCAGAAAATCAATTCTTTCCGGACCGCTGTCACTATTTATATTATCTGCCTGACTAGGCAGTTCATTTCCTTCATCTAATACTATGAAAGCCAGGGGATTAAAATCCGGATATTTTTCTTTAATAGAACTGACATCTAACTGAACCGTGACATCTTTTCTAACTGAATCAAGCGGATTCGAAACTACAACCGGAAATTGTTCAGGATAATCAGCATTAAATATCTGATTTTCCTTTGAGGATTTAGAACATCCGATCAAAATGAAGATCAAAGATATTAAACTAACTTTTATTAAAAGTTTCATTTGATTACTCCTTTATAATATCATGAGAAAATGGGCTACATGAAGAACTGATTAAACAGATGGGACAAAATTTAAACCGATAATAGATTTCTATCCGTAAAAATCCGTTTAATCAGTACAACCCGGGTTCTATTGTTTAAGCATTATAAGTTGAGGAAGCAGTATTCCCGCCCCGGCCTGTCCAGTTTGTATGGAAGAACTCGCCTCTCTTCTTATCAACTCTTTCATAAGTGTGAGCACCGAAGTAATCTCTTTGTGCCTGCAGCAAATTGGCTGGTAAACGTGAATTACGGATCCCGTCAAAATAATTTAATGCGGTTGAAAGCGCAGGTATCCATATTCCGTTAGTTACTGCAGCCGCAGCAACTCGGCGCCATGACTTCTGAGATGATTCAATTTTCTCTTTGAAGAAAGGATCAAGCAGTAGATTTGTTAAATCAGGATTCTTATCAAATGCTTCTTTAATTTTTCCAAGGAAGATAGAACGGATTATACATCCGCCACGCCACATTAAAGCTACTCCGCCATAATTTAAATTCCAGTTGAAATCCTTGGCGGCATATCTCATTAAGAGATAACCTTGTGCATAAGAAACTATTTTGGAAGCATATAATGCTTTCTTGAGATCTTCAATAAATTCTTTTTTATCACCTTCAAATTTCGGAACAGGTCCGGATAACACCTTTGACGCTTCAACCCTTGCATCCTTCAAGGATGATAATGTCCTGCCGTAAACTGCTTCACCGATTAATGTTAATGGTGCACCTGAATCAAGAGAGGCAAGCACTGTCCATTTACCAGTTCCTTTTTGTCCTGCAGTATCAAGAATTTTTTCAACGAGAGGTTTCCCGTCTTCATCATTATAAGCAAGGATATCCCTGGTTATTTCAATCAAGTAGCTGTTTAATTCACCGTCATTCCATTCTTTAAAAACCTGGTGCATTTCTTCATAGCTTAAACCGAGAAGGTCTTTCATAATCTGGTAAGCTTCACAGATTAATTGCATATCGCCGTATTCAATCCCGTTATGAACCATTTTGACAAAATGCCCAGCACCGTTTTCACCGACCCAATCACAGCAGGGTGTTCCGTCTTCAACTTTTGCCGCAATAGACTGGAAGATCGGCTTTACATGCGGCCACGCTTCAGGAGAACCTCCCGGCATTATTGACGGACCTTTCAAAGCGCCTTCCTCGCCACCTGAAACACCCGTACCAATATAACGTAAACCTTTTCCTTCAAGGTACCGGGTCCTTCTAATTGTATCAGGGAAATGAGAATTGCCTCCGTCTATTATTATATCTCCTTTTTCAAGATGCGGGATTAACATTTCAATAAAATCATCAACAGGCTTTCCTGCTTTTACCATCAGCATTACTTTTCTTGGTGATTTTAAGCTTTGAACAAGCTCCTCTATTGAAGAAGTTCCGATAATGTTTTTATCTTTTCCGCGTCCGTTAACAAAATTAGTTACTTTCGC
This sequence comes from uncultured Bacteroidota bacterium, assembly GCA_963710745.1. Taxonomy (GTDB): domain Bacteria; phylum Bacteroidota; class Ignavibacteria; order Ignavibacteriales; family Ignavibacteriaceae; genus CAVQBP01. The sequence continues at coordinate 65,806 of CAVQBP010000016.1, read as the reverse complement.
AACAGTTCTATTAAAAACTGCCACTGTGAATCCGTGGCTTTCCATATTCAACACAAGATTCTCGCCCATTACGGCTAATCCGACAAGTCCTATATCTGCAAGTTTTGTCATTTCTATTCCCTTATTATTTTTTTTGATTTAAGTGTTTATTTTAAAACCGATTTCCTTAAGTTTTTTTTCAATTTCATTCCGGCCATTAGTTATATTTATTTTATAGAATGGAAATTCCCTCCTTACAGGATAATTACCTCTCTGTTTTTCAAAAGTATCAACAGAATTTCTAAGAGTATTGTCATCACTCATAATATCATAAGAAGAGATAAAGGCCTTATAAAATACCTCCTGTTCCGGTAGTTCGGTACAATCAATGGTAATTTCATTTGAGTTTCCAGGAGCAGGCAATTCCTCCGGGTACCAGTTTTTATCTATATCCAGATTAAAAAAAGAAGCAATATTCCTTACACAAACCGATGTGCCGTTAGCTTTACCATCAGCAGAATAACCGGCAATATGGGGTGTAGCAATATCTGCCATATCTAATAAATCAAGGTCAATATCCGGTTCGTGTTCCCATACATCAAGAACAGCAGCATTTAAAATTTTATTTTTCAGTGCATTTTTTATCGAATTTGTTTCAATAACCTGTCCTCTTGAAGTATTGAAAACGATCTTATTACCGATAAATTTTTTAAAGAATTTTTCATCCGCCAAATGATATGTTTTGTCGATCCCTTCTCTTATTAGAGGCACATGGAAAGTTATAACATCGCTTTTTGAAACCAGTTCATCAAGAGTTACAAATTTTTCATTACCTTCAATTCGAGCTCGGGGAGGATCATTAAGTAGGACTTTCATCCCCAATACTTTTGCTAATTTTTCAACTTTACTACCTACATTTCCAACGCCTACTATTCCAATAGTTAACCCGGATAAATTTAATTTTCTTTTAAAACCAAGAGTTAACAAAACAGACGCAATATACTGCTGTACAGAATATGAATTACAACCCGGGGCATTAATCCATTTTATATTTTTCTCCCTGCAATATTCCTGATAGATATGATCAAATCCTATTGTCGCAGTTGCTATAAATTTTACATTAGTCCCATCCAGAAGTTCGGCATTACAATTTGTTCTTGTCCTGATTATTAATGCATCTTTATCTTTAACTGCATCGCGGGTAATATCAGCCGGATTTAAATATTGAATATCAGCATAAGGTTCAAGTACTCCTTTAAGAAAAGGAATTTTATTATCCGCTGCAATTTTAATTTTATTACTCATTCAAATTTCTTTTCTGATTTTCCAGCAGTGATTCATAAGAATTTTGACTTTTGACCTATTTACTTGAATCTATCTTTAGAAGCCCATAATCCTAAGGCAGGATTTGAAATATAATATGTTTCTTCACCGTCATCAGTAATATTATAACCATCAATTAACTTTTCAGGATCATATTTTTTAATCATCTTATTAAGATCAGCATACCTGTAATTGACACTCTCAATTTCATCTTTAGATATGTACCCGGGACAATAAGTAATCGAGAATCTGTTTTCGGATGAACCGTGTATTAAATGAGCCGCTGCACTCAAATTATTCTGGAGTTCCGGGCTCTTATCAACAAATTCCAGAATTTCCGGAGTAGTTTTGTATCCAAATTTTCTGATCAGCTGATCGATTGCTTTATCTTCTCCAAACTCTTTCAAACCGGGAGCTAAGATGATTAATTCACCGCCATCTTCAATAGCCATTCTTGTTCTATAGATGCTTTTATTACCAAGCCATGTACTTTTAAATTCTTCGGGCTCCAGGTAAACAACAACTTTTTTCAAAGGTTTATTCAGCATTTGAAAATTAACTTTTAATGATAATTCGGAAGCTTGTTTAAAATTTTCAAAATCATCACCTGTGAATAAGCCTTTCGGTACTATTTTGCCCTTATTATCTTTGCCGACAACAGTCAATATATATACAATCGGAAGGTGATTGGCAAAATGATCCGAAGCATAATTTAATACTTTTCTAACAGGGGTGTCTGCCCTTCCCATCATTCTTTCCATACCGTAAACTGCTCCAAGGAAATGGCTCTTATTTATACCTTCCGTTCCACCGGTTCCTACAAAGATATTTTTATTATAATTTGCCATACCGACTACTTCGTGCGGCACAACCTGGCCGACAGATAAAATTAAATCATAGTTTCCTTCCGCAATTAATTTATTTACCTGTGCCGGCCATGAATAATTCAGCTTTCCTTCCGAAACTTCGTTAATAAATTCTGAAGGTACTTCACCCAAAGTAACGAGGTCTTTCCTCCAATTATGAATTCTGAATAAATTACGGGGAACACCTTCATACATCCTGGCTATTTCTTCATCCGTCATAGGGAAATGTGTTCCAATTGAAGGAAGAACATCTGTTAAGGCATCTTTATAATATTGATACACAAATTTCGTAATTATACCGGAATAAGAATAGAACCGGGTTATATCGGGAGGTATTACAAGAATCCTCTTCCTGGATCCTAATTTTTCCAAAGTAGAAAATATTCCCTCTTTTAAATCATCATTACTTAAAGAATCAAGTTCATTTACTTTTGCAAAGTACTGCATAATACAAACCTAGTTAACATAAAATATTATTATTTGCATATACAAATTTATCGAAGGTAAATTAAAAAGGAAATGTTCATTCGATTATGAACATTTCCTCTAATTGTATAAAATATATAAGAAATATCACCCCTGCAAATTCTATAATCCTAATCTCATTCTCCCAAAATGAGTTTCTCCGGAATAATCCTAATCCTAATAATCTTTATCCTTTCTTTTAGAAAGTATCAGATTATGACTAAGATTAAGAAGCTAACGCTTATACAACTACCTTTGAATACGGGCTGATCCTCCCCGTGCAAAAGCTTTTACTTCATCAATAGTTGCCATTGTTGTATCGCCTGGATATGTAGTAAGAAGAGCTCCATGAGCCCAGCCAAGCTTTACTGCTTCTTCAGGTGATTCGTTATTTATCAATCCATAGAAAAATCCGCTTGCAAAACCATCACCGCCGCCGACACGATCAAACACATTCAGATCGGCAGTCGGGGCCGAATATGTTTTACCGTTAACCCAGGCAACAGCGCTCCAACTGTGATGATGGGTAGCATGAACTTCCCGAAGAGTGGTTGCAACAACTTTTACGTGCGGGTATTTAGCAGTAACCTTATCGATCATACCGAAAAATGTAGTTGGATCTAATTTTGATTTTGAAGCAACTTCAGGCCCTGCGATCCCCAGACCTTTTTGAAGATCTTCTTCATTGCCGACTAAAACGTCTACATGTTTAACAATACTATCGATTACTTCGACCGCTTTCTGTTCACCGCCCCAGATGTTCCATAATTTTGCACGGAAGTTAAGATCAAAGCTGGTAACTGCACCTGCAGCTTTTGCAGCTTTCATTGCTTCAACGATTAATTCACCGGTCGTTTCGGATAGCGATGCAAAGATACCGCCGCTGTGAAACCATTTTACACCGCCGCCAAAAATTTCATCCCAATTGAAATCACCGGGTTTTAATAGAGAAGCAGCTTCGTTGCTCCTGTTGTAAAATACTACGGGTGCACGGATTCCAAAACCGCGGTCGCTGTATACAGTAGCCATATTAGGACCATTAACACCATTGTGTTTAAATTTTTTATAAAAGCCTTTAACTCCCATTCCCCTGACGCGCTCTGCGATTAAATCACCAATCGGGTAATTTACAATTGCCGATACAACACCTGTATTCAGCATAAAACAATCTGCTAAATTTGCTGCAACATTAAATTCGCCGCCGCTTACATGTATATTGCATTTTACAGCTTTTCTAAAAGGCACAGTGCCCGGATCAAGTCTGTGTACTAATGCACCTAAAGATATAAAATCATACTCAGCTTTTGAATTAATATTTAATCCTGAACTCATATTTATTTTCCCTATATATTTTAATTAATGACTGCTGTACAGATAATTAAGCTGAACTGCAAATATAATTATTTATACTCCTGAGTAGGCGCTGAATCCGCCGTCAACAGGAATAATTGTTCCTGTAATAAACTTTGCATAATCAGACAACAGAAAAAGAATTATTCCCTGAAGCTCATCAGCATCTCCAAACCGTTGCATAGGAGTAAGATTTATAATTTTTTTACCTCTTTCTGTTAAATTACCGGTTTTTTCATCGGTTAATAAAAACCTGTTTTGATCAGTCAAAAAGAAACCCGGGGCCACCGCATTAACCCTGACATTTACCCTAGCAAAGTGAACTGCAAGCCATTGTGTAAAATTATTAATAGAAGCTTTAGCAGCAGAATATGCAACAATTTTGGTCAATGGTCTAAAAGCATTCATTGAAGAAATATTTATTATTGAACCGGATTTGTTTTTGACCATAACATCAGCAAAAATAAGAGTCGGCAGCAGAGAACCTGTAAAATTAAGATCAAAAACTTTTTTAATATCATCCAGCTCTAACCCGAAAAATGTATTTTCGAGACTGCTCAAATCCTTTTCTTCAAGAAATTCTCTTGCAGCAGTTGCTTTGGGGAAATTACCGCCTGCGCAATTAATCAGGTAATCAATTGTACCGAATTCATTTAATGCACTTTCCTTAACTTTTAATAAAGTATCTCTGTCATTAACATCGGAAGGAAGACCAAGAGCTTTTATGTTATACTTTGCTTTTAATTCCAGGCTTTTCTTTTCAACTTTTTCTTTTGAACGGCTAATCAGCACCAGGTTAATACCCGCACTTGCAACAGCATCTACAATCGCAGAACCGATACCACCTGTACCTCCGGTTATAACGCAGGTTTTTCCTTTTAAGGGAGATAAATCGAAGTTCATAATTTATTCTTTCATTTATTAAACAACACAGCTTATAAAATTATATTGCTCCGTTAAAAATTTAATCATGCTTTGATGCTCGATACAACGCCGGGCTTCCAGAATCAAGAACGGTTATCAAGAATGAGTAATTCTGACAGCATATTAAACATTTTTTTCAAATGGTGCGAGATGCCTTCTGAAATGCTTATAAAGATAATCATCATAAAGATCTTCATTTTCTTTTAAGCATCTATACAAATCATCCCTGAAAATATAATTATTGTTATTATCTCTGTCAGTCAGCACTTTACCAAAAGTAACATGCAGAATCTGCCTGACATTATTATCATCAAAAAGACCAACCAGCTCTTCGTCTTTATAATCTTTAGAAGATTTTACTTTATTTATATCAGCAGAGACATGGTATGTTTTCTTTTCCTGTTCATAAAGACCGGTTGAAAAATCAAGTATTTTTCTAAAAAGTTCCGGTTCTCTTGCTGCAGTTACTTTAACAGCTTCGAGATAGCTTGTTCCCGCAGTTTTAACATGGATGACAACATTTTTGTCCTCGGATATTATATCATAAACACTAAACTTATCGCTGCCGGAGTGAAGGCTAATTTTATAATCGCCGAAATACTCTGCTATAGCTGCATGTTTAACAAAATCCTTTCTGAAAACATTCAGATCACCTTTATAATCAATTCCCTTTTCGAAATCTCCTATAAACCTCGGAGCCAGACTGACAAATTTAACATTTTTCTTTTTCATTTCATTAACAACAAAGAAATGATCAAAGGGCGATGTAACAGTATCGGTTTCATCTATGGAGATTTCAACTTCAAAATCATAATTATCAAATGAAGATAAATGGTTATACATTTTCTGACCCTGCACCACAACACCGAAATATTTCAGTACAGCTGATGTAATCTCTCTTTTAGACGGAGTGATTGAAAAGCTGTCATTAATCTTTATATTTTTATTTTCATATCTGCCTAATAATTCATCATGGCTTTCACCATATTTATCCCAGGGCAGATTTTTTATTTTTTCTTCGATTTCATCATCAGCCATCTTTTCAACACCCGGTACTACGTGGTCGCTTGGATCAAAAGTGAACATAGTAAAACCTGCATCGATTAACCGGTTTATATCTTCTATTGTCTTTAAATGATCTGCATCAGCACCGAATCCTTCAGTAAATCCTTCCTGGAAAACAGCCCACACGGCAGCGCTCATAATATCATCGGGATTGCGCTCTGTCCTTGTCATTTCCCTTATGGATTGCTGTGCGAGTATAACACCGATTTTTTTATTCTGAATAGATTTCAGGTGACCGGGATTAGCCAATCCGATTCTATCACCAAAGCCAAAAGAATATCTTAACCCGATTACTTTCGGTTTTGTAAAATCAAAATTTTCCTGAATTTGCCTGGCGTTTTTATTACTTAATTCACATTCTTTAATAATATTAAACCCGTTGATTTTAGTATCTATTCTTTTACCGTCAAATTTATTTAATAAATCGTTATCATTTTTTGCAGCCGCATATAAAAATTTTTCTGTTCCCTTTTTTCCGATAAAGAATGTACAATCATTCAATTCATTAAATGAATCTGGGTAAATAGAAACATTTTCATTTAAGACTTTCAATCCATTCGATTCTATGACATTACTTTTTTCATCTGTTTTCATCTTCATTTCCTTTTATTTTTTACTAATTTAATCTTGCTGAATCAACCCGCTGCATCTTGGGAGCAATAAGATTTATAAATACCCAGGCAATTAAATATGCGGAACCGCAAATTATAAACATTATATAATAGCCTGTTTCAATTGAGCCTAATGCTTTATAATGATCCAGAATGATTCCTGCAAATGCAGCTATTAAAATACCCCCGATAGAACCGGCTGTTCCACCAAGCCCCGTTACAGATGCAACAGCCTTCTTTGGAAACATATCGGAAGTTATTGTGAAAATATTTGCAGACCATGCCTGGTGCGCCGAAGCAGCAATTCCGATAATTATAATTGCAAACCATGGATTAATTTGCCCTAAGGCTTGAGCAGAAATTACAGGGACAACTAACAATGCAAATATTAACATTGCAGTTCTTCTGGCTTTATAAACTTCCCAGCCCATTTTAATAAATTTGCCGGAAAGCCATCCGCCGAAAATACTTCCAACCGTAGTCATCGTATAAACCACCGCTATCGGAAGAGCAACCTTAGTTTTTGTCATTCCATATTGTTTATCCAGAAAAGATGGAAGCCAGAAAAGATAAAACCACCAGATAGGATCTGTAAGAAATTTTCCTATAACAAAAGCCCAGGATTGCCTGATTCCGAGAAGCTTAACCCAGCTGATTTTGGTAACAGAATCATTCTGGTCATTTTTCTCGTCAACATCACTATGAATATATTCAAACTCAGGTTTCAGCAGCTTTTTATGTTTTCTGGGTATCTCATAAATTTTTATCCAAAAGATCAGCCAGATAAGACCGACGGCACCGGTAAATATAAAAGCTTCCTGCCAGCCGTAAGCAACAGCAATAAACGGAACTGTAAGAGGAGCAACAATTGCTCCCACATTAGCCCCGGAGTTAAAAAGACCCGTTGCCAGGGCGCGTTCTTTTTTTGGAAACCATTCTGCAACAGTTTTAATTGCCGCCGGGAAATTACCTGCCTCACTTAACCCTAAGAATCCACGGGCAGTCATAAAACCAACCGTACTGCGTGCAAAAGCATGCCCGATAGCTGCAAAACTCCATACCGTTAATGATAAGGCATATCCAAGTTTTGTTCCCAGCTTATCTATTAACCAGCCCATAAACAGCATTCCAATTCCGTAACAAATCTGGAAAGCTACCACAACACTGGCATAGTCTGATTCCGTCCAGTGAAAGGCAGGATCAAGGTAATCATCCTTCAAAAGACTGATTACCTGCCGGTCAAGATAATTGACGGTTGTAGCAAAGAAAACCAATGCCAGAATTGTCCACCTGTAGGAACCAACTTTAGCCAGTTTGTCGGTTATTAAAGGGTTTGCACTTTCTTCTTTATTTATATCATTATTAGCCATTCTACCCTCGCATTAATGGTTGTTAAGTTGCATAATAATTTTAAAATTATAGATATCAATTGATCAAGAGAATCTTTTGAAATAGAAGTTATGGAAATTAAATCCTTAGTTGCTTATATAACTGACTAACGCTCCACTCTGCCGGAACCGCTTCCTTTAGCAAGTTTTTCAACTTCACTTATCGAAACAAAATTAAAGTCTCCCGGGATAGTCTGTTTCAGGCATGATGCAGCAACGGCAAATTCCAAAGCTTCCTTAGTATTACTTTTATTTAAGAGCCCGGATATTAATCCGCCGGAGAAAGAATCTCCGCCGCCGACGCGATCAATTATTTGTATTTTATATCTTTTTGATCTGTATGGCACTTTACAATCTTTGTCATCATGTATAATAGCACTCCACCCATTTTTAGATGCTGAAAAGCTTTCCCTCAGTGTAATTGCGACTATCTTAAAATTAAAATTACCCTTCAATTCAATTGCTAAATTTGAATATCCGCTTTCATCTAAACTGGCTTTTTCAATATTAGTAGTTCCGGCTTTGAATCCCAAACTTTTCTCGGCATCTTCTTCGTTGGAAATACAAACATCAACATATTCCATTAATGGAATCATTACAGATTGTGCTTCTTTCTCTGTCCAAAGTTTCGCCCTGTAATTTAAATCGGCACTAATTGTAACGCCGGCTTTTTTTGCAGCTTTACAGGCTTCAACAAGGCATTCCTGTGCATCCTTGCCCAGAGCAGGTGTTATCCCTGTCCAATGAAACCATTTTGCATTTTCAAAAACTTTATTCCAATCCAGTTCATCTTTTTTAAGTGATGTAACTGATGAACCACTTCTGTCATAAATTACTTTGGAAGCTCTTTGGCTTGCTCCTGTTTCCAGGAAATAAATTCCAACTCTGCTGCCGCCCCTGACAACATAATCCGTCTTTACACCATATCTTCGCAGACTGTTTACTGCGGCCTGACCGATTTCATGAGAAGGTAGTTTGCTGACAAAATAGCTGTCAAATCCGAAATTTGCTAAAGAGACCGCTACATTAGCCTCTCCGCCGCCGAAGTTTACATCAAAATTATCCGTTTGTATAAATCTTTTAAAATCGGGGGTTGATAACCTCAGCATTATTTCACCGAAAGTTACTACTTTATCAGGCATTTATATTCCTACTTTAATTAGAAATAAAAAAAAGTTGAATGTTTGTATGACTAAAGATTGATTGATAGTATTTTCATATTAATTTTTTGCATTATTTATACTAGCTATCAATTTTTCGGCATTCTGTGTCAACAAGCTGTAATTTTCTTCAGCAATTGCTTTCTTATCTAATAATGCTGAACCAACACCTACCGCACATGCACCGGCTTTTATCCAATCGCCGGCATTAGTTAATGAAACTCCGCCTGTGGGCATTAATTTTAAATGCGGCATTGGAGCAAGAACACCTTTAAAGAAAGCCATTCCAACAATATCAGCAGGGAAAACCTTAACCACATCGGCTCCATCTTCAAAAGCAGTTAAAATTTCCGTAGGTGAAAATGCACCCGGAATCACCGGGATATTATGTTTTTTTGCTTCCCGGAGAATTTCAGGTTTAAAGACCGGGCTAACTACATATCTTGCACCGGCATTTATAGCATCACTTGCGGTCTGTTTATTTAATACTGAACCAACACCAATATTTATATAATCCCCGAACGTTTTGCTGGCTTCCTCAATTATTTTTAAAGCACCCGGGACGGTCATAGTAATCTCAACTGACTGAACACCGCCTTTATAAATGGCTTCTGCAACTTTAATTAATTTAGCTGAATCATGCATCCGTATTACTGCTACAGCTTTGTTTTCTAAAATCGTTTTTAATGCTTCATTTCCCATATTATATTTTTATATCCTTCATAAAAATTAAATATTGAGGTTTCAAATTAAGGAATAATTTAAGGTTATTAAACTATATTATTATAAATTTAAACATAATCACAGCAGCCGTTCTTGCTGAAACACCTTGGGGTTTAACAGCACTTTCAGGATGTAAAAAATTTGAATAACACAAAATCACTTTATTAGAATCATCTTCTATTATATTGAAAGAGGTTGATATTTCAATATTCACATCAACGTAAAGAGGAAGGATAATTTCTGCTCTTGAATATTCCCGCTAATTTATAATCTTCAAACTTTCTGAAACTTTTAAATGTTTAATCCTTATATTGCCCCGGCTTTCAATAAAATAGCTTATTATATCTTAAAGCTTAAATGATAATCCTAAGGTTAAAAAAAGACTGGAACTTCTTGAATTATGAAAAATAAAAACTCAGCAGCTTCAAAAAGTTCCAGTAATTAAGGAGCTTACCAATTATTTGAGCATTAACATTTTTTTAATTGCCGAATTTTTACCCGACTCAAGTTTATAGATATACATACCGCTGCTCATTTTGGAAGCATCGAAATGAACTTCGTGCCAGCCAGCGGACATATTTTCGGATACCAATGTTGCTACTTTTTGTCCTAAAATATTATAAACCGTAAGCGATGCAAATCCAGTTTTATCTAAGCTAAATGAGATCAAAGTTGAGGGATTAAATGGATTCGGATAATTTTGCTCCAAAGCGAATATTTTAGGTAAATTCTTAATATCATCAACTCCTACCGTAGTTTTTCCCTTACCATTAACAGTAATTGTACTCGGACTATTATCAGCATTATGAGTTAAAGTTATAGTGCCATTTTGCGCATTTGTATCTGAAGGTGTAAAAGTTATTTTCAAATAAGCGCTGCCGGAAGATGGAACATCTAAAGTTGAAGGTGAAAATGCAAAATTTGAATTGTCTGATGAAATTGAAGAGATATTCAGGGTTACAGCTCCTGAATTAGAAACCAGTACACTATCTGTTTTCGCAGAACCCGTCACAACTGTACCGAAATCGACCGAAGAGGTTGACAGCGAGATTTCAGGTAAGTTTGATGCTCCTGTAGACCACTGTGCATGTTTATCAGGAAACCAATTTAAATCTCCTGCAGGATAGCCTTGTTGCGCACCGGTATATGCGGCAGAAGACATTGAATATGAAGCATCCTCATCATTTATCCAGAAAGACAATGGCTGGCGGTCCATATCATCTTCAGGCCACTGCCACCAACTATTGGGAGTATTCTTTGACCTATCTCCGGCAGTTGCCTCAGGCGGGTTCCCGATATGAGTAGTATCTTCATACCAGCGCATTAAATTTGTCATTAACTTCTGTGTATTGGCCAGCGTCGGATCATCAATTTTAGTAAAAGCATTAATAGAATCAGCACCTAACCGGCTGTTAATATGCCAGGATAGAGGTGATCCTTCAACAATAGGATATCCGGTAAAATCATCAAAAAATGCTTGCCCGGAATCTGAAATAGCATAATAATTGTGATTGATTACCCATTGTGTCGTATCATTAGGAGCAGAAAATATCCAAGTTATTCTGCTCAATCCATTCGGATAAAACTCGCCGGTATTTGCCCATTCAGCAGCTCTGGTTGCATCTGTAGAATCTTCACCTAAAGCAAACGCATCTTTAAACAAATTGTTTGTAATAATGACAGTTTTACCCACGTTTCCTAAAGAAAGTAAACCATGAAATCCCATACCATTGTACATGGTATTATGATCAATAAGAGTATACCTGATATTTCCTGTGCCTTCCAGAGGATTACTAAAATTGTAATGGCGAACAACACGGTCCTGATAATTTGTCCAGGTATTGTTCACAAGTATTAAGGAATCGCACGATACGGCACGCAGATCAATTCCTTTTCCAGCACCAAAGTTTGAAGTACTTAAAGCCCCCAGGTTAGTCAATATAGAATTGGTTATTCTTATGGTTCCTGTTGAAGCTTCACAACGAATAACTTGTCCATTAATATTTGAAAAGATACAACTATCAAGGATTATATTTGAACCTTCATTATCTGTTCTGAGCATACCGCCTTGAATGTTGTTGAAGTTAGTATCTATAGGTTCAAAATATCCGGTTAATGCAATATTTTTCATATAAAGATCACCGCCCCTTAATCTTATAAAATATCCTGGAGGATTTTGAGGGCTAGTTCCCGTACCGGTTGGATATAAATAGATTTTTGCTTTTTGATTATCAGAAGATCTTAATCTTAAAACATCCTTATCCGCTACATAAAAAATCTGTGTGCAAAGATAATTTGCACCCCCTACAAGTTCGTAGACACGGTCGGGTAAGATCCCGTTATTGGCAGTAGTATCTGCAATAATCTGAGCAACAAGCTCTTGGTTGGGATCAAGTTGAAGCACATTTTGTCCAAAACCCAATCCGGACAAAATGATAGTGAACAATAGAGAAAGTATAAAGTAGTGCTTTCTTAACATAACACCTCCTGTTTTAGTGTTTTTGTTTATTATTTTGAGTTAGAATATGTAATTTTATTTTACAAGTCTACACGTATTCCAAATTCCCCGGTTAAGCCGTATCTTTGACTGGTATTCGGGATTATGTATTGATTTACTCTGTTATCAATCAGGTTATCATCCTTAAGATTTGTAAGGTTATTGATATTTAATAGAATCGTTAAGTAATCTGTAATATTTTGCTTTAGCGCTAAGTCAACACGATTGTACCCGGCTATTTTAACATCTCCTCTTCCTGTAGGTGAAAAAGATGAAAAATAATCAGACTGATGAAAAAGAGATATTCTTCCTGAAAATCCTCCAATATCATAACCTAAAGAAATATTTCCAAAGAACTCAGGTTGATTTTCCAGTTGTTGTTTGTAATCAATAGCTCGTTCGGTATATTGAGGAAGCGGCGGGAATCCCTCGATTATTTTATAAGTCGTATCAGTTGTTGATCCGATTAAATGTGTTTCTGATCGGATAATTGACGCATTGTAGCTGAGCACTATATTTTTCAGGAGACCTGGAAGGAAGATAAAGTTAATTTGATGTTCCAGCTCGAAACCCCATACTTTAGAATTTTCAGGTGAGTTATAAGGTATTGTCAGCTGATAACTTCCTACTTGCAGCGAATGAGTATTTAAACCAAGTTTTTGAAATATGACATCGCCAGTAGTATTTATTTGATTCAGCATATGATACATATCTGCTATTTCTTTATAGAAGGCTGAAATTGTGAATAAGCCGATTTCATTCCCATAAAAAGAAGTATTTATTTCAAAGTTCCACGCTTTAGCAGTTTTAAGCTTGGAATTTCCTACTATTAATTGCTTGTTGGATCCTACTGCAGCCGGGCGCCACCCAAAATAGGTATTTAATCTCATGTTAAAATCCGGACGGGCAAGAGCTCTATAAGCGGCAAGCCGAACATTCATAAAATCAGTAACTTTTATGTTTAAATGAAAATTCGGTAAAACAATTGACTCGGTATAAGCTGCCGAAGTATCCCTGGTCGGAATTGTAATACTGGGGAACCCGCCTGCTATCGTATTTGAAAACTTGTTCTTATAATTATTATCTTCACTTTCTACCCTGACTCCCGCAATAAATGTAATGTCTTGACCAATTTTCAAAGTATTCATTATATATCCGGCGGTGACTGCTTCAGTAATATCATAAAAATATGCTGAGAAAGTCGGATCATTATAATATTCTTTTATTTGACCTGACTGGTTGACTCCAAATTTGTTGAGGTCATACCATTGACGAAGCTTGTCCCGGTTTATAAGGGGGTTTAAATCATATTTTCCATACAATAATCTTGATTGCGGATCACCGTCAAGAAATTCGGTCATAGATGCTGTATTATTTAACGGATTTTGCTGGTATCTCTGATAGAATGCATCGAAGAAAGTTCCCGATAAATCTTTCGGTCTTAACGTTCCGTCAGGAAGCTTCTCGTATGGTTGCCAGTAACCTAAGTAATAAGGAGCAAAGTTTTGTGACTGATTATTATTCCTGCTTTTGGAATTATATTTAGCCCCTATTTTTAATTCGCCTGCAAACAAGTTTCCAAAAGTATAATCACGTGATAAATTTAAAAAAACAGTTTTATTTTTATCCAAATTATCTTGTGAAGAAAAATAAGCTCCTGCTAAAGTTGCAGCTCTAAAATTATTATAAGCATATTGTATTAACTGTTCCGGATCATTTTTTATTTGCGGAGCAGAACGCATTCCCGAGCCAACCACATTATCAGAAGGTTCGCTAAAATCTAATTGATAATCATATGGGAATTGTGAAGTAGACTGAGCGAATGACAGACCCCAATTCAGGTTTAAATTAAACAAAATGTTATCACCGGTTATAGCAGCGGTAGCAGTTTTTATATCCTGCTCTCTATCTCTGTAGCTGTAGGTTACTCCTCCAAGATATTGAGTTTGACCTCCTCCGTTTGGATAATCTCTTTGATGTGTAATATAGCTCCGGTTAGTGCTGTAATAAGTGCCGTTAAACTTAATATTTCCTTGCTCTGGTGTATTATAGTCCAAGATTAAACTTAAACCATTTCTTTTTCTTATCTCATCAGTGAATCTTAAGGTAAAATCATTAATGAAGTAGTTTGTCTGGTTTAAAATTGATTGATCGTAATTGATATCGTTATATTCGTTGCTTCTTATTTTATTTTCTATGTTGCCATCAAGCTGGACGCCAAGTAAATCATCAAAAAATCTTTCTCCATATTTCAACGAGAAATTATATTGTTTAGCTGACTTCATTATGCTATTGTAGCCGCCATAAAATGTACCTCTGATTTGTCTTTGCGAAGGGGCTTTCTTCGTCACAAGATTAACGGTTCCAGCAATTGCATCCGCATCTTTATCAGCTGTTAATGCTTTGTATAGTTCAATTCCAGCTAACGAACTCTGAGAGATAGCACTCAAATCTATTCCTCTGTCCATTGCATCCGTAGACGGGATCCTTATACCATCTATAGTCACATTGGTATATTTATCACTTAATCCTCTTAACACAATTTTAGTTGCTTCGCCACCTGATCTGGTAACAGAAACACCCGGCAGCCTACCGATTGCTTCAGCTGCATTAGCGTCAGGCAATTCCTGTATTTTTTCTTCGGAAACAACGTTAATTATTGTATTTGAAGTTAACTGTTGATTTATAGCTTTTGCCTGCCCCAAAGCTTGCCCCCTAACAATGATTTCCTTTCCTTCGAGCACAACTGGTGAGAGTTTCACATCTATTACCAATGACCTATTATTAATAATATTTATGCTTAATGTCTTGGTTTGATATCCTATATATGAAACTTTCAGTTGATAGTTGCCTGCAGGTATATCATTTATTCTATAATTTCCATCAATATCTGCAGCACTCCCTAGTGAAGTACCTTCTAAATAGACATTAGCGCCCACTAATGCTGAGTTGTTTAAGGAATCATTTATATTCCCCATCAAATTTCCACTGCAAAAAACAAAAGTTGGAAAAAAAATTAAGATAAAAAATGTTTTTAATATATCTTGATATTTCATTCGACAACCCCGAGCAAGATTATTTATAAAAATTTTAGAGGAGAAAGAAAAAATACCCTTATTCACTTAATCGATAACTTTATCGGTAAACAATATGTAAAAAAAAATTCATTTTGTCAAGAAAAATCTTTCGATGAATTGGAATTTTTTGATTATTTTTTAATGAGTATACCCTTAGACGTTTTCGCAGAGTCCCTTATAATCAGGCTGGTAGGAATTTCAATATTTTTCGGTACGAAATCAACCGGGTTCTTAATATTTTCAAGTATTAGCTCGACGGATTTTCTGCCTAATTCCTCCGTCGGTTGATTTACACAACTGATGGATGGTGAGAGAAATTTATTGATGTCACTGCTTCCAAAACACATTATTTCAATATCGTCGGGTATCTTTAAACCTAACTCGTATACAGCAGAATAAACACCTAAAGCAACGGGAAAAGTAACGGCAAAAATAAATTCCGGCAGATTATTGGAATTATATAATTTTTTAAATGCCTTATACCCGTCCTCCTCACCAAAACCTCCGTATAAAACCCAGTCAGGATTTATAGGAATATTATATTTTTTCATAGCTTTCTTAAAGCCTAAATATCTTCTTTTGCCGATATTTATTTCCTGGAACCCGGCGAAATGGGCTATTTTTGTATAGCCGGTTTTTATTGCATATTCAATAGCGTTAAATGAACCGCCTTGATCATCAACAGTAACACTGCTGAAACCAGGTAGCTCGACAACTCTATCCATAAATACAAGGGGCATATTATAATTTTTGACGGTATTAAAAATTTCATATTTTTTTGTCTGCTGGGAGATAGAAATAATTAATCCGTCAACACGCATGGATAATAATGATCGTATATGATTTTCTTCGCGTTCGGCATTTTCCTGTGAAACAGTTAGAATAATTTCATAATTATTTTCCAATGCTGCTTCATATATTGACTCTATAACTGAACCAAAGAAATAGTGAGCTATTTTGGGAACAACCAGTCCTATCGTATGAGAACTTTTTGAAGATAAATTTCTAGCCATAAAATTCGGAGTATAACCTAACTCTTTTGCTACAGTCTTTACCTTCTGGGTAGTCTCATATGAAATATCGGGATGCCCCCTCAATGCTTTTGATACTGTAACTTTGGAGACATTTAATTTTTTTGCAATATCATCCAAAGTTATTTGAAATTTTTTATTCATAAAGTAAAGTAACTTTACCGATAACTTAATTTGTAAATGTAGTTATTTTTTAATTATAAAAAAATAACTTTTTGTTTTGCTAAAATATTTTTTATCATTTTTCCATTTGAATGGAAGCGAGAATGAATGGCCCTATCGCCTTAAAATCATTTGTCCTTTGCGGTGTAGACACATAATATTCAAAACTCCCATCCCTGTAAGGATTACCGCCTAAACCGGCACCGGAACATGCATGCAAAACATTAACTAATCCATTCCTATCCACTTTTATAAAATTATTTAGAATTCCTTTGTATGAATTTTCGGCAATTTTATAATATTCTTTATCCAGATACTCATTATTTGCTCCTTTTGCAAATGCATAAACAAACATACATGAGCAGGAAGACTCCAGGAAATTACCTTTTTCATTTCCTTTATTTAAAACCTGGTACCAGAGCCCGGTATTTTTATCTTTATATTTTAAAAGTGCCTTGCAACTTTTTTGTAAAATATTAATTAATTCTTTTTTTTGGGGATTATCCTTCGGGAAGTAATCGAGAACATCAACCAGTGCCATTTCATACCATCCCATCCCTCTGCCCCAAAAACACTTTGAATTCCCGGTTTTTGGATTTGCCCATTTTTGCTCTTTACTTTCATCCCAACCATGGTATAATAAACCTGTTTTCGGATCAATTGCATGCTTATACATCAAAATAAACTGATTGGCAATATCGTTAAAATCGGATTTTTCGTTAAAGATTTTTGCATATTGCGCATAGAACGGCTCAGCCATAAAAAGTCCGTCAAGCCACATTTGATGCGGATATATTTCTTTATGCCAGAATCCCCCTTCCCGTGTTCTCGGCTGAAGCCTGAGTTGTTTTCTTAAAGTATCTGCGGCTATTTTATATTTTTCTTCCTTTGCAGCTTTATAGATGTCAAGGAGTGCTCTCCCCGGTGCAATGTCGTCTAATCTGAATTTAGAAAATACATATGTGTTAATTCTGTTATTATCGGTTATATAATGGCTAAGATTTTCTACTATATAATTATAGTAATTTTTGTTTTCCGTTTTTAGATACAATTTGTATAAAGCCTGCAGCATTAATCCCTGCTCATAATTCCAGTCTTTACTTTCACCATAATTAATATAATAATCCGGATGCCTGTATATGAATGAATCAGCCATGCGCACTGACCATGGAGCATTTTCGGCAACTGCAAGACTATCTGTCTTTTCATTTTCAGATGTAACTATGTTTCCTTTCCAATAATTGTCTAAACTTGTCTTTTGTGATAAGGCGAAAAGACTAACCAAACTTAAAGTAATAAGAAATACCAGGAAAGGTTTCATGAATTTTCCTCCCTTCAATACTGATTAATTAAATACAGGATGATAAAGAATGAATAGAATATAACCAAATGAATTCATGTCAACTATTAATTAATCCGTTTAGAATTCATTATTTTTTTAGATGATGGGCATAATAAAAATTATTTTAAAAGGATCATTTTTCTTGATAAGGTTCTGTTCCCGTCCGAAAGCTCGTAGAAATAGACCCCGGAAGCAAATTCACCGGCATTAAAAGTTATTGAATATTTGCCTGCAGGTTTGTCTTCGTTGACCAGTTCCTTTATTTTCTGACCTTCAAGATTAAATACTGCTAATATAATCTTTGACTTAACAGGCAGAATGTATTCAATAATAGTTGCCGGATTAAAAGGATTCGGATAGTTCTGTAAAAGTGTAAATTTTCCCGGAATATTTTCACTGATATTAATGCTATTAACCATGCTTGATTCAAAAGCGCCAATATCAGGTGCGTTGCCCATAAAAGCTATCCCGACATCTGTACCAGCATTTATTAATGAGCTGTTCGGTGCAAGTCCGAAAAGATCAGTTTGAGCAATGCTGCTATCGGCAGACCTTGGAGATTTTGCAAGTGAATTATCAAGGCTAATAAAATCAGAGCCGGAAACGGAGAATCCGTTCCAGCTGTTCGTAAGCTGTACGGATGAAGACTCCAGGACATTACTGCCTTCAAAAGATAAATTGTTTATTAAACTGTCAATTCCCGAAGTAGGAATTTCCGGGAAAGAAAAGTTCTTATTTTTATTCCCGATTCCCGTACAATTTAGAACTGTAATGCCTGCAGTATTATGGTTTTGATCAAAGCCTTTCCCCTGATTGCCGAAAGCTATACAACTTAAAAGCAGATGATGAGTTGAGATATAATTACCCCCGACTTTAAATCCGTTGCCATCACCCTGGTAGCTTGAATCACTCCAGATATTATACCCGTTATTAAATGACCAGCAGCTGTCAAGAATTACTTCGTTTTGTGCTTCATAGAAATCCCAGCCGTCATCAGAGTTGCTCCATGCCCTGCATCCCCTGAACACATTACCAGGACCAACATCAAGTTTAGGTGCAAATCCATCTGCATTTTCTCCATGTGTTCCGGGATCATAGTTTTCGAATGAATCACAATTATGAACATAATTATGCCCGCCGCCGCCTGATATCTGCAGTCCTGTATCTTTATTATAATAGAAAGTACAGTTTTCAATTATATTATAGTTCCCGCTTAAATTGATACCGTTATCACCGGCATTCCTGATCACCAATCCTTTAAAGTACCAGTAATCTTTTGATAGATTAAATCCGCGGTTTGATGAGCTGTAACTTTGTCCTGAAAAATCCAGAATTGGAGTTTCATCGGGATATGCCCACAACTTAATATATTTCCTGGAGGTTCCGCTCCTGCCTGGTTTAAGTGTTGAGGAAAGCTCATATACTCCTCCTCTTAAATAAACTGTTGTATCGGCATATGCCTGGTTCATTGCATATGATATGGTTTTGTAAGGTTTATCACTCGTTCCGGGATATGAATCATCGCCATCAGGAGATACAAATATTTGTGCATCAATTAATATAGACGTACATATAATGATAAAAACGAATGACAAAATTTTAGTCAATGTAGTTCCTTTCAGATTCAAAATTAATTGCAGCGACGTATTTATAAAATAGATACCGGTGAATTATTTTTCATCTTCAATAAGCTGATTATTTATATAAAAATTAATTACCTTCAATCCGTCAGTATAGTTTAAATAGTTCCCTTTCTGCACGCCGTTAAATTTGCAGTCTTTGATAGTTATATTTCTTATATGTGAATTCTCAAGACCGTCAAGAAATAATCCGTACCTGCTTTTCCGGCTGCTGACATTTTCAACAACAACATTTTCAAATACAGGATCATAATGGTTACCAACAGCTTCAGACGGATCGTAGTGCATATTTAGTTTAACAATTGCTTCTTTTACCTGTCCGACTTTTACATTTCTCATATAAATATTTTTTACCGTTCCGCCTCTTTTCGAATTCGATTTAATACGCAGTGCCCGATCCAAATTCGGACTATCCATTTCACAATCTTCGGCATAAACATTCCGGCATCCGCCCGTAATTTCACTCCCAATAACGACTCCTCCGTGTCCATCTTTCATTTTACAGTCTTGGATAATGATATTCTTGCTGGGAGTGTTCCATCTTCTGCCGTCATTATTCCTTCCGGATTTAATTGCAATGCAATCATCACCATTATTAAATGTGCATCCTTTAATTAATATATCGGATGAAGATTCAGGATCACAGCCGTCATTATTCGGGCCTAATCCATTAGTAGTAACATCTGTTATTGTAATATTATCGCTTAACACCGGATGAAGAAACCAGAAAGGAGAATTCTTTTAAAGTCACATTACTTATTAAAATATTCTGACATTGGTAAAATTCAATAAAAGTCGGTCTTAAATAATAACCAGTTCCGAAAATTCTTTGGCTAACAGGTACTTTATCATCATTCATCTGCATTAATCTAGGTCTGCTGTCTTTGTCGTTCCCCATGCTTTTCCACTTCCACCAATTTTCATTACTTGACTGTCCGTCAAGAATCCCCTCACCTGTTACAGCAATATTTTTTTGTTTATATGCATAGATTAATGGAGAGTAATTCATTACATCCATACCTTCCCACCTGGCAAGTACAACCGGTAAATAATCTTTCGGATGTGTGCTGAATTTCACTATCGCGCCTTTCGAGATATGTAAATTAACATTACTCTTTAAATGAATAGCCCCGGTTACATATTCGCCTTCCGGAACCTCTACAATGCCGCCTCCTTTTTTATTGCATGCAGCAATTGCTTTCTCGAATGCTTTTGTACAAAGCGTTTTTCCGTCAGCAATAGCTCCATACTTTATTATATTGAATTTTGTATCTGGAAATTTCGGTGCAACAATTTTTTTAAGAATTTCCGGAACCTGCTCCCAGCCTTCTTTCTCAGCTTTTTTTACATCTGTTGTTCTATCTTTTCCATAGGTAATTTCCGTTGCGGATAAGACAAAAGATAGTACGCATAAAACTATAAAGATATAGAATAAACAGGTTAAATTTTTAGTTGAGGTTTTATATCCTTTGTTATTTGGCATCATATAAACTCATTTTGTTTTATTAATTTTAAATCGGGTAAAGATTTTGAATACTTTGGTTTTACCTTTGAAGACTAAACTTACTTTCTAAAATAAATCCGGATGTTTTATTTTGCAGCTTATAAGCCCTTGAAGGTTTTCCTCAAAAAGTTAAGTGTGTAATCAAAAGTTTTTTCAAACCAGGGATCAAACAACCAGAATGTATGAATTGTATTATTCAGGGTATGAACTTCAGAATAAATTTTAAAAGATTTCAATTTCTTAATCATCTCGTCCCTGCCGGCATGAAAACGAGGCTGGCCGCTATTAATAAATAAAACAGGCGGTGTATTTTTGCCGGTATGATTTATCGGTCCGGCTTCTTTCCATATTTCAGGGTTGTCTTTTGCAGATGCTCCAAACCATAAATGAGCAGCACTTGGTTTTCCCGACTTTTTAAATACTTCTTCTGAACCTTTTCCAAAGAAGTCAACAACACCATCCACATCTATTATGGCCTGAACATCACTTGAATATCTGCTGCTGCCTTCCCTTCCTTCAAATTTTTTATCACCGTTTGTAGTACCAATTAAAGCCGCAAGGTGACCGCCTGCTGAACAGCCGTAAATTGCAATCTCTTCACTATTGATTTTATATTTAGAAGCGTTTGCACGCATCCATCTTACTGCGGCTTTTATGTCATATACTGCAGCGGGATAAAGTGCTTCAGTAGATAATCTATATTCAACTGCAGTTGTAATATAGCCAATGGCTGCAAGCTTTTGTGCCATTGGAACAACCAGCTGCCTGTTCCCCGATCTCCAACCGCCTCCATGTATTAGAATAACTCCGGGAAATTCTTTATTAACTAATTTTGCCGGGTAAAATATATCTAAATGTAATTCCCTTGCATTAACTTTGGTATATATAATGTTCTTTATTTCTTTTACATTTTCGGGAAGTTCCGGTAAAACAAGTTCTGCATTAGGAAATTTTTTATGCATCTTTGCAGATGCAGTATAAAAATTATACGATGTATCTCTTTCGAAAATTAATGAACAGGGGTTTTGAGCAGACGCAAAAAAATTAATTACAAATAATATTAGAATTGTTTTTATCATCAATTGTATACGGCTCTTTATGATTATTCTGGGTTACTCAGTGAAATTAGGTTAGGTAATCCATAGATCAAAACAAACCCTAAAGGCAATATTATTCGAATTAAATTCATAAACAAAACTGAAATAGTTTGAATTGGCCTTTTCAGATTCGACTCACAAATCAAAAACGGCATCTCGTTCTTTTACCGAAGCTGTATTTCCATAAATTTTAGAGCTATTTATTAACCTCAAACCAATTAGATCCGATTCTGAACAAGCACCTTTAAAATTAAAACATATTGTATCGGACCCGGCACCGGAATCATATTTAAATTCTATTCCTGATTTGGATTTTAAAATAGGCTTGCCTATCACAGTTAGTTGATCATTATAAAATAATAGGATATAACCTTCATGAATTTCATGTTTTATAATTTTTGGGCTTTCAATTGATTCGGGATCCCATTTATTATCAAATGTCCATGCAGGAGTAATATCCGATGGAGCCGGAGAATTTTTAGCCGTTTCCAGGTTATTCTTAAACCAGTTGTAATCACAGCTATCGCGGTGACAATTATAATAATAGTACCTTTTTCCCCAATTAAACGGACGATCTTTTTCAGGTTGATCGGGATAAGAAACTCTGTAGATTTGCGTATCAGCCATATGTTTTGAGAACTGACAATTTAGAAGATAAAACTGTGCTTCATAATGATGACGGCCGAGCTGGAAGCCATTTACTCCATCAAATGAACAATTTCTCAAAACAAATTTCTCATTGATATCATTTCCTCCTGCATGCCATATAGATGCAGTTTTTCGAAGTTCATAAAATTTTGAATTTTTAATAAAGCACCATCCGCGCGGACAAACATAATCTACAGAACCACTGAAAGTACAATCAGCATGATAGTACATTCCTGTTTTATAATTCCATAAAGAAACTGTATCACCGCCTTTGCTTAATACATTACAATTTAGAATAATTGTCCTGGTACCATCTCCATAAATTGCAAAGGCATGGGGACCAATCAACGGCTGTGTATTTTTAATAGTAAGGTTTTCAAGAATGATGTCATCTGCATAAATATTAATTACTGCAGGTCCGATCGAATCTTTATCTACAATCCAGTCTGTTCTAAGCTGGCTATATTCGATGATTGAACTATCCCTGCTTTCTCCCTTTATTGTAATATAATCTTGTGTGATTCTGAACTTTTCATTGTAAGTGCCATTCTTAACATAAATAACAACACGCTCATAATTAAACATTGGCAGAGATTCAATAGCTGCAGTAATAGTTTGAAAGTCGCCGCTCCCATTTTTTGCAACAGTAATAAAATGTTTATACTGGGGAAAGACGTTAAAACAGAATATTATAATTAAGATAAAAATCGGATAAGCTTTTTTATTCATGTTATAAGTTAATGTAATGCCTTGTTGTATGATGGATTTACGGAAAAGTGGAATGCCATGCGGAATCACTCCATAATTCCAGCTTTTCGTTGTTCCAAACTGCCTGTGTAATCATATTTATATAATCATTTTTAAAATTATTTATAAGCGATGCTTATTTCTGCGTATATATTTTGTTTAATCCGTTCCAGACTGCATCTGCAATCTGCTGCTGTCCTTTTTCGTCAGGATGGAGGCCATCGACATAATTCGGAGAAGATACGGTCTTCAATAATGATATAAATCCTGATTTTTCAACTTTTGCTAATTCTTTATATTTCTTTTCGAGCTTAACCAGAGAGCTTTTTGTATTTTCATTATATAGCTTCTTAACATTCAGCTGAGACATTGTATTAAGATTTATATCTGTCGGAGCTAGGATTACTATTTTAGTATTTTTATTTGACTCCCTGATTTTATTGATCATCCATTCCATATTTTCAACACATTGATTTACCATACTGTCATTTCCATTTTTCAGATCATTAACCCCGAGAAAAATAAGAAAATAATCTGCATCGGGATATTTTTTTAAATCCGGCAGAATTTCATTTTTATCTGAAGTCTTTCTCCCGTTTCTCCCTTCATTTATAAAATTAATATCTTTATGTTCATTAGAAAGAAAATAAATCCAGCTATGACCATTCACTTTTGCACCATGTGTTATAGAATCGCCAAAGCAGACTACCGTACCTTGAATTCCGCGGCTAAGTGCCACAGCTATTAATGTTAAAAATAAAATTCCGCTGATCAAATAGAATCTCATAACTTTCCACTTCCTTATCTTCAGATCAGGTTTTAACCTTTCTTAATCTTTTTTATAAGACGAAGCCCCGATATAAGCAGGTATTCATTTAATCTTTAAATTTTTTAATTTTTTCAATCCACTTAGGATACGCGTCCAAAACCTTCTGAGGCTCATATGTGTACCATGTATAACCGTCACGCCTTTCCCTGCCGACTTCAGAAAGTGAATAAACAGGCAAACTGTTACGATCAGTAAAGAATGGTTTGTTTCCTTTAAGTGTATAGAAACGCGCCCAAATCGGAGGGGCGGAAAGATCCTTTACTATCTTTTTATCGGTAACAGATGTTCTGTATTTGAAAACCACTTCTGGTGCTTTTATCCTTTCAACTCTTATTCCATGAATCTTCGAATCCTTAAACCAGATTACAGCACTTCTTACAGAATTAATAACTTCTTTACCAGGATGTTCTAAACTCATCAATAATAAAGTTATGCCTGTGCTTTCTTCACCGCATTTAGACGGAAGTTCAAATGTTCTTGCTCCGCGGGGATGAAAATCAATATTATCATGCTGCTGGCACCAGACAGTTAATTTTCCGTCTTCTTTAATCTGACATTTTAGAATACAATTAATTCCCTTATTGAAAGCTTCATTTACCCTTTCACGTTTTTCCTTGACTATAAAATTATAGTATGGTTTATTCTGAACAATATCATGCAGGACATTCAAAATTCCAACCATAGCATCATCGTTGAATGTTATATATTTCCTGTATCCGCTTGTGTCAGGATAAAACTGGGACCATCCCCCGTTTGGATACTGTGCTTTTAAAATGAAATCAATTCCTCTTAAGCTAGCCTGTTTATATCTTTCATCTTTAAGTTTACTATAAGCTTTAGCTAAATATTCTACATGAGAATATGTTGCTCCGTTATCAAATGAAGTATGTAAAGAATCCGAACCTTCTTTGAGAATTGCTTTTTGATCCGGAGTCAGGATTGCCAGCATATCGTAATTTTTCGGCCAGCCGCCGTTCTTCTGCTGATATAATAAAATGTTGTCGGCAATTTCTTTTATTTGAGTGGGTCTGCAATATTTTTGATCCTGAACAGGAAGAAAAGCCTGGGTATGATCTGTAATATCCTTCCAGTGATGTGCACTATCAAAGAAACCGGTTATATCTATTATAGCAGTATCCTTGATTTTCGTTTGGGGATTACAGATATGTTGTGAAATAATAAGAATTAATAATATTAAGTTGAAGCCTGGTAGCTTAACGTGCTTGTTCATTTGTTTTTGATTTTAATTATTTAAGAATTGAAAAACTTATGATTATTATGCAATTCAGAATAATAGTAAGTAAGTAGTGTTTCTTATCAGAAATCGGGCTGTGACATATCCATCTATTTCAAGGAAATGATAACTCAGAATAAAATTCATTTTTGTTTTATGCATTCCTCAATGAATTGTAATCACGGAAATTATGGCAGCTCCTTCAGATAATTACAATTTGTAAGCTTTTTTAACCAGTTCATATGCAAGAGCTTTCCCCATTGATTTTGCTTCATCCATAGTAATTATATGCCTGGCAACCAAACCAGCCAAGAAATTGGAATCCATCCTCCTTGATACATCATGCCTTGCGGGAATAGATAAGAATGCACGTGTATCATCATTAAATCCTGCGGTATTATAGATACCGGCAGTTTCAGTAGCATTTTGTCTGAATTTTGTCATCCCCTCTATACTATCATGAAACCACCATGGGGGACCAAGTTTCAATGCAGGATAATGACCGGCTAACGGTGCTAGCTCTCTTGAATAAGTTGATTCATCAAGAGTAAAAATAATTATTGTTAAATCCGGATTATTACCATAAGTATTTAATAATTCATAAAGGTTTCTGGTATATTCAGTCTGAAGAGGAATATCAGCTCCTTTATCCAGGCCGAATCTATCAAAGATTATTTTATTATGATTTCTCATTGAACCGGGATGTATTTGCATTACCAGCCCGTCTTCAGTACTCATTCTGGCCATTTCCATCAGCATATTGGCTACAAACAAATTCGCATCTTCTTCAGATGCATTTCCTTTTAATCCCCTATGGAAAATTTCATCAGTTTCATTAGCAGAAAGTTTATGAGTGTAAGGAGAAGTTACTCCCTGATCAGTTGAAACTGCTCCCATAGATTTAAAGTATTCACGACGATTTTCAAGAGCTTTAATAAAATTCTGATAAGAATTTACTTCCATTCCGGAAGAATTACTTAATGATTCAATTTCCTTTAACCAGTTCTCAGCTTTAATATTAATTACAGCATCCGGTCTGAAGCATGGAATTACTCTGCCTTTTATTCCTGATTCTTTAATTTTTTTATGATATTGAAGATTATCAGCGGCTCCGTCGGTTGTATTCAATACTTCAATTTTAAACTTATCAAACAAATTCCTGGGTAAAAATTCCCTGGTAGTAAGCATATCCGACATATGATCATAGATCTTCATTGCATTTTCAGAATTCAATTTTTCAGTTATGCCGAATACTTCAACAAATTCATGCATTAGCCATACACCGCTCGGTGTACCATTAAAAAGATAAAAATTGTCTGCAAAAATCTGCCAGATTTTTCTATGATCTTTTTCAACTTCAGAACCATCAACAGCAGGAATTCCAAGTGATTCCATTTTGATTCCCTGTGAATACAGCATCCTGAAAATGTAATGATCCGGGATAATCAGTAATTCCGTAGGATCGGGAAACGGCTCATTATCAGCCAGTAGTTTCGGTTCGACATGTCCGTGCGGACTAATAATCGGTAAATCTTTTACAATTGAATAAAGTTCATATGCAATATTCCTCACAGTTTCATTTGGATCAAAAAAACGATATTTGTTTAATAAATTGTTTTCCATAATTCTTTTATTGTTTAATTGTTATTGTTATCACATGCAATATTTTTTTTGAGCGCTAAATGACAAATGAATGACTATTAATGACTATCGAATGACTGAAGCTTTTCCCAAAAGCCATTTAAATAAATTTTCGGATGCCTTATAATTTTCGAAACCGACAGGTAGTTTGTTGTTATTAATATATTCGTTATAAAGCCATGGATCCCCGACAGCAAAGACAAAACCCTTTCCAAAATTTGAAGACGCCATAATTACATCACCGCTGTCAGTAAGAATTGGTTTGGCTGGAGGGGTCAGACTAAGTGTACTGATTTCCTTTAAATATATTTTTTTAACACCGTTAAATATCGGCTGATCTGGAAAATTATCAAATTTACCCATATCAAATTTATCATCGATAACTTTATTCCTGCTTACTTCATCAAAATGAATTCCGAAATTTTCGGCAAGTTTATTAAAATGTTCAAATTCAGAATTCCCTTTATCATTTCCGAATAATACAAGAACTCCTCCATTCTTCACCCAATTGACAATAACTTTAGTTGCACTTCTGTCAATATAATTCGGATTTGGATTTTCTTTTTTTGTATCCGGATCTACAATAATATAAATGCTGAATTTATCTAATTTATTCTTTGCAGGCTTTTCTTTTAACTCAGCAACTCCGGCATTCAGATTTCTAATTACCTTTCCCAATTCTGAATATCCTGAATTAGTCGTATCTTCCCAAATGTAATGGTACCGGACTTTTTTCCCTTTTTCTTCCCGCCATTCATTATTGTAGTAATAATCCAATCCGACAACCTTTTTTCCTTCTCTTGTCTGTATTGAATTGAATTCTTCTGATTTCACAGAAGTATCAGATTTTTTATCCATTGCTTTGCTTGAAAAAGAAACAGAATAAAAAAGAATAACTATTATTATTATATAATTTTTCATATTTCTTTTTTCTTTACAAAAATGTGAATGCCTTTTAAGAAGATCTTTAATATCAAAGATAATTAATTTACTATATACAATTAAACCATAATAATATATTTTTTCCCATAACTTAAAAATTTATACGGGATTAATTACTCTAATTATAGCGTCATCCATTCCGGAAATCTAATTGCGCAAATATCAATTAACGGTCTTTCTAACTGAAAAATTTTGCTTATAATTTTAATGAAGAGTGAAAAGAAAAATTGATAAGATTAAAGAAACTGAGTATTGTCTTCCCTTCAAATTTTTAATATTCAGATTGGTAAATGGTGGTAAGTTTAAAGCTTCGCCCTTTAAGTCACAGAAATTTAAGTAATCGATAACTTAATCGATAACTTTATAGGTTACAATTTTAAGATATTTTATTAAAATGTCAATATGTAATAAAAATATTTTTTAAAATATTTTAATAGAAATGGTGGAAAAGTTCGGATAGCTGATATAAAAGGTCCCGGCCGGGTTACATGAGATTCTGAATTTTCTCTTTAGCATTATTTCTATTTAAACAGATTATAAGCTGTTATTTATTATATTCATCAATTTTGAATGAACCACTTTATTAGAAGCTAAAATTCTCTTTGCATAAATATCGATCTCTTTCCCGTTGAAATCAGTAATAAAACCACCTGCTTCTTCAACGATTAGAATTCCTGCACAGATATCCCACGGATGAAGATATAGTTCCCAGAAGCCGTCAAAAACTCCCCTGGCAACATAACATAAATCTATTGCTGCCGAACCTAACCTCCTGATTGCTCTTGCTTTTCTCGTAAGTGCGGAGAAAATCTCCAAAGCATTTTCCGGATTATCGGCAATATTATATGGAAATCCTGTTACTAAAACACTATGATTAATTTTTTCATTTAAGCTTACTTTTATTCTCTCGGCATTTGCATATGCACCGTTCCCTTCTTCTGCAAAATAAACTATATCCCGCATTACATCATAAACTACACCCATAATAGTTTTGCCGTTCTTTTGCAGACCGATTGAAACAGAAAATATTGGAAGTCCGTGAGCAAAATTAGTAGTACCGTCCAAAGGATCAACGACCCATAAATATTCCGAACCGGTTTTCTTCTCGCCGCTTTCTTCTGCAAGTATATTATGTGCTGGATATTTCTTCTTTATAAAATCTATAATATGCTTTTCAGAGGCTTTGTCAATTTCTGTAACAAGGTTGGTTTCATTAGACTTGTATTCGACTTTTAACTTTTTCCCAAATCCTTCTCTGATTATTTCACCTGCTTCTTTGGAAATGTTAATTAAATCCTGAATCATAAAGCTCCAAAGTGTTTTTTTTAAAATTTAAAGATAATAAAAAAATACTCTATGTTTCTATTAAAGTGATTTATGTTCCCCGCTTTGTGAATTACCGGGATGATGGAATTTTGAAAACATCAGCATCTAATATTCCGCAATTCTATTATTCCTCTTCTATTCAATTTATTCTCCTTCTCCCCCTTTCTTCCTTCCTTGAAAGCCGGAACGAATTTTGGTATATTTAGAAAATTTATTGGAGAAACAATTGAACGAAGTGACAGAAACAGAACATAAAAATGATAAAGAACATTCTATTGTCGATAGCATGCCCGAGGTGCTTCCTATCCTACCTTTAAGGGACATAGTAATTTTTCCGTACATGATCTTCCCTGTTTTGGTTGGAAGAGAACAATCAATAAAAGCAGCCAATTATGCTTTAGATAACACAAGATATATATTCCTTGCCGCTCAAAAAAAATCAAACATTGAAGACCCGAAAAAAGATGACATCTATCTTGAAGGTACTATTGCTAAAATAGTCCAGATTTTAAAGCTTCCAAACGGCTTAATGAAAATTTTGGTTGACGGATTGCTTCAGGGGAAAATCGTTGAGTTTACAAATCAAACTGAATTTTTTGAGGGCAGGATTGAGATTATTCTGCCAAAGCTTGAAACTGATCATGAAATGAATGCGCTCGTCCGTCAAATGTCCCAGCTATTTAAAGACTATGTTAAAATCAGCCGTAATATTCCAAATGAAGCTTTAACTGCATTTGAAAATATCGAAGAACCGGACAGAAAAGTATTTTATGTTGCAGCAAATATAAATCAGTCTATTGATGTAAAGCAGGAAATATTAAAGAAAGTTACAATTAAAGATCAATATTATGAAGTTATTAAAGTATTGAATTCTGAAATTGACATTTTAAAAATAGAAAAAGAGATCGATAACAAAGTTCAGGAAAATATAACCAAAACACAGCGCAAGTTTATTATCCAGGAACAAATAAAAATTCTGCAGGATGAACTGGGAGATGAAGATGAAGCTTCTCCGGAATTCGTTAAAATGCGGGACCAGATCAAAAAAGCTAAAATGAGTGAAGAAGCCGAGAATAAAGCCCTGGAAGAATTGAATAAGCTTAAAAAAACTCCTCCTATGTCCCCGGAATCTACTGTGATTAGAAATTATCTCGACTGGCTTATTGATGTCCCCTGGTCTGAAAATACAAAAGATAATTTAACAATAAAACATGTTCAGAAAATTCTGGATGAAGATCATTTTGGTCTTGAGAAACCAAAAGAAAGAATTATTGAACATATTGCCGTATTGAACCTGGTTAAACAAATGCGCGGACAGATCCTTTGTTTTGTCGGACCTCCGGGTGTAGGTAAAACTTCATTGGGTAAATCAATTGCAAGAGCGCTGGGAAGAAAATTCGTAAGAATCAGCTTGGGCGGTGTTAGAGACGAAGCGGAAATCAGAGGACACAGGAGAACTTATATCGGCTCAATGCCCGGTAAAATCGTTCAATCAATGAAAAAAGCCGGAACTATAAATCCTGTTATACTGATGGATGAAATAGATAAAATGAGTATGGACTTCAGAGGAGACCCCTCTTCAGCCATGCTTGAAGTTTTGGATCCGGAACAAAATCATACTTTTAATGATCATTATCTCGAAGTGGATTATGATCTATCACAGGTTATGTTTATAACAACTGCAAATGTACGCTACAACATCCCGCTCCCTCTTCAGGATAGGATGGAAATAATTGAACTTCCCGGGTATCTTGAATATGACAAATTTGAAATA
Organism: uncultured Bacteroidota bacterium; assembly: GCA_963710745.1. Classification (GTDB taxonomy): domain Bacteria; phylum Bacteroidota; class Ignavibacteria; order Ignavibacteriales; family Ignavibacteriaceae; genus CAVQBP01. The sequence goes on along the minus strand of CAVQBP010000016.1, from coordinate 34,461 downwards.
GCTAAACGTCATATAATTCCTAAGCAATTGGAAAATCATGGCCTTAAAAATAAAAATGTAGTTATTACGGATGACGCAGTTAAAAAAATTATCAGCGAATATACACGTGAAGCGGGAGTCAGAAATCTTGAGAGAGAACTTTCCTCCGTCTGCAGAAAATTAGCCAGAGATATTGTCTTAAAAGAATCAACAAACGGTAACTCAAAAAAGGAAAAACATAAGTTTATTGTTGATGAGGAAAAGATTGAAGAATATTTAAAAGTTCCGCGCTTCAGGCAGAGACAGCATAGCAAAGAAAATCGCGTGGGCAGTGTAACCGGGTTAGCCTGGACCAGTGTAGGGGGTGAGCTTTTAAATGTAGATGTTGCCATAATGAACGGCCCTTCCAAATTAACTTTAACAGGGCAGCTCGGAAATGTTATGAAGGAATCTGCCCAGGCTGCTCTGAGTTATTTAAGAGCAAAAGCCAAAGATTTCCATTTAAGCACCGATTTCTTTAAAGGCAAAGAAATACATGTCCATTTACCGGAAGGTGCTATTCCAAAAGACGGACCTTCTGCAGGTATTACTATGGCGATGGCCCTGCTGTCTGCACTTAGTAATAAACCTGCATCAAATAATATTGCAATGACAGGTGAAATAACACTCAGAGGTGAAGTTCTTCCGATTGGAGGTCTAAATGAAAAACTGCTGGCCGCAAAAAGAAATGATATTCATACCGTATTAATCCCGGCCGAAAATGAAGTCGATCTAAAAGAAATTTCTGAAAGGGTTACGGAAGGATTAAAAATAATTCCGGTTAATAAAATTGAAGATGCTGTTCCGTATGTTTTCCCGGATCTTCATGTTAAAAGCAAGAGGTCTAAAGCCGTTTCAAAGCAAGTAAGCTCAAAAAAGAAAAATAATTTGAAGAGAAAGCGGTAGATTGGCAGAAACAATTGTAATAAATAATTCTCTTTCAGCCGAAGAGAAATATATCGGATTAAGTAAGCAACTGAGAAATTTATTAAATAAAAATGAAAATTTAATTTCCAATCTTGCAAATTTTACCGCGTTATTAAAACAGACGTTTGAAAAAATAAGCTGGGTTGGTTTTTATTTATTTGATGGCAATGAGCTGTATCTTGGTCCTTTCCAGGGAAAGGTTGCTTGTACAATAATCCAATTTGGTAAAGGTGTATGCGGAACATCTGCTCAAAAAAAAGAAACTATTATTGTTCCGGATGTAAATCAATTCTCCGGACATATATTTTGCGATCCTGATTCAAAATCAGAAATCGTTGTACCGATTTTAAAAAATGATAATTTGTTCGGGGTTCTGGATTTAGACAGCAGCTCATTAAATTCTTTTGATGAAACAGATAAAAAATACCTTGAAGAATTTATAAATTTTTTATCTGCAGAAATTATATAATTGTGATTTGTCATTTTGACCTTTGACTTTTGCAGAAATTTTTAATTTTCTAATTTTTAATTATTAAGATATGTCTTTCGTTGTAACAGCACGTAAATGGCGTCCTCAGAAATTCAGTGAAGTAGTAGGGCAGGAGCATATAACTACTACTTTAAAGAACGCCCTGAAAAATAATCGCATAGCACATGCCTATCTCTTTACAGGCCCCCGTGGAGTAGGGAAAACTACAACTGCCCGTATATTGGCAAAAACTCTTAATTGCTTAAACCCGGTTGATAATGAACCTTGTAATGAATGTGACATGTGTAAGTCTATTCAATCTACACAGTCTTTAGATATTATTGAAATTGACGGCGCCAGCAACAGAGGTATAGATGAAATCAGAGCTTTAAGGGATTCGGTAAAATACGCACCGTCAAGAGGGAAATATAAAGTTTATATAATTGACGAAGTTCATATGCTTACAAAAGAATCCTTCAACGCTTTTTTAAAGACTTTGGAGGAACCGCCTGCACATACGATTTTTATTTTTGCAACTACCGATGTACAGAAAGTTCCTTTAACAATTGTCTCGCGATGCCAGCGGTTTGATTTCAGAAGGATTCAGCTAGATACGATAAAAATATTATTAAGTAAAATTGCTGAAGCAGAAAAAATTAAAATTGATGATAAAACCTTAACCATTATTGCAAAAAAAGCAGATGGCGCTTTGCGCGATGCAGAAAGCTTTTTTGACCAGGTTGTTTCTTTCTGCGGAAATAATGTCGACACCGAAACTGTTTCAAAAATGTTGAACTTAATTGATGATGAAGTTTTTTTTATAATTTCGGATGCGATTTTAGATAAAAATTTCAAAGCAGTTTATGAAGTCTCAAATAAGATCTATGAAAACGGATGGAATTTTATTGATTTCATGGATGGCCTTGTTGAACATTTCAGAAATATTATGACTGTTGTTGTGACTGAACAGGTTAACTTGATCGAAACTTCAGAGCTTCTCAAAGTAAAATATATGGATTATGTTGATAAGTTTTCCCGCGGCGATTTATTACGTTTATTAAATTTCCTGGTAAAAACACAACAGGAAATGAGATACACCCAGAATCAAAAATTAAAAATTGAAATTTCACTTTGCCATTTAATCGGCCTGGAACGTTCTTCAACATTAAATGAATTGATATCAAATTTAAATAGTCTTCCTGATTCCGGGAATACAGTAAATATAAAAGATCAATCAAATCTTCCTGAAAAAAAAAATTATTCCCACGCGGTTCCTAAAAGAGAAATAAAAGAAGTTAATACCGAAAAGAGATATTCTGCTTCAACTGCAGAAAGAGCAAATGCTTTTAATACGATACCTTCTTCAGAGATTATAAGCCCTGTAAATTTTGATTTCAGTACGATTGTAGATAAATGGCAGGAATTCATAAATATTATTAACGCTGAGAGAACTCTTACCCTGGGTCAATTTGTAAATAATATCAAATTGTTAAACCTTGATGGGAATAAGCTGAATGTTTACTCCGGTGATTCACATGCAAAAGAAACTCTTAAATTAAATGAAGATTATATTACAAAAAGAGCGCATGAACATTTCGGAAGGAAAATCGTTTTTCAAATAAATGATGATGATATTCAGGTAAAAAACAATTCTGTTAAAAATAAAAAAACTGCAAATAGCACAAAAGAGAAGAAATCTGATGAACCGGATCCGTATGTCAGCGCAATTATAAATGAATTGGGCGGTGAAGAAATAAGCTGAAATTAGTGCCGTATGAATATGAGTAAAAAACTTAAGAATTGAGCCATCCAGCGAATCCTTATAATCCCGGTAAATTTTGAAAATTTAATTATTTTTGCCTATTTTTATAGACTATGTCGAAAAATCTAATTATCGCGGTTGACGGGCCGGCGGGTTCCGGTAAAAGTACTTCGGCAAAGTTAATTGCGCAAAAGTTAGGTTATTTGTATATCGACACCGGTGCGATGTACCGGGCAGTTACTCTGTTGGTTTTAAGAAATAAAATTCAGCTCGGTAACATTGATAAAATTACAAATTTAGCTGAAAATATTGATATAAAGCTGGAATATGTGAATGGGAAAACTTCGGTATTTGTATCGGGTGAAAATATTACCGATGAAATCCGTACTCAAAATATAAATTCCAGTGTAAGTGAAATAAGCAAAATAGAAGGTGTTAGAACTGCTTTAGTGGCAAAGCAGAGAGAAATGAAAGACCTGAATAACGGAATTGTTATGGAAGGCAGGGATATCGGTACTGTAGTTTTTCCTAATGCCGATATAAAAATTTTCTTAACGGCTTCTATTGAACAAAGGACAAAAAGAAGAGTAAAAGAATTTGAAGATAAAGGGATTGAAGTTTCCCTTAATGAAATTAAAGAAAATATTCTGCACAGAGATGATATTGATTCAACAAGATCCGTAAGCCCGCTTAAAAAAGCGCCGGATGCAGTCGAAATTGACACATCAAAAGTAACAATTGATGAGCAGGTTAATTTAATCTTAGATGTGGTGAAGATGAAAGCAGAAATTAAAGGTATCGAAGTCTCAATTTAAAGTTTGAAAACCATATTAATTAATAAATGTAAAAACAAAAAATTATTCTATTTTATTATTTTGATGGTTTTATAATACAATAGAATCTTAACTTATTTTTTAGGAGGCTTAATGTCCGAAGAGACTAAAGAAACGACACAGAATCTTGCGACTGATTATGATTATGAAAAAGCAAAGAAAAATTTTAATGATGAAGAATATTCAAAAGAAGAATTTTTATCTTTAGCAAAGTTATACACCGAATCCTTTAAAGACCTAAAGGAAGGTGAAATTGTAACAGGTAAAATAGTACGAATTCAGGGAGATAATGTTATCCTTGATGTCGGGTTTAAATCCGAAGGTACTATTTCAAAAACTGAATTCCATGAATCGGAAGAAATTATAGTCGGTAGAGAAGTCGAAGTGGTTCTGGAAAGTGTTGAAGACCAGGAAGGTAATCTGGTTTTAAGTAAACAGCGCGCAGACTTTTTAAGAATCTGGGATAGGGTTGTTAACGCTTACGAAACCGGGCAGATTATCCAGGGTAAAATTATTAAAAGAATTAAAGGCGGAATGGTTGTTGACTTAATGGGAATGGAAGCCTTTTTACCCGGGTCTCAAATTGATATCAGACCTATAAGAGACTTTGATGCTTTTGTCGGCAAAACTATGGATTTCAAAGTTGTAAAAGTTAATATCCCTACAGAAAATGTTGTTGTTTCTCATAAAGTTCTTGTCGAAGAAGAAATTTCGGATCAGAGAGCTGCTATTCTGGACAGTCTGGAAAAAGGTCAAATTCTGGAAGGAACTGTAAAAGCTATTACAGACTTCGGTGTGTTTGTAGACCTTGGCGGCGTTGACGGTTTGGTTCACATAACCGATTTAAGCTGGGGAAGAATAAATCATCCTAATGAAGTTGTAAAATTAGATGAAACAATAAAAGTTGTAGTTACTGATTTTGATGAAGAAAAGAAAAGAATATCACTCAGCCTTAAAAAACTTCTCCCCCATCCTTGGGAAAATATCGAAGAGAAATATAAAGTCGGTGATAAAGTTTCAGGAAGAGTTGTTTCTCTTACTGATTATGGTGCTTTTATTGAAATCGAAAAAGGTATTGAAGGATTAATTCATAATTCTGAAATGAGCTGGACCCAGCATATCAAACACCCGTCGCAGGTTGTTGCTATGGGACAAATGATTGATGCAGTTATCCTGAGCCTTGATAAAGATGAAAAGAAAATATCTCTCGGTATCAAACAATTAGAACCGGATCCATGGGAATCACTGTTGCAGAAATATCCTGTCGGATCAAAACATACCGGTATTGCACGGAATCTTACAAACTTCGGTGTTTTCGTTGAACTGGAACCTGGTGTTGACGGCTTGGTTCATATTTCGGATTTATCATGGACAAAGAAAATCCGCCATCCCGGTGAAGTTGTTAAAAAAGGTGAGAAGCTTGATGTGGTTGTCCTTGGTATTGATATAGATCAAAGAAAAATTTCTTTGGGACACAAACAGGTCTTCTCTAATCCATGGGATAATTTTGAAAGACTTTACACGGTTGGTGCTGTTACAGACGGTAAAGTAGTTAGAATTATTGAAAAAGGATTGATAGCAGAACTTCCTGAAGATGTTGATGGTTTCGTCCCGGGAACTCAGTTAGCTCCTTCTAAAGTTAAAAATATCGCCAATCACTTTCCGATTGATGATGTTATACCTTTAAAAGTAATCGAATTCGATAAGGAAAATAAAAAAATTGTTCTAAGTGCAATCGCTGCATTAAAAGAAAAATCTGAAGATGATGTACGTGCATATTTGGACAAGCATAAGCTTGACAGGGTTTCGATTGAAGAAATTATGAGTATGGATACTGCTTCAGTTGATATTTCTGATTTCCCGATATTTGAAGTACCTGATTCTTCTGATTCAGATAAGAAATAGTTATTAATTGTTCTCCACATTTCGTGGAATAATGAAATATTGGGCTTCCCCTTTATTCCGGCATTCCATAAAGTTTTGATAGGTAAAACCTTATTTTACCGCAAAATTAAGGCGGGATTTTTTCCCGCTTTTTATTTTTAAATTATTTCGTAGGTAAGGACTCCAGTACTGACATCTTTTATTTTTTAATCGGGCTCAGATTTGCCCCGGCAAGTCATGATAAGTTACGAAATTTTTCTAATGCAAAATTTTTGTACTAACAATAATGATGAAAAAGGTTGCTTTACATACCATCGGCTGCAAACTGAATTTCTCTGAAACCTCTACTATCGGCAGCCAATTTTTACAAAATGGTTTCGATATTGTCGATTTCAAAGATGCCGCTTCAGGCAATGAAAGGGCAGACGTTTATGTATTTAACACCTGTACCGTTACTGAAAATGCAGAAAAGGAATGCAGGCAGCTTGTTCGAAGAGCACTTAGAAAAAATCCTGAAGCATTTGTTGTTGTAACCGGTTGTTACGCCCAGTTGCGGCCTGATGAGATTGCCGATATTGACGGAGTGGATATTGTACTGGGAAGTAAAGAAAAATTCAACCTCTTTTCAATCATTGATAATTTTGAAAAGAATAAACTAGCCTGCACATTTGTTTCTCCAACCGAAGAATTAAATGAATTCGGTTATGCACATTCTACTGATGCAGACGCAAGAACACGTGCTTATTTTAAAATCCAGGACGGATGTGATTACACATGTTCATTCTGTACAATTCCTCTGGCAAGAGGTAAAAGCAGGAGCATGGATCCTGATGAAGTTATATCTGAATTTAAAAAATTGATCGATCGGGAATATAAAGAGATTATCCTTACAGGTGTTAATGTAGGTGATTATGGAAAAAGCTATGATACTGATCTTTATTTACTTCTAAAAAGAATGATCTCAGTTCCGGGTGATTTCAGAATAAGAATAAGCTCTATCGAACCTAATTTATTATCGGATGACATTATAAATTTAACTTCAGACTCCGAAAAGTTATGCAATCATTTTCATATACCATTGCAGAGCGGCAGTAAAAAAATATTAAGGTTAATGCAGCGAAGATATAAGCTGGAAGATTACCGTAAATTAGTTTTCAAGGCAAAAGATGCTATTAAGGATTTAGGCATCGGGGTTGATGTAATAGCAGGATTTCCAGGAGAAACTGAAGAAGATTTCCTTGAAACTTATAACTTCTTAAATGAACTCCCTGTTTCTTATCTGCACGTCTTTACATATTCCGAAAGGCCTGATACTAAAGCAGTCAGGATGCCTGGAGTAATTGATGTATACGATCGGAAAAAAAGGAATAATATGCTCAGGATCTTAAGCGAAAAGAAACGGCATCAATTTTACGAACAGATGGTAGGAAAAGAATTGAATGTGCTTTTTGAATCCGGGGATAATAATGGAATGATAAAAGGATTTTCTTCAAATTATGTCAGGGTAATAAATAAATTTTCTCCGTATCTGGAGAACAAATTTTGCAGTGTAAAAATCCAAAATATAGATGGAAATATTTGCGGTGGGGAAATTAAGAGGAATTATTACAACTTAAAAGAGATTAAAAATTCGGTTGATAAATTGGCATCTTAGTTCTAATATTACAGTTAAAAAAATGAAAAAAATTCCATTACTCTTTTTACTTTTTTCGATATCTCTGTTTTCACAATCAATTAATTCATCAAAGATTTTGAATTTAAGGAATGAAGTTTCCAATTCTATTATAAATTCACAAAATTTTTCCAGCCTAAGTTCAATCCAGGTAGATGAGAAAAAAAATGTTGGATTAGCAATCATCTATTCCCTTTTGCTTCCCGGCATGGGCGAACTTTATGCAGGTTCATATTCCAGCGGAAAGTACTTTACTATCGCTGAGGGGGCTTTATGGGCAACTTATCTTGGTTTTAATACATACGGAAGCTTACAGAAAGATAATTACAAATCTTTTGCTGCAGCAAATGCAGGGGTAAATAACAATGGAAAGAATTCTGATTATTATGCTAATGTAGGACTTTATACGAGCATCAATGAATATAATAATACTCAGGCTTTTGACCGGAATTTCACAGCTATGTACAATACAGAGCAATATTACTGGAACTGGACAAACCAGGACCGCAAAACTTATAGAAGTATGTGGCTCTCCAGTGAAAATGCATATAACGATTTAAGGTTTGTAGTAGGTGCAATGATACTTAATAGGATTATATCGGCAATAAATGCTGTGAGGCTTGTATCTAAGTATAATAAATCTGTTGACGAATCTGCCAATAATGGATTAAACTGGAATTTATCGGTTGGATTATTAAACCGGTTAAATGTACCGTCAGGTTTAACTGTAAACTTACAGACACAGTTTTAATAAACATTAAATATCAATGCAGGGCGAATTGCAATTCTCCCCTATAAATCAGCTCCAAACAATTTTTTAAATTCTTCAATATCATTTATTGCTTTTATTCTATTTTCCTCTTCATTTACATCTTTATTTGAAGTTAATCCCTTAGAAAATTCTTCACTTGATAAAACGTTACAACTGCATACTCTCGCAAAATTCTGAATTTCATGATCAGAAGAAACCACGATCAAATTTTTCCTGTTTTTGGCTATTTCAATCTGATCTTTTATTTTCTTATCGGCTATCGATTTTTCCGAATAAATTATTTTCCCTTTTGATAAGCTCAGAGGAGTATTTTGAAATCCGTCAAAATGTAAATAAACCTTTTCTTTCCGATTATTAAAAAATTTTTCAATCATCATAACTAATCTTTCTCTTGCCAACTGTTTATCTTTACTTTGAATCATTTTTATTGTATTGATTTTCCCCATCAAATTATTCCCGTCAATAATATAACTTTTCATATTTCCTTAAAACTTCAACTCTTCTTAAATTTTCAGTTCTTTTAAACAGCTCACTTTTCTATCTTCCCAACTTCTATCTCTATCTGTTGCTATAGAAATTACTGCTTTTTGTTAATTTCAAATCCTGCAATTGAGGAGCTTTAATCTTAATTTCAAAATAATATCCGCGGGTTATACCAATCGGATTCCAAGTAAAATTCATTACCCATTCATGCAGATCCCTGGATATTCTTATTTGAGGTGCAGCAAATTCTTTTTGCTTAAAATCGTAGCTGCCGGAAAAAGAAAATTTCCAGTTCGGGGTTAAATTAAAATTAAAACCGCCGCTAATGGTTGAATATTCAGTAAATGCCAAAGGTGTTGGGCGGTTAAGTGTATAATTATAAGTTAAGGAAACGTTCCATGGAATAGAAAAATCAGCTTCTTTTCCTTCTTCATATATTCCTTTATAAACCCTGTTTTCATTCTGCATAATTCCACTGGAATCTTCAGGTGTATTACTCTCCCCTTCCTTCGATTTCAGCTTTTCGCCGGATAAGCTTGTTGAAACAGAAAACTGAAAATTTGTCATTCTTAAAAAACCCTTCCCCTGATTTATTAAGAATTTATTTATTCTTGATTTGGTTGCAGCAGAATAATCATAAGGTGTAAATTGAGAAGAACCGTTAAAGCTTAAGAGATCACCTACCGATGTTCTGAAGTTTAAAAGAAGATCAGAAAAATTCAGACTGTCTGCAGCAAAATTATATCCCATCGATGCATCCAGATTTAAAAGCTGAATTTTATCTTCTTTGGAAGTCGTATCAGTAGGATCAGCTTGAGTTTTCATTTCAAACAGGTTTCCTATTCTTAAATTTATATTCTGCTGTTCACCTGATGAAGCTCCTCCGAATACTTCCTGTGAATATTTGTCATATTTTACTTGCTGCCCGTTTACATTAGTATATGTTCCGTAATATCCCCAGTTAGGCTTTGAGAAATCCGGACGGTAGGAATATGATATTGACGGAGTTACTGTATGTCTGATCGCTGATATCCCGAACATGTTGGGCTGGAACATACCGAAAATTCTAGTAGAAGCTGTTACTCCGGTACTGAATGTTCTTACAAAATTTATTTCTTTTACATCTTTTGTGATAAGTGAATCTTGCTCATTATAACTTTTTACATCAGATATTTCAATTCTTTTATTGTACCATTTTTCCTGGTATTGAAAATTTGGTGTAATGCTGAAATAACCAATTTTAGGAGAAAAGCTTGTTGAAATAGTATGCAGTATACCTCCCCTGATTTGCAAATTGCCGCCGGTTTTATTTCGATTGTTCAAAAATTGCCCTTGATAACTATATCCGAATAATTCATACCATTTTTGCTTTCCTGCTCCATCGCCTTTAAAAGGATAACTTTGAGATTTGTTGAATGATAGATTCGGCAGCTGCTCCTGAATATCCCCACTCTGTAGATCCTGTCTTCTGCTGTAACTTAAAGAAAGACTATTGCCGGATTCTTCCCACGTTTTTAATAAAGTTGCGTTAGAATATATTTGATTTTGTAATACCTGGCTCGGATCAGTACTGGTTGTTTTAAAATAATTACCCGAAGTAAATTGTAAATTGGCATTTAATTTTAAAGACGGATCAATATTTTGACTATGTGACCATTGAACATTCCAATTTATTTGTTTTGAATAATCATTATCCCCGATGTCGCCAAACCGTGAAAGACGGTATCCACCCGATAAGTTTCCAAAATAATCATATCGTTTGTTATACCGGAATCTGCTCCTTAGCTCAAAGCTTCCCCTTGTCCAATAGCTCCCCTGCAGGTTAACATCCATGTAATCATTTATTGCCCAGAAATACCCAAAGTTAGAGAAATAATTACCCTGAGACGCACTTTGACCAAATACCGGCGGAATTATTCCTGAACGCCTCCCTGATTCAATAGGAAATACGGCAAACGGTATAGGCAGAGGAAAAGGAACTCCTCCGAAATACAGCCAGATCCATCTGGCAACAATCTCCTTTTTTTGAACAACTTTCATTTCACTGGCATAGAAGTAATAATGAGGCGTATCAGCATCACAAGTTGTGTAAATACCGTCCTTAATAAAATAATCATTCTTATCGATTTTTTTTATTTTTGCCCCTGTATAAATTGCTCCCCCGGTTTTTGTTCCTGCAGAAGAAATAAAACCTCTTAATGTTTTGAAATTATATGTCATCCTTTTGCCTGTATATTCTTCTCCTCCCTCGTTTAACACAGGAGTTCCTGACAATTTACTAGGAGTTGAATCGGACTTGATACCAAACGCTTCAATATTGTTAGTGCTAAAATCAACAAAAATTTGCGCACTTTTTAAATCGGTCTGTTTATATTTAACCTCACCATTCCCGTATATATCCATTTTCTTTTTGTTGACATAAAAAATAAGTGAATCCGATGAGGAGGAATAAATTACTGAATCTACATCATAAGTCTTTTTTTTTGAAGTATCTGCTGGAGCTAAATCGGATGTTGAATCCCGTTCCCCGTTTACACGGAGTAATGAATCATTTTTACTTATTGTTCTTAAGGTATCTTTTGAAGAAAACGGATTGCTGAAAAGAGAATCTTTTTGTTGGGCAGATAAGTGGGATAGTCCCGGAATGATAAAAACTAATAGCAAAAAAAATTTCATATAAGTGCAAGAATACAATCCGTCAAAAATAATTTAAAATTTCATAAAATTAATTGATAAAGACAGTTGATACTATTCATAAGTTTAAATTTTCCAACCAGGCTGATATTAAATATTCCCGGATTTATAAAAAACTAATGCAGATGCACCTTTTATTCCTGCATTATTTTTTAATTTTGCAGGAAGAACCTTGACTCTTTTTCTTAAAGGAGTAAGTACCCGTCCTTTTATCGTTTTTCCTGCAGCATTAAACAAAGGTTTGCCAAAACCGGCCACTCCGCCGCCAATTATGAATGTGCTTATATCAAGAAGGTTGCTCACAGAAGCCAAAGCAGAACCTAGATACAAACCCATATCATTAACAATAGAAACAGCATATTCATCCCCCTTCTCCATAGCCTGCTGAATAACCAAAGGAGAAAGCTGATCCAGATCATTTTTAATTATTTTCCATATTAATGAATCAGGGTGTTTCGGCAAAGATTTTCTCACCCTGTTTACCAAATATGAATTTCCCAGGAAGGTTTCGACACAGCCGTAAGAACCGCATTTACATCTTCTTCCGCCGTATTCAATTGTAACATGTCCTACTTCTCCTGCAGCTCCAAATTCCCCCCTGAAAAGTTTCTTATTCATAATTATTCCGCCGCCCACACCTGTACCGAGTGTAACCATAATAAATGAATGTAAATTTTTACCGTTTCCAAAAATCATTTCTCCGACTGCCGCTGCATTTGCATCGTTCTCAACATGAACTTCTATCTTAAATTCTTTTGAAATTATTTCACCTAATTTTATTTTTCCCCAACCCGGAATATTAGGAGGATTTTCTACAATGCCTTTTTCAACAGTTACTACTCCCGGCACCCCTATCCCGATACCGGAAATTTTATTTTTGCTTTTTGATTGTAAGTCTTTTATTCCTTTTTTCATTTGTGAAATTACAAAATCAGGTCCTTTTTCAGCATATGTTTTTATAGAAGTCTGCTTAACAATTTTGCCGCTTTGAGAGACAATTCCAAGCTTTATATTTGTACCTCCCAGATCAACTCCCAAGGCAAATTTTTCTTTTTTTGACATATTGTTCTTCTTTAATTAGACGAAATAAATTTTTTATTGTTACAAAAAAGAGGATTAGATCCTCTTGAAAATACAGAGCTAAAAAATAGCTATTTTTATTAAGAATATTATTCTTCCGGCAAAATAATTCGACCTATTTTGTAAACTCTGCACCTATAATTTTTATTTCCTGCGGATAAGAAATATCACCGATAACTGATGTTACTACAGGCTTGGCGTATAATGCAAGATTTGATGACCCTGAACTTGTTTTATTATTGCCGCCGATATTCAATGCCAGATTTATTAAAGATTCATAGTTTTTATCCTTAAAGAAAGAAGCCAAATCAAAATTCATCCGGAGCGGAATTGTTACAAGCTGACCTGTTCCCGGCACTGTTACCGGTGAAGCCAAATCTCCCGATATAGTTTCTTTATCATCAACCAGTAATCTCCAGGGAAAATCCTTAATTGTTGCATTTGTACTTTTGTATCCTCCTGTCCCGTCATTAGGATTTTTTGCATCAACATTTAAGACAAATGATACAGGAAGGCTTCCGCGCGCTACAGCCGCAGATATTTTCAGTATATCGGTTGCAGAGAAATCCTGTATTTTTGTTTTTCCGCTTAAAGATACGCCGTTAAGTGTAAAATTATTTACTGCTCCCAGTTTAAATTGCAGTCTTGAAATATTAACTATCGTCTGGTATACACTGCAGCTTATATTAGATAATGCTATTAATACTGATAATAATATTATTTTTTTCAATTTATTGAAGTTATTTTGGTAATTGGAATAATAAATTTAATACAATATCCGGAAATTAAGTCTAATAAGAATCTAATCAAACTTATTTTATTTTTTTATTCAATATTGAAACTCATCCTAAATCCTTCTCTTGAGAAGAGAAGGACTTTTTGTCAAAAAAACTCGTGTAATTCTGCAACTTATACACATCTTTAATACAAAGAATAATGTTAAGTTAGACAATAATTTATACTTTATTGCATTTTTTTTGGTTTGACATATTCCCTGACAACATAAATAGTTTTCAGTCACTGCTATCAATAAGCGGGTTGTCCAAAAAGCACGTTTGTCATTTCGACCGAAGGGAGAAATCTTACGTTTTGAAAAGATTTCTCGGTCGAAGACTCCCTCGAAAAGACACTTTCTTACTTTTTAGACAGCCCCTTGGATAGAGTTAAATTAATGCATCTCTATAATGGAAATATTTGAGAGATTTTTTCTAATATCTATTAGCTAAGAATCTAACCTGAATTTTAATCAGGTAACAAAATAGTAATAAAGCTATCAAAACAATTAATTAATTTTCTGCTCTTCAATTTTTCCAATAATCATTTGTGCGACTTTAAGTGCTTTTAATCCATCTTCACCTGAAACAACCGGCCTTTCATTTTGTAAGACTGAATTAACAAACAGCTGAAGCTCATATGACAGTGCATTAATTTCTTTTACTTCAGGCTGTTCATAAATAAGCCGCTTCTTTTTATCTCCTATGCCTATTTCACCGAAAGATATGGATGAGTCTTCGACATTTTGTTCAACAGGGAGAAGCCTGTATAACTCGGAAACACCGGTAATAAAGTCCAGAGCAATATAATTATCTTTCTGGAAAATCCTCATTTTCCTCATTTTTTTCTGAGAAATTCTGCTCGATGTTACATTAGCAACGGCACCGTTCTCAAACTGAATCCTGGCATTAGCTATATCTATATTATTGGATACAACTGCAACTCCGCTTGCTTCTATATGATTCACCTCGCTCTTTATCAGGCTCAGTATAACATCTATATCATGTATCATTAAATCTAAAACGACTGCAACATCAGTTCCTCTAGGATTAAACTGAGCCAGCCTGTCTGTTTGAATAAACATAGGTTTGATAATATATTTTTCAAGTGAAACAAGGGCAGGATTAAACCTTTCAATATGGCCTACCTGAAGATTTAATTTATTTTCATTTGAAATTCTCACCAATTCTTCTGCTTCGCGTATGGTTGCAGTAATCGGTTTTTCAACAAATACATGTTTCCCCATTTCCAGAGCTTTTTTCACCAGCTCATAATGAGAACTAGTTGTAGCAGCAATCGATACGGCATCAACTTTATTAAAAAGAATATTCAGATCTTCAAATTCGGTTACACCATATTCAGATGCAGCTGCTTTGGACTGGATAAAATTTTTATCGTATACGCCGACTAGTTCACAATTTTTAAGATGTTTTAACATCTTAACATGAAGCTTACCCAAATGACCTGTTCCGACAACACCTACTTTCAAATTATCCATATTAAATTTTAATCATTTGTTTTTAATGATACCGGTATTCCAATTTCCCATTATTCCAAAAGTCCTGTTTACCTTAGGTCTATTTAGTAATAATTTTTTGATAGCCGATAATTCTGTCATATCCGCCATAATTTTGATCATTATAATATAAAAATATATAATAAACATTTGAAGTTTCCCAAAAGTTACCCTCAAGCACAAGCCAGTCAGGATTTTCTATCTTGTCTCCAATAATATCAGCAGCAACATACTGGTAATCATATATCCCTCTTTTAAGTGAGATTGTTTTAGTATAAACCCCGCCAATGTTGTTCATCTGGTATCCGGGTAAAATCTGCCAATGATTAAATGCGCCGACTAAAAATATACTCTGAAAATTATTATCCGGAGGCCGGATTTTAAAAGTTACATTTAAATAATCAGCGTATTCATTTCTGTAGTTTAGATACAATGATCCTCCGTTAAGATCTCTGCTCCCTTCTTTATAGAATCTGGAATAATCCATTCCGTCGAAATGTGCCGGAACATCTTTATGATTATAAACATTATAATTTCTCAAATCTGTTTGCCGGTATTCATTTCCCGGATGAATGTCTCTCGCCGTAAAAGAAAAATTTCTGTTCCCATCCCAGTAATACTGTCTTGTATTGGTATTGAAATTCCTGTCTACTATAAAAGGGTAATATGTTTTCTCGTTTTCAACTATTTCCACATGATCAACATAAGCAGGATAATATTCCGCAGGCAGATAGAAATTAGCAGTTATGTTGAAGATTTTACCCAGTACAGGAGGCGAATATACTTTATCCTCCAGGACTTCGTTTTTCTTTGTTACATTCAGCTTAACATCGGGCTCTACCGCATAAAATCTTCCTGATGCATATATTTTTGATGTATCCTGAGAATCAGTTATATAAAACATCCATTTCCCTGAAAACGGGAAATTGACATAATTATTGCTGTTTGGAACAGATCCTTCGTAATGATAACGTGCATCCATAACAGTAACAGGCAAGCGGTCAAAATTCAGGTTATATTCAATATTTTTCCCGTAATTCAATAAAAATATATTCTGATAAGGTTTCCAGCTCTTATCGCAGAATCGAAAAACTATAACAAGGTTAGGCTCATAATCCGATTTAATATCGAATTGTATGTTTAATCTGCCGTCTAAAAAGACTACAGGGATTTCTGTTTCTTTATCAGTAAAAACCTTTAAGCTTTTAATTTCAATCTTCTGCGAGAATGTAGTTGTAAAAATTATAATAAGTAATAAAAAAAGAAGTTTTATACGACGCACTGGGCTCCCCGTTTATACATTAAAAATTTCAATACATTTAATATATTGATATGGCACAAAAATTTTAACCGGTTGTTTTTCTCTTTCCGTTTCTAATAATAATCCGTCATCATAAGCATTTACCAGCTTTCCCGTTTTAAAAACTATTTCATATAAAGGGTTATCGGAAACAGTATCCATTGCGAGTCCGTAATTTTCATAAAGGGTGATATGAAGTGTTTGTCCTTCATATTCTTTCCAATCGATTTTCATTCATCGCCTTTTATTAGTTCGTTTAATTTCTGCTTGAATTTTGGTAAATCATCGCATAAATAATAGTTCTTAAGGAACTGGGAGGCAACGGATTTTTCTCCGGCATTAATATAATTCACATAAGCAGCAGCAATTGCGGCTTTTATGGTATCTGTTCCAGTACAGTTTTTCGGATTATCATTAAAGTAATCATCAAGATAATTTATTATACTTTCATTCTCATTAATAAAAACATTATATACTTCATCATTAACTAAAAAAATTGCAGAATCTTCGTATCGCCAGCAGTTTATAGGAATAAAATAATTATTATTCCCGTTATTGAATTGTTCAAAGTCGGTATTGCCTGAAACTATTATTGTCCCCCCCAGATCACCGCTTGTAGTTTCATAGGGCTCAGTTGTTCCCGAAACTATAGAATCTATAAATGAAAATTTATCTGTTGTATTATAGATATAAAGAGTAAACCACGGCATACCTTTATTAACGGTTGAATCCAATACAAGATATTCATCCGAATTATCATCATTTAAATCTGAAGCATAAGGGCTGGGATTAATAAATTTTTTCCGGTAAATTATTCCGCTGCTGTTATCGAATACATTAAGTTCATTATTTTGAAATGTTAAATAAAAATTATCAAAACTCAATGTATCCTGTTGTGCAAATAAATTAAATGTGAATAGCAAAAAGAATAATAGAACGAAATTTTTCATATTTAGTGAAGAATTTCCATGTTTATTTAAATACAAATATAACAGTTTGATTATAATATTAAAGGGTAATTATAAAGCAAATCAAATAAATTCAGTAATAAAAAATAATAAGAGAATATCCCCTCTTTTTATACTTACTTTTAATTTTTATTTATTCTCAATAATCAAAATGTTCTCAGGATAAGTTAAAGATTTTTTATTTCGTTTGTTAATTTAGTGATTGCGTCTTTAGCATCTCCGAAGTACATTAAAGAATTATCATTGTAAAACAGTTCGTTTTCTATTCCGGCATAACCAGGATTTAATGAACGCTTGTTTATGACAACTGTTTTGGCGTAATCTACATTAAGAATCGGCATTCCGTATATCGGGCTGCTTTGATCGTGCCTGGCTGCCGGGTTAACTACATCATTAGCACCAACTATTAAAGCTATATCAGTATTGGCAAAATCATCATTTATATCTTCAAGTGCATATAGCTTATCATAAGGGACATTAGCTTCAGCCAGAAGGACATTCATATGACCGGGCATTCTGCCTGCAACAGGGTGAATTGCAAATCTGACATTTATGCTCTTTTTTTCCAGGATATTCATTAATTCTCTGATTGCATGCTGGGCCTGCGCTACAGCCATTCCATAACCGGGAACAATAATAACATTACTTGCCGAGTCAAATAACATAGCCAGCTCTTCAGCATCAACAGATTTTACATTTCCTTTTGGCGCAGCACCTCCGCTGCTTTCGGCAGGCACGGAACCGGCCGAAGCCCATCCGCCTAATAACACGTTCATCAAGGACCTGTTCATTCCTTTACACATTATATTGGTAAGAATAATTCCTGAAGCTCCGACTAATGCACCTGCAATTATTAACTCATTATTTTGCAGTATAAAACCTGTAGTGGCACCCGCTAAACCGGAATATGAGTTCAGCAATGATATTGCAACAGGCATATCTGCCCCGCCAATGGGCAATACAAGCAATACACCAAGGATCAATGATGCAATTGTAATGACTATTGTAAGTGTAGATAATCCAGGATGTATTATTACAAATATTCCCCCGGTAATTACAAGTAATAATAACAATGCATTTAACGGATGCTGCCCCGGATATTTAATTACTTTCCCGCTGACAATTCCCTGTAATTTCCCGAATGCAATCATTGAACCTGTAAATGTAACACCGCCTATTAACAAACTAAGAACAATGGCAATTCCTGTATTAATCGGAATAGCGGGATTCATTTTATAATATTCAGCAAGAGCAACCAGGGTTGAAGCTCCGCCGCCGAATCCGTTTAACATTCCAACCATTTGCGGCATGCCGGTCATCGGAATTTTCATTGCCATGATTGCTCCGGCTGCAGAACCGATTATAACTCCGACAATGATCCATTCAAAAGTTAAAACCTGCTTATCGAAAAGAGTAATAACTATCGCCATAAGCATCCCGATAGATGCATATAAATTTCCTTTTCGGGCTGTCTTAGGAGAAGATAGATATTTTATTCCGAATATGAAAAAGACTGATGAAATCAGGTAAATAATTTCAATAACAATTCTCATTTTTCAACTCATTTCTTTTTAAACATTTTGAGCATTCGATCAGTTACTAAAAAACCGCCGACAACATTGATCATTGCAAAAATTACTGCAATAACCCCAAATATGGTACTTATAGTAAACTCTTTCATTCCCGCACTTAATAGTGCACCAACAATCGTAATACCTGAGATTGCGTTGGACCCGGACATTAAAGGTGTATGCAGCGTCGGCGGTACTTTTGTAATTAATTCAAAACCGACAAAAATCGCTAAAACAAATACATATATTTGCATTAAAAAGCTTAATGTTTCCATTTACATCCTCATTGTTTTATATTATTAAACTTTCTTCCTTATTCTTAATCCTGAAGCATGATTTACTTTTACCCGGTGTTAATTAATTCTTTTACTCTGTCATTAATAACTTCCCCCTTATATGTTATAAGTGAACCTTTTACAATTTCATCATCCAGGTTCAGCTCAATTTTTCCTTCTTTATTTAAATAAGTTATAAGATTAAAAATATTTTTCGAATACATTTCACTTGCATGATAAGGAACAAGGCTTGGCAGGTTAGGTTCGCCAACTATTGTTACACCGTATTTATTTATAGTCTTTCCTTTTTCACTTACTTCACAGTTTCCACCGAATTCAACAGCCATATCAAGGATGACAGAACCTTCTCTCATATTCTTTACCATTTCTTCAGTTACCAGTACAGGAGCTTTTTTACCGGGAACCAGTGCTGTGGTAATTACTATATCAGCTTCGGTAACATGTTTAAATATTAATTCTTTCTGCTTTTTTAAAAATTCATCCGATGCTTCCTTAGCATAACCTCTCTCATCCTCCATTGAAGCATCAGTTTCTACCTCAATAAATTTCCCGCCAAGACTATGGACTTCCTCTTTCACTGCAGGACGGATATCAGAGACTTCAACAACTGCACCCAGCCTTTTAGCAGTTCCCAGGGCCTGCAATCCTGCAACTCCGGCACCCATTATCACTACTTTTGCCGGTGAAATTGTACCTGCAGCAGTCATCATCAACGGGAATATTTTTCCAAGCAGATTTGCTGTAATCAGAACGCTTTTATACCCCGAAATATTAGCCTGCGAACTTAGCGCATCCATTTTTTGGGCAAGTGTTGTTCGCGGAATCATATCCATTGAAATAACATCTATCTCTTTTTTTGCACATTGGCCGGCAAGATCATAATAATGTAGAGGATATAAAAATGTAATTAGAAGAGTACCCTTTTTTATTAAATCAATTTCATTTTTATTTAGTTCGGGATTTATCTGTGGCCGTTGAACTTTTAAAATTACATCGGAAGAATTAAATATTTCTTCAACATTATCAATTAATCTGGCTCCGGCAGATTCATACTTATCATTCGTAAAACCAGCTCTTAAACCTGCATCTTTTTGAACATTTACCTGAAAACCCGCTTTTATCAGCTTTGATGCGACATCCGGAACTACTGCAACCCTGTTTTCTCCTTCTAAAATTTCCCTGGGAATACCTATTATCACTCTTAGCTCCTCCTTTAATTAGAAGAAATAATTTTAAGTATTGAAATTAAAAGGATTTAGAAAGAAAACAAAACAAATATGTCACGTATTTCGGAATGTATATTTTGGAGTGCGGATTTTATTAAGCTTCAGTTACCAGACTTTAGATTATTTCCACATTAAATTAACGATATCAGTTTAAAAATATAGCACTTAAGCAATTTAACAATTAAACTAATTCATCATATAATTTTCTGAATTTCTGAACGTCTTCCCAGCAGCCTTTTTTCCATTGAGGATTTCTGAGAAGTGCGGCCGGGTGATAGGTAATCATAACTTTAGCTCCTCTGAAATCAAAAACCTTCCCTCTCATATTTGTTAATGATTCTTTTTTATTCAGGAGTCCCTGGGCAGCTGTTAATCCAAGGCATAATATTAACTCTGGTTTTATTAAATCGATTTGTTTTAACAAATATGGCGAACAGGTATCCATTTCACCGGGAACAGGTGTTCTGTTTCCGGGAGGTCTGCATTTTACCACATTACCGATGAATACATCATCGCGGGAAAAATTAATTGCTTTTAGTATATCTGTTAAAAGCTTCCCTGCTCTTCCGACGAAAGGATAGCCCTGCTTATCTTCTTCAGCACCAGGACCTTCCCCGATGCACATAACCTTTGCATTTGAATTTCCTACTCCGAAAACGAATTTATTTCTTCCTTCATGAAGAATACATTTTGTGCAGCTGCCGATATTCTTATGCAGCTCTTCTAAAGTTTCGGAAGATTCCCATGTCTCTATTGCCTGTTTAGCAGGATCTTCGCATTCGCTGAATGGAAATTGTTTATCATAAACCTGGTTTTTTGATGAAGTTGTTTTTTTCTTAGGCATTGGACTTTCCGGTTCAATAAAATTTTGCTTTATAACTGGTTCTTCTATTTTTGTTCTCCGCGAATATTTCTCTTCAAATAAATCATTGCCGAAAATCTCTTTCTGATCTTTGAGAAGCTCAATTAATTTTTCTTTAGCAGAAGCATTCATAAGAAAGGTATATACAATTTTTACAGACTCAAAATTCCCGACAAAATATTGTTTGCAGCCTGGAATTTGGATTGAAGGGGAAAATCTTTCTTTTTCCCGTTTTTATAAATGATTGTTATTTTATTTGTATCAAACTCGAAACCGCTGTTTTTACTTGTTAATGAATTCAAAACTATAAGATCAAGATTTTTATTTTTTAACTTACTCATTGCGTTTTTCATTTCATTATCTGTTTCAAGCGCAAAACCGGCAACAATTTTATTTTCTTTTTTTAATGATGCGAGGATATCTTCATTTTCAACTAAATTAATTTCGGATGGCTTTTCTTGTTTTTTTATTTTTTTATTAAATACATTTTCAGGTCTGTAGTCTGCAACAGCAGCAGACATAATCAGGATATCATTTTTTTTAATTTCCCTTTCGACCTTCGATTTCATTTCATTTGCTGTCCGTACATTTATCAGGTTTATTTCAGGATAAGATACCTGGGATGAAGGTCCGGAAATCAATGTAACATCAGCTCCCCTTAAATAAGCAGCTTTTGCAATTTGATAACCCATTTTTCCGGAAGAACGGTTGCCGATAAAACGTACCGGATCAATATCTTCATATGTTGGTCCTGCTGTTACCAGAATTTTTTTACCTATTAAATCTTTTTTTAATCCCGATAAAACCAGTTCGGCCATATCAACTATTTTAGAAATACCGGCCAATCTTCCCTTCCCTTTTAAACCGCTTGCTAATTCACCTTCTTCTGGCTCTACAAAAGAATATCCAAATCCGGAAAGATTCTTTATATTTTGAAGATTTATCGGGTTTAAGTACATATCTGCATCTGCAGCCGGTGCAATTACTAATGGACATCTTAAAGCTGAGACTAAGGTAGTTAAAGCATTATCTGCAAATCCGTGAGCTATTTTTGCAACTGTATTTACTGTAGCCGGTGCAATAATCATTAGATCTGCCCACTGGCTTAAATCAATATGCCATGTTGAAAGTTTTGTACTCCCTTTTTGTGATTGCGGAAAGATATTGACTATTACTTCGTTCCGGGAAAGAGTTGACAGGGTCAATGGAGTAATAAATTCGCACGCAGAGGTGGTCATTACTACTTTTACCTCTGCGCCGCGTTCTATTAATTTTCTTATCAATAAAGCAGACTTATATGCTGCTATACATCCGGTAACACCGACAATAATCTTTTTTTTTGAAAGGATGTCATTTTGCATATAAGCTAATCGGGTAATTTATGGATTTGATATTTTATTGAAAAAGCAAAATGATTTTTTTAATATTAGCCAGCAATAGATTTTTATAATTAAATTTTGTTTCTATATTCGTAATCTATTTTTCCTTCTAACAATTGTTCCAGAGCTTCCACGTGAGGCTTTTCTTTCTTCTCAAGTTCAAGAGCAATTTTCAATTGAGCCGGGTTTTCAATATCTTCATTTTCATCTTCAGTTCCCGAAGTAGGAATTGTACTCAACAGTGCATTATATTCTATTTTATTTTCGTCATTGATTTTACGGGCTTTTTTAGCAGAGACTATAATTGCTTCATAAACATTAGCAGTACGTTCATCAATAACTCTTAAATCAACCGGTTCTATAGCCATTTAATTATTCTCCTTATTTAATATATTATTTATTAAACTTTTTGTATCTGAAATTGCTTTTTCCAAATCTTTATTAACCACAAAATAATCAAATTTATCCTTAATACTCAATTCCATAATCGCTCTCTCCAATCTCTTCCTCAGATCCGTATCATTTTCTGTTTTCCTGTTTTTCAGCCTTCTGGTCAGTTCATCGTGGCTCGGAGGAATCACATAAATTAAATCAGCTTCCGGGTAAATTTTTTTTATCGATAATGCTCCTTTTACATCTACCTCAAGAATAACAGATTTACCTTTACTAATATTTTCTTCTATAACACTTTTAAACGTTCCGTAGTAATAATCATAAACCTTTTCCCATTCAACAAATTCATTTTTTTTTATTTTTTCTGCAAATTCTGCTTCAGATATGAAGAAATAATCAATTCCATTTTTTTCATTTTCCCTTTTTTTTCTGGTTGTAGCTGAAACAGAAAAAACCAGTCCCGGAATTTCATTAATGATTCTTTTTACAATCGATGTTTTACCTGTACCGCTCGGGGCAGATATTGCAATTATTGCTCCTCTCTTATTCAAGTACTACTCAATATTTTGTATTTGTTCTCTTATTTTTTCTATCTCTTCCTTTATCAAAACGGTATTATGCACAATATCTGTAGAGATGCTTTTTGAAGAGATTGTGTTTGTTTCCCTGTTCATCTCCTGGCAAAGGAAATTTAATTTTCTGCCCGGCTCTTCATCTTTATCTATGCTTTCGAGGAAAAATTTTAAATGACTTCTTAATCTTATACATTCTTCGGTAATATCAGCGCGTTCGGCAATAACAGCCAATTCCAATTCCAGCCTGTCATTATATGATGCAGTATCTTCAATTAACAATTTCATTCTTTCTTTGAATTTGTCAAAATTTACTTTAACGCTTTTTTCAGCTTCGCCTTCAATAAAACTTAACTTACTTCCGATATTATCAATTCTTTTATGCAGATCCTTAGCTAATTCCCTGCCTTCATTCTTTTTCATTTTTTTTAATTCTGCTAAAGCTGCATTTAATGCCTCCCTGATAACATTAAATTCTTCTTCCGGCACATCAAAATTATCTGAGAGAAACATCTCTTTATTATCCAGGAAATGAGATATTTTTATTTTCTCATCAATTTTTGCGGCTTTTTTAATACTTTTTATCAGGACTACCAGATCGTTCAGCTTTTCTTTATCAATTATTGAAAGATTATCATTCCTGTTCTGTTTAACTTGAATTGAAACCGAAAGCTTCCCCCTGCTTATTTTATTTTTTATTAATTCACGAAGTTCGATATCCTTACTGATTAAATTAGACGGCAGTTTCAGAAAGATATCTAAATATCGGCTATTAATGCTTTTTATTTCAACTTCGACGGAAAAGGAGCTATTTTCAGCCTTCCCTTTTCCATAACCGGTCATGCTGCAGATCATAATAAACCTTAAAAAAGAAAGTAAAAATAGTAATTTTTGAGCTTTTTAACAAAGAAAAGAGTTAACTATAACTTAAACAACACACTTTCCTGTTTGAAATTTACACCTATATCCTGCATTAAAAAGGATAAAAATATAAGCAAAATCGTCGATTTTAAATAAAGCTTAAACTAGACGTCATTCCCCTTGCAAATGTCTGCAAATTATTTCCAAAAATGAATTAAACATTTCCGGTAAACAATTAAACTTTCCCCTCAGACATAATTAGAATTTCATCCCACTGTTCATCATTTACGGAGAAGATATTCAATTCAGGAATATTCAGTAAATCAAAATTCCTGAATTTGGGATTTAGCTTTAATTCCCACAGGGCAACCGGTCTTTCTAATTGTTTAACCGGTTTAATATCAATGACAATTTTACTGCTGTTAGGTTCATCTTTTTTATATGAATTGGTAACGGCTTCAGCAGTGCCTATAATTTTCTTTTCATCACCGCTATGGAAAAAAGCAATAGTATCACCTTTGGAAATGTTTCTGATTCCCTTCTTTTCCATAATATTTGATACATTACTCCATGTATATTCTTTATCCTCCAGCAGCCTTAAAAATGAATACTCGGCAGGATCAGTTTTAAATAACCAGTGTCTGTTCATAAAGCCTCCTACCTAAATTAAAAATGAAAATTTGATTATCTGTAATTTATTTAATAAAAATGAGAAGATAAATAACCCGGAAAATCTAAAATGCTTCTCCAATTCCGAAATGAACTTCAAGGTTTTGGAAAAAATGCTTATTCCAATTATTCCAGATATATTTCTTAGCTATAGGATCATAAAATTTAAACCCAAAGTCAATCCTAAAAGGAGCGATTTGTGTATAGTATCTGAAACCCGGTCCAATAGCCTGGGCCAGCTCATCATATCTGAATGGTTTATAGCCTATCCATGTATTACCATAATCATAAAACAAAACGACACCAAAGTTCGATAAAAAACGGTAACGGTACTCGAATGAACCTTCAATTAAAAATGTACCTCCCTTAACATTTACACCCTGATAATTTTGAACTTCAGGAGCATTCATGGGATGCAATTCGTTCGCACGCCAGCCTCTTACCGAATTGCTTCCTCCGACATAAAATGTCTGGTTAAGAGGTATACCGGAATAATCTCCCATGTATGTTCGTATTTGACCTATTTTTGCTTTTACCGCAAAAATATTGTTTCTTTTTAAATCAAGAGCAAAATAGAATGAACTGCTTAATACCAGTTTATAAAACATTACATCATCGAATTTATTCCCTGCAATTTTAGAATAAATATATGGTAACAGATTTGCATGTTCGGCTTGCATAGAAATATTATATCCCTGTGTCGGGAAAAGCAAATCATTAGCCGTTGTTCGTCCGAAATCAGCACCGATAAGAGAAATTAATTTTGTTGACGGGGGAATGTGATATATACGGTCATTTTCTTTAGTAACTTCAATATTATAATATGTGCTTAAAAAATTTATAAATGTATACTTAGGTAATTCGAATTCAAAAGTAAGCTTTGAACCGTAAATAGTAAGGTTATAATCACTTTGCTTATTTACCTGTGCATAATTTTCCCATGTTCCGAATATCGGTTTGCTGAAAAGATACGGCTGATCGATTGTCACCCTGGCATCAAGATACCCTAACAAAGTTGTATCACGGAGTGAGAACTTCTTGAATATCTGAGCAAAATCAACATTGGTAATGTTCTGGACAGCAAATGAAGGGCTAATGGTTAATTTCCTTGCATTACCTAAAAAATTCTTTCTTATATATGAAGTGCTTAAACCTACATTAAAAAAATTATTCTGATTATTTAAAATAATCTCAGGTGATAGTTCATTCATTAACCCGATGCTTCCGTTTAACTGTAATGGAACCCCGTTTCCTGATGTGTCTTTTTCACTTGTAGATAAAATAACTGAATTAAACAGTCCAGTTCTGTATAATCTAATCTGTCTTTGCCGGATCTTTTCAAGGCTGTAATAGTCTCCTTTGCGAATATCCGTAATATCCCTGAGCAGCATGTCTTTTACCTCTGAAGCTCCTTCACCGGACTTATTTACAATTACGGAATCTATATGATATCTTTTCCCCGGTGTAAAATAAATATCCATGTTTGCCAGGTTACTCACTGTATCCCTGATTATTATGGTGCTATCAAATTTTGCCAGCATATAACCCGAATTTAAAAGCGTGTTAACTGCCTGATCAATATTCTGCTGAACTACAGATTGAGAGTACCACTGCGACTTGTCAAATGCTAATTCTTTTTAAAATTTTCTTTCACATCGGATGGTATATTCTGAATTCCGGACACAGAATCATTGCCGAATTTCGAACGTTTATTCTCTTTTAATATATAGGTTAAATCAACATCCTTGTCGGCAGAATCGATATTATATTTATATGAAATCCTTGTTTCAAAATAACCGTTTGCATTATAGTAAGCGTGTAAGGCGCTTAGATCGATCTGTATGTTCGATGAATCAAAATAAACAGGTCCCTTACCGAAGCTTGTAAATGAATTTAAAAACTGCCAGAACCATCCGGGGCTTTCTTCAGAATAAATAACCGAACTTAAAGTTGAAGAAGAATATTCATTATTCCCCTCAAAATTTATAGATCTTAATTGATACTTTTCTTTTGTTTGCGGATAGCAATTTGCTGATATAACTAAAATTATTATATAAGTAATCGAAATTCTGATCATCATTTAAATCTTTCTTACACAGATGATATGGTTTCTTTATATATCGATATTTACATCTTTAGAAACTATCTGAAGGTTCGGATAATCCCTTTTAAAGTTGGCAATAAAAAAATTTTTAATGTCTGGATTATCAATATTGTCGGATAAAAAAAGAGAGATTTTTTCTTTTTCCAGGAAAAGATGTGCATAGAAAGTCTTTTGATTTTTAAAGTCGATGATATAGGAAAAAATTTCACCTCCTCCGCTTCCGAGAAAATAATCCTGGGAATTATAATACATTAATTCATAATCAAATGCAGGGAATTCAATTTTTTTGGTCAAAGATTCTTTAAACGAGCCCTTTAATAAATTGGTTTGAAATGTTTTTTCAAGTTTATTTTGTTCAAACTTTAATAAATAAAATTGAATACCCCATTCTTTTTTATTTTCGATTTCTGTTCCTGCAGCTATTTCAATAACTGAATCCTTGTCGAAATTTCCTTTATAGGCAAATTTCACCTCAGGTCCCAATATTTTTTCGGCTTCATCAGTTACTGCTGCCTGATTATTAAAATCTTTCGACGGTTCAATATTTTTCACAGGTTGTTTCTTTTCACCGCACGAAACTATAACCAGAGTTATTACTATTGCTAATATTAAATAAGCTGACTTATTTGATAACAACTTTAGTCCCTTTCTTTATTACAGAATAAATCTCATCAATACTTTCATTACTGATTGCAACAGAACCGTTTGTCCAGTTGTAAACAAACGGTAAATTCTTAAAAATAGAATTGTACTCACCTATTCCCTGTATTCCTATATTTCCGCCAAGGGCGGTATTATTACTGGGACATCCTTCATGATAAAATTCAAATTTTAATGTGTCAAATGTTTTTTGAGAAATCAACCCCATCCTTAATCCCTCGGTTGCATCATGTATATTGGGATAGTTCAGCCGTAAAAATTTATGATACTTACTGCTTGTATCAATTGAACATATTTGATAATCACCAACTGGCGTAGCTTCATCGTTCGCACGGGATTTGGGAGTATTTATATTCTTGCCAAAGCTTGCTCTATATGATTTGATTAAAACTGTATCTTCATAAAGATTCAATGAATAAGTTTTTCTATCAATTACTATATTGGGATTATTGAGCTTTGTAAATCCTTTCAATCTCATTGCCTCTGAAAGAGGTACTTCTCTCAAATTTATAATAATTCCGTATACGATCACTCCAGCCATAAATAAAATTATCCCGCCGCTAAAATAAATCGTGTTTTTTAGCGTGGAAGCATTTATATACTTTCCAACCGAGCTGATACTAAACTTTAATATTTTTTGATTTCTGTCTCTTATCATTTATACCCAAGTTCCCGTATGAACTTATTTTTTCTTAGTTTCAAAATTTACAGAAAATATTAATAATTATTGGAGATAAAGGGAGTAAAACTTCAATTTTTAACAAAAGAAATAAATCACCCAAAATAATTATAAACGAAGTGCTGCACATTAAAAGTAATTTGTTAAAAAATTATACTTAAAGAGATACTGAAAATAAAACGAATACGCAAAAAGAAAAATCTGCCTGAAGGAGCCTGCCTTTGCTGAAAGGCTTCTACACTGGTACACGGCATGGATGAGTTATTTTTCTTTATATGTAAAGATAGAATATAGCAGGTGAAGTATAATTTTATCCCGATATTATCGCGATAATATCGGGATATTTAAGTCGCCCCGGCAAAGTTCCTATTTATCGGAACGAAGCCGGGTTTACCCACTGTAGTCTGAAAGATGATGTTGGGTGTATGTTTCTTCCTGCCTTGCCGGCTGGTACTATTCTTACGTTAAGAAAAATAAAAGCAGAGAAGGAAATGTTGTTTTAAGGAACTCTGTGTTTTTGTCGCACTAATTTGGACAAGTTAGGAGTGAAAAATTCGGCTGTATAATAAATCCAGACAGAATATTTTACTAGACAATTATTCTGATATTAATCTATGATTGTTGGGTTTAATTGATTGGTATAATGAATGTGTGCCAAAAGTGTGTCAAATTTCATGGCATAATCGCGGCACACTTGAGGTTCTGAGAAAACTGGAAACTGCGAAAACAGTGCAAATTCAAGCGTTTCCAGTCGGGGTGGAGAGATTCGAACTCTCGACCTCTTCGTCCCGAACGAAGCGCGCTAACCGGGCTGCGCTACACCCCGAAAAAATCGATTCCTAAATTACCTTGTTTGAATTAAAATAACAATATTATACCAAAAATAAATATTTAATAACAGGAAAATTACCCCGGTTTAATTGGAAACTTTACATGTAAATTTTTCCTCTTTCTCAATAGTGAGAAATGAAAAAGCTTTATTTTTGCTAAAAATGAACGTTGTTGCTGGCTCATTAATTGATAAAATATAAACAAAGTAATCATAAAATTTGTGGAGAATAAAATGGGCTTTTTTGAAATTTTAGGTATCGTTTTTTTGGGGATTTTAGCTATTAAATGGAGCTATAGGAATCTGGGCTTTAAAAACTGCAAAAAGTGATGAATCTGTTGAATATTCAAATTCAGTAGAACATTTACATGGTCTGAAAGTAAGCAAAATTTAATTTTACTTATCTAATTAAAATTTTTATAACAAATTCCTCATGATGAATTATTCCATCATGAGGAATTTTTGTTTTAAATAAATTACAAGTTTTTCCTGAGTTTTGACAATTAGTGCGGTAATCCGCCAAAGGCCGACAAAGTTTTTATCAATTTCGATTAAATTGGTTTATTTATTTTGTGTTGATACAAAAATTCTTTTGAAACTATTTTAAATAAATTCTATAAATAAATCCTTGTAGAGGATTTATTATTGTAGCTAATGTTATCTCTAACTAAACTAATCCTCGTAGAGGATTTATTATTATTCTCGGCTTATCTACACCTTACATTCCATTTATAATTATTGATTTATGTCCTCTGTTTGTTAATATCCCGCTAATATATTTGAAAACTTCACTCCTTATTTCTTTTACTAATAGTCTTTCCCTGTATTTGGGAGATATTACTAAATGGACGTACAATTGTGTAAACACTCCCGGCTTCATAGAACCTCCTTTTGTTATTCCTCTACGAGGATTATTTATAGTACATTAATCTTGATACTACAATGATCGGGCTGTCCAAAAAGTAAGAAAGTGTCATTTCGAGGGAGTCCTCGACCGAGAAATCTTTTCAAAACGTAAGATTTCTCCCTTCGGTCGAAATGACAAACGTACTACGAGGATTATTTATGTACATTAATCTTGATACTACAATGATGGGGCTGTCCAAAAAGTAAGAAAGTGTCATTTCGAGGGAGTCCTCGACCGAGAAATCTTTTCAAAACGTAAGATTTCTCCCTTCGGTCGAAATGACAAACGTACTACGAGGATTATTTATATGCATTAATCTTGATACTACAATGATCGGGTTGTCCAAAAAGTAAGAAAGTGTCATTTCGAGGGAGTCCTCGACCGAGAAATCTTTTCAAAACGTAAGATTTCTCCCTTCGGTCGAAATGACAAACGTACTTCTTAGACAGCCCCGCATTCTTTTTATTAATGACTATTTCCATTTCTCAAATTTGTTTTTCTATTTGAGAGACGCGTCAGAAGTCAGAATGAATAACTTCATCCTGAGATCTTTAAAAAGGCTTTGCCTTTAATAATTAAATTAATGACACACTCTAATTTGTCATTCTGAACGGAACGAAGTGGAGTGAAGAATCTCCCGCTAGATTACTTGCACAATATAAAATTTATAAAGGTGTCACTAGCAGGAATTTTTGCTTTAAATAAATTACAAGTTTTTCTTTCCCAAAGATGGGAGCTTAAATTGCAGCTAATGAGGTAGTGCTGACGGAGAAATGACTATAAATGACAACATCTGACTTTGATTGACAAACCTTTACGCGGTCTCTAACTTTTTTATTATTCTGGCAGGAACTCCGGCAACCACCGTATTAGCCGGCACATCCTTAGTAACAACAGCACCTGCACCAACAATAGAATTTTCTCCGACTGTTATCCCGCACAATATTGTAGCAGATGAACCAACCGAGGCGCCCTTTTTTATAAAAGTTTCAACTACCTTCCAGTCAGTTTCATTCTGCATCTCACCATCAAAATTAACTGACCTGGGAAGCTTATCATTAATAAAGGTTACATTATGACCTATGAAAACATTATCTTCAATATGAACCCCTTCACAAATAAATGTATGTGAAGAAATTTTACAGTTTTTTCCAACAGAAGCATTTTTCTGAATTTCTACGAAAGTCCCTACCTTTGTATTATCATCTATCGAACAGCCGTAAAGATTTACAAAATCAAAAATTTTTACATTCTGCCCGAGTTTTACATTATTAATATTTTTCTTTTCCATAATTTTTTTACAGTAAAATTTTTGATTTCAAATCGATAAGCTCTCCTCTGTTCTTGATTGACATATCAGTTGCTTCTAAAATTCTAACAACATCCAGTCCTTCATATCCGCTTGTTAACGGCTGCTTGTCTTTTTTAATTGAGGTTATGAATTCATCTACACCAGCGGCAAGAGCTTCTGTTTGGGTTATTTTAGGAGAATACATATCACCAATCCGGTACTGCACTAAAGCTTCATGTATACTGGCAGTCGACTTCATTTCAATACCTGCATCATATACTTTTATCTTTTCAAAGTTTTCCATATCATCGAACACCAGCATTTTCTTATCACCGCCTACAATCATTTTTCTGATTTTTACAGGGGAAGTCCAGTTAACATGAAAGTGAGCAAAACAGTTATCTTCAAAATAAACAGATATATGTGCAATATTTTCTTTTCCGTTATAATTTGCAATTCCATGAGCAGATACAGCCGAAACTTTATGCTCGCTTAGAACATAATTCATAATTGAAAGATCATGAGGAGCAAGATCCCAGATAACATTTATATCTCTCTGGAATAATCCAAGGTTTATCCTTACCGAATCGAAATGGAGAATACTTCCTAGTTCATTACTATCAACCAGTTCTTTCATTTTTCTAACTGCACCTGTGTAAATAAAAGTATGATCAACAAATATTTTTAACTTTTTACTTTCAGCTGTCTCGATAAGTTCTTCACCCTGGGCCGAACTCGATGTAAACGGTTTTTCTACCCAGATATGTTTTCCGGCTTCCAAAGCTCTTTTAGCTAAATTAAAATGGGTATCAACAGGTGTAGCAATAGCAATTATGTCTAAATCACTATCGATTAGATCACTATAATTTTCGGTAAGTCTTACGCTGGGAAATTTACTTTTAATAAATTTTAACCTGTCCTCCCTTTTATCACAGGCAATAACACTTTCTATCTGGCTATGTGCGAGAAAATTTCTCACTAAATTTGGTCCCCAATATCCGAGTCCTATAATTCCAACTTTCATTTTATCTCCCAGGTATTCATATTATTATCGTGCAAATCATAAAATTATTTACCCCCCCGGGCAAATAACATAACAGGTATGGTTTTAAGCAAGATCTGAAGATCAAGCCATGGTGACATATTGTTTATGTAGTATAAATCGAGGACAATTGAATCCTTAAATGATACCGAGCTTCTGCCTGTAACCTGCCATACACCGGTACATCCCGGCAAAACATTTACTCTCCTTTTTTGCCAGCCGGCATAACTTTCAAATTCATAAGGTAAACAGGGACGCGGGCCGACCAGGCTCATATCACCCTTAATTACATTAAACAGCTGCGGTAATTCATCAAGGGATGTTTTCCTTATAATTTTTCCGATTTCCGTAACCCTGTTTTCATTAATTATTTTTGTACCATTTTCCATATTGTCATTTTTAATGAATTCCAGCATCATATTCTTCCGTTCTTCATCTTCACCGTTATTAACCAGCATGGATCTGAACTTATAAAATTTGAATGCCCTCCCGTTACGCCCTATTCTTTCCTGGTAAAAGAAGATTGGTCCCGGTGATGATAATTTTACCAGTACGGCTATTGTCAGGAAAATCGGTGAAAGTAATATTAATCCTACTACTGAGGCTAGTATATCGAAACCCCTTTTAAATACTAAATTGAATCTTCTGTTAATGCGTGAAGAAACATCAACCACAGGGAAATCAGCATATTTTTCGGTTGAAACTTTTTTTGTTACTATATCAAAAAGTTCTGATGTTAATCTTACATTTACTTCAAGTTTCTTGCATATATCTATAACTTCAAGAAGACGTTCATAGCTTACGTTATCCATTACAACAAGAATTTCGTCAACTTTATTCTGCTTAATAACTTCCTGAATTTGATTGATATTCCCCAATACTTTTTTATCTGCAACAATTTCTTTCCCTACAGGTTTATTATCATCAATAAAGCCGATAATATTTATTCCCATCGAATCTTCAAGTATAATTTTTGTAGCAAGCAGTTTTCCTGATTTGCCGGCTCCTATTATTATAAAGTTCCTTTTAAATTGTTTGTTTCTGAGCTTTAGAAATATATTCCTCAGGAGTTCAACCCTGATTAAAAATAAGTATGATAAATAAATTATTGCAAATGTAAATAATGTCAACCTTGAATATAAGAACTTCGAAATATTTGAAAGTAAATGACAAAACTATAATTGTGAGTATTCCAAAGAATAATGATTTTATTACAGCGGTTAAATGAGAAGCTTTATTTAAAATGATGTTTATTTTATAAAGTCCGTTATATTGAAATACAAAAACAAATATTATTGAAACTACTGTATATAAAAGAAATATATCAAAGAAAGGTTTGAAAAAATATTCGAAGCTGAGATTATTTGTTTTCCATACAAAAATTGCCGTCGGTTTGAAATGTAAGAGCTAAAATTAAAAAATCAAATATTACAAAATAAAATTTATATTTTGGTATTTTCTTCATCTAAAATTATCCGTATATACTCATTCTTTACAATTGAAATTCAAAATATATGCCTTATATGAAATATATAAAATTTTTTTATTTTCAAACTATTGATTTTTTATTGTTTCCCAAAATGAGATAATAATCTTAAAATTAAATTACGAAAAAGAAATTTTTATTCATATCAAATATAATTAATTATGTCCAATAGATTTTTTAAAAATTAAATATATTTATCTGCAAAATTTAAAAATAAAAAAGGGAGAAAAATTTCTCCCTTTTAAAATCAAATGATTTTTTTAACTCTTCTCTTTAATCTCAATTTTTTATTCAATAGTTCCTGTTTTGAATAATGACCATAGTATTTATAATATGCATGGTAACCGCTCTTATAATTGAATTTGTTCAACAGCACACCAAGAAATTTACTTTCTCATGATTTAAAAGTTCTACCGATTCTTCAAGCCAATCCATTTCAGTACTATCCGCAGAAACTACTAAAGGTTTCCATCGGATAACCT
>CAVQBP010000015.1:0-173818 GCA_963710745.1 uncultured Bacteroidota bacterium | reverse complement strand
AGATTAATCGCTTTGTAATCATCCAGCTTAAATAACTAATGTTTTTATTTGTTATTTTTTAGGTCTGTATTATAAAACAAAAGTGTATGAAGAAAGTCTTATTTATAACTTATTTCTGGCCTCCGTCGGGAAAAGCATCGCTTCACTGGCCGCTAGAGATGATTAAATATTTACCCGAAAATGGCTGGGAACCATCTGTTCTAACAGTTAATGAAGATACTTTTTATCAAAAAGACGAAACTCTTCTCAAAGAAATATCACCTGATCTTAAAATAATAAAAACCGGAACTATAGAGCCTTTTAATGTTTACAGGAAATTTCTTGGAAAAAAGAAGGATGAACCTTTAATAGCATCTGAAAGTATGTCACAATCAAAGAAATCATTTAACCACATGCTGTCTCTTTGGATCAGGATGAACTTATTTGTTCCCGATGCAAGAGTCGGATGGTATTTACCGGGAGTAATAGAGGGGAAAAAATTTTTATCTAAAAATAAAATTGATGCAATTATAAGCAATGGACCTCCGCATACAGCACATCTTCTGGGAAGAAGATTAAGTTCACTATTTAATATTCCGCACCTTCCTGTTTTTATTGATCCATGGGCTGATATTGTATATTACCAGGATTATCAAAGGACAAAACTTACACAGGCATTTGATAAATATCTCGAAGGTAATGTTATTAAAAAAGCAAAAGAAATAGTTTTTGTTACAGAAACCATGAAAAATGATTATATAAAAAAATATCCGCAAATAAAAGATAAAACAAATGTTCTGTACTGGGGCTATAATGAAGAGGACTTTGGTGAAATTGAAAATGAAGTTAATAATTCAAAACCAGACGAAGAAATAATAGCTCACGCCGGGAATATGTACGATTATAATAATCCCGTTTCGTTTTTTGAATATATTAAGACCGAGATAAACAAGGGAAGAAAAATAAAGATTAAATTTATAGGAACCGTCAGTCCTAAAACAAATGAGATAATCAACAATTTAAGTTTAAGCGGAAATACCGAATACATTGGATTTTTACCATACAAACAAATGTTAATTGAACTGCTTAAAAGTGATGTTCTACTAATGATGGTTAATGAGAAAAGACATGTACCGGGGAAACTGTTTGAATATTTAAGAACCGGAAAACCGATACTAGCCTTCGGCAATGATAACCAGGAGGTAAAAATTATTTTAGAGAATGCCAATGCCGGAATGATTTTTAATTATCAAGAAAATGCAAAAGAATTTTTTGATCTTACAAAAAACGGATACAAAAAATTTAAAACTGATATTCCGTTAATTAAGAAATATGCCCGAAGAAATATAGCAGGGGAACTAAGCAAGATCCTGGATAAAGCAGCAGAATAAATTCATACTCTTATTTTTCTGCCACTATAAAAATTGAAGTAGATAATAAAGGAATTTTTGTAGTATTTCCTTTAAAAATATATTCTAACAGAAATGATTTCAATTTGCCTTCTTTTAATACATCAAGCGGGGCAGTTATATATTCTGCACTTTTAATTTTAAAACCTGCACTTTCCAATAATTTTATTATTCTTTTTTTAGTATAGATTCTTGCATTGGCAAATTTTTCATGTATAAATCGCGGAAGCCAGGAAAAGAAAGGTACCCTGTTCCAGGGTAATATAGGTAAACTGGCACCATGTGTCTCAAATATCCACCATTTATTCGGTACAGTTATGGCTGCTAAACCGCTATCTTTTAAGAGATCATAATAAGCCTTAACACTGTTTTCATCTTTTAAGTGTTCAATCACCTCAAAACTTATTAATCTGTCAAATTTTCTATTTAATTTATCTTTTTCAATATTAAAGATTTTAAATTCACAATTGCTTATACCAAGTTTCTTTTTTAAAGTCTCAAATTCTTCCTTATTCCCTTCAAATAGCTCAACTCCCAAACAACTTTTCATGCCGTCAGCTAATAAAAGCATAGATGCACCGTTGCCGCATCCAATTTCCACTAAGTCTAATTCTTTACTAACAAAATTTGGAATTTTTCTAACAAGGTTGATACGTTTTTGAATTATCCGATCATTAAAATCGGCAGGGCGGCCTATATAATGATTATCAATTACAAGTTCATCAGGAACTCTTTCTTCGTATCTCATTACTTTTCAGAATAATTAAACAGAGAATATAACTACAAGATACAAAAATCAGACTAAAAATAATGAATAATAAAATGAAATTTTAATTGCACTATATTCTCATTGTCCAAAGACAATACCCAAAAGAAATTGATTATCTTT
The DNA here is from genome assembly GCA_963710745.1 of uncultured Bacteroidota bacterium. GTDB lineage: Bacteria > Bacteroidota > Ignavibacteria > Ignavibacteriales > Ignavibacteriaceae > CAVQBP01. Next base: position 171,541 of record CAVQBP010000015.1, on the reverse strand, counting down.
TCTATTACCTGAATAACAAACTCTATTCTAGTTTAAACGTATAAGCGAAATTTATATTTAGTATTACATCCTGGGTTGTACCGGAATAATAAATTCTATATTCATTCCCAATTTTTATAAAGAATGGATAATTAATATGTGTATAGTGATTATACGTATTCTCAATACCAAATGTATATTGGGGAGATTTAGTCCAGTTATAACCATCCTGTGAGAAAGCTTTTCCGAATTTAGTTCTTTCGGAATTGTTATAAATCATAACAAACCTGCCGTTATCATAAATAACTGCAGGGAAATTAACTCCTATCCCTTCCCAGTTTTCAGTTGGACTTAAGATGGGATTATTTGTAAACTTTTTCCAGTCAATTCCATCGCTGGAAGTTGCCAGATTTATTCTCATTTTGTCGTAATTTTCAATATCATTAGAAGTATAATACATAAAATAAACTCCATCAATCTTTAAGACGGAAGATACTCCAATTTTAAATTCATGGGAACTATCGGCATAAAGTACAGGATTATCATACCGTTCCCAGTTAATGCCGTCATTTGAGACAGCAAAACCTATTTGCCACTTCCCGTATTGATTATTCCAGCCATTATAATACATCTTATATTGATTATTTTCTTTTAAAATTGCACCGGGTCCAACTGTATAATCGTCCCAGGCGGGAATGTTTCTACCAGCAAACACCGGCTGGTAAGACACACTCTGCCAATTTAATCCATCATCAGATTTTGTATACCATACATTCCCTCTTCCTGCAGCATAAGTGCTAAGATACCACATATTGAAAACACCCTCTTCATAAAATATCTTTGAAGTACTAACATAAATTGATGAGGCTGGGCTGTCATTAATTGTAAAAACCGGATTATTGGAATAATCTGTCCATACCATACTTTGATTATTCCAGTTAATGTATATATTAATTTTTCCCTTTCCGCTGCCGACTGGAGTTAAAGTTAAATAAATATCTATAGTTTGATCCTCAATTACAGTAACATCTGCTTCTCCGCTGTAAATAACCTTTCCATTTGAATTTTGCGCATTAACCTTTAAATGCCATTCTCCAATAGGAACATCAGTAAAAGACAATTCACTTGATGAATCACTTGATACATAAACACTGGTCCTCAAAATATCATAATTCGCCCGTGATAATTCAGCCACGATTTGGTATACTTCTGCCGGGACACTTGTTTTTTGAATTTTTAGTGATAATGCACCATTTGAAGAACTATTAGTATTTATACCTACAAGAGTTTCGTTGGAACAACTATTTAAAATCATTAATGATAATATTAAAAAGAATACCTTTTTCATTTCTCCGCCTTTAAAATCTATAGGTGATTTCAAATCAAATTAATTAAAATTTATTGGTAGTTAAAAATCCTATTGCTGTACTGCCGGTTATATAACTGCTGTTATAATATAGTCTGTAATTATTTCCTGTATTTATTAAACAAGGATATATCGGCCTTGATGTCCAATTATTGGATGTGTTTGAACCAGTAAAATAAGGATTATCAGAATCTTTTGTCCAATGTATACCATCAATTGATGTTGCTTTCCCAAATCCCATATTATTATCCAGATAATTCATATAAACCATTTTAAATAATCCGTTTTCGTAAATAATTGAGGAATAATATGCACCTGTACCTTCCCAGTTCTCTGTTGCAGTTAAAATTGGATTCCCGTTAAATTTTGTCCAATGTATACCGTCAGTTGATGTTGCCAATCCTTCCCTATAATTTGAAGTCGGTTCCCAGCCATGATAATACAGGTAGTAGATAGAATCTATTTTTACCAGAGAACTGCCGCCTATGCTATAATCCCATCCGCTGCTGCCAGGATATAAAACGGGATCAGGATATTTATCCCAATGAATTCCATCTGTTGAAGTTGCCAAACCAATTTGCCATGGTTGATGTGCTTCAGCAGCAGCACTATAATAGATTTTATAAATTCCATTTTCTTTAATCACTGGACCTGTGGTAATCGCTCCTGCATCCCAGTTCCCGGGCTTTCCTAAGCCAAGAACGGGTCCGTCCCCTATCTTTTCCCAGTTAATTCCATCATTCGATTCAGCATAGCTAACAGTTGAAATTCCATTACTTTCCAAATTTTTATACCACATTTTGTAAATTCCATTCTCTAAAATAACTTTCGGATTTCCGAATCCATAGGAACCGTAAGCTGAACCTGAATTTAACAAGACCGGATTATTTTTATAATCAATCCAGGACAAATCATCCCAATTAATAAAAATATTAATATTTCCTTTTCCACTTCTGACAGGTGTTAAGGTTAAATATACATCTACAGTTTCATCTTCAATAATATTAACATCAGTTTCTCCGCTGTAAATAATATTTCCATCTGAATTTTTAGCCATCACTTTTAACTGCCATTTACCGACTAGCACTTTTGTAAAAGATAATTCACTTAATGAATCACTTGACACATAAACATCTGTTCTCAAAGTATCATGGTTCTCCCTGGATAATTCAGCTATAATTTGAAATACTTCTACAGGGATATTTGTTTTTTGAATTTTTAGTGTTAATGCACCATTTGATGAACTAATAGTATTAATACCAACAAGATTTTCGTTGGAACAACTATTAAAGATCAATATTGATATAATCAAAAAAAATATTTTTTTCATTCCCACCCTTACACTTTGTATTACTTCAAATGTTATGTTTTAAAACTTTTTTAAAATATTCTAATAGTTAAAAATTCTATTGCTTTACTCCGGATTTGAACTGCCGATAAAAAATATTATAAACAACAGCAGCTTTATAAATATTAATTTCTTAATGAGAACATAATTTTGTTTTATAATTATTTAAATTTTCTAGCAAGAGCTATTGTACCATCAGAGTAATTTTCATAACCGGTATAGTATATCCTCAGTTCTGAATCGAAGTTTACAAAATTCGGGTAAGCAATTCTATTTGCCCAATTATTATATGTATCATCCAGGGTAAATATTGGATTATTATTTTTCGTCCAATTCTTTCCATCGCTGGAAACGGCAAATCCAAATGAATTAGCATCATAATTCATATATACCATTTGAAATTTACCTTCATCATATATAACAGAAGGGTTATAGATTCCTGTTCCTTCCCAATCTTTTGTTACATTAAGAATAGGATTATTTTCATATTTGCTCCAATGTATTCCATCCGACGAATTAGCAAGACAGATATTATAGTAAGGTGTATGACGCACAGTATAATACATAAAATAGATCTGGTTAACCTTTACAACTGACGAAACACCAATTTGATATTCTTCATCACTGGCAATTAAAACAGGTTCACTATTTTTTTCCCAGTTTTTTCCATCTGATGAAACAGCAAGGCCAATATTCCATTTATCATATTGATCATGAAAACCGTTGTAATACATTTTAAATAAATTACCCTCTTTAAAGACAAACCCCGGAGCTACAGAATAATCATCCCAGCTGCCGGAATCACCGGGTACAAGAACCGGTTCATTTTGAACACTGTGCCAGTTTATTCCGTCATTTGACTCTGCATACCATATATTTGATTTTGCAGAATTATATAAGTTTAAATACCACATTTTATAGATACCATTATCGTATAATACTTTTGGTTGGGTTATTGCCAGTGGAAAATCAGGACTGTCATTATAAGTATATATCGGATTTCCGTGAAAGTCGCTCCACTTGTTTCCCCAATCGACATATATATTTATTCTGCCTTTACCGCTTCCCACCGGAACAAGTGTTATGTAAACATCGATAGTTTCATCTTCTACTATTGCTGTTTCAGTTTCTCCGCTGTATAATACTTTACCTTCGGAATCTGATGCGTTAACTGTTAAATTCCAGTTTCCTACCGGGACATTCTGTATTGTTAGGATATTCAATGAATCATTATTTACAGCTAAGCTGGCTGTAAGTGTATCATAATCCTGGCGTGTTAAGAAAGCTTTTATGTGCTGGACTTCTGATGGAACTGCACTTTTTATAACCTTTAATGCAACTGAACCCTTTGATGTATTATCTTTACTAACCCCTACTAAATTTTCATTTGAACAGCCATAGAAAAATAAAAAAATAAAAAGAAATATTTTTAATAATGATGAGGCTTTCATTTCATTCCCCTATTTAATTTAAAATAAAATTATTCAAATATTAATTAATAAGCAATAATTATTAGATTAGTGAGATATTATTTATGTACTTTTTTGAAACAATTTCGAGCTAAAAATTATTGAATTATTCATCACTGATAGATTATTGAAAATCTTTCCGAAATTTTTTTTCTTAAAATTAAATTAATATCATTTTGATAATACTTTATTCTATTTAAGCCTAATAAAAGCTGCATTTTTATATATTTATTGAATCTAATGTTTTGCTTCTAATACCAGCTTCAACAGATGTGCCATATACCAATATTTTCCGTAAAAATCGAAATTTCTCAACATGATACTCCGTATTTACTTAGAAACAAATAGAATAAGTTACTCTCTTTACAAAGTTAGATTTGTATTACCCAATGATGGGATTAATATTTATACTGCAGGAACTGTAATATGAATCAATAAATAAAATCTAATTTTACAGGATTAGGTATAACTTATTTTATAAATTTCTTCGGAATATTTTTTCTCAATTTATCTTATTATAACTGCCGCAGCATTTTTATATTTGAATGCTTCAGCACCTAATACTATATTAGCAATTACAAATACTTACAACTTTTGATCAATTAAAATTTATGAAATATAAATATCCTGTTTATCAGCCAAGCTTAAAAGGAAACGAAAAAAAATATGTAAATGAGTGCCTGGACTCGACATGGATATCTTCGAAAGGAAGATTTATATCTGATTTTGAATCGGAATTTGCAAAATATATAAAAGTTAAATATGCAATTGCAGTCCCTAATGGAACGATCGCACTTCATCTTGCACTTTTAGCTTTAGGAATTGGTAAAGGTGATGAAGTAATTGTCCCTACCTTAACTTATATTGCTTCCGCCAATGCAGTTAAATACGCAGGAGCCGAACCGGTATTTGCCGATTCACTTTATGATACATGGCAAATTGATCCTTCAGATATCAGGAAAAGAATTACTAAAAAAACCAAAGCCATTATGCCTGTTCATCTTTACGGGTATGCATGTGAAATGGATGAGATAAAGAAAATTGCAAATGAACATAACCTGATAATAATAGAGGACTGTGCAGAAGCATTTGGAACTAAATATAAAAATAAGCATGTCGGTAATTTTGGCAGCGCCTCTACTTTTAGTTTTTTCGGAAACAAGACAATAACAACAGGTGAAGGCGGGATGGTTGTGATGAATAATAAAAAACTTTTTGAACATGCCGTGCATTTAAAAGGCCAGGGCCTTGCTAACAACCGTGAATACTGGCACGATATAATTGGATACAATTACCGCATGACGAATATTTGTGCAGCAATAGGGCTTGCTCAACTTGAAAGAGCCGATAAACTTATTAATAATAAAAGGAAAATAGCTAAATGGTATGATAGCTTTTTAGAACCTTTACCTGTAATTACCCAGGAAGAAAAGAAGAACATTTTCCATTCATACTGGATGTACAATATTCTAGTTGAAAAATCCAAACTGCGTGACAAGTTGCGAGAGCATCTGAAAAAGCATGGGATCGAAACCAGACCGATGTTTTTTCCTTTGCATACAATGACAATGTATTATAATAAAAATGTACGTTTACCTGTCGCAGAAGATATTGCCGGCCGCGGAATAAATTTACCAAGCTATCCCGATCTTACTAAATCTGATATCGAATATATTAGTTCAAAAATCCGGGATTTTTTTAATTGAGTGAAAATTATTTCAAAGAAGTTACAATAAAAAAAATAGAAGTTGATTCAGCCGGAGAATTAACAGAATTGTTACAATCAGAGCCACCGGAATATTCCGCATATTTTACTCCATTCGATTTTAATTATGATACAATTGAAAACATCTTATTAAAAAAAGAAAAAGATATTTTTTTCGGATTGTTTATTGACAATAAGATTGCGGGATTTTATATGCTGAGAGGTTTCGATGAAGGATATGAAATTCCTGTATATGGCGTGTGGATTTCCAGCAAGTTTTCGGGTAAAGGCCTGGGAAAATTAACTTTACAGCATGCAGTTTCTTTTTGTAAGATTAATGGTATAAAAAAAATCATGCTTAAGGTTTATCCTAAAAATACCGCAGCCAAGACTTTATATGAGAATTTCGGATTTAAGAATATAGGGACTGATCCTAAAAATAATAATTTTATTTACATGTTGAATTTAGAATAAATTAAATTGCCAAATGAAAATAGGTTTGTACATACATCATTCCACTATAAAAGCAGGCGGTATTTTTACATATTCAATAGGTGTATTACGACTTCTTCTTAGCTCCGAAGATATTGAAAAAATATATCTTATATATTCCCCCGGAATAAGAAATGAACTCTCCGATATTATTAAACACAAAAAAATTGAATCGGTTGAAATCGACAGAGAGATATTTTATGTAAAATATCCTTTTATGATCTCCTTTTTTTTACATGATATTTACCTCTTAATTAAAAATTATTTTCCGGAATCCAATTCCTTCAATTTTCTTAAAAAGTTATCATTCTTTATTAATCCTTATAGATTTAAGCTGGACAGAATTAATTTTGATATCCTTCATGTTCCTCGTCAGCATTCGCCGGTTTATAATTTGAAGAGACCTATAATTATAACGATGCACGATGTTCAGGAACTGCATTTCCCCGAATTTTTTTCATCACAGGAAAGACTGCAAAGAGCATTTGATAATAAAAAATCGATTGAGGAATCAAAACATATAATAGTATCTTTTGACCACATAAAGAATGATCTGATAAAATACTTCCGGGTTAATAATGATAAAGTTTCAGTTTGTCCGCCGCCATTTTCAAGCGATTGGTTTGCTCATAATAAATTTACTGACTTAAATGAAATTAAAACTAGATACAATTTAAAAGAAGAATTCATTCTTTACCCTGCGGCTACCTGGCCGCATAAGAATCATCTGGCTTTAATTGAAGCACTCAATATACTTAGACAGAAAGGGAAAAATATTCAGCTTATCTGCACTGGAAATAAAAAAGAATACTTTAAAGATGTAATTCAAAAAAGATTGATTGAATTCAATCTTCAGGAAGAAATTAAGTTTTTAGGTATTGTTCCGGAGAGCGATTTAATTAGTCTTTATAAATTAACCAGGTTAGTAGTTATTCCGACACTATATGAAGCCGGAAGCGGTCCTTTATATGAAGCAATGCGGTACAGCATCCCTGTTATTTGTTCTAATGTAACTTCTTTGCCTGATACTATGAATAATGACGAATTCGTTTTTAATCCGAATGATCCGGCAGAAATTTCAGAGATGATTAAAAAGGGAATTGCTGATGAAGAATTCAGGAAAAGAAATGTTGAAAATTCAAGGCTGAGAATGGAAATATTCTCGAAAAACGATTATACAAGTAATTTTATAAATACTTACAAGAAAATTATAAACAAATCAAGCTAGAAACTGGTGAAATCTAAATAGGTTTATAATTTTTCTTATTACACTGATATTAAAAAGTTTTCTTACTCTAGTTAAAATTCTTTCATCTAATTCAAGTTCTTTATCAAGTTTTATCTCATCTATATTTGAACTTAAATCAATGTCGAATTTTTTTGTACCTCTTGTAAAATGAGTTCCGCTGGCATCTGTTCCAATGTTTTGAATTTGAGATACAACGGGAAAGAGGCAAAACGCTGAATTTTTAAAATGAGTATAAGCCCATTTTATACCCCAGGAATCGAGATAATTATTCATCTGCGACATCAACATAGGGGTCAAATCATTACCGCCCCTGTTAAACTGGTTATGAAGCATTTTATTCTTTCTGAATTGCCCGTAATCAGTTACTTTCCAATCTGCTTTTTCCCACCTGTTTAACCAGGTAGCCCAACCCCAGGAAGATGAACGCGGTAATATATATACATCTTTTTTATAATTGACAGGAATTTCTATCGGAAAACCATAACCCGATATTGAGTATATAGAAAATTCTTCCTTATAAAAATCCAAAGCATCATTCATAAAATTCAGGAAATAAGGAGAACTTACCAAATCATCCTCCAGTACAATGGCCTTACCGAATTTTTTAAGTGTGATTGTTACGCCGTTAATTATTGAATTTGCCAGACCTTTATTTTCATTGCTTGCAATTATTTCAATCTTTTTAAAACCATCTAAGCTATTAAGGTAGCTTCTAACTTCCTCCACTTGTATTGTATCCTTTTCATTCTTGGGTCCGTCCGAAAAAATAAACAACTCGCTTTTATCGGCTAATAAATTATTTTTTAATGATTCAACCGTTTTGCGGGTATGCCAAATTCTTTTATAAACAAATAATACAATTGGAGCCAGCATAGCTTGGAAAATTTACTATTTAATAATTTGTCGCACTTTGATTTCTTATTTCTTTAAAGATTAAATAACACATTTAATCATTTAGAAATATTTTTAGTAAAATCAATAATCAAAGATGTGTAGTGCGGATTTCCGTCTTTATTCCGTTTGTCATGCGCAAGGGATCTCTGGATATAACCATTTTTTTCATCATAATTAGAATGAAATTTGCCGTTTTCATCCCAATACTCAATAAGATTTGATTTAAATCCCGAATCCTCAAATATCTTTGACAAGGATTTATAAGTAAACAAATGTTTATGATCATCGGAGCCGTAACCGGTTCCACCTGGCTTTACAGCATCAATATATTCTTTATCGGTATGGAAACCATCGGGAACAGCTATCCTGATTGTTAATTCAGCACTTGAATAGTTATAAATATTTTTAATCATCTTATTTATATCTTCAACAGACAAATGTTCTAAAACATGTTCGGCAAGCACTTTTTTAATTCTTTTTTTATTAAAGTATTTTTCAAAGTCTTTTGTATTTGTTACATCTAAAGTATCAATATCAGTAGAAAACCATCCTTCAAATTTTGTAGCACCGGCTCCGATAACTAAAAAAATATCATTATTAAATTTTAAATAAATATTCCATTGTATATATTTATTTAACTTAATAAAAGGTACCAAACAACGATATACAAACTGCTTAAATTTTTTATACATATTTAAAAGATTATAATTATATCCCTAAGCAATTATTATTATTATAGAAAATGGTTGTACATTTTTTAAATAGAACCGAAGGAGCAATTCCCCAGAAGTCGAGCCTTTTGAATTTCTTATTCACAAGAAAAAGTATTCCTTCTGAATACTCTGTTCTTTCCGAATCATCTAAAATTATTATACCTCTATCTGATAAAGCTTCCGAAGAATATTTTATACAATTATTCCTATCAACACCGTCAACTATTATAATATCGAATTTTCCACCTTTAACCTTACTCATATGACTGTATTCTCCACCCATAGAAAAATCTGTAAAAATCAACTCAACATTTGAAGGGAGTTTACTTTTTATAATATCGAACCATTTTTCATTATGTTCGACAGCCAAAACTTTTTTAACTTTAGAAGCATAATAAAGAGTTGAATTCCCGCTTCCATACTCAAACAAAATCATTTCCGAATTGAGTCTGCTGCTTAGAAAATCAATGCAGGGGTATGATATCCATGGTATCGGTTCACCATTCTTGTCTACTGGTTTCTTTGAATTAAACGATTTGAACCAACCCTGTTCAAGCAAATATCCGGAATGTAACTGAGATAAAAGTTCTTTTACAATTTTCGGTTCAAATACTGATGCAGCGATAACTTTTATCCGTTCTTTTAATGAGATTGCCATAGTGCCTTTACATATTTAAAAAATGTAATTAAAAAAATCGATTTCAACATCATATTCAGCTGCAAATATGTTTTTTTTGAAAACCCGATTGAAAAAGTTGCTATAGAATATGCAATTAAGGTCGCTAAGGCAGAACCAATAATACCATAAACAGGTATTAATAAAAAATTAAGCAGCACATTAATTATCATTCCGGCAAGTGTTCTATAAAAGGATATCTTCGTTAAATTTTCATTTACCAGGAATTGACTGCTTGCGACTCCGAGAGAAACCGGGAGCCCTGCCCAAATATAAATAGTTAAAACGGGTGCCGAAGAAAGGTATTCCGGACCAAATAATATACCGACAATTAAGGTTGAAAAAAAAGTTATGGGAATTATAATTGCAAATGCCAGCCAGGTTAAGATATCGTATAATTTTTGAAGCCTGCTCATATACAAGACATCACTCATCTTTTTAGCGTTTATTATTGAAGGAAATAGAGAAGAACAAAGCGCCATTGGTATAAAATACCATGCTTCCGAAAGTTTAACTGCCGCAGCATAATAACCTACTTCCCTGTCGCTAAGCATGTTCTTAATAATAACCTGATCTATTTTCATATATATTGCTATAACCAGCCCGGATAAAATAAGCGGCCAGGAATCCTTTAATAAATTTATTGCCAATTTTTTATCAAATTTCCAGGCAAATATACTTAAGTTTTTGAGCTTATAAGCTATTGCGAGTCCCGCACTTATAAACAAAAATTCTAAAGTATATGCGGCAGCAAAATAAACGAGTGAAGCCTTTGTTAAAATTAAAACCAATTTTAATAAAGATGCCAGGACCAAACTGACAGTTTGAACAATTGCCGAATATTTAACCTGAATTTTCGCCTGAAAATAAAAATCTATAATATTATTTGACTGGAAAAGTGTAGAGGTGGAAATTATCAGAATCATTAATGAACTTAATTTTGCTTCGGATGTTAATAATAAAGTAACAGCAATTAAGACTATTGACAGAACCGCACCGGATAATTTTAGATTAAAAGCAGAACCTAAAATAACGTTCTTCTTATGGGGTTTGTTTACTAATTCCCTGACAATAATATTATCCAGGCCAAGCGCCGAAATTGCGGCAAATAATCCCACAAAACTTATTGCATAACTATATAATCCAAATTCATCGGGGCCTAAATACCTGATTACATAAATGTTTATTGCAAAACCTATTATAAGCCTTACTACCCTTTGACCAAAAAGCCATGATGTATTGGAAAAGTAATTCTTGAATGCCTGGGAACCAAAATTTATTTTGGTATTTATTTCATTTTTTTCTTGCAATTCTAATAATGTTATGACTGAGAGACAGAGTTATTCTTCTTTCTTGAATTAAAAATTATTGTTACAATCAATCCGATTATCACAAAGTAACTAAAGATCAACACTATATACTTGCTTATATAAAAACTCTCCGGTGCATATGTAAATTCAACAGTATGTTTGCCTTTGGGTACAATTATCCCCATAAAGCCGTAATCTGCTTTATATATTTTTGTTTTATTCCCATCGATGCTGGCTTTCCATCCATAAGGAAGATATGTATCACCTAAAAACAAAAAGTTATTTCCGGATGCATTTGCTTCAACTTTTATTAATTCGTCTTTATATTCAACTATTTTTGAATAAGCTGTTGAATCCGATAAATCGACATTAATTTGCTTATCAGTAAAAGCTATTTTTTTCGGATCGAAGGATAAATTCTTTATTTTGTTCAAAAGATTCATACCGGTATCTATTCCAACGCTATCAACAAAATATACCCTCGACAGCGCATCTTCATATTTATAAATTAATTCTTTGTCCGAATGATGAATTAAAGAAAATCCTTTAAAGTTGATCTGTTTATCTGTTACAAGGTATTTAACATTCAGCATTCTCCATAAAGTAGGATTTGCAGGTCCTATTACATCAATTATATCCTGGTAAGAACGGGGTTTAATGGCAGAATAACCATAAAAGTCTTCCAGCAGGAAATATGCATTGTAATTTGCATTATTATTAAAAGAACCATAAGAGCCGTCCTGTTTTAAATTTAAAATTCTGAATGGTTCTTTATCATTCTGATCTTTAATTGCAGTTATATAATCCGGTTGTGTAAAAAGATTTTTCAAATCAGGGTTATTAATATAATCTTCCCCTCTCGCATCAATTCTCCAAAGATCGATTACTGTCATCAATATAATAATAATTGTCAGTATATCTCCGCTGATCTTCATATTTATATACCCGACAGCAGTCCAAAATGTTAAAGCTAAAAATGCAAAAGCAAACAGAAGGTCGCCTGAGAACATCCCTGCACTGTAATCAGCAAGCGCATTGAACTGCTGTGCCATTCTCGGCTGTGTCTGCTGAATTGATGCAGCATAATCATTAACTCTGCCGGCAAACCAGCCGGTAACAGCCCCATTCAGCAATAACGAAAGAACAAAAACCGCTGAGAATCCGATTGCTAAATTTTTCACAACTTTTTTTAATTTCTCATTATTTTCATTTCTGAGCGAAATAATTCTCATCAGGCCAAGACCAGCTAATACAGGAATGCTAACCTGTATTAAAACTAAAATCATAGAAGGCACCCTGAATTTGTTAAATCCCGGCAGGTTATAAAAAAGTAAATCAAATAACACAGGGAAATTTTTCCCGAATGATATGATTAATGCAATCCCCGAAAGTATTGTTAAAAACTGTACGAACGGATCTTTCCACCTGGTAAAAATTCCGAATAGAGCAAGAACAAATACAATTATCCCCATATAACCTACAGCAACATCAACAAAAGGCATTTGTCCGAAATAAGTATTTACTCTTACAGACTGATTATTTGTTAAAGGGCCGTTATATTCTGAATAACCAAATCCGTAATACGAGGGAACAATAAAAGTTAAAACCTCTCCCGGAGAAAAAGACCAGTCTGTATGATACTTATAGTATTCAGATGTATTTTGTTCTACTTTTCCGCTTGTTTTATCTAAGATACTTTCAGTTCCCCGTGTTGAATATGGTGTATATTCGTATATCTGGGTTATGTTATCCGATTGCATTAAAAGAGCTATAATTAAAGAGAAAATAAATACGCCTGCTGATTTTAATATATTGTTCCTGTTTTCTGTTTCCTTTTTAACCAGTGCTCTTATAAAGAAATAAATAAAATAGATTGTCACCGCAAAGAGAGTATAGAAAATTATTTGAACATGAAAACTTTGAATCGATAGCTGAAGTGTAATTATGAGAATTAAAATATCGATTAACCGGATTTTGTTTTGAAACTTCAGCAGTATCAAAAAAATTAAAGGGTAGAAGGCTAAACCAGCAAGCTTAGTTACATGACCGATAAAAAGGAACACAATAATCCCCATACTAAAAGATGTTGATACAGCAGAAAATAAACTTACAAGAGTATTTTTAGTTAAATATTTAACGAGAAAGAAAGTTGTAATTCCAAGTATTATTAAATAAAGAGTCCATTGGGCATATTCCACTGAAAAGATCCCTTTAAAGACTTCTTTAACAGAATAAATCCCAAGATAAATTAAATTGAACCATTTTACCGCTGTACCTATAGCGTAAGCCGGCATACCGCAAAAAATATAAGGATCCCATAATGTATAACCGGAGTCATGATTTTGAACATATGGTTCAATACTTTTGCTGGTCATTATATCGCCAGCCTGGAAAGTTCTATCTCCGAAATACAGGGGGTTTAAAAAGATTAAAAAAAGAATAAAGATAACCAGTATTGCAGCAAGTATGTGATATTTATGAGGAATAAATTCTTCCAAATTAAATTTAGAAAAGAAAGTTTCTTTTGCAGCTTTCTTTTGTGTTTTTGTTCTTCTATTTGTTTTGGACATTTATGTTCCCTTACATAGCTAAAATGTTTAATCGTCAAATTGTTAAAATTTTGATTAGCAATTTAACAATTTAGCAGTTAAACAATATTATGAATTTACTAATTCCAATATCCCGTCCACAAATTTTTTCCATGAATATTTTTCAAGCTCATTTTCAATATTTACTACAAATTCTTCTTCCTTTTTTTCGGCATAAAATTTTAATATTGTTTCTGCCAAAATCCGGGGATTTTCTTTTTCAATTATAAAACCTGTTTTACTATCCTTAATTACTTCTGCAAGACCGCCTACATTTGTTGCAATTACAGGTTTCCTGAAGTTCATAGCAATCTGCACAATACCGCTTTGAGTGGCATCTTTATAAGGAAGAATTACAGCATCACATGCCGAGAAATAATATTTTACTTCTGAAGTCGGAATAAAGTCTGTCAGCAGAAAAAGTTCATCTTTGATACCAAGTTTTTCAATTAACTTTTTGTATTTATCTTCATTACTGTAAAACTCACCTGCAACAATCAATTTCAAATTAATTTTGTCTTTTAGTAAAGCAACGGATTCAAGGAGATTATCAAGACCTTTATAATCTCTTATAAATCCAAAAAACAAAATTGTATTTTCTTCATATATGTTTAAATGTTTTTTAGCAGTTGATTTCTCTACTGAATCACCAAAGACAGAATAAACGGGATGAGATAAAAATTTGTTCTTTGCCCCGGGCATCAGGTTCAATAAATCCTGCTGAACTTTTTTAGATAAGACAACAAAAAAATCAGCAGCTCCAAAAAAATATTTTGTTAATGTTCTATCCCCGGGTTTACTTTCATGAGGAATTACATTATCACAAATCACCAGGATTTTTGTTTTTTTATTTTTTTTTGCAATTCTTGATATTGTTCCAAAACAAGGAGCAAAAAAAGGCATCCAGTATTTATAGATTAAAAGATCGGGAGATTCTTTTTTTATTTTTAATCCTACTTTTATCCAGTTTAAAGGATTTATAGAATCAACTAAAACAGATGTAGGAATTTTTTCAACAGTATCACCGGATTCAATCTGTGATTTTCCGGGGAAAAAAATCGATGGGTACTGCCTTTTAAAGGTTATTATGTCAGTTTCATGATCTTTTCTCAACTCATTAAAAAGCAATCCGACAAAATGTGCAATTCCTCCTCGCAGAGGAAAGGCAGTTGAAAGGATAGTTATTTTCATTTATGAAAAAAGTTTATCAATTGTTTTTACAACCCGATCAATTTCGATATATTCCATACACTTATATTCATCATTAACACAAACCGGCTTGTAAAAACACTTACATTCTTTGCTTGGCTGAATAATTTCTCCTAATCCAAAAAGTTCGAATTCGTAAGGATTAAAGATATTATTAAATAATACAATTTTCTTTCCGAGCCCCAGCGTAATGTGCATAGCCATAGTTACACCTGTAACTACCATATCACATTGAGCGACAAGATTTATAAATTTTTCTAGATGAAAGTGGCCGAAGTATTTCCCGCCTGTCTTTTCAGCAAAATATTTATTCTTTTTATTTTCCTGTTCTCCTCCGAGGAAAACAACTTCATAACCTTTTTCAATTAAGTTTTTTGCAAGATTTATCCAATTTTCTTCTGCCCACAAACGGGAGGTCCATCGTCCGCCGCAGCCAGTATTTAAGCCGATAACTTTTTTTGATTTATCTACATTCCATTCTGATTCATATTGCGGAAATGATGAGAGAATATATTTTTCACCGCTGAATTTAAAACCGCATATTTCAAATATTTCATCTATATAATTTTTTTTATTCTGAAGACTTATATCATCAAAAATTCCAGTAAAATATTTATGAACCGCATCTTCATCAGCAGGATAAGGAGTATCGTTTTTAAGGATAAATCCTTTTTTAACTTTGGACGAAAGTTTATTAATCAGAGCGCAGGCTTCTTTGTCTTTATCAAGATTAAAGATTATATCAAAATCGACTTCATCCAGGAATGTTATGCTTTCATTATTAAATTTTAAAATAACATCTACATTCCCGGGAACAATTGACGGAGTATATGTCAACCAGTAAATCTTCGCATCAGGATATTGTTTTTTGAGGGATTCCAGAATCGGAGTAGTCCTAATAACGTCACCAATTGCTCCAAGCTTGATTATCAAAATCTTTTCTTTTGTCGGAGCATAATAGTTACAATCTTTGCCATCTTCATCAATACAGTGAACACCATAGTTTTTATTAGGTTTGCATGGAATATCTCCTCTAAAATAACGGCAGTCAAATTTAATATCTGATAATTTCATAAGTGTTTATAATGAGGAATTTAGAGAAACATGAGCTTTAGAATGCATTATCCTTTTTCTTTTATTTCATATTCCTTTTCATCCATAAAGTTGTTAACCATCATTTCCCCAAGCAGTCCAACCGAAAAGAATTGAACACCGACAATAATTAAAAGCATGCCTAAAAACAGCATCGGCCTGTTGCTCAAATAATGGCCGTTTATCCAATCAATTGTAAGATATATGCTTACGATCAAACCAACCAAGAAGGATAATGCTCCCAAAAATCCGAACAGATGCATTGGCCGCTTTATATATCTGGTAGTAAAGATGACGGTAATCAGATCAATAAATCCCTTAAAGAAACGGGAAATTCCGAATTTTGTTTTTCCATATCTTCTAGGATGATGCATTACTTCAATTTCGGAAATCGTATATCCCTGCCAATCAGCCAAGACCGGCATATAACGATGCAATTCTCCATAAACTTTAATACTATCGACGACTTCTCTTTTGTATGCCTTTAATCCGCAATTAAAATCATGAATTTTTATACCTGACAATAAGCGAGTAATAAAGTTGAAAAATTTTGATGATTTCCTTTTTATAAAAGGATCCATTCTTTTCTTTTTCCAGCCTGAGACCAAATCAAATCCTTCATTAAGCTTATTAATCAGGTTTGGAATTTCATGCGGATCATCCTGCAGATCAGCATCCATAGTAATAACAATATCACCGCTAATATGTCTAAAACCAACCTGCAGCGCTGCCGATTTGCCATAATTCTTTCGAAAGCTTACGTATTTGAA
Organism: uncultured Bacteroidota bacterium; assembly: GCA_963710745.1. Lineage (GTDB taxonomy): Bacteria > Bacteroidota > Ignavibacteria > Ignavibacteriales > Ignavibacteriaceae > CAVQBP01. The sequence continues at coordinate 154,681 of CAVQBP010000015.1, read as the reverse complement.
TCTTTTATCTTTATTGCAGATTTCGTGTATAACTTCAAGAGATTTGTCTTTACTTCCATCATCAACAAAAATAACTTCCCAGACATACCTGACGTCATACAAGGCTTTCCTGATTTCATGTGATAAAGGTATCAAAGATTCTTCTTCATTATATAAAGGAATAACTATTGATATTTTTTTATCATCACTTTTTCCGCGCGGATATTTTGACCGGTACCGCTTGTTGTAGTACCCTCTTTTACTGCGGAAATTTGATTTTCTATTTGTTTCTGCTGATCCGCTTTTTGAAGATTCCCCCGAGTTTTCACGGGATTCATCCTTTTTTATTTGGTTTTTTTCTTCCACTTCACTTTTCGCCTAAAATACCTGTAAACTTTAATTTAAAATATTTTACAAATTAACCTAATAATATAGTCAAAAACAATTAATTGTTATCAACCTAAATTTAGTGATGTGGGTAAAAATGCGTATAATTATTAAAAATGTCATCTTTTACAATCTTGACAAATTTGTATAGATTGTTTAGGTTTGAATTGTAAATTTTTAAGGTTATAGTTTAATCCGGGAGATTTAATGAGTACTACCGAAATAGGCACAATTGAAGAATTAGCGAATAAAGAGTATAAATACGGATTTGTAACTGATATCGAAGCCGAAAGTCTGCCGAATGGTTTAAACGAAGATATAATAAAGCAGCTTTCACAAAAGAAAAATGAACCTGAATGGATGCTGGAATGGAGACTGAAGGCTTACCGTCAATGGATGAAAATGAAAGAACCTCATTGGTCAAATGTAAATTATCCGCCTATTGATTATCAGTCTATTTCTTATTATTCGGCTCCAAAGAAAAAACCGCAATTAGATAGTCTTGATGAAGTTGATCCGGAATTACGGAAAACTTTTGAAAAGCTGGGCATTTCATTGGAAGAGCAAAAAAGATTATCAGGAGTAGCAGTAGATGCTGTTTTTGATAGTGTATCAGTTGCAACAACATTTAAGAAAACTCTTTCAGAGCATGGGATTATATTCTGCTCGATTTCTGAAGCAATTAAAAATCATCCTGATCTGGTAAAAAAATATCTTGGGAGCGTAGTTCCTTATACAGATAATTTTTTTGCATCTCTTAATTCGGCTGTTTTCAGCGACGGCTCCTTTGTATATATTCCAAAGGGTGTCCGCTGTCCAATGGAGCTTTCAACTTATTTCAGGATAAACGCTGCCAATACCGGACAATTTGAAAGGACTTTAATTATTGCTGATGAAGGTTCTTATGTCAGTTATCTTGAAGGCTGTACCGCTCCAATGAGAGATGAAAATCAGCTGCACGCTGCTGTAGTAGAACTAGTTGCACTTGATAATGCTCAAATAAAATATTCAACTGTTCAAAACTGGTATGCAGGAGATAAAAACGGCAAAGGCGGTATTTATAATTTCGTAACAAAACGCGGTGCCTGCAGAGGAGTTAATTCAAAAATATCGTGGACACAAGTTGAAACCGGTTCTGCAATTACATGGAAATATCCGGGTTGTATTCTTCAAGGTGATAATTCGATTGGTGAATTTTATTCGGTTGCTGTAACTAATAATTATCAGCAGGCGGATACAGGAACCAAGATGATTCACATTGGAAAGAATACAAAAAGTACTATTATTTCAAAAGGTATTTCTGCCGGAAAAAGCAATAACAGCTACAGAGGTTTAGTAAAAATTTTAAAGAAAGCCGGCGGTGCAAGGAATTTTTCACAATGTGATTCATTACTTATCGGCGATAAGTGCGGTGCTCATACTTTCCCTTATCTTGAAATAAATAATCCATCTGCTCAAATAGAACATGAAGCAACAACTTCTAAAATCGGCGAGGATCAAATTTTTTATCTAAACCAGAGAGGAATCTCTACCGAAGATGCGATTGGATTAATTGTGAACGGATATTGTAAAGAAGTTTTCAAAGAACTTCCAATGGAGTTTGCTGTAGAAGCTCAAAAATTGCTGAGCATCAGTCTGGAAGGAAGTGTCGGGTAAATTCGGAGAATTATCTTAATCATAATCTTGCTCTTTCAGAAGGAATTCTTTTGGAATGATCTTAATCCCAAAGATTCAATAAGATAACAAAACAAAAGAGTAAGGAAAAAATAGGAATACTAAATAGAGGAAAAATAAAAATGCTAGAAATTAAAAATCTTCACGCAAATATTGACGGTAAAGAAATCTTAAAAGGAATAAATCTTAAAATAAATAAAGGTGAAGTTCACGCAATTATGGGACCTAACGGTTCCGGTAAGAGCACTCTTGCTCAGGTATTGGCAGGGAAAGAGGAGTATGAAGTAACCGAAGGAGAAGTTCTCTATAACGGACAGAACCTCCTGGAAATGAAACCGGAAGATAGAGCCAGAGCAGGCATTTTCCTTGCTTTTCAGTATCCGGTTGAAATACCCGGAGTCAGCAATACTAATCTTCTTAAAACTGCGTTAAATGAAATACGAAAATACAACGGTGAAGAGGAACTGGATGCAATGGAGTTCCTTTCGCTGATAAAGAAAAAGATGCAGCTTGTCGAATTGGATAAAGCTTTAATCAACCGATCAGTAAATGAAGGTTTTTCCGGTGGAGAAAAGAAGAGAAACGAAATTTTTCAGATGGCAGTCCTCGAACCAAAACTTGCTATTCTTGATGAAACGGATTCGGGACTTGATATTGATGCTTTAAGAATTGTTGCCAATGGTGTAAATAAATTAAAAAACAGTGAGAATTCTACTATAGTTGTTACACACTATCAAAGACTGCTTAATTATATAGTTCCCGATTTTGTCCATGTTCTATATAAAGGAAAAATAATTAAATCTGGTGATAAAACTCTTGCACTTGAATTGGAAGAGAAAGGATACGATTGGACTAAAGAACATATAGACGAAGCCGTTGAACAAGATTGATCAAATGCTAAGTTTTAGAAAGCTCAGTTGGAGAACTGAGTTAGATGGTACACTATAGTTTATATATTCATAGCTCGTAATTCAGGACTCCTGTCCTGAGAAAACAAATTAGGAAATTGGAGATCTTATAAACATATGGATGAAATTTTAGATTTAAAAAATTGGTATATACAGAAATTCGAACATCTTGAAACAAATTTAAATGGTGATTCAAGTGCTGTTCACTATTTAAGAAGGGATGCAATTTCGTATTTCTCTGATTTGAAGTTCCCCACACTTAAAGATGAGGACTGGAAGTACACTAATATTGCACCGCTGCTTAAATATAATTTTAAACCGGTTGATCCTAAGAAAAACGTTGCTCCTTTACAACCGGGAAAAATTGAGAAGTTTTTGTTTGAAAATTTGGAACACAGCCTCCTGGTTTTTATAAATGGTCATTATTCTGAGGACCTTTCCAAAGTCCAGGATTTACCCAAAGATGTTATTGTAAGTAATATTGCTTCTGCAATCAGTGAGCATTCTGAAATTGTAAAAAAACACTTTGGCCAATATGCAGATTATAAAGACCACATATTTACAGCTTTAAGTACAGCTTTTACTAAAGACGGTGTTTTTATATCCATCCCTGATGGAAAAATAATTGAACATCCTATTCACATTCTTTTTATTTCCGATTGCAAAGAAGAAAAACTTTTAATACAGCCGAGGAATTTATTTGTAGCCGGCAAGAATTCACAGGTAACAATAATAGAACATTATACTTCTTTTGAAGGATGTACATATTTTACCAATGCTGTTACTGAAGTAGTTGCTGATGAAAACTCAATAGTTGATCATATAAAGCTGCAGGAAGAAAGTATAAATGCTTTTCACATTTCAAGAATGGAAGTTGACCAGGAGAGAAACAGTAATTTCACTTCACACTTAATTTCTACCGGCGGTGATATTTCACGGAATGATTTCAATTCCCGCTTTAATAATGAAGGCGGTGAATGCATGCTCAATGGTTTATTCCTTACCTCCGGTACCCAATTATTTGATGTTCATTCATTGATCGATCATGCAAAACCTCACTGCAACAGCCATGAACATTACAAAGGGATCCTTGACGATAAATCAAGAGGCGTTTTTAATGGTAAAGTGATAGTCAGGAAGGATGCACAAAAAACGAATGCTTTCCAGGAGAACAATAATATAATATTATCCGACAGTGCTTTAATTAATACTAAACCGCAGCTTGAAATTTTTGCAGATGATGTTAAATGTTCTCATGGTGCAACTATAGGACAGCTCGATTCGGAAGCAATGTTCTATTTGAAATCAAGAGGAATCGGAGAAGAAACTGCACGGACTATTTTAATACGTGCATTTGCAAGCGACGTAATTAAATCAATAAAAATTAATGAAGTAAGAAGTTACCTGGAAGAAATTTTAGACAAAAGATTTAATAATTAAAAACCACAGATCCAATTTCTCCAATAAAATTGGTTTGTTAAGAGAATCAAAATGAAAGTAGAAACACCACATATTGAAAAAGCATCTTTCGATGTTGAAAAGATAAGGAATGATTTTCCTATTCTTAAAGAATTAATCCATGGAAAACCATTATGTTACCTTGATAATGCTGCAACAACCCAAAAGCCTCAGGCTGTTATTGACAGCATTGTTAATTATTATTCCACCATCAATTCAAATATACATAGAGGTGTTCATTATCTTAGCGGATCTGCTACCAATGCATATGAAAGTGCACGAATTAAAGTTAAAAAGTTTATAAATGCTTCCAGCGAAAAAGAAATAATTTTTACCCGCGGAGCTACTGAATCTATAAATCTTGTTGCAGGATCTTTTGGAAGAAATAATTTAAATGAAGGCGATGAGATAATTATATCAGGCATGGAACATCATTCCAATATTGTACCCTGGCAATTAATTGCAGCCGAAAAGAAAGCTATAATTAAAGTTATTCCTATTACAGATGAAGGAGAAATAATTCTTGAAGAATTTGAAAAGTTAATTACCGAAAAGACAAAAATTGTTGCGGTCGTTTATGTTTCAAATTCATTAGGGACTGTTAATCCGGTGAAACAGGTTATAGAAACTGCTCATAATCATAATATCCCGGTTCTTATTGATGCTGCACAAGCTGTAAACCATTTTCCGGTTGATGTTCAGAAATTAGATTGTGATTTCCTAGCATTCTCAGGACATAAAATTTACGGTCCAACAGGAATTGGGATTTTATACGGGAAAGAATACTTATTGGAACAAATGCCGCCTTATATGGGTGGCGGAGATATGATTTCAAAAGTAACCTTTGAAAAATCAACTTATAATGAACTTCCATTTAAATTTGAGGCGGGCACTTCTAATATTGCCGGAGCTATCGGATTAGGCACCGCATTAGATTATATCGGCAATATCGGATTAGAAACAATATCTGTATACGAAAAAGAACTTTTAGATTATGGTTTACAATCACTATCACAAGTTGAGGGATTAAAAATAATTGGAAACGCAAAAGAAAAAAGTGCGGTTATCTCTTTTGTATTTGATAATATTCATCCTCATGATATCGGAACATTTTTGGATTTTGAAGGTGTAGCTGTTAGAACAGGACATCATTGTACACAGCCGGTAATGGACAGGTACAACATTCCTGCAACAACAAGAGCATCACTGGCATTGTACAACACTAAAAGTGAAATTGACGTTCTTACTAACGGGTTAAAAAAAATTACTGAGGTATTCAAGTGATCGATTCGGAATTAAGAGAACTCTATCAGCAGGTTATTCTTGATCATAACAAGAGTCCGAGAAATTTTAGAAAAATTGAGAATGCAAACAAATTCGCAGAAGGGTATAATCCGTTGTGCGGCGATCGAATAAATATTTATTTAATTGTTGAAGATGATAGTGTAAAAGATATTTCTTTTCAAGGATCAGGCTGTGCAATTTCAAAAGCTTCTGCTTCATTAATGAGTTCAATAGTAAAAGGAAAAACATTAAAAGAAGCCGAAGAATTGTTTAACAAATTTCACGATTTAATTACCGGTAAACTAGACGATGATTTTGATTTGGATGAATTAGGGAAATTAGCAGTTTTTGCCGGTGTTCGTGAATTTCCTGTTCGAGTCAAGTGTGCAAGTTTAGCCTGGCATACAATGATGTCGGCAGTAAATGAAGATAAGAATAAAACCGTAACTACAGAGTAATTTATGTCTGAGTTAAATAAACAAGAACTGGAAGAGAAAATAATTCAGGTTTTGAAAACCTGCTACGATCCGGAAATCCCTGTAGATATTTTTGAGCTGGGATTGATATACGAAATTAGAATTAGCAACTCAATTGACAGCAAAGCAGATGTAAATGTTAAAATGACTTTGACATCGCCTGCCTGCCCGGTTGCTGGTTCTTTACCTCCGGAGGTGCAAAGTAAAATTAAAACAATCCCTGAAATTGAAAATGTAAATATCGAGCTGGTCTGGAATCCGCCATGGGATAAAGATATGATGTCCGAAGTAGCAAAATTAGAACTTGGATTTATGTAATGTTAAAGTCAAAAGTAAAAAGTCAAAATATTTTTGAAACTTAATTTTTGACCTTTGATTTAAAATGATAAATAAGATCGATTTTTTATGAAATCAAAAATAAGGAGTAAACATGTTTAATATTGTATCGAGACCGCCTATTTATGATCAGGAAGCAGTTCAGCCAATGAGAGATGAATTATTAGCTGTTGGTTTTGAAGAATTGCTCACACGTGAAGATGTTGATAAAACTATTAATGTTCAGGATGATAAAACAATTTTAGTGATGATTAACTCTGTTTGCGGTTGTGCAGCAGGATCTGCCCGTCCGGGTGTATCTTTAGCCTTACAGAATGATATTATCCCTGATAAACTATATACGGGATTTGCAGGTCAGGAAAGAGATGCAGTTGACAGGATTCGTCAATATATCTCTGAATATCCGCCGTCATCACCAAGTGTCGGTTTATTCAAAAATGGAAAATTAATATACTTCATGCAGCGTTACGATATTGAAGGGAACGGTCCAGAAACAATTGCATCTGAATTAAAAAATGTATTTAATGAATACTGCTCAAAAAAAGGTCCATCAGTTAGTCCGGAAAATTTTGCTAAAATAATGTATGCAAAATCCTGCGGTTCAAAAATTCCATCGTTTTCAGATAAGGGTTAAAATATATGGGGAACGCTTAAATGCGTTCCCTGAATAAAAAAGGAGGTATATGGAAATCAATGTAAATGCAGTTGGCTGGTTTGAAATACCGGTAAGCAACATTGAGCGAGCCGTAAAATTTTACGAATCTGTTTTTGGTTTTAATCTTGAACGGCAGAATTTCGGCGGTTTCGAAATGGCATGGTTCCCAAATGCAGATAAACCGGGTGCTCCGGGTTCATTAGTTCATGATGAAAAATTTTACAAACCTTCACAAGACGGTGTTCTGATTTATTTCTCTTCTCCGTCCGGTGATTTAAAGAATGAACTGGATAAAGTTGAATCTGCCGGAGGAAAAGTTTTAATGCAGAAAAAAATTATTAGTGAAGAAATCGGATTTATGGGAATGCTTTCAGATACGGAAGGGAACAGAATTGCTGTACACTCAAAGAAATAAAAACAATAATGATAAAATAAGATGAAATTCAGTTCACAGGAAGAATACGGTTTAAGATGCTTAATCAGAATTGGCAAATCCAGTTCCCCTAACGGTTTAACTATTCCGGAGATTAGCCAGCTTGAAGGTTTATCGGAAGCTCATGTTGGAAAAATTCTCAGGATATTAAGACTTGGCAGTTTTGTTGAAAGCTCACGCGGACAAACGGGCGGGTATAAATTGTCAAGACCTGCAAATAAAATAATTATTGGAGAAGTATTAAGTGTTCTGGGCGGAAAACTTTTTGAATCTGGATTTTGTGAAAATCACAGTGGCGTTGAAACAATTTGTACACATACTATAGATTGTTCTGTTCGTTCACTATGGAGCATAATACAAAACTTACTTGACGGGGTATTAAGTAAAACTACACTGCAAAATCTTTTAGGGAGTGAAGAAGAAACCAAGACGATTGCCATTAATATTTCAGATGAAGTTGAAATTCCTAAAATTTCAAGCAATTAATTTCGTAATTTTCAAGATATGCTGAAAAGATACAACCTCTTTATTTTTGGGATTTAGTAGGAGCCTCTTTGGGTTGTATCCTTATAATTCCCCTAATACCCATTATTGGACCTGGTGGATTGTTACTTTGCGTAGGAGCTCTTGCTATTATTACTTCCGGTCTTTTGAGTAAAAATAAAAAAATGATTTTCTTTTCAATAACAATCGGAATCATTTTAATTTTAGCTCCATTCCTCAAAAATAATTACTACGATTTTAAAGAACATACAAATAAAAGGGGAGTAAAATCTGATAAAGAGACCGGTAAGATTGAATTTACTTTTTGGGATCCTGTTTCTAAAATAGATGTTATTGATGAAGGGGGATGGAAACATGTAGCATATGATGGTGGCTCCCAAAGCAGCACTATTTATCCTTTTGATGGTAATTTTATTAAGCTTAGAAATACATTACCAGATTCGACATATGGTAATTTTTGGCACAGGGGAGTACTGGCTTCCCATTTTTTAAAAAAGATACTGACGCGAAAGTTTTAATTATTGGTAGTGCAGCTGGTCAGGAAGTAAAAGCAGCACTTGCATATAATGCAGGCAGTATTGATGCTGTTGAAATGGTTGGTACTGTTGTGAATCTAGGTTTAAACAAATATGCAAAGTATAATGGAAATATTTTTCTTCATCCTAATATAAAAACTTATATTGATGAAGGACGTAGATTTCTATCAGGTAATAATAAAAAATATGATATAATTCAAATTTTTAGTAATCATACCACATCTAGTCTTGCTTCCGGAAGCGGTGCAATGGAAGCAAATTATCTTCATACTTATCAAGCATATCAAGAATATTTTAAACATCTTAAAGGAAATGGAATATTACATATAAATCATCATATCTATCCTAAAATTATTACCACATTAGCACTAGCATGGAAGAGTATGGGGAGGAGAAATTTTCGTGATCATGTGGTTGTATTTGAGAGAGAGGGATTGATGGATAATTTGCCCACAATATTAGTAAAAATGAATCCATGGACAAAAAAAGAGGTAGATAGTTTAAAGAAATTTTTTTCTACAAAACCAAATTCCAGATTTGTGTTCAGTATTGCTGAAAATCCATTTGACAAACAACATAGCTTTTTATCCGATGATTTTTACAGCGGTAAGCTAAAAACTGATTTTTTAGAAAAAATCCCTTATAGGGTTATTCCACTAACTGATAACAAACCATATTTTGACTTTTTAAGAAAAAATATTAGAAGGTTAGAAACTGATTCGATGCATTATGTTAATTTTTCAACCGCTGGATTACTTAATAGCCGATTAACTGCAAGAAAATCTATCCCTTTGGATATAATTCATATTATTGTAGTTGGACTTGTTTCTATAATTGCTGCTTTCCTTTTTATCCTTATACCTCTAAAATTTTCTAGTTTAGGTAAATCGGGCAAATGGCCAAATAAATATTATTATCTAGCCTACTTTTCGGCATTAGGCTCTGGATTTATAATTATAGAGCTAATTCTTATTCAAATATTCATGTTATTCATTGGAACTCCTCTTTACACTTATACTTCCGTTTTATTTATTTTATTATTATCTGCAGGAATAGGAAGCATTTCATCTCAAAAATTAAATATTAATCCATCGAGAAAATGGTATTTACCTTTTTTAGGTATATTTATTTGGGGAATTATACTATTGCTGATTTACCCATATATTTTTAATCTTTTTCTTTCATATGTAATCTTAATAAGAATACTAATTTCAATAATATTTAATTTTCCCATTAGGGTTTTTCTTAGGAATGCCTTTCCCACTTGGAATATTATTATTGGAGAATCAGCCTTCAGGAACAATTGCTTGGGCCTGGGGCTTGAATGGACTTTTCACTGTTGCAGGAGGACTGTTATGTGTTGTTTTATCAGTATTGTTCGGTTTTCTGGTAACAATCTCTGTTGCATTAGTTATTTATCTCATGGCATTTTTAATTTATTCCAGAATACGAAATATACATCCCATTATACAATAAATATTGTCTTTACATGGGATTAGAAAATTAATAGATAAAAAACATGAGATACTGATTAAAATATGGTAGCTTCAATATTTAATTAAATAAACCTTTAATTTATTTAATATTTAGTATTACAAGGTAATATTTGTTTTTGATCAATTGTTACTTATATCTTTATTTTAATTTAATAAATCCTTCTTCTCTTAAACTATCATCGGATTTATAGATCACAATGGTAACCTGGTTTGAATTATAAAACCCTGTTGATTCTATTTTTACTCCATTAATTTTTTTATCGAGCTTAACCTTGCAGTACAATTTGTCTTCAAAAATCAGGTCGTTTTTTATCCTTGATTTTTTTTCGGGAATATTTGCTAAAGCCCAATAAATTCCTTTTTTTGCATTTTGAAATGCTGTATTAATTTCCTCATCGGTTTTGGTCTGGGCAGTTACACAAGCTGTTATTACAAAAAGAAATAAGGTTAAGTATTTCATTTTTCTCCCTTTTAGTTTGAAGCAGACAATAACCGCAAATGCAATATTAAAATATTTATACATAAATCAAAAAGTGATATATGAAAAAAACAGATCCCATTTCCCCCGTTTCAAAAATAATAAAACCTTTCCAGGAATTTGTTCAAACTGAAGCCTCAGGCGGAATATTACTTTTAATCTGTACTATCTGTGCACTTCTATGGGCTAATTCTCCTTTTTCCGAAGCTTACTTTCATTTATGGCACACTAAAATCTCAATAATAATAAACAATACCGGATTAGCTTATTCGCTGCATCATTGGATAAATGATGGTTTAATGGCAATATTCTTTTTTGTTGTCGGATTAGAAATTAAGAGAGAACTGTTGGTAGGAGAATTATCCTCATTCAAAAAAGCATCTCTGCCTGTAGCTGCAGCTTTGGGAGGAATGTTGTTTCCAGCCGGAATTTATTTATTATTTAATGCCGGCAGCAAAGGTGCATCAGGCTGGGGAATTCCAATGGCAACAGATATTGCATTTGTAATCGGCATTATGGCAATTCTTGGCTCAAAAGTTCCGGTTTCTTTGAAAGTTTTTGTAACAGCTCTGGCAATTGCCGATGATATAGGTGCAGTCCTGGTAATTGCTTTCTTTTATACTTCAGAGATTTCACTTATTAGCCTGGCATTTGCCGGCGGGATTTTCATCTTATTATTAACTGCTAATTTGCTTGGCGTAAGGAATCTTTTAATATATGTTGTTTTAGGAATTGGACTGTGGTTTGCGTTTCTAATGTCAGGAATACACGCAACTGTTGCCGGAGTTTTACTGGCACTTACAATTCCGTCTTCTTCAAGAATAAATACAAAGGAATACATTGAAAGGAATACCGCGTTGCTTCGGGATTTTGATAATGCAGGTGAAGAAGAACTGGATATATTGAAAAATGAAGAGAGACAAATGTATATTCATGAAATTGAAAATAATAGTGAAAAAATTTTACCGCCGCTTCAAAGATTCGAACACAGTTTAGCTCCATGGGTATCATTCGTAATAATGCCCTTGTTTGCTCTTGCAAATGCAGGGGTTGCAATTGGTGAAGGTTTGATAGAATCATTATTAAGTCCTATCAGCACAGGAATTGTTGCCGGATTATTTATTGGAAAACAAGCAGGGATTTTCCTGTTTTCCTGGCTTTCCATTAAATTCGGATTATCGTCAAAACCAGAAGGTGTAAACTGGAAAAGTTTATATGGAGGAGGAATACTTGCCGGAATTGGATTCACAATGTCATTATTTATTACAAACTTAGCTTTTACCAACAATGAATTAATTGAAACAGCCAAAGTTGGAATTTTATTAGCTTCATTAATTTCTGCAATTATCGGCTATTATATTTTAAACTCAGGCAAAAACTCCGATGTTACAATTAAGATTAAGGAATAGTAAGTATATGCTTATTTGATCTCATAAAAATAGTTGAAATTATTATTAAATTTGAAGTTGAATTTTTCAATATTGTAGTTAAAGGAGAAAAAATGATCAAATTAGTTTTAATCCGACATGGTGAAAGTGTATGGAATAAGGAAAATTTATTTACTGGATGGACAGATGTTGAACTTTCAGAACAGGGGAAACGGGAAGCTAAAAAAGGAGGTGAATTATTAAAAGCAGAAGGATATACTTTTGATATTGCTTATACTTCGGTTCTGAAAAGAGCAATAAGAACTCTATGGTTTGTTCTTGATGAACTTGACTTAATGTGGATTCCTGTAGAAAGATCATGGAGATTAAACGAGAGACATTATGGTGCTTTACAAGGATTAAATAAAGCAGAAACCGCAGCAAAATATGGTGACGAGCAAGTCCATATCTGGAGAAGAAGTTACGATATACAACCGCCTGAGCTTGAAAAGTCCGATGAACGATATCCTGGTAAAGATCCAAGATATAAAAGCCTTTCCGAAAAAGAACTGCCATTGACCGAATGCTTAAAAGATACTGTCGCCCGTTTTTTACCCTTTTGGCATAATACAATAGAACCAGCTATTAGGTCCGGTAAAAAAGTATTAATTGCTGCACACGGAAATAGTTTAAGAGCGCTTGTAAAATATTTAGATAATATTCCTGATGAAGAAATTGTAGGATTAAATATTCCAACCGGTGTGCCGCTTGTTTATGAACTGGACGAAAACCTTAAACCGGTTAAACATTACTACCTGGGTGATGCTGCAGAGATAGAAAAGAAAGCTAAAGCCGTAGCAAATCAGGGTAAAGCAAAATAATATTAACTCTTTAAACCATAATTCTTTGTAGAGACAGGCATGCCCTGCCTCTACATTGTATTCCTTATTCTAATATCATAAATTGAAATTTATTTTCATTTCATTTATATAATTATAGGTTTGATGAAATCACGCAAAATAATTGTTATAGCGGCTTCCTTTATAATTGCAGTTGTCATTTCGGTTTTATTAATATATAATTTTCAAGATAATGCTCCGGATACCAAACTTGCAGATAATATTATTCCCGCCCGGATGCCGAACGAATTTGGATTATATACCGATTCATTAAGGGAATCAGAACATATTGTAAAACGAAACGAAACATTCGGTGCCATATTATTCAGATATAATATTTCACAGGAAACTTTTTTAAAAATTCAAAAAGCTTCACAGAATATTTTTAATATAAGGGAAATTATTGCTGGCAATAAATATTATACCTTCACTTCCGCGGATACATCTAATCATCTTCGTTTTTTGATCTATGAAAAAGATCCCGTCAACTTCACAGTTTTTGATTTCAACGATTCGATAAAGGTGTTCAATGGAGCAAGAACAGTTGAGTACAAAACAAAAACAGTTGCAGGAGAGATTAACTATTCACTTTATAATTCTTTATCTGAAAAGGATGCAGATCCTGAATTGATCTACAAATTGGCAAAAGTATATGCTTGGCAGATAGATTTTTTCAGACTTCGGAAAGGAGATAGTTATAAAGTAATTTATGAAGAGAAATATGTCGCTGAAGAACCAATCGGTATAAACAAAATAATTGCTGCGGATTTTAAACATGATGATCAAAATTTCTATGCGATCCGGTTCAAGCAGGATAGTGTAAGCGAATTCTTTGATGAGGATGGTAACTCATTAATGAAAGCATTTTTAAAAGCTCCGCTTGAATATTCACGGATCAGTTCACGCTATTCTAAAAAAAGATTCCATCCTATACTTAAAAGGTTCAGACCTCATCTTGGTATTGATTATGCCGCACCGACAGGTACTCCTATTCATTCCGTGGGAGATGGTATCGTAATAGAGGCTGCTTATTCAAGTGGCAACGGAAGATTTGTAAAAATCAGGCATAATAGTGTTTATTCAACTCAATATCTGCATATGTCAATGATAGCGAAAGGGATAAGAACCGGAGTTTCTGTTAAACAGGGTGAAACTATCGGTTATGTGGGGAGCACAGGTCTTGCAACAGGACCGCATTTGTGCTTCAGACTCTGGAAATACGGTGCCCAGGTTAATCCCTTAAAAGAAAAAATTCCTCCCTCACATCCAGTAAATGAAGATAACCTCAATGCTTTTAATAAAAAGAAAGAAAGCATTCTGAAAGAATTAAAAGAGATTCAATTACCATCAGAAGATAATACACCAACTTAAATTATTTACACTCCTAGAATCTGTATTTAGTATAAATAATTTTGAATCGAACATTTCCGATAATCTGCCGCCGTCTTTTATTCCAAAATCAAGTGTACAATCGGAAATAGGATAATAATGTCATTCTCATCTTAAGCTTTCTTCATAATAATTTCGCTTAAGGAGTTTTTATTTTTTTGTGAAACTGCATTAATCCAGACTCTTAAAGCGAAATTTATTGAACTGTCGCCAAATCCCTCATAAAATAACTACGTCCTTTTCCGAGGGCCTGTTTAAGAATATTATTAATAACATTTAAGGTAACTTTTTTTACTTTTTAAAACCTTTATTAATATGTGATAAGATCAACTTATCATCCTTTTTCTGAAATTTATGAAGTTAATATTCAAAGCTATAGTATCAATTTTCACACGATCTCTTTACTGGAATACCTATATTTAATTAAAATTTAATTATGTATTAAAGCATTTTTATGAATCAGGATCACATTAAACCGAAATCATTTGACATAATGAAAAATAATTTGCAGCATAAATTAGATTGATATTACAGAGAAGAAAGTTATGCCTGAATTACCGGAAGTAGAAACATATAGAAAATATTTGGATTCGACTTCACTTCATAAGAAAATCCATTCAATTGAAGTGACGAATGCTAAAATCCTTGGCAAAACGAGCTCGGCTTCATTTAAAAAAACGTTAAAAGGGACAAAACTTAAATCAACCAAAAGACATGGTAAACATTTATTCGTCGAATTATCGAATAGGAAATGGATCACAATGCATTTTGGAATGACAGGTTTCTTAAAATATTATAAAAATAATGATGAAGCACCGGGGCATATAAGAATATTATTCAATTTTAATAACGGATTTCATCTTGCTTATAACTGCACCAGAATGCTCGGCAAAGTTGATATAATTGATAATGTTGAAGCATACTTAGAAAAAAAGAAATTGGGAATTGATCCGCTTGAAGGAAAAATAAGTGTTAAAGATTTTTACAAACTTTTTAAAAATAGAAGCGGTTCCATAAAAGCCGCTTTAATGAATCAAAACATTCTGGCGGGAATAGGAAATATTTATTCGGATGAAATTCTTTTTCAAGCCGGAATTCATCCTGTTTCAAATCTTAAAAGATTAAAGGAAGATGACTTAAAAATCATTTATCAAAAAATGAACATGGTCTTAAAAAAAGCAGTTTCAGTAAATGCCGATTTTGAAAAGCTGCCTGAAACCTATCTTTCAGAAAACAGGAAAAAAGATGAAAATTGTCCGAAGTGCAGCGGAAAAATTGTAAAAAAAACTATAGGGGGAAGATCTTCCTATTTCTGCAGCAAACATCAAAAGATAAAATAAAGGAGGACAAAATGTTACGCAGTGTAAAAAAATTGCATGGATTTCATATAAATGCTGAAGATGGGGAAATAGGGAAAGTCGAAGGTTTTTTATTCGATGATCATACATGGACAATAAGATATCTGGTAGCAGATACAGGTACATGGCTGGTGGATAATTTAATATTAATTTCACCGGTTTCAATCGGCAAACCAGATCGGGATAAAAAAATTTTGCGTGTGAATCTAACAAAAAAACAAGTTGAAGAAAGCCCTAAAATTGAAACCAATCAGCCTGTTTCAAGACAGCATGAGATCGATTTGGCTTCATATTACAGTTGGCCAAGCTATTGGACTGGCATCATGGAACCTTCTGTGGGTTCAATACAACCTTATCCTGTTTTTGCTTCAAACAGAATCAAACAGGAAGTAGCAGAATTTGATAAGAAAAAAGAACAGGGTGATCCGAATTTAAGAAGCACTAATGAAGTAATTGGTTATGATATTCAGGCAAATGACGGAGATATAGGTCATGTTGAAGATTTTCTTGTTGAAGATGAAAGTTGGATTATCAGGTACCTGGTTGTTGATACTCATAACTGGCTGCCGGGTGGAAAAAAAGTAATCCTGTCTCTTAACTGGATTAAAGAAATTTTATGGCCAAATCTTCATGTTAAGATAGAACTATCTAAAAAAGATATTAAAAATAGTCCGGAATATGATCCTACCGCTCCAACCGACAGAAAATATGAAGATGCCTTACATGAACATTACAATAAACCCAAATACTGGAATGAATAAAAATATGGTATTTAAATAAAATTAAAGAGCTTGAAACAAAATTTAAATAAGAACACGGTACTATAATGGATAACAATAAAGAAAAGAAAAAAGAAAAATTTACTCAGCCCCGGTACCCATATCCGAAATTCGGCTGGTGGAAAATTTTTGTCGGATTTATTCTGATATGGATTGTTGTATCCTATTTTATGAAATCATTCGAAGGTCCGGCAAGTGTGAATATTCCTTATACGAAGTTTAAAAAAGAAATATCTGAAAAAAATATTGCCAGAATTACAATACAAGGTGATCAAATTTCCGGAGAATTTCACAATAAATTTATAAAAGTAAATAAAGCCGGTGATACTACAGCTTACAAATATTTTGCAACTGTTAAACCGGCTATCCAGGATCCCCAGTTGATGAAATCATTAGAAGATAACAATGTAACTGTAAATGCTGAAGAAAAAAGTAATAATACATGGATAACGTATTTTATTTTCCTTGTTCTTCCATGGATAATTATAATCGGTTACTTTATTTATATGCGAAGAAAAATCCAGGGAAAAGGAGGCAGCAGTATGATGGGCGGCGGCGGTATTTTAGGAGTTGGAAAATCCACAGCTAAGAGGTTTAAAAAAGGTAAATCCAATGTCACGTTTAATGATGTAGCAGGATTAGCAAATGCTAAAAAAGATCTCCAGGAAATTATAGATTATCTGAAGGAACCGGCAAAGTTTACAGCACTGGGAGCAGATATTCCAAAAGGTATATTATTAATGGGACCTCCCGGAACAGGTAAGACTTTATTAGCGCGTGCTACTGCGGGTGAAGCCGATGTTACATTCTTCAGTATAAGCGGCTCCGAATTTATTGAAATGTTTGTGGGTGTAGGTGCTTCCCGGGTAAGAAATATGTTTGAGAATGCTAAAAAAGAAGCGCCATCGGTTATTTTTATAGATGAAATAGATTCGGTCGGCCGCGCACGGGGAACAGGTTTAGGAGGCGGTCATGATGAGCGTGAACAAACTCTTAATCAAATCCTTTCGGAAATGGATGGATTTGAACAAAATGAATCGGTTGTCGTTATGGCAGCAACAAACCGCCCGGACGTTCTTGACGCAGCTCTAACCAGGCCAGGCAGATTTGACAGAAGAATTACTCTTGAACTTCCACATAAAGAAGCCCGGAAGAAAATCCTTGAGATTCATACAAGGCATGTCCCTTTATCTGATAATGTAGACCTGGAAAATCTTGCAGCACGTACCGTGAGTTTCTCGGGAGCAGATTTAAAAAACCTGGTTAATGAAGCTGCTCTGCTTGCAGGTCGAAAGCAAAAGAAAAAAGTTGATAAGGATGATTTCGATGAAGCCAGGGATAAGGTTTTACTTGGCGCAAAACGGGAAGAAATTATTACGGAAGAAGAGAAGAAAGTTATAGCCTATCATGAAGCAGGTCATGCATTGGTTGCAAAACTTCTCCCGGGAACTGATCCCTTACAAAAGGTAACCATTATTCCTCGTGGGCGTGCTTTAGGTGCAACTGAACAAATTCCTGAAATTGAACGGCATAATTTGAAGCGTCAATATTTACTTGACAGGATTGCCGTCAGTTTAGGCGGAAGAGCTGCAGAAAAAATTGTATTTGATGAATATACAAATGGTGCCGAAAGCGATCTTAAGACAGTTAAAAATATTGCTAAAAAAATGATCTGTCAATGGGGTATGAGCGATAAATTAGGACCGGTTACTTTCAAGATCGGGGAAGAACATCCGTTTCTCGGACGAGAATTAACCGAGCCGAAAGATTTTAGTGAATATACTGCTAGGATTATTGATGAAGAAATTCAGAGAATAATTCAGGATATGGAAAAAAAATCTGAAAATATCTTAGAAGCAAATCGTGTTAAGCTCGATGCATTAGCCGAAGCACTTTTGGAAAATGAAACTCTGGAAAAAACTCAGATTAACTGGATTCTTGACAAAGTCTCAAATAATGGTTCAAAGGAAAAGAATTTAAAGACAGAAGAAGTGAAATCTTATTGAGTTTTCCTAGGATCTTGAACTTTATATGAAAATATAGCAATTTAATTAACAATTTAATTGAGGTTAATTATGCAAATTCCACTGGAAATATCTTATCGTGATGTTAATAAAACCGATGAATTAGAAAAATTAATAAGAGAAAAAACAAATAAACTTGAAAAAGTATGCGATCATATTACAAGTTGTCGTATTGCAATTGAGAAACCGCAAAAATATCAGAATTATGGGTCTCCCTTCAGGATTAGAATTGACATTAGAATTCCCCCGGGGCATGAGGTTATAATTAAAAGGGAACCCGGCGAAGGTAATATGAATGAACCGCTGTATTCAATTGTAAGAGAAGCTTTTGAAGCTGCCAGAAGAAAAACTAAAGAGTTATGTAAAATCCAAAAGAGCAAAATAAAGGCTCATCCGGCTCAGGAAACCATTGCAATTGTATCAGAGTTATATCCTCAAAACGGTTACGGTTTTATAAAAACCGTTAACGGTAGAGAGATTTATTTTCATAAAAACAGTGTACTGCATAATGAATTTGAAAAATTGAAAACGGGAACCGGCGTACGATTCTTTGAAGAGCAAGGTGCTAAAGGTCCGCAGGCAAGTACTGTTCAAATAGTAGATAATCCGGCTGCATAAAGAAGCTATACTATTTAACAGAATAGAAAATAAATTTTATTAGAGATTTAAAATGAGTTTTAATTTTATACCCGGGAAAAAAGTTGAAGTACCGGAATTAAAATTTGAAAAAGAAATTTCTCTTCCCGGTAATAAATCGGCTTTACTTATAATTGATATGCAGAACGATTTTATTAAAGAAGGCGGAAGCTTGCTTGTCGAATCTGCAGGAGAAACCTTAACAGGTATTCGGTTCTTAATAGATTCTTTCCGAAAATCCGGTTCTCCTGTAATCTATACACAGGATACGCACTTCGAAGGCGACAAAGAGTGGGAAATCTGGCCGGTACACTGCAGAAAAGATTCCTGGGGATGGAAGATAATTGATGAACTGCTCCCTCAAAAAAATGAAATGGTTTTTCAGAAAAACAGGTATGACGGATTCTACGGAACACCACTGGAGCATTACCTAAAATTGTGGAAAATAGAAAACCTGGTAATTACCGGGACAGTTTCCAACATCTGTGTTGCAAATACTGCCGGTTCCGCCGGATTAAGATGGTATAACATTATTGTTCCTGCAGATGGAATATCAGCAATCACTGAATTTGATCAGGCATTAACATTGAGGCAGGTCTCTTTTTTATTTAATGGAACTATTTTAAAATCGTGTAAAAACATAAGTATAAATAAACACTAATCTTTATAAATCCTTCTAAACTTTCTACTTACAGGTTAATTATTATTTAATCATATATAATTATTTCGTAAATTTGCATGTTAATTTTCAGGAGGGAAATCATTTAATCTTTGATTTATTGACTTAAATTACAGCCCTTTGACTTTTACATAAGTAATTTTAAAATAATAAAAGATTCCAAAAAGGAACTTAAGAAAGGAATTTCATTAATGAAGGGAATTGATAAAAAGAAAAAAAATTCTGTAGATGATTTATCGATAAATACAATCAGAACTTTATCTATGGATGCTGTGCAGAAAGCTAATTCCGGGCACCCGGGGACTCCAATGGCACTTGCTCCTGTAATTTACATTCTATATAAGAAACACCTGAAGTTTAATCCTAAAAATCCCAAATGGTTTAACCGCGACAGGTTTGTTTTATCAAACGGTCATGCTTCAATGCTTCTTTATTCAACTCTTTTCTTAATGGGTTATGATGTATCTTTGGAAGATTTGAAAAAATTCCGCCAATGGGACAGCATTACTCCCGGGCATCCCGAGGTTGAAAGAACTCCCGGAGTTGAAACTACTACAGGTCCTTTGGGTCAGGGTTTTATGAATGGTGTGGGAATGGCTATTGCCGAAAGACATCTTGCATCACTTTTTAATATAAAAGGGAGTAAAATTGTTGATCATTATACGTATGTATTCTGCAGTGATGGAGATTTAATGGAAGGAGCTTCTCATGAGTCAGCTTCTATGGCCGGACATTTGGGTCTTGGTAAATTAATCTACTTTTACGACGATAACCACATAAGTATTGAGGGTGAAACAGAACTTACATATTCTGATAATGTTAAAAAAAGATTTGAAGGCTATAACTGGCATGTTCAGAATATCGGCGAAAAAGCAAATGATATCAAAGTTATTTCAGAAGCGATTGATAATGCAAAGAAAGAAAAGAATAAGCCCTCATTAATTATAATCAGATCACACATTGCATACGGTTCGCCCAACATGCATGATACCTCGGAATCACACGGTTCTCCGCTTGGAGAAGAGGAAGTTAAACTTACTAAAAAATTCTATGGATGGCCCGAAGATAAAACTTTTTATGTACCCGGTGAAGTATCGGCAACTACAAATAAAGCAATCGAAAAAGGTAAGAAAGCCGAAGAAGAATGGAATGAGAAGTATAAAAAATATAAAAAAGAATATCCTGAACAGGCTAAAAAATTTGAGAGTATGTTAAAGCTTGAACTGCCGAAAAATTGGGATAAGAATATCCCGGTTTTTGAAGCAACCGATAAGCCTGTTGCAACCAGATCAGCCGGCGGAAAAATCTTAAACAGCATTGCTGCACAGCTGCCATGGCTTATAGGCGGAAGCGGAGACCTTTCTCCCTCTACAAAAACTCTTATAAATAATTCTGATTATTTTGAAAAAGACAACTATGAAAACCGCAATTTTACTTACGGTATCAGGGAACATGGTATGTGCGGAATAAATAATGGAATGTATTTACACGGAGGTATACGTCCTTTTGCTTCTACTTTCTTTGTATTTACAGATTACGCCAGACCATCAATTAGACTTTCGGCTTTAATGGAATTACCTGTTCTTTATGTTATGACTCATGATTCAATCGGGTTAGGGGAAGATGGTCCTACTCATCAGCCGATTGAACATTTAGCATCTTTAAGAGCAATGCCGCATTTGTATGTTATCCGGCCTGCAGATGCCAACGAAACATCTTATGCATGGAGGGCTGCAATTAAAAGAACCAATGGTCCTACAATGCTGGTTCTCTCACGCCAGAATCTGCCTATTTTTGACCGTAATAAAGTTTCATCGGCCGATGGTGTTCTTAAAGGTGCATACATTTTATCAAAAGAAAAATCTGACAAACCCGATGTAATATTGATTTCAACCGGTTCGGAAGTTCATTTAATTATGGAAGCTCAGGAAAAACTCCTGGAAAAAGGGATTAATGCCAGGGTTGTAAGTATGCCCAGCTGGGAATTTTTCAGGGATCAACCTGATGAATATAAAGAAGAAGTTCTACCGTCGAATATAAAAGCGAGAATTGCAGTAGAAGCCGGTTCACCCTTCGGTTGGCAGGAATGGGTAGGTGATGCAGGTGAAGTTATCGGAATTACAAAATTTGGTGCTTCTGCTCCATATAAAGAAATCTATAAACACTATGGTCTAACCGTAGAAAACATCGTAGAAAAATCCCAAAAGTTATTAAGCAAGAATAAATAAAGTAGAAGATTAAATTTTATAAATTAAAATTTTCTGAAGAGGAAATGAATTAAAGGAGAAGTTTCAAAATGAATGCACTTTTAGAACTAATCAATTATGGACAGAGTTATTGGTTAGATAATCTTACCCGTAAAATGATTAAAAGCGGTGAATTAAAAAAGAGAGTTACCAAAGAAGGTTTGCGTGGAAATACATCTAACCCGGCAATTTTTAATAAAGCAATATCAGGCGGCAATGATTACGATCAGCAGATTAACAAATTAGTTAATGAGAAAAAAACAATCGGCGAGATTTATGATGCGTTAACAGTTAAAGATGTCCAGGATGCCTGCGATATTTTACGACCCGTTTATGATGAATCTAACGGGCTCGATGGTTATATAAGCCTGGAAGTTTCTCCTTATCTTGCTCATGATACAGAAGGAACGATGAATGATGCACGCAGATTGTATAAAGCAGTCGACAGGCCAAACTGCTTTATAAAAATCCCCGGGACAAAAGAAGGAGTTCCTGCAATTGAACAAATGCTTTATGAAGGAATAAATATAAATGTTACCCTCCTTTTCTCAATTGCAAGTTATGAAGCAGTCGCACATGCACACATAAATGCTCTTGAACGCAGAATGGCGGAAGGAAAATCTGTTGATAATGTATCTTCGGTAGCAAGCTTTTTCTTAAGCCGTATTGATGTTTTAGCAGATCAACTTCTTAGTCATCTTATTATTCCTGAAAATAATTCCGGTGACGGCCCGCGCCCGGAACACCTGCTTGGTAAAGCAGCTGTTGCAAGCGCAAAACTAGCTTATCAGAGTTTTAAAAGAATATTCTCTGGCGATAGATGGCAAAAGCTGGTTGAAAAAGGAGCTCGTGTTCAGAGGCCTCTGTGGGCAAGTACAAGCACGAAAGATCCTCTTTACAATGATGTTAAGTATGTTGAACCATTGATTGGTAAAGATACTGTAAACACAATGCCTGAAGTTACTATATCTGCTTTTGCAGATCATGGAAAGATTGAAGCGGATTCGGTTGAAAAAGATATCGATGAGGCACAAAAAGTATTCGATGATTTAAAGAAAGTGGGTATCGATATTGATTTTGTTACTGATCAGCTTGTTAATGACGGTATTCAAAAATTTATTGATCCTTTTAATAATTTAATGATCAGCCTGGCCAAAAAGAGAATGGAAATTTTAGGTGATAAAACAGGTTTCCAGAAAATAACTTATGGTAAATCTGAATCATCAGTAAAAGATGCTTTAAAATCTTTAGATGAAAAACAATTTACAAGAAGACTTTTTGCTAAAGATCCTTATTTATGGAAATCTGACAAAGAAACAGCAAAAGCTATAAAGAATCGTTTAGGCTGGATTAACATTAATGACTTTATTGACAGAGCCGGTGATATTGAAGAATTTGCAAAAAGTATCAAACAGGATAAATTTAAGTTTGTTGTTCTTTTAGGAATGGGTGGAAGCAGCTTGTGTCCTGAAGTTGTAAGGGAAACCTTCGGCTCAAAAGCTGGATTTCCTCAATTACTAATGCTGGATAATACTGATCCTGCGGCCGTAAAAAATATCGAGTCAAAAATTGACGTCTCTAAATCTCTGTTTATAGTCGCAAGCAAATCAGGAACTACAACAGAAACTCTGAGCTTTTACAAATACTTTTATGATGTAGTAAAGGATAGAGGAATTGAAAATCCGGGAAATCATTTTATTGCAATTACTGATGCCGGAACCCCACTTGAAGAAGAAGCAAAAGACAAGAACTTCAGGAGATTCTTTACAAATCCCGCAGATTACGGTGGAAGATATTCTGCTCTTTCTTATTTTGGATTAGTTCCTATGGCTTTAATTGGTGTTGATATCAAAAGAATACTAGATAATGCACGTCAAATAGAGATAAGCAGCGACGCTTCCATTCCGTCCAATGCAAATCCATCCATTAACCTCGGAACTTTACTAGGGATAAATAAATTGCAGGGGAGAGATAAAGTTACTTTCATCTTATCCGAATCTGTAAGTGCATTTGGTTATTGGGTTGAGCAGTTAATTGCAGAAAGCACTGGGAAAGAAGGAACCGGTTTAATACCTGTTGAAGGTGAAGTTCCCGGTAAACCGGAAGTTTATGGCAATGACAGGGTTTTCGTTTATTTATTTACCAGCGATGATGATGATCAAAAGAATGAGAAAAAATTAAAAGCTCTTGAAAAAGAAGGATACCCGGTTGTTAAGATTGAACTTCAGAATAAATTAGCGCTTGGCGCCGAATTTTTCCGGTGGGAGCTTGCTACCGCAACTGCAGGAAGAATTATTAATGTAAATCCTTTCGATGAGCCGAATGTTGCCGAAAGCAAAAAGAATTCTAAAGATCTTTTAAATGAATGGAAAGAAAAAGGTTCATTTGGTGAAGGAGAACCTGTACTTAAGGATGGTGAAATTGCTGTTTTCTGTAATAAAAACGCTGACTGGATGTTTGAAGGTCATAGGAAATCTTTACCTGCATTTTTAAATACATTTGTTAAGCTTGCAAATTCACCTGATTATTTAGCTATGCTAGCATACTTCATGCAAACTCCTGAACGGGAAAAAATCCTGCAGTCAATTAGAATGAAGTTGAGAGACAAATTAAAAGTCGCTACAACACTTGGATATGGTCCAAGATATATGCATTCTACAGGCCAGCTCCATAAAGGCGGACCTAATACAGGAGTAATGATTCTATTTACATATGATGTTGAAGAAGATGCTGCCATTCCGGGAAGTGATTATGGTTTTGCAACTCTGCAGAGAGCCCAGGCTCTTGGTGATTTCAGATCATTAAATGATAAGAACAGACGTGTAATTAGAATTCATCTCGGGAAGAACATTGAGCAGTCATTAAAGAAACTGGAATCGGGTTTAAAAGAGTGAGTAACATAACAACTCTATTATTTGATATTGGCGGCGTAATTTTAACTAACGGATGGGATGAAGTTAACCGCATAGAAGCCGCAGAACATTTTAAATTTGATTTTGATGAAACCGAAAGACGGCACAATGAGATTTTCCCTGAATTCGAAAAAGGTAATATTTCGTTAAATAAATATGTAGAAAAAGTAATTTTTTACAAGAATAGAAATTTTAGCCGAGAAGATTTTATAAAGTTTATTAAGAGCCGAACAAAACCTTATGAAAGTTCTATTCAAATTCTTGAAAAACTTTCAGAAAACGGGAATTATCTTATGGCTGCCATTAATAATGAATCTTATGAGTTAAATCTTTTCAGGATAAATAACTTTAAACTCTATAAATATTTCACTTCTTTTTTCAGTTCGGGTTTCCTTAATACAAGGAAGCCCGAACCACTCATTTATAAAATCGCTTTAGATGTGCTTCATAAAACTCCTGACGAATGTCTTTTCATTGATGACAGAATCGAAAATATCGAAGAAGCCGCCAAGCAGGGCATTCAGACAATTCATTTAACTGATGTTAAGAGCTTACATAATTTATTGCTGGAAAAAGGTATCCTCTTAAATAACAAATAAAACCCCGGTTTTTGTCCCATTTGATCTGTGTTATTTATTATCCCATAAAATTTTCTCAAATTAATAGAAAGAATATAAATATTTTTGGAGATGAAAATGAAATTAGGATTAATAGGATTAGGAAAAATGGGGGCAAACATGGTTAAAAGATTAAGAAAAGATGATCATGAAATAGTAGCTTTCGATCTTAAAAAAGAAAATATTGATCAAGCAGTCGTTGATGGCGCAGAGGGATCAGAATCAATTGAAGATCTAATAAAAAAAATTCCTGCACCAAGAAATATCTGGGTAATGGTTCCGCATGGTGAACCAACTGAAAAAACTATTTCGGCACTGCTTGATAAATTGGATAAAAAGGATCTGATTGTGGACGGCGGAAATTCCAATTACAAAAATTCTATGAAAAATGCTGAACGATGTCGTCAAAAAGGGATAAAATTTATAGATTGCGGTGTTAGCGGCGGAGTATGGGGATTAAAAATTGGTTACAATTTAATGATCGGCGGATCTGAAGAAGATTATAAAAGAATGGAGCCAATTTTTAAATCTCTTGCACCTGAAGATGGTTATGCGCTAGTTGGTAAAAACGGTGCCGGTCATTTTGTTAAAATGATTCATAATGCACTTGAATACGTTATGCTTGAGGGTATAGGTGAAGCGTTTGAATGTATGTACAGATCGGATTTTAATATTAACCTGCAGCAGGTTGCGAATCTATGGCATAATGGTTCGGTTGTCAGAAGCTGGCTTATCGAACTGGCAGCAAAAGCTTTTAAAGAGGAAGATAATGGTCTGGAGAAAATCGCTCCTTATGTTGATGATTCCGGAACTGCCAGATGGACTACTGATTATGCCGTTGAAAATGCCGTCCCTGTTCCAACAATTACAATGTCACTTTACAAAAGATTTGCGTCCAGGTTGGATGAACCGTTTTCGGATAAAGTTATTGCCGCTTTACGTAATCAATTTGGAGGTCATGCTGTAAAGGAGGAATTGGCTCATGGAAAGTAAACATGTAAGAGTTTCAGAAAAAGGAATGCTAAAACAAGAACCTCCTGACCCGTGCATAGTTGTTATTTTTGGTGCATCTGGAGATCTTGCACACCGGGAATTAGTCCCCTCCCTTTTCAGTCTTTATTGTATAGGACTTATGCCGAAAAATTTTGCAATAATCGGATTTGCAAGAAGAGATTACAGTGATGATAAATTTAGAAATGAAATGCATGAAGCACTGAAAAAATCTGATGGATGCAGCGAAGAAAAATGGCAGGATTTTGGGAAAAATCTGTTTTATGTTCCGGGTGATTTTAAAGATGAAGCAGATACATCGTATAAAAAATTAAAATCTAAAATTGAAAATCTTCAGAAAGACATGGATATCGAAGATAATGTTCTTTTTCATCTATCCACACCTCCTTCATTTTATGATGTAATTATAAAAAGACTGGCTTCCTCCGGATTATCTAATACCGAAAACGGATGGAGAAGAGTAATAATCGAGAAACCATTCGGTCACGATGAGAAATCTGCAAGAGAGCTTGATGCTGCAATACAGAAAGTATTTAAGGAAGATCAGATATTCAGGGTAGATCATTTCCTCGGGAAAGAGACAGTTCAGAATATGCTTGTTTTCAGATTTGCAAATCCGGGCTTCGAACCTATCTGGAATAGAAACTATATTGATAATATACAAATAACGGTGGCTGAAACTTTAGGAATTGAAACGCGCGGTAACTTCTATGAAAAAACAGGAGTAATCAGAGATATGGTTCAAAATCATCTGCTGCAGCTTTTATGTATGACAGCAATAGAACCGCCTGTAAATTATGATTCTCATTCTCTTCGGACCGAAACAAACCAGGTCCTGGAATCTGTCTGTAGAATTGATTTAAAAAAAGATGTCGTTCTCGGTCAATATAATATTGGGCAGGTTAATGGTAAAAAAGTTCAATCCTACAGGGAGGAAGATAATGTAGCAAAAGATTCAACAGTTCCGACTTTTGCTGCATTAAGAGTCCGGTTAGATAATTGGCGATGGGCTGGAGTTCCATTTTATCTTAGGACAGGTAAAAGAATGTCTCAGAAATTAACCGAAATTACTATTAGGTTTAAACCGACCCCGCATTTAATGTTTCCTAGAAATCATGATTTAGATAAGAAACATAACTCGCTTAGTTTCAGGCTGCAGCCAAATGAAGGGATTATATATACATTTACTGCAAAACAACCGGGAGCAGAATTAAAATTAAAACATGTAGATTTAAACTTTGAATATGCAACTGCCTTCGGTATTGACGAACCTCCAAGTGCATATCAATGGCTTTTATTTGATGCAATGAAAGGAGATCAAACCCTTTTCCCGAGAGCTGACTGGATATATAAAGCATGGTCAATAATTGATCCCATTGTTGAAGAATGGGAAAACAAACCCTGGATAAAATTTCCTAATTATAAATCAGGAACCTGGGGACCTGATACGGCCAGTGAAATGCTTAAAAAAGATGGATGGCAATGGGATGTTATATAGCACTTTTCTCCAGAAGATAATTCTTAATCTAAACCCTAATCATGCTCCTAATCTAATTATGAATCTTTTAAGAGAAGGTATTGAAAACAATGCTTAAACAAGATACGGGTAATAATAAAAAATATGATGCAATTATAATTGGGTCAGGACAGTCAGGTAATCCCCTGGCAAAAGATTTAGCTTCTGACGGATGGAAAGTAGCAATTATTGAAAAGAACTTTGTTGGAGGAAGCTGTATAAATTACGGTTGTACCCCTTCCAAAACAATGGCTGCAAGCGCTCAAACTGCATATTTTGTAAGGGAATCTTCTAAATACGGTATCCACTCTACTTCATTAAAAATCAATATGAAAGAGGTATACCAACGGAAGAAACAAACGGTTGAGAGTTTTAGAAAAGGCACATTAAAAAAATTAAAAAGCTCTGATAATATTACTTTATTCAGCGGCGAAGCTTCTTTTACAGATCCAAAAACCATTAAAATAAATACTAGTAATAAGAGAACCATTACAATTACTTCTGATAAAATTTTTATTAATACAGGCGGCAGACCTGCAATTCCATCAATAGAAGGTTTGGATAAGGTTTCATATTTGGATTCTACCTCTATTATGGATCTGGAGACACTTCCAAAAAATCTTATAATTTTAGGCGGAGGATACATTGGAGTTGAATTCGGTCAAATGTTCAGAAGATTTGGAAGTGATGTAAGCATTATTCAAAGGGATAAACAATTATTAAATAAAGAAGATCCTGATATTGCGATTGAAGTGAAGAAAATATTTGAGGAAGACGGTATAAACGTTTTCTTAAATTCAGAAGTAAAGAAAATTGAAAAGAAAAAAAATACAATTTTTCTTACTATAAAAACAAAAGGCAGAACAAAAAATATTTCAGGTTCACACTTATTAATAGCTGCCGGACATAAACCAAATACAGAACAATTAAATCTCGCAGCTGCCGGTGTAAAAACTAATGAAAGAGGTTATATAATAGTAAATGACAAACTTGAGACCAATATTGAAGGAATCTATGCACTCGGCGATGTAAAAGGCGGACCAGCCTTCACACATATTTCTTATGACGATTACCGGATAATCAGGGACAACATACTGTATAATAAAAACAAAACTATGAAGGGACGAATGGTTCCATATACGGTTTTTATTGACCCTCAATTAGGCAGAGTCGGCTTAAATGAAATCCAGGCAAAGGAGAAAGGAATTGACTACGCTGTTGCTAAAATGCCTATGAGTTATGTTGCACGGGCAATCGAAGTAAGCCAAACACGCGGATTAATGAAAATTATTATTGATAAAAAAACCGAAAAAATTTTAGGCTGTACAATACTCGGAATTGATGGCGGCGAACTAATGAGCATGTTACAAATTGCTATGATAGGAAATTTGAAATACTCCAGCCTCCAGAATGCGATATTTACCCATCCTACTCTCGCTGAATCATTAAACAATGTTTTTACAAAGATTCAATAAACATGTTTTATATTTAATTCCAATTTTCAATAATTAATTCATTATTAACTTAATGAATAATACCTTTTTAATTTGGATGAATTATTTTGGAGAATATATAGGTTGAAGTTACGGCTGATTCAACACCTCCGGGTTTAATATACATCCGGAGGTATTTTTACAATCAATTATTTTAAAAGAAGCATCTTTTTAGTTTGAACAAAATCACCGGCTCTTATTGTATAGAAGTAGGTCCCGCTTGATAATCCTGCACGAGCCGCGTCAAAATTCATTGTATATGTTCCGGCAGGTTTTTCTTCATCCAATAAAGTTGAAACTTCTCTTCCGAGCATATCAAATATTTTTAATATGACATGAGTATTTTCTTTTACGGCGTATCTAATAACTGTCGACGGGTTAAACGGATTCGGATAATTTTGCATTAAACTGTACTCTACAGGACTAGAATTGACCTGAACAGCCACTTCGTTTGAATATTTATAAGTACCGTTATAATCAACCTGCTTTAACCTGTATGCAATACTGCCGCTGCAGGATAAATTTTTCAAATCATCTGTATAATAGTATTTACTTCTGTTTGTGGTTGTTCCTTTGCCGGAAACAAACCCAATAGTTTTCCAGATATTATCTGTTTTCCTTTCGATTTCAAATCCCTTATTATTAACTTCAGTTGCCGTCATCCAGTTTAATTCAATATTATTTCCTTTGGAAGTTACACTAAAGCTTGCTAATTCCACAGGTAGAACGACTGAATTTGCATTTTTAATATATTTTAGGATTGTTCCGTCATTTCCGACCGACAAACCGTTTTGATGTGATTTAATATTTACAGAATATAAATCCGCAAAAGTTCCGCTGCCTTGTAATTCCCAGTCGCTGCCACCGTTATGAGTGCTGAACATAATCCCTTCATCGCCTGCTGCCCACCCGGAACTCGAGTTGTTAAAAAAGACTGAATAAATAAACCTGTTATAACCACTATGCTGTAAATTCCAGTTGATGCCGCCGTCTATAGTTTTTAGTATCACACCGCCGTTAACATCAAGACCGCTACCGGAAGCCCAACCGGTATTTTCATCGATGAAGCAAAGCGATGTCAAGGTACCATATTCAGTTCCATTCGTTTGCTGGCATACCCAGGTTGAACCTGCATCGGTGGTTTTTAGAATTACACCCTCATTACCGGCTATCCATCCGGTATCTTTATTTATAAAAAACATTGTTTGAAGTATATGATCGGTAGGCTGCTTAGAGGCCCATGACACACCACCGTCAGTAGTCTTTAGAAAAAAGTTTTTACCAATTATATAACCATTATTTTCATCTGCAAAATAAATTTTTTCAAAATGGAAATTGAATTCATCATCTAATGGCAGCCAATCACTTCCGCCGTTTGTTGTTTTGAATATTGTACCATTTAGTCCCACAGTCCAGCCGGTATTACTATTAATGAAATAGATATCAAGCAAGCCATATCCCTGTAATTTAGGAGTCCATGTTTCTCCAGTATCTGTAGTCTTGATAAGACCGTTAAATCCGACTGCCCAGCAGGTAGAAGCATCTGAATAATATACATTTCTGAGAACAGAGTTATAACTATTCTGCTGTACTTCCCAGCAGAGTTCACCTGAAATGACAAACAATCCGCTTGTATCTGAAATATTTGAATTATTATAATCACTTATTCTTATTAGGCAAGAATCAGAAGGAGTATTTGGAACAATCAATTGATATTGGTTTTCAAAATCAAATTCACTTGATTTATAGATTTTTTTCCAGGTAGAGCCATTATCTGTTGATAATTCAATAAGCAGACTAACAATATTTTGTGAATTCCATTTTACTACTCCTTTTGTACCGACTTTCCAGCTATCACCCAGCTTAGGTGAGATTAATGAAAGAGTAGTATCATTATCTGAAACTTTACATAAACTATTTTGAGATTTTGAAAGTTCATCAGTAATCGATTTTTCTATTTTAGCTGAGAATACCTTTCCGATCGTATTTAATTCAGTATTAAAAACTATCTCGGTTGAATTATTTTTTAACTGTTCATTATCAATATTTATGTCCTTGCTGTATGAAGATGCAGAAACAGATACATTACCATTGAAATCAACATCCATTGAAATAATCTTTTCATCATTGCTTCCGCCGATATTTTTCGCCCAGACAACCTTCCCATTTGAATTATATTTTGCTAAAAATATATCGCTTCCTCCGAAATTATTTAGAACGAATTCTCCAAATGTTAAAGTTGATCTCGAAAAATTTCCTGCAACATAAGTGTTCCCCAGACTATCTGATACAATTTTATTCCCCAGATAATCATCCTGAGCATAAATACTAATTTTAAGCGTTAAAACTAAAAGAATTAAAAAGAATAGATTGTGTATTTTCAAAACTTTCCCCGGGTCTGATGCTATTGCACTGGTTGTCATTCTTATCTCTTTTTATTGAACAAAAGCTTAAATGTTCTCATACATATCCAAAAATCAATCCAAACAATTCAGATTTACAAATATTAACGAAATATTCCCAAAACAATCAAAATTTAATCGTTTTGAGCAATTTATACATTTTTCAAAATGTAAGAAAATGAGACAGAGTCTTAAATTCAAATCTTAAAAAATCTGCAATTGTTCAATATTTAACATTAATATTTTGTTTCAGCTTTTCATTAATTAACAAAAAATTATCCCCAGATATTGTGATCTGACTGAAACCTGTGATAAGGATATTCTTGGAAATACCATTGAAGTTCTCTTCCTTAGGGATTATACAAACTCCGCCTAAATCGACTGCAGCAGGACTCCATAAGAAATTATTTTCCCCTTTCTCATAAAAAAAGGAAGGCCGGTGTTTTTCTCGCAAGAATATTAAAATGCGCCATATCTCATTATTTTCATAAACAGCAATAATATTCATCATCGGTTCAATTTTACCATAAGAAAATTCGGAATAGATATCATAAAAAATTTTAAAACTTTTCGTTAATAAATCAAATTCATTTGATTCTAATGATATAAATCTTCTTAATCCGTCATCAAAATAAGTGATAGATAAATTATGCTTTTCATATAATAATTTTCCGTATCTCAATTTTAATTGCTGAAAATCTTTTCCCAAAGGCATAAAATTTTTTGTACCGGCCTGAAAATGTAAATGATCCGGCGCTGATGCACCGCATTCAGGGCCGTTATAAAAAACCGTGTAATATTCTGATAGATCTTTTGCCAGTAATAATAAATCGCCAAATGAATTTTCAATTTTTTGAGGTGAATGTCCTGTATAGCTTATAGTAAAATGCTCGGGAAAGATAGGAAACGGATTCCCAAGAATAATGTATTTGCTACTGTACAAAATTCCTTTTTGTTTTTCAGGAAGGTTCTCAATGCATAAAAAGCATTCTCTTTTTTTTATTGATTCATTATCAACTTTTGCTGAACTTGAGACGATTCGTTTAGGGTTATGCTGAACTTTTATTTCGAATCCCTCAAAAGAGAAACTTTTTGTTTTTACATTTACTAATGATTTATATCCTTCAGATAACTGCTCCCAGTTTTCTTTTTGATTTTTAAGAAGGGCTCTTGCGGCTTCGGCAAATTCATTTTTATCTACAAACTCCCTGATATTATGTTCTGTTGTAAATACATTGCTCAAAACTAAAAATCCTTATTTATCTCCGCATTCAACTTTTTTCTGGCAAGAATTTCAAAGGTTCGGATTTTATCCTTATAAAAATTATTTGCATTTTCTTTTTCAACAGATAAGGAAGAGTCGGTGTTTCCTTCCCATCTTCTGCAAAGATAAACCGGTTCGAAAATTCTTGCTAACTTGTATTTCCTCGATATTTCAAGGCATAACGCGTAATCTTCGCCATAGCTAACATTTGGAATCCTGGTCTGCCGTAACAAAGGAGTATAAAATGCTCTTGGCGCACCAAAACCATTAATCCTTAATGCATTGTTTCTTCCGTTTTCTTCTGTCCATTCTTTATGATCAATTATTCCGGGAGGAATTTCATTTTGATTGAAATCAGTTAATTTATATGAACCAATTACTGCAGCACATTTATCTTTATTAAATGTATCGACAATTTTCTGAACTGTATTCTTCAAATATAAATCATCACTGTCAAGCTGCAATGCAAATTGTCCGCATTCAGTATGATTAACAGCTTCGTTCCAGCATCCGCCAATCGCCAGATCTTTTCTCGCGGGAATTATGTGAATTATCTTTTCGTTTGTATCTGCATATTCCTTCAAAATATCTGTAGTTCCGTCATTTGAATAATTATCAACGACAATAATATTAAATGCAAAATTTGTTTCCTGTCGCAAAGCTGATTCAACTGCATCCTTAATAGTATTTACCCTGTTTTTTACCGGGATTATTATTGAAGCTTCATTTTTAAAGACATCTTTTTTCAGATCAATCTTTTGAAATTCAGGTTTTAAATATGCTCCTATTTTTTTTAGATGCTCTGACGCCGCTGATTCCATTTCCAGCTGTCGTTCACTATTTTGAGGATCAACGTAATCGAATTGTTTTTCTCTTGTTTTTTTTAATTCAGGTTTAATTGAATTATAAAGATATTCAGGGATCCTTAAAATTTTATATGATATGGAAACGTTTAATCGAACATCATAGAGCCCTGCATAGTTGTAATTTGAGCTTAAATGTTTTTTAAAAGCTTCCGTTTCCAAGAATAAAAGAGGACCAAATTGAAAATCATCTCTGATGCTGCCGGGCTGATAATCTGTTACAGGATGAAGCTTAACCGCGGTACTTTTTTCCATATAATCTGAGTAGAGAATGCCGGCCCCGGTTGATTCAGCCAAATTAAAAAATCTTTCAAGACCAAACTGGCTAAATTCAATCGTGGAATTTTCGGTTAAGAAAAGAAAATATTTAGTTTTAAGTTTTTCCGAAATCTTTTTTAAAGTTTCACTTGAAAAGAAATTTCCTGTTTTTATTATTTTACAGCCGTGAATTTCAGCTTTGATTTCGTTCTTTGTTAAGATAAAAATTTCAGTGATTAGATAATTTGACTTGAGGTTAGAGATTGTATTTTTTAAAGAAGAAGATTCAAAATATGGAATAACAGCAGTAATCATAAATTGCTTTATATTGGATTCTCAATCGAATTAATACCTGAAAAAATAAACCCCGCTATAAAAAAATTATTAATTTTCCTGCATTTAAAAATTCAGGGATAGAAACCATTCTATTCTTTAACCTGAATACTTCCCTGGGCCAGCAATTGATTTCCCGCCGCATTGGTAACCAAAACGGTATAGCTGCCAGGTTGTACATTTTCTATAGAAGTGGTAACATTTGTAAAACAGACACATTTATCTGTCGCCGCATTGTTATTTTTAACTTTTAGTTTTATTCTGTCGCCTTCTTTTTGTATATCAAAAGAGATTCTTGCGTTGCAGTAAGTTCTAATATCCATCGAAGCATAAACAAGGTTGCTTTGCTGGAATAATACCAGGTTATCGGCAGTTTCTCCTGTAAATTCATCGGCTGTGTTTAACTGTTTTTCACTTCTGCAGGGCTTCTGATCTAGAGAACCAAGCTTTATTTCTTCTTTAGAAGAAGAACATGCACCAAATAATAATGAAGAAACGATTACTAATGTATAAAAGATCTTCATCTGCTACTCCAGTTTTAAATAATAAAAAATAATTCTCAACTAAATATAAATTTTAAAATGGAATTAAAACCTAATTTTCAATAGAAATTTTAGGAATTAATTTTTTCAATTTAATTATGATTATGTTCATTTTAAGAGACAAAATTCTCTGAACAATTACATGAAAAACCACAAAAAAGAAAAGTTTGGTTTTATATTCTGCAGCTTAGTTATAAATTCAGCTCTAATTCGATTTCTAAAATGGGGAATTAAATTTATAAAAGAAAGTGTTAGAAATTTTGATTTTTTAATTTCACTTCAGCGCACTTTTATAATAATCCAGGACTTTATTTGTCAGAATTTCCAGATCGAAATTCTCAACGACCCGCTGCCTGGCATTATTTCCAAGATAAATTCTTAATTCTTGTGAATTTATTAGCTGTTCCATTTTATTAGTGAGATCTTTTTGATTTTTCTTTTCAAATAAAAGAGAAGTTTCTTTTTCTACTGCAATATCCAGGACACCATCCGATGAGGAACACACAGAAGGTTTTCCCATTGACATTGCCTCAACCAAAGCTATTCCGAAAGCTTCGGCATGGGATGGAAAAACAAAAATATCCATTGCTGCAAGAACCTCCGGTGTGTCGCTTCTGAATCCGCTGAAAATAATGTTATTTAAATTATATTCACCGGCAGTTTTTTTTATTTTTTTTTCATACGCGTTTTCACCCCTGCTGGCTTCACCGACAACGAAAAATTTTAAATTTTTATATTTTTTGTTCAGTTCCTTTGCAGCAGATAAAAATTCTTCGTGACCTTTTCCGGGACTGAACCTTGACATCATACCGATTATCACTTCATCATCTTTTATATTAAATTCTTTCCTGATTTTAAATCCTTTTTTTATTTCGGGATCAAATTTACCTGTATCAATACCATTAGGCATAATTAAAATTTTTTCAGGATTTAATGTGGTTGTTTCTATCAAATTCTTTCTAATGATATTACTAATTGCCAGAGCATAGGTTACCCTGTGATAGATTAGTCTGTGAAGCTGATCTTTCTTTTTGATAAATGAACCGACCTGTTTAGTAAAAAAAAGAGGAATGCGGCTTTTAATTAAATTCAATGCAGGGACAAGCAGCCAGAGATCTTTTGATGCCTGGGTATGAATAATATCGAATTTTTCTTTTCTAATAAGTGTCGAAACTTTCAGCGTACCGTAAGGATGAAAATAACCGGCAACCTTAATCGGATGTTTTACCAAACCGAGATTATTAGCTTCAATATGAAGACGTGATTCGGCAAGGCAGAGTAATTCAACATTAATATTTCTTTTCAGAAGCTGCTTAACAGCGGTAAGTGTAAACATTTCCATACCGCCCCAGCTTTTGGAAAGGCATGAGTACAAAATCTTCATATAAAATTAGAAAATCAAAAATAACTAAACAGTATAACAAAAAAACTCATAATAATTTTTTTAGCATGGATGCAGGGCATAATTATATTAGTCTTATGCAAGCATGCAAAAATGCATCCATGCAAGTTGATTTGAATTATTATATCTAATTTGATTACATAACAAAGCCATATTCGCTAATAGATTTTCTTAAGTTTTGCATCCTTAAAGTAATGCAGTACAATTTCATCAAATTGATGTCCGATTGAAGCCATTACAGCGGCACCGATCTGGCAAAGGCCTACTCCATGTCCCCATCCTGCCCCCATTATAATAAATTTTTGCGGGATATTATTTTGAATATCATATTTATCAATAATAATTGCAGAACTATAAAGATGGGATTGTGAAAGAATCCTTCTAATTTCCAATTCTTTCCCTATTATTAGCGTTTTTTTAGTTCCTACTATTTTCAGTTTAATAAGCCGAGAAGAATCACCTCTTTCGACAGGAATCAGATCCTTAATTTCACCAAAATCAATCTGGCTTTTCGTTTTGATAATACCGGATAATTCTTGCTGTGTATATTCAATTTTCCACCTGTAAAAATCTTTTGTCTCCTGATCAAAATCTAAAAGGACCTGGGAAAGTATTCTTTCATCAGAAGTATTGCAGTATCCCGAGGGATTCCCTTTAATCCACTTCCGTGCAATATTTTCATCGGAAAAGTTCAGGTTATAATTTTCAGGATAGTATTTATAATCTACAACAGAAGAAAGGTATTTATAATCTTTTGATTCCCAGACATTCTTAAATGATTCGGTTACTCCGCCGCAGGATTTGGAATACCTTGTATCGCAAATAGTATCATCATATGTTAACACAATACCCCTGGTTTCATCAATAGCGTTCAAAGCCGTGTTGGAAAAAATTTTAGTAACACCATGATAACGCTGGCAATGGTCATCAGCGCATACATCAAAAAGCTTATGTTCCTTACCATCATACCATTTTATCATTTCTGTTTCAGATTCAAAAAAAGTTTGAGCGTTTTCATTTTGTTTTCCATCTGAAATTCGTTTTTCAAGCTGTGCTAAAATCCAGCTTCTGGATACAATTGCATGAGATTTTAATAATTGGATTGAACTTTTAGAGCTCATTTCTGAAGAGATAACGCTTACCAGATATTTTTCTATGGGAAGGATATTTATTACAATAATCTTGTTATCAATTCTTTTTAATTTCAATGAACCCTGGAACCTCTGCTTCTCTTTTCTTTCCCAATGAAATTTAATCCCGATTATAACATCTTTAATTAAAAATGTATCCGTATTTTCATCAAGAGGTTTGAAGATAATTTCATCAGAGATTTCAATTTTTTCTTCCCCTTTTTTACATATAATTCGTCCTTCTTCAACTTCGGCATTGAACCTTCCGCTGAAAGTTTGTTTTATCCCGGAAGTTTTATAATCACCGTAAAGTTCAAAAACTACTTTTTCTTCGGTAAAAATTCCAACGCTTACAGTTGGTTCTTTTTTTATTGTAATCATTTACAAAAAACAGATTTTTGAGAGATTGAATATAAGGAATAAAGAATATTTTAGTAAGTCCCTGTATAATACAGAACATTAGTAATTAGAAAAGAAACTATTTAATTTAATGTCTTAATTCATTGATGTTTTTTAAAGAAATTTATTTATTTAAATATTATTAAGTAAAGTTATTTTTTAATGAAAAAAAATCCGGTAAAAACAGTAAATATAATAGGTTTTCCAATGGATCTCGGCTCAGGCCGCAGAGGAGTTGACATGGGACCTTCAGCAATCAGAATTGCCGGAATAGAAACAAAATTGAAAAAACTCGGGTTTAAGGTAAACGACAGCGGTGATATTTATATCCAGAATATCGAGCTGCAGAACTCCAGGACTCTCGGAACTAATCCCAAATTAAAATATCTGCCTGAAATATTAAAAACCACCAAAATTTTAGCTAAGAAAGTTGAAAAGGTGCTTGAGCAGGATCAATTCCCGTTATGCATCGGCGGAGATCATTCAATGGCGCTCGGTACTATTGCAGGCGTTTCAACATATTGCAGAAAAAAAGATCTGGAAACCGGAATAATCTGGATCGATGCACACGCCGATATGAATACGGATGAAACTACTCCTTCGGGAAATATTCATGGCATGCCGATGGCCGTTTCTTTAGGTATTGGAAATGAAAAGCTGGTAAATTTATCAGGTTTTTCCCCAAAAGTAAAACCTGAGAACTGTGTCTTAATCGGTGTTAGAAGCATTGATTTCCTGGAAAAAGAAAACATCAGGAAGCTTGGGGTAACTGTATATACAATGTCTGATATTGATAAGCTGGGTATTCACAGGATAATTGCCAGGGTACTGAAACAGTTTCAGAAAAAGGTCGATCATATCCATGTAAGCTTTGACCTGGATGTAGTAGACCCTACATTTGCTCCCGGGGTCGGAACGCCTGTTCCCGGGGGATTAAGCTACCGCGAGGCGCATCTGTTAATGGAATCTATTGCCGAGTGCGGCTGTATGTCCTCATTGGAAGTAACGGAAGTTAATCCTATTTTAGATAATAGAAATAAAAGTGCAGAATTCGCAACAAATATTATAGCCTCCAGTCTGGGGCAACGAATATTATAATTTTCCAATAAATACTGTATTATATTGAATAAGCATCACCAATCAATTTTAATTTACCTGCTTACTTTCCTTGCACTCTCTATACTTTTAAAATTCTGGGGAATAATTGATTTTGATAACAGGGAGATCCTGGGATACGGCTTAATTTTTTACGGTATCAGCCTTGTATATATCTCTTTCGGAAATAATAAAAGAGGACGGTTATTTATTGGATCGATAATCTTTTTATCAGGATTATTCCTTTACATTGTTAGTAAATTTGAATTTTTCCAGGAATCACCTCTTATAATTCCTGCATTGCTGCTGATTTTCTCAATAAGTTTTTTAATGCTGTTCCTTGATAATCTTCATGATAAAACTGTCCTTTTAGTATCCGTTCTATTTTTCGTTTCAGGAACAATTGTTACTATTTACAATGGTGAGATCAGCCTGCCCGTTTTTTTAAATGCAATCTGGCAAATTACTTTAAATTACTGGCCGGTTGTTTTAATTGCAGTTGGAATAATTTTGGTAATACATCGTGAGAAGTAATTAAAGAGGCAGATCGTTTTTTCACTTTCATTTTCAATCTAACATCAAATCTTCCTTTTTCCGTTATTAAAAGGATCGGCTCTGTTTTCTTCAAAATGCGGACGGTAGGATTCATTACTTTCCAGTTCCTGGATCCATCCGTTTTCTAAACCGAATTTATCAAGTAATTCTATTGCTCTCGCATATTCGGCATTGGAAACAGATCTGCTTATCAGCATATACCTGCTTGCAACATTCGTGGGATAATATTGTGCCATTAAGGAAACATGAATTCTTCTATCAAGTTCAGCGATAAATTTAAATACCTTTTCTGTTTCTGCAAGTCCGTTCGGCAAAATTAAGTGCCTTATGATTAAGCCTTTAACTACTACTCCATTTTCATAAATGAGATCGCTACCGACCTGCCGGTACATTTCCATAATAGCTTCTTTTGTCCTGTCAAAATAATCTTCTACTTTAGAATAGGTTTTTCCTTCGGTATTATCGCCATATTTAAAATCGGGTAAATAGATGTCAATAACACAATCATAAAGCTTTAACATTTCAACTGAATCATAACCGTTTGTATTATAAATTATCGGAAGGTTCAATCCTTTTTCAACAGCTGATTTAATTGATCTAAAAACCGGGACAGAATAATGTGTAGGAGAAACTAATCCGATATTATGACATTCTTTCTGCTGAAGCTCAATCATTATATCTGCCAGATGTTCAATTGTAACTTCATTCTTTTTTTCAACTTTTGGTTTTTGGCTTATAACAAAATTCTGGCAGTAAACGCAGTTCAAGTTGCAGTTTCCGAAAAAGATATTCCCTGCTCCTCTGGTTCCCGATAAAACCGGCTCCTCTCCGAAATGAGGAGTATAAGATGAGACTACAGGTAAAGAACCGCTGGCACAAATTCCCAATTCTCCATTAGTTCTGTCAATTCTGCAATTCCTGGGACAACTTGTACAGGAACGTAATATGTCATCTGCAAGTTTTTCTCTATACTCAAATTCTTCTGAGCTTATATTTTTGTAAGAAGGTATAAAATTCATAATAAAAAAACATAAAATGAAGAGAAATTTAATAATAGAATTTTTAAAAAACTGTGGAATTATTTTGGAAAAATCTTAAATTTTCTTTTTAATGATAATCCTGCCCTTTATTTGATAAGCGAAATTGAAATTTTACTTTATATATCAATACCGAATAACCGCAGATTATCATATAATTTTATTATTTTAGTAAAATATTTAAAATTTACCTAAGGAATTATGACTTCAAACGAAATAAGAGAGCAATTTTTAGATTTTTTCAAAAGCAAGCAGCATCGAATAGTACCGAGTGCACCTGTAGTTCCTTTTGATGATCCGACCCTCCTTTTTACAAATGCAGGAATGAACCAGTTTAAGGATGTCTTTTTGGGAAAAGGTAAAAGGGATTATACAAGAGCCGCAGATACACAAAAATGTATACGTGTAAGCGGTAAGCATAATGACCTTGAAGAAGTGGGGTACGACACTTATCATCATACTTTTTTTGAAATGCTAGGCAACTGGTCTTTTGGAGATTATTATAAAGAAGAAGCAATTGTTTGGGGATGGGAACTTTTAACCGATGTCTGGAAGCTGCCTAAAGAAAGATTGTGGGCAACCGTATACAGGACAGATGATGAAGCATATGAATTATGGAAAACTAAAACAGATATAAAACCTGATCATATTTTAAGATTTGATGAAAAAGATAATTTCTGGGAAATGGGGGAAACCGGTCCCTGCGGGCCATGTTCTGAAATTCATATCAACTTAAGTGATGATTTTGATAATCCAAAATTCGTAAACGCCGGCTTACCGGAATGTATTGAAATATGGAATCTTGTTTTCATTCAATATAATAAAGACGAAAAAGGCAACCTTCGTGAACTTCCAGCCAAACATATTGATACAGGTATGGGTTTCGAAAGAGTATGTGCCATCATGCAGGGAAAAAGTTCAAATTATGATACGGATGTTTTTACTCCATTAATTGATGAAGTATCAAAACTCTCCGGAATTAAATATGAGAAGGAAGCTGATAAAATTTCTATGAGAGTAATTGCCGATCATATCAGGGCTTTAACATTTGCAATTTCAGATGGTGCGGTTCCGGGGAATGAAGGGCGCGGTTATGTGTTAAGAAGAATATTAAGAAGAGCTGCACGTCACGGCAGAAAACTTAATTTAAATGATCCGTTTCTTCATAAATTAGTTGATGTTTTAGCTTCTACTATGGGAAATGTTTTCCCGGGGATAAAACAAAAACAGAATTATATCGAAAAAATAATTAAAGGAGAAGAGGAAAGCTTTAATGCAACACTGGATAGAGGCATAGAACTTTTTGATGAACTTATAAAAGGTTTGTCCATGAAGGGTATAAAGATTATTCCGGGAGAAGATGTATTTAAACTGTATGATACCTACGGATTCCCTGCTGACTTAACAAATGTTATGGCAAAAGAAAACGGTTTTACTATCGATGAAGCTGGCTTTAATAATTTAATGGAAATTCAGAGAGAACGGGCAAGAGAAGCTTCAAAAGATAAGTTTGCTTCTGTCAATATATCAATAAGTGATTTGAAAGATTTTAACCTGGCTGAATCGGAACAATCAACCTTTACCGGTTATGATGAACTTAAATCCAATGCTAAAATTATAGGGCATAAGAAAGAAAACGGAAATGATTTAATCATTCTTGATAAAACTCCTTTTTATGTTGAAGCAGGCGGGCAGATAGATGATCTTGGAAAAATCATTGTTGAGTCTGCTCCTTTTAATGTTCTTGATGTAACAAAAATCGATAACAGAACTATTCATGTACTTGAAAATGAAAATCAAAAGATCATTCAGCCGGGAGAGGAAGTTATTGCAAATGTAGATGAGAAGCGTAGATGGGATATTATGAGAAACCATACTGCGACTCACCTTCTTCATGCTGCATTAAGAAAGATCCTGGGGACTCATGTTCACCAGGCAGGTTCGTATGTTGGTCCCGACAGATTACGTTTCGATTTTACTCATTATACAAAATTAAGTGAAGGTGAAGTAAAAGAAATTGAGACTATAGTAAATGAAAAATTAAGAGAAAATATTCCTCTTCAGCACCACAGAAATATCCCGTTTGATGAAGCAAAGAAAATGGGAGCGTTAATGTTCTTCGGCGATAAATACGGAGACAAAGTTAATGTTGTTCAGTTCGGTGATTTCAGCAAGGAATTCTGCGGCGGCACGCATGTTAAAAATTCTTCTCAAATAGGTTTATTTAAAATTATAAGTGAGTCATCTATTTCCAGCGGGGTTCGCAGGATTGAAGCTGTAACAGGTTTGGGAGTTGAAAATTATATCAATTCCCAGATAAATCATATTAAAAAATCGGAAGAGAAAATTGCCGGACTGATTGATGAAAAGAAAAAGCTGGAAAAAGAGATTTCAGAATTAAGGCTGCAAAGTAAAATGGGACAGCTAGATTCTGTTCTTTCAAAACCCATAGATTTAAATGGAATAAAAATTTACAAAGCTGAGCTTAATGTTGAAAACATGGATGAATTAAAATCTTTCGGCGATGAATTAAGAAACAAGACCAAAGGAGCTGTCGGAGTTTTAATATCAAAGATAGATAACAAAGCTGCAATTGTTTGTATTGTTTCAGATGATTTAATTAAAGAGAAAAAGCTAAGTGCAGGGAAAATAGTTGGGGAGCTGGCTAAAATAGTTGGAGGAGGAGGAGGAGGAAGACCACATCTCGCGACGGCCGGCGGAAAAGATACATCCCAGATCCCTCAAGCTTTAAAGAACGTTGAAAAAATTGTATCAAGTCAGTAAAATACTTAAATTTATTTTTACCACTAAGGCACTTAGTCCACTAAAAAACACTTAGAGGGCGTGCTGACACAAAAAATTATTAATCAACTTTTTTATGAAATAGCAGGTTGTGCAATTGAGGTTCATAAACAATTAGGTCCAGGTTTATTGGAATCAGTTTATGAGACTTGTATGACAGAAGAATTGAAGCTGTATGATCTCAGAGTTCTTAGACAGCTTCCCGTTCCAATTAAGTATAAAAAAAAGAATTTAGGAACTAATTTAGTACTTGATTTACTTATCGAAGATTTAATAATAGTTGAATTTGAAAGCCGTTGAAGTATTAATTCCAGTTTACAAAGCTCAACTACTTTCATATTTGAAATTAACATGCAAGCCAAAAGGATTATTGATAAATTTTAATACAGAAAATATCACACAAAGCC
Source organism: uncultured Bacteroidota bacterium (assembly GCA_963710745.1). Classification (GTDB taxonomy): domain Bacteria; phylum Bacteroidota; class Ignavibacteria; order Ignavibacteriales; family Ignavibacteriaceae; genus CAVQBP01. The sequence goes on along the minus strand of CAVQBP010000015.1, from coordinate 110,662 downwards.
TGGTTCCACTAGTTACTGAAGAATTTGCTAAACTTCCCAAAGAATAACTTAGTGGTTCTTAGTGTCTTAGTGGTTAATTCCTCTTATGAAAACACGCTTAAAATATATTTGTACAAACTGCGGTTATGAATCGCTTCGCTGGCTTGGCAAATGCCCCGAATGCGAGAACTGGAATACTTTTACCGAAGAGATTGTTGAAGAGAAAAAAGGGAAGCCGAAATCTTTTAAAGGATCAATAGAGATACATAAAATAAGTGAAATCTCAGCCACAGAAGATGACAGAATATTAACAGGTATAAACGAATTTGATCGTGTATTAGGCGGCGGTATAATGCCGGGATCTATAGTATTGCTCGGAGGGGATCCGGGAATCGGAAAATCTACTCTGGCTATGCAGGCAGCTTCCGAGATTAAACAGAAAGTTCTTTATGTAACCGGTGAGGAATCTGCAAAGCAGATAAAAATAAGAGCAACAAGATTAAAAATTAACTCGGATAATTTTTATATCCTTTCCGAAACAGACCTGAATATAATTCTAACTGCTGTAATAAATTTATCTCCGGAAGTTTTAGTAATCGATTCAATACAGACTGTCTATAGAAGCGAGCTTGATAATTCACCCGGCACAATCACACAAATAAGAGAATGCACTTCTTTATTAATGGAGGAAGCAAAGAAGAAACATTTTTCGGTAATTATTATAGGACATGTAACTAAAGAAGGAATGATTGCCGGTCCAAAAATTTTAGAACATATAGTTGATACTGTTTTGCAATTTGAAGGGGAAAGCAATCATACATTCCGAATCTTAAGAGCTCAAAAAAACCGTTTCGGTAATACAAATGAAATCGGCATTTTTGAAATGATGGAAAATGGTCTGGCTGAAGTAAAAAATCCGAGCGAATTATTCATTAGCCATAGACAGAATGGTATACCCGGCTCAGTAATAACATCAAGTATGGAAGGGACCAGGCCAATATTATTGGAGGTGCAGGCATTAGTCACCCCGTCAAACTATGGATATCCGCAAAGAGTCTCTACCGGTTTTGATCAAAGAAGATTATCTATACTTTTAGCTGTACTGGAAAAAAGAGCAGGTTTAAGAGTCTCTGCAAATAATGTTTTTGTAAATATGGCAGGTGGAGTTAAAATTAATGAACCGGCTGTTGATCTGGCTGTCTGCTGCAGTATTGCCTCAAGTTTGCAGGATAAAGTTATTGATAATAAAATTTTAGTCGTTGGCGAAGTCGGTCTCGGCGGTGAAATAAGAGGAATCGGGAATATTGAGAAAAGGATCCAGGAAGCTAAGAAATTAGGGTTTAAGAAAATTATTTTACCTGCAAACAATTATAAGGGAATAAACAACGATTCAATAAATATTCAAGCTGTTGAAAGTCTGAATGAAGTTATGGGATTACTATTTTGAAAGATACAGCCGCTGAAACAGCTACATCTTTACTATTACCTTTTTATCAAATACCTCTTCAAACAAACTCTTTCTTCTATCAAGGTTCCACAACTCAATATCAGGTTTTATCTTACTGCTGCAGTGTAATTGAATTTCAACACTTTTATTTTTTATAGTTACATCAAGACCGGATACTAACTTTCTATGTGTTCTATCAAAAGAGTCTGCAATACGGAGAATTGCAGATAATTTTTTAATTATCATCTGAATATCTGAAGGTAGTGCTTTAAATTCCTGGTGGCTTGATTTAGGATGACTCTTTCTATGGTATCTTGCAGTATGAGCTATAATATTTATCTCGTTTTCATTAAATCCGAGTAGTTCGCTGTTTCTAATAATATATAAGCTGTGGCGGTGATGGCTTGCATGGGAAATATGGTAGCCGACATCATGAAGAATAGCTGCGGCTTCAAGATATTCCCTGCATTCGTCTCCAAGCCTATGCAAATCTTTAGTTTGATCGAATATCTGAAGTGAAAGCTTCGCAACATGCTTGCCATGCGATGTATCGTTCCGGAATGAACGGGAAAGATTATTTATACTATGTCTTCTTATATTTTCAAATCCTGGTTTTGAAAAATCTTCATGTTGTTTTTGAAGAGTATCGATTATAATTCCTTCACGCAGTGCATATTCTGAAACTGTTATTTCTTTGAGATTAAAAAGTTTGAATATAGTACTTAAAATAATAATGCCTGCAGGAATAATTTCGGCTCTTTTATCCTCTATTCCAGGGATTTTTTTCCTTTTTTCAACAGTTTTCCTGCTCAAAATTTCTTCTTCTATTTCCCCCAGTTCTTCTTTATTAAATACAAAATTATTTAATATACCATTCCCTGAGCTGGATTTATTTTTTGATGCACTTATCATTAAACCGGCAGACATAATTGTACCTGAAGAACCAACACAAAGCTGAAAATTTATTTTTTTAATATTATTAGCTGTTTGAAATAATTCACCTTCAACCCAATTCCTGCATTCCTTAACCCGGGTTTTACTAACATGGAAGTCGGGGAAAAATTTTTGAGTCAACCGGACAGCGCCTATTTTCATACTAACGGAGAAGATCGGTTCTCCTTTTTTACCCACGAGGAATTCAGTGCTTCCTCCCCCTATATCTACTGTTAAAGTTTTTTTATCAAAGACAGGCACAGCTTTAAGAATTCCAAGATAAATAAGACGTGCTTCCTCAACTCCGCTTATTATTTCAATATTTATCCCGGTTTTATCATAAACCTGTTTAATGAAATCATCCTGGTTGTGCGATTCTCTCACAGCACTAGTAGCAACAGCGCGTATGGCTGCGTCATGAGAATCTGCTATCCCCTTAAATCTACTTAAAGCATTCAGGGCTCTTTTAACTGCTTCCGGTTTAATTATTTTTATATCGCCCGAACTTCCCTCTCCGAGGCGGATAACCTCTTTTTCCCGGTCTACTATTTCAAAATTTCCGTCTTCTTTAACACCGACAACAATCAAATGAAAGGAGTTGGTTCCAATATCAATTGCTGCAAGGTTTTTTTTCAAGATTTCCATAAGTATCTTTTTTTTAATACAGTTAAAAATAAAAACACAGATAAAAAGATATTTAAAATATTTAATAAAAGTAATAAAGATAATTTATTTTTATAGGATTATATTTCATATGGAATTTATTACTAATAACTTACCAGTTAATATTGAAAGGATTTCATTTCTGGTTATCTTTTTTTATTTTATTCCGGTAAAATTAATAGGGGGTATTTAGCTATATTCCGCAAAGTTTTAAACTTATAAAGAGGGAAATTCAATCAGAAATGAAAAAACTTTTACTAATTTTATTTATTTTGTCCGTATTTTCATACCCGCAGGACTTACCTTTTCATAAAGGTATTAACCTGACTAACTGGTTCCAAACAAATAGCCCGCAGACTATTCAATTTAATAAGTTCACCAAAAAAGATTTCGAAAGAATTAAATCACTCGGTGCTGATGTTATCAGATTATCTGTCAATTTTCATTATTTGACGACCGGAGCTCCGTATTACAATCTCGATCCGCTCTTTGTTTATATGCTTGACCAGGTAATTGACTGGGCTGAAGAATTAAAAATTAATCTCATTCTGGATAATCATACTTTTTCTGTAACAGAATCGACTAGTACAGATATAAATAAGATTTTAATTCCTGTATGGTCTCACATGGCTGAATGATATAAGAATCGATCAAAATATCTTTATTACGAAATTCTTAATGAGCCCCACGGAATTGCCGACAGCACCTGGAATAGGATACAATCTTTAACATTAAGTGCGATTAGAAAAATTGATACTGTTCATACAATAATTGTCGGACCCGCGAGCTATAATAGTTACCACCATCTTTCGTCAATGCCGGTTTACCCTGATACAAATTTAATTTATACTTTTCATTTCTACGATCCTTTTGTATTTACCCACCAGGGTGCAAGCTGGGCAAGCCCTTCTTTGGTTCCACTTTCCGGAGTCCCTTTTCCTTATAACTCCGCTGCAATGCCGCCTTGCCCCGATACTCTCAAAGGGACATGGATTGAAGGTAAAAACCAAATACCCGCAACGAGCGGTAATGCATTCGATTTCGGAACTTTAATTATTGCCCCGGTTTCAAACTTACTTTTTGAAAATGTTAAATATAATTTAGATCCGAATTCTTACATTAAGCCAAAATTTGATCTATCACTAGGTTATTCGATTTTAAATATGGGTAAAAAAGTTGTATATGTTGATCAGGCTCAGGCAGATCCGATACCAAGAACAGCAAGACTCGGTTATACTTTAAATTTTGGGATAGATCTGCAAATTAATCAAATTAATTTAAATGCTTTTAATTACTCCTTTTCCGGAGAAGCAGAAGATATTCTCATTAATAGTGATGAAATGGGATTTCATGGTTATCAAGGTATGCTGGGAGATATTAATTTCGGAAAACATTTAATTGCTTTAAAAGCGGATCAGAATGTTGTCGTACATAAGGGACATATTTTTAGATTATTTGAGACTGTTATAATTACTTCAGGCAGATATAACGGCGGAGGTTTTAATAATTATAAATCAAACGGCTTTGGCTTTTCTTCCGAAGGAATTTTCAAATTATTGAGCAGGTCAATAGAAAATAATGTTATTGGTTTTATTGCAAATCATTTTGTCCTGGAATATTATGATACCAATAATTTTGCTGATTCCGGTTTTGAAACCAATTTCCAAGGTCTTGCTTTTTATTTTAAGAATTTCGGTTTGTAAATATCCTAAAAGTTTTAATTATACTTTACATTCTTTTTCTAATAAAGGCGGTATTTTAAATCGATACCGCTTTTTACTAAAGAAATAATACCAATTCAGATTTTGGAATACTCTTTTCACTCCAAATTGTGAAATAACCAAAATAAAAAAAGCTGACGCTTCACCAGGGAATTTTGCAAAGCTTGCTGTTACAATAGAGAAAATTGGAAACGGAGTGAATGTAGAAGATGTAGAATGTACAGTTAAATTTAAAGTGGGAAATACAATTATTACAGAGGATATGCATACTTCGGATCATTAAATCCCGGCGAATCAGCAATTGGTGAAGCATGTTTTACTAATCACCAACCGTAGTGAATATTATTCATAATAAATAATCTAATACTGGTATGACTCAAATGGAGGCTGCTATCAAAATTAAATTAGGTGTATGGGATGAAATTTTTCGTCCCATACAGTGGTGTAGAAACGGTTAGTTAGTATATGAAATCATTTATTTGAATAGAGTGATCAATAACTGCTTGTCGATTATGGCATTTAATCCTTTATTTTACGTTTTAAGCTATCATTTCCTAAATGCAATCCTTGATAATGAAATTTTTTAAATTTTAACTTCCCACCCGGGTTCATATTCCCGCGACCAGTATTTCATTGCTTCTTCATCATTTAATATATGCGCATTTTCTTTATTTAGATTCAGAGAACGGTTTAGTTTCCATGCAATATTCGAAAGGAGCAGCATAGTTACACTTATATTTCCTTCATTAACCGGCGAATGTAATTTTTCTCCATCTCTGATTGCATTAATAAAATTCTGGAAATGGGCATCAGTCATATTATCCATACTTAAAAGATCCTGGGTTGAATTTTTTTCTTCCGATTTTTTGAATGACTCTATAATTTTATCATCAAGATCATATATGTCGTAACCATCCCTGTCAATAACAACGGTTCCTTGCGTCCCATGAATCGCAGCACCTCGTCCCCGTCCGTATTGCTTTTTACCGTTACAGCTCAAACCTTCCCATGTAATCATTTTATCATCATATTCATAGCTTGTAACTAAAGTATCATAAAATTCCCAGTCATCTTTAAAGTGATATCTTCCACCTGAAGCACTCACCGAGTTCGGATAATCGATACCCAGAGCCCAACGACAGATATCTACTTCATGCGTTCCGTTATTCAATGTTTCCCCGGTTCCCCAATTCCAGAACCAGTGCCAATTGTAAGGATGAATATTATCTTTAAATGCTCTTCTTGGTGCAGGGCCCTGCCATAATTCCCAATCGAGATATTCCGGGACAGGTACTTCTTTCCCTGTTCCAATTGATTTCCTTGTATTACTATACCACGCTTTACCGTAATACGGTCTACCTACTAATCCTTCTTTAATCCTTTTCATTATTTCAATAGTATAATCCGAAGACCTCTGCTGATCTCCCATTTGAACAAGCTTATTATATTTTTTTTGAGCAGCAACAAGCAGCTCTCCTTCACGAGGATTGTGGCTGCACGGTTTTTCAACATATACATGTTTACCTGCCTGCAATCCCATAATAGCCATCGGGGCATGCCAATGCTCGGGTGTCGCAATTGTTATGGCATCTACATCTTTTGATTCCAGCATTTTCCTGAAATCTTTTTCAACCATAGGGTTCTGATGATATTTCTCTTCTGCAGCTTTAGCAAACTTGCTTAATATCATTCCATCTACATCGCAAATATATGTAACGGCTGCATTGCTGCATGCATTTACACTTTCCAGGTGAGCATAACCTCTTCCGTTCAGACCTATAATTGCAAAATTTACTCTGTCATTAGCTCCTAAAATCCTGCTGTAGCTTTTTGCATTTAATCCGACAGCTAAACCGGCAGACGTGATTGAAATGTTTTTAATAAAATTTCTCCTGGTTTGTTTCATATTTTCTCCTTGGTGAATTTAAAACATGAATTCAGGTTAATTTAAAGTCTATTAAATAACTGATAAAATTCCCCTGACATACCCGACAGATTCAGCAACACCCGGTAAAGGATCCTCTTTGTCTTTTTCATACTCAAAGGCAACCGTTCCTTTATAGTTAAGTTTTTTTATCGTTCTTAAAAATTCCGGTATATCAATTATTCCTCTTCCAATTTCAACAGTATCGCCATCCGGAGAAGCTTTAGTGACATCTTTCATGTGAATATCAAATATTCTATCGGAATATTTTTCAAAAGCTGATGAAGGATTAACTCCCAGCCGCATTGTATGACCGATATCCAGGCACATGCCCACCCTTTTATCCAGATTTTTTATTTTTTCATAAACACTTTCAGGACTGGGAAATCTTTTATCGCCCGGTCCGTGATTATGAATGGCAAGCTTAATATTATATTCCCTAACTTTTTGTTCTGCAGCCTGAAGAAGTTCAATCTCCGGCACCCCGATAATTATTTCAATACCTGCTTCTTTTGCATATTCAAATGCACGGTTTACTTCTTCTTGATTTGTCATGTAAATAACACCGGCGCCATATAACTCCAAACCGGCAGTGTTAATTTTATTAACGGCATTTTGAGTTTGATCTTTCGTACTGTTTAAAGGCAGGTGCATATCTTTTAATGATAATCTTTTCAAATCCAGGCGTTTCGTCATTTGAATAACTTCTTCTAAAGAAAAATTTCTGAAAGTATATGAGGTTAAACCAAGATTAAGCATTTCAGGTTTTTTTACATTCATTTTAAAAATATTTTTTGATATCGGATATGCCAATCCTTTAATAGATGAAGCAGCTAATCCAATTCCTGTGAGTTTTATAAAGTTTCTTCTCGACTGGTTTCTGCTCATTATAAATTCCTCTGTAATGTTTAATAAATCAGAGCACCTTAATTTTTATATTTTTAAATGAAACTTCATTACCGTGATCCTGCAGCAATATATATCCAGATTCAGCTTCGCCGAAATTCGGCCAATCTTTATATTTACTTTTAGCAACTAATGCTCTCCACATCTGGTTTCCTCTTTCATATTCAAGTACTTTCCTGCCGTTCAGCCAATGTTCAACATGATTCCCTTTAACGATAATTTCTGCTGTATTCCATTTCCCCACCCCGGTAAATTTTTTATTCTCAGCAGGAATCAAATCATAAAGGGAGGCAAGTGTACGATTTCCTTTTACACCTAACTTTGCATCCGGATGTCTTGCATCGTCAAGTATTTGGTACTCGCAGCCAATAGCTGAGCCCGGACCTTTGTTCAAATCCGGATCGACAAAATATTTTATACCGCTGTTTGCACCGGGTGTAATTTTAAAATCCACTTTAAGTATAAAAATTTTATAAGCATCAACAGTTATTATATCACCGCCATTTGCAGATTCGGCACCGTTAGAAGCCAGGACAGTTAAAACTCCCTCTTTAATCTGCCATCCTTTTGCCGGGAAATGGTCAAGATTTGCACCTCTCCATCCCTTAGATGTTTTCCCATCAAACAATAATTTCCAGCCTTCTTCTTTTTCTTTTTCAGAGAGAGTATTATCTTTTTGTTCCTGTATCGCTATCTTGTTCTTATTAAATTTGGAACCGGAACTTGATTTTTCTTCTTTATTTTGAATTGCACTGAAAGCTGTAAAGGACAAAAATATAACCGTTATCAATGCCACGGATTTGAAATTACTGTAAACATCTGTCATGAAATTTATCCTTTCGATATTTAAAAAATCCATCGGTTTTTACTCTTCATAATATTAATGACTTTCAAAATATTTTTCAATAAAAATATATTTTTATAAAATAATTAAGATAGATTTTATAAGGACTGAAATGGTATTATATCTTGAATATTTTTAATTAATCAGCAGGTAAAGAAATATTAAATGTTTAGAATTATTCATTATTTTTTCTTAAATTTTTTGTGCACGTAATGAACAGCCAAATTCTATTTGATCAGAACCATCTTTTTAGTTGATAGAAATTCACCAGCCTTCAAAGTATAATAGTAAATACCGCTGGATAGTTTTGATGCATCAAATTCTGATTCATAAATTCCGGGTGCCTTTTGAGTATTTAATAGTGTTGCTACTTTTCTGCCTAAAACATCATACACCTTTAGTGTTACTATTCCGGCTGCCGGCACAGTATATTTTATTATGGTAACCGGATTAAAGGGGTTCGGATAATTCTGGTATAATTTAAATTCATAAGGATGTAATCCTTCAGGTTCTTTAATATCAGTAATTGAAATTTTATCATTAAAGAAATGCCATAATAAAGTCGTATCTGATTGCGGAAAATTAAATTCTCTGTCGTTTATTTTCGGCTCCCAGCCGCCAAACGAACTGTTTTCAATATAAAATTTATATTTAATACTTGTACCTTGAAATATTTTATCTTTCGGAAAATATACAATACCTGACCAGAATGTTCCTCCCCCAACACTTGCATCTTCATTCTTTAACACAATATTATTTGAATTCATTGATAAGACTCCTGCTGAAGCAGAAGAATCACCTCTGACTACGATAGGACCATTTTTAGTAGTATCAAATAACCCATCCTGCATAAGCTGAGCAGCATTCACACGGAAAAGAATGCCGATGGAATCAGAATTATTTTTGAATGGTGACCAGTATTGATCAATTTTACTTTGAGCAGTATTATAATATTCCAGGTCAAGAGTAGTATCGGTAAGTCCAGCCGTAAATAACCTGTAGCTGCTGTTAGAACTGTCGTAAGGAGTTACGGAAGTTTCCCAGCCGGCATTTCTGAAAGTACCTTTCTGCAAATTGAATCCTGTCCAAATTAAATACTCAAGTTTATCTGCAGGATGCATCTTAAATGTATACTCCCAATAATCGCCGTCAATATTTTTCAATATAATTTGAGAATCGGAATTCCAGGATATTCTCAAGCCGCCCGGTAAAAAACCTGAACTGACTCCGGAAACCTGTCCTCTTATCTGAACAACACTTTTGCTATTAATAGTATCTCCCATTGTTGAAGTATTTACTTTTATCGTAACATTCACAGCCGGCAGCGAATCTGAATTTTGATCACGCAGTGCATTGATGGAATTTATAGCATTGCCGTTAAAATCAAACAAAGTATAATTCTCCCAGGGAGAACCGATTGGCGGAACTGAAATATATGCCGGTTCCCAATAGAAGAAACCAACACACTTTTTATTAGTGGTATTTTCAATTACCTGTTTGAGATAGGTCAGATAATCTCTTTGTCCCTGTACATTAACCGGGTAACCTTTAGGGAGTTTTGCCGGATCAAAACTAACATTGTTATAGCCGTCATTAACCGTCTGGGTTGTCCATGGATATGCCGTCTCTGCAATAATAATATCTTTATTATACCTGACAGAAAGATCATTTAAATTATTTTGAAGCTGAGAAAATGTACCATGCCACCAGGGATAATATGATAAACCGATTATATCAAACTGAACACCTTGCTGAAGCAGGTTATCAAGGAACCACCGTGAAGTCTGATTATCTCCTCCATTGTCAATATGGATCATTATTTTAACCTGGTTTGTATCTGCAGCATCTTTAACACCCTGAATCCCTTTTTTTACAAGATTAGCAAATTTTGTCCAGGCATCTGTTGAACCGGTGTTTCTTCCATCCGGCCAAAGCATTCCGTTTGTAATTTCATTTCCTACCTGAACCATATCGGGAATAGTTCCCTGATCTTTAAAAGCAGTGATGACATCCTTTGTATATTGATAAACAGAATCCTCTAAAATATTATACGGAAGAAGTGTCCATGCAGAAGGCTTAGTCTGCTGCCCCGGATCAGCCCACGAATCAGAATAATGAAAATCGAGCAGAAATTTAAGACCTTTTGTTTTTAATCTTTTGGCAAAGTCGAGTGTTTTTGGCAATCCGCAAATTCCATTGGCAGGTGCGTACCAAAGCCTTAATCTTACGTAATTTGCACCATACTTTTTAAAAATATCCAGAACATCCTTTATTGTGCTGCTGTCCTTGTATTGTCCGCCTGCTTCTTCAATTTGAGGAGTGGATGAGATATCCACTCCTCTTATCAATGAGATACTTGTATCCTGAGCCGTTAATGAAAGCTGAAAGAATATTATTAAACATAAAAGAAGGGTTTTATTCATTTTCAATTATCTTATTAAATTATTAACATAATTTTTTATTTTTCTTAACTTTCATTTCCTTAACGTAATTTTACAAAATTATTATATTAAATAAATTTCGTAAAGAAAAAATTTTGATATTTTAATTCTGTAAAAATTTTTCTGAAATTGTCAATATTTATATTAAGTTGTAATGCATAATTTAAACAATTTTCCCGTTCAGGTAATTAGAAAAAATCATTAAAACAAATCATATATAAAACACGGGGGTTTCAATGGTAATAATTCGCAAATATTTAACTCTTTTCTTTGATGTAATACTTGTCTCCATTTTATTAATCTATAACAATACATACGCACAGAAAAATGATTCCACTTTACAGATGAGAGATTCCATAATTTCAGCGGCAAAAGAAATAATAAGCAGTGTAAAATACTGCGCTTTAATAACTATTGATTCAACCGGGTGTGCAGATATAAGGACAATGAATCCATTTCCACCTGATGATGATATGACCGTTTGGATGGCTACAAACAGCCGTTCAAGGAAGTATAACGAAATTAAAAAGAATCCGAATGTCACTCTCTATTATGCAAACCATAGCAAAGCTGATGGTTACGTAGCAATAAAAGGGAAAGCGGTTCTTGTAAACGATTCGACTGAAATTATGAAAAGAAAGAGAGATTATTGGGAGCAGGCTTTCCCGGATTGGAAATACCTTGTTCTAATCAAAATAATACCTGAAAAGTTAGAAGTGATCAATTATAAAAGAACACTCAATAATAGTAATATAACATGGGAAGTGCCATCTGCAGATTTTTAAATAAATTGTAAGTTGTTTTATATTTAAATCATTTAAACAAATATTACTGATAAGAAATTAATTTTAGTGTAATGTTTCGATTCATCTTACATTATAAAAAAATCATTTTCATTATCTAGTATGCTGTGCTTCTAAAATATGGATGAAATAGAGATCGCTTTAAATAAATTAGAACAGGATAAAATAAATAATATCAGCATTATAAATTTTATTAAGAGCAATCGTTTATTATGTGTTGATATCATAGGAAATTCCGTCATGATAAGGGGTAAGAGTGATCGTGTATGGATTTATATCAGCTGCAATAATAAGGATGAATTAGATATCTTAAAAAATAATCTTAACAACGAAGACGTAAACTTTGGTGCAATAGACGACTGGATGATTCCAATCCTTACAAAGGGGAGAAATATTGTATGGGATATACCCGCTCTGCAGTTTTATTTACCTGGCAATACAAATTTGCCGCCTGTTAAATATGAAACTTTACCCTTAACTATCGAAGATTCTCAGACAATCTATACTAACTATACTTTAAAAGAGTATATCTCCCTTGAATATATCAGAGAAAGGATTAGAAAAGGAGTAAGTGCCGGAATATATAAAGATAATAAACCGGTTTCATGGGGAATAACGCAAGATGATGGAGCTATCGGATTTCTGCACACACTGGATAATTACAGAAGAAAAGGTTATGGATACAGAGTGGTATTATCAATGACTGACAAATTGACTAACAGCGGAAATGTCCCGTTTGCTTATATTGAACCATCCAATAAAAAATCAATAAATTTATTTCTAAAGCTCGGGTTTAAAGAATATAAAAAAGTCCATTGGTTTAAAATTAAATAAATAGCTTCAATTAGTTTGTTAAGGATGACAGCAAGCTGATCAGCTCAACTTGAATAAATGGTTTAGATAAATAATGAGAAAATCCAAATGATAAAAATTTTTCCTTATCACCGCGCATTGCATATGCTGTTAAAGCAATAATCGGAATTTTTGAATAATGACTATTAAGAAAACGGATCTGTTCCATAGCTTCAACTCCGTTAATACCTTTTAAATTTATATCCATCAGAACAGCATCATATTTTTTATCTCTGCATTTTTTAATTGCATTGATTCCATCGGCTACATGCTCTATAATGGCAAAATTTTTAAGGTAGGTGCAAACGACACCGGCATTCATTTCATCATCTTCAACTAATAATAAGAAAATTTTATTTTCACTTTCCTTCAGCTTTACTTTATCAATAACAGAGGAATTATTGCCGATTTGTCTCATTTCATCATCAAGTTTTACGAAAGGAAATCTTAAAGTAAAAACAGATCCTTTCCCTGTTCCGCTTTTAAATGAAATAGTTCCGTTAAGAAGTTCTACAAATTTTTTAGTTATACTTAATCCTAGTCCTGTTCCTTCAAACTTACGTGAGAGCCCTTCACTTGCCTGGCGAAACGGTTCAAATACTATCTTATGATATTCAGCATCAATTCCGATCCCGGTATCAGCAACATTTATCTCTATATATTTCATTAAATGATCACTATAAAAAGATGAATTAATTCTAACTCCGCCTTCGTTTGTATATTTAATAGCGTTGCTGATTAAGTTATCAAATATTTTTAAAAGCAGTTCCTTATCTGATTCAAGTATAATCTGTTCCTGAAGATTCACAATAATATATAAACCCTTTTCATATGCTGCTTGTTTAAAAAGTTTCACAGTTTCTTCAATTATTTCAGCTAAGTTTACACATGACAGCCGTATTTCCTGTTTATTAGCTTCGATCCTGGACAGATCAAGAATTGAATTTAGAGAATTCAGTAATCTTTTCCCGCTTTTCAAGATAGTGTCAGACATATCGTGGTGCTCTGGATCTTTTGTTTCCTGCGATAAAAGTTCAGCAAATCCCATGATGCCAAATAAAGGTGTACGCAGTTCATGACTCATATTAGCCAGGAAATTAGATTTCAAACGGTTTGATTCTTCAGCTTTTTCTTTTGCAATAATAAGCTCTTCTATCATTTTTTTCTTATCTGTAATGTCTTCTTTTACAGCGACAAATTTTGATATATTTCCATTATTATCCAGTATTGGAAAAATTACAGCCTTCTCCCAGAATATTTCACCGCTCTTCTTCCTGTCTTGTAATTCATTATTCCAAATATTGCCTGAGAGAATAGTATCCCAAAGCTCTTTATAAAATTCTTCCGGATGAATACCTGATTTTAGGATACTTGGATTTTTACCAATAACTTCTTCGGTTTTATATCCCGTTAACTTTATAAAAGCATTATTAACATATTCTATAGTTCCTGTTTGATTAGTAATAATAACAGACATCGGGCTTTGATCAATAACATTGCTCAAAAGTTTTATTTGCTGCTCAGCTTCTTTTCTTTCGGTAATATTTGATGCAATCCCATCCAGGCGAATTAGTTTTCCATTGCTGTCCAGAGTAGGTCTAATATTAGCTTCAATCCATTCTATTTGGCCGCTGGGATTTTTAATACGAAATTGATGAGAAAGTAATTTACCTGCTTTCAGAATTGGACATCCGGCATCAATTCGCGGTCTATCTTCCGGAAGGATCAGCTTATTCCATAATTGTGCATCTCTATAAAATTCCTCCTGCTTACGATGGAACACTGATTCATTAGCAGCTGAAACCTGAAGCATCTTATTATTTACCAGATCGACAGAAAATAAAGCATCAGGTATGTTATCGTAAAGATTCTTCAATTCATTATAAGCATTCTCAAGTTTTTCTTCAGCAATTTTTCTCTCGGTAATATCCAGACAATGATGAATATATCCTATAAATTCTCCATAACTATTATATATAGGTGAACCATCATCCTGAATCCACCGGTATTCTCCATCGTATCTTCGAAGGCGGTAATCCATACTGAACCTTTTCTGCAAGCCGGATAATTCTGTAACTCTATTATAACAATAGCTAAAATCATCCGGGTGAATAACCTCTGCCCAGCCGCCGTCTATCTCCTCTATAAGAGTATGTCCCGTAAAATCAAGCCATGTTTTATTAAAGTAATTGCTTTTTTTATTTTTTCCGGCTGACCATATCAGCACTTGTCCTGAATCCGCCAGGTTTCTAAAATGAACTTCGCTTTCTTTTAGTTTTTCTTCAATTTGTTTACGGTCGTTAATATTCAAAATTGTTGTAACGAAATGCTCAACGCCATTTATTTTAATTATGTTTGAGGAAATAAGGCAACTTACGATTGTTCCGGTTTTCTTACGGAATGACATTTCTAAACCGTAAACATAGCCGTCTTTAATAACCTGTGTGCGGAATTGCTGCCTTTCGTCCTCATTAATAAAAATTTTTAATTCTTTTATCGATTTTCCTAAAATTTCGGCTCGGCTGTAGCCTGTATCAGACAGAAATATTTCATTTACGTCAATAAATATTCCATCCTGTAAAGTGGTAATTGTCATCGCCTGGGGACTTAACCTGAAAGTTGAAGCAAACTTATTCTCAGATTCTCTAAGTGTTTCTTCTGTTCGTTGATTTTCTGTTAAATCGTAAAGGAAGGCTGCTAAACATTCGTTGCCCTCCCAAATAATCGGGGATAAATTTATGTCTGCATATATAACTTCATTATTTCTCTTATGAAGCCATTTGAATCTTGTTTCCCCCTTCATATAAACAGAAGAAATTAATTGTTTTGCTTTGTCTATAGATTTTTTATTATCAGGCTGAAATTCAGGTGAAAGATCTGCAGGGTGTTTTCCCTTAAGCTGAGCTTTATTTAATCCGAAAAATTTTTCAGCTTTAGGATTGCAGTCTACAATAATTTCGTTTTTTAAAATTATTATTGCACTGTGAGAGCCTTCAAAAAGAGTCTTAAATTTATTTTCAAATCTTTTGACGATTAAATATTTATTACTAATTGTCCTTTTATAATATAGCAGAAGAAAAAAACCTGCAATAAAAAAGATCAGGATATTCAGAATGTTCATACGTAACTATATACTTTTAAAATAATAATCTCTATTCATTATTATCGAAAACAAAACAGTTTTTTTTAGCACCGGGATATTTATTGTGTAATTATACTGAAATTACGTTTTCCCAGGATTACTATTTTGCCTTCCCTTTTTAATATATTATTAACTAAAGTTACGCAACTTTCCTTCGGGGCCACTTCCTAAGAGCTTAAACGATGCCTTTTTAGTAACTTTGATGTTTTTTAATTATCAAGTTGATATACGGGCATTAATATAATTTTCATAAGTGATAGCGGACACTTTTCCCGGTTGACTAAGAATCTCTAACAACTATAGCGAATCAAACATACGTTATTGATGAAATCATAGTTCTTTTTTTATGCAGTCTGTTATTTATCTCTTGAATATGGAACTCACAATATTTAATGTTGAAACCATGCTTAACCGGCTGTCCGATAAATTAATCCTGTATCTTCATTTATAGAAAGCGCTTATCTATGAGGATTGCACTAAGTTATTTTACTATAATTTTCCTGACTATATTTATAAGTAAGGGGATCTGCCAGGATAAAATCGGTTCAGCCGCCCCGGATTTTAAAGGCAAAACAATTAAATCCAAAGAAATAAAATTATCAGATTATTCAGGTAAAGTAGTATTGCTAGATTTCTGGGCGAGCTGGTGTCCTCCCTGCCGCCAGGAAATGCCTGCATTAATAGATTTTTACGATATGCATAAAAATCCAAAGTTTGAGTTGATTGCAGTTAATATCGATGACAAAAAAGAAAATATGCAGCATTTTCTCGATAACCTTTTCCCGGAACCTGAATTCCCGATAATAGCAGACCATAATCAGAAAATCCCGCCGTTATTTAATATTCAAGCAATGCCCACTACAATTTTTATTGGCAAAAATGGCAGGATACGTTTTTGGCATAATGGTTTCAAAACTTCTTATATAAACGATTTTAATACGGAATTAACTCAATTACTGAAAGAGAATTAAAAGTGATTACCAAAATCCGGATATTATTGCTTATTGCGGCGTCCCTGCTGCTTTATGGATGTGCTACTGTTAAACCCTGGCAGAAAGAAAGCCTTTCAGATCCAATAATGATTATCGATGAAAATCCTATCAATCAAGGAATTAAAGAACACTTCCTTGATTATAGGGAAGGTGTGGAAGGTGCTACAGGTGCAGAAAGCGGCGGCTGCGGGTGTGGATAAAAAAATCATATTGCACATTTTATTCTTTATTAGCCTAAGTTCAATTGGTTTCGCGCAATTATTACCTTCAAATGAAACACAGATAAATTTCAGCGGTTATTTTGACAGCTTTAATGTCCAGGTTTTATATCCAAGCATTTCGATAACCAAACAGGTATCGGAATCAACAAGCATTAATGCAAGGTATCTTGTTGATATGATTACGGCTGCATCTATTCGAAGTAATAGTCCTAGCAGCAGCAGCTCTTCAGCTCTTAAGAAAGTAGATGTAGTGACCTCCGCCTCAGGGCGAACAATCAGCGGCGGCAGCGGCGGATATTCACCTCCTACTTTTGATGAAGTCCGTCATGAATTTAACCTTGGAGTTACCCACGTATTCGGCAAAACAATCTTATCTGCTGACGGCCTTTACAGTACTGAAAGCGATTATACTTCATCTACGCTTATTGGAAATTTAACACAATATTTTGCAGAGAATGATGCAACTGTTCAATTGGGAATTGTTAGAAGCTGGGATAAAGTATTTCCCAAAACAAAAACATGGAAAAAGGATAAGAATGTTACAACAATCAATGCTAATTTTTCACAGGTTATCACTAAGGATTTAATATTTCAATTACTTACAACTTATACCGATAATAACGGACTTCTATCGGATAACTACAAATTGGTTCCAATTTCAATTAATGGTGTCGACAGCTTATTCGATCCGATTCACCCCAACCTCCGGATAAGACGTGCGGCGGCTTTTTCTTTTAAATACAGGTTAACCGATGAATCATCTATTCAAGCCGGGTACAGATTTTACTGGGACACCTGGAATATTAATGCAAGTACTTATTCTGCAAACTATGAAAAATATTTATCCAGCCATGTAATTTTAGGCGTAGGATGGAGAACTAATTTTCAAACCCAAGCATTTTTCTTTTAAACCACAATACCTGGTACCGGAACAGTATATGACAACTGATATAAAACTTGATGCCGGCAGCTCTAATGAACTGCAATTGAATCTTACTTTACTCGGAGGAGAAGGAGAGGATTTCCTTCCGTTTCTGGAAGACGATCGCGTACAGTATATTTTTAATCTTAATTTCTATTCCCGGCACACTAATTCACCTTATTGGTTCAATCATTTAAATAATTTGTTCGCCACAGATTTGAATATTGGTATACGATACCGTTACTAACATTCTTAAAAATATTATCAGGATTTTAATTTTAATAAAATAATTCTGGAAGGAATAAGAAAATGAAAAGACGGGAGTTTTTAAAATACAGCTCTTTAATTCTGCCTGCTACTGCGGCAATTGGAGTTATTAATCCTTTCAATAAAAAAGTATTTGCAGCTGTAAAACCTGCTGATTCTTTTTCATTATCTGTCATTACCGATAAACCGTCAAAAACTATTCATATAATTGAACAAGCTATAAAGAATTCTGAATTCGGAAAAAATACTTTACAGTTTTCGGAATATCTGCTGAAAGGAAGACATGTAGGAGATATAGCCTATATCAAATCGCGGAAGCTGATTGATTACCATAAAGAGTCTGATGAGTTTTCCCGTCTTCTCGATGAAAGTGCAAACTCCCTTTCTCTTCCGCGCACATTGGACGATCCGGTTCTGCTGCAATTTTCTTCAGAGCATAATTTACTTAAACCTGGAAATGTGAATATCTTCAGCGGGGATATACTAACCAAACAATTGTCGCTCGATAAAGATGTTGATCATTTCAGAATTAATGGTATAAAAGGGCATGTAGATGTTAAAATAAAGAACAAATTTGTAAGTATAACTTCTGCAACGTGCAGGCATAAAACATGTATGAACATGGAACCAATATCAAAACCGGGGCAGAATCTTATCTGTATTCCAAATCAGATAAATATTACGATTGCCGGAAAGAGCGCATTGGGAGTTGACAGTATTACTTTTTAATTAAAAGCAAAATCTAATGAAATTTATTAAAGAATTATATTTCCTGATTTCCTTATTATTATTCTCAATCAGCATAAATGCACAAACCGATACAACAATGTATAAAGTATCGGTTATGAAATATTTAATGGGAACCACTGTTGAAACTACAGCAAGTACTAAAGATGTAAATTTGTGCAAGCAGGCTTTTATTGATGAATATAACGAGATGCAGCGGATAGAAAATTTGCTGAGCTGTGAAAAGGACAGCAGTGAAATATCCGCAATAAACCATGCTTCCGGTCTTCATCCTGTTAAAGTCAGCTATGAAACATTGGAAATGGTAAAACGTGCAAAAGCCTACTGCAAAAAATACAAAGGCGTATTTGATGTAACTATCGGGCCTTTATCTGATTTATGGGGATTCAGTACGGATAAAGAAATTGTTCTTCCAAAGGATAAAACTATTAAAGCATTAGACAAGTTAGTCAATTATAAATACTTAAAAATAAATGAAGAGGATACAACAGTTTTCCTGGAGAAAAAAGGAATGTTGATTGATTTAGGCGGAATAGCAAAAGGGTATGCAATTGACAGAGGCTCTGCTGTTCTGAAAAAATGGGGGATTACAAATTTTATTCTCAATGCCGGCGGTGATATCTATGTTTCTGGAACCAAAGATAAAGAAACCTTATGGAAAGTGGGAATAAAACATCCGCGGAAAACAAATGATCTGGTTGCAGAATTTAATTTAAAAGATTATGCAGTTGCAACCAGCGGAGATTACGAACGGTTCAAAATAATTAATGGTATACGATATCATCATATTCTGAATCCTGCAACCGGCTACCCGGGGAGATTGTCAGAGAGTTCCACTGTATTAGCTCCGACTGCCGAAGAAGCAGATGCTACAGCAACATATGTGTTTATTGTAGGATGGAAGGAAGCATTGACAGATAAAAATTTAGATTATCCATTATTAATTGTATCATCAGACGGGACGGTTCATTACAATAAGGTATTTCAGGAAAAATATAATTTGGAAATGGCTAATTAAACTGAACTGCCGGCAAACTTCCCCGCGTAGATAATTATTGGGAAAAGCATCTCCTGAAATAACTTATAACTGGTCCGGTGTTTTCCTTTCTTAAGATTTTCCTTTGATGCAGTAAGAAAAACATTGATTTGATACCGGCTGTCACTTCAAGAGTATAAGTTTCTTTGTAGCAGTATAGTTATTAATTTTCAACTGGTAAAAATAAATTCCGCTTGGAAGATTCGAGCCGTTAAATTTAATATCATAGTGTCCTGCATGCATTATTTTATTTACTAATGATTCAACTTCTTTACCCAGAATATCGTATACCTTCAATGTAACTAAACCGCTTTGGGGGATTTGATATTTAATAACTGTAACAGGATTAAATGGATTCGGATAATTCTGATACAATCTGAAATCTTTAACAGAGACAGCCCTCTGTTCTGATATATCTGTAGCTATTGTATCCAAAGGAATTGTACCGCTCAAAAAATATCCGGTTACTGAATCTTTAATAGTAAATTTGAGACTATCATTAAAAGACCATGACTGATTTTCAGGTAAATTCGCGGCAAGCTTATTTCCATTCACAGGATCCGGTAAAATTGTTTGTGCAGCTAAGGTTGTTTTATTATGTCCTGTAATTTCAAGTTTTACACTTAAATAATTTTGAGGATGAGAGGCAACAAATGCTAAATTTGCAGTATCATTGATCCTCTTAAAATCCGAAATAATTTCATCGTTTGCGTTAGTTACATTCGATAACCCAACGGTTGGGAGATATATTTCTTTCCAATGCTTTTCCGAATTCATCGCAAATTGAGCAGGAACAAAAAACTCGTTCGAATTGCCTGCCCAAAGTTCTACATATGGCCTGTGAGTTTCATTTGGATCTTTAAAAGGATCGATATCCCGACTTTGCTGATAGCCCCATGCCCATATCTTTATACCCGGAGTTATATTATTATCAGCTATTCTAAAAAAACCTTCTTCATTAGTATGATTAATTACTCCCCAGTAATTTTTATTTGCATCATCCCATGCATAGGCAATTCCGTCGTTAGTCCAATTTTTCCATAAACGAAGTTTTGTAAAAGTATAAATTCCGGACTGACCGGAAATTCGTTTTTCCTGCGCTGCAATATCAGGATACCAGGAAGGAATTTTCACTTCTGAAGCAGGAATAATCAATTCTGTTCCTTCGCTGCACATAGGGTTTCCCGGTTCTGATCCCGGAGCTAACGTTAAACATGTCCAGTATTCATAATTCAAATTTTCATCAGAATCATTATACAAATCAATATTCGCTTCTAACGAAGAAACACCTTTAACTAAAGTAAGTGTATAATTACATTTTATATATGTTTCACCATATTGCCATTTGCCAAGATTGATATCCTGCAACTGCACAGTATCCTTCCATGACATCTGCAGGCATACTGTATCCGGAGTTTCTTTCACAATACTATAGACCCAGGGTAACAGCCATGCCTTGCCGTGTTCGGGCTCAGGTAATGTGGGGAAAATTCCTCCGTAAACCATTAGCCATTTATAATAAAACCAATCCTCACCAACTCCGTAAGGTGCACCGCAGGGATTTAAATAAAGCTCTTCTTTTCCAGTCGGTTTATAAATCATAGAAACTATTCTTGCACCGAATTCCGGAATGACAGTAACTTTCAAATATTCGTTTTCAAGAATAATCCCTGCAAATATTTTTGAAACCGTATCAAATTCTGTATTTGTGTTCCATTTAATTGTATTGTCATCATTTAGTTCATATTTAAATGTATGCCAGACAATTGTCGTATCTCTCAAAACAACCTGAGCCATTAACATAGATGGTATGGTAAATAGAAAAAAGAACAGGAACTTCTTCAAAATAACTCCTTCTTACTTTATTCATAAATATGCCTGTTTAAAAAATCATTGTGATAATTCCATGAGCTGGTTCTGAATACTTAGCTACTTTCCCATTTATCCATACCTGGAAATCACGATCTGAATCGCTTACATTTAAAATGATAACAGCCAATTTTCCATCCGGATTCTTAAATGCTGAGGCAATAAAATAATCACTGCTTGAAGTAGAGGCGATTCTTAATGCACCCGGTTTAACGAATCTTGAAAAGTGGCCGAACATATAATAAGTTGGACTGTAAATCAATTTTCCAGTTTTAGTATTAAAAGTACATACATTTTCTCCTCTGAATTCTCCGCCGGCATGACGTGGTCCTCCATTTTCATTCAGCAGCATATTCCAATAAACGAATCCCTGCGTCCAGTTATTTAAATCCATTATCATATTTTTTGCAAGACGGAAAGCGTCATTCCAGCTTCCTCCTATCCCCGCTTCAGTATACAGTAGACCTTTATCCGGATATGAATCATGAACCATTCTGACGTTATCGAAATGATCTCCGACATACCAATGAAAACCCATTCCCCATATATATTTGGAAGCTTCCGGATCATTATATGCAACTTGCGCACGCTGATACATAATACCTCTGTTATGATCCCAGATCATAAGCTTTAAATTTTGCAATCCGTTTTTCTCTAAGGTTGGTCCAAGATAATTTTTTACAAAATCTTTCTCTTCTTTTGCGGTAAAGATACATGATTCCCAAACCTGAACCGCCATTGGTTCATTTTGCACTGTAAGACCCCAGATCGGGATACCTTCTTTCTTGTATACTTCGACATATTTTACAAAATAATCTGCCCAGGTCTGAAAATACTCCGGTTTAAGTTTTCCGCCGTAAAGCATGTTGTTATTCGTCTTCATCCAGGCTGGGGGACTCCATGGTGAGGCAAATATTTTGATATTTCCCTGTGCCGCTTTTAACGCCGTTTGCATCAGCGGCAAACGATTCTTCCTGTCATGATCAATTGAAAAATGCTTTAACTCTTTATCACCTGTTACATCATTATAAGTATACATTTCATCGGAATAATCGCAGCTATGAATAGTAGTACGGCAAAGAGTATAGCCGTTTCCTTCAACAGGATCAAAATGAGCCTTTATAAAATTATCTTTCTGCTCTTTCGACATTTGTGAAAAAACAACGGCTGTTGCATCTGTAAATGCTCCTCCGAAACCTTCGATACTCTGAAAAGTTTTATCCGGATCAATAAATATTGTCGGGTAATTTTCATCGGGCTGCTCTAAAGTTTCCAAAGCCCTGTAATTATGATCTGCTAATAATTCGGAATCAGATTCGGCCGTTAAATAAATTCTTGCCTGGACAAAATCAGTATTTTGGCTATAAATGTTAGAATAAAAACAAAAGATTAAAATTATAGAAACTAGAATGGTAAAGAGATTCATAAATATTTTGTTCATAATTTCACCTTGAATCTACTTTTGTATTGATAAAAAATTATATTAAACCGTTAGAATACTCTGCCAAATTGAATAATAAATCGAGTAGTCAGATTTCAGCTACCTGGTTAAATCCCGCCCATTATTAATAGTATTAATCTTGTATAATGAAGATCTTGCCAGGATGAACAGAGTGTTTTTGTCTTTTCCTGAGAACACTATTGAAGCAGGTCTTTCCGGTACTTTTATTTCATCAATTTGTTTTCCTGATGAATCATATACAAATATATTTCCTGCCGGTATATAAACATTCCCTTTAGAATCCACCGCCACATCAAGTTCACCTCTCTCTGCAAATAATACTGGATTAACTAGCGAACCGTCTGGGTTAACAGAAAACTTGTAAGTCTTTTGTCCGAATTCATCTGCCATAAAGAAAGGATAACCGGGAACAGCCTTTCGTAATGAGTAAGCTCTTCTCAAATCTTCACACTGAGGAATAAAAGTAGAGCCGTCTGGAGAAACAAAATTCTCAGTCAGCGGATTTACTTCCTTATGAAAGTATGCTAAATAAGTTGTATAAGATGAATGTGTTTCCGGAGGATTATCTTTTGAGTAAGTCGTAATAGTTAAAAAATCATGTTCATCGCGCCACCTGTGCCCGGGTATCAGAGCTATCTTCGCATGATGAGATGACGGCGGAACTGGTTTAAGAACTTGGAAATTTTCCTCCGAACTATCAGGATTAAATGCTATTACCCCACCTTCATTTGTAGTTACGAGAAGATTGTCTGATTGATCAAATGCAAGCGCTGCAGGTGTAACAAGCAGCTCTCTTATAAGGTTTAACTCCTTATCATAAGGCGACCAGCGATAAATTTGCTTCCATCGTGAATCGGTAAAATAAACGTTTCCTTTACTGTCAACTGCGGCTCCATCTATAAATTCAAAACCTCCCGCGACTTTTTCTACTTTTGCTTCATGCGCAATAACTGATGAATTATTTAAATAGTCATTCTGTTTTGGGGGATTACCTGATATATTTAATCTGGCAATTTCTCTTTCCCTGATTTGAAAGTTATGCGACTGATCATATAAAGTATTATCATAAGAAAATTTACTCGGGCTGTAAACATGAATTCCATTGAATTCAATATTCTTACATGAATTTATAACTACACCGTTCGGATAGGGACTAACCATCCTTATAACCCGGTAAAGATATAAATTTGCAAATGTTATGTTGTTTGAATTTTCTATTCTCAGAGGTAATGCATGAGGACTTTCAGCACTTTCTTCTTCCATCTGCATATCATAAATCTTCCAGTTGGATACATTTCTAATAATAACCTCATTTCTAACATGATGTTCTATAGAAGTTGCATAAAGCCGACCCGGGGTAGAAGTGTTTGAAATATAAATTCCCGCTTGTGCAAATGTGTTAGGTGTCCAGATATCTTTAAATGTTCCGCCGCCGCCATCAGTGATCCACAAGCTCCAATACTGTGAATCCCATTTTCGATCTTTAAAAGCTGTTCCGCTGCGTGTTTCGTTATATACAGGAACTCCCGAACCATCAGCATTATAAGTTCCGTGACCACCTATGAACCTTACATCATTCATCATTGACGCAGAGTCTGCCATCCACTTTGCTGCTACTGCACGTTCATTAAAAGCTCCTGGATCCAACCCAATACCGGTAACAATATTGCTTCCGCCTTTTGGTGCAACAAGAAGTGGTATGGGGCTTCCGATCCCGCAAAACTCCGGTGTTTTATCAGCCAAAACTATCTGGGTTGTAATTGGATTAAGGCCAATCAGAATTGTATTTTTTTTAAGTGTAATAGTCTGCGTTACAAGATAGCGCCCTGTGGGCAAATATATTGTTTTGTATTTTGAGATCGCTTTTTTCAGAGCTTCCGTATCATCTGCTACTCCGTCTCCTTTTGCGCCTAAAGAAGCAATATTTACCCACTCCGTACAAGGAGGAAGCTGGGGTATATCAGATTCTACAATTTCCGGAATTTTGCTCAAAGGAGTAAATTCATTAATAGTTTTTATTTCAGGGGTATAACCAAGATCAGCAATCTGCATTCCATGACTAAAATTATCTATTCGATAAATCTTATTGTAAATCTTGATTTCTCTTTTGCTTTCACGGAAAAATGCAAGAACAGGAGTATTGATGCATACAACATTTTTTAAATTAAATTGAGGGCGGGCATTATATTCATCACTTATAACTATTGCAGGACCACTAATATTTTCGAAACGTGAATCCGTTAAAAAAAGTTCTTCTGCACGGTTGGGATTAACAATTACCGCACTAGGGACATTCTTAAAATAATTTCTGACAAGAGTAAGACCTGCTTCTTCTGTGGAAATTGCCGCTTTCTTTTGTCCTTCAAAGTAGCTATCTACCATGAGAAAAGGCCAGCTTGGAGACGGTTTTGAAGTAATAATACCGCATTCACCTCCAAAGAAACGGCAG
The DNA here is from genome assembly GCA_963710745.1 of uncultured Bacteroidota bacterium. Taxonomy (GTDB): domain Bacteria; phylum Bacteroidota; class Ignavibacteria; order Ignavibacteriales; family Ignavibacteriaceae; genus CAVQBP01. The sequence continues at coordinate 85,042 of CAVQBP010000015.1, read as the reverse complement.
TCATCAATTTCATTACCCACTTCCTCTACACCTGCTTTGCCGTTATTAATATAAAAATCAATATGAGCTAAGTAACAATGCTGAGCAAAATGAGAACGTACGGCAACGGCTGCAGGATTCCCATCTTCTATCTTAAAATTGATATTGCTGATTGCACTGTAAAAAGTACCGGGATTTGCGTCACGAACCGGACGTCCGTTTTTCGGTTTATTACTTGCAAAATGAATCATGTATTTACTGCTGCCTTCCTGAAATCCGGGTGTATTTTTTTCCAGTACAAAAACTGGCCTGGTTTTTCCATATCCAATTAACCGAATACCTTTCCATACATAAATGGTTTTTGTTATTTGGTATTCACCCTCAGGAATCATAACAATACCAAAGACCGATTGTTCTTCGGCTTTGTTTATTGCTTCCTGCAGTGCATTAGAATCATCACCGTTTTCGTTTGGAGTAACAGAAAAGTTTTCAGGGGTCAGGTACACAGCTTTTGAATCTTCAAGACGAACCGTATAAAAAGATTTTCCGCTTTTATCATTTTGCTGTAAAATAGCATCCTTTAAATTCGTGATGCAAAATCCATAAGAGGAAAGAAAACATGCTAAAATTATTATTAATAAAATATTTTTAAAAGATTTAACATTCCATTTTTGCACAGTAAAATCCATATTCTGTATTAATAAGAATTATAAAAAATTATTGAAAGAACTTATTAGTAAGCTTTATAATTCCATTCTGCACTTTAGTTTCAATTGATATGCAAGATGATTTTATTGAAGAAGCGCCCGTTTAATGGGCGCTTCATAAGTACTAATTTATTTAAGAAGCATCATCTTCTTAACTAAATTGATATTGTTACCGGTTAACCTGTATATATATAAACCGGATGCTAAATTATTAGCTTTAAATGATACCTTATGAAATCCTGCATTCACTTCCCCGTTAACAAGAGTAGCTACTTCCTGGCCAATTGTATTATATACCTTTAACATAAAGTGTCCTGATTCAGGTATAGAATATTCAATTGTTGTTGACGGGTTAAATGGATTCGGATAATTTTGTTTTAATTCAAAAGTTACCGGAGCTGTAGTATTTGATTCGTCAACGCCCACCATATCAGCCGGATAATAAGTTAAATCACCTAATGGATTACCATCTGTTCCTTTCAAATCTGTATAAGATCTGAAATTCTCAACAGTTGGATATTGAATGAAAAGCTTATAGTAATCCGGTTCGGTTACCTGGTCTGATTCCCACTGCCATCCGTGCGTTGTGCCGGCCCTGATATCTCTGCAAGCTTGCGCTAATAATCCGACAGTTGCAGACAGGTCTGAAAAATCATTGAACATAGGATCCTGGTTCCAGTTATTTTCTGCATCAAACCCAGGCCAGGTTGTTTTATCAGCAAACATCGCCTCGGTCCTTGAATTCATAAATATCGGATGCATCACCGAATCTACATCCGTTATATAAGAATCAATTTCAGAACTATAGAACCACAGGTTATTTTTTACTTCAACAACCCTTTGGTTTTCCGGAATAGTATAAGGACTAGGTGCTAAAGTATCCCCACCTGCTGAATGGATAGCAAGTGTATCAGTATTAATTAGTCCGAACATTAATCCGTCCGGATCCTGCGATTCAGCTTCAGCAGGAGTTAAACCCAGGGCACCCTCATTATAAAAGATATTATTGGTAAATTTTGCCGTCAGCCATTGAGTCTGATGAAAAGGCCATTTATAAGAATTAACAAATGTACAATGGTTAACTTCCAGATATTTAACAACCTTTGGCGGGAATAAGAAACAGCTGTTTGACTGGAAATATGAACTGTTAGTTACGATGAAAGTATCTATTACAGTTGAACCTTCAAGGTAGAATAAGAATGTAGTCCACTGATCTCCATCATTCTGTTCGTTTCTTGCATGGAAATTATTTATGTGCCATCTTGTATGGGGCTGTGATGAACCGAATGCCGACCAGCTGTTGTAATCACACCAGATACCGTCTAAATTAACAGTTACCAAAGAATCCTGGACCCAAAGCGCACCATCTTCACCCCAGCCATGATTAACTGCACCATAATCAATACCGCTAAGCCAGATATTCTTAACTGTAATATCTGCAAACGTTATAATTAAATTACCAGTAGATGTACTTCCGTCTTCATTAATATTCGACATTATTTTAGGCGGAGTTTTTTCAGCATCATTTTCTACAGGCGGATAGGCCATAAGTTCAACAGGGTTCCGTAATGTAATTGCTTGGTTCAGTATATAGAATTTTCCTCTTTCCAGTCTATATATTTTATGCTTTTGCTGACCGGTTTCAGTTGTATCTCCAACTACATAATCAATTATTGAATCAAAATAGGGTGTACCATCCTCCATATTTGCGGGAACAACTACCGTGTCTGCACTTTGAGCTCTCAAAGCGCCTGCTAACAGAATCAGAAAAATGTAAGTGAAAATCGGTTTTAAGACCTTCATGACTACTCCTTTTATTTAACATTTTGTTTATTAAAAAAACAACTTAAAACGTAAAAGAAACTTCAAACAATCATTTAACCTCCTTTTTATTAAATGACATTGATAATTTTTATTTTTTAAAGTATTGTATAAGTTATACCTAAATCTGCAGTTAAGCCGTAATAACCTCTGTTTGTAAACCATCCTGTACCATAATTCGAAGTCTGGTAAACTGCTTTGGAAATATTATTAACATTTAAGAACACTTGTAATCCTTCTATTGGTAATTCCTGACGCACTTTCATATCCCAACGTGTTAAAGGATTTGTGGTTTGCCGTAATTCCTCATAAAAATTGTTTGAGATAAATACATCGGATGTATACTGCATTGAGCCTCTAATTGAAAAGCCTTTGTAATCAAATCCGACTTCAACATTTACGATATGCATTGGCTGATCAAGCAGACGATCATAATAGCCCTGATCGGCAGTTCCAACTAATTTTTTTACTAATATTGGTCCTTTCTGTTCATAAACATAAATTGGAACAAATTTAGGATATTTAATATGTGAATCGGTGTATGTGTAATTAATATTTACGACCAGGCCTTTTAATATACCGGGGAGGAACCAGAAATTTGACTGCCATTCAACTTCAAGGCCTTGCAGTTTTGCAATATCCGGACTATTTGTGTAACCGCTTATAGTTCCGCCTAACGTTACGGTAGGAGGCCATTCAGGTCTGAGAAGTGCAGAATCTGCTATAAATGTCGTAGTAGCAAAAACGAAATCCTTTATCTGCTTTTGGAAAATACCAAAGCTGAAAAGTCCTATTTTTTGTGTATAGAAGGAAAAATAAAGATCTAAGTTCTGAGACTGTGCAGGTTTAAGATCAACATTATTCCAGGTTATACTGCTTCCATAAGAAGACCAAATAGGTATGAGCCTGTTATAACTCGGCCTTGCTAAAGTTTTTGTATAACTGGCACGTATATCGAACCAATCGAAAGGCTGGTATTTAACATGGATCATAGGGAGTATGTAATTATTCTGCCTTGATGAGGTATATGCAAAATAAATAAACGGATCTGTCGGCTTACCGGGACCATTGGACCTGTTTGCTGTATATTCAGTTTCATTATGTTCATACCTGAAACCCGGAATAAATGTTACAAGCTTATTGCTTCCAAAAGTAATTGTTGGTAAAATATATGCAGCATAATAGTTTTCATGTCCTGCGTAATCATTAAGATTAGAATTTGTATAATCATACCATAGAGTCTTTTTTACCGCTGCACCATTAACTGTTTTTAAATTCTTAATTTCATTATATACATCAAGCATTGTATTTGAATTAGGTACACGGCTTATTGTATAATCACCTCCCGCTTTAAAATCACCTGCATTATAATTATTATCGATAAAAGGTGCATAAGGAAAATCATCGTTGGAATAATCATAACCGGATAGACCGAATCTCTGAGTTAAATACAACCTTGCAAGTGCAAGATCCTGCCATCCCAAGGGAATTTCATATTGATTAAAATCATATTTTTTAAATTTATGTTTGAACTCTCCGCCTATTCTTATATTAAAATCTGCCAGGTCTGTTTTAAATCCGCCTTCAAAACTCAGGTTCGCCCCTGTCTGCTGTTCCAACGATGAGCTGTCCCGGCCATAGAACTGATTAACTTTACTATTAGTTATATTGTTATAAGCCTTATTAACAATATCGAGAGGATGTATCTGGTAGCTATCCCAGGACCAGGCTGATTGAAAAGCATTATTTTCATATGCATTCATTTGTATTTGTTTTGGAACATCGGTTTTTGATTCAGCGTAACTTACATCAGCTACGATTTTTAATCCGCTTAATGACTGGTCGATCCGGAGAGTATTTAAAAGTGTTAATAGGTTTCCATCCTGATAATTAGCCTGGTAATTATGATTTCTTCCGACAGGATCAAAGTTTTCCTGTCTCGTAGTAGTAGTAATATCAATATTATTTACGGTGCTTGAAAGTTTTATTTTTGTGGAAGGCAGTCTGTAATCTAATACTACTACTCCTCCTGTTCTTTTATTTGTTCTTTGAATATCCTGTACATTAAGATTATTGGCAAGGGTAAGAGTGTCGAATTGCATTACGTAATTTGAAGTTATACCATTGTTGCTCCTGTCGGTTTTTTCCAGGTTTCCCTGCAAAAAAAGACCAAGCTTATTATCAAGAAATCTCATACCGCCGCTAGCAACATAATAGTAGTTGTTAACCTTGCTTCTTAAAGCATTATACCCGCCCTGAGCGGTTAAGCTTAAGGTTGGTGCTTCTGGTGCATCTTTAAGCAGGAAATTCACGGTTCCCCCAATTTGATTGGCTTCCTGATCTGCCATGGCAGTTTTACTTACTTCAATACCTTCAAGGGTATACGGAGATATCATACTCAGGTCAACACTTCTATCATCCGGTCCTGTAGCAGCCAGACCAACGCCATTAATTTCGATTCTATTGTACTGCGGGGATAAACCTCTAATAACAACCTTGTTTCCTTCGCCGCCTTCTCTTTTCAATGAAATTCCGGGTAAACGTCCTACCGCTTCTGCCGCATTTGCTTCAGGCAGCTCTTTTATTTTAGCAGATGATACAATATTTTTTACGGAGTTTGATGAGATCTGCTGATTGATTGCCTGCATTTGCCCTTCCGCCTGGGCGGTTACAACAAGCTCCTGACCTTCCAACACCATGTATTCCAGAGAAACATTCTGCTCTAAGGTAGCATTATCAGTAACTTTTATATCGAACTTTTCCGGTTTATATCCCAGGTATTTTACCTGAAGGGTGTAATTCCCTGGAGGTACATTATTAATTGAATATGTACCATCTATAGTGGTGGCAGAACCTAAATTGGTATTTTCCAGGTACACATTGGCACCGGGAAGAGGTTCTCCCGTGCTTTTATCTATCACCTTACCTCTAATCTTTGAGCTGGCAAAAGCTAATGCCGGCACGAAGACCAATGCCAAAATTATGAGCTTAGTAAATGACCAAATTTTATTCATCGTTTTACCTTTAATATATTTGGTTATTAATACATATTAATTAAAACTTTAATTTTAGATATTATTCCTTCGCGGCGGAAAATCATTCTGCTAAAATCAAATCTTAATACAAGACCTTCAATTTCTTCTTCTGCACTGTCCTTCATGGTTATTATTATCTTTTCTTCTTTTGAAATTATATAAATGACCGGAACCTGGCATAAAGTAAAAGCCAGCATCCCCGGATTCAGCATCAATGTTTGATAAGCACCTTTTAAATCATAATATTGAAATACCTGGGACTTGAACAGAAATTCATCTTTATCCAGCAGCTCAGGATTAAATTGTATTTGTCCGTTCTTTATAATAATACCCAACTCACCAAACCTTGAAATAATATCCTCTTTTACCTGACCCGTCATTCCCGGCTGCTGTGCACCCATATTCATCGGGGTGTGTGAATAAGGATCGGTCGGAAATGCACCATAAAGTTCGGGCGATTTATGAGTGCCAATTCCTTCCCTGATCTTGTAATAGTGATTTTTTGATCTTGTTACATTTATATCTGCTTCAGCAGCCTTAAAAAATATTTCCTGAACTGCCAGTAAAAGTTTGGAAACCATGTGCCAGTAAATGGATCCTAATCCTTCATACTTATAAAAAGAACCCGAACGCCCGGTAAAAGATTGATGGTTAAAAACCGATTCATATATATTAAGAATCAATTTTATTTCTCCGGCTGCAGGTTTATGTGAATTTACATGTTCATCCAGTGCTTTATTTAGTTGTGAGGCATTCCTGAATTTACTGTTGAAATGAAATCTCCCATTTATATCCCGGATAACGATACTCTTATCAGAATCAGTTATTAATGTTTTCAGAAGATTGGATTGTTCAAATAATTCTTTCGGAATTATATTTTTCTCTGTAAACAAAGGTAATGCCCTATCCGGATACAAGAGATAGCTCGATTGATCTTTTCTAAAGAGTCTGCTTTTTTCAAGAGAGCTTATTAATTCAATTGATTCCTCAACGGAAAGAAAACCTGACTGCAGAACAGCTACCTGTCCTTCTAACATCTCATATAAGTTCCGTATACAAATCATATTTGGATCATTGAACTTTACCAGGTTGTAAGAATGGTATAGACCGTCATTTCTTTTATTAGCCTTTATTGAATGATCAAGATATTCAAGAGAAATTTTAAGAAATGATAATAATGCGGATATAAGTAAAAATTCTTTCTTACCTGAAAAACCGTCTGAATAAATTTTCAAACGGTAGCTGCTTCCTGCAATTCCTAATCTGTCTAAAATTGTTCTTCTATTAATATCTGAAATTGGGTCATTTAATAAATCATGAAATTCTTTTAATTCAGAATTGATGCTGTTAAACCATCCGTAAATCTCTTCTGATACTTTTATCTCTTCATTTTTTACATTGTTAAAAAGGTTAATACAGAATTCAATAAACCTCCTTAAATAGTATAAAGTTACCATAGAAGCACCGTAACCAACCAATGCATTATTTGCATCATTCCATTCGGGCCTTTGGGTATTCATCCAGATCCCTGCTTCAGGAATAAAGTTCGAGAGCTTTGTCAAAACAACAACAAGAAGTTTTTCGCCTAAATTAACATGATGGATTTTTTTATTTTTATCTGTAAGATACTTTCCATCTGTTCCAATCTGTTTTACTCTGCTCCTTATTTCATCATCCAATTTAAAATCGAATTCAATTGTACTATGCGGATTCTTAACTATCTCATCATATGATTTTATTCTATAAGGAACATTTGCATAAACAAATATTTCTTTTTTAATAAAGGATTGGAGAGTCCCGGGATGATATCTAACAGATAATTCCAGCAGTTTCAAAAGATAAATCACCTGGTGATCTCCCCAATATCCTATGTATGACCAGGAATCAGAAGGCTCCAGCACTTCCCAATCAAATCCGTCTCTTGTAATTTTATAAGGATTATAACCGTCGGCAGTAGAAGCATTAACAAATTTTGTTATCATGTTCTCTATATAAGCCGGGAAAGACAGAGCAAGCGCCTCCCAGTTTTGAAATATATCTCTCCAGTTTCCCTGATAATTCAGGATTTTATTTCCATGCTCGTCTTTTATATCGATAGAAAAAAGATTCCAGGGACGGCTTGGATCTCCATGACGGCGGCTGAAAGTAAGGGGCAGATATTCATAGCTGAGTTTTTCTATATCCGGATCATGAAGATTCCCAGCAGCGCATATTAAGTCCATTAGATTAAGCTGCCCGGGAAGCTTTTCAAAAAATCCTTCATACTTATCCGTTAATCCGGTATTTGCATTTTGGACAAATTGATAGAAATCCTTTTTGTCAATCAGATAGTTATTATCAAAGACACCGCCGCGCATTACATTGAATATCACGTTGGAAAAGTGGCGTACAGTAATTAATGGATCGTTGGTCAGCTGGAAGCCATCTGCATTTGCAATCTTATAATTCAGCTCAATGGTATTTTTTAAAACTTCATCTTCAACCAGCTGATTTAAATTCTGCCTGGAATTCAGCAAAGATGAAATTTCAGCTACGCCAGTCTGATCTTTATCAATATCCGCAGCAATATACCATTCTTTTTCAGAGTTTTTAATTAATTCAAATTCAGATTGAAGTAAGTATGCTCCCCTGGTACCATTGCTTGTAAATTCCTGTTTTATAGATTTCCCCTGTCTGAATGAATTGACCTGACTAGAAGAAAGTAATACTAAAGCATTTTCCAAACCAACAGACCACACTGTTGTTGCTTTAAGAGCTTCACTGGGTTCTGCCTTATCTGTGGGGATAGAGCTTAGCGTAAATAATCCCAAACCAATATTTTCAATCAGTTCATTTTTTTTATATCCATCTAATAAGGTGCTATATTCGAGCTGAAATTTTCTATCAGTACCTGAAGGTAGAATATTCTGAATCCCATCAAGAATATTAATCTGAATTTTTTCGTTACTACTATTTAATATTTTTGATTTCTTAATAAATCCGAATCGATCGCAATTCAGCCATGAATATTGATAAGTTACAGACAGATCAAAATTAATCTCTTCAAAAATTAATTTATTCCCGGAAATGTTTTTGTAAATATTTCTCTGAATATTATAAAGTCCCCGGTAGGTATTTGAGAAAGGCTCCCATAAAAATAAATTACCTTCTTTATTTACTAATACTGCTGTCTTGTTTCCTGTAATATCATAAGAATCATGAATACGATCATCCGTATAATAAGGGAATAAAGCATGGTCAGGATTTTTCCTGCCTGCTGTTAATGCCCCGTTGCTTGATATAAACATCCATAAATCGGTTGAACTGACAATATTCATTAAAAACGGAGGCATTTTATCATAGCAGGATATCTTATAGTAATTTTCATTTTCTTTAAAAAGAATTTCACCCTGCACTTGCCCGGCGCTTTCCTTTAACAGACTATTCCCTATATGTATTTCCCGTAGATTCATTAAAATTAGTTCTTATCTATTTCAGCAAAATCATCTTTTTCATGAATGAATATTTACCGACAGTTAATTTGTAGAGATATACACCGCTGCTTAAATCTGCCGCATCAAATTTATTTTGATAATTACCCACTGACTGTTCTTTATTAACTAATGTTTTAACAGGTTCACCCAGGATATTATAAACAACCAGCTTAACCAAACTGTTTTCCGGAATTGAATACGATATTGTAGTTACAGGATTAAACGGATTTGGATAGTTTTGATTTAATGAAAACGAATATCGCTCCTCTTTATCTTTTTTAACCGCAGTTACATTCTGATAGACTCTTATATAATCAATTGTATATTCCTGCGGAAATTGAGTAGAAGCATCCGGGTACCCCGGCCAGTTTCCTCCGACAGCTAAATTTAAAATAATATGAAAGTTTTGATCGAAAGGAGCAGGGAAAGCTGCACCCGAAGTATACCAGCTGGTTTGAGTTTGATAGAGTTTTCCGTCAACAAGCCACTGCATCTTCCCCTCTTCCCAGATTAATGTAAATGTATGAAAGTCATTGTTAAAACCGCTGCCCGTTATTTTAGTTGATGATCCTGTATGAACATTATTAGGCCATGCACCGCCGTAATGTAAGGTCCCGTACACTGTTGCAGTATCATGGCCGAGATATTCCATGATGTCGATTTCACCGCTTGCAGCCCAGCCGCCGTATACGTTATCAGTGGGCATCATCCAGAAAGCAGGCCAAATTCCTTTCCCTTTAGGCATCCTGGCCCGCATCTCAATTTTGCCGTATTTCCAGTCACCTCTATGAATTGTACGGATACGGGCTGATGTATAATCAAATCCGTTGTAGCTCTCTTTCTTCGCAATGATAGTCAGATATCCATCCTTGACCACGGCATTTTCGGCACGGTAATATTCTCTTTCATTGTTTCCCCAGCCGTTAGAACCGTTACCAATCTGATACCCCCACTTAGCTGAATCAAGTTGCGTCCCATCGAATTCATCCGACCAGACAAGCTGATAATCCTGTGCTTTAATATTGTATACCGGAAAGCTTAATAGAACGATTAGTAAGTAAAAGCCGAAAATCTTTGAGTAAAAGTTAAATTTGACATTCTGTAAAAATTTATACATAAGCATTTACTAGATTAATTTTTAAATTTGACATTCTTTTTATTTTCATTTCAAAATTTTTCATGGTATATTTTATTATTCACCGGTTGTTTTCTGAAAAACTCTTATATAATCAATTACAAATTTCTGCGGAAAACTTGTATTCTCATCGGGGTAACCGGGCCAGTCTCCGCCCACAGCCAGATTAAGAATTATATGGAATTCCTGATCAAAAGGAGCAGGAAAATCTCCGCCTGTTGTAGACCATTCTGTTTGGGTTTGATAAAGACTGTCATCAACCAGCCATTGTACTTTCCCTTTTTCCCAGATTAAAGTAAATGTATGGAAGTAATTATGAAAATCTCCCTCTTCCAGCTTAAATGATTTTCCAGTATGTTTATTGTCAGGCGGCCTTCCTCCATAATGGAGAGTTCCGTATACTGTAGTTGAATCATGGCCAAGATATTCCATAATATCCATTTCACCGCTTACGGGCCAGCCTCCGTATACACTTTTGGTAGGCATCATCCAGAATGCCGGCCACATACCTTTGCCAACCGGCAGCTTTGCCCGCATTTCAAACTTACCGAATTTCCAATCTCCTTTATTAATAGTACGAATACGACTTGAAGTATAATTAAAGCCGTTACTATTTTCCTCTTTAGCAACTATTGTTAAATAACCGTCTTTAACTATTGCATTTTCAGAGGTATAATATTCTTTTTCATGATTTCCCCAGCCATTCCTGTTGCCGATCTGATAACTCCATTTTGTTGAATCAAGGGTTGTCCCGTTAAATTCATCAGACCATACAAGCTGATAATTCTGAGCAAAAATTTCTTTAACGCTGAAACCAAAAAGAATGAATAAGAGTAAAGTAATTACCATGACATTCAATTCTTTTACTAACATTTTATGTTCAAATAAAGACATTTTTTTGCTCCGATTATTAAATGAGAACTTCCGGTTCATTTATCTGCGGCTGCAGTTTTCTGGATTCAAGTTCCAATTCAATCTTTCCCATTGTTGTATCATCAAGTTCATAAAAGAATGCAGCAATTACGGCAATCAAACTTCCAGCAGCAGGAATAAAGCTCATCATAAGCCTGATACCATTGAGTGTATCCGGCGTCTGCTGCACATTAGCAACAAACCCAAAAAAAGCTAAAAGCCAGCCGGCCATTCCGCCGCCTACAGCCATACCGAATTTTTGGGAAAATGTAGCTGCCGAAAAAACCAATCCCGTAGCTCTTCTTTTGTTTTTCCATTCGGAATAGTCTGCAGTGTCAGCATACATTGCCCAAAGTAAAGGTGCCTGCGGTGCCATCACAAAAGAAATAATAATATTAAAAGCGAAAATGAGAACGATTTGTTCTTTCGGTATAAAATAGAAAAGTGCAGTTAGGATTGTGCTTAATGCCATTACAAATACATAAAATCGCTTTTTGCCAAACTTTTTAGCAAAAAATTGAGTACAAGCAACTCCGGCGATTATAGCAATTGTTCCCAGCACCATAAATAGTGATGCAAGCGCTTCACTTCCTACATAATATTTGAAGTAGTATAAGATTGTTCCGCTTCTGATAATAACATAGCCTAATGTAAAGATGCTCATTACCAGTAAAAACATCCATGGTTTGTTTTCTAAGAGATTTTTAACATCTTCTTTTAGAGATGTTTTTTGAGTTTCGGGAACAAAGACACGTTCCTTCGTTGTTGAAAATGTGATATAAAAAAGAATGCATGCAAGTATTCCAAATACAGCCATAGTTAAAGGAAATCCTAATTCCTGATTTCCACCTCCCAAAAGGCTGACCAACGGCAACGTCAGTCCTTGAACTATAAAAGCTCCAACAAATGCCAGCACGAAACGAAAAGTAGACACACTGGTTCTTTCCTGAGAATTGGGAGAAATAACTCCCATCAGTGCGGAATACGGGATATTAACAGCAGTATATGCCATCATTAGAAGAGTAAAAGTAATGTAGGCATAAATTATTTTTCCGGCAACGCTAAAATCAGGCGTTATAAAAGTGAGTATGCCAATAATTGCCAACGGAGCTGATGACCAGATTAAATAAGGGCGGAATTTTCCCCATTTGGAATTTGTCCGATCAGCAATGGCTCCCATCATTGGATCGTTGGCTGCATCCCAGAACCTTGATACCATCATCATAGTACCGGCAGCGGCGGCGGGGATTCCAAAAACATCTGTATAAAAGAATAATAGGAAGTTTATTATCATCTGAAAATAAAGATTGGAAGCAGTATCGCCCAGTCCATATCCAACTTTTTCTTTAAATGAAATTTTTTCCAGATGGTTTTCCATGAAATCTCCGGCTATAAAATGATTAGGACACACTGTATTTTAATTAATCGGGGGTTATTTATTTTATTATTTTTTAGCATAAAACAGATTTGAATTCCCTCGAAATTTTTTCAGAGTCAATTAAATCCAATTAGACATAATTCTCTCGGCGCATAGTAACAAAATATCGGACTATAGTAACAACTTTGAATATTGCTTTATTTCAGCCATTTTTAAAGAAAAATATATTACATAGCGATTCTAAATTTTTATTATTTTCCTGCAATCCGATCTATAAATATTCTAACTTTGATTTGCTGAAATTCCTTTTTTTAATTGCATGAAAATTATTTTTGTCTTTTGAAAGATCACTAAAATTAAAAATTTCATATAATCTTGACCAGGTAATCATTTCACCGGGGGAAACATCTATTTGAAAAAAAATTTCCGGGCTGATCACATGGGAGGCACCCCATAAATTTACTTTTTGAATTATAAAACCGGCAGATTCTCTTATTCCCACTTTATCTTTGAGATGAATTAATGTCCAGCTTTCATTTCCATTATATATAGTATTTATATTGCTAAAGAAAAACTGTTTTGCGATAAAAGAATTCCATGTGCAAAAATCTTCTTTAAATTTAACAGCATTTTCAGGGTTTACGGATTTGTTAAAATTCTCTGTTTCCAAAGGAAAAGAGAAATAAAGGATATAGTTTTCATCTATTTTCCTTTCATTTATTGAAAGGAAATTGTGGACATATTCATTTGTTTTTATTGCTTTGTTACCGGAATTGAACAAAGAATAGCTGATTGTAAATCTATTCTTATCCAGAATAATTTGTTTATTTAGTTCAAAAGAGTATTCCCGGCAACGATTTGTTTTACAACTGAAAGATGCTCTTTTTTTATCAAAAGAAGAGGAAAAATAATATGGTTCAAAATTATAGTCCTCAAAGAAATCATATGGTTTTAAAGATTTCTTTTTAAGCAGACCGACACCGATTTTAGGAAACAATCCGTTAACAGGACATTCATTATAACCCACAGGATGATCTATACCGAATTCATTGTATAACCCGCGGCCATGTTTATTCTGGTTAAACTCATTAAAGGTTTCCCTGGTACAAAAAGTGTGTTTATTCAAAAAAGTAATTTGAATAATCTGCCCGCTCCAGTCAAACCTGGATCCCCTGTAATTCTTGCCCGGTTCCTGCATTTCAAGGCATAAATATTCGTTTCTTAGTTCAAATGCCATAACGAATTCGTTTTTCCCTGCTCTAAGATAATTAATTCCGGCCTAATAATTAATCTGAAAAAAAAAATTTTTAATATTTAATACGGGTTTCAATATTGCTCAAATAAGCATCCTTCAAGTTCTTAGGAAGTGAAGTTGAAGGATAGCTGCGCAGCTTCAATTAATAATTAATGTTTGAAGAGAATTTCCCTGGATACTATACTGTAACGTCCTGTTATCAAGCTTTATTAAGTAGTCGAATGTTTTTTCAGCCGGATTAAATATTTCAACAGCTATACTTTTATCAGGATTTAAACATGCAGTAACCATTAACTCTTGAATTCCGGCATTTACACCTATCCTATAGGCACCGGGACGAATATATTTACTAAAATGACATAATATATAATATAAAGGAGTATAATAAACTTCACCAGTTTCCGGTTTAACAATAACCGGTGCTACTGCCCAGTTATTTGCATGATTTGGTCCTCCCTTATCATCCAGAACGATGTTCCAGTCAATCCAGCCCGCAAACCAGCTGTTCAATCCCCCGATTATATCTCTTGCATACCTGAAGACAGGTTTATACATAGGATGAAGAGGTTTATCTTTTTCCGATGCCCATTCATAGCCCCAGTCTGTAGCTAATTTGCTCCAATACCATTTATCATCCTGCCATACAGGAACATCATTATCTATGCAGCCTTCAGTATGAATAATTTGTTTATCCGGATATTTTTCATGAATTTCGTTAAGAACTTCAGGATACCAGGAAATTGTGCTGCTGTACCAATGTACCGCTGTACCCCAGATATATTTCGCAGCTTCCGAATTATTTAATATTACATCTATCCATTCCTTCACTTCATCTCGGTTCTGATCATAGATTAATATTTTCGCATCAATTTTATCTTTTTTAAACTGCGGACCGAGATTATTTTTGATAAGCTGAAGCATTTGTTCAGGTGTGAAAATCATACTGTCCCAATGAGCATCATTACCCAAAGGTTCATTTTCAGGAGTAATTCCCCAAACGGAAATTCCTTCTTTTTCATAAGCTTTGATATATTTTGAAATATACAAAGCCCATGTATTATAATATTCCGGCTTTAAAGATCCGCCGTACCATTCATTATTATCTTTCATCCACCTGGGTGCAGTCCACGGTGAGGCAATTATTTTAAATCCGTCTTTTGAAGCTTTCTGAGCATCTTTTATTAAAGGGATAAGGCAATCCATATCTTCTTTAATTGAAAAATCATTTAAATCTTTATCTCCGGGAGTATTATCATAAGCATAAGAATTCACCGAGAAATCGCTTCCTCCAATCTGTGAACGCATTAAACTGTAATTCGCACCTGCTGAAGAAAAATAAGCCCGGATAACCTCGTCTCTTTTTTCATTATTTAATTGAGATAATACATAAGCCGAAGATCCGGTGAATGATCCTCCGAAACCAATAATCTGCTGAAATTTCTGTTCCGGATTAATTTGAATTACCGCTGTTCCCGGAGTATTGTTATCAGATAATTCAATTGTATCCTTTACAGCAAGTTTATCTCCCGTCTCTGATGTCTGAACAATTACCCCTTTTGTGTATTTTGATTTTTCTTTACTACTGCACCCTGTTAAAATAACTGCCATTATTACTACTCCCATTTGGATAATTTTTATCATGCAGCTCTCCTGTCTCATTTTACTTATTAAGAGAATTGGATTTATATGATTATATAAATTCAATAATTTTATATGCAGAAAATGTAAATTTTATCAGGTGAAATATCTCGGCATGGAGTAACAAAGATTCGGACTATAGTAACATGAGGTTTAACATCTATGTTTTTTAACTATAAAAAAAGGTAAGCTCACAATTCACTTAAGTAAATAAAAATCAACTCCTGAAGATATAAAAATTCATTTATTTAGGATAAAACATTGGGGAGCGTTAAAGACACTAAAAGTACCTTAAAGGTATCCTTTAAAGTCTTTGAAAGTGATCTCGAAGGATAGTCGCAATCCGGTCAATATTGTTTTCTTGAATTCTACCTTCATTTAAAAGCGTTAATTTGCAGTTTTAACAAGATCAGTTAATTGTCTTTGCAATATTTTTGCCTGTGTAAAGCCGGGTGCAATACTTAAGCACATGTTTACTGTATTTAAAGCCTGGTTATATTCTTTCTTATTTAAATATGCTTTTGATAAGCTGAATAAAACCTGCGGATCATTATTACTATATCTCAGACTTTCTTCAAGATAATTAATTCCCATGTCTGTCCTGTTTTTTGACAATTCGTTTACTCCAAGCCATTTTGCAGTATAAGCATTGGGCCCTAATTTATATCTTTTTAAAAGAAAGCTATAAGCGGGTTCAATTTCATTTAAATTAATAAAACTCCTGATTACAAGATCATAAAGTTCCGTTGAAAACGGAAACTGCGAAAGGAGTACATTGGCCTGCTTTGTAAAATTATGAATATCTTTATTTTTCAGATACCATTGACACATAAATCCCTCCCCTTTTTCCCAGCTCATCTTATTAGAAACAACATCTGCAGCAACCGAATCAATAAAATTTTTTTTATCAAATAATCGATATAAGGGTTTCTTTTTATTTTTCTCTACAAAAGGCCAGTCATTTTTTAATGATTTAACTTCAAATGCACCTAAGGCAGAATCAAATTTTGAAAAATCAAATTTGGCCCTGGCAAGAGAATCCTGGACAAAATTGCCGGCAAACGCTTCTTTTGTTTCCGGGAGATAATGTAATTTTTGCATTTCTTCATAAAATAATTTTCCGATTAAATGATTACCATCTATAGAAGGATGAAGCTGATCCACTATAAGATTAGCTCCAACTATCCCATCAGGACTTGATGCGTTAAACACAGAATCGATGTCTACTACATCATCATTATATTCTTTAGCAAGTTGTTTGATCACTGAGTTTATTTTCCCTGGAGCTCTGAATCTAAGAGCATCGAGATCTTTCGCTTTAATGAATTCATCCAATGCCAACTTGGATTCTCCTTCCCTCAACAGTTCCCGGGCATGCTTGAATACTTCCTCTGCAGAAGGCTGCCCGGTTTCTTTTAATGAGATGAAAGGATGCTGATCTTTCAGATTACTTACGACAGTCCCAAGCATTACATTTACGTTCGCCTCTTTAGCCATCTGAAGGATATCTTTCATATTCCCTTCAAACTGTTCTATTCCGGCATTATACTTATCTGAGTTGTACGGGATATACTGATCCTTTACCATTTGGGACATAAGTGTCCCGCCTGAGTTTGATTTTTGTCCAGAAGAAAATAATCCGGATATACTTTTAATTATATTTCTTAGAAACTCAAAAGTTTTAAAACGGTTTAAATACAAAGCTGAATTAACCACAAATCCGGACGCACCCAGATACTCATTTGAACCTATGCCTAAAGCGCCATAATATTCATTATGCCCGGCATATATTAAAATAAGGTCCGGCTTTTGCTCAAGAACTCCTGGGAATAAATCTCTGATTGTATAACTGTTCGTAGCTGCAATAGAAATATTTACAACTTCAATTCTTGATTCAGGGTAAACCAGTTCAAGGCGTTTTTTGATATAACGCGAGAATGAACCAACGGGCATATAAGGATAGCCCGCTGCACTGGAGCCGCCAAGTATAAAAACCCGAAAGGAATTCGGCTGTTTTACCTGGTCGAATGCGTCGCCTATTGTTTCGGGAATATTTTTTGTGTTATAAAAATACCGCCGGGCAATTTGGGGATTAGCGACATACTTATCATGATGAATAGTTATCCATTGATCAGTATTTATTCCGTAGTTAAAGGCTCTTAAAGAGAGTTCAAGTATTACAAAAAACAAAACCGGAATCATTAGAAGAATTAAATAAAATAGTTTAGGAGTTTTTTTATGTACCACTGCTTTATCTGGATCATTATGCAAAAATTCATTTATATGTTCTCTGGGAACACTAAGGATTTTCGACATTTTATTGACGGAATGTTTCCCTCTATTCTTTTCTATCCAGTTCTTTTGTTTCGTGGTCAGATTCATAATGTTTAAATTTAAGCTGATTCAGCTACTCTAATTTTAAAAACCTGCTCTTTAAATTAAAATTTTTTTGATAACATTTTTAATCTATAATTCTGACAAATGCTGCCTGCTCCATATATGTCCGGGATTGATATCAAGTGCCTGTTCAAACTCTTTTTTTGCTTTATCTTTCTCCCCAAGTCCTTCAAAAGCTAAACCTATTAAATAATGATTGTTCGCCATTATATTTTGCCGGGTATTCCTTCCGCCGAATTGACCGGTATACATTCCCGCACTGCTTATATCCTGCATATCTTTCAGCATATTTTCAAATAGTTTCCTTGCTTCTTTTTCTTTACCTAATCTTTGAAGAGCTAATCCGTGATAATATAAATACTGACGATCAAATCCTCTTCCTTCCACACCGGTTTCCAGAGTTTTTTTAAACAGCTCTTCGGCCTTTTTTTCTTTTCCGATCTTTTGATAAATGAGTCCCTCAAGATAATACAGCTGTGCGTAGAGTGAGCGGCCGTAAAGACCAATCGGGTAAGCCAATGCACTATCCAGGTCAGCCAGTGCATCATCAAATTTGCTGTTATTAATATATTGTAACGCTCTTAATGTATGGGCGTTTATGTATGTGTCCTGTCTTTCTCTTGCACCTTCCGATTCTTCAATAAAATTATTTTTTAAAATTTCCAATGCTTCTGTATACCTTCCATATCCTACTGCGCGTGTTGCAAGTCTTAAAATGGTTTCAGAACGCTTTTTGGTAGTTGCAATATTTTTTTTAAGAAATTCATATTCCTTTTGAGGTGAAACTTTGTTTAATTCATTCAGTTGATCCATTTCATAAAGAAGCCTGGGATTATCCTGATTGCATGCAACCGCTTTTTTATAACTATCTAAGGCTTCAGCATAATTCTGTTTAACTTCTTTATACGCAAGTCCCAGATTCCTGTGCACAATATAAAATGAATTATCAATCTGCCTTGATTTTTCCCATTCACTAATTGCATTTTCAGGCTGATGCTCATATAACAAATTGCCGAGATAATAAGGTGCTTTGGCATCTTCAGGATTAATTTCCATTGCAGATTTCAGAACTTTAATTGATTCGGAACGGAAAGGGAAACAGTATAAATACGGCTTCTCACCAGCTGTTTTATAGTAATTCAATGCATTTGCCTGATCACCGGCTTTTGACCAGTAATAGCCTAAATAATAATATAACATCGGAAAAGTATTCCCTTTCTTTTCCAGACGGGTAAGTATATCAATTGCATCTTTATAAAAACCGCTCTCCCCATAATATGCTGCCATTTCAATATATGCCTGAGGATCTTCTCTCATAATCCTGGTAAATTCATTCGCATACTTTAATGCTTCATCGTCATTATTCTCAATTGAATAAAAAATGGAAAGTTCATTTAATGCTTCACGGTTCAGACAATCCGACTGTAAGGATTTTAATGCTAGTTCTTTAGCAGCATCAATGTTGTTTAACTTTCCAAGCAGGATTATTTTAAGATTTATTGCCTCCTCATTATTAACATTAGCTGATAAGGATCTATTAACATGATCAAGTGCTTTTTCAAAATCCCCGCGCCGACAATCTATTTGAGCAAGCTGGTAATATCCTGCACTTTGCCAGGCATAATCCCAGATTGCATTATAAAAGCAATCATATGCTGAGTCTAATTCTCCTTTTTCTTTCAGAACTACTCCAAGATAATATGTTGCTTCACAATCTCTCGGTCTCATATAATGAAGAGAGTATCTTTTCACTGCAGTACGTAAATGTTTTTCTGCTTCATCCCATTTGAAGTCCTGGATATCCATAATACCAAGCTGAGTATTAACTTTATAATTTTCCGGATCACGTTTCAACGCTTCTTGGAAATAAGGCATCGGATCATTGATACTGTGAAACTGGTAAAGCCAAAGACCGTCAAGATAAAGCTCCTCGACTGTACTAATTTCAGATGGCGCAGGCAGATGTTTATTCGGCTCCGGCTTAGGATAATCAGGAGGATGATGTTCGGACGGTTTAAAAGATAATAAAGAATTTCCGTTCTTATCATACAAAGAAAAATCAAGATCATCTTCTTTTAGTCCTGGTTTAACAGGTATATTAATGTTATAAGGGTCTTTGGGACTAATATTTATTGCTTTTTCAAATAATATTTTTCCTTTATCTTTAACTGTAATCTTTGCGTCACTAAAAGATGAAGTTGTATTAACTCTAAGCATTAATGACTGATTACTCAATTCATAATTTAAAGCACCATCTGAATTTGCATATTTTAATCCTTCCAAATCTTTAATTGGAAACCAGGTCATGCTTTCGGATTTATACTCATAAGGCTGAATCCAGCTGTAATCAGGCTGATTATCCGTAAACATTCCCGACATTTGTTCAATATACTGACCATCATCATCGGTGAGCCTGCTGTTTATTGAACGGCCGGCAGGATTGTTTCCATCTGCCCAATATTTCATACCGGGTTCAGTGTAATGATTGCCTACCCAGACTGTTCCTGCTTTCTTACCAAAATTATAACCGCCGAAATAATCTTCCTTTTCATCCCACGCAAAAAATGATGATGGTATGAAAGTATTTTTCCACAAACTTATATCGATCCCTTTGAAATCATAATTATTAAAAATTCCGTCTGCAACCGGCCAGGTAGTCATCCATGTTTTTCCATGGAAGGTTATATACTGAACAGAAGGCGGAAAAATAACCTGGTAATTAGTATCGGCATGAACAGCCGGAACCGCCCAGAATAAAAACGAGTTTGTTATTTCAGTTCTGTTCCAGAGTTTAACAGACATTTTAATCCTGGATGAATTCGAATAGATTGTGTAGCCTACAAGCGCTCTCATTCTTGCAAGTTCATCTATGTTATCGAACCATACAGTTACACTGCTGTCGGGATTATAAATAATTTTATAATCCAACGGCTTGCAGATATTTGGACCATGATGATGCGGAAATCCCCACGCTAATCCGCCGGAAATCCACCATCCTTCCATTCCGATCAGAGTTGGCTTTATAACATGCTGGCGGTATATCCAGTCATATCCATTCGATTTGTCATACGCATAAAATATCCGTCCCCCGATTTCGGGCATTATTCCGATATCAATATACTCATTGGATATATCAATAATAAAATATTTTTTATCCTGTTTGTTATTAGTTAAATTATCATCAAAGGGGTAGGGATACATTCTGCGCTGTACTCCCTGGTGATTTGCATGCTCATAAAAACGCGGCATTGGATCGGGTTTACCGGCAACATAAGTAGGAATAGTAATGGAATCTTCTTTTACAATAACCTGGCTATAACCGTACTGATTTAAAAAAAGAATTACTGAAATCATTGTTATACAAAAAGATATTGTCTTTTTTGTAATGCTTGCAAATACTGTCATGTTAAATTCTCCCGGATATGTATTTGAAAAGAATTTTCATCTCGGAAAAGATTTGGAGATTTTATTTTAATATGATTATTAAACTGTAAACCGGATTTACAGTTATGAAATACATATCAATTTTAATGAAGATAATAGGAAATGTCTCGGCGTATAATATCAAAAGATAGGATTATAGTAACAAAGGCAGAAAAACTTCCTAATCTATTCAATTGAAGCCAATTATTGTCTTGGCGTGAAGATATTAACTTTTACTTGAAACATACTCGGAAGGTGATTTGTCATATTGTTTCCGGAAACAGCGTGCAAAGTAAGTCAAATCATTAAAACCAACAGCATAAGCTACTTCGGTAATAGTCATTCGTTTCTGCTCGAGCAGCTGTACAGCTCTTTTTAGCCTTATATTCCTTATGAATTCATGAACAGTCTGGTTAGTTAAACCTCTCAACTTGCGGTAAAGCTGCATCCGGCTCATACCTATCTTCTCGCTTAAAATATCGGCATTAAATTTGGTATCTGCCATATGCTTTTCAACAGCTTCTGTAAGCTTTATCAAAAACTTTTCATCAATATCCGTTACAGGAATTTTATTCGGACCAAGGACAAATTCGTTGCTGAATTTCTCATGTAATTTTCTTCTTGTGTCCAGTAAATTTATCATATGAGCTTCAAGGATATCGATATTGAAAGGTTTTGTCAGATAAACGTCCGCACCTTCCGATAAACCTCTAATCTGGTATTCTCTTGAGGAATAACCGGTCAGCATAATAATTGGTATATGGCTTGTTTTCTCATCATTTTTTAATTTATTGCATAAAGTAATTCCGTCAGTCTCATCCATTTTAATATCGGTAATAACAAGGTCAGGAATAACCTGCATAGCTTTTTTTATACCAATATGTCCGTTTTCGGCTTCAATTACCCTGTAGCCGTCATCAAAATACTGCTTTACGTAATCCCTTATTTCCTTATCATCTTCAACAATTAAGATAACCGGAATTTCATGAGATTTATTTTTACTTTTCACCTGCTCATTACCATTTGTGCTGTGAACAGGAAGGTAGTTACGTAAATTGTTATTACCTGAAGATGTAATTTTAAATTTACTTACCAGCTGATTTTCTTCCAGGTAATGTTCATCGACCGGTATCAACACCGAAAAAGTTGTCCCCTCACCTTCAGTACTTTTAACGGTAATATCTCCTTTATAAAGCTTGATTAATTCATAGACAAACGCCAGACCAACGCCGCTGCCTTCATAATGTAATCCTTTATAATCTTCAGTATGATAATAACGTTTGAATATATGCTCAATTTTGTCTTTGGGAATTCCTATGCCGCTGTCTTCCACGCAAATTTTGATATACTTAGAAGGTTTATCTTTTTCATTTACTGATTCCGGGTTTCCCCTGGAATTTATAATTGATATAGCGACAAATATTCTGCCTTCATCAGGCGTAAATTTAAAAGCATTAGATAATAAATTGTATATGATTTTATCCAGTTTATCAGGGTCAAACCATGCTGTGTATTGTTCTTCATCTGAAGAGAAATTCAGATCAATGCAATGGTCTTTGGCATAATCATGGAATGAATGGATGATTTCATTAATAAAACCGATAATATCTCCCTTTGAAAGGGATAATCTTAAATCCCCGGTTTCCAGTTTATTAAGATCCTTCAGCTGGTTAGTCATCCTCTGAAGTCTTTTTGCATTCCGCAGGACCAGAACGAGGCTGTTCTTAATTTTATCTTCTATTGTGAATGAATTTATTAATTTTTCAAGAGGTCCGAGTATTAAAGTCATCGGAGAATGAAATTCATGTGAAATATTCGTAAAGAACTGACTTTTCATCTGGTCAAGTTCATACATTTTTTCAAGCTCAAGGTGTTCCATCTTTAGAGTGCTTCTTAAACGCTGCCTGCTGATAAAATAATTAAGGACGAAATAGATAATCATCAGGAATACAACTGCTTCAACCAGGTAAGCCCACCATGTTTTCCAGAAAGGAGGTTCAATAATAATTTTGAGTGACGCGCCTTTTTCATTCCATATACCGTCGTTATTTGACGCCTTCACTCTAAAAATATACTTTCCGGGATCAAGGTTTGTATATGTTGCAGTTCTGTTTGAACCTATATAGTTCCATTCTTTATCAAATCCTTCCATCATATAAGCATATTGATTTTTCTCAGGACTGATATAATTTAGTGCAACAAAATTAAAAGAGAAAACAGACTGCTTGTATGAAAATACAAGTTCTTTTGTTTCGATAATGTTTTTTTTAAGAGGTGAATCCTTTTCACCGATAGGAACCGGTTTATTAAATATTTTCAGATCCGTAATAATCACTGGCGGAACAAACGGATTGTCCTTTAAATTTTTTGGATTGAAGATATTGAAGCCTCTGTTGCCGCCGAAAACAATTTCCCCATTTCGTGCCCTTATACCGCTGCGCGTATTAAATTCATTTCCCTGCAGCCCGTCCGTGATATCATAGTTCTTAAAAGTCTCCGACTCAGGATTAAACCTGGATATTCCTTTGTTTGTACTTATCCAGAGGTTTTTATCCCTGTCTTCAATTACACACATAATTTCATCGTTGGGAAGGCCGTTCTGCGTATAATAATGTTTAAATGAATTTGTTTTTTTATTAAATTTATTTAAACCGCCGGTGGTGCCAATCCAGAGAGTCGAATCGGAAGATTCCATTATGTAGGATACAAATCCCTTGCTCAAGCTGCTTTTTATATTTTCCTGATGCTGATAAGATTTAAAGACTTTGGTTTTAGGATTAAAAAAATCGAGCCCGATATCAGAACCAATCCAAAAATTTTCATTGTAATCTTTGGCTATTGTCCGGAGATCATTATCACTTAATCCGCTGTTTTCAGTATTATAAATAACAGATGAATGTTTTCCGGAGTTAAAACAAGTAAGCCCCCCCCAGAATGTACAAAGCCATAATTCACCTTCCTTACCCTCGAGAATTTGAAAAATATTATTGCTGCCGAGCCCGTTTTTCTCTTTTGTAAAATGCTCTATTTTCCTGGTTTTTATATTGTAGCTGTATAAGCCGTTAGCCCATGTTCCAATCCATAAGTTATTTTCATTGTCTTCATATAAACATAGAATAACATCGGAAGCAATAACTTTTTTATCATCAGAAAAGTGAACAAATTTTTTATTTTTCCTTTCAAATAGATCAATTCCCTTCCCGCCGGTTGCAATCCATATGTTTTGGTTTTCATCTTCCCAGAATCCGTTAACAATATTATATGCTAAACTGTTACTATTGCCGGGAGAATGAGAATATGAATGGAGATAAGCTTTTCCGGCCGGCAACAGGTTAATCCCGCCGGCGTAAGTCCCTAGCCAAATATTTCCCAGGTTATCCTCATATATAGTATATATTGAGTTGTTATTCAGGCTTGCCAGATTCAAAGGATCATTTTTATAATAATAGAATTTTTCTTTTGGGATATCAAGTATATTCAGCCCTTCATCTTCGGTTCCAATCCAGAGTTTTTCATCTTTATCGATCATAAGAGATAATATGAAATTCCCTGTTAGGCTTTCATAGTCATTTTGCTTTTCCAAATAATGAGCAATTATTTCTGTTTCATTATTAGCATACTTAACTCTATAAAGTCCATCGCCCTGGGTTCCTATCCAAATTGAGTTGTCACCTGATTCTGCAAAACAAGTGATTGCAGAATTAGTTAATTGTTTACCCCGAAAATCCAAATGAACAAATTTTAGGCCTTTGCTCTTTTTAAGGATATCTATTGCGCCATTTCTCTGACCAAGCCATAAGTTGCCAAAATTATCTTCAAAAATTGATTGTATGAAATTGCTGCTCAGACTGTTAGCATTCTCCTTATTATGCAGGTGATGTATAAATGATTTGCTGTTTCTATCAAAAAGCTCCAGTCCTCCGTTCCTGGTTCCGATCCACAAATTATCTTTGCTGTCTTCATAAATAACTTCAATCTGATTATCAATGATGCTGGAATCATTACCGTTATGCCTGAAACGTACAAAATTATCCTTTGAACGGTCATAGGTATTCAAGCCGTCACTTGTACCAATCCATAATTTACCTTCATGATCTTCAATCATTGAAGAGATATAATTATGGCTTATGCTATGCGGATTATTTTGATTATAAGTGTAAACTGTAAAATCATATCCATCGTAACGATTTAAACCATTGAAAGTCCCTACCCACATAAAACCCTGATGATCCTGTAAAATACAGGTCACACTTGCTTTTGATAATCCGTTATCTGTTGTGATATGTTCAAAGCGGAAGTCCTGGTATTGGGCCTCGACAGCCATTAATGGCAATAAAATAAGTATAAATAATATACTTATTCCCTTTGCAATCATTTTTAATAATCCGGAATTGTTCTCACCCATTTCAGAATTATTTTTTTCCTGGAATAATTATTTATGAAGCTTAATACGAATCAGAAAACATTTTACCAAAATTTAAGATCTGCATTATTATAAATATTTTTCAAAAACACTTTTTGCAGTATAATGACAAACTAACAAAAATCATTGCCCGTTTCCCGGTTAAATTACGAGAAATATTTTAAATGAAAAACACTATAAAGAATAATTTTTATTCGGGATTATGAATAATTTAACAGGGAGGAATAAGGCTGAAATCGCTGAATTCTCTCATATTTGGTTAAATGATAAATTTATTATGGAAAAAAATTATTGAATATCTTCGTTAATCATTAAATAATACCTTCTATCAAAAAAGTATTTTTTTGATTAGAATTAATTAAAACTTTCATTTAATTTTATTGAATAATATAAAATTCAAAAATCAGTTTTAGAATTAATCAATTTCCCCTATAATAAAAATTGTATTCATCATGAAAAAATTAAACATTTTTCTATTTGTGTGCCTATTGATTTTAAATATTCAGTCTCCGGCACAGGATAAATCGGGGCAACCAAAAATCGATTCCTTAAAAAATATTTCATTAAGCGGACTATCTTTCAGAAGCATAGGTCCTGCATTTACAGGAGGAAGAGTTGTTGCGCTTGCAGTTAACCCTATGAACCACAGCGAATACTTTGTCGGTTCAGGTCATGGTTCGCTATGGAAAACAACCGACAACGGAACTACATTTTCACCCGCTTTTGATAATCAGAATTCGTATGCAATTGGTGCTATAGCAATTGATCCCACAAACCCAAACATTGCCTGGGTAGGAACGGGAGAGAATAATAATCAGAATAATGTAATCTATGGAGACGGAGTATATAAAAGCGAAGACGGCGGCGGTACGTGGGAAAATATGGGACTAAAAGATTCCAGGCAAATAGGCGGGATTGTTGTTGATCCGAAAGAGCCGAATACTGTTTATGTAGCAGCTTACGGTCCGTCAAGAATCGCAGGCGGCGACCGGGGAATATTTAAAACAACAGACGGCGGTAAGACCTGGAAAAATGTTCTGTTCGTCAGCAAATATACCGGCTGCTTTGAAATCCATATGGATCCGAGGTATAATAATATTTTATATGCAGTAGCACATCAAAGAATGAGAAATTTATACACAGGTGTGAGCGGCGGACCTGAAAGCGGAATTTACCGAACCACAGACAGCGGAACAACCTGGGAAAAAATGAAAAAAGGACTGCCGGATGCTGATCTCGGCAGAATTGGATTAGCTGTTTCACCCGTTAATCCTGATATACTATATGCAATCATAGAAGCAGCAAAGGACGGCGGTGTTTATAAAAGTACCGATCGCGGAATAAGCTGGACAAAACAAAGCAGTTATGTTTCCTCTTATCCATTTTATTTTCAGAAATTATTCTGCGATACTAAAGACGTAAACAGGCTATATAGTATGGATGTTTTCCTGCGGGTGAGTATAGACGGGGGAAAGAACTGGTCGAATCTCGGTGAAGATAAAAAACATGTTGATAATCATTATCTGTGGATCGATCCTGATGATAACAAACATCTGATTGACGGCTGCGACGGCGGAGTTTACGAGACGTATGATCAGGGAAAGAACTGGAACTTTAAATCAAATATTCCTATTGCAGAAATATATAAAGTAACCACTGATAACAATACACCATTTTATAATGTCTACGCAGGAAGCCAGGATAATAATAGCTTCGGAGGCCCTTCACGCACTATTAATTCAAGCGGTATAACTAACCAGGACTGGTATGTCACCTGCGCGGGCGATGGATTTCAAACCCAGGTTGACTGGAAAAACCCCGATATTATTTATTCCGAATCGCAGTACGGCGGATTGGTCCGATTCGATAAAAAAAACGGTGAGGCCCTGTATATCAAGCCGCCTGAATTTACAGATTCAGCTTACAGGTTTGATTGGGATGCAGCATTACTTATTTCAAAGTTTGATAATAAAAGATTGTATTTCGGTGCAAATAAATTATTCAGAACTGATGACCAGGGAAGTACCTGGAAAATAATCAGCCCGGATTTAACGCGGGGTGTTCCCAAAGAAATGCAGGATTTAATGGACAGAAGCTGGAGCATTGATGATCTTGCTAAGAAAAGTTCTATGGCTCAGATATCAACAATTGCTGAATCACCCATTGATGAAAATCTTTTATTTACAGGCTCTGTTGACGGATTAATTCATTATACAACGGACGGCGGCAGTAGCTGGAATAAGTCCTCGACTCCCGGTTTGCCGGAATATGCAACCATATCTGAAATTACAGCTTCACATTTTGATAAAAATGTTGCTTATGCTGCCTGTGAGAATTTTGTTGCAGGAGATTTCAAACCATATTTATATAAAACAACCGACGGAGGAAAATCCTGGTTTTTATTTAACGGGAACCTCCCGGCGGAAGGTTCTACTTTCAGTATTGCTGAAGACAGTATTGATAAAGATCTGCTGTTCATCGGAACACAGTTCGGTGTTTATTTTACTGCAGACGGCGGTAATGAGTGGATAAAGTTTAAAAACGGAATCCCGACTGAAATGGTTATGAATCTTACCATTCAGAGAAGGGAAAACGATCTGGTGGTTTCCACTTTCGGCAGAGGAATCTATATTCTTGATGACTATACACCTCTTCGATACCTGACAAAGGAGACTCTGAAAAAGGATGCATATATATTTCCTGTTAAAGATGCACTTATGTTTGTTGAAGCATCACCTTTTGGCTTTCCCGGCGTAGGATTCCAGGGAGCTGGTTTTTATTCTGCGCCTAACCCTAAAACCGGCGCAGTATTTACATATTATTTAAAAGATGATATAAAATCATTGAAAGAAAAGAGAAGAGATGCGGAGAAAGAAAGACAGAAGAATAAAGAAGATATAAAATATCCTTCTTACAATACTATAATAAGTGAAAAAGAGGAACCAGAAGCTTACCTTCTGTTTACGGTTACAGATGAAAATGGTAATGTAATAAGAAAATTAAAAGCGGAACCGAAAAAAGGTGTTAACAGGGTTGTTTGGGATTTCCGGTATAATCCCTTTACTGCGGTATCATTAAAACCGTTCGATAGTTCCATTCCATGGAACCAGCCTGATCTCGGTTATATGGTAGTGCCGGGGAAATATAAAGTATCTCTTTCAAAATTTCAGGACGGTAAATTTACTGAATTGGTTCCGCCGCAGGATTTTGTGTGCAAATCAATAAATAATTCAAGTATTCCTGCAGAAGATAAGCCGGCACTGGATAAGTTCAATAAAAAGGTTGCTGAACTCACCAGGGCAATATCCGGAGCTGATGAGTACAGGAAATCATTGGATAACAAAGTTAAATATTTAGAAAAAGCAGTTATTGACGGAGCCGGGGTTCCGGATGAATCGTATAATACTGTAATTAAGATTAAAAAAGAACTCGATGATTTTAACCGCAAACTTAACGGTGATCCTTTATTGGCGAATTATGAAGGAGCATCACCAACATCTGTAAAGCAGCACGTGGATTTAATTACCTCTTCTTTATGGAACACTACATCTGCTCCTACAGAAACTTATATAAAGTCTTATGATTATGCTGCAGAGCAGTTCGGAGGCTTACTGACAAAATTAAAATCAATCGATGATGAGGTAAAAAACCTTGAGTCCAAACTTGAAGAGTATGGTGCACCTTATACCCCGGGAAGGTTCCCGGAATGGAAAAAAGATAGTAAATAAATTTAATTATCGGCTTTATTACAAAAAATAGTTGTGACAGAATAGGAATTTCTGCATAAGTAAGAAATTCCTATTCATCAAATATGCAAAGACTGTCAATCAGTGGTATCAAAATTCAATATTATAGAATTCTTTTCGGGAATAATTCTCAACACTATTCCTTTACCTGGTTTTGAAAAGCTGCCATGTACAGCGGCAACAGAATAGTTTAAACCCTCAAATCTGCATTCTACCCGGCCGGGTTCTACTTCCAGGAAAGGCAGTTTCGAATTTTCAGATGCGGTTAATTCAAGAAACCAATTAATCTTTTCTCCTGTTATTAGTTTCATATTTATCCGGCTCTCATTAAGATCCATAACAAGTGTTCCATTAAATGATTTTAACGGCCATGATATAAGAAGTTTTCCGGAAGCAGAATCTGTTATAACCGGATTGAAACCCTGCAGCAATACATCTTTCCCGTTTATAACTGCTTTAAATCTCAGACCCGCAATTTTAGACGAATCACTCCAGATAAATCCATCTACAAAAGGGAGCGTGAAAAAAGAACAATCATTTGAAGTAGCTTTTTTTGAATAATAAGCAGACGACAGCTTTTCATTGAATAAATGAATATCACGGAACCTCAAACGACCGTTTTCCCAAAATAAATTTGCACGGAAATAACGGCTGTCAAACCAAACTGTTTTTTTACTGCTACCTCCGATATCTTCATTAACGGTTACGGAGGTGGGAGGTGTAACATTAAATCGGTTTTTAAACCATTTACCGGATTCTTTAAGTGTTTCTATTTTAATTTTTTTTTGATCTTTTAACCGGGCAATTAAAGGTATTTGAATATTAAAACCCTTAGACATCGCTTTCCAAGTAAAAGAATTTTCCTGTCCCATTTGAGTGTAGGCATAAGAGACACATGCGCCCTGAATAAATTCTTTAAAATACCAGTTGACCCAGGCAGAATCACCTCCTCCGAATTTGTACACAGGTTCCAGTGTAATTACACCCTGCCTGCTTGTTCCGACATCATAATCATATTGACGAACCGGGTCGCTTCCCAGCATGCGAAAGACAGGAACCGGTATCTGGTTAACCTCATTTTGAGCAGGCATATATGCATTAATTTTACTGGGAAAATAAGCCTGGTTCCAATATCCTCCCCATAATGTGTAGCCATCTGTTCCATATTGGTCTTTGCAGTTACATGAAGCTGTAATTCTGTACTTTTTGTATAAATAATTCAATGTATAAGCATCAATAAACCATGAACCGACAGATTCAGGGTAATATCCAAAAATACTTTTAAATTCTTTCATATATACATCAGCTAACTTCTCTCTTTCTTTAACCGAATAACCTGTAGAGAATCCGATATTTGCACGCCAGTCCCATGGATAACGTCCCCGCCATTTTAATCCCGCTCTTTCAACCATAGGCTGGGGGATCTCCCACCACGCACCAATTTCAAACTCACTTGTATCTAAACTTTTTAACAGTGATTGGTATCTCTGATCTATCAATGCATCATACTGAATTAAGAATGTACCTCTTAATTTGTACCTTTTTATTATTTCAATCTGCTTTACTACCGTTTCGTAAAGAACATCCTTTGTAATTTCCGGATCTCTTGGCTCCAGGAGGCGAATGAAATTTATAATATTTACTATCCTGGGATGCTTTTGGAAACCTGTATCTTTTTTTTCTGATTTTGCATCCTTATAAATAAAAGAGCTCAGGGAACATAAGACCAGCATCCCTGAAATTAAAGAAATTTTCAGCCAATTGGTTTTTTTATTCACTTTTTTCTATCCGTATTTCATCAGGATTAATTCCAACTTTTAAATTAAAACTCAGGCTTCCATCAGCCTGACTCTTTATACGCTTAAAGGTTTTATTATTTACAGAAATTGTAAAATAAGTTTTCGGTTCGATATTATTAATATTATAAACAACGTCATCCGGACTTTTTTCATTTGATGTTTGAGACCAGGTATATTTGTCTGCTTCCCATTCTTTTATTTTGATTGATAATTTATCGGAAGTCTGAACTTTAAACGAATAAATATCATCTTTTCCATTAAAATAACTCAATTCATCTTTTTCTGAATAAAAGCCAAAATCTTTTTGTGATGAAATTTTAAATTGAGCATTTGAGATGTAATAATTATTTGTAGTTAAGCCTATTTTTAATTTGTCTTTCCTGTAAATATAATTTAACTCGGTACCTGATAATTTTTCCGGCAGATGCGGATTTAGATATAATCTGTTATAATGAGGATTTATTCCATAAATTGATTTGTACAACCCGACAACGGCAAGACTGTTTCCGGCAAGTATATCATCACCCAACCCGTTCTGTTTATCTCTTCCGTATCTTTGAAATGCCAGGCCATCCTTTTCATAACGATCTAAAACATTATTCACATATTTCAATGCCAGATCAGGCTTATAACCTGCATAGGCTTCAACACCTACACTACCCCATGATAAGAATATGTCGCCGTTTTCATAGTTTGGAAAAGGAAACTGCCAGTCATTTCCTTCACCAACAGCATATGGATAAAGGCATATCGGCCAGAAGAAAAGATTTTCATGACTGGTTTGTTCTTCAATTTTATCAAGAATTTCGTTCCGTCTGGTTGTATCGTCACATATTCCATAAACAACCGCCATAAAATTTACAGGTACAACAAGATTATCCCCGTGAATTGAATTGTCTTTATCGCGCCAGTGTATATACCATTTGTTTTGCGCATCCCAGAATCCGCCGTCGGCAGTTGATTTGTTAAAACTATCTTTTAGATTTGCTGCATAAGAAGAATAATATTCTGCTTTTACAGAATCATGCAGCTGGTTTTCTATATCAGACCATAATGTAAGCGCGTAATATAATTTAGCATTAACAAACGCATTTTCATATGAAGCCCAGATAATATCTATCCAATCGCTCCCTCTTTTTTCCTTATGGGAATCGGTCATCATTTCAACCAGGTGATTACCGTTTGAATCTCTTTTTAATAAATAGTCTAACGCCTTTTCACAAGCTGATTTGAAATCAGATACCCATTTTAAATCTCCGCAAATGTTATAAAGTTCTGAAACATTGGAAACAAAATCAGGATTCGAATCCATAAGATATCCCCATTGCGCTTCGTAGAAACCTTCTTTATTAACTGTCCCCGGCATTGCATCCTCATTGAGATAAGCCCATCGGGCAAGTACCCTGCCATCGGGTTGAATTGCATTTTCCCGGTAATAATTAAGACATTGTTTATACCCTTCTATATAACTATCGTCATCTATTCCGATAGCAAAATCAGCTATATACTGTTCATGGAGACAGATAGGACCATAAGGAGTATGCCAGCTGTTCCCCCCGAACAGATTTTTATCAATAACTCCAATCCTTGCAACCGTATTTAATAAGCTGGTTACAGCATTCCCGTTAATTCCAGCCAGGTTACCTCTGTTGTATTCTTTATTATAATCTATATATGAAAAAGTAATTATCTGAACATACTTTCCTTTTGAAACTTTAAAGGAATCCCACACATCTGTCTTTCCTCTTATAAACCTGCTCCTTTTTTCAGCGGCATACCGGCAGGTTAATTCACTGTCGGAAACAGAAATATTGTAAATCAATTTATCATCCTTGGAACGGGTATATTTCATAGCAACTTTTTTTCCGGGGGCAGACACAGAGACTTTTAATGCATTGCCTGTTTCACTATTCCAGAAAACGGAAGAATTAGAATGCACACCATAAGTACATAATTTCTGATTAAATAGATAAAACCACGCCAGACCTCCATATCCAAGAAAAGCACCATTCCAGGTATTTATATTATTGAAATTAAATGAAGGAAATCCGGCATCTTCAATTATTAAAGGATCGGAAATATTTCTTTCGATTTTAAATTTAATATCACTTTCTGAAATTACGAATCTCCAGTTTTCAGTTATTGTTGTTTGATCATTTCCATACTTTATATTATTAACATCTATGCTGTTTTCTCCCATCTTAATTTCCGGGACTGATTTGAGTTTAAGTGTATTAAATGTATTGCGTAAGGTTTTTATTTCAGAAAAAATCCCTTTCGGCTCCGGAAATAACGGTCTGCCCGTTGACTCTTAATTCTGAAATATTACATTTTTCATTATAATCAAGCGTAAGCATAATCTTACTATTACCAAAGGTCAGCACTTTGTCCGGTACATTGTTTTTTATAATGAGATCAGCTGCATTACAAACAATACTTGTAAAAAGGAATATTAGTGTTATCTCAAAGACATGATATATTATTTTCATTTTTAGTTTGAACTTCCCATTAAATTTTTCAGAATTGTCAGGACTCAAAAATTACAAATTGTAATCTCCATTTGAAAGAAAATATCAGATTGATAAATTATTTCCTGATAATTATTTTTTTAAATTAAATAATATGATGAGGCAGATATTTTAACCCTTTGGTAAAGTATGTATTAATAATTAATATTAAATTTCAGATTATTAATAATACATTAATATAATACCATATTGATATTCCAGGTAAATGAAACATAACAGAAGAAATTTTTTGAAAAGAAGCAGCTTAATCGCCGGATCTCTGATGGTTTCAGGGTTACCGGTTAATGTTTCACCTTATACAACTAATATTTTTACAGACAATATTTCAGGAAGCGGAAAAATGAAATTAAAATTCAAACCGTACACACTGCAGCTTGAACATGTTTTTACCATTGCTGTAAGCTCACGTTCTACAACACCGGTTGTTTTAACAGAAATAGAATATGATGGAATTACCGGGTACGGCGAAGCTGCAATGCCCCCTTATCTCGGAGAATCCCAGGAGACAGCAGCAGCATTCTTATCTAAAGTCGATCTAAGCCGGTTTAATGATCCTTTTGAGATGGAAGATATTCTGAATTATGTTGATTCGGCTGCCGAAAGAAACACTGCTGCAAAAGCATCTGTTGATATAGCGCTCCATGATCTTGTTGGAAAACTCCTTAATAAACCCTGGTACCGGATCTGGGGGTTTGACAAAGATAAAGCGCCTTATACTGATTTTACTATAGGTATCGATACGCCTGATGTTGTAAAACAAAAAGTAAATGAGGCAAAATCATATAACATATTAAAAATCAAGCTTGGAAGAGATGATGATAAGGATATGGTTGAAGCAATCCGTTCGGTTACAAACAAGAAGCTCAGGGTCGATGCTAACCAGGGATGGAAAGACAAAAATTATGCTCTTGAGATGATTAATTGGCTTAATGAAAAAAATGTGGAATTAATTGAGCAGCCGATGCCGAAGGAACAGGTCGATGATATTGCCTGGTTAACCGGGCAAAGCCCTCTTCCAATTATCGGCGACGAATCGATTCAGAGAATTCCCGATGTTATTAAAGCACATGGAGTCTTCAGCGGAATAAATATTAAACTGATGAAATGTACAGGTATGAGGGAAGCACATAAAATGTTATTACTTGCCAAATCTCTGGGCATGAAAGTTATGCTCGGATGTATGACTGAAACGTCCTGCGGTATTTCTGCTGCTTCACAATTATCCCCGATGGTTGACTGGGCAGACCTTGACGGGAATTTATTAATAACAAATGATCCGTTTAAGGGGACGAAGGTTACCGAAGGCGGTAAACTAATTTTATCCGGGACCCCCGGAATCGGATTAATAAATAATTAACTTGCAGATCGCATAAAATCTGCCGGGTAATGTTGTACTACCTGAATCCGGGCATAATACTTATTGAGTGCATACAAGGTCAGCCTTCAACTTGCTGCTAGTGACAGATTTGGAGATTCTTCATCCCGGATTCAGAATAAATTCCAGTGTGAGCCGGGATTCAGAATGACAAATTAGAGTGTGTCATTTATTTAATTATTAAAGGCAAAGCCTTTTTAAAGGTCTCAGACTGACATTACTAACTGCGAGCGGATCGTTCCTTTAGAAAAACATAACTTTAACAGACACTGTTCGGAATTGCAGGAGATGGAATTTTTCTATCCTTATGATTTTCAGATAATCCGGCATTACTTTCTTTGTCCCATTTGTTCCAATGCCGAAAAATAAATTGTCAAAGATGCGGTACCGTCCATTGTAGGTTCGTTAGTTGAGTAATCACCATAATCATCATGATAGACAACCAGATCAGATTGAAATGCCGAGTATTCATCCCCGTTAACAATCTTTAATCCCCTTAGCCGATCAAATATTGATTTATAAACGGGGCCGTCTACCAGGCCGCCGGAAATCTGCCTGTGTGTATCCAGGTAAATTGCGGAGTGGGGATCGGAAGGATAATCTCCATTTTCAGGCAGTCCGATAATCATACTTGTTCCCCAGATATTGCATCCCAGAAGCCAATCTCTCAATGCTGCTTCCATTTCCATATATGTTGAATCGATCGATACTTCATTATAAAGTCTGCATTGAATAAGAGCTGCAGTAACAAAATTATTGGAACACCAGACAAAAGGAACACCAATTAAAAAAGGATTCTCTTTACCCCGGTTGTAAATTTTCTTCAATCCCTTTTTCATATAATCAGTAAAAACTCCGGATATACTATTATCATTATCCTCCGCAAGTAAGTAATGGCCGAGATTTACAAAAGGATACCACTGGTAATGCCTTGCAGTATCGGCTCCCATCCATGGAGTAACCGGTTCAAGCTTTCCCCAATCTGCTGCTTCACTTAAATAATTACTATTGCCGCTAATTTTAAATAGCTGTGCAGCAGCAAGTTCCATATCATCAACATAATTGTCTTCCTCATAAAAGTAAGGAGACCTGCACGAGGCAGTCTGGGTTACTCCGGGATCAGTTTTGCCGAAATCGTATGCTTCAGCTGCTTTTTGTTTTATAGCTTTACAAAAACCAGGATAATATTTTTGAAGTATTACCGAACCGAGCGCAAATGCAGAAGCAAATTTAGCAGCTGCTGATGAAACGCCGGTAGTTCTGTTTTTATATTTGCAGATTCCCTGGGGTTTTCCCGTTACATAATAAACCGGTCTTTCCAGGTCAGGTCCGCCGTAATTAGTTGAATCCAAATCCGGCAGCCTGAATCCGGCATGGTCTCTGTCGTCGGCAACCTGGTTATAAAGTTCACCATATTTTGGATTCAGTTTTACGAGCCAGTCAAGCCCCCACTTGGCTTCATCAAGAATATCCGGAATTCCGTTTGAACCGGGATCTCCGTTCTTGTCATATTCATCTTTAAATGAATCCGGATATTTCATATAAGCAAAAAGCATCTGGTAAACTGCGGTAGCTGAGGTAGTAACATACTGCAGGTAGTCGGAAGCATCATGCCAGCCGCCTACAGCATTAATATACTGATTTTCTTTAGAGGGATTGTCAACAATAAATCCATCATGGGTATGGCAGGAATCTTTTAAAAAGGGATTATAGCCGCACTGCTGCTGCCGCATATAGTTTAAAAGAAAATCTGCTGTTCCTTTATAAACACTGTCCGATATTCTGAAAGAGGGTGATTTTATTCCCGAAGATTTTATATAATATTCACCTTCACTTTTAAAGTCTGAAAAATTTAATCTGAAAGTTGAACTAAAACAGGCAAACCTGCCGTATGCGGTAATTTTGTTTCCCTTCCAGACAAGCTCATCATCCGATGATTTGTAAATTTCAAAAGATTCGGGATGTATATCATCTTTGCTGACAAGGACTGCTGTCTTGATCGAATTACCTGGATATCCGAGCTGGTTAATTCTTATCCAGCTTTGCGCAAGTAAAGGAAAGTTGATTGAAAAAAGTGAAAATATAAATAAGCTAAATGATTTCATCAGAAAAAAATATTACATTCACTGGTATTAAAAAACCAATCCTACATCAAAGAATTGAATATTTTTTAATCTTCCGAAATCTCCATAAGCATAATTAAATTTAACAAATAATCCCGAACTAACCTCATATTTCAGACCCGCGCCTAAAGTGAAACTCTCTTCGCTGTTATCCATGAAAAGAGATTTGTAGCCTCCCCTGATAAAGACTAATTCATCATAGGCAAATTCAATTCCGGAATTAATGTATTCGGTATTATCATTTGGATGAGTTGCATCAAAGGCGGCTTTAATACGGATATATCTTGATTTAATTACATCCATTGAAAATCCGATTCTGAAAGTAAGCGGAAGATCATACTGATCCATTTCATACTTTGCAGGAATATTATTCGGACCTGTAGTTGAATTACCGTCCGGGTCATAATTTATCTGTATATCTCTTCCATCCAATTTCATTTTGGTTCCGAAATTAGAAACACTGGCGCCTATAATAAGTCCATTGAACGGGGTTTCATAATAAGTGCCTACATCAAGGGCAAAACCGGTTGCTGAGCTGCTCCAGATGGATTCCTGAATATATTTTGCATTAAATCCTATAGAAAACCTGTCTGTAAGACTTTTTGCAAAGCCAACTGCAAATGAGACGGAGCTTGCATCCCAAACCTGGCCGTTACCTTCGGGGAATTCAAATGTTCTTACTTTTTCTTCAGGTACTCTCATTGAAGTGACCGACATAAACAAAGAGCCGAATGATTCAATATTTAAAGAAGCTGCAGCATAATCATAGTTAATGTCAGCAATCCACTGGGCATGGCTAAAAGAGGCCTGACCGTTTCCATGATTTATTGCAACACCGGCAGGGTTATAATATGCGGCGTAAATATCATCACTTATTCCGACATATGTTCCGCCCATAGCAAGTGCCCTGGCGCCAGGACCTATTTTCAAAAATTGTCCCGCTGTAGTACCTACTTTAGTAATATCCCTGAACAGCTGGGCATGCAGCAAAATATTGCCGAACATTATTATTAAGCATGTAGTAATTAGAAAAATTTTTCTCATTCGTTTTACTCCAAAAATTCTTTTGTCTGACTGTAAAAAATATTCTGTAATGAAACTGCATTAGTTATTTAATTACAGCAAATCTTCCTATTTTTTCTCCCACACCGGGAATATCAACATGGTATATATACACACCGTAAGCTATTCTCATTCCTTCAGAACTTAATAAATCCCAACTTGCCATACTGGAAAAATCATCCTTTTCAATTTTATCGACCAGTTCACCCACTATTGTATAAATTCTAATTGTACATTTCTTCGGTAGATTTCTGAACTGGATTTCCCGGTCGCCTCTTTTGGTTAAAGTTCTTCCCGGGTTCTCCGCAATACTGTAAGCGACATAAGGATTTGGTACAACATAAATATTGTCAAGATTCTGCTGTGCAACTGCCTTTTCCTCCTTTGCCTTTTTAGTATCAAAAACAAAAATATCTCCCTTTTCAAACGGTTTTTTTGTTTTAACCTGGTAGACATCCCCTTCCTGAGGCAGTTTATTGGATACTGATTTATTTAAAGAAAAACGCACTTCGTAACTGGTAGATGCATCAGCTGCTCCCTGAGGCTGCAGAACAATACCTTCACCCCAGTCCCATCTTTTATTATTACTTTTTGATGAACCCGTTTCATCAATAACAAAAGTTGCAGGAGCACCAACAGTAATGTTATAAATTTCGAAAGGTACGGAAAAATCACCAGCAAGGGTATGTGCAGTATCAGCATATTTCCAGCTCCCGTCCGCCAGTGTATCGGTATTGTGCCAGCGGACTTCCCAGTCAGCCCTTATTTTAGATTTTAAATTCACAGGACCAATTAAACTCGGGAAAAAGACAGAATCTCTTACATTCACATCACTGTTATGAATAAACTTGGAATTTTGAGCATCAAAATTAAGAGAATCATTCTTTATAAATACTCTTAATCCATCAAATGACGGATTAGCATCTTCATTACTTAATAAAGTGCTGTTGTAAACAGGGTAATACCTGTAATTAATTTTATAAGTATTTCCTTTTACCAGGCTGCCGCTCCCTTTACCAGCGATCTGGCCGGAGACATAGTTAACTATATATTTGGAAGGATCAACAAGATTATCCGATTGATCAAATAATCTGATACTGCCGGGTTCCAGGTTTTTGTTCGGAAGGTTAACAAGCACAGTATCTTTAGAAACAAAAGAAGTTTCAAACCCGGTTGAATCGAGAACATTATAGGATTTGGCTTCGTTAAAATTAATTCTATATAGCTTATCACCTACCGCCAGATTATCCAGGACCTTGACTGTTATTTTCCCGGTCGCATCCGAGTTAACTGAAGAAGGAGAGCCGTCCAATCCTGCTTCAGCCGAGATCATACCGCTTGAAACCGGTCCGGGTGTTACTTCAA
Organism: uncultured Bacteroidota bacterium; assembly: GCA_963710745.1. Taxonomy (GTDB): domain Bacteria; phylum Bacteroidota; class Ignavibacteria; order Ignavibacteriales; family Ignavibacteriaceae; genus CAVQBP01. The sequence continues at coordinate 45,468 of CAVQBP010000015.1, read as the reverse complement.
CAGTGTTAACGTCAAACATCAACTTACCTGTTAACGGATCCTGCTGAATAACAGATTGGGTTTCGGTTGGCGGAATTTCGGGTGTACCATGATCGTATGCAACTACTGCATAATAATATGTTATACCATTTTCAACTGTTGAATCAACATATTCATGCTTCAAGCCCGAGTTATCACCCAGGTAATATTTTATTCCATGACCCTCATATTCCTTTTCTCCTAAGCCGGAATAATCATCTATCAAATCGAATTGTGCTCTTTTGCCGGTATTAGGATCCAGCAACGGCTGACCCAGAAAGGGGACTCCGTTAGCATCTGTTATTGTATAAACATCTGAAAAGTTATAATCTCTGCTGCGGTAAATTTTATAGCCTTCAAAATCTTTATCCTGGGTTAAAGGGTCAACAGAGTCTTCAGATTTTGCATCCCAGTATAACTGAACTTTTCCATCTTCAGCTACGGCTTTAACGATTGGTTTTGCAGGCGGCTGCGCAAACCTGTAATCTGCTTCAAGAATCCTTACAGCAGTTTCCGAATTTAAGAGCAGGTCATCTTTATTTTCACCCATAACTATTGCCATCGAGAACCTCTGGGTTTCACCTTTCTTCAATGACATAGGTCCTGTTGAAAAGCAAAATACATTATCTCCCTCCTGTTTTAACAGATCCTGTTCCGGATCAATATGCGGTTTGGAGAACCATTGCCAGATTAATTCATCTTCCTTCGGATAATTAGGAGATCCGTATCTTGCAGCTGTAAATCCCGTCAAACCTATCATATCAGATTCGGAAATATCCCTGTATCCAAAATTCGGCTCGGAACCGGCCCATTTATATCCGGGCAATTGAACATCACTTAAGGTTCCTGCTTCTTCAGGATCATATTTTCCATTATCATTTAAATCTTTATAAAATGCCTGTGAAGGAACGCCGTCCCCTTCTCCGTAATCCGGACCCGGGTAATTCGGTGAGTCGGGTCCGATTCCATCGATGCCGACATCATTTTTCTCGACATCCCAGTCTCCATCCTCATCTCCTGACCATCTGGGTTTTGGCTGGCCATAAACCTTGGTATATTTTGCAACATCGTATATTCCGTAATTCAAAGGAGTAGCAACGCCGTCGATATAAATGCCTTTATCATTAAAAGGACTTTCGTCTATTATACCATCGTCATCATCATCCTCTCCGTTATTATCAAAGGAAGGAGACTCTAAAAATTTCCATCCGAAATAACCCGGTTTTTTTCCTCCCATTCCTTTAAAATCAGCATCCCATGCATAAACCATGCTTCTTGCTCTCTGGGGATATGCATCGGCAAGCTCACCTTTAGGAGGAATAAAAAATGCCCTGTCATCATTATAATCAGTAGCACCACCGACATGAGGATCTCCGAACATTCCGAAATAAACCTTGTTGAGATCTTTTTCCGATGCATTTGTTACCTGGTATATCATAAAGATTATATCTTCAGCAAGGGGATTGTTAAACTGAATTATTCTTACGGTAGCTTCCAATCCCAGTCCGCCTTTTGTTAAATCATCGGGAAAAGGCTGATATCTGTCAATAAATTCATAGTTTGTAAAATCATCGACTGCGTAATAAACCTCTTCATCGGGAGCAGTGGCCATATCACCTAAGAAAGCCGGCCATAAATATTTACCGGCACCCGGTGAATACCAGCTTTCCGGCCAGGAATCCGGTTTTCCATCGCCATTTAAGTCTTCGGCATTAAGTGAAGCAACATGATCCTGGTTTGGATCAGAATATCCATCTTTAGGCAGCCAGCCCCATTTTAAAGATCCATCAGGACTGTAATCACCCTCAGTCGGGCGTACATGAGAATCACTTACTATATGAAGAGTATCGCCGTTATTATCTATAACTTCTCCTCCTACCAGCAGTCCGAATTCAAATCCATATCCCAACCCGTTCCAAACCAAATCTTCAACATTTGATAATGCGCTGGGAGAGCACACAGATCCGTAATTATAGAGGATAGTGGTAATCTTATTTCCTTTAATAGTAATATCTTTTATTTCCCTGCTGTCACCGGATACTTTATTAAATTTTTTCCCTTTGATAGGACCAAAAATTTTCTCTGCCTGCTGTGGTGTTAGGTTTCTATAATAGTAGGAATCTGCACTATCTGTCGGCTGACTGTATTTTAACTGGGCAAAAGTGAATCCCGGAAGCAGAAGCAACAATAAAAGAATTACAAAATTTTTATTCGTCATTATTTGTATCCTGGAAAAAATATTTAATTAAAAATTACAGAGAATCCTACCCTGACTTCTCTTGGTCTGTTAACACGTTCGGGGCGTCCGGAATAGTATTGATCCAAATAACTTACATCAATCATACCCGGGTCTCCCCTATTAATTCTGTCGCGAAGGTCGTTAAATTGATTAGCATTTAATACCTGCTCTACATTTGATAAAGACTTACCGGAGCTTGCATAAACATACCTGTCATTCTGCGTATCAAATAAATTATTAACATGTATGAAGACCGAATAATCGAACGGACCTACAGAGAAGTATTTTTCGAATTTTAAATCTACCTGCCACTGCATCGATTTGAATGATGAACTTTGTTCATAAGTTATAGTCGATAAACTCGGAGGCAGCGCAGGTGTATACGGGGTTCCGGCCTGGATATTATAAATTATTCCTAATGTCCAGGACTTCGGATCTGTTAAAGTAATAGTTCCATTAATTAAATGCGGCCTGTCAAAGCTTAATGAGACTAAATATGTTTCTGTTTGTTTTCCCGACGCTTCACTAAAGAATAAATCTTCCTGGGGCTGGGTCCGGTTTCCTTCTGCGACCTGGAATGTGTAATCGAGCGTGGCTGCAAACATGCCGCCGGGAGATCTTCTTTTCAGAAATGAAAGGGTTATACCTCTAACATTTGAATAAGCAAGATTTGTTAATATTCTGTATTCCCTTGCTTTTTCCGTATATACAGTCTGGGTGAAAATGTAATCTCGCACATCTTTGTAATAGCCGGTTAAATCAAATTTAAAGTCATCTGTCAGCTGCTGCTGCAGACCAATTTCATATTGTATAGATCTTTGAGGATTAACATTAGGATTACCAAATGTAGGAACTGTTGATATATTCGGAACCCATCTTATATCATTTTCATATAATTTTTCCAATGATCCAATTTGATAGAAGTGCCCGTAAGAAAACCTTATAATTCCTTTATCAGTTATGGGGTAAGAGACACTGAATCTCGGAGAAAACATATGTTTAACCGACGCAGGCTTCAGGTATGCATTCATATATCCGGATTGTTCTTCTGTCAGATCCCTGGAAATGTCATAATTATATAAAGAAGCTACATCAAAATATTCATATCTAAGACCAATATTCAGAATCATTGTTTTTGCAAGTTCAATTTTATCCTGAATATACGCTGATCCTTGTACCGGTTTTTTGTTGTAAGTTGACGGACTTAATAAGCTGCCACGTACAATTGTTAAACTGGAATCATACAATACATCATTAACAGTTAAGGAGGTAATTGAAGGCATTCCGTTAATTAATTTATACTTGTAAAAGTCTACCGAGAAACCTTCTCTTTTTATATCATGCTGCCTGATTTCAAATCCCGCTTTAACTTCGTGAACGCCGAACAATTCAGCAACTATATCTCCTTTAATACTGTAAGTTGATGTAGATCTATGTATAATACTGTTATCGGTTCCGCCTGCATAATAAAGAGTATTGCCGATTGTTTTACTGTAAAAGTTCGGCATATACCGGGGATCATTCGGATCTGCATACAGGTAATGGTCTCCTTTGTTAAACGAATATGCTCCCTTTAATGTGTAAAACATTTTATCACTCACAGTATGCGTAATATCCAGGGTATGAATAATTCCCCGGCTGTAATCCCAGCCATTACCGTCAGGATTAAAGAAATAAGCCCTGTCATTATAAGTATTACCATCCCGGTAGGTAGCAGAACTAAATGGTCTGGACTTTTCTTTATCAAAAACGACTTCATATTTCAATTTAATCAATGAACCTATTTTCTGGCTGATATTGAACTGAAGATTTAAAGTATTGTCAGGATCCATAGCAACAAGTTGCATATCCCCCGTTGGTAACCCATTACTATTGGGAGCAAAGGGATTAAAGAAATATTTTCCTGTTGCATTACCATATCTTGGATCGGTGCTTTTAAAATTGTCAGGCGTCAGGTAAGAATCTGAAGTATTATACAGCCTGTAGCCGTAATAAGTCCCTTTGTAATTTTCATAAATTCCTGAAGCGAAAAAACGTGTAGAACTTGTAATGGGAATAGGACCTCCCAGAGTAGCCTCAACTCTGCCCCTGTTCAATCCATCAATTTTATTTGAACCCAGCATGTTAGAAAACAGGTCGGTTCTCGACGTAATGAAATCTCCGCCATATGCTTTTAAGCTGAAAGAAAATTTATCTCCACCCTCTTTGGTCACATAGTTTACAACACCGCTTAATGCATTGCCGAACTCGGCACTGAATGTTCCTGTTGAAACAGAAGCTTCCTGGACTGCATTTGATGCCAGACCGACGGCCCTCTGGTTTCCAAAAGGATCATTCAGCGGAAGACCATTCAAAGTGTAAGCAATCTCATTACCATATCCTCCCCTGACGTGAATACTCCCGTCATCGCCCGTAACAACACCGGCCTGCAGTTTTATAACATCTGCAATGTTGTCAACAGGTAAATTATCAAGTGATTCGGAAGTGATAGCTACTGTAGGGTTAGTCAAATCCTGCCTGATGAGCGGATTTTTTTCTCCCTTAATAACAATGGCTGCCAAAGTAACCTCTCCGGGCGGAAGTTTAAAATCCAATGAGGTAGTAAATCCTACATTTACAGATGTATTTTCAATAGTAACTTTCTGGTAGCCTACGGATGAAGCAGTAATGCTGTAGACACCCGGGGCAACATTTAATATTACATAATTCCCTTTTTCATCCGCAGCGGCTCCGGTAGAAGTTCCATCAATTAAAACATTAGCAAACGGGATCCCTTCTCCGGTAGACTCATCTATTACTTTGCCCATTATCTTACCAGTGGACTGGGAATAGACATTATAATTAATTAAAAAAAGGGATGCAAAAAAGATTAGGAAAAGAACTTTCTGCATTAGTACGCCTTTATTATTACTTAGGATAATCACAATGCCGGTCATCTTATTATAAAATGACCGGCACAGATCCTTAAATTATTTTGATTAATTTTATTTTAACAATGTCATCTTTATAGATTTTGAAAAACTGCCGTAAATTAATCTTGCGATATAATTACCGCTGGCTACTTTATTTCCATAATTGTTAGTTCCGTCCCATTGTACAGAATGACTTCCCTTTTTATATGTTTGATGGTTAATAAGAGTTGCTACCTCTTTACCAAGCATATCATAAATCTTCAGAGATATTTCCTTCTGCAGCGGTAAACTGAATCTAATCGTTGTAGCAGGGTTAAACGGATTAGGATAATTATGCTCCAGTACATAATCTTCCGGGGTTACAACATTATAATTCTGATCTACTAATCCTGTTGCGCCCTGATATTCGAGAACTCTAATCGTTTTACGGTATGTATTTATAATTTTGTGCTCTAGAGCGTTATTCCTTTCCCAGGATTTAGTTGAATCTGCCCATTCATATTCAACAACAGTTGTTGAGTCATAGACACTTTGTTCGGAAAGGACCATTTCCATATTTCCGTCGCCGTCGAGGTCTACACTGTCGGCATAAATATAAGCAGTAAACGGAGTTTCTTCATAAGTGGTATCAACTACAGCAGTATCAAGAACGTAAGAGGTATCGGTTCCTGAAATCACTGTATCAACCCTGCCGTGATAAATTTTAATAGTAGCAAATACATCACCGCCTTCACCATTGTAAACCAGATTAGCAGTATAATTATTTGAGTCTAAAAGACTGCCCGTACCTTTATATTGTACTGCAATTACATTTAATCCTGCTCCGCCGCCTGTATAAATTTCATCCTTACCATCTTTATTTAAATCGCCTTTCACGCACGGCCATAATTCCGCAGTACTTTTACCGCCTAAAGCAGCGAGTTCTTTCATAGGGGCAATAATTCCAAACCTGCTGTCAACAGAATCACCATCAAACAGGTTTGCAGTTGTATCCCACGGCTGGAACTGGAACAGGCACATATTAAAATCATTGCCGTACATTGTTCCTGCGATCTCATCTCTTCCATCGCCATTCACATCAGCGGCAGCCAAACCGAAATAACTGTTACCGTCTGTAGGTGAGTACCTGTAATAAACTCCCGGCTTACTTGTATCGGGATACGTATAAGAATCAGGTCCGTTAACCTGGATTCCCCACATTCCGAAGTTATCCCAGTGATTATTGATAATTTCAAGTTTACCGTCGCCGTCAATATCGGCCGGAGTTGAGCTCCACTGGGAACCTGTAACCCACATACGTCCGTTAGTTGAATTATCAGGATGCCCTCCCTCAATCACTAAATTTGCAAATCCCGGGAATGTTCCTGAAATTCCGCAAATATAAATATCTCTTCTCGGGGAATTTCCGTAAGGAATAAATTCAGATCTGCCGTCACCGTCAAAATCGTATACCTGGAAGACTTCTCTTGTAAATCTTAAATCTTCCAAAGCGCCCGCAGCTCTGAACATATCATTTGTGACCACAAAAGCCGGTTCTGTTCCCCAGTCGGTGCCGTTCCACTCATAAAAAACTATTCTTTTTTCACCGTTCTGCTCAAAAATTATTTCAGGATTTCCGTCACCATCACAATCACCAACACGCGGAAACCTGGGTGTGGACCCGCTTTCGGCTGTATCAACAGGTGATGACCAGATAATTTCCAGATTGTCTCCATTAGGTTTCAAAACATGAACCCTTCCGCCGTTTGAGTAATCTGTTGCAATAATCTCCTGTGTACCGTCACCATCGGCATCGGCAACAATCACCCTTCTTACTCCCAAATCATTATAATATGGAACTGTTGAGTCAGGCGCATTACCGGCATATGCATTATAGGTTGCCACTGTAGAGGCATTAATCGGAGATTGAGCATGCAGGCTCAATGCAACCAATAAAATAAAAGAAATCAGTAAAAGAACTTTTTTCATCTTTCTTCTCCTTACTATTGTTGAATAATATTTAGTATTTTTTACTAAAAAAAATATTAATGAATTTTGATTACTTACTGAACTAGTTTACTAGACTAGTCTATAGGATAATCAGCAAAATAATTTGTTAATAACTATTGATATTCTTAATTGCTAATAACAATCAGCACAGTACAATTTATATTTGCACCTCCAACTGCTTAACTTCTATCTTTTGGATAAAAATATTAATACCTGGTTATAAGTTCATCATACCAGCATGAACCATTGAATCGATATATATCAGTTAGCGAGTGGAAATTTTGAAATTATTTCATAGAAAAGGGTAAAAATTTACTTCAAACTTTTTTCTCCAATAATAATGAGTTTATTCTCAATTATATATAATATTGATATTAGGGAATTATCTTCAACAAAACTGAAAAAAAGTTAAATAAATTATTTATTTAAGTCAACAATAAATAATATTGATTTTTTAAATAATAGTATTAAATTGTGCGGTTTCATTTTTCTTATTAGACAGCAATAAAATGAGACTTTTTCCCAGATTATGTAAATACATTTTTTCTCAAAAAGTTAATTCCTTTTATCCTAACAACAAATTATATATTTTCCTTTTCTACAAAAGCGGATAGGACTGTATTTTTTTTTATTTGAATCCGGTAAAAACCTATTATGAAAAAAACAATTCCTTTTAATTTAATTCATATTACTATGCTTGCAATTCTTTTTTTTGCATCGGCAAGTCCTCAATCAAAATATGAAAAACTGGTTGAAAACACAGAAGAAAGTTTTATGGCCCCGGTATGGTCTCCTGATGGTTCGATGATTGCATTCACAAGTGCAAAGTATAAAGGTATTTGGATAGTAGGTATTCAGAACAGAAATGTAAAAAAAATTACAGGAGAAGCTGCAGCCGGATTTTTATTTAAATGGTCTGATGACAGCCAGTCAATCCTTGCGAGGGTTGCAAAATATGAAGGCATGAGACGATACAATGCAGTTAAATTATTCAATATTAAATCAGGAGAATCTTCTTTATTAACAGGCTACCGGACAATTATGCCGGGTCTGCCTTCGTTTACTCCCGGTAATGATAAAGTTTATATGTTCGGAAGAAATAACCTGGAAATATTTGATTCGGGAGTTGAGACAAAACCGGGTAAAAAATCGGCCGTTTCATCGAAAATCATTTATTTAAGAAACGATAAAATTGCGGTTGAAGATTTAACTGCCCATCAGTTAAAAACCTTTGAACCGGTAAAAGGGAAACGTGTATTGAACCTATGTGCTTCTCCGGACGGCACCCGCGCAGCTTTTGAGATTTACGGCGGTGATATGTACGTAATGAATGCTGACGGAACCGGATTAACTGATCTTGGAAAAGGATACAGGCCGAAGTGGGCTCCCGATAACCAGCACATCGTTTATATGATTACAAAAGACGACGGATACGAAATTGTGTCTTCCGATATCTACACAATAAAAATTGACGGAACAGAAAAGACAAACATTACAAATACAACGGATCAAATTGAAATGAACCCTGACTGGTCGCCGGACGGGGGGAAAATTGCCTTTGATGTTCAGGATGAAGGCGCCATATATATTATGGATGTTCCGTGATTAGTGATTATACCGAACGGCTGTAAAATTATTATTAATAAATCATTGAAACCGGTACGTTAACTATTTGCAGAAAGTAATTAATGAAAATTTTATACATTCTATTTTTTACAGTACTGATTGTTTTAACTTCCAGTTCTGAAGCTCAGGTAACCGGGTTATCAGGCTGGAATATATTTCTGGATCCCGGGCATAGCCAGCATGAAAACGTTGGTATTTACGGTTATTCCGAAGCTGAAAAGAATTTAGGCGTTGCTCTAAATTTAAGAGATCTTCTCCTGTCAAAAACTGATATTGATACTGTTTATATGAGCCGGACTGATGATCAGGAAGTAGTATCTTTGACCCAAAGAACTGATTATGCAAATACCGTCGGGGCAGCATGGTATCATTCAATTCATAGCGATGCCGGGTCTCCTTCTTCAAACAGTACACTTTTAATGTACGGCGGATGGAGAGAAAACGGACAGACAATAGAAAAAATCCCTAACGGGGGGAAAGAAATGAGCGACATTATCGTTGATTTATTAACACGGGGTATGAGAACTTCAACACGCGGAAATTATGCTGATCGAACATTCTACGAAGGATTTCCTGATAATACTTCCAGGTTTGTTCCCTATCTCCATGTCAACAGGGAATCAAATATGCCGTCCGAACTTAGCGAAGCGGGCTTTCATACTAATCCTACTCAAAACCAGCGGAATATGAATGTAAAATGGAAAAGACTTGAAGCATATACTTTTTTCTGGTCGTTTCTGAAATTCTTTGATATTGCCAGACCATTTGCCGGAATTACAACCGGGATTATTTCAGATGCTGAATCTGGTCAGCCGATAAACGGTGCTGTTGTTTCAATGAACGGGCAAAAGGATACGACAGATACTTATGAATCATTATTTCACTTGTATTCAAGTTCTCCGGATGAACTGCATAATGGCTTTTATTTTTTTGAGAACCTTCCCCCGGGAACTTTCCCTGTTACTGTTTCCGCAGAAGGATACGATCCTTATACAAGTGATGCTGCAGTAGAAGATACTTTTTTTACTTTTAAAGATATCAGGATGGTTTCAAAGACTCCCCCATATGTTACATATGTTTACCCTGTTCAAAATGATAGCCTTTATCCCGGTGTAGATAATGTTGGATTTATTTTCAGCAGGCCTATGAACAAAGTTTCGGTCGAATCCACCCTTGTTATATCACCGAATGATTCTGCTGTTTTCATCTGGTCCGACGGAGATAGAAGACTGGCAATAAGAACCTCAAACTTCAGTTTTAACACCAGCTATCAGATTACAATATCAGGAAATGCAACAGATAAATACGGGCATCATTTTGACGGAGACGGAAACGGTTCGGGAGGTGATGATTTTATTTTAAATTTCAGAACCAGCGTACCTGATTATCTGCCGCCTGTGATAACTGATAATTATCCTGCAAAGGATCAGACAGGAGTAGAGCTTCGGCCGGTTATCAGTTTAAGTTTTAATGAAGAGGTTAACAATTCATCATTGTCGGGTAAAGTTAAAATAATAAAAGATTCGGACCAGTCATACGTAACCGGATTTTATAAACATTATATTTTTGACAGGAAAAGTATAATTAATTTGTTTCCGTCGCCGCCGCTTGAAGAGAATGAAAGCTATACTTTAATTCTCGACGGCGGATATGAAGATAATTACGGAAATACAGCAGCAGATCAATATACATTTAATTTTAAAACAGGAAATATAAAATATACAGGAGTTGATAATATAGATGATTTTGAAAGCGGTTTAGATAACTGGTGGGTTCCGCAGCAGAGCGGAAGTACTAAGGGAATTATCTCCGAACAAACTGACGTTTCAAGTGAATCAACTTATTTCAATCCTATTTTCAGCGGATTCAAGTCGATGAAACTTAATTATGAGTGGGACACAACTTCAACTGACTGGCTAATCAGGGAATATTATTCTCCGTCAGCACCAGCTTTCACAAGCAGTAATATCTTACAGGTTTATTTATTCGGGGATGGCAGCGGAAATAATTTCAGGTTTGCTGTAAGAGATAATACAGATGCTGTGGAAGTAAGTCCATGGTATACAATTAATTGGCTGGGCTGGAAACTGGTTAACTGGGATATGACTAATGATGGTACAGGCTCCTGGTTCGGAGATGGTATTCTCGACAATCCATTGAAATTTGACAGCTTTCAGTTAACATTTAATCCTGGAAATAAATCTGCCGGCCAGGTATATTTTGATGATTTAAGAATTGTAAATAAAACAACTGTGGGGGTTGATAATAATGATAATTCCAAACTTCCTTCAGACTATATATTGGAACAGAATTATCCAAATCCGTTTAACCCGTCTACAAAAATAAAAGTGGGGATTCCTAAAGCGGGATTTGTTAAGCTTGATGTTTATAATCTGCTCGGTCAGAAAGTTTCAACCCTGATTAATGAAGAGATGAATCCCGGTTATTACACAATTACTTTTTCGTCTGATAACAGAAACGGTTACGACATTTCCAGCGGAGTCTATATATATACTTTATCGGTAAATAATTTTTCAATCAGCAGGAAAATGATTTTGTTGAAATAGATACGGGAAAAAATTATCATATATCCTGATTTTCTTAATCTTCTATAGCATTTATAACTGCATCATGAACTTCAGGTCTTACTTTCCTGATTTTTTCATTATTCCTTGTCGGATATACTCTGTTAGATAATAAAACTACAAACAGTTTCCTGGTTGGATCTGTCCAGACGGACGTACCTGTAAATCCTAAATGTCCGTATGAAATACTGCTAAAAAAATTACCGGCAGTAGAATGTTCGGGAGATTTGGTATCCCATCCCAGCGCCCTTGAACTTAAATCAGACTGCTTTTTCACAAACATCTCAACCGTTGAGGATTTAATATATCGTTTCCCTTTGTAAATACCCTTCTGCAGCAGCATTTGGAGAAGTTTTGCTATATCACCGGCTGTTGAAAATAAACCGGCATGCCCGGCAACTCCGTTTAAAAGCTGTGAAGTTTCATCATGCACTGTACCTCTTATCTGCCGGTGTCTCCAGTAATTGTCATTTTCCGTAGGTGCAATCCTGCCTATAAGTGACTTTGGAGGATCAAACATTGTGCTGTTCATATCCAGCGGCTCAAAAATATTTTCATTACAAAATTTATCCAGTGAAGTTCCTGTTACTTTTTCAATAATTTTTCCCAGTAGAATGAAATTCAAATCAGAATAAACCATTTCAGTCCCGGTGGGATAAATAAGTGTATCGTTAAAAATTTCATTCATCACTCCCTGTTCTTTATTCTTTACAGAATCAAATGCTTTGTATGAAGGTATATCGGGTCTTAATCCGCTGTCGTGAACCAGAAGATTTCTGATTGATACTTTTTCTTTCCCTTTAACTCCGAATTGCGGAAGGAACTTTGAGACTCTGTCATCAAGTTTAAACAATCCTCTGTCATAACAAATCATTGCGGCTGAAGTTGTTGCTATCACCTTGGTTACAGAAGCAAGATCGTACATCGTGTTAACCGAAACTCTGCCGGATGCCGTATCATATGTGTAATAACCGTAAGCTTTATTATAAATAATTTTACCATCCTTCTGTACCAGTATTACTGCTCCCGGAAATGCAGAGTCTTCAATTGATTTATTAATTATACTGTCAAGTGTATAAAATCTTTTTTCATCTTTAAAGGATGATAGAGATGAAGATCCTGAATCATTTTTTACAGATTGCTGCTGCTGCGAACAGCCGGGAAGTATCTGAAAAGCAACGAATAAAATCAGCAGAGTTAAAATAGAAATCTTTGATTGGTTTTTAATTTTCATTTCTTATATACCCCGGCTATATTAGTTTCAAAGTTATTAAAAATAAACAGTATTAAAAACTCTCAGAAATTATAAAATTTTTAATCATTATATTCAATTTTAAAATAATCTCTTTTTCTTATCATTTACAGATAAAACATCAATAATCAGGATTTTAAAATTGAAATATCTTAAACATGCTGCTGTACTGATTTTTATGATAATATACGGCTGTTCAGCGGGTAAATACGAAACGGATACAACGGATATTAATTATCCGGCAGATTTAAAAGTTATTACGCGGCAGGAGTGGGGCTGGAAGCCGGCAGAAAAAACTTTGCCTGAACAAACCATTACAAAAATTACCCTGCATCATAGCGGTGAATATTTTCCGGAAGGTAAAAATGTTGCTGATTACCTGAAAAACCTGCAGTCGTGGAGCAGGAAAGAAAAAGGATGGATGGATATTCCGTATCATTATATCATTGATCCTGATGGGAATATTTACGAAGCCCGACCTTTAAAATATCCGGGTGATACGAATACCGATTATGATGTACGCGGCCACGCACTTATTTGTGTACTGGGTAATTACGAAATTCAAAAATTTAATAAAGAGGAATTGAAATCAGTTGTTGACTTAACCGGTTTCCTGGTTAAAAAATATCATGTTTCATTAGACAGTATCAAAGGACATAAAGATTATGCTTTAACTTTATGCCCGGGGGAAGATTTCTACAGATTTATCAGAGATAATACGGTTCAAAAGCTTGTAGCTGAGAAACTTGACGGATTGAAAATTAATTATGATGAACTCTTCAGAAAAGGTCCGGTTGTTAAGACCGGTATAGAAGTCTTAAGAGATAGAAATTTTGATATCCTCAAGGGTAAGCGGGTCGGACTTGTTACGAATCCTACCGGTGTTGATAGCAGACTGAAATCAACGATTGATATTTTAAATGAATCTCCGAACGTTAATCTTGTTGCACTTTTTGGACCGGAACATGGTGTCCGTGGAAATTTTGCTGCAGGAGATTATGTTGAATCATATACCGACGAATATACAAAACTCCCGGTTTATTCCTTGTATGGTAAAACCCGCAAACCTGATTCAACTATGCTGAAAAATATTGATGTGCTGGTTTATGATATACAGGATATCGGGTGCAGATCTTATACATATATAAGTACAATGGGATTAATTATGGAAGCCGCCGCCGAAAATAATATTGAAGTTGTCATACTTGACAGACCCGATCCCTTGGGAGGCTGCAGGGTTGAAGGCGGACTTGTAGAAGACGGTTATTTTACTTTTGTTAGTATGTTTAAAATACCTTATGTGTACGGCTTAACATGCGGTGAACTTGCAACCCTGATTAATGACGAAGGAATGCTGCGGGGAGGGATAAAATGTAAATTAACTGTTGTTAAAATGGAAGGGTGGAACAGGGGAATGACTTTTGAAGATACAGGATTGCCATGGGTACCGACTTCTCCTCATATACCGGATAAGAATACGCCTTTTTATTATGTCTCTTCAGGTATTGTCGGAGAACTGAATTCAATTTCTATCGGTGTAGGATATACGCTTCCCTTCCGGACATTTGCCGCTGACTGGATTGATTCAAGGAAACTGGCTGATAAAATGAATAGTTATGGATTGGAAGGAGTTATCTTCAGGCCGATTTCTTTTAAGCCTTTTTATGGATTCGGGAAAGGTGAAAATCTTCACGGAGTAGAAACTCACATCACCGATTATAAGAATGTTAAGCTGATGCAGATACAATTCTATATAATCCAGGCTTTAAAAGAATTGTATCCTGATTCGTCTCTTTTTAAAGATGAAAATAAAAGCCGGTTCAGAATGTTCGATAATGTCCTTGGAACAGGCAAAGTTAGGAAAATGATTAATGAAAACTTTGAAGCTAAAAACTTAAAACCGTTCTTTGAGAAAGAAGCCTCAGAATTCAGAGAATTTTCAAAGAAGTATTTCTTATATAAGTAATTCAAATCTTGCAATTAACCTTCAAGGTCACTTCCTAAGACCCTCAAGGTTTGAAGCGAATGGATTTAAAATAACATCGGTAAGTAATTAAAAATTTCCGTTTATCACTTCAGATACAGCATCTTCTTGTTTATTCTGTTAATCTTTGAACCCTGTACCTGTAAAAATATACTGTAAATATATACACCTGTCGGCAGTCCTGAAGCATTAAACGAAACTTCATATTTACCCGCAGGCTGTTCTTTATTAACAAGGGTTGCAACTTCCTTTCCGAGAATATTATAAACCTTTAATGTAACAAATCCATTTCCTGCAATTTCATACCCGATTTTTGTAGTAGGATTGAAAGGATTCGGATAATTATTATAAAGATAATTTTTCTCAGGAACAGCAGAGGCAGCTTCTTCAATTGAGGTTACAGCAGCAGTATCTTCCGGGAAAAAGGTATAAGCAATTCCGCCTTTATTAAACCATGATTCGGAAAGAGATGTTTTACTGAATTTATAACTGTAGCCGTTTGATCTTGCAGGGTCATGCATAAGCGGATTTCCGGATGCGTCAAAACCGGCCAGCATCATCAGGTGCCCGTTGGGATACAAAGGCGAACCGACCGACATTACAACTCTTCCGCCCGCAGCAAGAGTTTCATAAGCCTGGCTCCAGGTCCGGTAACGGGTAACTGCACCATCAAGTCCGTACTCAGCGGCATTCTGCACGACACGCGGCCATATTCCAAAAATATCCCAGTAAGGACATTTTGTATCTTTAGCAAACTGCAGAGGATCAACTTCTATGTTATAACTTCGGAGTACCATAGAGACCGATGTTGGTGAGCAAATATCACCTCCAATACCGGAATCAAGTGAGTATTGGTAAAAAAATTCTGTAGGAATAAAAATCTTTGGAGGTTTATCATTAACCAAAGATGTTATATTTACATTATCTGTAACTCTTTGATCACTTACAAAACAGCTTAGTTTATGCAGCTCCGGCGAAGGCTGGCTGCCGCTTGTCCTTTTCATAATAACTTTGAACTGCCATTTATTATGATATGAATTTAGAACGGCATTATCGATAATTATTTTGCCTCCGCTGTAGCTGGTTGTACCGTAAGTTGACCATATGTTTGCTTTCCAGAAACCGACTGTCAGCCAGGGCGACCAGGTTCCGGAAGATTCAAAAAACCTGATGGTTACTTTAAAGCTGCTGTAATTATTGGGAACAGAACCATTCCACGATGGTAAGACACGATTGAATGGATATTCAGAGGAATCAGGATTAAAGGTCACATCTCCACTTTCTACTCCATCAGAAAGGATAATGCTCTTCCCGTCATTACTGATTTCCGCACCATTGAGACTGCTTATTCTATGGATAAGAGAATCATTTTTATATGATATAAACTGGTCGGGATACGATTGACAAAATATTATTCCTGTACTTGCTAAAAAAATAAGCAGAAATCTTAAAATCATATATTAATATTATCTTATTTACACCAAAGCCAATTATAAATTAAAATCTTCTAAAGTACAGGAATCAGAAAGCAATCATAAAAGAGAAATACTGAACATTTGACAATCTTCCGAAATCCTGGTAGGCATAGTCCAATCCTACCTTTACAAGATCGGCAATTTTGTAGTTTATACCAAATCCAAAGGTTAGTCCTTTTTCAGAATCCTTTTCAAACAAGGAATTGTAACCGATCCGCATAAATACTATTTCATTCCAGGAGTATTCCATTCCTGTGTTTATATATTCAGTATGATCATTCGGATGAATTGCATCAACAGCAGCAGTAATTCTTGAAGACTGGCTCTTAACAATATCGCTGGAAACACCGAACCGGAAAAGTAGGGGAAGATCATATTTGCCAAGTTCCAGGTTTGTATTAATCAAATTCTGGTCTCCGGCCCCGGAAGGAAGTAATTTAATTATATCCCTTCCTGCCAGCTGCATTTTTGTACCAAAGTTAGAAACACTTGCAGCAATTCTTAATTCATTTAAAACCGGTATTTTATATAAAGTTCCGACATCAACTCCGAAACCGGTTGAAGTCATATGCCATATTGATTCGTTTATGTATTTAATATTAAACCCGATAGAAAAATTATCTGTGAGAAAACGCGCATAATTTAATCCGATAACAATTGCGCCGGCATCAAAATACTCACCTGTCCCGGTAGGCTCTTCTTCTGTTCTGACAGCCATTTCATCCATAGAAAGAACTGAAACAAAAGCGCCAACAGTCCCGAAACCGGAAAGATTACTGGCTATGGCAGCATAATCATGCCTTATATCGGCATAAAGGATTGTATGATCAAAAAATGCTTCATTTGACTGAATGTTAGCCGTACCTCCCGGATTCCAGTACATTGCGGTGATTTCATCGGATATTGCAGTATATGCACCACCCATACCGATAGCCCTGGGCCCCACATTAAATTTAAGAACCTGCGCCGCAGTTGTCCCTGTTTTCAGTGTCTGAGCATAGGAAAAAGAGGAAATCATTACTGCAATGGTTACTGCAATATAATATTTGTAAGATATTTTCATAAATTTCTCCGCTATTCTTTACTGGTTAATAGCGATTAACCTCATTTAATTAATGCAAATTTGATCAACTTTTCACCTAAGTCAGGTGCATCTATATGAGCTAAATAAATACCATAAGCTACGCCGAATCCGTCCCGGTTAAGGAGGTTCCAGTATTCTCTGCCGTTGTCAACTCCTTCATCATGCTGTAGGGTTGTAACAAGTTCGCCGCTCAATGTAAAAATCCTGATTGTACATTTACGCGGAAGATTTTCAAAATAGATTCTTCTTTCGCCGCGGTTCTGCAGCGGTAATTTATTTGCCGGCTCAAGCACACTTGTTCCGACATACGGATTCGGGACAACATAAATATTATCAAGAAGTGAAGCACCTGCCTGCTCATTTATTTTGCCGGCTTGAGTTTCCAATGTATAAACATCATTTGTATTAAATGGTCTTCTGGTAACAATTTTTAAAACATCACCTTTTCCAGGATATACAGAATCTCCATCAGATACTGCATTCAAAGTGATTTCCCAGGTAAGAGTATCTGTATTAACACCGGCTGCTCCGGGCTGAAAAAGGACAATACCATCACCTCTTGTGTATGCAGAATCGTTTTTTTCTTTCTCATTCAGGAAGACCTTTATATTCTGGGGCACTCCGGAAGTAATATCTTCAACTTTAAAATTTACAGGCACATCTATAAAACCTTTACCCGGAACATTTTTGATAGCAGTGTACTCATTCTGGTCAGAAAAAGTAATCTCGTAATCTGCCGGGTATAATTTTTTTCTTGAAGCCTGGCCGATTGTTGACAGCTGAGCCGTGAAAGGTATCTGAAGATCACCGCCAATCCATCCTGATTTATCGGGATCAAATTCGAGCACATCATTATCAGAAACCGATAAATTTATCCCGTCAAAGACAGGATTAGAATCTTCACTATGCAGAGCCTGGCTCTGATAAACGGCATAATTATGAAACGTTATTGTAAATTCACCTTTATCAGGCATTGAACTATTATCGGTCCTTTTAATTTTTCCTTGTAAAAGATCAAGATCGTAATCAATACCTTTTTTATAAATAGTTCCGTCCTGATCTTTAACTACAAGAGTTTGATCGTCAATTATATTCTGATGTGAGAGCTTTGTATATTTTGTATCAAACAGGAAGAAAGATTCCGAAACAGAATTTTCACCTCTAACCGAATAATTTTTAACACTCAAAACCGTATCGCCTAAATTAAGCTTATCGTTAAAAGTAAGTGTAAATTTATCATCTTTCATTTTCAAATCATTTAGGACACGAAAGTTAACCTTGCCATTAGCAATTCCTGAAGTATGGAGAATATCATCGCCGGATATTGCAGGCATATTGTACCCTGCCGCCCTGGGTCCTGGAATTACCATAGCTGTGTTATCATCAAAAGTCATCTGCGATGTTATCGGGTCCACAGTTATTTTTTTTGTGGTTTCCGAAGGAGGAATGCCTACCGAATCTCCATGGTCATAAGCAACAACTGCATAATAATAGGTTTGTCCATTTATTACATTATTTGAATCGACATACGAATGTACCAGTCCTGTGTTGTCGCCAAGGTAATAATGCAGACCTCTTCCCTGGTAAGGAACCGGGTGATAACCTTTCCATTCATTATTCAAATCCCATTTTGCTTCAATACCCGCAGCATCTTTCAGAGGTTCATAAAGAAAGCTTGCCGCCCTGCCGTCGGTTACGTTTTGAATATCGGTAAAATCGGGTCTTGTACTGCGGTAAATAACATAACCTTCAAAATCTTTCCCGGTAATGGGATCTACACTTTCTTCAGAAGAATTATCCCAGTATAAGGTGACTTTTTTATCACCGGGGACGGCTGTTACTTTAGGCAGTGTAGGAGGTTTAAAGAAATTATAATTTTTGTTGTATATATCCTGAACTGTTTCGGCTGTTACAAGAAGATCATTAAGGTTTTCGCCGAAAAGGAAGGCCATTGAAATTCTTTTTGTTTCACCTTTTTTTAATGAAACATAACCAGAGCCGAAGACGAAAACAATATCTGCATTCTGCTGAATGTCGCCGAAATTCTGAGGTTTGCACCTGTTCCATATATCTTCATCATTTGCAATTTTCAAATCAGTATTCCAGGTAGAACTATTAAAACTTGTAAGACCGATTTGATCAGCTTCATCAAGATCAGTATATTCAAAATTAGGTTCACCGGGAGCCAAAGGATCCAGGGAGCCATCAGCTAACAATTTCCCTGCTGTCGGTACTCCGTCACCTTCACCCTGATCGCCCGTATTAGCTATACCGTCTATACCAACATCATCTGTTTCAGGATTCCAGTCATGATCATTATCAATTCCGTCAAATTGACTCTCATCTATCATTCCGTCACCGTCGTTATCAATTCCGTCATTAGGATTGCCCGGGCTTTCCAGGAATTTACACCCTAAGTAGCCAAGGTCCTGCCCTCCGCAATTCATATCATCGTTCCAGAAATAAACCATACTTCTTGCATATACCGGTATGTTATCTACAGGATGTTCTCCATCGAAATTATAAGGGGGGATAAAAAATCCGTGATCGTTCTGGTTGCAGCTGCTGCTGTTACCGCCGACATCAGGATCGCCGTAAATACCGAAAAAGACTGAGTCAATATCTTTATCACTTACGTTTGTAATAGTCCATTGAAAAAAGATAGAATTGGCAGCTAATGAATTGGACCACTGGTATGCTCTTCCCAAAACCTGAACACCAATCCCTGAGCGGACTGAATCTTTTATAAAGGGATAGTATTGAGAAGTCTGGTTGGTACTTCCAAACTCATTATTTTCTCTATCGTCCATTCCCCAGAATACTTCAAGGTCAGCATTATTCTCTCCCTGTTTTAAATAACCGGGCCAGACATATTCTCCCAGTGTTGAATTGTACCAGCTGTCAGGCCAGCTGTCAGGTTTTCCATCTCGGTTTGAGTCAAATGCCGGATTTGAAGCCATCTGGTCCTGATTAGGATCTGCAAAACCGGGTAAAGGCTGCCACCAGTATTGATGATCAATTGCCGTATTTTCATCTCTTAAACCGGCATAGCTAAAATCGTATAATCCGTCAGAAATAATATGAAATTTCTTTGACGGATCAAGTGCATTCGGTACTTCAGCTCCTACTATGGGGCTAAACTGAAATATATAAGGAGCATCATGCCATACAAGCGCCAGAATATCCCGTAAGGCATCACCGGGCAAACCAGGACCGATACCGCCGTAATTCCATAATTCCACAGATATATTGTTTCCGTTCATTATATAGCTTTTCCAATCCGGCCTTTCTTCTACTGAAACCTTTGCCAGTTTATTATTAAAGGCTGAAAATTTATTCATACGTGCGGATGTATTAGTACTGAGCGGGTAGGTTGGATAAACAGTGTTAAAATAATTCATTACAGCCTGATGTTCCGTTTCTCTTCTCTGCTGAACAGATTTTTGGGGGAAAGAACTCCCTGTAAAAAAAAGTATAAGGACTATTATTAATAGTAATTTATTTCCTGTCTCTTTAGAAAAATTTTGTTTCAGCATTATATTAGCTCCAATAAAAATCGATCAATACTATTTGGATTTATATTCTCTTCCATATCAAAATAATAAAGAGTATTAAAACTCTAACGAAATTCCCAGTCTTACTTCCCGGGGAGCAGAATAATATTGCGGACGAACAAAATATTCTGAAGCAGAATGTACCCCGGGTATTGTTTCGGCCAGCCTGTTTGTTTCCTGCGGACCCCCCTTTGACTCCTCAAGGTTATAAGTAGCTCTACCGGTATTATCATAAACCGAGCGCTCGTTTAATTCATCAAAAAGATTAAACACTTTTGCAAATAATGTAACAACTGTACTCTGTATCTCAAATGATTTTTCAATCAGAAGATCTACGTTTGTCTGCATAGGTTTTCGGCCGCTGTTAGGATCAAGCAAAATCTGACTTTCTATAAGCTGCGGAGTATACGGCAGACCTGTATTAATTGTACCTACAACAGTAACATACCAATCTTTGGGATTACCAAAAGTTATAACCCCATTCAGTGTATGGGTCTGATCCCAATTGAGAGGTACAGCTATCTTTTCACTCTGGCGTCCGGATGAAAGATCAAGGAAAAATGATTCTGCGCCTACCTCATTACCTTCGGCGACCTGGAATGTATAGTCTAATGATGCACCGAAGAAGTCATCAGGCAATTTTCTTTTTGTTAATGAAAACGTAATCCCTTTAATATTTCCGTAATCTTTATTTACATACTTATCATATGTTACGCTTGTACTTATACGTATTCTCTGCAATGCCAGAAGATCTCTTACATCTTTGTAAAAACCGGTAACATTAAAAGCAATGGTTTCAGAGAGCTGCTGCTGCAGACCAATTTCATAAGTAACTGTTTTTTCAGGATTAAGATTAGCATTGCCGTAGGTCGGTATACCGCCGAAGCTCTTATATTCAGAGTTTGTGTATAAATAAGTATATGGAGGAAGCTGATAAAAATGTCCGTAGGAGAAATGAATGATGCCCTGATCAGTTATTGGAAAAGATATTCCGAACCTGGGGCTAAATTCAATTTTTGAATCGGAATTTGTTAAGTTACTTCTGGGTTCATTAATGTCGGGGGCATAATCCGAATGTGAATTAAAGTAATCAAACCGGACACCTGCATTAATAATCATGCTAACAAATTCCATTTTATCCTGGAGATATGCTGAATAAAGAACCGGTTTTTTTGAATAAAGATCATGCACACTTGATTCGGTTCCCAATATAGTTGGCACCAGATACTGTGTTGTATCGCGCTGGATTGTAAAGTCTTCATAATCCATTTTATCACGTTTTGTCTGAACCCCGAACTTCACTTCATGCTGATTGTTAATCTGGCTGGTCATATCAAATTTCAATTCGTATGTATATGATCTCTGGTAAACCTGATAGTTAAGGGTTCCTCCCGATACAAAAGTATAAGGAGTAACTGTATTAGCTTTATAAGATGGCTGATACCTCGGATCCGCATGAAGACCTGACAGGCTCATTCCAGGGTAGAAGCTTACCTCATTACCGCTCTGATCAAGCAGCGGGAATAAATATCTTTTAAAATCATAAATGCTGTAGGAACCTAACAGAGTATAAAAAGTGCTGCCGCTTAATGCATGTCTTACTTCAAGTGAATTAACAAGACCCCGTTCATAACGGTGGTAATTTGCATCAGGATTATATTTATAATCATGGTAGTAGGTTTGATAATCCGAGTTAGAATAAATGACGTCGTAATTAAGCTTAAGTGTTGAGAATGGTTTTACAGTAAACTTTCCTGTAAGATTATAATCTTTCGAAGGATTCATTGCAACAAGTGAATTATCTCCTGTTTGAGCTATTCTTATATCAGTAGGATCTGTTATACTTCTGTAAACAGAATCGTATATAGTATGCTCTCTCTGACCATAAAGATAACCCTGGTTGTTATTATATCTGCCGGAAAGGAAAAATGTAAGATTATTAGATGTAAAAGGAACCGGACCTCCGAATGTTCCCTCCATAACCTGATCAGTAACCGGATTAATTTTATTGATATTCAAAAATATGTCGTTATGACCGCTGACATAATCGCCGGTATAATAAGAGAGACTTCCTGTATATTTACTTCCGCCTTCTTTTGTAACAGTGTTTACAACTCCGCTGAGAGCATTTCCGTATTCAGCATTAAAAGTACCGCTTTCTACAGACAATTCCTTAACAGCATTTGTTGAGATTTGGACATTCCTTGTTGTCCCGACAAAATCACCTTCTGAACCGGTACTAAAACTTGTCCTTGCAAAAAGATTGTTTACAGATATTCCGTTAACATTATAGGAAATTTCTGTTGCTCTTCCGCCTCTTATATGCAGTTCACCGCCGGCTCCTTCAGTAACGCCGGCCTGGAGAGTTAGTATTTGATTAATGGTTTCAACCGGAAGAACATCAATTTGTGTATTATCTATAACGGTATGGGAAGAAGTCAGGTCTTTCCTGACGAGAGGTTTTTCGGCCTGTACGACAACTGCTTCGAGATCAATTGCTTCTGAAGAAAGCTGGACATTTATATTTGTTGTAAAATCACTGGATACACTAACATTGGCAATAATTTTTTTCTGGAATCCGACACCTGAAAAAACAAGGTTGTATGTTCCGGGATCCACATTAATTATTATGTAAGTACCGTCGGCTCCTGTTGCCGCTCCCTGGGTTGTGCCTTCAATAATTACATTAATTCCAAGCAATGGTTCAGATGTTTGTGCATCAGTAACTTTTCCGGTTATCTTACCGGTTCTGCCTGCAAAAATATTATTTGACAAAAGTAATATTAACAGAAATTGAAAAAGTAAATTTGTTTTTCTGTTCATTGCAACCTCAATACATCAATAGTATTAAAGAATTTATATAATGGTTCAGAGTTAATAAGGTTAGTATATTCATAAATTGAATTGCTGTATAAATTAATCTATAAATTTTTCTCCCGTTTCGAATTTAAGTAATGGAACCTGTCAATTCTAAGAAAGACAGGTTCCATTATTAAAAGTTATTTCAAAAGAAGCATTTTCTTGGACATAACCTGAGAACCTGCTTTTAATCTGTAAACATAGGTGCCGCTGGCAAGATCAGATGCTTTGAAATTTACTTTATATACTCCCGCTTTCATTAATTGTCCGTCTATCAAAGTCATGACTTCCTGGCCTAAAATGTTATATATCTTCAATTCAACACCCATCTCCCTAGTTAAACCGAATTCAATTGTAGTTGAAGGGTTGAAAGGATTAGGATAATTCTGATTCAGATAAAATTTTGAAGGCAGTTTATTATCTACCATTCTTACGCTGACAGCAGTATGCTGTAAATCGACAATTGCTGCATCAGCGGTAGTATCATTTGAAACACCTCTGGTATAACCCTGGGTATAAACAACTTCATCTGCAGGATCACCATCTAGGTTTCCAATTGCAACCACATCCAGCTGACCGCCGGCATTGTCTTCTTCAGGTACTAACATTGAGTCAATTATTGATGTAACATAATTGGCAGGATCAGTAATGTCGCCCCCCTGGAATTCAACTCTTAAGATAGCATTATTAGGAACGCTTGCCGGGCTGCCTCTTGTACCAAAAACAAAATCCGGATGACCGTCAGCATCAAGATCTCCGGCAGCAGCACCATTAAGTGTTTCTACATTAATTGATGTATCTGAGATAGCAAATGTCTGCAGGGTATCAGCCACTTGTTTTAATACAAATACTTTTGTAGGATTATCCCAGCCTCCCAAAATAATTTCATCTGTTCCGTCATTATCGAGGTCAGCTGTTACGGACCCTTTAAAAGAACCATAATTCTCCCCAACTCCATCTAATGCCGGCATTACCGTATAGCTTCCATTATCATATTTAACCGGAGAAATCTTTCCGTCATCGTTAAAAAGATAAATTGTATTCCCGATAATACTAAAATCATATTTACTTCCTGTAGTTATTGTTGTATCCCCTTTACCGTTAGCTTCAAGAGTCCATGTTTCGCTGCCATCTCCAAGGTCAGGGATATTATCCACTGAAAGGACACCAAAATGATAATCTCCTCCTCTATCACAGAAAATTAATTCATCAGTACCATCACTATCAATATCATCGACAACAAATTTTATTGGTCTAAGGTTTAGACCGTCTCCCTTAACAATATCTGTACTTGCATTTGGAAGGAATCCTCCGAAGCCGTCATCAACTCCCATATTATCACTGCCGTCCCCGGCGTATTCATATACAAGCACTCTAGCAACATCGGGATAGGGGCTATAGTTAACCGGGGCCCAGTATATTTCCGGTCTTCCGTCCTTATCCAGATCGCCCCATGCAAGAGCGGGCCAGGTGTTCTGTTTGTCCAAAGGAGCAGTAGCACTCCAGACAGAATCCCACGAAGAGGTGGTTTCATTCCATTCGAACTTATAAAGTCTGGGAATTAATTCACCGTCTCTATCGATCATGTTTGTATTGCATGCATAAATTTCAGGCAGCCCGTCACCATCAAAATCGACCCCTGCAACAATGTTTCCGAAACCTCCGCCGCCGGGTTCATATTTCAAGGTATGAATTGTGGAAGATCGCTGGAATATGTCCTGGGCATTCAGACCTGCTACTGCTAAAATGGATATAATTATTGTAAAGAGTTTATGCATAGGACCTCCTAATTTGTGTTGAGTGATATTTTCGACAAAACCTTTTAAAAATTAAACTTTATTTTTAGATAACGCAACATTTAAATAAAGCCTTTAAAAAACTATAAGAAATTTTTTAATAAAACACAAACCGTATAACTTATATTTTTAGATAAAAATCCAGAATAAGTTTAAATATTTAATTATTTTATTAATTATAACTAATATAATAAAAATTTTGCCTGCGGTTAAATGATTTTCCGGGGAAATTCTTAATTCAGACTGAAGCCTGCTATAATTCTCATTAAAATAAACTATACCTAAACAATATGCCCAATCAACCATAGCGCAGCATAGCCGGCAACCAAAGGTTTTTGATTTTAGAATATCGATAATCGATCTGTGATTTCTGATTTCGTAGTGAAAAACATCTAAAATCAAGAAATCGTTATTCCTAGTTCTTAAATCTTGACCAAATTTGGAAAAATATTACCGGGGATACAATTAATAGCATCTATTGCCTGAAATATACCCGCTTTTGGCAATTTAGCCTTTAATGATTTTAGTTGGATACTTCCATAAATATTTTTTATAATGATATCCGGATTTATAAAAAGTTGTTTCCGGATTTATTTTATATTTTTTCAATAATTCAAAATAGAATGAGTTCAGGTAATGAAAATTTATTTAGTTAGGAAAATTAATTTATGCGTCTTTGCGGCTCTATTATTCTTATTCTTAAGCAGCTGTAAAGAAGAACCGCCGCATGAAAAAGGCAACTTTAAAAAATCTGATTTAGTCGAACCGATTAAGCTGGATTCAACTTTTCACCTGGATATAAGATATGCAACCAGTAATAATTTTCTGGGAAGACCCGTCTACAAAGAAGCCAGAGCTTTTTTACAGCGGCCTGCAGCAGAAGCACTGGTAAAAGTTAACAGGGAACTGAAGCCATATGGATTTGCTCTTGTAATTTTTGACGGCTACCGCCCATGGAGTGTAACTAAAACATTCTGGGATATGACGCCTGAGGATAAAAAAGAATTCGTGGCTAACCCGAAAAATGGTTCAAGACATAACAGGGGATGTGCTGTTGATTTAAGCTTATATGAAATTGCTTCCGGGAAAGAGGTAGAAATGCCGAGCAACTATGATGAAATGAGCGAGCGGGCATATGCTGATTATAAAGGCGGTACTGATAAGCAGCGGAGTCTGAGAGACCTGCTTAGAAGTAAAATGGAAGATAATGGCTTTAAAGTATTGGATGTTGAATGGTGGCATTTTGATTACAAAGATTGGAAATCGTACCGTATTGAAAATATTCCTTTCACGGATATAGAATAAAAATCACAGGTTAACAATTTAAATAAAGCATAGAAAATATATTTGAAAACTCATACTCTTGATTATATTATTATTGCCGCTTACCTGATCGGTATTGCCATATTCGGTATTATCTCAGGCGGAAAGCAGAAATCAGTTAAAGATTATTTTTTAGGTTCTAAAAAAGTACCCTGGTGGGCCGTCTGTTTTTCAATAGTAGCAGCCGAAACCAGCACCTTAACTTTTATCTCCATTCCGGGACTTGCCTACATAGCTAACCTTAATTTTCTGCAGGTTACTTTCGGCTATCTTCTGGGAAGAATAGTTGTCGCTACTGTATTCCTTCCCGCATATTATAAAGGAGAATTAAAAACTGCATACACTTATTTGGAAACAAGATTCGGCGGAAAGACACGTTCATTTGCATCAATCGTTTTTCTATTTACAAGAACGGCCGCAGACGGGGTAAGACTGGCTGCAACTGCAATCCCTCTTTACCTGATGATAAATATTAATCAGGCTACTGCAATAGTAATTATTGCCGCAGTTGCTTTAATATATACTTATACCGGAGGAGTTAAAGGTGTAATCTGGGTGGATGTTATCCAAATGTTTATTTATTTAGGTGGAGCTATAATTGCGGTAATATTTCTGCTGAATATTTTGCCGGACGGCTGGAATTCAGTAATCAGTGCTGCTTCTGCCGGGAATAAACTTCAAATATTTAATTTCGGCTTTAATAATGGAATAGCCGGATTCTTTTCCCAGCCATATACTTTGATAGGAGGGCTTGTCGGAGGAGCTTTCCTGTCAATGGCTTCACACGGGACAGATCAGCTGATTGTTCAAAGATTATTGACAACTAAAGATCTTAAAGAAAGTAAAAAAGCTGTTATTGGAAGCGGTGTAATCGTCATTATTCAGTTTGCAATATTTCTGCTTGTCGGTATAATGCTATATGCATATTACGGAACCCTGGATTTTGCAAAAATCGGAATTACAAAACCGGACGAGATATTCCCCAAATTTATAATTAATGTATTGCCTACAGGAGTTATGGGAATTATTATAGCAGGATTATTTGCCGCCGCATTATCAACACTTGCCGGTTCAATAAGCTCTCTTTCATCTTCGACTATGCTGGATCTCTACATCCCGTTTTTTGGTAAATTAAATGACGATAAGAAACAATTAAAAATATCCAGAATATTTACAATTATTTGGGCTGTCCTTCTTACCCTGTCGGCTTTCTTTTTTATGACTTCACCACGTTCAGTTGTAGAAATCGCCTTAAGCATTGCTTCCTTTACTTACGGCGGATTGCTGGGAACTTTTTTAATCGGTATTTTCATTAAGAAAGCTAAACAAGAAGATGCACTTGCTGGATTTGTGGCCGGAATATTTATTATGATTGCCGTTATAGCATTAAAGTTAGTTGCCTGGACCTGGTTTACACTTGTTGGTGTCCTGGCTGCATTGTTAGTTGCAAAATTATTATCTCTTCTATCAAATGAAGAGAGTTTATAAATAATATAAAATTTAAATATTTATATCAGAAGAAATAATCAGAATTATGAAAAAAGTAATTATTATAATAGGATTTATTTTTTTATCTGTGAATATCTTCTCTTCAGCAAATGAACCCAAAGTCGAAACCGGTGCAGATTTACTTTTCACTAAATATTTCAAATATATAAAAGGGAAAAGGCTTGGCCTGATAACTAATCCTACATCCGTACTCTCCGACGGAAGACATTTAGCTGATGCGCTTTATGAAAATAAGAATGTTGAAGTTACAGCTTTGTTTGGACCGGAACACGGGATAAGAGCCGATACTACCGGTTCTATTGAAAATTCTATTGATACAAAAACAGGTATTCCGATCTATTCACTTTACGGTAAAACTTATAAACCAACCCCGGATATGATGAAGAATATTGATATACTTATTTTCGATATTCAGGATGTGGGGGCAAGATTTTATACGTTTATATCAACTCTCGGATTTGCAATGGAAGCAGCTGCAGAAAAAGGGATTCCGTTTATTGTTTTGGATCATCCAAATCCTATACGGGGATTATACGTTGATGGGCCGGTGGCTTTGGATTCGATGGAATCATTTGTTGCTTATGCCCCTATTCCAATTGCTTACGGAATGACAATCGGTGAACTGGCTCAAATGTATAACGAGGAAGGATGGCTGCATAACGGAAGGAAATGTAATTTAATAATTGCAAAAATGGAAGGCTGGACCAGAAATCTATGGTATGACCAAACAGAATTAAAATGGATAAAACCATCACCAAATATGGTGAGCTTATCAACAGCTGTTGTTTATCCGGGAACATGTTTATTTGAGGGGACTAACGTTTCGGAAGGCCGGGGCACAGATAAGCCTTTCGAATATATAGGAGCTCCATGGTTAAATGCAGCTAAAGAAGCAGATGAACTGAATAATTATCATCTTAAAGGAGTCAGATTTGAAGCTATCAAAGTAACTCCTGTAAGAACCGCAAGTAATGCAACAAGTCCAAAATATTTAAATCAAAAATGTAATGACATATATGTACATATAACCGACAGGAATATTTTTAAACCGGTTGAAGCAGCTATTTATTTACTTTGGGAAATAAAGAAGGATAATCCTGGAAATTTTGAATGGAGAGAAAAAGCATTTGACAGACTTTGCGGAACACCTGAAGTTCGTCTGATGCTGGATGATGGAAAAACTCCCAAAGAAATTATTTCTTCATGGCAAAAAGATTTAAATAAGTTTAAGAAAATACGTTCCAGGTATCTGCTGTATAATTAATAAGAGGTGACATCTTATTTAAATAAAAGATGCCACCTTCTGATTTAATTTTTATCTATTTTGAACAGATCTATTTCAAGAGAACCATTTTTTTAGTTTGAGAAAATGTATTGGCCTCCAATCGATACAGGTAAACACCGCTTGCTAATCTTGAAGCATCAAAATCGGCTTTGTATGATCCCGCTTTCTGGAAACCTTGATATATCGTCGCAACTTCCTGTCCAAGTACATTATAAACCTTCAATGAAACAAAACCGCTATTCGGAATTGAATATTTAATATTTGTAGTCGGATTAAACGGATTAGGATAGTTTTGACTTAAATCAAATTTTCCCGGGATTGAATTATGTAATTGCTGAACACCTGTAATCTGATCTGGGAACCAGTTTAAATCGCCCAATGCTTTACCATCTGTACCTGCATGCATAAGCGCAGTATTAGTGTATTTAAGACTCCATTCGGGTGTTTTTGTACCGGGGAAAGGACCGTCTTGTCCCTGCGGAACAAACCACCAATTATAAGATGCCAGATTATTCGTGCGTGAAAGTTCCACATAATTCATTAGTTTGTTAACCTGTACCATAGCCGAAGTTGGAAACCCCGGCTCTACACTATCATTGCCTGAAATATTGAAATTCGGCCACGTTGTTTTGTCTGCAAACATTCCGGAGGTACGGGCATTTATCCATTGGGGAGGTGTTACAAGCTCTGTATCCTGAGCCCCGGCTGTTGTTACACTATCATTCCAGTGGCTCCACCAGTCAGTCATTGCCTGAGGCCAGAAGTACGCATTGTTTTCAACATTAATGTGTCTATCTGATTCTTTCAGGTTATATTGGGAAGCTAAATCCAGCAATGTATCTATATCAATCGTCGATGAAATTTGGCCGTCTTCAGCATAATACCCGGCTGCAGTCTCACCCGGTAATTGTCCTTCTCCCATTGTTCCGTAAAAGATATTATTTTTGATATCAGCATTTATTGCTTGAAAAATCCACATTGGATTAGCTGCAGTTAAGAAAACAGTATTATGTTCAAATTGTAAGTACTTGCAATAAGCATCATCCTGGAAGAAAACTATATAGGCATTAACGCAAAAGAATGTGTTATTAACTACCTGAAGTGTATCGGTTGAATTTCCATTTATCATACCAATTCCCTGGCCGTCAAACCATCCGGTAGGATATACCATATTTTGAAATATATTATTTGTTATATGGTAATTATTCATTTTACCGCCAAGGTAAATAGCACGGAACCATGAACCGTCCAGTATACAATGATCAATTGTAATAGTAGCAGCGCTATCGCCGGTAATTGTTAAAATTCTTGATGACCCGGATAATCTATTATCCGGTGCTATACCGGATATATAAAGATTTTTTAACGTAACGCTTCCGGAATACTGCACAATCGGATGTACAACTACGGATCCGTCAGAAAGAATGGCCGGATGAATCTCCGGTCTATAATGGTTAGTATCAACCGGCGGTCCTATGATAGTAAGGTTATATGTAACATCAATTTGGAATTCCGAAATCAGGGTTTGTAAAATTAGAGGTATATAATCTTCTGGGGCAAAAAGTTTCAATTTTAATCAACGAAGAAATGAATGCCGGTTATCATATAATTGATTTCAATGGTAAATATTTTTCCAGCGGTGTTTATATTTATACACTGTCCGAAAATAATTTTAAGACAAGTCGGAAGATGATATTACTGAAATAAGAAAAATCCCCCGGTTAATGGATTAAATATATAATCTTATTTTTCTTATTTTTAATATTATGAAAAATTATTTACTTATATTTTTTCTTTTATTTGGCATAACAATGTTTGCTCAAACCAATTACCCGGAAATTAATGCAGAAATTAAATCAGGTAATTTTACAAAAGCAGATTCCATGATCGATAATATAATAGATAAAAATAATCTTACCGAATCTGAAAAATATGAGCTCAATTTCAGGAAAGATGTATTGCATAGAATAAGACTGGACTTTCAGAAAACTCAGGAAGATGTACTTAATTATGTAAGAAAATATTATCCTGACGCAAATGAAAAAACTCTGGAAAAATGGGAAAATGATGGCTCGCTTGAGTACAAAATAATAGACGGAAAAAAATTTTATTTTAACCGCGCAGCCGCAAATCTTTTCAGGATAAACAAAGAAGCGAAAAAACGTAAAGAAGAAGTCGATGGCAGCCAGGAAAGTAATCTTAGTAAATACCTAGCAGATTATATCCCAGATGCTGTTAAGGAATCAAACGATTTAAAAAAGAACCTCGTAAAAAAGGTAACACATAAATTAGATTATACCGTAACCGTAAAACCAAACGCAGTCCCGGAGGGAGAAATAATCCGCTGCTGGCTTCCTTATCCGAGGGAAGGACATGATAGACAGACAAATATAAAATTAATATCTGTCAACAGTAAAGAATATATTATTGCGGGAAATGATAACCTGCAGAGGACCATTTATCTTGAAAAAACCGCACGCAAAGATGAACCGACAAAATTTAACGTGGTTTTTGAAGTTACAAATTATGCTGAACTGTTTCATCTGAACGCGGATAAAATTCTTCCTTATAATAAAGAAAGCAGCGATTACAAAAAATTTACTTCCGAAAGAAAACTGCATATAGTTTTTACTGATAAAATCAAAGAACTATCCAAAGAAATTATTGGAGATGAAAAATCACCGTACCTGAAAGCCAAAAAAATATTTGAATGGATGAGTAAAAATATTCCCTGGGCTGGTGCAAGAGAATATTCGACAATAAAAAATATCTCCGGATATTGTGTAGAAAACAGACACGGCGACTGCGGTATAAAAGCAATGCTCTTCATTACACTTTGCAGGTATAACGGAATCCCCGCAAAATGGCAGAGCGGCTGGATGCTTCACCCGGGTTCTGTTAACCTGCATGACTGGACCGAAATCTATTTTGAAGGTTACGACTGGATACCTGTAGATCCTGATTATGGAATGCAGAACTTTAAAAATAGTGAAGAAAAATATTTTTATTTCGGCGGAACAGATGCACATCATTTGATCATTAATGATGACTTTTCTTCTCCTTTATTCCCGGCAAAGATTTTCCCCAGAAGCGAAACAGTTGATTTCCAGAGAGGTGAACTGGAATGGAGGGGAGGAAATCTTTATTTTGATAAATGGAACTATGATATGAAGGTTGACTATAAATAATAATAATTAATTGAATTTGAGAACCCGGATCTGTTTATGAAATTGAAAATTATAAACACTATTATATTTGTCCTGGTTTTGTTTACATTTAATCTTTTTGCACAGGGTGAACAAGAAATGGATAAAATTCAATCTGTCCTCCATGAGTTGAAACATACATATGCGCCGGACTCACGCACAGCGGTTTTCCAGGTAAATGTTGAAAAAGACAGCAGCAAATATGTAATTAATGGAGAAACTAATATTCCCGAAGCAAAAGATCATCTTATGTCCGAACTTAAAGGTAACAACATTATTGATCAGGTTAAGGTTTTACCCGGAGAAGAACTTGGAGATAAAATATACGGAATTGTTGATCTTTCGGTAGCCAACCTGAGAGCCAAACCTGAAAATGCTGCTGAACTGGTTTCGCAGGCACTGCTTGGTACTCCCCTTAAGATACTTAAAGAAAAAAGAGGCTGGTCCCTGGTTCAAACACCAGATAAATATATATCATGGATCGAAAATGATCAGTTATTCAAAATGAATTATGACAGCTTAACTGAATGGGATAATGCAGACAAAATTATTTATACAAAAGATTTTGGTTTTACTTATTCAAATCCTGATGAAAAATCGGGACGAGTCACCGATATTGTCATCGGTGATATACTTGAATATTCCGGTAAAGAAAATGGTTTCTGCAAAGTAAAATATCCTGATGGGAAATCGGCTTTTGTAAATGCCGGAGATTGCAAGCCTGTTACGGAATGGCTAAAAGATGCAAATCCGACTGCTGCTAATATTATTAAAACCGCCAAATCGTTTATGGGCATTCCTTACCTGTGGGGTGGAACTTCTATTAAGGGAATGGATTGCAGCGGTTTTACAAAAACAGTCTTTTTTCTATACGGAATTATTTTACCCCGTGATGCTTCGCAGCAGGTTAATGTTGGTATACCGGTTAATACTGAGGACAGGCTTGAAAACCTTCAGCCGGGAGATCTTCTTTTCTTTGGTAAAAAAGGAAACGAATTAAAAAAACCGAAAATCACTCATGTCGCAATTTATATCGGAGACGGTGATTTTATAAATGCCTCCGGAGAAATCAAGATCAACAGCTTCTCTAAAGATAAGCCAAATTACAGTGCATACAGGGATGATTCTTTTGTTTGTGCAAGAAGGGTATTGAACTCAATTGGTAGTAACGGTGTAGTAACTTATTCGAATAATAAATTCTATAACGAAGATAAATAAAAATGATAACCATTTGAATTAATAATTTTAATGAAATTAGAAAAACCTTTTTTCATCTCTGCGGCCCTCTGTGATTTCTCTGAGGTTCTCTGTGTGACAAGAAGCAGTATCACGAAGAACCCGGAAGACATAAGGGAACGACAAAGAAAAATCAGAGTTAATAAATGAAACCGGCCGTATTATTAAATTTCTTAATATTTATTACAGTTTTAATTTATCCTCAAACAGGTAATAATCATAGTTCTGCCGTAAAAGTGCCTGCTTATTACAGGATTGAAAATGCTCTTACCGATTCCCTATTATCTATAGTTAAAAGTGTTGGCCTTGATAGTAACTATGATGCAGGCGAAGACGGGATTGAACAAATATCTTTTGCCGTGATTGATTTAAACTCAAATCCCGCTAAGCTTGGAGGTGTAAATTATGATAATTTCATCTACCCTGCCAGTGTTTATAAAATGTATGTTGCCGCTTCAGTTTTAAAACAAATCAGTGAAAGAGAATATTCTTTATATGATAAATTTATTGTAAGATCCCCTAATGATGTCGATAAATCAAAACAATTAGAAAATGATCCACGTCCTTTATTAAATGATGGTGATACAGTTACAATAAATTATCTTCTGGATTTAATGATAACAAGAAGCGATAATACAGCCGCAAATTGTTTAATTGATAAGGCTACCCGTCCTAAAATTAATAAAATGATAGATGACTTCGGATGGAAAGGGAGTGAAGTGACAAGAAAATTTTTAAGCAGGAAATACGAAGATCCCGGGTATGATACTGTAAGGGGCACAGAAACATGCGCTCTTCATGCAGCAGATTTTATGTACAAAATATATAAAAACGAATTGGTTAATCCCTGGGTAAGCATGCAGATGAAAGCACTCTTAGGAAGGCAGCTGGATGTATCTAAACTTTCTGCCGGCTTGCCAAAAAATGTAATGTTTTATCATAAAACAGGCTGGTGGAGTATTTATACTAATGATGTCGGTATTGTTGACGATGGAAAAGTTAAATACATTATAGCACTGTTTACACCAGTTACAGAAGATGTTGTTTCTCCTAAAATGAAAATCCTTTCAGCCAAAGTTTATGAACTGATGAAAAGAAGACTCGAAAACAATTAACAGTTAAGGAAACTTGTATCTTTTTACTTGTTTCTTTTATCTTCTTAATTTCTCAAGTCCTTCAATAACCGCATCGTGCACTTCTGGCCTGACTTTCAATATTTTTAAATTCTTCCTTGTAGGATAGACTCTGTTTGTTAAGAATACTACAAATAAATTTCTCGTAGGATCCGTCCACACAGACGTACCTGTGAAACCGGTGTGACCGTAGGATATATTATTAAACAAATGACCCGCAGAGGAGTATCCCGAAGATTTAGTATCCCATCCCAGCGCTCTTGAACTTAAGTCAGATTGTCTATTTACAAACATTTCTACTGTAGAAGACTTAATATATCTTCTGCCATTATATGTACCCTTATTAAGGAGCATCTGCAGGAGTTTAGCTAAATCGCCTGCTGTTGAGAATAATCCGGCATGCCCGGCAACCCCTCCCAAAAGCTGTGAGGTTTCATCATGAACGGTTCCTCTTATCTGGCGGTGCCTCCAATAATTATCATATTCCGTTGGTGCGATTCGATAAACCAGCGAATCGGGCGGATTAAACATTGTACTGTTCATTCCCAAAGGCTTAAAAATATTTTTCTCACAAAATTTATCAAGAGAAGTACCTGTTACTTTTTCGATAATTTTACCCAACAAAATAAAATTTAAATCCGAATAAACCATTTTTGTCCCGGTAGGATAAATAAGGGAATCATTAAAAATTTCATTCATTACCCCCTGTTCTTTATTTTTAACAGAATCAAATGCTCTGTATGATGGTATATCCGGTCTGAGTCCGCTGTCGTGCACTAATAAATTTCTGATTGTAACATTCTCTTTTCCGTTTACTCCGAATTTCGGAAAATATTTAACTACTTTATCATCAAGCTTAAATAATCCCCTGTCATAACAAATCATAGTTGCGGTGGTAGTAGCAATAACCTTAGTTAAAGATGCAAGATCGTACATTGTATTGACCGTAACTTTTCCGGAGGAAGGTTTATAAGTATAATAACCGAATGCCTTTTCATGAATTATTTTTCCATCCTTTTGAATCAGCAGAACTGCATCAGGAAATGCAGAGTCAGCTATTGAGGCATTTATAATACTGTCTACTTTTCCGAATTTATTTTTATTATCCGAAATTATTAAATTGGTTTTGCCGGTAAAAGATGAATTGCCGGAATTATCGATAAACCGGAACACTTTTTTAACAGGTGCGGGTCTCCGGGATTTATTCTTACCTGCAGAATAATTAATAAATAAAGAGGATAGAAATAAAAAAAATAATAGAGAGCTTTTTGCCAGAATCATTTCGTCTTTCCTACATCTTTTTAAATTGATTGATCTGAAAGGAGAATTATTATCCTAATCATTTTCTATATTTAGCTTTAGTGTTTTTTTACATATGTTTATAAAAACTTTCGAAATTACAACTACTTTTGTTCCGGGTCAAATTGATGTGACGGATTACTTATTATAATTATAATGAAAAACTTTTAAACATTATTTTGTTTACATAAAAAATCATAAATTAAAGTTTATTTTGAATGAGAAAATGGTAACTTTTGAAGGAATTACAAACGAGACAGCTTTAAGGATTTTAACTGATCCTCTCCCCGATGATATTTTGGAATCATACAATTCTCTTTATCAAATAAACAGCAACCAAATAAACTGCTTTAAAAAAAATGGATTCATCTCACTAAAGAATGTGCTTGGGGGAGAAGCGTTAATATTTACCCTGAAGATTATTGAAGCTGCTGTTTTAATCAGGAAAGAAAAAGATAAAAGAACACTTTCTGAAAAATCTAAATATGAACAATCGTTTCTTCAATGCGGATATCTTTGCTGGGATTTTCCCGCAGTTAAAGATTTTGTTTTTGGCAAACGCTTTGCCGGAATTGCAAAAAATTTAATGGAGGTTTCAGGAGTAAGGCTCTGGCATGATCAGGCATCATTTAAAGAACCTAATGGCAGAATTACCGATGTTCATCAGGACATCAGCTACTGGCCGATAAATGAAGGATCACTTACAACGACTATGTGGATGGCATTAAATGATGTGCCTGAAGAAAAGGGCTGTCTTTATTTTTATCCTGGTTCACAAAAGCTTAAAGAAAAAGAATATGTTGATATATTCAAGCATCCTCATCATCCGGAAATTATCAAGGGTATTGAGAAAATAACAGCTCCCCTTAATACGGGCGATCTAACCTTTCATTCCGGGCTGACATTCCATGGAGCAGGACCAAATACTTCAGATGAAATTCGTGAGGGAATTACTGTCATCTATATAGCTGATGGGAATACTTATGATGCATCTGATTCAAGAAATTCTAAACATAAATCCTGTCTGGGATTAAATAATGGTGATAAAATAGATACCCTTTATACCCCGTTATTAATTTGAAATATTCTTTAACTATTATTTAAAGGTTATTCTATTGAAATATCTCAAATACGGTTCTGTTCTGTTCTTTATGTTTATATTCGGCTGTTCAGCGACCACTCCCTATTCATCAATCCGTTCTCAGGATATTTCTCCTTTAGCAGTTTCATCCCAAATGATATTAATATTAACAAAGGATTGGAAAGATTCTACCGGAATTTTATATAGATATGAAAGAAATAAATTAGGTGGAAAATGGAAACAAACCGGATCCAGTTTCCCGGTAAGTGTTGGACACACAGGATTAGCATGGGGCAGAGGACTTCATGGAAACAGTTTAGGAGATGGTCCCATTAAGCGGGAAGGAGATGGAAAAGCTCCGGCGGGTGTATTTCAATTGACAGGAATATTCGGATATTCCCCTTCAGATAGTATTAATTGGTTAAACATGCCTTACACAAAAGTTGATTCCTGCATTGAATGTGTTGACGATACAAATTCAAAATATTATAATACAATTGTTGATGACCGGAAAGTTGCAGATAAAGATTGGAAAAGTTCTGAAATAATGAAATTAAGTGATAATGAATATGAATGGGGAATTTTCGTAAGGCACAATAGCATGCCGCGTTTGAAAGGCGGCGGCTCCTGTATTTTCATGCATATCTGGGAAGGGAAAGATATTCCAACATCCGGCTGCTCTGCAATGAAAGAAGAAAGCTTAATTAAAATATTACACTGGCTGAATATAAAATCTTTCCCTGTTTTAGTGCAGCTCCCTCAAA
This sequence comes from uncultured Bacteroidota bacterium, assembly GCA_963710745.1. Taxonomy (GTDB): domain Bacteria; phylum Bacteroidota; class Ignavibacteria; order Ignavibacteriales; family Ignavibacteriaceae; genus CAVQBP01. Next base: position 7,259 of record CAVQBP010000015.1, on the reverse strand, counting down.
ATGATTATGAAAAATTTAAATCTCAATGGGAGCTGCCTCAAATATGATTAAGAGCTTAACTTAATTTTAAATAAATTTATAAATCATAACTTTACACATTGAAAAATAATTGTATAAATGAATAGTGCTTTAATTACCGATCCTACTAATGTAATTATATTTTTAACATGCCTGCTTGCCTTTATTTACTGGATAAAGGAACAAAAATTTGCCAAACCGTTCTTTAAAGTTATACCTTTTGTATTATGGATATACTTTCTCCCAATTATTTCTACAACCATCGGGATTACTCCCCAGGAATCTCCGGCTTATGACTGGATCACCGATTATTTTCTTCCGGCATCTTTAGTCCTGCTTTTAATTTCCGCTGATATCCCGTCGATTCTTAAGTTAGGTCCGAAAGCTCTTATAACATTTTTTTCAGGATCGCTGGGAATCATGATTGGAGCTCCAATAGTAATAATTTTATTTTCTCATTTTTTACCCGCAGATGCATGGAAAGGTATCGGCGCATTAAGCGGTAGCTGGATAGGCGGCAGTATAAATATGATTTCTGTAAAGGAGAGTATCGGCACTTCAGATACGCTTCTGGGAACCATGGTTATCGTTGATACCCTTGTAGGTTACGGATGGATGGCTGTTGTTATTTATTTTTCCGGTTATCAGAATAAGATCGACGAGAAGAACGGGGTTGATATTTCAATAACTCATAATATTAATAAAAAACTGGAATCATTATATTCCAGGAGAGAACCGATCGATTTAAAGTCTTTTTCTGTAATGATAGCTATAGCTTTGACTATTGGTACAATTTGCCTTCAGCTGGGTAAAATTATTCCGCCACTCGGTGAAATTGTAACTGCATTCGGGTGGACAATAATTCTTGTATTAATTATATCGATAATATTATCATTTACTAAACTGCAGAACCTGGAACGCAAGGGCGCTTCGGTAATCGGCAATTATATGCTTTACTTTCTTCTGGCATCAATAGGTGCAAAAGCTAATCTGACAGCAATATTAAATGCACCTGTTTTTCTGATTGCAGGTGTTGTGTGGATAATAATTCATGCAATTGTTCTTTATTCGATCGGAAAATTAATTAAGGCTCCTATGTTTTTAATTGCTACATCAAGCCAGGCAAATATCGGCGGCTATGTAAGTGCACCTATAATAGCAAGCATATATCAGCCTTCCCTTGCTCCGGTTGGTTTGCTGCTGGGTGTTTTAGGAAACATTTCCGGAACTTTTCTCGGCCTTGTTACAGCTCAGTTATGCCTGTGGGCTTCACATATTCATTTTTAAAAAAAGGAATTATTTATGAAAAATATTTTATTGTGGATTTGTTTATTATTAATTTTATTAAATCTTCCCGGATATAGTCAGAATAAAAATTTTAAAGAAGATTGGGCAAATTTGAATAGATACACAAAAGCTAATGAGAAATTAGGTTCGCAGTCTGCCGGTGAAAACCGTGTGGTTTTTATGGGAAATTCAATAACAGAATCATGGGCTGTAATTGACAGCAGTTTTTTTGCCGATAACAAAAACTTTATTGACAGAGGTATCAGCGGACAGACTTCCTCCCAAATGCTGCTCCGCTTCCGGCAGGATGTAATTGATCTGAATCCTGATGTAGTTGTAATTTTAGCCGGGACGAATGACATTGCAGAAAATACCGGGCCGATTTCAATAAAAGATATTTTCGGAAATATCGTTTCAATGGTTCAGTTAGCCGAGATGAATAAAATAAAAGTAATTCTTTCATCCGTTCTCCCGGCATATGATTTTCCCTGGCATCACGGATTGAAGCCGGCTGAAAAAATTGTAAAATTAAATTCAATGCTGAAATCTTATTGTGAAGAGAATAATATAAAATACGTTGACTACTATTCAAAAATGGTTGATGACAGAGGGGGATTAGATAAAAGATATACAAACGATGGAGTTCATCCTACTATCGCAGGTTATAAAATTATGGACAGCATAATTGAACAGGCAATTAAGAACGAACCAGACAAAACCAATTAACAAATTTATTTTTATAATTATTTATTATAGAAAAAACAACCGAGCCTTACCGCCTGAAATTTTGTTCTTAGCGGCGGAAGCTGGGAGTAAATCCCAAGGAATTAGATCTTTAACTTTTTCATTGAAAATTACTTTCAAAAAGAGAGGATACGAAGATTCGCTTCCATTTATTTTTATTCCCTTATCTTTAAGTATTGATATTTTTTCCCCAGCTGAAGTAAGCATTTTTTTCAAATTCTTATTATACTAGACTAATATGTTTAATGCAGTTTTCATATTACCAAAGGGAAATATCATGCCTGAAAAACCCGGTTTGCTTTCTTTTACACCCGCTGAGTTTATTGACTTCCTGAAAAAAGAGAATATCAACAAATTTTATTTTGTTTACGATGATGTGAAAAAAAGTCTCATAACATCACATAACAAACTACAATCTATTGCAGATTATTTTAATGAAGATAAAAGAGATTTTATAAAGCATGAAGGATGGTTCTGTAAAGTATCCAATTCTTATGATATGCTTCTTGGTGCTTTTATTCACAGAACAAACAGAGGACAGGCTGCGGGCGGCGTGAGATACTGGGATTATGATTCCGTTGAATCTTATTTCAGGGACGGATTAAGACTTGGCGCCGGAATGACTTTTAAGAATGCTCTTGCCGGTATATGGTGGGGTGGCGGAAAAGGAGTTATTGCTCACAATCCAAAAGCTGACAGGATGAATCCGGATGTAAGGGAAAAAATTTATAAGGAATATGGTTCTTTTATATCTACATTGAACGGATGTTATGTAACTGCAGAAGATGTTGGAACAAGTGTTGAAGATATGGCAAATGTTTTTTCTAAGACCAGGTTTACTACCTGTATCCCCGGTGAGTTTGGCGGAAGCGGAAACCCTTCTGTTCCTACTGCAAAAGGAGTAATTTCCGGGATGGAAGCAGTTTTAGAATTTATAGGATCAGATACTCTTGATGGGAAAATTGTTGTAATTCAGGGACTTGGACACGTCGGCGAACCCTTAGTCCGGTTTTTATTTGGTAAAAATGTCAAAAAAGTGATTGCTGCAGATATAAATCCTAAACATGTTAGTTCAGCAAAAGAATATTTTTCCGGAAAAAATTTTGAATGTAAATTAATTGACAGGAATGATATCAGCATTTTTAATGAAGAGTGTGATATCTTTTCACCAAATGCAACCGGTGCAGTACTGAATCCCCGAACAATACCGATGCTGAGAGCTAAAATAGTATGCGGAGCAGCTAATAATCAGCTGGAAGATATGAAAAGAGATGGAATATTATTACATGATAAAGGTATTTATTATGTGCCTGATTTCCTGACAAACAGAATGGGAATTGTTGCCTGTGCAAATGAACAATACGGTTATGTCAATAATGATCCGATGATTGAAAATCATTTCAGCAGAAACTGGGAACATTCTATATTTAACAGGACAGTACAGATTTTGAAAGAATCAAAAGAAACAAATATTCCTACCTCCGATATTGCTCTGAAACTGGCAGACAAATTCTCAAAGGAAGATCATCCTATATTCGGACACAGAGGAAAGCGGATTATCAAATCTTTGGTTGAAAACAAATGGCATTTACTGTAAAGTAAATAATAATCGCATGTTACAGAGGATTTTCAAAATTTGATATAATATTAGAGGATTTAGTGTTCACCATTTTTCTTAATTATTAGATATCCTTTTTGAATAAGCTTTTATATTATTCAATCTTTATTTTAAAATGAAAAAGACCCAAAATATTTTATTTTAGGTCTTCTTAGTAGCGGGGGCAGGACTTGAACCTACAACCTTCGGGTTATGAGCCCGACGAGCTACCAATATACAATTTTATATTTGCTCCACCCCGCGATGTATTTTTTATTTAAGACTTCAAATATATGGAATATAAACAGGCATGTCAACTTACATAATATTGTGTTTTATAACTTATCCTATAGTTAAAGAAAAAGTGTTCTCTCTCAAAAATCCGCTGTTTATTTCAATATAAATATCCCAATATCCTGATATTAAGTGCATCACTTTTACTTACAATTAGCATTGAAACTTAAAAATTTTAATTTTAAGTTGTTTTATATAAAGATTTACCCTTTCTTATTTGAGGAATTATTTTAACCAAAAGTTTTAATAGTTTGAGGACCTGTAAAAATGAATAAAAATATTCATGTTAAAAAAAGAGCAAGTAATTGCTGGATTGTAATCGGGGAAGGGGATAAAAATGCTTTTTCAATTCATACAAAAAGAAATATCGCGATACAGGTTGCAACTACCATAGCTAAAAATCTCCATTCGGAAGTTATTATTCATAGTGTAGACGGTAGAGAGACCAGGAAATCACCCGTTATTCGTTTAAATACAATTTTATAAATCCTCTCTCCTATATAATATAAATTTATTTTCCGCCTTATAAAATTACTTCTTAATTTTATTCCTTAAAAAACGAAAATTTTAACATGCATATTGAAATATCAGAGGATATCATTTTATCCAGGGTAAATAAGAAGGATAAATCATCCTTAATCAAATATTTAAACGATTTTGATATTTATAAAAACACTTCCAAAATTCCTCATCCCTATACTTCAAAGGATGCCGCATGGTGGATTAAAAATGTTAAAGAAAAAGCAAAACAAACCGGGAGACTTTCCAATTTTGCTATCAGGGATAAGGACTTAAATCTTATCGGCGGAATAGGTTTTCACCTTAAGTACGGCATCAAATCACATAAAGACGAAATCGGATACTGGCTGGCTAAAGATTTCTGGAATAAAGGTATTATGACAAAAGTAGTTAATAAATTTTGTGAAATTGGATTTGGAGAAAATAATTTAATGAGAATAGAAGCTGTCGTTTTTGAAAATAATTTTGCATCTGCAAGGGTCCTTGAAAAAAACAGGTTCATAAAAGAAGGGTTATTAAGAAAATATCTGATTAAAGATAACATTGCATTAAATGCTTATTTATTTTCCTTAATTAAAGAATAATTCACCTGAACAATAATATCATTCCGGTAAAAAAATAACTAAACTCCAATTTTATTTTAGTATGGAATTTTCCCTCCTTTTGAATTAACTTTCCAGCCGATGCTGAAGATCGAATTATTTTTATTATTAAATATTAAAAAGTTAAAATTTACATCCGGCACCAGAAAATGAAATTAATTTTAAAAAACATTCTTGTTTTTTTTCTTATATATTTTCAATTTGTTCTTTCCCGCAGAAAATTAATTTTAATCAATCCTCATTTTACAAAGACGGGATAGCAGCATTAGAAAAGAAAGATATCACATCTGCCGAAAAATTCTTTTGGGAATCCGTAAAAGAAAATTCCGATGTTCCTTCATTATTTGAATTATCGAAAATTTACGTCAAAGAAAATACGATCAGGGGAAGACGAAAGGCAAGGGAGCTTCTGGAAAAAGCAATCTGGCTCGAACCTAAAAATATAAAAATAAGATTATCTTATGCCGATCTAATGGAAAATTACAGTAAAGGAATTGCTTTTAATAAATATAATGATATTGTTGAAATTGACAGCGAATGTGCGGCCGCATGGTATAACATGGGAAGATTAAAATCCCTGGAATTTGATGATTACAGTCATTCTGTTAATAGAGTTGATGAAGGATATGAATTAAGTCTGAAAAATTACGCTGAAGGACTGTTTAATGATGCTGAATCATATTTGAAAAAGGCATTAAAATATGATTCTTTAAACGCCGATGCATACCTTAAATTAAGCTTTTTATATGAGGACGAAGATGAACCTGGAAAGGGAGTCCCCCTGCTGGAAAAACTCATAAGGATTCATCCGGATAATGTTGATGCTCATTTATATTTAGGACTTTTGTATTACAAGACTTCAAAATTATCCGAATCCTACAAAGAATATCAAAGTGCTTTACTTTTAATGCCGATAACAGAAAGACTTGATTTTACTTATAACTCCGTTGTTGAACTGCTTGATCCTGTGGCAGAAGAATTAATAAGCAAGTTAAAACCGAAAGAAGTCAGAAATTTTATAGATGCATTCTGGAATGCAAGCGATCCCCTTTTTTTAACAAAATATAATGAAAGGCTCCTTAACATTATTCCAGGGTTGCTTATTCAAATCTAAGATTCGGCATTCCCGGAAAACCGGGATGGAAAACGGATCGCGGAGAAATTGTGCTGAGATATGGAGAACCGCTTAAACGGACAAGGTACAGACCAGAATAAATGCCGGCGGAAGAACAGCGGTGCAGGTTAAAACCGATGTGTGGCAGTACAGAGATATGACCTTTGGTTTCGAAGATACTTATATGTCGGGTAATTTTGTCTTTTCAGATCCATTCCCGGGAAGCAGATATGTTCCTCAATATTACGGTGATACAGAAGCTTTCGCAGATTATGTGAGAAGAGTTCGCTTTGAGTTTATGACCCTATATATGAAGGTCCTGCCTTTACAATTCCTTTTAATATTGTTCAATTTAAAGATTTAAATGATAAAAATAAGACTGATGTATATATCAATTATGCACTTAATTACAGTGACAGCTTAGTGAAAAACAATTCAATTAACTTAAGCTATGATTGGGGAATATTTTTTCATGATGATTATTTTAATCCTATTTATCAAGACAAAGGATATACTATTCAGCTCCCTCTTTCGAACATAATCAAAACAGATTCAACCCGGTATGCAATAAGCTCTGCAAAAATGAGTGTTAAGCCGGATTCCGGTACTCTTGCTTTCGAGATTATCAGAACCTCCGATAGAGGTGTTTCATCCAGCCATAAAAATTTTATTACAGAAAGATTTAATACCGGCAATCTTGACTTAAGCGATATCCTGTTAGCGGAGAAAGTAGTTAAAGATAGTGAAAGCACTTTACCTTTAAGGAGAAGAGATATTAGTATTCTTCCAAACCCGACATCAGTTTTTTCAGGAAGAAATAACCTTTATTTATATTATGAAGTTTATAATCTTGATGTCAATAATGATAATTTAACGGATTTTGATCAGAGAATATCAATAAATAAAATCAACAACCAAAACGGATTGCAAAAAACAATTAACTCCGTCCTCGGTCTTATTGGAATTGATAAAAATAAAGAGGGTATAACACTTATTTCAAAATATTGGACTGATGGTAAAAATCCCCAGATGTCTCCTTCAGCTTGATATGAATATTGCCGAACCGGGAGAGTATAAAATCGTA
>CAVQBP010000014.1:0-43196 GCA_963710745.1 uncultured Bacteroidota bacterium | reverse complement strand
CAAGCAGTGGAGCATGTGGTTTAATTCGATGCAACGCGAAGAACCTTACCTAGGCTTGAAATGCAAGTGACCGGGTGTGAAAGCACCCTTCCCTTCGGGGCATTTGTACAGGTGCTGCATGGCTGTCGTCAGCTCGTGCCGTGAGGTGTTGGGTTAAGTCCCGCAACGAGCGCAACCCCTGCTATTAGTTGCCATCAGGTAAAGCTGAGCACTCTAATAGGACTGCCTACGCAAGTAGTGAGGAAGGTGGGGATGACGTCAAGTCCGCATGGCCCTTACGCCTAGGGCTACACACGTGCTACAATGGATGTTACAACGGGTTGCTAAACCGTAAGGTGGAGCCAATCCCTTAAAGGCATCCCCAGTTCGGATTGGAGTCTGCAACTCGACTCCATGAAGTTGGAATTGCTAGTAATCGCGGATCAGCACGCCGCGGTGAATACGTTCCCGGGCCTTGTACACACCGCCCGTCAAGCCATGGAAGCCGGGGGTACCCAAAGCCAGTGTCCTAACCGCAAGGAGGGAGCTGTTTAAGGTAAAACCGGTGACTGGGGCTAAGTCGTAACAAGGTAGCCGTACCGGAAGGTGCGGCTGGATCACCTCCTTTCTAGAGTAATCAAACCATTGATTCGACTGATTGATGACTCACTCTTTTGTTTTTGTTCTTTTTATATATGAAGCTCAGGCCAGGTATTTAATACCTGAAGGTCTTTGAAAAAATGGGCCTGTAGCTCAGATGGTTAGAGCGCACGCCTGATAAGCGTGAGGTCAGTAGTTCAATTCTACTCAGGCCCACTAATAATGGGTGTGTGTATTTCTTTTAATTTTATTACCCCAAAACTATTATTATAAGTTTTTGGGGCTATAGCTCAACTGGGAGAGCGCCGCCCTTGCAAGGCGGAGGTTAGCGGTTCGATCCCGCTTAGCTCCACAAGCAGCATAACTGTTGTGTTAAGCTGACATGATTGTTCTTTGAAAGATTGGAAGAGTATAAATTAAATCTGATTTATAATAATTAGAAAAATTTTACTGAGTCAAAATAGAAAGTCTTTTCTTTTTTTATATGAGTAGCACCAAATTTTTTGTGAATAAACATTTTGGTTAAGTTACTAAGGGCATACGGTGGATGCCTTGGTACGAGAAGTTGATGAAGGACGCGACTACCTGCGATAAGCCTCGGATAGGTGGAAATAACCTAATACCCGGGGATCTCCGAATGGGGCAACCCGCCTAGAGTAATGTTTAGGCATCTGCATCTGAATAAATAGGATGTATGAAGACAACCCAGTGAACTGAAACATCTAAGTAGCTGGTGGAAAAGAAAACAATAGTGATTTCCCTAGTAGTGGCGAGCGAACGGGAAACAGTCTAAACCGTTTAACATGTTAAAGGAAGTAACCGTTGTGTTAACGGGGTTGTGGAATATATTCGGGCTGAATTACTGATAAGCCGAAGAGTAAAAAATTATATTATTAGCTGAATATTCTGGAAAGTTCAACCATAGAGGGTGATAGTCCTGTAAGCGAAAATAATATAACTCTTTGGAATATGTTCCAAGTACCACGGAGTAAGTGGAATTCTGTGGGAATCCGGGAGAACCATCTCCTAAGACTAAATACTCTCTCGTAACCGATAGTGAATCAGTACCGTGAGGGAAAGGTGAAAAGCACTCCTAATAGGAGGGTGAAATAGTACCTGAAACCGTATGCTTACAAACGGTTGGAGTCTTGATTATTTGCTTGCAGATAATTAGGATGACAGCGTGCCTTCTGGATAATGAGCCAACGAGTTACTCGTACGTTGCAAGGTTAAGTCTCTAAGAGATGCAGCCATAGCGAAAGCGAGTCCTAATCGGGCGTTTAAGTAACGTGCGGTAGACGCGAAACCGGGTGAGCTACCCTTGTCCAGGATGAAGTGAGGGTAAAACCTCATGGAGGTCCGAACTAATGTGGGTTGAAAACCGCTTGGATGAGGTGAGGGTAGGGGTGAAAGGCCAACCAAACTCGGAAATAGCTCGTATTCCTCGAAATAGCTTTAGGGCTAGCCTCGAGTAATAGTGTAACGGAGGTAGAGCACTGATTGGGCTAGGGCTGTCACAACGGTACCAAACCCAGACAAACTCCGAATTCCGTATACATGTTTCTCGGGAGTCAGGCAGTGGGGGATAAGCTTCATTGCCAAAAGGGAAACAACCCAGACCATCAACTAAGGTCCCTAAATAGTAGTTAACAGAGAAAGGATGTTCAATTGCTTAGACAACTAGGATGTTGGCTTAGAAGCAGCCATTCATTTAAAGAGTGCGTAATAGCTCACTAGTCAAGCGATCGGGCGTCGACAATGTGCGGGACTTAAACTACTTACCGAAGTTATGGACTCCGACTTGTCGGAGTGGTAGAGGAACATTCTATGGGCGTCGAAGCTGTGTTGCGAGGCATGGTGGAGCGCATAGAAAAGCAAATGTTGGCATAAGTAACGATAATCTCGGTGAAAAACCGGGACACCGAAAGTCTAAGGTTTCCTGAGCAATGTTAGTCATCTCAGGGTTAGTCGATCCCTAAGCCGAGGCTGAAAGGCGTAGGCGATGGAAAACAGGTTAATATTCCTGTACCTGGTAAATTTTGTTTGACTGTAAGGAGAGACGCAGGAGTGAAGGTCAGCCACCTGACGGATTAGGTGGTCTAAGCATGTAGGCTGAAAATGCAGGCAAATCCGCATTTTCTTAAGGCCGAGAAGCGAACGGGAGTCCCTAGGACATAAACTGACCGTAATCATACTGCCGAGAAAATCTTCGTACAGGAGAAATTTATCAGTTCGTACCGCAAACCGACACAGGTAGACGGGATGAGTATTCTAAGGTGCTCGAGTGAGCCGTGGTTAAGGAACTCGGCAAATTAACCCCGTAACTTTGGGAAAAGGGGTGCCTCAAGTAAGTGAAATCCCCGCGGACGTAGCTGAAAGAGGCCGCAGTGAAAAGGCCCAAGCGACTGTTTAACAAAAACATATGTCTCTGCGAAGTCAATCAAGACGATGTATAGGGACTGACACCTGCCCGGTGCTGGAAGGTTAAGAGGAGAGGTCAGCGCAAGCGAAGCTTTGAATCGAAGCCCCAGTAAACGGCGGCCGTAACTATAACGGTCCTAAGGTAGCGAAATTCCTTGTCGGGTAAGTTCCGACCTGCACGAATGGTGTAACGATTTGGGCACTGTCTCAACCACGGGCTCGGTGAAATTGTGGTACCGGTGAAGACGCCGGTTACCCGCATATGGACGGAAAGACCCCGTGCACCTTTACTGCACCCTAACATTGGGTTCGGGTAAAGCATGTGTAGGATAGGTGGGAGGCTTTGAAACCGGGGCGCTAGCTTCGGTGGAGCCAACGGTGAAATACCACCCTTGTTTTATTTGGATTCTAACCTCGGCCCTTGAATCAGGGCTAGGAACAGTGTTAGGCGGGTAGTTTGACTGGGGCGGTCGCCTCCTAAATTGTAACGGAGGCTCTCAAAGGTTCCCTCAGCATGGTTGGTAATCATGCGGCGAGTGTAAACGCAAAAGGGAGCTTGACTGCGAGACTTACAAGTCGAGCAGATGCGAAAGCAGGAGTTAGTGATCCGACGGCTTCGAGTGGAAGAGCCGTCGCTCAAAGGATAAAAGGTACGCCGGGGATAACAGGCTGATCTTACCCAAGAGTTCATATCGACGGTAAGGTTTGGCACCTCGATGTCGGCTCATCGCATCCTGGGGCTGAAGAAGGTCCCAAGGGTTTGGCTGTTCGCCAATTAAAGCGGTACGTGAGCTGGGTTCAGAACGTCGTGAGACAGTTCGGTCCCTATCCTATGCGGGCGCAGGATACTTGAGAAGGGTCACTTCTAGTACGAGAGGACCGAAGTGAACGTACCTCTAGTGTACCAATTGTCGCGCCAGCGGCATCGTTGGGTAGCTATGTACGGTTGTGATAAGCGCTGAAAGCATCTAAGCGCGAAGCACGCTTCAAGATTAGGTATCCCTTACGTAAGTAACTAAAGACTCCTCGGAGATGACGAGGTTGATAGGCTGCAGGTATAAGTGTGGTAACACATTCAGCCGAGCAGTACTAATAAGTCGTGAGGCTTAACCATAAATTTTTGTTTACAGAAAATTGCTATTCATTTTTTGGCTCCTCTTTCAATCTTTCTTTATTTTTTTAAGTTGCTGTTCAATGGACTTCCTTTGGAGAAGCAAGTTCAGCACAAAGTTTAAATTTTGGTGGTTATAGCCTGGGTGTTACACCTCTTCCCATTTCGAACAGAGTAGTTAAGCCCCAGAACGCCGATGGTACTGCATGCGCAGGTGTGTGGAAGAGTAGGTCGCTGCCAAATTTAATTTATAAACCCCGGTCATTTCTTGGCTGGGGTTTTAATTTTTAAAATGCATTATTTATATAAATTTGCAGGAAAAAATTTAAATTCTTTTTTCCTCTGTTATTTCTGATACGATCATATTTGAGTATAAAATCCAATCCTGAAATTGTAATTACTAACCCTAAAGAAGCAATTAAAATAATCCAGATCCGGAGCTGTCTTAGTTAGTTATTGTTCTTCTTTAATATAATTTGAAATTCTTTTATTTGTTTTCTCCAGCCAGGCTAAAACTATTCTCAATTCTCCGTAAGAAATTTCCGAAGGTGCCTTTTCTTTTATTTCGGCCAAACTAATATCGTCTAAATTTTCGGGAATAAACTGAGCAATTTTTTTTAGTTCATCAGCCGGAATTATTTCTTCCGCTTCAATTAAATTCCATCTTACTGCTTTTGCTAAATGGCTTTCAATTGTTCCGGGTTTTAACTCTCTTTCGTCAGAAATCTGCTGGATTGTTTTTCCTTCTCTCAAAATATTAACAGTTTCTTCAATTGTATTGGAGCTATTTTTGCGCCAGGCGGTTTTTCTTTTTCCGTAAGCACTTTTTATCTCTTTAACTGTTCCTTTAAATACTTTCCCGTTTTTTAAATAATCATCAAGAAAAAATCCTCCCAAGCAATAATTGATTTTATTCAAAATTACTTCTAAAATATAATTTATTTCTTCAAGCAATGAATCAGCTTTTCTTGAGAGCTTTTTTGTTTCAAAAGATAGTGGATGATTAAAAAAAATCTCTTTCCATTCATTAATCTCTTTATAAAAATAATTTGCCCCGTCTTTTATTCTTTTCTGAAGATGATCATTTCTCTCTATTAAGAATTCTTTTCCTCTCAAGTGAATGATCATCTCCTTAAATTTTTCGGAGACTTCGTAAAGCTCTTTTTGCTTTTCCATTAGCCGGGTTATCCATAAAATAGATTCCGGCTGAACTTTTTCTTGATTTTGCAGGACGTATAAATTTAAATCTTTAAGAGCAATGTACCAGCTTTTCCAGGTAAAAATATTTTGAATTTCTTCCAGAATAAAATCCTGCCTTGCTTCTGTAAATAATTTGCTAAGATCTTCATTCAAGTTCTTGCTTTGCCATTCCTTTAAATCTCTATGAGCACCGAGAAAATTTTTATAGATGGGTGATTTAAGAATTAATCCTTCAAGTGAAGTACAGCGGCTTAATGCAACATAAACCTGTCCGGTTGTAAAAGCCCTTGCAGCATCTATAATTACTTTTTCAAAAGTTAACCCTTGACTTTTATGAATTGTAATTGCCCAGGCGAGCCGGAGCGGGTATTGAATGAAAGTGCCTAATACTTCTTCAGTTATTTCCCAGGTTTCCGGATTAACTTTATAATTAATATTTTCCCACTGTGTTTTCTTTACTTCAATTTCAAAAGTATCATCTTTGCATTTTACTTTTATGCAGTCGTCATAAAGCTTAGTTATTGTTCCAATCTTCCCATTGAAATAGAGTTTTCCTTCATTATCATTTCTTAAAAACATTACCTGGGCACCGGTTTTAAGTCTAAGCTCTTTTTCGGCAGGATAACTATGTTCCGGAAATTCACCTTCTATATCGGCATAAAAAACATTTGAATGTTCAGGAAGCCCGCTAAGTTTTCTTTGATTAATTTCATCTGACTGAGAATTGTGAGTTGTAAGAGTAATATATTCTTCATTATTAATGGGTGAAATATTATTTTTTCTCCTTCCGTTCAATAATTTAAAATTTTCTTCCGAAATATTATTATTCCGTATGCCATTAAGTATTTCAATAAACTTATCATCTTTTTGTCTGAAGATCTCTTTAAACTCTATAATAACTGGGATATTATCCCTAAGAGCAAAACTATCAAAAAAGAAAATCGATGAATAATACTGCTGTAGAATTTCCCATTCATCTTTTTTTACAACAGGAGGAAGCTGGTAAAGATCGCCGATGAAAAGAATCTGGACTCCTCCGAAAAGCTGTTCAGGCCTTCTTCTTATATATCGTAAAATAGAATTAATTGCATCCACAGTATAGGAAGCAACCATACTTGATTCATCGATTATCAGCAGTTCAATGCTGCGGAGCAATTCTAGTTTTTCTTTATTGTACCGGATCTTTGATAACAAAGGATGAGTTTTAGGAGAAAAATCTGTTGTTCCAATTAAATCTATTTCCGGAAGAATTATACCAAACGGCAGCTGGAACAAGGAATGGAGAGTAACTCCCCTGGCATTTATAGCCGCTACTCCTGTCGGTGCAGCAACTATACTTTTCTTTGAAGTATTTTCACGAAGGTATTTAAGAAAAGTGGTTTTGCCGGTTCCTGCTTTTCCTGTTAAAAAGATATTTTGACTTGTTTCGTTAACAAAACAGAAAGCAAGATCAAACTCCCCGGTATGTTTAAGCATCATAATAAAATTCTCTTTCCTTGTATTTCAAAATAATAAAATTGATCAAAAAAAATGTAAGTGAAAACAGGCATCCTGATAAATGACTGAAAAATCTGTTAGTTTAATTGACCTAATTTGGCTGGTAACGTATCTGGCGGCTTTTATAAAATAGCAATTTCTGTTTTCAATATAAAAAATTACTCAATATTTACAAAGAAACAAAAAAAATTAGACCGATATTGCTAAATGTGACAAATTTTGTCATATTTAAATCGTAAATTAATTTTTGTTATGCAACTTACATTAACCGGGGAATATGCAATCAGGGCAATGATTCATCTTGCTACAGGAAAAGATGATTCAATTTTCCGAATTTCGGAAATTTCTGATATAAATAATATTCCAGAAAAGTATCTTCGAAAAATAATTCCGCAGCTTTCCAGTGCAGGATTAATTCAATCACGGCGAGGTATCGGAGGGGGAATCAAATTAGGAAAACCCGCATTAAAAATAACACCGCTTGAAATAATTGAAGCCGTTGAAGGAGAAATGGCTTTGAATAAATGTCTTATTGATAAAGCTTTTTGTTCCAATGACAGGTGGTGTACGGTACATACACTATGGTGTGATGCCCAAAAAAAGCTAAGAATAATTCTTTCAAGCAAATCAATTGCCGAATTAGCCTGGGAAAATGAAGAAAGAAAAAAGAAATTAAAGTTAACACAATCTCTTTAATTTATAATAAAATAATAGGAGGAGATAATAAATGGATCCTGTTTTACTGGCTCGTATTCAATTTGCTATGACTATTGGATTTCACTTCTTCTTCCCACCTCTTACCATTGGCCTTTCATGGCTGTTAGTTATTGCAGAAACATTAGGCTGGAAAAAGAAAGATGAGGTTTATACCGCAATAGGAAAATTCTTTGGAAAAATTCTGGGTCTGATTTTCGCTGTCGGTGTGGCAAGCGGAATTGTGATGGAATTCCAATTCGGAACTAACTGGGCAGAATATTCAAAATTTGTGGGAGATATATTTGGTGCACCTTTAGCGGCTGAAGGTGTATTTGCTTTTTTTCTTGAATCAACTTTTTTAGGACTATATATATTCGGACGCGAAAGAGTTTCAAAAGGTGTCCATTGGTTTGCAGCCTTAATGGTAGCGGTTGGTTCAACAATATCTGCTTTCTGGATTATTGTTGCTAATTCCTGGCAGCAAACACCTGCAGGATTTATTATCAGGAACGGCAGAGCCGAGTTAACAGATTTCTGGGCAGCAGTATTTAATCCTTCGACACTTCCCCGTTTCTTTCATACCTTTGATGCAGCTTTGATTTCCGGTGCTTTTTTTATGGCCGGGGTTTCTGCTTATCTTATATACAAAAATAAAGGCGGGGACATAACTAAAAAGGCACTTAATTTAGCTGTAATATTCGGATTGGTAGTCTCGCTACTTGAAGTATTCCCGATTGGACATGAACATGGAAGAGAGGTGGCAAAAATGCAGCCGGAAAAATTTGCTGCACTGCAGGGTCTTTATACTTCCCAAACAGGTGCACCCATTGCATTGTTTGCCTTTCCTACCGAACCTCCTCCAAAACTTCATGTACCTATTGAAATTCCTTATGTATTAAGCTGGCTGGCTTTTGGTGATGTGCATGCAAGAATTCAGGGAATAAATGATTTCTCAAAGGAGGATATACCGCCATTATTTATCACCTTTGTTTCTTATCATAATATGGTTTTGCTGGGAATGATGTTTATTCTCTTAATGGCAGTTGCCGTTTTCAAATTATATAAAAAAACTTTATGGGATAGTAAAAAGTTTCTGAAGTTATTGGTATGGGCAATTCCATTTCCGTTGTTTGCCTGCCAATTAGGATGGATTTCCGCCGAAGTAGGAAGGCAGCCCTGGATAGTTTATAAACTCCTGAGAACTTCTGCTGCAGCGTCTACTAATGTTAGTGCTTCAGAGATTTTATTTTCAATAATACTCTTTGCCGTTATATATATTCTGTTGGGCTCCGTACTTATCTATTTGCTCATTAGAAAAATAAAACGTGGTCCTGAACCAATTATTGGGAAGGAGGCAATACAATGATCGATCTGAATATAATCTGGTTTATCCTGGTTGGAGTTTTAATAATAGGGTATGCAATTTTAGACGGATTTGATCTGGGGGTCGGCATCATCCATCTTTTTACAAAAAAAGATGAAGAAAAGAGGGTTAATTTTAATGCTATCGGTCCGGTCTGGGATGGGAATGAAGTATGGCTGTTAACAGGCGGGGGTGCATTGTTTGCGGCTTTCCCGATTGTATATGCTACTGTGTTCAGCGGCTTTTATATTGCTTTTATGCTTCTATTAATGGCCCTTATTTTACGGGCAGTTTCGTTTGAATTCAGAAAATATGTTGAAAGTCCGCAATCAAAAAAAATGTGGGATTTAGCCTTTGGTGTCGGTAGTTTAATTCCAGTATTATTATATGGAGTTGCCGTTGGCAATATAATGAGAGGTCTTCCGGTTGAATTGATTAATGGAAAAGTTTTTTCTTCAATCTCATTCCTTGGTTTGCTGAATCCCTATTCATTATTAATTGGTATTTTGAGTTTAGTACTTTTTATAATGCATGGTGCAGTTTACCTTTCATTGAAAAGTGAAGGTGAGCAGCAGGAAAAAATGGTTAACTGGGTAAATAAAACTTGGATTATTTTAGTTATTCTGTATGTCTTGGCTACTATATCAACTTTTTTTGCTGCTCCTTATTTGTTTAACGGAATTTTGAAAAATGTTTTATTCTGGATTTTATTTATCGCAATGTTTGCATCACTTATTAATATTCCGGTATTAATTAAAACAAAAAAATTCGGAATGGCATTTCTATCCTCTTCTGCTTTAATTGCTATGATGATTCTTCTGTTTGCTCTCAGTCTGTTCCCTCTTCTGGTTCCTTCCAGTATAGATATGGCAAACAGTTTAACTATCTATAATGCATCTTCTACTCAAAGGACATTAGAAACAATGTTTATTATTGCATTAATTGGAATGCCGCTGGTAATTATTTATACCATTTTTGTTTACCATACTTTCAAAGGAAAAGTAATAATTAACCAGGATAGTTATTAATTTTTCAACCTTTTTCTAAGACATAAAAGGCAGTAGTATAAAATGACTGCCTTTTTTTATGTCACGATACTTTTCTTTATATAAATCTAACTATATCTTTGGAGTAGAATGTATTTTTATTGAGGTTAAAATGTTTATAAAGACATTCTCAGCAGTAATTATGGCAACTATGCTGCCACTCTTTTTAAATGCACAGCCGTTTTCAATGAAAAAACTGGCAGAAGATAACCTTAATTTTGCAGTAAAACAGTATGAGAAAATGTTAAATGATCTTGGTACAACTAATGAGCTACCCAGATCGGTTAATAAAAATGGTAATTTAAATTTAGTTTCATCTGATGACTGGACAAGCGGTTTTTTCCCGGGAAGTCTTTGGTATTTATATGAATTTACGCGAGATGGTTTTTGGAAAAAGAAAGCTAAACTTTTTACTGAAATATTATCTAAAGAACAATATAATACCCAAACCCATGATGTCGGCTTTATCATTAATTGCAGTTACGGAAATGGTTATCGGTTAATTGATACAAAGGAATATAAAAAAGTAATCATTCAGGCGGCAAATTCTTTATCCAAAAGATTCAGACCGGTTGTCGGCTGTATCCAATCATGGGGTTCAAACGAAAGATGGCAGGATCCGGTAATTATTGATAATATGATGAATCTGGAGCTGCTCTTTAATGCAACGGAATTAAGCGGTGATTCGATCTTTTTTAAAATTGCAGTAACTCACGCAAATACTACACTAAAAAATCATTTCAGGTCTGATTACAGCAGTTTTCATGCTGTAAATTATGATACATTAACCGGAAAAGTGCTGTCAAAAAATACAGCGCAAGGCTATTCAGATGAATCTGCATGGGCCAGGGGACAAGCTTGGGGCTTATACGGATTTATAATGACATACAGAGAAACTCAGGTTAAAAATTATCTTGAGCAGGCAATGCATATTGCAGATTTTATATTGAATAATAAAAATTTACCTGAAGATATGATTCCCTACTGGGATTTTGATGCTCCAAATATTCCGGATGAACCGAGAGACGCTTCGGCTGCAGCAATAATTTGTTCGGCATTATACGAATTAAGTACATATTCAATAAATGATGGGAAAAGGTACAAAGAAGCAGCAGATAAAATTTTACGAAGCTTATCTTCATCTGAATACAGAGCAAAAATAAGTGGAAACAATAACTTTATTTTAAAACATTGTGTTGGACATAAACCAGCAAATTCTGAAATTGATGTACCTTTGATTTATGCAGATTATTATTTTATAGAAGCTAACCTCAGGTGTCTGAATTATAAAGAATAAGAATACATTAACCCGGTTTCTTTGAAAAACCGGGTTAAATCATGATTACCAAATTACTTGGAATTTGAACTATCTGGAACAAAATCCAGGACAATTGAATTCATGCAATATCTCTTTCCTGTAGGTGGGGGACCATCGTCAAAAATATGTCCAAGATGTGCACCGCATCTTCCGCACAGCACTTCTGTTCTATGCATTCCATATGATGTATCTGGTTTATATATTACACTGTTCGGTCTTATCGGTTCAAAAAAGCTTGGCCAGCCGCAGGTGCTTGCAAACCATGAATCTGAACGAAATAATGCATTTCCGCAGGCTGCACAATAGTAAGTTCCAATCCCTGTTGAATTCCAATATTTGCCTGTATATGCCCTTTCGGTTGCTTTGTTACGGGCAACCTGGTAAACACTGTCAGGTAAAACTTTTTTCCAAACAGAATCTGGAAGATCTAATTTGGTAGTATCCGTTCTTGAATAATATGGATTATTCGGGTGTTGTGATTCAGCCATAGTCTTTGGATCTCCATTCCTCATTTCAGTATTATTTTGACAACTCAGGAAAATTAAAGCTGCCGGTATAATTAATAATAATAAATTTCTCATAAATAGTGCTTAATGGTTAAATGAATTACATAGAAAGCATCCGGGAATAATGGAAAACTGGATTAAGAACAAATTCCATAATCGTATAACTCTATTGTTCCAAAAATCTTATTTACCTTTTTAACATTCAATCCAGTTTTTTGTTTCATTACTTTTTATAATTGCATCAATTACCTTCATATTATTAACCGCATCTGTTAGAGGTATAGGAATATCAGTTTCTTCAATAATTGCTTTGGAAAATGCATCGCCCTGCAAAGTATATTGGTCAACAGGAGGAAAAGCTATTTCTTCTTTTTTATCTTTCGTTATTAACCAAATTCTTGTTGATTTATCTGACGGTGCATTAACCGGGATTTCAATTTCAATTCTTCCTTCCGTACCCAGAATATTTGCCTGCTGATACGGAACTAATTGTGTAGAACAGGAAAAACTGGATACAACTCCGGAAGAAAAATCTAAAAGTGCAGAAGAATATCGATCAGTCCCCATTTTGGGATCATAATTAATGGTACCTATAACGCGTACCGGCTCTTTATCAAGAATGAATCTTGGAAATGATATGCAATAGCATCCAATATCCATTAATCCACCGCCTCCTGATTCTTTTTTATTACGTATGTTTTCCACATCAACATTATAGTATGAAAAAAAAGATTCTATGGTTTTTACATTTCCAATTTTGCCATCATTAACCAGTGATTTAGCTTTTTGCCATTGAGGATGAAAGCGGTACATAAAAGCTTCCATTACTTTTAATTTAGGATACTTTTTGATTGTTTTAAGTAGAAATTCTGCTTCTTCGGTATTCATACCAATTGGTTTTTCACAGAGAACATGCTTGCCGGCTTCCAATGCTTTAATTGTCCAGGGCACATGATAATTATTCGGAAGCGGATTATAAACTGAATCTATATCAGGATCATTTAATAATTCTTCATAAGAACCATATGCTTTCTTTATTCCAAGAGTATTTGCTGCTTGTTCTGCTTTTCCGATATTCCTGGAGGATATTGCTGTTATTTCACATAGTTTACCTTTCTGCATTGCAGGAATAACTTTTTTTGTACCGATATTTGCTGTGCTCAAAATCCCCCAGCGAACTTTTTTATCTGTCATTATTCCCTCAAAATTTATTGATAAAACTATTTATTAAGTATGAATAATTTATCACGAAAGTAATAAATTTTTGTGACTTTTTGATTAGTCTTTAATATAATATTTATAATTGGATAGAGATGAGGAATTTATCAAATATTCAGAAATTATTGTGAAATAAAAAACCTCCTCAATTTCAGAGGATGTTTTAAATAATATTGTAAAATCTGAATATTCTTATAATCTATTTCAGAGGTTTATTTTACTTTGCTGGTTATTAGCTCTTTAATCCTCCAGCATTCGGTAAAATTCCTGTAAACATTACAATTACGGCATTCTTTATTGTAACATACATTATTCAAGTGCTTGAAAGTCCAGCAAGGCTGCGAGTGAGATAGGAATGCTTCACAGTTATTACGATCTTCTTTGGAGCAATTATTTATTTCCCAGCATGGTATTAATGAGTAAATAGCTTTTATTCCATTAATGCTTATTTTACTAACATTAATAGCTCTTCTTATACATTTCAATCTTTCAATATCCGATTCGGAATAAAGCCTGTGGCTTGATTCTTTCTTGAAAGGCAAAATCAAACCTTCCTTTTCATACATCCTTAGCGTATGTACAGAAATCCCTAAAATCTTAGCCGCACTGCTAATCGGATATAAAGGTATTTCAGAATATTCAACCTGTTCCAATTTCGATCCTAATTTTATATTTATAAATATCAAATTTATTGCCATTTATAATTCTTAAGAATCTGTTAAATTTTACATGTTAGCTGATTCTTGTTTTCAATATCAAGAATTAAATATTTATGTTTCTTTTTTGAGAGAAATGAATTTTGAAAAAAAAATGATAATAAAAATAGGAGTTATTTCAGATACACATGGATTGCTTCGCCCGGAAACAGAAAAATACCTTGGAGGGAGCGATATTATTATTCATGCAGGTGATATCGGAAATTTTGAAATAGTCAGCAGTTTGAGAAGGATAGCTCCGGTTTATGCTATTCGCGGTAATGTTGATAAGGAAAATTGGGCAGATGAATTTCCTGAGACTTTAGAACTTGAAATCCTTTATAAGAAGATTTTTATTATACACAATATTAAAGATGCCGATATTGGCATCGAAAAAAAATATGATATTATAATAAGCGGGCATTCACATAAACCGCTTATTAAAAAGATAAATGGAATTTTATATTTAAATCCCGGAAGTGCCGGGAAAAGAAGATTCAGTCTGCCAATTTCAATAGCACAAATTAATATAATTGAAGATAGCATTTCAGCAGAAATAATTGAATTAAACGTTTAAAGATCCAATTAATTCTAAATTCTGATTTTAAAAAGGAAATACTGTCCGGTTGAAAATCAAAAAATGTAGTAGAAGAATTGAACAAGGTAGAATAAATTTTCATATATTGCCTTAGCATGAAAATCATTAAAAAAATAATTTTCTTTTTTTCATTATTTCTTCTCTATTTAATTCTTAAAGAATTTGTAGAATTATATAACCTGGCAAAATCTATACATCCATATTTTGCATATGCTGTGGTAATTCTTTTAGCGGCATTCCTTGTATATTTTGCATTTATTCCAATCTACCAGATTTTCAGAATGCCGAAAAATTATGCTCCGGTTAAAAACAAAAGTGAAGTTCCGGCTCTTTTTGAGAAAAGAATAAATAATTTTAAAAAAAATAGGTTTTTAATAAAATCCGGTTTTAATTTTGGTATTATTAATTATGATGAAGAAAGTCATAACAAAATTATTTCAATCCTGGAAAAGGAAAGCGACAGAATTAGAAAAAAATATGTGTCGAGACTTTTTTACAGCACGAGTATTTCACAAAATGGATTTATTGATGCAATATTAATTTTGTCATCAAGTGTAAACCTTGTTAAGGAGATATTTATATTATACCAGGGAAGAGTAACCAACAGGGACTTGTTTACAATTGCCAAAAAAGTTTATTATTCAATAGCAATCGGTGGTTCGGAAGGTGTTGAATATGCTGCCGATGAGATATTTTCAAAATTAAGCACAGAAAGTATGAAGAGCATCCCTTTTGCCAGCAAAATTTTAAGCTCTTTAGCAGACGGATATGTTAATGCTGCACTCCTGACACGCATTTCTTTAATTACTGAAAACTATTGCAAGTATGTTTATATAGAATCTGATCGTGATCTTTACCCTTCATCAAAATTTATTATAACAACAACCCGTTTTTTAACTTCAGATATTCTGAGTTTAGTAAACAGAAAATTGCTAAAAACACCGAGAGAGAAATTGGAAAATATTATCAGGAAAACACCCAATCCTCTTGCATTTATTATGGGTAAAAACAAAACTGAGATTGGCGAAACGGAATGAAATAATTATAATTCCCTGACCTTTTGCAAAATCTTATCATCCGGATTAATACCTTCCTTAATATTTTTCTTCTTTTTGCTTAAAGCTATTTCACCCGGAAAATAAATTTTTGTATTCTCATCTATAGTCTCGGCTGATTTAAAATATGATAATATTTCATTAATCAGATTATTATTTTCCGATTCATTAGAAAATAATGTCGGATTTATAACAATAAATATTTGTGAAGGTCCCATTTCACCTTCTGATTCGGAAAGATCTTTTGTGGCACGCCCGCCTGATAATAGGGAAGCTAAAATATCCAACATTAAAGATAAGCTTGCACCTTTCCAATAACCTATCGGCAAAGGTCTTTGTGAACTTATAACTTCTCCCGGATTATCGGTTAATTTTCCATTGCTGTCAAATCCGCCCGGGAACGGCAATTTTTTATTTTCTCTATCAAAATTCAGCATTGTGCCGTATGAAAACTGAGACATTGCCATATCTATTACAATATTTCCGCCTTTTTTAGGAATTCCGATAACTAATGGATTATTTCCGATTGTAGCTTCCTTTGCTCCCCATGGCGGAAGATTTGGAATTGTATTAGTCCAGCAAATTAAAATAAAACCTTTATCTGCTGCATACCAGCCGAAATATCCCGGTCTCATCCAGTGATTTGAATTTTGAATCGCTACACATCCTATGCCGTACTGTTTAGCAAGTTCAATTCCTCTATCAGTCATTAGGAGTGCATTAAGAGGTCCGGCACCATAATTACCATTCCATCTTTCAAATGCACCGAAAGAATTAATTTTTGCAGGACTTTCATCTACTTTTACAGAACCATTAACTACACATTGAATAAATCCCGGGAATCGATTTATACCATGTGATTCCACACCTGAAAAAGTATTATCGGTGAAAATTTCAGAAAGGATTTCTGCATTATCATTGGTGAAATTGTATTTAATTAATTTATCTTTAAATAAATTTTTTAATTCAGAAAATGATAATTTCAATTATATTCATCCCAGCTTTTAACTTCCAGTTCGGAAGTGGAATATATATTTATTGACTTAATAAAACGTTTGGCAAATTGTGTATTTGTTAGCAGCGGTATGTTTAAGTCGATTGCTTTTCTTCTTACGATATAATCACTATCGAGTTCAACTTTTTCGGTTGTCTTCGGAATATTGATTACCAGATCAATTTTTCCGTCATTCATATAAGTTAGAATGCTTGGTTCAATATTATCGAAAGGACGGTGAAGCTCTTCGACATCAATTCCGTTATCTTTATAGAAATCAGCAGTCCCTTTTGTACCAAAAAATTTCAGTCCCATATTTTTAAGGATATTTATCTCATCCAGAATTTCCGCTTTTTGCTTTAAAGTTCCGGTTGAAAGCATAACTCCCTTCTGTGGTATTCTATGGCCTGTAGAGAGAAGACTTTTGAGGAAAGCTTCATTAAAATCATCACCGAGACAAGCTACCTCCCCTGTTGACGACATTTCTACACCTGTTACAGGATCCGAGCCTCTTAATCTTGTAAAAGAAAATTGAGAAGCTTTAACACCCACATAATCAAGATCAAAAGAAGACTTATCAATCTTCGGAACTTTTTCTCCAAGCATCAGCTTCGTCGCGATTTCAATAAAATTAATTTTCAATGTTTTGGAAACGAATGGGAAACTTCTTGAAGCTCTTAAATTGCATTCAATAACTTTTACATCATTATCTTTTGCTATGAACTGAATATTAAAAGGGCCGGTAATTTCAAGTTCTTTTGCTATTTGTTTTGTAATCATCTTAACTCTTCTCATCGTTTCAAGGTAAGTTCTTTGAGGAGGAAGAACGATAGTTGCATCACCAGAATGAACACCTGCATTTTCAACATGTTCTGCTATTGCATAACAAAATAAATTTCCTTCATTTGCTACTGCATCAACTTCAATCTCTCTTGCATCGGTAATAAATTTACTGATTACTACCGGGTGTTCTCGATTTATATTAGTTGCTTTTTGTAAATAAATTTCCAGCTCGTCATCGGTAAGAACAATGCTCATTGCAGCACCGCTCAGCACATAACTTGGTCGTATTAAAACAGGGTATTGAACTTTGTTTGCAAATTCTTTTGCCTCATCAAGGCTTCTTAATTCTTTCCATTCCGGCTGATCAACCCCTATTTTATCCAGGATTTGTGAAAATTTATGCCTGTTTTCAGCATTATCTATTTGAACAGCAGACGTTCCCAGAATTTTTAATCCTGCGTTGTGAAGCTTCATAGCCAGATTGTTGGGAACCTGGCCACCCATCGAGATAATTACTCCTTCGGGATTTTCTTTATCATATATATCAAGAACCCGTTCAAAAGTTAACTGTTCGAAATAAAGTTTATCACAGATATCATAATCCGTACTTACAGTTTCCGGGTTACAATTTATCATTATAGTCTTTTTATCAATTTTATTCAGTGCCATTACCGCATTTACACAGCACCAGTCAAATTCAACAGATGAACCAATTCTATACGCTCCGCCTCCCAGAACAACAATCTGATTTTTTTCACCGACCGGGATATCATCTTCATTTCCATGATAAGTTAAATAAAGATAATTGGTTTGTGCAGGATATTCCGCAGCCAAAGTATCAATCTGCTTTACGACAGGAACAATATTCAATTCTTTCCTGTATTCCCTTACTCCAAGCTCGGAAGATCCGGTTAAACGGCTAATTTGAAGATCAGAGAACCCGTTCATTTTGGCTTCTTTCATAAGTTCTTTTGTAACATCATAAAGCATTAGGCCTTTAAGCTTCTTTTCTGTTTCAATAATATTTTTCATTTTATAAAGAAACCATTTAGTTATCTTCGTTAATTCAAATATCTTATCAACAGAATATCCGCATTGCAGCGCCAAGGCGATAGCAAATATTCTTTTATCGGTAGGTTCAGACAATTCCTTATCGAGATCCTGAAAATTGAGTTCATTTCCTATAAAACCGAGCATGCCGACATCGAGCATCCTGATAGCTTTTTGCAATACCTCTTCAAATGATCTCCCCAGCGACATAACTTCGCCGACAGATTTCATTTCCGAGCCGAGTTGAGTACTAACCTGCTGGAATTTTTGCAAATCCCACCGGGGGAATTTTAATGCTACATAATCGAGTGCAGGTTCAAAGCATGCTGAAGTCTCCCGAGTAATTATATTTTCAACTTCATTCAAAGCATAACCAAGCGCAAGCTTTGTGGCAATAAACGCCAGCGGATAACCTGTAGCTTTTGATGCAAGGGCTGAGCTTCTGCTTAATCTTGCATTAACTTCGATTATTCTATAATCATCCGAATTAGGATCAAGTGCATACTGAATATTGCATTCACCGACTACACCAAGGTGGCGTATCAATTTTATTCCTATTGAGCGGAGCTTAAAATTTTCGCGGGCTGACAGAGTTTGTACAGGTGCAATAACAACGCTGTCGCCGGTATGAATACCCATCGGATCGATATTTTCCATCGAGCAAATGGTAATGCAATTATTATATCTATCCCGTATAATTTCATATTCAATTTCTTTCCATCCGCGCAAAGATTCTTCAATTAAAATCTGGTTTGTGAAGGAAAATGCTCTTCTTGCTTTATCCAGAAGTTCGGTTTTATTATTAACAATACCGGAACCTAATCCGCCAAGGGCATAAGCAATTCTTACCATTACAGGGTAGCCTATTTCTTCCGCTGCTGCAGCTGCTTCTT
Organism: uncultured Bacteroidota bacterium; assembly: GCA_963710745.1. Classification (GTDB taxonomy): domain Bacteria; phylum Bacteroidota; class Ignavibacteria; order Ignavibacteriales; family Ignavibacteriaceae; genus CAVQBP01. The sequence goes on along the minus strand of CAVQBP010000014.1, from coordinate 24,173 downwards.
CAACATTTTTTGCTGTTTTGCTTGTAGCAACCTTTAGCCCTATTTCAGTTACTTTGTTTGCAAACCTTAATCTATCCTCAGTATCCTGTATTGCTTCAACAGGAGTTCCCAGAACTTTAATATTGTATTTATGAAGTATCCCTTTTTCATATAGTTCAACACCAACATTAAGAGCAGTTTGTCCTCCAAATTGAAGCAGGATACTATCTGGTAATTCTTTCTTGATAATTTTTTCTACAAACTCAACCTTAATGGGCAAAAAATAAACTTTGTCTGCAAAATTCTCAGATGTTTGAATAGTTGCAATATTCGGATTTACCAAAACAGAAGTTATTCCATCTTCTTTTAATGCCTTAATTGCCTGGCTGCCCGAATAATCGAATTCGCCGGCTTGCCCTATCTGGAGTGCTCCTGATCCAAGAATTAAAACTTTTTTTGCTTTTCCTTTTTTAATCATTTACAGCCCTCACAAACATGTCAAAAATAAATTCACTGTCATCCGGACCGGGAGAGGCTTCCGGGTGAAATTGTGCACCGAAAAAAGGTTTTGCAATATGTATAAGACCTTCGTTTGTACCGTCATTATCATTTGTAAACCACTCGCGCCAGTCTTCCGGTAAAGTATCACCATCTATCGCATAACCATGGTTTTGAGAAGTTATATAGCATCTTTTAGTTCCGGTTTCATTTGCCGGTTGATTATGACTTCGATGCCCGTATTTTAATTTGTAAGTATTCGCTCCTGAAGCTAAAGCAAGGATCTGACATCCTAGACATATACCCAAGATGGGAATATGCTTTTCCATAACACGTTTAGTATTTTCTATAGTGGTTTTGCATATTTTAGGATCCCCCGGACCATTAGAAATAACAATACCGTCAACCTTTTCTTTTGAAAAATCATAATCATAAGGAACTCTTAGCACGGAAATATTTCTTCCCAGAAATGCTTTAATAATATTATTTTTTGTTCCGCAATCTACCAGGATAATTTTTTTCCCGTTGCGGTTATATTCTACCGGTTCCTTTACACTAACTTCACCAACAAGATCCAGCTTATTTATATCCTGAAAATCTATTTCTTCATTCTCGTCAACAATTAATTTCCCAAGCATCGTTCCTTTTTCTCTTAATCTTCGTGTAAGCATTCGGGTATCAATTCCATAAATTCCGGGAATCTTTTGTTCATTCATCCAGCCGGATAAAGATTTTTTCCCGTTCCAGTGTGAATACTCAAAAGAATAATCGGAGATTATCAGAGCTCTGCAGTGTATTTCATTTGATTCAAAATATTTATAAAGATCATCTTCTTTTTCATAATCAGGAACTCCATAATTACCTATCAATGGATAAGTACAAACTAAAATTTGTCCTCTGTAAGATGGATCCGTCATTGTTTCGGGATATCCAACCATACCTGTATTAAACACAACTTCTCCGTTTGTATTTTTAGGATACCCGAATATATTTCCTATATATTCAGTTCCATCTTCGAGGATTAGTTTTCCGGTTTTTTTCTCACCAAACATTTTTATCCTTTTTTCTGTTTTTCAAAAAAATAGCCACTCATTGAGTGGCTATAATTATAGTCTCTTTAAAATTCCCGGTATAATTTTTTTGAAAATTTTCTCTTTGCCGATCAACTGCTTTCCGAATTTTAATTTTCTAATATAGTGTAATCACGTTTTACATACAACGAATAAAAATAAAAAAAATGATTTGATATTAAGTTAGTCACTAGTAAATTAAATTTTATAAAGAATTTTAATTTCCTGTTTATGTTAACAAAAAATTGATGTAAAATGACTTTTATTTTAAATTGAAATGATATATATAGATATGTAGAAATATTGTTTTCAGTTTATAATTATGCAGATTATTTATTTTTTATTCTTTTTATTCCGCAATCACAAATTTCCTCTCATTTTATTTAATCAAAAAGTATGAAAACCAAAAAAAATTCCAGGGGCCCAAAAACATTTATTCTTGATACAAATGTGATCTTACATGATGCAAGTTCAATACACAATTTTAAAGAGAATGATGTTCTTATACCATTACCGGTAATTGAAGAACTTGACCATTTTAAAAGAGGCAGCCAGGTAATTAATCTGAATGCAAGAGAATTTGCCCGTACTCTGGATTCGCTTACCGGGACAGCTATATTTAACGGCGGTGTATCCATGGGTAAAGGGAAAGGAAAAGTTAAAATTGCTATTTCAAGAGGTCTAAGTAATGAAATAAAAGAAATCTTTAAGGAAGATACCCCTGATCATAGAATATTATCTATTGCCCATGAACAGAATAGAAAAAGCAATGATAATTCGATCATCCTGGTTACAAAAGATGTTAATCTCAGAATGAAGGCGAAAGCTTTGGGGATCCTGTCCGAAGATTATACTACAGATAGAATAGGCAATGTTGAAGAACTATATAGCGGAAAAGAAATCATAGAAGATTTTGATGATGATCTTATTATTAAATTCTTTCAAATTCCGTTTGAAGTGCCCGCAGAAGAAATTTTATCTCACTTGAAGGGAGAAGTTATACCAAACAAATATTATATTTTTCGAAATCCGAACAGGTCCGTACTGGCATATTTAGATCAGAATAAGGAGTTATTTAGAAAAGTAGACAAGAATGTTATTTACGGTATAAAACCAAGGAATGCAGAACAGACATTTGCCGTTGATTCTTTAACAAATTTAGAAATACCGTTGGTTACACTTACAGGAAAAGCAGGCACCGGGAAAACTCTTTTGGCTCTTGCAGGTGCTTTGAATATAAGAAAAAGCTACCGTCAAATATTTGTCGCTCGGCCAATTGTCCCGCTAAGCAATAAAGATATTGGCTTTCTTCCCGGAGATGTACAAAGCAAAATTGAACCTTATATGCAGCCTCTTTGGGATAATTTAAGAGTAATCCAGGATCAATTTTCCGAAACAGATAAGCAGTACCAGTTAATAACAAATATGGTAAAAGATGAAAAGCTTGTTATTGAACCTTTATCTTATATCCGAGGAAGAAGCCTTCAGAGAATATTTTTCGTAGTTGATGAAGCACAAAACTTAACTCCGCATGAAATTAAAACAATTATTACCAGAGTAGGTGAAGGCTCAAAAATTGTTTTTACCGGGGATATATACCAGATTGATCATCCATATCTTGATTCTCAATCAAATGGTTTATCATATTTAATCGATCACTTTAAAGGTCAGAAATTATATTCACATATTAACCTGGAAAAGGGTGAAAGATCTGAACTGGCAGAACTTGCAAGTAATCTGCTGTAAGATTTATTTATAATTAATAAAATTGCGTTTCAAAATTGGGAGAATGATAAAATTCAACAACCGATACCTTTTTGATATTGAAAAATGTTATATTATTATATTTTAAATATGAAAGTTTTTACCTATCCGATATTTTATAAAATCATTATACGTTTTGGGAACATACCTCTTACTTTATTATTAATTATTTATTTAATTCCTTCAGCTATTTATGTTGATGAACATCCCGTTTTACTGATTCCATTAATAATATCTTCTTTATTAATATTTTTTCTCAACAAACTTTATTTAACTCTTTATAAAATCATTCCATATAAAATAGTTGAAGATAATGAAAAATTAATTTGCAGTGAATTCCTGTTTTCCAACAAGGAAGTTGTAATTGATTTCAATAATATTGATAAATTGAAAGGCGGTATTTTTGAAGGTAAGCTCCATGGAATATTAAAGGTATATGACGGAAAGAATAATATTTACATCGGTTACTTTAATAAAATTAAATACTCGAAACTGCTTGGAACTCTTTTGTTAAGTAAAGTTAACAAATCTGTGTATGATGAAGTTATTAAAAACATAGTTCCCAAAGCCAGAAAAGCAAAATGAATCAATTTCTACAAACTGAAAAACAATTACTTTTTTAATAACCTACCTGAAAAAATTTGACCAAAACTTCATTTGCAATTTCATTATTTTAATATTAAAGAATAAACAAATTTATACTATGAAAATTGCAGTTTTATTATCAGGCGGTGTAGATAGTTCTGTTGCATTAAAGTTGCTGAAGGATGCAGGACATGATGTTACAGCTTTTTACCTAAAAATATGGCTTCAGGACGAATTTTCGTTTTTAGGTGAATGTCCGTGGGAAGAAGATCTTAATTATGTAAGAGATGTATGTAAAAAAGAAATTGTTCCATTGGAAATTCTTTCACTGCAGACTGAATATTGGGAATCGGTAGTAACATATACTATTTCCGAAATAAAGGAAGGAAGAACTCCTAATCCCGATATATTTTGTAACAGTTTAATAAAATTCGGACAATTCTACAATAAAATCGATACTTCTTTTGAAAAGGTAGCAAGCGGGCATTATGCAAAAGTAGAAAAGTTTAAAGATAAGTATGCATTGAAGATTTCACCTGATCCCGTTAAAGATCAAACATATTTTTTGTCCTATTTAAATCAAAATCAATTGGCAAGAGCCGTATTTCCGTTAGGCGATTTCATGAAATCCCAGGTAAGAGATTTAGCTGAGAAATTTAACTTACCGAATAAAAATAGAAAAGACAGTCAGGGAATCTGTTTCCTGGGACAAATAAAATTTAATGATTTTATAAAGCATCATCTTGGCGAAATAAAAGGAGATATTGTTGATTTTGACACAAAGAAAAAATTAGGTGAGCATAATGGATACTATTATTATACAATAGGACAAAGATCCGGGCTGGGGCTTTCAGGAGGACCATGGTATGTTGTTGAAAAAAATGTAAAGGAAAATCTGGTCTATATTTCAAAAGAAAATAAATCCAGAAGGGAAAGAGATAGTATTTTTGTAACAAATTTAAATTGGATACTGGAATCCAAACCCGAAGATAAAGAACTTAAAGTTAAAATTAGACATGGAAAATTTTATTATGACTGCAGAATAGAATTCGAAAATGAAAATCTGCTGAATGTAAAGTTAAATAAAAAGGATAAAGGAATAGCGGCTGGTCAATTTGCTGTGTTTTATAAGGATGATTTATGTCTGGGTGGGGGAGTTATAAAATAATAAATTTGAAAAAAAATAATCAAAAAAGATTTTATTCTTATTATATTGATGAAGTATTTCTAACACAAATGCGACCTTTTAAATTTATTCCTTCAGCAAAATTGGAATTGATTGTATTAATCCGGTGCATAAGAAATATAGAATTATTTTGATTCTACAATGTAATTAAAATTTTTGGAATGGCATTATTGTTGAGCTTGCAGGGAAGATTTTAATTAAAGCTATATCAAATTAAAATTACAAGTTTAATAACGTGATAACAAGCTTAAAAATATACCTTTCTTACATGTTTCAGTATTTTTCTTCAACAATTATTTTAGTTTTATTCGGAATTATTACTTTACTTGTAGTACTTTTTATTTTCCCGCTTTGGATTTTGAAAGAAGTTAAAAAAGCACATTAATTTAAGTCCTGTATATTCAAATTTTATGCTGAAGCAACAAGTTGTATTGTTTTGAGCCATTTTATAGTATATTTTTGTCATTATTTCTCAGATAATGGTTGATTAAACTTAAAAATGTGAGTTAAGTAGCGGAGCTTTAAAAGTAATAATTATTTAATTTTAATAAACAATAAAAAGATGACGTCTTCTTTAATTTTAATTGATTCACATGTACATATTTATGATAAATTCGATATAAAGAGGTTTTTTTATTGTGCATTGAAAAACTTTGGAAAAGAAAGTAAAAAATTAGGCCATAAATGTTTTAAAGGAGTTTTGTTTTTAACTGAAACTAAGAATGAGGATTATTTTTCCAAATTAGAAAAAAATATTTTTGAAAATGAATTGAATGGATTAAACTTAATAAAGGTAAAAAATAAAGAAAATAGTTCAATAGTTTATAAAACTCAGGATGATAATCACTTAATTATTATCTCAGGAAAGCAAATTATTACTTCTGAAAATCTGGAAGTACTGGCTTTAGGAAGAACAAAAAATCTTGATTATGGATATACTCTAAAAAAATCTGTTGAAAAAATAAATTCTCTTGGAGCGCTTCCTATTATTCCATGGGGGGTTGGTAAATGGATTGGCAAAAGAAAAGAGATAGTTGAAAATTTTCTGGAAAATAATGGAGATTTAAAATATTTTTTTGGCGATAATAGTGGAAGACCCGTATTTTGGGCAACACCGGGATTATTTAGAATTGCGGCTAACAAAGGAATAGTGATTCTTAGAGGTTCCGATCCTTTGCCGCTTAATTATCAAGAAGAAAAAGTTGGAAAATTTGGATTTTATTTTCAGGAGGAGCTTAATCTAGATAATCCTGCTGAAAATATAAATAATATATTATTAAACTTAAAAAAATCTCCGAAAAATTTCGGTACTCTTGAGAATCCATTTAATTTTATCAAAAATCAATTTGCAATGCAGTTTAGGAAATTATTTTGAAAAGAGATTTGAAAATATTATCTGAAAATAATTTCGATATTTTAATTATAGGCGGAGGTATATACGGCGCATCGCTTTTTTGGAGAGCCGCTACTTCCGGTTATTCTGCTGCTTTAATTGAACAAAATGATTTTGCAAGTGGTACTTCTTCAAATAGTCAAAAGATTATCCATGGAGGATTAAGGTATTTACAAAATCTTGATATTTTAAGAATAAGACAATCTGTTAATGAAAGAAAAAGATTGATGTGGCTTGCTCCTCACCTTGTGTCACCTCTGCCCTGTGTTATGCCTTTATACGGGCACAAATTAAAAGGTAAAGAGGCATTATCTGTCGCTATTAAATTATATGATTTTCTTTCTGCTGATCGAAATAATATTCAGGACAAATCAAAACATATACCGAATGGTAAAATATTAAGCAAAAAAAAGATTAATGATATTTTACCAGGTTTGGAGCAAAATGATTTAACTGCAGGAGTTTTATGGTATGATGCTTTTTGTAACAATACTGAAAGATTAATCCTGTCTCTAGTTAAATCCGCTGTTAAACTTGGCAGCAATGCTGCAAATTATTTGAAGGCTGAAAAGTTAATTGTAGAAAATAATATTATTAAAAGTGTCAATGTTTTAGATCTGCAGAGCCAAAATCATTTCTCAGTTAAAGCTAAAAAAGTTGTTGCTTGTACCGGACCTGATGAAAATGGTTTCTATACAAATCTAAATATCCCAAAACAAAAATATGTTGCCGGATTAAATATTGTTGTTGATAAAATATTTCCGCATAATTTTGCTGCAGGAATTGATAATAGATTTAATAAAAGACTTTACTTTATAGCTCCCTGGAATGATAAGTCAATTCTCGGTACTGATTGGTATCCTGTACCAGATATGAAAAGTTTTGAATTTAAAAAATTACATGTTGAAAAATTTTTAGAAAATTTTAATGAGACTTATCCTGCTGCAGGTTTGACTTATAAAGATATAAAATTTGTACACACTGGATTTGTACCTGCAGCCAATAATCTTCAGGATCCAAGTTCAACTCTTAATCATTTCAAATTAATTAATGGAGCAGATTTAGGGATAAAAAATTTTTATAAACTTATAGGTGTAAAATATACTACCGCTGTAAATGTGGCAGATAACTTACTAAATAGTATTTACTCTGATTTTAAAAAATCATCCTTAGAATTACAACCGAAATTAATTGGAGGCGAAATTGAAAATTTGGAAGAATTTAGAAGTAAAGTATATAAAAAATACGGTGATAAAATCTCAGAGCAAAAATTAGAAAATTTAGTAAATAATTATGGGAGTGAAATCTATAATATTTTAGAAAATTCGACCATAACTTCTGAATTTGATTATAGTAAAAAAATCAATTATGAAATAATTAAATCCCAGGTTATTTTTGCTATTAAAGAGGAGATGGCTCTTCATCTCGATGATATAATTTTCAGAAGAACAAACATAGGAAGTTCAGGCTTACCCGATAATCTGGAAATTAATTTTATTTCGAAGGTTGCATCTGATGAATTAGGCTGGAATGAAACTGAAAGGATTCATGAAATTAAAAGAATTGAAAGTTATTTTCGTTTACTCAGTAAAAATTCGTTGTTTAATAAAAATTTGGTAACTAAATGAAAATATTGTTGCTTGCTCCTCATCCTTTTTATCAGGAAAGGGGTACACCAATTGATGTTTATCTTGTATTGAGAGTATTATCAGAAAGAGCTGATACCAAAGTAGATCTTTTGGTTTATAATGAAGGAACAGATATTGAACTTCCGGGACTAAACATTTTTAGAATTCCTAACCTGAAATATTTCAGAAATATTCGGCCGGGTTTTTCCTTTAAAAAATTAGTTGCCGACTTCTTTATGTTCATCAGCGCCTGGAAGATGGTTATAAAAAATCGTTATGATTATGTTCATGCAGGTGAAGAAGCGGTATTTTTTGCAATGTTATTTAAATCCTTATTCCGGATTCCTTATATTTATGATTTAGATTCATCTATTGCGCAGCAGATTGTTGAAAAAAAACCTTTTCTTCGTTTTTTGGCACCTGTTTTTAATTATTTGGAAAAAATGGCAATTGTACATGCTGAAATAAACCTTCCGGTATGTAATGCTCTGGCTGAATTATGTGAAAAGCAGGGTTCACAAAAGACATTTACAATACACGATATTTCGCAGCTTAAAAATCCAGGTGCTTCCAGCAAAGGCTTTTTGAAAAAAGATCTAAATATCAATAATGATATCTTAATGTATATAGGAAATCTTGAATCATATCAGGGGATTGATTTGCTTCTTAAAAGTTTTAGTGAGGCTTGTAAGAAAACTGATAAAATTGATCTTGTTATAATTGGCGGAAATCAGCAAGATATTAAATCCTACAAAGAAAAATCTTCAAAGTTAAAAATTGAGAATCGTGTTCATTTTCTTGGTCCAAGACCCTTTAATCAATTAGATGAATATCTTGCAGAAGCAGATATAATTGCATGCCCGCGAATTCGGGGCGTGAATACTCCAATGAAAATATTTCCTTATCTTCATTCCGGAAAGCCGGTGATTGCTACGGATTTATATACTCATAATCAGATATTAACTGACAAAGAAGCATATCTAGCTCCTGCTAATGCAGAAGGATTTTCAAAAGCCATAGTTGATCTTTCTGAAAGTAAAGAATTGAGAAAAAAATATGGGGAAAACGGGCAGGAATTCGTAGAAAAAAATCATACTTATAAAGCCCACAAAGAAAGATTAAACAATGCATATAACTGGTTGAAAAAAAATAACCGTAAACTTAATAAAGTTGCCTGAGTTAAAATATCATTTGAATTTTTATTAACATAAAATAGGAAAAAAAATGAAAGTATTAGTTACTGGCGGAACAGGATTTACCGGGAGTGCATTAGTCTTGCGCCTAGTTAATCTTGGCCATTCAGTTAAAACCCTCGACTATAAAGAAGGGATTAGAGTTCAGCAGCTAAAAGATGCAGGAGTTGATGTAATTATTGGAAGTATAACTGATAAGGATCTGGTAGATAAAATAACGGAAAATGTTGATTTTGTTTTTCATGTTGCTGCAGCTTTCAGGGAATTGGACGTACCCAGTGAACATTATTATAATGTTAATGTTAACGGGACTAGAAATGTATTTGATGCAGCAAAAAAACATAGTGTTAAAAAAGTAGTTTATTGTAGTACACAAGGTGTACATGGACATATCTCTAATCCTCCCGGAAATGAAAATTCACCAATAGCTCCTGAAGATTATTATCAGCAGACTAAATATGAAGGGGAATTGGTTGCCCAGGAATTCATGAAAGGAGGTATGAAAGTTACAATCATTCGACCTACTGCTATTTACGGCCCGGGTGATCCTGAACGTTTTTATATGATCTTTAAAAGAGTAAAAAATGGATCGTTTCCCATGTTTGGAAAAGGAGAAACATTTTATCATCCGGTCTACATTGATAATCTTGTTGATGCATTTATTTTAAGTATGGATTTGGAAAAGGGAAATGGCCAAACCTACATAATCGCTGATGAAGAATATCTCCCGATCAAGGAGTTGGTAAAACGGGTAGGGAAAGCTATGAACAGAGAAGTAAAAATTAAGTTTTATCCTATTCTGCCTTTGGTTGTTGCAGGGCATGTTGTTGAAAAAGTATGTAAACCTTTTGGGATAGCTCCACCAATTTTTCCAAGACGTGTAGATTGGTTCAGGCAGGTAAGAGCTTTCAGCATTGACAAAGCAAAACGTGAATTAGGGTATATACCTAAAGTAGGTATCGATGAAGGGCTCAGAAATACTGCTGAATGGTATGAAAAAATGGGATATTTCAGTGAAAATGCAAAGGATCTTCCCAAACTTACTTTAACTCATACTCCCAAATAGAACTAAAATTTAAAAAATTCTATGTTTAATCTTATTTGATAAATCTCTTTTAATTAAGGGATTTTCAAATAAGATTTTATTAATTAGGGCTATTGGGTTAATTATAAAGGTATTTAAAACTTGTTAAGCTCAAATTTAAATAGACGACTTTCGGATATTATTCGAAAAAATAAGGATGAAGGACTTTCCCTCTTATTTTTTTCACTTCCTTACTTTGTATATAGAAATTCAGATTATTTACCTGACAATAATATCCCTGTTTTCAGCTTTCACTCTGTAAAGCCGGAATTATTCGAGGACCAGCTTAAATACCTGGCGGAAAATAATTACAAGACACTTAATTCCGAATCTTTAATGGAAATAATATCCGGTAAGAAAAAGGGAATTCGCAACAGTGTGGTTTTAACTTTTGATGATGGAAGAAAAAACCTTTGGACAACTGCATATCCGTTATTAAAAAAATACAAGTTCACAGCAATTAGTTTTATTGTTCCTTCGATAATAAAAGACGATGAGATTAAATCTGCTACTTTGGAGGACGCATGGTCCGGAAAAACAAGTGTTGAAGAAATTGAAAATATTGAATGTGAAATACCTCTGTCAAACTGGAATGAGATCAAGGAAATGCATAATAGCGGGATCGTTGATTTTCAGTCCCATTCAATGTTCCATGCTTCTGTTTTTACAGATGATAAATTAATTGATTTTATTAATCCTGATTTTACACCGTCATTACTTGACAGTACTTTAAATCCGCTTGGATATTTTAAAGAGGATCGGTTTTCCATTCCTAAAATAGAATTTGGTTCTCCCGTATATAAATGGAATTCACATCTTATTTCAAAAACAAGATATATCCCGGATGAAAAAATTAATGAATCATGTATTGAATATGTTCAATTGCATGGCGGAACTTCTTTCTTTGATAGTCCTGAATGGAGAAACGAATTAAAATCATATTATTTAAAACTAAAAGAAAGATATGGCCGGGGATATTTTCAAAGTTATGATGATAGAATTAAAGAAATTAAAAAAGATTTGTCGGAATCAAGAAAAACAGTGGAAGAAATTCTTAAAAAAAATGTTGCCCATTTATGTTTACCCTGGTATTTTGGGAATCAGTTAACTGTGCAATTGGCTAAACAATCAGGTTATGAATGTATCTATTGGGGGATTAAAAACAGAAAATCCACAAATTTCGTTGGAGATGATCCTTTCTTTATCAATAGAATTAATGATTATTTTATTTTCTCTCTGCCCGGTAAAAACAGGATTTCACTTAACGGGCAAATAATTAACAAGTTTAAAAAGAAATATTAGGGATTTATCCCTTACTCAAATAGAACAAATTTAATAAATAATATTTTCTTCTATGATGAAGCTGTAGATATAGTTATTTACGAAACGCGTAAACTAATCCGCCTATTAATCCAAGTATTATAATAAATAAAAATTCAATCCATGCAAAAGCAACTGCTTCGGAGGCATGTATTGAAAAATTGGAGAGGAATATAAAAAAAATATTTTCTCTAAGTCCGATACCATTTATAGAAATAGGCAGCATCATTATAAAGATTGAGATAGGAACCATAAGGAAAAAGTAGATAAAAGAAATGCCGAAAATTAATGAATGGGAGATTAGAAAGTAATAAAAAACAACATTTGCCTGTAAGAGTATAGAAAGGAGAAAAGCATTAATAAGTACTTTTTTATGATTTCTGAATTGCCACAGTGAATCAGCTAATTTTAAGATTTTTTGATTGATTTTTCTAACTATGGGAATTGGTATTTTGTTAAATGGTTCAAAAATTTTTTTATTAGGAAAGAATACAAACAATATTGCAAATAAAGCCAGTAATCCGGAACCCATTACCCAGTAATGAAGAAATGGCACTTTTGATGTTATGGGCTCGGCAAAAAAGACTGTAATTGAAGCAAATAGAAGCAAAACAAGAATTCCTAAAAATCTATCTATAAAAATAACTGATACAGCATCAGCTTTTTTCTTTCCTAAACGCCAGGAATCGTAAGCCCTGACAGTGTCTCCACCAACGGTAGATGGCAGGAATTGATTGAAGAATGTAGCAATTAAGTTGGATTTTATTAGGTAAGAGACCTTTGGCTTTACTCCCTGAGTAGTTAACAATAATCTCCATCTCAAGGCACTAACATAAAATCCTACAAAATGTAGACCGAATGCGACCACCAGAATTTCCCATTTGGCAGATTTAATTGAATCGATTATCGTTTTAAAATCAACGTCTTTTATAATTATATAAAAAAGAACAATTGAAAAAGATATTTTTAATAAATGCTTAAAAAATTTTTTATTTCTGAAAAACGAATTCGTTTTTACTGCAATAGATTCTTCCAAAAAGCGAAACCAGGAATGTGAAATAGAAATATTTTATTTCGAAAAAATATAGAAAATTGATTTAAATCACAAATTTTAAAACCCTAATTTATATAATAAATTTTGGTATAAAAAATGTTTAGCTAAGCTAAAAAGAAACTTAAAACTTAAAATTATCCAAATTGAAGTTAATGATGTTAGAAAAGTTAATCTTTTATAAAAAATCTATATATTTCATACATGAAACAAAAAAGTCATGAAGCGGTAACTTCAGAAGGTTCAATTTTATCCAGGTACCAGGATGTAGTTGTAGGTAATCGCTCATTAATAAAGACAATCTATTTCGAGTGGTGTATGTGGTTAGCTAAAATTCCTGGAGCTTTAGGTTTAGCGTTAAGAAAGATTTTCTGGTCAAGATTATTTGCTGCCTGCGGAAAAGGTGTTTTCTTCGGGGAAAACATCATTCTCAGACATCCGAATAGAATTCATTTGGGTAACAAAGTAGTGATTAGTGATGGCTGTATTTTAGATGCACGTAATGAAGATTCTACGAATGTAATCCAATTGGGGGATAATGTTATTCTTTCCAATAATGTTATGATCTCATGTAAAGGTGGAACAGTAAAAATTGGTTCTAATACAGGTCTGGGTGCTCAGATGATAATACAAGCTGTAATGAACAGTCCTGTAGAAATAGGAAATGATGTATTTATAGGTCCGATGTGTTATATAACTGGTGGGGGTAATTATAATACTGAACGGTTAGATATCCCTATCTGGAAGCAGGGATTAAAAGAAATGGGAAAAACCGTGTTAGGAGATGATATTTGGCTTGGTGCTAATGTTACTGTGCTTGGAGAGGTTGAGATCGGTAATGGCAGTATAGTTGCTGCAGGTGCTGTTGTCTCGAAATCAATTCCTGAAAAATCAATTTGTAAGGGTGTGCCTGCAAAAGTTTTCAAAACAAGAGGTCAATAAACATTATAAAAACCCGGATTTCAAAATATTTATAAAGCTAAATCTTTTCATAATATCAGCCAGAATTATTCAAGATAGATAATTTTTCATAAATTATTCGGAGCATTTATATGTGCGGAATTGCCGGGATTTTATCTCAAAATAAGGAACAACGTAATTGCATAAGTGATGTAACCAAATCTCTAAGTCATCGCGGGCCCGATAACGAAGGGTTTTATCGTGACGATAATATTGCTTTAGGTCAAAGACGATTAAGCATCATTGACCTTTCAAACGGTAATCAGCCTATATCTAATGAATCAGGTGATTTGCAATTAATATGTAATGGAGAAATTTATAACAGCCCTGATTTAAGGGAGTCGCTTTTAAAAAACGGCCATCATTTTAAAACTTCTACTGATGTGGAAGTGATTCTCCATTTATATGAGGATTTTGGAAAAGACTGTATCAAGTATTTAAGAGGGATGTTTGCCTTTGCGGTTTGGGACAGTAAAAATCAAGCCCTGTTTTTAGGTCGTGATCATATTGGACAAAAACCATTATTCTTTTATAAAAGAGACGGATTATTTGTTTTTGCATCTGAGATCAAAGGTATTATGGCCACTAATTTTGTTGAACCTGAAATAGATATTGATGGTCTCTGGCACTATATATCACTTAGGTTTATCCCCGATCAATACTCATTATTTAAAAATATTAATAAACTGCCTGCTGCGAGCTGGCTGTTCTTGAAAGATAATGAAATAAAAATTGAAAAATACTGGGAATTAGATTTCAGTAAAAAACTTCCTGATAATGAAGGCGAAATTATTGAGGGATTAGATTCGGTCCTTCTTGATACCGTGAAGATGCATCTCCTGAGTGACGTTCCTGTGGGTACTTTTCTTAGCGGCGGAATTGATTCAAGTATTGTTTCTGCGATGGTTGCCAAAATTACAGGTGAACCGTTTTCAACTTTTTCTATTGGCGTTGAGGAAAATAATTTTAATGAATTGCCTTATGCACAAATGGTTGTCGATAAATATAAATTAAACGGATATAGCAGGGTTGTTAAAGCAAATCTTATAGAATTAATTCCTAAAATGATTTATCATATGGATGAACCCTCCGATCCGTTTGGTGTTGGCGTATATCTTGTCTCGCAGCTTGCCAGTGAACATGTTAAGGTTGTGATGGGAGGGGATGGAGGTGATGAGAATTTTGCCGGTTATGATCGGTATGCCGGAAACCGGATTGTCGACTATTATTGTATGATCCCTAAACCTTTACGCAGTATGTTGTCTAAAGCGCTTATCAAAAGTATTCCCGAATCTTTTGGATATAAAAGCCTTGCTCAGAAAATTTCCTGGCTCGATGCAATGTCGCAGCATAAAGATGGTGACAGATATGCTCAAAGTATGAGCTTTTTAAGGTTCACTCATGAAGCGAAACAAATGCTATTTAAAAAAGAGTACCAGAATAAAGTTGAAGAAAATAATTCTTTTTCAAAAATACTTAAGCATTTTGATTCTTCAAATGTCCAGGAACTTGTAGATAAAATGTTATACACCGATTTGATGACAAGAATGCCTGAGCACTTGTTGACAATTGCAGATCGTATGTCAATGGCTCATTCGATCGAGGATCGTTCACCTCTAATTGATTATAAACTTGTAGAATATGCAGCTTCAATACCAGGGGATTTAAAATTAAAGGGAAAAAATCTTAAGTATATTTTAAGAAAAACCGCATCAAAATATCTTCCTGAAGAACTTATATACAGGGAAAAGCAGGGGTTCGGATTCCCGATTGCCATTTGGATGCGTACAGATCTCCGGATCTTTCTGCAGAATTTATTTAAACAGTCAAGGTTTATTCAGCTTGGTATTTTTGATGAAAATTATGTCTCAACATTAATAAATGAACACCTTTCCGGTAAAACAGATCATAATTTCAGAATCTGGATTCTTCTTAATTTAGAAATTTGGTATAAAATATTTTTTGAAAAATATTCGTTAGAGGAAACTGAAGAATATATTAAATCTTTATTATGATGAAATTACAGTATTCCAATCAATAGTTAAATTGATTCATAAATTCAGATACGAAAATAATATTTAAAAATATCTTTAAGGAGTTCAAAATGAAAATTGGGATTATGTTAAGATCTTTGGATGAAAAATTTGGTATTGGAGTTTATACTCAAAATATTGTAGAGAGTTTATTGAAGCTTAATGATGATAATGAATATGTCCTATTTTATAAGAATGAAAAACATTTGGGAAAATATTCCCACTATTCAAATGTTGAAGAAAAATTTGTGAAAGCGTCTTCCAAATTTTATTGGGACCAAGTAGCTATTCCAATTGCAGCCAGGCAATCTAAGATTGATATACTATTTCATACCAAATTTACTGTCCCTTTTTTCACTAATTGTAAAACAGTTATGGTCTTACACGGAGCAAGCTGGTTTGTCCATCCTGAGATATATAAAAATAAGTTTGATTTGATGTATATAAAGACAATTATGCCATTATATTGTAGAAAAGCAGATGCACTTATCTCTAATTCAAGTTTAACCACAAATGATTTTATTAATATCTTGCATATTCCAAAGGAAAAGATAAGGACGGTTTATTACGGCCTAAATCCAATATTTAAACAGATTCACGATACACAAAAGTTAAACGATATAAAAATAAAATATAATTTACCCAATCATTTCATTGTAACTGTAAGCAGGTATGATCCTCGCAAAAACTTCTGTACTATATTTAAAGCATTTACCAAAAGCCGTGTTGAGGGAGATTTGAAGCTTCTTGCCGTAGGAAAAGATAGTGATAAATATAGAGAGGAGTGCAAAATAAACGGATCTGATTACGAAAATGATGTTATCTTTCCCGGATATGTTGAGCAAAGTGATTTACCTTATATTTATAACCTTGCAAAATTATTGATTTTTCCCTCGGTATATGAAGAGTTTGGCATTCCTTTACTTGAAGCAATGGCGTGCGGCTGTCCAATAGTTGCATCTAATACAGGTGCAATTCCTGAAATTACTGGAGGTTCTGCTTTTTTAGCTGATCCGTTTGATGCAGATAGCCTGGGAGATGGAATTACGAAAATTATTGGTGATTCTCAATTTAAACAAGGCTTGGTTGAAAAAGGATTAGAGCAAGTAAAAAATTTCACCTGGGAAAAAAATGCTTCGGAAACGATGAAAATTTTCCATTCATTAAATCATAAATAATGATTTATTTTCCATAAGTGTAAATTAAAAATCAAAAAGAGAAATAATTATGCCCAAAAAGTTCTCAAAGAAAATTTGTGTTTTACTTGAAAGCTATTATCCGGTAATTGGCGGTATGGAATCTGAAGCTTTATTAATAAATAAGGGTTTGGTAGATAGGGGTTTTCAAGTATTAGTTATTACACGTAGAAATGTTTCTGACTCACCCAAATCTGAAGTTATAGATGGGACCCATATTGAAAGAATAGCACCCAAGGGTCCAGGGAGCTTAAAAAAATGGTTAATGGTAATTCCGAGTTTTTATTACTTGCTAAAAAATGTTAGAAAGTATAACTTAATTTTTGTCCCTGGTTTCAGGACACTTGGAATAAGTAGTGTATTGATAAGCAGGATTTTTCGAAAGTATTGTATTTTAAAGGCAGAAAATATTGGTGAGATGTCTGGCGAATTTTTTTATAGGGGATTAGAACAAATAGGTATTAGCAAAAATTTCTTCTTATTTAAAATTTTCCTAAGATTTCGTAATAAATTAATAAAAAAAGCTAATGCTTTTATAAGTCTATCTTCCGAAATAACATCTGAATTTAAAAAATATGGAATTGGAGTGGAGAAAATTTACGAGATTCCAAATCCTGTAGATCAAGATATATTTTGTAAGGTACATGATGAGGAAAAGAAAAAAATAAAAGCCAAATTAAATTTTCCAATAAATAAAAAGATTTTAATTTATACTGGTAGGCTGGTTTATGAAAAAGGTTTGCCGTTTTTATTGAAAGTTTGGAATGAAATTCAAAAAAATAATGACGATTTATTCCTTGTTTTGGTGGGTTCAGGAGGGGATTTTGCATATTCTTGTGAAAAAGAAATAAAGGAATATGTTAAAGAAAATCAGCTTGAGAATGGCGTGATTTTTACTGGAAAAGTAGATGTTAAAAGAATTCATGAATATTTAAAATCTGCCGATATTTTCATCTTTCCCACTGAAAGGGGAGAAGGATTACCGAATTCTGTACTTGAAGCAATGGCTTGTGGTCTAGTGATTGTTACAAATCCTGTAAGTGGTATATCGGATGTTGTTAAAGATAAAGTTAATGGTTTTCTAATGGAAAAAGGAAATGTTGAACAATACTGTAACTATATTAATATGCTGAATAAAGATGAGCATTTGCTTAATGAGATCAGTAGAAACGCGGTTTTAA
The DNA here is from genome assembly GCA_963710745.1 of uncultured Bacteroidota bacterium. Lineage (GTDB taxonomy): Bacteria > Bacteroidota > Ignavibacteria > Ignavibacteriales > Ignavibacteriaceae > CAVQBP01. The sequence goes on along the minus strand of CAVQBP010000014.1, from coordinate 6,052 downwards.
CTATATCGGAAAAGTATTCTAAAGCGATAGTAGTACAAAGTTATATTGATTTATTTAATAAATTTTGATAAAAATTATTCGAATGTATTTAGAACAAACAGAAGATGCAAAAAAAACTGCCGGTAATTTATCTTCATCATTACTTGTTAGAATTATACGATACCCGTTTTTAGCAATATATGTAATTGTTATCCCACGGTTACTCGGTGCTTCTGATTATGGAAAGTTAGCTTTTGTAATTTCCATTATAATGCTTTCGCAAGAAATATTAACACTAGGGATTTATCCGGTTTTCGGAAGGTATTTCCCGGAATTTATTGTAAAGAAAGAAAATAAAAAATTAGAAGGGTTATTATCTGCTTATTTAATTTTAGAATTTGTGATTGGTATTGTTTTGGCCCTAGTTGTAATAGTATTGTATCTCATTATACAACCGCAAGATAAAGATATTCTTTCTTACTTAATTATTTATTCTGCTCTAATTAGTGAGATATATTCAGGAATATTTTTTTCTGTTTTATTTGGACTGAATTATGTTGGAAAATCAAATGTAATCAACTTGTTTAGAACGGTTTTCCGCCTTGTATTTCTTCTAACATTTTATCCGCTGTTCGGATTTACAGGCGCTTTGTTAGCATTGCTGCTTACACCTATTTTATCAGGTTTTTATGCGTATTATTCTTTTCATAAAGTCTTAAAATTCAGAATTCAAAAACCTGTGATCAATGAATTTATTCCAAAATTGAAATTCGGTATTTTTATTTATACACCTACTTTGTTATTTCTATTTCAACAGCAAATAGGACCTATTTTTCTTAAAAGTTTTTCATTTAGTAATAACGAAATTGGTTTTTATGATTTAGCTAACCAAGGATTTTTAGTTTTATGGGGATTAGCTGCTGCAAGTTTTGATGTTTTAATTCCAATATCTTCAAAATTCCAAACTATAGAAAGAGAGGAAAAAGGTATTGATTGGCTTTTCATGTTATTAAGATATATTCTTCCAATATTTTTGATAATTATTTCAGGTTTTTATTTGTTTGGTAAAGGAGCCATTGTGCTTATTTTAGGTCAAGAATATATTCAAATATATTCTATTGCATTAAATAGTATTATCCAGTATACCAATCTGGGTTATCGGTCAATTGGGCTATGTAAGAGCTGTTTCGCTTTCTAAAGCTAAACCTTACCTTATCTCAACGGTTTATTCTACAACAGTATTTATAATATTTGGAATCTTTTTAGTTAACAATTGGGGAGCAAAGGGAGTTGCAATAGATATATTTCTAAGCGGCATAACATTTTCTGTAAGCATGTTATTATCTTATAAGGAATTGATTTCCAGAATGGTAAACATTTTAATAAAAGTACTTATGTCTTTAATTAGCTTTTTACCAATTCTTGCATGGAATTTTCAGAACATAAGTTCAAAAATAATTGTATTCATATTTTGCGTAATTCTATTTCTAATAATTTTGTTAAAATTTAGAATAATTGATCGAGATGAATTAAAACAATTAATCTTTGCTCTTAGAAAAAAACCAAAAGGGGAAATTTCATTGAATTCTCATAATTAAAGAGGGATATGGATTAAAATAAATTGCTGAATTTTTCAAAAGAGGTAACAGCGATTAATAACTTTTAATTTAATTTTAATCATATTTTAATCTCCTCTAATTAATTTATAACACAGATTATAGTTTTATAGATAAAAATATCTAATTAAAACAGAGAATAATTATGTCCTTGTTTATTGAAGATCAATTAGACATAAAAATAAACTTTGAAAATAATTTTGTCGATTCCAACAATGTTTTCAAGGGAAAAATTATAGTGTTCGTACCTCATATGGATGATGAAGTATTGGGATGCGGAGGAACAATTGCACAACTTAATAACAAAGATATTATTTACTTTGTTTTTGCAACCGATGGTACTAAATCCCCGTATTCAAAAGAATTCGATAATAAAGAACTAAATAAAATTCGAATAAATGAGTCGAAGTCTGCTCTAAAAATACTTGGCATACCAGAAAAGAATCTCAGTTTCTTAAATTTACCGGATTATCAGCTCAAAAATTATTTTAATAACCTGACAAATGAATATATAAGAATAATTGAAGAGTTGAATCCTGATATGATTTTTACTCCCTTCCGATATGATCAACATCCTGATCATATTGCTGTACGAAATTCTGCATTGCGAGCTCATGCTCTTACAAACTCAAATGCATTACTTTTTGAATATTTTGTATATACTAATGTTCGAATGCTTAAATATAAGGATATAAGAAACTATATAAATCCGGGACTTTTAATTAAAATTGATACTAGTAATACCATTCAAATTAAAAGAAAAGCTATAGAGTGTTTCAACAGTCAAACAACAAATTATTTTAAAAATCAGGATCGTCCAGTATTACGGAAAAGTTTTCTTGAAAATAACTGTCTTTCACCGGAAGTTTTTTTAAGATCAAATCCTAAATCCATTGAATCAGTTTTTATCACTTCTAAAAAATTAATACCTATTGTTAATTACATGGAGCCGATTTTAAAGCGCAGAAAGGACAGATTCATTTCTTTCATATATAAGCTTAGGAATATATAATGCAATCAAAATGGTTGAAAATTTGTGTTTTACTTGAGAGTTACTACCCAGTAATAGGGGGTATGGAATCACAGAGTATCCTTCTTAATAAGGAACTGGTTGATAATAATAACCGGGTTACTGTAATTACAAGACGTAGTGAAAAAAATTTTAAAAAGAATGAAAATATTGATGGGATTATTGTTAAAAGAATTTTGCCGACGGGATATGGACATTTTAGCAGGTGGATTATGGTATTTACTAGTATCCCCCAATTAATAATCCAACACAAAAATTACGATATAATATTTGTATCGGGTTTTCGTTCACTTGGTATTGCTGCTGTTTTTATTAGTAAAGTATTTGGAAAAACTTGCGTACTTAAGGCAGATAATAACGGAGAAATGTCCGGCGCATACTTCTCTGGTAGATTAAAAAATATGGGTTTTCAAACAACACCTTTTCTTTTTAAAACCTTTTTAAACTTTCGCAATCTTTTATTGAGAAAAGCTGATGCATTTGTAAGTTTGTCGTCGGGAATGACATCTGAATTTAAAAATAATAAAATTGAACAAAATAAAATCTATGAAATTCCCAATTGTATTGATCCGAAGAAGTTTTATAAAGTGAATGAAGAAGAGAAAATTAAGTTAAGAGTTAAGTTTGACCTTCCTTTTAATGCCAAAATTCTAATTTTTACCGGAAGACTGCTCTCAACAAAAGGATTACCGCTTTTATTAAGAGTATGGAATGAAATTCAAAAAATTCATAGTAATGCGATCCTCCTTATAGTAGGTTCAGGTAAAAATTTAACTTATAGTTGTGAAGATGATATTAAAGAATATGTACATAAAAACAAACTTGAAGAAAGTGTAATCTTTACTGGGTATTCAAATAATGTTGATGAGTATTTAAAAGCGTCCGATATTTTTGTATTTCCAACTGAGGATGAAGCATTTGGAATTTCTTTAATTGAAGCGATGGCTTGTGGATTACCTGTAATCACAACTCATATTGGGGGGATTAATGACATCGTCAAACATAATGAAAATGGATTATTAATGGATGTTGGCAACTCAGATCAATTATATAATTGTATTAACTTATTATTGAATGATAATAACCTTATTGAGAGAATTGGGAAGATTGCATTTCAGACTATAGCAACTAGATATTCTAAATCAATAGTTGTACAAAATTATATTAATTTATTCAATTTTCTAATTGAAGCTCATAAATCTAAATTCGATAAATATCATATAAATATGAGCGGGATTAACTCTAAAATTGCTCATTAAGATAGAATAATAGCGGAATCTCGCTTAAAGATCTTTATTTAAAAAAATATCCTATCTATACTAGTGTTCTGTAACTAAAATAACTATACACGGCGGTCATGGTCTAAACCATGACTGGGATTTAATTTATTATACATTTCTAAATGTTCCCTAGTCCATGACAGCCACGTCGAATGTATAGAAGTGTAAGTGACAGAACACTAGTTATATAAATTTTTTTTGTGAATTTTATTGGAATGATAAAGGGGAACATCATTTAATCTCTTCGATCATGGTTTATTGTTAGGCGGGGATAATTAACCATCGTGCCATTTCTGCTGGCCAGATTTTCGATTTATCCCGGTTCATCCTGAGAATTCCTTAATTTATTAAAATTATGTATCTATATGCGAAAATTGTATAATTTTAATATCTGGAGAATCTAATAAGTGTGTAAAAAATATTTAATAAAGGTGAAAATTATAATAATGATAATGGCATTTTTTTTGTATTTTTCTGGTAACTAAAATCAATTTTATTATCTTGTGATTTGGGGATCCTTAAAAATTGAAATATTAAATAGTATTGAATAGTTACAAGAAAAATTAAATAAAAATTATCTAATTTTTATAGATAGCTCATTATTAAAAAAACAGATAATAAACATTTTCATTAATAACTTTTAAAATATTGTTTGAGGAAAAGATGAACATCGGAATTATGGTTAGAACTATCGAGGAACGACAGGGAATCGGTCTTTATACTTTAAACCTTCTGGATAACTTGTTCCGGATAGATCCTGTGAATCAATATTACTTGTTTTACAAAAACATGAATTTTTGGGATAGGTATAACCACCCGAATGTACATAAAGTGTTAGTTAAAATGCCGACCAAACTCATGTGGGATCAACTTACTATACCTTTCATGGTAATAAAGTATAAACTTGATGTATTGTTTAACACTAAATTCACTGTACCATTTCTGACTAAATGTCCTACTGCTATGGTAATGCACGGTTCTGAATGGTATATATTTCCTAAGAATTATACTTATCTTGACATAAAATATGTAAAAATGTTTATGCCGTTTTATCTAAAAAAAGCAAAAGCAATTATATCTGTTTCAGATAGAGCTAAATATGATATGGCGAAATATGCGAAGGGAGATCCCGAAAAATTCAGAACAATTTATCTGGCATATAATAAAAGATTTGGTGTAATTAAAGATCAGCAGGTCTTAAAAGCAACCAGAGAAAAATATAATTTACCTGATAAATTTATTTTATTCGTCGGAAAAATTTATCCGGGTAAAAACATTGATACTCTAGTTAAAGCCTATGCAAAAATTGCTTACAAAGTGCCGCACAAATTATTACTGGTCGGGGGATTTAGATGGAAGTATGATGTTGTCTTTGACTTAATTAAAACTTTGGGTTTGAAAGATAAAGTTGTTTTTAAGGAGTGGGTTGCACCTGAAGAACTTCCGGCATTTTATAATCTTGCTGATGTATTTGCATTTCCTTCCATATATGAAAGCTGTCCTGCACCACCATGGGAGGCTATGGCATGTGGATGCCCGGTTGTTACAAGTGATACTGGAGGAACACCAGAGGTCGTTGGGAATGCAGCTTTATATGTAAAACCGGATGATCCAGATATGATTGCCGACGCCTTGTTAAAAGCTATAACCGATGAAGATACTCGCCGGGATTTGATCCAAAAAGGTTTTAAACAGATTAAAAAATTCTGCTGGGAAAAAACGGCTGTTGAGACTCTGGAAGTTTTCAATAAAATATATAATGAAAGTATTCAAGAGTTAGAGATGGATGACCTCCAGTCAAATAGAATCCATTTTGCTGAAAAAAAATAATCTTATACTAATTTAGAAAAGGTTTTTCAAGAGATCTTTGTCTCTAATAAATAATTGACAAATAAAAGTAAATCTGCAGTTCTAATGATGCCGAAGGTCTCAAAATATATGAGGGAAGCACAGCTAAATCGTGGGGAAGATGCTAATGGGACCGCAAACAATATATCGCCAGTATTTCTTACCTGGCTATAATACATTTTATTTAGAAGTTATCTTTCATAAGTATATTAGTTGTCTATTAAAACTCTTTAGAAGTATGATAAACCCAGAATTGTCAATAGGTAAAAATTTCTAATGACCGCCATTAGAAAAATAAA
>CAVQBP010000013.1:0-24150 GCA_963710745.1 uncultured Bacteroidota bacterium | reverse complement strand
ATCCTTCCTAAATTTAGTTATTAAATTTATTAAAATTTTTAATATTGAAACTTTAGTTTAAAAGAATAATAATAATCATAGCTCATTAAATATCATTTGGAGACTTAACTATTTGGTAAAAAGGTAGATATTTCAGCTGAAGTAAAAATCTTGAAGAATTTTCCAGATGTTAAATAGAATCACAAATTTTAACACCTAAGTTCTGATTATAACGGGATTCTTATAACTCCTAAAATTAATTTCAATACTATATTTCTAATTTTTATTTTTTTTATTCATCCATAAGGGAGAGCTTAAAAACCAAATTGCTGTTCCAACAAACATAAGTAGTTTATCAGTTGAAAGTTCTATTAAATTATTAAATACAAAAAAAGATGGTGCAATTGTTAAAATTAAACCTAAAGTGGAAATTATCTTAAGCAATAATTTCAATTCCATTTTCTATTCTCCTTCTTTCAGCTAGTCTTTGCAGGATGAGGCTAGTCACAATGTATATTATAGATGCTATAAACCATCCGGGCAAACCTAAAAAGAAAATTTCCATTCCGAAATACAAATTTATAAAGAGACATAAAACTAAAGTTAATATCCAGGTAATCATGGCAGCTTGATTCACTGATTTATTATAATATTCAGAATAATTTGCCTTCAAATTTATTTTCGGTAAAATATAAACATCCATCATAATTATAGCACCCATAGGCATTAATAAAAGCCCATAAAGAGCTACAAATTCAAGCAATTTCATTACCAAGGCTGGAAAAATTGCAGCTATTGCAGTTATTAAACCAACCATCATTGTTACTTTCCATGTTTTCCATTTAGGTTTTATAGCCTGAAGTGCTAAACCTGCTCTATATATAGTGGGATTTGCTGTTGTCCATCCAGCTATTATTACGCAAATTGCTCCCGCTAATCCTGCCGCCCTGTATGCGATCGGACCAGGAGCAAATTGAGTACTATATTGAGTTTCTTGTAGAAATAATGCATACAAAATACCTGAAGCAATCCATGCTAAAAAATGACCTACATACATCCCCGATGCAGGAGAAAATCCATGATACCACTTTTTCGCATAACGTAAAATAGATAAATCAGACATCCCAATATGCATTGCCATATTTACAAACCATGCAAAGAACATTACATGCCAAAAAGTGAACTGACTTTGACCTGGAAGTGCTTTACCAGTCCAAATTTTGGTTTTCGCTACTTCCCAAAAATTTGATACTGAAGTAACTCCTAAATCAGGCAAAACAGCAACAGCAGCAGCAATAAAAACAAGTATCATCCAGGGAGCTGCAATATTCGCAAATTTAGATACTTGATTATACCCAAACATAGCTACCAAAGTAGTTGCTAATCCAACCAGCATTACTATAATAATCCACTCAAAATTGTTTGGTAACCACTGATTTAATGAGGGCATATTTAAATTGAAAGGAATACCTACAGCAGTTGCTGATACAGCAATCATTGAACCTGCAAGAAAACAAAACATCAGAGCATTTACAAAATTATAAATAGCTGTTAATTTTTTTCCGCAAATTTTCTCAAGCATATAATAAAGTGTAAATCTGAATTTTGTCGCAACTGGTGCACAAATCAACGCCCAACTTAATACAGCAAGTAAATTACCGACCAATAATCCTCCAACCAAATTGATAGCTGTAACGCCATGCGCAACAAACAAAGGACCTATAACAAACTCTGTCCCTGCAGTATGTTCGCCTACATACATACCGATAAAACTCTTCCACCCCTTTAGCTGCGATTCCGGAATAGGAGTACGTTCATATTCTTCTACAGAATTTAATTGAGCCAATAATTTTTCTTTAAACATTAGTAAATTATTCTTTTTAAAATATTGTTGGTTAACTTCTAATTTGTGAATTTCATAATAAGTATTTTTTGCCATATTGAGATTATGAATTTTAATTTAAATTAGGTGATTTATTCTAAAGAATATTTATCCAATTTCTTTATCCTTTCTCGTTCAATTATTTTTTGATACCCACTTTCATCATATTCTGTTAATGGGTCAATAGGCAAATTTTTATTTAACCTTGCTTTAGCGACTATTGGTCTTACATCTACATTAATGATTGCATCATTAAAAATTCGATTAGCTAAGATTATTTCATCATTTTTTTGATATGTAGCAAGTAATTCCCTGTCTACCAGCAAAGCTTTGGCTAAAGACATCTGTAATGAATCGATGGAGTGCAAAAGTGCATGAATTCGTTTTTCTCGACTACTGCATTGATCAATCATCATAGCCCAATTATTATTTCCCATTATGCCACCTCCCACAATAAGTTCATAAAAAACTCGCGCTAATTCTTGATTGGGTTCAACTGCATGATCATCATCAGCAGCATAACGTGTATTAAAATGAAAACCTCCGTATACTCCTTCATCCAAAAGCTTAGCTACTATTTGCTCTACATTTGTTGAATGATGATGATGCCCCATGTCTATTAATACACCGCCATATTCCCCAAACTCTTTGGCCATTAAATACGAAGTTCCCCAATCTGATAAAACTGTACTGTAAGTCCCTGGTTCAAACACTTTATATTCTATTAAAGCTTTTACTTGTTTCGACGAACTTTTATTAATCCTCTCAACCTCAGAAGCAATTTCTCTAAGTGAATTTTTTGTATAATTAAATGCTTTTCTTAATTCAACTTGTCCTGGATAATTTGAACCATCAGGAATCCAAATTGCAACAATTCCATTAGATAATTCGTGTGCTATGCGTATTGATAGAATCGTTTGTTCAATATATTTCTTTCGCAATTCATTTTCTTCTGCGGATAAACTTCCTCTGTGTGAACCGGATAAAAAATATGTAGGATTAATTGAACCTAACCTCAGCCCACGTTTTTTTGCTTCTTTGTTAACATATTCTGCTATTTCGTAGGAACCACTAATACCGTCATCTGAATAATCCCATAATATATGTGTTGCCAAACCATCAACTGCATCTGTTAATCTATTTATCATTGAAGCATCATTTAACTTTTCAATTATATTTCTTGCATATCCAGGCGGCATATATTCACCAAACCTGCCACCGCCGAAATCACCAAATACCCAGCTGGGAATCTCGACTTTGAATTTTTCTATAGATGATATTGCATAATTAATTCTATCTTCTCCAAATTCCTCGATGAGATAGTTAAGACCAAGTTCTATTTTTTTTTCATTCATGTTTTTCCCTTAAGAATATTTTTGAGAGATAAAAAAAATAAAGGGTGTGCGGGATATAGTATCTTAATGCTTTTCGAAATCCTTTAAGATTTAAACAAAAAAAATTTAGAATAAATACTGCTTCGCCACTTCAATCACATTGAAGATTCTTATGTTATCCAAATCACTTAATCCTTTTCGAAATGCCTTAAGGAAACTATTAAATTAATTTTATAATGTCAATAGATATTATCTATATTAAAATTTTTTCTAAAAATTCCATCGGGTGATAAATAACAATATTTCCTAACTCATCTTTAATCTGTTCTCTACATGAGGTCCCGCTAACTAACAGAAACTTATTCTTGCCGACTGAATTTATTATCTGTTTTATTAATTCATCTCCTATGTTTTTACTAATTTCAAAATAATCTTTTTTGTAACCAAAACTACCAGCCATACCACAACATTCGACTTCAGATATATCTACTTCAATACCAAGCCTTTTAAAAAATTCTGGGACAACTTTTCCTACACCAATTGTTTTCATTTGACAATGTGGATGATAAAATATATGGTCCGACGGTTCAGTTATATTTAATTTGTCAGCCAAATCGAGATTTCCGCTTTTCAATAGATTATATAAATATTCTAGGGGGTCAAAAGTATGTTCTGCTAATTCATTAAAAAGGTCATCATTATTTATTAATTCTTTGTAATCATTTCTAAAAAGTGCCAGTACAGTTGGTTCAATAATAATTATTTCATTTCCATTATCAATGAATTTCTTAAGATGATATGCAAGTTTCAATGCCCTTTTTCTTGCTAATTCTATTAGTCCCTGTGACTGTGATGCCCTACCTTCCGCATATACTTTACTAAGAGAAACAGAAAGTCCTAACTTATTAAATACTCTAATTGTAGCCATTCCAATTTGAGGACTGGTATAATTAGTATATACATCAGAAAACAAAATTACTTTCGACTTTAATTCGTTAGATTTTATGTTTAGTTTCGCATATATTTTAAACTGTTTTTGCAATGTTTTTTTGGCAAACTTTGGAATTTCTCGTTTTCTAGCAAAACCAACTATTTTTTCCATTACAATTCGGCTCATCGATAGTTTATTTATCCAATTAACAAAATCTGGTGCAATTGAAGCATAACGGGCCATAATTGAAAAATTACTAAAGAATAACTTTTGAAATGATGGCTTCCCCCTATTATTTTTTATTAAACGATTTTTTAATGTTGTATTAAGAAGGGGAATGTTTATTTTTACAGGACAATTGGGGACACACCTCGAACATCCTGTACATAATTCTGCAAATCTTCCTTTTTCTATATCACCAGATGTTCCGACTGTCCAAGCTCCTCCAATCCCACCAGTGTAACACTCACCTCCAAATGCATGCCCTCCTACTGTTTGAAAGTTAACACACGAATTCATACATGCACTGCATCTAATACAATAAAGAGATTCTTTTAATTCTTTATCGTCGCGCATCTTCATGCGACCATTATCAATTAAAATTAAATAAAATTTTCTTTCTTTATCTTCTCTTCCATTCATATTAATAACAGGTACATCGATTGGAGGTTCTAAAATATTTGTATATGATGTTAGGGATTGACCTGTACCACTTGCAGCTAAGAGCTCTATAAATATACCAAAATCTTTTTTACTTGGAATTATTTTTTCGATACCTGCAATAGCAATATTAATTGCAGGAAGTTGAGTTGTTAGCCTTATATTACCTTCACTTTCTACTAATAATATACTTCCTTCTTTCGCGGATATCAGATTGGCTCCAGTTATTCCTATATCTGCTGACATAAATTTTTGTCTTAAGATATTCCGAGCAAATTCAGTAAGTTCTTCCCCTGTTTCTAATAATTTATCTGTGCTAAAATTTCTTTTAAATAGTTCGGAAATACTCTCTCTGCTTCGATGAATTGCAGGTGCAACAATATGCGAAGGCTGCTCTTTAGAAACTTGTAAAATAAATTCTGCTAAGTCAGTTTCAACTACTTCAATACCTACCTTTTCCAAAACTTTATTTAATCCAATTTCTTCCGAAGTTATTGATTTTGATTTCACAATTAGTTTTGCATTATATGATAAACAAATACTTTGAACATAATTTGCCGCAGACATCTTTGTTTGTGCATAAAATACAGTACAATTACGTGCTTCAAGTGTTTTAGTTAATGTGGTAATCAAATCAGGTAAATTTTCTATCGATTTTTCTTTGATTGAGCGTGCTTTTTTTTTAATTCTTCATAATCATCCAATTTTTTAATAGCCTTATATCGATTATTATTGAAAGTCTGAGTATTATGTCTTAAAGCATTTGTTTCAACATCCAGCGCTAATTTTATAGCTTTCGTAAGTGATTCTTTTGATTTTTTATCAGCTACTTCTCGTGGATGAATAATATAGTAATTAATATTTTCCATTTTTAATCGATAACTATTATATGCAATTGTCCAGGTCCATGCACACCTCTAACTAACGGTCCCATATCGGCCGTGGCACTTGGACCTGTTATTATTGAGAAACTTCGATTCAAACCTTTACCATTAAGATAATCATCCGAAAAAATATCATGTGGTCTCGGAATGATAGTTTTACTATCAAGAACTACAATATGTATTTGTGTAAGAGCGCTCACGAGGCTATGAAAAATTTTTCGTAAAAGACACACAAACAGAACCGGTTGATGCAATTCCACAAAAACTATCAGTGATACCAATATAAATGGTTGATAGTTGTTTATTTATCGGCAAAGAAATTACGTTTTTTTTCATCTTATATAATGAAAACAATTCCGGATCTAAGTCATCCTGGTTCTGAAAGAAGAACTAATTCATTCCCTACTTCAATTGCTAAGGAATTATTTAAAGATTCTGCATTTGCAGGGATTCTTTCAACGGTTGCAGTTGTTCCCTTTGCTGCAATAATAAACTGATCTATCAATTCCAGATTAATTTGCTTTTGCAATACCATTACTTATAATATCTTTATATTTTTGTTCGTTTTCATTAAAGTAATTTGAATTTTGAGGAGTAAATATTTCTAAATTAAATGAATTAGCCACAATATTTCTCCATGAATGTAGATTTTTCGTAGCACCTGTAGATATTGCCTGGACACCTATGTTCCCAATAACTGTACCTTCCATAGGACCAGCGATAACTTTTCTATTGACAGCATCTGCAGTTAACTGTGTAAGAATCTTATTTTTAATACCTCCACCAACGGCATGTAAATTTATAATTTTTTTATTTGTTATCTTTTCAATCTGGTTTAATACATCCCTATAACTAAAAGCTAAGCTTTCAAGAATTACTTTTATAATGAAACCAATATTATTCTGACTTGTTTGTTGTTTGGATTCCTTCAAATACGAATTTATTTTGTCAGGCATGTCCCCTCTTTTAGGAAACGAGGATCATTTAAATCTATCCATGCATTTGCTGGACCAAAATCTTCTGCTAAGGAGATTAATTCACGATAATCATACTCTCTTGATTTCTGTTGCCAATATCTTTTACATTCTTGAATTGGCCATAGACCAATTATATTTTTAAGAAAACGAAAAGTATTGTCAAATCCCCCTTCATTTGTAAAATTATACTTCCATCGCATCAGTGGAGATGAGCGGCCTTTTAATTCAACACCCATCAAAGACCATGTACCGGAACTTAAAAAAGCCCAATTATTATCGAATGCGGGGACCGAAACTACAGCTGACGCAGTATCATGACTTGCGACTGCAATAATCGGAATATTTTGATTTAATCCAGTAAACTCTGCGATAGATGGCAAAATTGTTCCCAGTAATGTACCTGGTTCTATAATCTGGGGAAATATTTTCTATAGGAAATTCGAATGCTGTTAATAATCCCCTTGACCAATTTCTCGAATATGGATCTACTAGACTTGTTGTTGATGCATTTGTAAACTCGGCTTTGATTTTTCCTGAAAGTAAATAATTTAAGAAATCAGGAATAAGTAACATTTTGTCAGCAATATTAATCAAATTTTGTTTTTGATTTTGTTCTGATAAAAGCTGAAATAATGTATTAAATTGCGCAAATTGAATCCCAGTTTTAAAGTAAATTTCTTCCTTAGGAATAATTTTGAATGCCCTTTCCATAACATGATCAGTACGATCATCCCGATAATGATACGGATATCCTAAAAGACGTCCATCAGAATCAATTAACACATAATCTACGGCCCATGAATCTATTCCTATACCATCAAACACACTTCCAAACTCTTTTCGAGCATTAATTAAACTAGTAATTACTTCTTTATAAATAGCAAGAATATCCCAGTGAAATCCATATTCATATTTAATATTATAAGTGGGAAAACGGTGAACTTCCTGTAACGTTATTTTGTCTTCATTTAGTATTCCAACGATGCAACGACTACTTTCAGCTCCAAAATCAAACCCAATATATTTTTTTTCGGTGCTCATGATTGCCCTAAATGTAACGGAATATATAATATAATTAGTTATTGTTAACTTTTATATTAATTTAAATTTGGGATTCAGTAAAATTTTTCACCTCATTCACGACAACTAATTCTTCATTGTTGGAATTACCGCAATTTTAATTTCAGATCTTTTAAATTCTCTTTGGATTAGAATTGTCGAGTTCGTCATTGCTCAATTCCCCTATTTTTCACCTATTTGAAATAATTTCATTACGAAGATATGATTAATTTTAAGTCATAGTTAATCAAATAATCACAACAGGTATGACGAAAACCTTTAAGTTTAAAAACAAAAAAATATCAAAAAATATTAATTATGGTTACTTAATCACATTCTTTTTATTATCTTAGTATTTATTATTATGTTTTCAAACTCTTCGTCATCTTTTCTTGTTTCAATCAACTTAATTAATAAATCAACAGATGCTTTCCCTATTTCATAAGGATATTGAAATACTGAAAAAAATGGGACACCTAATCTATATACAATATTATTATCTCCAAATTCACCAATTATAACATCTTTTGGTATTGATAAATTACTAGCCAAAATAGCTTTTCCTGCTCCATATGTAATTAGACCTCCAACACTAACAATTCCATCGAATTTTATTCCCTTTTTTATAACTGCCTGAATTTTTTTATAACTATCTTCCATACTTCTAAATGATTTCAATACAAATTCCGGTTTAAAGTCTATACCATTTTTTTCTAAAGCCATTTTATAACCTTTAAATCTATCTTGTAAAACACTTAAACCGGTATTTGGTCCTAAGAAAATGTATCTTACTCCTACCTTCGTTTATTATTTTTGAGGTTAATCTGAAAGATGCTTGAACATCATCGATTTTTACTGATTTGAATTTATAGATCATCCAAATTCCTATCCCAACAAACAATTCTAATACCCTCATCGCTTATTTTTCTATAAAAATCATTTCCATTTCTTCCCCCTGCAGAATTTAATAATATACCATCAACATGTATATCTGATAGAAATTCTATTTTTTTCTTTTCTTTTACACTATTTTCATCATGAACAAGCAAAAGACATTCATATCCCTTTTTACTTGCTTCCTCATACATTCCTCTGACAGCTTCAGAAAAAAATGATATTCTTAAATCAGGTACCAAAACACCTAAAATTTTACTTCTGTTACTTATAAGTGACCTAGCTAATAAATTAGGTCTATACCCAAGTTCTTGACATGCTTTCTTTACTTTCTCCTTAGTTTCAAATGAAATGTCGCTACTATTATTTAACGCTTTGGATACGGTTGCAGGTGTTAACGACAATACATTTGCAACGTCCTTAAGTGTCAATCTTTTTCTATTTTGCTTTTTTATATTCATAAAAAATTAAAATTTATTGGAATTTTTGAAGTTCTAAACCTATTTAAATTAAGTTTTGACTGTAGTATAAAGAATTAATTTAATATTATAGATTTATTATTGCAAATATGAGTTAATATAGCTTCGCCCCTTTAGTTACATTTTTTATTATATCACTAAATACAAATCTTAATTGTTTTCGAAAACGATTAAGTCAAAATAATCTTTTTTTAATTTAATGTCAATAAACCATTTGCTCATTATAAATGCAATTTTGATTAAAATTTGAATACTGACAAATATTACAATTCTGCCTATATAAATATTTAAACAACTTCATCCTTTTACGAATTGCATCCAAAGAAAAGAAGGAGCAAAATAATGACAAAAATGTTTTTTTTAGTTTATTTTGCAACTTATTGAATGACCATTTCAAATTATGTTTAAAATATTTTGACTTTAAATATAATTCTTAAATTCAAAACAGCTTAGATTTTTGAATTATATAAAATTTTTAAATATCCAGTCCTTCTCGATAATATCCAATTAGAATACCATCATTAAGCATTCCTTCACCACTAAAAATTATTCTCCCTCTTTTTTCCATGTTAATTTAAATAATTGATTTTTTGTATTCGTCTTATATTTTATTAAAAGGCTAGCATTCATTGCTATTGTTTTACTTGCTTGCCAGGTTGATACATATTCTCCGATCAAATTATCAGAATTAACGGACGTTAAATCCGAACTTTCAGTATAAATACCACTTTCAAAATTATTAGATAATTCACCTAATATATTTCCATTTGTTGTTCGTTTAAAATAGAAAGTGTCCAATTAATAATTTAGTTATAAGATAATCCTTCTTTAATTCTTATTTTAGAAAAATTTTATCTAATAAAGCTCCGCGCCATCACTCCCATAAAAATAAAACATGATGCAAATCTTAATCTAATTTTTAATTATAATATCCAAATGAGGACAAACAGAACGGCCGGGATGAAGAGAAACTGCCCCAATTTTCCCCATACCTCTTAATAATTGCCCACAAATTTTTACGACCATTTCAACTTATATTGAAAATAGTTAATTTTCAATAAAATTCTTTAAAAAAGTAAAAAATTTTCGGATTAGCTTTATCAAGTATCTTGCGGTAGTAGTAAAAGTGGATTGATCAAATGATATTTTATTTAAGTGAATGAACCGTCTTTATTTAGAAATTAAAGTACACCTTGAAACTTAATTCGGTTTGCATAAATCCTTACATCTTCATATTAAATTCATTTTAAGATTCCCAGCATGCCTTCTACTTTTATTTTATTGTAATCAGTATAGCTATAACCCCCTATTCGATAACTAAATTGACTAATTGCTTCATATTCATTAAGCTTTGCTCCAACTATGCCTATTCCACTAGCCAAATAAATATTTCCGTCGATGTTTTCAGAATAAGTAGAAGAACTCATATCATTAGTAGTTGTCTTGCTAGATGAATAAGTAACTGACACGTTAATTGTATTTTTAAATGTTTTACCAGCTGAGTTGGTGAAGTTACTTAAAGACTCAATACATTTAATTTTATATTGCTGATTTTCAGGGCTCTGAGGATTGGCAACCCACTCTGTGCCAACTTTTAACTCTGCGGGCAATATTATTGCAAGAGGACTGTTTGGGGATTTATCGAATCCTAAAATTTCACTATTATTTTTTGACAAATAACCGATTAATTTATTTTGACCTTTATCATTTCCAAATAAAGGATTTGCATTCATATTTCTGATTAATGTAGAAGCTCCTATTGTTCCAGTGTAATTTTCATTTGCGACTTGCAAAAAATTTGTAACATTTCCTGATTCATCATATTCTGTAACTGTATACGATACCACTGCATTTAGAGTTTCGCCGGAAGAAATTGGTAAATAATCTGAATCTGTGGTTGAAATATTAGAATCATTTACAGGATTATTATCCTCTTTTTTACAATCAGCTATAAAAAATAATGAAATTGCGAAAGTAAAAATAAGTACAATATTTTTTATCATATCAGTCCCCTTATTTTATTTTGCTTTTATTTTTGCCAGGAAATTTTCCATTTTTTATTTTCATTGTCAGTGAAATTAGTATAAAGAGTTTGTCCATCGAAATAATAATTATATTTCTTTGTTATTATTTTATGTGCATCATAAAGAATTAATTTTCGATGCAGAAGCTAAAAAATAGCCACTTCTATAATTTTTAAATCCGGATTTTAACATTACTTTTGAATATGAATTCCCAAATACATCTTTATCTAAAATAATATCACGCATTATTTCCATTACAAAATTAAACGAACTATCTTTGTTTAATGTTAAGGAAGAGAAACCATACTTACTCATAGGAAAGCTTATTCTCTCGGATGAGGGTGAAGTTATTTCTACAGTTTTACCTTCCCAATTGCCAATTAAATCTATATTCCCTTTATAAGTAATTGAGGGTTTACAACCATAGCCCGCAATTATCAATATAAATGTTATATAATATATTTTCACTTTTATTTTGCTGTTTAGCTTAAAGCGAATATGAATAAGCCGTTTTTAGAACAAGTATGAATTGCTCCACGGCATTGAACTAAAGCATTTTTCATGCCATGCATGGATCGAAAATTCTCAACACTTTCATCACATTTTTTATTTCTTCTTGTATTATTTACATGATTATATTTATAAGATTATTTTGAATCGGTAAGACTTTAGGTTGGAAAATAGAATTTCATCTATTGAAAATCTATCTCATAAATCAACGTATAACTAAACCCTTTCGCCAAATACTTTAACGTCTTCTCACACACCCCGATCAACTCCCCAAAATCTTCTGGCTCCCTAAACACCTGGCACCCCGCCGAAAACTTATGTACATAATTCATTATTCCCCTATCTTTACGCTCTGAAATGTGTTAGCAGCATAATTACCAATTTTTTCGGTATAAGAATTCTAGTCATAAACAAACTAGGAGACTTATACTATGCTGTCATCATCTTTCACTATTGGCGCGGATCCGGAATTGATCTGCTTTAAGAATGGAAATTTTACTTCTGCAAGTAATTACTTCAAACCTAATAGTTCTATGGGACTTGATGGGTGTGAAGCCGTCTGTGAAATAAGAGGTTTCTATAGCGACTCCCCCATAGATTTAACTGATAAAATTTTTCAGGTACTGGAATATGGTCATAAAAAAGTACCGGAATTGGAATTCTATTCCGGACATTATGTTTCGGATTATGCCATCGGAGGTCATACTCATTTTTCCATTGAACCAACACCAAAAATAATTGGGGCTTTAGATATAGTGCTTGGCAGTCTATCAAACTGCATCGACGATAAACTACAGAAACAAAAAAGAGAACGAAGCGGATATGGTAAGAAAGGAGCTTATAGAAAGAAGTCATATGGGTTCGAATATAGGACGCCAGGTAGCTTTTTGCTTTCCCCGGCTACTACACTTGTTCATCTTACTCTGGCTAAACTTGCAGTTATTGGTGTTCTGGAGGACAATCTTGATTTCATTCAGCTTAAGGAGCGGCAGCATAGCTGCACATTTCTTCGCAATCTCAAACATTTCCTTCATACAATCCCGGAAGACACAGTTGAAGGTTTAAAAGAATTAGACAGCCTTCTTAACATGAAATTATATTGGAATGAAGATATTCTCCCGAACTGGGGATTAAGGGGGGTTGCGTAATGATATGTTCTGCCTGCAATGACGACATTTCCCGGGATGATGTAAGATGGGATGGAGATATTGCATATTGCGAGCAATGCTTCGATGATAGGTTTAATTTCTGTTCCCGCTGTGATTGTACAATTCCACGGGATGAAACAAATTATGATGATGACGGAAATCCGTACTGCGATTCATGCTGGGAACAGGATTTGATTATGATGCGCCAAATAATCCTGAGGTAACTCCATCTGATCGTGAGTATATTATTCAACTATCAAGAAGCTGGTTACAAGGAAAAGTTGAATATAAGAAACTGATTAGTATCAACGATAAGGATTATCATCTCAAATCAATTAAAGACAAAGTTGGTCTGGTTGAAACGCCACTTTACTTGTTCGGCTTGGTTGATAGAGATGAATATCAAATCTCAGCAAGTCCAAATATAATTGAACAGGTAAGAGAAGCTTGTCTTTTAAACGGGATACAATCAGAAGTAAAAGAAGGAATCGGATGTAATAGATTAGGGGTATCATTATCACTTCGCCAGGGGAATCTTTACCAAATAGTAAATCTTATCAAACAAATAACCACTGTTAAAGCTGTACAACCTGTATAGCTTAAAAATTCACAAGAATAATTATAAAGGAGTAATCTTACCATGTGCGGTATACTCGGTTACTATTGTTTTAAAAATAAAAAGCCTGATAAAACTAAATTAACAAATATGTTCCAGATGTTAGAGAGCCGCGGGAAAGATTCCAGCGGCTTTGCTTTTTTAAACGAAGAAAATAATCTCATTGTACATAAGGCCCCTGTCAGCTCTTCTGTAATGATTAAATCAAAAGAATGGAAAGAGTTAAGCTTACCTAATATTCTTAATCCTGCATACCAGGTTAAAAACGCAAGGTTCGGAAAAAAATAACGCAAATAACCATCCCCTGTTTTCAAAAAATGGAGTGGCAATCGTTCATAACGGCATTGTTTATAACGACAAGGAAATATTCGGCAAGAAACAAAGAGACGCTGAGGTGGATAGCGAGGCAATACTTGCACTGCTTTCCATGAGAACCAGGGGTGATAAAATCAGAAAACTATTCGACAGAGTAGAGGGTTCGTTTGCTGTTGCTGTTATAAATAAAAGTGAGCCGGAAAAGCTTATGCTTATAAAAAAAGATAATCCAATTGATCTGTATTATGATTCGGAAGACGATATACTCTACTTCTGCAGTGAAAGATACATAATGCAGGAGTCTCTGGCTATTAAAAGTATATCATCCAGGGGATTTAATCTTGGTGAAGGGAATTTTCACTTCTTTGAAATGGAAAACAACCGGGCACTTATTATAAATAAAGAAGGTGTGGAATCATACCAGAAGTATTATCCGAGAAGAGACATATTCTATAACAGGTATTTTGACGAGACTATAATTGAATGCCCCTGGTGCAGTTCGAAAACTAGGCTCTTTGACGGGAAACTGTTTAATAAATGCGAAGAATGCGGAATGGATATTTCCGAGGAGGACTTATATAATGTCATATAGCCCCAGGATCAAAGAAGAGCTTGTAAGGGAGCTTTACATATATAAGCACTCTACAGATGAAAAAATACCAATGACAAAAATGGTTAATGAAGCTGTAGAACAGTATTTAGAAAGGAAAAAGAATGAACAAAAAGAAAGTGATGAAGCTGGCAGTCAAAGTTTCGGAGATAATAACCGAAACTCTTAAGGAAGAACTGAATGAAAAAGAGATAAAAAGGAAGAAAAGCAGAGATGAAACCGGACAACGAAAAACTAAAGAAGGCAGCTAAATTTATCGGGAGTTTAATCCTTGAAGTATTAATTGTAATCTTTTGTAAAAAACATTGCGGAGATGATACATGGAAAAAGAAGAAGAAGGCTTCATAGATATAATGATCCGGGAGGCTGAAGAAAAAGAAGAAAAACAGACTGAAGCTTATTATGATCTTCTGCTTCTTCAGATAAGAAGCTTAAACAAGCAAATTGAAAGAAACTTTTCAGAAGCTGAGAAAGAATGTCAGATTATAAATAATTGGGCTTTGCTGAAAAACTCACAGCTTACTGAGAGGCTGACATTCCTGGAGCTGAAGCTGGAAGCATTTATTAAAGAAAGAGGTGTTAAGACAATAGACCTGCCCAATGGAATTCTTAAATATCATAAGAAACCTGATAAGATTGAAATTTCGGACCTGGAAATATTCATTAAGGATGCAAAGGCAGAGTTAATTACCGTTGTTCCGGAAACAATAAAACCCGATTTGAATAAAATAAAATTATACGTTAAAACCCACCCTACCCCACCGGGAGTAACAGTAATCGAAGGGAAAGAAGAATTTAGTTATAAAATGAAAGGAGTTAATAATGGCAGAGCGGAAGAAGCTGGAACTGGAATTGAACAAACCGCAAATATTGGAGCTACTTTTTGACGAACCTATGGTTGGCAATTCCAGGTACGGGGAATATTATCTATATGCTGTAAAGAATGGAACCGATACCGAATATTCATTCTTTGCACCTGCAGAAGTACATGAAAAAATAAAAACACTTAAGAAAGGAGATAAAATAGAACTAACCAAAACTGCTGAACAAAATGGAAAAAAGATATTAACGAAATACGATGTTAATCTAATACAGAACAATATATTAAATCCCTCTAATGGAAGTGTTGTGAAAGATTCTTACTTCGAAGCTATGCTCCAGTCTTACCAGGATGCAATTAAAATCCAGGACAAGCTGAACGGAATGGTAGATGTAAATCGTATCGCTATAACTTTATTCATAGCCAGAAGTAAAATTGGCAGCAATGGGTATAATTAAAAATCAAAAGGTAACCCAAACCAGGTTGCCTAATTTTTAGGAGATATAACATGATCGATATTGAAAGAAGATTAAATAAATTCTTGTTCCCGGTCGAAGAGAGAAAAATATTTTTTGAAGATAAGAATAATGAGACTGTTAGGACAAAAGAATACAAGGCTATTATCCGGCCGGATAAGAATAAACTTATCTCCGTTATGGAGGACAGCTACAAACTTGTTTCAAATTATGAGGTTATCATGCCCCTGCTTGAGCAATTGCACCAACTTGATACAAAATGGAACTTTGATAACTCACACAGCTTTGTTGATTCCAGGCGGATGAGGCTGCAGGTAAAATTTCCGGACCTTACAATGAATGATGGAAGATCTGATATAGCTCTTTCTTTGTTTGTTCATAATTCTTACGATGGCTCTGAAGGGGTTAGAATGTTTTGGGGTGCGATAAGGGCAATATGCTCAAATGGAATGGTATTCGGTGATGTTCTATCTAAATTCTATTCCAAGCATACAAAAAATATTAGTTTAGGAAATCTGAAAGCACAGCTGGAAACAACATATGAGAAAATACCGGTTATTAAAGAAAGGATTGAAATATTGCAGAATCTATCTGTCACAAAAGAAGCAACCGAAAAGGTTCAAACAAAGTTGGGAAAAACTATATCAAAATATGTTGAAGAACAGCCAAGCCCTCAAAATCAATGGATTCTTTATAATATATTGACTTACTACATATCTCATATAATTGAAAAAAGGATGAGAGCTTCGTACCAGATGAGAGTAAGCAAATTATTTCAGTTATAAGAATATAAAGCCGGATGAAAATTCGGCTTTTAATTTTAAAGGAATATAAATGAAAAAATATTTGATAATATTATTTTTGTTGTCTGCAACTTTTGTCTACCCGCAGAAACACTTTTCGTATTTTATTAATAAACCCATTGCCGAACTAGCAAAACAATGGGGTCCGGCAACTCATGTGGTACAAAGGATCTTTCTGGTATTTTAACGGAGAAGAGGAGGTTGTGAAGTTCTCTCATAATGGAAGAAAAATAATAAGGATTGATGCTGTTTATGCGTATTTTACTATGTATGATGCATGGGGAAAAATGCTTACTCTGTCCAGGGATATTATGACTGAATTGAAGCTTATCGGACAACTTTTACAAAATGGTATGAATCTTAAAGATTCTACAGGTAAAGTGCGAGCATGGTTGAGTGTGAAATTAACGCCGGAAGGATTTTGGAATTCTACAGTGATAATAAAATGAGGGGCAATTATGTCCCTCCCTTTTTAATTCAATAAAAAAGCTTTAAACTAATTCTTAAGAGATTAAAATTTATGGTTACTAAATACAATTACCAATCCTTACTCGGTAAAAAGAATAGGATAACAAATGATAGCTAAAAACAAAGATGATAAAAGAAATGTAGCAATATATTGCAGAGTTTCTACAGAGGAACAAGCACAAGGGGAGTATACTTCATTAGATAGTCAAGAAGATATATTATCAAATCATTGTACCTTTAAAAATTGGAAGAAATTTAAAATTTATAGAGAAGTAGGTAGTGCTAAAAACCTAAATAGACCTATGCTACAGAATCTTTTAACAGACGCTCAAGATGGGAAATTTTCAGTGGTATTAATAACTCGTCTCGATCGAATTTCTAGAAGTTTGAAAGATTTTTTACAACTGATTGAAAAATTTGAGACTTTAGACATAGAATCTTGTAACTCAAACGGATAATATTGATACCTCCACGCCTTTAGGCCGAATGCTTAGAAAACTTTTGGTCCTTTTAGCAGAGATGGAAAGGGAAATGACTGCTGATAGAACCAGAGAAAAAGCCTTTTCAATGATCTCCCAAGGATACTGGACAGGAGGGCTTGTTCCATTAGGATATGATTTGATCGATAAAAAATTAGTGATTAATAGTACTGAAGCAAATTTAGTACATAAAATTTTCCAATTATATTTGGAACAGCCCTCAACCTTAAAAGTTGCTGAAAAGCTAAATTTATCAGGATATAAAATTAAGGTTCGTAAAACAAAGAATGGGAAGTTGCGAGGTGGAGGTAGATATACTAAAACTGCCATAGCGCAAATTTTACGTAATCCAATCTATATAGGCAAAAGACAAAGTCGAGATAAACTCTTTAAAGGAAAACATGATCGAATTATCAGTGATGAAACTTTCAATGATGTCCAGAAAAAATTGGAACAATCTAAAAAAGAACATTTTATAACGTATAATTCGGAATTACCACATACCTTGGGAGGAATCATTCATTGTGGATTTTGCCATAAACAGCTTACTACTTTTTACGCAATGCCCAGGGGAAAAAAATATTACTTTTATAGATGCACCTCTCGAAACAAAGATACAAAAGCTAGATGTAAAGCAAAGGATTTGAAAGCTGAAGATATTGAGACTTTTATAAAAAAAATTATCATTCAATTAGCAAGTTCTAAAGATTTTTTTAATGCAATATTTAATCAAATAGTTAAAAATTCGTCGGTAGGTCTGGAAAAATTAAAAAAAGATAGAATAAATCTTAGTGAAAATATCTCAAATATAAAAAAAGAGATGACCAACATCGTTAATAGTATCAGCCAAGGTGACACTAAGAATATTCCTAAAATCCTACATAAGAAACTAACTGAATTAGAACTCCAAGAGGAAAATATTAAAAGCCAATTGACAGAACTTAATTCTAAAATAGAACAAAAAGCAAAGCAAGAAATTAAGAAAGATGATTTAAAGGTTATTTTTCAAGAATATATTAAGAATTACGATAAAATAAATATTGATAAGCAAAGAAAAATAAACAAATTGATATTCGAACAAATTATTTCAAAAGTATCGCACAATTCAACAATAGAAAATGAAATGATTTTTAAATTCAGAGCTAACGGTCAAATAATAGCAAAATGGAATGATATTATTTCTGGAAAAGAAATAAGTTCGAATTTTAGGAACTTAGAAATTACGAACAATGCAATTGTTGTTCTACCGGTTAAGTATTCGCTAACGCAAAATTTTAGTACTATACTGACAATAAATTTTGACAAAATCAATAATTACTTAAATCTTAAACCATCAACCATCAATTTATTAAAGATTAATTTTGGTTTTTCTGATATTTATAAAAAAACCGGCAATAAATTAAAAAAGAATTTAGAAGAAAAAATTACTGTTGGAATTTACAAAACTAAAACGGATTTAGCTAAACATGTGGGGTTGAGTGATTCATATGTATGTCGTGTACTTAAACACAAAAGTTAATTATTTATCTTTTTTGGGTTTCTTCTTCTTTTTTGTTTTCTTTCTTTTCTCATAAAGTTTTCTAATATCATCTTCAATTATTCTGGCGAATTCAGCTGTTAACTCTGCTTTAGTCATATCCCCGTATAACGCATCGAAGATAATTTGCACCTGGTATGTAACCGGAGATTCTGCCATATCAGGTGCTTCGAATTTCATTCTGTAATCAATTTTATTTAGTATCCTCTCCCCTGTTCCGACAACAGATTTCTGCTTGGGGAAATTCACAGAATGGTAATTAATAATCGGCAGCAATGCTGCTTTAAATTTCTGTAAATCAGATTTAGAGAATAATTCCCTATCTTTATTAAAAAAGGAATCCGCAGAAGAAAGAAGTTTATCAAACACCATCACAACCGACGGTTTAATTACTCTGGCTTTATTGTAAGCTTTTATTGCTTCGGTGAGTTTTTCCTGCTGTTCATAGTACCACCCCAACAAAACCCACCCCTTGTATAAGAGAGATTTAGAGACATGATATTCCTCAGTTACAGGCAGAGCTTCTGCAAGTCTTGGCCAGTCTTTTTCTTTAATGTTTTTCTGGATTCTTTTGGTCAGTATTTCTTCTGATTTCATTCTATTTAATTACAATGTAAAATTTTAAGATTGTAATCTGATAATGTATTTTTTTGATTAAATTTCCAACCATTTTAAATAATTACAAAATTACAAAGAAATTTTGTTTTATGTATGAATTTATATTTCATTTCCTTTAATTTCGGAAGCGATTATTTTATCTATATTTATTTCTATTCCATTCCTTTTAGCCTTATCTGCAAAATCATTTAAATTTATTATGTAGCACCGTTTTGAATTACCATTTATATCAGTAGGTTCATTAGTTATTCCAATTCTTAGAAGAAAAGATGTTAATTTATTTACTGAGCTAAAATCTTTTTTCCACTCTGAACTTTTAGATATTTCCTCATATATTTTTTCCGTCGTATACTTTACCTTTATTTCTTTATCACCCTTATCTAGTTTGACATATGCCATATTTGATATTATCTCATACAAAGTTGTTATAATTTTTTTAGTCTTGTTTTCAACTTCATCGGTAGTTTCATGAAATATACTTTCATCATTTAAATATTTTTTTAATTTTTGCGAAACTGCGTTATTTGAATTTTGATGGTCTATGAATTCGGCAATTGCAAAAAGCGGCGACCAAATATCCTTCCTTCTATTTGCGATATTCAGCAGATATTTGTTTTTATACATACCTTGGCTATAATTATTAGATATCTGACCTGCATTCTGTAGACTGAAAGTGTATAAATCGTCAACTATGCCTTTCTGCAATTTTCTAGTTTCTTGATCATCAGTATATTCTTTCACTTCTTCATCTGGAAGCTTCCTCAACATCGATACTGTGATTGTCCTGCTTCGCAGAACATCATTTAATTTATTGATTCCTGCAAACATTTTTGGTGAATATGTTAAGAATTTATGTTGACTGTAATCCCTTTTATTAGGTCTTGGAACCACCCCTGTTTTACTGAATCCGTTATTCAAAATTGTCATTAATTCTTTTTGACTCGCCCGATTTGCTTTATCCAGATATTCAACTTCGTCAATCAATAAGGTACTTGAATTTACATCAGTTTCTCTAAAAAGTGTAGATCCGGTAACATCAACAAGATGTTGACCATTAAAGCACAACGGTGCACAGATTTCCATTAGAAGTGATTTACCGGAATCCTTTTCTGCCTGAATGTGAATATAGGGATAAAACCGAAATACTCTGAAACAATAAGTACCCATTATCCAAATTGAAAGTAATGAGTAAATATTTTCATCTTTAAAAGAAGATGTAATCTTTGATGTATTCTTCTATGTTGCACAGTAAATTAGAAGAAGAAATTTTTTTGTTGCTGATTAAATTTTGATACACCCCTTTTTTACTTAGCCTTGATTCATCCAACAGATTCCGCCTGGGTACAATTCCAAATCTTTTTAATTGTTCGGTATCTAATATTTCACTATCCGAAGAAATTACCAATATATTTTTTCCGCTCTTAATTCCGAAATACTGCTTACCATTTATGAAATCTTGAGGTAAATTCAATGATTGATTTTCTTCAACCGTATTAAAATACTTTTCAAATAATTCAATTTTCTTGAAATATTTTTCATCTAAGTTTATGCCGGCTTTAATTTTTTCGTTTAAATCTTTTGTACTTATCTTTTTTGTAGATATAGGTCCGGATATTGTAACTTGAGTAATACTTTTAGAATATTTTGTAAATTGTTCTGCGATATCCTTGTTTTCGGGATAATCTCGGCAAAAGATAACTATGTCCTTATTTTTCAATGGATCATTCCAGTCGATAAACCATTCATCCGAATCGGATAAACCAGCAACTACACTGTAACCTAAATTTTTCAGATAAAGATAATCAAACTCATCTTTTGCTATAAGAATTTGGCCACTGGCAGTAACACTAAATTTAATGTCTTTATATCCTAATAATCTGGGGTATCCAACCATTTCACCTTCAAAATTCGTAAAATCGTCATCATGTTTGATAAATTTTATTGCTGAAACACCTTTACCGGTAATATTCAGATATGGATAAATTATTCTTTTTCCGTCCGAATCATATCCTATAAAATTTTCCTTTAATACTTTTTCAGGGATATTTCTTTTGCTCATCAAATAATCGCGAACTTTTATATTTTTCCTTAAGAAAAGGTTTTTTTGCCATAATTTAATTTGCTCCAGATTATAATTGAATTTTCTATTTTTTATTATTTCAAAATATTTCTGATTCAAATTTTTCGGTAAGCTATCAGCTAAAGAATAAAACTCTAAAAAAGTTCCATTGTATTTAGTTAATTTACATGTGAATCCAGTAGTTGAGATTATAAGATTATTCCGAGTATCATTCGTGAATGGGCTACTGACAGAAGTTTCTTCAGCATTAGGTCCCAGGGATTTAAGCTCTGGGAAATAAGACCCGTAAAATAAATTCAATAATGACTTTTGTCTTTTCATAAAATTTCCTTTTTGAGCAGGGGACTATTTTAGTCCCCTTACATATTATTTTTTATTAATTATTGTTATAAATACCACCTAATTTGGAAATGCTATATTTATTAATATAAATTTTTTCCTGATGTGGTAACTTATGGTTACGGATAAAACTTTTTAATTTATTATTGATTACACCAATTATGTTATCAATTTTTTGTTGGTCCCGACTTAAGGATAAATCTAGGTCTACATAAATCAAAGTTATATCATCCGCTTCGATTTTATTATGGCTATTAAAATACTTACCGTGTCCATTAATTGAAGTACATCCACCATATTTTTCAGTTAATTTATCAGTTAGTATTTTACACATTAATGCTGAAAGCCGTCTACTTTCTTGAGATGAATTAAAAACAGGAACGTAAACTTCTAGTCTTGTTCTATCATTTAATTCCATCAAGTTATTATGAATTTTATTTGACATTATTTTTTTCCTTTTCCGGTTCATTACTATGTTCCGGATTTAATTTTAGTTTCACTCTGAGCGTATTACTTTCCTGAGAAAGGTTTTGAATTATTAGCGGCTTTAATTCTTTCCAGAGTTTTTCGGCTTGCAATAAATTTAAACCCTGGTTACTTAATCTCCAGTTAACCTCTTGTTGCCACCAAATGGAATTTTCTGATTTATTACTTTTCACACTTTCACAATAAAAGCTAATCCATCTGGCTACTATTGATTTAATGCCTATTTCTTTTGCCGCTGCACCAATTGCTCTTTTTCCTGCCATTGTGTGCTTATCAATAGCTATCCATAGAGGTAAATCTACTTTCTTGGATATGTGCCTAATAGCCGGATAGTCATCGTTAAGGACTAAAACGGCAGCAGCTATTGCAAAGGCTTTATCCCAGCCAAAACTGGCGAGTGTAAAACAACAATGAGCTTTTTTAACAATTAGTATTTGTTCATCTGTTTTTGCTTTTTTCTGACTAATTCTCCAGAATTTGTCCGGCTCTACTAAAGCATTCTTTATTTTTTTGATGTAATTTTGACTTTTTAATTCTTTTGGAAGAGTCTTATTATTAATAAAATAGTTATAACCTAACACACCTAGACCAGCTGCATCACGGTTTTTAACGGATCTGGCCACCTCTAAAAGGACGCCTTTTATATTGTTTTCATCTTTCTCAAGCTTAAGGTTTTTAAGTAATGGCCAGCATTCTTCCTCTACAATTATAAATGCTCTCTTATATAGCCATCCCATGTCCCCGGTCTGTATCAGATAGTCGATGCAGACTTCCACCATCATCGATTGACCTCTTCTTACCGCCTTCTGGAGTAATGATCTAACCTCCTGGTGAGGATTATTTGAATTAAACATAATTGTTTCCTTTTGAACTAAGCATATTATCATTATTATTAATAGCATATGATAAACCTCGTTCATTTTTAAGTACAGGTTTATAATTATATGTTGTGAATGTTTATGCAACACTCCCGGCCCAGCCATACCACCTGTAATTAGTATGTCAGTGCATATTAAATTAGATTATGTATTATCCTCTGCACACGGTGTACAACCTGTACAGATGAAATTTGGTTTATTATAGAATATGGAATTGTAGTTTTTTACGGAGAAACGGCATGGATGGTCTTTTTCCGCAGGATTTTTTGATCCTATTGGGAATAAATTTTTAAGAAATTTTTTTGAATTTTTTAGAGCCATTAGCTTTCCAAAACTTTATAAATAAATAATACATTACAATCCCTCTAGAATTCTTTATTACTAAAGGACCTATTTTATTCTATAATTATTTTATAGAATCCTACTCTGAAGAATCAGAGTCATATGTATATGTATGTTTCTGTACTTCGTACAGTATTTATCTAAAAGTTCTGGAAGCTTTTAATTTGTGCTCCAGATTGGATTAGAATTAAGATGCAAACTTAAATTATTTTTAATTATTTGTCAAGTGTGTTTTAAAATTTTACAAAAGATAAATTATATTGAAAAATTCCGCTTATTTGTAAATCCAAAAAATTGCACCACAATACCCCAAAGAAAATAAAGCGCCACTGCCCTGTATAAAAGTAACTTCAATTTTATAAAAGGTGTAATAAATATAAAATTAACCTAATTTGTAAAATCATACACATGTAAATAATTTAGATTTAATTTTAAAAAAATATATTTGTGTCTTGACACATTCATTATAATTGCTTATATTTAAGTATAAATAGATATATTATATGACACTACATGAATTAC
>CAVQBP010000012.1:0-23293 GCA_963710745.1 uncultured Bacteroidota bacterium | reverse complement strand
TTAAGCAAGGTTTTTTACCCGGTGATTAAGATAATTATTTTATGATTTACTGAATAGCTGAAAAAATTAGTTGTGAGGGCTGACAGCATCCGAAACTGATAAACGTATAGGCTGTCAGACCGAACAATTGATTTTTGATAAGATTGTAAATGTTTTGTTTTGTGAAAATAAAAGTTGAGAAAAAAGTCTTACTTATTTTTGTCCGGAACAGATTAACGGAACTGCAAAAATAAGGAAGTCTTTTTCGAAGGTGGTAAGAGTAAGAAAGGATCGTGGCCATTTCTGCTAAAGATGAAAAAATAATAAAAACCAGATAAGTTTTCTCTATTCATAAAGTTCTTCCGCCTAATTTTGCATATCTCTTCTTCGCATCCATCAACATAGGCTGGTCTTTATCTGCATACTTCCATAACTTAAGAAATTTTTTGTATTCGATTAAAGCTTGTTCGACTTTTCCTGTCTGCTCATAAAGTTTTGCAATTCTATAATGATAAACCGGATTAATAAGCCGTCGATCTTTTGTATTGGGATCAATTCGCAGCAGCTTTTCATATTCAGTAATAGCACTGTCCGGTTCACCCTTCTTCTCAAATGCCCGCGGTACGACATCCCTTAAATAAGGAATATTGTAAAATGGTAAGCTCCTGTCAACAGCCATGTAGATATCAATCGCCGGTTTCGACCGGTATATTTTTACTGCATCATCAGGCTTTCCTTCTGCAAGGAGGATTTCAGCTTCAAGGAGCCCGCATAGCATTGTTAAAGTACTTTTATATAATTCAGCAGAATTAAGATTTAATATTACCTCTTCAAATCGACTTCGGGCTGAATCGATCAAACCCTGGTACAGGTAAACAAAAGCAAGATTGAAATTCATGATTGATTTATTAAAAATGGGAGTTCGGGGACTGCCGTACTTAGAATAGTTTTCATAGTAAATTGCAAATTCTTTCTTTGCTAATTTTCCATCCTGCAGATCTGTTGCATTCCATGCTTTTACCCAGAGGTATGGAGCTTTAAAAGCTGAACTATTTGGTATTTGATAAGCTAGGTTTTTAATCAATTCAACTTCCTGCAAAGATTCTTTCTCTCTACCTACCAGATTGAGGTACAGGGATTTCCATGCCCTTGTATTTGCTTTCCAAGCAATTGATGGTGCACAAATAAGAAGGCTATCTATACATTTAAAACATTCTTCGTAATCTTCCTTAAGCGCATAAACATAAGCAAGGCCGAAATAAGAAAGAAAGAATGAAGGATCAGCTTTTAGTGCTACCCGGTATTTATTGATAGATTCATCTAGTTTTCCCATCCGCAAATAGATTTCACCCATTGAATCATAGGGATTTGCATCTCCAGGTGAAAGGGATGCATACTTCTGTAGAGTTTCTATGGCTTTAACATATAGACCTTGCAATGCATAAATATATGCTAAAGTATTTGTAGCCGAAGCAAAATTCGGATCTAATTTTATTGCCTTTTCTAATTCTTTTCGTGCTTCAGGAATTCTGTCTCTTAAATGAAAAGCCTGTCCAAGTTCATCATGAAACCTTTTCTCCTCCGGATATTTTTTTACAAGTTCTTCAAGGAAAGAAAGACTTTTTACAGGATTCTTTTCAATTATTAACGAATAACTAACATAAATATCCAAACGTTCTTTTTCAGGAGCATGTGATGAAAGAACCTTAGCTTTCTTTATAGTTTCTATCGAATTAGTGGGTTCTAACGTTTCGTCATAATTTTTAGATAAATAGAGATATGCCATGGCAAAATTAGAATCCAGTGCGACAGCTTTTTTTAAGAACCTTTCAGCATTGGCATATTGCAGCTTCTCAAATTCTTCTCTGCCACGTAAGAAAAAGTTGTAAGCATCCATTGAAGATGTAGTTACTCCGGCAATTTGAGAAGGAATCGATTCAATTTTTGCTTGTGAAAGTCCTATTCCACTGGCTATTTCCTTGCTGAGTTGATCAATTTGATTATCAAGGATACTTTGTATACCATCACCATGAACACTAGCTGTCTTAAGAAGTTCTTTGGTAATCACATCAAGTACTTTCACATCAGTTGCGAAAGTATTTCCTGCTTTTACAAAACTACCGATAACAATCGTATTAACTCCCTCACGACTGCACAGTTCAAATCCCGTTTCTGTATTTATATAACCTACATCTGTTTTTCCCATTTGTTTGAGAACATCTTTCATCCTTTCCCACGTCATCACTTTTAGATACCTGGATTGCTCCAGGCTTGTAATTAAAAGATTTGGTATTGCTTCGCATAGGTAATCATAAGCACGGTCCCCGGTTTGATTAGCAAACGCAATGACAGCAATCGGCTTTTGTTCAGCTATAACCGGTTCTTGGAATAAGAGAGAATGAAATAAAAATAAGCTTACCATTAATACTATTATGACTAAAAGAGTTAAGGTAACTTTTTTATTCAATACAATTTTTTTGGGTTCAGTCTCTGGGACCTTCTTAATCGAAGCAACGGAATTTGATAATTTTTCAATATGTTTCAAATCCACAATCATTTCATCAACATGTTGGTATCTTTCATCAGGATTCTTGGCCAGCGCTTTGTTAATAATATGTTCCAATTCCATCGGCACACCCGAACGAATTGCTGTTACTGGTTCCGGGTCTTGATTCAAAATAGAATAAAGTACGGCCTGGTCATAATCACCGGAAAAGGGCTGCCGGCCTGTTACCATTTCATATATAACTACTCCCAAAGCCCATATATCGGCACGATGGTCAACTTCTAGACCTCTGGTCTGTTCAGGGGACATAAAATTAATAGTGCCGAGAGTAGTCCCATCTTTGGTAAGAATTGTCTTTCCTGTCAATTTTGCTAATCCGAAATCAATTATTTTTGCAACCCCGTCTCCGGTAATAAATATATTGGATGGTTTAATATCACGATGAATGATTCCTTTTTCATGAGCCTTGGTTAAACCTTGAGAAGCCTGTATTGCGATATCGATTAACTCGGTTATTTTTAAAGGACCCCGGTCAATTTTCTCTTTAAGATTTTCACCTTCATAGCAGGTCATTACAACGAATAATTGACCTTCCTTCGTTTGATTGATCTCATGGATAGTACAAATATTAGGATGATCTAAAGATGAAGCAGCTTTGGCTTCATGAATAAATCTTTTTTTGGCTTCTTCATCCTGGCTGAGATAAGGAGGCAGGAATTTTAATGCAACAAAACGGTCTAGCTTAATATCTTCGGCTTTATATACCATACCCATTGCTCCTGCACCGAGCTTCTCAAGAATCCTGTAATGAGAGATATTTTCCCCGATCATAAAAGCCCCCGGATATTAAAGATCGACAGGATTAAACAATATATCAAGGAAAGGATGAATTTATATTGTTTTGCGGATTGTTTTATGCAATTTAAACTCTTTTAATTATAAAAGAAATAGCGAGCGGTGCTTAAATTTATCAAATAAGCACAAGCGAGCTATAAAAGCAAGAAAAAATATGACAGCTAAAAGAATGCAGCGAAAAAGTGTGCCTGAGTTAAAGATTAAAAAAGCTTTGCTTACCCAACAGCCTACATAAAAATTAAGCAAAGTTTTTTTGCTTGCTGATTACGTAATCATTTTATGATTGACTGAAAAGATTAAAAAAATATTTGCGAGCGAGATAATGATAGCCTGCCTTCGCAAAATTGCTCCGGCAGGTAAATTTGAGCGAGCAATTATTTTTTGACAGGACATGTCAAATAATGATTTAATGAAAATGGGAAAGAGAAAGGAAGGGAATTGCAGAAAGATATTTTATTTAATTATATTCTAAGGGGCAATTATTAAAAAAACTTTTTAACTGAAATCGTTTTGAAAGGTACTTAGGAAGTGTTCTTCAAAAAGCCTTGCTTAACCAATAGTCCAACATTAAAAATTAAGCAAGGTTTTTTTACACAGGTAATTACGAAAAACAGTATTATGATTTTGCTATTAGATAAAAAAAATTATTTGTGAAGGGCTGACAGCATGGGAATGCACTAAGCGTATTGGCTGTCAGACCAAACAATTAATTTTTGATAAGACAAATAATGTTATGTTTTATGAAAATGGAGGTACAGAAAAAAGTCTTACTTATTTTTGTCCGGAACAGATTAAAGGAAGTGCAAAAATAAGGAAGTCTTTTTCACTAGATGGATTATCTTTTTTGTTTTACTGATAATCTGAAAAAAATATTTGCGTGAGGATTGGGGAAGGGGATTAGGCAAGCAATTATTTTTTTGACAGGATGATAATGAAAGGTGATATCTCCTCCTGAGAGAAGATATCACCTTATTTAATTACTCTTACTTCAACAAAACAAATTTCTTGGTTAATGCAAAACTACCTGCCTGCATTCTGTAAAAATAAACACCACTTGGGAGATTGCTTGCATTGAAATTAATAGAATAATTTCCTGCAGGTTTTTCATTATTAACTAAGGTCGTGATCTGTTTCCCGAGAATATCATAAACGTTCAGTGTAACAAAAGAAGCCTGAGGTATAGAAAATTTAATAGTAGTTGAGGGATTAAACGGGTTCGGGTAATTTTGGTAAAGTGTATAGCTTTCCGGGATATTTTTATTTTGGGAATCTTCAACTCCGGTAACAGTTATATTATACTTATTGCTAAGATATTTTTCTATTGTTGACTGGTCCGGATCAGAAAGAACGGTATCATAAACAATTATCTCTGCAATATCGCATTTGGCAAGGACTCTCCCCAAATCAGGAAAATTATCTGTTGATCCAATTCCTCCCCCTGAAGCCGTGGAATCACCAAGTGGAACGGAAATAGAAATATTAGCTCCGGAAGCTGACGAAGGAGCAGAAACTCCATTCCACCACAATGTTGTATTTGATACAGTTTTATCTCTGACAATAAAAATGTTTCTCCATTCATTGTATTTTGCAATATTCTGACCGGTAAATAAAACATAATCATTATGATCTTCGGTACCAACAATAATATCATTGTCGCCGTTATCCATCCCCCGCATTTTAATGGCAAAGTGTTCACTGGCTGCATAAGTTCCGCCGGGGCCGAAAGTCAGCACAAAGCCGGGCGGATTAGATCCTGAAGCACCGGACTTATTGTTGAAAACCATAAAAAGACTAATCTGACTCATCTTTTTTGAACCTGTAAATCCTAACCTGTCATTTACACCGTCAAAGCTTATTACGGGTTTATTATTTATTACATTATTTACCAACACAGGCTGACGGCTTGTATCTGATTCGATAGCGTCATTTCCATTACCGCTTTGATCCATCCATCTGCTTACCTTAGAACCATTAAAAACTAAACCGGTATCAGCTCTAAGCCATAACTGCAGTCTTTTCCCGGGTATTTCACTATTAACTACACGAAATATTTTTCCGTCTGTAAGAGTTGAAACAAAGAATTCATCTTTAGATTTAAACCTGATGGAAGTCGGACGATTTAACCCGGATACTAAAGTATCAACATTTCCATTTTCCAGTCTTAGTACTGCGCCTGAATTTGGTACAAATGGAGGAGGTACCTGAAAGGCAGCATGTTGTAATAGTACCAGATAATTGTCGGGGTCAGTTGTTACATCGACTATTGTAGTTAGTCCTGTTTTATAATTAGAAACACTTCCGGATAAATCAACTTGATAAAGTGTAGAAGCACTATCTGCAAAAGGGAAGCCGGTAAGACTGCCTATATAAAAGTTGTTGTCTTTAAAAACAATACCTGTGGGCACAACTTCACTAAAGGGTCCACCTATACCTGTATTATTTGGAATATTTGGAAACTTTGCAAAAATGCTGAGATTACCAGTTGAATTTTCCCGTTTAACTACAGCATTTGCAGCGGCATCGGCAATATACATATCATTATTTGGTCCGAAGGTTAATGTATAAGGATTTGAAAGTGAATCCCCGATGCTTTTTAAAAATTCACCTACTTTATAAACAGATTCTATTGCAGATCTGTTAAGAGGTGCAGAAACTCCCGGAATAAATCCGGTAGTATCCACTACCAAAATAGATTGAGAGAGTGAGTCTGTACTCGGACCTCCCTGCATTATTAACAATTTCCCCTCAGGACTAAAGAATACATGTTCAGCACCGGTGACGTCTCCGGAAGGTATTACTTCGGAAGGCAAACCGGTCATAAACGGATAGACCTTATTTTCGCCGGTAATAACTGAGATCTTTGAGTTATTATTACCATTACCAATTTGGGCTACCCATATCCAACCCCTGCCGTCAATTTGAATCCCCACAGCACCGGGTAAACCGGAGGCATATGTAGAGACGATTTGGCTGAATCCGGAAGGCGGTAAAAGACAATAGATTATAAACAGAAAATATAAGAACTTTTTCATGACAAACTCCTTTTTGTTAATTCTTTGTGAGGTAAATAAACAAAATCGGAGAGGGGGATACATATGACTATTGTGCCGTTTAATTATATTATTGTTCCAATTCTATAAATTGTAGTGCACGTAACAATAGTATAAACTAAAGTGAGTCATTTCCCCTCATCCCTCTTTATATAACTATGGTTATTTAAGGTAGAAATTTTAAGTCTTTATACTTTGGGAGAGTCAAAAGTGAATACTTAAAGAAAATTTGAATAGGTGCATTTATCAATTAATAATTGAACTTGGTGGATAACCAAATTCTTCTTTAAAACATTTGGTAAAATAGGCAGGGCTTGAGAATCCAACCGAATAGGCTATTTCTGAAATATTTCCTTTCTGCTCTTCTATCATCCGTTTGGCTTTAGATAACTTTACAGATCTTATATAAAGACTGGCGGATTTCCCTGTTAATGCTTTCAATTTTCTGTGCAATTGAGTTCTGCTCATTCCCACTTCGCTGCAAAAATCTTCAATATTAAAATCTTCCTCAGAAATATGCTTTTCGATTATGTCCATAACTTTAAACATAAACTTTTCATCAATGCCGGTTAATTTTTTCTCTTCGGTTTTGAGCGTTTTGTTATCTATTCTGCTGAATTTTTCCTGTAGTTTCTTTCTTATGCTTGTTAAATTTTCTATCCTTACCTGCAATTCTTTTATATCGAATGGTTTGGTAAGGTAATCATCTGCTCCTGTTTGGAGACCTTCAAGTTTATTCTCCTGACCCGATCGTGCAGTTAATATTATTATAGGTATATGACTGGTCTTTTCATCATTCTTTAATATTCTTGTCATTTCGTTTCCATCCATCTTCGGCATCATCATATCACTTATTATTAAATCAGGGATTATTTTTATTGCTTTCCTTATTCCTTGTTCCCCATTTACTGCCTCTTCTATTATATAATTGCTGTCGAGTGATTCTTTTATATATTCCCTCATATCATAATTATCTTCAACAACAAGAATAATTGTTTTATCATATTTCAAATAATTTAACTCAATCTCTTCAGTTGGTTTTCCATTAACATCTTTAGGAAGAAAATTTCCTTCTTTATCAATACGTATCTCTGATTTTTCTGCTCTCGCTTCTGTTAAAATTTCTTCTTCTTTTAAGTGGTCCTTTCCAAGAGGAAAGCAAATTGTAAACTCTGTCCAGCTTGTCGCGATATTTGCGGGATGTCCCATTTCACTTTCAACGGAAATGGTTCCATGATGGAGCTCAACCAATTCCTTGGTTAAAGCTAATCCAATACCTGTACCTTCATATTCTTTTGTAAAGGAAGAATCTACCTGATAAAATCTATCAAATAATTTTGGGATTTCTTCTTTTGGTACCCCGATTCCAGTATCTCTTATTCTTATTTCAACATTTTTATCATTCTCAACTATCTCAACCGTTATCTTTCCATCTCCCTGGGTAAACTTAAAGGCATTTGATAAAATATTTGATAATATCTTCATCATCTTTTCTTTATCGAAATACACTTCAATAAATTCTTTTTCCGATAATATCTTTAAAGTAATATCTTTCTCCTCTGACAATGATTCAAAGGAAAGTGCAATTCCTTTTACGAATGAAACAATATTATTTTTTGAAGCTTCAAGCTTTAACTTTCCTGCTTCCAATTTTGAAAGATCGAGAAGCTGGTTCACTAATTGTAAAAGACGTTTTGAATTTCTTTTTATTATTCCTGAATCTTTAACGATATCAGTAGAAGATAAAGAATTAATTTTTTCAGCCGGACCAAGAATTAATGTTAACGGGGTTCTGAACTCATGAGAAATATTTGCAAAAAAACTTGACTTCATTTTATCTGCTTCTTCTTTTTCTTTAAAGAGCACTGCGTCCATTTTAATTTTATCTTTCAGTTCAACTTTATTAAGCTCATAGCGTCGTAAACCATATAAAGTCAGAAATAAAACTAAGCCATATGAGATATAAGCCCAGTTTGTTTTCCACCAGGGGGGTGAAATTATTATAGATATTGAAGTTCCTGTTTCATTCCAAACCCCGTCATTGTTGGAGCCTTTTATGTTAAAAGTATATTCGCCGGGCGGCAGATTTGTATAAGATACATTATGTTTATTACCTGAATAAACCCAATCCCTATCAATTCCTTCCATTTTATATGCATATTGATTTCTTTCAGGGCTTAAATAATTTAATGCAGCAAACCCGAATGACAAAAATTTTTTATCATAGGGTAATTTTATTTTATTTCCGAAAGGAACAGGTTTGTCAAATATTCTAAAAGATGTTATGACAATCGGAGGTATATAAGGATTGTCTTTTATACTGTCCGGGTTGAAGCGTGTAATTCCGCCTGGTCCTCCAAAATAAATTTCTCCGTTTTCTGTTTCGCAGCCGTTAAAATAAAATCTGTTGCTGGTAAATCCATATGAAATATCATAATTTTTTATTTCCCCTGTTTCAGGATTTAATTTTGAAATACCTTTATTGGTGCTGATCCATAAATTTCCATGAGCATCCCCTTCAATTGCAAATATTAGATTATTAGGCAGACCCTCAATTTCAGTATAATGAATGAATGAATTAGTTGGACGAATATATTTATTCAGCCCGATATTTGTTCCGAACCAAACATCTCTTTTCTTATCTTCATAAATTGCAGTAATTAAATCACCTGAAATACTTCGAGAATTATTTTCATCGGATTTTAACAGAATAAATTTCTTTCGGGAGATATTATACCGGATCAAACCGGCATCTTTTGTCCCTGCCCAAAGCAATCCAAAAGAATCTTTGTATATACATTTAATTGAAGTGTTAAAAGAATTAATTAATGAAATCATTTTACTTCGTTTACTAATAAAAAAAATACCGCCTTCAAGCGTTCCCACCCATGCAGTATCATTCGAAGGGGGAGTATAAATGCAATAGACTTGTTGATTAAATTCTTCTCCCGAGGAATATTTTATTCGGGTAATTTGTCCATTTTTTCCCTTCAGGTAAATCCCGCCGGTATTTGATTTTATCCATATATTTTCTTTTTTATCTTCAGCGATATAATTCATTCCCGTTTTGTAACTGTTAAATTGCGGCATAAAAGAATTGATTTCAGGATCAAATTTTAATATTTCGCCATTACCTGTTTGAACCCATAATTTCCCATTATTACTGTTTATAACAGATGCCCCGGTTCCAAAAGATTTGTCCCATGAATTTTCAATATTATTATATTGTGTGAATGGAAATTCTTTCCGGTTAATTTTATTTAACCCGTTAAATGTTGTGATCCATATTGTACCGGAACGTTCGCAATTTATTGCAAGAATCATATTGATACTTAGACTTCCGGGATCATAATCATTATGATAGTAATGTGTAAATTTGTTTGTTTGTTTATTGAAAGTATTAAGTCCGTTATATTTGGTACCAATCCAATAAATGCCAGCATGATCCTCACTTATGGATTCGATATTATCACTAGTCAGACTTGTTAAGCTTTCCGGATCTTTTAAATTATGTTTATAAGTTGTATATGCTCCATCTTTGGGATTAACTTCGATTAATCCTTCACCATTGGTACACAACCAGATCATGCTCGAATTATCTTCATAGATAGAATTTATCTGATATGTTAAGGAATACTCAATTGAGTTATCCCAATCGATTTTAACAGAGCCATCTTGATTTTTGGGATCATGCCAGTAATGTATAAATTTTCCATTTTTTCTATCAAGCTTATCAAGTCCGTTGCCTGTACCAATCCAGAGTGTTTCTTCTTTATCCACTAATAGTGCATGAATATAATTGTTGCTTAAACTACCGGTATCGGTGCTGTCGTTTATAAAAGTTGTAAACTTCCCGGTCGTTTTTTCAAATTTATTTAGACCATCACCTGTACCTATCCAGAGTATACCGGATTTGTCTTCACATATAGAAAGAATATAGTTACTGAAATCAATTCCTTTTTGAGAAGGATGCAAAACAAAATGGGAAAAGTTACCAGTAGCAGGATCCAGCATATCAAGGCCAAGTGATGTACCAATCCACATATTGCCATCTTTATCCTCGCAAAGCGCCTGCACGGAACCGCTGTTAATGCTATTTGGATTTCCGGGTTCATGTTTATAGGAGGTAAAACCATTACCATCATAACGGTCAACTCCATTGTACGTACCAAACCATAAATAACCTGCTTTGTCCTGAATCATACATGGAGCAATATAAGAGGACATTCCCTGATCAGGATTTAAATGTTCGAAAGTTTTTATCTTAGTGCTTTGGGAAATGAGAACTGGTGATGTAAAACTAAAAATGACAAAAAAATAAAAAAGACGAATTAAAAGCAAAAATTTAATTGTATTGTTGAAGATTAGATATTTTATTTTAAGATAATTCTTGTAAATCATATTTCAAAAGCTCACGCGCATTCCTAAAAGTGCAGATATAGATTGCTGATTTTTAAACTTCTAACCATAAGTCAATTTAGTCCTTAATTTTCCTAATCATGAAATAATATTAAAAAAATAGTTTGGACTGAAATTCGGGAAAAGAAGGTCTTGGCGTTTATTGAAATATAAATAGAAAAAAATTTATTTGTCAAGAAGACTAAAATTAAAAAGGGACCTTTGTGATATTAAGGATATTAATCCAAAAATTTCAATCAGATTTGTAATATTTATTTTAAACGATGTAACATACGGATAAATCTTGAGCGAGTATCAGAGAATCGCAGCTATAATTTACTAATAACTCAAAGGATAGAAATTATATACTCTATGAAATGATGGAAAAACTTATAGAATAGGAAAAGGTTTCTACAATCAATTAAACCAGGAACTTACAGATATTTTTTGAATAGAACCGACAATAAAAAGGTGAGCTCTTTTCTTATAGAATGATGAGATCACCTTTATTAATAAAGTTACTTCAGCAAAACAAATTTCCTTGTTGATACCAAGTTCAAAGACCGCATTCTTTAGAAATAAATTGCGCTTGGAAGATTACTAGCGTTAAAATGGACGGAAAAATTGCCCTCACTTTTTCTTTCATTTATCCAAATAATAAACATGCAGAAAAAATACCCGTGATGGATTTCACCTGTTTCATAAGATTTTATTTTATGGTTTGGTTAAATACCAAAGGGGACTTGCACTTCCTGGTTCATTACTATCAAGGTTGCCAATTAAAATATTTGAGTTGTTATTGAGCGTACCGGTAAATGTGAAATTAATCAAGTTGAATTCGGTATAAATCATCTTTCCATTAACTGTGTATGTACCAAAAGTTACCACCTGGCTGGCTGTATCTGAAATAGCTTGTGCTGCCGAAGTATCTGCCAAAGACAGCGCTTGGTACATCCTGAAGGTGCCGTCGTTTTTGAATAATACGTTGGCATTCCAATAATCGTTGGCTGCATCTTCTTTATAAGTCCAGAAACCAGTGATTGCAGCGTTGCCGGGATTTGTTACAGTCGCTGAAGTTGGATTGGAATTATTATTTTCTTTACATGTACAGAATAAACATGATATAAGAATAATGGATGCAAATCTGTTTAATGCTTTCATATTTTTCACCTTTTTTTATTTTAAGTTTGAAGCTTCCATCTTTTCGAAAATGAGTTAATTAAATTATTTCAGTAAAATAAATTTCTTCGTTGATACAAAGCTTCCTGCTTGCCTACCTTCAGGTATGGCCTGCATCCTATAAATATACACGCCGCTTGGGAGGCTGCCTCCGTTAAAATTTATGGAGTAATTGCCTTCAGCTTTTCTTTCATTGGTTAAAGTAGTTATTTCATTACCAAGAACATCAAAAACTTTAATTGAAACAAACGATTCTTTAGGAATGGAATATTGTATTGTTGTACTTGGATTGAATGGATTGGGATAATTCTGATTTAACTTAAATTCATTTGGAGAAAAAGATACTTGATCGGATATACCGGTTGCTGCCTCAGATAATTGAAAATCATCAATAATAAAAAATGATCCTGTTGCGGGATCATGAGAATAATTATCTGCAGTATCTTCTATATCAACTGCAATAGTCATGCTGGTTATCTTTGAAACATCGCCTAGAAAAGTTATTGGTACTGTAAATTGTTTATATGAAGTATTTTGTCCACCTATCAACAAAGCCCCAGCTCCCGGGGGAATGAGTGAAGTGTCATTAAATTCCTCTGCGACAATATAAAGTACATCTGAAGGATTCAGAGGAGTAAATTTATAGAAGCCTGTTAAACTTGCATATGTTTTTGATATATCAAAACTAGTAAATAATTGGGCTGACAATAATGTACCGAATGAGGAATCAACCGTTCCTTTGATGGCATAATTTCCCGAATACTTGTCAGTTGATTGAGCTATGTTAATTCCGAACCACGAATCGGGACTCCCGTTTGTCCAGCTTTCAAAATCTCCATTCGGAATTTGCGCATTAATATTTTTAGTATCAAAAAAAATAAGAACA
Source organism: uncultured Bacteroidota bacterium (assembly GCA_963710745.1). GTDB lineage: Bacteria > Bacteroidota > Ignavibacteria > Ignavibacteriales > Ignavibacteriaceae > CAVQBP01. Next base: position 10,440 of record CAVQBP010000012.1, on the reverse strand, counting down.
AGAAGAAATGGAATATAATACATGAACCTTTTCATAAAGCCTCCATTAAGATAAATAATGATTAAAGAGCAAGAAAACCTAAAAAAACACCAAACAATGAAGACAAACAGACTAAATAATTTATTGCAAATATCATCGACTAAAGAAAAAAACAATACCATGAATGTAACATCTGATAAAACCTATGTAACATGCATATGTATGTGGAATGAATCACAAGAGGCATAAGTACAAATAATCTTTTTTATTTATATTATATTAAATAATAAAAGCCTTCCCCATTAAAATTCATTTTAGGTTGTTTATCATTCGTTCGATTAGAATTCTGAATTTTTAGGTATGAGAGCTAACTATTGAGCTCTAATTTAATGGGTATAAGTTTACGGTTTTAATAAAGCAATAAGTCAATGGTAGGTCGAACAGTTCTGCATTATAAAATAATTGAAAAACTTGGACAAGGCGGCATGGGAGTAGTGTACCTTGCACAAGACACAAAACTAGATCGTAAAGTAGCCATTAAATTTTTATCGCCGCATATCTCAGATAATTCTGAAGAAAAATTAAGATTTATTCTGGAAGCCAAAGCTGCGGCGGCTCTAAACAACAAAAACATCGCAATAGTGTATTCCATTGAAGAAGCAGATAATTTTCAGGGGGAAAAGGAATTATTCATCGTTATGGAACATATAAAAGGTATGGAGTTGAGTGCCAGAATAAAACTCGGAATCATTCCTTTTAATGAAGCAATTAAAATAGCTGTCCAGATTGCGGAAGGTCTTGAAGCTGCACATAACGAAGGTATCATTCACCGCGATATTAAATCATCCAATATAATGATCAATGAAAGCGGAAATGTAAAAATAATGGATTTCGGCCTCGCTAAGTTTAGAGGAGGATTAAAAATAACCCAGGACGGGATAAATTTCGGCACAATTACCTACATGTCTCCTGAGCAGGCAAAAGGAGAAGAAGTAGATAACCGTACTGACATTTGGTCTTTCGGTGTCGTTCTTTATGAAATGCTCACGGGAAAAATACCGTTTGGAGGAGATTATGACCAGGCAATAATCTATTCTATTCTAAATGATGAACCGAAATTTGCTAAAGAAATTGATGAAGGACTTAAAAATATAATCAATAAATCTCTTGCAAAAAACCCTGAGAAGAGATATCAAACGGCAGAAGAAATAGCACAGGAGCTAAGAATAATAAGCGAAGGGGGACAAATAAAGAAAACCAGGACGAAGCAGCCAAAAATTACATGGGTTGTATTAGGAGCAGCAGTATTATTAATTGCATTAGCTCTTTATTTTTTTGTGCCTGCCTCGAAGAGCGGAAAAGAAACAACAGCAGAAATAAAAACAATTGCTATTCTTCCATTTGACGACCTTAGTCCGAATAAAGATCAGGAATATTTTTCAGATGGTTTGTCAGAGGAGTTTATTAATGTTCTTTCAAGAAATCCAAAACTTCGTGTTACTGCTAAAACATCTTCGTTCTCTTTCAGAGGTAAAGACTTTGATATTAAAACCATAGCAGCCAAGCTTAATGTAAAGAACATACTTGAAGGTAGTGTTCGTAAGGCAGGAAATAGTCTCCGCATATCGGCTGATCTGGTAAATGTTGAGACAGATGCAACACTATGGTCAAATACTTATGATGGTAAACTTAAAAATATATTTGACTTACAGGATTCTATATCCAGTTCGGTGGCTGAAGCTCTTAATGTAGTACTACTTGGAAAAGAAGCAGTCCCGCCTGAACAAAAAACCAACCCAGAAGCTTACAATAAATATCTTCTTGGAAAACACTTTGCGAGTCTTCGTAGTAAAGAAAATCTTGAGAAAGCAGATGCTTATTATGAGCAGGCATTGTTAATTGATTCCAGCTATGCCCCTGCTTGGGTAGGCTTGGCACAGGTTCATAGTAACCAAGCTGATGTAGGATATTTGTCGGTTGATGAAGGTTACAGCAAAGCACGACAGGAAGCTGCCAAAGCACTTGAATTTAACCCAAATCTTGCAGTAGCTAATTCACAAATGGGCTGGATAAAAGCTAAATATGATTGGGACTGGGCAGGTGCAGATAAGTATATAAAAAGGGCATTGGAACTCGATCCGGGAAATGCAGCTGTTATTAATGAGGCTGCTTTTTTAGCAGGAACGGAAGGCAGGTTCAATGAAGCTATCACCTTATTGCACCGTTCAATTAAGATTGACCCTGTGAGAATTGTCGGGTATTTTAACCTTAGTTTTTATTATTATCATGCTGGTTTACTCGATGAGTCACTTGAAGCTTCGAGGAACTGTATTGAATTAAATCCGCAATATCCGGTAATACATACACTTAGGGGTCTTATTTACATTGAAAAAGGGACACCGGATTCAGCTTTAGCGGAGATAAATATAGAAACTGAACCTTTATTTCAAATGTTTGGACTTGCAGTGGTTTATTATGCTCTTGGCAGAAAGAATGAAGCCGATGTGAAGCTGAAAAAATTAATTAAAGAAAAACAAAATAATGCGGAATTCCAGATTGCCGAGATTTATGCTTATCGTGGAGAAAAAAGTAAAGCTTTTGAATGGCTTGAACGTGCTTTTAGGCAGAGGGACAGCGGACTGACAGAAATGAAAGGGGATCCGCTTCTGCATAATATTGAGAAAGATCCTAGGTATAGTGCATTCATGAAGAAAATGAAATTACTGCAGTAATGACAATTAAATTTGTTATAAAACTTCCACTCTTAGAATGCTGCAAACATATAGATCTTCACACCGAACAAATAATTTCTTTTAATATTATAAATACTATGTTTTATGAATTTGAAATTTTGAATGTAATTAAAAGGCTTACTGATTTACCCGGAATAGATTTGAGGAAGTGCAAAAATAAGGAAGTCTTTTTCGGTAGTGCAATGTCTTTATTTAATGTTTGTTTAACTGATTAGATAAAAAAATATTTGCGTGAGGATTGCGAAAGGGAGTTAGGCGAGCAATTATTTTTTGATAGAATGATAATCAAAAGGCAACCTCTAATTTTAAAATAATAGAGGCTACCTTTTAAAAGTTATATACATTATTTGATTAGTAGCATTTTCTTTGCCTGATGAAAATCACCTGAATCAATTGTATATAAATAGATTCCACTGGGGAAATGGCTTGCGTTAAAATTAATTGTATAAATCCCTGCTGGTTTTTCTTCGTTTACAAGTATCGCAACTTCTCTTCCGAGAATATCAAATACTTTGATAATAACTAATCCATCTTCTTTAATAGAATAATCAATTTGTGTGTTTGGATTAAACGGATTTGGATAATTCTGCATCAATGAATAAGAAACAGGTTTCTCTACATTGAGTTCTGCTAAATTATTATTCCCTTGAGTCTGTTTTGCCAATGAATTTGTGTTTTTGATTCCAAAAATAATTTTTGCATCAGAAGTCATTTGATCATTAGGATATTTTGATGATAGTTCATCTAGATATTCTTTGCCTTTTGAAGGATTATTTAAAGGAATATAACATAAATATGCTAGGTTAAAAGCTGCATTCTTTTGGATATCTTCATCGGAGAATTTATCTTTAAGAGATTGCAATACAAATGCAGCCTTTTCATATTGCCCTAGGTCAGTTAAGATAATATTTTCCAACTCTAAGGTTTTTGCATAGAGTTCACTTGATTGAGACAGACCGGGACGAACCTTTTTATTAATGAAACCGATGAATTCTTCCTCTTTTGCTTTTCGTCCCGTGATAGTACTGTCTACTTCCCTGTAACAAGTTGCTAATTGCTCAAGAATATATCTCCTTTTATTTATATCTTTCTCAGACTGAAATTTCTTAGTATATAATGTAATAGCTTTTAGAAAATCACCTTTCATCATATTATCGAGCGCATCATCAAGTTCTGAATCGGAAGTTGAGTCGTAAGTATTTGATTCTGACGGTATTGTTTCTGAAATTGAAGCTGTTTGTTTAACTGAAAAAACTGCCTGTCTACTACTATTAGGATCAAAATCAATAGGATATTCATGATGAACAATACTTCCACCATCTTGATGATAGTCTGCAGAAGTTAAATTTGGAAAATGGCCCCACCAATTATATTGTGCATAAACATCACTATAGTTAGTGGCCCAAACTCCACAAGTAGAATTATCAGTTATACTATTCTCTCCATAGTGAAAAGCAGTCTTACCCATATAAACATTTGAATTGTTTGCGTATACACCATATCTTCCGTTGCTTCTGACAGCATTATAACCAGGGTCCCCATACTGTGAGCCGAAATGTGCCGGGCTACTTCCTTCACAATGTAAACCATCACTACCATTATGAGAAATACTATTTAGCCGCATATACGGAGTAGCACCATTTAAACATGAAACCCCATATCCACCATTATAAGTTATTGTATTCCATGATACACCATTCCTTGATAAAACATTATTTAGAACAAGACCAGTGCCAGAATTTTGTGTAATCGTATTACTAGAAATTTCCGAACTTACTCCGGTATTCGAAATTGTTACTCCTACATTGTTGTTAGATACTGTATTATGATCAAAAACAGGAAGACCCGTACAATTCACACCTGTATAACAATTTGTTATAGTACAATAAGTTATTGAGGACAATGAAGATGACGGATAGCGAAGTACACCTGTGTTTGCATTCTTTATCACACAATAAGAAAGTGAACCGGATGAACTATTCTCAAACACTATTCCATTCATTCCATAAATGTATGGGTGGGTAAAATCAAATGTTATGGGATTAGCTTGTGTACCTGTAGCATTCAATATTCCATTTACATCTAAACGATAATTTCCGGAAGCAAACTGCAAACTAGCACCTGAATTGATAGTTAGAGTAACTCCGGGATTAACTGTTACAGTATTCCTAATCGATATATTTGTTCCAGCAGGAATATTTTCATTATAAACAAGATTCCCACCAGCTATCACAACAGGTTCCATTTTAAATAGTTTCCCCTCACCCGGCTGATAGCTTGTAGTAAAAGTACCGGTCCCGGAAACTGTCCATGTATTTGATGTACCAATTTCAGAAATCTTCCAGTTATTGTAAGAAGTTTTATTTATCGTTACTGAAATATTACGTTGATCCGAAGACAAGGTTCTGCGGTTTACAACAAATAGATAGTCATTACCTGAGTTAACAAAATGACCTGTCTCTACATATGTGGTTTCGCCGCTGACATTCGTAGTTATATTTGATACGATACTATTCCAGGTTCCAGTTGTATGGAAGTTATCCCAGCTTTTGGTACCCTGCCAGCTTAATGCACTTAATGTAGAACTAATTTGCGAATAGTATTCCATTACGGAAGCCAGGGCATCCCATTTTTCCTTAAAACCCATTCTGATAGATTTATTACCTGTCGGACTCGGATACGTAGCATAATTTGTCCAGTGGTTTTTAAGCAGTCCACCTACCGGCTCTTCAGTAACCAAACCCGGCCAGTATGCGGTATCTGCACCGTTATTCCATGAATATGTTTTCTCACTGTCAAACGGGTATGGAACTATGCCTTTTGCACCGTATGCTACTCCTAAATTACACATAGCTATAATTTCATTACCGGTCGGAGGGCGCGGCTGGGGGTCCACCATCGCGGTTACGAAATCCTCCTGATCCTTGAACATACACGCCGTGCAGCTGAGGAACGTACCACAAATCTATTCCATGTTGTTTTGTACTAACGGCGGCAGTTCCAAGAGTATTTATCAAACCGGTAAATTTAGCTTGTAATGTTTGAGTATAATATGAAGGATTATTATTATACTGTACAATTCCTACGTTTTCTGCTTCGGCATCCGTCATATTAGGGTTTGGAACGTCCGAAACCACCGGAAAATAATCAACAACAAGTTCATGCGGGTGTGCATCGATTAGAAAACGGTCAAAACTGTTTTTATACGGCTGTGCGGTAACACCGCTCGCAACTCCATTTATTGCATCTCCGCCATAAGCAGACCTAGTTATATTCTGTACATAATTATATGCCTGAAAAGAGCTGATTTTAGGCTCATCGGAAAAATAAAAACGTTTTACTAAAGGATAACTAGTGTGAAAGTTCTGTGCAGAACTATAAATTGCTGCATCATCCGTCCCGGAAAATAATTCCTGCCCGGCATTATCCTGTATAATTACTTTATTTAACCAAACAGTGGTATTGCCGTACCAACGAACTCTAATGTCTATAGAGCTGCAATCAGTTGAGGCAGCAGCTAAACCTTCTTGTGAAGATGTAAATTCCACTCCGCCTGTTAATACTCCTTCAGGTTTTATATACATAGACGAAGAAAGAGGCAAATCGAACTCCAGGGTTTCTGTTTGGAGGCTGCCCGAAAACTCATTTGAGTTTAGAACTCTTGAAGCTAATAAAGTATCGGTGTTTTTACACCATGCTTCTAATTGTACTACACTAAATGGAGGTCCCGGGGGTATTGTGTTTGTTTTAAGTATAAAGCTGGCTATATAATGAGTTGTATCGAAACGGTATTGGTCATCCGGTACAGGGCTTTTTACCATGTAACCGGCTGAACCGCTACTTCTAACAAAGAGTCCTCAGGTGTACCTCGCGTATAAGCAAAATAACTATAATCATTAGTATTTGGCGGCTCTGTGTAGAATACCATTCTCTGCGCAGAAGATTTGGGGTAGATTACATTACGCATCTCTCCCATTACATTTAAACCCGGGATATTTTGCAGTACGTTATTATATTTGTTTCCATTATCACCTTCGGCTACTGCCTGAATCCAGTTAACGTGAAGGCTGTCATGTATCTGTGTATAGTCTGCATTATATCCAAAGAACATGAACACGCCCCGCACAAAATTATCTTGTGCAAAGAGCGGAATTGAAAAAAGAATAAGAAAAACGAAAAAGAACTTTTTCATTTTATTCTCCCTTAAATAAGTTATTTGAAAAAGTGCTATAATCATAAAGCATTGCTTAATTATAGATTTCATTTTTATTATCAATGAAATCTGTTTTTAAAATCTATACTTTTTGTTTCAAAATATTCCCGGTTCAATAATTTTTTAATTTGTAATTTTTAAAGGTGATTGTTCGTGTCTTTATTTAATTAGTAACATTGATTTAGTTTGTGTTTGCTTATTGCCGTGCGGATCTGTGGCAGTAAGCTTATAAAAATAAGTTCCGCTTGAATAACCCGATCCATCGAACTGAATTTGATGTTCGCCGCTTGTTTGTTCTTCATCAACTAAAATCTTAATCCTCTGTCCAAGCAAATCATAAACAGATAACCAAACTTTTGATGGTTTTGTTAGAACATATCTGATAGTTGTTGATGGATTGAAAGGATTAGGGTAGTTTTGAAGTAATGTGAAAGTATTTGGAATTGTTTGTTTTTTTTCTTCGATGTTTGTAGGTATATTTTTACTTCCAAGCAAAATTGCGAAATATCCTTGGTAGGAACCCCATTGATAATTCCTGGCTCCAATCAGTATATCTGAATAACCGTCATTATTTATGTCACCTATGGCAGCAATTCTTCCAAAAGATCCGAAATCACTTTCACCTCCAAGTCCTGCTGCTGCATCAAATTTTGTATCCATTTTCGGCCCACCGCTATATACAAAAATATATGAATTACCAGCCTGGTCCGAACCACCACCTCCTATAAGTATATCATTATAACCATCCCCATTCATATCACCTGCTTCGGTAACAAATAAAGCCCAACCATTTAAGATTCTTATTGAAGTTATCGTGTCTATGTCGCTATTATGTGAAAAATGTATATCCAAAAAATTTGTTGTATCATTACCAGAACACCATAATAAGTCTTTTACTCCATCTCCGTTAACATCAAAAGAGGCTACACCTCTACCAACATTCCTACCTCCTTTAATACATTTCCATGCACTGGTATCAATTTTATATCCACCAAGATAAATTTTTATATAAGAGGCTAATATTGTCCCGTTAGGACCTTCTTCGCTTGAATCTAATCCTTTTACTAATATATCATCAAACCCGTCATTGTTTAAATCGCCAGTAGCTATACCATAGCCTAAACCTTCACTTTGATGCTCCCCTGTAAGAATAAAATCTGCAACTGTGTCCATTTTAGTGCCACTAAAATAAACGTATACTTTGCCATTCGTATTGTCATTAGGATAATTGTAATCAGCAATAACCAAATCATCATATTTATCACCATTTATTTTGCCCACTGCAATTTGGTTAAATTTAACCGGCTCAACTGAGTTGGGCTCAGGATATTTTGTAAAGAATGCAGTATCTTCAAATACTCCCGGAGATTTTCCAAGATATATTTTTAGCGGGCTGCCGCCTACTACCAAATCCTCTATTCCGTCTCCATTAAAATCTCCCGTTAAACAACAATCCCCCTTAATGGAGTATTTAGGCAAAGTATCATCAGGAGTTTTTATCTGGTATATGTATATGTTATCATGTCCGTCCTGTACTGCTATCAAGGTACTATCATTTTTCTTTCCAAGGTAGCTAACCGTTGTACCCAATTGTTCTCCATTATATTTCCCTATAACCTGCATCCAGGGCTGCAATGCCCAGGCATTTGGGTCTGGGGTTTGTGCTCTCAGAATAAATACAGGTAATAAAAACAGCAGCAGTAATATTTGTTTTATCTTCATCTTGTTTGGCTCATAAGTATTTTACAATGTATTTTTTATCCTTTCTTATAAGTTTCGATTTTACTGTCGGTGAAACCTATTTAGACTGTTATGAAAAACTTTCTTTTTTTATTCAAAACATTTCTGGTTCACAATTTTTTAATTTTTAATTGCGCTTTATTGTTAGTATCCTTATTAAAGTTGTAAAAATATATTAGTTTTGTTCTCGATACTGCTAAACTTTGCTAACGCATAAAATAAAAATGTTATTTAATCTATATTTCAAATTTCATTTTAACAATATTCAATAATAAATAACCATAATAATATTGTGACATTATAGATTCCTAAAAGTAATTAATGGAATAATATTATAGTATAAATGAAAGTATGAATTGGAATATAAGAAACAATGCGGAGGTTTCATTATTTCCCCTCAAAGTAATTAGAATAAAATCAATACAATTAATTAGCTGGTATATAACTTAAAAAGTAACAAAATAAATTTTAGAAAAAATCAGTATAATTACCTATATAAAATTGAGGATTTTGTGATTATTAAGAATATCGAAAAAAAATAAAAGAATTATATAGGTATAGTTACCTATTAATACTTTAATAATTTTTAAAAATATTTATTATCATTATTATGCACCAATTAATTAATCAAAATTTATTCCTATCCGAATAATGAATTAATCCAATTATTTTAGAAGTAATTGTTACATCTAGATTACATATTTGCCGAGTTTGAATAGAAAATACATAGAAATAATATATTTATTTTTAATCATATTGATGTCTTTACAATCAGGATAAGACCTGTTCAATCATCTTCCTAAAAATACTAAAGGATTCTCAACTCAATTACTTTTACTAACAAAGGAAAGAAAATTACTTACTGATTAGGAAAATAAAAAAATCCCTTATCAATAAACTTTATAAACTAATAAGGGATTCAGATATAGGGAGGAAAAATTAGAATTTCTGTTCTACAGTATTCTCAAAATAAAACGGAATCCTGCATTCTAGAACACCTGCGAAATCATCTGCAAAATTGCCTGTTGAGTCCTGGAAATAAATATTCAGATAATGCAAATCAATATTAAAGTCCAGAAAAGGAAAACGGTTTATTGTGAGACTGCTGACTGAAAAGGATTGTTTCTCTCTAACAGGATTGAGCGAAATAGCATCCGTAAAAATTGTTAACGAACATTCGCCAGTATCCTCATGTATTGGATTAAACCAGTCAGCATTAACAATTAGATTAGAGGTAAAAGATGAAATTACCGGGTAACCAGATCCGGCCTGAGTGAAATGAATTTTATGCTGAAGGTAAAGTCCGGACATATCAATAGTAGCAAGAAAATTATTTTCATAAGAAATCCATCTGGAACCGTCCCACCTGAACTAAATTGAAGAAACGGGAGCGACCCGGACCAATTAACTTCATAAAGCCCCGGATTCCCCGCATCATAATCCGAAGGCTGCCGGAAATAAAAAAGATAATCATTAGCTGTTTGCCTTAATGTAACCTTCCCGATGCAGTGAATAGACTGGTCTTTCCGGAGATTAAGTTTGCCATCGTGTATTCCGCCGAATACGATGAACATATCACCTTCAGCTCCATCATTGAAAGCATCCACGAGAGAAGTGAAATCACAGCTATCCGGGCCGACTGTGAATGTCCTTGAAGGTTTATTTAATTTATTTTTTTCCGATAGAAAATGTCGTCTCATGATACAAATCTTTCAATGAATAGAAATAAAAAATTAGACTAAACGAATCCGGATA
>CAVQBP010000011.1:0-195811 GCA_963710745.1 uncultured Bacteroidota bacterium | reverse complement strand
GTGGTACTGTTGATTACAATGACATGGTGCTTAATATTGATTATGCACCGACGTTTTTAGACTATGCAGGTGTTGATATTCCCGGAGATATGCAGGGAGAATCGTTCAGGAAAATTCTGGAAGGACATCATCCCAAAAACTGGCGGACTGCAGTTTACTATCATTATTTTGAGTATCCTGCTGTACACAGTGTCAAAAGGCATTACGGGATCAGAACAGCCCGCTACAAGCTGATTCATTTTTATTATGATATCGACGCCTGGGAACTTTATGATTTGCAGAATGATCCGAATGAATTAAACAATCTGTATGACAATCCTGAATATAAGCCGGTAATAAAAGATCTAAAGATACAGTTGCAGAAACTGCGTGAGCAGTATAAAGATACTGATGAAAAAAAATTCCTTCCTAAAAAGAATATTAAAATAAATCATAAGGGAATAGGAGCAAAGGTTGCGTTTGTTTATCCCTATGCTTCAAAATATTCGGGGGGAAATCCAAACGCATTATTCGACGGCTGGATTGGACCTGATAAAATGTACTCTAATGTAGATTATTCCGTATACCAGGGTTTTGAAAAAAATGATATGATAGCAAATGTTGATTTAGGTAAAGAACTTGATATGCATGAGATCAAAATCGGTTTTCTCCAGCATACAGAATCATGGATCTTTTTACCTGAATGGGTAGAGATTCAATATTCAGATGATAAAAAGAATTTTACCAGCTTAGGTAAAATAAACAGGAAATCAAGTTTAAAATCTACATACATATTCAAGGAATATTTCGATTTTAGATCTGAACCAATTAAAGCAAGATATCTTAAAATTCATGCTAAGAATATCGGTACCTGTCCTCCATGGCATTCGGGTGCCGGAGGCCGCGCATGGATTTTTACCGATGAAGTAATAGTTACTTAAAGGGAGATTTTTCTATGAAACAAATTTTACTGTTCTCAATAATTTTTATTTCATCATTATTATTTATTTCATGTCAATCAAATAAGACAAAAAGAGTAATTTTAATCGGCATTGACGGATTAAGCACAGATGGAATACAATGTGCAAAAACTCCTAACCTTAACAGACTAATTAAAGACGGAGCATTTACTTTAAAGGCGCGCGGTGTAATGCCGACTGTCAGTGCTCCTAACTGGGGATCAATGCTCTGCGGTGCAGGTCCGGAACAGCACGGCATAACCAATAACGGCTGGACAACCCGCAATCATACAATTGAACCTACAACAGCTGATAAGGACGGTTATTTTCCGTCAATGTTCACAGTTATCAGAAATCAGAGACCGGATGCAAAAACGGCAATCTTCTATGACTGGAAAGAACTGATGGACCTTTTTAACGGTAAATATATTTCCAAGGTTAGATTTGATTCTGATTACCGCGATGTTTATAAAAATGCAATCAAATACGTATTGGATGATTCGCCTTTATTTACTTTTATCTATGCAGGAATAGTTGATGAGGCCGGTCATAAATTTGCACACGGTTCACCGGAATATTACAAGTCAATAGAAGATGTTGATAGTGAAGTAGGAAAGCTTTTAAATGCTTTGGATTCTGCAGGATTATATGAAACGACTAATTTTATAGTTGTATCGGATCACGGAGGAGTCGGCTACGGGCATGGCGGAGAAAGCATGGCTGAAATTCAGGTGCCGTGGATTATTGAAGGACCGGGAATAATAAAAAACAAATTAATCAGCCAGCCGGTCAATACTTATTATACTGCATCAACTATTGCATATTTATTAGGTTTACACCAGCCTGACGAATGGATAGGTGTACCTGTGCTGGGTGCTTTTACAGAAAATTCAATTTCTAAATCGAATGAAAATAGTTATCTGCCGAAACCAAATCCTTCAATTGAAAGTGGAATTTTTACAGAATCAGAAAAGCTATCCTTTTTTGTAGATGATAAAGCTGCACAAATCAGGTATACAATCGATGGAAGCGATCCAAATGAAAATTCTATCATATATTCAAAACCGTTAAATCTTGATACGACAATAACTATAAAAGCGATTTCTGTTAAAGATGATAACAAAAGTGAGTTATCTACAGTTAATTTTATTAAAGTTCTAAAAGTTAAATCCGCTTTGCTTATAAATAAACCAAGTCCAAAGTATCCTGCCGAGTTTAATGGCAATTCTCTTATTGATCATCAATCAGGTAATGAAGATTTTCATAATTCTGCCTGGATGGGCTTTGAAGCTGAAGATTTTGTAGCAGTCATTGATCTTGGTAAAATTCAGTTGATTAAGGGAGTAACTTTAAGCTGTCTGGATAATAAAAATTCCTGGATATACCTGCCGTCAGAAATTAACTATTTTATTTCTAATGATAATAGAAAATTTGAGAACATCGGAAGTCTCGAATCAGATGAAATTAAGTCTTTTCTCATAGGAAACAGAACTTTGATTGGTAAAAATTTTGAGAATGTAAATGCACGTTATTTAAAGGTAATTGCAAAAAATATTAACCAATGTCCTGCGGAAGATCCAGGCGCAGGAGGTAAAGCCTGGCTGTTTGTTGATGAAGTTATGGTTCAATAAAATGAATTATTATTACTATTAGGTAAACCTTGAAGGTTGCTTAAAAAACCTTCAAGGTTACACCGTTTCCTAAAAAGTGATCTCGAAGGTTTGCGCGATGCAGCCGGCCGACAGTTTGTCATTTAAGCTGTTAACCTGAAATATTTGAAAATTATTTACTAAAAAAAATCTTAAAATAAATTATGAAAAAACTATTTATCATTTTATTCCTCGTTTTATTTATTAAACCAAATTATAGCCAGGAACCGCCTTACAAAAATCCTAAACTATCTATAGAAAAAAGAGTAGAGGATTTACTTTCCCGGATGACGCCGGAAGAAAAATTCTGGCAGCTCTATATGATCCCGGGTGATTTATCCGAAGAGAAAGATAAGTTCAGAAACGGGATTTTCGGTCTGCAGCTTAACACCAGGGCAAAGTCAAACAATACTGCCGAACAAATGATGGACTATGGAAGTTCCGGATCAGCAGAATCTGAAGCAAAAGAGATAAACGAAATTCAAAAATATTTTGTTAATGAAACACGTTTAGGTATTCCGGTTATTCCGTTTGATGAAGCTCTCCATGGTTTGATAAGACCCGGAGCTACTGCTTTTCCCCAGTCTATCGGATTGGCTGCAGCATTTGATACGAGTCTTATGCATAAAGTTGCACATGCGATCGCATCGGAAGTCCGGTCAAGAGGAATAAGGCAGGTTTTATCACCTGTAATTAATATTGCGCGCGATGTAAGATGGGGCAGAACTGAAGAGTCTTACGGAGAAGATCCGTTCTTGACTTCTGAAATGGGGGTTGCATTTATATCTGAATTTGAAAAGCTGAAAGTAGCTGCTACTCCGAAACACTTTGTTGCAAATGTTGGTGCCGGAGGAAGAGACAGCTATCCTATCAATTTTAATAAGAGACTGATGGACCAAATTTATTTCCCTGCATTTAAAGCTGCTGTTCAAAAAGCAGATGCAACATCAATTATGATTTCTTATAATTCCTATGACGGAACACCATGCACAGCAAACGATTGGCTCTTAAATCAAACATTAAAAAAAGACTGGGGATTTAAAGGTTATGTAATTTCTGATGCAGGTGCAATCGGCGGTGCTAATGATTTACACTTCACTTCACATAATTATACTGAATCTACAAAGAAAGCAATTGATGCGGGACTGGATGTTATACTGCAGACTTCATATTCGCAGTATCCGATTTTCTATGATGCTTTTAAAAAAGGATTAATTAAGGAATCAGTTATTGATAGTGCTGTAAGAAGAGTCCTTACGGCAAAATTTAAAATGGGACTATTTGAAAATCCTTACGTGAATGCTGATGAAGCAAAAAAATTGAATGATAGTCCGGAACATCGTAAGCTGGCGGAACAAGCTGCCGAAGAATCAATTGTCCTGCTTAAGAATGAAAACAATATTCTGCCGTTAAAAAAAGATCTGAAAAAAATTGCAGTAATCGGAACAGATGCTGTAGAAGGAAGACTTGGAGGATACAGCCGTCCTCCGGGTAACGTTGTTAACATACTTGATGGAATTAAAGATAAAGTAAAAGGAATAGCTGATGTAGAATATGCTCCTGGTCCAGGAAGAGAAAATATTGAATTTATTCCCGTGCCGCCGGAATATTTATCATGTGTTTACAATGGAATTAAGGAAGAAGGATTAATCGGAAAATATTTTAACAATCCGGATTTCGATGGTGAGCCTGCTCTAACGAGAAATGATAAAGTCATCGATTTCAGATGGACGCTCTTTCCGCCGGATCAGAAAATAATAGAGCGTGACTGGTATTCTGTAATGTGGGAAGGAAAAATTATCGGACCGGAAGATGGAAAAGTAAATATCGGGATTGAAGGTAACGACGGATATAAATTATTTATAAATGATAAGCTGATAATAAATAACTGGATCCAAAAATCTTACGGAACGGCAACATTCCCATATGAATTTCAGAAGGGAAAAGATTATAATATTAAAATTCAGTTTTATACAACAGACGGTAATGTAAAGGTTAAACTTATCTGGGATGCAGGTGTCAGAAATAACTGGCAGCAGGAAATTAATAAAGCAGTTGATTTGGCAAAACAAAGTGATGTAGCTATTATTGCTGCAGGAATTGATGAAGGAGAATTCCGGGACAGGGCAATACTAAGATTACCCGGACACCAGGAAGAATTAATAAAGGAAGTTGCAGAAACCGGAACTCCAACGGTGGTTATACTGGTCGGAGGTAGTGCAATAACTATGGAAAACTGGATAAATAAAATTCCCGGCATTCTTGATGTCTGGTACCCCGGCGAAATGGGAGGCGATGCAGTTGCCAATGTTTTATTCGGGGATTATAATCCTGCAGGCAGACTGCCGATTACTTTCCCTGTATTTGAAGGACAGCTTCCGTTGTATTATAATCACGAACCGACCGGCAGGGGAGATGATTACGTGAATCTAACAGGACAGCCGTTGTTTCCTTTCGGGTATGGACTAAGTTATACAAAGTTTGAATACAGCGGCCTGACTTTTGATAAAAAAGAAATTACTCCAAATGAAAATATTACTGCAAGTTTCAAAATAAAAAATACGGGTAAAGCTGATGGAGATGAAGTTGCTCAATTATACATCAGAGATATCTACTCTTCAGTTGCCACACCTGTTATGGAATTAAAAGGATTTAAAAGAATTCATCTCACTGCAGGTGAAACCAGGGAAGTTCAGTTTAATATTACTCCTGATTTATTGTCGATGATTAATAAAAAACTGCAGAGAGTTGTCGAGCCGGGAGATTTTAAAATTATGATTGGTGCTTCATCCAAGGATATAAGACTAATGGACAAAATAAAAGTTAAGTAAATTTTATCCTTATAAATTTTTTCCAGGAGTTGACATGAAAAATGTTTCAAGAAGGAAGTTTATTACCGATATTGGGAAAGGCATATCGGCGGCTGCACTAACTCCTTATTTATCTTCATTTAAATTCTTACCTGATGACGAGCTGCCGAATATAATTATAATTTTTTGTGATGATATGGGATATGCCGATATCGATCCGTTTGGTGCAAAAGGATATACCACACCACATGTTGACAAGATGGCAAAAGAGGGGATGATCTTTACTGATTTTCATGTTGCATCGGCAGTCTGCAGTGCTTCAAGAGCAGGATTATTAACTGGTTGTTATTCCGAAAGAGTAAGTATACGCGGTGCCTTAGGTCCGTCTGCAACCATTGGATTAAATCCTAAAGAAGAAAACATTGCCAGGCTTTTAAAGAAGAGAAATTATAAAACAGCGATATTCGGTAAATGGCATTTGGGGCATCATAAACAGTTCCTGCCGCTTCAGCAGGGCTTCGATGAATTTTTCGGTCTGCCGTATTCGAATGATATGTGGCCGGTAGGTTACGATGGAAAACCTCTGAAAGACAGCTGGAAATCAGGTTATCCGGAATTAAAATTAATTGAAGGAAATAAACCTGTAGAAGCTGTTAAAGATTTAAATGACCAGGCTCAGCTTACAACCAAATATACCGAACATGCAGTAAAATTTATCAATAGAAATTCAAAGAATAAATTCTTTCTCTATTTCGCTCACTCCATGCCTCATGTACCGATTGCAGTATCCGATAAATTTAAAGGTAAAAGTGAAAGAGGTTTATTCGGGGATGTAATTGAAGAAATAGATTGGTCGGTTGGTGAAGTTTTTAAAGCTCTGAAGGAAAATGGAATTGATGAAAATACTTTAGTTGTGTTTACAAGTGATAACGGACCATGGTTAAATTTCGGGAATCACGCCGGTTCTGCCTATCCTTTGCGCGAAGGGAAAGGTACAATGTGGGAAGGCGGCGACAGAGTTCCATGTGTAATGAGATGGCCGGCTAAAATTCCGGCTGGTACAATAAGTAATAAGATGGCATCTACTATCGATTTATTACCCACCTTCGCAAAAATTACCGGTGAAAAACTTCCTGAAAATAAAATTGACGGCGTAAATATTTTACCTTTGATGTATAATGAAGAAAGTGCAAATCCAAGAGATGAGTTCTGGTATTATTATGATTACGATTTAATTGCCGTGCGAAAAAAAGACTGGAAGCTTTATTTTCCCTGCGTTCAAAGAAGTTACGAAGGAATGACTCCCGGTAAAGATGGATTCCCCGGACCAACCTGGCAGAAGAAAATCGGTTATGAATTGTATAATCTGAAAGATGACGTTGAAGAAAGAAAGGATGTTCTTGATCAGCATCCTGATATAGTGGCTGAGCTGAAAAAAATCGGTGATAAAGCAAGGCATGAACTCGGTGATCGGTTAACAGGAATAAAAGGAAAGGAAAACAGGGAGCCCGGAAGAATAGGGGAAAGCAGGGTAAAATTTGTAAATCATTTGGCAGTCGGCAAAACTTTAAAATTAAAATATCCGCCGAACATTAAATATGCAGGGGGAAAAGAATCGTTGCTGGTTGACGGATGGTCCGGATCTTATGATTACAATGACGGAAACTGGCTGGGATTTGAAGGAACCGATTTTGAGGCAGTAGTGGATTTAGGTGAAGTAAAATCAATAAAAAATATTTCGGTTGGTTTTCTTGAAAACCAGTTGTCCTGGATCTTTTTACCGGAGATTGTTGAATATTTCATCTCAGACGACAATAAAAATTTTAAAGAGGTCTCGTCTTTAAGTCATGATGTAAAACCCAATATAAATCTGGAAGTCAACTCATTTGAGAAAACATTGACCGATACAAAATGCAGGTACATTAAGATATATGCTAAGAGTATTAAAGTCTGTCCCTCATGGCATCAGGGAAAAGGCGGGAAAGCCTGGGTTTTTGTTGATGAGATTAGTGTTAAATAAAAGTTTTAGTGTTACAATGAGAGTTCGTACTGTTATACTTTTTTTCTTAACCGTTATATTAATTGTATT
Source organism: uncultured Bacteroidota bacterium (assembly GCA_963710745.1). Taxonomy (GTDB): domain Bacteria; phylum Bacteroidota; class Ignavibacteria; order Ignavibacteriales; family Ignavibacteriaceae; genus CAVQBP01. The sequence continues at coordinate 188,325 of CAVQBP010000011.1, read as the reverse complement.
TATCTTCTCAAGTTCTTCACTCGGACAAAAAGATGATATCCCGCAAATTGTAAAGCAGAAACTTTCCTCTGATTTTTTTACACGTCTGTATTCAAACACATATTACAGCCTTTTGTCGCGTATTGATAATGATGGTTATCTGCAGGAATCATTAACAGGGCAGTATGACGGGATGTACTGCAGGACTGTCGGTGCAATGGTACCACTCCTGCTCGAAACAAAAAATTATGACAAAGCGGAACTGCTGTTAAAGTTTGTTTTTAAGGTTATGAAAATGTATAAAATGAACAGGGTCCCGCATGTTATTGGCAAAACGATTATACGTACTGGAAACATGGAGAGGGATTCAATCTATATAATCGGAAAGACTGATCAGATAGACGGGCAGGCGCACAATATCTTAGCATGGGCACAACTGGCGCTTAAACGCGGCCGAACTTCATTTGAAGACAGTACCTGGAATTTTGTGGCAGGTCTAATGGATCGGTCAACGGAAAAGCCTTATTTGGGTTCGGATAAGAAGAGATTTATTCCTGATTTGATCCACAATTTTAACTTTGAACATTCCCGGCCTTTACCCACAAATTACGATTTGCTCACTCAGTGTTTTACCGGCGCTGCACTTGAAACAATGATTAAGGTAGCAAGGAGAAGAAATGAAAGTACAAGAATGAATTTGTGGAAACAAAGACTTGAAACATTGAAGTCAGGTATTGACAAATATATGACAAGGGAATTGAATGGTAAAAAATTATATCTCGAACTCCTTTCAAAAGAAGGAGATGCCAACATTCCATTCTTAGGTTTCAGCTGGGTTAACCTTTCTCCTGTTGCTGCTCAATGGGAACCATTAGAGCATAAGATTTTGAAGAATACAATAGATGAAATGAAAAAGCAAATGATGCAGCGGTGGAATAATATTACATGGATGCCGACTGAAAACTGGCCGAACGGGGATTTTCCGGGCAGATGATCGGAAAAGGAATCGGATGGGAAATAGAGTATGCAAGAGAAGAAAAGGACTGGGAATGGATTAATCAGATTTTATCTATGCTTGCAGTTATACAACATAATGAACCGGTTTATATGGAAAACAGTTTTCTTACTACAGGTTCAGATCATTCCATTGAATATTTAAATCAGAAAAAATTAAAAAAAATGTACAATGGAGTTTGGAAAATTGTTGATCCCGGCAATGGCGAACAGGCAGCCTGGTGGTGCTGGGCCATGGCTAAACTCCGTAAAGAAATTGGTTTGTCTGCGATCCCTGAAAAATTATACCCATCACCCGAAATTAAAATTTTGAAACAGAATAAATTTAATGCAGATATAGAAATTAATTCATCGTCCGGTAAACATGTTTACTATAGTATTGACGGAAGTGAACCAGGCCGTAATTCAGTTCAGTATGCACATCCATTTACTGTTAAAAAGCCGGCAATAATAAAAGCTGTATCATATGATAAAAATGGAGTTGTATCAAATATAAAAAAACTGAATGTGGAATCGGTTTATGATGGTTTGGAATTTTCATATTACCCGGATATTAATGCAGACAAAAATTTTAACTGGATAAATTCTACTCCTTCAAACACCGGCTATACAAAAGTGTTTGATTTAAAAAGTTTAATGCTGAATAAAAATAAGTATGGGCTTATATTCAGGGGATATTTGAAAATAAACAGAGAAGGAAATTACAGGTTCTTTCTTATTACTCTGAATCACTCACGTCTTTTTATAGATAATAAATTAATATCTTATGATGCCAATTCATTATCCGATAAAAATAAAATAAAAGAGCTCTTTCTGAACCCGGGCTTTCATAAATTGAGATTAGAATCTGAATTTAATGAGGGGAAAAGTAATGCTGATATATACTTCAGCAGAAATAATCAGCCTAGAGAAATTATAGATACTTCAATGCTGGCGGTTAAAGATCCAAATGACAAAACAATTCTCCCTCCGCAGATATTACCTTTTAAGCCGGAGTTTGATATTGATGAACCCGTTTCTGTATCAATCACATCAATTGACAGTGCCGGAATTTACTATACCCTTAATGGAAGTAATCCGGATGAGAATTCATTACGGTATAAAAATCCCTTTGAAATTAATTCAACGGCTATAGTAAAAGCAGCTGCAGTAAAGGATAAGCAGATTAGTCCTGTTTCAGTAATGAATTACAAAAGAACAGAAAAAACAAAGATCAATCTAAAGTATGCTCCGAATCCAAAATACAGTGCACTTGGGGCAGCTTCATTAATAGATGGAATCCACGGGACCTTAAACCCAGGTGACGGGAACTGGCTGGGTTTTGAAGGAAACGATTTTGATGCGATTCTTGATTTAAGGAAAATCAAAAATATAAAAGAAATTAAAACAGATTTTCTCAACAGCCCCGGTTCATGGATCTTTTTACCCGAAGAAATTAAATATTTTATCTCAGAAGACGGAAAAAATTTTAAGGAAGTTTTTAGTACTGCGCCGGATACATTGCTGCAGCATAATAAGATAACGGAGATAAAAAAATATGATGTAATATTAAATAATGAGAAAGCCAGGTTCATCAGGGTATTAGCAAAAAATATAGGAGTATGTCCGCCATGGCATCCGGGAGCAGGAAACAAATCCTGGATTTTTGTAGATGAGATTACTGTTAAGTGAATAACGGAGTGTATTCAGTTCCGGAGAACTGAAACACATGAAGAGCTGCAGTTCGTAATACCGGAAAGCATGATAGTCTTCGACTGGTTCAGACTGATAATCAGTCTGACGCAGCAAAGTCACTCAGAATGGCAGGTGATAGTGTGACCGTATTAATATTCATTATTGAAGTCTTGTTAAGTTTATCGAAAAACATGAACTGATATGCCTTATTCTTTGGCGGTCATTATCCTGACCGGTCCTATTAAACCGGACGGAACCAGCGGAGAATCTTTTGTAAAATAGTTCCATGTTGTAAAGCAATATCTTCCTTTTGACGGCCGCGGTTCTTTTTTTAAGAACCAATCAGGGAACTCCTGCAGAAATCTCCCTTTCCAGATATAACCCGGAAGCCATTTACAGTCTTCAGGCTGCTGTTCATCTCCAATCAACCGGTTTGCCCATACATTTGTTACTTCAATAATAAGTTCATTACTTTCTCCTCTAAGTATTCCTTGAGGTATTTGAATATGCCACGGCGCAGTCCATACAACACCAAGATCTTTATTGTTTAGTTTAATCCGTGCAATACATTTAACACTGCCTAAATCTAAAAAGAATTGAGTTGTTCTATTATTTAATAAATTTGAATTTACATTAAATACCGTTTTGTAAACCGCAGTTCCGCTGTAATATTTAATTCCTGGTTCGGCACGGGTTATCCAGTCCCGGAGAGTATCAAAAGTTACAGGCTGAGCCGGACCACCCCATGCTGAGTCAAATTGCACCAGCCATGGTTTTTTTAATTCAACGGCTTCTTTAAGATCAGGAAAATTACTTCTCACGGTCGATTCTGTTTGACTGCTCTTATTTCTGAAGACTATAAAAAAACTTTGTGCTTCGGCAAATTTCAAAGGTATAGATGTATATCCATTTTTATTTTTATACTGCGGAAGAGCCCTCATCGAACCGGTAACAGGATCCCAGAGTTCCGGCTGCATGCCCGAAACTTTAAAGGTGCAGGTTGCCGATCCGGCTGCACGCGCTGTATTTGCAACAAAATATATATCTATATTATCCAGATTTCTGTGAATCGACTTCAATGAAATATTACCAGTACTATCCGCTACAGAAAAATCATCATTAAAAGGGAGGACAATTTTTCCCCATTGCAGCAGGGCCTGACACCTTGTCCAGTATTTTACCGTGGCTTTGAATGGTTTCCACCATGTTTGTGTTCTATCGAAATGCGTACCCCATTGACCCATCGTTGCACCCGGTTTGTACTGATCATCCCATGGCTGTTCTACGAATCTGTGCAGAACAAAGCGGTTCACTCCTGCACAGAATGCAGCATCACCAATCGGTTTTAACCAGGCAGGAGTTTCATCCCATCTGCTGTCATCCGGATGTCCTGTAAACGCTTCTGCTTCAATAATATTCTGTCCTGATTTACGCAAAGCAGCAACTGTAGGTTCTAATTCATAAGGAGAAAATTTTCCATTAGTTGTCCAGAACTCGGTCATTACATCATGAACCAGCGGCATAATATCATCCTGCCTCCATGGTCCGCCGTATGGTTCACACAAAAATCTAAGATGAGCTTCACGCAGTTTATCGGATATAGTTTTAAAGTAGACATCCCGGTATAAGTCTTTTATAGTAGCATCAAAATCATCTTTAAACTTTTTGGTTTCATTTTCATTATCAATTGTTCTGCCGGCAAATGTAATTAAATAGGGGAGAAGATCGTAACCTCTTCTGGTTAAAAACTCTTCTCTCATTTTGGGTGTCCATGTAGGGGTACCGGCTTCATAACTGTCAAAATGAACATGAGTAAAACCGGTACCGATTAAATCACCGAGATGTTTTTTAATTTCATTTATAACATGATCTATATGGAACTCTACTGCTTTCTTACTCATTTTATCGCATTCAAGTCCTGTTGCTTTCCACTGGGCAGGCTGAATTAATGTACCCATAGTAGTATGTCCGAACCTGTAGATAATCCAATCACCTTCAGGAGCATTCCATTCAAAATTTCCGGTAGAATCCATTTTTCCCGTTAAATCGATTATACTGTTCCTTGATACAATACCTTTTGCAGGAGCAGCCAGCACAGCAATATCTTTATAGTATGTTTTCCGCGCCTTAATCTGAGGCTTTTCAACCAATCCTGTTTCGGGATCATAAACAGGGTAAGGCTGATTTGCGTGGGGATCTACAAAAGGCCGGCAAAGTTCAATATTTATATGCTGATTACCTGAGATTCTTTTCTGTGACCAGCATATTTCCTGCATAGAAAGTTCAGGGGTTATCCATGTACCTCCGCTCGATTCATAACCTGCCCCGTTAAACATTCCGAAATCCATACCCAGCCGTTTTGATTCTTCTGCAGCATAACGAACAAGTTTCCACCATGGTTCTGTCCATGCAATAATTTGCGGTGTGGGACTTTTATCGATTTCATCAGCCCATGGAGTAGTTACATCCGCAAGACTAAACATTGTTGTCCTGTTAAATCCTTCTTCCTTTAATGCTTCAAGATCTTTTTTAATACCTTCTTTACTTATATTTGAACCCATCCACATCCACAAAACTCCGGGTTTAGCACTTTCGGGAGGGTTAGTAAATATCTCTGCGGGATCTGTATAAGTTTTTGTGTTGGTTTGAGCGCCTAATGTTATTGTAAGCAGAAATGTTACCAGAATTGTTATATTCTTAATATCCAAATTTTTCATAATTAATTTTTAATATTAGTCATAATTATTAATTCAGTATTTAAGCATTAACGGAAAATTGTTACAGCTTATTTATTAGTAGGCAGCAAAATTAGAAATCAATGGTTTTTCAGACGACTCAAGAATATTAATCCTCAGTTTTGTTGTCTTCAATGATTCAATTTTGTGAATCCTTTTATGACCGATTGAGATTCCAGCAGCAACTTTAATCCACTCTCCATTTACAAATGCTTCAATTGAATATTTTCTTACCCTTTCACCTTTGGATATATTCTCCTGAATAACAATGTTATTAACGCTGACCGGTTTCTTTGAAATATTTAATTCGATTATATTCCCATTCCCCCCGGTTGATGCCAGCGGTTTGTTAAAAAGTTTTTTAATTTCTCTGCCGAAATCAGAAAATATTTCTGCAGCTTTTGCAGGGAACTGTCCGGAAGTATCGATAGCCATTCCAATAAGCATATTTGCGTTCATTCCCACACTGGTATAATACCTGCTTATTAAATCGTCAACCGAAAATAAAAGGCTGTCTTCTCCTGCTTTCCATAACCACCCGCCGTTCCAGGCACTTTTTTTAATATTGGGAAAATCTGCTTCGGCGGGGCTCCAGACATTTCCATCGGGGCTTCCCTGATAATTGATTATTTCAGTCGTTCCATTCGAAGAAGTTACTGCATTAGCTCTGCTCCAGTTTGGATACTTAGCCCTTCCGTCTTCATTCCCAATCCAGCGGATCAGATTTTGACTTTCCAGCGGCCCCTGAAAAAGAATTGCATTTGATTGATGATCTTTTATAAGTTGAAATACTTCATCAGCAATTCCCCCTTTTTCTTCAGGTACAATTCCGCCGTCAAACCAGATCTCAAACAGATCTCCGTATTGTGTCCATAATTCCCTGAGCTGCTGAAGCACGATTCTGTTGTATTCATTTCTTTTCTCGGTAGATTCAAACGGTTTAAAACCTGCTTCCAGATATGTGTTAATATTAGTATTATAATAAAATCCCGGTTTAATATTATACTTCTTACACGAAGCAATAAAATCACGTACAATGTCTCCTTTCCCGTTTTCCCATGGAGTAAAGCCTACGTTATAATTATAGGCTTTAGATTTCCACAGGCAAAAACCTGTACCATGTTTTGCAGTGAGTATGGCATATTTTGCACCTGCGCTCTTCGCCGCGCTGATCCAGTGATCAGTATTTAATTTTGAGGGATTGAATTTCTTTTAAATCGGGTAAAGTTTCCTTCTTTTTGTAATCGAACTGTTCCGGTTCGAAAATATTTATATCAAAATGAATTAATACTCCTATTTCGCAATCGGCCCAATTTAACTGTGATTCAGAAGGCAGCACTTTTTGATTGGTCTGACCAAACAAATTAATTGCACAAAGCAGTATAAAAAAATTTATCAGTCCTGATCTTAGTATAAGCCGCATACTAATATTTCTCTCCTTTGATTTTAAAGACTACATATTTTATTGTTTGTCTGTTGTATGTATATGTAATGTGGATAGATTTATCTGATGCCTGGATAACAGCCGGATAGCTGAATTGTCCTTTCTTTTTATTTTCAAGCTGATAAATATCTTTCCATTTTATCCCGTCATTTGAAAAGGCCACATTAAGTACATTTCGTCCGTTAAACCATTCGGCACCATGCAGTAAAGGATTATATACTAAAATAAAATTTCCATCAGCTAGTGATACGGCATCTATTCCGGAATTAGGATTCGGCAGAGAAGTTTTTTCAAGTTTAGTCCAGTTTAAACCATTATCATCTGACCAGGTTTGATAGATTGAATTCTGGCGGCTTCTGCATAACATCTCGAGTCTGCCATCCGGATGCCGGAGAATAGTCGGCTGGATTACACCAACAGAATCATCCTTTTTTATTTTAACTTTTTTCCAGGAAGATAAATTTTCATTTGTAATTTCAAGGTGAATGCTCCAGCTGCCGTTTTCCTTTTCAACACTGGAAGGACACAAAATATTTCCATTTGATAATTGAATAGGCTTGTCCTTTATCGGACCAAGAAAACCATGGGGCAAAGCCTCCGGTTTAGTCCAGTCCTTCCCGTTATCCGAAGATCTGATTACATACCCGTGCCATTCACGCGGATTTATACCAACTTTGTAAAATAAAAAGAGAGAATTATTATTTGTTTTAAAAAGAACCGGATTCCAGCAAGGTAATTGATTACCGGATGAATCTTTACCAATTGCTGCTTCAATTGGTTTTGTCCATCTATTATTTCTTAGTGTTGATATCCATATACCGACATCATTTGCGCCTTCGTGTGAACCGGCAAACCATGCGGCCATAAATACACCTGGATTTAATTCTACAATGGTGCTGGCGTGACAGGAACCCAATGCCCCGGAGGGAAATATATCAGTATCTGAAATTATTTTTACTTCAGAATTATTCAGCGGCTGTGAATGGAGCATTATGCTGCCTAGAATAGTAATCAGTAAAATTGTACCGACAGTATTTATTCTCATTATGTTCACATTTGCTTGCTTATTATACCTATGGAATATTTGGAATTATGGAGTATTGGAATGATGTGTGGGGAATCATTCATTATTCCAACATTCCATTATTCCACAAAAAATGTTTACTCGACAGCAATCTCATCGCAGAACAGCCATGCTTTTTCTCCGGCGCCTTTGTGCCACTCCGGGCAGACACCAATATTTTTTGCTTTAATTTGAATAAACCTTGCTGAAATATTATCCGTATTAAAATCAAATGAATAAATGAAAGCCTTTGTACCTTTTTCGGATATTTTATTATTTAGATCACTTACTAATTTGAAATTATGTCCGTCATTTGAAACTGAATATTCAACAGAAGAAGGTAAAAAGATAAATGAATTCTCATCACTTAAAAATGAAGCGGAAATTTTTTTGATATCCTTTACCTTTCCAAGATCGATTACTGCATCTAAATCATTACCGTCATATCCCTGCCAGTTCCCATCATTAAAATTGGTGCTGCCGTGTACACCATCAACTAAATTATATCTGCCGCTGCCAGGATATTTAGGACTATAGTTAGTTTTTAATGATATTGCAAATTTTGCTTTATGAAAAGAGGCTGTAAAGGGAATGCTTTCTTTCCCGTTTTTTGAAACTGCAATTGCAGTTACAGTAGTTGTCTTATTTATAGTTATACTATCACTGTATTCTGTCGAATTTTTGTCAGGAATAGTCCCATCAAGTGTATAATAAATTGATGCACTTTTGTCATCGCTTAATATTTTAAATGAAGTGGTATCGAGAAATGAATTTCCATCCGGTTCAAACTTAATTTCAGGAGGAGCCATGTATAAACCGAAAGAAGAAAGAGTAGGATTTGTCCTGCACTGATCTATTACAATTTTTACTTTATTAGTTGTAACTGCCGGGAATCTAAGCAGTCTTTTATAACCGATTGTTGTTGCTTCAGCAAATTTTTCCCATTGACTCCCGTTCCAGTATTCCAGGTGGAAATTTTCTATTCTCTGCCCGGCTAAAATATTTTCCTGGAGCATTGCCCGGTCAAATGTTTTTTCATTGTTTAAATCCACTTCAATTGATGCAGTACTCAGAGTATCTTTAGTTGTCCAGAAAGTGTTTAAATCATTATCAAGAATGTATTTGGCTTCATTTCCTTTCTTTTCACTTGATGATGTCGCTTTTCCATTTTCTGCAAGATTATTCTTAAAAGTTTCATTAAGAATATAGCGCATTCCCTTCAGGCTTTTTATATCATATTTTGTAATTAATCCTCTTTTATCAGGAGGGACATTTAATAATAATACATCATTTAAACCGACAGAATTATAGTAAATATCAACGAGCTTGTATGGTGATTTTACCGCAGAATCATCTGCTTTATGATAAAACCATCCGGGTCTGATAGAGACATCAACTTCTGCCGGATACCAGATAAGTGAGGAAGCCTTTTCAATTTTGTCTCTGCTTCCTAAATCTTCTCCCATTAAATCTTTTGGTATGAAAGCATTATCCAGTGCTTTCTGCTGGGAGTTGGCAGCAATCTTTTCCAGGTTTTCAGATGAACCCGGTAAGACACTCCATTCAGTTTTTCTGCCGTATCCTGATTCAGTTCCAACCCAGCGGACATCCGGTCCCATTATAGCTATAACTGCATCCGGCTGCAGCTTTCTGATTAATTTATAATATGAATGCCAGTCATAAATTTGTTTTTTACCGTTCGGACCTTCACCGTTTGCACCATCAAACCAGACTTCTGAAATTTTACCGTAATTAGTTAAAAGTTCTGTTAACAGGTTTTCAAAATAAGTATTATATGCAGGTGAACCGTAGGTTTTTGCATGCATATCCCAGGGAGATAAATATACTCCGAATTTAAGTCCGGCTTTATGACATGCTTCCGATAAATCTCTTACTATATCTCCCTTTCCGTTTTGGAATGGTGTATTGGAAATATTATAATTATTGTATTTTGTCGGCCACAAGCAGAATCCGTCATGATGTTTTGCTGTAAGTATTACCTGTTTCATCCCGGCATCTTTAAAAACTTTTACCCACTGGTTAACATTAATCTCTTTGGGATTGAATTTCGATATATCCATATTCTTCTTACCCCATTCCAGATTATCGAAATGTATTTATACCGAAATGGACAAAAGCAGTGAATTCCATTTTCTGCCATTCATACTGCCGTTTGGATGGAGTTACATTTGCAGCTTTTTCGATGATCTGCTCAGGAGTGTCTGTAGGTTTGATTAATACATAGTTTCCTTCAGGAGCAGTTTGAGGATGCATCAGAGGCATAAAGGCATAAAGATAAAGAGGAATAAGCCAAATCATAAGATTAAATTTTACATGTTTCATATGTCTGCAACCGGTCCTTAGATTCTATACTTTCTCTGTGGTTCTCTGATGTTCTTCGAGAAACTCTGTGTACATAACAGCTGAGAAGTTACACAGAGAACCGCAGAGATTTCACAGAGAACCACAGAGTGATTTGTCATTTAGAAATTTTGAAAGTCCATGCGTACTTACAAGGCGGATTATTGCGAACAGATTCAGGAATTTCAAATTCGCATCCGTCACCTTTCTTCTGCCATTTAATTTTTGTATCAGTTCCTAATAATTCTATATCTGAATTTTCCGCCGGACAGTATTTTGTTAATTCAATTTTAGCCGGAATTGTATTTTCATCCTTGTCTGCGAGGTAAATCGCATAAATATTTCCATTTTTTAATTGGGTTAAACAGACTTTACCGTCTTTATATGGTTTTATCGGTCTTGAATAATAAATAGCCTCGCTGTTTACTTTCATCCAGTCGCCGATTTCCTTTAATCTTTCATAAGCAGCAGGATCGAAATCTCCTTTCGGACTCGGTCCGATGTTTAACAGAAAATTTCCGCCTTTAGCAACTATGTCAACTAAAAGATGAACTAATCTTTGACCCGATTTGTATCTATCATTAGGTACATAAGACCAGCTTGTTGCCATCGGCATGCAGGTTTCCCATGGATAGGGAAGAGTTGTATCGGGAACTGTATTTTCAGGAGTAAGATAATTCTGGTAAGGACCGGGAACTGCACGATCGACAACTATTAAGCCCGGCTGTTTTGCACGTGCATCTTTTACAATACCGGGCATATCAATATCCTGGCTCTGAATGCGGTACATGTGGAGAGTCGTATCTTTTTTTAGTCTTTCAATTTCTTCTTCAGAATATTTATGAACCCAGCCGCCGTCAAGCCACAGATATATCCATTCTTCCGTAATCAGACATAAGCTCATCAATTTGATTATGAGTAAAGTCTACAAACTTCTGCCATCTGTCCGGATGTTTCTTAATACTATAATTAACATTCCTGTCGGGAGTAGCAAAATAACGCCACCAGTAATAATTGCTGTGCCAGTCAGGTTTTGAAAAATAAGCTCCGATCATAAAGCCGTCATTCCTGAAAGTGTTAAAGATTTCTTTTGCCACATTTGCTTTCGGATTAGTATGGAACGGGCATTCTTTTGAAGTGATTTTGTAATCGGTTTGTTTTGTATCAAACATACAGAAACCATCGTGATGTTTTGTAGTAAAAACAACATACTTCATGCCGGCAGCTTTTGCTGCTTCTGCCCATTTTCCAGGATTAAAATTAACCGGATTGAAAGTCTTTTTCAAACCTTCATAGGCTTTTTTATATTCACAGTAATCATCCATTTTTCTTTTGCACCATGGTTCATCTTCAGAACATAAAGACCATGATTCGACGATTCCCCATTGGGAATAAGTCCCCCAATGCATCATCAATCCGAATTTTAAATCCTGCCAGTGATCTAATTTCTTTAAAACCAGGGGATCTTTTTCTTTCACATATTCATATTTCTCCTGAGGAAATATGCTTAATAATGTAAACGAAAAAACAAAAAAGACTGTTAGTATTATTGAAGTTTTCATATCATTTTATATTTGGTTAATAAATAATTAAATAATAATATTTGATCCTGAATAAATATTAGAAGTAAATTTGTCATTTCGATTAAAAGGAAAATCCCGCCCGATGGAGATAAAGTAAGCAACCGGGATGACTGAGAAATCTTTTCTTATAGATTTAAGATTTCTCCCCCGGCTTCAGTGAGTTGATAAAATGAGCCGGAGTCGAAATTACAATCCTAATTAGCTAACGATCCCAAAATCAAAGTTTAATAATGTTTTATTTATCCTCAATTTAATTAAGTAAAACTATATGTTATCTCTATTAATGTATAGATAATAATATTTCAATCATTGCATCTTTATTTAACTACAATCTCATCTACGAACAGCCAGGCTTTACCATGTTCCGTTATTATACCCGATATGCCATCTTGGACAATGGATCAGACTTTTTGTTTGAACTTTTACATATCTTGCCTTCACATTTTTAATTTTGCAGGTAAAAGGTTCAGTGAAAATTCCTTCTTTCTTTTCATCGATTGTATCTTTAACCACACCAACTTTAGTGAAATTCTTACCATTATCCGAAACCGAATATGTTACTGATTTTGGAAGCCATATCCATGATTTGACTTCCTGCAAAAAATCGGTCCGGATAGAATTAATGTCTGTTTCCTTTTTCAAATCAACAACAGCTTCAAATTCATTTCCTTCAAAACCAAGCCAGTTGAAATAATAATTCGGTTCGCCGATTATACCATCGACTAAAGTGTGAGGTCCGTCAGCAGAATAATTGGGACTTACTGTACTTAGTATCTTAACGTCTTTATGATATGCCTTGTGAATAATCATTCCATCTTTAAAGAACTTCTGCATATCAGAATAATATTGATCCGGTGAATAGCCTCTTTCATGCAGAGTTTTAATACCTGACCTATCAGCCTCTTTGATAAAATCATCGAGAAGCATTTTCATCTTTTCATTTACTACAACTTTGTTGTTTACAATATTGAATATCCGGTATTTGCTGGAAATATTAAGTTTTGAAAGTTCAAGTTTTGCGTATTCCAGAGGCAGGCGGGCAGTTTTAACACGGTTTAAATACACAGTATCATCGGCAACCGACTGCTCTGCTTCATCGAAGTATTTAGTATATTGATCGAGTAAACCCGGTGTTAAATAACTGTCTTTAGCATTCGACGGATATCCGTAAATAATAAGACCTTTCCCTGATTTTTTAAGAGCATTATGCATCAGATGAAAGTATTCACTTATATATTTACCGGCTTTTCCGTAATAACCATTTAAAAATTCACTTATTATATTTTCAACATCTGCATCAGGATTCCACATCAATTTAGCAAGAAGATAAGCTTTAAGCTCGTGCATATCGCTTTTTGAATCGCCGCTTCCCTGTTCAAATAAATATTTCACACCATGTTTTACAAACATTTTAATATTCGGCTGAAGTACATAAAAATTCGGAAAAGGATCCATGTAGCTTGAAAACTGTACAACATAATCCCAGATTTTCAGCTTGTTTGTTATTTTACTCCAATCATTAATATCCCTGTTGAATAAATCATTCTTCTGTTCTGCAATCGGTTTGCTTCTGTCGCATTCTATTGTACAAAGCACTACCATTACATTTGAATCGGGCTTAATTCCAACGGGAGCTTTTCTTGAATATTGATATGCTAAAGTCGTAATTGTTTTGTTAGGAAATTGTTCCGCAATTTTATTAACAAATTTAATAATTGAACCTGAAGGGCTTCCGTAAATAGAATCGGTTCTGCTGCAGAGATTACATGTACAGTACCCGAAATTATCATTCTGTGAAACATCCCATACTGCAGCTTCAGGTTTTTCTTTCATCCTTTGTTTCAGACTGTCCAATACGATCTTATAAACATCAGGATTTGATAAACAAAGCTGCTGCGGAACACGTATTCCGTTTATTTCTGAAAAATACTCAGGGTGAGTTTTAAAATATTGTACCGGTGAAAGATACTTGAAAAAAGTATGGACAAATGTTCCGTAATATTTTTCCCGTTCTGAATAATGGTTAAGCTTATGCCAGTCACAGAACAACTGCGATGAACGGGCGGAAGGGAGGTGAAGTTCCCGGTAAAGTATTTTAGGTATCTCTGTTAAATTTATTTCAGGAACAGTGATAATACTTTTTTTAGGGATGTAAAATCGCATCGGGTGTATACATTTTGCAGCCTAAATATTTATCCAGAAAAGTATAAACCCCGTATAAAGTCCCTTTTTTGCTTCCGCCCACTATTATTAATTTATCGTCAACTGTTCTTATTGTAAAACCGTCCAGAGCCAGGGAATCGAAATTTAGTATTCAGATTCAATTCTTGAAGTCTGTTATTTCTGCCTATAAGAATTTCATACCTGAGTTTCCGGTTCAGAATCATTGATAATATTCAGCTTAACTCCGGTCATTTCATTAAGATATTTCTGAAGTTCTTCGGCAGAATGTTTTTCCACTTCGGTAGGCTGTGCAGAAATTACAATATCGTATTTTGATGAATTATTTTCGATCAGTTTTATTCCGGATTCAGGATATGAAGAAAATATTCCTGAAAAAATTATTAAACAGGTAATTAAATATTTATAAATCATTTTTATTTTTCAGAGATTAAAGATTATTTTTAATTGCTTTCAACAGCCCCGACTACTTTTCTGTAAAGGTCTATTTTACCATCCAGAAGAACTGCAATTACAGTGTAATATTTCCCGAGCACATTTTCAGGAATATCGATATATGTTACGCCGGGATATTTATTCCAGTATACTTTACTGAAAGTCTTATAGTTTAAAGCAGTACCATTCCCAACAACCCAGACAGAGTTAATTTTATTTGTAATTCCTTTCAACATTACCTGACCATTAGGATTACCTTTCACAAAAAGATATAGGATTGTGCTGTCCGGTGACAGGGAAGTAGGTCCGTAAAAATGATCGTACGGAATCCCGCGGTGAGTCCCGTAGATTGCTTCTTTATTTTTAGCAGTCCATTCACCGAACTCTTTTAATATATGAACCTGTTCTTCTGGAATTGTTCCGTCGGCTTTCGGCCCTATATCAAGCAGTAAATTACCTCCTTCGCTGATGCAGTCAACAAAAGTGTCCAGCAGTTCCTGCGGAGTTTTATAATTCGTATCATTCTGCTGATATCCCCACGAGTCATTCATTGTATAACAGAGTTCCCAATATTTAGCTGCCGGCCTTACTACAGGAGGGCCCTGTTCAGGAGTTTCATAATCACCTCTGCCCTGCAAACGAGAGTTAATAATTACATTAGGATTCTTAGCAAGCAGCATTGCTCTGACTTTATCTGCCTGCCATTCCTCAGCACTATGCTCCCAGTCTCCGTCAAACCACCATAAATCGGGATTATATTTATCCATAAGTTCTTTTAACTGACCCTGATAATAGTTTAAGTAACGATTCCATCTTTCCGGATCATCACTTATTTTGTATCTTTTCTTCTCCCTTGTAAAATCAGTATAATCATTATTCGACCAATCGGGTAAGGAATAATATATGCCGACTTTTATACCATTTTTGCGAAGTGCTTTTACAAAAGGAGTAAGGACATCCTTTTTAACTGCAGCATTTTTTACTGCATTCAGATTCCCATACTTAGTATCCCAGAGTGCAAAACCATCATGATGCCGTGATGTAATCACACAATACTTTGCCCCGCTTTCTTTAATTAATTCCGCCCAATGTTCAGGATTATATTTTACTGCAGTAAACCCGTTTAACTGTTTCAGGTAATCGTCGTAAGAAATTCTTCCATTATAGAATGACCATGATTCCGAAATTCCATCTACCGCATAAATTCCCCAGTGTATAAAGATTCCAAGCTTTGCATCCTTAAACCATTTCATTTTTGCCTGTTTAAGTGAATCGGTGTTTTGCGCATAGAGTGAAATCACCGAAAAACAAATGAAGAGTATAAAAGTTCTTTTCATTTCTTAATCCTGTAATATTTTTTTATTTAATGAATATTATTCATTTGTAATTACCTGCTCATTTACGCACTACCTTTGTAATAGTGGAGTTTTGGAACGGTGGATGAGTAAGATATTCCATTTTTCCATCATTTCAATATTCCCATTTTTAGTCTTGCGTATAGTGAGTTACTTAAATAAATCTGCAATATTGTTTAACCGAATTTCCTGATCCGGATTAAACTTATCACTTCTCATATATGTTAGTATACTGTACAATAATTGCCTGGCTGCAGGACGTTTTTCTGCATCAGTCAGGAAGTCTATCCCGGTTAAAACAAGCTTTCCTTTTCCGACTTTTGCTTCAATAATTAATCCTAACGGTTTGGCGGTAAACCAGTCATCAATAATCCTTACAGTTGGTTTAATATTTCTACCGAGTGCAGATAATAAAATAGCATTTGAATGGCTCATTGCATCCCACCATTCATAATTGGAATAATATTGTGTCGGAAAATCCTTAAGCATCGGAGCTTTTGGATTACACAGGATACCAAGAGTAGTCGGCGGCTGCCCTGAAGTCCATGCAGTATTCCAGAATATGCTTGAAAAACCGACTGCAACATCTCCTCCTTTATCAGGCTTTATATTTCCTTTTACCGGTGTTAAAAGAACCTTCCCTCCGTTAGTAAGGAAATTTATAGTTTCCTGATCCAGCTTTTGAACAACTTTAATATCATTGCCGAAAACCGGTCCGGGATTCTGATATGGATATACCCAGAAGTTCCACTTATTGGTAAAATTACTTATTGTAACTGCCAATGTATACATTGCAGGCGATTTAAATTTATTCAAAGGATAACGAATCTTTCCCAGCTTAATTCCATTATCAATCGGGATATTGGTTTTATCCAGATTACCTTCAGCAACTATTTTTCCTGCGGTATCAATTATTTTCCATTGTGGAGTTATACCGGTTAATGAATCCTTTCCAAAATTTGATACTTCTATATCGGCTGTAAAATCTTCAGCTGAATTAAAAATGAATTTTTTAAGACGTGCAAGGGGAACTGTTGTATTGCAGAACTGCCTGTATTCTCCGGGAGTAATATACCCTTTATTTTCCCAGAAGGGATTCAGGACACCGACTAATGCGGTTCCCTGCCCGGGGAAATCATGCAGATCAAGGAGCTGAAATCCTCCCATTCCTTTCGTTCGCAGAGCTGCTTCAATTTCAGCTTTATAACACAGAGCCTGTAACTTTCCGGATGCAGTTAAGAAAGTGTCAGCAAGTGAAAGCATGCCGTTTTCTTTAAGAAAGTCTCTGAATATTTCAAAATTTTTCGCATGGAGAACTCCGTTATATTCCTTCATTTCCTTGAAATCGGGATAAACACACCACTGACCGATTTCATGACTTATAACTGGTTTGCTTTGAGAGCGGATAATATTCTCCCAGTCATAATCTGAGCTGGGCGGCTGGCTGTTGATTATACTATTCAGCCCGGCCCCCCACAGCTGAATACGGGGCTGATACATGCTGTTAAAATCATTTACATCAAGAGCAGGCCATCCGGATGCACCTGTATAAAGTCTGCGGTTGTCTCTCGTTTTCCAGTAGGAAACAAATTTAGTAAGATATTCGTTTTGATTCTGTCCTGCAGGTTCATTACCGTAAGCCATGAAACAGAATGAAGGATGATTTCCGAATTGTTTTATTATTCTTTTACTTTCTGCGTAAATATATTTATCAACCGGTTTCCCATCTCCAAGTGAAGCACCTTGATTTGCCCATGAGGAACATTCGACATAAAGATAAATACCAACTTCATCGGCAGCCGTGAATGCAGCCTCGGGCGGACACCATGAATGAAACCGCATATGATTTAATCCATAATCCTTGCAGATACGAAAGATCCTTAACCAGTCTTTTACAGTTAGTTGACAGGATATCCTGTTTTGGGAAAAATTGCACATTCCAGTGTTCCTCTCAAAAATATTTTTCTTCCGTTGATTGTAAACTGGGTTCCCTCAGTTCCGAGTTTTCTGAAACCAAAAATTTCATCTTTTTGATCACTAATATTATTACCGGTAAGAGTGCAGGAAATTTTATAAAAATCAGGATTAAATTCGTCCCATAATAATGCGCTTTTCATTTCATATTCAATTCCAATTGAATCCTCACCCGGATTCAGTTCAATATCCTGCTTCATTTCCTTAAAAGTATTTTTTGGCGTTTTTCCTTGCGGGAAAGCATTCAGAGTTAAAGTTACTTTTTGAGTATTGTTTGTTAAATTAATAATGTGCATTTGCACTTTAACTTTTTTTGTGTTGATATCAGGGAAGAGCCGGATATCATCGAAGTGAATCCTGCTTCTTGCAGTCATTAACATTTCACCGATAATTCCGTTCCAGTTCGTCTGAGAATGATCTGTAAGGCTGGATGAGTTTACTCCCGGATTAATATCATTAATCCTGTTGTCAACCCGTACTGTAATAGTATGAGCACCGGGAGATAAAGACTCCGGCAGATCAAAAATGTGAGGTGCGCTTAATCCGTTCTGATGACCAACTAATTTATCATCAATCCATAATGTTGACTGCCAGTGACATCTTTCGAAGAAATATCTGAATTGATTTATTTTTCCAGTCCTGGGGAATTTTTATTTCTTTTTTATACCAGGCAACTCCGTAATAATGTTTATCGGGCTGCAGCCAGAAGGGGACTTTAATATCTCCGGGCCTACGGTACCTAGCATATTTCGGCAATTTAAAATAAGATGAATCGAGTATATCACCTGTCCAATGGGTAGTTAGTGAGATATCATTGCCTTTACCGTTTTCGACCATAGAGCCCGGAAGAATAACAGAGTCATCAAACGATTTTAAAAACCAGTTTTCTTTCACTCCTATATCCAGTGAATCAATAGCAAACTGCCATTTACCGCTCAAATCAATTTTATCCTGAGGAGCGGCAACAGAAATCAGAATAAAAAATAAAAAGAATGATGTTCGAATTAATTTCTTCATAACTCAATTTAACTTTTGGAATGCTGGAAAAATGGAATATTGCCCCGTCATTTCACTATTCTAAAAAAATAGCGCATAAAATGTAAATCCCAGTATTCCATTATTCCTTTTATTTCAGGACTAGCTTATTAACTAAAAACTTTTTTAAGATTTATTCCCACTAAATAAGAATAAACCTTATTTAACTTCAATTTCATCAATGAACAGCCATGCTTTTCCGCCGGCGCCCGGATGCCAAGGCGGGCATTGTTTTATGCTTACAGCTTTTACTTTTATATACCTTGCTTCCTGCTTGTTGAAATTTACCGGATAATCTTTTAAAACAACAGCAGGATTTTTTTCAGGAACATCATTATCAACTGATCTTTCATCAAAATAATTTTTTCCGTCTTTAGATAAGGATACTATCACTTTAGCCGGTAAAAAGATCCATGGCCCTGTATTTAACAGAAATCTCGGAGTTACTTTGGAAATTTCTTCAACTTTCCCCAGGTCAATTACAGCATCAAAATCTTCTCCTTCATAACCCTGCCACATACCGTCGCGGAAATTGTCCGTTCCTCTTACTCCGTCTATAAGTGTATTTTCACCTGAAGCGGGATATCTTTCACTATAAGGATTTAAAATAGTTAGTTTCGCGTTCAATGCTTTATGGAAATCAAATGACAGGTTAGTCTGCTTTCCTACAGTATGACCATCATGAAAAGCAGCAATTTTCAGATTTACAGTTCTATTAATTTTTAATGGTTCAGTATAAGTGCTGGATGATGAATCAGGATCATTTCCGTTTTCAGTATAACGAATAGTCAAATCTTTCTGATCCGTACTTAAATTCACTGTAAATTCTTTCTTCTCTTTATTATAAGAAGTAGAAAAATTTATTGTCTTTGATTCTGGTCCGTATTTAATATTATGTGCTGTTAAATCCTCATAAGCCTTTTCAACACGGGAATGAAATTCTTCATAATCCCTGTCTTTCGGATCTGTCCAGAACACCTCTGAAAGGGCAAGTATCCTTGGGAATAATTGTGAATCAACTTTTTCCTGCGGACAGTTTTCCGTCCATAAACTCGCTTCACCGCCTAAGATATATTTCGTTTCATTTGCAGGAAGACCATCGGGAATGGGATTAAATGAATATACTGTTCTTAAGCCTAAGTCCTCCGGACTTGAGTTTAGATATGTAAAAGAGGCAGGGGAGCTGAGAGTATAATGCCCTAAGTTAGCGGCTTCAACTGCGCCCTGAAAACTTTGCCACGATTCGACAATTGCTCCCGGTGCAAGCCCTCCCTGCAGAATTTCATCCCAGCCGATTACCTGCTTCCCTTTGGAATTAAGATAATTTGATATTCTTTTTATAAAATAACTTTGAAGCTCTTCTTCATTTTTTAATCCTTCGAGATTTCATTCTTTCCTGATCTTTCGGACAAGCTTTCCATCTATCCTTTGGAACTTCATCACCGCCGATATGAATATACTTACCCGGAAATAAATTTATAACCTCATCAAGGATGTTTTCTAAAAATGTAAAAGTTGAATCTCTTCCTGCGCAATAAACATCTTTAAATACTCCCCAGGTTATAGGAACATCAAAAGGTCCCCCCGTACAGGAATTCTCCGGGTAAGCTGCAAGCGAGGCAGAACTGTGCCCCGGCATTTCTATTTCAGGAACAATCGTTATAAATCGTTGTTGGGCATAGGCTACAATTTCCTTTACATCCTCCTGGGTATAAAATCCTCCGTAAATAGAACCGTCTGCTTCCTTACGCCATGCCCCGACCTGTGTTAATTTCGGATATTTTTTTATTTCAATTCTCCATCCCTGGTCATCGGTAAAGTGCCAGTGAAGTACATTAAATTTATAATAAGCAAGAATGTCGATATATCTTTTAATAAAATCTTTTGTCATAAAATGACGGGCGCAGTCAAGATTCAATCCTCTCCATGAAAATTGAGGCCAATCAGTGATTTTACAATTTTGAATTTTAATTTGTCCGGCATTCTTCTCTTTATATGGCAACAGCTGCCATAAGGTTTGTATTCCCCGGAATATGCCTTCTTCCGAAGAAGAAATAATTTCTATTTTATTTGAAGTAATATTAAGTGAATATGCTTCCGGTTTTTTATTAAGAAAGTTTTTATCAATTTGAAAAACAATTAACGATGTATCTTTGTTATTTTTATCTGTAAGTTTAATCTTATACTGATTACTTAAGTAATCTTTAAAATAGCTTTTGAGATTATTACTAATACCGGGTGCATCAAAGAAAATTTCAGGAGTAATAGATGAAATTTCCATTTAAGATTTTTGATTCCTGAGGTATAGGAATAATATTAATTTGAGCTTGTAATGTAGTTCTCATAATTATCAATAGACATACTATTAATAAATAATTGTAATTACGCAATTTATGTAGTATTGGGAATTTGGAAATATGGGGTAATAAGAAAGTCGTGGTAGTCATAATTCCATTTCTCCATAATTCCAAAAGGTTCTGTTTAACTTCGGTAATTCGTTCATTTTACTCCCTTATTTTATCTCTCTTTTATTTTGATTGTCATTACTTCAAACGGGTCCAGTTTTATATTATTACTTATTTCTTGTTTATTATCTTCATCTCCGTCGCTTAAAAAGAGTTTTACTTTTGAGCTTCTTAACCAGGTTAAATAAGAAGAACTTTGTTTGTCAGTAGGATTAAAAATCCTGAGCATTGTACCTGTTCCATCCCTTGAAGGATATATTACAGAAATAACAATTGATGAAGACGGATCCAGCTTAATTGTCTGGTTATAATTCTTTATAGTATTGCTATTGTAAATAATTCTCAGAGGCTGCGAACTTTCAACACCGAATTTGTAATCTTCCAGATAATTAAATTCTTTATGCGGTTTTAAGAAATACCTGAATGAGGCTACTCCTTCCTGGGAAGCTTTGTAATTTGTGTGCCATGAATTATTCATAACCCATGAATAGCAAAGTGCTGATGAAGATGTATGTGATGCCCATTCTCTATCGGGTGAAGCCATCCATGCCTCACCGGTCATACCGCCAAACTCAACGAGCGGTGCATCCACCGGTGCAATGGATAAACCGTTATAATTATTTGAAATATCTATCCATCGCTGGGCAGTAAAATAATTTTTATTTGCCCCGGTAAGCTGATCTGTTTCAGGTCTGATTACAGCCCATGCAATATTAATTCTTGAAACCGGATTTTTTATACTTGAAGGAAACGCGAAACGGATATTCTCTTTTGCATAATCTTTCTTTTTATCAATGGTATTTATTATTTCGATTTTATCCAGATCATTAAATAAGACAATATCCTGCGATAAACTGTTGCAGCCCTGTGCCTGAGATTTTACTGTAATTGATTTAAGAACAGGACCATTTTCATAACTAACTAGTTTTGGGTTACTGCTTAAAGTTATGTTAGATGCATTTGTTCCTGAATGTATAAATTGATTAAACCCATAATTATCGGTTGAATCTATATAATTAAAATTCTCACCAATTATGCTCAGATCTTTTAAAGCAAAGGTTGAATCGTTGAAAGTTAACTTATAAAAATTATTTGACAGTGTATAAGCGTTCAAAGGAGAATCAATTTTATTTTCATTTTCTCCTTTGACTATTTTATAGCCTTTATATCCTAATGCGGGAATGTCTTTTGCAGTAAATACGACAGAACCGTTAGATAATTTTTGAGAAGGGATTAGATTACCTTCCTGATCCCGGATCGTGAAATAAGGTAATCCTTTTGGAGCCGGTATTGTTACTATACCGCTTCTTTCCCATGAAGATGGATTGCAGACATAAAATTCATCATATTCTTTATTTATTTGAGTTTCATTTGCTAAATCATAAAGAAGCTTCTCAGCAATGCTGTCAGCTTTAACTGCATATGATTTTTTTATTTCCCACTGCTCCTTAACCGATTTCAATTCGGGATCGGAAATACTGTTCCATGCTCCCCAGGTATGTTCAGAAAAGAGTAAAACATACTGCCACGCTTCATCGAATTCTTTTTGAGGGAAATTTTTATAGTCAAAAAGAGTATACATTGTCTCCAGCTGAGCCAGTAATTCTGCAGTATTCCGGTTCATGGCAGTTTCTCTAGCTGTAGATGCTGCACCGTCTTCCCAGTAAGGAGTAAAATCACCGGAGTAAGTCGGAATCACTTTAGAGTATTTTGCTTCAAAGTCCTTGAACATTTGGTCAGTTGTGGAAATTTTAAATTTAGGAGTAACATGAGTATCGTTCCAGTGTTTTACCCATGCAGGCAGCAGAGAATCAGGGAATCCGTTGTCGCCGCCGATATTATATCTTAAATGAACCATGTCATAAGGATAATTCTCCGAATCAAGCTGATCAAGATATTTAGCCATTGGAGTAAAATCATCGCGGGTTAACCGCCAGCCATGAAACCATGCATATCCTTTCCCAGCAACCCAGACAAGAATTTTTTCTTTTCCGCTTGGTGATTTCCAATAAAAAGGTTTGTCTCCCCAATCTTTTAAAGTATATCCAATCCTGTCACCAGGATTCGGGCCTACAGAAAAGTATTTTATGCCGTTATCTGCAAAAGCCTGAACAACTCCCCACGTATAACCCGGAACATCTGAGATCATCGCACTTTCTATTTTAGTTCCGATTTTCTTTTCGAGTATATTGGAATATTCAACCCATTGATATAATTCTTCAGGTCTGCTTAAACCTGTAAGCAGATTTGCATATGTTGCATCTAAACCAATCCAGCCTTTTTTAACTGCATCGTAAAATTCTTTTCTTTTATTAGGATGATTCTCCAGGTAACTTTTTACTGCCCATAATACTTCCACATTCCACCTGAACGTTGCATCTTTTCCGTATTTTAATGACTCCTTTGAATATTCAAGTGCCTTTTCATAATTGCTCCAGTGTTTTCTGGCGATATTCGGCTGCAGGTCTGTATAACCAATATCAACATGAGCATGCGGTATTAAATAAAATGTTATTTTTCGTGCAGGTTTTATTATTGTTGTGAATGTTTTTGTCTCACCGTTTATTGCTATATTTATTTTAACTTCTTTCGGTTTTTGAGGGGCAGCAAAATTTAAATAAAAATCATTCATCCCGAGCTTTAATTCGGAAGATATGTGTTTCTTTCCTTCAGCTGATATCTGTACCGGTTTGGGCGAATCAAAATGATCTATAGATACTTTTACTCTCTGCAGAAGATTTCCTGATGAATCTTTTGAGACAACTTTTTCAGGTTCAATTCTTATTTTCGGGATGAGCGGATACTGCATTGTCATATACCAGTCTTTGCTGTTGGTTGCATCTCCTTTGACTTTTATCCTGGCAAATTTATTTCCGTTCAATAATTTTGTCGGGATTGTTAAAACCATATAACCGAAAAAGTCGTCAACAGCATCAACTTTAATAAATTTGAAGTGAAGTTTTGAGCCATTTTCGTCGGTTAGTTCCCAGTCCTTTTTTTCCTGGTCAGGAGATGTTTTAAATTCAAATTGAAGACCGTCGTTTATGTAAAGATAAAATTTATGGGGAGCAGTAGAAGTAGCGACCGAATAACCTGCAATCCATGCAAAGGTAACGAAATTATTTTTGTAATCTGAAGGGATAGTATCAGTTGCCCATTCTATATAATCTTTATCGTTAAGACACCTTATTAATAAAGAAAGATTTGCATCCGGATGACAGGAATGATAATCAAGGTTTTCTCCGGCAATCCTATCAGCGAAACCATTTATCCATTTTGTTTGAGCATTCAAGGTAAGTCCAAAGGATAGGATGATAAAAAATACAGAGAGTTTTATTTTACTCGTTTTCATCTAAGTGGATTCCTTATAAAGATATATTAATTATAACGCCGGAAGAATTTTCTCCTGAATATTTGTATAAACTATGAAAAAGCTGCCTGATTTTAATAGAGAATTTATTAAAATATTTTTTAATAAAATAATCATATGGGATATTTTACAAAAAATAGTAAAAATTAATTTGTTTTGAAAAAAATATTATTATTTTTGTTATAGTTTATTTTATTGAAATAAAAACACTAATTTACAATAAAATACCTCCATGCTTAAAAAAAATAAAAAATAACCTTGCTCAGACTACAAAAAACCGAAATTAATTCTTAAGGAAGGATAACAAAATGCTTAAGGAAAAATTTACTTTCACCTTTTTTATAATTTTATTTTTCTCGCTTAATGTTTTTTCCCAGTCTTCGAATAGTGTAATTCTGAAAGACGGGCTGGTAATTAACTTAGGCCGTCCGAATATAAACAATGTAATTTCACCGGACCCTGTTATGGCATCAGTTGTAACCGGCAAATGGGAAGCTCCTTCTGCGAATGAAAAATTTGAATGGGCAGATACAACAGTCGGAACCTGGGAAAAGATAGCACCCGATTCTGCCGGCTGGTTTAAGGGACACCCGATCAGGAATTCATACATAGATTTTAAATTTCATTCCAATAAAAATCAATTTGCGATCCTTGAACAGAACGGCAACAGCCTGGTTTTTGTGAATGGTGTTGAACATTCCGGAAATCCTTATGGATATACAGATACTTATGGCCAGTGGGAACCTAAATTCAATTATTCACTTATCCCGGTTAAACTGCAGAAAGGGGATAATGAATTTTTATTCAAGTGCAGGCGCGGATATTTTAAGGCAACAATCCATCCGGGAAAAGAAGGAGTGATGTTTAATCAGAGGGATTTAACATTACCTGATCTTGTAGTAAATAAATCATCTGATACATATGGCGCAGTTCCGATTATAAATGCCACCGATAATTATTATAATAATGTAATGCTGAAAACATGGGCCGGTAATTCCACCCCGGCATATCACGAGGTTAGCGTTGTTAACCCGCTTTCAATATTTAAAGCAGCATTCAGCATTAAGCTGCCGGCTCAGACAGATACAGGGAGTGTAAATCTGAATATCGCTCTTGTTAATAAAGAGAATGGAGCGGAAAAGGTTCTTGCATCTTCAGTTATTGTCTTAAGGGTAGTAAATGAAAGCGATAACCGGAGAGAGACATACATCAGTGATCTGGATAATAGTGTACAGTATTATGCAATTAACTCGCCTATAAACCTTAAAGGAAAACCGGCACTTTTCTTAAGTCTGCACGGTGCAGGAGTGCTCGCATTAAACCAGGCCAATGCTTACTATCATAAAGACTGGGGATATATAGTATGCCCGACTAACCGTCGTCCATACGGATATGATTGGGAAAACTGGGGAAGGATAAATGCCATTGAGGTTCTTAATATTGCTAAAAAAGAATTTAATATTGATCCTGACCGGGTTTATCTGACAGGCCACTCAATGGGCGGGCACGGAACCTGGCATGTTGGGATAAATTATGCAGATCTGTTCGGAGCTATTGGTCCAAGCGCAGGCTGGATAAGCTTCTGGTCATACAGGATCAGTCACCTGACTGATTCATCAAATGTTGAAAGGATGCTTGTACGTTCTACAAAACCAAGCGACACTTATGCTTTTACGAGAAATTTAAAACCTGATGGTATATATATCATCCATGGCGAAGATGATGATAACGTTCCGATTGAACAGTCAAAATCAATTGTTGAAAATTTATCAAAGTTTCATAAAGATTTCATTTTTCATATCCAGCCGGGAGTGGGACACTGGTGGGACATATCCAACGAACCCGGTGCTGATTGCGTAGACTGGCACCCGCTGTTTGATTTTTTTGCACATCATGCGGTTGCACAGAATAATGAAGTGCTAGATATAGATTATACAACTTCCAATCCTGCTGTTTCATCAAAGAATTATTGGATTAAGGTTATAAATCAAATAGAACAGCAGAAATTGAGCAATATTAAAATGCATCTTAAACCGGGATTAAGAGAATTTACCGGAACTACATCTAATATAGAGATGTTTTCGATAGATGCATCAATGCTGTCAAACGATAAACCGGTATCCGTTGAAGTGGATAGTCAAAAAATTTCTGTTGTAAATATACTGGCTGATTCGCACATTTATTTATTAAAAAACAATGGTAAATGGGAAACAACTCAAAAACCAAATCTGGAAAACAAGACACCTGAAAGATGCGGAAACTTTAGAGAAGCTTTCAATAATAATGTTATTTTTGTTTACGGTTCCCATGGCAGTAAAAAAGAAAACAGCTGGGCATTTGATAAAGCAAGATATGATGCAGAAAAAATATGGTACCAGGGAAATGGTGCGATCGAGGTTATTAAAGATGATAATTTTGATCCGGCAAAATACAAAGACAGAAGCGTTATCCTTTTTGGTAATTCAGAAACAAATTCAGCCTGGAAATATTTATTAAAAGATTCTCCCGTCCAGGTAAACGATGATCAAATAAAAGTCGGAAGCAAAACATATAAAGGAGACGATTTGGCGTGTCTTATGATTAGACCCCGATCTGACAGTAAGGTAGCAAATGTAGGTATAATTTCAGGAACAGGTATAAAAGGGATGGAACTGGTGAATTTTGCCCAGTATTTTGATCAGTACATGAATCTGCCTGATCTTGTAATTTATAATTCCGGTATTTTGAAATCGGATGAGCAGGGAGTGAAGTTTACCGGCTATTTCGGAAATGACTGGAGCCTTGCTAAAGGTGAGTTTGTAAGTAAATAATTCAATAAAGGATTCTCGATTCTTGATGCTTGATGAAACTCGATAATAATTTTTTTTCTTATTCGAGTATCCGGTAATCAAGTATCCAGTATCCAGCAGGAAAACAATTACTATGAAATACTCTAAAATTAAATCAAAGGACCTATTAATATTTTTTATCTTTTTATTATTTGATGCAATCAACATTTCAGCGCAAACAAAACCTACCGAATATGTAAATCCCTTTATAGGAACAGATGGTCACGGACACACATATCCGGGCGCTTCGCTGCCTCATGGTCTGGTTCAATTAAGTCCTGATACGGATATTGAAGGCTGGGACTGGTGCTCCGGTTATCATTATTCTGATTCTACACTTATGGGATTCAGTCATACTCATCTCAGCGGCACAGGAATAGGTGATTATGGTGATATTTTGTTTATGCCTACAACCGGTCCTTTAAAAACAATTCCCGGCTCAAAGGATGATCCTGATTCAGGCTACCGTTCACGATTCAGTCATAAAACTGAAACCGCAAAACCGGGATATTATTCTGTCTTTTTGAAAGACTATGGTATAAAAGCCGAATTAACTGCAGCTGAAAGAGCGGGATTTCATAAATATACATTCCCTGAATCTGATAATGCCAATATTATAATTGATCTTAATCATGGAATCCAGGATAAAACCACTGATGCAGAAGTTAAGATTATTAATGATAAAACTATTGAAGGCTACAGGCGGTCAACCGGATGGGCAAAAGATGAATGTGTCTATTTCTATGCTGAATTTTCAAAACCTTTCAAATCTTTTGGCATAGCTGAGAAAAATAAAATATATGATAACAGATCGTCTGCAAAAGGAAATGATTTAAAAGCTTTTGTACATTACACTACCTCAAAAGAAGAAGCAGTACTAATCAAAGTCGGGATCTCTTTCGTAAGTATCGAAGGTGCTAAGAAAAATGTTCAGACTGAGATTCCCGGCTGGGATTTCGAGAAAATAGAAAATCTTGCAGATAAAAAATGGAATGAAGCTTTATCGTCTATTTCAGTTGAAACAAGCAGCAAAGATAATAAAGCAACTTTTTATACTGCCTTATACCATTCATTATTAACTCCTAATCTTTTCTCCGATGTTGACGGAAAATTTATGGGGATGGATAAAAAAGTTCATTCCATACAGGGTAATCATGATATGTATACTGTATTTTCATTATGGGATACATTCAGGGCAGAACATCCCTTATTTACTCTTATAGAACCGAAACACGATCTTGATATGGTTAGGTCCTTAATTACAAAATATAAAAACGGTGGATTGCTCCCGGTTTGGGAACTTGCAGCAAATGAAACAAATACGATGATTGGATATCATTCAATCCCTGTTATTGTAGATGCGTACTTTAAAGGAATCAGGGACTTTAACGTTGAAGAAGCATACCAGGCAATGAAGAAAAGTGCTATGCAAAATCATTTCGGCCTGAAATATTACAAAGAAATGGGATACATTCCTTCTGACCTGGAAAGCGAAAGTGTATCTAAAACACTCGAGTATGCTTATGATGACTGGTGTATTGCGCAAATGGCAAAAGCACTCGGTAAAGAAAAAGATTACAAATATTTCATTGACAGGGCGAAGTTTTTTACGAATGTTTTTGATCCATCCACTTCTTTAATGAGAGCTAAGAAAAACGGCAGATGGTATGAGCCTTTCGATCCTTATTCCGTTAGCGGCAATTATACTGAAGCAAATGCGTGGCAGTACAGCTTTTTTGTTCCCCAGGATGTGGACGGATTGATGAAGCTGATGGGAGGGAACAAAAATTTCATTTCAAAATTAGATGAATTGTTTAATGCAAATCCGCAAACAACAGGAAGAGTTCAATCCGATATTACGGGAATGATCGGCCAGTATGCACAGGGAAATGAACCAAGTCATCATATGGCTTACCTATATAATTATGCCGGTGAACCATGGAAAAGCCAGGATATCGTTCACAGGATAGTAACCACACTTTATACTGATAAGAATGACGGATTATGCGGTAACGACGATTGCGGTCAAATGTCCGCATGGTATGTTTTTAGCTCTTTAGGATTTTATCCGGTATGTCCGGGTGATGCTACATATATTATCGGCACACCTCTTTTTGATAAAGCCGCAATCAATGTCGGTAAAGGGAAAACTTTTACAGTAACTGCAAATAATTTATCTAGTAAAAATTTTTATATTCAGTCAGCTATATTGAATGGAAAGGAATATCCTTACACATATATTACACATGCTGAAATAATTAAAGGCGGTAATCTTGTTTTTGAAATGGGACCTAATCCAAGTGATTGGGGAAAAGATATTAGTTCAAGACCGCAGTCAAAAATTGAGTTCCCGTTTGTGGCTGTCCCTTATTTAACATCCGGTGAAAGAGTATTCAAAGATACGGTTAGAGTGGGAATTTCTTCCATCCAGGAACCGGCAAAGATTTATTATACTATCAATGGCAGGGATCCCCGGATAATTCACAAGGTTTATACTGATCCGATTATTATTGATAAAACATCCCAGCTAAAAGCAGTATGCTATAAAGATGGCATTTACAGCAAAGTTATGATGTCAAGTTTTAATATGATTCCTGAAGGAGTGAGTATAAAACTAAATACTGAATACAGCCATGCATATAGCGGCGGCGGTGCAATGGGATTAATTGACGGTGTTAAGGGAACATCGAATTTTCATACGGATGCCTGGCAGGGTTACGAAGGAGATAATCTTGATGCTGTTATTGATCTCGGTAAGATAAAAAAAATATCTTCTATCAATGCATCTTTTCTACAGAATACGGGCTCATGGATTTTCTACCCCGCAGAAATTGATTATTATATTTCAACTGACGGAAAAAATTTTACAAAAGTGTATGAAACTAAAAATGTAGATGACATTGAGCATAGTAGTCCCGGCGTAAAAGGTTTTGAGAAAAAACTTAATGAGGTGAAGGCGCAATATATAAGAGTATTGGCAAAAAATGTTGGTGTATGCCCCGATTGGCATGTGGCTGCAGGTGGAAAGGCTTGGCTCTTTGTTGACGAAATATCTGTCAAATAATTGTTTTAATGCATAAAAACTATTATTTTACTTAGTTCGTAGAAAAAAATGGGAATTCTTTTTTAGAATGCATAGAAAAAAATTACTATCCTTTCATGCTCGCGTAGTTAAAGATATTAACGAACAGGTGGTTCTTAAGCTTATCCAGGAACATGGAATTATCTCCAGTACTGAACTGGTTAATATAACCGGTATGCGTCCGTCAACAGTCTTCAATATTTTAAAAGAATTATCTTCAAAATCTTTTGTATCTTTTTACGGGAAAGGTGAATCAACAAAAAAAGGGGGAAAGAAACCATATATCTGGACATTAAACAAAGATTCAGCCTATGCAATCGGACTGGACATCGAGGTTGGAGAGATAAGCGCCGTTGTACTTGATTTCAGCGGCGGAATAATTGCAAAAGAAAATACCAAGATTGAAACGAGCTCCCGTGCCGATGAACTCGCAAAAAACATTATTAAAATAGTTAACGGAGTTATTGCTTCAAATAAAATTGATGAAAATAAAGTATTAGGTTTAGGTATTGCAATTGCTGGTATTGTAGATTACGGGAAAGGTATAGTTGCTATGTCCAGCGTATTGCCTGAGATGAATGTACCGCTCCTTAAAAAATTAAACAGTCTGCCATATAACATATTGATAGAAAATAATGCAAACGCTTCGGCACTGGGCTTGAAATGGCATGAGAACGGGAATAATAATAAATCAAAAAGAAACTATCTTACAATTCTTGCAGAAATAGATAAGAATGTCAGCGGTCTCGGTATTGGGATCGTTATCGATAACGAAATATACCGCGGTTCTTCATATTGTGCCGGAGAGCTGTATCCGCATCTCCCTACACTTACCGAAATTTTAACAACCGTCCGTACAAAATTTACAGAAAGTGATATTCTAAAAGATTATGCCTCATCTCT
Organism: uncultured Bacteroidota bacterium; assembly: GCA_963710745.1. GTDB lineage: Bacteria > Bacteroidota > Ignavibacteria > Ignavibacteriales > Ignavibacteriaceae > CAVQBP01. Next base: position 156,844 of record CAVQBP010000011.1, on the reverse strand, counting down.
GGAATCAATTGATATCAATTTCCTGGTTGAAGCAGCAAAGAAAGGGGATAAAATAGCACGATCGGTATTTGCTATCATAGGACATTTTGTTGGGCAGACGATTGCTCCGGCGGTTGGATTACTTAATCCGGATACATTAATTATTACCGGTGTAATATCCGAAATTGAGGATGTTTTGATCGAATCAGTTAGAAAGGAAATTGAAACAAGAGTTGTTTCAATGATAAGCGATTCTCTTAATATAATAGCAGATAAATATCATTTATATTCAGTAGCAGTAGGTGCAGCCTCTCTTGTACTTGAAGATTTTTTCAAGCTTCCAATCAACAGATAAAAATTATTATTTTATTTTAGCCGACGAATAAGCTTTCCCTTAATTCTGTGTTTTAATTTCCGACTTTTGGTGTTGAGCAAAAAAAGAAGAAGTTACTTCCTGATTTATCAAAACTTAATTATTAACTGATCCGTTTTTACCGTAAAGCTGATTAAAGTATGATAAGACGGAATTTAATAAAGAGGGCTTACATAATTATCTCCGAATATCGAAAATTTTGCTAAGAAATAAACTGTAATCTATTCGCAGGTAAACTGCTAAAAATATTTATAATTAAATTACATTTGATTTGCTTTTTGAGCTGGGAAAATATATTTTGTAGAGAGTTAATTTTAGATTAAAATAAACGTAAGGCCTCATTTGTAGATTTTTACAAAATTATCTTTACAGATTAATTTTAAGTATTAACAAAAAGTGGCGAGCGATTCTGATTAAAATTTACAGCGGAGCAGAGAGATGGAGTTTGGTCATTTTTCTAAAAATGGTAAAGAATTTATAATAACCAATGTAAAAACACCAACTCCATGGATCAATTATATCTATAACGAAAATTATTTTGCTACAATTTCTAATAACGGGGGAGGAATAAGCTATTATAAAAATCCGCTTCATGGTAGAATTACCAGGTACAGGATAAATGATTTGCCTCCTGATCGTCCGGGGAAATATATCTATATCAAAGACATCGATAGTTCAGAGTTTTGGAGTTTGTCGTGGCAGCCTGTCGGAAAAAACCCTGAATCGTATAATGTTGTTCACGGATTCGGATATACGAAAATTGATGCCGAGATAAATGATATAAAATCTTCTGTCTTATATTTTGTTCCCCAGGACGATCAGAGGGAAATCTGGAAAGCTACTATTACCAACAATTCAAAAAAAACCCGGAGATTATCATTATTCGGATATATCGAATTTGCATTGGGGCACGGATTGGTAGATATAATTAATCAGTGCGATGATCAGCATTTCAACAGGGTATATTTCGATAAAAAATTAAATTCGATTTTTGCAACTAAAACTTACTGGATTACTCAATCAAACGGAACACAGCAGCAGGAAAACCAGGAATGGGATCAATGGGCGTTCTTTACTGTTAATCATCCTGTTGTTAAATATGAAACTTTAAGAGAAAGATTTATCGGCTTATACAGGAATGAGAATAATCCCGAAGCTATCGAGAATGGGAGTTTATCTTGCAAGGATACTGATCACGGAAATGCTGTAGGGGTTTTGCAGATTGATATAGAAATTAAACCTGGCGAATCAAAAGATATAATTTTTTCTTTAGGTGTTATTCCAAAGCAGGAATTTGAACAGAAAAAAAGTAAGATTACTTCCTTATATCAGGATTCGATTTCTGTTGAAAAGGCATTAAGTAAAGTTAAAGAAAACTGGGACAAATTTTTCAGCTATGCAGTAGCTAAGACTCCTGATGAAGAAGTTAATACTTTTATGAACTACTGGATTCAATATCAGGCCAAGGTTGCATTTGACGTGGGTAGAGTTGCAAGCTTCTATTATTGGGGGATAAGCCGTGGTTTTGGTTTCAGGGATACTTCGCAGGATATTATTGCCGTTACAATTTCGATGCCTGATAAAGCTTATGAACGTATTATGTTTTTAGCACGTCAGATGTTTTCAGACGGCAGAGCATATCATCATTTTTATAATGACGGGAACGGTGAGCTTACAAAACATTGCGACGATCCTCTTTGGTTTATCCTTGCAGTGACAGCTTACATTAAAGAAACTGGGAATTTTTCAATTTTAAATCAAACGGTTCCTTTTGTTGATAAGAAGGAGGGGACTATCCTTGAGCATCTGCTTGCGGTAGTTGATTTTGTAAAAAATAATCTTGCAAAACATAATCTGCCGATTTTCGGCAGAGGTGACTGGAACGATACACTGGATTATATCGGCGGTGACAACGGCGGTGAGAGTGTCTGGGGAGGTATGTTCTATGTCGCTATGCTGAACAGATTAGTTGAATTATTTGAAAATATTGATTTTGATACTGCTGATATTATAATGTTAAGGGATAAGATCTGCCGGAGTATTGATGAGCATTGCTGGGACGGAGAATGGTATATAAGAGCATTTGGAGACAATGATAGAAAAATAGGTTCGAAAGAAAATAAATACGGTAAAATTTTTATTAATACGCAGAGCTGGCCGGTAATAGCAGATATGCCCGATAAAGACAGGCTGATATCTTCGTTAAATAGTGTTAAGAAGCATCTTGATTCTGAGTTCGGACCAAAAATTTGCTCTCCCGCATTTAAAGAAATTGATCCTAATATCGGTTTAATTACCAGGTGTACAGCCGGTAAAAAAGAAAATGGTGCTGTATTTAATCATACAACTACCTGGCTGATACAGGCTGAGTGTATGATGGGCAGAGGCAACCAGGCATTTGAATATTACAAAAAGCTGTTGCCTAATAAGATTGATCCTGCTGTTTATCATGCCGAACCTTACGTTTATTCGCAGTATATTACAAGCGACGAACATGAGAATGGCGGAAAAGCAAGCCATTCATGGCAGACCGGTACGGCGGCATGGATGTACAGAATATCCTTTGATTTTATACTGGGCATCAGACCTACATATAAAGGATTATTAATTGATCCTGTAATTCCCTCGGAATGGAAATCATTTATAGTTGAAAGAGTCTTCAGGAAAACTAAATATATAATAGAAATTGAAAATCCTTCCGGGATAGAAAGAGGTCTGAAATCCATTACTGTTGACGGAGCGGAAATAGAAGGGAATATCCTTCCAATATCTGAAAAAGAAGTCTGCAAAGTTAAAATCATTATGGGAAATGAACTGGTGGAAAATAAAAAGGAAAGGTTAGTAAAATATAATTGAAGTTGCTTTTTCTGGTTCTTAAACTGCAGATACCCTGAAAACTCTTCTTTATTCATTTGGAATTATAACAAATAAAGCACGGAAGCTTTTAAAAATATTCTTATAGAAAAATAATAAGGAATAAATTAAAGTGCTTTTTAATTAAAGCGGGAAATCTTAAAGAACGAATTCACATAATGAAAAAAAAATTATCTTCCGGAATTATTATACTTTTATTGATTTTGCTGACCGATAGCGGTACAGCAATTCAGAATTTTAAAAATGAACTTCCTGCTCCCGGTGATAATAAAGTTGCATACTATGTTTTTGATTCCGGCGGTCCCGATCACTATCCTCTTACATCTTTTACCGATGAAGCCAATATTGTTGTCATATTTGAGGGAACCTTATGGGAACTGGCTGATTCTATCCATTATTCTACGGGCTGGATGAGAAATGTAAACTATCATTATTATAGTGAAATTCTCAGGGATGTAAGGATTCTGCAGGCAAGAGGTATTAAGGTTTTAATGAATGTTGACGATAAACCTTCATGGGATTCTGCAGTCGTGTTTACTACTTATGACGGGGAAAAATTAAACTATAAGCAATTTGCAGAATTCATTAAAACCTGTGCTATTGATTCGCTCCATCTGGATGGTATTTCCCTGGACATTGAGCATAGAGCGGCAGGAAACGATAACTATAAAATGCTATTAAAGGAAATTGGTAAATATTTCGGACCTATGTCTTCCAACAGCGATTCGCAGATCTACATTGCGGCCATGTTTAAAGGATACTGGGGAGAACCCGGTTATGAAATCGGGAGATCAAAAGATATTATGGAGCATCTGAATTTTTTAATGGACATGGCTTATTTTAATTCTGATTATACAGGCCGCTTCAATCAATGGGCGGATTCTATTGGTGCTTCAAAAACTATGATTGGTGTACTGAATGACGATAATGATTTGAATTTCGGTTCAGGCGTTGCGGCCTGGCAGCCTTCTTCCGGCATCAAAGCAGGGATCATGGTATATGCAGCAAACAACCTGAAGTCATATACCGATTCGGTATTCAGGTCTTTAACGTTACCTGCAACTTATGTAAATAACGATGGTTCTCATGAAAATGATCCGGTGAAGGAATTCAGACTTAAGCAGAACTATCCAAATCCGTTTAATCCTGCAACTACTATTAGTTTTGAACTTGCTGAAAGCGGACGTGTCTCTTTGATTGTATATGATATTCTTGGCAGGGAAATAACCTCCTTGATAAACGGCAATGAAAATGCAGGGAAACATAGTGTGAATTTCAACGGTACTCAGTTACCCAGCGGAATTTATTTCTACCGTTTAACGGCCGGCGGTAGAAACAGTATCAAAAAAATGATCCTTTTACGTTAATGAAATAATTGATGAAAATTATTCTTTATCAAAATGAATCTTAAAAATTTGTCTATCCGTTTTATAATATTAATAAATAAGAGGTATTTATGTTAAAAGGGAGTTCCGGACTGCTGCCGTTTAATATACTTTTCATAACCTTGCTGTTTGTAAATATACTTTCTGCTCAAACAGTAACGATAAGAGGGAAAGTTGTTGATGCATTAACAAAAGAATCATTGCCGGGAGCAAATATTATATTACTTGGTACCAGCATCGGTGCGGCCAGTGATAATGAAGGAAGATTTATTATAAGGAATATTCCTGCAGGCAAATATAAAATTAAAACTTCATATGTGGGTTATAAAACAAATGAGTTTGATGCTGAAATAAAAGCAGGCAGAATATTTGAAACGGATATTAAATTATATCCGGCAAGTATAGAAGGACAAACCGTAACCGTAACAGCTCAAGCCAGCGGTCAGAATGAAGCGATTAATCAGCAGTTATCTTCAGATCAAATTAAGAATGTGGTTTCTTTGGCACGTATACAGGAGCTGCCGGATGCCAATGCAGCTGAGTCCGTTGCAAGGCTGCCTGGTGTTTCAATTATCAGGGAGGGAGGTGAAGGTTCGCAGGTTGTGATTCGCGGTCTTTCGCCCCAATATAATGAGATCACAATTGACGGTATTCAGCTTCCCGGGAATGTAGTATCAAATGATCCGAATTCTCAAGGCTCTTTAATGGGTGACAGGGCAACTAATCTTAGTATGATTTCCTCAAGTATGCTGGGCGGCATTGAAGTGATAAAAGCAATCACTCCCGATATGGATGCTGCCGTACTCGGAGGTGTGGTAAATTTCGGATTAAGAAAAGCTGTGAAAGGTGTATCTCCCACTTTTGGTCTTCAAATTCAAGGAAGCCATAATGCTTTAAAGAATACAACTAATGATTACATGCTCGTAGGTTCTTATGAACAGAGGTATTTTGATCAAAAGTTAGGTTTGTTTTTGCTCGGTTCAATAGAAAAACGCGACCGGAGTTCAAACGAATTGGGCGTTAATTATCAACTGAACGATAAAACCCATGGAGATCAGGGAATACCTGATCTTAATTCATTAAGCATGACAGATGTTTCCAGAATGCTTGAAAGAGACGGGATTACTGCGGTAATGGACTACACCCACTCATCGGGTGAAATTGATTTTTATAATTTCTTCAGTGCCAGTAATACCAGACCAGTTTCCAGATCAGAATCAATAAATCCTAGTCGAAACTGGATGTATTATTCTGCTGCTGATTCAAGAAATAAATTAAATGTGATTACTAATCTTATCAGTATCAAGCAGGATCTGCCGGTTTTCCATGCAGATATAAAACTATCTCATACTTATTCGGAAAATCATAATCCTGGGAATTTATCATTTACATTCTGGCAGCAGAATGCCGATTTATCCGGTATGGGGAACTTATCAAAATTGAATCCTAAACAATTAGTAACGTTGGCAGTACCCAGACGATTCAATTGCCCGTTTAGAAACAATTACTTCTTCATCAAATTTTTCAAGAGACAGAACATTAACAGGTTCAATTGATCTGCAAACCCAGTATGTTATTTCAGATTTTTTAACGGCTAAAATAAAATTCGGAGGTATGTATCAATACCGGGAAAGATCATATGATTATAATTACGGACTCGGGCCTAATATTTCTCTTGGAGGAGGGAATACAGTTGGTAAAATTCTGAAATATTATCCTTGGATGCAGACTTACGGGAGCAGTGTAACTGTAAGAAATTTTGTTGATAATAGCATATTCGTACGGAAGCTTTCTTAACGGTGATTACTCAATGTATTACCCGATAGATGTAAACTTTATGCATACCATTTATGATCTTGTCCGGGTCGGAGCTTCTCCCGAAAGTTTTCAGAATGTTAAAAATGTTTCCTCGGTATTTGATTATAATGGAAACGAGAAAAAAAGCGCTGGTTATGTAATGGCTACCTTTAATCTCGGAGAGATGTATTACTATTCTTCCCGGAGTACGGTATCAGAATTTAACAACAAGCTATTTCGGCCATAGAACAGAGCAAATTCCCGGCGGATATAAAGTTACCGATACTACCGTCACAAGACCGAATGGTTACTGGCTTCCGATGATCCATCTGATTTATAAACCTTTGAACTGGATGCAGGTACATTTTGCATATACCCATACACTAAATTATCCAGATTATAATGCCATTGTGCCAAGATATGAGATCAGTACGAATTCAATTTCATACAATAATTATAATTTAAAACCGGCAACTTCGGAAAATTATGACCTGGTTCTGTCATTTTATAATAATGAGCTTGGATTATTTACAATAGACGGATTTAAGAAAAGAATTGAAAATTTAATCTTTGCATCTACAACTTATATGACCGACTTAAGCGCTTATCCAGAATTACCTCAGAATCAGAAATCAATTATATCAATTTAATACATTCATAAATAATCCTAAAGCAATTGATATATGGGGAATTGAAACAGACTGGCAGACTCATTTCTGGTATTTACCTGAGCCTTTTTCATGGGTTGTATTTAATATCAATTATACTCATATTTTTTCCGAAGCCAGCTACCCGAGAAGCGAATTAAATATTGTTTATAATCCGGATGGTACATTTACAAGAACCGTAATAGACACATTTTATACAACAAGAATGCTGAACCAGCCGAATGACATTATGAATTTTGCTATTGGAGTTGATTATAAGGGATTCTCCAGCCGGCTTTCAATGTTATACCAGGATAATATATTTAAACAGCCTGATTTCTGGATGCAGAACAGGGTTAACTCCGATAAATATATTCGATGGGATCTTTCAGTAAAGCAGGAGCTGCCATGGTATGGTGTCCAGGTATTCTTAAACCTGAATAATATTACCGGCGAAAACGATACTGATATTAATCAAAAAAACGGTTTCCCTGTTACTATTGAAAGATACGGTATGACAGGTGATCTCGGAGTAAGAGTTCAATTTTAATTATAACCGGAAGTATAAGAGCACTTGAGATTAAAAAATAAATCCTGACATCTCAAAAATATGAATTAAAAAATTTGCAGGATAGAAAATTAGCTGATGATTATCTTTAATGTGAATTTAGCCGATGCCTTATTTTCGGTCTGTGGTTGCTTTGCGGGGAGGTAATCATGAAAATAAATAAAAAATTACTAGCAGTAAATTTCTTCTTATTTTTCTTATTTTATCTGAATATTCTTTTAGCCCAGACAGCATCAATAAAAGGTACGGTTATTGACTCGGTAAGTAAAGATATTTTACCAGGGGCAAACATTATTCTGGTGGGAACAAGTTTTGGCACGGCCACTGAAAATGAAGGTAAATTTATGCTCCGTAATGTTCCGCCCGGTAAATATTCAGTAAAAGCTTCTTTCGTTGGTTATAGAGCAAAAGAATTTGAAGTAACCCTAAAAGCAAACCGGACACTTGAGACAGTAATCAAATTAATCCCCGCAAGTATAGAAGGGAAAACAGTAACAGTAACATCCCAGGCTGTTGGTCAGAATGAAGCAATCACCAGGCAGTTAAATTCAGAGCAGATTAAGAACGTCGTTTCGTCATCCCGCATACAGGAATTGCCGGATGTAAATGCTGCAGATGTTGCAGCAAGGCTTCCCGGAGTTTCACTCATCAGGAATGGCGGAGAAGGTGCTGAACTCGTTATACGCGGACTGTCTCCTCAATATAACCAGGTAACCATTGATGGAATTCAGCTTCCCCCTAATATTGCAGTTAACGGAGAGTATACCCAATCAACTTTAGTGGGAGACAGGTCTACAAATTTAAGTATGATTTCATCGGGAATACTCGGAGGTGTAGAAGTAATAAAAGCTATTACGCCCGATATGGATGCCGCAGTGCTTGGAGGCGTAGTAAATTTTGATTTAAAAGAAAGCAGCTTACGATAGTTCAAATTCACCTTCTTTCGAAATGGTAATGCAGGGAGGATTTAATGCTTTAAAGAATAATTATAATAATTACAGACTATCTGGAACTTATCAGCAGCGTTTCTTTTCACAAAAGCTTGGATTCTTTTTACAGGGCTCAGTTGAAAATAGAAATCCCGGGGGGAATACTCTGGGTGCCGGTTATTACCTGAATGATAAATTCCATGGCGATCAGGGAACTCCTGATATCACATTTGTTGGTTTAGGTGATTATGTAAGCAGAAATGAAAGAGAGGATTTAACTGCTGTTTTAGATTATAAATATTTCTCTGGTGAGATCGGGTTTAAAAATCTTTTCTCCAGGTATGATATTAAAAGAGTGGTAAGGGGAGAATCAATCTTACCTCAATCGAATTCTATTTATTATTCGGCTGCTGATATCCGCGATAAATTAAACTCAATTGTAAACATTTTTAGTATTAAACAAGAAATTCCTTTCTTTAACATTGATCTTAAAGTTGCTCATGCTTATTCCGAAAGTCTTTCACCAAAAAATTTATCAATTTCGTTTAATCAGAGGTATGGTGGTTTTTCCCGTAATGGAAACTATTCGAAGTTAACACCCAAAGCCATTGCATCTTTGGCGGTTCCGTATGAATCCGCTGCCAGGTACAGCGGAATTTCCGATAATTCGAAGTCTGTAAGAGACAGGGCATTAACTGCAGCAATTGATTTAAAATCTGACTATTGGTTTTCAGATTTTTTCAGGGCAAATATAAAATTCGGAGGAATGTACCAATACCGTAAACGGACATATGATGAGAACTTATGGTCGGGCCCTGCGTCACCTCCGGAGGTCACAATTTCACAAATATTAAAGACCTATAAAGGATTTCAAACCTACAATTACAGTCCGACTATAAAGAACTTTATAGATAATAGTTATTCATTCGGAAATTTTTTCAACGGGGATTATTCAATTTCTTACCCCGTAGATATAAACCTTACAAACTTAATTTATGATCTGATCTGGACTCCCGGGCTTACTAAATCTGATCAGTATAATTCAACCATTCCTGATTATCATGGTACTGAAGACAAAAGTGCAGCATATATAATGACAAACATTAATTTCGGCGATTTAGTAACACTGCTTCCAGGTATCCGGTATCAAAATCTTACTACAAAATATTTCGGCTACAGAATAGAAAAAACTTACCCTGAGAATTATCTATATAAGACTGCTACAAAAACAGTGGCTCACGGATACTGGCTTCCAATGGTTCATCTCATTTATACACCATTTCACTGGCTTCAGATTCACTTTGCATATACAAATACCTTAAACTATCCGCCCTATGCGGCAATAGTGCCCAGCTATTCAGTCGACAGGACTTCAATTGTTTATAATAATTATGAATTAAAGCCGGCTACCTCGGAGAATTATGATCTTGTGTTTTCTTTCTTTAATAATGAAATTGGTTTATTTACTATAAACGGATTCAAAAAAAGAATAAAAAATCTTGTCTTTTCATCAAATACATATCTTACGGATTTAAGCGAATACCCCGATTTGCCGCAGAACAGGAATCAATTATATACTTTCAGCACTTATATTAATAGTCCGATCCCTATAGATCTCTGGGGTATTGAAACAGAGTGGCAGACGCATTTCTGGTATCTCCCGAAACCATTTTCATGGATTGTATTTACAATTAATTATTCACATATATTCTCCCGGGCTGCATACCCAAAAGCTGAGGTTAATGTCGATTATAAAGAGGATGGTTCCTATACAATGAATATTGACAACACATTCTATAAAACACGGCTTCTAAATCAACCTAATGATATTGTTAATTCCTCATTCGGAATTGATTATAAAGGGTTTTCAGGCAGAGTATCGGTGGTGTATATAAATAATATTTTTCAGCAGGCTGATTTCTGGCTGCAGAACAGGGTTATTTCGGACAAATCAGTCAGGTGGGATATTTCAATCAGACAAACGCTTCCCTGGTATAATTTGCAGCTCTTTCTTGATCTCATTAATCTTACAGGAACAAATGAGACTAGTCTTAATGAAAGAACTGATTATCCGGTAACAATTGATCGGTATGGTATGTTTGGGAATTTTGGACTCAGGATTAATTTTTAATTGTAAAATTAATTTTAGTTATTTTCAACAAAAATTATAAATGATGTTCAGAATTATTAAAGTATAATTATTTGGTTTAAGAGTGAAACTATTCTGGATTACATTTAAAAAAGGTAATCAAAATGTTCTTACCGGGACAAATGAAAATACACCTAATCAAAGGACTAACTATCCTGCAGCTATTGACCGGTTTGTTCGGTAATTATAGTCTCAGAATTAATTTTCAAATTAATAGTTTATACAGATTATAAAGTGATATCAAAAATTTTTTAAATGAAAAATTTGAAAAAAGAATTGATAAAATTCAGGGAGATTTTCGAAAAAGAATTACAGGATGACATCCTGGTTTACTGGATGAAGTATAGTGTTGATGAAAAGGGAGATGGTTTTTATGGTGCAGTTGATCTGAATAACAGACCTGTTTTAACCGCAAACAGATCCTGTGTATTGAATGCTAGGATACTCTGGACATTTTCTGCAGCGGCAATATCCTATAATGATCCGGAATATATAAAGATGGCCGATTATGCTTATCATATTCTTCAAACGTATTTTGAAGATCATGAGCATGGCGGATATTTCATGGAACTGAAACCTGATAATAGTTTTGCTCTAGATATAAAGCATACTTATGCACAGGCTTTCGTAATCTATGCGTTATGTAAATATTATGAGCTTAATTCTTCATCTGAAGTTCTCGGTATCGCTGAAAAGTTTTTTCATTTGCTTGAAGCTAAAACGAAAGATAAAACCGGATATTTTGAAGCATTTACCAGGGATTGGAAACCTTATGAAGAGAACCGGATGGCTGATAACAATGAACCAAAATCGATGAACACCCATCTGCATGTAATGGAGGCATATGCTGCTCTTTATAAAGTCTGGAAAGATGAGAATGTAAAAATCCGGTTAAAAGAAATATTAAATCTTTTTATCGAAAAAATAATAAGAAGCAGCGGGCATCTCGGGATTTTTTTTGATGATAATTTTATTGAAGCAGAATCATCAAAAGGAATCTGCTCATTCGGTCATGATATAGAAGCTTCATGGCTGCTGCTGGAAGCCGCGGAAATACTTGGTGACGAAACTGTTATAAAAAAAATGAAATTGCTCTCAATAAAAATGGCTGCTGCCGTTGAAAGATCCGGGGTTGATAAGGATGGGGGCTTATTCCTGGAATCAACAAAATTTGGAAGCCATATAAGAACGAATAAACACTGGTGGCTTCAGGCCGAAAACCTGGTAGGCTTCATGAACGCATACCAGTTAACCGGCGATCTTAAATACTGGAAAATAGTAAAATCAGCATGGAATTTTATCAATGAACATGTGATCGATCATGAAAAAGGTGAATGGTTTACAAAAGTCAGCCGTTTTGGTATACCATACCTCGAAGAACCTGCGGGTGATCCATCACCTTATTACAGGAATGACTGGAAAATTGATCCCTGGAAGTGTCCATACCATAACGGAAGAGCGATGATGGAGCTCATTAAACGCATAAATATTTTATTACAAAAAATAGATACCGGATATGAAATTATTCAATAGGCTTTTTGTTTTATTGATTCAGATTTTATTAGTGAACAGCATTGCCAGTTCGCAGGACCTCAATCAATTAAAAAGTATTTCAGGTTTTGCGGCAGAAACCGGAGATTACCTGGAAGGATATACCCAAAATGCGGGAGGGAATGATTTTACTTATCACTGTTTCCGGAACGATCTCAGTAAATGCCTGTTAACCAGATGTACAACAGGTAATATGGCAATTGAATGGAAAACCCAGGCTGTCCCATGCTGATTATGCCGGTAAAGGTGCCGGATTTGTCTGGGTTGCTGCTATTGATCTTTCCTCAGCAGGACATTTATTCGATGTTTACATCAATAATTACAAACGGTTTCTAATTAAATCCGGTACCAGTGACAACTGGGAAATTTCAGATGAAAACGGAGGGAAATTAAAATACTTTGGAATGAAAAAAGAACCCTGGGGTGAATCTCAGGGTTATATGGCTTTATGGGCACCCAAATCATGGATAATTCCCGGCAAACCTTTGACTATAAAAATAGTTGGTCATGCAGAAAACAGCCAGTGCTGGATAATTGTTTATAAGGCAAATGATGCAAACTCCTATCTTCAGAATTCAGTCAGGTATAATTCCTGGGCTGATATAATAATTCAGAAAGAAAAAGAAAAATCAGATATTAATATTAATGTACCATTAAGTCTGGCAGGAAAAAATTTAACATTAAATGTGGGAAGTAAAATATATGATTTGAAAATTTCTGCTTTGAATGATAAGGGAACTGGCAGCTTGAGTGTTGATACAAAATTTCTTAAAGAAACACCATTTATATTGAAAGATGATTATGATGAACTTTTATCGGTTGATTCAATATCAGCAGAAGGTGAATTCATAAAGCTTTCATTTAAATCTCTTATAAAAAATAGTATTAAAAAGATTAATGAAAATGAAACCGAGATAAGCAGTACAAGATCTTACTACCCCAAAACCGTTGAAGCATTAGTGAAATTATCGGAATCAAAACTCAGCTCCGGTAAAATCTTTTTAATGAATTCAAGTCACCAGGATATAGCCTGGATGGACTCGCCTGAGAAATGTATTATTGAAAGAGATACTATGCTTCTTACACCCCTTTTCAATAAAGCGCTTAAAGAACCTGGCTACAGGTTTGATATAGAAGATGCATTAATGTTAAGGGAATATATCCATCGTCATCCGGAAAGCAGGGATAAAATAAAACGGCTTCTTTTGAACGGACAAATATCCTGCGGTGCCTTCTACACCCAGCCCTACGAGGATATGTATTCAGGTGAAGCTTTGGTGAGGCAGTTATATTTAGGCGCCATGTGGCTGAAAAATGAGTTTGGTTATAAAGCAGATACTTACTGGAATGAAGACGTTCCGGGTAGAACGCTTCAGATGCCTCAGATCCTCAGCAAAGCAGGAATAAAGTATATGGCAATCAGCCGGATTAGAGCCGGGAGTTTACAACTGGTACAGTCCGGATAGTTCATATGTTACAACGTATTCTCCGGGACATTATGGTTATGCTTATTCAGCACTTCACAATGGATTCGGAGAAGCTGCCCGGTTTATTGCAGATACATCACTCTGGTGGGATAAATATTATAACACAAACTCAAAATCGAAATATATTCCTTTATTTTCAGATAATGACATGAGTCCGGCAGAAGATTATTCCGGTATAATTAATAATTGGAATAAAATAACCGAAGTTCAAAAAACTTTGGGTAAATATTCGAACATAGAGCTTCCCAAAATTGAAATGTCTCTTACCTCTGGTTTTATAAATAAATTTGTTGAGAATGGAAATCTGTTACCGTCCCTAGAAGGTGAAAGACCTGATGTATGGCTTTATATTCATGGACCAACGCACCATAAAGCTGTTCAAGCCAGCAGGGAGGGAGATATCCTGTTAACTGCTGCAGAAAAATTTGCTGCAGCCGATGCTATGATTAATAATTCTTTTGCTAAATATCCTTCAAAGAAATTAGAAAAGGCATGGGAAGCAAAAATATATCCTGACCACGGCTGGGGCGGAAAGAATGGTGATATTACCGATGGAATCTTTCACGACAAATTTATATATGCCAAAAATCAGGCTGAGAAAATACTCTCTTCATCTTTAAATGATATTTCCTCGAAAATAAAACTCTCAAAAGATAAAGGAATTCCGGTTGTTGTTTTCAATAGTCTGAGCTGGTTAAGAGATGATCCGGCTGAATTTACTGTTAAGATGAAAAAAGGGGAGGCAAAAAGCTTAAAGTTAATTGATAGTAAAGGTAATGCCATACCCATCCAGCTTAGTAATGTGAAACGGTATAATGATAATTCTATTGAAGAAGCTGATATTCATTTTATTGCGGAAGGAATTCCTTCAATCGGTTATAAAACATTTTACCTTAAAGCATCGGAAGATTTGAGTCTACTGAAAAGAAAGAGGTTTTCAAAAATTTGTACGAGAATAAATTTTACAGAGTAAAGATTTGAGAATGGAGGACTTATCCTCTGTTTATGATAAGAAACTTGGAAAAGAATTAATAAACAATAAAAGCTTCAATGCAGGTGAAGTATTTACACTTCATTCGGAAGGAACAGGCGCCGGGGAATTTGCCGATATTCAGCAGCCCGATATGAAGAATTTCGACAGGGAAGCAAATTATTCTTCAAACTGGAAATTAAGTGAATCGGGAGAGGTTTATACGTGTTTTGAAAATCGACAGCCGATAAGAAACGCAGTTGTTGAACAAAAAATATTTATTTATAAAAATATTAAAAGAATTGATTTTGTAATTAACCTGCTGAACTATGAAGGTGTTCTTTATCGTGAATTTAGAATGGCTTTGCCTCTTAATATGAAAAACGGACAAGTGAGTTATGAAGTTCCGTTTGGAGTTGTAAATGTCGGGAAGGATGAAATTAAAGGTTCGGCAGGAGAACGCTATAAATCTATATGTAAAGACATCCATCCGCGCAGCATTGAAAACTGGATTGGAGCTGATGATAATGAATTCGGGGTTACTTTAACTTCCAGCGTTGCTGTCGCTGATTATATTGATCCTACTGATAGTCTTGATAAGATACACTTTATTACAGCCATTATTGTTGGCATCAAGGAGAAGCTGTCATTGGCAGGGGAATGAATATCTTCAGACGGGAGATCATCATTTTGAATTCTCACTTACAAGCCATAAACCAGGATGGGAAAATGGTTCCCGGTTTGGACATCAGACAAATGAGAAGCTGTTGGTAATAGTTGATCCTGATACATATAAAGATGCAAATCTGCCGGAGCAATTAAGCTTTTTCAGCAGTAGTAATAAAGATGTTATTATTTCAGCAGTAAAAAAAGCTGAAGATGAATCTGCAGTAATCATCAGGGCATATAACATTTCAGGTAAGGAAGTTAATTCAGGAATTAAAAGTTTTAAACCATTTATTTCCGGTGAAAAAACTAATTTGATTGAAGAAAATCAAAAGCCGCTGAAATTAAAAAACGGCATCATTGATTGGAATTTTGAAAAACACAGTATTGAAACATTTATGATAAAGCAACAAATTAAAACCAGCGTGATATCCAATTGAAAAGGAAATTAATAATTTACACATTTGTAGCAGCGCTCGGTGGATTCCTGTTCGGTTTCGATACCGCAGTAATTAATGGAGCATTGCCGTTCTTCAGCGGACATTTTAATCTGTCTGCAGGTATGAAAGGATGGGCAGTCAGCTCAGCAATCTTTGGCTGTGTCTTCGGTGCCTTATTTATTGGAATTCCCGGTGATAAATACGGACGCAGATATATGTTAAGAGTAATGGCAGCTTTATTTTTTATTTCTGCAATTGGTTCCGGACTTGCCGTTAATATAAGAATGTTTATCCTGTTCAGAATTATTGGAGGAATAGCAATTGGAGGCGCTTCGGTTTTATCACCGATGTATATATCGGAAATATCACCTCCAATTTACAGAGGCAGGCTGACTTTAACATTTCAACTATCAATAGTTGTAGGAATACTTGCTGCGTTTGCGGCTGACCTTGCACTTATCGAAACGGGAATAAACAACTGGCGCTGGATGTTTGTTTCCGGTGCACTACCGGCTATGTTTTTCTTTATTCTGCTTTTTATGGTTGGCAGAAGTCCAAGATGGCTGGTTAAAATTGGTAACTATACCGAAGCAAAGGAAGTTCTTGTAAGTTTAAACCCTCAGGCTGACATCGATGTTATGCTGGATGAAATTAAAAGGTCGATAAATTCCGAGGTGATTGGTCATTTTAAGTACATGTTTATGAAGCCATACCTGAAATTAACTGTCATCGGAATATTTATAGGTATGTTTAACCAGTTTACCGGGATAGCCATTGTTATGATCTATTCCAGTGATATTTTCAGAGCTGCCGGTTTTTCAACCGAGTCTGCAATTTTACAAACAGTAATTGTAGGATTTACGAATTTAGCATTCACTATACTTGCAATGTTCTTTATTGATAGAATAGGTAGAAAAAGACTGCTGCTGCTTGGGTCTATTGGAATGAGTATATTTTTAGCATGTTTTGCCTATGTGTTTTTTTATGATATAAAAGGAGTTCTTCCTCTTGCGCTTATGATCAGCTTTGTCGCCTGTTTTGCTTTTTCACAGGGAGCAGTTATTTGGGTCATTTTATCTGAGATGTTCCCGAATAATATACGGGCAAGAGGAGCATCAATAGGTTCATTTTCTCACTGGACATTTTATACTTTGCTCCTGTTTGTATTCCCGGTAATTCAAACATCTTTTGCCGATAATAGCGGAATAGGGTATGTATTTGCTTTCTTTGCCCTGGTTACTTTTGCCAGCTTTTTCTTCTTTAAGAAATTTTTAGTTGAAACAAAAGGCAGATCTCTTGAAGAAATTGAGAAGCAGGTTGCCTAATAATTTATCAGGAATTTAAATTATGAACGGATATGAAAGAATACAAGCTGCTTTAAAAGGAAAACCGGCGGATAAAGTTCCGGTAATGCTTCATAATTTTATGCTTGCCGCAGAGGAAGCAGGTTATAATATGGAACAGTTCAGGAATGATCCGAAAATTATTGCCGAATCTTTTATTAAATCGGTTGATAAATATCATCATGATGGAATTTTAGTTGATATTGATACTGTTACTTTGGCTGGTGCAGTAGGTGTTACAGTTGATTTACCGGTAGAATCTCCGGCCAGAACACATAGAGGGATGCTGGCAAGTATGGAGCAGGTTAAGAATTTGAATCCGGTAAAAATAGAAAATTATAAATATATCCAGGTATGGCTGGAATCTGTGAGATTATTAAAAGAATACTTTAAGGATGAAATATTTATTCGCGGAAACTGCGATCAGGATCCTTTTTCCCTGGCCAGCATGGTTCGCGGAATAGAAGACTGGATGGCTGATTTATTATTGTCTGAAGAACAGCTTGTATTTGAACTATTGGATTATTGTACGGAGGCAACCGGTCAATTTATTCATTTAATGTCTCAGACGGGTGCCGATATGATATCTAATGGTGACAGTCCTGCAGGTCCGGATCTGATTTCGCCTGAAATGTATGTCAATTTTGCCCTTCCGTTTGAGAAAAAAATAGTAGAAATTTCTCATTCACTTGGATTACCGTATACATTGCATATTTGCGGTAATACTGAACCTATACTTGATAAAATGCTGTTAACCGGGGCAGACGCCTTCGAGCTTGATTATAAGACCAATGTCCAAAAAGTTTTTGATGTATTTAATGACAAAGCTGTTTTGATTGGGAATATTGATCCCAGCGGAGTCCTGGCATTGGGCAGTGCTGAGCTGGTCAGAAGAAAAACTTTGGAACTGCTTGAAATTTATGGAAATTCAAATCATTTTATTTTAAATGCAGGCTGTGCTATTCCTCCTTCGACACCTTCAATTAATATGAAAACAATGATTGAAACTGCCAGAAGTTTTAGATGAATGAATAATAAAAAATTAAATATTAGCCTTGAGTATCCTTCAAGGTTTTTAAAAGTGACCTTGAAGGATTGTGCTTAACATAGATTAATAAAATAAAGAAATATATTATGTTAAAAAGAAATCTAAAAAATCCAATCATCACAAGAACCGATATCCCTGAAATTTATCCTGAGCTGGTTGATGTTTCATCGGTCTTTAATCCGGGGGCAATAAAATATAATGACAAATATATTCTTCTCCTGCGTGTGCAGAACAGGGGAAGGGAAACTTTTATTGTAAAAGCTGAAAGCAGCAACGGGATTGATTTTAAAGTCGATAAAAGGATTGTTGATTTTAAAGGGATGGAAAAAATCAGTAAAAAGATTTACCATGTATATGATGCAAGAATTTCTAAGATTCAGAACAAATTTTATGTAATGTTTGCAATGGATATGGAAGAAGGCTGCAGCCTTGGTCTGGCAAAGACCAACGACTTTAATGAATATCAGTTCCTCGGGATTGTTTCCGACGGTGATGTCAGAAACGGAGTGTTGTTTCCTGAGAAAATTAATGGAAAATATTTAAGATTTGACAGACCGAATAAAGTTCAATTGGAGGGAGGGCCGGCTTCAGGCAATACAATATTTTTATCTGAATCTGATGATTTACTGAAATGGAAACCGAAAAAAGCTGTAATGTCCGGGCGTTTCCATTACTGGGATGAGAATATCGGCTCAGGTCCTCCGCCGGTTAAAACCAAAGAAGGATGGCTGCAGGTTTATCATGGCGTTGCAATGCATTTTGCAAGTTCAAATATTTACCAGGCAGGAGTATCGCTTCATGATTTAAATGATCCTTCAATTGTATTAGCCCGCAGCAAATGCAATATACTGGAACCCCGTGAATTGTTTGAATTAGTAGGCCAGGTTCCCAATGTTGTTTTTCCAAGCGGAATGATCGTGGAAGAATATGATGAAAACAGATTTTGCTTTACCTGAAAGCAAAGTATTGATCTATTATGGCGCTGCCGATACATCGGTAGGTCTTGCTGAAACGACAATAAAAGAATTAATCGATGCGGCAAGGATCGTGAATCAATAATCGAGTATCGAGAATCCAGAATCAAAATATATAAGGTGCACTATGTTAAAAAATTTATTCATATTAATTATTATTAGTTCAACAATTTGTATGTCTCAAACATTACCAATACCACATATTAAATTTTCTCCTAAAAAATATATTTGTTATAAAACAAATGAGAAAATAACTATAGATGGAAAACTAAACGAATCATCATGGTCTAAAGCTAAATGGACAGATGATTTTGTTGACATTGAAGGTCCTGTAAAACCTGCACCAAGATTCCGTACCAGGGCTAAAATGCTCTGGGATGATAATTATCTTTACATCGCTGCTCAGATAGATGAACCTGATATATGGGCAACTCTTAAACAACGGGATACAGTTATTTTTTATGATAATGATTTTGAAGTCTTTATAGATCCCGACGGTGATACACACCGTTACAGCGAATTCGAAATGAATGCTTTGAATACAGTCTGGGATCTGCTTCTGCTTGAACCATACAGGGATACAAAGGGAGCTGCCGTAAACGGATTTGATATACATGGATTAAAAACTGCCGTTTCAATTAATGGTACTTTAAATAAGCCGGGTGATAAAGATAAGAACTGGACTGTTGAGCTTGCATTTCCTTTTAAGGCTATGGGTGAAATTGCCGAAATAAATGTTCCGCCTAAAGACGGTGATCAGTGGAGATTAAATTTCTCAAGGGTTGAATGGAAAACCGAAGTAGTTGACGGGAAATATAAAAAACAGATAAATCCTTCAACCGGTAAACCATATCCCGAAGATAACTGGGTCTGGTCCCCGCAAGGTGTAGTTAATATGCATTATCCTGAGATGTGGGGCTATATTCAGTTTTCAAAAAATGAAGTGGGAACCAAAACCGTTTCTTTTATTGAAAGAAAAGAAGAAGCAGCCAAATGGTACTTAAGACAGATATATTATAAAGAAAGAAATTATTTTGCCGGGCATGGAAAATTTACCAGCGATTTGAAACAATTGGGAATGAAAGAACCAGATCTTAAAGATTATGATAGTAAAGTCTCAATAGCTGTTACACCAAGTTTATTTGAAGCTATTATTCAATCTAAAGATGGCAGTGAAAGCGTTCATATACGGAATGATGGTTTGACATGGATAACAAAATAATTAATTGTGAGGCTCAAGAATCATAGTAGGCGATGAACATTTTCATCTCCTGCAGTCTTGTATTGTCAGTCTGAGCCTGTCTGCAGTAGCCAAAAGGCTACTTTCGGCAAAGGCAGGCTTGTCGAAGACTGTCCTGGTGCTGCACTCAATAAGAGTCATACTTCGACAGGTTCAGTATGACAGCAATGTTTCGCTTATCGTTTTGCGGTGTTAGTCTGATTCTGGATTGTCATTGACAGCTAGCAGTATCAGCCTGAGCTTGTCGAGGGCTGTAATATACAGGACTCAATGAGAGTCATACTTCGATAGACTCAGTATGACATTAAGCGATTCCTGTCGGTCTCGGCCTGCGGTAGTCACTAGCTTGTTTACCTACCAAACAGGTAGGTCGATGACTAAAGAACGATGAAAATGACATTACACTTTTGCACAACACAAAAAATTAATAATTTAGATTAATCAAAAATATTGAGGAATCAGTGTATACCAGAAGAGAATTTATCAAAACTGCGGCTGTTGCAGCAGCCGGTTTAAGCGCTTATCGTTTTACACCAAAAGGTGATGCAATGTATAATTTATCAATTAGTAAAAGACCCGCACCACAGGACAGAAAATTTGTAAGTACGGCAGTAGATGATGCAATAGTCAAAATAAAAAAATCTATCGGTGATCCGAAAATTGCCGAGCTTTTTGAAAACTGCTTTCCGAATACGCTTGATACAACAGTTGAATTCAGAATGGATAACGGCAAACCCGATACTTTTGTAATTACCGGTGATATAAATGCAATGTGGTTAAGAGATTCAACCGCACAGGTTCTTGCATATTTACCATTTGTAAACAAAGATGAGAAATTAAAAAACATGTTCAGGGGTGTTATTAACAGGCAGACAAAATGTATACTGATTGATCCTTATGCAAATGCATTTAATTTCGGACCGACCGGAAGTGAATGGGATAAAGATTTAACCGAAATGAAACCGGAACTGCATGAAAGAAAATGGGAGGTTGATTCATCTGTGCTATCCGATTACTCTTTCATATAAATACTGGAAGGAAACCGGAGATGCTTCCTGTTTTGATGATGACTGGAAAAAGGCAATGAAGCTTGTTCTGAAAACCTTCCGCGAACAGCAGAGAAAAAACGGTGAAGGACCGTATAAATTCGGCAGAATTACTTCATGGAGCACAGATACTGTCCCGGGCAACGGGTACGGCAACCCTGTTAAGCCCGTAGGTTTAATTGTCTCGATTTTCAGACCTTCGGATGATGCAACGATTTTCCCTTTTTTAATCCCGTCAAATTTATTTGCTGTAGTTGCGCTGAAGCATTTGGCGGAACTTTTTAAAAAAGTATTTTTTAATGACGGATTTGCAGCTGAATGTCTTTCTCTATCTGATGAGGTTCAAAATGCAGTAAATGAATATGGAATAATTAATCATCTGGATTATGGAAGGATTTATGCATATGAAGTTGACGGATTCGGGAACCGTCTTGTTTATGGATGATGCCAATGTTCCAAGTCTATTATCTCTTCCGTATCTTGATTATTGTTCAATAGTGATCCAGTTTATCAAAATACAAGAACTTTTTTGTTCAGCGAAAACAATCCATATTTCTTTAAAGGAAAAGCAGCAGAGGGAATAGGAAGTCCTCATACACTTATAAATAAAATCTGGCCGATAAGCATTATTATGAGAGCAATAACCAGCAATGATGATAATGAAATAATTCATTGTCTGAAATATCTTAAAACAACCGACGCGGGTACGGGATTTATGCATGAATCTTTTAATATGGATAATCCCGATGATTTTACGCGTAAATGGTTTGCCTGGGCAAATTCTTTATTCGGAACATTAATTGTAAAATTATATAATCAGAAACCGGAACTGCTTAAAGAAAAATTCTGATTTGATTCATTAAAAATGTCCGGAGCTTTTAATCTAATGAGTTGAAAAATATAGACCGGCTTTTTTTTAGGATAAAAAAGTTAATATTTTCCATATAATTTAATGCTGAAAAATTATTTCTGAAAAATATACATTTTATCTTTGAAGTGAGAAAAGGAAGATGGTTTATTCTATAAAAAAACATATTTGGTCTCAAAACTCCATTTTTTTTGTTATTTAAGAAAAAAAATATTAAGTATTGCTTTTTATTTCTTAATAGTATATTTTAATATCGAATAAACCTACGGTGCTTGTTATCAATAACTAAAAGTAATGCTTCCTTTGAAAATTTTATTTTGTAACCAAAGGCGGGTAAATTTATGATGAAAACAATTACAACTATTTTTAGAAAAAAGTTTCTTCTGCTTCTTCTTTTAAATGCTTCTGTTGTTATGGCGCAAAGCGGTAACGTAAAAGGAGTAATTAAAGATGCCCAGACCAAAGAGCCCCTTCCTTTTTCTAATACTGTACTTGTCGGAACCAGTTTAGGAAGTGCTGCTGACAATGAAGGCCATTTTACAATAAAGAATATTCCTGTTGGCAGTTATACTCTTCGGGCAACATATGTAGGTTATAAATCTCAAGAAGTTAAAATTGATGTTGTTCAGGGAAGAACAACCGAATATAATTTTTCATTAGAACCGGAAGCCGTTGAAGGTCAAACTGTGGTTGTTACCGGTCAGGCCGAAGGACAGCTTAAAGCTATTAATGAACAGCTTTCATCACTTAACATAAAAAATGTTGTATCTGCTGCAAAAATACAGGAACTTCCCGATGCAAATGCTGCCGAATCGGTAGGTAGGTTACCCGGTGTTTCTTTAATCAGGACAGGTGGAGAAGGTTCGCAGGTTGTTATCAGGGGTCTCTCACCGCAGTATAACCAGGTTACTATCGATGGAGTCCAGCTTCCGAGCGATGTAGCGTCCAACAATAATATTATTTCTTCGGATAAAACCGCCCAATCGGGTACTCTTGTGAATTGGGTGACAGAGGAGTTGATTTAAGCATGATTTCATCCAGTATGCTTGGAGGTATAGAGGTTATTAAGGCAATTACTCCCGATATGGATGCAGCTTTAATAGGTGGTGTTGTAAATGTAGACTTGCAACTGCCGGTCGAAATTTATCTGCCAGATATCTTGAATTCCATGGGTGCCAATTAACATTGGTGCAGAGCGGATATGAAAATTTAAAAATAATTACGTAACTATAGATTTAATGGCACTTTTGAGAAGAGTTATTTTGATCAAAATCTTGGAATTTTCATTCAGGCTTCAGCGGAAAAAAGCAATTTTAGTGCTAATGAATTAGGAGCAACTTATCATTTAAATGATAAGAGCAATGGAGATGTTGGAATTCCTGATTTATCAGCGTTGAATCTTCAGGATGTTTACAGGAATCGTAAACGTTATGGTGGTACTGCTATTTTAGATTATGAGTATAAATACGGTTCATTAAAGTTTATGAATTTCTTCAGTCAAGTCAAACAAATGCGATTATAGAGCTGAAAATATCAAGCACAACAAATAATATTTATTATTCCGCTAATGATGTTTACAATAAGATTAATGTTATAAGCAATCTAATTCATATAAAACAGGAAATACCAATCTTTCATGCTGATTTAAAACTATCAAATAGCCATACCGAAACAAGAAATCCAAAGGATTTGTTTTTCAATTTTTGTCAGGAAAATGCAGGTTTAGCCAATAAAGGTGATTTGTCAAAAGTAAATCCACGTTTTAGCTTCTGATATAATACCTAATGCTTCACAAGCGTCACTTGATCAGATTCAAACTCCGTCAACTTTTACAACAGAAAAAATCTAACAGGTTCCTTAGACCTAATTACTGATATAACGTTATCCGATTTATTGAGTGCTAATATTAAATTCGGCGGAATGTACCAGTATCATCATCGTTTTTATGATTATAATTAAAGTTCCGGTTCACAATTATATTCTGGCGGTGGAGGAGTAATAACAGCATTTTTAAAAGCTTATCCTAATTTAATCCTGAACGGCGGACGGTTAAGTATGGATAATTTTGTTGATAATAGCTACAGCTACGGAAATTTCCTTGATGGTGATTATTCTATGGCTTATACTGTTGATCTTAGTTTAATGTATAAGCTTTTACCAATTGCCAGTGTAACTTCAACATTAGAAGGATATCAATTAAATAAACTCGGCTCAGCTTAAATGATTATTCCGGAAATGAAAAAAAGAGTGCGGCTTATGGGATGATTACATTTAATATTGGGGACAAAATAACTATTCTACCCGGTGCACGCTATCAAAACCTTACTACTTCCTATACTGCTTTAAGAGCAGAAGCTGCTCCGGGTACACAGGGTTTTTTAGGCCGAGATTCAACAATAACCAGGTCTCATGGCTTTTTGTTACCAATGGTACATTTAAGATACAAACCTTTTCCCTGGCTGCAGTTTCATTTTGCATATACAAACACTTTATATTATCCTGATTATGGTACAATTACGCCGAGGTATTTTATCGGACCGGGATATATCGACTATAACAATGTTAATTTAAAACCTGCAACTTCGGAAAATTTTGATCTTATTGTTTCGGTTTATTCAAATGAAGTCGGTTTATTTTCTATCGATGGGTTTACAAAAAGGATTAAGGATTTAATATTTCTATCTGCTACTTATAAAACAAATTTTCATACTTATCCTGATTTACCCCAGGAAGAAAACAATTATAGGAATTCAACACGTATATAAATAATCCTTTGGCTATTGATGTAAGAGGAATTGAAGCGGAATGGCAGACCCGTTTATGGTATTTACCTTCTCCGCTTTCAGGTCTTGTTCTTTCTGTAAATTACACTCATATATTTTCATCAGCCGATTATCCAAGGAGTGTTGTTAATACTGTTTATAATGAAGACGGCTCATTCACACAAACTGTTATAGATTCCTTTTATACTTCACGTATGCTTTTACAGCCTAATGA
Organism: uncultured Bacteroidota bacterium; assembly: GCA_963710745.1. Lineage (GTDB taxonomy): Bacteria > Bacteroidota > Ignavibacteria > Ignavibacteriales > Ignavibacteriaceae > CAVQBP01. The sequence continues at coordinate 131,513 of CAVQBP010000011.1, read as the reverse complement.
TATAGCTAACCTGTCGATAGGATACGATTTAAAAGGATTTTCTATTAGAGTATCAATGCTTTATCAGGATAATATATTCAAAAATCCGGATTTTTGGATGCAGAATAGAGAAAATACTGCTAAATATACCAGATGGGATCTTTCCGCAAACCAGGACCTCCCTTGGTATGGTCTTCAGATTTACTTTGATATGAACAATATTACAGGTGAAAAGGATATATCTGTAAACCAGAAAACCAGCTTTCCCGCATCAGAACAGCATTATGGAATGACTGCTGACTTGGGATTTCGGATGGGTATTTAAACTACAATAAAAATTTAAACATAATTTGTTCAATCATTAATTCTAGATGGGAGGTGATATAAGAAATTTTTAGCGTTTAGTTCTTAAATTCAAAATTTATTTCTTTGAAGCCTTTCGGAAGGCTAGTTATTAATTCATTAAAAAGGAGAATAATATGAAAAGACTGCTATGTTTTATAGCTTTATTTTTGATGGTGTTATTTACCACACCAACTCTTGTGTATGGGGATACTGTTGATGTTGCCGCAGTTCCACCTGGAAATGTTAACAATGTTATTAATGGCGATACTCTAGCTGGAGGTGTAAGAGCTCATCCTGATAGAGTATACAGACTGAAACGAGGTTCGGTTTATCAGGTAACTGAACGTTTTTTGATAAATGGTGACCTTCATATAGTAGCAACTGCTGGAACAGACAGACCTCCGGTTCTTGCCCCGGCAATTCTTGCTGATAATTCTTCTATTGATCACTTTTTCGATTTAATAGGGTACGCCAGCGATGTTGAAATAAACGATGTTTATATAACTTGTTTTCGTGCTGATCAGGCTCAATTAGGATGGAGTGATGGTATCCGTATCATGCTGATAGTGTAACTATTAAATTGAAAGGCGATATATTTGACGGATTCTCTCATTCTGCTATTCAATTAAATAATTGGTGGTCTAAGATGGATGTAGAGGATTGTGTCTTCAGAAATGAGATGCACGGAACTTCATGGTTCGGAGGCGGTGCATTCCTGTCTAATGGCAGTACAGCTATGGATACTTCCAAATTCATTAATAATACGTTTTACTGTAATAATTCATACCTTTGGTCAATTCGAGGATATGATAAATATGCTTTATTTGAACATAACACAATTGTGTATGGTACTGTAAATCCGTTTTTAATGGCGCGTGCAAATAATATGGTTATAAAAAATAATATATTCTATGCTGCACATGCCATGGGCGGAAATCCTGATCATACAATTAATGGATGGTTCAACAATATTGATACTTCTTCCAGCAGTATTATTAGAGTTTGGGCAGATGATTCAACAAGCTATTGGTCTAAGCTATGGGATTTTGCAATTCCTGGTCCTGAATCATATGTTAACGATGCTCGTGGAGTTACAGCTGAAATGCTTAGCCCTGCGAACAGAGTATATAAAATAGAGAAAAACGATTTCTTTATGCCTGAAAAATTGTTAAATTTCTATAAAACATGGAACGATACAGTAACAACTACAGACAGTGTTGATGTTCCAGTTTATGGGCAGCCTGATGAGCAGAAGGTTGTATTAAAACGGATACTCAATACGGCTACATGGGAGAATCATTATTGTAAATATGTACTTGACACTTTGTTATCTGGCGTAGCAAATGTAACAAATGATAATGTTATGAATGAAGATCCTGGATTTAATTCAGATGTTCAAACTCAGCTGGATAGTTTAATTCTGTATGTATGGAAAATATCGGCCGGCCAGCTTGATCATCCATGGTTTTATAATCCCACTGGCAGCCTCTATCCACCCACATGGCCTTTATCTGAAGATTTAGCATATACAAACACGTCAATGCAATCAGCGGGTACAGACGGTTTCGCACTTGGTGATTTGAACTGGTTCCCTGCTCAAAAAGCTCAGTGGGAACAGTACATAACAGATGTTAATGATACCAAACCGACAGCACCAACAAAATTCGCATTAAGCCAGAATTATCCTAATCCGTTTAACCCGACAACAAGGATAACCTTTACTCTTGAGAAATCAGGATTTGCACAGCTTAGTGTGTATAATATTCTGGGTCAGAAAGTTGCAACATTACTTTCAGGAAACTTGTCTGCAGGACAACATGAAGTTAATTTCAATGCTTCAAATTTAAGTACAGGAGTTTATATATATAAACTTGAATCAGGTAATAATACCTCTATCAAAAAAATGATGTTGTTGAAATAATTTCTTCTCCTCCTCGCCCGGAACTGTCTCATTCAAGATAGTTCCGGGCTTTATATTTTGTATTATAAAATTTTTGTAATTTTAGCATCTTTAATTGCAAGTTTCTCTTCTTTATCATGGCTTATCTGAAGACAAATAACAATTTCAAATTTATAAATATTTTTGTATCAGTGATGAATATAGATATTATAGGTTTTAGTTTTATTATTTTTAAGTTTCAGCTTTTTAGAGGTGATTTTTGAAGCTTTCAAAAGATAAAAGGAAACAGATATTAAATGACAAGGATCATTGCTCTCTATAAATGAAATTTCCAGGAAATATAACCTTCCAAGATCTGAAATAAAAAATATTATTAATACTTCAGAAAAAAAAACACCAAAATGGTTTTATGCAGTATTAATTCTACTTCCAATTATTTTTTTAATACTCCTTGAAATATTTCTACGAATCATTAATTATGGTTATAATTTTCAGCAATGGGTTGATGCTGGAGACGGTAAATACATAATAAATCCTGAAATAGGAAAAAAATATTTTACAAGTGTTGATTTTAATCCAAAAACAACTGAAGATGTTTTTGATCAAAATAAAAGCAGCCATGCTTTCAGAATTTTTGTTTTAGGGGGAAGCAGTGCAGTTGGCTTTCCGTATATGCCCATGGGTTCATTCTCCCGATACATAAGAAGAAGACTTGAACTTGCTTACACGGGTACACCTATTGAGGTTGTTAATATAAGTATGACGGGTGTAAATTCATATACGTTATTAGACCTTTTACCCGGTGTACTAGAACAGAAGCCTGATCTAATTTTAATATACGCCGGTCATAATGAATATTATGGAGCACTTGGTGTAGGTTCCTTGGAATCATTCGGTTCATCACGCACCCTGGTTAATTTAATTCTATACCTTGATAAGTTTAAAACAACACAATTAGTCCGTAATTCGATTAGCTGGCTGGCATCATTGTTCTCTTCTCCGAATAGCGGAAAACCTTCAGGCACTTTGATGTCAAGGATGGCAAAAGATAAATCTATCCTGTTGAATTCAAAGATATTCGATGCCGGTATTGAACAGTTTAAAGAAAATCTAAGCGATATTTTAAGCATGATTAAGGATAAAGGTGTACCTGTTATACTGAGCAGACTGGTAAGCAATCTGAAAGACCAGAAACCGTTTATATCTTTAGATACACCTGGTTATGGAACAGCAGACAGGGCTTATGAGGATGCTCAGACTGAATTGAAATATAATAATATTGCTAAAGCTGATTCTCTTTTCAGATTGGCAAAAGATCTTGATGCACTAAGGTTTAGAGCTCCTGAAAAGATTAATAAAGTTATTGATGAGCTGGGTAGAAAATTTAATGTTCCAACCATACCGATTGATTCCATATTTGATTCAGCAAGCCCGGACGGAATTGTAGGCGATAATCTTATTGTTGATCATCTTCACCCAAATGTTAAGGGTTACCAGTTGATAGGAAAAGCATTCTATAATTCTATGGAAAAACTAGAATATCTTCCTAAAAATGAAAACCCTGTCATTCCTTTCAGTAAGCAGGACAGCCTTACCCGTGCAGATTTTATGTTTACCAGGCTTGATTCTGTAATAGGTAACTATAATGTTGTTCTTTTAAAGCATGACTGGCCATATGTGAAAAATCCGGGAGCAATATCTGCTGAAAGATTACTGCAGCCTGAAGATTTTATTGATTCAATTGCCATTGGATACTTAGAAAAGAAAATCTCATGGGTTGATGCACATTTAAATGCTGCAACATATTATCTGAGAAGAGATAATATAAGAGATTATTTAAAACATATTGATGTCTTAATTTATCAGTATCCTAATTTAAAAAATTTCAACAGCACGCTTAAATATTTTTACGAGAGGCATGAAATAAACCCGGCGGATTATACTACCAAGAGACTTGGCATAATTGGTTTTTATAGAGGTAATTATGATGTAGCTGTCAAGTATTTAACTGAAGTGAATAAATCAAATCCAAGAGATGTGCTGGTCCTATATTACCTTGCCGATGCTTATTTTATGAAGAAAAATTATGATGAAGCGCTTAAAACTATCAACAAATGTTTAATGTATAAACCTCGGGATCCTAATGCAGGAAGTCTGAAGAAGAAAATACGTGACGCCATTAATAATTCATAATAAATTTCTAAAACTGCTAGATTAAATAGATCTCGATTCTTCAGAGTTTAGCTTAGTAATTATTTTGCCGTGACTAAAGTATAATATGGTTTTAAGATTGCCGTTTTGATCGTACATATTCCATTTCCCGTCTCTTTTGCCGTTAACAAATACACCATTCTCTTTTCTTTTGCCATTCTTATAGAACCATATCCATTCATCGGAAACGATATCATCTTTGAAATTTCCAATAGATTCTAACTGACCGGAAGGGTAGAAGTATTTCCATTCGCCGGTATTCTTATTGTCTTTCATATTCCCTTTTATCTGGTAATTTCCGTTCAGATAAAGGATATTAAACTCGCCGTTTTTCAAACCTTTTACAACATTATATTCAATAATTTTATTTTGTACTGTATCAACAATTTTACCTGTGTAAATATTATTGTCAGCCGGGTTAACTATCAGACCGTTTTTTATAATAAATTTATTGGTATGAACCCCACTGGTAGAACCGGAATACAGAATAATTGAAATTGATATGATAATTAGCAGAATGAACAGTATTCCCGGAATTTTATACAATTTGAGATTAATATGCTTCATAAAGCACCCTCTTATCAGCAAAAAAATAGTTTAAGATATAAAATAAATTTCAATAGATATGCCATTAAGAATATTGAATTTCTGCACCAAATATTGTGATCTTAATATCTCACTATGCGAGAAATGGTTTAGTTTAATACATGGTTTTATAATCAGCAATTAACAATTTATAATTAACAATGAGAATAAATGGTTAACTTTAAATTAAAGGTAAATAGATTATTTTTCGGAACAGAATTCCATCAAAACTCCATGTGTTGATTTCGGATGTAAAAAAGCTATATTTAAGTCTTCAGCTCCTTTACGCGGTGTATTATCTACGAGTGATATTCCTTTTGATTTTACAATATTCAATGCTTCCTGGACGTCATTTACGGCAAATGCTATGTGATGTATCCCTTCACCTTTATCTTTAATAAACCTGCCTATAGGTCCGTCTGGTTCGGTTGTTTCAAGCAGTTCAATTTTAGATTCACCGATTTTGAAGACTGCAGTCCTTACCTTCTGATCTTTAACTTCTTCAATTTTATGGCACTTTAATCCAAGTACATTCTCATAAAAGTTAATAGATGCATCCAGATTTTTTACTGCTATCCCGATATGTTCAATATATGCCGGCAGCATAACCCTCCTGAAATATTTTAGAATTTTTTGTCCTTCATTTTAAGCTCAAATGTTCAACCTTCTTAAATAACAACATGTTCTTTATATTCTCCGAAGATTTCCCTCATCGAGTTGCATATCTCACCTACACTTGCGTACGCATTAACTGCATTCAGTATGAAAGGCATCAGATTATCATTACCGTTGGCTGCGTTTTTCAATTCATTTAATTTTTTAGCTGCTTCTTCATTATTTCTTTCATTTTTTACTTTGTTTAAAAATTTAATCTGTTCATTCTGTATTTTCATATCGATTTTAAGCAGCTCAGGATTTTCATGATCATCAGTACGAAACTTATTTACACCGACAACTGTTTTCCGGCCGGACTCGAACTGCTTTTCAAATTCGTATGCTGCTTTTTGAATTTCCGACTGAACATACCCGTTTTCAATTGCATTTATCATCCCACCAAGCGAATCGATCTTATTAATTATTTCTTCAGCTTCTCTTTCTATATTATCAGTCATCGATTCCACATAGTAAGATCCGGCAAGAGGATCGATAGTACTTGCAACACCGCTTTCCTCAGCAATTATTTGCTGAGTTCTCAACGCAACTCGTACAGAATTTTCAGTCGGCAGAGCCAGGGCTTCATCTTTTGAATTAGTATGCAGACTTTGAGTACCGCCCAATACGGCAGCTAAAGCCTGCAGAGTAACCCTGACAATATTGTTATCAACCTGCTGAGCGGTAAGAGTCGAACCTGCTGTTTGCGTATGAAAACGCAGCATCATTGATTTGGGATTTTTAGCTGAGAATCTTTCCTTCATAATTTTTGCCCATAATCTGCGAGCAGCCCTGTATTTGGCTACTTCTTCAAAAAGATCATTGTGCGCGTTAAAAAAGAAAGATAAACGCGTTCCAAAATCATCAATATTTAATCCTGATCTTAAAGCTGCTTCAACATAAGTGATTCCATTGGATAAGGTAAAACCAATTTCCTGTGCCGCTGTTGAACCGGCTTCACGTATATGATAACCTGAAATAGAAATAGTATTCCATTTAGGAATTTCTTTTGAGCAGAATTCAAAAATATTTGTCACCAGTCTCATGGAAGCTTTGGGCGGGTAAATATATGTCCCCCGTGCAATATATTCTTTTAGAATATCATTCTGAACCGTTCCGCTTATTTTGTCTTTGGATATTCCCTGTTTTTCAGCGACAGCAATATAAAGTGCTAATAAAACAGAAGCTGGTGCATTTATTGTCATCGATGTTGATACTTTATCCAGAGGGATTTTATCGAATAAAATCTCCATATCAGCCAGCGTATCAATAGCTACACCGACTTTACCAACTTCTCCATAAGAAATCGGATCGTCGCTGTCATACCCGATTTGAGTGGGAAGATCAAATGCTACGGATAAACCCGATTGCCCCTGTTCGAGTAAATACCTGTATCTTTTATTTGATTCGTTTGCTGTGCCGAAACCGGCGTACTGTCTCATAGTCCATAATTTCCCTCTATACATTGTCGGCTGAATTCCCCGGGTATATGGGTAAGAACCAGGATATCCTATCTTGTCGTCAAATTTATCGGGACTATTATTGTCAGGAATGTAAAGGGGATTGACAGGTGTAAATGAAACAGTTGTAAATTCTTTTTCCCTTTCAGGATATTTTTCTTTAAACTTTTTATATACCTTTTCTTTCCATTCATTATATGACTGGTCAATTGAATTATTTTTGCTGTCATTATTCATTCAATTTCCTTCGTAAATATGAAATAAAATATAACATTATTTTTCATTTTTTAAAATTCCGGCCGATAACCAATTGATGTTCAAAACAAAACGGGTTTTAATTATTTGAAAGCAGGATATTGTTTATGCTAAAATGATGTTAGCCCGGATTTAACGGCTGTTAGATGGCTGTTTGGAATTTATATATTTCTGCCGCTTTTATCTGCTGAAAACCTGGGTTATTCGGGCTTAACAACTTTTCCCTTTTAGTAAAATATCCTTTTGCGGTATATTCATTTCACACCATATATTTTAGACACCGGGATAGTCTGGACTGTCAGTAAATTTTCAATTTATATGCTAAAATTCTTGATAAAATAAGTGAGTTTAAATATATTAGGACGCTAAAAGAAAAAATTTTGTCGTAAGGCAAATTATAGCCGGGGTGGCGGAATTGGTAGACGCACAGGACTTAAAATCCTGTGGGTGTTTACACCCGTGCCGGTTCGAGTCCGGCCCTCGGTACTTTATTAATTAACAATTTATAATGAACAATTAACAATTTTAATTGTTCATTTTTTATTTTTTAATTATTCACTATTTCAGTTAAAATTTGAGCCATTCACTCATCCGGCTTTTGAGGAAATTCGTATATGGTGATAATTTTTCATTTTTAATTTTTAATTGATTCCAGGGTTCTTAGCTCAGTTGGTTAGAGCGTCTGCTTGACGTGCAGAAGGTCATAGGTTCGAATCCTATAGAACCCACGACAAAGCTTCAAAATTTAACGTTTTGAAGCTTTTTTTATGATCTCATAATGGTGAATCATTAAAACTAATCAGAACTAATCAGATTTAGCCCGCATTTTGGGCACACTTTTTTGAAGATCATCTTGACGTTGTTTGGAAACTGGAACATCTTTTTGGTTATTCCCGAATAGTTGAGCGGAGTTGTTAAATTATTCTTTTTAACAACGGAGCGAAACTATAAGTTTAATACAAAAAGTGTTACAGTTTTAAGAGGTTTCCAATTGGTGTGTAGTGAAGAATTATGCTGCTGATCCGGAATCCGGACCAGCAGCACTGATGTATTAAGCAGCGGCTTTAATATGGTATGACATAACCCAGTCAATCACATTCTCAGGCTGCGCTGCGGATAACTGAATAAACATATCTTCAAGCTGAAGCCGTTTTACTTTAAGTGTACTGCAATCCATCTTCGATATTTCGGTTTGACTTTTAGTGCCAAATATCTTTTCAATTATCGTAGCTTTGATTTGCTTGTCACCCTTAGATCTTGTATCTCCTAAGCCATACTTATCAAATACACCTGAGATATTTTCAGTCTCAATCTGCTGTCTTAATTTTCTTTCAAAGTATTCTGCATCGGTTCCAGGTGTGAGATTTTCGCTGAAGGTTTCTCCTGAAACTTCGCCTATAGGTAAACCTAAAATAAAATTGATAACCGGTTTGAAATTTTTATAAGAAGGGAATTCAAATCTTTTCCCGTTTATCGTATCGCTTCTATCTTTTAATACATATCCTACATTTTTCTGAACCGGCCTAAGATTTTTATCAAGTTCCTTCTCCAACTGCATCCAGACATTGAGATCTGTTTCATAAGGAGTTTCACCGGCGATTTTCATCTTTATTCCACTTTTAACAAATTGTCCCTTCCGGATAACTCTTCCTTGTTCATCCGTTTCATCTTCTTCCTTATCGTATTCAAAACCCCCGCGGCCGGTAAATACTATATTACCTTCAACCTCAACAAATTTATCCGAGAATTCTTCCTGCCAGGCAGGGAGGAGAGCTCCCCAATCGTTTAAGAACATTCTTTCTTTGTTGTTTTTGATTTTATAATCTTTGACATATTGATAATATATCTTTGTCAGTGAATCAATAAACAAAAAGTCAATTTCTTTCTTTGAAAGAAAATCGAAAGCCTGGATTACATCTGCAAGTCTTTTTGTATCTTTAGCTATTGCCCTAATACCAGCTTTGTTGAAGAGATTAATTAAAAACCTGCTTCCTTTTTCATTGTCTATGATTAAAATTGGTTTTGTGAGTTTCAATTGTTTATACACACCAATAATAAACTCTGCAGCTGTCCTAGATTTTCCAGCGCCCTGGAATCCCCCAAAACTCCCTTTAATAAAATGGCTCTTTGCTACTAAGTCTGTCGCGAAATCAGATAACTTCATCATTGTTCTACCCTTTCTATATTTTTTAAGAAATAAAAGTGTTTGTGAAAAAATGATTGATGAGTTGTGAATGTTCTCCCTTTGTGGGTTATGAGATAACAGGGAGTTTGAAAGCTGTCTTTTAACTCCCCGATAATTAAAACGTCTTCGCCGGTTGAAATAAATATTCTTCCGGCTAATACAACATCCTTGTTACACTTGAACATTTTACCTGTCTTCATATCTTCTCTCTGCTTCATCCAGGATTGTATCGTTTATGTGCTCCGCATACCATTCGAGGATCTTCCGCTCCCAGACTTCAGTGTCATTGAGCAGCAGATTTACTACACCATCATCACTAAGCCCTAATACTTTCTGGACAGGTTTTAGAGGTTTTTGAAGTAGGTGATCCGGTTAAAATTTTTTGTTCAACGTAGTCAAATTAATTAATAGTCTTGCAAACTGTGCTTACCGTAAACGGAAATCCGCCTACATTAAAATTTCGGCGGACAGGATTAAGCACAGTTTGCATAATCTTCGGCAGAAGTAATAAAAATAAGTTTCTTGTTTCAACCTTCGTTTTTCAAACTTCGGTTGATAAAATGGGCTGCAACTTAATTGCGGTTTGTTATACCGTAATATATAATATAATAAGTCGGGGAAGGGATTAACATCGATAGGTATATTGAAATATCGATAATTTATCGATATATTTAAACGTATTACAATTATAGGAGTTTATAATGACAACAGTAACCGTTTCTCCCAAATATCAAGTTGTAATTCCGAAAGAAATCCGACAGAAATTAAAATTAAAACCTGGTCAAAAATTACAAATTGTACAGCTAGGTGACAGAATAGAATTTCTACTTCTTAAAAATATTAAAGATGCTCGAGGTTTTCTCAAAGGAATAAATACCGATATTGAAAGAGAAGGAGATAGACTATGAATTTAGTCGACTCATCTGGTTGGCTAGAATATCTAGCTGATAGCAAAAATGCAAAGTTATTTGCATCTGCAATTGAGAAAACAGATGAATTAATAGTTTCCACAATAAATATATATGAGGTATATAAAAAGATATTATTAGAAAAAGATGAAAATTCAGCAATTCAGGTTATAGGTTTGATGCAACAGGCAAAAGTAATAGAGGTAAATTCATCAATTGCAATTCAAGCAGCAAAATTAAGTTACGAACAAAAAATACCGATGGCTGATAGCATAATTTATATTACGGCAAAACAAAATAATGGAATAGTATGGACGCAAGATTCGGATTTTAAAGATTTAGATGATGTAAAATATTTTAAGAAATAAAATTTCAAAATTCAGGGGTCGGTATAACAATATATTTCAAGCCGACATCTATTTACATTTTCAGTATTAAGTTCAAATCAATTCTCCCTCCCCATCCTCCTGATCTTCTGCTCCATTTTTTAACTGGCACCAAATCAATTATAAAAATTCTTATTGCCTTTCTCACTTAATCAATTTACATTAGCTCTGATCGTATTTAGAGGTATGGGGAAAAATGGGGCAATTTCTCTTCATCCCGGCCAATCTATTTATCCTCATTGAAATTTTATAATTAAAAATTAGATTAAGAGTTGCATCATGTTTTGTATTTATGGGAGTGATGCGGCGGAGCTGTGTTTAACTGTTTGCTTAATCTTCGAAAGTTATAAATTAAGCAGTATATTTATTGCCTGGTGCAGAAAAACTGCACGCCGGGATCTGTGTGGGGGACGTTTGGTAACAGGCATTCCTACCATAACGGTGCATAAGTAAATTTAAAGAGGTTCTTATGAATACAAATAAAAATTCAATATCTGCGGTTTTTTATTAAAGAAAAGTTTCATATGCAACTGTATTTATTTATTTTTTTATCGAAGAATTTAAATAAATACTATATATTAACAATTAATCTAACCTGTATTTTAATTATAAATAATGGATCTAAAAATTTATTTAGAAGACTAAATTGATAAAAAATAATATTTTACCCAAAAGTAAATTCTGGAAATATATACCATTAAGAAGATATCTAATATTTGTCTCGGCGATATTCTTCTTATTTTCAGGAATTGGATTTATTATCGATCTGATTTCAGGAGGTTCATATTCAGAACTGCTGCTTTTTATAAGTGTATTTTATTCGGGGATTGTTGCAGTATTCTACGTTTATAGTTTTACAAGAAATCTTAAATTTCTTCCTTTTACTATCCTATTTCAGTTTGTGGTTGGAAATAACATATGGAATACGACTAACCAATTACTGCTTACCGAATTTCCCCAAAGAGCATTTTTTGATGCCATCGGAATTTCAGTTACAATGGTTCTGGGATATATACTGCTTATTATATTTATAAATAAGGAGGGAATAAAAAATTTACGGCTTCAGGCTGAAATGAACCTTGCGCAGGAGCTTCATTCGAACCTTGTTCCGAAAATTGAAATTGTTAATAACCATTTTGAAATATTTGGAATATCTAATCCTACTGATGAAGTCGGCGGTGATTTAGTTGACTTTTTCGAAAATGAAACTACACATACTTGTTATATTGCAGATGTATCAGGTCATGGAGTTGCGGCGGGTTCGATGATGGGGATGTTCAAGAGCACGATTCGAGTTTTATTAAACAAAGAGGAACCGCTTTGGTCAATTTTAACTGAAACGAGCAAGACAATTTACAATTTAAAAAAGAAAAACATGTTTCTTACGTGTGCTTTTTTAAAATTTAATTCACATCATACTGTAGAATATTCAACAGCAGGTCATCTTCCGATTTTGAAACTTGCAAATGATTCAAACAATTTTGATGAATTGGTAATAAAGCAACTTCCGATAGCGGCGACAAAAGACTTTGATTATACAACAAACAGCACAGTATGTGACAAAAATGATTTATTTATATTACTGACTGATGGAATTACAGAAACGTCAAATAAAAAAAATGAATTCTTTGGCATGGAAATAGTAAAACAGATTGTTCTTAATAACAGACATGATGAATTGTCCCATATTTATGAAAAAATAAATAATAAGTTAGCTTCATATGGTAAACAAAAAGATGATCAGACAATATTATTAGTCAGATGTCTATAATTTTCATAAGTATTATTTTTTAGCTAAAGTTATAAATTGAGTTTTGTCATTTTGAACGAAATGAATATCTAAAAAATTGTATATAGTAATCTTGAGATTCTTCCTGCAAAACGGGGCAGGTTACTTCGTTCAGAATGTCTATTAATAAGTCAAGATATAATAAGTGATATTGAAGCATAGAAAAATTACAATAGTAAAAAATCATTGTTACCTAACTATGCATTATAAGCCGAAGGCGATCATGCATTCGGCATTTTTGAGATTTTTAAAGTAGATGCTCCGCAAAAAGTATCTTGTTCAATGAAAGTGCTATAATAAGTTTGTTGCAAGCTGTGTTTATCGTAAACGGAAATCCGCCTACATTAAAATTTCGGCGGACAGGATTAAGCACAGTTTGCTTAATCTTGGGTAGTTGTAATAAAAATAAGTTTCTTGTTTCAACCTTCGTTTTTCAAACTTCAGTTGATAATATGTGCTGCGGCTTAATTACGGTTCGTTAGGTAATAGTATAAGTATAAAGTTATAAACCAAACAAAAAAAATAGTGACAATCAGATTAACAAAAAAACTTGCTGATAAATTAAAGATAAAGTTATCCACAGATTATATATATGAATTAAACCCGATTGTAGAATGGTACGGCCATTTATTCATAGCTAACAGAATTCAATATATACTTTTTACAAATACTTATTCATTATATTCAAGTATAATTCCAGCAAAAGGAATATTAACAGTAAATAAATTTATTGAGATAAATTTATCAAGCTTATATGAATTATTGAAAAAAGATGGATTAGAAAACGTCATTGAAAAATATATTACTCCGAATTTGGGGGAAGTAAATTTTTACAAAACAAATAATCGTGGAGTATTAGGTTCTATGAATGACATGATTTTTCAATCTAAATATTATTTGACTGAATATAACCTCTCTACAGTAGAAATATCCAAACGATTAAACGAAACAATTTTTGGTTATATAAAATATGAAAGTCCGATATCGATTTTAAAGCAATTGATATCTAATTAATAAACTCAATCTAAATCAAAACAATAAAAATATAAAATATTAAAAAAGTAAAAAGCCATTGCCTAACAATGCAATTCAAGTTGACAATCCTTCGGCAAGCTCAGGATAAACTATTTTACGCACTCGGCTTCCGGCTTCGTTAGAAACTTCGCCGGACAGGTTTTAGAGATTTTTGAGGTAGATGATCCAACCTACACTAAAGCTTCCACCTTCACCAAAGTTTCGGTGGACAAGTCGGTTGGTAAACCGCTGAAAGTATCTTGTTCAACGTAGTTAAATTAATTAATAGTCTTGCAAACTGTGCTTGTCGTGAACGGAAATCCGCCTACATTAAAATTTCGGCGGACAGGATTAAGCACAGTTTGCTTAATATTTGGCAGAAGTAATAAATATAAGTTTCTTGTTTCAACCTTCGTTTTTCAAACTTCGGTTGATAAAATGGGCTGCAACTTAATTGCGGTTCGTTATATGCTTAATGTTGTATCGTCCTGAAATAGGTTTAATGTGTCCAGAAATTATTGGGATACAAAAACTCAAAAATAACGAAAATTTATACGCACGTATCGAAAAAAACAATTGATAAAATTCGGAATCCAATAAATGATTTTTTTGAATAATTTAGTTTTGTTTGTAAATTAAAAATATAAACAATTGTTCTTACATCGCTAAATTAGAAGGATAAGAACAATTGCATTTACACATACGTTGCGGTTCATTTTGGAAAGACTGATTATAAATTGCTTGAATTATAAACCCGATATTTTTATTTCACAATAAAACAACTATTTTTATAATCATAAGTTAATAACTGAAAACGCCAAGACACCAATTTAATAGTCTCATTGAAACTGAGTAAATGTTTTTCACAATTAAAATATAAAAAATGAAAAAACTAAACCTTAATACTATGTTTACTATTGCAGCGATATTGTTGACTTTTTCAGGTATTGCAGCATTGTTGTCTTTTGCCGTTCCTTCCATTAAATCCGCATATGGTATTACTGATATCTCAACGGCTTTCGCTTTCTTGATTATTGGTGTGGCTCAACTGGTATTTGGTGTTGTAGCCTGGTCGGTACGGAAAGACCCGGCATCGAAAACACGTACAACGCTCGCCTATGGATACGCATCACTTTTTACTCTTTGGGCTATGGTGGATATTATTGGTAATATGGGAGAGTTTAGCTCGATACCTGGTCACGACAATTCTCTTTGGCTATGGGTCGTTACCTTTTCTTTACTTGCTCTTGGCTTTTTTATTACCGGAAAGACCAGTAAACTGAATGGTGACAATTAGTCTTCAAATATTTATTTTAATTAATAACAAATTAAGAATATAAAAACGCACCACAACAAATTGTATATGAGAGGCGGGGGTTTTTGTAATAAATAAAAGTTTCTTGTTCCTACCTACACAAAGTTCCGGTAGGTAAACTGGGCTGCAACTTAATTGCGGTTCGTTAGGCTCACAATCAAGTGAATATATTTTTAATTAATTATTGGAGATAACCATGAGAAAAATAATTGTTTTATCAATGATTACATTAGATGGGGTAATGCAAGCGCCTGGTGGACCTGAGGAAGATACAGCAGAGGGTTTCAAATATGGCGGTTGGAGTGCACCTTATGGTGACGAAGTTGGTGGTAAAGTGGTGCAAAAAGAGCTAAAACAACCTGCAGATTATCTTTTGGGAAGGAAAACGTTTGAGATTTGGGCCTCCTTCTGGCCCCACCATGCAGACATTTGGCCTGGCATCAATGATGGCACAAAATACGTCATGTCCAAGACCATGAAAAAGTCAGATTGGAAAAACTCAGTATTCCTCGAAAGTTTGGCAGATATCAAAAAGCTCAAAAATTCAGAAGGTTCAGACATTCAAGTTTGGGGCAGTGGTAAGCTCGTTCAGCTACTATTTAAGAATGATTTAGTGGACGAACTCCGGCTCAAAATTTACCCCTTGACTCTTGGTGAAGGGAAAAAGTTGTTTGACAATGGCACGATTTCGACAGCATTTACATTAATCGAAAGTATCGTTACACCAAGCGGAGTGATTATTGCCAATTACAAGCGAGCTGGAGAAGTCAAGACAGGCACCATTGGAGCTTAAGGCGGCTAACTTATTAATAATTCCCCAGTCGAAACTTCGCCCTTAATTGATTACGTATCGGTTGACAGTATTGTCGTTTATAAAACGAAATATAGGTTTGTTAAATTGTTTTCAAGAATAATAAGGTAAAAGCCTAACCAGCCAATCAACCCGACCACAAATTCGCACTCGGCATTTTCTAAATTTTTTGGTTGGTAGTTCCGTTTTAAGTTTGTTGTTCAAAGTTGTTCTATTAAATAACATTGATGCAAACTGTACTTACGATGAAAGTTAAGCACAGTTTGCTTAATCTTCGGCATTAGTAAATGAAATAAGTTTCTTGTTCTGGGCTGCGGCTTAATTGCAGATCGTTAGGCACCATTGCCATTTCAACATAACTTGTTGTGGAGGAAAAATTGAAGTCAATAAAATTGAAATATCATCATTTAGGAATTCCTACTAAGACACCTATTAAAGGTGAAATTTACTTAAAAGACTACAAAGTTTATCATTATGGGTATGATAAAAGTGAATTTGGAATTGAATGGATGAGATATGAAGATGATTGCTTATTACCAGAAATTGTAAAAACAATCCCGCACGTTGCATTTGAAGTAAATGATATATATGAAGCTATTAAAGGAAGAAAAGTAATAATAGAACCAAATAGTCCATCTGAAGGAAATATGGTTGCATTTATTGAAGAAAATGGAGCTCCAATTGAATTTATACAAATTAAAAATCCACCTTCTGAGAAGGTGGAAAAAGAGAGTATACAAGAAAAAAATTTGTAATTTTAGTTATGGAATAAAGAAACCATAAATTAAACAAACGGGCAAAAAATAAAACCACGCTTATGGATTGATTGTGAAGATAAAAACAACTGATTGATAATGATAAAAGGTTTTAGAATTAAAACCGGTTTTTATCTTTTATCTTCTTTATCAGGCTTAGGAAAGAACCATAATGCCACTCCCATAATCATCATCATTACAGAACCAACCAAAATCAAGTGAGTATGTGCGGAAATTATTCCGGGTGATGCACCTTTAAGGAATATATTTTTATTAATTGATAAATAAACTCCGGTTAACAAACCTATAAAAAGGAATATAAGACTTGTTTTTATGAAATATCTGACAGTAGAAAACATAATTTGCTCAATAGCCAAGCTGACTTTTTGCTTCGGCGCTTAAGAATTCAGACAACCACCGGGGTTCCCAGACAAGATTTACATCTACCTTTGCTCCCTGTGCAAGCCTGGTTAAATTTTCTCTAACCCACTCTGTCATGCTGCTATGCATTGGACAGCCAGGGGTGGTTAGGGTCATATCAATTGATATTTTTTTATCTCCTATTTCAAGGCGGTAGATTAACCCGAGATCAACGATATTGATCCCAATTTCAGGGTCGATCACCGATTTTAAATTTTCAAGTATTTGAGTTTCAGTTAACATATTTATATCACCAGAATTTTAATCATGTTGAAAACAAAAAGCAGAACACTCACCATCATAACAATAAAGAAAACAAGCAAAGCCGCAATAATGTTAAAAACTATGGAAAGTACTACACCGATGATCGCAGCAATCATAAGATAAAACTGTATACCTACCAGCTTTTCATTATACATTTCCCTAAGCATCGGAACTTTTTCTAACCCGGCTTTGATGGATATTAAACATTATAGTAAATGCTTAAGAAGCTGAAACCTTGCCGTACAGAGAAACAATATTAAAATAAACTGTTTCTCTTGTTTAAGTGAGTTTAAAGATAATGAATTAAATGATTGTAATAAATTTCAAATAAAAAAGATTAACAATATCCAGAAGGAAAGCATTATGGGCCAAATAGCTGGTTCTGCATATAATATGGGCGTTGGCTTGGGATTAGCCTCATACCAATATTCTGTCGCACAAATTCTACTAGGTGATGAATCATATTTAGCTGCAAAGAATTGGTGGAAGAAATTTGCTGAAACAACAAACCGGGATAAATCATATTCGGGAAATCCGATAAACCTTGATGAAAATGAAATCCTTAATGATTATCACGGCTCACATATGAAAATGATAGAAGGTATAAGATCTTATTTGTCAGATAATCTACCCAAAAACGGACATCCATGGTTAGAGATGGGTATTTGGATAGGAATTGCTGAAGGGCAATCTACTTCTCCGGAATTAAAATCTGTTGGAAACTCTGTACCACGCAGTATTATACAAGATTGTAGAGATAATTTAGTTAAAGCAATACAAACTGTACCGTCTTTCGTAACTGATATTTTGGATATTGTAAACTTGTTACCCGATGTAATTGATAAAACAGTATTGCATTCTAACCTAGAAACCATTCGAAAAAAATTAAGTTCAGACATAAACAATTGGCCAGAAGCAAATTGAAACTGAAATAAATTTTAGATCCAATTTTTTGACAATAGATTATCAATCACTAATATTATTAAACCTTCTCTTTTCATATCCTAAGATCAAAATTTTATCCTTATTAAAAGGATAAGCTGACAAGTGATTGAAAGAAAGATCATAAATTGTTTCACTAATGTCATAAGGGAGTGAGTCTTAAGTTACACAATAAAAGCGGAATCCTTCTATACATCAGGATAAATTCCGCCGAGCGAAGAATGAGCCGGCTGAATGAAGTCCTTCTTTACATCAGGATAAACTAAGATGGACTGATAAGGAAATGCCCGCCTACGCAAAGATGTCTTTAATCAGTATAATTACAATATGTTTTGTTGGTGAAGAATTCAATTGTTTTATTTCTCATGCTTCGCGGGCAGGTGCCGAGTTTACATAAGGCCAAATTATAGGACATAGATAGAATGTCACATATAAGTGAAGATGGTCTTTATGTACTATAATTTCCCTTATGTAAATCTGGCTAATCATGTAAAGATGAAATGATGTTCTTGTTCATGTAATGTGGGTTTATCATTAAATTTTGCATTTTATGCTTAGGTATAATACTTGTTTTGAAAAGTAGATTAAATAGTTTTACTGATTATAGAAAAATATCTTGCATAATTATTATTTTTGATCTAAGTTGAAATGAACGTAATAATAAGTGGGGAGAATAAGTAACTCACAAAATAAATATTTCCCAAATGGTTAAGATATGTCGTTGCGTGCTCTTTGCATTTTGAGATGTTTATAGTAGTTGCTCTATGCCAGAGCGTATAGAAAAGCTAAGGTATCTTGTTCAATATAAATGCTTTATTAATTAAGTTGCTAACTGAACCTGCTAGGAAAATTAAGTCCTAAACTTTGCAATTGAAGGAGAATGTAGTGAAAAAACTCTTATTGTTATTCGTTTTCACAATAAATATTACCACAATTACCGCACAAACTATAATCAATTCAAATCATACAGGAAAGAAGCAGCAATTCATAGAACAAAAACCCAGACACTTTTATTATTCCATTCAGACTAAAAATGGTTCAATTAAAAATTATGATTTGGATTTAATGGAGACTGAGAATGTAATTGTTGAATTCACAACTCCGCCAATGTTTAAAGCAAATAAAAACTATCTGCAAAAAAAGTCCGTATCCGATTATCAAAATTTATTCGATAGATTTTCAAATGATATTTCATCGTTGTCAAACAGTTTTTCAAAAAACACCAAACTTTTGAAAACTGCTCCAGTAATAAAAAGGAAATTCTACAAATTATTTACGGGAGTCAATGCTGAAGTGCCGAAAGGATTATTAGCTTCAATTTATTCTTTAAGTTATGTGAAAAATATTTATAAGAATAATGGAGTTTATCCTTTGGAAAAGGATGCTCTGTCCAAAAATAATTATTCAATGAAGACAGGCAGCCTTGCAAATGTTAAAGGAGATAGCATAGTAGTCGGGGAAATTGATACAGGGATTGATTATATGAATCCGGAATTAGGTGGAGGATTCGGCCCGGGATATAAAGTTATCGGCGGATATGATATAATCAATGACGATGATGATCCAATGGATGATATAGGGCATGGGACTCATGTTGCCGGAATAATTGCAGCTGATGGAGATAGCTTAGAAGGAGTTGCTCCGCATGCAAAGCTGATGGCTTTCAAAATATTCAGCCCAGCAAGGGATACTTATGACGCAGACGTTATTGCGGGAATTGAAAGAGCTGTAGATCCCAATAATGACGGAAATTTTGATGATAAAGTGGATGTGGTAAATATGAGCCTAGGAAGTCCCGGTGATCCAGATAATCCAGTATCAACGGTAGTGGACAATGCTGCTGAATTGGGAATAGTATTTTGTGTTGCAGTTGGAAATTATGGAAGTTTTTTTACAGTTAGTTCTCCCGCAAATGCACGTTCGGCAATTGGAGTCGGTGCATCGGATTATGAAAACAATATTGCTGATTTCAGTTCCAGGGGACCAGCAAAAAAAACTTATGCAATAAAACCAGATGTACTTGCCCCAGGAGTAGATGTAAATTCAACTTATTTAAATAACACTTTTGTAAAAATGAGCGGCACTTCGATGGCAACACCTTATATTGCCGGTGTTTGTGCATTGTTAAAGCAGCTTCATAAGAACTGGTCACCGGAAAAAATTAAGTCTGTAATTATGACTACCGCTACGTCTCTTCCAAATGATATAATGGAACAAGGAGCAGGAATTGTAAATCCCGATAAAGCACTTACTGAAGAAACCATAATAACTCCTTCATCATTAAGTTACGGATTTTGTAATACTCAAGTAGATGTCTGGAGCAAAACGGATACGCTGCTTATTAAAAATAATTCAGATACTTCAAAAGATTATTCAATTAATGTATCAAATCCGATGTTAGAGGCTTCTCCTTCAAATTTAACTATTGGCCCGAATGATTCTGAATACGTATTTGTTAAACTTACAGTCGATAATAGTAAAATTGATTTCCTTCAGTCAGGCTCTGATTCATATAACGGTAACTTAAACATTTCGGACGGGTTGGAACAATTACATGTTCCCTGGGCGTTTGTAAAAACCACAAGAATATTTCTTTCATTTGATAAACCACCAACGTATTGTATAATTACTAATAATGATAGTACATACTATCCCTTTAATGCTATTGATGCTGATTGGAATGATGATTATACTCAAGCTGAATTGATTTTACCCGGCAGCACTTATAATATTACATCCTTTTTTACTCAGTTTAGCAATGATTCACTGCATAATTTACAGAACATTAAAATAGTAAATAATGAAAATGTTACAGTAAAAAACAGCGACAGCATTTATATAAACTCGGAGGATGCAAAAAATCAACTACATTTTGAAGCAACAGATGAAACGGGGACAGAGCTTTCAAAAAAAATGAACTGGTCGGGCGATTTATCTTTGATTTATCCTGATTCACTGCAGATAAAATCATTAAATTTAAATATAGATTCGGGGATTGTTTTAAGCTTATCTGATATGTCACAGAAATTTTCATTATTACCGGGAGAGTTTGAAAGAGATTATAATTCCCGATAAGATATATTTATATTATCATGATGTAGTAAAAGGGATTAATTCAGATATTTATTTAACGAACAACACGGATAACAAATATATTATTGCAAATCTGGATGTATATCATTCCCCATTTACAGATACGCACAAATTATACTTTGGAAAAAGTGTAGACTTGACATATCTTTATGATTTTCCCGGATATTGGGCAAGTTTTATAGATCCAGTAGAATTAAATACTAATCATTGGACGGGGTACCTTATATATTTTCCCAAATAAAAGTAACCAGTACGGATTTTCAACTAATATATATGAACCTTTAACTGAAGATAATTATCCTCCATATTCATGGTTAGCTACCGGTATGCTTGCAGTCAGAAATGACAGTATAGGGTTTTATGGGTTATTTGACTCAACCAATATAAAATATATGGTTCCAAATGGTGGCGAAATTATTATAGGGAAAGGAATATCAGTCCCAAATTCAAATTTATTTTATCCATGGAGCTCTGCAGATTATCCATTATATGTATGCCCTTGGATTCATAGGGCAATTCGGAGAATATAGGTATTCGGATTTTGTAAATGCAACATATAAGCTTTTTAATAGTAAGAATAATATCATTCGCCAGGGAAGTTTTGACAGTTCAAGCATAAACTTTGATGCGTTAAGCGCCGATAATTATAAACTAGAAATGAAACACAGTAACTATACTATTGAAAAAGAACGCGGAACACTCTCAATGAATTTTAGTTTTAATAAAGCAAAACAACAGGATAGTGTTTCCCCTCCAATAACACAGACACTTCAAATTTTTAATTCCCAAAATATTCCTTCAACCCTATTAGAAAAAAATGAGAAGGCAAAAATTTTATTTTCAGTTGTTAATTTCTCGCTAGGCGATAGTATTAATATGTTTGTTAAAGAGCAAAACAGCAATAACTGGGATACTCTTAACATCAAGTATTTGCATTATAATTTCCAGTATGGTTTTGTATATTCTGCTGATCTTTCGAATTATACCAACTTTGATTCCGCAGCTCTTGATCTTAGATTGGATTTAGTCGATGGATTAAATTACAAATGTGAAATAACCTGGGAACCGGCAGTAGGAATAGGAAAATTTGTGGGAAGTCTTGATCCTGTATCGGTAGTATCAGAAAGTAATGATTTGCCAGTTGAATATAAGTTGTTTGATAATTATCCAAATCCTTTTAATCCATCTACAAAAATTAGATATTCAATTCCATCCCAAGTAGGAGCTTCTTCGACAGTGTTCGTTCAACTTAAGATATATGATATACTTGGAAGAGAAGTCCAAACCTTAGTTAGTGAA
This sequence comes from uncultured Bacteroidota bacterium, assembly GCA_963710745.1. Lineage (GTDB taxonomy): Bacteria > Bacteroidota > Ignavibacteria > Ignavibacteriales > Ignavibacteriaceae > CAVQBP01. Next base: position 108,946 of record CAVQBP010000011.1, on the reverse strand, counting down.
ACAAAAAATCCCGGCAATTACGAAGCAACATTTGAAGCAAAAAATCTTGCAAGTGGGATATATTTGTATATGCTGAAAGCTGGTAATTTTATTCAAGTTAAAAAAATGATTTTACTTCGCTAGATCGAAACTAATATCCATACTCTATCTATCCTGAGCTATAATTTGTCTTATCCTGATATAAAAGCGGGACGAGTTGTAAATCTGGCTGATCATGTCAAGATGAACTGATGTTCTTGTTTATGTTAAGTGGGTTAAGATTTTATATATTAAAAATTCTAATGTTGTATAAAATGATGAGAAGAAATATTTATACATTCTGTAAATATTTTCTAAGTAATGTCAGACAATTGCAATCTTCAATTATAATATTATCTTTTTTCCTTCTGGCTGCATCGTTACTGAGTCTCGATTCTATAGTAGCTATTTCATCAGGATATTTCTGAAATGCAGTACCATATATTTTTTGTATATCATTAAAATTATTTGGTATTCCTAAAATATCAAGGTTCTCTTGTGCATAGCCAAAACCCAAGAAAAAAATTCTTCTTGCATTTCTTACCATTTCTTTAAGGTGGTTGTTTTCCATTTCCTTTCTATCTTGAATCAATTTTAAATTAGAGATCAAATCTTTTATTTGTTCAAAATTACAATTATTACCATAGGGAAGAACATTGGCATTATTGCGGATGGGGCTTTCCCAAGGGAGCAGACCAATTTTTCCATATACATGCTCAATCAGAATTCGTTTAATTAGATCAACAATCTGAGTTTGTGAGTTTTTAAAAGAATATTTTATTGATTGAACTAAAAAACTTTCCAACAGTCTATCATAATTAAATGTTATGAATCTTACCCTGTCATTTATATAATTGTAATTATCTGGTTCAATAAAGGTTTCTGTCATTTTGTTAAAAAGGTATTCGAGCCAATCTGGTTGTTTTAAGACTATACCATTATCTAAACTCTTTTTTTCAGATTCGATTAAGCAAAGTAATATTCCAACTTTCCCCATATAATCAAAATCGGGAATCCGTGATAAAAACAGATCAATAGAAGGTGTTGGTGATTGGCAAAAATGTTTTCTAAATTCATTCTTATAATATTCTATCCTTTGATCATAATAATAGTATTCTTCTTCCGTTTCGGTATTATGAGGAATAATTTCTTTGTAGTAATCCTCAAATTCATGGCAAATTTGTTGTTTTAGTCCTTCTCCTGTTGGAAAACCATAAGGTACATTAGCACCTGCCCCAATGATGAAAAGTGTATATGCTACTTCTTGTGACATATTAATTATTCCTTATTCCCTTTAAATTTAAGATACTTAATTGATTTATTAAAATCTTGTAAGTTATTCCCCCCAAAATAGAAACAATAACACCCACATTATATAATTTCATCCAAAAAAAATTATAACAATTCTTCTATCCTCTCAATCGTCATTGGTGCACACTCCTCATAATGATTATTAACATTTAAATAAACTTCAACTCCTCTGTTATTCAAATCTTTTATCATCTCAACGATATCTCACAATTCATCTTCCCGGTTGATATAAATCTTATTCCAATTCTCTCCCGACATTTTTTTTATCCCACTCCTGTCAGGACCATGCAGCCTGAAGATTGTCTGACCTTAAATATATTCTTTGTATTTATTATATATTCCTACAACCGGCGGCATAAAATATCCCTCCAGAAAAACATTTGTAAGATCCAGGTCTTTCAGAAACCTGAAATAATTTGTACTGATATAATTCAGATTTCTTATTTCAATCGTCATAGGCGGAACGTCTGCAGGCAGGGAAGTGAAGAACCTGTGGAGATGGTTTTGAAATTCCGATAGGGAAGACATCTTCTGCTTATTCAGATATTCAAACTGAAATATTAAAGAACCGATTTGATTCTTTATCGGTTTCATTGTCTGCAGGAATTCTTCAAACAGATCTACCGACATGAAGTGCGGATTCTTTCTCAGAGGTTCGGATTTATTCCGGTTGTAGTAATGTGTAAGAGTTATTGTGTTGGGAACTTTGATTGTAAACTTAAAATCTTCCGGGACTGATACTTTATAATCCTCAACTGTTTTTTTATCGGGCAGTTTTACCGGGGCAAACAAGGACCAGAACCCAGCCTATGCTTTTACCAACAGTTTAATCTTCCAAAGTAAAAGCTTCGGCTGGCAGGCATTGATCTACTTCAACAGAGTTATAATGCTTAGAATACTCTTTGAGATAATTTATCTCGCCAAATTCAGGATAGATTATTCCTCTCCAGGAATCGTATTTCCAGCTGCAGGTACCCATAAATAAATTTGACATAAAATAAATGATTATGATGCAATTAATTATTTTTAAAAAATTTACAATTAAACAAAACCGACTTTTTCAAGAAGTAATTTGAATTGAGGTTCATTGTGTATCGGTTCAAATTTCGGGTCAATTTTTAACATGCACATAGATTCTGCTTTTTTCTCAATTGCTTTTTCAAGGTAATTAAGAGCCGAATCCTTTTTGTTAAGAGCAATATAAACTATAGCTATTGCACGGAATAGATTTCCATCTTCAAGGTTTTCCAAATCAATTTTATTTATCAGATTAACAGCCTCTTCGTTTTTTCCGGCTAAAGCATAACAACGAGCCAGAGCAATAGATGCTTCCAGGTCATTATGAGTAAAATCATTCCATAATTGATTTTCATTTACCGCATCATCCAAAAGCCCTTTTTCCTGGTAGGCGAGCGATAGGAGTCTGTGTGCCGAACCAAAATCAGCTTCCAGCTCCAAAGCCTTTTTTGCAAATTCAATTGCTTCATCGTAACGGCGGGAATAATACAATGTCATTCCCTTATCTTTAAGAATTGCAGGTGATAATGGTTCCAGCTCAACGGCTAAAGATATTTCTTCTATTGCATCATTGATCTGTCCATTAAACAATAACCATTCTGCGAACCAGTGATGTGCTGTTGTATAATTTGGATTCAGTTTAATAGCAGTCTGAAATTCATGCAATGAATTTTTCCAATCCCATTCATCCAGCATTAATAAACTGGCTAAAGATGTGTGAGCTTCGGCGAGGTTATTATCATACTGTAAAGCTTTTGTTACGGCCTCTTTGGCTTTCGGATAAAATTCTTTTCTTGAGATGGTTCCATATTCACCTAATAAATTGAAAGTATCAGCTATACCTGCCCAGGCTAAAGCATATTTTGAATCAATTTCAATCGCTTGTTCAAAATATTTAATAGCCAAGTGCAGCCCTTCCTGGTTTCGTTTATTCCAGAAATAGCGTCCTTTCAGATAAAGCTGATACGCATCCGTTTTATGTGTACCTCTTTGTTTTAAATTTTGTTTTTCTTTGGGAGACAGTCGCATTTTTAAAGCCTTAACTACCCTTACTGCTACATTCTCCTGGATGTCAAAAATATCTTCCATTGTACCACTATATTTATCAGCCCATAAATAAATATCTTGTTTAGCGTCAATCAAATGAGTTGTAATTCTGAGATCGGAGCCGTTTTTTCTTACACTTCCTTCCAAAACATATGAGACCCCAAGTTCTGCTGCAATCTGTTTCATGGTTTTTCCTGCCCTCTGATAATTCATAACTGACGCCCTGGATATAATTTTAGCCTTTTTTAATTTTGATAATCTGGTAATGATCTCTTCAGTCAGGCCTTCACTAAAATATTGGTTATTATGCTCGGGACTGATATCAGTAAAGGGCAATACGGCGATTGAAAAAATGCTGCTTTTCGGTAATTCCTTTTTTTTCTCTTTTTTCAATAATTTTATTTCTTCAATTATTTCTCCCATATTCCGGAATCTTGAATCCGGATTTTTTTCAAGACACTTATCTACAATATTACTGAAGGCCGACGGTACATCGGGGCGTCGTTCGGAAACCGGGCGGTGTTTTTCATTGATGATGCAATATATTATTGCCTGCTCATAATCAGCTTGAAATGGAATTTCGCCAGTCAGCATTTCATAAAGTGCAACACCGAATGACCATATATCTGTCTGATAATCCGCAGCCTCTCCCTTTGACTGCTCCGGGGACATGTAAGAAACCGTTCCAATAGTGATTCCAATCTTTGTCATATTTGCTCCCCCGCGAATTTTAGAAAGCCCGAAATCCAAGATTTTAATTTTGCCTTCTTCAGTAATCATTATATTGGATGATTTTATATCTCTATGTATGATTCCTTTTTTATGAGCTGCTTCCAATCCTTCAGCAATTTGTACTGCATAATTAATTACATCTTTTAATCCCAGTGGTTCGTTGCTATTACTTCTTATTATTTCTTTTAACTCTTTACCTTCTATATATTCCATTACAATAAATATTTCATCCCCGAATACTTCAATTGAATAGATTGTGGCAATGTTCGGATGGTTTAATGCAGCCGAAGCCTGCGCTTCGATTTCAAAACGCTTTCTTTCTTCGTCATTTACTGAAATTTGATGCGGCAAAAACTTGATTGCAACAAGCCGTTTTAGCTTTGTATCTTCAGCAAGATATACGACACCCATCCCGCCTTCGCCTAACTTTTTCATTATTTTATAATGAAGAATAGTTCCGCTAATCATTTTTTTAATTCTCTTAGATGTTCAGAAAACAAATGTTGTAAATGCCTGGAGGATTATAGTGAAATACAATTCAATATTGTGATAATATTTTCATTTTTCAATAGAAGGAATTGTTAAATGTGATATAATCCGGAAAATTATATCCTCTCCAGGAATCGTATTTCCAGCTGCAGGTATCGATACGCAAGTTTGACATGATAGTATATTACTTCTTCTTTTAAATAGTTGGGGATTTCTTCGAATAAATTACAGCGGCAGTTTCATCTTTTTAATAAATGCTAAGTAGCGCGAGTCTTTGACTATATTGCGCATCAGCGGGTCGCCTATTATGTCTGCACAACCACCATCCCTCTGTTTGTAAGCTCTTTCCAGCCACGTGAATGTCTTGTCCTTTTCATTTCGGTAAGCATAAATTTCTGCTACTTGGTATGCTGCATCATCCATGTGATTTTTAATTAACTCTGCCAGCTTATCATCCGCTTCCTTATTCCTGCCCAGCGTGTTGTAGACAATTGCAAGTCCGTAGTTTTTCCAAAATGGAGCTGTTTCTTTCTGAATCTCCACCAGAGCTGAATCCGGTTTGCCTTTCTCAATATAATCATGGCCGATAAGCAAATGAGCTTCCGGATATTGCGGATTCAGTTCAAGGCATTTTCTCAAGGCAGCTATTGATTCATCAGGTAAGCCGGTGTACCAGGTATAAAGTCCAAGGTCAAGATATCCGCTAATATGAACCGGGTCAATATCAATTACACGACGTTCTAATTTTATTGCATCATCAAACCGCCCAAGTGTAGCTGCTAAAATAGCGGCTCCGTTAATGACATCTACATTTTTCGGTTCCAGTTCCAGGCCTTTCTTGAATGCTTCATCCGCTCCTGTCCAGTCCCAGTCGTACAGATTCTTTATCATTCCTATTTGTGCATATGCATCTGCAAGGTTAGGATTAAGTTCAAGTGCTTTCTCTGCTTCCTTGCGGGCTTTAGGATTACCTTCATCCACGGGCACGTCGCCCTGATGGGCCTGGTGAAAGTGAACCCTGGACAGTCCCACCCACGCGGGTGCATAGCTGGAATCAATCGAGAGTGCTTTCTCATAATAATCTTCTGCCTTCTCCCAGTTTTCTTTACCACTCAATTCATTAAAATGATTCCCGAGCAAATAATCATTGTAACCCCCTGGATCTGTCTTCTGTTTAGGCTTTGTTGCTTCTTTTCCAAGCAGCGCGACATTCAATGCTTCTGCTACATTGCCTGATATTGAATCCTGAAGTGCAAATATATTATTCATTGTACCGTTATAGGTATTTGACCATAGTGTTGCATCTGTTTCAACATTTACAAGGTCCGCAGAGATACGGAGATTATTGCCTGCCTTCTGCACACCTCCTTCCAGTATATTTCTTACGTTAAGGGTTTGCGCAATAGTTTTTATACTTATTTGCTTTCCTTTGAAATAAAAAGAAGATGTTCTTGCAGTAACTTGTAATTTCGGATTCTTAGAAAGCGCATTGATTAACTCTTCGGACAATCCTTCTGAGAAGTATTCCTGATTAGGATCAGAGCTCATATTTACAAAGGGCAATACTGCTATCGTTTTAATTGTATTTTTTTCTTTTACAACTTTTAAGGAAGGCATAAGGAGAATGAGGGCAATTATAATAAATACTACAACAGCACCGCTGATAATCCACGGAAGCTTTGATCCCTTTTTTATTGTCTTTGTATTTTTGCTTTCATTTATTCTGCGTAGTTTTTCTGCAATTTCACCTGCAGACTGATAACGTTCATCGGGATTCTTTGATAATGACTTGGTAATTATTTGCTGAAGTTTCAAATTCGTTTGCGGAATAGGTTCGGGTTTTTCATTTAAAATAGAATAAATAATTGCCTGATCATAGTCGCCTTTAAATGGCAAATGCCTTGTAACCATCTCATAAAGTAAAACCCCCAAGGACCAAATATCAGTTCGCTTATCAACCTTTTCGCCTTTTGCTTGTTCTGGTGACATATAAGCAACAGTACCTACTGTAGTGCCAATTTTTGTTAGTTGTTCTCCCTTATTGGTTTTTGCCAGACCAAAATCCATTATTTTCACTTTACCATCACTGGTTATAATAATATTCTGAGATTTTATATCTCTATGTACAATTTCCTTTTCATGTGCGGCTTCTAATCCCTGTGCTATTTGAATTGCAATGTTAATCACTTCACCAGTAGAAATATGTCCGGATTTTATTTTATCTTTTAATTCAATTCCATCTATATATTCCATTACAATAAATATTTCATCCCCGAATACTTCAATTGAATAGATTGTGGCAATGTTCGGATGGTTTAATGCAGCCGAAGCCTGCGCTTCGATTTCAAAACGCTTTCTTTCTTCGTCATTTACTGAAATTTGATGCGGCAAAAACTTGATTGCAACAAGCCGTTTTAGCTTTGTGTCTTCAGCAAGATATACAACACCCATCCCGCCTTCGCCTAACTTTTTCATTATTTTATAATGAAGAATAGTTCCGCTAATCATTTTTTTAATTCTCTTAGATGTTCAGAAAACAAATGTTGTAAATGCCTGGAGGATTATAGTGAAATACAATTCAATATTGTGATAATATTTTCATTTTTCAATAGAAGGAATTGTTAAATGTGATATAATCCGGAAAATTATATCCTCTCCAGGAATCGTATTTCCAGCTGCAGGTACCGATTATTAATTTGGACATAAAATTAATTTATGAAATTTCCAAAATATACTAAATTGCACTAAAAAAATTCGAAAGGAAAATTTTATATTTGTTTGTTCAGCAGTTTTTCAATCTTGGGTAGGAAAGAATAACCATCCAGAAAGGCTTTTTCAGATGAAATCCTGGAAGGAAACTGAAATAATTTTCTGCCGTTTTTTTTTAATGAAGCATAATGTATCTTATTATGTACCTTAGTGAACTGGTTATAATCATTCGTTTCTGAAAATCTTATCTCGTAACCCCTTTTTATTAAATCCTCATATTTTACTTCAAATTCTTCCATATTTAACCTTTACAGAAATAGTGCTCAAATGTACACTATTAATTCTAAAATGTCTATATTGGGATTAAAATTTTTGGGAAAAATATTTATGACTGAAGAAAACAGGGTAATTGAACTTGAAATTACCATAAAAGAAAGAACCACATACGGAATTTCAGGAAAAACATTTTCAGACAGCACACTTAAAGAAAAACGGGCATTGGTGATTGTTAATTTGATAGAATATTTGGCGGAGAATTATCATGAAGATTATATAAAAGCAGTAAACATTCTCAGAAAACAAAAGTGATGAAATTATAAATTGCTATGCCTGGAATACTAAATATTTTTAATTGCGTCAGTCCTGGATTTAAATATCTCAAAAGTTTTATCAAGATTTATTTGTTGAATCATATTATTAAGAGAACTTTGCAATCCTACGAGTCCGAACTTTCCATTTAATTCCTTAATTTTTTTCAAATTAAGGACAAGAGTACCAATAAAAGTCGAATCGATGTATTCGACATCATACATTTCAATCAGTAACTTTTTCCAGCCATTACCGATAGCCATCAATAATATTTTGTTTATTATTCCTGCCTCTTCAAGTGTAGCTCTTTTTAAATTAATTATTACAATAAAAACATCATTTACTGTTTCTGTAATAATGTCCTGTGTATTCATATATAATAATTAGAATTTAGATATAAAAATAAATTACCTGGATTGAATTCTTGTCATGCCAGATTATATATTAGAATATTGACCGTTGATAAAAATAACAAAAAAAAGATAAATCTTTACTAATTAAATTAAATATTTATTTCGATTTTACACACCAACCTTACGCCATTATTATACAATTTTATTTTTGAAAAGATTTATTCACCTCAATAATACCAGAGTGCCTCTGCTATCATAAAAATCAGCAGAGTTGAGAAGCAGGATGGGGAAGTCTGCTCCTTGCTTTTACAAGCGGCTCTGAGCAGGGGCACTCCTACAAAACCAGGGAGTGAATCAGCGATTGTTATTATAGCCGATTACAGGGGCATGAATCGACTTAATTTTAAGCCTAGCGAAAATAAGGTTGTTCACTCCCAAAGTAAAAGCGGAAGTGAGCAGCTTAATATGGTTTAGTTTAGGGGTAAGGGGAGAAACCCTAAAATTTTTAAGGAAGAGACAGATAGACCTGTTAAAATTATAAATGAGGATTCTTTAAATCTAAAAAATAGTAGAAAAGACTTAACTGAATTAAAATCTATGTCTAGTTATAATAATATAATAGATTATGTAAAATTCTTTTATATAGAAAGCCGGTTTGTATAAAGCAAAGTTTAAAGTTTGTTTAGCTGGAACGAATAAAGTCTTTAATTATTTAATTAGATTTCAATTATCAAACCTCGATATTAAATCTTTATATAAAAACATAGAAGCCTGTAAAACTTTTATTGAAAAAGTTTATATCAATGTTTCAGAAGAGCTTAATGAAAAATGGGAATGGATCAATGTTAATGCCCGCTCAGAAACGGAAGCTATTAGAATCAGTCATCAAAAAAATAGATGAGATGCTTTCAGATCGAAACATCTTATCAAAGCAGAACATAAATTTATACATTTCTCCCAAATGCTTATTAAAAATTAATGCTGAATTTGTTAAATCCACGGATGTGAAATGGACGCTATATCTAGAATAGTAAATAGTTCGCATTAAAATTTTATTTTAAAATAAAAAATAATCAATTTATAAATTTGAAATTCTCAACCGATGTATCTATATTTCAGTCCCTTCAATTGACATTCCTTAATTGCCAAAGAAAGGGATAGTTAATTAGAGGACTTAGTTGAACAAGAGTACCCGCTTTACATTGTGAAGCGGGTATTTTTTTTACTTTAATCTCCACAAATTATTTCAATCAGCCGGGTACCCGGCAGATACAACTCTTCTTTCTTTGTACACTTTCTTTTTTGATTGTTTTTTTTGCTTGCTCCTTTCATTTCATTTTGCTGCCAAAAAAAGTTATCCACATATCCACATTACTCTCCTAATCTCTCTTTCTTTCTCTCTTTCTCTATATTGTTCAGTTCGCCCGAACTTTTAAGAAGTTCACCCGAACTTTCTCAAAGTTCGGGTGAACCCTGATTTTTCAGCCAAATTTGTATAGTATATATTTTTTAAGTTTTTTTATGGGAAAATTGGTTAATAAGTCTTATACTATTGAGCCTGGTTTTTGGTGGATTTTACCAGGTTAAAAATGAAAGCTAATTTAATTTCAAAAAAAAGCATACTTATTCAGCTGCAATTTTATCTTAGGTTTACAAAATTGCATACCTTTCTGACGCAGGCTGGTTTAACAATCCATAAATTGAAAAGTAAATATTTAGTACACTAAAATAATTCCCGGTTCTTCGACGTAATCCGGGATGAAAAGGAAAGATTAATTATCCCTTTGGTCCCCTAGGTTATTTATAACCAGCTTAGCAGCTGTAAGGGCTGCAAAAGCCTTTTCAACATCACCTATATATAAAGGTTTACAGCTTTCTGAAGCACCAGTAAGAAATTCTACTGCTGATTCAAGATTCCGGTAAAACGGAAACAGTTTTTCGTGTATGGGGTCTGAATATAGTTCCTGGAAATCACTGTACATTTTCTTCTCGCTCCTGATTTTTATTGGGGGTTTAGAATTAAGTATATAAAAATCCGATTTTTACAATTGTAAAAACAAAATATATTTTTTCAAAATAATTCATAATTTTTATCTGTGGGTGTTATACCATAGACAGTCTTTATTAAATCTGCAAAAGAAATATTATCGCAGTTTGCGATAGCTTTTAATTCATTGTTTATTGCTATAAGTCTCTGCTTCTTATATGATTCCCATTCGGCACGATGTAATGCTACATAGTATCCTCTGCTGTTCCCGATAATCCAATGGCCATTAGAACGGGCAGAATGTGCAAGTGATCTCACTTTACGTTTAAATTCGAGCAGGTTCGTCACTTCGAAATTACCTGCTAAATGTTTTGCACTTACTGCATTATTCTTTCCATACATCAGGCAGTTGAGCAGCTGGTTATAGTTCTCAAGCTTTCCCATTTTCACCCCTATAATTTTTTGTTGATTAAAAGTTCCATAAGGCTTTTGCAATCTTTAATATTCCTGATAACCCGGAAGTGTAGTGATTTGTTCAAAGCACTTAGATGAGATAAAAAAAGCTGCAGCTCTTTTTATCATCCGAAGGAAATTCTTTACCCGGATTAACTTCAATAAAAATCAGATATTTCTTTGACACAATAATATGATTTACAAAATATTTCAGGCCGAAAGAAAGGCGATCCTTTTTATTGAAACTAAAGACCTTAAAACCAAAATTTTGGAGCTGCTGCAGCTCTTTACAAATCCGGTTCCTCATAGACGCAAAGCTAAAGATATCCTTTGCAGCACTCTTTCTCAAATTGTTTTTTAGGGCTGCCGGCTGCCGATAATTTAAACTGTTATTGTGTTCATTGATTTCATTGCTTTCGGAAAATTTCAAAATGGTCATCCCTTTCTGCTTTTTAATTCTTCATTTAATGCATTTTGGAATTCTTTTTCTCTTTCAATTTTATCATCCGGTTTTTGAATTTTATTATTGTCTTCATTTTTTATTTTGAAGATATTTGTCAACCAGCCTTCTTCAACCCCCATTTTCTCTGCAGATGCAAGATTTTTTTTGATGCTCTCAGCCTCCTTGATATTTTTTTCAACAGATTTTCTGTCTGCAGCTTTTATCTTTTCGCGGTTAATAAATTCAAATCTGCTTTCGGCAGCCTTTTTAATGTAACGGTAATTCATTGCTTTGGGCCCGGATTGCCATGCCTGGTTAAACGCATATTCAACAGCTTCCCAGCTATATTTTTACCAGGTCAATTATGTTAGGAATTTCTTTTCCGGCAGGATTTCTGCCCCATGTTTTAATAAACAATTCATTGATAATTTTTTCTTCCAGACTAAAGAGATTTGAAGGAAATTTTTCTTCTCCGATAATTAATTTATTATTTAATTGTATTATTAATAGATAGGGTAGACAATTTTGTCCACCGTCTAATATTTTGGTCAGTCAGAAAAAGCTTTCTGATGCTTCCTTTTTCAATTGTCATTTTAAGATATCCTTTCTCAATAAGAGTGTTAATCCATCTGCTTATAGATCTTTTCTCACATTTATAAAGGTCTGCAAAATATTTATTGCTGGCCCAGCAATAGCCATTCTCGTTTGCAAAGAGCTGTTATTTCGCCGTATAAAAGTTTGGCTGCAGCCGGACCTATTGGATCAATTACTATAGAAATGATTGAGAGTGTCGAAACGAATTTGTTGGCGAAAGGATGTTCTAAAAATACTATTGCGAGTTATTTCAGTAAATTAAAAATGATGTTTGATTATTTCTTGAATGCTCGATATATAAATTATAATCCGATTCCCAAAAGGAAGATGAGACCCAAGAAAATTGTAACAGTTCCTGAAAAAGAAATGTTACTGATATTAGATAATTTAAAAGAAAAAAATCGAAAACATTATAAAGTAATATTTTTATTATTAGCACTTGGTTTAAGAAGATCAGAACTCGTGAAATTAGAATGGAAGGATATTGATCTTAAGAAAAAACTTGTTGCAGTTACCAACGCAAAAGATGAAGAAAGAATGGATCTATTACCTATTTATGATGAAGTATTTGATTTTTTCATGACCGAATTTCCGGTTAAGGAAGGAAAAGTATTTGATTATAAAAGAGGAGATTCCCTTAAATTTTTTAGTAGGTTCTTAAAAGATAATGGATTTAACCATTATACTTTACATACACTCAGAAAAACCTATATAAGCAGATTGGTAAATTCTGGGTTTAGTATTTTTGATGTAAAAACCCTAGCGAGACATAAAAATATTAAAACAACTTTGGAGCATTATACTGAAATGGAATTGCAGAGAATAGGACGTCAAATATCTGAGCGTGCAAATATGGGCACACTTTTAGGCACAAAAAAAAATATTCAGTTAAAACTTGTGAAAACAGGCTAAAATTGAAAGAAAATTGAGATGTCATTATTCCTTACAAGCAGAGGGTCCGCGGTTCGAATCCGTGAGCGCCCACACAAAAGCCTCAAAATTAAACGTTTTGCTTTGAGTTAGTTATTCTTCGTTTAACATTTTTTCCATAAATACGGCACCTTTTATCGGATTTATTAAATATTGTTCAATTTCGTAAAATCCAAATCCTTTATATAATCTTTGGGCTGACTTCATTTTAGGTAACGTATCTAATCTCATCCTTTCGTATCCTTTTCGCTTTGCTTCATCTATTATTGTTTTAATTAATTCTTTACCTATTCCAAATCCTTTATATTCATCGCTGACATAAAGCCTTTTCATTTCACATATATTATCTTGGTTTTCTTTAAGTCCAATACAACCAACAACTTTATTTCCATCTTTAGCCACATAAAAGGATCCTTTTGGCTCCTCATATTTTTCGGGAAATGAATTAAGCTCTTCTTCGATTTGCTGAAAAGACAAGTCAATATCAATCCATGATAAATAATCTTTGATCAGTTCTTTTGATTGATCAAAATCGTTTTTAGTGATTTTTGATATTATAACATTTTTATTCATTAGATACCGATTTTTTCTTTTACAGTTAGTTTTTCAGTATTGATCTGTAAATTTTCTCCCGATTTAATTTTTTACTAAAAATTCAACAAGGAACCTTTTTGTTTCTTCTATTCTCAGATGATTAATTAAGTCAAAGAAATTCTGATCGAAATACTCGTTGATAATTGAGATAATATTTTCGGCCGGATTTTAAGCAATCAGCAATTTTGTATAATGCTAATCCAGAATCGAGATAAATTTTATTTTCGGATAAATATTGATTTTGAATATTTACAATACTTCAGCTTCGGATAATTTTGAATATTTATATTTTACCTTTTCTTTTATCCAGTTGAATATTTCAGGAATCAGATCATACGGTTTGCTAAAATAATCAATAATGCTTTTAATGTTCTTATATTTCATTAACTGAATGATAATTATTTTGTACACCGGGAACAAAAAAACTTATATTGTTCCAAATATTTTTCATTTGGTTTGTGTTCATTTGTTGGAATACCTATATGTTGAGAACTCATTCCCATTTTTGAAATTACAAATGGAGGTTCATTATCTTTTCTTTTTAATAAAAATTCTTTAACCATAACTATCCATTTATTTTTAATGCCATATAATTCTGAATTATAAAAACACCCTATTTAATACTGCCAAATATTCAAATTGATTTTCCTTTGGTACCTTTTAATCAGATTTTACAATTCTAAAACTAATACCGGCGCCTCTGTTTACCGCTGGAACCGGAACACGATTAGCTGAACGACATTCCTGTGCCGATACCCAAAACCCGCCGCCGCGCATAACTTTTTGTCCTCCGGTTTCCGGTCCCTTGGGATCTAACGTTTCCTTTAAGTCGTATTCACCATACCAATCGCTGCACAATTGACCAATATTACCGTGCATATCATATAATCCAAAAGCATTAGGAGGAAAACTTCCAACAGGCATGGCTTCCATTCCTGATTTGATATTAAAATATGCCTGAGCAGATGTAAGGTTATCGCCGGTATAAAAAGGAGTAGTAGTATTTGCACGGGCTGCATATTCCCATTCAGCTTCTGTAGGTAATCTGCATCCCATCCATTCTGCAAATGCCTGTGCATCATACCAGTTTATTTGGGATACAGGCATATTACCGCGTTTAAATCCCCATGGTTTTTTCCTTCCTGTTGCATCACAAAATGAATCGTATTGTTCAAAGGTTACACAGTATTTGCTCATTTTAAAAGCGCTCAATGTAACTTTGTGTTGAATTTCATCATCCTTTCTTCCCGGCTGTGTAACCGGACTTCCCATCATGAACGTTCCTCCTGGAATATCTACAAATTCAATATCGGAATTATTTTTTGTATCCTTTTTGCCGCTGCTGTTATTTTCATCATTCTGTGGATTGCCTCCCACTCTGCTTGTAAATTGAATTTGAGTATTATTATTGTAAATCTCCATTAATTTAGAAAGGTTATCAGCATCAATTAACTTCATTAATTCACTTACCCTGTTAAGCATTTCCATTTCTTTTTCAGTTAATTTTTGTTGGAAAGCAGAAACCAATATTGGTGAATGCTGATAAATAAGATATTCGCTACCCAATATTGATGCTAAATCATGGCATAATGCTATAGTTATAATAACCATTCCGGGTTGACCCATCATACTATACAATTTTAGTTCTATTTCATTATTTTGCATTTTTAACCAGGTGTCATTACCGAGTTCAAACTGTTCCCGACTGAAATCAACCATATCCTTACCTGGATCCACAAGCATCCAACGATTTTCATCTTTATTCCATACTTCGCAGATTATATGACTGGTATAGGAACCGGGATTTAAATACGTAGCAAATCCGCAACGGACTCTTGCCGGAATATCCATGTATTTAAGTATTGATGCCAGCAAAATTGCATATTCCCTGCAGGCCAGTACTAATCGATTTTCTACTTTCCGATCTTTTACCAAACCCCTGGAATCATAAGATAGAAGAGCTTTCAAAATCGATTGGACTGTTGGATACATTGTAAGTGACTCATTCCATCTCTCTTTGGGAATTTGATCATTATATTGAGGTAATTCTTCATACACATGAATAAACTGGGATTTGACTATACTGCAAAGTTCCGGTAAAGATTCGGGTAAATCTTTATACATATATTCATATTCTCCCGGATCGGTAAATGAGCTGTATTGACGGTAGAAATCTAAAACCGAAATGCTACCCTTTTTAAAAGCATTTTTTGAGACTTGCTTTATAGCTGTTTCAGATTTGCCTCCTTGTGTATCTTCTGTTCCAACTTTGCTTCTATTTGTTGAAACATTTTTGCCGCCGACGTTATTTTCATCATTGTCTGTATTACCTCCAAATTGTCTCGTAAATTGAATTTCAGGAGTATCGTTATAAATTACACGCAATTTCATTAGGTGGCTAAAATCCAGAGATTTCATTGCTTCACTGATACTGTTCAACGTTTCAGTTTGTTTTGAAGTTAGTTGATTGTTGTTTTGAAAAATATCATCTAACAAAGCCGGGTATTGAAAAGCTGGATATTCTGTTCCCAATACCGATGACATATCACCGCATACTACCATTGATATCGGGATAATACCAGTATATCTTCCCGGAACTCCATATAAATTCGGAGCAATTTCTTTCTTCTGCATTTTAAGCCATACATCATTACTGAAATCGAATTGCTCCCTACTAAAATCAACCTTATCTGTGCTTGGATCTACAAGCATCCATCGATTTTCATTTTTATTCCATACTTCACAAATCACGTGATTTGCGTGTAAGCCGGGCATTAAATAAGGAGCAAATCCATATCGTACTCTAGCCGGAATACCGCGATATTTAAGTATGGACGCAAGTAAGATTGCATTATCCCGGCATATTAGTCCTAATCGATTTTCAGGTTTCCGGTTCTGCACTAAACCGGATGAATCAAAGGATAGGAGTCCTTCCAATGCTGATTTAACAGTCGGGTACTTCATTACCTCATTTACTCTTTCTTTTGGAAGTTGACCTTCACCCTCAGCAGACCCATAAGGATTATTATATTGTGATCTAATGATCTTGCAAAGTTCTAACAGAGAAGAAGGGAGGTCTTTATACAAATTAACATATTCACCGGGATCTGTAAATTTACTATAGTGGCGGTAGAAATCTAATACCGCTTCCTCGCCTTGAAATTTGTTTTTTAGATTCTGCTCATTAGATTTTTGTGATTTGCTTTGGGCAAGACTCAATCCCGCAAGCATAGTAACCATTAAAATAAATAGTGCTGTTTTCATGTTTTATCCTATTAAGTAGTTAATATAATTAACCAAAATGGCAAAAAAATTATTTGGGATTTATATATTTTTTAAGATCATTCACATATTCTTCAAATGCTTTTATCCCTTTACTAGTTATTGATACAGTAGTATTCGGATAATTATCTTTAAAAGATTTTTTCACTTTGATATAACCGGCTTCCTGCAATTTTTTTATTTGTATACTTATATTGCCCGCCGCGGCCCCGGTCGTTTCTTTAATAAAGGTAAATTCGGCTTCTTCTACAGTCATTAAAATAGAAACTATTGATAACCGAAGCTGCGAATGTAATATGGGGTCGAGTTCTTTATACATTTTCTTTCCTGTTCGCCTTATTGAGCAATATACCCGGTATTATCAATCCTACTAACGCTCCTAACATCATGCTAAAACCATGATAATCCCTAGAAAAATAGAAAGTACTAAGTCCGATTAAATTCATTAAGATACCTCCGATAAATAGCGGCTTGAATTTAATGGATGCTCCCGTAACAATCATAGATAAAGCAAGTAGAATTATAAATACCGGTGCCATGGCATCACCAAGTTGCTTCCCGAAAAGTAACCCCAAAATCATAAGATTAGCGCCCATTGCCCACCCCATTGTTCCAATTACTCTTGTAAGAAGAGTTTTGGGCAGATTTTTCTTATATAAATTTTTCTTAATGTATATAAATGTATAGATCGCCCCAAGCGGAAATAAAGCCGTTGTCCATATTATATCAAATTTCTTGTACCATCCCAGTACTGAAAAAAGATACTGGCTGCCAAATACAATAAAGGTCAATACTCCCCATAAAATAATTATGTGACCATTTTCTTTAAATCTTTGTTTAGTCTCTTCTATTGTTTTTGTAATTAATATGAGACTTTCTTCGGGTGTTATATTTTCGTTCATTATTCAACCTCTAAATATATTTAAGTACACACAAATATAAACTAATTAATATTATTAACCAAATTTTTTAAAAAATCTTAATATAGTTTATTTTAATGCAATTTCTTATTGCAAGATTTATCTATCTGCCCAAAATATAATTTGGAAAATTATTATTTAGATAGTTGTGTGTTGTGTTAGTGAACGCTTTAATAAGCTGACAGAGAAAAATCGGCAGAATTTAAACCGAACGAAATAATGTTATTCAAGAATGGAATATATCATCAAAAGAAAATATAAAGCTCTGGTTCAAACCGGAAAAATTAAAGTATATAGCCTATGATTTAAACGATCTTATTGACTCTCTCACTATATATCTTCATTGGAATTTTATAAGTAAAAAATTTATTTGGTCGTGTGCAATAAAAATTGAACAAAAAAGAGTATCGCAGACAGGTTCAGCTGATGTGATTTGATAAATTTCTTGTGAACTGTTCTTGTGAACTGTTCTTGTGATGCATGATCTTTGAACATCAAATATTTCACAGCTAGCAGGATAACTATAAAAATATATATTTGATCTTAGTTGGCAACATAAATATCTTCAATTATATATTTTTTAGGAATTTTTGATTATAACCATTATTTAATAGGAAAATAAAATGGAAGTAAAAATAGAAAACGGAAAACTTATTATTAGCATTGAATTGCAAGAACCGACAGCCAGTGCATCGGGAAAAACATTGGTAGTAGCTACTACACACGGGAACGTGGTTACAGATTGTGTAATCGAGGGCAAGCCTGTGGTGGTTGGATTAAATGCCTATATAAAAAAATAAAATTCCGCACACCTAGTATTCAAATTAGCTATAATAAGAGATATGCAAGGTAGGTTAGTTTTTCCAAATAGCTATGCAGAGGTTCCTTAATGACGATATGGAACTGGTTGAACAGATTCTAAAATAATGAAATATTTTTCTGATCTAATTCTCCCTCCCCGGAACTAACCAATCCTTTTCTTTCGGTTGTACTCCCATCGAGACGATTCAGGAATTAATTGAGATTTAAGAAAATAATACGTTATTTCAAAGGGAAATCTAAGAATGAAAGACTCTAATACCTTTTATTCCAAACCGTTGGAAGGAAAACATTATGCTAAAAAATAAGAACGACAGTTTAATTGTTTCATATCTGACACTTCGTAAATTGATTGGGATCCTTGGAATGTTACTCCCGTTTGCTTGTATATTAGGAGGCAGCTTAATTCAAAATAAACCCGTTCTGGACTCGATAAGCGCCTACTATTATTCGAACATGCGAGATATCCTGACTGGTTTGCTTGTTGGTATTTCACTTTTTCTGATAACTTACAAAGGATACGAATTACGGGACAGGCTTGCAGCGATCATTAGCGGCATCGCCGGACTGGGGGTCGCGATCTTTCCGTGTGAATCACGTGTTGAGCCGTCTTCCGCCGTCGGTTTGTTTCAGTTAGCTCACCCACTTGAAGGCTATCTTCACTACGGTTCGAGCGCTCTCTTTTTCACCCTTCTTGGGATCATTTCGTATTTTCTTTTCACTTTGGGCGATAAAGAAAATTGGACAAAGAGAAAAAAGATTCGTAATATCATTTACCGTGCGTGCGGTGTTGTTATCCTTGTATCATTATTAACACTTGCTGTACTTAGTATAATTCTAGGTGATGAGCTTTTAACAACAGCCTGGACATTAGTCTTTGAGACTATTATGCTGCTGGCATTCGGTATATCGTGGATAGTGAAAGGAGAATCCCTATTTGCCGATAAACCGGATGAAGAACGTTTCTTGAAAAATTAATAATAAATTATAAATTGAAACAGTCATCAAAATAAGTTGGTAGCTACAAATACGGGAAATAATCATAATTAAGGATTTAGTTCCATTATTTATTCTTTTCTCTTTTCGGTGGCATCTTCAAGATTTGCAGCAGGCGTCATTACATCTAAAGATTTTTTCTTATCATAAGATGTGAACAATTGTCTTGTTTTTAGAATGATACCTTTGGCAAAATAAATTAGTGCTTCATTTTGTGGAAATTTTTTCAGGGGAAATTTTGATTCATTGTCCAAAGAAATATTAGCTGCATCCAACCATATTTGATATTCAAGCAGAATTCTTTCTGGAAAATAAAATATTGCTTATTAATAACTGATAAGAAGAACTGTCAAAAGAAAGTAAATTCGGACATTCTTTATGTTCGTTAGTAATTAGATAATAAAATAGATGAAAGTAAAAAGAATTTATTTTAAGTATTTTAAAATCACTTATGAACAAAGACATTATTGATACAACCGCTGATATACGGACAAAGCGGTTCTACCATGGCACACGTTCTGCCATGAAACCAGGAGACTTGATAAAGCCCGGTATGAGTGAACATGATAACATGGCAGACTATGTCTATCTGACTCCCAATCTAGATGGTGCCGTTTGGGAAGCGGAAATCGCGACCGGAAAAGATCCCGGCAGAGTCTACATAGTAGAACTAATCGGTCAGATTGAAGATGTATCCGACCATAAGTCTCCGGGCCATCCGTCGATGTCATATTGTTCTCGCGAACCGCTGCGGGTTATAGGTGAGGTTACGGAGTGGTTCCTATACCATGGCACCCGTGCTAACCTAAAACCAGGAGACCTGATTAAACCTGGCTTTACTCCTAACTTCGGAAATAAGGTTAGGAAAACAACCTTTGTTTATCTGAGCCGAACTTTGGATGCGGCAACATGGGGAGCTGAGTTAGCCATTGGTGAAGGTCCCGGAAGAATTTACATCGTGGAACCGACCGGTCCCATAGAAGATGATCCCAACCTGACAAATAAGAAGTTTCGGGGTAATCCAACTAAGTCATTCCGTACCCGTGAACCTATACAGGTTATAGATGAAATCAAGGATTGGCAGGGGCATTCGCCTGAAGCCCTCAAAGCCATGAAGGATGGCCTTAAACGACTTGAGCAGCTTGGTACTGAACCAATTGACGGCTGAACTATATGTTGTAACATTATATGGAATAAATATTTCGATTTCTTTTAAAGATAATAGAAGTATTTTCTGTTTATTTATCCATATTATTTACTGGAAATCTCCTGACGAATTTCTAAGATCCGTTTAACATGATGAACTACATGATCTGCCTGCATTTGAAAAACAGCACCCACTGGTACTACTTCAACTTCTCCATTGGGCTCTCGAAATTGTACAGTCTTGGTCCACCCGTCAGGTACATATTCCAGCAATTGTAATAGATGATCCCTATTAGCTTTGAGAAGGGCTAACGATTCACCAATTGACCGGCTTTCATACCTCCACCGTATTGCCCACTCTGTCTGTGAGAGAGCAGAATACCACTTAAGAGTGAATTCAGCTTGTTCATTACCCAATGCAATCTTGATGCAGGTTTTCCATAGATCATCTCCATCAGCAATATGATGAATAATTTGACGTATAGTCCAACCGCCGTTTGATGGCATGTAATCTAACTCAAAGTCGCTTAAACCGGTTAAAGCATCATCAAGAATACAAGGCCCCTGTTTAAATAACTCTATGATTTTCTCCTGATTTTCTGGTGATTCCATATGAACATTTCCTCCCCGAAAAAACTTAAGCTGATTAAACTTAATTTTAATTTTTAATAAAGACAAGAAAATTTATTAGAACCCTTCGAGGCTAACAAATTGTTTGAAATACTGACCTCGAAGGTTCCAGCTAAATTTATTTGATAACTGCCAGTTTTTTTACTGAAACAAAGTCTCCTGCTGTTAATCTGTAATAATAAATCCCGCTTGGAAATTTTTCCGCACTAAAAATTACCTCATAATTGCCTGCATTTTTATATCCGCTGACAAGGGTTGCCATTTCTTTCCCAATAAGATTAAAAACCTTAATTTCAACTCCACCTGCTTTACCTACCGAGTATTTAATTTTGGTTGACGGATTAAACGGATTTGGAAAATTCTGACTTAAAAAAAAACTGAAGGAATTCCCGGATCCGGAAATTGAAGTAATCTTAGGTACTGTAAAATTAATCTTTTTAATTACCACTTGAGCGGCCGGATTTATATAGAAATGTCTGATCATACTTAAATTAATTAAATAATTATTTGCATTTAGTAAAGATGCCTTAATTGTAAGTAATATATTAGATTGACTATGCGGGGGTAAATTAAGCTCTCGTGAATCAAGATTTAATATAGATCCGGCGATGCGGGAACCGTAAAGAGTAAAAGATACTGAATCAGCTACATTGCTGGAATTGGTAACACTTATTTTTATTGTAGTATCTTGTTTAAGTTCGCCTAAATTAATTTCACCTTCTTCGGAAAAACCGGATTCCGGGTGCTCACAGTTAAGCATTTTTTCCTTATCCAAAGCATATACATAGCCGTCTTTACAGCCGAATATTATTTTATTCCCATTTATTACAGGTGAGGAGTGAACTTGTGCGCCAATAAAGAAGCGGTTTACTAATTCACCAGATATTTTATTTATAGCATATATTGAACCAATTTTGTCATTTATTTCCATTCCTGTACCGAAAAATATATTTTCACTGTCTGCAAATGGAGTCCCGAATATTCTACCGTCAAAGTTCTTTTTCCATAAAAGTTTCTTCAAACCGAGATTGAAGGAATGCACTATTTTTTGATTTGAACTTCCAATATATAATAGTGAATCTGATATTGCTGGTCCTCCCAAAATCCACATGTTGTTAGGATCTGAATACCACCATATTTTTTTGCCGGTTAAAACATCCAGACCATATAAGTGACAATGGCGGCCTCCAAAATATACTATCCCGTCTTTAATAACAGGATTAGTTAAGATTGCCGGGTCCTGCCACAATTTTTCAGGGTTTGTGTTGTATTCCCAGACTTTTTCTCCAGTATCGATATTGTAGCAATAAAATTTTCCGCTGCATTCGCCAAAATATATTTTTTTATCATGAACCGCAGGTTTTACCCGGATACCGATCCCATTATCACCCGTATTAATTCTCAAAACTTCCTTGCCTGAGAATATATTTACTCCTATTAACTGTCCCCTTTGGCTTCCGGCATAAGCCACACTATCGCTAATTACAGGTGATGAATGGAAGTAATCCCAATCATCATAATGGTTCGTAACTGAACCTTCGGCAATTGTCACCTTCCATTTTTCAGAACCATCGGTATTTAAGCCATACAATACATTTCCGCTTTCAAAACAGATTATATTATTTGAATAAGCTGCCGATGAAAAAATCTGATTTCCTGATTTATAACTCCATATTTTAGAACCGTCACTAATATTTATAGCATAAAATGAACTGTCGGCGCTTCCGATATATACTATATCATTAATAATTAATGGTGTTGAATAAATAATACCAGAGGTTCTGAATTTCCAGGAGACTACATCGCCGCTAAAAGAAAGGTTTGAGAAAATGAGTAATGTTAGAAACGTTAAAAGAGATCTAATTATTATATTCATTTATTCCTCCAACGAATATTTTATGTTAAGATTACGGAGCGAATAATAATATAATGGTTAGGTTTAGTCGGCTTGAAACAAGCAGACTGCTTTTATAAATACTTCTTTTTTATTTAACTGCCATAAACACGTTTAAATTCTGTTGGAGTCATACCAGTATCTTTTTTAAAAGCGTTGTTAAAGGATGACTTACTGTTATAACCAACTTCATAAAGCACCTCAAGTATGGTTTTGAATCTGTTGGATTTTTCTATTAGCAGCTTTTTAGATTCATTGATCCTGTAATTGTTTATAAAATCATAAAAATTTTTATTCAGACTGTTATTGATGACTTCGGAAAGTGAACGGTATGGTATTTTAACTTGTTCGGCAATATCCATTAAAGTAACATCAGGATTAAGGAATGGCTTCTTTTCTTCCATAAAAGAGGAGAGTTTTTGTAAATATTTTTCTTCAAGAGATTTTGATAGAAAGGGCCTCTTAACGGGTTTGGCTTCAATAATTCCCGAAAAAATTTCCGGCTGCTTTAATCCCTTATAAATTACAATATTTATAAATAAAAACAGTAAAAGCCTGGATACTATGAGAGGGATTTCCTGGGACAATCCGGAAATCCCGTTAAAATACATCCACACATCCGCACTCCATTTTATAGAAAAACCGGCAAGTACAAAAATCATCCAGGAAAGATTTATTTCTTTTATTGATGAAAAAGAATTTTTAATATTAGAGCGATACTTTAATATAACCAGCAGTGATGCAATAAGGTAGGAAAAAATAATCAGATGAATTAAGCCCGTAATTATTTGGACAGCAATTGGTGAGAACACTGCTTGATCTAGTATCAAATGTCGTTTGGTTTCTGCATTGTACAAATGAAAAGCAAAAAGCAGATAAATAAAGTGGGCAGCAAATGGTATTAGATGAACGAAATCTTTTTTTTTGAATTTGAAATCGATATTTACCAGCGAGCGGGTATAAAAATAAACACCGGGCCCCCATAAAACTGTAAAAGAACTTCCAAACCAAAAAGCATGTGGAAAATATTCAAGAGTATACGGAAACAATCTAAAACTTATAAAGTTGGAGATGCATAAAGCCTTGGTGAACAAAAACAAAGCAAGAATCTTGTTTGAAAGCCCTTTTTTCTGTTTATTAAAGAGAAGAAATGGTGTAAGAGATAAAATTTGAAAAAATAATACAAAAAGAATTATATCAATAAAACCCACTTTCATATTATTAACCCCTAATTTTATAAAAATAAAATCATTGTAATATTAAGTAAACATTTAAAATAATAAAAGAAAAATCGTCTTTCTGATTACAGGCTGCGTTAATAAATACTTAAAAATTGAAGCTATTGATATGAAAGAAAACTAATTTTGAAAAACTTGAAAACATTTAGAAAATTGTTACAGTTGCATTAATAATAATTCTTTACATAGAGTGATGGACTTTTAATCCAGGCAGACTATTTAATGAACTCAAAATTTTTTGATTCGAATATACACTGGACCGTCTTTTCAAAAATTAACCTTCGATTTGAAGTGCATTTTCCTTGAGTTTTATTTATAAAATTTTTCTTGATAAAATAATTGTGAATAATTTAATTAGTAATTACTAACCAGTAACTCAGATATTTTTCCGCGATTAGCCGACTTACTATTTATTACTCTGCTTGCCAATATTCTCTTGATGGTAAATTTGTAATATAAATTATCATGGAAATCATTTTTAGAGTTGTGGCTTTTCAAATCGGCATTGCTCAGTAATTGTTTTGTCCCTTTTTTATCTAATAAAACATATACCTTTGCTAATTCTTCTTGTTCTTTCAATGAAAATTCAAATTCACTGTATGATGTAAAATTTGAAGTTTTGTTGAGAGGGGAATAGGGAGGATCATAATATATAAAAGAATTCTTCTTAACTATTTTAGGCAGTGATTTAAAATCTCTAACTTCTAAAACGACATTTCTCAGTAATTGAGAAACTAAAAGTAAATTTTCTTCATCTATAATTTTAGGATTTTCATACCTTCCAAATGGTACATTAAATTGACCTGATTTATTAACCCGGTACAATCCATTGAAACAGGTTTTGTTTAGGAAAATGGTTAAGGATGCTTTTCTTACTAACTTTTGTTTATTCTTCTGATTACCGGATAATAATAATGCATTAAACTCTTCTCTTTTGTTATTGTAATAGACCTTCCTTTCTCCTAAATTCTTTAATTTAAATTCACTATCAAGAAATTTCAATTCTTTAATTAGGCTGTTAGTTTCACTACGAACTATTTTAAATGTTGAAATCAGATTAGAGCTGATATCAGATAAGTAAGCATTTTCTATATTATATTTCTGCTTTAAAAATAAAAATACTGCAGCACTTCCTAAGAATGGCTCATAATAATTTTTTATACCATTCGATTTAATTTCAGGTGGAAGGTTATTATCGATATCAGTTAATAATTGAGTTTTGCCTCCAGCCCATTTAAGAAAAGGTTTTGCTAGTTTCATTTCGAAAAATAAAATCAAAAAAAAGAGATTATGTTAACTGTTTCTAATATAAAAATGGTTAAAGTCTAACTCTCCCTTTCCATCCTCCTAATCTTTCGCTCACACTTATGCATTCGGTGAATGTAAATGCACTTAAAATTATAAATATAGATCTGTTAGAAATAAAGGGGAGCATTATGCTCCCTGAAATCATACCTCTTCGACAGGAGACTTAGCATTTTTTATAACAGAGTCTCTCCCTTTTCTTAAAGTGTCCCGTGTTTTATACATCTGACTGTTTCCAATGACTGCTTTATTTGCTCCTGTAAGACTAAAATAAACCTTTCCATTCTTAGCTTTGTTCACAACATAACGATCTTTATTCGCAGCATTCTTCTTCACAGAAGTTATTCCGTTTTTACAGGCTGCTTTCGTATTATAGCCTTCACTAGAAAGTACCGGTTGTAAGTTTCCCGCTAATAGACGGAAACGAAATTTACCGGATTTGTCTTTATAGATTTGAAATTTGCCTTGTGCCATAAGTTCTCCTATTTTACTTGATTTTATTTGAATGAATTTAAAGTTAGGCATTGTAAATTAAAAAAGAAAATATTTGAGAATGCCTGGTTGATATAAACCTCTCAAGTTTAATTTTACTTGCTCGATACTAAATATCGACTAAAGTTTTAGGATAAACCGTTGCAGTTATGTTCCCGGTATTTAAAATGAGCTCCTTTTGCATTAAGAGGAAAATAATTAAATATAAATTAGTTTAAATTATTTTTCCAACTTTGAATTAGCTTATCTATGTATATCCGAGCGTCAATTGCATGACTTCCATTTGGAATAATATTTAATTCGGAATTTTTAAAATCTCTTAAAAATAATTTTACACTTGCTAAAGCAACATTTCGATCTTTTTCTCCATGCCACCAAATAAGATTTACATTGAAATCTTTTTTGGAAAACAGACAGGGTGATAAAATGAAATTAAGTTCATCGAAACAACCTCTTATAGCTAAATTTTTTGGGCTTTCAGCTTGTTTAATAATTTCTTGGACATTTGGAAATGTTTCGGTTTTTGTTTTAAATGAATCAAATCCAAGCAAAACACTCTGCATTAATGGTTTTGTAAATGTTGAATCGGCATAAGGAAAATATGCTTCTTCCGACACCATTCCGCTGATTATTCCGCAATGAGATAAATTAAATTTATCTGCAATAAGAATAGCTAAAGGTCCGCCGCCGCTAATACCAATAATTCCGAAGTCATTTTCCTTCAACCCGGCTTTTTTAGCTAATGCAAATAATCTTTGCTTGTTCATTACTGAATTCGGTGTTCCTCCAAAACCTGGTCGATTGAAAGAAATAATATTATACCTTTCTAAAATTTCATGCGGTAATTGATTAACAATATGAGCTGTTGATGGAGTTCCGCCTAGGATACAAATTGTCAGCTTGTTTTCAATAAAGTTTGTTTTAATTATACTTTCACCAGATAAAAGCAAGACTAAAAAACTAAAAGATAGAATTACAAATATTTTTTTCATGTTAACTAACCTCAATAATAAATTTGTGCAAATTTAAATTATTAGAAAAATTGAAACAATCCGGATTCGTAGATACTATGAAATCAAACTATTATTTAATCTATATTCAAGAGGATCAACTGAGAGTAACTCGATAGTTTAACTACCTGGATTTCTTTTGAAAAAATACCTTTTTCGTCTAAGAAAATGAATATTAATTGGAAGACTACTTTGAACAGGTTGCCGGCTTTGTTATTGAAAAAGCGTATCTTTTTTTGTCCCTGGTCACTAATCTTCCTTATAAAGAGATGCATATCAGGTTATTTGGGGACATATATCATGCACCCGGAAGTTCTCACATTAATGCTTTGCTTATTTAATTAACTTTTTATGTCCTCGTAGCTTAACCGGCAAAGCAAAGGATTACTAAAAACCCAAAACCAAGAGCACGGGTTAGTAAACTTTATGTGGGTTCGAATCCCATCGGGGGCACTAATTTATAAATTAATTATTCATTATCTATCCAAAAAAATAAATTGTGATTTATATTTATTTTTAAGGGGAGAAAGGAGAAAAAAAGCTTTCCGGAATATTGCTTCCTATTTTTATTTTATTTATGATTCCGTGTGCAATTCTTGGTTTTGGGGATAAATCTGTCTTTTATAATCAATTATTTGAAAGAATAGATGGCAGAGAGAAAAATTCTCATTGCTGAGGACGAAATCATTGTATCCTTAGATCTGAAAATGCTGCTGCAGCGGAATAATTACTCAGTTATTACAATTGTTTCTGCAGGGGAGGACTTGATTTCTCAGTTTAATTTGAGAAAACCCGATTTGATTATCACTGATCTTAAGCTGGGCGGCAAAGTCTCAGGTCTGGAGGCGATAACTGAAATTAGGAAAATAGACATTACTCCAATAATTATTATTACCGGTTTGCCAAAATCAAAACTGAAAAAATTACTGGGAACAATTTCCAATAGTGTTGTTTTAGAAAAACCTTTTGAACAGTCGGATATTCTTTACTTTGCAAATAAATTTTGTGGCCTGCATATCTAACAAAAATCAATACCTATTTGAGTATGATAAAGCCGGAATGTTATTCCGGCTAATTAATTTTAATTTAATTTTTTTTAGCCATAAGCTTCGCTAAATCATCGGGAGTAACCGGGTCAGACACTTTGTTGCTGATTGCTTTCAATGATTGTAGATAAGCAAAAACATCTTTTAGATCCTGATCACTTAATCGTGAGATATCTTGCCACGGCATTGGCGGTAAAATTGGACGTCCTTCGCCTATATGTTTTCCTGAACGCAAAGCTTTAATAAATATAGCTGCGGTCCAATTGCCAATACCGGTTTCTTTATCAGGCGTAAGATTAGCTGCATGGGATATCCCCCAGGGACCGAACCAGGTTGTTAGATCGCCGGTGCTTACAATGTATTTACCCTGTGCAACCATTTTAGGATCAAAATCTACGGAATTTATATTATCAGGAGAACCGGATAATAATCTTGTTGTGTCCGGGACAGGACCCTCCGCAGTCATAACTTTAGGTGAATGGCAATGATTACAACCGCCTAAATCAACTAAATATTTTCCCCTCTCTATGTGTGTTTCTTTGTTTTCTGTCATTTCTTTTTGATTCTGAGTGCAATGTATTTGCAAAAAAATTAAAGAAATAAAAATTATGGAAAGAAAAATTCCCGGAATTTTTGTTCGCATATGATCCTCCTATAAATTAAACCTGGAAGAGTATTGTATTTAAAAAAAAATTTAATTGACTCTTCCTTAAAAAATTAAGTGCTAAAAATAACCTTTAATTAAAAGAGTCGTTAGGATTATTTACTCATTTAATAGGATTTTTAATGCAAACTTTTAAATTTTCGAATTATTTGTAATGGAATCAAATTATTATCTTTCGGTATAAAACTATTCAGGCATTTTATTATAAGCTCCACTTGTTAAATAAATAGTCTTAAGTTATTTTAAGACCGAAGTGAAATTTAAAAGTAAATTGTTTATAAAAAACACAGATTTTGCAAAAGATTTAAAACCGGATAAGATCTAAAAATTTATGAATTTCTGATGAAAGGATAATTACATGAATAGAAGAGAATTACTTAAAACTTTGGGCTTAAGTTCTATCGCCATTATTTCGGAGCCGTTAGCAAAAGGTAATTTAATTTATTCAAAGGATAATGAAACTAAATTAAAAAACTGGACCTGGATAGGCAGCGATACGGAAACTTCTGACGATGAATGGAAAAAAAATTTTGCCGGGATGAAAGAAGCAGGAATTGATGCTATCCTCCCCGAAATATTTAACAGCCATTTTGCATATTATGCCAGTAAACATCTGCCCGTTAAAGATCAGTGGCTGGAAAGAATATTACCAATTGCTAAATCAGAGGGTTTGGAAGTTCATGCCTGGATGTGGACAATGATTTGCAACATTGAAGAAATTTATACAAAACACCCTGAATGGTACATGGTAAATAGGAATGGTGATTCATGTGTTTATAAACCTGCATATGTTGAAAGCTACAGGTTTTTGTGCCCGTCCAGAAGTGAACCGCTTGAATTTATAGCAAAAAGAGTAAACGAATTATCACAATATGATCAGCTGGATGGTGTTCATATGGATTTTATAAGATATCCTGATGTAATACTTGCAAAATCGTTGCAACCCAAATATGGTATAATTCAGGATCATGAATATCCGGAATATGATTATTGTTATTGTGATGTCTGCCGGAAAACATTCAAAGAAAAAACCGGTCTCGATCCTATGGAATTAAAAGACCCTGCTGCAAATGTTGATTGGAGACAATACCGCTATGATACTATCAGCAATTTTGTAAACAATAAATTAATCCCTATCGCCAGAGAATATAAAAAAGAAATAACTGCTGCAGTATTTCCGCCGTATAACTGGATTCATGTCCGTCAGCAATGGCCTAACTGGAACCTGGATGCCGTTCTTCCGATGCTTTACCATAATTTCTATTACCAGGGAATTGAATGGATAAAAGAGCAGACTGAAAAAGGAGTATATTCGATAAGAAAAGATGAACCTTTATACAGCGGAATAATGGTCTCTCAATTTAGTCCGGCGGGATTAACCAAAGCAGTTGAAGCTGCCTTATCCGGCGGAGCCAGGGGAGTTGTACTTTTCGAATACCACAGCATGACGGATAAACTCTGGAAGAGCTTTAAAGAAGTGATTTCAAGGTATTGAAATAATAAAAAGCATGGAGTAAAAAACATACAGCTTTTATAAAAGGACTTGGTTGTCTGTCGTAAAAGCTATACTCAGAAATAATCCGTAGTGTCTCTTATATCATAAAAATTAGTCAAGTTGCAAGTAATTCATTTTAAAAACCGTTAATTTGAAAATAACATAATTTCCCCCATGGTATATAAAATAGATTGAGTATTATGGTTATTATCCCATAATCTCAATCTACTTTTAAGGCACTAATGAACAACTTCTTGACTGCCCATAAATACCGGGGCAAAATCAGCAGTGAACTGTTCAAAGGAACGTGCCGGATGTCCTGTTAAGATTTCAACATTATTTGTAGTATTATTAGCAAAGTTGTTGCTGAATCCTTCTGATAGTTCAACATATCCTTTGGCAATCCATTCGGGAACTCCTAAACCTGTCATTGCTTGAAAAGATGCCTCGCCAGGGACATTTACATAATTAACATCTCTCTCCAAAACCCTGGAGAAAATATTTGCTATATCTTTAAAAGATATAGCTTCCGGTCCTGTTAAAATATAACCCTTACCTTCATGTCCATTTCCAGTGATAACAGAAAATGCAGCTTCCGCAATATCTCGCACATCAATCATTCCAAGTTTACCATCTTTCATATCCCAGTATATATTCCCTTGAGCAGAAATTGTCTGTGCCGCCATTAAAGTATTCTGCATATAAAATGTTGGTTTCAGCATAGTCCATGGCAAACCGGAAGTTTTAATTATTTCTTCAGCCTGTAATCCTTGTTTGATAATACGGCTGTTCTCGGGACCCCACATTGAATGTCTCACTATATGAGGACTGCCGGATTTCTTTGCAGCATTAATAATATTCTCTACCTGCTGTAACTGAGTTTGGCCATTCCATGTTAAAAGATAAATTTTATCAACATCTTTTACCGCCGGAATGATAGTCTCAGGCTGATCAAGATCTCCAGTTATTATTTCAGCTCCTAAATCTTTTAAAGTTTTAGCCTTTTTTTCATCCCTTACAAATACACGAACGTCAATATTTGTGCGCAGCAGTTCAGGAGTCAGCAGTGAACCGGTATTTCCCGTTGCCCCGGTAACAAGCACTTTTAATCTATCAGACATAATGAAACCTCCTTAATTGTTTGTTAGTCTTAATAATTCAATTATGAATAAAATGCGTTATACATTACCTGAAGCATATTCTTCCAGAAAATAAATTTCAGGTTGTTCAATAACACCTGCATTACTCATAGTCTCCTTTAATTCCTGACTGCCGGCAAATTTTTTTGCATTTCCAAGATTGTCCCAGTCGAAAATTGCTAACACGGTATTTGGATCATTATCAGGATGAAATATTTGATATTTTTTTTCACCGCCGGCTTTCCTGGTTTCAATAAATCCGTCGAAAATTTTTTTCCATGCAGAATAATCTTTCACTTTATGCTTAACAAATAGTTGTGCCATTTTGAACCTCCGTTTTTTTTGTTCAATAAATACCTTATATCGAATTTGTTTCGAGATAAAAATAATTTCAGGAGGATCTTATTTCATTGACTTTGGTTAAGAATTTTGGGGATGAATAACGATTCTTTTTCTCAGGCGGCTCAGTGATTCCGGTTCAATTCCCAGATAAGAAGCAATAAAATGCAATGGAATTCTTTGTAAGAGCTGGGGCTGTTCTTTCAATAATAAAATATATTTCTCTTCGGGTGTAGCAGACTTTGCAATCGAAAGCCTTTTCAGAGTATAGTAATGATTGCGTTGTACTTTCTCATCATGAGACTTTTTAAATTTCGGCAGTTCATCATTTGTGCGATAGAAATTCTTTCGAGAAAGAAGAAGCAATTCGCTTTGTTCAAGAGCCTGGATGTAATATATGGTTGGCTTTTGAAAAATAAGACTTTCTAAATCCCCAATCCAATAATCTTCCAAAGCAAAATTTAAAATTACTTCTTTCAAATGATTATCAATAAAATATCTTCTTAAACAACCTTTATTAACATAGGCAACAGAAGTACAGATATCCCCGGACATAAGAAAATATTCTTTTCTTTTAATGATTTTTTTATAGAGGAAACTCATATATAAATCAATTTCCTCGTGTGAAAGTCCTGCTTGTTCCTTTAATTCTTGAGTTAATTTGGGCGAGATTATCTCACTTGAAATCATGATAAAGCTATTGACAGATAAAAAACAAAAATTAAACTAAATAAATCCGATTATACTTGCAACAAATCTCATCACAACAATATTCTTATATTCTGCCGATGCCGATTCCACGGATGGATTTCTTGTTTTGCGACTTATGAAATTTTATTACCGGGATTTTGGCGTGTATAATAGTGTATATTGTGATTGGAAAATTACACACTAAATAAGACCGGTGGATGGAGGTAATTGCGGGAACTTATGTTACACATTGTGAAATATTTATGGTTCATGGTGCAGCTATTATATCATATATTTTGGTAAAGAAATGAATGACTCATGGCTGTTTAATCTTCCGCATAAAAACGCTGATTATAAAAGTCCACAGGAAGGAATACGATACAAGGTGAGATTATTGATAGCTGGGATATGACAGTTCAAAAATGTCCAAAAATATTTGAAGCCACAAAAGAAGTCGATTATCTTGTATATGATAAGAACTTTGGTAAAGTTAGATTACCTTTGAAACCAAATATTGCATTGAGAATTATCAAAGCTGCATCCCCGTAATCAAATTGCTTATAAAAAAATTGTAATTAGTGAACTTCTTGATATTATTAGAACTAAAAATTAAATTCATCTCAATTTTTAATTTTATTATCACGGGTATTAAATATGAATAAATCTGCTTATACAATTTTGCTCTTCTTTTTTTCTCTAATTTCATTAGGGATACAGGATAATAATTGTGATAAGGATATTACTGATCCCCGGGGAAAAATGAAGCCATGGGAAAAGGGAGCATGGGAAACCGGAAAGTACCGCGATGTATTCCTTGATGCCGGTTATAAACAGGAAGATATTGATGCAAAATTAGAAAAAGCTTATCACGATATTTTTGAAGGACCGGACAGAGTTTATTTTGAAGTAGGTGATTCTATGGGGTATGTTTCCGATTTGAAGAATCATGATGTAAGAACTGAAGGAATGTCATATGGTTTAATGGTGGCAGTGCAGTTGAATAAGAAGGATGTCTTCGATCGCCTGTGGCGATGGACTAAAAAGTACATGCAGCATCAGGGCGGTTCAAGGGATGCTTATTTTGCATGGAGCGTTAAACCTAAAACCGGCGAACATAATTCCGAAGGTTCAGCTTCAGATGGAGAACTCTACTTTATAACTGATTTATTATTTGCTTCCAACCGGTGGGGGAATGATGCCGGGATTAATTATTATGCCGAAGCAAGAAGAATACTTGATGCGATGTGGAGCAAAAATGGAATAGAAAGGAATACTAATGTTATTAATGTTGAACAAAAAAAGATTACGTTTGTCCCGGATTCATCAGGATATAACTGGACAGATCCTTCCTATTTCTTACCTGCATTTTTTGAAGTATGGGCGGAATATGCTGAAGATGGTCATGAACAGTTTTACAGAGATTGCGCCGATTCAGCACGCGCTTTTCTTCACAGGGCTTGTTCACCCCAAACAGGGCTGAATGCAGACGCTACTGAGTTCAGCGGAGCACCGCGCCATTTCGGACCTTTCCATTCTTCATTCCGGTTTGACTCATGGAGAGTTCCTATGAATATTGCTATGGATTATTCATGGTTTGCAAAGGATAAAGAATGGCAGCAGGATTACTGCAGGCGAATTCAGAACTTTCTCTTCTGCCAGGGAATAGATTCTTTTGTAGATCAATACAATTTAGATGGGACGAAACCGGATTTTATTTTGCCCGCCGGAGGATTCCGGAAATTGCGTCACTCTATAGGGTTTGTAGCTGCATCTGCTGCAGCCTCGATAATGGGAACCCAGGCTAAAAGCTGGAAATTTGTGGATGCAGTCTGGAATGATAAGCTTGAACCTTATTCTGACGGATATTTTGATCCTTATTATGACGGATTGTTATACTTGTTTAGTTTAATGCATTTAAGCGGAAATTACAGGATTATAACACCTCAGGTAAATAATAATGCACATTAGTTCTGACCAAAAGATATTATTTTATTATAAATAGAAAAAAGCTTTCACAGAATAAGTTGTTATTTGTGAAAGATTTATCACCATTACGAGGTATTATTGAAGATCACTAAAGAAATAAAAAAAAATATTCTTGCTGATAAAGAGCATTTTTCTATAAACGAAATTTCCAGGAAATACAACATTCCCCGAAGTGAAGTTAAAAATTTAATCAGGACATCTGAAAAAAAAATACCTAAATGGTTTTATGCAATCCTTGTAATAATCCCGATAGTATTTTTGATATTGCTTGAAATAGCATTAAGAGTTTTTAATTATGGTTATGATGACCGCCAATGGGTGGATGCCGGAGGAGGGAAGCTTATTTTAAATCCTGAAATAGGGAAGAGGTATTTCAATAATATTAACTTTGCCCCCAAAACCATTGAAGATACATTTGATAAGGTAAAAAAGGAAAACACATTCAGAGTATTTGTACTTGGCGGAAGCAGTGCCGAAGGTTACCCTTATACTCCGCTGGGATCCTTTTCCCGTTATATCAGGAAGAGATTGGAATTAGTTTATCCACACGTTCATATTGAAGTTGTCAACATTAGTATGACTGCCGTTGGCTCCTATACCTTACTTGATTTAATACCCGGGGTACTTGATGAAAAACCAGATCTCATTTTAATTTACGCCGGGCATAATGAATATTATGGTGCGTTAGGTGTCGGCTCTATGGAATCCTTCGGTTCTTCCCGCAGTTTAACCAGGTTGATATTGTATCTTAACAAATTTAAAACTACACAGCTTGTTCGTAACTCCATCCATTGGGTTTCATCGTTATTCTCATCTGAAGAAAGCGGAAAAACTTCCGGCACATTGATGTCAAGAATGGCTAAAAATCAATATATACTCTTAAATTCCGGTAAGTTTAATGCGGGTATTGAACAGTTCAGAGAAAACCTTAACAGTATTTTAAGTTTAATTAAAGGCAAACGAGTTCCTGTGATTATTGGAAGGCTTGTAAGTAATTTAAAGGATCAAAAGCCTTTTATATCAGTAAATACTCCTGATTATGAAACTGCAGATCAGGTATACAAAAAAGCAGAAATTGAGTTAAATGAGAATAATTTTAATAAGGCAGATTCTCTTTTCAGATTAGCAAAAGATCTGGATGCATTGCGGTTCAGAGCTCCGGAAAAAATGAATTCTGTAATCAACCAGCTGGGCATAGAATATAATGCAAAAATAGTTAAGACAGACTCTATATTTGACAGTAACAGTCCGGAGGGAATAGTAGGTGATAATTTAATAGTAGATCATCTTCATCCGAACATTAGGGGAAATCAACTATTAGGGAAAGCTTACTATGATGTTATGGAAAAATCGGGATTTCTGCCAAAATATGAAAAACCAAATATCCCTTTTGCAATTCAGGATAGTCTTACCAGGGCTGATTTTATGTTTACTCAGCTTGATTCAATAATCGGAAATGATATAATTAAAATGCTTAAGAGTGATTGGCCTTTTGTGAAGAACGGGAAACAGGAAACAATGGATTTTTCTGATGATAAAAATTTCCTGGATGAAACTGCATCAGAATTCTTGAAGAATAAGATTTCATGGGCAGATGCACATCTGAAAGTTGCCACAGAGTATTTAAGGAAAGATGATATAAAAAATTATTTAAAATATATGGATGTGCTGATATATCAATATCCGGAGTTGAAGGATTTAAGAACGGCCCTTAAATATTTTTATCAACAAAGAAAGATCGATCCCAGGGACTATACAATAAAAAGATTAGGAATAATATCTTTAATGAACGGTAATTATAATGATGCAATCAGCAATTTAACCGAATGTTATAAATCGAATCCAAAAGATGCTATGGTATTATTTAATCTTGCAAAAGCATATTCCGA
The DNA here is from genome assembly GCA_963710745.1 of uncultured Bacteroidota bacterium. Lineage (GTDB taxonomy): Bacteria > Bacteroidota > Ignavibacteria > Ignavibacteriales > Ignavibacteriaceae > CAVQBP01. The sequence goes on along the minus strand of CAVQBP010000011.1, from coordinate 72,702 downwards.
AACAAAGGATTTTAATAAGTCGATTAACTATATTAAAGAATGCTTAAAAATAAAACCGGATTATCCCGGAGCAAATGAATTTAAAATGCAAATATCAGATTCAATTAAAATAAAAAGCAGGGAGTAAGCTTTATCCTTATATGTTAATTCAGGGTGAGCAAACATTATTAACAAAAATCATATAAAAGATTTATATGCAGATATTTCTATTAGTTTATTTTTATCGCGAATAAACATAAAAAATAACTTTTTAAAACATCTTGATTTTTAAAATTATATTTATGAATTTTAATATCATAATTGTGTACTTAATACATATTTAAGTTTATTGTATTATTAAGACACGGATTAATGCATAGGGCGAAATAACAGTGTCATCACTATATGAGTTAGGGAGGGAGTAATACAAGCCATTAATTTAAATAGTGCAGGCTTTTTTTCTATAGGGCAATCATATTTTACCTCTGAGAAGATTCCATTATTGATAATATCCGGTTCTTTTAATTATCATAATTCAGAGTTTAGTTTTTATTACAGGAGATAATAAACTAATTACTCTAAATAAAAATGTTCGATAAAACAAAAAAGTGAGGAGAAGAAAATGAGAAAATTGTCACTTCTTTTTATTCTTGTGCTTGGAGTGAGCATAATTACTAGTGCTCAGGTCCTTTCAAATTTCAATGACCAGAGTAAGGGTGTAACCGGCTTTGAAATTGCCGGAGATAGCGGACCTGGTTTAGATTCATTGTATTGGACACAAGATCCGTCTAATCCAAGCAACGGTGTAATGGCAATGGCAATCCATTGGGATAGCGCTGGTTGGCACGGCCGTATGGAACTTGGTGATGGAAACGGAAATGCTACATATGTTCCTGGCGGTAATGCAAAATATATTACATTCTGGATTTATATTGACAGTACACAAAATGTACCGGACAGTATGACAATTGATAGTTATGCCATGGACAATACAAATTGGGCCTGGACTGAGCCTGGTTTTGGTGCTAAAACTTGGGCTGTAAAAGATATCCCTCATAACACCTGGTTCCCGATATCATATCCTTTAGCTGCAACCAAAGCAAACAATCCTAATTTCCAGTATAATGCTGTTGGTGCAGGGAAAGGTTTTATGACCGGTTTGCAGATTTGGCCAAGTAAAAACACTAACACAGTCTGGAGTGGTATTATCTATGTAGATAATGTTGTGCTTGTCGGTGCGCTTCCTCATGATGTTGCCGGCCCGGGTGCAAAAGGATTTGAGAAGTCAAGTGATAGCGGACCTGGAATAGATTCTATCTACACAGCTGCTGATCCGACTGATCCTGCTACCGAAGTTATGGCAATGGCAGTTCATTGGGATAGTGCCGGTTGGCACGGCCGTATGGACCTTGGAGACGGCAACGGGAATGCTACCTATATTCCCGGAGGCAGAGCACAGTTTGTTACATTTTGGGTCTATATAGATAGTTCACAAAATGTTCCGGACAGTATGACTATAGACTCTTATGCAATGGATAATACTAACTGGGCATGGACCGAACCCGGTTATGGCGATAAAAAATGGACTATCAAGGATATACCGCATAACACTTGGTATCCTATGGCTTATTCGCTTGCAGCATCCAAAGCAAATAATCCTAACTTCCAGTACAATGCCGTGGGTGCCGGTAAAGGATTTATGACCGGTCTGCAATTTTGGCCGGACTCGGTAACCTCTGTAGGATGGAGCGGTGTTATTTATGTGAAAGATGTAGCATTGCTTGATACAGTAACAGAAGCTAAGCCTTCAGTTTGGACAGCAGCGAATTTTGAATCAAAAGATTTTGACGGTTTGCAGAGTTTCTATGTGCCTAAATATGCCAGCGGTACTATAAAGAGATTTGCTGATTTAGTAACTAGCAACGTGAGCTATGTACTTCAGGGTACTTTAGATATTTCTCAGGCCAATCCGATGTTTGCTGTAGTTCGCGATACGGTTCCGATGAAAGATGCTGTTTCTGATTCAGCAGCAATATCCATTTCATTCCAGCTCTATTTACCTAAAGGCTTCCCGGATAATGCAGCAGTAAACTTTTTTGTTTCAGGAGGTACCGGAGATAGTGTTTCAGTTATGTATACTGTAGGTTCCAAAGTCAAATCAAATCAATGGAATACTCTGACAATTAGTAATTTGGACTCACTGGCTACTGCCGGTAAATTTGATCCGAATATTCCTGCTAAAGTAGGAGTTCAAATATGGTATCCTGCTCCATATGACACAACTTCTTTCTCTGGTAAAATTGAATTTGATAATCTTAAAATCACAGGATTTGCATACCCGAGACAACTTGTTGATGGGGTAGAAGGGACCGCCAGTGTAATTAAAGAATTTAAGCTGTACAATAATTATCCCAATCCGTTTAACCCATCCACTATGATCAAATATGATCTGCCGAAAGCATCAAAAGTTGTTCTTAAAGTATATGATGTTCTAGGCAGAGAAATTGCAACACTGGTAAATGGGGATCAAAACGCCGGATCATATAAATTAACTTTCAATATGGATAGATATGCAAGCGGTGTTTATTTCGTAAGGATGGTTACAAGCAGTTACCAAAAAGTTCAAAAAATGATGCTCATTAAGTAAGAATCTTTTTAGTGGAAGGCGGAATGTTTCCGCCTTCCTTTTATAAATTCATTGGGGAAAAATATTATTAGGATAGTGCTGATCCGATATTTTCATATTTGTTACTGCAGATATTTTTCCTTTATTCAGAAATTGATTCTTTGATTGCATTAACCTTAAAATAAGGTTTTATAATCTGGAGAAAATAAATGAAAAACTTCGATTTCAAATTTTTAACGATTATTATATTTCTAACCTGCAGCATTGTTCTATCTCTGGCATTCCAATCATTTGCCGCAGGCGGTTTAACAGGTAAAGTATATGATAAAGAAACTAAAGAGATATTACCCGGTGCTAATATTATAGTTGACGGAACCAGCATAGGTGCCGCAACAGATATAAACGGCGCATTTACTATCCGGAATATACCTTCCGGGAATCAAAAAGTTATAGTTTCATACGTCGGATATAATAGTATCACTGTTAATGTTGATATACCGGATAACAGGTTGCTGGAACAAAACTTTTATCTGCAGGCAACTGCAATTGAAGGAAAAACAGTTACTGTAACTGCACAAGCACTTGGTCAATTACAGGCAATTAACCAGCAGCTTTCATCAAATACAATTGTTAACGTCGTTTCCGCTGCTAAAATTCAGGAATTGCCCGATTTTAATGCTGCAGAAGCAATTGGACGTCTTCCAGGTATTGCCACTCTGCGTAGCTCTGGTGAAGCAAATCAGGTAGTAATAAGAGGGATTTCACCCCAATATAATTTAGTCTCTATTGATAATATAACTATGGCCTCAACTCAAAAGAATAACAGGGCTGTCGATTTGGATATGATATCTTCTTATATGCTTCAGTCAATTGATGTTTACAAAGCTTTAACACCGGATATGGATGCCAATGCAATTGGAGGTATTGTCAACATGCAATTAAGGGAAGCACCTTCGGGATTGCACTCGGATTTGATGTGGCAATCCGGCTATACCGATAAAACCAAAAAATATAATAACTATAAAGCTGTCGCTGCAGTCAGCAGCCGCTTCTTTGATGATAAGCTGGGTTTATATCTTCTTCTCAATGCTGAGAGTTATGATAGAAGTGCGGATAATATGAGTGCCGGTTACAGAAGAGCTAATAATACTATTGGAGCAAATGGATTTGCACCTGTTCAGGTAACTAGTATGGGACTTAACAGGCATTTTGAGACCAGAGGCAGATATGGAGGTAATTTTATATTAGACTATAAACTGCCGCACGGGTCTCTCAGATTTATTAATATGCTAAGCCAGTTAAAATCTGACTATACCGATTATCGGACAAATTATGATTATGTCGGTTTAGGGCTTAACTGGAATTATCAGGCAGGTTTAGCCAAAACAGATGTTGCCATAAATGCGCTGCAGGGAAAATACGATTTTGGATTTATGTCCCTGGATTTGAGTGTTGCCAATTCCTATTCAAGAAATCATAATCCGCATGTGGGCAATTATCAATTTTCACAAAGTACATCAATTAATGGACCTATACCGCAAGACAGTCCACCCGAAAATCTTTTTCAAAGGGCTAATTTTAACAGTTCTCAAGGTCAACTTGATCAGCTTGGTTATAATACTTATGATTTTAAAGAAAACGATCAGGTGTATTCCATTAACTTAAAGGCTCCTTTCAATTTTGAATCTTCAGTTTCCGGATATTTTAAATTCGGGGGAAAATACAGATATAATTATAGAACTAACAATGAAAACGCCCCGTATATACAGCTTCGATATCAAGGAAATAAATTACCTGTATATATTAATCAGCAATACCCTAATCTTAGATATGATCAGAATACACAAAGACTTTATATGGACAGCTTTACAGATTACAGTACTTCAACTACTGATTTTCTCGATAATAAATTCGGAACTTTATTATGGGTTCCAAATCCATATTATGCAAATGCTGCATTTAATTTCGTTCAAGATAATTATTCTACTGATAATAACTGGCACAATGGAGCTTATGAAAATAAAATTAATGATTACAGAAATGTTGAAAGATATTATGCAGCATATGGAATGGCGGAAATTGATTTAGGACCACAATTGATGATTGTAGGAGGAGCTCGCTACGAAGAAGATAAAATGCTTTTTACTGCATACCGTGTTAAACAACAGATGCTTTCTTCAGATGCTGAAGCGCTTCCTCAAACAAAGTATCCGGAAAATCATTACTGGTTACCAATGGTTCAGGCAAAATATAGTTTTACTGATTGGGGAGATATTCGTTATGCATATACCAAAACGCTTGCAAGACCGGATTATACTCAACTAGCGCCTTACTTGAATCTGGATTTGAGCAACCAGTATGTCAACATGGGAAATCCTGATCTTAAACCGGCAGAATCAGTAAATCATGATTTGATGCTTACGATTCATAATAATTATATTGGACTTTTCTCAATAGGAGCATTTTATAAAAGTATATCGAATTTCTCATATGGAATTCAATATCCGGTACATCCATATTCCACAGCACCAGGTTATGATACTTTAGCCCAGGTTCCCGGAGCTATAGATGGTTCAATATTAACAACATATTATAACAATCCATATCAGGCTTTTATTAAGGGGCTTGAGTTTGCTTTTGAAACACGTCTATGGTATTTACCGGCACCGCTTAATGGTCTTGTTATATCTTTCAACTACACTCTGATTCATTCAAGCACAAATTATCCGCTTCCTTTACTCCGTTATATTAAAGTTGGCAGGATTAGCAAGGAGATTATTGTCGATTCGGCCCGTGCAGGGAGGTTGATAAATCAGCCTGATAACATATTAAATGCTGCTATAGGTTATGATTATGAGGGATTTTCAGCCAGGCTTTCATTCCTCTATCAAGGTTCAATGGTTAGCGGTATAGGTACAGTTCCGGAGCAAGACGGCGTTACTCATGACTACTTCAGAATAGATGCAACTGTAAGGCAGAAATTACCCTGGGACGGTTTTCAAGTATTCTTTAACATAAATAATATCAATTCCAGAGCAGATATATCTGCACAGCAGACTATAGGCGGTTTTACATCCGAACAGTTTTACGGATTAACCGCTGATCTAGGAATAAGATATACTTTATAGATTAATAATAAATATAAATTAGATTGGAAATAATTAAGTTAACAGAAAAAATCATAAGGAGAAATAAAATGAAAAAATTCCTCTACATTGTTCTTTTGATGTGTATAACAACATTACCTGCCTCCATTTTTGCTCAAGATATTGTTCAAGTACCAAACGACGGAAATCAGGGAACTCTAAATACAGCTATTGATAATGTCCAGGCTGATTCGGTCAATGGTGTTCCTACAAGAACGAATACTGTTTTTATGCTAGCTCGTGGCGGTTATTATGTTCTGAACGGAACCATTACTCTCGCGCGTGGAACCCATTATTCAATTGAAGGTGAACCTGCTCCTCAAACCGGTCCGGACCCCGGCCCTCCGATTGTTATTCCAGGAACGATTTTAGGAGGATATTATAATTACCAAATTGATTGCTTTGGCGACCTTACAATGAAGAATATATGGTGGATTTATGCTTACCAAAGCGGTGCGCAGGATTGGACCTACATCCAATTTGAAGAAAACGGTCAGCCTACAGCCCATGGAACTTTTGAGAATTGTATTTTCGATTATGCCCGTGCAGTTGCGGTTACATCAAACCGCTCCGGATTTATAGGTAATTGGAAAAATTGCATTTTCAGGAATGATATCGATCCAACTCAGTGGTGGGCCGGAAGAATGTTTTCCACTGTTTCAAATACTGTTACAACTGATTCCATTTATGCCGATAACTGTACTTTCGAAAATATGGGATTCGCTTTCCAGACCGATTATATACCACCCAAAAGTGTATGGTTTAATCATTGTACATTTTTGAATATAGCAAAATTCACCTTTAAATTTTACTATATGACAAACCTTATCTGCACAAATTCCATCTTTGTCAACAATCATTTTACCGGAGAACGTTATTCCGATCGAATAGGGCAGGATCCGGATCTACTCTTGTATGGTGCGGTTTTAGACATCGATACTGTAAATGTACAAAACGGGGTCCCTGCACCAGATTATAATAATGTTAAAGAAGAAGATAGAGTTGTAATTTTTTATAACAATAGTAATTATACAGATCCAATGTTCCAAACATTTTATGATACATATAATGATACAGTAGGTTCTCCAAGAGGTTTGATACAGGCGGAACCAATGATGAATGACCGTACATTAGACATGTTTACCTGGCATCCGCTTATGAGAAAGGCTAATGTTTATGATGATACTGATCCCGGATTTATTATACCGGCAACCAACAAGGATAGTATACTGGCATTTCTGTACAATAGGTATGTGCCGACCAGCCAGGGAGGCGGGAAGAATGTATTTTGGGGATATAATGCAGACTCAACGCTTTTAGGAATTTGGCCGCTTAATGAAAATTTAGCATACACGAATTCGACATTGCTGACTGCCGGAATGAGTGGTTATCCTTTAGGAGATCTCTATCACTGGTTCCCTGACAAATATGATTCCTGGAAAGCTCAGGAAGTTCAGGAGAATGCCCAGATTAACAACCTGGCTACGGATGTTAAAGGCGGGATGGGTAATGTCCCATTAAAATATGCACTTGAACAAAATTATCCGAATCCTTTCAATCCGACAACTAATATTACATACTCTGTTGCAAAAAGCGGTTTTACTTCCTTAAAGGTTTATAATGTACTGGGACAGGAAGTGAAGACACTATTTGCAGGTTACCAGACAGCTGGAACTCATAGTGTTGATTTTAAGGCAGGTAATCTGGCGAGTGGAATTTATTTATACCGTCTTGAAAGCGGAAATAATATGCTTGTAAAAAAGATGGTTCTGATGAAATAATACAGTTTACACTATCTCTTTATGAGAAGAATATCATTAAATAAATGATTTAATGAAATAAAAATAAATTTCTTCCATGCTATTCGCCTGCAGCTTTTAATATTAGTTAAAATTATTAGTTGCAGGCGTATTTATTTTTCGAACAATATAATTTGATAAAAGGTGAATCTTAAGAATTTCGAGGGGATATTCTTTTTTCGCTTAACAAAAATTTTTATGCTTTTTTAAGAATATTAATTAAGCGGTAACAGGATTATGGAGTTATCGAATGAAAAAACTGAATAATGTGCTGCTTTTAATTCTCTTTTCTTTTGTCTTCCAGAATATCTTTGCGCAAGTAAAATCTGTTAAAAACGGTGTGGAGCTTAGTACATCCGTTTTAAATCTCAGGGTGCAGTTTTATGATGATAATATAATTAGAATTTTAAAATGGAATAAAGAGGGAACACCGGATAAGGTTAGTTTATCTGTTATCAAGGATTCTTTTCCTGTATTAAATATCAAAGTAAAACAGGAAGATGGATTGGTTATTCTATCATCAAAAAATCTGACTTTGAAAATAGCGGAAAATGACGGAAGTATAAATTATATAAATTCAAATGGTGAAGTTATCTTAAAAGAAAATGATGCTGCATCCTTTTCACCGGCTATCTATAGTTCCGATTCGGGTTTTTCAATAGAACAAAGATTTAAGTTAACTGCCGATGAAGGAATTTACGGATTAGGACAAAATCAGGAAGGTTACTTTAACTACCGCGGAAAAAAAGAAATTTTAGTTCAGACCAATACTGATGCTGTAACTCCATTTTTAATTTCAACGCAAAACTATGGAATTCTCTGGGATAATTATTCAAAAACAATTTTTGATGATAGTACCGGTGGGACATCATTATGGTCGGATATGGGGAACAACATTGATTATTATTTTATTTACGGCAAGGACATGGATGATGTTATCTCAGGCTACCGGGAATTAACCGGGAAAGCACCTTTGTACGGCAAGTGGGCTTATGGTTACTGGCAAAGTAAGGAACATTATAAAACGCAAGCGGAAGTATTAAGCGTTGCAGTAAAATATAGAAAACTGAAAATGCCGATCGATAATATTATCCAGGACTGGGATTATTGGAACGGACCGCAGAACTGGAGCGGGATGTTTTTTGATAAAACTATTATATCCTGATCCCAAAGAAATGTGCGATCAGCTTCACAAAATGAATTTTCATATAATTATTTCCATCTGGCCGGCATTAGGACCAAATACAAAAATTTATTCCGAAATGTTAAAAGAATGGGTATTTATATAAACCTGTCGGATGGGCGGGATTTAAATATTATGATGCATATAACCCGGATGCCAATAAGGTTTATTGTAAATATCTGGATAAAGGGCTTTATTCCAAAGGTCTTGACGGCTGGTGGATAGATTCATCGGAACCGGATGTTGTTAATGCCATGACGAAAAGTTCTGAATATTACGAACTCAAAAAAATGGGAAGGAACTATTTAGGTTCATTTGCCAGATATTTGAATTCATTTTCATTGGTAATGACAGATGCAATTTATAAAAACTGGAGAGAATTAACATCTTCACGGAGAGCTTACATTTTAACCCGTTCAACATTTGCCGGCCAGCAGCGTAATGCAGCTACCACCTGGTCCGGAGATATTGGTGCAAGCTGGGAAATTTTCCATAAACAAATTCCTGCAGGAATCAATCATTCTATGTCGGGAATTCCTTACTGGACATTTGATATTGGTGCATTTGTTCTTGGTGCCTACGGGGGTGTTTTTATGAACGGGGGAAAAGATCCGGCATACCAGGAACTATACACCAGGATGTTTCAGTTTGGAACCTTTTGCCCGATATTCCGTTCTCATGGTTCGGAAACACCCAGAGAAATATGGGAGATGGGTAAGTTTGTAAAACCGATTGTGAAAATTGACAATCTTCGGTACAGGTTAATGCCTTATATTTATTCTCTTGCATGGATGGTTACAGATAAGAATTATACAATTATGCGCGGACTACCGATGGATTTTTCAAATGATAAAAAAACATATTCAATTGATGATCAATATATGTTTGGTCCTGCAATTATGGTTTGTCCGGTAACAAAATATATGTATCATCGGCCGCCGGAACATAGTGTTCTTGTAGGACCGGAGTATTTTGAAACACCGGATGGTAAACCGGGTCTGCTTGCTAAGTATTATAAAGATGCTGAAAGAAAACATTTGAGCAAAGAGGAAATTGATCCTGATATTGATTTTATCTGGTACACCGGCCGCCCTGATTATCTTACCGACTCTGCATATGCGGTCACATGGAAAGGCAAGCTTATACCCAAGGAATCGGGGGAACACCAATTTCATTTAATTAGTTACGATCCTAAGAGGATAATATTAAATGGTGATACGTTAAAAATGGTATACACAAGTGTTGAGCAATATACTGAACCCGTAAACTTAACAGCAGGTAAGAAATATAATTTTATTCTTGAGACCGAAAACAGATCAACGGGTGCAGCAAAAATCCGTCTTTTCTGGAAAACACCATCATTATTTGCCAAAGAACAGACTAAAGAAACAAGGAGTAAAAACATCAATGTCTATATTCCTGATGGTCACACATGGTATGATTTCTGGACTGGAGATAAGATAAAAGAAGGTAAGGAAATAAGCACCGATGCACCGATTGATAAAATACCTTTGTTTGTTAAGGCAGGCTCAATAATTCCAATGGGACCTTTCATTCAATACTCAACAGAAAAACCTGCTGATCCGATTGAGCTTAGAATTTACCCTGGTGAGAATGGAAGTTTTACACTTTATGAGGATGAGAATGACAATTATAATTATGAAAAGGGTATTTATTCAACTATAAATTTTAGCTGGGATGATTCGAAGCATGAATTAAGCATTGGAGAACGAAAAGGAAGTTTTTCCGGGATGCTTCAAAAAAGAAATTTCAAGATTGTTCTTGTAAAGAAGAATCATGGTAATGGAATCGAAATTTGTTCCAGTCCGGATAAAAGCATAACATATGATGGCTCTGCTGTGGAAGTAAAACTATAATTTAACATCTTTCTGTAATTGAGTTATAAATTGAATGATAGCTGAATAAAATATTGGACATTTGTTGTGAGCTATATCGATAATAAGCATTGGAGAATTTATCTGTAAAGGATCATTTAATAATTTTAATACTGTATTTTGATATCCCTAGAACATAAAACCATAACATTACATGAACAGTCAATTAAGGTTTGGGATTTTAATAATTCTGAAAGAAATTATAAAAGGAATTATATGGTAAGCTGGTTAAAAGGTGCAATTAAAAATGTCTCATCTGATTGTGTAATATTTGGTTTTGAAGATTTTTCTCTGAAAATATTACTATATAAGCGGGGCATTAATCCATGTAAAGGAGCCTGGGCGCTACCTGGCGGTTTCTTAAAGCAAGGAGAATTATTCGAAGAAGCTGCAAGAAGAATATTAAAGGCTACTACAGGAGTCACCGACATTTATCTCGAAGAAGTTGCAGTATTCGATAAACTTGATCGGTTCCCTCCGTGGAGGGTATTTACAGTCGGTTATTTTGCACTTGTAAAACCAGGGAAGTATAAAATTACTGCAACTGGTTTAGATTCTACCGAAGTCCGTTGGTTTAACTTCGATGAATTGCCGGAACTTGCCTGGGATCATAACAATATTGTTGAAACCGCTTTGAATAAACTGCGCTCAGTTGTTTTACACAAACCTGTTGGTTTGGAACTTATGCCAAATAAATTTACGCTCCCTCAATTACAAAATCTTTATGAAGTTATTCTGGATAGACCGCTTGACAGAAGAAATTTTCGTAAAAAAATGATCCAGACGAATCTGTTAAAAAAATTAAATGAAAGGGATCCCAACAATAAAACCAACGCGGCCTATTTATATAAATTTGATAAAAGAGTTTATAATAAACTAATTACAAAAGGTTTTATTCTCGAATAATTTCTCCTGATTATATTTTTAATTATGAATTAATTTATACAGAGAATATGTTTGCCCTTTTATTTTTAATTTATATCTGTTCCCATTAATTTCTATCTGAGAATCATTACCGGCCAATAAATTAAACTTGCTTGCTTTAATATTTAAGGAAAAGCTTGCCGTTTTTTCATTAGCGGCCGGATTAAAAACAGCGAGAATTACGTCTTTACCATTTGCGCGTGCAAATATAAAAGGATAAGAATTTTCTTTAGCATATACAGGAACAAATTCAGCATAGGCTTTTAGTGCGGATTCTTTCTTCTTTATTTGAATCAGATTACGAACTTTGTTAAGAAGAGAATTCGGATCTTTTTCTTCATCCTTTACGTTAGGTGCATCAGAAGCAGTATCAACTGGTAAATATACTTTATCGGAAGCAGCTGTTGAAAAGCCATCGTTTTTACTCAGACTCCATTGCATTGGGGAGCGGGCACCAGCACGTGGTTTATATGCTCCTTCAACATAAGGCATGTTATATAATTGACGCATTCCGATCTCATTTCCATAATATATAAATGGTATTCCCGGCATTGCAATGGAAAATGCAAAGATCATTTCAAGCTCTTTATAAGAACGTTTTATATTTAATCTTGATAAATCATGATTGCCGAGAGGTAAAATGACATAACCTTTCCCTTTTGTTTTATTATATTGCATCAAATATGAACGAAGGAAATTAGCAATATCTCCTTTGCCTTCTTTATCGAAGAAACTATGACCTTCGGAATAACCATTAAGAATACGCCAGCTTTCTTTTTGATAAAGATCATTAAAGCCGGGGAACCAGTGGAAAAAGTCTGCATCAAATCCGCCGCCGTTAATTGCAGCATCAGGATCAGACCATTCGGAAACCATAAAAGAACCCGGATATTCCTTATCGAGAACATCGCGTATGCCATGCCAGAATTTTTTGGTACCATCATCTCTTGTACTGTAGAATTGATCATTCCCTGTAATATTGGCATTTTTTACTAAAGCACCGGCCATATCAGCTCTGAAACCCGATGCACCCATATCCATCCAGAAACGCAATACTTTTTTCAATTCTTTTTGTAACGCAAGAACATCCGGTGCATCAATAGGCAGCATCCAGTCTTGAGTAGGATTGGCAAATCCGAAGTTCAATGCTGCTTCATTCCAATAAAAATTATACATGAACTGCCCGTTGCGTCTACTGTACCCTTTAATAAATTGATCACTAAATGCTTTGGGAGGATTTAGCCAGGTATTATTTGTCCATATATACCAGTTGGAATATTTATTCTTTTCCTGTTTTGCTGATTCCTGGAACCAGGGATTGTCAATACTTGTGTAGCTGATAACATAATCGAATATAATATTAAGTCCTCGTTTTTTAGCTTCCGAAAACATCTGTTTTGCATCATCATTGGTACCGTATCTTGGAGCTACTTTGTAATAATTGGAAATATCATAACCGGCATCATGAAAGGGTGATTCAAAAAAAGGATTTATCCAGATCGCATCGACACCCAGACTTTTAACATAGTCAAGTTTCTGTATAATTCCATTAAGGTCGCCAATGCCGTCGCCATTGGAATCATAAAAAGTCTGCGGATAGATTTGATAAAATACAGCATTATTAATCCATTCAGGGTAATGAGGTATAGTATATTTGCCCGTAATAAAAGCAGAATCAATGGAAAGATTTTTCTGCGCATTTATATTACCAATTAATAATAATTGTAATAAAATTATTGTAATAAAAAATATTCGTTTCATATGATTTAATATTTTATTTTATAAATAATTATTTTCGATCTATAAGCTCAAACCGGTACCGCAGAATAGTGAAGAGGTACCGGTTGTGAACCACTCACTTGAGGAGGAGCATTTTTTTAGTACTAAAATAATTACCGGCTTTCAATTTATAAATATACACGCCGCTCGGCAGGTTTTCAGCATTAAAAGAAATTTCATGATAACCGGATGATTGAACTTGATTGTTAATAATAGTCGCTTCTTTGCGGCCAAGAAGATCAAAAACCTCCAAGGAAACAGAACCTTCTTGTGCCAAAGAATAAGAAATGGTAGTCTCAGGATTAAATGGATTAGGATAATTCTGTAATAAACGGTACATATCCGGTTTTGAATTTAATTCTCCAACCTTTGTAACGTTAGTTGTATCTACGGCATCAATAACTGCTTCAACAATATCCGGATAAGCCTGAGCCCCTGTATTTCTGTAAAAAATACCCATACCATAATTTCCTGTACCGCCATTATCCCAATAAAAAGGTACCAGCCCATGCTTAAAAATTGAACCGGTAATGTACTCCATATAATAACGACGGTATCCTTCAAATTGCTCATTAAGTAAAGTGCTGCCCAGATTTAACCTTGCAATAACACCATATTCTCCCAATATCACTGCATATCCTTTATCTATAAATTTGGTTTTCATTTTCTGAAACTGACCATCAGCATATGATTCGTTTGCCCATGTTTCAGTTTTACCGGGATCTGCAGCATTCTTTCCCCATTGTGTTATATTACTATTGGTATTTATGGTAAAATCATAAGGATCATAATAATGCACCTCTACCATAAGTCTGTTTTCAGCAACATCTGCAGGTGCAGTAAAATAATTTACAGTATAATCAATATTTGTGTTAAATCCCTGAACTGCAAGATAACGGTAATAATTACGCCCGCCTGTTGAACGTACGGAATTGACAAAAGTCTGGCTGAAGCTATTTTGTACAGTATAATATTCCTTTGCAGGAGTACTATAATTGCCTTCAACCATAACCTCATTTGTACCGGCGAATAAAAGATGATCACCGTAATTCCGGAAATGGATTGCAATCTGCTTCCACATTGCAGCTAAACGATTATTGGCATAAGCAGAGTCTTTATAAGTCGGCTGCTGCCAGCCGCCGTCCCAATGTTCATTAATAACTGCATACATTGTATCTTTCAAAACATAACCGACAACTTCTTCAACACGTTTTAACCATGTTGTATCTATAATAAATAAGCTGTCGTTAGTAAATTTGCTCCATGCAACAGGTATTCTAATTGATTTAAATCCAGCCGCTTTAACCGAATCAATTAATTTCTGTGTTATTTTAGGATTTCCCCAGGCAGTTTCACCGCCTATTGCATCCAGCGAATTGCCTATATTCCATCCGGGAGACATTCCTTTGGAAAATTCAACAGAGGTCTTATTACTTATTCCGGAATGATCAGGAGGAATACTATCAGCTTTAGGATCTACTCCGGTTGGGAAAAATATACTATTTGAAGAAGCAGTGGTATCCGTTCCATTTGAAACATAACCAGTTAAAACATATGTGCTTAATTGCTGCAAAGGACCGGTATTTAACATAATAGACGTATCAGTTGAAGTAAACAAAGTATCCTTACCCGGCCCGAAAAAATTCAAAATATAGTTTAATGGTTTTCCCTGAGGATCGGCAGCTTTCGACCATGAAATATTAATATTATTACCGGTACATTTTAAGCTGTCATTAGTCAGTGAATTAAAATTAAAAGTTTCCGGATTTTGAGGTGATTCACTATTATCTGGTTCTCCATATGATATTCCGCGTCCTTCTGCAGATATATAGCATCTTCCATAAACCCTTGGGTCACCTGTTATCTGATGTATCCATCCGAACTGATGGCTATCATCATTAATTCTGGTCCATGTATTGCCGGAATCGTCGGAACGAAAGAAACCTAAGGTATCATTTACAGTTCCATATAAATATAATGCAGGATAACTGCCGGGATTCAATGCTTTACCAAATCCTAATCTATATGCGGCTGTTACATCACTAATTCTTTCTGCTGAAGTGCCGGAATTAGTAGAATGATAAAGTCCGCCTGAACCGGTACAGATCCAGATATCGCCTTCATGTTTCGGTGCAGGATTTACATTTCCATCCTGTGATTGACTAGCTGAAGGAAGTTGAATTGCTGTTTCGGAAAAAGTTTTACCACCATCAGATGAAAGCCACAGCCTTCCGTAATTATTATTATAGACATAGAACTTTTCCGGGTTGACCCTGTCAGCAACTGGAGAAGCAGCAGGCACTCCTCCTGCACATTGAGCCCATGTTTTCCCATTATCAGTTGAATAAGATAACGAAGCACCAGTGGGAGCCCACACGATTGTGTTTCCATCTGCCGATACTGCTATCGTCCTGGAACCTCCCTGAGTTGCACCGCCCGGGCGTCCTCTGAAATCACGCCAGGTTTTTCCTCCATCAGTAGAATAAGCACCATAAGGACTTGTATTAAAAGTCTTCACTATTTTAGAAGGTACTCTCCCGGCGAATGCAATTGAAAGAGTAGTTCCTCTATACGGATAGAATCTGTTTGGAGGAGATTCATTAAGATTATCATGTCTAAATCCGTCATAGTCTCCCATTGCAGAAAGCAGGTTAGTGAAGGGTGGACTTATAATTTGCATTGGAACAGTTTCTTCCAGATTCTGATCTTTGAAGTACCATGTAGGATTCGATGCAAATAAATTATCACAAGCCCAGATTCCATACCCTGTTCCAAACATAGCTTTGCTTGAATCGGAGAGATCCATAACCAAAGCTGCGAGCCAGTGAGGATTTACAGTTGCAGTATAAGGTGCATAACTATGATCGAACGTCGTACTGGAAATACGGGGAGTCCAGCTTGCACCGCTGTTCGTTGTTAAATAAACTTCATCTTTAGGTGACCACCGATCAAGTGTACTGACAATGATAATATCCGGATTTTTAGGATATAGTGATATGCCGCTGAATCCATATGAACCCGATGATGGAGAGATATTCGTCCAGCTGCTGTCAGAAATGTTATATTTCCAGATAGAACCGGTTGTGGCGCCATTTGGTCCCTGATAATTTGAATAGGTAAGGTATAAAAGACTATCTGCAATTACAGATCTGATTGCCATTACACCGGAAGGTTGACCGGTTACTAAAGTCCAGCTGCTGCCGCCATCATAACTTTGATAAAGGCTTTGCCTATTATTATTTACAACTCCGACAAATATCCTTTGAGTTGCATTATTTAATGATGCACTTTCGGGATCAAATAAAACAAAATTAACATTTGAAGGTGAAAAAGATGATACTTTTTCCCAGGTTGCAGCATAATCAGTAGACTTCCACAATCCATTTGCCGTGGTTCCCATAAAAAGGATCGAATTTAAATTCGGATCTACCTGGAGCCGTTCACCAGCTCCGCGTCCGTCTTCATTTCCTCCGATCTTAACAGTCAATGGGTGAATAGTCCATGAACTACCTTTATCGGTAGAAGCGAGAACTGCACCGGTACCGGCCCATGATTGAGTATATTTTCCGCATTCCATATAAACGCGGTTTGTGTCATTCCTATCCAGCGCTATTGAGAGAATGCCCATATAATCCGAATTATTTTTGTCCATCATATCTGTTAAAGGAATCCACTTGTCTGAGCTTATATCCCACCTGTAGGCACCACCCATGTCAGTACGGGCATAAGCGAGCCCTTTTACAGAAGGGTGGTATATTATTCCGGGCACAAATCCTCCTCCTCCTGCAATTACACTTTTCCAGACATAAGATGTCGATTGAGCATAACTAATTGTAAACATCGAAACTACTGTCATGATGCTTATTAGGAGAAGATATGATTTTTGTTTTATTTCGCTGCAGATTTTATTAACCATAATTTATTTCTTATTTTTGTCCGAAAAATATTCTTAATATTATAAGTTATATCAGCTCATAATTTTATTATTTAACAAGAAAAATTTTAATCTGAATTAATAACTACACTTGCTCCCTTAAGTCCATCAGATGAAGCAGTTAAAGTAATTTTACC
Organism: uncultured Bacteroidota bacterium; assembly: GCA_963710745.1. Classification (GTDB taxonomy): domain Bacteria; phylum Bacteroidota; class Ignavibacteria; order Ignavibacteriales; family Ignavibacteriaceae; genus CAVQBP01. Next base: position 55,300 of record CAVQBP010000011.1, on the reverse strand, counting down.
GCTGTTTTTATCAGATTGAATTACAACCAGGCACAAACCATTAAATGCTTTCCTGTAATCAGCTTTGAAAGGTTCATGACTTGTTTCTGATCCATTATCAACTCCGATAATTTTTCCGGGACCGGAGATATTAAAATTTACCAGGTTATCAGCATATGGAACCATTGTACTCTCTTTGTCTGTAATTTCAACGGTCACAAAAGAAAGGTCCTGACCATCGGCAGAAATATTTTCTCTGTCAGGTAAAAGCGAAATCATTTCAGGTGTACCGGCGGTTTTATCTAAAGTGGTTAAAACTACTTTCCCATTCTTTTTACCAACCGCTTTTAGGTTCCCCGGTTTAAAAGGAACAGACCATATCAAATGAAGATCGTCTGCAGATTTTGATTTAATACCGAGAGACTTACCATCCAGAAATAATTCTACTTCATCGCAATTAGTGTAAGCCCAAACATCAACAATATCCCCTTCTTTCCATCCTGTCTTTCCCTTTTCAGAATTCCATGGAGGGAAGATGTGTAAAACAGGTTTATTGGTCCATTCACTCTGATAAAAGTAATAAGCGTCCTTTGGAAATCCTGCAAGATCAATAATTCCGAAATATGAGCTTCTTGAAGGCCAGCCGTACGGAGTAGGTTCACCAAGATAATCAAAACCTGTCCAGATAAACATACCTGATACAAAATCATAACTATTAACCTGCTTCAATGCTTCTTCATGAGTTGCACCCCATGGGACACGGCAGTTGTCATAAGCAGAACATGTATTATCGGGATTCCCGTCATTAAAAGGAATATCCCACCGGATAGGCCATACGCGGATAGAATCAGAAGGCATATCGTAATGACCCCTGGTTTCTAAAGCAGAAGTAGTTTCCGAGCCGATTAATTTTTGTCCGGGAAATTTTTCAGGGAAGGATTTATAATTCTCACCATGATAGCTGAAACCTACCAAATCCAATGCACCGGATGTAACAATAGGATTTGATGGATCAACATCATTACAATTTGAAGTTATCGGACGGGTAGTATCAAGATCTTTAATAATACCTGCGAGCTCCTTTGCTATTACTGAACCGCTGCTGTCTTCATGATCCCATTGCTCTACAATTTCGTTTCCAATACTCCACATAAAAATGCTCGGGTGATTTCGATCGCGTAAAATCATATCTTCAAGATCACGTTTATGCCACTGATCCCAATCCAATGAGTAATCATATTTTGTCTTTTCTTTTTTCCACATGTCAAAAGCTTCATCCATTACAATGAAACCCATTTTATCGCACAAGTCCAGCAGTTCGGGTGCCGGGGGATTGTGTGAAGTTCTTATACCGTTGCATCCCATATTTTTCAGCAGCTCAAGCTGTCTCTCAATAGCCCTTTTGTTTACCGCTGCCCCGAGGCAGCCTAAATCATGATGATCACAAACCCCATATATCTTTAATGGCTTTCCATTTAAATAAAAACCTTTATCAGCATCAAATCTGAATGTACGGATACCGAATGTTGTAGTGTAATTATCCGAAATTTGATTATTGTATTCAATTGTTGTAACTGCATTGTATAAGTTAGGATTATCAACCGACCATAAAATTGGATTGTCTATATTCAATTCCTGGTTTATTTCAGTAGCAGAGTCTTTTAACGATACATTCGAATCAGTGTCTGTAATTTTTTCACCTTTATTATTAAATATTTCAGTCTTTACGCCAACCTCCTGTTCATGATTTAATGCATTATCAACTTTTATCCGGATTACTACTTTTGCTGATTTTTCACTTACTTCAGGAGTAGTAATAAAAGTTCCCCAATGATCAACATGTACTTTATTTGTAGTTACCAGCCAGACATTCCTGTAAATACCTGATCCTGAATACCAGCGAGAATTGGGCTGTTTTGAATTATCAACTTTAACTGCCAGTATATTCTTTTCATTACCGTATTTCAGGATAAGGGGTAAGCTTATATTGAAATGAACTGTAACCGTAAGGGCGCATACCAAGATAATGTCCGTTAATCCAGACTTCACTATTTCTGATATACCCATCGAAATCAATAAAAACTAATTTATTTGTATCTGCAGCAGGAATAGTGAAAGATTTTCTGTACCAGCCAATACCTCCGGGAAGAGCACCTCCGCCAACTCCCGCAGGATTATCTTTATTAAATTCTCCTTCAATGCTCCAGTCATGCGGAAGATTAAGTGATCTCCATGAAGAATCATTTAAATCTACTGCCTGCCCATTTTCGATATCTCCAAGATGAAAACTCCAATCACTATTAAAATTTTCTGTTTTTCTTATTTGTGTCGGGGAAGATGAACAACTACTTAATGAATAAATCATTAGAATAAATAAACAATTGATTAAATAACCGGAAATTTTTTTTTGTGTAAACATGTTCAAATTATTTGCTCCATTAAAAAGAATTTTTATTAATTGATTTATATTTTAGTAATTAAAGTTTAATTAATCGATTAATAATTCTGAACAGAAATTTTGAAATAACGGAATATTGAAGTAACGTAATTTTAAACTCCTTTATTTCATTTTTATTATTTGCTGCGTCCCATCATATTTAATTACTGAACCGGGTTTAGAATCAAATTTTAAACCTGAAGGATTCTCTTTACTAATCCATATAATTTCAAATGTTCTTGTTTCAAGCATACCCGGAAAGCCGCCTTGTCTTTTTCCTAAAAAAATTTCATGGTTCTTTCCATCATACTTTATTGGTATAATAGAAAACATTTCCTTCTCATAGTTATAATTTGTATTTTCATCTTCATAGAGATTGAAGGAACAATCGTTCCCGGTATAAACAAATAACCTGACCGGATCAGCCTGCTTTTCAGTTGAATATTGTAAAGCAGGGCCGCAAGGAATGATAGAACCTTCTTTTACAAAAATCGGAATATCTGAATATGGTGCTTCGGCTTCTATTGTTTCTCCGCCTTTAAAATATTTCCCGGATTTAATATCATACCAGCCGGTTCCGGATGGAAGATAAACGTTTCTTTTTCTCGCTTTGTATTTTGTAATAGGATTTATAAGTAAAGCAGGACCAAACATAAATTGATCACCGATATTCAATACATTTTTATCATATCCGAAATCCATGACCAATGCCCGCATAATTGTGTAATCGTTCTGAGTAACCATTCCTGTCAAAGAGTAAATATAGGGCATCAGCCGGTATCGTAATTTATCATATGCCAGCATGGTTTTATAAGCGGGATGATCTTCAGGAGCAATATTAAATATTTCACGATATGGATATTGACCATGAACCCTGAATAACGGGCAGAAAGTACCGAATTGAAACCACCTGGTCATCAATTCGCGCCATTCAGCCAAATTAGCCTTATCAGGATTTTCATATCTCTGTTCTACAGCGAATCCGCCGATATCAGTAGTCCAGTATGGAAGACCTGATAAAGAAAAATTCAAACCTGCAGGAATCTGGTTGCTTAAATCTTCCCAACGCGAGGCAATATCTCCGCTCCATGTAGCAGCGGAATATCTTTGCTGACCTGCAAAAGCTGACCGGGTAAGAATGAAGACACGCTGATCAGGATTGGTTTCTCTCTGACCCTCATATACTGCTTTTGAATTCATTAAAGAGTAGGTATTCAAATACCTGGCTGCAGTTCCTAATGCTGTAGGATTTTCACGTAGCCTGGTCTCTTCCCTTGAAAGATTGGAACATATGTCAGGTTCGGTTGCATCAAGCCACCACGCATCAAAACCTTTTGTAAATAGGTTATCATTAATTTGTTTCCAGTAAAGCTTGCGCGCGCCTTCGCTATAAGGATCATAAAAAGTAGAAACATAGCCTGGTCCGACCCAGTCTTTCTGTCCCTTTTCAACATTACGCATATAAAGCCAGCCATTTTCTTTTAAATTCTTCATAGTGTTTTATTCCAACATAAAATTTCGGCCATACTGAAATCATAATATGTGTATGAAGATTATCATGAAGCTCCTTAACCATGGCATCCGGATCAGGATACCGTGTTGAATCAAACCGGTGGCTGCCCCATTGGTCTTCTTTCCAGTAAAACCAATCCTGAACAATATTATCGATCGGGATCTGACGATTTCTAAATTCTTTAACGACAGAGAGCAACTCATCCTGGGTTTTATACCGCTCACGGCACTGCCAAAAGCCCATTGCCCATTTCGGCATCATCGGGGCTTGACCGGTAATTTCCCTGTATCCGTGTATTACCCGGTCAATATTTTTACCGTAGATAAAATAATAATCAATTTGATCAGCTACCTCGGAATAAAGGGAAGTATAATCCTTAATATTAATATCTTCCGGATTAAGATAATCTAATCCAATATAGCCGCCCGAATGTATCCATTCGATTTTTATTTTATACCGTTTGCCCTGTTCCATTTTGAGCTTCAATATGTGAGTCCATGGGAGCCAATTTTGTCTCCAGGAATCCACGACTAATTTTCCGTTGAGCCACATTTTAGTATAGCCGCATGCATACAGCCTGAATTTATGAATACCCTGTTTATTGCACTCAATTTCTCCGCTCCACCTTACTGCTTTAACATTTTGTGCAAATCCTTCCGGATAAGGATCATTAACATCTATAAATTTATGTTCAATTCTTGATTCATCACGAGAAGTATCAAGATTTTTAAAACTTGTATCTCTGAAATATTCTGCTGTAAGACCTGTGTTAACACCATCTTTGTCAAAAAGCTTTAGTGAGCTTATCGGCTGGTAGTCTCTTATATCGCCGAATTTTGTCCGGGAATTATTATCCAGAAGAATTCCATAATTTTTACTTGAAATCAGAAAAGGATTTACTGCGATAATATTATACTGCCATAAATCAACATCATGTTCTTTATAATTCATAATACCGTTCTGATGCTGCCCCAGGCCATAGAATGCCTCATCATTTGATGGTTCAAAGAGCTGCCGGATGTGATATGTTTTTTCGCCCATTACTTCAGCCGGCGAAATGATTTTACCGCCGCCTGCTTTTTCTTCCAAAAGCAGATGATTGTCCGAATTGTAAAATGCGATTCTTCCTGTAGAAGAATCAATAGTTGCTATTACATTTGCAGTAGAAATTTTGATTAAATTACCTTCTTTTTTAACAGACCATTTGACCGGTTTCCAATCGATTTTATTTATCATGAGACTTTTACGGGTTGAAAATGTGTCAACAGGCGATGCAATTATACGAATGATATTATCATTACAAACCTCGATTTTAATTAACCGGGGATCAGTATCTTTCCGCTTATTGATTTTGAGGATTATTCCATCATCCTGTTTTTCATATGAAAAAATATTCTGAGACACTGCGAGTAAAAATAGTATTATGATAATTTGCCACCGGAATAATTTCATAAAAAACACCTTCGATTAAAAGAGTTAAATGTGCTAAAATATATTTGTTTGATTTTGAATACCTGTTAATAAAATTGACCCGGAATATTTTCAACTGCCGAATTTAATTTATGATCTGTTAAATAATATAAATGGATAAATCTAGTTATTAACATCTTTTTGGTTCATATTAAAGTTATTTTTTAAAGAGGAATAAAAGCATACATAATTTTTTTATTAATGAAATACTTTCGATGTCAGTTAATCCTATAAAATTAGATAAGCTGCGACCGGCTGGAAACAACTTCTTTTTCCCTTTCTCTTCAGCAGATGAATAGAAAGAAACCTGCCCTAATAAAATTTTTCCCATTTTGTAAATGATTGTACCGGTAATCATTCACATTTTTATAAAATATGTGTAAAACATACACTATTCAATCTAATTTTTTTTTAATAGAAAGTCAATAATCAGGAAATAGAACACGGTTTGAACAGATTAAATGCATTTTCGCGGATATAATTTGTTCTCCGCGTGCATAGTCATTCTGAATTCCGGTTTTATTGCAATTTAAGTCTTGTAATCGGAATGAAGAATCTCCTGATTTATATTTTTAGAATAATGAACTCATCGCTATTACTAAAGAATATTCCAAAAAAAACGATAATAATCATATATTACCGGCTTAATTTGATAACATTGAAATAATAAATAACAAATGTCGTATACTTACAGAATAAATAGAGAACTGAAATTAAACTATGTAAAAGCAAACGGATCTGTAAGTGGTGAACAGGTAATAAGAACAGCACAGAGAATGTTCATTGATCCTGACTGGAAATATGTAAGAAAACAAATAAGCGATTTCAGAGAAGCCAAAGAGCTGATTATAACATTCCAGGATTTTGAAAAGATAATTGAAGTTGAAAAGGAACAGCAGTCTTCACAGGAAATAATTCATAACGGCGAAAAAGGAAAACTTGCAATTGTTGCAGAAAAAGAAATCTACGATATAGTATTTAGGCTGTACTCAATTAAAACAAAAGACGGATTTCATGATACCAGGATTTTTAATACAATGGATGAAGCTATTGTTTGGCTTGACCTCCCACTGTTCGAAGGTAAAGATGAAAAGCATTTAAAAGAAAATTTCCCCGAATTAAAGAATTCCAAAAATTAGTTGCTTTATCGTATATACTTTCCTTAAAAAATAATTTACTCTTCGTGATTCCAATTTCTATCCTTTATTTATTTTGATTAAGTTTGAAATACCTAAATCATTTTTCAGGGGAAAAATCCAGGCCATTCAATCAAATATTAATATTTTCAAATATTTCAAAAAAAATAATTTTGGATTAGCAATTATATAATGAAAAGAAAGTAAGGCCAAATAATTAAATTTAATATTGAGCATATTTTAGTTAAATTAATAGATTAAATTTTTAAAATTATGAATTCTATAGAAACAAACAGCTTAACAAAAATTTATACTTCTTCTTTTGGAAAAAAGACGGTACAGGCTCTAACCGACCTGAGCCTTACTGTTTCTGGAGGAAGTATTTTCGGACTTTTAGGCCCTAACGGTGCTGGCAAAACCACACTTGTTAAAATACTTTTAGGCATTACATTCCCCACATCAGGAAATGCCAACATTTTAAACCAGGATATTTCCGATTATAAAATAAAAAACAAGATCGGTTATTTGCCTGAAAATCATAAGTATCCTTCTTATCTGACAGGCGGCGATGTTCTTAAATTTTTTGGAAAGCTTAACGGATTGGGAGGAAGAGATTTTGAAAAGAAAACAGATGAATTGCTGGAACTAGTAAAATTATCCAAGTGGAAGAATACCAAAGTAAAAGCATATTCCAAAGGAATGATGCAGAGATTAGGTTTAGCTCAGGCTTTGATAAATGATCCCGAATTAATTTTTTTAGATGAACCAACCGATGGTGTGGATCCGATTGGAAGGAAAGAGATCAGGGACATTCTCCTTAACTTAAAATCCCGTTCAAAAACTATTTTTCTAAACAGTCATCTGCTTTCTGAGGTAGAGCTGATTACCGACAGGGTTGGTATTCTGAATAAAGGAAAATTGCTGCAGGAAGGAACTGTAAAAGAGTTTACCGAAAAGAAAGAAGAATATACAATAAACCTGGAAAATGATATCTCACCGGAAGTTCTAAATGAATTGCAGAGGGAAGTAATTTTTTCTAAAATAAAAGACGGCTCCTATTCTGTTAAAGTTGCTGATTTAAAAGAGCTGAATAAGTTTATCGATCTGATAAGAAACAGGGGAATACTAATTAAAGAAATAAACCCGCTTAAAAGCACACTAGAAGAAATGTTTATATCACTTATAGAAAAATCAGAGAAGGGGGAGAAGAGTTGAAAAACATCTGGATAATTACATTATCTACTTTAAGGGAAGCAATGGCAAGAAAGGTTTTTTTATTCTTCCTGGGTATTTCTGCTATTGTAATTATTGTGCTGGCACTGATAACAATCCTTACAAATACATCTTCCATCCTGGGTAATATCGGAAATTTTTCCCGGGATAATAAACTGGGAACTGAAGGCATCGGCGGTATGGTTACGATGTTCGAGATCGTTATAATTAATTCAATTGCTAATTTAGGTCTGCTTCTTGCAATCTTTTCCAGTGCAAGCTTTGTACCTGTTATGCTTGAAAAGGGGAACATCGATTTATTATTATCAAAACCAATTTCCCGGGCGCAGCTGCTGTGGGGAAAATACTTCGGCGGTATTCTTGTAGTTTTAATTAATATAGCTTTTTTAATTTTCGGGATTTGGTTCATAATTTCTTTAAAATTTTCTTATTGGAATTTTGCTGTACTATGGTCGGTTCTTCTTATAACGTTTGCTTTTGCAGCTTTGAATGCAGTAATAGTACTTTTCGGAGTTATGACAAAAAGTTCAGTTTTGGGGATGATGACGGCATATTTTATCTATTTAATTTTAAGTCCATTCCTGTTGGCTTCTAAAGACAGAATGCTCCCGTTCCTTGAAAATAAAGTATTAAATACGATTTTAGACGGTTTTTACTATATTATTCCGAAAACCTCTGAAATTTTTGGAAAGGATATATTCAATTTAGCTTCCGGCACTAATATTGAAATACAGCCGATAATTTCTTCATTTTTATTCTTATTATTTATAATGATTCTTAGTGTTGAAATATTTAAGAGAAAAGATTTTTAATGTGAAAAGGTCATTGAATATATTGATTCTGCTGGCTCTGTTTTTTTTAGGGGGATGCGAAAAGAAGGAAGTAATTGAACCTCTAACAAATACACAAAAGGAAGCCTTGAATTATCTTCCCGGAGATTCCAGGTTCGTTATGTTTTTAAATTTAACCGAACTAAGGAAAACTAATTTCTGGGATAATTACTTTAAATCATCCCTGCTGGAAAACAATTTGGATAATCAGCAATTTAGAAAATTTGAAAAAGGAACAGGGATTGGATTAAATAAAGGAATGTCGCAAATCTTTATATCTTCGAATAAGAATTACAGGAATGCTGCAGTAATTATTTTAGATAAAAACTCCGGGAATATAAAAAACAGTTTTGACAATTACAGCGGTTTTTTAAAGGAGAATATTTATAACAAACCTGTTTACATGCTGAAAGGGAAATTTCCTTTACAGTTTTATTTTGTAAATGATTCAATACTGCTTGTTTCAAGCAGTTTGAATTATATTAAGACTATTATAAATAAAAAGAATATCTCACTTAATAATAATAGAGAGTTTATCGGAGCAATCAACAGCATCCGGAATAAGAAACAATACTGGATTGCTACTGACAAAGGTCAATATGCAATAAACTATATACGAAAATTTTTTAATTTTGAACAGAAAATTCCTGTTAATAATGTCCTAAAATCTATTAAGAGCGTAACACTATCTGCTGAATTTGATAACGGACTGGATATTGAATCAAGGTTAAACTGCAGCGATTCTAAGAATGCTTATTTATTGTCAACTGCAATAAAGGGAGCTCTTGCGATGGATCTGTTGTCCGGGGGTGACTATTCATTCGGAAAGATTTTACAAAAGACGGATGTTGAAAGACTAAATAAGCAGATTAATCTGCAGTTGGAATTAAAGGGAGATGAAATTAATACACTAAAAGATTTTGCTAAACAAAAAAATCTGGAAAGAAAACTTTAAGGTAATAAAATGACGGAAGAAAATTTAAAGCTGGAAGACCTTCTGGGAAAGAATAATTTCAATGAGGAAGCAATAAATTCAGTAGCTATTATAGGTGCCGGAGTTATGGGACAGGGAATTGCTCAGACAATTTCTGCTTCCGGGATTGAAGTTACAATAATAGAAAGAAATGAAGATAATCTTAATAAAGCAAAAGAATCCCTCGGTGATTCAATTGATAATGAAATAAAAAGATGGGCATTAACCCAATCTGAAAAAAAAGCTATTTTCAGCAGGATAAACTGGGAATTGTCTATTGATAAAGTGAAAGACTGCGATTTAATTATTGAAGCAGTAGATGAAGATTTTGAATTAAAAAAAGAGATCTTTGTAACTATAGATAATCTTGCTCGTAAAGATACAATCCTTATTTCAAATACATCTACATTAAGCTTAACTAAAATTGCAGAAAGCACAAATAGAAGTGATAAAATAATCGGGATGCATTTTCTAAATCCCGTGCCGAAGGTTCCGCTTGTTGAACTTGTTAAGTGTCTTTATACATCGAATGAAACTGTTGAGAAGGTTAAACATTTTGCAGCCCGGATAGGAAAGACTCCGGTTGAGGTTTATGAATACCCCGGGTTTGTTACTACACGCGCAATTGTTCCTCTGCTGAATGAAGCAATGTATATTCTGTTGGAAGGTGTTGCAACTGCAAGAGATATTGATACTGCGATGAAGCTGGGTTATAACTTTCAGACAGGACCATTGGAAATGGCAGATATGATGGGGCTTGATGAAGTGCTTGCTTGGATGGAAACTCTCTGGAAAACTCTCGGTGAACCGCGATACAGAGCATGCCCGATTCTCCGGAAGCTTGTCAGAGAAAAAAAACTGGGTAAAAAAACCCGCGAAGGTTTTTATAAATACGACGAATCAGGAAAAATTATATCACAAATGGAAAAATTATGAAAGTTTTAGTTTTAAATTGCGGAAGTTCTTCAATAAAGTACCAGTTCATTGATACTGAAACTAAAAATGCCCTGGCAAAAGGTGTTGTTGAAAGAATCGGGATGAGCGGAGCGGTTTTAACTCATACAAGACATGACGGCGATAAAATAAGAATTGCAGGGGAAATACTCGATCATACAAGTGCTATCCAATATGTACTTGGTGTTATGCTTAGCAAAAATCACGGTGTAATTGATGATAAAGATGATATAGATGCTGTAGGGCATCGTGTTGTGCATGGAGGTGAAAACTTCTCCGAATCAGTTCTTATTACAAATGAGGTTATAAGAGTCCTTCAGGAAAATATTGAACTTGCACCGCTTCATAATCCTGCAAATATAAAAGGCATCCAGGCTGTTGAAAATATTATGCCCGGTAAACCGCAATGTGCTGTCTTCGATACCGCATTTCATGTTAAAATGCCTCCTAAAGCTTACTTATACGGAATTCCTTATGAACTTTATAAGAAATATAAAATAAGAAGATACGGCTTTCATGGAACTTCTCATTTATATGTTTCAAATAAAGCGGCAGAAATTCTTAATAAAAATTTAAATGAATTAAGAATAGTTACTGCCCATTTAGGTAACGGCTGCAGCATGGCGGCAATACAAAACGGGAAATCTATAGACACATCAATGGGGTTTACTCCTTTGGAAGGTTTACTTATGGGCACCAGGAGCGGAGACATTGATCCTTCTGTAATATTATATATCATGGGAAAAGAAGGTCTTGCATTAAATGAGGCATCTACCCTGCTGAATAAACATGGGGGATTAATAGGCATCAGCGGTGAAAGCAGCGATATGAGAGAAATTCTGACTGCTGTTAAAGAGAACAATAAAAGAGCTATATATGCATTCGAAGTTTTTTCATACAGGATAAAGAAATATTTAGGTTCATATGCAGCAGCTATGGGAGGATTGGATGCATTTGTTTTTACAGGCGGAATCGGAGAAAATTCTCCTGAAGTAAGAAGGGAAGTTGTTACGGGAATGGAATTTCTTGGACTTGAACTCGACGAAGAAAAAAATAAAGATAATAATGAAATAATCTCAAAAGATTCATCCGGAGTTAAGATTTTACGTATCCCTACCAATGAGGAATTAGTAATTGCATTGGATACGGATAAGATTGCAAAAGACATTGTAGAAAAAAATCCCGTATAAATATTTTTTGTTTCTGGAATTAAGTTTATTAATTTTACAAAAAATATTTGTGGTGCTGTTTTATGTCCTTAATTCACCCTACTTCAGTAATTGATCCTGAAGCTGAAATTGCCGAAGATGTTGAAATCGGTCCGTTCTGCTTTATTGAGAAAGATGTAAAAATCGGAAAAGGAACGCGGCTTCTAAATCACGTTACACTTTATAACGGTTCCAGGCTTGGTGAGAATAATCTTGTTTATCCCGGAGCAGTAATATCAGGTATTCCTCAGGACCTGAAATACAAGGGGCAGTATTCGGAAGTATTTATCGGTAACGATAACACTATCAGAGAATGCGTTACAATCAGCAAAGCTACTGTTGAACCTTTCAAAACTATTATCGGTAATGATTGTCTTTTAATGGCGTACTCTCATGTTGCTCATGACTGTGTACTTGGAAATAAATGTATATTAGCTAATTCAGTGGCGCTGGGAGGTCATGTTACTCTTGGAGAATATGCTATTTGCGGCGGCCTGGTAGGAGTACATCAATTTGTAAAAATCGGTATGCACTGTATGATAGGTGCACATTCTATGATCGTAAAAGATGTTGCGCCATACGGACTATTTTCGGGTGATCCTTTAAAGTACTCAGGATTAAACACAGTCGGATTGAAAAGGAGAAAGTTTTCACCCGATACAATAGAACTTTTAAAGAAAGCTTTAAACTTAATTTTTATTTCGGATTTAAATGTATCTCAGGCAGTTGAAAAAATAGTCAATGAACTTCCTCATACTGAGGAATTAAAAAATCTCGTAAATTTTATTCTGAAAAGTAAACGCGGTATTTCAAAATAATACAATAAATATAAAATGGATCTAGGATTAAAAAAGAAAGTAGCATTAGTAACCGCCGCCAGCAAGGGTATTGGAAAAGCAATTGCATTGTCGCTTGCTGCTGAGGGCTGTGAAATTTCAATATGTTCCAGAAACAAGGATGATCTTTTAAATACAGCTGCTGAAATCAGAAGATTATATGGCATTGATCCCTGCTGGAATGTATGTGATTTAAATAAACTTGGCGATATTGAAAACACAATAGCTTCTACAAACAGACATCTTGGTAAAATTGATATCCTTGTTAATAACTGCGGTGGACCTATTGCAGGATCTTTGAAGGATCTTAACGAGGAAAACTGGCAGAATGCTTATGAGCAGGTATTATTAAGTGTTGTAAGGTTCTGCAATCTTATAATCCCTGATATGATAGCAAAAGAGTGGGGAAGAATTGTTAACATTACTTCTGTTGCAGCTATGCAGCCAATCGAAAATTTAATGCTTTCAAATACATTGCGTAATGGTATTATAGGATTTGCAAAAACACTTAGCAATGATGTTGCGAAGTTTAATGTAACGGTAAATAATATTGCACCAGGTTTTACATTAACAAACAGATTATATGAATTGGCAGTTAACAGAGCGAAACTTCAGGGAATTTCTCATGAAGAGATTCTGGTTGATATGGCAAAAGAAATTCCTATGAACAGGCTTGCAAGTCCCGAAGAGATTGCTTCTGTTGCAGTTTTTTTAGCATCTAAACAAGCAAGTTATATAACCGGTAATACAGTCCAGGTTGACGGCGGCTGGATTAGGGGAATTTGAATATCAGCCAGTGGACAAATAAATAACGACAATACAATTCTTTATCCTGATTTTTTATTTGACTAATAAAAATCAAAAACTTCAATATTTTAACCTAAAAGAGGTTCACTTTATTTCACTCTTTCGGGGTTTATTGAATACGCATTTTATTTAGAGCGGTACGATGTCCCGTTCTTTTCTATATAATTCTGTCAGAGTTAATTAAGCTCTTTGATGTGAAGTAACAATTCTTTTGCAGCTAAATATTTATCAGCCGGGAGCATCATTTATGAGATAAATGAAGAGATAACTGCTGCTGATACCGCCATTAGACGGGAGCGGAATTATACCGATGTACTTAATCGAAGAGAAAGGTAGAAAATATCCTGAGACTTTGAGTAAAATTAAATTTGAATTTATCGATATATCAATTGCTTGGAAAATTTTTGAACTGAATTATTTTAATGTGCAACTGCTATAAATGAACTTTATGTCCCGGAAGTAATTATCATTAATTACTGCGCTCATGGAAATAAACTATCAGGCTATCTTAAACCATTGATCATAATTCAATTTCGAATGTTGATCCGTTTACTTATATTTTCATATCTTTAATTATCTATTCAAAAGGGAAGTCAAATGAGATATCTTAATAGGAAAGCAATTTGCTTTTTATTGACTGCATTTTTGATTTTTTCCAACCAGTCGATTTTTTCACAGACAAAAGCTGACAAAATAGAAGCACTTCTTAACCAGTATTATAATTTCCAGGAATTTAACGGAGCTGCATTAGTTGCAGAAGACGGGAAAGTCATTTATAAAAACGGTTTCGGTATGGCTAATATGGAATGGAATATTCAAAATACACCCGATACTAAATTCAGATTAGGATCGCTCACAAAACAATTTACATCTATGCTTATAATGCAGCTTGTTGAAGATGGAAAATTGAAGCTCGATGTTCCAATAACAACTTATATCCCGGATTATCCCAAAGATAAAGGGGAAAAAATAACTATTCATAATCTGCTTACGCATACATCAGGTATTCCCAACTATACCGACCAGGCATCGTTCAGAGAAATAATGAGAGATCCTGTAACACCCATCGATTTGATTAAAACCTTCTGGGATCTTCCTCTTGATTTTGAACCGGGATCAAAATTTAAGTATAGTAATTCAGGATATATTGTACTCGGATATATAATAGAAAAGGTAACGGGAAAAACTTATGAAGAAATATTAAAAGAAAAAATATTTGAACCTTTGGGGATGAAAAACTCCGGTTATGATCATTCATCCGATATAATATTTAAACGTGCATCCGGTTATAATAAATCAGGAACAGATTTTTTTAATGCGGCTTATATAGATATGTCTGTTCCGTTTTCAGCCGGTTCTATCTATTCTACGGTCGAAGATTTATATCTCTGGGATCAGGCACTTTATACCAGCAAGCTTTTATCAGAAAAATATATGAAGGAGATCTTTACATCTTATATCAAACCTGGTTTTGCGGATGGTTACGGTTATGGCTGGGAATTATCAAAAAAACATTTTGATAACATTAAAGATAGTCTTAATATAGTTTATCATGGCGGAGCCATTAACGGTTTTAATTCTATAATTGAAAGAATTACCAACGACAAAGACTTGATCGTTCTTTTAAATAATACCGGGGGGACAAAGCTGAATGAAATGAGTGATAAAATAGTTGATATTCTATATGATCAAAAATATGAAATGCCCGAAAAACCTGTGTTATTAAGTTTTGCAGAAATTCTGAAAGAAAAAGGGATTGAGAAAGCTTCTGATTTTTATTATAAAAGTATACATGAAAATAAAAAAATACCTGAAGGGGAAATGAACAGGTTTGGTTACGGTTATTTAAATAAAAAGGAGTACGAAAAAGCAATTGGTATTTTTAAGCTGAACGTCCGAGCTTATCCGGAATCATTTAATGTATATGATAGTTATGGTGAAGCTTTGATGGCAGCGGGAAATAAAGAAGGAGCAATTAAAAATTACAAAAAGTCGCTTGAACTTAATCCACATAATCTTAATGGTATAGAAAAACTGAAAGAACTTGGAGTAGATGCAGAACTACCTAAAGATGCAGAAATTGATCCGGCTGTTTATAATTTATTGGTCGGCAAGTATGAATTAAATCCTCAATTTATATTAGAAGTAACAAAAGCCGATGGAAAACTTTATGTTCAGGGGACTGGCCAACAGAAAATCGAAGTATTTCCTACTTCTGAATTAGAGTATTACAGCAAAATAGTAGATGCACAAATAACTTTTGTAAAAGACGAAAATGGAAGAATATCTAAGCTGATTTTACATCAGAATGGTAAAAATATGCCTGCACCGAAGATTGAATAAATAATCTATAAGCATGTCATTATTAAAGTGACTGAAATGCGCTACGATCTATTTTAACAAAACCATCTTAATCGTTTTATAATAGTGACTTCCGCTATTTGACTTGACAATAATTTTAGCATAATATATACCTGAACTATAACCGGAAGCATCCCATTCTATTTCATAGCTTCCTGCTGGTTTATATCTGTTTTCAAGGATGTGCAAAACCTTTCCCAATTCATTGACTATTTCAATTTTAATATTACCGGCTTCGGGTAAATAATAACTTATTTTTGTCGATGGATTAAAAGGATTCGGAAAATTCTGATAAAGCTTAAATGCTCCCGGAGCATTATACGAACTGCTGATCCCTGTTGAAGCCGATTTGAATTTATATATGCTCCCGTCAAAATTACAAAAATAAAGTTCATTATTCTGATCAATGCCAAATGCCGTTATATGTCCCGGAGCCTGAAACAAAAGCTGATTTTGAGGTGAAGAACTGCTGATATCCAAAGCCCAGATATTAGAAGTACAATAATCGGCATAAATATATTTTCCAGCTAATCCGGGAACAAACTTGCCTCTGTATACGTAACCTCCGGTAATAGAACAATTGCCGGAGGAATGGTTATACTCCCAGACGGGCAAAGTTAGACCAGAAGTATCACATCCTGAGGAAGGATTATAACAATGATTTCCTTCCATAATATTCCAGCCGTAATTTTTCCCTTTTTGGATAGTATCAATCTCTTCCCATTGATCCTGACCTACATCAGCACACCATAATTTATTTGTTGATAAATCGAAACTATAGCGCCAGGGATTTCGCAATCCATATGCATAAATTTCTTCTTTATATCCGAAAGTATTTCCGACAAACGGGTTTGAGGGCGGAATTGAATAAAATAAATCTCCATTTGTTGAATTGAGATCGATCCTAAGGATTTTACCTAGATAAGTTGATAAGTTCTGTCCGTTCTTATATGGGTCACCGCCTGAGCCGCCGTCTCCAAAAGAGATATACATATAACCATCAGGACCGAAAGCTACTTTACCTCCGTTATGATTTGAGAAAGGCTGTTCCTGTGTCAGTATAATTGTTTCACTATTTTTATCTGCCGAATCGGGATTAGAGCTGCTAACTTTATACCTTGCAACAACTGTGTGCCTGTTAGGATTTGTTGAAGTATAATCGACGTAAAAAAAACCGTTTTGAGAATAATCAGGATGAAAGGCTAATCCCAGTAAACCCATTTCACCACTATAGGCAACTCTGTCTTTTATATCAAGAAATATTTTATAAGAAGAGGTCTCAGGATTATTCTGAAATACCCTGATTATACCTTCCTGTTCGACAATAAAAATTCTATTTGAGCCGTCACCGGGACTTTGAAAATCTACGGCATTTTTAAAAGATAAATTTGGAAATGCATTAACGGCTTCATATTGAGCTAAAAGTTTACTGCAGCATAAAAGGGAAATATAAAATGATAATAAATATTTTCCCATTAATACTTTATCCTTTTTTATTTTTGGATAAAGATCTGTCTTTTGCTGTGGAAGCAGTTTTTTTACCCGGTTTATCCTTTATTTCCTTATCACAAATTTTCAGAAACTTTTCGACTTTATAACCAGAGTTATCTGAAGCCGTCTGCAGCTTTTCAAAAAATTCAAAGAAATTTTTAAACTCTTTCTTAAAGTCAGTGATAAAGGATGCAGAAGTTTTCGAAACTTTTGCTGAACCTGATTTATTGTTTTGCTTTAAAAAATTCAGACTATTCAAAGTAAATGTCCATCCTAAAAGCTGCTCCATTCTTTCCTTACCGAAATACTTAATTCCTTCAAATTCATTTACATTTAAATATTCGGATGATAAACCGTAAAACAGGTTCTTAACAAACTCTGTATAAGAAACAGATTTTGACAAAATATATTTATTTAATTCTGTCGAGAGTAATTTTATTAAAGCCGACTGTTCATAAATTTTCTCCGAATTATGCCGGAGCGAAAGTAAAGCTTCATCGACAGCCTTGCTTAACCTTAATTCATTAAATAAATTGCTGTTATTGAAGCCGTTTATGATTTCATTAAGAACTAACAGCGGAAAAAGTATATCGCGATTCTCTTTTAAATGACTTTCATTAAAAAGAACTAAATGTGACAATGCTTCCCTGAACCATACCTGAGAATTCTTTTTGTTCTTTTCTTTTTGAAGAATTGAAGAAAGACTTCGGCACACTTTCATATCTTCTTCCAATGCACCGAGAATATTCTCCTTATCAATCGGCTGATGTTTAAAGCTTTCAACAGATCTCAAGAAATTAAAAAGCCACTTATATATACCTTCAGGTATTTTATCTCTTCCGTTACTATTGTCTGAATTAAGCGGGAAACAGTATTTTATGAATTCATCTATAACATAAGACTCGCTTAATTCTTTGAATGCATTGTGTACAGGCGAAAGGTTTAATTCGATAAAAGCCTGGTCTATTGAATAAACTCCATTGTTCCCTAGCATTCTTTTTAACCGTTCGTAATCACCGTTCGAATCATAATATTCTTTAAAATCAAGAAGAACTTTATATTCATATCCCTGAAGAGTAAAATACATACCAAAATCAAATATATCCTTACCGCTCATTAAATATTCAAAATTTGTTTTATGATCCCTGAAAGAATAAAATACCTTATGATCATATTTGATATTTATTGCGTCTCCCAGCTTTTTATTATGTAAATTCCCGTTATTTATTTTGTTAACGGAATAATTAATAGTACCGCTGCTTTCATAATATGAGTTGTTAAACACCACGATTGCTCTTTCCCCGTCTGTTTTGTTTGAGAAAGCAAAAACATTTTCATTAATATTTCCGAAGTTGTCTATGAAATCATAAAGCTCAAAATTATAAACCTGGCTGAACAGGTATCTTTTCTTCATGAGGGGGAAAATTTCGTATTCATGTGTCCGGACAAGGTTATCATCTATAAATTCATCATAATAAGCCCGTTTATATTCCATTCCGTATTTTTCCGAGAATCCTTCGATCTGGCCGTGTGCGAACATAGGCAAACCGGGGAGTGTAACCATCATCATTGCTATACCGAAATATTTATCTCCTTTGCCAAACTGGTTAACTGCGGTTTCTTCATCAGGATTGCTCATAAAGTTAACATACCGTTTCAGTATTTCAGGATTAAATTCCAAAGTATTTTTAATCAGCTCCCTGAACTTGTTATTTTCTTCTTTCATCAGCATATGCATAAAAGCGCTGTTATAGACCCTGTGCATACCGAGAGTTCTCACGAAATAACCTTCCATAAGCCAGAAAGCTTCGGCAAGGAGGAGAGTATTCGGCATTTCATTATTTATTCTGTCAACAACTTCGCGCCAGAATTCAACCGGCATAGCATTGTCGAAAGCTTCGCGCGTCATAGAATAATCGGAACGGGAAGGTATAGCACCGCCGGTACCGGGCTGCGGGAACCATAACCGCTGGTAATGTTTTTTTGCGAGAGTCATTGCTGCATCAAACCGGATAATCGGAGTTTTCCTTGCAACATGCATTATAGTCTGGATTAATGATTCCCGTACTTCCGGATCAAGAAGATTCAATTGTGCTGTGTCATTCCAGGGCATATGCGTACCGTCGTTTCCATGGTAGATATATTTTACATCCCCGGTATGAGAGTCTCTCCTTTGAAACACAACTGCTGCATCTTCTCTCGAATAATACTTATCATCAATCCTGACTTCCACCCTCTGGTCATCTGATAAATTAGGACCATTAAAAGAATAGCCCGGATAGGGAGCGAAACTTGTCTGAATAAAATAATTAGGTTTTTCAACTACCCATTTGGAAAAAATTCCTGTATGGTTTGGAACCATATCGCTGGCCATTCTAATTCCTCTTTGCCATGCCCTGGCTTTCAAATTCTGAAAGGCATCTTCACCCCCCAGATCATGTGCAATTACATAATCATACAGTGAATAAGCCGAGGCAACTGCTTCAGGATTACCTGTATAGTGTTTAATTTTCCTGGACGCACTGCTTCTTTCCCAGATACCGATTAACCATAAGGCAGTAAAATTCCACCGGGCCAAATTATCAATTTCTTCATCGGGAACCTGATCCAGCCTGGTTATTGCTCTCTGGTATTTTTTTGATAACTGATCGAGCCAGACATATGCATTCTTGGCAATCATGACAACACTCGGCATCCATTCGGTATCTTCTGTAAATCTTTCTACCTCAGAATAATAAAACCTTTTTTCATCTTCGCTTAAATCTTCACCCATGCGCAGTTTGTTTCTGATTCTCTGCAGGTATTCCGCATCATATTTATAAACCGGAACAGGCGGAGTTCCTTTACCACCTCCGAACTGCAGAAACAGCTTCCAATCTTCTTTAATTAAATCTTTGCTTTTTAGTATCCTGTCACGGAATTTATCATAAATATAAACACCCCATTTTTCCAGGATATAATCAAGCTGACCTTCAATATTATAAGGACTTGTAACAATTGGTTTTCTAAGAAACTGAAGGAGAGGGAGATTTTCCGAACCAAATGTTTTTTCAGTAATAAAAAATTGTTCGGTAATACCGAGTACATCAATATATTTAGATTTTTTTGAAAGAGGCTTGTCCGAATATAATTCTTCAAGGCTGACTGTAGCCGGGTTGCTGTTTTCGAGCTGCAGTATAATTAATTCTTCAAGTATTATCTCTTTATTCGATTTTTCTTTGGTTTTTCCATTTAAATATTCTTCGGAAGATATTTTCCCTTTAAAAACCTCAAGAGGAGGGAACTCGTTTATATACTCCCGTAATACTTTATTAAGCTCTTTTCCTTCAATATGAGTTATCAGGTATTTTACACCTCTATCCAGAACGCCGGGATTTTCAACATCTTCATAAATTCTTATTAGATAATGAAAAATTTCATGCAGAAGTCCGAGCGCATTTAAATGGCCGGAGGTTACAACTCCTGCTGAATCGCCTTCAGATTTTCTTTTAGCATTTATTTTGTCGGTTAATATCCTTGCCTGATGAAAATCCGCTATAATCAAATCTCCGTTTAAAGAAAAAAGAGATTTGTCAAAATCATATTTTATACGTGCTGCTTTAGAAACGTGGAAGTTGTATGGAATATTTTTGAATTCAAAAGTCATTTATACCCTCAAAAAAGATTGATTACTTTCAATAATAGATAATATAACAAATCTTAGATCAAAATCTGTGGAAAAGATAACATATTGTAAAAAACAGGTTTAATATTCGTTGTTCAAGGTCAAAAGTCAAAGGTTAAAAGTCAAACAGGATTAATTGCAGGTAAGGAATTAGTTTAATTTCCGGTTATCAATTTAATATATCCGGGGAATATTTCGCGCCACCAGCCCCAGTCATTACCGGCAGCCGGCTTAATATCCAGCAGATGAGGGATTTCTTTGCTATTTAAAATTTCCGACATTCTTTTGTTTTCACCCAGGTTTTTATCCCATTCACCTGTTCCAAGGATTATTTTCATTTCTTTTATTCTATCCAGGTACCAGGGGTCTTCAAGATTAGGCATATAGTCAGGCGGATTATTAAAATAGCAATTATCATCATAATAGCCGAAGATAAATCTTTTAATATCAAAAAAAGCTCCCATGGTGATAATCCCTTCCACTTTGTCCGGATGTTTGAATGCAAAATTGGATGCATGATATCCGCCAAAATCGCATCCTCCGACAATAACTTTTTCCCTGTCGGATTCATATATGGCAAACTCAATTACATCATGAAGGATTACGTTTTCATAAGCAACATGAGTTTTAACTCTGTCGCCCGGGTGAATTGAATAATTATACCAGCTGTCATTGTCAATTCCGTCCGGTGTATAGATTTTTATTTTACCTTCTTCAATTAAATCTGCTACAGAATGAATAAGGCCGTTATCCTTATATACGAAATAATTATCCTGTGCAGCAGGAAACAATACAACGGGCAGCCCGGCATGTCCGAACACAAGCATATTAAATTCTCTATTTAAGTATAGAGTATGCCATTTATGATATTCTTCTTTCACAAATCACCGAAAATATCAATAAAGAGGAATAAATTTAAGAATGTAAATATATTGAAAATGGCTATTTATTCAAGTTAAATGGGAATTTTTCCGGTTGTTTATTAAAAGGCTCGATCCCCGATTACATGGTTATTCATTAGTTAGTTGGTGGTTATTCAATAGTCATTCAATGGTAATTTGATAGTCATTTAATAGTCATTCAATGGTAATTAGATAGTCATTTGATGGTCATTCAAGAGTGGTTTGTGATTTTTTGAATGCTGCCCACACTCATTCCAACTTCTTAATTAAATAATCGCAGTTCCTAGTTCCTAAATCAATTTATTTCTTCCACTTATTGATATCAGGACAAGGATTAATGAACTACGATTTTGATCTTCCTAAAGGATTAAAATCCCTCCCATATCTTGATATGGAAGGGATTCAGGGGAGATATAAGGGGAAAACTAATTTCTGCTGAATTTAAATCTTTATAAATTCTACTCTTCTGTTGTTTGCTTTACCTTCGGGAGAATTATTATCCGAAACAGGTTCGGCTTCACCTTTCCCATCGGTTTCCATTCTTGATTCATCAATTCCGAATTCATATGCCAGAGAACTTTTTACTGAAGCAGCTCTTTTTTTTGATAAATCGAGATTAGTTTTATCATCTCCGTCACTATCGGTGTGGCCTACAATTCTGACTTTTACATCTTTATTATCCTGAAGAACTTTAGCAATATCTTTTAAAGTACCATAGGATTCAGGTTTTATTTTATCAGAATTCACATCGAATAAAATCCCTCTGGTAACCAGTTTTCCTTCAGTCAGAAGTTTATTGCGTGTATCCGGTGCTCCGACAGCAATCCGGATATTAGAAATCATAGCAGCACCCTCTTCAAATCTTATTCGATCCATTTTAACGCTTTTAACCGGGAAAGCTTTAGGAAGATCAAATAATTTAGTTTCATCCTGGTATAATCTTATTCTGGATTTCTGTACCCATATTGAAATATGATATTTCTGATTTTCTTTTTGATAAAGATCTTTGGTCTCTTTAGTGCCGCCCAATCCCAGGTCATCACCTTCATCTCCGTTTATGTAAGTGCGGTAACCGGACCTTCCATAATATTCAATATAGAATAAAAATCCGGCTTTTCCGGGAACCGCCCCATAATCAAATGATTTCTCTTTTATACTTTGTATTAATCGAAATGAGTAACCTGCCATGCTTCCTTCTTCACCTTTAACTGGAATAACATCAAACTCAATAGTATAATTGTCAGGCAGAGCTAAAAGCTGATCTGTCCAGAAAGAATTATCCATTGAAAATTTCAGCCAGTTTCCCGGAAACAGGTTAGTTGTTACAACTTCAGCTGAGCCATTTGTATTCCACAAAGCAGGAAAATCGCCGATATTATCCTGAGAGAAATCTTCGAAGAAAATTACATTTTCACCAGGAACAAAATCGAATTTGGAATATGTCTTTAATTCATCTTTTTTTTCGGCAGTATTGTTCCCACTATCTTGAGATTCTATATTATTATTCTCTTGATTTTCATCTTTCTTTTTCTCCTCCTCCTTTTTTGGTTCGGTTGCTTTATCTATAGCCTCACCGGTTTTTTCCTCAGCCTTCTCTTCAACCTTTTCTTTTACTTTGTTAAGAATATCGAATTGTGCCTGTGTAGGAAATAAAACGGCAGTTAGAAATATGATCGTTAAAAAAAATTTTGGGAACATATTCCCCCCTTTTTGTGGTTATTAATTTGATGAATTTTATTTGTACTAATAATCTAAATTAAAATTTTTTAAAAAGAAAGAAGAATTTTGTTGAAAAATCTTAAAAATATTTCTGGTTTTTATGGTAAATATGGTACATAATAAAAATAGAATGGCATAGTACTTTATTAAACTAGCGTTCTGCCACTAAACCTTCTATATATTTGACTTGGCTGTCAAGAACCAGTCCGTGACAGGAACATTTAGAACTATATAAAAAAATTAATTCCCAGTCATGGTCTGGACCATGACTGCCGTGTGTAGTTATTTTAGTTACATATCACTGGTTTAAAATGAATCTTTTAATCTTATTGTTTTTCAATCTTCCAATCTTTTTATTTTTAATTCTATAAATTTCATAATCTTTTAATCTTTATAAAAATTGATATTATTTTGACATTGAGGTATTTTTAAGTTTATCTTAATTTGCAGTTATGAATCAAACACCTTTAATGTTGCAGTATTATAAGATTAAAGATGCTCATCCTGATACGATTTTATTATTCAGGATGGGGGACTTTTTTGAGACTTTTGAAGAAGATGCCAGAATTGCTTCAAAAGTATTGGGGATTACTTTAACAAAAAGGGCAAACGGAGCAGCGGGAGAAGTACCGTTAGCCGGTTTCCCTCATCATGCAATTGATTCATATCTTCCAAAATTGGTAAGAGCCGGTTACAGAGTTGCAGTTTGTGAGCAGATTGAAAATCCGAAATTTGCAAAGGGAATTGTAAAAAGGGATGTCATTGAAGTCGTTACTCCGGGGGTAGCATTTTCCGATAAGCTTCTGGATCATAAAAAGAACAACTACCTGATGGCTGTCTGTATTAAATCAGTTTCTTCTTCCGATTCGGAAAGTGTTGCAGGAATAGCTTTTAGCGATATTTCCACGGGTGAATTTTATGCATATGAAATCCCTTCATCATTACTGCAGCAGCAGGTTGAATCAATTTCTCCTTCCGAAATCCTTATACAAAAAAAGGATAAGGAAGAGATTGAAAGAATGATTCGTAAAGTTAATCCTTCAATACGTTTAACCAAAATTGATGACTGGATTTTTAATTTTGAATATGCAAAAGAGCTATTAATAATGCAGTTCAAAACAGTTACTTTAAAAGGTTTCGGAATTGAAAATTTCATTCCGGGAATAATTGCTTCCGGAGTTATACTTAACTATCTGCAGGAAACCCAGAAAGCAAACTTATCCCATTTAAATAAAGTCTCTGCATACAATCCATCCGAATACATGGCTCTTGATTATTCGACCAAAAGGAATCTTGAGATTACATCATCTATGTATGATGGCGGAAGAGAAGGTTCATTAATTTCTGTTTTGGATAAAACCGAGACAGCCATGGGAGGAAGACTTTTAAAAAAATGGATCTCTTCTCCTTTAAGAAAACTTGATTTGATTTTAAAAAGACAGGAAAGTGTTGAAGAGCTTTTAAACAATAAAAGCATCCGTAATAATTTAATTAATGAATTAAAAGAAATCGGTGACCTGGAAAGATTAATTTCAAAAGTATGCACAGGCAGGGCAAATCCGCGTGAAATAGTCAGCATAAAAACTTCACTGAAGAAAATTCCTTCAATTAAAAATATACTTGAGCCGTTAACAGGAAAAACTTTAGTACAGCTTAGAGACAGTTTAAATCCACTTGAGAAATTAGTTGAAAAAATTCAAATCGCAATAGTTGATTCACCGTCATTAAGTATTGTTGACGGCGGGATTATTAAAAACGGTTTCAGCCCTGAACTGGATGAGCTGAGAGATATTTCTCTTCACGGTAAAGACTGGATTGCTAATTTGCAAAGAACTGAGAGAGAGAATACAAAAATCCCGTCATTAAAAGTTAACTTCAATAAAGTATTTGGCTATTATATTGAAATAAGCAATGCACATAAAGATAAGGTTCCTGAAAATTATATCCGCAAACAGACACTTGTAAATTCCGAAAGATATATTACACCGGAATTAAAATCATACGAAGATAAAATCTTAAATGCAGAAGAAAAGATATATGACTTGGAATCCCAGCTATTTAATGAAATAAGAATTGTTGCAGCTGCCGAATCGGAAAAGATACAGCAGAATGCACGATTAATAGCAATGCTTGACTGCTTTATTTCATTTGCAGTTTGTGCGGGTGAATATAATTATACTAAACCTGGGTTAAGTGAAGATGCAAAAATCGAAATCATTGATGGAAGACATCCTGTTGTTGAAAGGATTTTACCACCTGGAGAAAAATACACTCCCAATTCATGTACACTGGATAATGAAAATGATCAGATAATCATTTTAACCGGTCCCAACATGGCAGGCAAATCCGTTTATTTACGGCAAATGGGTTTAATAATTTTATTAGCGCAGATTGGCT
Source organism: uncultured Bacteroidota bacterium (assembly GCA_963710745.1). Lineage (GTDB taxonomy): Bacteria > Bacteroidota > Ignavibacteria > Ignavibacteriales > Ignavibacteriaceae > CAVQBP01. Next base: position 29,390 of record CAVQBP010000011.1, on the reverse strand, counting down.
CTTTTGTCCCTGCGAAAGAGGCAAAAATCGGATTGGTAGATCGAATTTTTACGCGTGTGGGTGCAAGCGATAATATATCGGCAGGTGAAAGTACTTTCCTAGTTGAAATGCAGGAAGCAGCAAATATTTTAAATAATGCAACAAATAAAAGTCTTATTCTGCTTGATGAGATAGGAAGAGGGACAAGCACTTTTGACGGGATTTCTATTGCATGGGCTATAACGGAATACCTTCATGAAAATTCTGATGTTTCTGCAAAGACTTTATTTGCAACTCATTATCATGAGTTAAATGAAATGGCAGAAATATTTCCGAGAATAAAAAATTATAAAGTTGAAGTAAGAGAATATGATGATAAAGTAATATTTCTGCATAAAGTAAATCCCGGTCGGGCGGATCATAGTTACGGGATACAGGTTGGGCAGATGGCAGGACTCCCGATGTTTGTTACCAACCGTGCAAAAGAAATTCTGCAGAATCTTGAAAGCAAGGAATTAACTCCCTACGAAGAAAAGAAAGAAAAGCTGAAAAGATTAAAGAGAGCGGAAGACAACCAGATCAGCATGTTTGAATTCCATGATGATGAACTCAGAGGCGAAATAAACGAACTGGAAATAAATAACCTTACTCCCATCGAAGCGTTGAATAAGCTGCATGAGCTGAAGAAGAAAGTGAAAGGGTAAATAAAAAGTCAAAATTCAAAAGTCAAAAGTCAAAAATCTCAACCGGAAACTGATCAGCAAATGGTTGAAATATTTAAAAAATATTAGAGGGAGAAGAAATGGAACAAAAGGAATTTAAAGATATAAAATTACGTTGTTATGAATTTTCATTGGCAATAATACAATTGATCGATTCAATTTATATTAAGCAAATTTTTTATCCTTTAATAAATCAGCTTTTAAGATCTTCGACTTCAGTTGGTGCTAATTTAGCTGAAGCCAGATCCGCACATTCAAAAAAAGATTTTAGTAGGTATTATGAAATATCCTTGAAATCTTCTAATGAGACTAAATATTGGTTATGTCTTTTAAGAGATGGATAAAAATAGATAAAAATAAAATTGATTATTTATTATCTGAGATTAATGAAATTTCTAAAATAATCGCTTCTATAATTATAAAATTAAAAAAATCTAACTCAAATATTATAAAAGAAAAATATATTCAATATGGTTCAGACAGTTTTGATGATCTAATGATATCTTTGAATAATGAATTTAGTTCTATAGATAAGGAATAAAAAAAAATTAAATGAAAAACAATGTTTTAAACGCATTTTGACTTTTGGACTTTGACTTTTGAATTAAAAACAATCATGAATACACTTAAATTTTCATTACTGATTTTATTTGCAATTACACTCTTTTCTTGCTCAAAAAATTACACTCCGGAGCAGAAAAAGTACATTGCTGAAATAGAGCAGCAGAGAAAAGAAAAAGACAGCTATATGAAGAATGATCCAGATTCGCCTTTTAACCAGGATCCTAATGCTCACTTCCAGAATTTGAAGTATTATGATGTAAATCCTGAATATGTTTTTAAAAGTAAATTATATGAATTTAAAAATAAGGATACCGTTAAAATTTTCGGAACTAAAGGTGAAGAAAGAAAAGCAGTAAGACTTGGCTATGTAAAAATAAATTTTAAACAGGGTGAAAAAGATGTTAATGTTTATAAAAGTACAAGTAAAAACGGTGAGACATATTACAGCATCTGGTTTACCGATTTAACTACCGGCGATGAAACCTACGGAGTAGGGAGATACCTGGACTTTGATTTTAATCCAGATTCAAATTTTATATACACTATTGATTTTAATCTTGCTTATAGTCCTTATTGTTCATATAGTGCAAAATATTCCTGCGCGATACCGACTAAAGAAGATCATATTGATGTGGCAATTAAAGCAGGAGAAAAAAGTTTTCATTAGTATATGAAGGCGAAGGGAAAGAATGGAAGATGGAAAATGGAAGATGGAGAATGATACTTATTGTGAATACACCATACAATTATGCTCAAACATGCATTCATGCTATTTTTTAATATATATATTCTAAATCTGAATATATTTTTTGGATATTCAGAATAATTTAATTTTATTAACAACTATGGAGTAAATGTGGTTATAGTTCTCGATAAAAACGTAACCGATGAACAATACGAAAATGTTGTAAAACATTTGGAGGACTTCGGTTTTGCAGTGCACAAATCAACAGGAGTGCAGCAGATAGTTCTGGGTGCTATCGGAGTTAAACCTGATTTTGATATCAGGAAGGTCAGAATTCTTGAAGGTGTTGCCGAAGTTTACAGGATAACCGAACCATTTAAATTGGCCAGCCGAACTTTCAAAAAGGAAGATACTGTAATATCAATCGGCGATGTGAAAATCGGGGGCAATGAAGTTATAATGATGGCGGGACCATGTTCTGTTGAGAGTGAAGAACAAATATTTAAATTAGCTGAAATTGTTTCAAATGCAGGAGCAAAAATTTTAAGAGGCGGTGCATTTAAACCGCGCACCTCTCCGTATTCTTTCCAGGGAATGGGCGAGGAAGGATTAAAGCTATTACGAAAAGCTGCAGATAAATATAAACTGCTCGTTATTACAGAAGTCATGGAGAATGCTCAAATACCTCTTATTGCAGAATACACCGATATTTTCCAGGTAGGTGCAAGAAATATGCAGAATTTTGCTCTTTTAAATGAAATTGGTAAAACATCAAAACCTGCTATGCTTAAAAGAGGACTTGCGGCTACGGTTGAGGATTGGTTAATGTCTGCCGAATATATTTTGTCTAATGGTAATAAAGAAGTTATGCTTTGTGAAAGAGGAATCAGGACTTTTGAAACTTATACAAGGAACACATTCGATCTTTCTGCAATCCCGGTGGTTCATAAGAGAAGTCACCTGCCGGTTGTTGCCGATCCATCCCATGCAACAGGATTAAGAGACAAGGTTCTCCCGATGGCCAGAGCGGCAGTTGCTGCCGGTGCAGATGGTTTAATGGTTGAAGTTCATCATGACCCCGAACATGCCTTATCTGATGGGCCGCAGGCTCTTTTACCGGAACAGTTTGTAGAGCTAATGGAGCAGGTGAAGCTGATTGCACAGGTTATTGGCAGGACGATGTGAGGAAAAGTCAACCTGCCTGCACTAAAGTTTCCACCTGCGCTAAAGTTCTGGTGGATAAATCGGCAGGCAGGAAGTCAAAATAAACGATACTACTTAGTTAATCTTCATGCATTCATATTTCAGCCAATATCAAAAGTATGATTGTATGATTAGCATGACTGCACGGACGGATCATGCATCCATGCAATAAATGGTGGGATAATAAAATCACAGAATATAAATGGAAAAGATTATAATTAATTCAGCCGTTCAATCATCTAAAAATTTGATATTCTTTCCATATTTAAAAAGTAATTTTTGTAAATGAAAAATATTTCAATAATAGGAACCGGGCTTATCGGCGGTTCGATTGCAAAAGGATTAAAAAGTTCCGGCAGGAATTTTATAGTAAGTGCATTTGATAAACCTCATGTACTTGATGAAGCAATCGAGCAGAAAGTAATAGATAACAGATTAAATAGTATTGAAGAAGCTAAGAATTCAGGTATAATTTTTCTCTGTCTGCCGACTGATCTTTCTTTAAAAGCACTTAGAGAATTAGCTCCTGTTTTAAATAAAGACACAATAATTACAGATGTATGCGGAGTTAAGGGAGTTTTTGAGAAAGAGTGGAAATCAATAGAAAGCAAAGGCATTTATATCGGCGGTCATCCAATGACCGGCAAAGAATACGGCGGATTTGAAAATTCTGATCCGCTTTTATTTGAAAATTCTGTTTACATTATTTCAAACCGTGAAAAAGATTCAGAAAGAATAAAAGAACTTACGGAAATTATTCATTTACTTGGTGCAAGAATAAGATTTTTAGATCCGTTTATTCATGATAAGATAATTGCGCAGGTTAGTCATTTACCGCAGCTGCTGGCTGTCAGCCTTGTAAATTCAGTATCAAATAATGATAATGGGATAAATTACCTTGATTTTGCTGCAGGCGGTTTCAGAGATATGACCAGGATTGCTTCCGGAAACTTTGACATTTGGGAACCGGTAATCAAAATGAATAAAGATGAAATTCTTGCTTCCCTGAATTTATTGAATAATAATTTAGGTAATCTTGAAAACCTTCTTAAAGATGAAAATATTAATTCTGTTAAAGAGCAGTTTGATAAAGCCCGTGCGAAGAGAGACGGGATTCCGAAAAATACAAAAGGATTTATTAACCCTCTGTATGATCTTTTTGTTTATGTAAAAGACGAACCCGGGGTATTAAGTAAATTAACCACAGCTCTCTATAAAAACGCAATTAATATAAAAGATATGGAACTGCTGAAAATAAGAGAGGGAACGGGGGGAACCTTCAGATTGTCTTTTCAATCTCAGTATGATGCGGACAAAGCAGAAAAGGTGATTACAGAAATCGGCTTTCAAACCAAAATTTAAAGTAAGATTTACAAACTGTCACTTCTTTTTTCATTTTATCTTATTGCAAAATTATAATAAATTGCATCGTTTTTTTACATAAATTTTTTAAACCATATTGTTATATCCACATCAAAGTTTTATAATACCGTATTTTTATAGAATAAAGCTTTTTGCTTTATTTATTTTACTCCTTTCATTCAACAAAGTCTTTGCGCAGGATAATGGGATCCAGATAAAAAAAACTTACTATCCCAACGGCACTTTAAAAACACAGGGAGATTACGTAAACAATAAACTTAACGGAACTTACCTTGAATATTATCCTGACGGACATCTGTGGAAAGAATGGAAATTTAAAGACGGGAAGGAAGAAGGTATATCCACCTGGTATTTTGACAACGGGCTTTTAAGCATTCAGTGGAATTATCAAAACGGTGAAAAAGAAGATACATCCAAATGGTATTATGAAACAGGTGAATTATGGGCAGTTCAGCATTATTCAAATGGTAAACTTCAAGGAATAACCAAGACATTTTACAAAACCGGTGAACTGCAGGGGGAATGGAATTATGCTGACGGGATATTACAGGGAATTTCAAAAACATATTTCAAATCCGGGCAGCTTGAAGTCGAAAAAAATTTTAATAACGGTATATTAGACGGTCCTACAAAAGTTTATAATCCAAACGGGGTTGTAGCTCTTAATGCTTATTTTGTAAACGGCAAGCTTCAGGGAGAAGTAACAATCTACGATGAAGCCGGCAATTTAAGGGTTAAAGATAATTACGTTAATGATGAACTGACTAACCGTGTAAAATATGATTATGAAGGTAAGCTTGAAGCTGTGGAAAAGACCGTAAGGAATTATTATGATAACGGTTCAATGAAGGAAGAAATTTATTATAAGGATAACAAAAAGGAGGGACCATACAGAATTTATTACGAAAGCGGATTTTTAAAAGAGGAATGGAATTACAGTAATGATACTTTAAACGGAAAATCCTTTACTTATTACGAAGATGGTGTACTTCAGTCTTCGATGGATTACGTAAAAGGTTTAAGAAAAGGTATTACGAAAAATTATTATGAAACAGGCGAGAAAAAATCTGAAATTTATTATGAGAATAATGCTAAGAACGGAATCTATTTAAAGTATTATAAAAACGGGAATATGGAGTCTGCAGAAAATTATAAGAATAATATTAAAAACGGGGAATCAACTACTTATTATGAAAACGGGCTGACAAAAACCGACGGGAATTATATTGACGGAGCTTTACAGGGAAAAGTTACTACATATTTTAAAAACGGCGGTGTTGAACAGGAGGCAAATTATAGTAATGATGTGCTTGACGGCTGGCTACGAGTTTACTTCAACAATAAAGAACTGAAGAAGGAAGAGTATTACAAAAACGGAATTCTTCAGACACGTAAAGAATATAATGCGAAAGGGATTCTTGTTTCAACGTATGGGTACAATAATTAATAAGTCAAAAGTCAAAGGTCAAAAGTCAAAAAGCTCAACCTTTTCCGCTATGTTTTTTAATAATAAAGCGATTGGATATTTTATGAAGAGAATATTTATCTTTAAAACATTATTTGAATTTTTTTGAAATATTAATATGAAAAATAAAATTCCGCAGAAGTTTACAATTGGATTAATACAGATCGGATTAAGTAAAAATCCTGACGAGAATTTGAAAAAAGCTGTTGCATGGATAAATAAAGCTGCAAAAAAGGGAGCACAGGTAATTTGTCTGCCGGAGCTTTTCCGTTCACAGTATTTTTGCCAAAAAGAAGATATTAATAATTTTGAATTAGCCGAGACTATCCCAGGACCATCAACAATAGAAATAGGAAAAGCAGCAAGAAAAAATAAAGTTGTAGTTGCTGCATCAATATTTGAAAAACGTGCCCCGGGAATTTACCATAACAGTATCGCTTTAATTAATACATCCGGTGAAATAGAAGGAATATACCGTAAAATGCATATCCCCGATGATCCTGCTTATTACGAAAAATATTATTTTACTCCGGGTGATCTGGGTTATAAGTCCTTTAATACAAAATTCGGAAATATTGGTACACTTGTATGCTGGGATCAATGGTATCCTGAAAGTGCACGGCTTACTGCTTTAAAAGGTGCCAGCATTTTGTTCTATCCTACTGCAATCGGATGGCATCCGCATGAGAAGAAGAGCGAGGGGAAAGCGCAGCTCGATTCATGGCAGACTGTACAAAGGGGGCATGCAATTGCAAATGGTGTTTATGTTGCTGCATGCAATAGAATCGGTCTGGAAAAACAATCGAAAGATTCTGCAGGAATAGAGTTCTGGGGTTCTTCGTTTATTGCTGATCCGCAGGGAATTGTAATTGCCCAGGCCTCTGCCGGCAATGAAGAAATTATAACAGCAGAAATTGATCTTGAAAGAATTGAATATATAAGGCGTAATTGGCCGTTCCTCAGAGATAGGAGAATTGATTCGTACATTGGAATAGATAAAAGGTTTTTGGGGTAGGAGAATAAGTCAAAAGTCAAAAGTCAAAAAAGCGGATGTAAGAGAACTAAAAAAAAATCAGAACTCAGAATTTAGAATATAGATGGCAGAAATCAGAAATCAGAAGTCAGAAATCGGAAGTCAGAAGCCGGATAGATTTCCTGCAGAATGGGAACGGCATGAAGCTACCTGGATTGGCTGGCCTCATAATAAGGAAGACTGGCCGGGAAAGTTTGCTCTTATTCCGTGGGTTTATGCTGAAATTGTTAAATATATTTCCAGGGGAGAAAAAGTAAGAATTATTGTTGAATCAAAACAGCATAAAGAAAAAGCCGAAAAAATTTTAAAAGCAGTTAATATTAGCTTTAAAAATATTGAATTTTATACATTAAAAACTAATAGAGGATGGACGAGAGATTCCGGTCCGGTTTTTATTAATGAATCAAATAAGAAAGTTTCGGCAGTAAATTTCAAATTTAACGGATGGGCTAAATATTCAAATTACAAAAAAGATAAAAAGCTTCCGGAATTCATTTCTAAAAATTTTAATATTCAAAATATCCTGCCGGAATTTAAAAACAGGCATATAGTTCTGGAAGGCGGTTCAATTGATACAAACGGAAAAGGGACATTAATAACGACGGAAGAATGTTTAATGGACGATAAAGTCCAGGTCAGGAATCCCGGTTTTACAAAAAAGGATTACGAAGAAGTTTTCAAAAAATATTTAGGTATTTCAAATATTATCTGGCTTGGAAAAGGAATAGCCGGTGATGATACACATGGTCATGTAGATGATCTTTGCAGGTTTATCAATTCAAATACGCTTCTACTCGTCCAGGAAGAAAATCCGGAAGATGAAAATTATTCAAGGTTAAAGGAAAACATGGAAAAACTGGAAGGGTATAAACTTGAAACCGGGAGCAAACCTGAAATTATTTCTCTCCCGATGCCGTCTCCGGTTATATTTAAAGGGCAAAGACTTCCGGCAAGCTACGCAAATTTTTACTTTTCAAATTATGCGGTTCTGGTTCCTACTTTTAATGATCCAAAAGACATGATAGCTTTAGGGATAATATCTGAATTGGTTACCGATAGACCTGTAATAGGTATTCATGCAGTAGATTTAGTCTGGGGATTGGGGACAATACACTGCTTAACTCATGAACAGCCGGCGGTATAACTACTCTTTATCTAAATTTATAATATCCTTTCCATAACATTAAAGCGTGAAGAAATGAAATGTTCACATATTGGCTGGATGAATGTTTATATGAATGTATGTGTAGAAACAACATCTCGTTTGGCTGCAATTCAAATTTCCCGGCTTCATTAAACTAAAAAGGAACTCTATCCAACGAGTTATTTAATCTTAAAACTCTCCCGCCAGAGCTCAAATGTAAGCCACCATAGTAAGTTATCAGCCAAATTTTTCTGACCGGAATAGTAGTTTTTAATAATCCGATCAATTTTCTTATAATCATACCAGGAAAAATTTTTAACTTCCAGGGAATTGAATTTATCAAAAATGAAATCTCTCAATTCATCTAATATCTTATACCTGGCTTCATCGGTGAAGGTAAATCCTAATTTCCGTTTAAGTTTCATGTATATTCTTGCATAGAAAGTCGGCAGGAAATAAGGATAAATTATTTGATCTTTAACAAGCGGATAAAACTCTAAATTATTTTTTCCTTTTTTGATTAATTCTCTAAATAAATAACCGTTCGTTCTATAGTTCACAGGAAGAGCCAGTCCTGATTCTAAAAGAGAAGGCTGAATGAAAGGCATATATGCAGAACAAAGATTATCTAACAGAGTCTGGCTAAAGCTGCTTACACTGGGTACTTTAGTTACGATTAAAAAATTATCGAGCCAGTTTTCTATACCAACATCGGCGGGATCGGAAAAAATCTTCAATGTTCCATCTATTTTATAAATTGCTTTCTCTTTCAGCAGCTTAATTACATCATCAGTAAATATATCCGCCTTATGCGATTTAAGAGCTTCAAAAAATCTTAGAGGATTCCTGTTCAGGATATCTTCTTTTCCTGTTAAAAGAAGCTTTACAAGGAAAGCCCGTCTGAAAATTTCCCCGTAAGCTCCGTCAATAATGAAATTATTATTTTTATCAATTTCCGGATATAGACTATAAATGAGCGTATCTGAAGTTATTGAAGAAATTCCGAGCTGAGGAATTAAATTATAAAACATTTCTAAAATTTTCCCCTTAGGAGGAATATCAATATCCATTTGTAAATAATTAACCTTACAACCTGTTGAAATTTGTCGTGCGATTTTAACATCATAGTTTTGATTGCTTCCGAATGTATGTGTCTGCCACCTGGAGGAGTTCCGTGATAATAACAATTCAATCAGAAGCCGGGAATCCAAACCTCCTGATAATCCAAGACTGAGATTTTTATTTTCATCCAGCGGAAGTGTCACAAATTTTCTAAGTGAATCGATAAAATGCTTATTATCTTTAAACCGGGAGGAGGAAATTATGAGAGGATTATTAATTATTTCCAAAGAATCATTATGAATGATTGCTCTTCCTTCAGGACCAAGCTGTTCTATACATTCAATTATATTTTCCCATGAAATTTTGTGAGTAAGCAGCCAATTTGTAGAGAATTCATCAATATTAATTCTGTTGTCTTTATTGAACTTTGCTATCCAATCCAGTCTTGTTGAAAAAAAATAACTGGAATTTACCTTTAAAAAGTAAATATCTCTCAAACCCAACCGGTCATTAAAAAAGGTTATTCCCTGATTACCCCATTTTAATCCGGCAAAATGACCATCAATATTTTTTAGATTAAGATTCTTTTTTGATAATAAATCTTTCCAGTCATCATTTCTCATAAATCTAAATTTATCAGTTCCTGCGGAAACAGGGATACCGCTTACAATCCAACCGGAAGAATCGGGATAAGATTTAGTCTTTAGATTCACCTCTTTTCCTCCATATACAAATCGCAAATTGTTAACCAGGACTTCATCTTTTTGTATCAAATTGAGAGATGAAATATATTCATTCAATATTGGACTATTTTTCCCTGTATAACCGATAAACCAGGACATATAATTCTATTTATTTATTAAATAAAAACAAGCAGCAATTATTTATGAGTTTTAAAATATTTTGGAAAGAATTATCTTTCCCCGCGGGCAATATAAAAAAGAAATACAACTAAATCCCCGGAATTAATTTTTAATTTTGATTATGTAATTGTAATTTACCATTCTAATTCTTAAGATTGAATCCTGGTTTTTATGAAAAAAAGAAACGATAATAATAACACAAATAATATAATTCCTGCAGATATAAGACCGCCGGCCGCGCCTGAAATTGAAGCTTCGGTTCTTGGGGCTATGATGATAGAAAAGGAAGCAGTTCCAAAAGCTATCGAGCTATTAACTCCAAACAGCTTCTATTTAACCGAGCATAAAAAAATATTTGAAGCGATGATTTCACTTTTCGAATCGGGAGAACCTATTGATACGGTTACGTTATATGATGAATTAAAGAAAAGAGAACAGCTTGGTGAAATAGGCGGTGCTGTTTATTTAAGCAAGCTATCACAGAATATTTCTTCAGCGGCAAATATAGAATATCACGCAAAAATTATACTTGAAAAAGAAATTTTAAGAGGATTGATTTCCAGCTCTCATGAAATTGCAAAAGCTGCATATGAAGGGACAGAAGATGCATTTGATATTTTAGATGAAGCAGAAAGAAAGATTTTTGAGATAACTGAGTCGCATCTTAAGAAATCATTTCTCGGAATGGACAGGGCAGTAAGAGATGCACTTGAATATATTGAAGCTATCCATTCGAAGACAAACCAGAAATTTTCGGTACCTACAGGTTTTTATGAGCTTGATGAAATGTTAGGAGGTTTTCAAAAATCGGATCTGGTGATTGTTGCGGCAAGACCATCCATGGGGAAATGCTTTGCAAAGGGAACCGGTATTCTAATGTATGATGGAACTGTTAAACCGGTTGAAGATATTGAATCCGGTGATTTACTTATGGGTAATGATTCTACTCCTCGCAGAGTTTTATCTTTGGCTAAAGGTCGTGAAATGATGTATTGGGTCCGTCAGCTTCATGGAATGGATTATAAAGTAAATGAAAGCCACATTTTATCTTTAAAAAGAAGCCGGTATGAAGGACCTCATAAAAAAGGAGAAATAATAAATATTGGATTGAGGGAATATCTTGAGAAGTCTGTTAAGTGGAAATCAAATTATAAAGGATATAAATCATCCATTGATTTTGATTATCAGGATGTTCCTTTGGATCCGTATTTACTTGGTTTATGGCTGGGTGACGGCAAATCAGACGGTGCACGTATTTATATCCAGGACGAGGAAATTGTAGAATATTTTAAAGAATATGCTAAAATGTCCGGTCAATTTATTACTGTTTCCAAGGAAAAAGATAAATGCCCGGCTTACACAATTACCGGCGGCCGATCTCAGAAAGCAAGGAATGCATCAGTGCAAGGTAAATTAAGAAAACTGGGAATTCTAAATAACAAACATATTCCGCAAATATACCTTTCAAACAACAGGAGTATTCGTTTACAGTTGTTAGCCGGATTAATTGATAGTGATGGCTTTATTAATTCCGAATATGGCGGAACCGTTGAGATAACAAGTAAAAGTAAAAAACTTGCGAAACAAATAAAATTTCTGTGTGATACATTAGGTTATCGTACTTCTTTAAAAAGTAAAAGGGCTGTTATTTCATCTATAGGATATGAATCTACTGTATGGCGGGTGAGGTTTAACGGTAACATTGATGAAATTCCAACCCGGATTGAACGTAAACAATGCAAAAAGTGGAGTGACTACAGGGATTGGCAGGTTACAGGAATTTCCGTTGAGAAAGATACAGAGGATGAATATTACGGTTTTGAAATTGACGGCAATCATTTATTCCTGCTTGAAGATTGTACCGTAGTACATAATACTGCATTCGCCTTGACACTTGCGCGTAATGCAGCAATAGAGCATAAAGTCCCGGTAGGAATTTTCAGTCTTGAAATGTCAACAATGCAGCTTATAATAAGAATGCTTTGTGCAGAAGGGAGATTGAATGCACATCTTGTCAGGACGGGCAAGCTTCCATCGTCCGAAGGAGTGAAACTGAGCAAGAATGCACATAAACTTATAGAATCTCCGATTTATGTTGATGATACACCTGCTCAAACAGTGCTTGAGATAAGAGCCAAAGCCAGAAGGTTAAAAGTCGAAAAAAATATCGGGATGATAATAATCGATTATCTTCAGTTAATGCAGGGACCGGCAAAAGCTGAAAGCCGTGAAAGAGAGATTTCACATATTTCCCGTTCGTTAAAATCACTCGCAAAGGAATTAAATATACCTGTTCTTGCTCTTGCTCAGCTAAACCGTGCAGTAGAAACAAGGAACGATAAAAGACCTCAGCTCTCGGATTTGCGTGAATCGGGTTCGATTGAGCAGGATGCGGACGTTGTTATTTTCCTGAACAGACCGGAATATTACGGCATGATGAAAGACGAAAACGGGAATTCACTTGAGGGTGTAGCAGAAATAATTGTCGGGAAACAGCGAAATGGTCCAATCGGAGACGTTAAATTAGCTTTTATTAAAGAATACGCTAGGTTTGAAAATCTTGCCCACGCCAGACAAATTGAAGAGTATACGGAGATTTCGTCGGAGGAGGATATTATAAAGTCAAAGTCAAAGGTTAAAGTAAAGGTCAAAAGTCAAAAGTCAAAATTCAAAGGTCAAAATAAAAAGGCGGAGACAAAGGAAAAGTGAAGTGTAAAATACAAGATAAAAGAAACATGTAAAAAGATAAAAGTGAAGGCAGAAATAAAGTAAAAAAAACAGGTCAAATCTGAGACGAAAGAAAAGGTTAGTACAAATGCAAGATAAAAGAAACAAGTGAAAAGATAAAAGTAAAGGCAAGTAAAAAGGCAGAGGTTAAGTTAAATGAAGTCAATTATCAGAAATATTTTTATTATAATATTAATTCCGTTCTTTTTAAAAGCCCAGGTTTATTCTGATAAAGATATTGCAATTTGTAAGGACAAGTTTGAACTTGCTGTCAATAAGAATCTGGAAGGAAAACCAATCGGCGATGTTATAGCTGAAATCGGTAAAAGTTTTATCGGAACAGACTATGCAGCCAATACTTTGGAAAAAGGGGATAAGGAAGAATTAGTAATCAATCTGACAGGGCTGGATTGCACTACTTTCCTTGAAAATGCATTAACATTTGCCAGGTGCATAAAAGAAAATAAAACTTCTTTTACGGATTACCAAAATGAATTGCAGAGAATCAGGTATCGTGACGGTATAATTAATGGTTATCCTTCCCGTCTCCATTATTTTTCAGACTGGATTTATGATAATATAAAAAAAGGAATCATCAGTGATGTAACAAAAGAAACAGGGGGTGAAAAAATTACTTTTAAGGTTAATTTTATGTCAGGTCATCCTGATTCCTATAAAAGATTAAAAGACAACCCGGAATTAATTCCCATAATAAAAAAGCAGGAAAAAGAAATAAGCAGCAGGGAATACTATTATATTCCAAAAGATAAAGCTGCCTCAATAGAAAATAAAATACATGACGGTGATTTAATTGCAATTACTTCCAATGTTAAAGGATTAGATATAAATCATGTCGGAATAGCGGTAAGATTAAAAGATCACCGGATTCATCTTTTAAATGCACCGAACGTCGGGTATAAAGTCCAGGCATCAAAAATAAATCTGTCCGATTATCTCAATAAAATTAAAAAAGATACAGGTATAATTATTCTGCGGGCCTTAAATCCTTAGTTATGCTTTTGGAATGATAGGAGAAGTAACACAGAGATCACAGAGAACCTCTGATGATCACGGAGGATAGGTGGTTAGCGAAGCATGATTGTTCACCTGTGTAAAGCAGAATTAGCTGCCGCTATGACAGGCATGTTTACATGAACTTAAAATATAACTCTTGAACTTAAACCTGGTGAACGACTTTACCATTTTAAAAATGAATGTGTGAAATGAAAAAATATTTTTCCATGGAACTTTGTATTTTTTACAGCAATTGAAGAGGGATATTTTATTACACTAAGGTCTGCAGTACTATTCTTCAACCAGGCTCAGCAGCACCTGTATATTTTCAACATCTTCAAGCTGTTCTTTTCCTTTGGGAGTTTCAAGAATTTTAGGTACTCTTTCCAGTTTTTTGTCATTCATTATATTCCTGAAACCATCCAAGCCGATAAAACCTTTACCTATATGTTCATGCCTGTCGACCCTGCTGCCCAATTCTTTTTTACTGTCGTTCATATGAAAGCATTTTAATTTATCGAGCCCGATAACATCATCAAATTCTTTCATAGTTTTTTCATAAGCCTGCGGAGTTCTGATATCATACCCGGCAGCAAAAATATGTGCGGTATCAATACAAACGGACATCCGTTCTTTTTGTTCAACGAGATCAATTATTTTTTTTATTTGTTCAAATTTGTAACCGACTGCAGAACCCTGTCCTGCAGTAACTTCCAGCATGCTGCTTGTTTTGAAATCTTTGGTAATCTCATGAACAAAATTTAAAGATTCCGCAATTAATTTTATCCCGTCGTTTTCACCCGCACCGCCATGAGCTCCCGGGTGGAAATTCAGATAGGGGATACCGAGCTGTTCGCACCTTGTTAATTCATCATGAAATGCGGTTCTTGATTTTTCCAGCAGCTCTTCACTCAAAGAGCATAAATTTATTAAATAAGAATCATGAACGACCGTGAATTTAATTCCTGAAGAAGTTAATTTTGTTTTGAATTCATTTATAATTGATTCAGTGAACGGTTTGGCTGCCCACCTGTTATTATTTTTACTGAATATCTGCATAGCCGAAAAGTTCAATTTATCAGCCAGGTCAACAGCATTTTGTACTCCGCCCGATGTTGATGTATGTGCGCCAATCAGATGATTCAAGGTAACCTCTTTGAAAAGTCAAAAGTCAAATCAAAAGTCAAAAGTCAAAAGTTAAAAGTTAAAAGTTAAAAGTTAAAAGTTAAAAAATATAACGTTAAAAATATAAATAAATAATTCAAAAATAACTGTCTAATCCCGTTGCAGTATTTTGCAGCATGATCACAAAGGCACACATGCTAATTCCGGTTTCTGAGTCAATTTAGTGTAAACGCTATAACTTATTAAGCAATGTTTTAATGGACTGTTCCCTGAAGGGTTTTTTTACTATACCGGCCGGTTTCAATTCTTTAGCAAGTCTGAAATTTTCTGGGTTTGAAAACGCAGAGATAAAAATAAAAGGGATACTTTTTTGCTTTAATTTCTTGGCAACTTCTAAACCCGAAACATTATCTGCTAATTTAATATCAAGTAAAGCGACTGTAAGAGGTTGATTCTCTATAAAATCGATGGCACTTTTCCCTTTATTTATTATAGTGACATTGGAATATCCATAGTTTTTAAGAGTTTGCTTCAAATCAAGGGCGGTAATGAATTGATCTTCGACAATTAAAGCTGTACCGGTTAACAAAAGAGTTTGCCCCGCTTCTCGTTTATAAAATACATCTTAAGAAAAAATTTTATAACTGTTAAAAATAATGATTTTGTATAAAAATAATGTGTGATGGGAAGCAACCCTTTTAATGGACGATTAGCAATCTTTTATTGTTAACGATTCGTTTTATGATAGATCTGCTTAATAAAAAAATATTTTAAATAAGTTCATGAAAGAAAATTTCTATCAGAAAAAATTTTTGAAAAGCGAAGAATATTAATCAATAAGGAATATATCTAAAAAATTTCGATAGCGTTCTGTAACTAACATTTCTCAACACTTTTAGAATAACCTAGACCTCATCCCAGCTTATAAACATTATGACTTTTTATTTATTTTTTGATCTATCCGGCGGTAGACAGGCAGAAAATTTTCATTTATCGTTTTATTGACCATAAGTCTCTCTCCTTTTAGATACTTTTAGAAGAGATTAGAGCAGGGTCATTTTTAAGAAATTCTATTCATTTATTTCTATGACAGAACACTAGGTACT
This sequence comes from uncultured Bacteroidota bacterium, assembly GCA_963710745.1. Taxonomy (GTDB): domain Bacteria; phylum Bacteroidota; class Ignavibacteria; order Ignavibacteriales; family Ignavibacteriaceae; genus CAVQBP01. The sequence goes on along the minus strand of CAVQBP010000011.1, from coordinate 13,315 downwards.
GTTTAGACCACCGCTTAAAATTATTCACACAGCAACTTCAAGATAATAGCTGTGGTTTTGATTTTACCACAATATTGAATCAATTTCGAACAGACTCCGGCAAGCACCAAAAAGAAGCATACCTTTGAAATTCTAAAATTATACTTCATACTGCCTGGTTAAATTAACCAGCTTCGCTTTTTCCTGAGTAAAAACCACGAGAAAGACTGAACTAAAGCGACATTTATTTTTAACCTGACTTCGCCCGAGTTGAAGCATTGGCCTTGTATAGACAGAAGCTCTCTAATTCGCATTTTTTTACAATTTCTTTTAATAAGCCGCACTTTGTTAGTGAATATCCCGGGCAGGCATGCAATAAATATCAATTAAGAAGAAAAAGAATCTAAAAGAATATTAAAAAATATATTGCAAAATTCATTATTTAAATTTAGTTTGAAAGCATCATAAAAATTAGTGGGGAAAAGGGATCCAATCTTTAACTGAATATCACCCCAAGTATTGATGTGCCTCAAGCGGCGAAGCTGTGGATTTTAGAACCGATCGCTGCCTATTTTATGCGACGGAGGCTGGTCATTGATTCCCCGGGAAGAGATGATTCTAAAATGAATAGTGAAATAATTAATGAGTCTTCTAATAAGTTAGATTTATTAAAAATATCGTGTTAATTTGCTTTAGATCAAATCAGAAAATTATAAGAATGACCTTTTTTACATTTAACACCTGGGTGCCGAAATACCACTTTAACGTGCAGGTACGAAATGCTTCGTGTAATGAAGATTCGATTCATCAATAAAAAATAAACTAATATTGAAGTAAAGCTCAAAATTAATACAGGGATGGAATTAAAAAAAATAAATATTGATAATATGAAAAGTGTGCAATCCAGAAAACCTAAACTAATAGATCAGATAAAAACTGTGATGAGAGTTCATCACTACAGTAAAAGAACAGAAGAAGCATACACAAAGTGGATTAAGGATTTTATTTCCTTTCATAAAAATGAACATCCGATTAAATTAGGAGCACCTGAAATAAGTGAATATTTAAAATTTTTAGCAGTAAATAGAAATGTTTCTTCATCAACACAAAACCTTGCTTTATGTGCCATTGTATTTCTATATAAGCATGTATTAAAAAGAGATATCAGTAAAATTGATTTAGTGTGGGCAAAAAAAGATAAAAGGCTCCCGACGGTTTTTACCCGCAACGAAATCAAAGCCATACTGGATCAATTAAACGGGGTAAATTTGATAATAGCTAATCTGTTGTATGGTGCAGGTCTTAGATTAATGGAATGCATCCGGCTTCGGGTGAAAGACATAGAATTTGAATACAGCCAGATTATTGTAAGAAACGGCAAAGGCAGAAAAGACAGAGTTACTTTATTACCGGAAACATTAAAGGAAAAATTGGAGCAGCATTTAAAAAAGGTAGAGAATCTTCATAATAGAGATCTTGAAAAAGGATTTGGAATCGTTTATTTACCAAATGCATTAGATAAAAAATATCCAAATGCCGGAAAAGAACCCGGCTGGCAGTATGTATTCCCGTCTCCGCAGATATCAATTGATCAAAGAACCGGGATAAAAAGAAGGCATCACATTGATGAAAATGTTCTACAGAAAGTAGTGAAAACTGCGATAAGAAAAGCCGGTATAAAAAAGCAAGGAAGCTGTCATACATTCCGGCACTCTTTTGCGACTCATCTTTTAGAAGATGGATATGATATCCGTACTGTTCAAGAATTATTGGGACATGAAAATTTAAATACAACAATGATATATACGCATGTTATGAAAAAAGGAGGGCTGGGAGTAAAAAGTCCGGCTGACAGGTTATAGCATGGACGAAATTAAGAATCGTTTAAGAACAGGAAAAATCTTAAAACCGAATCAACCAGGCACAAAAAAATGGGTAGAGAAGTATGGAGATGATTTAATATGTGTTAGATACAGATATGATGAAAGGAATGAGAAGAAACTAAAAACTGTAGAAATAATTGTTGAAGAGAGAAACTGGAAAAAAAGGAAAGATATAATACCCTTCAATAAACTGCTGCCATTAAGAATAAATTACGAAGAGACATGGATTTGGGGTTTGGTAAAATCTGCTGGTGGAAAATGGAACAGTAAGAAGAAAGTTTGGTCGTTAGCTTATGGTCAGATAATTTCATTAGGTTTAGAAAAAAGGATATTAGATGCGGCAGACCCCGAAATTGAGAAGAGGAAAAGGCAGTAATTAAATGACTATATATAGGAATTTTGATATACCTATATATAGGAATAAACAAAAAAAGTCATATATAAAGGAATTTTCTTCCTATATTTAGGAATTAGAACCAGTTAGTGTATTCAATATAATAATTAGTTAGGCTATAAAGTAATAATTAAATTTAGTTATAGGAGGCAAATTATTTCATTGTTACTAATTCAAATATTAAAGATGTTCAACAAACAAGAAAGGGAACAACAATGAAATCAATAATTTTAAATTTACTTTTAATAGTAATGATTTTATTTATTTTTAGTAGTTGTAAAAATAATCCAAACGAACCCAAAATAAATGTCGTACCACCTGATAATTATATGAATGCTACAATGCCACTATCAATTAATAATAAGTGGATTTATGTCGATTCAAGTTTTGAGTCCGAAAATAATGTACGTACTCATCTTGAAGAAGGAACAATAAGCGATTATAAACTTGAAAATAATATTGATTGGTGGGAATTAAACACCAGTGATGGTTCACAATATTATTTTTCTGTTCAAAATAACATTGTTTATAAAAAATCTAAAATGAATGGATTACCAAATCAAGAGATAGAATATTTCCCATCAACGGCCATAAAAGATACCGTCCTATTTTCTCAATTGGTTCCATATAATCAGACACCTACATTAGTAAAAGTATATTTATATAAGGGAAAATTCAAAACACCAGCTGGTTCTTTTGATAGCGTATATGTCTATGAATCTTTCGAGTTACCAAGCAGAATTGTAAAATATTTTAAACCGAAAATAGGACAGCTGGGAGTGGATGTTTATTCACCATCAGATATTTCGAAAATCACTTTTAAAGCTAGATTGCTCTACTATTCATTAAATTAATAGCCTAACAATGCAATTTAAGTTGACAGCATTTTACGCATTCGGCTTTTTTGAGATTTTTAAGGTAGATGATCCGATTAAAATATCTTGTTCAACATAGTCAAATTAATTAATAGTCTTGCAAACTGTGCTTTTCGTAAACGGAAAGATTAAGCACAGTTTGCTTAATCTTTGGCAGAAGTAATAAATAAAAGTTTCTAGTTATGGGCTGCAACTTAATTGCGGTTCGTTAGGCAGTATAAAAGTATGAGAATATTAAGTAAAATCAATTTAATAATTACCTCTACTATTATTTTCAATTTTATTTAGTTGCAAAATATAATCCAACAAATCCTTCTGCAAGTGCTTCAATTTTATCCCGTTGCTGTATGGAAATAATTGGGAATATAATTAACATAGAATTAGATGTCTCTAGGTATAATAACGAATGAAATATTAAACTATAAAAGAAGTCGCATATGATTCATTATAGGATAAAAGATGACTTGATCAGTCTTCCAAATTTATTCATCATTAAATCCCAAAAGCTCTCTATTGTTGTAGATTATAGATATTATTTGGAAAATAAAATAGATGGGATCCATTACTTGATTTCTTCAGATTCACTTTGGATATTGGTATACAGATAATCTGTTGTATAATAGGTATCCGTGTAGTCAAAATGAATATTTTATTTATGGTCAGAAATGATCATGATATTACATATCGTATATTTTCTATAGATGATATCAATTGTAGTGTATAGCCGGAACATATAGTTGCATAGGTATATGAGAATAAAATAAAAGATTTAAATGGAAATACAGATAGGATACATAAATACGTATATAGCTTATGGTGTAGGTAAGAGTTAACATATAAGGAATTATTTGATATAGATAGTAGAACCTCAATTAGTATAATATCAGCAATAAGAATACATAGTTAATAAATTATAATCTAAATTAAAAAGTGTACTGCCTAACAATGCAATTTAAGTTGACAGCATTTTACGCATTCGGCTTTTTTGAGATTTTTGAAGTAGATGATCCGCTTAAAGTATCTTGTTCAACGTAGTCAAATTAATTAATAGTCTTGCAAACTGTGCTTGTCGTAAACGGAAAGTTAAGCACAGTTTGCATAATCTTCGGCAGTAGTAATAAATATAAGTTTCTAGTTTTGGGCTGCAACTTAATTGCGGTTCGTTAGGCTATAAAAATAATTTTAATGTAAATATGAATATAAAAATTCTAACTCTCTTTAATATGCGATTGCTTGGGGTTTTATTTGTTATAAGTTTATTAACAAATAAAAAGAAAAATCTTGATAAAGACAAAATAGGGAAATAACTACATTCGATATTTGGGATAATATAAGTTGGAAGATTGGAATCGCAATTGGTTTAGTTGGAATAATTATTTTAATAATAGAATTATATAACTTTTATATATAAAAATAATAATTATATAAAACTGTTAGAAATAAAATTATAAATGTTTGAAAAATAAATAAAAGAAAAGTTAAGCAAAAGTCAGATGAGAATAAGTGAATAAACAATAAAATAAATTTGTAAAAGTCGAGAAGGAATTTGAAAGAAAAAGTAAAGGATACAAAAAATAGGATCAACATAAACAATGAGGAAATATACATAAAGATCTGTATTTAAAAAGTCATTAGCCTAACAATGCAATTTAAGTTGACAGCATTTTACGCATTCAGCTTTTTAGAGATATTATGAAGTAGATGATCCGCATAAAGTATCTTGTTCAACTGAAGTGCTAATCTAATTAATTTTCTTGCAAACTGTGCTTGTCGTAAACGGAAAATTAAGCACAGTTTGCTTAATCTTTGGCAGAAGTAATAAATAATAAGTTTCTAGTTCTGGGCTGCAACTTAATTGCGGTTCGTTAGGTGAACTATATAAGGGTAATAAAATGAAAACATTAATTGTCCTACTAATTTGTTTAACTCAGTATAGCTTCTCACAAAATCCATTTTGGTAACATTTGGATAGCTCATACAATGAAACTATATCAGCAATGACAATCAACAAAAATGGAGATATATTTTCTTGCTTTACACCCGGAAGGATTTATAGATCAACAAATAATGGTCAATCCTGGTTAAAACTATGGGACAGTACCTTAAACACTATTGTATACTCAATGGCAATTGATACCAACGATAATATTTTTGCTGCAACTTCTACAAGAACACCTGGTCCTTTTGGATTTTATATTGGAAAACTTATTTATTCATCTGATAACGGGAATTTTTGGAATTCTGCTGATTCTGGAATCTCTGGTGCTACAATTACTACACTTGCTGTTAATAAATCAAATGCTTTTTTCGCTGGCAGTTATAATGGGAAAATCTATCGTTCAATTGATGAAGGTATTACTTGGCAACTGGTTCGTGAAGGATCAATTGGTGATAATATTCAATGTCTTGCTTTCAATTCCAAAGGTGATATTCTTGCTGGTAGTTTTTCTGGAAATAATGGTGGACAAATCTATATTTCCAGCAATAATGGAAATAGCTGGGACACTTTAACGTCTCCTAATAGGTCAATATATTCATTGTATGTTGATAATAATGATACCATTTATATTGGCACATATGATGCCCCGTCTAACGATGGAGGTATTTTTAGATCAGTTGATGATGGTATTTCTTGGGACCAAATTGGTTTACAGAATATGTCCATTAGTTCAATACTTCCAGTAGGTAAGGATATTTATGCTAGTACTTATAACAATGGTATTTATCGTTCAACAAATGGAGGTACAATTTGGGAATCTATCAATGATGGATTAAATACCTCTGAGATTAGAGTACTAAAAATTTCTCCTAATGGATTTTTATTTGCCGGTACAATCTCTGGTGGTGTATATCGAAGCTATAATCCTGTTGCTGGACTTGAGAGAATTGGTGATTATCCACCTGCGTTCTTTTTATTGGAACAGAATTATCCGAATCCATTTAACCCAACAACAACAATTTTATATGAACTTATGAAAAGATCGTTCGTAAATTTAACTGTTTATAATGCACTTGGTCAGCAAATCGCGCAACTTGTGAATGAACATCAAGAAGCTGGTAAAAAACAAATTACATTCAACGGAAAAGGATTAATTTCTGGAATTTATTTTTACAGAATCAAAACTGGAAATTATATCGCAACAAAAAAAATGTTACTTTTAAAATAGTAATGCAAGTTCACCTAACCAGCCAATCAACCCGACCGCCTTTTCGCATTCGGCAGTTTTTAAATTTTTGGCTTGGTTGTTCCGTTTTAAGTTTGTTGTTCAAAGTTGTTCTATTAATTAACATTGTTGCAAACTGCACTTGCAAAGAAAGATAAGTGCAGTTTGCTAAATCTTTGGCTTTGTCGTTTTAATCTGCATTGCTGTTCTGGGCGGCGGGTTATCGGCAACGCCGTTAGGCAATAAAATAAAATTTTAGATTATTGAATTGGAAAAATATAAATATTGGATTATTTAAAAATTTAATATTAATAAGTTTAATAAATTTAAGTATACAAAGCTGCAATACTATCGAACCGATTAATAGCTATTTACAAATTGATATCAAGGATGTTTCTTGTACAGAAGCATGGATAGAAGTCAGCGGCAAAAGCGGAGATGAGGTAGAATTAAAGCGTGATGATAAAGTATTGCAAAGATTCACATTGACGTCTTCAACGCAAATAGTATTTGACAGCTTACTTTTACCCAATAGAACTTATCTGTATGTTGCTTCTGTTAATCATAGTGAAGAATCAAGCAATAAGCTTGAGCTAACCACGCTTGATACTACAAATCAAAGTTTTGTCTGGAAAACTTTTAAATTTGGTGATGGAGGAAATAGTGTCTTTAACGATGTTGCAATCATTAGTGATACCCTAGCTTTTGCTGTGGGTGAAATTTATTTGAACGATCCTTCAGGCTTATCAGATCCAATTCCATATAGCCTTGCAAAATGGGATGGTAAAAAATGGTCAATCCAGAAGGTTATCTTTAATCTATATAATTATGATTGTACAATAGCTGGTACGTATTATGGAATTGCAAAAACCATATATGCTTTTGATACCTCGAATATTATTTTTTCAGATGGAGCAGATTTTATAAAGTGGGACGGAAAGTCATATTCTCATTTACCATGTGTCGTAGATAAATTAAATGGAAGTATTCAGAAAATATGGGGGATATCTTCAAATGATTTTTTTGCAGTCGGTACTAACGGTACAATAATTTATTATTTAAAAGGTATATGGCAAAAATTGGAAAGTGGTACTAGTACAATTATTACTGACATTTGGGGAATTGTAAATAACAAAAATGAAGTTACTGCCTATTGCCCTGTTTCATCCTTTTTTACCCCAGGTGATAAAAAAATATTGAAAATAAGAAATAATAAGGTGGATTTGATATCATGGAATATTCAAAGATTGCTTTATTCGGTTTGGACAAACAGCGATCAATTCTTATATGTATGCGGAAGCGGGACTTATGAGAATAAAAAGGGATACTGGGAACAAATTAATTTACCTCTTTTAAGTATGAATGCAGTACGAGGAAACAATTTAAATGATATTTTTGTTGCAGGAGATTTTGGATTAATAGCACATTTCAACGGGATATCCTGGAAAGTATTTAATGATGTACCTATTGCTGATTATTACTCAATTAGTTTGAAAGGGAATTTAGCCATTTTTACGGGACAGGAAAATGGCCAGGGTATAATTACAATTGGTCTCAGGAATTAAAGTTTTGCAATAATTTATCAGAGTATTGCCTAACGTTATAAGGGATTCATGCCGAAGCCAACCCTCACAATAAATTGTTCCGTTTGGTAAACATGCCGAGGCATAATCCTTTGTTGGACTAAGCCGCAAGCGACTTATTCGACTACTTGTAATTTCAATAGATGTTTTATTGACAGCTTATGATGTGAAGAATATTAATGATTGGTACAATGAAAATTATATCTGCTTTTTTTCCAGGAATTACCTCAAGAATAATTAAAAGTTCATCGGTAGTAAGGTGTTTTTTCATATATTGAATATAGTTAATGGTAAACCATTAAATTTTAATTTGTGGTAACTGTTAATTTCATTAATAATAAAGGAATGATTATCAAAAGGAGGGGATTTGTTATAATATTTGGCAGGTAGTATGGTAAGGAATAAATTCATTTGATTACCACATACCGGACAGTATATTATGGGGGATTTATTTGTAGTGCAGGTTTTTTCAGTACGAGCTGCCCTGGTTATAGCTTGAGAGTTAAATAATAGCTTTACAATGTTAATAAGATTCCGGTTTTTCGAAGCAAACAGACCGAAGTATCTAATCTTAACAAAGCCTTTAGGCAGGACATGCTGCAGAAAGCGTCTGATAAATTCTTCAGTAGTGAGTTTCATAAGTTTGTAAACCTTAGTTTTGGAGTCTTTGTATTTGAAGGTAACAAAACCTCCTTGATGTTTAATAATTCTGTTATTAGAAATGGCAACCCGGAAAACATACTGAGCCAGATATTTCATAGCGTGGCAGCCATTGCCTACGGGAATAGAATTAACAATCCATTTTTTTGTCCATACCCGGGGAGCTATTTGATTAAATAACAGTGGATTTGACTTTCTTAATTGATCCCGGAATTTGGCTTTAAAGACAAGGGAAAGAGCTTTAACAGGAAAAAGGAATTTCTTAGAATGAGGGCTAATCCATATATTATCTTTAACAGATAATCCTCCACCGGTAATTAGATAATGTATATGTGGATGAAAGGAAAGTTTTCTTGACCAGGTGTGCAGCACTCCGAGATATCCGGGCTTAGCACCAATGTGTTTAAGATTTGATGAGAAAGATTCAAGGGTTCTTGCCGAGCAGTTGAATAAAAGATTGTAGAAAAGTTTTTGATTACTTCTGGCGAAAAGTCTTAACTCTTCAGGTAAAGTGAAAGTAACCATAAAATAATCAACAGGGAGCAGCAGGTTATTGTTTTTGTTTAACCATTCATCAGCATTATTGTTTTGACAATTATTACAGCTTCTGTTGCCGCAAGAATGGAAACTGTAATGATAGTGGCTGCAAGAATTACATTTGTATACTTGTCCTCCCATAATGGGAGTCCGGCAAGCAGAGATATCGAACAGAGCTTTCTTATGTGAAGGAAGCAATGAGTTAGAATATTTTGCCAGATAGATATCTCTATAGTCCCTAATAATTTCCGATAGCTTAACCACAGCAGCAGAGCTAAAAGAGGTCGTTCATTAAGCTGTTTATCTTTTGATAGGTATTAGATTTAATTAAAGGTGTTAGTTGGGTATAAATCATAGTAGTTCGAATAGAGGAATGCCCGAGAAAATCTTGAATGATTCTAATATCGGTACCATCTTCAAGTAGATGAGTAGCATAGGAATGCCGGAGGGTATGTACGGAAGCATCTTTATTGATGCCGGATTGCTTAAGTGATTTCTTAAAAACAGTCTGAATGCTGCTGTCAGGCAGAGGCTTAGTTGATATGGACTCATCGTTTTGTCCTCTACCGGGAGCAGGAAAAACAAGGATGGGATTTCTGTGAGTTTTATAATGAAGTCTAAGTAATTTAAGAGTAGCTTCCGGCAGAGGCACATAGCGGTCATGATTACCTTTAGCTTTCTGAATATGGATTAACATTCTTTTACTGTCAACCTGGTTAACTTTCAAGCCTACGCCTTCATTTAATCTGAGACCGCAAGAATAGATAAGTGTTAAACAAGCCCGGTGTCTGAGTACACGAATATTCTTAAGTATTTTCCTTACTTCTTCTCTGCTAAGGATAACCGGAAGTTTGAAGACACGTTTGGGGCGTATAATATTAAAAACATTGAATTTTTCATTAAGGGTTTTTTCATAAAAGAATTTAATTGCACATAGAGCAATAGTCATAGCAGCACGTGAGTAGTTCTTGGTATTCTTGAGAAACAGAAAATATTGCCGAATTTCTTCCTCAGAAATGGAATCGAAAGGTTTGTTAAAATACTCAATAAATTTTACAACCCGGTAAGAATAAGTTTCTTGAGTGCGTTGAGAAAGACCGAAAAGTTGCATATTTTCGATAAGTCTTTGAATTAGTTCGTTCATAGTATACCTCACTAAGTTATTTGATTGTAAAAAAGAAATTATTTAGATGGGGTATACTATATTAAAAGCAGGGATGCGATGAAATAGGTAGAATGCCGAATAACTCCCCGCCGCTTTGCGGCTTAGTTCAACAATGCAATTTAAGTTGACAGCATTTTACGCATTCGGCTTTTTAGAGATTTTTAAAGTAGATGATCCGCTTAAAGTATCTTGTTCAACGTAGTCAAATTAATTAATTGTCTTGCAAACTGTGCTTGTCGTAAACGGAAAATTAAGCACAGTTTGCTTAATCTTTGGCAGTAGTAATAAAAATAAGTTTCTTGTTCTGGGCTGCAACTTAATTGCGGTTCGTTAGGCAGTAAAAGATATTAATATTATAATATTAAATAATAATGGAGTAATTTATGAAATTCATTCTACTATTTTTATTTATACCGTTATTAGTTTGTGCACAAACAAAAGACAATAATGTTGAGCGATATAAAATTATAGAGGTTGAAAAAATAGTTCCGGAAGAAGGCAACAATTATTTATCTACTGCTGGTACAAAAAAAAGTATTTTGCTTCTTGATTCAGAAACGGGAAGAGTTTGGCATTTAACAACTACAGCTACACAAATTGATAGTACAAATTTTTTCTATAACTTTGAATGGACACCAATAAGGTTTTCTTTTGAAGAAAAAAGAAATGATGGGAGTCTTTATTTACCACCACCTATAAAACAAAAATAGGTTATTATAAAAATGTTAGGATAGTAATGATAATTAAAGAAATTCAAGAAAAAGGGAAAATAATATTAAAAGAATTTGAAAACATTTGTATGGAAATAGTAAGCGTATATTTTGATACGACGAGTGGATTTGAACATAATATAAATTGGATGAATAAAACCCAAATAGATAATTTTGAAAGGATTAAAAAAAATAATCCTGCATTTGAGATTGGGGATTTTGACAATGCGAATTTTATTTACGGTGATGGAAATCCAAATGTTACCTCATTAGAATTATATCACAACTCTACACAAAAGGAATATAAAATTAGAAATTCAAAGGAAGGGAGAAATACTCAATTCATTGGGAATATGTGTTTGATTATGATATATCAATATTGGGAAGATAATTATCGTAATAAATTGGCAAAATTATTTTCAGTTAAAAAGGATGATGTAAAATCAGATTTATTTGGTGATATTGCAATTATTCGCCATTCAATTATTCATAATAATTCTATTGCTTCATTTAAAGTAAAAAAATGCAAATTATTAAAATGGTTTCAGCCAGATGATAAAATATTTATCAATAAAGAAAATATTATTGAAATTTTAAGAAACATAAGAAGTCATAAATTTTTTGTTGAGAATTTGCAAATAAGAAAAACAACCTAACAATGCAATTTAAGTTGACAGCATTTTACGCATTCGGCTTTTTAGAAATTTTTAATTATTACTACCTATGTTAACTCAGACATAGGTAGTATCGTTTTAAATACAGCCTCACCACAGAAGCATATCATTTACAGACAAAAAAATATAAAAATATATTCGTGTAACCTTGACAACTTGTAAAACATTCCTTATATTTAAGATAACAAACTTAAACATTTATTCAACGAGCAAAACAAACAAACATAAAGGAGCAAACACAATGACAACAGAAGTTATCACCTGGGAAGAAGCAAAAGACGAAATCATTTCCTCAGAAGCACTCCATGAAAAGAAAGTTGACGAACTCAGAAAACTTGCACGCCAAAGAGCCAAAGAAACAGGTGTCAGCAGTGTAGCAGTTCAAAGCCTGGTAAAACCGGAACTTATTCATTTCATCGAGACCGGAGAAATGCCAATCGAAGAAGCAAATACCGAGCAGCCAAATAATAATCATAATAATAACAGCAACGGCGATTTAGCCGCTATGATTGCAGATTCAATTCAATCTTATATTAAAGTCCCGCAGCAGGAGTTAGACATTGAACAGGTCAAGGATTTAATCACCTGCGAAGTCGATAAAATTAAAAATGATTTTCAAAACACGCTCGAAGGTGTTATCTCAGAGCTGAAAGAAAACGAAGTTAAGAAAATAGAAGTCACCTTGCCGGACGATAAGAAAATAGATGTAGGCAGACAGCATAAATTATTCGAAGAAATGTTGAACCTGGTGCAGTCTAAACTTAATATCTGGTTATACGGTGAGTCCGGTTCAGGCAAAACTCACTTAGCCGAGTCAATAGCGAAGGCACTTGACTTGAATTTCAGAGCACAGAGCGTAACAGCTCAGACAACTAAAAGCGATTTATTCGGATACATGGACGCAAACGGTAAATATGTAGAAAGCGGATTTTATGAAATATATAAAAACGGCGGAGTATTTTGTCTTGACGAAGTCGATAACGGAAACGCTAACGTGTTAAACTTGCTTAACGCAGCAACGTCAAACGGTTTTGCAGAGTTCCCCTGCGGGAGAGTTCAAAAACATGAAAATGCGAGATTTATAGCCTGTGCCAATACCATAGGTGACGGAGCAAACCGTCAGTACATTGGTCGTAACGCTTTGGACGCAGCGCTTAAAAACAGGTTCGTGTTTGTAGAAATGGATACAGACTGGCAGTTAGTAAAATATATAGCTACTGAGAAGTGGGGAGACAAAGGTTTGGAAATGTACAACAAGGTGCAGGATTTAAGAGAGACTATTAAGAAATTAAATTTAACGAATGTAATAGCAACCTCAAGAACAGTGTTCGATGGAGCTTCAATGTTAAGCTTAGATGTTAACATGGATTTAGTTTTAGACAGAGTATTTTTCAAGGGCTGCGATAAGAACACGAAAAACTATTTTAAATCGTAATATTCCTTATGTTGTCAAATGGAGCGGGCAAAATATAAAGCCCGCTCTGCTCGTTAGAAAAAAAATATTATTATATAAAAGTGTAACCTTGACAACTTGTAAAGGTATACTTATATTTCAATTAACAAAAACAAACAATATAGAGCAAAGGAGCACAATGAGCATTTTCAAAGATTTGAGCAAAGAAAATAAATGGAAATTCGAATTTGAATCAGTCGAAGACATGGTTGCATATACAAAAACAAAAGAGTCACCG
>CAVQBP010000010.1:0-239074 GCA_963710745.1 uncultured Bacteroidota bacterium | reverse complement strand
GGAATCTTCGGAAAGTTAGAACCTAAATTTATTATTGTGAACGGAGTTCAGATGTATTTATATATTGCTTACGCAGACGATGCGAGCGGGAACGGTTTTACGTTAACTTTTGATAACACGAAAACTTATGTCGCTTTTTTGGTTTCGGCTACTCAGATAGTCTCCCCGCAGGCTTCTCATTTTGCAGGAGTATGGAAAAAGTATGTTGGAGCGGACGGTGTTGGTGTACCCGCAGGCGGAACAGCCGGACAAATATTATCAAAGGTTGACTCTACTGATTTTAATACTCAATGGATTAGCGCACCGAGCGGCAGTGGCGGTGGTTCGTTAGACTTTTTATTTCCTTCTTGGCTGCCAAATTTACGGCACTGGATTAGACCGGAAAGCTTAAACACTGATGCGGGTTACTTCGTATGCGGGTGATTGGCAAAACAGCGCAAACGCCGGAAATGTTTATACCGCAAATAGCAATCCTAATCTGGACGTGTTAGCGGGCTATTTAACACCTAAGTTTACCGGCAATAATTATTTTATGACAAGCGGGAGTTATAATAAAAAACTGTTTTTTGGTGTGGGAGCAACCGGCAGTTATACTTGGATTGGTTTATTAAAGCTTGACTCTGTAAACACGGCAGCGTCCAACACTATTGAAGCGCAGTACAGATTATCGACAAACGGCAATCACTGTGCGAGGGTGAGTGTTCAGGATTATAGCGGGACTTTGAAAATTGAAGGATGGTTCAGAGATAATAGCGGAAATATTTCTGCCGTAGGTGCTCCGATTACATCACTTGCAGATACGTGGAAGATTGTCGCTATTACGTTTGATACCACAACCGGAACAGCAACGATGTACATTGACGGTAACACGTTTACAAATACAAATAATGCGTGTGATATGTCTGCATCGGTTGAGTTGACAAATACGGGTTACGGCGGGTTAGGGTGTTTCCCGTATAACAGCGCACCTATGACGGGTTCTTATCTGTACGGTTCGATTGCTGAGAGAATACTGTTCGGTGAAGTAATGAGCACGGACACTATAAATAAAATTGCTAAGTATTTAATGAATAAATACAACGACCAGACTTTATGGACTAACGTATGATTGAGATTTTATTAGACCATTCGGAAATCGTTAGAGACGAGCCGGACATAAAAACCATTATGCACGAATCGGTTATAAACCGGCATCGTGAATGGATTGATTTTGCCGAGCATTGGGCGTTTGATGTTATGATTAACGTTCATAAATATTCAGACCCGCAGGCTAAGTTTAACGAGATTTACGAGCAGTTAGGAAAAGAAGGAATTTTATACAGGCACAGAGATTGCGAGACAACGCAAGCCGCTCAGAAAGCTCCGAGAATTACATCACTTGGAATCGAAGCTCAAGGCTTCTCTGTTTTAAGCAGCACTAATTTAATAGTAATAGCGAGTTAACATGGCGAGCACTTTTTTTGATGCGCAGGGCGCAGAAGTAAATTTCAAAATCACGGAAGTTATACCTGTTTATCTTAACAGCCCGAACTATCCAGATAAAGTTTTGGTGAGGTTTCGCAGTGTTGACGCAATCGCAGACATAAAACCAAAATCAGCAGTCATACAAGACGAGACAGGTTTAACAGCGTTAGCACTTAATAATATGGGTTTTTCAGTTTTACAAAGTAATAATTTAATAATATTAGCGAGTTAATTTTATGGCAGTTACACACAACTTATCAGACCCGTCCGATAACCTTAGCGGCTTTGACCCTGTTGAGGGTATTGTAGACGGAACGGTTATAGGTAAGGAATGGTTAATGTGGAAAATCTTCACAGGCATGCAAGCCTTTGACCCTCACATTAAAATTATAACAAGCTCGACTCCGACACCGGCATTTTTACAAAGCGAAGCTGGTGTAATACAATCCGAACCGGTGCAGAACGCTACAAACACAAATCGTAATTTACGTTTTTATTATGACAATGACGCAGGTTTGTTACAGTCTCCGCAATCGGCTTTAATTTACGAAATGACAACGCAAAGCACTTCAACGGGTTATTTGATAGTCTTTTGGTTGAGAATAAGGTTTAAGGTTGACGGCAGCACATTATTTACGCCTCCTTCGGGTTCTTTTCTTTGGGAGGGTTGGACAGACAATAATTGGGCTCAGCAAGTTTGTATGTGGCAAATAAGTTCTTCAACGACTAACGTTATGGCTAATGTCCCTAAGATGATTTTTTGGAAAAGCCAAAACGCTAACATGATAATGACAATTAGCAAAGTGGACGGCGCTTGTCGAGGTGTGTTAACCTGGTTCACGCCGACTTGGACGGGTTACAAACATAATGTCGGCGCAATAACTCAGGGAGCAAATTTTAGTTCGGTTGCATTTATGAACGGCACGGGGTTTGGCGGTTACATCGAGGGCTTTAGTGAGAGTTATGAGGCTGACAGTGACAGCATGGTTAACGATTTATCTTTCACAAACTCAGCAGGTCGTTTGCCTACAAACTTGTTTACCTTTGGCGGCGTGAATAATCTTGTCGGCGGCAATCTTTGGGTGTCAATACTTAATAATACAGACTTTAAGGCATTAACCTCAAACGCAATCGAGGGCATCTTACTTGCAAATACGACCGCAGCTAACATGAACGCCGGTTCAATTTATGTATATAACACTAAGCATTATTTACACGGCGGTAACTGTTATGATGGCAGAAATTATTATAAAGCTCTTTACGAATTAGGCTAAGACTTTTCTGCTCTGTGCATGCGTCACTGTAACGGATGACTCACTCCTTAAAATAATATCTTGACATTTCGAGAAATTAATCCTTATTTATTTATGGTTGCTTCTCTGCCGATATATTCGTTTTGATAAGGGATAGGTTGACGAGAAGCCACTAAATTTATGTGCTCGTCTTCCAGCAGACGGGCACTTTTTTCTTTACAACCTGTCAAACATGAGTTACAACAATTTTACAACAAAATTGTCAATTCGGGTGCTAATAGGGGGAGTTTTAGAGCCCAAATATTGCGTTTTTGGCTTGTTTTCAAGTAAGTTTTAGGACTGAAAATCCTTGTGTCGGCGGTTCAATTCCGTCTCTGCCCACTTCAAATAACCCAGTTACCGAGCTGGGTTTTTTATTTTAAAGGATAAAAAGATGTGAAAAAGGAGCGATAAACAGCTTTTTCCTTTCGAACTTACCGGTAAACTTCATAAAATTGACTTTCAAGATCCCTTCTTGTCAATCTTTACTCTATAGCCTCCGATCTTACTTTAACTTAAAGATATTTTCCATCATTACTTATTCTCGTTTTGAAATATTATACTTATCAGCGATCATCTTCAAGTCACTCACTTTGTTTATAATGCCGATTATAATCTTTTCAGCTTCATCTTTTTTTAATCTAAATTCTTCCGCAACTTCAACTGCCAGTTTGAAATTAAGCGAGTTTTCATTATCAAAATATTCTTAATTAGACATGATAAAATTCAGGAGGGCTAGTAATTCAGAACCTTAACGAGAGGCAGCTCAGCCCTCCATCTAATTTCCTAAATTCAGAAACATCAATATCAATTGTTACATAACCTGCTTTTTCAATTTTTTCTTTTGTCTTAGGATATCCTTTCGGAATCAATACTTTGTCATTTATCCATAGGCTATTTGCAGCATAACTTTCGTCATCATCAACTGAAATTACATTAAAATTCTGGAATTCACGTTTGCTGCCGAAACCGGCAACTGATAAAAGATTATTGTTTTCAAGGTAAGATACTCCCGATTTAAGATGCAGAGTATTTTCTACATTTAAAGCTGAACCAGTAAGATTATACTTATTTAAAATATTTATCAATTGATTTGCACCATTCCTATTAGTCCTTTCTGATAAACCAATATAAAAATGTTTATCTGCCCTCATAACATCTCCGGCTTCAAGTGTGGCGGGTAATTTAATACATTCCAAATATGAAAAATGTTTTCTTAAAACTTTTTCCATTTCAATTATTTCACCTTTACGCGATGGTGCCCCCGGATTAGTTATTATGGCACAATAAGGGGTAAGTAATGCGGTATCTTCTACAAAGGTAGAATCCGGATAATTTTCATCTGAATCCAATACAATAACATTAATACCACACTCTTCAAGTGCTTCAATATATTTTTGATGCTGTTTAAGAGCTAATCCGTAATCCGGCTTTCCCAGGTTAACACTTGTTAAACCATATACTAAATTTTTACATGGCTTTTTTACTATTGCTTTTTTGAACATCATTAAAATGATTTTTAATATAAACATACAATTGTTCTCAGAAATACCCTACTCAAAATAGGTCCTTTATTAAATTAAATTTTAGTCATATCGTTTACCATATTCTTGAGGAGACTATTCAGTTATATTAAATTCAGGGATTGTTTGAAAAGCAAAATGATATTTGGATACTTGCAGAAAAAACAAATGCGGAAAAAATCTTAAAAACTTTAGATGAATTTGGCTTTCCGGGTATAGGTATAACAGAGAAAGATTTAATGACACCTGAATTAATAATTCAATTAGGTTGTCCACCAAATCGAATTGATTTGATAACATATATGAGCGGATTGAATTTTAATGAATGCTATGAAAAAAGAATTGAAGTAAATATTGATGAAATTAAAATAAATTTTATTGATTTGGAAAATCTTAAAAAAAACAAAAGACCTACTGGAAGAAGACCTCGCAGATTTAGAAAATTTGGAGTAAATATATAAACCACCTGACAAAGCAATGTAAGTTGACAGCAATTAAAAAAGGTGGCCCTCAGGACCACCTCCATATTTAAACAGATATTAACACTTCTTTACAGCAATATAGATAAACCCGACATCAGAGCAGGTCGAATCGATCAAGATTCATAACCTTATCCCATGCTGCAACGAAATCTCTGACGAATTTCTCTTTAGAGTCCTCACATGCATAAAATTCTGCCAAAGCACGAAGTTCTGAGTTCGAACCGAAAATTAGATCAACACGTGTACCGGTCCACTTGAGTTCGTTAGTTGCACGATCACGGCCTTCAAATAATTCTTCTGACTCTGAAGTCGATTTCCACTTTGTTTCTAAGTCGAGCAGGTTGACAAAGAAATCGTTAGTAAGGATTTCAGGATGCTTGGTGAAGACGCCATGTTTGGATTGATCAAAGTTTGTATTAAGAACCCGCATTCCTCCGAGAAGAACAGTCATCTCAGGTGCATTAAGTGTTAATAATTGTGCCTTGTCAACCAGCATTTCCTCAGCCGATATTGTAAATTTGGTTTTCAGGTAGTTGCGGAATCCGTCTGCATCCGGTTCCAGGACTGCAAATGATTCCACGTCGGTTAGTTCTTGAGAGGTATCAGCGCGTCCAGGTGTGAAGGGTACGATTAAGTTGTAACCTGCATCCTTAGCTGCTTTCTCGATACCGGCACATCCACCCATAACTATCAAGTCGGCTAAAGAAACCATCTTACCGCCGGATTGAGCATCGTTAAACTCTTTCTGGATACCTTTAAGAGTGCTGAGCACCTTGGACAGCTGAGCTGGATTGTTTACTCTCCAATCCTTCTGCGGTGCGAGGCGTATACGTGCACCATTTGCGCCACCTCTTTTATCGGAGCCCCGGAACGTTGAGGCTGATGCCCATGCAGTAGATACAAGCTGAGATACGGAAAGTCCTGAAGATAGTATTTTACTTTTAAGTGCTGCTAGATCACTGTCATTTATGGGTTTATAATTAACTGCAGGGATAGGATCCTGCCAAATAAGATCTTCTTCAGGCACTTCGGGACCCAAGTAGCGTGCACGAGGGCCCATATCGCGGTGAGTCAATTTAAACCAGGCTCGGGCGAATGCATCTGCGAATTCATCAGGATTTTCATAAAAATTTTTTGAAATTTTCTCATAAGCCGGATCAAATCTCAATGAAAGATCGGTAGTGAGCATAGTTGGTGCATGGCTTTTTGATGGATCGTGTGCATCCGGAATTGTACCGGCACCAGCACCATCTTTCGCTATCCACTGATATGCACCTGCGGGGCTTTTGGTTAATTCCCATTCATAGCCGAACAGAATCTCAAAGAAATTGTTGCTCCATTTTGTTGGTGATGAGGTCCAGGTAACTTCCGGGCCGCCTCCAATTGTGTCATCACCGCTGCCTGTTCCAAAACTGTTTTTCCAGCCCAAACCCTGTTCCTCAATGCTTGCTGCAGCAGGTTCGGGACCAACATACATTTTTGGTTCCGCGGCGCCATGAGTTTTACCGAATGTGTGGCCGCCCGCAATTAGTGCGACAGTTTCATAGTCATTCATAGCCATGCGGCCGAAAGTCTCGCGAATATCTTTAGCGGCAGCAACAGGATCAGGATTTCCGTTAGGACCTTCAGGATTAACATATATTAAACCCATCTGAACAGCGGCCAGTGGATTTTCGAGATCCCGGTCGCCGGTATAGCGCTTGTCTGCAAGCCATTCACCTTCGGAACCCCAGTAGATATCTTCCAAAGGTTCCCAAATATCTTCACGTCCACCGCCGAAACCAAATGTTTTGAAACCCATTGACTCGAGGGCACAGTTACCGGCAAGAATTATCAAGTCGGCCCATGAAATTTTTTTGCCGTATTTCTGTTTTACAGGCCAAATTAATCTACGTGCTTTATCGAGGTTTACATTGTCAGGCCAGCTGTTGAGCGGTTCAAAACGCTGGGCACCAGTTCCACCTCCGCCACGACCATCTGCAATGCGGTATGTACCTGCACTGTGCCATGCCATGCGAATGAAGAAGGGACCGTAATGTCCGAAATCGGCTGGCCACCAGTCCCGTGATTTAGTCATTAAATCAAAAAGATCATTTTTAACCGCATCGAGGTCAAGTGTCTTAAACTCATCAGCATAGTTGAAACCTTCACCCATCGGATTAGACTTTGAAGAATGCTGGCGTAAAATGTTTAAAGTTAATTTATTCGGCCACCATTCGCGGTTTGAAGTACCACCACCTGCGCTATGCTTTGCAGGGCCACCAGTAAACGGGCACTTACTTTCATCATTAACATTATATATTGTCTTTTCCGGATGTTTATCTTTTCCCATTGTTATCCCTCATGATTTATAATTGTTTATAAATTTTAATTTGAATAATTTTTATTTTATAAATTTTAATTAGATAATAGATCATTTTATCACCCTTTAGAGAATAATAATTTAAATAATTATTATTATTTTACAAATGCACCAGAGCATATGTCATTAATAAGCCGTTTTAAAATCTATAAGCTCAGATATGTTTTTAGTGGATTACTTCAGATAATTTTTATCCGTCCGGATTTAAATCATCATAATCTTTTTAATTATTAAAGTGATTCTTATCTGTTGTCATTATCGTGATTAACATTAAGCCCAGATAATAACCATATCTATTCTGCATTTCATATATTATATTTTTACACTCTTTTGTTAAAATATAACCATTTCCTGCTAAAAAAGTGTTAAAACACTTATTCCAGAATACATCTAAATTCAAATGAAATATTTATAATTACCTGCATCCAGTTTTTATTGTTCCAAATTTCTTTTGGTCATTTTGAAAAGGAAAAAAAGCGGGAGGTTAATTATGGGGTACACCTATTCAATATCTTCGAAATATAATCTATGTTATGTTAAAATTTCAGGTGAAACCAGCGGGAAAGAAGTATTGAGCTTCAAGAAAATAATCTTCTCCGATCCCAAATGGGTTTATGGTATGAATCAAATTAATGATTATCTAAAAATTAAAAAATTAATTTTAGAAAATGACGATATCAATTTGATCATCAAACTTGAAACAGAACAGGAAAAGAAAACTAAAGATAAAAAGAGGAAGCTGGCTATAGTTTCCAATAACGACTTGTACGATGCAATATTTAAATATTATGAATTCCGTTCTAAAGAACTTTCCTATAAAACCAAAATATTTAAAACTATTGAACTTGCATTGAACTGGATGCGATTGGAATCCTATCCGTATAGTTTAATTCATCATAGATAAATACACAAAAAATAATTCCTGCTATTTATTGGAATCTTTTTAATTTTGGCTTATGAATAAATAATAAACCTCAGAATAAATCTGAGGTTTAAAACCAATTTAAGAGGTTATTTAGACCAGGGAGGGACAATATGATTTGTCCTTGCATAAGCAATAGATTGTCCCAGATGTTCATGTGCATGTGTAGCAGTCAGCATCAAGATTTGTTTCTTACTAAATTTGCCAAATGGCAGCTCAACAATTGTATCATAATCAGTATCGCTGTAATCTGAAAGAAATTTTTGTGCATCATCAAAAGACTGCTTCAGAAAATTTATTATATCTTTTTTATCAGTCATATTTTTTTCAGCATTTTGATCAAAACCCTGGGGCATCTTTTCCCCGAGGAATGATAAAATGAAATAGTTGCTCATTCCAATATGAACATAAACTTCAGCAACAGATCTAACACCTTCTTCAGGCCGCCAGTTATAATCCTCTGCAGGAACTGCTTCCGCGAGAGCTATAATTTTTTTAGAGGAACCCTGTAAATCATCCGCCGCTAACTGAGCTATAAGCGAAGCTGAATTTCCTTTCGATGAGCTTTCCATTTCCTGTGCGGAGATTTTATTTATCATTAATCCGCAAACCAGCAGGATAGAAATTATGATAGAAAATCTTTTCATAAGACCTCCAAATATTAAAAAACCAGAAATAAAATATTAGAAATAATGAATTGCAGTTAAAACATTGCTAAAAAAGAACTTAGATTCAAGAAATATTTTTGTTATGAATATAAAAATGGTGGAATGTATTGCAGGGCACAATCAATACCACAATAATAGAGAAATGAAAAAATAAGTTTATAAAAAAATAAATGAAGCTTATAATTTATCTTGGATAACAGCTGCCTACTTAGTTAAATTGATGCTTATATTATACAATGAAGATTTTTTTATACAATGCTGTTAAATAATTTCAAAAAGTTCGGTCAGTTTTATTTGGCTTAATAAATTCATAATCTGGCTGTTAACACCTTGTAAATTGAACTTAATATTTTTTTTCGAACAGGTCGTATAAGCATGGACCAGAAGACCAATTCCCCAGCTTGACATGAATTCTACTTTTGACAGATCAACTGAAATTCTATTACTGCCTTTATTAATAGACTCCTGAACGAGGTTATGAAATGTTTCGGCCTCTGTACCAACTAATTTATTTTCGTCTATAATAATTATTGAATTATCCTGATTGAATTCAGCATGAATGCTCATAAAATTCTCCTGTTAAATATTATTGGGTATAAAGATAATGGTTATTTTCTATTTGTAAAAGTCGGAAGATATTGAAATTATCTTATATAAAATACAATTTAACATTATATTACTAAAATTCGGGATATATGTATTATTTTCATATACATCAGCCAATTAATAATTATATATAAGGAAATACAGGATAGGAATTATTTTTGATTCTTCTGCTTGGAAAAATCAAATATTTTAAATGCTGAACGTTAAAAAGAAAAAAGTAATTATTGAGGTAAAAAACGCTATTATTTCCCCGGATATATTAAATACTTTAAGGAAAAAAGGGTTTAATACTGAAAGATCGAAAATAAAACAATTAAACAATGATTTAATAATCACAGATAATATTAAAGAATTCAACAAAGATGAAAAAGTTCCTGCCATTTATCTAGTGTTCTGTTACTAATACTTCTATACATTCGAGGTGGCTGTCATGGACATTTAGAAATATATAATAAATTAAATCCCAGTCATGGTTTGGACCATGACTGCCGTGTATAGTTATTTTAGTGACAGAACACTAGCTGATGAATATTTAGTTAATATAGATTATGATAAATACATATTCGGGAGGAAATAAATTCTTAACTTCTTTACTAAATATCCATTAAGATTCAGAATATTTTACACTTATCATTCCAACCCTGTTGATCTTTATGGTTTGAAATTAAGCTGCTTCATCCATCAATTCTTTTTTAAAGGAAACTTTTTTTGAATCTCTTTCAAATATATAAAAAAAAGCTCCCGGCAATATTCCGATGATGTTTACGAAATGTTCTACAAGGGCAATACTGAAACCGATAATTTTAGGTATCCCAACCATAGCCAAAAAGAATGCTGCTCCTCCTTCATTAACTCCGAAACCATTTAAAGATATGGGAATTCTAACCAGTAGCATCATAATAGGAACATAAGCTATAAAAAATGTTAACTCTATATTAACCCCGAAGCTTAACGCAACAAAATAATTAATACATATCCCGATAAAAATTTCAAGAAGAGTTAAAAGAAAAAAGAAAAATAGAATTAATTTTTTATCTTTATAGTCCTGGTATGATAAAATAAATTTTTGCAGTATTGAAGAAATTTTTGATAATAATTTTTTATTATTAAATTTTTTTAGTGATTCCTTTAGAAAATTTAAAATCTTATCATTAAAGGTCAGAAGAAAAGTCAAAATAGATATTAAAGTAAGAGCAATTACTAATAAAATAAGCCGATTAGAATTTAAATTTGCATTTTGAAATATTTGAATTAATAAAGGGATTGAAAAAAGCACATAGATTAACAGCGCAATCAGACCAATTATCCTTTCAATAATAATTGAAGACACCACATCAGGGGCTGCGTTTTTTCTTTTTACAACAAAATGAGTTCTGATTAAATCACTTCCAATAGTTGAAGGCAGGATTAATCCGGTGAAGTTTGACATATAATATATTTTTGTTATTTCAAATAAACTAATTCTAATATTTTTAGCTCGCAGCAAAATATTCCATTTAAAAGCCATTAATATTCTATCAATGGTGAGAATAAAAAAAGATATAATCAATAAATTATAATTGATTTCTTTAAGAACTGGAATCAGCTTACCCGGGTCAATCCATTTAAGTACGACAAACAATACTATTAAACTTACTATGACTTGTAAATATTTTTTAATTTTTTTTGAGTTTGTATGTATCATAATTTTCTATATTAAAAGTAATCTCAGAAGATTTGTAGTTCTAAAAATTTTTTAACTTTATGTGATATATAAAACATGAAAATTTTTCTCCACTGCTATAATTCAATATTTATACCATATAAAAGATTTTTAATAAAAAATGATTATCAGGATTTGATTGTTTTTATTTACGGACTTATATGTAAGTCAAGACATTATTAATGCACAATACTACCGGTTATGCCCTAAAAGAATAAAGAATAATTTGCAGGATATTCTGAATTTTATTCGCAAGACTATTTTATACCAATAAAACACAAGTGTTAAATATCACATAAAGTCTCGATGGCTGTACAACTATTGAATGATGGTACAAATAAAAAGGTAGTCTAGAAGCTGGTTAAGATTAGGGCGAATATAGATTGGTGCTATCACTTTGGTTAATGTTTCTAGAGGAAAAATTCGGAGTTTCCAATTTAAAGATAATGTGCCAAAAGGCTTAGCTGTAATGTCCCTAATTAATATAAGGTTATATTTCAATGGAGCTAAATTTGTTTAATCTTATTTAGAAACATCATAAACTGAATCACATTCAATTATCAATTCCGGATTTAATTTTTTATTTTTCTATTCATTTTCAGAAGAAATAATGAATAAGGAAAAACATGGAAAGAAGGAGCATTGAAAAGATAGCAGAAGATTTACGTAATATTATTATTAAAACTGCAGTTGAAAAATATGAAGATGCTTCTATTGCTGGATTATGTGCAGAAGGAGCGTGGGAAGCAGCAATTGATGCCGTTAGAAATATTGATTTAAAAGAAAAGTTAATTGAAATTAAAAATAATTTATCAATAAATAATTAAAGGAATACTATGCCGAAAGATAAAATCGAAGTTGGAATTATTATGGGGAGTGACTCTGATTTACCAATAATGAAAGAAGCTGCTGATGTTCTTGATGAATTTGACATAGGTTATGAAATAAAGATAGCTTCGGCTCACCGAACTCCAAGGTTTACAGGCGAATATAGTTCAACTGCTCATGAAAGAGGATTAAAAACAATTATTGCCGGTGCAGGCGGTGCAGCTCATTTACCAGGTGTTGTAGCCGCTTATTCACCTTTGCCTATTATCGGCGTTCCTGTTAAATCAAAAGCTTTAGATGGATTAGATTCCTTACTTTCTATGGTACAGATGCCGAGCGGAGTTCCTGTAGCAACTGTTGCAATAAATCAGGCTAAAAATGCTGCTTTGCTGGCTGTACAGATTATGGGAGTTGCAGATCCTGAAATTCAAAAAAAGATGATAGCTTATAAAAGGAAACTGGAGGAAGCTTCATTAAAAAAGAATGAAAAAATTAATCTGCCGTAATACTTTCATGAAATTCAAGCAATTTCCGGCAGAATCTTTTGCAGGGATATCATTCTGAAAAGAACTATGCCAGATTATATAATCATATATAAATGATAAATATCCAAGTAAATCGGGCACAAACCGGTATTTTTATTTGAGATTGTAAAGGTGCTGGTTCTGTTTAGAATTTTAACATTATACATATTCTGCCTTTTTATTTGTAAGTGATCTTTCAGTTATTAGAAAATATTCAAAATTTTTTAACATTATTAAAAGTTATAGCCTGGTCACCGCGAAATCTTTCACCGGAGATTTCATAATGAAAAGACGGAAGCCAGAAGAATATTATTTATGTTGATAGTTCCTTTCTATTTTGATAAATTTTCTCTTTGTTAAAATAAAAGGATTGTAATGAAAACATTTTTTATTCTGATTACCTCAGTTTTGATAATCTCAGGCTGCAGCAGCAAAAGTGATAAAGAATATCTGAAAAATGCAGAAAAAGACGTTAAAGGAAATAATATTTCTGAAGCCATTGAATCATACCAGACATTGGTTGATGAATACCCGGATAGTAAGTTAGCTCCTGATGCACTTTATGAGATGGCCGCATTATATCAAAACAACCTGATTAAGAACCTTTCCAAAAATGAATCCTTACAAAAATCTGTTGAAATTTACAGGAGCGTCTATGACAAATATCCGGAAAGCAAAAAAGCTCCTATGGCCTTGTTTATGTCCGGTTTTATTCTTGCTAATGAATTGAATAATTATGGTGAAGCAAGCAAAGCTTATAATCTGTTTTTAAAGAAATTTCCGAATCATGAACTATCAACTTCCGCAAAAGAAGAACTGAAGCATTTAGGATTATCGCCCGAAGAAATTTTAAAAGAAAAATCAGCTACTAATATTTAATGGCTGAATTACAGGATTACAGGAAGTATTTAAATCCCGCAATAATTTCGAAACTAAACTCGCTGGAATTAAAAGCCCGCCTTGTTGTTGAAGGTTTTATGGTAGGTTTGCATAAAAGCCCTTACCATGGCTTCAGCGTGGAATTTACCGAACACCGCCCGTACATGCAGGGGGATAATTTAAAGGATGTAGACTGGAAGGTTTATGGAAAAACTGAAAGATATTTTATAAAACAATATGAAGAAGAAACAAATCTGAAAAGCTATATTCTTCTGGATACCAGCAAATCAATGGACTATACTTCAGGGGAAAATATTACCAAGTTAAATTATTCTATTATTCTTGTTGCTGCATTAAGTTATTTGATGATCAAACAGCAGGATGCTGTCGGATTATCTCTTTATTCCGAACAAATTGACAAGTATTTTCCTCCTAAAGCTACGAGGGCATATCTCCAGGAAATTCTAAAAAATTTAAGCACCGTTAAAGCATCAAACAAAACAAATACCGCCGCCTCTTTAAATTCAATTGCCGAGAAAATTAAGAGAAGGGGATTAGTTGTTATTGTGTCTGATTTTTTTGATGATATAAATTCTATATTATCGGCTTTGAAACATTTTCGTTATAAAAATAACGAAGTTATTGTATTCCAAATCCTGGATCCACTTGAAAGAAGCTTTTCGTTCGGAAAGGATGCTGTTTTTAAAGATCTCGAAACGGGTGCGGAAATGACAACCCAACCGTATCAAATTCAGAAAGCTTACCGCGATGCTATGAATCATTTTATAAATAAAATAAAATCAGAGTGCCGCAAATCCAATATAGAATATAATTTAATCGAAACCTCAACCCCTTTTGATAAAGCTCTTTTCAATTACATTCAGAAGCGAAGCAGACTGTATTAATTGCGGATTTCGGATTTCGAATTGCGGACTGGAATTTCGAATTTCACTCCCCTTTTTTAATCGCAGAGATAACAATGAAAAATCAGAGGGACGCAGAGAAAGAAGAAGCACCTCTGTTATCTCTGCGTCTTCTCTGCTTCCTATGGGTATTTCTTCAAATCCGAAATCCACAATCGAAATCCCAATTACAATAGTTGTTTTACTTCTAGATAATATTTTTGCGATAGTTCTTCCGCTTTTTCTTTATCTTTTGCTTCAACT
Source organism: uncultured Bacteroidota bacterium (assembly GCA_963710745.1). Taxonomy (GTDB): domain Bacteria; phylum Bacteroidota; class Ignavibacteria; order Ignavibacteriales; family Ignavibacteriaceae; genus CAVQBP01. The sequence goes on along the minus strand of CAVQBP010000010.1, from coordinate 224,656 downwards.
ATACTCCTGATAATCGGTTCTGTATTTGATTTTCTAAAATGTACCCAGTGATCAGGGAAATCAATTCTTAACCCGTCATCGGTATTTACATTTTTATCTTTATATTTATTCTTTAACGATTCGATTATCTTATCAGGATTAGCATTACCAAGTTCAATTTTTTTCTTGGCAATAAAGTATGCCGGCAAAGATTTTTTTAATTCGGATATACTTCCTCCGAATTCCAGCAAATGCTGGAGTGTTAAAGCAATTCCAACAAGAGCATCTCTACCGTAATGCAATGCCGGGTAAATTACTCCGCCGCTTCCTTCACCGCCGATAACTGCATCAACCTCTTTCATTTTTTTTACAACATTTGCTTCGCCAACAGGGGAGCGGTAGACTTTCGAATCAAATTCTTCTGCAACATCGTCAACAGCGCGGGTTGTTGACAGGTTAACTACAACATTACCTTTTTCTTTTGATAAAACAAATTTTACACAGCTTGTAATTGTATTTTCTTCGCTGAAAGGTTCGCCTTCATTAGTAATTAAAACCAGCCTGTCAACATCCGGATCAACTACAACACCAAGATCAGCTTTTGAGCTTTTTAAAGCCTTCATTGTTTCTGCTAAGTTTTCAGGAATGGGTTCCGGAAGCCTGGGAAAGATCCCGGTTTTTTCACAGTTCATTTCAATTACCTCGCAGCCAAATTCTCTTAAAAGCTGCGGGATAACATAAACCCCTGCACCATTCACACAATCAGCTAAAACTTTAAATTTTCTTTTTTTGATCTTATCTTTATCAACATATTTTAAGTTAAGTACATCATTCACATGTTTCGTTAAGCCTTCAGAATATGATGTTAATGTGCCGAGGTTTTCCCAGTTTTCAAACTTATTTTCTTTATTTTCATTCAAAATTTTAAGCAGTTCAATGTTTTGTTCGGGAGTCATAAACTGCCCTGTATCATTTAACAATTTGAGTGCATTCCATTCATTCGGATTATGGCTTGCAGAAATTGCAATCCCCCCGTTTGCAGATAAATTTTTAACAGTATACTGGACTGTTGGTGTGGGGCATATTCCGATATCGATTACATCCAGGCCTTTTGCCAGAAGTGTTCCGTTCACAACAGACCTGACCATATCTCCTGAGATTCTTGCATCTCTTCCGATAATTACTTTTCCCTTACCGATAAAATCAGCATAAGCCGAACAGAATTTTACAAGCACCTGCGGATCCAGTCCGTCTCCGACAATTCCTCGTATCCCCGAAATACTAACCATAAGTGTGGGCATTTATCCTCCATTTAAATTTTTCTATTTAGAAGTACTAAGTTAAAAATATTTCAGGAAAAAGTTGGAAATGAAATGCCGGTACAGTTTTATTTTGAGATAACTATTTTATTAATTATTAAAATAAATTCTCTGACAATTTATTCTTTTGAAAAAGCATAAGTATATTGCACTTCAAATAATATTAATACGATGAAAAGAAAAATATCAGTAATAAATAAAAAATTAGTTCAAAGGTTTGGTGTACCGGAGAGAAGGGAAACCTCTGATCCGGTTGATATGCTTATAGCAACAATCCTTTCCCAAAATACTAATGATAAAAATTCATATAGGGCGTTCAGGAATTTAAAAGATAAATATGATAACTGGGAAAAAATTGCTGAAGAGCCCAGAATTAAAATAGAAAAACAGATTAAAATTGCCGGGCTAGGCAAACAGAAATCAGCAGCAATAAAAAATTTCCTATCTTCTGTTAAAAAAGAAAATGGTAAAGTATCATTAAAATATTTAAAAGATTTTTCTAATGATGAAATACTTTCTGAGCTGACAAAGTATGATGGAGTCGGAGTTAAAACGGCAAGCTGTGTTTTGTTATTTTCCTTAAAAAGAAATATCTGTCCTGTTGATACTCATGTTCACAGAACATTAAATAGAATTGGAATAGTTAATACAAAAACACCGGATAAAACTTTCCTGGCCATAAAGGATAAAATTCCTGAAGGTATTGCTCATTCATTTCATACTAACCTAATTCGTTTAGGAAGGGAAATATGTAAGCCAGCCAAACCGAATTGTTCCGTATGTCCCTTACTGAAGGTCTGCAGCTATGATAATAAAAATTTAAATAGTTCTATGAAGACTAAAGAAAACAGTTTTATGCTTCTGGACAATGTGTAGGCGTAGTGTAAATCCATACTCATGAAATAATGGAATTTTGGAATATTGATTCGGCGGGTCTATCAAATAGTTTAACATTAGAATAATTAATTACATTAATTAAAAATAATTTATTCTCTTGAGTTTTTACTTTAAATTTGAACCAAATTGAACTTGATCATACTTTTAAACTTTACCCAGGTTTCACTAAAGTTTCCAGCTCCATTAAGATTATACCGGACAGGTGGTTGCCTGATAGTCTTTATCGCGAACCTGCATTTGAGCTTACGATCATGTGGATAATTTTTGCGGTACTTAATCCAATCTTTGATTCGTTAAAAGGTGTATTCAGCAAAAAAGCTTCTAAACAAGTTGACCCGCTCCTTGTTTCCTGGTTTAATAATTTAATACCTCTTATAGTATTTTCACCTTTCCTCTTTTTCATCGACCTAAAGTTTAATTATCAGTTTTTTGAAGCATTATTTATTTCCGGGATAATAAATGTTGTCTCGGCAATTTTATATCATAGGGCATTATTTAAAGGAGATATATCAATTGTTATTCCCATACTAAGCTTTACACCACTATTTTTACTTTTTTTATCACCGCTTATAGTAGGTGAGTTCCCGGATTCATGGGGGTTAGCCGGTACTTTACTGATTGTTTCCGGTTCTTATTTATTAAATATAAATCTTAAAAGACAGAATATCTTTTCGCCTATAAAATCTTTAATTACAGATAAGGGTACCCGTTATATGCTCATTGTTGCATGCATTTGGGCCATCTCAGCTAATTATGATAAAAGAGGAATAAATGCATCGTCAATTTACCAGTATATTATTTTTCTTAATCTCTTTGTAACAATAGGAACTTCAATCTTTGTTTTTTCCAAAAGAAAAGTTTCGCTTAATGCTTTAAAGTTAGAATATAAAAATTTATCTATTGTTGGTCTTTTAACAAGTGCCGGCTACTTTGTTCACATGACAGCGATTACATTAACGCTTGTTGTTTACGTTGTCGCTCTAAAAAGAACCGGCGGTATGATTTCTGTTTTGCTGGGATATTTTATTTTTAAAGAACAAAATATCAGGCAAAGATTATTAGGCTCTGCAGTAATGTTTACCGGGGTTTTATTAATTGTTTTGTTATAAATTAAATTTCATTTTTAATTTTGCTCGATAGGGCGTTACTGAGGGTTAGGTTAAGAGTTCATTTTTAATTAATTCTATCGCAGAATCTATATTATTAAGTACGATATCATTATCAATTCTTAGTATCTTTATATTAAAAAATTTCTTCCTCTTAACTTTTCCTATAACAATATTTCAGCCTTAGTCGATTCTCTTCTTAATTTTCTCCTATTACTTTTTTCGGGTTGAAGATTATAATGAATTGTTATTTGATTTTTGATAGTTTGAAAAGATCCACATTTTTCAACATACTAACCTCATCTTTTCATTTCTTCTCCTTAGTAAGGGAAAACAAGTACCCTATGTTTTCAGTAAAACTATTTATTTGATATGTCTGCCGGAAAAATGAAGAGTTAAATTAACAATAAAAAGTAATGTTTTTTAATGATTCATCTATAACTCCCTTGAACGTACCACCCCTCTACTTTATAAGGAGAGGGGGCTTGGGTTTAAGGAGAATACTAACCTCACTTTACTACTTACTTACCTCATCCTTCCGTTGGAGCTGTCCAAAAAGTAGTGTAATGTCATACTGAGACCTTTAAAAAGGCTTTGCCTTTAATAGTTAAAATAGTGACCTTTCGTAATAAAGAAGTACATGCAGTTTGACAGTCATTTGCTTGATGTTTTACAAACTCGTGCCTGAGACTTGTTCTGAAGATTGTCAATAATAAATTGGTGATAATATTCTTAATCCGGAATTCCCGTCTAGCAGTATACTTAAAACTGCTTCTAATCTTCAGGCATGCTACTTCTATAAATTATGTATAAACTATAGAAGGGTCATAGCTTATGTCAAAACTAGAAAAAATTTATCCCAATTCAGCTGGTATAGATATAGGTAGTGAAAAAGTCTTTGTTGCTATTGAAGATAAAGAAGTAAAACAATTTCCAACTTTTACAGAGGCTTATATAAAACTCATAGACTACCTTAAGGAAAACAATATAACCCATGTTGCTATGGAGGCAACCGGAATATATTGGTTCGCACTTTATGATATGATAGAGCGATCCGGAATAAAAGTCAGTTTAGTAAACCCACGAGAAGTAAAGAACGTACCCGGCAGAAAAAGTGATGTTGCCGATTGTCAATGGATTCAGCAATTATATTCTTTCGGTTTACTTCGGGAATGTTTTGTTCCGGAAGAATCAATTCGTCAATTACGGACATATATTCGATTACGAAACGATCATATATCAATGGCTTCTCAACATATCCAACATATGCAGAAAGCCCTGGATTCAATGAATATTAAACTGCACAATGTTATCAGTAAAATCAATGGTGTAAGTGGTATGAGAATTCTCAAAGCAATTCTAAAAGGAGAACGAAATCCGGAAACACTTGTAAATCTTTGTGAAAATAGCATTCTTAATAAGAAAAAATCCTTAGTTATATCTTCACTAAAAGGTAATTTTAGGACAGATTACATCTTCGCTCTTAGACAAGCCGTTAGTTCTTATGAGTTCTATCAGCAACAAATTTTAGAATGTGATAAGCAAATCGAAATTCTCCTTAATAAAATGACAAAGGATAAACCTTTACCTGATAATATTAATCCACCTAAACCTATACGTCATAATCCTCCACAAATAGATAAACTTCACGAAAAACTCATGCAATTAACTGATGGTAAGGACCCATCACAGATTACCGGATTATCCGATAAAACCCTCATGGAAGCAATTGCTGCAACCGGATTAGATCTTCAAAGTAATTGGAAGAATGAAAAATATTATGTATCCTGGCTTGGACTTTCACCATCAAAGAATCAATCCGGTAAGAGCAACAAGAAGTCAAAGAGAAAGTGCAATACTCAAGCTGGCCAAATTTTTAGAGAAGCAGCACAATCTATTGCAAACAGTAAATATTCTGCTCTAGCTGGTTTTTATAGGAGAATAAAAGCAAGAAAAGGTGGTCTTGTTGCTAACAAAGCCACTGCCAGAAAGATTGCCGTTACTTATTATAATATTATGACTAAAGGTTATGATTATGTTGAACAAGGTTTAATTCAATATCAAAAAAATTTCAAAGAACAACAGATTAAAAGATTAAAAAAACAGGCTAAATATTTAGGGTTACAGGTAATATTAGTGTAGTGGTCACTAGCAGTTTATCGAAGTATGACATTTTAATCGTTTTTCAGTCTTCGACAAGCTCAGACTGACAGGTTTTGAGCCTATAAATTACTTTTTGGACAGCCCCAACATCAAAATACAACGAAACATTGTGATATAAAAAGTTAGAAGATAAGACATGCTTTACTATAAGTATAATTTCTTTTAATTTAGATAAAAATTTTAAACAAAGATACTGCTGATTACCTATAGCAGTAAAGAATTATTTTCAAAAGAAATAATTAAAAGGAGGCAGGTATGCCCTATTATGTAAAAGTAGGGAAGGTTCCACCCAAAAGACACACGACTTTTTACAAACCCGACGGCAAATCTCTTTACAGGGAAGAACTTTTTAGTACAAAAGGTTTTAACGGAATTTATTCTAACAAATATCATATTTATATGCCTCCGCAGGTCGAGACAATAAAAGAACATTTAACAGAAAATTCTAACGAGTGGGATGATGCTCCGCTGCAGTATTATCATTTTATGACCGATAATAAAAAAACAAAAGGTAACTTCCTATCAGCCAGGAATGAGTTTCTAAAAAATGAGCACTGCATAATTTCAACTGCATTTGTAACAGAAGATGCTGATATTTTTTACAGGAACAGCTACAAACATGAAGTTGTTTTCATTCATCGCGGTGAGGGCGAATTTTTGTCGGAATATGGAAAGCTGCCGTTTGAACAGTGGGATTATATTGTAGTTCCGAAGGGTACAACATACCAGATGAAGTTTAAAAGCTTTGATAATATAAAATTATTTATCATAGAATCGGACACTCCTTTTGAAATACCAAAACATTTTAGGAATGAATACGGCCAGTTAAAAGAGGATGCTCCGTATTATGAAAGAGATTTTCATCCGCCTCAATTCACTGAGCCTGTCGATCAACTTGGTGAGTTTACATTAATATTAAAGGTATCAAACAGAACTTTTGAATATAAACTTCCCCATCATCCTTTTGATGTTGCCGGGTGGGACGGATTTTTATATCCATATACATTTAATATAAAAGAATATGCTCCCAAAGTAGGGAAAATACATCTGCCTCCTCCGATTCATTTGATGTTTACTACTGAACATTTTGTTGTGTGTAATTTTGTTCCCAGACTTTTTGATTTTCATCCTGATTCAATTCCTGCACCTTATTATCATTCAAATGTGGATAGTGATGAAGTCATTTATTATGTTTACGGTGACTTTATGTCGAGAACAGGTGTAAAGGAGGGTTCTGTTACATTACACCCGATGGGGATACCGCACGGGCCGCAGCCGGGTAAAACCGAAGCTTCAATTGGAAAAAAAGATACTGAGGAATATGCCATAATGATTGACTCTTTTACACCATTAAAAGTTACAAATAATGTAAAGGAAACAATGGTTGAAGATTATCATCATTCATGGCTTGAAAAATGATTAAAATACCGGACCACATACAGGAATTAAAACCTTATAAAGCAGGGAAACCAATTGAAGAAGTAATGAGGGAGAAAAAAATTCAAAAGGTCGTTAAGCTGGCTTCGAATGAGAATCCGTTAGGACCTTCTCCCAAAGCAATAAATGCCGTTAAAAATCACTTAAATGAAGTTAACCGGTATCCGAATCCATCAAGCTATCGGTTGGTTAATGCAATTGCTGAAAATTTCGATTTAGAACCGGGTCAAATAATTTGTTCCGACGGTTCCGATTCTCTAATCCAGTATATTATTACTGCTTTCAGCAGGGAGGGAGATGAATTACTATCATCCGAAGGGACTTTTATCGGCTGGTACGTTAATGTTGATAAGCTTGGAAGAAAATCAAAATTAATCCCGCTGAAGAATTATCACTTTGACCTTGAAAGAATTCTAGAAACCATTTCTCATAATACAAAAATAATATACCTCGCGAATCCTAATAATCCAACAGGGACTATATTTACTAAAAAGGAATTTGAGTTTTTTATTAATAAAGTTCCTGAAGATATTCTCGTAATTCTGGATGAAGCATATACTATATATTCACAATTGAATCCTGATTATCCAAATGGTTTAGAATATGACTATAAAAATCTGATTATTCTTAGAACACTTTCTAAATCCTATGGATTAGCAGGTTTAAGAATTGGTTTTGCAGTTGGTCCATATAATTTAATTAAAGAATTATATAAGGTCAGACTGCCTTTTGAACCCAATGTTCTTGCACAAATAGCTGCAATTGCATCTTTATCTGATGATGATTTCATTTATAAAACTGTTGAAACAAACAGGGAATCATTAAAAATGATGGAAGAGAAATTTAAAGAGCTTGAAATTAATTATATTCCAACTTCGGCTAATTTTTTTCTATTAACATTTCCTGAGGAAAACTATGCTAAAAGATTTAATCTTGAATGTTTGAACAGAGGATTAATTTTAAGATATTTAGATTCTTTCGGAATTAGTAATGGAGTAAGAATCAATTCCGGGACAATAGAAGAAACAGATTTTGCCTTAAATGTTATATCAGAAGTCCGGAGTATATTAAAACAAAAGGACTTAAACTTATCCACATAATTTCAAGGATATTAACACTTTATTCACGTAACAATTAAAATTAGATTAATTCCATAACTATAATATTAACAATGAGATAACCGGTCTATTTTATGAAGTTAATAACATATAAACAAGATAATTCCAATCCCCGTGTGGGTATCTTTTATAATAATTTAATATTTGATGTAAGAAAAGGTGCCGAATACTTAAAGATGGAGACACCTTCATTTATAGGTCAGATAATTGAACAATGGGAATACTGGTTAAAAGAATTAGATATAATTTTTAACGAAATTAAAAGCGGCAGGATAACTGCTGAATCAGATAGGGAGCACGTTGAAGTTTTAGCTCCGCTGCCTCATCCGAATTCTTGCAGGGATGCATATGCATTCCGGCAGCATGTAGAAACAGCCAGAAGGAACAGAGGAGCCGATATGATTCCCGAGTTTGATCAGTTCCCGGTTTTTTATTTCACAAATCATAATGCCATATTCGGTGAAGGTGATATAATCGTAGAAGAAGACCACCTGCAGAAACTAGATTTTGAACTGGAAGCGGCTGTAATAATTGGTAAAAAAGGAAAAAATATTTCAGCGAAAGATGCTGATTCTTATATAGCCGGATATACTATTATGAATGATCTTTCAGCAAGAAAACTGCAAATGGAAGAAATGAAATTAAATCTAGGACCGGCTAAAGGGAAAGACTTTGCAACCGTTATCGGTCCATACCTGGTTACTACGGATGAATTAGAGAAAAATAAAATTAATACTTCCTCCGGAAATAAATATGATCTGAAAATGACTGCCAAACATAATGGAAAACTAATTTCAGAGGGAAATCTAAAAGATATGAACTGGACCTTTGCGGAAATAATTGAAAGAGCTTCGTACGGGGTTGAATTATATCCGGGTGATGTAATTGGTTCAGGGACAGTGGGTACCGGCTGTTACCTTGAACTAAATGGTACTAAAGCAATGGAAGCTAAGAAAAAAGGAGAAGAATTTACTTCAACCTGGCTGAAAGAAGGTGATACGATTGAGCTTGAGATAGAAGAGCTTGGTAAACTGAAAAATAAAATAGTAAAAGCAAAAAATAGTTATTCTATTTTAGCAAAGAAAAAAAATTCATAATGTTTCACTACGAACCTAAAGATTTAAATGTAAAAGAAGTACATAGATTATTAATCGGAGGAGTAGGACCAAGACCAATTGCTTTAGTTTCGACTTTATCCGAGGACGGAATTCCTAACTTATCTCCATTTTCATTTTTTAATGTGTTCGGAGCAAATCCGCCCGTTCTAGCTTTTTCTCCTTCAAGAAGAGGAAGAGATAAATCTTTTAAAGATACTTATAATAATTTAATCAGAACAAAAGAGTGTGTCGTTCAGGTAGTTACATTCCCGATGATCGAGCAGGTAAATTTAGCCTCTGCAGAATATCCTTCTGATGTAAATGAATTCCTGAAAAGCGGACTTACACCCTTAGATTCGGATATTGTTAAACCCAAAAGAGTTAAAGAATCTCCTTTTCAGATGGAATGTAAACTGCTCAAAATGGAAAGCTTCGGTGAAGGAGGAAGCTCGGCTAATATTTCAATTTGTGAAATTGTAAAATTTCATATTTCAGAGGATATTTTTAAGGATGGCATAATACACCCGGAACTAATTGATCTGGTAGGCAGAATGTCTGCTGATTTTTATACCAGGGCTAAAGGTTTTCTTTTTGAAACAGAACAGCCGAGAATTAAAAAATCTATTGGTTATGACTCTTTACCCGAATCAATGAAAAAATCAAATATATATTCTGCTAATGATCTTGGTAGATTTGCTACAATAGAAAAAATTCCTAATAAAGACGAAGTAAATCTTTTTGTAAATAAAATTGAACAGGAATCCTTTGAAAATTTTGAGTCCTCTGAAGAAGCCTTTTACAGGTATAAAGAACAGAAAAATTACAGGAAAATGTTTAAGGCTGCATTGAATCTTTCAAAAGAGAATCACTCTCATAACAAAGTATTTTTTGAACTTACTGCTAAAACTGCTTTGGATAAAAACGATATTGATTTTGCCTGGAATACTATTATTTATGCAGATAATCTTAAATTATAAACGTTAAACTCATATATTCAATTTCTCAATCTTATTTTTAATCAGCTCTTATTTCAATAGTGTTTGAATAATCTTCTAACAGGATTAAGAGTAAGATTAAAAAGATACATTATAATTTTAAATTAATAATAAGTAATAATGAAAGAGCCTATCTGGAGACCATCGGCGGAACGTGTACATCATTCCAACATGTCTGCTTTTTTGCGTTTTGCAGAACAGATTTTAAAAAAACCGATTAATAGTTATTCTGAATTATATAACTGGTCTGTTTCAGATATCGAGGAGTTCTGGAAATCTATCTGGATTACTGCCGGAGTAATTCACTCTAAAAAATATAATTCAATTCTTTCCGGTGAGCAGATGTTCGATTCAAAATGGTTTGACGGAGCAGAATTAAATTTTGCAGAAAATCTATTAAAGTACCGTGATCACCACACAGCAATAATAAGTTCAAGAGAAGATAAACCTGCAATCAGAATAAGCTATCAAGAACTATATCGTTATGTTGCATCTTTTGCAGAAGGATTAAAAAAATCAGGAGTAAAAAAAGGGGACAGAGTTGCAGGTTTTATATCAAATATTCCCGAAGCAATTATTGGTATGCTGGCTTCTGCAAGTATTGGGGCAATCTGGTCTTCAGCCTCGCCTGATTTTGGGCTGCAAGGGATCCTTGATCGGTTCAGCCAGATTAAACCTAAAATTTTATTAGCTGTTGAAAGTTACCAGTATAACGGCAGAATAATAGACTGCCGGGAAAGAATAGAAAAGATTAAGGAGAATATACCTGAAATTGAAAAAGTAATTGTTGTCTCACAGTTTTATGATTTTAGTTCAATCGAAAAGAAAAGTGAAATTAAAAATTCAATTCGCTTTTCGGAATTAATCGGTATTAAATCAGGTGATATTGAATTTGAACAGGTGCCTTTTGATCACCCGGTTTATATAATGTATTCTTCGGGGACAACAGGAATTCCTAAATGTATTGTTCACGGTGGTGGGGGAACGTTACTCCAACATTTTAAAGAACTCTCACTTCATACAAACTTAACACGCCACGATATAATTACTTATTATACAACCTGCGGATGGATGATGTGGAACTGGCTTGTCAGCTCTTTAAATATTGGTGCAACAATTTTTTTATATGATGGCAGCCCGGTATATCCAAACATAAATATTCTCTGGAGAAAAATAGAAGAAGAGAAAATTACAATCTTCGGTACAAGTCCGAAATTTCTAAGTATCTGTCAAAAATCAAACTTTGTTCCAAAAGAGAAATTCAGCCTGTCTGAATTAAAAACAATATTATCTACAGGTTCTCCGCTATCAGAAGAAAACTTTAAGTATGTATATTCAAATGTTAAAGATGATATTCAGTTATCTTCCATTTCCGGCGGAACAGATATCATATCATGCTTTATGCTTGGAAATCCGGTGCTTCCTGTTTACCCGGGTGAACTGCAGTGCAGGGGATTAGGAATGAAAGTAGAAGCTTTTAACGAAAAAGGCGAATCAGTTATTGAGGAGAAAGGGGAACTTGTATGCACTAAAACTTTTCCTTCTATGCCGGTTTATTTCTGGAATGATCCGGAAAAAATAAAATATAAATCTGCATACTTTGAATATTTTAACGGTGTCTGGAGACATGGAGATTTTATTAAGATTACAGAAAACGGGGGAGTTATAATTTATGGAAGATCCGATGCAACTCTGAATCCCGGCGGAATTAGAATAGGAACTGCAGAAATTTACAGGAGTGTTGAGGCGATGGATGAAATTACAGATAGCATTGTTGTCGGGCAAAATTACAAAAATGATATTAGAATTATTCTTTTTGTTGTGGTAAAGGATGAGTTTGTTTTATCTAAAGAATTAATAGATAAAATAAAAGAAAGAATCAGAAGTTCTGCTACACCTCGTCATGTACCGGCCAAAATTTTGCAGATTAAAGAAGTGCCTAGGACAATAAGCGGGAAAAAAGTTGAAATTGCCGTTACCAGGATAATTAATGACGAAAAGGTGGAGAATAAAGATGCATTGATAAATCCGGATTCGCTGAATCAATTTATCGGGTTAGAGGAATTGGAGTAAGGAAGTCAAAAGTTAAGGGAAATGCTGAGGTTAAGGGAAAGATAATTATTACTGAAGGTTCAGTTCTGGAGAACTGAATTAAGCGGAAAGCTGCGGTCGTACCATCTAAGCTCGTAACTCAGAAATCCAGTTCTGAGGGGCACAGGGTAATGGTTTTATTCGAAAATAATTCCATTACTGAAAGGCTCAGTTACGAAGTACTGAGCTCGTATTGTGTTAGAAATAAATCTATTTTTTCTATTTTAGTGTATTCAGCCTGATTTTTTAATTTAGTTTAGACAAAAAAATTTTGTCTAAATAACATTTTTGTCTATCTTATAAGTCTGTATTTCAGTCTAATTATGGGATTATATGAGTTTAAACTTTTCGAAGGAATTCTATGATGATGTAGTCGTAGAGATTGTTGAACTCACCAGGGCCACACTTCAGGAAGCACAGGAATTCAAAAATATTTTATCAGAGGATATCAAAAATAACTTCTTAAAATTAGTTGTTGATCTAAAGGAGTGTGAATTTATTGATTCAACTTTTTTAAGTACTCTGGTAACAACATTAAAATTGTTGTTAAGTAAAGGAGGAAATATAAAGTTATCTTCTGTCAATTCGGAAGTACAATCATTATTGGAGTTGACCGGTACTCACCATATATTTGAGATTTTCAAAACCCGAAGGGAAGCTTTGGAAAGTTATTTACATGAAAATAAAGGGAAGAAAACTGCTTGAGGGACTTTATGACGTTTCATTCACAAGAACAAAATAAGATAATTATTGTGACAGTAAATCTTAAGAGGGCAACAAATACAGCAGCCGAAGTGTTTAAATTGAATTTTTTAAATAATATTAAGAATGAACATAAGAAATATTTAATAGATCTTAGTCAATGTGAATATATGGATTCATCATTTCTCGGTTCCATCATTTTTATCTATAAGAAAATTTCGGAGTCAGATGGAGAATTAAAAGTAGTTGCACCACACCAGGATATTAAAATTCTTCTGGAAATAACCAGTGTTAATAAATTTGTAGATGTTTATGATACAAAAACTGCTGCAATTAAAAGTTTCGGGAAAAAGGTTTCATAAAATATCTTAGATGCTCTGCTTTTTTACAACATCCTTTAATCATTTCTGTGGACATTTATTTGCATAAAAAATGTGATTATGACCAGTCAGTCTAAAAACAACAATTCTATTTGCCCTGCTTGAGCTAATTATTTTTATTTTACTTATCTCTTAATTATATTTAGCACTTAATTCAACCCTAACCAGGAATATTTATGGCAAAAAGGCACGAAATTGTAGTTTTAGGAGGTGGTCCAGGCGGATATGTTGCTGCTATCAGAGCTGCCCAGCTAGGTTTTAAAACAGCAGTAATTGATAAAGAAAACCTCGGCGGTATTTGCTTAAACTGGGGATGTATTCCGACCAAATCTCTCCTTAAAAATGCCGAAATCTTTGACATCGTTAAGAATAAGGGGGAAGATTTTGGAATTAAATATCAGAATCTGAGCTTTGATTTCAGCAGGATTATTAAAAGAAGCAGAGAAATATCAGACCGCATTTCAAAAAATGTTGAAATGCTTATCAAAAAAAATAAAATTGAAAGAATAAGAGGTTTTGGTAAAGTTGTTTCAAACGACCAGATTGATATTTACAATGAAGATAAAAAAGTCGATTCGGTTTCGTTTGATAATTTGATTATTGCTACCGGGGCAAAACCAAAAACTTTGAGTAATATTCCGGTAGATAAAAAGATGATAATAACGAGCACCGAAGCAATGTTATTACCCGATCAGCCTAAAGAATTAATTGTTATTGGTGCGGGAGCTATAGGGATTGAGTTTGCATATTTCTATTCTGTTTTGGGAACAAAAGTGACAGTTATAGAAATGCTTGATAACATTCTACCCATAGAAGATAAAGAAGTATCACAAACGCTTGAGAAAAGTCTTAAAAAAAGAGGTATAGACATTTTTACAAATGCAGCAGTTGAAAAAGCCGAAGTTAAAGGAAAGAAAGTAAAAGTAACTTTTAATTATAATGGAGAAAAGAAAGAGCTGAATGCTGATAAAGTATTGAATGCAATTGGTGTAACAGGTAATGTTGAAGGTTTTGGTTTAGAAGAACTGGGAATTGAGTTGTTTAAGAACCATATTAAGGTCGATAAATCAACTTATGCTACTAATGTTAAAGGTATATTTGCTATCGGGGATGTAATTGGACCTCCCTGGCTGGCGCATGTAGCATCTGCTGAAGGTATTCATTGTGTAGAAAGAATAAAAGGTTTAAAGCCGCCTGATATTAATTATGAAAATATTCCGGGCTGCACTTATTGTCAGCCGCAGGTTGCAAGCGTTGGCTTAACGGAGCAGAAAGCAAAGGATGCAGGGTATGATGTTAAGATTGGAAAGTTTCCGTTTATGGCAAGCGGGAAAGCATTTGCTGTCGGTGAAAGGGAAGGTTTTGTAAAATATGTTGTTGATGCCAAATACGGAGAAATTTTAGGAGCGCATATAATTGGTTCGGAAGCAACGGAGTTGATTGCGGAAGTCGTTCTTGCAAAGTCTTTGGAAGTAACACCCGAAACTATTCTTAAAACTGTGCATGCACATCCAACTCTTTCTGAATCGATTATGGAAGCCGCAGGAGCGGTATACGGTGAAGCGATACACATTTGATTACGGTAAACAGAACGTTTGGAATAATGGAATATTTGGAATGATGGAATCGGACAATAAATATTTTATTAATTAAAAAGGGAAATGGATGAAAGTATTTACTAAAAGAAAAAATTTAAACCCGCGGTTATATGAAATTGGAAGTTTGGAATAATGGGACTGAATTATTTAAATATTGCTTTAATATTACGCGTAATTTTCGTAATCTCGATATAAGGATGAAATCCCAAATATTAAATTCAGCACAATCGATATCCTCTAATATAGCTGAAGGATATTGCAGAAGATCATTAAATGAATATTTACATTTTTTAGATATTTCTTTAGGATCCGCAGGCGAACTATTGACGAGGATGATAGGATTGATGGAAACAGATTTACTATCAGAAGAAGATTTTAATGAATTTGATTGTAAACACTATGAAGTTGAAAATAAACTGCTTGCATTGATCAAATCTCTTCAATATAAAAAAGATAGTGGTTCCTGGGATCAAGAAATTCATGAACCTGAAATATCTTATATAGGTATTCCATAACTCCATTAATCCAATATTCCAAAAGTTGTAGTTTATACGAGAACATAAATAATCGGACTAATTTTAGCAACAATGTCTAATCGTGCATTAACATATTGCGATCTGGGTTTGATCGACTACAAGGAGGCATGGGACCTTCAGAAGCATACTTCCGAACTCAGGCATCAGAAAAAAATTTCCGATATAATTTATTTATTGGAACATCCGCATACTTATACTTTAGGTAAAGTTGCCGATAAAAATAATTTGATTGGTTCAAAAGAATACCTGGATAAGAAAAAAATATCGGTTTATAGTATTGATAGAGGCGGTGATATAACTTATCATGGTCCCGGACAAATTGTAGGATACCCGATTATTGATTTAAATGATTGGCAAAATGATACTCACAAATATCTGAGAGCGCTGGAAGAAGTAATTATAAGAACATGCGGACATTTTGGAATAAAAGGAATCCGAGATCCGAAATATACAGGTGTGTGGATTGAGAATAGAAAGATTGCTGCCATCGGCGTTAAAATAAGCAGATGGATTACTATGCATGGTTTTGCTTTTAATGTGAATACCGATTTGTCTTTATTTAAAGGGATCATACCTTGCGGGATTGTAGATAAAGAAGTAACTTCTTTACAGAAGGAATTATCCCGGACTGTTTCTATTCCTGAAGTTAAAGAAATCCTTCTAAAAAATTTTGTGGAAGTTTTCGGATATAATAATATGTCGGTTTTGCCGAAAGAGAAATTATTAACTGTCGAATTCAGCAGCTGAAATGAAAGGTTTATAATGGCTAAAAGAAATTCATCAAATGATACTGCTATAAAAGAAAAGAATGTTATAAAAAAATCGGATAACGGCAAAGATAAAAATGAAGACTTCCCCGAAAAATCGGGAACGGATTTAAATGGATTTAAGAAAGATTTTTTGCTGAACGTTTTAAATAACATGCTTACAGCAAGAAATATTGATAACAAAGCGATGAATCTTTTAAGGCAGGGAAAAACCTTTTTTCATATTGCAGGTGCCGGTCATGAAGCTGTGCAAACAGCTGCAGGCATGCTGCTGAACCCTAAAAAAGATTGGATCTTTCCTTATTACAGGGATATTGCAGTGGTCATTTCAGCAGGGGTAACGCCAAAAGACTTTTTTCTTCAGTCATTTGCGAAAGAGGATGATCCCTCAAGCGGCGGAAGACAGCTTTCCTGTCACTGGGGTTCAAATAAAATAAATATACCGTCACAATCAAGTCCTACCGGGACACAGTTTTTAAATGCTGTTGGTGCAGCTTTAGCTATGGTTAAGGAAAATAAGGAAGGGATTGTGTTTGTCAGCAGCGGGGAAGGAACAACCAGTCAGGGTGAATTTCATGAAGCTGTTAACTGGGCAAGCAGGGAAAAATTACCTGTCCTTTTTGTAATTGAAAATAATAAGTATGCAATATCGGTTCCTGTATCCAAGCAAAGCGGTGGAAGAGAACATTCCGTTGCCGAAATGATGAGCGGTTACGAAAATCTGCTTAATGAAAAGATTGACGGAACCGATTTCTTTTTATCTTATAATAAAATTAGAGAAGCGATTGATTATATAAGGAAAGGCAACGGACCTGCTCTGATTGAAGCTGATGTGGTCAGGCTTCTTTCACATTCTTCTTCGGATGATCAAAAAAAATATAGAACTAAGGATGAACTTGAAGAAGATTTAAAAAACTGCCCGATTGAAAAATTAAAAAAACTGCTTATAAAAAATGAAATTATTACTAAAGAAGAATTTGAAGAAATTATGCAGCGGACTTCGGATGAAGTGAATAATGCTGCAGATGCCGCCTTAAAAGCAGATGATCCTGATCCGGATTCTGCAGATAAGCATGTTTTTGATGAAAGCGGGTTCAGAACTAAACTGGAATATGAAAAAAACACGGCACCGGGAAATAAGATAGTAATGGTTGATGCAATAAATCATGCACTGAAAGAAGAGATGAAGAGGAATGATAAAATTTATGTTTTCGGAGAAGATGTTGCAGATAATAAAGGGGGAGTTTTTACAGCTACTAAAGGATTAACAAAACAGTTTGGCGAGGACCGGGTTTTCAATTCACCCCTGGCAGAAGCAAGTATTATCGGTGTTGCCGTTGGAATGGCTTTGACCGGTTTAAAACCGGTTGTTGAAATTCAGTTTGGTGATTATATCTGGCCTGGTTTTATGCAGATTAAGAGTGAGTTAAGCACCATTAGATACAGGTCAAATAATAATTGGGCCGCCCCTGTTGTTATCAGAGTTGCCGTCGGAGGTTATATACACGGAGGATTATATCACAGTCAGAATATTGAATCGATCTTTGCCCATGTGCCAGGCTTATTCATTGCTTATCCTTCTAATGCTGCCGATGCAAAAGGATTACTGAAAACTGCCTGCAGAATTAATGATCCGGTTTTATTTTGTGAACATAAAGGCCTTTACAGGCAGAGCTTTGCTATCTCGGAAGAACCTTCTGAAGATTACCTGGTTCCGTTTGGTAAAGCTAAGGTAGTTAAAGAAGGAGATGACTTAACGGTTGTCTCTTATGGAGTTTCAATGTGGGATTCTATTAATGCCGCTAAAAAACTGGAGGAGGAAGGTTATTCTGTTGAGGTAATAGATATCAGGACCATAATTCCTCTTGACGATGAAACCATTTTTAATTCTGTTAAAAAAACGAACAAGGTTGTTATAATTCATGAAGATACCTTAACTGCCGGATTTGGAGCTGAAATTGCATCACGGATTTCGGAAAAATGTTTTCAATACCTCGATGGGCCTGTGAGAAGAATTGCAGCAAAAGATTCTCATATTCCTTACTCTCCAAAACTGGAAAATTCTATTTTACCTAATAGAAAAAGAATTTATAATGGAATAAAAGAATTATTGGAATATTAAATGAAAAAACAAGGTTAAGATGGAGATTGAATAGATGAATGAAATGAATGGTCGAATAACTTGAACATTCATCCATTCTTACAATCTTCATTCTCCTTCTCTTTACCTTAAATAAAGGAGATTAAAAATGGATGTAATAATGCCAAAAATGGGAGAAAGCGTCAGCGAAGGTACCATAATCAAGTGGCATAAAAAGAAGGGGGATAAAGTCAAAAGAGATGAAATAATTTTTGAAATCAGTACAGATAAAGTTGATACTGAAATTCCTTCTCCGGCTGACGGTATATTATCTGAAATAAAAGCAAATGAAGGTGATACAGTTGAAGTCGGTTCGGTAGTCGCGGTTATTGAGTCAAACGGAGAAGTTAAGTCCGAAAAACCGGAAGAAATATCAGAGACTAAAGATGAGAAATTAAAAATAGAGGAGAAAGAAAAAGTAGAACCGAAAGAAGAAAAAATTGAAGAGAAAAGAATTGAAAAAGTATCTGAATCGGAAAAAAATGCGGAAGACAAGAAAGCAGAACCTGAAGCCACAGATGATATTACTGAAGTAACTATGCCGAAAATGGGTGAATCTGTTATGGAAGGTACAGTTATTAAATGGTATAAAAAAACAGGGGAAAAAATCAAAAAGGATGAAACATTTTTTGAAATAAGTACTGATAAAGTTGATACAGAAATTCCTTCTCCTGTTAACGGAGTAGTATCTGAAATTTTGGTCGGAGAGCAGGAAACAGTTGAAGTAGGAACTATTGTTGCTAAGATATTTTCAGGAGAAGGTAAACCTGAAGGTAAAGTTCAAAAAGCCGTAGAGCCTGAGAAATCAGATATCAAAGAGAAAAAAGAACCTGCTTCTATGCATGAGAATTTTTCTGAAGCAAAAGCTTCTTCACTTGAAGAGAAAGATAAGGAGAAAAAAGGTTCTTCAAGATTTTATTCACCTTTGGTAATGAATATTGCTCAAAAGGAAAATGTTTCTCATAACGAATTGGAAAAAATTGAAGGGAGCGGACTTGAAGGAAGAGTTACTAAAAAAGATATTCTTGCTTATATAGAAAACAGAAGTCCCGGAAAAATTAAAACTGAAGCAGAGGAGAAGAAAGTAGTCAATGCAGAGTCCGAAAAATCTTTTGCAGATGTAGCAACATCGCAGCTTCAACCCGGTTACTCTTCAAATGAAGTTCAAAAAATTGAAATGGACAATATCCGCCAGAAAATTATGCAGCATATGATTAGGAGCCGTGACACATCGGTTCATGTCTCCGCTATGCTTGAAGTTGATATGACCAGGATTTATAATTTTTTAAAAGAACATAAAGAAGAGTACATTAAAAAAGAAGATGTTAAGTTAACTTATATGGCCTTCATTGCTCATGCTTCTGTTAAGGCCTTAAGGGAATTTCCTTTGGTTAATTCAAGTATTGAAGGTTCGACTATAGTTAAAAAGAAATTTATTAATCTCGGTATAGCGGTAGCTATCGAACCGACGGGACTAATCGTTCCTAATATAAAAGGAGCAGGCGAGAAAAATATTATTGGTCTTGCTAAAGCAATAAATGATGTTGCCAACAGGGCAAGAAATAAAAAAATATCTCCGGATGAAATTTCAGACGGCACATTTACTATTACTAATTACGGCATATTCGGAACTATATTTGGAACCCCGATAATTAATCAGCCGGAAGTAGCTATTCTGGGTGTAGGTGTTGTAGAAAAGAAACCGGTTGTTGTTGAGGTCGACGGAACCGATTCAATTGCAATTAAACCTGTAATGGCTCTTACTTTATCTCACGATCACAGACTGGTTGACGGTATGCTGGGCGGGAGATTTTTGAAATATATAAAAGATGTGCTGGAAAATTTTGATGGTAATGTGGGTTAGAGTTCAAGCTCATGTTCAAGAGGATGAAAAAAAATTATTAATTAAAATATAAGTTAGAGTTTTATGGCAGTAATAAATCAATATCAGAAATCATATAAAGAACAGGCTGAGAGCAATCATCAGCCTTTGGGAAAAAGACCGGCATGGCTGAAAGTAAAGCTTCCGGGCGGAGAGAACTATAATGATTTAAAAAATTTAATGAGAAGGCAGAAGCTTCATACGGTTTGTGAAGAAGCCAGATGCCCCAACATGGCCGAATGCTGGAATAACAGAAGTGCGACTTTTATGATTTTAGGAGATACCTGCACGAGAAGCTGCGGATTCTGCAATGTAAAAGTCGGCATGCCTGATAAGCTTGATCTGGATGAACCCAGGAGAGTTGCCGATTCGGTAAAGGAGTTAAATTTAAGACATGTAGTTATAACGTCAGTCAACAGGGACGAGCTTAAAGACGGCGGTGCTTCAATCTTTGCAGAAACTATCCGTTTAATAAGAGAGGATATGCCGGAAACTACAATTGAAATTTTGATCCCGGATTTCAGGGGAGCAGAAGAAGCATTCTATATTATTATGAAAAATCCTCCCGATATTCTTAACCATAACCTGGAAACCATTCCAAGGCTGTATCCCGTAGTTAGACCGCAGGCAAAATACAGCAGGAGCTTAAAATTAGTAAGATGGTTTAAAGACAGATATTTAAAAACCAAGAGCGGTATTATGGTCGGGATAGGTGAAAAACCTGAAGAAGTATTAGAATTAATGCACGATCTTGTTGATCATGGATGCGATATTTTAACAATCGGGCAATATCTGCAGCCTACAAAAAATCATCTCCCGGTAGACAGGTTTGTTACACCTGAAGAATTTAATATGTATAAGGAGGAAGGATTAAAAATGGGATTCAAGATAGTTGAATCTTCACCTCTTGTAAGAAGCTCCTATCATGCCGATAAACATGCAAGGGCACTATTTTAAATTCAAATTATTCATTAAGAATTTAGTAGCTCAGATTTCAAAATCTGAACTCCGAAAAAGTCAATCAAGGCTCTGATACATAATTTGGTTTAATGAATGAACTATGAGAAAAATAGCATTTACATTTTTTCATATCCTGGTTTGGGGATACTGCATGTCACTTGATTTGAATTGAGTCATTTCAATCTGCTAAAAACATGAATTCTCAATATAATTACTAAGTTATTTGATAATTTATATCACTTTTGATTACAAAATATCAATTAATATAAAATTCCGGTCAAAATAATTTTGTAATTATTAAAAATTTAAACTTATAATTTTATTTTTATCTCCTTTATATAGAAGAATTTACAAGATTTTGAGTTAATTAATTGATTTTATTAACAAAAAGTTAATACAAAAATATTTTTTTTTTGATAAATCTGTATTATCTTGGCCGGTGTGTTTTGGATCAATTTGTTTTATTGAATATTGGAAAAAAAAGCAAGGGGAAGAATGCTTGCAATTCTGATATCGAAAATGAAACTACACAAAAGAAATAAACAAAGTAATGATACAAAAATATCATTATTATTTTTAATATAAGGTAAAAACAATTATCGATTAAATTTTACTTTTGATGAGAAACAGACTTCTTATTCTATTCATTTTCTCTGCTTCAGTGTTAATTCACCCTGGCGATGGAAATAAACTAAATAAAACAACCGATGACGATAACTCTAAGTATACCGATGTTGGTAATATCGGGTTAACCGTTACGAATTTCGGTATGTATGGAAATGGTTTTGCTTTATGGCCGCAGCAGCCAAGCTGCGAATATCCATTGGGCAGCGGTATCGAGCATATTTTTGACGGAAGCATATGGGTGGGCGGCTTTATAAGCAGCGACTCACTGGGTCACAACAGATTAGGACCATATGTCTCAACCGGTTCTGTTGATGCATCATCTGTATCAACTCGCGGAGGCGGTTTTGAATTTACTAATAATCCCGGTAGTAAAATAATTGAAAGATCATCGCTTCTCGATTCAAGATATTATGATCCTTCTGCAGTTTCTCACCAGGATTTCTTAATGGATTTTGTAGATACCAACCTTGTCCTTTCAAACGGTGAATCAATTCAGGGACATAATCCCCTGGGAATTGCTGTTCACCAGGAATGCTATGCATGGAATTATCCTTTTGCCGATTTTTTTGTGATAATGAATTATACAATTAAAAATGTATCAAATAAATATATTGATAGTGTATATGTAGGTCTCTGGACTGATGCGGTTGTTCGTAATACAAAAATTACGTCTCCGAGAATCGGCGCACCGTTCTTTGATAAAGGCGGGGAAGGTTACAGTGATTCAATGCAGGTTGCATACACCTATGATGCAACAGGAGATGTAGGGTATACAAATAGTTATGTCGGAGTACAGTTTTTAGGTTCAACACCTACACTGGATAGTCTGTCTGTTGTAGGTAATGATACTCTGCCGTCAGTAAATTTTGTAAGCTGGCAGTATAAAAATACTGCAGATCCGAATTTCTTTTCTCCTTCAACTGATGTAGACCGGTACAGAAAGATGGAAGGGTATTTCGGTGGAACAAACAGGTATAATAATGGAATCGATCCTTCTGCTTTGAAGACTCCTTCAAACCGTTCCGAATTAATTACGCGCGGTTCATTTCATCACATAACACCGGGTGATTCAATTAATGTTGTATTCTCTATAGTATGTGCAAAGAAGTATGGTTCTGATCCTGCTCAACTAGATACTAAAGAACAAAAGCTTAACTTATTTTCAAATGCAGAATGGGCGCGAAGAGCTTATTTCGGTGAAGACAGAAACAGGAATGGGAAATTGGATCCCGGTGAAGATCTTGATGCAAATGGAAAAATAACAAGATATATTTTACCTGCTCCGCCGCTTACGCCTAATGTTAAAGTTGTTCCCGGAAATCAGGATGTAAGTATCTATTGGGATAAACGGGCTGAGTCTTCGATTGACCCTATATCGGGGAAGAAAGACTTTGAAGGATACAGAATTTACAGAACTGAAGCCGGATTCGATCTTAACCTGGCAGAAGACGCCAGGTCATCGCTGGTAATGCTTGCTCAGTTTGACAGTGCAGGGAATGCATATGGATTTAATACCGGTTTTTCAAAGGTTGCATTAAAAGAACCCAAGACATTTCCAGGCGACACAGTTAAATACTATTATAAATTCGATATTGAAAATTTATTAAACGGCTGGCAGTATTTATTCTCTGTAACTGCATTTGATAAAGGAGACCCTGAAAATAACCTGCAAAGCCTTGAATCTAGCCCGCTCGCATCTATGAACAGAATTCTTCCGGGAACTCTGCCTGATAACAGAGATTCATTACAGGTAGGTGTTTATCCGAATCCGTATTATGGAAATGCCTACTGGGATGGAAATACTGAGCGGTTAAGGAAAATTTATTTTTATAATCTTCCTTCGGAATGCGAAATTACTATTTATACTCTGTCAGGCGATATAGTAAAAAGAATTGAACATCATCAGAATAGTAATGGTTCAGGGATAAAGTGGTTTCAAACATATGCAAGCAGCGGAAACCAAATTATGACAGGCGGAGAAGATGCATGGGATCTTATTTCAGATAATGATCAGGCTATTGCCACAGGTCTGTATTTATTCACCGTAAAAGATTCCAACACGGGTGATATAAAAAGAGGAAAATTTTTAATAATTAAATAAGAAAGGATTAATTATGAAGCTGAAATTACTAATGGTTTTTTTAGTATTGGGATTAGGTGCAGTTATGGCACAATCCAACTATCCCGTTACTGTTTCTATTCATGATATACAGTATGTTGATTCTGTTGGAGCTAAAGGCTGGCAGAAGTCTGCTTATACAAATGATACAGTCAGGATTGTAGGTGTTGTAATGATAAGACCTGTAATTGATCCTGATACTAACAGGACGCCTGTAATGTATTACGGTACAAGATGGGGCACTTATCTGAGAGATACTTCCTCAGCAGTAGATGAATGGGCAGGATTAAATGTTTTACAGAATGATACATCCGGAGATAATCAGAATACTTTTTTTGATTTAGTAGATTCAGCCGATGTTGTTGAGATGACCGGAGTAGTGACAACTTATAACCAGACTAATGAATTAATGCTGCTGTTAAAGCCGGTTACTCCTGTAAATATTATCAGTCATTTAAATAAAAGACCGGATCCTGTAGAGCTTTCATTAACTGATCTTGTTGATAATGGTGTAACAAATAAAGCAAATTATAAATATTGCGGAATGTACGTTGAATTGCATAATGTTATATCAAGTGATAGAAGTGCTTCAACCGGTCAATTCAGAATTAATGATAAGGACGGCAACTATATTATAGCCTATCCGCAATCAAGATATTTCAGAACAGATGCAAATAAAGTACCCGGATCGACATATGAACCTCCCCAGGACGGAACACCGATTAATTCTATAAAAGGAATTCTGACTATTTTTAATGATACTTATGAAATCCTCCCTATTTACCCGAACGATTTATATATAACATTAACACCGCCTACAATTTCCAATATCACAAGAGATCCTGTACAGGTAAAAGCAAATGATCAGGTTACTATTTCAGCTCAGGTTACCGGGGGCAGCGGTTATGTTAAAAAAGTAGACCTGCACTATAGAATAGGTGATCAGGACAGAGTGACTGTTCAGATGACAAAATCTGCAACTGATACTACAATTTTTACTTCCACCATTAATGGTATAAGCTCCGATTCAACAATTGTAGATTATTTTATTACAGCAAATGACAATCTTGGTTTAGTAAATCTAAATCCAAGCGATACTGTAAAAGGTAATTATTTCTATCAGGTGTTAAATGATCCTCTTACAATCAGGGATATTCAATACAGTCCGTTGGGAAGCGGTTATAGTTCCTTTAACGGGTATTACGTTACCCTCACAGGTGTAGTTACTGCAGATACATCCGATATCCCGGGATTTGGTACTAGTACTCCTATGCGTATTTATATGCAGGAAGGAAACGGACCCTGGTCGGGAATAATGATAGGAACACATGGCAATATGGGTGCGGATGTGTTAAAGTTTAAGAGAGGAGATAATGTTACATTAAACGGCAGAATCATGGAAAATTATAATGTAACTTCAATAGACTCATTAAAATCTATAACTATTAATTCGAATGATAATAACTTACCGGATCCTGTAGATCTGAAAACAGGGGATATAGCAGATTCAACCGGTGCTAAAATACCTGTTGAACAATGGGAAAGTGTTTTAGTAGATTATAAAAATGTTACCGTTACAAATGAAAATGCCGACGGTGATCCCGGTCCTAATTCTTATAATTTCGGTGAAAGTTTAATCAATGATGGCTCAGGTGATGCAAGAATAGAATTCCAGGATGGTAATCATAATTATAACAATGCCTGGGATTCAACATTAGCAGATAACCCGGAAAACATTTACGTTAAATTAGGTTCAACATTTTCAGAAATAAAAGGAATTTTATTCTATTCCCACAGTTATTATAAAATTGTTCCGAGAAAAAATGATGATTTTATTGGTTATATGGGACCTACAGCAGTTAATGACGGGATATCGAAATTGCCTACTTCATTTAAGCTGGATCAGAATTATCCTAATCCGTTTAATCCGTCAACAACAATTAATTTCTCAATCCCAAGAGAAAGCATGGTTAGTTTGAAAATATTTAATATTCTTGGGCAGGAAGTGAAAACCCTTGTAAATGAAAATAAAGCACCGGGCAATTACAGCATCAGATTTAATGCTAATAATTTAAGCTCCGGAATTTATTTCTACAGCTTGAAAGCAGGCAGCTATAACCAGGTTAAAAAAATGATGCTGCTGAAATAGGATTGTGCTGACCTTCGGGGTTGTTAAAACCCCGAAGGTAACAGGCATGGTTGAAAAACCTTCGAGGTTAAAGTTACAAGATTACAATTAGTAAACTTCGAAGGTTAAAGTAGAAAGAGTTTATAATTAGATAGATAACAAAAGTTGGATATAACCTTCAATGGTTCAAAAAATTTTATCCGGATTGTTAACATTGAAGGATGTCAAAGCAGAAAGTATATGTTCAAAGCACTAAAAATAGTTTTCATTTTATCACTTGCATTTTTTTCCTCATCCTGTTTTAAAGATGTAGCTGATAATCCTAAAGGTAATCAGCCGCCGCATACAGGAGTTTTTCTTTATCCTGATTCTTCCATAAGCAGTCAGCCGAGCAAGATAAATATTCATTGGTGGGGTGATGATCCTGACGGATTTGTTACCGGGTATTATTTTACATGGAATGGAAAAGACTGGTCATTTACCAAATCGAATGACAGCCTTTTTGCTTTAAAGATCGGAGTTGTTGATACAAACTATCTTTTCCAGGTTGCTGCGGCAGATAACGGCGGTAACGGGATTTATGATAAAGATATTTTTCAAAATGGAATCGATTACGGACCGGAACCGTTTGTCGATAAAAATAATAATGGTGCTTGGGATAGGGGTGAATTATTTACAGATATTGGTTTGATTGATCCTCATCCTGCTTCAGTTGATTTCCCCATAAAAAATTCTGCTCCTGTAGTTCAATGGGATCAACTAACCGTATTACCAGATACTTCATTTCCGGCAATGTCATTCGGATGGGATGCAAGTGATGTTGACGGTGATGGGACAATCCTTAAAATTAATATTGCTCTTAATGATACAGCAAATCCCGAAAATATAGTTTCATTAGACGGAAGCGTCAGAAATATTTCAATTATAACAAACGATTTTTCTTCATCCTCTCCTAAAATGGATATTCTGATTGGAGGACTTGAATCTAATCCTGCACAGCAAAAACTTCCCGGTCTTATCTTTAACGGGAACAATAAATTATATGTTCAGGCTGAGGATATTTCCGGTGCAAAATCAAGTTTTATCTCTATCCCGGGAGAAGGCAGAACCTGGTTCGTAAAGAAACCCAAAGGAAAACTTCTTATTGTTGATGATTATGTTACACAGGATGATGCTCCTTCATTCTATTCCAAAATGTTTTCCGACAGTCTTAGTCTAAATGATAAATATGATGTTTATGATTTCCACAATCAGCAGCCGCCATATTTAAATGTAACGTTTTTACTTACATTAAAACTTTTTAAATATGTTTACTGGTATACAGATAATAATCCATCACTGGATTTACTTAGTGCATCAACTCAGAAGTTTTTAGATGCCGGGGGGAAAATAGCTTTCTCAATGCAGTTTCCCCAGGCAATTGATTTGACCGCGCTTCAGGGATTTTTACCAATAAGATCGGATTCAAGCGGCTCTAAAACCTCTTTAATCGGAGGTACTAAAATTCTTTCTGACACTACTCAATTGAGTTACCCTGATTTACAGTTGTCATCAAGTATATTTAGAGTAAAATCTTTTTATTTAAATATGCTTGGAGCGATTCCCTTATATCATGTCTCCGATAAAGACTTGAAAGGATTTGTTGGATTTATCTCATTGGATAAAACAGTATTTTTTATGGGGATACCTCTTAATAAAGCAAATGGTGGAAATGCCAATGTTAAAAAATTGCTTAACCAAGTGTTCTTTCAAGATTTCGGGCTAGTACAATGATGAATAAAATATTGATGGTTGTTTCCTTTTTTATGTTCTTCCTGAACGGAATTATTTATGGTCAGAATACAGGGAAGCTCAGCGGAAAAATTATAGATGCAGCCAGCAATGAACCATTAATTGGCGTTAATATTGTATTGAAAGGTACCTACTATGGTGCTGCTTCGGATGTAAACGGAGAATTTACCATTGCCAATATTACACCAGGCAATTATGATATAAAAATATCTTTTATCGGTTATAAAACAGTTGAATATACCGGTTATAAGATTGAACCTGGAAAAACTGTTGAGCTTAATGTTAAAATGAAGGAATCAGCATTAACATTAGATCATGATGTAATTGTAGTCGGATCAAAACCTCTTCTTGATGTTGACGAAACTCAAAGCAAAACATCAATTTCTGCAGAAGATATTAAGAATGCTCTAGTAGAGAATGTTTCAGATGTTGTTGCTCAGCAGGCCGGTATTGTCCAGGAAGATAATGCAATTCATATCCGCGGCGGAAGAGCGTATGAAAATGCATTCCTGTTAAACGGTATTTCTGTGCAGGATCCGCTGGCAGGTACAGGTTTTGGACTTCAGTTAAGTGCAAATGCAATTGAAGAGGTTGATGTTATTACAGGCGGTTTTAATGCCGAATACGGTCAGGCAACTTCAGGTGTTGTAAATGTTAAAACCAAAGAAGGCGGAGACCAATACAGCGGTTACGTTTCCTATAAGACAGATAATCTTGGAAATAAATCCTCTTATCATGTATTCAATAATAGAATTCTTGAAATGGATCTGGGAGGACCTGAACCTATTACAACAACAATTTTACCTGCGCTCGGAATACAAATCCCCGGAAAGATCTATTTCTTCGGTAGCCTTTATATGGGATTATCAGACGGAATAACGCAGGGATATTATAAACCAACAGCAGGCAGGCTATACTCTTCAACTTTTTATGGATCCAGGTTTGCTCCCGAAGCAAGTAATAACTGGAATCTGCTTGGTAAGCTTACATATAAACCATCTCCAACATTTAAGATTTCTTATTCATTTAATCAATCTGTTTCAATTAGTCAGAATACAGGTGCGCTTCAGACTAACCTTGAATTTGTAGAACCGAGCCCCGGTTACCAGTATGAATTTCAAAATATTCTTCAAAATGCCAATGTTTTTACACACAACACCAAATTTTCTTCATTAAGCATTACCCATACATTAAATGCCAAAACTTATTATGAATTAACAGTCGGATATTTTTATACACACCTTCGTGTGGATGCGAATGGCAGAAACTGGAATCAATATGTTCAGCCTAAAGATATACCAAACTTTCCGATACAATATTATAATCTAAACAGTGATACAATTGGAGTAATTCCGGGTGATGGTTTTTGGGATCTTGGCAATCCTTATACATGGCATGATCATTATGTCCAGGAATATTCATTAAAAGGAGACATAACCAGCTTTTTTGATGAGAAGAATAAATTTAAAGCAGGTTTCGAAACCCGCTTCCAGGAAATGCAGTTAATCGATATTTACCAGCCGTGGATTGGTACTTTAGGTTTAAATAATGATATCTATAAAGTTTATCCGGCTATGGGTGATTTTTATGCCCAGGATAATATCAATTTCAGCGGGATGATTCTGAATTTCGGCCTCAGGCTGGATTATTGGTTTCCCGGCAAATATGTTGATGATGCAGTGAATAATCCTGATGTAATTACTATACCGGATCAAACCAGGCAGGATTATAAAAATGATACCTTCGGATGGTTCGGCGGAAGAAGATTCAAAGCGAGACTAAGTCCCAGATTAGGTATATCTCATCCGATTTCAAATAACCAGACTTTGTTTTTCTCTTACGGTCATTTCAGCAAATGGCCCAGGCCGCAGTTTGTTTATGCTAAGCTGAATCCGCTTAATGCTCAGTCATCTTTTCAGCAGTTTGGGAATCCGGATCTTAATCCTGAAACTACTGTTGCATACGAGCTCGGTCTTAAAACTCAGTTTACTCCTAATGATGTTCTTACTGTTACTGCTTATTATAAAGATATTTTTGATTACATAAGCACCAAAACGGCTAAAATATCTTCTGCAAGATTTATAACAAAAAATTTTATTACCTATGTTAATTCTGATTATGCCCGTTCCCGGGGAATCGAAGTAGAATTTAAGAAAAGAATAAGTGATTGGTTTAATTGTTCTGCATCTGCAACTTATGCAATAGTAACCGGGAAAAGCTCTTCATCCGCGGAAGGTGCATTGGTGCTTCAAGGGGATATTAATGAATCGGTTAAAGAAAAGTTTATGCCGTGGGACAGACCGGTTACTGCTTCTTTAACAACTAATTTTTATGTCCCGCCGGGTGAAGCGCTTTTTGGTTTCGGCAACGGGATACTTGATGATTATAATCTTTATATCAGATTTTTCCTTGAATCGGGTAAAAGATATACCCCGGCATATTTTACAGGTTATGATGGACAGGGAAGACCGATGTATATTTCCTCAACAACTGATCTTTATACGAATGTCGGTCAAAACTGGTTTTGGGTTGATCTGAATTTTGAAAAATATATTCCTATTGGCGGACTTGATCTTTCATTAATAATTGAGATAAATAATCTTTTAGATACAAAAAATGCGGCTATAATTAATCCTGTTACAGGGAAAGCATATGAAAGCGGAGATTCCGTCCCTTATTCATGGAATGATCCAAATTACCCTGATTTACAGCTGCCGATTTCTCCTTATCCTTTTGATCCGTCAAGGTATTTAACAAGAAGAAATATAAAGTTTGGACTTAGTTTAAAGTTTTAATAATGAAAAAAATATTCGTAATAATAATTCTGTTTGCTGCTGTAATTGATATAAGAGCACAATTATTCCCGAACCTCGGAGGTCAAAGGGCGGGAATTTCAACTGCGCAATTCTTAAAAATTGGTGTAGGAAGCAGAGCTACCGCACTAGGTGAATCCTTTGTGGCGGTTGCTAATGATGCCTCTGCATTATACTGGAATCCTGCCGGATTAGTGCAATTCAACCAGGATCAAATCATGTTTTCCCATAATCAATATGTTGTGGATATATACCATGACTTTTTAGGCGCAGTATATCATTTTGATGATGCAAATGCAGTAGGAGTTTCATTTACTTCTCTTTCTACAAAGGATATGGCTGTTACAACAGAATTTGCTCCTTTCGGAACAGGTGAATATTTCAGCTATGGTGATCTTGCATTTGCTGTTACATATTCAAGAAGAATGACGGACAAATTCAGTGTCGGCGGTACAGTCAGGTATATTGAAGAGACTCTGGATAAATTAAAAATGCGCGGAGTAATGATTGACCTCGGTACTTATTATTGGACAGGATTAGGTTCTACGAGATTTGCTGTTACAGTGTCTAATTTCGGAAACCAGATGGCGCCTGATGGCAAAGTAATTCTTGTTGGCAAAAGGGAAAAATCGCAATGGCAGTCTTTTTCTCCTCCGACTATTTTCAGGATTGGTTTTGCATTTGAACCATATCAGTCTGAGGATAATAAAATAACATCATCTATACAGTTAAATCATCCGAATGACAATAAAGAAAATGTGTCTGCAGGATTGGAATACAGCTGGAAAAATATTGTGTATATAAGAGGCGGTTATAAGTTCAATGTTGATGAACAGAATTATTCATTTGGATTTGGTGTAAATATTCCAATTCGAATTGCTTATTGTGCGGTTGATTACTCTTATTCAAATTATATAACCCTTGGAAATGCGCAGAGGTTTTCAATTATTTTAGGTTTTTAATGAAAAAGAAATCAGAAAAATATTTATATAAAATGTTATCTGGGTTAGAGAGAATTTATAAAAGAACAATTAAGCTTAAGCATGAATGCAATAGTGCATGGCTGCATGCATACATGCAATCATACAATCATGCCAGGTTTTGGTTCGCGTTATTTTTAGTTGCAGTGATACCGCTGGCGCTTGGCTGCAGTGATAAATTTGATGTTTCCCAGCTTACTGCAAGTGAAGGAAACGCTAATATTACCGGCGATACTGTTTATATTCCGGTGAATCCTGCGTGGACTGGTTTTAATAAACCGCAGGATATGATTATCGGCAGGGAACCATTTGTTTATGTAGCCGATACTTATAATGACCGTATAGTTATGCTGAACCTGAACGGGAATGTCCTCGGTACAAGACAAATAAGAAGACCGGTTTCTTTAGCACAGGATTACAAATTAAACCTTATTGTTTGCGCTGAATTGGATACTGTTATTAATGGGCAGGCAGAATCATTTGGGGCTGTTTATAAGTTAAATTTGATTGCAGCAGATCATCAAATAGATAATGCTCCAATGGTCAGATTATTGCCGCGGGCTGCCGATATTAAGTATCCCGAAAGAAAGTATACCGCAGTTACTGTCTTTTTTAATAATTCTTTTTATGTGGCCAGAACAGGTCCTAATAACAGTAATTTTATAGATCCGGATAATTCTATTTTAAATTTCATCCCCAAAGATTTATACGGGGGGGGAGAAGGAGATACATTAATCGGAAGGGTTGGAAATATTGATCCTTTAAGCTCGGGTTTAGTTTCAGCAAATCAGATAAGCTCTCTTACTTCTTTTAACCGGAAAAATATAGATTTTATTGAGACATTAACCGGCAATAATAGTCTTAAAGTTCAATGGCTTACTTATGTTGTAACGCCTATTTCCGCAGATTACGAAGCAAGGCTGACGCCGTCTGACGGAGGTGCTTTAATGAAACCAAACAGGTTTACACAGCCTGAAGGTTCCTGTATCGATGATGCCGGTTATATATACATAGCAGATGCTCAAAAAGATAGTGTATTCAAATTTACTCCTTTGGGAGATGAATTACAGTCGTTCGGGGGACCCGGTGTTTTTAATGAACCATATTCGGTGGCTTATTTTGATAAAATACTTTATGTGGTAGATTCAGGGAATAACAGAATTTTACGATTTATACTTTCAACAGATTTAAGGTGATTTTGAAAAATTTAATTTTACTCTTGCTGCTTTTTTTTAGTGCTTTATCCTATTCACAAACCATTACACCGATCGCAGATTTAAAACAAAACGATTCAACTGGTGTTCCTGTTTATTTGGGACAGGTATTTACTATAACCGGAATTGTAACATCTTCCAACCAGATTGGAAATTCAGGTCCCGGTACAATACAGGACAGGACAGGTTCTATATCCGTTTACGGCAGCAGTTTTGTAAATAATGTAAATATAGGGGATTCAGTGATTGTTACAGGTGAATTGTCACAATATAGCGGATTAACTGAATTGAGCCCGGGTTCCAGCTCTGATGTAGAAGTAATTTCTTCAAATCATGAAGTATCCCCGACAATTGTTACAATTTCGCAGATTATGAACCAGCAGTGGGACGGAGTTGAAGACTACGAAGGTAAACTAATAAGGATAGATAATGTATCTATTTCAGGAAGCGGAGATTTTTCCGGCGGAACCAGTGGTCAGAATTATGACATCACTGATACTACCGGAACTTTGACAGCCGGACTTAGAATTGATAAAGATGTAACTTCAATTGTTGGGACCCCAATTCCGTCAGGCAAAATTGATATAATAGGAGTTCTTGGACAATATAAATATTCAGCACCCTATAACAGCGGCTACCAGTTATTTCCCAGGTTTATTTCTGATATAGTTGATAATGGAGCTCCATTAATTTTGAGCCCCGTATTAGCCGCCGATATAGATACAAATTCATTTACCGTGTATTTTTCGACTGCCAGAAACGGCGATACCAAAATAAAATACGGATTAACAAAATCCCTTGAGATTGATTCACTATATATCAGTAACGATACAACAGAGCATGTAATTAAAGTAACTGGATTATCATCATTTAAGACTTATTACTACAGAGTTTATTCTTCTAATGCAAAAGGAACAAGTGAAAGTGATCTGAATCTTGTTACAACAGCTTCTTCAAATCCTTCTTTAGGTACAATAAATGTATATTTCAATTTCCCGGTTGATACATCAGTTGCTGCTCCCGGTAATGCGGCTCATGGAGATGTCGATTTTCAGCAGAAATTAATTAGTAGAATTAATCATGCAAATTATTCCATCGATATGGCAGTCTACAGTTTTTCAGGAATGCACGATGTTGCAAGTGCATTGCTTGTTGCTAAAAGCAGGGGAGTAAAAATAAGAGTTGTCTATGACAGCCGAAATACACAGGACAATATACAGACACTGATGAATGCCGGTATAATGATTAGTAAAAGACCTTCAAATTTATCCGGTATTATGCACAATAAATTTTTTATTTTTGATGAACGGGATACTATTGCAGCTAATGACTGGCTTTGGACCGGTTCATGGAATATTACAAATACTGAACTTGGATGGAAAAACAATGTTGTTGAAATTAATGATCCTGCGATTACCCGGGCATATGAAACCGAATTCGAAGAGATGTGGGGAAGCGACACAGACGAACCTAATCCTGCCAATGCAAAGTTCGGTAGTATGAAAAGTGATAACACACCGCATTCGTTTAATATCGGTGGAAGAGATGTTCAGCTTTATTTCAGCCCTTCCGATGGGACTACCAATCAGATTATCAATGCAATTGATTCTGCAGATTATTCAATTTATATGGCTCTTTACGTTTTTACAAGAAATGATATTGAAAGTGCACTATATAACAGGTACAATTCAGGTGTAAGCGATATTAGAAGCGTAATACATGATGTTAATGTAAGCGGGAGCGAATTTAATACATTAAAGAATTTTTCTGAAGCCTTGCAGAACCCTGCACCGACACTTCACGATAAGTATGCTGTTGTCGATGCACTTTACCCGGAGAGTGATCCTGCTGTAATTACCGGTTCGCACAACTGGTCGTCTGCTGCAGAAAACGATAACGATGAAAATACTTTGATAATTCGTGATTCATTAATAGCCAATTTATATCTGCAGGATTTTAAAGCAAGATATACTGATGCCGGGGGTACATCTGAATTTATAATTCCAACTTCTGTTTCGGGAAATGAAAATATAAATAATCTAAATTATGTCTTGTATCAGAATTTCCCTAATCCTTTTAATCCTGTTACAACCATTAAATTTGAAACATCAAAAAAAGAGCATGTTGATCTATCTCTTTATGATATGCTAGGTAGAAAAGTAAAAATTTTATTTGATGGTACTTCTCAGTCAGGTATTACAACTGTAGATTTTAACGGAAAAGATCTTGCAAGCGGAATATATTTTTATGTATTCAGAACTTCTTCGGGATTTACATCTTCAAAGAAGCTGGTTCTCTTGAAATAGAAAATAATTAAAATTTTGGAAGAACTTGGGATTTCAAAATTTTTACGTGGGAAACAATATTAACATTTTGTTAAATGATGATTATTTATTGTCAAATGAATAAAAAAATATTATGTTGAATCATAAATTAAATCACAATTCAAATTATTTATTAAAACTTAAGGAGCTCCTATGAAAAAAGTATTTACACTTTTGAGCGTTATATTCCTAGTCTTTTTCTCT
Organism: uncultured Bacteroidota bacterium; assembly: GCA_963710745.1. Classification (GTDB taxonomy): domain Bacteria; phylum Bacteroidota; class Ignavibacteria; order Ignavibacteriales; family Ignavibacteriaceae; genus CAVQBP01. The sequence continues at coordinate 189,289 of CAVQBP010000010.1, read as the reverse complement.
ACACTTTACGGTCAGACAGTTGTTACAATCGATTCAGCTAGAAATTCGGTTAATGATACTGTTACAGTTGTTGGTGTGGCCATTTCTCCTAATTTTCAAACAACAGGCAGATCTTATTATATATGGGACGGAACCGGTGGAATAGCAACTTATATATTTGGTTTAACAAGTCCTTCGTTAAAAGTTGGTGATAGTGTTATGGTAACCGGTAAAATTTCATCTTATCACGGGTTACTCGAAATTAATCTTTTAACTGATACAAGTCTTGTTATATTGGACAGCAATGCCGTTTTGCCATCTCCGGAAGAAATAAGCCTTTCTGAATATGTTATGAATCCTGAAAAATATGAATCACATTTAATCGAGATAAAAGGATTGTCTTTAATTTCAGGCACTTGGCCGACTTCGGGTAATGGTTCTTTATATTTATCTGATGGTACAGATACAGTGAATGTATTCATTGATTCTGATATGGGACTTTATAATTATTCCGAGCCTATTTGGCCGGTTGATTTGGTCGGAATTGGAAGCCAATACGGAACCGATACGACAGGTTATCAAATATTACCAAGATTTACTTCCGATTTTATGTCGAAAATTTATCATATTGATTGGGCAAGAAGCATGGTAAATGATACTGTTACGGTAGAAGGCGTCGTAATTTCTCCTAATTATCAGACAACGAGCAGGTCTTATTATATCTGGGATGGAACTGGCGGATTAGCTACCTTTAGAAGCGGTTTAACCAGTACCGAATTAAAATTAGGCGACAGCGTTAGTGTTACAGGAGAAATTACTGAATATTATGGTCTTATTGAAATTAAATCATATAATGATACAGATATTGTAAAGTTAGATAGTAATGCTATTTTGCCAGAACCGGAAGTAATTAGTCTTTCAGAATATTTGATGAATGCTGAGAATTATGAATCTCATTTAGTCGAGCTTAAAGGATTATCCTTAGCTTCAGGTACCTGGCCGACTTCTTCGAGTAATGCTTCATTAAAATTAACGGATGGTACAGATACTGTGGACGTTTTCCTAGATAAAGATATTGCACTTTTTAATGATCCCGAACCAACATGGCCTGTTGATCTAATTTGTATTGTAACCCAGTATTCAGGTGGGTATGAAGTAGTGCCAAGATACATAACCGATTTTACTCCGGTTCCAGTTGTTCCAGTTGAAATGGTATCTTTTTCTGCAAATATTGCAAAAAGTACTACCATTCTGTCATGGAAAACCGCTACCGAAACTAATAATTCAGGATTCGAAGTTGAAAGAAGTATTGACAGTAAAACTTTTGTTAAAGTCGGATTTGTCGGCGGCCACGGTACAACGACAAAAGTTAATACATATACATTTACCGATAAGCTTCAGAATGCAGGTGAATTTTATTATCGTTTGAAACAAATAGATTATAACGGCACCTACAAATATTCGGATGTAGTAAAAGCCACATCTATGGTTCCGAAAACATTCAGTCTCAGCCAGAATTATCCTAATCCTTTTAATCCGACTACGGTAATCAACTATGATTTACCGGCCGCAAGTAAAGTCGTGCTGAAAGTATATGATATTTTGGGAAATGAAGTTGCAACTTTAATAAATAAAGAAGAAGCTGCAGGCAGCTACCAGATTGTATTCAATTCGCTAAACTCTGCAAACCACAAACAACTGTCAAGCGGAGTATATTTTTACAGAATAAATGCTGGTAATTTTACATCCATTAAGAAAATGATGCTGATTAAGTAATATTTTGTGCGGAGACGGGGCACGCCCCGTCTCTTTTTTTCCAAACTTAAGAAATCTGTTTTAGAGTTCTTTCCTTCAGGTTAATTAATATTCATTATCTGTTTCATATAACTATGATATCCGGAATTTTTAATTATTCATTTTTAATTTTTAATTAAACCTACGGTTCCTCCTGCTTATTTGAATAGTTTGAATTTGATTTAAAAATCTCCTTAAATCCATTTGTAAAAGAGGGTGCATATCTGTAATTTTATTATTCAATTTTCATATATTAAGGGAAAAAATGGCTGAAGAAATAAAAGAAGCTAAAGGGAAAATTATTCAGGTTATTGGGCCTGTAATTGATATTGAATTTGAAGAAGGACATCTGCCGAAAATATATAATGCTGTCAGAATTCCGCGTACTAATACCGAAGGTGTTAAAGAGGATTTGATTGCAGAAGTTGAACAGCATTTAGGTGAGGACAGGGTTAGAACTGTTGCAATGGATTCAACAGACGGCTTAGTAAGAGGGATGGAATCTTTTGATACAGGAGAACCAATTTCCGTTCCTGTGGGTCCTTCTACTTTGGGAAGATTAATAAATGTAACAGGTCATGCAATTGACGGCCAGGGAGAAATAAAATCCGAAAAAATTTTTCCTATACACAGACCTTCGCCAAAATTCAAAAATCTTTCTACAAAAAGTGAAATGTTTGAAACAGGAATTAAGGTTATAGATTTAATAGAGCCATATTCCAAAGGCGGTAAGACCGGATTATTCGGCGGCGCCGGTGTCGGCAAAACAGTTATTATTCAGGAATTAATTCACAATATTGCACAGGAACATGGTGGTTATTCGGTATTTGCAGGAGTTGGAGAAAGAACCAGGGAAGGGAATGATCTGTGGCTTGAAATGAAAGAATCCGGTGTGCTTGAAAAAACTGCCTTGGTATTCGGCCAGATGAATGAGCCGCCCGGAGCAAGGCTTCGTGTGGGTTTAACCGGTTTAACTGTTGCGGAGTATTTCCGTGATGAAGAGGGAAGAGATGTACTTTTATTTATCGATAATATTTTCCGTTTTACCCAGGCAGGTTCGGAGGTAAGTGCTCTTTTAGGGCGTATGCCCTCGGCAGTTGGTTATCAGCCTAATCTTGCAACTGAGATGGGTGCTCTTCAGGAAAGGATTACTTCTACCGATAAAGGCTCCATTACTTCCGTTCAGGCTATATATGTTCCCGCAGACGATTTAACTGATCCAGCACCTGCGGCAGCTTTTGCACACCTTGATGCTACTACGGTATTGAGCCGGCAGATTTCTGAACTTGGTATTTATCCTGCTGTTGATCCCCTGGATTCAACTTCAAGAATACTGCAGCCTGGTATTTTAGGTGATGAGCATTATGATGTTGCCAGGAACTGTAAAGAAATTCTTCAGCAGTATAAAGATCTGCAGGATATTATAAATATTCTCGGTATGGACGAACTTTCAGATGAAGATAAAACAGTGGTAAAGAGAGCAAGAAGAATTCAGAGATTTTTCAGTCAGCCTTTCTTTGTAGCTGAACAGTTCACAGGGTATAAAGGTAAATACGTTAAGCTTGAAGATACAATAAAAGGATTTAAGGAAATCATTGACGGTAAGCATGATGATCTTCCTGAGGCGGCTTTTATGTATGTAGGTACAATTGAGGAAGCTGTTGAAAAAGCAAAGAGTATGAAATAGCAGGGCGAGAGAATAGATATATAATTGAATAGATGAATGGAGATTAGAAGCTTTATAAAACATTCATTCATTCTCAGAAGGAATCCTTTAGAGAATCAATCATTTATTCAAATTTGATAATTATCTTTAATATTTAAAAATTGTTTATGGCAGAATTAAAAATAGAAATAATAACTCCGGATAAAGTTATATTCAAAGGAGAGATTATTTCTGTAACAGTTCCCGGTTTAAAAGGAAGATTCCAGGTTCTGAAGAATCATGCTCCGCTGGTAAGCATCTTTGAAATCGGGATGGTTGAAGTTGTTACTCCTGATAAAAATTCTTCATATTATGCTACAGGCGGGGGAACAATAGAAGTATTAAACAATAATGTTTTAATTCTTGGGGATTCTCTTGAACTCGTTGATAAAATTGATGTTGACAGAGCTAAAAATGCGAAGCAGAGGGCTGAAGAGAGACTTGATAAGAGGGAAGAAGGTACCGATATTGAAAGAGCAGAGAATGCATTAAAGAGAGCAGTTAACAGGTTAAATGTTGTTGAAAAACATCTTAGAGCGGAAGTTTGATTACTATACTGCTTTTTCCTTCAAAAATAAAATACCTTTTAAGAGTTTTAATATCTCTGAACCGCCATCGGGTGTAATCCGGATCCCTGGCTTTGAATTTCCTTCAGTATCTATTACCCATCCTGCCATATTGTTTTTATTTTCTTTCGCCGGTTTTAAGATTTGACTTGTAAACATCATGTAATTGAGAATCCTGTTGTTTAATCAGAAAAGACAGAATGATTTAAGCTCCCGCATTTTTACCTCCCGATTTTTGTTTTGATATGATTTTCCCTTAATAGCTGAAATTATAAAAATTAAAATAGGAGTGAATTTATGATGAATGGCAAACTTGGTGAATAGTTAAAAAAAAGGCTGCCAGATAATCCGGCAGCCTAAAAAAATTATTTTTTACTATCCATTGGAATTCTTTTTTTCAGGATGTTGTCAATAATTTTATAATCTTTAGCTTCCTCAGATGAAAGGAAATGATCTCTGTCGCAGTCTTTAGTTATCTGTTCAACAGATTTGCCGGTATGATCGGCTAAGATTTTATATAAAGTATCTCTTGTCTTCAGCATTTCTTTAGCATGAATTTCAATATCTGAAGTTTGTCCCTGCAGCCCACCAATCCACGGCTGGTGAATCAAAATTTTAGAGTTAGGCAGAGCCGTCCTTTTACCGGCCGCACCGCCTGCAAGAAGGATAGCCCCCATACTGGCAGCCATACCGACACAGATCGTAGCCACATTCGGTTTAATATATTTCATTGTATCATATATTGCCAAACCTGCAGTTACACTGCCGCCGGGTGAATTGATATATAAGTTGATATCTTTGTCCGAATCTTCAGCTTCAAGGAATATCAACTGTGCAATAGTCAGGCTTGCAATGTGATCATCAATTGCAGTTCCGAGAAATATAATTCTTTCTCTTAATAAGCGGGAGTATATATCCATCCCTCTTTCACCGCGTCCCGTTTGTTCAATTACATAGGGAACCAGCTGGTTGTAAATTTCGAATGGTTTATTCATTTAGAATCCTTTTCTTCTTTTTGTGAATTTTCTTCTTTATGTAAATTTTCATGTTTATGTAAATCTTCTTGTTTCTTTGAATATTCTTCGGGGTCAATTTTCTTTATAGTATTTTTTTCTTTTAAGAATTCAAATAATTTCTGGTCTAAAAGAGTATTCTGATAATTGGAAGATTTATAATAATTGAGAAGCTTTTCTTCGCTTAAACCGGTTGTAACAGCTTCTTTTTTAGCGAGCTCTTTCAGTGTTTCCTCATCTACTTCGAGTTTTTCTTTCTTCTGGATCTCGTTTTTCAATAAGAACCATTTTACTTCAGATTCTGCGAAAGGCATAAGGTGGATTTTTGCTTCATCACGGTTAAAGAGTCTGTTCCCTTCCTTTTTGGCTCTTTCTTCTTCATTTTTAACTAAATCCTGGAGAAGATTTTGTACTAAAGTTTTTGGGGGAACGAAATTATTTGTTTCAACTATCAAACTTATTAATTTGTTCCTGGTTATATTATCTGTCTGCTTGTCATAATAATCCTGGATATCTTTTCTTATATTTTCTCTCAGCTCAGCTTCATTAGTTACTTTATCTTTTGTTACCTTCTTAATTAATTCTTCATTTAATTCGGGTAAAATATTTTTCTTTATTGAAGTTATACCGGCTGAAAATTTTAATACTTCTTCTTTTTCTTTTTCACCTTCTTCCTGCTTAACCGGGGATTCATTTTTAAATGTGAATGTAAAAGTTTCACCTGTCTTTTTCCCTTTAGCATTCTCAATAAGATCAGGGTTAACTTTTGGATCTGAAAGATCAACTTTTATATTCTGCTTTTGTGAGTCTTTGTAAGGAGTTCCATCCTCATTTATTCTCTGAAGGTCGATATCTATTGCATAATTATTATCTTCACCAACAACATCAACATCTTCCTGTACGGCATTTGCCTGTTTAATATATTTTATCTCCTGCTCAATTTCTTCATCTTTTACTATAAAATCAGGGACTTCAATTTCCCGGTCAGTATATTCTTTTACTTCAAGCACAGGGTAAGTTTCAAACTGAACCTTAAAATGCAAGTCTTCATTCGGATGAAAATGAAGATCAGTCATTGTCGGTTGTCCGATAGGAAATATCTCTTTCTCTTTTGCTATTTTCCAGAAATGTGAATTTGCAACCTTTTCCGAAGCTTCATATTCCAGTGAATCTCCGTACATTTTTTTAATTATTGAAAGAGGTGCTTTCCCTTTTCGAAAACCCGGAAGCTGAATATTTTTAGTTTTCTTTTTTACTTCGGAATCTATATCGTCTTTAATTTCACTATATAATAGAGTTATTTCAAGCTCTTTTTCCGATGTATTTAAATCGTTTACCTTTGTTTCCAAATTACCCTCATTTTTTAGCTATGAAATCATTTTTTTTGAATGAATGATTGACTGTCCGAAGATATTATGTCCGGAGAATGATTGATTGAAAGAAGGATAGCTTGTTCATTCATCCATTCAAACCTTCTTCTATTATCTAACAGCTGTATAATAATATTTTTATAATTCGATTAACAGCCTGGACAACAATTTAATGAACTTTAAGATGGCTAAAATAAGGTTTTTCTGAGATAAATAAAAGGAAGGGAAGCAAGCAGCATTTTTGCTATTATCTACAGATTAAACCGATATATATGAGTCCAGCCTATTAAAATTTCGACAATTCCGCCCAAAATTGCACCTGAAAGAACTCCGATGACAACCGTTCCAAATAATACAGGAGTGTTTTTTGAGAAATTAAAACTGCAGTAACCATTTCACAAAATCATCCTTTTTAGTAAGTGATGCAACAGGTGCATACTCCTTTCAGCACTCTTTTACAGTTCCCAATTGATTAATAATTACTGCCAAATTCTTTTTGGTACAATATTATTTGTAAAAAGATAAAAGTGAGATAACGCACCATAATTAATAAATTGTTTTACAACAGAAGAAATATTTTGTTATATTCTCTCCCCTGTTTTGTCGAATGCATCTTACTTAGTTTTATAAGCTCTTGAATTCCTGTGAGTTCCTTGAAATCTTCCTCTTCAGTATTTTATTGTCTGCGGTTTCCAATGCATGAATATCAAACTTATTCCGGTTAGATATTATTTGAGTTGCTTTGTTGGTAAATATAAATGTAGGATTTTATATATTATGCCTGCGACTGTTTCTATACAACTTTTCTCTAATGTTAACCTTCAGCTGGATAAGCAGGAAATAGAATTTCTTAATAATGAAGAATGGACATCTGAAACTGAAGAAGTCCTGGTTCAGCGTGTTTATGAACTGATATCGCTGTTAAGACCTGTTGGAAAATCACTGCATCTTGATTTGAATATTGAAGTAAATGATATATTTACAGCATCTTTTATAATAAACAAAAAATTAAAAAATGAATGTGAAATAAATAGTCACAAGCTCAGCGTACGTGAAATAGAGGTGCTTGGATTAATTATGCTGGGATATACCACCAAAGAAATTGCAGATAAACTTTTTATTAGTTACGAAACGGTTAAATCCCACCGTAAGAATATTCTTGAAAAGACAGGGGCAAAGAATACGGCATCACTTATAAATTATTACCACCATACCTTCTTTGACAAATAGACTGAATTATCCGAAAGGAGAATTATTATTCATCCTGACAGTTCCATCTTAGCACGGCAAAGCCGGCCGTCAAGATGTAAAATGTTAAATGGAAAATGGAAAGCGTTCCTATCTTACATACATCCATTCATACAATCATGCTCTATTAATTAGAAAAAATTTTTGAATAGATCTTAACCAAGTTCGGCTAAATATTTTTAAGGATACTATACCTTAATGTTTATCTCACAAAAAAAATCATGTGAATTTTTTTTTGATTAAATTCCCCCTTTAGGGGGATTGATATCCCCTCTATTCAAAAATTATATTTGCAGTAAACTAATCATCAACAAAAAACTTAAAGATAAACCTATGGATAAATTTAAAACGAACGGCGATAGTATTCAGCTTGCTGAATATGAAACTCCATTTGCTGATGTACAGATAACTAGAAATGCACCTAAAGAAAAGCAGATGGAAAATTACAATTTCTCATTCCTGACCGAAGAAGATAATCCATTTAAATCTACCTTTGAGATGCCGGAAACAGCGGGTGCTGCTACACCCGATAAGGAAGCATATACGGAATTACTTGCTGAGTTGAATGACTCTGAATTCGAAACAGCTCTGTATAATCTTGCCGCAGAGGCGGAGGATACTTACAGTTCAAAAATTTCTGACGAAACTTCTATGGGGAATAGTTTTATCCCCTATGCGGCTCAGCAAATAAATCAGTATCTCGAACCGCTTGCAATGGAATCCGAAAGAATGATAGATCGCGTGAGCCAGCATTTTACCGGTAATGATCTTTCTGATCAAAATGAAGCATCCATTGAACAATTCTTTAATAATTTATTGGCGGAAGAGAGAGAATTTACTCCTGCCCAGGAACAATTCTTCGGATCATTATTCAACAAAGTAAAATCTGTTGTTAAATCGGGAATAAATCTAGCCAAAAAAGGGATTAGTGCGGTAGGAAAATTGCTGCCGATAAATATAATATTGGGTAAACTGAAAAAGCTTATCCGTCCTTTATTGGAGAGAGTTTTAAAATTTGCCATCAATAAATTACCCAAGAACTTCAGGCCCTATGCTCAAACATTGGCAAAGAAAATGTTGAACCTGGAGACTTCTTACGCAGGCCAGGGAGATCAAAATTATAGTCCGACATCAGCCGATTTGGAATCAATTCAATATGAACTGGATAATAATATTGCAAATCTTGTTTTTTCATCGGATGAAAATGAAAGTGAAAATTATATCCAGGATTATCTTTCTTCACCTGAATCCTTTGAAAGGGAATTCTCATATGAGACCGGCGGTTTGGATATTCCTGATATCGAAACAGCCCGTCAAAAATTTATAAATGAGCTGAAGAATTTAAATGAAGGTGAATCTCCGCAGCCTGCAATTGAAAACTTTTTACCGGCCGTGCTACTGGCTGCTCAGCCAATAATTAAAATGGCAATTTCAATTATAGGCCGTCCCAGAATAATTAACTTTTTAGCAGGGCTTTTATCAAAACTGGTTGCAAGATACATCCCTCAAAACATTGCTAAACCTCTGTCAGCAAAGATTATAGATATTGGCATGTCAGCGATTGGATTTGAAACTTATGAAACAAACCGCAATGATTTAGCTTATGAAGCTATTGCAAATACCATTGAAGAAACAGTAAATAATATGGGAACTTTGAATGAAGCTTTGTTAAATGATCAGGAGAATTTGACTTCTTTAGCTCTTGAATCATTTGAAGATGCTGCAGCAGACAGTTTCCCTCCATCTTATATTAAAGAAGAATTAAGAAAAACCAGACAGCCCGGTTTATGGGTTTTAAAACCCCGTAAAGGACCCAGACATTATTATAAAAAATTCACACATGTTTTTTCAGTGAATATTGATCCTGCAGCTGCAAAATCAATTACTTCATTTAAAGGTGTTCCTTTAGCTAATTTTCTTCAGGACAAGCTTGGGCTCGATGCCTCAAAACCCGTTCAGGCACGTGCACATCTTTATGAGGCAATTGAAGGTACATTATTAAGCAGGATTAGCCGTTCGGAAAATGTTCCCGGATTAGGAAAAACACAGCCTTTCGGATGGGTACAGCTTCATCCGCTTACTGTTCAGGCTGCATCATTACTGCTTCACGAACCTCGAATCGGCAAGAAAATACCTGATCAATTTTTGAAAAGCAGGCATAAAACTTTTGTCGGGGAAAGGTTATACTATCTTGAAATTAATGGCGCAAAACTGAAGCTTCCTCATATTGTAAAAAGAAAGATAGATATAGTGGCGGCAGGCAGAAAAATCGAAACTGGGAAAGCCGCAGTTCCCAGATCAAGTGATGTTCAGGGAGTAATAAATTTGATCCGTTCTGAAATTCGTTTTAATTATTATTTCAGCGAAGAAGATGCAAAATCAATAGTTGAAAAACTAAATCGTAATGATTATTTAGGCGCTTCCATAACAATCAGACATTCGGTAAAAAATGTATTGAATGATCTGCTTATCAGAAATGTTAGTCACAAAGTTAAAATAATACATGAAGCAGTCCCCGAAATGTATATTGACAATATCAGTGAAGAAAATTTCTCTTTACCGGCAGCAATCGGGTCTCTTGCTTTAAATGCAGGTAAAGAAGTATTAACAAAGATAGTAGAGAAACTTGTAGAAAAGGTTTCTGATTTGGCATACAATGCAGTAGTAAATTACTTTAAAGCACGATCTGCAGAGTTTAAAGAAGCACAAGCTCTTCCCGATGACGGCGTAACAGTTAAAATTATCTGGTCGAATATCCCCGGAATGTCCTCAATAAGAGCAATTATAAATGCAATTCACGGTAATTTATCGGTAGGCAATATAACGGATCTGGTATTGCCTAATATTCCAGCTCCTGAGGTTAAAATAGCAGCAGGTAAAATTTTTGATTAATATTATTAGAAAAAAATTATAATGATAACAGCAGTCCAGGCAGAATTAACTTCATTGAACCGTCAGGTTACCCATTGGCACCAGGCTGCAATCCACCTTTCTGCAATTGATCAGCTTGCATCTGAAAATGCGTGGCAGGGAATAGAGTATAATATGGGACAGCTGCTCCGCAAATCGCTTCTTGAATCTGTTTCAAAAGTTTTAACTTATGCAGAAAACCTGAAACTTGAATTAAAAAATGCTGAAGATGATGGAACATGCCGAGCCATAAAGAACAAAGTGGTGTTGTTAAGAGAGCATTATCTGAAGGCTGAAGAAACTATTCATTTTTATACAGTTGCAATTAATTCGCGTACAACTTCAAATATTTCCGCACTGCTGAGAGCCTGCGATATTCTTTGTACGAAAAGTATGGACGCCGTACTGCTGCCTCTGGATAAAAAAGTACCTTTTGTACTTACATATATTGATAAAGGAGTCGGAGCATCTATACTTAAAGCAGGCTTGCGCTTATGGGATGGAAATATTAGTCCTGTTGCAGCAATTAAAGTAACTCTGCATAATCTGTTCAGACCTACGGCAATCATTCATGAATCCGGGCATCAGGTGGCGCATATATTAAACTGGAATGAAGAACTTGCCCGGGAATTACAGTTGAAACTCAGTGAGCATTCACCTGCTGTCGGAACGGCATTTTCAAGCTGGGCAAGTGAGATAGCTGCAGACGCATTTGCATTTGTAAATACCGGATTTGCTGCGGTTGCTGCTTTGAATGATGTAGTAAGCGGGAGGATTCAGTCTGTCTTTGCATTCCATCCTCTGGATCCGCATCCGATCAGCTATGTAAGAATACTGCTGGGAATTGAGATGTGCCGGCAGTTTTACGGACCCGGGCCATGGGATACACTGGAGATGTCTTTTAAGGAGGACTATAATATTTAATGAAGTTAACTTCCCTTCGGTAGGATTGATTAAAATGTGTGTCGATGCAATTCCTGATGCTGTACAGATAATATTGAAATCACCGTATCTGGCATTCGGGGGGAAATCCTTAGCACAGGCAATACCGCCGGATAATGTGAGTCCGAAAGCATTAGATAAACTCGAATATATTGCCGGACCCGCATTGTATACATCTCATGCATGGATCTGGAAAGAATGTATCAAATTACTGGCGCTTATCGGGTATAAAATAGGAGTGGGAGAAAATGAACTTGCGCCGCTTTATAAACTGCAGGAAGAATGGATGGTCCGTTTGGGATTTTCAATTGGAGTTAATTAATAATTCAAGAGGAAAAATAATATGAAAACACAAAAAATTCAGGAGCAAATAGAGATTAAAGAGGAATCGGACAGCATGGAGGAGGCGCAAAACAACTATGGAGAGAAAGAATATTCCAAGTATGGAGGCAAAGATTATACAGAGGACGGCTATTCTGAGCTTCTAATTCCTATAACAAATAAAGACGTTGCAAAATTTAATGAAGATGAATGCAATAAAAGATTACATATTCTGAGAAATAAAATGAAGGATATAAATGATGCTATAAAAGAAGCCAGAACTAAGGGGCGCGAAACTAATGCACTCTTTCAAGAAAAACAAAACCTTGAACAGCAATATCAAATGGTAAGTCAAAGATTAGAGCAAATGGAAGATAAAACTGATGGGCAGGATGATAATGAAAATAAATTAGAGAAAGCAAAACACTTATCAAGACCGGGCACTGTGAATATAAGACCTGAAAAGGTGCAGTTTGCAAATCCCACACTTAAAAAGAAAATCGATAATAAAAAAAAATAACAATTATTAACAAATAAAGTAATACTATGGATATAATAGATAATTTAATATACGCAGCATACGCAAGTCCGCTTCAGCAGACTTTTGCGGCTGCCTTTCCGCAGCCCGCTCAGCCACCGGCCAGGGATCGAATTGTCAGTGACTATATACCTGCTTTTATCGCCCCGGCAATGCCTGCAGTAGCAGGCGGCAATTATACTATTGCTGAGAAAATGAATTTCTGTGCCTATGATGATCCGGCTATAATAGAAAATTCTATTCAACGGCACTGGTATGATGTAGACGGGCAATTTAATTATGATACCGGGGGATTGACTCCGGCGGGTGGTTTAACTAATGGGATACGACTTATTTCTTTTGAAGACACTAGTCATTATCATCTCTTGTATGCATACTTATTAGAAAATACAAGGGTAATACAGATTTTTGAACGTCTGCTGGAAAAATTTTTTGCAGACGAAGAAGTAGGTATTCCTGATAATAATCAGGTTGTAACATGGCTTCATAATTCAGAAAGATTATTCTTTAAGAATAATGCAACAAGCCGGATAAGATCCGGCACTGATTCAGTACGCCGTAATGCCTACTGGAGAATGTTCGGTATGGACCTTGCATTTGGGGATATAAATTCTCAGAGCAATACTATCCCGTATTATAAAGCAAAATCTTCAAATCAGCAGTTCATACTTTTATTCGAGAAATATCTTACTGAAATTTGGCAGGGTTACATAAATGCAAGAAACAGCGCAGGTGAAAATCATACCGATGTAAATGTAATAGGTGATTTGGCAACTCAGCTTCGGGAATTATTAAATGCCAGAAGGGGAGTTGGAGGATTATCTTATGCTAACCAGAATTTATCAAGAGAAGAATTCTATTCGGTTTTAATTACATCATGGTTTACATTTATTATTTCTGAAAATACACCTGTTGTAGAATTTCTTAACTGTCAATCAAGTACTATTGGAGAAAGACTTTTAAAGATAGGGACAAAAGTCGGAGTGCCTGCTCATTCAAAATGCCAGTCATTATTTGAAATGGCTGCTGCAGCTTCAAACATTCTGGTAAACCTTGAATTGGGAGGTATTCTGGATGACTCTCCACAAATTCAGATTATTCTTTCAGCTTTGAATCCTCCTCCCGCAATTCCTCCAGCACAAAATTATGTTGATTTTATGCAGGACTTTTTGACAATAATAAATAATTGGGAAAAAGCAACCGGGCACAGGATTAAAAATCCGGAAACAAGAGTAAGCGGTACTTTGAAGATAGATCAGAAAACTGCTAAACCTGTTTTAGTAGCTAATTAAAATAAAATGATCCCGCAGAATAATAGCACTGATTAATTTCAGTGCTATTAATTTCCTTCTACATTTGATTGGATATGATATGGATAAGATCAATGAATATTCTCCGTTCATAAAGATTCCCCTGCAGTCCTCAAATGAAACTGTAGAAACTCCGATTGAGAATATAATTGAAGTTTTTAACCCGTTTCAGAATAATGAATATGAAATGTTATTCCGAGATGTTTATCGTGAATATGAAACAGATGAAAATGGCTTTGAACCTGAAACGGGATTCATCCAAGACAGCAAAAGCGGAATATATCAAACTTCTTTCAGCAATGAATTTGATATTTCTCCGGATAACGGGATAACAGATTATCTGGATGTTAGCGCCGTTAACAGCAGGTTATTAAAAACCGGAATATTTATTCCATCCGGTTTTCAAAAAACTGACAAAATTAATATAGTATTATATTTACATGGATTATTTAAAGAAGGGGACAGAATAAACGGAATCGAATATTACTGGAAGAATTATTCCAATATAAGAGAGTGTTTTTATAGATCCCGCAGAAATGGAATTTTAATTGCACCTACATTAAGCAGCAATCCTCAAAATGATAATATTATATTTAATAATACGGGTGGACTCGATAAATTCTTATCCGGTTGTCTGAAAGCTCTTCAGCATAAACACTATATCCCGGCTTCATCTGATTTCAGTGCAATAATTATAGCAGGACATTCCGCGGGGGGAAAGCCATTATCAAGAATTGTTAGCAGTAAAGGAATTTATAATGGGAAAATTACCGAGTGCTGGGGATTTGATTGTCTTTATGCTGAGTCCTGGGCATCAGGTATAAACGGCTGGGCAAAAGGAAATAAAAAATTCTATCACTATTGGGCCTGGAGCTGCAGCGCAAAAAATCTGAACAGCTGCCCAAGAGTAATCGGAGATAAAATATTAGGCAATCCGAATATTCAGAATATTGCACCGGAAGGAAAAATATCTCATCAGCAGATAATTGAGAATGCATGGTTAAAAAATATAAACAGCCGTTCGTGGTTCAAAAATATTACGGGGGGAGAAGTTCCCCCGCAGGCAAAACAAAACCCGTTGTTTGATACCGCAAAAGCGGTAAGGCTGAATTCATATTATTCCAGATCTTTAGGCTGGGAAAAATATTATGATAAAATAAATGATCTTCTGCTCCCGTTTTCGGGGATGAAAAACGTAAGCCTGGGAGAAGAGGCTTTTGCCGGGGCTGTATATGCATGGCAGCGTCACCACGGGATTTCAGAGAAAGACTGCGACGGTATTATCGGACCGGAAACGTGGGAAAAAATGAAGGTCTATATTCTTAAAGATAAAGCAGGCACTCAAATTCCTGTACCGGCAGAAGGTCTGCCGGTGAGCGGAGGATTGGTTTTTTCAAAATATTCTTTATCGACAAAAGAAATAATTGTTCAGAAGAAAGATGATAGAAATAAGTATTCCGAAATTAAGGAATCGCCAATGGTGTTTCTTAAGGAAATTGTAAGGAATGCCGGAGAAGATCCGGATGGCTGGTTCGATAGGTTTACACGGATTACATTTTTAGGACGGAGCCTGAAAAAGGATCAATATATCCAGGAAAATTTCGCCATTCATTTAAAAACACTTGAAAAGAAATTTGCAGCTCAATTCGGCGGACCGGGTGCAGACCCTTCTGCTGCCGGCGACAATCTGAAATTGACACACGAGGGGATTGCAGGCTCAAGACTCGTTTCATCTACTGCTACATATTCATACCATATGTTCGGACTGGCAGCAGACATAAATTATTCCGGATGCCCTTATATTCAGGCTCATGAATCATTCAATAAATTTATGGGGAAGGTATCAAAACTGGTCGCCAATATTGAAACCAAAGGAATAGCCTGGGGGCTGTCAATTCCTGCTTTACCTCAAAAATACCTGGATTTATATGATGAGCTGTTGGAACTGAATAACTATCTGAAAAAATATTTTTCATTTTTAGAACCTCAGAATGAGTCTCAGTTAAATTTATCACTCAGCCAGTGCAGTTACCAGGAGTGGAAGGGAATAAGCAGCAGCCGTGCAAAAGAAATTATTGGGAAAGATTTGAGAGAGATTTCAAAAGCATGGAAAGGGAGCAGAACAAATCCAGAAAATATTTTTAAAGACGGCTTCTTAAATTTATCAAGGGATTTTGTTAAAGGGATGGTTGAATCGGGCATGGATTGGGGAGCACGATATGGCGATATTATGCATTTTGATATGCGTTCGGTTCCCGGGATTGGTTCAAAAATAGAAAAAGCTAAAAATAATTATATCAGAAATATAAAAGATAAAGCGAGACAATTATATGTGGCGGGAAACAGGGAATATTTACTAAATGAGGATGACAGTATTTATTCCGATTACCAGGAAACCAGTGAAACTTATGAATTTGAGGATAATCTGAACTCAACTGAAGAACCACTGCATGAACTGCAGCAGGAAACTTTAATTTCACCTGAGAACTTCGTTCCGGATCTTTCCAAAGCTGTAAGACTTAACCTTTTTTACAGCGATAAGCTCGGCTGGAACCAGTTCCATGATCAAATAAATAATTTAATGCTTCCATTTTCGGGGCAGCAGAATATATCTCTTGGTGAAGAAGCTTTTGCCGAAGCAGTTGCTGAATGGCAGAAGCAGCAGGGATTTCCGGAAAAAGACTGTGATGGTATAATCGGTCCCCGCACCTGGAATATAATGAAACCGATAATTAATTCAGATGCAGATAAAATTAAACCTTATATTTCAGATAATTCAGTAGTTCCTTCAAAAGATAACATTCCTGAATTTAACCAATGGTATGCACAAAAAATTCTGGAAGCAGTAAATTCGGGGATTGCAGGATTTAATTCACACCTGAAGATTCCTCCCGGAAATCAGATTGAAACAATTGCAAAAGGTGATACTGTACTGAATGTTGATCCTGATAAAAATATTATTCAGATTCTGCCTGTAATTTACCATATACTTGAAAAAGCCCAGGAGAAGAATTATAAAGATATTTTAATAGGAAGTTTTATCAGGGAGGCAGATCAGCCCGGCTGTACAGGACACTGCGACGGAAGATGCATTGATCTGAATTTCAGAGGGGGTAGTTTTGAAAAACCGGATTCAACCAGAATGGTTATCAAAATTTTAGAATATTTAACTACTCTCCCCCCGGAGTTTAAAAAGAACCTGGGATTCGGAATGCCCCTGCAGGGAGATTTTTTCGGGCATCATAACTTTAAAAAATTTAAGTCTGTTGATTCATCCAACCTGCTGAATCCTGAATTAAGAAAACTGATCGTTAAGCTTGGAATAGTTTTCCCCGATAATAATGATCATCTTCATATCCAGGTCAGATGGCTGCCGAAGAAAAAATATACACATGATGAATTTTCTTTAGGACTGCTGGATGAAAACGGGGCTGATCAATTTAAGCAGCATGAAAATATAATTAATAATCTTTTCGAGAACTATTCATTGTCGTACAAACTTGAAAAAGTAGGCGACTGGCTTCCTCTTCTGTTATTTAAAGTTGATGATGCTTTGGTTGCAGAATTAAAATCGAGAAATATGTATGTGCAGTATGCACATAATGAATCTTACAGCAACGATTTGAATACAGATTTTTACAGGCTTAGAATTCATAAATATCCCTTACTAAATGGTATTCAGATGAATGCAGAAAGTCTGATAAAATATATCAGGTTAAATATTAATAGTTTGATAGATACAGATTATTGTGATTTCTCTCCTTACGATGCATCAATTGATGCTCCGGTCTGGGAGAGTGATAATCCAAAAGGTGCAGTATTAAAATTAGATATAAAAGGACCCGATAATGCATCAGTAGTAGTAAGTCTGTCAAAACCTAACGGCTGGAGGTTTACAACGGTTCATACTCCTGCAACAGGAGCTCACCCGGTAAGCGGCAACAGGGAGTTCTTTATAGGAAAAGATTCAAAAACAGGGGGTACATATTTTATCATAAAAGGTCTCGATATGATGTCGAGCGGAGTAGCAGGCCTGGGCCTTCCCTGGTTCGGCAGCTGGGGATTCGGGCAGGGGGATGCATTATGGAAAAGTATGAGAACCAAAGTTATTCAGCTTATTAATACAAACGGGGGTGAAGCCAGTGAAGATATAACTTATTCTGAAAGAGTCGAGTGGAGATTTGTTTACTACAGCTATAAAAACTCACTGGAAGATGTTTTCGGCAAAGGAGCAGGCAGCACGGCAAATTCTCCTTTCTTTGATATCTCCGAAGTACCGGCACAATCGTTTATTTAAGCATACAGACAATTTTTTTTTCAAAGCTAAACCATCAAAAATTAATTAGCTCACCAATCTTATCCGCATTCAAAGAATCATGCATCTATTCTTTCAAAGATAAAGTTAACTGGGTTTGAATACCAGAAGCAATAGTAAAGATATCTGAGATGGAATAATTTTAGTGCGAGAACGGGGACTCGAACCCCGACACCTGTTACGGTACTAGATCCTAAGTCTAGCGCGTCTGCCAATTCCGCCATTCTCGCTTGTAGTACATTCTTATTTTATACTGAATTCTCTGTTCGTAGCTGATATAATTTAACCAATTCCGTAAAAAAAATAAAAATTCATTATAGGAGCATCAAAAATAAATCTTTTAATCCTGAAAACAAAGAACAGAAGATTAACAATTCTTTAAACCAATTGCTTTCTAAAATAATGATTCTTAGAGCATTAGTGCTGCTGCGGCAATTGATGGTTGGCTTGCCAATTTGACGAAATTGAGCTGTGAAACAGGGTGATTTCTGCCGGTTTTTAAGTCGTAATTATACCGGAGTTATGACGGAGTTGTAACGGAGGTGGAGCGTATGTGAAACATAGGTGAATACAATAAGATCCTTTGTGCGTCAAAGTGACAGAATCAAACCACAGTAAGGCATTTGAAACAATTATAAATAAATAAGGCACCCTACGCAAAAACAAATCCTTGGGGTATTGGAATTTCGGAATAACAGAAAATTTGGTCAATTACATTACTCCCCATTTTTCCCTGTTTGCCTTGTTCAAATCTAATTAATTATGCTGCTATCAAATAATTTCGGATTAGTAGCTTTTATTTTTAAAATGAATAAAGTCCCGGGTTAAATAATTTGTACGCATTATGTGTTTAATTTCCGGATTCCCGGATTTATGAAGGGTAAAAGGAAACCGTGGTTCCAGTAAAATATTTTTTTTTAATTTTTTATTTTAAATTATTTCCAAATACATTAAATTGAAATGTTAATATAAATTAGTTGTAAAATAACCGCATAATTTAAGAGAGGGAAAATGAAGTTTACCTATGTTAAGGAATCCAAAGTCGGTCTGAAAAGATCAAATAATGAGGATGCTATAGGTATTTACGAGGTGGACGGGGGACTATTAACAATTGTATGTGATGGTCTTGGTGGAAACAATGCAGGTGAAATTGCTTCAAGTCTGTCCGTAGAAGTTATTTATAATAATTTCAGGGATTCAGGTGAGCAGGATTACTTAAAGAAAATAAAGGACTCTATTGAAGCTGCCAACAAAAGCATAAAAGAAGAATCCTCGAAGCATGATAAGTATGACGGTATGGCTACTACTGCAGAAATTTTATTTATTAAAGAAAAGACAGCTTACTGGGGGCATGTAGGCGATTCAAGAATTTATAACCTAAAGAACGGAAAATTAAAGCAGCTTACAAAAGATCATTCTTTAATTCAGAAATTAATTGATGATGGTTATTTAACATTAAACCAGGCTGAAACTCATCCTAATAAAAATATTATTATGCGCGCCCTCGGCGATTCCGATTCTGTGGAAATAGATCTTAGTAAATTAAAGTTAGTGCCTTCCGATGACCATAAATTTTTGGTTTGTACCGACGGTGTAACGAATGTAATTAACCAGAATGAACTTGAGAAGTTACTCAATAATAAAGATAAAGATAATATTTCAAAAAATTTAACTTCATTAATAGAAAAAAGAGGAGCACCGGATAATTTTTCTTTCGTCCTTATTGAGTCTTGTGCTAAATGATCAACATCTTGTTAACGAATTCCAGCTTTCCAGAATCATAGGATTCCGCACTCATTGAATAATTTAGGATTTTACACAACCTGGAAATAATGGAAGGGCGGTATGATGGATGGCGACGAATTTCAATAATCCATAATCATCTTATAACTTAGGATTGATGTTTCGCAAATTGCTTTTCCCATTGCCAATATTTATTTTCATTATGTTAGTATTTATAAAAATTTTATTTATTTGAGGAAATATTGGATAAGTTTGTTATAAACGGCGGGAAAAAGATAAGCGGTGAAATTACAATCAGCGGTGCAAAAAATGCTTCATTGGCTTTAATGCCGGCTTCAATTTTAGCATCCGGTAAATCCACACTTTATAATACTCCCGAATTGAATGACGTTTATACAATGATTAAACTTCTAAACAATCTGGGAGTGACCAGCAATTTCTCAAATCATAAAGTAGAATTAGATACATCAGGAATAAACAGCCAGTTTGCTCCTTATGAGCATGTAAAAAAGATGCGCGCTTCTGTATATGTATTAGGACCGTTATTAACAAAATTCGGTTATGCAAAGGTATCTTTACCAGGCGGCTGCGCATGGGGCCCGAGGCCGGTTAATCTTCATCTTGAAGGAATGAAGAGACTTGGTGCAGAAATTGAACTGTCCGAAGGCTACATTGTTGCCAAATGCAAAAGATTAAAAGGTGCATTAATTAGTTTTGATATTCCGTCCGTCGGTGCAACAGGAAATTTATTGATGGCTGCTGTTTTAGCAAAAGGAACAACGGTTATTAATAATGCTGCAATGGAACCTGAAATAACAAATCTTGCAGATTTTTTGATTAAGATGGGTGCCAAAATTGACGGGGTTAATACAGCTGCTTTAACCGTTGAAGGTGTTGATGAACTGAAACCGGTAGAAATCGAAACTATACCTGATAGAATTGAAGCGGGAACGCTGCTGGCTGCTGCTGCAATAACCGGCGGAGAAATTAAAATAAAAAATATTCCTTCCAGATTTATTAGTCATGTTATTTCAAAGCTTGAAGACAGCGGCTGCAGCATATCTGATAAAAACGGTTCGATGGAATTAGTGAAAAACAGCAGCCGGATTAATGCTACCGATATTTCAACTGCAGTTTTTCCCGGTTTTCCAACAGATATGCAGGCTCAATGGATTGCTTATATGTCCCTGGCGGATGGTGTAGCAACTGTGAAGGACAATATTTATCTGGATAGATTTACACATGTTCCCGAGCTTCAAAGACTTGGAGCTAATATTCAGGTAAAAGAAAATACAGCAATAATTCAGGGTGTATCTAAGCTTAAAGGAGCAAAGGTGATGTCTACTGATCTAAGAGCGAGTGCGAGCCTTGTGTTAGCGGGTCTTGCCGCTGAAGGAACTACAGAAGTTTTAAGGGTCTATCATCTGGATAGAGGTTATGAAAAAATTGAACAAAAATTAACAAAACTAGGGGCTGATATTCAACGAATCCCCGGTGCTGAATATTAATTGTGAGCAAAGCAAAAAAAATATTTGGATTAGAAAATAGCCTTCCGGTATATTTGGTATTTATTATCGTTTTCGATTTAATATTAATATTACTGCCGTTAACAAAAATTTTCGGTTATGAATATTCGGTTGCGAATTCTGTATTGTTAGTATTCCTGTCCGGTATTTTTTCAATCAGGCTGTTAACAAATTACCCCAGCCAGGAGAGCAAAAAAACCGTAACCAAATCATTAATATTTGCCGGTCTGTTCTTCATTCTTCTGCCGGCCATTATTTCAATTACCAATTCATTTTTTGCAGTCAAATGTCCATTGCCCGATGGTTTTCTTTTTTACCTGGTTATTACTTTCCCGGCTTTTGTTATAGGCAGCGGGCTGGGATTTTTTATCAGTATTGTTTTCAAAAGATTTGGAATTTTAATATTTATAATTATTTTCTTTCTGATTCTTCTAATTCCTTTAGTCGAATTTTATTTCAATCCGCAGGTTTATTTCTTTAACCCGATCCTGGCTTATTTGCCAGGTACTATTTATGATGAAGCATTAAGTGTCGGTATTAAGCTGATAATATACAGGGCTCTTAATTTATTCTTTTTCGGCAGTATATTTTATGTAGCATACCAGATGTACTACCGGAAAAATCATACCACAAAAAAATTCCTGGTATTTGTAGTAGTTTTAATCTCGACTTTGTTCATTTATTTTTCTCCTTTATTCGGATATTCAACCGATAAAGCCAGGATTGAGAAAGAATTAACAAGTACTATAGATACACCCCACTTTATTATTCATTACTCTCCAAAAGTAAACAAGGATTTAATAAATGATATCGCAATTCATCATGAATATTATTACAAAGTATTAAGCGAATTTTTTAACGTCAGCCTTAATAAGAAAATTGAATCGTTTCTATTTCTTAATGATGAGCAAAAGAAAAGACTTTTTGGTTCGGCCAATGCTGATGTGGCAAAACCATGGCTGCTGCAGATTTATATATCTTATGACGATTACAACACAACGTTGAAGCATGAGCTTGCTCATTGTTTTACATCTGCCTTCGCACATGGTATATTTAAAGTAGCAGATGGTTTTAATCCATATTTAATTGAAGGTGCAGCAGTTGCCGCCGACCCGGTTTATGATGAAAATGATATCCATTTTATGGCTGCTTTAGCCTATCATTTCGGATATAAGACAGATCTTGAGCATCTCTTTAATTTCATGAGCTTCTTTAAACAAACATCAAGCATCTCCTATATATTTGCCGGTTCATTTTCTAAATATTTAATTGACAAGTATGGTATTGAAAAGTATAAAAAGCTTTATTCTGATCTGGATTTTAAGAAGATTTACGGAACAACCATCGATACGTTGAATATGGATTATTCGAAATTCCTTGATAAAATAAAAACGAAGGGGAATGCGGATAAGGCATATTATTATTATGGAAGAAAGTCTATTTTTTACAAAGTCTGTCCAAGATATATTGCCTCCAGGTTAAATGATGCCTGGGAGCTTTATAGTAAAAAAAGATATGAAGATGCCAGGAGAATTTTCGAAAATATTTTCAAATTAGGAAAGAATTATTCTGCGTTAATCGGTATGGCCGAATGTGAATCCGAAACCGGACAAATTGACAAAGCTGTAAATCTACTGGGGGAAAATCTTTCTTTCTATAAAAACTCGGCTTATTATTATAATATTGAATTTTCTTTAGGAGACCTGCAGGTAAAACAAGGTGATTTAGCCGGAGCCGATACAAATTTCACTTCTTTGATGAATGAAAACCCGAACAGGAGATATTATTATTTAACACGGATCAGAAAATACTTGATGAAAGATACCTTGATAAAAGTTTATGTAAATGGAAATGATTTTGATAAATTCCAGGTAATAAAAAAAATAAACGCGGTTAAATATAATTACAACTCAATACCGGTATTTATAAACCTGGCAAGGGCACTAAAAGAAGAGTATAAGCTATTTATAAAAAATTTTGATAAGACAATTCACATAAATGATTATTCTTCAAGCTACGCAGTTTACAGGTTATCAATATACATGCTTGAAAACCTTGATTTTGTTAACGCAAGAAAAATGGCAGCTTTATCATTAAGATATAATTCCGATCAAAATTTTAATTGTATTCTGCAAAGTAATTTCGAATTAACTGACTGGTTCTTTAATAATGGTGAAACAACTTTAAAACAATTTCATTATAAATATGAATAAACCTGAATTATCAACAGCATTACATACAAAAGTTTCCGCTTATTTGTTGGGATTTATTTCATTTATTTTGTTTGTTTATGTTTTAATGGCGCTAAAAGAGATATTGATTCCTTTTACTATTGCTATATTCTTGACCTATCTGTTCCACCCGCTTGTTGCACATCTTAAAAAATACGGTGTTCCTACTTGGGTCTCACTGGTCCTGATTTTTATAATTGTATCGGCGATTTATTACCTGGTTGGACTTTTAATAGTCTCTTCTCTCAGTTCATTCCCTGAAAATATGCAGGCTTATTCGACAAACCTGTCAAAATTTTTGCAGCAATTGCTGACTCCATTTAACTTAACTGTAAAAGAATTTGCAGCATTATTTAATTTGAATCTTCAGGAGTTTGATTTCAGCACTGTATTCCAGGGGTTATTTAAAGCTGGCATAATTCAAAATATAGTTAGTTCTTTCTCTGCCATGCTGGAAGATTTTGTAATTATGATGATCTTCTGGGTATTCATGGTCCTGGGTAAAAATAAATTTGAAGAAAGAGTGAAGGTTGCTTTCAGCGGAAATAAAGAATCTGTTGAGAAAACTATAGTTAGCTTCAACACACAGCTTCAATCTTATATAGTTATTAAAACTATTGTAAGTCTGCTGGTTGCATTGGTGGCGACAATTATCTTTTTAGCTTACGGAATTGATTATGCCTTAATATGGGGACTGCTTACCTTTATATTAAATTTCATTCCTAATATCGGAGCCCTAATAGCAACTATAGCTCCTATTGTAATTGCATTGCTTGAATATGGTTTTGGTTTTACGGCTGTATCAATGGCTGCATTACTTACAATCAATCATACAGTTGTGGGCAACCTGGTTGAACCCCATTACCTGGGAAAACAAATGGATTTGAGCCCGGTATTTGTATTATTCTCATTAATTTTCTGGGGATGGGTATGGGGAATTGTCGGTATGTTTCTTTCAGTACCGATAGCTGCGGCAATGAAAATTTTATTCAGCAATATAGAACCGCTCAAACCTGTGGCTATACTAATGGGGAGCAAAGCTGAATCACTGCCTGTGGATTTGTCAACACCGTCAGGAGAAGGGTAACATTTCCTAAATCACATTATTCGAATCCCCCTGCAAGATACTTCCGGAACATAATGGGATAGTGGAGATGATGTTCAATGTTCCATCATTCAAATATTCCAAAATTCCGATACACCAATATTCCACAGTCGTTGCTTACTCAGGCACAATTCCTTATTATTGAAACATTAAAAAATTCTGAATATTATTGAGCTATGAACCTGGATCAGGACTTTAAAAAGTATCCGTTTTTGTTAATGGCTGGTCAGACCGCTAAAGAAATAAACCAGAAAATTTATATAGTCGGCGGATTTGTCCGGGATAAAATACTTGGCAGGAAAGGAAATGAAATCGATTTCCTTGTAATAGGTAACAGTCTCGATTTTGTTAAAATATTTTCAGAAAAACTTGGAGTTGAAAAAGTTTCAATTTTCAAAAATTTCGGTACGGCTCATTTTAATTATAAAGGAATTGACCTCGAATTTGTCGGTGCCCGAAAAGAATCTTATAAAAAGAACAGCAGGAATCCAATGGTTAGTCAGGGAACTTTTGAGGATGATATGCAAAGAAGGGATTTTACAATAAACACACTGGCTGTTTCATTAAATGAAAATGATTTTGGAGAAATAATTGATACATATGACGGTTTAACAGATATAAAAGAAAAGATTATTAAAACTCCTGTGGATCCATTACAGACATTTGATGATGATCCTTTAAGAATTTTAAGAGCTTACAGGTTTGCTTCTCAATTAAATTTTAAGGTTGACAAAACTATTAATGAAGCTGCATATCAGTTAAGGGACAGACTTAAAATTATTTCTCAGGAAAGAATTACGGATGAGTTTCTGAAAATATTAAGTTCACCTAAACCATCTGTCGGCCTAAAGCTGTTATATGATTCGGGTGTTATGGAAATAATTTTTCCTGAAATATCAAATCTGGCCGGTGTTGATCAGAGAAAAGATTATCATCATAAAGATGTTTTTCTTCATACATTAAAAGTTGTTGACAATATTTCAAAAGTAACTGAAAATGTATGGCTCCGTTTTGCAGCGCTTGTTCATGATATTGCCAAACCTCAGACTAAACGATTCCTGGAGGGAACCGGCTGGACATTTCACGGTCATGAAGAGATTGGCGCTAGACTGATGAAATCTATTTTCAAAAAATTAAAGCTTCCCTTAAACAAACTTGAGTATGTTGAAAAATTAGTGCGTCTTCATTTAAGACCAATTGCATTAGTTGGTGAGGAGGTTACTGATTCGGCAATAAGAAGATTAATAGTAGCTGCCGGTGAAGATCTTGAAGACCTGATTACTTTATGCCGTGCAGATATTACAAGTAAAAATCCCAGGAAAGTATCTAAATATCTTGAGAATTATGAAAATGTAATGAAAAAAGTCTGGGAAGTTGAAGAAAAAGACAGGCTTAGAAATTTCCAGTCTCCCGTTAAAGGTGAAGTTATTATGGAAATCTGTAATTTAAAGCCTTCTAAAAAAGTAGGTGAAATAAAATCTGCAATTGAAGATGCAATACTCGATGGAAAGATCGGCAATAATTATGAAGAAGCTTATAAGTACTTGCTTGAGATAAAAGATGAGTATTTGAATAAGGATTGAAGATTGAATAACAATCATAAAAGATTGTTTATATGATTGAAATAAAAAGAACAGACAGCGGTAATAAAGATTTTAAACGTTTAATTTCATTGCTTGATAATGAATTGCATGACAGGTACGGTGATCTTCAAAATTTTTATGATACTCATAATATAATCGAAGAAAATAATAATGTTGTAGTAGCGTATTATGATGAAATCGCTGCTGCATGCGGATGCTTTAAGAAATTTGATCCTGAATCTGTAGAAATAAAAAGGATGTTTGTTCATAAAGATTATCGCAGTAAAGGGATTTCCAAATTTTTATTAATTGAACTCGAAAATTGGGCAATGGAAAAGGGTTTTAAAAAAGCTGTTCTGGAAACCGGTACCAAGCAAATTGAAGCGATCGGGTTATATCAAAAAAGCGGGTATAAAAGAATTGACAATTACGGTCAATATGCAGGTATTGATTCCAGTGTTTGTATGCTGAAGAAATTCACTGTAAAATAACACTGCTGACTTACAAAAAATTTATGTATTTGATTTTCTTTCTTACAATTCACGGAAGTTTTTATTCTCAATATAACTATTTATTAATCAAGCTGTCCCGTTATCTCATTTTTCCCGTTTACTAAGCTCATCTTTTCGTTTCTTCTCCCTATCAAGGAAAAGAAAACAAATCCCTTGCATAATCAATTAAACAATTTATTATGAGAATTATCTAACATACTTTTATTAATATTTACATTATCTTAAGAACAATGTTATCATGATATTATTATGTTGATAACGAAAAGAGAAGCATAAAATGAAATTACAGGAAGAACGTGCACACGGTGTAACTTCGGGATTCCATTATTTAAAGGGGAATATTATAAATAGGGAAGAGCATCCGGATTCGTTTTTTGCTAATGTGTACATGTGGAGGTTATCGGATGGAAAAAAACATAAACATTTCCATCAATTCATAATTCCTTTAAAATTAGCCATTCAAATGTTACAATAAATGAATATTTAGCTGGTCTTATCCACCGTACATATATTTATTCTGCCGTTTGTAAAGTAAACTATCAAAATAAATTCTCTGTTTTTATTTTTGTATAGAAAATTAATTAAAATTAAAATAAAACTTGATTTGTAACTTATCATAACTTTTATTTGTCTAATTCATGATATTAATTATTTGATAATAAACGGGAGTAAATAAATGCGGATTATTCTTACATTAGTATGCATTATTTCATTAAACTTTTCGATCTTTGCCCAGAATGAATTGTCATTGAAAGAAGCAGTAACCATCGCACTGCATAAGAATACGCAGCTTTTAAAGACCAGCAATGAACTTCAGGGGTATGAATCCGATGTAAAAGCTTCTTACGGAAATTTTCTGCCGGATCTTAATGCCTCGGGAAGTTTTGGCTGGACACGGACTGAAGTTCAAGCAAGAACTATTAGTTATGGCGGGTTTGTTCTTCAGCAGCCTGCAACTACAAGCGAAACAAGGAGCTATTCAGCTAACTTAAATTCAGGAATTACAATATTTGACGGATTATCAAATATTGCACAATTAAATCAAAGTAAGAATAATCTTGAAGCCGCCCGTTTGAATTTGGAAAGAGTTAAACAGGATATTGTATTTCAGACAATAAGCCTTTACTATCAGGTTATTAATGCGCAGCAGCAATTAAAAGTTAAAGAAGAAGATGTTAAATACAACCAGAAAAATCTGGAAACAATTACGGAAAGGAATAAACTAGGGGGTGCTACGCTTGCAGATGTTTATTTGCAGCAGGTTCAGGCCGGGAATGCTGATCTTGCATTAATTCAGGCAAAAAATAGTCTTGAAACTGCTAAAAGCAATTTATTATATTATCTTGGTTTAAATGTATTTCAGGAATATACATACAGCGATACTCTTACTTCTTCAGAATCTCAATTGCTGAAATCGAATATTGATTATAATTATGCTGATTTGGCAAATATAGCTGAACAGGCTTTAAATAGTAGAGTAGATTATAAAAGTGCCAAGTTAAGTCTTGAAAGTGCTTATAACGGGGTTACAATTGCTCAATCGGGACATCTGCCCGTTCTATCCGGAAACGGAAGCTTTGGTTTGGGTTCAAATAAAATTAACGAATTGTGGAATTCGAAGACCTATAGTTTGGGATTAAATCTTAGTATCCCTATTTTTTCCGGTTTCTCAGTCTCAAACCGTGTGCAGTTGGCAGAGGTAAATGCAGAAGATCATCAATATGATTTAAGCGATTTGGAAAGACAGATAAAAAAGGATATTCAAAAAACTTATCTTGATCTTCAAGCTGCAGAAAAGGCTCTTGGTGTAAGTAAAAATAATGTTAAATCTGCGCAGGAAAATTTAAAGATTGAACAGGAAAAATACAGCCTGGGTTCAGGTAAGCTGCTGGATGTTTTGGTTGCCAATACTAATTATACTACTGCTCAAAGCGATTATATAAACTCAGAGTTTTCTTATATTGTTTTAAGCCAGCAGTTAAAATATTACCTGGGAACACTTGAATATAAACAGTATGAATGAGTTTTATTGAATGTTAATAATATTTCTATATATGCGTCATTAATAAAATTTTTAATAATAGGAGAATTTCCATGGCTAACGGAAAAAAGAAATCAAAAAAGAAGATTTATATATTCAGTGCAATAGGAGTTGTAATTGTAGCTTTAATTCTTATGGCACTTCTTGGAGGAAGCAAGGAAAATATAATTCCTGTTCAGGTTGAAAAAGTTGTTAAAAGAAATATCACTCAAACTGTTTCAGCTACGGGAACAATCGATTCTGAATTTAAGGTTGGTATAACTCCTGAGGTAACCGGAGAAATAGTTAAGCTTCCCGTTAAGGAGGGTGATAAAGTTACCAAAGGTCAGATGCTTATTCAAATAAACGCCAAGCAATACGAGGCAGATAAAGAAAGTGCCGAAGCAAACCTTCAGGCGGCAAAATCAACTGCTGCAATGAGAAAAG
Organism: uncultured Bacteroidota bacterium; assembly: GCA_963710745.1. GTDB lineage: Bacteria > Bacteroidota > Ignavibacteria > Ignavibacteriales > Ignavibacteriaceae > CAVQBP01. The sequence goes on along the minus strand of CAVQBP010000010.1, from coordinate 160,111 downwards.
CTGAGCTGGATAATGTCCAGTCAGATTATGAAAGGACAAAAGAATTATATAATAAAAATCTTTCCAGCGATGCCGAATTCCAGGCTGCAAAAAGTAGCTATGAATCTTCAAAGGCATCTTACCAGGGAGCAATGGCTAATGTATCTCAAAGTGAAGCAGCATTAAGAAGATCCGAGGATCAATTAAGCAAAACAACTATTCTTTCACCGATGGATGGTACTGTTACTAAATTAAATGTGGAATTAGGCGAGAGAGTGCTCGGCAGCTTTTACAGCCAGGGTACCGATATTATGACAGTTTCTGATCTTAACAATATGGAAGCAATTGCTGATGTTGATGAAAATGATGTTGTGCTTGTTACTATCGGAGATACTGCAAGAATTAAAGTTGATGCCTTCGGTGATAAAGTATTTAAGGGACTTGTTAAAGAAATCGGCAACAGTGCAATTTCAACCGGTACAGGGACACAGGAACAAGTAGTTAATTTTGAAGTTAAGATTAAGCTTACCGATTTAGACCCGAAGCTTCGTCCGGGTATGTCTTGCAACGCAGATATAGAAACCGAAACAAAAGATAATGTAATCAGTGTTCCGATTCAAAGCGTCACTGCCAGAACTAATCTAAAGGGACCTGGAGAGAACAATACAAGTGATAATGGAAATGAAGATAACCCTAATCAGAATGCTAAAAAGACAACAACCGAAAAAATTAAAGAAATCGTATTTGTAGTTAAGAACAATAAAGCTAAAGCTGTTGAAGTTGAAACAGGAATAAGTAATAATAATTACATCGAAGTTATGTCCGGATTATCCGGTGGTGAAGAAGTTGTCAGTGGAAGTTACAGAGCGATTTCAAGGGAATTAAGTAACGATGCCAACGTCAGAATAGAATCCGGCTCAAAAGAATTCGGTCAAAAACAATAAAACGGGTTTAAGATGAACATAATAAATATTGAACATATTGCAAAAATTTATCAGGTAGGATTGGAAGAAGTTCATGCTTTAAGAGATGTTACGATGAATATAGATAAAAACGAATATGTCGCCATTATGGGACCTTCCGGTTCGGGAAAATCTACTTTAATGAATATGCTCGGATGTCTTGATACGCCGACTTCGGGAAAATATGACTTTTCCGGGCATAATGTGAGTGAAATGACTGATAATGAATTAGCCAAAATCAGAAACAAAGAAATAGGTTTTGTATTTCAGACTTTTAACCTGCTCCCAAGATCAGACGCTCTGCATAATGTTGAACTGCCTCTTATTTATGCCGGAGTTCCTTCCTCGGAGAGAAAAGAAAGAGCCAAACAAACTTTAATTGATGTAGGCCTGGGAGAAAGAATACATCATAAACCAAATGAATTATCGGGCGGACAGAGGCAAAGGGTTGCTATTGCACGCGCCCTGGTTACTAATCCCTCAATTATTTTAGCTGATGAACCGACAGGTAACCTCGATTCGAAAACAGGCGAGGAAATAATGATTCTTTTTAACGAGATTTATGAAAAAGGTAATACTATAATTCTGGTTACTCATGAAGAGTATATTGCCGAACATGCTGCCAGGATCATCCGGTTAAAAGATGGATTAATTGAAAAAGATGAACCTGTGCTTAAAAGGTACATCCCCAAAGTTAAAACTGCTGTACAATGATATAGAATATTTTATTAACAATTAAGAAAGAGGACAATATGAGCAGCATTCTCTTTGAAATGAAAGAGGGGTTGATGATTGCTTTGCGTGCCATCAGGGCAAATAAAATAAGAGCAGCATTAACTATGCTCGGAATTGTTATTGGAATTACATCAGTAGTGTTAATGACCACCGCTATTAAAGGGATAGACAATTCTTTCCAGAACGGTATAAGTGCTTTAGGTTCCGATGTCCTTTATATTGATAAATGGGCCTGGTTCTCGAATGAGGATTGGTGGAAAATTAAAAACCGCAGAAATATTACTATGGAAGAGTTTGAGAAATTCAAGGAAACTGCCAAACTTCCATTAGCAGTTGCTCCGGTAATGAATACACGGCAGACTGTAAAAATTAGCGACAGAAGAGTTGACAATGTCTTTCTTAATGGTTCCAATGCTGATTATGTTAAAACAACTAATTTTACTTTTGAGATGGGCAGATGGTACTCGCCTATAGAAAGTAAGAGCTCCAGGCAGGTTATTGTCCTCGGTAGTGAAGTTGCAAAAAACCTATTTCCGCTCGGAGATGCTTTGGATAAGACCGTTAAAGTTGGCAAATATGATTACAAGGTTGTCGGTGTCTTGAAAGAGCAGGGAAGTTTTATACTCGGATCATTTAATCCCGATAACCAGGGATTTATTCCTATAGGAACCATATTTAAAAATTTTATAGGTCATTCTTTCGGCTCTGTAACTATAAATGTCAGGGCACGAAACAATTCAATGCTTGAAGAAACCAAAGCCGAAGCTGAAGGTGCTATGCGAAAAGTAAGAGGACTCAGCTACAATGAAGAAAATGATTTTACAATAAATCAGCAGGAAGGGCTTACAGAAACATACGACCGTTATGTTGGTGTCGTTCAAATTGCCGGATTGTTTATTACAGGACTTTCGCTTTTTGTAGGTGCAATAGGTATAATGAATATTATGTTTGTTTCAGTTAAGGAAAGGACCAAGGAAATCGGAGTACGTAAAGCCATTGGCGCAAAGAAACGTACTATACTCGGTCAGTTTATTTTTGAGTCTTCAACTATCTGTTTGCTTGGAGGTATCGTAGGCTTAATACTGGCTGTTATTCTTAGTAAAATAGTAAATCAGTTTATTCCTACTTCGGTTCAATATAATGCTGTAATTATTGCTATAGTTGTTTCATTACTTACAGGTGTAATTGCCGGTTTTGCCCCGGCATATACTGCCGCAAAAATGGATCCTGTAGAAGCTTTAAGGTATGAATAATGAAAATTAAAGAAATATTTTCAATCTCTTTTCAATCTTTAAGAAGCAACAGGTTAAGAACTCTTTTAACTATTCTGGGAATTGTTGTCGGAATATTTTCAATTATCGTTATTATGACAATAATCACTATGCTTCAGGACAGCATTGAAAGCGGATTTTCAATGTTGAATAAAAATACTTTCCAGATACAGAAATTCCCGGCAATGCATGCAGGAGGACCCGGTTCGTTTGCCAAATACAGAAACAGGAAAGATATAACTTATGAAGATTATACCAGGTTGAAAAGTATGCTGAAACAAGCTATGTATGTGGGAGGTGAACAGTGGCAGTTTGGTCAGGTAATTAAATACGGTAATAAAGAAACCAATCCGAATGTACAGGTTGCCGGTATTACTACAGAAGCTATGCGGACAAATAATTGGAATGTGAAAGACGGTAGAGATCTCAGGCTGCTTGATATTCGGTATTCAAATGATGTTTGTGAAATAGGTAATGATGTTGTTGATAAATTATTTTATAATATTAATCCGGTAGGACAAGTTATAAGAGTTGGGGGAAAACCGCTTCTTATTATCGGCGTATTTGAACCCCAGCCTCAAATGTTTGGTCAGAGCCAGGATAACTTTATTGCTATGCCAATCACCACTTTCCAGTCGGTTTACGGTAAAAGAAAAAGAAGCTTAAACATTACAGTCATGTCTTATGATAAAGCCAGCTATGAACCCACCATAGAGGCCGCAATAGGGTATATGAGAACAATACGAAAAGTTGGGCCCGGTGAGGAGAATGATTTTGATATCTTTAGCAATGAATCTCTTATTTCACAGGTTAATAATATAACTGGCGGTATAAAAATAGGCGCATTAGTGGTTTCTATTATTGCACTTTTGGCTGCAGGAGTAGGTATAATGAATATTATGCTCGTTTCGGTTACAGAAAGAACCAGGGAAATCGGGATAAGGAAAGCTATCGGTGCCAGGAAGAAAAGCATTATGTATCAATTCCTTTTGGAAGCAGTTTCCCTCTGCATGATCGGAGGTTTAATCGGAATTGTTCTGGGTGTAGGTATCGGTAATTTTGTAGGGGGATTAATTAACGTTAAGTCTGCTATTCCTTATGACTGGGTTATTATTGGAATGGCTCTTTGTATTTTTGTCGGAATAATTTTCGGAACTTATCCTGCTTATAAAGCTGCAAATCTTGATCCTATTGAAGCTTTAAGGTATGAATAGCTGAAAAATCTTTCTAAAAAATATTCGATAGCAGCTTTCTATCAACTTTGTAAACATTCCATAAAATTAATTTATTATTACTGTTCTTTCTATAAAATTAGTTTGATAAATTAATTTGAAATATTAAACATTATTTTCAATTTTTTTATATTTTGATACATGCTTAAAAGGATTTTTATCCAGGATAGAAGAATTCAAAATTTTAATTATATTAACCGGATTCTTTCATAAGGATTTTCAATAACACGGGGAATTGTATGAAAATTGGCCAATTGTTTTTTCTTGCCTTACAATCTTTAAAAACTAACCGTTTAAGAACTTTGTTAACTGTGCTTGGAGTTGTAGTTGGTATTTTTTCTATTATCGTAATAATGACTATTATAACTATGCTGCAGGATACAATTGACGGCGGTATGCAGTTCTTAAGTAAAAATACTTTTGAAATCAGGAAATGGCCCGCTATTCATACGGGAGATTCAAACTCCTGGCAAAAATACAGGAACAGGAAAGATTTAACCCTCGATGATTTTTACCGGTTTCAAAACTTAATGAAAGACGCTGAATGCCTGGGAGCCTACCAGGCAACGGGAGGGAAGATTATTAAATTTCAAAACAGGGAAACCAATCCTAATACATATATCATCGGGGTTACCCAGGGAGTTTATAGAACACTTAACCTGGATATAGATGACGGAAGAGAATTCAGGAATGATGAAATAGAATACTCAGCCAATGTTTGTGTCCTTGGAAATTATATTGTAGAAAAAATATTTTATAATGTTGATCCGGTTGGAATGTATGTTAAATTAGATGGCAGACCATTCAGGGTAATAGGTATCTTAAAAAAGAGACCTGAAATTTTCGGCCAAACGCAGGATAATTATCTGGTTATGCCTATTACAACTTATCAGTCAATGTATGGCAAAAGGACTTCAAGTATAGAGATTACAGTTATGTCCCGCAGTAAAGAAAATTATTCTGCAACTATTGAATCTGCCATAGGCTATATGAGAGCAATACGTAAAGTCAAGCCCGGTGAAGATAACGATTTCGATATATTCAGCAACGAATCGGTTATGGGACAAATCAGCGACATGACCAGTGGAATTCGGATAGGTGCTCTGGTTGTTTCAATTATTGCCCTTCTGGCTGCAGGCGTTGGAATAATGAATATCATGCTTGTGTCGGTAACAGAAAGAACGAGAGAAATAGGAGTCAGGAAAGCAGTCGGTGCCAGGAAAAGCTCAATACTGATGCAGTTCCTGATCGAAGCAATTATTTTATGTTCGATAGGGGGATTAGTTGGTATTGGTCTCGGTGTATCTGTTGGAAATATTGCCGGAAATTTAATAAATGCTAAAATGGCTTTTCCAATTGATTGGATTCTAATCGGTCTGGGACTGTGTATATCTGTCGGGGTTATTTTTGGAACTTACCCTGCTTATAAAGCTGCTAATCTTGATCCTATTGAAGCATTAAGGTATGAATAATGGAAGTTCAAGTTCCAGTTCAAGTGTAAACCTATAGTGCCGGAGGGATATTGTTAACTATAGTGAGGATTATTAAAAATAATTAAGAATTAATAAGATTTATAATTATTCAAAGCTTATCCAATTATTTTCTATTATTTAGTCATTAGCTCTACTATTTTTTTCCTTTCTGAACTTGAACATACACTTGAACTTATATTGCTTGTCGTTATTTATTCCTTTAATTTTACAAATTATAATTCCGGAAAAGTTAAAAAAGAGGCTCCATGAGTAAATTCAATGGTGTAGATTATTTTAATATTGATGCTCTTTTAAGTGAAGAAGAACTTCTAATCAGGGATTCGGTGCGGGAATTTGTAACTGCTGAAATAATACCGATTATTGAAAAGTGTAACCGTGAAGGAAAATTCCCAATTGATTTAATTCCTAAAATGTCTGAGATGAATTTACTGGGCTCAAATTTACCTGAAAAATACGGATGTGCAGAAATGAACAATGTTGCTTATGGGTTGGTTATGCAGGAACTGGAAAGAGGGGATAGCGGAATAAGAAGCTTTGTATCTGTACAGAGTGCTTTGGTAATGTATCCTATTCTGACTTTCGGAAGTGAAAAACAAAAAAATTATTGGCTTCCATTGCTGGCTAAAGGAGCAAGAATAGGCTGCTTTGGATTAACCGAACCGGACTTCGGTTCAAATCCGGGAGGAATGATTACTAAAGCAGAAAGAGTCGAAAAAGGATATTTGATGAACGGCGCTAAAATGTGGATTACAAATGGAACAATTGCTGATGTTGCAGTGATATGGGCTAAATTAGACGGGAATGTAAGAGGATTTTTAGTTGAAAAGGGAATGAAAGGATTTTCAGCTCCAGAAATGAAAGGTAAATATTCACTAAGAGCTTCAGTTACTTCCGAACTAATACTTGATAATGTGCTTGTACCTGAAGAAAATATTCTGCCGAATACATCCGGTTTAAAAAATGCGCTGATGTGTTTAAATCAGGCACGTTACGGAATTGCCTGGGGTGTTATCGGTGCCATGATGGCTTGTTATGACTCTGCATTAAATTATGCTGAATCAAGAATACAGTTTAGTAAACCAATTGCTGCATACCAGATGACACAGGAAAAGCTGGTTTACATTTTAACTGAAATAACAAAAGCTCAGCTTCTGAATATTCAACTGGGAAGAATGAAAGATAACGGTACACTAAAACATACTCAGGTTTCTTTAGCAAAAAGAAACAATTGTGAAAAAGCCCTGGAAGCTGCAAGGATCTGCCGGGAAATTCTTGGTGCTAACGGGATTTTGGATGAGTACCCGGTAATTAGACACTCTATGAATCTGGAAGCCGTTAAAACTTACGAAGGGACTCATGAAATGCATACGCTAATAATAGGTGAAGATATTACGGGCTTTCCGGCTTACGATTAAAGCAATTTTAATGACCACCTTGAGTGGTCTTTTTAATATTAAACAGAGAGGAATATGATAAACAAAACAATTAAAGAAGGTTTGACATTTGATGATATTTTACTTGAACCCGGAAAATCTTTCGTGCTCCCGAGAGAAGTAAATGTCACTACAAGGTTAACGCCCGACATTCAACTTAATATCCCCCTGATTTCTGCTGCAATGGATACGGTTACTGAATCTGCTATGGCTGTTGCTATTGCAAGAGAAGGCGGTATCGGAATTCTTCATAAAAATATGAGTATTGATGCCCAATGTGAAGAAGTTGATAAAGTTAAAAGATCTGAAAGCGGCATGATTCAGAATCCTATAACTTTATTACCTGAACAAACAATCGGTGATGCCCTGGAATTGATGAGAAAATATAGAATTTCAGGAATTCCGGTTATTGAAAACGGCGGTTTCTTAGTTGGAATCTTAACAAACCGTGATCTCAGGTTTGAACCGAACCAGAAGCTTAAAGTTAAAGATTTAATGACAAAAGAGAATCTCATTACTGCTCCCGTTGGTACCACATTGGAAAAAGCCGAAAAAATATTACAGAACTATAAAATTGAAAAGCTCCTTGTTGTTGATAAGAAAAATATATTAAAAGGCCTTATTACATTTAAAGATATTCAGAAGAAGAAGAAACATCCTAATGCATGCAAAGACGAACACGGCAGATTAAGAGTTGGAGCCGGAGTAGGCGTTACACTCGATACTTTAGATCGTGTTCAAGCCCTTTCAAATGCCGGAGCGGATGTAATTGTAATTGATACCTCACACGGTCATTCTATGGGTGTAATGAAAACTATAAAAGATGTTAGAAAAAAATTTAAATATATCCAGTTAATCGCAGGTAATATAGGGACTTATGAAGCTGCGTCTGATTTGATAAATTGCGGGGTTGATGCAGTTAAAGTTGGAATTGGACCAGGTTCAATCTGCACCACCAGGATTATTGCCGGGGTTGGAGTTCCACAAATTACTGCAATTTCAGAAGTGTACAGAATTGCAAAAACCAGAGGCATTCCGGTAATTGCTGACGGAGGTATTAAACAAACCGGCGATTTACCGAAAGCCATTTCAGCCGGTGCAGATTCAGTAATGATAGGAGGGTTGTTTGCCGGAGTAGATGAGAGTCCCGGTGAAAAAATTCTTTTTGAAGGAAGAAGTTTTAAGATTTACCGCGGCATGGGTTCTTTATCTGCAATGAAAAGAGGGAGCAAAGATAGATATTTCCAGGACATTGAAGAGGACATTGCTAAATTAGTCCCTGAAGGAGTTGAGGGCAGGGTTCCTTATAAAGGATACTTAGCAGATACGGTCTACCAGCTGATTGGCGGTTTAAGAGCTGCAATGGGATATTGCGGTGTTAAAAATATCAGGGAACTGCAAACGAAATCAAAATTTATTAAAATTACTGTAGCCGGTCTGAAAGAAAGTCATCCGCATGATGTGATAATTACAAAGGAAGCTCCTAATTATCATGTTTAATTTTCGGAAGATTATTGAATTATTTTAGCGAATGAAACCATAATTTTATGGATGAGAATTTTTATTTTATCTAACAAATAATATCCTTGAATGTTTAAAGTACTAGTGATTGCATATTATTTTCCTCCCATGGGTTTAAGCGGAGTTCAAAGAACACTTAAATTTGTTAAATACATGAAAAAGTATAATTGGGAACCTACTGTTGTTACAGCAGATAACGTCGGTTATTTTGCCCACGATAAAACATTGTTGGAAGAAATAGAAAAAGAAAATATTAGGATAATCCGGACTGCAGGAAATGATCCTAATTCACTATTATCACGTTATGGGACTATCAAAATACCAGGTGAACTTACAAGAAAGTTATTTAACAGGCTCAGCCAGACTCTTTTTATACCGGACAATAAAGTATCATGGACTAAAAGAGCCTATAATACTATTTCAAAGCTTCTGGATAAAGAAACTTTCGATGTAATATTCGTAACTGCACCCCCGTTCTCAGCTTTTAATATGGCTGCTAAATTAAAGAAGAATTTCAATATTCCTGTTTTGGCGGATTATAGGGATCTTTGGTTAGGAAGCTATTTTGCTTTTTATCCATCTCCGTTTCATAAGTATCTGCATAAGAAAATGGAATATAAAGTATTGAAAACCGTTGACAAGGTAACTGTAACTAACAGGAAGATTAAAGAGAAGCTGATCAACAATTATAAATTTTTAACATTTGATGATATTGTTATAATTTCACACGGGTATGATGCCGATGATTTTAAAGATGTTAATATTGTACCGAAAAATAATGACAAAATGGTACTAACATATTCAGGAGTTTTTATTGAATACAGCACCCCCAAATATTTGCTGAAAGCATTCAAAAAAATTGAAAACGAACGTCCCGATATAGCTTCGAATATCAGATTAAATTTTTTAGGACTGTTAAGAAAAGAAAATAGAAAGATAATTAAAAAATTAAAGCTTGAACAGTATGTAACAGATTACGGGTATTTATCACATAAAGAGGCAATTGAAAAATTACTGGCAAGTGATGTTTTATGGTTAATGGTTGGAAGGAAGAAGAATATAGATGCAATACTGCCGGGGAAACTTTTTGAATATTTCGGTACACGCAAACCCATTATTGCCTGTGTTCCCAAAGGAGCTGCAAGAACAGCAACCGTTGCATACGAGGGAGCTTTTATAACGGAACCCGATGATATTGATAGTATTAAAGATACAATATTAAATGCATATGAACTTTATATGAAGAACGAATTACCTAAACCAAATGATGATTATATAGAAAAACACAGGAGAGATTTTCTAACGGAACAATTAACCAAACAGTTTCAGTTTCTAATTAAGGAAGATGTTGAATGAAAAATGTTCTTTTGACAGGCTCGGGCGGCAGGGAACATGCTTTAGCCTACAAAATTTCACAAAGCAATTCTTTAAATAAACTTTATATAGCACCGGGAAATCCAGGGACAAAAAAGCTTGGAGAAAATGTTTCATTAAATCCCGATGATTTTAATTCAGTTATTTCTTTCTGTAATGAAAAAGATGTTAACCTCGTTGTTATCGGACCGGAAAAACCCCTGGTAGATGGTTTGGCTGATGTTTTAAGAAAAAATAATATTAATGTTTTCGGTCCCAATAAAGATGCGGCTGCAATTGAAGGATACAAAACCTTTGCAAAATATTTAATGAAGAAATACAATATACCGACTGCCGGTTATTCTGAATTTACTTTCTCACAAATTTCGGATGCAGAGGAATTCCTGAAAAAATCTGACTATCCTGTTGTAATAAAAGCTGATGGTTTGGCTGCCGGCAAAGGGGTGATTATTTGTAACAATTTAGCTGAAGGTCTTAGTACCCTCAATGATATGTTTGTTAAAAAAGCTTTTGGTTCTGCCGGTGAGAAAATTATAATCGAAGAATTTTTAATCGGTGAGGAAGCATCAATTTTTGCTATTACCGACGGTGATAAATTTCTTTGTCTGCCATCTTCACAGGATCATAAAAGAATAGGGGATAATGATACCGGGAAAAATACAGGAGGAATGGGAGCATATTCACCTGCGCCACTGATAACTAAAGAGATTCTGGATAGGATTGAGAATGAAATTATATCTCCTGTTTTGAGCGCTATGAATAAAGAAGGTAAGAAGTTCAACGGATGCCTGTACTGCGGATTAATGATAAATGAAGGGATTCCGAAAGTGGTAGAATTTAATTGCCGCTTTGGAGATCCAGAAACTCAGGCTGTATTGCCGTTACTGGAAGGAGATTTTCTCGAATTATTGTATTCTGCAGCAATTGGTAATCTTAATAAAGATTCTGTACACTATTCCGGGGGATCATCGGTTTGCGTGGTGGCTGCTTCCAAAGGTTATCCTGAAAAGTATGAAAAAGGATTTGAGATCGCGGGTCTGGATAATGTCAGTAATGACATTATTATTTTTCATGCGGGAACAAAGGAAGACAACGGAAGAATTTTAACCAATGGAGGTAGAGTTCTGGGGGTTACTTCCTTAATTAAAAATAATGATCTAAGATATGCCAAACAAAAGAGTTATGAAGCATTAAGTAAGATAAATTATAAGGGGATTTACTACAGGAAAGATATCTCGGACAAAGCATTCAAAAATTAGATTAAAAAAGCCCGCTTAGAAACGGGCTTTAAAATTAACTATTTTATTTTAAGTTTTTATATCTTTCAGCTACAGCATCCCAGTTCACTACTTTCCACCAGTTCTCTATATATTCCGGTCTTCTGTTCTGATACTTCAGATAATAAGCATGCTCCCACACATCAAGACCCATAACCGGTTTCCCTTTTTTCTCTGCAACATCCATCAAAGGATTATCCTGGTTAGGAGTAGAGGTAATTTCAAGTTTACCGCTGCTTGAGATCAGCCACGCCCATCCTGAACCGAATCTTGTACCGGCAGCATCGCTGAATTGTTTTTTAAATTGTTCGAAAGAACCAAATGAAGAATTGATCGCATTTGCTAAATCGCCTGAAGGGTTTCCGCCGCCGCCTTTCTTCATTATAGTCCAGAATAACGAATGGTTATAATGCCCGCCGCCGTTATTCCTTACTGCAGCAGAATGTTTTGAAACATTTTTTAAAATATCTTCAATAGATTTGTCAGCTAATTCTGTTCCTTCGACAGCTGCATTTAACTTTGATACATATCCGCCATGATGTTTTGTGTGGTGAATTTCCATTGTCTGCTTGTCAATGCTTGGTTCAAGCGCATCATAATCATAAGGTAATGAAGGCAATTCAAATTTTCCCATTTATTTTCTCCTGTATTATATTGATTTTTAGTTAATTAAATATTTAAAACAGTTAACCTGTTTTTCTTGAATTAAAGTAAACCGGTTATCGTTTATACACTAAAAGATTCTCCGCACCCGCATGATTTTACTGCGTTAGGATTGTTAAACACAAATCCTTTTCCATTTAAACCATCAGTAAAATCCAGTTCTGTCCCTGTCAGATAAAACAGACTTTTTCCGTCAACAAAAAGCTTGATCCCTTCCTGCTCAATAACCATATCACCTTCTTTTTGCTCACCATCGAATCCAAGTGAATATTTTAACCCTGAACAGCCGCCGCCTTTAACACCAACTCTTAATCCGAAATTTCCGGGGATATTATTTTCTTCTCTTATCCTTTTTACTTCGGTAACAGCTTTGGGGGTTATTTTTATTTCTTGTTCATATTGAACGTCTGCCATTTTTTATCCTCAACTTTGTTTTAGTTATTGAAATTATCTTTTATTGTCAAACTTATTGATCAAATTTAAGTATAATAAAATATTATAGTGGATCTCCTGGTACCTGCGTCACAAATTCAGGATAACTTACTCTCCAAGTGGAGCTGCTTATTTTAACCAGAATTTCTTTTTCTTCCAAATAGACAGCAAGCTTTTTTGTAAGCTCTTCAGATCCGGGATATGAAACAACAATACCTTTCTTTTCCAGGAATTTTCTGAGACCGTACTGAAGATCCCTAAAAAAGAAATTTGAATTGTGGAATAGCGGATAGTTTGCTTTTAGATAGTTCAGAAAAATTACCGGATCATTTTTGATCTGTTCAAACTGTTCATTTAAAATTTCTTTTTTCATATTATTTAACCTGATATTCATTTTTTAATAATAGTTCGGGTGAATTTTTTCTTAGATGTGTTACTGCATCTATAATTATATTTAACGCATAATCAATCTCTTCTTCGGTATTAAAGCGGCCTAATCCAAATCTGACTGAAGATGTGGAAAGTTCATCCGAAAGACCAATTGCCTTTAATACATGACTGGGTTTTAATGCAGCAGATGAGCATGCCGATCCCGATGAAACGGCAATTTGTCTAATATTCATCATCAGAGTTTCAGCTTTAATATACCTGAAACTTAAATTTAAATTACCGGGCAGCCTGCTTTCAAAAGAACCGTTTAAATATATTTCATCAAAATGATTTACCAAACCAAAATAGAGCTTATCTCTTAATCTTGAAATCTTTTTAGATTCCTCTTCAATTGTATTTGAACATATTTGTACAGCTTTTGCAAAGCCGATAATTCCAGGTACATTTAAAGTTCCGGGACGCAGATTATTCTCATGTCCTCCGCCGAAAATTTGCGGTGTTAAATTGATCCTGTGAGATTTATTTTTCAGATACAAAGCTCCGATTCCTTTCGGCCCATAAATTTTATGCGCTGAAAACGAAACCATATCAACATTGTTCAATACCACATCAAAAGGAATTTTCCCGATTGCCTGTGATGCATCGGTATGAAATAATACATTTCTTTTTTTGCAAATTTCACCAATTGCTCTAATATTGTTAATTGTTCCTATTTCATTGTTGGCAGTCATTATAGAAACTAAAATTGTCCCGGCTTTTACTGACTTCTCAAATTCTTCCAGATCTATAAAGCCATCTTTATTGACAGGCAAACAGGTAATTTCAAATCCTTTACTTTCCAGAACTTTGAGAGAGTCTAAAACTGCACTATGCTCAATCGAAGAAGTAATAATATGTTTTCCTTTTGAATAATATGATTGCGCAGTTCCAAAATGAGCAAGGTTAATTGATTCGGTTGCACCGCTTGTGAAATATATTTCACCGGGAGAAGCATTTATCGATTCAGCGATTATTTTCCTGGATTTTTTTACGCCACTTTCAGCTTCCCAGCCGAATGAATGATTTTTGCTTGAAGCATTTCCAAACTTTTCAAAGAAGTACGGCTTCATTGCTTCAAAAACTTGCGGATCAACCGGTGTAGTTGAATGATTATCCAGGTAAATTGGTAATTTCATCTATTACTAATTATAATATTTGACTTATTGTTGTTTCTTTAAAAACTTTTTCTACTTCCTGCTGAACTTTTGATAAAGGATTTCTGATCTGACAGCAGTCAAAACGAGCACAATCTTTTATGGAACCGTTTTCTTTCATACAATTCGTAATTTGTATCTTTTCAACTGCAGAAATTACATCGATTAATGATATTTCATCGGCATTTTTTATCAGGGAATAACCGCCTTTAATTCCCTGGTAGGAAATAATAATATTTTTTTTTGTTAATTTCTGCAGAATCTTTGCTAAAAGTTCATATGGGATATTATATCCTGATGATATTTCTTTTGCTGTTACACAACTATTCTCGGGTTTTAAGGCTATATATTTTACAGCCATTAATGCATATTCTGTCTTTTTTGATAACTTTAACATAAAATAAGACTAAAATTGTCGGGTATTAAAGTATAAAATTAATAAAGAAAATTCAAATCATTTTTGAAGTAAAAAACCAGTATTTCATTTTGGAGAGGAACCGGTCACATAAGGATAATTTCTAATATCATTTGTTATAAAAACATAAGGCGAGAAAAAATCTTTGTCATATACTAAACGGCTATAAGCATAATCATTTGCACCAAAGAGAAGTGATTTAGCATCATAACCAAGAAGGCGCAGGTATGCAGCTACAAATGCACTTAATTGTCCCGAAACAGAATATATGACAATCTTTTTATCGGGAGGAAGTGCCTGCAGGGAAGTTGAACTTTGCAAATCCCTGCTGGCATATAGGAATGCTCCGGGTATATGTCCCGATGGAAAAGGGAAAAGTATTAAGGGATAATATAACCTTGTAGAACCAAAACTAATTATATAAAAATCAGAAATCTCTTCATTATCAAAGAAGAATTTAATACTATCCTGACCATTAATTATTTGTGTATCCGGGGGTGAAAGATTTACATAAACCTGTGAATTAAATCCTTCCTTAATAATTTCGGTAATTAAGCTCTTTATATTTTCCTGTCTTTTCCCATTTTGAATATCAATTTGAATATCCGGCAGTTTCATATTAGGATCACCTGGAAATAAACGATCCCCGGTCAGATGGTACTGGATTATGTGATCCTTTGTGTGTTCAACCCAGATATTTGAAAATGTATTATTCCATAATGCCATACCGAAATTTAATGAGTACACATTATTGTACCCGTAAATTCTCAAAAGAGATGTATAATAAGCGGAAGCTTGTCCGTCACTGCTTACAATTATAATCTTCGGAAATTGCGATATGTTGCTTTTTGAATTTAAGTACTGAACGAGAGAATCATTCTGCACATTAATTGCTCCTGAGATATGCCCTGAAGAATAATCTTCTTTTGAACGAACATCAACAATTAAATAATTTTCAAGATTATTATAAACTTCATCAACGTCAGCTATTGAGGGCATCTCCTGTGAATTTATATAATTTCCGTTAGTTTCCAGGTAATTAAGCAGCAAAGCATTATTTGACAATGAAATGCTCTGTACAGGATTAATATCATCTTTCAGGCAGCCTGGTATAATGAATATTATTATGGAAACGATTAAAACCAGAAAGCTGTTGAAATTATTATTCATTTTTAAAATAAATTATTTTGGAGATAATCCTGTTACGTATGGATAATTCCTAATACCTTCTGTAAGAAATACATATGGTTTAAATATAATTAATATTTCAGGAGCTGATGTCATCCATGAATTAATATATCCATTTTCACCATATAAAAGGGATTTTGCATTATATCCGAGAACTCGAAGGTAAGCCGTTACAAATGCACTTATCTGACCTGAAACAGAATAAATAACTATCTTTTTATCCGGCGGAATAGTTTGAATGTTGGAGCTGCTTTTAAAATCTTTAATTTCATAAAAATATGACCCTGGTAAAGAACCTGATGGTTGGGGAGGTGTGATGTTAATAGTATAGAAATCAGAAATAGGTTCACTGCTAAAATAAAAATTTATTATTTGCCTGCCATTATCTAAAGTAGTATCAGGCAGAGAAAGAATCACGAGAGCTTGAGAATCAAATCCATCTTTAATAATATTTGCAATTCGATTTTTTATTTTATCTTTTATGCTTCTATCTTGAAGATCGATTTGTATATCAGGCAATTTCATATTAGGATTGCTTGGATAAGGCTTTGAACCAGCTAGATGATGTGCAATTTCTTGATCCTTGGCGTGCTCAATCCAGGTACCGGAGAAAACTCTGTTCCACAATGCCATCCCGAAATTTAATGAATACACATTATTGAGCCCGTAAATACGCAGCAGAGATGTAAAGTATGCAGATGATTGTCCTGTAGAACTAACAATAATTATTTTAGGGTATTGAATAGTATCCGCCTTTGAATTAAGGAAATCAATTAACGAATCGTTTTGAACATTAATTGCACCTGGAATATGACCGGTTGAATATTCTTCCATCGTCCGTACATCAATAATAAGATATTTATTCAAATTATTATATAATTCATCAACATCCACTATTGAAGGCATTTCATTTGAATTTATATAGTTTCCGTTAGTTTCAATATAACTAAGAAGTAAAGCATTATTAGATAAAGAAGGAATTACGGTCTTAGTTATATCGTCCTTTAAACAGCTTTGAAGTATGAATATATTAGCCGCAACAATCATAATCAGAAAAAATTTGCTTCTATCTTTCATCTCTTAACATCATTTATCTAATATCTAATTGGCTTTAATATATTTAACAATAGCGACTCCGATAAATAAACCGATTACATGATCTCCATAGACATTCCATGAAACCTGATCCCCGCCCTGCGCGAAAATGTTATCCGAAGGCTGGTTATTATTTTTTGATTTAAAATAATTAAAATAAGGGGAATCAAAAGCATAAACTTCTGCATATAAAAGATTATTATATCCGCCGGAAGTATAATTTTCAGGCAAATCTTTTGTATCTACGGCAAAGGCAGATCCCAAATCATTTGGCTGCGGCTGAAAAATGGTTTGAAAATCCGTTGATTCATCATACAAATTGTTTGTAGCTGAATTGTAAATTTCCCATCCTGCACCATACACTTCATTTGCGTTCGGTAAAACTGTTACTTCTATAAATCTGTTATCTAAAAGCGAAGCAGATGTAATCCTGGGCTGCTGCGGTACCTTGGTTATGCTGTATATTGCTGTATTATTATACTGCGCAAATAGTTCATAAGTAGAGCCGGGTTCGATCAAAATAGTATCCAGGGGTGCATATAAACCATTTTTAAGATAACGTAAGGTAATAATCCTGTTCCCGTTAACTCTAAGGTATGAGGTTACATTTTTTAATTCAGCTTTTTTAATATCATAACTTTCTTCAAGCGGGAGAGTTTTTGTAAAAGTTACACCTTCAAAAGGAGAGTAGGCTTTTAATTCTCCCCGGACAACAATATACTCCTGGTAGCTTACATCAGGACTTATTATATCAACATTTTCACATCCGGAAATAAGAATCAATGATACAGCAGACAATATTAAAAAATAAAATTTCAAGTAATTTCTAAAACTCCATATTAATTCCGAAAGCCGGGATAAAAGGGAACAAAGAGATTTGATTAAACCGGGTTATTTGTGTTGAATTTGCACCTTGTTCTACTGTAGGATAAAATGCAAACGGATTATGCCTGTTATAAACATTTAGCAAGCTGAGATAAGTTTCCATATGAAAATTCAGCCAGTCAAACTTATAAGAAACATTTAAATCGAGTCTATGATAAGGAGCCAGCCTGTATGCATTTCTCCCGGTAAAATTAAACTGAACATTTGTTAAATCCTGCAGCCCGATAGTCTGAAACTGGTATTGTGAATTTGGAATTGTGTAGCCCTGCCCGGTGGCATATGTCCAAGTTAACCCTGCATTCCAGTTATCATTAAATTTATAAGTAAAAACAACAGATATATCATGTCTCCTGTCATAACGCGGGTAAAAAACCTTACCGTTATTCAGTTCGCTGAATTTTCTTTTTGTCCATGAAAGGGTATAACCTATCCAGCCGGTAAAATTACCTTCTGTTTTATTTGCAAAGAATTCAATTCCGTAAGCTTCACCTTCACCCTGTGTAAGGTTCTCTGCAATTGATGCACCGGTTTTAAAGACGGGAGAATTTTTGAACTCATAAAGATCTTTCATATCCTTATAATAGCCTTCGACAGAAAAGATATATTGTTTATCAAATAAATTATACTGAGCTCCAATCACATATTGAGTTGATTTGCTCGGATTTACTTTATCCGAAGAAGGGTACCATAAGTCAGTAGGCAAAGATATATCATTCCTTACAATTAAATGTAAAAACTGATGTGCAATTGCATAAGCAGCATTTATTGAAAAATTATCACTTAAAATAAATTTGGCAGACAGACGCGGTTCGGCACTAAAATATTTTTTCGATTTGAAATAATATCCTCTTACACCAAAATTGGTTTCCAGCCAGTCAGTTATTTTACCTTCATTCTGGAAAAAGATTGCAGCTTCCAGTGAATTAATATCCGGCAAAGAGCTTAAAGAGGGCACTAATAATGGATCATAAAAATCACTGTAGATTAAATAATAATTGTGTGAAGCAATTTCATAACCCGTTTTAAATATATTATTCTTTGTCCAGTAAATTTCGGCATTTGTTTTTACATATAAATCCCTGAGCTTTGAAAGAGCATAGTAATTATTTGCCGAAGCATTCGAAGTATTATCCTGTAAATTAGATTCGA
Source organism: uncultured Bacteroidota bacterium (assembly GCA_963710745.1). Lineage (GTDB taxonomy): Bacteria > Bacteroidota > Ignavibacteria > Ignavibacteriales > Ignavibacteriaceae > CAVQBP01. The sequence goes on along the minus strand of CAVQBP010000010.1, from coordinate 141,424 downwards.
ATTCATAATCAATATAACTGAATGAAGTTGTAATGAATAAGGACTTGGAATTAATGTGAAGCCAGGTGAAATTAGCCATAGCATTTTTCCACTGAATATTATAATCTATCCCGTTGCTGTTTGCAGGATTATAAAGGTTATCATTACTATATAGGCCACCTAGTGTGTATATATTTGATTCTGAGCTTGTTATGGTAAACTTGGTGTTTAAATCGTAGAAATTATATTGCGGAATCAGACTGCTGTGCAGAAATTTTTTCTGTATTAAATCATAGTACATTTTTCTGCCGGAAATTAAATAAGTAGCTTTGGAGCCAAGCGGTCCTTCAAGAGTAAAATGTGAATTAACCAGTCCAAGGCCAATCTTTCCTTTATCTCTTTCTTTTGTTCCAGAACGCAGCTTAATATCGAGAACGCTTGAAAGCCTTGCCCCGTATTCTGCCGGGAAAGCTCCTTTAATCAGTCTGACGCTCTGAATTGCATCGGAGTTAAATGTGCTGGAGAAATTTCCCAGGTGTGAAGGATTGTAGATTATCACTCCATCCAGCAGGGTTAGATTCTGATCCGGTGAGCCGCCTCTTATATACAGGCCGCTTGATATTTCGCTGCCGGCTTTAACACCCGGCAGTGTCTGCAGTATTTTAAATAGATCTACTTCACCACTTAATGATGGTAACTGCTTAATTATATCAGTATTTAAATCAATTGTGCTTGCGTTTACTTCCGGTTTCTTTTTCCCTTCAACAATTACCTCCTTTAATTTTATATTTTCTGGTATCATGTTAATATCATTCTGTACTCTCCCGTTTGATATGGAGATATTTATTTCCTGTACAGATATTTTATAACTAATGTTTCTTGCAATTAAATAATATCTTCCCTTAGTAAGTTTAGGGATTGCATAAAATCCGTAATTATTTGTAGCAACACCACGGAAAGGTGCCTTGCTTGCAGTTATACTATCTTTATAAAGTAAAATATTTGTCCCGATGAGTGTCTCACCGCTTACAGAATCCCTAACAAAACCGGCAAGTGTAACTTCATCAGTCTGTGCCTGATTAGTAACAGAAAATGAAACTAAAAGGAAGAGTAAAATTCCGCCTGTTTTAAACAATTTCAATATGGTACCGGTGCGTTAGTTCTACGAACAAAAAGATTACAAAACAATTGCCTGGTGTTTAAACTTATTTATTTCAAGTTCATTAATTATATGTTTAAGAATATCCAGGCCGTATTTATTAGCAAAATAAATAAAATTTAATTCTCTTTCCTGCAAATTATTGTTTGGATATAAAGAGTTAATTGCTTTATCAATTTGTCTTAATGTTATTTCATGCTTTTTCTTTTGTGCTTCTAATGCTTTCCCTTTAAATTTTCGAGGTCATTAAATATTTTCTGTTTGTATTTTGTGCTGGCATCGCTAATTGTTTTATCGAATTCAAAAAGCTTTTCTTTAAGCTGATCCAGGGCAACTTCAATTTTATTTGAAGAATTCCTGAATATCTCATCGAGAGTAACTTTTGAAACCGACTCAACTATTCTAGTCTTTAACTTTTCCGGTTCGGTAAAGATATCCGGAACTTCAAGTTCATATTTCTTAAGAACAGCGTCTATGTTTTTTTCTATAATTGACAAAGATGCACGCGGATAAATAACAGGTGATTCAATCTCAAATATTTTATAAAGGGGAGTAACCTGGGCAAAGTAAGCAATCTCGCTCGGCCCAGCGACATAAAATGCGGTTGGTAAAATGAAATCCTGGCAGATTGGTCTTAAAAGCACATTCGGGCTGAAATTTTCAGGTGAGGTTTCAATCTCTTCTATTATTTCTTCATGAGTAAATTTCTTCCTTTTTCTTTTTAATCTGAATTCATTTTCTACAGGTTCAATTAAAAACCTTCCTTCATCATTACTAAAAAATAAATTTACCGGGTGAACTTTTACCTGAGCATGATAAGATTCTTCAAGTCCGGCGGAGACACTTACTAATTTTTCAGTATGCAGTCTGAAATCATTAATTTCTTTTTAAATACCGGCTTTAAAAGAGCTTTAAACTCTTTATCCTGAGGATCAAAAATAATTAAGCCATATTCATCAAACAGCCAGAAGATTAATCTTTTAAAAGCATTTTTAAATGATTTCCCCGGGCTGTAAAAACCTTTTAATTTATTTAGTATATCTCCTTTAAATTCTGTGTCTCTTAATTTATTATCGAGCTGTTCAAAAAATGAATTTACTGCATCGGATAATTTAATTTGGCCGACACTTCCTCTGTCCTCTTCATCATCAACTCCGTCATCATATCTGATATTAGATAATTCATTATTTTCATCGATTACATTGATGCTTCTAACTTCATTAAAATCATGGTCATCTCCTTCAAGCCAGAATATAGGAACAAATTTATATTCGTCATATCTTTCAGATAAATAATTGCTCAGCTTGATTGCGGTCATTATTTTATAAAAGGTATAAAGCGGGCCGCCTGCTATACCCAATTGCTGACCGGTAACAACTGCCAGGGTCTTTTCATCTTTTAGCAGTGCAATATTTTTTGAAGTCAGTTCAGAACTGCTGAGACTGCTGTATTGATTGCTTATAATTGAAAAAAGCTTTGAACGATCAGGCATCTGCCTGGTTCTTGATTCTTTAATGGCTTTAATTTTGTTTATATATTCTTCTTTGTTGTTGAAGTTAAAATCATAAAAACTGCTTACTTTTTGAGGATCATAAAGGTAGTCTAAAAATATTTTTTGATTGGATGGAATCTCATTAAAATTGATAAACATTTTGCTCCTACAACTTTAAAATATTATGTTGCAAACTAAGAAAATATGTATTGCTTAACAAATTGAAAATTTGGTCCTTATAATTAATAAATTGCGATTAAAAGGCCTTAATCACAATATTTACGGGACATATATCTAATAGAAATTATAACCGAAATAGAGATTATTTGGAAATTAATTTATTAAAATATTTAACTATAAACAGAACGGTAAATATCCTGAAAATTATTGCTTCGTTCAGTATCTCAAAAATATTGAGAAGACCGGTAGTCTGGGGAATGCCGGTTTCATATTCAATTGAACCGACAAATCACTGCAACCTAAAATGCCCGGAATGTCCGTCCGGTTTAGGCACATTAACCCGTTCATTGGGGCTGCAAAAATTAGATGACTTTAAAAAAATAATTAACCAGATAAAAAGGGCCGGGTTTTATATCCAGCTGTTTTTCCAGGGAGAACCGTTTATAAATAAGGAGCTTCCTTTAATGATAAAATATGCACGCGAAAACAATATTTATGTTTCCATAAGTACAAACGGACATTTTATAAATGAGAAAAACGTTGATTCTGTTTTAGAGAATGCTCCCGACAAGCTTATTTTTTCAATTGACGGATTAGACGAAGAGAGTTACCGGAATTACAGGGTTGGCGGAACTTTTAAACAAGCTGACGAAGGTTTAAAATTACTGACAAGGCGGAAAAAAGAACTTGGCAAAAAAAATCCGTTCGTTGAATTTCAATTCATTGTAATGAAGCAGAATGAACATCAGCTTGATGATGTAATAAAATACGGTAATGATGCGGGAGTTGATAAAGTCGTATTTAAAACAATGCAGGTATCTTCTTATGAAAACGCTTTACATTTTCTTCCTTCAAAGAATAAATATAAGAGATACAATATTGATAAAGGTAAATATCAGATTAAAAGTAAGCTGAAAAATCATTGTTTTGCTTTGTGGAGAACCTCTGTTATAACCTGGGACGGGCGTGTTGTACCCTGCTGCTTTGATAAAGATGCAAACTTTGAATTAGGGAAATTAAATGGTTTACCTGATAACCAGCTTAAACAAATCTGGAGGTCGGATGCATATCAGAATTTCAGGAAAAGCATTTTAATTAATAGGAAAGGGAATGGTATGTGCAACAACTGTACTGAAGGATTAAGAATCAATATAATGAAAATCGAACAATAGGGATATGGATAATGAATTAGTCAAAAATATTCCTGCAAAGGAAATCCCTTTCAATAAAAAACAGCTGCTGTATTCCTTTATAAAAATCATTATCGCCGCCGGATTAATTCTTTTTATCATCAATAAAATAAAACCGAAAGAAATATTATCCGCATTTTACTCGGCTGATTATTATCTAATAATACTGGCTTTTTTTTTAAGCTTCTTAAATCTTTACTTCCAGTATTTAAAGTGGGAAACCGTCTGCCATAATTATTTAAATGTTCGTTCGAAAAAAAAGATTTTTATTTCTCTTTTCCACGGATTTGCGGCAGGAATTTTTACACCGGCAAGAATAGGAGAATATTTCAGCCGTGGCTTAGCAATAAAAGAGAAATCAATTCTTCAGGTCGCAACAGCAACTTTTATAGACAAGCTATTTCCTCTCATCATTGTATCTTTTTTCGGAGGAATATCTTTTATTTTATTTTTGAATTATAACCATCTGGTCCGGTTATATATTACAATTCCTGCTTTTTTCCTTGTAGTAATTTTTCTTTTGGCTTTTTTATCCCTATTTATAAAGGGGAAAATCCTAAATTATATTCCCGCTTCAATCAAACAGAATAGAAAATTTGAGAAAATATTTTTAAACCTTGAACAGCTCACAAAATTAAATTTCAAATTTATCAAAAGGATGATTTTTATTTCCGTATCTTTTTATTTTTGTTTTTTATTACAATTTGCAGTTTTAGTAGCTGCATTTGCTCATAATTTCCATTTGTTCGAATATTTATGGAACGGCAGTTTGATAATGTTTGGAAAATCAATTATACCCCAGGTTTCGCTTGGTGATCTGGGGATCAGGGAAGGGATATCTATATATTTTTATAATAAAAGTGGTGTTGCAGCTTCAACAGCATTTGATGCATCGTTTTTCTTATTTCTGATTAATTTACTTTTTCCTTCATTAATCGGAATGATTTTACTCTATAAGAAGAATAATGATTAATCTTTTTATTCTTGTTTTTTTAATCTTATCATTTTACTACGGCTATTTTCTTATTTCTATTGTGATAGGTTTGATAAAATTAAAACCTGTCCATAAGAAAGATCCTGTATCTGAATTTATATCAATTATAATTCCGTTTAGAAACGAAGAAGACAATATTTTGTTAAATCTTAAAAGTATCGAATCACAGAATTATCCCCAAAAGCAATTCGAAGTTATTTATGTTGATGATTCTTCAACCGATAATTCATTAGAAATTCTTAAGTCGTCAATAAAGAATGAGAATATAAAAGTCTTTTCTCTGCCGGAAAATCCGGGAGAGACTGCCAGGAAAAAAAGAGCTGTCAATTTTGGAATTGAAAATTCTAGAGGTGAAATAATTGTTACAACAGATGCCGATTCCTTCGCTTCACCTGATTGGTTAGTGAATTTATTAAGTGCATTAGATAACAAAACCGGCTTCATTTCCGGTCCTGTTGAATTTATTGATGATAAAAGTATTTTTGCTGAACTCCAGCAGATTGAATTTGCGGGTCTAGTTTTAACTGGTGCAGGTTTAATCGAAATGAATCGGCCGGTTATTTGTAATGCCGCAAATATCGCATATAGAAAAAATATTTTTGAAAGCTTAAATGGTTTCCAGGATCATCTTCAAATTTCCTCAGGTGATGATGGTTTTTTAATGCAGAAAATTCATAAAGATGGAAAGTATGGAGTAAAATTTTGTCTTAATAAGGATGCTGTAGTAAAAACAAAATCAGCTGAATCAATAATGCAATTTTATCAGCAAAGGAAACGATGGGCAAGCAAGAGCATTTACTATAATGATAAAAAAATAATTATTGACCTAATATTAATCTTCCTTTTTTATCTGAGTTTAATCATCCAGCTTTTGTCAGGCTTTCTTTTCTCAAAAATATTCTTCTTTCTTCTTTCTGTGAGCCTTTTTATAAAATTTCTGCTTGAATTTCTGATTTTAAAAATGGGAAATAAAATTTTATTTCCGGGGCTGAAACTTCGTTATTTCCTGTTAGCCGAACTTTTCCAGATCCCTTATATATTACTTTCGGGTATAGCCGGATTATTTGGAAATTTCACCTGGAAAGATCGAAAAGTTAAACATTGATGTATAAATAAATGAATAACTGTTCAATAAATTGTACATAAAATCATAAAAATATCTAAATAATCTAAGAAAAACGGGAACTTCTGCATGGCATATTCATTGAGCAATAATAAATAAAGTACACGAGGTTTATCATGAAAAAGATATTTTTAATTGCAGTTTTTTTAGTCGCCGGTTTAGCTTTTCAAGTAAATATAAATGCACAGGTACCGGGACGATTTGGATTCTTCTATACCAATTTAGCTCCTTATGGAAGCTGGATTGAATTAAATTATGGAGTTAATGTATGGAGACCGAACATTATGCAGAGAGACTGGTCGCCTTATCAGGATGGTCAATGGATATGGACTAATGATGGCTGGTACTGGGATTCCTATGAACCTTTTGGATGGATAACTTATCATTATGGCCGCTGGTATTATGATGATTATTATGGCTGGATATGGGTTCCTGACGACCAATGGGCTCCTGCATGGGTTGAATGGCGTTACGATAACGATTATATCGGCTGGGCACCGCTGCCTCCTTATGCTAACTTCTCAATAAGCATGGGAATACATTTCAGCATAAACTTTATTACTCCATATTCGCATTGGCATTTTGTAAGGTATAATCATTTCTGCAATCCGCATATTTCTAATTACTATATCGGCCATACATATGTCAATAACTTTTTCTCCAGTACCAAATACAGAACAAATTACGGGTTCCAGGACGGCAGAGTTGTTAATCGTGGTGTTGATATTGATGTTGTAAGAAGAAGAAGCGGTCAGAACATTCAGACCCGGCAGATAAGAGCAGTCTCAAATCCTTCGGAGCTTAGAAATTCGAATGGCAGCAGGAATGAAGTCAGAAGTTTTATAGGATCAAGAGATGAAATTTCGAGAGGAGATACAAGAAGTATTCAAATTAGGAAAGCTGAAAGAAATTCAACTCTTGAAACTTCAAGAATGGATATTGGAAGAAGCCGGGATATAAACAGGGAAGAAACGATTAACAGGAATAATGAAAACAGAAGTGTTACGAAAGAATCAGTTCCGAGAGTTATAGGAAGAGATAATGGAACACAAAACAGAAATGTTCAAAGAGAAACAAATCCTCCGGTCACACAGCCTGGCAATAATGGGATTGATAGAAGAACTGTAAATGGAATACAAAATAATAAAGAAACAACAAGGGAAACCAGGCCTAATTATACTCCGCAAAGGATTGAAAGGAGTAATGAGGTGAAAAGAGAAAGTGCTCCTCAGCAGAAAGTTGAAAAACGTTCCACAGGGAATGAAAGAAATAGTAATGCAACCAACGGTAGCCGCGAGAGAAGAAGATAAATGATGACGCAAAAATAACCCCCGAAAAAAAAGCAGTGTTTCGACACTGCTTTTTTTATTAATTATTAAGTTTTTGTAAAAATATAATTAATATGTTGCTTTGATAGGGGCAGATTTTTATTTTACCTGGTGTGCTGGAAAAAAATGGGAAAATTGAACCTTATTCAATTGTTACAGTACTGCATGAACCATTTTCAAAATAAATATTTTAATAATAATCTTAAAGGAACTTAATGAAATCATTATTAAAATTTTCAATTCTGATTCTGTTCTTAAACTTTACATTGTCAGTATTTGCGAAAGATTTACATATATGGGAAAAGCAGGAAATTACTTTTACAGCAGCTAAACATTATAATAATCCTTATAAGGAAGTTACTGTCTGGATTGATCTGGTTGGACCTGACTTCAATAAAAGAATTTATGGTTTTTGGGACGGAGGACAAACATATCATGTAAGATTTGCAGCAATAAAGCCGGGGAAATGGTCATGGAAAAGCGGCTCAACTCCTGAAGATACAGGATTATCAGGGGAGACCGGATCATTTAATGCTATTGAATGGACAGAGACAGAAAAAAATGAAAACCCTTTAAGACACGGTTTTATTCGTTCTACTCCAAATCATCATGCACTGGAATATGCTGATGAAACCCCTTATCTCATAATTGGTGATACTTGGTATTCTCTTGGAACTAACCGGTTTCGCTGGGATGATGATGATAAAGAACGTCCAATCGGACCCGATGCCGGATTTAAAGATTATGTTCGTTATCGGAAAGCGCAGGGATATAACTGGGTAAATATGATTGCAGCTTTTCCTAACTGGATGACAGACGGCGGGTCATGGCATCTGGTTATGAATGATTCTGCTAAAACAACTGTTCGTTCCGCATGGCTGGAATTTGGTACGGGCAGTGCAAAAAATATGGATAATGAAGGCGGAAGACCTTTCTTCTTTCCAGGGAAAGTTCCCGGATATGAGCAGGTATTTCCTAATGTTGATAGTATTAACCCGGCTTATTTTAAATATATTGACAGAAAAATTGATTATCTCAATGCAAATGGATTTGTTCCTTTTATTGAAGTTTCCCGCCGTGATGCAGGACTTTGCTGGTATAAATATTACGGCTGGCCTGATTCATATGCGCGTTTTATACAATATGTCTGGTCGCGTTACCAGGCAAATAATGTAGTATTAAGCCCGATTCATCTGGATATAATTGATGAAACTGTAAGCCCGGAAGATTATATTAGTGCAATTCATGAAGTGGAGAAAAAGTACGGACCGCCGCCTTTCGGCACACTCCTTTCAGCAAATGCAAATCCCTCTACACTAGAAAACTGGGGGGATAATTCATGGGTTACTCTGCATCAAACCGGCAACATGCGTGAGCATAATAATTACTGGTATTTAACTGAAATATTTAATCTGAAAGATCCGAAACCTGCTTTAAACGGTGAACCATATTATGCCGGTTATAGAGATGCCAGGGGTCCCGGATCGGCTAATTATACACGCGGTGCGAAAGGAGGAACCGAACTGGATAACGAATTCGTAAGATCAGGTGTTTACGGCAGTTTTTTATCAGGCGGGTTTGCCGGATTTGTTTACGGTGCTGAGGGGATCTGGGGTGCAGATATAGAACCTTCCGCACCTGTACATATGTGGGAAGCGTTCCAGTGGACTTCGGGTGCACAGGTACAATATCTGAATAATTTTGCTTTCTCTATTGGAAATCGATACCGGGAGCTTGTACCAATGGCTGATCTTGTATCACCAAATAAAAGTCAGGATATACTGAGCTATCAGGGATGGGCATACTGCGCACGAACAAACGATAAGAATATATTTCTTGCTTATTTTGAAAAAGGCTGTAAGAAATCCCAAATAAGAGGAGCTCGGCTGAACAGTTTGTACGGAGCTCAATGGTTTAATCCGAGAAATGGAACATGGCGGGATGCCGGCAGTGGTACTGTAACAGCAGACAAAATAGGAATTATACAATTACCGGATTTTCCTGATGAAAAGGATTGGGGACTGCGATTGGTTTATTTACGCCGTTTGCCGGGGATGCAGTAAAATTATATTATAAAACAAAAATATATTTAAGTCATGGAAACAATTACTTATTCGATAAAACGAGGTAATAATAATTCTGAAGAATATTATAAGGAAGTCCGTGATTTTACAGATGAAGTATTAATCCATGCTGAAAATTCTCTCAAGCCCATTGTCATTGAGTTTATAGAATACCTTCGTGAATATAAACTTGAAGAGATAAGAGAAATTGAGGAATATATTCTTGAGCTTTTAAGTTTCGGCATCCTTTGGCGTTCATATGCGAAAAAAGCTTTAAATATTAAATATGCTCCGTTTATTACACTTACCAGAATGTCTGAATGGCGTAAGAAGCATCAGAAAATAAAGCCATTAATTGACTATGCCAGGGGATTCTTGTTTACGCTTTACCTTCTGCCGGACGTTGATGACAGGAAAGCCGCAATTCCAAAGCTGGAACAGATTGATCATGTATGTAAATGGTTTGAAGCCACAGGGGAATTCAGGGAACAGGCTCTCAGGTTTATCAGGTGGAGAGCTTTCTGGGGAAATGAAAGTCCTGAAAATTTATATAAAACATTTTATGTTATTGAAGAATTTACTGATTGGTTTGAAAGACGTTCGAAGGAAGTGCTTGGCAAGTATACAGAAAATGTTGAAAGTTTTTTAAAGCTGTCGGGAAATTTTTATCGGTGGCGTGAAGACCGGATATCCTGCACCCGTACAAGGCTTGAATATCATTTAAATATGGTTGGAGCCGAACTAATGAATCGAGCCTTTAGAATGGAATATAAAAATACAGATGCCAAGGTGGTTCTTGTACCGGGTTGTATGCGCAGCAGGTCACCGGATGAATGCGAAGCAAAAAGAGTAAAGGAAGGATTAATATGTGAAGGCTGCTTACCCAGTTGCCATGTTAACCAGCTTAGGGAAATGGGCAAAAAACAAGGATTCGATGTATATGTAATTCCTCACGCATCCGATCTTTCTCTTTGGGGTCCGCAAAAGGATCGTCCTGCAAGAGGTGTTGTTGCTTCCGCCTGCGTTACAACATTGGTTGAAGGCGGATGGGAATTGAAAAGATATGATGTACCGGCACAATGCGTTTTACTTGATTATTGCGGCTGTAAAAAACATTGGCACCGCGACGGAATAACTACAGAACTAAATATACGTGAATTAAAGAGAATATTATCAAATTAAACACGAGAAAATTTAATAATATCATTCTATAACAATTATAAAAGGGGTAACCATGAAAAAATTATTTTTCTTCTGCCTTATTCTTATTTCAGGAATAATATTTTCCCAGGAAAAAACGGAAAAGCTTGACTCAAAAGTTGCAGCGGCAACAATTTTTAAGAATCGTGCATTAGTTACAAGACAGTCAGAGATAACTCTTCCTTCGGGAAAGCATGTTCTGATTTTTTCTGATTTACCTGCGGATTTACAAAATGAATCTGTTCGTGTTTCTGCCGATGGTAATGGTGTTATAAAAATACTTGATGTTAAAGTTGAACAAAGATTTACGTCTGAATTTCAACAGGTTAATATTAATAAACTTGAGCAAAAGATTGATTCATTAAACAGGCTTAAAAATATTGCCTCCGATAAAATATCAATATACAGCAGTAAAAAAGAATTTGTGGAATCACTTAAAGCACAGTCCACTAAATTTGTAAATGAAAAAATGCTTTTACATGTTAATAGTATAAAAGAATGGAATGATATGCTTAAGTATGTTGAAGATAATCTAAGAGATATTTATACAGGGATAAGGGAGCAAAATAATAATATAAATAAAATTGAAGAGCAGAAAAATGCTATACAATCTGAGATAAATATTTCGCAGGGTAGAAAGACCAAAAATTATAAAGAAGTAATTGTTACTATCGAGAATAATAATTACGGAAAAATAAAATTATACCCGTCTTATCTTGTTCAAAGTGCTAACTGGTATCCATTATACGATGCCCGCCTCATTTCAGAATCCAAGCAGGTCGAACTAAGTTATTTTGGAATGATCCATCAATCAACAGGTGAAGACTGGAAAGATATATCATTAACTCTTTCTACTGCAGAACCTATGTCTATAAAATCATTACCTGAACTGGACAGGTGGTTTATTGATACAAAACCTCTTCCAATCAGACATAGTAGCATAAGCCGGCATATTAATACAGAGGGTGAAGTTTCATATGAACAGAATTTTGGAATCCCCGCAGGGAGCGGCTCTATAACTGGACATGTTATTGATAATTCGACGGGTGAACCTTTAGTAGGTGCAAATGTTTTTTTGTCGGGAACTAAGATAGGCTCGGCAACGGATTTAAATGGAAAATTTTTAATACCTAATGCACCAGCCGGAAATTACGGTTTAAATGTATCTTATATTGGATATAGAAACGAAAATGTAAATATTAATGTAATTGAGAAGAATACAGCAAGCTTAACATTACCTCTTGAAGCCCGGGCAATTTCAGGGGAAGCTGTCACAATTACAGCTCAGGCTTCTGGTCAGTCTAAGGCAATAAATCAGCAATTATCAAGCAATAAAATTAAAGAGGTAAAATACACAAATGTTTATGCAAAAGAATTATCAACTTCTTTTGAAATTAAAACTAAAAGCTCAATTCCAAGTGATAACAGCCAGCATAAAGTTACCATTGCTATTGAAAATCTGCCGGTTGAATATTCCTATACATCTATACCGAAAATTTCACCTGCTGTTTATCTTAAGGGAAAAATATTAAATTCAAACGATTATCCTTTACTTGAAGGGGAAATAAATATATTTGTTGATAATGATTTTATTAACAGAACATTTTTAAAAACAATTGTTCCTACAGATACTCTTGAACTCGCACTTGGTACTGATGATAAAATTCAAATAAAGAAAGTATTGATAAATAAATACCAGGAGTCGAAAGGATTCTTAAGCGGGAGTAAACAAATTTCTTATGATTATGAAATACAAATAATCAACAACAGACCGACCGAAGAATCAATTCATATCTACGATCAAATCCCGATTCCCATGAATGAAGATATAAATATAATTCTGATTGAACCTAAAAAGGATAAAGAAGAATTGGATAATGAGCAAAAGCTTGAATGGACTATTAAAATTAAACCGGGTGAGAAAAAAATTATTCCCGTTAAATACACAGTGGAATATCCGAATAACATCAATGTTTACGGACTCGAGTAATTTCCATATTCAAAATGGAAAAATATTGCAGCAATATAACAATAAAGCAATTTAACAATTAAACGATTCAATATATATTTAATTGAATCAAATAAAATCACTGATTATTTATCCCATTAATAAATAAATCGCTATTTTTATGTATTGAAAAATTAATATTATTTTTGAATCATTTAATAAACAAAATTTTGAAAAGAGAACTTAGATGAAAAATCATATTGTAGAAGCACTCGATTATCATAGCCAGGGGCGAAAAGGGAAAATTGAAGTGGTTGCAACAAAACCATGTTTAACTTCGAGAGATCTATCTCTTGCATATACACCGGGAGTTGCGGAACCGTGCCGTGCAATTGCAAAAAATGAAGATGATGTTTACCGTTATACTGCAAAAGGAAACTTAGTGGCAGTTATTTCAAACGGAACGGCTGTATTAGGATTGGGTGATATCGGACCTTCAGCCGGAAAACCGGTTATGGAAGGAAAGGGAGTGCTGTTTAAAAGATTTGCAGATATTGATGTTTTTGACATTGAATTAAAAAGTAAAGATCCCCAGGAAATTATAAGAGCTGTACAACTTTTGGAACCTACTTTCGGAGGGATTAATCTTGAAGATATTAAAGCGCCGGAATGTTTTGAAATTGAACAGACTTTAAAAGCCACAATGAATATCCCTGTATTTCATGATGATCAGCATGGTACGGCAATTATTTCCTGTGCTGCATTAATAAATGCTGCCGAAGTTACAGGGAAAAAGTTGTCCGATTTGAAAATAGTTGTAAACGGAGCCGGAGCTGCAGCAATTTCCTGCTGTAAATTATATATAAGTGCAGGTGCGAAAAAAGAAAATATTATTATGTATGATTCGAAAGGCTGTATTCATATTGGAAGAAAAGATTTAAATAAATATAAAATTGAATTTGCTACAGAAAAAGATTACGGGAAACTTGCAGACGGAATGAAAGGTGCAGATGTTTTTGTTGGGCTTTCTATCGGGGGCGTAGTTAGTAAAGAAATGGTAAAAAGTATGGCGCCTAAACCCATTGTTTTTGCTATGGCAAACCCTGATCCAGAAATTACTTATGATGATGCAGTCTCCGTAAGAGATGATTTGATAATGGCTACCGGAAGGAGTGATTATCCAAACCAGGTAAACAATGTCCTGGGATTTCCATTTATCTTCAGAGGAGCTTTAGATGTCCGGGCAACTGCAATAAATGAAGAAATGAAAATGGCTGCCGTTCGTGCACTTGCAGAATTAACCAAAAAGAAAGTTCCGGAAATGGTTATTAATGCATATGGTGGCGAGGATTTTTCATTCGGTAAAGAATATATAATTCCGAAACCTTTTGATCCGAGAGTTCTATGGAATGTTGCTCCTGCTGTTGCTAAAGCAGCAATTAAAACCGGGGTTGCAAGAATAAATATCGAAGACTGGGTTGCCTATGAAGAAGAATTAAAGGAAAGATTAGGATTATCCAAAGAAGTTATAAGAGTTATGATCCATAAGGCCCAGAAAAATCCTAAAAAAGTTGTATTCCCGGAAGGAGAAGAAGAAAAAATTATTAGAGCTGCTCATGTATGTTATTCTGATAATATTGCAAAACCCGTTCTGCTTGGAAATGAATCTAAAATAAAGAAGCTGATTAAGCAGCTTGGTTACAACCATACGGAATTTATTATTGAGGATCCTGAAAATAGTGAAAAATCGGCAATGTATGCTGAAGACTATTACAAGAGACGTCAAAGAAAAGGTGTTTCATTAGTTAAAGCAAAAAGAGTAATGAGATACCCGAATTATTTTGGCTCGATGATGGTTAAATTTGGTGATGCAGATGCATTGATTAGCGGTTTAACTACAGATTATCCTACCACAATCAGACCTGCCCTGCAGTGTGTCGGTGTAAGAGAGGGGTTAAATGTTGTTTCGGGTCTCTACATAGTGGCTGCCAAGAAAAAAGTATATTTCTTTGCTGATACGACCGTTAATGTAAATCCAAGCTCGGAACAGCTTGCAGAAATTGCAATCTCAGCGGCTGATACTGTCCAGGAATTCGATATTATTCCAAAAGTTGCTATGCTTTCATTCAGTAATTTCGGAAGTTCACCTTATCCTGAAACAATCAAAGTTAAAAATGCAGTTCAATTAGTCAAATTAAAAAGACCGGATATTATTATTGATGGAGAAATGCAGGCCGATACTGCAGTCGTTCAGGAAATTATTGATAATGAATATCCTTACTGCAATATTAAAGGCGGGGCAAATGTTTTAATCTTTCCCGATCTTAATTCCGGTAATATTGCATACAAATTAATGGCAAGAATTGGACAGGCAACTGTAATTGGTCCTATATTAATGGGAATGAAAAATCCGATTCATGTTTTACAGCGCGGTGCAACTGTTGACGATATTATAAATATGACAGCTATTGCAGTTGTTGAAGCTGCTCCGAAGAAAAAAATTCTAAAATAATTTATAAAGATGAAACGAAATTTATTTCTATCAATTTTTTTATTGATTATGAGTTCAAAAATTTATGCTGAATTTATTTATGCCGGAGACGTTCTTAAATTTAAAAAATATGATGACAGGATTGAATTTCAGCTTACAAACTGTAATTTCAATCTGTATGTGGTTGATGATAATATCTTCCGATTCCGTTTTACTAATAAAGATGAATTTTCAAAAGCCCCTTCTTATGCTGTAATTTATAACGGAATGATTTCTGACTATTCCTTTAAAGAGAATAAAGATTATTATGAAGTATTTACTCATAAATTAATTGCAAGAATTACAAAATCTCCATGCAGGGTAAGTATTTATGATAAGCAGATGAACCTGATAAACCAGGATGATAAGTCATTCGGTGTCAGCTTCGACTGTGATGAAGTAAGATGCTTTAAAACATTATTTAAAGATGAAAGATTCTATGGACTTGGAGAAAAGACAGGTCCTTTGAATAGAACCGGCAATCAATATGTAATGTGGAATTCTGATAAACCCCGTTATACAAATGACACTGATCCGATTTATCAATCCATACCGTTTTTTATCGGTATAAGAACTTTGCCAGGTAATGATTCTGAAAAGACTTCCTACGGGATCTTTTTCGACAATACTTATAAATCATATTTTAATATGGGTGCCAGCAACAATCGTTTTTACTGGTTCGGTGCAGAAAAAGGGGAGATGAATTATTATTTTATTTACGGACCTGAAATAAAAACAGTTATTTCATCTTACACAAAATTAACAGGCCGGATGAAGCTTCCTCCCGAATGGGCTTTAGGCTACCAGCAAAGCAAATGGAGCTACTATCCTGAATCTGAAGTACGGACTCTTGCTAATACATTCCGGAATAAAGAAATTCCATGCGATGTAATTTATCTTGATATCCATCACATGAATGGCTACAGGGTATTTACCTGGAATAAAAATAGATTTCCTGATCCGGAAAAAATGCTTAAAGATTTATATTCCGAAGGTTTTAAAGTCGTTTGTATTGTTGATCCCGGTGTTAAAGCAGATACAGCAAATTATCCGCCGGCTAAAGAAGGTTTGGAAAAAGATCTTTTCGCCAAATATCCAGACGGTGTTGTCTACCAGGGTGAAGTATGGCCTTCATGGGCATATTTTCCCGATTTCACAAAGAAAGAAACAAGGGATTGGTGGGGAGAAGAAAATGCAGATCTTCTTAAACAGGGTATTTCGGGAATATGGAATGACATGAATGAACCGTCTGCATGGGGACAGGCTATTCCCGATATTGTGCAGTTTAATGATCAGGGATATGGAGCCAGTCTAAAAAAAATACATAATGTTTATGCTTTGGAAGAAGCCAGAGCTACATTTGACGGAATTAAAAAAGAATTTCCCGACAGCCGTCCCTTCATTTTAACGCGTGCCGGCTTTTCGGGTATTCAAAGATATGCTGCTGTATGGACAGGTGATAACATGGCAACTGAAGAGCATCTGAAATTAGCTTGTGTTATGCCGCAGGGAATGGGCATTAGCGGAATTACGTTTTGCGGAACCGATGTCGGGGGATTCTTTGGTACGCCAACTCCAAATATTTATACCCGCTGGATGCAGCTTGGAGCATTCACTCCCTTTTTCAGACAGCATTCAATTATTAATGAAAAAGACAAGGAGCCCTGGGCATTCGGTGAACAGGTAGAGGCATGGGTCAAAAATATTATTACGTTAAGATATAAAATGCTGCCTTATTTTTATACGGAATTTTACAATGCCTCGCAAACCGGCTTACCCATAATGCGCCCAATGTTTCTTGATTTCCAGAATGATGAAGAGTGTTATTCCAATGAAGCTCAATATCAATTTATGATTGGAAAAAATCTTCTTGTTGCGCCTGTGGTATCCGAAAATGAAAATTTTAAGAAATTGTATTTACCGGATGGTAAATGGCTTAACTGGTGGAATTCAAAAGTTTATGAAGGTAATCGATGGATTATTGTTGAAGCTCCAATGGATCAAATTCCTCTTTTTATCAGGGAAGGAGGAATAATTCCTCTTCAGGATAAACAAAATTATGTAAGAGAAAAAAATATTTCACAGATGGAGTTTAAAATTTTTCCGGATGAAAATTCAGGATTTGAGCTTTATAACGATGACGGAACAAGCACAAATTATCAAAAAGGTGAATTTTCTATTACAAAACTGAATGTACAAAAAACCGGCAGCAGCATTAAGATAAGCATCAATAAATCAGGTAACTATAATGATAATCTAAAAGATTTGCTCTTTGATATTTATGATACTAAACAGGTGAAATCAGTAAATCTGGATGAAAAAAATATTTCAGTCCTGCAAAATCCTGATGAATTTAAAAAATCGAACGAAGGATTTTATTTTATTAAAGATAAAAACCTGCTGAAAGTAAAGGTCAGATATTCCGGTAAGATGGAATTACAAATCCAGTAGTATTTCTTATAAAGATGCTATATTATACTTTTTCATTTCTTATTAATTTATTTTTCGATGCATTAAATTTGTTTCATCGGAATAAATCCATCATATGAAATTTTATCAAATACTCTTCCTTTTAACTATTCTGCTCTTTTACAATTCCGTTTTTCCCCAAGGTAATCCCGAAAAAAAATATATAGAAATTGTTCCGGATAAAAATTTTAATATTTCTGGTTTCCGTAAATTTTTTCTGGGAAATGATTGGAGGAAATTATGGACAACGCCATTTAAAATTCAAATATTAAATCTAAATAATTTTTATGGAGGATTATTACCGGTTCAGAAGTTATCCGGCTATGATTCAAGGTCTATCTTGTTCAGGAGTAAAAAGGGGAATTTATGGAAGTTCAGCTCATTAAAATTCGATCCTGAAAGAATTTTTCCAAAGGGTGTAGTAGAAAATTTATCAGATAGAACTTTATTGGATCAGATAAGTATTATAAATCCTTTCGCTCCTCTTGTAATGAATTCAATAGTAAACGGGATCGATTCATCAAACAAAAGTACTCTTTTAGTTTTCATTCCGGATAATAGCAGTTTAGGAAAATATCAAAATGAATTTGGTGGCTTACCGGGTTTTCTGAAGAATCAAAACGGCTGCATTGATCAAATGGATTCTTCGGACATCATTGACACATATTCCCTATTGAAGAAGATTGAAAGCGGAAGAGATGAAAGAGTTGATTCAAAAAAATTTTTGGAAGAAAGATTAATTGATATCTTTTCAGGTGACTGGAACAGGGGGCCTGAGAAATGGTGCTGGAAAAGAAATGAAAAAGAAAATGGTGTTACCTGGATACCTGTTCCAAAGGAAAGAACTCTGGCATTTTCAAAAATAGATGGATTGTTCGGTAAATCCGGGGTAGTTCTTGTACCTCAACTATGCAGTTTTAATAGGGATTATCCGGATATCAAAAAGATAACTTATAGTGCAAGGTATTTAGATAGAAAAATATTGACCGGCATTGATAAAAATACCTGGGATTCTGTTACAAATGATTTGTATTTAAAACTAAGCGATTCACTTATAATCAATTCGGTAAATAAAATGCCTCTTGGAATCACTGTTGAAAGTGATAAATTAAAAGAAGACTTGATCGCACGAAGGAATAATCTTTCTGAAATTTCAGATGATTTTTATAATTTAATTAACAAAGTAGCTGATATTTATGCAACCACTAAAAATGATTCGGCTGTGGTAGACCGTTTGAATAATAATTTTACAGAAGTATCCTTATTTAAGGAATCTGGAAAAGCAAGAAAAGGAGCTTCACAAAATTATTTTAAAAAAATATTCAATAATAAAATTACAGATGAGATAAGGATTCATCTTGGTGACGGAGATGATAAAGCAGTAATAAACGGTAAAGTCGATGAAAGTCCTTTAGTAAGAATTATAGGCGGCGAAGGGAACGATGAGCTTAAAGATTACTCGGTCGTTAATGGATATTTGTTTTCATTCATCCCAATACCGGTTTCCGAAAATCAAACCGAATTCTACCAGGGTAATGAAAATACTATATTAAATTCGACAAAGATAACACCTACGTATTATGGTGAATATTCTGTCCAGGTAAATAAGAAAGATGGAGATAATGAAACAGAACAAAAAGACAGAGGACATGAATGGCTTTTTCTTCCTGAATTTTCCTATGATCAAAACAACGGCTTTGTTTTTGGAGGAGGCCCTTTATTGTATAAATATGATTATGGATACGTGCCTTTCAAATACCGTATGTCATTAACAGCTTCGTATGCTACCCGTTCTCAATCTATTAATATTTTCTATAATGGTAATTTCTATTCTTTGATTAATAATGCTAATGTGGGATTAAATTTCAAAAAATCGGAACTTGAATTAATAAAGTTTTTTGGTTACGGGAATGAAACTGCTTTCAACAAGGAACTTGATTCAAAAGATTTTTATCTCTTAAAGCAAAAGTTAATAGGATTTTACCCTGATATTTATTTCAAAATATCCCGTATCTTATCGTACACATTAGGCTTCTCTTTAGAGAATTCTGATGTATCTTTAAGAAATAGTGAAACGTTTCTGAAGGATTTTCCTTACGATCGATACGGCATAGGACGTTTTAATATTGCAGGTATAAATTCATCTATCGAATATAATTACGGGGATCAAATTTACAACACGTTTAGTGGTTATCACTTTAAATTAACTCAGGAATATTTTCCTAAACTGCTTGATAGTAGAAATGACTTTACAAAAACAAGTGTTGATATTCGTGCTTTCTTTACCGGTAATATATTTACCGAAACAACTTTTGCGTTAAGAGGCGGGGGAGAGAAAATATGGGGAAAATTTCCATTGTTTAAATCTGTCTTCCTGGGAGGCAATACTAACCTTCCCGGTTACAGCCGCGAAAGATTTGCAGGGAATGCTTCTTTATTCGGTCAGTTTGAATTAAGGTTTTTTATTAAAGAAATTGAATTCCTCTTAAAAGAGAAGCTTGGAATGTCTCTATTTTCAGAAGCAGGCAGGGTATTTTCCGGTTCCGGTTCATCTAAAAAATGGCATCCTTCTTATGGCTTTGGCTTCTGGTCCTCAATTATACAGAAAAAAATAAATCTATCTTTAATTTTTGCTTTTTCCCCCGAAGGTATGAACATGTATGCTGATACCAGGTTTTTGTTTTAATCAAAGATAAGGCTTATCTGTATTTTATCTTATCGGATACGGGAAAGCCGGGAGACTAGTGTGTCCCGTTTCATCAACTGACTGTACTGCAAAAAAATAATTGTCCTTAGAATAAGGAAGAACGGCAGTTGTATCATTAACAAAAATTTTTTTCTGCCAGAAAGCCTGATCAGTTTCTCTAATAAGTATGTAATAACCGGCGGGGGAATCACCTTTCGGAGGCTGCCATTCAAGTTTGCTGAAATTTGTAAGTCCTCTTGTATCTATACCGACATTTTGCGGTTCAGCAGGTGCTAAGGCAAGATTTGCAAGCGCTGCAAGGTTAACCGCAGCTATTTTTCTTACATATTCATAATCAACAAATTCAGATAAATCACCATACTGTATCCCATTTTCGATTCTGACATCCTGATGCTGGTGTTTATAATTTTCGTTCATTTCACACAGCCTTACCGCAGGAAATCCGAACTTGTTAAAGGAAATATGATCGCCGCCTCTTAAAAATCTATCGATACGATAAATTAATTTTACATTTACCTGATCAACATATTCCTCCCCGGTTTCTTTAATGTATCTGGCAAGCTCTCTTGATTTGCTGTCATTTTCTCCGCTGGTATATTTCCTTATTTTAGTCATTTCATCAGTTTCATAAAGCGGCACTCCCTCGCTGAAAACCCTTAATTGGATATTATCTTTTAGTAATGTTCCTCCTGACAAACTATTTCCTACCATATCATTATTCAGAACGGCAATAACATTCCAGTTATTATTTTTTGCCTTTTCTGCCAGGTGGCCGGAACCAAATAATCCCTGCTCTTCACCGCAAACTGCAGCAAAGATTATAGTTGAAGGGAATTTATGTCTCGACATTATTCTTGTCAGTTCCAATACAACAGCTACCCCGGAAGCATCGTCATCGGCACCGGGTGCGTTGCTTGAATCATCCATAACATTTGTTGCTCGTGAATCTAAATGCCCGCTAACTATAAAAATTCTATTGTCAGATGTATCAGTACCTTTCAATACAGCAAGGACATTTTTCAGAAAAGCTTTTCCGGGAATCCTTTTGCCGTCCGGTTCAACTTCAAAAGGATCATAAGTTACTTTTAGCCTGCTGTCCGAATTTTTTGCAAAGTCTTCAAATTTTGCTTTAACCCATCGCCTGGCCGCACCTATGCCGCGTAAATTACTTGCTGTATCACTGAACGTATGCCTTGTACCGAAACCCGCAAGAGTTTCTATATCTGCTTTAATATTTTCGGTGCTTACACTGTTAACCATATTTAAAATTGCTGTATCTCTCACAAAGTTCTCCGCTTGCGAATAAACATAATAAGGCAAAGTAAATAAAAATATAAACAATAATTTGTAAAGGTAATTTGATTTGATCACCAGGCTTATTCCTTTATTGAATTGATAAAATATTTCACGATTAAATTTTATATTAAAAAATAAATAAAATAAGCCACAATTGTTTGGATATAATTTTAATCAAAACCAACCTGTGGAATATTAGAAATTTTGTAAAATGGGGTGAAATCGGATACTCCAAAATAATATTAATCACGCATTCGATGATTTAGCTGGCATGAGTTAGTAAGTTATGAAAATTAAACTTGTTATAATTTTGAATTGTAAAATACTTAATAATTTTTTATTACTTTGCCCTGTATAATTTCCACCAGGGAATGTCTGGGTTTTCATGATGCTCAAAATGATATCCGAAAAAATAGCATGAAAGCATAGCCCAAAGATGATTTTTCTTTTGGGTTCGAGCATTATGAGGCAGCATATTTTTTGAGTGAGGTCTTTTATGAGGAAGATAAGTACCGAAAAAAAATAATTGAAAAGTGCTCAGAACAGCAGGCAATACCCAGAACATTAAAATATTTATTTCATTAAACCAGATTATTAAAATATTAAAAATTATTCCCATTAATACAATTTGAAGTGCCGTTGTGTATCTCCAAAGAAATAATCCCCACCATTGAAAAAAGTTTTGAGAGCTGAAAGAAAAATCAGGATCGTTTTCTGTTCCTGGATATCTATGATGATTCAGATGATTCCTTATCAGCTTATTATACGACATGCAGGCAAACAAAAAAGTTGTGATTTGACCTGTCAGCTTGTTCAGTTTTTTGTTTTTGCTTAATGTTCCATGCATTGAATCATGAGCTGTAATAAAGAGTCCGGTAACTAAATATGCCTGAATAAAAATATTTAAGTAAAAAAACGGATCTAAGAAATTCACTTCTAAATAAATTAAAGAAAAAATTAAATGAATTGTCCATACCATTATTATAATTAGTGCTATCAAAATTCCCATTTCTAATCCCTCAAGAAAAATAATTTAATCCTATAAAAAAAATTACCTGGGCATAAAAGTAATGTTTGGGCAGAGTACTGTTGATATTAATTTTAAGAAGATTAAAATACATTGCGGCTAAAAATGAAATTATAAACCAGGCTAAATAATTCTGAACCGGTATCATATTCCATTGCCAGAACCAGTAGCCGAACCTGGCT
This sequence comes from uncultured Bacteroidota bacterium, assembly GCA_963710745.1. Taxonomy (GTDB): domain Bacteria; phylum Bacteroidota; class Ignavibacteria; order Ignavibacteriales; family Ignavibacteriaceae; genus CAVQBP01. The sequence continues at coordinate 118,557 of CAVQBP010000010.1, read as the reverse complement.
GCAACCGGCTCAAGGGTTAAATCAAAGATCACAGCTAATAATCCTGTCATTAATGATGATATTAATAAATGCCTGGAAAAAGTTCGGGATATAATTATTGCACCTAGTATTATAACTACCCAATTTAAACCTATAATAAGGGGCACATCAAAAATTTTGGGACCTAATACAAATCCATAGGAATATTCACCAAAAATAATCCCTGTCTTAACTCCGATTACTTCAAGAATAAAAGTTATAATATATGTTACGGCAATCCAGGTAAGCAGTTCCTTCTTTTTTTCTTTTATGTAAGGGTAAAGTACAAAGATGCTCGCAAAAAACAATCCGTAAGGAGTAATTCGGAGCATTAGATCTCGTGTTAATGACCACAAATGCCAGATGATCCCTGCAATAAAAAATAAATAAATAAAAATTATTGCATAAAGGTTTTTTAAAGCTTCCGGCCTTTCCAATCTATTTTTTTCATTTTGCTTTGCCATACAGAATTAATTGCTATTAGCAGCATTATAACTATTTGCAGAGGATGAAGAATAATATTAATTATTACGTTTTGCCTGCTGCTTAATGAAATAAAAATACGTATCATAATAATTAATGTAATGTGAACCAGATAAAAAATATCATTTGCTAACAGAAAAAAGGGATAAATGAAAATTAGAGAATAAAGAAAAATCATAATCAGAAAAAATAAAAAATTGGTTTTAAATCCGGGGAAAAAATTTTTTGAAAAACCTCTGAATGAACCATTAAAGGTATCATACATTCTGCAATAAACAGACTTATCGCCTAAAGCTGTTAAAATCGAAAAGCCTTCAATTTTAAGCAGCCGGGCTAATTCCATGTCTTCAACAATTTCATTTTTTATTCTTCTGTGTCCTCCTATTATGTTGTATGTAATTTTGTCGATCATCACGAATTGACCATTTGCTGCAGCAAAAGATTTATTCCCTGAAGAAAAAACTTTTTTCAGAGGGAGAAGACTTAATAGAAAGTAATTCATCAACGGGACAATAAGCCGCTCACCAATTGTATTAATTTCTTGAGTGGGGAAACATGAAAGCATATTTAATCTTTTATTCTGGAATAATTCCAGACTTGAGTTTAGCGCATCAGTTGAAAGTCTGACATCCGCATCAATAAATAAAAATATTTCACCATTTGCATTTTCAGCTAATTGACTGCATGCCCAATTTTTTCCAAGCCATCCTTCCGGCAGGGGTTTGCCGGGCATTAATTTGATCTTATCACTTTTTAATAATATATCCTGTACAGTTTTATAAGTATCATCAGTAGAATCATCGTCAAGAACAAACACCTCAAAATTTTTATATTTTTGATTTAATACAGAATTAATACAATCTTTTATGTTGGTTTCTTCATTTCTTGCGGGAATCAAAACAGATACAAATTTATTTGATCTTATTTCTTTTTTAACCGTTATCCTGGGTGCGGTTAAATAATTATAAAAAGAAATTACGAATAAAATTAAAAGGACAAAAAGACTTAAATAAAAAATAGAATTTTCAGGATTCATGATGATAGTCTTTCTTTAAACAGATCCCTGTGAAATTTTTCTTCAAATACCGCTTTGTTTAATTCATCAAGATTATAATAAAATTCATTAATGTATAATTGATAATTGGAGCAAATCTCTTTGGCTTTCAATGAATTACCGAACCTGGCAATTACGGCAGGTTTCTTTTTGTTAAAGTATTGAATTTTGAAAGCTACAGGAACTACAACAAGTTCTGCCGGATGATTTTCAATAAATAACCTTAAACCATTTTTAATATTCAAAGGTCGCTTTTCAAATGATTCAATCGTTCCCTGCGGATAAATTATAACAATATTATTTTGATTTTTTAATAGTTCTCTGGTGTATCTTGTGACAGATAAAAGACTACTGGTATTACCGGGATTTATTGAATATGCTCCCAGTTTTTGAAAAAACCAGAACCGCTTTAATTGTTCTTCGAGCATCATTATGTACATCTTTCTTGCCGAGAATAATTTCACAATATAATCTATAAAAAATCCATCCCACCAGCTGATATGATTGGGAGTTAAAATAATACCCGAATTCTTATCTGTATCGGGATAACTATTTATTAAATAATAATTTGTAAAGCTCTTCTTTAACATATTATTGATATAAATATTAAAAATAAACCTGGCCCAGTTTTTATGATCGGCTTTAATCATTTTTATTTTTATATTTTTTCATTATTAAATTTGCTGTTATCACCCCCGATGAAACCACAAGCGGAATTCCCCCGCCGGGGTGCGTGCTCCCGCCGCAAAAATAAAGCCCGTTATATTTTTTTGATCTATTTCGCTGTCTCAAAAAAGCAGCCTGCCTGTTGTTTGATGATATTCCGTATATACTTCCTTGATAACTGTTTGTGTTCATTTCAATATCGACAGGAGACATGATTTTTTCAGAAATAATTTTTTCACTTAAGTTTATTTTCAGAACTTCTTGAATCTTCTTAATAATGTTTTCTTTTGATTTCTGAATTTCGTTATTCCAATCCTGGTTTTTAATTGAAGGTGCATTGATCATTACAAACCAGTTCTCATGTCCGGCTGGAGCATCATCCTTTTTAAATTTTGAAGAAATATAAATGTATATGGTCGGATCACGTGGGCAGACTTTTTTATTAAATATTTCATCAAATTCATTTTTGTAATCTTTTGAAAAAAGTATGTTGTGAATTTCAAGGTTCTCATGAATTCCTTTGATTCCCCAATAAAAAACTAATGCTGAGGAAGAAGGTTCCGTAACTGATCTTTTCGATTCCATAAACAAATTCTTGTTGATAAGATTTTTATATGTATAGTTTGCATCGGCATTCGATATTACTATATCAAAATTTTCTTCGACTTTCCCGGAATTGATTTTAGCGATTTGGAGGCCATTTACTTTTTTGTTTTTGTCAAATAAAATATTTTCCACACTATGCTCTAAGAAAAACCTTACTCCATTTTTTACTGCAAGCCGGTGTAGAGCAGCCGGAATTTCAGAAATCCCTTCGCATACAATAAAGCCGCCTAAATTATATTCAACATAGGGAATTAAATTTAGCGTAGCAGGAGCTTTATAAGGATTCGATCCGTTATAAGTTGCATATCTGTCAAATAGCTGAACGGTCTTGTCATCTTTAAAATATTTTGCATTTACTTCGTGCATAACCCTGAATGAATCGATTTTCCGGATATTAAAAAGTGTTTTTAAAGCAAGTGAGTTTAAGAAAGATGACGGGTCATGAATATTATTAAATATAAACAGATCAGCTGTTAAATCGTAAATATTTTTGGAATAATTAAAATATTTTTTTATATCATTTTGATTATCCAGGGTTTTCCTTTCAATCTCGTCAGCAAATTTGTCAATGTCATTGTATGCGATTATCTCTGTACCGTCCTGGTAAAAGTATTTACTTAGAATACTGAGCGGTTTAATAGTAAGATAATTCTTAATATCATCATTAAAATCATTGAATATCTTTTCAAGAACGAACGGCATAGTTAAAAGGGAAGGACCGGAATCAAATCTGAAGCCTTTGTTTTTTACGATTCCTGCTTTACCTCCAATATAAGAATTCTTTTCAAATACGGAAACGTCAAATCCATTATGAGCAAGTCTGATTGAGGCAGTTAATCCTCCGATACCCGCTCCAATAATTGCTGTTTTCAAATTTCTTTTCATTTTCTCACGCTTTTTATATATATAAATAAATAGAGAGAAAGCATTGAAAATGAGTAAAAGAAATCCTCAACAGGAATTGTTAAAATTCGAATCCCCAGGATTGCATCAGGATTATAAATTACTATGGGAAGGGAAGTAAGAAAATAATTAACTATGACAAAAGGAATAAAAGTTAGAAAAATAAAACTCCAAAATAATTTTGATGACAAGATATCATTAAATAAGAAAAATGTTATAAGTAAAAAAACAGCGCAAAAAATCAATACCGTAAACGTGTAGTAATGATTTAAATAAACGGCTGAAAGTATTAATAAAACTGCTGTTACCAGTGCCGGGTAAATCCTTTTTAAATTTAATTCATTATTGATTATTCTGTTTTGTAAATAAAATTTCATGGTTTCATAAAGAAAGATTGAACTATATGGAATTGTAATAAAAAATAAAATTTCTTCCAGCGGAAGATTAAGTAGGTTTATCCCTGTAACATATTTATGGTTAAATCCCCAGTCGCCCCGCTTCACAGCAAAAATATCCCATATAATAAAAATGCTGCCGACAGTAATTATTGATATTGATAATTCCCGGAATTTCTTATAAAATTTAATTTTTTTTTCGAATGATAAAAGCAGGGGAATAATAATTACAAAAATATTTAATAATAAGTACGAACTCATTTATTTCCTCGAATATTCCGGAAAACTTTTTGTAAGCAGATTCAGTTGTTCGGCAGAAAGTCTGCCCGAATTGATCATATACCGGAAAATATTATTTTGGATCTTTTCATCTAAAATTGAATAATCTTTTTTACATAATAAGGATACAATTTCATCTTTATCAATTTCCCTTTCTTCTGAATGCCCCAGAATTCCGGGGATGTTATCAAGTATAGAAAATCTTATAAACCTGATTTCCAGATTTTCAGGATCTTCTTCAGTTGCTTGTTTTAAAATATCCATAGAGGAATTAAAATAACTTAATTTATTAAAAGGCCAGAAGGTATGTTTTGCTTTCAAAGCTTTAACTCCTCCATAATATGCCAGTATTATCGGGGGATATTGTGAAATAGTATCTGAAAAAGTATTTCTTATTAAGCTGTCCAGTTGTTCCAATTTGTTTTCATCTTCAACAGAAGAGTAATACAAATTCCTGATAATATCCAACGTAGTATCATCTGCAGGTTTATCCTGCCCGAAGATGTCTCTAGAGATTATAAGGGTAAAAATCATTAAAAAATAATAATATGCTGAACGATTCATTTTCTTCAGGTTACCTTTAAGATTTTAACTTCGATTATTGATTTCATAAGCAAAATAAACTTGTTGAAATTTGATATTCTAATTCTTCTGCTGAGAAGATCATCAACACCTAAAGCTCTTATTTTATTGAAAAGCATGTAGTAGTACATATATGCAGAATAAACACCCAGCTTAACTCCTATAGGAAGTTTTTTTATTCCCGCAAGAGCATCTTTAAAATCTTCTTCTATTTCGATTTCAAGTTTTTGCTTTATATAATCAGTAATATTATTATTGGTGTGAACATCAGGTAAATAGATCCTGTTGCGCTCTTCAAGGTCGCTTTTAATGTCTCGCAGAAAGTTAACTTTTTGAAAAGCGGAACCTAATTTCCTGGCTGAAAATTTCAGTTGATTATATTTATCATGATTTCCTTTAACAAAAACTTTCAGGCACATTAAACCGACACTTTCAGCAGATCCGTAGATATAATCATCATAATCTTTTCTGCCGTAAGAAGAATTTGAAAGATCTCTTTCCATGCTGTCTAAGAAAGCATCGATTAGTTCTTTATCTATATTATACTCATAAACGATTTTTTGAAAAGCATGTATAACCGGGTTAGCAGAGAGCCCTGATTTTACAGCATCATATGTATCTGTCCGGAATTTTGACAGCAACGATTCTTTATCATAACCATGAAAAGAATCAACAATTTCATCTGCTAATCTTACATAACTGTAAATGGCATATATAGCATCCCTGTATTCCGGAGCGAATACTCTGATTCCCAGACTGAATGAAGTGGAATAAGCATTTGTAATCTTTTTACTTATTGCAAAGCTAGTTTGATGATATAGTTGTATCATATTCTATTCTCTCCATTACTAATTTTGAACTGATTATTACCATTGGAAGACCTGTGCCCGGTGTGGTAGAGGCACCTACATAATAAAGATTTGAAAATATTTCATCTTTGTTTCCGGGCCTGAATGCACCAACCTGGTTTATATCGTGTGCCAGACCTAATCCTGAACCTTTATAAAGATTTAATGTGTTTGCCCAATCTTCAGGAGTAAGAATTTTTTTCGTAATTATATTATTCTTTATATCAAAACCGGTTCTTTTCGATAAATCATTAATAATATTATCAGCGAGCTCTTCTTTATCCTGCCAATCTTTTTTATATCTTAAGTCAGGGACTGGGCAGAGAATAAATAAGTTCTCACAACCTTCGGGCGCACATCTCTCTTCTGATTTTGAAAGGGCATTTACATAATAGTATGGTTTATGCGGACTAACCGAAGAAGTGAATATCTTACCGGCATATCCTCTGAAATTATTACCAAGAAAATAATTGTGGTGTATTAACTTGTCGATTTTCCCTTTAACACCTAAATAGATTGTAAATGGGGCTAATGTCCAGTGCATCTTATCAAGTTTATCTTCACTAAATTTTTTTCTCTTTAATACTAATCCTCTGAATGAAGCGGCATCTGAATTTGATATGAAAATATCTGCTTCCCATCTTTTACCATTTTGATCTATGATATCAAAAATTTTCCCATTGTTATTTCCGATCTCCACTATTTCAGTATTGTAGATAAACTCAACTCCCCTGTCCTCTAAAATCTTTACAATTTCTTCAACGATTTTGTACATTCCGCCTTTGACTTTCCAGTATCCGTTATGCTTCATTTCAGTATAGTTGAGAAGGGAATAAAGAGCCGGTGTTTTAAATGGAGTAGCACCAAGAAAGAAAGCAACCAGTGAAAAAATAATTCTAACCTCTTCGGAAGTAAAATTTTTTTCAACCTCATGCCAGATTGTTCTGAATAGATAGGGGATGTGTTTAAAAGGAACTTTTGATAAGCTAAAAACATAATCAAGCTTATTATTGAAATTTGATTTAACAACCCTTTCTTCTGTATCGTGAAAAAATTCTCCAGCTCGTTCCAGGTATACCTGAGCTTTTCGGGCCAGATCAGGCTCTATATCTTTAAATTCATTTTCCAGTTTATCAAGCGATTTCCAGATTAAACGCGGTCTCTCATTTCCTTCGAAGAATACCTGGTAAAGGGGATCCAATTCTTCAAGCTCGATTGGATTTTTTAATCCTGCTGAATCGAATAATTCATCCATTTCATAAGTCATGCTCATAAAGCTTGGACCCATATCAAATCTGAATCCATCAGATTCGATGATATTTAATCTGCCGCCGGGAGTAGAATGTTTTTCAATTACCGTGACTTTGTATCCTTTGACAGACAATCGTAATGCTGTTGACAGCCCGCCCAAACCTGACCCTATTATTAAAGCTTTTTTCATTTTTATAGTTATTAATATTATTATTTTAACAGTGTCATTTTTCTGGTTGATACAAACGAACCGGCTTGAATTCTATAGATGTAAATTCCTGAAGCCAAATTGCTTGCATTAAAGTTTACACTATAGATACCTGCATTTTGCTGCTGATTAATAAGGGTCGCAACTTCCTGTCCTACAATATTGTAAACCTTCAATGAGACTTCACTGCTCTTCGGTAAGCTATATACTATTTTGGTTGCCGGGTTGAACGGATTTGGAAAATTTTGCTCCAGATTAAAACTTGATGGTATACTTTTTGGAGAACTTTCAACCCCGGTCAAAGTGCCGAACTGCACTACAGTTCCGTTGGCTAAAGCTGCAAAAATCCCAAATGCGGAGCCGTTTTGATTACTTGAAGTATTTAAGAATCCGGATGCGAATACCGCTGCAGTCATCCCTTTTAACCCGCTTAAATCAGCATTTAATGAAGTTACGATTGTATTATTGTCATCTGCAGGAGTAATATCTAATGAATAAGGAGCAGGCGGTACTGAGACGTAATCAGTTATATCACCATAAGAAACATTTTGAACTAATTTCCCAACTCCTCTGGCCAGAACGTCAACTGCAGGAGCATCTGTCGAACCATGCAGCACAAAAAATTCGACATGGTTTGTATCCAGGGCAGATTCTCTTGCCATATCTTTTACAAACAATGTAAATGCAGTGCTTTTCCCGTCAGGATTTGCAGCATAATCAGCTGGATTTAAAACACCGTCTGCAATCGCTACATATGTACCGCCGGCACTAAGAGTAACCGAAAAGTTTTTTAATGTATCATTTGCAGAGATACTATTTGCAGGAGCAACACCAATATTTAAGACTTCGCCGGCCGGAGCATTGATAAACGGAGTGGCTCTTCTGAAACCAAAGTTGTCAAGCAGTAAGTTACCATTGAGATAGACATCTACAGAATCAGCAGCAATATCAGCAGCATTATGAATTACCTGCAGCCTTGCAGTCGATGGAAATTGAACAACGGTACCGTTTGACAGTGCAGCGAATACGCCAAAAGATGCTCCGTTTTGGTTAGCAGTTGGATTCATGAAACCTGACGCAAAAACAACAGCACTTCCACCATTTAATCCTTTAAGATCTGCTAATACGGAAGTAACAACTGCGTTGTTATTGTCTCCGGGGGTAATATCTAAAGAATAAGATGAAGGAGTAACTTCAAGGTAAGGGGTAATATCCCCATAAGAAGCATTATCAACAAGTTTTCCAACACCATGTGCTAAAATATCAACAGTTGGAGCATCAGTAGCACCATGAAGCACAAAGAAGTCTACTTTACTTGTGTCTGATGCAGATTCTCTTGCCATATCTTTTACAAACAATGTAAATGCAGTGCTTTTCCCGTCAGGATTTGCAGCATAATCAGATGGATTTAAAACACCATTAGCAATCGCTACATATGTATCCCCATCATTTAAAGTAACCTGGAAATTCTTAATTGTATCATTGATCGAACTGCTGTTCGCAGGTGCTACACCAATGTTTAATAAAACACCTGCAGGAGCATCAATAAAATTTGTTGCCGTTCTGAATTTGAAATTATCTAATAACAGACTTCCATTTAAATAGATATCTACCGAATCAGCAGCAATATCTGCTGAATTATGAACTACTTGTAACCTTGCGGTTTGAGCAAAAGAAAATGAAGAGAATAGCAGCAATAAAAAAGATGTTACAGATACTAATATATTTGATTTCATTTTGGCTCCTTTTATTATTGTCTAATAAATGTCTAATTAAATATAAGGTGATGTCTAATATTTGTCAAGTATATTTTTTGAAATTTTGATGGAAATATCCAAACAACCTTATTTTTAGCTATATTTTGAATATCAATGTGATCTGGATTCCTGACGGTTGATCTAATTTTAGAAATTTATTTTAATTAGTGCTTGACAAATATTAGACAATAGCTTAATTTTATTAAATGCAAAACGAAAAAAAATATTCGATTAAAGCTGTTGCAGGAATTTCAGGTTTAACAGAATTCGTGATAAGAGCATGGGAAAAAAGATATAACGCTGTTACTCCTTCGAGAACAGATGCAAACAGAAGAGTATATTCACCAGCCGATATAGAAAAATTAAAACTGCTTCACCAGGCCACGACAAAAGGGCATAGTATCGGCAACATAGCTGATTTAAATATTGATTCTTTAAAGGAATTGATTGGTATGCCTGCATCAAATGATATTTCTGTTAAAAAAGATAATGGGAGTAATTTTGATCCTTTGGAGCATATTGATATTTGTATAGATGCAATTCAAAAGCTTGATGCGGAAAAACTTGAAACAGAACTTCTAAAAGCCTCGATAAGCTTATCACAGCCTGAACTTATAGAAAAGTTATTAATTCCGTTATTGGAAAAAACCGGTCAAAATTGGGAAGAAGGAAAAATCAGGGTTATTAATGAACATTTGGCATCTACAATTATTGGTTCTTTCTTATTTAATTTGATCGACAACTATAAGATTCCGAATACGGCTCCCAAAATTTTATTTACAACACCAATGGGGCAGCAGCACGAATTCGGAGCCCTTTTAGCTTCTGCAGTTGCTGCATATTCCGGCTGGAAAGCAGTTTACCTGGGTGCCAATTTACCTATCGTGGATTTTATAAATGCTGCTGAAAGGATGGAACCGAAAGCTATTGCTATGTCGATTATTTATCCTCAAAATGATCCTCAGCTAAAGATTGAATTGTTAAAATTAAAATTATTAAACAAGGATATTATAATTTTTGTAGGCGGAAGAGCTGCTTATTCCTACATCGAAGTTTTGGATCAGATTAATGCGTTACTAGTAAAGGATTTGAATGAATTTCAAAATAAATTGATTTCTTTATCCGCCAGGTAATGATTAATATAAAAGACGGATAAAAGTAAATCTTCAGATGTCTAGTATTGTTTGAGAATTTTTTTCGATTTTTGAACACCCGCTTTCAAAATAATTCAGGCAACCCTTCATTTTAAAAAAAATTAACTTCCTTTCTAACCCAATAAATATAGAAAATTGAAAATAAATAAAAAATATGTGTTTTAACACACATGCCGAAGTTGTTCCATGAAGAATGAATAGTGGTTCTTTTGAAAAGACCTCTGTTATGATATTTTTGATAACCTTTATGAATTCATTAAGTATCTACAAGGAAATAATTTGGATAAATTAAACATTACAGGCAGGACAAAAGTAAAAAGACTTCCCAAAAGAGCTGCATATGATATCGAGACTATTTACAAAATTCTGGATGACACTTTTGTATGTCAGGTAGGATTCGATATTGATGGACAGGTTTATATTATCCCTACAAACTTTGGAAGAAAAGAAAACCGGATTTTTATCCACGGTTCAAAAAAAAGCAGGATGTTAAAATCTTTTGAATCAGGAAAAGATATATCTATTTCAGTATCTTTAATTGACGGGATAGTGCTTGCCAGGTCTGCATTCCACCATTCTGTGAATTATCGATCTGTAATAATATTTGCAAAACCTGAAAAGATTATCAATGAGAAAGAGAAAAATGAAGCTTTAAAAACAATCTTTGATCATATAATGCCCGGAAGGTGGGAAGACGTGAGAAAACCGAATAAAAAAGAATTGGACGCTACTTCTGTTTTTTCTTTTAAGATAGATGAAGCTTCTGCTAAAACCAGAACTGGACCGGCCATAGATGATAAAGAAGATTTAAACTTAAATGTATGGGCAGGAGTTCTTCCTTTAAAAACTATCCCCGGTGAACCAGTTAATAATGATGATTTAAATGATGATATTTTAAGACCGGATTATCTTAATTTGTATCAAAGAATGAAGGGAAAAAGTTTTGACAAAAAGAATTAAAGAATTTTGCGCCGATGGTTACAAAGCTGTTTTTACTCTTGAAAATTATATTAGTAATAACCATTAGTATAATACAAAATGGAAAGAAAACATAAGTATGCTTTAACCGTTCAATGGACAGGGAACAATGGAACAGGAACATTAACTTACCGGGGTTATGAAAGAAGTCATAAAATTATATCGGAAAATAAAGATGATTTTTTTTGTTCTTCGGATCCTGTTTTCCGGGGAGATAAAACCAAATATAACCCTGAAGAACTTTTCGTGGCCGCACTTTCATCATGTCATATGCTTTCATATTTACATTTGTGTGCTGATTCAGGAGTAGTTGTTGTGGACTATGTTGATAATCCATCAGGTATCATGATTGAATCTCCGGATGGCAGCGGACATTTTACAGAAGTTACTCTTCAGCCGGTCGTTACGGTAACCGAGAGTTCAATGTTCGTTAAAGCAAATGAGCTGCATAAAAAAGCTAATGAATTATGTTACATTGCAAATTCATGCAATTTTAAAGTTCATCATAAACCCACCTGTAAAATCACTCAGAGTAAAAGTTAAACATCTGTTGATTAGTTTAAAAAAAGAAACATCTGCCAGATAGAGAAAATAAAAGATACAATAACACCTGAATTGTATACAAATATTTTGAATACAGGATTATCAATCTCATTGATGATCGAATTAAAGCTGAAATTAATTTGTTTAATAAATAAATTCAAAGTTATCTTTCATATCACTTAAAATATTAATTTAAAATCTTATTTTAATTTGAAACATCTGTGAAAAGAAATTAATAAATATAATGGTACAGGATTTTCAAAAAGTCTTTGAGTATAATGATTGGGCAAATAATAAATTAGTTTCAGGACTTAGTGAACAAAACATAATTGATGTAACCGTTCTTAGGTTATTCTCACATTTAGTATTAAGTGAACAAATATGGATATTGAGAATTGAAGAGGAAAATTATTCAGGCAAAAATTTCTGGGAAATTTTAACGCTTGAAGAATGTAAAACGATTATAATTGAAAACCGGAGAAAATATAAAACCATTATCGATAAAATGGATCTCTCTAAAACCATAACCTATAAAAATAGTAAAGGTATTCAATACAATAATTTTGTTTATGATATATTGACTCATGTTTCGTTCCACTCGGCATATCACCGGGGACAGATTGCAAAAGAAATACGCAGACTCAATAAAGAGCCTGCATTGACCGATTATATTGCATTTATTAGAGAAAGATATTCTTAAAATTTCATTTAAGCTTAGAAATATCAGTAGTTCAAAATGAGGCATTTTAATGGCAACTGTAAGCATTAGATATATCGTCAACAACGTTGATGAAGCAATTTCATTTTATACAGATAAACTTGGATTCGCATTAAAGATGCATCCTGCACCAACATTTGCAATGCTCGATAAAGGCGACCTGCGATTATTGTTGAGTGCTCCAGGTGAACAGGGAGGAGGAGGTCAAATCCTTAAAGATGGAAGAAAACCCGAACCGGGCGGATGGAATCGTATTTCACTTCAGGTTTCCAATCTTGATGCTATGATTGATACTCTGAAAAACAAAGGGGCTCACTTTCGCACAGAAATTATATACGGCGTTGGCGGTAACCAGGTATTGCTGGAAGATCCATCCGGAAATCCGATAGAATTGTTTCAACCATTGCAGCAGGATTAAATATAAACAGCTAAAGGTAATATTTTTGAACCAGAAGAATAGTAAAAAGTTTAAGATAAACTATAAGATAATTATATCATCATGTCTTTTAGTAGGTACTCTTGATATTCTAGCAGCTATAATTGATTCTTCAATAAGATATGGAATAACGCCGCTGGAATTATTACAGTATATTGCCAGTGGAGTTTTCGGAGCAAAGGCGCTCTCCGGTGGTCTTACAATGGGAATTGCAGGCTTGGTTTTACATTATTTTATTGCAAGCTGCTGGGTTCTCCTTTTCTTCTATTTATTTCCCAAGTTAAAATTTTTACATAGTTATAAAATTTTTGGCGGTTTATTATATGGTATATTCATATGGCTGGTTATGAATTTAATTGTCGTACCTCTTTCAAATACTCATAAAATGGTATTCAATTTAGATCACGCCGTCGTGGGTTTATTTTATCTTATGTTTCTCATAGGATTACCACTTTCGGTAATATTTTATAAATATAATCCGGCTGGGAATTAATTTTCATCAAAGATATTTTTTTTGGGAGGAAATATGAAAGCTACCGGTAAATTTGAAGTTAAGATGCAGCCATTGGAATCTTATTCTAAAGGAGATAACGGAATAAACTTTGGAAGAATGTCAATTGATAAAATTTTTGAAGGAAAACTCTCGGCTGTAAGCAAAGGTGAAATGGTAAGTGCGATGACACCGGTTAAAGGTTCTGCAGGCTATGTTGCTATTGAGCAGGTTAATGGAACACTTTCCGGGAAAAAAGGCAGCTTTGTTCTGCAGCATTTTGGTTCAATGAACAAAGGTAAAAATTATCTTAATATTGAGGTGGTCCCGGATTCCGGAACAGACGAATTAAAAGGAATTTCAGGGAAATTGGATATACGGATTGAGGGGGGACAGCATTATTACGATTTTGAATATCAAATTACAGAATAACCTTACAGTTACTTTGCGATAAAATATAAGAAACTTACCGAGACATTTTGAATGTAAAGATTAAAATTTTAATTCAATCATCTTTTCTTTACATTAATAACAGGTTTTAAAAATAATAGGGAAGGGGCAGCTTATGAAAGTTATATCTCTTATTGGCTTTTTAACTCTTCTAATTTGCTTTCCTGTAAATAGTCAGATTTCAAATATTACAGTCCATCATTACGATATCAATCTAATATTTGATACAAAAGCGGAAGCTATTTCAATTATTCTGGACTGCAGAATTGAAATGAAGGACAATCTGCCTGAAATAAAATTTTTGCTGAATAATGAATGCAAAATTTCTTCTGTTAAAATTAGTAAGGATAAAAAATGGAATAATATTCCTTATAAATTTAAAGGAGATTCATTAATCGTAAATACTAGGAAAAATTATCATCAGGATCATAATTTTGATCTGAAATTTGAATATTCTTTTCCGGCCGGAAAGTTTAATGATACTGTATCTGCAATTGATCGCGGTGAAAGATGGTATCCGCTTGTTATGGATCAAATCGCTTCATTTAAATTAACCTGCGAAGTTCCGGTTTTTTGTAAAGTTTTAGCAGCAGGAAATTTAATTTCTTCAAAAATTGAGGGGAGTACAGCTTCATATACCTGGGAAAGTCAGTCCCCTGTATTTAAGCTGCCGCTTATAATTTTTAATCCCGCAAAATACAGGAATGCTGAAAATGATAGAGTGAATTTTTATTATTTGAGCCTGGATTCGATTGAAGTTGATAAGGTTATTAAGAAGGTATCATCTGTAATTAGTTATTATAGCGATATTATTGCTCCATATCCTTATAAGAAAATAAATCTTTTTGAGATTAAAGATTTTCCCGGGATAAATACAGGCAGCGGATTATTAATGATTGGAACCCAATCTTTAGAAATGTTTGGAAAGGGATATGAAGAGGGGATTATTTTAACCGTTGCCCAGCAATGGTTTGGTGCCGGAGTTTTTGCAGAATTCGGACAAAAAGGATTCTTTTTCCTTTCCCTTTCTCTGCCGCATTATTTGCGTCTGATGTATATAAGACATTCGGAAGGAAAAGATAAATATCTGCATAAACTAAATGAAATGTTAGATGACTATAAAAAGTTTGCCGGACAGCAAGTTGATATACCCATTATCGATGTTGATTTTCCAAATACAAAAGAAAAAGGGAAAATCCTTTATGATAAAGGGCCCTGGGTTTTAAGTAAAATTGACAGCTTGATAACTGATTCAATCTGGATTAAATTTATCGGGAACCTGTATAAATCTTATCAAGGGAAAATTCTTACTTATAATGATTTTATAAATTTTCTATCTGATTATATGAAAAATAAAAATGATTTAAATACCATTGAAAAATTATTAACAGAAAAGGGAATTAAATAATATTCAGAATTATGGTTTTAAGAGAATCGTTACGCAACCTTTAGCATTGGATTAGATCGCTTCCCCTCAGAAATTAAAAAGAGTTTTAATTAGAATAATTTTTTTTAATTTAAATAATCATTTTCATTTGTTTATCAGGAGAACTGAATATGCACTGTACAAAATATTTTATTATTGCTGTTTTGCTGCTATTCCCCCTAAATATTTTTTCACAGGTATCGAGAGGTATTGTTAAGGAAGGCTTAACCATTAATAGCAGCATATTGCAAAAAGATGTCAGGTATACGATTTACCTACCTTTCGATTATGAAACTTCAAATCGCTACTATCCTGTTGTCTATTTACTTCACGGGTATACAGATAATGATATGGGATGGATTCAGTTCGGAGAGGCAAATATGACCGCCGATAAAGCTATTGCAGATCAGGAAATTCCGGCAATGATTCTTGTTATGCCTGATGGAGGTGTCAGCTGGTATATCAATAATTATAATGATTCTGTCAGATATGAAGATTTCTTTTTCAAGGAGTTTATTCCTTACATTGAATCACATTACAGGATTAGAACTGAAAGAAGATACAGAGGCATTGCAGGATTATCTATGGGAGGTTACGGAACTCTTGTCTATGCATTAAAACATCCCGATATGTTTGCTGCATGTGCTGCTCTTAGTGCCGGAATTCGTACTGAAGAAGAAATGATAAGTATGAATTCAGAGCAATGGAAAAGTGAATTTTCCAATGTATACGGTCCTAATCTTAAAGGGAAAAATAGGATTACTTCACATTATCTTGCCAACGATCCTTTTAATATCGTTAAAACCGAAGATGTAAATAAAATAAAGACTGTTAGAATTTATCTGGATTGCGGCGATGATGACCATCTTTATAAAGGGAATTCAACTTTTCACATTTTACTTCGGGATTTAAATATTCCACATGAGTACCGTGTAAGAGATGGAGGACACCAGTGGAGTTATTGGAGAAGCGGGTTAAAGGATGCATTAAAATTTATCGGGACCAGCTTTCATCAGGAATAGTTACTGAAACTAAGGCAAAGGTGAATGCGGGCAGTAACGATATAATTTTAATTCTGTTAAGTGATGCATTAAGTGAGTTATAACCACCCGTATAAAATTTAATAATATTTTAACATACAAAATTTGTATTAATTGTATATTAGAACTTTTAATGGTATAATTTAATTTGATTATATCTTATTGATAGTTCTTCCTATTAGTAGAATTTTGCTGTTTTATTTAGATTTATATTGTAGCTTTATAATTTTAATTGGCATACTCATACAAATCTGAATATGAAATTTTTTTTGTGGTTTTTATTCCTTTTTTTATTACCTGCAAATTTAATTTTCTCACAAAAAGAAGAATCAGAAGGAACTTTTAGCGGCCATATGTTCGGTGATTATTTTTACAATATAAATCGAGATACATCTATTTCATCAATCCCTAACAACACTTTGAGCGGTCAAAAAGATTTGAACGGCTTTCAGATAAGGAAAATCTATTTTACATATGATGCAGATATAACAGAGGAATTTACAACCCGTTTCAGGCTGGATGCTGAACCGGAAACAAAGCTGCCGAACGGGAAAATGGGGGTAGCTCTTAAAGATGCTTATTTAAAATGGAAAAATATTTTCTCAGGTTCGGATTTTTATTTCGGTCTTCAGCCTACTCCGGCTTTTTATACAACTGTTGATTTCTGGGGATACAGGCTGCTGGAAGAATCACCGCTTGATTTGAGGAATATTGTCCCTTCACGAGATATCGCCGTTTCTCTTAAAGGAAAGCTTGATTTAAAAGGAATATTTAATTATTGGCTGCAGCTTGGAAATGGAACCGGGAATGCTGATTTCGACAAGTACAAAAGAATTTATGCTCACCTGCATCTCATTCCATCGGAATCATTTAAGATTATTCTGTATGGTGATATAAAATTCAAACCCGAAATAAATTATCGGATCAATGATGTGAGTTCGGATAAATTGAACAATAATATTTATACAACCGATTTATTTTTCGGTTATTCTATAAGAAATACTCTGCGAATCGGTGTCGAGGGATTTATACAAAAAATTTCTAACGGTTATTATATTATTTCCGGGACCAGCACCATATATAAAACAAAAGATACATTTGGTTTTTCTGTTTTCCAGGTTTATAGTCTCGGACCGCTGTTTGATATAATCGGCAGGTATGATTATTATGATGATAATCTGAGCGCCGGTTCAAGAGGAGATTCGAGAAATTATTTTATATTTGGATTCAGTTATAAGCCAAATCCTGATGTTTCTATAACTCCTAATATTTTAGTAGAAACCTACGAAAAGTCGTTAAATAATAAATACTATAAACCTTCGGTTACGGCAAGGATTACTTTTTTCTACAGTTATCATAAATGAAAAAATAATTATTAAATAAGTTATGAAATGTCTAAAATATATAATTCCGGGATTTTCTGAATGAAAGATGCGAAAATTTCTGTTAAAGATTTAAGCCTGTCTTACGGAACAAAACCAGCCTTAAAGAATATTTCATTGGAAATACCGGCTCAAAAAGTTACTGCATTTATCGGTCCTTCCGGCTGCGGTAAATCGACATTCCTTAGAGTATTGAACAGGATGAATGACCTGATCAGCAGTGTTAAACTGACCGGGGAGGTCTTAATTGACGGAAAAAATATTTATCAAAAAAATATTGATGTTGTGAATTTGCGGACACGCATAGGAATGGTTTTCCAAAAATCAAATCTTTTTCCGAAATCAATATTTGATAATATAGTTTATGGTCCGAAAATAAACGGTATACACAGTAAAAAACAGTTGAAAGAAATAGCAGAAAGAAGTCTCAAGCAGGCTGCATTATGGGACGAAGTAAAAGACAGGCTTGATTCACCTGCTTTAAGCTTGTCAGGCGGGCAGCAGCAGCGGGTATGTATTGCCCGAACCCTGGCAGTCGAACCAGATATCATTTTAATGGATGAACCTGCAAGTGCATTGGATCCTATTTCAACTGCAAAGATCGAAGAGCTGATACACGAACTTAAAAGCAGATATACAATTGTAATCGTTACCCATAATATGCAGCAGGCTGCCAGGATAAGTGATTATACTGCGTTTTTTTACCTGGGTGAATTAATTGAATATGATAAAACAACAAAAGTATTTACTAATCCGGCTAAAAAACAGACGGAAGATTATGTTACAGGACGATTTGGATAACAAGGATAATCTTAATCATAAGTTAACTCTTATTCTTGATCTTTTTTGAATGAAAAATAATTTTCGTTAATAAGCATTCGGCTTCACTAATTCATTAATAATAATCCTTAAAGGAAGATTAAAATGGAAAGACAATTTGAACAGCAAATAGAGAAATTGAAAAAACGTCTCCTTAAAATGTGCAGCCTGGTAGATGAGCAGGTCGAGTTTGCTTTTAAGGCTATTGATGAAGAAAATGTAGAACTTGCACAGATGGTTATTGAAAGAGATAATAAAGTAGATAAATATGATGTAAAGATTGATAAGATCTGCCAAAAAATTATAGCGCTGAATCAGCCGGTTGCTATGGATTTAAGATTGATAATGTCTGCCATTACAATGAATACGAACCTGGAAAGAATTGGTGACGGTGCAGTGAACATTGCTGAAAATTTCCTTGTAATAAAGAAAAAACCTGCCTTTATAAACAGGATAAAATATTTTGAAATGGTTAAAATGGTAAAGGAAATGATCAGGAATTCAATTGATTCGTTTATTAATAATGATCCTAAAATGGCTGCTAAAGTTATTGAGACCGATAAAATTGTTGACCGCTACAACCAGGAGAATCATGAAATATTAAAAGATATAATGAAAGAGGATCCGAATAATATTGATGATGCGGTTGTTCTTCTTGTTATTTCAAGGCAGATTGAAAGACTGGGTGATCATGCTACCAATATTTCAGAAGACGTTTATTTTATTGTTGAAGCACAGATGATTAAGCACAAATATGAGAAATATTTATTTCATGAAGATGAAGATGATGAAGAGGACAAAGAAGAATAGTAGAATTAAGAATTCTTTTATTTATTACTCAAAAATATTTTTAAGTATTTTTTGAATCATATCTTTATTGTCAGGACTCTCTTCATGTTTTGAAATAGAATTAAGCTTTTGACCAAACATAAAACCCCAGCTTTGTATTACAAAGAATTCAGCAAGAGATGATTCATTTGAAAGATGAACTTTTTCTGATTTAGGAGCAACTTTCAATTTATTAATTTTAATAAAAACATCTTTTAAAAGTTCTTTTTCTTTCTGGAGCAGATTTTTTAATGCATTAAGTTCGGGTTCAAAATTATTATCCTTTAACAATAAAAGAACCAGCTCATAAATAAGTTGATATTTCTCTCCTAAAGAATTCTTAAATATAAAATAATTGATAAATCTTTCTTCAATTGATTTCCCGTCATCATTAAAAATATTACTTATTTCTTCAAGATATTCTTCGGTTCTTAATTCAATAGTTGAATAATAAAGCTCTTCTTTTGATTGAAAGTAATGGTATATTGTAGCTTTCCCTATCCTGAGATCTCTTGCTATTTCATCAAGGGTTGTTTTGTTTATCCCGTGTTTTGTAAATCTCTTTACGGCAGCTTGAATGATTTGAAGTTTTCTATTTTTTTCCAATTGAGTACAAATATCTTAGAAAATCTAATACAAGATAACAATTTAAAGAGGAATAAATAAATCAGAAGTCTGAAATTCTTCGCAAAGCAAATGATACAGCACAAAAAAAATGAGAAATCCTTAATATTAAAGATTTCTCATTAAAAAGTTCTTACTGATTTAAGCTTGATGAAATAAATTATTAAAAATTAATTTGTAACTATTTTCTTAGCATCACCAATTAAAGATTCAGCTTTTTTCTTGCTTTCTTTAATTACTTCCCCGGCTTTTTCCTTACCGGCATCAACAAGATCATTCATATCGTCAATAATATCGTCGGTTTTATTTGAAATCTTCTTTCTGAGTTTTTTACCGGTAAAAGGTGTGTAAAGCATGGCAAGAGCACTGCCTACCACACCGCCGATCAATAACCCGGTAATGAAGCCGTTTAACTTTTCTGTTTCTTTACTCATTTTCTTCCTCCTTTAAGTTCTATATATTAATTATAGCATTAATAACCTTTTATAACAACCAAGTAAATCACAGTTTAAATACTTACTTTCTGCCGATTGTAAAAAATTTAATCAGAATTAATCCAGCAATAAAACCGCCGATATGTGCGCCGTAAGCTATACCGCCGCCTTGTGCACCCGAACCCAGCAAGCCGAAACCGCTGACTAATTGAAAAAGAAACCATATACCGATAGCCGCAATAGCAGGAACATCTGTAATAAAATAGAGCAAAATAACTGAAACTCTTCTTCTTGGATATAATAGTATATAAGCGCCTAATACACCTGAAATTGCTCCCGAGGCACCCAGGGTAGGAATAAGCATATTTCCCCCAAATATAAGCGTAGAATATACATGTGCAATTGAAGCGATAATTCCGCAAATAAGATAAAATATCAGGTATCTAAAGTGCCCGATTTTATTTTCAATATTATCACCGAAGATCAATAAAAAAATCATATTTCCTAAAATATGTGCGAATCCTCCATGCATAAACATGGAAGTTATAATTGTTATATAAACAGGACTTGGTGTTTTTTCCAGGCCCGGTATTGTATAAGTTTCACCTGTCTGCATATCTTCATAAGTTTTGGAATGAGTAACAACATCTTTCCCTGTTATAATTTCTTCCGGAACGGTTGAGTATGAATAAGTAAACTTAATGTTATTTCCAAAATCCTGCAGAAAAACAAATACTAAAACATTTAACAGTACTAAAAGATAATTTATCAGAGGAAAAATTTTCCTGTCTCTGTTATCATCACCAATAGGAAAGAGCATCTAGAACCCCGTTTTAATTTTGTTTGAAAGAACCGGTAGAATAATATAAAAATATAATATAGTTAAGCATTATTTTATGTTTTTACTTTGTAAGATTCAAATTTTTCCTTTGTAAAGGGAGTGAATATTAATGAAAGTATAATTACCATCAAACAACCGATTAAGTTAAACCATAGAAAAGGAATTTGTGTAAATATGTAACAGAAGATCACGGCTGTTTCGGCAATTAAAGCGGCAATGAAAGTAGCAGTTCCTCCTACTTTTTTTATATAAAATGCAATTAAAAAAATACCCAGGATAGTTCCGTAAAAAAGAGAGCCTAATATATTAACAGCCTCGATTAAAGAACCGAGACGGTTCGCAAAAAGAGCAAATGAGATTGCATAAATTCCCCAGAAAACAGTTGCCCCTTTCGACACAATCAAGTAATGTCTGTCGTTTCCATCCTTCCTGATTAATCTTTTGTAGATATCTATAACCGTAGTTGAGGCAAGTGCATTTAGTTCTGCGGAAGTTGAAGACATTGAAGCTGAAAAAATTGCAGCTAGTATTAGTCCTATTAACCCGACAGGAAGATAATGAATTACAAAACTTAAAAAGATATAATTTGTATCATTTACATCTGCACCGGGATCGGCCTTTTTTATTAGATCAATTGCCTTGTTTCGTATTCTAATTCCTTCTTTATGAGTATTACTTAGTTTATCAGCATTTACTTCAACATAATTATCTTCATTAGAATTTATTGCCGATAAAAGCCCGTTTATATTTTCTCTTTTTTCAAGAGTAACCTGATGATAATCAGATTCAAGCTGTTTATATTCGGCTGCATATTGGCTGCTTTTTACTCTTGCTGTTTCCACAGAATTAAAAAAGAGCGGGGGAGTAACAAACTGATAAAAAACGAAAACCATAGCACCTGTGAAAAGAATAAAGAACTGCATTGGGATTTTTACAATCCCGTTTGCAAGCAATCCTATCCTGCTTTGAGCAACTGAGCTTCCTGCTAAATACCTTTGAACCTGTGATTGATCTGTCCCGAAATATGAAAGCATTAAAAATGTTCCTCCAATTATTCCCGACCAGAAAGTATAACGGTCATTCAGATCAAATGAAAAATCTATTGCGTTCAATCTTCCCATTTTACCTGCAATATGTGCTGCATCTAAAAATGAAATACCCGATGGCAGAAGCTTAAATATCATAAAAAAAACAGCAAACATGCCAAACATTATAATTATCATTTGCTGGATATGAGTTTTATTGACTGCATTTGATCCGCCTATTGTAGTATAAAGAATTACAAGTCCTCCGGTAATTATAACGGTAAAATCTATATTCCATCCGAGAATAATTGAGAATATTAACGCTGGCGCCAGGATTGTAAAACCGGCTCCCAATCCGCGCTGGATCAGAAATAATATGCTTCCCAGGATCCTGTTTTTAAGATCAAATCTTTTTTCCAGGTATTCATATGCAGTATAAATATTTAGTCTGTGATAAAGGGGAACTGCGGTAATTGAAAGAAGAATCATAGCAATGGGAAGGCCAAGATAAAACTGAACAAAGCGCATCCCGTCAACGTAAGCTTGACCGGGTGTTGACAAGAAAGTGATAGCGCTTGCCTGAGTAGCCATTATTGAGAGGGTAACAATATACCAGGGAGTTGAACGCCCGGCACGGATATATCCATCAATATCTTTTGTCCCCTTGCTTTTCCATATCCCATAAAGAACAACAAAAGCGAGAAAGCCGCACATTACTATCCAGTCAATGTAGCTCACTCAAAAACCTTTGTGAATATGTAAAACAAAATAATTAAGAAAACAAGGTTTAGAAAGACTAAAGCATACAGACTGCTCCAGTTTTTTAAAACCGGCGGTTTCTCCTCGTTTTCATTATTTTGAAGATTGCTGGTTTGATCCAATTTTTTTTCCTGCAGAAATTAGATTTACAAATATTCTGTAAGAACCCGGCACACCTGCGGGTAATTGTCTAAACCATGAATAACCGGTATAAATATAAACTCCTTTACCATAATGAGTAAAAAGTAATCCACCCTTTTGTGGTTTTTCACCCGGATCATTGCATTCAATAACTGTCTCATATTTTGGATCCCAGGTGTCCGCGAAATACAAACCTCTTTCCTGAACCCAGCCCTGAAAATCCTGCTGAGTAATTTTGTTTGGATAATTGAGCAATTGACTTTCCGGATTAATAAAAGTAACTGGTGCTTCTTCAACAGTTACTCTGTCTCTTGACAAATTAAAAGGATATGGACCTATCTGATCTGTTACTGTTCTTCTATTTACAACATACTGAACAACAAATGTTCCGCCGTTTTCTACATAATGCATTAATTTGGGCTGCTGTACTGCCAGCTTATTCCTGGTGTTGTATGCTCTTATTCCAGCCACTATCGCATCGTATTTTGATAAATCGCTATCATCAATATCATTATCACTAAGTAATGTTACTTTATAACCAAGCTGCTCAAGGTAATACGGAATATTATCTCCGGAACCCATAATGTAACCGATATTACTAATAACTTTTTGGATATTCAATTTAACCAATTTAATTTTCGCTGGAGGAAATAATGTTTCAATAGGAATGTATGAGTAATCGATTGTAGTCTGGCTTTTTGAATAAGTTTTATTCCCGATGGTTGCCTCTGCCAGCAGCTTTACATCCGATTGACCTGCAGGCGGATAAATTGTAAAAGTAAAAAATTTCTCATCATTTTTCTTTATGAATGAAAAATCTATTTTTTTCGGTTCAATTTTCCAGTTTGAAGGAACGTCGAATCCCAGAACCCCTTTAACATTATCTTTATGCGATTTTAAAGGAATATTAATCTTTTTTCCTTCGTTATTGGAAAACAGGTATACCGGGTCATCAAAATTAATAGTGACTGGCGGATCTATTTCTATAGAACGATATTTTTCACCTTTAACAGGATCAGTCCATCTATAAAAAACTGGGATTTCAAATGGTAAATCAACTCCGTTTGCACTAAGAATAAAATCAGCAACTACAGGAGGATCATTTTCTGCTTTGCCTATCAGGTTAAGGCTATCAACAATGTAATCTCCTTTAGTAGGTTCTTTTCTCAGCCAGTACGGCTGGGTAACAGGAATATTTTCCGGCAGCTTAACGGTTGTTTCATATTTTTGAAAGTCTTCATTATTAAGCTTTTTATCCGGTTCAGGATTATTTTCGCCATATTCAACTTTAATTTCTTTTAAAATGAATGGATAATCAGAACGGTTTACGATACCGGAAGTAATGTTCAATTCACCGCCGGGCACAGTTGAATAATCATCTTTAGAAATTGCTTCCATCCATAATCCTGCAGCAGATCTTATAACATTTAGCAACTCTTTTTTCTTTATTGTAATCCAATAGTTATTTTTAATCTTTCCCATTTCCTTATAAGCTTCTACCAGAACAGGAATTATTGCAGAAGGATTTTCCGGATCATAATTTTTATTTGCTGAAGAAAGCAATTCTTTTATATTTTCAGAGCCGGGAACTCTATTCCAGGTTAAGTCCACATCTTCGAAAAGATTTTTTTTAGCAGGAATTCCTTCAAGGTATGTAAAATAATTTATTGTTTCACCCCGATTTGCTGAGGAACCAAACCCTTGAGTTTTGTGCATCGATCTTGCTTCTGCGGCGATTTCTGTATAAGATTTTCCCAATAGCGGATTGTAACCTCCCAGATCAACGCTTAAAACACTGTCGTGATCTTCTTTCATGAGTGATGGATTCCATGCATTCCAATATATTCTCTTAGCCTGCCATGGTTTAACATATTTCAACTGTTCGGGGAATGCATTAGTATCAGCAGAAATCTTAAAGGCTTCCATAGCAAGAATTGCCGAAGCAGTGTGATGACCATGTCCACCAGCACCGGTTCCGGGAAACCTGGTTATTATAACGTCAGGTCTGAATTTTCTTATAACAAAAACCACATCCGATAAGATTTTTTGTTTACCCCAGATCTTAAAAGTTTCATCTGCTGACTTTGAATAACCGAAATCTACCGCCCTTGTAAAAAACTGTTCTGCTCCGTCAATTCTTCTGGCAGCAAGTAATTCCTGCGTTCTTATTACACCGAGATTTTCTGCCAGGTCATTTCCTACCAGATTTTGGCCGCCACCGCCTCTGTTCATTGCCAGATAACCTGTTCTTAATAATTTACCGGATGAGAAATAAGCTAACAAAGCATTATTCTCATCATCGGGATGTGCAGCAATATAAAGAACGCTTCCAAGTGTGTTTAATTTTTCTAATGCTAATTTCAATTCCGCAGCATCCTTTATCCTTTCCGGCTGAGCATTAACTGAAGATGCAATTGTTAACAACAGAATAAATAAAATAAAAAATTCTTTTTTAAAAGGCTTTTTCAAAGATGTAAATTTTATCATATAGATGAACTTATGAATTGTTTATGGGGATATTTCTCAATTATATAATGAATAATGAAAATTATTAAATAATGTTCTGTTTTTAATTATATTTAGAATAATTAAAAATCAAAATAAGCAATGAATATTCATTTAATCAAATTAGAGCTTTCTTTTATTTATACAAACATATTACCGGTATAATATGATAGAAATCAAAGATTATGAAATAGGAAATAATAAACCTGTTGCATTAATTGCTGGTCCTTGTGTTGTTGAAAATGAAAAAATAATCCTATACACAGCAGAGAGAATAAAAGAAATCTCGGTAAAACTTAACATTCCTTATATATTTAAAGCAAGTTATAAAAAAGCGAATAGAACCAATATCAATTCATTTACAGGAATCGGAGATGAAGATGCTTTAAAGATACTTAAAAAAGTAAATGAAGAATTTGATGTCCCTGTGTTGACAGATGTTCATTCTCCTGAAGAAGCTGAACTTGCTGCAGAATATGTAGATATATTGCAGATACCGGCATTTTTGTGCAGACAAACCGGTTTATTAATTTCAGCAGGTGAAACAGGAAAAGCAGTTAATATAAAAAAAGGACAGTTTTTAGCTCCGGAAGATATGGAATTTGCCGCTGCT
Organism: uncultured Bacteroidota bacterium; assembly: GCA_963710745.1. GTDB lineage: Bacteria > Bacteroidota > Ignavibacteria > Ignavibacteriales > Ignavibacteriaceae > CAVQBP01. The sequence continues at coordinate 92,301 of CAVQBP010000010.1, read as the reverse complement.
AAAGTTGCGTCAACGGGAAATAATAAAATACTATTAACCGAAAGAGGAACTACATTCGGCTACCATAATCTGGTTGTAGATATGCGTTCTTTAATTATCATGAAAGAATTGGGATATCCGGTCGTAATGGATGCTACTCATTCGGTTCAGCTTCCATCAAAAGGCAATGTAAGCGGAGGAGAACCTAAATTCATAAAACCTCTTGCCTGCGCTGCAGCAGCAGTTGGCATAGACGCACTTTTCCTGGAAGTTCATCCTAATCCGGAGGAAGCATTAAGCGATGCGGCTAGTCAACTCCCTTTAAGTGAACTGGAAGATCTGCTGATTGAAATAATTAGTATTGATAAAATCGTGAAAGGATATTTCTGAACTGGGAGGGTTTAAATGAATGGTTGATTGATTGAATGGTGAATGATAATACCTATTATATGTTTAAGATAATTATTAAATAATTAATTGTTTGGATGTTGATGGAAAAATTTCCCCGGAAATTAAAAGAACTGGAAAGAGAATTGTTGTTCTCAATACTTCCCTCCGACAAGCCCGGATATATCAGTTATAGAGAAAAGATAAAAAATAAATATGTATTAGGTTCCGGAAGATTTGGAGAAACAAATCTGATTCTTGGCAACAGGGAAGAGGAAATAGATATCCTGGATGCTTCTTCAACTATTTTTGCTGCGGGTTCAATTATATACGACGAAGGGAAAATCGAGATAAGCATAAATGAAGAGATAGATGATAAAATAGAATTCGATATTTCACCGAAAGATTATGAATCGGTTTTTAAAGGAAAAGAGATTAAAAGATGGAATTATTCGGAATGGATCCCGGGTCAGAAATCTCCTAAAGAAAATTCATATGTACGGGAAGTTATAATATCACAGGGTAATTATATTCTTGCAATTTCCTCAGTGGAAAAAAGGATCTGGCTCTATGATTCCGTCTCGGGTATAAATCACTTAATACCTTTATCAAATTATTATAATCAATTAATGATAGAAAAAAATATACGGGATCCTAATATTGCATTAAAACCAAATTTATTTTTTGGAAACGGAAACGGGAAACATAGTGATTATACCAATATTGAACTCAGGAATACTTTTATAAGTTATAATAAATATTTAAGAAAACTGAATATAAAAGAGGAACCGTTAATTACAAAATCAAAAAGCAAAAGGAAATTTTTAAAATTCTTAAAAGGGTAAAATTTGACTAAAGACGAAATCATTTCAAAAGGTAAAGAAGTTATCCGTATTGAAGCAGAAGCTGTAGCTAATTTAGCTTCAAGCATAGATGATGAATTTGTAGCCGCAGTTGAAGTTATAGGTGATTGTAAAGGAAGAGTAGTTCTAACCGGTATGGGAAAATCCGGGCTCATAGCCAGAAAAATCGTAGCAACTTTAAATTCAACCGGCACCGCGGCAATTTATCTCCATCCCACTGATGCGCTTCATGGCGATTTGGGCATGGTCCGTAAAGAAGATGTGGTTATACTGATATCCAAAAGCGGTAATACTGAAGAAATCTCAAACCTTCTTCCAATGTTGAAAAGATTAAATGTAAAACTAATTGCCATGGCCGGCTCAAGAGAATCTAAGCTTGGAGATGAATGTGATATATTCTTAAATATAGATGTAAAAGAAGAAGCCTGCCCGCATGATCTCACACCAACCGCATCCACTACAGCTACTCTTGCTATGGGTGATGCTTTAGCCGTTGCGCTTCTGCAGAAACGAAACTTCACTGCTGAAGACTTTGCATTCCTGCATCCCGGCGGTAGTCTGGGTAAAAGACTTTCTCTCGAGATAAAAGAAATTATGATCAAAGGGAATAAAATCCCGGTTGTTAAAAAAGGGACATCTATAAAAGATGCTATCTTAGAAATAACTTATAAAAGGTTAGGTGCAACCTGCGTTATTAATGATGATGGAACTTTAGCCGGGATTATAACCGACGGAGATTTAAGACGGCTCCTTGAAAGAACGCTCGATATAAAAGATCTGACTGCAAAAGATATAATGACACAAAAACCAAAAGTATTAAAGGAAAGCTACCTGGCTTCCTTTGCTTTACAGCAGATGGAAAACTATAAAATTACTTCACTTGTAATTATTGATGATTATAATAAACCTGTTGGAATAATACATCTGCATGATCTGATTAACTTGGGATTACGTCCCCGATGAGATTTGCTATCATATTGTTTATCCTGGCAATAATAATTAATTCCTGCTCGGAAGAAAAAGTTAAGCCTTCTATCAATACAACAATAAGAGGAGCTGAGCTGCCGTCACAGGAAAGCTGGAATGCAACGGTTTTTTTCACCGATTCAGGTAAAACAAAAGCAGTACTAAAAGCAGGACATTTAAGAGTTTATGAAAACCCGCAAGAAACTTTGCTGGATAGTAATATAACGGTGGATTTTTATAATGAACAGGGACAAATTTCAACTACTTTAACGGCTAAACGCGGAAAAGTAAATGATGCAACAAATGATCTTTATGCTTTTGATAGTGTAGTAGTTGTTAGCGACAGCGGAACAACTTTAAAAACCGATGAACTTATGTGGAGAAATAAAGATCGGAAAATTGTCTCAGATAAATTTGTTACAATATTATCTCCTAAAGAAAAAATTCAAGGTTTTGGTTTTGAATCTGATCAAAATCTGGAAAATTATGTAATCTACAATATTACTTATGTAACCAGGAGAGATTCTTTATAGAACTTTTATTTTTGATAATTCGGAAACAGGAACATTAATGATTGTTTTACTAGATTTTTGAAAGCATGAGTGCATGTTTAGCATGAATATATGGAAAGTTCATACATCCATGCAAATATTAGCAATATTATTCTCTTATGATTAAATCCATTCCACATATTTTTTTAACATTAATTTTATTTTTAAATTTTTCCTATGCACAGCAGGACGATAATTATATCACAGTTGTCGGGAAAAAAATGATTGGCAAAACAGTAAATGGTGAAGCTTTAAGGGAAGTATTTGGAGATGTTGTGGTTACACAGGGTAATATCCGGATAACCTGCAACCATGCGATCCAGTATATTTCAAATAATAATGCTGAATTAATCGGGGATGTAATTCTAACACAGGACAGCCTGACGATAACAACTGATCACGGCTTTTATTATGGATTTGAAAGAAAAGCTGAAAGTAATTCCGGAGTAGTCTTAAATGATAAAAAAGTTGTTCTGTCTGCTGATACAGGATTGTATTTTTTTAAATTGGATAAGGCATATTTCCGGCATAACGTAAAATTGTATGATACTTCTACAACCTTAACATCAAATATATTGACTTATTATAAAAATGAAGATAGAATGACCGCTAAAGGAGATGTAAAGATTGTAAATAAAGAAAGTGTTATTACTGCCGATAGTCTGGAGCACTTCAGGAATACAAGGATTACTTATGCATACAAAAATGTAGAAATAAAAAACTCAAAAAATAATGTTGTAATATATGGTGATCATCTCGAAGATTATGCAAAAAGCTTGTATACTTTGGTAGATTTGAATCCTCTTTTGATCCAGGTAGATACAATATATACAGGGGAACAAGACAGCCTGGCAAACGAACCAGATAATCAAATGAGGTATTCATTTAAATTGGATACTCTGATAATGAAATCCCAAAAAATGGAGGCTTTCAGAGATTCTTCAAATATCTTTAAAGCAACCGATTCTGTTAAAATTGTCAGAGATAAATTTGCTTCGATAAATGATTTGACGATTTATTACAGGGAAGATCAAAAAATTATTACTAAAAAAGTAGGCAATGATGGGAAGCAGCCGATCCTATGGTACGGAAATTCACAGTTAACAGGCGATTCTGTTACTATATTTGTAAGAAATAATATTATAAGACTCCTGGATGTTGACAGGAACGCTTTTTTGTTATCTCAGGATTCAGCTTATGCGGACAGGTTTAACCAGCTCTCAGGCAATAAAATTGAAGTTGAATTTGCCGGTGGTGATATAAGTAAAACCGAAGTATTCGGGGGTGTGCATAGTATTTATTACCTGTTTGAAGATCAAACTCCCAACGGATTAACCAAGTCTTCATCCGAATCCGCTGTTATAAATTTTGAAAACAGGAAGGTTAGTACTGTTAGATTATATGGTTCACCAAGCAGCGAATATTATCCGGAAAATAAAGTTAAAGGAAAGGAATTATCATTTACTCTGCCGGGATATGTATTTTATAAGAATCGCCCTGCAAAAGATGAATTACTTTCACAATTAAACAAAGAATAGTATCCAGGTTTGGAATTAAAGGCATTTCCAAATTATATTTAAATTATGAATTCTACATTAAGAAGCGAAGATTTAGTAAAGATTTATAAAAAAAGAACAGTTGTTAATAAAGCAACTATTGAAGTAACAACAGGAGAGATTGTCGGGCTGCTTGGCCCTAATGGTGCCGGGAAGACAACCACTTTTTATATGATTGTCGGTATGATAAAACCGAATAAAGGAAAAGTATTTTTAGATGGCAGCGAAATAACTTCTGTTCCTATGTATAAACGTGCAAGAATGGGAATTGGCTATTTACCGCAGGAAGCTTCTATCTTCAGAAGACTAACTGTTGAAGATAATTTGTTAGCTATTTTGGAAATGACTAAGCTCAATTCAAACCAGAGAAAAGAAAAATGCGACAAACTATTGGAAGACCTGACGATAACTCAGATAAGAAAAAGCTACGGTTTCCAGTTAAGCGGCGGTGAGCGGCGCAGAACCGAAATTGCACGCGCTCTTGCAACTGATCCTAAATTTATCCTTTTGGATGAACCGTTTGCCGGCGTAGATCCTATCGCTGTTGAGGATATTATGAATATAGTAGCTAATCTGAAAAACAGGGGAATAGGTGTTCTGATTACCGACCACAATGTTCATGAAACACTCTCAATTGTTGATAAAGCCTATATTTTAATAAATGGAGTTATATTTAAATCCGGAAGCGCCCAGGAGTTAGCAGAAGATGAAGAGGTCAGGAAACTTTACCTTGGAGAAAAATTCAAACTGGATAGGTATTAAATTTAGAAAGAGAATATTTGATAGCTCAATTCGTTCATCTATCATCGAAGGAAGTATTTAATAAGTATTCCGAAATAATTAATTCGGCCTTATTTTTATACGAACCAGGCAGCTATATTCTTGAATTAAGAGAGATTTCAGGAAATGATCTTTATCTCCTGGAAAGCTCTATACAGGAAGATAAAAAAATATTTTTTTACAGAAATGATTCCGTCAATAAATGTTTTGTCCATGGTAATATTTCCGAAATAAAAAATATATTTGATAATTTTCCGGAAGGTGAACTGAAAAATAAAATTAATTGCCTGCTTCAGAACTATTTAAATTACAATACGAAATATTATCAGCTTGGAAATAGAGAATATAATTTTGGTGAAGCTTTTGTAATGGGAATTCTGAATGTAACACCGGATTCATTTTCAGATGGAGGTCTTTATATTAATTCCGATGATGCGGTTGAACATGGTCTGGAAATGATAAACGATGGAGCAGATTTCATTGATATCGGCGGAGAATCAACACGACCCGGCTCCGATATTGTTACCTGGGAAGAGGAATTGGAACGGGTTATCCCGGTAATTAAGAAGATATTATCGGCTGAACCGGGAACAATTATTTCTATTGATACTACAAAAAGTAAGGTTGCGGAAGAAGCGATTAGGAATGGCGCAAGAATTGTCAATGATATCAGCGGTGCAACTTTTGACGAAGAAATGCTGACTGTTGTTAAGAAATGTAATGCGGCGGTAGTTTTGATGCACATAAAAGGTACTCCGAAAAGTATGCAGCAGAATCCATGTTATGAAAATGTTGTGGAAGAAATTTATGATTTCCTGTTTGAAAGAATTAAGGCTGCGCAAGAACTCGGAATTGAAAATATTTTTATTGATCCGGGGATAGGTTTTGGAAAAAGAATTCAAGATAACTTTGAAATTTTAAGGAGACTGGATGATTTTAAAAGCCTGGGATTTCCGATTGTAGTCGGTGCCTCCAGGAAATCTTTTTTAGGTAAAACATTAAATCTCGATATTACAGAAAGAGATGCTGCTACAGCGATCACTGAAGCAATTGCCGTAAAAAACGGAGCAAGAATTATAAGAACACATAATGTTAAATATGGTAAACAAGTTTGTGAATTATTAAATAATTTTTAACTATAGCATATGTTTGATATTTTCCGAATCGGTTTTTTAAATGTCACTTTTGTTGATTTAATAGATATTACTATTGTCTCTTTTATTATATATAAGCTGTACACACTTTTAAAAGGAACGATAGCTGCACAAATATTTATTGGATTAATGATAATTCTGGTCCTTTCATTTATTTCTCAGGCTGCAAATTTCAGAGTTTTAAGCTGGCTGTTAAAATTAATTACCGATATCTGGGTGATTGCTTTCCTGATATTATTCCAGCCGGAAATAAGGAGACTGCTTGTAATTGTTGCAAGGAATCCTTTTGTAAGGATTTTCGTTAAATCGGAGGCGCCCGAATCGGCGGCGGTTATAACCGATGCTGCATTTGAATTATCGCAGCATCAGCATGGTGCTTTGATAATCGTAGTTAAATCAACCGGTATAAGAACATTTATCGAAACAGGAGAACCTCTGAATGCGAAACTTAGTGCCCCGCTTTTAAGATCAATTTTTTACCCGCGTTCACCTTTGCATGATGGCGCCGTAATTGTAAAAAATAATATCATTGAAGCTGCCAGATGTACTTTACCGCTTTCGTCTTCAACAATAGTTGACGGTGAATCGCTTGGTATGAGGCACAGGGCAGGACTCGGAATTTCTGAACAAGCTGATGTTATCAGCGTTATTGTTTCAGAAGAAACAGGCGGTATATCTATTGCGGAAAACGGGAAACTTACAAGAGGACTTTCAAAAGACAGATTGAAGGAAAGATTATCATCTGCATTTAAGACCCCAGCCGTTAAAGGATTAAAAGGAATAATTGAGCAATATATAAGCGAGAAGTGAGTCCTTTTTAATCAACTTGCTTTTATTGATTTTTGTAATATTAATTTATTGAGTTTTTATCCCGTGTAATAAATCCTAATCAGAAAGAAATTTTATAATTCTGAATTTATAATGATTTGTAAAAAAATATGATCGAACCAAAAGAATTTTATAGAAAGCTTGATTCATTACTGTCCAAAATAGGGCAAGGAAAATCAGGAAAGGATTTTCTCTTTACCATCGCAAAGGAACTGGAAAAAACTTTCGGGAACGACCTTCATATCGGGAAAGGATACGTTTATGAAAGAAATGGTGATGAGTTCCTTCTTTTATCACCTAACCTGGAAAACTCTTTTATTGAAAATTCGCTTCCTGCCGAATCAGAAGCGGTGCTGTCCGTATTAAATTCGAAAACCTATATTTTCGATAATCCTTCGTTAAGTATCGGTTTTAAATCAGGAATTAAAAAAGAATATATAATACCTGCGGCAATTACTGTTTATAATCAGGAAAACAGGTGGATATTTATTTTTGAATTAACAAGCGGATGGATTCGAGAAGAAATTGAGTTTTGTCTGAATGCAGTAAGATCGGTATTGAATTACAGGCTGCTTTCAGAATCAATTAAAAGTGAATATGAGCAGGCGTTTCAGATACAGCAAAGTCTGCTTCCTACTTCAGCGCTGGAAATTCCCGGTTTTCAAATTGCAGGTAAATCTCAGCCCGCTGAGCTAGTCGGCGGAGATTTATACGATTACTTTATTTTCGATGATGGCGAATTCGGATTCTGCATAGGTGATGCGAGCGGACATGGAATTCCGGCTGCTCTTGTTGCGAGAGATGTTATAATTGGTCTTCGCATGGGAATCGAAAAGCATATGAAAATGGTTCATACATTAAAGAAGTTGAATAAAGTTATTTACCAGAGCGTTTATTCGACACGTTTTATTTCATTATTTTTTGCTGAAATGGAGCTTAGCGGGAATATCTTTTTTATTAATGCCGGACATCCTTCTCCTTTTATAGTTTTAAAAGATAAGGTTACTAACCTTGATACAACCGGGCTAATTTTCGGAGCTTTTCCTGATATTGAGTTACACAGATCATATATAAGATTAGAGCCGGGTGGAATACTGGTTTTATATAGCGACGGTATTCTTGAAAGGCAAAATAAAAAAGGTGAGGAGTTTAATCTTGATCGTCTGCAAAATATAGTCCTGCAAAATAAAGAAAAAACTGCCGAAGAAATTTTAAAGCTGATATTTAAAATCGCAGATGATTTCGGCAAAGGGAAAAAATGGAAGGATGATGCTACGGCTATCGTTATTAAAAGATTGGAATAATTTTGTTTTATGTTATGATCATTAATAAATCTGATTTGAGTGCAGATTTTTTTTAAAATATTATTTAATCATCAAGATTTGCTGTAAAAAATATTTACTCACAAAAAAATTATTATAAAATTTTACTTGCATTTTAAAAAATGAATTTTTATGTTACCGGTAACAGTTATCGATAACATAAATCCATTACAGCCATGCAGGAATTTTTAATCGAACTATTTTCAAAATTATGGTTAATGATACCATTCCTTTTCTTCTTCGCTTCAACAATTAATGCCCAGGATTTTTCAGAATCATCCTTCAGCAAAGACTGGATTATTTTCTCATCTGAAAAAACAAATGAAAGCGGAAGTAAAATTTCAAATGCCGGTTTTAAAATCATCGAATCTTATAAAACTGATATTCCTAAAACTGTCTTTGCGACCTTAGTTGACAACGGAGTATATCAAAATCCATATTACGGAGAAAATTTGTTAAAATTTTCTAAGGAACCATTTGAAAAACCATGGTGGTATAGGAAAGAATTTAATATAAATGAAACCAATAATTTTAATTACCAGATTACTTTGGAGGGTGTAAATTATAAGGCGGATTTATGGATAAACGGAAAAAAGGTTGCCGGTGCTGATAAAATAGAAGGCGCCTTCGGCAGGTTTAATTTCAACATTACAAGGTATTTAAATAGAGGAAAGAATGTAATTGCCATAGAAGTATTTCCTCCGAAATTGGGAGATTTTACACTTGGATTTGTTGACTGGAATCCATCTCCTCCTGATAATAATATGGGGCTTTGGAGAGGAGTGACAATAAAGAAAACCGGTAAAGTTTCTTTAGATAATATATTTGTGATTACCAAAGTGAATAAAAAAACTTTAAAAGAAGCGGAACTTACGATCAAGGGGAAGCTTACCAATTTTTCCAATAATAAAATAGATGTTGAAGTTAAAGGTTCTTTCGACAAAGATAGAATGTTTTCGAAAATTCTTTCGCTTAATCCCAACAGCCAACTAGAATTTAATATATCGGAGCAGGATGCAGCTGATTTAAAAATATTAAATCCCCGTTTGTGGTGGCCGAATAATTTAGGTGAACCATATCTTTATAATTTATCTATTCAGGCTGATGTTGATAACAATATATCAGACAAGCAAAATGTAAGATTCGGGATACGCGAGGTTGAAGATTATATTAATGAAATCGGACACAGAGGATATAAAATTAATGGGAAGAAAATTGTTATTAAAGGTGCAGGCTGGGTTGATGATATGATGCTGAATGATAGTGATGAAAAAGTGGCGGAACAGGTTCAATATGCAAAACATATGAATCTTAATGCTTTAAGATGCGAAGGTTTCTGGGGCAGGGATGAAGCTTTATTTAATGCCGCTGATGAAAACGGGATTTTAATAATGATCGGCTGGAGCTGCCAATGGGATTGGAAAAATTTATGCGGAAGACCGGAATCCAAATATTCATGTGTAACTAAACCGGAAGATATTGCCTTGCAGTCAAAAGAATTTAATGATCAGGTTGTCTGGTTAAGAAATCATCCCAGTATTTTTGTATGGGCATTGGGGAGTGATAAATATCCAAACCCTGAATTAATGAAAAAAACTACTGAGTATTTAAATAAATCAGATAATACACGTCCGAGATTAATATCTACTGCATGGATTGAAGTTTCAAAAGAAGAAAATACGGATAACATATATGAAAATTCAAAAGTAAAAATGCTGGGACCTTATGCTTATGAGCCTCCTGTATACTGGTACATAGATACATCTCACGGCGGAGCTTACGGCTTTAATACAGAAACTGGTCCAGGGCCGCAGGTTCCGCCTGTTGAAAGCTTGAAGAAAATGCTGCCGCCTGGTGATTTATGGCCGGTTGACAGCGTTTGGGATTTTCATTGCGGAAGAGGTGAATTCAGCAGTTTAAAACATTTTATTAGCATATTTGATGATAGGTACGGGAAGGCTTCTTCAATAGAGAATTTTGCTATGAAATGCCAGATGTCAAACTACGAAGCAATGCGACCTATGTTTGAATCTTTCGGTGTTAATAAATTTAACTCCACCGGTGTAATTCAATGGATGTTTAATTCTGCCTGGCCTGAAATGTACTGGCAGTTATTTGATTATTACCTGATGCCGAACGGAGCCTTCTATGGTGCAATGAAAGGGTGTCAGCCTCTGAATATTGTTTATAATTATAAGGATAAAAATATTTACGTGGTAAATGATTTCTTAAAAAGTTTTACTGATATAAAAGCAAGCATAAAGATTCTGAACTCTGATTCTAAAATGATTTTTGAAAAAGAAAAAGAATTTTCGATTGAAGAAAACAGCTCTGAAAAAATCATCGATTTACCCGAATTAAATGATAAATCTGATTTATATTTTATCGATTTGGAGTTGAAAAATTCCAGCGGTAATTTCATTAGCGGCAACTTTTACTGGATTCCTGAAAAAGAAGACGTTTTGGATTTCAAGAATTCCACCTGGTATTATACACCGGTTAAAATACCTGCAGATTTAAAAGAAATCAATAGTTTACCTGATGCTTCAGTTAGTTATAATGAAAAGTTTTCAGATAATAATCAAAGTGTTGAAGTTTCATTGGATAATACTTCCGATAAGATCGCTTTCTTTATAGAGCTAAAGGTAGTTGATGAAAAAACAGGAGAATCATTTCTTCCTGTTTTCTTTACAGATAATTATATCTCGATTTTACCCCATTCTAAAAAGACAATTAAAGGGACATTTAAAAATCCATTAAATAAAAAACCAAAATTAATTATTAATGGATGGAATATTAAAAACACTCTATAAAGAAAAATAATGAAAAGAAATTATTTTATTGTTGCTCTTATTTTTATCATTTTTTTTGTAATATCATTTCTAACAAATATTATCGGTCCATTAATTCCGGACATCATTAAGAGCTTTTCACTTAGCTATTTTATGGTAGCTGTTCTTCCATTTTCATTTTTTATTGCTTATATAATGTCGATTCCTGCTGGAATGCTTCTCGAGAAATACCATGAAAAGAAAATTATGGCTGCAGCCTTTTTAGTTGCTGCTTTAGGTGCATTCCTGTTTGCCCTGATACCCAGCTATAGCGTATCAATAATTTCATTATTTCTGATTGGATTTGGCATGGCAATGCTGCAAGTTGCTATTAATCCGCTTTTAAGAACTGCAGGAGGCGAAGAGCATTTTGCTTTTAATTCTGTATTTGCACAATTATTTTTCGGCGGCGCTTCTTATCTTAGCCCACAGCTTTATTCTTACCTGGTAAAAAATTTAGAAAGCGGCAATACAGGAAATAATTTTATATTAGGAACTCTTTCGGGAGTCGTTCCGGCAGGACTTCCATGGGTATCATTATACTGGATATTTGCCGTTACTTCGATTTTAATGGTTATTCTTATTCTTATTATAAGATTGCCTAAAGTAGAATTAAAAGAAGATGAGAAAACAGGTGCATGGAAAACAATAAAAGAATTATTAAGAAATAAGACTGTAATATTGTTTTTTATTGGTATCTTCGCTTATGTAGGAACCGAGCAGGGAATTGCTAACTGGATTTCCGAATTCCTGTCAAAATATCATGGGTTTGACCCGCAGACTACAGGTGCAGATACTGTATCTTATTACTGGGGATTATTAACTGTCGGCTGTATTTTAGGATTAGTCCTCTTAAAACTTGTCGATAGTAAATTAGTTTTAAGAATTTTTGTTATAGCTGCAATGATATGCCTGGCTGTAGCATTGTTTTCAAGCGGGAATATACCGTTATACTTTTTCCCGGCGACCGGTTTCTTCCTTTCTGTAATGTGGTCGGTAGTTTTTTCTTTAGCATTAAATTCTTTGGATAAACATCATGGTTCCTTCTCAGGGATTTTATGTACAGGCATAATTGGTGGAGCAATTGTTCCATTAATTATAGGATATTTAGCTGATTTTATCGGGCTGAGATTCGGAATGCTTTTCATTTTTGTTACGTTAGGTTATATTTTAAGTGTAAGTTTTTGGGCAAACCCGCTGATTAAAAATGAAACAATTTTTGAAAAAACCGGTGCTGTTAATTAATTTTAAAAAAGACTAATTGAAAAAAATATGACAGAAAAACATATAATTGGTGTTGATTTAGGAGGAACGAATATTAGAGTTGGTAAAGTAAAGAGCAATAATATTGTTGATGTTTATTCCCAGCTAATTTCATCGAATGAACCGGAAAAAAAAGTAATTGATGAAATTATTACTTCTATTTATGAAACTTTTGACAATTATGTTATAGGTATAGGTGTTGGTGTCCCAAGCATAGTTGATGTGAGAAAAGGAATTGTTTATGATGTACAAAATATTCCTTCATTTAAGGAAGTTCATTTAAAAAAAATTCTGGAAGATGAGTTTAAAGTTCCGGTATATATTAATAATGATGCTAATTGCTTTGCTGTAGGAGAGAAATATTTTGGAGCCGCTAAAGATTATAATAATATAATAGGTTTAACAATCGGTACCGGCCTCGGTGCCGGAATATATACAGATGGAAGATTGTATCTTGGTGCTAATTGCGGTGCCGGTGAATTTGGTATGCTTCCTTATAAAGAAAGCATTTATGAAGATTATTGCAGTGGGAAATATTTTGTAAATAAGTTAAAAACATCAGGTAAAGAAACTTTCGATAAAGCTGAAAACGGGGACAGGAAAGCTATTAAAATCTTTGATGATTTTGGTACGCATGTCGGGAATGCAATCTCTGCAATTATGCTTGCTGTCGATCCGGAATTAATCGTTATCGGAGGTTCTGTCAGCATAGCATATAAATACTTTAAAGATTCTATAAAAAAGGTCCTTGATAATTTTCCATACCAGAATTCTATTAAACAATTGAAAATAGTAAAAAGTGAACTTGAACAAGTTTCTATTTTAGGCGCTGCTGCACTTTATTTTGAAAATGAGGATAATATATTTAAAGAGACTGAAGCATTATAAAATGAATATTACAATTGCCGATATTGCAAAAAAAGCAAAAGTATCCAGGATGACCGTGTCAAGAGTTCTCAATAACAGTGGACCGGTTGCTCCATCTACTGCTGAAAAGATTAAATGTTTAATGAAGGAGCTGAATTATCATCCTAATCTTATTGCCCGCAGTTTATCCAGCAAAAGGACAATGACAATTGGAGTAGTAATTCCTAAAACAGAAAAACTTTTCCTTGATAATTACATTGCACAGATTTTAAGCGGTGTTACGGATATTGCGCAGAAAAATAATTATAGAATAATGCTTATTCCTGTGAATCATTCAAATGAGACTGAAGGCGACTATTTATCTTATGCAAGAAGCAAATTATTTGATGGTTTAATTTTATTAAAAGCAAAAACCGATGATCCTCATTTATCAGAACTGGCCAAATCAGGTTTCCCGTATATCATGGTAAATTACAGAAAGTTCGGTGAAAACTATAATTTTGTCGATTCTGAAAATATTAAAGGTGCCGAATTAGCTGTTGAGCATCTTTATAATAAAGGACATAGAAAAATTGCATTTATTGCCGGTTCTATGGATGAGGTAAATGCAAGGGACAGGCTTAAGGGTTATAAAAACGTTTTAAAAAAATATGGACTTCCATTTAATGATGAGTATGTAATTTACGGTGATTTCAATAAAGAAACAGCACATGAAAATTCAAAAATATTGTTGGAGTTAGAAAACAGGCCTACAGCAATATTCAGTTCTGATGATTACATGGCATTAGGAGTTATTGAACAAATTAAAAAATTCAAGCTTTCTGTTCCGAATGATATTGCCGTTGTTGGTTTTGATAATATCGAGATTGGAGAATTCTCGAAGCCCGCACTTACTACAGTAAAACAACCAATGTATGAAATAGGAAAGACTTCTTCAGAAGCATTATTAGGATTAATAAAAAAAGTTAAAAAAGGCCCTATCAGATTAATGCTTAAAACTGAATTAGTTATAAGAGAATCTGCTTAAAAAAATTATATTAAGTAACTATTATTAAAATAAAAAATCAAAATATTTTAGCAGTGAGTGTTACCGATAACAGTTATCGTTAACATGTTTTAATTTTTATCAATTATTTGAATAAGCTCTCAAGATTTAAAGGAGTATGGTTTATGGCTAACCGTAAAATTGCTTTTCTATTGGCTTTCTCTGCTTTGATGCTGTTAGTGAATATTTCTAACGCTTCAGCACAATCAAGCGGCCGAATTACAGGTACTGTAAAAGAAGGAGCTTCAGGTGAAGTGTTGTGGGGGGCTAACGTGATGATACTTGGGACAAGCTTAGGAGGCTCTACAAATTCAAACGGTAAATTTACAATTCAGAATATTCCGTTTGGTTCTTATACTTTACGTGTAACATACATTGGGTTCAAACAACAGGAAATATCAATTGATATCAAATCAAATAGGACTACCGAAGTAAATTTTGAAATGGAACCTGAAGCGGTTAAAGGAGAAACAGTTACTGTAACTGCTCAGAGAAAAGGACAAATCTCCGCAATAAATCAACAGCTGAATTCTAATACCATTACAAATGTGGTTTCATCAGATAAAATCCAGGAGCTGCCGGAAGCAAACGCAGCTGAAGCAGTCGGAAGACTGCCAGGTGTTTCTTTACTGAGAAAAGGGGGTGAAGGGAGTAAAGTGGTTATTCGCGGATTGGCCCCCCAATACAATAAAGTGCAGATTGACGGTGTTGATCTTGCTGCAACTGATCCTCGGGATCGAAGTACTGATCTGAGTATGATATCACCTTATATGCTGGATGGTATTGAAGTGACAAAAGCAGCAATGGCTAATCAGGAAGCCGATCAACTCGGAGGTACTGTCAATTTTATAACTAAAGGTGCTCCTTATACAAATCCATCTTACAGTATAATCGCAGAAGGAGGCTATAACGGACTAAGAAGCGAATACGGTGACTATAAATTTGTTGGCCAAACAAGCAGAAGAATGTTCAAAGATTTGTTCGGAGTATCACTGAATCTTGATGTTGAAAAACGAAATAGAAGTTCAAATACGGCAAATGCAGATTATTATTTCAAACAGGAATATAATAGGGCTGTAGTTAACTCATTTAATGTTGAAGATATTTCCAGGGAGTTGAAAAGATATGGGGGATCTTTAGTCTTAGATTATAAAACTCCTTCAACAACTATAATTACAAGTAATTTTTTAAGTAAGATAGATCATGATGATATATCCCGCAGTGAAAACAGCGTTAATCTGGTAACTGCACAAACCGAAAGGGATCAGCAGCTTAATCATATAAAAACCAATACTACGGTTTTAATGGATCAGATAAGATGGGAGCAAATATTTAATAACTTCAAAATTCAAACCGGCATTAGTTATTCTCTCTCAAAAGATGTAACTCCCAGGGAACTAACTTTAATGGGTGTTGAGGGAGCACCGCTGTCACGCCCGATTGATGTAAATGCATCACCGGGACAAATCCCGTCTTATATGAGCAATGACACTACTCAAATGTATCTGGGTCCAATGTATGATTCAAACGAACTTACAAAAGAAGAACAAATGAGTGCAAATCTTGATCTTCAATGGCAATATGATTTTTCAGATGCTATTAATATAAAACTTAATTTTGGAGGTAAGTATAAACATAAGGACAGAAAATATGATTATAACACAGTATTCATAGATGTATACTCTGATCCAAGCAATAGTGTGACTAATGCACTATTGAGCCGCTACCCTTATATGCGTAAATATTATACATCCGGACGTTTTCCATACCAGCCTTTTATTGATAACGGCTATGCTGATCAGGAATTTATGAAAGGAGAATACAAGCTTCAGAGGGTACCGAATCTAACCCTGGGTGAAGACGCAATAAACTATCTGGAAAACACTTTGGGCATTAGCAGAAGCGGGGCTTCAGTTCCGCAAACATTTGTACCAAATTTTCAATCAAGCAGAATGAATGATTATAACGGGAACGAATTTTATTCAGCTGCGTATATTATGCCTATTATTTCGTTCGGAAATCAATTAACCTTTATACCGGGTGTCAGGTATGAACATGAAAAAACAAAATATGACGGTGTACGAGGAAATGAAAACCTTATACATTATGCCACGGTAGGTTATTATAGTTTTGATACTACAGCGACCAGAACTAATGAGTTTGTACTTCCCATGATTCATCTGAGATATAAACCATTCGATTGGTTCGATGTGAGGTTAAGTTATACTCAAACATTAGCTCGTCCGGATTATACTGATTTTCTTCCTAAATGGAATGTCTATTTATCCGGTATTGATTACAGTAATCCTGATTTAAGACCGGCCAAATCAGAAAATTATGATCTTTATTTCTCATTCTACGGAAATAAGATCGGTTTGTTTACTATTGGTTTATTTGCCAAAAGGATTACGGATTTTGTCTTTTCGCAGACTGAGGTATTATTAAGTGATACCATGGCAGTCCAAAAATATGGATTACTGCAGTCATTAACCGGACAGGATCCGGTTAAATTTTCCGGTAAACCGATTAACAGCTATATAAATGATCCGAATCCTGTTACTATTAGGGGAATTGAGATTGAGTGGCAGGCCAACCTATGGTATTTACCTGGATTTCTCAAAAATATTGTCTTTGATATAAACTATACATATACATATTCAAAAGCCGTATATCCCCGGACTGTTCCCATTAAAAAAGTAGTTTCATCACCTTTAGGGAATATAATAAAGATTGTCGGAAATGCTGATTCTGCTTATTCCGCTCCTTTATTATTTCAGCCGGATAATATTTTAAATGTAACACTTGGATATGACTATGAAGGTTTTTCAATAAGAACATCTTTACAATATCAATCACAGATCTTTTCACAGAATGACTGGCGTTCGGAACTTAGAGGCTTTACTAAAGGATTTTCACTTTTTGATTTAACGGTTTCGCAAAAGCTGCCGGTAAGCGGGTTAAAAATATACGGCAGCTTAAATAATATCTCCCAGGTAATTCAGGAAGATGATAATGTCGGTACAGGTTATATGACAAATAAAGAATACTATGGAATGAGCGGCAGTTTAGGTATAAAGTACGAATTTTAATTCAATTATTAATAAAATAACGGACTTAAGTAACTAACTAAATAACTAATAAAATATCATATTAACTAATTTGGAGGTGGCTCATGAGAAAAGCATTACTATCCCTGATTTTGACGTTTGCATTAAGCAGTATAGCAATATGTCAAAGTATAATGGATGTACCGGCAACCGATAATGATGGTAATCCGATTGTCAATTCATTAATTAAATATGTTGTAGCCGATACAAATGATGCAGGACAGCAGAAACACGATATTTATAAATTGGAATTGGGCAAAGTCTATTACTATAATCAATCAGCGGTATTTAAAAATCCGGTTACTCTGGTTGCAGATGATCCAGGAACTACGGAAGAAACAAAGCCCCCGAAAATTCTGGTAACACAGGATGATCAGGGAAACGTTCCGGAGGAAGCTGTCATAACTACTTTTGCAAATTTGACCTGTAAGAATATTGCTTTTAGTACGATAACAGCAGATAATCAATATTCCTGGGGTAATGCAATTGTATTGCAGAAAGATAACTTGAGGATAGAGCTAGACAAATGTTATTTTGAACTTATAGGCTGGGCTTTCATTGAAGCCGACGGAATCAACCATACAACGCTTATTGTAAGAGGATGCGAAACCAGGAACGGTTCACCGTTTGGCGGAGACGAATGGGTCCCGTTTTTCTTTGAAGGGAGCGGCGGCAGTGTTGATACATGTATCGCAACAAATAATACCTTCTTTAATATTCAAGGCTCCGTATTTAATATTGAACCATTAACACCATGGAAATATATTTACTTTGATCACAATACATGTGTTAATGTTGTTCAGAATTTTACAACTGATATAGCTGCCCATCTTAATACTACTATAACCAACAATATATTTTATAATGCAGGCTGTTACGGATCTATCATTAATGATCTTACAGCTTCAGGTGGTGATCATGTACAGCCGGGTCTTATAGAAATTGATACACTTGCACCGAATTCGGCAGGTGGTGGTGATCTTCCTCCTATTATGGCTGAAAAGGATAGAATCTTAAAAGTTGAAAATAATGTTTATTTCTGGTCCCAGGGTGTACACGATTATTGGGCTGCTTATGCAGATTCAGTAGCAAGAATTCCATGGCTTAGTTCAAGAGGCGAACATATGGTATCAGATAAAACAACCTGGCCGAATTTTACTTTCGCAAATAATGTGGAAGCCGACCCGGGATTCACAAATTTCGGCGGTACCGATGAAATGATTGCTCAAATGTATAATGACAGAAATATACAACAATTTGGATTTTGGGGATGGGATCCGGATTCTGTAACATATCCGGATATACATTGGGCATTTATGCAGTGGCCTCTGCCGGAAGATTTTTCCTATTCAGCAGAATTTACATCAACTGATGGTTATCATGTAGGAAGCCTGCAATGGTATCCTGATGAATTAGCTAAATATGAAGAAGGACTTGTTGGTGTTAAAGATGGTAAAAATGTTCCTGTTCAATTTTCTTTAGAGCAGAATTATCCGAATCCTTTTAACCCAACTACAACTGTTGATTTTAACTTAAGCAGAACCGGTGAAGTTAACCTTGCTGTTTACAATATGATTGGACAAAGGGTAATGACTGTTATTAACAATCAGGCTATGTCTTCCGGTTCTCACACAGTTAATATAAATATGTCTCATCAGGCTAGTGGAATTTATTTCCTTGTACTTAAACAGAATGCTAATGTTAAAGTTATTAAAATGACGTTGTTAAAATAGATATTATTCATAATATATATTTTATTAAAACATTTGTCTCACCTGGCTCTTTCCTTCAAAAGGAAAGAGCCGGGGGAGAGACTATTTAAAAAACTTATTTTCTGCAAACAAAGTTTTAAGTATTTTTTAGCGGATTTGGAATGCTTTGCAGGTAGTATTGTTATTTACTAAGCTAATAGTAAAACAACACCTGGTTCTGAAACATTACATCATTGTCGGATTGGAATTTCATTTTTAATAATATAAGGCAGCCGGATAATGAAGTTAAATTTTCTTCTTTTATTTATTATGATAATTATAATTGCTGGAGAAACTTTCCTCGTACCTGGAACAAATGCACAAACAAAGCTTATAGTACGCTGCGATGACATTGGAATGTGTCATACTGTTAATATGGCAGCTAAAAAATTAATTGAAACCGGTATACCGTTTTCTACATCTGTAATGTTCACTTGTCCATGGTATAAAGAAGCAGTCGAAATCTTAAAAGAAAATCCCCAAATATCTATTGGTATCCATCTGGTTCTGAATTCGGAATGGAAGTATTATAAATGGGGACCGGTAGCCGGAAGATCAGCGGTTCAAAGCATTGTAGACAGTAACGGGTATTTTTACCAATCGGAAGAAGACTTCGCAAAGTGTGGTTATAAATTAAGTGAAGCAGAAACCGAACTGCGATCACAAATAGAAAGAGCAATTAAATCCGGTTTACACATTGACTACATAGACGCTCACATGACCACTGCAGTTTCAACACCAGAGTTAAAAGCACTTGTTGAAAAACTTGCAAAGGAATATCACCTTGGAATATCCAGATATTTTAATGAAAATTATAACACTCTTTGGGCTGATCCTCCTGAAAAGAAATTCAGCCGTTTAATGGGAATAGTCAATAATCTTAAAAAGAATGAAATTAATCTTTTGGTTGTGCATCTCGGTATGGAAACCGAAGAGATGAATGCTCTGATCGATATGAATAATCCGGATGATCCTTATCGGGTAAGTCAACACCGGCAGGCGGAGCTGCTGGCTTTATCATCACGCGGTTTTGAAGATGCTGTTTCTAAAAATAATATTAAGCTGATAACCTATAGAGATCTAATTTCTCAAGTAGGTTTAGATTCAATGAAGCGTCCGGTAAATCCGGAGTATTAGTTCATCGTAAAATAAGATTTTTTGAAAATTTGCAGATTTTTACAATAATTAAAAAAAATAAAAGATTTTACTTTTCAATTAAGCTGGTTGTCGTTTTAGCCTTTTTAATAATTAGCAAAAGTCTTTTTGCACAAACTGAAAATATTATAAAGAGAGCAGGTTTACGATCTTCTGTATATGGATTCAATTCCTTTCCCGATACTACATGGTGGTTAAATGCAACGAGTGACATGGCCGCACGATTTACCGGTGCTTCTCCTTCTGTTATATGGATTTTGGGATATACAACTGATGACGGCTGCTATTTAAATTTCCCTAATCCATTTCCGGATTCATCTTTTAATAAAATATTTTTCGGCAGCAAAGATGGAAATGAAAAGTACTTAAATTACTTCGATCAAAAAGGGATAAAGGTTTGGCTGCAGGTGGAACCGGGAAATGCGGATGTTTCGACACTAATTGATCTTGCTTTATCTCAATATAGCTCTCATTCATCCGTTATCGGTTTCGGGGTTGATGTTGAATGGTATAAAACGGGCAAAGCTAATAATGAAGAGGGTGAGGCTGTAACAGATTCCGAAGCTGCGGCGTGGAGTGCGCGTATAAAATTTTATGATAAGAATTATCTTCTCTTTACGAAACACTGGCTGATAGAAAAAATGCCTCCAACATTCCGTGCAGACATGGTCTTTGTAGATGACAGCCAGGATTTTCCGGATATGAGCAGTATGATAAATGAATTTATTGATTGGTCAAATGCATTTTCATCTGCAAATGTTGCATTTCAATATGGTTATAATGCTGATAGACCGTGGTGGGGAAAATTATCAAATCCTCCTGAAGATATCGGGAAATCATTAATCGAAAAGTGTTCAAACATTTCAGATTTATACTGGGTTGATTTTACCGCTTATGATATTTGGCCGAAAGATTTTACTCCAGCTTCTGTTTCGGATAAATACGCAAATGGTTCGGTTTATGGTTATGCACTTAAACAAAATTATCCGAATCCATTTAATCCATCAACAAATATAGAATTTTCAATTCCAAAAACTGAGCATGTCGTTTTAAAAATTTATGATTTGCTTGGGAATGAAATTACAACTTTACTAAATAAAGAAATGTTTAGTGGAGAACATAAAATTGAATTTAATTCAAAATCTCTGCCCAGCGGAATTTATTATTATAAACTAACAGCCGGAATATTTACAAAAACTAAAAAATTTCTTTTACTTAAATAACAATATTATTATTGTCAGGTATCAAAAATGGAAAAAAAAATTCTATTTCTTCTCATCATTTTATTTTCTTTTAGTGCAACAGGTTTATTAGCTCAAAGAAAAATTCAATTCTCAGGTATTAATTGGTATGTAAGAAACGATCCGGGCGGTCCGGGGCCAAACGAATGGAGTGACAGTAACAATAATGTATGGGTTGATTCTTCAGGATATCTTCATCTTAAAATAACTAAGGTAGGGAATACATGGTACTGCTCTGAAATTTATACTGACAAATCATTTGGTTACGGAAAATATATTTTTCAATTGGCAAATAATGTTGAAAAATATGATCAAAATATTATAGTTGGTTTATTTACATATGAAAATGACAGCAGGGAAATTGATATTGAATTCTCGAGATGGGGAGATCCAAAGAGTGATGCAGGTTGGTATACTGTTCAGCCGCCGCCTTATACTTCCCAAAATGAAAGACATTTTCCACTTCATCTTTCTGATGATTATTCATCACATATAATTCACTGGACAAAAGATAGTATTAACTTTCAAAGCTATCGTGGAAATTTCGATAAAGTACCTTCAGCCGATTCTTTGATTTGGCAATGGACATATAAAGGAAGTAAAAATCCGCCTGTTGGTAATGAACGGCTTCATATTAACTTTTGGCTTCTGGAAGGGCATGCACCGGTAAATAATAAAGAAGCTGAATTAATTATAAAATCTGTCTCGGTTATCGTTCCCGCAGGTTCTTTAAAGATCATTATTATTCCCGAAGACGCAGTAAATGCAGGAGCAAAATGGAGTCTTGATAATGGTCCCTGGCAGAATAACAATACGATAATTTCCGGACTTCCAGCTGGTAAGCATAGAGTTGATTTTAAGCACATAGATGGTTGGGTTTCACCACAGGGAAAGAATATATATATAGCCGGAGAGAGCGTCATTTATGATACTGCCAGATATATTATGGCGACTGATATAAAGCAGCAGCTAAATTATAATTTACCAAAAAAGTATAAGCTGGATCAAAATTTTCCAAACCCGTTTAATCCCTCAACTAAAATTGTTTATTCCATTCCAGGTAATTCATCTTTTAATGAAAATAATCCGGCAAGAACAATACTATATATATTTGATGAACTTGGATGCAGAATAGCTACATTAGTTGATGAAACAGAATTTGCAGGGACTTATGAAGTAACATTTAATGCAGATGATCTTAGCAGCGGAATATATTTTTATCAATTGAAACATGGAGGATTCAACCAAACAAAAAAAATGTTATTACTTCGATAAATATAATTTGCCGCATATAAAAAAAAATAAAAATGAATAGCGTTGAGTTGTCAATAAATAAAACAGGGCGAATAAAATCAATAGATATAATTCGCGGATTTACAATTCTTGTTATGATCTTTGTTAATGATCTTGCTGGCGTGGCAAATGTTCCATCATGGATGGAGCATGCTAAAACAATGCATGATGGAATGACTTTTGTCGATTGGGTTTTCCCCGGTTTTCTATTCATTGTCGGTATGTCTATTCCTTTTTCCATCGGGCGAAGAATTGAAAAAGGTGAACCGCTTTCTTCAATCTGGAAACATATTCTAATTCGGGTAGCAGGACTTCTTGTTCTTGGCGTTTATATGGTAAATGGCGATAGAATTTCAGATCAAGGAATTCTAAATCCGCATTTGTGGGCAATTTTAATGTATCTATTTGTTATTCTTATCTGGAACAGAAACAACAGTCCGGTATCTATTTTATCAAAAAAGTGGATGAAATATATAGCAGCTGCAGGTTTGATAGCTCTATTCTTTTTATATAGAAGTGGAAACCAGACAGGAGTAGTACAAATGCGGCCGGACTGGTGGGGAATACTTGGACTTATTGGCTGGGCTTACCTCGTTGCCTGTATATTTTATATCCCTTTTAAAAAGAATAAAATTGCTCTATTGGGTGCAGCAGCTCTTCTTTTCTGTTTTTATTTGGCTGTCAATGCCGGAATGCTGAACAATTGTTCTTTAATTAAAATTGTGTGGCCTAAAATGTATATTGGTTATACTTTAGGTTCACATCCGGCAATTGTTCTTTTAGGAGTAATATTGGGTACTGAGCTAAGGGAGAATATCGTTCATCCTAACCACGCAAAGATTTTGAAATGGGCTTTCGGTTTCAGCATTTTTTTACTTATAAGCGGATTACTGCTGCACCAGTTGAACAATCTTGATAAGATGTTTATAATTAGTAAAAATCTGGCAACTGTACCCTGGTGTTTACTAAGTTCAACATTTACAATCTGGATATGGATGGTTGCTTATTGGCTTGTCGATATGAAAGCGTTCGGTTCGTTGTTTAAGATTATAGAACCGGCAGGTGCAAACCCATTAATGGCATATATCCTTGCCCCTCTTGTTGTAGAAATTTTGGTTTTTAGTACTCCTTTATTTAAGGGATTTAATATTTATTTATGGTTAGAGGGAACTTTCATTACAGGTTTTTTGCGTGCAATTTTTATTGCTTTTTCAATGACATGGCTTGCCGGTTATTTGGCTGATAAAGGTCTTCAGCTGAAATTGTAGATTTATAGCATTAAAATTTATTTTCTGAGTTTAATAGAATATTTAGCATAATGAATGAAATAACAGGAAAAGTTATAATCTAAAACGTACAGAAAATAAGCTGGGCAAAATTTCTAATTAATAAAGCAGGTAATTTAATATGAAGAAAATACTTTTCATCTTATTTTTTGTATCTCTATCTATTCAACAGATCCATTCACAAAAAATAAAAGTGTTAGTAAATCAGGTAGGGTATGAATTACTGGGGATTAAAACTGCCGTCATTGAAGGTTTTCCCGGTGATAAAATCATTAACTGTTCAATAAAATCATTTGATAACGATAAGAAAGTAATGGATTTAAAGTCCGTCCAGGTTGGTAAAATTGATCAGTGGAAAAACTGGTATTTCTGGCTAATAGATTTTTCTTCAGTTAAAATAGAAGGTAAGTATTATATTGAGTGTGAGACTAATAAAGGAGCCTTTAATTCTTTTCCGTTTTTAATTCAAAATAATATTCTTGAAAGGCATACAATTTCCGATGTTGTTGCATATTTCAAAGAACAACGATGTACAGGTCAAAATGAAAAAGCCGATAAAAAGATTACATTTGCTGAAAGAAGAACCGATACTATTGATGTTCATGGCGGCTGGCAGGATGCAACGGGTGATTACGGCAAACATTTATCTCATTTATCATTCTCGATTTATTTTTTACCGCAGCAAATTCCAATGGTGGATTATAGTTTGTGTAAAAGTTATGAATTGCTAAATAAAAGAGACAATGAAAATTTTACTCAGATAAAAAAACGATTGATTGATGAAATATTATTTGGAGCAGATTACCTGGTAAGAATAAAAGATCCCGCTGGTTCTTTTTACAGATCCATATCTGCACCTGGTCCGGATAAAAAACCCGGCGATCGACGGATTTCTCCCGAGATGACAGCTTTCGGAATTAAAAAATCACAAAACGATTCAATTGCTCCTGGTGATATCACTGATAATAATAGAAAGAACTTTAATTATGAAGTTGGTTTTCGCGGCGGAGGCGGAATTGCAATCGCTTCACTTGCAATGGCTTCGCAGCTAAATGTAGCCGGGGATTTTTCTCCTGAAACTTATTTAAAAACTGCCGAAGATGCTTTCGATTATTTAGAATCACATAACCTCGAAATTGCTGCAGACGGCAAAGATAATATTATTGATGATTACTGCGCCCTGGCAGCGGCGGTAGAATTATTTAAAGCGACTAATGAGGCCAAATATAAAAATGCCGCAGATAAAAAAGCCGGAAACCTGCTGGGAAGATTGTCCTCCTGGAAAAATTATAAAAATTACTGGAGAGCAGATGATAGTGATCGTCCTTTTTTTCATGCAGTGGACGAAGGATTTCCTGCTGTTTCATTAATTTATTATTTGGATATATGCGACAGCAATACAAAACTAAAGGTACTTGATGTTTTAAAAAAGTCGATGCTATTTTATCTCTCAATAACATCAGAAGTACCGAATGCTTTTGGTTATGCAAGGCAATTGGTACAGCATAAAAACGGGGAAAGAAACAGCAGTTTTTTCTATCCGCATGATGCTGAAACTGAACCATGGTGGCAGGGTGAAAATGCAAGGTTGGCTTCTCTTGCATGTGCTGCCAGACTTGCAATCCCTTTTTATAATTCGGATAAAGAATTGCAAAAAAAACTCCAAAAGTATGCAGATGATCAGCTGAACTGGATACTGGGGCTAAATCCCTATGATGTATGCATGTTTAATGGTAAAGGTTATAATAATCCGGAATACATGTTTTTCAACAGTTGGCAGTATACATGCATGCCGGGTGGAATATCGAACGGTATAACAGCAGGTTTATATAATCAGCATGATATAGATTATAATGTTCCTTATTCTGTTACAGGTAAGGATTATGACTGGCGCTGGACGGAACAGTGGCTTCCCCATGATGCATGGTTTTTAATGGCTGCAGCAGCCGGTGAATAAAGAGATTATAAACGAATTATTCCGGGAAAGGGAAATGTTATGTGGCGTATTTTCATTGCTTCACTCTTTAGTATTTTAATTATATCATGGTCCGGTTGTCACCCGGTAAAACAAAATTCCGGGAACGAAAAATATATTGTTGGATATTTGTTCCCGAGAGATAGCATTCTTAATGGAAATGATATTGCTGTCAAGCAATTGACCCATATTAATTATGCGTTTGCTAATATAAAAGATGGCAAGATTGCCCAGGGTTTTAATAATGACTTAAAAAATTTCAAGATTCTGAATCAGGCAAAAAAAAGAAATCCGAATCTTAATATATTAATATCAGTTGGAGGATGGACATGGTCAGGGGGATTTTCTGATATGTGTCTATCAAAAGAAAGCCGCTCGAAATTTATTAATAGCGCGATTGGATTCATCAAGACAAATAATCTGGATGGCATTGATATCGACTGGGAATTTCCAAACTTAATTGGGTATGGGAATGTATACCGTCCGGAAGATAAAGAGAATTTCACCGCACTTATGAAGGAATTACGAATCGCGCTTGATGAACTGGGAAATGATGGAAAACACTACTGGTTGACTGCAGCAACCGGAACATTTGATGATTATCTTGCAAATACTGAAATGAATAAAGTCCAGAAGTTTGCCGATTTTATTAATATCATGGCTTATGATTTTTGTGAACCGGAGACCGATTCAATTGCCGGACACCATACTCAGCTTTTTACTAATCCGCGGGATCCTCAGCATACTTCTTCCGATGCAATGGTGCAAAAGTATATTAAACTTGGAGTACCACCCGGGAAAATAGTTCTCGGTGTGGCATTTTACGGACATATTTGGCAGGTAACTTCTTCTGACTTTAATGGACTGTATGAACCAGGCGGTCAAACTAAAAAACATATCCGCGGTTCTTTCAAAAATTTAATACAGAATTATATAAATAAGAATGGTTTTGTACGCTACTGGGACACAACTTCAAGCGCTCCTTATTTATTTAATAAAGACCAAAAAATATTTATTACTTATGATGATGAGGAATCGCTGCAGGCTAAATGCAGGTATATAAACGAGAATAACCTGAGAGGTGCAATGTTCTGGGAATATACTTCCGATTATCACTCACGTCTTCTTAATACTCTGTATGATGGTCTGAATAATCCGGATAGTAAACAAGTAACAAGCAAATGATAGTTCTTCTTTATTAACAAATAAATAGGAATGCTATTTCTTTAGCAAGGGATGAGAATAATATTCTGACAATTAAGCGGAGTTAAATTTAAATTGCTGTTATCCGCAACCGGATGATTTAATCTGAAGTTTTATTTTTCAAATAAACTAAAAATATTAACTGTAATAACAAAAAAACTAAAATGATAAAAAAAAGAATTTTCCTCTGTTATTTATTTTGTTTCATAACTTTTATCTCAAATTTCTCTTTAGCTCAGGAAGGGCAAAAGGAGAAGTTACTAACATTTCAATATGATAGTCCTTATGCCGTTAATAAAATTATAGAGCTCAGGAAAAATGAAAGACCTAAAAATATTATATTAATGGTTGGCGACGGGATGAGCCTTTCTATAATGTATACTGCATGGGTTGCAAATCGCGGTCACCTGAATGTTGAAAATTGTGAGTATACCGGTCTCTCCAAAACATACAGCGCAGACCATTTAATAACCGATTCAGGAGCGGGGGGAACAGCTTTTGCGACCGGGCATAAAACAAAAAACGGCAGTGTGGGCGTTGATGAAAACGGGAAACCTCATCCATCTATTCTGGATATTGCCGGGAGAAACCGGTTATCTACTGGTCTGATAGTTACATGCAATATTTTAGATGCAACACCTTCTGATTTTGTTGCTAAAATAAGTGACCGGCATGAGTGGAATAATATTGCGTTACAATATGTTTCAAGCGATGTTGATTTTGTATTCGGTGGAGGATGGAAAAATTTTAAATTAGGTATAGATGGGAGAGATCTTACCTCGGAACTTTCTGATGCAGGATACAAATTGCCGAGATCAATTACCGAACTCGAGAAAATCAATGAAGGTAAAGTATTTGCTCTTATAGCTGATGATAAACTTCAGGTTCCAAAATTAAGAGGCGATGTTCTTGCCAAAGCATCTGTAAAAGCGCTTGAATTATTAAGCCAAAATAAAAAAGGATTCTTTCTTATGATAGAAGGCTCAATGATAGATAGCTATGCACATGAAAATAACTTAGAATTTGTAATGAATGAAATGTTTGACTTTGACCGTACGATTGGCGAGGTGCTTAAATGGGCTGCAAAGGACGGGGAAACTTTGGTAATAGTTACCGCTGACCACGAAACAGGGGGATGGACTTTATTAGGAGGAGATATTGCCTCCGGTAAAGTGAGCGGCAGCTTTTCTACAAAAGACCACAGCGGTGTTATGGTACCGGTTTATTCTTTTGGTCCTCAGGCTGAAATTTTTTCGGGTATTTTTGAAAACACTGAACTGTTTAATAAAATGATTTGTGCTTATGGATTTAACAACTAAATAATTTATAAAATGAAATTCGATTATTCCGGAGGAATTAAATGATAACTAAATCATCATATGCTGTTTTTACATTTCTGCTGATTCTTCTTTTAGCTTCAAATGATTTAATGAGCCAGGGACTAATAATCAATAAAGATGGATATTTTGAGACGCCCGGGCTGACGGTTATGGTTCATAACGATATTTATCCTGAAGGTCATCAGGGAGGAATCACTATCATTCAGCATGGTACGCGGGTTGCAGCTGATGGAGATCTAACGCTTGCGAGAACACCAGGGCAATGGCAGCCTTTTCCGCTTTTGTTAAAAAAGGAAATATTAAAAGATAAAGGAGAAATCAAAGTTACATTAAAATTTCCTGATTCTACCAGAGAACTTACAGAAGATCAGCCTATAATATATCCGGATTTTGAGTTAACCTACCAACTAAGAGTTGTTGCCGATGGCGATATGTTTCATATAATTGTGGACCTGGACAAGCCTCTGCCTCATGAATGGATTGGGAAAGTCGGCTTTAACCTGGAATTATTCCCGGGGGATTTATTTGGGAAGACTTATTTGATTGATGATAAATCCGGAGTATTTCCCAGATATGCAAATACACCTGTTGAGGAAGGACCTGATGGTGAAATAGAAGCTGCTCCGATGGCTGAGGGAAAAACTCTGGTAGTTGCTCCGGAAGATAAATACCGGACTATTACTATTACAAACAGAAATGGAAAATTGCAGCTGCTTGACGGCAGGGTAATACACAATAACGGATGGTTTATTGTCAGGTCACTCGTTCCAGGTGAGGCAACTGCAAATGCAATTGAATGGATAATTAAGCCGAATGTGGTAAAAGGCTGGATGTATAGTCCGGTTATTCATGCTTCCGAGGTTGGGTATTATCCGAAGCAGACTAAATTTGCAGTTATAGAATTAGACAAGAGAGATACTTCTGATAATGAAATCAAAATCAATAAAATAGTTTCCGGAGGAGGTTTTGAAACTGTACTATCAGTTAAGCCTGCTGATGCAGGAAATTTTTTGAGATACCGGTACGTGAAAGGTGATTTCACTTCTGTTAAAGAACCGGGTATGTATCTTATTCAATATGGTAAAAAGCTTTCTGATCCTTTCAAGATTGGTGAAGATGTTTTTAAAACAGGAGTCTGGCAGCCGGCAATTGATTATTTCCTCCCGGCTCAAATGTGCCATATGAAAGTTTTTGAAAAATACAGGGTATGGCACGACTACTGTCATCTTGATGATGCTCTAATGGCACCTGAAAATATTAATCATTTTGATGTTTATGCACAGAAAAAAATCCTTCCTGGATTAAACCTTTACAGCATGTGAATAGTTTGGATAAAGGAGGATGGCATGATGCCGGGGATTATGACCTTAGATTCGAATCACAAATTGGAACTATCCTGACTTTGGCTTATGCATACGAGGAATTTAATCTTAAAAATTATGATCAATCACTTATAAATGAAGATGAAAGAATTGTTGAAATTCATCATCCTGATGGTAAACCTGATATTCTACAACAAATAGAACACGGATTGCTGACTGTTCTTGGGGGATATAAAAACCTTGGGCAATTTTACCGCGGCATTATTTGTCCGACTTTAAGACAATATACCCTGCTTGGTGAAGCCGGAGAAATGACTGATAACAAAGTCTACACAGGGAAGCTTCCAAAAAAATATGAAGGTTTCTGGTATGATCATATCTCCAATAAATATGATAAATATTTTTATGTACAAAACAACAGGCATACACGCAAAGAATATGTAAAAGACCTTGATGACAGAATTGTTTTTACGGAAGATGATCCAGGCTGGCAGATTTATGGAGTTACAGGCCTAGCGGCCGCTTCCCGTGTGCTTAAAGGGTACGATGATAATCTATCAAGTGAATGTATAAACACAGCCGGTAAGATCTGGAAAAAATACAAATCTGCTAAAGGTGAACATTTCACCAACCGAAAGATTCAAGCACTTGTGGAATTAATACTTACAACAGGCAAAAATGAATATAAAGTTGAACTAATAAATATGCTGCCGGATATCGTTAAAAATATTAATGAAGTTGGATGGATGGTGGGAAGGGTTATGCCTTTAGTTAAAAATGAAAAATTTAATGCTGCTATTAACAAAGAAATTTCAAGAGTAAAAGACAGAATTGAAATGCTCTCGAATGAAAATCCGTTCGGAGTTCCTTATCATCCTGAAATTTGGGGAGCAGGCTGGGGTATCCAGCGATTTGGTTTCGAACATTACTTTTTGCATAAATGCTGGCCGGATATTTTTTCTATTGAGCCTCTGCTTAGCGCTTTAAATTTTATCCTTGGATGTCATCCCGGAGAAAATACAGCTTCGTTTGTTTCAAATGTCGGTACTAACTCTCAGATAGTTGCTTACGGCTTTAATATGGCTGATTGGTCTTTCATACCAGGTGGTGATATTTCGGGGACCAATCTCGTAAGGCCCGATCTGCCTGAATTAAAAATATGGCCGTATTTATGGCAGCAGACAGAATACGTTGTTGGTGGCGGTTCCACAAATTTTATGTTTCTTGTATTAGGCGCAGATAAAATTTTGAAAGATATTAATTAATGGGGGGCAGGTTAAATATAAAATTCTCTTTTCTTTTACTTGCAATATTCATTGATGTTGTTTATACGCAAAATAATCAAAACCTGTTAATGCTTAGCAATAAAAATATTGAAGTCGGAATATTACCGGAAGCCGGGGGAAGAATTGTTCTTTTAAGAAAGCCCGGATATAAAAACATATTAAAATCTGATGAAAAATTATGGCGGAATTCTGAAAATCAAAAACCTGATATTTCTGCATTCAGTGATTTTAAGGCTTTCAACGGGCACATTACCTGGATTGGTCCTCAAAGTGAATGGTGGACACATCAGACATTAAATATGGAAAGAAATAGAGAAAAAGCAGTTTGGCCGCCGGATCCTTATTTAATTTACGGAAAAAATAAAATTTTCGGTAAAAATGATTCATCAGTTAGTATGATCGGACCTGAAAGTCCGATAAGCGGTATTAGTATATATAAAGAAATATCGATCAATAGTTCAGGTACTGTAACTATTACAAGTAGAGCGAAAAATATAAGAAATGAAAATGTAAGCTGGGATTTATGGATGCTAACACGATTAGATGGGTTTGCTAAAGCTTATGTCCCTGTAAAAAATAACGGAATACTAAAGCTACTATATAGTGAAAATAAAAGGATAGAAATAACACCATATCAGATTATAAAAGGATATTTTACTTTCAATCCGTCTATTCCTGGCGGAAAGAAAACAGAACAAGTACAGGAAGTACATTTATATCCCGGTAATGATTTTATTGCAGGTTTTGGCGAAGAACAAATGCTGTTGATTCGGTTTAAAAAGCTGGATAAAAATCTTATTCATCCGCAGCATGGGCTTGTTGAATTATACAATAATGTATCTAAAGATGACAGCGACAGACTGCTTGAACTTGAAGTACATGGAGCTTATAAAACATTAGCACCCGGAGCGGCAGCTTCATTAACCGAAACCTGGGAAGTTTTTCCTTATGACGGGGATTCTAGTCCCGATGAACAAATCAAATTTCTAAATAATATAGTCCGGTAATTATCAAATTAATTTGTTATAAAAATATTAAAGGAAGTTTATATGAAATTGTATAGAATAATATTACCTCTGATTCTTACTGCACTAATCGGCTGTTCATCAATAAAAGAAACTACCATCGCTCCTAAAGGGGGAGAAAAGTGGAAAGGAATTCACCTGCTGGGATACAGTAACGATAGCGATTTAGTTCAATTGGGTAAGATTGTTCCAACTCTTTCAAGTATGGGTATCAATGTAATAGTTCTTGAAGTTGACTACAATTTTCAATTTCAATCTCATCCTGAACTAAGATACGGCATCAAACAGATTACCAGGGACGGTGCACGGACATTTGCAAATATTTGTATAGAAAATAATATAGAGCTTATTCCGGAATTTCAATGTTTAGGGCATCAATCCTGGGCACAAGAGACATATCCTCTGTTAACAAAATATCCGCAATTTGATCTTACTCCCGGTGCTTTTCCGGGTAATAAAGATATTTATTGCCGCGAATGGGACCTTACAAATCCTGAACTCTATAAAATTGTATTCTCATTATTGGATGAAATCATTGATGCTTTTCAGGCTAAAGCATTTCATGCAGGTATGGATGAAGTCTTTTTATTAGGCTCTGATAAATCTCCGTCAACACAAGGTAAAGATCCCGGAAAACTTTTTGCTAAAGCAGTTAATGATATTTATGATCATTTAGTAAAAAAACGTGGGATAGAAATGCTGATGTGGGCTGATCGTCTTATTGACGGATATAAATTTAATTTTGGTGAATGGGAATCATCGATGAACGGAACTGCGTCTGCAATAGATATGATTCCGAAGGATATAATTTTATGTCCCTGGCATTATGAAAAAATGGAAAGCTATCCTTCAATTCCATATTTGATCGATAAAGGTTTTCGTGTACTCCCTTCAAGCTGGAAGGATGCAGATGCAGCAAAGGCTTTAATTGATTACAGCAATGAACAGAGAAGTCCAAAAATGCTTGGACATCTTTTTACTACCTGGAGAAAAGTGGACCTGTTAAACTATCCGCCGCTTGTTATATGCATAGGAATGGTTGGAAATCAAAAAAAATTAAGCAAAAAATAAGATAAATAAAGATTGGATTACTTTCTTTTATAGATAAGGAGCGAATAATGAAAAATCAATTTTATTCTATTTATTTTACTATAGCATTCATATTAATTCCGCTTCAAATAAAATCTCATGAATTTGACAAGAAAAGTTATATAAGATATAACCAGGTTGGATATCTCATGAATGATCAAAAAATTGCTATAGTTGGATCATGGGAAAATCTTGAAGGAAATCCTTTTTATTTGGTAGATGCAGATAACACTGATAAAGTTTTATATTCAGGTACAATTTCAGCTAGCCGGGGAAATAAAAATACTCCTTTCAATTATAATTTACCTTGTAATTTCAGTGATTTCATAAGTGCAGGCAATTATAGAATAAAACTTGAAGACGGCACTATATCCGGAAAATTTACAATAGGAGCATTAAAAGAGTATCAAAATGCATTAAAATTAGTACTTGAATTTTTCCGTTCACAGAGATGCGGTGATACAAATCCTTTACTTCACAAGCCTTGCCACTTGAATGATGCAAAAGCCTTAATAGATGCTTCAGGAGGATGGCACGATGCCGGAGATTATATAAAGTTTATGATAACCGCTACTTACGCAACTGTTGAATTGTTAACCGCTGCAGATTATGCATATACTTATAATTTTGAAAATGCGATGGATGATATTTCACCCAAAAATGGAATTCCCGATCTTCTGGAAGAAGCAAAGATAGGGTTGAAATGGATATTAAAAATGACTTCTGATTACGAAAGCGGAAATTATTATTACGAAGTTAGCGGGGAAGAAGACCATAATTTTTGGAGAATGCCCGGAAGTGATGATAGTACAGGTGTTGTCGGAAATCCCAGAACTCTGCATCGCGGGTGGGGAGGAAATCTTCTTGGTAGAAGTGCTGCGGCATTGTCAATTGCTTATCGTATTTTTACAATGTCTGATAAACGTTTTGCTGCTGAATGTTTAAAAAGAGCAGAAGGACTCTTTGTCGACAGAGATAAATTCGAAAATGTGCAGAAATCCAGCCCGCCTGATTTTTATAATGAAACAACATGGCTAGATGATATGGTTTTAGGTGCTGCGGAATTATATCATTCTACAAAAAAGAAAGAATATTTTAATTATGTTGAAAAAAATCTTAAGAAGCTCAATGGTGATGATATCGGATGGGGAAATGTTGATTTTTTAGCTTATGCAGCCTGCAGTAAAGCTGGTATTGAAACCGATTATTGCAATAAAATAATGAAGGCGATACTTGAGAAGAAAGAGATAAAAATTAAAAATGATGCATTTTATCTTTCATCAGGATATACCTGGGGAACAACAGCTTTATTTACTGGCGATGCTCAAAAAGCTATTATGTATTATTATTTAACTTCTGATAAATCATTCCTCCACATTGCTACAAACGAGAGAGATTATTTACTCGGTAGAAATAACTGGGGTGTTAGCTTTGTCTGCGGTGTTGGTACAAATTATCCTTTAAACGGACACTCACAAATAGATAGTTTGTGCTGCATGCAAAAAGGTGCTGTTGTCGGCGGTCCTGCTGAAAAATCTTCATGGTTAAAAGAATTTCCTGATCTTAATATCAATAATGATAAATATAAAATGTTCCAGTCCAATATAGTTTATCATGACAACCGGCAGGATTATTATTGTAATGAAGCTGCACTTGATTATACTTCTCCTTCAGTATTTTTGTTTTTATACAATATTTCTTCGGCAGGCAGGTAAGGCTTGCCAAATAAATCACTGGTGAAGTGGTTCTTTTCTTCGGTTTTGAGTTAAAATTTAACGGGAAGATAAAGTTCCATTTTAAAATTTCCTAAAAGAGCGGTAAATTTATAGTAATCAAAAAAGAATTTTCTCAATTCATTCCTCTAATTCAAATGTCAAAAAGTAAATGGGAAATAAAAGGATTAAGTCTCGATCTCCCTTTTGGAGATTCTGCAAAAACTATATTATCCAGCCGGCTGGCAAACCTTTTAAATTCAATCGATATCTTCTTTAAAGATGATACCGAAGAAAACCTGCATGATGTACGCATTGCATTAAGACGCCTTAGGTATAACATGGAACTTTTTACTATCTGCTTTGATGGTAAAAAATTTTTAAGCTTTTATAAGATAATTGAACACCTTCAGGATCAATCAGGACTTCTTCGTGATCTGGATGTTTTGAAGGTTAATATTAATTCATTAACTATTAATGAAAAATTAAAAATATCAGTTAAAATATTTAAAAAGATTGAAGAAAAAAGAAGTGAGATTAAATCGGCTTTAAAGCTTGAACTGATGAAATTTACTCATAGTAAAGCTTTAAAAAATTTTAATTCACTGCTTTCCTAAAAAGGAGTAATAATGAAATTAAAATATTTCGGACACTCGGCATTTCAAATAACTGCCGACAACGGTAAAATAATCCTGATTGATCCCTTCCTGGATAATAATCCAAATTCACCTGTAAAATCTGATGATGTAAAAGCCGATTATATTATTTTAACTCATGCACACGGCGACCACCTTGGAGATGCATTTAAAATTGCAAAACGCGAGCAGCCTCTTTTTATTTGTGTAAATGAACTGGGAAACTATTGTTCATCGAAAGGATTCAAAGCCCACAATATGCATATCGGCGGCGGTTATAATTTTGACTTCGGCCGGGTTAAGTTTACAATTGCACATCATGGCTCTCAAACACCTGATGGAATGTATGCCGGTGAACCTGCCGGTGTTATCATAAGCAACGGTAAAACTATTTATCATACCGGTGATACTGGATTATTTCTAGACATGAAATTAATCGGAGAAATGAATTCTATCGATTATATGCTTTTGCCAATCGGCGATAATTTTACTATGGGAATTACCGATGCTGTTAAGGCTGTTGAGTTTGTTAAACCGAAAACTGTCATACCAATGCATTATAATACTTTCGACGTTATTTCTGTCGATCCGGAAGAATTTAGGAAAAAAGTAGAAAAAAGTAATGTAAACTGCAGAATTATGAGCTTCGGCGAAGAAATAGAATTATAATTTATTTTCAAAATAGAGTTCTTATAAGTATTTTTAAAAAATATTTTATAACTTCTATGTAAAAAATTTAGGATTAAATGGCCAAAGTTATTTCTGTAGCCAATCAAAAGGGTGGAGTTGGTAAAACAACTACATCTATTAATTTATCATCTTCTTTAGCCGCAGCAGAAAAGAAAATATTGCTGATAGATATTGATCCGCAGGCAAATTCTTCTTCCGGTATAAATGTAAATAACCATTTCCCGTCTGTTTATGAGGTTTTAATCGGTAATAAAGATATAAGTGAAGTAATTATAAATACTTATATGCCATTTCTTGATCTGCTTCCTTCAAATATTAACCTGGTCGGTGCTGAAATAGAATTAATTGATATGCAAAGCAGGGAGGGAATATTAAAAAAATCTCTTGACCATATCAAAGAAAATTATGATTTTATAATTATAGATTGTCCTCCGTCGCTAGGACTTCTTACATTAAACGCACTGTCCGCATCGGATTCTGTAATTATACCGGTACAGTGTGAATATTTTGCTCTGGAGGGATTGGGGCAGCTGCTGAATACAATTAATATTGTGAAGAAACATTTCAATAAGAACTTGACAATTGAAGGTGTTCTTCTTACAATGTTTGATATGAGGCTGCGTCTTTCACATCAGGTTGCTGATGAAGTTAAAAAATATTTCGGTGATAAAGTCTTTAATACTGTAATAAACAGGAATGTCAGGATTTCCGAAGCACCCAGTTTCGGGAAACCGATTATTCTTTATGATGCAATATCATCCGGATCAAAAAATTATATGTCTCTGGCTTCGGAATTGCTTGAAAGAAATTCAATTGCAAATAGCTCTAATATAATATGAGTAAAGTGAAAACAGGTCTTGGAAGAGGTTTAGATGCCTTGATTAGTCAGCAGCAGACTGAAAAAAATGATGAGTCTGTTGCAAACTACTCTGAAATTAAGCATGATGATGGTAAGCAGCTTGATATCCTTGCCAAAATTTCTGTAGAGCAGATAAACCCGAATCCTTTTCAGCCAAGAACCAGCTTCGATCCTTCTGCCCTGGAAGAATTAAAAAAATCAATTTTATCTCACGGCTTAATTCAGCCTATAACAGTAAGAAGAACTTCTAATGAACATTATGAACTGATCTCCGGAGAACGAAGGTTAAAAGCATGCAGGGATATAGGCTATAAAGAAATACCGGCTTATATAATTAAAGTCGATTCCAAAGAAGCAATGCTTGCAATGGCATTGATTGAGAATATCCAGAGAGAAAAGCTTAATCCGATCGAAATAGGACATGCTTATAAGAGACTAATGGAAGAGTGTAATTTAACCCAGGAACAAATTGCTGAAAAAGTCGGTAAGGATCGTTCCACCATCGCAAATTCAATAAGGCTTCTAAAGCTTCCTTCGGAAATACAGGAGAGTTTGATAAAGGAAGAGATATCCTCTGGTCACGCACGCGCTATAATTAATTTACCGAATGAAATCCTTCAGCTTGAAGTTCTTCAGAAGATAAAAGAACAGAATCTTTCTGTAAGAAAAGTTGAAAAACTTGTAAAGAAGTTGTTAACCTCTCATGAAGAACCTCGTAAATCATTTTCCATGGCATCTTCATCTCAATCCGGATTGCACATGTCTAACTTAAACGATGTTGAAGATAAATTAAGAAAAACTTTCGGCACCAAAGTTTTCTGTAAGCAAAAGCAGGATGGTTCGGGAGAAATTCATATTGAATTTTATTCCAATGAAGAGCTTGAACGTTTATTTGAACTTTTTGAAATCATTGACAAATCATATAGTTAAAACAATAATTATCGTATTGTTATTCAACAGCTTTTTTTTTGCTCAAACAAAAGACACCGCTGGTAATAATTCATATGATTCTGTTTTTGTTATGCAAAAATCCCCTTGGGGTGCTGTATTACGAAGTGCCGTAATTCCCGGGTGGGGACAAATATATAATCAATCATATCTCAAAGCTCCGATTATATGGGGAGGAATTTTTGCTCTTTACCTTGGCTGGAGATTTTATGACAATCATTATACTGATACAAAGAATATATATGATGGATTATTAAGTTCCCAGACGGCTGACACATATTTATTAAATCAATATAAAAGCTACAGAGACTTTTACCATAATCAAAGGGATCTTTTCGCAATTTATATGGGAATTGTGTATGTACTCAATTTAGTAGATGCTTATGTTGATGCTGAACTATTTGATTTTAATGTACAGGAAGATTACCGGACTCATCAGCCGATGTTGGGAGTTAAATTAAATTTCTAATTTATGATCTGAATAAAAAAAATATGAAAAATTCTGTCATCTGTAATAACTGCCAAACCGAAAATCCTTTTTACAAATTAAATTGTGAAAACTGTAAATCTTATATAAGAGACAGGGTTTATAATATCGATCTTGGAAACATTATTGCCAGGTTAATAGAAAGTCCGGCAAGCGGTTTCAGAACTATTATTTTCTCAGAACATAAAAATTTCCTGATATTTTTAATCCTTCTTTCTATTTTGAAGTTCGAGATCGACTCTATCTTCATCTCCCTTTTCTTCAAAAAAGAAATTATTTCGTTAGACAATTTTGCAGCCGGTTATTTAGTCCTGGCAATTATTCTGGCAACTGTCTTTTTATTATTCTCCTATCTTGTTACTATCCTGAATAAAAAATTAGGTTATGAGACCAGGGTAATGGATAATTTCTCAATTTATTTTTATTCTTTTTTGCCGCACATATTTGCTCTTATTATTTTGTTTCCATTGGAACTAGTAATGTTCGGCGAATATCTTTTTTCTAGAAATCCTTCTCCTTTTGCCTTAAAAGAATTTATTGCTTATGCTTTATTTATTTTGGAGATTTTGATTATTCTCTGGTCGTTGTTCTTAACAATAATATCTAATTATACCCAGACAAAAAATATATTATACTCAATAATCATTTCAATTATATTCCAATCATTATTATTTTTCATCTTATATTCATATCCTAAAATATTATAGATAAAATAAAATTATGATTGATTCAATTTTTGAGAGAGAGAAAGCATTATTTCTTTCTACCTATAAAAGAATACCCTTAAAAATTATACAGGGTGAAGGTGTTCTTCTTATTGACAGTAAAGGGAACAGGTACCTTGACTTTTTTTCAGGTTTGGCAGTTAATGCATTAGGATATGCTCATCCTAAAATAGTTGAAGCTGTCTGCAGCCAGGTTACTAAATTTGGTCATCTGTCAAATAATTATATAACTGATATTCAAATACAATTTGCCGAGCTTTTATTAAAGTATTCGGGAATGTCCAAAGTGTTTCTTTCGAACAGCGGAACAGAGGCAAATGAAGCAGCTTTAAAAATAATAAGGAAAAAATTTGGACCCGGTAAAAAAATCTTCTCCCTTACAAAGGGATTTCACGGAAGGACTTTCGGTTCTTTATCACTTACAGATAGAGAAAAATACAGAAAGGATTTTGAACCGCTGATGCCGAATGTCGGTAGGATAAATTTTAATGATGTTAATGATCTAAAAGCTAAAATTAATGAAGATACAGCTGCAATATTTATTGAATTTATACAGGGAGAAGGCGGAGTTAATATTGTATCAAATGAATTTATTTCAGTCTTAAAAGATTTAAAGAACAAATACAGTTTTGCAGTAGTTGCCGATGAAATACAGAGCGGTATCGGCAGAACCGGGGAACCATTTGCATATGATCATTTCAGCTTTAAACCTGACCTTGTAACAAGTGCAAAAGCTATTGGCGGTGGTCTGCCTCTGGGTGCAGCATTATCCTCTCCGGAATTGGATGGAATTTTTGAAACAGGCAAACACGGTACTACGTTCGGAGGGAACCCGGTTAGCTGTGCAGCTGGAATTGTTGTTTTGAAAGAAGTGTTTGAAAACGGTTTGATGGAGCATGTGAAAGAGTCGGGAGATTATTTTATTGACCAATTAAATGAATTAAAAGGATTATTTCCGGACGATATAAAATACGTCCGCGGTAAAGGATTTATGATTGGTGTGGAGCTATTTTATGAAGGAAATAATATTGTGGAACAAATGAGAGAAAGAAAGGTCTTAACCAACTGTACAAGCGGTAATGTATTAAGAATTCTTCCTCCTTTAATAGCCGGCAAAGATGAAATTGATTTTTTTCTATACAATCTTCATGAAATATTGAAGAACAAACATTAGTTAAAATAATATATATATTTTAATATATAGCTATAAATTTTATTTTATATAAATCCTGATTTTTTAACTACTAAAAGATAATACGAAAATGGAATTCAAAACTGATGTACTTATTATTGGAAGCGGAATAGCGGGGCTTTTCACTGCATTAAGAGTTTCCGAATTTGCCGATGTTATACTGGTTACAAAAAAAGAAAGTACCGAATCAAATACTAATTATGCGCAGGGGGGAATAGCATCTGTATTTAATCCTTCAGATTCATTTGAAAAGCATATTGCAGATACTCAAATAGCTGGGGCTGGATTGTGTAATCCTGAAACTGTCAAAATTACGGTCGAAGAAGGTCCTGATAGAATTATGGACCTTGTAAAAATCGGGACAGAGTTTACAAAAAAGAACGGGGTCTTCGATTTAGTAAGAGAAGGCGGGCATTCTATGCCCAGAATTTTACATGCAGCCGATTTGACTGGAAAAGAGATTGAAAGAGCTTTAATAGATAAAGTTAACTCATTGAATAACATAAAGGTTATAGAGAATACCTTAGCAATTGATTTGATAACAGAACATAATGCTCTTGAGCTAAAAAACGAACCTCTGCACAATAGAAATTGCTGGGGTGCTTACGTTTTGGAAGGCGATTCAAAACAAGTCATAAAGATTGTTTCAAAGGCTACTATCTTAGCAACGGGTGGTCTCGGACAGGTTTACCAGCATACTACTAATCCTTTAATTGCGACCGGCGACGGTGTAGCTATGGCTTACAGGAGCGGAGCACGTATTGCAAATATGGAATTTGTTCAGTTTCATCCGACTTCTCTTTATACAAGCAGGAATAAAAATGAAGGGTTTCAAACTCCTTCTTTTTTAATTTCCGAAGCTGTCAGAGGATTCGGAGGAATGTTAAGAACTATCAAAGGGGAAAGGTTCATGCTGAAATATGACGATAGAAAAGAACTTGCTCCCAGAGATATCGTAGCCCGTGCAATAGATAATGAATTGAAAAAAAGCGGTGATGAGTTTGTTTATCTGGATATAACTCATAAAAATGAAGACGAGATATTAGAGCATTTCCCTAATATTTATAAAACCTGTTTAGAACACGAAATCGACATTACAAAAGATTTTATTCCCGTCGTTCCTGCTGCTCATTATGCTTGCGGCGGAGTAATGGTCGATCAATTTGCCAGAACTTCTCTAACAGGATTATATGCCTGCGGTGAAGTATCTATGACGGGTTTACACGGAGCAAACAGGCTTGCAAGCAATTCACTTCTTGAAGCAGTAGTGTACGCCAACAGGGCTGCAATAAATATAAAAGATTTTCTTAATAACTATTCTACAGAAATTCCCCATATCCCTGATTGGGATGATTCAGGTACACTTTCATCTGATGAAAAGATTTTAATTACACATAGTTCTAAAGAAGTTAAACAGGTTATGTGGGATTATGTAGGAATTGTTAGATCGAACTTAAGACTGAATAGAGCCGAAAGAAGAATTCATAACATTTTTATGGAGACCGAAAATCTATACAGGAGAACTAAAATATTTGAAAGCATCCTGGAGTTAAGAAATATTATTGCCTGTGCTCATATGATAATCAAATCCGCTAAGCAAAGAAAAGAAAGCAGGGGATTGCATTTTACACTTGATTACCCGGAACTTTCACCGGTTGCTGAGAATACTGTACTGCAAAATACAAATCCATAAAGGTGAAAATATAGTTATTTGTTTTCTTTTTCGTTTATCAGGATTCTAGTCAAATAATTCTTTACAAATTGCTCCATATCTTATTCCTTTAGTGCTAACTATAATATCATCCAATTTTAATAAGTTCATAATAAATGATAATATAAGGGCACCGCCTAAAATAACATCTTCACGTCTATTCACAACTGATTTAAATCTCTTAATTATTTCATAATCGTTTAATTTACTTAATTCAGCTATTAAATCTTCTATTTCATTATACTTAAGATTATGTCCCTCAAGAATATTCTCATCATATTCCTGCAGATTTAATTTTATAGCTGCAAGTGTCGTGGGAGTTCCGGCAATTGCAATAGCTCTTTTATAACTAAAATCTTTTTCTTTTATATCATTGAATACCTGTGTAAGTTCATTTTTAAAATCTGAAATTTCAGCATCTTGTGGCGGCGAATGTTTGAGAAATTTTTCTTTAGCAGTAACTACACCTGTCTGATAACTTTTTTTGAAAAATATTTTATCTTTATTTCCATAAATAATTTCCGTGCTCCCGCCTCCGA
The DNA here is from genome assembly GCA_963710745.1 of uncultured Bacteroidota bacterium. Taxonomy (GTDB): domain Bacteria; phylum Bacteroidota; class Ignavibacteria; order Ignavibacteriales; family Ignavibacteriaceae; genus CAVQBP01. The sequence goes on along the minus strand of CAVQBP010000010.1, from coordinate 49,338 downwards.
TATCAATAACAATCGAATTTGAATTATCTTCAAATTGAAAAACAGCTCCTTTAAATGTTAGTTCTGCTTCTTCTTCACCTGAAACAATATTAATATTCATATTTAAATTATCTTTTATTTTTTTCTTGATTTCATTCTTGTTAGAAGCAATTCTTAATGCATTTGTAGCATTTATAATAGTTTGTTCACAATTAAACTTTTTAATTATTCCATAATAATCTTCAAGTATTTTGAATAATTCTTCAATTTTCTCATGTGAGATCGGTTTGCCGGGACTAAGTCCTTTTCCGATTCTGGGAATTCGCTGTTCATTATACAAAGGAGAGATAGTCTTATTCCTCATGTCAACTTCAGCAATCAGAAGAATAATTGTATTAGTTCCTATATCAATAGAGGCAATAATCATATTTTTTTTATAATTTTGAATGTATCTAAAAAAAATATATGCATAATTTAAGTAAAACTTCAAAAATATTATTATTGCTGGCGGCTCTATCCGGTTCATTATGGATGGGTGCATATTTTGCAAGACTCATTGTTTTTTATCAGCTTTTCGAACCGAAAGAACTAATACTCCGCCCGGTTTTCAATGAACAGAATCTCCATGCGGTTTTAATCGAATTAAATCCCTTAATAATTTTAACTTTAGTTTTATACATGGTCTTTATCATTACTTATTTTGTTTTTATAACTATTTCAAAAATAAGTCTAAAGGATAACGGCTGGTTGTTTATCGTTACAGTTATAATATTTATAACATTACCTTTCGAGCTTTATCTGGTTAGTTTTGATTATAGAATCATTTCATCTGTTCTGACAGGAAATTTCAATTCTACGGAAATAATACAATTAATAATTCAGAGATTTAAGGTTTTGAGCAGCTTTCCCGTTATTGAGTTATTTTGTTATTTTTCAATAGTTTATTTTGTGTTGTTTAAACCCTTAACTAAGAAAAATCCGGCTTATGAAAATTAAAGAGAAAGAGTTTGAGGAAATTATTCAGGATCTCAAAAACTTGGCTTCACAAATGGGTGCGGAAGTACGCTTTGAGAAAGGCGATTTTAAGGGAGGATATTGTATATTAAAGGAGAGTAAAGTTATTGTCATTAATAAAATGGCTAATCTTCAAAGAAAAGTAATGATTCTCTCAATGGCTCTGAAAGAATTGGGAATCGATAAAATATATCTTACACCAAAGCTTCGTGAAATAATTGATGAAATGGCGGAAATTCAATGAAAATCCTCATTATAAATGGTCCTAATCTAAATCTTTTAGGAAAAAGAGATAAAAGTTTTTATGGAGATTTTTCTTTAGAAAAAATAGAAGCAGTTATTAAGGATCAGTTTAATAAATTTGAATTTGAATTTTATCAATCTAATGTTGAAGGGGAGATTATTAATAAAATTCAAAGTTCTGAGAAAACTTTTAATGGAATAGTTATAAATCCCGGCGGTTATGCACATACATCGGTTGCAATTCGTGATGCTCTTGCTGAAGTAAAAATTCCTAAGGTTGAAGTTCATTTATCTCATTTGGTTAACAGGGAAAATTTCAGGCAGACACTTATAACTGCTTCCGGCTGTAATGGATATATTTCCGGATTTAAAGTAGATAGTTACCTGGCAGGTATATTTTTAATAGAAAGATTAAATAAACAAGATGAGGTAAATAAGTGATTAAAGCAGTTGTTTTCGATTTAGACAATACTCTAGTTGATTTTATGAAGATGAAAAGAAGGGCAATAGAAGAAGCAATACCTGCTATGGTCGATGCCGGTTTGGAGATTACACCTGAAGTTGCCGATAGAATTATCGATGAGATTTACAAAGAGCAGGGAATTGAATACCAGCAGGTTTTTGACGAATTCCTGAACAGAGTTCTTAATCGTGTGGATTATAAAATACTTTCTGCCGGTATAGTCGCATATCGACGAGCACGTGAAGCTGCATTAATCCCGTACCCGCATGTTTATTCAACATTGAATAAATTATTGAAGCTTGGTATTAAAATGGGGATTGTTTCCGATGCTCCTGTGAAAGAAGCTTGGTTAAGACTGGCATATCTTAATTTTCATCATATTTTTGACGCAGTTGTCACATTTGACGAAACAGGGGTTAGAAAACCGGATCCGAAACCTTTTTTAATGATACTTAAAAAACTTGATGTTAAACCTGAAGAAGCAATAATGGTTGGAGACTGGGCTGAACGAGATATAGTCGGTGCTGAAAAAGTGGGAATGAAGACAGCATTTGCCCGTTACGGAGATACTTTTGATACTAAAGAGCATTCTGCTGATTTTGAGTTAAATGACATTAACGAACTTATTGATATTATTATTAAAGAAAATGATTTATAAGATTCTTTTAAAGTATTTTATCTTGCTATTATAAATCCAAATAATTATCTTTTTTCCTAAAGTTTAATCGGGTTTCTTATGAAAGATCTTTCCATTAAAAAATTATATTATTCAATCAGTGAAGTCAGCAAAATAACGGATGTTGAACAATATGTTTTAAGGTATTGGGAAACGGAATTCGAACAGTTAAAACCTCAGAAAAACAGGGCGGGAAACAGGATTTATACCAATAAGGATATAAGTCTTATTATGCAGATAAAAAATTTACTGAGGGAAAAGAAATATACGATTGAAGGAGCAAGAAAAATTTTAAACGATGGTAAAGTTGAAGAAAAAAAGGTCGAGGAAGAAGAAATACCTGTTGATCTCTTTACATCAACACCGTCAAATAATAAAAAAGAGAGACCTTCACTGAAGAAAGATCTTGAAGATATAAAAAATTTATTGGAGTATTTAGTCGCAAAATTATAGAATTGGTACGGTTGAATATGGGAATAAAAGTATAAAGTGAAATATTTTTCATTATTCCTTTATACGACATAACCTGCAGCAAACTCGGAACGTGGCGCAGCCCGGTAGCGTACCTGAATGGGGTTCAGGTGGTCGTGGGTTCAAATCCCACCGTTCCGACTAAAAAGCTCCAAAATCATCGATTTTGGAGCTTTTTTTATTGACTCAAAATTGATAATTATCTAAACTAATCAGAATTAATCAGAATGAATCCGATTTTGGGCACACTTTGGGCACACTTTTTAAATCGGTAATTATTATTAATGGAAGAAAGCTCCTCCCGCTTTTCAGCGGGAAGATCTGCAAGCTGCTTAATAATTTTACTAATCTTCTCTTTTTTTTCTTCTGACATAATGAACTCCCTTTTTATTGTGAATGGATAACTTTTAATAAGATTTTATTTTTTGTGTAGATTACTTTGAATTCAGTACCCGCAGCGAAACCATACTCTTCAAGCTTCTGGTTTTTTATTTTAATCTGCGGGACTTTTGTATAGTCCCGCTTTGTCGGATGGCTTGATTCATAAACTTTCATTCTGCCACCTTAAGATTTGAATGCGGATGATTATAATTTGATTTGTACATGGTGAGTTCCTGCGTTCTGCAGAGCTGGCGGAAATTGCTGAAATAAATTTTATTAGAGTTTGATTTGATAAACAGGTGAGTATTGATGAAAACTAAAAATAAGCGTTCCCCTTTGTGATAAACTTCCCTGTGATAATACTGGTTTCTTTCCAATGCACCTTCTAACCAGCCCAGGAAATTCCAGCGCTTATTACGGGCTTTAAAGATAATAACCAGCTGCTGCAGTGGTTCAAAATGCCCTACAGAGCGGAAACCGAAATGAGAAGCACCGCACTTGAGTGCGATGCTGCCTAAGTATTTATACTGAAATAATAAAATGTTTATCATTTGCTCCCTCTTTTTTTAGTTTGTGAATTAAAGTATTGATCTGCTTCTGCGAATATGTTGGAAAACGATATGAGGTAAGAAAACCAGTAAGAGAAATATTGATTTACATAGTATGAAGTACCCTTAGAAGAATTATGAACAGCAATAAACCGCCAGTAACCTTTGGAATTTCTTGCTTTTTTAATAAGAGTATTTTTAAGCATTGAACCTCCTGATTTTACGATGATTGGCAAACCAGAACCCGACACAGGTTTCAGTGTAAATTGTACGGATTCCACGCATGTAGGCCATAACTAAGGTAGCATCATAGTAGAATCCCTTTTCTACCAAGCGTTTGTGTATGGCCATAAGTGCTGTTTTTTCGAACGAACAAGACATGTTGACCTCCTGGAAAATGAATTATTGTAACAATGTGTTTACACCCTGTAATGACTTGCCGCAATACGTGCCAAAAAAACCACGGACTGAAAAAACGGAAAAGCGAAACGAAAACGGGAAAAAGAAAAGGAAAAGAAAAAAACGCTATAATATTTACAGTGCAGCGGGTGCAGGGGGCAGGGCGAAAAAAACTGCCGGAACAATAAAAAAAAGGGAAACTGATTAGAGTTGTAGTTATAAAAAATCTGGCTGGTTTTTTTTGTCCCTAGACCCCAAGCCCCTGCACTGTATCATGCTCGTTTTTTTCTTCCTTTTCTTTTTCTTCGTTTTATGTTTTTTTCAATCCGTAGGTTTAAGTCAAACAAAGAGAAACGAACAAAAGAGAAACGTGGAATGTGTTTATGAGGTTAAAGACGAAGGCACATCTTTTTGTCTCAAGCTATCAGGGAACAAAGAGAGCTGGCATATATTTTTGAAAGTAATTGAAATAGCGAGCGGTGCTTAAATTTATCCAACAAGCATGAAGCGAGCTATAAGAGTTAGAAAAAATATGACAGCTAAAAGGATGCAGTGAAAAAGTGTGACTGAGTTAGGAAATAAAAAAGCTTTGCTTACCCAACAGCCTACATAAAAATTAAGCAAAGTTTTTTTGCTTGTTGATAACGTAATCATTTTATGTTTTACTGTTAAGATTAAAAAAATATTTGCGAGCGAGATAATGATAGCCTGCCTTCGCAAAATTGCTCCGGCAGGTAAATTTGAGCGAGCAATTATTTTTTGACAGGACTTGTCAAATAATGATTTAATGATAATGGGGATAGAGAAAGGAAGGGAACTGAAGAGAGATGTTTTATTTAATTATATCTAAGGGGCAGCTGTAAAATAAACTTTTTTAACTGAAATCGTTTTGACAGGTACTCGGGAAGTGTTCTTCAAAAAGCCTTGCTTACCCACAAGCTTCCATAAAAATTAAGCAAGGTATTTTTACCCCATGATTACGTAATCATTTTATGTTTTACTGAAATGATTAAAAAAATATTTGCGTTAGGATTGGGGAAGGGGATAGGCAAGCAATTATTTTTTGATAGAACTGAATATATTTTGTTTAAATGACTTGTAGTTCAGGAAAAAATTTGTTAAGAAATAAAAGAAACACTAAACTGAGCACCTAAAAATTTCTAAAAGGTTAAATGCGTATATGCTGTCGGCATTAAATGCATTGATGTTAGGTTTAAATCGTATACGAAAAATTTATTAACATTATCTAAAAACCTTTCTTCGCTTACACCCGTTCTATTAAACATTACAACACTGGCAATTTTTCGTTAGGGATAGATTCTAATTTCACAATAATAACCCCCTCCACCTCCGGAATGTGAATAATAAATATCCTCTCCAAGTTTACCTCTGAACCAGCTTAAACACCTATCTATTATTTTCCCGTTATTTGTCTTTTGTGTTTCAAATAATTTTGATTTGCTGTTATTTGTAATTAACTGATTATCTTTTAATAACGCTTGAAGATATTTTGCAAATCCTCATGTATTTCCAATCAATCCGCCAAATGGATACCCGTTCATATAAAAATATTTAAACTGACTCCAGCCGTTATATGTATCTTCAATATACTTACTTTTATCGAATAAGAAATTTAGTACAAAATTTAGTAGGCTCCATTTCTTAATATATTAAGTTATGATAAAACACGATTTAATTAACTTTTAAAAAACTTCTCGCCTCGATTTTATAAAAGTACCTCCCGCTTGGAAGATTGACTGCATTTCCGCCGGAGGCGGATCCGTCTTCGGCGGGAAATTCCACATAATAGTTTCATGCTTTTCTTCCTCATTGATCAAAGTTGATACTTTTCTACCAAGAATATCGCACACACTAACGTTTACTAATATGATTAAAATTAGATACCTCAATCGGGCATGTATTACAATTACATTCCAAGCCAACACTTGAGGAGTTGACCAACCGTTAAACCGAGGTCTGCAGGCGATCAAAGATTCATTTACTAAAGAGAGTGAATGGATGTTCAAAATCAATGCGGCTTGCTTTGATAGTACCATTGACATCCGCGAGATGATTGCCGGTATTGAGGTCGTACACTTTAATCTCGAAAGTACCGTTTAGTGAATTACCATCTTCGCTCAACATATTCGTTTCTGTTAGTTCTCCGTAATTGACTGGTGGAAGGGTATCAACCCCATTATACATAAATACTATGTGGTATATATTCACAGTATCTCCCGACTCGGATTGTTTCCATACACCCATGCAGAAATTGGCGGGATTTACAGCAGGAGCTGCTGCGTCCTCCATCTCCAATCCATCGGAATGGTATTGCTGGATTCCTTGATGGAACAAACTGCCGTCCGGTAAAAGTAACTCGACATGCCAGAAGCCCACAACGGAATTACTTATACTCACATTTTTTTTTCCTGCGATAGCTGTTTCGAACATTATACAGATAACAATTAGTACAATAATCAGATTGCTGTGCCTCCAACTTTGACTGAATTTTGATTTATTTGAACATTTCATAATATTATCTCCTTTTTTATGGTTATATGCTTAATGATATTGATTGTAACTGAACCTTTTCTTCATTTTAAAATGATCATTCTCTTTGCTTCTACGAAATTATCGGTTTTAATTTGATAGAAATATACTCCGCTCGAAAGATTACTTCCGCTGAATTTTACATGGTAAGTTCCCATGGGCTGCGCTTCATCTACTAAGGTCTGTACTAATTTTCCAAGAATATCATACACTTTTATCGTAACACGTTCGGCTTTAGGAATAGAGTAATTAATTGTTGTTGTAGGATTAAATGGATTCGGATAATTTTGAGAAAGAGTATAATTTGTAGACATATGCATTTCGTTGTTAATACCGGTGGAAGGACTAAAGAGAGTGAATGGATGTTCAAAATCAATGCGGCTTGCTTTGATAGTACCATTAACATCCACGAGATGATTGCCGGTATTGAGGTCGTACACTTTAATCTCGAAGGTACCGTTTAGTGAATTACCATCTTCGCTCAATATATTCGTTTCTGTTAGTTCTCCATAATTGACTGGCGGAAGGGTATCACTCCCATTATACATAAATACTATATGGTATATATTTACAGTATCTCCCGATTGTTTACACACACCCATGCAGAAGTTGGCAGGATTTACAGCAGGAGCTGCTGCGTCCTCCATCTCCAATCCGTCGGAATGGTATTGCTGGATTCCTTGATGGAACAAACTGCCGTCCGGCAAAAGTAACTCGACATGCCAGAAGCCCACAATGGAATTACTACTACTCATATTTTTGTCTCTTGCGATAGCTGTTCCGAACATTATACAGAGAGTAATCAATACAACAACCTGCAGGCTGCGCATCCATCGTTGGCTGAATTTTATCGTGTTTGAATCTTTCATAATCTTATTTCCTATTTGTTAATGTTAAACGAACTAAATTCCGTTTTACTTTAATAAAATCATTTTTTTACTTTTTATTAAACTGCCCGCCTGTAGGTTATAGAAATATATCCCGCTCGGAAGATTGATTGCGTTAAAATCTACCTTATAATTTCCTGCTGTTTTCTCCTCATTAACTAATGTTGATATTTTTCTTCCCAGTATGTCATAAACACTTAGGTTTACGAATGATGATTTGGGAATTATGAAATTTATTGTTGTGTTTGGATTAAACGGATTAGGATAATTTTGAGATAGGCTAAAATCGATTGGGGAAAGAATTTTCTCGTTAATCCCCGTGGCCACTTGTGAAACTGTATCTTTCCAGTATGTCCATCCATTACTCATAATTTCAAAATTAAATTTGAATAAGCCATTGAAACGCGAATCTACCGTTATATTAACATCATCAGTTGTTTCCGCGGTTGCTTTAGGAGCAATACTTGAAATATTTATTGTATCAGGTACTATCTGTTTTATCGCTATATAGTTAGTTGATATTTTTACCTTAATATCGTTAACGGTATACGATGACCCTTCATTTTTGAAAAAAGACTTAATATTGTAGGTAGTAGTTGATATTTGAGATATTGATAATGAATCTAACTTAATAGGACCTACTGATGTAAACCTGAGATCCATTGGAGTGTTTATATACTTGTTTGTTAAATCTTCTGTTGTGCTTACATTTAGCTTAAAATAATCCTCAACATTCATTGGCGGAATATAAACTCCGTAAAGCCCATCATTCGGTTGCGAATCTCCGTGATATCCATCATCATAAAGGGTAAGTGAATCTGTTAGTGTGCTGTCTGAATTCGTATAAATAAGCTTAGCTGTGAACTGATGATTATTCAAATCTAAAAACGCGGTTCTGAACAGAACAGAATCTACATTCTTCATTGCAAATATTTTATCGATGTATGGTTGTATCGCAACTATTTTTTTTTTGAAAATGCAATCCATTTATAAATTAAATCACCTTCACCTCCACTCCAGCCAGTTCCGTCCTGAGCAAAATCTGCATATAAATTTGATGTATTGTCTATTACTGCCCAAGTTTTTCCACCATCACTACTATATGCCGAGCCAGCATTAGTAGGCTCTGATGTACCATTATGAAAAGACGAATTAAGGAGATAACCATTATCTGTTCCTTTTATGTACATAACGCCAAAAGGTGTTGGTGAATTAAAAGTCACATTAACCGGCTGCCATGTATGGCCGCCATCTGAAGTAACTGAAATTTTCTTGCCATCCAGAAAGGAACAAGCTACTCCATTCAAACTATCTTTAAATGCATAACTAAAAGGATAGGAAGTTATTACACTATGAGTAACAGTCCAGGTCGCTCCACGATCAGTAGTTTTGTATAAAGAACCGGAATATGTGCCAAACCAATAATTGTTTCCCACGCCCAGATTCTCGATAGGAACCACATTCGACTTCCCTCCCGCTTCGGTTGATGAAACCGGAGCAGGAATATTTGCCGAGTTAACACGTACCCAGTTCGCTCCACCATCCGATGTCGTATATATTTCCCAATACCCATTATTCAGGTTACCAACACAAACTCCGTTATTATAGTCGAAAAAATGTATACCATTTGGGCGCCCTTTTGTTTTTATAAAAGCAACAGTATCTTTTACCCATGTTAATCCTCCATCAGTTGTTTTGAATATACCTCCCGGATTAATCACCGCAATCCACGCTGTAGAAGAATCAAGTGCTGAAATACCAGCACATATTGATCCTGACGCTCCTTCTATTTTATAAACTCTCCAGGTTGCTCCTCCATCAGTCGTTCGGACAAACTGGGAATTTATATAGTTACAACCCCAACAAATATTCTTATCTACTGCTGAAAATAATATCTGAGGATTGCTCGACTGCGGCAATCCTGCTGCATGTTGAAGAACCCAAAGAGATTGAGCCATAGCACTAAAGGAAAATATTATTATCAAGTTGAAGACAAGAAAGGCTTTTAAGTCTATCATTTTTAGTCCTTTTATGGTTTTTATTTTCCTGTTGTAAATAAAACATTTTAGGAGCGGCTGTGGGTAATAATTATGCGTCATAATATTAATATTATGATGCAAAAATTTAATTTTATGCTTCTTCTTTAGATTAGATTAAATCGATATGAGTTTTTATAATAAATTTTTAGAACCGAGAGAATAGCTTTTGTATTAATTACGAGGCAAAATTTTTCGGTGAATAACCAAATTCTTCCTTAAAACATTTGGAAAAATAAACCGGGCTTGAAAAACCAACAGAATATGCTATCTCAGATATATTTCCATCCCCGTTTTCGATCATTTTTTTAGCTTTCATTAATCTTATTGATCTAACATAAAGACTTGGTGATTTACCTGTTAGTGCTTTTATCTTTCTAAGGACTTGTGACCTGCTCATTCCTATTTCATTTCCAAGTTCTTCAATACTAAAATCTTCTTCAGAGATATGATCATTTACAATTTTTTGAATTTTATTTAGAAATTTTTCATCGATACTTCTAAGCTTTACAGGTTTATCTGAAATGTTTTCCTTCTTACCAAAAGCATTTATTTCTATTTTACTTATTTTCTGCTGCAGTTTCTTTCTAATATTGATTAAATTTTTTATTCTTACCTGCAGCTCTTTTATATCAAAAGGTTTTGTTAAATAATCATCAGCCCCGGTTTCAAGTCCTTCAAGTTTACTCTCCTGTCCTGATTTAGCAGTTAATATGATTATAGGTATATGACTTGTTCTTTCATCATTTTTTAATATTCGCGTCAATTCATTGCCATCCATTTTAGGCATCATCCTATCACTTATTATTAAATCAGGAATTATGTTTTCAGCTTTCCTGACACCCTGTTCACCATTTATTGCTTCTTCAACTATATAATCTTTATCCAAGGATTCTTTTATATATTCTCTCATATCATAATTATCTTCCACAATTAGAATGATAGTTTTATCTTCATCCGCGGCAACAATATTATTAGAGTTGATACCTATGTTATTCTCATCAATATTGGATGAGATAAGATTTTTTGTTTCACTTAGATTGATATTCGCTTCCTTCACTTCAACAATTTCTTCATCTTTTAAATGATCTTTGCCAAGGGGAAGTGTTATTGTAAATTCTGTCCACTGCCCAATCTCACTTACTACAGAAATACTTCCGCGATGAAGCTCAACTAATTCTTTTACTAAAGCCAGGCCTATACCTGTTCCTGGATGTTCTTTTGTAAATGAAGAATCAACCTGGTAAAATCTATCGAATAGTTTTGATAACTCTTCCTGTGGTATTCCTATTCCTGTATCTTTTATTTTTATCTCTACAAAATTTTTCAATTTGTCATTAAGGACTTTATCCGGAATCTTACCGTAAATAAGAGATGCTGAATCAAGTTCAGCATGACACTCCGATACAGACACACTTATCTTACCATCCTGCGTTGTAAACTTAAACGCATTTGATAAAATATTAGATAATACCTTAAGCATTTTTTCTTTATCAAAGTATGCTTCAATGAATTCTTCATTTGATTCTATCTTTAAAGTGATATCTTTTTCTTCCGACAGTGATTCAAACGAAAGTGCAATCCCTTTTACAAATGATACAATATTATTTTTAGATGCTTCAAGTTTTAACTTTCCTGCTTCCAATCTTGACAAATCCAATAATTGATTCACCAATTGTAAAAGACGTTTTGAATTCCTTTTAATTATTCCTGCATCTTTAATAATACTTTTATCAGAAGTTGTAGAAACTATTTTTTCTGCCGGCCCAAGAATTAATGTTAACGGTGTTCTGAATTCGTGTGAAATATTTGCAAAAAATCTTGATTTCATTTTATCTGTTTCTTCTCTTTCCTTAAGAATTGTTTCATCCAACTTTATTTTATCTTTCAGTTCAACTCTGTTTAGTTCATATCTTCTCAGCCAGTATAAAGTGAATAGGGAAAATAGTCCGTAAAAAAAATAAGCCCAGCTTGTTCTCCACCACGGAGGCGAAATAGTGATGGTTAATGAAACTCCATTTTGATTCCAGACTTCATCGGAATTTGAACCGACAACTCTGAAAGTGTAAGTGCCATAATCAAGATTCATATATGTCGCTTGATGGCGTGTCCCACAATAGATCCAGTCTTTATCATATCCTTCCAGCTTATAGGCATATTTATTTTGGCTGCTGTTTATAAAGTCTAGAGCAGAAAATTCTATTGTAAAATCATTTTGCTGATAATTAAGTTCTATATTTTTTTTAACTGAAATACTTGAATCTAGTTGAGCCGATCTGTCTAAAAGTTTAAAATCTGTAAGCATTATAAAAGGAGCTGGGTTATCACTATACAAACTATCGGGATTAAAGATTGATATTCCTGAACTGTTCCCGAAATATAAATTTCCTGCTGAATCTTTAAAGGCAGTAGAATTATAAGTTTTATTTAGCCCGTACCTTTTCCCAAAATTCCTGAACTTTTTTGTCTGTGGATTAAACATTGAAATTCCGGTAGTAGTCGATAACCAAATATTCCTATGGTTATCTTCAAGCAAAGAGTAAATTATTTCATCTGCAAGATTATTATCCTTTCCGTAGTGAGTGAAGGTATCTGATTTCCTGTCGTAGCGGAATAGACCCTGAACTGTAGCAAGCCAAATTACATCATTATGACCTTCAAGAAAATCAAATACATAATAGTACCATTGGCTGCTTACATTATTGGAGTGCGGGATATACCATTTAAATGTTTCATTCAACGGATTGAATATTGCCAAACCTTTATAAGTTCCAACCCATAGAAAACCACGGTTATCAACAAAGATTGACCAGACCGCCTGATCCTTAAAAGTAGGCAGTGTAGATTCGGATGAGTTCAAAGAAAAATGCTTAAACGTTCCGCTGCTTCTCTCATATTTTTCAATTCCATGATTGAAAGTACCCAGCCAGATAACTCCATTACTATCCTCGGCTATTGAAGTTATTTGGTTATCTGATATACTATTTGGATCCTCCGGATTATGAACATAGCGAATGAACTTTTTTGGTTTAAGATCAATTACGTATAACCCTTCAACTGTACCAACCCAGAGTTTACCGGTTTTATCTTTGAAGATGGAATTACCAATATTATCGAGCCCCGGAATACCATTCAAAAAATCTGAGCCTATGCTGAGATCCGGGTTAATTGACTTCACGCCATCCGAACTTTCTATCCAAATAATACCATTATTATCCCGATAAATTGCACTTATTGACAGCCCCCTCAATATGTTTTTAATTCTTTCACTATTAATAACGCTATTTTGTGCACGGGAAAGGCTCTTTGGCTGTGTGACAATCTTATATAATCCATTACTATATGTACCCATCCAGATGATACCGGAGTGATCTACAAATAAAGATGATTCATTTATATTTTCATTTTTGCTAAGATTGTTATTTAATGAATATGAAAAGAATTTTTCAGATTTAAGATTGTATTTGTTAAGTCCGCCACCCCAGGTTCCGATGATCAGATTTCCATCACTATCTTCCGAAATACATTTAATAGCATTGCTGTTTAAGCTGTTCGCATTGTGATCGTTATATTTGAAATGGATAAAAGCCTGGTTTGTAAAATCAAATTTGTCTAATCCTCCATTTGTTCCTATCCATAGATTCCCAAGCTTGTCCTGATAAATTGCAGTAACCCAATTTTCTGCAAGACTTTTAGTATTCGAAGGATCGTGAACAAACTGTTTAATAATTCCTGATGATAGATCGAATAAAAACAAGCCTCCCTCTTTACTCTTGTAGGCTCCTGTTCCTATCCATAAGTTTCCTTTTTCGTCTTCATATATTACACCAATCGATTTACCGGTCAGTATATTTGATTGGCCTTGTTTGCCTTTAATAAGATTAAAGGTTCCTTTTTGGGTATTGAAATTATAAAGCCCTGATCTTGTTCCAACCCAGAGATTTCCGTTTCTACTTTTACATAGAGACTTTATACCTATCGCTTCATAAATACTTTTTAGAGCGGATGTATCCATGGGTAAAGCATATAGAGCAAATGAATCGGTTATTCTATTATATTTATTTAATCCTTTTGGTGTACCGACCCAGAGAGTTCCCGATTGATCTTCAAGAATACAATCTATAATTTGATTTGCACCAGTTCCTTGCAAGTATGTTTTAAATTGATATCCATCATACTTGTATAAACAATAATCTGTACCAATCCATAGAAATCCAAGTCTGTCTTTTAAAAGATAAGTAATCCTCGATCTGGGTAAGCCGTTATCAAAATCGAAATGCGCGACAGTATAATCTTGTTGTGCAAAAGAAATTTGTACCGGCAATAAAAAAAGAATTATCACGGTTATGATGAGTCGAATCTTATAATTCATACCCTAATTTTTACTGATTTTCAGGAAAGAAGTTTTTATTAAACTTAAATAATATTAAAAGAAAAAAATAATTATATCTATAGAATCAAAACCGGGTTTATCATTATTTTCATAGATTTAACCCTGAAATAAATTAAATAGTCTGAATTGTAATCCGGGAAAAGAAGGCATCATGAATATATAAAGAAAAATTAAATCCGTAAAGAATATTCATTAAAAATTGAGGTATGATGTGATTTCAAGTTGAAGTTCTATAATAAAAATTAAAATAAAGATAATTTTTCTTTTAGGGGTTATTAGAAGAAAGTGTCCTAATAATATTCCTTTCGAGATATCCATTTCCCTAAAACGTATTTACACATAAAACTCAATCAAAATTCTTACAACTTCTAGAATTGAAGATACTTGAGTACTTCAGAGGACGACAGTTCATTTATTTAATGGAGGGTGCTGTGAAAAAGTTACATGTCTTTCTTTTTTTAATTGTAATATTATTTAATAGCAAAGCACAGGACACAATAAAAGTACCTGTTGATTATTCAACTATCCAGGCCGCAATAGATACTTCAAAAAATGGTGATGTTATATTAGTGGATAAGGGTATCTATGTTGAAAATATTAATTTCAAAGGTAAAAACATTATAGTTGGCAGTTTATTTCTTACAACGAATGATACTTCATATATTTCTCAAACGATTGTCGATGGAAATAAAGGTGGAAACGAACTCTTAAATCAGCTGCATTAGGAATAACTAAATTGCCAACCCAAATTTCTTCCACTATTTTGCTATTATTAACCTGGGCTGCTAAACTGCAAATAAAAAATAACAGAAATAGAAGACATAACGGGATGGAACAAATAGCTTTTATTTTATCATTCATTGAGCAGACTCCGGTTTATATATTTTTAACTAACACAATTAGTTTGTTTTTTACCTGCTTGAGGCCATTTTAGGAAGCTATATAAGGAAGCTCTCAGTTTAAGTATATTTATTCTAATAATTTCTTTTAGAATTGCATTCTTATAAGTGTTTTTATATTACCCCCGAAAATGCCTAAGGACTTATTTCAACTTAATTCTATTTCCTCCCAAAGGCAAGAAAATTCCACTACTGCTGTTCTTCAAAAAAGCCTTGCTTAATCAATTAGCAAACTTATAAAAATTAAGCAAGTTTTTTTTACATGGTGATTACGATAATCATTTCATGACTTACTGATCAGATAAAAAAAATTATTTGTGAAGGGCTGACAGCTTGGGAATTTGGAGAGTGTATAGGCTGTCAGACCGAACAAGTAATTTTTGATAATACTGTAGATATAATGTTTTATGAAAATGAAGGTAGGGGAAAAAAGTCTTACTTATTTTTGTCCGGAACAGATTTAAGGAAGTGCAAAAATAAGGAAGTCTTTTTCGATGGCGCATTATCATTTTTGTTTTAATGACCGACCTTCGGTTGGTAAATAAGCCTGCCTTTGGCAGGTAAAATGTAAAAAAATATTTGCGTGAGAATTGGGGAAGGGGATTGGGCGAGCAATTGAGCCGGAGGCTCACAGGTATTTTTTGATAGGATGAAAATATAAGGTGATATCCCCTCTCGAAGCAAAAAAAGATGTCACCTTTTGTAATTGAGCGGAATGTCAGAATAAAAAAAAACGTGTCTCTTATCGCGAGGCACTCTTAATCTTTAAGAATAGATCCAATCTTTTGTTAAACTCCATTCCTTTATTACAGTTTACGAAAAATACATAACCGAACTTGTATTCCTGGTTGAACATGAAAGCGCTAGTGAAATTATAATTGTCGCCATCGTGCATATACTCATCACCAAACTCCGAATGCTTTTTCTCTATGCCAAGGCACCAGGTGGAACTATCAGTTTTTGGAGCGTTCTTATTCAAAAGGTTGGTGGGAAAGAGTACTTGAACTTTCAACATCTCATCGAAAGTCGTTTTCTTTAATCCTTCTTCCCTTATCATCGCAATTAGAAAATTAGCGTAACTTATTGCTTCCGACTGCAAACTGAATGCGGCAAAAAAATTCGGATTCTTAGCGCTTGTACCCCACTCTGTAGAGTAAACCTTACCATCTACATGGCCGTCTGCTCTGTGTTTTTCTAAGTAATCGTTCCAAGTATAATGTGTATGTTGCATTCCCAAAGGAACGGCAACTTCTTTCTCAAATAAATCCTGAAGGCCATTTTTCGAAATATTATTCAAATAAGCCACGACATTTGCCAGATACTCATAACCCTCTCCTGAATACTGAAACTGAGTTCCTGGTGTAAATTTGATATCCAATTTGCCATCTTCATTAAAGAATCTCCAGTTAGGAAAGCCGGATGTATGGCACAAAACCATACGGGCCGTTATTAATTTATAACGATCATCATATGCAATATCAGGATATGGTAAGTAAGTATATAGAGGCTGATCCAAATTCAATATTCCTTTTTCTACCATTTTCATTACAAGAAAAGCAAAAGGCGTTTTTGACATTGAGCCGGCGTCGAAGAGAGTTTCATCGGTCACTGTTTCTTTTGTATCGACGTTGGTCACACCTAAGGCATGATGGTACACTATTCTTGCATCATTGATTATGGCTATTGATATCCCCGGTATTCCTAATGAATCCATTTGGGCTTTTAGAAATTCATCCATTTCTGCAATGGTTATTTCTTTGCCGTTTAAAGTCTTAATTTTATTAGCATTTTCTTTATTAGAGGCAAATTCTGTGGTTAATGTGATTGCGAGGAAAACTAGCAGCAGATTGCAACAAACAATATAATTTCTTTTCATAGAGCACCCCTTAGGTTTCAATTTTATAATAAACGACTGTTTCCCTGGCTAAAAAATTAAATTGAGGAACAATATTTTGTAAGTTAAAATCTAATTATCAACTTAAAATTATAGTTGATTCTTTCTATATACAAAATAATTGGTTTGAATGGAAAATAATTGGTTTCAAAGGAAAATTAAATAAGTAAAAATTTTATTTTCTAATAAATAAACGAATAAAGATTAAGTAAGGTTTTTTTACTGGTTGATTACGATAATCATTTCCGTATTAACTGAAAAGATGAAAAAATTATTTGTGAAGGGCTGACAGCTTGGGAATTTGGAGAGCGTATAGGCTGTCAGACCGAACAAGTAATTTTTGTGAAGTCAAATAATGTTATGTTTGATGACGATGAAGGTACAGAAAAAAGTCTTACTTATTTTTGACCGGAAGAGAATTAAGGGAAGTTCAAAAATAAGGAAGTCTTTTTCGATGGTGGATTAGGCAAGCAATTATTTTTTGACAGATACTATTAAGAACACGTAAAATTAATCTTTCTAATAAATAAATAAAAAATAACTACTCAATTGACTTTTAATAAAGAATAAATTACTATATTTAATAAATTTTGTCTTTTAGGGGCTCTTTTAAAAAATAGTCCTATTTATTTACCATCCGGGATCTTCTACCCCTAAAAATTAAGTGATTTTTTTAATATACTGCATCTCCGCATATTAAGTTAATCAGGGAATTTATATGGTTGGGGAAAATTTGTTTCAGAATAAAATTATTTATCGACTTTTCCTTGATAAAAAATCTATAAAACGTTTTTATTCATTTGATATTATTTATTTAATTTTAATTCTTTCCTATATCATATCACCAGCGGTTAGCTCTCAAAATTTAGATAAAAAAACTTTTGAACATATCTCAAAAGATAAAGGTTCCAGCTTAATGGTCAATTCTATCCTTCAAGATAAAATGGGCTATATGTGGTTCGGCACATTTAATGGTCTTGAGCGATATGATGGATATGATATTATATCTTATGGAGATAACTTTGATGATACTTCAAGTATAGAGAATCCATTTATATCAATCCTTTATGAAGATAAAGAAGGTATTCTATGGGTTGGCACCTGGCACGGACTTGAAAAGTTTGATCGTATAAACGGGACTTTCAGGCATTATACTCCCGGTTCTTCAGGTTCAGGTTTTGGAAATGATCTGAGTAATATGGTTCATGCAATCCATGAGGATAAATATGGAGCGCTTTGGGTTGGTACAAGTTATGGTTTGTATAAACTTAACAAAAATACCGGGAAATTCATTTGTTTTCTATATGATAGTACAAACCCCGGAAGCATAAGTCATAATATTATATCAGCAATTTATGAAGACAAAGAAGGTTCACTATGGTTCGGTACGGGGGCAGGACTTGATAAGCTTGATTTTAAAACCGGGAAGTTCAAACATTTCTGGAATGATTCAAGCAACCGGGGAAAACTCTGGGCGAATCTTTCAAAGCACTGGATCAATGCAATTTACGGAGATAATTCCGGAACTATCTGGATGGGTACCAATGGAGGCTTAGTCGAATTTAATCGAAAATCAGGTACATTCACTAATTATATTCCCAATCCGAATGTAAAACAAGTTACAATGGACAATTGCATTACCTCAATTTGCATGGATGCATCAGGTGGCCTTTGGTTAGGCACCACGCATGGATTATATACTTTTGATATAAAGACAAAAGAGTTCATTGCTTCTTACTTTCATGATGATGAACCCGGAAGTTTAAGCGGGAATGCGATTTATTCTGTTTATGTTGAAGGATCAGAAACTCTATGGATTGGAACATTCGGTGGTGGTGTAAACAAAATTAATTTAAGGAAGAACTACTTTAAAAGATATTTAACTCACAGAGCTGTGTCTTCAATATTCAAAGAAAAAGATGCATTATTTATTAATACTTCAAAAGGCTGGATTAAATTTAATCCATTCACTGAAAAAGTTTTTCAATATTCATTTGGCAAGGATAAACTTATTTATAAAGAAGATTCAGGTGATTTATGGTTCATAGATAAGAAAGGCAGTTTGTATAAAAAAGATAAACAAGGCAATAGTTGGTATATGTATAATAAATCAGGGAGGATATTCAATAAACGTGTCACTTACATTTGTAAAGCTCGTGAAGGTTTCTGGATTGGAACCGATCAATGTGGTTTATATTTTTTTGATCCCGTTACAAAAAGAATCAGGGAAGCTAATAAAATCAAACAAGCCATATCCATTGTTTATGAAGACAGCTTCGGATTGGTTTGGATTTCCCCCTGGATGCAAAAATTATTCTGCTATAATCCAATGCAAGATAGTATTACCGAATTTATTTCAGATCCTAAAATTCCGGGGAGCATTAGCGGTCAGCAAACCAGGGATATTTATGAAGATAAAAAAGGAAGATTATGGTTTGGCACGAATACAGGTTTAAATAGGTATGATCGTCTTACACAAAAATTTATTCACTTTACCGGAGGGAATGAGCCGGTTCACTCTGGCATATTTGCTATTCTCGAAGATGAACATGGCTCTTTGTGGTTAAACACTGATAAAGGTATTTCAAAATTTAATCCTGAAAAATATCTGTTTAAGAATTTTTATATTCCGGGCTGGATACCGCGGTTGTATGAAGCACATTCAAAATATAAAACTTCAAACGGCGAGATGTATTTTACAGGATCAAACGGATTTATCCGTTTTCACCCGGATAGTATTAAGGCTAATTTGTTCATTCCGCCGGTCGTAATCACATCGTTTAAAAAATTTGATCATTCTTATCCGCTTAAAAAAGAAATTCATCTGTCTTATAACGAAAATTTTATTTCGTTTGAGTTTGCTGCGTTAAATTATGTTGATCCGGAAAAAAATCAATATGCTTATAAAATGGAAGGAATAGACAAAGAGTGGGTTTTTTCCGGTACAAGACGTTATGCTTCATATACAAGCTTACCTCCGGGAGAATATACTTTCAGAGTCAAAGGTTCAAATAATGATGGTGTTTGGAATGAGCAGGGTACTTCGGTTTCGATTATTATTTCACCGCCCTGGTGGGAAACTGTTTATGCATATATTCTTTATGCTTTAATCATTATCAGCATAGTTTATTTTACATGGAGATTGCAGCTTGAAAGAATAAGAGTTAAACAAGGATATGAAATGAGTAAGTTTGAAGCGGATAAATTACATGAAGTAGATGAATTGAAATCCCGGTTCTTTACAAATATTTCTCATGAATTCAGAACACCGCTCACCTTGATACTCGGACCGGTTAAACAGATGATTGAAAGTACAAAAGATGAGAGAAATAAAAATGAGCTTCAGGTTGTGCACAAAAATGCAAAGAACCTGCTGGGACTTGTAAACGAACTGCTGGATATATCCAAACTTGAATCAGGTAATATGAAGCTGAAAACAAACCCGCAAAATATTATTCCTTTATTAAAAGCGCTCGTACAATCTTTTTGCTCTTATGCAGAACGAAAAAGAATTAACCTGAAATTTAACGGTAATGAAGAAGAAATAATTGTATATATAGATAAGGAAAAAATAGAAAAGATAATTACTAATCTGCTTTCAAATGCATTTAAATTTACTCCGGAAGAAGGTGAAATAGAAGTTAGAGTAAACATCAAATATCCTTTCGTTCGCCCTTGGAACCAAAAAGAAGAGAAGTATCATTTCGGGGGAGCTCAATCAGAAATTCTAACAGGCGACCGAGAAATCTTTTCAAGGCGTAAGATTTCTCCACCGACTGAAAAAATTAAATACAAAGCGGGTGGGGGTCGAAATGACAATGACACTTCACCTTCATTAAGAGCGGACGTTGTAGAAATCTCCATTTGCGATAATGGAATTGGTATATCCAAAGAAAATATTTCTAAAATATTTGACCGTTTCTACCAGGTTAATGGAAGTCATACCAGAGAGCTGGAAGGCACAGGAATCGGATTATCGTTAACCAAGGAATTAGTAGAACTGCATAAAGGAAAAATTTCCGTCGAAAGCGTGGAAGGAAGAGGATCTATTTTCAAAATTCTTCTGCCTTTAGGTAAAGAACATTTGCAGCCGGATGAGATCTGTGAAGCAGAAAAAGCTGAAGCTTTCTATGATTTGGAAAATCCAATTTTAATTGATGAAGATAAAATAGACCTGTCTGCCAGCAAGGTTGGAAAACCTGTATTTGAGCAAATTAAAGATATTGACAAACCTATACTTCTGATAACGGAAGATAATAATGATGTTAGAAATTATATAAAAGATAACCTGATGAATGATTATAAAATTCTGGAAGCAAAGGATGGAGAAGATGGCTGGAATAAATCAATTGAAAATATACCTGATTTAATTATAAGTGATGTAATGATGCCTAAGATGGATGGATTTCAGCTATGTAATAAATTAAAGACAGATGAAAGAACAAGTCACATTCCGGTAATACTCCTTACAGCAAAGGCAGCAAAGCAGGACAAGATAGAAGGATTTGAAACCGGTGCAGATGAATATATAATGAAACCATTTGAGACTGATGAATTAAAAGTCAGGATAAAAAATCTTATTGAGCAGAGGAAAAGGATTCATGATTATTTCAAAAAACATGGGATAATTGAATTAGATCAATCAAATATAACATCTGTTGATAAAAAATTCTTAAAAAAGGCAACTGAAGTTATAATTCAAAATATTTCTAATGCTTCATTTAGTGTAGAATTATTTGCTGAGCATTTGGGTGTAAGTAAATCGCTTCTGCATAAAAAGATAGTTTCATTGACAGGGGAACCCCCGGGAGAATTAATCAGAATAATAAGACTTAAAAAGGCAGCTGACTTGATAAAAAATAAATCCGGGAATATATCGGAAATCGCGTTTGAAGTCGGTTTTAATAATCCTGCCTACTTTTCAGAATGTTTTAAAAGACAATTCGGCATTTCACCCTCTCAATATCATCATAATTATAAGAGTTATACATAAAAGTGTAAGCTTTTTACATTATTCTGGTAGAAAAACCTTTCTAAAAGCCATATCTATATGTAGTTAAATTTCTAGTTGATTGAAGAGATTAAGCATGACTCTTAATCTCATTAAAATTCAATGCTACAGTTTATACTCATTTAAATTAGTGGGCAATATGAAGCCGATTTTAATTGCAAGTATATTCTTCCTGCTTCTAACAGGATGTTCCAGGGATACAAATCCCGTTAGTGAAAAGGAGATACAATATATGATCGGTCAGATATTTATGGTCGGCAGTAATTCACAAAATGGTTTGGCATTAATATGTGAAGAAAATAACGGGCAGATGGAATATTGGATGGAATTTGACAATAAAGTTACAGAGGATATAGCCTATTATAATCAGGGGAAAAATGCAAAGATTGGATATCAGGATATTTATGTATCTCAAGGCTTTAATTATTTAAAAGTTAAGGAAATAGAAATACTAAATAACTAAAGTCATAAAAGGAAGATTATACGTTTTCTTTACCTTCGCCTTTGACTTTGCCTAAAGTGGTTAACCCGTGTAAACAAAGGATTATGTATGAACGATCTAGTCCCCACAGAGTTTTATTTGGGGCAGAATTACCCGAATCCATTTAAAGAAAAAACAACGATAAAGTATTGTGTGGCTTATAAAACCAGGGTTAGGATAACGGTCTTTAATACTGAAGGTGAAATGATTGAAAAGCTTGTTGATGAAGAAAAAGAGGCAGGTACTTATAAATTAGAATTTCCTTCAGTTGAGTGTCCACAGCCAAATGATAAGGAAAGTGAGCATCTGGTAAATGGGAACTATTTATACCGTTTAGAAGCAGGAAATTATATAAGGGAAAAGGAAATGAAATTAAGTAAATAAAAAATAAGGGTGCTTAAACCTAATAATAACTTTAGGAGAACACCTCGTAATTTAAAAATCCTTAATGGAGGTACGCTATGTATTTTTCTATTATAAATAAAAAAATCGTTTTTTTACTTTTCCTAATTTTGACTGTTTCTCAATTTAATTATAGTCAAATAACCAAAACCAATATTCAAAATAATGATAGAAAACTTCTATTAAAGATTAAGAACGCAGATAGAAGTGAATTTAGATACATACCCAAGAAACCGGGTCATTATACAGCACAAGACTGGCGAGCTGTTATCGACTCAACTTGGGGGGAAGGATTACCAACAGCAACAAAATTGCAATTATTCGACCGTTTTTGGAATGATGTTGATACAAAATATCCAAGCTTTTTTAATCTCAATGTAAATTGGGATTCTCTCAAATCTGTTTATCGGCCTGAGATTGAAGCGGGTGTCAGCCGGGGACGCTTTGCTGCTATTATGTGTAGAATGTCTTCTGCATTATTAGATTTACATACTACTATGAAAGACCGATTGGTTTCAACAGATAGTCTAAAACCGGGTACACCAATATTTGTTGTTGATGGTTCTCAGAGTGCGATTGATAGAGAATACTTTAATAAAGGATATTGCCATTTCGGGGCAAGCCTTTCCCCGCTGCCCGATAGTTCCCTGCTTGTTTATGATGTTGTTCCTAATCATCCGCTTGGATTAGAAAGGGGCGATGTTGTTCTGGGTTATGACGGTATCCCCTGGAAAAAACTCTATAAAGAATTACTTGCTGATGAACTGCCATTATATTCTTTCGGTCATATTGGTAGTAATCCTGAAAGCGCAGCTCATATGTTGTTGACAAGTGCCGGAGAGAACTGGCATCTTTTTGATACTATAGATGTAGTGAAATATAATAACGGTGACACACTTCATTTACCTACCTCACTTCTGCAAAATAAGAAAATGAAGCTGTTAACTACTGGGCAATTACCCGTCCCCGGGGTACCTTTCCCGGATGTTGATCACGGGCATTGGGTTAGCTGGGGTGTAATTGATGGAACTACTCTTGGTTATATTTATGTATGGAACTGGACTGCAAATGGTGATGAATCATACCCGACTACATCAACAGGAGATGATTTTAGAAGTGCAATTGAAAATCTTATCAATGACTATAAAATTACCGGTCTAATTATAGACTCACGTTACAATACAGGTGGAAGGCCATCGGAATATCTTAAAGGATTAAACATTTTATTTAATGAAGATCAGGATACCTATCAAGCATATATACGTAATAGTCCGACTGACCATTATTCAATGACGCAGTATAATTCCCCCTTTACAGACTATGATTCCCGAATAAATGCAACCAGATATTTATTTGACAGACCGATTGCGGTATTAACCGGTCCAGAGTCAATTAGCGGCGGTGATTTGATGCCATTACAAATGAGATACCACCCGATGGTAAGGAGATTTGGGCTTGGAACAAACGGGGCATTTGGAGCATCGCAAGACTTTGACATTAGTAATATATCTGCTGATTGGGGGTATGCACGTACGATTGAAAGCTTCGAACTGCGGGATGATCCTAATAGACATCTAACGCACTTGAATATATCCCCTGATGAGGAAGTCTGGTTTACAAAGGAAAGTGTCGTAAAAGGAAAAGACGATGTTGTAAATGCAGCATTGAACTGGATCACGACTTTGACCTACGCCCACGATGTCGCGATTAACTGCAGGTATACTCCACCCGGACAGGATAGCGTGCTTATTACCGCCCGGCTGGCAAATCCACTCGACCACCCGGCTTCTGTAAGCACAATTGTTACGGACGAGCTTAATGTTGTCCGTGATAGTCTCCTGATGTTGAATGATGGACTGCACGGAGATGGAAGCGCAGGAGACAGCATTTGGGGATGCTACATCCAGGTGCCATCCGACGAAAACGTGTTCGATGTTAGTGTCAGAACTGATGATAACACAAGCGGTACATTTCGCCGACTTCCTGACGTCGTGAGATTCACGACCGCCGGACCGTTGAAGATTACGTCTGTAACGTACGCTGGTGATTCGACTCTTAGCCCCGGTAAAAGGCTGACCGTCGCCTTGCATATTGCCAACGTAGGTCATCAGGATACACTTCGAAATGTTGGATTTTCATTCAGTTGTCCCGACACGCTCATCAGTTTTACACTGTTGACAGGCACTCATACGACGATTGCACCAGGTGACACGTTATCTTTGTCCCATGGTATTATTTTGATCAATTCGGATGCGCCGGATCAGCATCGGTTCCCGGTTGTGATGACAGGAACGGTCGATGGTGCGCCTCTCTGGAGCGATACAGTTTGGTTCACGGTAGTAACGACAGGAGTCATTGCAGAGGAAAAAATATTGCCAAAGGCCTATTCACTCGCGCAGAACTATCCCAATCCATTTAACCCAAGTACTACAATAAGGTACTCAATACCAAAACTATCTTATGTAACACTAAAAATATATGATATACTCGGAAGAGAAGCTGCAACAATAGTTAATGAAGAAAAACCGGCGGGTATTTACACAGTCCGGTTTAGCGTAGGTCAGCCCGACTTACCGGGAAGTCCTGACATCTCAAGCGGTATTTATTTCTATCAGATAAAGGCGGGCGATTATGTAAGCACAAAGAAGATGATCTTGCTGAAGTAAAAAAAGTGTGTATTCACGATAAATTTTTTCAGGAATTAATATTCTATCAAACAATAAACTTTAAGGGAGATATGTGATGAAAAAGTTAACCGCACATATAATATTCGTTTTTACAATTTTTTTCTCTTATACAATTATTGCTCAGCAGATGAGAGCATTCAGGGATAATTACAATATCAACCCTCATAAAAAAATAATAAAGTTGATGGCAGACCCGCTACCTTCAGGAACTTACACTATTGGAGTCTCGGGCGATTTTCCAACGATTGATTCAGCTTTTAATAAATTAAGTACTGACGGTATTAGTGGATCTGTCACACTAGAATTAACTGATACCTTATATACGGCACCATTTACAGAACCGGCAGATTCCCTTGGATTTTTCTTAAACGGGCCGATTCCCGGGGCAGATCAAAATAATCGTGTTACAATTAAACCGGCAGAAAATAAAAATGTTACAATAGAAGGCAGCGGTTTCGCAGTATTAACTTGTCTGAATACAAGTTACCTTACTCTTGATGGTATAGCCTTAACTGGATCTACCAGCCTTACATTTCATGCACTTTACAATAATCAATTTATTTGGAATGACTGTTTGGATTTTTTGGATAATTCTGATCACAATTTAATCCAAAACATAACTTTTATTTCTGAAGATTATAATAGAGCTGAAGGTCTTGCATTATGGACTGTCCAGAACGGAGGAATATCGACACCCGACAGCAATTTAATTCAAAATAACTTCGTTAAAAGTGCAGCTTTAGGAATTTATATTTCTGCCTATTACTCTTCTAACAGGGCTGAAGGAAATATTGTAAGAAGTAACTATATAGGTTCTGACGTTGATAGCTTAATTGCATGGGGAATCCAGGTGGAGCACTGCCATAATACTATAGTTGACAATAATATTGTTCAACATATGACAGTAACCAGTAGTATTGCTTCGAATGTTGATTTCGGAATCGCTTCATACTGGGGTAGTGCAGATACAATACGTAATAACATTGTACACAATGTAAAAAGCAGCGCAGGACCTACATGTACCGGAATTTTGTTGTCAGGGGATCCAGGAAACTACATGGGTAATAACGATTTAGTTTATAATAATATGGTCTATGATATTCAAAGTACCTCAACGGAAGCTGACAGCAGGGTTGCGGGAATACAAATGTGGCATCAAAGTAATCCTAAAGTTTATTATAACTCTGTTTATTTAACGGGTAAGGGGTCAAATTCATCCGGCTCTGCTGCATTGTATATTTATTTTGATTGTAGTAATGTAGAAGCAAAGAATAATATTTTAGTAAATACAAGAGACGAATCCCCATATTGTGCTTCATCTATTTATAATTATACAGCTTCAAACCTTATTTCGGACAACAATGATCTCTATTATGAGCAAAATCAATACAATTGCGTTGTAAGAATAGGCGGTACTAAATACAATGCTCTAACAGATTGGCAGGTAACCGGAAAAGATTTAAATAGCATAACCGAAATGCCGAATTTTGCAATCTCCTTATCTACATATAGATGAAAACATCCCTACAAATCTTGAGAAACGTGGAGTACCTATTGCAGGAATAATTACTGACTTTGATGGGGATTCCAGGGACACATATTTACCTGATATAGGTGCCGATGAGTTTAACGGTCAAGTTGTATCCGGGCCTCTTATGAGCGGATATACTGTCGGAACCACCGGGTATTTCGCAACAATCGATTCCGCATTTAAAAGGTTAAGTGACGATGGTATCTCCGGGCCGGTCACTCTTGAACTGATTGATACTTCATATACTGCACCGACTGATACTAATGGTTTCTTATTAAACGGACCAATCCCCGGGGCAGATCAGAATAATCGTGTTACAATTAAACCGGCAGCAAATAAAAATGTAACAATTCAAGGTAGTGCTAAAAGATTGCTGGTTTTTGTAAACACGAGCTATGTAACGATAGATGGCATAGGTTTAAGTGGAAATACTACTCTCACGGTTCACTCTCTTAACAGTCAATTTCCCAATACTTCCGTGGTAGGCTTTACAGACAACTCGGATCATAATATTGTAAAGAATATTAAAGCTATAAACGAGAATTATAATCAACTTTCACTTGGTATTGGTTTTTGGACAATTAATGAACAAGCAGTAGTAACACCAGATAGTAATTTAATATATAATAGCTTTATTAAAAAAGCTGCCTGGGGGATTTTAATTCAAGGACCTTTAAATCAAAAACCGATTGGTAATATTATAAGAAAGAATTATATAGGTTCTGAAGCCGACAGCTTAATTGACTGGGGAATTCAATTGACCGGTTGCAAAAAAACTTTGGTTGAGCAAAATATTGTTCAAAATCTGAAATTAACTTTTAATATAGGCGGAGACGAAATTAATGTAGGTATAAATTCTTATGCGGGCAATGGGAATACCATTCGTAACAATGTCATCCATAATATAAAAAGCAGTGCAGGATATACAAGTTCTGGAATATTATTATCTGGTATGTTGAATGAAACAGGCAGTAATGATATAGTATATAACAATATGGTTTACGATATACAAAGCACATCATCTGAATCTGATAGCAGAATTGCGGGAATACAAATGTGGTGTCAAAATAATCCTAAAGTTTATTATAACTCTGTTTATTTAACTGGTAAAGGACCGAGTCCATCAGGTTCCGCTGCATTTTATATTCATTCTAACTGTAGTAATGTAAACGCAAGAAATAATATTCTTGTAAATGCAAGGGATGAATCCCCTTATTGGGCTGCATCTATTTATGACTATACAACTTCCAACCTTGTCTCGGATAACAATGATCTCTATGATGAGCAAAACCAATACAATTGCGTTGTAAGAATAGGCGGTACTAAATACAATGCTCTAACAGATTGGCAGGTAACCGGAAAAGATTTAAATAGCATAACCGAAATGCCGAATTTTAAAGCTCCTTATCTTCATATAGATGAAAGCATTCCAACAAACCTTGAATCGCACGGAATCCCTATCGCCGGAATAAATACAGATATTGACGGGGACAAAAGAGGTACTGATTCAACCGATATCGGTGCAGATGAATTTAAAGGGAAGACTGTTGTTGGAGTAAATGATAAAGTAACTCAGCCTTTAGTATATAGCCTAGAACAAAATTATCCCAACCCCTTCAACCCAACGACAACTATAAAATACTCAATACCAAGACAATCTTACGTAACACTAAAAGTATATGATATACTTGGTCGTGAAGTTGCAGCTTTAGTTAATGAAGAAAAACCGACAGGTAAGTATCAAGTCGAATTCCACGCAGCCAATTTATCCAGCGGTGTATACTTCTACAGAATCCAGGCCGGTTCGTTTAACCAGGTGAGGAAAATGTTGCTGATAAAATGATTGAATAAAAAAAAATTGTCCTTCAAAAAAGCCTTGCTTAATCAATTAGTCAACATATAAGAATTAAGCAAGGTTTTTTTACATAGTGAATTAAGAAAATTATGTTAAGATTTACTGATAAGATGAAAAAATTAGTTGTGAAGGGCTGACAGCATAGGAATGAGCTAGCGTATAGGCTGTCAGACCGAACAAGTAATTTTTGATAAAACTGGTAATGTTATGTTTTATGAAAATGAAGGAGACAGAAAAAAGTCTTACTTATTTTTGACCGGAACAGATTAAAATGAACTGCAAAAATAAGGAAGTCTTTTTCGATGAGAATTGTCTTTTTTAATATTTGTTTTACCAGTCAGATTAAAAAAAATATTTGCGAGCGAGATAATACTCGCCTGCCTTCGCAAAATTGCTCCGGCAGGTAAATTTGAGCGAGCAATTATTTTTTGACAGGATTGATGATGATTAACATAATAAAAGGCCATTACGATTTGTTAAACCATCGAAGTGGCCTTGAAACTTACTGAAGTCAAAGCCAAATTATCCTTCGTTTTCTAATGTAGCTGGGATAACTCCAAGCTGTTGCATCATAGTCATCCTATCCATTACTCCCCAATGTTCTAAAAACTTACCGTTATTAATACCGATGATGTCTATCACGTTAATGGATATGTTCTTACCGGTCGGAGGGATGCCCATAAATTCACTCTTGTGAGTGCCTGTCCATATCATATGCAATATGACTTTATCCTCTTCTGCAATAAGGTGCACAATGGTGGCTTTGAAGTCAGGAAAAGCATTATGTAACATAGTGAACAGCGCTTTTGGAGCCTCACGACCAGCCGGTATTCCAGGAGGAAGTTCCTCATGTTCAATGAAATCAGGTATTAGTAATTTATCTACAATATCTATTTTCCCCTGATTTAGTACTTCCTCCACAAATTTACGGCCGAGTTCTTTATTTTTTTCCAGTGACATAAGTAACTACTCCTTATTATTATGAGATCTAATAATCTTAAAAAAAATAAATAGGTTGAAATAATTAAACATTAATACCAGTATAAAATATTAATTTCTATAATTCGATAAATATAAAACAATTAAAAATGAATTTAAGAAACATTTCTTACTGTTTTAAATAATACATATCAGTATTTCAATAAAAATTATTAACAAGTGTAACCAATCACAAAGAATTATATTTTCTCGAAAAGCATGGTTTTTTGTATCAATGGAATGGGCAAATCATTGCAGGATTAGTTTAAAGGAGGAAAAAATATTTGCGTGAGGATTGGGGAAGGGAGTAAGGCAAGCAATTGAGCCAGATGCTCTCAGGTTATTTTTTGATAGAATGATAATGGATTATAACTTGGAATATCTGACTTTTGGACAGCATAACCTGCCTGTCGAAACAGGCCGGGTCCGCAGAGTCTTCCTTCCAAGAAGACAAATTATTTCATTAATATTAACTTCTTAGTACTAACAAAATTACCTGCCTGGTCTCCGGCAGGTGTGGCTGTTATCCTGTAGAAATGGATACCGGATGAGAGATTTCCTGCATAAAAACTGATATTATAACGTACTGCCGGGCTAGCTGCAAATATCTTTATAAAACAATAAACTAGGGGAACAGCTTACAACATTCTTACGATAAATTAAGCGTCGCCAAATGCAACCAACCTGAAATTACCAATTTTTCAAAAGTCGATTACAGCTTGCTATTATGCTGACGTATCATTTATTTTGCTTAATATCCGGGGTGAGCATCATCCGTATTTGAGATCTGTGCTCTGTCCTACCTCGATAAGATAACCGTCAGGATCACGGATGTAGCAACGTATCTCCCCGTACTTAGGAATGGGTTCCGTGATGAACTCCGCTCCCCGGCTTTTCCATAATTTATAGCATGCTTGAATATCTGCAACGCGGATATTCATAAAGCTGTTAATATTGTTCGGATCGGGGACGCTGAGCGTTACTGTTGGCTTGTCTGGGGTCGGCCCGCCCCCGACATTAACAATTAACCAGGTATTGGCGATCTGGATGTACGCAGGTACACCGGTGTTGTCGCCTCGGCTCAGAATGCGGCCGCCAAAGACGGTTTCGTAGAAGCGAGCCGATCGGTCGATGTCGGCGACGGTGAGAAAATGTGCGATAGAGATCCCCTCGTGCGGAGGCATCTCATAGCTCTTCTGTTCGATTTTTACTGTGTTCATATTTGACTCCTTTTGATTTAGTGCTCATTGCAAATTAAAGCATGATTAAATTGGCTTTCACTTTATCTTTCTTTATCTGCTGAAGGTGATGCATCATTATTTCTTTCCCAAGTTCTTACCATTTACCGGCATGGGCACCTCCGTCCACATGTAGTATTTCTCCGGTAACTTGATCTGCACGCACCAGAAAGAGCACAGCATTGACAATATCATCAACGGATGCGATACTCCCCATCGGCTGCTGAGTCCTGAGCAAGTCTTTTGAGGGTCCTTCTTGCAGGTGCGTGTCAACTACACCCGGAGCAACAGCATTGAACCTGATCCCCTCTTTTGCATATTCGATAGCAAGACTTTTGATCACCGAATTCAGACCTCCTTTGGTAATCATCGAAACTGAAGCGTTTACGCCGGCAATCGGACTGTCGGCAAGCGACGAAGTTATGCTCACAATACTCCCTGAGTTCTGCTTCAGCATTTGCTGCACTACGAGCTGAGTGATATAGATGAAACCAAGAAGATTGACTGAGACCAGTGCGTTGAAATCCTCACGGGAAAATTCTGTGAAAGGCCTGGCGCGGTATATTCCAGCGGCTGCTACCAGAACATCAATATGGCCGAAGTTCCCGACCGCCGCTTCAACTATTCTTTTGGCTGTATCCTGTTTAGCAATATCTCCGTCAATGGGAATAAGATTGGGTGATGTAATATAAGATTGACTGGCAGAACGTGAAGTTGCAACCACCATGTCACCTTGCTTATGAAAGGCCGTTACCAGACTCATACCAATACCACCGGTTGCTCCGGTTATAATAACTACATTCTTATTTGACATTGTATCTCCACTAACAGGCATTTAAGATACCACACTTAAACTGAGTTTCATTTTCCATCTATTTTTTAGTTATCAGATTAGTTTTAAATAAATTTACGGTATATTTTTTTTAATTCATTCTCAACATTCATCAGTCGGCTGTGCCACTCGTGGGATTGTATTTACGTTCTAAATATATTCCCACCCTCCTTTAACAATAACAATGATGTAATAACAAATCTCCGGCAGCGAGGTCTATAATAGGATCAAAAACATTTTCCGGAGTAGAATCTATCCTATATTCAGGAACTTTATTTCTACCTGATTTCTTTCCCACATTATTACCATTTACCGGCATGAGCACCTCCGTCTACATGTAGTATTTCTCCGGTAACCTGATTTGCATTCACCAGGTAGAGCACTGCATCAATGATATCTTCGACGGCCGCGACACTCCCCATCGGTTGCCGTATCCTTAGATAGTCCTTAGTTAAACTCTTTTGAAGCGGAGTGTTAACTACACCCGGAGCAACAGCATTGAATCGGAGGCCTTCTTTTGCGTATTCGATAGCAAGGCTTTGGATCACCGAATTCAGACCTCCTTTGGTAATCATCGAAACTGAAGCGTTTACACCGGCAATCGGATTATCGGCAAGAGATGCAGTTATGCTAACAACACTCCCTGATCTCTGCTTAAGCATTTGCTGCACGGCGAGCTGAGTGATATAGATGAAACCAAGAAGATTGACTGAGACCAATGCATCGAAATCCTCATGAGTGAATTCTGTGAAAGGTTTTACACGATTAATACCGGCGGCAGTAACCAGGACATCAATGGAACCGAAGTTCTTGACCGCTGCTTCAGCAACCTTTGCTGCGGTATCATACTTGCCTATGTCTCCGTAAACGGGTATGAGACCAGGTGAAGGCATTAATGATTGAGTAGCATTCTGTGCGGTTGCTATGATCCTGTAGCCCTGCTTCAGGAAGGCTTCTACCAAACCCGAACCGATACCCCCGGAAGCTCCGGTGATAATCACTGTTTTCTCATCTGTCATTGCAGCTCCATTTACTTAAGAAAAATTATTTCCAATCCCGGTGTTAGACTATACCGGAATTGATCTTTCGGATTCTACCTCAAAAATTCTTTCCAGATTTATATGGCCAATTCGTATGCCATATCATTTTGTTTGGTTTTCCATCAATCCTGGATAGTTCTCATTTATTTTGTCTTCGGTATTTCGTTGTTTAGTGATTATATGAACGAAATAAAAATACAAGGATATTTTTTTATTCAGCAGAAAGTTTGAAAAATACTTTCTAGCACGACACAGCCAAAAGGTATTCCTGAAATTGCTGAGACGACATTATCTCTATTGATTCACATTATCGGATTATTCTGTTCAATCAAGGGGGAGAAAAGTTTTTTGTATATAAACAAACAGTGATTGACAACTTTTAAATATATTTACAGTAATCCTTTTCAAAGTTTTCAGTATTATTATTGCTCATAATTTTCAACCACATTTGGAAGACGAACTTTAGCTTTATCAGGATTCATGCCTGCATTGCGCAGAGCGTGTCTTTGTCTTAAAAGATCCCAGTATTGATCGAGTTCAATTCTCATCTCATGCAATTTTTTTAATTCCTTATCATTTAAATTCTCTTTTGCATAAAGAATTTCTTCTTCTTCAGATAGTTTTTTAATATGATTAAAAACCTTCTTGTCTTCCATATTTTATTTTTCCTTCCCGAGTAATGCGATTTAATTATAAAATTTATTATTGTATCTCTTCATTACAACCTTTTTGCCATAGCCTTAAAACTTTGAAACATGCATATATTTGAATATTGCAGAATTAAAATAAAGTCGAAATGATTTTAATATCGTTTTTTTCCAAACCGAAAGACGAAATATCGATATCTTTACAAAAAAGCTTTTCAGAATCCGCTAATTTTTGCTGGTAAATAACTGGTATATTATTTGGCTCAAAGTGAAAACGAAAAAAGAAGGTATGAAGTGAATAATACTGTAAATTAAAAAATGATTCTCAGGAAAGAAGATTTCAGATGCCTAGAGCAGCAATTAATGAGAAGGTTTAAGGATTGCAAAATTACTTGAACATTATCTGACTTTTTAAGGGAATTAAAAGATTATATGGAGTTATTATAATGGATTTTTATGAAAAAGGTGTGGTAAAATGAATGAGGCAACGTTTAAAAATTCTGACGGCCTTAGCATTTTTACACGGGCCTGGCACCCGAAAGAATCGCCTAGAGGTATAGTTGTAATTGTCCCTGGTTTCAATTCTCACACCGGTTATTACATTTGGGTAGCGCAGCAGTTTGCATTTAACGGGTTAGACACGTATGCACTTGACCTTAGAGGCCGCGGAAAATCTGATGGTGAACGTTTCTTTGTTAATAGTTTCAAAGACTACGTTAAGGATGTTACTGAATTTATTGAGAATGTAAAATCCTATACGCCAGAACTGCCCTTTTATTTGATCGGGCATAGTGCGGGTGGAGTGGTTTCCTGCCTTTACACGCTTGAACATCAGAATGAACTTGCAGGATTGATTTGTGAAAGTTTTGCTTTTCAGGTGCCTGCCCCTGACTTCGCCCTGGCTGTTTTCAAGGGATTAGAGCATATAGCTCCACATACAGCCGTACTCAGATTAAAAAACGAAGACTTTTCCAGGGACCCGATAGTATTGGATAATATGAACAATGATCCCTTAATAAAGCACGAAACTCAACCAACACAAACATTGGCAGAATTGGTACGTGCCGATGAAAAACTTAAGAAAGGATTTAAAAACATTATTCTACCCATACTAATTCTTCATGGTACTGCCGATAAAATAGCAAAATCAAGCGGAAGTGAATTCTTTTTTGATAATATAGGATCATCCGATAAAACCCTAAAACTTTATGAAGGTGGATATCATGATCTCTTAAATGATATTGGAAAAGAAATAGTTATGGCAGATATCCTGGATTGGATAAATGATCACATTCCTGCAAACATATAAGATCTAAATTTCTCACTGATAAAATGAGATAAATTACAGGTAGGTTGGAAGGCATCTAAATATAAGTCTTAAGGCTAATCTGTAAGTCATTGGAAAAATTAAGTGGAAAATATTTGTGCTTTTGTAATTTGTAATTTTTTAATTTTAGAGTTTAAGGTAGAAACAGGAATGCCGAGTAATTTTGCTGCTCCATCTGTTCCTCCTTTTTTTCCTTTACACTTTTTTAATACTGACAAAATATAATCCCGTTCATTTTCATGGATAGTTTTTACTACATTGTCTTCATTTGGAGCAATGTCTTTTTGTTCAATCTGAGGCAGATGAATTTCATTTATAATATCCTTGTTAAGAATTACACTTCTTTCGATTAAGTGTTCAAGTTCTCTGACATTTCCAGGCCAGTTGTAGTTAATTAATTCCTCCATTACTTTATCGGAAATAGTATTAATTTTTTTCCCGATATTTTTTGCCGACTTAGCCAAAAAATGATTCGCGAGAATCGGGATGTCATCCTTTCTTTCTCTTAATGGGGGAATAGTTATCGGAAATACATTTAGTCTATAAAATAAATCACTCCTAAAATTTCCTGTTTTAATTTCATTTTCCAGTTTCCTATTTGTAGCTGCAATAATTCGTACATTTACTTTCACAATTTCTTTACCTCCAACACGTTCAATTTCTTTTTCCTGAATGGCTCTCAATAATTTAACCTGTAAATCAATTGGCATTTCTCCAATTTCATCCAAAAATAATGTGGAATTATCTGCCAGTTCAAATTTTCCTATTCTTCGTTCGGTCGCACCGGTAAAGCTTCCCTTTTCATGTCCGAATAATTCACTTTCTATTAAATTAGCTGGTAAGGCAGCACAGTTAACTTTTATCATTATTTTTTCTTTTCTGCGGGAGGTATTGTGTATTGCTCTTGCAACTAATTCTTTTCCGGTACCTGTTTCTCCCAGTATAAGTACAGAACTATTTGTATTTGAAACCAAGGAAATTAATCGATGAACATTATGCATTTTATCGCTTGTGCCTATAAAATCAGTTTTTGAATTTGTATCAATTCCCTCCCTTAATACAATGTTCTCTTTATGAATTTTTTCTTCATTTCGTTTCCTGTCATCAATATCTATGGAAGTCATACACCACTGAACAACTTGTGCATTCTCATCCTTTATAGGACTAAACCGGGTTAAAAACCATCTGTACTTGCCGTCCCTACCCAGTATGCGGGTTTCAGTTTCAAATATTTCTGCTTCCCTGATAACTTGCTCCCTTTTAGATCTCATATATTTAAACTCTATAGGATGAAATATTCTTTCACGAAAATTTTCCGATATAACATCTTCCTGCTTAAGACCGGTATAATTTAGCAAGTTACTATTAGCATAAAGAAACTCTCCGGTTGGTTTCATAATAATAATAAGGCAAGGAACAGTTTCAACAATTTGTCTTAATTCTTTCTCTTTTTGACGAATTTCTTGTTCTGCAAGCTTCATTTGTGTAATGTCAGAAACCGCTCCAACAAACTCTGATGAACCGGAATTTAGTTTTATTGTATCAGCAACTACATGAACATACTTAAATGAACCATCCGGCATCACCATCCTGTTTTCATGATCAAAAAGCTTACCTTCAGCCATGCAGTTTCTAAATGTTTCCTTCACCTCTTGTCTTTCATCCGGATGAACTCGTTCAAATGATTCTTCTAATGTAGGTTTTGTCCCCTCTTCGTATCCAATAATACTAAATATTTCCTCAGAAACCCGTAATTCGTTGGTAGATAAATCAATTGAAAAAGAACCGGTCCGGCTTAATTTCTGTGCTTCGGCTAAATGGCCTCTGCTTCTTCTTAGTTCGTCTTCCGTCTTTTTTCTTTCATTAATATCAAAATTCACACCCCACCAAGCTATTATCTTACCATCATTATTAATAAATGGCGAAAGAAAGTGCAGGAACCAAAAATATTCACCATCATAACGTTTCAATCTTGTCTGAAATTCGCCTGGCTTCCCGGAAACAACAATATCACTTCTTTCATTTATAATCCTCTGTCTGTCATCAGGATGGATGAAACCTGATGTCAAGTAGTTCAATTTTCTCACCTCTTCCAATGAATACCCTGTGTATTCTAATCCTTTTTTATTTATGTAAAATATTGAGCCCTCAGAACTGCCGCACCAAACAAATCCGGGAAATGTATCAAGAATTTTTTTTAAATTATCCGGCAGGTCATGTTCCTCTACAATTTTTTCTTCCAACACTTGCACGATTACCTCAAACTTTTCATAATTTTTCAAATTACATTTAAAAGAAATAAAAAGAAAATTAATATTTCTTAATAATTATACCGCAGTGCAAAATATCGGGTATATTCAGAGCAAATGAATAACTTCATCATAATCATAAAATTAAAACTTGTCCCGACGAAAGTCGGGAAGCTGAATGCGTAAAATGCTGTCAACTTAATTTGGATTATAGGCTGCCCCTATTTATACAAAACTTCTAATACTGTGTGTGGATCTTTGGAAAATAAATTTAATAATACTAAGGCTGGACCTTGTGGATATCTGTCCCCTCTTTCCCAATGACATAATGTCCCCAAACTTATACCAAATGATGCTGCAAACTTTGGCTGACTCATTCCGATTCTCTCTTTGAGCTTTTTTACATCTATATGTTTCGGCCTAAATACTCTTACTTCTTTTGTATTTCCTTTGGAATATTCTATTGCTTCTTTTAATCCTTTACTTATACTTTTATATGCTTCATTCATTGTTTACATCATATAACTTTTTATTAATTCTTTCACCAATTTTGCTAATTCATTTCGTTCAGCTTTACTTAGATACTGCTACCTCAATATTTAGAGTTAATATTCCTTTAACTTAGGGAAATATTTTGCGCTAATTATTTTGATATGATTATCAATTGAAATTTTCAATTTTGCAATGATTTGTCCTCCAGTTGGACAACAACAAGGATCATTGCCTCTAAATACGGCAAATTTAATTATAAACTTTTTAAGATCGATCGAACTTCCTCTACAAAAATAACAACTATCTGGCATTATCGAATTAAAACTTGTCATGAAATCTGGCATTTCCAACTTAAACCAATTATTATTTCTTAAAATCAAATAGTCGCCATTATCCCAACCTCCATTGCCACCGGTTGCATTTATATGCAATATATAACCATATTTTGTATCTACTAAGTCTGGTTTATAAAAATAATAAAGGGTTTCTTCTTCCTCTCGTTTATAAATAGATTTAACATCCTCCTTGCTATTAATACCCTCAAAAATATTTATCTCTTCTTGATAATTGGTTCCATCTTCCATTTTAATGTCATTTGAATCAAAACGATGAGAAATCTGGTAATAATAATATCTATTATTTGTTTTGCCAATATAACCGAATTCTTCAACTTTACATTTTAGGCTATCGCTTTTTACACAAGTATAGCAATTTTTTTTTAGGAAGTCTATTGAATTACTACATGAAGAATCATTCGATATAATCTCTTGAGCAGAAAGAGTCGCAATAAAAAGAAAGAAGGAAGAAATGATATAAATTATACTTTTTAGATTCATGGAAAAATAAGTTAATATTCAATCATATATTTGTATAACTTATTATTAAGTCTTTTAGTAATCTTACCACAAATGTCTACATCTAGAAACTTTTTGTCTGCATATATCCATTTTTATCCTAAATATAGACAAATAACTTTTGGATTTATGGGGTAATAAAGTATTTGTAAGCTCACTCCCCGAAAATAATTTATGTCTGTTTCAACATAAATTAATTTATTTTCAAAGGCAAGAAAATTCTATCAACTATTCTTCTTCAAAAAAGCTTTGCTTACCCAACAGTCTACATAAAAATTAAGCAAAGTTTTTTGCTTGTTGATTACGATAACCATTTTTTGATTTACTGAAAAGATGAAAAAAATATTTGTGAGCGAGATAAGTTTCGCCTGCCTTCGCAAAATTGCTCCGGCAGGTAAATTTGAGCGAGCAATTATTTTTTGATAGGATTAAAAATATTCGGATTTAATGATTTCAACTTAAAGGAGATTTTATAACTATTTATATACATTTTTAACATGATTATTTTTTTTACCTTTTGTCAGGAAATAATAAATCGGTAGAAGCAGTAATATTAAGATTGCTGTCTGGATGATAAATGGTCTCAAAGTATCGCTTGCGGAATGTGAAACTGAATCTATTCTAAAAAAATTAATTACGGACAGAATTAAGAATAAGAAAATGAGTAATAATTTTCCCAAATTATCCAATTTTATTTTCATGATTATTTCCTCAATATTAACTTCTTTTCAAATATATATACAATATTTTAACTTTATGTGCTTTGGGGCGTACATCAAAAAATTTACTTTGCTTAACCAACACACAGGCTGTCAGACCGAACAAGTAATTTTTGATAAGATTACAAATGCTATGTTTTATGAATATAAAATTCAGAGGGGACAGAAAAAAGTCTTACTTATTTTTGGCCGGAATAGATTTAAGGATTAGCAAAAATAAGGAAGTCTTTTTCCAAAGTGACTATTATAATTATTGTTTTACTGATAAGATGAAAAAAATATTTGCGTGAGACTTGAAAAAGTGAATTAGGCAAGCAATTATTTTTTTGATAGAATTGATAATATTTAGATTTATAAATTATTATTTCTTCAACCGATATTCAATTATTTATCATCAGGAAATAGTTTCTTAGTTCTTTTTTCCATTTCCGCAGCGATCACCTGTCCGTCTTCGCCCTGCTGATTGAGTTTCTCTTTAATATTGTTATAACTTTCTGTATCTCTATCTTGGCTTAATTTGAAAACATTGTCCATTTCGATTACTTCAATTTCAAAAGCCACTATTGCAGGCATTACTTTTTGCTTAAACTCTAAAGGAAGGTTATCAAAAATTGTCGTGGATTGTTGATTATAGTTTTCAAAATGAAGTGTTGTCTTTCGGAGTACATCTTCTAATGCGGCATCATCCAGAAAACGAATGATACCTTTAATATGTACACTCATATAGTTCCAGGTAGATGCAATATACGGATTGCTGTACCAAGTACCGCTTACATAAGTGTGATGGCCAGTGAAAACTACAAGAACATTATTGTTATGCAAAAAAGCTTTATGATGGTCTGTATTTTTCATTATATGCCCTCTTAATATTTTCAGGCCGTTTTGTTCTTCAATAAAAACTGGAACTTGTGTAGCAACAGGTTTGTTTTCAACATTACATCCGGTTAAAAAGGCAAATGGATGCTGGTCAATGAATTCCCTAATTACTTGAGGATTTTTTTCTTTATAATACGGTAAATTATACATATTGAAAAAATTAATTTATTTTTTACTAAAAAAATTTGACCTGAAATTCCGAAGATAGAGATAGATGAGCAGCTAAAATATATAAAAAAAACATATTTATGAAGAGTAAAGAAAAGTCTGGTATTAAGTAATATATGTTGCCCCTGAGCCGCTAATGAAATTCTTCTTCAAAAAAGCCTTGCTTAATCAAAAGCTATTACATTGAGAATTAAGCAAGGTTTTTTTACACTGCGTTTACGATATACATTTCTTGATTTAATGATAAGTTCAAAAAATTATTTGTGAAGGGATGACAGCATACAAAAGTGATGAGCGTATAGGCTGTCAGACCTAACAATTAATTTTTGATAAGACTGAAAATGTTATGTTTTATGAAAATGGAGGTACAGAAAAAAGTCTGACTTATTTTTGAGCGGAATAGATAAAAGGAATTGCAAAAATAAGGAAGTCTTTTTCGATGGTGGTTTTTGTTTAATCATTTTTGTTTTACTGACAAAATAAAAAATATTAGCTTGAAGTATAGGAAGGTGAATTAGGCAAGTAAATATTTTTTGATAGAATAATAATAAAAGATGATATCTATACACAAATATCATCTTTTATAAAAATATTAAATTTTACTTCAACAGTAGAAGCTTTTTTGTTTCTGTGTAACTGCTTGCTTTCAATTGAAAGAAGTACACACCACTTGTAAGGTTTGTTGCATTCCAGGTTACCTCATAAGTGCCTGCAGGTTTTTCTTCATTGACTAAGGTTTCTACTTCTTTCCCAAGGATATCGTACACCTTGAGTGTTACAAATGACAAATGACCAATGACAAATGACAAATTTGTTGTTGGATTAAATGGATTGGGATAGTTCTGATAAAGAGCAAATTCGTTGGGAGTCGTTGATTCTTCTTCAACACCTACAAGCGGAGAAGCTAAAAGATTTTCGTATGCACCAATGTCGGGGTTTGAACCAGCTGGGCTTGGGCGGGTTACTCCCATAATGCAAAATGCAGGACAACGATACATTGTTCCATTAATTTCTAATGATTCAGTTCCTGCACCTATGCATTGTGAAACATTTTTAAGACGAAAATCATTAGCTGAAACATTTGCAAATAAAGGATCGACATCAATGTTATTTTCATAAAGTCCGGTATAATTGGTCCCAGCTCCGGTACCTTCAAATCCTTCTTTCCCTCCTTGGATATCGTTAAAGTAAAAGTATGGATCAGAGTTAACATCCATCAAATTTACC
Source organism: uncultured Bacteroidota bacterium (assembly GCA_963710745.1). GTDB lineage: Bacteria > Bacteroidota > Ignavibacteria > Ignavibacteriales > Ignavibacteriaceae > CAVQBP01. The sequence continues at coordinate 7,891 of CAVQBP010000010.1, read as the reverse complement.
TGATTGCCATCGGGGGAGGTATTTCCCAAAATGATATTATTTATAAGGATCGGATTAGCATTGTCATTACAACAAAAACCGCCGCCATGAGCTCCGCTATTGTTAACAATTGTGTTGTTTATTATAATAGGTTTATCATTAGTCCAGCTTTTAATACCTCCACCTTCGCCTTCTACACCAAAACAACTATTATTATATATTACATTATTTATTATGGTAGCATTGGAACTCATTGTGAAAATTCCTCCGCCTGCCCTGGTTGTTACGTTGTTAAAAATAATATTATTTGATATCGTAGGCGAATTATATAAGCCAAAGATTGGACCATGGCAGCCCTTATTATTTGAAAAGATATTATTTGATATACTAACATTGCTGTGAACACAAAGGATTGAACAATCAGTTGTGCCTTCATTATTTGTAAAAGTATTATTTTTTATTAATGGTGAGGCGGATTCAATGTAAATAGCAGGACCTCCTGTAGCAACCGTGATTTCACCGTCGTTCATGTTGGATTTAAACAATGAATTAGAAACTAAAATTTTACTATATCCACGAATGAAAATCGCTCCGCCTCTTCTATCATCTCCGGTATAAACACCGGTATTAGCTTTTCCGTATTTAAATGAACAATATATAAATTTTGAAGTATCGTTTGTACTTTGAGTGTTAGTGAACCTTACTCCATGCCACCCCGCTGTTTGATCTTCTGCTGTTAACAATATTGGATTTTGTTCTGTTCCAACTGCAAGCAATCTTCCCTGCACGTTAAATTTATAATGACCAGTAAAAACAATTTCAACTCCAGGTTCTACAGTAAGAGTTTCGCCATTCGGAATTGTTATTTCACCATTAACATGATAAGGTGAGTTTGATAATGTCCAAGTTCCACTTACATTACCGGCAGCAACTTCTGTGTGGAATGAAGGATCATATTTCCAAACTGAATAATCTGAAGTCAACTCGTTAGGAGTTCCGCCAATTACATAAATCTTATTATTAACTACTGCTCCTGAAAACCAGGCACGATTATGCGGCATGTTTGGTTTTGTTTCCCAGGTATCAGTTTCCGGGTCATATACTTCTACCGTGGATAAAGAAACACCGCCTGATGGGGCTCCACCCATAGCATAGATTTTCCCATTAATTAAATAAGTTTGAAATGCATATCTGGCTGTAGGCATATCTTGTTTTTTAGTCCAGGTATCTGTCTGCGGATTATATGCATAAACAGTTTTTTTTGCCACTCCAGGTACATCAGTTGACCCGCCAAAAGTATAAATTAATCCATTGTAAGCAGTTACAGATAAAGCACCTCCTGCATCTGAAGGCATTGAAGCTTTTTGCGTCCATTCATCAGTACCGGGTTTATAAGTCCAGCATTCGCGTTCACTATAATTACCTCCCACAATGTAAATTATATTATCAATAACACAGGATGAGTTGCAGCCTATGTGACCCTTAGACATATCTTTTTTTGTTGTCCAGGAGTTAGTAACAGGATCATAAGCTTCAACTTTTAATTTATAATTAGGATACCCGCCACCAATAGCATAAATTGTATCATTAACAACAGCGGTGAAAAGGAACCCTCTTGCAGTAGGCATGGATGCTTTTTCTTCCCACGTATTTGCAGAGGGATCATATACTACATTGTATGCTACATCGGTAATACCCGGTAAAACAGAACCACCGATAACAAATATTTTCCCATCAACAAAAGAAGCAGAACCGCCGCTTTTTGGTAAATCAGCTTTCTTTGTCCATGCCCCACTTTGAGCTAGGACATTGAAAGAAATTAAAACTGAGGAAATAATAATTAAGTAGTACTTTCTAAAGTCTAAATTTTTCATAACACCTCCTGTAAATAAAAATTAGGATAAACCCTTTTATCCATTAATATTCTAACCTTCGAGATAGGGTATGAAAACGCTTGTTAATCCCGAAGGTCATCAAAAATTAATGACTTCCCAACAGCGATTTAATAAATCCATGATACTCGCCATGCCACCAGGATAAATCGGCTGGTGCTGTAATCATAACTTCTGCTTCGCAATGCAACCCGGTTAAGGTACCACCTTTTCCAGGACCAAATTCCTTTATAGGTAAAATCCATCCTGGTCCGCCATTCCATGCAGTTGGATTGAAAGTAGCTTTTCCATACCAAACCAGCTTCCATTGTCCGCCGCGTGCTTTCGGTGCATAAGGTTTAAGTTTAAGTGTTCCCCACCAATTTCCTTCACCGGCTTCAAAATTTATTATAGCATTAAGTTCAAGATCTCCCTCTCCGCTAAAAAGATCTGCACCGCCATCCTTAAATGAAGCCTTGACTACTACTTTGTTGTGCATGCCTCTCAGTATAGTCTTCCCATGAACCTCTTTCGTAATTCCGGGATCGGTAATCTCGATCGGATCCCCGGTTGCGGTGAATTCTCTGAAGATCTTTTTTTCCAGTAAACCCGGTTGATTTATGGATTGGTCCACAGGAGCTACTGGTGACTGGGATTTATCGGAACAACCAGCAAACCATAATATTACGAAACCTAATAGAGCAGCTAGAAATTTTAGTGTTTTCATAAAACTGTCTCCTCTTTTAAAGTTTTTAATGTTGTTGATTCGACTGCGTTTGTAATAGGCCTAAAAAAGTGCCAGTGAATATCAATAGGATTCAAATTGTGCTAAGTCATTATGAACCAAGCAATTAACAAAGAGGCGAGTGAGTTATGGGTTTATTATTTTATATTTAAAAAGCTCGCCAATATTGGCGAATTAAAAAAAGAGAGAATTGATCAAAACAAAAAAGATTATTCTTTCAGCAATTTATAAAATAGGAGTTAAAGTAACTGCGCAGCTATTACCCCGGCGATTTGTTTCCATCTTCACATAAAGCTGTTCGGCTAACCATTGTGGGAAGATTTTCTGACAGCCAACAAGACACATAACCTCACATTCAGGATAATCCAGTATTTTACATCTAGGTAATTCAAATGTTGCTCTTTGTTCACTTAATGCCGTTACTTCTGCTGGTGTAAAAACCTGGAACTCGTATGCCATCTGTTTTCCAATCATTGAAAAAGCAGTATCCGGTGAGACAGCTCTTATCCCTTTCAGCATTAATTTTGCCAGATAAGAATCCCTCTTTTTCAATGCTTCGACATCTGCTTTTTGAAATTCTTCAACACCGTTCTCACCAAGATTTGTTTTGACGAAGTTATAAGCAATGGACCATTTCCACATCCAGTTGCTGTAAGCTCTTTCAAACTTATCTTCAATCGATGTATTCTCAGGGATTTCTTTAAGTTTTTCCTGCCATTTCCTTTCTATTTCAGCCAGCCCTGCATTGCCCAAGTGTTTCTTTACAAGAAGTAAGACAAAAGAATCAAAAAGCTTAGTATAGTCTAGAACAGAAGAATACTTCTTTTTGTATGTCATTTCTTTTACTTTTATCATATCATTCCTCTTTTTAAAATATCCCAAAGTATTAATGTCATTTCGAAGGAATTCAATTTGTTTTCAATGCGAAGACTGAGAAATCTAAATCTTTGCTACGCAAGATTTCTCCCCTTACTGCAATAAATGAAACAAATTTGTGTCGGAGTCTGCCTTCAGCAGATAAATCGAAATGACACTTACGTAATTATGATTAACAAACACTTATATTCTCTTAATTTTTAAAATACTCCATAAAATTTATCATGGTTTTATTATTTTCAGTTTTGTCATTTTATACCGCATAGTATGTTCGGAGATATTTAAAATCCTTGCCGCTTTAGATTGATTCCAACTGCAGCTATTTAAAGTCTTTCTAATTAATTCTTCTTCATAGTCTTTTAAGCTTTCACTTAAGGATTTTGATTCGGGAATATTTTTAAAATTCTTTTTTATCTTCTTTAGCTCCTTAAATAATTCAGGAGGCAGTACTTTTCTATCTATACTCTTTTGCTTTTTGGTAGTAAGTGTCACTAATCTTTCTATAAAGTTCTCCAGTTCTCTTATGTTACCACCCCATTTCCGCTGCTTCAGGTAATCCAAAACTTCTTCATGAATTCCCTCAACTTCTTTGTTTTGCTCAAATGAGAATTTCTTAAGGAAATGATCTGCAAGAAAGGAAATATCATCGGTTCTATCATTTAATGCGGGTACAAAGATAGGATAAACATTCAATCGATAATAAAGATCTTCTCTGAACTTTTTATCAGTAACCAATTTTTGAAGGGAAGAGCTTGAGGCAGTTATAATGCGTACATTTACTTTCCTGGATTGATTGCTGCCGACAGGACGAATCTCTTCATCCTGCAATACCCTTAACAGCTTGGATTGCATATCGACTGGAAGATTATTTATTTCATCCATAAATAAAGTTCCGCCGTTCGCTTCTTCAAGTAATCCTTTTCTATTAGTTAAGGCACCGGTAAATGCACCTTTGATATGTCCGAACAATTCACTCTCAACCAAATTAGGCTGAATAGCGCCGCAGTCGATAGCTACAAATTTGTTTTGACTTCTTGTACTTAATTTATGAACTGCTCTGGCAACAAGCTCTTTACCTGTTCCGCTTTCTCCCTCTAGCAAAATTCTCACATCACATCTCGATGCTGCTTCAATGGATTGCAGCAGCTCAATAAATTTTTTACTTTTACCGAGTAATCCCAGCATGGCATATTTAGTTAATAAAGCCTGCTTTGGTAGGGGAGATATAAAAAATTGAGCAATATCCTGCGTACAATGCAGATAAGGAGAAGCAATTGCAGAAAACTTTTCTATCAAGGAAAGATCGTTTTCTGTAAAAGAACAGGAACCTTCATTATTTAAGAGCAGTAAGGTTCCAATTATAATGTTTTCTACTCTAAATGGTACACAAACAGCGGATTTTGCTTTTACTTTATCGAACAGTTTTTTTCTGAAACGTGAATCTGATTTTATATCCTGGCTAACAAATGAGTTTTTGTTTAAAATCACCCAACCGCTTATATTGGTATGAACGAAATTATTTTGAACATCATCAATATTCCTTTCTGCATAAATTGTCTTTATTGTATTCCTCGTTTTTGGATTTATCAACATGATTAATGATGCATCGGAATTAACGAAATGGGAGGCTTTTCCAACGACCAGCCGCAGCACTTCTTCATAATCATTCTGCTGCCCTAGTATTTGTGCCAGTTCAACTAGCGATTCAAGTTTTGTTGTGTAGTTTGGAATAAGATTTTTATCCATCATTTAATCCATTTGTTCGTGCGGATGGATTAATGGATAATTGAATGAATGTCGAACCTTGCGATCTATTCAATCAATCAGATATTCAATTATCCACTCATGCCGATTGTACTTGTAATAAACCCAATTGTCTTTAAACATTTAATAAAACGTTCATCGTTTCGTACACTTTGCCACTCCGGGTCAACATTCAGCCAATGCAATTTTGGATCGACTTCTTCAACAGATTTTTCTACCCAATTTAATGCTTCGTACTGCTTTCCTGCATGACTGAATAATATTGCAATATCATATGGTGAAACATAATGGTACTTATAAATTTCAGCTAAACTGCTCGCTGCTGTATAAATTGCATTATCAGAACCGGCTTTATCCATAACTTGAGCAATGTCATTCAGACCTGCTGTTATAAAAGTTTTCTTGCATGCTTCTACTGCTTCATCTTTTCTATTCATTATGGAGAGAGTTCGCCACAAATACCATAAACCCCACCAAAATGGTGGATTCAATTCCAGATATTTAGAAAGGCGTTTACAGGTTAAATCATACTTCCCGGTATAGAAATCGGGAAAAACGACACATATTTCTGTATAATCGGATAACGGATCAATTTTCTTAGCCCTATCAGCTAATTCTTTGGCAACATTAAATTGCTTCCAGGAAACACGGTTAATACTGTAATTTTGTAATGCCACTGGATTATTAGGATTTAATTCAACACTATGATGCCAGGCTAATTGTGCTTCAGACCATTTCCATTCCAGACATGCATAATATATAGCTAACCAATCATATCCTTCACTTAGATTTTCATCAATTTCAATAGCTTTGTAAATATATTGTTTCATATAAGGTTTAACTTCACGCGAACTCTTTATACCAAAATATGTATATCCGAAATAGCAGAAGGCCAAACCAGAATATGCAAGGGCATAGTTGGGATCTAACTTTAATGCTTGATGAAAATAAGCAATGGCTTGATCAACTATTCCAAGATTTAATTGATTTGACATGTAAAGTCCCTGTTGATAAAAATTATAAGCTTCAACATTATCTGTATATCTTTTAAGAAGTCTTTCTTTTTCAGCTTCAAGTAATTTCACTTTCAATTTTTCAACAATGGCGAGCGAGATCTCATCTTGAATTTTAAATACATCTTTTAATTCTTTTTCATATCTTTCAGACCAGAGGTGATAGCCATCCATTACATTTATAAGTTGAGCACTTATACGAACTCTATCTGCGGATTTTCTAACACTTCCCTCAAGGATAGTTTTTACGTCCAGCTTTCTTCCTATTTTCCTTACATCATAACTACCTCCTTTAAAAGTAAATGCTGAAGTACGTGCAACTACTTTTAAGTCTTGTATTTTGGATAATGCATTAATCAACTCTTCAGTCAAACCATCACAAAAATATTCCTGTTCAGGATCTGCACTCATGTTTATGAAAGGCAGTACTGCTATTGATTGAGATGGTTTCGGGGCAGGGAGTTCAAACTGGTAAGTTTCGATTTCTTTTTCATTCATAACATCCCTTAAATCATCAATCATCAATCCTAAAACCTCATACCTGTCTTCTCTGTCCTTTGCAATTAATTTCTCTAAAATATCTAATAATCTATCCGGTATATCTTCACGGAATTTCCTTGCATCTTCCGGTTCCTGGTTTAAGATTAAATAGACTACTGCCTGTTCATAATCTGCCTTAAACGGCTGCTGGCCTGTCAGCATTTCATATAAAATTATTCCCAGAGACCAGATGTCGGTTCTAAGATCAATCTTCTCTCCTTTTATCTGTTCAGGGGACATGTAATCAGTAGTTCCGAATTTCATTCCTGTTTTTGTGAATTGGGTTTGATCTATTTTCTTAGCTAAACCGAAATCAAGTATCTTTACAGTTCCGTCTTTTGTAATAAAAATGTTAGCAGGTTTAATGTCCCTGTGAATAATTCCTTTCTCGTGAGCTTTATTTAAGCCTTCAGCAATTTGAGTAGTTATGTTTATTATTTCATCTATACTCAATAATTCTCTGCAGATTTTATTCTTTAATGTTTCACCTTCATAATAATCCATTGCAATGAAAAGCTGTCCGTCATCTGTTTCATCGATTTCATGTATTGTGCAGATATTATTGTGTTGAAGTGATGAAGCTGCTTGTGCTTCATTAATAAATCTTCGTTTGGATTCTTCATGTTTTGTGAATGATTCAGGCAAGACTTTGAGAGCAACGGTTCTCTTAAGCTTTAAATCCTCGGCTTTGTAAATGATACCCATTCCGCCTTCACCGAGTTTTTCAAGAATCCTGTAATGAGAAATATTTTCCCCGATCATAAAACCCCCGGATTATTAATGATCAACAGGATTAAAACAATATATCTAGGAAGGAATAATTTTACATTGTTTTAGGAATGATATATGTAATTGTAGTTTTTTTTAGGTTAAAAAGCAATAAAAAAATATTTTAAGTATTCGATATAAAATTAAGTAATTAGCAAAAAACTTTTACGAACTTGTTAGATTGAATTCACCGCAGCCAACTTACCCAGCGGGGTATACTTCTACAGAATTCAGGCGGGTTCATTTAGCCAGGTTAAGAAAATGCTGCTGATAAAATGATATCATAAAAAAATATATTTTCCTCAAAAGCCTTGCTTAAACAACAGCTATTACAT
>CAVQBP010000009.1:0-22082 GCA_963710745.1 uncultured Bacteroidota bacterium | reverse complement strand
TCCTTTTAAATAATTTTATTAATTTTTATTTATTTAACAGACTTCAAGAATAATTTCAGATTTAAACAATATTTATTCCAAGTCAAATCTTTTAATTCTGTTAAAAATCAGCATTTTAAATAAAAAGAAATGTTTCAAAATGCGACTTATTGCTTACTTTCCCTGTAAGGTGTGCTGGAACAAATATTAATATAATTTACTAACTGCTGCTCAAAAGAATTGCATCGTGTACTGGAGTAATAAAATGGAGTCAGGATAAAAAAAATTATGGAATTGAGAGGTTAATTCTTTCAGGTTTTTGTTTTTATAACCCTAGGCAGGATTAATAATAAAATGCAAAAACATATTTATATTATTTACTCAAGTTGACCGCTAATTTGGTAAACCGTTAAAACGGTTAAAAATTTCTACTTTTTTATTAGGGGGCTGTCCAAAAAGTAAGTAATAGGCTTAAAAGCTGTCAGTCTGAGCCAGTCGAAGACTGAAAAACGATTAAAATGTCATATTTCGATAAACTGCTAGTGACACCTTTATAAATTTTATATTGTGCAAGTAATCTAGCGGGAGATTCTTCACTCCACTTCGTTCCGTTCAGAATGACAAATTAGAGTGTGTCATTAATTTAATTATTAAAGGGAAAGCCTTTTTAAAGATCTCAGTATGACATTACACTACTAATTGAACAGCCCCTTTATGAGATACCCCAAAATAGAAGTATTAACTGTTTTAACAGTTTTTTCATCCTTAGCGGTCAACTTGAGTTATTTACTAAGATTTAGCTTTTATAGGTTCTTCAGAATTAATATGGAATGAGCGGCATCAAATAAATAATTTTACGATAGCAATATTATTTACCCTAAAGTATAATGAATTATCTCGTGAAATTATAAACAGATAGTTATATTACTAAAAGGTAATAAAAATAGTTTAAAAAAATTATATAGCTTTATATAGATTGAAATAAATAATATATACCTTGGTGTTAAATTTAATACTTAAAGTCACTTCCATCCGAAAGTTTTTATTCTACAGATAAAAAAATTCATAAATCTACTGAAAACTAAATTTTCATAATAATTTTTAGGAAAATAAGTCTTCTAAGCATTCTATCTTTAGATTACAAGACTGAAGGACAGAATTTAAGATAGAATAAAAAATGTAATGACGTAATTGTAAATCCGCACCTTAAAAGAAATTCGTCTGGAAATTATACTGACAGATGTTTTCTCCTATATAATGTTAACACAAAAAGAAAAATTTGTTTGAGGGAGCCTGCTTTTTCCGAAACTGCTCCCATACAGGCAGGCGACTGAGTTATTTTTCTTTATATGTCAAGGTAGAATCTCCTATTGAAAGTATAATTTCAGAATTTCTTTTAAAGTGCATGTTTCTTTTGTTACTTTTCTGAAGTTTACCCCGATGAAAATCGGGGCTAAGAAAAGTAAAAGAGAAAGAGTATGGTGTTAAAAAGGTTTTTAACTTTTATCATTAAGAAAAATTTATTTTTCTTTCATTGCAGAGCAAGTGGTAAAGGTAAGCCTTTCTAGATGCTGGAATATTTTTTGTAAAATTATGATTAAGAGTTTTAATTTTTTCATAAATTTCGGATAGTTATGACTTAAAGTATAATAATATAAATAATTCTTTCGATAATAGATGCAGTTTTAAATCATACTTTCAATACATTAACCTACTAATGATGGGGAAATCCTGAATTAAATGAATACTATCATGTCAAAATCAAAATTTATAAAGGTACTTGGACTGAAAAAATACTTATATTTCTTATTATCTTCTTTTTTAGTTTGTATTTTAATTATAAGATATATTATTCACATAAATATATTTCCTGAAGTAACTCTGGTTGTAAAAAAAGGCCCTGAAATTATACTTACAGCCAGCACTTCAAAATATACTTTATCGGCTAGCTTAATTGAATCTTTAACTTTTCTTGAACATGTATATTTACCTGCAGGACATTCATCACTCAATACAGTAATAGCTGCTGAATACAATAGCGGAAATATTTTTGTCTCGAAAGATTTGGGTGCACATTTTCATAGAGTTTATGCGGGGAGAAAGCAAAGATGGCTTAGATGTTTTACAACGAGATGCGGCAACCACCTGTTATGGGAAGAAATCAGTTCTAAAATATGGTTATTTGATAAAAACTGGAAAGTTCTGGAAGTAATAAAAACAGGTAAATATCCGTGGCATGGAAGCTGGAGCATTGCAGAAAATAACAATATTATTATGTATGCCGAATATGCTTCAAAAGCAGATACTGTATTTGTCTGGTGGTCCAAGGACTCCGGTTACACATGGAAAAAAGTCTTTTTTCAAAAATCAAGATTATCCCCTAATCCTCAAATAAGGCATTTTCATACTATTCAAAATGATCCTTATTTTCCCGGTAACTGGTATTTATCTTCAGGTGATTATGCAGATGAATCCAGAATTTGGTTAAGCAGGAATGATGGTTCAGATTGGAAAGAGGTGACTGATCCCCATCCTGACGGTACAGCTTCACAGAGTGTTCACCGTTTTACGTCTTTATATTTTGATTCATCATATATCTATTGGGGTACGGATGACCGCATGGATGGGAAAGCAAAATTCGTAAGAGCTGAAAGATCAGAACCCCTGAAAGTTGAAGTTCTCTCAAATATGGGGAATTTGGTCAAATCCTTAGTATCTACTCCATTTGGCTTAATATTTATCTCTGAACAAAAAACTCTATCGAACGGTAAATTGCGGAACCTGACTATTCAAATTTCCTCCGATAAAAAAACCATACAGCAGCTTGCAAGCATTCCCAGCAGCGATGGGATTCAAACGGGATTTACTTTTTCAAGGTCCAGTATTGCATCTACTAAAAATGGCGTATTTTTTTCCTATTTTGATGGTCATCCTATTTTCATTAATAAACGGGGAATGCTAAAATGGAAAATTTCTGTCAGGAAGAATGAATAAAATTTAATCTTTTATATTTTTATCTGGAAGAATGTCACTGAAAGCCTTATTTAACCCTTCTTTCAATATTTATATAGAAAAATAGAGAATTCAAATCATTTTTTATCACCTAATATATCTTAAAATCTTGTTTTATAAGCACATCTAACGGAAGTAATTTTTTCCGGTAATTTATCTGGCATTCGACATTTTTCTCTCTTCATTTAATAATTTTAGAAGATAATTTATGGTATTAATATTGATATATCTATAAAAGAGTGTTTCAAATCAAGGGATATATTTATATGATTATGATGAGATTTTGTGTGCTATTTGCTCTTTTATTCCTCAATTTTCAGACCGTTTTTTCTTCTCCGGATTATTCTATGCAGATCTCGGGTACTGAGATATTAAATGATTCCACAATTTCGTTCAATGTTTATGTACAGAGTATTGATACAAGTTTTCAACTAACTTCATATCAATGTATTCTTTGTTTAAATAATAACTTACCCGATATATAATTTCTCATATATAGAAGGTTCAAGCGAGTTAAAAAATATCATACCATCAGTTAGTATCGGTACTATCAATTCTGATGGAAAAACCCAAATGACTTTTGCTTCTCTTCCCGGCAGTGAAATTATTTCTTCAAAACCGTTGAAAGTTGGCAGCTTTATTATTAAAACACATATAGATTCTACAATTTCAAAACCAATAATTAATTGGTGTATTAATGAAAAAGTGAATACAATTTTAACGGGAAGTAATTTTAATAATATATCCAATCCTGACAATTTTGCAACTCAAGATGAAATGCAGGTACCCGTAACCAATCTAACTGCATCTTCTACAGTTTCTCCGAGTTCGGTTTATAACTTAATTGATGGTAAGGGTTCTTCAAGCGGCACTAATTCAGTTTGGAAAACCGATCAAATGCCTGCACAATTAATTTTTAGCCTCGACAACGAATATGAAATTACAAAAACAAAAATTGAATTTAATAACTGGCAGAATGGAAGCATATATCAATATTCGATATATTTTTCCAGTGATACCAATAACTGGAATGAAGTTGTATCTAATGCCTCATCAGATTCCACTGAGTGGACTGTAAATAATTATAATAAACAACGTGCAAAATATATTAAGATATCTATAACAGGTAATAATAAAGATGAATGGATAAAACTCTGGGAAGTACAAATTTATGGTTCAACTAATAATGTGGCAACCAATGTTGTATGAAAAAGCAGAAAATTCCTTCAGAATACTCACTTAGCCAGAATTATCCCAATCCCTTTAATCCAAGCACTAAAATAAATTTTACTCTTGCTGAAGCAGGAAAAGTCAGCCTGGAAGTTTATAATATTCTGGGCGAGAAAGTCTCAACACTTGTAAACGAAGATATTCTGCAGGGCAGCATGAAGTAAACTTCAATGCTTCAAACCTTGCCAGCGGTATTTACATATACAGGCTGAATGTAAATAATAAATTTACAGATACTAAGAAAATGATTTTGATGAAATAGTGCCAACCTTCGAGGTTTACAAAGAGAATCCAAAATAGAAAACCCTCGAAGGTTATGTTCATGTCCCACCTGCTCCCCATACAAATATTTTCCATACACAAGTTGAATGTTATTTCAGGTCAAGTGTCATTTCGCAACGTTTAAAAAGGCTTTGCCTTTAATAATTAAATTAGTAACTTTTCCCCGCTGAATGGATGCAGGGGATGAAAATTTTCATCCCCTGCAACGATGATACAACAAGTATTTTGCGGGAATTTTGTTTTTCAAAAAGATCAGTCACTAGTAGTCCAGTTCCTGGTCTAAAACTTATCACAGTTGGACGAGAAATCTGACATACATAATTCAAGTTTTCTCAGTCATATCGTTGGTAACAAATTGAATTCCTTCGAAATGAAAGTTAGACAGAATTGTTTAATCTCATATCCCCCATTCAGTAACTGCTGTCTGGCTTCATAATCGATTATCCAGCATCAAACATTGAGTTTTATTCCCAAAAGGACTGCACGGTACAACAAATAAGTGTTAATGTAAACTGGTTTATTATGCTATTCATTATTCATCAACTTGCCCGGCCAGTTTGTTATAACGAAGACGGAACATTAATCTACGATTTGAATATGCTCTGAACACGGTCCGAATCCGTTGTGAATACACTTATAATCCTCTTCACACTGCCAGCCCCTCAGGTACCTTCAATCCTGATACCTGGATTCAAGTAGGAATAAAGTGCGAAATTTCTCCTCCTTTTAATTGTTGAAAAAGAAGATCGGGATTGGAATTATATACTTTTCCCCATTTAAAAGAAATTATACTGCAGTATAGTATAGTTGCCCCTACTAAATCTATAATAAAGAATTTTATTTAAATCATTAAAGAACTCTTAAATCCTTTTCACGACCTTTGATTTATTATTTCGTAAAAAGCATTTTTAGTGTTTTCGTAAAATTATTTTCTCCCTCTGTACCTTCTGCATGCATAAAATAAAAATATACACCCGATGATACTTTCCCGGGGTGCCAGTTTATATCATGATATCCTGCAACTTTTATTCCTTCATCAAATTCTGTTACTCTTTTGTCCTAGTATATTATAAATTATTATCTCTACCCTGCTCTCAAACGGCAGTGCATATTTAATTATCGTTGACGGATTAAACGGATTTGGATAATTCTGGTATAAAGTAAATTCTTTTGGAATAAAATCTATATCTAACTTTATTTCATTTGAAAAATGATACGAACCATCAAAATCAATTTGCTTGAGTCTGTAACTTACAATCCCTCTGAAAGATTGATACTTAAAATCATCAGTATAATTGTATTCACTAGGATTTGTAGATGTACCTTTGCCATTAACATAGTCTATTTTTTCCCAATTAGAATTCAATTTTCGTTGTATTTCAAATCCCTTATTATTTATCTCCGTTGCTGTTTTCCAATTAAGCAGTACTTTATTTTCATTGGAATTTGCTTTAAATGAAACAAGTTCTACCGGGATTATACCTGTAATGGTAAACAGACTATCACTAATTACGGAAGGATCCCCGTCTACATCGCTTATTCTTATCTTGCAGTTTGCCGATGGTGTATTCGGTACAATCCATCCTCTATAATCTCCATCATCTAACTGATTTGTGGCAATTGTATCCCAAGTAACACCGCCGTCGATTGAATAGTCAAGGTTCACATAACCGCTGTTCCCTAACGAACTATATGTTATTACCGGATTACTGCCTGCTTCAAATGTTTCCCCTCCTTTAGGATAGGTAATTACAATTGTTCCGGGTGATTGTATAACAAAACTCTCAGCTGCTGCAAATTCAGATCCTGCAAAATTATTATCAATTGCCTGTACACTCCAATAATATATTCCGTCGGATAATCCTTTTATTGTCCAGCTATTGCAATGACCGGCATTTCCCATGTTTACAATTCTTCTTTTACCGGTATTTACATCAGCCATTGGGGATAAAATATCACAGGCACCGGGGCTTGTACCTATCACTAAATTATATGTTAATCCATTTTGAGGAGTTTCGTTATCAGTACTTTTATCCCAGCTAAAGGTTATATCATTTCCGTCAACCACTGTCTTTAAATTGGAAGGGACTGATGGTAGTAAATTCTTAATTTCATTATTATTCCGATAAATTAGAGATAAATCATCGCTATACCAATTACCGGCTACGAAGTATATCTAAATCCCCATCGTTATCATAATCTCCCCATGCTACTGCTCCATTGCCATATCAAACAAATAAATTGATGTTGTTCAGTAAAAGTATTGTTTCTATTATTATGGTAAATTTTTGAAGTACTCCCCATTTGAAGAGAAATAAATCCAGTTAAAAGTATATCCAGATAGCCGTCATTGTCATAATCTGCCCAGGTTGAGGTGCTATTCCTTGTACCCGTAAGATTTACCGCTGATTGTTCGGTAAATGTATTATTTCCCTCATTTCGATAGATCTTTGCAAGATGACTTCCTGTTGAATTATCCCCAGCTAATAGAATATCTAAAAACCCATCACTATCATAGTCACCCCAAGCAATTGAACCATATTGCAAACCACAAGTGCTATTGATGTCTGTTCTGTAAATGAATTATCACCATTGTTCCGGTATATTTTAGTAAAACTCTTCTGTGATGCATTTTCACCCATTAATAAAATATCCAGATCACCATCATTATCATAATCTCCCCAAGCTACCTGACCCCGAATCTTGTCTAAAGAAATTGAAGATTGTTCAGTAAATGTATTTTGCGGATAATTATTTCTATATATTTTTAATACGGGAGAAATTGAACTGAATCACCATTAAAATTATATCCAAATCACCATCATTATCATAATCTCCCCAAGCAGCTTGTCCTCCGCTTACACCGTAAGAGAAATTGAAGTTTGTTCTGTAAATGTATTATCTCCATTATTACGATATATTTTAGAAACCTGATTTTCCAGCTCATTATATCCGGTTAAAAGTATATCTAAATAACCATCATTGTCATAATCTCCCCAGACTGCCGAACCATCCCTTACAGGCATTAGATAGACTGATGTTTGTTCAGTAAAAGTGTTATCACCATTATTACGATAAATTTTTGAATAAATACTCCAATCCCCGCGTTAATGCCGAATTTACTCCTGTTAATAGAATATCCAGATTATCCGTCATTATCATAATCTCCCCATGCAACGAACTTCCGCTTACATTACTAAAAGATATTGATAGTTGTGTTGAAAATTGAGGTAATTGTATTTGAGTATCCACTTTAAAATCAGCGCTCATTATTGAAGATGAAGATGAAATATTGGAAACTCCGATGCCTGTTTCATTAAGATTATAGTTCCAGCTATCCGGAATTGTACACTTCCGAAATTTCTATTATTAGATGAACCAGGAAATGGATCCCCGGAATTTCCTGTACTGCTATGCTCGAGACTCCAAAAACCATCTGCCTGCATTAAAGCAACTTTATAATGACCTGATGAAGTATGCCCGGGATACCATTCGTTATTATTATTATCTTCAGAATTATCAATATGATAAATACATAATCCGCTTCCAGGTAAATAAGCATCATAACCAATCTGCTGTCTGTTTTCGACTAAAAAATATTCGGTCCCGCATAAGACTGTTTTTAATAAATATGCTTCCGCATTATTTTCAACATTATTAATTGATTGACCCGAAATGTTATCAGAAACAATTGTTGGAGTTTAAATACCCCATCTGATATGAGACCATGCGTCCGGAAAAGCAGGAGAGTTTCCTAAATTGACCCATTCCAGCTTCCGCCAGCCATTAAACTCCACTTTCCTAAGCCCATAGAAGAATAATCTGTATCATATAAATCTGGTAATCCAAAGACTGAATGCCCCATCTCATGGGCAAAAACACCGCAAGTCATATCACCCGGATTTTCCCAATACTCCGGTTCTATTGAATAATGAAAAATTTGGACTCCATCTAGAATTGGAATTGTGTGTGTAGTCCAAGAATGTGACCATATATCATTATTATTCCCAGTATGTTCTGCCCCAGAACCTGAATGAACGATAAACAAAGCGTCTACATAACCGTCTCCATCATTATCATATTGTGAGAAATCGATTACGGGATCAATGAGGTTGACTATGTCTTCAACTAATTTTTGTGAATTTTGCGGATAGCTGCCCTCTCCATTGTTTCCATTTACATAGTAAGAATATGGTTGTGGCGCAGTTATCCAGCCAATAGTGCTAGGAAGGTTTACAGTAATTATATCTAAATTACTATAGCTTACCTTATTATAATAATCTCGTACTGTTCCTGTACTTTGACCGAACAGTAAGTTATCAAAATAAGTTGCATTTACTTGAGAGTCTTTATCAGTAAATTTTACTAAAACAGCTAACGCTTTCCAGCTGCCTGATGGTACGGTTTGTGGTCCGAACATTCTCGAAATGCCATTCTGCTTATTAAGCATTTGTTGTTTAGGTGCTGACCATGGTTTATCAACTCCCTTGCTTCTTATCATATCAAGATTTGAAAGAGCATATGGTTTTATTATTTCTCCCTTATTTATTTTATCCAGTAATAATGGATGTGGAGGCATTTGCGCATATATGTAGAGATTATTGATAACAAGCAATAAAATCAGCAGAAAATATAATTTTTTCATTCTTCCCCTCGGTTTTCCTCAATTTAATTCCTTTTAATCCCCAAGCTTTAATTGGAATTTTATATAGTAAATAAAATTATATGAGATTAAATCTTATTATCCTCTCGACCTGAAATGCAAAAGTTTGGTAGGAGCCCCGTTTTATATCCCTAGTCTTCCCGCCCTATTTTATAATACATCACAAATCTCATTAAAAAAAAATCAAAAAGCAATATATCATTTCATTTTTAGTTTTAAAGGTAGGAGCCCCGTTTTATATCCCTATTCTTCCTGCCCCAATCTATAACATATCCTAATCTTATTAAAAAAAAATCAAAAAGCAATATATCATTTCATTTTTAGTTTTAATTTTTGATTTGCTCAAACCTGTCCAAAATAAATGTTTATTAGATTTAATCTGCAGATGTATTGATAGCAAAAAAAGATATTATGATTTATTGAAAATTGCTCCTCAAAAGAATTGCGCCTGTCCCGACGAAATGAAATGAAGTCGGGATTAATAAAAATTACGTAATTGAGCGGTTAATCCCGCCGGATTTTTGTTTAAGTAATTGCAGGCGGGATTAAAAGATAAATACTGTCTGAGGACTCCCTGCATCGATTGAAGATAAGGAAACCGGCAGGGAGTCCGAGTTTATTTATCTTAGCCGAAATGGAGTAATTTTTTAGTTTATCTACCCTCAAGGTAGGCAATTCTTTTGTAGAGCATGCTTCTTTTGCAACTTTTCTTATGCTAAGAAAAGTTGAGAAGAAAAATTGTGTAATGTTTTTGGAAGGATTAAAAATTAAATGCTGAAAATTATTTATATTTTGTACTAATATTTAACTTTTTTTCGACTTCCAAAATTAATTCGGACAGCAATGGATTTGCTTTTATTAAAATTTCACTGCTTTAGTAATTAAGTTGAAAATTATACTCTGCTTATAACAAGAAGAAAAAAATATATAAGATTATTCTTTATAATTCTCGTTCCGTATTTCCGTACTTCCCGAGTCTGTGCTTATATATAAAATGTTATTTACTCTGTCTATTGCTATACCCGTAACATTTTTAGTTCCTATTCCGGTATTATATTCGGTCCAGTGTTCACCGAAGTCTGTGGATTTCCAAACTCCTTCCCCTAACCACAAACCGTTATGAGGAGTTAAATCTTTTGTACAGGCATACATAACATTAGAGGTTTTCCCATAAATAATACCGCTGAAATTTGGAATGGGTATAGAATAACCTTCGTAAGAATATAAAGTAAATTTCTTGCTCCAGGTTAAACCGGTATTGGTTGACTTCCATAATCCCCCTTTTCCCTTATCGGACAAAGTCGAATATCTCGCAGTCCAAACAATACCCAAAGAATCGGGATGGGCGGCTATAGCATTTACTCTATCTATCTTACTGACCTTTCTGAAAGAAGTGCCGCCGTCAGTTGAAACATAAAATCCATCGCCGGAAGCTGCTGCAGAAAAATAGATATAATTTCTATTTACAGGGCTTATTGTGATGCCTTCTGTGTTATTGTCTCCATTACCGGGAGCGGATTGTCTTAATGACCAGTTCTCTCCTCCGTTTGTGGTTCTCCAGATACCGCTCCAGTGAGGAAAACAGAATAATGTGTCCCCGCCTTTGTATTTCAAGTAATTAATATAATGCCCGGGCAAACCCCATTTCTTTAAACCAGGACGCGCCTCCATCGGTAGATTTAATTATAATTCCTTCATTCACTTTACCATGGTAAGTCTGTGATGCCCACATTATAGAGGTATTCTCGGTTTTAGCAACTAATTCTTTTGTGCTTTTGCAGGGGGTTCCATCACTTGTAGAAAATATACCCATTGTTGTTGTCAGGCTTTTCCAGCTCTTTCCAAAATCTGTACTTTTTCTTGCCGATTGATCGGATTTCACATAAACTCAGCTTCTTTTCCCGGTGTTATTTAATACCACTCCAAACTTTGACCGTCTGTCCCTGTGGTCGAATAGGTTCCATCACCGTTATATATAGTATAAGACTGAAACCATGATACCCCGGCATTCGTAGAGCGATATTCAATCGGCTGCTTTATTATATCTTTACCATATACATCAAATGAGTTAAATGATCCTCTGCTTGTCTGCCATGCCAATTTAGTAGCTCTGGTCGTTCCAACTTCTTTCCACCTATTACCGCCGTCAGTAGTTCTATAGCAGTTTCCGGTAGAAAATGCCTGATCACCGGCGTATAACCAAGTTGAGTGTATGGGATGAAAATGCAGCTCGCTTATATTTCTTCCATCGGGTATTCCTGAAGTTGACGGGTTCCAGGTAGAACCGGCATCGGTAGATTTCAGCACGGCTGCTCTACTTAATTTTTTATCCGGAGCCCATGGTGACATATAAGGTAGCAGAATAAATTCTATTAGAATTATTTGAATCAATTTCAACCCACCAATTCCCTTTGTAATAAGAATCCTTGATGACTTTGTAATGGTTAGTTAAAGCAACCCAGCTTGAACCGCCATTGGTTGTTTTAAGTAAAGCATCAGCCGTAGCGACATAAACAACATTAACATTTTTTGGATCAGGGGTTATATGGAAAACCAAATTACGATATCTATACGCTCCCGAATAAGAATTGAACATATTAGCCCAGGTCTCTCCTTTGTCTGTAGATTTATAAACTTGAATAGTATCTGCCATGTTCCCCTCCGGGTGCCCGGCGTAAGTCGATGTTCCCGCATACCAATAATTTGAATTACCTTTGTTTATAGAAACAGCAGAAATGGCTACATTTTCTTGAACGATATAGTTTGGCTTTCCGGTAACATTAGTGCCTTTAATCGTCCAATTATTTCCTGCATCAGTCGTTTTAAGTATTCCGCCTGCTGTTCCCGCCAAAACTATTTTACCATTATCAGGATCTACAGCCAAATCTTCTACATAATAGTTGGTTATTCCATTATTAATTGGTGTCCATGTAGCGCCGTAATCGGTTGATCTATCCATTCCGGATCTATCGCCGCATAAATAAACAGTATCATGATGAACAGGATTATACCTTATGCATCTATAAAATCCGCCGTCTCCTATTCCGGCAGCTATCCATCTTGAAACCTGCGGGAAAGTTCTCTTTGTTTGAACCGAATCAGCATAAGAATCTGTTCGTCCTTCAGATATTCTTGACGAATTGCCTGTAACACTATTTGATGTTTCTTTGAGGTTCCCTTTTAGAGTAAAAATTATAATAGATGAAACTACTAATAAGATTAATAATCGAATGGTATATGCCTTATTCATAAAATGCTCTAATTTGACATTACAATTATAAGGAAAAAAGGAGTTTTATTCTTATCCTGTAAGTTTGATACTATCTATATAAAAAATAAAGCAGTGGTCCCTATTTTATGAATGTCTCATAGAGCAACTTCCGCTTTTCAATTACTAACAATTGAATATGACTTTTTAATTACTCTATTTTACTCCCCGTTTTCTCCCATTTTCCGTTCTCACTATTATTCTTCTGTTTATTACTCCGATAGTCCCTATTCTCCGTATCATCTTTTTCATATTTATTATTTGGTTCTATCTCTTCTTTTAATCTTTTTTCCAATCTGATTATCATCATCAATAATTCTCTTTTATTCATCTCCTTATAATCGATTTTTTCATAAGCCCTCCAGGCCAAATCTAGTTCCCTGGTTATTCGCTCTATCCTTTTCTCTTTTATCATATTATATTTTTCCAATATTTCACTGAGCCTTATCTCCTGAATTCTTTTAATTTCGTCTGTTGAATTCTTTCTGCCATTCAATTAAAGTTGGTTTGGATACATTTATTCTTTTGACAATTTTATCAAATGATAAACCTTCACCCCTAAGTAAAATAAATTTTTCTTTTATATCTGTTATCTTTCATTTTATCAATATATTTTTTATATTTACCTAATTTATTAGGTAATATATAATAATTATTTTAAATAGTAAAGTTTTGGTAAAGAAATAGTAAAAATATCTAAGCATCGCTGCAATATTATTTTTTTGCTTTCACCGTTCTTTGAAATATTGATGTATGAATCCAGCATCGGGCATCCACATCTCCCTCCTCTCGTCAACTTGTCAACAAAGTTATTTTTAACGAAGCCGGAATATGAATTTATACTATTTGAATGTGCTCTGAATACGTTCTGAATGCACTGTGAATATACTTCTAATCCTCTTCAGCCCATCTTGCCCTGAGGTTGTGCTGATCGAAAACCGGCCGTCCGGGATATTCATCAATCTTCATTCATCAATCATAAATCCTCACCCGACCAACACCATCTTGACAAACTCCCTCTCATTCCTTTAGCTTTTCGATTATTATTAATATTAATTTCCCGAGGTTATCATGGCTCAAAATCACTCTTTTGATATTGTATCCGAAATAGATCTGCAGGAAGCCGATAATGCGGTAAATCAGGCTTTAAAGGAAATTCACCAGCGGTATGATTTAAAGGATTCTGCGACTTCTATGGAACTTAATAAAAAAGACAAAAATATTTCCATAAATACAAAAGATGATTATTCTCTTAAAGCAAGCATCGATATTCTCCAGACAAAATTTATCAGGAGAGGCATTTCAATTAAAGCATTGAAATTAAATGAACCGGAGCCTGCTGCGGGAGGTAGGATAAAACAAGTTATTAACCTGCAAAGCGGTATTTCTAAGGATAACGCTAAGAAGATTACTAAAATGGTAAAAGATTCAAAATTGAAAGTAAATGCCCAGGTTCAGGACGAGCAGGTACGTGTGCAGGGTTCAAAGATTGATGATCTCCAGGAAGTAATTAAAATGGTTAAAGAAGCTGATCTCGATTTTCCTACCCAATTTGTGAATATGAAATAATCCGTGAAAACCTTCGAGGTTAACAATTATGATTACAATCTGTAAACCCTCGAAGGTTAACATACTATCTGAAATTAAACAAAGGGAATAACTCTTTTGGAACCTTGAAGGGTTTTCAGGATTTTATCCACTACATTAACCTTGAAAGTTACACAATATTTACTTCTTCCTCTAATTCAATCCCATATCTTTCAAGTATTGTTTCCTTTATAAAATCTTTGAAATTCAAAATCTCTTCTCCCATTGCATTTCCATAATTAACAATAACAAGAGCCTGTTTTGGATGAGTCCCTGTATTCCCTACTCTTTTCCCTTTCAATCCCGCAGATTCTATTAACCAGCCGGCCGGAATTTTAACCATATCATCTGCAGTATTGTAACCAGTAATACCCGGAAATTTAATCTTTAGCTCTTCAAACTTTTGTTTGCTTATTTCAGGATTCTTAAAAAAGCTCCCGGCATTTCCAATCTTTGACGGATCAGGGAGTTTACTCTTTCTTATTTCGCAGATTACTTCACTCACATCCTTTATGGTTATTTCATCAGGATTCTTTTTTTTGAGTTCTTCCCCAACTGTTCCGTAAGAAATATTTATAACAGGATGTTTACTTAATTTTAAAGTAACATCTGTAATAATAAATTTATTTTTCAATTCTTTCTTAAAGATACTATTACGGTAAGCAAATCTGCACTCATCTTTATACAAAGTTTTCTCAGTTAGATCATCAATAAATAATCCATTCAAGGAATCAAAAGTATCTTTTAATTCCTGTCCGTAAGCACCTATATTCTGAATAGGTGCTGCACCAACAGTGCCCGGAATGAGTGAAAGATTTTCTATTCCCCCAAAATTTCTTTCAACGCAGTATAAAACCAGGTCATGCCAGTTTACCCCTGCAGAGGCTTTTACAAAAACAGATTCTTCATCTTCCTGGATTATTTGAATTTCATTTGACGATATTTTTATTACCAGCCCCTCAAAATCTTTGGTAAAAAGTATATTGCTCCCTCCGCCGAGTATAAATTTCGGAAGTGCTCTGTATTTCTCTAAAGATAATAATTCTTTTAATTCATCTGCAATAAAGACTTCGGCAAAATATTTTGTTTTTACATCTATACCGAAAGTATTATACTTTTTAAGAGATAGAGATTCTTTTATATTCATTCAGTCCCATTTTTAAACAGTCAAAATTAGTAACCTAAATAATGAAACCACTAATTATCACGAATTGCACTGATTTAGTATAAAAATATTTTCGAGAAAATTAGTGTTAATTCGTGGCTAAATATCTTAACACGAATTAACAAAAATAAAATAAATTCCAAACTAATTCAGGTAATAAACACATTAAATCCAAATTTGGCAAGATGCCTTTTGCAGATCAGTATCCCAGTCAGTGCTGTCCCAATTAATATTGGAAAAACAAGAAAAGTTAAATTTCAATAAAAATTAAAAAAGATTTCTAGGTACTTTATTTCTGATCCCTCTAATAATTAAAACAATTTATTCCCTTCTACTTTTCTTAGCGTAAGAAAAGTAGCAAAAGAAACATGCTCTGCAAAAGAATTGCTAAAAAATTACTCCATTTCGCTAAGATAAATAAACTCGTCCCGCCTTCTGAAGCGAAATGCAATTTAGGCGGGACTCAGACAGTATTTATCTTTTAATCCTGTTAATCTTATTGAGAACAACAACCTGGCGGGATTAACCGCTCAATTACATAATTTTTTTTAATCCCGACTTCATTTTATTACGTCGGGACAGGCGCAATTCTTTTGAGGAGCAATTCTAAGTAAATCATAACATCTTTTATTGCTACCAATTTATTTGCAACTGAAATCTTTCAAAACATTTTATTTTGGACGGGTTTGATTCCAGTCCTGGACTAAATTATTCTTTAACCCAAATTATGCATTAGATATAAAATCAAATGAGACATTTAAAAAGCCGTTGTCTTTAATAAAGTGACGCAATCTAATTAGTCATTCTGCACGGGACGAAGTGGAGTGAAGAATATCCTGCTTCATTACTTGCACCAGGTGTCACTAGTGTTCTGTCACTAACACTCCTATACATTTGACCCGGCTGCCCTCGTTCAGTCCATGGGAGAAACCTTTGACAATAAAGAATAAGCTAACCCTAGTCATGGTAGGGATCATGACTGCATTTCGTAATTATTTAAACGACGGAACACTAGCACCTTGTCGAAATGTGAATTTAATTCCAGACTTCGACAAGCTCAGCCTGACAAAATTCCCTTATGCATATTTTGGGTTTAATTAAACTCAAATTTGGAAACCTGATGCCATTCATTGTGAAGAAATGTCTAGTTGTGTTTCATTTCGAATCCCGATTCATATAAAATTATACCCGGAAGCCGGGAAGAGAAATCTTACGAACCAGCCATTCAGATTTCTCGGTCGACTAATTGAAAACGAAATGAACTCCCTCGAAATGATAGTTTTAATTGGATAAGAAAATCTTTACGCACTTTCATGGTCTTATCATATCGCATGCTGTACCTGGGCTACCAGGATCAAAACCATGGCAGTATAAATTGCTAGTAATTCTAATAGTCCTTAAAGTAATCTGCTTATTTAAGAAGCACAAGCTTCTTAGCCATATAAAAACTCCCTGCCTTTAAAACATACAGGTATATTCCGCTTGCCAGGTTTGATGCATTGAAAGTAACTTCATATTTTCCTGCAAGCTGTTCTTTATTCACAAGTGTCGTTACCTCTCTTCCCAAAATATCATAAACCTTTAGCATTACATGCTCTTTACTGCTTATTTCATATTTAATTCTGGTAGTTGGATTAAAAGGATTCGGATAGTTCTGGCTCAACTCAAATTTTTTAGGAATTGAATTCTCCTTTATCATTTACATCTGTAAGCACCGAGGAATAATTGGCAAGAATATCCGCTGGTAATTATATTGCTACTGTTTTTACTTATTCCTGATAAAATTCTGCCCTGGTTCTGACATTATTCACTAAGTTCACATTTTTGAATAACTAAAACCAGAATTAAATAATGACCAGTTAACCCTGCTGTTTTGTGCATATAAAGAAATAGTAAAAAATAAAATAGTAAAAAAAATGATTTCCATTCCACATTTAACATTTACAATCCGGCTTTGTTCTTTGAACTTTGCCGGACAGGTTTTCAATATGCATTCGTATTTAAATTAATTATCCCATCTTTAATTTTTCCAATCATTTGATTTAATTTATTTAATTCCATACTATGATTTTTTAATATTCAGCTGTTTCATTTCAGGCTGTTTTACATAAAAGATTCCATTTTCTTTGGGCTGCCCGTATAGATTCCGGGTGTAATATATTTCCCTTTTGCATTAGCTTCTTTCTCTTTCTCAACTATCATGGATTAGCTTTTGCATAAGGATCATTACGAATTCCTGTTACCTGCCATGAGACTTCTACATTTGGTTTATCTGTTTTAATTGTAAAGCTGTTATTTTGAATTTCATTCTATCCATGCCTGAGCCTGCTGACCAATTGTTGTAAGCTGATACCTGTAATCAATATTAAATGCCTGAAAATATGCAGGCAAACTTACTGTTGCCGAACCGTTCAGATCTGTGGTATAACATTTCCATTATATATATCCATCCTGTCCGAGGACTCTCTACATGGAATGAATAAGATATTTATTTGCAGGATCGATCGGATCATCTATCTTTAATTTCTGATGCGCCTGTATGGCCAAAACCTCCGTTAACATAAACATAACCCCAAAAATAGCCTGCATAATTATTAAGAGAATAACCCATTACTGCAGTATTGCCGGCTCCCAATTCTCCATAAATATCCGGGTGATTGGTCGAACTGCCATATACGCCTGCGTAACTGGTCCCTGCAACAGCACCGCTTGTAATTCCAGCTACTCCGTATTTTTTACCGCTTGATGCATATATTCCATCATCGTTTTGACTGGAAGCTTCAACTCCATAACCTGTATTACTCATACCAAAAATACCCGCTCCATTCTGGCTTTCTGCGAAAACTCCCCTCCCGCCTGAGCTGGATGCAAAGACACCCGAACCGCTCGTTGATTCACCCCAGACCCCTGCATCGGAAGGACTGGAACCATGGACACCATATCCGGTTGTACTCTGACCATAGACACCGGCACCGCTTTTAGTTTCCCCCCAGACTCCGTTTCCGGAATTGCTTACACCGTGTACTCCCGTTCCATTTGTTGAATTGCCTATTACTCCATAACCTGTATTACTCAGACCGACTACTCCTGTTCCTGTCTGCGAAGATCCCTGGACACCATAAAAACCAATTCCATAAACTCCTATAGCATCCTGATTTGTACCGTCGGATTTTCCGAAAATTCCAAAATATTTATTGCTTTCTCCGTATATTCCGGGTGCTGTTGAACTTAATCCGTAAAGTCCTCTGCCGTCCGTACTTTTACCGGCAATTGCATCTCCATTACTTGTATTAATACCTGAAAATATAGAGTTTCCGGAGTTAATTGTTCCGCTTAAAGATAATGGTACTTTCAAATTGATTGTCGGTTTAGGTCCGGCAGGATTTGTAATATCTATTGTTCCATCTGAATTCTGCAGTCCCTGGATACCGCCGCCGCTGCTGCTGCTTGAAATAGTAATTTTATTTCCGCTGGTATTTATAGTTGTTCCTCCCCCGCCCTGCAGCTGGATATCATCTTTTAATCCGTTAAGACTCTTAACTGCTTTTCCATTAATAATGTTTTTTGCAGTATCTGAATATATCGCGGATGCTACCGGCAGTTTCAAATTTATTATTGTTTTTGGGCCTTTTGGATTAGTTATATCCAGAGTGGCATTTGTGTTATCCACTTCCTGTATTCCCGCTTCCGGAACCTGTGCTGCTCGTTATCATTATTGTATCTCCTCTTGCAGTTACCGAAGTCCCGCCGTCTCCAATCAATTTTATATTATCTTTTAATCCGTTTAAGCTTTTTACAACTTTTCCCTTTATAATATTATCGGTGGTATCGGAACGGATAGATGAAAAACTATATCCTGCAGATGTTAATGCAATTCTTGGAGAAAGCTCTGCATCATTTCCTACTTTTATTCCAAGCCAGTAAGGTTTATCAAATTTCAAAGAATCACTGAAATGGGTTTTGATCTCCAAGTAATGTTGAAAATAATCCTTTGGTTACTATTAAAGTTTTGGTCTCGCTCCAGATTATGTTTCCTCCTTTACTGCTTTCATACAGACTGAATGTAAAGGAATAATTCCCGTCAGGTTTAGGGTTTCCGGTTGTGTCTGTTAAAACGCCCTGATATGAAATTGTACGGGGAATTTGTGCGAAAACCGGGGTGATAAAAAGAATAAAAAAGAAAAAGCATTGCCAAATCTTATATTTGATTCTATCGTCATCATCAGGATGACGTGAAAATAAAAATGGGGAAAAATGTGATTTCATAAAAGCTCCTGTTCAATGTTTTGGTTTTGTTAAAGATTATTTAGTAGTAGACTATGTTCTTTTGGTTAAAATTTTTTAAACTCTAAATCAAACTTTAACTTTTGTTTGAATGACTGCCAATTTTTCAAAATAAATTTTTCAATAAGGTAATTCTAAATATTAGTTGATTTTCAATTTGTCAGAGAGTTTAACCTGAGTATCTGTGTTTTCATTAACTAATCATTTAACCCACGACGGGTGTAAAGCGTTATATGAAGGATTATTTGTAATATTGGTTTGGGCTGTTCCGTCCTGATTCATTACAAAAATATCATGGTCACCAGGGTTTCCGTCACGATCACTCGCGAAAGCAATTTGTCTCCCATTTGGTGACCAGAATGCGTCCTGTTCGTCGGCAGGATTGTTAGTCAGATTAGTAAGACCGGTTCCATCTGCATTCATTACATAAATTTCAGAATTTCCGTCTCGATAACTCGTAAAAGCAATTTCATCGCTGTGAGGCGACCATTGGGGATGTACATCCCATGCTGAATTGTAAGTCAGTCTTGTAAGACTAGTTCCATCCAGGTTCATTATGTAAATTTCAAAATTTCCATCACGAGTGCTTGAAAAAGCAATTTGCCTCCCGTTAGGAGACCAGGCTGGGTTTGCATCGTCTGCCTGATTTTTGGTCAGATTTGTAAGACCGGTTCCATCCGGATTCATTACGTAAATTTCAGCATTTCCGTCACGATAGCTTTCAAAAGCTATTTGTCTGCTGTGAGGTGACCAAGTTGGTTGTATATCGTCAGCTGAATTATAGGTCAGCCTTGTAAGTCCAGTTCCATCAGCATTCATTACATAAATTTCTTTATTTCCATCGCGGTCACTAGAAAATGCAATTTGCCTCCCATCGGGTGACCAAGCCGGGTCCCCATCGTTTGCTGAATTGTTAGTCAGATTTGTAAGACCAGTTCCATCCGGATTCATTACGTAAATTTCATAATTTCCGTCACGGTTGTTTGAAAATACAATCTTACCTGTGTTACCATTACCTTTTGCTAAGGAAACATTATTAAAATCCGGTTCAGTAACAGATGTGGTTTTTTCACATCCGTTCATGAGTAACCCCGCAACTAATAATGCCGGCATAAGAAACAATATTCCTTTGCGATGCCACATTGATGAAAACATTCCCATTTTATTACCCCCGGCAAAGCTAGGTTTTTTCTCTCCCATTTGTATAGCAAACTCCTTACTGATAAGAACAAATGATGATAACTTTTTCATAACTTTTCCTTTCGTCTATCTATAAAAATATTTAACAAGAATTAGCATTTTATACTAATTCGCTAATCGATCTAAAAGAAAGTTCTTATTCTTGAATTTTTAGATGTTTATTACAGGTTAAAACTATCCTTGAGAAACAGACCAATTATCTGGTCTTACATACAATAAGGGTATGCCTATATAATTGTCGTTTCCTGATGAAAAATTTAATTCTGAATGGGAACCTCCACCGCGTGCATAAACAGTAAATGTTGCTGAAATAAATACTATATATGGATACATGGGACTCACTGCATCAACAAACGACGCTTGCTTCAAGCTATCTATCCGTCCATTTACATCAATATTCTGTGAGTCCAAAGAAAAAATGTTTTTACACTCATTTATGGCACTAAGACCTACATCTAAAGGGAAATATGAAATGCACAAATCAATTTTTGCAGACGCTTCTTTAGAATCCATTAAACCGTCCATTGCATAAATGATGTAATATCCATGAAATGGGATATATAAATAGAAATTCAAAATTGATGTTTCTTTAAATAACAATGTATAATACCAGTCGATAGAAAAAGAAAATGTTTCTATCCCTGTACCAAATAAACCGGATCCTGATCCAACTGCTGAAATAGCAGGAGGTTTTAAGATGGCAGGCTCACTTGTATCCCAATATATACTTCCGTCCATATTATTAATTCTTGTATAATTTGGAGTATAATGCGGTCCCAAAAGATTGTTAGGATAAAATTCTCTATTTGATTGTTTTTCAATAACTGTTCTGGTTTTTGCGACCATATCTTTTGTTTTTGCTGATTGTTCAACATGAACTTTTTCTAATTTATTTAATAAATCCAGCAAATCCTTATTCATAATCTTCTTTATTCCTTCAATCTGTTTTTCCCCTTTTGATTTCATTTCTTTCAATTGATAAGCTTTATTCTTTTGATGCAATTCAATTTCTTTGCTTCTTTTTGTTAAAAGATTTTTTATCTCTGAATCCATTTGATTTGTCAACATGATAATAAACTCCTTTGAAATAATTATTAAGGAAATGTAAACCTTAAACCATCTTTCATTTATAGAAATAAGGATCCAGTACACTGACTTCAGTTATCTTATCAACCGGCAGCTTGTTTTGCTTTGAGCTTTGCGGATTGCATTGGCAGAAGGAGCGTCATAAATACAGAAAGTCTTTTTCTTATCTTCACTTACGTAGGACTGCACCCATGTAACCTGATCCTCTGCATTAGTCGAAACTACACCGGTGCAAATATCTTTTCCGACATTATTTATGGGTATGTTGATACCGTTCGGAAATGTTCTTTCAACTACATAACGGTGCATAACCACCTTATTCTTTT
>CAVQBP010000008.1:0-174736 GCA_963710745.1 uncultured Bacteroidota bacterium | reverse complement strand
AATTTTATTAAAGCCTGGAAAGGTGTACCGGTAAATACATAAGGGATATACATTGCTGCACATATTAAAACCGGAAGCAGAATAATTTTAATCTTTGCGGATATTCATTTTTCAGTAAAAAATAAAAGCGCCATCAATAATAAACCATTGGCTTTATGCAGATTGATAAACCGATCAATATGTAACTTAAAACCTTCCTGTTGTCCAAATAAAAAAATATCGCAAAAATAAATAAACAAGGCCGAAGCCGTCGGCATGTGCGTCAACAAAAAATTGAAAAATCGGCAGAGGCGAAACTGCATAAAGCAATGAGTATTTTTTCCCGAGGTTTAATTTTTTTAAGATTAAAAATATTCCATAGATAGTTATCAGATCAAAAAATAAAAGAAGAAGCTTTAAACCAAGGTAACTTTCGCCGCTTATAAGATATGAGATATAAAAAAAATTTCAGTTAACGGCGGGTAAAGAGTCTTCATATTAGCATGATTGACCAATCCGGGAAGTTTATCAGAATGAAGGTATGTAAGTTCTTTTGCATCCGGGGCATAAGCATATGGATTTATTCCATTCGCCTGATTTTCCATCCCACAAATACCTGTAATAATCATCGAAACCCGCCGGGTGAACAGGTCTGAATATAATCCTCAAAATTATTATTGCCGTGAGAAAGGAATAAACATATCTTTGAGATATTTTTAACAGGAATATTTGCCAGCATAATACTAAGAATAAAACAGATGTTGAAATGTATATGGTAGTATACCCGATTATAGATTTTGCGGGGTATAGGAAATAAAATAAAAAAATCAGAAGATATATTATTGTAGATAAAGTAAGAATAACTGAAAATTGTTTCTTCTGTTGCATCAAGTAATTTTAAATCTGAAAATTCTGACGGAATAATAATAAATAATATGCTAACTTGTTATATTAAGAACGATAAAATTAATTGATGAATAGAAGAAGGATATTCATATCTGAAAGTTATAAACAAATGGCGGTATAATAATTTATTAGCATCAATTTATTTATTATCAAATTTATAAACATTTATTTTTATAATAATTTAAATTTAATAATATGAATAAACAAGCTTGATACATGGTTTTAATAGTCAAATAATTAGTCAAATTTATATAATTTAATGCTAGAGATTAAATTTAAAAATGGTGCGAAATTTGTTTAAATAATTTTTTGTAATAAGTTTTTGTAATCAAAGAGCATGGAGACATGATGAGCAATTTTTTTACTCTTATTTTCAATAAAAATAATTCACTTACTTCTTTTTGTGTAATATTATTTCTTACAATCATTTCCCCGCAAATTTCAAATGCACAAAATGACAGGATACATTTTAATAATCAGCAAATATTTATGAACGGTTCAAATATAGCCTGGGTAAATTTTGCAGGTGATATTGGACCTGGTTCAACAAATTTTACCAGGTTCGGGCAAATTTTCTCCGAAATTCATGCTGACGGCGGAAATTCTATGCGGTTCTGGCTCCATACTGATGGAACTGTGACACCTGAGTTTAATAACAGCGGTATGGTTATTAGTCCGGGGACAGGTGCAGTATCTGATTTGAAACAAATATTGGATTCGGCATGGGCGCATAAAGTCGGTCTGCTTTTATGTCTTTGGTCTCATGATATGCTCAGAACTTCTCTCAATACAACTATTATTAATAGAAATAAAAAATTATTAACCGATACTTCTGCAATACGTGCATACATTAACAATGCACTTATACCTATGGTCGAAGGTGTAAAAGGTCATCCTGCGATAATTGCATGGGAAATTTTTAATGAACCGGAAGGTTTTACTGAAATAGGTAATTGGAGCGATAGAGTTCATGTCTCTGAATTTGATGTGCAACGATTTGTGAATTTAACTGCCGGTGCTATCCACAGGGCAGATCCTACTGCACAGGTAACAAACGGTACCTGGGGTTTAACAGCAAATACAGATGTAAATACACCCGCAAAAGCATTATCGAAAGCCGGTTTCTACAATTCCTTAACTGAAAAACAGAAATCTGTAATGGAAGAAGAATATAAAGCTGTACATGGTACTTATTTATCCGCACAGGAAATTATAAATAAATATTATTCGCCAAATGCTGCAAATACTAACTTTTACAGGGATGACAGATTAATTAATGCAGGCGGTGATCCCGATGGAACATTAGATTTTTATACAGTGCATTATTACAGTTGGGCAGGAACAGGATTGTCTCCTTTCCATCATCCATTTTCAACCTGGGAATTAAATAAACCTTTAGTTATTGCAGAATTTTTTATGGAAGACGCGTTTGGTGTACCTTACCAGGATTTGTATGAAAAGTTATATTATACCGGATATGCCGGTGCATTATCCTGGTCATGGTGGGGTGATACCCAGGCATATGATAATGCAAAAAATAATGATCATTCCAGAACAGCAGCTGCATTATCGGATATGTATATTCATCATCATAATGATATTGTTCTTGATCCAAAAACAGGAACGATATACCGATTTTATCTTGATGCCACAACAATACAGAAAAGCGATAGTACTTTGCTGCATTGGGATACGCAGGATGGTTCTTCAGTAACACTAAATGGTCAAAGTGTTACGGCAGCAGATAGTCTCTTTGTCTTTCCTTCCGTTTCTGCATCTTATACCTTAATGACATCCGGTCAGGTTAATGATTCGATGACCGTTAATCTTACTGTACTGCCGACAGGTAAAATAATGATTTTCACAGCTATGCCCGCTCAGGTAGGTATTGGTGAAAGTTCTACACTTAACTGGCAGGTAGTTAAAAATTCATCTGCAAAGATTAATGATGAATCCATTCCGGTAAAAGGTTCGATGGAAGTGTATCCTGATTCGGGGCATAATACTTACACATTAGTATCGAAAGGGGATATCACCGATTCACTAACACTTACGGTAAAAGTAATGCCTGCTGATAAACTGGATAGAGCAATAGGAGCTCCTGTAACTGTCTCGTCAAATGATACGGCAGCTTTCAGCTTTAGTAAACCTGAAAATTTGGTTGATGGTAATAATTTTACAAAGTGGCAGGCAGTACCTGGGAATAATCAGAGAATACTAATTGATCTGGGAAGATCAATGTTAATTAATAAAATAGTTATTCGTTGGGCAAAAGATGGTTATGCCAAATGGTATTCAGTACAAGCTACAGATGATTCTGTTAAGTGGGATATTTTATATTCCATAACAAATGCTACCGGCGGCATATCCAACGTGGAGACTTTGGACAGTTTAGAGGGCAGTGGAAGGTATGTCCTTTTTGTTTTAACTATTCCGGGTGTAACTGCATTCTCAATAAATGAAATAGAAATATACGGAGTTCCCAAAACGACAGGTATTGCTGGAAATAATAATTTGATACCGGCAGAATATTCTCTCTCGCAAAATTTTCCAAATCCTTTTAATCCGTCTACAACGATAAGGTTTGCAATTCCCAAAACCTCTGATGTAAATCTGACTGTTTATAATATACTTGGTCAAAGGATAGAAACACTTTTAAATAAAGAAGTATCTGCGGGTACATATAATGTTATGTTTGATGCATCCGGATTAAGCGGCGGTATATATTTCTATACCATTAAGGCAGGAAACTATTTAGTAACTAAAAAGATGATCCTCTTAAGATAATTTGATTATTAGAGGTATCCCGGAAATTTTAAATTACTTAGAAAGAATATTTGGTTGAACCAGTAAGTATTATCTGAACAATGTCTGACAATTAAATTTTTAATCTAAATAAGAAATTCGAAATAATTTATATGAATATTATCATGCGTAAAATCTTTTTTTTCTCTTCTATTTTATTCGTCTCCTTTTTTTTTGAAACATGTTCTTCTTCTTTTTTAAGTGGAAATCCTGATTTTGTTAAAGTTAACGGAACTCATTTTGAACTTAGCGGGAAACCGTATTATTATGCCGGTGTTAATTTATGGTATGGCTGCTATTTAGGATCTCCGGGTAAAACGGGAAATAGAGCAAGATTGATTGCAGAACTTGATGAGCTGAAATCGTTGGGCCTTACAAATTTACGGATATTAGGCGCTTCTGAAGAATCATATATAACTAATTCATTAAAACCTGCCATTCAAATAAAACCTGGTATTTATGATGAAAATTTGCTCGACGGTCTCGATTTCCTTCTTTCGGAAATGAGAAAAAGGAATATGCATGCAGTAATATTTTTAAATAATTATTGGGAGTGGACCGGCGGCATGGCTCAATATAATGACTGGGCAAACGGCGGAGGCGGTGTTGATCCGGCTAACGGCAATTACGGCAACTTTATGGATTATTCGGCAACCTTTTATGGAAATGAAAAAGCTGATGAATTTTACCTGCATTATATCTATTCACTTATTACCAGGAAAAATAAATATACCGGTAGTTACTATTATGAAGATCCGGCTATTATGGCTTGGGAACTGGCTAATGAACCTCGTCCGGGAAGAAATAAATACTGGCTCGAGGAATATTACAGGTGGATAAAAACTACTGCACAATTTATTCATAGTATTGATCCCAACCACCTTGTTACAACCGGGAACGAAGGACTCAAGGGAAGCATTGAAGATTCAGCTATTTATTTAACTGCCCATAAAACTAAATATATTGATTATATGACTTTTCATTTATGGCCAAAAAACTGGGGGTGGTTTAACGCAAAAAAGATAGACGAAACTTATCAGAGAACAGAAAATAATGCAATTGATTATATTAATGAACATATAAGTTTTGCGCGTGAGGTAAGTAAACCGATTGTTATGGAAGAATTCGGTTTGCCGCGGGATAATGAGCTATACAGTCCGGGTACTCCAACTGCTGCCAGAGATACATACTTCAAAAAAATATTAAGTATAATCTATGATAGTGCTGCTTCAGGATCACCAGTAGCTGGTACAAATGTATGGTCGTGGGGAGGGGAAGGCAGACCGCAGCATAAAGATTTTAAATGGATACCTGGTGATCCGTTTGTTGGCGATCCGCCGCAGGAACCTCAGGGACTTAATTCCATTTATAATTCTGATACATCGACTTTATCTATTTTCAAAGAACATGCACAAAAAATGATTGAACTTCAAAACAAAGAAAAATTTGTTTTTACTGATAAACCAGTTCAAACAATTAAATGATATTTAGAGTAATACAAAAACCATTTTCAATTTAACTTTAGGGATTAAAGATGCGAAAAAATATAACATATTTTCTTTTTATTCTAATTTCTATTTCATCAGTTACTTTCAGTCAGAATCCTGATTATTATATAAAGAAAGATAACTGGATCGCTACTCTCATTGCTTCAAGAGAAGCTTTCATTAAAACTCAGCAGGAAGTTAATTCAAGATTTAAGTTAAATCTGGGAGCCTGGTATAGTGTTGGCTTTTTCCCCGCTGAACCGGGTAAATCATTTGAAGAAAAATTCCCGCCGGAAGATAATAATGATATAAATAAACAATATAATGGCGGTAAGTTTAAGTGGGAAAAACAAAACTGGACCGACGGTTCAATTATTAATTTCCCGGCGTTGGTTAATAGTGCGGTATACCTTCAAAGAAATATTATATGTGATCGCGATACATCTGTTAAAGCTTATTTCGGCAGTGATGATGGATTGAAAGTATGGTTCAATGATAACCTGATAATTAATCATAAAATCGACCGCGGATGCTCTCCAAACCAGGATACTTCAGATTTGAAGCTGAAAAAAGGAGACAATAAAATATTCATTAAAGTGAATAACAACCAGGGCGGATTTGCTTTCTATTTTTCTCTTTATGAACATGATCCTAAGGCATATGTGTGGAGTCTGATCGAAAAGGATTTTCCTGATATAACTGATTTGATGGAGATATCATGGGTACGAAACGATAATATCTGGGATAAAGATTGGATACCCGGCAACTATTCCGAAATTGCAGAAAAATATGCTTCAGCTATAGATAAAATTTCTCCTGAAGTTTCTGCTGAAATATTGAATCAGTCCGCTGATGCAAAAAATATTTCTAATATTGAATTGATAAATAATGAATATGATAAAGTTAAAAAAAGCGAATACGTTATTCTTACCCCGAAACCATCTCCTTCGCCTAAAATTAATGGTACACAGGTTTACGGTGTAAGACCCGGAGCATCTTTTTTGTATAGGATACCTGCAACCGGTAACAGGCCGATGGAATTTTCAGCTGAA
Source organism: uncultured Bacteroidota bacterium (assembly GCA_963710745.1). Taxonomy (GTDB): domain Bacteria; phylum Bacteroidota; class Ignavibacteria; order Ignavibacteriales; family Ignavibacteriaceae; genus CAVQBP01. The sequence continues at coordinate 168,507 of CAVQBP010000008.1, read as the reverse complement.
AATTTACCTTCAGGACTTCAACTTGATTCAAAAACAGGAATCATTACCGGTGTAATGAAGAAAAGGGGAGAATATAATATTGTATTAGAGGCAACCAATAAACTTGGTACTACGAAAAAAGAATTCAAAATAATCTGCGGAGATAAAATTGCATTAACTCCTCCGCTAGGATGGAATAGCTGGAACTGTTTTGCGGGCTCAGTTAGCGATAAGAAAATAAGAGCTGCTGCTGATGCTATGGTTAATAGCGGTTTAGTTAATCATGGGTGGACATATATTAATATTGACGATTACTGGGAAACAAAGCCCGGTTCAGATGATCCAACCCTTCAAGGTAAACCAAGAGACAATAACGGGTATATCAATCCTAATAAAAGATTCCCGGATATGAAATCTCTGGGTAATTTTATTCATGATAAAGGATTGAAAATGGGGATCTACTCTTCACCCGGTCCATTAACCTGCGGAGGCTGTATTGGCAGCTTTCAGCATGAAAATAAAGATGCACAGAAATATGGCGAGTGGGGTGTTGATTATCTTAAATATGATTGGTGCTCCTACGATGGAGATAGAAATAATTTACAGGATTTAATGAAACCTTACTTTGTTATGAGAGAGGCGCTTAATAAAGTTAACAGGGATATTGTCTATAGTCTTTGCCAATACGGTATGGGTAATGTCTGGGAGTGGGGTGCAAAAGTAGGGGGTAATTGCTGGCGTACTACAGGTGATATCACAGATACCTGGCAAAGTATGAGTGATATCGCTTTCAATCAAAACGGGCATGAAAAATATGCAGGACCCGGACACTGGAATGATCCTGATATGCTGGTAGTCGGAATGGTCGGCTGGGGAGAAAACCTTCATCCGACAAGATTGACACCAAATGAACAATATACTCATATTAGTATGTGGTGCTTGCTTTCCGCTCCTTTATTAATTGGCTGTGATATGACTAAACTAGATGACTTTACTCTCGGTTTACTCACAAATGATGAAGTTCTAGCTGTTGATCAGGATCCGCTTGGGAAGCAGGCAAGCAGAATTTCTAAAGAAGGAGATCTTGAAGTCTGGGCTAAGAATCTCCAGGATGGTTCTATAGCAGTTGGTTTGTTTAACAGGAGTAATGAAAAGACTGAGGTTTCTACCAGTTTCAATCAGCTTGGATTGAATGGTAAATGTATTGTTAGAGATCTTTGGCGGCAGAAAGATGTAGGTTTGTTTGAAAATCAATATAAGACATTTGTTCCGTCGCATGGTGTGGTATTAATTAAAATAAAAGAAAAGTAATTATTTTGTCATATTATTGTTGACTGAGTATTCTTGATATATACTTAATTTTTGAATTACAAATTTCTTCATTTATTTATATATTCAAACTTATGTTTTTTTGAATTCATCACTTTTAGCCAGGTGGTATATGTCACAAACATATTAATTGATTTTCTATATCTACTTGTATAATTTAAATCATTAAATTATAATGAGTTACAAACAAAATGATGAAGGTGAAAAATGACAAAAGCAGATATAGTGGATAAAGTTGCTGCAGGAACCGGTTTGACAAAATTGGAAACTGAAGCCATTATTGAAGGTTTCATAAAGACTGTGATAGAATCTCTAAAGGAAGGAAGAGGAATAGAAATTAGAGGCTTTGGCAGTTATAAAGTCAAAAAGAAAAATGCACGCCAGGCAAGAAATCCTAAAACAGGTGAACAGGTTTTTGTACCTGAACATTTTGTCCCGACATTTAAATTTTCCAAAGAGTTTAAGGAAATTGTCGATACTGGAATGAAAGAAGTATAAGAAGAATAATTTATGAAGAATTTTTGTCCAGAATGTGGTGCAAAGTTAGAGAAGGATTATAAGTTTTGTCCTAACTGCGGTTCAAAATTAGGTGATAGTTATTTAGATGATAGTTATATAGAACAGGACAGTTCATCTGCTGATGCAGACAGTAATCCGGATAAAGTGATTTGCTGGAATTGTGGTGAGGAGAATGATGTAAATAATACAATATGTTCTTCATGCGGAATCAAGCTGGAAACTAAAGGAAGCAAATCAAAGAAACAGGTTAAAAAAACATCTACACCTAAAAAAACAAGTCGAACGATTACGGCCTCCAAGGGAGAGGAAAAGAAAGGGAAAACCTTAAATACTAAAATGTTCCTGATAATTTTCGGAGCAATTTTAGTAATTGCTATTGTAATTATTATTTCCTCCGGAGTTTTAAGCACTCCGCCTGTTTCAGTAACCAATACAAGTGAAAGTACTGTAAATCAGCCAAGTGTAGATTTAAGCGCCATTAATAAAATAAATGAGCTTGAAGCTAAGTTAAAAGCTAATCCGGATGATGCTGAGCTGCAGCTTCAGTTAGCACATACACAAAATGATGCCGGTTTTTACTCTAAAGCCATTGACAATTATAAAAAATACCTGGAAAAAAATCCTAAAAATGCAGATGTCAGGATAGATATGGGAGTCTGCTATTACAACCTGGGGGATTATACTACGGCAATAACTGAAATGAAACAAGCTTTGAAATACGAACCCGGTCATCAAATTGGGACTTTGAATTTAGGAATTGTTAATTTAGCAGCTGGGAATTTAGAAAAATCTAAAGAATGGCTTGAAAAAGCTGTTGCTATTAATCCGAATTCTGATGCAGGAAAAAGAGCAGAAGAATTATTAAAATCACATGAAAAGAATGGAGGTAATTAATGCCCTGCGGTAAAAAAAGAAAAAGACATAAAATGTCTACACACAAAAGAAAGAAAAGATTGAGAAAGAACAGACATAAAAAGAAATTAAGATAATATATTAGAGTGGATTTCCCCGGCATAGTTTAGCCAGGCATTGAAAAAATTTGCACCTTCCTTTTGTTAAGTGGGATAATTACCAAATCTTTTAATTGTCCTTTTATTTATCTTAATTTTAAGCCAACTTAGCTCAGCTGGTAGAGCAGCTCATTCGTAATGAGCAGGTCGCCGGTTCGATTCCGGCAGTTGGCTCTTAATTTTATAGTATTGTAATTATTACAAAACTACTGCATTTAATATAAAATTTACCACCTGCCTTATTTATCTGCATAAGAAATTTAGCATTTTGAAACGTTTTATTGGTATCATTGTTGTGCCTCTTATACGTTAGATTTACATATATATGCTAAAAAGTTAAATATAAGGGATAGCTTGGGTAAAAAATCATTTTCCATTTTCTTTAAAATAACGGAAATATTATGTTGTATCTGATACTAATTTATTCCGGTCTGTCAATTATATCATTTTTTATCCTTTTATATTTTTTGGTTTCAGAGCCAAAACATTCCTGGCACAGGAAAGTATCAAATAAATAAATTAAATATTAAAAAATATGACTTTAACAAATAGAAAAATTATTATCGGATTAATTATTATTAGCACAAGTTTAATCTTCGGATACCTCTTTTTTGAAAGATTTTTGACCGAAAAAGAAGTGACAATTACGGTAACGAATTCTGAGAAATTTGGAGATGAATCGGGCAGGTATTTAATTTTTACAGACGATGAAGTATTTGAAGATGCAAATAACTATTACCACGATAAACACAATGCAACAGCAGTTTTCAATAAGTTGGAAAAAGGGAGAACTTATGTTGTAAAAGTTGTCAGCATTTACTGGCCTGACCTTCCACACTTCAGAAATATAATTGATGTAGTAAGTGAAAAATTCCCCGAACAAAATTAAACCCAAATAGTGATTTAAATTTTTTGTTTACCATGACTCCAGTCCTGAATTATTAATTTTAATTTAAGTTAAATTTTGGAAATCAGAGCTGCGAAATTCGCTCTAATGCATAATTTGGGTTAAAAAAAAGAATCCTTTTCTTCTTGATTTCATAAATGAATTCTTACGTTTTATTCAATTTTATTAAAAATCTCAGTCATTTTTAATCATTTAAAAATTTAGTTTCCGCTGAAATAACTCCCCGGTGTATTACTTAATCGGCAAAAAAATAAAAAAATGTGGTAAAAAAGTAAAAAACTTCTTGACATTTCCATAAAATTTAACGTATTTTTGGGGAGTTGTGGGGATTTGTGGTGAAAAGAACCAAATTAGAGTTGGACAATGTTTAGAGGTCAGTTTTCATACTCAATAGATTCTAAAGGCAGAATAAGTATTCCTGTTAAATTAAGGAAACAGGTTTCTCCCGAATCTAATGAGACTTTTATTATTACTCAAGGCACAGCCGCTTGTATCGATATATATCCTCTCGATCAATGGCAGCTTATTGAGGATAAGCTGCTCATGCTTAATCCTTTCGATCCTGAAGATGCAAAATTTATCAGAATGATTTCACAATATGCATCGGAAGATAAACTGGATTCTCAAGCAAGAATATTAATTCCACAAATATTAATTGATTATGCTAAAATTGAAAAAGAAGTTCTAATACTGGGGGCATTAAAAAAAATTGAAGTGTGGAATCCCAATATTTATAAAGAGTACCTGGAACAATCTGACGAAACTTATGAACAAATTGCAGCTAAAGTAATGGCTAAGTAAATGGAAAAGCTTCATAAGCCCGTTTTGTTAACGGAAAGTCTGGACTATTTAATTACTGATTTATCAGGAACTTATTTCGATGCTACTTTAGGATATGGAGGTCATTCAGAAGAGATTTTAAAAAGAATTAATAAAAACGGTATACTTGTCTCAACGGATATGGATTTAGACGCTTTTAATTTTTCAAAAGAAAAATTTGAAAATGAAAAACGGATTAAGCTTCATAATTTTAATTTTACCCAAATCGATATTATTTCGAAAATTGAATCGATTGGGCTCTATGATGGTATTTTAGCTGATCTGGGAGTTTCATCTTTTCAGCTTGATAATGCTGAGAAGGGTTTTACTTACAGGAAAGAGGCAATGCTGGACTTAAGAATGGATAAGAACAAAATAGTCAATGCATCGGATGTTATTAATTCTTTTTCTGAAGAGGACCTTGAAAATATCTTCTTCAAATTTGGTGAAGAAAAAAATTCAAAAAAAATTGCCAGGGAAATCTGCAGGTACAGGGAAAAAGATAAAATTAAAACTACTGTTGAGCTGAGCAGTATTGTCAGCAGAATAACACCTCAAAGATATCTGGCAAAAACTCTTTCTCGAATTTTTCAAGCTTTACGAATATTTGTAAACGATGAATTAAATAATCTGGAAAATTTTTTGAAGAAAAGTGTGGACCTGTTAAAAAAAGGCGGCGTAATAGTAGTTATTTCATATCACTCTTTGGAAGATAGGATTGTTAAAGAATATTTTAAATATGAAACCCTGGACTGTATATGTCCCAAGGATTTTCCTGTTTGCCAATGCGATAAAGAAAGCAGGCTGAAAATACTAACAAAAAAACCTGTGGTTCCGACTCCTGGAGAGATTGAAATTAATAACCGCGCAAGAAGTGCAAAGTTGCGGGCGGCAGTAAGAATATGAAAAAAAGTGCAAAACCATTAATCTTGTTTACACTTTTCTATATGGTGACAATTACTCTATTTATACTTGGCTACGTGGGAATAAAATTAAATTGTGAAGAATTGACAAGGCAAAAAGTTTTAGCAGAGCAGGAATTGGAAAATATTAAAAATTGGAAGTTGAGCTTATCTGCCCGGCAGCAGGCTTTAACTGCGGAAGATAGGATCGTACCGCTTGCTGAAAAAGAACTCGGGATGGTTAAACCTTCCGATGCACCGATTATTCTGAATGTGGATAAAAGTGAGATAGAAAAAGTGTCAAAAATTGTTAAGGATAAATATGAATAATTCAAGAGCCTTAATAGTAATTGTTTTTATTTTTCTATTCTTTACGGCATTGGTCATTAAACTGTTTGATATTCAAATAGTAAAAAGTGAAGAGTTGAAATATTATGCTCAGAAACAGCAGACAAAAGTAGAAAAAATTGAAGCAGACAGAGGTTTGATATATGACAGAAATAATACTCTGCTGGTTTACAACCGCAATGATGTTTCTTTTTACCTGGATATGAGAATGGTCTCGGGATCCGGCAAGATTAAAATCGCAAAAAAATTTACTTCGGTATTTGGGAAAAGTGAAAAGCATTATTTGAATCTTATGAAAGATTCAAAAAAAACTATCTGTATTGAGAGGAAGGCTTCGAGCGAAGACGCATTATTATTGAAGAATTTTAAGGTTACCGGTTTATTTTATAATGAAGATCCGACGCGTATTTATCAATACAAGAAGCTGGCGTCTCACATTTTAGGTTATGTAAACAACAACTTCAGAGGAGTTAACGGAATTGAAAACTCTTTCGACCGGGTACTGCAGGGAGATGAAGGGAAGATGCTGGTTGAAAGAAATGCTATCGGGGATATGATTACTGTTGCTGAAGAGGAAACGCAGCCTGCTGTCCCGGGAGATAATATTTATCTCACAATCAATAAAACTTACCAGGCTATTTTAGAAGAAGAATTAAAGAATGGACTTGATGTTTATGGAGGTATATCCGCGACAGGAATTATAATGAATCCGCAAAATGGTGAAATCCTGGCACTGGCCAATTTAAATGATTATGACCCCGAAACTTATTGGAAGTTTGATGATTCTGATAGAAAAGATAAGGCGATTACGGATTCATATGAACCGGGTTCAACTTTTAAATCAATAACAATGGCAGTATTGCTGGATCGCCATCTTTGCAGATTAAATGAAACGGTTAATGTAGAAAACGGAAGCTATAAATTCAAAAATATCCGGATAAGTGACACCCATAAACATCAATATCTTTCGGTAATGGGTGTTATGGAGCAGTCGAGCAATGTTGGGATGTCGAAATTAGTTCAAAGGATAAATGATGATATCTATTATAAATATGTTAGAGCTTTTGGCTTTGGTAATTATACTGGAATTAAGCTGCCCGGGGAAGTTGACGGGGAACTTAAAAAACCAAACGATTGGTCTGCAGTTACTAAAGCATTTATGTCATTCGGATATGAATTAATGGTTACTCCCTTACAATTGATTTCATCATATTGTGCATTAATTAATGGCGGAATCTTATACAAACCATTAATTGTAAAAAGAGAGGTTGATGGTAACGGCTCTGTTATATTTGAAGATTCTCCAGGGCAGGTCAGACGGGTTATAAGCGAAGAAACTTCCAAGAAGATGAGAGAAATTCTATATAATGTAGTGGAAAAAGGTACTGGTGTAAATGCAAAGATTGATAATCTTAAAGTTGGCGGTAAAACCGGAACCGCGCAACGGTTAGAAAACGGTAAATACTCAAAATCCGATTACAATTCATCCTTTATTGGTTTTTTCCCGTCAGATAATCCTAAAGTAATTTGTTTAATACTGGTTAATGCTCCTAAAGTTGGCCGATATGGCGGCAGTGTTGCAGCTCCTATTTTTAAGAATGTAGCTGAAAGAATGATTAAGGCGGATCCGGAACTCCTGAATACTTCTCATGAAGCAGAAATGCATATAGCTTCTGTTGAAAAATCGAATTATAATTTTCCTAACATAGTTCCGGCTAAAGGAAGCTCTAATATTCAGCATATAAATGAAAAAGATTTTTCCGCGAATAATGTTATGCCAGATTTGACAAACTATTCGATAAGAGATGCGATTTATTTATTAACTAAGCTGGGCATCAGATATACAATTAGAGGATCAGGTTCAGTTTTATCTCAAAGTATTAATCCGGGAACCAGATTTCATAAGGATGAGCTTTGTGTCTTAAATTGTAAAGAAGCTTCAATAAATGGAACGGTAGTATATTAAATGGAATTGACAGCATTAGTAAGTAAAATAAATGCGATTCAGATTACCGGAGAAGTGCAAAGGAAAGATGTTACCGGGATATTTTATGATTCGAGAAAAGTAATCAGAGACTCGGTTTTTGTTGCTATAAAAGGGTATAAGATCGACGGACACAAGTTCATCCTGGATGCTATTAATAATGGAGCTTTTGCTGTAATTCTGGAAGATAATGATAGTGTACCGGATGAGATATTCAATCACGATGGTTTAGCTAAAATATTAGTTAAAGACAGCAGAGTGGCTCTTGCTCAAATATCGAATATTTATTTTGATCAACCTTCAAAGAAACTAAAGTTAATTGGAATAACAGGTACAAATGGAAAAACTACTACTTCATATTTTATAAAGAATATTTTTGAAACTAATGGAAATAAGGTCGGACTTATAGGTACTATTTCAAATTTTATCGGGAATAAAGAAATTAAGACACAGCTTACAACACCTGAATCGGTTGAACTAAATGAACTCCTGTTCGAGATGTATAATCAGAATTGTGATTGTGCTGTAATGGAAGTTTCTTCGCATTCATTAGTCTTAAACAGGGTTTTGGGTTTGTATTTTTCGGCAGCCGTTTTTACAAATATAACTTCGGATCATCTTGATTTCCACGATACATTTGAAAATTATCTTAACGCAAAAAAAATTCTTTTCGATTCTTTATTACCATCTGCATTCGGTGTAATCAATTCCGATGACAAGAACTGTCTAACTCTAACCCAAAACTCCAAAGCACATCCCCTTTCTTACGGAACTACACCGGGTGCAGATTTTATTTTAAAAAATATAAAATATGATTTAAGCGGAACTTCTTTTTCGATTGAATACCTTGGAAATGAATTTCAGGCATCGACATCATTAATAGGAGAATTTAATGCATATAATGCGTGCGCAGCTTTTGCTGCTGCTGTTTCGTTAGGTGTAGAAGAGAAAGTCTGCGTTGAAGGAATTAAAACAACCAAGCAGGTGCCCGGTAGATTTGAAGTAGTCGGAAGCGGTTCAAAAAAATGTATTATTGATTATTCTCATACGGCAGATAGTCTTGAAAAAGCACTTTTAGCATTAAATAAAATTACAAACAGAAAAAATCCTGTTTATACTGTTTTTGGCTGCGGGGGCAACAGGGATAAAACAAAGAGACCTGTAATGGGTAAAATTGCATGTGATTTAAGTAAGCATGTAATTGTTACTTCAGATAATCCCAGAGATGAAGATCCGATGGATATTATTAATGATATTAGAAAGGGTATATCAAAGACAAATTATGAAGCTGTGGAAAACAGGGAAGAAGCAATAAAAGAAGCAATAGAAAAATCTGAAGATAATGCTGTTATTTTAATTGCAGGGAAAGGCCATGAAAATTACCAGGAAATAAAAGGAGTAAGAAATCATTTTTCTGATAAAGAGATTGCCGAGAAATATCTTTATTCTTATTCAGGCAGACAAGCTGCAAGTATGGTATAGGTGAAAATGAATAAGATGAACTTAACTATTGAGGATTTATTTGATGTACCGAATTCTGAAATATTTAACCCGGATAATTTTAAACCGGTATCATCTGTTTTGATTGATTCAAGGAATAAAGTGAAAAATGCTTTGTTCGTTGCAATTAAAGGAAATAAATTCGATGGACATAATTTTTTGAGAGCTGCAATAAAAAATGGTGCAGCAGCAGTTGTTATAAACAGAAGCAAATACAAAAATTTTAAAGATATTGATATCCCCGTTATAACGGTCAAAGATACAACTAAAGCTTTAGGAGATATTGCCAAAATCTGGAGAAATAAACTTTCGCAAAAATCAGGAATAAAGGTAATTGCAATTACAGGAAGCAATGGAAAAACTTCAACCAAAGAAATGATAGCAGAATTATTAAATGAAAAATATTCCGTGAATAAAACTGAAGGAAATAATAATAATCATATTGGCGTTCCATTAACAATTTTCAGCACGAACGAAAAACATGAAATACTCGTTCTCGAACTCGGCACCAATCATTTTGGTGAAATAGAATATACCTCTGATATTGCAAAACCTGACTATGCTTTAATCACGAATATCGGTGATTCTCACCTGGAGTTTTTAAAAGACAGGAACGGCGTATTTAAAGAAAAGGCAGCTTTATTCAGAATTACCAATGAAAAAAACGGTTTTATCTTTATTAATAATGATGATAAGATACTTAAAAAATCGTCTGGTAATTATAAAAATCATCTGACATATGGTTTTAAAACTCAAGAAGGTAAAGATCCTAATACAGATGTGGAGGGAAAATATTGCGGTTATACGGATGACGGCAGACCAATTATAGAAATAAATTATAAGAACAAAAAAATTGTTCAGTCTTTACCGCTTTATGGTAATCATAATGCATCCAATTACCTGGCAGCTGTTTCTATTGCTTTAAAATTGGGATTATCACAGAAAGAAATACTATCTGGATCGGGGAAATTGAAAGCAGTGAAAAAAAGATTAAATGTTAGAAAAGTTAAAGACTTTATCCTGGTAGACGATACATATAATGCAAATCCTGAATCTATGAAATATGCATTAGAGCTTTTATCACAATTAAAAAACTTTAAAAGAAAAATTGCTGTTCTTGGAGATATGTTTGAATTAGGTAAAGAAGGGATTGAACTTCATAAAAAATTAGCACCTTATATAATTAAAAATAAAATTACCGAATTATATACAGTCGGAAAAAGAATGAAATATTTATCCGATGTAATCAATAATTCGAAAATTATAAAAAAACATTTTAGGAATAGAGAAAGTCTAAAGTCTTTCTTAAAAAACCTGGAGCTTACGAATTCAATTATACTTTTTAAAGGTTCCAGGGGAATGAAGATGGAAGAGTTTATTCAAGCAATAGTCTAAGCCAAATTTAATTGGAATAAAAAAATAATAAATGCTATACTATCTTTTTGAATATATAAATAAAGCCTTTAACCCGCCGGGATTTAATATCTTCCGGTTTTTAACTTTCAGATCCGCACTTGCAGCGATTTTCGGTTTATTCTTATCAATTTACTTTGGACCCAAAATAATTTCCATCTTAAAGAAAAAGCAGATTGGAGAGGCGAAAAAAGCTGACGGTCCGAAATCGCACTGGTCAAAAGCGGGTACACCGACTATGGGCGGCATCATAATTATTTTTTCCGTCGTTATTCCTGTACTACTTTGGGCTGATATTAAAAGTCTTTATATAATATTAATCCTGGCAGGTACTATCTGGTTATGTGCTGTTGGTTTTCTTGATGACTATCTAAAGGTGGTAAAAAAATATCCTAACGGATTAATAGCACGTTACAAACTATTAGGTCAGGTGATAATTGGTTTGGTAGTAGGAGCAGTAATATATTTTTCTCCGCAATTTGATGTTATAAATTCTGTTACTACTGTTCCGTTTTTAAAAAATGTTAATTTTGATTTTTCATACTTTTATATTCCTGTTGTTGTTTTTATTATTACAGCCACCTCTAATGCAGTAAACTTAACTGATGGTCTTGATGGTCTGGCAATTGGAGTGCTTGTTATTGTAATGATAGCGCTTTCTATATTATGCTATGTCAGCGGCAATGCAATATTCTCAGATTATCTTAATATAATTTATTTACCCGGCGCCGGTGAGTTAACAGTATATGTTGCGGCTCTTGTAGGTGCATCACTTGGCTTTTTATGGTTTAATTCTTACCCGGCCCAGGTATTTATGGGTGATACTGGGTCACTGGCTCTTGGCGGTGCATTTGGAATTATCGCGGTATTAATAAAAAAAGAATTATTAATTCCGATTCTCGGCGGTGTTTTTTTTATGGAAACAATTTCTGTGATAATTCAACGGTTATATTTCAAATATACCAAAAGAAAATATGGTGAAGGGAGAAGAGTTTTTAAGATGGCTCCGATACATCATCATTTTGAAATGGTTGGATGGCCTGAACCGAAAATTGTTATCCGGTTCTATATCATTGCAATAATTTTAGCAATTGTTAGTTTAGCATCATTTAAAATACGTTAATAGTTTAAATCCTGTTAAAATGGAAATAAAGAATAGAAATATATCGGTAATAGGTGCAGTAAGAAGCGGGATTGGTGCTGCGAAATTAATTAAAAAACTCGGCGGTAATCCCTTTGTCTCAGATTCAGGTAAGAATGAAAATCTTATTAGATCAACTGAAACTTTAAAAGAAAATAATATTGAATTTGAAATCGGAGAGCATTCAGATAAAGTCTATAATTGTGATTTAATGGTCGTTAGTCCGGGAGTTCCTTCAAATGCTCCTGTATTAGTGAGAGCTAAAGAAAAAAATATTGAAGTAATAAGTGAAATAGAACTGGCTTATAATTTCTGTAAAGGAAAAATAATTGCTATAACAGGAACAAATGGAAAAACAACCACAACAAGTCTTTGCGGTCATTTATTTAAAACTTCAGGAGTAAAAACATTTATTGCCGGTAATATCGGTACTGCATTTAGTGAAGTCGTTCCGGAAGCTTCGGAAAATGATTTTATTATTCTTGAAATTTCCAGCTTCCAGCTTGATTTGATAAAGGATTTCAAACCAAATATCGGGATGATATTGAATATAACTCCCGATCATTTAAACCGGTATGAAAACAAATTTGAAAATTATATCAGCTCAAAACTTAGAATATATAAAAACCAGGATAATCATGATTTTCTGATTCTTAACAAAGATGATGATACCTTGAGTAATTCTTTAACAAATTATTCAAGCATGAGTTTTTATTTCTCTCTAAATGAACCACAGTTGAATGGATGCTATTTATCAGGCACGCAGGTTATGTTCAATGTTGAAGGTGAAACAAGATTTACGTGTGACATATCTGAAATAAATCTAAAAGGAGAGCATAATATTGCAAATGCAATGGCAGCAATAACTGCGGCAAAAATATTCAATCTTGATAATGAAAAAATCAAAGAAGGGTTAAAGACTTTCCAGGGTGTTGAGCACAGGTTGGAGTTTGTGAGAGAATTAAATGGTGTGAAGTTTATTAATGATTCCAAAGCGACCAATGTTGATTCTGTCTGGTACGCATTAAGAAGCTTTGATGAACCGATCTTTTTAATTCTTGGCGGGCAGGATAAAGGAAATGACTATAACAAAATAAAACAGCTTGTAGTTGACAAGGTGAAGAAAATATATGCAATCGGTTCATCGGCAGATAAGATTTTTAATTTTTTTCATTCGGAAATAAAAGTTGAAGTGAAACCTTCACTGGAGGATGTTGTTATCGCAGCTAATCAGGAAGCAAGAGAGAATGAGATCGTTTTATTATCTCCGGCTTGCGCAAGTTTTGATATGTTCGATAATTACGAACATCGAGGAAAAGTATTTAAAGAAGCGGTTAATAATTTATAATGTTAATCAACAATAAGTCACAGGTATCGGTTAATACAGTTTTCTCAGGAAAAAAATTAGCACTAACTGTATTTTTTGATGTATTTCTTCTTTCACTCCTGGGATTAATTCTGGTGATGAGTGCGAGTAGTACTTATAGTGCAATAAAATTTGATTCAGTTTTCCACCTGTTTAATTCGCACGTTTTCAAAGTGGTGATCGGGATATTCTGTATGTTAATATTCAGCTTTATACCTTATGATATATATAAAGATTATAGTAAAGCTGCAATTTTTCTGACTGTAGGACTTTTGATTGTTACTTTGTTTGCAGCACACGATTATAAAGGTGCCGGAAGATGGCTGAATTTAGGTTTTACGTCTTTTCAGCCGGCAGATGTAGCAAAACTGGTTTTGATAGTCCACCTTTCTGTTTTGCTTGAAGATAAAGGTGATATGCTTAAAAATTATAAGCATGGGTTCCTTTATTTATTCATCTGGGTAATTATTATATCGGGGCTGATTTTAATTCAGCCGAATATAAGCACAGGTATTATATTGGTTATTATCAGCCTAACATTGCTTTATGTAGGCGGTGCCAAGCTTGGTCATATAATGTCTTCCTTATTTTTTAGTCTGTTGGCTGTAGGAACAATTACAATGCTGTTTGCACATTCCCGCAGCAGGATTTTTACTTTCATTAATAGTTTAAATAATGGCGGTGATATAAATATCCAGGTAAAACAGGCAATTCTTGGTTTAGGGAGCGGAGGTACATTTGGTGTTGGTTTAGGACATAGTATGCAGAGTAATTTATTTTTACCGGAAGCTTACGGTGATTTTATCTTTGCAATTTTAGGTGAAGAGCTCGGATTTATCGGTTCTGTTATTGTTATTATCAGTTACTTTGTTCTTTTTGTTTCAGGAGTATTAATTGCCAAAAAAGCTAAAGATAAATTTGGACAGCTTTTGGCTTTCGGGATTACTTTTTCAATTATTATTTATGCATTTATTAATATTTCTGTTTCTACCGGTTTAATTCCGACAACCGGATTGCCGTTGCCATTTATTAGTTACGGCGGAACTTCAATAATATTTCTGTGTATTTCAATTGGAATACTTATTAATATTGCTTTATCAAGTTTACCGCACCAACCGGTAAGTTCTCCCGCAGAGCAGAAGAATTCTGTTAAAAAGAAGTTCGATAAATACAATTAACTTATAAGGGTCGGTGACAACAAAGAGAAAAACATATAGATTTTTATTTGCGGGCGGTGGAACCGGAGGACATTTATTCCCGGCTGTTGCTGTTGCTGAGAAGATCAGAAACATTATTCCTGAAGCCGATATTTTATTTATTGGTACCAAATCAAAGATTGAAGGAAGTGTTGTTCCTAAATTGGGTTTTAAATTTAAACCAATCTGGATTAAAGGATTTTCACGCAAATTGAACTTTGATAATTTTTTATTTCCATTAAAGCTAGTGGTGTCAATTTTTCAATCAATAATTATTAACATTAATTATAGGCCGTTAGTTGCTATTGGTTCGGGCGGATATGTTTCAGGGCCGGCTATATTTGGTTCAAATCTGGTCGGGGCAAAAATTATTCTGCTTGAACAAAACAGTTATCCCGGTATTACTACAAGATTACTGGAAAGATATGCAGATGAAATTCATATCAGCTTTGAAGATTCAAAAAAATATTTTAAGAATAAAAGGAAATTATTATATACAGGAAATCCTGTACGAGAAAACCTGAGCTTGATAAATAAAAGCGAAGCGTTAAAAGAATTTAATTTAAATGATAATAAGAAAACTCTATTGATTTTAGGCGGGAGTCTTGGTGCTGCATCTATTAATGAGGCTGTTGCCGGTTCAATAGATGAGTTAATTGATAAGGATGTTCAGATTATCTGGCAGACCGGGAAAAATTATTATGATATATATAAAACGCATGCCGGGGAAAATGTTTTGATTAAACCGTTTATTGAAAAAATGAATTCAGCATATTCGGCTTGTGATCTTTTAATTTCGAGGGCAGGCGCCACTACGATAGCCGAGGTAACCGCACTTAGCATTTCGGCAGTTCTGGTGCCTTCTCCTAATGTAGCCGAGAATCATCAATATTATAATGCCAAATCATTAGCTGATCAAAATGCAGCGGTACTTGTTGAAGATAAAAATCTGAAAGATGAATTAGCCGGCATAGTAATTAAATTAATTTTTGATGATGAAAAATTAAAAAACCTGAAAATAAATGCCGGTTCTTTAAGTAAAAAAGATGCTACATCTGTTATTGCAGATAACATTATTAAATATACCAAATCAGTATGAATGATAATCAGAACAATAAAAGTATATTCAAATACAATATGTCGTTTTATTATCAATCAACTATTATTTATTTCGTAGTATTTATGATCTATGCCATCATCAGAGGTGAATTTTTTGAGGATACATTTATTCTCATTACAAAAGATCCTATTATTTATTTCTTTGCAATTATTGTGATGATTTCCTTGATAAGTCTTTTATATAATATCTTTAAAAATAAACACCTGGAAATTTCCAAGAGCGGGATTTCATTTGTCAATAGGTTTAGAACACGTGTTTTTAAAAAAGAAGAGATATCTTCAATTTCTATTTCAAGAAGAAGGGATTCTTCTAAACGAAATGTCTTTCGTTTTGTCAAGGTCAGGCTGAAAAACAGAAGAAGACCGATAATAATCAGGCCGTATGATTATGAGAATGAAAATGATTTAATAAACCGGATACAGGAATTAAAAACCAATTTAGAAACAAATGTTTAAGAATATAAAGAAAGTACATTTTGTAGGTATAGGCGGTATCGGGATGAGCGGTATTGCTGAAATATTATTGAACCAGGGATTTCAAATTTCAGGATCCGACAATAATACTTCAGAAATCACAAATCACCTCAGCGATTTAGGCATCAAAATATATGAAGGACATTCTGAAAAAAATCTTGGAGATGCTGATGTGCTTGTTTATTCATCTGCAGTAAAACTGGATAATCCTGAGGTGAAAGCAGCGGCTGAAAGAAAAATACCAATCATAAAAAGAGCAGAGATGCTGGCAGAATGTATGAGGATGAAGTATGGGATCAGCATTGCCGGTACTCATGGCAAAACTACTACCACTTCGATGGTCGGGCTAACCTTAACCGAAGGGGGAATAGATCCTACAATTATTGTCGGGGGAAAACTGAGCGGTTTGGGTGGTACCAATGCCCGTTTAGGCAATAGTGAATTTATTGTCGTGGAAGCCGATGAGTTTGACAGAACGTTTTTGAAATTAACTCCTACTATCGCTGCCTTAACAACTTTGGAAAGCGAACATCTTGATACATATAAAGATCTCGATGATATCAAATCAGCTTTTATAGAATTTGCAAACAAAGTCCCTTTTTATGGTTTTATTGTTTTATGTATGGATGAGCCTGCTTTGCAGGATATAATTCCTCATATTAATAAAAAGATTTTTACTTACGGATTAACTACCCAGGCGGATATTAAAGCCGTCGATATAGAACATAAGCAATTTTCTAGTTCATTTACAGTTAAATATAAAGGTGATGAATTAGGCCGGATAAGTTTGAAAATACCTGGACTGCATAATGTAAAAAATTCACTAGTTGCTGTTTGTATTGCTCATGAGCTTGGCATTGATTTCAAGATTATACAGAAGGCTTTGGCTTCATTCTCAGGTGTGTATAGAAGATTTGAAGTAAAATATAATGAGAATATGCTTGTAATTGATGATTATGCACATCATCCTACAGAAACAAGCGCAACTCTTGCCGGTATTCGAAGCGGATGGAACAATAGAAGGCTGATTGCTGTTTTTCAGCCTCATTTATTTACAAGAACCAGGGATTTTTACCAGGAATTCGGAAGATCTTTTTTGAACTCTGATATTTTCATTTGCACTGATATTTATCCTGCAAGGGAAAATCCTATTGAAGGAGTTACAGGTCAGCTCGTTGCCGATGCAGCAAAAAAATTCGGACACAGGAATGTTTTGTATGTTAAAAACAAAGCTGATATTCCTCATACATTAATTGAACTGGTTAAAGATGATGATATTATTATAACAATGGGAGCGGGAGATATCTGGAAATATAATCAGGAATTTATAGGAATGTTAAATAGATAAAATGATTAAAGCAGGAAGTAAAATATTTGGAATTTTCTTTTTCATAGCGTTGGTTTCATTTTTATTTTATTTAATTTTGCTCCCAAAAAAAATTATTAAAAAGCATATTAATAAAATCGAACTTTCGGGAAATAAATTTTTAATTGAAAATGATTACTTACAGCAGGCAAAATTATCTGATGTTAAGAATTATAATGATCTCCCTTTGTCGGTTATTAAAGATCGGTTGGAAAAACATCCATACATATCGAGAGCAGATGTTGAATTAAAAGGAAATAAAATTTTGGCATATGTTACTGAAAGAAAAATGATCGCAATTATTATTAAGAAGACTGATTTATATTTTGTTTCCGATAATTTTGAAATATTACCTTTTATGCCAAAGACAAAATTAATTGATTTACCTGTTATTACTAATCCTGCAAAAAATGATAATTTAAAACCGTTTGCATACATTAAAAGTAACGGGCTGCTTGATGCTTTGAAAATTATTGAATCAATTAAATTAACCAACCAGGGAATACTGAATCATTTATCTGAAATTAATTTAAGGAATGGCGGAGACATTATACTAACCTTTTCAGGTTACCCGGTTCCTGTAATATTCGGAAGAGGTGAGGAAGTAAGAAAAATGGTTTATCTTGA
Organism: uncultured Bacteroidota bacterium; assembly: GCA_963710745.1. Classification (GTDB taxonomy): domain Bacteria; phylum Bacteroidota; class Ignavibacteria; order Ignavibacteriales; family Ignavibacteriaceae; genus CAVQBP01. The sequence continues at coordinate 150,508 of CAVQBP010000008.1, read as the reverse complement.
AGGCTTATGGGAAAATAAGGATTTAAATAACATGATAAAAAATTCCAGTTATATAGACTTAAGGTTTGCCGGTAATATTTATGCCGGATCTGAAAGTAACGGGCAAATTACGGGGAAAATTGAATGAAAAAAAATATTATAGCCGGATTAGATCTGGGAACAACGAAAGTTTGTGCAGTAATCGCAGAAAGAATTGATGAGAACAAAATGAATATTCTCGGATTCGGTATTGCACCCTCCGAAGGTCTTCATAAAGGATTGGTTGCAAATATCGGCAAAACTGCCGAAGCAATCAGAGAAGCTGTTTCAATTGCATGTAACAGGGCAGGCTTTGATATAAATGTAGTTAATGTTGGTGTCGCAGGTGAACATATCACAAGTATGAGACATCGTAATTATGTTACAATCAGCAGTGAAGATAAAGAAATAACAAAGGCAGATCTTGACAGGCTTGAAGCAGATGTCAGGACAATCAGGATCCCGTCTGACAGGCAAATTCTTCATATTATTCCTGAAGAATTTTCAATCGATCATCAGGGCGGAATTGAAAATCCTATTGGTATGTCCGGTTCAAGGTTGGAAGCAACTAACCATATAGTGCTGGCTTCGATTCCCGCGATTCAGAATATTAAAAAATCTGTAGAGAGAGCCGGTCTTCAGGTTCAGGATTATATACTTCAGCCAATTGCTTCCAGCTCTTCTATCCTGGAAATGAGCGAAAAAGATCTGGGTGTAGCTTTAATTGATATTGGCGGCGGTACAACAGATATAGCCATTTTTCATAATAAAGCTATTAAGCACACAAGAGTAATTGGTGTTGCCGGTAATCAGGTTACAAATGATATCCGGGAATCACTTGGAGTTGTAACGGAGGAAGCTGAAAATCTGAAGAGAGAATATGGCTATGCTATAGACAGTGCGATTATAAGAGATGAAGATATTTTAATAAAAGGTGTGGGTGCAAGAGGTAATACAAAAATACCTATCAGCTTATTAACCCAGATCATCAGTTTGAGAATGAGAGAACTATTTACTTTAGTTGATAATGAAATTAGAGTAGCCGGTTTCAAGAACAAAATTAAGGCGGGAATTGTAATTACCGGCGGCGGATCATTACTTAAAGGATGTACAGAACTTGCTAGTGAAGTTTTTGGTTTACCGGTAAGAATAGGAATGCCGCAGGAGCTGGGAGAAGGGTTGTCAGCAGAGATCGAAAGTCCCGAATTTGCTACGGTTACAGGATTAATCAGAGGAATACCCGGCGGTAAATCCAGTGAATATCAAATTTTGATAAGACCCGGAAGAGGGAAGAGAATTAAAAAAATTTCAACTATTGTGAAAAGAGTTCAGCAATTTTTTGATGAATTATAATAATTAATAAGGAGGATACTATGGCGCAATTCGCAACAATAGACAAGGAAATGCCGATGTCCGCAATCTTAAAAGTTGTAGGTGTTGGTGGCGGTGGATGCAATGCAATTGAGAGTATGATAAATCGCGGGTTAACAGGTGTAGAGTATATAGCTGTTAATACCGATGCACAGGTATTAAGCAGCAGCAGTGCTGCCCACAAAATCCAGGTGGGTTCAAGCATTACCCGTGGACTCGGCGCAGGAGCAGATCCTAATGTTGGGAAAAAGTCTGTTGAAGAAGATCGTGAGAAAATTGCTGAAATTCTGAATGGCAGCGATATGGTTTTTGTTACTTCCGGAATGGGAGGAGGAACCGGTACAGGAGGTGCACCTGTTATTGCTTCCATAGCTAAAAGTATCGGCGCTCTGGTTGTGGGCATTGTAACTAAACCATTCCGCTGGGAAGGTAAGAAAAGGATGATGGATGCCGAAAAGGGTATCCTGGAATTAAAGCAATATGTAGACAGCTTAATTGTGATACCAAACGAGAGACTCCTTAATATTCTTGATACTACAACAAATGCATTTGCAGCATTTGATAAGCCTAATGAAGTATTATATGAAGCAACCAGAGGCATAGCTGATATAATTACTATTGAAGGATTAATTAATGTTGATTTTGCTGATGTCCGGGCTGTTATGAATCATAGCGGCGAAGCACTTATGGGCTGCGGAATTGCAAGCGGTGAAAATCGTGCAATTGAAGCGGCGCAAAAAGCAATTTCAAGTCCGCTTCTTGAAGGTATAAATATAAAAGGTGCTAAAAGTGTTCTGCTGAATGTTACCGGATCCAGCAGCCTTACTATTCAGGAAATAAACGAAGGAAATAATATTATTTTTGAAGCTGCCGGCGAAGAAACTAATGTTATTTTCGGATGTGTTAGAAAAGAAGATATGAACGATTATGTATCTTATACTGTAATAGCTACAGGTTTTGACAATACCCATGGGACGCTTGCTTCAAAAAATTCATCTACTGTACAGAAAAAGAATTCTTCCGATAATGACAATTATTTGGGAGGTTTCAATTTTATGGATTCGAATGAAATAGATAAAGAAGATCTCGAAATACCAACTATATACAGAGTTAAAAGTCCTAAAGCTATGCTGGACAATAAAGAGGACGATGTACCAAAAAGTGGTTTTAAATTTGACCCGTCGAAGTTTGAAAATTCAAAAGATAAAAAAGAAGAGAAAGAAAAAGAAGAAAGTGAAGAAGATAGCTCTTCTTTTTTAAGAATGATTATGGATTAGGGAAAATCTTTATGTCTTTTAATAAATTGGCGATTTTAACAAAATTCAGGATAATATTGTTATACTAACAATAGGTGTAGATATGAATCTACTTGAATTAATAGGAATTATATTTATAGTTGCATTAATTTTTAATATATTTATTGCGATCTTTGCTATAAAAGGTGCAGGGCGAACAAAAAATGTTGATTTATTTGAAAAGGAAATGTAATTATCCTTTTTGTAAAGAATTAAAATAATGAAGAAGTCGTTATTCATCCCTTTATTTATAATTTTATTGTCTGCTTTATGTTTTTCTCAGGAGAATAAAAAAGTAACTCTGGATATCAGAGTTTTCCTGCAGGGACCATACAGTAATTATTCTATGACTGATGAATTAGATAAGGAGAACCTGATTCCATTATCACAGCCTTATAATGAAAAACCCTGGGATTACAATGGAGAAGAGCATGTTAGTAAAATTCCTAAGGATATTGTAGACTGGATTTTAGTTGAACTGACTAATGATACAAATAGATCAAAAGTAATTTCTCAAAAAGCGGCTTTTTTAAGAATTGACGGAAAGATAACTTCTTTAGATGGTGAAAATCCTTTAACATTCAAGAATATAAACGAAAAAAGCTGTTATATTGTTATAAAGCATCGAAATCATTTACCAATTATGAGCAGCCGTTCCATTAGTCTAAATGATAATGTGCATTATGATTTTACATTGAGCAGTCAAAATGCTTTTGGTAATTCATTAATAGATTTGGGAAATAGTGAATTTGGTATGATTTCGGGGGACAGCGATTCCAATGGTGAAATAAACAAATACGATTTTAAAGAAGTAGCTTCTAACTTGTTGAAAGTCGGTTATGAAAATGCTGATCTTGATATGAATGGTGTAGTAAATATTCTTGATTATAAAATAATAAACAGTAACTTATCTAAAAGAACTGCCGTAAGATAATACTTACCTGTATAATATAACTTACGTGTATAATATAATTCTATTCATCACAGGGTCTGGCTTCAATAAATGCTTCTTCTTCTTCAACTTTTGCAGCAGTTACAATTATCCTGTTTGGCCTGCAGCAAATCCTGCAATCTTCAATAAAATCTTGTGTATCATCAACAGTCAGATCAACCCAGACTGTATTTTGCACACCGCAGTATTGACAAGTCCATACCATATCTTCATCTGTATTCATATTTCATCTCCATTCTAAATCTTTTCAAATTCCTTACTCTAATTTATAAGAAAAAAAATATGAGTCAATAGTATTATAAAATGGCTTAAAAACTTAAATAGTCTATTGGTTAAATCTACATTTTCTATATCTCAAAGTTACATTGATATAGAAGATATAGAAATAAATAAATTTTTACTATCTTCTCTTAATTAAAAATTATTAGGAGATATTATGTCTGGAAATAGAAGCAATACCGGGGTTTTGGAGAGACCGGTTGAAGAAAAATTCGATGATCACCTTGGCTTGCAGGATATAGATTATATCGAATTTTACGTAGGTAATGCAAAGCAGGCTGCATATTTTTACCAGTATGTATTTGGGTTTAAGTTATCTGGTTATTGCGGCCTTGAGACAGGAGTGAGAGACAGAATTTCATATTTTCTCGAACAGGGAAATATAAGATTTATTCTTACGTCCGCACTTAATAGTTCTTCTCCTATTGCTGAACATGTAGTTAAGCATGGCGATGGAGTAAAAGACATTGCTATGCTTGTAGAAGATGTTGATCGGGCTTATTCTGAAACAGTTAGAAGAGGCGCCAAAGGTATGGTAGGGCCTCATAATATTAAAGATGAATACGGAACTATCAGAAAAGCTGCAATAGCTACTTACGGTGATACGATACATTCGTTCATCAACCGGAGAGATTACAAAGGATTATTTTTACCGGGTTTTCAAGAAAAAGAATCACCGCTTCAACATATCAATCCTGTGGGAATCCAGTATGTTGATCATGCTGTAGGTAATGTAGAGCTTGGAAAGATGAATGATTGGGTAGCTTTTTACCGTGATGTTCTGGGATTTACACAGTATATAAGTTTCGATGATAAAGATATTTCAACCGAATATTCTGCATTAATGTCCAAGGTAATGGCTGGCGGCAGGGGAATGATTAAATTCCCGATAAACGAACCGGCAGAAGGAAAGAAAAAATCCCAGATAGACGAGTATCTGGATTTTTATGAAGGGGCCGGTGTACAGCATATTGCCCTGTTAACCGGTGATATTATTGATACTGTAACTAAACTGAAGGAAAGAGGTCTTGAGTTTTTATCTGCACCGAATGTATATTACGAACATCTCGAAAAAAGAGTTGGTAAAATAGATGAGCCAATTGATAAAATATCGGAACTGGGAATACTTGTTGACAGAGATGATGAAGGTTATTTGTTGCAGATATTTACTAAGCCCGTTGTTGATCGACCGACATTATTTTATGAAATAATTCAAAGAAAAGGTGCACGGGGTTTCGGTAAAGGAAATTTCAAAGCTTTATTTGAAGCAATCGAAAAGGAACAGGAATTAAGAGGGAATTTGTAGGTTCAAATTCGAGAGTAAATTCAGGAAGCCTTCAGTCTTAAACTCAGCAATTATTTTAAGTTTGGAGGTTTCTTTTTTATTCCGGATAACCCGATAACCTTTCCAAACAAAAGTATAAAGAGTTGATTCATTTGATTTTTAACCCAAATTATTAATTAGGAAATTCGTAGTTCAGATTTCCAAATCTGTGCTTCAAAAAAGGTTCAGAATTGGAGGCCTTCTGAACTATAAAAAAGTCAGTCAGGCTCTAGTGCATAATTCGGGTTTAATAAAACTTTGAAGAGTTGATATATTTAATCCTATTTTTTATGGTTAAAGTATTCCTGTAAATAAATGAGTTATTTATTTTAATTATTTAAATTTGGGTTGTAATTTTGCTAAACTTATTACCTTGTTATTATTTGTACTTAATAATATATTTTCCAAATTTAATACGAGAATTATGAGTAAAATATTTGCGATTATTTTTATTTCTTTAATAGCCTTAAATTGTTCCAGCCAGAAAGAAATAGTTAAAGAAAATAAAACGGAAGATACAACCCTTTCTCAAACTGATTCCGAACTTAGGGATGAAGCTCTGGATCATTTTATAAATGGATCTACTGCTGAAGCTAAAGGTGATTACGCATCTGCCATACTCGAATATCAGGATGCGATAAGGCTTGATAAAAGTGCGGGGATATATTATGCTTTAGCGAAGAATTATTTCTTCTTAAAAAAATTATCACTTGCTTTGGAAAACGCCCGGAAAGCGGTTGCAATGGATTCTTCCGAGGATGATTATTATGATTTGCTTTCTGATATATATACTGCTGGGAATCAATCAGATTCTGCTGAAGCTGTTTTGAATAAATTAATAAATGTCGACTCGACAAATATTAATGCCTATTATAAACTTGCCCGTTTATATGAAGCGTCCAAACCAATAAAGGCAGTAGAAATTTATAAAAAGTTAACTTTCCTGATTGGACCTGATTGGAGTATTTTAATTCATATCGCCGACCTGGAAGAAAAACTCGGAAACATTGATTCCGCAGAAAATGCATTAAATAAACTAATGGAGCTTGATCCTGGAAACAGCTCACTTCAAAAGATGGCGGTTGATTTTTACCTGAGAAACAAAAAATATGATAAAGCTCTTGTTATTGTAAATAATATTTTGGAGTTGACACCGGAAGATCTTGAAGCAAGGGAAAAGAAAGCTCAAATTTATATAGCCGAAAATGAATGGGGAGAGGCATCAAAAGAATATTCTTATATATTAAAGCAGCCTGGAGTTCCTTTTGATGTTAAAATCCGGATAGGCGCAGTCTACTTTAATCAATCATTAAAAGACAGCACGCTTCTCCCAATTACAAAAAATTTATTCGAAACAATAAATAAAGATACAACCGACTGGCAGGTTAAAATGTATCTTGGTGCAATAGCTATTAATGAAAAACAGGATTCAACCGCTATTGAAAATTTCAAGAAGGTTACAGAGCTTGCCAAATGGAATGTTGATGGATGGATAAGACTTGGCGGTATATATTATGATAATAAGAAATATGATGAAGCTGCCAGGATTATGAAAGAAGCCATTGTTTCTTTCCCCGAGGATTTTACAGTAAATTTAATTCTCGGACTATCGCTTTCTCAGGAAAATAATAATATTGAGGCAAAAAAATATTTAAAGAAAGCAGTCGATTTAAATTCGTCTGATCTTAATGCTTTATCTGCATATGCTTTTACACTGAACCAGCTGAAAGATTATGATAACGCAGTTAAATATCTTAATAAAGCTTTATCTATAAAACCAAATGATGTTAATTTGCTTGGGACTTTGGGGCTTATTTATGATAATGAAGGGAAACATGTACTTTCTGACAGTGTTTATGAAGCTGCCTTAAAAACTGATTCTTCTAATGCATTAATTAATAATAACTATGCTTATGCTTTATCTGAAAGAGGTATTCAATTAGATAGAGCTTTAAGTATGGTAAATCTCGCTTTAGATGCAGATCCGAAAAACTCTTCATATCTTGATACCAAAGGATGGGTTTTATTTAAGATGGGTAAATATAAGGAAGCTAAGGAGTTTATTGAAAAGGCTATAGATGAAAGCGGGGAAAGCGCTGTGATGCTTGAACATCTTGGAGATATAGTTTATAAGATTGGAGAGCAGGATTATGCCAGAAAACTCTGGAAAAAAGCATTAAAGCTTGACGTTACAAATAATGAACTAAAACAGAAAATTGAAAAGGGTGAAATTTGAGGAAAATAATCTTCTCTTTTATCGTTCTTTTAAATATGATATTATTTATTCCCGGTTGTGTGCCGTCAAAACCGACAGAAGATGTTGAAATATTACCTTCAGAAAGGCTTATAAGTAAACTGGAAGCCAACCGGAGAAGAATCCAAAGTTTTGAAGGTTCCGGTACAATCCATATTCAATCAACTAAATATAACAACAGTGCGACGTTTAACGTAATCTTAATGAAACCGGACTCAATTTATTTAACTATAATGGGGCCTTTTGGAATTGAATTAGCACAGGCCCTTGTTACAAATAAAAGTTTTGTTTTTTATGATGCACTTCATAATACTGCTTATGAGGGGGAATCAACTGACGAAGTTCTAAAAAATATCTTTAAAATTGATCTCCCTTTTAACGATCTTCTCGATGCTTTTATTGGCTCCGTTAATCTGACTTCAAAATTATATAAACAGCCGACAAGTTATCGCGTCGACTATGATAAATACATCATCACTTATGTAGATTCCTTAACAGATGCTTCAACTCAATATAAAGTAGATATCAGGCAGCTTGGAATTACGAATTATGAAATTACAGATAAGGATGGCATTGTAGCATTGGAAGGGAAATATTCCCAATTCGGATTACTTGAAAATGTTGCAGTCCCTTATCATATTGAAGTGATGAATAAAAAAGAGAATCAGCTGGTAACCATAGATTATAAAAGCATGAGGGCTAATAAAAAGAATATTTTTATAGACTTTAAAGTCCCTCAAGACGCAACAATAATACAATGGTAAAGAAATCTGTTTATTACATCTTTCTAATAATATTATCTGCAGCCATTAACATCCTTCCTCAAGACCGGGAAAAAATAGAAGTTAAAAAAAACGAATTATCTGATCTAAAAAATGAAATCTCCAGACTTGAGGATGAACTTAAGCAGAAAACCGAAAAAGAAAAGGAATCTTTCGAAGTATTGGAAAATTATAATAAACAAAATTATTTACTTCGAAAGTTAATTCGAAAACTAAAAAGTCAGGAAAATGCCAAACAAAAAGAAATAGATAAAAGCAGTCTTATAATTAAAACCATCGAAAAACAAATTTTGATATTAAAGAAAAATTATTCTAAATATGTTATAGCTATTTATAAATACGGTAGAGTAAATGAATTAGCCTCTCTTCTCGATGCCGAATCTGTTGAACAAGCATTGATCAGGTACAAGTATTTACAGAAATTTTCTGAAAGACGCAGTGAAGATCTACAAATCTATCTGGATAATATTTTAGAATTGAATAAAACTAAAGCCAGACTTGAAAAAGAAAAGCTTGAAAAAAAAATGTTGGCAGATCAAAAGCAAAAAGAAGAAAACGGGCTGGAAGCCAAACAAAGAGAGAGAAAAAAAATTTTATATGCAATAAGGAATGATAAAACATCATTAAAAAAAGAACTTGAAGCCAAAAAAAATGCCGAAACCAAAATAAAGCAAATGATAGTTAAACTTATTGCAGAAGCAGAACAAAGAAGAAAAGAAGAAGCCGAGCGTATTGCAGGTTTGAATAAAACACCGGTTAACAATTCTATTCCTGAAGAAAATATGGCGAATGTATCTCCGCCTAAGCCGAAATATAACGTAGATCTTAATACTTCTGATTTTACATCTTTCTCAAATCTGAAAGGAAAGCTTCATTGGCCTATTCAAAATGGAAAAGTAATTAGAAAATACGGCGAAAACGTTAACGATAATTTAAACACCATAACTCTTAATTATGGTATAGATATAAAAGCTTCTTCTGATCTTGATGCAAAAGCTGTAGCTGAAGGCGTAGTATCTGCAATTGATTGGATCCCCGGGTACGGAAGTGTTGTAATCATTACACATAAAGGTGATTATAGAACCGTGTACAGTCATCTTTCAGATCTATATGTGTCCGAAGGAGACAAAGTTAATATGGGAAATATAATTGGAAGAGTTGGGGAGAGCCTAGAAGGAGATGTTCTTCATTTTGAGATATGGAATTCAAGAATGAATCAGAATCCTGAAATCTGGTTAGTAAAATAATAATTGGTTTAACCGGTTTATTCCTATAACCGGGTGATTTTTTAAAAACATTGATGTATATTGTTATTAAAATTATGTTAAGAGAAAGATGAATGCAGTAAATATTTTTGTCTATTCATTCTCTTTTCTATAAAATAATTCTTCTCTCATTTTATTATCGTCCTTAACATTGTAAAAAAGTATTTTCGATTTTTTAAGTCCCGGCAAGGAAATTACAGTAACATTAATCCGGAATAATAATCCGAGGAAAAAATGAAAAGTTCGATAGCTTTGTTGATGCTTCTTAATTTTGTTGTATTCGGGCAAGACTCTTCTTCAATTGCGTTAAAGTGGGGTGCCACTTACCCTGCTGTAGATTCCTCCGATAATTATCTAACAGCCGATTCAAAAAATACTGCAATCGATAGGGATGGAAATTTATGTGTTATAGTAGACGAACTCTCAGATGAATTCCCTTTTTACAGATTTAAATTGACAAAATACAGCTCTTCGGGAATAATTCTTTGGCAGAGAAAATCAAATGATATTGAATCAAATAATTATACTGCTGATATAGTAGTGGCCGACAATTACAACAATATATACATAGCAGCTCATACTCTGGAAAATAATATACCCGGTGGATTATTAATTGCGAAATTTAATTCTAAAGGAACTTTGCTTTGGGAAAAAAAATATAATGGAAATTTAATCAATTCTTTTGCCAGCCCTGTGGATTTACTGTTTGACAGGAAAGGAAATATTATCCTCCTGGGATATGGGGGAAGGATGGAAAACAATGTAGCTGTAAATGATTCTTTACTTATAATAAAATATTCCAGTTTTGGCTTCCAGGTCTGGACAGCTGAAACAAATAATGATTCTATAATTTATAAGGCCCAATGTGCAATTGATGATTCAAATAATATATTTGTTTCAGGTGAAAGTGCTGCCTTCTCTCATGAAATAAGATTTGTTAAATATAATGATCAGGGTAAACTTATCTGGAGCAGTTCTTATTTTGATAAGAATTATTATTATACTTCAATAGGTGTAGCAACTAATTTAAATGAGCAGCATTTCGTAACTGCGAGCGCAACTACCCTCAATTTTAATTCAAAGTGGTTCACTATTATGCTTGATAAAAATGGTCAGCAAAAATGGGGTAGATATGAGGATAAAGATTCTTCGTCAGATGTATACGAAACACCATTATTAATAACTTACGGTAACAATTTTGTCAATGTCCTTGGATATGAAAATAGAAATGATTTTTCGAATTTCTTTTTGACAAAGTATAATTCCACCGGGAACAAGATTTCGGAGCAGGCTTATGTCGATACTACAAATGAATTTGTTCAAAAAGTGGTCATAGATAATTCAGGCAATTTATATACTGCCGGATTTATTCAGAATCCCGATAAAATATATCTTATTAAATTTGACAGCAGCGGAAATAGAATCTGGAGCAATAATTTTTTTAGCGGCGGTATTAAAGGAATAAATACAGGAATGGGTCTGGTTCTTAACGATTCCGAGAATATATTTTTAACATCCGAAGATTCAAGTAAAAAGGCCGGAATAAATGAAGTGATTACTACCAAATATGGCATCACAAATGGAAATGAGATCTGGACAGTCAGATCAAACGAATATTCTCAGCATCAGATTACCTCCATGATTGTTGATAATAAAAGCAATACTTATCTGACAGGCTGGATTCAAAACGGAAAAGGAAATAATACAGACTATATTAATGTTAAATATGATTTCCAGGGCCAATTGGTATGGGGCAGTAGGTACTACGGTCCTGCAAATTCAACCGATATACCTAAAGCAATTGCAATAGATAACGACGGGAATGTCTATGTAACCGGAGAAAGTATGGGAATAAATTCCAACCTGGATTTTGCTACAATAAAATATAATTCTTTAGGGGCTGAACAATGGCAGGAAAGATACGACGGCGGCAATATTGATATTCCTCAAGCTATTGCCGTTGGACCGGAAGGAAACATTTACATCGCCGGCAGCAGTTTAGGTACAGGTTCGGATTATGATTTTGTTACTATTAAATATAATAAATCTGGTCAGCTGCAATGGATTCAAAGATACAATGATGCAGTTGACGGAAGAGATTCTGTAGTATCAATGGCTGTTGATAAATCAGGAAATATTTATGTTGCAGGTTCAAGCGATAGTACCAAATCAATTCGTACCTTTTTATTATTAAAATACAGTTCTTCAGGTGGCAGATTATGGGCAAAAAGATATCATAATAACAAAAACGAATGGGAAGATGCAAAAAAAATTGTTATTGATTCTGAAAATAATATTTATTTGACAGGAACAGGTTATAACGCTGATTCAAAGGATGATATTATAACTGTTAAATTTAATTCGGATGGGATCTATCAATGGGATGCAAGCTGGAATGATCCCGGCAACTCAATGGATGAAGTGGCTGACATTAAAACAGATAAAAAGGGAAATATTTATTTAACTGGATATGTAGACGGAGGCAAGACCAAGCATGATTTTGTTACACTGAAATACGATCCTTCAGGCAGTCTTAAATGGGCGGTAACATATAATGGTTCTAAAAGTACTGATGATATTGCTGTAGGTTTAGCATTGGATTATCAGCAGAATTCTTACATTGTCGGGTATAGCCAGGATAATAAATATTATAATTATTCCCTTGTGAAATATGATTCTAACGGGCTAAAATTATGGGATGAAGATCTGCAAAATAATTCTTCAGCAAACAATATTCCTGTTGGTGCATTTGTAAATGATCAAGGCAATATAATTATCGGAGGTAATAGCGAGAATTTATCCTGGAGTATGTTTAATTTAATGGAATATTCGCAACCCGGATTTATACCAACCGGGATTTCAGAATCTATAAAAAAAGATTATACTTACCAGTTGTATCAGAATTTTCCGAATCCATTTAATCCTGTTACTACCATAAAATATTCGATTCCTAAAAGCGGCTTTGTAAATATAAAATTATATGATATACTTGGAAGAAAGATAAAAACTCTGGTAGCGGGAGAAGAACCTGCCGGAAATTACGAAATAAAATTTGACGGCTCTGATTTGTCAAGCGGTATTTATTTTTATACGATGTCCGTTGAAAATTATATCTCAACAAAAAAGATGATCATTTTAAAGTAAGAATATATGCATCTTCTCATAACAAATAATTTATAAATAATGGAAAGATATTGTTTTTAATTTGACTTAATAAAATTTTAAAAATATTTTACACAAGTTCCTCTTGAAATTATTTGATGATTTCGTTAGAGGTAAAAAAGTGAAAAAAATATTCCTGGTTTTGGTTCAATTTTTCTGTTCAATTAATATCCTTTCCCAGCCTTCTTTTAATCTTTTTTCAGGATACGGTAAAACTGTTTTTGATAATGCAGTAAATCAGGCAGAATATTTACCCGCAGGTGTCCAGCTAATGTTTGGGGTCCCCGTATTTAATTTTGGAATTGAAGCAAATTATAACTTAACTCCTATTATTTATGAAGTCCTGGATATTCAAAGCAAAAAAAAATTAAAGCAGATAAAATTTAATCAATTCTTTATCGGTTCAGTCATTAAAATTAATTTAGCTGCGGGAAATTTTATTCCATACCTAAGAATAGGTGCAGGCTTATACACTGGTAAAGAAAGAGTTACCTGGTATGAAGAATCTAAAAGAACGGCATATGATAACGGGATAATTTTGAAAGATTATAAAGCTTCATTAAAAAATAGATTGGGAGTTAATTTAGGAGGCGGTTTCAATATAGAAATTTGGCGGTACAGCGGTTTCTTTCTTGAGTATGTTTATCATTTTATTTCAAGGCAGGAAGATGTTCCAGGCAGCGCCTTATTTAAAGCTGATAATTGGATATTCTCGTTTGGTTATCAAATTAACTTTTTATAACATCTTTTTTCCTTAAACCAATTAATTATACCCAATTTCAAACCATATTGTAAATTATCGGTGTTTAAAATAATATTAGTTATTAAAATTAATTTTTAATTTTTGTGTTAATTGTAGCTTAAGACAATTTATTAATTTTTGCTTTACTATTTTATTGTAGTAACTATTTAAAATTTGGAAAAATAACCGGAGAAGAAATTTATAAAATGAATCATAATAACCAGGAAATAGAATACAAGTTTATTGTTATCTCTGATGAATGGAAAATAATATCAAAGAGTGTCTACTATAAACAAGGTTATCTGTCAATAGATAATAAGAGAACGGTCAGGGTGAGGCTGGAAGGTGAAATCTCGAAATTAACAATCAAAGGTGAAAAGTCAGGACCTTCAGGGAAAGAATTTGAATATGAAATACCTTTTGATCATGCTGTCTACATTTTAGAAAATTTATGCTTTAAACCACTGATTGAGAAGAAAAGATACAAGGTGAATCATGATGGATTCATTTGGGATGTAGATGAATTTCTTGGAGAAAACGAAGGCTTGGTGATAGCGGAAATCGAACTTGATAGAATTAACCAGGATTTTACAAAGCCTGTCTGGGTAGGAGAAAATGTTACCGGCGATCCAAAATATAAGAATGCAAATCTTGTTAGGAACCCTTTTAAAAACTGGAAGAAATTATAAAGTAGTTTTCAAAAAGAATAATTATGCCGACTTTACTTTACTGTTTCTATTTCTTTCCCATTTAAAAAATCTAAAATATTGGCTGAAGCTTTTTGAATGCCGGACAAAATTATTCCGGGAACTATTGCTGAATTATGAGGTGAACCTAAAAAATTCGGAAGATCAAAAAACGGAAAATTGATCCTGAATTCTCCCGAAGTAAATGGTTCAACCCACCATGCATCAATTCCTGCATAAAAATCCGGATGAGTTTTTAAATGTTCATATAAATCCTTTTCGACAATAATTTCACCTCTTGCTACATTAATTAATACAGCATCCGGTTTCATTGATTCTAATTTAGTTTTGTTAATTAAACCGTCTGTTTCCTTATTTAACGGAAGTGAAATAACTATGATGTCTGAATAAGTAAGCACATAATTAATGTCTTGCAATGTACCAATAAACTCAATTTCATCGCCGGTTTTAGCGGAAGTATTTAAAGCAAAAATACGTGTATCGAAAGCCTTAAATAAATTAGCTGTGGCTCTTCCTATTCCGCCGTAGCCTAGTATTCCGCAAGTTGAATCTTTTAAATACCGGCTTACACTTTTCTGATTGAACTCACCTGCCGCTAGTTTTTTATGATTTTCCAAAAGGTTCTTATAAATAAATAAAATCATTGCAATAATATGTTCGGCCATGGGAGCAGCGTATGCACCTTTGTTACTTGCAATTTTACAATTATCCGGGAACCGGCTAAAATCGATATGATCAAAACCGGCTGAAAGTAATTGAACAAATTCTATATTTCGTAACGAATCTTTTTTAATATTTCTTAATTCGCGGGGAGGGTTCCATGCAAACAGGATATCAGCATCTTTTAAAACAGCATCAAACTCTTTCCTGTCGTAATCCCTTATAAATTCTATTTGGGCCGTGTCACTTAAAATTGAATTTATCAATTTCTTATGTTCTTCATTGGCATTAAATGTAATAACAATTTTTTTCATAAAAATGATTATCTTTCAAAATATTATGTTTGGTTAAATGATAAATCTATTTAGAAAATTAGAGATTTTTCAGCAAAAGATTATTGATTGATAACATCTAGGGTTATTCAACAACTTCTGCTTTTTCGTTTTTTTTCTTTTTATTGTATTTCAAGAATAACAGGGGAATTATTATAATTGCAGTAATAGCGGCACCTGCTAAAAAGTCATCAGCTATTCCTTTGACAAAGGCTTGATTCATTAAGTTTTGTGTTATCAGAGCTTTTGCTCTCATAGTAACTTTGCTGCCGGCACCTCCTAGAGACTGCTGAACGAATTGTTTTAATCCGTATTGTATGTGTTTAAATTCGGTTGAATTTTGATTGACTGATTGACTATACATTGCAGTATGAAAAATAACTCTGCGTGTTAGAAAGGTTCCAAGAATAGCAACTCCAAAGCTTCCTCCGACCTGTCTTATTGTATTGAATAATCCTGTTGCCTGAGCCATTTTTTCTTTAGGGATATTGTTTATTGCGATTGTACTTAATGGAATAAACATAAATCCAAGTCCGAATCCCCTTATGATTAGTGGCAACACTATTCCTTCATATTCAGTTGTAAGTGATAAATCCTTATACAAATACATGCTTAAAAATGTCAGCAGAATTCCTATTGAGATAGGTATTTTTGGATTTAATTTGTCCGTCATTTTTCCGGCGATAGGCGATATAATAGCTTGAATAATACCAACAGGAAAAAATACAAGTCCGGCTTGAAGGGCTGTATACCCGAGTGAATTCTGAAGAAATATCGGTAAAAGAAATGAGTTGCCAAAAAAAGCAAGACCAAAAATAAAAAACATTATGTTTGATATTCCGAAATTACGGTTCTTTAATATTCTTAAATCTAAAATCGGATCTTTAATGGAAAGTTCTCTGAATATAAAAATAACAAAGCTTACAAAAGCTATAAAGAAACAGGTTAAGATAAAATCAGAAGTCCATCCTCCGGTATTCCATGCTGAATTACCATCTGAAAGTGCTAATAATAAGGCAACAAGAAATGTAGTCATACTTATTAAACCCAGCATGTCAAATTTGCCCTTTTTAGAAATTTTATATTCTTTTAGGATAATCCATGAAGCTGCAACTCCGATAATTCCGATTGGCACATTAATATCGAAAATAGCATTCCAATCAAATTTGTCGATTAAATAACCACCGAACATTGGGCCAAGTGAAATAGATGCGGCAGCGGCAATACCCCAGAATCCTAACGCAAATCCTCTTTGTTCGGGCGGGAACTCTCTGGTTATAATTGCCATACCGACAGGCATAATTAAACCTGCCCCCGCCCCCTGAATAACTCTGAAAAAGATTAGCATATTTTCATTTGTTGAAAGACTGCACAGTAAAGAACCTGCAGTAAAGAGAATCAAGCCTAAGTTGTAGGTGCTTTTATAGCCGAGATTATCAGCAATCCAGCCTGATGAAGGAAATATAACTGAACGAACCAGGAGGTATACTGTTAATACCCATTCTATTTTATCAACACTAACACTAAATGCAGCCATCATTTTAGGCATGCCCACATTCACGATGGAAGCATCAAGTACCGATATAAAAGTTCCTATCATTACTACTGCAAGAACAAGCCATTTGTAATAAGAACGCTCCTGCAGATTTGATAAATTTATCAAATAACCTTTATTTACATTATTAAGCATTAGAAATCACATGTACCAAAAAACTGGCTTAATCTTTTTCTTCATATGAAAGCCGGGTTGCAGTCTCCACGCCTTGTAGTGTCTCAGGCAGTATTCCATATTTAATATAAATTGGTCTTATGAGTGCTCTCATTTTCGGAAGATTAAACAAAAAGTAGATTGCACTGATTACACAAAAAAAACCGCCGATTATTAATGTTAATGATGCACCGATTAAACCTGCTGCCGCACCTGCCAGAAGGCTGCCAAATGGAGCTACACCTCTAAACGACATTGCATAAAGGCTCATTACCCTGCCGCGTTTATCGTTATCAACTATTGTTTGGAGCAATGTATTGCTTCCTGCTAATTGAATCATCATTCCTATTCCTGTCATGAACATAAAAATTACTGATAGAATAATAATGTGTGACAGCGCAAAAGCAATCAAACCTGTACCGAATATTAAAACAGAATATGTTATCAATTTACCAAGACCCAGAACACTTTTTCTGTTCATCAAAAAAATTGCACCTGTAAGGGCACCGAGACCCGATGCACCCATTAAAAATCCAAACAGATCTGCTCCTCCATTAAAGAAATTTTTTACAAAAACAGGAGCTAGAATTCTGATCGGCGTTCCCATAAAACTAACTACTGCCAGGAGGAGGAGGAGAGATTTTATAGGTGCAAAACCGAAAGCATATTGAATTCCTTCTTTTAATTCTTTAACTGTTTCTTTCTTTTTAGAAGTTGCCGGTTTGTGAACTATTTCCATTTTCAGCAAAGAAACAATAACAGCGGTATAGCTAATTGCATTGAGTAAAAAACACCAGCCTTCTCCAAAAAATGAAATTAATATTCCGGCTATTGATGGTCCGATTAGCCTGGCTGAATTAACCATACTGGAGTTAATTGCAATAGCATTACTAAGATCATCACGATTATTTCCAACCATTTCTACCATAAAAGACTGGCGGGTCGGCATATCCAGGGCATCAAAAACACCAAGAATTATACTAAGAAGAATTATTTCCCAGACCTGGATTGTATTTGTTAATACTAATACTGCAAGAACAAAAGCCTGAACCATTGATAAAGCCTGAGTATAAAGAAGTATTTTATGTTTATCGAGACGATCAGCTAATACACCGGCAAATGGTGTAATTATAAGGAGCGGGATTTGTCCTGAGAATCCTACAATGCCAAGCAGAAGTGCTGAATTGGTTAACCTGTAAACCAGCCAGGTTAAAGCAATACGCTGAACCCAGGTACCAACAATGGAAATTCCCTGCCCGCCAAAATAAAGTCTGAAATTCTTATGATTTAAAGCTCTTAATGCAGTGAAACGACCAAGAAAATTTTCGGCAGGACTTTTATTTTCCTTTTCCGTACCGTGAATATTTTTTCCCATATTTCTTCAATTGTACTTTACAAATCCAAATTATTCTATATCGGTTCCAACAGTTTCCATCAGCGAGTATGTATTGATTACATTTTCATATGTAACTCGTAAACGCAGTAATTCAGCTTCGGATAAAGAGGTTTCTGCATCTATTAAATCCAGATTAGTAATTACTCCGTCACGGTATTTAACCTCAGCTCTGGATACGGCATCCCGTGCCTGTTTAACCTGAAGCTCTGAAGTTTTTATTTTTGATTTACTGGCATTTAAATCAGCAGCTGCCAGCTCGACCTGTGATCTGATTTTTCTTTCAATTTCTAAAATATTTGCAGAAGAAGATTTTAAATTTGCTTCCGCTTCTTCAACTTTAGCATCTCTTAAATTTCCATTAAATATAGGTATAGATGCATTTATACCCGCTGCCCAGTTTCCGCGCAATACATCCAGATTTGGTTCATAGCCGTTCTTGAAGCCATAGCTGGCTATAATATTTAAAGTTGGTCTGTCTGTAAGGGATGCAACCTGTTTAGATACTGCAGCACTGTTTTCAGCATCCTTAGCTAATTTCATCTCCGGTCTTTTTTGGAATGCTTCTTCGATTAATGATTCATTATTCAATAGGGAAGTATCTATATTAAAATTACCTGATAAATTTAATTCTTTATCAGAAGGCCAGCCCAATAAGCTTTTCAAATAGATTTTTTCTTTATTTAAATCGTTTTCAAGATCTATTTTTTGATTTTCTGCAGAAGCAACTCTAACTTCCGTTGTCAATACATCAAAATCTGTTGCACTGCCGCTCTGTACTTTTTTATTAGCCAATTCAATATGTTTTTTTAGTGTACTTATTTGCTCATTTTTAACATCTATACTTTTTTTAGTAAATAAAATTGTATAGAAACTCTGAACAGTTTGATAGCTTAGATTATTTTTTATTAGTTTAAGTTTATCTTCTGTAGATAATTTATAAGATTTAACCAAATCTACCAGGGCGCTTCTTTTTCCGAAATCATAAACCAGTTGAGATGCGGAAATATGTGCATCATAATTATTATTCGGTGCCAGTGTAAAGCCGGTTCCGCCGAATTGAATTGTTGGAATAGGACCGATTCGGGTATAGGAAATATCACCGTTAACCCTGGGATAATAAAAACTATTCTGCTCTTTTATTTTTGCTTCTGCAGCATTTATATCTTCAGCTGCTTGTTTTAATAACGGCTGATTAGTTAAAGTTAATTTAATAGCCTGCTGCAGCGTCAAGGAATCTTTAACCGACTGCTGTGAGAAACCATTAAAATAGGTAGATAAGATTAAAAGTATAGTAATTATTGATATTCTGTATTTCATTTCATATGCTCCATTGTAAAAGATAATTATTCCATCATTTCTGCTTTTTGCCCGGTTTTATTCTTATGATACCTGAGAAAAAATAATGGAACCAGTATAAATAATGTAATAGCTGCACCGGCATAAAAATCATCAGTAATACCTTGTACAAAAGCCTGACCTGCCAGGTTTTGTGCTATCAGCGCTTTAGCACGTGCTATAACTTCTGTTCCGGCACCGCCAACCGATTGCTGTATGAAATATTGCAGTCCGTATACTGCGTGCTTGAAAGAAGAAGAATTCTGATCTACCGCCTGGCTGTACATTGCCGTATGGAAAATAACTCTCCTAGTAAGCAGAGTGCCTAATATTGCGACACCAAAGCTTCCGCCGATTTGCCGTATTGTATTAAAAAGTCCGGTCGCTTGAGCCATTTTTTCTTTTGTAATATCATTAAGTGCAATAGTGCTTAAAGGTATAAACATAAAGCCGAGGCCAAATCCTCTTATTACTAAAGGAATCATTATTTGATCATATTCAGTAGCCAGTGAAAGATCCTTATATAAATACATACTGAAAAAGGTTAAAATGACCCCGATGAAAATGGGTATCTTTGGATTGAGCTTATCTGTCATCCATCCTGCAACAGGTGACATTATTGCCTGAATAATACCTACAGGAAAAAATACAAGTCCTGCCTGCAATGCTGTATAACCGAGAGAATTTTGCAGATATAATGGGAGAAGGAACGAATTTCCAAAAAATGCCAAACCAAAAATAAAAAGCATAATATTGGCCATCCCGAAATTCCGGTTCTTTAAAATTTTCAGATCAATCATCGGGTGTTTAACATTTAATTCATTGGAAATAAAAATTACAAAGCTTACAAAAGAAATTGCAAAACATGTTAATATAAAATCAGAAGTCCATCCTCCGGTATTCCATGCTGCATTGCCGTCAGATAATGCAAGCAGAAGAAATACCAGGAATAATGTCATTGAGATGAATCCCACAAGATCAAATTTTCTTGATTCTTCGATTTTGTATTCTCTTAGAATAATTGCAGTTGCTGCCATTGCAACTATACCTATCGGTACATTGATATCAAAAATTGCATGCCAGCTGAATGTATCAATAAGATATCCGCCGAACATGGGGCCTAAAGAAATAGATGATGCTGCAGCAATACCCCAAAATCCTAACGCCATTCCTCGTTTTTCAGGCGGAAATTCTCTGGTAACTATTGCCATACCTACCGGCATAATAAACCCGGCTCCTGCACCCTGAACAACCCTGAATATAATTAACATATTCTCATTTGCAGAAATACTGCATAAAAGAGAACCAAATGTGAATAGTAATAATCCCAGCAAATATGATCTCTTGTACCCTAAATGATCCGCAATCCAGCCTGATGAAGGAAGTACTACCGCAAATACCAGGAGATATGCCGTTAACACCCATTCTATTTTATCAACACTTACACCAAAGGCAGCCATCATTTTAGTTAAACCAACGTTAACTATTGTAGCGTCCAGAACAGCCATAAAGGTACCTATCATTACAACCGACAGTACAAACCACCTATATGAGGGATGCTGATCTAAATTTGAAATATTAACACCATTTCCATTATTATTAATTTTTGCCATTACTTAATTTACCTTTATGTTAATCTCAACAGACATTCCAGGCAGAAGTTTAATAGCTCCGTCTGGATCTGGTTGACCATTTTCATTAACAGGTTTTATAGAAATCTTTATCGGTACTCTCTGTGTTACTTTTGTAAAATTACCAGAAGCATTCGATGGGGGAATAAGCGAAAACTGGGATGCAGTATTTGAACCAATCTGATAAACCTGTCCTGAAAAATTTTGATCCGGGAAAGCATCTACAGATATGCTCACAGTATCTCCAAGATGAATTGGAGCTAGTTTGGTTTCTTCCAGATCAGCAGTAACCCAAATATTTTTTAAATCATAAATTGTAAAAATCGGCTGACCGGGAGAAACAACATCGCCTGCAAGAACCCATCGCTTGGCTACAACACCATCCATAGGCGAATAAATCTGGGTATTTTGTAACTGGGTTTTAATTACTTTTAGTTGGGCTTGTGCAGTTCCGATTTTTGTTATTGCAATATTATAACTTGCCTTTGCCGCCTCGAGAGCCCTTTGAGCATGATCAAATTGTTCTTTCGGAATGATATTGTCTTTATATTGCCTTTGTGCCCGGTTGAAATCATCCTCTGCTTTCTCAACATTTACATTAGCTAATGTTACACTTTCATTATCAAGAGCAAGCATTGCTTTGGCCTGGCTTTCCTGTGCTTTTAAATCTGTTGAATCCAGCTGAACAAGCAGCTGTCCCTGTTTTACTGTATCACTTTCATCAACAGCTAAGTTGGTTATTCTGCCAAGAATTTTTGAGCTGACAGATAATTTGTTTCCATCAATAAAAGCATCATCAGTAGATATATAACCTAACTGGCCGATATACCAGTAAATCGCCGCAGCAGCTGCAATCAGAATGATAAAGAAAGGAATGATAATCCTTTTCTTTTTGTATAAAGGAACATCATTAATAGCTTCATCTCCGTCATTTTTCTGTGCAATGTTTTTATTTCCAGGTTTTTTTTCATTTTCCATATCTTGATTTTGTTCCATTTATATTTCCTTTGCTAATAAAATTTTTCATTATTTATTTGAGATTCCGTTAATAAAAATATCAGTAACTATGCTCATTTCTTTTTGCAAGTCATTATTTGTCTCAGAATCTAAACTTTGTCCTTTGGCCCATCGCAGAACTCTGCACCGCAGGCCTTGAAGAATATGTAAAAATATTAATGCAGTATCTTCAGATAATTCCGGCTTAAATTCTTTAGCCATTTTACCTTCATTAATTATTTTTTTAATTAGTTCCAGTTCAATTTTTTCAAAATCAATAAATACTTCTTTAATAACTGATTTGGTATCGAAATAGGAATGGACACTTAAAGTTCCGAGATTTATTAAATTCCGGAAAAATTTCATCCTAAGTTCCACATATTCCTGAAGTTTTTTTGAAGCATCTGTATTTTCTTGAAGTAATCCTTCAAAATTTTCTTTTAATTTGTTCTGTTCTAATGAAATTACAGCTTTAAAAAGGTCCTCCTTTGTAGGAAAATAATAGTATAAAGATGCCTTCCCAAGATCCACATCGGATGCGATTTCTTCCATTGTAACTTTTGAGAAACCGAAATGAGCGAACCTTTCTTTTGCCGCTTCAATTATTGCTTTTTCTTTTGTTTTATCAGCCATATATTTTTTCGACTAATTTACTTGAATGGTCGAAAACTTAAATAAATTTTGACCCAAAATCAAGTGATGTGAAGCTTATTGGTTTGTAATGTGATTATTAGTAAAGTGGTTAAAGATTGTCGGTATTAATAAAAAAATCAGGAATAAAATTAGGGCTGTTAAATCATTATTGATAAAACAGCCCAATTTTAGATTATTGGTGCGTAATATTTTTTATCCAGCCGGTCATTGCTGAGAGCATTTTAGGAGAAGTGGTTTGCTCTATTCTTCCATATTCTGAAATTGCCCCTGTTTCACATTCCTGGAATACATGATTTAAACCTGGAAACACAATAACTTTAAAATTTTTACTTTTGCTTTTTTGTAACGCTTTTTCCATTTCATCTTTATTTTGGGCAGGTGAAACCTGAATATCTTTTTCACCGAATAATGCAAGAACAGGAATATCTAACTTCGCAAGTTCAGTTCTGGGATCAAATTTTAAGAAATATCTCATCCAGGGACTCAGAAAACTTTTTTCCTTCTGTTCAATACTTTGGCTTGAATTTTCCGGTTTACTTTTTTCACTATCAGGTAAACTGGTATAATAGTTCTGGTATAATTCATTTATCTTTCCGGCTGCCTCAGCACTATCTTTGCTGTTTTTAATAAAATTAAAAGTTTTATCATTTATTTCTTTCTCTTTTTTTATCTCTGCTTCAGGGACATTCTCAAGTCTTGAAATTGATTCCAGCTGAAGTGAAATGATTTCATCTCCGGGAACAGCAGTACCAGCACCTAGTACAATGAAGGAGATATCTTTACATTTATTTGCAGCAATGGGTGCAATTACGCCTCCTTCACTATGACCGACAATGCCTATCTTTTCTTTATCAATTTCTTTTCTGTTCTTTAAATACTCCACAGCTGCAATTGCATCAACTACAAAGTCGGCAGTTGTTGAACCATTATAAGTTCCTTTTGAATTACCTGTTCCTCTATCGTCAAATCTTAATACAGCAATACCGTTTCTTGTTAAATAATCTGACCATACAAGAAATGGTTTATGTCCGAATACTTCTTCATTCCTATTTTGCGGGCCAGAACCTGTAACGAGAACAACTGCCGGAAAATTATTACCTTCTTTAGGAAATGTAAATGTACCGGCCAAGGTTATTCCCGCGTTCCTGTTTTCAAAAGTTACCTCTTCTTCATTATAAGGAAATGGTCTTTGAGGTTCCTGGGGACGTTTGGCTTCCACAATCTTTTTTGTTCTATCAAGTTTTAATGGGAAAGAAGAACCTCTCTGAGTCCATTTCCCAACAAGTTCCGATTTATCATTGTTAAATTTTCCTGAATAAATGCCATTAAGTGATTTTATTTCTACAAATACACTATCATCTCCATAATAAACTTTACTTGCAGGAATATTCATTACACTTTGATCCGGGCTATCCAGAAAAACCCTGACAGAATCTTTTTCGTCTTTGAAAAATTTTAGATTAACTCTTAATTCGATTTCATTTATTTTCAGTTTTCCCTGCCAAATACTAAAGAATTCAATATCATTATTAACTTTTTTAACCGGAGTTAGTGTAAGAGGGAATGATTGTCCGCTTTGTTTCCATTCTCCTTTGATCTCGGAATAATTACTAGCTACATTTCCTTCATAAGTTCCGCCAATTGAGGGGACAGCAATTATGAGCTTTTCATTATTTAATATTATATCGCCGGCAGGAATTCCAAATGCACCCTGATCGGGACTGTCAAGTGAAGCTTTAAATTTTCCATCTTCTATCTTAGAAATATTAATAATTATTTTTAAAGGATTTCCTGAACCGGCATCCAGGATACCTTCCCAGGAATTACTAATATCCTGCTGTGAAAAAGTAATCCCTGGAATCAGAAATAATAATAGGATAATTGGAATAAAAAATTTGTTATTTGTCATTTTTTCTCTCCTGTAAGGTTTTTTTTATGAGTAATATAACTCTGTAATTATCGAAACAATATTAAAAAATCAAATATTAATTCTCAGGTTTATTTATTTGATCGGTTTAATAATCTGTTAATCAGCATAATTATTATTATGAAATTACCGTTATTAAGTGAATGGCCTTAATTTGAAATATATCTTTCTTCATATAGCTTATTTGGAAAAAATATTTAAATCGATTATCAAATTAGAAAAATTGTTATTTTAATTTTGTTTCCGATATGAGTTCCTGCTTTAAATCCCATAGTTTTTTTGAAATCGATACATGATATAGATGCGGATTAATTAATCTTTTTACCCCTGTATCAAGTTTACTTAGATCATTTTTCCTTTTTTCTCTCAATTCAGATATAGATGGGAACTCGTAAACTAACTCCCCGTCCTGCAAAATATCAACTAAAAGATTTTCAACTTCTGATATCTGGTCCTTATTTATTATTCTGAATTTACTTTGATCATAGGGATGGTGAAGAATGATTTTTTCGTCTTCGGCAGGATTTTCATCATTAAGAGTAAGTAAATCAGCAGTAGCTTTGGTTCGGTGATTATAAATCCGCCAGACATTTTTATTACCGGGATTTGGAATTTTTTCATTCGCTTCCGAAATTTTTATAGCAGGTTTCCAGTTTCCATTGTTTTCAACTGCAACTAACTTGTAAACACCGCCTAAAGAAGCAGCTCCGGCAGATGTAATTAATTTTGTACCTACACCATAAGTTAATCTCGATATTAGTTTGTCAGCATCAATCCCGTTCTTTGGTGCTTCTTCGGAAATCTGTGTTATTATCTGCCAGATATTCATTTCATCCAATTCATTTGAAAGTACAATTCCAACATCATTAAAACCTGAAGAATCAAGCATTTTAGCAGCCTGGATACTTAAATAAGCCAGATCACCCGAATCCAGCCTGATCGCTATAGGTTTTTGACCTTTTTTCTTCATCCTTTCAAAGACTTTGATAGCATTTGGAATTCCACTCTCCAGAGTATCAATAGTATCTACCAAAAGAATACAATTATCCGGGTATAAATCCGAAAAGGCTTCAAAGGCATCATATTCACTCATTCCCAATGTAAGAAATAGCTGAACCATACTATGCGCATGGGTTCCTTTAGCAGGAAATCCAAGGAGGTGGGAAATTCCCACATTCGAGGAAAAATCCGCACCGCCAATTAATGCACCCCGGATGCCTGCATTAGTGCCGCGATCCTGCCCTCTCCTGGCACCAAAGTCTATCAGAAGTCCGCCTCTGCCCATTTCTTTTACCCTGCAGGCTTTTGTAGCAATCAGTATTTGGTAATTAAGCTGATTTAATAATGCAGTCTCCAGGATTTGAGCTATCGCCACAGGTCCCTGAACAACGGTTAAAGGGATATTCGGATGAACTGCCCTTCCTTCAGGAATTGCTTTAAGTGATAAGCTTGAAAAATCACCGTTCTTCTGCAGCCAGTTAAGAAAATCATCATGAAAAACATTTTTACCGTTTTCTGTTTTTTGATTCCTTAAAATTTCTATTTCTTTATTTGCAAAAAAAGAATTCTGCATCCAATCGATTAACCATTCTAATCCGGCATTAATGCAGTAGCCGGCTTTATGTGTACCATAGTCAGGATAGCTTCTGAAAAAATGATCAAACTGAACTTTTGTTTCATGCAGTCCATGCTTGAAATAAAGCTGGGCCATTACAAGTTCATACTGATCCGTATACAATATTCCTTCTGATATCGATTGATCAAATTTCTTTAACAATTTTCTTCCTGCTCATTTAGGTTATAGATTATAAATCATATTTATACATTGTCATTTATAAATCAAATTGGATTAATCAATTAGTTAAATTAACTTTAATAATATTAATATATTACTTATTTATCCAATTTATTAAAGAAAAGAAATAATTTTTTTTATTTTTAGTTTCAAACCAAAGAAAGGAATATTTAATGAAGGTCTTATTCATTGGCGGAACAGGCAACATTAGTACATATATAAGCAGGCTATGTATTCAAAAAGGAATTGAATTATACCTGTTAAACCGCGGTGTAAGAAATGTTGATATTCCCGGTGTTCAAATTATTAATAGTGATATTTCTAAACCGGATCAAATTATTCCACTTCTTAAAGATCATAAATGGGATGCTGTAGTAAATTGGATTGCTTTTAATGTGAATGATATTGAAAGGGATATTGATTTATTCAGTAACAAAACCAAACAATACATTTTCATAAGTTCAGCTTCCGCTTACCAGAAACCTCCTTCATATCCTGTTATTACCGAATCAACTCCACTTTATAATCCTTATTGGGATTACTCTCAAAATAAAATTGCATGTGAAGAAAGATTAAATCATGAATATCAAAACAAGAATTTTCCTGTAACGATAGTACGGCCTTCTCTAACATATGATACAGTTCTTCCGGTTATTATGGGCGGCTGGACAGAATACACGATTGTAGACCGAATAAAAAAAGGAAAGGAAATAATTGTTCATGGAGATGGTACTTCACTATGGGTTGTAACACATGCCGAAGATTTTGCAAAGGGTTTTGTTGGTCTTATTGGTCATCAGCAGTCGATAGGTCATTCTTTCCATATTACTTCCGATGAAGTTTTAACCTGGGATCAAATCTATAATGCATTGGCCGAAGCCGTTGGAGCTGAAGCTAATATTGTACACATATCTTCGGATTTTATTGTAAAACATGAAAAATCTTTAATCGGCTCGTTGCTCGGTGATAAATCTTATAGTATAATTTTTGATAACACTAAGATCAAAACCTTTGTACCCGATTATAATGCAATAATTCCTTTCAACCAGGGAATAAAAAGAACGTTAGCGTGGTTCGAAGCAGATCCAAAAAGACAAATCATCAATGAAGAATCAAACAAAATGATTGATGATATTCTTAAAGCCTATAAAAAATAATCATTAAATAGGGATGTGTACGAATAATAATTTCCAAATTGGGAAATAAATATTATTTTTGTACAGAATTTTTGCAATCCTTTGCGGGAACGATTTACTTTTGAAAAATACAACTATTATAGATATTGCTAAAAAGTTAAAGATTTCCGCATCAACAGTATCCCGTGCATTAAATGATCATCCGGATATAAAAAAGGAAACCAAAGATTTAGTTAAAAATACTGCCAAAAAACTTAATTACTTTCCGAATCCGATTGCCAGAAGTCTTAAAAATAAAAGATCAAACGTAATAGGTGTAATTGTTCCTGAAATAAAGCACGATTTTTTTTCTTCTGCGATTAGCGGAATTGAAGAAGTTGCATACCATTCCGGGTACATTATTTTAGTTTGTCAATCGAATGAAAGTTATGAAAGGGAAGTGGTTAATACCAACGCTTTGATGCAGCAGAGAGTGGCGGGACTCATTGTCTCTATTTCGCAGAATACAAGGAATGGGGATCATTTTAAACGATTAATAAATACGGGTACACCCCTGGTTTTTTTTGACAGAGCCTGCAGTGATATTTCTGCAAATAAAGTTATTATAGATGATATTAAAAGTGCATTTAATGCAGTTAGTTATTTAATCGAAACAGGACATAAAAAAATCGCACATTTTTCTGGACCAAAGGTATTGGAAATATGTGAGCAAAGACTAAAAGGATATAAAAACGCATTAAAGAAAGCGAACATTCCTTTTGATAATAAACTGATCCGCTTTGGCGGTTTGCACGAGTCAGATGGTTATAATTCTATGGATGCACTTCTAAAAGAAAATATTACTCCCGATTCTATATTTGCGGTTAACGATCCGGTTGCAATCGGGGCTTTTCAGAGGATAAAGGAAGCAGGCTTAAAAATTCCAGAAGATATAGCAATAGTTGGTTTCTCAAATAATAAAATAACAAGTCTTGTTGAACCTTCAATTACTACAGTTGATCAACCGTCATTTGAAATGGGAAAGAAAGCCGCAGAAATTTTAATTGAAATGATTGAGAATGAAGAAACTATGAAAACCAAGAAGACTATTGTGCTCAAAACAAAACTAATCATAAGAAATTCGGCATAAATTTTTAAGAATTAATGCAAACGATTGCAATTAAATTGTTTGTTTGACAAAATATAAACTAAATATAATTGAACTCATTTTTCGGTTTTAATAAATATTAAATTTTTCATTTATTAAGGGAAAATATATGCAGACAATCGGACTATCCTTTATAGACTGGATTATTATCCTAGTCTATTTTGCTTTTGTTCTCGGTATTGGCTGGTATCTCAGGAAATTTACTAAGAATGAAGAGGATTTTTTTCTTGCCGGTCGAAAAAATTCATCCTGGGTTGCAGGTCTTGCTTTCCTTTCTGCAAATCTGGGAGCTCTCGAACTTCTTGGGATGACAGGAAATACTTTTAAATACGGAATGTATGTTGCTCATTTTTATTGGATTGGTGCAATACCTGCGATGCTTTTCCTCGGTATCTATATGATGCCTTTTTATTACAGCAGCAAAATCAAATCGGTACCTGGATACTTAAAATTGCGGTTTGATGAAAAAACCAGGGTATTAAATGGTATTGCATTCGCAATAATGACACTCTTAGTATCAGGAATAAATCTTTATGCTATGGCACTGGTTCTGCACACATTCCTTGGATGGCATTGGGACATAAGTATGTGGGTATCGGCAATTACGGTTGCAGTTTATGTCGGAATGAGCGGATTGATGTCAGCTATTTTTACTGAGATTATTCAATTTTTTATGATCTGGTTCGGTCTGTTTCTGGTTTCTATTTTAGGCTTTATTGAAATTGGCAGCTGGCATGAAATTGTTGCCCGTATAAATGAATTTTCACATGTCTCTTTCACAACTCTCTGGTCAACCTCAGGTAATCCTACAGAGAATGGTATGTTTATAAATTGGATGGGAATTGTACTTGGACTCGGCTTTGTACTTTCATTCGGATATTGGACTACAGATTTTCTGGTTATTCAACGGGCATTTTCTGCAAAGAATTTGCGTTCAGCCAGGCTAACTCCGATTGTTGCCTCTTTCTTTAAAATGGCTCTTCCATTCATAGTTATACTTGCAGGTTTAATTGCGATAGTCTTATCCAATGATCCTCACAGCGGATTTAAATTAATTCATGATGGGGGGCATATTAATTATGACTCAGCTCTTCCATTATTAATTGCCAGGTACTATCCGGCTGGTTTAGTTGGATTGGGAGTGACGGCACTGCTCGCAGGGTTTATGGCAGGTCAGGCTGGAAATATCAGTGCATTTAATACAGTTTGGACATATGATATTTACAAATCGGTATTGAATAAAAATGCTTCGGATTCAAATCTTCTCTGGATGGGACGAGTTTCAACTTATGTTGGTGTTGCCCTCTCATTGGTTACTGCCTATTGGGCCAAAAGTTTTCCAAGCATTATGGATTACATGCAGGCGATTTTCTCCTGGGTAAATGCGCCTTTATTTGCAACAATGCTTCTGGGAATGTTTATTTGGTGGATAACTCCTAACGGTGCATTCTGGGGATTGGTTGCTGGAATGGCTTCATCATTCACTATGTATTTGGCAGTTAAATTTAACTGGTTTAGCCAGAGTATAATTACTATGTCAAATGTTCAAAGCGATATGGCGGCTAACTTCTGGAGAGCATGGTGGGCCTGGCTAATCTGTGCTTTCGTTACGGTACTTATAAGTTTCTTTACTAAAAAGAAACCGAAAGAAGAGTTGGTTGGACTTGTAAAGGGTCTAACAGAAGAAAAGCTGGATAGACACTTACCGTTTATTAAGCGTCCTGAATTTTATGCAATAATCTCATTTATTGTTCTTGTAGTTTTAAATTTATTATTCTGGTAATTAAAAATTTAAAAAGGAAACCTCATGTCTGAAAAGAAAATGCGGCCAATATGGTTTTTTGTAAGCCTGATTTTAATGGTTATGGGAGGAATTATATTTCTTAGCGGAATATATAATTTAATAAGTCCTCCTGTAGTTAAAACAGTTTTAGCAAATACACATCCTGATATCTGGTGGGGGGCTGTGATGATTGTTTTTGGCGGACTTATTTATTTAAAAACAAGAAATCAAACAGTGTGATTTTTATGATATTAGCCCAGAAGATAAAAGAGAAATTTGTCGATTTATTTAAAGAGAATCCTTGCATGATTCTTACTCCCGGAAGAGTGAATTTAATCGGTGAACACACTGATTATAATATGGGATATGTTTTACCTGCTGCAATTGATAAAGCTATTTACCTGGGAATCAGTGCCAGGAATGATAATGACTGTAAATTTTTTGCATTCGATTTGAATGAGTCATTTGAATGTTCACTGGAAGATTTAGAAAGATCTGATAAGCAGTGGCCAAATTATTTGCTCGGAGTTGTCGATCAGTTAAAAAAAGCTGGTTACATCTTTAACGGCTTCAATTGCGTCTTTGGAGGAGATATCCCGATTGGGGCAGGACTATCATCCTCGGCTGCCCTCGAAGCTGGTCTAGCTTTTGCGCTGAATTATATTTTTAAATTAGGAATTGATAACCTTTCACTTGTGAAAATTGCGCAAAGGGCTGAAAATGAATTTGTTGGTGTTAAATGCGGAATAATGGATCAATTTATTAATATTTTTGGTAAAGAAGGACATGTTCTCCGGATTGACTGCCGATCTTTGGAAAAAGATTACTTCCCGTTTAATTATAAAAATATCTCGATAGTTTTATTTGATACGAATGTATCGCATTCACTTGCATCTTCCGAATATAACCAGAGGAGACAGGAATGCAGTGATGGGGTAAATATAATTAAAAGAAAATATTCTGAAATATTAAGCTTACGGGATGTTTCGATAGAACTGCTGGATGAATTCAAACCGGAAATGGATAGTATCGTTTATAAAAGATGCAGATATGTTATAGAGGAAAATCAAAGATTATTAAAAGCATGTGAAGTTTTATATGAACATGATTTGAAAACTTTCGGTTCCTTTATGTACAAATCTCATGAAGGATTAAGTAAAGATTATGAAGTAAGCTGCATCGAACTTGATTTCTTGGTGGATCTGGTTAAAGATAATCCAGATGTTTATGGTGCCAGGATGATGGGAGGAGGTTTTGGAGGCTGCACTATTAATTTGATTGAAAATCATTCGATCGACGAAATTAGTCAAAAAGTAATTAAAGAGTATAAGAAAAATTTTGGTTTGAATGCTAATGTATATATTACCAAAATAAGTAGCGGTACAAAAATAATTGAAGTTTAGGAATATGCCGGTGTCTAATTTTGATCTGCCTCATCGCAGAAAAAATATTTTAACAGGGGAATGGATATTAGTTTCTCCGCATAGAACTAAACGTCCATGGCAGGGAGAAGTTTCAAAACCGGATCTAGTATCACGGGCGCGGTATGATCCGGATTGTTATTTATGTCCCGGTAATAAACGTGCAAATGGAGAAGTAAATCCTGATTATAAAAATACTTTTGTATTTACTAATGATTTTTCTGCCCTTTTAGAAGATGTTCCTGATTCCAAACTCAATAAAAGAGATCTTCTTATAGCTAAAAGTGAAAAAGGAATCTGCAGGGTAATAAATTTTTCACCCCGTCATGATTTAACCCTCGCTGAAATGAATGAATCCGATATAGAAGTTGTTATTGATACATGGTGCAATGAATTTAAAATGCTTTGCTCATTATCTTATATAAATTATGTGCAGATTTTTGAAAATAAAGGTTCAATAATGGGAAATAGCAACCCTCATCCGCATGGACAAATTTGGGCTCAGGAAAGTATCCCCATGGAAATAACTAAGGAACTTAAGCAGTTCAGTAAATATTATAAAAAAAATAAATCTACTTTGTTAAGTGATTACTTGAAATTAGAACTGAAATCGGGAGAAAGAATTGTGTACAAAAATAATTCTTTTGTTGCCCTGGTTCCTTTCTGGGCAGTTTGGCCTTATGAAATATTAATAATTTCCAGAAGAAAAATTGATAATATTTTAAATTTCAGTAAAAGTGAAATAAAAGATTTTGCGAATATTTTAAAAATAGTAACAACTAAATACGATAATCTTTTTGAAACTTCTTTCCCTTACTCAGCGGGAATGCACCAGTCTCCAGTCAACAAAAAAGAATCTAAAGAATCTAAAGAATGGCACTTTCATATGCATTTTTATCCGCCGCTTTTAAGATCAGCTGCAATTAAAAAATTCATGGTTGGTTATGAAATGCTGGCTGAACCGCAAAGAGATATAACTCCGGAATTTAGTGCAAAAGTGCTGAAAGATTTACCTGAAATACACTATAAAATAACCGGAAATATTAGCTGAATAATAAGTCCCCGGTTTCCTGAAAAGAAACCGGGTTTAGTATTATTTTACGGTTAATCCTAACTCATTTGCGAAAAATGTAATTGCGGCCGCAGTATTTCCAACGCGTTGACTGAATGAGGCAGTGACTCCATGTCCTTCATTCATCCTGGTTATAAGAATAATCGGGTTATCTGAAGTATTGGATGCCTGAAGAGCAGCAGCAAATTTACGCGATTGCCACGATGCAACCCTGGGATCATTAATTCCTGTTTCAAGCAAAGTTGCCGGATAAGAAGTGCTAGGTTTGACATTATGATAAGGTGAATAAGCATAAAGCCATTTGAAATCAGTTTTATTGGTTGAAGTACCATATTCACTTATGTTATACTGTCCATTAGGGAAAAGCTCAGCCCGAAGCATATCATAAATTCCTACAAAACTGACAACTGCTTTGAATGCATCCGGATGTTGTGTGAGTTCAGCACCCATTAATAGGCCACCGTTTGATCCTCCCATAATTCCCAGGTGTTGAGAATTGGTCCAGTTATTTTTTACAAGTGATTCGGCTGCAGCATACATATCATCAAAAACATTTTGTTTATTTCCGAGCATACCTGATTCATGCCAGCCCTCACCAAATTCACCTCCGCCGCGGATATTCGCATAAGCAAATACACCGCCGTTTTCCAGCCATACTAAATACGGACCAATGAAATGTGGTTTAGTTGGAATTCCAAAACCGCCGTAACCATAAACAATAGTTGGTCTTTGTCCATTAGGAGTAATATTATCCATTGCTAAAATAGTTACGGGAATTTTTGTCCCGTCTTTTGAAGTTGCTTCTATAACATTATATTTAACCTTAGAATAATCTGCAGATGGTTTTACTTTGAAAATAGTTTGCAAATCGCCGGTTTCGGTATTGTATTGAGCCCAGGTATTGGGAATTATCCATCCGGAATAGCTTATTATTGCCTGATTTAATTTTGATGAAGATGCTATAGTTCCAATACCAATTCCTGTTTTGGGTAAGTTGATTGTTCTAATCAATTTGCCCTGGTTATTATAGTGGTCTACTTTCCAGTCAGGTCCTTTAACTTTTACAAGTAAAAAACCGTCTTTAACAGTTGCAATTGAATTTAAAGCCCAAGCTTCCTGGGGAACTAAATCAGTTTGATTATCTTTTAAACTAATCGATAGAAGTTTTCCTCTTAGGGTATTGTTATATGTAATGACAAGGAGATTATAATCTCCATCCCACGCAGCTCCTGCATTTGTCTCGGATGCAACACGTACATTTGAACTTGTATCAAGAACCTGGTTCCATTTATCAATACCTTTTCTTAAGTAAACATAATCAGGGTTCCCATCTCCGAAGTGAACAAACATGGCTGCTTCTTTTCCATCATAAGAAGGAATAAATGTATATTCGGCAACTTTTGATAATCCCTTCCCAAAAACCAGTTTATCTTCGTTCTGAGGTTTGTTAAGAAAATGATGGTACAATGCTGCATAAAATTGTGATTCCGATTCAGGAACTGAACCGGGCATTGGTAAGCGAACGTAAGTTAAACCTTTTTCGTTTGCATCCCAAACCATTCCGGTGGGCGTAGCCCCTCCGCCGCATTTAATTAAACTATCAGATAAACTTTCACCGGTCTTAACGTTTAATATATGTATTGTAGTAGCTTCATTCCCGCCAACAGCTAATCCGTATGCCAAAAAATTTCCTTTCGGTGAAGGCCAGAAACCGGTAATTGCAACTCCTTTTCCTTTCCGACCAGGGTCCACCAGAACTTTTGTCTCCCCGTTAGGCCATGTCTTAAAAGCAATAACTGGCTGAGCCTGCGGTGGTGTTGACTGCATAAAAAAGAGTTGGTCATTTACTACTTTGGGATCGAATTGGTTAACAGAGGTTACGTCAAGTGTTTTTATTCTGCTTTCGATTGATTTTTTTTGCGGAAAACCGGATAAGGTTTTTTCAGCATAATTATTTTGTTCATTAATCCATTGTTTAACTTTTGGTGATGTTCCGTCTTCAAGCCATCTGTAAGGATCTGCTGCAGATGTTCCAAAGTAATTTGTTGTAACAGTATCTTTCGGAGTATTTGGAACATTTCCATTTTTATTTGAACTGCATCCGGTAATCCATAGAATCAATAACGGAACTGCCAGGTATAAAAATTTTTCTTTCATAAATATTTCCTTTTTTTAAAAAAGTAATAACTAAACTTTTTTGAAGTTTCACTTTGTAAGGTTGTTAGGATAGTTTGTTGCCATTAACTGGATTCAGGCTGTATATTCTCATCAATTCCTTTCCTTTCCAAATCTTCCAGCTTCTTTCTTCCATATGCAATCCTGGTAATGGTTACAAAAAGAACCGGGACTATAAATATTGCCAGCATGGTTGCTGCCAACATACCCCCGATTACTGTCCAGCCAATAGTTTGTCTGGCTTGTGCTCCTGCTCCCGATGCAAAAATTAAAGGTGATACACCAAAAACAAAAGCCATTGAGGTCATAAGAATAGGTCTTAAACGAAGTCTTACTGCATTCAGAGTAGCAGTTAAGAGCGGCATTCCACCGTCTACTCTGGTCTTTGCAAATTCTACAATAAGTATTGCATTCTTTGCGGCCAATCCAATTAGGGCAACAAGACCGATTTGTGCATAAACATTATCGCTCAAATGTGGCTGCAGTATAAGAGCCACTATAGCACCAAATGCGGCTATGGGTACGGCAAATAATACCGCAAACGGTACAGACCAGCTTTCATATAAAGCTGATAAGAAAAGAAACACAAATACAAGGGATAATCCAAAGATCATAAATGTACTGCTTCCTGATTTGATTTCTTCCCGGCTTAAACCTGAAAATTCATATCCGTAGCCTGCGGGTAAAACCTGTGCTGCAACTTCTCTTAATGCTTCTATAGCCTGACCGCTGCTGTACCCGGGTGCAGCACTTCCATTTATTTCAGTTGATCGGAATAAATTATAATGAGATATTAAAGGAGCACTTTCCGTAATCTTATAATTTATTACAGTGCTTAAAGGAATCATTTTTCCCGTTGTGTTTCTTACATAATATTTTGACAGGTCGTGAATTGTTGAACGGTAGTTTGTATCTGCCTGGGCAACTACATGAAAATCTCTCCCATAAATAGTAAAATCATTTACATAACTGCTGCCAAGCAAAGTTTGTATAGTGCTATATACATCTGCGACCGGAATACCGAGCTGCGCGCACTTTTCCCGGTCTACATTTAACTGATAGGCTGGTGTGCTTGCAGTAAAAAAGGAAAATACATTTGATAGTTCCGGTTTTTTATTAGCAGCTATTACAAAATTCTGTACTACCTGTGCAAATTGCTGAATATTATTTGTGCTTTCCTGCTGTTCTAATTCAAAGCTAAAACCTCCGGTTCGTCCTAAACCAGGAATTGCCGGCGGAGAAATTACAATAACATTTGCACTTTTTATTACTGAAAATTTTCGTCTGAGAGTAGCCATTATGGAATTTAGTTGTAGTGCTTTACTTGTTCGTTCATTCCATGGCTTTAGCTGTGTAAAAATAGTTCCGCTGTTTGATTTACTTGCAAAGGTAACAACATTTAATCCGTTAATGGCTGCGAAATGGCCAATGCCTGGTGTTTTTTCCAAAATGGCCATCATTCTTTTTAAAACATCTATAGATCTCGTAGTTGATGCAGCTTCAGGCAGTTCATATGTGATATACAATCTTCCTTCATCTTCTTGCGGAATGAATGCAGTGGGTTTGTTCATAAACAGTAATATTGTACCTGCATAAACAAGAATTAGTACTATAAGGAAATAGGGAGCAATCCTGATACTCTTTCTTACTCCTTCTGAGTAATTGTTGGTAGTTTTCTTAAACCATTCATTAAATTTGAAAAAGAATTTATTAAATCCTTTTGATGTTTTATTAAAATTTGTCGGCTGCAGGATAAGTGAACATAAAGCAGGAGTTAAAGAAAGTGCGACAAAAGCAGAAATAAGTACAGATACAGCTATTGTAATTGCAAACTGCTGGTATAATTTTCCAACTATGCCGGGTATAAATCCGACAGGTATAAATACAGAAGCCAAAATTAATGCAATTGCTATTACGGGCCCGGAGATATCATTCATTGCTGCTTTTGTTGCTTCTTTAGGGCTAAGCTTTTCTTCATCTATATGATGCTGAACTGCTTCAACGACAATTATTGCATCATCAACTACAATTCCTATTGCCAGGACAAATCCGAACATGGTTAATGTATTGATCGTATAGCCTAAAGGAAGGAAGAGAGCGAACGTCCCGATTATTGAAACAGGTATTGCTAAAATAGGTATTATTGTCGCCCGCCAGTTTTGAAGAAACAGGAAAACTACCAACACAACCAAACCCAGTGCTTCAAGCAATGTAACTACTACCTCGTCAATAGATTCCCGAACTACCGAAACTGCTTCAAAAGGTACTCCATAATTAACATCTTCCGGAAAAGATTTTTTTATCTCTTTCATTTTATCATAAACACCCTGCGCTACCTCAAGTGCATTACTTCCAGGTGCTTGAAAGATCAATAAGAAAGAGGATCTTTCACCGTCTATATATGAGTTGCTTGCATAACTTGCTTTACCGAGCTGGATAGTTGCTACATCTTTTAAATGAACTTCAGAACCATCCTGCGGATTTACACGCACTATTATATTCCCAAATTGCTCAACCGAATTTAATTTACTGTTGGTAAAAACAGTATACTCAAAAGTTTGATCGCTATTTTGAGGGGGGGCGCCGACAGTACCGGCTGCGACTTGCAGGTTTTGTCCTGCCAGTGCATTGGTTACATCAGATGTGGTTAAGCCAAGCTGTGCTAATTTATTTGGATTCAGCCAAACACGCATACTAAAATCGTCAGCACGAACAAAAATATCACCAACACCGTTAACCCTTAAAAGGGCATCTTTTACA
Source organism: uncultured Bacteroidota bacterium (assembly GCA_963710745.1). Lineage (GTDB taxonomy): Bacteria > Bacteroidota > Ignavibacteria > Ignavibacteriales > Ignavibacteriaceae > CAVQBP01. Next base: position 112,429 of record CAVQBP010000008.1, on the reverse strand, counting down.
AAAATATTTGTATAGTTGTCAAGAAAGCTTATATCATGAGTGTGATTTGGTGAATAAATAGCCACAATCATTAATATACTTGAAGTCCGCTTCCTGGTTATAACACCAAGTCTTTTTACTAAATCGGGCAATTGAGGTGTTGCAATTCCTACCCGGTTTTGAATATCCATCGTTGCAACGTCAGGGTCTGTTCCTTGATCAAGGACCACATTTATAGAAGATTGGCCGCTGCTTGTACTATTACTCGTTATGTAAGCCATTCCAGGGGTTCCGTTAACCTGTGTTTCAATCGGAGTAGTAACAGTCTGCTCAACGGTTGTTGCATCTGCTCCGGTAAATGCTGCGGATATGCTTACCGAGGGAGGAGTAATATCAGGATATTGTCCAACGGGCAGACTAAAAATAGCAAGCACACCAATCAAAACAATAACAATTGAAATTACTATTGCGGTTACCGGTCTTTTAATAAAAGTATTTGCAATCATTTCGATCCTATTTCCGTATTATTCCGTTGTCTTTTCTTCTTTAGAATTATTATTTGAATTTGTTAAAACAATCGGTGAATTGTCTCTCAATTTTTGCACACCTTCCGTAACAATTTGTTCTCCGGGTTTTAAACCATTAGTTACAATAATCATATCTCTGATTGATCTACCGGTTTCAATCCTTGTCTGCGAGACTTTTTTACCATTTACAACAAAAACAAAATATTCTCCCATTTGAACCATTGCTGCTTTATATGGAATAAGAACGCTTCCTGGTGATGTAGTATTTAATACTCTAGCATTACAGGTTAAACCGGGTCTTAGCATATTATTTCTATTATGAAATTCTAATCTTGCTGTTATTGTGCCGGTTTGTGGATCAACTGCTCTGTCTAAAAGAATTAGATGACCGTGATATGGATAAATTGTTCCGTCAGGGAGTCCGAGGGTAAATGTTGAATCACCGGAATTATACTTTTTTTGTAAAAGTGCAGTGAACTTACCGATCTCTTTTTCATCAACAGAAAAATCTACTCCCACAGGATTATCTGAAGATAAAGTATTCATTAAAGTTTGACCCGCGGTAACAGCAGAACCCAGTTTTACCTGCGAAATTCCGATAGTTCCGTCGAATGGAGCGTTAATAACTGAATTCTTAAGATTAGTTTCTACTTCATTCAGATTACTTTCAGCTGCTCTTAAATCCGCCAGGGAATGTTCTAAAACCTGAGTAGCGATTGCATTATTTTTTGCCAATTCTTTATACCGGTTATAATCCTGCTGGGCTTTATTCAAATTTGCCTTGGCAACATCATAAGCTGCTTTATACTGCTGCTGATCTATCGCATATAATTTCATACCCTTGGTTATATGCTGACCATCTTTAAAGTAGATATCTGTTAAATAACCTGAGACCTCGGGTCTTATCTCAATTTGGTTTAATGCAACAACGGTTGCAGGATATTCAACATGATAAAAAGTTTGTCCTTCTTTAACAGTGTAAGCAGAAACCTGTGTGGGCGGAAATTGAGGCTGATTTTTATTATTTCCGCCGCAAGAAATAATTGAGATAGAAATAAGCATTAAAGAAGTTATTATAAATACTCTCTTCATATTTGTATTCTCTTAATATTTTATTTTACCTAACGCTTTTTGTAAGTCCAGCTTGCTGCTTAAAACCTGGTAAAGTGCATTTATATAATTAACCTGGGTTGAATCTTAAATCTGTTTCTGCTGTAATTACGTCTAAATAAGCTTTAACTCCGGATTTATACTGAAGTTCTATTGTATTGTATACCTCTTTAGCTAGTCCTAGATTTTTTTTCTGTATTAGAAAATTTGCCAAATTACCTTTATAGCTTGACAATGCTTGCACGTACTCGGTATTTATAGAATTTTTTAATGATTCAAAATCATAATTGTAACGTTCAAGTTCCAGTTTTGCCTGTTCAATTTCATGCAGTCTTTTCCCCCCTTCAAAGATTGGAAATGATAATTGAAGACCGACATATGAAGTTGGATAATCCTGTTTATAAAGCTGGGATAGTTTATCATCAAAAAAATTTAAATTGTATTCTCCAAATGCCGATAAAGAAGGAATAAAACTCCATTTATAGTAATTCAGATTAGCTTCCTGCAAGCGTTTATCTGTCGTAAGCAGCTGAAATTCAATCCTGTTGTTAAAAACTATTGTGTTTGTTGTATCAATTAAAATATCTTCTTCCATTTTGGTTGTATCATAGTCCAATAACAATTTCTCATTTGTAGGATAACCCATCTGTTGCTTTAAATATGCATAGCTTGTCTTTAGCATCTCTTCATCCTGTTTTTGCTCTGCCAACGCATTATTTAAAGCAACAGTAGCTCTCATATAGTCAGTTTTATCTACAACACCGCTCTTGTATTGACTATAAGTATCTTTTTCACTTTGTTTTAATCTGGTTATATCTTCATTAACAAGGTCAATTTGATTTTGTGCAAGCAATGCTGCATAAAAAGCTTTACTAACATCTACTACTACGTTTATTTTATTTTCAGCAGTAGACTGTTCGGCTTGCTCTTGCACATCACCTGCAGTAGAACTTGCTAAAAGTACATCCCTGTTGAAAATAGTCTGGTTTAATGAAAACTGAGCACTTGAAGTATTTATTACACCAAAATGTACAGCGTTACCCTGAATAACAGATGTCTGAAGCTTATAATTATGCTGATAATTAAAGTTAAAGTTTAACTGAGGAAACCACTCTGCAATTTTACTCTTGATTTCCTGGTTGGTTATGTTTTCATCAATTAACGATTGCCTAATTAAAGGTTGATATTTTAATGCATATTCAACACAATTTTCAAGCGTTGCTTTTTGCAGTAAAGAATCATTTTGTGAATTCGTTTGAGAAAAGTTAAGGGGTGCAATAAATAAGATTAAAATCTGAACAACAAAGAATATTACTTTACGGAACATTAATTAGTTTTCAAAATCATTACAAAAATTATTTACAAGCAGGCTAAATTTATTATTAATTGTATTTAATAAGTTTGATGTATATCAAATGTTAAGTGGCAGGCATTAAAACATTCAATGCAGGACAGAGACCGATAACCATTAAGATTATATTCTAAAAATTAAAATTCGAAGAAGAATTCTACTCGTATAAAATTAATTTAAAATTTAATGATAGATCATAAATTAAAAAAAATTAAATATCCCGGCTCCTTATTGGTTAGTCTGATAATAACTTTTGCCCATATAATGATTAGAAATTTCATTGTATTCAAAACTGCGTACGGCATCTTCAATTGTATCATAAACATTAAAAATATCCAGAGTACCTAGTCTGGCCATAAGTGTCTTTAGGATGGAATCTGATTTTACAATTTTAATTTCACCTCCGATGGAAGCAATTTTCTTAAGGCTGTATACCAGAACACCAAGGAATGTTGAATCGATAAAGTCACACTCGCTTAAATCGATAATTATTTTTTGATAACCTTTCTCAATATCATCCTCAAGAATTTTCTTTAACTCTCCGGCTTCTTTATAAGTAGACCGTACAAGATTAATAGTTTCAATAACTATATCATTCTCAATTATTTTTTCAAAATCTTCCATCTTTTTTCCTCTTAATTAAGATTAAGTACATCAGTAATTTATTGTTAATGATTATATACAACTTTCATTCCTTTTCGATTTTGTGGAAAATTGAGCTGAAATTAGCTTTTTTTTCATTATATCTTGTCTCAGTTTGATAAATATTTTATCATCGGGAACATCGGGAAATTAATTCTCATATTTATTTTTTAATTGTCTTTTTATGAACAACACTTAGCTATTTAAGATAATATATTTGTTTAACCGGTTTACTTCTTTTAGTATTTTTGTATGGGAGATTAATTATGAAAAAAATTATCGAAGATGAATTTGAAAAGAAACTTAACGATTTTGAGAATTTTTTAAATAACGGTGAGCTGTATAATTCAGGTGAATTATTAATTTATGTTGAGGGGTTACTAAAAAATCATCCGAACTCGATATCTAAAAGTATTTGGTATAAATACCTTAACCTTACCCGGTTTCCTTTTTTCTTAAAGAATTTGAAAAGTAAGGAAGAACAATATAGATGGGCTGATACTTCATTTAAGATTATTAAAATATCCGGTTATTCGCTTCTTGAGATGATAAACCAGCGTACTGATGAACACCCGGAAAAACCATTATTCTCTGTACTGGAAGGTAATGTCAGAAATGATTACAGTTATAGCTTAGTCTTTGATAAAATTTCAAGAATCGCTACTTCCTTTATAAAGTATGCAAAGCAAAAACCTGTTGTAGCTTTGTATCTCGATAATTGTATTGAAGGTGCATTATGCGATATTGCATCTCTGTCTTATGACATTTTTATTTCTCCTCTAAATATCCACTTCGGACTGGATAATCTGTGTTATATCTTTGATTTACTGAAGTTTAATATAGTTGTTACCGATACACCTTCGAGAGTTGAATTATTAAAAAATGTGCGTCAGAAAATTAATTTAAACTTTACCATCCTTTATGTGGAAAATACTCCTTCTCAGGAGGATAAGGATGATGGAGTTTATAAATTTGAAAATTTTCTTTCTTCTGTAAATGATAAAGAAATTCATAATATCTTAAAAGAAAGGAAACATTTCGATCTTCATGATATATCAACAGTAATGTTTACATCAGGCAGCACCGGCACACCTAAAGGAGTTGCATTTACTAATTTTAATTTGATTACAAAAAGATTCGCAAGAGGTGCAGTATTTCCTGAAGTCGGAAATAATGAAATACTATTGAGCTATCTTCCGTTATTTCATACATTCGGCAGATATTTCGAAATGATGGGAATGATTTATTGGGGAGGTAACTACGTATTTGCCGGGAAGAGCGATATTGATTCATTAATCCAATTATTGCAGAAGATTAAACCAACCGGACTTGTAAGTATACCGCTTCGATGGAAACAAATTTATGACTCTGTTATTGAGAGAAAAGAAATTTCCAATGATAAAGTTAATAAGCAAATTATTCTAAAGGATCTAACCGGAGGCAATCTTAAATGGGGAATTTCTGCTGCAGGTTATCTTGAATCTAAAGTGTTCCGGTTCTTTAATTCAAATTCTATAGATTTATGTAGCGGTTTTGGAATGACAGAAGGCACAGGCGGAATCAGCATGACACCGCCGGGAGAATATATTAAAAATTCTGTCGGAATCCCCTTGCCCGGTATTAAAGTGAGATTTAGTGATGAAGGCGAACTGCAGGTGGCTGGTCCTTATATTGCAAAATATTATGATGATTTGAATAAGACCCAATCAGGTGAATACTGGATGAAAACAGGAGATTTATTTACCCGGGATCAGAATGGTTATCTGTTTATTATTGACAGAATAAAAGACATATATAAAAATAGTAAAGGTCAGACAATTGCTCCTGCTTTTATCGAAAAGAAATTTGAAAATATACCCGGTTTGAAAAAAGCTTTCCTTGTTGGTGATAGAAAACCATACAACACACTTCTTATTGTCCCAGATTTTAATGAACCATTTGTTCAGAGAGCAGAAACCCAGCATAAATTAAAAAGTTATTTCGGCACTCTTATTTCTGAAGTAAATAGAAATTTGAGTCCGTTTGAACGAATAGTAAAATTTATTATCCTGGAAAGAAATTTTGATGAGCAAAAAGGGGAGTTAACATCAAAAGGAACATTTAAAAGAAAAATTATCGAAAACAATTTTAAGAGCATAATTGATGAACTTTATAAAAAAGCTAATATTGAATTTAGCTGTTTTGAGCTAAAAATATTAATTCCTATTTGGGCACTTAAGGATATCGGAATAACTGAAAATGATATCATTTGTTCACCTAACTATATAAAAAACAAGGAAAACGGCGCTCGGCTAACTATTAAAAAAATAAATTTTAATAAAATCAGGATAGGAAATTTCGATTATGTGGTAAGAAGAAATGAAATTGATCTCGGTATTTTTATATTACAGCCTATTCTCTGGCTTGGTAATATTGAGTTAATAGAATTCTTTTTCTGCAAAGAGGAATGGGAAGCTGATTTTCAGGGAATATCTTCTCAGATATTTGTACATCCTCATAAGAATTTAAGTATAAACAGTCCATGGTATAATGAAAAAATCAACCCAAAGTTAAAGGATATAAATAATTTAATTGTAAATTCACTTTACGGAAATGAGCAGGAAATTCTATCCTCACTCGATAAAATAGAAAATCTCCTGCAAACAGGTGAGCACAGGATAAAGAACCTGATTAATAGAAGGCTTGAGGCACTTTCAACTCATCCGGATTTTAACGTAAGAAGCAGAGCTTATAAAATCCTTCTATTTACTAAACCGGACATCGATTATAACAGGTATTTACCTGCATTTATTAATTCGGGTTTGCCGTTCCTTAATAAGAAAGTAATTGAAAATATATTCCGGGATAATATTGAAGGCTTTAATCTTAACGCCTTCAGAAAACGGCTGGTAGCTTACAGAAAGGGTTTAACCTGGCCGGCTAATCAAAATACAAGAGAACAATTTAAAAGGATATTTGATCTTCTTGTTTATTTCGTACATAAAAATCCTTCTTCTTATAGTGCAGTTCGGGAGGAATTGATTATCTGGATCCTTTATACAGATGAGCCTGTTCTGTCACAATATGCACAGGAATTATTTAAAAGATTGGCAAAATGGTTTGAAGCAAGATTTAGTCTGAGTCAGTATGAAGAATCGGTCAAGAACTGGAAGGAAAAAGTTACTTTTCAGGATACCATTCCCAAAGATGAACAGAAAAGGATTGAGAAAATATTTTACCGTTCTACGTTTTTGAAAGAAGCATTCATGCTGATATTTAGTCAGAATTATTTTGACTTAAAAGATGTAAGCCGGGATGGAATTTTTATTTCAACAATATCAGCAGCTTCGGGCAGATATCTTTACAGAGTCAGCGTGAATACAAAAAATTATAAACACTATGATTTTGTAATTTTGATTAAACCGGATATTACAAGGAAAGAAGTTCTGGAAACAATTTATCTGATGATAAAAATTTCCAGCACTTTCGAAGGGATTTCCGTACTTCCGAAATTCGGAAATTTTCGTTCAAAACTGGGTGTGGTATCATTTGAATTTGTAAATGACTTATCGGTGTGGGAAAGAATTCGAATGCTGAATTCCAGTCATTCTTTTATCGGTAAAAAGAATTATGAATTCGAATTAAAACTTCTTTTTACAAGAGGTATGGCATCTTACTTCAGGGTTTTAAAAAATAGTGATTACCGTGTTATGCCGGGGAATTTTTCACCGTCGAATGCCGTAGTGCCCGAATCACATTTTAAGAAAGGTTCGCTGATATTCTCAATTGCAGGATGGTATCCGTATAACAGTTTTGCAGAATTTCTTCGTCGTCTCTATAATAATTTTTATTTACAGACATATGCGCATTATCCCTCTTCAAGAGATAATATAAAAATCAGCTGGTTATTTGATGGTTGCCTTGAAGCGCTGGGAAGGGATGAAGGATTGCTGAAGCTAAAAGATATTTTAGCAATTTTTTCCGGAAAAAAATCGGATGAAATAAAAAAATATTTTTCAGATGAACTTGAACGTTATTTAAAAGAGATTGTTGATTATCCTTATATTGATTCTTACATATTAAGTGCAATTAAAAATTATACTGATTGGATTGAAGAAAATCCTTCCCCTCCAAAAGATGCAAAAGAAGTCTTTGTAAATAACCTGTATTCTCTTTATAGAATTGATAAATATCCTGAAATCTATAAGTATATATTTTATAGTAAAACTTACTATTCCGATTCATCAAGAGAAATATGGTTCCTGTTTACAAAATTAATTAACTCATTATTCAAATATCCTGAAGAACCTGCTTCCAGCAGAATTGAACTTGCAGAACTCCAGGAGGAATTAAAAGATGAAATTGATAAAAGAGTACTGAATAATATAATTTATCCTTCAATTAACCAGAATTTCGAATTGATGACCGAAGAGGAATCTGAAGAAAAAGAGATCTTTCTAAAAACAAAAATCATCGATGCTTTCGGATTTAATTATACTATAAGAAAACCAATATCTGCATTTGAAATAGCAAACCTTCATAAAATATTTATACTTGATAATTATCCGATTAAAATTGATCCCAATTTAAAATATTTAATTATCACTGATGATGAGGATGAAGAAACAATAGCCGGCGGATTATGTTATAAAATTCAGTATATGAATATAGCTCAGCTTGAAGGAATCGATATTGCCAAACCATACAGGAAAAAAGATCTAAGCAGAAAACTGCTGGAAGATTTTTATAAGAGACTTCGATCCGATGGAATTAAAACTTTAATTACATATTTCTATCTGAACAGTTTTTTTGAAAAATTTGGATTTAAAATAGACAGCCGTTGGGGCGGTCTGGTTAAAAAGATTGAGTAGGCATAGTTTTATCTTTTAAGTTAATCCGGGATTATACAGGATAAACTCCAAAATCTGCTCAATAAGAAATACCAAAAACACCGTGATTTAAAAATAGCTGATGTTTTTTTTCTGATTAAGTATTTACAAAACTATTTTAGTACCCAATACTTTCAGAAATTCTGCCAGCCAATTCTGATGAGCAGGCCACGCCGGAGCGGTTACAAGATTTCCGTCTACCGCCGCGCCATCGATTGGAATATCTGCATATTCTCCTCCAGCAAGCTTAACCTCTGCCGAACAGGCAGGATAAGACGAAACTCGTTTCCCTTTTATAACATTTGCTGCGGCCAGGATTTGAGGTCCATGGCAGATTGCTGCAATTGGTTTTCCTGAATTTGAAAAATGCTGCACAATTTTAATTATTTTAGGATTCAGCCTTAAATACTCAGGTGATCTGCCGCCTGTAATCATAAGAGCATCGTAAGTTGTTTCGTCAATATCATCGAAGGTTGCATTTAAGGTAAAATTATGACCCGGTTTTTCAGAATAGGTTTGATCTCCTTCAAAATCATGAATTGCCGTTTTAATTTTACCGCCTGCTTTTTTGTCCGGGCAAACTGCGTGTACCGTGTGGCCCACCATTTGTAAAGCCTGAAAAGGAACCATTGTCTCATAGTCCTCAGCAAAATCACCAACCAGGAATAAAATTTTTTTTGCGCTCATAACTTATTTCCTTTCTTTTTTATGATTTTACTTTTAATAGTCTTAAAATTCAAACTGCTAATCTTAAGTGGTATACCAAATAAGATTTAGCGTGCCTTGGAAATTTTTTTATTTAAGAAAATAAAAGTCTGAAAAATTGTTGAAAATATTGAAATAATAAAAATTAAATAAACAAAAAAGCTATAGTCTATAAATTTAAGCTCAAAACCGATATTCCCGCTGCCAAGAGAAACATCTTGAAAAAAAATGAAGTCTAAAATCAATATTGCAAGAGAGATAAATCCCAGTATTAATGATATTAATAAATTAATTTTCAGTTTTTTCATAGTTGACTGGTAATTAAAAAAATTAAAAAAGAACACCTGAAAATTTAATGAGTTATGAGATAAATTGAGTTATTAAAAATGAAAAAAAATAAATTCTAAGACGAAAATCACATGAAATATCCTCTGTTTTCTGTTAAAATAACCCGGAATAATCCGGCTTCTAAGAACCGTTAAATCCATTTATCTATTGAACCATTCATGTATTTCTATAACCGTTATTAATAATTTTCTCTATCGGATAATCAGAATAATTATTTTAAACCCAATTGTTTTCTGAAACAAGTCACTATTTTAATTTAAAATAAAATGAGGTCTAAAATGAAGGTTTTAAGTTTAATACTTGGTTTAACGATGCTTGTACTGCTGCCTGCAGCTTATGCTATGAATTCGAATAATCCTGCAGATGTTGAGGCTGTAAAACAGGTTATTCAGGATTACGTTAAGGGAACAGATAGTCAGAATACAGATATGCTGGAAAAAATATTATATCCGGAAGGTAATTACTTTAACTATAATGCAATTACCAATAAAGCATCCCAGATGACCAATGATCAGTTTCTTGAAAGAGTGAAAAAAGGACAAACAGGCGGCTGGGAACGCCAGCTTAATATAAATTCGGTTGATGTTAATGATAATACGGCAATGGCTAAAATTGAGGTTAAAGATGCAAGATTAAAACAGCACGGTTATTTAACCTTAGTAAAAGAAGACGGCAAGTGGAAAATTATGAGCGGTGCATATACTCTCGAATCAGCTAAATAAAATTATGTTGATAATGTCCCAAAAATATTAGTATTTTTGGGACATATTTTATTATAAAAGAATTCTTCGACGGGGGAGAGAATATACTAATTTTAGGGGATCAATCCAGAATGACCTAGCTTATAAATATAAAACTATAAATCTTTTCTCAACGCATAATTTTATTTGAATTTTTTCCAGGTTTATTCATTATTTAATGAAATATTTTTTTCTCTTCATTTTGATAATATTATTTCCTTCAAAAAAATTATTGGCTCAAAAACAATATTTTTATAAAGGACGAAATTTCGGAAGTGAAGCCGAATATAATCCATTAAATTTAATTTTAAATGGCAGTTTTGATATAATTCAATTGCAAAATCATGTTAGGAAGATTGATAAAATTCATTATAAAGAGGGAACAAATAACGTATTGAGAAATTTGGGAAATCCTTTTGTTGCAATAAGAAGTTACGGTTGGAACAAATTTGTAAGCGATGAATTACTCCCGATAAACATAACGAAGAAAGGCGCCCAATGGTGGCCTAATTATCAGCTGCATCTTATTGGCGGAGGTATGACATTTATCTCGATGAAAGAATGGTACGAATTTCATAATTATCCCTCTCCGGTTTTAATGTCGCTTTCAACAATGGTTGCTTACCATTTATTAAATGAAATAGTTGAGAACGATTCTTATATGGGGAATAATGTTGATCCCATTGCTGATATATATTTTTTTGATACCGGCGGCATTATTCTTTTCAGCTTTAAATCAGTTCGAAAGTTTTTTAGTGAAGTACTTAATTTATCGGACTGGTCCCTTCAGGCTTCTTTTCTGATCAATGATTTCTCATTGCAGAATAATGGCCAATATTTCTCAATAAAATGGAAACTGCCTTTTTCAAGTACTTTTCATGTCTTTTATTATTTTGGAATGAATGGTTTATTAGGAGTTTCATATAAATTTATCGGAGATAGATTTATATCATTTGGTGCCGGATTGCGAAATAAAGAACTGATTGTTGTAAATCAAAATACCGATAAAAAAACTGCTGATTTAACCTGGAACATCGGCCTCTTCTATGATGTCCAGAATTCTTTAATGTCTTCAATAACATTAAGTGGTTTAACCGATTACAAAATTGATATAAACCCAGATTTGTCATTAGGAACTTTCTTTTGATACAACAAACGGCCAGTTGAAGAGATTTGTATTAGACCAAATTCCGCAAGGTGTAATTTCTTTGCCGGTAAACTCTATTTTTAGTTCCATTTTGTTTTGTCTGTTTTTCTTACAGAGATAGTTGTTATTACTTTGATAGTCGAGTATAACTTAACTTATTGATTATAAACATTTTAGCTCTTTATTTTTCTAATGGCGGTCATTAGAAATTTTTACCTATTGACAATTCTGGGATAAATATATACCCGGGTTTAATAAAAATCGGTCCGCTTTCTCCTGGTTTATGGTGTGTTATTAATAATGATGGTAAAATGTTATTAGGATTATCTACTATATGGGCACCGGGCCTGGGTTTCAGATTTTAGAACACCTCTTATAACTTACATTACACCAAGTATCAATATTTTTTTTTATTATAAACCGTTAATAGATATTTAGATAAAAATCAGTTGGAGGTTTTATGGCTAAAAATGTAGCCCAAAAACTTATTGAAGCTCATCTTATATCCGGGAATATGAATGTTGGTGAAGAGATTGGATTAAAGATCGACCAGACTTTAACTCAGGACGCGACGGGCACTTTAGTTATGCTCGAGCTGGAAGCTATGGGTTTAGATAAAGCTAAAACTGAGTTATCTGCTCAGTATGTTGACCATAATTTAATCCAGGAAGATTTTAAAAATGCAGACGATCATTTATTTTTAAGAAGTGCATGTCAGAAATTCGGGATCTGGTACAGCAGGCCCGGGAATGGAGTAAGCCACCCGGTTCATATGGAAAGATTCGGAATTCCCGGTAAGACTTTATTGGGGTCAGATAGTCATACTCCTGCTGCCGGTTCATTAGGAATGCTTGCCATTGGAGCCGGCGGTCTGGAAGTTGCACTAGCAATAGCCGGCGAACCTTTCTATATAAAGATGCCGAAAATATTAGGAGTTGAAATTAGAGGTAAGCTGCCTGATTGGGTTAGTGCAAAAGATATCATCTTGGAGATGCTGAGAAGACGGAATGTTGATGGAGGTGTAGGAAAAATTGTTGAATATTTTGGTTTGGGATTAAAATCTCTTTCAGCTATGGATAGACATGTTATTGCAAATATGGGTGCTGAGCTCGGAGCTACTACTTCTGTCTTTCCATCTGATGATGAAGTGAAAAAATTCTTAAGGAAACAGGGTCGTGAAGCTGTTTGGAAAGAAATAATAGCTGATAAAAACGCTGAGTATGATGAATATGAAAAAATAAATCTTTCTGAACTTGAGCCATTAATTGCATTGCCGAGCAGTCCCGGTAAAGTAGTTCCCGTTAAAGAAGTTGAAGGTAAGAAAATTTATCAAACTTATATTGGTTCTTCAGCTAATCCCGGATTACGAGATTTTGCTATTTCTGCCTTGATTGTTGAAGGTAAGCAGGTTAATGATCAGGTATCATTCGATGTGAATCCTACTTCCCGCCAGATTCTTGAAAATCTTATTTCTCTAGGACTATTGCAGAAGCTTGTACATTCGGGTGCAAGAATACATCAAGCCGGTTGCAACGGATGCATTGGGATGGGACAAGCACCGGCAACAGGAAGAATTAGCTTGAGAACAGTTCCACGAAACTTCCCCGGGCGGTCTGGAACAAAAGAAGATCAGGTCTATTTATGCAGCCCGGAAACTGCCGCTGCTTCTGCTTTGACCGGTAAAATTACTGATCCTAGACATATAAATATGAAATATCCTGAATTTGACGAACCTGATGAAATTATCCTTAATACGAAAATGTTGTTAAAACCTCCCGATGATGGAAAAGATATAGAATTAGTTAAAGGACCAAACATAGCTGCTTTACCTGATTTTGACTCTCTTCCGAATACAATTGAAATTCCTGTTATATTAAAAGTAGGTGATGACATTTCAACTGATGAAATTATGCCTGCCGGAGCAAAGGTTTTGCCATTCAGAAGCAATATTCCCGAAATCAGCAAATTTGTATTCAGCCAGATAGAAAATGATTTTTACGATCGAGCAATTAAACATAAAGAAAATGGTTTCTTTGTAATCGGTGGAGAAAATTACGGACAGGGATCGAGCAGGGAACATGCCGCAATTGCACCGAGATTTTTGGGTCTTAAGGCTGTTATCGCAAAAAGCTTTGCAAGAATACATCGGCAGAATTTAGTTAACTTTGGAATCCTTCCTTTTACATTCGTAAATAAAGTTGATTATCAAAATATTGAACCGGGAAATATCCTTTCTATCTCCGGCTTAAATAAGCTTCAGGAAAATAAAAAATTGGAAGTGGTAAACAAAACAAAAAATTTAAAATTTGAAGTGGAACATTCATTAACTGAAAGACAAACAGAAATGGTTTTGTCGGGTGGATTAATAAATGTAATCAAAAATAAAATCAAATCTAATTAAAATTATAATAAAGGGAATAGTTTATAATTCCCTGATATATATTTGAGGTTTTATAAATAAAATAAAGGTCTTATAAAATGAGTAAGATTATTGCTTTATTTTCCCAGCTTGGATTAACATCTGAAATTATACAAACATGTTTATTAGCTGCAATACTGTATTTGATAGCCTTAATAATTCTCCGTTTTGGTGATAAAAGATTTTTGGGGAAAAGTGCTGCATTTGATATTGTTCTTGGAATAATTATCGGATCAGTTATAAGCCGTGCTATAAATGGTACTGCCAAATTATTTCCAACTATCGCTGCAATTATAATCTTGGTAGTGATGCATTGGGTTTTTGCAATTTTATCTCTTTATTCTGAAAGAATCAGCCTAATTATTAAGGGAAAATCAAGTTTAATTGTTAAGGATGGTAAAATTCTGCCTGAGCAAATGAAAAAAAATCAAATAAGTAAAAATGATCTAATGATGCACCTTCGTTTGGATGGCAGGCTTACCGATATTAAGAATGTTAAGGAGGCTTACCATGAAAAAGGAGGTAGGGTAAGCATTATTCCTAAAAATACTGAACCAAAAATTATTGATATTGAAGTGAAAGAAGGAGTTCAGGTTGTTAGAATATTGCTTGATTAAATTTACTAATCGGTTCCTTAATAACATGACATATGTAAATACTGCAAAGCCGGATTTAATAACAAATTATTAAAGAAAAATGCTGAGGATCAAAAGGGTTATTAACTATTATACGATCAGAATAAAAAATAGGTAATACCAGAATTGAAAACCATAAAAAAAATTTTATCCAAACTGTATTTAATCCCTAATTTAATGAGTAGACAGTCTTTTCTTTTGATAGATACTATAATTCTGGGAATTGTTGGAGCATTAGGTGCACGTTTGTTTAATTTTTTATTGAATTTAATTCAAAAATATTCTCTCGAAATGTTTGGCGGGTATGTACCCCCGGAACCAACAAGTTCGGGCAGCGCTGTATCCGGAGTAATAGGTTCTCATGGATTGTATTTTGTTCCTTTGGTTATAATTGTAGGCGGCATAATATCCGGATTTTTGGTATATACTTGGGCCCCCGAGGCTGAAGGTCACGGTACCGATACTGTTGTCAAAGCTTTTCATCAGAATGATGGAAAAATTAGAAAAAGAGTTACACCAATTAAAATTCTTGCTTCTGCTATTACTATTGGAACCGGAGGTTCTGCCGGTAAAGAAGGTCCAACTGCTTTATTTAGTGCGGGAATAGGTTCAATTTATGCCACAATTATGAAGAAACCTGATGACTACAGGAGAATGCTGATTTTAATTGGAATGGCAGCAGGTTTGTCTGCAATTTTCAGATCCCCGATTGGAACTGCTATTTTTGCTATTGAAGTTTTATACCGTGATATGGAATTTGAAGCATCAGCATTAATATATACTATGCTTGCATCAATTGTAGCTTACGCCATAAACGGAATTTTTGTAGGTTGGAAACCGCTTTTTCAAATCCCTGCCAATATTGAAATCAGTAAAACAATGGATTATTTCTGGTTTATATTATTAGGAATTGGCAGCGGAATTATAAGTACTTTTATTCCTGTTATTTTTTATGGATTGAGAGATCTATTCCATAAAATTCCAATTAAACCGCACTTTAAACCTGCAATAGGAGCTTTGGGTGTAGGGCTTATTGCCTTGGCATATCCACAGGTGCTTGGGGGAGGATATGGCTGGATCGAAAAGGCTATAAATGGTCAGCTTATAATGTCTTTAATGTTAATTTTAATTTTCATGAAAATCCTGGCTTTCGCTCTCACTGTTTCATCCGGAGGATCAGGCGGAGTTTTTGCTCCAACTCTTTATGTTGGAGCAATGTTAGGTGGATTTTTTGCCGCAGTTTTTCATCAGCCTTCCGCCTCATTTACTATTGTTGGAATGGCTGCTGTTTTTGGTAGTGCTGCCAGAGTCCCGATTGCTACTCTATTGATGGTCACTGAAATGACTGGAGGATATAAATTACTTGTTCCTGCTGCTCTCTCAGTTATACTAGCTTTTTTAATTCAAGCCCAGCTTTCACGGAAATTAAAGTATAAGAGCCTGTATGAAGCTCAGGTCAAATCTATTATAGATTCTCCAGTACATATGGTAAGTCATTTAAGGACAGTTGTGCGGCTTATATCGGACAAACATTCATTTAAAGATGTGGATGTCGGACGTCTGAATTTCATTTCATTATTGAAATCAGGTATACCGCTAGATATGCCTGATCATAAAAAACTTTTTATTGGCATTTTAGATAAAAAAAATTCTTGTGTTGGAACAAAAATAGAAGACTTTTGCTTACATAAAGATGATAAAAATTGGGAAATTGCCGGTGTTCTGAGAGAACACCATCTTGTGATTCCGCAACCAGAGATGGTTCTTGAAGCAAAAGATCAGTTAATTATATTTGGAACAGATTCAGCAGTTAAAAGTTTGAAAGAAAGAATTAAGATACCTATGAGTTAGTCTTATCGTATTTAAAAATAACTTTTTACTGCATTGTTCAGGTTATCAAAAATCATGAATACTTTATCCATTCTAGTTACGTAGAACATTGAAGTTTCTTCCTGGTCGCACCAAACAATTTTTAAATCGCCGTTTACTCCCCTTGCTTTTTTCAATGTACTTACAAGAACACCCAAAATAGTTGAATCAACAAAATCGCAATTTGTCATATCCACGACAATTTTATTATATTTTTCACTGACTATCCTTTCCAGGAAGTGTCGGAGCGAAGCTGCAATTTCAAGTGTTGCCCTGGATATATTAATTTCTATAACACTTATTTTACCGTATTGAAGATGTTCAAAGGTTCCGTTTTCACTAAAAGTATTAACTGCTTCGGATAAAATAGGTTCGCATTTCAAAACAACATCATCATTAATTTTTATTTCATTACTGTTATTTTCTTCTGAGGATAGAGGTGTCTCCTCAATTTCCTGATTTTTCGCTTCTGTTTTTTCCTCAACTACTTCCTTTTCTATATCTTTTTCGATCGAAACAGTTTCTTGTATCATTTCCGGTTTTTCAGGTATCTCTGTATTTATTTCCACATCTTCTTTTGGTAATTTCACCGGAGATTCCGGATGGGAAAATGAAGCAATCTTTGATTCAAGATCGACTATTTTTTGAGCCTGGTTTTCAATTATACTGGAAAGCTGCTCTTCATTAAACAATTTCTCTTTAAGTTGTTTTGAGGTCTTTTTAATTTCACCCTGTAAATCAATAATATGGATATCCTTCTCTCTCTTTAATGATTCCAAATCCTGCATTTTTTTAGTGAGAGATTCTTTTTCTTTGTTTAATTCATTATTTGTATTATTGATTGATGATAAGTCTAAAGAGAGCACATCCATTTCGGCTTTTAATTTTTCAAATTCAGATTCATTTACCGAATCATTTTTTATTTGGCTGATAATATTTTCGAGCTCATTGAGCTTATTTTCCTTTTCTTTTAATTCATTATCTTTTAATTCCAATGAGGAATCAAATTTTTGTAATTCTGATTCCATACGGGTTTTTTGTGATTCAATTTCAGATGTAGCTTCTTTAAGAGTATTTATTTCATGCAGGACTTTATCGATTCGGTTTTCAAGTTCCTTGTTTTTATCCGATAATTCTGAATTATATGATTTAAGATTTTCAACAAGCTCTTGTAATTTGTTCTTCTCCTCAGTTAAAGAATCAATATCATTATGCCTGGAATTTATAGCAGCATTTAAATCATCTATGGTTGTTTTGTATCCTGATACGCTTTGATCAAAATTATTTATTTCACCCTCTTTTTCTTTTAATAAATTCCGCAGATCAGCCAATTCCTTTTTAGTTTCCGACAAATGGTAGTTAAGTTCCGAATTCGCGGTTTCCTTAACTTCTATTTGTTTGTTCTTTTCTTTTAAGTTATTTGAAATTTCATCCAATTCTTTATTTGCAGAAATAAGTTGCGAAGCCAGAGAGGAAATCTTTTCTTTTAATTTATTTTTCTTATCGCTCGAATCATCATTAGACTTCCTAAGTTCATCAAATTCATCGGACAGTTTATTAAGCTCAGCATCCTTTTCATCAAATTCAGTCTGCTTTTGAAGTAATTTACCGTATAATTCATCAACCTGTTTACTTAAGCTTTTAATGGATTCTTCTTTTTCCGATACTCTGCTCTCATAATTTTGTATAGATGCAGCTAATTCATCAATTCTATTATTTTGTTCATTAATAAGTTTTTTGGATTCTTCATATTCATGTTTAATTTTCTCTGTTTCACTCAGTCGATTTAATTGATTATTAATTAGCGCGTCTTTTTCTTCAAGTAACCGGCTGAGCTTTTCAAGTTCATCCTTTGCTTTGGACGATTCTGAAATTAAAGAATCTTTCGTTGATAATTCGTTTTGAATATCATAAATAGAACTCTCTTTTTCTGATAATTCTTTCGAAAGGTATTCTATTGTTTCCTGGAATTCTTTTATTTTATTTTCTTGCTCTTTAATCATTTCATTTTGATTTTCAATCCCATTTAGCTTTTGGGATTGTCCATCAATCAAATCATTTTTTTCTTTTATTGTTATATAGAGTTTTTCAAATTCCTCACTATTTTTCTTTAATCCGGAATTCTGCTGTTCGATAAAATTATTTTTATTACTAATTTCATCTTTGGCCACATTTAAATCACGTTCTTTTTCAGATAATTGATTAGAAAGGTTTTCTATCTTTTCTTCAAATTCTTTTAATTTACCTTGTTGTTCACTTATTATTTTATCTTGATTCTCAGTTTTAATAAGTTTTTCAGATTTTTCTTCTATTAAAGCGTCTTTCTCCTTGAGGGCAGCATATAGTTTTTTCAGTTCATCTTTACTTTTATTTAAAATTGAACTTTGTTCATCGATATAGGCATTTTTATTATTTAGCTCTTCTTTGGTTATATTTAAATCAAGCTCTTTTTCTGATAGTTCATTTGAAAAGAACGCAATCTTTTCTTCAAATTCTTTTAGCTTTTCTTTCTGTTCACTTATTATTTTGTCATGTGTCTCAATGTCGTTTAGTCTTTCTGACTGAATCCCAATCAAATCATCTTTCTCTTTGATAACAACAAAAAGCTTATCTAATTCTTCTTTGTTTTTCTTCAGATTAAAATTTTGTTCATCAATGAAAGAATTTTTATCATGCAGTTCGTTTTGAAGAATATTTAAATTCTCTTCTTTCTTCGACAATTCATTTGAAAGATTCTTTATCTTTTCTTCTAGCTCTTCTAATTGAGTTTTCTGTTCTGAGATAGTACTGGTAAAATTATCCTTTTCATTCAGTAGAATTAATTTTTGTTCTTCCAGATCGGAAATTAATTTTTTGTATTCACCGATTTCGCTTTCCAGCTTAATAATTTTATCAATAGAATTTTTTTCATTATTTTTATAGAAATTCTCTTTAACTTTTAACTTTTCAATCTTTTCGGTTTGCCTGTTTATAATATCATTTTTGTTCTTTTCTGATTCCTGAAGTTCCTCTTCCCTGGCTTTGTAATCTTCAATATTTAATTTTTGTTCATTTATTATTAATTCCTGGTCTTTTAAAATCTTATCGGATTCTTCTAATTTTTGGATTTTAAGAGATAAGTTCTTCTCAAGGCTGTTTATTAAAGACGAAAGCTCTTTAACCTTGTCTTGATAGGATAATTCAAGTTTTTTGAAATCCAGGATGATGCTTTCCTGATTCAGTAAAGCATCTTCCTTCTCTTTCAGGGTAAGCTGAATTTTTTCAACATTTCTTTTATAACTATCTACCTGAGCCTGTATCTCTTTAATTTCTTCGTTCTTTTTTAATTCGAGATTTTTTAATTCTGAAATCTCTTTTTCTAATTTGTCAATTTTTACATATTGCTCTTTTATTAAATTATCTTTCTCTTCATTCTTTAGAGAGTATTTGCTATTTGAATCCTTAAGCTTTGTGTTTTCATTTAGATACCGGTCAATTTCTTTTTCATAGTTTGAAATTTCAATTTTTACATCACGATTTTCTTTTTCTATCTGAACTATTTGTTCATTCAACAGATTTATTGTCTTGCTTTTTTCGGACTCAATTACCTTTAAATCTGTTATTGTTCTGTATAATCCTTTTATTTGCTCTTCGTTCTTCTTTAAAATAATTTTATGTTCATCAAAAAGCTTTTCTTGTTCCCGGATTTTCCGGTTCAACTCTTCTTCAAGATTTTTATAATATTCATTCTTTATTTTAAGTTCTTTAAGAACATTATTTTTTTCTTCCGTTAATTTTAAAAAGCGGTAATCCAAATTGTTAAATTTTTCTGTTAACTCTTTCAGCTGTATATCTTTTTCTGAATTCAGCCGTTTTAATTCATTTTGCTGCTCTTTAATTTGATACAACAGGGAAGCCTGTTCATCAAAAGCTTTCTGCTTTTTACTTATTTCATCCTGTGCAGAACAGAATAAATTATTAAGATCAGATAGTTCATTTTTCAGTTTATTGATTTCATCTTCATTAATTTCCTGCAGCTGAACAAGAGCCCTTTCGCTTGATAAAAGATGAGAAATTTTAAGCTGGTTTTTCTTTATTATTTCATTTAATTCTACTTCTTTTTTTTGCCCCGAACTTCGGGAGTTAACATTATTTATTTTTACTTCATTTTCTTTAATTATGGAATTCTTTATTTCTATTTCATTATGCAGAGTGTTGATTTTCTCTTTTAAGATATTCATCTGTTCAGTTAAATCTGAAATCTTTTTTTCATAATCGCTCTTTAGCCTGTTAAGCCCTTTTTCCTTTGAAGACAGTGTTTTAAATTCATTTGATAATTCCTTATCATCTTTTTCTTCATCCTTTGTTAACCCGCCGTTATCTGAATCTAATTGTTTTTCAAGTTTATCTATAGTCCTCTTTTTTTCATCCAACCTTAACTTATAGGCGTTTTCAGAAATTATTAATTTTTCAATTTGTTTGTTTTGGTTTTCGATTAATAAACTCAGGTGACGGCTGGAGGATTGATAATCTTTCAGATGGTTTGTCAGCTGGCCAATTAATTCCTGCTGATTTTTCAAATAGTCGTTTTTTTCCAGTTCATTATCTTCAAGTCTTGAAACAAGTTCATTATAATCAGCCAGTTTACTATTTAGTTCGAGAATTATAGCCTCTTCTCTTGCTTCCTGATAGGAATTTATATCTTCAAAACTCGACCCGTTCGAACTATTGTTAATCATGTTATCCATTATATTGGATCCCTTGTTTTTATCAATCTTTCAATCTGATAATCAGACTTCAAACCTATAGTTTATAAAATATTTTCTCTTAGAGACAAATCCATATTTTGTTTTAATATTTTGAAGAAATAATAGTTCTTCATAATATTTATTATCGAACATTTTTTTATAAGTTTTATGTTTCTGTAGAAATGTAATTTTTTTATCCCAGTGTTACTAAAACTTGAAGCGGTTATTTTACAAGGAAGCTTTGTAAATTTTAATGATAATATTAACTGATTTCGCATAAATACAAGGTGGATTATTAAAAATCACTTATCTGCTTATTACGGTTATTTGAAAATATTGAGTATTTTTTCCCGCCTGCCATGAAATCAAATATTATGCCGCTCATTTTAACTAAACAAATGAAATTAAATAGGGTGTATTTTCTACTAAAAGGGAACTTTTAGATATTAGATTTTAATAATTTTTAATGAATTTTGTGTGCAATAACATTCTTAAATCAACAAAATCGGAAATTAAAACCGGTCGATTTTTATTGTTAATTTGATTCATTAATAGGTATTATATGTAAACAAATAGTTTAGCTAGCGACTCCGGAATATTTCATTATTATGTGAAATTTTCAATATTCCAGAATTTTTTTATTGCATTTAAAAAAAATACAGCTAAATTAATAAGATAATATTCGTTACTTCTTCCGAATCAGTTCTTATGAAATTTTTTTTCATTAAGCCATGAAAGGAATAATGATGGAAAGCGTAAGTCAAATACTTGATAGAAAAGGCTACGAAATCTGTGCAATTCATCCGGAAGCTAAGGTTTATGAAGCACTTGAAACCATGGCAAGAAAAGAAGTCGGGGCATTATTGGTTATAGATGAAGAGAATATATGCGGTATTTTTTCTGAAAGGGATTATGCTAGAAAAGTAGTCTTGCTGGGAAAATCATCTAAAAATCTGATGGTAAAGGAAATAATGTCCACAAGAATATTTTATGTAACCCCGGAACAATCAGTGGATGACTGTATGGCTTTAATGATAAAAAGAAGAATAAGGCACCTTCCGGTTATAAAAAACAATAAACTCTTGGGAGTAATATCTATTGGTGATGTAGTTAAAGCCGTAATTGGCGAAAAAGAATTTATGATAGACCAGTTAGTACATTATATAACGGGAACGGCTTCTTTAGGTGAAAATTAAATCAATCTGAAATCGATTAAATAATTTGCAAAAAGATCTTTATTAATTAGTATTATTTTTTTCTTAAGGCGGTAGGGGAGTTTATCTTCAAGTCCGTTAAAATGTATAATAAAATTTTTCCCAAGGTTTCTGTCATTTTGTAATGCTTCAATATATTCTGTAATTGTTTCGAGATCAATATTACTGGAAAACAAACACTTGGCTACCATTTTTATTTTGTTATTGTTCTCAAGCATTGTGCCTATTATATTTACTTCTCCTTCATAATTCCCCTTATTTAAAAACAAATTTTTATAACCTAAACGGGAAAAGAGTATTTCAGTTTTTTTACTTAATTCATCTATGGAAAGCTCATTAAGCCTGTTTTCAAATTGCAGTTCATCTTTATTCAATTTATCATCAGGAGCTTCCGAGGAATCGTTTACGGAAGAATCGCCTATCCCCAGAATCCTGAGCCATTCGTCCAGTGATAACATCTCATTTATTGATTCAACTGATAAGAATTCTATTATCTCTTTTCGCAATAATCCTTTTCTATGAAGAAGTCTTTTGATTTTTTCTTCAACAGTATTTTTAGTAAAATAATTATAAACGGTAAGGCTTTCATCCTTGGAAAATGTAATATTTGCTTCACCTTTCCACACAGTTGCAGGATTCCACCATTGATCGAAATGAACCACGTACTGAACCTCGGGAAGACTTATTCCGGAACGGGATGATTTAATGCCATTCAGAAGGACATGAATTCTCTTGTTTGACTGGAATTTCTTTTTTGCTGCTTCGAGCTCGTTCAAAGACATTCCTGAATGGAGCATTATATATTTTATCTTATTTGAATTTAATACCTGTTCTATCTTTTGTATACCCATTTTATCATACTGTGAAAAAACAAGTATCTTCTTATCATTTTCGATAACGTTTTCTATTTGTTTTAGTAGGTGCTCGGTTTTAGCACTTGAATTCTTTTGAGATGCAAAATTATATATTTGTTTTAACTGGTGCAGTAAAGTAAAAACATTTGATTGAATTATAAAAGGATTTCCGTTTTGTAAAAGTTTTGTAATCCTTTCTCGTCCGATCGATAGAATATTTTCGTATTCTATTTTTTGTTCATCGTCTAGCTCGTGCCATACATCTTGTCTAACCACGTCAGGTAATTCTCTATAAGTTTCTGTATTAGTTCTCGCTAATTCAATAATCGGATTATTTTTCAGAAAATTTAATTCTTTTTGAATTCTTTTATTAAGGCTTAGCTGGTCGGAAAGAAACCATGTATAAGCAGCGTTTGATCTTCCTGAATCCCAGAATTCTTTAAATAATTTTTGATTGGGAATTAGATTCTGGGCTTCATCAAATATAAAGCAATTAAAACCTTCAAAGTACCTTAAATCAGGTATGTCTTCGCTCAGATATTTAAAGAAATCATCATAATCAATAATAAATATATCCGTGTTTTCCTTCCAGAATTTTTTATTATCTTCATCTTCCTTTTTGATAACAGTTAAGGAAATCTCTGCAGACAGTTCATTTAATTTACCAGCCCAACCTGCGTTTAAGCTGATCTCTCCTATTTCACCTTTATTGCATACTATCAGAACCTTATCTATTACGCCAATTTTGTAAAGTGACTTTAATGCTGAAATTGCCTGGTAAGTTTTTCCTAAACCCGGTTCATCACAAAGCATGGCAATTTTGTTACAAGCAAGTAATTCTGCGCCTTCTTTTTGATAGTTGTAAAGATATTCCTCATCAACGACAATCTTTTCAGGTGCAATAATTTCTGGTTTTAAAATCCCGGAGATAATTTTTTCGAAAGAATCATCATTGATAATATTTTCAACTTCTTCTGTAAGAGTATTTTCAAATGGAGCTTCATTAACATCTTCAGTTTCCCGTTTGGGATTTAAGAGATCATTTTCTGTAACCAGAGGAATGTTCCAATTCTCGACTGAATAGTCTGTAATGAGATTTTCAAATGATTCTCTCAGCACTTTTGTCCTATCCATCATGAATAAATATGTATAAGTTGATGTGTTGACTTCAAGGGACAAAAGGTCAGAAAAAGTTATTATCTTTTGGCTATCAAACTCATATGAATAAACTGAAATTTTCGGTTTTTCAGAATCCAGTATCTGAACTTTTTTAACAGATGGTTTATCACTTAAAAATTGTATCGGGATAACGTTAGTTTTCTTTGAAGATTCATTCCTGTCTAATTCTTCAATAAGCTGGTTAACATTCGGGATTTCAAAATTGTTTACCGACGGCATCTCATTAAGAAATACAAAAGCTGGTTTATAAATACTACCTGATGAACTACTTTCTAAATAGAATTTTATCTCGTCTATTCCTGCATCTAAAAATTCCTGGTATAATTCCTGAAAATAATTTTTCGATTCGGGTTTCTTAATTTTTATTTTTATATCAATTGTTTTTGAACTTGAAGCAGCAAGAGGTACTTCTTTGACTATAGCTTCGGTAGTTCGGAAACTGATAGAAGTAGAAGATGTATTTGAGCTTAATAAAGTGAAGGTTTCTGATATTTCTCTTAAAAAATTGTGGTTATTTAAACTAAAAGGTTCTTCAATCTCTTTAACTAGGGTTGGATTTTCGGAATTATTACCTAATGAAGACGAAAAAATAATTTTCCCAGCATTAGCTTCGAATATTTTAATTTTCCTGGTAGTGGATTTACCTAATTTATAAAAGACTTTAATTGTCTTTTCTTTTGGAAAAGTAGAAAGTTTCCTGCTTTTAAAAAGTTTTACTTTCTTAGTTTGGAAATTAAATGAATTGGTTTCAGGTAAATTCAAGGATATGTTTGTTTTTAAATCTGAAAGGGAAGAACTAATTTTGGCGACAGCTATTGATTCGGAATCAGGTGCTCTTAACCATTTCCCCCATTCAAATTGTTCAGGAGCATCAACACTATTGACTGATGCTGCAACCTTTTTCCGGATGTTCTTGTACATTCATTATTCACTGGTTTTCTGAAGGTGGACCTGTTCACATGCTACCTTCAACCTGTCAAATGGTTCAAGTAAATTTCTGGATTCAGCCAATGAATTTATTTGTTCTTTAATTTCTGTTAGTTCAGATTCATATTTTTTAGAAGTTTCTATATACAAAGTACTTCCGTTAGTTCCGACAAAATGAACATCCTGGTTATTTTTCTTGGATGATCCATTTTGCCCGGCTTCATTATGAACCCGGACTACCCTCACTCCTTGTTTATTATTTACGCCAAGGAAAAGTGGATCTTTAACTAATATTAAATCAATTTCTTCACTAATGGCATTGATTAAGGGCAAAGAAATTAATTCAACTAATATATGTTCAAGCAGTACGTCACCGTACAGTGTTTTTTGAAAATTAGTTGTTTTTATTGGAGCAGTTACCCTGAATTCCAGGGGTTTAGTCTCCGCATCTGTAACTAAAATTGCACCCATTATGCCTGAATCATCATCAAGCGATAAGGTTTCCAGAAAAGCAATCTTTCCTAGATCCATTATTCCTCCTACAAATAATATCTCTGTAAACTAAAATACATTGTTAACTAAAAGAGTTAAAAATTAAGAGATTTTTAAATTTTCTTAATTCTTATAACACTCGCCTACTTTGCCACAAATTTAATGCCTTATATTTTTTCAACGTTAAACACAGAAAAAATTTATTTTTATACCTGGTCAAATCTTTTAAAATTAAAAAAAACAGAAAATTTAGTATGGAAAAATCTTCATTTACAAATTGAAGCTTTCAGGTCTGCAAGTTTTACGGGTAAATTTTACCCAATTTGGCCATGGATAACAATAATTATGTGTTAAATCATAAAGGATTTGTTTTTATATTGTAATATTATAATCTATAATACCTTTAGTTAAATAATCTGAATTCATAATTATGTTAGATAGTGATTTTAACGCATTTATAATTAAAGAAGCTGAGGGTAAATTTGTCCGGGTAATCGAGAAAAAATCCTTTAATAAGCTACCGGAAAATGAAGTTTTGATTAAAGTTAGTTATTCATCCTTAAATTATAAAGATGCATTATCTTCAACAGGAAATAAAGGCGTAACAAAAAACTATCCGCACACTCCTGGTATAGATGCTGCCGGCATTGTTGTCTCTTCAAAATCCAAATATTATTCCGGCGGAGAAAAGGTAATAGTAACAGGATATGATCTGGGAATGAACACACCCGGAGGCTTTGCCGAATATATAAGAGTACCGGCTGATTGGATTGTAAAGTTACCTCAAAATCTTTCCTTAAAGGAAAGCATGATAATAGGAACTGCGGGTTTTAGCGCAGCTTTGGCTTTAGACAAACTGCAGCAATTCGGATTAAAATCTCCGGAAGATGAAATACTGATTACAGGAGCTTCAGGAAGTCTCGGTTCATTGGCAGTTTCAATACTTTCAAAAGCAGGATATAAAAATATTGTTGCTGCAACTGGTAAAATGGATAAATCAGATTTATTAAAAAAATTAGGAGCCGGACAGGTAATTAATAGAATTAATGACGAAATTGATGATAAAAGTAATAGGCCAATGTTAAGTAGCAGATGGTCGGGTGTAATAGATTCGGTTGGAGGAAATATTCTTGCAACAGCAATAAAGTCTACAAAATATGGAGGAGTTGTTGCTGCATGCGGATTAACCCAATCATTTAATTTTAATACCACTGTCTTTCCTTTTATTTTGCGTTCAGTAAATTTAATTGGAATAGATTCGGCAACCTGTCCAATGAAAACACGATTACGAATATGGGAAAAGCTTTCTGGAGAATGGAAAATAAATATACTAAATTATATATTTGAAGAAATTTCTTTGAAAGAGCTTGAAAAAAAAATTAATTTAATGCTTGAAGGTAAAAATGCCGGAAGAGTAATTATTAATTTAGAAAAGTAAATTATGAATAATGAGCAAAAACATAGACATGATCACTTAATTAATGTTGATGCTAATAATAGCCGGAAGCTGATATTCGTTATATTATTAAACTTTATAATAACAATTGCTGAAGTCATTGGCGGTTTGATTTCCAACAGCCTGGCCTTAATTTCAGATTCATTGCATAATTTAAGCGATGCGGGTGCAATTCTATTAAGTTATATTGCTCTCAAAATCAGCGGCAAAGCTCATACTCTCAAAAGAACTTTCGGATATAGAAGAATACAGATCATTGTTGCTTTGTTTAATGCTTCCGTTATTATTTTAGTTTCTTTATTCCTTTTTAAGGAAGCTTACCTAAGGTTTATAAATCCCTCACCTGTTCAGGGAGGGATAATGTTAATTGTTGCTTTTATCGGACTTGCAGCAAATGCGGTATCGGTATTCTTATTAAAAGATGGAACGAAAGACAACATTAATATAAAATCGGCATATCTTCATCTTCTCATTGATACACTGTCTTCGGTTGCAGTAGTTGCCGGCGGTATAATTATATATTTCTATAATATTTTCTGGATTGATCCCTTGTTAACTGCGATTATCGGTATTTATGTGATAAAAGAAGGTTATTCAATAATAAAAGAAGCCTACAATATTTTAATGCAGTCAACACCTGCAAACATAAATTTAATGGATATTAAATCCAGCCTAGAAGAAATAAAGGAAGTCAGTAACCTGCATCATGTACATGTTTGGCAGCTTGATGAGAAGAATATCTTCTTTGAAGGTCATATAGATCTGGTAGAGAATTTTACAGTTAAAGAAATAGAAATAATCCAGAAGAAAATAAAAGATATTTTATATCTGAAATACGATATAAATCATGTAACTATTCAGGCCGAATTTGATTCCTGTCATAAAAAAGAGCTTGTCTGAATATTTTTTTATCCTTCGAACTTCCGTTAACCTCATAATTTGTGTGAATAACCTTTCTTTTTATAAGTAAAGAGAATAATTTGTTTTCTAAAAAAAATAATTTTTACAAAGGAGAGTTAAATGAAAGGTGCAATAATACTATTATTTTTTTTGATTCTATCAGAATTTGCACTTGCTCAAAATGATATTTCGTTAAATGATACTATTCCTGTAGACCCGCAAATTTCTGTTGGAAAATTAGCCAACGGATTAAAATATTATATCCGTGAAAATAAAAAACCGGAAAACCGCGCATTTCTAAGATTAATTGTGAATGCCGGTTCTATACTTGAGAATGATAATCAACAGGGACTTGCTCATTTGAATGAACACATGGCGTTTAACGGAACCAAGAATTTTAAGAAACAGGAATTAATCAATTACCTTGAATCTATTGGAATGCGCTTCGGCCCTGATATAAATGCTTATACCGGTTTTGATCAGACAGTGTATATGATTGAAGTTCCTACTGATAGTGCTGAAATGGTAAAAAAAGGATTTCAGATTTTGGAAGACTGGGCGCACAATTTAAGCTTTGACAGCGTTGAAGTTGATAAAGAAAGAGGAGTTGTAATCGAAGAGTGGAGATTGGGAAGAGGAGCGAATGCGAGAATTAGAGATAAACAATTTCCTGTGTTACTAAAAAATTCCCATTATGCTGAGCGGCTTCCCATAGGTAAAAAGGATATATTAGAAAATTTTAAACATAAGACTTTAATTAATTTCTATAAAGACTGGTACAGACCGGATTTAATGGCAGTTGTTGCTGTTGGTGATTTCAATAAGAACTGGATCGAAAATTTAATTAAGCAGCACTTTTCAAGAATAGGAAATCCGCAAAACGAACGAGTAAGAAAATCATATCCTGTTCCTGATAATGATTCAACATTATTTTCAATAGTAACCGATCCGGAAGCAACTTCCACACAAGTTTCACTTTATTATAAATTACCCGTTCCGCCCCAGGCAACAGTGAAGGATTATAGGCAAAGTCTAGTAGAACAATTATATAATGGCATGCTGAATAACAGGTTAAGGGAATTGTCTCAGCAGCCGGATCCTCCTTTCATGTATGCTTATTCAGCTAAAGGAGATATTGTCAGGACTAAAGATGTTTATATGCTGGCTGCCGGTGTAAAAGATAATGGAATAGAAAGAGGTCTGGAAACTTTGTTGAGGGAAGCAAAACGTGTAAGAGAATATGGTTTTACCCGGACAGAATTGCAAAGAGAGAAAGACGATATGTTCCGTTATATCGAGAAAGCATATAATGAAAGAAATAAAACCGAATCATCGGCATTAGCAGACGAATATATCAGGAATTTTTTAACAGGTGAACCTATTCCCGGGATTAAATATGAATATAACCTGCAGAAAAAGTATTTACCTGGAATTAAGCTTGGTGAATTAAATGATCTTGGTACTAAATGGATGAGCAAAAGCGAAGTCGTTCTGGTTAGTGCACCTCAAAAGAAGAGTTTAACTATTCCCGATAAAGAAGTTTTACAAAATGTAATAAATAAAGTTAAAAATGAAAAGATAACTGCTTATGAAGATAAAGTTTCTTCTCAACCTTTAATTGAGAAAATGCCGGAACGGGGTAAGATAGTTTCAGATAAAAAAAATCCAATACTTGATTTAACCGAGTGGACTTTATCAAACGGTATCAAGGTTTATTTGAAGCCGACTGATTTCAAAAATGATGAAGTTCTTTTCCAGGGATTCAGCCCCGGCGGAAATTCTCTGGTCCCGGATTCCGAATTTGTCCCCGCCGCTACTTCAACAGCATTGATCCAATTAAGCGGAGTAGGGACCTTCAATTATATTGATCTTCAGAAAAAGCTGGCTGGTAAAATAGTTAATGTCAGCCCATATATAAGTGAATTATCCGAGGGGATTTCCGGTTCAGCATCACCTAAAGATTTACAAACTATGTTTGAACTTATTTATTCATATTTTGTTTTTCCCAGAGTAGATAGTTCAGCATTCCTATCTTATGAAGCAAAGCTTAAAAACTGGTTAGAAAACAGAAATGCAAGCCCAGAGGCGGCTTTCCACGACACTCTTCAAAATACACTAAGTCAGTATAATTACAGACGTGAACCATGGACATTGAAGAGGTTAAGCAAAATGGATATGGAAAAATCTTTCAATATTTATAAGGACCGTTTTGCCAATGCCTCTGATTTCTCTTTTATTTTTGTTGGTAATTTCAAACCGGATAGTATCAAGCCTTTAATTGAAACTTATCTCGGCAGTTTACCTGCTGTAAATAGAGAAGAAAATTGGAAAGATTTAAATATTAATCCGCCTGCAGGAATTATCACAAAAAAAGTTAATAAGGGAATTGAACCAAAGAGCAGGGTTAGTATTACTTTTACCGGACCTTTCACCTGGGATTATAAAACAAATTATCAATTTAATTCAATGCTCGATGTTTTAAGAATTAAATTAAGAGAAGTGTTAAGAGAAGATAAAAGCGGTACTTATGGTGTAGGAGTTTACGGTGAGGGTGAAAAGATACCTGATGAAAAATATAGTATTACTATTACATGGGGCTGTGCTCCTGAAAGAGTTAATGAATTGGTTAAAGATGTTTTTGAGCAGATTGATAGTCTAAAACAGGTTCCCGTGGCTCCGATTTATATTACTAAAGTTAAAGAAACTCAGATAAGAGAAAATGAAACTAATCTTAAAGAGAACAGATATTGGTTAAGTCTCTTAGAGAAATATCTTTTTAACAATCTTGATCTTTCAGAGATTAAAAAATACCCGGAAAGAATTTCCAGCCTGGATGCAGAAAAAATTCAGGATGCAGCAAAAAAATATTTTAATATTAAGAATTATGTTGAAGTAACTTTATACCCGGGAAAAACTGAGCAATCGGAAACAAATTAATTGTATTAGTAAGCGGTGTTAATAAAAAATCAAAATAGTTTAATATTTCTCAAATTTATTGGTAATGACATTCGATAAAATTGTTGCGGCTTCGGAAAGATTAAAAGGAGTAGCAAATAAAACTCCCGTTTTCACTTCTTCCACTTTAAATAGATTGGTTAATGCTCAAGTCTTTTTAAAATGTGAAAACTTTCAGAAAGCAGGAGCTTTTAAATTCAGGGGAGCTTATAATGCAGTTTCCCGACTGAATAAAGAACAAAAATTAAAAGGGGTCATAACCTATTCATCGGGAAATCATGCACAGGCAATAGCACTGGTGTGTAATATGCTGAAGGTTAAAGCGTTTGTGGTAATGCCAAATAATGCTCCTGTTATTAAAAGAAATGCTACAGAAAGTTATGGTGCTGATATTATAGAATATGATCCTGACAAAACATCCCGGGAAGAATTAGCGCATGAATTAATGGCAAAAAATGATTATACATTAATTCCTCCATTTGATCATGAAGATATTATAGCAGGACAGGGAACAGCTGCAAAAGAATTGTTTGAGGAGACTGGCAAACTTGATTACATTCTGGTGCCATGCGGAGGCGGTGGTTTACTGAGCGGCTCGGCCATTTCATCTAAAAATTTATTTCCTTCATGTAAAGTAATTGGAATCGAACCTGAAGCAGCAGATGATGCAGTAAAATCTTTTTATTCAAAAACACTTCATACTGTAAAGAATCCTCCGACAATCGCCGATGGAACACGGACGGCTTCATTGGGAGAAATTACGTTTCCGCTGGTTCTGAAATATGTAGATGTAATGAATACTGTATCTGAAAAAGAAATTATTGAAGCTGTTAAATTTTTATTTTTAAGAATGAAATTGGTAGTCGAACCTTCAGGTGCATTAGGAATTGCTGCTTTACTTAGCAAGAAATTAGAAATGGAAGGAAAAGTCGGAGTGATCATCAGCGGAGGAAATATTGATGCGGAAACAATGGTAAAAATATTAAATCAATAAATTACTTATCTTTTTGAATGATACTCATTATCCTTTGGAATGAGCTTATTTTCTAATTTAAAAAAAAGTTATTTATCTGCCCGTTAGAAAACTGAGATATGCAGGTATTTCTCAGGTTCAGTTTTTATCCCATTTAAGAGCTCATTCAGCTCATTTAAAAGAGAATTAAAATCATTATAGATCTTTTTATTATTAATTAATCCACCGACTAATGTGCTGTCACCTTCTGCTTTTGAAATTAAATTATCAAGTCTTTTTGATATAGATGAAACCGAATAGTAGACAGAATCTTTCATTAAAAATTTGCCAAGACTTCCTTTTCCTTGCTTTATCGAATCCGATAATGAAATTAAATTATCTGACAGCATGTTTAGTTTGAAATAAAGAGTTGAATCATAAGCAAGTTTTCCTAAAGAACCCTGTTTACTGTTTACAGTGGTTAAAAATTTATTTAATCCTATTAAAACAGATTCGAACTTATCCACGGTGTTTGTATTATTTATTAATTTACCAAGACTTCCTTTTCCGCTTGATATTGTATCAGTAATTGTACGGAGATTGGCAAGAATCTTTGAGAAATCGTCAAGTGCCGGTTGAATTTTTGTACTTAATTTGTCAAGACTAAAAGTCGGGTTGACAGGGAGAAATTCATCTTGTCGAAGCTGTATTTCGTTCGGTTGACCGAGAGTAATATCCACAAATCTATCACCAAGTAAACCAATTGTTTTAATTGTAGCACTGGATGAATTAGTAATCCGTGATTTATAATTCGACTTAATACTTAGAGTTATATTTATACCATTCATGCCATTTCGACGTGTAAATTCTAAATCACTTACAGAACCGATTTTTAGTCCACCTAGAGTAACCAGCGAACCTTCAGATAATCCCTCGGTATTTTCGACAAATAGTTTAAGGTTATAAGTACTTGAAAAGTAATTACCTTCGCTTCCTACAAGAAAGATGAAAATGAAAAAAATAACCAAACCGATAAAAATAGTTAGACCTACTTTTAAGTTTGAAAATTTTGGTGATGATGTTTGCATAAATAATCTTAATTGATATTAACAATTTTTAAGTAATTCGGCATCCTGATAAACTTCATAAAAGAATGCTTTAACAAATTCTTTTTTGGAATTTAACATTTCACTAACAGTTCCGGATTCAACTAA
Source organism: uncultured Bacteroidota bacterium (assembly GCA_963710745.1). Classification (GTDB taxonomy): domain Bacteria; phylum Bacteroidota; class Ignavibacteria; order Ignavibacteriales; family Ignavibacteriaceae; genus CAVQBP01. The sequence goes on along the minus strand of CAVQBP010000008.1, from coordinate 79,219 downwards.
GGTTCCGCCATTAATTAATGAAAGTCTGTCTCCTATGGAAACAGCATCATTCAGAATATGAGTAACAACTACAGCGGTTGTACCCTGTTCTCTTAAACGGGCAACTAAATCCAATATATGTTTTGCATTAATAGGATCTAATCCTGTAGTCGGCTCATCAAAAAGAATTATTTCCGGATTGAACACCATAGCCCTGGCAATAGCAACTCTTTTTTTCATACCGCCGCTCAATTGATCCGGGAATAAATCATTGGTACCCGATAAGTTAACGAAAGAAAGCGCTGTTTCAACTTTATCCTTTATTTCTTCCTGTGATATTTGTCTCTGTTCGTTTAGGAAATAACCGACATTCTCTTCTACCGATAGTGAATCGAACAATGCATTTCCCTGAAAAACAATTCCCATTTTCCTTCTTATTGGTAATAAATCCCTTTCTGATAAAACAGAGATATTTATATTGTCAATTTTTACATCACCTTTCTGGGGTTTCCACAATCCTAGAATTATTTTTAATATTGAACTTTTACCAGCTCCGCTGGGTCCAAGAATAATTGATACTTTTCCTTTCGGGATTTCGAGGGAAATATTTTTCAGTATTTCTCTTCCCTGCAGTGTTAGATAAATATTTGACAATTCAATAGTATTCATATTAAAATAATGCCCAGATAATTTTTGTGAAGATGAAGTCGATAATCAAAACTACCATAGAGGACATCACTACTGCATTGATGGTATTACGGCCCAAACCCGTAGTTCCGCCTGTTGTTGAAAAACCATAATAACAACTAATGGTGGATATAAAAAAGCCGAAGAAAATTGGTTTAACGAATCCTACAATAATGTCTTTAGGTCCTAATGTATTAATTACCGATTGCCAAAAGAAAGATGTATCTACACCAAGAGAAAGTTTAGTGACTATCATGCCACCTAAAATGCCTACCATATCGGCGATTAAAGTTAAAGGCAGAAACATTACAAGAGCGGCAAACGTTCTTGGAAAAACAAGTTTCTGAACCGGACTCGTTCCGAAAGCTCTTAAAGCATCGATCTGTTCACTTAGCTGCATTGCACCAATTTCTGATGCATTCTTAGCGCCTGTTCTGGCTGCCAGCAGTAAACCTGTAATAACCGGGCCAAGCTCTCTGACCATGCCCAAAGCAACAGTCCGCCCGACTAACGTTTTAGCACCGAACAAATCTAACTGATGACCGGTTTCAATTGCTAAAATTATTCCGACAAACAAACCGCCGGCAAAAATTAATCTGAAAGCTTTCGCCCCGATCCAGTACATCTCTTTAAAAGAATCCTGGAGATACTTTACATTGGCAAAAAAACTTTTAAAAAGATCAAGAACTAAAAAAGTATAATCCTGTAATTTTAATAAGCTTAACTTGAATGTTTCCACAACTTTTTATCTGTTTTGTTATGAATTTCTTCTAATCCCGTTAGATTTTTATTCTGTCTTAATATTATCAGGATGGTCAAAATCTATTATTTAGAAAATATAAATCCATTATTTTATAATTTATTCGACTAATAAATAATCTTAAATTTTTATTTAAAGCAATAAAATTTAATAAATTAATATACTAAAAATTCCAATTGTCAACCTTTCCATATAGCAATGTATGCGATATATAAGGAAACTATTTTTGTAATTTTTAGTTTCCCTAAAATAAACGGCAGAAACTAAATTATCAAGAAATAGTTTCTGGAAAAATATAACCCCAAATGCCAGATCACAAATAAAAAAATAATTTACACAGAGATAATAAATAAATTTTATTTTTGTAATAAATAAATGTTAAGCTTTCTGGTTTTTTTTGGAATTAAGATTTTTACTGTAACAATCCAAGTATCAAGTAAAATGTGTTTCTTCCAAAGATAGGCAGCAAACAGATATAAACGAAGACCACCGGCAGCATTTTGATTCTGAAGAAATAAATAGGAGGAAATATCACGCTTCTTAATAATTGGAACAGTTTTATATATCGAAATGGTTTGGAATTATTCGGTGCGGGAAATATAAACTTGACAATGCTATACTCAAGTTTTATATTTGATATTCAAATTATAAAATGTATGACTAACACAGATAGACATATAACCAAAAGTTATCATGAAGCCTACAAAACTAACGGCAATTTTGCTGCTGCGTTAGTTCCGAATATCCTGCCTTTAGATGTAATCATTATTGGGATTATTAGCCTACTAGGAATTAGTATCCTAGGTTAATATAATTAGGTCAATCCCAATCTAATTTAATACTAAAATAAAAAATAATCAGATTCGGGTTGACCTGAAAACCCAGTTTATTTCTGAAGGTTATAATGTATCTATCGAGGTTGTTGTGAAAACTGATTATTTTTATATTAAAAATTATTCTTCTAAAAGAAGTAGTATAAAATCATCCCCACCAAAAAGTGCTTTGATTTATATCCCCAATTTATATGTTATTATTTTACAAAAATTTTTTTTAGTATGATTTATAAAACGAAAAAATTAAAACAAAAGGAAAGGGAACATAATGAAGCATAAAAACTTGCTCTCGGGTGCAGACATTTTTTTTGAATGTTTAAGACGTGAAAAGGTTGATGTGATTTTTGGCTATCCTGGAGGTGCAGTTCTTAAACTATATGAGAAATTATATGATGTTGATTATCTGAAACATGTCCTGGTAAGGCATGAACAGGGTGCAACTCATATGGCTGAAGGTTATGCAAAAGCAACCGGGAGAGTAGGTGTGGTACTTGTAACCTCCGGACCCGGTGCTACTAATACAGTAACAGGTATTGCCGATGCTTATATGGATTCAGTTCCTATTGTTGTATTTACAGGTCAGGTAGCAAGTCATCTTATTGGAAATGATGCTTTCCAGGAAGCAGATATTGTTGGTATTACACGGCCGATTACAAAACATAACTTTCTTGTCAGGGATGTTAAAGAATTAGCGTCAACAATTCGTAAAGCATTTTATATTGCTTCTACCGGAAGACCCGGTCCTGTACTAGTCGATCTTCCCAAGGATGTTATTGCCGCCGAATGTGAACTTGATTATCCGGAAAAAGTAGAGATAAGAGGATATAAACCGAATTTTCTCGGGCATCAAAACCAGATTAAGAAAGCTGCAGAAATAATTAAAAAAGCAAAAAAACCATTACTTTATGTCGGCGGTGGTGTTATTATGTCGGATGGATACAGGGAGTTGAGATTATTAGTTAAAGAAAACAATCTTCCTGTTACAATGACTCTTCAAGGTCTTGGAGCATATCCGATGGCTGAGCCCCAGTCTCTCGGTATGCTCGGAATGCATGGTACATATTGGGCAAACCAGGCAGTAAATAATTGTGATGTTCTTGTTTCATTAGGTGCACGGTTTGATGACAGGGTAACAGGCAAAATAGATGAGTTTGCTGTTAATGCGTACAAAATACATGTTGATATTGATCCTACATGTATTGACAAAAATGTCATTGTTGATCTTCCCATTGTTGGCGATGTAAAACATGTAATAGCCGAATTAGCTTCCGAAATGAATGAACCGACCGATTTAAGTGAATGGTGGGATCAAATAAACACCTGGCGGGAAGAATGCCCGCTCTTTTATGAAAATGGCGATGGTAAATTAAGGTCAGAATTTGTTATCTCCAGAATATCCGATTTAACAAACGGTGAGGCTGTTATTGTAACGGATGTAGGACAGCATCAGATGTGGTCAACTCAATATTATAAATTTAATAATCCCCGCTCCCATCTTACCAGCGGCGGCTTAGGAACTATGGGCTTTTCAGTTCCTGCTTCCATCGGGGCAGCTTTCGGTATTAAAGACAGGCCGATAGTATCTATCAGCGGTGACGGAGGTTTCCAGATGAATATGCAGGAGCTTATTACTGCGGTTTATTATAAGCTCCCGATCAAGTTTATAATCCTCAATAATTGTTTTCTCGGTATGGTCCGACAATGGCAGGAATTGTTCCATGCTGAAAAGTATAGCTTTACAGATTTATCTGAAAGCAATCCTGATTTTAGAAAGCTTGGTGAAGCACTTGGATTAAAATCTTTTTCTACGGATAATCCAAATGATATTGATGGAATACTTAAGGAAGCTTTTTCTATAAATGACGGCCCCGTTTTGGTCGAATGTAAGGTACAGAAAGAAGACATGGTATTCCCGATTATTCCTGCCGGCAAATCCATCAAGGCAATGATGACTAAACGTTTAGACCCGAAGGAGATGGTATAATGAAACATACTATTTCTGTTTTAGTCGAAAATCAATTCGGAGCTTTTAACCGAGTAGCTACAATGTTCAGCGGTAAAGGTTTTAATATTCACAGTATCTCTATTGGAGAAACTGAAAGTCCTGAAATTTCCAGGATGACAATAGTTACTGAAGGTGAAGACAAAATTATTGAGCAGGTTGTTAAGCAATTGAACCGCTTAATAGATACAATCAAAGTGGTCGATTTAACAGGACAGAACAGAGTTGAAAGGGAGCTTGCATTAATTACTGTATTCTATCAGAAAGGAACCCGTGCAGAGATTATAAGTGTCAGCGATATATTCAGAGGCAATGTAGTTGATATAAATAACAAGACAATTACTCTTGAAATAACCGGTCCGCCTGATAAAATTGATGCTGTGATAAATGTTCTTGAGCCATATGGAATAAAGGAAATGGCCCGTTCGGGCACGGTTGCTCTGAAAAGAGGTGAGCAGCTTAAACTTGACAAAACTTTAGCACTTCAACAATAGAAGGGAAATAAAATGAAAGTATATTATGATAATGATTCATCATTAGAATATCTGCAAAATAAAAACATAGCTGTTTTAGGATTCGGAAGCCAGGGACATGCACATTCGTTAAATCTTAAAGATAGCGGAATGAATGTTTGCGTCGGTTTAAGATCTTCAAGTTCAAGCTGGGCGAAAGCCGAAGCCGCCGGATTAACGGTTAAAACTATTCCTGATGCCGTTGAGTGGGCAGATGTTGTAATGATTCTTTTACCGGATCAGAACCAAAAAGAAGTTTATGATAAAGAGATTGCGCCTCATTTAAAAGATGGAAATACACTAGCTTTCGCGCATGGTTTTAATATTCATTATAAACAGATTATACCGCCGGAAAATATTAATGTAATTATGATTGCTCCTAAAAGTCCCGGGCATCTGGTAAGAAGAACATATCTTGAAGGTACCGGTGTACCTTGTTTAATAGCAATTCACCAGGATGCTGACAGCAATGCACGTAATATTGCATTGGCCTGGTCAAAGGGAATTGGAGGTACAAAAGCAGGAGTTATAGAAACCAATTTTAAAGATGAGACCGAAACTGATTTGTTTGGTGAACAAGCCGTTCTGTGCGGCGGTTCTGCCGAATTAATCAAAGCAGGTTTCGATACTCTCGTGGAAGCAGGTTATCCGCCGGAGCTTGCATATTTTGAATGTATGCATGAAATGAAGCTGATTGTTGATCTTTATTATGAAGGCGGACTATCCAGGATGAACTATTCCGTAAGTGATACAGCTGAATACGGCGGTATGACAAGAGGCAGCAGGTTGATTACAAAAGAAACCAGGAATGAAATGAAAAAAATTCTTGATGAAATTCAAACCGGAAAGTTTGCAGATGAATGGCTTAATGAATATAGAAGCGGTCAGAAAAACATGGAAAGATTAAGAAAAGAAAATAGAGAACACCAGATTGAAAAGGTCGGCTCTAAGCTTAGAGAAATGATGAGCTGGCTATTTAAAAAGAATAAGAAAGAAGAGGTGGGAGTATGAAGTTAAAAGTAGCATTGCTTCCCGGAGATGGTATTGGTCCAGAAGTGGTTGATTCAGCAGTTGCTTTAATGGAAGTTGTTGCCGAAAAATTTAACATATCATTTAATTTTGATACAAATCTAATCGGAGGTTCTTCGTATGATAAGTACGGAAATCCTCTGACTGATGAAGTACTGAGTAAGTGTTATGATTCCGATGCAGTATTACTGGGCGCAGTCGGCGGTCCTAAATGGGAAGATCTTCAGCATAACCTAAAACCAGAAGCTGCCTTGTTGAAACTTAGAAAAGCACTTGGTCTATATATAAATATCAGGCCTGCGAAAGTATATGCTCCTTTACTGTCTGCTTCAACTTTGAAAGAAAATGTAATTAAGGGAACCGATTTGGTTATTCTAAGGGAGCTGACAGGCGATGTTTATTTCGGTCAGCCGAGAGGTTATGATGATGAACATGGCTGGAATACCATGATTTATACGAAAGAGGAAGTTGAAAGAATTACTAGGTTTGCGTTTGAGATCGCAATGAAGAGAAGTAAAAAAGTAACATCGGTTGATAAAGCAAACGTTCTTGAATGTTCGCAGTTCTGGCGTAAGATCGTTCATGAAATTCACAATGATTATCCGGAAATTCAGCTGTCCGATATGTATGTTGATAATGCGGCAATGCAGTTAGTCAGAAATCCAAAACAGTTTGATGTCATACTTACACAAAATTTATTTGGCGATATTCTGAGTGATATAGCTGCAATGATTACCGGAAGCCTTGGAATGCTTCCTTCAGCTAGTCTTGGTAGTAAATATGCTTTGTATGAACCTGTTCACGGAAGCGCTCCTGATATTGCAGGTGATGATAAAGCTAATCCTTTAGCTACAATGTCATCTGTTGCGATGATGTTTTTACATTCATTCCAGATGGATAAAGTTGCAGAATTAATTGAAGGAGCAATTACAAAGACATTAACTGCCGGCTACCGGACTGCAGATATTTATTCTGATGGGGATACTCTGGTTTCCACATCAAAGATGACTAAAGTAATCATTGATAAGTTTAATGAAATTTATGATGAACAAGCATTGGGAGTTTTTACACTTTAAGAAATGAAAACAAATTCTGATTGGAGTTCTCCGGAACAGGCAATAAACTATTTAAGCAGAGCGGATAAAATCCCTCACAGGACAGAAGGTGAATCTGTATTATTGGAAGAAGTTCCTGCTGGTACAAAGAATATCCTTGATATCGGAGCAGGTAACGGCAGGCTTTTGGATTTATGTCTTCTCAAATGTAAAAATGCTTTTGGAACTGCTCTGGATTTTTCACAGACAATGCTTGAAAGTTTAAATAGCAAGTATCAGAATAATGAAAATATTAATATTGTTGAACATGATCTAAATGATCCATTGACTTTCGAACCTGAAAGTTTTGATGCCGTTGTATCAAGTTTTGCCATTCATCATGTTGATGATAACAGGAAATATAAATTATACAGTGAAATTTGGCAGATAGTCCAAAAGGGAGGTATATTCTGCAATTTAGAGCATGTGTCTTCTCCAACAGAGAATCTACATAAAATATTTTTTGAAAAGCTTGGTGTTGATGAAGATGGAAGTAATAAACTTCTTGATCTTGGAACCCAGCTGAAATGGCTGAATGAAATTGGTTTTGAAGATGTTGACTGTTATTGGAAATGGCGTGAATTGGCGCTTATTGTGGGTAAAAAACCTTTATGAATAACTTTTTAAATCATAGAAGTTAAATAATGAATTACATTGAACATAAAATTAAAATGAGGTATAAAAGTGAATAATAGGGTATTAATTTTTGATACAACTTTAAGAGACGGAGAACAATCGCCCGGAGCATCCTTAAATGTTTTTGAAAAAGTCGAGATTGCTCATCAGCTTCAAAAATTAAATATAGATATTATTGAAGCAGGTTTTCCGGTCTCCTCCCCGGCTCAGTTTGAAGCCGTTGAAAGAATAGCAAATGAAGTAGATTTAATAATTGCTGCTCTTTCCAGGGCTAAAGAAATTGATGTTAAAGCCGCATATGATTCACTAAAAAATGCCAGGCGTTACAGAATTCATACATTTGCAAGCACTTCCGATATTCACATAATGGGAAAATTTGCAAGTGATGTTTATGGAAAAACTTTAGATGAAAAAAGAAAAACAGTTTTAAAGATGTCGGTTGATGCTGTTGCATATGCAAAGACTTTTACCGATGATGTTGAGTATTCTGCTGAAGATGCAGGCAGGACCGACCTAGGATATCTTTCTGAAATTATTGAAGCTGTTATTGAAGCCGGTGCAACTACTGTGAATATACCCGATACAACCGGTTATACATATCCGTCTGAATTCGGAGCTAAAATTGCTGAACTAAGAAGAAGAATAAAAAATATCGATAAAGCAATTATTAGTGTTCACTGCCATGATGACCTTGGACTTGCGGTTGCAAATTCTTTAAGTGGAATTGAAAACGGCGCAAGACAGGTTGAATGTACAGTAAACGGAATTGGTGAAAGAGCAGGTAATGCGTCGCTTGAAGAAATTGTGATGGCAATAAAGACACGTAAGGACATAAATCAATGCTATACTAATATAAAAACTGAAGAAATTTATAATACTAGTAGAATGGTCTCTTCGTTTACCGGGATAATTGTTCAGCCGAATAAAGCAATTGTCGGTGAAAATGCATTTGCTCATGAATCCGGTATCCATCAGGATGGAATGCTTAAAAACAGGCAGACCTACGAAATTATGACACCCGATAGTGTTGGCGTACCGAAAACAAAAATTATTCTGGGAAGGCATTCCGGCAGGCATGGATTAAAGTCCCGTCTTGAAGAACTCGGATATAAAACTCCTGAAGAAGAAATGCAAAAGGTTTATGAACAGTTTTTAATTCTTGCCGATAAGAAAAAAGAAATATTTGATGATGATTTAAGAGTTTTAATGGGAGATGAAGTCCATAAAAAGAAAAATGATTACTATGAGCTTGAATATCTCCATGTTACTCTTGGGACAAATTCAATACCTACTGCTACCGTTAGAATAAAAACAGTGAAAAAGGTTTTACAGGAATCTGCGATAGGCGATGGTGCAGTTGATGCCTGCTTCAATGCAATTGAAAGAGCTTTAAATGTTAAGTCCAAACTTGAATCATATAATGTTCGTTCAGTTACTTCAGGAAGACAGGCTCTCGGTGAAGTTATTGTAAGGATCAGGAAAGAGCAAAAATCTTTTACAGGCAGAGGTGTTTCCACCGATATTATTGAAGCGAGTGCAAAAGCATACCTGCAGGCATTTAATCAGCAGCAGGTATATTTTAAAATGAAAGAGGAAGATAGAATAAATGAAGCCTCTTTATCTGAATTATCACAGGCAGTATAAATATTTCTGCCTTTATTTAAAAGGAATAGTAAGATGGGAATGACAATAACGGAAAAAATATTGGCAAAATCTGCGGGGAGACCGAAGGTTGAACCGGGAGAAAACATATGGCTGAATGTTGATGTCCTTATGACGCATGACGTTTGCGGACCACCCACAATCGGGATATGGAAAAGAGAATTCGGCAGTAATGCAAAGATATGGAATAAGGATAAGCTTGTTATTTTTCCCGATCATTACATCTTTACTAATAATCCTCAGGCTAACAGGAATGTTAAAATATTAAGGCAATTTGCAGATGATTATCAACTGGATAATTATTATGATGTAGGAACAGACAGGTATAAAGGTGTCTGCCACATAGCTTTGGCTGAAGAAGGGTACAATATTCCTGGTACTGTTCTATTCGGATCTGATTCTCACACATGTACATCAGGTGCATTTGGAATGTTTTCGACTGGTGTCGGAAATACCGATGCAGCCTTTATTATGGGGACTGGGAAGATCTGGGAAAAAGTTCCCGAAACCTTGAAGTTTATTTTTGAAGGTGAAGTGCCTCCTTATTTAACTGCAAAAGATTTAATACTTAAAGTATTAGGTGATATTACAACTGACGGCGGTACTTACAGAGCTTTGGAATTTGAAGGCCCTGCAGTCTTCTCTCTTTCTGTTGATGAAAGAATGACTTTAACAAATATGGCAATTGAAGCAGGTGCTATGAACGGAATTATTGCTGCCGATAAAGTTATTGAAGATTATGTAAATGAAAGAAGCAATAAGAGTTATGAAATATTTAATAGTGATAATGATGCGGTTTACAAACAGGTTTTCAGATATGATGCCGGTAAACTGGAACCATCGGTAGCAAAACCTCATAGTCCTGATAATTACGATTCTGTCAGGAATGTACAGGGAACCAAACTGACAAAATGTTATATAGGTTCATGTACAGGAGGTAAGTTAAGTGATTTTATCTCTGCCGGGAAGCTGCTTTTTGGAAATCAGGTTAAAGTGCCGACTTTTATTGTGCCTGCAAGCACTAATGTCGCAAAACAATTAGAAGTAGAAACAATAGGCGGAGTTTCACTAAGGCAAATTTTTGAAAATGCCGGTTGTGTGGTTGCACAATCTTCCTGCGCTGCTTGCCTGGGTGGACCAATGGATACGGTTGGCCGTGCTCAGGATGGTGAAGTAATAATTTCTACTACAAACAGAAATTTCCCGGGAAGAATGGGAAGTAAAAAATCGCAGGTTTATTTAGCATCTCCTCTTACTGTTGCTTCATCTGCTTTAACAGGTGTTATTACCGATCCTAGAGATTTTTTATAACATAATTATTGGAGATTAATTTGGAAAAAATTATAAAAGGTAAGGCTTTTGTATTAGGTGATAATATTGATACCGATCAGATTATTCCGGCTGAACATCTGGTTTATAGTTTAAGTGATTCTGAAGAATCAAAAAAATATGGTCACTTTGCACTATCGGGAGTTCCGATTAGTTCTGCAGGTTTGCCGCAAGGTGGAATTCCTTTTATTAAAGGAGAAGGATCAAAATCAGAATTTAATATTATTATCGGCGGTTCAAACTTCGGCTGCGGTTCTTCGCGTGAACATGCCCCGTTTGCTTTGAATGTTGCGGGAGTTGAAGCAATCATTGCTGAGAGTTATGCAAGAATCTTTTACCGGAATTGTGTTGACGGCGGTTTCTTAATTCCTTATGAGACACCGCAAAAACTTATTGATAAGATTAAAACCGGTGATGAACTTGAAATTGATCTTAATGAAAACAGATTAAAAAACGTTACTTCAGACGAATCATATAAATTACGACCGTTAGGTGATGTTTTACCAATTATTGAAGCCGGTAATATTTTTGAATATGCCAGGCAGAACGGTATGATGGTTTAACATACTTTACTAATCTTAATCTTACTCTGATTGATAAGTGAAGGTTAATGAATTAAGATTAGGAGTAAGAGTAAGAGCGAAAATTTATTTCGAATTATTTAATGGATAAAAATTATGAATAAAATAGAGCTATTTGATACAACTTTGAGAGACGGTACTCAGGGGGAAGGGATAAATCTATCTGTTCAGGATAAATTATTAATTGCCCAGAAACTTGATGATTTCGGGATTGATGTAATTGAGGGAGGCTGGCCGGGAAGTAATCCCCGTGATGAAGAATTTTTCTATAAAGCGAAAAATTTAACATTGAAAAATGCTCAAATATGTGCTTTTGGTTCTACAGCACGATCACTGCAGAATATTGAAAACGATCCTAATCTTGTAGCTCTTATTAAAGCGGACACTCCAACCGTTTCTATTTTTGGTAAATCCTGGAAGCTTCATTCGGAAAAATCACTCAAATTATCTGAAGAAGAAAATGAGGAACTTATATATAAATCTGTTGAATACATTAGAAGCAAAGGGAAAAGATTAATTTATGATGCCGAACATTTTTTCGATGGTTATAAAGATGATAAAGAATTTGCTATTAAAATGTTAAAAGCTGCCGAGAATGCGGGTGCAGATGTTATTGTCCTGTGCGATACCAACGGCGGTTCACTTCCAAGTGAAATTTCCTCAATTGTAAATGAAGTGAAAAAACATATAAATACTAAATTAGGTATACATGCGCATAACGACAGTGAGCTTGGTGTTGCAAATTCACTTGCTGCAATTGAAGCCGGTGCAGTGCATGTACAGGGCACGATAAATGGTGTCGGCGAAAGATGCGGGAACGCAAATCTATGCAGTATAATTCCTAATCTAACTTTGAAATTGAAAAAGGAAACCTGGCAGAATATTAATCTTGAACACCTGACTTCAATTTCTCACTTTGTTTATGAATTAATGAACCTGACTCCTAACAGCCGGGCTGCTTTTGTAGGAAATTCAGCTTTTGCGCATAAAGGCGGTATACATGTAAGTGCGGTTTTGAAAGACAGTAAAATGTATGAACATATTCCGCCTGAAAGCGTAGGCAATAAGCAGAGAGTCCTGATTTCTGATCTATCCGGGCAGAGTAACATAAGATATAAAGCAAAAGAGCTTGGAATAGATATATCGGAACATAAAGAGATAAGCAAAAAATTAGTTGATTATATAAAAACTCTTGAACACGGCGGATTTCAGTTCGATGGTGCCGAAGCTTCATTTGAACTTTTGTTGAATGCTGAAATGAATCAGTTCTCTCCATTCTACAATGTAATCGATTCAAAAGTACATGTTACGTTTGACGATGAGGGACATTCCAAATCTGAAGCCGTATTGAAGGTAGAAGTTGACGGTGAAATAGAACATACTGCATCTGACGGGGACGGTCCGGTTAATGCACTTGATAATGCTTTAAGAAAAGCTTTGCTAAGATTCTATCCGGAAATATCTCTTATAAAATTAATTGACTATAAAGTTAGAGTCCTTGATGAGAAAGAAGGTACATATGCAAAAGTAAGGGTTATGATTCAATCAAGTGATGGTTCCGAAAGCTGGTCAACTGTGGGTGTATCTCCTAATATAATAGAAGCCAGCTTCCAGGCACTTAATGACAGTATCAATTATAAACTTTATAAATACCATAAAAGTAAAAAGTTAATTGCATAAAAATTAGAAGTTGTAATTTATAAATTATAAAAGAGGATTTTTTTTTATCATGATTTAAGAAGTTTATATTACAGCTATTCTGCAGTAATTAATTTCGTCCTTCCTTTCCCATATTCCCGATTTTTATTCCTGAATAAATACTTTTTTAAATTAACTTCCGGACAATTTTATCTTCCCGGCTGTTAAAATTTATTTTTATACAGATTTTATAAGTTAATATCGGTTCAGTAAAAACGTTTATCAAAATTTATTTTTATAAATACATTTATTTTAATAACTTATACAAATCAAAATAGGAAAAACTATGCCTGATAAATTGGATCCTATTGATATTAAGAGTATTTATCAAGGTTCAGAAATAAACTTCACCATTTTAGCTGAGAAGTCGCTGGTTGGAATTTATCTTATCCAGGATGGAGTTTTCAAATATCTAAATCCTAAACTTGCTGAAATATTTGAATATACAGTTGAAGAGCTGCTTAACAAAAAGGGGCCCAAAGATTTAACCCTGCCTGCAGACCGGTATATTGTTGACAAACATATTCTCAATAGAATGTGTGGCGATATACAATCAGTGAATTATGAATTCAGAGGAATCACTAAAAATAATGTTATCCGTTTTATTGAAGTATTTGGTTCCCGCACCACTTATAATAAGAAGCCCGCAGTGCTTGGAACATTGTTGGATATTACAGAAAGAAAAAATGCTGTTGATGAAATTAAAAAAAGTGAAAAGAGATATAAAGATCTGGCAGAAATGCTTCCTCAAATGATATTTGAATTGGATTCGGAGGGTAAAATTACATATGCAAATATAAATGTAAATGAAAAAATCGGATGCTCCTGTAAAGAGATTGAATACGGAATATCATTGTTACAATTTATTGATACCGGTGAGAGAGAAAGAGCCGCTGATGATATTGCAGAAATTATGAACGGTAAAACTTTATATAACAGGGAGTATACTATTTTAAGGAAAGATGGTTTTACATTTCCGGCTGAGATAAGTGCAAGCCCTATTTATGCCGAAGATCTTATAATAGGTCTAAGAGGTTTCATAATTGATAAAACAGAAAGCAAAAAATCGGAGGAACAGTTACGTGTTCTCTCACGTGCAGTGCAGCAGAGTCCGGCTTCTGTAATCATAACTGATCTGGATGGAAATATAGAATACATTAATCCGAAATTTCAACAGGTTACAGGCTATTCATTAGATGAAATAAAATTTAAAAATCCCAGGATATTATCCTCAGGTTTAAAGCCGGCTTCGGAATATGAAATATTATGGAATACAATTACTTCAGGAAATGATTGGACCGGTGAATTTCAAAATAAAAAGAAAAACGGAGAAATATATTGGGCCTCTGCTTTAATTTCCCCTGTTAAGGATAATGATGGTAAAATCACTCATTTTTTAGGCTTGCAGGAAGATATAACCGGAAGAAAAAGAAGTGAAATGGAATTAAAAGCTGCAAAAGATAAAGCTGAAGAAATGAACAGGATGAAATCAATTTTCCTGGCAAATATGAGTCATGAATTAAGAACACCCATGACAGGCATTATGGGTTATACTGAAACACTTTATAATGAGCTGAAGGATTCTCATCTTAAAGAAATGGCCGGAACTCTTTTAAAAATTAGCAGCAGGTTAAAAGAAACATTAAATCTGATTCTGGATTTATCTAGAATTGAAGCGAATAAAATTGAAATAAATTCTACTAACATCTACATCCCGGAAATTTTACGGGAAACAGTGAAGCTTTTCGAAATAGCTGCAATAGAAAAAAAACTGGAATTGGATTTGACAATTAAAGATGAAAACATATCTTCAATGCTTGATAGAAGAATGTTTGTGCAAATTATTGAAAATTTAATTAACAATGCAATTAAATATACAAACATCGGGAAAGTTGCTGTAACTGCCGGTAAAAAGATTGAAAACAGAAAAGAATTTTCCATTATTGAAATCGAAGATACAGGTATCGGCATTCAGTCTGAAGACATCGAAGTTATTTTTGAGCCGTTTCGCCAGTTAAGTGAAGGTAACGCAAGAAGTTTTGAAGGAACGGGATTAGGATTAACAATCACGAAAAAATTTGTCGAACTGCTTGGCGGTAATATTTTTGTACAAAGCAGGCCTGGAACCGGATCTAAATTTACGGTAAAGTTCCCATCTATTGCTCCGGCTGAATATAAAAATAATGTTGTTGAAGAAAAGGAAATTAAAATGGTTGAAAGAAAAGGGAAATATTCATTACTGCTTGTTGAAAATGATGTTCCTTCAATAGATATCATTAAAATCTATTTACAGGAGGGATATACAGTTGATTTCGCTCTTGACGGTTTAACGGCACTGCAGATGGTTGGGAAGAAAAAATATGATGCTGTTTTAATGGATATTGATTTAGGATTCGGGATGAACGGTCTAGAGGTAACTCAAAAAATAAAGGAATTAAAAAGTTATGAAAATGTACCGATTATAGCAGTTACAGCATATGCTATGCTTGGTGACAGGGAAAAATTCCTTTCTGCCGGTTGTACCCATTATATAGCAAAACCATTTGATAAAATTGCCTTAATTGATTTACTTGAAGGGATATTCTGATTATTTTTCATTCATTAAGTCCGTTTTAAATCCGCATTTCATTCCTGTTTTTTCCCTGAACATTTTTATCTTTTTAAAAATGCTCAATATCCCGGATGTACTCTAAATCATATGTATTTACCTCATCATATATCTTAGATAATTCTTTTCTTATTTTCTCATTCAGGTAATTATATTTGATTTTGAAATAGATGTTTTATGAATGAGAAAAGTGAAAAAAATTCCGAATCAATAATTAATATAGTTTTCTTACTGATAGTTGTCTCTGCCGTTTTTATTCTAGATTCTATAACTCCCAAAGGATATTTAGACTGGTTTCTTTACCTGGTTGTCATTTTTTATGTTTCTCTTAAATTACCGAAAAAATATCTTTTAATTTTCGGATATTCCGGTGTTGTGTTAACTGTACTGGGATATTTTATTTCCCCCAATGGAGTGGCCCCGGAATTTGCAGCTTTAAATCGAATGATTGGTGTATTAATTATCTGGATGCTGACTTCGCTTTTATATAAGCAAGGCAAAGAAAGTGAGCTGAAAAACGAAATTGAAAAACAGTTCAGCTTACTGTTAAACAGCATGTCAACAAGCGGAGTAGTTTATTTTGATGCCGATGGTGAGATATCCGTAGCAAATAAAAAATTTGCAAATATGCTCGGATACCGGATGGATGAAATAATCGGTAAAAATATGTTGGAATTTATTCATCCGGATTATAGAGGAAAATTTTTGATATCCAGAGAAAAGCTCTATTTTAATTTTCAGAATTCAGATTATTTTGAAGAGAAGCTTATCAAAAAAAATAAGGGAGTTGCATTAGTTAATGTTGTTTTAAATATCACACAAAGTCTTTCCAATAATTCAAAATTCTTCACAGCTTATTTTAATTTAAACGAAAGAGAAGAAGCTGCTGACTATATACCCGCGAGTAAAATATTATTAAAGGAAATGTCAGGTTAAAATATTTTTTATTTATCACTTCAGTTTAGAACAATTTGATTTTTTTTTTTAGTATTAAATCTAAAAAGCTAAATTAATCTGTCGTTTGTATCTAAAATTTCGATAATCTAATAGAAAACTGATAATTAATTTATATCCATGATTGGAATAAAAAATGTTTTAAGACTATTGTATTGCTTATCATACAAAACAAAGATATTTTTAATATTACTGTTAAATAATCTTAACATTAATATTACGGGGGACAATTTTAGTGGAAAAATTAAACTTCTCTTTATCTCTTCTCTTATTTTTTTACGGCCTACTTTTTCTGCAATCAACTCCGTATGCAAAAGAGGATTCTCTTTATGTAAAATTTGCCGGTGATACAGTACAAGTATGGAATACTGACATTACTGCCAACTGTGTATCCACATTTCTTTTAGATATTATGCAGACCGGCATTGATAGTTTTACAGTTACTGAAATTGATACTACAGGTCCTTTGGCCAATTGCATGTGCAAATATGATCTTTTTGCTTCATTAACCGGGTTAAATGCAGGGCAGCACATAATCTCAATCTATAGACAGGAATTAAAGAAATATTTTTATCCTGTAGATACAACTATTTTTATTGGAGAACTTTCCTTTACGCTTCATGATTCATCTGCTGCTGAAAATTCCTTTTCATTTAAGCAGAGTGAATGTAAATCATATTTTTGGGAGCAAACTTTTAATGCAAGGTATTTTTATGCCGAAGCCGATTCTGTTGCAAAAGCAATATTTAATGATGCAAAGATACAAACTATTTATTCAGGTGATGTCTTTTTAGACGGAAAGTCCACCGTATGGAATTACAGATTTTCGCGGTATGATCAGAATAATAATCGTCCTGAATATTTATATTTTCATAATAATACTTCCGGAATAGTATTCGATAGTATATCTTTATATACAGTATGCTGTGTTACAAATATTACTGATGAATGGTTTGACAGCGATTCGGCTATTGCTTATGCCGATTACCATGGAGGAAAAGCATTTAGAGATGACAATCCTGACTATATAATCAAAGCATCACTGGTTCAGGCATTGGTTCCAAATGCATATCCTTTCTGGTCTGTAACTTATTTGTCAAAAACGGACAGCAGCGAAAAATTTTCTCTCTTCTTTGACGGAAGAATAAATGCATCAATCCAGATATCTTTCACTCCGGCGGTAGATACTTTATATCTGCAGGGCGGATGCTGTCAACCAGGATTTAGTTTTCATTCAGAACAACTCGGAACCACAGAAAATATATCTCTGCTACCTGATTTAAATACGACAGTTATGACTAAGAGTACGTCAGGTAACTATAAAAAGGTCGACACTAGTTATTTTTTAATAAAACATCCAACAGGCAATTATGAATATGAAATTTGGTATTATCGGATATCAAATTCCAGGACCGGACCGGTATTAATTCCTATGGATTCAATGTTCCATGCACCATTTGATTTTGCAGTTAAATTGATTGTTAAGCTGAATGGAATACATGTTGATTCCTTGAGTAAATTTTTCATTCCCCAATATGGATTAGATGTAAAATCAGCTGATATTCCTCCGGGCAAATATTATTTATATCAGAATTGTCCCAACCCGTTCAATCCCTCAACATTAATAAAATATGAACTGCCTGAAGAAACTTCGGTAAACATTATTATTTACAATATAATCGGTGAAAAAGTAGCAGAGCTTGTAAACTCTTTCCGGAAGGCAGGCAGGCACGAAATAATCTGGGACCCACAAAATATTGCCAGCGGGATTTACTTCTGCCGGATGAGAGCCGGCAATTTTGTGTCTACCAAAAAATTAGTCTTCTTCAAATGATTTACTAACAATAATTACATAAATATTGAGTATGATTTAGCCATAAATTTTATGACTCTTTAAAAATTATTATAAATAAAATACTCCGCATTTTTGGCGGTATTTTTTATTATTTCTACCATACTCTGTTTTAATATATCCGCTCCTTTATTTCATCAAAATCATTTTTTTAGTTTGTGTAAATTCTCCAGATTGAATTTTGTACAAATAAATTCCGCTTGGCAAATTATGTGCATCAAAATTAACTTCATGATAGCCGGCTTTTAATTCATTATTTATTAAAGTCATAATATCTCTTCCGAGAAGATCATAAACAGTAATTCTTGTAAGTCCAGCTTTAGGCAAACCAAATTTAATTTTTGTAGCCGGGTTAAATGGATTAGGAAAATTTTGACTTATTGAATACTCTGTAGGTATTTTTCCGGCTTCACTTTTAACATCTACTAAAAAAGAAGCTTCGTTGCTGTATTCCGATTCCAGGGAATCTTTATATGCCTTTATTCTGTAAATGTAATTTTGACCTGCTTCTACATTTTTATCCACAAACTCATTTCCGGTTCCCTTTAACGTATCAATAACTGCAAAAGATCCCTCGGGGCCTTGCTTACGTTCAATTATATTTCCTTCTTCAATAGTCGAATTGTTTTTCCAGGTAAGAGTAATTTCATTTGCTGCACTTGATTGTAAAGCAAGATCCGAAGGTAGATAGATTACCGTAATATTACCGGTATCACTCCATAAACCGCTGCCTGCGAGATTGCTTGCCTGAATACGCCAGTAGTATGGTATTCCTTCTCTAAACCACCCTATGGAATTGCTTGTATCGGTTATTGAAGCAGACTTGAAAATATTTGTAAAAGATTGATTGACAGCTACCTGTATTGTGTATCTTTCAGTATTTTCTACACTGTTCCAGGTAAATGTAATGTAGCCCGTTTTATCTGAAACAGATGAAACCAGTTTAGGAGCAGCAGGTTCAGATAAAGTAGTTACAAAGCTGAATATATTACTCCATGGACCCGAATCCGAAGTGCTTTTCACTTTTATACGCCAGTAGTATCTTTGATTTTTCAATAACCCGGTAAATGTTTTTGATGTATCTGTTGTTGTTGAATCACTTACATAAATACTGTCAAATGTCTGATCTTTAGATAATTCGAAATAATATTTTTCTGATGCGGTTATACTCTTCCATTTAAATGTGATATTTGTATCAAGACCTACCTGGAGATTTGATGGATAAACTAAAGAAGTATAAAAGGTTGTATCATTCTGCAGTACCGGGTTGGTCCATGTTATCCATGGTGCAAGATCAATATTATAAGGGCTGTCAGATATACTGTCTGTATTCACAGTATCCTTACCCAGCAGAAACTTATCCACAAATGCTTCAATTTCCGGAATCTGGCTGTTTGGAACTGCACAGTGGGAATGTCCGCCTACAACGGAAAAACCGAATCTGTCTGATATACCTAAAGTATTGTAAACTTCCTTAGCTGCCCTGCTGCAGACATCGCATGACGGATTAGACAGCCAAATATAATCCGGGTTAGCAGTAACTAACAATGCACGCGGAGCACACATAGCCATTAGTTCATGATGATCTTCAGGTAGTTTCCAAACGTTATCGCCTGAAAATTGCGCCATTGAATTCATAAACCAGTTATAATCTGTATTATCTATTAATTCAACAGAACCTGCCGGTTCGGAATGCGAATATCGCCACGAAGTAGCACCGCCGCCGCCCGATTCCTGGGCAATTGTAAGAGCGATACGCTCATCAAATGCGCCTGCAAAAAGTGCCATTTTACCCGCAT
Source organism: uncultured Bacteroidota bacterium (assembly GCA_963710745.1). Lineage (GTDB taxonomy): Bacteria > Bacteroidota > Ignavibacteria > Ignavibacteriales > Ignavibacteriaceae > CAVQBP01. The sequence continues at coordinate 59,204 of CAVQBP010000008.1, read as the reverse complement.
AGGAACATCCTGTAACAGCTATATGTTTTAAATCTATCGGAAGAACATTCTGAACCAGTTCCAGGCCGTCGATTATACGGCTGACACCCCAGGCCCATGCGCTGTATTGTCCCGTATTGGTCGGGTTGAGATTTGGATACAACTGATAATATGGATTTGCAGTACTGGGATTTCCGTAAGTTGTTACCTGATTATGGCTGAATCTTATTTCTGCAATATTACGGTCGCTGAAAATGTTTGATGGTATACTACCGCTGGGACTGTTCATTCCAATTACCGCAGGAAAGGGACTGGTTCCCGCTGGGAGGATAACCTGTGAAGTTAGTGTGAGTGTATGATTATTCACAGTTACATTCACGGTGAGTACACCATTTGAATAGCTTGCTGTTATATCGTCGGGACGAGTCGGCTTTGAACCAATTTCATAATTCGCAATCTGCGCACCAATCTCAGCCCGTCGTATTCTCCAGTCGGAAAAGTTTTTCATGCGGCCTCTGCCGTCAATCCATTCAAACGGATCGGGTAAAGATTTGGTTATGGTAGTCAGTTCACTGAATGCAGGTAAATAAGGTATAGGACAGTCAGCACCTGTATTCTCAGCATCATAAACGAGAGGCAATTCCTGGGCTAAGGAATTTTTGATCACAAATGTGTTCAAAAGAAACAGGAATGCAGTTAGCAGTATAAAAGAACAATTAAAACGTAATATTATTTTCATTATTTACTCCTTAAGTTTATTCAATAATTAATTATTATTCTTTATTGTAAAATAACAGACTGCAAAAATCATTGTATAAACTTAAAATGAATTTATTTTGTAAATAAGATAGTTCTGCAGGAAAAGAATGCAACCCCTCATTTTAAATTTTCCTTTTTTGATTTCTAGAATTTTCTAAAAATTTGTTTTGTTAGGTCTGTTCTAATTATAAGATTGAAATATTGATTAAATTCCCAAAAACACTCTTCTTCTTTATCTAAACTTAACCATCTCATAAAAAATTGAACCGTTTCAAATTATAGATGAAAATTCTGAATGTCAAGAAGAAAATTCAAAAAGTGCAGATTAAATACTAATGTCCTTGATCTCTGAAATTGGGGGATTTAACAGGCTTCCCGTGTTATTAAATATTATTTCTTCATTATTTAACGCTTAAGTATATTACTTCTTCTTCAGCCAGCCTCTGTTTTGCTCTCATCATCAGGTTCATTACTAATTTTATCCTGGATATGAATTTTACATGCGGTACTATGATTATAAATTAGATATTGCTACTAAAAATAATAAAGTATAATTTTACAAATGTATTAAAAGAGGAATGGGGATAATGGGCAGGTTTCTTTAATTCACACTCATTCTTTTTTTCTGTATAAAAATTTTGAATAAATAAATTAAATACAAATTTGGGAGGTCTCTATGAAAAGAATTACGAGACGTTCCTTTCTCAAAACCGGGGCTACGGCAGTTGTTGCTTCCGCTGCAATTCCTTATATGCCGACAGGATGGTATTCATTAAACCATCCCGAAAAACCCGGTTATTTTGAATCCGAATTCGGGATTACCGACAGCTTGTGCCGGAAAGTTCTTGCCAAAGCATTGTCCAAGGGCGGCGACTTTGCAGATCTCTACTTTGAACATACTATCAGCAATTGGGTTATACTTCAGGACGGTAAAGTTAACCGTGCTTATAGCGATGTCGGGCTTGGTGTAGGTATCCGAACTGTAAAAGGAGAGCAGGTCGGTTATGGTTTTACACAGGAACTAACCCCTGATTCTATGCTGGCTGCTGCTTCTACTGCTGCTACCATTGCTGATTCAAAAGAGAAGGAAATTGCGGGACAATTTGTTCAGTCTAAACTTGATAATTATTATCAGATGGAAAAACTGCTGACTTCTGTTCCGCTTGAATCTAAACTGCCGCTTGTTCAGGGGGTTAATGATAAATGTTTTGCTCTTTCTCCTTTGGTTATTAAGGTGAATGCAGGTTTTCATGATCAGCAGAAACGGATTCTTATTGTTACGAGTGACGGACAAAAAATCGAGGATCTGCTGCCGAAAAATTACCTCTACACAACGGTTGTTGCTCAAAAAGGGGATAAGCTGGAAAGAGCCTGGTGGAACCTTGGAGGCAGGCAGGATTTCTCTTATTATACTCCCGATGTAATTGATGAGGTAGCTAAGACTGCAGTAGAAAGGGCGGTTGTCCTTTTCGATGCCGTTCAACCCCCGGCCGGGGAAATTCCAGTTGTGCTGGGACCGGGATTGACAGGCATTCTTCTTCATGAAGCAATAGGTCATGGTATGGAAGCAGATTTTAATAGAAAGAATATTTCGACTTATAGCACTATGATTGGTAAAAAGGTTGCAGAACCTTTTGTTACAATAATTGATGAGGGGACAATACCTAATTTAACAGGTTCAATTAATGTTGATGATGAAGGAACACCTGCACAAAAAACTGTACTTGTTGATAATGGAATACTATCAAGCTATATGCATGATAAAATTTCTGCACGCTTTTACAATATAAAACCTACCGGAAACGGCAGACGTGAAAGTTATCAGCATTACGTTGTTCCAAGGATGAGGAATACTTATATGCTGGCCGGAAAGGCATCACCGGAAGATGTTATAAAAAGTGCTGAAAAAGGAATCTACGTGAAAGATGTAAGCAACGGTCAGGTTAAGATAGGTGAAGGAGATTTCGCTTTCTATGTTTCGCAGGGTAATATGATTGAAAACGGTAAGCTGACGGCTCCCATAAAAGATATCAATATAATGGGTAACGGCCCTAAGATGCTGCGGAATGTTACTATGGCAGCAAATGATCTGCAGATGCATAAAGGCGGAGCCGGTTTTTGCGGCAAGAGCGGGCAGTCAGTCCCGGTGGGCTTTGGGCTGCCGACTACTCTTGTCAAATCAATGACCGTAGGCGGAATAAAAACTTAAGGAGAATTTAAAATGAATAAAGAATTGTTAGACCTTGCCGAATGGTCTATAAAGACTGCCAAAACAGCCGGTGCTGATGATTGCCGTGCAAGCATTAGTAAAGAACGGTTTATTGAGATCAGCTACCGAGAGCGTAAACCTGAAAATATTAAAGAAGCTTCAAGCAGGAACCTCTACATTGAAATCTTTACTAAAGGTCGCTATTCAGGTCAAAGTACATCCGATCTTCGGAAAGAAGCACTAAAAGATTTTATTTCGAATGCAGTAAATTCCACAAAACTTCTTGCTGAAGATCCTTATAGAAGTTTACCCGATCCCAAGTACTACGCAGGAAGAGCCGATATTGATTTAAAGATAAGTGATCCTGCATATGATCAGTTTTCGCCTCAGGATAGACATAGCCTTGTAAAAAAAGTTGAGGATTCTTGCCTGAATACAGGGAAAGATAGAGTAATTTCAGTTACTGCTGACGAATATGATAATTACCAGGAGTCTGTAATGCTCTCCAGCAACGGTTTCCAGGGTTATAAGGAATCCACTGTATATTGGGCCGGAGCAAGTATGACTGCAAAAGATGAAGGTGAACGCCGTCCGCAGGGTTATAATTATATGGGTTCGGTTGTAAAAGAATCCCTTCCTAAACCGGAAGAAATAGGAGAAATAGCAGCAAAGCGCACAATTGATCTGCTAGGTGCAAAAAAAATTAAAACTGAAACACTTCCGGTAATAATAGAAAACAGAAATGTTTCCCGGCTGATAGGCGGACTTCTTTCAGCAATGTACGGCGGGAATATCCAGCAGAAGCAATCATTCCTTTCAGATAAAAAAGGTGAAAAAATTGCAAGTGATCATTTAACTATTATTGATGATCCGTTTATCATTGGCGGTATGGGAAGCAGACTGTATGACGGTGACGGATTTGCTGCTAAAAAAAGTACTATGATTGAAAAAGGCGTATTGAAAGAGTTTTACCTCGATTGGTACTACAGCAGGAAATTGGGCTTGGAGCCTACAACAGGTGGATCTTCAAACCTGGTTATTCCTCCGGGAAAAAGATCGGTTAAAGAAATAATGAAAGATCTGGGCCGTGGTATTTGTATTACAGGTTTTATAGGTGGTAATTCTAACTCAACAACCGGCGACGCATCTGTTGGTATTTTCGGACAGCTTTTCGAGAACGGGGAACAGGTTCAGGCTGTTGCAGAGATGAATATAGCTGATAACCATTTGAAGTTCTGGAATAAGCTTGCTGAAGTAGCAAACGATCCATGGATTTATTCGTCACAGCGTTTCCCGAGTTTAGTTTTTACCGACGTAGTTGTTTCCGGTGTTTAGTTTAAAGAATTTTAATTATGATGACATATATAAGGGGCGATGCTGCTGCAGCTAGCCCCGTTTATATCTTGAAATTTGCCATTCCGTATCCTAAATATAAGTTAAAGCATCTTCAATAGATTGAAAAATAATAAATGTTTTGTTTAAACTTGCATATTCTACAACGGAATAAACGGATTTACTTAAATTCGCAAGGATTAATTTCCCGTCAATATTTTTGATTTTTTTCAGATTAACTACTAAAGAACCCAGGAATGTTGAATCAATAAATTCAACCTCATGCATGTCAACAATTACTTTCTTAAAACCCCGGCTTATAATATCTTTCAGGGTATTGTTAAATTCGCCTGCCTCTTTAAATGTAGCTCTAATAAGATTAACCGTAACAATCGCTATATCCTTCTTTACCTCGACAATTATATCTGAAAATTTATTCATTATTTCTTCTCCTCTTTCGTATTTAAAAAATCTTATTCTTTATTCAATCAGACTAATACACTTCGCTATTTTCTATCAAAAAATGATACGCATTTATTCCAGCGAAATCTGTGAGAAATGTAAGCGATGTGATTGTGCCGGGTTGCTAAAAAGCGGGTATTTTATCCAAATAATATTATATAAAGATATTTCTTTTAGGCGATAACCTTTATAAATATTGCGGATTAAATTCTAAGTGTCTGCAGCATAAATGCAATATCAGCAATTCTGCAAACATAATTACAAACCGAAGATAATTGAATCGATTGGTCAGAATATTAGTTTAATTAATTTACTACGCTTTAATAGTGTTATTATTCATTTTATTCAGCATACCTTCATGATCAAAACCACATTTTAGGGCAGCCAATATATTTTCACGACTTCTCTCACATCAACAGGTCTGCTTTAACCGGTATCATAGCCTATTATTAAATATTATATAAATTATATTTGTACATAAATAAAATGGAGGAAGTATGTTATTGACTATATTTTTTATATTGATAATTCTTTGGCTGGTGGGGTTAATCACATCTTATACGCTCGGGGGCTTCATCCATCTCTTGCTGATAATTGCTCTTATAGTATTAGTTATTAATTTAATAAGAGGCAGAAGGGTAGCCTGATTTTTCCCGGGTTCTATCCATCTGTTAAAAGAAAATCTTTCTGATTTATCTTCTTAGTATTAGAATAAAAAAGATTCATAGAATTAATTTCCTGTTAAAAAACGAAAGGTATGTAATGTTATGGAAAATATTATGAAAAATATTTTTGCAGATCAAATGAGAATTATTAATGACCATGAAAGTGAAAAAGATAATGCTCAAAGTATAGATATAAAGAATTTCTTAAAGCAAACACCTGTCTTTTCCGACCAGGATGAGCAAACCATGGAAATTATTGTTAGTTCGGGAATGCAGAAATCTTATAAGAAAGGAAATGTAATTTTATTCGAGAATGAATTAGGTTCTGCTATTTACTTTGTCATAAAAGGAGAATTAAAAGTATCTGTGATTAATGAAAAGGGGAGTGAAGTAATCTTAACGTTTCTTAAAGAGTCCGATTTTTTTGGAGAAATGTCGGTTTTAGATGAAACAGAGCATTCTGCAAATATTATTGCAATGGAGGATACTCTGCTTTTTGTAATCCGGAGTAATGTATTTCAGACGTTGTTAAGAGAAAATTCCTGGTTATCGATAGCTCTGATAAAAGAGATCATTCAAAGGATTCGCACTGCGGATATGAAAATAAAAACTCTTAGCCTGAAAAATTCGGAAGGTAAAGTTGCCTCCGTAATAATGGAGTTAGCTGATAGAACCGGTTTTACAGGAAGTAATAGAGTTGAAATTCAGAATATTCCTTACCAGCATGAAATGGCAAGTATGGTAGGAACTTCCCGCGAAACTGTTTCGAGGACCATAAGTAGTTTCGTTAAGAGGGGTCTGATCGAACTAACCGGTCAGAGAATGGTCATTCACGATTATAATAATTTCAAGCAATTATTTGAAATATAAAGTTGCTTAATATAACAAACGCATCGGAAATAAAATAAGACAGCAGCCATTTTGTATTTTGTTTAGCTGCTGTCTGGATTTATTGGAATGTAATTCTTTTACAGGTGTTTTTGCTTGTGATGCATAGCACACAGAATATTCTGATTTCAATTATTAAATGACTTGTTATAGGAAATAATATTCTATCAAAGTAATTTATTAAAAACAAAAATTGTTTCAATAAAATAAATAATTGAGCTTTACAGCCGGTATTTACTCAATTAGATTATAACACAAGCTTACCTGGAATACAGATTCATAATATTTTTATGCAGGATAATAAAGAAAAAAAAACTAAGTCATTTTTAGCTCTAATAACGATATCAGTGATATATTTTCTTGCGGGAAAATTGGGATTAAGTTTGGCTCTAATTAATCCCAGTACATCACCAATCTGGCCCTCAACAGGAATTTCTTTAGCAGCATTCTTTATCTTCGGGTACATGGTCTGGCCGGCAATTTTTATAGGAGCATTCTTTGTTAATTTTACTACAACAGGAATATTAATTACCTCGTTATTTATTGCTGCTGGAAATACCCTGGAAGGGATATTGGCATTATATCTTGTTAAAAAATTTACAGCCGGTGGTAACTATTTCAGTCAACCTGTTTATGTGTTCGTTTATACTTTGTTTGCAGGAATAATTTGTACCACAGTGAGTGCGTTTTTCGGTGTTACTGCATTATCCGTTTTTGGTACTGTTCGATGGTCGGTTTATTTCCCTGTATGGATGACCTGGTGGCTCGGAGATATGGGAGGTGCATTGATTATAGCACCGGTTATTTTATTATGGAATTTGAACCATAAAATTAGCTGGAAGCTTAAACGAGTTTCTGAGGGATTAATAATTTTATGTGTCCTGATTTTATTCAGTCTGGTTTCATTTGAATTAGAATCTGTCCCGTATAACAGCTATTTTTCACTGGTTCTTACATCAATCCCTGTTTTAATCTGGATATCATTCAGGTTCAGCCCCAGGGAAACTGCATCGGCAATTTTTCTAATTTCATCATTTGCTGTTTGAGGAACAATGAACGGTTCTGGGTTTTTTACGGGGGCCGATTTAAATCATTCTCTTCTGAATCTTCAAATATTTCTTGGTATTGTGTTCATCACGGTTATGCCTCTTGCTGCGGCAGTTCAGCAGCAGAAAAAGCTGAAAGAGATTCTCCGCATTAATGAAGAGAGGTACCGTATTTTATCCGACACCGCTTCAGATGCAATGATAACAATCGATGATACCAATACGATTTTGTTTTGTAATTCTGCTGTGCAGGAAATTTTCGGGTATACGAAATTAGAATTAATCGGGAAAGAAATTACTTTATTGCTGCCTGATTTTTTAAAATTAAAAAATGAAAAAATCTTTGAACGGCAAAACTCTGTACCGGTTAAAAGTCGTTCCCTCAGGAATATTGAATTATCAGGTTTGCATAAGTCCGGTAATAAAATAGTTCTTGAAATATCGCTCGGAGAATTTGAAGATGACAAAGTGCAATTTACGGCAGTTATAAGAGATATTACTGCCAAGAAAAAAACTGATGAGGATAATGCTTTCCTGGCTTCAATTGTTGAATCTTCAAACGATGCGATAATCGGTAAATCCAAGGATTATAAAATAATAAGCTGGAACAAAGGCGCTGAAAAAATATATGGTTATACTGCAGATGAAGTTATCGGGAAGCATGTTTCCATTATTGTTCCCGAAAACAGGAGAGACGAAATTGAGACTCAATACAAAAATATGCTGAAAGGAATGGGGCTTAATCAGTATGAGTCGGAAAGAATATGCAAAGACGGCAGCAGAATTAATATATCCCTTACTCTCTCTCCTATAATGGGTTCTGACGGCAATATAATCGGGGCATCGGCTATTGAGAGAGATATTACTGACATAATAACAGCACAGTTAAAATTAAATAATTCAATAAAAGAAAAAGATTTTTTATTAAGAGAAATACATCATAGGGTAAAGAATAATTTTCAAATAATTTCCAGTCTTCTGAACCTTCAGTCACATTCTGTTAAAGATAAAAAAACTCTCGAAATATTTGAGGAATGCCAGAGCAGGATCAGAACAATGTCTATCATACATGAAAAATTATATCAATCTAAAAATATTATGAAAATAAATTTTGAGAATTATGTACAGGAACTTGTTTCTAACCTCGTCAAAGCTTACGGTATTAATGAAACCGGTGTGGAGGTTTGCTATAACTTCAGCGAGGATAATCTGAATATCGATCAAATGATTTTGCTTGGACTAATCATGAATGAATTGCTGACTAATTCATTAAAGTATGCTTTTGCCGGCGGTAAAGGTAAAATAGATATTATCTTTTGCAGGAATGCTTCGAAGTATACTTTAATTATAAAAGATAACGGGAAAGGTCTTCCTGAAGATTTTGATCCCGAAAATTCAGCTTCTTTTGGTCTTACTCTGGTTTATGCATTTGCAAATCAATTACAGGGAGATATTCAGATTACCGGTAATAGTGGCGGTACACAGGCCAGGCTTAGATTTCCGTTTGATTGAAAGCAGTTTAATGGTTTAATTTTGGGGAGTTTATAAATTGAAAGATACGCTGGGATAGTAAACAGCTTCAAACTGATAAGCAGGTATATTATTATACTTATTCCAACATGATTGTTTTTACGGCAGACATATCTTTCCGAGAACTGTCGGTTTGGAAGCACCCGTTACCCTCGGAATATTTGAAGGATTACCGGATAAAGTTTCATTTGCCAGTACAGCGAAACATATTGCCTCTTTTGCATCCGCTGAAATTCCGAGATTCTTAACATTGCTGATGCGGACAGTTTTTCCCAAATACTTTTTTAGCGATTTCATTAAAAATTTATTTTTTGCGCCGCCGCCGCTGACAAACAGCTCTTCAATTTCTGTTCCCGGTTTAATAAATTTTTCATAATTTCTTAAAACCGCATAAGCGGTAAAATCCGTAATAGCGGCAATAATATCTTCATGCCTCATATTTTTAAATTTTTTAAGTAAAGGAGTCAAAAATTTTTTTCCGTAATATTCGCGCCCCGTTGATTTCGGCAAAGCTTTTTCAATAAAGTCATCTTTTTGTTTCAGTGCAAAGAGAAATTCCTCATTAACTTTCCCTGAAAGGGCAATCTTTCCTCCTTCATCATAATCAACGTTAAAAAATTTTTTTGCACAAATATCAATCATCATGCTGCCCGGACCGGTATCGAATGCAATTACATCAGATGCATTCCCTTTTTTATCCAGCACAGTGATATTTGAGATACCTCCGATATTTAACAGTGCCCGGTTTATCTTTTGGGAATGAAACATGATAAAATCAAAATATGGAACCAGAGGTGCTCCTTCGCCTCCGAGAGCAATATCGCCGGTTCTAAAATCGCCTATTGTCAATATTTCCGTCAGTTTTGCTATCACACCCGGATCGCCGATTTGTAAAGTTGATCCGAATTTATATCCATAAAATTTCTTTTTAGCAGGAAGATGATGAATTGTTTGTCCATGCGAACCAATAAAATCGATCTTATTGATCGGGATCCCGGATTTTTTACAAAGAGATTTTACTGCATCTGCATAAATTAATGATATGAGAAAGTTTAATCTGCAAATTTCAGTTACATTGCCGCTGCTGATTGCTGAGTTTTCAAGCAGCTTTTTTTTCAGACCGGCAGGGAAAGGGTAAGTAAGAAAACCCAATTGATTTATACTGGTTTTAACCCCGCTGTTTTTAATTTCGATCAAAACAGCATCAACACCATCCAGAGATGTACCGGACATAAGTCCGACAGCAAGTTTCTTATTCTTTTCAGATAAGTTATTCAGCTCTTTTATATTCAAATTGATGTTATCTCATTATTTTAATGCAGTTACAAAAATAGTTTTATTTTTATAAAAAAATAAAATTCTGAAATTGCAACTGAATACGGAGCTTAATTTAAAATACCGTAGTATTTCTGATTGCCTTTAGTAATTAATAAATATAGATTAACACAATTAAAACCGGAGATATGGGGAAAATCGGGGCAGTTTCTCATCATTTATGAATATCCCGTTTTAATCCTTATATGGGTTTTAATGAATGTTGCATTAAAAGTATTAATTCCTGAATAGAATCTATAAAAAATTTTTATTAATTAAATTATTCTTGGGAGTAGAAATGCTGCAGGCAGAAGAAAAAAATGACGTGATGCCGGTATGTCCTTACTGCTTAAAGGAAATTATTAAGGTATGGTATCGCCAGCTGGAAAGTATTTTAGGAAAAAGATATCTCTATTTCTGTCCCGAATGTAAAAAAGTTTTGGGAGTATCGCACAGAAAAGGCTTCTGGATGGGATAAACCTGTCTGGAATTATCAGGCTAAGATAAATCTACAGCTAAATTTTTATCGGATGTTCAAATAAAATAATATCTCTTTGAAATATTATATGTCAAAAAATAATTAAATTGTCATATACAAATTGATATTTTTGTCTAATATTATTCAAAGGGAGCATGAACCGTTTTAGAATAATTGTTGTCCTAAAAATTATATTGATCTTAGCTTTTTTACTTGCTGGATTATTCATTTTGGAAAAGCATGGATTGTGGGTCTACCAGGTATTATTTTTTTCGGCTGCTGTATATCAATCATACTCATTATTTAAATTTATAGATAAAATAAACCGTGACTTAAAAAGGTTTTTAACCTCAATCAAGTATTCTGATTTTACACAAACCTATCTGCAAAAGAATTTCGGAAATTCTTATAAAGATCTTTACAATTCAATTGCTGTAACTTACGGTAATTTGTCTTCAGACAGGCTGAGAGCCGAAGAGAATCTTCAGTATTTGAAAACGCTTATCGAACAGGTACCTTCCGGAATAATTTCCTATAAAGAAAACGGGCAGATTGAATTAATAAATCAGGCTGCTAAAAGGCTGCTGAGTATCGGGGATAAGGGGAATATAAACATGATAAAGGAAGAAAAAGAATATCTGAAATACCTGCTCGATGACATTGAAATCGGCCGTGAAAAGACAGCAAAGTTTTTTATAGGTGCCAAAGAAAAAAATATTTCTGTCTTTGCCTCAAAGTTTAAGTTAAGAAATATTTTATATACCCTTGTAACATTTAAAGATTTGGAAGATGAACTTGAGAAAAAGCGGCTCGAAAATGAACTTAATATTGCACAGGATATTCAGTCGAGTTTACTGCCTCAGAAGCTGCCTGAATTAAAAAATTACGAAATTGCAACTATGTTCAAGCCTGCCAAACGGGTCGGCGGTGATTTTTATGATTTCTTTCAGCTTGATGAAAACAGGTATGGAATAATTATTGGAGACGTATCAGGAAAAGGTTTGGGTGCGGCAATCTACACTACATTAATAAAAGGCATTTTTCAGACTCTTGCTTACGAGTGCAGCTCTACCGCTGAATTATTTGTTAAGGCTAATTCACTTATATATTCTATGCTGGATAAAAAGTCTTTTATTACAGCTATTTATGCTATTCTTGATACTGCTAATAATACTTTAACTTTTTCAAGGGCGGGCCATGAACCTTTGCTGGTTTATGAATCAGATGGCACACAATTCAGTTATCATAAGGGGAAAGGGATCGGGTTAGGATTGGAAAAGGGGAAAAAGCTGCGGGACAATCTTGAAGAGTGTATTATCAATATTAAAGAAAAAGATATTCTTTTATTTTATACTGATGGTCTTGTTGATATGGATTATTCATCTGCTGATGATGAAGCTATGAATAACTTTAAAGCTGTTGTTTCTGCAAATGATGAAAAAGGTGTTAAGGTAATTCTTAACGAGTTTGCAAATTACATTTCGAAGTCCGCTGAAAAAATCGAACAGTTTGATGACATTACAATAATCGCTGTCAAACGGAATGTATAAAGAGGAAAATAGCTTAAATGAAAAATATTATTAAAAAACAAATTCTCTGTTATATCTTTTATGATTATACTTTCTTAATGAACATAATCGTTTTACTTAAATCCAATCGTCCGGCAGTGTTCACTAAATGTTCGAATATGAACAATCAATACAGCAGTAGTGTAAAAATACAATTAATCTTAAAGCTTTTGTAACAGGCATACTCTTTGACATTAAACAACTAATAGTTCAGGAAGATAAACCGGATATTTCCCGGGATTTAAGTCAATGAGAGGGGTAGTTATGTTAAAGAATTATTTCATAATTGCAATACGAAATCTTAAAAAGTATAAAGTTTATTCCTTAATAAATATTCTGGGTCTTGCAGTTGGAATTGCCTGCTGTATTATCATTTTACTTTATGTTAAGAATGAACTTAGCTTTGATAAATGCTATAATAATGCTGATTCCATTTACCGTGTATATGTAAAGTCATCAATTAATGGTCAGCAAAGCAATAACTGCAAAACAGCAGCCCCGCTGGGAAATACACTTGTTCATGATTATCCTGAAGTACTCACGTACACAAGGATAGGGTTTTTTGGAAATCATGTCCTGAAGTACAAAGATAAGGTTTACAGAGAATCTCACCTGTATACGGCGGATTCAACTTTTTTTAAAGTTTTTTCGCTGCCTCTTATAAAGGGTGATTCCCGGAATGCCCTTATACAGCCGAATTGTATAGTAATGACTCAATCTGCCGCCAAAAAATATTTTGGAAATGAAAACCCTGTTGGAAAAATCATTAAAGCAGATTCCCGAGGTTCATATATGGTTACGGGCTTAATGAAAGATTTTCCTTCTAATTCAAGTTTCAGATGCGATATACTATTGTCAATGTCCACATATCCGGTATCAAGTAATGATTACTGGTTGAATATGCAGTATACAACTTATATAGTTTTGAAAAAAGGGATTGATCCGGTTAGCTTTCAAAAGAAATTACAAAAAATTACAAGTGATAAAATAGGGCCGCAGGCAGAATCGGTTCTGGGAATTTCTTTCCGTGAATTTTTGAATAAGGGGAATACGTGGGGACTTTTTCTTCAGCCCTTAACATCCATCTATCTATTTTCAAAAAGTGAATACGGAATTGACCCGAACACAGAATGGATCGATCAGAATAGAAGTAATATTGAGTATATAAATATATTCTCAGCAGTTGCTGTTTTCATATTGTTTCTTGCAATTATTAATTTTATAAATCTGACCACAGCAAGATCGGAATCCAGATCTAAAGAAGTGGGGATAAAAAAGACACTCGGCTCAAATAAGATTAAATTAATTGGGCAGTTTTTATCTGAATCAATTGTAGTTGTACTGCTTTCAGTTCTGATTTCAATTGCATTCATAGAAATTATCCTGCCGTTTTTCAATCAATTGACCGGAAAGAATTTGAAGCTAGAGTTTTTTAATAATGCAATTACAATACCGTTATTGATAATGTCTGCGGTGGTTATCGGGATACTTTCAGGCAGTTACCCTGCATTTTATCTTTCATCGTTCAAGCCGGTTCATTTATTCAGGTCAAGCCCGGATAAAATAAACAGGAAAAGCACGTTAAGAAGCGGACTGGTTGTTGTTCAATTTGCAATTTCAATAACATTACTTATAGGTACGCTAATCATTAGAAATCAACTTAACTATATTCAAAATAAAAATCTTGGATTTAACAGGGAGCATCTTTATTCTATAAAAAATTTTGGAGTATCCGGCGATAAACTAAAGATATTTGAACAGGAGTTAATGAAAAATCGGGATATAATTTCATTAACAAATTCCTCTATTATGTTTTTCCCCGGCGTTCCCGGCGACGGCTATTCTTACAATAAAAAACTGGTTTCTAATACTATTTCGAGCCAATACCTTGATGTCGATTATAACTTCTTGAAAACATTTAAAATACAGCTGCTTCGGGGGCGTTTCTTTTCAAAGGATTTTCCGTCGGATACAGCTTCGGTAGTGATAAATGATGCTATGAATAACGAATGCGGGGCAGGAGATCCTGTTGGTAAGGAATTGATACAATCGGGACAACAACCAAAGAGATATAAAATTATCGGAGTGATTAGAAATTTTAATTATCAGTCTCTTCATCAACAGATTAAGCCACTGGTGCTTTTTTTAAGTCCTGTAAAACAACCGGCAAGTATTATAACAATCCTGATATCTCCGGCAAATATTAAAAACACAATAGCCTATATTAATTATACCTGGAAAAAGATTACCGGCGGGGAGAATATTTATTCTTCTTTTGTTAATGATGATTTAAACCATCTTTACGAATCCGAAGAGAGGGCTGGAACTGCTGCAGCCGTATTTTCGGGACTTGCAATATTTATTGCATGTCTGGGGCTGTTCGGGCTTGCCTCCTTTGTAACTGAAAAAAGGAAAAAGGAAATCGGTGTTCGGAAAGTACTGGGAGCCTCTGTCTTTGAATTAATATTTATGCTGTCGAAGGAATTTACCAAATGGATTTTTATTGCAAACCTTATTGCATGGCCCGCAGCTTATTTAATAATGAATAACTGGTTGAGAAATTTTGCCTACAAAGTTGAAGTAGCCTGGTGGATATTCCTGGTGTCCGGAGGACTTGCATTATTGATTGCTTTACTTACTATTATTATTCAGGCAATCAAAGCAGTTACTGTAAACCCGGTTGAATCTTTAAGATTTGATTAATATCGGTATTATTTTTTGATTAAGAGTCAGCTTGTAAAAAGTATAAAATGATTTTTTCTGCTTAGGTTCTTAAATTTTTACCAAATAAACAAAAATATAATTTGAGGATATTATTCATCTACTAATTCTTCCTTACGCCCTATCTTTGATCCATGACGTTTGAATATTAACATTTACACCTTAAATTAATTTTTTCAATATCAATAATTTAAAATAAGAACCAAAATGAAAATCATTTTAACAATAATATTTACTATAATTGGATTCGGCATATTAGGTGTCATTTTTATTTATTCCGGTGTATATAATGTTAGTGCCGCAAACAAAGAAAATGGGATTATGACATGGGTTTTAAGCACTACAAGCGACAATTCTGTAGAGCATCATGCTGAAGGGATTAAAGTTCCAGATTTGAATAATTCTGCAATGATTGAAGAAGGATTTGCGCATTATAAAGAAATGTGTCAAAGCTGTCATGGAGCACCGGGACAGAAAGAAACCGAACTTGCAAAAGGTTTGAATCCGCCAGCACCCGATTTGAGTGAATCGGGCAAAGAGATGAGTGCCGAAGAGCTATTCTGGGTTACAAAAAACGGTATAAAAATGACTGGGATGCCTGCCTGGGGAAAAACCCACCCGGATGATAAAATCTGGGCAATTGTTGCTGCAGTTAGAAGGCTTCACGAAACTTCAGCCGAAGAATACAATTCTTATCCTGAAGAAAAAGAAATGAATAATTCTGAAGAAAAATCAAAACCGGATAACCAGGAACTTCGATATCATTAAAATATTGATTCATGGGGTTAATTAATTTTCATAGTCAGTAGTTCAACTTTTTCTTGTTTCCCTTTTAATTGAATCTCTCCCAGGGGAATCATTTGATATTTTCCGTTTAAAGGCATTCTCTGCAGCAGAGCAGATGACAGTAAAATATCCACATTGTGATTGTTGCATTCTCCTTCTATTCTTGAGGTTGTATTTAGTACATCTCCGGAGAATACTATATCTTTTTTAATAACGCCTATCTCACCGACTGTTGCTTCACCAATATGGAGACCCGCCTTAAATGAAGGTAAAGTACTATATCTTTCAAGATAGTAGGCCTGCTTTTCTTTAAGAACCTGTTGTATCCTGCAAAAACATAAAAGACAATTATTTTCTGTAAGTCCTTTTAATGCTGGCCAAGTTATAACAATCTCATCCCCGACATATTGGTAAATCTCTCCCTGACTGTTAACAATTGGTTCGGTAATGTCATTAAAAATTTCTTTTAAGAGGTTGAAAAATTTTTTGTGCCCGATTCTTTCAGCAATGGTTGTAGAAGATTTCAGATCCATGAACATAAAAATCCTTTCTTCTTCCTGGGGATGATAATATTTCCCGGTAATAAACTTCCATAAAATTCCAGGACCAAATTTGTCATTAACCTGAAGCAAGAATTGAGTAACTGAAACAAGAAAAGCCCACATGCACATCGTAACAAAAAACGAGGGAGTTTCAACATTGACCAGGAAATTATGCCATGCTTTATTAACAGCCCGTTCCAGCCCGGTTTGAAAAAGAAAGTATACAATGTTCATGAAGAAAAGTCCGAAAAAGGCTAAGCACAGGTAAAAAAGAATGAATAAAACCCCTGAATTTATAATCCCGAATGTAAAAGATTTCTTTTTATATCTGGAGTCCATTTTAAATATCAGGATATAACCGCCGAAAACTCCGCCAATAATTCCCAGCACAATAGTACCTAATAAATCAGGCCACGGATCATAAATACCGGATAATTTGTTAAGTGCCAAAAGGTCCCGGACAAAATAATATTGGTTAATAAACATTAGAGATGTAAAGATTGTCCAGCAAAAGGTAATAATTATTACTTTTTGTATCCTTTTCATTGCTTTGATGTTCATAGTTTACCTGCAAATTACAAATGAAGAATAACTGTGAGGAAGCTATCGGCAAAACCAGTGTTCTGTCACTAACACCTTGAATAGTTATTTTAGTTACAGAACACTAGTTATTGCGAATATACGAAGTTGATGTGAAATTATACAAACGGGGAATAAAATACAATCCTGTCAGGTAATTGTTAGATATTGACGAACTTATTGATAAAAGAATAATAGAATATTTACTACAATTTCATAATTCCAAAATTCCGAATGAAAGTTCAGGGAATATATTGATTTCTTTTTTTCCTAAAAATAACTAATTTCTCATCTTAATTATCCGGGGTAAATTACTATGGATCTTTTGATTAAAGCATCAGAGTTTGTCCGGAATTTGTTGCACACTAATCTGCCGGAAGGGTGTGTGTACCATGATATTGAACATACTTTAAATGTTGTTGAATCTGCAAAATTGATCGGGGAGCACTGCGATTTATCGGATGAAGAAATGGAGGTTCTCCTGCTTGCTTCATGGTTTCATGATACCGGAATAGTAAAGCAGTATACCGGGCATGAGGAAAAAAGCATCGGAATTTTCAAAGATTTTATTGATAAAGATCATCTCCCTGAAGAAAAAATTGAAAAAGTTATCCGGCTAATTAGAGCGACAAAGATTCCCCATAATCCGCAAACTTTACTTGAAAAAATTATTTGTGATGCAGATCTTTCTCATATTGGTAAAAAGGGATTCCAGAGAAGAGCAAAGCTTCTCAGGCAGGAATGGGAAAATATGCTCGGTAAAAAATATTCGGATATTGAATGGATAAATTCCAATATTGATTTTTTAACAAAAAATAAATTCAATACCGGTTATGCGAATGAAATATTTGATGAACATAGAAAATTAAACATTGAAAAGCTTAAGAAAAAATCGGGAATAGAATTAACTGGTATCGGCAATGTTAGTTCCTCAGATAAACAAAACTTTACTGGGAAGCAGAATATTACTAAAAGCAAACAAGCTGAGCGTGGAATTGAAACTATGTTCCGCAATACAATTCGGACGCATGTCGAATTCAGCGGGCTTGCCGATAATAAAGCTAATATTATGATTAGCATTAATACTCTTATTTTAACCGCTATAGTTGCAGTAATGATTAGAAAATTGGATACAAATCCGCACCTGATAATTCCAACCGCTATATTGGCGGCTGTTAGTCTGGTTACTTTGATTTTTGCTGTAATGGTTACAAGGCCTAAAATTACTTCCGGCACTTTTACTCATGAGGATATAAAAGAAAAAAGAGTAAATCTTTTATTCTTCGGAAATTTTTTCAAAATGAATCTTAAAGATTTTGAATGGGGAATGAATGAAATGATGAATGATAAGGATTTTCTTTACGGCAGCATGACGAAGGATTTTTATTACCTGGGACAGGTTCTGGGACAGAAATACCGCTACCTGAGAATTTGTTATAATATTTTTATGTATGGTATTATAGTCTCGGTCTTAGCTTTTACAGCCGCAGTTATTCTTTCCCCGGGCGGTACAAGCTTAGGACCATTAATTGAATAATATATATACTTTCCCTCTCTTTTCCTGATAATTGATATTTCTTTTAGCGTCCTATTAAAAACAACTATGGATTTATTTAAATTTTAATTGTATGATTAAAATTTTAAAACCGGTAAAAAAAGTATCAACGTCATACCTTTTTATTCATAAAAAGATGAAAGGTATTATTTATTTAAATATTGCATTTTTTCTTTTAACCATTTCATTATATCCGCAGTTTCAAAACGATTCAGATAATACTACTGAAGAGGAAAGAGTAATAATTCCAAATGAAAATTATAAGGCCGGATGGTTTCATAAGATCTTCTTTGGTGCCCACTGGAGAGATTTATGGTCGACACCCGTAAAAATAAAAGTGCTGAATCTTTATAAATTTGCCGGGGGATTAAAGCCTTCAAAGAAGGGAGGGGGGCTACAGACAAAGTCTTTAAGATTAATCGGTAACGACGGCAGGCAGTATAAATTCAGATCATTAGATAAAGATCCTTCTAAAGCGCTCCCGCCTGAATTGCGCGAATCGCTCGCAGCAGATGTTTTTAAGGACCAGATTAGCTCGGCAAACCCAATGGCGCCTCTTGTAGTTGCGCCTATTCTGAATGCCCTGGGAATTTTACAGGCTGTACCTGAACTTTATATTATGCCTGATGATGAAAAGCTTGGTAAATTCAGAGAAGAATTCGGAGGAATTATTGGCATGATTGAAATTCAGCCGGAAGCCGGTGATGAAGACGATGGATTTGCCGGTGCCGAGAAAATTTTAAGTACATATAAGTTATTTAAAAGACTTGAGAAGGATAATGATGAAAAAGTAAAAGCTTTAGAATTTTTAAAAGCTCGGCTGGTTGATATTTATGTAGGAGACTGGGACAGGCATGTTGATCAATGGAAGTGGGCCATGTTTATCGAAAACGGTGAAAAATTTTGGTATCCGATTCCAAGAGATCGTGATCAGGCATTTTCCAGATTTGACGGTTTGTTTCCCTGGATTACGACTCAGGCAATAACACAAATGAACAGCTTTTCGGAGTCTTATCCTAAAATTGAATCATTAACCTGGTCGGGTAGATACATCGATAGAAGATTCCTGTCTTCAATAGATAAACCCCAATGGGACTCAGTAACAAACTATGTTATAAATCATCTAACAGACTCTGTTATAACTGATGCAGTTTATCATATGCCTCCCGAAATGTATCAAATAGCGGGAGAAAATTTAATTGCTGTTTTGAAAGAACGCAGAAATAATCTTTTTGAAGCTTCGGAAATTTATTATAAAAATATTTCGAAATATGTTGATATATATGGAACCGGTAAGGATGAATTTGCTGAAATAAACCGGATTGATGATCACAGTGTAGAAGTTAGAATTAGTAAAAGAGATAAAAAAACAGGCGGGAAGAAAGAATCGGTTTTATATCATAGAATATTTAATGATGATTATACAAAAGAAATTAGGATAATGCTCCTTGATGGTGATGATTATGCAATTGTTAGAGGTGAAGTTAATTCAAGTATTCCGGTTATTGTTGCAGGTGATGGTGATAAAGATGAATTGGTCGATAGTTCCGAGGTTAAGGGATATTTATTAGGATTTATACCTTTTATACCTCAGGCCGAGAAGAAAACTTATTTCTATGATGGCGGAAATAAAACCGGGTTTATTAAAGGTGCAGGCACAGTAATCAGCAAAAAAGATAATCCAAAACCGGTAAATGATACAATGAAGTATGAACCGGCAGTTCAGGATTGGGGGCATGACTGGCGGTTCATGCCATGGATTTCTTTTAATCCCGATGAGGGATTATTTATCGGGGGAGGCCCGATATTATATGAATTCGGCTTTCGCACTTCTCCCTATGGATACAGGATGGAGCTGAAAGCAGGATATGCAGCTAAACCGCAGAAATTTAAGTTGAATTATTTGAGTGAGTTTTATTCTTTAATCAATGGTCCAAAAATTACAATACATGGTTTTGCTTCCGGAATTGAAGTTCTGAATTTTTATGGTTTTGGAAACCAGACAAAACGAGATAAAAAACTTGAGAAACAAAATTTTTATAAGGTCAACCAAAGGGAATTTTTAATTGATCCCGGGATCGATTTCCTTTTTAGAAAAAATATAAGTTTATCTTTTGGCATTTCGATGAAATATATTTCTACGGAAAAAGAAGGGACTTCTTATTTGAATCAGAATCCTCCATATGGTTCAGGAGATTTTCTACTAGCCGGAATAAATGCCGGATTAAAAATAGATGGAAGGGACAATCCGGTTATTTCTACAGGCGGATTCTATTTTGCCGGGGGAGTAGTATATTATCCTTCACTAAGAAAAGATCAAAACAGCTTTTCCAAAGTAACCGGTAATGTATGCTATTATTTACCGGTACCTTCACTTGCCTTATCATCATTGGCATTAAGAATATACGGTGAAAAAAATTTCGGAACTTATCCTTTTTTTGAATCAGCATTTCTTGGCGGGAATGGTTCTTTAAGAGGTTTTGCAAAAAACAGGTTTGCCGGAGAAGGAAGTTTATCGGGAAGTGCTGAATTAAGACTCTATTTATTTAAATTCTTTTTTCAGGTACCGGTTTATTTTGGTATAACAGCTGTTGATGATATAGGTAGAGTTTTTATGCCGGATGCAGAATCAAAATTATGGCATAATGCGTACGGCGGCGGCATATGGCTGTCAATTATTAACCCGGGATTTTTATTCTCCTTTAATTATGTCAGGTCTGTTGAAGATTCAGGTATTTATTTCACAAGCGGCTTTTCATTTTAAATGATTAATCAGTCGAATCTAAAAAGGCCATTTTTATAAATTTCTGATTTGATTTTAAGCTAAATTAACATGATATTTTTAATAAATCTAACTTTTTAGAGCAGACTCATTAATATCTTTCAACCCGGCTTAGCACTTTTGCAGAATGCATTTCTGCAGAAATACTTCGCCATAAGAATATTCAACTTTTTTCAGTTTACGGCTGGTGAAATATAGGATTAAATTTTTCAATCTTTTAATCTTTTAATTGATAAACGGTAATAGTCCCGCGTCCCCCTCTTCCTTCATCCGATATTATCATTTTCATGTCTTTTGTAAATGTTAAACCTTCAGGCTGAGCATGGATATTGCCCGGAAGTGATATCCCGTTTAATATTATTCCTTTGGTAGAAACTTCAATTACAGCTTTTACATGAGAACTTAAAATAAAAAATGTACCTGTTGCAGAGTTATATTCTATTGCGGAAGGAGAAAAGTTTTTCAATCTATACCTTTTATCAAGATATTTAAGAGATATAAGAAACCGTGGTTTCTTATTTAATTTTTTTTCTTTAAGATCATAAGAATACACAGCACGGTATCCCTTCAAATTTTTACCGGGAAAGCCTTTGCAGGCAATCAGGAGGGAATTAGTTGAAGAATCAAAACACAATCCTTCAATATTATAACTTACAGTTAAACCTGTTCTGTATATTTTACTCTTTGAATTTTTTCCGTTTTCAGCTTCATTAAATTCATAAATATCACCTGAACTGGTTATGAGATAAAATTTATCTTTTGCTATAGCGATTCCTTCAAAATCACGATCCGGGATTTTATTCGCAACGGAGAATCTCTTTACAATTTTTCCATTTCTGTAATCTAATTGATAGATAATTCCTTTTTCATCATCATGTGTGAAGATTCTGTTGTCTTCTGTAGCAGCTAAGCCGGAGATCTCTTTTAAATAAGCAGATAATCTAAACCGCTTTGGATTTTTATAGTTGTAATCATTCAGATGTGACTGCGGTAAAATATAATTGCCTGCAATCAGGATAATTAGGAATATCTTAGGAATAGTTAATCTCAATTTCTATTAAAAAAATGTTATTGATTAAGACCGGCTCTTTTCATCAGAACTTTAAAACGGGGATCGGAATAAACATCTTTCCACCCCGGGTTTTTACCTATAAAAAGAATACCCCCGTTTCTCTCTTCCGCAGCTTTTTCAAGATAATGAAATACTTTATCGTAATCTTTCAGTCCTTTGTAAATAAGAGCATAATCGAGGTTCAGAGGGATATCAGGTTCAGCTTCTTCTCTTTCTTTGATTTTATTGATGCACTCTTCCGCAGCTTTTGTATCTCCCATTAAGGCGTACGCAAATCCAATGGGAGCCTGCCCTTTGAATCCTTTTAAATCGTCACCGCACTGCTTGCGGGCTTCTTTGAATAGATCAAGAGCTTTTTCATAGTTTCCTTCAAACAAATAAACAAATCCTAAATTCCAGATGGCGCTTCTGAATTCAGGATCTAATTCCAGAGTCTTTTTCAACTGCTTTTCTGCATCATCAAATCTGTTTGCAAAAAAAAGATTTTCACCGAGGGCATTATTTATAATTAATGATAACGGATCAAGGTTATGCGCTTTAATGGTTTCTTCAAGACATTCGTCTATTTTACCAATTGCCTTGTAATAAAATGAATAAGCATAATGCACATAAACTGCACCGGGATTCAGTTCTCTTGCTGTTTGCAAAGATTTTAAAGCTCCGTCCCAATCCCAATCGTAAAATATTCTAACAAGTGCGAGAGAAATATGAGATTCATTAATATTGCTGTCTTTTTCCAAAGCTTTAAGAGCATAATTTTTTGCATTTTCATATGCAGTTATTGGTTTCATACTTCCGGTAGCTGCCAAAACCAGGTAACTATTCGACAAGCCGGAATAAGGGAGAGCAAAATTCTCTTCTTTCTTAATTGCTTCTTTGAAGAATGTAATAGATTTGAAAAGAGCTTCAGGGGTCCATTTGTTAAAATGATAAATACCTTTTAAGTAATCATTATAAGCAACAAGATTGTTTGTCGGAGTTTTAACCATAGCTTCTCCGGCAGAATTCCCTGTTAGCCTTTCCCGCAGCTTGTTAGCAATTTTCCTGGAAATTTCATCCTGAACTTCAAATATATCTTCCAGATTCCTGTTATAAACTTCCGACCATAGGTGATAACCGTCCTTGGTATTTATTAATTGTGCTGTAATCCTGACTTTATTACCGAATTTTCTCACACTTCCTTCCAGGACAGAATTCACATTCAGCTTGCTTCCGATTTCTCTTATGTCTTCATTCTTTCCTTTAAATGCAAAAGATGATGTCCGGGATGTAACTTTTAATTCTTCAACTTTTGTTAAAGCATTCAATATCTCTTCCGTAATTCCATCACTGAAATACTCGTTTTCGGGATCTGTACTCATATTAATAAACGGAAGCACTGCAATACTGTTTTTTTCCTTATATCCT
Organism: uncultured Bacteroidota bacterium; assembly: GCA_963710745.1. Lineage (GTDB taxonomy): Bacteria > Bacteroidota > Ignavibacteria > Ignavibacteriales > Ignavibacteriaceae > CAVQBP01. The sequence goes on along the minus strand of CAVQBP010000008.1, from coordinate 35,530 downwards.
TCTTTAATTTTTAATTGGAGCTGTGAAGGTATTTTTAATCCCGGGTTAGTTAGTGCAAAAATTTCAATCGGCTCAATAACATTTTTTAACTGATAACTGCCTAATGATTCAGCCAGTAAAGAAGGGTGATTTTTTATTTCCCTGTATAATTTATCGGAAATTAATACTGCACCGGCAATCGATAACGCTTCAATCCTGGACGCGATATTTACCCCATCACCATATACTCCTTCATCATCATATACAATATCTCCCGAATGTATTCCGATTCTTAAAGGAATAATAGGCTCTTTTTGAAGTTCTCTTTGTATTTCAACTGCACATAAAACAGCTTCTATGGCACTGCCGAAAATTATTAAAGTACCATCACCATAATATTGTAAAATTCTCCCCTGGTGTTTTGTAATTATTTCATCTAAAACGATTCTATGCCGATCCCTTAAAGATTTGGCTTTTTTTTCATCTTTCTGCATTAAAGCTGTATAACCAACCATATCTGTAAACATTATGGCTGCCAGCATTCTGATTGCTGAAATACTCATCCGGTAATTATTATATTAGTTCAAAATTATAAGATAAGCGGAGATTATTTTCTCAAATTTAATTTTTAATATTGTTAACTTCAAACCGTTCATCTAAAAGTTAAGTTAAAAAAAATTTTAAAGATTTAGCAATTGTTTAAAGTATATAAAGTAAGAGCTGTTTTTATCTTAAAATATCAGGACATTCCATGTTTCCACCCGATATTTACAAGCATCCAGTTCATCGGGTATGTAACTATTGCACCGGCAATTAACCCCAGAGAACCAAATCCCCAGAATGCAGCCGAATCCGGTTTAGGCGGATAGCCTGCAACATTCGGGGTTACAAATTTCATCACCAGCCCCATTCCAAGCATAACAGTAATCATTGAAAAAAATTCTGCTCTTCCTCCTTTCAATAAAGACATTAAGGGAGAATTACCCATTTTTCTCATAGCGATATATTGAAAAATAAACCATCCGAAAGCAAAACCAACTGCGTACTCAAACCACAATTCTGTCCAGAATGTGAACCCGATAATTCTGGATATAACCATTGCTGTCATTATCCCAAGCCCGTCACCGCCAACGCAGTGAATTACTGAACCAACTACTTTTTTCCAGATTACATCAACAAATTTATGGTGAATTTTTTTTGCTTCTTCTTCTGAATAATTTTCAATTTTCGGCGGACGGCAGCTTTTAATATAGAGCCAGAAACCAAGAATTGAGAAAAAGATTATTATTACTATCCATCCCGGTTTTAATGCAAGATTTACATTTCTATTTACAAATATTTCATCATGTAATGTCCAGCCTGCCGCAAATAATCCTATCCCGTACCAGGCAATTACAAAATAGGGATTCATTAAAAAATTAAGTATTGATAAATCCATTTTTCCTCTCTTGATTATTCTTCTATTTAAATTAAATTAATAATAGCTGTAAGTATTAATATTGATTCTAATCATTTCCTTAGCAGATGCATACATAAACTGTATCACAATTCATTAATTTATTTTGATATGGTATAATTAATAAATCAGAGAAAGTTTATATTTAACTGTGTAATTCATCTTATATATTGAAAATTATTCCGGTTTGAATTAGACATTAATCTGTATTTATCAAAAATTATGCAGCGTTTATATGAAATTATTATTTACAATTTTGTTAATATCTCCTTCAATTATATTTGCGCGGGATAATAATAATTCGGGTAATCAGAACAAAACCGATTCAACTTCTGATTGGGTAGCTCCGGCTTCGGCAAATAAATTAAATAACCCGTTAGCTGGAATTAATGAAGCAACTGACAAAGGAGAAAAATTATTCGTCCAGAATTGTACAACCTGTCACGGAACTTCGGGAAAAGGGGATGGTCCAACTGCTGACATGCTGGATAAAAAACCTGCAAATTTAAAATCTTCGAAGGTACAAAAAGAAAGCGACGGATCTTTATTCTGGAAAATTACCAACGGGAAAGGTGCAATGGCTTCTTATAAAAAAGATCTGTCTGAAGAGCAGAGATGGCAGCTGGTTAATTATGTAAGGAAGTTAGGCAGAGATAGTGTTAAGCAAAACAAATAGAAAAAGTTTTTATTCTCGATAGAATCGGAATATTAAATATAGTGCATAATGATTGAATTCACTTTTATATAAGCTTGTCACATAGCGCAAAGCATACCTGTCCTCAAATACATACATTTAAATAATTTCAATTTTAATTTAGAATCGTTTTTAGGAAAAAGTAATGCATGGATATAAAATTGTTATTTCTTCTTTTGCTGTAATAATAATTTTATTAATATTTACTGTATTTAACAGAAGTAAGTTTTCGGTTAATACCGTAAAGCAAATGAATTTAATTTCAAGTGATTCTCCATCCGGCAGCATACCGGCGGGTAAAGAAATATACGATGATTATTGTTCTGCCTGCCATGGAATTCATGGGAAAGGCGATGGGCCGGCTGCCGATGAAATGAAAACAAAACCAACTGATTTTACCTCCGGTATGTACGAATTTAAATCCACACCATATGGAACACTTCCTACGAAAGAAGATATTGTAAGTACATTAAAACTTGGTGTAAGAACAACTGCTATGATCCCTCAATTGCAGCTGAATGAAAAGCAGATGTATGAAGTTGCCGGATATGTTTTGTCATTCGCTCCTAAGGGACAAATAATCGGTAAACCGATTAATGTTCCTCCAAAACCTGAATTAAATACTTCTCTCATTAATAGAGGGAAAAAATTATTTGATATAAATTGTGTCAGCTGCCATGGTAAAGATTTGAAAGGCGATGGTCCGAGTTCCCAAAAACTAGTTACTTATAAAGGTAAATCTATCAGTCCGGCTAACTTAACTGTGATCCCGTTGAAAAGAGGAAATTCTCCCGGATGGCTGTATAAAATTATTAACAATGGAATCGAAGGTACACCTATGATCTCTTATTACGGAATTATTAAACCAGAAGAGATTTGGGATGTTGTCTATTATATAGATTCAATTCCTAAAGAAAATCTTGCAGATAGAAACAACGGCAGAATGATGGGGGGAATGAATGGTATGATGGGAGGTATGATGAGTCGCGGATTAGTTGGTGAAGAATCGATTGGTATGAGAATAGATATGGCTGCTGCCCGTGCCTGGATGATGGAAGGTAGGATGAATAAATAATTTAGGTTCAAGCTCAAGCTTAAGATCATTTAACCATTTAATAATTCAATAATAAAATATACATTCATATTAAATTGTCTTTATTACTATTTATCTATTTATTGTCGAATTTTAAACTTTAATATGTCTTCCCCGTCACAATTATAACTGCGATTTTTTATAATATTTTTATTCTAAAATCCTAAGAACCTTAATTTACCAAATTATTATAACTAAGTGAGGAACTAATGAAACAAACAAAAATTATTGTACGTGTGATTTCTTTGTTGATTTTCTTTTTATTTGTTACAACTGCTCAGGGACAGCAGAATGATAAACCGCGTGCAAGTCTTAAAGCCGGTGTATTTCAGAGAATTGGTGTAGATACAGACATAAATATTTCATACAGCAGACCCGGGGTAAAAGGAAGAGAAATCTGGGGTGGTTTAGTACCTTATGGTTTGGCACCGGGTGATAAAGAATCACATGATAAACCTTTTCCATGGCGCGGCGGTGCAAATGAGTGTACAACGATTGAATTTAATAAAGATGTTATGATTAATGGAAATAAACTACCGGTAGGGAAGTACAGTATGCAGTTTATTCCATCTCCAAAAGAATGGGTGGTAATATTTAATAAGAATACAAAACTTTGGGGCAGTTTCGATTACGATCAGAAGGATGATGCTCTCCGGATAAATGTTTCTCCTGTCGAAGCTCCATTCCAGGAATGGCTCTCTTATGGTTTTGATAATCTTGCAGGTACTTCGTGTACAGCTTATATGCGATGGGAAAAACTGAAAGTACCCTTCAACATTTCAACTGCAGATTAAGAATTAATAATTCTTGTTTTCGGGAATGTGAAGGAGTTTTGAAAATACTCAATGATTGAAGGTTATTATTATATATGGTTATAAACCAGAATTAATTTAAATCCGAATAGGGATTTTTATTTAGATAAATTTAAAAACTCCTTCATCTCTTCCGAAAAATAAAAACAATTCAAATTATTATGGTACTGTTTGTTCTTATTTAAAGTCAGCATCAAAAAACATTAATAAAACTAATTTTCAATCGGGGATAAGAAAAAATAATATTAATCATTATCTTTCCTGATAGAAAAACTATCAATAAGCCTTACCTTGATTAAATGGAGATACATAATGAAATTTAATCGCAATACTATATCAATCTCACTTTTTTTGTTTTTAAATCTAACAATATTTGTTAATGCAGAGGGAATTAAATGTTCAAATCCTAATGCTGCTCCGGAAGCAAAAGCCCTTCTTGAATTCTTAAATAGTATCTCGGGTAAATATATTTTGAGCGGTCAGCATAATTACCCGAATACAAAAGACCGAAATTCGGAATTTGCCGAAAATTATATTGGCAAAATGCCTGTTATTTTTAGTTCCGATTTCGGTTTTGCCAAAGCAGGAGATAAAGATTCCTACCTTGCAAGAAATGATATAGTAAATGAAGCTATCAGGCAGCACAAAGCCGGTGCAATAATTACATTAATGTGGCATGCTGTTCCGCCTACTGCCAATGAACCGATAGTTTTTCAGCAGGATCCGGGTAAAACTTCTCCTGATTCATTAGCGAGTGTGCAGGGTCAATTACTAGATCAGCAATACAAGGATTTACTTACTCCTGGGACTGAACTATATAAGCACTGGTGTGCCCAGGTAGATACAATTGCCCTTTACTTAAAGAGACTTCAGGATGCACATGTTCCTGTTCTATGGCGGCCGTATCATGAAATGAACGGGGATTGGTTCTGGTGGGGCGGTCGAATAGGGAAAAAAGGAACTGCTGCTTTATACCGGCAATTATATGACAGGTTTGTAAATTATCATAAACTTAACAATTTAATCTGGGTATGGAGCGTTGACAGACCGGCAATCCCTGAAAGAGAATTTTCTAATTACTATCCCGGTAATAAATATCTGGATATACTTTCACTGGATGTCTACGGAAGTGATTTTAGTCAGGCGTATTATGACAGCCTGGTAAATTTGTCAAAAGGTAAGGTAATTGCGCTTGCTGAAGTTGGGAATCCGCCGGAAAACAGTATATTAAAAAGTCAGCCCTTATGGGCATACTATGTTATATGGGCCGGCATGGTTAGGAACACACTTGAAAAACAGTATGATAAGCTGGCTGATGATTCCCGTATATTATGGCTTGATGATTCTGACTACCGGAAAATTGTAACCCCATATCGTTTGGCATGCGGACTTTCTCCTTTAACTTTTTCTTTGAAACCTGATTTTTCCGGGACCTGGTTTTTCGATGAAAATAAGAGTATTCTGGATAATATGGGTACCGGCAGTCTTCCCTCAACACTGAATATAAATCAAAACGGAGACAGCCTTACCATAAAAAAAACATTTGTTGAAGAGTATACAGGCAACAGAATTACAATTGATCATCTTATTCTCGACGGGACAGAAACTAAATCACCAATGCCTAATTCTCCTGCGACAATTAAAGCTGATTGGAATAATAAATCAGATACATTAGTTATCGTCTCTAGTGTGACCTTTAAATTCGGAGACAGAGCTGTAGAAATGAATTCTGAGGAAGAATGGACATTGCAGGATAACGGGAGAATCTTGTCTATTGGGCAGACATCTGATTCATTCCATGGAAAAAGAAAAATAACTATGATCTTTAATAAGGTTATTACCGGATGGCAAAAATGAATAGCAATCACTTTATTCAAATATTTATCATATATTTTTCTCTGCAAAGGATTTTATAGATTCTAGCACAGAGTATAAACCATTTCCTCTGGCAGGTGAAAGATTTGAACTTAAACCTATTCGGTCGATAAAATATAATTTATTATTTATAATATCTTCCGGAGATTGTTCATTTAATACACGCAGTAGTAGTGCAATAATTCCTTTGGTAATTGATGCGTTACTATCGGCACTAAAATAAATCTTGTTTTCTTTCATTTCCCCTCTTAACCATACTTCTGACTGACATCCGCTTATTAGGTATTCTTCTGTTTTATATTCCTTATTTATAGGTTTTAAAGATTTACCAAGATCAACAATATGCATATATTTTTCAAAACCATCTTCTAATGATGAGAATTCTTCAATAATTTTATCCTGGATTTCGTTTATAGACATTTAATATTTCTACTAAAAATATTTTGCTTAATTCTTTTTCAGATACTGATATTCGATTTCTTATCAAACATCGGGTATCAGTATCCAGTATCATTGAGATAAATTTATTTCAATATCCTGAATTAAAAAGAATGTTAAGAAATAAAATAGGAGCAGAATTTTTAAGGCAGTCCTGTTTCAAAAGGAAGATTATTATTGCTCCACTCGAACCATCCGCCGTCGTAAACAGCAATATTATTCCATCCCATTAACCATGCATTAAAGAATGCTTCGCTGGCCCGCCATCCGGTACCGCAATAGAATGCATTGAATTTATCGGGAGTAATGCCTGCTTCTTTCCAATTGCTTTCAATCTCATGGTATTCACGCGTAGTATGATCCAGGCTGCGGTAATTCTCCATATGATAAGCATCACTCCCGCAATCAGCAAAAACTGATCCGGGTATACGGCCTTTTTTCTCTATATAATTATATCCGCTGAGCTCACCGATAAATTCTCTCCAGCTCCGCACACTTACAAGATTTTTATCTTCTGCTTTTAAATATTCTTCGGCTTCATTTAAATCAATTACCAAACCGGGATTAGCGGGAATTTCAATTCCGAAATCGGAGACAGGCTGTTTTCTGTTTTCTTTTTTTGTAACTTCAAATCCTTTATCAAGCCATGATTGCAGACCTCCATTCAGTAATCTCACATCTTTTACTCCGGCATACATCATAATAAATATACATCGCATTGCTCCTAGGTGACCTGCACTGCTTCCCGGGAAGGGATCATTATTATCGGGGAAAGAGAATCTGCCATATAATATAACAGTAGTATCGCAGGTAATTCCAAGATTTTCCAGCGCTGATTTTAATTCATCCGGCGAACGCCGGTTCCAGGTTTCGGGAGATTCAAGCACAAGTGTATCAATATCAACAGCTCCGTGAATATGTCCTTTTTCATAATCTTCTCTGTTACGGTAGTGTGCATGACAAACCAAATATTTATTATTCCGGTACTCCGGTGCAGAACCTGTTGTGATTAATTTATTAAGCCAATCAGGGGAAACCAATTGTGTATATCTCGGCATTCTTTCCATAGGATATTTTTCATCATAACTCCATTCACTAATGAAGCAATTATAAACATTAACATTCGGATATCCGGTTTTATTAAATAGATTTGCAATTTTTTCCGTTTGAGTTCTATCGTATCCATAAATAACCAGAAAGTCATCAGGTAAAATATTTTTTGAATGAACAATTTCAATCCAATCAATATATTTGGCCCACTTAGCAGGAAGACTTTTTGCTCCTGTAATATGCCCGCCTCTTTTTTCATTTCCTTCTTTCCATCCGTTATATGCATCGGGAGAACGTATATCAATAATTTTCACATCACTACTGTTTATCCGGTTTAATAATTCTTTTGTTGAAATTTCTGTCTGATTTGCCATTGTACCCTGCTTTTTGAAACTAAAATAAAATATCTTTTAAGAAATAATCAATATTCTTTAAAATTCAGGTAAAGCGTGAAATAAGCGAATATAAAATAACAGATTATTTTTAACATAAGTTTAAATTAAAAACATTTAATAAACTCAATAAAAGTAATAAAATAATTGTAATTAATAACCTTGAAGTAAAAGCAGCCGTTATTTATATTTAATCTTAATAACAATAAATTAATTATGATTGAAATAGTTACAGCAGACAGTAGTTTCTTGATTAGGGAGGGTTTAAAAAGCATTCTGAAGAATAATTCTGTTACAATTACAGGTGAGATAAAAAACAGCACGGAATTTTTAACAAAAATTAATGAGCTAAAACCGGATATACTGATTTTAGGATCTAATTATGAAAAAATGATTACTGATTACGAACTATCCCGGATAAAAGACTTTGCTCCCAAAATTAAACTGATAATCATTTCTGATTGCAAAGAACACGTGAAAATATTAAATGCAATTAAGATGGGGGCTATCGGCTATTTAACTGAAGAATGCAACAGTGAAGAAATATTAAATGCAGTCCATTCAGCATCAAGAGGAGAAAAATTTTTCTGCAATAAAATTTTAGATGTTATTCTGGAAAAGAAGCTTGACAATGAAACATCTGAAAATGTAAAAGACAATTTAACCGAAAGAGAAATAGAAATTATTAAATTAATTACTGAAAAATATGCAAATCCTGAGATTGCTGAAAAATTATTCATTAGTATTCATACTGTGTATACTCACAGGAAAAACATAATGAAAAAACTTAAATTAAAATCTCCTGTTGAATTAATATTGTATGCAATTGATTCCGGTTTAATTCAACCCTACCAAAATTAGGTATAACATATACCCAATCTTTTAAAGTAATTTACCTAACACCGCTATTGAACAAAGTTTATTAATATAATACCTTTGTTATTAAGACCGTGTCTTAATAATAATAAAAACTATTCGTTATATAATTCCCGATCAACCGGCGGTAACAGATTTTGGATATTGTTGCGGATAAACCGAATAGCAGGGTAGAGAACTGAGAAACAACTATTGCAGGAAAGGGCGAATTTTTATGGAGATTGTTTATTATGAAACTTAAAAATATATTAATCTTATTAGGTACTGTTACAATATTAGGAGTGATCATTTGGCAGGCCGTTATATTCTCCGGGGTCCCTGATCCGGAAGCAAATGATCTGAATGCAGCAGCAGCAGTTTTAAGCTGCGGGCTGCTGGTGTTCCGCGAAGGTCTGGAAGCGATTCTGGTTATTTCTGCAGTTACTGCAACCGTAAAAAGAAAACAGCAAAAAAATTACGACAAGGGAATAGCTGTCGGTACAGGCCTGGGATTAGCTGCAACGGTTGCTACCTGGTTTATAGTTGTTGCAATACTTTCCGATATTAATTTACCGGAACTGGATATTCAGGCGGGAACAGGTCTGCTGGCTATTATTGTGCTGCTGCTGGTTATGAACTGGTTCTTTCACAAAGTTTACTGGACCGGATGGATTACCCATCATACGAACCGTGGAAGGCGTTTAATTAAATCAACCGACAAAGGGACATATCGTATGTTTCAGGGATTTATTCTTCTTGGTTTTACTGCAATTTACCGGGAGGGTTTTGAAGTTGTACTTTTCCTGCAGCAGCTTAGGCTTAAAGATGGAGGTAATATTGTGCTGACCGGAGTAGCTGTTGGTATATTCCTTACAGCAATTGTGGCGGTACTTACATTCGTTGCTCATGAACATCTTCCTTATAAGAAAATGCTGATATTAACGGGAATATTACTTGGTATTGTACTTTTAGTAATGGTTGGTGAAAGCATTCAGGAAATGCAGCAGGCCAACTGGATCCCAACTACACCAATTAATATAAGTATACCTTCATGGATGGGAATGTGGTTCGCTGTATTTCCGAACCTGCAAGGTCTTTTAGCTCAGATGGCCGCAGCAATAATTGTTCTGGGATCATATATGCTTGCTCAATATAGAAACTATGTCAGGGCTTACCGTTAAGTCTAAGGCTTTCTTTTCACAAATATGCAGAAACAATAATTAATAAATATTGCTGAAGTAATAATATGAGGAATTTTGTGTTAAGATTTATTTTTTGTGTCCTCTTAATTTTTGTATCTACAAAAATGATTTTATCACAATCAACCGCAAAATCAAATAGCCTTCTTAATATAGATACTTTAAAATCAAATTTGAACTGGGGGATATTGAAATATGGTAAAGAAAACGGGATTGATTTAAAATTTAGCTTTACCAATGATTTACTTTACGATCTCTCCGGCGGAATAAATACAGGTTCATCTTATGCGGGTTTATTTACTCCTCACTTAAATATTGATTTAAATAAAATCATAGGATGGCAAGGATCCGATATGCACCTATCTATAAATGGAACTTTAGGGAGTAATTTTAACAAGAAAGCCGGTACAGAACAGGGAGTAGATAATATTACTGCATTCAATACGTGGAAAATTTATGAATTATGGATTCGACAGCAGTTATTTAATGATCATTTATCATTTAAGTTTGGTTTATATGATTTAAATTCGGAATTTGATGTACGGTTAAGTTCATTGGTCTTCCTGAATCCTTCCCAGGCAATCGGTCCTGAATTCTCTTTAACCGGGAAAAACGGGCCTTCAATTTATCCCACAACTTCATTGGCATTCAGAATTAAATATGCCGGTAATTCCGGTTTCTATTTTCAAACTGCAGTACTTGACGGTGTGCCGGGTGATCCTGATGATCCTCACGGGACTCATATCATTATAAGTAGTAAAGATGGATTTTTGTTGACAGGTGAAGCAGGATTTGTAAACGAAGAAGATAATCTCAATAAGAATCATGAGAAATTCTTTTTAGGAGTCTGGTATTATACATCAAAATTTGAAAAGTTATTAAATACGGCCGTTCTGGGATATCCTGTTTACCAGCAGGGGAATTACGGAATTTATATTTCAGGAGAAAAATTTTTATGGAGTGAAGCAGAAAATCCAGATGAAGGTCTATCGGCATTTTTCCGGGTTGGAATATCCGGCAAACATGTAAATACCGTTGACGGGTATTTGGGCTTTGGTATTAACTACATAGGATTGATTCCCGGCAGAGAAAAGGACGAACTGGGAATCGCACTTGGAGCAGCACACAACAGCAGTAATTATATAGCTAAAGCAAAACTGGAAAATATTAAGCTTGATAAATATGAAACCACAATTGAACTGACATATCTTCTTCACTTAACTAATTGGATTAAGCTCCAACCTGATTTTCAATACGTTTTTAACCCTGTAAATAGTTACATAAATGATTATTCCTTAATTTCTGGAATCAGATTGTTAATTTCTCTTTAAAAAATTTAATATATTCCTATTATAAGATCTGATGCAAAACTTGTCTTTTTCCTTTCGGTTTTTGAAAATCCTGCAGATTTAAACCATTCTATTATTTCATTTTCTGTATAGGTATCACCACTCTCGGTGCCAACCAGCATATTAAGTGAGAAAATTGCCCCGTGATAAGGCTTTGTCCTGTCATCGTTCATTATAAAATCATTAATTATTACCATACCACCCTGCTTTAATGAATCTGCACATTTTTTTATTATCATTTTATTTTGTTCATAACTATTAATATGCACAATTGCCGATAAAATAATTATATCATAACCGCTTCCGAAATCGCAGCTTAAATAATTGCCTTCGATAAAATTAAAATTGTTAGTTAATCCTTCCCGTTCAACATATTTTTTAGTTAAAGGAATAACGTGCGGCAGATCCAGGACTGCAGCTTTAATAGAAGGATTTCTTTTTACTATTTCCATTGAAAACGCTGCAGAGCCTCCTCCTATATCAAGTATATTTTTAGTATTGGATAGATCAATCATCATTGCAAGAAGTTTTGCCTGCTTAACACCGCGGTAATGCATAGCTGCGATAAATGAATCAACCCAACCTTCTTTTTCTTTTTTATTCTGATCACCGGCAAATGAACTTCCTTTTTTTACTGAATCAGTTAAGTAGTTCCAGGTATTCCACAAGTGGTTTGTATGATAAAGATTTCCCATAAAATCCGGTTTCCCTTCAACCAGATATTTTGATGATAAGTCGGTATTATAAAATTTTTCTTTTACTTTTCTTAATAATCCCATTCCGCAGAGAGCATTCAAAAGGCGGTCTGTAGCCCTGTTATCGGAATCGATCTTATTAGAAACTTCTTTGGCGCTCATCATATGTTTATCAAGTATAGTAAAAATTTTAAGCTCAAATGATGTTAATAATATTCTGCTTTCCTGGAATGAATAAGCTGTTTCCCTGATTTGCTCAACAGAAATAATTTCTTTCATTATATAATTCCGGATATTTATTAAGTTAACAATTGCAACCTATTTTATGTACAAATGTAGCCATTGCATTTGATATTGAAAAATAGTTCCGGCACTAATTCTCATGTAGCCGGGCTCAATTTGTTTTACTTATTGCAGTCGGGAGAGAAATGTTACGTTTTGAAAATATTTATCGGTCGAAAGATCTTTAAATAATGCGGAATATTAGTGTATTGATAAATCGGTTAAGTGGATAAAGTTTTCATTTTTTAAAGGTCAACAGATAAATCTGCTGGTTAATAAAAAACTTATTGCATAATAAAAAACTCAACAGCCTTCTCTGATAGCTTTTGATTTACTGCTTTTTAATTTTTTCAGAACCTGATCTGCCGAAGTCTTTTCGCCTGATAATTTGCTTCTTATCTCTATTAAATTTGTAAGATCTTTATCGGAGAATTGGTTTGTTATTGATATACCTATAGGAGCAATGAGATATTTTTTTACAGAATTAAAGCCGCCTTCAACAGCAAATGCTCTTGCATTTTTGACCTGTCTTAAAAATGCAGCTGCATCCTGCGCTTCTTTAGTATCAGTGCCATAAACCAGGATTAAATCATCCGGGTTCCAGATGGAATTTTCCAACTGATTCATATTTTGATTTAATGCAGCTTTTAAATGTGACTTTGAAAAAACTTCTGAGTTTCTTAAATCAATCCAGAAACATTTTGATTGATCATAAGAATAGAATTTTGCTGCTTCATATGGAGTAATTGTAAATATACCGGCTTCATTAAAACGCTGCTGATTAAAATAAGTATCAACAATATAAGGTTTGTTTATAAAATATGAAGTAGGGAAGAAAGCTAAAATTAAAGCAACAAATAAACCTATTCCGACAATAACATTTTTCACTGATAACTTAAACATTATTTTTACCCCAGAATTTATATTGTAACTTACGCATACCGATGCTGCCGAAAACGCCCAGGAGAGTTATTAATAAAACTGCAAGACCCAGGTTAATGTTAAACAGCTGATCAATACGCCAGACACCTTTTGCCGTTGAATTATAGAACTCATCCCATAATGAATACAAATCACCGAAGAGTAAGCTGCCGATTAAAAATCCGCCTACAAAAACCATGGCATCAATCTTACCTGTAACCATTGAAGCTAACGAAGTTCCGGGGCAAAAACCCCCGACAGCCATTCCGATACCGAAAATAAATCCTGCAACTACCATAGGTAATAAGTAAGAAGGTAAAAAGTACATCTTACCTAAATCTATTAATCCCAGCAATGACATTCCCCAAAGCCCGATGGAAGCTGTAATGATTGCGGTAAACATTACAACCGGAACATCAACATCTTTCATATAAAAAGCAGCTGAAATTTTTTTGGAATTTGTGAAGCCGGAGCGCTGTAATGCATATCCGAACAATACTCCTATCAATACAGCAAATAAAGAATTTATGCCGCCGGAAATTATACCATTATTTACTAAAGGTCCTGTCATAACCATTGCCTCCTAACAAAGTATGCAATTGCAAATCCTCCTGCAAAGATTGAAAACATAAAAGCCCAGGCACCGACCGAAAGTTCAGCTCCGCCGACTAATGCCATGCCGCTTGTACATCCACGTGCAAGTCTTGCAGCATAGCCGACCAATATTCCACCGGCAAGAGCAAACCAGAGTCTTCCTTTATTGGAAATATTGGGTCCTTTTAAAATTTCAAATTTCAAATCTTTTGAAACTAAACCGGCAAAAAAACTACCAATTAAAATTCCTATTGCCATGAATACGAGGTAATCATCAAGAGGATTTACACCATTTGCAACATATTTTGAGAAATATCCGCTTGAGTGGTTTATTGAAGGTGCAACTAAATTTTGGATCCAAACTGCAAAATCAGTCATTGCACCTGAAGCACCTAGTCCTCTTCCTGAAATGTAAAATGTAAGTATTATTGCCAATCCTATCATTATGCCGCCAAAAATAGGATCCCACAACTTCTTTTTCATAATCTTTCTCCATCCATTGTATAAACCGGGGCTACATGATCTTTTATATTTTTACAATCTTCCAGTTCAGGTAAAACAACTCCGTCTTTTGCAAGTTCTTCGGCAAAAAATTCATGTTCCTGATTTTTTATTTCTTTCCACCATTTATAATGATGGAGATAAGCATATAATTCATTTACTTTCCCGGTAATCATTGAAAAGAACGCGGGCCGTTCTTCAGGGAAAAGAGCTGCCATGTACACGTGAACAAAAATTCCTGCAAATACAGACATAGTTGCTACAAAGTGTAACATCATTGCCCATTGAATAACTATTTCCGGCCCGATATGAAATGCCATGATGGGACCGGTAATAATTAGTGATATTGTACTTAGTGCAACAACTACAGCATAAGCTTTCTGACCGGCATTATATGTCCCTTGCGGAGGCATTTCATAATGGCTCAATTTTCCTGCAAGATTTTTAGCTTTTGCGGGAAACCATTTTATATCGTCTTTATTTAAAATTAAATCGTGTTTAACAAAGTCTATTAAATAATTTTTATAACCGAAGACACCATAAAGAAAGAGGGTTATAATCCAGAAGATTCCGACTGCAATATGAAAATGCAGCATCGCATGTTTTGTCCCGAATATTCCCATCATCATATCAAGATACCAGTTAGGCGTAAACTTAAGATAGTCTGCCGAAATCAATGCAGCACCTGTGAATATGAGCAGGAACCATGATATAGCATTTACCCAATGCAGTGTTACTCCGGCAACACCATGTTTTTTCATTACCCGGTTTGCCAGTATCCTTTTTTCTTCAAAGGTAAGGTGTCTTGTTCCTCTTAAGAGGTCATGATCTAATTTTATATCTTCATTTAGTCTGCTTATATTTTTTCCCATTTTTACTCCTTTACATCGCTTTCTCCCTTAAACAATTGAGCGGCAAATGCTGCAAGCTGTCCAAGGAATGTACCGCCTATTGCGATATAGAATAAAGGTCTTAAGATATTCGACCATAATTTTTGCGGTGTCGGCATCTTAGGTGTTTTAGGAGGGAAAGCAGCTTTCACAATTAGAAAATTATCGTGGTCATCCAGGTAATATATATTTGGTCCAACATTCACTTTGTCTGAAACATTTGGGATTGCACCATTCGCTACAAGCTGTGATACTTCTGAGTTGGAGTCATCGAGATCTCCGAATATTCTTGCACTTGCAATGCAAGTGGAAACACATGCAGGTTCCAGGCCTTCGCTGACCCTATCTATGCAGAAATCACATTTATCAACTTTGTGATCATTCGGATTTACATACCTTGCCCCATAGGGACAGGCATCTATACAAAGTCCGCAGCCAATACATAAATCTTTATCAACAACAACGACACCGTCTTTTCTTTTGTAAGTAGCACCGGTAGGGCAGGCTTTTACACAGGGTGCATCGTCACAATGATTGCACAGCCCTACATAACTAACTTTTTTGATATTGGGATAGACACCTTGAGGCCGTAAATCATGCACCCAATTTCTATAATAGGGAACCGGCACATCGTAATGTGAACGGCATGCCACTTCGCAGGCATGGCAGGCAACACACCGGTTCATATCAATTACCATTGCATATTTACTCATGTTTTTTTAGCATCCTTCCCTTATTGCCGGTTCTTTTTTCTTTGGCTGAACATGAAATATTCTTTCCTCCTCTTTATGCTGAATACCTGAAACTTTTTTTGCACTAACTCCTGTCATGCTTACTTCTATTGAAGGAATCAGAATTTTATCATCTACAATGATTCTTACAAAGTTTACTCTTAATCCGGTACCGCCGCTGATAGGATCAACATTATATTTAGAAATAAGTCTGTTATCTGAAATGTTCCGTTTGGTATAGTTAAGAAGTCCTTTTTCGTTTCCTCCGAATCCATGCGGAAGAAATACTGCGTCCGGTCTCATCCCTGGAGTAGTTAATAATTTTATTTTATCTGATTTTATTCCATCCTGGTTTTCTACAATTACTTCGTCTTCATTTTTCAGGTTCATACTTCTGGCAATTGTTTCGTTTATCCATAAATGCGGTTCAGAGATAAGCGTATTTAGCCATGGATTACTTTCAGTTTTCCCATGAGAATGAACCGGCATCACGCCGTATACAAGTCTGAAATAACCTTTTGGCGGATCATTTACAGGCTGATATAATGGTAAGGGATCAAAGCCTAATTCTTTTAACTCTTTTGAATAAAGATGAACCTTCTTATCATTTGTTTTAAATGAATATGATTCACCTTTATCTAAGTAAGGCTTTGCAGGAAATGTTACCACACCGTCTTTTTTCAATTTCCCAAATGAAATTCCCGAATCTTTTAACTGGTATTTAATAACTTCTTCATAATCATCGTATGGATAAAATGCTGATAGCCCAAGTCTTTTTCCTAATTCCTTGGCAATCCACCATCCCGGACGTGTATTATGTACTCTCTTTACAAGAGGCTGTCTTAAAGAAACATACTGTTCATACCAGCCGGTAACCGTTATCAAAGCATCGTATCTTTCAAGGTATGTATCTTCCGGTAAAATTACATCAGCATACCAAGTAGGTTCAGTTGGTCTTACATCAACGACCGCATAAAAATCGAGTTTATCTATTGCTTTCTTTGTATCTCTCTTGTCCGGAATGCTATTAAAAATATTCTGACCAAAAACCATCCATGATTTAATAGGATACGGTTCCTGCTTTAAAGTAGCTTTAACTAATTCCTGAGTTAATCCTTCATCCGCATTTGCAAACGGATACCTGTAACCAACACCATCAACCCGTTCTTTTTTAGGAGTCGGAAGATCCGGGATATTTAAAGCATTATATTGTGTTGGAAAATCAGACTTTAAGAAATAACCGCCTCTTTGTCCCCACGTTCCCAATATTGCAGACAGGATTGCCATTGACCTTGCACGCTGCACATCATTACCATACCATGCAACATGACGTCCGGGATGAATTAGAACGGACGGTTTAGCATCCATCATTGCCTGTGCAGTTTCCAGTATTACAGATGAAGGTATCTCGGTAATTTTTTCAGCCCATTCAGGAGTGAGGCTTTTAACATGCTCTTTCAGTTCTTGAAATCCGGTGACACTTTTGTTAACAAAATTTTTATCATACCCGCCGGCTTTAATTATAATATTTATCCAGGCAAGTACCAGGGCAGTATCGGTACCGGGTTTAATAGGCAGCCACCATTTTGCTTTGCTTGCGGCTGTTGAAAAACGGGGATCAACAGAAATTAACTGTGCACCTCTCGCCAGCCCGTTAGTAAAATCAATTATCTGACCTGTATGAATATTTTCACCAAGAGCACTTCCGATCAATACAATTACTTTGGAATTTCCAAGGTCAATTCTTTCGGGTGAACCTAAAGTTTCTCCAAATGTTAACTCATAACCGACATCTCTTGAACCGCGGCATTGAGCAAATGAAGGAGCGGCATTATTCGGTGAGCCCCAGAATCTATACATATCATTTATGAAACCTGCTGATGCTCCGTGAGAAAATAATGCATTTGATTCAACACCGTATTTTTTTGCTACTGCTAATAGTTTTTCTGACGTATAATCAAGAGCTTCCTTCCAGCTTACTTCTTTCCATTTCCCGCTGCCTCTTTCACCTGAACGGATCATTGGATTCTTTAACCGATCTGTTTCATATAAAAGTGCAACACCTGCATTTCCTCTTGCACAAATTTTCCCGCGGTTATTCGGATTTAAAGGATTCCCTTCTATACTAATTAACCTGCCATCTACAACATTTCCGATTATTCCGCAGCGCCAAAAACATTGTTCACAAACACTTGGAATTCTTTCAACCTTTTGCGGTTTGATTCTTTCCGCGGCTTTAGTTTTGGATACGGCAGGAGATAAACCAATAGCAGCTCCCGTTCCGCCTATCTTCAGGAAAGAACGGCGGCTTATTTTACTACCCAAGCAAAACCTCCCATTCTACAAACATGCTTTGCTTAACATTTTTCACTATAAATATTTAAGAAATTGATATTTATAAATATCAATTTCTTTGCCACTTTTAAATACTAAAAATTGAAATATAAACAGATATTTAGGTGAGTTTATTTTTCATAAAAAAGAAAATTATAATGGTATTTCTTTTACGTGAGAAAAGTGATGCAGGCCTCTTTTGGAAATGAAATTAAATAAAATCAACAAACTAAAAATTGATCTTGTATATTATCTTCCATATTTAATAGAAGAATAAACCTGAATATTGTTTCAAATTTCAACAGTCATTCTTTTTAATATACTCTCATAATCGGATCTTCTGTTCATATTAAAGAACATATCTTTTTTATAAAATGGGAGTGATTCAGCATCAATTATTTCTGCACCAACAATATCAATTAATCCTAATACCTTACATCCCCTTTTTTTTTGTTCTTCATTTCTCTCTTCATCATTTTTATTAGATGATAAAATATTTTCTGAAGAAGGCAGACATGATTTGTGATACACACCGCAAAGCTGCTGAATAAAACCATCTGCTTTGGCTATTGTTACAGGTTTGATTGTTTTGTAATCAACCAGATACTTTATCATTTCCGGTGTCATCAAAGGTATATCACACGAGATAATAAAATTCTTATCAGTTGACGAGTGTGTTAAACCGGAATGGATACCTGCAAGCGGTCCCATTCTGAAATAAATATCTTTGTACTTTTCAAGGTTTAAGAATTCATACTCAACGGGGTCATTAGTAATTAATATTATCTTTGAAAACAAACTTTCCATCTGAACTTTAACATGTTCAATTATTGTTTTATTCCCGATTTTCATCATGGATTTGTTTTCACCCATTCTTGTACTTTTACCGCCGGATAATATTATACCTGTTATATTGTCATACATTCGACCTGTTCTCCTTTGACCGGATTTATTCTATCCTCTTCAACAATAATTAAGCAGTTAGCTTTTCCCATTTCAGCCAGGTTCCCGGAAGACTGTGAGCCCATTTTTTTTACATAAAATTTCCCGTCATTCTCATATCGTAAAATACCTCTCATAAAATGACGTTTGCTGTCTTCTTTCTTTAGATCATCTTCCAGTATGGCAAAAAATTTTTTGTTGGTACTGATATTAAATAAACGATATATATTATTTTGAACAAAAAGCAAAAAGTTTACTAAACTTGAAACCGGATTACCGGGCAGACCGAATACCAGTGTTTTTACTTCATTATGTTTATAAGTACCAAAGAATACCGGTTTGCCGGGTTTTATATTTACTCTCCAGAATTTTGCTGCAACGTTTAACTTTTCAAAGATTTCTTTTACAAAATCGAATTTGCCGACTGATACTCCTCCTGTAGTTATCAGAATATCGAGTTCGCTTTCTAGTGCCCATTTCAGCCTGCTTTGAATAAGCTCTTTATTATCTTTTGCAATACCGAAATTTACAGAATGCATGTTGATATTCCGGATTGCTGAGATAATGGCATACAAATTCGAGCACCGGATTTTATCATCAACCGGAATTTCGTGAATATCAACAAGCTCATCTCCGGTCGCAAGGACACCAATTCTTAACCGTTTGAATACTTTTAATGAAGAACGCCCGCAGGAAGCAGCAACAGAAATATGCTGCGGTTTTAACAGGGTATATTTTTGAAGAGCTATCTTATTTTTTAATAAATCTTCTCCTTGTCTTCTTATATTTATTCCTTTCTGAAATCGGGCATCACTTTTTAGAACTGCTTGATCATTTTTAATATTGATATCTTCTATAGGAATGACTGTATCGCATCCGTGAGGCAATTTACTGCCGGTCATTATACTTATTGCCGAATCATCATCAAGATTAATAATATTAAAATTTCCTGCAGGTATCTCGCCAATAATATTCCATTTTTTTATTGCTTTATTGAATTTAACTGCAATTCCATCCATTGCAGAATTGTCGAAATGAGGGAGGTCGATGTCTGAAAAAACATCTTCCGCCAATATTCTATTAGTGCAGTTTAATAGATCAATTTGTTCAGTCTTTAAAGGTAAGGAATTGAATTCCTCCTGCAAAATCTTCTGCGCGTCATCATAGCTGATCATAATATAATAACTTCGTCTCCATTAAATATTTTACCGGACTTTACAACTTTTGCAAAAATACCTTCCTTAGGCATAACACAATCACCAACTTTAACAAAGATAGCACACTTTGTATGACATTCCTTTCCAATTTGTGTAATAACCAATTCTGCACTTTCACCAATCTTTATTTTTGAACCAATCTGCAGATTAGGAATATCAATAAACTCAGTAGTAATATTTTCTGCAAATGCACCGGGTCTTAAATTAGGCAGTCCGGCTTTCCTCATTTTATCAATACTTTCTAAAGCAAGAAGGCTTACCTGTCTATGCCAGCTGCCTGCATGTATGTCTCCTTCAATCCCATGGTTCTCAATTAAATCAGCAAAAGGTACATTAGTCTTTGGTATTCCTTTTTTCCTGCTGATTGAAATAGCGGCAATACGTCCTGCTTTTATTATATCTTTTCTTTCTTCAATAATATTTTTATCAGTTACAGTTGTTTCCATAAATTTATTCTACATCTTAAATATTCTTTGCTGGTTAATTAATAAAATGTTTACAAAAATATTTACACAGAGTACCGCAGAGAAAAATTAGAGAACCAGAGAGCGGCGACCTGCGGCATTCAAACACTCAGCCATTCAATTTTTATTTGCTTTATAATCTCCGCTTTTTCCGCCTGTCTTTGACAGTAAATGTATACCGGAGATTATTATCGATTTATCAAGAGCTTTGCACATATCGTAAACTGTAAGAGCTGCAATTGAAACTGCTGTTAATACTTCCATTTCAATCCCGGTTTTTGCTACTGTTTTTGCAAAAGAAATAATTTCAACAGAGCTATCTTTTTCATTAAGTTTTAGTTCAACCTGAACCTTAGAAATAAGAATATTATGACACAGTGGAATAAATTCGGAAGTTTTTTTTGCTGCCTGTATCCCAGCGAATTTAGCTATCGCAAGAACATCGCCTTTTGCAATTTCATTATTTTTTATTTTGATAAATACTTCCCGGGAGACATAAACTTTCCCGGCCGCAGATGCAGTTCTGACAGAATCATCTTTTAATGAAACGTCCACCATTTCTGCTTTACCTTCTGAGTTAATATGTGTAAGCTTTTTCACTTAACCGCCTATACTAAGCATATTGTTCTCTTCAAACTTTAAAAGCTTCTTCAACCCGGGGATGAGTTTCTTCTTTTAGATATAAAGAACTTAGAATCATTTCACTAATATTTTCATCTGAATATTGAGGATTATTCAAAAGCTGCTTAAAATTTAATTCGTTTGTTCCTGTTGAAAACAAACATAATTTCATTTTACCACGGGCATCAATTCTCAGCCTGTTGCATGATTTGCAGAAATGATCGGATATTGAACTTATAAAACTAACTTTCCCGGAATGTCCATCAATAGAAAAATCTTTTGCAACAAGATTTAAAGGTCCCGTGATCTCTTTTAGTTTATATTTTGTTTCTATTATTTTTTTAATTTCTTCCGAACTTATAAATCCATCGGTATTCCAGTTATTATTTCCAAAAGGCATGAATTCAATAAATCTTACATTCAATTCTTTATTTTCAACAAACTCAGCAAAATCAATAATCTCATCTTCATTAACATTTTTCATAACAACAACATTGATCTTTAAAGGATGAAATCCCATATGCAAAGCTTCATTTATCGCTTTTATAACGGTATCAAGATTATTTTTACCGGTAATATATTGAAACCTCTCAGGCTTAAGAGAATCCAGGCTTATGTTTAATTTATCAATGCCGTATTCTTTTAATTCCTGCAGATTATTTTCCAGCAATGTTCCGTTTGTTGTTAAACCTAACTCTAAACCATATTTAAGCTTCAGCAAACGAACCGACTTAAAAAACTCTGAAATATTTTTTCTTACTAAAGGTTCTCCCCCGGTAAACCTAATTTTTCTGATTCCAAGTCTGCCGGAGAAAATATCTATTAATCTTAATAATTCATCAAAAGTCAGTATTTCGTTTTTATTTAATTTTTTTGAATGATGTTCGACCGGATTACAATAAATACAATTAAGATTACATTTATCGGTTAATGATATTCTAAGGTAATCGTGTATCCGGTTAAAACTGTCCCTTAAAATTTGCATAATTCTGATAAAACTATTGAATATTTATAATTGAGCATTGAATATTGTGTATTAATTTAACTTCTTGCTTTTCGATAATCAATTAATAATTTCCGATTTTCCATTATATTTTATTTTTATCCAATTATATGAAATCGGTTTTAGTTATGAAAAAGAACAATATTAATAATAATTTATTATTCTTTTTCAACTATATCATCAATCCAGGTCATTGCAGCCATCATTGAAGGCAGACCGATTGTTGGTAAAGCCAGAAGAACGGCATGTACCATTTCTTCCTTTGTTACCCCGGCATCGAGTGCTTTTCTGACGTGTGAATGAAAACCGCCTTCGAGCCTGGCACCTGCAGAAATGCCTAGCTTAATTAATGCTCTTGTCTTTTCATCAAGCGGACCCGCATTGTGCACTGCATTTCCTAATGATTCATACGCTGAAGCAACTTCAGGATAATCTTCTTTGAATTTCTTAAACCTTTTTGGAATTGCCATTTTAAAGCTTTCTAAAATTATTCGAATAAAATTTTTAAATGAATATTAAATAAAATAAAAAAAAGAATCTGAAATTTAATATTTATAAATATCAAGTATTTTGCCATACAAAAGTTTCGAATTAAAATCTTTTTCTAATAAAAATTCAATTTTTTTCCCAACTGTAAGAATGTTTTATTCGTATATAAGAAAGTCGAAAGTCAAAAGTCAAAAATCAAAAGTCAAAAAGGTGCTCATTACACGAAGTTCTGCCAAATCAAATATAATATTTTATTTATTCCAATCAGGAAGAATGCATCGGGAGCTGATTTTGGGCATCTTTCCATCATCAAGATATAATTTCATCGGTTTTGAATTCGGTTTGTGGCAGGTAAGGCATGCTCCGACCGTTAGAATATTCTTTTGTTCTTCAATAGTGAACGGTCTGTAATTAGTCCTTGTTGAGTAGTAATCTTTTCTTGTTCCTAAAAATCCAATCCATGAATCAAGCGGTAAACCATCATATTTGCTTAAAGAATATTTGGGGGTAAAAATCCATTTACCGGATTTACCCTGTTTAACAAATTCTAACTTACCTCTCCCGTATCCAAGTGCAGCGGGATTATTATGGCATGATTCACATGAACGGCTTTGTCTTGTAATCGTGTGAGAAAAAGCCGGAGCAAATAATCTTCTAAAAATAATATTTTTATTTTTTGTTGATCTGGGATTAACATCATCTTTCTGAATTGTTAGAACCATTCCCGGTATGAAAGTCTCTACTGTTTCCTGAACCTTTCCGTTTTTATCTTTGGATATTTTAATACCTAAAGCTGGAGGATCTGCCAGGTAATCGGAAGGAGTTTCATCCCATCTGCCTTTAGTATCTTTCCCGGCAAGAAGATCGAACCCTGTTTCATCAGGATTATACTGAGTATGACATCCAATGCACTGCGGAGCCCAGGATGTATGACAGCTTTTACATGAAAGGTTTTTATGTCCCCTGCCTTCCGTACAAACTATTGCCGGAGGTTTTAGCGGTAAGGTTTCATTTGTGTTATTAGTAATTAATACAGGTTCATCCTGTTTATTCAGAAAAGTATTGACTAATGGATAGCCTGATTTATGAACAATCAAATACTTTCTGTTCTTTTCATCAAATTTCCGTAAAGTAATAATTTGCTGTGATTCATAATCAAATATATCAGCACTCTTTGTTTCAGGTTTTCCGGTGAAATGACAATCGGTGCAGGTTACTTTAGTTTGATCTTCTTCATGAAGATAATAATTCCCGTCTCCCATAACTTCATGTGAAGTATGGCAATCGATACACTCCATTCCTTTTTCATGATGAATATCCTGCTGAGCTTTAGTGAAAACTCTACCGTCCTCAAGTACTCTATAATTTATAGAATCTTTCATCTCATCAGGTTTTAATAGTGTGTCATGCCATCCTTCATAATTAGTAGATATTCTTCCGGAACGGCTATGACATCCGAAACAGTGATCCTTTTTGATTTTAATAGATAAGGAAGGATGAAAATATGAAGTATCATTTATATTTGAAGAGGTTTCCTGATATTTAGAAAGAGATTTCAGTGACTTACTATTATAATTTAGATGACAAGCGCTGCATCCTCCACCTCTTGATAATTGAGTAATTGGACCTGGATCAGTTTTCTGTCCTCCCAAATGGCATGAGGCGCAAAGATCGCGTAAATGGCTGTCTGCGGGGGAATGTCCAATCTTTGAAATGAAATGCAGCTTGTTTAAATCCTTTGTTTCGCCGAAAGCATAACGGTCAACGCTGACCATTCCGGATAAAGTTGTCATTATTGTTTTATTAACGCGATCAACAATATCATTGTGACAACTTGAAGAACCGCAGCTTTGTTTAGCTTCACTTAAATTTCCGGGAATAAGAAACATACCTTGATGCGCATATATTTTGTTTAAAGTAAATGGATTACCTGAATGACATGAAACACATCCTATAGACTGAGGATTATGTGCAGGTGAGAATCCTTTCATATTTTGATGGCAGTATAAACACCCTTCTCTTCTTCCAAGAACTGCCGGTATATTTCTTTTTCCAATTTCTTTGGATGATATGCTTGAAATATTATCAAAAGGTTCAAAATGAAATTCTGTAATAACAGGATTTTCCCAGGGCAATACTAACTTCCAGTCCTCACCTCTAAAGAAAAATCCGATAATTATTAATAGTGAGTAGATGATAAAAGAGACAAATACAATCTTTTTGACAATTGCAGCATAGTGATTAGAATATTCAGGCATGAATGCAAAAGCCAGCAGATAGAAAATTATCAATATTAAAATCACAGCCGGATAAGAAAGCCAGTGAAGTATTTCCTGCAATCCGAGAAAATACCACGGTCCCTTTATAAGCTGACTGGAATTATCGTGAAGTGCCGGAGGGAACAGATAACCGATTAAAATTAAAACCGGGAGGATGAACAAGACTAATTTTAATTTCGGCCATATAGTCTTCGCATGTTCGATGATTATTATAAGGAGAATAATTGTTGCAGTAGCAATATGATGAACATACAGAACCTGGTAATCATTTCCGCTTCCCAATAGTGAAGTTGATAATTCTTTACCAAGAAACGGGATTAAATTTATTAATGCCGTAATTATCTGCTTTGCATCAACACTATCGGCATCGGCTTTAATTATAAAACCGGAAATCATTACAAAGAAAATCACTGTTAAAGAAAAGGTAAGCCTAAGCCAGACGCCGTTTTTTACCTGTTTTTCGGTTGATTTTTTTAAGTGGTCATAAATATGAAGTATAGCAAAAATTAAAAATACCTGTGCGCTCCAGTAATGAATATTTCTGAAAAATACTCCTCCTGGATTTGTAAGAAGCATATAGCTTAATGAATCAAAGGGATTTTTTATATCGAATGGAATGGCAAGAAAAATACCGGAGATTACGGCAATTACAAGGGCAGCAAAAGAAATTTGACCAAATGTAAAACTATAAATTTTTGCATAACTGAGTGGTAAATTTTCATCTTCGCTTTTATTAAACCTGGACATCTAACATTATCTCTCCGGTTTGAGTATCTATCTTAAATGGTAATTCATTTAAACCTTTGTTGGCGGGTCCTTTAACCGGTTTACCGTCAAATGTATACTGAGAGCCGTGACACGGACACACCAGGTGGTTATCTTCAGATTTATTGATGATGCATCCAAGATGAGTACATTTAGCTGAAAAAATTTTTACTTGTCCTGATTTCTTCGAAACAATAACCGAATCATAAAAAGAAATGCCTGCCGGAATGTTTGGAGGAATTACAACTTTTTTTGTCTGCTTCTCCCTCAGCAGTGTTCGTTTTGATGTTGAAAACCAGATGCCGCCAAGAGGGATTAATGCGGTCAACCCGATTCTTTGAAAGAATTTTTTTCTGGGAATTTTTTTGTATTTAGCATCGGGAAGCTGCCCGGATCTTTTAATTATTTCTTTTGTCATATTATTTAATTTCTACTTAAGAAGTGACACTTTTTGCTAAAAAGCTAAAACAAATTTAAAACATCTTTTATGATTTATTATAAAAATATTGTTTTATCATTTGTTTTATTTTACCGGTCTAATATTTGATATTTATAAATATCAATTTTTCTGCCATAAAAGGAGTATTTGATATTAGATTTAATTATTGATTTTTTTCGATTTAGTTTTTCAAACACAAGAATTATTTTAAATTTTATTCTTTTAAGCGGGAAATTTATAAACCTGATTTCTTAAATAAATTGAGTTTATTGACACTAATTTACAGCTTTATACATGAAGTATTTATTTTTAATCCTATATTTCATCTTCATTATACCTTTGAGTGAAAATGTATCTGCTCAGCGGCAAATAACAATAGCAGCGGCTGCAAATGTTCAATATGCAATGGAAGAATTAAAAGCAGAATTTAAAGAAGAAACGGGAATTGATGTCTCAGTAGTTATTGGTTCATCGGGACAATTAACTGCACAAATAAAAGAAGGTGCTCCGTATGATATCTTTATATCGGCCGATATGAAATATCCTTTGTCACTGTATTCTAATAAAGATGCTGTTGATTCACCAAAAGTGTATGCTGAAGGTTCATTAGTAATTTGGACAATGAGAAAGGGAATCAGGTTTGATAGTGAATTAGATGTTCTTCTTTCAGATAAGGTTTCTAAGATTGCGGCTGCAAATCCCCGGACTGCTCCATACGGAATTGCATCAATTGAAGCACTGAAGCACTTTGGAATTTATGATAAATCTAAAAACAAATTAATCTATGGTGAAAGCATATCTTCAGTAAATCAGTTTATTTATTCGAAAGCAGTCGAAGCAGGTTTTACCGCAAAGTCGGTCGTTCTTTCTCCTAAAATGAAAGGAAAAGGGAAGTGGATGGAAATTGAACATGATGCTTATAAACCGATCAAACAGGGATGTGTTATTTTAAAATATGGTTACATTAACCATAAAAAAGAATCAAAAATATTTTATAATTTTTTATTTTCAGCTAAAGCGAAATCTATTTTATCAAACTTTGGTTATATAGTGAAATAATGAATAATCTTATAGGTGAAATCAGCAATATAAAAAGCGACGAACATTTTTCAATCGTTGAAATGATTATAGATGGAAATGTTTTTAAATCCATTATTATTGAAACTCCTGAAACAGTCCCGTTCCTGAAGACTGGCAACAAAATTAATATTTTGTTTAAGGAATCGGAAGTAAGTATTGCAAAAGATCTGAAAGGAAGGATTAGTCTGCAGAACAAAATTCCCTGTATAATAAAAGGAATAGAAAAAGGGAAACTTTTAAGTAAAATAATCCTGGACTTTAATTCAAAAAAAATCGTTTCTGTTATTACCACAGGTGCAGTTGAACAACTTGAATTGAAAGAGAATGATGATGTTCTTGCATTAGTAAAAACCAATGAAGTTATTTTAGCACCTTATGACAGATCTTAAACCAATCATATTAAGTTTTGAATTGGCAGCTATAACAACTGCAGTGCTGCTTCTTTTGTCAATTCCCCTGGCTTACTGGTTAGCAGATAAAGATTTTAAATTTAAACCTGTGATATCGGCATTAATTAGCATGCCGCTGGTATTGCCGCCGACAGTTTTAGGCTTTTATCTTCTTGTTGCTTTTTCTCCAAATTATTTTTTCGGCGGAATGCTTGAAAAGACATTTAATGTCAGGCTTGTATTTTCGTTTGAAGGTTTGGTGCTTGCATCTTTGATCTATAGCTTACCTTTTATGGTCAATCCAATACAATCCGGATTGGAAAATCTTCCTGCATCTTTAAGAGAAGCTTCATATACATTAGGTAAATCGAAATTTAATACTTTGGTTAAAGTATTACTGCCGAATATAAAACCTTCGTTATTAACCGGGATTGTATTAAGCTTTGCACATACAATTGGCGAATTCGGTATTGTCCTTATGATAGGCGGCAACATTCCCGGAAAAACCAGGGTTGCTTCGCTTGCAATTTATGATGAAGTTGAAACTCTCAATTATCATAATGCAAATGTTTATGCTTTAATTTTATTTGTAATCACTTTTTTAATCCTTCTAACGGTTTATATTTTTAACCGGAGATATTTGAAGTCAGGAAGATTATGATAGATCTTGAGCTTTATAAAATCTTGAAAACTTCTGACGGCGATCTGCCTCTCGATACAAAGCTTAAGATACACGAAGGTGAGCTAATTACAATTGAGGGCCATTCCGGTGCCGGTAAAACTACTATTCTTAGATTAATTGCCGGACTGATTCAGCCAGATGAAGGGAAAATAATTGTTGATGATAAGGAATGGTTGAACACAGAAAAAAAGTTGTTTCTTGCTCCGCAAAAAAGGAATGTCGGTTTTGTTTTCCAGGATTATTCATTATTCCCGAACATGACTGTATATGAAAATATTAAATTTGCGTTAAACGGGGATAAGAATATTAATCATGTAAATGAAATTATAGAAATGATGGAACTGGAATTATTAAAAAACCGTTACCCGTCCACTCTTTCCGGAGGACAAAAACAGCGTGCTTCTCTGGCAAGGGCTATAGTAAGAAGACCGAAAATCCTTCTCCTTGATGAACCCTTATCGGCTCTTGATAATGATATGCGGCTGAAGCTCCAGGATTATATTTTAAAAGTTCACCGGTTATTTAATTTAACCACAATTCTTGTTAGTCATGATATTTCCGAGATATTCAAAATGTCCGATAGAGTTGTTAGATTAAACAAAGGAAAAATAACAAATGAAGGAATTGCAGTTGATGTATTTAAAGAAAAGTATATCAGCGGGAAATTCAGATTTACCGGAGATGTTCTTAAGATTGAAAGCGATGATGTAGTGTTTATAGTAAGTGTGCTGGTCGGAAATAATATTATAAAAGTTATTGCTACTCAAGAAGAAACAGTGAATCTAAAAACCGGTGATAAAGTTATGATAGTCTCAAAAGCTTTTAATCCTTTGATAATTAAAATATAAAATATATCTTATTAGTTTACAGCAATTCTAATCATATTTCAGCGGCTTAATTTTTTAGTAATTCTTTGAAAATAGTAATTATTTCTTGCTTTTGTTTGATGTTTGCCTCCTGTACGCAGACTGAAAAATCAGAAAATCCTGCTGCTGATTCTGCTGTACCGGATATTAGCTGGACTTCCTCCGGACTTGACAGCTGCCAGGTTTTGTCATTGGTTTTTTTATCCGACAACAGTTTATTCGCAGGAACTAATTACGGATTATATAAATCAGCGGATAATGGGCAGAGCTGGAATTTTGTTAATCAGGATGTATCTGAAAATAGTGTTACTTGTTTTTGTATCCGTCCCGATGGCTATGTTTTAGCAGGCACATCTTCCAAAGGGATTTTTATATCTGGAGATTACGGGGAAAATTGGACCTGCATTGGACTGCTGGGTATAGCTGTATCTTCAATTGCAGTAAATAGTAAAAATATAATATTTGCAGGGACTGTAGGGGATGGGATTTATGTGTCTGACGCCCTCTATGAAGAATGGACAAAGGTTTCTCCCGGTGCTGAATATTTACGGTATTCTTCATTACTAATCAACACAACAGATGTTGTGTTTGCAGGCGCTACCGGTGTTTACCGCTCAAACGATAATGGTAAAACCTGGAGTTTGAAGAACAAGGGTATGGGAAACTGGCCGGTTTATTCTCTTATATATGATAGAAATGGTAATCTGGCTGCCGGAACAGATCTAGGCGGTTTTTTCCGCAGTGAAGATAGCGGAGAATCATGGATAAGATTAAATAAAGGCTTAACCAATACTGAAATTACAGCACTTGCAATAAATAATGAAGGATATATATTTACCGGGACATGGCGGGGAGGAGTATATCTTTCTACTGATAATGGAGAAAATTGGAATGATATTAATTCAGGCTTAATTAACATGCAAATTTATACTCTGGCTGTCTCACCTGACAACTATTTGTTTGCAGGTACACTCAGAGGAATATTCAGAACCAAATTAAAATTATATCTGCAATAAATATCATATCTTGAATAAATTAAATTAAAAATATAAATTTATTGACGTATTATTGCATACTTTCAGGAATTAAAATTAAAGAGGGATATGTCAAGGGAACAAAATTATAAAAACAAAAAAGGGAAATTCATACAAGATTTTAATAAAGATTCAATCACTTTTTCGTTAATTATAATTTTTATTACTCTTATACTGTATTTAATTAGTATCGAAAATTATCTGCTGTTCCACAGTCTTGCAGAAAGCTTCAGTATAATAATATCTTGTGCTATATTTATGGTTATCTGGAACTCCCGCAGATACATTGATAATAATTTCTTCATAATTATTGGCATTGCCCTATTATTCGTTAGTTTTCTCGACTTAATTCACACTTTTTCATACAAAGGGATAAATATAATACCTGGCCATAATACAAATTTACCGACTCAACTCTGGATTGCTTCCCGTTTTGTAGAGAGTATAACATATCTGGCCGCACCTTTTTTTATAGGAAAGAAAATCCGTACTTCCATTATTCTTTATATATATGTATTTATTACGGCATTTTTTTTAATGTCAATTTTTTATTGGAGAATTTTCCCTCAGTGTTTTATAGAAGGATACGGCTTAACTCCTTTTAAGAAAATAAGCGAGTATATTATTTCATTAATTTTAGTAGCTGCAATGTATTTTCTATACAGTAAAAAGGATAGCTTTGATAAATATCTTTTTTATTTGATAGAATTATCAATAGCACTAACTATATTATCTGAATTAATTTTTACCTTATACACAACAGCATATGGATTCTTTAATTTTGCAGGGCATATTCTTAAGATATTCTCTTTCTACCTTATTTATAGGGCAATTATTGTCGTTGGTTTAAAAAATCCTTTCAACACTCTTTTCAGCAGATTAAAACAAAAAGAAGAAGCTCTTCAATTAACAAGATTTTCCGTAGATAGGGCTGATGACTTTATTCTATGGATCAGCCCGGATGGGCAAATAACTGATGTTAATGATACTACGAGCCTGAGATTGAATTACTCAAAGGATGAAATAATAGGGATTCCGTTTTTTCTTATTGATACCGATTTTAATCTGGAAAAATTCCGGACTATAAAAAATAAATCTCTTACAGCAGAGCATTATTTCAATACAAAAGACGGCGATAAAGTCCCGGTTGAAGTTGAATTCAATTTTTTAGAATATTCCGGCAAAAATTATTACTGCGCTTTTGCCCGTGATATTACTGAAAGGAAAAAAGCACGGGAAACTCTCCTTGAAAGTGAAGCCAGGTTCAGAAGCTTAGCTGATAATGCTCCGGTTGTGATATGGATGTCTGACGTTGATAAATCGCGAATTTATTATAACCGGCGTTGGCTTGAATTTACCGGCAATAACCTTGAACAGGAGTTGAGTAATGATTGGCTTGATTCGGTTTACCCTGAAGATAAAGAACTTGTTCGTAAAAATTATAATGATGCTTTTGAGAAGAGAAAAGAATTTAATAGTGAATACAGGTTAAAGAGATATGATGGTCAGTACAGGTGGCTCTTTGATAGCGGGATCCCGCGTTTTACCCCCGATGGAAATTTTTTAGGTTATATTGGTTCCTGTTATGATATAACCGAAAGAAAACAGTCGCGTCAGCAAATTGAATTATCGTTAAGTGAAAAAGTGACTTTATTAAAGGAAATACATCACCGGGTTAAAAATAATCTGCAGGTAATTTCAAGTCTCCTCAGACTTCAATCTTCTTATATTAAAGATGATCAAGCCCGTGAAATATTTATAGAAAGCCAGAACCGCATAAGATCTATGGCTTTAATACATCAAAAATTATATCTCTCCAAAGATTTAACCCATATTAATTTTTCAAATTATATTAATGAACTTGTTTCAAGTTTATTAAGCTCTTTTAAATTTAATTCCAATAATATTAATCTTAATATTGATATTGAGGATATTGAATTGCATGTGGATATGGTATTAAATATAGGTTTGATCGTCAACGAGCTGGTTTCTAATGCATTTAAATATGCTTTCCCCGATGGTTTAAGCAGGAACGGCAATGTGTGTGAATTATTTATAAAATTAAAATCAGAGTGTAATGGTAAATTTATTTTAATAATCAAAGATAATGGAATAGGATTACCTGCTAATGTTGATTTTAAAAATTCTGATACACTCGGCCTTCAAATAGTTGCAGCACTTGTAGATCAACATAAAGGTTCAATTGAATTAAATAATGATACCGGTACCAAATATACTTTAACATTTAGTTCCTGACCTGATTTTTCAACTTGCCGCTATTCAAATTAATAACTAAAGTTACAAAATATTATCTTATTTGGGAGCAAACTTTGATGGTCGCTTTTTAAGACTATCAAGATTACAGAAGAAGCATCTTTCCTCCGGAAGGGATCTCTGCGGGAAAGATCTTATGAAATGATCATGTAGGATAGTTATGCAATATCAGTTGATAACTAAATTACTAATCCTTTAAATGAAGAATAAAATCTTATCACAAATATTTGTTATCAGCATTAATTAGAAAATTAATGTGAGCATTATCATGTTAAAATACAGGAATTCAATATTAGGTTTAAATTTATCTATATAAAATGCTATAACAGTTTTGATTAATACTAACAAAATGAAATTAAGATATAACAGATTCATATATACAGCTTTATACTTGATTATATTTACACGCATAATGTTTGCAGGAGGACCTCCCTGGCGGACTGATGATCCTATACCGGTTGATCTTGGTATGCATGAACTGTATTTATTTTCAACCGGCGTTAGTGATGGCGGGGGAGTAGGCGGAATTGGACCGGCCGTTGAATTCAACTATGGTATTTTACCCAACACTCAATTTCATATAATCTTTCCTATGGCGTTCGATGCCCCAAAAGATGGTAAGAATCATGCCGGTTATGGTGATACTGAAATAGGTGCGAAATATCGTTTTGTTGAACAAACAGATGTAATGCCTGCAATAGCCACTTTCCCAATTGCTGAGCTTCCGACCGGAAATGCTTCCGAAAACTTAGGTAATGGAAAAACTCAATTATATCTTCCAATCTGGTTTCAAAAAGATATTGGAAACTGGACTGTATGTACAGGGGGAGGTTATTGGATAAATCCCGGAACAGACAATAAAAACTGGCAATTTTATGGTTTGCAGTTACAGTATAATTTTTCAGATGATTTTTACCTGGGAATGGAAACTTTCCACCAGACAGCTTCTGATATTAATTCAAAAGGGTATACAGGAATTCATATCGGCGGAGCAGTGACAATTGTAAAAAGCTACCAGATTTTATTCTCAGGTGATGCCGGAAATGGGATTTCATCATACAAGCACTTTGCCTATTACCTCGGTTTGTATCATGAATTTTAATAAATATATTTAAGAAAAAACCATTAAAATTCTTCAGCTGCAAATTGCTAAAATAATTTGTTCACCAATTCATAATCAATTTTATGTAAGGTATAATCACATTTGCTGACTTAACCGAACCCATGATGTTCGGGTGCCAATCGCATCCCCAATCAGAATCATTCATTATACTTCTTTTTATCTCGATGAAAAAAACATCTTTATTTCTTCCTTCAATCATTTGCTGCTGTTCAACGACTTCTTTTATTTCAGACAAACAGGGTTCCCCGATCATAGGTCCGCAAATACAAAAAATAGTTATCATCGGATATAATGAACGTACCCGGTTGATTAATTTATTATAAGCACCTTGAAACACTCTTTTATCCGGAAATGGCTGCGTTGAAAAATCATTTGTCCCGAGATTAATTACAACCACCTGCGGAGTCCACTCATTAAAATTCCAATGTTTTGCTGAATCAAAGAAGCATGTCCGGTCATACAGTGAGGGCATTGGATTAATTGAAGTTTTATTTTTATCGCCGTAGTTGCGCACTACTCCTCTGCCGGAATATGAAACTAATGAATAATCAGCATTTAATGCTCTTGCAGTAATTGCAGCATAAGACATACATGCATTTTCGGTTTCAACGCTAAAATGACAATCATGATTTTTACCCTCAACTCCATATCCTGAAGTTATAGAATTACCGATAAATTCTATCCGTCTGCCGGGACGTTTTGGCGGTGTTAATAATTTTTTCCCTTTATCAAGAATAAAACCCATAAATATACCTTTACCCACAAGCGGTTCTGTCCTTTTTTGTATCATTATAATGTGCGGAACGGACTCTTTTAAACCCGAGGCAACTTCATATATTGTGTCTTCATTGGTTTTCAATAACAGCGGTGCATGATCATCAATAATAACCGCATATTCATTTTTAGTATCATCTAAACGGATGGAACAGCTTGTCCCTTCAAACCTGGCTGTAATATAAACACCTGCCCAGTCGTAAACTACTTTCTTAGGATTGGAAAAATCAAAACGCCCTGTATATTGAATAAACGGATCATCCGCATCTATAAAGCTGGAGTTTTGAAGATTATACCTGCTTAATTCAGCGGAATAACAGGCCGGATTAAATAATACAATTAATAGAATAGTAAATGCCAGCAGTGCAGTTTTAATTTTCCCTGATTTCATGATATTTCCCGCTTGTTATTGATAAGCCAAAAATAAAGATTTTACAAATATAAAGTGAAGCAGTTTAGGATTTAAATTATAAATAAGAGAGGTTTTAAATGAAAAGATATTTTGTTCTTAATTAAGAGTTTAAAAAACAAAAGGCACCTTTTAGATGCCTCTTAAAATAGAGAAGAATTGTTTAATATCTTTTGTTAGTTTCTGTCTCTGGCTTCATTAACAACGATATTTCTTCCTTTTAATTCTGATTCATGTAATGCTTTAATTGCATTCTGTGCATCAGAAGAATTCTCCATTTCTACAAAACCGAATCCTCTGGATCTTCCGGTTTCGCGGTCTTTAATTACTTTGGCAGAAACAACACTTCCGTGTTTTTCAAATGTTTCCTGCAAAATTTTGTCATCGATTGACCAGGGAAGTGAACCTACAAATAATTTGGTACTCAATTTAACAACCTCAAAAATATAATAAATAGTCCGGCTTTTCCGGGACTGTAAAAATATGTATAATAATTATAATAACCTAATTTTATCTCTAATTTCTCTCTGAAATTGACTA
>CAVQBP010000007.1:0-205750 GCA_963710745.1 uncultured Bacteroidota bacterium | reverse complement strand
TTATTATTCCATAATAGGTCATTATAATCAAATTTAATCATATGCTGCACGGAATCAGCACCAACCCTGAAAATCCTGAGGTCATCCAGCTGGCATTTGTTGTCGGTCCGCCTGCAAGTGCAATAGATCATTTACCGAATTAGAAGCAGGGATAAAATATTCACCGGGGAATTCGACATTTCCCCATACAAGAACTTTAATATTTATTGCATCGGGATATGAATAATCAAAATATCCACCTCTGTATGTTTGCATCTGTGATTTTAAGCTTTTCCCTATCTGTACATCTTCCTGGCCAAACACGTTACTGCTAAATAAAACAACGGCCAATAAAAACAATGATAAATACTTCAAATCTGGATACCCGCTTTTTAATGAATAATCGAAATAGAATTACAAAACGAATTTTAAGAGATTTGTAATTTAATATAAAATTATTTATGCGTCAAATCGGAACACATTTACGCCCCTTTAATTTCAGCCTGAAATAGTGTAAAAATTCTACATGGATATATTTTTCTCTATAACCGAGACTATCTTTTCCGAAGCATCCCCGTCTCCGAAAGGATAATAATTTTGTTTGAAGCTTCCTTCTTCTTTCAACGCTTCACTTTTAATTTTTTCGGGATCAGTACCGCACAAAACATTCCTGTTGTCTTTAAGAGTTTCAATCCATTCAGTTTCATTTCTTAAAGTTTTGCAGAACTTATTTGCAAAGAAAGTTTCCTTCTGCAGTCCGCCGCTGTCAGTTAAAACTTTTTTACAATTTCGCATAAGGGAAAGCATATCGATATAACCGACAGGCTCAATTGATTTTATATTTGCATTTAGTTTAATATTATTCTCGTTAAATATTTTATTTGTTCGGGGATGTAAAGGTAAAATTATTATTCTATCAATTTCATTAAAAGCACCGATAATATTTTTTAAATTCTCGATATTGTCGGTATTTTCAGCACGATGCAGAGTCGCCAGGAAATAACTCTCCTGTTAATCCCAGTTTATTCAAGATATCAGATTTGATTTCAGCAATTTTCTGATTCTCTAAAAAGGCTTCATACATGATATCGCCGGAAAAAAAGATACCTTTATCAATATTTTCTTTTTTTAGATTTTCTACAGCCGTTTCTGTAGGGCAGAATAAAAGGTCCGAGCAGTGATCGGTTAATATTCTGTTTATTTCCTCAGGCATTTCTTTGTTGAAGCTTCTAAGCCCCGCTTCAATATGTGCAGTTCTGATATGAAGCTTCACCGAGGCAAGCGCCGCGGCTAATGTTGAATTGGTATCTCCGAAGACTATAACCAGATCCGGTTTAAATCTTAATAATTCATCCTCAATCTTTTCAAGCATAAGTGCTGTCTGTTTTCCATGCGGGTATGAGCCTACATCCAGGTTTATATCCGGTTCAGCTATATTAAGCTCTTCAAAAAAGAGACCCGACATATTCCTGTCATAATGCTGACCGGTATGCAGAAGTCTTTCGTCAAATTTCTGTTTTAATTTTTCCCCTAAAGGACCGTATTTTATAAACTGGGGCCTTGCACCAACAATTGATAATATTTTTTTCTTTTTCATATTTTTATACGTATATCCTGCAGATTAAATCTAATAAACATTTATTTTGGACAGGTTTGAACAGAACTTAAAAAGAATTACTAAAACTAAGGATTAGGTAAGATAATTATATATTACAATTCTACTACGATATTATTTTCCAGCTTATATTTTTTACCTGATTTTTCACAATATGCAGTTCCATCCTCATTAAATATCAATTTTGTACCTGCTTCGCTGTACCATCCTTTTACTCTGGCAGGATTGCCTACTACCAAAGCAAAATCAGGAACATCCTTTGTTACAACAGCACCGGCGCCGACAAAAGCATTCCTGCCGATTGTTATTCCGCAGACTATAGTACAATTTGCCCCCAGCGATGCTCCTTCTTTAACCAAAGTTTTAATATAGTATTTTGAACCTACCTGCGGATATTTGCACCGCGGGTTCAGAATATTTGTAAATACCATGGATGGACCGCAGAATACATAATCTTCTAAGGTAACTCCTTCGTAAATGGAAACATTATTCTGTACTTTGACATAATCTCCGATAGTTACGTTATTCCCCACATTAACGTTCTGGCCGAACACGCAATTCTTCCCGATTTTAGAACCGGACTGAATGTGCGTGAAATGCCATATTTTTGTCCCTTCCCCAATCTCTACATTATCATCAACAACAGCGTGTGAATTAATAAAATATTCTGACATAAATTAATTCCTTTGTTTTTTTATTTTAGAATAAGCCGCCGATATTTTAATTTTTATATCTTTTAGCGAACGGATGTATATTGCCGGAGATGGGCGAAATCTTTGCAGTGCGAATTTCGTGCACTAACATTATTGAAGGACGGGCTTCTTTAATACCGAATCCGTTACCTGCAATAGTTTCTTCATAAATCCGAGTATGAAGATCCGTGAACCCCGAGCTGAAATTAATTTCTTCTCCGTCTACTTCAATAGATCTGAATGTTGTTTCTTCACTGTTAATTCCGGCAGGAAGATCCGTCTTATCGATTGATAAAAACCATTGAATGTTAGCTTTATCTAATTCTAAAAATCCGGCCGTACGATCCTTTTCATATAAATGTACGATATTATTTTTTACACCGCCAAAAAGCCAGATAAGCATATCAAAAAAATGAATCCCTATGTTTGCGGCTACACCACCCGATTTTTCCATATCCCCTTTCCAGGAATAATTATACCATAGTCCCCTAGATGTAATATATGTTAATTTAACATTGGCACTATGATCTTTATATTTGTTCTGAATAGTTTTTTTTAATTCAATAAGTGCAGGATGCACACGCAATTGAAGGACTGTATTTATTCTGCAGTTTGTCTCCTCTTCCAGTTCTTCAAGCGCGTCCAGATTCCATGGATTTATTACCAAAGGTTTTTCACATATTGCGTTTGCACCTATTCTTAAAGCGAGACGTATATGTGCATCATGAAGGTGATTGGGAGAACAAATAGATAGATAGTGTACCTGCTCGTCTCGGGATATTCTTCTTAACTTCTCAAGATGACGGTCAAATCTTTCAAATTCTGTAAAGAAGCTTGCGTTGGGGAAATATTTGTCAAGTATTCCGACCGAATCATGAGGATCAACAGCAGCAACTAAGTTGTTATTTGTATCTTTAACAGCCTTTAAATGACGAGGGGCTACATAGCCGGCAACTCCTGTAATCGCAAAATTATACATTCTGGATATTTATCTTATAATACTCTTTATACCATTTAATAAATTCAGATATACCTTTTTCAATAGATGTAGAAGGTTTGAATCCAACCGCATTTGTAAGGTCATCAACATCAGCAAAGGTAGCATGCACATCGCCCGGCTGCATCGGCATATAATTCCTGACAGCTTTCTTACCTATATTTTCCTCA
Organism: uncultured Bacteroidota bacterium; assembly: GCA_963710745.1. Taxonomy (GTDB): domain Bacteria; phylum Bacteroidota; class Ignavibacteria; order Ignavibacteriales; family Ignavibacteriaceae; genus CAVQBP01. The sequence continues at coordinate 202,297 of CAVQBP010000007.1, read as the reverse complement.
ATAACCTCAATAAATTTCATTAATTCAACCGGCTGGTTATTTCCTATATTATAAAGCTTATAGGGTGCAAAGCTTGTAGCACTATCCGGGTTATCACCATTCCAATCAGGATTCGGCTCAGGAATTTCAGGAAGTAACTTTATTATACCGTCCACTATATCATCAATATAAGTAAAATCTCTTCTCATCTTACCGTTATTAAAAATATCTATCGGCTTTCCTTCAATTATATTTTTTGTAAAGATAAATAGTGCCATGTCGGGTCTTCCCCAGGGACCATAAACAGTAAAAAATCTTAACCCTGAGGTATTTATTTTATACAAGTTTGAATATGAATGCGCCATTAATTCGTTTGCTTTTTTTGTAGCCGCATAAAGTGAAACAGGGTGGTCAACATTATCATGAACTGAAAAAGGCATTCTTGTGTTTGCCCCGTAAACGGAGCTTGAAGAAGCATAGATTAAATGATTAACCGGGTTATGCCGGCAGCCCTCCAATATATTTAGAAACCCAGATATATTGGTGTCGATATAAGAGTATGGATTTATTAAGGAATAACGTACACCTGCCTGGGCAGCTAAGTTTACCACATAGTTAAACTTTTCTTCTGCAAAAAGTTTTTTGACAGCTTCCCTGTCACTCATGTCCAATTTGTGAAATGTAAAATTTTTATTCGGGCTTAATATATTAAGTCTGTCATTCTTTAAGTTAATATCATAGTAATTATTGAGATTATCCAACCCGGCAACTTCCCAGCCGCTCTCACACAATTTTTTTGAAAGATGGAAGCCAATAAATCCGGCTGCACCGGTTACTAAAATTTTTTTATTCATTTATCTACCTGTTTTTTTAGAGACGGTGATCAACCATGTTTGAAGCTAAAATCCCCTTAACATCATACACAACTGCACCATTCTTCCGGAATGAAACAAAATCCAGCTCCTTAAACTGGTTATGAGAAACTGCAAGGATTATTCCTTCATATTTCTTATTCTTTACTTCTTCCATACTGCTTAATATATCCAACCCATATTCATGATTCACTTCTTCCTTATCTGCCCATGGATCATATACATCCACACTACAGCCGAATGATTTTATCTCATTTATTATATCTATTACTTTTGAATTTCGTATATCAGGACAATTCTCCTTAAATGTTATTCCCAGTACCAATACCTTCGCATTATTTATCTTATGTTCCTTCATTATCATCAGCTTTACAAGCTGGTTGGCTACAAAGGCTCCCATCTGGTCATTTATTCTTCTTCCGGCTAATATTATCTCAGGATTATATCCTACCTTTACAGCTTTATGTGTAAGGTAATATGGGTCCACTCCTATACAATGCCCTCCCACTAATCCGGGTCTGAATGGCAGGAAGTTCCACTTAGTGCCTGCTGCTTCAAGTACATCAAGTGTATCTATATTCATCAGGTTAAACAGCTTTGCCAGTTCATTTACAAATGCTATGTTAATATCCCTCTGTGCATTCTCAATTACCTTTGCTGCTTCGGCTACTTTTATTGACGGAGCAAGATGGGTTCCTGCCACTATTACACTCAGGTAAAGCTTATTTAATGCCTCTGCTACTTCAGGCGTACTGCCGCTTACTATCTTTTTTATCGTGCTTACCCTGTGCTCTTTATCCCCGGGATTTATTCTCTCAGGGCTGTAGCCGCAGTAGAAATCCTTATTAAACTTCAAGCCGCTGAACTTCTCTATTACCGGTACGCAGTCTTCTTCCGTACATCCAGGGTATACGGTCGATTCATATATTACTATATCCCCTTTCTGAATTACTTTACCCGCTGTTTCACTTGCTTTTATTACAGGAGTAAGATCAGGTATCTTAAAATCATCTACCGGGGTCGGAACTGTAACTATGTATACTTCGGCTTTCTTTAAATCCTCAAGGTCGGTCGTAAATGACAGCTTTTCTGCTTCGGCCAGTTCTTCACTGCTTACTTCCAGTGTTCTATCCTTTCCGGATTTCAATTCATTTATTCTTTTCTCATTTATATCAAAGCCGATAACTTTATATTTTTTCCCGAATTCAACGGCCAAAGGAAGGCCTACATAGCCTAAACCAATTACTCCTAAGACCACCGTTTTATTTTCTATTTTTGATGTTAGTTCCATTTTAATCCTTTAGATATATTTTATAATGGTTTATTCATTAAGTACTCGTCTTGAGTAATAAAATTATCCGGGAACAAAAAATAAAATTATTTCAAGTTGAATTTTAATAAATAATCAGATATAAAATGTAAAATTATAAAATATTTTAATTGGTTAATAAATATTTTACTATTCTTTCAGAAGTTCTTCCGTCCCACAATTCCGGGATTTTCCCTTCTTTAATTTTTCCGGAAAGAATATCTAAGGCACATTTTTCGACACTATTTAAATCGGTGCCGATCAAATGGTTTGTTCCGACTTCAACAGTTATGGGCCGTTCTGTGTTATTTCTTACAGTGATGCATTGAATCCCAAGATATGTACTTTCTTCCTGGATCCCGCCGCTGTCCGTTATTATTAAGCCTGAATTCTTCGTTAGTGCAAGGAAATCAATATAACCGATAGGTTCGGTTAATATAATATTTTTATTGATGTTATTTATGAGTCCCGAATCTTCGAGATTCTTTTTTGTCCTGGGATGGACAGGAAATATAATTTTTCTTTTTTCAGCCAGCTTTACAAATAATGCCATCAGGTCCTTCAGAAAATCCCTGGAATCAACATTAGACGGCCTGTGAAGCGTAACCAGGATATATTCCGAAGGATCTAATGAATAATCTTTAAGAACAGGTGATTTTTCAGCTTTTGATAAATAATGTATCAGGCTGTCAATCATTACATTGCCGACGAAATAAATTTTATCTTCTTTGACTCCTTCATTCGCAAGGTTTTTTAATCCGCTTTTTTCCGATACAAATAAATAATCCGAAATGGCATCGGTTAAAAGCCTGTTGATTTCTTCAGGCATAGTCCGGTCAAAGCTTCGTAAACCGGCTTCTACATGGGCAACTTTGATGTTTAATTTTGCTGCAACAAGACTACAAGCAACTGTAGAATTTACATCTCCAACAACAATTACTAAATCAGGCTTTTCAGAAATTAAAACCTTTTCAAATTCCATCATTACTTTTGCAGTCTGCTCAGCATGCGACCCTGACCCGACTCCTAAATAAAAATCAGGGACCGGCATTTCCAGGTCTTCAAAAAATATTTTAGACATTTTCTTATCATAATGCTGGCCTGTATGGCAGATTAAATGTTTAGCTTCATTGTTATATGTCTGAAATGCTTTGTGAACCGGGGCAACTTTCATAAAGTTCGGCCTTGCGCCGACAACCGAGATAATCTTTTTCAAACTTACCTTTCAATATTTTTTATCAATACAATATTAAAACTTATAGAATTCTGATACAAATTTCTTCCCACTGTAAAATTTTAGAATGAATATTTTATTCATAGAATTCCCGAACCGCTCAGGATAGTAATTGCTACAATAAAATAAATTACAATCCCGGTTACATCTACAATAGTAGCAACAAAAGGAGCAGACGAAGTTGCAGGATCGGCACCAAGTTTCTTAAGGACAAAAGGAAGCATTGATCCCGATAATGTTCCCCAAAGCACAACCCCAATTAATGAACAAAGAACTGTCGCTGCTATTAGAATCCAGTGGGGGCCATAAATATCGGAAAAAGCCGACCATACCGATATCCTAAGAAAGCCCACAACTCCTAATACAATTCCAAGTGAGAGACCCGACATTATTTCTCTTCTCATAACCCTCCACCAGTCTTTCAACCTGACTTCGCCCAAAGCCATTGCACGAATTACTAGTGTTGAAGCCTGGGAACCCGAATTTCCCCCGCTGGAAATTATGAGAGGAATAAATAAAGCAAGTACAACCGCCCGGTTAATTTCTTTTTCAAAAAATCCCATAGCCGTAGCAGTAAGCATTTCACCAATAAAAAGAAGAACAAGCCAGCCGGCTCTTTTTTTCACCATCTGTATAAAAGAGATTGTTAAGTATGGTTCTCCCAATGCTTCCATACCTGCTAATTTATGTATATCTTCCGTTGCTTCTTCTTCTGCAACATCGAAAACGTCATCTATAGTTACTATGCCGATTAAAACTCCGAACGAATCCACAACAGGCAGTGCAATTCTATCATATTTCTTAAATACACCAACAGCTTTTTCCTGGTCGTCATAAACATTCAGATCAATAAAATTTTCATCCATTAAATCTATTACTTTTTTATCAAGAGGAGCCAGTATAATATCCCTGATCTTTAAATCATCAATTAATTTCCCTTTCTGATCAATAACATAAATAATATTTAATGTTTCACTGTCTTTGCCGTTTTCCCTTATATGATTCAATGTTTCAGTAATAGACCATTCAGGTTTTACTGCAATATAATCGGGGGTCATTAACCGGCCGACACTATCCTCGGGATAGCCAAGGAGAGTTTGTGCTATTTTTCTTTCATCTGCTGTAAGAAGAGTAATCAATTGTTTTGAAGCAGAACTTGGCAGTTCTTCAAAAAGTGCGGTTCTGTCATCAGGCGACATTTCATTCAATATTGATGCAACTTCGGTTTTACCCATTGCTTTAAGTAATTCTACCTGCATATCAAAATCAAGGTATTCGAAAGAATCAGCAGCAAGATCATGAGGTAATAAACGAAAAATTATTGCCTGTTCTTTTTCAGACAGGTCTTTTAAAACTTCTGCTATATCGGTAGGAGTCCAATCACTTAAAATTTCTTTCAACTCGCTAAGTTTTCTGTCTTCAATCAACGATTTTATCTCCGGTCGGAGTAGTTGGCTTAGCATTTTGACCTCCCTTCAACTTTAAGTGATTCGAAGCTATTAATTTCTTCTACATTTTTTTATTATATTTTTATTTTTAAAAATGGAAATAAAAAATAGGCTATATTATTTGAAAAAACAATTACTACTTTAACGGGCAATGACAATTGTATGTGAAGGGATGCAGCAGCCTCAAACTTTATTTTAAGAAATAAGAAAGATTTGATAAACTAAACGCTGCAATTCATCTCTTGCTAAAGCCCGAGCTACCGTAATTGATTCAATACAGCTTGACAATTATATATTATTAGTTAAATTAATTTTCCAATTGAAATTTTAATGAAATTACCATTTGAACATTTACCGGCTTTCCTTTAATTAATCCCGGTTTAAACCTGCTGTAAAAAACAGTAGTTCGTGCAGATTCATCACATCCGTATCCAATTCCCTGAATTACATCTGCTTTAGTAACATCACCATATTTATTGATGAATGTCTGCACTTTGACGGTACCTTCAATTTTCTTCTGCCTGGCAAGAGAAGGATAAAAAAGTCTTTTCTGCAAAGCATCAAACCCGCCGATTGGTTCGGGCATTACTTCGGCGGTTAAATAATATGCGGGATCATCATTGGATTTGTTATCTTCTTCGGCTTCGACAGGGGGCAAATATGACGAGGCACTGTTTTTTCGAACCGAAGTCCTTGCGGTTTTATTTTCAGGAGTATTATTTTTTTCCTGTTTTGAACTTGATGCTGCCTCTTCATCTTCTTCGGGAATATCTGTTACCTTTACACCGTTTTCAAAATTTACATCCGAAAGATAAACACCTGCTGAATCAAATAAAGAAGCCGGTCCCTGGCGGCGTCCGTTTTCAATATTAAATACCTCTTCAAGTTTTCCATCTTTATTATATCTTTTTACAAGTCCTTCAACTTTCCCGTTATTATAATTTCTTTCTTCTTCAATATTACCATTTTCGTAATAAAACTTTGCATCTCCTTCTCTCACATTATTTGAGAAATTTATCTCGGATTTCAGTTTCCCGTTATCATAATACGATTTGACCAAACCTTCCTGAGCAAATGTAATATTGAAGGAGAAGAGGATAAAAATTACCGTAATATATTTAAGCATAAACCGGTTCTATAATTTTTCAGAATTAAAGTTTTTAAAATAAGCTTTATTCTTTAATTAAAAGAGGCATTAATAAAGCGGCAATGAAAATAAGGATAGAAATTCCCAGGAAAATATATCCGGCAGTATGGTCATATTCCAGAAGGTTTAATTCCCCGAGCATATAGTGCCAGTCATGCCCGGCCTTACTTCCGCCTAATAGAGGAAGAGCCCTTGCACGCGCATCTGCAGCATAGACACTTATATTTATAAAATTCTGCCCGAGCCAGAGCAGGCTAACCTGCAAACCGGTACGGTACATATTCCTGAAAAAATACCATGCTATTATTGAAGGAAGTATTATCTGCATTAAAGTTCCGCCGGCAAAATGAATGAACTCACCGAAAAACATAAAGAAAATATGACCGGCTTCGTGTATAACAAGATCAGCATTGTCGATCCAGGTGTAATGTCCCCTATTTAAAACCAGGTAAACAGAAACGGGTAAAATTATTACTGACGGCAGCCATTTTTTAATAAAATCACTGAAAATAAATTCTTTAGAACCCATATTATGTATAACCGGGAGAAAATAATGTTAAAAATAAATTTGATTTTACAAAAAACGATCTTTAACTTCAATAAACCCTTTCGTCGAAGTTATAAAATATCATTTAATAATTAGGAAAAATAATATGAAGACTCTATTTATCCGTGCTGGGATTATGTCCCTAATATGTTTTTTTACGGTATCAGAATTTTTATTTGCACAAGATTTTAGAACTCCGCGGCCCAGCCCCGGTGCAACAGTATCACAAACTATTGGTATTACCGATGTGACTATTGACTATTCCCGCCCGGGAGTTAAAGGCAGGGTTATCTGGGGTCAGCTGGTACCTTATAATAAAGTCTGGCGGACAGGAGCCAATTCAGTTACATCTATTACATTTACTGATCCGGTTAAAATAAACGGGAATCCTCTTAATGCCGGAACTTACGGAATACATACTATTCCGACAGAAAAAGACTGGACTATTTTATTCAGCGGCAACACTAAAGTCGGTGGAAGTTCCGATTTCAAAGAAGGCGATGTTGTAATGAAAATAAATGTAAAGCCTGAAGCTGCAGATTTTACAGAGAGAATGATTTTTTCTTTTACCGATGTTACAGATACTTCATCAATTGTAAATTTAATATGGGATAAGCTGAAAGTTTCTTTCAATATAACAACTGAAACCCAAAAATTAGTGCTGGCTAAAGCCGAGAAAGCAATTGATTGGTCAACTCCAATGCAGGCTGCAACATATTGTTTACAGAATAATGTAGATCTTGATAAAGCAATCAAATGGATTAATGCTTCAACTGAAATAAATGAGAACTATTGGAATTTAAGAATTAAAGCCAGACTTTTAGCAAATACAGGAAATAAGACAGAAGCAATAACCTTAATGGAAAAAGCTATTAAATATGGTAATGAGATGGAAAATAAACCTTTCGATTTCGATCAGATGCAGAAACTTTTATCAGAATGGAAAGGATAAATTAACAAGAAAAAAGATACAAGTATAATGAAAAAAGTGTATTAACAGATACTTGTATCTTTTTTCTTTTATCTTCTTCTTTGTTTCATCCATAGTACCTGTTTCTTTTATTTGGTGCATTTCTGCATTCTTCCGAACAGCAGTAATCATTTTCAACTTTGCAGTTATGACAGCTTACGATAATTTTATCGCAATCAAGGTTATGACAATTAATGTAATACGAAGTGGGTTTCCCGCAGAAGTGACAATTGGAAACATATTTCAATTCATTTTTTGTATTTGGTTCAACAACTCTTCTTTCATCAAATACGAAAACACCGCCTTCCCAAAAAGTGTCGGGGAAATTTTTAGTAAAATTGATTATTCCGCCATCAAGCTGATATACGTCTTTAAATCCCTGTTCGACCATATATGCCGAAGCCTTTTCACATCTTATTCCGCCTGTACAATAAGTGACTACTGTTTTATCTTTGAAGTCCTCAAGTGATTCTACTGCTTCGGGCCATTGCCTGAAATTCTTTAACGGGGGGGTTAGAGCATTTTTGAATTTACCGATTTTGCTTTCATACCAGTTCCTGGCATCAACAATAATAAATTCTTTTCCTGACTCGTAAAATTCCAATAATTGTCCGGGGGATAATTTTTTACCGCCGTTAGCTAATGATGTATTTTTCAAATTTGAGTTTACAATTTCCTCTTTAACCCTTACATGCATTTTATTAAAAGCCATTATATCAGCATCATCTTCTTTAAATATAATATTTTCAAATATCTTATAGCTTCTTAAAATGTTTTTATATTTCTCAACATCCCCGATTAAACCGGATACTGTCCCGTTTATTCCTTCGGAAGCGATAAAAATTCTTCCTTTAATCTTGTTGCTTAAACACCATTCCAGATGTTCTTCTTTAAATTTCTCCGGATCTTCTACTTTTACATATTTATAGAATAATAAAACCCTGTAATCGTTCATCGCCCGGCTCTTTATATTTTGGTTTATACAAATAAATTTTTATACCAAATTATGCATTAGATTAAATTTCGCAGCTCAGATTTCCAAATCTTAGCTTTAATTAAAGATAAATGATTTCAGGACGGGAGTCCTGATCTGCGAAAAAGTCTATTGTTTAATTTATATTCTTAAATATAATGATTTGCAGGAAAAAATCTTGTAACAGGGATTAAAGTGCGGCTTTAGTGAATAAATTATTTTCTGAATTTAATTTATACCATAATGAATTTTTGAAGGTAACAGTAAAAACCGAACCCTGATCTTTAACACTATCTACCGAAATATCGGCATTATTAAGCTCTACATATTTTTTAACTAAAGCTAGTCCCAGCCCGTTTCCTTCAAATTTTCTTTTATGCCCTGAATCTTCCTGGGAGAAGGGAGTGAACAGCTTTTCCATATATTCGCGGGACATTCCAATCCCGCTGTCCCTAATTTCAACACATAAATTGTATTCATCTTTATCAAACAAAGTAATATCGACATACCCTTCGGGCGTATATTTAACAGCGTTTCCAATTAAGTTCTGGAAGATCTGGTTAACCGTATATTTATCGGCAAGTATAGTTGAATCACTAACTTTATTAGAAAAATTAAGCTCCAGTTTTTTACTGTTGATTAACTGGTTAAATTCTTCAACAAGCTTTTTCATCTCATTACCAAGATATACCTCTTCAATATCGGGCTCGTAATTACCGCTTTGAACAGAGGACATGTTCAATATCATGTCGATAGTCCTTTGCAGCCTTTTACCAGCGTTCGTAATTGAGTCTAAAAGCATATCATTTTCTTCGTTGCCTTCCGGCAGTTCATCGGCCAAAATAGGAGTAGCAGCGAGGATAACATTTAACGGAGTTCTTATTTCATGCGACATCTGTGCAAGGAATGCAGTCTTTAAAAAATCAGATTCTTCGGCTTTTTCTTTTGCTTTAACAAGCTCCCTCTCAACTTTCTTTCGTTCGGTTATATCTATAACCTGTGAGATGAAATGGTGAGGCTTTTCATCTTCTCCTCTTACAAGAACAGATTCAACGATAGTATAAATGATATCTTTATCTTTTCTTATAAACCTGTTTTCAAAATAAATGTGCGAAAGATTTTCTTCCAAAAGCTGCTTATATAGTTTTATATAGTTTGGCTGGTCATCCAGGTAAGTAAGTTCGGAAGCTTTTTTATTTTTTAATTCTTCTTCATCGTAGCCAAGGCTCTGGCAGAAAGCATGATTTACTTTTAATATCCTGCCGTCAGGTGAGCTGATGACCATTCCGATAGGAGCTCTTTCGAACAATAATCTGAATTGTTTTTCACTCTGCTTTAAAGAATGTTCTGCCAATCTTCTTTGATTTATCTCCAGATTCAGTTCACCTATTTTATCTCTGAATATCACCTTAAGCTGCCTGTCAAGACTTTCGATCTTTTTGTTGGCATTTTCCCAGTTGAACGATAAATAGTTAAGAGACTTAGCGATCAAACCAAGCTGGCTGTTTTTAACATAACTAATCTTATGCTTTAAATCTCCCCTTATAAACTGATCAGAACCGGCAGTAATCTTCTTTACCGGCAGGGTTGTTAAGCTGCTAATAATATATACAATAAAAGAAGAAAAGATAAAAATCATCAGACTAGTAAAAAAGGTTTCTTTTCTGGCCTCAAGCATGTATTTATTGAAATCAGAGGCTGACAGACCAATATAAGCTTTGACTATATCAGAATTTTTTATATCAACAGGAACTTCTGCGCGGTATATTTTTTTATTATTGATCCATTCTTCTTGTGAGGTTAAAATGTAATGATTTTTTTCCGCGGTTTTGAGGTTATAGGCTTTATCAACCAGTCCGTTATTGTTAATCAGAATAAAATATACTACTTCATACTTTTTAACAACTTCCTTATCAAATTCTTTGTGCTTCCAGTCAAAAGTCTTTTCGCCTAATTTATCAATGAAGATTTGGGAGACAAATTCAGCTTTTTCTTTTAAAGAAACTGCAGCCAGGGTTTCTAAATGGCCGGTAAAGAAATAATAAAAACCGGCAGATAATAAGCTTATAAAAATAACCAGTGGATAAATTATCCTGTATTTTAGTTTAAAAAATCCAATTTTCTCGTTTATCTTTCTGAACATTTTTAACACTGCAATTAGATAATTGTAGTCTCCCGATTTTAAATTGATATAAATAATTCAACAGCATATACTATTTCAATTATATTTTCGAATAAAAAACCTATTTGTTTAATAAACGAATTTTAAAAGGGGAATATTTTGATTGGAAAAGTCGGTTTTTTTAACTTTTTGAAAATTTTCTGATATATTCACTAATATTAAATTTTCTTTGTGCTCCGTTTCTATTCATATACCTGATTTTACCGAAAACCTCCCTTTCTCTCCAGGCCCGGTCATGGATCCCGCCGATCGACCAGGCACATCCGGCGTAACCATTCGGATCCCGCCCATCGAGCTCATATTTATCATTAAGATAGACCGCTATTTTCATCGCCTTCTCCGGCGAATCAGACCATTCTAAAATCTTTTTTGCCCAGTACATTCTCATATATCCATGCATTTTTCCGGTTTGAACCATTTCCATTTGTGCCGCGTTCCAGAGATCTTCATGCGTTTCAGCCTTCTCAAATTGCTCTAATGTATAAATATATTCTCTTTTATCTTTTTTATGTTTTGTTAAAGATTCCTTTGCCCAATCCCTAAAACCGTTAAATGAATCATAATTCTTATTGAAATAGCAGAAGTTATCACTCAATTCTCTCCTGACAATTAATTCTTCCAGGAAGCTTTTCTCAGATTCCATGTTTCCGTTTGTTCTTTTTACTTCCAGCGCAATCCGCTGTGCGGAAATTTGTCCGAAGTGCAGGTACGGTGAAAGGTTAGACTGCCCGTCTTTTCCAGGATCATTCCTGGATTCAGCATAATTATCAAGTTTATTTTCAAGGAAATAATTAAGTTGTCCGGCTGCTTTTTTAAATCCGGGTTTAATCCAGCTAACCTCTTTAATATTGCGATCTATAATTAAGGATTCTTCAACTTTACGCCAGTTTATTGTCCCGTTATTTTTACTTTCATATTTTTTCATTTTTTTAGTTTCAGGATAGTCAACTAAAAACTCCGGAAGTAGTTTATAAATTTTAGGTCTTATAGTGTAAGCCCCGTATTCTTCTTTCCCGGATACGTAAAGAGAAGGGACAATATTATGTGCATCAACTTCATAAAAAGGGATGTTGATTTTTCGGGCAACATCTTTTTTCCATATTCTTTTGATTTTTAAAGGATCGAAATCTGCAACCAGTTTACCTGCTTTCTCAGTTTTTAAAAATTCAGGTATTTCTGTTCCCGGTTCTCCATTTAATATGAAGAAAGGAATATTGTAATCTGCCAATTCCTTTTCGGTAATTTCCAATCCTTTCAGCATAAAGCCATATTGTCTTAATGCTGCATTTAAGAAAGCGGACGAAAGGCAGAATATAACAAACAACGGCCGATTACTTTCTAATGCAAGATTTTGCGCATAAAGTAATGCCCAGTTGTCATGCATCCTTTGATCCCTGCTCATCCAGTAAACTACGGGACCCTTTTTGTCGTCTCCTTTCTGAAGAAGTCTTATACGTTTTTCATTTATATTATACATCATTTAAATAATAATAGAAAATAAGTTGGAACTCAAATTGAAAATAAGGAGTGTTTAAATTTTTACAGATTGTCCGGCTATAATAATTTTACAATCATATCGCCAATAAAATACCCGATTGCCGCAACACCAAATCCGACCACAAACATATCAAACCCGCTGCGGAAGATTCCACGTCCGGTAAAAAAGCTCCTTGCAGCGCCGACGCCAAAATGTGACAGCATTGAAATAATAAATGAAGTCAGGATTGCGGACGTACCCGATAAGAACAGGAAAGGAAATACCGGGATAAAAGCTCCTATTGCTGTCGCAGTTCCTGTAACCCATCCTTCTTTAAAGGGACTCTGAGAACTTTCCATAATTCCCAATTCTTCTCTTACTTTATCTTCCAGAGCCTGTTCAGGATTTTTCATGGCATCAACAGCTAATCTTCTGGCTTCCTCTTTGTCCATTCCTTTTGATTCATAGATCAAAGCAAGCTCTTCTGTTTCAAGTTCAGGCATTAAACGAATTTCATCAGCCTCCATTTGTCTTTCATGTTCATACACTTCTTTTTCACTAACAGCAGCCAAATAACCGGAAGATCCCATAGAAAGCGAATCGGCAATCATTCCGGCTATTCCGGAAATTAAAATAAAATGAGGAGCCACACTTGCCCCGATTACCCCGGCTATTAAACCAAAATTAGCGGTCAATCCGTCATTAAATCCATAAACAACACTTCTTAACATACCACCGGAATCAGACTGATGCCATGGTTCTTCAGTAGAATTACCGGATTCCATAAGCTTATTGGCATGCTGTGCAGAGTCTTTTGCAAGTCTTAAAGCAATATCTTTTGTCTGTTTAAAATTACTCTCTCTGTAAAGTCCAAGGTATGATTTAACTTCAGTTGCCTCCTCTTTCAGCATAAATTTAGAAAGAAGACTAGTACCAAATTTTTTTGAATACCAGGCAAGAATATTTGCTTTCATAGAAGGTGTTCTTTTTCCAAATGTTATATTATAATCAGCCAGCAATTTTTCCCACACTTCTGTATGTTTATCTTCAATTCCGGCAAGATTTAAATAAATGTCACGCTGTTTATTATTTTTAACAAGAACAGCTAAAGTTCTATAAAGGAACGCAGCATCTACTTCATCCTGCAGATGAAATTTCCAGGTTGATATAGTTTTATTATCGAATTCTTCTTTAAGCATATATCTTTAATTTTTAATGTTTAATTAAATAACAGGAACTAGCAAGATAGGAATTTTACTGATTTTACTTACCCTGGGAGTTATACTTCCTTCCCAAAAAGCTTCAACACCCATGGTTCCATGAGTTGCCTGGATAATCAAATCAGCATTAATATCTTTTGCCATATCTATAATAGCTTTATCCGGATTATCCCTGGTTGCACTGGAAGTAACCTTTAATCCTTCTGCCGTTAAATCTTTCTGAATCTTTTCAAGATATTCAAGTGCATCCGGTATAATCATATCCATCATTTTTGAAGTTGTACCCGGAAGGAACCGGTTCGAAGCTGTAACCTTCCCGGACATATTTCCGAAATAAGGTATGGCCATCAATAAATGAATGGCAGCCCCGCAAATTTTGGCAAGCCAGGAAGCAAAATGAACCGCTCCCTCATGTTCGGGATTACCATCAAGGGGGATTAAAAAATTATTAAATTTACAATTATCATGGGTATTATCCGGGTTTATTAATAGCAAGGGTTTTTTTCCAATAGAAATAACTTTTTGTGCTATTGAGCCAAATAAAAATTCGTGCAGTCCGCCGCTTCCATGAGTACACATAACAATTAAATCCTGGTGCAGTTCATTTGTATGTTCTGCAATGCTTAACGGAATATTCTGAACTCTCTCTTCATGTACATGTATTTCTACTTTAACACCTTTAAAAATTTTAAGTTCAGAAATTGATTTCAGATAAGCTTTTGCCTGTTCCGGCGATGTTAAATGCTGCTGTCCATGGATTTTTTCAGGCGGGTCTTCTTCAACAATATGTATTAATGTCACATCAGTTTCTGTTTTTTTAGCCAGGATTGCAGTAACAGGTAAAACTGATTCTGCAAGCGGTGAACCATCAAGCGGTACTAACAAATGCTTAATCATTAACTAACCCACAAATAATATTTGATAAACCAGGTAAATATTCAAAGCTATTATTAAAGCAGCAATAATCGAGATGATAAAGTTAGTAATTTTTTTATTTACAAGAACCCCCATATATTTTTTATTTTTTGTAAAAATTATTAATGGAATAATAGCAAAAGGAAGTCCAAAGCTTAAAATTACCTGGCTGATTACAAGAGTACGTGTAGGATCGAGCCCGACAGCAATGACAATCATTGATGGGATAAGGGTAATCAACCTCCTTAACCAAACAGGTATATGTCTGTGCAGAAAGCCCTGCATAATAACCTGTCCCGCGCTTGTACCAACCGTGGAAGAAGACAATCCGGAAGCTAGAAGTGAAATAGCGAAAATCCAGCTTGCCGCCTGCCCCAGCAGCGGTTTCAAAGTTAAATGTGCATCTTCAATGGTAGCGACATTTGTATATCCATGCTGATGAAAAGTAGAAGCAGACATTATAAGCATTGCCATATTTACAAAGCTGGCTATACCCATTGCAATCAATACGTCATAAATTTCAAACCGGAAGAGCTTTTTTAATTTATCCGGATGTTTTACAATAATCCGCTGCTGGGTTAAAGCCGAATGGAGAAAAATTGCATGAGGCATTACTGTAGCTCCAAGTATTCCGGTTGCCAGAAGGATACTTTCAGTACCGGAAAACTGAGGTACAAATGTATGGTATAGAAGTGTTTTGACATCGGGTTTGTCAAGAATTGTTTCTAAAATGTAGCATAAAGCAATAACGGTTGCCAAAACTGTAATAGCAATTTCAAGCGGTCTGAAACCGTAACGTTCCAAACCAAGAATTAAAAAAGTACATATTGCAGTTAATATTCCGCCGACGATTAAAGGGAAACCAAAGAGCAGCTGAAAACCGATAGCCGCTCCTAAAAATTCTGCGAGATCAGTTGCCATTGCCACAAATTCCATAAGAACCCACATAGAATAAACTACCGGTTTACTGAAATTATTCCTGCAGTGTTCTGCTAAATTACTGCCTGTAGCAATTCCAAGTTTTGCAGATAAAGCCTGGATCAGCATTGCCATAAGATTACTGGCTAAAATTACCCAAAGCAGTGTGTAGCCAAATTCAGCTCCGCCCTGTATATTTGTAGCAAAATTCCCCGGGTCTACATAAGCAATGCTTGCAATAAACGCTGGTCCAAGAAAGGGAATCAGCCGCCTGATAATTCCTTTTTTAGAATTTCCCGAAAGAGCTTCTTCGGCAAGAATTCTTGTACGCTCATCATTTATTATTGCTGAAGAGTCTAATAAATTTTTCATAAGCTATTTCTCTTCTACAAAAATATTTGCAGCGATAGTATTACTAATGTTGATTTCTTTTTTTTCAACCGAGACTAACATAGACCTGTCAAAATTGAGCACATCTTTTACCGTAATATCTTTATTAAGCTTAATACCTATCTTGGATATATATTGAAGAAAACTATTGTCGAAATCATTTACCCGCATAACTTTTCCCGTTTGACCTTCTTTTAAAATTGACAATGGCACCATCTTTTTTTGTTCAGGAAGCAATCCGTCTTTTGAGGGGATAGGATCACCATGAGGATCAAATTCAGGGAAATCAAGCATTTCTTCCATTTTATTTAACAGCTTATCTGAAGTTGAATGTTCCAGCTTATGTGCTTCATCATGCACTTCATCCCATTTCAGCCCAACTACCTGATGCAAAAAAACTTCCCAGATTCTGTGGCGTCTGACCATTTTTTTTGCATATTCCTCCCCTCGATCTGTAAGCTTTATTCCCTTATATGGTTCATATTTAATATGCCCGTCATTTGAAAGTTTTTTAAGCATATCGGAAACTGCAGCATTCGAAACCTGCAATTTTTCGGCAATAAGAGTTGCTTTAATTTCACCTTTTTTATCTCTATACTTGTAAATAGAGCTTAAATAGTCTTCTTTTGATATATTGTTCATAAAATTAAAGGAATCTTTATTTTAAAATTAAGCATACTTAAATTTATTATGAAGCTTATATAAACCATGGTGATTGATATGTGCGAAAAATCACAAATGACAGGATGGATGATAAAGATAATTATTTATTAGAAGAGAGGAATTTAATTAAATTCTTTTGATTTCCCTTTCGGAATACTTAGTGTTTTCCACGAATCCTTCTTAATATGTTTTGCGATAAAGACAATTTGCCCTATATGATAAGCAGTATGAGTCAAACTTCTGTTCAGGGCTTCAATCACAGAATGTGCTTCTTTTCTGATATAAATAGTTCTTAAGAGGTCTTCATTTGTTAAATTATTTAAAGTATCCAATAAAAGCTTCCAGCTGTTGTTCCAGCCTTCAATCAGTTTGGTTTGAGAAAGCTGCTGTTCCTCAAATTCCATATCCCTGTTACGTGCAGGTTTTTCGCCATCGGAAGAGAGAAAGTCGGTAAACCGTGACAGCAGATTTCCGTTTAAATGCTGAATAATAACTGCAATCGAATTTGATTCTTCATCTACCGTATAATGAAAATCTTTTTCTTCTAATTGTGCGAAAGTTTTATCTCCCATAACTTTATATTTTTCGAAAATTAATTTTATGCTGTGAAGATATTCTTCCTGAACGGAATTGTTTTTCATTACTCCGACCCTCAAATGTTTTTAAATTAAGTTGTAAAACGTACTAGCAATAATCTATTTTATAAATAATTACAAAACCAGAGTGTGTAAGATTAATCACAAATATAGATTTTAATATTTATAATGCTTCTTTATTATAAAATAATTTATAATTATTGTAAAGAACATTAAGTTTTAAATAATTACTATTTCATTACTTGTGTTTAAAAACATCGTCATTATTTATCTAGGCTTAGTTATAACCAGTCAATTCAAGGGAGAATAAAATAATGAAAGATTGCTAGATGCAACTGCTTTCAATCATAAAATATAAAAATTTACTCCGTTTAAAAACATTAAAGAAATCACCTGAGAGACAATTCTTCCTATCTCAAAATAAATCAAACATCACAAAAATAACCCGGAGGAACTATGTGTAATAAAACTACTAAAATTCCCTGGAAAGGGCTCATCTTCCTTTTTGTATTGTTATTATTACCAGGCATAAATCTTTTTGCGCAGGGTACTATAACCGGCAAAGTTACCGATACACAGGATAAACCTATAATTGGAGTAAATGTAATTTTATTAAAAACAACTTTAGGTGCAGCAACAGATAACGACGGCAGTTATAAAATTGCTAATGTCCCTGCGGGCAATTATACAATAAAATTCAGTGCAGTAGGATATAAGAGTCAGGAATTTTCTATTACAGTTGAATCAGGTCAGACAATTAAACAAAATGCAGAACTTGAATCAGATATATTAAATCTGCATTCGGTTGTTGTAACTGGTGTTCAAAACCCGCAAAGTAAATTGAATTCCAGCGTGGCAATTACAACTATAAGTGCTAGAGCCATCGAACAAAAAGCTCCTCAAAGCACGGCTGATTTAATAAAATCGATACCTGGATTTTATGTGGAAAGTTCAGGCGGTGATGTAGGAAACAATGTGTTCCCAAGAGGTATCCCTTCGGAAGGTTCTTATCAATATGTACAACTTCAGGAAGACGGATTACCCGTTTTTGATGACGGCGAATTACAATTTGCAAATGCAGATAATTTTGTGCGAATTGATCAAACTATAGAAAGAGTTGAAAGTGTGCGGGGAGGTTCTGGTTCTATTTTTGCAACTAATGCACCGGGTGGAATTATTAACTTCATTAGTAAAACCGGCGGCCCGGAGTTTAGCGGAACCGGAAAATTAACTTTAAGTGATTATAATACTATGAGAGCTGATATTGATTTTGGTGGGCCAATTACTGAAAAATTAAGATACAATGTCGGTGGATTTTATCGTTATGATGAAGGTATCCGCTCAACAGGATACCCTGCAAATTATGGGGGGCAATTGAAAGCAAATTTAACTTATTTGCTTAATAACGGATATGTAAGAGCCTATTACAAAAAGCTTGATGATAGGAATTTATTTTATCTGCCAATACCTTTAAAAAACCCTTCAGATCCGACAGGAATAAATGGCTTTGATCCTAATTACGGAACTTTTGCATCGGTAAATGCCTCCGTTTTAAACGTTCCCCAGCCAGGTGGAACCCATTGGATAAGAGATTTAGAAAACGGTATTCATCCTGTTGTTGATGCGATTGGAGGAGAAGTCTCTCTAGATCTTGGTCATGGTTTTTCATTTAAGAATTCAATGAGGAGCACAACAATTGATATGAACTATGATGCAATATTTCCAGGCGCTCCTCCTACTAATGCAACTGCATATGCTTCAAGTGCAGGTATTACTAATCCTATATATAGTTATGCTGATAATGGACAGGTTATCTCAAACCCGGGAAATATGAATGGTAACGGTTTAGTAGCACAAGTAGGATTCTGGACCATTCTAAAGCAAATGAATGATTTTGATAATAACCTGCAGTTCACATTTAATAGTGAAAATAACAGTGTCCAAGCAGGATATTACTTCTCAAGCTGGAAATCACATCAATATTGGAATTGGAGCAACATACTTCTGGAAATAAAGGATCAGGCGCGTATGTTAAATTTAGCAAATGGCGATTTACAACCTGGGGATAAAAATTATTCATATACTTACAATGGTGTTACGGGTATTTCCTTTTTAACCCGTGAATCAGAAATAAGAGGAAGGGTAAATGCATTTTATTTAAACGATGAATTTACTGCATCGGATAAAGTGACAATAGATGCAGGAATAAGATATGATGCAGATAAATACACAGGCTATAATGCAAATACAAAGAATGTTAACCTCGGGGATTCTACTACAATGGCGGATGATAACGTTTCGGAAGTAGTTGGTCCTTATACATATTGGACATATGATGTAAATGAACTTTCAGCTTCCGGAGGAATTAATTATGCATTCAATAAAAATGTTGCTACTTATATAAGAATCAGCCGGGGTGTACGCTCACCCGATGAAGCATCTTTGCACGATAATGTTGGAAATTTTGGCGCTTTGAAACCCACCGACATTAAGCAATATGAATTAGGATTCAAGTATTCTTCATCAATGCTGGGAATATTTGCAAATGCTTTTTATATGACTATGAATAATATTTCCTACCAGGATGTTCTGGCAAATGGCCAGCAGGAAAATAAGTTTGCTGATGCAGATAATATCGGTTTGGAAATTGAGGCAATTTATAATTATGAAAACTTTAACATAGATCTTACGGGAACATTCCAAAATCCAAAATATAAAAATTTTGCAGGTCATGGCTTTGATTATACGGGTAACGAAGTTAGAAGAATTCCAAAAATATTTTTCATAGTAACCCCTAGATACGAATTTATTACAGGTCTCGAAGCTCATGTTAAGTTTAGCTTTTTCGGTTCAAAATACAGTGACGATGCAAATCTAAATAAGCTCCCAAGCTATAATGTAATTGATGCAGGAGCTTCATATAAAATAAGTGATATAACATTTGCTGCCGATGGAACCAACCTCGCAAATACGATTGGTTTAACGGAAGGGAATCCCAGAAGCACACTTGCAGCCGGAGAATTTTTTATGGCAAGGCCGATTTTAGGAAGAGCATTCCGTTTTTCAGTACTTGTTAATTTCTAAATTGAGGAAAGGGAACGCAAATGCGTTCCCTTTATAAAAAATTAATTGTTCGAAAGATAAAAATCATCCTCTGTAAATTAACGAATTGGAATTGCCAAATTATTAATTGTAATTTAAATCCTAAAAGAGAAATGCATAATTCTGATTTTTAAAAATTCCGGGTATTCAAACTATGTCAATTCCAAACATTAAGAAAAAAATTTCAACCTTTTCAGCAATTCTTATTATCCTGGTTCCTTTATCTGCTATCAGCCAGGAAAAGATAAATGTCTGGCCCGGTAAAATTCCGGGAGCTATTGAAGATACTTTATACAAAGAAATAGACTTAAGCAATGAAACCGGTATTTACAGAATCAGTAAAGTAAAAATACCAACCTTAACAATATTTACACCTCCGGAAGGAAAAGCCAATGGCACTGCTGTCTTAATTTGTCCGGGAGGAGGTTATTTACACCTGGCTTATACCAAAGAAGGAGTTGATATTGCTAAATGGCTTAATTCACTTGGGATAACAGCCTTTGTTTTGAAATATAGATTACCCAGTGATTCCATCATGAAGGACAAAACAATCGGTCCATTGATGGATGCACAAAAAGCTATGCGTATTATAAGAGGCAATGCAGAAAAGTGGAATATCAATCCCGATAAAATCGGTGTAACAGGCTTTTCTGCAGGCGGACATCTTGCTTCAACACTTTGTACGCATTATAATGAAAGAGTATATGATTCGGATACTATCAGCGCAAAGCCGGATTTTTCTATTCTCGGCTACCCGGTAATTTCAATGGAAGCAGATATTACACATATGGGTTCAAGGGAGAATTTGTTGGGGAAAAATCCAACTAAAGAAGAGCTAATAAAATTTTCAAATGATAAGCAGGTAAACAAAAATACACCTCCGGCTTTTTTATTTCTTGCAGAAGATGATAATACTGTTCCCATTCAAAACAGCATCAACTACTTTAAAGCATTAAGCAAATTCAAAATACCTGCCGAACTTCATATATATGAAAAAGGAGGACATGGTTTTGGTCTTGCTAAAAAAAGCGGAACAGCATCTGACTGGCCTAATGCATGTGAACGATGGCTGAGAGAGATTGGTATACTTTCGAAATAGAAAGTGCCGGTCACTTTTGAAGTGACCGGTATTTCTGCACTAACTTGAAACAATTGCTGCAACCTGGCGGGCAAGTTTATGGTTATATTCAATTGCTAATCTTTTATAATTAATTAAATCTACAATCGTACCTATTACACAAATACCTCCAGTAAAGAGATATAGTAAACCCATCCCGATCTGATCTAAAACAAAACGCTGAACGCCTGCTACACCAAAAAATCCAATCAGGGTAAGTAGTAATATTGTCTGCGGGTCTTTCCTCCTGGAATTGTATATGGATGCATACTGGGTAATTTGATTATCATTCATATCCTTAACTAACATTTGTATATAAACCAGTTCTTCCTGTTCAATATTGGGCAGCAGAGTAAGTAATTTGTTCATTTTATCCTCACTAATTTGATTAAGGCAACTTTCAATTTCACATTTTTAAATGACGGGATTAACAGAGTAATAATTCTATGTAACAATATTACAAAAGCGAATATGCCTAATGGATGTGTATTTATAGATTTCATTATCTCAAAATGCATTAAATAATGGATTGACCTCCCCAAACCGCAGCCGGGACAGAAATCAATCCCCAGATTCTTAAAAAGGCAGAAGCTGTAATGTGAGCCGGTATCGACAAAAAACAAGTAAATTAACCCCAGGATCCAGATTAAAGCTTCAATATTAAGATTTTTCAGTTTCATCCCGTCTTAAATTACTCTAAAATAATCAACTATTCAAAAAAAATTGATAAACGGCAGGAAATAATATATAAGCGCTTCAAATCCCTTTTATGAAAAATGTATACGTTTGGAATTATAGAAAAATTGAATGAAGTAAACCTTTTATATAATTCCCCTTATGTTTCATGATTCATGAAACCAAATTTTAAATTGAATTATCCTTATACAAAACTTTATCTCTTTAAAAATTCGTAAACAGCGGAAAAATCTTTTTCACCCAGACCATTTTTAATTGCAAGTCCGTAAATCTCTTTTGCAATATTGGAAAGAGGCAGAGATATCTTATTCTCAAATGCAGTTATATCTACAAGCTGAAGATCCTTCTGCATATGCTCCAACGGAAATTCAGTGCTGAAATCGTCTTTCTGAATCTTCTCTTTCTTTGAAGCTAAAAAAGGTGCTGTAACCGGTCCGCCTATCAGTGTATTAAAAAGTGCATCCTTTGAAAATCCGAGAGATTCACCGAGGGTAATAGCTTCTGCAAAAGCTACCATTGAATTTGCGAGCATCAGGTTTATTACCATCTTCATTGATGTGCCCATACCGTTTTTACCAAGATGAATTATTTTCTTTCCCATTTTTTCCAGAAGCGGTTTTGCTTCGTTTAAATCATTTTCATCACCTCCAACCAAAATTATAAGCTCTCCTCTTTCGGCAGGACCAACAGTTCCTGCAACCGGAGCATCCAGAAACCTGATATTTTTTTCTCCGGCTTTTTCATTCATTTCTATTGAAAAAGAAGGATTAACTGTGCTTAAATCAATCCATAAGGAATTTTCTTTAAGAGATTCCAGGAAACCATTCTTTCCAACAGCAGCTTCTTTAACAGCTTCAGGATTGGAAAGCATAGTGAATAATATATCAGCATTTTCTCCGGCTTCCTTAAACGATCCGGCTAAGGAAGCTCCTTTTTTTACAATTGGTTCGGCTTTTTCTTTAGTTCTGTTATAGACAATTAATTCATATCCGCCTTTAAGTAAATTTTCCGCCATTCGGCTTCCCATTAATCCAAGACCTATAAATCCAACTTTCATTATTCACCTTATTTTTAATTTATTTATTTCTTTAAAAATAACTATTTAGATTAATACACCGTGTTAGCTGTATTATATTTTTAATTAGTGCGGGTCTTAATCTGGAGAATCAAAAGAAGAAATTATAGATTTGCAGGAATATTAAAAAAGAGGAACGGAATTATTAAAAATTCATACGATTAAGAATACTTATTTACCGAAATTATCCTCAAATTTTTTGATTTTTTCCAAACGCCTGTTTAGCCTTTCTTCATTCATATACTTTGCATTTATAAATGCAGCTACGAGATCCTTTGCAAGCTGTATCCCCACTACCCTTGCACCGAGACAAATTATGTTCATTGCATCATGCTCTACACCCTGGTGGGCGGAATAATTATCATGGCAAACGCAAGCCCGGATCCCTTTAAATTTATTAGCAGCTACTGCAGCTCCGACCCCGCTTCCACAGATTAGAATTCCTTTTTCTGCTTCACCGTTTATAACTGCCCTGGAAATAATTTCAGCATAATCCGGGAAATCATCTAAAGAATCATATACTTTATTCCCCAGATCAATAACATCATATTTATTTTCTTTAAGCCAGCTAAAAAGGTCTTTTTTTAATTCAAAGCCGCCATGATCAGAAGCAAGTGCTATTTTCATTTTTACTTTCTTTTTTCTGTATAAGTATTTTAAATGAGTATCTTTAAAAATAATAGTTTTCTTTAGAACATAGAAATTTTGATCAAACTATTATACATCATGCCGGTGACATCAGTTACAATTTTTGTCCGTCTATTTCTGTAATAAAAATTTGATTATTTCGAAAAATCAAATTAGCTTTCAATACATTTTTAAGGTAATACCATGTCTTTATTGGAAATAATTATTTTATTGATCATTTCAGGAATATGCGGTTCGATTGGACGCTCAATAGTAGGATTTTCAAGAGGCGGCTGTGTTGTTTCAATTGTGGTAGGTTTTATCGGAGCGTTAGTTGGTACATGGATAGCCAGGAAAACCGCTCTTCCGGACTTTTTCGTTTTAAATATCGGCGGAACAGATTTTCCGGTTGTTTGGTCAATTATTGGTTCGGCGTTATTTGTCGGCGTTCTAAGTCTTTTATCTCCTCGAAAAAATTAATTGAAAATAATCCTTGATTATCTTATTTTTTTTATTAGTTTAATATCGAACTTATCAATATTAATTTAATCAAATATGGGGACTCACTACAAAGGTTCTAAAAAAGAGATAAGCTCTCTTAATGTTTACATAAAACTTATCCGGGCAGTTGAATCAATCAATTCAAATTTAAATGCATCCCTGGCAAAGGAAGGATTAACAGAAAGCCAGTTTGGAGTTTTAGAAGCCCTGTTCCATTTAGGGCCAATGAGTCAGAAAAATTTAGGCAGCAAGCTTCTAAAAAGCGGCGGGAATATTACAATGGTAATCGATAATCTTGAAAAAAGAGATCTGGTGTTAAGAAGAAGGGGTGTTGTCGACAGGAGATACTATAATATTCAGCTGACCGATAAAGGGAAAAAATTAATTGAAGCCGTCTTTCCTAAACAATTAAAATTAATTACGGAAGAAATCGGAATTTTAAGTGAAAATGAGCAGCGTGAATTACAAAGAATGTGCAGATTAATTGGACTTAAACAATAAAGAGAATGAATTCTAGTGTTCTGCAACTAAAATAACTATACACGGCAGTCATGGTCCAAACCATGACTTCAATTTTTTAATTCTTTAATGGAATTCAGAACTGCCGGTAATACCTCACCAGCTTTTCCAAATAATGAAAAATCAACGATACCTGAAATTTCTGTTCTTTCAATATTTACTTCAACAAGAGCAGCTCCAGATTCTTTTGCTTTATATATCAAAGAAGCAGCAGGATAGACTATTGCAGAAGTTCCAACAATAAAAAAAATATCGGCATTTTCAGCAGCCAGGTACGAGGCATCAAACTGATCCTGAGGTAAATATTCACCAAACCAGACTACATTGGGGCGAATAAGTCCGCCGCATTCACACTTAGGCGTCTTACCTTCAAGCGGTACAATATCATAATAAACCTTCTTACACTTAATACAATAATTTCGTTCGATATTACCATGCAGTTCATATATGGTTTTACTTCCTGCACGTTTGTGCAGATTGTCAATGTTCTGAGTAATTACTTTTACGTCCGGGAAATAATTCTCCATCTCCATAATTGCCAGATGTCCTGCATTTGGCCCAGAGCCTGAAACTATTTTCTTTCTGTGCTGATACCATTCCCAGACAAGCTCAGGATTTTTAAGAAAGGCATTAAAATTTGCTAATTCTTCGGGCTTTAATTTATTCCATATTCCATCTTTACCTCTGAAAACCGGGATTCCGCTCTCGGCAGAAATTCCTGCCCCTGTAAAGAAAACAATTCTTTTGGCACTTGAAATTTTATTTGTTAACCGTTCGGGAATATTCACTTTAGACCTTTCCGGCTCTTGTTCTTTCGATAAAATTATAGTTTCATTTCAAAATTAATAATTTAATAAAATTCTGTTTAATATGATTTTCAATCTTCAATATTTTGTTGAATTTGGCATTATCATAATTTAGTTAATGGATATATCAAATTAAAAATTTATTCATACATCGCAGAACAAAATATCATAATATTATTATCCTGTAATTTTTCCATTAAAAAACTACAAATCTTTCTTTTCCCCTAACTTTTTCAGAAATTATAATCAGTAAATTTTAAAATTAATGGTAAAAAATCGTTATAATTTTTTAATTATAAAAAGGATGAGTTTATGAAAGTTTTAATAGCAGATAAGTTTCCGGATCAATACACGGAAAAAATAAAAAGCCTGGTTCGTGAATTAGTATATGAGCCAAAGTTTAAGGAGAGCGATCTCCCGAAAAATATAAATGAAGTTGATATCCTGATTGTCCGCTCAACAGTAGTAAACGCAGAGTGTATAAACAGTTCAAACAAGCTTAGCTTAATTATCCGTGCCGGCGCAGGTGTAAACAACATTGACATAAAAGCCGCGAATGAAAAAGGAATATTTGTAGCAAACTGTCCTGGCAAGAACAGCATTGCAGTGGCAGAATTAGCAATGGGATTAATTTGCGCAGTTGACAGAAAAATTCCTGAGAATGTTATTGATTTCAGAAGCGGAAAGTGGAATAAAGCTTTATATTCAAAAGCAGACGGATTATTTGGTAAAACTCTGGGGGTTGTCGGAGTAGGTCAAATTGGTACAGAGCTTATTCTCCGTGCCCAGGCTTTCGGATTAAAGATTATCGGCTGGTCAAGATCATTATCAAAAGAAAAAGCTGAGGCTTTAGGGATAGAAAAGGTTAATACTCTTGAAGATTTATTTAAGCAGTCCGATATAGTATCGGTTCATTTGGCGCAAAATGCTGATACAAAGAAAATAATATCTAAAGATTTAATCGGTAAGCTGAAAAAAGGTGCCTGTTTCATTAACACTGCAAGAGCAGGAGTTGTAGATGAAGAAGCATTAATAAATGCAGCTAAAGAAGAAAAATTATTTGCCGGTTTAGATGTATTTACTGCAGAACCGGAAGGGAAAGAGGGTGAATTCTCAAGCGATCTTTCAAATATTAAAAACATTTATGTTACACATCATATAGGAGCTTCTACAGAACAGGCTCAAAATGCAGTGGCTGAAGAAACTTATAACATTATTAAAAACTATATTGAACTGGGTGAAATAAAAAACTGGGTAAATCGCTGTAAAAAGACTGCTGCAAAATATCAGCTGGTCGTAAGGCATTTTGATAAACCCGGTGTTCTTGCGAGAGTTTTAAGACTTTTAAGTGAAGAAAGAATAAATGCACAGGAAATGGAAAATGTTATTTTTGACGGTGAAAAAACTGCATGCTGTACAATTAAACTGGATTCCAAACCTTCCGATAAAATCCTGAAAGAGATGCCCGAGAAGGAAGATGAAATAATTGATATTTCAATAGTTGAGCTGTAATTCCGGTAGCACAGACCAGCAATCTGTGCTACACATATTTTAATTCTATTATATCACTAACCATTCCATGATAATACGGAAGCCTGAGCAGTTGATCAATTCCATCGATATCCATTAATTCAAAATCCATAATAAACGAAGATATATTTGTTTTTATGTAATCTTTTGTTTTTTTGCTCATTTTTTCTCCGAAATCATATTCTTCAATATTTTTATACACCTTGCTGCCTATATTTTCTAGTTTTTCATTAAACTCTTCCAGAACATTTTTATTCTTTGAGGCAAAAACGTAATTAACAAAGGGTAAAGATAGGAATTCAATAACTTCCTCAGCAAAACTTATACCCGAGAAACACCTATCGTCTTCAAAATTTTTATCTCCTATAACAACTAAGTTTTTATCCTGCAGCTTTTTTTCGCGGGTTAATATTTCAATCTTAATATCCGCATTATAAATTTCTTTAAATAATATTTTGCTCAGAATAACTTCAAGAGAGGATACATCTCCCAAAAGACTGAATTCGTTTACATTTTTTTCACCTGGTTTAAAGTAAATGTACGCATTGCATAAATTTCCTTCGAAGGCAATTCCGTGTTTCTTTGAGACAAATAATTCTTTATTTTTTAAGAGATCTAGCGTCGGAATTAAACCTATACAATTTTCATATTTCATCATTTCTGACGTAATTAATGAAGACGGGTTAAATATTAAATCTGTTTTTAATCCGGGTTCCAAATATTTTTCCATCAAACGGGTAAACATATTGGACGGTAATACTAATTTCATATAAAAATCTTTAATGTTATTGTTTATGAGATATCAAAAAATTTATGTAAATATCTAAAAAAGTGTATTAAAAATAAATAATAATTAGCAAGTTCGCCCAATTTTTGATAGATACATTTAAATCCAATTTATATCACACCTGAGATTCAGCTCATACTTTTCTCTTCCTTTTTTTACATAATTTAGTTATTAATTCGTAAGAGCAATAATATCGGAGGTAAAACATATGGCAAAAGCTGTATATAACGGTGAGACAATTGCTGAAAGCGAGGATATAAGAAATATTGACGGCAATTGGTATTTTCCCAAAAATTCAATAAACAAAAAATATTTAAAAGAAAGCCCGACCCGCTTAATCAGGGCTGATAAAGGAGAAGCTAATTTTTATAATATTTATGTAGATGATAAAGTTAGCTGGAACTCTGCATGGTATTACTCCAAACCAAAGGATGAATCCAATGAGATAAAAGATCGTATTGGGTTTGGTCCGGGAATCCAGATAGAAAAATAATTAAAGGGGTATACAGGGTTCAAATCCTGTATACCCTGTATTATCCCGCCTTATTAAAATATATTTGATCCCTTAAGAATCTGATTTTATTTTCTTATTTTTTATTCTTTAATCAACACAATTATTTTAATGTGCCTGTTATTATTATCATACGGAACTAATCCAAATTATAAACTGATTATTGCAGCAAACAGGGATGAGTTTTATGACCGGCCTGCAGCATTATTACATAATTGGGAAACTTATCCAGAATTATATGCCGGTAAGGATTTAAAAGGAAACGGAACCTGGTTGGGAATAACTAAAAAAGGGAGAATTGCAGCTATCACCAATTACAGGGATATGACACAAATAAAGGATAATGCACCTACACGCGGGAAATTAGTAACCGATTTCTTATTAAATGAAATGTCACCTGAACTATATGCCGATCTATTACTGGAAACCGCAGATAATTATAACGGCTACAATTTAATTTTTGGAAACTGCGACAGTTTATATTATTTATCGAACATAAGCAAAAAAACGGTTAAATTATCAAAAGGGATTTACGGATTAAGCAATCATTTACTTGATTCATCTTGGCCTAAAGTAATAAAAAGTAAAAAGATCTTTTCCGATATAATAAATGAACCTAATCCGTCAGACAATGCATTATTTGATTTATTAAAAGATGATGAAATTTATCCTTATGAAACTCTGCCCGATACAGGATTAAGCAAAGAGCTTGAAAGAATGGTTTCTCCTATTTTTACAGTTACAGAAAAATATGGGACCCGTTCTTCTTCTGTTATATTTATTGATATTAATAACAAGGTCAGGTTTACCGAAAAATCTTTCAACAATAAAAGTAAGGTATGGACAACAACATCAACTGCATTTGAAATTGAATAATCTATAACCAGCAAAATAATTTAGGTTAAACAAAAAATTTTCACGCCAGGAATCAGCATGAATATATTTAATCTTACAACGAGGCCAAATAAAGAACTTTTCTATAAAAGAAATGACCCGGAAGATATCAGGCTGGGGGAAAAAGTTAAATCCGAAGCAGAATATTATGATGAAGCTGAAGTCGTCATTCTGGGTTCCCCACAGGATGAAGGAGTAATCAGAAACAGGGGGCGGGAAGGGGCTAAGCATGCACCGGATAAAATCCGCGGTTCGTTTTATAAACTTACGGTAAGTGAACATATCGAACCAATAAAAATATTTGACTTAGGCAATGTTAAAATTGAAAACAATCTTGAAGATATTCATTCCAGGCAGGAAGAAGTTATTTTCCAATTATTAAATGACAATAAAAAAGTAATTATACTCGGCGGGGGAAATGATATTTCTTATCCTGACTGCAAAGCTTTATCAAGATTTAAAAATAATCCGCTTGTCTTCAATATTGACAGCCATTTTGATGTACGTCCCGATAAAATCCGCAACAGCGGTACTTCTTACAGGATGCTTCTGGATGAAAAGCTGGTTAATCCTAAAAATTTTTATGAAATCGGGATAAAACAGCATTCTTCTTCTACAGCTCATAAAAAATATCTCAAGAAAAAAGGAAGCCGCATTTATTATTATGATGAAATTAGCCGGGGAAAAATTAAAAAGATACTGAAAGAAATACTGCTAAAGAAGAAGAATAAAGTTTTATTCTGGGGATTTGATATTGATTCGATTAAAGAATCGGACGCACCGGGTGTAAGTGCTCCAAACCCGGTTGGATTTTCGATTGAAGAAGCATTGTTAATTGCTGAAACAGCCGGAATTGATAAGAGAACAAAAATTTTCGAAATATCGGAAGTTAATCCGGATTTTGATGTTGATAATAAAACCAGCAGACTTGCTGCACTAATTATGTGGCGATTCTTAAACCGGTTAAGCTGAATTCAGAAAAATTATATTTAAAATAAAAAACCCGGGGTAAACCGGGCTTTCATTTAGATTTAAGGGTTTTTAATTCAGGCTAACGACAGGGAAATTTACTCCCTTTAAGCTTATTTCTTCTACTTTCAGCCTCACAACTCCTCTTTCTATCATTCCGAGAGAAAGAGCAGCTGCTTTAGAAAGATCTAACTGTCTTCCGCTCACATAAGGACCTCTGTCGTTTATCCTCACGATAATTGATTTGTTATTTTTTAAATTTGTTAACTTTAATAAAGTACCAAATTTAAGTTTTTTGTGAGCAGCCGTAAAAGCAGACTGGTTAAAAATTTCCCCGTTTGCGGTTAATTTACCGTTAAAACGAGGACCGTACCATGAAGCCGTCATTTCACCCTTATCAATATAATTGACTATTGAATTATTTATGGTATTTTCTTCTTCATTAACAGGAACTGTTTCTTCTTTATTCATTGGTTCATTAGCTTTACTAACATCATTTGTAACAAATGTAAACCCTACCAATGAAATCATACCTAAAATTATTAACATTTTCGTTAATGACTTCAACGTTACCTCTCATTTTGTGAAAGAACTAATACAAACTTATTTTTTAACCCATGTAATATCAATAAAATATATCACTTAATTAGCCGGTTGGATTATATTGCAAATATTCGACTATATTAGTATTTAAGTCGAAATATTTGTTTGTTTTTATAATTTCCTGAGTGATTCTTGTAACTATCAGACTTGATTTAAATCATAGCTTTCAAATTTGGTTTGTAAAATCTCTAAATCTGTTTATAAATTTTTATAAATATAGAATGTAATTTTCAACAATTAAATTTACCGGCAAATATAAAGACTAATATTTAATCTGAATTAGTAAGAGAATCAGGTTAAAATAATGCCGTTTATTTCAGAACTTTCTTAAGGAGTTTTTAATGATCTTCCCGGAAATAGCTTTTGCAATTTCACTTCTGTTCGGATTGCATGTTCTGCTGCAATTCTTTCTAAAAAAACCGGCTCCCGTTATTTCAGTTTTACTCCATATTTTTGGATTTTTAGCCGGTTTTATTTTATTAACAACTTCCGGTGATACATGGGAAAATGGTGTGTTATCCGCAAGTTCAGCTTTATTAATTGCTGCATTTTTCAGCGGGTTCTTTTTTTTACTTTTAGATACAATTTCTTTTAAACCCCCGTCAAAATTATTGGGAGTTGGATATATGACATTATTAGCAGTTGGCCTGGTTCTTATGATAATAAAATAACTTAGCTCGATATTTGCCAAAAATCACCATAATTAAAGCAAAATTACGCTAAGTTTAATTGTTTAAAGATAAAATTTTTTTAAAGAGTTCATTATGTCACAAGTAAATCGTGAGACTAGATCCACCATTATTTTATTTATAGCAATATTAATTGCTGTTGTTGTTACTGTTTGGATAATATTGTCTTTCGACAGGCCTAACTACCAGGTTGATAAAAAATATCAAACGGGTTTTTTATTTAACGGACAAAAAAGTTATAACATTGCCTTACAATTGAAAGATAATTTTATATAATATTCTATATACTATATGGGGCTAAAAGAATATAATCAGAAAAGGGATTTCCGAAAAACTTCGGAACCGAAAGGAAATACAAAATCAAGTAAAAGTAAACTTCGTTTTGTTGTTCAAAAACATGCTGCAAAAAATCTCCATTATGATTTCAGGCTGGAGCTTGAAGGGGTATTAAAAAGCTGGGCCGTTCCTAAAGGACCTTCAATTGACCCCAAAGTTAAAAGACTGGCAATGCATGTGGAAGATCATCCTTATGACTACCGCAATTTTGAAGGAACCATTCCCGATGGGGAATACGGTGCAGGTGAAGTCATCGTTTGGGATGAAGGTACCTACCATGCTATTAATACTGACGATAGAAAAGAAAGCGAAAATCTTTTAAAAGAAGACTACGAAAAGGGAGATTTTAAATTTTACCTTGAAGGGCAAAAGCTTAAGGGAGAATTTGTTCTGGTAAAAATGAAAAACAGGGGTGATAAGCAATGGTTATTGATCAAACATAAAGATAAATTTGCTTCAACCAGAGATATTCTTGATGAGGATCGTTCGGTATTATCCGACAGAACAATTGAAGATATGGCAAATAACGAAAAGCCAAAAAAAAAGTAAAAACCGGCACTAAAATAAATTTCCCGGACCTGAAACACCTTCCAAAAACAAAAATGCCCCATAAAATCAAACCTATGCTTGCCGTTAAAGGAAACGAAGCTTTTGATGATAATGATTGGTTATTTGAAATCAAGTGGGATGGATACAGGGCTGTTGCTGAAATTCAAAATAGAGAAGTATATCTCTATTCTAGAAATAATATATCTTTTAACGAGAAATTCAAACCCGTGGCAGAATCTTTAGCATTTATTGAACATAATTTGATATTTGACGGTGAAATAGTTTCCGTTGATGAGAATGGAGTCTCAAAGTTTCAGCTTCTGCAGAACTTCCAAAAAACAGGGAAAGGAAATCTGCTCTATTATATTTTTGATATAATTTACCTGGACGGCTATGATTTGAAAGGCCTTCCATTAATTAAACGGAAAGAAATATTAAAACAAATTTTACCGGATTTACCGGATTTAAAATACAGCGATCATATTGAAAAAGAAGGAAGATTATTTTATAAAATTGCCGAAGAAAAAAATCTTGAAGGCATATTGGCAAAAGATAAAAAGAGTAAATACCATCTTAACAAAAGAAGCAGCGAATGGATTAAACTGAAACTTAGAAAGGAGCAGGAAGCAATTATCTGCGGGTTTACAAAGCCTAAAGGGAGCAGGAAAAATTTGGGAGCTTTGATCCTCGGAGCTTATGAAGGAGGCGAACTGGTTTATATCGGTCATTCCGGGGGCGGATTTACAGAACAAGACCTGGAACTTTTAAGAAAAAAATTTGAACCGTTAATTAGAAAAAAATGTCCGTTTAAAATAGTTCCGAAAACAAATACTCCGGCAACCTGGATTGAACCTGAGCTGGTCTGCGAAATTTCATTTTCAGAGTGGACAGAAGAAGAATTAATGCGTCATCCTGTTTATATGGGCATGCGTGAGGATAAAAAAGCAAAAGACGTTATTAAAGAAATCTCTAAAGATTTCTCTCCCGATAATCAGCAAAATAATGAACCGGACAAAAATCCCGAAATTGTAATAAATGATCATAATATCAAGCTTACTAATCTTAATAAAATATATTGGCCGGAAGAAGGATTTTCAAAAGGCGACCTGGTTAACTATTACAGAAAAGTTTCAAACTTTATGCTTCCATATCTGATTGACAGACCGCAATCATTAAATCGGCATCCAAATGGAATTAATGGTAAAAGTTTTTTTCAAAAAGATATTACTCAAAAACATCCCGGCTGGGTAAAGACTAAAAGAATTTATTCTGAATCTAACGATAAAGAAATTAATTTCATGATATGCAATGATGAGGCTACATTAGTTTATATGGCTAATCTGGGGTGTATTGAGATAAATCCATGGTTTTCCAGAATTACAAATATTGAAAATCCTGATTATTTTGTTATAGATCTTGACCCGGAAGATATTTCTTTTGAAAAAGTAATAGATACCGCCCTGGCTGTAAAAGATGTGCTCGATGAATTAGATATTGAAAGTTTCTGTAAAACTTCGGGTGCAACAGGCTTACACATTTATGTCCCCTTGGGTGCAAAATATGACTATAAAGTAGCAAAAGATTTTGCATATCTTATAGCAAAGATTGTTAACAATCGAATTCCTGAATTCACAAGCCTGGAAAGAAGCCCGTCAAAAAGAAAAAAGAAAGTATATCTGGATTACCTTCAAAACAGATCGGGTCAAACCTTAGCTGCACCTTATAGTGTCCGGCCAAAACCGCATGCAACTGTAGCTGCTCCGTTATATTGGGAAGAAGTAAAACCCGGACTATCACCTCAAAATTTTACAATATTAAATATACCCGGCCGCTTGAATGAAACCGGAGATATTTTTAAAGGTGTCTTAGGAAAAGGAATTGATGTTAACAGGTCAATTCAGAAATTAGAAAAGCTCCAAAACAAAAATTAACTTTTCTTTTTTGAAGAATTATCCAAAAAAGATATCAGGAACAAACATATAAATCCCACGGATGATAACAAGATATCACTAGTATCTATTGTGAAAGCGGGCATATGTCCGATTAGATGATTATAAAGCTTAAAGAGAACAAGAGTAGCAAAAAAAGTACTAAAACCCACTAATCCTGCAATTAGCGCTACTAGCAACTGATGAATAATAATCCCCGGCAGCTTAGTTTCAGATAACCCACCCTTAAGATTGTGTATCATTATTTCAATCATATATTCTTACTTATTATTATAGAAAAGGTTTATTGCAAAAATAAGGTTTTCATATTAACACGGGATTAAGATAATATTACCAAATTATTAAATAGATATCCGGTATTATTTCAAAATCGATAAGTAGTGATTCTCCCTCATCAGGTGCATATCATGACCATAAAAACTCTAAAAAATGCGAATGAATTATAATAATTATTGGAAGTGCTGGCTGTGTTTATGAGCACAGCCAGGATTTTAAAGGATGGTCTCTATTTAATAATTGCTTCAATCTGATCCATTATCTTATTCATTTTATCCATAGTAATTTTAAAAGGTTCTGCAGATAAAGGATCAATTCCGGCTTCTTTAATTAACTCAATCGGAAATTTAGAATCTCCGCCTTTTAATAATTTAAAATAATTATCTACTGCAGGCTGACCATCTTTAATTATTTTTTCGGACAATGCTGTTGCATAGATAATAGAGGTTGCATACTGGTAAACATAATAATTATAGTAGAAATGAGGAATAAACCCCCATTCGTATGCGATATATGGATCAACAATACAATCACCTTTATCATTTCCATAATAATCTTTAGTTAATTTGTAATAGAGCTTGCTCAGAATTTCTCCTGTAATCGGTTCACCTTTTTCAGCCATTTGATGAGCATCAAGTTCAAACTCTGCAAAAAGTGTCTGTCTGAAAATTGTGGTTCTTAACAACTCCAGATAACTTCCAAGAAGATAAAGCTTTTCTTCTTTTGATTTAGCATGCTGAATCATGTAATCGTTCAAAAGACTTTCGTTTAATGTTGAAGCAATTTCAGCAACAAAAATCGGATAATCCGATTTGGCATAAGGCTGGTTTTTGTTTGAAAAATAACTATGCATTGTATGGCCGAGTTCATGTGCTAAAGTCGAGACTGAATAATAATCATCATTCCAGTTCATTAAAATATATGGGTGAAAATCATAAGAAGCTCCTGAAGAATAAGCTCCGCTCCTCTTCCCCGTATTAGGCAAATAGTCTATCCATCTGTCGTTAAATGCTTTTTGAACCGTTGCCAGATATTTTTCTCCCAGAGGTTTAAGTGCATCCAATATAACCTTTTGGCCTTGTTCGATTGTAAAATTCATTTTTACCTGTTTTACAATCGGGGTATATAAGTCGTAATAATGAAGAGTGTCTAAAGCCAGCATTTTCTTCTTCAATTGCAGAAACCTGTGCAATGTAGGGAGGCTGTTATGGATCTGGGTAATCAAATTTTCATAAACAGATGTTGGAATATTATTTGGTGCCAGGGAAGCGTCTAAAGATGATTTATAATTTCTGTCTTTAGCGTATACATAATCGGATTTTTCTTTTCCTGCCAGATTCGCGCCCAGAGTATTCTGGAAATTCCCGTAATTTTCAAAAAAAGATTTAAATACTTTTTCCCTGTCTTCTCTGTTTTCAACTGCTCTGTATTTTGTATAACTCGAAGATGTCAGCTTCACTTCTTCACCGGTTGAAAGTTTAACTTCCGGGCTGGGCATTTCAGCATTATTAAAAATGCTGTAGACATCATAAGGCGTATCGGTAACTGAGCCGAAGCTAGCCAGCAATTCTTCACCTTCTTTTGAAAGAGTGTGTGCCTTTAATCTTAAAATATTATTAACAAACACACTAAATTGCTCAAGATCTTTTCTCTCATTAAAATACTGTTTTATTTTTGATGTATCTATTTCTAAAATTTCAGGTTTAAAAAAAGCAGTGCTTTCTGAAATCTTTGTCCCAAGGTTTGAAGCCTGCTGTTTCAATGCCTGGTTTGCCGAGATATTTAAATTCTCATCGCTCAGCTTACTTGCATAATCATAAAGCTTAACGAATTCTTTCTGCAAATTAAAATATGAATTTAAAGCATCATAAAAAGTTCCGGCATTTTCACCCAGCTTACCTTTATATTTTTCAACATCCTTTATTTGAGATGTGATTTTATTAAGATCTGCTTTCCAATCATTTATTGATTTATACACATCCTGCAAATTCCATTTATATTTCTCCGGAATATCTTTCCTGTCCAATGTTTGCGCATTAATTGCAAAGAAAGGTATTATCAATAAAGATATAATAAAGTATTTTGTTTTAGGCATGAGAATTCCTGTAAAATATTAAATAATTTTGTTATTTAACTGAGATGTGCAAACTGCTTTTTTATTTAACCGGATAAAATGTGTTTTATCTTCTTAATAGTTTTTTTACTATAAAATGCACAAAACAATAGACTAAATTAAAGCATTTTTTATTAATTAGAAATTCATGTATGAAAATTCTAAATAAGTTCGGGCTTTTGCTCCCTGATATATATCCAAGTTTTTAACACGTTTGGGTTTAAGTAAACAATTAAATGCTCTGATTTTTAAACCATAATGTGCAGAATTGTGTCTATAACTTATTAAGTCATAATTTTTTTCATGGTTAATGCTTATATTTAATTTTTTCAAATAAATCAGAAAGATATTTTTCAGTTGAAGAAATTTTTAATTGATATAAAAGAAGGAATATTAATTTCACTGCGGGCGATACGTGCAAATAAAATGCGTGCTTTCCTTACAACTTTAGGAATTATAATCGGGATAGTTGCAGTAACTACAATGTCAACGGCAATTGTGGGGCTGGAAAAAGCATTTATCAGTTCAATTTCCTCTTTTGGTTCCGATGTTTTATACATAGATAAATTCGCATGGTTTGCCGGACATGACTGGAGTTATTACCGTAATAGAAAAGACATTACTTATGAACAGTATGAAAGATTAAGAGACAAATTACAAGATAACCCGGCAGTAAAAGCAATTGCCCCCAATAAACGAACTTTTGGTGCAACAATTGAAAGAGACAAATATACAGCAACATCTACAGTAGTTTATGGTACGACTGCCGAATATATGGAAACAGCCAATACGATTCCTGAACAGGGAAGGTTCATGAGCGACCTTGAAGTAAAATCCTCAAGAAATGTCTGCGTAATCGGCAGAGATATTGCAGATGCATTATTCCCATATGGAAGCCCGATTAACAAAACAATAAAAGTAAATAATGAACCAATGAGAGTGGTAGGTGTTTTGGAGAAGCAAGGCAGTGCACTTTTCGGCAGCTTCAGCATGGATGGTCAGGTTATTATGCCGCTTGGTGTTTTTGAAAAAATTTTCGGACAACAAAGAGGGAGACTAAGAATAGATGTTAAGGTTGCAAATGAAAAAAATGTAGAAGATGTAAAGGAAGAAGTCCGTTCAATAATGAGAGTAATAAGAAAGGATCCTCCGGGAACACCGGACGATTTTGCAATTAATCAGCAGGAAGTATTTAAAGAAGTTTATGATAAAACCGTTGGTGTAATTTCCATAGCGGGAATTGTTATAACTTCACTTGCATTATTTGTCGGCGCTATCGGTATAATGAACATTATGTTCGTTTCCGTAACAGAAAGAACCAATGAAATTGGCATTCGGAAAGCTGTCGGAGCAAAAACCTGGTCAATCCTTATTCAGTTTTTATCAGAAGCTGCTATTATATGTTTAATTGGAGGTATAATCGGATTAATTATTTCTTTTCCTTTAAGTCTTCTAATAAATCAATTTTTGCCGACGGCTATGCCCATTAGTATTGTTGTGCTCGCTTTAATTATTTCTTCAGGTGTTGGAGTTGTTTCCGGATTTTTACCGGCCTATAAAGCTTCGAGATTAAACCCTGTAGAAGCACTGAGAAAGGATTAGTTTGAAATGCTTGTTCTTGAAAGTATCAAAATGGCTTTAGGTTCTCTCATAAAAAATAAATTAAGATCTATTTTAACTTTACTTGGAATAGCAATAGGATTATTTTCTATAATTATTGTCATGACTGCAATAGGAGCAATTCAAAGCAGTGTGGAATCGGCATTTAATTCTTTAGGGACAAATAATTTTGTGGTTCAAAAATTTCCGGCCATTATGGGTCCAAGA
Source organism: uncultured Bacteroidota bacterium (assembly GCA_963710745.1). GTDB lineage: Bacteria > Bacteroidota > Ignavibacteria > Ignavibacteriales > Ignavibacteriaceae > CAVQBP01. The sequence continues at coordinate 163,981 of CAVQBP010000007.1, read as the reverse complement.
GAATGGAGAAAATACCATAACAGGCCTGACCTTACAATTGAACAGGGCGAAAGACTAAAAGAATCAGTAAAACTTCCTCAAGCGGTTGGGATTTCTTTAGATAAAAATTCAATGGTTGTTAAATACGGTAATGAGAAAACCAATCCAACCGTTCAACTTCAAGGTCTCAACCTGGATGAATTAACGGTAAACGATCTGGTAGTCGGCACGGGAAGAGGTATAAATTTACAGGATGAAAATTATACACACATGGTTTGTGTTCTGGGGAGTGATGTGGCCGATAAGCTATTTAAAAATATTTATCCTATTGGGCAGGATGTCAGAATAGACATGATGAATCTTAAAGTTATAGGTGTATATGAAAAACGGGGAAGTGTTTTAGGGGCAAGCCAGGATAATTTTGTAACCATTCCTCTCTCTGTTTTCAAGAAATATTACGGAGACAGAAGAAGCGGAACTTATACAGTTATGGCTCCTTCAAAATCCAAAATCTCTGAAACAATGGATGAGGTGATAGGTGCTTTAAGGAAAATAAGAAAGATATCTCCCGGGAAAGAAAATGATTTTGAAATAGTAACCAATGATCAGCTTGTTTCTCAGTTTAATGATATTACAAAATATTTCCGGCTCGGGGCTGCGGTTGTTGCATTTATCGCTCTTGTCGCTGCAGGAGTTGGAATAATGAACATTATGATGGTAAGTGTAACTGAAAGGACAAAAGAAATCGGAATCAGAAAGGCTATCGGAGCAAGAAAGATAATGATCAGATCTCAATTTTTAATGGAAGCAATTGTATTAAGCCAGATCGGAGGTTTAATCGGAATTATCCTAGGAGTGATCGGCGGAAACATAATTGCAGTTGTTCTTAGTGTTCCTGTAATATTACCGGTCGAATGGATTATTATCGGTCTGATTGTTACAACTTTTGTAGGTATATTATTTGGGGTTTATCCCGCTGTAAAAGCTTCCAATTTAGACCCGATAGAGGCTTTAAGATATGAGTAAAGTTGTATGCTCCACATGAAAACATCCCCTGAATGGATGAATGATCTGAATGGATGAATTTTGGACATGAACTCTTGGACCAGCTTGAATTTAACAATTAGTGATTCTTGAGTAATTCTCGCTTTAATGAATTCAAATCATCGTATACCGGAACACCGCATTCCAGTAATCGTTCTTTGGATTGGTGACCGCTTGCTATCAAAATAGAATCGGTACCAATTGCTTCAGCCACCTCAAAATCGTGAATGGTATCGCCGATTAACACGACCTCTCCTTTTTTATATCCTGATTTTTTTATCCACTCTTTCCCTATGTCAATTTTACCGGCAGCATAAATATTATCAAGTCCGTTTAAGCCGATGAAATAATTTTTTATTCCGAAATGTTCTGTAATCTTAACAAGAGAATCATGATGGTAAGCCGATAATATAGATTGGGTTAGTCCTAATAACCGGACTGATTCTAAGACATCCTTTATTTCATTAAAAACAGATGATTCGAATTTTCTTTCTTCATATTCATCCATGAACTCTTTCCCCAAAATCTCAAAAGAAGTTTTATTAAAATCCAATCCTGCATTTTGATAATACTTTTTTACAGGAAAATCAAATATATCTCTATACTTTTGCAACGAGATTTTTTCAATTTTATTTCTTATCAAAAGTCTATTAATTATATTATGGCAGAGTTCAACATCATCGAACAAAGTTCCGTTCCAGTCCCAGATAATGTGTTGGTATTTTTTCATTTGTATAATACCTGTAAAGTTCAGCCCAAAGTTAATAAAAATGAAGTTTTTATAATATTTTGTTACTGTGCTGAAGATAATACGGTTTTAAAAAAAGATTGATTCTTTTAATTTTTAATTGTAATCTAACTGCCCGATTTATTTAATAAGTTACTTTAGCTGTTCCTGTATAATAATAATTAAAATAAGAGGTGAAGAAATGAGAGCCATCTGGAAAGGATTTATCCGTTTTTCTCTCGTTACAATTCCGGTTAACCTGTATAGTGCAGCAGAATCTTCCAGCACGATTAGCTTTAACCAGCTTCACAGAAAAGATCATGGAAGAGTAGGTTATGAAAAAAAATGTAAAAAATGCGGAAATATTCTTTCTAACGATGAAATTGTAAAAGGTTATGAATTTCAGCCGGATCAGTATGTGATTATAGATAATGAAGATCTCCAAAAAATAAAACTCGAAAGCACAAGAACTATTGAGATTGAAGGATTTGTTAATGCTTCCGAAGTTTCACCTATGCTCTATGATTCACCTTATTTTATCGGACCTGATGGTGAAGTTGGTAAAAAAGCCTATGCCTTGTTTACAGAAACTTTAAAAGAAACAGGTAAAATGGGTATTGGAAAGGTTATTATGAGAGATAGAGAAGATGTAGTTATGATTTCACCTGAAGAAAACGGCATGATAATGTTTAAACTCCGCTATCCTAATGAATTGAGAAAAATAAGCAGTGTCCCGCAATTAAACGGAGTGAAAGCAGATAAGGATCAGCTTAAACTGGCAAAAACACTTGTTGAATCAATGACAACTACAATGGATAAGATTGAATTAAAAGATAAATACCAGGATGCCCTGAAAGAACTGATTGAATCAAAAGCTGAAGGAAAAGAATTTATCGCAACGTCAAAAGAAGTGAAACCTGTTACCGATATAATGGCTGCTCTCAAACAAAGTCTTGAGCAAGCCAAGAAAGAAAAAATGCCGATGGAAAAAGCAAAAGGAACGGTGAAAAAAGAGAAGGCAGAGAAAAAAACAACAAAAGCCCGCAAAAAGAAATCTGCTTAGATTTCAATTGATTTTGTCTCTATTTTTTGATACTGTTTGTAAACAGATTTTGATTTCGTTATGGCAAAAATTATTCAGCTGCCTGTAAAGGCTCTATCAAAACTGGGGTATAAACGGGCCAAGAAGGATAAAAAAAAAGAACTGGAAAAGAAGGGACAATTAAATCTTTTCAGCCAGCAGGATGCACAAATACATTATCTCCCGTCAAAGCTTACTCATTTTGAAGAAGCTCTATGGCTTGATGAAAATAATAATCCCAATGCCCAGGAAGCATATTTAAAAGCCATACTGGCAGAAGACTGCACAGCCGATGCATATTGTAATCTTGGGATTTTGGAATCCCAATCCGGAAATATTACCAAAGCATTTGATTGTTTTTCACTATGTTTAAAGATAGACGAAAGACACCTTGAGGCTCACTACAATTTGGCTAACCTTTATTTTGAAGCTTGCGATTATAAGCTGGCAAAGCTTCATTATGAAGTAGCTGCAGAAATTGAACCCGATTTTCCAAATACTTATTTCAATCTTGGGCTGGTTTATGCATTAAACGACGATTACGAAGATGCTGTAAACGCTTTATTTAAATACAAGCAGCTGGTTCCGGAAGAGGAAGGAAAAAAAGCTGATAATTTACTGAATAGTCTTAGAAGATCCTTGGATAAATAAAATATCTACTATTTTATAGGACAGGTTTTCATCAATAAGAAGTTTCATAATATTAGTGATTTTTTCTCTCTATCTGCTGCATAACCAAGTGCTGCTCAAATATCTTCTCGAGTGAGTTCAGGGAAATCATCTAAAATTTCTTCAAAAGACATCCCTGAAGCAAGACACTCTAAAATATCATAAACTGTTATGCGAAGTCCTCGTATACATGGTTTTCCACTTCTTTTTCCTTATTCGAAAGTAATAATATTACGATAATCCATATTTAATTCCTTTTCTTTTGGAATTAAATTAAATACATAAACATAAAAATACTATAACAGAATTTTAAGTAAATATAACTACAGAATCTATTGGAGTTATTTAAACCGTAATTAAAAGAGTGCCTATAATAATTATTGCAGTTGCCGCTGCTCTCACCCACAGGTTATGTTCCTTAAAGATCCTCCCCCCTATGATTGCAGCCAAGAAAATAGAAATTCGTTTTACTGCAAGAACTAATGCAACCGGTGCAATTTTCACCGCTTCAATTTGAGCATATCTATAGATGATAGTAAAAACAGATATAAGAACTAATAATTCTAATAAATCAGGTCTAACAAAACTCTTCAGATTATTAAAAGATTTTTTTGAATACAAGAATATTAGAATGAAATTAACAGCTATAAATAAATTCTGAAAGACTAAAAATGATTCCGGTTTCATATCATATTTATGCAGGAGAAGCCTGTCCATTAGTGCGGTAACTGTAAATAATAATAAAGCAGAAATAACATAATGATGTTTCTTTGAACTGATAAATATTTTAAATGGATCTAATAAATCCCGCTTAGATTTAGTCTCAAGGATATAGGTACCCTAGAATTAAAAGAAAAATTCCGAAAACTTCATTCAGACTTAATGAATCCCCGATAAAAATAAAAGCTGATACGGCTACCAGCCCTGGTGTTAAAGCGAGAAGCGGTAATGCCTTACTGATCTCAAAGTTCTTTATTGCAAGCATAACATTCCAGAATGCAAATGCTTCCAGAATCGTTTTTATATATAAAACCAGCAGTTTATCCCAATAATATATTTTCATAATTCAGGAAGAAGAAATAGCGGCAGCAGAAAGATTATATTTAAAATGGAAAGGAGAAGGCTGAATTCCAAAGCTTCAATTTTAAATAGAATTTTTTTCTGAGAAATTGCTGCAGCAGCAGAGAAAAGAGCAGAAATAAATGCAAGCAGAAACCAGCTCATAGATTTACCATGCGATATTCAATTTTAAGTAGAAATTTCTTCCCGGCTCTTCTCTTATAAATCCCCTGTTTGTGGACAGATGATTTCTATAAGATTTATTTGTTAAGTTTTGAATTCCTCCCAAAATTCTGCAATCAGCAAAATTTATTTTGAAAGAAGGAGATTGGATAAAGGCATTGAAACAAGCATAGCCGGGTGAAGTAATTTCTCCGGGAGCAATTTTGTTTTGAGCAGCAAAAATAACTGCAGAAACATCAAGCTTATAATCGAACCGGGTTAGTTTAAAGCCTAATATACCATTAATCGGCGGAATCTGAGGCAGATATAAATCATTTAAAATATCCTTCCCCAGGGTATAAGAAGCATTAAAGTAAACCGAACTCCAGAAATTATAATTATACTGCAATGAAAAATCAGAACCATATAATCTTGCTTTTCCGATATTTGTTTCTATTAATGCAGGACGATTTTCATAAGTACCCGGTATTTGTGTAACAAGATCATTTAACAAGATTCAAATAAACATTCCATTTCATTAAAAATAGTCTTATCCCATATTCTCAGTCCCAAATCAAAGAAATATCCTTTTTCAGGTTTCAGATTCGGATCTCCCAGCTTAACCAAATTACCAAGGTCAATATATTGATATCTTTCTTCAAGCGAAGGAGATCTGAATGAACGGGCAAAATTAAAAGTAATATCTGTTTGTTCATTTAATGAATATATAAAGCCGGCATTTCCGCTCCATGAAATATCATGAGCATTGTAAGATGACCAATATAAAACCTGATTTTGACGGTGAATCATTCCTTACTCCATTTAATATTACATAAACCGGATTTGAAATTTCCGAGTTACTTACATTTATTCTGTCTATTCTGCCGCCTATCGAAAGCTTAATCTTTTTGTTCAGATTTATATCATCCTGTAAAAACATGCCAATGCTTGTAAAGGACGCTTCCGGCAGAGGTCTTTCTCCGATAGTCTGATAATTGGTACTAATAACAGAACCCAGAGAATCAAGCATTTCTATCTTTAGATTTCGTTCTCTTCTGCTATCCAGTTTTCTCTGCCATGCATCAATTCCCGCAATTAATAAATGGTCCGAAGAAGGAGTAAAGTCTGTTTGTAATTGTATACCGTTTGTATAGTGTCTTGCGCTAGGTGTAATACTTTCAACATAAACATTTTGGAGAGGTCTGGGATGCTGAACCAAATAAGGAATATTTTCAACATTCCTGTAGATATTCTGATTATAGTATTTTATCGAAATATTCCTTAATAAATTTGAAATGTTTTTTATTTCATATTTTGCTGAGAAGAGATTTCGTTCAATATTGGAATATTTGACAAGTGCATTATCGGGAAATATGGGGATAACCTCCGGGAATGCCGATATCATTACCTTTATATTTTTGATATTCAACTTTCAGGCTTTGATTTTCCAAAGGCAACAATTCAAGAAGTGCGGAGATGTTATTATCGGAATATTGGCTGTTATTTAAAATTCCTGACGGAGTTTTTGTATTTTCTGCTTTTCTAAGTGTTCCATTTACTCTGAAATACCAGAAATTTCTTTTCAAATCAAAATTAATATTATGTGAATAACCATTATTAACAGAGTTATAATAACTAGATACAGAACCACCGGTACTTAGTTGATTGGAAAAACTTGGAGCTTTTGTTATGAAATTTACAACACCACCTAATGCACCCGTTCCATAAAGTGAGGAAACAGAGCCTTTAATTACTTCAATTCTCTCGATATCATTTAAATCAATTAAAGATAATGAAGCATCCAGATCCGTTGCAGTTTCTATTCTATCTCCGTCAATTAGAATTACCTGGCTTGAACTTCCCATTCCCCTGATATTGACTGAGGTAGCCCAGATACCATCTCTTTGAAGTGAAACTCCCGGTAAACTGCTTAATAAATCGGGTGCTGTTACAGCATTAGTTTCTTCAATTGTTTTTTTCGTTTCAATTTCCATCGGAAGAGGAGTTTCTTTTATAGTCATATCGGTTTTTGTACTTGTTACCGTAACTTCTCCCAGCGTAACCGGAGCAGGGATTAGCTTTACAATTTTAGTTGTTACTGATTTCTTAATATCAGCACTAATATTTTGTGTTAAATAACCTATAAAAGAGAATATAAAATTATATTTTCCGGGTGGAATATTTTTAATTGCAAAATTGCCCGCATTGTCTGTACTGGCAGTATATGCTTTATTACTGTCATAAATATTTACTCCTGCTAAAGGAGCATTAGTTTCAAAATCTAAAACTTTCCCTTTAAATGAAATTGACTGTCCAAATTCAGAAGGATTAACAACCACTAAAAGTAAAAAAAAATAACATATCATCTTCATTACTTATACAACTCTACTTTATTTTCATTATAGTACAATATGTTTTACACTTTTGATTTTTGACTTTTGACTTTAAAACGGTATGGTTACAACAAAAGAGGTCCCAGGATTATTTTCATCCCCTAATTTAGACGGACTTTCCACGTTTATCTCTCCGTTGTGTCTTTTAATAATTTGCTTAACAAAGGATAAACCCAGACCTGTTCCTTCGTAAGATTTCTGCTTTATGTTAGAAGCGCGGTAAAAATCCTTAAAAATATTTTTTAGGTCTTTATGTGGAATTCCTATCCCGTTATCACTTATTGAAACCACAATATTGTCATTATTTGAATTAAGTGTTATTTCAACAACTCCATTTTCTTTAACATATTTAACTGCATTGTTAATTAAATTTGAAAAAGCTATTTCGAGAAGCAGCAGGTCACCATTAATTTTTCTTTTATTTTTTCGATCATCAATCAGACTAAAATTAATATTTTTTGACTGAATATTTATTTTCTGCTGCTGATGTATTAAACAAAGTAATTCATTTAAATCAATTTCTTCATTTCTTATTTCATCAAGAAGCCTGAGCTTGGATATTTTTAAAACATCATCAGTTAATTTTAGGGCTTCATCCGACCGTGCTCGTGCCCTTAAAAGTTTTTCCTCAACCTTTTCACTTATAGGCCCAAGATATTTTTGTAAAATTAAATCAAGATAGATATGCAGAGCAGACAAAGGTGTTTTAATTTCATGAACTACACCCATCACATACTTTTGTTTTTCAAATTCAGCTTCATTCAGTTTATTAATCGATTCTACCAACTCCTGTTCCATTTTATAAAGCTGTACGGCAATATGATTAGCCAGAACAACACTAAAGATTATAACAAAAGCGAATACAAAATTATATGCCAGCAGGAAATGAAGATTATTGTAAATTGGAACCTGAAGGAATCCTTTTACATTATAATGAGCGAAGATATTAAAATATTCTCCAAAAGTTAATGAGAAGAAGACAATAATAACCAGGCCGGCAAGACTGTATATTATTTTGCCCGGTAAAATTAAGCTGCCGATGATCATATGAAATACAAATAACATGAATAACGGTGATTCGATGCTGCCGGTATAATAAACAAGCAGGGTTAACACATATAAATCAAAAAGCATTTGCACAAGGGACAGATGAAGAGGATTAAATTTACCCGGTATGCATTTCAGGTTTTTGCTTATCTTCTGAAAAGATATATTGTAAGCCAATATTGCCAAAACCAGAATAACAAAAACTCTGACCTGCAGATCTGTATATGCAGCATGGAGGATCAACTCCGCTGATAAAAGAAAGGCAACCAGCATTAAAACAGCACCGTAGCGTAGCTTGATAAACCAATTATTTCTTCTCTTTATTGCATCCCAGAAAGCATCGTAGTGATGCGCCCATGTCGGAACCAGAGTTATCATAAGATTTAATCAGTTTTCTTAATTAACAGTTATTTGCTTTTTTTATTATAAAGCAAATAATTATTACATGAATGGATGAATGACTGCATGTTTGATTAACTCTCCATTCAGCCACTCATTCAATCAATCGTAGTATGGATTAGCCGCCAACCAAAATGAAAAATTTATTTTTTTCTTCATGCATTCATCCATCCATACAATCATACTCATTACATAAAAATTTCCTGAAGATATCTTAGCTAAATTCGGCTAAAAATTACTGAGGATACCTTTCAAACCCTTCTATGATATATACTTCCCCCTTTTAGTATAATGAGTATGCAGCAGCTTATGCGATAGTTTACTGCATGGTCCTTCTGTCAAGAATTTCTCATAAATATATTTAACATGAGGATTATTATGAGATTTCCTTATTTCCAGGGATTCCTCTTCTGCATAAATTGCCTCTGCACGTTTTTTCCTGATTTCTGCATTGGTAGGAATCGGTTGTCCGCCGCCGCCTAAACACCCTCCGGGACATGCCATGATTTCAACAAAATGAACATCATTTAACTCACCATGTCTCAGCATTTCCATAACCTTTTTTGCATTTGCAGTTCCATGAGCTACAATAAATTTTAATTCAACTCCTTCTAAAAATTTATAGTCTTCAACACAACCTTCCAGTTTCACGGAAGCTTGTTTTACACCTTCAAAGCCGCGGCATGGTTCAATATTTAAATTTTTAAAAGGGACTTCCCTGCCGGTTACTAATTCGTAAACTGTTCTTAATGCAGCTTCCATAACACCACCGGTTGCACCAAAGATCAAACCTGCACCCGAGGCATCACCGAACGGATCATCAAAATTAGATTTCGGCATCTCCGGCAAATAAATCCCGGCTTCTTTAATCATCTGAGCCATTTCTCTAGTTGTTAAACCGTAGTCCACATCTTTATATCCTGAGGCATCCATTTCAGGTCTGTTGCATTCGAACTTTTTGGCTGAGCATGGCATTAATGCAACAGTTACAATATCCTTAGGATCAATGTGCGCTTCGCTTGCATAAAAAGTTTTAATTAAAGCACCGAACATTTGCTGCGGCGATTTAGCTGTTGAAAGATAATCAAGGTATTCAGGATAGAAATGTTCAATAAATTTTACCCATCCCGGTGAACACGAAGTAAACTGCGGAAGCTTAACAGATGCATCCTTATCAACTATCGCTTTTTTAAGTCTGTTGAGAAGCTCGGTTCCCTCCTCCATAATTGTCAGATCAGCAGTAAAATTTGTATCAAAGACTTTATCAAAACCAATACGCTTAAGAGCAGTATTCATTTCCCCGGTAAATGATTTACCGGCTTCCATTCCGAACTCTTCACCGATTGCTGCCCTCGGTGATGGAGCAGTCTGAATAACAACATGCTTTACCGGATCATCAATTGCCATCCATATTTCATCTGATGGATCATTTGCACGTAATGCAGCGGTAGGACATCTGTTGATGCATTGCCCGCAGTTAATGCATATAACATCGGCTAAAGGTTTATCTAAAAATGTTCCGATATGTGTTTCATGCCCACGCCCTAATGCTTCCAAAACACCGACTTCCTGGAGATCGATACATGTCCTCACACAGCGTTTACATAATACACATTTACTCATATCCCTAATTACTGCAGCCGATGATCTGTCAACCTCATAACGGGGTTCATCAACATGCCCAAAAGTATAGCTGTCTACTCCATATTCTTTTGCAAGAGACTGCAATTCACAATTACCGTTTCTGAAACAGGAATAACATTCACCATAATGTTCACTAAGCAGGAGATCAATAATATGTCTTCTTGCTTTTCTAACCATAGGGGTAGAAGTATGAATTTTTAGCGGAGAAGTTATTGGAAATGAACAGGCAGTCTGGAGCGTTCTCATTCCTTCAATTTCTACAACACATATACGGCAAACACCGGCAATACAAAGATCCGGGTGATGGCATAATGTAGGTATATGAATCTGGTTCTCATTGCATGCTTCTAAAATTGTAGTTCCAAAAGGAACAGTTACTTTTTTCTCATTTATCTGGACACTTACTGTACCGCCGATGGTTGTAATATCTTCAGGTTTTTGAACAGTAAACGGCTGCTGGCTTACAGGGATTCTTGTTTTTTCACGTTTCGACATTTCTTAATTCCCCCTTCCGTTAGTCTGAAAAATTTCATCTTTAAAATTTTCAAGAATTGATATAAATGAATTAGGACTTGATTGTCCAAGTCCGCATTTAGAAGCAACCTGCATTGTTCTTCCCAGGTCCTTTAATTTATTGATATAAGAAAAGGTGAATTTTCCTTTCTCTATTAACTCTATTCCTTCCAGCAGCTTTACATTCCCGATACGGCATGGCGTACATTGCCCGCATGATTCTTCAACAAAAAATTCCATAAAGTTTTTCAATACTTTAAGCATATTCCTTTTTTCATTAAAAATTATTATAGAACCACCGGTAGCAACATCCTCATAAGCTAAAGTTCTGCTAAATTGAGACTTAGGTAAGCAAATTCCGGATGCACCGCCAACCTGGACTGCCTTGGTATTTTTTGCTTCCACAATTTTTAATAATTCATTAACTGTTGTGCCCCAGGGAAGTTCATAGACACCAGGCTTTTCACAATCACCGGAAACTGAAAATAATTTCGAACCCGTAGATTTACTTGTACCATGAGTTTTGAACCATTCCCCTCCTTTAGTAATAATATGAGGAACAGATGCAAGCGTTTCTACATTATTAACAACAGTAGGATTTCCCATATAGCCTGTATCAACCGGAAAAGGAGGACGGTTTCTCGGTTCACCACGGTAACCTTCCAATGATTCAATTAAGGCGGTCTCTTCACCGCAGACATATGCTCCTGAACCAAGTCTTATTTCAATATCAAAATTAAATCCTGCTTTACCCTGAATATCTTTTCCCAATAGATTTTCTGCTCTCATTAATTGAAGATAATCCTGCAGGGATTTCAGCATATATTCATATTCCCCCCTCAGATATACCAAGCCTAATTTGGCTCCGATTGTGAAACCGGCAATAATCATCCCTTCGAATACTAACTCCGGATATTCCAATAAGAGCACTCTATCTTTAAAAGTTCCCGGTTCTCCTTCATCTGCATTGCAGACAACAAATTTATCTTCAGCTATAGATGCTGCCGTCAGCATCCATTTGGTTGCAGTCGGAAACCCGGCACCTCCTCTTCCTCTTAATCCGGAAGTTTTAAGTTCAAATAAAATATCCTCTCTGCCAATCTGCAGAGCTTTTTTAATACCTTCACCCTGTGTGTAATTGGAAAACAATACAGGGCCAGTTCTTATTTTTTTTCTATCTGTTATTGATTCCATTCTTATTCCTACTTTATCTCATTTAAAATTTGTACTGCTTTTTCAGCATTAAGATGAGTGTATACTCTTTCATTTATAATCATAGCCGGACCCTGATCGCACATGCCGAGACAATTAGTAAATTCAAGTGTAATCCTTTTATCTTTTGTAGTTTCACCAAATTTAATTCCCAGTTCCCTTTCTATTGCAGATACTATATCTTCTTTACCTTTCATGTCGCATGAAATTGTTCTGCATAATCTTACAATATTTCTGCCCTGCGGTTTTGAATGAAGGAAAGAATAAAAAGATATGACACTATAAACTTCAACAGGATGGATATTCATCAGCCGGGCAACCTCCTGCTGAGCAAAATCTGAAATATATTTATGTTTTCTCTGTATTGCCTGCAAAATCTGGAGAAGAGATGAACGTTCAGCACCATAAAGCTTTATAAGTTCTTCCACTTCACCGGACAGAGCATTTTTTTCCATAACCAGCATTTCATCCCTCCTGCTTAATCTGTAAAAGTTTTTTAACTTTGCCAACCAGCTCTTCTGGTGAAATCGGTTTTTCAACAAATTCATCAACGGGAACAATTTCACTTACACCGAAATCGAGTCCGGTTGCTTTGGAAACTGATGTATACATTATTATTGGTATTTTGATGTTTTCCTTTCTGAACCTTTGAGCGAGAAAAAAACCATCATCAGGTTCATTCATCATAACATCAAGGATAATTAAATCGGGTGAATTTTCTTTTACGATTTTATACCCGTCATCGGGGTTATCAGCCGTTATTACTTCATAACCGTTCGATGTAAGTATTAAGCTGCTGGCATCAAGAATATCGGCATCATCATCTATTATTGCTATACGCCTCATTCGATCCCTCACTTTGTTTGTGATAAATATTTAAATTTCACTGACAATAGTACAAATAATTAATCTGTGCTATGTTTATTTGGTAAAAAAGGTAAATAAACTTTGAATGTAGTCCCTTTTTTAAATTCACTTCCCACTTCAATTTTCCCGCTGTATGAATCAATTATTCTTTTTACAATAGCTAATCCTAATCCCGTTCCGCTAATATCTTTGGTAAATTCATTCTTTGCTCTATAAAATTCCTGGAAAAGTTTCTTTTTTTCTTCTTCCTTTAAACCGATTCCTGAATCTTTAATTTCAACAATCAAATATACTTCAGTTGAATTTATAAAAACAGCTATAAAACCATCCAGTCGGTTATATTTTATTGCATTACTAATAAGATTCGTAAACAACCTGTTAATCTCTTCATAATCGGCTTTAATGAAAGGAGGTTGGGTTTTACATTTAAATTCGACAGAAATATTTTTAGCTTTGATATCAGCCTGAAATAGTTCAAGGATATTATTAATTATAACTGTAATATCAATATCTGTTATTTCTCTATTAATCGATCTCATTTCCATCCTTGAAATATCAAGGAGATCGTTTACCATTTTAATCAGGCCGTCAAGCCTTATCTGTGATCTATTAATAAAATTCTTTTTTTGATTATCGGTAATTGAGACAGAATTATCATTTATTAATTTAAGATAACCATAGACCGCCGAAACCGGAGCTTTCAACTCATGTGAAACCATAGATACAAATTGGGATTTAAGAAATTCCAATTTCTTTAAATTAGTTATATCCTTCATCACCACCACTACACCTGCAAGAGAGCCGTCTGGATGAGGAACACCCGAAGATGTTGCTTCTATAAAAAATTCATGGTTTGGCTTTAACTCTATCTGGGCAGAATAAGATTTTGAAATAAAAGAATCATTGATCAATAATTTTTCAATTAAATCCGATATCTGCGGGTGAAGTTTTTCAATAATTTGCTCTCCGATCTTTAAATTGTTTATATCCAGATATTTTAATGCAGCAGGGTTAAAAAGGACAACTTCAGCATCTTTATTAACTACAAGAACCCCATCAGTAATTGAATTAATAATAGTATGAATACGTGTTTTCTCAAAAGCAATTTCAAGTAATTTTTCTTCTCTCTCCCTTTTCCACTTTTCAGCTTCCATTAGAAGGAATCTTCTTTCATATCCTTTTTTTAATTGATAAAGGAGTTCATCGGGTAAAAATGGTTTTGGAAGATAACCATAAGCTCCTTTTTTTGTTGACTCGATTGCGGTTTCATAACTTGCAAATGCTGTGGCAATAAAACATACCGTATTTGGAAATTTATCGAGAATTTTTTCAAGTACAATTATACCGTCAATATCCGGCATTTTAAGATCAATGATTGCCAGGTCGAACTCTTCGCCGGTTCCATATTTTATACCTTCCGATCCGTTTACTGCAAATCTGGCTTCATAACCTTCTTTTTCCAATAATCTTTTTATTCCGATACCTAAGCTTTTTTCATCATCAACGATTAAAACTTTTATCTTACCTGCTGTATTTGTTTTTAAATCAAGCATAATGAAAATCAGGCATCTTCTTTCTTCATGTAATAATTTTCAATTTTTTCAATCAGGTTTTCAGTTACTGCCGGCTTATTTATAATTTCATCGCAATATATCCATTCTTTTTCCTCATCAGTTGATACCCCAAATTTAAAGCCTGTCAAATATGTTGCAGAAGTTAAAATGAAGACAGGGATGTTTTTCCCATATTCATCTTTTTTTATTTTATAGCTCAGAATGAATCCCGAATCGTGCTCTTCCATTATAAGATCAATTACAACAGCATCGGGTTTTTCTTTTTGAAACGTCTGCCACCCTTCATCAACATTTTCCGCAATGAACACTTTATAACCTTTTGATTCAAACGATATTTTACTTTGCTCAAGTAAATCAATATCATCATCAACTAATAATATTTTATTCTTTTCCATTTTTTCCCTTTAATTCAGATTTAAATTTTGTATAACCAGGTATTTAGGCAGCTGAACAAAAAACGAGGTCCCTTTTCCGACTTCGCTCCGGAATGTTATATCACCTTTGTGCATTTTAATTATTCCATAAGAAATTGCAAGTCCCAGTCCTGTTCCCATCCCGATTTTTTTTGTTGTGAAGAACGGGGTAAATATTTTACTGTAATTTTCTTTAGGAATTCCTGCTCCGGTGTCTTTAATTTCAATATCAACCTGATTATGATTTTCACTAATAACCAGGTTTAGAAGCTTCCGGCTGCTTTCAGTCATTGCTTCACAAGAATTATTTACAAGATTTATAAATACCTGCTTCAGCTGGTCCGGATCGCAATCAATTATACATCTTTTTAGTTCTTCGTCTTTTTGAATAGTAATATCTTTATACCTCGGATTAATTTTAACCGAACGGATTACATCATCGAGCAGCTCATAAATATTGACTGCTGAAAGTTTCAGCTTGTTTTGCCGGGCAAAGTTTAACAGATCCGAAACGATATTTTTACACCTTGTAGCTTCATCAATAATTAATTTTATATCCTCTATATTCTGAAAATCAAATTTCTTTTCCGCCATATCATTTTTAAGCATTGATGAATAAAGGAGAATAGTGCCGAGAGGATTATTAATCTCATGTGCTATTCCTGCGACTAACTGTCCAATTGAAGCAAGCTTTTCAGCCGATTGAAGCTGCTCCTGCGCAGAACTTAATTCTTTATATGCTTTATCAATTTTATCGATTAAATACGGCAGGCACATATCTTTTTCAGCCAGATCTTTAGCAATTGCTACTGCATTTTCACGGCACGTATTATATCCGCATGCACCGCAATTCAGTTCGTCCTCAGAAGTAAATTTATTAGTTTCAGCTAATATTTCTTTTATCCGTTCTTCAGTCGGATAAGGTCTTCTTTGATCCTTAGATTTAAATTCCCGTCTGAAATCAATATTTCTTGCATTATACAGATCGCTTTTCCAGATCTGTTTATCAACAGAATTAATTTTCTGCTCAATATATTTAATTACTTTTTCCCGTCTGGAATAATAATTGAGACTGCTGTCAATTGCCGGCCCGCTGATACATCCTTCACAAAAAAGAATATCAACAAATTTTGCATTTATATTGTTATTGGCAATTTCATCTATTATCTCCATTACCTTCTTTTTACCTTCAACAACAATTATTTCTTTTTCAAGAATATCCTCGGGAATATTAGTTGATTTTAATAAACCGCCGGCTAAAGGATATGCTTTTCCCATATATGCATGCGGAGGATCAAAACTGCTTTCCTCAAGTTCATCAATAAATATGCTTTTATTATTAAGAATATTTTTAATTTCATTAAATGTTAGTACAGCATCAATTTCATTATTGAGCATATCATCGGTGTATTCATCTTTTTTTGCTATACAAGGACCAATAAAGACAATTTTAATATCATTACCTTCGGTTTCTCTTAAATACCTTCCAATAGCAATCATAGGAGAAACTACATTTGTAATGTTAGGGACCAGGTCTTTATAATATTTTTCAATATAGTTTACTACAGCCGGGCAGGCGGAGCTTATAATTGTCTTATCTTTTTCTGTCTGAAACTCTTTTAAATAATATTCACTTATCAAGTCAGCCCCGAATGCTGTTTCAATAACTTTGTAAAATCCGGCTTCCCGTAAAGCTGTAGGAAATTTATTGTAATTGTCAGGAAAGGATGCGGCAAAAGAAGGGGCAATTATTGCGATTGCCTTATCTGTCAACAGTATTTCATTGAGCACTTTTTCAGAATCACTTAGTATCTGCTTTGCATTTTGTGAACAGACTTTTATACAATGACCGCAAACGATACACCTCTCAGTTAAAACGGTTGCCTGACCATTTATAACTCTTATTGCTTTTGCGGGGCATTCACGAACACAAGAGTAACACCGCTTACACTTATCAAGTATTGTTGTTACAATCCCATCGTTCATCAGTTCCCTTCCCCTATTTGTAATCTCTAATTTTTTAAAGATTTATAATTATTAAAAATTGTTCTGCTACATTTAGTGATCCCACAATTCATACACATATTAAATGCCACTTGGCCGGTTATATTAAATTGAAATTATCTCAAAATTTGAACTTTTATTTTAGATTTTTAATTGTGAATTCTTAATAGTGAAAAACAATTTCCAGAATAACAACCAAAAATAATAAACGATAGATTTATATCTAGTATATTGCTAATTCGGAGCATTTTAATTGTGTGTTGAATAATTAAACATCAAATTTCAAAAAATGAAAGAATTTTGAAGAAAAATAATTATCTTAATATCATATAAACATAGAAAATACTATCCGGCACAGATCAAAACATCAAATTTTAAATAGTCTGTACCCCGGTTTTATTAGAATAATATGTAGTTTAAGTAATTAATTTTAAGTTTCATTATATAAATTCATTTTTTATATTTTAATTAGAATGCATTCATCTAATAAAAATTTAATATGATTTTAGATTCAAACAACAAACAAAGGCCGGAAATTGAATATCCGTGCGAATGGTCTTACAAAGTAATTGGTAAAAATGTAGAAAAAATTCTGGAAGCAATTGAAGATGCATCAAGCGGTTTGAAATATGATGTTACACCTTCGAATATCAGCCGGAACAGCAATTATTTCAGCCTGAATTTCAAAGTGGAAGTCCCCTCCGAGGTTGTCCGTGATCTTATTTATCAAAAGCTGGGGAAAAATTCTAATATAAAAATGGTGTTATAAAACTACTATTCTACATAAAACTTTCCGACGGACTGTAGTTTTCCTTTGACAGTTATTTTCCAGTAATATATACCCGGGTCCAATTTCTGGTAAACAGTTACACGCGGATCTGCAAGAGTCTTACCCCATATTTCCTCGTTTTTATTATTCACAATAATCATATCATATTCATCCGCTTCCAGGGGACTCCATTTAAAATTTATTTGTTTTTTCAAAGTATCCCCGATTGCCGGATTTATAATAATCCCATTGTCTTTATACTTATCCACTAAACGCTCCAGATAAGAATTGTTTTTAAATTGGGGAGGGATTTTTACAAGCGATTGCGGATTTATCTTTTCTGCCGACTGTTTTTCCTGTTCCTCAGGTTTTGTTATATCCTGCTTCTGAACGGTATCTGTTTGCACAGGAACAGAATCAAACAGCATTTCAGTATCCGGTTTTTCAATTTCAGTTGAACTTGTTTCTTTAGGCTGCTCAGGTTTTGCTATCAGAAGATAAATTGTTGCTCCGATTAAAACTGCTGCCGCAAATATGTATAAAAACCTGTATTTCTTTTTGGAGAAACCGGAATTTTTATTTTTTCTTATTCTTACATCCAAGAGCACTTCAAATTCGTTTCTAAAATTTATTTCACCGCCTGTAATAACTTTATATTTTCTGTTTAATTCTGAAGAAACGATCCTTACAACTAAATCATTCCCGGGAAATTTTAAACGAAGATTCTGCCTCATCAGGTAATGAGGAAGATTAATAAAAGTTAAATAATAAAGTTCATCTTCTTTACTTAATATACCTTCAATATTTTTTTCAGCATCTGTAAAATTTATATGATTTTTTGTTGATAAGTTTACATCTACTTGATAAGTGGTTTTTCCTTCACTAATTTCTTCATCAAAAATTCTGTAAAGATTTTCTTTGCAAATTTTGCATTCACTTAAATGTTCTTCAAAAAACTTTATTTCATTTTCATTTAAATCATTATTGGAGTTAACGAATTGTGAAATGGCTTTTAATGATAAATGCTTTTTTGAATCATCTAAATATTTAAGTAATTCTTCGGGAAAATTATTCATTTTAGTAATTTTCTATCTCAGTATGATTATTTTTGGCAACTGTCAAAAAGACAACATTGAAAATATCTAAAAAAACGGAATAAAAAAGCATAAAAAGCTGATATAAATGAATTTTATACAAAGATATTCCGGCTGTATAGGAACTAAATGAAAATCCTTTTGTTAAATACCATCAAGGAAAATGACACCGGTATCTTTAAAGATTTATAGAAAAGGGTACATAAAAAATTTTTACATAAAATAGGGGTTTCTATGAAGACCAAAATGCTAATCTTACTTTGCTTTCTGTCTGTATTATCTTTTTTATCCTTTACTACTATTATTTCACCACCTCAAAAAGATATTAGCAAAATTGATATTAAGTTAGATAGTTATCGGGGTAATAAGGAATCATGGAGCAAAGTTGACTCGCTTGAGAGAGCAGGTCTTACACGTTCTGCTTTAACTATTGTTGAACAGATTTATCAAAATGCAAAAGAAGAAAACAATTCCCCCCAAATAATAAAGGCTTTAATTTACAAACTAAAATATATTAACTATACCGAAGAAAACAGTAATAAAAAAGTTATCAGCCAGATTAAAAACAGTATTGATTCATTATCATTGCCTGCAAAACCTATTCTGCAGTCAATTCTTGCCGAAGCTTACTTGCAGTATTATCAGCAAAACCGGTATAGGTTTATTAACCGGACAGAGACAATTAATTTTGACAATAATGATTTTGAAACATGGGATCTCACACGGCTTTTAAAGGAAATTATAAAATTATATCATTCCTCTTTGGTAAGTGAAGATAGTCTAAAAAACATTCCTGTTTCCTCCATTAAAGACATACTGGTAGAATATAAGAATAGAACTTATTTACGTCCTACCTTATTTGATTTACTTGCAAACCGCGCTCTGGATTTTTATATGAATGAAGAAGCATCGGTTACAGAACCGGTTTATAAATTTGAGTTAAAAGATCCCGGTATTTTTTCAACTGCAAAAAAATTTATAAAACTTAATTTTAAATCGGATGATTCCCTTTCATTAAAATATCTCGCCGCAAAATTATTTCAGGAACTAATTTCATTTCATATAAATGATCCGGAAAAAGCTCCTTTAATAGATATAGATCTTAAAAGATTAAATTTCATGAAGAGTAACAGTGTTATCGAATATAAAGATAGTCTATATCTTAAAGCTTTAAATGAAATGGAGCCGGAATATTCAATAATCCCATTTTCTTCTATAATATTATATAATAAGGCCAATTACTATTGGGAAAAAGGGGAACAATATAATCCTGAAACTAATTCGCTACACAAATGGGATAAGAAGAAGGCATATGATATTTGTGAAGCTGCAATTAAAAAATTTCCCGGTACAACAGGTGCCCGGGCTTGCGAAGCATTAAAAACCCAAATCCTGCATAAAGACCTGGATTTTAAAGTTGAATATGCTAACCTGGCCGACCAACCTTTCCGGGCATTTATTAAATATACTAATGTTGGCAAAGTTTATTTTCGGATAATTCCCTGGGATAAATCAAAAGAAGATAAATCAGAAAAATTAATTAATAAAACTCTGGCGGATTATTTTCGAGATCAAAAATTTATTAAGGAGTGGAATACAAATCTTCCTGATGAAAAAGACTTTCAGCAGCATTCGGTTGAAGTACCTATCCCGGAATTAAAAGCGGGACATTATTTAATTCTTGCCGGAACTGATAAAAATTTCGAATACGATAAAAATGCTGTTGCATATGGTTATTCATGGGCAACAAATCTAAGTTATAACTATTCATACAGTGATAATAAAATTCGCTTTCTCGTCCAGGATAGGAAATCGGGAGATCCTGTTCCGGAGGCTGATATTAGTTTATTCCAGCAAAGATATGACGGGAAAAACAGCAGGTATGTTACAGATTTAATTCAATCGGGACATACAGATAAAAACGGTCTGTGGGAAATTAAACGCCCGGAAAGACTTTATAATCTCCAGGTTCTGCTGCAAAAAAAGAATGACAGGTTCAGATCTCAAAATATTTATCCTTATTACTATAATTATAATAACAGAACAGTAACAAAAACATTTTTCTTCTTAGACAGGGCAATTTACCGCCCCGGACAAACTATTTTCTTTAAAGGATTGATGATTGAAACCGACGGCAAAAAAGAAAATCACATCAAGACAAATACAGCTACAACTGTTGCATTATATGATGTTAATAATCAGAAAATTTCAGAGCTTAATTTAAGGACAAACGATTACGGTTCATTTGATGGTAAATTCATTGCTCCATCGGGAGTATTAACGGGAATAATGACGATAAGAAACGAATCAGGTGTGCAATCATTCAGGGTTGAAGAATATAAACGTCCCCAATTTGAAGTTAATTTAAATAATATCAAAGGTGATTATTCACTAAATGACACTGTAAATATATCGGGATATGCAAAAACATATTCGGGAGTTAACCTGGATAATGCAACTGTTAAATACAGGGTAGTTAGAAGAACTATCGTTCCTTATTACTGGTGGTATTGGGGACATAGTAAACCGGATATGGAAATAACAAACGGAGCTGTAAAAACCAATAATAATGGAGAATTTAATTTTGATTTTCAGTTAGTTCAGGATCTTTCTTATTCAAAAAAAGATAATACAATTTTTAACTATACAGTTTATGTAGATGTAGTTGATATTACAGGTGAAACCCATAGTGCTCAGACTGCAGTAAGCGCCGGATACATTTCTTTGAAGGCGGACATCCAAATTCCCGAAACTATTAACAAACTTGATACAAATCCTTACAGAATTACCAGTACAAACCTCAGCGGAGAATTCCAGCCGGCCAAGTTTAATGTTAAAATCTACAAGCTGATTGAACCTAAAAGAATCTTTAGAAAAAGAATGTGGGAAAAACCGGATGAATTCATTTTATCTGAAGAAGAATTTTATAAATTATTTCCCCACGATATATATAATGACGAAGACAAAATTTATAACTGGAAAAACGGGAAAGAAGTCTATAATATTTCATTCATAACTACAGACAGTTCAATGTTAAATATTAATAATGAAGTAAAGCACTGGCATGCAGGCGCTTATGTATTAACGATAAATACCAAAGATAAAAACGGCACTCCAATCGAAATAAAAAAATATTTTACACTTTTTAATCCCTCTTCGGATAATATACCTCTAAATAAAGCAAACTGGTTTGCAGAATTAAAAACTTCAGCGGAGCCGGGAGAAACTGCCGGATTGTTAATAGGATCGGCAGAAGAAAATGTCAAAGTTTTATATGAACTTGAATATGACGGCAAAACAATACTCTCAAAATGGTTAACTCTTAATAATGAACAGAAAAAAATTGAGATACCGGTAAAAGAAGAATACAGGGGAAATCTGATTGCTAATTTTATTTCAACTGTAAATAATGAAAATTTCAATAAAAGCATAATAATTAATGTGCCGTGGACAAATAAACATCTAAATATTTCTACAGAAACATTCAGAGATAAAATAACACCCGGTGAAAAGGAAGAATGGAATATTAAGATATCCGGACCAAAAGGTGAAAAGGAAGCAGCAGAATTGCTTGCTTCCATGTATGATGCCTCATTAGATGCTTTCGCAGCTAATAACTGGAGTTTAAATATTTATCCAATTTATACTTACAGCCGGAGAATATGGAGCCCGGGGAATTCCTTTACACAAATTAATTCCCGCTTGTATGAGCAAAACTGGAACCAATATATTTCATTTCCTTCTATGTCCTATGATCATCTTAATTATTTTGGATTTAATTTTTTCAGCTATGGATATGCCCGTTCGCCAGGCGTTGTTTACAAATCTGCAGTAAATTCTTCGAAAATAGAAGCTCCGCAGCAAGCTGAATTCCTGGCAATGGAAGCAGATAAAGATGGAGTAAAGCAAGATATTAGTTTAAGCGGAACCGCAGAAGAAAAAGAGAAAAGTCAAAATGCCGGTTTTCAAAATATATCTGCAAGAAAAAATTTAGGTGAAACAGCTTTCTTTTATCCTCATCTTAAAACAGATGAAAATGGTGAAATCATAATTTCTTTTACTGCCCCGGAAGCATTAACCCGCTGGAAATTCATGGCTTTTGCCCATACAAAAGATTTAAAATACGGTTTTTTAACTAAAGAAACTGTTACTCAAAAAGAATTGATGGTTCAGTCGAATCCCCCGCGTTTCTTCAGGGAAGGTGATACAATTTATTTCACAGCAAAAGTTTCTAACCTTTCGGAGAATGACTTATCCGGTTCAGCAACTCTTAAATTATATAATTCCTTCACTATGAAACCGGTTGATAGTCTATTTGGAAATGATAGTTCAGTAATAAAATTCAGAATAAATAAAAACCAGAGTACCGGTTTGAGCTGGAAGCTACATATACCTGTTGGGGTGGCTGATGCGATAACTTATAAAGTCCTTGCCAAGACAGATAATTTTTCAGACGGTGAAGAGAATGCTTTACCTGTTTTACCAAACAGAATGCTTGTTACCGAGTCTTTACCTCTCCCGGTTAAAGGAATGACAACCAGGACATTTGTTTTTGACAAATTAAAATATAATAAATCCACGACCCTAAAAAATTACAAACTAACACTTGAGTTTACTTCAAACCCTGCCTGGTATGCAATTCAGGCACTCCCCTATTTGATGGAGTATCCTTATGAGTGTTCCGAGCAAATTTTCAGCAGGTTTTATGCAAATAGTATTGCTGCGCATATTGCAAATTCAAACCCCGGAATTAAAGCTGTATTTGAAAGCTGGAAAAATATTGATAAGAAGGCTCTTCTTTCAAATCTGGAGAAAAACCAGGACCTAAAAAATATTCTGCTGGAAGAAACTCCATGGGTTTTGAATTCACAGAGCGAAACAGAACGGAAAAAACGTGTAGGTTTACTTTTTGACATTTCAAAAATGTCAAGCGAACTATCAGCAGCTGAACAAAAGCTTCGTGATAATCAGCTTGAAAACGGCGGATGGCCCTGGTTTCCGGGTATGCCTGAAA
The DNA here is from genome assembly GCA_963710745.1 of uncultured Bacteroidota bacterium. Classification (GTDB taxonomy): domain Bacteria; phylum Bacteroidota; class Ignavibacteria; order Ignavibacteriales; family Ignavibacteriaceae; genus CAVQBP01. Next base: position 140,317 of record CAVQBP010000007.1, on the reverse strand, counting down.
ACAGGTATATAACTCAGTATATTATAGCAGGTATGGGACATCTTGATAAGCTTGGAGTAACAAATGTTCGCAGTAATAATTTCACCTGGAATATGATTAAAAAGGGAGTTAATTATTTAGATATAAAAATGGACGAAGATTATCAAAATCTTTTAGAGCATAAAGTTGATTTATCACAAAAGAATATAAGCTATATTCAAATTCAATATTTATATGCCAGAACATATTTTATGGATTTACCTGTACCGGCTAATTTTAAAACCGCCTTTAATTACTGGAAAAACCAGGCACAAACTTATTGGCTTTCAAATAATAAATATATGCAGGGAATGATTGCATTAGCTTTATTTAGATTAAACGATACAAAAACGGCTGATGCAATAATAAAATCACTAAATGAAAATGCCGTTTATAATAATGATACGGGCATGTACTTTAAGCTGGAAAACGGCTGGTACTGGTATCAGGCTCCTATCGAAACACAATCATTATTAATTGAGGCATTTGATGAAATTGCCCATGATGAAAAATCAGTCGATGAAATGAAAATCTGGCTTCTCAAGCAGAAACAAGTTCAGGATTGGAAGACAACCAAAGCAACCGCTGATGCCTGTTATGCACTTTTGTTAAGAGGTACCGACTGGCTTTCCGAAAATAAACCAGCTACAATAAAAATAGGTAACCAGGTTGTTGATCAAAATAAGTTGGAAGGTACAAACAAACCTGAAGCGGGAACCGGTTATTTCAGGACTTCATGGAATGGTGAGCAAATCAATCCAGTCATGGGTGAAGTAACTGTTACAAATAATAATAAAGTTGTAGCATGGGGTTCATTGTACTGGCAATATTTTGAACAGCTTGATAAAATTACATCTTCAGAAACAGAATTAAATATAAATAAAAAATTATTTCTGCAGCAGAATACTTCTACCGGACCTAAAATTTCTCCGGTAGCTGAAAATACAAGATTAGTCCCTGGAGATTTAATAAAAGTAAGAATTGAAATAAGAGTTGATCGTGATATGGAATTTGTTCATTTAAAAGACATGCGAGCAGCGGGTTTTGAACCGGTTAGTGTATTATCTCAGAGTAAATACCAGGATGGTCTGTGGTATTACGAAAGCACAAAAGATGCAGCAACAAATTTCTTTATTAACTATCTGCCTAAAGGCACATATGTTTTTGAATATGAACTGAGAGCAACTTATAAAGGAAATTTTTCAAACGGTATTACTTCAATTCAGTCTATGTATGCTCCCGAATTTTCCAGTCATTCGGAAGGAATAAGAGTAGAAATAAAATAAATATTTTAGTTACTACTAAAAATTGCATCAGAAAAAAAAATAATTTTTTTTCAAATTTACTTGTTTTTTTTGTTTGTATGACTTACCTTGAAAAGTAAATTTTTTACCCTAGGGGTCTTTTAAGGGCAAAACCCTTTACTGTTCAATTCGTAGCTTATTCGAGCCATTATATCTCCGGAAATATTTAAGGATAACTTTTATCCTTTTACCTGGCCAAAACAAAATAGAGCCACGGATGTATTTCCAATCCGGATTTATTTACTATAATATTTTCATTAATAATTAATTAGTTATACAATTTATACCTGTAAGTAGACGGGTATTTCAAAAAACAAAAAAGGGAGGTTCAAAATGAAAATTGTTCGAATGAATGCACTTCATAATAGTTCCAGCAAAACCTTGGCATTTTTTGACGTACAAACTCAGGACGGAATTATTATTAAAGGTTTTCGTGTTGTTGATGGAACAAAAGGATTGTTTATTTCATCACCGGACGAAAGAGGTAAGGATGGTAAATTTTACGAGAATGTAATTCTTCCAAGAGAAATGAAGGAAAATTTACAGGAAATGGCACTAAGCGAATATGGCAGACAAAACTGATAAATTAATTCCTGATCAATTTATAACGGGCCCGATTTTAAAATAAAATCGGGTCTCTCTTTTCTAAATAGGATATCATCAGAAACCACATTTAATTGTTACAGATTAATTATCCCCATCATGTAAAAAATTCAGTAGCTAACGATTTTTCTTTTAATAATAAGAATAATTATTAATTTATCATGTAATACTTTTTATATTTTCATGGCATATATTTTGTTTTTGTATAAAAACTAAACCGGAGAAAATTAATGCCGCTATTCCTGATTTCTGCTTCATTTGTCATCTTTTTTATCGTTTGGGCTATAGTTACTTATAATTCTTTCATTAAAGAAAAAAATTTAATTAAAGAAGCCTGGAGCGGTATTGATGTTCAACTTAAACGGCGTTATAATTTAATACCGAACCTTGTTGAAACAGTTAAAGGCTATTCTTCACATGAAAAAAATCTTTTTGAAAAAATTGCTAACCTTAGAAGCCGGACAATCAAACTGAATAACATAGGAGAAAAAGCAAAAACCGAATCCGAATTATCGGGAATGCTTAAAAATCTTTTTGCAGTGGCTGAAGGTTACCCAGACTTAAAAGCCAGCCAGAATTTTCTTGATCTGCAAAAGCAATTATCTGAAATAGAAGAACAAATACAGTATGCCAGGAGATACTATAACGGCACTGTCCGTAATTACAACATCAGCGTTGAATCAATTCCTAGTAATGTTATAGCTGCTGTTTGTAAGTTCAAGCAAGAGCAATTTTTTGAAATAACCCTGGTTTCGGAAAAAGAAATTCAGGAGGTTAAGTTTGCCTAACTTAAATTTATTATCACCATTAAAAATTATTTTGTTCCTTTTATTGTTCCAATCTTTTTTATTAAGTCAGGAAAGAATTTTATCTTTTAATAGTGATATTACAGTAGAACCCGATGCTTCAATGCTTGTCACTGAAACAATAACCATCCTAACTCAAGGAGATCTGATAAAGCACGGGATCTTTAGAGATTTTCCGACACATTATAAAGACACTTATGGAAATAATTATATAGTGGATTTTACGGTTAAGGAAATTTTAAGAGACGGCAAACCTGATAATTTTAGAATAGAAGATTTATCGGATGGAAAAAGAATTTATATCGGGAATAAAAATTACTACTTAAAATATGGCATTCATACATATACTATTAAATATAAAACAAACCGGCAGATAGGATTTTTTAAGGATCATGATGAGTTATACTGGAATGTTACAGGAAACGGATGGGCTTTTAATATCGAAAAGATCTCGGCAATAGTTCATTTACCTCCTAATATATCATCGGATAAAATTAAATGTTTGGCCTTTACCGGCTCCTTCGGTTCAAGAGGAAATGATTATAATAATTCAATAAGTATAAGCACTGCTGAATTTTATACAGAAAGAATACTGGGTCCAAGGGAAGGATTAACTATTGTTGTGGAATGGCCGAAAGGTTATGTGAAAGAGCCTGCAGCCGAAGTTAAATTAGGATTTTTTATTTCGGATAATTTAAATCTTCTTATTGGGATAATCGGTTTCTTTATTGTATTTATTTATTATCTGCTAATCTGGAAAAAAGTAGGGAAAGATCCGGAGAAAGGGACTATAATTCCCCAGTATGTTCCGCCTGATAATTTCTCACCCGCCGCAATGCGTTATATTAAACGAATGGGTTACGATAATAAAACTTTTGCTGCTTCCATTATTAATATGGCAGTAAAAGGATATTTATCAATTAAAGAGGATGATGGAAAATTCATTCTTATCAGAGAAAAAGCCAGTGAAGAGATATTAACTACAGAGGAGAAAAAGATTGCATCAAAACTGATCTTTAAATCAAATGGTTCAACGATAGATTATGAAAAGGTTCTTAATCAAATCGAAGACAAAATACCATTAGGAAATTCATTTTTAAAAAAAGCTGTTAATACAATCTCATCCAGACTTGTAAGAAGATTGCCGCAAAATACTACAGAACAATCTGGAAAGGAACAGTCTATTCTGGAACTCGATCAAAAAAATCATACAATATTAAGTGCTTCAATAAACGAATTAAAAAAGGCATTAAAAAACAGTTATGAAAAAATTTATTTTTTAAATAATAAGAAAGAATTTATAGCAGGAGCAGTATTATCAATAATATTTATTGCCATTATGGGGATGCTTGGTTCATCGGACCAAATGTTTATTACAATCTGGCTGAGTCTCTGGAGCATCGGTGTTGTATTCCTGATAATTACTGTATATAAAGCCTGGGTGGGAGTTGCCGGCAGAGGCAAAATTAAAGTGTCGGGAATTGTCGGAGCATTGTTTATAACAGGTTTTGCTATTCCATTCTTTTTAGGAGAATTAGCCGGTATATATTTCCTATCCACTCAAAGCTCTTATTTAACACCAATCATTTTGGCAGCCCTGGTTTTTATAAATATTTTATTCTATCATTTATTGAAAGCACCAACACTGGCAGGAAGGAAGCTACTCGATAAGATCGAAGGATTTAAAATGTATCTTTCTGCAGCCGAGAAAGAAAGACTGAACATAATTAACTCTCCAGAAAGAACTCCCCGGTTGTTTGAGAAATACTTACCATATGCTTTGGCCCTTGATGTTGAAAATGATTGGGCTTTGCAGTTTGCATCTATTATTAATACAAGCAGTGTCGTAAAAAGCACTTATCATCCTGTCTGGTATTCGGGATCAAACTGGAATAATTTCTCCACAGATGGATTTACATCATCATTTTGCGATTCATTTTCAAATGCAATCTCTTCATCATCAACTGCTCCGGGGTCAAGCTCGGGCGGCGGCGGTTCTTCCGGAGGCGGCGGCGGAGGCGGCGGCGGAGGCGGCTGGTAAAATTTATCAGTTCCCAGGAACTATAATCCTCTCTTTAAGTATAATATCCATACTCATTCCCAAGGAGGATAGTTAAACATTAAAGGAGGAATCATGCCGCTTTATAAAACTTCAAAAGCCGATTTAAGGGGAAAATATAATCGCAATTTGGAAGTAAGTATAATAATTGCGCTTATTTTTTTAATTGCCGCTTTCAAATATTCACCACAAAAAAATGAAGTAATAAAATATGTTGAACCAGGCCAGGATTTAATTATATCTGCATATGTTGAGCCCACTAAACAAACAGAACCGCCTCCTAAAGCAAGACCTGTAATCCCTCAAATTTCAATGGACCCCGAAATTAAGGATATCGAATTTGAGTCAACTGATCTATTTGTTGATGCTAATGCAGATAAACCTCCTGAAAGAGTAGAAGTTCACAAAACGATTGAAAATGAAAATGATATTTTTGTAGTTGTAGAGGATTTACCTCAACCAATTGGAGGTCTACAAGCAATACAAAGTAAAATACATTATACTGACCTGGCAATGAAAGCCGACATCCAGGGAAAGGTTATTGTATTAGCGGTAATAGATAAAAATGGAAATGTAATAGATGCCCAAATAGCAAAATCTCTTTTCCCTCAATTAGATAAAATTGCACTAGATGCAGTTAAGCAGACTAAATTTATTCCCGGAAGACAAAGAGGAAAACCAGTAAAAGTGCGGATGACAATTCCAATTACTTTCAAATTACAATAAAGTGATTTAAAGTTTATGCGGCACAGAGAACAACTCTGTGCTGCCTTATCATTAATTAGAGAATTCATTTATCTTAATTCATCTTTCATAATATCATTTAGAATTTTACCCGCTTTTTTCAGACTATTTTTATTTTGATTTATATCTTTCCATGGATCGCGGATCTTATCTAATCTTTTAAAGATGTTTTTAATATTGTAGCTTTGAGAATCAAGTTTCTTATTTGATAGTTCATCCCAATCTATTGGAGCTGCGACCGGAGCATTTTCTCTGGGTCTTATGGAATAAGGCGGAACTGCTGTTTGTGCATATCCATTTCTTGCAGTATCTAAAAATATTCTTCCCTTTCTTTTATTCTTCCTTACTTCTATTGTCAACTCTTTCGGGTGCCTTTCAGCAATAATTTTTGTTATATTCCGGCCAAATCCTCTTACATTATCGAAATCATCATTAGCATAGATTGGAATAACCACATGCAAACCTCTTGAACCTGTTGTCATTAAAAAAGTATTAAGTTTTAATTCTTCGCTCAAAAATTTATAAAAGATTTCTGCTGAAGATTTTACTTTACTGAAGTTAAAATTTTCTCCTGAGGGATCTAAATCAAAAATTAACCGGTCGGGATAATTAAGTTTATTAATCTTACTTAACCAAACATGCGGTGTTATACAAGCCTGGTTTGCAAGGTAAACCAAAGTTGCTTTATTATTGCAGATAACATGATGAACACTCCCTCCCTGTTTCTTTATTTTTTTTGTTTTGATCCATCCGGGAAAATAGTCTGAAGCTTCTTTCTGGAAAAAGGATTCTCCTTTGATTCCGTCGGGTAGTCTTAACATAGATACCGGACGATCCTGAATATGCGGCAGCATTATTTCTGCAATATTATTATAATAGTTTATCAATCCGCCTTTTGTAATTTTACTTTTCGGGAAAAAAATTTTTTCTTCATGTGAGATGTTAAAAGAATACCTGCCGAAATTCATTTTACCCATAATCTTATCCTTTATCTTCCCTGATTACTTTATCAGGATTTTTGTTTCGTCTTAATCCTAAAAACCTGGGATGCCTTAATTTCCCATCTCCGGTCCACTCAGTATATCCAACTTCACCTACTAGTTCCGGCTTTACCCAATGTACATTTTTTTCTTTTACTTCTTCTTTTAATGGAGAAGTTTTTCTTTCAATTGAAGTTAATTTTCTGCTTAAGAATTTTAGCATATCATCTTCGAAACCCGTCCCAACTTTTCCTGCATATTTTAATTTATCTTTTTCATAATAGCCAATTAGTAAAGCACCAAACCCTATTCTCTCTCCTTTCGGATCAGAATAACCGATGATTATAAACTCCTGCCGTTTAGAACACTTAAATTTTAACCAATCACTTGCTCTGCCAGACTTGTATTCACGATCAGCTTTTTTAGCAATTAAACCTTCCCATTTTTTTTGCATGCTTGATTAAAATATTCTTTTCCTTCTTCATTTCGGTAAATTAGATATCGAACGGGATCCTCGAATGTAATTGAGCTCTTTAATATTGATTTACGTTCACGTAATGTAAGCCCGGTTAAATCATATTTATCAAAATAAAGTATATCGAATAAATAAAAAAAAACGGAACATTGCTCTCTCCAGCTTCTTTTTCAGTAGCCAGGTGCTTCCTGTTTTGGAGTCTTGAAAAACTTGTAACTTTACCTTTAAAGGCTACAATTTCACCATCAACAATAAAATTCTTCGGCTTTTGTTTATTAAATGCTTCCACTATTTCAGGGTAGACATGGTTTAATTCTTTTTCCGGGACATTATTTTGATCTTTTTCCCCTCTTTAAAGACTAAACATCTTTCTCCGTCAAGTTTCTTTTCATATATCCAATTCTTATCAGAGAAATAATTATGAGTTAATTTCGCCAGCATTGGATTTATCCATGCCGGGAATTTTCTTTCTTTTATTTTTTTTCTTTCATCTTCACCAATATTTTCCAATTTCATATTTTCTTTCCGCTAATTCATTTTAAAAATAATGAAGCGAATTCAATTCACGTTGATTAAAATCAATTTTCCAAAAGAGAGTTTATTTTGACAAACTATTCACGAAGCTGCTGTGTTAAATATCAATTGATAAAATTGTTTGTGAATTTTTATGCAGATTGAAATGTGAATATAGAAATTCAAAAAAACGATAATTTTTTATATACTGATAACCGGTTTTTATGACTGTTAAAGACAAAAATTATCATCAAATCAGATACAAATCCGGTTTAATTATTTTTACCGAACTTTTCTCCTGCCTTAACATTAAACAGCACCCGGAAATTTTGAGCTGTGAAGTATCCTTCGTTTGCATATATAATATCGATTGAGACTATTTTGTGATCTGTTGTTATTACATTTATTCCATTTGCGGAATCGGTAATAATCCCCGGTTCACCAATTGAATCGGATTGCTGAATGGAAACCTGCAATAATCTTACCGGCTGATTTTTGTAAAAAGTAACGATCCCCTGATATTCCGGGTTCGAAGCTCTTACTAAATTATATATTGATACTGCATTTTGCTTTTCCCAATCAATGATTAAATCTTTTCTCTTTGGATTCCCAAAGTAGGAGGATCTTTCCTCATCCTGTATAAAATATTTGAGATTAACAGATTCAAGATTGTTTAACATGGTTGTTACCTTTGTTACGGATTTGAGCAATGTATCCGCCAATTTTATACTTAAAGAACCATATGTATCCAACAAGTTTATTTGTTCTTTTTCTATATGAATTACCGGACCGGTATCAAAATCTTTGTCAATTTTATAAGCGGTAATTCCAGTTTCATTTTCTCCGTTCTTAAGCTGCCAAAAAAGGGGGGCGGGGCCGCGGTATGCCGGCAGAATACTCGGATGAAAATTAATAAAACCAAACCGTGGAACTGCAAGAATTTTTTCGGGAATTATATACGGAAAGGAAAAAATATAAACAATATCAGCTTTAATTTTTGAGAGCCAATTAATAATATCTTCAGATAAACTATTCCTATGCAGAATGTTAAACTCTGTATTAAAAGTTTCAGATATTAATTTAATATTCCGGATGCCCGGATTATTTAAATCCGGGACAGCAAACCCTGCAGCTAGTTTATTCATCATAAGATAATTAATTGAAGGAAAAGAAAAATGACTGCTTAGAATCCCTATTCTCATTTTATTCCTTTGACATTACTGACATTCTGTGAAATAATTAATTGTTAATTTAATAATACCTAATTTGAAATATTAATTTCATTAAAAAAAATAGAGACAATAGAAAATTTGAATAGTAAATCAGCAAAAATACCATGGACATTATTCGCATCTGAATTTATTGGAACAGCATTACTTGTTTTAGTAGGTCTCTCTTTTGTAATTATTGATTTTGGAAAAGATAGTTTCATGCTGAATTTAATTCCGGATGACGGTATAAGGCGGTTAATTACCGGTTTTTTATTTGGCTCGACCGGTGCATTAATTGCCGTATCCTGGATTGGCAAAGAAAGCGGAGCTCATATTAATCCTGTTGTTACGCTTGCATTCTGGATACAGGGAAAAATCACTATCTCACATGCAGCCGGTTATATTTTTTCCCAATTGACCGGTGCCATTTTCGGAGCACTGCCCCTGCTTTGGTGGGCGAAAACGGGAAGCTCAATTCAATATGGTGCGACTTTCCCGGGAGATGGATACACTGTTTATGCAGCATTACTGGGAGAATTCTCAACTACATTTACGATGGTTTTTCTGCTATTTATATTTGTCGGAAATAAAAAATTAAGAAACTATACACCCTTGATTTTCCCGGTACTTTACGCAGTCATGGTATTTGCCGAAGCACCAATATCGGGAACCAGCACAAATCCAGCGAGAACTCTCGGCCCGGCAGTTATATCCGGATATTGGCAGGCATGGTGGATATATTGGATTGGTCCCGCCGTAGGTGCATTAGCTGCAGTTGCAGTTTATAACTTAAGTTGGTTCGAAAAATTCGAAATAGAAGTAGCAAAACTTTATCATTTTGAATTTGACCGGCATGGGGTATTCAAAAAAAACCAGTCATGAAAAGATAATAAAATATCCCGCGTCAGGGATCATCATATTTCAACCAGAAGAATGAGATTATATAAGTGCTTCCAACATTAAACAATCAATAATAGAACATCACCAATTAAAAGTATTACCAGTAATAAATATTTATCGGGAAATATTGGATTTATTTTTCTAATAAATTTTTATTATTTTTATTCCACGCTAATATTAAAAGAAATAGGGTAATTTGAGGGCTGGGGTAATTATACAAACTAATTTATATTCTGTCTCAATTACTACAATATTAATTTATGGATAATCAATCTGATTTTTCTACTGAGACGATAAATGATGTTTTTATTGTTACTATTAATTTAAAAAGAGCTACAATTGAAGAAGCAGGGGGATTGAACAAAATACTTTCCGATGCGATATTAAACGGCTGGAATAAACTTTTAATTGAAATGTACGGTGTGGAATATATTGATTCAACTTTTCTTGGAGCTTTAGTAATCAATTTAAAGAAGACAATTGAATTAAACGGAAAATTCGGGCTGATAGGATTCAAAGCTTCACTTCATACATTTATTCAGCAGATTAGCCTTGACAGGACTTTCGAAATGTATACATCAAGAGAAGAAGCTCTAAATAATATTTAGAGTTAAATAGTGGAGGTGGCGGGAGTCGAACCCGCGTCCGAAGTTAAGATCCAAAGAACATCTACACACATAGTCTGTTTTTATTTTAACTTAAAGTTACCAACCAGACAAGGATCGCTTTAAGCCTGCCTGCTTAAGTTTCGCTTCATCCGCACAGGCAATGGAATCGGCTATCGCACCTAAACGGCGTTCTTATAAATCCCGGTACGAGAAGACTTACAGAACGGCTGCTTTATTTCTTAAGCAGCTAAGGCGTAGTTATATTCGCCAGTTATTATTTTATTCCCAAATTTTTAACGTGTGTCCGGGGAACACGGTGTGCAGCTCAATGCCTCTTCAACCCCGTCGAAACCAGAGTCACCCCCGGTTAAAAGGTCAAAAGTCAAAAATATTTAATAACAGATTTTTTAAATTTTGATTTTTCTAATCAGCTTTTGGCTGAGATTTTTGGCTTTCCCAAACTACATCGGGATGATTTGAGATTTTATTTTCATAACGTGAAAGAACAAAAAACAAATCCGATAAACGATTAAGGAATATAACTATATTTCCGTTAATTTGTTCCAAAGAATTCAATGAAACAACTCTTCTTTCCGCCCGGCGTGCAATTGTACGGCAAATATGCAGAAGCGAAGCGGATTTAGAACCTCCCGGGATAATAAAATTCTTTAATTCGTCAAGTTTTTCTTCAAAAAAATCGATTGATTTTTCTATTTCTTCATAAAATTCCGCCGGTATTCTTAAAATATTTTTCTTTTGATCCTCAGCAGATTTTGGCGCAGCAAGATCACTTCCAACTATAAAAAGCCGGTTTTGAATTTTATTTCAAAAGAGACTTTACCGAATTATCTTGTACTTCAGTTATGGCTAAACCGATAAACGAATTTAGTTCATCTACCGTACCATAAGCTTCAATTCTTGGTGAATTTTTTGAGATTCTGGTCCCTCCGAATAATCCGGTTTCCCCTTTATCACCGGTTTTAGTATAGATCTTCATCTCCTGAAAGGCAGAGTTTTAACTGAAATTTCTACAGAATTTCCTGACTCACTTTTAGCTGTTAAAACGGTTTCTTCCTGCATATAATCTCTTTTAATATATGCAAGTCCTATATAATTTTTTAATTTCAATGAATAACATGTAGAAGTAACGATTCCGGCCTCGATATCATTTTCATCAAACAGTAAGTATTTTTCATTTTGCTCTATAGCACCCGAAAAAATTATTCCTGATAAATATCTTTTAACTTTGTCATATGTATCCAGACGAGCTATAACTTCCTGACCGATATAACATCCTTTATTAAAATCGACGGCATTTAACAGTCTTGCTTCGTGAGGGTTATGCTCGAAATTAATTTCATTTGGTGCAGCCGGTATTCCATGTTCAATCCTATAAATATTATAAGCATCATCACCAATCAAACTAAAATTGAATATTCCTTTATTTTCAATCATATACTTCACAAGCTGCTGGCCATTTTCAATATTTGCAATTAACCAGAATCTTATTTTTTCATTTCTATCAAGAATTTTCAGCAGGAAAAATATCATCCCGTCAGCGTTAATCACTTTAAATGAATCAGGTTTAATAGCATTTACTATATTACCGCAAATTAAAGTTACAAAAGAATCTGCCTGAGGACCGATTAATTCCAGGACGGTATATTTCCCTTTAACATCGGTTACTTTCACATCATCTGCAATAATGTATTTTTCAATCCAGCTGTAAACCATGGACTGATTCTCCGGGCTCCCGACTAATAACTGATAATCTTCAAAATTAATTACGGTAGTAAAGTCTATAATGCGTCCTTTTTCAGATGTAAATATTGTGTTCTCAATCCCTTCTTTCGGAAGGTCCTTAATCGAATTCGTTGTTATTCTATGCAGAAAATCGAGCGAGTCATTTCCTTTTAATTCTAAGATTCCGTAATGTGAAATATCTCTTAATCCGACTCCATCATACAGAGAATCCATTTCAATTTCTGTCATGTTGAAATTTTTTATAATTTTTCTTCCGTTTATAACCTGAGATTTATATCCTAAAGATTCATAATACTCTGTCAACGGAGATGATTTTTCTTCCAATTCAATCATTAAATGTTCCTTACATATTTGCTGAACAAAAATAAAAAAAATACTATTGATTTTTCAATTTAAAAACATTTTGGTTTTTATGCTAAAGAGTTTATTAAATCTTCAAAGATATAAAAATATCCCGGGTTGAAACTATTATTATCGAAAGTTAGCCGGATAAATTTATAAAAAAAATATATTTATATGAAACAGCCGGGTATATGCTGTTTAATTCAATTATAAAGAATACTCTTTCAAAAAATTGGCTGAACTTATAATTCCAAGTTCAAAATGATTCAGGTTAAAATGTTCATTAGGAGAATGGAGATTTTCCGAATTTAATCCAAGACCCATTAGAACCACCGGTGCTTTTAAATTTTTTGAGAATTCAGAAACAATCGGGATAGACCCGCCTTCTCTAATAAACACAGTTTTTTTACCAAAAGTTTTTTCCATTGCATTTGAAGCCGCCAATGTAGCCTTATCATTCAAGGGAGTTAAGGAAGGACCTCCGCCCTGCAGATTTGTAATTTTAACCTTAACCGATTTTGGTGCAATTTCTTTAATATATTTTGAAAATAATTTAAATATTTTTTGAGGTTTCTGATCAGGAACTAGTCTCATGCTGATTTTTGCAGAGACCCTGGAAGGTATGATTGTCTTTGCTCCTTTGCCTGTAAAGCCGCCGGTTATACCGTTACAGTCCAAAGTAGGACGTGCCCAAATTCTTTCTATTGTAGAATAACCTTTTTCACCTTTTAATTCGGCAACCTTTAGATTTTTTGCAAATTTCTTTTCGGAAAATTTCAATTTTTTAAAATTCTCTTTCTCTTTTTTTGTTAATTTTATTACATCATCATAAAAACCGGGGATAGTTATTCGATCATTTTTATCGTGAAGTTTTGATATCATATCTGCAAGGACATTTATCGGATTTGCAACAGCACCTCCATATTCACCGGAATGCAGATCCCTGTCAGGTCCAGTTATTTCAATTTCAGTATAGACGATACCTCTTAAACTGTAAGTAAGGGCAGGAGCTCCTGCTTCGTACAGTGCTGTATCGGATATTAAAACCGCATTGCATTTAAGCAAATCTTTATAATGATTTATGAATGTTTCAAGATTTGAGCTTCCGATTTCCTCTTCACCTTCAATTAAGTATTTGATATTTAACGGAAGACTTCCTGTTATTTTAAAAAATGCTTCAACACTTTTAATGTGCATAAAAAGCTGGCCTTTATCATCCGTAGCTCCCCGGGCAAATATTTTTCCATCTTTAATAACCGGTTCAAAAGGCGGGCTGTCCCAAAGTTCAATCGGATCTACCGGCTGAACATCATAATGACCATAAATAAGGACGGTCGGTTTTCCTGGTGCACCAAGCCATTCGCCATATACAATCGGATGTCCTTCAGTTTTGAATATTTCAACCCGGCTCATTCCCGCACCTTTTAATTTATCGGAAACAAACTGGGCACATTTTAATATATCTTTTTTATTTTCCGGTAAAGTGCTAATACTGGGAATGCTTAAGAATTCCTTCAGTTCATTAACATAATTTTCTTTATTCTTTTTGATGTAATCTATTACTTCCTGCAATTTCGAATCTCCTTTTCCAACCTGCTATCCGGCAGGTTTTATTAATTTGAACTTATAAATTATAGGGATAAATTTTTTAAAATTCTCAACAGTTGAGCTGTCTAACTTTTTCAGAATATTTTCCTGCGGTACATAAAAAGTTTTCCAGGGATCATCAATAAAGTATATGTTTTTTTCATTATCCATAGTAATACTTTCAAGTGCTGCAACATAATCATATTCGGGGTATCCCGGAACGTTTGTTGTTATATGAGCTAACCCGTATTTTTTTACAGTGTAATTGTTTGTTGTATCGAAGAGCAGATGAAACAATTTTTTATTATTCCTGTCAACACCATAAATTGAATTATTCTGATCTGAATATAAGCCGCATATTGTATGAATACCAAGAGGTTTCGTATTTACTTGTTTGATTATACGGAGATCCTTTTTATTAACTATAAAAAGGAATGTGCTGTCAGCAAATATTCCGCTAGTTGAAAAACCTTCAAGTCCCAGATAGAAAAAATTTTTATCAACAGCAAAACCTTCATAGCCAATATTGCTGGCAATATATTTAAGAAAAAGATTTTCTGGTCTTATATTTAGTTTTTCTATTCCCGAAATAGTATCGGAATAAACGTCATTATTATTAAAAATTAGTTTATATATCCCGACATATTTTTGCGGTTCGGGGTTATTTCCTTCGATAGACATGTATACTGAATTTGTATATTTGTCGTATGCAATTTCTTCAAAATCCCATTTCGGAAAAGGCCGTAAATATGCCTTAACTTTTTCACCTAAAATTACAGGGGATAATGAGAACACCGTATCGTCTTTTATTTTAAAATGATGTATCATTCCTATATCATCTACTAATATAAAATTCTTATTTCCATCTTTATCGTACCCTAAAAAACAATTGCCGGATGTTTGCTGAGTTATGTAGTCCCCGGATTTTAACCACCTGGGGTATGCCGGATCTTCTTTAATTTTGAGATCATTTTTTTCAGTTGTATTGTAGCATCCTAAAAGTATAATTAAGACAATGAGCGGAAAAATTCCTTTATACCGGGACAAGCCTGCAAATATCTTCTTCATTATTTTGATTTAACCAGCTATATATTAAGACTTCTTATACTTTAAATTATTACTCACATATAAGATTATAACTTATAAATATAATAAAAAATATTTTATCCGCATGTTTAATATAAATTAAATTCAACTGTTTACAGTTACCTTGTTAAACAATAACTCCTTTTATATATTAACTTTATGATTTTATACAAATACATCTTAAAAAATCATTTTATCCCTTTTGTTTTTTCAACAATAACGTTGATGTGTATTTTTATTCTGCAATTTATGATGAAATTTGCAGACCGTTTGGTTGGAAAAGGATTAAGTACATGGATAATAATAAAGTTAATCTCTTTTAACCTGGCATGGATGGTTGTTCTTGTTATTCCTATGGCAACCCTGGTTGCAACACTAATGGCTTTTGGAAACATGGCGCAGAATAACGAAATAACCATCATGAAATCATCCGGTGTCAGTTTATATAAAATGATGCTTGCACCTTTATTAGCCAGTACAATTTTGTGTTATCTTTTATTCCTTTTTAATAATGATGTACTGCCTGATGCAAACCATGAAGCAAAAATATTGGGCGGAGAAATAAGCAGATTAAAACCGACTCTTTCACTTGAGCCGGGGGTCTTTTCTCAGGAAGTGCCGAATTATGCAATCCTGGTTAGGGGAATAAACAACAAAACCAATAAACTATCCGAAATAACAATTTATGATTATTCTACTCCTGGTAAAGTAAATATAGTAACTGCAAAAAGCGGGGAAATATTTTTTTCAAACGACCAGACCAAATTAATAATGTCTTTGCACGATGGCGAAATACACGAATCAGATGTTGGAAATACAAATCTCTACAGAAAATTAATTTTTAAGAAACACCGTATAACAATGGATGCAGAACAATTTTCTTTCCAGCAGTCAAATTTCAGCAGTTCCAGAGGTGAAAGAGAATTGAGTACCTCGGCAATGAGGGTAATAGTTGACAGCTTAAGTTTAATAAAAGAATCAACTGTAGATAATACGGAAAAAGATATTAAGCGATATTTTTTTACATCAGATTCGGTATCTTTACCTGCTTCAAAAACAAAACCAAAGGTAAAAGATTTAATTTATTCAAGAATCTTAAACAACGTTAACAATACAAAAAATATTATCATTTCAGATTTTAACAGGATTAAATACTGGCAGGATCAGATTAACAAATATCTTGTTGAGATTTATAAAAAATATGCAATACCGGTTGCCTGCATAGTATTTATTCTAATCGGGGCACCGCTGGGAACAATGACAAAAAAGGGCGGGTTTGGAATCGCGGCTAGCATCAGTCTGTTTTTCTTTCTTATATATTGGGCTTGTTTAATCGGAGGAGAAAAGCTTGCCGACAGAAGTCTCCTTTCTCCTTTTATGGGTATGTGGATAGCTAATATTCTGCTGGGTATGGCCGGAATTTTTTTAACCTATAAAACGGTTAAAGAAACCATAACTTTAGATTTCAGCTGGATTAAAAAACTGCTTCCAAAACAATGGAGAGAAATTCAGGAAAAAGAAGAAGAAATGTCTAATGAAGATTATAGATAAATATTTAATAAAGCAGTTTCTTCAGACAATTTTTTTCGGGTTGATTGCATTTACTCTTCTATTTGTTGTAATAGATATGATGGAAAACCTTGATGACTTTATTGATCAGAGTGTTCCAATCGGTATAATTCTGCATTATTACCTGGTGTTCTCTCCTGATATAATTAAACTGATGACCCCTGTATCCGTATTATTTGCCGCATTATTCACAGTCGGGAAAGCATCAAATTTAAGTGAGCTAACTGCAATAAAAGCAAGCGGGATAAGCATGTTCAGGTTTATGTCTCCTTTTGTTGTTACTACTTTATTTATAAGCCTGTTCTCTGTTTATTTTTCGGGTTATGTTGTTCCAATGGCCAATAAAACAAAGTTGAATATTCAGCTGAATTATTTAAAAAAAGGTTTTGTGTATACAGGGGGAAATATTTTTTTCCAGGATTCACCAACGCGAATAGTAAATATTTCTTTTTTCGACAATTCTGATAACCAGGCAAACAGGGTAAGTATTCAGGAATTTGAAAAAAACGACCTGACACATATGACTTCAAGGATTGATGCTGCAAAAATGGTATTTGATACTCTGAGTCATACATGGGTAGCTTACAATGGAGTTAAAAGAATTTTTAACCGGAAAGTTGAGAGTGCCGAATATTTTTCAAAACTTAAATTAAATTATTTAAGCTTTAAACCATCCGATCTAACTTCTAAACAGCAGAAACCTGAAGAGATGAATTTAAGTGAATTAAAAAGCACAATCAGATCCCAGGAAAAATCCGGTTTGGATCCGACTAATACACTCATTGAATATTATTCAAGATTTTCATTCCCGATGGCTAGCCTGGTTATTGTCCTTTTCGGATTGCCTATATCAGCCAATAAAAGGAAAGGAGGATTAGCGGTACAGGTCGGAATAAATATTCTTGTTACATTTATTTACCTGGTATTCATGCAGATTAGCTTAGCCTTCGGTAAGAACGGAGTATTGAATCCAATTCTTACAGCATGGTTTGCTGATTTAGTATTTCTAACAGGTGCATTCGTAAATTTGCCGAGGGTAAGACAATAGTTTACAAACCCGATTTTCCAAGAAATAGGGTTTGTTCAAATTAAAATTTCCATCTTGAACCAAAAGAGAGCGAAAGATGTTTTGCAGCATTCGGGGCAACCAAAGAATTCATATCGGAAGTAGCAAAGTTGAGTTCCATTAGCCCGGCGTCTATCCCTAATCCAAAAGCCCAATTAAAACCGGCCCAACCGCCGAACGATAATCCTACCCGTATATACGGAACCCAATCCATTGGCTTCCATTCTGAGCCAACAGAAATCCTGGGTTTAGTGCTATTTCCGGGCATATCATTTAATCCCTGGTTATAATCTAATCCAACTAAAAGAGTTCCCGGGATAATTCCTTCGCTGATAAAATATGAAGCTCCGAATCTTAAAGCGGTTGGTAAACTAGTAGTAAAGTCATTTATATAACCTCCCTTCCCGGTAATTTTATCACCAAGAGAATCCATTTGATCTTTATTGGAAATATCATTCACATATATATCACCCAAAGCCGAATATTGAGCAGCTCTTTCATTCCATTTTATTGATCCAATATCTGTAACTGCAAAAGATACATTTAAAAGTGGAGAGAGCGAGGCTGAGAAACCTAAGTCCAATCCGAATCCTGTACCTGCCGGAGAAGGAAAGGGAGAAAAGCTTGAGTGATAATCTGTTGAGTCAAAATCATATTTAACTCCGAAATTTTGAGAAAAAGCAGAATACCCGACTAAATCGGCTTTACCGGATATTTCATAATTTGAATTAGTCTCTAATGTAGTATTCACCCGGTCGGTACCTACATAATAAAATCCGTTTATATATTTGATTGTAATTCCGGCAAACAATTTTTTAACGATATTGTTAGAAGGTATTTCCCTGGCGTAAGATAAGGAATAATCTCGCAGCCACCATGATTTTACATTTGATTCACTAAAAGAATATACTTGCTCCAATGTATTTCCATACAAAGGAATCTCTATCAATGATTGAGGAACTTTTAAGTTGGCTCCCATAAAATCGCTTACGGAGAATCCGAATGCTCCTATTTCGTCATTTATTTTCAGGGATGCTGAAAAAATTCTTGCAGATGCATTTAGGAAAACATCACCGCCGTTTTTAAAGAGGTTGTTTAATCTTTCTTTATCCTGATCATTCAGATAACGTGCTTCCCCGTTTACTCCGCCGAAATAATAATTAAAATCGTCAATCGAAAGGAAATCCGATCCGCTTCTTACCGAAACAGCAGGAAGAGGTAAAACAGTAGAGAATTCAAAACTTCCGTTATCATTATACATTAAATTAGCAGGATTAATTCCAATAGAATTTATTCCTCTTGAAGTAGCCGTATACGTTTTTGCCATTCCCATACTACGGGCATCAAAACTTCCGACAGAGCCGTATTGAGCGAAGATTTCTAAAGTTAAACAAAAAATAAAAAGAATCGATTTGTATATACTTTTCTTAAACATATTATTTACCGGGATTTACATTATATTTTATTGTACCTGCTGCAATTATTTCAACCCAATCACTTGCTTTAAGAATAACATGGGCGGGATTTTGACTAAGAGATGAAGTTTCCAGACTTACTGATAATATTGCGTAATATGCATTGGCCAGACTAGCAATTTGAGTTGAATCCAGATTAATTGTCTGCTGACTTTTTGAAATAGCTGTCACTAAACCGTTTGAACCGATTTGTGCCCCTAAAAATCTTAAGGAATCTCCCCCGTCAGCGCCTTTAGTTATAGTTGCTAACCGATTATAATTGTGATCTGTAAGTATTATTTTAATCCAGGAGGTTAAAGGTATATAATTATTTACCTGAATATTTAAATTTGCAGATTTGCCATCTAAAATTGAATTCCTATCGGATTGATCAATATTCATTTCAACTGTATCTTTAAGAGTTGATCTCCTGATTGACAACATAGCATTCGAGTTAAGCTCAATTCCCTGAGTCGTTAAATAGGATTTCATTTCTATGGAATCTTCTTCCGTAACAGTTTTATATGTTTTATCATCATCGGGATTCATAACCGGTAAAGTGGTAATATCCATTTCATCGGGCAGAGAAGAAATAAAATCATCAATACTGCTGTTTGACTCATCAAAAACCGTATCAATTGTTCCTAATCTAACATTTATAGTAGTTGACGCAGGGCTGCTGTTACCGCCCGTATTTTTAAATACTAATTGTGACTGCTGGTTGTCACTGAGACTTTTCCCGGTAACCTGAAGATTTCTTAATTCCAATTCAAATGGATCTGAATGGGCAGATATATATTCTGCTTTTAATTTTAACCTTGCTCCAGTCAAAAATATATTACCTTTAAAATTCGATATGTCATTTCCAAGATCAAATTTGAGTGAGTTACTTATCTGATTTAAAGTTTTAGGCGGAAGATAACCGGTAGCTGATCTGAAAATAAAACCTGAAGTAACAAAACCTACATGTGTTTCTGCAATATTTGAGTTTGAAGACGCGGTTATTTTTACCAGCAACCCGTTATCCAGCGAATCCGGCTGGTAAGATGGTTTGATATATTTGGAGTCATTCAGCAATTTTATCACTGACCCTGAATCACCTGGTGCAAGATTTAGTTGTGAAGTTATAACCTGACCGGAAGGATCTTTTAATCCGGGTATCCTGATATTGATTGTAACGCTTTCGGAATTCGATTTGTTTAATGAATAGAATTTTAAATTTCCTTTTTTAAAATCTGCTTTACTTAACTTTAATTTTCCCGGGAATTCAAGATAAACATCGGTTTCATTATTCGATGCAATAATATCGTCATCTTCCGAATTTGTTTCGCTGGATTGGTCGAGATACTCTGCGACACCGGTAGAATAATTATATGTATCTGAATAAAATATATAACTACTGTCGCTGTCTAAACCAATATATTTTTGAGGTTTAATAATTTCGGCTAATTTATATGTTTTATTCGTTATTGGTATGTTAAATTCAGTATCCCATTGAGGTGCAACTACATCATCTGGTAATTTAACACAACCCGGAATTGGAATTAAGAGGACAAAAAATATTATTGCTTTTGTTTTTATTTTCATTTGAATCTCTTCGGACTTAATTCACTCAATCAATATTTAATAAATCAGCCGCATAGGAATGCGGCTCTAAAAATATTATCGAAAGTCGCCGGAATTACTTTAACAGCTTTTTAAATATTGATTATTCGGCCCCAAAATAGAGAGGGTATCCGGAAATTGCTTCCGCTAATTTACTTTTCCCTTTTAAATATTTACTTTTTGCTTCACAATTCTAATTTTCAAGCTTATTAATAGGATTAAAAATGAAAAATAATTATCCCATTGTGTTTATTTTAGTATTGCTTCTTCAGCTCCCGCTATTAGCTAATAAAACGTCAACTGATTCAACTGCACTAAAGCAGGAAGCTCAAAAGTCTGAAAAATCGGTGACTGATCATTTAATACAAATAAACGGAAAAACTATAAAATACACTGCCACTGCCGGTACACTTATTTTAAAAGATAAAGAGGGTAATCCCGAAGCAAGTATGGATTATTTCGCATATGTTGCTAAGGACGGAAACGAAAAGCAAAGACCGATAACCTTTGCATTTAACGGCGGACCAGGTTCATCATCCATATGGCTGCACATGGGAGCTTTCGGTCCCAAACGAATTGTCATTGCCGATACAACTCAATCTCCCCCTCCCCCATATGATATAGTTGATAACGAATTTAGTATACTGGATAAATCCGACCTTGTAATGATTGATCCTGTTGGGACAGGATTTAGCAAAGCTCTTGGCAAGAAAAAAAATGAAGATTTCTGGGGTGTTGATGCCGATATTGAATCGTTAAGTAATTTTATTAAACAGTATGTAAGTGAAAACGGGCGCTGGAATTCGCCCAAATATATAATTGGAGAGAGTTATGGTACTACACGCGGTGCCGGTATTGTAAATTATTTACAATCCAGTGAACATATGTCTTTTAACGGAATTGTCTTAATGTCAACAGCGATGGATATAACTACTTTATCCGACGGAGTAACCGGTCAGGAACTTCCATATGCTTTATATTTACCTACTTATACAGCCGTTGCGTGGTACCATCATAAACTTCCGGATCAAAATAGCGAACTCATCCCTCTTCTTCAAAAAGTCAGAGAATTCGCTTTAGGTGATTATATTGATGCTTTGTTAAAAGGAAATTCTATTTCGGAACAGGAGCGTAATGATATAGCTGAAAAACTGCATGAATATACCGGGCTTCCGAAAAATTACGTTCTGGAGGCTAATTTAAGGATCCAGGAAGGAGAATTCACACAGGAACTTTTACATAGTAAAAGAGAAACAGTAGGGAGAATTGATGCAAGGTTTAAAGGATTTACTTTTGATCCTTTATCTCAATATGCAGAGTATGATCCTCTATTCCCGGCAGTCAGTCCTGCTTTTACAGCAGCATTTCTTGATTATATTCATAACGATTTAAATTTTGGAAAAGATATGGATTACTCAGTTCTTACAGGTCTTTTCGGCAAATGGAAATGGAAACATTCGGCTCCCAATGGAGAACATCAGTTTGTTGTTAATACAAGTGTTGATCTGGCATATGCAATTGGTTTGAATCCTTATCTCAAAGTACTTGTTATGCAGGGCTATTTTGATCTTGCAACACCTTTTCTTGCGACCGAATATACGTTTTCGCATATGAATATAAGCAGACAACTGGAGTCAAATGTGGAAATAAAATATTACCAGGCGGGTCATATGATGTATATTCACAAACCGTCATTAGAAAAAATGAAACAGGATCTCAATAGATTTTATGATGAAACTGACAGGATCAAATGAGTTAATTTTAATCTTAAATGTGTTAATTAATAATTAACTTCTGAAACAGATTTTTAATTAATTGAAAATAAAAGTTCAAAGTTCTATTGAATAAATTAAAATTAAATAAGACTAAAGATCTTTTAAAAAGGAAAAACCTATAGGAGAATTATATTTTTCCTATAGGTTTTTAAATTAACTTTTTAATTAGTTAACTTTTTCATTCTTAACAACAGGTGCAAAACCAAAATGCTGATTAGGGGAAATATCGATTTTAATTTCACCAAACCTTGCTTCGAATTTATCAATATTTTCTTTTAAAGCTTTTAAAAACATCTTGGCATGCTGCGGAGTTGTAATTATCCGGGCGTGGACTTTTGCTTTCGGAACACCGGGAACCAACCTTGTAAAATCAATTATAAACTCTGCCGGTGAATGTGTAATAATTGCAAGATTCGAGTAAATTCCTTCGGCTTCTTTCTCACCTAATTCAATATTTATCTGCTGACCTTGTTCTGCTTGATTATTCTGATTCATTACATTCAATTCATATAGTTATTATTGTTTTCTTAACTTATCTGCTTTATTGAAAGCATTAGTTGCATCATCCTGCATACCGAGGATGGCATATACTTTTCCTAACAGCTCCCAAACAGCAGGTTTTTCACTTTCATTCTGAACTACTGTTTCAAGATATGGTAAAGCCTTGCGGTATGTACCTAAATAAGCACGTGAAGTATCGTCATGAGCTTCAAGGGAGTCTCTCGTTTCCGTCGCCCATCTGACATAAGTAACTGCAAGGTTATAATTTGCATTTTCATATTTAGGATCTATTTCAACTGCTTTTTTAAATTGTTCAACAGCACTTGAATAATCCTTTGCACCCAAATAAAGAACACCGAGATTGTATCGGTAATATTTATTTTCCGGTTCTTTTTCTACTCCTGCTTTAAAAGCATCCATTGCAACTTCTACTTTGTTTGCTCCTATATAAGAATTGGACAAAGTTAATAGAAGATCGGAATCATTAGGAAATTCTTTTCTTCCTTTTTCCAAAACATTAATTGCCTCATTAAATTGTTCCATTGCTGCTAAGCTATCCTGAACATCCTTTGATTCTTTATATTTTGACATCAATTTTGTTCCTTTGTCATACAGCAATTCTCCAAGAAACTTATACCCGTCAAGAGTACTTTTTTTCTTAATTAAAGTTTCAAGCACCGGTATAGCTTTATCGTAATTTTTTTCACTTATATAAACAAAAGATAAGTTACGGTATGTATCGGCAGAATCAGGTTCAATTATAATTGCGTTTTCAAATGCATTACTTGATTTATCATAAAAAACTTTTGCACTATCCGGATTTTGAGCCTTATTGCCATTCTGATAAAGAACTACACCTTTATTAAACAAATTAGCCCAGTAGTAAACTTTAGAATCATTTATATCCTTTGAAAATTTTTTGCTTATTGCCAGAGAAGAATCGTAGGCGTTTACCATTTTACTATAGTCCCCTTTTTCACCGTAAACCATTCCAAGCAAATAATATCCTTCATCACTTTTCGGATTTTTAGCTATTTCTTCATTAAGTACTGTCAATGCCTTGTCGTAATTTTTTTGCTGAATATACAACTTTGCACTAGTTAGTTCGGTAGAAGAGCATTCAAATGCTGTAATAGTGAAAGCAATTAATAAAATTGCCGAAA
The DNA here is from genome assembly GCA_963710745.1 of uncultured Bacteroidota bacterium. Classification (GTDB taxonomy): domain Bacteria; phylum Bacteroidota; class Ignavibacteria; order Ignavibacteriales; family Ignavibacteriaceae; genus CAVQBP01. The sequence continues at coordinate 116,184 of CAVQBP010000007.1, read as the reverse complement.
TTAATAAATTTTTTTTATACATTCTAACTCCATTTAAAATCGGTTTTGATTCTCAAACTTAAGGTTTTATGTTTCTATAGTCAAGAATATGTATATTGAATATTCTTGTAAAAAAAGGACAATCACATCATGTATTTAAATTGATTTTGCACTGTAAATAGAATATTTTAACAAACAAAAATGAGGTATTATTGACTACTGAAGAAATAATAAGATCAGTACCAAAAGTTCTGCTGCATGATCATCTTGATGGCGGTTTGCGGGCCGAAACTGTTATTGATCTTGCCAAAAGTGTAAAATATAATAAACTGCCGACAAAAGATCCCGGGGAGCTGGCTGCACTATTCCATAGTGGAGCAAATAAAGGAAATCTGGTTGAATATCTGCAGGGTTTTGAACATACAACTGCTGTTATGCAGACTAAAGAAGGCCTCGAAAGGGTTGCTTATGAAATGATGGAAGATATGAAAAATGATGGAGTATGTTATGTTGAAACAAGATTTGCTCCTGTTTTTCATACAGCAAAAGGTCTTTATAATGAAGATGTCGTAAATGCAGTTTTGAACGGCCTCGAAAAAGGAGCCAAAGACTTTGGCGTCGGATATGGGTTAATTCTCTGCGGTATGAGAAATATGAAAAACACTCTCGAGATTGCTGAACTGGCAGTAAACTTCAGAAACCAGGGAGTAGTAGGATTTGATTTAGCAGGTGAAGAAGGAGGTTTCCCGCCTAAAAAACATATAGAAGCATTTCAATTTATACAGAGAGCAAATTTTAATATTACAATTCATGCCGGTGAAGCTTTTGGTAAGGAATCAATCTGGCAGGCGATACAATGGTGCGGTGCTCACCGTATCGGCCATGCAACTCACTTAATTGAAGATGTTTCTACTGATGAAAAGGGCAATGCTTTTGGTTTCGGCGATCTTGCACAATATGTATTAGATAAAAGAATCCCCCTTGAAATCTGCCTGTTAAGTAATGTCCATACAGGCGCTATAGATAAAATTGAAAACCATCCGTTCGGAGTTTTTTATAAACAGAAATTCCGGGTTACAATAAATACCGATGACCGGCTGATGAGTGATACTAACATGACAAAAGAATTCCTGACGGCTATTCAGTATTTTAATTTAAATCTTGAAGATGTTGAAAAAATTACACTTAACTCAATGAAATCTGCTTTTATTCCTTATAAAGAAAGACTGAATTACATTTATAAGATAATAAAGCCGGGTTTTCAGAAAATGAAAGATAATCTGTTATCATTTAAAAACTATTCGGGTACAAATGAAGAAACTATTCACAAATTATAATTTTCAATTTGATAAAAATGAAAAGAAATTAATAATAACTTTTTGCAGACAGACATTAAAACAAATAGAAGGTGATAATAAATATTTTGCCGAATCAAGAGCATTTAATTCAATTATTGATAAACTAAACGGCAGTGATGAAACTATAAAATTTACTAAAGATGAAAGAACACGTCTTTCTCACCAGCTTGAGGAAAATATAAAGTATTTAAAAAATCAGACAAAGAAAAGCTGGTTTGTAAAAAAATGGCTCTACAAATCAATGCTTAAACAGTATGAGAATATTTTAAATGCCCATTTTAAGGATTAATTTTTTAGTAAAATTTAAGGTATAGTGGTATATGGTATGAAGGCATAATGTTATTATGCATCTGTACTCTATTCCTTCATTCAAAAGAGGGAAAAATGATTTCTGAAACTGAAAAAATAAACATAAAAGCCCCGCATGGTTCCGGTATTTCATGTAAAGGCTGGATACAGGAAGCGGCTATGAGAATGTTAATGAATAACCTGGATCCGGAAGTTGCTGAAAACCCGAAAGAGCTTGTTATATACGGCGGCAGTGGGAAAGCTGCCAGAAATTGGGATTGTTACGAAGCAATAATCTCTTCATTAAAAAAACTTGAAAATGACGAGACCCTGCTTGTTCAATCCGGGAAACCGGTTGGAATTTTTAAAACAAACGTTAATTCCCCGCGCGTAATTATTTCCAATGCAATGCTTGTTCCCAATTGGGCAAATTGGGACGAATTCAGAAGACTGGAAAATCTGGGATTAACAATGTTCGGACAAATGACCGCGGGGAGCTGGATATATATCGGAACTCAAGGTATACTTCAAGGTACTTACGAGACCTTCGCAGAATGTGCAAGAAAATATTTCACAGGTACATTGTCAGGGAAATTTCTTTTAACGGCTGGTTTAGGAGGAATGGGAGGAGCTCAGCCTCTTGCTGCAACTATGAATGGTGCTGCCTTTCTTGGAATAGAAGTAGATAAAAAAAGAATTCAGAAAAGGATTGATACAGGATATATTGATGTCCTTTCCGAATACCTTGATGAAGCTCTTAAATTGGTATTAGAAGCAAAAAAAAATAAGAAAGCTCTTTCAGTTGGACTTGTGGGGAATGCCGGGGAAATTCTACCTAAAATATTAGAAAAGAATATTATTCCTGATGTATTAACGGATCAAACTTCGGCACATGATACATTAAATGGTTATGTGCCTATTGGAATGAGTTTAGAAGAAGCATTAACATTAAGAAAAAGCAATCCTTCAAAATATATTGCTGCCGCAAAGAAGACTATTGTAGCGCATGTTAAAGCTATGCTGGAATTTCAAAATAAAGGTGCAGTAACTTTCGATTACGGTAATAATATTCGGGGTGAAGCGAAAGATAATGGATTAGAGAATGCTTTTAACATCCCGGGGTTTGTGCCGGAATTTATAAGGCCGCTTTTCTGCGATGGTAAAGGTCCCTTCAGATGGGCAGCTTTATCGGGAAAACCGGAAGACATTTATACAACTGATGCAGCAATTAAAGAAGCTTTTCCCGATAATAAATCTCTGTGCAACTGGATAGACATTGCCCGGAAGAAAGTACATTTTCAGGGTCTGCCGTCAAGAATTTGCTGGCTTGGTTATGGCGAAAGAGCAAAGATGGGAAAGATTTTCAATGATTTAGTTGCTTCGGGAAAAGTAAGTGCTCCAATTGTAATCGGAAGAGATCATCTTGACTGCGGTTCCGTTGCCTCACCAAACAGGGAAACCGAAAATATGAAGGATGGAAGTGATGCAATTGCCGACTGGCCGATTTTAAATCTTTTAATGAATACAATAGGCGGTGCAAGCTGGGTTTCATTGCACCACGGCGGCGGTGTGGGAATTGGTAATTCAATTCATGCAGGAATGGTTATTGTTGCCGATGGTACCAAAGAAGCTGAAACGAGATTGAATAATGTTTTAACCTATGATCCGGGAACAGGAATAATGAGACATGCAGATGCAGGCTATGAGCAAGCTATTGAAAATGCCAAAAAATTTAATATAAAAATTCCAATGCTGGAAAATTAGATAAAGACAGATTAACATTCAGACATGCAAACATTCAATCAATCAGAATAAAATCTTTCAAAATTTCATTCATTATATTAAAGTGATTGAACAGTTATTCATCTTTAATTTCCTCCTGTAATTCTTTTGCTTCTGCAAGAACCGAGTCATCATTAAAATCCCGTTTGGGACTTGCAATTGTATTCTTTAACATTTCTTTTGCTTTATCATATTCATCTTCCCTTATATATGCTTTTGCCAGATCAATATAAAACATTCTATAGTTAGGATATAATTTTATAGCAATATTATATTCATCGATTGCTTTGTCAATATCCGCCCAGCCGAGTCCTAAAATTGCACGTGCGGGAGCCCATTTTTCGCTGACTTTAGCATTTGTTCTTGCCAATACATAATGAGCAAGAGCTTGAGTATAATTACCGCCATTCCCAAGGCTTATTGCTTTTTCACAATCATCCCTAACAGAATTAACAACCGAAGCAACAGAGAAAACCCCTTTAAACAGAGCAATTTTACCGTTTGCAATCGCTCGGCGTAAATAAGTAATAGATTCATCCGGTGCAAGCTTTATAGCTTTATCTGCAAAATTATATGCCTTCTGATATTCTGCAAGCTGTGCATCTTTTTGCTCACCTGTTTTATCAGGCATTTGTTCTGCAGCATAAACATAAGCACGGCTAAGTCTCCAATTTACTTCCCAATTATCAGGAGACAATTTATCAGCATTATGATAAGTTTCCATCGCTTTTGTCAGATTGAATTCCGAATCTAAATATTTATCTCCTTCTTTAAGTAGGTCGTCCACCGACTGTGGAAATAGAATTTGAGGTGAAATAAAAAGGCAAAGTAATACTAATAGATAATATTTAATAATATTTTTCATAATATCCCCCTAAATTTAATCGAAGAGAGTTTTATTAATCTCTTCTTCAGTTTGAGAAAAAATTCCATGGTTAAATAAGTCCGTAGAAGCAAGAGAAATAAATTTTGTCCATTTATTATCGCTCAGAGTTCCGGCCTGTATTGCTCTTTTATATGCATTGGTTTTTGCACTTAACTCATCTGCATGATACAATACAATTGCTTCTATGGTTTTAGGTACAACAGGTGAAGCGTACTCAAGTTTCCCCTGATGGCTTAAAATTAAATGAATTAAGCAGTTTTTCAGATCCTCAGGGAAACCCGGAATTTTTTTAGCTTCTTCATTAATCTTCATTGCAGAAATTACAATATGTCCGATAAGCTTTCCTTTATCAGTATATTCATAAGCCGAATCAAAACTCAGTTCTTCTGTTTTTCCAAAATCATGCATCATTGCACCGGAGATTAAAAGATCACGATTTAGCTCGGGATGTATATCGCACATCAGATCACAAATTTTAATTATTTCCAGAGTATGTTCAAGCAAGCCATGAATATAGGAATGGTGCCAGGCTTTTCCTGCAGGAGCAAAAGAAAATTTCTTAAAATTATCTTCATCGAATACTAATTTTAATAATGCTTTTAACTTGTTATCTGAAATCGATTCCAGTCTGTTAAAGAATTCATTTTTCATTTCTTCCAAATCTCTTTTGGATTTTTCCATAAAATCTGATGGCTCAATTCTATCAGCAGTCTCGGCAAATCTTATACTTGTAATTCTTATTTGGGGGGAGCCCTGATAATCTTCTATAAAGCCGGTAACAAAAACAACAACACCGGTTTTTATTTCTTCAAAGAATGAATTAAAATTATCCCAGACATTACTTGATAAAGTAAAAGTTTTATCCGCTAACTCAAGGGAAAGGTATTGTTTATTCGATTTTGCTGTCCGGATATCACATTTTTTTACTAAAAGGAAATGTTTAACTATATCTCCCTTTTTTAAGGCTATTAATTCTTTCTGATTAAGCATGAAATATCTCTTAAGTTATTTAATAATTTCCAGGATGCTTTCTTTCGGCAGATGCGCAATCACTGATCTGTTAAGAAGATCAATCGAAACAGCGAGAGTTCTTCCACCGTCAACTTCCTGAACTACACCTATTACATTTTCAAAAGGTCCTTCTTTTATTCTAACTTTGGCTCCCGGGACAAAACCTTCAGCTATATAAAAATCTGCTTCATTTCTAAGCATGTTTTTTAGATTTTCAATTTGCCAATCGGGAATTTTAGCAGGCTGCCCTCTTTCAGTTAGACATCTGACTACAGCATTTTGTTCAAGCGATATTATTCTTTCTTTTTCATTTGCATAAACAAAAATATAACCTCTGATTAATGGTTCGGTAATTTTCTTCTTCCTATCGCTCCACTGTCTGTATTTAACAACTGTCGGGAGATAATATTCCACTTTGTTTGCACTGATTTGTTCAGCTGCTTTAAATTCACTTCTTGATTTAGTATAAAGGGCAAACCATGCTTTAGAAGTAACATCCCTGCTTTTTTCTATCATTTTTTAATAACGGCTTTCCTGCCGACGGAATAATAAGAAAAATTTTGTTCGTTCATTTTATCCGGATCATATAAATTTCTTCCGTCAAAAATTACAGGTTCACTAAGTGATGAAATTATTTTATTAAAATCAGGATTTCTAAATTCATTCCATTCGGTTGTAATTATAAGTGCGTCAGCATTTTCAAGAGCTTCATACGAGTTTTCACAATATTTTATCATGTCCCCAAGAACGGCTTTAGTAGTTTCAATTGCTTCAGGATCATAAGCAGAAACCGAAGCTTTTTCTTTAAAAGTTTTTTAATTAATGAAATTGCAGGCGCTTCGCGTACATCATCTGTATTCGGTTTAAATGCCAGTCCCCAAACAGCAAAATGTTTTCCTGTAAGATCATTATTGAAATGTTTAAAAATTTTATCAAAGAATATATTAACCTGTTTCTTATTAACATCATAGACCGATTTAAGAATTTTAAAATCATATTTATTTTCGTTTGCTGTGTTAATTAAAGCAATAACATCCTTTGGGAAACAAGATCCACCATACCCGACCCCTGGGAATAAAAATCTTTTTCCTATTCTTGAATCCGATCCTATTCCTATCCTGATTTTATCTACCTCCGCACCTGTTAACTCACATAAATTAGCAATTTCATTCATAAAGGAGATCTTTGTGGCCAAAAATGAATTAGCAGCATATTTAGTCAATTCGGCTGATTTCTCATCCATAAAATAAATTGGATTTCCCGAACGAACGAACGGTTCATATAATTCATCCAGAATTCTCCTGGTTTTTTCATTGCTTGTCCCGATTATAACTCTTTCCGGTTTCATAAAATCTTCAACGGCCATCCCTTCCCTTAAAAATTCCGGATTGGATGCTACATCAAAATCAAAGCTTGGTGCATGTTTTTTAATTGATTGTTTTACTTTATCGCTGGTGCCAACAGGAACTGTACTTTTATCTACAATTATTTTATAACCGATTTCAGGATTTTCCTTAAATATCCTGCCAAGATCATCTGCAACACCTAGTATATATTTTAGATCAGCACTTCCGTCCTCATCCTGGGGCGTAGGTAAACATAAAAAGATAATGCTTGAATTTATTACAGCATCTTTCAGGGTGGTAGTGAATTTTAATCTTCCGTCTTTTATATTCCTTTCGAATAATAAATCAAGGCCGGGTTCAAAAATAGGGACAATGCCTTTCTGCATTTTTTCAATTTTATTTTTATCTATATCGACGCAGAGAATGTTATTACCGGTTTCAGCAAAGCATGTACCAGTTACTAATCCTACGTAGCCTGTACCAATTACTGCAATATTCAATTAAACCTCCCTGTAACTATATAAAAATCTTATAATTAAATCTAAAAAATATTTTTATAAATCCATATTTTCAAGAATGGTTGTTAAATAATAAATACCTTTGCAACATCGGCAAGAAGTGAAGGCTGATTAATTAAAGCAGTAACAAATATTCTTCCGAGCGTTCTTTTATTTTTAGGGACTTTATTAAATGATTCTGCTATCTTGTTAAACTTCTCATCCGAAAAATTGTAGATACCGTTTTTCAACCGGTTATATATTTCATGTTTTTTTCCAACCTGGTCATGCCATTCTTTATCATAAGTGAAAATATGATCAGGTTTATTCATTTTAACTGCTTCACCGGCAATCCTGCCCGCAATACTTCCTCCTATCATTCCTGAAGAAATACCACCACCGCTTAACGGATTAACCTGTCTTGCCGCATCACCGGCTAATAAAATACCAGGTGAAGATATTTTACTTAAAGTGATTGTTGAAGGTACACCACCCGCTATTGAGGTAAGAACAGGTGCATCCGGATATTTAGTCCCCATAAATTGATTCAAAAAGGAGAGTGCTGATCGTTTTTTTCCAACCATTCCGCTAACACCCAGACCAATATTTGCAATATACTTTCCTTTGGGAAAGACCCAAAAATATCCGCCCGGTGCATAATCCTGACCGAAATAAAAATATAAAGTATTCTGATCTACAGGGATATTTGAAGCAGTAATTTGAGTGCAGCATTCCATATCTCTGAAATCGATAAACGTTTTTATTCCGGCCCAACGGCCAACCCTGGATTCAACACCATCAGCACCGACTACTATTTTGGATTTAATTTCTTTTTGTTCTCCATGGAATTCATACTTAACACCTGCGACCTTATCATTTTCTATTATTAATCCATTAACATAAGCCCGGGTTAAAATTTCAGCTCCTGCATTTGCAGCGGTTTTTGCAAGTTCATAGTCAAATATTCTTCTCTCAAGGACATAACCCGAATCATCAAATTCGATTAAAGCTTCAGTCCCGTCCGGTGCATTTAATGAAAACTTTTTTATATGTGCAGTGATCCATCTTTCATCCGGTTCAATAAAATTTTGAACACCTCTCTTACTTATTGCTTCACCGCATCGGACAGGGTAACCAACGTCCCTGTCTTTCTCAAGCATTAATACAGAGACACCTTGATCAGCAGCAAAACGTGCGGCCATAGAACCTGCAGGTCCTGCTCCGACCACTATTATATCATATTCATTCTTCATAAATTATTTTACTGCATTTAACTGTTAAAAACTTTCACCCCTTCACGATTAAACTTAATTACTTCAATCGGGCAGCTCCAGATACATTTAGCACAATTTGTACAACGAATATCAATAATAAATATTTCAGCTTCTTTTAATTCAATAGCATCTTCAGGGCAAACCCCTACGCAGCATCCGCAGAAATCACATTTATTAGGCAGAATTTCTATTAACAATTTTCCGGTTTTTGCCTGGCGATATTTCATTTATAAACTTTTTCTTTTTAAATATTTAGAATCAAAATTGCAATTATAATAAAACATTAAAAAATAATTTAAAGAAAAATAAATCAAAAGTTATTAATTTAAGTTCAATACGAACAAAAATTTAAAAGCAGGATCCAGAAAATAATTTTATATATTTTTATTACTATTCTTTAATTAAGTATTAAAATTTTTACAGCTTGAATAATATACTTGGTTCAAAACTCGAACAGGGACTAGGCTTAAAAGAAGCCGCTGCCCTAAATATGATCGACATGGTAGGAATAGGACCGTTCATTGTTCTGCCGATTGTTATACAGGAAATGAACGGTCCGCAATGTCTGCTTGCCTGGATATTGGGAGCAGTACTTTCACTGATGGATGGGACTGTTTGGTCCGAACTCGGAGCAGCTATGCCGGCGGCAGGCGGAAGTTATGTTTTCTTAAAAGAAATTTATGGTCCTAAAACGTGGGGAAAACTATTTTCGTTCCTATTAATTTGGCAGACTATTTTCCAGGCTCCGCTTGTGATTGCATCCGGTTCAATAGGATTTTCCCAGTATTTTACCTTTCTCTTACCCGTTGGAGCAGCGGGGCAAAAAATTATTTCAGGTTTTTTAATAATAATAATTATTATTCTTCTATACAGGGAAATAACGACAATCGGCAAAATTTCTTTATTCCTCTGGATTGGAGTGATAGCTACAATCTTGTGGTTAATTTTTGGCGGTGTTACAAATTTCAATTCCAAACTGGCTTTTGATTTTCCCGAAAATGCTTTTAGTTTTTCTTTCCTTTTTTTTGCCGGGCTTGGGAGTGCCTCAGTTCAGACAATTTACACTTATCTTGGTTATTATAATATCTGCAATCTTGGTTCAGAATTAAAGGAGCCGGGAAAAAATATCCCTAAGAGCATTTTTATTTCAATTGCCGGAATTGCTATACTCTATCTTGCAATGCAGTTAAGCATACTTGGAGTTGTTCCGTGGCGCGAGGCGATAAACTCACATTTTGTTGTAAGCACATTTGTTGAAAAAATCTATGGTGCAAAAGCAGCAATAGTAATTACTATTCTAATTTTATGGATTGCCTTTTCTTCACTTTTTTCAGCCACACTCGGCTATTCGCGAATACCCTATGCTGCAGCAGTTGACGGTTCATTTTTTAAAATATTTTCTCACACTCATCCCAAAAAACATTTTCCCGACACTTCACTGCTAATTCTGGGTGCTATTGCGTTTATATTCAGCTTATTATTTAAACTTAAAGAAGTAATCAGTGCAATTCTTGCAATGCGGATATTAATTCAATTTATCGGACAGGCAGCAGGCATATTAATATTAAGGAAGAAAAAACCATCCGGGTTCTTTCCATTTAAAATGTGGTTTTATCCTTTGCCTGCACTGATTGCAATAGTAATGTGGTTAGGAATATTTTTTTCAACCGGAGAATATTTTGCAGTCGGAGGAATTGTGGTAATGTCAATCGGTGCAGCTATGTTTTTCTTAAGATCATATATTAAAAAGGATTGGCCCTTCGAAATAAAGACTTGATTTATTATTTGTCCTCTTATCCGGTTAAAAAATAATGCCGGGGAAAAATACCCGGCATTATAAGATTTAAATTATTTCTTTGCCGATACTGTTATACTGAACATACCTTGAACATTATTACTGAAAGACAGAATTTCTTCAGAACTGAAATGTTTTTCCAGGAGAGAATCAGGCAAAGGAATCGATTGAATTCTTTTTATTTCAATATCTTTAAAGCCGGTGTCTTTTATTATATTTAAATATTCATCCTGATCTATAGCACCAGATACACAACCGGCATATAATGAAGCTGATTTTTTAAATTCTTCATTCATGTTTCCTTTAATTACTATATCCGAAACACAAAAATGGGCACCGGGTTTTAAAATTCTATGAATTTCAGAGAAAGCTTTCCTCTTATCCGGAACAAGGTTAAGAACGCAATTCGAAATAACTACATCTGCTATTTCATTATCAAGGGGCATATTTTCAATTTCACCAAGCTTAAATTCAATATTGTGATAGCCGAGTTTTGCATTATTTTTTATTGCTTTTTTAATCATTTCTTCGGTGAAATCCAATCCGATTACTTTTCCCTGCTCACCTGTAATTGCCCTGGCAATAAAGACATCGTTTCCTGCACCTGAACCTAAATCCACGACGGTATCTCCAAATTTAATTTGTGCTAATTCAGTAGGTATACCGCATCCCAGTTTCAGATCGGCTTCTTTAACATAACCATCCAAACCGGAATATTCGTCCTTCAAAATTTCATAACCGGATTCTTCTCCGGAACCGCAGCATGATTTCCTATTTGATGCAACAGCTATTTCAGCATATTTATCTTTTACCATTTCTTTTAGCTTATTCCCGTCTACCATGATAGTTCTCCTTTTAAAGTTTAACAATTACAAACTACTGAGAAAAGTTTATCGAGCTTTTTTTTCGCTTCCTGAATAACCTTATTGTCAATACAATAACAAACTTTCGGACCTTCGATTTCACCTGTTATCAGTCCTACTCTTTTTAATTCTTTTAAATGCTGTGAAACTGTTGATTGAGAAAGAGGAAGTAAATCAACAATTTCGCCGCACATACAAACATTCATTTGAGCTAATATTTTAAGTATGCTTATCCTTGCAGGATGGGATAAAGCCTTTGCTATATCGGAAAGCCACACTTCTTCCCGGGTAAATTCTTCTTTTTTTGAAAACGCCATAATATTACTTCCATTGTATATCGTAAATATACGATAAATATTTATCAAGGGCAAGAAGCTTTTGCTTATAAATAATTTTGGAATAGAAACAGGCCGGGAAAATCAAATAAATAGAATTAAATTTTACATGATATTTTAGATTTTGTCTCTCCGCTTTTTCTGTTTTGATCTTAATTGATTAACAGGTTTTCCCTTAAAAGCAGCTATTCCATATAATATACCGATGAAAATGAATGCTGCTGAAAAGATCGGAATAATAATCGAACGATAGTTGTAAACAGACAAGAACAAACCAATTGAACCGGTTGAGATACAAAAAATTGAAATTATGTATGCTGTTAATCTGCTTACAAATGTTAAAGGTTTTTTTTGAATCATATGAAGAAAGCCTGTACCGGATGTATTAGCTTACAAATAGTTCACAGGGATATATTTTAACTACAGCGCAGAACTATTCTTCTTAAAAAAATACGCTTCATTTAGAAGAACATAAATCATTATTATTTAAGAATCAATATTTTTCAATATGATCGAAAATACGGCTTATATATTTTTAGAATCGGTTAAATTTTTTTCACATCATACATTTATTAAAATTAGTTTTTATTTACATAGAAACACTACTGAATGTAAAAATTACGTATTATTCTTTATTTTACCCTTTACACACTTAATCATTATTAATTATATTTCACAATTTTTAAGGAACAACTTTTGCTGCAACTCACATTTTAACAAATAATTATATGAAAAATATTAAAATACCGTTTATAATATTATTATTAATTCTGTTTACTATATTATCCGGATGTTCGGCGTCTAATAATTCTACTTCCAATGAAAATGATAATAACGGTACAAACTTTGTTACAGGTAAGATTCTAATGGTAAATAATGAACCGTTTTCAGAAGTTGCAATAGTGACCGACAAATCTGTTTATTTGATGGATATCCCGGAAGATGTGAGAAAAACACTTTATCAGAATCAGGGAAGCACAGCAAGAGTTTATTATACCGGTTATTCATTTAATAATGAATCAGTTAAGGTATTAAAGGTTGAAAAAGTAGAAATTATGCAGAGTAATTAGAATTTCTGATAGAAAAAATAAAGCAAACAACAGAGAACTTTATGAATAAATATTATCTTTCATTGGCTATTGCCTTTCTATTTCTCATAAACATGACGGAGCAAACCTATGGACAAAAAAGTCATGCGGGTATCCTAATAAAAGAGGAAAATACAAATAGTTACCCTATTGCAGGCAGTGATCTTCTAAAAGATGAATATTCAAAAACAGCACAATTTTTAAAAAATAATCCAGACTATTTTTCTCAGACAAAATTAAGAAAAACTACAGCTTGGAACTTTACTGTCGGATCAAAAAGATACTGGACTGCATACAGCTATGAAACAAGCAGTGAATATTCAGTTTATTCAACATGTAAAGCAGTTGGAACACATTGTTACATTTTTGTTGCCGATGATGTTTGGGGTACTTATGTGGATTCAAGTGCCGTTCTTGCTGTTGCAAATGATTTTGATAATCAGACTCCTGCAAATCCGAATAAAGGAATTTATCAAACAGACGTTGATACCTTCGGTGATCCTCCCGATGTAGATAATGATCCGAGAATCATCATCTTAATTCTTGATATAAAAGATGGTTATTCCGGTTCGGGCGGATATGTAGCCGGATATTTTTCATCTGGAAATGAATTAAGAGGTGCGGGTCAGGCTGCAGAAATATATTTTATGGATGCTAACCCGACAAATCTTAAAACAACAAGCGGATTAAATAATGCTCTTTCAACTGCCGCCCATGAATTCCAGCATATGATAAACTGGAATTATCATAAGACCAAACCGGAATTAACATTTATAAATGAAGGTCTGTCAATGACAGCTGAAGTGGTTTGCGGATATGGTACATCAATGCAGACTTTATATGCCAACGAGCCCAACCATTATTTATTTGACTGGAGATCCAATGATATGACTCTTGTATTAAACGATTATGCTAGAGCACAGCGGTTCTTTCTTTATTTAAAAGAGCAATTTGGTGTCGGATCTTTGAAGCAAATTGTTCAGGACAATACTACGTTCGGCATGGTCGGGATCTCCGGGTTAAGCAAAATTTTATCCAATTATTATTCCACATCTTTAGGAAAAGTATTTTTAAATTGGGAAATCGCCAACGGATTGAATAACACTAATGTGAATTCTGCATACGGATATTTATATCAGCCGATACCGGTATCTAACGGAACCAGCATTATTAATCCTAATATCAGGCTGACTTCAAGTACACTTCAAAATTTAGGGGCTGAATATTTTACATATTCAAAATCTTCTAATTTGAATGTAACATTTTCATCAACCGGCACCAATATCATCGTAAAAGCATTGGAAATAGGAACAAGTTCATCCAGGGTTGTTGACGTTCCGTTAAACTCTGCTTTTACTGAACCGGATTACCCTAATGTATATAATACAATTCGATTTGCTGCAATTGATACCAATTTATCATCAGCTCAGGATTATCAATATCAATCATCAGGAACAATTACAAGCACAGTTACTGAATTAATATATGATGATGCTGACAGTAAGGCTGTATTAGGTGCCTGGAATTTATCGCCAAATGATACAATTGCGGTTTTTTTTGACGGTTTACCGGGAGCTCATATAGACTCACTGGTTGTTGGTTTAAGAAATGATAAAGAGATTACCGGAAGTGTATTTAGTGTTACTAATGCCGGGAGACCGGGTCATATTATTTCGAATCAGTTTGCTTTAAAAGGAACTTCTGTACCTTCCAAACCTTTTCCGGTTCCATGGCCTAATATGGTCAAGATTGATCTTAGGGATCAAAATATTGATGCAGGCGGTAAATTTTGTGTAATATTTGTTTATGCAGGAACCAATGGAAATAATATTGTAATTACATCAAGATCCCCTGCTGAGTACTATCATAGCTTAACATATCTCAATCAACCTTCATCAGGAACTCCGGGATGGTTTTATTTAACATCTTCGGACAGCACAGTAGGTGTTTATGTAATAAGGGCATACGTAAGTCTGATTACAGACGTAGCAAATCAGGGAGCTGAATTAACGCCAACTAAATACTCATTATCACAAAACTATCCAAATCCGTTTAATCCGGCTACGACCATTAATTTTCAGATTGCTGAAGATGGTTTTGTTTCATTAAAAGTTTATGACATTTTAGGAAACGAAGTCAAAACACTGGTTAATGAATATATTAATAGAGGGTCATATCATGCGGAATTTAACGGAGCAGGATTAGCCAGCGGAATATATTTCTATAAACTTCAAACTGATGGTTATACTGCGGTTAAGAAACTTATGCTTTTAAAATAATTTCCAATTGCGGATTTTGGAATTCGGATTTAATTCCGCAATTCGAAATCCGAATTCCGCAATATGCTCCATTATTCATGCAGCACTATTTCTTTTCCAACCTCAGCTTTATAAACTTTTATATTTTTAAATTGCTTTAAAATGTTTGAACCAACCCAATCGATTGCATCAATATCCCCATGTACAAGAATAACACATGAAGGTTTCAGCCTTTTGACTATTTCCAACAGATCTTCTCTTTTAGAATGAGCAGTAAAACGGAATTTCTTTATTGTGCATTTTATTTCTTCTTCCTTTTCAGATTCCGATAACTTTATTTTTTCCCCCTTTGTCGCATTGGCAAATTTGTAACCGGGAGTTGATTCTTCCATATAGCCGACAGTAAAGATCGCTGATTTTCTTTGTTTAATCCATCTCTTTGCCAAAGTATATGATGCAGTTCCTTTTATCATCATACCGCTTGAAGCAAACACAATGCATGGCGATTTAAAGAAATCGTTCAGATCTTCAACTTCGTATAAATTCTTCTGCGGAATCGAACTTAATTCAAATTCAGGATCATTCATATTTACTACATACCTGTTGTAATCATAGACCCTGTTAATTTTTCTACCGAGACCACCGGTATAAATATCGGTATTTGCTATTTTCCCTTTTTGAATCAGATCCCATAATGTTTTTAAGATTTCCTGAGTTTTACCTAAAGAAAAGACAGGGATTAATACAGAGCCACCGCCGTTAAATATTTTATTAATTGATGAAGCAAGCTTCTCCGTCTGTTTATTCCAATCCGGTATATCTGAGGACTCAGTTGCACCGTAAGTTGTTTCTGTTATCAAAAAGTCAATTTTACACTCTGGTAGTGCAGCTCCATTTATCATCGGCTGGCTGGCTAAATTTATATCGCCGGTGTAAAAGAAATTTTTTTTACTCTTCCGGTGTTGCATTAAAATTCCTGCCGATCCCAATATATGTCCGGCATCAAAAAACTCTACTTCTGTTTTTTCATTATTTCTGTAACCAGTGATTTCAAACTTTTCATTATATGCTTTATAATCAATCATCTTAATCAATAGATCAACTTCATCATGAGTAAAAATTTCAAAGTTATCATCAGCAATCTGCTCCTTAAGGATTGAGACAGAGTTATGAAGAGTTAATTCTGCCAGTGCCCTTGTTTGAGGTGTAGTAATGATTTTTAAATACGGAAATTTTTTTATTAGGAATGGTAATGAGCTTAGATGGTCCTGGTGAGCATGCGAAATGAAGACATAATCTAACGGTAAATTATTAAGCAGATCAAAATCAGGGAGGGATTCTAATCCGGTTTTTTGAGGATGCATCCCGCAATCTAAAATTATTCCAGTATCATTCAAATTCAAATAATAAGAGTTAGCCCCTATTTCCTGAGCTCCGCCGACCGGAAGAAATTTTATCATGATTTGATGAAGTTTTTAAATGCCTGAAGATTCCAATTGATTATCCAGAGGACATCATCTATTTAATTACGATTTTAATTCTACTGGTTTTTCAACATTCTCTTTAAATAATCCTATTAACGTCTGACCTTTTTTAGGTGTCGGCCTGTTTTCATTAGTATAAATAATTAATTTTTTATTTTCATCTATTATAAAAAACGGGATTACCGTATCCGCATCATATTTTTTTAAGAAAGAATCGTAATCAAATTTCTCTGTTATATTTGTTGACTTAACTTGTTTATTACTGTTAAAACGATCAGCCAGGTAATAATAGGTATATTCTATTCCAAATAAAATCTGTCCTCTTAATTCAGTTGAAACTTTTTTCCCTTTATTTTCCTCACGTTCCTCTACAGATAGCTGGTAAACACCTTTACTTCCGAAAACCCTTGAGAAATATATTGCCGCCAACGAGTTTACTTCTTTATTTGAAGTCATAGCCAGCAGATGTCCAATTCCATTTAAATCAATATCATTTAAAATATATTCCGATAAAACGCTTCCCTGAAAAGCCGGTATATCCTCCATCCTGGCAGCTTTTATATTATGATAATTGCTGTCTACCAGCAAAACCTTTATTCCTTTGCTTTGAAGAACTTTTCCTATAGCCCTTGATAAAGGATGAGCACCTAAAATCAGGCAGCCCTGCGGATTAGTATTTGCAATCCCCAGCCATTTTGCGAGCGGGATAGCACTTAATCCGTAAACAGTAATAGTTGCTACTATAACCAGAAAAACAAGAGGCACCATTTGTTCCGAACCTTTAACTCCCGCGTTAAAAAGTTCAATTGCAAACAAAGATGAAATAGCAGCTGCAACTATGCCGCGGGGAGCCATCCATGATAAATATAATTTTTCTTTCCAGTTTAGTTTTGAACCAAAAGACGATATGTAAACTGCCGCCGGCCGTATTATAAAAAGAAGCGCAATTACAAACAGGAAACTATTAAAATTTAAAATATCAAAATCGGATATTCTTAACCGGGCAGACAAAATTATAAATAAAGATGAAATCAAGAGAATTCTCAGATTTTCTTTAAATTCAATTATATGCCTAACGACTGCTATATTTTGATTTGCAAGGAATACTCCCATAATTGTAACTGCAAATAAACCGCTTTCAGGCTGAATTAAATTTGAACCAGTAAATACAGCAATTACAAAGGAAAGAGAAATTGCATTGTGTAAAAAGTCAGGCATAAGGTTTTGCTTTAAAAGATAAACAATTGAGTATGCGCCTATCAAACCAATTGAAGTACTTAAAATGATTGTTTTTAAAATTGCGAAAGCTACTTGTAAAGCTGCTTCCTTTATACCGGCGGAAATAATTACTTCAAGAACAAGAATAGATAAAATCGCACCAATAGGATCATTAACTATTCCTTCCCATTTTAGAATTGAATTTATTTGTCCCACGGGTTTTACATGTCTGAGAAGGGGGAGAATGACGGTTGGTCCTGTAACAACCAGTACAGCACCAATCAAAATAGAGGTTTCTAATTCCAGATGAACTATATAATAAGCTGCAGCAGATGTTAAGATCCAGGTTACTAATATTCCTACTGAAATTAAATTTCTTACAACCCCGCCAACAGAACGTAATTCTGATAATCTTAGGCTCAAGCCGCCTTCAAATAAAATAACAGAGACAGAAATAGACACAATGGGGAAAAGTAATTCTCCAAAGAAAGAATCAGGTTTGATTATTCCCAGATACGGTCCGGAAATAAACCCGGCAATTAATAATAATAGTATTGACGGCAGTCTGAAACGCCATGAGATCCATTGCGCAAGTATTCCTAATATTATAATTAACGATAAACCTACTAATAAGTTTTCACTCAAAACAAATCCTGTCATAAGTTATTTAAAGACTGTTTAACTTATCTGCTATGTGCTTTTAATGCAGCAAATAGAAATAGTTACTATTGAAATAAGTTCAACTATTAAAGAAAAGAAAACATTTTGAAATATATACTTTTAAGGAATCAGGTTAGAAATGAAAATTTTTATAAACAAAAATCTCTATTTATTAAAATAATAAATATAATTTCAGTTCCTGCGATCTATATTATCAGAATATCATAGGTCACATGACCTTGGATCCCCATTTTATATTTTTATTTTGTAAATCATAACTAATAACAAGAATTAACCAGAAATTTAATTAATGTGAGGTAAGATTGCAGACTGCTGCAGGACATTCTTCTTTGCTTTGGCCGCTTCTTTTATATACCGGAGCAGTTGTTCTGTTGGTAGGCATAATAGTAGGTTTATCTTACGTTTTAGGTCAAAGACATAAAGAGACTGAAACCGATGATCCGTATGAATCGGGTATTAAAATAACAGGTGATGCGAGAATTCGTTTCCCTGTTCATTTCTATATTGTCGCTATGTTTTTTGTAATATTCGATCTTGAAGCTGTTTTTATTGTTGCATGGGCAATATCATTAAAAGATGTGGGATGGACAGGTTACACAGGGGTTCTTGTATTTATTTTCATTCTTGTTGCTGTATTGGTTTATGAATGGAAAATCGGCGCCCTGGATTTCGGTCCGAAGGGAAAAAAGATCTTACAGGCTATGAATAAAACTAAAAAGATGATTGGATGAATGTTTGAATTTCTGAATGATCATTCAAGTATTCAGCCATACTTAGGTATCATTAATCATTTGAAACGATACTTACGGCAAAAAATAGAATTGTATTTATTAATAAATTAAAGTTCTCATAATGAAATGGTGGTTAACTAAAACATTGGACTCTTCAACTCCCTTAAGCGGAAACAGCTCTTTTGAGGAAACAATAAAACAAAGTGTTATACTAAGCAGGCTGCAGGATCTTCTTGCCTGGGGAAGAAAAAATTCAATGTGGCCTTTTAATTTTGGTTTATCATGCTGTTATGTTGAAATGGCTACCAGTATTACAAGCCGATATGATATTTCACGTTTTGGAGCCGAAGTAATCCGCGGAACTCCCCGAGAGGCTGACGTTATGATAATTGCCGGAACAGTTTTTATTAAAATGGCTCCAATAATAAAAAGGCTTTATGAACAGATGATGGAGCCGCGATGGGTAATTTCTATGGGATCATGTTCTAATTCAGGCGGGATGTATGATATTTATAGTGTTGTACAGGGTGTTGATAAATTCATGCCCGTTGATATGTATGTCCCTGGATGCCCGCCGAGACCTGATGCTTTTATTGAAGGATTAGTTTTGCTCAGAGATGCTGTCGGTAAAGAAAAAAGACCTTTAAGCTGGGTAGTTGGTCCTCAAGGTGTAACCAAAGCTGAAAAGACTTCCATGAAAGAAATTAAAAGAGAACAAAGAATGAAGATGACTGAAATAAAATCACCTGATGAGATATGATAATGAAAGTTAAAATTCAAAAGTCAAAAAAAACTTTAAAAGATCTGTTACTATCAAAATAACACAGATTATAAAAGTCGTTTTGCGGTTTAAATCTGTGCGAATGTTATGAAGATATAATCTGATTTTACAATGGATAATAATTCAACAGTTGTAGATAATCTAAAAATAAAATTTGGTGAAGATCAATTTGCAGAGCAAAAAACTCATGATGATTTTCCAACTCTTTGGGTATCATCTGATAAGATAGTAGATATTCTATCATATTTAAAGAACGAGATTGACAAACCTTATAAAATGCTGTATGATCTAACAGCAATTGATGAAAGAGCCCGCGCAAAAAAAGATAGCCAGCCGGATACTGATTTTACAGTCGTTTACCATCTATTGTCTTTTGATCGTAATGATGATATAAGATTAAAAGTTGCATTAAAAGAAGATTCATCAAATGTTCCCACCATTACAGGTATCTGGCAAAATGCAGATTGGTATGAGCGGGAAGCATTTGATATGTTCGGGATTAATTTTGAAGGGCATCCTCATTTAAGGAGAATCTTAATGCCTCATACATGGGAAGGGCATCCCCTTCGTAAAGAACATCCGGCACGGGCAACTGAAATGGGACCGTTTCAACTTCCTCCCGACAAACAAGAAGCAGAACAGAAGGCCCTGCAGTTTCATCCTGAACAATGGGGATTAACCAGGAGCTCTGAAAATAGTGAATTTATGTTTCTCAATTTAGGCCCTCAGCACCCCGGAACACATGGAATAATAAGATTTGTCTTGCAGCTTGACGGTGAAGAGATAGTAGATATTGTTCCGGATATCGGTTTTCATCACCGTGGTGCGGAAAAAATGGCCGAAAGACAATCGTGGCATACATTTATTCCCTATACAGATAGAATTGACTATTTGGGAGGTGTAGTTAATAATCTTGCCTATGTTCTGGCAGTTGAAAAGTTAGCAGGAATAAAAGTGCCTGACCGTGCAAATGTAATAAGAATAATGATGAGTGAATTCTTTAGAATTTCCAGTCACCTGGTATGGTATGGAACTTTTGCACAGGATGTGGGAATGCTGTCACCTGTTTTTTATATGTTCACGGATCGTGAAAAAATATTTGATATAGTTGGTGCCGTATGTGGTGACAGGATGCATCCAAACTGGTTTCGTATTGGCGGGGTCGCTCAGGATCTTCCTAGGGGATGGGATAAAATGGTAAAAGAATTCGTTGACTATTTTCCGCCAAAGTTAAAAGAATATGAAAAACTGGTATTAAAGAACAGAATATTTAAAGCCCGAACTGTTGGTATTGGTGCTTACACCTGTGATGAGGCTATTGAGTGGGGAATAACAGGTCCGGGTTTAAGAGCAACGGGATATGATTGGGACTTTAGAAAAAAAAGACCATACTCAGGTTATGATCAATTTGAATTCGAAATCCCGACAGCACAGAATGGAGACAGTTTCGATCGTTCCCTTATACGTGTCGAAGAAATGAGGCAGTCATTAAAAATTATCGAACAGTGCTTAAATAATATGCCTGAAGGACCCTACAAATCAGATAATCCGAAAGCGACTCCCCCGCTTAAAGAAAGAACAATGCATGATATTGAAACCCTGATTACTCACTTTCTGAGTGTAAGCTGGGGTCCGGTAATTCCTCCCGGCGAAGCGTTCCACGGTATTGAAGCAACAAAAGGAAATAACGGTTATTATTTAATTAGTGATGGAAATACTTCATCTTACAGAACAAGGATAAGAACTCCATCTTTTCCGCATATTCAAATGGTTCCTTATATAAGCAAAGGTTATACAGTAGCAGATTTATTATCAATTTTAGGGAGTATTGATTTTGTATTAGCAGATATAGACAGATAAAGTTCTTAATCATAATCTTACTCTTAATCTTAATCAGACAGTATTATGTTAACGGAAGAAGAATTAAAAGAAATAAACGAACATGTGAAACAGTATCCGCATAAAAGAGCCGCTTGTATCGAGGCATTGAAAGTAGTTCAGAGAAAACGACGGTGGATATCTGATGAAAGCTTAAATGATATTGCAGATGCTCTTGAAATGACTTCCGACGAATTAGATAGTGTGGCAACATTTTATAATCTCGTGTTTCGTAAACCGGTTGGCAGACATGTAATATTAATTTGCGACAGCATCAGCTGCTGGGTTATGGGTTTTGAGAAAATACTGGATCATATTCAAAATAAACTTGGAATTAAATACGGTGAAACCACTGAAGACGACAGGTTCACTCTTTTACCTATACCATGTTTAGGCACATGTGATCATGCGCCTGCATTAATGATTGATAATGATTTACACAGAGATTTGTCGGTTGAAAAAATCGATAAAATATTAGAAAAGTACGAATAAATTTTATAAGCCTGTTAAAATGGAAAAACCTTTAACTAAAAACATAGCTCCTGATCGCGGACCTTTAAGTCTTAAGGATTATGAAAAAGCCGGCGGCTATCAATCGGTAAAAAAAGTATTAAAAGAATTAGAGCCAAAACAAGTACAGCAAATTGTAAAAGATTCAAACTTGAAAGGACGCGGAGGTGCGGGATTCGGTACAGGTATGAAATGGGGTTTTGTACCCATGGGTGACGATGCTCCGAAGACCAAATATCTTATTTGTAATGCTGATGAAATGGAACCCGGCACTTTCAAGGACAGGGTCCTGCTGGAAGGAAATCCTCATCAGCTAATTGAAGGAATGATAGTAAGCGCTTATGCAATCCAGGCAAGTGCTTCTTATATATTTTTACGCTGGGCTTATAAAGTTTCCGCTTCTCTATTGGAAAAATCAATCGCTGAGGCCTATGAAGCAGGTTATTTAGGTAAAAATATTCTGGGTTCGGGTTTTAATCTTGATATGTATTTACATACCAGTGTCGGAAGATATATGTGCGGAGAAGAAACCGGCTTATTAAATGCATTGGAGGGGAAAAGGGCGCAACCACGAGCTAAGCCTCCGTTTCCTCAGGTAAGCGGATTGTTTGGAAAACCTACAATTGTAAATAATGTTGAAACATTATCATGTGTTCCGCATATTATAAACAATGGAGCAGCATGGTTTAAAGGATTGAGTTTATCTGATGACGGCGGAACGAAAATTTACGGTGTAAGCGGAAAAGTAAAAAAACCGGGAACATGGGAATTACCAATGGGAACCACTGCCAGAGAAATAATTTTCGAATATGCCGGCGGAATGCAGGATGGTCTCAAATTCAAAGGTACACTGCCGGGCGGTGCTTCTACTGATTTTTTAAATGAAGAACATCTTGATGTTAAAATGGATTTTTCATCTGTACAAAAAGTAGGAAGCAGATTAGGTACAGGGACAATGATTATTCTTGATGATAAAACCTGTCCAGTTGGAATGGTTCTTAACCTGCAGCATTTCTTTGCACAGGAATCCTGCGGGTGGTGTACTCCGTGCCGTGACGGCCTCCCGTGGGTTGAAAAAACTTTAAGAGCAATTGAGGAAGGGAATGGTAAAATGGAAGATCTCGACACCTTATCATTTCATACTCATTACCTTGGACCGGGTAATACTTTTTGCGCCCTGGCACCCGGTGCTATGGAACCATTGCAAAGTTCGTTAAAATATTTTAAAGATGATTATGAAAAACATATAAAAGAGCAGAGGTGTCCTTGGCAGTGAAAACAGCTAAAATAAATATTGACGGAAAAACTTATGAAGTAGATGCTTCCAAGAATCTTCTTGAGGCATGTCTTTCTTTGGGTTTAGATTTGCCTTATTTCTGCTGGCACCCTGCAATGGGTTCTGTTGGAGCCTGCAGACAATGTGCCGTTAAAACTTTTAAGGACGAAAAGGATCAAAAAGGAAAGCTTGTGATGGCCTGTCTTGAACAGGTAAAAGATGGTTCCAGGTTCTCTATAGTTGATGATGAAGCAAAGGAAATGCGTTCGAATGTAATCCAATGGTTAATGACAAATCATCCCCATGATTGTCCTGTTTGTGATGAAGGAGGTGAATGTCATCTCCAGGATATGACAGTAATGACTGGACATGACTACAGAAAATTCAGATTTAATAAACGGACTTATAATAATCAATATCTGGGGCCTTTCATTAACCATGAAATGAACAGATGCATCCAATGCTACAGGTGTGTCAGATTTTACAGAGATTATGCTGATGGAAGAGATTTTGACAGTTTTGCTGCACATAATCATGTTTATTTTGGAAGAGCAAAAGATGGAGTATTGGAAAATGAATTCAGCGGAAATTTAATTGAAGTTTGTCCAACAGGTGTTTTTACAGATAAAACACTTAAAAAACATTATACAAGGAAATGGGATTTAACTACCGCTCCTTCCATTTGTTCTAATTGTTCTCTCGGATGCAATATAATAGCCGGTGAAAGATACGGAACATTAAGAAGAATTTTAAGCCGGTATAATCATCAGGTTAACGGCTACTTTATCTGCGATCGCGGAAGATTCGGTTATGAATATGTAAACAGCACAAAACGAATTACCAAACCATTGTGGAAAAGGAAAGAAAGTACTGAAAGACTGCCCGCATCTGGCAGTGAAGTACTAAATGAAGCAGCTAACATTATTTCTAATGCCAAAAGAATTACCGGAATCGGATCCCCTCGTGCTTCAGTTGAATCAAATTTTCTTTTAAAGAAATTAGTCGGTGAGGGAAATTTTTATAACGGTATTCAATCCGAAGAATCCGGATTAGATTCTTTAATCATAGATATACTCAAAAACGGACCTGCCCATTCATGTTCATTAAATGATATTGAAAAATCGGATGCAGTTTTAATATTAGGAGAAGATTTGACCAATACTGCACCAATGTTGGCTCTTGCAGTTAGACAATCCGTAAAACAGAAAAGAAATAAGATTGCTCAAAACCTTAATATACCGGTATGGCATGATGCCGCTGTACGGGAAGCTTCACAGGAAGAAAGAGGTCCTCTTTTTATTGCAGAATATTATTCTTCAAAGCTGGATGAAATTGCTACCGGCACTTATTATGCAGCCCCTCATGATATTGCCGTATTTGGATTTTTAATTGCAGGTTTTATTAAGCAGGAAGCCGGAACAGCTGAAACTATTCCCAATGAAGATATGGATAGCGCGAAAAAGATATCCGAATATTTATTGAATGCAGATAATCCGGTTATTATATCGGGAACAAGCTCTAAGAGTAAAGAAGTAATTCAGGCGGCTGCAAATATTGCATGGGCTTTGTGTAAAGCAGAGAAAAAAGCGGGATTATCTTTTGTCCTTCAGGAATCAAACAGCATGGGAGTATCACTCCTCGAAAATAAAAATTTAAATGATGCCATAAATTCTGCCGGAAGTAATCAGCCGGATACATTAATTATTTTGAAGAATGATCTTTATTCACGAGAAAATAAAAAGAAGATAGATGATTTCCTTCAAAATTTCAAAGACATAATTGTTCTTGATTCTTATGAAAACCAAACTACGGATAAAGCCGGTATATTACTTCCTGCGGGCACTTTCGCTGAATCAGACGGAACGATTGTTAATAATGAAGGAAGAGCACAGCGTTATTACCAGGTCTTTGTTCCTAAAGCTTCAGATATAAAAGAAAGCTGGCGCTGGTTAAACGAGATAGCAAGTATTTCCGGCAAAGAAGACTTCAAGGATTTAAATTCATTTTATGATTTTACTAAAGCTGCTGCTGATGCAGTTCCGGTATTTCAAGGTATTGATACAATTACACCTCCGCCCGGATTTAGAATAGCCGGACAAAAAATCCCGAGAGAACCGCATAGATTCAGCGGCCGGACTGCTATGAATGCGGACCTGAATGTAAGCGAACCGAAACCCCCTGAAGATCCTGATTCAGCTTTGACCTTTACAATGGAAGGATACAAAGGCGAGCCGCCTTCATCTATAATTCCATTCTTCTGGTCACCAGGCTGGAATTCCGTTCAATCAATAAATAAATACCAGATTGAAGTTGGCGGATCTTTACATGGCGGTGATCCCGGAAGAAGATTACTTGAACCATCACAAAATGATATTAGCTTCTTTAAACCGCTTCAGAATTCTTTTAAAGATAAGGAAGATGAATTTTTCTTTTTGCCTGTATATCACATTTTTGGTTCTGATGAACTGAGTAATATGTCCCCTGCCATTCAGGAAAGAATTCCAAATCCTTATATTCTTCTTAACGGAGAAGCTATGAAAGAAAGAAATATAAAAGAAGGAGATTTATTAGAAGCAGTTATTGAAAGCGAAAGAATAAAATTGCCGGTTAAATTAAGTAATAAAATTCCCAAAAGAATTGCAGGATTGCCGAAAGGATTACCAGGAACCTCTTTTATAAGTTTACCGGCTTGGGGTAAAGCTGGAGCAGCGGGATGAGTTTAACGTTAGAAATAATATTGATTGTTGCAGGAGTACTGGTGGTAATGATGTCAATTGCTGCCGGGCTTATTTGGCTTGAAAGAAGAATGCTGGCTTTATGGCAGGATAGATATGGACCAAATAGAGTCGGTCCGTTTGGTCTTCTGCAGTCTTTGGCAGACATGATTAAAATCTTTTTTAAGGAAGACTGGATTCCCCCTTTTGCAGATAAAACTATTTTTGTTATTGCGCCTTCAATTGTTGTAGCAACTGTTTTAATGACATTTGCAGTAATTCCTTTTGCCAGAGAGATTTATGTTGTTGATTTAAATGTCGGGTTACTTTTCTTTTTAGCAATGTCTTCACTTGGCGCTTACAGCCTGGTTTTAGGCGGATGGTCATCTGACAATAAGTACTCTTTATTGGGGGCTTTAAGAGGTTCGGCACAAATGATTACATATGAAGTTTTTATGGGACTTTCTCTTATGGGTGTGGTTATGTTATCAGGCACATTCAGCTTAAGAGGAATTGTTGAAGCTCAAAGAGGATTATGGTTTTTTATTCCGCAATTTATAGGATTTGTAATTTTTTTGATTGCCGGAATTGCAGAAACTCACCGCCTTCCTTTTGATATACCTGAAGCGGAAAGTGAATTAATTGCAGGCTATCATTCGGAATATTCAGGGATGAAATTCGGTATGTTTTTCGTCGGCGAATATTTAGGAATCACTCTTATTTCATGTTTAACTGTAACTTTTTTCTTCGGCGGCTGGCTGGGGCCATCATTTCTGCCTGGTATAGTATGGTTCTTTATTAAGGTTTTATTTTTTATTTTATTTTTTATTCTGCTCCGTGCCGGCTTACCGCGCCCAAGATACGATCAGCTCATGGAGTACGGATGGAAGTTGTTATTGCCGTTAGCATTATTGAATTTACTTGTGACAGGTGCAATTGTTCTTACGGCATAACCGGTTTTAGACAATATGTTTGGAATATTGAAAGTGATGAATAATGGAATTTTGAATCCAGCACTCTAATATTCCATACGATAAGATTAAAGGTAGCTTTTATGTTTAGCTCATTACGAAGTTTGTGGTTAGCGTTTCTTCATATGTTTACAAAACGTGTAACCGTTCAATACCCGGAAGAGAAACCGGATCTTCCTGCCAGATGGAGAGGAAGAATTGTTTTAACTCGGGATCCGGATATGGGTGAACGTTGTGTAGGATGTTATCTATGTGCCGTTGCCTGTCCGGTCGATTGCATTGCTCTTCAGGCGACAGAAGATCAAAACGGAAGAAGATACCCGGAATTTTTCAGAATAAATTTTTCCCGGTGTATATTCTGCGGCTTTTGTGAAGATGCATGCCCGACTTATGCGATACAATTAATTCCTGATTTTGAAATGTGTGAATATAACCGTCAGAATCTTGTTTATGAAAAAGAAGATCTGCTGATAAGCGGTCAGGGAAAGTACCACGGGTATAATTTTTACAAAGTTGCCGGATTAGCAATTGGAGGAAAAAATAAAGGAGAAGCAGAAAATGAAAATCCGCCAATTGATATAAAAAGTTTACTACCATAATTGCTGTCAGATGGTTAGTTGTCGGTGGTCATAGATTATAAATTATGTAAAGAAAAAGATGGCTTTAGTTTTTCACATAGCAGCGATTGTTGCAATTATATCTACAGTATTTGTAATAACCCAGACAAATGCCGTGCATGCATTATTATACCTTGTTGTATCTCTCTTATCCGTTGCTGTTGTATTTTTTGTTTTGGGTGCTCACTTTGTTGCCGCACTTGAAGTAGTAATTTATGCAGGTGCAATAATGGTCCTGTTCATTTTTGTTGTTATGATGTTAAATATTAACAAGGAATCATCGAAAGAAGAAGAAAAATTGATTAAACCTGCAATGTGGATTGGCCCCGGAATATTAACCTTAATTCTTCTGGGAGAATTTATTTTTGTCCTGGCATCAGGCAGTAATCAAATTTTCAGGACACAGGAAGTTACACCGCAACAGGTCGGGATTTCTCTTTTTAACACTTATTTACTCGGAGTGGAATTAGCAGGAATGCTGCTGATGGCTGGAATCATAGGTGCTTATCATCTTGGAAAAGAAAAAAAGAAAAATCTGCATAGATTTTTTAAAGGAGAATCTGAATGAGTGCTGTCCCTTTGGAAACAGGTTTGTTGTTAGCTATAATTTTATTTGTAATTGGTGTGATTGGATTATTAGTAAGAAGAAATATCATATTTATGTTAATGTCTATCGAAATAATGCTTAATGCAGCAGGTCTGGCTTTTGTATTGGGCGGCGCACGATGGAATCAGGCAGACGGACAGGTAATGTTTATTTTTATTCTTACAATGGCTGCTGCTGAAGTTTCGGTTGGATTAGCTTTGATTTTAAGGATATATAACAAATTTAAAACTCTTGATTCAGATTCACTGGATAATATGAAAGGTTAAATGGAAGACTTGTCCGGCGAAGTTCTTCAATAAAGAAATTCATTGGAAAAAGAACGAAGCCGGATGGAAAATGGATATTGATAATTTTTAATTTTTAATTTAGAATATGCTTAACATTCTTTGGATAATACCCGCTTTACCTTTTGCAGGATTTTTATCACTGGCAATATTCGGGAAACGTCTTCCTAAACCAATCAATGCATTAATTGGAGCGGGTTCGGTTGGATTATCGGCTTTAATAACGATTATTACCGGAATTTCTTTTATTTCATCACCCCCGGAAGGTCATTCATTCAATCAAAATTTATGGACCTGGTTTAGTGTTTCAGGATTTTCACCCGGTATTGCATTCCATCTAGATACACTGACCATCGTGTTCATGTTTGTCATTACTTTTGTGGGTTTTCTGATTCATCTATATTCAGTTGAATTCATGAAAGATGAAGAAGGATATTCAAGATTTTTTGCTTATATGAATCTTTTTGTTGGATCAATGCTGACATTAGTTATGGCAGAAAATCTTCTACTGCTCTATTTGGGATGGGAAGGTGTTGGTTTATGCAGTTATTTATTAATCGGCTTCTGGTATAAAGATCCTAAAAATAATACAGCTGCACGAAAAGCCTTCATTGTAACCAGGGTTGGCGATACTGCAATGGCAATCGGGCTTTTTCTTTTGATTTCATCTTTTGGAACTCTAAACATACAGGACATTCTTAAACAAGCTTCTATGCAATGGATTCCCGGTTCATCAATAGCAACTGCTGCAGCCTTGCTTCTTTTAGGTGGTGCTCTTGGTAAATCCGCTCAGCTTCCGCTGCAGACATGGCTTCCGGATGCTATGGCAGGTCCTTCACCGGTAAGCGCATTAATTCACGCAGCTACAATGGTGACCGCAGGCGTTTATTTAATTGCCAGAACACATGTTTTATTTTCCCTGGCACCGGCCGTTCAAACTCTTGTTGCTGTTATAGGTGCACTAACTTTATTGCTTGCAGGTTTTAGTGCAGTAACACAAAATGATATTAAAAGAGTTCTTGCCTATTCAACAATAAGCCAGATCGGGTATATGTTTTTAGCACTAGGCGTGGGAGCATGGTCTGCCGCAATATTTCATTTTATGATCCATGCATTTTTTAAAGCTCTCTTGTTTTTAGGTGCCGGTGCCGTTATTCAGGCTGTTCATCATGAACACAACATGTTTAAGATGGGCGGTTTAAGAAAAGAACTTCCGGTAACATTCTGGACTTTCCTGATCGCTTCAGCTTCCCTGGCGGCACTGCCATTAATTACCGCAGGCTTTTACAGTAAAGATTTAATTATCTGGTACGCATGGTCTTCGGCAAATGGTAGTTTCTGGTTATGGGGAGCAGGATTAGCTGGTGCCTTTATTACAGCAATTTATACATTCAGAATGGTTTTCATAACTTTCTACGGAGAACCAAAATCAAAGGTTGAACATAAACCCGGTAAACTCGTAAAAATACCGCTTATAGTTCTTGCATTTCTTTCATTGATTGCCGGATTTATAGAACTTCCGGAAACATTAGGGAATTTTCCACTCTTTACAGATTTTGTTAATATAACATTACCCCCGGTTAATTTAGTTCATACAGGAATAAGTACTGAATTGATTTTTCAATTGATAACTGCATTCACTGCTTTGTCCGGTGTTTATTTAGCTTATCTTTTCTTCCTGAAGAAACCTGAATTAAGCAAGGGTTTCAGGGAATCAGCTTTACATGAATTCTGGTTCAACGGCTGGGGTTTCGACTGGTTATACGATAAAGTTTTCGTTATTCCCGTTGTCTGGCTTGCCCAAATAAACAAAAGCGATTTTATAGACAAAATATATACAGGTATTGCCTGGTTAACGGGTTTGGGTAACCATCTTTTATCCTTAACACAAACCGGTAAGCTTAGGTGGTATGCTATGGTAATAGTATTGGGAGCAATTATAACAATAACAATTACAGTATTCTTATGATTCTTTTCTGGTTAATAGCGATATTATTTGTTGGAGGTTTAATAGCCTGGTTTTCTGAAAAAATTAATACTGTATTGGTGCGAATCATATCACTTACAGCACTGCTGATTGATTTTATTATGATCATTATTTACTGGTTTGCCAATTATGATGCTATTAAACTAAGCAGCAATAATGACTGGATTACACAAATAAACTGGAACTGGATACCTGAGTTTGGCATCAGGTTTCATCTAGCTATTGACGGACTGAGCTTAATATTGATTGCTCTTACTCTTTTCCTCGGAATTCTTTCTGTTCTAACTTCATGGTCCGAAATAAAAGAAAGGGTCGGCTTCTTTCATTTTAACATTTTATGGATACTTGCCGGAATAATGGGAGTCTTTCTATCACTTGATTTATTCCTGTTTTACTTCTTCTGGGAAGTGATGCTGATACCCATGTATTTTATTATAGGGATATGGGGACATGAGAACAGAATTTATGCGGCATTTAAATTTTTCATTTTTACTCAGGCCAGCGGTTTACTGATGTTCATTGCCATCCTGGCATTGTATTTTATTCATGGCAGTCAAACCGGTAATTACACTTTTGAATATGAAGCTCTTCTTGGTACATCGTTATCATCAGCTGCTGCAATGTGGTTAATGCTCGGATTCCTGATTGCCTTTGCTGTTAAACTGCCCGCAATTCCCTTCCATAACTGGCTGCCGGATGCACATACAGAAGCCCCCACAGCCGGAAGTGTTATTTTAGCAGGATTACTTCTAAAGACAGGGGCATATGGAATACTTCGTTTTGTTATCCCGTTATTTCCTTCTGCTGCAAAAGAATTTGCGCCCGTTGCAATGCTGATAGGTGTTGCAGGTATTTTATACGGTGCAAAACTTGCATTTGCCCAAACTGATTTAAAAAGACTGGTTGCTTATTCAAGTGTAAGTCATATGGGATTTGTATTGCTAGGCATTTTTGCGTTAAACCAGCTTGCTTTCCAGGGAGTAGTTATGCAGATCATTGCACATGGTATAAGTACCGGAGCTTTATTTATTCTTGTCGGTTCATTACAGGAAAGAATCCACACCCGGGACTTAAATCAAATGGGCGGATTGTGGGAGCAGGTTCCAAAGATGGGAGCTATAGGATTGCTATTTACTATGGCTTCATTAGGTCTTCCGGGACTGGGAAATTTTATCGCAGAGTTTTTAATCCTTTCGGGTTCATACCAGGCAAGTATCTTTATTACTGCTTTGGCTGCTCTTGGATTGGTTGCATCGACTATTTATTCTCTCAGAATATTACAGAAAGTATTTTACGGAAACAAAGTGAAGGAATGGAGTTTAAAAGATTTTAATTTCCGTGAATTGGTAATTATGGGTTCAATGATTGTAATAATTGTCTGGCTGGGGATTTTTCCTCAAACATTTCTGAACACTTCGAAGAATAGTATGAAAAGTCTGATATCGAGTTCAAATAATGTTAAATTTATAGACGATATAAACCAGAATAAAACAGAACTTAATCAGGAGATATTATCAAAGGACGATTTTAATATTCAAAATGATGGTGATATTTCTTATATTTCATCTATCAAAAGAATAAAGGAGGGAAGATGAATTTAGTTCCAATCTTACCTCTTATTATTTTAGCGGGAACTTCAATCCTTACAATGCTGCTGATTGCAGTAAGGCGAAGCTATAATTTATCTTTCGGATTAAATCTAACAGGATACGCTGCAGCCTTTATTGCTTTGTTTTTTATTTCCAATGATTTACCTCAGAATATTTCTAACTTCTTAATAGTTGATAATTATGCGGTATTCTTTATAGGGATTTTAATAGCAGCAAGCTTTACTGTTTCTTTGCTCTCTTATTCTCATCTTAAAAAGTATTCCGGAAACCGTGAAGAGTATTACATATTATTATTGATTGCCACCCTTGGCTCTTCAGTGCTCGTTTGCAGCAATAATTTTGTTTCATTTTTTCTTGGACTGGAAGTTCTAAGTGTTTCATTATACATATTAATAGCATATACAAGAGAATTTCAAAAATCATTGGAAGCGGGTATTAAATACCTGATACTTGCCGCCGCATCTTCAGCATTTTTACTTTTCGGCATGGCTTTGCTTTATGCAGAATACGGAGCAATGAGCTTTAACGGGATTTCAATGGGTCTTAAATCCATTGGTATAACTCCGCTGGTCTTTACCGGATTCGGGATGATGATTGTCGGAATAGGATTTAAATTAGCTGTGGTTCCTTTCCATATGTGGACACCGGATGTTTATGAAGGAGCTTCTGCTCCGGTTAGCGCTTTTATAGCCACTGTGTCAAAAGGGGGAATGTTCGCTTTGCTGCTCCGTTTCTTCTATATAGTGAACGGATATCAGTATCATTCCATTATCCTTATCTTTTCAATCATAGCAATTGCCTCAATGATTGCTGGTAACCTGCTGGCGCTGCTTCAAAGGAATGTAAAAAGGATCCTGGCCTATTCGTCTATTGCCCACTTAGGATATTTATTGGTCGCTTTTATTTCGGGGAATAACCTGACTGTTGAAGCTGTAACATTTTACCTGGTAGCTTATTTTATTACTATTATCGGAGCTTTCGGTATTGTTACAATATTGTCGGGCAAAGAAAAAGAAGCTGAAGACTTGGATGACTATAAAGGATTATTCTGGAGGCGTCCGTTAATTGCTGCAATCTTTACGGCTATGCTGCTTTCTCTTGCAGGTATACCTTTAACAGCAGGGTTCATCGGTAAATATTTAATTCTTGCCGCCGGTGTAGGATCTACTTTATGGCTTCTTTCAATTGTACTAGTATTGAGCAGTGTTATAGGACTCTATTATTATTTAAGAATAGTTACGGCTATGTATAGCAAAAAAGATGAAGGTGAAGAGAAGAAAACTCCGGTATTTTCATTAGGCGGAAGTGTTGCACTTGCTTTCCTTACTTTATTCTTGGTCTGGCTGGGAGTTTTTCCTTCCGGTTTGATGACTATGATAAGAACATTTGTCAGCCGGTTGTTTAGTGGATAATACAATTTTCAAATATTTGTATTAATTTCCAATTAAAAAAACATTTTTTATTTTTACCAGTCTTTCTTCTGATACTTTCAAAAAGTTTGACACAAACAAATTTGCAGGAAATTAAAATGGAAAAGATAAATTTAACAAGTTCATCCTTTAAAGATGGAGAGTTTATCCCTTCAGCATATACTTGCGATGGAAAAAACATTTCTCCGGCATTAAGCTGGGATAAACCATCTGAGGCAATAAAAAGGTTTGCGATAATTGCTGAAGACCCCGATTCGCCGGGCGGCACTTTTATTCACTGGATTATTTATAATATTCCTAACAACATAATAAAACTCCCGGAAGATATTACCCCCATTAAAAATATTCCGGATGAAGTTTTGCTGGGAACAAACAGTTTCGGACACATAGGATACGGGGGACCGTGTCCCCCTTCGGGAACTCACCGTTATATATTTAAAATATACGGATTAAGTAATGCCGTTCACCTGGAAGCAGGAGCAGAGAAAGGAGAATTAATGAGGGCAATGCAAAAATATATTATTGCCGATGGAGAATTATTGGGGAAATACAAACGACAAAACTAATGATTTTCAATAGTAGGTTCACCTTCTTCCGGTGATATAGTTTTCAAGTTCATTAATTACGACGACTTTTTCGTCTATTAAAGCTTTTACAACATCTCCGATTGAAATGATACCTGTTAAACCATCATTTTCATAAACCGGAAGATGCCTTATTCTTTTGTTAATCATTAATGCCATACATTCTTCAATATCTGTATCAACATCAACGTAAATAACCCTGGGAGACATTATTTCTCCGACCAGAACATCTTTTGAAGATTTTCCTTCCAGAATAATTTTTCTTGCATAATCCCGTTCTGACATAACTCCCTTTAATGTATTGTTATCAATAACCATTACTGCGCCTATTGATTTTTCAGCCATTAAAGATAACGCATCATAAACAGTATTTTCAGTAGTAACCGACCAGACTTCTCCACCTTTCATCTCAAGAATTTTTCTAATTGTGCTCATTTGTTTCTCCTCAGGTTAAATATATTTTCAGGTTGCCTTAAATAATTTTGCTCCTTCTAATTAAAAATACCTTCCTCTTGGATACTACTACATTTATATTTAAACTGCTATAAAAAAATTATTATATGTGATCAAAATAACTTCATTTCAATCGTATTAAGATAATAGTTATTTGAGCACTTTTTAATCTTATTATAATATAAATTTGGGACTTAAGTATTCATTCCCGCATGAACAAAAGGGCAACTAAATGGCTAACAACCAAACAATAATAAATTACAAATACAACGGTGCGCGAGCAATGGTTATACTGCATGAAAAGCATTTAAGAGCATGCATTGATACCTGGCGCGAAGCAAAGACATTCCGCATTAAATTACCTGTAACCGAGGATAAAGATTATGAATCCTTAGAAACGCTGTTAAGACATATTTTGAGGTCAGCCCGCGGCTATATGGTTTGGATGTGCGAAAAATTAAATCTTCCCGATCCGGGAATTGATATGCCGCCTGAACCTGATTCAATTGAAAATAAAGCAGATAAATATCTTGTTCATCTGCTTGAAAAATGGAGATCAACACTGGCCGAAGTTGAGCAGGAAAAATTTGACAATACATATAAGTCCAATTGGGGAGTATATTACTGCGTTGATGCAATGCTTGAACATGCTGTCATGCATCCAATCAGACATGAATTTCAGTTGAGAAACTTAATAATTGAACAGAAGGATAATTAAAATCCACTACGTATGATTATAGTTTTCTCAGAACAAATGCAATTATCCTGGGAATTCCCGTTCTGTCATCATTATCAAAAAACTCATTGATATCGATAATTTCAAAACCATATTTTTTCGCAGAGCGGGTAAAATCAGAAATATTATGATTGAAACAAGTTAAAACTTCTGTCCCCTTTTCTGTTTCGAATCTCGCTTTGGTTCCTAAATATTGTTTAAATGGATGCAATTCACCGATATAAATATAACCGCCGGGATTTATAACCATTGCAGCTTCTTTAAAAATACGCTCTAAGTTTTCAATATGCTCAAGAACCAGACTAAAGCTTATAAGATCGTATCTATCTTTAGTAAAATTCCAGTCTTTTGTAATATCTGCCTGTATAAATTTAACATTGATAGTTTTTATTTTCTCTTTAGCTCTGGCAAGCATTTCTTCCGAAAGATCAATTGCTGTAATATTTCTAGATTTTGTTATAAGCCACTCTGTATTTTTACCGGTACCGCAGCCAATTTCAAGGCAGTTATTAAATTTAAAATTTTCCAGTGTTATTCTTAATGCTTTTGCTTCAAGATCTCTGGTCTTATTGTCGTTTGTATCATATTGTGCAGACCAGATATTATACGCTTTCTTTGTATCCATTAATTATATTGAATTTCGAATTAACTGAAGATATAAAATTATTTTTGCCTTTCGCGAAATCTACGTACTTTTGCCAGGTTTCCGCAATCTTTCATATCGCACCACTGCCTGCTTTTATTTTTGCTTGTATCTATGAAAAGCCATCCGCAGTCATCTCCGGCACATATTTTAACTCTTGAAATAAGATCCGAAGATAAAAGCCTTACTGCTGATTCTGCAACCAGCCAGATTAAGTAATCAGGTTTAAGCGGATCTTTTGAGAATTGCCATTCAATTTTATGATCCTTGTAAATTAACTTTCTATTATCGTTTGCAGAAAAATATTCCTGGTTAAG
Organism: uncultured Bacteroidota bacterium; assembly: GCA_963710745.1. Lineage (GTDB taxonomy): Bacteria > Bacteroidota > Ignavibacteria > Ignavibacteriales > Ignavibacteriaceae > CAVQBP01. Next base: position 79,912 of record CAVQBP010000007.1, on the reverse strand, counting down.
CAATTCGATCAACTCATCTTCAGGATCTTTATTATTTATAACATTATATATAATCTTAAAAAGAGATTCTCTTAATTCAATCGCCTTTTTGAAAGTCCGTTCCGCTTCTTTCTTTTCAGATAAATTAATTAGGTATTTCTTTTCTGCTTCTGTTATAATCCCAATCTCTTTTTCCCATGAAACAAGATCCTTGAAGTTTTCCAGTTTATCTCTAATAACTACATTTTCCGGTAAGTGTCTTCCTTCTTTTACCATTCTGCCGCCGACAGAATTTACAAAGTCCAGGCAAAGCATTCCCCCGATAAATTTCCAACTTTTTATTTCATTCATTTTTGAATTTTTATAATGTAACCAATAAATTTAGTTTGACTGGTTACTAATTAATCATTATTTTGTAACCAGCTATTTAAATATAAATGGTTACAGCTAAATAGTCAATTGCATTCGTTCAGGAAGTGGAATTCTTATTATTAAAGAAACTAAATCTATTTCATAAAAATTCGGAGGTAAAATGATTACAAGAATCTGGCACGGGAAAACAAAAAAGAAAGATGCTGATACTTACAGAAAATATGTATCAGAAAACGGGATAAAAGAATACCTGGAAACCGATGGAAACCTGGATACTCAAATATGGCAGAAAGATGAAAATGATATTACACATATAGTGACAGTTACATGCTGGAAGGATTTCGATTCAATTAAAAAATTTGCCGGAGACGATTTTCAAAAAGCAAAATATTATCCTGAAGACAAAAAATATCTGCTTGAACTTGAACCTCATGTGGATCATTATAAGTCATTCACATTTTCAAACGGCAGGATTAAAAACCTCATAAAACAGATTAAAGGATTAAATGACGGTGACAACTGGGCAGAAGCAGACTTGAGAAAAATTAATTTGATTGAAGAAAAGAAATTATTTGTTCAACCGGTTCCCGGTAAACATTCGGCTGCTGAAATATTGTCGCATATTATTTATTGGAGAAATGTAATTGTTAGGGGTATGGAAGGAGATTTTGAGTTTGGGAAAAAAACCGAGAAGGAGCAGAATTTCCTTTCTTTGGAATTATTAAAGCAGAAAGGATTGAAAAGATTGCTTGCGGATTTTAAGGAATCGGGTGATTTATTGATAAATTTTCTGAAAACCAAAAGTGATGATTTCCTTGACAATGAATATAAAACCGGTTATACAAATCAATATATGATTGAAAGTTTAATTTCTCATGATTATTATCATCTCGGACAAATAGGTTATGTGATTGCGCTGCTGAAATAAAAGTCAATTGGAAAAATATTATTTAAACCAGGAACTTTTTAAAAAAATTTATCTCTTCATAATAAGAATTACTTCTCAGTTAATTTAACTTGAACAAAATCAAGACAGGTTTTGTTTTGCATAATAATTAATAAAATTGTAAGTTTTTTTCATAAATTCCGGGGCACTATTATTAAGAGGGAAGCAATAATAATTATTAACTAAAGGGAAAATTATGAATCAAATCAATAGTATACTCTCAAGGTTTCATCTGGTATTTTTGATTATTTTTTTAGGTTTTTCATATGAATCTGCACAGGAGAAAGGTCTTGTTATCGGAAAAGGCGGATATTTTGAAATGCCCGGACTTAATGTACTTGTTTATAACAATACATTCCCTGAAGGACACCAGGGAGGAGTTGAAATTATTCAGCATGGAGTTCGGATTGCTACAAATGGCGAACTTCGCTTAAGCCCTTCGCCGGGGCAATGGCAGCCGATACCTAAACTCGGGATCGGTTACGAATCCAGAGGTGTTAGCCCGCAGGGAGTGGCTTTGACAAGCCGGATTGTTGATTCGGTCAATAATGAGATTGTAATGCCTTGCAGCTATCCCGACAGCAGCAGATCAAGACTGGGATTTAATCCGATTATTTATCCTGATCTGCAGATTAAGTACACTGTCCATGTTAAAGGTGTAGGAAATTCATTTAAAATAACAGTTGATCTTGATAAGCCAATTCCTGATAACTGGGTAGGAAGAGTTGGCTACAATCTTGAATTATTCCCCGGTGATCTTTATGGTAAAACTTACTTTATGGATAATACAAGCGGAATATTCCCAAGACAGGCAAACGGACCTACTTATTTCAATCCTGAAAATGAAGCAGAAGCAGAACCATTGGCAGAAGGAAACAGGCTTGTTGTAGCACCGGAAAGTGATTTGCAGAGAATGATTATCGAAAGTCATAATGCAAAACTGCAATTATTGGATGGAAGCCTTAAACATAATAACGGGTGGTTTACTGTACGCGCATTAGTTCCTGCAGGAGCAACCATGGGTGCTGTTGAATGGACGATAACGCCCAATGTAATTCCCGGATGGATTGACAAACCTGTTGTACATGTAAGCCAGGTAGGCTATCATCCGGATCAGCCTAAAACTACTTTCATCCAATTTGATAAAAATGATAAAACTCTTATTAAAAGCTATCATTAATTAAGCTTGAAAGCAATGGTGATTATAAAACAATAAAAGAAGATAGCACCTGAAATATGGGGACAATATCTCCGGTATCAATATGCAAAGTTTGATTTTTCGGATGTTAAAGAGAAAGGAATGTATTTTATCAAATACGGCGATTTCATGACAAATGCATTCAGCATAAATAAAGATATTTATAAAAGGCATGTATGGCAGCCGACTCTTGAATATTTTGTCCCGGTTCAGATGTGTCATATGCGTGTTAACCAGAAGTACCGTGTTTGGCATGGACTATGCCACATGGATGATGCCCTGATGGCTCCCCTTGATATAAAACATTTTGACGGATATAATAATGAAGCTGAAACTTCGACTTTATCCAAATACAAACCTCTTGAACATGTACCGGGTTTGAATGTTGGCGGATGGCATGATGCGGGAGATTATGATTTAAGGGTTGAATCTCAGGCTGAGACAGTTATAGCCCTTGCATATACATACGAAGAGTTTCATGTAAATTATGATGAAACTTATATTGATCAAAAAGATCATTTTGTAGAACTTATTCCAGCCTGATGGAAAGCCTGATATACTGCAGCAGGTAGAGCATGGTGTACTTTCAATCCTGTCGGGTTACCGTCAGATGGGTAAATTATACAGAGGCATTATTGTGCCTACCTTAAGGCAGTATGTACACCTCGGCGATGCCTCCACTCAAACCGACAATAAAGTATGCAACGATACTGGAAGCTTTCCAAAGCATCAGAAATAAATGAGATGTGGTATAAAAAAGTAGCTAACCGGTATTCGAACATATTTGATCCCGAGTTGAATCATGATGAAGTTGAACTGGTTGTTCCCGGACTGGATGATCGCCTGGTATTTATGGAAAGTAACCCAATGTGGCAATTATACGGTGCCGCCGGTCTAGCGGCCGCTTCCCGGGTATTGAAAGTATATAATCCCAAACTTGCTAAAGAATGTATTGATGCTGCTGAAGATTTGTGGCAACAAAATAAAGACGGGAAAGGTGATTGGATTAATCCTCTTAAAATGGAAACGCTGGTTGAGTTAATTCTTACTACCGATAAAGAACAATATAAAGAAGCTTTATGCAAATATGCCCCGCAGTCAGGCAAAGTTTCGGATGGATTGGCTGGTCTTTAGGCGGAGTATTGAACTCATCTCGATTGTGATGACTTTAAAGATTCGGTAAATGCAGCTGCGGCTGCATTCAAACCTCTCCAGGATAAGATGCTTGATCAATCTCCTTTCAGGTCTCCGATGTCTCATGCTGAATACGCAGCTTTCAGTCAGTATTTTCTGAATAAATACTGGCCCAATCTTTATCCTGCCGACAACTTGTATAATATTATTAATTACATGCTCGGCTGCAAACCCGGCAGCTCAACAAACAGTCTTGTTTCAGGGGTAGGTGCAAATTCACCTACCATAGCTTACGGTTTTAACAGGGCAGATTGGAGCTACATTCCCGGCGGGACTTTCTGGAACGCGGTTAATCTTGTAAGTCCTGATTTTGCCGAAGATAAGACATGGCCATTCCTTTGGCAGGAAAGAGAGTATATTATAACGGCCCCCTGCTATTATATGTTTTCAGTACTCGGAGCTGAAAAAATTCTAAATGGAGATTAAATTAGGTCTGCTAAATAAACGGGATCGATATAAAGGCTGTTCACCTGAGCAGCCTTTCTTAATTTCAGCCTTGTTCCTGGAAGATGCCTATTATATTTCCTGCAGGATCACTGAATCTAGCAGTAATCTCAGGATAATCTTTACCAACCGGCTGAATAATTTTACCACCGTTAGCAATTATTTTTTCTATAGTTTCTTCGGCATTATCAACCATTATGTAAATAAGTATCCCGACTTCAGAAGACGGTTTCCGGTCTGTAGTCCATGTACCGCTTACCTCACCAACACCATCATCAAACGCAATATTTCCGTCTCCCCTCTTTCCTGACATTCCACCCGAAAACTTTATGATAAAAAGCAGATGATACATTGATATCAGCTGCGGGAATATCCAAATAACAAATTTTTCCGTTTCCTAAAGTCGGTTGATTATTCATCTTTTCCTCACTTTTTAAATCAGTTTATAGTACTATATTAAAATTATTCTTTAAGTAAGCATTAAATTCTTCTCTGCTTTCAACAGTAGTTTTATTTTTTGATTTCCCTTCTGTAATCGTTAAAGAATTATCACTTAAAGTAATTCTTCCCGGTACTGTAGCAATTGTACAGATTTTACTATTTCTAAAGTGTGAAGCCGGATCATCCTGCTGAAAGTCGCACATCTCTTTAAAATCAGAGAATTTCCTGGGTAAAAGAGAAAAAGAATACTGCGGAATCCAGCCGTTCTCGTTTTCAACCTGCAGCACAGATACATTATTTCCTCGTTTAATTCTGAAATGACCGGAGATATCCTCAACTTCCCCGCTGTAAATTTCAATGGGTGTCCGGAATGAGTCACCGAATCCGACATCGGCGAGGTAATATTTATCAATTCTTGGAAACTGAACTAATAATGTCATATGATCGAACTCAGGGCCGAACTCATTTTTCTGAGAATTAAAAACTCTTGCAGATAAAATATCAACTTTAAATCCGAGAGAGGTAAGCAGCCAGTGAAAAAGTCCGTTTAACTCATAGCAGAATCCCCCGCGTTTTGTGGGAATTATTTTTTCATAAATTCTATCAAGATCAAGTACAATTCTTTTTTCAGGGATATCAAGATTTTCAAAAGGTACAGACAGCAGATGGCGGTTCTGCAATTCAGTTAAGAACTCCAGTGAAGGAGTTTTAATTTTATCAATTCCTATTCTATTTAAATATGATTGTACCAGCATAGTTTTTTACTGCATATTGATTCGAATATTAAGATAAGAAATGGTTATTAATTAAAAAATAATTGTTATCATACTTAATGAGAATTATTATTCTTATCTTCGAAATAGAAAATAAACAAAGTCATAAATGGACGAAGATTCAGACAAGCAAAATCAGCAGCAAGATAAGGAATCTAATTTAACTGCAAGGGGAAAAAACAATTTTCATTTGTCAGATAAAACAGAATTTAAAAATTACGTTTTTCAGTTTTTAATGGTTTTCCTGGGAATAACTGCCGGATTTTTTGTTGAAAATATCAGGGAGAATTATGTCGAAAGTAAAAAAGCAGAAGAATATGCCGGCTCACTATATGAAGATCTTGTTGCAGATACTGCTAATCTGCATCATGCCATTAATGTAAGTCTTTTAACTGTTCAGAGAATTGATACATTACTTTCTCTCTTAAATCAAGAAGATGCTTCAAAAATTACAGGCGGGGAACTTTATTATTACGGAGCATTATCTTTAAGATATCAGAATTTCATTCCAAATAAGTCAACGATAAATCAATTAATATCTACCGGTTCAATCCAATATTTCAAAAATTATTCTATAGAAAAAAGTATTGCGGATTATAACCAGGCTTTGCTTATTTTAAATTATCAGCAGGAAACTGAGAATCAGACTTATATGGAAAAAGTGAAGTTTATTGAAACTATTTTTGACGGAAACATTTTCAGTCAGGTACTTTACAAAGATTTGACTCAGAATTTTATTAATTCATTTTTAAACAAAAATTACCGGCTGTTAACTTACAATAAAAAAGAATTGAAGGAATTCGCTAACTTCTGTGAATTCAGAAAACAGTTCCTAATTATTAAAGCAAATGATATGTATAAAAATCCTTTAAATAAAGCAGTCAGCTTAATAAATGAATTGAAGAAAGAATATAATTTTAAATAATAAATCATAAGGATAATATGAATACTAAAGAACTTCTGGATATATATTACAAAGGTTTTGCAGAAAAGAGCGGCTGGGAAGATGTTATTGCCGATGATTTCAAATTTACCGGCGGAGACATGACAAAAACAGATCCGGTTATAGGGAAATCTGCATATATCGAAGTTATTAAAAGATTTTCTAAGCTTTTTAAAAGCATGAGAGTTAAAGAAATGATTGTTGAGGGAGAGCAGGCTTGTGTAATTGGAAATTATGACTATGAATTCCCAGGCGGTAAAAAAATAAATGGAGATGTTGCTGAAATTTGGGAAGTAAAAAACGGGAAGCTCGGCTCTTTAACAATATTTTTTGATACTCTTTCTTTCGAATTATTTACAAAGAAATAACAGACTTTTAATTTTAATGATTTAAAGTGTAAATTATTTAAGATTTAATTTATCAATCTTCTTTTGAATAGCCTGCTTTTCGGTTGCAGTCTTTGCAAGTGAAACTGCTTTTTGAAAATTTTGTTCTGCCTTTTCATTATCAATATCGGTATATAGTTCTCCAAGCAGTGCGAAATAAAAATGATTCTCCGGCAGCTTCAGTTTTTCAGCTTCGATTATAGCCTCTTCTTTTCCGTTTGCCTTTGAAAGGGCATAGGTCCTGTTAAGAGCCGCTGCCGGGGAATATTCGAGCTGAAGCAGATGGTTATAAAGCTGCAGAATATTTTCCCATTTTTCTTTAGTATCTTTTTTCTGAGTATGCCAGAATGCAATTGCAGCTTCAAGATGATATTTTGTAATTCTTTGACCGCCGGAGGAGCAATTAAGGAAGTAAACTCCCTTGCTGATTAAATCCGAATCCCATAAAGAAGTATCCTGATCTTCATATAATATCATTTCACCGCTTTCATTGAAACGGGCATCGAAACGTGAAGCATGAAAACACATCAACGAAAGCAGCGCATTTACTTCAGGTTTGTTTGTATATTTATTTTCGACAAGTATATAACATAAGCGCACTGCATCAAGGCAAAGATCTTTTCGAAGAGTTTTATTCTGACTTGTTGAATAATAGCCTTCACTGAATAACAGATAAATAGTTCTTAATACTATTTCCAGACGGTTATCAATTTCATCAGGTCCGGGGAGTTCAATTTTTACTTTTTCCAGCCTGAGTTTTTCTTTTGCTCTGAATAATCTTTTATTAATGGTTTCTTTGTTGGTTAAAAAAGCATCCGCAATTTCTTCGATACCAAAACCGCAAAGAATCCTAAGCGATAATCCAATTTGAGCTTCAGCAGATATTGAAGGATGACATACTGCAAACATCATCTGAAGCTGACTGTCATTAATATTCTGGGGAGATAGGTCTATTTCCTGGTTATAAGAACCGGGCATATCTTTTTGCAATTCGGGAATTATTTTATTTTCATAAGTTGAATTACGCTGTAAATAATTTTTTGCCTTATTCTTTGCAACCTTATATAGCCATGCTGCCGGATTGGGAGGGATCCCTTTTAAGCCCCATGTTTCAGCAGCAGTCAGAAAAGTATCGCCTGCAATATCTTCGGCAATCTCGATTTGATCAAATCCAAACCGCCTGCAGAGAACAGATACAATTTTCCTGTACTCGGTTCTGAACAAATGCGGTATTAGTTCTTGTTGGGGCAATTTAAAAATACTTTCTCAAAATATAATCCGGTATCATCTTCGAACTTATATATTCAAACCTGATAAATAAAAAAAGTTTAAAAATGTAACTGATAATATTTTAATAATTAAAATTGATCTATTTCCCTGACTTCTACATTACCGCCCATTGCCAGGACAGGGCATCCTTTGGCTATTTTTACAGCATCTTCATACGAATCAACTTTAATAATCGAATACCCGCCGATTGATTCTTTAATTTCAGAATAAGGACCATCGGTTATTACATTATTTGGTTTAACAACTTTTCCGCCCGATGAGAGACGGTTTCCCCTGTTTGCTAATTTATTCTGAGCTGCTATTCCGCCAATCCAATCCATCCATTTTTTTGTATTAGTCTGCATCTCTTCCGGTGAAAAAGAAGGCAATACATTAAAATCATTTCTGTATACTAATAAGTATTCTTTCATATAAAACTCCTGTTTATTTTTTAGTAAATAACAAGTTCTCTTATTTCTATGCTGCCGCCGATAATCAAATGCGGACAATCTTTAGATAGTTCAACTGCATCTTCAATTGAATCTGCTTTGATGGTACAATAACTCATCAGGACTTCTTTAGTCTCCGTATATGGTCCGTCTGTTACAAGACCATCAGGTTTAACGACTTTGCCTTCGGGGCTTAATTGTGTTCCGGCAGCGACCCATTTTCTCTCAGACGACAATTTATTTATCCAGTCCTGCCATTTTTTTGCAACATCTTTAAACGCTTCGCGATTTTCTTTTGGCACATTGCCATATTCTCCTCTGAACACTAATAAGAATTGTTTCATTTTGTCTCTTTAATTTTCTGAATTATTTGTTAAAATTATCCCATCAATTGATTTCAAATTGTCTCCAAAGCAAGTGGTCCTTCAATTATCGACTCTGCCGGATATCTGCCTAATTCATATATAGCTTTCAAAGCTCTCTGAGCTTTTTCATGTAAATCTATTCCCGGTTCCATTTTGAATTCCTTTTTATGTACACTAAATATTTGAATTACACTTAAATAACAAATGAGATCCACTAAATTGGACAATCATTAATAAAGCAGGCTGCACACTATTTTTTATAAATTCTCCGGACCTCTACAGTATTACCTTCTCCCTGCAGAACAGGAGAACCTTTTGCAAATTTCACTGCTTCATCTACGGAATCAGCTTTTACAATTACATATCCCCCGATGGTTTCCTTGATATCACCGAAGGGTCCGTCAGTTACAACATTATTGTGCTTTACAACTTTAGCTTCATCAAATAACAAACCTTTACCTTCTACGAATTTATTCTGATTTGTAATTTTGGTGATCCAATCCGTCGTCTGTTTCATCCAGATTTGTATTTGTTCTGGGGAAGCTACTTTATTACCGTCTTCATGCCTGAAAATTAACATAAATTCATTCATTTAAATCTCCTTTGGAAATAAGTTTTAAAAATCTCATCTATATAACAAATGAGATAGCAGAAATTGGACTTGAATGAGAGGTTATTTATAATAAAATATTTGCTTACAAGAAATTATCTTGTTTAGTAAAATCTTTCCTGATACTCAGTGTAATTGATTATAAAACTCTACAAGCAATTTATTAAAAATTTCAGGCTGTTCTATGTTGGGAACATGTCCTGCATTTGGTATCACTTCAAATTTTGACTCCGGAATTTGATTTGCTACTTTTTCTATTTCCCGGGGCGGAGTAAAAGAATCACTATCTCCAACGATCACTAAAGAAGGTACTTTAATTCTTCTGAGAAAATTAAAGTTGTCTCTCCTTTCTGCTCTTCCTCTGAGTGAAGCAACAGCACCATCTAAATTGCTGTTGATCATCATCTGATATAAATGATTATATGCAGTCCCCCTTACTTTAACAGTATCGGGATGAAGGTATTTATGAATATCTTTATCAGTATATTCTTTCATCCCTATTGATTGAATCCGTTCTGCAAGATCCAGCCTTTTGAAGTATGATGGTTTTGTTTCTCCGGCCGGACTGCTGTCACACAAAACCATTGAAATCACCCGATCAGGGAAAAGTCTTGTGAATTCAACGATAATTTGCCCTCCCATAGAAAGGCCGATTAAATGTACTTTGGGAATTTTTAATTCATCAAGCAGGATAGCAAGATCCAGAGCCTGCTCTTCAATAAAAATCTTAGGTGCTTTATTGTCAGTTTTACCATAACCGGTAAGATCCGGAAGAATTAACCGGAAGTTTTTTAGAGCTTCAATCTGATAATTCCACATCGAATGGTCAAAAGGGTGGCCATGAACCAATAGTATAACTTCTTCTTTATCCTGATTAATGTCTTCAAAGAAATGATTGTAGCCTCTGATTGAAATGTGCTTCATAATGCCTCAGGTAATAAATTTTAAGGTTAAAGATAATTCTGATTTAAAAATATATTATAATTATTATGTGATATTTTCATCTATATTTAACAATTAATAATATTTCAATTTACAGAAAAAAATAATCAGGAAATGTAATTAAATTTATGATTTCCCGTTCTTATCGAATTTTTATTTTATTAACCGGCTTTTTATCTTTTGTATATACCTTTTAATATTTCCAAACATGAATAGATATGGAAATCTGCAATGGAAAAAATAAAATTCTTTAAAGAGCCAAAAGATTTCAGGCAATGGCTGGAGCAAAATCATACTAAATACAATGAGCTCTGGGTTGGATATTACAAAAAGAGTTCGGGTAAACGCAGCATCGACTGGCCCCAGTCTGTTGATCAAGCACTTTGTTTCGGATGGATTGACGGATTGCGGAAATCTATTGATGAAGAAAGCTACAAAATAAGGTTCTCCCCTAGAAAATCCGGCAGCATCTGGAGTGCGGTAAATTTAAAAAGAGCTGAAGAATTAATTGAACTTGGTTTAATGCAGCCGGCAGGTCTTGAAGCCTTCAAAAATAAAGATGAGAAAAAAATCAACAGGTATTCTTTTGAAAGAGAAAATGTTAAACTTGATAAAGAATACGAAAAAAAATTTAAGTCAAATAAAAAAGCGTGGGATTATTTTCAATCAATGGTACCATCTTACAGAAAACCCGCTCTATGGTGGTTAATGAGTGCAAAGCAGGAAGAAACCCGGTTGAAAAGATTAAATATTCTGATTTCATGCTCGGAAGCAGGAGAAAAAATACCTCAAATGAAATGGGCCGATAAATCAAAGAAATTAAAGTAATTTTTTTAAGCTACAAATTCCCTGTTATATTTATTTCGGTACTGTATTGGCGATAAACCGGTTATTTTTTTAAATGTAACCCGGAAGGCCTTAGGATCAGAATAACCGATTTTATACATTACTTCATTTACATTTTCACGGGAAGATTCCAGGCTTAATTTTGCCGCTTCAATTTTCACTCTCTGAATATATTCCACCACAGTATTTGCAGTAGCTTTCTTAAATCTTCTCTCGAGGTTTCTCCGGCTTAAAGCAAGCATTGAAGCCAGTTGATCAACAGTAATCTTATCCTGAAAATTACTTTCAATATATTCCTGGGCCTTTTTTATTGACTCATCTTCATGTTCTTTCTGCCCCATAAATATCATGAAAGGCGACTGACTGTCTCTCTGAATATCGATCTGAAAAGCCTTGGAGCAAAAAACTGCAGCCTGTCTGCCGGCAAATTTTTCCACGAGATAAAGAATAAGGTTCAAAGAAGAATAAGCACCGCCGGAAGAATAAATTCCCTGCTCATCAGTAATAATTTTATCTTCAACCAGGTTCACATCAGGGAATGTATTTCTGAATTCATTTGCGGCTAACCAATGAGTGGAGCATTTTCTTCCTTTTAATAATCCTGTTGCAGCCAGTAAAAAAGCACCCAGGCAAAGACTGGCAATTTCTGCTCCGTTATCATGTTGTTCTTTTATCCATGGAATGAAATCCCTGTTATCATTAACAGCTTTTCTTAAATTGCCGTACATAGCCGGTATAATTACCAAATCAGTAGATTTAATTTCACTTATCGGATCTGTAGCAATATTATAGAGTCCGTCATTTAGCATACTTTGGTTTGTAAGACCTGCCAGCTGTATCTTAAAGAAAGCCGGTTTCCCCATACTCTCCAGAAGTTGATTAACCTCGGTAAAAACCTGTCTCGGTCCTTCAATATTACCTAAGATGGCTCCTTTAGTTACAATTACTGTGATATGTTTCATTAATCTGCAGTTATATAAGTTTGAAAAATTTTTGGCAAGTTATATTTTTGAAGTGTCGCGATCAACCCTATGGGTGGCCGAAATCACATTGGAATAAAAATACCAGCTGCGTATCAATGGTTTATTAGTGAAATTTTTCTCCCTTTGAGAGCATATCCAATATTTTCTTCATTCTTCTGATTCTTGTTTCGGTTTTTTTTGCTGTTTGCAGACGCCAAATAATAGAATATTTGTTTGTCCTGTTAAGAGATTCAAAAAATTTTAATAATTTTTTATTCCTGAGTTCATTCAGAAAATCATCCGGCACTTTCATATTAGCAGGAGAATCATATGCTTTCTCCCATCTGCCGTCTTTTTTAGCATCATCTATTGCCTTTAATCCGGCAGGCTGCATTTTTCTTTTTTTTATAAGGATCTTAACCCGTTCAATATTTCTTTTTGACCAGATGCTTTTTGGTCTTCTGGGTGTAAACTTCTGAATCCAGGATTTTTCATCATACTTTTTCGCCTGCCCGTCAATCCAGCCATAACATAAAGCTTCATCCAGAATTTCATCACGAGTCAATGATTTTACTCCTGAATCTTTCTTAAATAATCTTATCCAGATTCCTTTTGAAGCAGAATGATTTTCTGAAAGCCATTTATTACAATCTTCAGGACTTTTGAATGCAATAACTTTTAATTCTTCTGTTGCTTTTATTTTTGATGATTTATGTACCATTTTATTAAAATTCTTCTAACCTGCTGGTGCTTGAAAATTCAGATGTGTTAATAGTCTTAGATTTACCAATAAGAAGATAAAGATTTTGAGGTGCATTTATGAACATATTAACAGTTATTAGAATTTAAAATTATTGGTGTGATTTATATCAAAAAATTATTGATTTAATTGGACTTAATGTGCAGATGCTTAAGGAATATAATTAAAAATAAGCAGGTTAAATTAAAAACAAAATAATTAATATGAAGTTTAAACTTATTTAATTCTATTTTTTTATATTTGCGGAACAAGTTCCCGATTAAATGAGCAGACAAGTTGGTTTCATTTCTTCTGCTCGATTCAGTTATTCTAATCAAATATTTTTTCAATAATTACTTTTAATAAAAGTGTAAGGAAGACTACACTTTTTACTTCGGCAAAAAATAATCTTAAGGGTGTTAAAATTTAATTGAAAGTTGTTTATAACTTCTATGCAATTTTATCCTCTTTAAATAGAGTACTGAAATCTTACAGTTAAAATTTTTGATGAATTAACAAATTACTTGCTGTCCAATTTTTTAATCCCTATTTGTTAAACATACAACTAAAAAGTTGAGGAAAATAAAAACATTGCCGCAATCAACCATTATAACTGCCGTAATTACACCTTTTTCAATTTATTTAACAAAGGTATGTTTTAGTAAACTAAACAATTGAATAATTACTTCAAGATAGAATAAGGAAAAATCTTATGCATTTAATTGATAACAAAATATTCATTCTTTTTATAATTTTTAATCTAAGTCTTGCGGTAAACGCCCAGGCCGTTATTAATCCCGACAGCGCACTGCAAACCATCTTAAGTAATTTGAAAGGGACATCATTAACATTAGAACAGGCTCAGGATTATGCTGTAAAAAATTCTGCCTCACTAAAGCAGTCTGAGGCACTCTATCTTGCCGCCAAAGGTTCGCTTCGGAGAGAAAAAGGATATTTTGATCCAGAGTTTTTCTTCAATATAAATTATGAAAGTCAAAAAATTCCCCAGGCATCATTCTTTGCAGGTGCCGATGTTTTATCTACACAACAAACAGATGCGGCTACAGGTTTACGTTTAAATCTTCCAATCGGAACTAAACTGGAACTATCCTTAAATTCTACCAGATTAAAAACAAATTCAAACTTTGCATTTTTAAATCCTGAATACGATGCTTTCGGTTCTATTACTCTCCGGCAGCCTCTGCTGTCTGGATTTACAGCATCAGGAAGAAAAAATTTAGAGCAGGCCGAATTAAATTTTGAATCTTTCAAAGCACAATATGATCAAGCCATACTTAGCACTAATGTTGTTGTTGAACAGGCATATTGGGATCTTTATACTGCTGCACGCAATTATGCAGTTCAAACTCTTATAGTTGAACGCGCCGAAGCATTTTTAAAAGAAGCTCAGCTTCACTTTAAAGCCGGTCTTGCCGGGCCCAATCAGGTAGCCAATGCAAAAACATTCTGGGCAGAGCAAAAGTTATTATTAATAGACAGGGATGAACAGCTTGATTCTCAATCCGATCAGCTAGCTGTTTTAATCGGAAGGAGACCTGAAGAAGGTAATTTAAGATTTCTGGCTGCTGATAGTCCTCCAAGTGATTTTCCTATTGAACCTGTAAATAATCTTGTTGAATATGCATTGGATAATAACCTGAATATTCAGTCAGCTAGAAAATCTATTGACATTGCAGATGCTTTGGTTAGCGCTGCTTCATGGCAGGCTTTGCCCCAGGTTGATTTAATCGGCTCAGTTTCAAGCAACGGACTCGGCGGTAATGCGCAGGATGTTTCTTTCCCCGGTTTTGACCCGATACATACTTCAACAAGCGGCAGTTTTGGGAATGTACTTTCACAGGTATTTCAACACAAATTTCCCGGCTGGAGTATAGGTGTTGAACTTTCCCTTCCTATTGGTTTAAGAAGCGGATCTGGTGAAAAGGATCGTTTGGAAGCCGGAACACTAAATGCCAAACAAAATTATATTGAACTATCACGAACACTCGAAAAACACATACGGACTTCTTACAGGGAACTTGAACACGGGAACGAACGATTAAAGGCTTCCAGGGAAGGTGTTGATGCTGCACAGGAACAGGTCCGCATTGGAATGATTGAATTTAAAAATGGAAAATTGACTGCTTTCGAATTAGTCAGACTTGCAGAGGATTTTGCTGTAGCTCAGCAGCGCTACTCGGATGCTTTGGTTAAAACAGTTAAAGCCGCCGCTGACCTGAAACAGCTGACTTCAGGTTATTATCCTTCGGGAATTAAACAATAAAAGGTTTTTTATGATAAAAGAAAGGAAAAATTTCATGTTAAGTATTTTCACTTTAAAGAATTTCCCGGCAATTGGTTTTTTAATTATCTCCACAATATTGTTGAACTACGCCTGCTCCGATAAGCAGGCTTCGGCAGGCGGTTATAAATTACCTCCGACTCCGGTCGAAATCGCCAAAGTTAAAACCCAGGATGTTGCTGACAAATTTGAAGCAGTAGGCACAATAGAAGCAATTGAAGGCGTGACAATTGTCTCAGAAATAGATGCCTCGGTTATAAGCCTGCCGTTTGAAGAAGGAAGCTTTATAAAAAAAGGGGATCTAATTGCACAGCTCGATGATTCACAGCTTTCTGCAGAAGTTAACAGAACCGAAGCTCTGTATAACCAAAGCAAAGCTTCTTATAAACGTGTAAAATCTATTGTGGATCAAAATGCAGGAACACCCCAGGATCTCGATGACGCCGTAGCCAATTTAAAGGTGGCAGAGGCAAACTTCGAATTGGCAAAAGCCCGTTTAAGCAAGACCAGAATAGTTGCTCCGTTCGATGGAATTATTGGAACCCGCAAAGTTAGTGCAGGAGCTTTTCTGAGAACAGGTCAGGAAATTACTGAATTGGCAAATCTTAATGAAATCCGTATCAGCTTTTCTGCTCCCGAACGTTTTCTTGCACAGTTAAAACGGAATGCAGATGTAATTGTTTCTTCAAGTGTCTTTCCCGGCTATGAAGTTAAAGGAAAAATTATGGCAATCGAGCCGATACTGGACGCTCAAACCCGAAATGTTAATGTGGTTGCGAGGGTAAAAAATCCCGGACAGAAATTCAGGCCCGGAATGTCGGCAAACATTTCAGCTGTTTTGAGCGAAAGACCAAATGCTCTGACAGTTCCAAATGAAGCGGTTTTTGCAAACGGCAACCAATCATTTGTTTTTGTGGTTAATAAGGATAGCAGCGTCATTACTACTCCTGTTACGCTCGGTTTACAGACAGCCAAAATAGTCGAGGTTGTGGATGGATTGCAGGACGGAATGCAGGTAGTGAAAGCGGGCCATCAAAAGCTTTTTGATGGTGCAAAGGTGATGCCGGTTAATTCGCAGGAAGAAACAGCTGTAGGAAAAACAGAATAAACGATTGAATGAATTAATTTGAATGGGGCCGGAATCCATTCAATCATGCTGATAATTTTTTTCATGTAATTATACTGTATTTCAATTTTCATAAATTTTGAATTTTTATTTATGCAACAAGGAGTTTTAGATGAAACTTAGTGACATATCCATAAGACGTCCGGTATTTGCAACAGTTATGAGCCTTGCAATTGTTTTATTCGGAATCATTTCTTTTACACAGCTTCCGGTCCGTGAATACCCGGATATCGATCCGCCAATTATATCTGTTGTCAGCTTATACCGCGGTGCAAGTTCTAATGTAGTTGAAACAGAAATTACAGATATTCTTGAAGAACAGTTTGCTACTCTGGAAGGTGTAAAAACTATATCATCTTCAAGCAGTGAAGGCGGATCTGTTATTACGATAGAGTTTGAATTAAACCGTGATGTAAATGAAGCGGCAAATGATGTAAGGGACAGAGTATCAAGGGTACGCGGAAATTTACCCCAGGAAATTGATGACCCGATAATTTCAAAAGTCGATGCTAATGCGCAGGCGATTGTCTGGCTGGGACTTTCCAGCACGCACTATTCCGACTTAGAGTTGTCAGATTTTGCCGATCGTGTTTTGAAAGAAAAAATACAAAGACTTCCCGGAGTTGGATCGGTAATACTCGGAGGTGAACGTAAATATGCAATGCGCGTATGGCTTGACCCTTTACGAATGGCTGCCCATGGTTTAACTGCTCAGGACATTGAAGCTGCGGTCAGGAGAGAAAATGCTGAAATACCCGGCGGAAGGGTTGAAGGTGTTGAAAGGGAATTTTCTGTTCGTACACGCGGTGATCTTTCCACACCCGAAGAGTTCGGTTCAATTATAGTATCGCAGAAAGGGAACGATATTGTCCGTCTCCGTGAAATTGCCGATGTTAAAGTTGGAGCGGAAGATGAACGGACCGTTGCCCGCTGGAATGGAAAACCGGCAATAGGTCTGGGTATTGTTAAGCAGTCCAAAGCAAGCACCGTTGATGTGGCCGATGAAGTACGGAAAGCAATACCTGAGTTATCCAAATCACTGCCTGAAGGAATGAAACTGGATGTTGCTTACGATAGTTCGGAATTTATTAAAGAATCGATTTCGGAAGTTGAACAAACCCTGGTAATTGCTTTAATTTTAGTTATTCTTGTTGTACTCTTATTCCTGAAAAGTTTCCGGGCAACCATCATTCCCTCAATTGCCATCCCAATCTCAATTATTGGTGCTTTAGCTGCCGTTTATTTTGCAGGTTTTACCATTAACATTCTTACTTTGCTTGGACTCGTTTTAGCAATCGGACTTGTAGTAGATGATGCTATTGTAGTTCTAGAAAATATTTACCGCCATATGGAAATGGGAAAAAGCAGATGGCAGGCAGCAATTGACGGAAGTAAAGAAATAGGATTTGCAATTGTTTCCACCACTATCGCTCTAGTGGCGGTTTTTATTCCTCTGGCTTTTCTTTCGGGTAATGTCGGCAGACTATTTAATGAATTCGGAATCGCAGTTGCAGTTGCAGTTTTAATTTCTGGTTTTGTTGCTCTTACTTTAACACCGATGATCTCCTCTCAGATTTTACGGCCTCTTCATGGTACCGGCAAAAGCTGGGCATCAAAATCATTTGATAGCTTTTTCGATAAGTTGAATATTTATTATGAAAAACTGTTGAGATGGACATTAAATCACAGGATAATTATAATTTCCGGAGGTTTAGCGGCAATTGTTTTAGGCATCTTTTTATTTAAACTTCTGCCCAGTGAACTTGTCCCGGTTGAAGATCGCGGTGTAGGATTCGGGGTAGTAATTGCACCGGAAGGAGCTACGTTAAAATATACCGACAGCTATGTTAAAGAAATTGAAAACCGTTTGATGAAATTGCCGGAACTCGATGGATTATTCACTGCTACCGGATTAGGTTTTAGCGGCCCGGGAAGTGTTACAAATAGTTTTATGTTCTTAAATTTGAAACCGAGAAGTGAAAGAAAAAAATCACAGCAGCAGATAATCCAGGAACTATTTCCACAGCTTATTTCAATTCCGGGAGTTTTAGCTTTTGTAATAAATCCTCCAAGTCTGGGGTCTACTTCTACAAGTCCCGTAGAATATGTTCTCCAGGCCGACAGCTATTCGGAATTAAATAAAGCTGTCGGTATAATGATGAGCGAAGCCTCAAAATTAGGTTATCTGATTAATATGGATAGTGATCTGCGGTTAAATAAACCGCAGCTCGACATCGATATTGACCGCGAACGCGCTTCTCATCTGGGTGTATCCGTTACTGACATTGGGTCAACTTTGGAAACATTGCTGGGAGGAAGAATAGTAACAGACTTTAAGCGCGGTACTAAGCAATATGATGTAATTTTGCAATTGAAACCTGAATACCGCTCAACCCCGAATGAAATTCCAAATATTTATATACGAAGTACCGGAGGATTGGTACAGCTTGCGAATGTAGTTAAAGTTAAAAAAACTGTTGCACCGAAAGAATTAAATCATTATAACCGTATTCGTTCTGCAACCATTACTGCAAGTCTTGCACCGGGATTTACACTCGGCCAGGCATTAAATGATCTTGACCGGATTGCAGCAGAAAAACTCCCGTCAAGCATTAAACATGAATATGCCGGACAATCATTGGAGTACAAGTCTTCAAGTTCTGCTTTATATTTCATGTTTATCCTGGCAATCATATTTATTTACCTTGTTCTTTCAGCCCAGTTTGAAAGTTTTATACATCCATTTACGATTTTACTTTCTGTACCACTTGCAGTATTCGGTGCCCTGCTTACACTTTTTATTTTCGGACAGAGTCTTAATATTTATTCTCAAATCGGATTAATAATGCTGATTGGTCTTGTTACAAAAAATGCGATTCTTATTGTTGAGTTTGCTAACCAGCAGCGGGCACAGGGAAACACGTTTATTGATTCCGTAGTGAAAGCAGCAACTATACGTTTAAGACCAATTCTGATGACTTCATTTGCTACTATTTTCGGAATTCTGCCTATAGCGATCGGATTGGGAGCTGGCGCTGAATCACGCCGGCCTTTAGGACTGGCTGTTGTGGGCGGTATGCTTTTTTCAACCTTCTTGACCTTAGTAATTGTACCTGTTGTTTATACACTTTTAGCCCGGTTTACTAGTAAAGAAGAACTAACAACAAAACATTTGGAAGAAAAGAATAAGGTTATAGAATCAGGTAACCTGATTCCGGAAGTTTAATAGGATGGTATTGAAAAAGCCTGCTTTAAGATTTTAAGCAGGCTTTCTGATTTTTACTTTTTGATGTCGCAATCAACCCCTTAAATTGACGTAACCAGACCTTTCAAACCAGGATTTGCAATATTATTTTTCTTATGAAACTAATATTCAAAAATCAAAATCAGGAATATTTTCATGATAAATATTAAGCCTGAAATTTTATTTCGAAACGAAGAGCATTATGTATCAATTAAAAATAAATTAAAGAGAGAAGATGTTCCATCTGAACTGCCCCCTTTAATTCCTGAACTTTTCAACTGGCTGCAGAAGAAAGTGATTAAGCCGGAAGGAACACCATTTTTCAGTTATAAAAAAATGAATCGTGAACAGATTGAGATTGATGTCGGTAACCCCGCAAGTTCTCAATTTGAAGGTGATGACAGGATACTTCCTGGAGTTTTTCCTGCGGGTAAATATACTGTGGTAAAATATACCACTCCATATAACAGACTTTTCGAAGTTCATACGGTAGTTCATATCTCCAAAAGTCGAATATTATCTGACAGATCCTACGGCAGAACCCGATCGAAAAATGGAAAATTATTATTTTAAACAGAATCGACGAAAGTAGCAATTTTAACTTTTGACTTTTGATTTTTGACTTAAAAAAATTTATGTCTCTTAAAAACAAGAAAATGGTAAAACAAATCATTGAAATGTTTACCGGCAACAATCATGATTTATATTCTGAATATCTTTCTGAAAACATTATATGGAATATAGTAGGTATGCCACTGATACGCGGAAAAAGTGAATTTATAAAGACGGTAAAGTCCCTTGAAATTGAAAATTTTTCTTTAAACAGGATTAAAAATATTATTTCAGAAAGAGAATTTGTTGTTGTAGAAAGTATCGGACACACAAATACTCAAAATGATAATTCCAATAAACCTGCTTATTGCGATATTTACCGAATCGAAAACAACAAAATTTGCGAATTAACTACATATATTATCGACACAACTATAAATAATGATGATTAAAACAAAAGGAGATTAACATGTTTCAAGATTCCCGGGCCTTCAGCAGCTTTTCAGTTAACGACTTTAGTAAAGCAAAAAAATTTTACAGTGAAACACTTGGATTGGAAGTCTCAGAAGTTCCCGAAATGGGCGGAGTATTTAGACTTCACATTAAAGACAGCAGTGATATAATGATCTATTCCAAACCTAACCATACACCTGCAAGTTTTACTGTGCTAAATTTTCCTGTTGATAACGTTGAAAAGACAGTAGATGAACTGACTGAAAAGGGAATAAAATTTGAGAACTACAATGAGCCTAATCTGAAAACGAATGAAAAAGGCATTGCAGAAGGCGGAGGAGGTCCCAAAATCGCATGGTTTAAAGATCCTGCAGATAATATTTTGTCTGTACTTGAAGTATGAATTCTTAATTTTATTAGCATCTGATCAACTTAAAGAATTTAATAATTCAATATAAATAATTAATAAAAACAGACGGAGATATTATGTATTTAATAAGAGATGTTTTTCACACTAAACCAGGCAAGGCCAAAGAGCTGGTTAAAAAGTTTAAACAAGCTGCGCCTTATTTTGAAAAGCAGGGTATGGGTTCTTATAAAGTAATGACGGATATATCTGCAACTTACTGGACAGTCGTTCTGGAATCAGAAACAGAGGATCTTACCGGTTTTGCTAAAGAAATGAGAAGCGGTACTCCGGATCCCGAAGTAGAAAAAATTATGGAAGGATATATGGATCTGGTTAAAGGGGGATTCAGGGAAATTTTTTTAATTGAATAAATACAATTCTTTCTTGCGTATAAATATTTATTAGGAGTTTGAAATGAAAAAAATAAACCCATTTCTCTGGTTTGATAATAATGCTGAAGAAGCCGTTAATTTTTACATTTCTACTTTTGGAAATTCAAAAATAAGAAGTACAACAAAATATAACGAGGAAAGCGCTAAAGCTTCCGGAAGACCAAAGGATTCTGTTATGACCATTGCCTTCGATCTTTACGGTCATCCGTTTGTTGTCAATAAACGGAGGACCTGTATTCAAAATTAATCCATCCGTTTCTTTTTTTGTAAACTGTACGACTGAAAAGGAAGCCGAAGATTTATGGAATAAACTTTCAAACGGCGGAAAGGTTTTAATGCCGCTTGATAAATATCCTTTCAGTGAAAAATACGGATGGCTGGAAGATAAATTCGGAGTATCATGGCAAATAATTATTTACAGGAGTGAAGTTGAACAAAAAATTATTCCTTCTCTGATGTTCACCGGAAATGTTACCGGTAAAACCGAAGAAGCAATTAATTTTTATACATCTGTGTTTAATGATTCCAGGCCTGTCAGTTTCTCCAGGTATGAAAACGGCCGGAAACCTGATGAAGAAAGTTCCGTCGCCTATGCAGATTTTATACTGGAGGGACAGAAATTTGCAGCTATGGATGGAGGACATATGCACGATTTTTCTTTTAACGAGGCAATTTCATTTGTCGTTAATTGTGATAATCAAAAAGAGCTTGATCATTTCTGGGATAACCTATCTTCCGGTGGCGATCCGAAAGCGCAGATGTGCGGCTGGTTAAAAGATAAATACGGACTTTCATGGCAGGTTGTACCAACAGCATTAGGTGAATTGTTAAGCAGCAAAGAAGAAGGAAAATCACAAAGAGTTATGCAGAAAGTGCTCCAAATGAAAAAGCTTGATATAGCTGAACTGGAAAGGGCATGAAGTCAATTAAGAATTAACAATGAATAATGGAAATTGCGAAATGACATTAATAAATCATTTTAAATTCTTAAGGAGAAAAACTATGTCAACAATCAATCTTCACAGAGTTTTTAAAGCTGCACCTGAAAAGATTTACCATGCTTTTCTTGATGCCGACGCTCAGGCAAAATGGCTTCCGCCAAATGGATTTACCTGCAAGGTGCATCATCTGGATGCAAAAGCAGGCGGAACTTACAAGATGTCTTTCACTAATTTCTCAAGCGGAAAAAGTCATTCATTCGGCGGTAAATATCTTGAACTGGAACCGGGTAAACATATCCGCTATTCGGATCAGTTTGACGATCCGAACATGCCGGGTGAGATGGTTACAACTATTACTATAAAGGAAGTTTCCTGCGGATCGGATGTAACTGTCGTTCAGGAAGGTGTCCCGGATGCCATTCCACCCGAAATGTGCTATCTCGGATGGCAGGAATCGCTTGATCAATTATCTAAACTTGTAGAGCCGGTGATTCCGGATTAATTTCTTCCGGGAATCATAAATTAATTTTATCAAGTGAAGAACATAAACAGAATAATGAACAATGTATGTTTAAAAATATGTACTTGAACAGCAAATGTAAAACGTGGTTCAAAAATAAATTATAAGAATTATTGTCATTATGAAAAAAAACATTTTATTTATACAAGGAGGCGGTGAGAAAGGATATGAAGCCGATGCACAATTTGCCGCTTCTTTTAAAGGAAAATTTGAAAGATGAATATTCAGTTCATTATCCCGAAATGAATCAGATGAAACTGCACCCTGTTATGGATGGCTTCAGCAAATCGGAAAAGAAATTTCATATATTAATGATGATGTTATTATGGCAGGCCATTCTTTTGGGGCTTCAATGTTGTTAAAATTCCTTTCAGAAAACAAGGTTAAACAAAAAGTTGACGGCATCTTTCTCATTGCCGCTCCTTTCTGGGATGGAGATGAAGATTAGTTGAAAGGGATTAAATTAAAGGAAGATATCGCTGAAAGCCTTCCCAGAAATGTTCCTGTTTTTTTATATCATTGCCGGGATGATGAAAAAATTCCGTTCGATCATCTTTTAATATATGAGCAAATGCTTCCATATGCAACCATCAGGAAAATACAGCATGGAGGACACCAGCTTAATAACGATTTAACTTTAGTTGCAGAGGATATTAAATCCTTGTAAAAATGAAGTAAAGAAGAAAAATTTATGGAAGAGAAGAACTTAATGAAACTCAACGTCTATGTTAATTACAAGGGAAATTGCAGAGAGGCATTTCAGTTTTATGAGAAGTATCTCGGCGGAAAAATAACCATGATGTCCACTTTCAAAGAGATGCCGGATTCTTCAGCCGTACCGGAGGACCGGAAAAACGATATTCTGCATGCACGTATAGAGATTGGAAACAGTGTGCTGATGGGGGCTGATATACCTCATACCGAACCAATGCGAAGTGCATATTTAACATTAAGGATTGAAAGTACAGAGGAAACGGAAAGGATTTATAAACTTCTTGCTGATGGAGGAGAGATTTTCATGAAGATGGAACAAACATTTTATGCGTCACGTTTTGCAATGCTTCGGGATAAGTTCGGTACTAACTGGATGCTGCTCTGTGAATCATAAAATATCAGCTTAAAGTCTTAACTATTACAGGAGTATATATATGCGGAAATTAGTTGTTAATACATTCGTTACACTTGATGGTGTTATGCAGGCACCCGGCGGACCGGAAGAAGATCCAACTGGCGGATTTAATTGCGGCGGTTGGTCCTTTAACTACTGGGATGAGCTGATGGGACAGATAATGGATGATTCGATGAAAGAACCTTTCGAACTTTTACTCGGCAGAAGGACTTATGAAATTTTTGCAGCTCACTGGCCTTTTCTTAAAGATGATCCGGTTGCTGAACTATTCAGCGGCATAAACAAATATGTTGTTACAAAATCACTTAATGAAGTAACCTGGGAAAATTCTTTTCTTATTAAAGATAACGTTGTTGAAAAGATAAAGAAATTGAAAGAAAGCGGAGGACCGGAGCTTCAGGTTCATGGCAGTTCAAATCTTATTCAAACATTAATAAAAAATAATTTAATTGATGAATTCCGTCTTTGGATATTTCCAATTATAATAGGACAAGGAAAAAAGTTATTTGGTGAAGGAACAGTACCTTCAGATCTGAAATTAAGAGACAGTAAGGTTTCCGGCACAGGAGTAATAATATGCAACTATATACCTGCTGGAAAAATTAAGACCGGATCTTTTGCACTGGATAATCCCTCTGAAGCGGAAATCAAAAGAAGAAAAAAGCTGAAAGAAGAAAATACAAATAATTATTAAATTAATAAGGAGATGAATTATGTCAAAGATGAATCCTGTAGTACATTTCGAAATGCCGGCTGAAAACAAAACTCGGATGGCAGAATTTTATACAAATGTGTTTGGATGGAAAATACAACAGCTTGGAGCTGAAATGGGTAATTATATGGTTGTTTCTACTTCCGAAACAGACGAAAAAACTATGCGTCCGAAAGAACCGGGAATGATAGGTGGCGGTTTCTATCAAAAATCCAGTGACCCGGTTGCAAATCATCCGTCTGTTGTTATCGCTGTTGATGATATCAGAGAATCTATGAAAAAAGTATCGGATGCCGGCGGCAAAATATTAGGCGGTGATCCAAACAATCCCGGAGAACCAGGTGATATTCCTGGCGTCGGACTCTTCTGTTCATTTATAGATACAGAAGGCAACAGGGTAAGTATGCTGCAGCCTATTTCAAATATGTGAATAAAATATTAATTCTCATCTTTTGAATAATAGAAGGCAAATTAATGAATAAAGTTTTCTTTATCTCAATGCCGGATTAATTGATGAATGCCGTATTCATTCAGCTCCGATTATACTCGGAGAATGTTTAAATTGTTCGAAATATTGTTAAGGAGAATTTCAATTTTGAATTCGCTGAGGTAATTAGTTCTCCGTTTGTTACTCATATAAATTATAAGATAGTTAATCATTAATTGTTCACAAATGAACTTCGGGTAAAATAATGAGAAATATAATTTTTTCTATTAATTCAACCATCGATGGCTATGCTGATCATACTGCGGGGATAGCTGATAATGAATTACATGATTTTTTTACCGGTTACCTGGATACGGTTGATGTTGTGTTGATTGGGAGAATAACGTATGAGTTGATGGCAGATTTCTGGCCGAATGCAGAAGAAGATCCGAGAAGCACTGAAAGTATGAAAAAGTTTGCGGACAAATTCAACAGCATATCCAAAGTAGTATTTTCAAAAACACTGAATGATGTAAACTGGAATAATACGATACTAAATAAGGGGAATTTAATTGATGAAGTTTTGAAAATGAAAAAACAAAGCGGTAAACATATTTCAGCCGGCAGTCTCAGCATAGCATCAGCTCTAATGAATGAACAGCTGATTGATGAATTCTGGTTTCTGATTCATCCCGTTGTTTTAGGTAAAGGCAGAAAATTATTGGATAATCTAAACCAAAAAACTAACCTTCAATTGTCGGATACGAGAAAATTTAATTCAGGTGTTATTGTTTTACATTATCTAAAAAAATAAAGAAGTATTCTATGAAATCTGTAAATAATAATTCTATTAATATTGATGAATACATAAGCAATTTCCCTAAAGAAATTCAGATTAAATTAGAACAAATAAGAAAAACAATAAAAAAAGCTGCACCTGAAGCTAAAGAAGTAATAAGTTACCGGATGCCGGCATTTAAAATGAATAGAGTACTGGTTTACTTTGCCGCATTTAAAGATCATATCGGATTTTTTCCTACATCAAACCCGATAAAAGTTTTTGCTGAAGAATTAGCAGAATATAAAACGAGTAAAGGTACAATAAAATTTCCACTCGATAAAAAAATTCCTCTGGGACTGGTATCAAAAATTACAAAGTACGGGCTTCAAGAAGATTTGAAAAAACAAAGTGAAAAACGGAGAGAATAAATTGTTGATGAAAACACCAATTAATATTAAAAAATTCTGTCAAATATTTGATATTTAAAGATGGTTATATTACTTTGTAAAAAGAGTTGAAAAAAATAAGCGGGAACCTTTTTAACTCGGAGCAACTCAAGCAATCCTAATTACGTAACCTAAAAATCAACTCAAAAATATTGCATTACAATGCATTTATTTGCTTCAACTGAACAATCATTTTACAAATAATGGTTAGTTCTTTTTAAGCAGATTAGGTTTTCATTTTCTAATGTTGTTAAACGAAGCAGGCTCTAACTAATTAATAATATTTCTTTAACAAAATTTACGGGGGCAGAAATGAAAAAATTTACGTTACTAGTTGTCATTTTTTTACTTTTATTTGGTTCAACAGCACTTTCTCAAATCCAATTAACTAATTCAGGGTATTCACAAGATTTTAATACTCTTGCCGATACCGGCACATCTTCCGACTATCTTCCTGATGGATGGTATCTTTTCGAGGATGGTTCAGATGGAGATAGCCTATACTCCATAGGTACAGGAAGTTCAAGAACCGGAGATACTTATAGTTTTGGTCCGGAAGATAGTACAGAGAGAGCGCTTGGAAGTATTCGATCGGGAACTGTCATTCCATTTTTAGGCGCTAACTTTATAAATAATACCGGTGGTAATATTACTCTGCTTCATATTTCTTACACAGGTGAGCAATGGCGTGCCGGTTCTGCCAGCAGAAGTGTAGCAGACAGCCTAAAGTTTCAATACAGTACAAATGCAACTAGTTTATCTGATGGGGATTGGATAGACATAGATCAATTAAACTTCAATAGTCCAAATGTAAGTATTTCAGGAGCATTCGATGGTAATTTACCTGAAAACCAGAAGGCTATAAATGGAGTAATTACCGGATTATCAATTCCTGATGGTGCCGAATTCTGGATAAGATGGGAAGATGTTGATGTATCTTCATCAGATGACGGTTTGGCGATCGATGACTTTCAACTTGATTTAGATGCGCCAGCAGTAATATTTTCAATTACATCCTTCTCATTACATTTTGATACCGTTGGACTTGGGTACTCTAATACACTTCCTGTTACAATTAAAAATGAAGGCACAACAGATGATTTGATTATAACGAATATTGAATTGTCCAACGCTTCCTTTTCAATTTCTCCAACTACCTTACCTCTTACTTTATCACCGGGCGAGGACCAGAGTTTTGATGTTACATTCACCCCCGTAAATGATGGTCTTGAAACCGGCACAATAAATTTTACACATAATGCACCCGGTTCGCCATCATCTTTATCTTTAAGCGGAACATGTTTGGCTCCGACTTCAAGCGGACTTTTAAAATTTCAGACTTCTGTTAGAGATCTTCTTGACGGAACAAAAGGTAATCCCGATACAGTTTTGCTTTCCGGGTATTCAGGACAGCCTTTAAAAGCTTTGCAGTTTAATCTTCTTGCAGGTAATACAAATGGCGGATTAATTGTAAGATCCATTACTAGAGGGGCTGCTATTCCAGCAGGTCAATTTAATTTCACCTATGAAATTTACAGAGGCGATATTTTACCTGATGGTTCATCCATTGATACAGTTAAAGTAGTTATTCTTGGTAATGGTATAAATGCAATAATGCCAAATCAAGGCGACCAGGAAATAATAAATTTTTCATACGATATAGTAAGCATTTCCGGGGTATCAGCTCAAACACATAATTCTTTATCTGAAGTAAAAGGAGCGACAGTCTATCCCGTAACTGATGCTGATTTAGGAGCAGGAACGGATGAAATAATAAATATATTTAACGGAACGCTTGAAGGATTGCTTGGCGATGTTAATCTTGATAACCAGGTAAATATACTTGATATTCTTTTGATGGTTGATTATATAATCGGCAGAGTTGAGTTTAATTCTAATCAGATATTCAATGCCGATATATCTCCCTGGGAACAAGACGCTCCCCTTCCAACCAGAGACGGTAAAATAGATGTACTTGACCTTGCCATTCTTCAGAATATGGTTCTTACAGGAAAATATCCGAGCAACTCACCGCTTTACAAAACAGCATCAAATCTTTCCAGCTTGTTTGCAGCAAATTCCAAAAAACTTACACCGGGTATGAACGCAAAAGTTACTTTTTATTTCACAAGCGAAGGAATCTCAATCGGCCTGGAATCACTAAAAAAAGTTAAAGGTTTACAGATAGAGTTAGATAATTTGGGGCTTACAATCCCTCAAAAAGAAATAATATATTCAATTTTTAACCAGTCACTATTTTACCAGGATAACTCTTTCTTAAGAATGCTTTCATATGATGACCAATCAGCTTCAATAAGTGCAGGTGAATATTTAATTGCATCTATTCCCTGTAAGCTGAATAATCCGGGTGATCTTGTTGTATATAATCTTATTGTTGCCGATGAGAAGAATAATTCAATGGAAAAAGTAGAGGCAGAAATTCTTTATGAAGATCCTAATATGCCTGATGAATATTTATTAAGCCAGAATTATCCGAATCCATTCAATCCTGAAACAAATATAAAATTCTCAGTTCCTAAAGACGATTTCGTAACAATTAAAATATTTAATACAATCGGCCAGGAAATAGCTACTCTTTTCTCCGGTTTTGTTAAGACCGGCACTCATACTTTAAACTGGAACGGTATAGATCAGAAGGGAAAACAGGTAAGCAGCGGGACTTATATTTACAGAATGACTGCCGGTGAATTCAATCAATCAAAAAAAATGATTTATTTGAAATAATTTGCAGCTTAAATATCAAACCCTGACCGGCCTGGTCAGGGTTTTTATTTTAAAGTGATTCATCCCCCCGAAACCGTTTAAAAGGAAGACAAAGCCATCAATTATTAAACTTGATAAAATAATTCTATTCTTTTTTATTTTTTAATTGTTCGCAAAATTTATTCTTATTATTTTCTACATATATTAATTTCTTTATCCTGGATAAACTTACGGGAGTTATATGGATTGGGGTAATCCTTCTCTGGTTTGGTTCATAATCGGTCTTGCACTTTTTCTTATGGAACTAGCCATGCCGGGGTTGGTTTTGATGTTTTTTGGAATGGGCGCATGGCTTGTGGCAATCATTTGCCTTATATTCAATATTCAACTGGATACACAATTAATCTTATTTATTATTTCTTCGGTATTATTCCTTGTTACTCTTAGAAAATATGTTAATAAACTTTTCAGCGGAAGAAGGAAAACAGAAACAAGTTCAGGAGAAAATATTGAAGATTATCTTGGTGAACGAGCGGTTGTAGTTGAAACAATATCCCCGCCTCAATATGGTAAAGTAGAATTTCATGGTACTAACTGGACAGCACAGGCAGATGCTGAAATACCTGCCGGTACCACAATTGAAATTATAGGAAAGAAAAATTTAACATTGAGTGTAAAAAAAATATAACATTTAAAGGTTTTTTGATGGAACCCATTACAATTATTTTAATCGGTTTAATTTTATTCGCATTAATAATTTTTATAAACACTATCCGGACTGTTCCCCAGCGTTCGGCATTTATTGTAGAACGTCTCGGCAAATACAATTCAACTCTTGAAGCCGGGTTTCACATCCTTATTCCATTCGTCGACCGGGTAGCTTACAAACAGACTCTTAAAGAGCAGGCACTCGATGTTCCTTCTCAAATGTGTATTACAAGAGATAATATTTCAGTTGAAGTAGATGGAATACTTTACCTGCAGGTTATGGATCCTATGAAAGCATCTTACGGCATAAATAATTATCAGTTTGCCGCAACTCAGCTTGCACAAACTACGATGAGAAGCATTATCGGCAAGCTTGAGCTTGATAAAACATTCGAAGAACGGGAGACAATAAATTCAACCATTGTTGATGCTGTCGATAAAGCATCTGAGCCCTGGGGAGTCAAAGTTACACGTTATGAAGTAAAGAATATAGTTCCGCCGCAAAGTATTAAAGATGCAATGGAAAAGCAGATGCGTGCTGAAAGAGAAAAACGTGCACTTATCGCTGAATCCGAAGGGGACAAACAGGCAAAGATAAACCGTGCAGAAGGTGATAAACAGGAAATGATTGCTAAATCCGAAGGAGAGAAACAAAAAAGAATTAATGAAGCTGAAGGACGCGGACAGGAAATTGAAAGGGTCGCTCTTGCTACCGCAAAAGGTATAAGGGAAATAGCCTCTGCAATAAATGAAAAGGGCGGAATGAATGCTGTAAACCTTAGAATTGCAGAACAGTATGTCGGCGCTTTTGCTAATTTGGCAAAAGTAAATAATTCCGTCATAATTCCAAATAATATGTCGGACATCGCGGGAATGATTGCAACCGCTTTAACAATAGTTAAAGATCAGGATGGTAAGAAAAATACTGGAAATCCAGGTAATTGAACAGGATGTGTGCAGTCGTTAAACCAGTCAAAATATCGTATCAGTCAGAAAGTTAGAATATAATTTACTCTTTTATATCACAGCGTAAACATTCATTAATTGCATCAATTTATTTCTTTCAAAATAATTCTCGAAGAATACTTCTTTGAGAAATAAACTTTCTGCTCCGCTTTTTGAAAATCCTTTTCCTCTGCATTATAAATATCAACAAACTTCTGCGGATTGCGATCAAATAACGGGAACCAGCTGCTCTGGATCTGAATCATTATTCTATGTCCCTTTTTAAAAGTGTGGCAGATATCCATTAGATCAAATTTAATGTTTGTTACTTTTCCCGGTATAAATGGTTTAGGCAACTCCAGACTTTCTCTGAATTTACCGCGTAAAATATTTCCTCTAACAAGCATTTCATAATTAGAATAATCAATTCCTTCCGGTGATACAGAGTCTTCAGGAAAAACATCAATTAATTTAACAATCCAGTCACCATCCGTTCCGGTTGTTGAAACGAACAAATCGGCATTTACATCTCCTGCAAATGTTAGGTTATTATCTAATACTTCAGTTTTATAAACAAGTACATCGGGCCTGCCGTCTGTAAAACGCTGATCTTCTGCCATATAAGTTTTGGGAATATCTGTAGTTATTTCCCTTGTAAACGGAACCGGATTAGACGGATCACTTATATAAGTATCAAATCCTGCTTCAATTCGAGAAGCATTAAAAGTAAGTGAATGATTTTGATTTAAATATAGGCTCATATCTCTTGAATTTGCAGGAGGCCATGAATTATATTTTTTCCATTTATTTGAACCGGTTTCGAAAACGTATGCTTCCGGCAATTCTAGTTTACCTTTTCCTTTAAGATAATAATTGAAGAAAGGTAATTCTATATTTTTAATATAATATTCGCCGGTTTTAGTACTGAAATTGATGTTCCCCAGTTTACTTCCATCTGTACGTACCCAGCCTCCATGAATCCAGGGACCCATAACAATAGTACATTTATTATCGGGGTTCTTTTCCTCAATTGAATTATAAGTATGTAATGCACCATATAAATTTTCTGCATCGAACCATCCGCCTACCACGAGAACTGCAGGTTTAATATTGTAAAAATGCTCAAGTGAATTTCTTGCTTTCCAAAAATCATCATAAGTCCCGTGAACCATTATACTATCCCAGAAAGGAATTTTATTATGAAAGTATTTTTTGTTGACGTTTTGTAAAGGGCCTAAATCAAGATAAAAGCTATATCCATCTTCGGTTCCGAAGTTAAACCCTTCAGGCCAATTTTGTACAAGACCATTTCTTTGAACACCGAATGAATATTCAAACGGGAAGCATTCTGCAAGCTGAAATGCACCGTTATGATGCCAGTCGTCATTAGCAAACCAGTCGGCTACAGGTGCCTGCGGCGAAACAGCTCTAACAGCCGGGTGAGCGTCTATACCTGCCATGGCTGCGTAAAAACCCGGATACGAAATTCCCCATAAACCGACTTTACCATTATTGTTTGGAATATTTTCAACAAGCCAGTCAACTGTGTCATAAGTATCGGTTGTTTCATCAATATCACTTTTACTCTTCTTTTTCTTAATGTAAGGGGTCATCTCTGCAAAATTTCCTTCCGACATAAATCTGCCTCGCACATCCTGGAAAACAATGATATACTTTTCCTCAATAAAATGCTGCCAGGTTTCTCTTTTGTAAACCGGGAATTTATTCTCCCCATAAGGTCCTGCACTGTAAGGTGTACGCCAAATAATTATCGGATACTTCACTGAATTATCTTTTGGAGAATATACAGCGGTAAGTAATTTCACACCATCCCGCATTTCTATACGGTATTCTTTCTTATTGTAATTTTCTTCAAGAAATTTATTCTGTGCAGAAAGCGGAATTGAAGATAAACAAAGTATAAGAAGTAAAATTAATTTATTTATGAGATTAAAAACAGCGGATTTTAATTGCAGCATATAATTTAACTACCCTCTTTTAAACTAAATTAAGTGGCTAACAAAATTAATAAGATATTCAATAAAATAATGCATACTTAAGAATATTTAAATTTCTAATATAAATTGTACAAAACAAAGAAGATTTTTTATTTTCTTTAATTCTTAAATCAAGCAGCTTAAGAATAAATAAATTTCCCCGGTTCGTTATCTATTAAATAAAATTTCCGGCATTTTTTTTCGGCATTTTCTTTCCCTTATTATTCCCTTGATGGACTTGACATATTTGTTATTTTTGACGTATGAAATTAAAAATAATAGTTGCTGTTATAATTTTTTCTGCCCTCGGCTTTGCTCAATTAAACAATGAGCTGAATAATTTTTATATGCTTGGACAGAATTATGAGCAGGCCGGAGAACTTGAAAAGGCTAAAGGTATCTATGAGGATCTCTATAAAAAACAGCCCCACAATTACCAGGTTTTTGATGCCTTAAATAGAATATATATTCTGCTAAAAGCATATGATTCATCAGTCAGGATTATTAATGATCAGATTAATTATTCACCGCAGAATATAACCCTGTTCGGAATGCTTGGCACTACTTATTATTTAATGGGAGATGAAAACAAAGCATTTAATACATGGGATAACGCCTTAAATCAATTTCCTAAAAGCGCTGCTAATTACAGGACTTTTGCAAATTACGCGATCCAGATGAGAACCTTTAACAAAGCTATTGAATATCTGAAAAAAGGGGAAGCAATAGCTGACGACCCGAAATATTTTTCTTACGATTTAGCAAATATTTATGCAATCACTATGCAGTATAAAGATGCTGCCAAAGAATATTGTTCAATTTTATCAAATGATCCAAAACAAATTAATGCCGTGCAAACAAGGATATTCTCATACATTAATAAACCTGAAGCTTTAAAATCAACCATTGAAGTCTTTAAGGATTACAGCGGAAGTGATAATAATATTAGTTTTGATCATATTCTCGGCAGACTTTATATAGAAAATAAATCCTATAAAGACGCATTCGACACTTATAAAGAGATCGACAGCAAGAGTAAAATTCACGGAGCAGAATTGTTTAACTTTGCTGAACTTGCATATGAGGACGACCAATATTCTGTTGCCGCAGATGCATTTAACTTCATTTTAGATAATTACCCGAACTCACCTTTCGCATCGAGGGCTAAGCTTGGATACGCTAAAACTCTGGAAGCCGACTTAACTGCAAAAGATACTCTTGATGATTGGAAGCAATTCCATTTTATTAATTCCGGTAAAACCGATGATGAAGAAAAAGTTATATCTGCTTACCTTGACTTAACCAAAACTTATCCTAATTCAGAGGCAGGTTATGAGGCATACCTGCACGCCGGGAGAATTCGACTTTACCGTCAGAATGATTTAACCGATGCCCAAAAGTATTTTGAAAAAGTAATAAGGGAAACACCTTCTTCCCAATATGGTGCTGCTGCTTATGCCGAAATGGGAAAAATAAATCTCCTTAACGGAAATCTTGACTCAGCCGAAATGAATTATTCAAAAATTCTCCTGAATAATAAATTGTCTAAAGAAAGCAGAAATTATGCTGCGTACCATCTATCAAAAATTAATTTTTATAAAGGTAATTTTGAAGAGGCAAAAAAAATCCTTGACCCGATTTTCAATGATTTGAAAGATAACTCTGCGAATGATGCGATTGAATTTTCATTTACTTTAAATATTTCGCTTAAGGATTCTGCAGATCTTGTCCTTTTTTCTTCGGCAGAATTTCTTGCCGAACAGCAGAAATTCAAAGCGGCTGCAGATAAATATAAAATTATTGCGGGTAATCCCCAGGCATTTTTATTGCAGAGTATATCCCGGTTTCGGGAAGCACAGATGGAGCTGGCGCTAAATGATTACAGTAAATCCTTAAATCTGCTTCAAAATATTGCAAATGAAGGTGAAAAGAACATTTATGCGGATAAAGCCTTATATTTAATAGGTAAGATTTACCAATTTAGTCTGAATGACATAAATAAGGCTATTGAAGCGTACCAGGAACTACTTGAAAAATTCCCTAACTCGTTATATCTTGATGAAGTGAGAGACCAAATAATAAAACTTAGAAATAAAACAAGCTAGAGAGTATAATGGCGAAGAAACAAAATCAAAAGATTGTTAAATGTTCATTTTGCGGAAGAGACGGAAGTGAAGTAGGCAGCATGATTGCCGGACCCGATGTTTATATCTGTGATATATGTATTGGCAGCAGTGTAGATATATTAAAAAATAATTTAGCTGCATATACAAACACAAAATCTAAAAGCTTTCAAAATCACACACCTGATTCTATTAAAAAGACTCTGGATGAATATGTAATCGGACAGGATAGAGCAAAAAAGATCCTGTCTGTTGCTGTTTATAATCATTATAAAAGAATAAATTCCAAAACATCATTTTTCGAGTTAGATGATGTTGAAATTGAAAAAAGTAATATTTTGCTAATTGGGCCTACAGGAGTTGGGAAAACTCTTTTAGCTCAAACACTGGCAAAAATTTTAGATGTGCCTTTCGCTATTGCAGATGCTACTACATTAACAGAAGCAGGTTATGTAGGAGATGACGTTGAAACAGTATTAGTGCATCTATTACAGGCTGCTGATTACAATCTTGAAAGGGCTCAAAAAGGGATTGTATACATCGATGAGATAGATAAAATCGCACGTAAAAGTGAAAGTACATCAATTACAAGAGATGTTTCCGGTGAAGGAGTGCAGCAGGCTTTATTAAAAATCCTGGAAGGTACAGTTGCAGGTGTTCCGCCCAAAGGAGGACGAAAACATCCGGAACAAAGTTTAATCAATATAAACACTAAAAATATACTGTTTATTGTTGGCGGTGCATTTGACGGGATTGAAAAAATAATAGCAACCAGGATTAATAAAAACAAGATGGGATTTTCTTCCGAGCTTAAAAGCAAGAAAGCCGATGATGAATTAATTAAACACATATTGCCTGAAGATCTTCTAAGATATGGTTTAATTCCTGAATTAATCGGCAGAATCCCGGTTATAGCTCCATTACAATCTTTATCTGAAGAGGCTTTCAGATCTATTTTGACCGAGCCTAAAAATGCAATCTTAAAGCAGTATAAAAAGCTTTTTATGATGGAAGGAATTGAGCTTGAATTTGACAAGTTTGCTATTGATGCAATAGTTTCAAAAGCAATGGAAAGGAAAACCGGGGCAAGAGCTTTAAGAGCCATAGTCGAGGAATTCATGCTCGATGTTATGTTTGAATTACCGAATAAAGATAATGTTGATAAATGTGTTATTACCAAAGATGTTGTTGATGATGGTGCAGAACCGATATACCTGGAAGATCGTAAATCTGCTTAATAATTTTCATAAAATTAGTATAAATTGTCTTCAGTGCAATCAGCAAGGATAACTGCATGCTATTCTCTTCTATTTCATTCTCTTGATATTGGTGAACGGGTAAGGTTGTTGATATGGTAAAAAAAATTGTTTTTCTCTCACTTTTATTTTTCATTTCATTATACGCACAATCCAAAATTTTAATATATATGGATTTGAAACAAACTGATCATTTAAGGGCGTACGGTATAACATATAATGCATTAACCAAAGGGATAAAAGCCGACTGGCTTCTGAATTACAGAGGCGGATCTTTTATGCTGGATTACAACAACTGGGCTGCAAATGAATGCCGGATCGAAGGAGTAGCATTTGACCCACTTTCCCCTTCACAGGCTGCAGAAATTTATTCAACCGTTCAAAGTGATGACAACAATATGGATGTGGTAAGACTTGAAAAAGCGCCCAAAATTGCCGTTTACGTTCCGCCAGGATTCATGCCCTGGGATGATGCAGTTACAATGGTGCTTGAATATGCAAAAGTACCATATACAAAAATCTGGAATGATGAAATTCTAAACGGAGAACTTTCAAAGTATGACTGGCTTCACCTTCATCATGAAGATTTTACAGGCCAGTACGGCAAGTTTTATGCAAGCTTCAGCAATGCTCAGTGGTATATCGATCAGCAAATGGAATATGAAAATGATGCTAAAAAAAACGGATTTAAAAAAGTCTCCAATATGATGAAAACGGTAGCAGAAGATATAAAGAATTATGTCGGGCAAGGCGGATTCCTATTTGCTATGTGTTCTGCAACGGATACATATGATATAGCTTTAGCCGCACAAAACGTTGATATTTGTGCTTCTATGTTCGATGGAGATGCTGCCGATCCGGATGCCAACAGCAAGCTCGATTATTCAAATACACTGGCATTTACAAATTTCAAACTTGAAATGAATCCTTATGTATATGAATACAGTAATATTGATATTCAGCCTTCTGAAATCGGAGATCCGGCAAATGATTATTTTACTTTGTTTGATTTTTCCGCCAAATATGATCCTGTTCCGACAATGTTAACCCAGGATCATGTTAACGTAATTAAAGGGTTTATGGGACAAACGACTATGTTCCGAAAAGAACTGATTAAACCTTCCGTAATAATTATGGGTGAAAGAAAAGGAACCGACCAGGTTAAATATATCCATGGAAATTACGGCAGAGGGACGTGGACATTTTACGGCGGCCATGATCCGGAAGATTACCAGCATTCAGTCGGTGATCCGCCAACTGATTTATCTCTGCATAAAAACTCACCTGGTTACAGGTTGATCTTAAATAATATTCTTTTCCCTGCTGCAAAAAAGAAAAAGCAGAAAACGTAATTAAAGTCAAAAGTCAAAGGTTAAAATTCAAAAAAAAAGTAAGAGTTTTATATCTGAACTTATTTTTAGTTAACTTTTCTGTTAAATTAATTTTGATTTTTGGAAATCTTTTTCATGAAAACAATAAAAATAAAAAATCCATCTAAAGAATATACAATCGGAAAAATGGTTTGCGTAGGTAGAAACTATGCTGAACATGCAAAGGAATTGGGTAATGAAGTTCCTAAAAAACCTGTAATATTTTTGAAACCGGCTTCAGTTGTTATTTATTCCGGAGATAAAATTGTTAAGCCTTCATTCGGCAATGATCTTCATCATGAAGTTGAATTGGTTTTATTAATTGGAAATAAAGTTAAAGATGTGAAAGGAAAAGATGCGGAAGATGCTATTATTGGTTACGGTCTCGGTTTGGATATGACCTTACGTGACGTTCAAAATCAATTAAGAGAAAAAGGAGATCCCTGGACAATTTCAAAATGTTTTGATACTTCTGCCGTTCTTTCTGAATTTATATTAAAGGAAGATTATAAGCTAAACTTAAATGAAGAAATTTCTCTTAAAGTAAATGGAACTATAAGGCAAAAGGAATTACTGAATAAAATGATCTTTAATCCTGTACAAATTGTTGAGTATATTTCATCTTTGTTGACATTGGAAGAAGGGGATCTGATTTTTACCGGAACTCCCAAGGGGGTAAGCAAAGTTGTACCAGGTGATATTTTAGATGCAGAACTTACAGGAATTGGGAAATTAAATTGTAGTATCGCATAATAATTTTATTTTATTAGTTTATTAGTGCTATTTCAAATCAAAATAGACTTATATAGAGAATAAACATCCACACGATAGTAGATATTCTTCGCTTAATTGCTGATTATAAGCTGGAGAATGGGGAATACCAGCTTAATAAAAAATAACTTTGTCATAATGCTAAAAGAAATAAATCTATATACTGACGGTGCTTCTAGCGGAAATCCGGGTCCCGGCGGATATGGTGTTATCTTAAAATACTTAAATAAAGAAAAAGAACTATCCGGAGGTTTTAGAAAAACAACCAACAACCGGATGGAATTAATGGCCGTTATAGAAGGGGTAAAATCACTAAAGCAAAAATGCAAAGTTAATATTTACAGTGATTCAAAGTATATTGTTGATGCAATTGAATTAGGATGGCTTGATAAATGGAAAAATTTAGGATGGAAAAGAAATAAAAGACAAAAACTTTTAAATCCTGATTTGTGGAAGGAACTTTATGATTTACTTCAGAAGCATGAAGTGAAATTATTCTGGGTCAGAGGTCATAACGGACATCCAGAGAATGAAAAATGTGATCATTTAGCGGTAAAAGCATCCCAGCAGCCAAATCTCCCTGTTGACAAGTATTTTGAATCATTATCCGAAGATTTATTTATAGGGAAATAAAATTAAATAGATATGTAATAAAAAAGCCTGCTCTAATGGAGCAGGCTAAACTAATTCTTATTTATTATTAGAATTAATACCTGTAATAGTCAGGTTTAAAAGGACCTTCCACCGTAACGCCGATATATTCAGCCTGTTCAGGCGATAAAGTTTCCAGTTCAACTCCAAGTTTTTTCAAATGCAGCGTAGCAACTTTTTCATCCAGATATTTTGGCAGAACATAAACTTTGTTTTCATAATTATCATGATTCGTCCACAACTCAATTTGCGCAAGCACCTGGTTTGTAAAAGAATTTGACATTACAAATGAAGGATGCCCCATTGCACATCCCAGGTTAACTAGTCTTCCTTCAGCCAGAACTATGATATTGTTCCCATCAACATTATACATATCAACCTGAGGCTTAATAGTATCTTTTGTATTTCCATAGTTTTCATTTAACCAGGCCATGTCAATCTCATTATCGAAATGACCAATGTTACAAACAATAGTTTTATCTTTCATCTTTTTGAAATGCTTGCCAGAAACAATATCTCTGTTGCCGGTTGCAGTTACAACAATATCAACTTCTCCTACAATATTCTCCAGTTTTTTAACCTGAAAACCATTCATACTTGCCTGCAATGCACAAATAGGATCTACTTCAGTAACAATAACTCTGACCCCGGCATTTGCAAGTGATTCAGCCGAACCTTTCCCAACATCGCCATAACCGCATACCACTGCTACTTTTCCTGCAAGCATTAAATCGGTTGCCCTTCGTATTGCATCCACCAAAGATTCGCGGCAGCCGTATTTATTATCGAATTTAGATTTAGTAACCGAATCATTAACATTAAAAGCCGCAACAGGGAGAGTTCCCTTTTTCATCCTGTCATATAATCTATGCACGCCTGTAGTTGTTTCTTCTGAAATTCCTTTAATACTGGAAACGAGTTCGGGATATTTATCTAATACAGTATTGGTAAGATCCCCTCCGTCATCAAGTATCATTTGAAGCGGTTTTTTATCCTTTCCGAAAAATAAAGTTTGTTCAATACACCAGTCGTACTCTTCAAGAGTTTCACCTTTCCATGCATAAACCGGGATTCCTGCTGCCGCAATTGCTGCTGCTGCATGATCCTGAGTAGAAAAAATATTACATGAGGACCATTGTACTTCTGCACCAAGATGAACCAAAGTTTCAATCAGGACGGCTGTTTGTATTGTCATGTGCAGACAGCCTGCAATCCTTGCACCTTTTAATGGTTTACTATCTCCATATTCCTCACGCAGTGCCATTAATCCGGGCATTTCTGCTTCTGCCAATGAAATCTCTTTTCTTCCCCAATCTGCTAACGAAATATCTTTTACCTTATATGGAAGTTTAGTGACTTCTTTTTCTGTTACTTGGTTCATTGCTCTACCTTTTTTATTTATGATAATCTAATATTTATACAATTCGTTTATATTTTGATTTTTTACTTTTGACCTTTGACTTATAATTATGCATATTTTTTGAATACTGGGACAAGATCTAATTTCTCCCATGTAAATTCTTTTTCTTTTCTTCCGAAATGACCATAAGCTGCGGTTTTTTGATAGATAGGTCTTCTCAGCTGAAGTCGTGTAATAATTCCTTTAGGAGTCAGGTCAACTTCATTTCTGATCATTTTAGAAATTTCTTTGTCAGGTATCACTCCGGTTCCATTAGTATCGATAAAGATTGAAACCGGTTCTGCAACACCTATTGCATAAGCTATCTGGACAAGGCATTCTTTAGCTAACTTTGCACCGACAATGTTTTTAGCAATATGTCTTGCAGCATAAGTAGCACTTCTATCGACTTTTGAAGGGTCCTTTCCTGAGAATGCACCGCCTCCGTGAGGAGCCCATCCGCCATAAGTATCCACAATGATTTTTCTTCCGGTTAATCCGCTGTCACCGTGAGGACCTCCGATTTCAAATCGTCCTGTAGGATTAACAAAATATTTTGTTTTTTTATCAATATATTTTTCAGGGATAACTTTTTTAACTACATTTTCAATAACGTCTTCTTTAATTTTTTTCTGCTTAACATCTCCATCGTGCTGGGTTGAAATAACAACTGCTTCAATCCTTAAAGGTTTGTTATTATTATCATACTCAACTGTAACCTGAGATTTCGCGTCAGGTCTTAAATATGGCATTAATCCGTTATTTCTTTTCCTGATATCAGCTAGAGTTTTCATCAGCTTATGAGCATACATAATTGGCATCGGCATTAATTCGGGAGTCTGATCACAAGCATAACCGAACATCAGGCCCTGATCTCCTGCACCGCCTTTATCAACTCCCATAGCAATATCGGGAGATTGTGAGTGTATCGCATTAAGAACAGAACAAGATTCTGCATCAAATTTATAATCGGCTTTAGTATATCCAATATTCTTAACTGTTTTTCTAACTATATCAGGTACTTCTATATAAGCTTTTGTAGTAACTTCACCACCGACCAAAACTAGTCCTGTAGTAACAAATGTTTCACAAGCTACTCTTGCCTGAGGATCCTGTTCATAAATAGCATCTAAAATTCCATCTGATATAGCATCACTAACTTTATCAGGGTGTCCTTCGGAAACTGATTCCGATGTAAAAAGATATGACATACTGGTTTTACCCTTATTTTAATTAATAAAAAT
The DNA here is from genome assembly GCA_963710745.1 of uncultured Bacteroidota bacterium. Lineage (GTDB taxonomy): Bacteria > Bacteroidota > Ignavibacteria > Ignavibacteriales > Ignavibacteriaceae > CAVQBP01. The sequence goes on along the minus strand of CAVQBP010000007.1, from coordinate 38,432 downwards.
CTATCTCCGAGGAATCTCCGGAGTTAAGTCTTTTATACGTTCCTCTGATTATCGAATTATTACCTATAATAGAATTTTCCAGCAACGTTTTAGTTACGATTGCTTTAGAGCCGACAATTGAATTCTTTATAATGCAGTCTTTAACAACACAGTTTTTATCAAGGGTAGTATAAGGTCCAATTACTGAGTTTTCAACTTTTGCATTATCAGCTATAAAAACAGGCTCATTTATAACCACATTCTCAAATTTTCCGTGTGAACTTTTTTGTCCAAGCAGAAATTTATTTGTTGAGAGTAATGTTTCCGGTTTTCCGCAATCATACCAACCATCCACAGGAAAAGTAGTAAACTTTTCACCATTGTTAATCATTATTTGAAGAGCATCTGTAAGCTGTAATTCGCCTTTGGTTCTTATATCCTTCTTAATAAGTTCGTCCAATCCTTTTTTTAGTGTATTGGAATTCGCAATATAATAAAGACCAACCAGTGCAAGATTCGATATTGAGTCCTGTGGTTTTTCCACTAATTTATTTACAAAACCATCCTTAATAACTGCTACCCCGAACCGTCTTGGATCTTCAACTTTTTTTACTCCAAGTGAAGAATGTTTCATCTTGAATACACTCTTTAAATCTACATCAAAAATAGTATCACCCAGAATTATAAAAATTTCTTTATCATCAAAAGTAGGAATTGCGGTATAAATGGCATGCCCTAAACCTTCTTTGTTTTTTTGTTCAATAAAGTCAGAATTCAGCTGAGGATATTCATTTTGAATATACTCTTTGATCATTTCACCAAGATGTCCTATTACAAATGTAGCTTTATTAATTCCTTCTTCTAAAAGTTTATCAATAATATGCGAGATTATAGGTTTGCCGCCGACATTTAACAGAACTTTAGGAGTCGAAAATGTATGAGGTTTTAACCTTGATCCAATACCTGCAACCGGAATAATTGCTCTCATATAAATTCATTTATATTTTTAAATAAGTTTATAAAATTAGTTATTCCTTAAAATAATAACAACTAATCTGTATCCGGGTGAACATTAAAAACACCTTGAAAAATATTAAAATATTTTAGATTTTGAGAAAATTTACCTCCTTCCCAAAAATTTCAAGTTGATTTAGATAAACCAGCTTCGGTAAAATTTGATAATAAATTCTCAATAGCAGACTCAAATGATTTACTGTTTTCAAAGAACGATAAAATTTTTTGAATCACCTGATCAATAACAGAATCAGGACAGGATGCACCGCTTGTTAAAATAATATCAACCGGAGATTTTTTAGGTATAAAGCCGCCGGTGGTTATTTCCATTTTTTCCCTGATATCAAAATGGTTAATTACTTCGTTTGAAATGATATCGTCCCCGGAAGAAATAAAATAAGTTTTTAATTTACTTTCGCATAGTTCAACAATATGACTTGTATTCGAACTATTGTAACCGCCGACAACAACAGCAAAATCCGCTTTTTGTTTTAACAACTCATAAGTTGACTCCTGGTTATCGTTGGTTGCATAGCATAAAGTATCGCGGGTATCTGCAAAATGCTCTGTTAGATTTTCACTCCCGAATTTTTTTATCATTACTTTTTTTAGATATTCACTAATTTCCTGGGTTTCAGCAGCAAGCATCGTTGTTTGGTTAACAACCCCAATCCGCTTCAGATCTCTGTTAATATTAAATAAGGGCGAAAATTTACCTATAAAAATCTTATAAAATTCTTTCTCTATCATTTCTCCTAAAATGAAGGAGCCAAGTAATTTTGCTTCTTCAATATCTCTGACAATTACTGAAGGAGAATTTCTGACTGTATGAGAAAATGTTGCCCGGGTTTCTTCATGATAATATTTACCATGAATAATTATGGTATAATCCTGTTTCCCAAGCTGCTCCGAACGATTCCAGACTTTTTCAACAAAGGGGCAGGTAGTATCAAATTTATGAACATCGATACCGATTTCATTTAATTGATTCTCTATTTCAATTGTAGTACCGAAAGCCGGTATAATCACTATATCATCTTGTTTTAATTCATCCAGCTTTATTATCTGATTTCCCTTGGTATCCATCAGAAACCGGACACCTTTTTTTAATAAATCGTTGTTAACACCCGGGTTATGAATCATTTCACTCAATAAGAAAATTCTTTTACCAGGATTTTCTTCTATAGTTTTATAGGATATTTCAATTGCATTTTCTACTCCGTAACAGAAGCCGAAATGCCTCGCCACAAAAAATCTTACTGATCCAAAATCCAAGACTGTGGGAGAGAAATCCTTTTTGCGCGGATCTAACAAATTTCTTTTATACTTAATACTCGAAATAAAAGAACTTTTGTATATTTTAGGGATTTCAAATTTCTTCATAGATCAATTAAATATTAAATAATTAAATTAATAAATATCCATCTTTATTAAAGTGCAATTTATAATAAATATTAACCGGTCAACATAATTTTTATTTTATAAGAACAATTGTCCTCTAATTTCCCCGAGCAACTTCAATAAGTTTAAATTAACAATATTATAAGAAAAATTTATTTATCTGTTTCAGTAATAATATTCCTGGCTTTTTATTCGACCAGCTATTCTCAGGAGAAATTCGTAATAAATCTTAAAGCTGTGCGGGATAATAATTTTATGGTTGCAAGTATTTCCGAAAGTTCACCTAATAAAGACAAGTTCCTCACCACGGATATTATTGAATCTTTAGATGGAGAAGAATTAAATTTCAAAAATATCAGAGATAAATTGCAGGTATATCAACATAAAGAAGTTGGCGATACGGTAAAAACTGTTGTTATTAGAAATAATAATAAAATTAATTTAAATCTGATCCTTGAACCGGTGGAAATGAAATATCTTTTTGAAATAGATCCTGCTCCATCAAATGCACAAATGAAATTGAGAGAAGCGTGGATGGAGAACATGTAAGTCTTCAAAGCATATTTTCATATAAAGGCTGCAGTATAAAAAATAATTCTGAATAATCTTAGTACGAAATTTATTCTGAATTAATATACTCTGTTTTATAATAATAATTAGTCAAAAATTCTAACCGGTTTATTTATCCCCCATCAATTTTAAATTTGTAACAGAAATCATCTCAGCTGACTAACATTCTCATTTGGTGATTTAGAACATCAGGGTACGATATTTTTGTTATTAATTATGTCAGGAAAATACATATTTGATTTCTACCCAGGTTATATCTAAAACGTATTTTCCGGATTCCTTTCAGATAGATAACTTTCTGTAAATGAAACGATACAATAATTAGCACAAGTTGTATAAATCATTAATTAGACCGGAGGAAATTATGAAACCAAATTTTCTTTCTATATTAATTCTTCTTTTATTTCCTTTCTTCTATCTTTACGGAAATATTATAGGTAATACAAATACAGATCTTAAGGACTCAAACCCTAATTCAATAACAAAAATTTTAAGTCCGAATTCGTCAGCCGACATAATAATTACTAATAGTAATAAATACGGTATGATTCTTACTGATGGTAAAGGATATACTTTATACTTTTTTACTAAAGATAACGATACTAGCACTTCGAATTGTAATGGTCAATGCGATGTTATCTGGCCGGTTTTTTATGCCGATACTTTAAAGATAGGAACCGGACTTAATGAAGAGGATTTCGGCAATATTACCCGCAGCGACAATTCGCATCAAGTTACATATAAAGGGTGGCCTTTATATTATTACAGCGGTGATAGCGCTCCGGGAGATGTTAACGGAGAAAATTTCGCCGGTGTTTGGTTTGTTGCTAAACCGAACTATACAATTATGCTGATGAATAATCAGCTAGTAGGAAATGATGGTGTCGAATATAACAGTCATTACCAGCCAGGTCAGGAGATCGTTCAATACCTTACCGACGGTTATGGAAGAACTCTTTATTATTTTACTCACGACACATTTAATAAAAATATTTTTACTAAATCGGATTTCAGCAACAATAGTCTTTGGCCTATATTTGAAGATAGTCTGCAGGTTCTGCCGTCTGTAATGGACAGCAGCAACTTTGGTACAATAGATGTGTTTGGGCATAAACAGCTAACATATAAAGGATGGCCCTTGTATCATTTCGGTCCCGATAGTATGAAAAGAGGTAATACTAAAGGAGTCAGTTTTCCTTCGCCCGGAATATGGCCCGTTGCACAATCTTCTATTAAAAATGCGCCCAAAGAAGTAATGATTACTTCCAATACTAAATATGGTAATATTCTCACAGACGGAACAGGAAATACTCTATACTTTTTTACTAAAGATACGATGAATTCTGATTGTAATGGTCAATGCGCCATAATATGGCCTACTTTTTATACCGACAGCTTAATAATTGGTGCCGGCCTTAAATCCGGAGACTTTGGCACCATCATGCGTGCCGATAGTTTGATGCAAATTACTTACAAAGGATGGCCATTATACTATTATAGCGGTGATGCTGAACCTGGAGATGTTAATGGAGAAGGTTTTAAAGGTATCTGGTTTGTTGCTAAACCGGACTATACAATTATGCTTATGAATAATCAGCTAGTTGGTAATGACGGGATCGACTATAATAGCAATTATCAGCCCGGTCAGGAAGATGTTCAATACTTTGTTGATGGATACGGAAGAACTCTTTATATCTTTACCCACGATACATTTGATAAGAACAACTTTACTAAATCAGATTTCAGCAACAATAGTCTTTGGCCGATATTTGAAGATAGTCTGAAAGCTGTTCCTTCCGCTATAGATACTAATTATTTCGGAATGATAAATGTGTTTGGGCATACACAGTTAACATATAAAGGATGGCCACTGTATCAATTTGGCCCGGATAGTATGAAAAGAGGTAATACGAAAGGAGTCAGTTTTCCTTCACCGGGTGTTTGGCCTGTTGCACAAATTTCCATTGATAGTGCTACAATTACAGGTATTAAAGTTGATAAATCATTAACAGAAATACCTCATTCATACTCCTTATCTCAGAATTACCCTAATCCTTTTAACCCTTCTACAAATATTAAATTCTCGATTATAAATTCTGAAAATGTTGCGTTAACAATATACAACAGCTTAGGACAGACAGTAAAGGAGCTATTGAATAGAGTACTTCCTGTAGGTGTTTACAACGTCAAATGGGATGCTGAGAATGAACCAAGTGGAATTTATTTTTATTCTATAAGTACCGATCACTTCAAACAAACTAAGAAAATGATTCTGCTGAAATGATTTCGCAATTAAAATCAGTTATTTAATTTCGTAAACTTCAAAAACTGAATTTCTATATTTTAAACCCGTTCAAACAGAACGGGTTTTTATTTATTAACAACTTAAATACAATAATTGTTATTTAGATTTTAAAATCTATCTTTACTATATTATATCAATTTAACATTATAATTTAGAAAAATGGAATTAATCGACAGACTAAGAAAGATTAAAGAGAAATTTGATCAAATAAATCAGCAGCTTTCAGATCCGCAATTTCTAAATGACAGGAATAAAATTATTTCCCTAAGTAAAGAAAGAAGCGAATTGTCAGATATTGTTGAAGTATATGACGAATACTCTAAAATATTAAACAGTATAAAAGAAAATGAAGAGATTATTGACTCTAATATAGATAAGGAGCTTTCGTCTCTTGCTGAAGAAGAGTTAAAAGAGCTTGAAGATAAAAAATTAAAATTTGAAGAAGAATTAAAAGTTTTGCTGCTTCCCAAGGATCCTAATGATAATAAGGATGTTATTATGGAAATCCGCGCAGGTACAGGCGGAGAAGAAGCAGCCCTTTTTGCCGGAGATCTTTTCCGGATGTACAGCCGTTATGCTGAAGTCAAAGGGTGGAGAGTTGAATTAATAGATATTAATGAAACCGGGCTAGGTGGGGTTAAGGAAGCAGTTTTTTCTGTGAGCGGTAATGATATTTATGGTGAACTCAAATTTGAAAGCGGGGTGCACAGAGTACAACGTGTTCCGGAAACGGAAGGAAGCGGCCGGGTTCATACATCGGCGGCTTCAGTTGCAGTCCTTCCTGAAGCAGAGGACGTTCAGGTTGATATAAATCCAAATGATTTAAAAATTGATGTCTACCGGTCGGGAGGAGCAGGCGGACAAAATGTTAATAAAGTTGAGACGGCCATCAGAATCACTCACATCCCCTCCGGGATAGTTGTACAGTGTCAGGATGAAAGATCTCAGCTTAAAAACAGACAAAAGGCAATGAAAGTCCTCAGAGCAAGACTTTATGATGCCGAATTAAAAAAACACACCGACGAGATTTCCGCCAAAAGAAGAAATATGGTTGGAAGCGGAGACAGAAGTGATAAAATCAGAACTTATAATTTTCCGCAAAACAGGGTAACCGATCACCGGATTGGTCTTACACTTTACAATCTTTCAAATATTATGGAAGGCGAATTAGACGAGTTAATTGAACAGCTTAAAATTGCAGACAGAACTGAAAAACTGCAGGCTAATATCGAAATGAATTAATAAACTATTTGTTTTGCCTTCTAATAAAAACAGCTATCCATTTCTATAAAAAGTATTGAAATATCATAAAATTTTAATAGTTTTATTTTAAGGATACATTTTATATTCAATCCTGATTATAAACTATTTTCAAAATAAAAAGAAAAACAACCGGGGTTAAAAATGAAAGCTGTAAAAATATTTATTCTACTTCCTTTTTTAGCTTTAAATTATTTTATCGGAAATTCTGATAGCCAAAAATCAAATTCAATTAATAACAATTTTAAAAAGGAAATGTCAGACGAAAAAGTTGAAAAGCTGTTAAATGAAATGACACTCGAAGAAAAAATTGCTCTACTGGGGGGAACAGGTTTTGCAACTAAACCAATTAAGAGACTTGGAATACCTGAGCTTAAAATGTCTGACGGTCCATTAGGCGTGAGGTGGGACGAATCATCAGCGTTTCCTGCCGGTATTTCAATGGCATCAACCTGGGATACTGCCTTAATCCATAAACTTGGAGCAGCAATCGGTGAAGAGGTTAAAGGAAAGGGTCGCGATGTTATACTTGGACCCTGCGTAAATATTGCACGAATTCCCCAGGGGGGCAGAAATTTCGAAAGTTTCGGAGAGGATCCTTATTTAGCCTCCAGAATGGTGGTTAGTTATATAAAGGGTGTTCAATCTGAAGATGTTGCTGCAACCGTGAAACATTTTGCCGCAAACAACCAGGAATATCAGAGAGGGTTTGTTGATGTAAAAATTGGTGACCGTCCGTTGAATGAAATTTATCTTCCTGCTTTTAAAGCTGCAGTAGAAGAAGGGAAATCCCTGTGCATTATGTCTGCCTATAACAAAATTAATGGTGAATACTGCAGTGAAAATGATTACCTGTTAAAAACTAAATTAAAAAATGATTGGGATTTTAAAGGGTTGGTAATGTCGGATTGGGGAGCTGTACACAGCAGTATACCTACGGCAAAGGGAGGACTTGATCTTGAAATGCCTACAGGTCTGTATTTAAACGATTCTACCCTTCTTAATGAAGTAAAAAACGGTACGATAAAAGAATCAACTATTAATGATAAAGTAAGAAGAATACTTCATGTTATAAATAAACTCGGCTTGTTTGAAAAAACTCATGAAGAAAATTCCAAATTGATAAATACAAAAGAACATCAGGATGTGGCACTTCAGGTTGCCCGCGAAGGAATTGTTTTGCTTAAAAACGAAAATAATATTTTACCTATTAATACAAAGAAAATTAAATCAATTGCTGTTATTGGTCCTAATGCTGCAGTAGCACGCACTGGCGGCGGCGGAAGTTCACAAGTTACCCCTATATTTTCAATTAGTCCTCTTAAAGCTCTTAAGCAAAAGCTGGGAAAAAACATTAATATTAATTATGCTGAAGGTACCAAACTTCTGGGAGAATCTACCGCCTTACCTGCTTCCTACTTTTATTTGCCGGGCTCTAATAAGCACGGTGCTGAAGGAGAATATTTTGCAAATAAAGAATTGCAGGGGAAACCTGCTTTTACCAGGACTGATCCTCAGATTAATTTTAACTGGGGAAACGGAGCACCCAAAGCCGGATTTAAAAATGACGACTTTTCCGTTAGATGGACATTTGATTTAAAACCGGAGAAAACCGGGGAATATATTATCGATGTGCTAAGTGATGACGGAGTAAGACTATATATAAACAATAAGCTGGTTATAAGCGACTGGACAAACCATTCAACTAAAACTAATTCTTATAAAACTTTCTTCGAAGCCGGGAAAAGATATAATATTAAATTAGAGTATTATGACAACCTGGGTGGTGCTGATGTTAAATTTGCATGGCACTCTCCGGACGATGTACTAATTAAAAGTGCAATAGATGCGGCAAAAAAATCTGATATTGCAATTATTTTTGCCGGTACTTCCAATGCTTATGAATCAGAAGGATTTGATAGAGATAGTTTAAACCTCCCCGGTGATCAGGATAGACTGATTAATTCTGTTTCAAAAGCTAACAAAAATACTATCGTAGTAATTACATCCGGTTCGCCGGTTACAATGAATAACTGGATAAATAATGTTAAAGGAATAATGGAAAGCTGGTTTGCAGGTGAAGAAATCGGGGATGCTGTTGCAGATGTTCTTCTGGGAAATGTGAATCCTTCCGGTAAGCTCCCGGTGACTTTTCCTAAAAGCTGGAAAGACTGTTCAGCTTATGGTTTATACAAAACCCAGGATAGTGTAACAAATTATTCAGATGGAATATTCATCGGGTACAGGCATTTCGATAAAGACAATATCAAGCCGCTTTTTCCGTTTGGTTTTGGTTTATCATACACTAGTTTTAAGTATGATAATTTGAAAATACAGAATTCTCCAAATAAAGTTCCCGAATGGAAATTAACTTTTGAGTTAAAAAATACGGGCAGCAGAGAAGGTTCCGAAGTTGCCCAGCTTTATATTAACGATGTCAAATCTTCATTACCAAGACCGGATAAAGAATTAAAAAATTTCAAAAGAATTACACTTAAACCGGGTGAAACCAAAGAAGTTGAATTTACTCTCAACAAAAATGATCTCTCTTTTTACGATCCTTCAAAACACGGCTGGATTACAGAACCGGGTGAATTCCGTGTTATGATAGGCAGTTCTTCAAGAGATATTAAATTAAAAGATAATTTCGAATTAAAAGATTAAAAATAATATGATTCAATAGTATATGGATTTGGTGAGTTAATAATGAATCAGTCACGATGCATTTGATTCGCCAAATCCGTTATCTATTTTTGTTCTGTTATAATTTCCTGGCAACTACTACTACTGTCTTTAATGTCTCGGATACTCCCGTAATTTCGTTTAAAGATTCTAAAAAGATTATATAAATTCCCATTCGGAAAGGCGTGCCGTCTTCCTCCAAACCATCAAAGACAACGGAACCTTTTGATCCGCTCGGCTGATTATTTAACAATGTCCTTAACAACCGTCCCCTGTTGTCAAATATCTTTATCCTTACCTGAGAGGTATTTTGAGAAAGAGCATAATTAATTATGGTGAAATCTTCAAAGCCGTCGTTATCAGGAGAAAAGGGATTTGGTGATATTGAGATTTTATTTTCAGAATGTTTATTCTCACTGAAAATGCTGTTCATTTTTCCCGGAGTTGCACCTGATGTATTTACCGAACTATTCCAATTTAAATAATTATTACCTTCTAAAAAGGGATTTATTTTTTCTAGAGAGATGTTTTTTGTTGAAGAAAAATTTTTATTATGCCATCCTTCATTATAAATGACCGAATCAATTATATTACCTTTTAAATCCTTAAGAATAATTGTTTCATCTTTAGACAAACCAAGATTCTCGCTATTTAAAATATTAATATTATTAAAACCTGATAAATTGTAGTTATTAAAAATCAGGGAATCTGCTGCCAGCACAAAAAAGTCATTTGGAGATAGAAAAAAATTAATGTCTGAAAGTTTATAGAAATTTCCGGAAGCATCTTCAATTTTCCATCCGCCGATATTGATTTTGGAATTACTGCAATTAAAGAATTCAATAAATTCACTATTATCTATTTCAGGATCAAACATAATTTCATTTATTACAAGATCATTTTTATTATATGCAGGGATATTAATTATTGAATTTTCCTTACCTGGTGAGCTTTTATCTTCACTTAAGGAAGAGCCCCAGTTAGTACTGTCATTTGATGGTGAATCAGAAGAAAATCTTTCAAGGGAACAACCGTTTTTTCCTCCCCAGGAAGATTTATATTTTATACTATCAATTAAATTACCCTGAAAATCATAAATAACAATTCCATCTTCAGAATTTCCTAATGTTCCGAAATTTACTGCTTTTATTTTTCCTTCAACCTCGGGATGAATGTTGAAAAACGAAGAATCATGTGCAATTATTAAATATTCGTCTGGAGCAATGAACAAATCCGCTCCGGCAATAATCTTTTTTGATGATTGAGGAAGTAAATCGGAGACAGTCCAGCCTTTAAAATTAAGAGTATCAATTGAGATATTAAGGAGTTCAATCCATTCAGGTTCATCTGCAGCTGGACTATACATAATTTCATTTATTACAATTGCTCGTTCAGAATATCCGGGTCTGATAGTAGAATACAATTTATTGTTTGAAGTATCCTGATCCTGTGGATAAACTGCACCAATGTAAAATCCTCTAATGTTATGCAAATCATTTATTACATAATTCATTGGAACAACAGCTGAATCACCTGCAGTTAAATTTAAATCGCTCACGGAATTAATTAAAACATCCGGCAGGGAGTCCAGGTTTGTATCTTCATATAATTTCAAATTAATTATCGCATCAATTTTCCCGAAGTTCAATATTTTAGCAGATATGATTACATCATCATTTGATACAGGTAATTCAGGCGTAAATAAAATTCCTGTAACTGCAACATCGAAATCTTTTTGAGTTGCTGAATTGATTTTACCAGGGGTTCCATTTAATTTATCTTCAGAAGTCTTCCAGTTAGATGAATCAATTGCAGATTTTCCCGCATTAATTCTTTCTAAAGATTTTCCTTCATTCCCGCCCCATGAAGAATAATATTCCAGAGAATCAATAACCCGGTTAAGTGAATCGAGCAAAATTATTTTGTCGAAGCTATTATTAAGAGAAGGTAAATTATTTATTTGATATTTGAAATCAACATTATAAAAGCCGGAGATACTGCTGTCATCGGCAATAACAAAATATTCTCCCGCTTTTAATAGAACGGAATTCTCTATTATTCTTACTGTATCTCTTTCATCTGCAACAGAATAGTTTCTCAAGTCAATTGTTTTAGTGCTCCTGTTATACAGTTCGATCCATTCAGGTTCGGAGTTCAAAGGATTATACATTATTTCATTTATTATAATATCATTTCGTACTTCATTTATTTCAATACCGGTAATCTGAAGGAATGCTTTGTTGTTTTCCGGATCATCATCTATCTCCGTTTCAACTGAGACAATAAAATAATTTTCTCCTTTAACTATATTATTCAAATTTAAACTGAATAATAAACTATCTTTTGATTCTATTGAACTGCTATAAATTTGCTTAATTAATTCATTGTCTTGTGTTAAAGAATCTTTATTAAGATCATTGAAAATTTTTATTGTAAAGTTTGAAGATGAATTTATACCGATATTTTTCACCTTCAAATTAAATTGAAACTGATCCCCTACCATTACATAATCTTTTAAAGGTTTAATGACTGTAACCGATAAGTCATAATTCTTTATAGATACAGAATTAATTTTACCCGGGGTTCCGTTAAACCTGCCCTCAGAAGTTTTCCAGTTTTCTTCATCATTACTTTCCCCTTCCGTAGAAATTCTTTCAAGCGAATTCCCGCCGTTACTTCCTCCCCAAGAAGGGAAATAATATATACTGTCAATCAATGTTCCCAAAGAATCTTTAATTACTGCTGCATCTCCTGAATTATTAAGTGATTGCAAATTCGTAACTATTATTTCACAAGGAATTGAATAAAAATTAATTATAGCTGAATCTTTTGATATAATTAAATAACTTCCAGGTTCTAAAAATTTATCTTCTTTAATAGGACTGATAGTTGCATTAGCATCCGAAAATTTCCAGCTATTAAGATTAATTGAAGAAGCTGATTTATTATATATTTCTATCCATTCAGGTTCACCGTTCACCGGAGCATACATTATTTCATTAATTACCAGGTCATTATAATTGTTTGCCGGAGGATGAACAATAAAATGGAAATACTCTGAATTGTTTTTTAAATTTTCATCATTATTGCATATTATATTTAAGATAAGATTATATATTCCTTCATTAACAGATGTAATCTGGACCTTAATATTATTAGAATCTTTTGGGGGCAGGTTTAAATAACTATTTTGATAAATTAGTTCGGAAGGAGAGCCGGAAGAATCCTGGTTCAAATCATGAAAGATTTCTATTGAATAATTTTCAACAGTTTCGGTTCCATTATTTTTTATTTCAATACTAATATTTACATCATCATCTTTAAGAGGTATTAAAGGAGCAGCAGAAATTGAACCGAAGGCTATATCAAATCTTAAAGGCGTTACCGAATTCTTAAATCCGGGTGTTCCATTAACTATTATTGAATTCGTCCAATTATTTTGAGCAGTATCATTATTTAAAATTATTTTTTCATCTGATATTCCATTTTTGTTATCTGAAGTATAAGTATATGTTTCCAGGATCTCATCCATGTAATTCATCAGAAGCAATGTCCTGTCCGAACTGTTTGACATTCCGGAAGAACCAAATGAATTATCTCCGGTTTTAAGAACCAAAGCACTTGATGGGACAAGATCTTTATAAATCCCCGAACTTAAATCATAATCTCCTTCAAAAATAACTGCAAATGATTCAGGTGGAAGAATGGTTCCGCTGCCGGTTGATTCAAAAATATCTGGGTTAGATGTCTGGTATTTGATTTTATAGCTGCTCAGATCGATACTTTCGGTTTCACTGGTATTATACAATTCAATAAATTCATTATTACCGGATTGCGGAGCAAACATTATTTCACTTAAAATAATATCCCGTTCTGACTGAGCAGATATAATTGTTGGCAGAAATAAGAATAAAAAAAGGATTTTTCCCATTTAATTTTGCGGAATTATGTTTAAATATAATGATTTTTTTAAAAAATCAATAACTTTTTTTGGCGGGAAGCTGTTTTGACATTAAAAAGTCATAAAGTCTGTTTGGCATTATGCTAAGAATTTTTGAACCTAAAACGATCGGGAAAGGAAATTGAATTATTGTTTTTTCTTTTTTGATTCCTTTAACAATAATTTCTGCAGCTTTATCAACATCCATAAGAAAAGGCATATAAAATTCATTTTTATCTGTCATTGGAGTACGTACAAAGCCGGGCTTAATTGTGACTACTTTTACCTTGAATGGTTTTGATTCGACTCTCAAACTTTCGAGGTATTTGGTTGCAGCAGCTTTACTTGCAGAATAATAACTGCTAAACGGATATCCTCTTGAATCAGCCAAACTGGATACACCGGCTATAATTCCATCTTTATTCTTTTTGAAATCCTTAAGTACTTCTTCTACACAATAAATTAATCCAAGAAGATTCACTTTTATTATTTGCTCGTATTTATCTTCAGCCCCATTCGCTGCTCCCCTGTAGCTTATCCCTGAATTAAAAATTGCGATATCAATTTTACCAAAATGATTTTTAATATTTGAAACAGCCTTTTTAACGTCCTCTTTTTTGCTTACATCACATTTAACAACAACTATATCTTTACCAAATTCACGAAGCTCTTCTGCTAAATTTTCCAGTATTTCAATTTTTCTTGAGGCAAGCGCAAGATTGCACTTTTCTTCAGCAAGTTTTTTGGCAAGTGCATAACCTATCCCGCTTGAAGCTCCGGTGAGCATTATATTTTTATTTTTTAATTCCAATTAATTTCCCATCAATAACGCCATAATAGCTTTCTGAACATGCAGTCTGTTTTCAGCTTCATCAAAAATTACCGAATTATTAGAATCAGCAACTTCATTAACAACTTCATCACCCCTATGTGCGGGGAGACAATGCATAAAAATAAAATCTTTCTTTGCATGCTTAATCAATTCAGTATTAACCTGGTATTTTGCAAAGATCTTTTTTCTTTGGATTGCTTCCGATTCCTGTCCCATACTTGCCCAGACATCTGTATAAACAATATCAGCATCCTTTACAGCTTCAACAGGATCCTCCAAAACAGAAATTTCACTCCCGGTAACATCTGCATTCTTCTTAGCATTATTTACAATCCCTTCTTCAGGTTTATAACCTTCGGGTGATGCGATCGAAATATGCATTCCTGTTTTAGAACAACCATATAGAAGGCTGTGAGCCATATTATTTCCATCTCCGATATAAGCTAATTTTAGTCCTTCGAGCTGGTTCTTCTTTTCCAGAATTGTAAATAAATCTGCAAGTACCTGGCATGGATGAAGCAGATCTGTTAATCCATTAATAACTGGTATAGATCCATATTTAGCTAAATCAATTACATCCTGATGTGAGAATGTTCTTATCATAATTCCATTCAGATATCTAGATAATACTTTAGCAGTATCTTCTATCGATTCGCTTTTACCTAGCTGCAGTTCACCCTGGCCGAAATACATTCCTAATCCGCCAAGCTGGTAAATTCCGGTTTGGAAAGATACCCTTGTTCTTGTGGAAGGTTTTGAAAATATCATTCCCAGAGTTTTTCCTTCCAACAATTTATGCGGAATATTTTTTTTAAGTTTATCTTTTAATTCCCCGCTTAATTTAAGTATTTCATTAATTTCTTCTAATGAAAGATCGTTAATTGAAATAAGACTTTTTCCTTTAAGATTAATTCCCATTAATTCCTCCTTTGATAATCACATTATCAATGTATAAAATAAATAGAGTTAAAATGAAATTAGTATTTATAAAATTCATAATTATACAGATAAAAATAAAATCCTATGATGTTATTATCGTTCCGATCTCACTGTTTGAAATCAATTCCGATGCATCGGTAATCACTGTCTGTTTCCCGCCATTTTCGATAAAATTCATGGCTGCTAAAATTTTCGGCTTCATACTTCCCGATGCGAATTCACCTATGTCAAAATATTTTTTAATTTCATCTATAGTAATTTTATCAATTGCTTTCTGATCAGGTTTTCCAAAATTTAAATATACTTTAGGTACATCGGTAAGAATATAAAAGTTATCAGCATTTATTTCTTTAGCTAAAAGAGCTGATGCCAGATCTTTATCAATTACGGCATCAATACCATATAGTTTATCATTATTTCTATACACCGGTACTCCTCCGCCTCCGGCAGCAATAACAATATTTCCGTTCATTGCTAATTCTTTAATTATATTTTTATTTAGAACTTCAAGCGGTTTAGGTGAAGCCACAACCCGTCTCCATCCCCTTTTTCTTGAATCTTCTTTAAAGACCCAATTGTTTACTTTTGCAAGCAAATCAGCTTCTTCTTTTAAGTAAAATGCGCCAATTGGTTTTGTAGGTTCCTTAAAAGCAGGATCATCATAATCGACTAAAACTTGTGTAATAACCGTAAGTACATTCTTGTCAATTTTATTTTCAATAAGCAGATTTTTCATCTGCCTTTCAATCATATATCCTATTCCGCCCTGAGAATCGGCAACACAGATATCCAGGGGCATTTTAGGAATTTTATACTGGTTGTAACCAGCTTCATTTCTTAACAATATATTTCCAACCTGCGGTCCGTTACCATGAGTTAAAACTATTTCAAAGTCCTTTTTCAAAAGATTTAATAAATTTTTACATGTATCGTAAGTATTTTTTTCTTGCTGGGTTATAGAACCATCCTGATTCCCCTTTAATAATGCATTGCCGCCTAATGCAACTACAGCTAATTTTCTCATACAAAATCCCGAGCTATATTTTGGAAAGTCGAAAATTAAGCAAACTATAAACAACAAAAAATAAACTTCGATGATTAAGATAGGAAAGAGATGAATAATGGTATACTTTTTGCTAAAAAAGATGTCCCGGAGTGTTGGAATTTTTAATGTTATATCTTATTTTAGACAACAAAAATTATTCCAATGTTTGTCAGTAATATTATACCTGTTGAAGATGTCTTAGTTCGCCCTGAAGTTTTTAATGTAAATTTTGAGTGCGATCTTAGTAAATGTAAAGGTGCATGCTGTACGCTGGAAAGTGAATTTGGAGCTCCTTTATTAGAGGATGAAGTTGCGAAAATAGGAAAAATTTTAAACATTATTAAAGATTATTTGCCCAAAAGACATGTTGATGAAATTGAAGAAAATGGATTTTATGAAATAAAAAGCGGCGAATTTTTAACCAGAAGTATCAACAACAGAGCCTGTGTCTTTGTTTATTATGATGGAGATATCGCCAAATGCGGAATAGAAAAAGCGTTTTTAGAAGGAAAAACGAAATTTAAAAAACCTATTTCCTGTCATCTATTCCCCATCAGGGTATCTAAATTCGGCGGACCTGTTTTGAGATATGAAACGTTCAGCGAATGTAAACCGGCATTGGAAAAAGGAGAAAAAAACAAATTAGCTTTAATCGATTTTTGCAAAGAATCAATTATAAGACTATATGGAACTAAATGGTATTCAAAATTAAAGGAAATAATCGGTAAATAATATGTTAAATTTAACTCAAAGACTATCACAGCAGCAAAGATTATCACCCCAGCAAATTCAGTATCAGAAATTACTTCAGCTCAATACTCTGGCTTTAGAACAAAGGATTAAAACCGAATTAGAATTAAATCCTGTTCTTGAAGAGATTATGGACGAAGAAATCGATCTTAGTCAGGAAAAAGAAAAGGATGATGAAGTTCAGGATGAATACGAAGATCCCGACAAAGAAGAATTTGATCTTGAAGATTTTATGAATGATGATGAGTATGAAGGAGACAGGGTAAATAAGAGTAAAGATGATGATGTTTATCAGCCATTGGCACCTGCAAGAGAAAGCCTTACCGAACATCTGCGTAAACAGCTTCGACTTCTGAACCTGAATGATGATTATTATATGCTGGGAGAGGAGATCATCGGCAATCTTGATAATGATGGTTACCTGACTAGAGATATTAAAAATATAGTTAATGAGTTAAACTTATTTGAACATGTTGATCTTACAGTAGAAAATGCTGAATTATTATTAAAGAAAATACAAAAATTCGATCCTGTAGGAATAGCTTCAAGAGATTTGAGAGAATGCCTGCTTGTTCAGCTTGAAAACTCAAATTTTGATCCATACTATAAATTTTTAGCTAAAGAACTCCTGGAAAATCATTTTGATGATTTTAAAAACCGCCGCTTTGAAGCAATAAAACAGAAGATGAATTTAACAGAAGAAAGTTTAAAAGCTACTTCAGATCTGATTCTAAAACTTAATCCGAAACCCGGGGAAGGAAATATTGAATCTGTTGAAATGAATCAGATTACTCCCGACTTCCTCATAGAGAAAGTTGACGATAATTTTGTAATAACATTAAATGACAGGAGTCTTCCATCGGTTACCTTGAGTAAGACCTATCTGGAAATGATTAGCACAAATAAAAAGAAAAAGAAAAACGAGAGAGATAAAAATACATATAAATTTTTAAGAGAAAAGTTCGAATCTGCTAAATGGTTTATTGCTTGTATCCAGCAGCGGCGCGAAACATTGATGAAAATTATGAGGGCTATTGTTGAGAAACAATACGAGTTTTTTGAAAAAGGTCCCAAGTTGCTGCGACCAATGATTTACAAAGATATTGCCGAAGAGATTAATATGGATATATCAACAATCAGCAGGGTTGTAAATGGTAAATATGTTCAAAGCCCGATGGGTATTCATGAACTAAAATATTTTTTTAGTGAAGGATTGGGCACTGATAACGGTGAAGAAGTTTCTAACAAACATATCAAGATAAGACTAAAGGAAATTATTGATAACGAAAACAAAAGGGCTCCCTATAGTGATGATAAGCTTACTACAATGTTAAACCAGGAAGGCATTCATATTGCAAGAAGAACAGTAGCAAAATACAGGGAGCAGTTGAGGCTGCCGGTTGCCCGCTTGCGAAAAGAAATTTAAATTAAATATTTCAGGGGCAATATTATGTAAAAACTGGTATATAATGGGTTATGTTTTTAGTATTTCCATTTTAGTCTTGGCGATTATTATTTTTGGTTTTTCTCATTCTTTTCTGGCGTCATTAAAAGTTAAAAATTATCTTAAAGATAATTTCCCCCGGTTAATTCCTTTCTACAGGCTTTTATATAACATAACTTCTTTTATTATTCTTTTTCTTTTTTTTATCTATTTACCCCAGCCTGATATCACCATTTATGACTTAATAAAACCATATGATTTTATTATCTTAGCATTTCAATTTTTAAGTCTTTTGGGTTTGATCTGGACTTTCAGGTATTTTAGCTACAAAGAATTCCTTGGAATATCACAAATCGCCAGATGGCACCAAAAGAATTATAATTTAAACGATCTGGACGAAAAAATGACTTTAAAAATAAAAGGGCCTTATAAATATATAAGACACCCTGTCTATTTTTTTTCAATTTTGTTTTTGGTTTTCAGACCATATATGGATTTAACTTATTTAGTTTTACTAATTGGTTCTATTATTTATTTTTATGTCGGTTCGTTTTATGAAGAAAATAAATTAATTAAAATTTTTGGAGAGGATTATAAAAATTATCAAAAGGCTGTACCAAGAATATTACCGTTGAAACCTTTTAATCCATATAAATCCTGATTTTTAATGCATTTTTAATCATATAAGCTAAAATTGTTAAATTCATAACGTGAACCAGGTTATAAAACACAATTTTCATTTTTTATAAATTTGATTATTGAATAACATTGTAAATTACATTAAAAAAGTTTTTTAAATAACATCGATATAATGATTGCATATGGAAAATAAAATTAGAGCTACAACTATTCTTGGTTTAATTCATAAAGGTGAAGCAGCGCTTGGTGGAGATGGTCAGGTTTCACTAGGAAATACTGTTATGAAGCACAATGCAATGAAGATACGGAAAATTGCAAACGGAAAAGTATTGTGTGGTTTTGCAGGCGCTTCTGCTGATGCATTCACTCTTATGGAAAGATTTGAAGACAAATTAGAACAATACAGGGGAAATGTAAATCGAGCTGCTGTAGAGCTGGCCAAAGATTGGCGGACAGATAAATTTTTACGCAGGCTCGAAGCAATGCTTGCTGTTATTGCAGAAGATACTGCTCTGGTAATCTCAGGTAATGGCGATGTTATTGAACCTGATGATAAAATAGTTGCAATCGGGTCCGGAGGAATGTATGCTCTTGCAGCATCTAAAATGCTTACAAAGTATAGTGATTTGTCGGCAAAAGAAATTGTTAAAGAAGCATTAAAAACTGCTTCCGAGATTTGTATATATACAAACGATAAAATAAATGTTGAAGTAATTGAAAAATAATTCTGGAATTTTAAAATGACTAAAAAAAACGAATCTACTCCTTCGCAAATAGTTGAATACCTTGATAAATATATAATTGGACAAACAGAGGCAAAACGCGCTGTTGCTATTGCATTAAGAAACAGATGGAGAAGACAACAGATTACCGATGAACTAAAAGATGAAATTCTGCCTAACAATATAATTCTTATTGGACCAACCGGAGTTGGAAAAACTGAAATATCGAGGAGGCTTGCCAAACTTGCCGATGCCCCTTTTGTTAAAGTTGAAGCATCCAAATTTACCGAAGTCGGGTATGTCGGGAGAGATGTTGAATCCATGATAAGAGATCTTACTGATATCGGTGTAAATATGGTTAAATCTGAAAAAACACTGGAAGTAAAATCAAAAGCTGAAGAAATTGCTGAAGAGAAAATTCTCGATATATTAATTCCTCCTGTAAAAAAAGCTGCTACTCATGCCGGTGAAAATTCCGAGGAGGAAATTAATAGTGAAGCTTTCCAAAACCAGAAAACCCGGGAATGGATGAAGCAGAAATTAAAAAACGGAGAACTCGACAGTAAAATGATTGAGTTTGATTCTGCTTCTCAAAACTCAATTGGTATGCAGGTCCTCGGCCCTTTCGGGATGGATGATATGGGTATTAACATTCAGGAAATTATGGGAAATCTAATGCCGAAAAAAAAGAAAAAAAGAAAAACAACAATTGCAGAGGCAAGAATTATTATTACACAGGAAGAGGCTCAGAAATTAATCGATATGGAAGCCGTTCAGAAAGAAGCAATTGAAAGAGTTGAAAATTCAGGGATCGCTTTTATTGATGAAATTGATAAGGTAGCAGGCGGAGGTAAATCACAAGGCCCGGATGTTTCCCGCGAAGGAGTTCAAAGGGATCTTCTCCCGATAGTTGAAGGTTCTAACGTCAACACAAAATATGGTGTAGTTAAAACCGATCATATTTTATTTATTGCATCCGGTGCATTTCATGTTTCTAAGCCAAGCGATCTTATCCCTGAACTTCAAGGCCGCTTCCCTATTCGTGTTGAACTGAAAAGCTTATCCGAGGAAGACTTTGTTAAGATTCTTACTACTCCTGAAAACGCTTTATTAAAGCAATATAAAGCTCTTCTGGAAACAGAAGGTGTTAAATTGGAATTTTCAAGTAAAAGTATAAGGGAGATTGCCAAAATTGCTACTGAAGTAAATGAACAGGTGGAAAATATAGGGGCAAGAAGACTTCATACTATTTTAACTACTTTACTGGATGAAATACTTTTTGATGTACCGGATAAACTGCCTTCAGATGTTGTTAAGATAACACCTGAAATTGTTAAAGAAAAACTTGATGCCATTGTAAAGAACAGAGATTTAAGTAAATATATTCTTTAATTATTAACCCAGTTTCATTGAGAATTGGGTTAATTACACTTAATCCTTCATTATCAAGATATTTATCTTGAATAAATACCGGATTTCATCATTTTTTGCATTTCAACATTTTTTGGCAACCATTCAACCAAAATCAATTTATTTTTGTGCATATAATAATTTGTTCAATTATGCAAAGGGAGAGATAATGCCTATAAGAAATTTAATACTACCGTTACTTTTTATAACTGTTTTATCGGTTCAATCATTTGCTCATGAAAAAAACAAGCACAATAATTGCGATTCGACAAAATCATGGGACTGGGATGAATTTAAATCAGAATTTGAAAACTGGCATAAAAAAGGGAAACCCGCTATAAGCTTTGATTACGGATTTTCTCAAATGAATCTAAAAGGAATAAATTCTTCTTTTGCTAAACCAAATATGCTTGAACTAAAAATCGGTCATACAAGGGAAACCCCTCTTGATGACTCTGAAGAAATTCTTAAATATAGATTTACAAATGTTTTCCTCAGTTATATTTCTACTGAATTATCAAACAAAACCAACATGGACGGCTTAAGATCAAATTTGTGGCGCTTTGGTGTAAGCTGGCGTAAGGGTTATGGATATAATTTCGGAAACTCTTCAATTATACTTTATAATTCAGGCTCGTTTATGTGGTCAAAATTGGATTTGAAAGATTTTCCAGTTAACCAGGAAGATAAAGATAAGCTGGATAGGTTCAATAAATCATTCCGGTTCGGAACAAGTGCTGAAGAGGGAATTAAAATAAAACTAATTCCATTAATTTCTGTTCAAGCCGGTTATGAAAGAGCAATAATATTCGAAAGACATCTTTTCTGGAAGTGGCTGGGAAGCGAGGTAATTTATTTCGCAGGCCAGGGTGCCCTTGATGCATTTATAAATGAAATAAAAGATACATCTCCCATAGCTGTACCTGTAGTTAATTTTATTCTTAAAGGTGCATTATCTTACGGCATGTATCAACTAAGGCAGGAAAAAATGAATTGGCCGTTTAATACTGCGCCTCCTTTGGCTTATGATCAATTTAAATTTGGTGTTACATTTATTTTCTGAAATATTGTGGCAAAAATAAAACAGCCTCAATTTTTAAACAGTTTTAATGCAGCAGCAGCAAAACCCTGTCCAATCTTATAGAGCCGATTAATCTGAACAAATCAGTAAAAGGGATATCCCTGTCCCATGAAAAGAGAGTAATAAAAGCTTCCCCGACAACAGCATCTCTTGGAACAAAGCCCCAGAACCTGCTGTCCAAACTATCATCTCGGTTGTCCCCCATCATAAAGTAATAATCTTTTTTAAAAGTATATGAAGTAACCGGCTTGCCTTCAATAGTAACGTGATTTCCCTCGATTCCGACAACTCTCTTCCCATATTCACGATCAATAGTTGTACGCCATTGTTCAACATTATCAATGTTAAGATTTATAGTAAAACCTTTCTTAGGAACAATCAATGGTCCGTAATTATCTTCATTCCAGGGCATTCCTTTTGGAAAAATCCTTGGTTCAATATAGCCCTTAGGTTTAGCAAAAGGATTTAAATACTTAATATGAGATGGGATCCAAAATTGTTTACCATTAACAAATACTACTTTATCTATTATTTGAATAGTATCGCCAGGAATGCCGATGCATCTTTTAACATAGTTTACACCAAGTTCAGATGCTCTTAAATTATCTCGCTCCCCGGGCCATTCAAATACTACAATGTCTTTTCTATGCGGATCACGAAATGCAGGTAAAGTAAAATAAGGGATTTTAATTTCTGTAAAAGGAATATAATGAGGTGATGAAGATCCATAAATAAATTTATTGACCAATACAAAATCTCCCACAAGAATTGTATCTTCCATAGAGCCTGTTGGAATCCTGGTATTTTGAATTACGAATGTAATTATAAGAAACGCTGCTATTGCTGCAAATAATAGTGATTCAATAAATTCTTTAGCTTTTTCTTTTGGTGTTTTTTTCTGATTTAATTCTTCTTCGGTTTTTATTCCGAAAAATTTTTTAAGTCCGCTTTTAAATGACAATTTGTTCTCCGTTATTATACTTCTTTTAAAGAATTCAGTTTTTCTCTTAAAATTTCATTGACTACTTTCGGATTCGCTTTTCCCATTGTTTCCCGCATAACCCGACCGACAAAAAACCCAAATACCTTTTCCTTCCCCTCAAGATACTGTTTAACTTCATTCAAGTTTTTCTCAAGAATCGAATCAATAATATTTTCTATTTCAGATGAATCGGTTATTTGAATAAGATTTTTTTCTTTTACTATTGTTAATGCGTTTTTATCTTCTTTTAACATTTGTTGAAAAACATCTTTACCGATTTTACCGTTAATAGTTCCGTTATTAATAATATTAATAAGTTCGGCCAAATTTTCAGGACTGACAGGAAAATCTTCAATATCTAATTTTTCTTCATTTATTGATTTAAGAACTTCCCCCATTATCCAATTACTTGCGGATTTATAATCACTGGTTTTGTCAATAACCTTTTCATAGTAATCTGCAATAGCACGGTTTTGGGTAAGCAACTCCGCATCATATTCGCGAAGATTATATTTTTTTATCAATCTTTCTTTTCTAATTTCAGGCAATTCAGGCAGGGTTTGAGAAATTTCATTTTTCCAGTTTTCATTTACTATTACAGGAAGTAAATCAGGCTCAGGAAAATATCTGTAATCATGTGCCTCTTCTTTACTCCTCATTGGAAGAGCTTCGTTGTAATCAGCATTCCACAATAATGTTTGCTGAACAATTTTTCCTCCTTCTTCTATAACTTCTATCTGTCTGTTAATTTCAAAATTTATTGCTTTTTCAACATTCCTGAAGGAGTTCATATTTTTGACTTCAGTCTTAGTGCCAAGTCTTTCTTCGCCATGCAATCTAACGGAAATATTAGCGTCGCATCTAAAAGAACCTTCTTCCATGTTTCCGTCGCAAATCCCAAGGTATTGAACAATTTGTTTAATTTTTGAGAGATACAGATAAGCCTCTTCACCGTTTCTTATATCGGGTTCACTTACAATCTCAATTAAAGGAACTCCACACCGGTTTACATCTACAAACGTATCATAATCCTGATCATGTATTGATTTACCTGCATCTTCTTCCATGTGGATTCTTTTTATGTCAATCCTCTTCCGGGTATTATATCCTTTTTTTATGTTAATATGTCCATGTTCGCAAATTGGTTGTTCATATTGGGATATCTGGTAGCCTTTAGGAAGATCGGGATAAAAATAATTTTTTCTTGCAAAAATTGATTTTTCATTAATAATGCATTCGGTAGCTAAACCCATTAACACTGAATACTCAACAACTTTTTTGTTTAATACCGGCAATACACCTGGGTGACCTAAACATACAGGACAAGTATTAGAATTAGGTACATTTCCAAATTTAGTCGAACATCCGCAGAAAATTTTAGAGCCGGTTAATAACTGGGCATGAATTTCTAATCCTATGACGGCCTCGTATTTTGAATCCATTTTCCTTTAATTTTTTAGAATATGAAATATAAAAAAGAAATGTAATATATAGAAAGACAATAATACTGTATTTAATATGGAGCAATTGGTAGAGTATTCTGGTTAATCAAATTAATTTGATTTTTTTCTCAACAGAATTTAACAATGTATCATCCTTTATAAGCTGCAATATTTTTTTTATATCCTCATAAAGGACTCTATCATCCATTAATGGAGGAACCGCTTCCCTGATTTTTTTGTAAATCACATTAGTACCAACTCCGCATTTTAGAGGTTTTAGAAATTCTACCGCTTGGGCCGCAGTTAAAAGTTCTATAGCCAGGACATTTTCAAGGTTCTGCATTATTTTATAGCATTTTTGCGCTGCAATCGAACCCATTGAATTATGATCTTCCTGGTTTGCAGAGGTCGGAATCGAATCAACACTGGCGGGATGTGCTAATACCTTATTTTCCGAAACAAGACTGGCAGCCGTATATTGAGCTATCATTAAACCCGAATTTAATCCTCCTTTAATTGCCAAAAATCTCGGCAGCCCGCTTAAAGCTCCATTTACCATGCGTTCGGTTCTTCTCTCAGATACATTAGCGAGTTCAGACAAAGCAATACCCATAAAATCCATGGCTAAAGCCATGGACTGACCGTGGAAGTTTCCTCCTTCTATATGCTCACCTGTTTCCGGAAAAATTACCGGATTATCGTTTACCGAATTTATTTCAATTTCAACTCTTGAAATGACATAATCTATAGCATCTCTTGAAGCGCCATGAATCTGGGGCACACATCTGATTGAATAGGCATCTTGAATCCTGGTATCATTTTCAAGATGTGAATTTCTTATTTCACTGTTTTTAATTAAAGATAAAACATTTTTAGCTGAATTTATTTGTCCGGGGAATGGACGCAGCAAATGAAGTTTTTCATAGAAGGCTTTATCGGTTGCTCTTAGTGCTTCATGAGAAAGTGCAGCACAAATATCCGCAAGTTTCATTATTTTTTTTGCACGAATAGAAATAAATGACGCAAAAGAAGTCATCATTTGTGTTCCGTTTATTAATGCTAATCCTTCCTTAGCTTCCAGTACAGCTGGTTCAAGGTTATATTTTTCTAATCCTTTTTTTGAAGATATGATTTCTGTTTGACCGGCTCTGTCATCATTAATGTTTCCGATTATCTGAACTTTTCCTTTTCCTATCATTGCCAGAACAAGATGTGCTAACTGAACTAAATCCCCGCTTGAACCTACTGAACCTTGTGACGGTACAACAGGAATAATGTTATTATTAATCATTCCTGTTAGTAATTTAAGAGTAGACAACCTAATCCCGGAATAACCTTTTACAAGAGCATTAACTCTTAAAAGCATCATTATCTTCACAATTTTAGGGGGTAGGTTTTCACCGCAACCGGCAGCATGGCTAAGTATTAAATTTTCCTGGAGCTGTTTTATATTTTCTTTTGAGATATTTACATTGGCAAATTCGCCAAAACCTGTGGTTACTCCATATACTTTCTCCCCTTTTTCAATCCAATTTTCGACCAGCTTTCTTGAACTATTAATTTTTTTTACAGATTCTTTGGATATAATTACATGTGGATTGTTATGAAGGAAAAATTCGATTTTATCTACAGTTAACGAATTTCCGTTTAGTATTAGTTTTTCAGGTGCCATGTACCAGTTTTTTAATTTTTTGTGAATTTTCCCTGTTTGTTTTGTATGTTATATGAATTAAAGAATCATCATAATTGGTGGAAATAACTTCAGCCATTGAATGAATTTTAGCAGCAGTTTTTGAATCTGCTAAATCCAGATCAATTTTTTCTTCAACATAAGTATCATTTATTAAACTTATCAGCTTTTCTTTAAACTTTGAAATATTAATACCCCTTTCGGCAGAAATAATAACAGTGTTCCTGAATTTATTTCTTACATAACTTATTCTGCTTTTATCGTTAACAACATCGATTTTATTAAATACTTTTAATTCACTTTTTTTATCTGCGCCTAAATCTTTTAAAGTTTGATCTACAACGTTTATATGATCTTCAAAATACGGATGTGAAATATCAACAACATGAAGAATAATATCTGCATCCCTAACTTCTTTTAGTGTACTTTTAAATGAAGCAATTAAATTGGGAGGAAGCTTTCTGATAAATCCAACCGTATCGCTCAAAAGTAATTTCTGATTTATACCGATATCTAAAGAACGGGTTGTTGAATCAAGAGTTGCAAAGAGTTTATCTTCAGCAAGCACTCCCGATTTTGTAATTAAATTGAAAAGGGTTGATTTTCCTGCATTTGTATATCCGACAAGAGAAATTCTGATAAAGTCTTTTCTTCCTTTGCTCTGTGTATCTCTTTGAAGTTCAATTTTATCCAGCTTTTCTTTAAGATGACTAATACGTGTTCTGATTATTCTTCTGTCGGTTTCGATTTGTGTTTCACCCGGGCCTTTGGTACCTATACCGCCAAACTGCTTTGAAAGGTGAGTCCATGCCCTCGTTAATCTCGGAAGCATATATTGCAGCTGGGCAAGTTCCACCTGAGTTTTTGCTTCTTTTGTTTTTGCCCTTGATGCAAAAATATCCAGGATCAATCCGCTGCGGTCAATAATTTTTCTTTCTATAAGATTCTCAAGATTTCTTAACTGAACAGGTGAAAGATCATCATCAAAAATAACCAGGTTAATATCATTAGTTTCTGCTAGTACCGCTAATTCATCAGCTTTACCTCTCCCTATATAGAAAGCCGGATCAACTGAATATCTATCCTGTATTACTTTTATTATTGTTTCAGCACCCGCTGTAAATGCTAATTCCTCAAGCTCCGTTAAATGTTCTTCAACTAATTCTTTCTTTATAGCTTTTGTATTTAAAGCAACCAGTATTGCTCTTTCTTTTCCATTCCCGTTTATACCTATCATATACTTTGGAATCGATCTCCTACTGTTTTTATTTAATTATCATATAATTTAATAATTTATTTCAATAAAAAAATTACTGCAGCTAACTATTATTTACCATTTCCTTCTTTGAACTTCTTGCTATCATCATTT
The DNA here is from genome assembly GCA_963710745.1 of uncultured Bacteroidota bacterium. Lineage (GTDB taxonomy): Bacteria > Bacteroidota > Ignavibacteria > Ignavibacteriales > Ignavibacteriaceae > CAVQBP01. The sequence continues at coordinate 10,936 of CAVQBP010000007.1, read as the reverse complement.
CTATTAAGGCTAGTATTAAAGCTATAAAAAGGAAGTATTTCCAAAGTTCCGATCCGAATCGCGATTGCAAAATAATTTTAGCAGGATCTTCTTGCTTACCAACCTCTATGTATTGACCTTTAAAGTCTATTTTATCCAGGTATTTTTTGAACTCATCGTCATTTAAATACTTTGTTACAGACTCTAAAGGATTTGTATTAATAGCAAAATCATCAATTATCTTATTACCCGAATAAACCAGGTAATTACCGGGCAGATTCGTGTTATCATAAGCAACATAATTCGGATTGTTCTGTTCTTTCAGATTTATATATTGTTCGGAACTATTTGGTCTGTCTATTTTAATCTGGGGCAGGCTTTGGTTTGAAACATCAATATTTATAATGCTGCTAACCAGATGCTCATTTTCGGTCTTATCTTTTGAAGCCAGGTAAAATACTGATTTGTTGATCAATGGAACAAATATACTTTTTAACGGGAAGTTCGTCCAGCTAAGAGCCGGTGCTGTATTCAAAAGAAAAACCTTTCCATTTCCAATTTTATATTCACTTAAAAAAGAGGTTCCATCAACTAATGAAATAATATCTCTGCCTCTTATTCCCGCATTTATTTTATAATGATAATAAACAGCAGGAGATTCGATTTTCTTCTTGTCTTTTGTAAAAATATTCCGAAATACAGGATGATTAAGATCCACATTTTCAAATGTTACTTCACTATTTGCAGAATTAATTTTACCAACCGTCCCACCCGGTTCGGGAAGTCCAATATCCAGCAAAGCATTTCTGAAATTCTCAAGAGAAGATTCTATCCCCGGCATTAAGAATAAACCGCCGCCGTTTTTAATAAATGATTTAATTGAAGTAAAATTATTGAAATTATCAACACCGATTAAAATTAGAACATCAAATTGGTTCAAATCAAAAGACGATATCTGGCTTATATTTTTCTCTGTGATTTTTAATGTATTGTCTTCCCCAGCAGTTAAAGCTAAATTTATAAATTTAGCATCCTGAGTTTCTCCGGTAAAAACTCCTACGGGAATCTCTTCAGGGATATAAAAGCTCGTAAACCGTTTATTATCCTGCAAAATATCATCATCTTCAATCTCAGCAAATGCATTAATATAACCGGTTGATTCTACTGATGATTCCATTGTAAGTATCTTTGTTTCTCCCGGTTTTAAATTTACACTCTGCTGTGAGCTTCTTTCATTGTTAATGAAAAGCGATACAACTGTATTTTCAGCAAGCCTGGCAGAATAATTAGTTACAGTAACACTGAAGTTTACCGGTTTATCTTTTTCAAATATTTGGGTATTAACTTTTAAATTATCAATCCCGATATTAAAAACTTCTTTCCCTGAATAATTGAATGCATATAACTTTACTTTATCGTTAAGAATTTCACTTAGATTTGAGAGAGATGATTGTTCATAGATCCGGTCTTTTTGGAAATCACTTAATATATAAATCTCCTTATTGAAATTTTGTGAATGTGACAGGATTTTTGCTGCTTCAACAATTGCATCATTTAAATTACCGCTGTAATATGAAATATCAATATTCTCCACCTGTTTTTTAAAATCAGCCAAATTAGATGTTGGTTTAATTTCCGAAGTTCCAGCACTGTTAGGAGGATTTGACAAAAGAATCAGAGCTGCTTCATCCCCTTCCTGAAGCTGGTTAAGTAGTGCTTTTATTGTCTCTTTAGCCTGGTTTAAGTATGAACCATTATTATCAACAACCGACATGCTGAAAGTGTTATCGAGAATAAAAACAGCGGTTGTTTTTGCAGCAGAGGATGCACCCCCGATTGAAATTCCTTTTAAAGTGGGACGAGCAAATGCTAAAACAACAAAAAGAATTATCATAACTCTTAATGCTAAAAGCAAAAGCTGCTTAATTTTTATTTTCCTTATTTTATTCTTCTGCAGTTCCTTGAGAAAAGTCAAAGTGCTGAAATCAATCTTCTTTAATTTTCTAAGATTAAAAAGATGAATTAAAACAGGAATTGAAGCTGCCAGAAGACCAAATAAGACTAAAGGATTAAGAAATATCATAAATAGTTATATCAATCATTTTTCTAAAAATATCAATTTGGATCAAAGAATTCTATGGAGTAATTTGGGTAATAAATCATTAGGGCTGCTTATTACTTCTATCTAAAAATTAAAATGGAAACCAGAATATCCGGTTTCCATTTTTCAATTAATAATTTTTATGTAAATAATTTTATTTTTGATTTTGTTGTGCAATCAGATTAAGCGCGCTTCCGGCTTTAAACCATTTAATTTGCGCTTCATTCATAGTATGATTTAATAAGGTTTCCTCTTGCATACCATTCTTATGTTTGATAACTAATTTTAATTGTTTATTAGGAGCTAATTCCGTTAATCCTATAATGCTCAGTTTATCATCTTCCTGTATTTTATCATAATCAGCAGGATTAGCAAAAGTCAGCGGAAGCATACCTTGTTTTTTAAGATTCGTTTCATGAATTCTTGCAAAACTTTTCACAATGATTGCTCTTCCGCCAAGATGCCTTGGCTCCATAGCCGCATGTTCACGCGAAGAACCTTCTCCATAATTCTCATCACCGATTACAACCCAATCGTGACCGTGTTTTTTGTAAGCACGTGCAACTTCCGGAACAGAGCTATATTCCCCTGTATAACTATTCTTCACCTTCCCCGCCTCTCCGGTAAATGCATTAATTGCGCCCAGGAACATGTTATTGGAAATATTATCCAGATGTCCCCTGAATCTTAACCAAGGCCCTGCCATCGAAATATGATCTGTTGTGCATTTCCCTTTGGCTTTTAAAAGGACCTGTAAATCAATTAAATCTTTACCCTCCCATGGTTTAAAAGGTTTAAGCAACTGAAGCCGTTCACTATCCGGTTTAACAACTACTTCAATATTAGAACCATCTTTAGAAGGAGCTACATATCCGCTCTCACCCGGATCAAATCCTTTTGATGGCAGTTCATCTCCTACAGGCGGTTCAAGTTTAACTTTCTCACCTTTGTCATTTTCCAATTCATCCGTTAAAGGATTAAAAGATAAACTTCCAGCAATTGCCAATGCAGTTGTTAATTCGGGGCTTGCAACAAATGCTAATGTTTCAGGATTCCCGTCATTTCTTTTTGCAAAATTTCTATTGAAAGAAGTAACTATAGTATTTCGTTCTCCCGTTTTGATATCCATTCTTTTCCACATTCCAATACAGGGACCGCAAGCATTTGCTAAAATAACTCCTCCGAAATCACTTAAAGTTTTTAGCTGTCCATCTCTTTCAATTGTTGCTCTTACCTGTTCTGAGCCGGGAGTAACGGTAAATTGTGATTTCGATTTTAAACCTTTTGACATCGCTTGTTTAGCTATGCTGGCTGCCCTATCAATATCTTCATAACTTGAATTTGTACAGCTTCCTATCAGCGCAACTTTAATAGTGTCAGGGTAATTATTCTCTTTAACAGCTTCCTTCATTTTAGATATAGGCCATGCTTTATCAGGTGTAAATGGACCATTTAAATGAGGTTCCAGTTCATTTAAGTTTATCTCAACTAACTGATCAAAATATTTTACAGGATTTGCAATAACCTCTTTATCTGCGGAAAGTTCATCCTGCAAACCTTCTGTAAGAGCCGCAACATCTGCCCGGTTAGTTATTCGAAGATAAGCCGACATTTTTTCATCAAACGGAAATACAGAAGTTGTTGCACCAATTTCTGCTCCCATGTTACATATAGTCCCTTTTCCGGTACATGAAATTGAAGTTGCTCCATCACCAAAATATTCTACTATTGCACCGGTTCCGCCTTTAACTGTAAGAATACCTGCTAATTTTAAGATAACATCTTTAGGTGAAGTCCAAGGTTTTAATCTGCCGGTTAATCTGACTCCTATAAGCTTAGGCCACTTTAATTCCCAAGGCATTCCGGCCATTACGTCAACAGCATCGGCACCCCCAACACCAATAGCTATCATCCCGAGTCCGCCTGCATTGGGTGTATGAGAATCTGTTCCGATCATCATTCCGCCTGGGAATGCATAGTTTTCCAAAACAACCTGATGAATTATACCTGCCCCGGGTTTCCAAAATCCTATTCCATATTTTCGCGATATGCTTTCAAGAAAATCATAGACTTCTTTGTTCTCAGAAGTTGCACGTAAAAGATCATCCTTTGCTCCAACCTGTGCCTGAATTAAATGATCACAATGAACGGTAGCTGGAACAGCAGTTTCTTTTTTCTTTGCAGACATAAATTGTAAAAGCGCCATCTGGGCAGTTGCATCCTGCATAGCTACTCTGTCTGGTGCCAGTTCAGCATAGTCTTCCCCTCTTTCTAAACTTGTTGAGGGATTTTCCCATAGGTGTGTATATAAAACTTTTTCAGCATATGTTAAAGGTCTATTAACAACTTTTTTAATTATGTTCAGCTTTTCTTTAAAGTCTGAATATCTATTTTTTATCATTTCAATATTTGCAGCCATAATAAAAAATCCTTCAAATTTTGTTTCTTTAATTTAATTTTTAACAAAAATAGTAAAAAAGCTTGTAAATTGCTCTGGTAATCGCACTACAAGGTATTTTTACTTACATGTCGTTTTTTGATGTAATTTTCATTTTGATACACCATAACCGGGTTTCAAACATAATATTTGAATTAGAAACAACGTAAAGAAATAAATATTTCACTGCTATAGTATCCATATATCCAATTCAATTATAAGACTTAAATTCTATTATTATTTGAGAATGATAAATTTATGGATTTGGGAGAATCTCTTTTAGCTATTGGTGCAATAGTATTATTGTCTGTACTTATAGTGGAGTTATACATAAAACCCGTGGTGCGGTTTGAACATTTAATTCAAGTTCCGGCCAGGTAATTAGCAGTTTTATTAAAAAAATAGATATGATGAAAGATTTTTATTAACCACCACCTTCATTTCCGGGAACAGGTATGTTTGAAATAATATCCTGGTATGAATAGAAATGACTGAAATTACATTATGAATGCCCCAAAACAACTTCATTTTAATTATCGCCAGGTATTGTTAGTTTTATGTAAAATATTACAATATTAGACATCCCGAAAATCAATAAGTAAAGATTACCGAACGCATTTCCTGTTTCCACCTTTCGTAAAAATTATTATTTAATTATAAGAGATTTTGCAAAGGGCATAATTTTTGCAAATCGCAGTGTGTTGAAAAGACTGAATTTAGAAAAAATAAAATGTAGTATATTTATACTGAATTCACGGTTTTTAACTTTTATAAAATTACATATTCAGTCTGGTATATTGCTTCAATTATAGATAAAAAGGATATTATATGAATACAGGTCAGATGATGCTCTCCATTGGAGCGCTAATACTATTATCGGCTATGATATTAAGAGTTAACAGTACTTTTTTATCTACCGATACAACCGTTCAAGCATCAAAGTTTGGCGTGCTGGCTACTTCGCTGGCTACTTCATATATCGAGGAAGCAAGCAGAAAGCAATTTGACGAAAATACTTCCGTCGCAATTTCCGATTCAACTTTATTATCAACAAATTTAGGATTAGATGGAATCGAAACGATTTCTGACTGCAACGATTTTGATGATTTCGGTGCCCTGGATACAAATATAACAAATCTTCCGTCTGCTACTTTTAATGTACGTGGTAAAGTATCATATATTAATCCTCAGAATCCCGATATTGATGTTAATTACCGCACATGGAATAAAAAATTAACCATAACTGTTACTTCAGAATTTTCACCTGATACAATAAGAATATCATCCGTATTTAGTTATTTCAAATTTTAAATTGGAAAGCTGATAAAATGGGCTTTAGTACAATACTGGATATTTTAGGTTCAATAATAATAGGCGGAATCCTATTAATAATTCTCTGGAGACTGGATGATGCTGCTACTCAAAACATGATTAATAACGGACAGGATGTTGCTTTACAAAGAAACCTGACAAATGTTGCTAGGATCTTAGAGTTCGATTTTAGAAAAATAGGATATTGTACCAACGCAACTCAATTAGAGGATTCTGCAATAACCCAGGCAGATTCAAACAGTATTACTTTCCTATCTGATGAACAGAATGCAGGAACTTTAGATTCAATTCGTTATTCTTTAGGCCCTACTTCTGAATTAACATCCACACCTAATCCCAGGGATAGATATTTACATAGAGTGGTAAACGGAAATGTTAATAATGAATCAAATTTAGATGTTATAGATTTTAAACTGGTTTATTATGACGATCTTGGCAGAACAATAAGTTGTCCTGTTGTTGATCCTTCTACTATTGCTAGTATTGAAATAAATATATTGATCGAAGATCCGTTCGCTTATGATAATAAATACTCGCAGGCTTTCTGGAAACAGATAAGAGTAGTTTCAAAAAATTTACATAAAAGATAAAAGGAGACCAACATGGTCGGTAAAGCATCTCTTTTATTAGTTTTAGGTTTCAGTTTAATTTTTTTAGTATTCGGTCAAAGATTTGTAAGTCTTTCAGGGCAGGCAACCGATAATATGATTGACTATTACTCTGATGCTGTCGCCCATGAATGTGCTTCTGCAGGTGCAAATATGGCAACAACCGAATTTTTCCGTAATCAATCATGGAGCGCAGGATTTAATAATATTGATTTTAACGGCGGGAAAATAAACGTTACTATACAAAGAGGGGCAAATATTGTAATTACATCCGTCGGAACTTACAGAGGAGCTTCTCACCAGGATGTTGTTACTTTCTCGAGCGGTTCTTTTTCAAGGTATGCATATTTCTCAACAATGGAGAATGACGGACCGGGAAGCCCTCCAATCTGGTGGACACCTAACGATACTGTCTGGGGTCCTTTTCATACCCAGGATTATATGTATGTGTATAACCACCCTGTTTTTCTGGGTCCAGTTTCCACTGCAAAAAATTTAGTTTATTATGACTATTATCAAGATTATCCCAGCCAAATACCTCAGAATCCAACTAATAAGACTCAAAGAAAAGATTATAAAAATAGTATTGACAGTGATGCCCCGGTATTTAAAGGAGGATTTGATCCTGGATATAATAATCCAATGCCGTTGGATGGATTAGCAGATATTAAAGCCGCAGCTCAACTCGGTGGATTCTATATACCATTTTCTGAAACCATAATACCTGCGCATACCGAAGGAACTGCATGGCATCCAGTTTATGTTCCCGCCCAAACAGTGCCCGATACAGCTTATATTACATTCAATAATAACCAGGTAATAGTTAAAATGGGGTACTCAAAACCAGAAACGACTTACAATCTTTCTGATGTTGCACCCAATGGAGTATTGTATGTTAAGGGCATGAATGTGAGATTGAAGGGAACCGTAGAAGGACAATATACGGTGGCAGGTGAAGGAGATATCTTTTTGGATGATAATATAGTTTATAAAACCGATCCTCTACAACATTCTAATTCAACAGATTTGCTTGGTATAGTTGCTAAAGATAATGTTATGATAACTAATAATCATGCAAATAATGTTGACGGAATAAATATTGACGCTGCAATTTATTGTCAGGAAGGGGGCTTCGGTGCCGAAGATTATAATACACGGACATACAGCCATTATATAAATCTGCTCGGCGGAATAACTCAAAATAAAAGACAGGCTGTTGGAACTTTCGGCGGATCTACTAATCACGGTTTTTACAAAAGATACCGTTATGATCAAAGATTATGGGACAAATTAGCACCCCCTTATTATCCTCATACAGAAAAGCCCACAATAATTTCCTGGTTGGAACAATAAAATAAAATATATCAGGATCTTTTTTTGAGAAGCTAACATTCAGTTAGCTTCTCTTTTATTACCCATATAGGTAAATATTACCGGTGTGCTTTTTTATCCAATATATAATGCGTCAAATCCTATCTATTTCTACTACTTTTTAAGGGCATTTTTTTTGTAAAAGATCTTCTAGAGTGCTTATAAGGAGAAATAAAAATGAATTCCAACTCCCTGCTATCGATGGGAGCACTAATTATTTTAGCGCTTTCGTCACTGAATTTCAATTCATCGATTCTTGAAACTTCAAGTGTTGAAATTGAAACAAAAGTTGCTTTAACAGCTTTTTCTTTAGCTGATGATTTAATAGAAGAAATTAAAGGAAAAAGTTTTGATGAAACAACCAAACCCTTTCCTACAACTAATCCCAACAGTTTAACTCAAGCAGATTCTTTGGGTCCGGAAACAGGAGAAGCTTATAAGGATTTTGATGATATTGATGATTTTAATGGTTATGTCAAAATTGTAAGTGCTCCTCATGCTGAGAATTATCATGTTGATTGCCTGGTCCAATATGTTAATGGAGATGTTCCAGATCAGGTAAGTTCGACACAAACTTTTTATAAGAAAGTTACAGTAACAGTAACCAGTCCATATATGAGAGAGCCTGTATTACTTTCGTTTATTTTTACATTAAAATAAGAGAAATAGTATGGATACGATATTAGATTTACTTGGAGCTTCCTTCATTGGCGGAATTGTACTGCTTATAATGGTTAATATCTATATTTATTCTTCCCAAAAACGGTTTGCATCCAATGCTGATCTAAGGTTACAACAAAATGCAAAGACCCTTGCTGAAATAGTAAATAATGATTTGAGAAAGGTCGGTTATAATTATAAAGGAACTGCAATTGCAATAGCCCAGCCAACTGAATTTTCCTTCTATGGAGATATAGATTCAAATGGAACAGCTGACCAGCTTACCTACTTAGTAGGTGATTCAACCGAGTCTGTAGGTACTGAAAATCCTCATGATATCGTTTTGTACAGAGTTGTTAACGGTGATACGTCGAAAGGACCTTCTTTGGGATTAACAAAATTAAATTTCAGCTACAGAAATATGTCCGGTAATATAACTTCTGTTTTAGACAGTATTAAGTATATAAACGTTGAAATGTGGATAGAAACGACTGAACCTGTAGATGGTAAATACCCGTTTACATATTGGGAAATGAATGTTAACCCAAGAAATATTAATTATTAATTTTTCGAAGAAATTTCCGAGGTATATATGTTAGGAAAAGGAACTTTAATTCTTGTAATGGGGGCTGCGGCAATTTTGACGATGTTAATATTAAATTTAAATGCTAATGCAACTACCGAAGTAGAAACTACAGTAGATTTTTACAAACAAACACAGGCAAGATTAATATCAAATTCCGGTGTTGAAATATACCTTGAGAAATTAAGACGGGATAAAAGTCTGAAAGGTTCTTTTGATGACAATGCTCTTCTAAACGGAGTATATGATATACTTATCTATGGACCGGATTCGGCGTTAGTTATTAGGTCGGCTGCCAGATATCAAGGAGTTACACATACAAGTGTGGTAACAGCAAAAAGAGAACCTATTACTATGCCAAAAATTAATGCCGCTATATATGTTTCTTCAAACAATCTTAATTTAAAAATGAGCGGTAATAATGTATCCGTAGATGGGAATGATTATAATACGGATGGAAGTTCGGGGCCTAATCCCCCAATACCAGGATTTGGAGTTGATAATCCATCCGACAGTTCTTATGTGGTTGATAATATAAAACCAAAAATTAACCGGATTGACGGTGCCGGCGGATCTCCAAGTGTAAGGACAATCAACGACACAACTGACTGGCTTGCATTAACCGAAAATATAATTTTTGCCGCTGATATAACTCTTCCCAGCGGGACTTATTCCTCAGGTACTTCCTTAGGAACTCCTTCTGATCCTAAAGTTATTCATGCTGATGGAGATGTTCATTTTTCAGGAACAATGTCCGGCGACGGAATAATGGTAGTTAACGGGAATCTGACTTTAAGCGGTCAGTTTACTTTCAGAGGTATAATTATAGTGTACGGCCAATCTTCAATACAAACTGATATTGTTGGACAGGGTACTATTTATGGCAGTACAATTTGTGTGGGAACTAGTGTAGATATTAAAGCTGCCGGAAATGCATCATTGCTGTATAGTAGTCAGGCAATAAACAATGCAAAATTAAATTTGAAATCTTCGAGATTTGAGATACTAAGCTGGTGGGAATGATAAATTTAACAAATAATTTAAGAGATAAATTATGGAAGGAAATAAAATTCAACAAAGAGAAGAACTGCTTGAAGCCTGCCATGATTTAAGATTACCTGTTGCTGGAAATGAAAATCTTAAAACATTGGAGTTATATATTCAAGCAGCGTATGATGATTTTGAAGTTAAAGATAATTATGAAAATCATCAAACGAATTTAGCTTCCGAAGAAGAGTTTGATTACGGCAGTATCGGTGATAAAAGCTGGAGGCTGAAATATCTTCTTAATAAAATCTTATTCTTCTTATAAATTCTGAAGTCCAAAATCATCATTTCTGATTAAAAGAAGTACTGCAGATTGTGAAACTATTAAGAATTTTTCTCTTTCAAACTCAATCTCAAAAGCTTCTTTACGAAGGAAGATTGCGAGGTCTCCTTCTTTTGCCTGCAAAGGAATGTATTTAACCTTCTCCTTGGATTCTTTCCATGGTTCCTCTTCGACATCTGCAGGAAGAGGATAACCAGGTCCCGCTTTTATCACATAACCACTTTGAATCTTTTCTTTCTCGGCAACTCCGGCGGGCAAATATAAGCCTGATGATGTTTTAGCCGCATCTTCTTCCGGTCTAATTAATAATCTGTCGCCTACAACAATAAATCTTTCGATATTTTTCAATTTGAGTAGCATTTTGTATTTAAATATAAATAATTCTGAATTAAGTTCTTGATGTTTTTATAAAATAATATTAATGAATAATTTAATAATGTCAAATCAAATTTTCCTTACAAAATTGAATCTTAATATTTTAATTGTTCAATTCAAATATTTTTACCAATATGAAAATTGATAGTCCCTTAAAACC
>CAVQBP010000006.1:0-222604 GCA_963710745.1 uncultured Bacteroidota bacterium | reverse complement strand
TATGGTGACGCGTGCGCATAGAAAAGCTGCACTGACAGAATTTAAAATTATTGCACTTGGTTCATGCGATACAGAGTGATATCGCGAAAAACGGTTTTACTGCAAGCTACGAGAAAAAGCTTAATGAACTTTTAAGTGAGTATGAGTTTGTGAATAAGAAGTAGTTAGTATTGAGTCTTGAGTATTGAGACTGAGGGAAGGAGTTTCCGCCGCCGGCGGGTAAAAAGTAATAATCATAATATAAGGAGACCTATGAATAATTTGAAAAACACTGTCACAAATATTGTAGGCATTATTGTCGGAGTAGGAACTGCAGTCGCTACCGCAATTGGAAATGTACCCGAAGGTTCTAAATGGTACATTTGGATTGGAGCTGCATCAGTAGCAATAATTGCTTACTTCACCGGGAAAGGGGCTAATGGAAAGGTCATTTAACCTCCTCCTTATTCCATTAGTCATGTGCTGCATCCAGGTTTTAACCGGGTGCAGCACCCCGGCTTTAATTATTCATAGAACCATTGTCAAGCCTGCAGAGATAAAAGACACCATTAAAGCGGAGAAGGAAATTAGAATAATTAAGACTGATGAATTAACCAGGTTTGAAGAATATTACCAGGGAGTGAAGTTAAAGAAAAATGGAAAAGACACTTCTGCAGTAATAAAATTCTTTCCGGACAAAAATGAATTCACTTACAAGATTATTCCGGATACAATAATTAAATGGGATACAATCAAGATTGATGCTGATCCGATAATTATCAGAGGCGAAGAGGATTGGGAAAAGGGAATTTGGATTGCAGGAACGCTGCTGATAAACCTGGTTGTTTATTTTGTGGGAAGAGAGATTAAGAAAAGGAAAAAATAAATTGTTACTTTTTTCGTCTTAATCCACCTTAAAAAGAGTACAGCAGACCAGAAGAAAAGAACATTCGATTTTCAATGAGGGAACAATTTCGAGAATATTTCTTTTTTCTTTTCTCTTGAAAGAAAAGAAACAAAAGTTCAAGACTGCAAAAGAAATGCTAAAATTTTACTTCATTCCGCTACAGAAAAAGAACTCGTCCCGCCTATATTTATTAGGCTATGAGCGGGACTCAAACAGCTTTTTCTGTTTAACGCTTCATTTCGTAAAATTTTTTAACGCATTTCTTTTGAGGTCGTTTAGGAAAGAAAAAGCGAAGGATGCTTTAAAATAGCGATTGGATGGTTTAAACTAAGTGTTACCTTAATTAGTCGACCATCCAATCTGGAAGCTGATAAAATTAATTATCAACTTCTTGAGAGCAAATTTAACACTAGGAAATTCAGAGTCAATACTTGTTCAGAAAATATTTTTATGAAATAAAATGACTGTACCTCAAAACACAAAATCGATATTCTTAATTGTAATCATATAGGAGAAACATGGAGAGAGAAAGGTTTTAAAATAAAGATGGATGGCTCTATTCAGGGTTTTACCCTCAATACTTGCCATCCACTCAAATTCTAACAATCTACCCCTATTAAATGTCGGAACTGGAAGTTTATTATAACGTCCACTAATAAATATACTAAAAGGCTGGTCATAGGCAACAAGAAACAAAAATAAATATTTTCACAATAGTTACAATTTAGATTAAAAATGAAGAAATTTATTTTAGAAGAAATATTTGAAGTTTATAAAAGAAAAAATTACAAAATCTTCGACAACGGAATCCCTTACAATCTCAATATCGGCGGCATAAGGACCAACGATATGAATCCCAATAAATTCAATGACTGGATTTACTGCTTCTACAAAGATGAATCCGGAGAACAGAAATTTCACTGCTGGCCGGCCACAACAGATCCGGGACTTTATTATTTACGATATCCTTTATATAAAAAAGGAACTGCTATTCTTGCACCGGGTCAATATCTCGGCTGCTGGAGGTTAGGACTGCATAAAGGAAAGTATAAAGCTCTGGTGCAAACCGGGAATGTGAAAGTCTATAGAGATGCAAACAGGGATGATAAATATGATTATATCGAATCATCAGCTGAATGGGGAATGTTCGGGATAAATATTCATAGGGCAAGTAAGTGGGGGATAGTGAATTATGTAAATAAGTTTTCGGCGGGGTGCCAGGTGTTTAAAGACCCGGAAGATTTTTGGGAGTTGGTAGGGTTGTGTGAGAATGCATTAAAATATTTTGGGAATAGGTTTAGTTATTGTTTGATTGAAGAAAAGGATTTTGAATAAAATATTTTTTTACAATAGGTATGAGTTGAAGTGGCGGCAGTAAATGTGGATAAACTTTAATTTGTCCATTTAAAAAAGTGAGGCTTAAATATCATAAAAACTTATGACTAAGCCTCACTTTGAGGGATGTGCTAAGTGTCCCCTTAAAATTGATTTACATCTCTGCCAATTTTTTCAGCATTTTTATTGCATTTGTGTTTTCAGGATTGAGCTCAAGAGATCTTTTATAATTCTCTATTGCAAGTTCTTTATCTCCATTCATCATATATGCTTCTCCGAGACTATCATAAACATTTGAAGATTCAGGATATAATTTTACATTCTTTTTAAAAATATCTATTGCATCTTCATATTTTTTTTCATTTAATAATTTATAGCCTGCATCATTAATATCATTTTCAAGTTTTGCCCAATAATCATGATAGCTTTTATAAGATGAGACATTTACTGTTGAAAGGAAAACAATCTTCCAAAAGCCGTTTTTCTTTTCAAGAAATCTTACTTCTCTTGTTTTATAAGGTTCATCACTGCTTCCGGTAACTTTGGCACTTTGTAAATAAGAAGCCCAGGCACAATTATTATAAGAATGAATATTCCAATCTGACCATGAGACATCGACTTTTTGAGTGTAGTTTTTTAAATCGATTTTAATACTATCATTTATGGAATTCCAACCAGATACTTCTTCATAGAAATTAGGGCCTGCTGACATTTTGATAACGTAATTTTCATGGGCCCAATTCTCCACCATTCCATCATAATTTCTGTAAGCCCACCCTTTGGTTTCATTCATTATAACCTGCTTAATAGCTTCTTCCTCGGAAGATAAATATTGAGGGAATATATCAATCAGTGAGATCAGGAGAATTGATACAATGAAATAATTTTTTGCAAGCATAATAGTTAATCCTTTTATTGTAATTAATTTGTAGTGATTTTCTCCAATTTGTATCCGGGAACTCCTAGCTGGGATAGAACAAAACCAATTACATCAATTGCGTCATTTACTTCTTCATCAAATCCATTCGACCAATGCCCTCCTTTATAGTATAATTTTAATATTACAGGAAGATTAGAAGAATTTGCTGCGATCATCTTTGCATAGAATTTCACCGGCACCCATTCAGCTACCCGGGAATCATTGGCACCTGAGGTGATAAGCTGTGCGGGATACTGAACTCCCTCCTGAATATGATGATATGCATCCATTTCCAATAAGTATTTAAATTCATCAGGATCTTTATATGTCCCAAATTCATTAACATTCCAGGTACCATTTGGCGTATCTTCCAATACTAATGCATTTAAGCATCCTACCATTGGAACGGCAACTTTAAATAGATCTGGCCTTTCAGTAATTGCTCTTCCAACTAAAATACCGCCCGCACTAGTGCCACGGCATGCAATTTTCCCTTTACTTGTAATTTTATTCTGAATAAGATATTCTGCACAGTCAATAAAATCTTTCCAGGTATTTGATTTTGTTTGTTTCATTCCCGCAAGATGCCATACCTCGCCTTTTTCTCCTCCGCCTCTTACATGAGCATAGGCTAGAACAACTCCTTCCTGCAGCAGCGGCAATTTCAAACCAATGAAAAACGGATCAATTGATGCTCCATAAGAACCATATCCATAAAGATCGACAAAGTTGTTTCCATTTTTTTTCATATCTTTTTTATGGATTAAAGAGAGGGGAACCATAACACCGTCCCTGGCCTTAAATTCTATCTCTTCCACCTCATAATCATCGAGGAAAGACAAATCCATTTTTTGATTAGCCAATTGAATTTCTTTACTTTTGTTTAACGCGGGATCAAAATAAAATTCTTTGGAAGGGTAATTCCATGAGTTTAGATTGTAGTATACACCTTTTTGATCGGTATACTGCCATAAGCTGGCAATGCCGGGATAAGGGATGTTAATTGAGTGTACTACTTGCTCATCTTCATTTAAATCTACATAACTTAATACACCTTTCATAACATCTCTTCCGCTTAAATAAAGCTTATTGTCTGCTAAATAAGTTTCAGTAATATTGATACTGCTAGGAGGTACAATAACTTCTGCCTTGGAAAGGTCTGGATTTTCAAATGATGTTTTTAAGATTTCACCGTTAAGAGAATTTCTTTGAGATAGAACATATAGACTTTTATTATAGATCCAGAGTGACAATATTTTATCACTTTTGTCAAAAATTTTCTTCCATGATGCTTTATCATATTTTAAGCTGGATGTGTGAGTTATATAAATATCCCCATAAGTTACTCCCCAAGCAAAGCCGAATGAATAGTCATATAAAAATTCAGGTTCTACCCAAAGCCAATCATTCGGCGAAAGATTAAGTTCAGGATTATTTTTCATAGAAAATATATCTTTGTCCGCCTTCTGCGCAGATCCGATTTCATGAAGGGAGATAATAAAATCGGAATTAATTTTCTTACCATTCTCAATTTTTGCTTTCATATAAATAATACCGGAACCATCCGGAAGGAAAGCAGGCCACCCTTCAATTTTTTTTAACGTATCTGATAAGACTTTTTCAGTTTCAGAATTAATTATAACCGCATCATTTATCTCGCTTCCATCCATCGGAAATAAATCAAGTAGAATAAGTCTGCCGTCCTTTGAAATTTCAATTTTGTTAATATCATACTTGTTGCCGGACGAAGAATTATACTGAACGGGATCAAACAAAACTTTCTCCGTATCGCTTCCTTTTTCTCTAACATATAGTTTCCCCTGGTTGTCGGGTAATTTTGTTTTTTTATAATAATATTTATTATTTCTCTCTCTAAAGCTGCCGACAACTTCATTTTCAATTGAAAGAGCTCTTTTTACCATTTCTTTAAGTTTTTCCCTGTTCGGCAGATGATCCAAAAACTTTCTACCATATTCAGCCTGTTCATTTATCCAGTTTTTAACATATGGATCTTCAATATTCTGCAGATAACTGTAAGGGTCTTCTATTTTTACACCATGATATTCTTTTATTTTAATTTTTTTTTCGGCGAAAGGCGGCCTTTTGAGTTGAGGCAGAACTGAAGCCATAAAGAGAAAAGAAAAAATTACTGAACAACAAATAAAATTTTTCATATTTATCTTCCTTAAGTTATTAAGTGAAAATTTCCAATTTAATTATTAATGTAGCAGGATCATTTTTTTGGTTTGAACAAATCCTGCTGATTCCATTGTATAGAAGTAAACTCCGCTCGACAGATTAGAAGCATCAAATTGAACTTGATAACATCCGGCAGGTTTTTCTTCATTAATTATTCTTCCACCGTAAGTTTGTAATCCATTTAAATAATAAATTGAATTGAAGGGAGAATGCAGAATAATTTTTTTATCTTTCCAGGTTATTCCCACGTCTGTACTTGTTGCACAATAAAGTGAATCATCTTTAAAGTCCAGCTCATCATATGAAGCCCAGAACAACATTATATTGCCATTTGATAATGCTACCGGGGTTACTTCATAGTAGGAAATGTCAGGAGCCTGATAAGGGAATTCCTGGAACTCCGATGGTTTAATAAATGAATTAGTTGGACTATTTGTTAGTTTATTATTTGCATAAAATTTATTATCCGGAAAAATAATTTTATGTTCCGGTCTCTTTAGCTGAGGACTTGAAAAATCACGCATCATATGACTATTCTTTTTCAGTTCTTTTTGCTGCGCAGCTGCTGAAAACCTGCAGGCAAAAAAAAGTATCGCCAATAGGAAGAAAGTATTTTTCATTGTTCCTCTCCTTGAAGGAAATAAATTATAGATATATCTTTTGCTGCTGATGGATTTTTTAATTAGAATCTGTAATTGATCGGTTATGTAACTTATTCTGAATTTCTATCTATCCTGATTATTTCAGGCAAATAAATTTTTCCGTCAAGAACTAACTTTCCGCTGAGATTGATTTTATTAAAATATCCGGAATAATTTCCATTCCCGGTAAAACCTGCAAGATTTCCGGTCCCCTTGGTTAATTCATAATTGCCTGAAAAGTATAAAACATTATTGATTTCTTTTTGAACAGAACCGTTCAGTGTACCCGTAATTTTACCTCCCTTGGAAGTTGTTATTTCAAGTGTGCCGATCTGTGTTTTTGTAGTTAGATTTATCTTTGAATGAGAGAATATTTTTGAATAACCGAACCCCGTCAATGATCCGTTCCCCGATATATCTAACATAGAAATTTCAGGATTACTTATAATTGTTCCCGATGACTGAATAGCCCCGTAAAAAGGTTGAACCAGCGGATCCGGAATAATATTAATATTTTTTTGTAAACTTTTGATTGAACTCACTTCTTTTGTAGATACCGGATTTTCACTTTCGCAGCCTCCAAAGAAAACCACCCCTAAAATGACTGTTGTAAATAATAAGATTTTCATCTCAACCTCATATTTTATTTAATAATTTATCTGAATTGAAAATCTTAAATAAAATGAGGCTTCTCTACCAATTTTCTTACATTAAGTTCTAAAATTATAACATCGGCGTCTGAACTGGTTCTTTTACAGGAGGAGAAATCTTGTGATATGATGATATGAAATTTGAGATGGTTTGGAAAAAAATCTGTGGATAAAGTGATACAATAAAAAATTCAGCTTTAAGCTGAGACAAATTTCTGCAAATACTCAGAAGGAGAACATCCGAAAAGATCTCTAAAGCAGGTAGCAAAGTAAGCGGGATTATTAAATCCGACTTCATAACCAATCTCGGATATATTTCCCGTTTTAGAAAGGAGTAGTTTTGCCGCTTTATTTAACCGGTAAGATTTGATTAATTCGCCGGAGGACTGACCGGTAAGTGCATTCAGCTTTCTGTAAACCTGCATACTGCTGAGTCCGATCTCTTTGGCAAGCTGATCAACAGAAAACTCAGGATCGGAAATATGCTTTTCAATAATTTCTATTACACGTTTTAAAAAATTTTCATCATAAGAAGAAGCAGAAATATCTTTCGGTTCTAAAATTATTTCTTTTCTAAACTTCTGCCGTAAAAGCTTTCTTTGATTTAGTAAATTCTTTACCCTTGACTGCAGCTCTGAAACGCTGAACGGTTTTGTGATATAATCATCCGCACCGGTTTCAAGCCCCTTTAGTTTATTATCAATTTCGGCTTTTGAAGTTAACAGGATTACAGGGATATGGCATGTCCTTTCATCGGTCTTTAATTGTCTGCATAACTCAATTCCATCCATTTCAGGCATAACTACATCACTGATAATCAAATCAGGTATATTCTCAGCAGCCTTTTCCTTACCATCTTTACCGTTTACAGCTTCTATAAATTCTACATTAATGTTTATATTCTCTTTAATGAAATCCCTAATATCATCGTTATCTTCAACAATTAGAATAACAGAGATTTCGCCTTCAGTTTCATTAGCCTTGAAATTATCCTCTAAATTGTTTGGTTTTATGTCTGAGAACCGAGCGCCTGTAATCTGTTCTTTATATAAATCCAGCTTAAGGGGGATCGCAATTCTGAATTTTGTTCCCTTATTTAAATCGCTTTCTACAGAAATAGAACCATGATGCAGCTCAACCAATTCCTTTACAAGAGATAATCCGATTCCAGTGCCGGATGGAATTTTTTTAATGAAGTTCCCGCTTTCAGTAAAGAAACGCTCAAATATATTTTTTATTATATCCGGTGAAATTCCTGATCCGCTGTCTTCGATAACTATTTCAAACATCATTTTCCCGGCACTATCTATTAATTTTTCTGGAATATTGATTTCAATCTTTTCAGATTTGCCCGGATCGCTGGAATTGCCGGTGAACTTAATTGCATTTATTAGAAGGTTGTTTAGAATTTTTTCTAATTTATCCTTATCAAAAACCGCATTAAGATTTTTATAACCGGAATTAAAATATAATTTAATATTTTTTATTTCAGCTAAAGGTTTAAATGATGCGGCAATCCCTTTAACAAAAGTTACAATATCACCTTCTTCAGGAATCAACCTCATTTTTTTTGCATCAATTGAAGAAAGGTCAAGAAGCTGGTTAATCAACTTTAATAGGCTGCTGGCATTTTTAAAGATCAGCTTTAATTTTTCTTCACTGTAATTTTCTTTTCCGACCATTAAATTTTCCAATGGTCCAAGGATTAAAGTTAGCGGCGTTCTTAGTTCATGTGAAAGGTTAGTGAAGAAATCGTTTTTTATCCGGTCAAGCTCTCTCAGCTTTTCAAATTCCAATTTTGTAATTTCAGCTTCTTTTTTCTTTTCAAAATTCAGCTGCTGGAGCTGAGAATTTTTTATTAACTGCCCGGCCTGGACAGAAATAATAGAAAGGAGAGTCAGATCATTGTCATTGAAAGGAATTTTATCTTTTTTATTTATCATCTGCAGGATGCCGATTATTTTCCCTTCAAACCAGATGGGTGAGCATATAAGACTTTTAATATTTTTCTTCTCTTCTTCTGTTGATTTGAATCTTTCATCTTTACTTAAATCTTTAATAATTAACGATTTTTTATTTAATCTTACCCATCCTGTAATATGTACTCCAATATGAGGAGCTTTTCTTATTTTGCTCTCACTGCTCTGCCTTATAAATGTTTTTAAGATTTCCTGATCTTCAGATAATAAAAGAATAGCTCCATGCTCAGCCTTTACGGCATTTATAGTTTTATTTAAAATCAATTTCAAAGTCTGATCCAAATCAACGGTTCTGCCTGCAGCGACTGCAATTTCATTCAGGATTTTAAGTTCTTCAACGGCATCCTGCAAGCCGCTTAACTTATCTTCAAGCATCCGGCTCTTATTTTCATATTTGTTCTTAGTTTTCATCTTACTCAATATCCGGGTCAAAATTTTCTATCATCCAGACATCGGAATTCAATTCCGGTACAGCACAAATAATTGTTTTGCCATCAGCAGTAATATCAATATCATTATTCAGTGCATTTATTCCTTTAAAAGGGATTTTTATGCTTTCTGTAATAGAGCCATTATTTACGGATACTTTTAATATTTCACTTTTTATATAATCAAAAATGAAAATATATCTTCCATCATCAGACCATTTTAATGGGAGTAGTCTCCCTTTTATTAAAAATTTTTGAGATGAATCTTCTAAAGAAATAATCCATATACCATAATTAATTCTGTTCCAGTGAACAGCTATTTTTTGCCTATCGGGGGAAGAAATAGGATTGAACATCCATTCATATTTTTCACTTTTAATAAATGTACTTTGCTCACCTGTAATTGTATTAAATACATATAGATTAAAGTTTCCGGAATTGAAACATAGAATAGTTGAATCTGTATTCCAGCATAATTGGCCCCCAATACCTATATTTTTAAATATCTTTTTAACTTCTCCTTGATTGGAAATAAGAATGATTTTGGAATCTGAATAAAAAGCAATTTGTTTACCATCTGGGCTCCAACTTGGTCTATAACACTCCTTATTAAAAAAAGAAATTTGCTCTTCTTTCTCTTCATTAATTTGCTTTATATAAACATTTCCTGTTTTTACAAAAGCCATCACGTTTTTATCAGGTGAAATAGATGGATATTTAATTGTTATTGCGCTGTTTGATAACTTTGAAGGTTGGAAAGATTCCGCTCATTTTTAAATTTTAATTCCCAAAGGTTAGAATAGCTAAGATTTTTTGTGTAAACAATTTTCTTATTATCAGCTGTAAAAGAAAATCCGTAAGCATCTAAACCTGTAACTACAATTTTAGGTTCACTTTCTGCAGTTCCTTCAGAAGAAACCTCCACTTTCATCAAATTTCTTGTTCCATTACTTTCCTGCAAATAATAAATATAACGGCCATTAAAAGACCACCTGGGTGAGAAAAGTTTTTTGTTAGTTTGGACAACTTGTTTTTGTTGCGTTCCGTCAATTTTAATGGTCCATAAAATATAGCTTTTTATTTTATAGCTATAAGTAAGACAAACTAATCCATTACGGTTAGGAGCCCAATCTACCTCCTGAAATAAATCATAATCACCTTTAAGTTTTATTGTATCTATACTATTTCTAGTTTCTGTATTTACGATAGTAATAAAATCTTTTGGAATTTCAATGCCGGCAAATAAACTGCCGTTAGGAGACCATGTGACCGTATGAAGAGGCAAATCAACTAAACGGGCTTTTCCACCAAACTTTGGAATTATAAAGTCAACTAGCTTTTGATTAAATAACATACCAGATAACAAAATATTATTTCCATCAGGAGACCATCTTAAGCAATAAATATCTTTTATACCATTAAAAATTTCAATGGGTTTATCACTTGAATTATCTTTTATAAAGACATATTTATTTCCGTCCTTATCTATTACATAAGCTGTAAATTTTCCATCTGGTGAAACTTTTGATAAATCTCGGAAAGTTCCCCCGCCTACCAATCCTTCCAGCGAAATATAAATGTGAATATTACCTATAAATGTTAATTGTGTGTGCTGCGGTAGTTTAATTTTTTTTGATTAATTGTGAAGAAGATAGTAAACTACTGAGGTGAGTAGAATCAAAACTATTAAAAATGTGGTGATACTATAAACTGCTTTCTTTCGTTTCCAGAGAGTTTTATTTTTTATTTTGTTCATTGTCTTTTCCAATCCTTTTTATATCCGCAAGTACTTCATCTATATGCTGGTATCTTGTTTCCTGTTCCTTGTCTAATGCTTTATCTATGATTCTCTGGAAATTTTCGCTAACATCTGATTTGTACCTCGCCAGAGGTTCAGGATGTCTGTTTATAATTGAATAAAACAGACTTGCATCGTGTTCTCCTTTGAATGGATATCTTCCTGTTATCATTTCGTAAAGCATTACTCCGAATGACCAAATATCCGTCCGCTGATCCACTTTTCTATTTCCTATCTGTTCGGGAGACATATATTTTATTGTCCCTAGTGTTGATGCTTCCTTCGTTAATTGTGTACTTACATTGTTTACCTTGTAATCCAAAATCCAGTATCTTCACCCGCCCTTTTTCATCTATAATGATGTTTTCCGGTTTTATGTCCCTATGGATAATTCCTTTACTGTGTGCTTCGTTTATTCCTTCACAAATCTGAATTGAAATGTTTATTATTCTCTTCAATTGTTAATTCATCTCTATTGATTATTTCCCTCAGAGTTTTCCCCCCAACAAATTCCATTGCAATAAATGATTTTCCTTCATGAACACCAACATCATAAATAGTAACAATATTGGGATGACTTAATGAACCAGCAGCCTGTGCTTCTCTTTTAAATCTCGAATTTATATCATCATTATTTGCTACATCAGGTGGCAAGAATTTGAGCACAGCTTTACGATTGATATTTATATCTTCGGCAAGATAGAGCACTCCCATTCCGCCTTCGCTTAGTTTCTCTATTATCTTGTAATGAGATACTATTTTGTCTTTCATTTATTAATCCACATCCGGATCGAAATTTTCTATCATCCAGACATCGGAGGTTTCTTTGTAGATGGAGTAAACTATTTTTTTACCATCAGGGGTTACATCCGCTTCATCTACTTCAGAAGGCATTTTAATTCTTTGAACAACAGTGCCGTTCTTTGAAGAAACCTTTATTATTTCTTTTGGATTTTTAGTAAAATCGTACGCATAAAACATTTCATTATTCTCAGACCATTTTAGAG
The DNA here is from genome assembly GCA_963710745.1 of uncultured Bacteroidota bacterium. GTDB lineage: Bacteria > Bacteroidota > Ignavibacteria > Ignavibacteriales > Ignavibacteriaceae > CAVQBP01. The sequence continues at coordinate 210,762 of CAVQBP010000006.1, read as the reverse complement.
GGTAAATCTGCCCCCAAAATAAGAGTTTCTCACTGGAACCATCGCTTGATATTAACCATAAACCTGAATTACCAGTCCATTTATACCAATAGAGTATAAATTTTTTCCTATCCGGAGAATACATTGGGTATGACATTTCTCCTGAATTTTTTTCTGTATCATTTTTAATTAAAGTTTTTCGGTCACCACTTATCATATTGAAGATGTAAAAATTTTGATCCTTAAGTTTACTATAAAGAAGAATAGAATCGGAACTCCATATTAATTGTGTCCCGAAATCAATATTTCTAAAGGTTTTTTGGATGAGACCTTCATGAGTATCAACTATTACAATATCTCTTGAACCCGAGAGAAAAGCAATCTCTTTTCCATCAGGGCTAAAGAAAGGGCTCCAGCATTCGGAATTAAATGAAGTGAGCTGTTTGATTTTCCCTTCCTCAATTGAATTTATAAAAATGTTTCCCTGATTAACAAAAGTTATTTTTTCCCCGTCTGATGAGATATTTAACCAGGAGTTATACGTTGTACCGTAAGTTAATTGATTTGTCCGATAAGATTTTTGATTAGTTTCAAAAGTCATTTCCCAAATATTTGAATAACGGGTATCTTTTGTATATACAAATTTTTTATTGTCTTTTGAAAGTGAATATCCCCAAGCCTGTAATCCTGTCAAAATAATTTTAGGCCCGCCAACAGATGTTCTTTCTGAAGAGATTTTAATTTTCACCAAATCTACTGTATTTTTCCTCCCTTGAAAATAATATATATAATTTCCATTCGCAGACCACCTGGGACAAAAAATTCCTAGTTCACTTTCTGCTATTTTTTTTTGTTGTGTCCCATCATTTTGAATAGTCCACAAGGCAAATTTTTTATTTTTCTCACTAAATGTAAGACAAACAAAACCGTTAAGTGACCAATCTACATCATAGATCTTATTAAAATCTTGAATAAATTTGATTGATCTTTCGAGATGTTGAGTTTTCCTATTTACTATTCTAATTGAATCCTGTACATAAAAGATAAGAGCCAGGTATTTGTTGTCAGGTGACCAACATCCGTTACACCAGCCATCATTAAAAGGGTGTGGTTTCCAGTCTGATTTGGAAACTATATATGGTGAATAAATTTTTGAATTTTTAAGATCCGAATGTTCCTGATCAAAAAACCCAGCGCCAAAGAAAATTTCATTACCATCAGGAGACCATCGAAGACAAACAATGGCCCATGCACTAAAAATTTCAAATGATTTTCCGCTATAATTTTCTTGAATATAAATACATTCTATTTTTTTTGTTATCTACCACATAGGCTGTATACCGGCCATCGGGTGAAATTTGAGTTATTTCCGTTAGCAGGTTAGGTAAACCACTAAAAAATATAGTGCCCTCATAAGTTATTTGTGTATGCTTCGCCGGTTTAATTTCTTTAGTTTTATTGTTAAATATATAATATGCACCAAAGCCAAGCAGCAGCATTATTAATATTGAAACAGCAATTATATATTTTTTCCTCTTTGGTTTTTTATATTGTTTATAAGAATTACTATCGGTTATAATTGATTCAGAACTTTCTTTCTTCTCCCTTTTTAGGTCTGATAGCAAATCATCTATATGCTGGTATCTTGTTTCCGGATCTTTGTCTAATGCTTTATCTATTATTCTCTGGAAATCCTTCACTTATATCAGATTTATATCTTGCCATCGGTTCCTGCTGATCATTTATAATTGCATAAAAAAGTGATGCCTCATATTCTCCCTTGAACGGATATCTTCCTGTTATCATTTCATATAGCATTACACCTACTGACCATATATCCGTCCTCTGATCCACTTTTTCATTGCGTATCTGTTCGGGAGACATATACTTTACAGTTCCTAATGTTGAACCATCCTTGGTTAACTGGGTTATTACCCTTCAACTCTGCCAACCCGAAGTCAGACTATCTTTACTCTTCCATTTTCATCTATCAGGATATTTTCTGGTTTTATATCCCTATGAATTATTCCTTTACTGTGTGCTTCATTAATCCTTCACATATTTGTACTGATATATTAATTGTTCGTCGAAATGTTCATCTCTGCACTATTTATTAGTTCTCTTAGTGTTTTTCCCTTAACATACTCCATTGCTATGAATGATTTTCCTTCGTGAACACCAACATCATATATTGTAACGATATTGGGGTGAGTTAATGAACCTGCTGCCTGTGCTTCTCTTTTAAATCTCGAATTTATATCATGATTATTTGTAACATCGGAGGGCAAAAATTTTAAGACTGCTTTACGACGGATATTTATATCTTCTGCAAGGTATAGTACTCCCATTCCCCCTTCGCCTATCTTTTCTAGAACTTTATAATGTAAAATTGTTTTTCCAATCATTAGGTTAATTCTTATATATACACATAGGGCTTCGGGGGACAGGCCAGCCTTCACCGAGCTTTTGTAATATTTTATAATGGGATATTACACTGCCTATCATAATTAATTAATTATTCCATGTTAAAACTGAAAAAGGACAAGTCTGACTTAAATTACATCTTAGAAATATTTATTCGACTCTAATAAGGAAATGAAAAATTTTCGGGAAGAAGGATTTTTACAATTATGCTAAATTATTTTCACATTTCAAAATATTTTTAGCAAAGCAGAAGACAAAGATCATTTAATATTCGTTTACTCTCAAATTATTTATGCTAATTTAATGTGATTTTATAGTATTTAGATACTATAAAAAGTTCATCCGAAAATTTTTTCATTTTTAAAAAATTATCTTGGAAAATTATTTTTTTCAACATAAATTGAAATAGTAATAAAAATTTGTGGGCTATCTATTTAGAGGTTTGGGGAAAATGTGGGGCGCCTTCTCTTCATCCCGGCCATTCTATTTATCCTCAGCAGGATTTTATAAGTAAAAGTTAGATTAAGATTTGTATAATATTTTGTATTTATGGGAGTGATGTGGCGAAGCTGTGGTTGATTTAATAAATATGCAAATAGCAGTTTAACCACATAATAACTAAGGAGCTTATTTTAATGGAAAGAAAACATAAAATAATAATTTTAGGTTCGAATGGTTATCAGCAAACGAGTGAAGATGTTAATGTTGATTGTTATAGTTGGGAGAAATTAATTAAAATCAAAAATATACGAGATTTTGATACTATCATTATTAATCTACTGCCAATAAAAGAAAGTTCAATTAAAGAGAAAATTGACTGGGAATTTTTTCTAAAAACATTTGATTTCTCATCGTGTTATGAAATATTATCGAACAATGGTGAAATAATCATTATTGGCGATCCACGATTTGAAATAAAATTAACTGAAGATTTAAAAATTCCTTTTTTATTCTGGACAGGTCTTATATTCAAATGGGATTCACAACCTGGGGATACTCAACATTTCATTAATGATTATGGACACAGACAATTTGAAAAATATATTTCAAAATTACAAAAATGGAATTATTCTTTAGCTTATGTAGAATTAAACATGGATGTTATTAAAGAAAAATTAAATCTAGATAAATTAAAAGAAATGGATTTAGAGCTTGTTTTAATAAGAGATTACTTTGTTTACAATAGATATCGAAATGCGCTAGCATTTTCATTGATCACAAAAATGATTAAAAGACAATATGGAAGAGAAGAGACTATCGCAGTGCACGGACCAATAATATTTCTTCCTGAAATTAGCTTGAGCGAAGACGAGACAATAGTAAATGTACTTCAAGATATTTGTGGGGTTCATACCAGCTTACCAGAACCTGAATGGATTAAAGATTTTATTGCACCAGGTCAAAAAACGATTGATGATGAAATTGCAAAAATCAATATCGAATTAGAAAACGTGTTTAATAGACTACAAGATGCACAAAAGAGGAAACAAGACATAAGGAATTGTCTGAAGTTATTATACGAAAGAGAATTTGCTTTAGAACCTGCAGTGATTGATACATTAAGAGTTTTAGGTGCACATGTGGAGGAACCATCCGAAAAAAACAAAGAAGATGGTTGGATTGTTGTTAAAACAGAACAATCCACATATGAGGGTGTACTTGAAATCAAAAGTACCAAATCAGATTATTTTGATGAGAATGGCAGAAAACAATTGTTAGACTGGATTGATAGAGGAAGATCTTTAAGACAAAAAAACTACAAAGGACTTTTTATTGGCTCAAATGCTGTAAACAAACCATTGCATGAACGACCTTGGGCATTTAGTGATAGTTGGACGAAAGCTGCAGAGCTTTCAAGCATTTGCGCATTAAAAACTGAGGATTTGTATTTTATTTATTTATTATACTCAAAGAAAAAAATAGATATCGATAAATTCTGGGATGATTTGTTTAATACAAATGGTGTTTTTAACATGAAGTCATATTTTGCAATGTTTACACCTAAAGAAGATGAGCAGACTATGTAATAAAGTTCCCATACTAATAATTAAGACGACAGCATTTCCGCATCTAGTATTTCCGAGATAAAATTAAACTAATTCTTTTGGTCTGGGCTGCAGCTTAATTGCATGGACGTTATACAGTTAATAAAAATAGGTTCAAATAATGAAAAAATTAATATTACCCCTTATCCTACTCCAGCTATTTTGTGGGTGTTCTAAAAATTCTTCTCAAAAATCTGATAACTACATTCAGATAGCTTCTCCGGTTGAAATTGGGGTCGATACACTTATCTTAAATGAGATGACAACAAATATATCTGAACAGGTTTACCCCAACATTCACAGCATTTTAATAGCAAAAAATGGGAAATTGTTTTACGAAAAATATTTTGACGGCAAAGATCAGAATTGGGGCAGTGATCTTGGAGTTGTAGTACATAACGATACTACTCTGCACGATTTAAGAAGTATAACAAAAAGCATAGTATCAGCCTGCATAGGTATTGCTATTCAGGAAGGCTTGATAAATAATGTTCATGAAAAAGTATCAAAATTTTTCCCGGAATATTCGTTTGATGATAAAAAGAAAGATTGGACTATTGAGCATTTTCTTACTATGACTACCGGCCTTTCCTGGAATGAAAATTTACCTTATAACAATCCCGAGAACGATGAAATTAAAATGGTTTATAGCGATGATCCCGTTAAATATGTGCTTGATAAACCTTTGGAAAACATTCCCGGTACCCGGTTTAATTATAATGGAGGCGCCACACAGGTTTTAGCAGAAATAATTGAAAGAGCATCAGGATATGACATCGAGCAATTTGCTGAAAAATATTTATTTAAACCTTTAGGAATAAAAAAAATTGAATGGAACCGTTATTCAAGATGGAATAAATCAATATTAAAAGACAAGTTTGGGGCAGCATCGGGATTAAGATTGACATCTGAAGACTTGTTGAAATTTGCTGTTCTTTACCGAAACAATGGAAAGTGGAATGGCAAACAAATTTTACCCGCGGGATGGGTAAAGGAATCCTTCGCAAAAAAGATTGAATTTCCCAGTTCAGTTGCTGAAGGGAATGATGCATATGGGTATCAATTTTGGATTTGGTCTGATAGTACACGGAACAGGAGATTCAATATTGTATCTGCTATTGGTAATGGGGACCAGCATATTTATTGGGATATTGATAATGACTTAATAGTTATTTCTACGGCTGGAAATTATAACCAATGGGGTATAAAGAATGATTCTTATGCCTTGCTGAAGTATTATATATATTCATTGTTTGACTAGATGGACTCATTACAACTAGCAATTAAAAGTTCATTCAAATGACGAAAAGAAGAAATTCCTATGCAAGATTTTGGTTATAAGCTTATAGAAATTGATTATGAATATGATATAAATGTTCCTAATCTATTTTCTAAATTTCAAAATTATTTAATAAAGATATAACAATACATTTCAAGCCGTTATATAAAAAATCAATATGTGTGGTAAAACAATTTTATTGTTTTTATTTCTTTAAAAAATAAAACCAACCCTAATAATTAAAGTACTTCTAAAATAACAAGCCCGGTGCGGAAAAACTGAACGCCGGGAACTGTGTGGGAGGTACCGGGTAAGAGGTATTCCTACCACGACGGTTGCAAAGAAATATAAAGGTTGGAACAAATGTTCTTTAAACGGTTTTTCGTAATAGTAATTAATTCAATAGCATTTCTATTGTTTTTATTAGGTTTAATTTATTTCGTAGGAATAAATAAAATTGAAAATGTTAAGGTTGAAACAATATTTACTGCGATAGTCACAATATTTGTTTTTGGCGTAGGATTATTTGTAAAGATTATTGAAGATAAATTAAGACAAAGAAAAAAAGATATTCAATTAAGAAAAATCTTTGTTATTAATTTAAGAACTATCAATGATGGATTAAAACTACAAATAGAAAATTGTAAAAATGTTATTAAAACCTTGAAATCTTCTGATTCCGAAAATGTTATGTTTTCATCATATACGGAATTGGACTATTTTGAAATTAATAATTTAACTTCGGAAGACTTGTACAGAATCTTTATAGATTATTTTAAAGGGGAAGAGAATAAAAAAATAGATACTTTAGAAAATCTAAGAAAACAATTAAGGTTTATAGAAAATTCAAAACAAAATTTTATAAATGGTTTTGAAAATCTATATAAATCTGAAAGAATTTATGCGGACGAAGTTATTAAAGCGATGAAAGAACTTGGAGAATATTTTAATAATGAAGCCACGACCCTTTTAAATTCTAAATCAGAACCGGAAAAAGATAAATGGTTTATGCATTTTTCAACGGTATTATTTAAAAGTCAACCTATGTTAAAAACCAGTGATGAATCATTTACAGATTTTGAAAGACTTGAGAAAGACATAATACCTTTAATTTTTGAATTTGAACAAGAGCATATGAAAGATAAACGTACTCCAATTGTAACATCAATTTTCAATAAAGCAATTACAGCCATTTTCCAACGGAAAGACACCCTTAATAATCTAATTGATTTAGTTAAGTTTTATAAGAAAAAATATGAAGAAGCGCAAAAAGTAATTGGTTCAACAATAGATATTTATAATAAAAAATAAAAACTCAAAAGAGTATTAATTTTGTTAATCAAAGTTGGCAACATATCATAGCAATTCAAGTCGACAGCATTTTACGCATTCGGCTTTTTAGAGATTTTTAAAGTAGGTGATCCGCTTAAAATATCTTGCCTGCCAAGTTTGGCAGGTAAATTCAAATGAAGTGCTCTGATAAGTTTCTTGCAAACTGTGCTTGTCGTAAACGGAAATATAAGCACAGTTTGCTTATTCTTCGGCATAGGTAATAAATAAAAGTTTCTTATTATGGGCTGCAACTTAAATGCAGATCGTTATATGCTAAAGTATTAATATTTATTTCTCGATAATTAATCGAAATCTATTCTAAAGAATAAGTTTTACGATGAAATTATTGGTGATCGTGTTACCGATTATGTTTTCATTAATGCTGCTTAGTTGTGACAGTAAAATAAAATAATAATTAAATAATTAATACAAAATCAAAGGGGCATATAATATGTGGAATTTAAAAACACTTATGGTTCATATGATATTGTTTGTCTCAGTTAGTATGCTTTCCGCTCAAACATTAAATCTTCAAAATATTCCAAATGATAAAATGCAATTTGGTATTAGTTACAATAAAGCTTTTTATTCAACCGCTTACTCCGATTACAAAATGTCAACGTTATCTGGCGTATACCAGTTAAATGCAAATATTCCAATTAGCTCAAAATTAAATATAATTGGAGATATACCTTACGTAATTACAAATTTTGAACTAAATTTTGTTGATTTTAGTCAAAGTTTTTCAGAAAATGGAATTGGAAACATATTTATCGGATTGCAAACTAATTCTAAATTAGTAAATAATAAAAAATCCATATTCACATTCGGTCTATATTTACCAACTTGTTCTGAAAATGGAGCCGTATGGGGATTATTAGCCGATGATTATTTCTTCCCAAAATATTATCCTAATTCATTTAGTATATATTTTAATTATGCTTATCATAAGATCGATACCCAAGGATTAAATTATGGATTAGAACTTGGACCAGATTTATTAATCCCTACAAAAAGTAGCAGTAATGAGACAGAATTATTGATCCATTACGGTGTAGTTGGAGGATATCAGATAGACAAATTGCTGTTGAATTTAGAATTCTTAGGATTTGGAATAATAACTGAACATACGGATAATATTGGAGATAGATTTATAAATATGGTTAATATTGGGGCTCAATGGAAAGGAAGCACAATAACTCCCAAGATATTTTATAAAATATATTTAAGAGATGAAATAAGGCACACCGTTGATGGTGTATTGGGTCTAGGGGCAACAGTATCAATAGATTGATTAATAAAAATAATACTAGCACCTAACAATGCAATTTAAGTTGACAGCATTTTACGCATTTGGCTTTTTAGAGATTTTTGAAGTAGATGATCCGCATAAAGTATCTTGTTAAACTGGAGTGATCTAATAAGTTTTTTGCAAACTGTGCTTTTTCGTAAACGGAAATCCGCCTACATTAAAATTTCGGCGGACAGGTTTAAGCACAGTTTGCATAATCATTGGTAGTAGTAATAAAAATAAGTTCCTTGTTCCAACCTACACTAAAGTTCCGGTTGGTAAACTGGGCTGCAGCTTAATTGCAGGTCGTTAGCTTTTATAAAAAAATATGATTCAAAATCAATTTGGCTTTCTAGATTATAAAAATTCCATTGTTTTTGAAAATGGGATAATAGAACCAATTCCTAAGTTTGATGAAAATTTTGAATGGATAAAAAATTATTTGAATAAAGATGGTTTTATCTATCCACCTATTGCAATGAACTACCGAATTGATTTTTCTTCAAATAAAAGAGAGGAAATTCCCAATACCGAAAAGCCAGCTTTACTTCACAAAATTCCTCCTTCTCATAATATAATGATTGATAATCCTATATATAGTGTTGAATACAGGAAATGGGATTTAAACTTTATTATTCAGATGTTGGCATTTATAAAAGGAGTGCGTTTACAATTCGCTGAATGGTGGTTTGATGGAAGGGTAGCAATCAAAAATACTAATAATCTTTCTATTAATGCTTCGACTTTAAACGAATTCATATCTCATTCTTATAAAAAATGGAAAGATTTAGATGAACCTTATAAAAAATGGTTTATAAATATTTTATTTATGCATAACCGAACTTCGGTATATGAGTGGGATTGGGAAAAGTTTATGATGAATTATACTGTATTTGACGGTTCATTTAAATTGTTTGCAGCTATAAATAAAATTAAGAATAGAATTAAACATGAGGAAAGATTTAAAGTACTTTTCGATTTCTATGAGATTCCATATCACGAAGAATACATCAATCAAATTATATTCTTAAGAAATGATTTATTCCATCAGACTATCTGGGATGGTGGTTTACCAACTGCTTCCGAAGATAAATATAAGGGATTTTATCATGAAATAAGTTTAAAAAATATTAACTTGCGAATTATAACAGCCATTATAGGTTATAAAACTAATTTTATTAAAACACCTTGGTGGTCAGTTCATAGAGTAGCTTTTGATCCAAAATTTTATCAGAAAAGCTAACTAGTTATTTAATACGACCTAATTCTCCCTCCCCATCCTCACAATCTTTCAACTACATTTATTTTAAATAAATAAATTAATTTACTTTCCGATTTCTTACAAAATTACTTCTTTCATTATAAATTGAAACCATCATCAAAATAAGTTGGCAACTTTTAAGCGGGGAGTAATCATAATGAAGGACTTAATTCCATTAATAATCTTTTTCTCTATTTTTTGTACAAGCGTAATCCTCCGGGTATTGGCTTCTAAAAATTTACTGGAAGAATATTCGGATGAACGTTTAAATGTTATTTTCAATTCTAACGGTTCGTGGTCATTGTACAAAAACATGTTTAATGAAAAAGGAAAAAGATATTATGTAACCAGTAACAGCTTCGGAATTTTGTGGGTAGGTTACATTATTGTTATTGTTGTATTCAATTCTTTTTGATAATGTAAAAAAGAATAATTTTAATTCTCCCTCCCCATCCTCCTAATCTTCTCCTCCATCTCTTTTTAATAATCTACAAATCAATTCTAAAGATTCTTATTGCCTTTCTCACTTAATCAATTTACATTAGATCTGATCGTATTTAGAGGTCTGGGGAAAATTGGGGCAATTTCTCTTCATCCCGGCCATTCTGTTTATCCTCATTGGATTTTATAAGTAAAGATTAAATTAAGATATGCATCATATTATGTGTTTATGGGAGTGAGGCGGCGGAGCTGTGTTTAATAACTAGACAGATCCGACGGACTCTGGATAATGTCGAATGGTTTACAAAGCATTCTTTATAAATATCCCGGCCATGCCGGGGATATATGGCATTTCTTTGCAGATTCAGTCATTATAGTTTCTAAAGATACATTAGTCAGTACTTCTCTAAACAAATATACTTGTTATTTATATCGGGTATTTTATAACGGTAAGCCAATAGTAGATGATTATCTTTCTCCAGGTGTAGAATTAGTAGCTGAGGACTACTATTCAAGTACGATTTCAGGACAAGTATATATAAAAAATAGTCTGAGTCCTATTTCAATTACTCTTAAGTAAAGCATGTGGATAATTAATTTCTGATTTCAGCGGTTTGTTTGTTTTTTCTATTCTTATAAGTAAACTGTAAGAAATAAAAATAAATTAAGGAAATAAAATGAATGAAAATATTATTTTAAAAAAAAATAATCCAAGAATTGAATTCCAGCTTCTTGATAATGGATTTAAATTAATTCATGGACAAACCGAACGAAATACAGATTTTTACTCTTATCATGATATTCAGTCAATTGAATTAAATAAAATTTGGTATCCTAAACTAGTCAAATGGTTAAGATATACTACGTCTCCGATATTCGGAGCTCCATTGGTTGGGAAAATTTCGAAAGGAGCTAACCTCGTTCTTATTATTAGAAAAACGAAGCATACAATATGGTTGATAGATTCTGATATGGTTGATAAAGCAAAAAGGCTAGTGGAAGTAATAAACAAACAGACTATAAACTAACCATTAAATTCAAGTATATTTATTTTGTTGCATAAAACATAGCATTATAAGCCGTTATGTAAAAAGTCAATATGTACGGCAAAATTATTTTGTTGTTTTTTTTCTGAAAAATAAAACCCGCCCTTATTTATATGTCATTAATTCATAATATTTAGGAAGGAATTATAAGAGGCTGACCAAAAAGAAAAAATTCTTCTAAAATTTATTATTAGAATTTTAATTTAATTCATAATTATCATTACATAGATTACAGGATTTTTAAACAAAATTTATAATCTATGCTACAGTTTTTGATTAGCCTCTGAAAGTGTATTATATAAAATAATAAACTATAGCATCATGAAGTTTCTTGGAGGGACACAAAATGAGCGATAAAGAGCATAATATTCACGACTTTGATATTGCATTAATTTGCGAATATTTTTCCAGTATGGACCGTCAAGGCCCGGGAAGCCGAGAAGCAACACTAAGGGCGTTAAGCTTCATTGGTAATTTGCACGAGGAATCACGCATTGCTGACCTTGGTTGTGGTACCGGAGGTCAAACTATAGTATTAGCTCAAAACACTCCAGGGAATATTACCGCCATTGATTTATTCCCGGGTTTTATCGACAAACTAAATGAAAATGCACAAAAATTGAATCTTCAAAACAGAGTTAAAGGCGTTATTGGTTCAATGGATAAACTTGATTTTCAATTAAATGAATTAGACCTTATCTGGAGTGAAGGAGCAATATATAATATTGGTTTTGAAAAAGGGATGAATTATTGGAATAAGTTTTTGAAAAAAGGCGGCTATGTTGCAGTTACAGAAGCATCATGGTTTACAGAAGAACGGCCGGAAGAAATATTTGATTTTTGGAATGAAGCATATCCTGAAATAGACACCATTCCAAATAAAATTGCTCAAATGCAAAAAGCGGGCTATGTTGTTACAGCATCATTCATATTGCCTGAAACGTGCTGGATTGAAAACTTTTTTATTCCGGAAATAAAAGCACAAAAAACATTTTTGGATAAATATAAAGATAATAAATCTGCAGAAGAATTTGTAAAATATGAAAAACTTGGAGCTGAACTTTATAATAAGTATAAAGAATATTATGGGTACGTATTTTATATTGGAAAGAAAATTTGAAGCCTCGCCAGTATCCGTGTAGATGGGTAACGTAGCATAAATAACGGCATATAACAACGCAATTTTAGCCGTTATGTAAAAGTCAATATGTGCTGTAAAATTATTTATTGTTTATTTGTTTTCCTAAAAAATAAAACCAGCCAGTTATAATTAAAGTAGTTCTAAAATAAACAGTCCGGTGCAGAAAAACTGCACGCTGGGATCTGTGTGGGGGATGTTTGGTAACAGGCATTCCTACCATAACGGTTTTGATAAATCATGATTGCAAATTGTGCTAAAATGGTATAATACTTTTTGTGTGATTTAATTATGAAAGCAATTGTATATACAAAATACGGTTCACCTGATGTTCTTGAATTGAGGGAAATAGAAAAGCCCACTCCAAAGGATGATGAAGTTTTAATACAAATTTGTGCTGCTTCAGTTAATCCACTTGACTGGCATATTATGAGAGGCTCACCGTTCATTCTTCGAATAATGACGGGGTTATTCAAACCCAGGATAACAAGATTGGGGCGTGATGTTGCTGGTAAGGTTGAATCAGTTGGAAGAAACGTAACATTGTTTAAAAAGGGAGACGAAGTATTTGGATCTAGCGCTGGAGCTTTTGCAGAGTATGTGTGTGCTTCTGAGTTGAAATTGGTTTTAAAGCCAGAAAATATGACCTTTGAACAGGCTGCTACTTTAAACGTGGCAGCATTAACCGCATTGCAGAGTCTTCGCGATAAGGGGCAGATTAAACCTGGTCAAAAGGTTTTAATTAATGGTGCGTCGGGCGGTGTAGGAACATTTGCTGTGCAGTTTGCAAAAGTTTTTAACACTGAGGTCACTGGTGTATGCAGTACAAACAATATTGAGATGGTCAGATCAATTGGAGCTGATTATGTTTTTGATTATACAAAAGAAGATGTTACCAAAACAGGGAAACATTATGATATTTTTTTGGACTGTTATGCGAATCGCTCATTGCTTGCCTGCAAACGTGTCTTGAATTCCGGGGGAATATACATTCCAGTTGGAGGACCAGTCAATTCACTAATAAGTATTTTGATCAGTTCGATGACAGCAATAGTATTGTCGTGGTTTGTTAGTCAGAAATTCGTCAATTTTCTTACAAAAATAAACAAAGAGGACTTGACGTTTATTAGTGAACTAATTACATCTGAAAAAGTAAAAACAGTTATCGGCAATCAATACAAGCTAACTGAAGTGCCTGAGGCTATTCGCTATATTGAAGAAGGTCATACTAAAGGGAAAGTAGTAATTATTATAGAAACATGGAAACAAAACCCAACAAACATATTAAACCAACAAAATATACCCCCCAATTCTCCCTCCCAATCCTCCTGATCTTCTCCTTCATCTCTTTTTTTCTGCAAATTAAATTTTTCCAATTTTATTTTTTTTTGATTTCTTGCAAAATTACTTCTTTCATTATAAATTGAAACGTTCATCAAAATAAGTTGGCAACTTTTAAGCGGGGAGCAATCATAATGAAAGACTTAATCCCATTAATTATCTTTTCCTCTATCTTTTTAACAAGTGTAATTCTCCGGGTATTGGCTTCAAGAAATTTACTTGAAGAATATTCGGATGAACGTTTAAATGTTATATTTAATACGAAAGGATCATGGTCGTTGAATAAAAACATGTTCAATGAAAAAGGGAAACGGTATTATGTAACAAGTAACAGTTTTGGGATTTTGTGGGCAGGTTATGTCATTGTTGTTGTTGTATTCAATACTTTTTGATAATGTAAAAAATAATAATCTTAATTCTCTTTCCCCATCTTCCTAATCTTCTCCTCCATCTTTTTTTAATAGTCGACAAATCAATTCCAAAGATTCTTATTGCCTTTCTCCCTCAATCAATTTACATTAGATCTGATCGTATTTAGAGGTATGGGGAAAATTGGGGCAATTTCTCTTCATCCCGGCCATTCTATTTATCCTCAGCTGGATTTTATAAGTAAAAATTAGATTAAAATCTGCATCATATTTTGTGTTGGTGGGAGTGATGTGGCGGAGCTGTAGATAGCAGTTTGCATAATCTTTGGCAGTTATAATAAGTATAAGTTTCTTGTTATGGGCTGCAGCTTAAATGCAAATCGTTATAAGCTCAATAAAAATTGATTTAGTTGCATATTTATTGTTGTGTTAATTCTTAATAAATAATAAATATTTCTTGTCATATTTCAGAAATTCTTGTTACTAATACATTAGCAATAGGAGATTATAAATAATCATATGCAAAATCAACTAGAGCAAAGTTTTATACAGATAATTGAAGAGAACAAAGATAAAATTTACAGAATATGCAAGATCTATGCAGTTACTCCTATAGAGCCTCAAGACCTTTTCCAAGAAGTGGTAATTCAAATTTGGATATCATTATCTACTTTCAAGGGTAAATCTAGCATAGGCACGTGGATTTATAAAGTTGCACTAAACGTTTGTTATAGTTCAAAAATGAAGCTTGAAAAGAGCAACAACAATTCAGTTAGATTAGAATCTATACATTTTACGCTATCAGAAAACACACCGGATAAAATTCAGAAAGAAAAATATCAAGCCCTTCAATCTTGCATTTCTACTCTGAATGAAATAGATAAATCTATTGTTATCCTATATCTGGAGGAGTTGCCTTATAAAGAAATTGCTGCAATTACGGATTTGACAGAGAATCATATAGCTGTTAAAATGAAACGGATAAGAAAGACGTTATTAAAGTGTATAACTTATAAATTAAAATAAATTATTGAGGTAGATAATATGCTGGATCAAGAATTAAACGATATATGGAAAGAGCTAAAGGATGTATGGAGTAATTCTTCACAAACAGAGAAGATCAATATTCAAATGTCAAGCCTAATTGTTGAATTAAAAAGTAAGGTCAGCCAATTCGAAAAAGACTCTATAAAAAGAGATATAAAAACAATTAAAACTTTCACAAGTCAATTTGAAAAAGATTCCATCACTAATGATATAAGAAAAATTAACTCAGCTATAAGAAAAATCATTGAATATTTTAAATTGGGAAAATAAAACCAAGTTTCTAAAACGCTTATAACCAGCCAATCAAGCGGACGCCGTATTCGCATTTGGCATTTAATAAATTTCAGAGTTAGTCGTTCCGTTTCGGCTAACTAGTTAAAGTTAGTCGTTCTAATAAATTAACTTACAAACTGCGCTTACGATTAAAGTTAAGCACAGTTTGCTTAATCTTCAGCAGAAGTAATAAAAAAAGTTTCTTGTTATGGCTGCAGCTTAATTGCGGTTCGATATACCTTTAAAAGAATAATAAAAATAGTAGTGCAATTATGCTTACAAAAACAATAATCTTTTCATTCTCGATAGTAATTATCATTACTTTTATTGGATGTAACCACCATATCTCAAATGAAGAATTTTCCTTCGATAAAATATATTACTACGGGATACAAGAAGATGTTTCTAAAGTAGTCGATGCACTTAATTCTATACCAGATGATAGTTTATCTGCTGACCAAAAAGAAATTAAAGAAAAATACATTTTAAGATTCCAAACAAAATCAGAAATATTCGATTTTAAAACTCAAGATTCACTGATAATTAATGTCTTAAAGATTTTCCATAATTATTGGAGAGACGTTTTAATGAAAAAGGAATCTGTAAGAGAATCCCAGGAGGAAAATGGGATGCGATTAGTAAACTATCTCAAATCGAATTTCTTTTCTAATGAAACTTTATTTAAGAAAGAAATAAATATTGAAAATGTTATTTATTATTTAAGTAGTATTCTTAAGAAAAATGGATATTATTCGCGTATTGATAAGACAGGTAATTTAATGGATTTGATTATCTGGACTAAACAATCGACAAAAAATTATACTATATGCCTAGCCGATACAACAGTAAATATTCCGGTTGTTTTTATAGATAGCACAATTACACTTGGGTGGGAAGGATATGCAACATTTGACCATTTTTACCCGGGAGGTTGGACTGGTACAGATACATTGTATTGTATAAAGAAAGGTTATGATATAAATAGTGAGAATTTTAAAGTAAGCCTTTTAACTCATGAAACTCAACATCTACTGGATAAAAAATTATATTCAGATTTTCCAAGATGGAGAGCTGAATATAGAGCGAAACTAGCTGAACTTTCTGTTGCAAATAAAACCGTCTATGATTTAATCAATGGATTTATTAAAGGTTCTGAAAACGATCCCCGCTTACCTCATCCTTTCGCAGAATATAAAATCATCGAAAACTTGTCAAAAGAAATATTTAATGAAAAATCAGTAACAGATATTAATAAATGGGAAAATATTTCCAGGTTAAAAATAAATAATGCTTCAAGAAAATTATTGAAACAAAACTCGATTGGATTATATAGATAATAAAAGGACAGAAATTGGATAGTTGAGATGCATTTTTTATACATTGTAAAGGTTTTTAAAAACGGAATAACAATGCAATTTAAGTTGACAGTCCTTCGGCAAGCTCAGGATAAACTAATTTACGCATTTGGCTTTTTAGGGATTTTGGAAGTAGATGATCCAACCTGCGCTAAAGCTTCGGTTGGTAAACCGCTTAAAGTATCTTGTTCAAAGTAGTCAAATTAATTAATAGTCTTGCAAACTGTGCTTTGCGTAAACGGAAATCCGCCTACATTAAAATTTCGGCGGACAGGTTTAAGCACAGTTTGCTTAATCTTTGGCAGAAGTAATAAATAAAAGCTTCTAGTTCCAACCTACACTAAAGTTCCGGTTGGTAAACTGGGCTGCAACTTAACCGCCGGTCGTTATGCACTGAACATAAGTAACAATATCCAGTTCAGGTTAGAGTTGAATTATAATTAAAAAAAAGATAAATTGATTTCAGAAGAAGGTTATAAACATTGTTCTTAAAATCCCATTAGGATATTATAAGAATAATTGAACATGAACGTTATGAGCAAATACAACAATTTGGCAAATTAGTTATGTTTAATGAATGGGATGAATAGAAGATCGATCTAAATCATAAGGAAATATTAAGGATATGCCAATATATATGGATCGGCACGATGTATCTGAAGCTGTTACTGCCGAAAACGTTGCACAACTTCACCAGGAAGACTTAAAAATCCAGCATAAATATGGCTGCCGTGGTTTAACCTATTGGTTTGATAATACGCGCAAAACGGCCTTTTGTTTAGTGGAAGCACCCAAAAAAAATGCAATTATTGAGATGCATAAACATGCACATGGTGAGGTGCCTTATCAAATTATTGAAGTGGATCCTGCGATTGTTGAGTCATTTTTAGGCAGGATTGAAGACCCGGAGAAAGCACAGAATACAAATTTAAATATCATTAATGATCCGGCTTTTAGAACATTAATGATAATAACTATTGAACATCACTCCTTTAAAAATTCCGACCCTTTTTCTAATATTTCAAGTATGCTGCAATTTTACGAACAGATAAGTGCAATTCTGAAATCGTTTGATGGAAATATTGTTCAGCAAAATGAAGATGGATTTTTAATTTCGTTTCGAAAAGTTACAGAAGCAGTTTTATGTGCAATAAAAATTCGTGAAACTTATTGGATTTTCAGAACCCAATATAAAACTGAATTTACAGAATTATCTATCGGCATGCATGCAGGTATACCGGTAACAGAAAAAAAATCAATTTTTGAGGATACAATAAAACTGGCCAAACGAATGTGTTTTATTTCCTTAGCTGAAATCATTATTTCAATTGAGGTAAAGCATTTATTTGAGAGCGAAAATGTTGGTGAATTTTTGAAAAGTCCCCATATATATGTAATAAAACCGATGGAAGAAAAATTTCTCAATAGTCTAATGGAATTCACTGAAAAAGAATGGCAAAATGAGAAAATAAAAATTGAAGATTTTGAAAAATATATTGGAATTAGCAAATCAAAACTCTACCGGGAGATGATTCGATTAACCGGGAAATCACCAAATATGTTCTTACTTCATTTCAGGCTTCTTAAATCATTACAACTGCTGATAAAGCAAAAAGGGCATATATCTGAAGTAGCTTTCGCTTCAGGATTTAATAGTCCTTCGTATTATACAAGATGTTTTCGTAAAAAATATGGCATTATGCCTTCTGAATTAGTGCAATAAGCCTATTATGTTTTATTCTTAATGAATTCACTTTGAACCAAAATTGCTAGCAGAAGAACCAAATATGCTATTGGATGTAATTTCGTTAGTGTAGATTTGAATAATCTTAATAGGAGCAAATTTTTATGGAAACTGACATAATAAGTGTACGAACTAAGCCCCTGGAATCAAAAACACTCTTTGAAAGGTTGGGCAAAATATCCGGCATAACCGCCATTGTTGATGATGTAATTGAAGCACACATGAATAAACCGGAGATTAATGCACGTTTCAAACATTTGCTGGATCAACCGGAACGACTAGCAGAAATCAGACAACATACCATCGATTTTTTTAGTGCAGGAAGCGGTGGACAGGTTGAATATAAAGGGAGAGATATGCCAACCACCCATCGCGGAATGAATATTAGCGCCGCAGAGTATATTTATGCGATTGATGATATTATGGGAGTGCTTGACAAACATAATATTGATGACGTGTCTAAGAAAGATGTACTTGCAATTTTATGGTCGTTAAAAGAGACAATAATATCTAAATAATTTCTAAAGAGAAGATCAAAGATAGAAGTTGCGTCAAAAACATTGAAGAAAAATGGAAATTCTTGGCTCCATAATAGACTAGAGCGGTTTATTTTCTAATGCCTGAGATAACGGATAAGATAAATGGAATATGTAATAAAGAATGGCTCGAGAGTGCTATTCTTCCTGGATGATATCCTTGTTACTTTCTACTAAGATTGCAAAGCCGTATAAGTAATTTTTTTGATATTTGGTAATGAGGAATATAAGAGACAAGTTGCTGTAATCTGACTACTAAAAGAATAATGAAACTAAATTTTAGGAACGGATAACTAAATAAGATTTGAAGCGAAGTTTGCCGAGTTTCAAACCGTTGTTGGACAAGCCCGATCTTCGGTTGATAATCCGGAGGTAGTCTGCCGTATCGAATAAAAGTAAAAAACTATAAATAACCAAATTCTTGTAAAAAATTTGATTTTCTAATTCTCCCTCCCCATCCTCCTAATCTTCTCCTCCTTCCTTTCTTTTCTTAGCACATCAAATTTTTGAACATTTTTGCTATCAAAAATTTTTTGAGGGATTTCTTGAAAAATTAATTTTTTCATTATAAATTGAAACCATTATCAAAATAAGTAGGCAACTGCTAAACGGGGAGCAATCATAATGAAAGACTTAATCCCATTAATTATCTTTTTCTCTATTTTTTTTACAAGCTTAATTCTACGAGTATTGGCTTCAAAAATTTACTTGAAGAATATTCGGACGAAGTTGGAATGTTATATTTAATTCCAGAGGAACCTGGTCTTCGAATAAATATATGTTTAATGGAAAAGGAAAACGATATTATGTAACCAGTAACAGCTTCGGAATTTTGTGGGTAGGTTATGTCATTGTCGTTGTTGTATTCAATACTTTTTGATAATGTAAAAAAATAATAATTTTAATTCTCTTTCGCCATCCCCATAATCTACTCCTCCATCTCTTTTTTCAGCAGTAAGCAAATCAATTTCAAAGATTTCAATTGCCTTTCTCACTTAATCAATTTACATTAGATCTGATCATATTTAGAGGTATGGGGAAAATTGGGGCAATTTCTCTTCATCCCGGCCATTCTGTTTCCCCCTGTGCGGATTTTAACGTAAACCTAAATTCAAGATTGGAATCATTTAATATGTTTTTTGAGTGAAATGGTAAAGCGATGGATTATTATTTCCTTTTTACGGTTTAATATTATTTAAAAGTAAATTTAAATACGAATTAAAATCTTAGGCTTAAAACAAATTAAATAGAAATAAAATGAGACATTCCATAATTTTTGAAGTTGCAATTGCTATCATTTTTTTACAAATAAATGAAATAAAAGGACAATGGATTAAAACTAATGGGCCTTACGGAGGTCAGGTGAGATGTATCGGTATTAACGGTACAAATATATTTGCAGGAACTGATAACGGAGATGCTGCATGGGACTGGGGAATGTTTTTATCCGTAAATAACGGTAAAAGCTGGTCAAATATTAACTCAGGTATACATGATAGTCCACTTTCTATTGCGTTTTCACGCAAGAATGTTTTTATTGGGACAAGCGGTGGCGTCTATCTAACTAGCGATAATGGGACGAACTGGAATCCAGTCAACACAGGCCTGAAATATGGTCATATTCGAGCACTTTTAGTTTTAGATACTAATATATTTGCTGGAGGCGAGAATGGTGTTTTTCGGTCGACTAATAACGGTTTAAACTGGACAGAAGTGGATAGCGGTTTACCTGAAACAAACATAACAGCATTTGCAATTACTCAAAACGGGAATAATGTCACAAACCTTTTTGCAGCTACTGGAAGTGGTATTTTTCTTTCAACTAATAGTGGAGCATTTTGGACTGCCGTCAATGACGGATTAACAGATAAATATATTTCATCTCTTATCGTTTTTCCTAATGAAACAAATAGGCCACAACTCCTGGCAGGGACATTAAGAGAGGGAGTATTTATGTCAGATAATAACGGTGCAACGTGGATACCGGTTAATTCGGGATTAATAGGACGCCAAATCAATGCGCTTGCGGTTTCTCTTAATATTAACGGTTATATGAATTTTTTTGCCGGAACTGATAGCGGTGTCTTTCGATCCACTAATAAAGGTATTGACTGGCTTTCATCTGATTCGGGTTTGACAAATATGAATATTAATTGCTTTTCAGTATCAGATACAAATCTTTATTTGGGAACAATGGGAAACGGTGTTTTTCTGTCTACCGACGGTGGTAAAAGCTGGAACCCAAGCAGCATTGGATTGACTAGTCCTTTGATTAATGCTCTTGCTTGTTCAGGAGAAAATCTTTATGCAGGTACTAACAGTAATATATACATCTCAACCGATACCGGAACAAATTGGATTCAACTTAATCCTGTTATTTCGAATAGACGCGTCAATGCTCTTGCAGCTAACACCGCAACACCTGAAATTACAAATCTTTTTGCAGGTACTTATAATGGTCTTTGGTTGTCTTCTGATAATGGGAGAAAATGGTCATCAATAGATTTAAGCAGGGCAAATAACATGGTTTCAATTGCAATTTCAGATTCGCTTATGTTGGCAGGAACCTCTAATTATGACAGTGGTAGAATTTATCTTTCTACTAATAATGGATCAAATTGGACTTCCGTTTATTCGACACCGACAGTTAGTATTCTGGATTTTGCATTTTCTGGTAATAATATTTATGCAGGGACATCTAATGGCATTTTGCAATCTACTGATAATGGGACAGGCTGGGGACCGAATTATGAATTTATACCCTATGTTTATTGTCTGGCTAACTCGGACGAAAACCTCTATGCAGGAACTGATGATGGAATTTACGTTTTCAATAAAAATACTAATGGAATACAATTGAACCATACAGGTTTAATAGATACTCCAATCTCAGATTTTGCAGTTTATAACAATGAAACGGGAGGCACATATCTATTTGCCAGTTCTTATCAATATGGTGTTTTCCTCTCAACAAATAATGGTATTAATTGGACTGCAGTCAATACAGGACTAACTCGACTACTAGTTCATACCATGTGTATTTGCGGTACGAATTTATATGTTGGAACTGACGGTGCAGGCGTCTGGAAACGGCCACTATCTGAATTATTGACTTCCGTAGAAAAGTTACCCGCCGGTTTGCAAATGAATTTTAATCTTTCTCAAAACTACCCGAATCCATTTAATGGAACAACAAATATAATTTACTCAATTCCAAAAGCTACTTTTGTTACAATAAAAGTTTACGATATTCTAGGTAAAGAAATAGAAACACTTGTTAAAGAAGAAAAAAAAGCGGGTAGTTATGAAGTTGAATTTAATGGAAGTAATCTTGTAAGTGGAATATACTTTTACAGGATGAAGGCCGGAGATTTTATACAAACAAAAAAAATTATTTTAATGAAATGAGAGACAATAACGCTCGATAATTAAAAACATGTTCAATGAAAAAGGGAAACGGTATTATTTAACAAGTAACAGTTTTGGGATTTTGTGGGCAGGTTATCTCATTGTTGTTGTTGTATTCAATACTTTTTGATACAATTAATAATGATTAATCTTTATTTCTATCATCAGGAATAAATCAAAAAGCGTTAATAATTACATTTTCCAATCTTAAACTTCAAGATCTTGCGCGTACTTAATATGAAATATTTTATAAAATTAGTACTTTTAATGAAAGTAAAAAGTTAATCGTAATGTTAGAAAGCAATAACCCTCAATAGCCATAGAAAAATGAAACAGATCATTGTTACAATATTAATATTGACGTTTGGAATTATTGCTTGTAATCAGCAGACAGACAAAACACAGAAATTGCAGAAAAGAGTTGATAGTCTCGAAGTTAAATTATCAGAAACATATAAACCAGGATTTGGAGAATTTATGAGCATTGTTCAGGCTCACCACGCAAAGTTATGGTTTGCCGGGAAAAATCAAAATTGGAAACTAGCCGATTTTGAGATTCATGAAATAATGGAAACCATGGATGACATTCAGAAATATGAGACTGAGCGAAAAGAAAGTAAAATGATTGGAATGATCAAGCCGGCATTGGACAGTGTAAACAGTGCTATTGAACAGAAAAACCTTAAGCTATTTAAAAGAAATTACACACTACTGACAAACACCTGCAATGCCTGCCACCATGCGGTAAACTTTGAATTTAATGTCATAAAAATCCCTGATAAGCAAACATTCAGCAATCAGGATTTCAAAAAACATCAATCTAACTAATTCTCCCTCCCCATCTTCCTAATATTCTCCTCCATCTCTTTTTAGTAGTCGACAAATCAATTCCAACGATTTTTATTGGCTTTCTCACTTAATAAATATACAACAGAAATCGTCGAAATCAGGTATGGGAAAAAAATAGGGCAATTCTCTTTTCTTGTTAGGAGAGCAAAGTGGTTAGGTTGAAGAAATAATTTCATTTTAATAGATGTTCAAATCTCTTTTTGAATGGCATAATAAACCAAATAAACGGCATGGTTAACGTGCGTAAAAAAATTTGTGAGGGCTATTCTTTCAAAGATCTAAAATCGGTCCCGCTTGGAGTCTGAAATACTTTTAGATCAAATAATGGAACGACAGCAAAAATATGATCAAAGATATCAGCCTGAATTCCTTCATATTTTACCCATTCGGTTGTTGCAGCAAAAACATAAACCTCAATAGGGATTCCTGTAGGACCAGGATCCAAATGACGAACCATAAAAGTTAATCCTGTATTCACATCCTGTCTTTGCTTCAAATAATTTTCCAGGTAGATTCTGAATGTGCCAAGATTAGTTAATCTTCTCCCATTGATTAATTGCGTTTCGTCAACGCCTTTTTCAACATTATGTTTTTTTATTTCTTCAGTCTTCGTTTCAAGATATTTTGAAATCAACTGATATTTTTTGAATCTATTCAAAATTTCCTCATCACAGAACTTAACACTGTTTACATCAATTAATATTGAGCGTTTGATTCTTCTGCTTCCCGTTATTTGCATTCCACGCCAATTAATAAATGACTCCTCAAGCAGCTTGTAAGTTGGAATGACAGAAATCGTTTTATCCCAGTTTTGAACTTTGATTACGTTCAGAGAAATATCGATTACATCTCCGTCGGCTCCGTATTTTTTCATCTCAATCCAATCACCTTTCCGTATGAGATCGTATGAACTTATCTGAACACTTGCGACAGAAGAAAGTATTGTATCCCTAAAAATGAGAAGGACTAAAGCAGAAGCAGCAGCAAGACCAGCAAATAAATTCCAAACATTTTGCCCAGTAATAATTCCAATCATAAAAATCGTACCAAATAAATAGATGAATATTTTTGCAACCTGCAAGTAACCTTTAATCGGGCGATCAGCACTTTTACCTAAACGTTCGTAAATTTCATTATATGAAGTTAGAAAGGATCCGACTGTGAGCATTATCATTAATACTATGAGTATTGCAGATAATATTTCTATTTCATTTTCGAACCGGGGAAGAAGGTAAGAAAATCTATTAAGTACAAAAACGGGGGCAATAATTGAAATGCGTCTTATCAGCTTTTCATTAAAGACAAGATCGTCTATTTTAGTTTTTGTTTTAGAAGTAATCGTTTTAACGATTATGTAAACGATACGCTTTACAATAAAGTAAGAAACTACTGCTAAACCAAAAACACCCATAAACTTCAGGTTATCGTAAAGAATAGGATAACCCTGAACCCAATGAACAATCTTATCAAAAAAATCATGCATGCAATTTTGCTAAATTAAGTTATCTTTATTACAAAGATAAGCATTTTACGATAGACAGGTTTTATTTTATGAGATTTTTAATAAATATATTGCGGTTCTTTTTGGGCATATTGTTTTTGTGTTTTGTCCAATTCTTTTTAGAAAAAGTTATTAGTCTTTTTACACTAGCATTAACAAGTTAGTTCTCCCTCCCCATCCTCCTGATCTTTTCCTCCATCTCTTTCTTCAGCACTTCCACTTCTGCTAAAATCTCATCTTGAGTTACTAACCCTTTTCTTTAAAGAATCTTTATTAATGCTTGTATCTCCAGCATATTTGAAAATAAAATTTCTTCTATGGTAACCAACGGTTTATCTTTCGACATAAAACTCCTCAAGTTTAATTTTTCTTGCTTTGATTCCCGGCTTTTCTTCCGACGGCTTTTTGTTATAAAATTCTTTCGCAGTATAATAAATATCATCAAGAGTTTTCAAAGACAAGCTATCGCAGTTCTGTTTTGTGTATTCCAGGATGAGTTTACCCTTGCGGCCGCTTGCTTCTTTGAATTGTTGTTTCATTTTTGCCGCTGGGAAAAATTAAAATGATTATTGATATAGAAACAAAAATTACATTTTGAATCCCAAAATAGTTGCAAAACAAAACAAATTTAAAAGTAAAAAAAACGAAGCGTGGAAAATTGAAAAAATCACTTTTAATAAGCAACAAAATTTTTTCGGCTGTGATAAATGGTTGTTGGAAATACAACATGAATAAAAAATCTTGCTCCGAGAAAATTTTAATGCTATTTATGTAACCGAGCATATTAAATATTAACCCCTTGGTATAATTAATAAGTTCATCTTTTCTTAATCTGGTAATATCTATTGCTGCCGGTATTTTTTCCTTATAAAATCGATTTGATATTTAGGTTTCTGCAAAGCTGGTAAGAATTTATTTGTTAATCAGGCACAGAGGTAAATTTAAGTAAAATCACGAATGATTATTTATATCTAGATAAAGCGAGAGAGGAAAAATAATGAATAACCTATTAATGTTTCTTTGGTTAGTACATTATTTTCCTTAAAAGGAGCATAAACTTAATAAACAATATCTTATAGAACAGATAAACCAAAAATAAAGAACAATTATGAGTAGCAAGAAAGTAGTAATATCAGGTGCTGGCATTGGCGGACTCACCCTTGCCTATTTCCTGCACAAAAACGGTTATCAACCTATTATCATCGAAAAATCAGATTCGTTACGTGATGGAGGTTATATGATTGATTTCTTTTCTTCGGGAATTTTTGTAGCTGAAAAAATGGGCATTATAGAACAACTGAAAGCAAAAAATCACGGTTCCAACATTATTATCCAGAAAAATGAAAAAGGCCAAAAGCAATTTGTGCTTAATATGTCAGGATTTCGGGCCTCGGTAAAAGGGAAATTATTTAACTTTTTGCGAACCGACCTAGCGGATGTGCTTTATGAAAAAATCAAAGACAATGTTGAAATCAGATTTACAACCTCAATTGAAAAAATAACTCAAAATGAAAATGGAGTAACTGTTACGTTTAATAACGGCACGCATGAAACTTTCGACATACTTGTTGGAGCTGATGGATTAAAATCTAACATTCGTTCAATAATATATCCTCCAGAAAAAGTAGAAGAGTTATATCTTGGTTACTATGTATGCGCATTGGAACACAATGTTCCGATAAATGTCACCAAAGGAGAAGTGATTTCAATGCTTTGTCCCAAAAGACAGATTATGACCTATGCTACAGGAAATGGTACCTCCAACAGCTTATTCGTATTTCAATCTGAAAAGCTAAAACATCTGACTACTGCGGAGGAAGTGGGAATTTTGAAAAAAGAATTTGCCGATTTTGCTTCACCAGTACCAGAAATAATTGATGAAGCGGCTAAAAAAGAAAAGCTATTTTTTGACCAGGTAACACAAATCAGGATTCACGGCAAATGGCATAAAAACAGGGTAGTATTAATTGGAGATGCGGCATACTGCATTACGTTACTTTCCGGACAAGGTTCATCTATGGCAATGACAGCCGCATACGTACTAGCCGAACAACTTAAAAAATATGGTGATAATGTAGCGCAGGCATTTGAAAATTACGAAGAGGAACTTCGCCCAATGATAGAAACTATGCAGAAAAAAGCCGTAAAAAATGCGGCAACTTATGTGCCTTCAACCAAATTTAATTTGTGGATTAGAAACCTGCTTGCCCCATTGGTCTTCAAAAAGATATTCTCGACTTTACTGATTAAACAGTTGGGGGCAAATAATTATTTTGAAAGAAAAAAACGGTAAATTACATTGTGTATTAACAATAACAATTCTTTAGAAAAAATAAAGAATCGGATTACATTAATTCTCCCTCCCATCCTTCTAAACTTCTCCCGGATCTCTTTTTAAAAAAATTCTTATACCAGTCAAAATTGTATGGAAGTTATTCCGAATTATGGGTTAGATACTAAAAACATGGATTGCGAGTTTGTATTATTAACCTTAGGTTATAAATAGATTTGTAAAAACATCAGGTAGATATTAAATGAATTTTATAAACATATTGAAACGACCGAGCGCTTTTCTTCCAGTATCGATGTCTTTCATTGCTCTAATCACGGTGATCATCCATATCTTAATTTTCGGTATTGTCAGTGAAGCTGACGAGGGAGCTGCTGCACATATCTTCCAACTGCTAATTGTTGCAGAGATACCGATTATTATATTCTTTGCTTTCAAATGGTTACCACGTACCCCGAGACAGGCACTTCAAGTGCTGTTACTGCAAATCAGCTCTGTTCTCGCAGCACTTGCTCCTGTGTTCTTTCTAAAGCTTTAATACAGAATTGATTATAAATCCTAATTGAAAGTTTTTGAAATATCCAATCTCCCAATTCTCCCTTCCTCATCCTCCTAATCTTCTCCTCCAACTCTTTTTTACAGCAATAAACAAATCAACTTTAAAGATTCTTATTGCCTTTCTCCCTCAATCAATTTACATTAGATCTGATCGTATTTAGAGTTATGGGGAAAATTGGGGCAATTTCTCTTCATCCGGGCCATTCTGTTTATCCTCATCGGGATTTTATAAGTAAAAATTAGATTAAGAGTTGCATCAAGTTTTATGTTTATGGGGGTGATGTGGCGAAGCTACAACTAACAGTTTGCATAATCTTTGGCAGAAGTAATAAATAAAAGTTTCTAGTTCCAACCTTCGGTTGATAAACCAACCTTCACTAAAGTTCCGGTTGATAAACTGGGCTGCAACTTAATTGCGGTTCGTTATACCATTTGATATAGAATGATGAATATCAAGTATTTTAAAAGGAGTCTATTATGAATCTACTAAAACTCTTCCTTTCGGCAACTTTGATTGTAATCTCCTTTTACAGTTGTACTAACGATAATGATTCATTTACAACTGACATAGAAGGATTGTGGATATCAACTAAAGAAACATCTACTAATTTTGGCGATGCAGAAAATGCTGTTTTATTAATCGAAAAGGACAGTACTAATAAACTGAAAGCACGTGGATGTTTTGTAGGGAACAATGAGTTTAAAATGAAATTGAAGTTTATTAATGTACAATATGATAGTATCGCAAAAAGATTATATATAATTGATTCAGATTTGGATACATTGATTTTCAGCCTGGATGCTGAAAGTAAAATGCTTAAAGGAGGAATCCATACAGAAGATGAGATAGACTCGGTAAATTTTGTTCGTACAGAAAAAGATCTTACTGATTTATTTTACGCGCGGAAACCGGAGAGCGACGGTCATATAACTTATAGTTACAAAATTCCTGAACAAATTGATAATTATTTGCACACAGATTCGATTTTCAAATTTGTAAAAGATTCAAGTGCAGTTTACAAACTAATGGAGAAGATTATTAATGAAAAATTCGGACGGCTGGAATCTATATCAATTATTAAAGACGGAAAACTTATACTTGAAGAATATTTTTACGGCTATAACCGAACGAAACTTCACCGCATTAACTCATGCACGAAAAGTGTTACTTCTTTATTGTTGGGAATAACTTTGAACCGTAATAAAATGAATAACGTTGAGCAATCGATCTTTAACTTTTTTCCTCAATTGCATTCGTATATGACACCAGAAAACGAAAAAATAAAACTTAAACATGTCTTGACAATGACTGCTGGATTTGATGAGGATGGAGATTTTGAAGATAACGGACCGGATAATTATATTCGATATATACTTGAAAGTGAAATGGATACAAAGCCGGGAGAGAAATTTAGATACAGCGGTAAATGTTCAAATCTTCTCGGCGGTATTATATATACTCTTGAGAAAAAACAAGCTGATGAACTTGCAAAAGAAGTTCTGTTTACCAAACTAGGTATTTTGGAATTTGATTGGGAAAAAGAAAATGGTTTAGTTCCCTGTGATGCTGGTCTTCAATTGTATCCAATAGACATGGCTAAAATCGGTTTGCTCGTTTTAAATAATGGTAATTGGAATGGCGAACAAATTGTCCCAGATGAATGGATTGCTGCATCAACAAAACCGTATGTTGCCGAAAGCGAGTTTTTCGACTATGGCTATCAATGGTGGTACAGATCAAAAAACAATAAAAGCTGGTGGAATGATCCCGTTCATGGAGAAAAGACCGAACATGATATGTTTCTGGCACTTGGTGCCGGCGGGCAGTATATCATGGGAATCAGGGACTTAAATATGGTAATAGTTACCACGGCATCTGATTATAATAGAGATGGTATGGATATTATAAAAGTACCGATGGTTATAGAAGAAGTCGTTCCAATGTTTGAAGATGCTGTATTATAATGCAAAAGGATATTAAAATGGCCTAACAATGCAATTTAAGTTGTTATGTAAAAAGTCAATATGTTAGAAAAGATTAAATCATTATTTTAAATCCATCACATTTAAAAAGAATAATATTAAAAAAATAAAAGAATCAACCTGTTATAAACTCTTCCCGATAAATGAGAGAGCTTTAGGCTGCTGCTAAAATGCGATGATTATACCATTAAAAAAGAGGTAGAGTATGAAAATAAATATAAAGGATATTTTAATTCAAATAGGAATAGAAACTCTATGCTTTATCATTATTGGTATTTTATTGCTTGGATATTTTGTGATTATCCCAAATAATACGGGATTTTCGTATACTATTTTTGGTTTCTCTGCGATTATATTTTATCAACTTCTTGTTAACAGCAATATAAAAAGTTATGTCCTTTTAGGAATGTTGTTTTCCATATTTATAATAATAATTCTCAAAACAAATAATAATGTTTTGGTTTTTATAAGAAATTTATGTTGGTTTTTATTCATAGGAGTTATGATTTATTATTTATCTTATATAGGAAAAAAGAATTGGTTTAGAACTACGAAATTATGGATAATAGTTTCATGGTTTATAGGCTTTGTGTCAGTATATATTTTAATGACACTAATGAATATTTATATTTTTGAATTTTATAAGACTAACCACCAACTAACTACATACTTCTATTTGAAACAAGCATTTAAAATAGGAGGTATTTTAGGAATAGGAATTGGTTTTGGAAATCTAATCAGTTTATTCTTTATTGATATAAAAGAAAACTCAGTAGGGATTTAGCTGTCTTCATTTAATAAAATAAAAATGGTATAACCAAGCATATTAACCCATTATGTAAAAAGTCAATATGTATGGTAAAATTATTTCATTTTTTTTATTTCCTAAAAAATGACAACTGCTCCTTATAATTAATGAACTTTCTAAAATAACAAACCCGGAACGGAAAAACTGCACGCTGGGATCTGTGTGGGGGGTGTTTGGTAACAGGCATTCCTACCACGACGACAAATAACAAAATGTATAAATTATTAATGAAAATATTTCAATATTCCAATTCCTAAAAAAGAATTTAGAAATAGGAGGCAATAATGAATTCAGTTTTTAAATATTTTTGTTTTCTTATGTTCTCATTTCTTGTTTCAGTTTACCTACCAAAAGAAAATATCTATGCTCAAGAATTAAAATTATCAACCTCCGAACATGATACACTTTTATCTGTAGCACGACAGTATATAAAAAATGTGAGATTTTGTTCATTGATCACAATTGATAGTACTGGTTATCCCCATGCAAGAACAATGGATCCATTTCAACCAAATGAGAATTGGGTTGTTTGGTTTGGTACAAATCCTAAAAGCAGAAAAGTGGATGAAATTCGCAATAACCCGAAGGTAACACTTTATTATACGGGCAATAAAGGAGAAGGCTATGTAACGATCATTGGTATAGCTAGTCTCGTTAATGATCAAAGTATAAAAGATAGTCTATGGAAGGATGAATGGTCCAGGTTTTATAAAGACCAAAAAGAAAGCTATTTACTCATTAAAGTAGTGCCAAAGAAACTTGAGATATTGGACTATAAGCATGGTATATTAGGTAACAAGGAAACATGGAGCACACCTTCTGTTACTTTTTAAAACAAAAGATTAAAAAGATATATTGCTTTCTATTTTATATATTAAATCAAAAATATAGTAAACGCCTAACATGGCATTTCAAGCCTTTAAGTAAAAAGTCAATATGTAAGGTAAAATTATTTTATTGTTTTTTATTTCCTAAAAAATAAATCCTGTTCCTTATAATTAAAGAACTTTGTAAAATAACAAACCCGGTGCGGAAAAATTGCACGGCGGGATCTGTGTGGGATGCCTGGTAACAGGCATTCCTACCACAAGGTGGATATAATTCAAGAGGTATATTTTTATGGACAACTCAATTGTTTTAAACACGATATTATGGGGTAAAGCTTTGTGGAAAAGCTTCCTTGCATTAATAATAGGTTTTCTATTCTATATGCTTCCTGGCTTAATTGTTGGTTTTATAATGGGAATAGAACTTGGTCCAAAGATGAAAGACTCACCTGAAATGAGCTCTAAAATAAGTGAAACTGTATCCTTGATGTATCAAGAAAATATATGGATAAATATGGGTATAATTGTGCTGACCAGTTTGTTAATATTCTGGTATTCAAGAAAGGTAACTAAAGGAACTGGAGATAAAAAGTATATAAATGGATTAATTGTCGGTTCTGTTCCAGCGTTTGTAGGATTAATGTCAGTTATCATGATTGGTATTAATATATTTTTTATCGCAATGATTTTAGTATCACTTGGTTCAGGTTTATTAGGTAGTATTGTCCAAGAAAAATCCACCTAACATCTATTAAAGGATAAAAGCCGAGAGGAAATAAAAATCCCCGGCAAAATTTTGTAAAAATTTTGTTATTTAATCTGAATCTGTGGTAGTTGGTCTAAATGCTTATATAAAAAAATAACATACGGTTCGCATTGTAAAAAGCCAGTGCGGAAATACTGCACGCCGGGATCTGTGTGGGGGGTGCCTGGTAAGAGGTATTCTTATCGTAACGGCTTTGATAAAGATGATTGCATTGTGCTAGAATGGTATAATACTTTTTGTGTGATTTAATTATGAAAGCAATTGTATATACAAAATACGGTTCACCTGATATTCTTGAATTGAAGGAAATAGAAAAGCCCAAGCTAAAGGATGATGAAGTTTTAATACAAATTTGTGCTGCTTCAGTTAATCCACTTGACTGGCATATTTTGAGAGGCTTGCCATACATTCTTCGAATAATGACGGGGTTGTTCAAACCCAGGATAACAAGATTGGGGCGTGATGTTGCTGGTAAGGTTGAATCAGTTGGAAGAAACGTAACATTGTTTAAAAAGGGAGACGAGGTATTTGGATCTTGCGCTGGAGCTTTTGCAGAGTATGTGTGTGCTTCTGAGTTGAAATTGGTTTTAAAGCCAGATAATATGACCTTTGAACAGGCTGCTACTTTAAACATAGCAGCATTAACCGCATTGCAGAGTCTTCGCGATAAGGGGCAGATTAAACCTGGTCAAAAGGTTTTAATTAATGGTGCGTCGGGCGGTGTAGGAACATTTGCTGTGCAGTTTGCAAAAGTTTTTAACACTGAGGTCACTGGTGTATGCAGTACAAACAATATTGAGATGGTCAGATCAATTGGAGCTGATTATATTTTTGATTATACAAAAGAAGATGTTACCAAAACAGGGAAACATTATGATATTTTCTTGGACTGTTATGCGAATCGCTCATTGTTTGCCTGCAAACGTGTCTTGAATTCTGGGGGAATATACATTCCAGTTGGAGGACCAGTCTATTCATTAATAAGTATTTTGATCAGTTCGATGACAGCAATTGTTTTGTCGTGGTTTGTTAGTCAGAAATTCGTCAATTTTCTTACAAAAATAAACAAAGAGGACTTGATGTTTATTAGTGAACAAGTGGCATCTGGAAAAGTAAGAACAGTTATCGGCAAACAATACAAGCTAAGTGAAGTGCCTGAGGCTATTCGCTATATTGAAGAAGGTCATACTAAAGGGAAAGTAGTAATTATTATAGAACATTAAAACAAAACCTAAGAAACATTTTCAGCAACAATATACCCCCTAATTCTCCCTCCCCTTCTTCCTAATCTTCTCCTCCATCTCTTTCTTTCTGCAAATCAAATTTTTGAATATTTTACTTTCCGATTTCTTGCAAAATTACTTCTCTCATTATAAATTGAAATATTTATCAAAATAAGTTGGCAACTTTTAATCGGGGAGCAATCATAATGAAAGACTTTGTCCCATTAATTATCTTTTTCTCTATTTTTTTACAAGCTTAATTCTAAGAGTATTAGCTTCTAAAAATTTACTCGAGGAATATTCGGACCAACGATGGAATGTTATATTTAATACCAGAGGAACCTGGTCTTCGAATAAATATATGTTTAATGGAAAGGGTAAACGATATTATCTAACCAGTAACAGCTTCGGAATTTTGTGGGTAGGGTACATCATAATTATTGTTGTATTCAATTCTTTTTAATAAAATAAAAAGAACTAATAATACTAATTCTCCCTCCCCATCCTCCTAATCTTCCCCTCCATCTCTTTTTTCAGCACATCTACTTCTTCTAGAATCTCATCTTGATATATCAATTATTTTCTTTCAAGAATTCTGATTAAAGTTTATATCGCGATATTTCAAGATTTATTTAAGTGAAGATTTTACTACAAAAGAAATTAAACCAATTCAAATTGCAGTTGAGCTTTTTCAACACTCTCATACAGATTAGTTTGGTCAATAGGCTTTCTTATTATACTAACAGGATTTAGATAGTAAGAGGTAATGAGTCTACTAAAGTCATCATAAGCAGTAATAAAAATATATGGTATATTATAGCTACTCTCTAAACGGGCTATTGCTTCAATACCATCCAGTTGACCATTAAGGTGAATATCGGTAATGATAAGTGAAGGATTTAAAAGTTTCACTTGCTCCATTAAATCTTCACCAGTAGTAACAACCGGGAAAACTTTGTGACCAAACGAAGCAAGACAGTAATTAAGCTGGGTTACAACTTTTGAATCAGTTTCGGCAATTAAAATGTTCATAGGTAAGTTCATTATGCATAGCCTTTCTACGAAAGAAAGTAGGTATAAACAAATCCAAATACAAGCTACTAGTATTAGTAGTATTATAATGGATTATGAAATAAAATTATCCCGGCATTTCTGGTCGCTATTGTTATCGCCGGAGGACTCACACGAATGTAATCGAAAATTTAGGTAAGTTACATGTACCGTTTAAAGAATGGTTCAACCCAAAGTATATTAAAGTAATTTGAGTAATGATTATGAATATTAAATATATTTCTGAACCTTCATTCTGAAAATCTTTTATCGTAAAATTAATCTTTCAATTCTCCCTTCCCATCCTCCTAATCTTCTCCTCCATCTCTTTTTTTCCAATTCCACTACATCCAAAGCTTCATCCATAGTAATCGATTTTTTACTTTGTAGAATGTGTAACCAATTGCAAATAATATAGGTCATAAAAAAAAGAAGATAATTTATATGTAAATCAGAAAATGAAAAAAATCATCTTAATAATCCTACAGGTTTCTTCAATCCTTTTTATTTATGGACAGGATAAAACGAATATAAGTGATTATATAAATAGTTTTTCTGTCAAAAAGAATTTCAGCGGAACAATTCTAATTCAAAAAAACTCAAAAACTATTTATAAAAATAGCTTTGGTTTGGCCAATATTAAATTTAATGAACCGAATAAAGATGATACAAAATATAAAATAGCTTCCATAACAAAAGCATTTACAGCTGTATTAGTACTTCAATTATATGAAAAGGGAAGACTTGATTTAAAAAAAACAATTAAAACTTATCTACCCAATTACAAAGGAGAAGGTGGAAATAAAATTACTATTGAAGAACTGCTTCATCACACTTCAGGTATGGTTAATATGGATACTATCTCAAGTCAGGAAAGTGCTTTAAAAAACGGGATGCCGGCTTATCAGCTTCCTCATACAACAGAACAAATCATAGATAAGTACTGTAGTAATCCTCTTAAAAATAAACCAGGGAAAGTATTTGATTATGATAATGCCGAATATATAATCCTGGGTAAAATTATCGAAGCGATTTATAACAAGCCTTACGAGCAAGTACTTAAAGAAAAAATATTGAAACCTTTAAAGATGAACGATTCGGGAATGTTATATCAATATGAAATAATTAAAAATTTGGCTGACACATATTTTTTCAGGAAAGACTTAAATGAATTAGTAAATGATTTGCCAGTGTATATAGAGAACTGGTATGCTGCAGGTGCAATGTATTCGACGGCCGAAGATCTATTGAAATTCTCAAATGGACTTTTTAATCACATGCTTTTGGATAAGGAATCATTAAAAATTATGTTAACTCCAGGTCTGGGTGATTATGGTTGCGGAGTTTGGATATACCATGAAAAATATAATAACACAAATTATACTGTTATCAAAAGACCCGGCAGAATTATGGGAGCAAATAGTGTACTCTACCACATACCGGATAAAAATATTACAATTATTATTCTCAGCAATTCTGATTCAGTAAATTTGGATAATTTTGTCTGGGAAATTGGAACAAAGCTTATTAAATAAAATTCGGATATTCATTCTGTTAAAACTTAAACGCAATCTAATTCTCCCTCCCCATCCTCCTAATTTTCTCCTCCATTTCTTGTTTAACCACTTCCACTTCTTCCAAAATCTCTTCATCAGTAATCAAACCTTTTCTTTTCAGAATCTTGATCAACGCCTGCACTTCCAGCATTGTTGATGCAGCTAATTCTTCCCATGATACTAACGGATTATCTTTCGACATAGAATCCCTCCAGTTTAATTTTTCTAGCTTTGAAACCCGGTTTATCTTCCGACAATTATCTTCTGGATTCAAGACTAAAATATTTATTACAAATTCGGCATCCAAATTAGATTAGATGAAAGAAGATGAAAAACATTTAATCATTGATTATTGGTCTCTGATTGATTAAGTTTTATATACAACACTTCGATAAATCAATATTTGTAACTGTATAGATGAAAAGTATATTAAACTTCAGGATATTTATAGTTATTATATTATTTTCGAATACAATTTTGTCTCAAACAAAACTACCTCATAAAGTAGAACTTGAAATTGAAACACTATTTAACAAATTTGTAGATAATAATTCACCTGGATATGCAGTAGGAATATTTATTGATACAACTTTAACATTTGCAAAGGGATTCGGAAATGCCAACTTAGAATATAATATTAAAATAACACCAGAAACTACATTCAATCTGGCTTCGCTTTCGAAGCAATATACAGCAGCATGTTTAGCTTTATTAATACTTGAAAAGAAAGTCAGACTGGAAGACAATGTTAAAAAATATATTCCGGAGTTTCCAGATTATAATTATGAAGTTAAGATAAAACACCTTGTCTACATGACAAGCGGCATCCCGGAATATTATGATATGTCCAGGGGAAATGGCTTGAACTGGAATCCGTATCTTTATTTTACAATTGATACGGCAATCCAAGCTTCCTTAAAAAATAAAAAACTAGAGTATGAACCTGGAACTAAATGGTCGTATAGTAATATTAATTATATGCTTCTGACCAAAATAATCGAAAAGATATCGGGGCAGACTTTTTCTGAATTTGCAAAAGAGCATTTGTTCGAACCACTGGGAATGAAGCATACAATAGTTAATGATGATATAACTGAAATTATTCCAAACAGAGCAACCGGATACGTCGAGAGGTCAACAAAAAATTTAGAAGCATTTGGAAAAGCCGGCATGAAACTGAAGAATTATAGTGGACTAATTCAAGTGCATCGTAATTCACCGCATTATGGCGGAAGCGGAGTTTATTCTACAATTAACGATTTGTATTTATGGGATAAAAACATGTATACCCATAAGTTTGGAGGGGAAGAATTTTACAAATTGATGCATAAAAGAATGAAATTTAAACACCCGAAAGATAATGACGCTTTTGGTTTAGTATACGGAGAATATAACAGTGTAGAGACTATTTGGTATTCAGGAAGTGATTTAGGATTTAGCACATATTTTATCAGCTTTCCTAAACAAAAATTTACTGTAATATGCTTATCAAATCTTGATGATGGAAATGCTGAAAGTTATGCAATGAAAATTATAGATATTTTAGTAAACGACGGGGTAATTAAAATAAAATAAACGATATTGTGTTTATATTTTTCAAAATTAATATTATCCGAATGCTCAGCAGTTAACTTACTTCTATTAAAACTTTGAAGCACAATCTATTCTGTAATATCGAATACTTTGATAAGTACTGGTAGAATCTTCGACATAAAACTCCTCAAGTTTAATTTTCCTTGCTTTAATTCCCGGTATTTCTTCCGGAGATTTTTTGTTATAAAATTCTTTAGCAGTAAAATAAATGTCATCAAGAGTTTTCAGAGACAAGCTGTCGCAGTTCTGCTTTGTTTATTCTAGAATAAGTTCGCCAGAGTTGGAATATAT
Organism: uncultured Bacteroidota bacterium; assembly: GCA_963710745.1. GTDB lineage: Bacteria > Bacteroidota > Ignavibacteria > Ignavibacteriales > Ignavibacteriaceae > CAVQBP01. The sequence goes on along the minus strand of CAVQBP010000006.1, from coordinate 173,159 downwards.
ATTAAAACCGGATTCGGTTTTGATAATAAAGTTGAAAATCTAATTTGTTGCTAAAATGATTCCGGGTTATGACTTAATTGCAGATTGTTATAACAACAATTTAAATATTTTTAAAAGTTGTTGTTTTTTTCTCAAATAGTTTTATTTTTATACATTCAACTTGCAATACCGCGCAGGTTCTCCTGCATTGTGTTTAGAAAATTCTTTCTTGAATAAACATCAAAATATATAATGAAACAGACGGATATTCACATTAAGGGTATCGTTTATTTATTAATTGCAATTGCCGTACTTGCTGCAGGTTTAATTTTCATCAGGTTTTATCTGAACTCACGTGAAACCGAGGAGGAATATTCTATGAAAAAAGTCATTTCAAAGGATGGAACTGAAATAGGATTTATTAAAAGAGGAAACGGCCCTCCTCTTTTGCTTGTGCATGGAACAACAGCAGATCACTCCCGGTGGAATCCGATCATTCCGCATTTTGAAAATCAGTTTACAGTATATGCAATTGACCGGCGGGGAAGGGGCATGAGTGGGGATTCGCCCGATTATAGTTTATATAAAGAGGCTGAAGACATCGCTTCGGTTGTTGAGTCAATAAATAAACCGGTCTTTGTTCTTGGTCATTCTCATGGAGCAATTGCTTCATTGGAAGCATCTTTATTAACTGATAAAATAAAGAAGCTTATACTTTATGAACCTCCGCTTCCGCTCGGATCCCCAGCGTATCCGCCAGGAATACCTGAAAAGATGCAGGCATTAATAGATAGCAACAGAAACGAAGATGCACTTGAAGTTTTCTTTAAGGAAGTGGTTAAAATGCCTGACTACGAGTTTGAGAAATACAGCAAGCTCCCTGTTTATAAAAGACGAATCGAGCTTGCACCAACTATACCGAGAGAACTTACGCTAGGACTAATCTATTCATTCAATTCGGAAAAGTTTACTAATCTGCAGATCCCTGTGCTGCTTATGCTTGGAGGTGATAGTCCCGGCCTCTTTAAGAAAGTAATAAGAGTTTTAGATGAAACATTACCTGATAGCAGGGTTCTTATTATGCCGGATCAGCAGCATATAGCTATGGATACCGATCCGGAAATGTTTGTAAGAGAAGTGAATAAGTTTTTGATAGAATAAAAAAAGAAATTAATTTATAAAAATTATTTAAATGGGAAAAGATTTAAGATTTATTTTAAGCTAAAGATTTTTTATACTCCAAAAAAATTTCTTTCTCATCTTCCTAATCTTCTCTCCTTTAAATCTAATCAATATTTGACTTGTTAGAGTTTTCAAAGACATGTTACAGCAGTTCTGTTTTGACTTTTCCAAGATGAGTTCACCTGAATTAGAATAGATTTTGCGACTGCCACGTTTAGATTAAATGTAGGTTGTATAAAACAGGAAAGGAGAAAAAAATGATCAAAATGCTTAGCAGATCTTCATCAACGCCTAAGTTTATGAGTCTAATGAGTAGATCTGCAGTAATTATCACTACAATTGTTGTCTTTGCAGGGTTCCTCTGTACAATAGCAGCAGAAACCTACGAAGATTCGATCTCAGTTTACGAACAAATTGATAGGTATAAGGTCATTTGGAACACTCATGATGCTGCTGCCCTCGCTGCATTATTCACAGAAGATGCAGATTTCATAATGGGGAATCAACCTCTGATTCTCGGACGTAAGGGGATTCAGAACTGGTGGTGGAATTATTTAAAGATTACAAGAACCTGAACGTAGGTTGATTATAATTGTACATTCGGTCAGGATAATTTCTACCGATGTCGCTGTGGTAAATGTAGCTACGACGACCGGAGGTCAGGATAGTCAAGGTAAAGAATTACTAGCCAGGAAAGCCCGTGGAACGTGGGTACTATACCGGCAAAGTGGCAAATGGTTAATAATAGCAATGCGTGGTATGCCAACCGAAAAGGATAAGATTATCCGAAGGAGCAGCCAATAAAGAAATTTGTAAACGAGTCATGCAAGATTCCAATCACCTATATAACATTATTAACCACGGGAGAATCTTCACCCATGAATTCTACTGAGTTGGGATATTTTGAAGCCGGTTGAGGTTTTGGTGATACCGATTAGACCATAATAATATGCTTATGTACTTCTATTTTTTTCTTGCCGAAGATCACATCCTTTAAAAAATATTTTGCATCTCTTTTATAAAATAATATTTTAAATTACTTTTATTCTAATCATCTTCCCCTATACACTGTTCTCTGTACTAAAATTTATAGAATATAAATATCCCAATTCGGTTTTTCCAAATACCTTTATAGCTGCAGCTTAAAAAATAAATAGACACCACACTTATTCTCTAAAATTTAATCGATTTAGGTGAACATTTTAAGAAGACGATCACTTATAATTTTATTAAACGGTTAAATTGCTAAACCATGAGATCATGTTGAATATATAAGAGAGGTACAAAATGAAAATATTGATTACTGCTATGAATGTATTTTCTCTAATTCTAGTATTTTATTCGTCTTTTACTTATGCTCAAAATACCGAATGGATAATTTACAATCTTTCAAATTCAGGTTTACCAACCAATCGTGTTAATACAATTGCAATTGATCAAAATGGAAATATATGGACTGGAACCGGCAGTGGACTAGCTGTTTTTGATGGAGAAACATGGACTTTATATAACACTTCAAATTCTGATATACCCGATTATGTTATTGAATCAATTACAGTAGATGGAAACAATGTTATTTGGATTGGTACAGAATTAGGCGGACTAGCAAGCTATGATGGAAATATATGGACTATTTACAATACCTCGAATTCAGAATTACCAAATAATACTGTAAATGAAATTACCCTTGATGAAAATGGAACTAAATGGATTGGTACCCAAGGCGGATTAGCAAGTTTTGACGGGCAAATCTGGACCATATATAATTCATCAAATTCAGATTTGCCTTTTAATAACGTTATTTCAATTGCTGTAGATGGAAACGGCACTAAATGGGCCGGTACCAATGGAGGTGGTTTGGCAAGCTATGACGGAAAAGCATGGACTGTTTATAAAACATCAAATTCAGATATACCTAATGGAACTATCAATTCTATAGCCATTGATAATAAAGGAACAAAATGGATTGGAACTCAAAAAGGATTAGTAAGTTTTGATGGTGCAACCTGGACTACCTACGATGAATCAAACTCTGATTTGCCTGATAATTCCGTAAATTTTGTAACAATAGACAAAAAGGGAAATAGATGGATCGGAACTGATAATGGTCTGGTAAGATTTGATGGTAATGAATGGAAAATTTTTGATGATAAAAGTTCTGATTTACCGGATAAATATGTTTTTGCATTAGCAATTGGTACGGACGATACTAAATGGATTGGAACCTGGTTCGGTGGTTTGGCAGCTTACAACCAGCAAGGAGTTTCATCTGCATGGGTCATATATTCTCAGTTTAATTCAGATTTACCTTACAACGCTATCAGATCTATTTCTGTAGAGACAAATGGAACTAAATGGATTGGAACCTTTACCGGCGGAATAGCAAGCTTTGACGGCCAGAATTGGAGTGTTTATAATACCTCCAATTCAGATTTACCGGATAATATTGTCACTTCAATTATTACAGATGGTGAAGGTAAAAAATGGATCGGCAGTAATAGCGGTTTATCTGAATTTGATGGTGCCAACTGGAATGTATACACTACTACAAATTCAGATATACCCAGTAGCCAGGCCAAGCCTTTAGTAATAGATAAAAACGGAGTTTTATGGACGGGGGGTGGAGGTCTTGCTACCTTTGATGGAAATATGTGGACTGTTTATAGTACATCGAATTCGGAATTACCGCATAACACTGTCAATTCAATGTTAATTGATGAAAACGGAACAAAATGGATTGGAACCAATGCTGGTTTGGCAAGCTTTGATGGTAATACCTGGACAGTTTATAATACTTCAAATTCGGATTTGCCACATAATACAGTAAATACAGTTGCAATAGATAGAGACGGGACAAAATGGATTGGAACTGAAGATGGATTGACAAGTTTTGACGGAAATAACTGGACTATATATAATACAGAAAATTCAGAGTTACCAAATAAAGCAATCAACCAAATTTTAATTTCCGGAACCGGAGCTTTGTGGATTGCAACTGACGGAGGCCTGGCTAATTTTGATGGATTAAACTGGCGGATTTATAATACTTCTAATTCCAGCATACCCAGCAACACTGTTGTATCGGTTGCAATAGAAGAAAATGGGAATAGATGGATAGGTACCTCTAACGGGATAGCTGCTTATATACAGGGAGCATTGGTTTCAATTGACGATTATTCCAAAACCGGATATGAGGTTCCCGATCAATTTGTATTATTTCAAAACTATCCCAATCCTTTTAATCCAAAAACAAAAATAATATATTCAATCCCATCTGCTAATTTTGTGACACTAAAAGTATATGATCTTCTTGGAAGGGAAGTAGTCACCTTGATTAATGAAGAAAAACCTGCGGGAACGTATCAGGTTGAATTAGATGCATCTGATTTTTCCAGTGGGGTCTACTTTTATAGAATAAAAGCGAACAATTTTATTCAAACTAAAAAGATGATCCTCCTTCGTTAAAATTTATCATTTATTGAAGCTGGAATCATATTCTATTTATACTGAAATAAATTAAATATTGAATACGGATTTATCGGCTCCTTCTATATGAGTTCGAATAAGCGGACAAATAACGGATTTAGGTGAAGGAATGAATCCCAATGTATGGTAAGTATGGATTACCAGAATCTATTATCCAGGAAATACTAAACGAGCTTAGCACATAAAGCTATAGAATCTAAAATTTAAAAAATTATTAATAGTTAAGTATATACTAAAAATAATAATCTTTCTAACCATCGATATTCTCCCTCCCCATATTCCTGATCTTCTCAACCATCTCTTCTTTCTGAATTGGAACATACTTTTGACTACCGGTTATCTTTAATTTCTACATCTTTTTTATCAATTGTCTTGCCGCTGGAATCAATAAATGAAACGGTCCTTACAGTATTAATTAATCAAATCAATATCCCTGCTGTTAAACTTTCTATTTTTCATAATTATTTAAATAAATAGTGAACAAATGTTCATCAGTATGATTACGGATACTGTGCGTAACGATACCGATGTATGGTAACTTTTACTTTATTATTATTCAATAAGTTTTTGGGAATTAAAAATTAATGTTTGATTTATAACTTATTCACACCTGCTCTCTTTCCTATAGCATAAATCAAAAACACATTAAACAGTACTTATCATTTCAATTAATATTTACTTATTACTTAGTAACTTTATGATTGATTAAGTAAGAGTCAGGAAAGAAATTATATGTTAATATTAGACAGGAAAAATGGTGATGAACTGATCATAAATTCGGACATAGTTGTAAAGGTTATAACATCTACTGAAGGGCATGTAAAAATAGGTGTGGAGGCTCCCGCCGATGTCCAAATATTACGCGGCGAAATTTCCAACATGTTTAATATTAACGTATCACATACTTTGAGTGAAACTAAACAATTAAGAAAAACCATTAAGCCCTTTCATTCATTAAAGGATAAGTTAAATCTATATTTTAATAAGAAAAATTATATCAACGACTTAATTAAATCTTCAGATGCAAGATTTAAAAAACTTTTCTATAAAAATCCTATCCCTATTATTATTACCAGATTTGACGACGGTACTATTGTCGAAGTGAATGATAGATTTTGCGAAATTATCAATCTTGATAAAAATTTTATTATTGGGAATACAACCATTGACTTAAAGATCTATCCCGATAAAAACTTCAGAATAAATATGCTTAATTCGATTTCGCAAAAGAGGGGTTTAAAAAATTTTGAATTAAAATTTATTAACCATTCAGGAGAACAATTAGATACAATTGTTACATATGAAATATTAGAATTCGATGGTATAAAATACCTCATTGATATGTTTTTAGATATTACAGACATGAAAAAAATCCAAGAGCAAATTCAATTGGAATCCGAAATGCTGGATTCCATCGGACAGGCTGTTATTGCAATTGATTTATTGCATAATATTATTTATTGGAACCAGGCGGCCGAAAAACTATATCAATGGTCTCGTTCAGAAGTTTTGGGGAAAAATATTGCAGCAGTTGCTCCTACAAATTCAGCTTTAATTACAAATGAAGATGTTAAGAAAGCTTTAGATAGGGGGGGAACTTGGTCAGGTGAGTTTTTAATTAAAAGGAAAGATGGCTCCTTATTACCTGCTCTAATTAATTTTAAATCTATACATAATCTATCCGGAATTGTAACAGGCATTATTAGTATTTCCACGGAAATTTCAGAACTAAAAAATAAAGAATTGGAGTTAAGAGAAGCGATATCCAATGCAGAAGAAATGAATATGCTTAAATCTCACTTCTTAACAAACATAAGCCATGAACTGCGCACTCCTTTAACAGGTATACTCGGATTTTCCGAAATACTTGCCGGTGAAATTTTTCACCCGCCTCATTTTAAAATAATAAAAGATATTGAGAGCAGTGGTAAAAGATTGCTTAATACCATAAATTCAATCTTGGAACTATCAAGCTTGGAAGCAGGAAGATATGATATTAATTTTTCTTTTCTGACGGTAAATAAATTATTGGAAGAAGAAGTAGAATTATTTTATCCTTCCGCTTACCTTAAAAATATTTCATTGAATTTAAACCTTCCCAAAGATGATATTGTAATTAAATCGGATGAAAGAATTTTAAAAAATATTATATCCAACCTGATTAATAATGCTATAAAATTTACTAATAGAGGCAGTGTTAATATTGATCTTGAAATGTACCAGAATAATTTTATAAAAATAATTGTCAGAGACACGGGTATTGGAATTAATGAAGAAAATAAAAAGATAATTTTTGATGCCTTCAGGCAGGTCAGCGAAGGGTATTCCCGCATTTTTGAAGGTACCGGGCTCGGTCTTACAATTGTTAATAAATTTTAAAGTTAATTAATGGTGAAATCAGTTTTGAAAGTAAAGTTGGAGTTGGTTCCGAATTTACTATTATTTTGCCTGTAAGTGAGATTAAACCATCTACAATCAAAATTTCAAATACAGACGATTCAAAAAATGATGCTATACGACAAAATTTATCTAATATACCAAAGATATTGATTGTTGAAGATGAAATATTAAATGCCTCTGTCATCAAACTTATGCTTCAAAATAAATTTTATATTGAGGTTGCCAAAAACGGTGAAAAAGCACTTGAACTATTAAAAAATAAAGATTATGATTTATTTTTAATGGATATAAATCTCGGTGAGGGAATAAACGGAATAATTTTAACTAAAATTATAAGAAAAATTTCTAAATACACAAAAACACCTATAATTGCTATTACTGCTTATGCAATGCAGGGTGATGAGAACGAATGCATTTCAGCAGGCTGCAATGATTACATCGTAAAACCTTTTGGTAGAGAAATACTGCTAAAAAAAATTTCTAAATTTCTCTCCAACTGAGAAAATTTGGATTGATTAAACTGAAACAATAGGAAGAATTTTTTGCTGGCTAATAGGTTTAATGACGTAATCAACTAACGTTTTCGTTTGCACAAGACATCTCTTTTTCTTTGGGATTACCTGAAACGGCAGTCCCATTTTTATTTTAAAGGTTTCTGGTTAATGTAGAAGCCGTTACAAATGTTTTAACAGATGAACATTTTTTTAGAATCAGTTATAGCAGTTTTTTCACTTTCTCTATCGTCATCAGTGTACACCTCTCATAATGATTATTAACATTTAAAAAATTGGCTACTATCATGATGTACTATAATTTCCCTTATGTAAAACTGGCTGATAATGACAAGATGAACAGATGATCTTGTTTATGTTAAGTGGGTTTATTAGTTATTTAATTTTATTTATTACTCAATTAAAGGAAAATTCTCTCAATTCTCTCACTGAGAAATATGTAAGTATGCTGCTCAATAAAAGGGATTAATCCATTTTTCATTCTTTTGATTGATGTATTATTTTCAAAAAATGTTAATCTTTACATAGTTTAGTTTTAAATTTCTAGCTCTCGCATTCTTAGAAGATTGGTACGCTGATATGATAAAAGATACGGTGTTAAGATAATTGATATGTTGTTAAGGTTAAGATATAAGGTGAGAGAGGGGATTTGCCCGCACAAAATGCGGGCATTTTTTTTTATTGCATTTAGTAAGAATATAATTTTAAAAATGATCAGAGTAGTTTTTCAATTTTTTCAATCGTCAACAGCGCACACCCCTCATAGTGATTATTAACATTTAAATAAACATCCACATCTCTACTCTGCAGATCCTTTATTATCCCACTGATATTCTTCAATTCTTTATCACGTCTATTACGAATAATTTCCCTTATTCAGATAAAAAATCGACGATAAAAAATCGGGACAGGTGTAAATCTGGCTGATCATGTCAAGACCCCGCCAAATTAAACAATAATTAGGTCTTAAAATATTAAAATAATTTGGTGGGGCAGGTGAACTGATGTTCTTGTTTATGTTAAGTTGCTGTATTATTTTCTTCCCACTCGATTAAAGATTAACTCCCTAATTTAATTACGCTTATAAAGCCAAGTGAATATTAAAAACAACAATTAGAAATTTTAAGATTTAGTTAATTGAAGATTTAATTGCAAAAGGATTTAAACCAGTTCAAATTGCAGTTGAGCTTTTTCAATACTCTCATACAGATTAGTTTGGTCAATAGGTTTTCTTATTATACTAACAGGATTTAGATAGTAAGAAGTAATGAGTCTACTAAAATCATCAAAAGCAGTAATAAAAATATAAGGGATTTTATAGCTACTCTCTAAACGGGCTATTGCTTCAATACCATCCAGTTGACCATTAAGGTTAATATCTGTAATGATAAGTGAAGGATTTAAAAGTTTCACTTGCTCTATTAAATCTTCACCTGTAGCAACAACGGGGAATACTTTGTGACCAAAGGAAGCAAGGCAGTTATTAAGCTGGGTTACAACTTTCGAATCAGTCTCAGCAATTAAAATGTCCATAGGTATGTTCATAATGCATGACCTTCCTTTTCTTTCAAGAATTCTAATTACAGCCTTGTGACTTGATAACTAAAACTCTAAAACATGTTTGTGAATAATATTGTTGTTTCCCGCGATAAAACCGTAGCCAAAATCTGAATAATCAGATAGTCTATGGATAGTCATATTTTTTAGAACCTTTATTGATTTTCTGGCGCAAACAAAAAGAACTATTTTTTCCGGTTCACAATGAGATTATATCTCCTAAACCTTTTGATCCGAGTTTGTTGTTCAAATATGGTCAAAGGATTAGTTAGAGTCAGACAAACTGTAGTAAGATGCGATAAAATTTTAGATAACTTAATACTATTACTTGATGGTTAAAAATTATCTTTTAAGCAATTCTTGATGTTTAATAGTTTATCCTTATCCAAGGTATAGGAAATGCGATGAATTGTAAATGTTTCTAAAGGATGAAAAAAGGATTAATTCTCTTGCTCTTCGATTAAAGAAATTGATTTTAGATCCGCATTATAATCGTTTGAAGTATGTACAAATTTTGCAATCTGTACACGTGTGTGGATAGCAAGCTTTTCTAGTATGTTATGGACATGACTCTTTACGGTATATGTTGAGAGATTAAGATTTTGTGCAATTTCTTTATTGGTCAAACCATCTGAAACCAAATCAATTACCTGCCGTTCTCGTTTGGTCATTTTTATGGAACTAATTATCTTTGAAGGATTTGACTCCTTTACTGCCTTATTAACAATCTGGGAAAAGAGGGATTCAGTTAAATTCGACGGCAGCGCTTTAGCTCCACCGGCAACCGATCTGATTGTTTTAAGAAATTCATTTACAGTTGCCTCTTTAAGTATAAATCCTGAGACCCCTGCCTGCACAAAAACTAATAAATCTTGCTGTAAGGGAACAAGATCCATCATTATAATATTTATTTTCTGAAAATCCTTTTTTAATACTTTTACAAGGTTTAAGCTATTTTGATTTCGTAAACCGAGATCCAGAAGGACCATATTGGGTTGAGCTTGGCGGATAAATTGCAATGCTTTTGCACAGTCGCCAAAGGCAGCTGTTACCTTTAGATCCGGCTGTTCCTTAATCATCGCAGTTATACCTTCCCGCAATAACCGGTTGTCTTCTATAACTACTATTAGAATTTTATTCATTATAACTGGTAAAACCTATATGAATCAGGGATATTCATATATGGATTTATATAAATAAAATTTTCTTTAGCAAATTAATAGATTCGTTTTTATTATACAATAATATTTGCGCTTTGTTTTTGAAATATTCTATTAATAGAGCTAGATAGAATTCGTTATTCCTGTTTGAGCTAGAAGCAAATATTTGAAATACGGCAGGACAGTGATAACCTCAGAATTAGAGCAGTTTGTTGATTTTATTTATTGTCATCGGCGCACACCCCTCATAGTGATTATTAACATTTAAATAAACATCCTCACTCAATTCATCATATACTATAATTTCCCTTATCCCGATATAAAATCGGGACAGGTGTAAATCTGGCTGACAATGTCAAGATGAACTAATATTCTTGTTTATGTAAAGTGGGTTTGAACTTATTTTAGATTAAGATAAATTAAAATGTTTGTTGTTATTCTGGTAAAAATGATAATTGCATAAAAGTGAATATTATCTACACCATCCATATACCATATAGTCCACAGGCAAAAAAATATTCGATTCATCAGCGCACATTACAAATAATATTGCTAGAATTGCTATAATTATTAAATGCTTATACATAATTGTTTTTTATTTCTTTTAGTCATGTACAATCCCTGTTGCACTACATGTGACAAAACTAAGACCAACATACTATTAGTAATTATTACAGAATGAATTCTTTACAACAATGTTTTCTGTAATTTTTTCCCCAAAAAGAAGTAAAAGTAACTGTCATATTTTAAAATTTTGTTTTAATATAAAACATTAGCAAATATGAGCTTAATAATTATAATAACAAAAGTGATTGGAATTTAGTTAGTTTGTTTCTAATTCCCGAAATAATTTATTGATCTTCTCAATCGTCACCGGCGCACACACCTCATAATGAATATTAACATTTAAATAATCAGCTACTATCATAATGTACTATAATTTCCCTTATCCCGATAATAATCGAAACAATATGAATCGGGACAGGTGTAAATCTGGCTGATCATGTCAAGGTGAACTGATGTTTTAGTTTATGTTAAGTGGGTTTATCTTTATCAACTAAAGAAATTTTGAAGAACAAAAGTTTTATACTAATTCTCCCTGTCAAACTTCCTATAACCTCGAAAATTGTGGTTGCCTATATTATGACCCAACTAACTTTTTCCATCCTGTTTCGGTTACTTTTTTTTAAACCCAATGTGTGTGACGGTTTAAAAGTATTTGTAAAGACACTGTGTTATTCCTGTTTTGCTGTTTTCGGCATTATAGTGAACTTCCTCAATTAAGTTACCTTTTTTATCATAGAAGTATTCTATTTTATTATCCCCGTAACCATTGGGCAAATACATTTCCGATTCTATTTTCTTATCGTCAGTATCGTATTTATTTACTATTTTATACTCAAGAGTACTGTCAGCATTAAACCACAAATCATTAATCAAATTTCCTTTTTTATCATATTCATAAATATAAAAATTTTCCATCTTTCCAGTTATACTGTAACATGTTGATTTAATTTTATTAATGTGCTTATTGTATTCATAAGTGTATCTTTTATAGGGTTCACCCTCGGAATTAATTCTTAACGTTTCGATTCTAGACCCTGCGTTGTTGTATTTATATTCGTACTTGGTTCCTACATTTCCGGAATGGTTAAAAAAAATCAATTCAATTAAAAACCCATCGCTGTCATATTGCTCCCGGGCTGTTTTTCTTCCGTTGACCGGTAAGCCATCCGGACTTAAATCGAAACTTACTTTATCTATTGATTTAATTTTTTCCGATTTGATCAGGTTTCTATCTTCAAATTCTTTTTCCTTTATAACAAAATCTTTGTTTTTAACAACACTTTGTTTTGTAATTTCAACAGCCTTTACCTCAGGGATTTCTTTTTTTTCAGTTTCCTTGGAAGATGAACAACCTATCAGCATCAAGGCAAATAATAAGCAACTTATAATCAACGATAAAATACTCTTCACTAAGATTTACTCCGTTTTTCCAAAATGATTTCTTATAACCTTCACGTAAAATATTTTCTTACGAATTGCTTAAATTCTTAGCGAATTGATTGGTTTGTTCTGCTGATTTCAATTTAATTTTCAACGGGAGAGGTTATCAGCTGATTATATTTTTCTTTTAAACTTTCTTTAAAATAATTTCTTTCTCCGATGAACAAACTCAATTCTATGTAATCAGTGTAATATGCTATAATTCTGATATTAGTAATGTAACTATTAACATTTCTGTCAAGTTCATTATTTTAATTAGATTTTCTTAGCTTCATTATAAGAGTCCATTCCGGCTTTTACAGATGATTTCAATCGCTCGGTTTCTGTTTCTATTTTTTCTTTACCGGAATGTAAAACCTCTTTTGTTTTTAATTCTGCATCTTTAAAAAATCGTTGAGCATCTTTTAGAAATTCATCAGGCTTTAACATTACATCATTCTTTATCGCTGCATATTTTCTTTTGCCTTCATTAATCATTTCACCGGCTTTGATTTTTGTCTCTGTAAAATATTTATCAGCTTCATCAAAATATTCGCCAGACTTTTGTTTTATATTTCCTCTGAGCTTCTTTCCACTTTTAGAAGTATTTAATAATGCAACTATAGCCCCGACAGCACCGCCTGCCAAAAATGCCATAAAAAAACGTTTAACGCTATTAGAATTACTTGACATAATAAATTCCTTTAATTTGATGGTTATATTTTTACTAATTTAAGTTAAAGCTAAATACGGATGTAAACTGAATCAATCGGGCAAAGGGATGAAAAAAGGGCTACATCGTTTGGTTGATTTATCTTTCGTAATCATTAAATTATTATAAGTAAGAAAGATTCCATTGAAGAATCTCTTCAGTTTTCTATTTCCTGAACCTGCTAATGATGAAGTAGATAATACCCAAGAAGGCTCAAATTTATAACCACAATACTTTTTATAAACAAAAAAAGACCATTTGAAAAGATTATTTACCTGTCATTTTGATATTTTGCATTTTTCATTGCAAAAAAACTGACAAACAAATTTATTATAAATGTGAAAATAAATAATCCTAACATTATTAAAATAGAAAACATTTTATTTTCTTCGTATCATTTTAAGAATTAATTATTGGAAACAAATTTATGCTGAACAAATATTTTATAACACACATTTCATTAAATGAAGCAGGCGAGTTCTTCACCACCGATTAGAGGTACCATTGATACATTGAAGTAGATTAATATTTTTTAAATCTCTTCAAATTTTTATCGAAGGAGATATCTAAGCCAGTTCGAGATGCAGTTGAGCTTTTTCAACACTTTCATAGAGATTGTTCTGGTCAACAGGTTTTTTTATTATACTAACCGGATTTAAATTATAGGAGTAAATGAGGCTGCTGTAATCATCATTAGCAGTAATAAAAATATATGGAATATTATAACTACTCTGTAAACGGGCTATTGCTTCAACCCCATCGAGTTGACCATTAAGGTTGATATCAGTAATAATCAGTGAAGGATTTAAAAGCTCAACATGCTTCATTAAATCTTCACCTGTAGTAACAACCGGTAAAACTTTATGACCAAAGGAAGCAAGGTAGTAATTAAGCTGGGTTACAATTTTGGGATCGGTTTCGGCAATTAAAATTCGCATAGATTCTTTCATAATGCACATTCCTTCTTGAAAACAATGTAGATATAAATAAATCCTTATACAAGCGATTATAAGCAGTATTATTATTTACGGATATAATATAAAGAACTAATCCCTTTTTCATCCCTTTGCATGATAGATTTACATGTCAAATCCTTGTATCATTATAAAGATTATTAAAATGGTTCGTTAAAATTTGTACCGGTTATTTTGTTTAACCTGTTTTTAATTCATTCGGTTTTCTTAATCATGAATTCACCCCGTAATAATTTTTGTATTGATTAAAAAAAGGAAAAAAAGCTTCATGAAATATTTTTTAGGTCTTATTATAATCATGTTTTGGCTTTTAGGTTTGCTAACATCAAATAACCTTACCGGCTTTATTGAAATCATTATTATGCTAATGATCATAAATAGTACGGACAAAGTAATCCGGAAAAGGTCTTTTTTAGTGGAAAAGTTAAAAAGTTAATCAGTACTTTTAATTAAAATAAACTGGGGCAACCATTGGCTGAACGCGGACTGGGGAAAACGTTAGCTTTCCCAGTCGGTTAAGAGTACGTTATATTTTTACCAAGTTAAGCAAAGGAGAAGGAGATTTTATATTTAATATTTATTAATAACATTTTTATGGAAGGAGAATATAATGGCAAAGTTAACTCAAGAGATGAAAGATATGGTAACAACACAACAATGTTTTATTGCTACCGTCAATTCTGATGGTACACCAAATGTGGCTCCAAAACGCTCTACTAGGGTATTATCAGATGAATCGCTTATTTATACTGAAGGAACCGGTGGTGCTACATACTCAAATATTATCAGAGGTTCAAAAGTCTCTGTTGCTGTAGTTAACCGTGACAAAGTCGATGGATATAGGTTCATTGGAGAAGCAACATTACAGGAAAGCGGAGAACTATACGATGCAGCAGCTGCAAGCGCTGCTAAACTGGGTAGACCAAAACCTTTTGCAGTTGCAGTAATTAATATATTAGAAATACAATCTCTTAAACCAGGTCTTACTGCAGGTAAAAGAATAGCTTAGCTTGGTATTGAGATTATCATAGATTTTGCATTATCCCAATTTATAGTGGCCTTTTTAGACTCTATCTCAAATACAACTATTAAACATTTAAACAAAACAGTTGCTATCGGTCAACGCATACCTAAACGAAAATAGACGCACCCAATTCTCCCTCCCCACATGGTCTTTTTCAAAAAGGGTTCGGAGTGATAATGAAGTTAAGATTGCTAAACCTGATATTCCAAGAAAAATATAATATTCAAAAAATGACATTGAATATAACCAAATTAATCTAAGGGCTATTATAAGAGTTTTGTTTTACTCTCGTTGTGAAGAATATCGGTATTGTGATGTAATAGATTCACATTTTAATGATAGCTGTGATGTAAACCATTTCATATAAAAAATTGGAAATGTAAACTTGCTTAAGCTAAATATGAGGAAGAGTAAGATATTCGATGATGATTAGAGATAAGATCAAATGCCCGCATGTGCGGGCATTTTTATTTTTAGTTAGACTTAAAGAATTTATCAGCTAAATAAAGAAGGTCAGACTGCTCAAACGGTTTTGGTAAAATTTCACTGTTAGGAATTGAATTCGCAATTTTTTTTAATTTTGCTTTATAGGAACCGGAGATAATAAGAACCGGAGTATTATTTATTTTTCGAATTTCTCTTAAAGCTTTTACACCCGAAACTTTTCCTTTTAATTTTAAATCAGCAATAATCAAATCAGGATTTTTTAATTTATATTCTGCTATTAAATCTTCACCTGTGGAAACAGTTGAGCATACAATATAATCATGATTCCGAAGAAGCATTTTAAGATCCAAAGATACAATAGCTTCATCTTCAGCAATTAAAATAGTTTTTTTGCTCATAAGTTTACAAGAAAAAAATTGTCAAATTTTTGTAGAAATCGCGGAAACTAACCCCTGAAAACAATTAAAATAATTATAATAAATTAGAAAAAATAAAACAAGAATATTTTTAGAAAAAATAAAATTGTTGAATATTTCAAAAGTACAACTTGAGAAAATGACAATGATGGTAACAAAATATAAGCACCACTTGGGACTGTTCCTGAAAGGACGCCTCAAGTGGTGCGATGATAGATTGACAAGTGATTGAAAGAATGATCATAAAATGTTTCACTGATGCTCTAAGGGGGTGAGTCCTAAGCTACACAATATAAGTGGAATCCTTCTATTCATCAGGATAAATTCCGGTGTGCGAAGAATCCCTATAAATCGGGACAGATGAGCCGGCTGAATGAAGCGATGATGAACTGATGTTCTTGTTTATGTTAAGTATCTATCGCTTGATAAAGTATCAAAAGTTGTGATAGATATTCTTTCTTACTTTCTATCTATATCTTCTAGCCATTTTGGTTTATCATCATCATCATCATATATTCTAAAATATAAAATATTATCTGTATTTAGATAATAATCTTTATTGCTCATTTTTACTCTTGCCATTAATTTTTGTTTAACGGTAAATGGTTCAATATCATCTACTTCAATGATATGTTCTTTACCATCAATTAAGGTCACTAAAAGTTTTACCAACTTTATTACTCCTTTGGCTTATTAATATAATAGAATTTACAAATTCACTTAATAAAATACTAATTACAGAATTCTTTTAGTAATAAAGATTAATAAAACAATTAATTTGTATTTAGCCTTTGTGCAGCATTATGCTTACTAACTGATCACACACCGTTCAGTGTGTTACATTCAGCTAGTTTGGAATATTATATTAGTTTTTGTATTCTCTGAATCGTCAGCGGCGCACACCCCTCACAATGATTATTCACATTTAAATAAAAATCCACACTCTGTTCATTATGTACTATACTTTCCCTTATCCCGATAAGAATTGAAAAGACAAGAATCGGGACAAGTTGTAAATCTGGCTGATCATGTCAAGCCCGCCAAATTAAACAATATCAATTTTTAGGATAAATAATTTGGCGGGCAAAATGAACTGATGTTCTTGTTTATGTTAAGTGAGTCTATCATTTATTTATTAAATTCAGAAATTGATTTCAATTATTAAAATGAAGAAATTGTCCATTCAATTTTATTATCCGTAGATATTATAAAAAAATGTTGTGTGAAATGAACATCCTAAGAGCCTCAAATATTAATTTATTTTTCAAAGGCTTGGTATGTTAAATCACTAAATTTGAACATAATTCCAAGATGACCCCAAGGCCCTGTCTGTGCGAAGAATATTCCATAAATTTTATTTTCAAAATCGATCCAGTACCTTGTATTATAGGGACCTCCGGTCCACGTTATTGAAGTTGTCGGTCCGTTATTAATTTTAAACGAAACCCCTACACCTATTCCATATCCAAAATTATTAGAAAGAAATGCCTTATCTTGGATATCGTGTACCTGATTTGTAATAAGCAATTCAACAGATTGTGGGCTAAGTATGCGTACATTATCCAGCTCTCCATAATTAAGAATCATTTGCAGAAAACGAGAAAAATCGGGAGCTGTAGTAACTAAGCCGCCATATCCATCAGACCAGCCTCCTCCACCTGATAAAGCTGATGGACGTTTCCGGAAAGGACTTCGTCCTGCAGTTTCAATAAGTTTTAACGAATCATTCACATATTCATAATAATTTGTTAATCGGTCTATTTTATCATTTGGCACAAAAAATCCTGTATCTCTCATCTTCAATGGTTTGAAAATTCGCTTCTCCAAGAAAACATCCAGAGGCTGTTTTGTAACAACTTCTATAAGATAACCAACAATATCCATTGAATAGCTGTATCGCCATTTAGTACCAGGCTGATATGCTAAAGGAATTTTTGTTATTTTTTTTACAAAATCATGTAAGGAACCTTTCCAGTTTTCAAATCCTGCCATTCTATATAAACTATCAACAAGTGAATTTTCACTACCGTACACAAATCCTGCCGTATGTATGAACAAATCTCTAATTGTAATATCCCTTTTTAAGGGTTCAGTTTTAATAGAGTCATTTGGATTTATAGTTTGTTCAGGGACAATTACTCTAATATTGTTAAATTCAGGTATGTATTTCTTAACCGGATCATCAAGAAGAAAAAGACCATCTTCGTAACAAATTAAGGCTGCAACACCGGTAACAATTTTTGCAATTGATGCCATGCGAAATATGGAATTTTTTTTAATTTTTATTTTATTCTCAACATCCTGGTAACCATAAGTTTTAAAATTTACAATTTTTCCTTCGCGGGCAATTAATGTAACTACACCAGATAATTTTTTATTATCGACAAGATCCTGGATTACATTTTCCATTTGTTTAAGTTTACTTGAAGAAAATCCCAGTTCTTCGGGTGATGTTTGAAGATCTCTCTGACAAAAAGAAAAATTTCCAAAGAAGTTTAGAAGAATAGTAACTATTATTATTTTCTTAATGATATTCATTAATTTTTTAATTAATATATTTAATGATCTAACATCACATGAATATTATCTATTTTGAAAATACTCTCAACAATTTATACCTAATTTTTCAATATTTAATTTTCAGTTTTCCTTGTATGAAAAAAAGTATTTTATTCATCTCTTAAAGACTGCGAGGGATTAATTCTTGCAGCCTTAAGTGTTTGAGTTCCAATTGTAAACCAGGCAATAAGCAGTATTATTATGCCTGCACTTAAAAAATACCCTAGAGCCAAGTTTATTCTATAAGCAAAACCTTCGAGCCAGTTATTTATTAAAAAATAGCTAAGTGGTAAAGCTATTACTATTGAGGTTAAAACCAATTTTGTAAAGTCTTTTGATAAAAGAAATATAATTGCAAATTCACTTGAACCTAATACTTTTCGGATACCAATTTCTTTTCGTCTTTTTTGTGTAGTGAATGCTGTAAGACCAAGTAAGCCAAGACAAGAAATAATGATAGCCAATCCAGCAAAATATGCAGAAAGTTTTCCAGTATGAATTTCCGATTTATAAAGTGCCTTGTAATCATCATCCATAAATGTGAACTCGACCGGTTGATCATTAAACTTCTTAAAGATTTTCCCAATCTGTTCAATACTAGCCTTTTCGGTTCCTGCTTTGATTTTAACAATAACGTCCGGATTATATTTTCGAAACCGTAGAATCAAAGGTTCTATTTTCTCACGCAGAGATCCGTAATGAAAATCTTTAACAACTCCAACAATCTGCATATCAAAACGTATACGTTTATTGATTGGATTTTTTAATCCCATCATTTTTACAGCAGCTTCGTTCACAATTATGTTATTTTCTTTATTATTATAATTTCTTGAAAAAGATCGTCCTTCAATCACTTTCAGATCAAGTGTTTTAATGAAATCATTACTAACAAACGGCGCTTTAAACAAATAATCTTCATCTGATTTTTGACCGCTCCAAGAGCAGCCTGTTTGTCCGATAAAATCTTTCATGATGCTACCGGACATATTGGTAACATTAATAACACCTGGTATATTTCTTAATTCCGATAGGAAAGAATCATACTTATTATTCAACTGGTCAGAAGGTTCAAAGGACTGCTTCCATTGGAAACATAAAATATTATCCCGATTGTAACCAAGATTCTTAGTCTGTGTGAATTCAACCTGCTTATTAATTACAAAAACACCGACTATAAAAATGATTGATAAAACAAATTGAAATATTACTAGTACTTTCCTCACCCATAGTTCGCTCAAAGAGGTATTAAACTTTCCTTTTAGCATCATAATAGGATTGAGACTCGAAAGATAAAATGCAGGATAGCTTCCGGAAATGAGGCCGGTAAGAGCTGTAATTCCAAGAAGCACTAAAATAAATGCAGGAGTAAAATTCAAGGAAATATCTTTACCAGTGAATGAATTGAACTGCGGAAGCAGCAATTCGATAATAACAATAGCCATTAACAGTGATAAAAAAGTAATAGAGATTGATTCAAGTATATATTGTACAATAAGTTCTTTTCTATTTGCGCCAACTGTTTTTTTTATTCCGATTTCTTTAAGTCTTGTCGACGCTTTAGCTATAGATAGGTTCATGAAATTGATACAAGCGATAAGCAGAATAAGAATAGCAACAAGAGAGAACAATCTTACATATGTAATTCTACCGCCTGATACAATGCCATTTTCGTAAACACCGTATAAATACCTATTAGAGAATCGCTGGATGAATAGGGAAACATTTTTATTAGAAGGATCTTTAGATTTCAAGTAGTCTTTAATTTTTTCATTAAACTCTTGAACATCCGTACCGGGTTTTAATGATAAACATGTTTCAGCGTAAAAGCCTCCCCACGTATTTGCAAAAGGATCATTTTCTAATATTTTTTTAATACTAAATATTACATCAAATTGATATCTTGAGTTTTTAGGAGGATCTGAAAAAACACCTGAAATCTGGAACGTCCCCTGGAAAAATGGGTGTTGCCATTCTAAAGTTTTACCTATAATATGACTTGTAGATTTGAATATCTTCCTTGCTAATGTCTCAGATATGACAATGTTGTTATTATTTTTCAGTACAGAATTGATATCACCCTTGATTAAATGATATGAAAAAACATGGAAAAAATCTTTATCGGCAAACATTCCTTTTGCAGTTAAATGATTTTCGCCATCGATCAGCATACCTTCTTTAGTATAGAATAAGAATGCATTATTGGCAGTGGCATATTCAACCTCAGGGAACTCTTTCTCCATTTCGTTTGCCATAATCACAGGAGTTATCTTTTCTGTGGAAATCCCTTGCGGAGATTTAAAATTAGCCATTACTTGATAAAGATTGCTGTCTTTTTCATTAAATCTATCAATATTGATTTCATCTTGTACCCACATGTAAATAAATAAGGTACAGGCAATGCCAGTTGATAAGCCAATAAGATTAATAAAAAAAGTGCTTTTGGATCTTTTAAAGTTTCTGAAGATTATCAGCAGATTATGTTTTAACATTTTTCCCTTCCTTAACTTTAAAGATGATTTATTTTTCTCTCAAACATTGTGAAAGGATTTATTCTTGTTACATTTTATTGTATGAAAGTTCAATATTGTCCATGAAATTGCTTAAACATTTATCATGGAAAGGATAAACATACATCAGATTATCTCAATTCTATATGGAATATCTGCAGCTATTTGTTTAATCCTAAATTTATTTGGAAAAGCGATTTTGCATAAATTTTTAATATTGAACCCCTCTAAATTAAAATTTACACCCTGCACTTTAGTTTGTTTTCTAAATACAACCCAAAAATTTCAAATAAATTTTCAAGTATAAATTAACAATTTCACAAAAAGAATAGATATTGGTTGATAATACACATTCAAAGATTATGCCCATATAAAATCAGTAAAAAATAAAGTATACATTAACTTTTATGAACAATTGATTGTTCAGTCGCGGACATTATCGAACGCTATCGGACAATTCAATCGAAATACTCTATATCCATAAGTTTTCCAATATCTCATTCACTTTCAATTTTGTTCATACTCTTTGGTTAGCAATAAAGAAAAGAGTTATTTAGTTACACTAATCTTTGAACCTTCTCAATCGTCAGCGGCGCACACCCCTCATAATGATTATTAACATTTAGGTACACAACTCTATTTCTTATGTACCATAATTTCCCTTATGTAAATCTGGCTGATAATGTAAAGATGAACTGATGTTCTTGTTTATGTAAAGTGGGTTATGACTTTTTTTCGGAACAGAATTATTGACGGATATTTATAATCCTATAAATGAGTTATAACACTTTTATTGACAAAAAATCTACCTATGTTTGTCGGAATAATGAAAAAGAAACGTTTTGACAGGTCATGCATTAATCGTTGAAGATGCTACAATTATTGCAAGGGATTTGAAAAAAATATTACAAAATATTGGAATATCAAATTCCTTAATAATTAATGAGGGAAGAATAGCTATCGAATTAAGCAAGCTTGATACTCCATCAATAGCTTTACTTGATATAAATTTAGCTGACGGAATATCAGGTCTGGAAGTTGCAAAAGAATTAAAGGAGAAAAATGTCCCTTTTATATTTATATCAGGTTTTTCAGATAAGAAAAACAAGCAGCTTGCACAAGACTTAGATCCTGTTGGAATAATAGAAAAACCTTTCGATGAATCAACCTTAAAAAACATGATTGAAGATTATTTCCATAATCAATTTTGAGAGAAGTTTTTTGGTACTGTTTTCATTCATCAAAGACGCAAACATTTAAATAAATATCCACACTTTTATTTTGCAGGTCTTTTATCATCTCTACTGTATCTTCTATTTCCTCATCCCGGTTAATGTAAATCTTATTCCAGTTTTCCCCCGATATTTTTTCTTTGCCTATTATTCTGAAATATGTAGTAATCAAAATTAAAACTTACAAGCCAAGTTGAAATGTGTAGGTATGCTGCTCAATAAAAGGGATTAATCCATTTTTCATACTTTTGATTGATGTATTATTTTCAAAAAATGTTAATCTTTATATAGTTTTGTTTTAAATTTCTAACTCTCGCATTCTTAGAAGATTGGTACGCTGATACGATAAAAGATACGGTGTTAAGATAATTGATATGTTGTTAAGGTTAAGATATAAGGTGAGAGAGGGGATTTGCCCGCACAAAATGCGGGCATTTTTTTTATTGCATTTAGTAAGAATCTAATTTTAAAAATGATCAGAGCAGTTTTTCAATTTTTTCAATCGTCAACAACGCACACCCCTCATAATGATTATTAACATTTAAATAAACATCCACTACCCATCATGTACTATAATTTCCCTTATGTAAATCTGGCTGATAATGTCAATATGAACTGATGTTCTTGTTTATGTAAAGTGGGATTATCAGTAAATTTTACATTTTTACAACTGGTATAATAATTGTTTAAAACATTAGAATTTTTAATATTTGTAAAAAAACTCTTGCAAACTTTTTTAATTTGATTTAAGTTAAATTGAACATAAAAATAAATGGGGAGAGCATACAATTCTGAGGAAAAATATTTTCCCAATTAAAAATTTGTAACTTAAAAGGAAATCCTATGTTTAGATTTATAAAGTTACTAACTCTTTTTCTTTTTTTTGTTATAAGCATTAATAATTATGCCCAGTATATAAATGCAAATATAGCCTGGACTAATTTTTATGGATCTGGAGGAGAAGGTCATAAGGTATTAACCGATAAAGAGGGAAATATAATTGTAGCAGGTACTTCATCTTATTACCGGTATACTACAGTAAAATACAGTCCGATGGGTGTAGAACAATGGACCCAGATTTATAATGGAGGTAATTATGATGAGATATTATCTTGTACATTAGATGATTCCGGAAATGTATATGTTACGGGGCGAAGCGGATCTTTTATGAGTACTAAAATTGTTACTATTAAATACTCTAAAGAAGGCGTCGAAAAATGGGTGGCAAGTTTTAGCGGAAATACTACCGGGATAGCACAAGGTACCAGTATTACTCTTGATTCATTAGGTAACATCTATGTGACAGGAAATATTTTTAACTCTAATTCGGGAAGTGATTATGCCCTGATTAAGTACAATAATAATGGAGCAGAACAGTGGCATTCAATTTATAATGGCACAGGTAATGGATTTGATATATCAGAATTTGTTAAAATTGATAGAGATTTGAATGTTTACGTAACCGGCTCTTGCACAGGTTCAAATAATTATTCTGATATTGTCACGATCAAATATGATGAGAATGGTAATATCAGATGGACGGACCTTTATGACGGAGACAATCATAACTTGGATTATCCCAGTTCTTTATCAATAACAGATAATGAAAACATATTTGTTGCCGGATCTAGTGAAAATTCTAACTCTAATTCTACTTTTGTCGTAATAAGATATGATAGTTCAGGTAGTAAAAAAATAGTAAAAAAAGATAATAGCGGAAATGCGAAATTAGGCAGTTATGTAGATCGCAATGGTGATTTATATGTTTGTGAATCGATAATAGGCGAAATTATAAGCTCTAAATATGATTCAAACGGCAACTTAATCTGGGATAACAATTATAAGACCACCATATCTCCTTATTTGGCAAAAATGATTGTTGATAATTCTGGAAATACATACCTTACAGGAATGACAAATACCAACAATGATTCATTGTTTATTTTAAAAATAAACGAAAATGGGAAACAAGATTGGATTCAAACATTTAAAAATAATAATAGTGTCGAGACAAGATTTGGCGACATTGTATGCGATGAGTTAGGAAACATTTATGAAACTGGTTACACTTTGTTTAATGGCAATAAATCAATTATGACATTAAAATATGTACAAACATTTTCAATTGCATCTCCAGTGATACTAAGTATTAAAGATGTAAAAAATGATCAAGGTTTAAGAGTAAATATTCAATGGAGTTCTTCTATTCTTGAAGAGAAATATCCCAATTATGAATTAACGGATTATCAAGTTTGGCGCTTTGATAATGGTAAGTGGAAAAGCATAGATACAGTCGCCGCTCAAAAAATACCGACTTACAACCTAAATGTTCCAACATTAAAAGACTCAACTGTAAAAGGTACATTCTGGTCAACATATTTCGTTACAGCTAACACCTCAAATAAAAATGAATTTTATTGTTCTTATAAGGATAGCGGTTATTCCATCGATAATATACCGCCAACAGCACCAAAAAAAATAACGTTTAATAATATAGATGGGATTGTAAAATTAACATGGTTGCCAAGTAAGGATTCTGATTTGGTAAATTATGAGATATATAGAAGTCAAATTAAGAGATTTGCTCCTTCAAATGATAATATAATCTCAGAAGTAACAGATACAACGTTTTATGATGATCCGGATACCACAGCGATTTTGCAGGATACATCCATATTTTATTATGTAGTTGCATCCGTTGATGATGCTTTTAATCGTTCATATTCAAACGAAATTAAAGTTACATTCATCAAGCATTCAAATGATTCCAGCCACACTAAATATTTGCCATTGGCTATAGGTAACAAATGGATTTTTAGAACTATAGAGAAAGATTCTAGTGGAATAATTTATTTGGATGACACTTCAAATTGTTTCATCCAAAAGTATTCTATAATAAATGATAAGAGATATTATTTACTTAGTGGAGGTCCATTAATTTTAAACGGATTATTTAGAACTGATTCGCTTAAACTCTACAAATACGATTCAAATAATGTGGAAAATTTAATTTATAATTTTTCTGATGAAAATGCAGATACAAATAAACTTGCAGACGGAACAAAAATATTTTTGCTGAATCACTATATTGATACATTATTTAACAAAGCTACTGATGTAAAAAATCTATGTTTTGAATCGAAGGAAAAGACTGAAATATCTTTTGCAGGCAAATTAGGCCCTATTATGCAAATAAAAGCAGGAAGCAAGGTTAATTCTGTTTCTCAAAGCAACTTATTGTCTTTTACTATCTCAGATTCAAATTATAATATATTCACAGGATTAAATAAAAATAATTACATTACAATAAATAGTTATGAGTTAAAACAGAATTATCCTAATCCATTTAATCCAACAACAACAATAAGTTATTCATTGGATAGAGCTAGCTTGGTTATATTAAAAGTGTATGATATATTAGGCAGAGAAGTAGCAACGTTGGTTAATAAGGAAAAAATGCCTGGAAATTATTCAGTAGTATTCAATGCTATCAACCTTGCGAGTGGAATGTATATTTATAGGATGCAAGCTGGAAATTTTATAGCAACAAAAAAATTAATTTTATTAAAATAAATTGTGCTTTGATTTAATTGAAAGAACAATAGTATAATAATCATTTACTATAATTTCCCTTATCAGCCAGAGGCTGACAAGTAGTAAATCTGGCTGACAATGTCAAGATGAGATGATGTTCTTGTTTTTGTTAAATGGGGTTATAATATCTCTTGGAAGATAAAAGTTGGCTAAACTCAAACATAATAATCACTATTTTTGAATAAGATTAAGCAGCTTTTCAAATTCCTTCTTTTTAATTACTATTATTTCAAATCCGGTTTTACCGGGACTAATTTCAAATAGTATCTTGGCCGTTTGATTACAAGTTGGATTTACCGCCAAAAATTTGTACAGAATTCTATTTAGAATCTTTTCTGTATTTAAAATGATGATTTCATTTGCAATCATCTTTTGTTTAACTGAGGGTTTAAGATTGTCAAAGGTATTCTTTATCCAACTAATTTGAGTTGCCGGAATATCATCAACAGATATTTCCAATTCTTTAAAAGCAAAAAATTTTGCTGTCTCATGGTATACAAGGTCAGAATCGGCATTAAAATCTTCAACAAGAATTTGCGGAAAGCTTCTATATGAAATAGAATCGTCCCTCAATATTATTTTTATTTTCTCTTCAAGATAAGCAAGTCTAGCTTTTTCAAAAACAGAAACTGAAATAATATTCTTTTTTATAAGAATTTCACCTAATTGTATGTCATTTTCCATTTTAAATTAACTTTTTAATCTTCTCAATCGTCATCGGCGCACACCCCTCATAATGATTATTCACATTAAATAAATATCCACACCTCTATTATTCAAATCTTTTATCATTTCAACGATATCCTTCAATTCTTCATCCACGTTAATGTAAATCTTATTCCCTTATCCCGATTAGAAATCGGGACAGGTGTAAATCTGGCTGATCATGTAGAGACCCCGCCAAATTAAACAATAATTAGGTCTTAAAATATTAAAATAATTTGGTGGGGCAGGTGAACTGATGTTCTTGTTTATGCTAAGTGGGTTCTGATTTTTTTTCGGAACAGAATAATTGAAGGATATTTATAATCCTATAATTGAAATAATTGAGTTTTAACACTTTTATTGACTAAAAATCTACTTACATTTATTAAAATAATGAAAAGGAAACGTGTTGACAGGTCATGCATTAATCGTTGAAGATGCTACAATTATTGCGAGGGATTTGAAAAGAATATTACAAAATATTGGAATATCAAATTCCATAATAATTAATGAGGGAAGAATAGCTATCGAATTAAGCAAGCTTGATACTCCATCAATAGCTTTACTTGATATAAAATTAGCTGACGGAATATCAGGATTGGAAGTCGCAAAAGAATTAAAGAAGGAAGATGTCCCATTTATTTTTATATCAGGTTTTTCAGATAAGAAAAACAAGCAGCTTGCGCAAGATTTAGATCCTATAGGAATAATAGAAAAACCTTTCGATGAATCAACCTTACAAAACATGATTAAAGATTATTTCCACAATTGATTTTTAGAGCTGTTTTTGGCTCTGTTTTCATTCATTATCGGCGCACACGCTTCATAGTGATTGTTTACATTCAGGTAAACATCCACACGTCTATTATTCAAATCTTCTATAATATCAACTATAACATCCAATTTTTCATCAAGGTTACTATAAATTTTATTTCATTTTCTTAGATAATTTCTATAAGTCGAGTCGTGTTGGGGATTATTAAAAATAATTCTTGAGACTAATTGATTTTATGTATACATTAAAATACCTTTCCTAAAGGTTTATTATAATTTTTATAAATTCATTCTTATTTCCGTTATCATAGGATTCCTATCCTAAATACTGTTACTGAAAGAAAGTAAATATTTTTTATAAAATATTTCACAGTTTTCTTCATTCATTAGATTGATAAACCAAAAGAAATAATATCATAAAATGAAAGGAAAACGGTTGATGTCAGTAGAAGAGGAGATCCGAAAAGCATCAGAACAATTCTATACAGCTTTAACCCGAATGGCCAATGGGAATGCTGGTCTAATGTCAGAAATCTGGTTGCACGACAAGAGAGTAACGGTTCTGCATCCGATAGGCGGTATGGAATTCGGCTGGAAAGCAGTTAAGAAATCATTTGATGAACTTGCCGAGCTAGCATCTGCCGGTAAGATTACACTGGAGGATCAACACATCCATATAATCGGTGATGTGTTCTACGAAGTAGGCATTGAAGTCGGTCAAATGACATTTGCAAGGGAACTGATCAACATTGAGCACCGTATTACTAACATATATTCTAAAAAGGGGGGAGAGTGGAAAATAATACATCATCATGGAGCAATTTTCGGTTGATTTCTTTCTTGCAGTACATACCTACTTAAAATAATTTCAAACTGATATTGTTGGAGAAATCAAAAATACTTCATCGGTGCACACCCCTCATAGTGATTATTAACATTTAAGTAAAGATCTACACTCATACCCTCAACTATTATAATTTCCCTTATCCCGATAAGCATTTAAATTACAAGAATCGGGACAAGTTCTGCGAGAGGCAGACAGGTGTAAATCTGGCTGATCATGTCAAGCCCGCCAAATTAAACAATATCAATTTTGAGGATAACATTTTGGCGGGTAAAATGAACTGATGTTCTTTTTTATGTAAAGTGACTTCAATATTTTTTATTAAATGAGAAATAGTATATTTTTTTAAAATTAAAATTTTATGATTTTAAAGATTCTTATCAAAATTAATAAGTGATAAGTTTATTTTCCTGGGCCTATACTTAAGTGAATAATAGTTGGTAATAGCAATAAATGAAGATGTTAGTTGAAAATCTTAAGAAAATAATACCGCAAATTGAATGGAACAAATACGAACATTTATGGAAGCGTCTAGAAGTTAAAGGCAAAACAATTCTTTTAAATGAAGGTGAGATTTCAGACAAAGCTTATCTAATTGAAAAGGGTTGTTTAAGATTGTGGTTTAATAATCAAGGGAAAGATGCAACCTTCCAATTCTTTTTCGAAAACGAAGCAGTTTCCTCAATTGAGAGTTTTAATAAGGGACAGGCAAGCCTTTTTAATATTGAATCTATAGAACCTTCTATCCTTAAATATATTAAAAAGAAAGACTTTGACATTATTTTGAAAGAAAACCCAGTATTTAAGGAACTTTTATTTAAAATAACTTTAGAGCGTCAATTTAATTACATGAGGCATTTTCTTTCTTTAATAAAGGATAAACCTAAAGACCGTTACCTAAACTTGCTAAAAGACAATCCACAAATAATCCAGCGCATTCCCCAACATTATATTGCTTCATATTTAGGCATTACATCTGTTTCCCTGAGCAGAATCAGGAATAGAAAATAATTTTGCATTTATTAACAATTGTTATCGTTATTACCTTAGTTCGATAATTATTTTCGTGTTAAAAAGAGCACGAAAATGAAAGTAGTAATAATATTCAATCATCCTTTTAAGGGTAGCTATTGTAATGCAATTTTAGAATCCGCAATAGAAGGACTAAAAAAAGCAAATCACTCCGTTGATTTAATACATCTTGATAGGGAAGGTTTTAATCCGGTTATGACGGCCGAAGATCTAAAGGGATTCAAAGAATCAAGGGCCGTTGATCCTAAAGTAATTGAATATAAAGAACGTCTTGGAAAGGCTGAACATTTAGTCTTCATATTTCCTATTTGGTGGGAATTGATGCCGGCAATGACGAAGGGATTCATTGATAAAGTAATCTTTCCGGGGGTAGCGTATAATTATACAAAAAAGGGATTTATGAGCAAGAGTTTTAACAGGATAAACGGAATTACTTTAATTACAACAATGAACACTCCATCTTTTTTCTATCGGATACTTTTTGGTAATGCGATAAAAAAAGCTGTTCTATTTGGAACATTTTGGAAAACAGGATATAAACATAGAAAATGGATTAATTTGAGTATGGTTAAAATTGTTTCTAATAAAAAAAGAAAAAAATGGCTATTAAAAATTGAGAGATATTTTGAAAATCTAGGAAAATAATAAATTTTTATTTTATAAGGTATTACTACCCACACCCCTCATTACTATTATAAACAAATATCAACTATTTATTATGTACTATAATTTCCCTTATGTAAATCTGGCTGACGATGTAAAGAGAAGATGATGTTCTTGTTTATGTTAAGTGGGTTTTTAATTTCTACATCTCAAAATTTAATTAAATAGTCAATGATTCTTCATATGAATAATTTGATCAAATGTAATTAAAATCACATTATTAAGAAGTAATTTTACTAATTTAAAAAAAGATTCAAAATACAATTCCTCCGAATCAAACTTATATCTCTATAATTACTCACTTAAAAAAATCAACAATTATTCTGTTTTTCCTGTACTATTAAAATAAAATATCAAATTAAAAGAGGTAGTAATGGCAAAAAGAATTGTTAATCATACAATCAAAAATAACGAAGGAGTCATTTTATTTCTTCTTAATCCAACTGAACAATGGTCACCGAGGGCAGTAGAGCTAGTTATTTCAGATATTGAAAATGGTATTCATACCTATGTCGTTGATTCAATAAATATTCCGGAAACATCAATTCATGTTGTTAACGGGCCAAAGGGTAAATACCTACGGACAGATCCTGATCTCACTAAGATAAACAATCTGGATTTTGTAGGTACACTTTCTTTGCTGCCACCTTTGTATTTAGGAAACTATCCAAACAATAGTGATTCTGATTGGAGTGATAATTTGCAGGGAGTAACACATAGCTTAGATCATTGGTTCTTCACACAAAAGACTAGAATAATCAAATTTCATGTTTCTACAGATTTAGACACCAATACAAACAATGCAATCCGTATAGCGCATATGCCCCAGGAGTTAAAGGATTTGGGTTGTAATCATTTTGGAGATCCCGATTATATAGTAATACAAGGAACCGGCTATTTGTTTGTACCAGTAGAAGAGGAAGATGGAAATCATGAATGCAATAATGAACCCCAAATAGCAGTTTTTAGGGACGATACAACCATTGATTATATTGGAGCATGTCGCTAATCAAAACAAAATGATGTCAATGGAACCCCAAGAGCCGGGTGGTGTGCTTTTAGTCCTATTAACGGATTATTACATTCTTCACACAATGTTATTTCTGCACAATCTCCAATATTTAGATATGAGGTAAATATTAATGAGCTTGTTCAAAACCAAAAAGTAGTACTTACTGGACGAGAAGATCTCATTCTTAAAAAGAATGGAGCTCCGATACTTATCCCTCAGTATATTCAGGGAGGTTGTTTTTCACCAGGAGGAATTCTATTCATTTGTAATGGAAAACAAAAAGGACATAATGAAAATTTGGGTGGCATCAGAGAATTTGATCAACATGGTGAATATTTATTTAAGTCATCAATCACACAAAAACCATTTAAGTATGAATATCATTCGGGTATCCCGGAACTTCAGGAACCTGAAGGAATAACCTATTGGAATCTCGATCCCTCACAGGGAGGTTTATTCGCACCTAACATCGAAGGCCAGCTTCATGCTATTTTGTTTAACGGCATTGGAAATAAAATTTGGCTTAAGCATTATAGATTTGATCCCTTGATATAATATAAATGATGAAGAGTAGAATTAATTAGAATAATTATCTTAAAGGATACCTACATCTTTCAAGTTACTGGCAGGTAGACTTATAATTATATTTTCATTTCTAGAATCAACAAATCAATAATTCGTATAATGCACTAGAATCCAAAATAAAATAATTATTATAAAAAATAGAGGTAATTTATGGCACAAGAACGTATAGACACCATATCTAAAACTATCCAAGTTATAAGTGTTGTTCTTGGAGTGGTTATAAGTGTTATAAGTTTTAATCATGCACAAGAGGTTGAAGCAGAAAATCGACGAATAGAAGCAGCTAAACCGTTTTTGGAACTAAGGCAACGCTTCTACTTGAAGGCGCTTGAACAAGCAGCTATCTTATCCAATCCTGAAACCCATTCTAAAAATGAGCTTGAAGCTGCTAAGAAAAGTTTTCGCGAATTATATGTTGCGGAATTAAGTATGGTAGAAGCTAAGTCGGTCGAACGTGATATGGTAAAATTTGCCAAACAAGTTGATACCAATTTAATAGAGATGACATCTGCTCAAAGTGCTGCATATGAATTGTCACATGCACTCCGAAATTCTTTGGTAAATTCATGGAATGTGGACCAACAGATAGTTGATAATTCGAAATAAATTAGAGATTGTCATATAATGCTTAAGTTGGAAAGTTACTTTTGAAGTAATAAATTAAAGATAAAACTTCAGGAGTAAAAATGAAAGATGAAAAAAGAAAACACTCAGCAGAATTCAAAGTCAAGGTCCTACGAGAACACCTGGAAAACCAGGTACCGGTAGGAAAAATATGTGAACAGTACAATATCAATCCAAACCTATTTTATCTCTGGAAAAAAGAGTTATTTAACGGAGCCCTGGAAACATTTTCTAAAAAAAGGACAAATAAATCAGAAGAAGGAAAGATAGCTCGTCTTGAAGAGAAACTTAAAGACAAGGACTCCTTAATCAGTGAAATAGTAGAAGACAACCTCCGGTTAAAAAAAAATCTGAATGGGGAGTACTGAGAAAAATGTGGGTAGAACTAGAAATAAGAGATTCCGTAGTTCAGCATGTTAGTTATCTTTCTGTGAGAAGCGGTATTCCGGTAAAAAAGCTTTTGCCATATATAGGATTATGCAGAGTAAAATATTATAAATGGGTTAAAAGAGCTGGCAAACCGAACTCTCACAATGGGAAGATACCCAAGACTCACTGGTTAACCCCGGAAGAAGTAAAAGCAATAGAAGAATATGCCAGAGGACATTATGCAGAAAGTGATTATTTCCTAAAAGACGGTTACAGAAGAATTACATATAAAATGCTTGACTTAAATATAGTGGCAGTTCATCCATCTTCTGTATATCGAATACTTAAGAAAGCCGGCCTGCTAAATAAATGGAATACAAGCAAAAAGAACCTGAAAGGGACAGGATTTAAGCAACCTAACAGTCCCCATAAGCATTGGCATGTAGATATAAAATACTTGAACTTCAGAGGTACTTTTTTATTCTTGATTTCAGTACTTGATGGTTACTCCCGTTATGTACTTCATCATGAAGTAAGGCATACAATGAATGAATATGATGTCCAGTTGACGATTCAAAAAGCAAAAGAAAAATATCCTTCAACTAAACCAAGAATAATAACTGATAATGGTTCACAATTTATATCTAAGGAATTCAAGCAGTTCATAAAATCAGCTGAATTTAGCCATGTAAAGACATCTATCGGTAACCCCAAAGCAAATGGGAAAATAGAGAGATATCATAGAACAATAAGTGAAGAATGCTTAAGGATAAAATCCCCGATTAGTTTTGACGATTTTAAGGTATATATCGAAGATTATATAAATTTTTACAATACTCAAAGGCTTCATGCATCACTTAATTATCTTGCACCGGAAGACTACCTTTTAGGAAGAGAAACAGAAAGGATAGCCGCCCGGGAGGAAAAGTTAGAAAAAGCAGAAGAAAGCAGAGCAGAATACTGGCAATCGATAAATCAAGCAGCTTAAATAATATAAATAAAAATCTTAGCGGAAATTACGAAGCGAAGACATCCATAAAAATGTCGTAGCAAAGTAATAGGAGCGGGAATAAAATGAACAATATTTTAACACATTATTTTTTTAGCAAATGTAACTTTTCCCTTGAAGCATTACGATATTGCAGATTTTAGATATGAAATTTTTTAAGCACAATCCCCTAAAGATTGCTCACTCCCTTAAAAAAATTTCAAAGACTTATTTCAACATTAAAAAATATGTAATTGGATGCAACTATATTTATTAAATTTTTACTCTAACCCGAGTAAATTAATAATTTCATTGCCCACATCAATCGCCACGGGATGGTCATAGTTTGATAATACAATAATTGTAAATCCATTTTTCATATCACGTGCAAAAAATGTAGATACGCCGGGAGCTCCACCAGCACTACGTAATACTCTTGTTGGAATCAAAGAATCACCAATGTTGCCTTTGAATCTCTTATCCATAAAATTCAGGTAAGCCTCACCGATTAATTTTCCATTACGAAGTGCATTATCATAATTCAGCATATCTTCAGTTGTTGAATATCCGCCGCCCGCAGGCGTTTCCCTTGGTGAGAGTATATAGGTATTTTCCCATTCCCAGCCGGTATTAATTGTATCCATCACATTGTTATTGGTATATCCTGTTGCTAAATTTTTAACCGGGCTGTCTCTATTATATGAATCAGAATTTATCATTCCTGCGGGTTTATAAATATCCTCGCGGATATAATTGAAATAATCCATCTTGCTTACTTTTTCAATAACAGCACCCAGAACTTCGAAACCTATATTTGAATGCTGCATATGTGAACCGGGTTCAAAATCCAGCGGGATATTCTTTATGAATTCCATATACTGATTGACTGTTCTTAATTCATCTTTATGCTGTAAATAATATTTGTTATCCCAGTAGTCTCCCCAGCCTGAGCTCATATCGAGCAGCTGCCGTATTGTTACTTTTTCTGCAATATCCTTAGGGAAAAAATCAAGATAATTTCCGACAGGATCATCAATACCGATTTTACCTTTTTCAACCAATTGAAGTATCGCTACGGTAGTAAAACTTTTGTTTAATGAACCAAGATTAAATTTCGTATCCGCTTCATTAAAAACTTTGAACCGCTTATTTGCATAGCCGGCAGTTTGGTGGAGTAATATTTTACCTTCTTTTGCGACAATGACAGAACCAGAAAATTTATTCTGTGCTGAAAGTTTAGAGATATAATCTTTAATATGTTCTACATTTTCTGCGGTTTGTCCAGGATCTGGTTTTACCTGTGATTTCATTCCGCTCTGACTGCTTCCTCCCGGTACAAATCTCATTCCCGAAATTAAATTAGGAGATAATTTCTCTACCAGAGTATTGACTGTCATAAACATGTTATTAGACTTGAGCTGAATTACAAATTCAATTTCATATTCATCACTTTTGTTTATTTTAACAAGCTCGAATCCTGGAGACATAGAAATTAATTGCTTTAAAAGTCCGCCCCATTGATTTTCCGGAATGCTGTTTTTAAAGCTGTCCGAACAATTCTGATTAACAAATTCTTTGGGTTCAATTTTAATTTCGCCATTTAAAAGATCCAGAATCTGCTGGCCTCTTTTTCCTGCAGGTGTATCAGGAAATTTTACTTGTGAATCTGCAGCAATTGGAAATAAACAAAACGACAGGAGAAATAAGAAAAACAATTTCATATTTTTTTCAATTAAGAAATGCATTATCCCTCCGCAGAAGTAAATCGAATGTAATGCATATTAGACGTTTAAGGGAAAATTAAAGTTCATTAAAAATGCTGAAAATTATTAGTAAGCACTTAGATTTTAATAATAATTCATTTCTAAAATTTACTTGATAGGCTTTTCGAATCTCCATTTATCCCGCAATCAATTACTATTTTAAGCTTGGTTACTTATATGCATTTAATAAAATATAATGTTTATTGAAATACAAATCTAAAACTGTTGGTAACCAATGAGGGTGAAAAATAAGAATGCAAAGAGAATTGCCAATGGTAATTTTTATCACATCTGAATAAAGTTAAATTCTATAACATAACGCCAGATTTATAAAAATGCTTCGGAGGTGTCTATGAAATATGTAGCGGCTCTATTTTAAATAATTGCCTTGCTTCTTTTTGGTTTCAGTAATATAAAACCGGTAAGCAGTCAATTAAACAAACAGTATCCTGGTTGAAGGCTAAACTCCATAATATTAAATTATACTTATTTGAGTAAGACTTTCACCCCCAATAAATAGCAAGAGTGCACTTGCTGCCATAAATATTTTCTATTTATTGAAATCAGAAAGTAAATTTCAATTTATGTGTGCTCCAAGATGGCCATTTGGTCACGCATTTGTCGAACAAAAAAAAAGGATAATTTTATGAAACTTCGTCTCGGGCACCATATTTATGGATTTGCGGTTATTTTTTTTGGCATTATAACCTTAGTCTGGCATCAGATTAAGTCGCTTGGTAATATTTCACACCCGTTGATTCTGGTTTACGTGGCTGGCATCATTGAGCTTATTGCGGGTTTAGCAATACAGTGGCAGAGAACGGTGAGGTTTGGGGCCCTAACAATTGGCGCTATCTTTTTAATATTTTCACTTTTTCTAATACCTCCAATATTTAAAATGCCTCTTGTATATTATACATGGGGAAACTTTTTTGAGGAATTTTCTATTGTTCTAGGGAGTGTGTTTGTATTTGCATCCACTATTAGCAATGATCCTAAAAGAGCAATAAAGATAGAAAAAGCAGCGTATGTATGCTATGGGATATGTGTTATTTCATATTCGGTATATCAGCTATTTTATCTTCCGTATACGGCAGGTTTAGTTCCGAAGTGGATTCCTCCCGGACAAATGTTCTGGGCTGTATCCACTTCAATAGCATTTGCTCTTGCAGCGGTTGCAATATTTTCCGGACGGCAGGCTCGTCTAGCCACCGGATTGCTGACAACAATGTTCGTAAGTTTCTGTTTGATAGTGTGGCTGCCGAAGTGCATTACCGATCCTTATAGTTTAACCTACTGGTTCAGCAACGACATGACTCTTGCGGTAGCAGGTGCAGCTTGGATTGTTTCTGATTTTCTTTCTCAGCCTAAATTCTCTTCACTAACACTGCCATTTATTCATAAGTCAATTAAAGGGGAAAAGGATTAGTCTGATACTCTAATCAACATCATTGAATTAAACAACGTTTGATATAGACAATGCTAAGATACCAGATGCAGAATATTTGCTGATTGTAAAATGTTAGTTAAAAAAAAGGTGACTGCAGCAATAATTATAATTGCTATACATATAACAATAGAATAGAATTTGTTAAATTTTCAACTAAAGTTTTTAGTACAAAAAAAATTATAGTTTATTAAAACATAAAACAGAAACCGTAGGCAACAAAAGAAGGAAAGATAATGAAAACAAAAATATTTTTATCAGCTGCACTATTTATTTTAATAATCTCAACTTCCTTCGCTCAGCAAAAAATCTCCGCAAAAGATGCCGCAAATTATATTGACTCAACTGTAACCGTTGTTGATACCGTCAGCGGTGTTTACTTATCAAAAACCGGAACTTATAAGTATGGGTGGGAATTATCCGGATAATGCTTTTACGGCAGTAATCTTTAAGAGCGATACTTCGAAGTTTCATGATGTGAAAAGTTGGGAAGGGAAGGTTGTTGAGGTAAGCGGGAAGGTTCAGGAGTACCAGAGGAAGCCGGAGATTGTGGTGGAGGAGAGGGAGCAGGTGAGGGTAAAGGAATATTGATTAAAATTTGATGAATGGATCAATTATTAAAGCATCGAAAGATATTTAATTAAGTTTACTTTTAAGCTTTTCATAATCAGCATCACTTTCTAATTTTATTCTCGGATCAAAAGAGAACTATCAATTCCATTGTCATATCGTCGTTCTATTTACCTATATTATCCCTATTATCGACATAGTCTATTGCTTCCTGCTCAATTTCCGCCAGGGATTTTACTCTTTTACTCTGTATCCATTTATCCAAATCCTCTTTATGAAAATAAACTCTCTTCCCATTCGGCTCATAAAAAGGAATCTTTTGCGAATGTGTCATTTTGTATAAATGACTCTTAAATAGCTGCAAGTAATCTGCAGTTTCATCCAGAGATAAAAATGTTTTATTGAACTGTACTAATGATTAAATTCTTTCTAATCGTCTTAAAATTTCTTCAAGCATTTGAACTCCTTTCTAGTAATATTTGAGGGGAATCTGGTAGAATTGACCCGTGAGCCCTATAGGATTGAACCTATGATCTTCCGCATGTGAAACGGACGCACTAACCAGCTGAGCTAAGAGCCCTCAGCAAAATATAATCTCAAAATAAAAAATATGCAATTTAAAAAATTGTAATTCTAACCTGCTGTCCCTATATTAAGGTCCCTTCAATTGACATTCCTTTTTTGCCAAAGAGAGGGATATTAATTAGAAGACTTCATTGAACCTGCCTGCAGTAGCCTTTCGGCAAAGGCAGGCAAGAGTACCCGCTTTGCTTTGTGAATCGGGTATTTTTTTGCTCCTATTAAACGATACACAACCTTCAATCAATTTTACATTCTTTCCTATTTAATGAATTAATAATTATAATATGTTAAAAAGCTTCCCATTCAATTTAAATGAAATAATTTCGAGTTTATCATTTTGTATAACTGGCATTCTGGAAGCATCCGGTAATTAGTTCTGCTTGCAACCGAGTGAAGTGTTTTGGAATAATTTAGTAGTGATTTAATTCCTAATTGAGAATTGTTAAAATTTAATTAACCGGAAATTATTATTTGACATTCGGATAAGATTTTGTATATTAATTCACCTCTAACGACATTCAACAAAGATAGTTAAATATCCGACTTTGTTATTACCTCAAAAAAGAATATAAAATACATTCCGGAAGTCGTGAGTTGAAAAAATAAGTTCTATGATGAGACAAAAATAAAAGAACACAGCTATTATTTGTACTTTATCCTGCTAGTAAATAATTAAATAAAATAAATAAAAATGGGAGGGATAAATGAAGATTAAGATCGTCATACCTGGTTCAATAATTTTAAGTCTAATCATTGTTACACTTATATTTTATGGCTACTCACCTCCATCGGGAATGTATGCCGGTTATACAGCGCCCGTTTCACCGCCCGTTTTTTTTACTTGCCAAAATACTTATCAAAATGCTTTATTACCGGACAATGCAATAGATATGATCAATGGGAAGATCGAAAGCTGTCAAAATGGGATAAGCGGCTATCACTTTGCTATTCAGTACAACAGAGATAATGGTAGAAAAAAAATACCTGCAACGCATGCCGTTGTGCAAATGGTATTGCATAATTATCTTATTAGAAATCCATGCAATGGTAACTGGGTACCGTTATGCGTACTAAAGGTTGAATATTTTAGAACTTTGCCTAATGGTCTGGCAGATATTGATAACCAAATAATGGTAACTTGCTGTAATAGCGAAGTAAAACCTATTCCTAAACGACATTCAAGTATGCTTGTTGCATGTATTATCCCGAAAGATCCGAATTGGCCGCCTGTACCTGCAAACGGGGCAGCCGGTGTTATTGCATTTAAGAATCTACAATTACAACTCAAATTCATTTCTAATACCATTATGCCTAATAGAAGTGTTCGGATGTTCTGGGATTATTATTACGACAATTGCCCGCCTATAAACTTACCTGCATGCGCGGGTAATAATCACCATGTAATGGATTTCTATAGCGAAACGCTGGATCCGCCTAACAAAGTGCCAACCTGGAGTTTTGGAATAAAGCGTTTTTGTAGTAATTAAACTGCATAAAAATCTAACAGGAGGAAAAATGAAATACTTGATGGTACTTATATCGTTATTTAGCTTAATTGGATGCAGTAAAAAAAACAACACACCCGGGAACGATGAATTTAATAAGGCTGTTAAAAATTACTACAGCAGCATTATCCATTCTGAAAAGTGGCAGGCGACAGGAACGGAATATGAGGTGTTTATTCAAAAACAACCAGCAGCTGATAGTACCGCTGATAGCACATACATCCTAAATATTAGCGGGGAATGTCCTTTAATCCAAGTTATAAATACCGCGAATCCATACAATTTGAAAGTCTCAAATGATACACTAAACTTCTCCGGACATATAATAACATTTACTAAAAGCAGTCCCTTAACTATTTCTATTGACAATTCTGAATATTCTATGAAAAAAGATAACCGACTTTGGTACATTTTTATAGATGACCAGCTGGCTCAGATAGGTACTTTATAAATCATTATCAAATGAATATATAGTTTTGTTTATGATTCGTAATTATTAGTTTTTGACTGTAAAAATCGGAATTAAGCGCTTGAAATGAACAGGACCAGAGAAAGTTACAGCCTGTGTATTTACCGTTTATTTTTGTCCTTCCTTTCATTTCATTTTGCTGCAAAAAACAGCTATCCACATATCCACATTACCCTCCTAATCTCTCTTTCTTTCTCTCTTTCTCTATGTTGTTCAGTTCGCCCGAAAGTTCACCCGAACTTTCGCAAAGTTCGGCCGAACTCAAATTTTCAGCTTGGTTTTGTATAGAAAAGTATACAATATCTGATCATTTAAGGATAAAAATTTGTGGATAAGTATAATGAAACTGAGAGAAGGATTTTCAGCGGATTAATTCCAGTTTTAAAAGAGTGCTAATTTATTTTCACAAAAAAGCATATTTATTCATCTGCAAATTTATAGAGATGATAAAATTACGCACCTCTCCAACACAGGCTGATTTAATAAGCCATAAATTGAAAAGTAAATATTTTATTCACAAAAAATAATTCCCGGTCATACTACCCTCACCGGGATACAAAGAGAAGTCTACCTATATTTTCTTTTCCCCTGGCTCTTCCAAAACAGACCGTGCACCTTTGAGGGCTATATGTGCCGTGATAACTTTATCCATATATAAATGTTTGCAGCTTTCCGATGATTCGAAGTAAAGATCCACTGCAGTTTCAAGATTACGATAAAACGGAAACAGTTTTTCGTGTATGGGATCGGAATATAGATCCTGGAAATCACTAAACATTTTTCTTCTCGCTCCTGATTTTTATTGGGGTTTAGAATTAAGTATATAAAAATCCGATTATTACAATTATAAAAACAAAATATATTTTTTCAAAATAATTCATAATTTTTATCTGTGGGTGTTATACCATAAACAGTTTTAATTAAATCGGAAAATGAAATATTATCGCAGTTTGCAATTGCTTTGAGCTCATTGTTGATTGCAAGCAGTCGCTGCTTTTTATATGATTCCCATTCCAATCTGGTAACTGCCAGGTAATATCCATTATTATCACCTATCAGCCAGTGTCCGTTGAAACGGGCTGCATGTGCAAGTGTCCTTACCTTCCGTTTAAATTCAAGCAGGTTCGTTACTTCGAAATTCCCTGCTAAATGTTTTGCCCTGACTGCATTATTCTTTCCGTACTTTAGACAGTTGAGCAGCTGGTTATAGTTCTCAAGCTTTCCCAATTTACACCCTTATAATATTTTTTTAATCAACAGTTCTGTCAGTCTTTCGCAATCTTTAATATTCCTGATAATCCGAAAGTGAAGTGATTTGTTTAAAAGAACTTAGATGAGATAAAAACAACTGGAGCTCTCTTTTCTCATCAGATAAAATTTCTTTTTCGGGATTGATCTCAATAAAAATCAGATATTTTTTAGAAACAATAATATGATTGACAAAGTGCTTCAAGCCAAAGGAAAGTGCATTCTTGTTAAAGTTGAAAACCTTAAAGCCGAAGTGCTCAAGTCTGAAGAATTTGCTGTTTATCTGTCTATTGATTTTTTTATCCATGAATTAAATACTGAAAATTTTTGTATTGGTTATTTCTTTTTCTTTTTGCTTACGTTTCCGTGATTCCTCACGATCCTTCATGACAAGCTGCAGTGAATCACATACTATATCGGTTGTGATGCATCCGTCCAGGTTAACTATTAATTCGCATTCGTGCGTAAGGATTGTTATAAACCTTTCAAATTGTTCTGATGAAAGTGAAAGGTCGTTCATTACAGCTGCTCGGATTTGTTTCTTTGACAATTTAAGAACGCAGTTCTCACTGGCAGCAATCATATTATTTAACGCCCAGAATTTACCCTCTGCTTCCCAGCCCAAGAGGGAGCGGAGCAATTTAAATTTCCAATGGTTATGGCTGTCAACGTAATGCGGGTAATACGTAATATTCCTTTTCCATTTTTTGATACTATCATTTTTTCGAAAAATGATTCCAGCGAAATAAGGTTAGGCTGCAGCTGCTTTAACTTCTGCTCCAGAAAATTATTCCTTTGAAAAATTGAAAGATGCTTTTGCTTGAGCGAAGATATTACTTCCTTGTCTGCTGAAATTCTTTTATCAAAATTGCTTAAATAAAGATGGCGGGCAAACATAAACCCTGAAATGAAGCTAAGTGATAATCCTGCTGTAAGTAAACTAAAAGTATCCACAATTTCTCCCTTAAAATTTAACCCCTTTTTTCTTTTAAAGATTCCATTAATTCTTTAGTCGCAAATTCACCTAAATT
This sequence comes from uncultured Bacteroidota bacterium, assembly GCA_963710745.1. Classification (GTDB taxonomy): domain Bacteria; phylum Bacteroidota; class Ignavibacteria; order Ignavibacteriales; family Ignavibacteriaceae; genus CAVQBP01. The sequence continues at coordinate 131,221 of CAVQBP010000006.1, read as the reverse complement.
AGGTCCATAAGTAGCACAATAAATTTTCAATTGCTTGTGAACTTCCGGATCAATATGAATAACCCCGGACATTTTGGGAGTTGTTTTCTTTGAATTGCGTACTGTTTTCATTCTTCATCTTTCATTTTGTTATTATATGTATATCTCTCAATAAATTTATTAATTGATTCCAAAGTAACCTTCCTGTGTTTTTTACCTGGCGGTAGAAAGAAATCAAGTTCACCCTCAGCTAACAAATAAGAAACATAGGAAGGGCTTACTTCAAGCATACGTGAGGTTTTTTTTATAGATAATGCCGGATTATTTGCAATTTCCATCAATAATGTGTAATATTGTACAAATGTAACAAACAAAATATTTACTAATAATAAAATACATTAATTGCGAATTTAATGCAAGATTTGCTAATATCTTGCAAGAAATGCTAATTATATGAAAATAAATGAATCAAGATTAAAAGAAGCAATAACAGACAAATACGGGACACAAGTTAAATTTGCTGCTAAAATGGGATTAAGTGAGGGACAAGTTTCAAGAGGCATAAGATCCCAATCATCATCTTTTCTCTCAATATTAAAAAAAGGAGGTATTGATATTGATTCCCTGATGCTTGATGAGGAGGGGAAGAAAAAAGATAATATTGAATATTATCTTAAAAATGCTGAAAAAAGAATTAAAGAACTAGAAGCATTATTAGTGCAGAAAGATAATTTAATCAAATCTTATGAATTAGTAATGAAAGAACAATTTAAAAGAAAAAAAATAACGCTTACCTGATCCGCCGCGAAAATATAAAACTACATATCACAACAACAAATTAGGGAGTATGAAATGGCTAAAGTGAGAACCCGGGAGGGGTGGTTATATATTGATTACTATGACGAAGTAAGAAAACGTCATCGGAAAACGCTTCATTTAAAGGCCAATCGAGAAAACAAAAAGAAAGCTGAACTGGAGAAAAAAAAAGATTGAATATGAGCTTGAGGCAGGGGTACATGTGGAAAAAAAGAAAAGAGAGAAAACACAAAACATTACTGTATTAAAAGGTTTGGATGAATTCCTGGATACCAAGAGTGATAAAAAGGAATCAACAAGAGAATGTTATGAGTTAGCTGTTAAAAAGTTTATTAAAGTGATGGGGGATATGAAAATATCCGAGATTGATGCTGAAACTATTAAGATATATTATGATAGTGTAAAATATGAAAAAACCAAATCAAAAAAGTTGATCTCAAGAAATACAATTGCAAGTTATAATAATCAGCTCCTTGTAATATTTAATTTCTTTCGAGACAAAGGATATATTGAAAAGAATCCATTCGAACACAAAGAAATACAAATAAATGAAGTAATTACATTTTCAGATAAATCAATAAAAAATATTCTAGCTAAATTAAAAAAGAAAAACATTGAACATTACAAAATAATAGCTATGCTCTTAATAACAGGATTAAGAGTTAGTGAAATGATAAATTTATCTTTTTCGGATATTGACTTTGATGAAGATATTATAAATTTCAAAAATGAAAAAGAAGATAGAAATGATAGGATCCCTTTATATCCCATTTTAAAAGAATTTATTTTAACTTATTGGAAAGATTATGAAGGGAAATTATTCAATTATAAATCAAGACATTCATTGCATTTCTTTAAGAAATTATTGAAAGATGAGCACTTGGAAAAATATTCTCTACATACTTTAAGAAAAACTTATATAACAAAATTGCTTAATAGTAAAATAAGTATATATGATGCCAAGACTTTAAGCAGGCACAAGAATATAAAAACAACTTTCAAACACTATGCAAATGCCGAACTAAGGAGGATGGGAAATGAAGTAAATAGGCTAACAAATTTGGGCACACTTTTAGGCACAGGAAAGAAGAAAGTTTTGAAATTGGTAAAAAAAGTAAGGAAATTAGACACTGCAGCCTGAATGGGGTTCAGGTGGTCGTGGGTTCAAATCCCACCGTTCCGACAAGGTGTAAGTCCCTTTTATTCCAATAACTTATGGGGACTTGCTTTTTGACCCTTTGATCAGCCTGGCGTAAGGTTTTTCAGAATTCATCCTCTTTCTGAACTCTTCAACCTGTACAGCAGTGTAGTATCTTGCTGTTGTTTCAACCTCTGAATGATCCACACGTTTTGACACCGTTGCAAGATCATGACCCTTTGACAACATAGCAGTAATGAATTGTAATAATAAACAGACGAAATAATTAGAAAATGGAATTCAACCCAAACAACAATGTTGTTAAACGCTGCCTTCAAGGTATGAGCCTGGAAGAAAAAGGCAAGCCTGAAGAAGCTGGTAAAATGTTCATTCAAGCATGGAACGAAGCGACAAACGATTTTGAAAAATTTCTTGCAGCTCATTATGTAGCCCGACATCAAAAAAGTGATTCCGGCAAATTAAAATGGCGCGAAATGTCTTTGCAGTTTGCATTAAAAATAAATAACGACGCCGTTAAAAGCGCTTTCCCTTCTCTATATTTAAATATTGCCAAATGCTATGAAGATTTAAGTGACTTTGATCAGGCAAAAAAGAATTATGAATTAGCTACTTCATTTAAGGATAAACCGTCTGACAAAGGTCCGTTTTATCATGGGACGAAAGCAGATTTGCATGTTGGCGATTTGCTGACAGCAGGGGGCAGTTCTAATTACAAACCTGAACTTAAAATGAACCACATTTATTTCACGGCCCTGGTTAATGGGGCAGGGCTTGCTGCTGCATTAGCTAAAGGCGATGGACGTGAACGTGTTTATATCGTTGAACCGACAGGGAGTTTTGAGAATGACCCGAATGTTACAGACAAAAAATTTCCGGGCAATCCGACACGCTCATATCGCTCTCAAGCACCATTAAAAATTGTTGGCGAAGCGACGGATTGGGCTCGACAAACACCTGAGGAACCCCATAAATGGCGCGAAAAGTTGGCCAATAACAAAGGAGATATTATTAATTAGTTTTTGAGATGCCCATATCCTGTCCAGCTAATATATACAATACTCTCAATCCTCATCGGTGCACACCTCATAATGTTTATTTACAGTTAAATCAATATTTTACCCCTATTCTTGATGTACTATAATTTCTCTTATCCCGATGACAATTGAAACGATAGGAATCGGGACAGGTTTCTCCAGAGGCGGACAGGTGTAAATCTGGCTGATCATGTAAAGCCCCCCAAATTAAACAATAATCAATTTAAAGGAGAATAATTTGGAGGGTAAAAATCAATAATTATTAAATAAAAACAAAAAATTTATAGAATTAATGACCCCGAATTTCAATCGGGGTTTATATTTTTTAACTGAAATATTATATAAAAAGCTAATAAGTAATATCGGAATCAATTGCTCCTCTGAATTCTCGAGCGTATACCTTTCAAATTGTATTTGAACTCACACAAATAAGTTATAGCGATTCAATATACTGCTTATATTATTAATTTTAACTAAAATATTATTCTAAAAACGATTTTATCTTAAGATGAAAGAAATTTTAAAGCAATCTGAAAGGATTAATGCTCATAAACATTTTGTTATTATCAACGATATGATGATTGACAGCAGAATGGATAATTTTATTTCATCTTTTAGGAAAATCTTTCCTCAAAATAGACTGAAAAGATTTATTCATTATTATTGGATATCTAAAAGTAGCAGCCCTATTAATCATTCTGCTAAAATTATTCAGGATGGATGCATCTATATTTTATTTCTATTTGATGCAGAATATAATATTAAAATGAATAATGAAAACTTTACCACTATTTCAAAAGCTCATATTATCGGGGGTAAAAAAATCAATACATATTTTGCGGAAAGAGGATTAATAAATGTACTGGGAATTAAATTCAGACCAGGCGGTTTATATCCCTTTTTAAAAATTCCAGCAAAAGAATTTTCCGACTCTTTTTTTAATTTGGAACAATTGTTCGGCAATGTAATCCGTGAAATAGAAGAAAAAGTTTATGAAACTAAAAATCCTCTTGACAAAATTAGAATTATCGAATCATTCCTGTTAAACAGGATATCTTCAAACAATAATGAAACTCCTTTCACCGGTTTAAATATGTCAAACATACTTAAATCCAATGATGTTGTTTCAATTGATCAATTGCGCTCTGCTACGGGTTTTTCATATAAGAAAATAGAAAGAATATTTTTGAAAGAGATAGGATTTACACCAAAATATTTGAACAGGATTATTAGATTTAATCATGTTCTTAAGAGCATACATAATAAAGATTTCAAAACTTTTTCAGAACTGGCATATGATAATTCCTATTTTGACCAATCACACTTTATTAAAGAATTTGAATATTTTACAGGCTTAACTCCTCAAGAATTTCTTAACAGTTTTGATACTGTACGCTTCATAATAGCTGACCAGTCTGATTATTATAGTAGAACACATCCTTAATCCCAACGATCTAAAGTAATGTTATTAAAAACAGCTGTCTAAAATTTACAATACTAAATTCTATTGCAGAGCTAAATTAGTATATCGATTTCAGAATCATGTTGGATTAGATAATTGATTAAAATGTATTAGAAATAATATGGAAGGAATCAAGAAAATGTATAATAAAAATATTTTAATATCCGGAGCCGGTATAGCAGGAACTGCTCTTGCATATTGGTTAAAAAAATACGGATTCAATCCCGCAATAGTTGAACAAGCACCCGCCTTGAGAGAAGGTGGATATGCCATCGATTTTGTTGGTGCCGGTTTTGATGTAGCAGAAAAGATGGGAATACTTCCGGATCTCAAAATTGCAGATTTTAAAATTAAAGAACTGGTATTTGTCGATAAAAATGGCAAAAGAAAGGGGTCACTAAATTCTTTTAGAATGAGAAGTTTATTGGATCACCGGTATTTGAATTTATTCAGAAGCGATCTGTCAAAGGCAATTTATAACCATCTTGATAAGTATATTGAATTTATTTTCGGAGATTCAATAAGTAAGATTGAGCAAAACGTAGATAGTGTTCTTGTAACATTTAGAAGCGGCAAAGTACGTTCTTTTGATTTGGTTGTCGGAGCAGATGGACTGCATTCTAATGTAAGGAATCGAGTATTTGGTGATGAAACGAATTTTGAAAAGTATTTCGGTTATTATGCGGCTGCTTTCACAATTAATAATTATTTACCAATTAATAATCCGATAAAAAAGGATAATTCATATTTTAGCTATACCGTGCCCGGGAAACAAATAGATATTTATTCGATTAATGAAAATGAACTGACTGCGTTATTTGTTTTCTCATCAGATCAGAAACTGGAATATGAACATCACGATGTAGATAGACAAAAGCAAATTCTCCGTAATAAATTCAGAGATGTGGAATGGGAAAATCATTCTTTGCTCAAAAGATTAGATTATGCAGATGATTTTTATTTTGACTCTGTAAGTCAAATTAGAATGCCATATTGGTCAAAAGGGAGAGTAACTTTACTTGGAGATGCAGCCTCTGCCCCATCATTATTAGCCGGGCAGGGTTCTTCACTTGCAATGGTAGCTGCTTATATTCTTGCAGGTGAACTAAAGGAAGCAGACGGAAATTATGAAGAGGCATTCAAGCGATATGAAACAATTTTCAAACCTTTTATTGAGTATAAGCAAAATGTAGCAAAAAGCTTTGCGCATTCGTTAGTTCCTAAAAACAGTTTTTCTATCTGGATTCGCCACTACTTTACCAATGTGATGTTGTCCTCTTTCCTTGCTAAGTGGTTTGTTAAAAAGTATATGACTGATAATATAAAGCTTAAAGAATATTCGAGTACTGGATATGGTGAACTTATTTCGGCATCTCAAGAACGAAATAATTCACCAATTCTGCAATAGAGTATAAATGAAATCAAATAGAAAAATATTGTTGGCAGGAGCTACAGGGTATTTAGGATGCTACATATTTAGAGAACTTAAATTAGGAGACTTCCATGTTAGAGTACTGGTTCGCAATTCTAAAAAGCTAAAGTAGAAGAATATTGATGCCGATGAAGTTTTGAATGCTGAAATAACAAATCCTGAATCTATTAAAGGCTGCTGTGAAGGCTGCGATACGGTCATTTCTTCTGTAGGAATAACCAGGCAAAAAGATGGCCTGACTATTTCCCTTATTCTTATTCCGGGAATTTATATGACAGCAGTTGTTTGGAAAAATGCAGGCTGGATCAAGCGAAAATAATATTTCACCGGAATTGAGATCACATTTGAATAACAACGCATTAATACTTTCACTTAAAATTAGAACAGCTGTTTTCCTGGGCATAATTTTTTTAATGACGGTAAAACCTTCTTTGACAGGTTCGATCGTTACATTAATAGCTTCGGTAATCCTTGGATTTATTCCATTAAAAAACAATGCTAATATCGGTGAAGTACTTAAAGCCGAAAAGAAGATCAATTAGAGTTTAGAGATGTCCAATTCTTGTAGTCTTACTTGTGATTATAGTATAAATAAAATATTCAGTAAAAATGATAAAGATTGAAAAATGGAACAACAAACAATGAATAATGGAAAAAGTTACAAATTACAAAATGCGATTGATGAAACTGATATACAGCGGCAAATAGAAGATCATGTAAAAGCATTATGCAATATGGATCTAGAGGGCTTGATGTCGATTTATTCTCCGGACATCGTGTCTTTCGATGTCGAGGGGACGTACCTGGGAACGGAGGCGAAGAGGAAAGCGTGGGTAAATGTTTTCTCTATGATAGAGCCTCCCTTGAATTATGAGATTCGGGACCTCACTATCACCATAGGCAGTGATGTTGCATTTGCCTATAGTTACAACCGGTTGAGCGGAAAAATGAAGAACGGTCAACAGATTGGTTATTGGGTTCGATACACGGCATGTTTCCGGAAGATAAACGGCAACTGGCTTATTGTACACGAGCAGGTTTCTGTGCCAGTCGATATTGAAAATGGCAGAGTGCTGCTGGATTTCAAATCATGACATTTCCCATATATACCACAAACACCGGAATGTGATGCTGTAAATCCAATACTAAATATATTCGTGGAAAATGTACTAATTGATTTAAGAAAATTGGTGATTCCGGATTAGAAAGCCAGGAATTTAATTCCGTAAGCTTCGGCGGCGGTATCTCTTATGCTTTCTCTATCTCTAACTAAGTTTATAAAGGTCCTGCAGATAGTTATAACATCTGCAGGACATAACAATTAGTTTAATTGTGATTAAATTTTTAGCTGTGATTAATGTTATGGAAAATGAAATGTCTAAAATTTACAATAAAAAATTGAACTCCAAAATTAAATTTGTTTATCAAAGATTTAATAAAGTTATTTAATTTGACATCTTTAAATAAAACCTTTGACACGGTTATAAATATTTTTTTCTTTTTCATTAACATCGGGAGTAATCCCAATGTTAATGAGAGCAAAAGACCTAAATGATAACTGTTTTAACAGTTTTCTTTTTGTTGATCGGCTTTATTTAAATAATTCATTTTAAATAAATATGTAAAAAAAGGATAAGGTGAATATATCATGAAAATATTTTCTGCAGGAGCAACTGGTGTTCTGGGAAGAAGAGTAATTCAGAGTTTAATTTCATCCGGTCATCATGTTGTTGGATTAAGCAGATCAGATAAAAATGATCAAATTATAAATCAATTAGGTGCAGAACCGCGTCATGGTAATTTATTCGACAAAAATAGCTTGGTATCTGCTTCCTTTGATTGTGATGTTATTCTGCATTTGGCTACTGCAATCCCCACTCAAGCACCAAGCAAAGAGGCTGATTGGGATCTGAATGACCGTATTAGAATCGATGGTACAAAAAATCTTATTGAAGCAGCAATACAAAATAATTGCAAATTATATGTTCAAGAAAGCATTACAGCATTGTATGGAAATCAAAATGGGTACTGGGTAGATGAGAAAACGAAAATTTCTTCTGAATTACCTTCAAGTGCTGAATCAGCAGCCGAAATGGAAAAAATCATAAATGATGCAATTAAAAATTATAGATTGCCCGCAATAATCCTCCGTTTTGGTACATTTTACAGTTATGATTCATCAATCACAGCATCAACATTAGATATGATTAAAAAAGGAAAGTATCATATAGTTGGAGACGGTAATGTCTATTGGAATCTTATAAATGTAGATGATGCCGCGGATGCAGTAATGAAAGCAGTAAATAATGCCGGGAATAATAAAGTCGGAACTTTTAATATTTGTGATGATGAACCGGTTTTATATAAAAATTTAATATCCTTTCTGGCAGAAGAATTAGGTGCAGAAAAGCCGGGCAGCATTTCTGTTTCTGCAGCTAAGGAAGCCGTCGGGGAAGGTATTGTAGAATATATGCTCACCTCAAATAGATGCAGTAATAATAAAGCAAAAAAAGAATTGAGCTGGCATCCAGCTTATGATAATTATAAAAAGGGGTTTAAGGCTGAAATACAAAACTGGTTGAGTAACGGATAATTCAGATAAATTATTTTATTTAATAAATAAAAGAAACATAGCTAGAGCAGCAATAAATGGTTTAGGAAGGATTGGCAGGGCAGCATTTAAAATACTATTTGAAAATAATGATCTTGAACCGATCGCGATTAATTATCTTGTTCCGCCTGAAAGTTTAGCTTATTTATTAAAGTATGACTCAGTTTATGGGCGTTACGATAAGGAAGTAAATTATACCAACAACTCCTTATCAGTTGATGTGAAGATTATCCAAGTTTTTAATCAAAAAGATCCAGGTAATCTTCCATGGAAAGAACTTGAAATTGATATAGTTTTTGATTAATTGTTGCGTTTGCCTGGTCGTTGCAGCATACCTTCATGCCGTTAACTTTTGATGCGAAGTTCATGGCTTGGAAGCTTTAGCCCAATTTTATTTCGCATTTAATAATAATAGAGATATTAATGTGATGAAAAAAAACTGGCTGCAGTCAAATGAAATCTCAATTAATAATCTGCTGGGCTGTATAAAACGCGGATGGAATGAGATTAAATCCTTATGAAAAAATATTTAATGGTTCAGGTAAGATTTATGTTGAATTTTATGACTACTCAATTAATGAAACTGAAGAAATGTTTTTTGCAGTCGGCTGGGAAAGAGGCAGCCTGATCATAGGCGGCCAGACAATTAAATTAAATATTAGAACAAGCCGCATATTCAAAAAGCTCAACGGAATTTGGAAGCAAATACATCATCATGGTTCGATTGATAATTCCCGGTTATTAGAAAATTATCAAACAATTATCTTACGAAAAGAATTAAATTATTCCGATGAAAATATTTTCAAGTTTGATTTAACTGAAAGAGGTATAAAATGGAAATGTTAATATTAAAAACTGATATAAATTCCAGGTATGATTTCAGAACTGTAAAAAAAAGGCTGAAAGGATATTACAGAATTGATGAATGTACAATAGATCTCGATGATAGGGATAAAGTTGTTAGGCTAGTAGGAAATAAAATTGAAGCGAATGATATAGTGAGCAAAATAAAGAGTTATGGCTTCTTATGTGAAGAGCTGCCTGATTAGAAAATATTTGCTTTACCGCTATTCATATTTGCAAATGATCTAGAGAATTAATTATGAGAAATGAATTATTGAAATTTACATACATAAATGGAGCAACTTTATTAATTGAAATAAATGTATTTCGTTTTCTAACAGATCCGACTTTCGATCCTGCTGGTGAAGAATATCATACAAATATTTATTGAGAAAATTATCGGAACCGGCATTGAGCGTTGATGAATTAGGCGAAATAGACGAGCCGGCTGAATGGAGCGATGATAAACTGCCGGCTGGCAATTACAGGGTGAACTGATTTTATTGTTTATGTGAAGTGGTTTTATGAATTCTTATAAGAGCAGTAATTATAAGCAGGTGATCTACTTCTCTCTAATCTCCGGTCTTTATATATAAAAAGTACAAAAATATCCGTTATTAAAGGCAACTAACTTTTACCAGTAAACTGATTTTTTGTCATGTAATTTAATTATCTTTGACTTTTCAAATATTACAAAGCCGTGCCAAAAGAAAATTTCAGAGCTTATTTAGCATGGGCAGCGATCTGCCTTATCTGGGGAACAACCTATCTTGCAATCAGGATAGGTGTACATGATTTTCCGCCCGTTCTGTTTGCAGGATTGCGCTGGTTAATTGCCGGACCTATTCTAATTATAATTCTAAAATTGCGCGGATACAAACTTCCAACATTAAAAGATATTAAACATCTCGCCGTTGTTGGAATTTTATTACTTGGCTTTGGCAACGGTCTTGTTGTTTTTGCAGAACAGTGGGTACCAAGCGGCTTGACTGCATTGTTGATATCAACAGATCCTTTATGGATTGTGGGGATTGAATCTTTATTACCAAACGGACCCAGATTGAATTTAAAAATAGTAATCGGCGTGCTGCTCGGCCTGGCAGGTGTAACTTTAATTTTTGGAAGTAACCTTGCGGCTATACTGAACATACAGTACATGGTAGGAATTCTGGGCTTGATGTTTTGCATATTTTGCTGGTCATCCGGAACACTTTATTCAAAGTATAAAAAAGTTTCTGTTCATCCGTTAATGGGAGCTGCTGTACAAATGACCATTGCCGGAATCGGTTTATCTTTGCTTGGTTTCATTATCGGCGAATCTTCATACCTTCATTTCACTCAAAACGGTGTATTGTCATTCTTGTACCTGCTCGTATTTGGATCCTTTATTGCGTACGGTTCATACATGTATGCGGTTGCAAATTTACCGGTTTCTTTCGTCTCCACTTATGCTTATGTAAACCCGATTATCGCATTGTTCCTGGGGTGGCTGATACTGGATGAACAACTTAATTATACTATAATAATTGGAGCAATTATAATTTTAATAGGTGTTTACACTGTTAAGAAAGGGAATGACCTGAGAACAAAAATGACAACTGTTTCATTGGATTAAAGCTAGTTCTTCTCTCAAACTCAATGTAATTCAAGAAATGAAATTAATAGCAAACCTAAAAGTCCTTTAATGATATTATTATAAATCTGGCTGATAATGTAAAGCCCGCCTGATTAAACAATAATAGAATTTCTTAAGTATTAAAGTAATTTGGCGTGGCGTGAACTGATGTTCTTTTTTATGTTAATTGGGTTTAAAATTTTATTCCCTTGTAGAATGGATTAAGTAAAATATTTTTGCGATTCTGTTTCTTAAAATATATTTTTGATTTATAGTTTTCAGGGATATTAGATATAGGGGCAATAATTCTAAAACTACACTAACCATATTAAATATTCCATATATAATATATGTTGTATGAATTTCAAAAATCTTGGCTTAACTGTTGCAATACTGCACTATGATTTTGAGTTGTAATTTAACACTCATTATCATAATAGATGGAAATAATAATTATTTCATCAAAAGTTAAAACATTTTTTATTTATTCATATCTATCCACATTTATTTAGATATACAAATAGGCAAAAAATGAAAAAGAATATTTTCTATTTTATGTTGGTTATGTTATGTTCATTACATTGTCAAGAAAAAGACATAAACCATAATACATCTAAAATCATATCACCAGTTGAAACTGATGACGGATGGAAGATTACAAGTCTTAAATATGTTAGTATTGACTCAACCAAACTGCAAAATATGGTGGATAAGATTTATGATGGCACTCTGGAAAATATTCATAGCATTGTTATTGTGAAAGAAGGCAAACTTGTTTTTGAGCAATACTTCCCCGGGTATAAATTCAAATATAATGCTAAAGATTTTAAAGGAGATTTTACTGAGTTTAATCAAAATACAATTCACAACTTAGCTTCCGTAACAAAAAGTATTACATCAATTTTATTCGGGATAGCACTGGATAAAGGATTTATTGATAGTGTTAATACCAAAGTTTTTAATTTTTTCCCTGAATATTCTTCTTTAAATGACAGCTTAAAAGATCAAATTACTTTATGGCATTTATTAACCATGACTTCAGGACTAAAGTGGAATGAGCAGGATATTTTTTATAGTGAAGTTGAAAATGATATTATTCAATTGTTTATTGTACAGGATCCCGTTAAGTACATTCTGTCCAAACCTATTATTCACCCGCCAGGCACTAATTACTATTACAACGGCGGCAATACAAATCTGCTTGGTAAGATAATTCAAGGAACTTCCCGAATTAAATTAGATGGATTTGCAAAAAAATATTTATTCGACCCGCTTAGAATCACCCAGTACGAATGGATGCATATTAATCCGGATATGGTATATGCTTCCGGCGATTTAAAATTAAGACCAAGAGATATGGCAAAAATAGGATATCTGATGTTAAACAAGGGTACCTGGAAATCAAACAATATAGTTTCACCTAAATGGATAGAAGAATCCACTAAACCATACGTTCACTTTAATAGCAATGATGGTTATGGTTATCAGTGGTGGATAAAAAAATATGAACTTGGCAATACTTCATTCAATTCATTTGCTGCAGAAGGCTGGGGAGGGCAGAATATTATTGTATTTCCGGATTTAGATGTTGTTGTAGTAATTTCAGGAGGAAATTATATTACGTGGACTCCTAATAATGAAATAATTTATAGATATATATTGCCTGCTATTGATGAAAATTTCAAATATAATTTTGAAAAAATTAAAAAAGAAGCTCCAATAGGTGAGGAGTTTAAAATCATTAAACCCCAGATTTATTTAAGTAATTCAATTGCTAAACTATCAGGTCATTGGTATGGTCGCGGTGATTACAGCATTGCTGATCAATTAGTTGTGGAAAAGATAGATTCGGCTGAAGCTTCTATAATTTATTCTTGGGGTACTCATCCGAATGGATATTTTAAAAAAGGCTGGGTAAGAAAAATTGCTGAAGTGGAACCAGAAGGAATAATTAAGTTTACACTCGATAATAATGCAACATTAACTTTTAAATTAGAAGAAAATGGAAATATATTGATAGGATACTATAAACTGGGAAATACAATATCAAAGTTAATTATGAATCGAATATAGCATAATAAATTGGTATATTAAAAAAAGTTCATCTGTATCATTCCTTTCACAATTAAGTTAAATAAAAGTAAAGTAAAATATGAAAAATATTAAATCGATTGAGAAAGAAATAAAAAATTTAGAAGAATTGCTTTTAAAGCCAGATATAAGAAAATCAGTTTCAGACCTTTCCAAAATTTTAGCAGAGGATTTTATTGAGTTTGGAAGTTCTGGAATGATATTCACAAAGAAAGAAATAATAAAATCATTACAAGAAGAATCTAATCCACAATTGTCACTTACAAACTTTAAATTAAAAGATTTAGGAAGGGATTATTTTTTAGCAACATACAAAAGTTTAAGAGAAGAAGACGGCGAAAAATTTTATTCACTAAGAAGTTCAATATGGTTGAAAAAAAATGAAAGATATGTAATGATATTTCATCAAGGTACAAAAATAAAAAAATGATAAATTTTAGGTTTAATTTGGTTACAAACTCAAAACATTATAGCTAAACTAAAAGATGATACAAAAAACTAAGACTTAAAAACTCACTTTTTTTGATATAATTTTTAGATGATATTTAATTTTAATTGTATTTTAAGAAGCAAGGAGGAGTGAGATGAATATCATTAAAATTTCTAAATGGATAATTCCTTTTTTAATTCTTTTCTATGTTTCAATAAATGCTCAATGGATAAAACGGTCTTTTCCTTCCAATGAAAACCTTTTTGTTGTAAGATTTGTTTCACCGGAAACCGGATGGATACTTGGTTCAGAACATATCTTTAAGACTACAGACGGAGGTAATACCTGGTCAGCGAAGGATAGCGTTTTTTCTGTTTGGAGAGGGCTTTATGCATTTGATGAAGAAAATGTAATATACTTTGATTATGATAGAGGTATTAGAAGAACAATTGACGGTGGAAATAGCTGGTACACTGCCGATAGTACAATAAAAGATATAGTAAGTTTTAGTTTTATTAATCCTAATTTAGTTTTCGCAGCAGGCGGTTCGAATGATAGTGAAAGTGTCTACAAAAGTATTGACAAAGGAAAAACCTGGACAAAAATATTTAATGATTATTTGGTAAAGGATGGTTGGGATTTTGAGAAAGTAAGTTTCATAGATTCCCTCGAAGGCTGGGCAGCACTGTATAAAGGAGAGATATTTCATACCATAGATGGTGGGTATAATTGGACATTTCAAGATAGTACTGCCTCTGGTTTTTATGATGTTCCTTTGAAGGATATTCAGTTTATAACGCAGGATAGCGGCTGGGCAGTCGGTGGAATTGCCGGGATCTTCAATTATTCTGAGAACGACAGATGGAGGAAAAACTTGGATTGATTCAACAAATCCGGCAAATATCACAGCTTGCAGTCTAAGAGAAATTTATATGTTAAATTCTAAGATTGGGTGGTTTACGGGTACTAATAATGGACCTTCATTTATCGCTAAGACTACAGATGGTGGTAATACCTGGATGGATGAAACACCCAAAGATGAATATCTTGGATTTGAATCTATAGATATTGTTAATGATTCAATAGGTTATTTGGTTGGAGATGAGGGAAGATATTACACTACTAATGATGGTGGAATTACAGGAATATACATCGATAATGAAAACTCAGTCCACCAATTTTTACTTAGCCAAAATTATCCTAACCCATTTAATCCAACAACAACAATACAGTATTCAGTTCCAAAAGAATCTTTTGTTATAATTAAAGTTTACAATGTACTTGGAAAAGAAATTGCAACTTTAGTAAGCGGAAGAAAACCAATAGGTAATTATTCTGTCGATTTCAATTCAGGCAATATTTCAAGTGGAACTTATTTTTACAGATTAATATCGGGAACTTATACAGCAACAAAAAAAATGGTTATTCTCAAATAACTACACCTAACAAAGTACTCTGTTAATATACAATTGTAATAAAAGAAATATTTCAAGAACAAAACCAAACGTACGTTTGGGAATAAAGGTCAGTAAACTTTTTTTATAGAACTGTGATGTTTATAATCTTGGGTATAAAAAGTGTCATTTTCCAGATGTTGTAAATAAGAACGAGTAATTTTCGTGTAATAGCAATAATCGCAGCTTTTTTATTTTTACCATTAGCTTAGCTTTTTAAGCCATCATCATATATACATCCGTTATTGTAAACGGAAATCCGCCTGCATAAAATCACATCTATTTAACAAGCTTCATTTTTTTAATTTGTGTTACACCATCACCCGTCATAACATAGAAATAATCCCCGCTTGGAAGATTTTCTGCATTAAATGTAACTATGTAAACTCCCGGCAAAAATTCCCTGTCAATAATTGTACGGACATTGACCCAATCATCACTATAAATATCTAATTTAATCTGCATTGTTCTTCCAATAGTAAATTTTATTACAGTGGATGGATTAAAAGGATTCGGATAATTTTGTCCAAGAAGAAAATTAACACTTGATCCTTCTCCTAATTCTTTATCACCGGAAAATGCAGCGGCTATTTTATTTTCATCGGAACAGGAAAAGTTTAAGGTTAGCAATAAGAGGAAAAAAAAAGCATATAAGATTTTCATAATTTTTAAAACTCCAATGATATTATTGAATCAAAATGCCAAGAGGATTCCAAAGATCTATTATAACGGGCAACATTGATGGAAACGTATTTAGTACAAATGCCCAGACCATAAGTCGGGTATGACAGCAAATTTTCAGAAGTGCCGTAAAAATATCCTCCGCGAAAAGCCAATACTTTAAATATTCGTACTTCACCACCAAAATGTATATAATCAATAAAATTATTTTCATTTAGTCTTTCTTCAAAATCAGTACCGACTAAAATATCAGCTGGATAAGAAGATAGAGGAATATAAGATATACCAAAAGTAATTTTTGAAGGAGGGGAGTCTTTTTGTTCCGCATCAACATAAGAGATATCCGGACCTAAATTGGATGCATCGAGTCCCAGGGAAACACCCTTGCTTTTATTATCTTCACCGATATTGGAAATCCAATTAAAAAAAGATGAATAATTTCTTTTATCAGAGTTTATTTGAACAGTTGATCCCTGAAGGATATCCCTTAATAAAATACCTGCATCAAAAAGAACTGTTGTTGAAGTGCCTTTACCTTGTTCAATGCCAACAGTTTTATCTGATAAGTTAGTTTTTAAAATTCCTAAACTTATACCTGCAGAAAAGTTTTTACGTAATAAAAGCCCATAAGATAGTTTTAACTCCCAAGATAAAAGATTTTCCAAAACCCCGAAAGGTTCCGGACTATCAGCAAGTGTCCTTTGCTGCTCACCTAACCAGAATAAATCAGATGACAGAGCAAGCGCATTTGAGCTGTCGATATTAAAGGAAACTCCAAAGAATGAGTTAGCAATATTACCGAAGAAGGGAAAAGGCTTTACGAATGAACCTGTAAATGTTATCCTTTTTGAAAAAACAAGTGCAGCTGGATTGTAGTAAGATGAATAAATATCATTTGATGCTGCTGTTCCTATTCCACCCATTGAATAATATTTTGCCGACGGATGCCAATAAAGAAAGGTTGCTGTATTATTCTGGGAAAAAGTATCCGATGAAAAAATTTGAAGAATTAATATCAACAAGAATATTGTATAACAAAAAAAACGGTTCTGTGGAAGCATATATCTTTCTCTCCTGTTATTCTGCTATTATCGTAATATTTCTTAATTATTTTAGAGGTTTGAATGATCATGAATAATGGAAATAAGTTATATTAAATTCCTAATTTTCTCAACCTTCATCGGCGCACACCTTTCATAATGATTACTAACATATCCACACCCTGTTCATTATACACTATAATTTCCCTTATCCCGATTAACATCTAACCGATGAGAATCGAGACAAGTTGTAAATCTGGCTGAACATGTAAAGCCCGCCAAATTAATCATAATTTATTTTAGAGATAATTAATTTAGCATGTGAAATGAGCTGATGTTCTTGTTAATGTTAAGCGCGTTTATCTTAAAATTTTTATTTTACTTCAGGAATAATAATAGTAAAAAATAAAAAGCCTTCTGATATTAGAAAAATTTTTCTCATATTAGAAAATAAAAAATAGATGTCTTTTGCGTCTAATGAATATGTTAGGTTTCAATTCAAATTTTTAGGAGGGCCAATAAATGCAAAAATTACGTGTTGAAAGTTTTTCTGTTTCAATCGATGGTTTTGGTGCAGGACCAGATCAAAACCTGGAGAATCCTTTGGGAGTTGGGGGTGAAGAGCTTCATCAATGGTTTTTTCCCACAAAAACTTTTCAACAAAAGGTATTAGGAAAGGGTAATGGCACATCAGGAGTTGATAATGAATTTGCCGAAAATGGCTTTAAAAATATTGGCGCCTGGATTTTAGGGCGTAATATGTTTAGTCCATATCGTGGCTTACCTAAAGTTAATTGGAAAGGATGGTGGGGAGAAAATCCACCATATCATGTTCCTGTTTTTATCTTAACTACTCATGAGCGAGAATCAATTGAGATGGAAGGTGGCACCACTTTCCACTTTGTAACGGATGGGATCAATGCAGCTCTTGAAAAAGCTTTTGATTCTGCAAATGGCAAAGATGTAAGACTTGGCGGAGGTGTTAATACAATTCGTCAATATCTAAAGTCTCAATTGGTAGATGAATTACATTTAGCTGTATCCCCTATAATTTTAGGAAGTGGTGAGAATCTTTTTTTGAATTTGAATCTCATATCATTGGGATATAAATGCACTAAACATATTTCAAGCGATAAGGCAATGCATTTAGTTATAAAAAAATCAACTAACACCTAAAATAGCAATTTAAATTGACAGCATTTTACACCCCCGGTTTCCGGCTTCGTTAGAAACTTCGCCGGACAGGTTTAAGTACAGTTTGCATAATCTTTAGCAGAAGTAATAAAAATAAGTTTTCTTTCAGATAAAATCGGAACTTCACCGGATAAATTGGGCTGCAACTTAATTGCAGATCGCTATACCTCAAAAAAAATTATAGTAATTATTATTAATTTGTCATATTATTAACAAATATTATCAGGAATTATAATGATAGAAATATTAATCTTAAATATTAAAGAAGGAATGAGGGAAGAATTTCATAACGTTTACGTTACTCAATCATTACCGCTTTTAAAAAAGTGGAAAATTAATGTTGTGGCACACGGGAAATCTTTGCACAATGAAAACACTTACTATGTTATTCGATTATTTAAGAGTTTAGAAGATAGACAAAAATCAGAAGATGCTTTTTACGGAAGTGAAGAGTGGGAAAAAGGACCGAGAGAAGCAATAATTTCAAAAATAGAAAGTTCTGCTGAAATGGTTGTTAAACCTGAAAATCTTAAAGATTGGTTGGAGATTATAAAAGATTAATCTTTCATATATTTAATAGCTTGAAAAGGGGTATAAAGTAGCAATTTAAGATAACATTATTTTATGGGGCGGGCATAAAACTAACAGCCGGAAAAGTATAATGACAGCTAAGAATTCATTAAATAGCAACAGGTATTCTCTTTGAATAGTCATCCACATTTCATTGAATTTAAAATAAAATTTTCAGTAAGAACGATAACCTCTGTTTTCTTTACAGGGGTTTTCTTTTATCTTGGTAAATAAAGAAAAAATATCTTTTTTTTTGCATTTCTCATTTTCCTTTTACATATTGTAATGAGGGCTAAGGAGGTTATTAATTCCATAATAATTAAAAATTTGAAGTTTATACAAAGGAGGGTAATTGCATTCCAGGAAACAATTCCTTATCAAATTTTATTTAATAGAAAATGAACTGCGGGAACATTTGGAAATTTCAAGGTTGAAAAATGATAGGGAAGCAGAAAAAATTATTATTAAGCACATCAAAGAGGTTTGGGAAATACAATCAATTATACGCGATGATTTAATTGATTCGTCCAAATAAATAATCCGCTTTATAATTATGAAATAGTGAAAAAGAGGAGGTAGATACTCCTCTTTTTTGAATTTAGAGTGCTATTGATATGATTAAGGAGAATTATTTTAATAAATAACCTTTGTTATGCTTTAATCTATTTCATTAATTTATCTGCACCATCCGTATATTGAAAAATGTGGTATTAATGCTTCATCTACTCTTAGAATACCTCTGGTTACCACCAAATGTTTATATTGGATACTTTCAAAAGACCCGTCGGGAGCAAGGTAAACATAATCTATTGATTTTGGATCAATTCCGTTCAGAACAACACCGCTAATCTGCAGGTTAAATATCAATGGTTTATTAAAAGTTTCAGGACTAGGATAAAAAGCAGCAGTACCATTTGTGCTATTAATAATCATTGTTATATTCTTTTCTCCTGAATAAGCACCGGCAGGTACTTCAATTTCAGCTTCTATTATTACATTAACGGAACTTCTGGTTACATAATTTACTTTCAGTTCAACATTTCCGCCTGTATTACCGTCAATTACTTTAGAGGCATAATAATTAGACTCAACATTCATCCCCGGATTTTGGGGAAGTGTTATCCAGCTTCTATGGTTATTTTCATTGGATTTTAAAATTTCAGGATTGACTAGCGAATCGCTGCACCCCAATAAAAAAAGAATTGGTACTACTAAAACAATCAATAATTTCTTCATTTTAACCCCATATTTATCAACAAGATTTTGATATAATCCTTGTCAATGGAAATGCCAGAAAAGCAAACGTAACTATTACATAATGAAATTTTCCTAAAATGATTTTCAGTAATAATTACTTTATACATTTGTAATCATTACTGCATCAAAAAAAAGTGTTGTTATATTTTGGAACATACATATTTTCGGTTAATTATTTTATCGAGATTATTAAAATATAACGGAAAAGACGAACTCCTGAAGTTATATTTGCTTTTAATCCTTGTTATTATACCGGACGATTAATTCGCTTTAATGCAGAAGTATGAATTTTTATATTTATTTGCCTTCCTTTTTGACCTTTCTGCAAAGGTTAATTGGAAAGACTACTTTGAAATAGATTACCCGCTTTGTTTTTGCTTTCAAAGCGGGTATTTTTTTTCTGAAAAGTCAATAATTATTAAAGCAATTCAACTGTATTAGTAGTAGTGGTTACTTCTTCTCTATGGCCTTTTTGTTTTCCTTTTGGAGTCTGCATCTCCATAGAGAATGAAAGACTAATTTTTGTTGATGTCTTTGATTTTTGTATTAATCCCTGAGAGAGGTTAAAATATATTTGTCCGTCCGCCTTGGTTTCAGGCTTATTAAAATTATAAACGACTCCGTTTTTTGTAAGAGTATTATCACCGGTTACTTTTGTAATCAATCCTGCCTGAATCACGGCTAGTCTATCCTCCCCGGATTTTTCAAGCCCGGTCAATTTGTAGGTCGTTGTATTCTCACTCTTGAAAACGATGAGCGGGGTAGGAGGTTGAGAAAATGACCAGCTTGAATCTACTCCAATAGATTTCTTAGGAAGCTGCCTGAAAATCTGGATAACCAATGGTTTTAAAATACCTTCGATCATTTCCATTCTTATTTGATCTTTTTGAGTTGCGTTAACCGAATCGGCTGCACCTTTTAAGTTCAAATATTTATTAAGGATATCGTCGACTTTGAAGATATCGGAAATTTCTCCATATTTTGAAATTCTTATACCAAATTTATTATTTACTATAGCATCATATTCAGCAAATCTTTGTTTAACCACAGAATCAGGAGTAACACCGGATTGATAAGAAATCGAATTTTTAGAGGGCTGCTGCTGCAGGCTTATTTTTACAGATGATACATTGCAGTCTACCTCAAGAATGCCATTCTTATCGATATCTTTAAGATTTAATCCGGCCAAATATTCGGTTGATTGATCGATTGTCTGATCAAAAGTTGTATCGGATGTAATTATTTTCTGATGATCAGATGATGTGGTTGAGATACGGTATTTATAAGTCTTATTTTTATCAAGGTTATAATTCAAATCATAACTTTTATTCGGCTCAAAGAGGGGAGTAGACTTAATTTCCGAAGCTTCAACTGTTGATTTGTCTTTTTGCTCGCTTACAGTTTTATTATCATTATTCTCTTTGCAGCTTACAAGCGTTATAAAAAATAAAAACGCAATAAAATATTTCATTAAAATTTATTCCTTTCCAGAATTACAAGCCATAATTTTCAAGCAACTCTTTACGTGTAAAAAAATGTGCAATTTCTATTGCTGCATTATCATCAGAGTCGGAACCGTGAACAATATTTTCCTGTTTATTCTCTGCATATAATTTTCTTATTGTTCCTTCCCCGGCAGCTTGCGGATCGGTTGCACCTATTAACTTTCTAAAATCAGCTACCGCATTTTCTTTCTCTAAAGCAATCGGGACACAGGGTCCGGAAGTCATATATTTAATTAAATCATTATAAAAAGGACGTTCTTTATGCACTTCATAAAATCCTCCCGCAGAATCATTTGTCAGCTTAACCATCTTTAAAGCTTTAACCCTGAATCCTGCTTCCGTTATTTTAGTAATTATCTGCCCGATTAAATTTTTGCGCACTGCATCGGGTTTAAGTATTGCTAAAGTTCTGTTGCCCAAATTATTCTCCTGATTTTTTAATCCTGTTATTAACTATTATTTTTTTTTCTTCGATGTTTTCTTTTTTGAAGAAGAGATATTTTTAACTTTTGTTTTATTCAAAGAAGAACCTGCAGTTTTTTTCGTACCACTTTTTTTAGACTTTGCTTTGGAAGGTACCGATAATTTATTCAGAATTGCTTTCATAGCAGACCCGATTTCCGCAGGACTTTCTACTACTTTAATTCCGGCTTTTTTCATAGCATTCATTTTTTCAACTGCAGTACCTTTACCGCCTGAAATTATTGCCCCTGCGTGTCCCATGCGTCTTCCCGGAGGTGCTGTTCTTCCTGCAATAAATCCCACAACCGGTTTTGAAACATTCTTTTTAATATACTCCGCGGCTTCTTCTTCAGCATTTCCGCCTATTTCACCAATCATTACGATCCCTTTAGTACCAGGGTCTTCATTAAATAATTTAATAATGTTGATAAACCTTGAACCGATTATAGGATCCCCGCCTATACCGACACAGGTTGATTGACCCAGCTTTTCATCTGTTAATTGTTTTACTGCTTCATAGGTTAAGGTGCCGCTTCGTGATACAACACCAATGCTCCCGGCCTTATGTATAAAGCCCGGCATAATTCCAACCTTAGCTTTACCCGGTGAGATAATACCGGGGCAATTAGGACCGATTAATACTATATCTTTATTCCTGATGTAATTATAAACTCTGAGCATATCACCGGCGGGAATACCTTCGGTTATACACACAATTACCTTTATTCCGGAAGAAGCTGCTTCGAGTATGGCGTCGGCAGCAAATGCGGGAGGAACAAAGATTACGGAAGTATTGGCTTTCTGAATTTTCACTGCTTCTTCAACAGTATTATAAATCGGCACAGCGTTGAAATCTGTACCACCTTTACCGGGTGTTACTCCGGCGACTACTTTGGTTCCGTATTCAATTATTTGCTGAGTATGAAATGAACCTTCGGAACCGGTTATCCCCTGAACTACTAAACGGGTTTTTTTATCTACTAAGATACTCATTGCTGTATTTTCCTGTTAATGATAATTCAAATACTTTAATCTACAAAGATATAAATTTTAACTGAAAAGTCTTAATTAATAAATGGTAGGGGCCTAGTCCGGCTTAGAGATGACTGCGACTAATGATGGAATAATAGTAAACGGGAGAATAAAGAAATCCGGTCTACAACCGGCATTACGATTTTATTATTTCAGTAAATTCTGCATCATTTCTAATCGAATTTAAATCACTGTCTATTTTTATCCACTCATAATTTGCGAAACCCAAACGGATAGAATTCTTCAGACAATCCAGCGCCAGTGATTTTTCGCCTATCAGGGAATAAAAACATGCCGCGTTATAAAGCATCAGGGGATCATCCGGGTTCAAATGCAGAGCCTTTTTTTCTTCTTTTTTTGCATCTTCCAGTTTTCCCATATAAAATAATACTTTAGCGTAATATGTACGTGTTCTTCCGTCATCAGGATTTTTCTTTAAATAAGCCGGAAAAATTTCATATAGTTTTTTTATTAGTTTATTATGCTTTTCTTTTTCTCCGAGCTGTGCATATAACATTCTGAGATGTGTATATGCAGTATGAAAATCAGGATTCAAATCTATGGCTTTCTGATACATCTTAACGGCTTCGATGGTCTGCGAAGTCTGATGATAAATTCTCCCCAGAATCCAATAGGATATAAAGTTAGAAGGATCCAGTTCAAGAGCTTTTTTAATTGCAATTATTGCTTCGGAGACAGATTTTTTACAGAAATAAGAAAATCCCAGCGCGATATAAGCCTCCGATAAAGCAGGATCCTGTATTAAAGCTGTAAAAGAAGATTCTATTGCTTTATTAAGCCATTTGTCATCAGCATTAAAATCATAGTACATTGCCGCATATGCTTCACCAAGACCGGCATATGCAGAACCGAATTTCGGATCTATAATTATTGCTTTTTGAAAAAGCTCAATTGCAAGTTCAAGATTATTTTTTGTTCTGCTGTAGAGATAATTTCTTGCTTTAAGATAAATATCAAATGCCTCGGCATGATGAGTTCTGTGTCTCATTAATTTATCTTCTTCATTAGGAGTAATATTAACAGATATAGCTTCCACCAGCTGCTTGGAAATATTTTCCTGTATATCAAAAATATCGTTAAGCTTTCCTTTATATGTTTCAGCCCACTTAGGCGCTTCAAAAGGCAAGCTCAAAACCTGTACCGATATCTTTAATTTGTCTTTATATTTTCTTACGCTTCCTGTAACAATATATGAAGCATCCAGTTCATTGCCGATAGTTTTAAAGTTCATCCCCGTATTTTTATACCTGAACGAAATAGTACGAGGTATTACCTTTATTTTTTTCAGTTTTGTCAGGTCAACAATTAATTCCTCAGCCAGGCCTTCGGCAAAATAATCTGCGTCTTTGTCAGGACTTATATTATCAAAAGGTAAAACTGCAACTGATTTCCTGTCAATTAAATTTTCAAAATTAATAACCCGATTATTCTTTTCTAATTCATCAATAATCTCGTTGAAATTCTGATACCGTGATTGTTTATCCTTGCAGATTGATTTTTTAATAATATTATCAAAATAAACCGGGATATTCTTTTTTATTGTTAAAACGGATTCGGGTTCCTGGTGAAGAATCAAATAAATAATTGCCTGTTCATATTCATTCCAGAAAGGCACCTTGCCTGTTAGCATTTCATAAAGTACAACACCGAATGCCCATATATCCGTCTGGTGATTTACTTCTTCTCCTTTCAGCTGTTCGGGCGACATGTAGACTGTAGTTCCCATCCTGATGCCTGCATTGGTTGAATGAATACCCTTATCCATTTTAGCTAATCCGAAATCCATTATTTTTACTTTGCCTTCTTCGGTAATCATTATATTTGACGACTTAATATCGCGATGAATGATCCCTTTTTTATGAGCAGCACCTAAACCAGCGGCAATCTGGACAGCAATATTTACAGTATCTTTAATGGAAATCTGATTTTTCCTTATCTTTTCTTTCAGCTGGTCTCCTTCAATGTACTCCATAACAATGAAAATATTTTCATCTGTCATTTCAATTGAATGTACGGTGGAAATGCTGGGATGGTTTAAAGCAGCCGCAGCTTTTGCTTCTGTAATAAACCGGTATTTATCTATTGCAAGTGTCGAAAATTGCGGTGGCAGAAATTTTAAAGCAACAAACCTGTCAAGCTTAGTATCGAGGGCTTTATAAACGGCACCCATACCTCCTTCGCCGAGCTTTTCAAGTATTTTATAATGAAGAATATATGTACCGATCATTATAATTGCTGTAAATTGTTAAATGAGCCCGGTAAAACAACCGACCAGCAGCAGAATTATCGAATATGTTTTTGATAAATAGTTATACCGGAGTTTTTAAAAGCACTATCCTATGTAATATAATAATTATATCAAGGAATATTCAAATAAATATTTCATTAAATTAAATTTTATTTAATGGAATATTCCTTGTAATTAAGTTGTAAAGCCGGTTATTTTGGAAAAATATTTAATCTGAAAAGTCATTTGTAAGCACAATCACTTCATCCCGATAAATTCCGAATTCTTAAAGAAAAATTATAATACTGTTATAATTCCGTGATATTTGAATCGCATATTGGAATCAATTCTAATTTTAAAAAATATTTTCAATTCATGCTGAAAACTTTTTGTTGAACTAAAAAGGAGGCTTATTATGGTTAAACAAAAATACTTATTAATTATTCTGTCTTTATTATTCGGATTCTCAATGGTTTCGGCCCAGGTAGATCCGGATACTGCACAGAAAGTCAGTATCGACAGGTTTAGTACAGAAGCCGGTCATTTATTTGTAAGAGACGGTTCAAACGGATTTCCGGGCCCGAATATACCAATCGATTTCGACCAGGCGCCGTTTATCACCAAGGGATTAGGTCCGCGGGGCGAACACATCTCTTATTACAATTTCGATATTCAATCAACCGAACCGGCCCCGATTTATGTCCTTTTCAGGGAAGGAGAATCCTCACCTGTTGAAGGCCAGTTAAATATTGTGAATGTTATACCTGGAGATTCTGCTTATAATGATTTTTGGGAGGTGCAGAAGGTTACTGTTCCCGCAGATTATATTGCTAATACAGTTACAAGTTATCAGCAGATAGTAGATTCGGACTACACAGTTGAAGAAACAGTAAATCTGGTAAATTGTCCTATTGTACCGGATAGTTCTACAGCTAAACTAAGATTAACAAATGAAGATCCTGGGTTAACGAGAGGGTGGTATGATGGTAAAGTAGTTTATTATTTTAATTTTTCTGAAAAACAATTAATGGTAAATCAGGATGACCTGGTACCTGTTTCACCTATTTATGTTTCGTTTAACATAAAT
Organism: uncultured Bacteroidota bacterium; assembly: GCA_963710745.1. Classification (GTDB taxonomy): domain Bacteria; phylum Bacteroidota; class Ignavibacteria; order Ignavibacteriales; family Ignavibacteriaceae; genus CAVQBP01. Next base: position 105,219 of record CAVQBP010000006.1, on the reverse strand, counting down.
CCGGGTGAATCGGGCGGGGGGCCTGCATCAGGTTTCATGGCAGAACCTGCAACCGGGAGAACTCACAATGTAACCGCCACTATTCCTTCGGATGAAAATTATTCACCAATGTGGTTGGTAAATGTTTATGATAACGCTGATTTTAATAAAGTGTATAATTTAAAATCAATTCTTTCGGTGAACATACTAGCTTCAGGAATTGCCGATGTAAATTGCCCGGTTGTTTCTGTAGTATCCGGTGTTGATCCGGATACTTCGCAAAAAGCAAATATAGACAGGTTTAGTATGGAAGCCGGGCATTTATTTGTAAGAGATAATAATAACGGATTACCAGGCCCGGATGAACCGATAGATTTTGACAAACCGCCTTTTATTACTAAGGGCTTAGGACCTAACGGAGAATTAATTGCTTATTATAATTTTGATGTTCAGCCAACGGTGCCGGCTCCAATTTATGTGTTATTTAAGGAAGGTGAATCCACTCCTGTGCAGGGACAAATGAATATTGTAGATGTAATCCCGGGAGATACTGCATACAATGATATATGGGAAATTCAGAAAGTTACTGTGCCGGCTGATTATGTAGTAAACACTATTATCAGCTATCAGCAGATAGTCGATTCAGGCTATACAATTGAAGAAACTCCAATGCTGGTAAATTGTCCCTTAGTTCCGGATGGTTCAGTTGCGAGAATGAGATGGAACCATAAAGATTTTGGTTTAACCGAAGGGTGGTACAGAGGTGAAGTCGTTTATTATTTTAATTTCTTTGAAAAATCGATAATGACGAATAATGATGATATGATCCCATTATCACCGATTTATGTTTCATTTAATATAAATCCTGGTCAAGCGGGAGGAGGTCCACCGTCAGGTTTTAAAACGGATGAGAAAACAGGCAGAACTCATAATGTTGCTGCAACACTTCCTATCGACAATACATATTCACCAATGTGGATGGTAAATATTTATGACAATTCTGATTTTGATAAAGTGCATGATCTGGCTTCGATTCAGACTGTGAATATCCTTGCTGAAGGGGCGGCAACAGTAAATTGCCCTATAGTTGCACAGTACGAAAAAATTGACAGGTTCAGCATGGACGCTGCTCATTTATTTGTCAGAGATACTTCCAATAATCTCCCGGGACCAAATGAACCAATTGATTTTGACCAGGTACCTTTTATAACAAAAGGACTAGGACCGCTGGGGCAAAAAATCTCTTATTATAATTTTGATGTACAATCCAAAATCCCGGCCCCGATATATGTATTATTTAATAATATGACATTATCTCCGATTAATGAACAGAAAAATATTGTTAATGTTGTTCCGGGAGATACCGGCTACAATGATTTCTGGGAAGTTGTAAAAGTTATGGTGCCGCCCAATTATAATGCAAATTCAATTACAAGTTTTCAGGAAATAGAGGAAGCCGGATATCCTATGGAGACTACCAACATGCTGGTTAACTGCCCGGTAGTACCTGAGGGTTCTACTGCAGAAATGAGACTGAATGACGGTGATAGCGGATTAACATGGGGATGGTATAAAGGAAAAATTATTTATTATTTTAATTTTTCAGAAAAGCAATTAATGGCAGATGCATCTAACATGATTCCGGAATCCGATATTTATGTATCGTTCAATATAAATCCCGGAGAAACCGGGGGAGGACCGGCATCAGGATTTAAAACAGATTCAACAGGACGGGCTCATAACGTTACAGAGACAGTCCCCGCCGACGACGGCTACTCGCCTTTGTGGGCAGTAAATGTTTATGATAATGCAGATTTTGATAAAGTTCATGATTTTATGTCTGCACTTTCAGCAGATATACTTGATACAACTATTGCTTTTGTTAATTGTCCTGTTGTATCCGTCGGAACTGCAGTATCTGTAAATGATAATAATTCAGTTCAGCCGGTTACATATTCACTCAGACAGAACTATCCGAATCCGTTTAATCCCACTACACTGATAAACTTCTCGATAGTTAAAAGTGAACATGTGTTGCTGACAATATATAACAGTATAGGTCAGGTTGTAACTCAACTAATAAACCGGGTATTACCGGCTGGAAATCACACCATAAGATGGGATGCGAAAAACTTTGCCAGCGGTGTATATTTATATACTTTACATACCGGCAATTTCACTTCTTCAAAGAAGATGATTCTGCTGAAATAAGGATTTTCCTTATTAGTAAGTAAGTTAATTATAAACCTTCGAGATTTATTCATTACGATTAATGATATAAACTTGAAGGTTTATTATTTCTGCTTTGAGGCTTATTCTTACTATTTATTCTCTTACCATTTATCATTTTTTAATTGTCATACTTTTTATTCTTTGTTATTTTATCCATTGCTCAAATTCAAATTGTTTGTTTTTCCCGGAAATTATTTGTAAAGAAAATGGTTGATATAGTAACCCTTATTCCGGAAATTTCATTAAACCCAATTATGCAATAGACTTTTTGTAGATCAGAGTTCCAGTCCTGAAGTTATTTGTTTTTCAATTAATGTCAGATTTATCCAAAGTACACCTTCTGAGGAAATCTGAGCTACGAATTTTTTTCTGATGTATATTTTGGATTAAGATTTTTAATAAGTGAAGGATAAAAAATGGACACTGTATTAGAAAATAATTTGAAAGGACAGCTTCTGGACAGAAGAGGAAGACTGGAAGAAGCTGTTGGTCTGAAATCATCAAATGATTACCTGCTATTCCTTCTTAAAGAAGTCAATTCTGCACTTGAAAGAATTGATAAAGGTATTTATGGAATCTGTGAAGTCTGTCATGATCCTATCGAAGAAGACAGATTGATGATTGATCCTTTAGTTAAAGTTTGCCTTGGAGATTTGGATCATCATCAGCAAAAAACTCTTGAGATGGATCTGGAATTAGCCTCAAAAATGCAGAACGCCTTATTACCAAAAAAAGATCTGAATCCTAAATTTTGGGATATAGGCTATACATATTTACCTGCAGGGCCGGTTAGCGGTGATTATTGTGATATAATAAGTTTAAGTAATGATGAACTATTGTTTGTTCTTGCAGATGTAACCGGTAAGGGAGTAGCAGCATCAATGCTTATGACACAGATACATGCTATCTTCCATAGTCTTTCTGTTTTTGATATGCCTTTGGAGATTTTGCTTGAACAGGTAAACAGGTTGATTTGTGAAGGTGCCGCTTTTTCTCATTTTGCTACTTTAGTATGCGGTAAAATATACCCGAATGGAGAAGTGGAATTAATAAACGCAGGTCATTGTTTACCGATAGTTTTAAAAAAATACGATATAATTAATATTGATTCTTCAACTATGCCGCTTGGTTTATTTTGTAACATGCAGTATAATGTCCGGAAAATTAAAATGGAAAAAGGGGAGAGCATAATTCTTTATACCGACGGTTTATCGGAAGCAATGGGAAAAGAAGACGAAGAATACGGAGAGACAAGAATTATAAATTTTGCAAAAAACAACTTTGAAAATCTTCCGCAGGAATTCATTAATTTACTTGTAAATGATGTAAATGAATTTGCAGGCAATTCAAAAATGAATGATGATTTAACTATAATGGTGATTAAGAAGCTGTAATTAAAACTGCATTTATTATTTAACTAAATTTGATTTTTATCCAAAGCTGTAAACCCGGTGTTTTAACCAGGTTTTATAAATATAGTATCCAAAACATTTTTTTATTAATTGGCTACAAGAAAAGATAAGACTTAATACTTGATTTAAAGCACTTTTCTTTTTCCTAAACAAAATTTGAACCTTCTTAAATCAGTACACACCACTTCAAAATCAATTCTATTCAGCGATCACTGCATCAAAGTTATTCAATCATCATCTCACAATTATTCAAAAATCTCAAAAAAAGAACAAGAGAATCCGGCAGGATAGTTATATTGCAAAATTTTAACGGGATAAATCCGGCACAATAGTTGGAAATTACTGAGAGTCAACTTATCTCTAACAAATACTTCGCTGGGGGATAGGAACAAGAAGGCTGCAGGAGCCAGGAGGGTGTTTCTGTCACCCCGGCGATTAAATCTCCAACTCTTTAAAAAATCAAATTATTAAGTGAAGTTATGCAAAATTTATTCTTTTTGGGATCAAACCTTGAGGGTTATTTTTTAAGATGCCCAAGGTTACTAAAAAAGCCTCCTTCAAGATATTAGGAATTGTCCTTGAGGATAGTTCGAATCTTCAGCCGCTTAATACAATTCAGGCAGGGTCTTTCTTTCCCGTTAGGCTTTCTCAACATATTCACATTTGTCGGGAATTTCAGGTTTAACTAATAAAGTATCTTCCCTGAGCAAAGCTACTTTACCCGGTTCCATTCCCTTTTTCTTCACTACATATTTTTTAAAAGTATACGAAACCGGTACAGTACCGGCAGTTTTTGCTTTACTATGAAAAGCTGCCAGCGATGCGGCTTTCTTTAAAATATTTTTAGGAATAATATCTTTTGAGTTTTCAACCCGGAGAACAACATGTGAACCGGGAACACTTCTCGCATGAAACCAATAGTCATTCTGCTTTGCAAATTTTAAAGTGAGCAAATCATTGTTAGTATTATTCTTCCCGACATAAATATTATACCTGTGTTCAATTAAATAATGTTTAAATTTGTTTTGTATATCATCCTGATGATTTTTACTGCTTTCTTCTTTTATATTTAATTCTTTCATAATACTGTTATATTCCTCCGGATCTCTGGCAGTTAAAAATTTTTGTTCAACCCTTTTTAAATTATTAAATGCTTTCAATGTAGTATTGAATAACTGATGCGATTTTTCAAGCCTGATTCTATCATTTTTTGCTTTATCAAAATATTTATCAACATTTTTCTTAGGCGACAAATTTTCATCCAGCTTTATATTTACTTTTTTATTCTCATTATAAATGTCTTCCAGTTCTATACTATTCATCCCTTTACGGACAATTGAGATATTTATCAACAGTAAATTCCCTATTCTCTGATATTCTTCTTCTTTGCTGCCTCTTTCGATAGTTCCTTTTAGTTTATTCATCTTTGAAGAAAAATGTGAAAGTTCCTTATCCAGATGCTTTTCTATTATTTTCCTTTTCTCATTTAGAAGGTAATAAGTAAATTTTTTGCTGATAAAAAAATTTAAGGCACTAACTAAATCATTAAAAAATTTTTCTTCTGTATAAGGAAAAATATTGAATGAAGATACGCCTAAGTAAATCTGCAGGTTATTTTTATCTAAAAAGACTGTGGGTTTTCCTTCTATAATTTCTCTTATGATTTGTGTGAGAGTTGAGATTATTTCATCTTTGCTTCCTTCATTAAGCCGTGTCTTCACTTCAGAAATAATTTCCTTACCGATAATCGGATATTTAATCTTTAGCTCTTTCCAGATATCGGTTTCTTCATCAAGTATAAAATAAGGGAGATTAAAACATTCAATAAAATGAGAAGAGGTCATTTCTTTTAGGAATTCTCCTTCAATAAAATCTTCAGGAGGATTCTTAAAGTTTTCCAGTTTATCTCCTGAATAAAAGCTAATATTGGTATACTTGCCTCTTATGACAAAATATAAAATTCCTGCGGCTAATTTTATTTTCAAAATCCTGTCCGAATCGGCGATTTCAAATTGCTGTATTTGTGCCGGAAGGAGTTCTGCAAAAAAACCGATTGTATTCTTTTTTGCACGATGATAAGAATCTTTTAAAGTTATGTAAGGGAAACCAGGATTGACCGATATCTCCAAAAACCTTGTCTCTCTCTCTTTTCTAATTTCCAGTAAAAGTTTATCTTTTTCCTGTGAAAAAGCGGATATAAGAAATGAATCTTTTAAAATTGAATTGACCTCAACTACAAATCTGTTGAGGAAAAAATAATTTTTATACATGGCAGAAATATACAAAATAGAACACTGATCAATGCTACTGTTTAAGACAGAGCAGAAAAAGATTCCTTGTTGAATTGAACACGGATCGGATTGGAATAAAACCAGATCATCTATAAATAAAATTTATAGAACAATTAAAAAGACTAAGAAACTTTTTAATATTATGGAATATAGATCCGTAAAAGTCCGTTTAATCAGTCCAACCCGTGTTCCATCCTAAGTAGCGGATCCGGTCCTTGCCTTTACGATTGCATCAAGTGATTTAATTCTCATGAAAATAAAAATTCCTCCTATAAAAGCAGCGACAGTTAACAGCAAAAAGAATATTGATTTGTCTGTAAATGAATCCCAGTAACTTGCAAGAATTCCTGCAGCTTTACCGCCAAGTGAAGTCGACAAAAACCATCCGCCCATCATTAATGCAGTAGTTCTTGCGGGAGCAAGTTTTGATACCAGCGATAATCCGATTGGGCTCAGGAACAGCTCACTAACAGTAAAAACTCCATAAGTAACAAATAGCCAAATTGCCGCTGTCTTATGTGTATAAACGGATGGAACCGACATGATTGCGAAGACCATTACAAGAGATGATAAACCGGAAATAAACAAAGCGTACCCGAACTTGGACGCAGTGGATGGCTCTTTACCGCGCCTGGCAAGCCAGCTGAACAATCCCACTAATATTGGCGTTAATACAATAATGAAAAACGGGTTGATAGATTGAAATAATTCAGCGTTTGCCAGCTTAATACTCTTACCCTCCGGGGGCCAATCTGATTTCGGCAAATTGTTGAAGTAAGGGTTAGGTCCCATAACCATAACGGGTTCACCTTTACTATCAGTTACTATTCTTAAATATTGATCTACTTCAGGTACTAAACGCGGTTTTGTATTTACACTTTGGAGCATATCAATAGCCTGGGCAGGTTTTTCAAGAACAGGTGCAATTTCACGGTTTGTGTAATTTTCTGCCCAGATAGTTAAACCGGTAGCATTCTGGTTGTAAATTGTCCAGAATATAATTGAAATAGTGAAAATAAAAAGTAAAGCTCCTACACTTCTTTTATCCTCTCCTGCTGATTTTAACCAAAGAGAAATATAAAAAGAAATGACAGGAACGCACGCGAATATAAAAGCATCATTAGAATTGGAACCGAAAATATTACCCGGTATTACCCAGCCGATAATTGCAAAAACAATGGCCGGAAGAAAAACATATAAAAAGATCTTCATCATCGGCATGTCTTCTTTTTCCATAGGTTTTCTAACATCAGCATATTTTACATGCTTTAAACCTGCAGATAACCAAATAAGAGCTAAAATTAAACCTACACCTGCTGCAGAAAATGCATATCCCCACCCGTATTTATTTCTTAAATAAGCTGCAACAAAATTGCAGACAAGAGCGCCAATATTTATTCCCATATAAAAAATATTATAAGCATTATCCTTTAAAGGTTTTAATTCATCTTTATTATAAATGATTCCGAGTATTGTACTGATATTGGGTTTAAAAAATCCGTTACCGACTATAATTAGACCAAGAGAAATAAACAGTGCTGTATCTCCAGGAAAAGCTAATCCAAAATATCCGGCAGCCATTAAACTACCGCCGATATAAATTGATTTAATATAACCAAGGTATCGATCAGCAATTAATCCTCCGATAAAGGGCGTCAGATATACAAGCGCGATAAACGAACCAACAATATCTGCAGCAGTCCTAACGTCAAAACCCTTACCGCCGGTTGTTGTATTGGTTAAATAAAGAAGTAAAATTCCTACCATTAAATAGTAGCCGAAACGTTCCCACATTTCAGTAAAGAAAAGTACATATAGCCCTTTGGGGTGCTTTTTGAACATTAGTTACCTCGTTATATTTATAAGCTCTAGGCTTGATTAGAAAAAATAATAAGCGCTAATTTAGGAAAGTAATTTTAGTTTTACTATACTTTTTATTAAAGTTTTCTTCTCAGGATATAATGGTCTTAAATCACCCGGAATTTCAAATGTATTCTTATCATAAGATTAATTCGTGAAATATTTTGCACATTTTTCCTGATTTTTAAGTCTTACCAAGTATCCGTTATACAATCCTGGGATCAAGAGGTATGGGCATAGGTTTGGGAAAATTTATATTTAGAAAATCCGGGTGTGTTGTATTTAGAATAAAATTGGAATCTGTCGGTAAAACAGCACTTCTTACTTTTAATATTGGAGACCTTAAACTTTCATACCAATCATTTCCATAATCTTGTGTTTTTTTCCTGTTAAGATTCCAATTTTTTACATAAAATGATTTTGACAAATCTTCTACCGGAAAATTGACTTCATTAATTTCAATATCTGTAAAATGGTATTCTTCCCTGATTGCAGTAAATGAAATGGAATTAGCTTTCAGTTCCAAAATACACATAGCCAAAGAAGAGCAGAAGTAAAGGACACTGTGACCTAATGTATGCCAGCGGCCCGGAGTTTTAACTGCACCCGAAGGATTTTGCGGATTATAAACATTCCTGCATATTCGATATAACTGCAGCAATTAAAAAATTCCGTATTCTATTTGATGTAAAGCGGATTCAACTTTTCTGCGGCCGGATTCTGTTTTAATAAGATCAACAGGTTTATTGCCGTCTAAAGCGAAGACAGAACTGTGAAGCCAACTGTTAAGCTCTTCTTCAGAACCTAAAACTTCTTCCCCAAGTTCAAGTATTGATTCCAGTATATCAAGACTATCACTTTTCCCCTTAGAAATCATTTTTGATGAATTTATATTTTTTGCCCACCGGGTTAAAGTTTTGGGAGCTACATCGAGAATATCAGCAATATCACTAAGAGTTAATGCATATCTTTCATTAATCTCTTTAATTTTTCCAACGGGAGAACCGGATGCATAAGAATTACTATCTTTTGTCATTGGCTAAATGTCCTTTAATGATAGGACAAATGTACCAATATTTATTCGAAAAATCAAATCTATAAATATTATATGAGTCTGCTCTAAAAAGGTAGATTTATTAAAAATACCATGTTAATTTAGCTTAAAATCAAATCAGAAATTTATAAAAATTACCTTTTTAGATTCGACTCATTATATCAAATCCAGAATTTGGTTATTTTATTGTGTTACATAAAGATTCATAAGTTGTAAGAATATATCCCATTTAATATATTTGGAACCAATGAAAAATATTCTTAAAAATTCTTTCATAAGAAAAACAATATACATACTGCTGGGCTTTGTTCTGTTTGTTTTGCTGATGAATTACATAATTATGCCATGGTACGTAAGTGAACCCGAAGAAAAAGTACCCAATGTAGTTTCATTAAAGGAAGAAAAAGCACTCGATATACTGAAAAAAGCCAACCTTGAGCCTGTAATTAGTGATACAACATTTGATGAAAGACATCCAAGAGGTACGATTCTTCTTCAAAAACCAAATGCAGGTGAAACTGTAAAAGAGGGAAGAAGAATATATCTTTTTGTAAGCGGCGGCGAACCTGTAGTTCTAGTGCCGTTATTAAAAGGCAAATCTGTTAGAGATGCAAAATTTTCACTAGAAAGATTAGGATTAAAATTAGGGAATATTACAGATGTTCCATCGACTAATCCTAAAAATATGATATTTGATCAGCAGTATGTCGAAGGTACACCGTTGAAAAAGGGTGATTCGGTTGGTGTTACAGTTAGTGCAGGAGAAGAATACGGGGAAATCACAGTACCGGATTTAATTGGAAAATCTTTATCGGAAGCTGAAAAGATATTGGCAGATAGTTCTTTGCAGGTTGGAAAAATTAATTATCAGCCTTCATTTTCTCTTTTACCAAATACCGTTCTTGATCAATACCCGAGTAAGGGAAACAAAGCAAATAAGGGGGATCAGGTTGATCTATTCGTAACAAAATCAGTAGAATCAAAAGACCAAAACGAATCGGAATAATAATGGCAATTTTAGCCCCTTCAATATTATCTTCAGATTTTTCTAATTTAGCTCAGCAGATCCGTTTAGCAGAAATGGGCGGAGCTGACTGGATTCATTGTGATATAATGGACGGACATTTTGTCCCAAACATTACTTTCGGCCCTTTAATAGTGAAGGCTGCTAGAAAATCTACAAAACTGCCTCTCGATGTTCACCTGATGATTGAAAATCCAGATAAATTCCTGGAAGATTTTGCAGAAGCGGGAGCAAATCATTTATTAGTTCATTATGAAAATGTTGTTCATCTTAACAGGACAATAAATAAGATAAAAGAACTGGGAATGAAGGCGGGTGTTGCTATAAATCCCTCCACTTCTATTAACGTGCTCAGATATATTATGGAATATACTGATTCACTTCTAATTATGTCTGTTAATCCCGGATTCGGAGGACAAAGTTTCATTCCGAATTCTATAGAAAAAATTAAAGAAGCAGTTAAATTAAGAGAAGAGCTGCACACAAATTTCTTAATCCAGGTTGACGGCGGTATTGATAAAAAAAATATTAAGATACTCCTTGATGCAGGTTGTGATGCCTTTATTATAGGCTCTTCGATATTCAAGTCCGATAATATAACTGCAGCGGCTACAGAACTGAAAAACATAATCAGATGACTCCATCATTATTTAGATCTGCAGATAAGTTTTCTTTTTAGTACTTAACCATTCTGCACATTTCATATTCATTTCAATAATTTATTAACTTTAAGTTCTATTTCTTATTTATTCAATATGCATTCAATTAATTCACATATTAAAAAGACTTTATCCCTTGCATATCCCGTTATGATCGGCCAGTTAGGTTTTATGATGATGGGAGTTGTTGATAGCATTATGGTTGGAAGAATTGGTGCAACTCCTTTAGCTGCTGCTTCTTTAGGCAATAGTCTGACATTATTAATCTTTATTATAGGGCTGGGAACTTCATTTGCTGTCACACCGCTGGTTGCGATTTCAGTCGGTGCTAAAAAGTATGAAGAATGCGGCATATATTTTCGCCAGTCCTTAATTGTTAATATGTCTTTTTCTATAGTTCTATTAGCTGTTACTTTTATATGCGCTGATTTGATTGTTTATTTTAAACAGCCGCCGGAAGTTGTAGTTCAGGCTGCATCATATACAAAAATATTAGGACTATCAGTAATTCCAACTTTGTTCTTTCACACTTATAAGCAGTTCATTGAAGGTCTTTCGATTATGCGTCCCGCAATGATTGTAACATTAGCTGCAAACATTATAAATTTTATCGGGAACTGGATTTTTATATACGGACATTTAGGTTTTCCTGCTTACGGTTTGGATGGTGCGGGATGGTCAACTTTTTTTTCAAGAGTTTTTATGGCTTTGTTATTAATGATTTATGTAATGAAAACAAATTACTACAAACAGTTTGATGTCAGTTTTAATTTTAAGAAAATAAATTTACCGGTAATAAAAAGAATTTTATCAATCGGCTTACCGAGCGGTTTCCAGTATTTTTTTGAAGTGGGAGCATTTTCATTTGCGGTGGTTATGGTTGGATGGCTTGGTACAAAACCGCTGGCAGCACATCAAATTGCTATTAACTTAGCCTCAATCTCATTTATGGTTGTCCTGGGAATTTCTGCTGCCGGTGGAATCCGTGTTGGTAATGCAGTAGGACAAAAGAATATTCCCGAAACTAGAAAAGCCGGCTTTACAGCAATTCTGTTGGGTGCAGGTATTATGTTTACTTCAGGGATATCATTTATCGTTCTAAGGAGATTTCTCCCTTCACTTTATATTGATGATAAAACCGTAATCTCCATTGCGTCATCTCTGCTGATTATTGCTGCGTTATTTCAAATCTCAGATGGTGTGCAGGCGGTAGGTATTGGAATTTTAAGAGGTTTAACTGATGTTAAAATCCCTACTCTTATTACTTTTACTGCATACTGGATTATCGGCCTGCCGGTTGCTTATCTATTAGGATTTATGCTGCATTTAGGCGTTCAGGGAGTTTGGATAGGATTATTAATTGGTTTAACAGCATCTGCTGTTATGCTGACATTACGGTTTAACAGCAGAAGTAAATCTGAAATTCACATAAAATAAATCTCTATACAAAGATAATTGTTAAAGACTGTTCATTTCTTTAATTTAGTATAAATAACTAAAAGCGGGAATAAACCATGAAAATCAAATCAATCTTCTGTATAATTGTTTTATTCATATCATCATTTAACCTGGCGGCATTTCAGGGTAACTATAAAAATTTTGTTGTATCAGTATATGTAAGGGCCTATGAAGTAGAGCAAATATCATCAGACTTTAAGAAATTTGATTCCGCTTGGACATTCATATCAAACCAGGTAAAGGTGGATAAAGTATATCTTGAAACTCATCGTGATAATATAACTGTTGATGATAAAACAATTGAACTGGCAAAAAAATATTTTCATGATAAAGGGATAATAACTGCAGGCGGGATAACATATACTATAAATGAAGGGAACCGATTTCAGACTTTCTGCTACGTAACTCCTGAAGAAAGAAAAGAAGCTAAAGATTTGGCAGAATTAACCGCAAAACATTTTGATGAATTTATCCTCGATGATTTTTTCTTTACAAACTGTAAAAATGAAGATTGTATAAAAGCAAAAGGAAATATGAGCTGGACCGATTTCAGGTTAAAGCTGATGACTGATGCAGCAAAAGAATTAGTGGTTGGACCTGCAAAGAAAGTTAATCCAAAGGTTAAAGTAATAATTAAATTTCCAAACTGGTATGAACATTTCCAGGGATTAGGATTTAATCTTAAGGATGAGCCGGAAATATTCGACAGGATTTATACAGGAACAGAAACACGGGATCCTGAATTTACGGATCAGCATTTACAGCAGTATGAAAGTTATCTGATTTACCGGTATTTCTCAAATATTAAACCGGGCGGCAATGGCGGCGGATGGGTAGATCCGTTTGGAATATATTATATGGACCGGTACGCAGAACAGTTATGGCTGACTCTCTTTTCAAAAGCTCCCGAAATAACTCTTTTCGATTTCCGTTCAATCCAGTTGCCGGTTCAAAAAAATATGCGGGCATCATGGCAGTCGCAAAATACAAGCTTCAATTTTAATGAAATGATGAAAACGGAGACTGCTCCTGCATTAATTGCCGGAGCTGCTGGTTATACATTCAACAAAGTAGATAAATTTCTGGATAAGCTCGGGAATCCAATCGGCATTAAAAGTTATAAACCTTATAACTCGATGGGAGAAGATTTCCTTCAGAATTATTTCGGCATGATTGGAATCCCAATGGACTTAGTACCGGAATTTCCAACCAACTCAAAAATGATTCTTCTTACAGAATCTGCTGAATATGATCCTGAAATTGTTGAGAAAATTAAAGGTCAGCTTTTATCCGGCAAAAATGTTACGATAACTTCAGGATTATTGAAAGCGCTTCAGGGGAAGGGGATTGAAGATATTGCTGAACTACATTACCTTGATAGAAAATCTCTAGTGAATAAATTTTTTATCGGGCGAAGAAGCAATCAGTGGTATAGTTCTAAAGAAAAAATATTAATACCTCAAATTCAGTATTTAACAAATGACGCATGGGAAGAAATATCTGGCCTTAATTCAGGATTAGGCTGGCCAATTCTGCTTTCTGCCGGTTATGCTAAAGGCAATCTATATGTATTAACTATACCGGATAATTTTGCAGACTTATATAACCTTCCTCCTGAAGTTTTAAATAGGATCAGACAGATCCTTACTGAGGATGTTAATATTCGGCTTGAAGCACCTTCTAAAGTAGGCCTCTTTGTTTATGATAATAATACATTTATTGTTGAATCATTTCTGCCTGAAGAAATATCTGTTAAAGTAGATATAGGGATAAAATCAGGTAAAATTACTGATTTACTGACAGGGAAAGAATTCAATTTAACCCCGGCAAAAGCTGAAAATTTATGGAGAAGGAATTCTAAACCGGAATCAGCTTTTGAAATAAAAGTTAAGCCGCATTCATATACTGTTTTCAGATATAATGAATGATTATTGAATTCTAATATTTTATATTGTTTTATTTGGTGATAAGAAAATAAACATATTTTTATTTTTTTGTTTTAAGCTGTCTTTTTCTTATAAATTGGATGTATGATCTTAGGTTAAGCTACCATATTGCTAATCTGTTTATATTATCTTAACTTATAACCAGCATAATAAATAATAAGGGGTTCATATCAGTTAATAATAATTTTAAGACCTAATAAATTCTTAAATAAAATTAATCCGGTAAAATAATTTTTATTTTTTAAGGGAGGTTAAAAATGAAAAAACTTTTACTGCTATTATTTCTACTTTCTGCTTATTCGTTTGCTACCACTTATCTGTATGTTCAGGATCCAAGAACCTGGGGCGGACAACAAACAGGGACAATTGAAGAAGCTGTTGTCTCATTAAAACCACTTGGTATTTACATGCAAACTGATATTTATCTAACATTTTCTGCAAGGAATACAAGCTACAGCAGTTCAGATACTCTGGAAGTACAATATTTTTTCGATTTGCCGGCTAATGCAATTGTTACAGACTCCTGGTTATGGATGGATCAGGATACAATTAAAGCCAAAATAATGGATCAATGGACGGCTTCTTCAATATATGAAAGTATAGTAAAAAGGAGAAGAGATCCTTCTATTCTCTTTAAAAGAGATGCTACTCAATACGAGTTAAGGATATTCCCGATGCCGGGAGATAAAACCAGGAAGGTAAAAATTTCTTATCTGGTGCCGACTAAATGGACGGCTTCTCTGGTTACAGCTTATTTGCCTACAAATCTACTTAATGTGTCAGCTAAACCTTTAAATAATTTTGAACTAGATGTTAGTTTATCCAGTGATTGGAAAAATCCGCAAATACTGGAATATCCTGATATTCTTTTTCAAAGTATTAATGATTCTACTTCAGGGGATTTCTATAAAGCAGAAATTCCAAATGAAGCAATTCAGCATACTCTTAATTTTAGTGTTAGTTCACCGCTTCACAATGGCATTTTTGTAAGCAAGTTGGAAAACGGTAATGAGGGAATATACCAAATGGCTTTTCTTCCTTCCAAAGTATTAGATATTTCCGCACCGATTAAAGTTGCTGTCTTAGTCAATTATGATGCTTCAATAAGTTCAATTACCAAAAGTGAACTTCTATCAAATTTGAAGTCTGCAATTATATATAATTTATCATCCAGAGATTCTTTCAATTTAATATTTTCAAAAGCAAATATTATCAGAATAAGCAATAGCTGGATAAAAGCTGATTCCTTAACAGTTGACAGTATTTTTAATGTTTTGGGGGCGGATCAGATAGCCGACTATAGTAATTTACCTTCTCTTTTAGCTGATGGAATTGATTTTGTGAAAAACAACGGTAATGATGCAAATATCCTGCTTGCAGCAAACTCCGATCAGGTCGGTGATTACCAGCCTGCAAATCAATTAATAAATGATTTACTTAATTTGATGGAACCGGTAATCCCAATCAGCGTAGTAAATTTTCAGAATCAATATTATAGTTACCATTATATTAATGGGCAATATTATTTCGGGGATGAATATTTTTATGATAATCTTACCAGAATAACTTCGGGTAATTATTTCACGCTTTATAATTCCACATCAACCTTTTCAGAATTACTTTCTGATGCATTTCAATCACTTAGCGGCGTTATAACTTCTTTTGATCTTCATACAAAGCTTGGAAACGGATTTTGTTATGCCCGCTATAATCTTGATCATAATACTAATTCAATACCTTTGAATAAACCTATTTTACAAATTGGTAAATACCAGGGAGATTTCCCGTTTATTATTGAAGCTTCCGGGGTTTATCAGTTTACTCCTTTTTCTAAACAGTATATTCTTGAAGATACAGTATTATTTGGTTCTGACAGTTCGATTGAAAAGATGTGGGCAGGGAATTATATTAATTTTTTGGAAAACCAGGCTCAAACAAATACAATTATAAACGAAATAATTTATAACAGTATTACAGAAAGAATTCTATCACTTTATTCAGCATTCATTTGTCTTGAACCCAATATGGAAGACCTGGTCTGCTATGACTGTATGGATGACAACGGAGGAGGAATCATTATTGGTGTTAAGGATTCAATTAAGGAAAATAAAAATGACAGCCTTTCAATGAGTGCTTTTCCGAATCCGTTTAATAGCCAGGTAAATGTAAGGATAAAATTGCCTGATAGCTATAATCAGGATAATGTAACATTCAAATTGTATAATATTCTTGGTCAATTAATAAAGACGTTTCATCCCGGTTTTATCAAAGGTCAAAAAGAATTCAAATTTATATGGGACGGGAAAAATGATAACGGAAATTATGTTTCTTCCGGAAATTATTTCTTTGTTGTTACTACCCCTGAAAAAGTACACTCCATGAAATTAATTCTCTTAAAGTGAAATTAATTCACTCAATATTACCGTTAAATTATTTAAAAAATAAAGAGCAGCTTTAACGGCTGCTCTGTTTTTTAAAATAGATTTCAAATTATAGGTTTTCAGTATAATATTATTAAAAATTTTTAAT
Source organism: uncultured Bacteroidota bacterium (assembly GCA_963710745.1). Taxonomy (GTDB): domain Bacteria; phylum Bacteroidota; class Ignavibacteria; order Ignavibacteriales; family Ignavibacteriaceae; genus CAVQBP01. Next base: position 88,775 of record CAVQBP010000006.1, on the reverse strand, counting down.
AATTAAATTTTAATAATGCGGTATAATTATTGCAACTCAAGTTATTATATCAGCCTTTAATGTTTAAAACAAAAATTTAAATAACATTCTATTCTTTGAGCTTAATATTGAAATCAATAACAATTATAAATGCCTGTGAAACATTAATCCCGTGCAAAGAATTGTAATTCCATGACAATTTGAAATTGTAAAATTATTTTATACATAGAATAAATTGCATTTAAAATTGATGGTATGATTTTAATGATCCAAACTTTAGTCAAAAGGTTATAATTTTGCTTCTAAAATAATATACTTAAAATAAATTGAGAGATGTTATATGAAAATGATTACAAAAGTTACTCTGTTTATTATGTTTGCCATTATAATGATTGGAGAAATTAAAGCTCAGCCTGAAGCACCGGTAAATCTGAAAGCTTCACAAAATAATTGGGGAAATTATGTATATGTTAATCTGAACTGGGATATTGTCGGTCCTATGATGAAGCATGAAAGCTTCAATATCTACAGGAAAAAAGGAGCAATTTCCGACTCAGGCAGTTTTCAAAGAATATATTCTCACATTTTTTACAATTCATGGATAGATAAATTTGTGCATAAAGGGGAAACTTATTCATACTATGTTACGGCTGTTAGCCGGGATGGTGAAAGTAATCCATCTGATACTGCAGAAGTTGCAATTGATACAAATATTTCCAAAGCATACGCATATGGAACAGTAAAGAATAAAAATACTGGAGAAGCAATTCCCCATGCAGGCGTTTCTTTTGTTCCGGTATTCGGATGGGGGAGAACAAACGTATGGACCGACAGTTCAGGTAATTATACTGCAGCTCTCTATCCGGGGACCTATATAATTCTTACTAATGCCGAAGGATATCTCCCGGAATTTTATAATGATACGAGGTATATTTTTAATGCTGTAAAAGTTACTTTTAATTCGGGTGATAGTCTAAATTTTGATATTAATCTACAGCAATATCAAAAGCTAAGTAAGTATATGCTCAGCGGTAGTATAAAAGACTCATTAGGTAATCCAATGAAAGCTATGGTAGAATTGTACAATGTTACTGCTAATTCATTTCACAGGAGATTTTACAGGGCTGTAACAGACAGCTCGGGGAACTATTCTGTAAAGGTTAAAGAAGGTGATACACTTGTTGCGTATGCACATTCGTTTAACAGGAATTATTTCCCGCAATTTTACAATGATAAAGAAAGCTTTTTAACTGCAGATAGAATTGGAATTTCTGCAGATACCGGAAACATTAATTTTATACTTGTACACAAACCGGTATATAATAATGGAATAAGCGGCTCCGTAATGAACAGTGACAACATGGGAGTTGAATCGTTAGTCCTCGCTATTAGATTAGGCGTAAATGAAGGGCTTCATAGAAGATATACTGCTTTCTCCGACTCACTAGGCAATTATTCATTTACTAATCTGTATCCGGGAAATTATATATTACTTTCAATACCTGAAGGAGAATATATACCAGCTTACTTCCGTTATGACGGGACAGAGACTTTACACTGGAAGGATGCTGATTCGGTTGTAGTAAATTCTTCCGGTATGGTCCCGGATATTAATTTTGTGGTTACGGATGTACCTGATTCAGGTGAAGATTATGTAAACGGAAAAGTTACCGATGATTCGGGTAATCCGGTTGCCGGTGCTTTAGTATTTGCCAAAGATGATAACCTGGAGATTTATTCATTTGGTATAACTAACCAGGAAGGATTGTATAAAATTACCGGATTAATCCCGGGTAATTATTCAATATCTTCTTCTTCATATGGATATAGTGACGGAAATCCGGCATCCGTTTCACTTGATTACAGCAGCAATTATTCCGGCAATGCTTCGTTCACAATGAATTCTGAAGAAGTTACAGCTGTAAATAAAAATACTGAATTAAATTCTTTTAAATTGTACCAGAATTATCCTAACCCGTTTAATCCAAGCACAACTATTAATTTTGTGGTTCCTTACCAGGCAAGAGTTACCTTAAAAGTATTCAATGTTCTTGGTAGCGAAGTAGCTACTCTTGTTAATGGAGAAAAACCTGCAGGGAGTTATAATATCAATTTCAATGCAGGCAGCCTGGCAAGCGGTGTTTATTTTTACCAGTTAAAAGCCGCACCTTCCGGCGGTCAGGCAGGTAATTTTGTTGCTGTTAAAAAGCTCATGCTTATTAAATAATTTTTATATGAAAGAATAAAAAAAAGCCGCCATTGAGAAATGACGGCTTTTTTATTTTCAAAAAAATATTACATTAATTTCTTGATATTCCTTACAGCCTGTTTTATCCTTTGTTCATTTTCAACCATAGAGATTCTAAGATAACCTTCGCCGTATTCACCGAAAGCTATCCCGGGAGATGTTACAACTTCAGCCTCATCAATTAACCGCTTGGAAAACTCTAACGAGCCCATTTCTTTATATTTATCCGGAATAGGAGCCCAGACAAACATGCTTGCTCTCGGTTTTTTAACATTCCAACCTATTTTGTTTAATCCATCGACTAATACCTCTCTTCTGCCTAAATAAACATCGGCGATAGCTTTAGTAACTTCCGGCGGAGAATCAAGCGCAGCTATTGCAGCCACCTGTATCGGAGTAAACATGCCGTAATCATAAAAACTTTTCAGCTTTGCCAAAGCTCCGCATATTTCTTTATTCCCGATACAAAAACCTACACGCCATCCTGCCATATTATAACTTTTTGACATTGTAAAAAATTCAACTGCTATATCTTTTGCACCCGGCACCTGCAGGATTGAAGGTACTTTTGTTCCGTCAAAAACTATATCACTGTAAGCCATATCATGAACAACAACCATATTTTTTTTCTTTGCATAATTAACAACCTCTTCAAGGAAAGCTAAATCAACAACTGCTGTAGTAGGATTTGAAGGGAAGTTAAGAATGAGCATCTTAGGGCGAGGCCACATATCCCTTGTTATATGAGAAATATCCGGAATAAAATTATTTTCTTCACTTAATGGTATCGATACTACATTGGCACCGGCTGAAGTAACACCGTAAATGTGAATAGGATATGTCGGGTTTGGCACCATAGCCACATCGCCTTCATTTAAAATGGCAAGACATAAATGAGATAACCCTTCTTTGCTTCCTATTGTTGCAACTGCTTCCGTTTCCGGATCAATATCCACATTAAAATCACGTTTATATTTTCTGGCAATCGCTTTTAATAAACCCTGTATTCCTTTTGATCTTGAATACCTGTGCGTCTTGGGGTCATCTATTGTAGCTTTTAATTTGTCAATAATAAATTTCGGAGTGGGATTATCCGGATTGCCCATCCCAAGATCAATTATGTCTATTCCTTCTCTTCTTTTTTGCAGCTTAATCGAATTCAATTCTGCAAACAGATAGGGAGGAAGCCTGTCTAATCTATTGGCAAATTTCATTTTTGTAGATTCCTTTTAAATTAATTTATTTTACAAATTAAATTTTTTGCTTTATTATTCTTTTCCTTTGCCTTTGCCTCAGCCATTTAAGCTGATTACGAGTAGGATTAAGATTATGATTAAGAATAAAAATATTATTCATAATTAATTTAATTGGTTGTTTCCGGATACAAATCATTCCACCATTGAGGCTGATCTTTTAAATATTTATCAAACCAGGCAAGTATTGTTTTGGTCCATTCTTTTCTTCTTTCGTATTCCATAATAAGATGATTAGAGCCGGTTATTTGGACAAATTCTACTTCTTTATTTAATAACTTAAGTGCAGTATATAATTGGAGACTTTCGCCAAAAGGTACATTAGTATCTGCTGATCCGTGTAACAGTAAAAGCGGCGTATTTATTTTATCGGCATTAAATAAAGGACTGTGATCAACGTAAATATCCTTTCTATTCCATGGAAAACTATTTGCAGATGCTACTGCACTATATTCATACCCCCAATAACCAACACCCCAATAACCAGCCAGCGAGCTTATTCCTGCATGTGAAACGGCTGTGGTAAAAATATTTGTTTTAGTCAACAGGTTCTCTGTCATAAATCCGCCATAGGAAGCACCGATGCATCCTACTTTTTCCGTATTGATAAAAGAATTCTCAGTCAGAAATTTTTTAGTTCCATCAATAATTTCCTGTGCAGTTATTTTTCCCCAGTCATTAACATGGTAAGCAGAAAAATCCTGGCCGTAACCGATAGCTCCGCTCGGCTGAAGAACGTATACTACAAATCCATCAGCAGCCCATATATTAAACGGATACCTTCCTTCAAAAGATTGATCAACCGGCAGGGTACCTCCATAGTAATAAACTATGCAAGGATATTTTTTATTACTGTTAAAATCAGGCGGATAATAAATTAAACCGTCAATTGCTGTATTCTTTTCATTTTTAAAAGTCCATTTTACTGTTTTACCTAATTTGATTTCTTTGAAACTTTCTTTAGCTGGATCATAAAGCAGCTTAGACTTATTATCTGCTAAATTTATAAAAAAGAATTTTCCCGGCTCAGTTGCACTTGAACCGTAATAGACTGCATTTGAGGTTTCCCTTGCAAAATCTATTGATTCGGTAACTTCGGTTTTGAGATCAATTTGTTTATAATTCCCGCCGGCTAAATCATATTTATATACGTTTTGATATGTTTTATCAACCGTATTAAAATAGACTGAATTATCTTTCCTGCTCCAGTATGAAGTTAAAATTGACGGATTAAAGTTTCTGGAAATTGCATCAACATTTTTTGTCTTTATATCATAAATATATGCCTGATTATCGAAATCGTTTGGAATCCGGTTTTTTGATAAAATATTTCCTTTATCACCAAATAGGGAAGGGCCGCCCAAAAAAAGAATCTTATTTCCATCAGGCGAAAACTTTGCATCAGTTGACCAATATAAATTCATCAAAGAATCTAATTTCATAGTCCGGATATTTAAAGTAAAGTAAGTCAGGTAAGAATATGGTCTCTTAGTTGTTTCGTTGGTTTTTGTGGAGATTAATAATTTCCTGCCATCATGACTAATATCATTAATGTAAGTTGTTTTATTTCCGGCTGTTAATCTTACTTTTGTTTTTTGAGGAATATTAAGCATATATAAAAAACTTTTTGTACGAAATTCAGGCTGCCGGTCCTCAAGACCTTCAAATCTTTTTAATCCATCTTTCATTATTTTAGTTTCTTCAGGCTTTTCATTTACACTGTAGATAATATAGCTACCATCAGGTGAAAAAATGAAACCATTAAAATTTTCTACGTTCTCCAGAATTCTTTCGGATGATCCATCATCTACATTATACAGCCAGAGAGTAGTTTTTTCTTTTTCATTTTCCGTATATACAAAACTTTCTTTCCCGGGATTCCAGGTAATTGAAGATATTGACATTCCGCCTTTGAAAGAACGGAATAATGAACCATCTTCTGTTCTGTATACATTTATCCAGTTTTCTCTTTCCCCGTTTTCATTTATAACTTGTGAAACAGCAACTGATGCTAATTGCCCGTCGAGTGAGATTGAAACGCCTTCGATTTTCGGATCTTCAAGGAGATTCTTAATATTTACAAAATGTTCCGGATTTGATGAAGCAGTCAAATCAGATGCAGAAAAAGGAGTATCCAGCATAATTTTTGTTTCTAATTCCCAGTTGGAAACCATTGCAGGATCTTTTAAACTTTTTATTATAAGAAGATGTTTACCTTCCTCAATTTTAATATCACCTGAAGATTCTTCAGGAGTGCATGCAGAAGTGTCGGGTTTAAGATTCTGGGATGAACTCTTTGATAATATTTCTTTTCCGTCTATATAAGCATTAAATAGCTGGCAGGATCTTATTTCCAGCTTCCCGCTTAACCATCTGTCGGCATTAAGATAAACAGCAAGATAATTAACTTCGGGTTCTTCTTTATTTTCTTCTTTGAATTTGATTTTATTATCTGCTGAAGAAATCTTTTTCCATTGAAAAGTCTGAACATTATCCCAGGAAAATTTTTGATTTTCTTCGGGATTTAATTTTTTAATATCTACATCATTGAATTTTAAAATGTTTTTTATTCCGAATTTATTGTAGTTTGGTACAGGGAAGGGGATGGTAATATTTCCGATTCCAAGCCATTCATTTATCACTACAGAATCTTTCTTACTTTGACCTGTAATGATGGATGAAAGTAAAATAAAGAGTGCAAGAGAGTATTTGAGTTTCATAAATAATTCATTTTTTGTTTAATCAGATAACAAAAATAATAATAAAATGTAACTGATATCATGTTGTATGTTTTAACAATAGAAATTATTTTAGCTCCGTTTTATAATTTGAAATTATTTTGAAGGATTAAGATGAAATTAAATCTATTTATTATGCTGTTTTTATCTTTAGTAATCTGCAGCGGTATTTATGCACAGGAAAAATCTCCGAAGAAATATGATGCCGTTACGAATTTTGATCCGTCTAGAAATCCAGCTCAGGATGTTAAAGATGCAGTGGTTGAAGCTGAAAGGAGCAATAGAAGAATAATTTTAGATGTTGGCGGAAATTGGTGTATTTGGTGTCATAGGATTGATAATTTTATTGATGAGAATAAAGATCTTTCAGGTTTGCTGCATAAGAATTTTGTAGTTGTAAAAGTAAACTACAGCCCTGAAAATAAGAATGAACAATTCTTATCTCAGTACCCGAAAATACAAGGCTACCCTCATTTTTTTGTTTTGGATGAAAACGGAGAATTAATTCACTCGCAGGATACAGGTAAACTGGAAAAAGGGAAGGGATACGATAAAGGGAAATTCATTTCTTTCATTAAGAAATGGGCCCCGGAAAAAGTAAAATAAAAACCAGGATACCTACGATAAAAAATCTTTTAAATTAAAAGAAGATTCAGAATAAATGTTCTGATTGAAATTATTCCTGGAAATATTCGCATAAAGGTCCTGCTTGCTGCTGTAATTTCTTAAGTAGAATATTCTGACTTTATTTCTGTTTTTAATTAACCAGTTTAAAGTAATTTTCATTTTTTCCAGATCTTCATCGCTGGGAAGTGACTCGAAATTAATTGTATTTGCAAAGTAATCATCAAGTGATTCTTCAAAATCATCTTTTTCTTTTAAATTTCCTTTCTTAACAAAAATTTTACCCGAAAGCATCAAGACATAATCTCTTGTAATACCTTCTGTAATTTCAAAAATAACTTTTGCACTATTTACAGGTTCGGACAGCAAAGATTGTTTATGCGTTTGCGCTAAAATCATATCAATTAATTCTTTAGTTTCGGCTGCTTTCTCATATTTTTGCTGCGATGAATAATCTTTCATCTTATTAATTAACCTGTTAAGAGCAAACTGATTTTTCCCGTAAAGGAATTCAAATACCTTATTTAATTCTTCAGAATAAAAATCTTTATCCTTAATTATACACGGAGCCATACACCTTTCAATCTCTGCAAGGAAACATGATCTGCCTTTCACAAATTCAGACTCTTCACATTCCCTTATTAGAAAGGTTCTGTTTATCATTTCAAAGACTTTCACAGCCTGCTTTTTATTTATAAACAAACCGAAATAGTCGTTGCCGTCAAAATCAAAATAATTGCATACTTCAAGCGAGGGAAATTCCGAAGTAGAATTTATCCTTAAAAAATATTTGCTGCCGTATTTTTTAAGGAAAGTATTATGCCTGGGATTAATAACTTTAATTGATTCGGCTTCATTTAACAGCGCGGTTAATTCCGAGTTTGTAATTTCAATTTTTAATCTTTTAGCCTGCTGAATAATCCTTTTTGCTTTTCTTGGAGCACCGGGTGAGAAATAGGATCTGACCCTGTTCTTTAACGACTTTGCTTTACCGATATAGATTATCTTGTTTTTTGAATTAAGGAAGTAGTATGTACCCGGAGCATCAGGTAAAGAGGCAATGTCATCTGCAAGTTTTTTATTTATCGTGGAGCTTAACGGTTTTTCACGTGGTATATATTGAAAATTCAGAAGTTCGCCAATTGTTTTTATCTTGAATTTTTCCTGTATTTCTTCAACCATCCTTAAAAAAGCTAACGCTGTAACCTCCGCATCGGATAAAGCTCTGTGAGCATTTTTATTATGAAGCTTCAGATGTCTGCATACTGAATTTAAAGATTTTTTTTTCAGCTGCGGATAAAGCCTTGATGCTATTTTTTGCGTGCAAAGAGTTAAATTATTAATATTGGTATGATCACATGAAATAAATTCTTTCCTAAGGAAACTCCTATCAAAAGAAATATTATGTCCGGTTATGATACTGGTTGATATTAAGTTAGAAATTTTTCCGGCAATTTCTTCAAAAAAAGGAGCATTAAAGATTTCATCATTTGTAATACCGGTAATATTGGAAATATAGTAAGGTATTTTTCTGCCGGGATTCAAAAGAGAATGATATTTTTCAACAATTTTAAGATTGGAAATTTTAACAATCCCGATTTCAATTATATTATTTGTGCGGGGTGATAGTCCTGTAGTCTCAACGTCTATAACTGAGAATTCAGCCTGTCCTATATTCAGAGAAAGAAAGTCATCGTTCATGAATGTAAAGCAAAAATTGTTTTAATTTAAAAAATTACAAAATTCCGGGTAAATTAAAATATAAATAGCGTACTATTTTCTTTTTGATAAAAATTAATATAAATTCAAAATACCTGAGGAAAAAATTATGTCTGGGAAACTTCAAAATAAATAATTTCATTCGGTGAGAGGCATATTTTTTGAAATAGTTACGAAACTGGTTAAAAACGATGATAATGCTGATTAAAAATTGTAGAATTAACTTGACATTATAAATAATGTGAAATATATTTTAATTATGAAAAAAGTTGTTGTATTATTACTGCTGATATTTGCCGCAACAGTTTTTGCAGGGGCATATTTTTATGACTTTAACGTTTATCATGATGGGGATAATGTGGTAATTACATGGAAAACGCTACAGGAAAATAATATAAGTGAATTTGTAGTTCAAAGAAGCACTCCTCAAAGTTCATTTGTTGATATTGCATCCATTCAGGCTAAAGGTAATAATTCTGCTTATTCATTTACAGACGAGTCTGCTTATAAAACAAGTGATCTTGTTTTCATTTATCAAATAAAAATCGTTGGTAATGATCCCGGCGATGTAACTTATTCCAAACCGCAATCTGTTCTGCAAAATGTTTCGGGTGTTAAGCAGACCTGGGGCAGCATTAAAGCAATGTTTAGATAATTCCCTCTATCCTATTTTTCTGTTTTCCAAGAATATTTTTATTATTTTAACATTTTTATTATTTAAATGTTAAGTGATATTTTTGTATGATAAATTTTTCGTCTCCGGTCTATCTGGCCTCAAAATCTCCACGCAGAAAAAAACTTCTTAATCAATTAAATATAAAATTTAAAGTAATTGATATTCATATTAATGAAGCAGGTAAAAAAGGTGAATCGCCTTCAGGTATGGTTAAGAGACTTTCAAAAGAAAAGATGGCAAGAGCACTTGAAAAAATTAATGACGGAGTTGTCATTACTGCAGATACTATAGTTGTTATAGATAATAAAATTCTCGGAAAGCCCAAGGATAAAAAAGATGCCAGAAGGATTTTAAGAAGATTAAGCGGAAAAACACATTCTGTATATACCGGTTTTTCTGTTTTCAATTGTATAAATCATAAATCTATTACCGACTATAAAAAGACCAGTGTGACTTTCAGAATACTTGAAAAGAATGAAATTAAAAATTATATAGCTTCCGGAACCCCCATGGATAAAGCAGGTGCCTATGGAATACAAGATGATTTCGGAGCAGTATTTATCAAAAAAATTAATGGTGATTATTATAACGTTGTTGGTTTGCCTCTTTCCAGCCTTTATAATGCTTTAAAGAAGATAATCTGAAAGATGCCGATTGTTAGATAAGATTAAAAATAAAATTTTAATATCGCTTGCTTTTGCGGGAATAATTTACCTGGCATTCTCCTTTTATGCTAATTTCGATAATGTAATATCAACATTTAATTCCTTCAACTGGCTCTGGCTGCCGGTTCTGCTTTTACTATCATTTGCAAATTATTTTGTAAGATTTTTAAAATGGGATTATTACCTTACTGTAACGAAAATAAAGGTAAAGAAGCTCGATTCATTCTTAATATTCATGTCCGGTTTAATCATGAGTATAACACCAGGTAAAGTTGGTGAACTGATGAAATCATATCTTGTTAAGCAGATAAAGAGCGTACCTGTAAGTAAAACAGCTCCCATTATTTTTGCAGAAAGAATAACGGATTCGACTTCATTACTTATAATTTCGATTGCTGGGGCTTATTCTTTTTCTTATGGAACCGATATTATAATATTTGTTTCGGTTTTTATGGTATTATTGCTGGTCATAATAAGCAATAAAAAGATTGCATTGCCGTTATTAAAACTTTTTGAAAAAAATAAATTTTTAAACAAACACCTGGAAAAAATCCATAGTGCATATGAAAGCTCTTACCAGCTGCTGCGTCCTCTGCCTTTGTTTTATATGACATTAGTCAGCCTTATTTCCTGGTCATTTGAATGTTTGAGTTATTATTTAATTCTGGTTATTTTTAAAATGAATATTGGAATTTTATGGTCATCATTCAGCTATGCATTTGCAACTATTATCGGGGCTATATCGATGCTTCCGGGCGGTTTGGGTGCTACCGAAGGTTCTTTAACTTTTTTAGCAATCGGTCAAGGCATACCTAAGGATATTTCTGTAGCATCCACTTTTATTGTACGGGTGGTTACTTTATGGTTTGCCGTACTGGTGGGAATTATAGGGGTTTCTTTTTATCAAAACAGGTTTGGGAAAATATCTGTAGAACCAATCACAAATAAATGAAATATTTTAATTGTAACAGTTTGATAAAATTTGATAAAAAATAACTAAAAAATGTAATATATCACGTATATCGTGTCAGCTTTCCTTGATTTTACTAAGGGTGCTTGTTATATTTTATGCATGCAATTATACTAAATAAAAGGAGATAATCATGGCTAGCGAAAATAACTCAGGTTCAAGTGTATTCCTAGGATTTTTAGCGGGCGGTGCAATCGGTGCTATCCTGGCATTATTATATGCTCCTAAAACCGGCCGTGAATTAAGAAATGATATAAAAAGCAGAACAGACGAATATCTAGATGAAGCTGACAGATATATTGCCGAAGCAAGAAACAGAGCGAAAGTTCTTATTAACGACGGTAAGAAAAAATCGGAAAAGATTATTACTGATGCCAAGGAGAAATCCGAAGCTATACTTAAAGATGCAGAGAAAATATTCAACAATGCTAAAGTAAAAGCTTCCGGCAATATAGATGAAGGTAAAAATATTCTTGAAAATGAAACGAATAATCTGAAAAGTGCATTTAAAGCCGGTGTGGACGCGTATAAAGAAACAAAAAAATCTTCATAATCCTGGTTATTTATTATGGAGATAACCAATATTTTATATATCGTTCTGCTGCTTTGTGCATCTGCGTTATGTGTTGCATTAATTGTATATCTTAATAAGATTACAAAATCTGTTAACAGACTGGAAGATGAGATTAAAGATGTTACAAATAAATCAAAACCTTTAATCCTTTCTATCAATAACCTTACTGAAAAGATTAATAGCATTGCCGATGATGCAAAACAAATATCCGAAGATGCTAAAGATCAGGTTGGGGTTGTTAAAAACATAATTTCGGATGTAAAAGATCATGCAGATAAAATTTTAGAATTGGAAGAGAAAGTTAGGAGAGGTATTGAAGATCCTGTTACAGGAATGATCACAAACCTCTCCGCATTTGTTAACGGGATAAATACTTTTTGGAAAACCTACAAAGAAAAACATCATACATAATTAAATCTTACCTTGAATTGAAGGAGGAACTCAGTTGAAAGAATATGAAGGCGGAGCAATCCGTAACATCGCATTGATAGGTCACGGAGGAAGTGGGAAAACCTCACTTTCCGAAATTATTTTATATACTGCAGGTGAAATTAACAGGATCGGTAAAATTTCGGAGGGTAATACTGTTTCTGATTATACACCTAATGAAGTTGAAAAGCAAATATCAATATCTACATCGCTGCTTCACATTGAGTGGAACAATATAAAAATTAATATTCTCGATACACCGGGATATTCAGACTTTATAGGTGATGTAAAATCTGCCATAAGAATTTGCGATACTGCAGTTATGGTATTGAAATCAGCCGAAGGAGTTGAGGTCGGATCTGAAAATACTGCAAAATTTGTATATGAATATAATTTACCTTTAGCTGTTCTTATTAACAAAGTTGATAATGAACATTCAACTTTCACAAAAACTGTTCAGCAGGCTAAGGATAGAATAGATGCAAATTCAATAGTTATAACATTTCCCACAAATGAAGGTATCAATTTCAACACGGTTATTGATGTTGTAAAAATGAAAGCTTTTACCTATGGTGAAGCGGGCAGCAAGCAGGTAACAGAAGGTGAAATTCCCGCTGATATTAAAGATCAAGCTGACGCATATAGGCTTGAACTGGTAGAAAAAGTTGCAGAAACTTCTGAAGAGCTGATGAATAAATATTTTGAAGAAGGTTCATTATCTGATGAAGATCTTGAGAAAGGTCTGCAACTTTCTGTTTTACAAAAAAACTTGACACCGGTTTTTGCTGTTTCGGCAGAAAAGGGTATCGGAGTAAATAATTTCCTGGATTTTACGGCTAACTATTTTCCTTCACCCGAAGCAAGAGGAGGAGAAGAAGCTCTGCTGAAAGACACCGATAAAAAAGTTTTGATTAAGCCTCAACCGGATGGTGAACCGGTATTGTTCATATTTAAAACTATTTCAGAACAGCATGTTGGAGAGCTTTCTTTGTTTAAGGTCTTTTCAGGGAAAGCATTTGCCGGTCTTGATCTGGTTAATCAGAATAACAGCAAAACAGAAAGATTAAGTCAGCTCTCTATTCTTAACGGGCATAAAAGAAATGATATTGCGAATATTCTTGCAGGTGATTTAGGTGCTGTGGTAAAACTTAAAGATACGCATACAAATAATACTTTGTCTTCCAAGAATTTTTCAGTTATAATTAATAAAATAGAATTTCCTGAAACTGTGATTCGAAGTGCGATAATTCCTAAATCCAAAGGTGATGAAGATAAAATTAGTTCAGGGCTGCATACACTTCATGAAGAAGATCCTTCTTTCAATGTTAAGTTTGAACCGGAATTATCTCAAACAATAATTTCAGGACAGGGTGAGCTCCAGCTTTCTTTGGCAGTAAAAAGATTAAAGGAAAGATATGGCGTTGATGTAGACATAGTTGAACCGAAAGTACCTTACAGGGAGACCATTAAAGGAAAAGTTGATGAAATTGAATATAAGCATAAAAAACAATCCGGAGGCAGAGGACAATTTGGCCATGTACTCTTTAAAATGGAACCTTTACCACGCGGTAAGGGATTTGAATTTGTAAATGCTATTGTCGGTGGAGTTGTACCCGGAAGATTTATTCCTGCTGTAGAGAAGGGAATTGTCGAGACTATGGAAAAAGGAGTGATATCTGGAAATAAAGTTGTAGATGTTAGAGTAACTTTATTTGACGGTTCGTACCATACGGTAGATTCCGATGAAATGTCCTTTAAACTTGCTGCATCGCAAGGTTTTCGTAAAGGATTTGCAGAGGCTAAACCGATCCTCCTTGAACCAATTTACGATATTGAAGTAACTGTTCCCGAGGAATTCATGGGAGACGTAATGGGTGATATATCCAGCAGAAGAGGAAGAATTTCAGGAATGGATTCAGACGGGCATTTCCAGATAATTAAAGCTCAGGTACCTTTAGCTGAGCTGTACAAATATTCCTCTAATTTAAGAAGCTTAACTTCAGGACGCGGAAGTCATAGGAGAAGCTTTTCACATTATGAAGAAGTACCTAAAGAAGTAGAACAAAAAGTTATTGAAGAATACAACAAATCCAGAGAAGAAGGACATTGAGTTTATATGCATTAATGATTGTTGAATAGATGTAAATTGTATGACTTACAAATATTTATTTTTTGAAAAACTTATAAGGCGGTAATACCGCCTTTTTATTAAGATAAAAATATGGAAAAACTTTGGTCGCCCTGGCGTACAGAATATATAGATTCTTTTAAAAATAAAGAAGAAAAAGAAGGATGCATCTTTTGCGGACTTGCAAATGAAAATGTTGATGATCCGAATAGTATGGTTATTGACAAAGGAGCATTAACATTTACAGTCTTAAATTTATATCCATATAATAATGGTCATTTGATGATCGTCCCATACAGGCATACAAGTGAGTTTGCTTCCTTAACAACAGAGGAAAGCATCGAATGTATGGAGAAACTTCAGTTTTCATTAAAAATGCTTGAAGATGTCTATAAGCCTGAGGGATTTAATATTGGATTGAACCTCGGCAGAGTCAGCGGAGCAGGAATTCATGAGCATATCCATTTCCATATAGTCCCAAGATGGAATGGAGACACTAACTTCATGCCTGTTTTGGGAGAAGTAAAAGTTATATCACAGGATTTATTAGTAACTAAAAAGAAATTGCTGGAAGCTAAAAAGAAATTAGAACTCTGAAACATTTAAAAATTATTCTTTTATTATACCTGCCTGTTTGTTACATTTAATTTGAATAATATCTGGTTAAACTTTTTATTTATAATAATTTAAGAGGGTTATGCTAATGTATACTCGAGCATTGTGCTTGTCTGGTTTCATTATAATAATTTTAATTATTAATGGATGTTCCTCCGGCAGAGAAGTGAAAAATGAAAATGAAGGAAAGAATATTAGTGTTAAAAAAATATTAAATATTGCGGCTGAAGAAAGAAAATATATAAAAGAAAACAATATAAAGGAGATTGAAAAAGTCAGCTTTATCCTGGATGAAAACGGTAACCCTGTAAAAGGAGAAAAGTTATCCACCATAAGTTATAATCCCAATGGTTTTATGACAGAAACAGATATTTACAATTCCAAAGGTCAGGTTGAGTATGTATACAAGTATGATTATAAAAATAATTTAAGAGTGAAAACAACTCGTTATACACAGGATGGTAAAGCAGACAAATACTACGCCTATGATTATAATAAATTTAAAAATAAGACCAAATCTACCAGGTATAATTTAAGCCAGGATATGGATAAATATTATACTTATGAATATGATGATTCGGGTAATTTAATTAAGGAGAACTGGTACGATAAAAGCGGGAAAGAGGAATACAGTGTAGAATATGGATACAATGATAATGGACAAAAAACAACCGCAAAAAGCTACAATGAAGAGAACAATTTAATATATAAATTTCAATTTAAGTATGACAGCAGCGGGAATATTATAGAAGAAGAAAAATATGATTCAGACGGTGATAAAACCGGAATAATTCAATACATATACAGGTATTATTAAAAATATTTAAAATGCCAGTGAAGTTAATTGCAAAAAGGTTTGTTAAGTATTATTTTAGTGCCACAAAAATTTTTAGGGCTCGTAGCTCAGTTGGTTAGAGCAGCTGACTCATAATCAGCGGGTCGGAGGTTCAAGTCCTTCCGAGCCCACAAAAAAGTGCTAAAATAAAACGTTTTCGCATTTTTTATTTTAAAGATATTTGAAAAATCCCGTTATTTTGAGTAGGTACTGAGTAGGGTGTAAGTAGGGACTTTTAAAACCCTCTCTTTACTGTGAAATGAATTTATAAATATATTGTTAGAAAAAGTGAATTAACAGAATGCTCCTGGATGAGTATCACAAGGTTATGTTTACATTTATGAGGTGGAGTTGTTTCTACCAATTCAATCCCCGGTTAAGATGATCATTGTTCATGTTTTACCTTATATGATTTAGTGACGGGACAGAACGCCCCAAAAAAACATTCTTTGCCCCTTAAGAGAAAAAAATTCTCTGTTTAAGATTAACTGATGAAAAGGCAAGGCTAAAAAAACTGCCGGAACCATAAGTCAAAACGATGTAAACTAAAGTTGTAGTTTTAAACTATCTGGTAGTTTTTTTTGTCCTTGCCCGGCAAAGAAAACATGAAAATGATTGTTAACTGACAAGGGATAAGTGAAGACGCCCAACAGCAACTTAAGAAGAAGGGGAATAAGATTACAATATAAGAGCGATTAGCTTAAACAATTTTGGAATTGTAGAGATAAGAAGAAAAGGAATTGTTTTATTGAAAACAAAAGATAAGTACACTAAAGTAAGCAGGAATGCCATACAGGCATTTCTGCGACCAAAGAAAAAGTGAAAGTATACATTATTATATAAAAAAATATTTGAGTTAGTCATAGGGGTGTGGGTCAGGCAAGCAATTATTTTTTGATTGGATGATAATATAAAGATTTATTAAGAAGAAGTTGTAAAACGACGAAAGCTAAAACATATTGTTCTTAAAAAAGCCTTGCTTAATCAAATAGCCAGCATGTAAAAATTAAGCAAGGTTTTTTTGCGTAGTGTAATAAGTAATTCATTTACAGATTTACTGATCAACTTTCGTTTGTAACCAAACTTTGGTTGACAAGTAAGATGAAAAAATTAGTTGTGAAAGGCTGACAGCTTGGAAAAGGAGTAAACGCGTAGCTCTCAGACCGAAGAATTTAATCGAAGGGCCAGAATTAATTTTTAATAAGACTGCAGATGTTATGTTAAGTGAAAATATTGGTACAGAAAAAGTTTTGCTTATTTTTGACCGGAGCAGTTTAAGGAGAATACAAAAATAAGGAAGTCTTTATCGATGGAGGAAAATATATTTTGTTTTAATGGTAAGATGAAAAAAATATTTGCGTTAGGATTGAGAAGGGGATTGAGCGGGAAATTGAGCCGGTGGTTCACAGGTATTTTTTAATAGGATGAAAATGTAAGGTGATATCTCCTTATAAAAGATATCACCTATCATAATTCCTACTATTTCAGCAAAACAAATTTCTTAGTTGATACAAACCTGCCTGCTTGCCTGCCTTCAGGTATGGCTTTCATTCTGTAAAGATAAACACCGCTTGGTAGATTACTGGCATTGAAATTAACTGAATATTTACCTAAAGGTTTTTTTTCATTTACTAAGGTTGTGATTTCTTTTCCAAGGATATCATATACTTTTATAGTAACGAATGATTCTTTTATTATTGAATATTTTATTGTTGTAGTAGGATTAAAAGGATTAGGGTAGTTTTGTTCCAATTCAAAGTTGAATGCTGGTATTCGTTCAGAGACATTAGAAAAAGCAATCATCTCAGAAAGTGGTCGTTTCCAGATAACGCCGGCACCCCCTGTTCCGGCTACAAGGTCCGAACCCACAATGGCAAGGGAACGAATTCCCGAATTTAATTCCTTTGAAGTGACATTACTCCAGTGTAATCCGAAATCTGTGGAAAGAAATACACCGCCATTTGTTCCGGCAAAGACATTCGAACCGGTAACGACAAAATCGTAAATGTCGCAATCAGCGGGCAGACCATTGCTGCCACCCGTCCAAGTATTTCCGTCATCATTCGATCGAAGAAGGCCTTGCGTGCCCGCCCCAAGCAGGAGGTAGGGAGAAACATAGGCAAGCGCATAGGGATAGTCGAATTGACTGGGAGAATATATCTTACTCCAATTTATCCCATTGTCAATAGAACGATATGCTCCCCCTTCCATCGCGGCGGCAAACAACTTGCCATTTTCAGATGTGAGAGCCATGACTGAACCGGAGGAGAAACTCGTATCCCCATGGTTCCAGGTTATCCCATCATCCGTCGAGCGAAAAACAAGAAAGACTGAGCCGCCGGCGAAGATAGCACTATCAGATTTCGTGAAACTCCAAATCTGCTGTCTCGTCCAATCATTATTCACATCGTTCCAGGTCGCTCCTTTGTCTGCCGAACGAAAGATGCCCGCGAGAGTGCCGGCAAGCAGTGTGTTTCCAAAAGAGGCAATCGAATTAACCGTAAGGCCGCCATAAGTTTGTATTGATTCAATGAATGCACTGTCGAGACCGTTATTGACAGGTATCCATGTAAAACCTTGGTCGGACGAACGAAAAATACCGTTTCCTCCTGTTCCGGCAAAAACAGAAGTTTTTGAAACTCCTAATGCAGTGACGATGCACGCTGAAAGTCCTTGATTGACGACATCCCAGGTAAAGCCTGCATTAGTTGATCTAAATACTCCGGACTCAGTGCCTACGAATATAGCAGATGTATCGGAATTCAATTGAGCAGTGGTTAGAGACCAGAATAAACCTGCCCAAAGATTATTCTTTATTGCGTTCCAATTGTTACCGTTGTTGGTGGAAAGGAAGATCTCCGAAGGTTCGCTAAGAGCAACGACACTTGAACCGCCGCCTCCATTTGGAACAAAGGCAAATTCTCTTACATCTGTCGCGGGTGGCAATCCGTTGCCGCAAGCTGTCCAAGATGTACCCCCGTCTGTTGAACGGTAAATGCGATCTGCGTACACACCGGCGTAGATTACAGAATCGGAGGCGGCCACAGCCCCAATCTGACCTTTCAATGTTGAAGGGGTCCACGTCATTCCGTTATCGCTGGAGATATAGATTCCGTTCCACATAGTTCCGGCAACAATGCGGATAATGCCAGAGTCTTTAGTGGCGGGCAGAATTGCAAAGCTTGTTGGAGAGGAAACCGGCGGTGTTGTAGATGAAACCCAGTTTCTCCCAGCGTCGGTGGACACGAACAAGGAAGGATAGACTCCCGCAAGAAGAACCGTATCTTGAGCTGTGTCGATAAAAGCAGCGGCAGGTCCAACGTCCTGGTTCTCGAATAAAGCACAGACAGATTTCCACGTATTGCCATTGTCCGTTGTACTATATAATCCAGAATTGGTTTCTGCGTAAAGAGTTGATGCACCCACGCCTTTGAAAAATCCTTCCACACGCCAGACACCTGCTTGCTTCAAATCTGCATAGATCGGCTGCCAGTGCATGCCATTATCTGTGGAGAGATATACTCCTCCCCCATCAGTGGCTGCAAAAACGACAGCGCCGCCGGTTTGACTGTCCGGTATGGCAGCCATTGCGGTGACAGTTCCCCCAAATGGGCCATTGGTTTGCACCCATTGTGCAGAAGTTTGTAAGCTATAAGCTATCTGCAGTACTATTGAGAATGTAAGCCCAAAAATTTTATTCATTTAAATCTCCCGAATCTAATTCTGGCCGCTTACTGAAACTAAAGATTATGAATTTACGCAGAGCTCCAGAATAAAAAAACTTCAAGCTTTTTATACACCCTGATAGAGAGTAATAGCTTTTAAAATATCGAATTCAAAATCTGGATTAAACAAGCTCTTTTCAATATACTCCCCGAAAAAACTTAAAGACGATATTAAATTAATTCTATTTAAACTCAAAGACAATATAATTCTAACTGTGATTGTTCTTCAAAAAAGCCTTGCTTACCCAATATTTCAACATATAATAATTAAGCAAGGTTTTTTTTACCTGGCGATTATGATAACTCATTTCATGATTTATTGATCGACCTTCGTTTGTATCAAACTTCGTTGGCAGGTAAGATTAAAAAATTAGTTGTGAAGGGATGACAGCAGGAAAATGATATAACCCTATAGGCTGTCAGACCGAACTATTGAGCCGGAGGCTCCCAAGTAATTTTTGATTATACTGAAGAGGTTAAATTTTATGGAAATGAAGGTACAGAAAAAAAGTCTTACTTATTTTTGACCGAAACAAATTAATGGAACTGCAAAAATGAATTCTTTTTCGATGTTTATTGCCTTTTTATTTTTTGTTTTAATGGAAAGATGAAAAAAATATTTACATAAGAATTAGTCTACGAAATATTTCGTTGATATTTTTTTTAAAAAAATTATATTTGAGCTGGGTATAATCTCCACATTGTTAAATCTTATGGCAAGAAAAAAAAATGTTGGGCCTACTAATAAAGAGTTGCAGATACTATCAGTTCTATGGAAATATGGACCGAGTACTGTAAGAGAAGTAAACTCAAAAATAAATCAGAGCGAAAGTACTGGATATACTACTACTCTCAAACTTATGCAGATAATGTTCGAAAAGGGATTATTGAAAAGGGATGAATCGTCAAAAACTCATGTTTATACACCTGCAAATTCGGAGAATCTGGTGAAGAAGGAAATAGTTGGTTCATTAGTGAACCGCGTGTTTGCCGGGTCTGCTGCAAAGCTCGTTATAAGTGCATTATCTTCAGAGAAAGTTAGTAAAGATGAACTCGAAAAGATTAAAACACTGATCAGACAAAAAGAAAACGAACTCTAAAAAAATTATTTCTTGGAAAGCATATGATCGTGTTTGATAAAATTGGATTAATTTTAATTCACTTTGCATGGCAGGCAGCAGTAATCGCTTTTATCACGGGATTAATATTATTTATGCTCAAGGGTGGCGGTGCCGGAGCACGATATAATATCCTCTGTTTCTCAATGCTTTTAATGGTAGTTTTTCCAATCTATTCCGGACTTAGTGAGTTAATAAAAGATCCCTATAGTTCTCACGGAGCTGCTATTAACCAGCTTTCATATGTAGATACAAAAGAAGTTTATGACAAGGGGACACTAATTGCAGTTCAGTTCCGAAGCAAACAAATTGAGATTTCATCCTATGAAGATATAATGTACTTTGTAAACAGATATACTCCTTTCATAAGTATAATCTGGTTGCTTGGAGTATTGCTGATGACATTCTATAGGATAATTGGATTTTCGAAAGTCAAATCTATGATTTGCCGGGCTCAGCCGGTAGCAGATTCTTTTTGGGAGAAGAAAATAAAAGGGTTGATGCAGAAAATCGGAATAAAACAGAACCTAAAAATTCTTCAATCGCAAATGATAGATTCACCAGTCGTTATAGGATTTTTGAAACCTGTCCTTCTTATTCCTGTCTCTTTTTTTACTGGAATTGATAGTAGGTATATTGAAGCGATCTTACTTCATGAACTGGCGCATATAAAACGATATGATTATTTTGTAAATATTTTTCAATTGATTATCGAAACGCTGGGATTTTTTCATCCGGCTGTCTGGTGGATTTCCAGCCGTATGCGGAGAGAAAGAGAAAATTGCTGTGATGACTTTGCGGTTGAAATCACTGGTGATAGAGTAATCTTTGCAAAAGCGCTCGTAAGTCTTGAGGAAGTCCGGCAAAATCCATCTCTTATGATAGCAGCAAATGGTTCAAATTTATTATATAGAATCTCTCGGCTATTGGACAAAAAACCAGCTCTTTCCGATTCACCTTTTTTTAATTTCACTGCTCCATCTATTGTAGCTCTTTTTCTTTTTGCTTCTCTCGGAATCGTCGTGATGAATTCCAGTAATGAAAGATTTATGAATAACTTATTCAAGAACATTGCACACAGCAGGCTGGAAGAATATCTGGCTGTGTATCTTCCTTTCAATGGTAATGCAAAGGACGAGAGTATCTTCAAACAAAAAACATTTACTCATAATGTAAGTTTATGTCCGGACAGGTCCGATCATAAAAATAGTGCTTTCGATTTCAATGGAAAGAATAGTTACATTAAAACCGATAAGAAAAATGCTTTAAATAATGGTGAATCTATTACTGTCAGCTGCTGGATATATCCGCGGCAAGCTAAAAATTGGGAATCGTGGATATGCAAACGCGGAACAAATTGGGCATCCGAGTGGCGGATGGGCTTTGGTGAGAACAAAAATTCCGAATGGGGTTTTACTACGTGCAATTTTATTTCAAAGCTCAATATGTGGACGGATTACTGGATTACTGATGTAGAGATACCGTTAAATAAATGGACTCATGTAGCAGTGTCTGCCGATCAGGAGAAAAGCATTGTTACTGTATACATGAATGGGAAGAAGACCGGTATTCTAAGGAATCTTCGAAATTTTGAAAAATCGGAAAGCCCTCTTCTAATCGGATATCAGACTGATGATAATGTTTACTTTGATGGGAAAATTGATGACATAAGGATATACAATTGTGTGCTTTCAGACGAAGAAGTACGAGCAGTTTATGAAATAGAGTAATATTTTTTTATACAGTCCTACGAAATAATTCGTTTATGTAAGATTACAATCGGATTTTCAGAATAAAGAATTAATAATGCTAAAAATCAAATTATAACAATAGAACATGAGAAGTTATGAACCTATTTAAATCTATAAACAAAAATCCAAATCCTTTTTTACAGGAAAATAATCTTTCATTATTATGCTGGTCCATTGTTGGAAACTTGCTGGGTTTCTTTTTTTTAACACAGTTGTTTGTTGTTTTGCTTTTTGCATTCAGCTTTAAGTTAAATCCTTTTATAGCACCGGCTGCAATGATTCTATCTTTGGCTGCGGGATATTGGCTCGCAAAAAAAGAAGGTTTGTATAGAAAACATTTATTTGCGTCGCTTTTAATTTCCTTAATCATAACGGCAATTTTCCTGGTAATAGCAAATGCATTTTATGATTTGTCATGGGATGGATTGTGGTATCATCAAACTGCAGTGTACCAGATGTCTCACGGATGGAATCCGATTTACGATCCTCTACACAATTTCACTCCTCATCTTCAAGCCTGGCTTCGTTTTTATGCAAAGGGTTCCTGGTATATTGCTCTTGCATTATTTGAAACAACGCACAATATTGAAATCGCGAAAGCAGCAGCTTTAATAACATTTCCATTAACATTTTTAGCTGGTTTTGCTTTGATGATTGATTTTGGTTTGAAAAAACGGAATGCACTAATAATCTCTCTGCTCATTGTGTTAAATCCTGTTATAACCTGTGAACTGGTTTCATATCTTGTTGACGGTCTTATGATTTCATTCTTGTTTATTTCAATTGCTGCAATGGTTAGGTGGTTTCGTAAACCTAGTCTGCTGCTTATTCTTATTGCAGTTATGTCGGCAGTTCTTTGCATCAATTCAAAATTTACCGGGCTTGTATATCTCTGCTTTTTTATTGCAATGGGTGGGATCTATCTTCTAATAAAGGAGCGAAAACTTATCTGGAAATATTTGACTATTCAGTCTGCAGCGCTGATTGTAGGGATAGTGATCTTTGGCTGGAATCCTTATGTTACCAACACTATAAATCGAGGCAATCCTTTTTTTCCGATACTTGGTTCAGCTAAATATCCAAGTCTGAGCACAATAGGACAAGATCCTATTGAATTATACGAAACACCTCATAACATGATGGGGAAAAATCGTTTTGTTCGTCTTACTTATGCTGTTTTCGGACGACCTGGCGCACAACCATATATGCCCGGTCAGAGTGCTGTACTTATGCTGCCGTTCGACATTGGCTGGAAAGACTTTCAACTTTATTACTTTCATGATGTACGGATTTCGGGTTTCGGACCACTCTTCAGCGGTGTGCTTTTATTAAGTATAATTTTATTAATATTCATACTTTACCAAAAGAAAAGCCCCAAATTATTTATCATACTTCTTTGTGCTGCAATTATACTATCACTCCTTGTTAGTCCGCATACATGGTGGGCACGCTACGGACCGCAGTTATGGCTGCTGCCGGTAATAGTAATTATTGCAGGATTTATTTTTTCAAAGAACCGTTTTACATTCTGGTTTACAAGAGCATCAGCTGCTATTCTTTTAATCAATGCAATACTTATTGCGGTAGTTCATTTTAGCTGGGAAGTTGATGCTACCCAAACAACCAACAAGCAGCTGACTATATTAAAACAGAAAGGTGATGTCGAAATCGATTTCCAGTATTTCCGAGAACCTTTCGGTGAACGGCTTCGGAACGCCGGTGTCACTTTTCATGCTGCACAAAATCTTCAATGCGATAAACCGTTTGAGTTGATTAGTGTTTCACCGGGTTATCCTGGAGCCGTCAGGGTTTGTATAAAGTAAGTAATGAATTATCTGGATCAATAGCTTTTTTTATTTGAGTATAAATATTAATTAAATCATTTATTTGTGAATAAATTTATAATACTTTACTGATTCTTTTGTCTCTTAATTTCATTAGGTCAGTAGCGAGCTCAGCAATTAAATAAAGATTTTCTTTTTCTAACGATTTTCATTAGTCAATTTCATTTACATCTCCTTCAATTAATTTCTTTTGTCCATTCCATTTATTCAATTGTTCCAAATAACTTTGATATTTTGTTTCAGGTTCAGATAGTTTTTGTTTTACAGATTCAATTATTGATTTAGGATCATATTCTTTTTTTCTAATACTTATTTATTCTAATCTTTGTTTTTCAGTGGGATCAATTATAATTTCTAACTCATCAATTGCAACTAGAATTTCTTTCTTATTATTCAAATCAGCTTCTCTTGTATTTATTGCTGAATCTATAGTTTTATGTTCAATTTCAACCTTAAAGATTTTATTAATATCTAATCCATATTTTGATAACTTATGAAAATTGTCTGATATATATTTTTTTATTTCTTCATAAAATGCACTTATTTCATTTTTAATTTCCTGTAATTCTTCAATTTAAATTGTAAGGTTTTTAACTTTTTCTTCGTTTTCTTTGATAATGTCCAATAAATTATCTAAATCATTATTAGTTTATCCAATTCATTGTTAAGTTTTTTCTTTTCTTCGGTTTCGAGCTCACATTGAACTACATTAGGTATATTATGTTCGTGTAATTCCAGTTCTTTTTATTTAAAATTAACTTATTTCTCATTAGTTCTTTGTAATTTAGCTGAATTTTCTTTTCCAATAAAATAATTTGTTCATTAAGTTTGTTTAAATAGTCGATCTGTTAAGCGAAGAAAACAAAGTACTGAAAACTGGTGAAATTGCAAAATTGCTTGATAAAAAAGTTTCTACAACATTTAAAAGGTTTACAAAAGGAAGGATTGGTTTTCGTTCATGGATTCGGCCAGTATGCAATTTTTCCTAAAACTGAAAAAGGGAGTAAAACCAGTAAAAGTCTATCGTAGGAGCTTAAATTTGAAGATTTGGAGTAAAGAGGAAAGCAAAAGTTAAAGTAAAAGCAGTAAAAGTAGAGTAAAACTTTTACCGGGAAATGTTTAAAAAAGGAATAGAAAATAAACAGTTTTACCGGTTTGAGTGGGGTATTGTTTTTGTTTATTAATTAAATTAGGTTTGATTGTATTAAAAAAACTTACCGGGGGAAATATGAAAAAGATATCATTTCTGATCATTCTATTAAATTTAATTCTTTTAGCTCAAGATAAAACACAGTATAAGTGGATCAATCCTAATCCTGAACCATATTTATTATATGATATATATTTCTTAAACAGCAATGAGGGATGGAGTGTAGGGGAATCCAGTACAGTTATAAAAACAACTGACGATGGTTTGAGCTGGCAACAAGTAGACATCCCAATACAAGCCCAACTTCAAAGGGTATATTTTGCTGATGAAAACAATGGCTGGATTTTAGGTGGCGATCCAATGGGTGCATTAGACGGTGCGATATTAAAAACAAGTGACGGAGGTAAAACCTGGAAAAATTATCAACCAAATCCACAGCAGGCTTATTCCTTTCTTGATATATCAATGGTTAATAAACAAGTCGGGTATGTATCAGGATTCGAAGGAATTTTTAAAACTACAAACGGCGGAGATAATTGGGTAAATACAGGAGGAACCGGATGGGCAACTTCAGTATTTTTTCTTGACACATTAAACGGATGGGCAATAGGTGTACAAAAAGTACTAAGGACAACGGATGGAGCAAAAACATGGAATCTAATAAAAGAGTTTCATTGGACTTTCAACAGAAGAATAAGGTTTATAAATAATAAAGTAGGCTGGGTTATAGGGGGTGGAATGTATGATCAATATGGGACAATTAGAAAGACAACTGATGGCGGAAATAACTGGGTATTGCAGGACTCAATCGGAGGCAGTGGTTATTACGATATGGAAATAATAGATTCCTTAAATATTCTGGTTATTGGTGAAAATGGTCAGATGAGATACACTACCGATGGTGGTAATATGTGGTTATCATCTGTAACGAACAGTTCGTCTAATAATTATGGAATAGCTGTAATAAATAATGATGCTTGGATTGTCGGAGGGAACCTTAATGATCCCAAAATGTTAAAAGCGGATCTAAGTTTTTATAGCTGGCAAACCCACATAAAAAATATTACTCAAAATAATCTATTAAGTATAGATTTTACTAATGAAACTATAGGATGGGCTGCAGGTTCAAACGGAGAATTATTATATACCACAGACGGAGGAAATAACTGGAATCAAAAAGAATTATTTGATATTGATTTTCAGAGTATTTCTACACCAGAAGATAATGCAATATTTATAGCCGGTGTAAATGGTGAATTCGTCAATTCATTTGACGGCGGGAAAACCTGGGGAGTAAAGAATATACATTTAAGTTCCGGTACTTCTAAAATAAAATTTTTTTCTAAAAATACAGGCTATTCATTAACACAGTGGGGTCCCTTGATGAAAACATCGGATGGGGGAAATAGATGGGATACAATATATACTTTTGCAAATGATTTCTTTTTCGCTGATTCGTTGAATGGATGGGTATATTTTGAACCGGTTGTTATCTGGAAAAAGAATAATACCGAAGAAGGGTATGGATACCTACAAAGAACTACCGATGGTGGTTTGACCTGGAGTGAAGAAATTAACACAAACAGTATACACACAATGTTTTTTATAAATAGTCAGGTTGGATGGTATACTGACTGGTATTCCATTTATAAAACAACGGACGGAGGTTTAAATTGGGACACAGTTAATAATTATACCCAATATGGTATTAATCAAATGATTTTTGTTGATGAGAATGAAGGATATTTGTTAGGAGAAGGAGTAGTTATGAAAACTACTGACGGAGGAAAGACATTAACTATTCAAAAGAAGAATACTATATTGCAGCAAATAGAATTAACATCAAAAAATATTATTGGAGTAGGCGCTTACGGACAAATTTTAGAAATAAACAGAACTGTTACTGATATAAAAGATGAACCTAAAAATGTTATTAGTGATTTTTCATTATTGCAGAATTTTCCTAATCCTTTTAATCCAAGTACAAAAATAAGATATGTAATAAAAAGCAGACAATTTGTGAGTTTAAAAGTATATGATATACTCGGGAATGAAATTACTACATTAGTTAACGAAGAAAAATTACCGGGCAGCTATGAAATCAATTTCAATGCTGGCAAATATAATCTTGCAAGCGGTGTGTACTTTTACAGAATAAAAGCAGGAATCTTTGTACAAACAAAAAAGTTAATTCTTTTGAAATAATAAAAGAGGCTATGAAGCATTACAGTTTTTTATTGTAAATATATATTATTTATTATACTTTAGTTTTATGACTATTTGAGGATATTAACGGCGGAACAGTTAGAAATTTCAGAAGAATAATGGATAACTATTAATGATAAGAGAGATTATTCCTCTTTTTCTGTGCCCTTTGGTCGTGCTGAATTTGGCTGCTGGTAAGGGAGAAAAAATGACTTCCCAGGATGACGAAGTGGGCGATTATGTTACACATGTTCAGGAAGTTTATAAAACAATTGACACATTAAAACTGAAGGTAGACATTTTTTACACAAATCAGTCTCTTAAAAGGGATAACAATTCTGCCATAGTTTTTTTTCATGGGGGCGGGTGGGCGTACGGATCTCCAGGGGAGTTTTTCACTACTTGTGAACGATATGCGAAATTGGGAATTGTCACTTTTTCAATTGAGTATCGTTTATCAATAGTAAATGATGAAACTCCTAATAGAACAATCACCCCTATCGAATGTGTGATGGATGCAAAAACTGCAATTCGCTGGGTTCGGGAAAATGCGGGAAAATTTCACATAGCTCAGAATAAAATTGTAGCAGCCGGACAGTCCGCCGGAGGTCATCTGGCATTATGTACGGCTATGATTGAGGATTATAATGAAAAATCGGACAACCTTAATATAAGCTGCCACCCTGATGCCATAATGCTATTTTCGTCATGTGTAAATGCGGTTGAAGGTTGGTGTGACTGGTTGCTGGCAGACCGTAGGGATAAAATATGGAGCATTTCCCCCGCACACCATATTAAACAAGGCTTACCGCCAATGATCGAGTTTCATGGAAGCGATGATGAGCAGGTTCCTAAATGGACCGTTGAACATTTTGCAACCGAAATGCAAAAGGAGGGTAATTTTTTTGAATTTCATCTTTATAAAGAAAGAAAACATTACCTGGGGGGTGAAAACAAAAAGTATTCACAATACTATGATGATGGAATTCTAAAAATTGCAGATGATTTTCTCAAGAAATTTAATTTCCTGGATTAGTAGTTCTTGGATATAAAAACGTACCAGACCTTTCTTAGAAAAATAATAATGCATTTTCAAGCAGAAATATTTTATTCTCCAGAAACTAATCTTAATACCTTCTCAATCATCATAGTGCACATACCTAATAATGATTATTAACTTTTAAATGTACAACCACCTTCATTCTGTGCTAAAATTTCCCTTATCCCGATAAGAATTGAAACGAATTGAATCGGGGCAAATTGTAAATCTGGCTGATCTGTCTAGATGAATTAATGTTCTTGTTTATGTAAAGTGGCTAATTTACATAAAGGGGATCCAGTTCTTTATTTTTTAAAAATATTATTGAATCAATTTAATTAATTCTTTAAAACAACCAGATACTTCTTCTTCAATTGAGACTTCGCTGAATGCAAGGGCTGAGAGTTCTGCTTTATATGTTTCTTTCAGCTGCTGCCAGATGTTTGTGAAATCAGTTATGAGCGGTGAATTAGTTAATTGTTTGGACTGCCTGTTTTCCGGTTCATCAAATAATTCTTTATCGTGTTCTAATATTTCGAGAAACCGCTTTTGAAATCTTTTGATTTGATAATTTCATCACAGCCAGGATCGGTAAACTAATAATACAAATCATAAAAGTGTCTGATTTTTGTTGAGATGCTTTGAACAGCATCATAATTGAAGTATTTTGGGAATGGTTTAGTTATACATTGATTGAGGAAAAGGATTTTTTACAAATCAGACAAATTGGTTCTTATATATTGAAATAGTCCTAATGTCTGTTCAGATACGAGAAACAAAAATTTCAATAAAATTTAAATAATTTTAATTTCATTTTAACAAAATCATCTTCTTAGTTTCAACATAAGTATCTGCTTGCATTCTGTAAAAAAATACTCCGCTTGCAAGATTACTTCCATCAAACTCTACTCTATAATGTCCAACAGGTTTCTCTTCATTTACTAATGTTTCTATTTCATTACCAAGTATATCATATACTTTTATTACAACGTAACTCTGTTTTGGGAGAGAATAAAGTATTATAGTAGTCGGATTAAAAGGATTTGGATAATTGTTTGATAAGGTGTAAGAAGTTATAAGACTGAATTCTTCATTGATTTTATTTATTGAAATGTATTTGGATGAAATTATTTCATAATTAGTCCACTGGGAATTTTCCCAATATTGAGATAACAGCTCAACTAGATTCTTATGTTCGTCATATGTATATGAATCCTTAAAATCATTTCTCCATGCGGATTCATACCAGCTTTGAGATAATTGCTCAGTTAGTTTATTTTTTTCATCATATGTGTATGAATTTTTCGAAATAATCTTCCATACAGAATTCTCCCACCATTGATAAATTTGTTCAGATAAATTACTATGGCCATCATATGCATATAAATATTTGAAACGATTTAACCAGGCAGAACCATTCCAGGATTGGTTTAACCACTCAGTTTGATTATTATTTTTATCATATGTGTATGAATCTTTAAAACGATTTACCCAAACAGAGCTATCCCAATGTTGCTCCAGCACCTCAGTGCGGTTGTTATTTCCATCATATGTGGATGAAACTTTTGAACTATTAATCCAAGCCGAATCATTCCAGTATTGTCCTAAAGATTCAGTTTGATTATTATATTCATTAAATATATATGAAAATTTCGAATTAATTATCCAGGCAGAACCATCCCACGATTGAACCAACATTTCAGTTTGATTATTATTTTCATCATATGTGTATAAATGTTTGGAACTATTAATCCAGGCAGAACTATCCCATTGTTGATATATCCACTCAGATTGATTAATGTTTTCATCATATCTCCACAAGTATTTTGAAACATTGAACCAAGAAGAATTTTCCCACCATTGATAGATGTATTCAGTCAGATTACCCTTTCCATCATATGTATATAAATCATTCAGCTGGTTTACCCAAACAGAATCAATCCAGATTTTGTAAGTTTCTTCGACTAGCAAAAAACCATTTTCAAGTAATTTCTTATAAATAACTTTCTTATCATCAATGTTATTTCCATTGAACTGTTTATCTCTAAGTGCTTCCTTCCAGTTACTTCTTGCAGATTTTATTGAATTAGATTTGAATTCTTTGAAGTTTCTTCTGACCCTTACCGAAATTCTATTCTGGGGAAATATTATTCCAGATAACAATAAAAAATAAAGCAGAAGTTTAAATGAAGTTTTCATTAACAATTTCGATTTTATTATGTCCTCAAAAGGTGTTTTTTAGAACCTGCTAGCTTATAGTGCCAGGAGAGAATGCGGTATGTATTTACGGGAAAGAAACTTTATCTGACGTTAAAAGCTCTTTCTTTCCCAGAGTATATATACTTCCTATCCACATTTGTATAATACTCCTCACTTCATGCATAATATACCTTTCTTTAAATACAAATCAAAAAAAGAAATGTTGGTGGAACTGTAAATAGTTTAAAAACACATTTCAATATCTCATTTTTAAAATTATAATTTATACAGAATTGTTTCATAAAGCAGAATCTGAAAATCTTAACTTTTTAAAGAATTATCTTGGAAAATTAATTTTTTTTAATATTATTTGAAATGTTCATAAAAAGTTGTGGGCAATTTCTTTAAAGGTATCGGGAAAATGGGGCATCTTATTTTCATCCAGTCCGTTCTATTTGTCCTCAATGGGATTTTATAAGTAAAAATTAATTTAAGATTTGTATCATATTTTGTGTTGATGGGAGGGATGTGGCGGAGCTGTGGATAATGGTTTGCTTAATCTTCAGAATTACTGATAAAAATTAGTCTCTTTTTTAGCTTTAGTTATATAGATCGTTAGTTGCTAAATAAAAATCTACTTTAAAAGGATTTGTCAAAACTATAATTCTAATTTTTTAAAATATCTTTTTGAAAGGCCCCTTATAATTAACGAACTTTGTAGAATAACATAACCGTTGCGGAAATACTTTATGGCAGCATCTGTGTGTGGGATGCTTGGTAACAGACATCTCTACCACGACTTCGGTTAAAAAAATGAAATACTTGAAACGGAAGTTAAATATGGAAAAGATTAACTGGAAAAATTATTTTATTGAATTGATAGTTGTTTTCATTGGTATTACTGCGGCATTCTTATTAAATAATTGGCGAGAAGATTATGAATCCGATGAACTTGAAAGTAAATATATAAATAGCATTAAAAATGATGTTATTCAAGATTCAATAAGTGTTCATGAAATTCTAAAATTTAATGAAGAAAAAGAAGTAAAATTTAAAAAATATATTGAGAGTACCATTAAAGGTATTTCGTCAATAGATTCAGCAGTTATATTATTTCAAGATATTCTCACAATTCCCAAATTTTATTCCCAATCAAATACTTATGAATCTATTAAATACAGTGGTAATCTTAATATAATTTCAGATTATAATTTGAGAGAAGAAACTACCAATTATTATGAATCTTTTACAACCATTCAGTCACAACAAGAAATGACAGTAGAATTTATTAATGACTATGCAACAAAATTTGTTTTTAATAATATAAATATTTTGAATTGGCAAATCATTAATAAAAAAAATATAGATTTTACCGAAGTTAATAATATAATTGTGGGATATTATGCATTGTTAGAACAAAATATAAAATTAGAAAAAGAAATTGTGATAAGAAATAAAGAATTATTAAAAAAGTTAAATATTTAAAAACAAATAAAACTGTATAAGAAAAACATTTAAAGCCGAAAGAGTGTACGCACTTAGCATCCTTCTAAATCCTAACGGATTTATGAGAACAAGTTTTAGAGATTATTGAGATAGACGATCCAAACTACGCTAAAACTTCCACCTTCACCAAAGTTTCGGTGGACAAGTCGGTTGGTAAACCGCTTAAGGTATATTGTTCAACTTAGTCAAATTAATTAATTGTCTTGCAAACTGTGCTTGTCGTAAACGGAATGTTAAGCACAGTTTGCTTAACCTGCCTGCCGGCGGGCAGGTCTTCGGCATTTGTAATAAAAATAAGTTTCTTGTTCCTTCCTGCACTTAAAGTTCCGGTAGGTAAACCGGGCTGCAACTTGATTACGGTTCGTTAGGTGGTAGAGTGAAATATAATAGTATTTTAATAAGTAGGACTTTTGTATGTACA
This sequence comes from uncultured Bacteroidota bacterium, assembly GCA_963710745.1. GTDB lineage: Bacteria > Bacteroidota > Ignavibacteria > Ignavibacteriales > Ignavibacteriaceae > CAVQBP01. The sequence continues at coordinate 56,364 of CAVQBP010000006.1, read as the reverse complement.
AACAAATTGTAGCAGATTATCTTAAAAAAGTTGGCTTATATAAACCAATACGTAAAATATATAATTCAATAGGAAGATATAATAAACAAACGGAAATATTAATAGATAAAAACAAAATAAAGTTTTGGACACCAACATATTATTTAGATGATTATGTAAAGAATTTAGCTGGAGAAGAACAATTTCTTAATGAAATTCTTCTAAGATTAAATGAACATAATGTATTTTGGGATGTTGGTGCTAATATAGGTTTTTATTCTATTGTGGCTGCAAAAATAAAGGATACTAACGGTAAAATATTTGCTTTTGAACCGGAGCCTAAAACATTCAGTTTACTCAGAAAAAATATTGAACTGAATAAAATGAACAACATTACTTCATTATCCATTGCTTTAGGAGACACAGATGGAGATAAACTTCTTTATCCTTCCGATACTCCAAATTTTGGGGCTCACAGTTTTGTACAAAGAACAGATTATAGAGTAAAGAAAAAAGGAATAAAAATTAATATAAATACTGCTGACAAACTAATTGATGAAATGAAGATTGATGTTCCTGATATAATGAAAATTGATGTAGAAGGTGCAGAAATTTTGATTTTAAGGGGTATGAAACGTCTATTAATGAATAAGAAATTAAAAACGATCTTTTGTGAAATACATGTTAATTTGTTGCCTCTCTTTGGAAGTTCTGAAGAAGAGGTTTTAGAAATATTTAGGAAAGAAAATTTTCACATTGATTATTCCCAAAATAGAAGTAATCAAAATCAATATATATTTGTTAGATGAAATTTCATTTTTAAAAGAAATAGGAAAAATCCATTTAAATAATACCACCTAACTTTCGGTGGACAAGTCGGTTGGTGAACCATTTAAAGTATCTTGCCTGTCAAGTTTGGCAGGTAAATTCAACTGAAGTTCTCTTATAATTTCTTGTCATAATTTCCGAATAGCTTAAATGCGGCGGGTTAGGTATTTAATATTTATTTAAGGATTACTATGAGAGCTGTTATCTGTACAAAATACGGTCCCCCAGAAGTTCTTCAGATTATAGAAGTTGAAAAACCTTTTCCCAAACCGAATGAAGTACTCATAAAAATATTAGCTACAACAGCGCATATTGGCGATACTAAGATCCGTCGCTTTAAACCTGGATTAGGACCTGTTAAAGATTTCTTCTTCAAGCCAATGATGAGGATTATTGTTGGATTTAATAAGCCGAGGAAAAAAATACTCGGGATGGAACTCTCTGGGGAAATAGAAACAATAGGTAAAGATGTTACTTTATTTAAAGTAGGAGATCCTGTTTTTGCATCCACTGAATTTCGATTTGGTACTTATGCACAATATTGCTGTATTCCCGAAAATGGGATTCTTGCAATCAAACCGGCTAATATGACTCACGAAGAAGCCGCACCTGTTTCTAACGGCGGAATAACTGCATTGATACATCTCAGAAAAGCTAATATCCGGAAAGGCCAGAAAGTATTAATATATGGAGCTTCGGGAAGTGTAGGTACATATGCAATACAGATTGCTAAATACTTAGGTGCAGACGTTACAGCTGTATGCAGCGCTTCGAATCTCGATTTGGTAAAATCACTCGGTGCGGATAAAGTAATTGATTACACTAAAGAGGATTTTACAAAGAATGGAGAAGTCTACGACGTTATATATGATGCTGTAGGGAAGATTGAAGCATTAAAACGGAAAAAATCCCTCTCTAAGTCAGGGCACTATCTAAACGTCCTCAGTATGTCCGGCAACATAAAATTAAAAGTTGAAGATCTCAAGACCTTAAAAGAACTCTGCGAATCGGGAAAGCTAAGAACGGTAATAGACAGATGTTATCCAATGGAAGAAATAGTAGAAGCTCATAGATATGTTGATAAAGGACATAAAAAAGGGAATGTTGTAATAAAAATTAAGCATAATGGTAAAACCTGACATCTTTAATAAATAAAAAGTCCATGAATATTTTAGTTACTTCCGGGCTGCGGCTTAAATGTGTTGATGTACTGACAATTCAAGTAATTAAAATTTATGACAGTCGATAAAAAAACATTAGTAAGACTTTATTTGTTGTTTATTCCCATTGCTTATTTTTCTTATTTAAAAATTATATAAACTCGTTTAAGGAGAGATTAGCAGGAAACTATGAACTAGCGAGTCGTAAATTTAAAACTGCGATCGACGAAATTGACAAAACTATTGATCATCTTCAGAAGACTAAAGAAGCATTGTTATCTTCTGAAAATAATCTCCGATTGGCTAATAATAAGGCGGAAGATCTAACTATAAAAAAATTGACGAGTGGGAATCCCACTATGACAGCAAAGTTTGAAGAACTTTTTGATAAGACTAAATAGATTTTTAACGGTTTATGAAAAAAAAATCATTTAATTGTCAAAACGTAGGATAAAAGTCAAGAGGAAATAAAAATCCCCGGCTAAATTTATAAAAAAAATCGTTATTAAAACTAAACATTTGCACAACTGCCTCATATTGTTTCTATGACTCTCTTTATTTCTAAAATATTGTTTTATTCTCTTTGAGAGAGCTGCACCAAATACCCATTTCTTCCAGAACTACTGCTAAACTAATCAGTCCTTATGTATAAATAATTTCTAGTTGAGCTTGCGAATATATATTTTTAATATAGTTTAATTCCCAAGTTATCCAGGATTATTAAAGAGGGCAAAGTAATAATAGAACTCATTGATTTTGGCTAATTTATTGAGATCATATTTAAGAGACAGAAGGGAGGATTCATTAAATGGCAGTACAAATCTATAGAATTAAATTTGGTATTAACAGTTGTTATCTTATCCGGGATGAAGGAATTATAATGATTGACGGTGCACCACCTAATAAACTGAATAAGTTTCAAAAATTCATTTCAAATTTAGATTTTCCACCAAATAATATTCGTTTAATTATTCTAACACATGGCGATTTTGATCATGTGGGATCTGCAAGAGATATAAAATTTATCACAGGAGCAAAAATTGCGATTCATGAAAATGATAAAAATAATTTTGAAAATTCCATTTATAATTTCCCGCCGGGAGTAAATTTATGGGGACGTGTTTCGCATTTATTATCTTACCCAATAACCAAAATCCTATTAAAATCGCCCGGAGGTAAAGCGGACATTATACTCGACAATTCAGATTATCCATTGTACGAATTCGGAATAAGAGGTAAAATAATATATACACCCGGACATACTAAAGGTTCTGTAAGCGTTCTTTTAGAAACCGGTGAGGCATTTGTAGGATGCCTGGCACATAATAATCTTCCATTTAGGCTCAAACCAGGTTTACCCATATTTGCAGAAGATATTGAAGAAGTCAGGGAAAGTTGGAAAATAATTATTCAAAAAGGTGCAAAGATGATTTATCCGGGACACGGGGATCCATTTACGGTGGATGTTATTAAAAATATCTTGAAGATTAAAATAGTATGATCGGAAATTAACACCCCAATTATATGCTATAAATGATAGGTACACTTTCTTCTCGATATCACCACCTCAACATCTTTCGACATAATACCCCTTAGGTTTAATTTTTCTAGCTTTAATTCCCGGCTTTTCTTCCGGGGATTTTGTTATAAAATCCTTTAAGATATAAATAAATATCTTAGTATTTTAAGGATTCACTAACAATACTTGTCGTATTCAGCCTCTAATATTGTCGCATTTACACTGCAATAATATGCTCTATGTTGGTGATATTTATATACTAACAAAGCCAATTTTTAAGAACTATTTAATGTAAAATTATTACAGGAGGTTAAATAAAATTATGGCACTCATCAATCCACATATTAACTTTAACGGAAATGCTGAAGAAGCATTCAATTTTTACAAATCAGTATTTGGCGGAGAGTTCGCAAAGATAATACGCTTCAAAGATATATCAAGCTCTGAATTTCCAGTAGCAGAGAAAGATGCAAATAAGATAATGCTCATTGAACTTCCTATTGGCAAAAACATTTTAATGGCCAATGACGTTCCAGAAAGTATGGGACGAGTAAATGAAAATGAAAACAGATCTAAGATATTTATTAGTGCAGAAAGTCGTGAAGAAGCCAACAAATTATTTAACGGACTGTCAGCAGGCGGAAATATTGAAGCTCCTATTGGCGAGAGTCCTTGGGGTTCATATTTTGGAATGTTTAGAGATAAATTCGGCATTGAATGGATGGTGGATTTTGACCCAAAATAAAACTGACAAAACTAACTGATGAAAAAACGAACGCCTAACATCAGTTTGGTAAAAGCATATTATTTCAGAGTAGAAGTCATGTGGATAATTTGATTTTTCCGGTACCATATCAGGTGAATAGTATGATTTAGGTATATGAAGGTTTGACAATATAGAGATACCAGGTATGATCAATCTTAATATCATTTGGTTAAGCAACTGAGACTTTTTTTTGTTCAATTAGAAATATGAGGTCTATTCCCAGTTCTTTTTGAGATCCTAAATGTATCAAAATAATTACTATTTAATAATAAGAATAAATTCAGTTCAGGTTCCTAATTCTCTCTTCCCAGCCTCCTAATCTTCTCATCCATCTTCTTTTATCTACTACAAGTTCTTTATAATAAAAATCGCTTTTGTAAATTTTTACTTTTTTTAAGAATTATCTTGGAAAATTAATTTTTTCAATATAATTTGAAATGGTCGTAAAAAGTTGTGGGCAATCTCTTTCGAGGTATGGGGAAAATGGGACATTTCTCTTCATCCGGCCAATCTATTTATCCTCATTGGGATTTTATAATTAAAATTAGTTTAAGAATTACATCATAGCTTGTGTTTACGGGAGTGATGAGGCGGAGTCGTGGATAATAATTTTGTAATCTTTGGCGGTTATAAATTAAGCAGTATTTTTATCCCGGTGCGGAATAACTGCACGCCGGGATCTGTGTGTGGAATGCCTGGTAACAGACATTTCTACCACGACGGCTATGAAAACAAAATAAAAATATAGTTACTTACAGGGAAAAGATTCAGCTAAAATATTGTCACTAACTTTATGTATGTAATCAGTTGAATTCATTAAAGGTTTTTAAAACAAGGTTTAACACAAATATTATGCATTCAAAATTGTAATATTTTTATTGTTCATTCGTCTATTTGTTAAGTACTCTGCATCTACTAAATAAGGAAATAAAATAATAATTTTATTAATGATATTATATAATAAGAATTAGCAAAATTCTTCTATTAGGAATTAGAATAATAGATGCAAAAATCAAACAATAGACAATTACCGAAACCAGGTAAGACAGGAGGAGTTAAAATGAAATCACTTTTAATATTTTTACTCATTTCTTTTACATTATTTATGCTTTCATCATGTAAAAAAAGTAATAATCCCGTTGGTCCTTCAGAAACTCAACAGCAAATTTGGCCGCTTAAGATAGGTAATACGTGGGGTTACCATGTAGTAATTTTTGATAGCACAGGAAAGATTTCCAATTATGGAAATACATCAATTTCAATTTCAACAGATACGGCTGCTAGTAATGAAACTTGGTATAAAATTTATAATAGCAGTACAGGGGTTTATTATACAGACAGATCTGACGGACTTTGGATGATGTCGAATGGTTTACAAACCATTCTTTATAAATATCCCTGTAATGTGGGAGATGTTTGGCATTTCTTCGCAGATTCAGTGATTGTAGCATCAAAAGATACAATAGTTAATACTTCTCTAAACAAATATACCTGTTATTTATATCGAATATTTTATAACGGCAAGCCAGTTGTAGATGATTATCTTTCGCCAGGAGTAGGATTAGTAGCTGAAGACTATTATTCAAGCATGAATTCTGGCAAGGTATACATAAAAAACAGTTTGAGCCTTATCTCTATCACTCTCAAGTAAGGCATATTTATTTTAATGACTGAAGTTACGCAAAATTCTTTCATTTTGGGTCCAAACCATGAGTGGGAATTATTTTTTATATATTTCTAAATGTTCCTGTCATGGACTGGTCCATGACAGCCAAGTCAAATGTATAGAAGTGTTAGTTACAGAACACTAGTTTACTTAAAAAGCATCCTTCAAGGACCTTAGGAACTGACCTTAAAGGATAGTTGCGTAACTACAATTAATAATTGAAAATGTAAGCCTAATAAAACATTTTAAGCCAGCGTTCCCGCACTCGGCATTTTAGAAATTTTTAAAGTAAATGCTCCGACCTACGCTAAAGCTTCGGCTGGTAAGCCGCTTAAAGCACTTTGTTCAAAACCAGTGCGGAGGACGTCTGGTAACAGGCATTCCTACCATAACGACAATAAGGAAGAAATAAATCATGGGTTAGTTATTCAAAAATGAAACTATTAATAATAATCGTTTTTCTATTCCATTCAAGGCGATATTGCATTCGGAGTTTTACAAATTTTCGATTTAATCGTCCAATTTCGGATAACTTATTCCAATTAATAAGATTATATTGAAGGAGTTATTATGAAAAATTGTTTTTAACTATTCTTGTAATTTTTGTAATCTGCATAAATTTTATAAATGCTCAAACATTTCAGGATGATACATATTATAAAAGATTATATTATACGTGCAAAGTATGGGGATTCCTAAAATATTTTCATTCAGAAGTAGCTAAAATGTAAGCAAAACCCGAATCCTGGTTATTAAAAGATTTTATTATCGCAAATAGGTTCCTGCAGCTTTTGCATCCTTCGAACATCTTCTCTACAGAACTGCCTTTTATTTTCATGTAATTTTTACCTTTGAGATCCGCTCATTAGGTAGAAATGACAAATACTGAATTAGCTATTACAAGTTAAAAAACTTAAAAAATGGCATAATATTTTCCTTTTATTCTGCTGGTATATCCGGTAAAACTTTATGAGGATCCGTTGATTAAAAATAATTTTATTAATGATAAAGAAATTTTCCTTAAGATCTGCAAGAATGATTTAAAAGCTTCTCGATTTGCTTTATGATCGGTACGCCCCTTTACTTTATACTATGGCAATTAAAATAGTAGGGGATAAAGAAAAAGCCGGTAAAGTATTATCGGAATCCTTTTTAATTATCTGGAGATGGGCGGAGGAATTCGATTTCATTATAAATAATGTTTATACATGGATGATATTTCTTGTAAGAAATAAAGCAATAGATGAATTAAAGAGAATGAGGGGCGATGCAAATCTGACCGACTACAATGATGAATATGAAATTTTAAATATATTGCCTCAGCTTTCACGGAGTATCGAATCTCTGGAGAGAGAATATATTTTAAAACAAAGCAATGAAATTTCGGAGGTTGTAAATAGCCTTTCGGAAGATCAAAAGAATCTTTTTTTTCTTGCATTTAATAAAGGGCCGGATGAAAAATTGATAGCTGACGAACTCGGTATTCCGGAAGCTGCAGTTAAATCCAAAATACAATCTGTAATGGGAATTCTTATGGAGAAGCTGATTAAGTAATATGGATAAAAATATTATAACCGATTTAATAAAATTGGAGGTGTTAAACTTCAGTGATAAAGAAAATGCAGAAGCTCTTCAATTTTTAAAAAGAGATGATGAATCTTTTCCATGGAAAGAACTCGGTGAATATCAGAATTTAATAGCTATTCTTTCGGTCTCTCCCATAGTTTCAAACCCTCCTGAAAATCTAAAAAATGAACTAATAAAAAAGGCATGTAAATTAAAAGGTTTAGCTGAACCGGTAGAACAGCCTGATAGTATTGTTCCCAAAAACGAAACCGTTAAACAAATTTATTCACAAAAAAATATTCCGGAAAAACAGGAAGCAACTCTAGAAAATATTCCATCTGATAAAGAATATTTTGTTTCTCAGCAGGAAACCTATGACGAAAAACCGAATGAAGAGATGAAAATAACCAATAAGAATAACGGAGATAAGACTGAGGCAAAAGCCATATTCGGTAAAGACTTCATTTTATCAAAGGTATCAAACCCTTCCGGGCTCCCGGATACTTCAGATGAAAAACCATCTAAAGATACAGAAGCGAAACGGGAATTAAAAAATAAAATTACATCTAGTAATAAAGAAAAAGTTAATGTTATAAATGAGTTAAAAAAAGGCGAGGAGAAGGCTGCTGATTTCCTGAAAGATTTAAATTCTTCTGAAAATGATCAATTAATTGAAAAGGAAACGAACAGCCGGAACAAAAATTTTGAAACAAAAAATAATAGACCCGGAACAAACAATAAATCATTAAAACAAAACCGGATAAGTAATCTGGTTATAGTGGTTATTTTAATCGTACTTGCAATTCCATTTATTTTATTTTTATCCTCTTCAAAGGAAGAAAGTAACCAAACAACCGGAAAGTCTGAAAAAGTAGAAGATTTGATTGAAAAAGTTAAATCATCCAAGCCGGAGAGTATAGTTAATACGGGTTCAGCTGAAAAAATTAAAGAAGTAAAGCTAGATAAAGAACCTTTGTCAACCAAAGCTGTAAATAACGTTCAACCTGCTCCATTACCTGAGCCGAAATTGATTGAACCAGAAATAGATATCACAAAAGATATTCCGGATAAAAACACCGAGCCAGAAATGAAAATTTCTTCGGAAGAAAAAATAGCAGAGCAGCCGAAAGAGAGAAAGATAATTGAGGAGGAACCACAGTTCTTTGTGGCTGTGGAAGATATGCCTGAACCTATAGGTGGTATCCAGGCAATTCAAAAGAAAATTAAATATCCTGATATGGCTAAAAAAGCAGGTGTAGCGGGGAAAGTTTTTGTTACTGCTTTTGTTGATGAAACCGGGACGGTAACAAATGTAAAGCTTTTAAAAGGTCTTGGAGCCGGCTGTGATGAAGAAGCTATAAATGCTGTTAAAGAGACTAAATTTAAACCCGGCATGCAGAGAGGCAGACCTGTAAAGGTACAGATTACAATACCGATTGTTTTTAAACTTCATGAATAAAGGGCAAGAATATTCAAATTTGTCAGAGTATTCAGACAAACATTAAAATTCCAAAGAAACTGATAATCCATTTCCTGTATAATTAAAGTAAGGGCCAAAAACTATTTTGGCTCTTTTACTGCTATTATCTTGAGCCTGATGTGAATTGCCATGATGCGCAATAATATATCCGAACTCATAACCCAGGAAAATTGCAAGAGGATAATCACTATACCAATGAATTCCTGTGTTCACCATACTTACTGCCAGCAAAGCTTCTGCGGTATAAGAAACAGGCTTAATCCATTTCAGTTCAGGATAATTTTCTGCAATTACTGTAAAAGCGGCCAGGGAAGTGGTCAAATGACCTGAAGGGAAAGCATCGTAAGCCGGAACATGTTTATGATAATCTATTTGATTCGGAAAAAATCTCCATGCACCGCCTGGTTTTGTGGAAACAAAAGGACTCTCTCTGCCTGTAATATGTTTTATAACCTGAACGACTGCACCGCTTGCCAATACTGCTTCTACAACTTCACTTGCTGTGCGTAATGCCCTGTTATCTTTAAATGCAAAACCATATAATGCAAAAGCTGCTGCTAATCCAAATTGAGACCTGCCGTCTCCGATTTCCACAAAAATATCACTTGCACTTTTATCAAAACCGGATTTTTTATAAAACTTGTCGGAGGCTTTCCAGCTTTGATTATCTGTTAATATTAATCCTGCAGTTGATACAGCTATTCCAATATAAATCGGGATTTTCTGTACATTAATGTCTTCATTGTAGAAACTGACCATATCATTAGGAAGGTTAGTAATCATGCTGTACCATTTGGGAGTATAGATATTATTCAACGAATCTGTTTGAAGACTATTATAAACATGTGAGTAGGAATTCCTGTAATCAAAATTCAATTTAATCATCGAATCGTTCAGCGGTATTCTGCTAAGAATAAAATCAGGATAATCTTTCATTCTTATTCTTCCCATGTTATTGGGCGATGTAGTATTAATGAAAGGATTACAGTTGCTTTTATTTTTAGCATTTGTACTATCAGGAAATTTGGAATTATTCCCTAAAATATTTGCCGTATTCGTAAGAATAATAAAAAATGCAATTGATATAAAAAATTTGTATTTGTACCAAATGGAAAAAATCATTGGAAAAAATAAAATTATTTAAGAATTTTTTATTTGCGCTAAAATACACGAACAGTGGAAATTCAAATATTTTTTATGGCATGTTGAAGAAATCCTCAGGAAATAAGGAAGGCTCAGGATCAAATTTTTCTTTAGCAATTTTTAATATATTTTTTCTGGAAGGTGATATTGGGTTCTGAAACCGGAGGGAAAAATTGCTGCATCAGAACTATTTTAAGCAGTCCTGGGTTATTTAAATTTATTATAATCGATTATATAGGTAAAATCGGTTATTTGTTTTTATACTGTTTAAGGGAAATGACGAAAACAATTCTTAATTTTATATTTTGAAAAGTACTAATATTTAAACTTATAGTAATACACATCAATCATGTCGATTATTTTATTTCCGTTCAGGTTTTTTTATAAGTTATATCTCCTTGTATGCTTTGCATTGCTGCTAATATTGCTTTATCCGTTCTTTCGCTTTTTCCTATCTAAAAAGGAGCGGTTCCCTACAGCCTTTAAATTTATGAAATTCTATGGCAGACTGTTTTTGTTTTGCGGAGGTATTTTCTTAAAAGTTGAGGGCAGGGAAAATATTATTTTAGACAGACCCTTTTTAATCTGCTCTAACCACAGCTCATATATAGATATCCCTTGTCTATACTCATTATTCGATCAATATTTTGTGTTTACAGGAAAAAAGGAAGTTGAAAAATGGCCGTTATTCCATATATTTTATACATCAGGAATGAATATATTAGTAGACAGACATAATAAAATGGGATTGATAAAATCCTTTAAAAGAATGATGGATGTAATTGACGAAGGGCATCCATTAGTGGTTCTTCCGGAAGGTACTATTTCCAGGGCTGCCCCTAAGTTAACCGAATTTAAATCAGGATCTGTTTCATTAGCTATCCGTAAGCAGGTTCCAATTTTACCCATAACATTTACAACAAACTGGAAAAGGCTGCAGCGCAAAGGATTGTTGAAAGGAAAAGCAAGTCCGGGTATATCGGAAGCTGTTATTCATCCATTAATTTCAACAACCGGATTAACTAAAGATGATGCAGATGATTTACTATTAAAACTTCGTGATATAGTCAATTCACCTTTACACAAAAAATACGGAGTTTAAATATCTAATGACTATAAGTCTCTCATAGATCTTTCAAATATAATATAAATTGTAAATGTGTTAAGGATAAAATTAAGACAGAAAACAATCATCGAAACGTTATGAATGGGACAAGTGCTAAACCTAGCTGACAATATCAAAGCCACGTGAAATTAAGCAGTAATTAGCTTTCTAATTAGTAATTTAGCGTGGCAGGTGAACTTATGTCCTTGTTTATGAAAGCGGGCGTATAATTTTTTCTACTTAAAATTTAAATAATAATTTTTGTTTGCAAATATATTTTTTTTGATATAGTTTAATTTTGAATATGCAGGAACATTAGATAGAACAGCAATCATCAAATATATTTAAATTAAATATTAAAAAAGGACAATAAAATGGTTTCAAGTATTCAAAAAGAAAAAGCTGAATTGTTCTTGAAATTTCATAGTGACAAAGAAATTCTGGTTCTGTTAAATTCGTGGGACATTGGAAGTTCTAAATTAATAGAAGCAAGTGGCTATAAAGCAATCGCAACAACAAGTATGGGAATAGCTGCTTCTTTAGGATATGCTGACTGCCAGGTAATACAATTGTCTGAAATGATTGAAGTTATAACTGGAATCGTAAATGGAGTACATGTTCCGGTAACTGTGGATATAGAAGCCGGATATGGAAATAATTTAAATGAAATAATTGATTCTGTTAAAAAGATAATTGCAACAGGAATTGTTGGAATAAACATTGAAGACAGTATTGATTTAAATCCAATATTAATTGACGAGTTGGAATTTTGTGAAAGAATATCTGCTATTCGTGCATTATCAGATTCACTGGACTTTCATTTAGTAATTAATGCAAGGACGGATTCATTTTATACTTCGTCGGGTCCGCAACGAGAAAAATTATCTGAATCAATTAAGCGTGGCAATAAATACCGGGAAGCCGGTGCGGACTGTATATTTGTGCAACCAGTATGGGACAAAGAAACGATTTCAACCTTGGTTAAGGAAATTAATGCTCCAATTAATATTTTGGCTAACCCTGGGATTGGGGCAGGATTTCCGCCATCTGTAAGTGAACTGCAGGACTTAGGTGTTGCCCGTTTAAGTCTCGGTTCAAGTTTGATGAAAGCAACTTTAGCTTTAGTAAAAAAAGTTGCTGACGAATTGTCCGAAAATGGGACTTATAATATTTTATTAGATACCTTAACACCGCTTCCCGATGCTGCAATGGCTTATAAAATGGCAATAGGATTGAAGAAATGAAGGATACTTCTAACATTGACTAAAAATAATTCTTGCTACTGCTTACTCTGAAAACTCCGCAGGAATTTCAGCAGACTCAGGATAAACTTTTTACATGTTTGTCTTCTGTCCTTGTCCCGATAAAATCAGAACTTCGCTGGACAGGTTTTAAAGATTTTAAAGTCGATGATCTCCGCATATATTTTCCGTCCATTCCATCCACCTCAAGCAGTACACTAATTCTGTTTACAATAAAACCTGATTTTCCGTTTAGCACCGGATTTAAATTCGTTTACGTTTAGTTATGGTAAAGGAATAGACAATGAATGTATTTAATATTATTCGCTCTCTTGGAAAAATTTAATATATGGAATTTTTTAAAATCTTTTCGAAGAACCATTTCTTCTCCCTGCCGCATAACTTGCATGATTCGGAGGATGTCTCTGCTGCCTTGGTTGAGGATGATATTGACCCGGTCTGTGAAATCGCTGCCGATGATTGTATCGCGATCTATTCACGGCAAAATGCTGAGGTTGTTTTTGTACTCTCGTTTGAGGATGATATTGAACCGGTCTGTGAAATCGCTGCTGATGATTGTATCGCGATCTATTCACGGCAAAATGCTGAGGTTGTTTTTGTACTCTCGTTTGAGGATGATATTGAACCGGTCTGTGAAATCGCTGCTGATGATTGTATCGCGATCTATTCACGGCAAAATGCTGAGGTTGTTTCTTTACTCTCGTTTGAGGATGATATTGAGCCGATCTGTGAAATCGCTGCCGATGATTGTATAGCTGTCTATTCACGGCAAAATGCTGATGTTGTCTTTGTACCTTCGTTTGAGGATGATATTGAACCGGTCTGTGAAATCGCTGCTGACTGTATGAACTTGCATTCCTTGTTTTATTCTGAACTTGTCTTCGCACAATAGGTTGATGATTGTGAATTACAGCTCTCTTAATTTGCGGTTGAATATTTTTACCTGCTGCTTTCTTCGAATTATTTTGTGATTGTTTTTGAGGTATAGGCTGAGGCTGCAGATTTCGATGTTGAATTACAGTTCTCTGAATTTCAAGTGTATGCTGTTGGACAATCCTTTGCTGATCAACTGGTAACCTCATTCTTACAATTTGTCCGTTTCCTCTTGTAATATTTTGTTTCTCAATTTTTACAATCGGAATTGTACCTGCAGCTCTCGTTCTGATCTCAGTGATATCCGGCGGTCGACGGGAAATTACAGACCGGCTGCCAATATTATTTCGCAGCATTGATCTAGTAATATAATAATTAGTTAAATCTTTTTGGGTGAAATTATTGTTTTGAACAACATGCCAGACATGTCTTTGCGATATCCACGGAGCTCCATATGAAATCCCATGAGGTTGCTGAGGAGCCCAGCAAACATAATTGCCGTAATCATACCAATCTACTCTCGCAGGGGACCATTGATCGTTGGAAGGAACCCACAGCCATCCGTAGTCAGGATTATCTATCCAGAAACCGTAGTGATAAACTATCCATCCGAAAGGTTCGTAAGAAACCCATGTCCAGCCATAGTTTGAATAAACCCAATAACCGTAATTATAAGGCTGCCATGTTGAAACGACAAACGGCTTCCATACATTTCCATATGGAGAAATCGCAATCCAATCACCATATTCATTTAAAGTCTGGTCATAGTTACCGTTATTCTGGTAATATGACCCTGGATTTGTACTATAAGTATTAGGGCTTTGCACTTGCTGAACTTGTGAACAACCGCTCGCAGCAACCAGCAATATACCCGAAATAATAATTGTAAATTCTGATAAAAGCTTAATCGCATTTTTCTTTTTCAATTTCTCATCTCAAGTCTATTAATAATCTCTTCACGAAAAGTTAAAAAAGCATTATGAAGATATCATTAAGAGTAATCGACTATCTTATGACCTCAGCCTTCCCGCATCTTTGCACACATTTTCATTATTTTATTACCTAATTCACAGTTTCGTTTTCAGATTCCGTATTTTTTATGATGCAATTGTATCCTTTGCAACAACCTGCAAGGAACCAAGCATTGCGCTTAATACTGATAATCCCGATAATATAGTAATCGGTAATATGAATTTTCTTTCCAATAAATTATTTTCACATTTCATAAGCAATTTTAAATGTTACATTTCTTCTTTCTTCAAAGCTTGCACCGCTGAAAAATGCTCCCTTAATTAAATGAGCATGATCAAACAAATTTGTTATGTATATTGATGGTTCAAGCGTATGATTATCACTTAAGTAGAATTTATATCCTCCGGATAAATTAAATATCCAGTAAGGGGTTGTATGAGCTCCCTGATTAAAATCGAATAAACCGGTTTTAAAATTATAGCTGTCATTGCCGTTTGCTAAACCGCTGCCGTAAATTCCTACTAAATTGATAAACCAGTTGTATGGCTGGTAATTTAATCCTATTACAGCAGATAATCTTTCATCATGATCTAAATCGAACGGAACGGTAGAACTATCGGGTGGAAGAAATCCGCCGGATACAGGGCCGTTACCATAAGCATGTATAACAGATGAATTAATATACCCTGATAAAGGGCTTTCCGGATTGCTGTAAGTCAGGCCAAACTCGATACCGCTCACTTTAACTTTATTAATATTTACATTCACCCTGATTGTGCTTGAACCAAGTGTCTCATCATCCAGCCCCGGTGAAGAATCCTTATAGAAGAAATCCAGTTTACCGGTAAAACCATTCAGAAAATTGTGAGTAACTCCTGCTTCGTATAAATTGTCTTTTTCAGGAAATGCAGCTCTGGCAGTTTCACCAATAACAGCAGCAATTGAAGATAAGCCTTCGATGTTAGTAGGTATAAAAAGATGGTCGTAGCTCAAATATATGGTCATGAAATCATTAGGGAAGAAACTTATTTTAAATCTTGGACTTATTTGAGCTTGAAGATTTACGACTGGAGCTATATGCTGATCATATCTTAATCCAGCTTCAATCCTTGTCCATTCAAAAGGGTGAATATTAGTCTGACCGAATAAACTGAAATCCGATCCGGTAAATTTAGAATTGTTTGATGGTCCGTTACCAATAGTATTCTTAAATTGAAAATTTTCTTCACCATTGGTCACACTTAAATTAAATCCTGTATTAAATGAAAAATAATGTGTAAGCTCCCGGCTATACTTAAAACGTGTACCATAAGAAATAAAATTTCTATTCTGGTTAACAGTATATGCTGTAGAAGTGTCAGTTCCAATGTATTGTTTAGTCTGGTCATATGGACTGGTGCCAAAAGTTAATCCGCCTTCCCGGACATAAAAACCGGCAAATAGATCACTTGATTTATCAGTTTCAGTTGAGAAAATGTGATAGTAGGAAAGTGTCTGGAAAGAGTTGTAGCTGCTTTGAGTATCAAAGTTTATTCCTTCAGCAGAATCGAACGGAATTTGAGTTTGTGTTTTGCTGTAATTTAAATTTGTAGTAATATAATCTTTATCACTGAAAAAATAATCCATTTTTCCGTATAGAAAATAATCGAATCCATGATCATTCAAGAGCTGCTTCACCGGCTGATCAATTCTACGGTCTGTTTCCTGCCTGGCACCTGAAAAGAAATAACCGAAGGCTCCGATATGATTACTGAATGATATTCTCTGACCGTTTGAGTTTAATGATTTAAATGTTCCAACTTTTGGTCCCAGGTTTTCATCAGTCGAAGTTAAATAACTGCCGGCGTAACTGGAAAGGCTTAGATGAAATTTTCCCGGAGGGACCTGGTTTCTGATATCGATTATGGCAGCCGACTGTCCGTATTCAGCAGGGAATCCCCCTGTATAGAAATTAATATTCTTAATCACTCCCGGATCAACAACCTCATTTAATCCACCAAAAACACCCAGGGGAATCGGTATCCCGTCAATCATGTAAGTATATTCACCATGCTGTCCGCGTATATGTACTTCGCCAGTCGGAGCTCTGACTGCTCCGGCTAAATTTTCCTGTATAACTGTTGTCATTCTTGCGTCCGGGGCAGGATGAAATGTCTGGAGTTCTAATGTTTTATTCCCTGTTTTTAAATCGATGAAACTGGAAATATGAGGTGCTCTTTCTCCTGTTACAACTACTTCCTGCAATCCGATTATATTCTGGGGTAAAAGTATTTTCAGATAATCATGCTCATTATCTATAATAACTGGTATTGAATAAGGCTTGTAACCCACTAATTGTGCTGTTAAATTGTAATTGCCTTTTTCAATATCATCAAACGATGCAATCCCGAAGTGATCAGTTTCTTTAACATTCACGAATTTGCCTTCTTTTTTCAAGATTAGTACAACAAATGCAAGCGGTGTATTTTGTGTTGAATCAACAACATTAATTTTATAATTGATTGTGTTTATGTTTTTATCTCCGCCGTTCATATTTAGAGAAGCAAAAAGATTAACATTAAATCCAAATACTATAAGGATAATTATTACTCCCTTTTTGAAAAGATGAAATTCCGGGTTGAATAAAACTTTTGCAGACATATGAGAGGTCTCCTTCATATTTCGTAATTTTATTTAAATTATAAGCAGCAGAAGTATTAATCAGCTAAGCTGGAATTGGCAAAATCGTGCTTTACAATTCCAACTTTTGATTGTTTCTTCTGCGATTGTGAAATTTTAGGTTAGGATAATTTTGAAGGAGGAGCTCTTAAGTAATGATTATAATTATATTTTTGATTAGATAATTTACTATTATAAATTAAAGAAAAATAGACTTTATGATTTGCAGCTTCTGAACTTAAAACCGGAACATAATTGAAATTATTAATAGTATTAGTAAAATGTGCTACTATACATTCGCCGTTTAACTCGAAGTATTTATCAAATGGGTTAGTGGTTTGATGTTCAGGAGATTGTTCGAGCTCATAGTTTCCCTGCTGAAAATCATAATGATGGTAGTGAAAAATTGTGAGCGATACTAAAAACAGATACGCAGATAAAAATATATAAGAATAAGGTTTTGCGTATTTATTCAAATAATTCATCTATTATATTGATAATATGTTTATTATCTTGTTTTAAAAAAATAATATATTTAAAAAATCTATAATTGCAAATGCCGCTAGTCAAATATTTCCAACTGGAGAAATAACTAGAAAGTTAAACCATGCAGCAATATTCCCGGAGATATGAATAATAGAAGGAGAGCCGGTATAGGTTTCAAACGCAGGAGAGAATTAAAAATCATAAAATTTAATAATCTAAAAACAAGCGATTAATAATATAGAAGAGAAAAATTATGAAAAGAATATTAAGTGTGTATTTATATTCAACTCCAAAAGAACACCTGGAAGATTTTTTTATCCGGTAAACACTTGATGATAGGTATGAAGACGGACTATTGTATATCACCGCAAAAGTTCGGAATAATACTAATGAGAATTTCCAGCCTGCAACTGTGGAAGCCTATCTTTATGTGTGAATATGCACATTCGATGGGTAATTCAACCGGTAATATGGAAACATATTGGAAAATTATTGACAGCCATAAAAATTTAATAGGCGGCTGTATTTGGGATTGGGTTGATCAGGGCCTTTATAAAAAGGATGACATGGGTAAAATGTTCTGGGCTTACGGAGGTGATTATGGAGATGAACCGAATGATGCTAACTTTTGCATTAATGGGTTTGTTATACCGGATCGAACTCCTCAACCTGCTTATTACGAGATAAAGCATTCATATCAGTATGTAAATTTCATTCCGGCTTAAAAGATTTAGGGAAGAAGAATTTAAAACTTATTCTGGCAATTAAAAAAAGGATCTCATTACTAAGGAGTACTAGTTCCTTTTTCATCCCATTGGAGGATAGATTTACTTATTAAATCTTCTTACTTTATTTGGCACAATGCATTATATTTTCTTAATCTTGCATCTCTGTAATAAAAGTGAAAACAATTTAAAATATATTTTATTGGAGGTTAAAAAATGATTAAAGTTAATTTAAGACCGTTGGCGGACAGAGTTATTGTAAAACCAATGGAAACAGAAGAAATAACTAAAGGCGGAATCATTGTTCCTGATACAGCAAAAGAAAAACCTATTGAAGGAACAATAGTGGCTGTTGGTCCAGGAAAAGTTGCTGAAGATGGAAAACAAGTTAAATTGGAAGTGAAAGAAGGGGATAAAGTTCTGTATGGAAAATACAGCGGTACAGAAGTTACCGTTGAAGGTGAGGAATATTTAATTATGCGGGAGAGTGATATCTTCGCAATAATTGGTAAATGAATTTTTGAGAATTATAATTTTAAAGAGGTTTAAAAATGTCATCAAAATTAATTGAATTTAATAGTGAAGCCCGCAATAAATTGAGAAGAGGTGTGGACAAACTGGCAAATGCTGTAAAAGTTACATTAGGCCCTAAAGGACGTAATGTTATTCTTGAGAAAAAATTTGGAGCACCTACGGTTACAAAAGATGGTGTTTCTGTAGCTAAAGAAATTGACCTGGAAGATCCCACGGAAAACATGGGCGCACAAATGGTTCGAGAAGTTGCCACTAAAACAAGTGATGTAGCTGGTGATGGTACTACAACAGCAACAGTTTTAGCCCAGGCAATTTACCGTGAAGGTTTAAAGAATGTTACTGCCGGTGCAAATCCGATGGATTTAAAAAGAGGTATTGATTTAGCAGTTAATCATGTTGTCGAATATTTAAAATCTATCAGCCGGGAAGTTGAAGGGAGAAATGAAATTTCTCAGGTAGGTTCTATTTCTGCTAATAATGATAAGACAATTGGTGAACTTATTGCAGATGCAATGGAGAAAGTCGGGAAAGATGGAGTTATTACTGTTGAAGAAGCAAAAGGAACCGAGACTTCACTTGAAGTTGTTGAGGGCATGCAGTTCGATAGAGGTTATTTATCACCCTATTTTGTAACCGATACGGAGAATATGGAAGCAATACTTGAAGATCCTTATATCTTGATTCATGATAAAAAAATCTCGGCAATGAAGGACCTTCTTCCCATTTTAGAAAAGGTTGCACAGGCAGGAAAAGCACTGCTGATTGTTACTGAAGACCTGGAAGGAGAAGCGCTTGCTACATTAGTAGTAAATAGATTAAGGGGTACTTTAAAAGTTGCTGCTGTAAAAGCTCCCGGGTTTGGCGATAGAAGAAAAGCTATGCTGGAAGATATAGCAGTATTAACCAGCGGTACTGTTATTTCCGAAGAGAGAGGATTCAAATTGGAAAATGCAACAATATCTTACCTTGGCAGTGCAAAAAAAGTTGTTATAGATAAAGATAATACTACAATAGTAGAAGGTGCCGGCAAAACAGATGATATAAAGAAAAGAATTAATGAGATAAAAGCCCAGATTGATAAAACTACATCCGATTATGATAAAGAAAAACTCCAGGAGAGATTAGCAAAGCTCTCAGGCGGTGTTGCAGTATTAAAGATAGGTGCATCTACGGAAATTGAAATGAAGGAAAAGAAAGCCCGTGTTGAAGATGCGCTTCACGCTACCCGTGCGGCAGTTCAAGAGGGAATAGTAGCCGGCGGCGGTGTGGCATTTATTAGAGCAATCGCTGGTCTGGAGAAAATTAAGGGAGATAACCTTGACCAAACAACCGGAGTAAAGATAATACAGAAAGCTCTTGAAGAACCATTAAGACAGATAGTTAATAATGCCGGTATAGAAGGTTCTGTTGTGCTGCAGAAAGTTAAAGAAGGTAAAGATGACTTCGGATTTAATGCTGCAACTGAAACTTATGAAAACCTGATAAAATCAGGTGTTATCGATCCTACTAAAGTTACAAGAACAGCTTTAGAGAATGCAGCATCTGTTGCGTCTCTTTTAATTACAACCGAAGCAGTAGTTTATGAGAAGAAAGAAAAAGAGTCTGCTATGCCTCCAATGCCCGGCGGCGGGATGGGTGATATGGGCGGAATGTATTAAAAAGTCATTCAATCAAATGATTTAAAAGGCGATTTCTATTAATAGGATCGCCTTTATATTCCCGGTTTATTAAGATTAAATACCGATTAAAAGAAGATTAAAGATTGTGATGTAAAAATGCAAAAGGATATGGACAGGATTAGTCCTCTTGCCCTTCGTTTAAAGAAATTGATTTTATATCTGTAGTATAATCATTTGAAGTATGCGCGAATTTTGCAATCTGTACACGTGTGTGGATAGCAAGCTTTTCCAATATGTTATGGATATGACTCTTTACAGTATAAGTCGAAAGATTAAGCTTTTGTGCAATTTCTTTATTGCTCAAACCATCTGATACCAATTCAATTACCTGCCGTTCGCGTTTCGTCATTTTTACTGAACTAATTATCTTTGAATGATTTGACTCCTTTACTGCATTATAAACAATCTGGGAAAAGAGTGACTCGGTTAAATTCGGTGGCAGCGCTTTAGCCCCGCCGGCAACCGATCTGATTGTTTTAAGAAATTCATCCACAGTTGCTTCTTTAAGTATAAACCCTGAAACCCCTGCTTGCACAAAAACTAATAAATCTTCCTGCAGGGGAACAAGATCCATCATTATAATTTTTATTTTCTGAAAATCCTTTTTTAATACTTTTGCCAGGTTTAAACTATTTTGATTTCGTAAACCGAGATCCAGAAGGACTATATCGGGTTGAGATTGGCGGATAAATTGTAATGCTTTTGCACAGTCACCAAAGGCAGCTGTTACTTTTAGATCCGGCTGTTCCTTAATCATCGCAGTTATACCATCCCGCAATAACCGGTTGTCTTCAATAACCACGATTAGAATTTTTTTCATTATTACTTGTTTAACTCTCTATGGATTAAGGATACTCATATATGGATTTATATGAATTAAATTTTCTTTAGCAAATTAATAGATTCATTTATGGTATGCAATAATATTACACCCTGTTTTTTAAAGTATTCGATTGATAGACTTAATTAATTGGGAAAATTTATTTCTGTTTGATACAGAAGCCAATAATCATACAAGAATTTAATATAGGGATCTTACTTTCGAAATCGGGACGCCAGTTTATTCATAATGATGTATTTTTGATCTGGCAAATGACTTCTTTTTAATAATTCTAGAAATCAAAACAATAAATAGCATAGTACAGTCTCTTAAGAATTTCCAACTGTATATTATTAAGCTTTTTAACAATCTTTATATACGAATAAACCAATTGCAACCCAAATTCCGGCAACTATCCATGCAGTAGGACTGTATTCGAACATATAAAAAGCCAGGAATAAAAGAAGGAGAATTCCCAATATGGATAAATATGGAAAGAAGGGGGTAAAAAATCCGTGGTCAAGATCTGGGCTTTTCTTTCTTAATCTTATCAGAGTGATATTTACCTGCAGGAATAAAAGCAAAAACATTATATCTGCTGCGCTTGCTACGTCTTCAATGGGGAGGGAAACTGCCTTACTACAATGAATAAATAAAAAAGAATAGAAAGATGGGGTGAAAAATTCTTTTTATGTACTTTGCTGAATAAGAGCTGGACCAGCAACACCTGCGGCAATACCGGTAAGAACGAATATTCCCGCTCCGATCATAACACCAACACCAATAAGTGTCGCATCCATCAGGAGCATTTCACGGCTTAAATGAATTTCTGTTTCAAATTTTTTCACTATTTTTTTTCTAAATAATTATTTGAAAATGAGTAGTATCTTTTTAAGGATTTCATTTAAACCATATTTCTCATACTCTCGTTTACTTCAGAATCGCTCGATTCTTTTCCTGCTTCTTCCAATTTCTCTTTTTCTTTTTCAGAACCATTATTCGATACTTTATCAAGAATCCAATCAATCTGGGTTTTTTCAAGTGTCTCATTTGCAAGTAGTGCTTCAGCTAAGGCATCAAGCTTTACAAGATTTTTATTTAATATATTATTAACTTTTTGTTCCATATCCTTAATTATTTTCTGAATTTCTTCATCTATAATTCTTCCCGTTGAATCGCTAAAATCTTTCGGTTCAGCTAATTCTCTTCCCAGGAACGGATGTTCTTCACCCAGTTTGAAAGAGACCGGGCCTAATTTATCGCTCATTCCCCATTGACAGACCATTTTCTTTGCAATCCTTGTAACCATTTTAAGATCACTTTCAGCACCGTTGGTATAGTCGTTAAAAATAATTTTTTCTGCAGCTCTTCCACCCAGGCTAACAGCAATTCTATTGAGCAGATATTGTCGTTTTAAATTATGCCTCTCAATTTCAGGAATCTGCTCTGTTACACCCAAAGAGCGCCCGCGCGGAATAATTGATACTTTCTGCAAAGGATCGGTACCGGGAAGCAGCTTTGCAATTAATGCATGCCCGGCTTCATGATATGCAATAACTCTTTTCTCTTCTTCGGTTATAATTTCTTCACGTTTGGCTCCAAGCAAAACTTTATCCCTTGCTTCATCAAAATCATCTTTATCAACCTTATCCTTTTTTTTACGACCGGCAAGCAGAGCAGCTTCATTAACCAGATTCTTTAAATCGGCCCCGGAAAAACCCACAGTACGAGCTGCGAGATTTTCAAGAACAACATTATCAGCCAAAGGAACATGCCTGGTATGAATTTCAATAATTTTCTTTCGTGCTTCCTTATAAGGAAGTTCAAGAGTAATTTGTCTATCAAATCTCCCGGGGCGAATTAAAGCTGTATCCAGAACATCCGGTCGATTTGTCGCAGCCATAACAACAACAGATTCATTTTGTTCAAAGCCGTCCATTTCCGATAAGATTTGATTTAAAGTCTGCTCCCTCTCATCATGTCCGCCGCCCAAACCAGTACCGCGTGCTCTGCCAATTGAATCTATTTCATCTATAAAAATAACAGATGGTGCTTCTTTTTTAGCATTTTCAAACATATTTCTTACACGCGAAGCACCCACGCCGACGAACATCTCAATAAATTCCGATCCGCTAATACTGAAAAAGGTAACATTCGCCTCTCCGGCAGTAGCACGTGCTAATAAAGTTTTACCTGTTCCCGGGGGGCCCATTAATAAAATCCCTTTTGGCATATTTGCCCCCAGTGCAGAAAATTTTCCCGGTTCCTTTAAATAATCAATAATTTCCTGGAGATCATTTTTTGCATTATTCAAACCCGCAACATCATTAAATGTAATGTTGGATTTTTCTTTTTAAATCTTTTGGCAGTTGACTTCCCAACACCAAAAAAACCTCCCCCGATCATTCCACCACCTTTGCCTTGTGTTTTTCTCCGCATATAAGAAAAGTAGGCTAACATTAATATCAATGGAAGACCAAGGAAAATAAAATATGTAATCCAACTATTATCACTTTTTTCTTCGGCATTAATTATTACATTATTTTTCTCCAATGCCGTCATCAAATCGGGATCTTGAATAGAGGGCTTAATCGTTGAAAAATTTTTATAAGCTGTTGTATCGCCGGTTTTATATACTTTTATAAATTTATTTTGAAATTTACCGGAAATATTATTCCCCTCCATTGTAATTTCAGCAACATTTTTATCCGACACTTGTTGTTTGAATTTACTGTAAGGGATGCTTATCCTGGGAGGGCCTTCAAAAGATTTCATAAAATATGAAGCAATTATCCATATTAAAAATAAAGCTATAATGATTCTCCACCATTCTAGCCCGGTATTAGGGATTTTATGAAGCTTATTACGGCTGCTTCTATTTTTTTTATTTTGGGAATTAATTGTCATTTGGAATTCTTTATTTCTTTAGGATTGAAAATAGATTTTATCCGGTTATTGATTGATTTTATTTTTTATAATTCTTTAACATAATATTTCCCGTCAATCAACAAAGTCAATCTGCGGAAATTATTTTTTGCAATTCTTCCTTTATTAAGCCAAACTTAATTTTAAGTTTATCCCATATTTTACCATTTATAGCGTCATCATAGCTTAAATCATTATCAGTTAAAATTGGATATCTCTTCTTTAGTTTAGCTTTTTGGATATACCAATTTTCTATCTTTGGATTGGCAGAAGCGGCGAATTGTTGAACTGCCGTGCTTTTTATAAATTCCATCTTTTTAATCCTAATATTATTATCTAATTATGTAATAAATTATAAAGGAATAAACTGCAATACAATAGTTCAAAAGGATGGAAAGGGGATTAAATCTTTCGGGTGAGCCGGTAGCTAATTTTGCTGAAGAAGGATGGGGAAACCTTCCTTTGGTATATTTGATTTTTTTTTGCGGTTTTTTGAATATTAGATATCAAAAAATAATATTACATTTCACATAATGTTGAACCCCTGCAACTATTGCCCAGACAGAATCTCACCTGCTAAAATGCAATAAAAAAACATTTAACCTTAATAAAATTATTTGATATAATAAATTCCTTCCATTTGATTTTAATATCTTTAAAAGTTCTTCATTTTTTTTCGAAGGGGATTTCTAAACCATTTCGGGATGCAGCTGAGTTTTTTCAACACTTTCATAGAGATTGTTTTGGTCAATAGGTCTTTTTATTATACTAACCGGATTTAAAATATAAGAGTAAATGAGGCTGCTGTAATCATCACAAGCAGTAATAAAAAAATATGGAATATTATAACTACTCTGTAAACGGGGCTATTGCTTCAACCCCATCGGGTTGACCATTAAGGTTGATATCCGTAATAATCAGTGAAGGATTTAAAAGCTCAGCATACTTCATTAAATCTTCACCACTAGTTACACCAGGAAAAACTTTGTGACCAAAGGAAACTAGATCATTTTTAAGCTGGTTAACAATTTTTGTATCAGTTTCGGCAATTAAAATTTGCATAGATTCTTTCATAATGCACATTCCTTCAAATAAATAATGTAGATGTTAATCAATCCTAATACAAGCGATTAGCAGCGGTACGATTATCTCCTGATATACTATAAAGTACTAATCCCTTTTTCATCCCTTTGGAGGATAGATTGAAATGTCAAATCCTTGTATTATTACAAAAAATATTCAAATGGTTCGTTAAAGTTTATATTGGTTATTTTGTTTAACCTGTCTTTAAAGTGAGTTTGGATGAAAAGAAAATGTCAGATATGTGGTCGAGATGAAACACAAAAGGAAATTCTCCCTTCAATCATTGTTAGACCATCGATAGCAGATCTTATAAAGATACAAAATCCAAATTGGAATATAAATGGGTTTATATGCAGGGAAGATTTACAAAAATACCGGAAAGAATATTTAAAAAAATTAATATCGGATGAAAAAGGAGAGCTTTCAAATCTTGAAATAGATGTTATTAATAAATTAACTGAGCATGAGTCAATTTCCGTTAATGTTGAAAAGGAATTTTTTTCTAAATTAACATTTGGAGAAAAACTCTCTGATTTAATAGCATCTTTCGGCGGCAGTTGGAAATTTATAATAATATTTTTCTTAATTATAATATTTTGGATTTCGATTAATACATATGTAATAATCACAAGATTATTTGACCCCTATCCATTTATTTTATTAAATCTGGTTTTATCTTGTCTTGCAGCAATTCAAGCTCCGATAATTATGATGAGTCAGAATAGGCAGGAAGCTAGAGATAGAAATCGTGCAGAACAAGATTATAAAATAAATTTAAAAACAGAATTAGAGCTAAGACAACTTCATCAAAAGGTTGACCATTTATTGATACAACAATGGGAAAGAATGGTTGAAATACAAGAATTACAATTGGAGCTATTAGAAGAATTAAGAAAACGACAAAATAGAAATTTGAGCTGAAGGAAGACTTTTACTTAAACCATTCGATGTAGAAATTGTTATATTTTATTAATCTTGCATTCTAAAAGTGCTTATAATTAAAAAAGTATTTTATTAAAGATTTATAAATGGTTAAAGTGAATTTAAGACCATTGGATGGACAGAGTAATTGTAAAGGCGATAGAAACAGAAAAAATTACAAAAGGTGGAAGCATTGTACCTCTTTCATTGTTTGGTGTACTTTTTTTGTTTTTGTCTTAAACAATTGAATTGGGTTGATTTGTATCCTCGTTCAAATTCTAAAAAATAATCTAAAGGTTTATTACGGGTAATAATACAAAACATTTTGTAGCAAGTAACTTAGCATGGTCATTTATTTTTCTTTCAAAGGAAAGTATTCTACATAGTGCTAATTCCCCCCTAAATTGTATGGTAAAGAACTAATCCTTTTTTCATCCCTTTGCAGGATAGTTTAACATATCAAATCTGCTTATCATTGGATAAATAATAATTAGTTTCTTAATTCACTTACTATGATTTTTAGCAGAAAAATAGAAACTATTGGAATAAGTATATTAGCTTTACAATTATTGGAGCAAGTTAAAAACATTTTTTATTACCCAATTAGAAAAAAATATGATTAAAACTGAAGAGAATCTAAAATTAGCATTTGCAAATGAGAGTCAGGCGAATTTGAAATATCGTGCTTTTGCCAATAAAGCCATGCAGGAAGGTTTTCCAAATATAGCCCGATTATTTAGACTATCTTCCAGAGTCGAAAGAATTCATGCTCAGAGTAAACTGAATGCATTAAACGGGATAAGCTCTACATTAGAAAATATAAAATCTGCCATTGCAAGAGAGACCAACGAAAGCCGGAGGATGTATCCCCTGATGCTGAAACAAGCTGTCTCCGATAATCATAAAGCAAAGCATATAATTAAAAATGAAATTAAAAGTAAAGAAGCCCATGCGCAGCTATATTTTTTAGCATTAGTAGCTCTTGAGAACGGGAAAGATTTATCCGATGGCGAATTATATCTCTGCCCTTTCTGTGGAAATATCTTATCTGAGAAACCGGAAAAGAATCGTTTAATTTGCAGAGCACCTGCTGCCAGGTTTATTAAAGTTTAAATTCGCCGCATTATAGTTATAAGAATATAAGAGCTGGATTAGAGAGGTATTATTATGGATTATACAATTGATTATAATCGAGATGGAGATTTTGCTAATATAAACGTTAAAGGAAAATTGAGCTTTAAACAGGCAGAGAAATATTCAGTTGAGGCGGTAAAATTAGCTCATCAAAATAATTGTCATAAGTATTTATTTAACCATAAAGAGACTAAACTGGATTGCTCAGGCATCTATAAGCTTTATACAAACGGAGAGGCATTAGAAAAATTTGGTTTTAAGACCAATGATAAAATTGCAATCGTAATTTCACGTATAAAAGATGACCACTTATTTTTCGAAAAAATTGAACACAATGCAAAATGGAGTAATTTTAAGTATTTTGATAGTGTTAAAGAAGCATTGATTTGGCTCAATTCGGGGAATTAATAACAAACCTGTGCTTTAAAGGCAGCAATATTAAAAATTGAACCGGTCAGCTGCTGTTTATCATCCTTTGATAAATTTAATGATTTTAATTTATGTACAAGTGAAATCTATATACATTTAATCCTTCTTTTATTTCATTATATTAAATCTCCGAATGTTTTGATTTCTGCATTATCTCATTTATCTAACAAATATTACAGTTTTATTAAAACTTATATATCTGAACAGACAGGAAAATTATTTGAAAATAATAAAACAATTAACAATTAAGGAAAGTAAAACGCTTGAACAGTATCTTTCCGAGATAAGTAAAGTAAATCTTTTAACCCCGGAAGAGGAGTTCGATCTTGCGGTAAAAGTAAGAAAAGGCAATGAGAATGCGAGGAATAAGCTAATAACATCTAATCTGCGGTTTGTAGTATCGGTGGCAAAGCAATATCAGAACCAGGGCCTTCCACTTACTGATTTGATAAATGAAGGGAACCTGGGATTGATCCGGGCAACACAAAAATTCGATGAAACACGCGGATTTAAATTCATTTCATATGCGGTATGGTGGATAAGGCAAGGTATAACCCAGGCAATTGCAGATCAATCAAGGATCGTTCATCTCCCGGTAAATATTATAGGGAATTCGAGAAAGATATTTAGAGCTTCAAAAGAATTTGAGGAGGAATATGATAGAAAACCTACGTACGAAGAACTTGCAGGAATTCTTGAAATATCGATTGAAGCTATAGCACATGCAATAAAAGTTTCAGGTACACATTTTTCATTAGATGCGCCCCTTAAAAACGATGATGGTTTTGGAAGAAACATGATGGATATTCTTCCAAATAATAATCAACCATCACCGGATGAGAACCTGACAAAAGAATCTCTTTCAAAGGAGATAGAAAACATGCTCTCTGTTCTCACCGAAAGAGAGATAAAAGTTTTAATGATGAGCTTCGGTATCGGAAAAGAAAATAAATTAACTCTTGAGGAAATTGGTAATAATTTTAATCTTACAAGGGAAAGGATAAGACAAATAAGAGAAAAAGCACTGAGAAAGATAAGGAAATCTGCGAAGGTTAAAAGATTAATGATTTATTTAGGATAGTAATTAGTTTGTTTATTGAATTTTTTTTCCAACCTTTCATTATGAATGAATTCTTTAAATAAAAAGGCGTCTTTTTAAGACGCCAATCAGAAAGCAATATTGAATATATTTTTAAGTACGTTCTTTAGCTTCGTTAACCGTAATACTTCTTCCGGATAATTCCGATTCATTCAATGCTTTTATAGCATTTTGCGCATCAGAAGAGCTCTCCATTTCCACAAAGCCGAAACCACGGGAACGGCCGGTTGTACGGTCTTTAATAATTTTTGCCGAAACAACAGGTCCGTGTGTTTCAAAAGCTGCCTGCAACTGGTTATCATCTACCGACCACGGCAGAGAACCTACAAATAATTTAGTACTCACTTAAACCTCAAAAAAAATAATAAGTAAAATATCCAGGCCTAATGCCGGATATATAAACATACACTGAATAGTTTAGATAACCTAATATTTATTATGCGTATAATTATATAAGAGTATTTACTCACATGATATTACTTTTCCAGAATTCCATGGCTCTTCTTTGCATTTTTTTTCTCTCTTTTAGCCGCCTTTTTTTCTTTCATTGATTTAGCAGGTTCTTTTTTAGAATTTTTTTTACTGTCCTGACTTTTGCTCATTTTAACTTCCTCTCTTAATGAAATAGTTGAATATTACGCCTTAAAAGATCAATTTGAGTTAATTAATAATTTTTAAACAGCTATTGAGATGTCGTTGATAATTTTTTTAAGAGTCCCAGCTGAGTATGAGTAGTTTGCAACTTCCAAACGTGTATGTAATGCAAGCTTTTCCATTATATTATGAATATGACTTTTGATGGTAAAGTTTGAAACGTGCATCTTTTGTCCGATTTCTTTATTACTTAGACCCTCTCCGATTAAACCGATAACCTCCCGTTCCCGTTTTGTCATGCGAACAGCTTCTTTCAATTTTACTTTACCTCCTTTAAGTGCATGATCTACTATTTCTGAAAAGAGAGAATCGGTTAAATTAGGCGGAAGTATGTTTGCACCTTCAGCAACGGCACGAATGGTTTCAAGAAAATCATTGGGTGATGCATCTTTCAATATAAAACCTGAGGCACCTGCTTTAACAAATAAATTTATATCTCCAAGTACAGGAGCGAGATCCATAACGATCACTTTTGCATCGGGAAAATCTTTTTTTACAACTTTTACTGTAAGCAGACTATTCCGGTTGCGCAAACCCAGGTCTAAAAGAATTATATCCGGTTTTATCTGCCCAATGTTTTTAAGAGTATTTTTATTGTTTCCCGATGTCGTAACAATTTTAATATCTTGCTGCTTTTTAAGCATTGCAATAATTCCATCGTGGAGCAGCCTGTTGTCTTCGATTAATAGCAACCTAATTTTTTTCATAAAAGAAATTAAAAATTGAAAGAAGATATTTCAATCCGGCAAAGGGATGAAAAAGGAACTAAATCTTTCGGGTGAGTTAAAATTTTAATATAATCACATTAGTATTCATAAAATACAGGAAGCAGGATCCGGCTATGCAAAATTATAACTTCAGAAGGTTTTATTGGCAGCTTTTGAGAGTAATTTTCATTTCATTCAGAGTAAAGCCATACCTCGACATTAAAATCGATGCCTTTCCCATTTGTCAGTTTCATGCTCGCCCCAATCAAGAAAACCTTTAAGAGTGATGCTCCAATTGGCAATGCAGAATTCCATAGTATGAAGTGATGCTGATTCTTCTGAATATTTAAAGGTACGGGAATTTTTTCAGCCAGCTGTAAAATTATCATCTGAGCTTACTTTTTTATACTTAACAATATTTTCCGCCATTCCATCAAAAACAAAATAATGAAACGGCATTACAGAATACCAATACAGTCTTCCCAGAACTCCTTTCGGCCGGAATGTTGCGGTTTGTTTTAAAATTGCTTTTTCACCCTTATCAATAATATTAAACTCCAGCCAGGCTTCTCCCGGAAGTTTCATTTCAGCATAAAGAAGCAGTCTTTTATTTTCTCTATCAGCAGCAAGAACTCTCCAGAAATCGAGTGTATCACCAGTATTAATTTTTGTGCAGATTTGTTCTCCCTCTCCGCAGCCCGACCCCGCCGATGAGTTTTATCTAAAAAACCACGAATATTCCAAAGCCAATCGCCGTAATACCATCCGCGCTCACCCCCGATTAACCATATATTATCAAGAACTTTTTCAACATTGTTATTAATTTCTTTCTCTCTTTTATCAGAATAACAGCCGTTACCTGGAACGTTTATATGCTCCAGTAATGAATTATCATTATAACTGGATACAAGAGAATCTTTCCAGCTGGAGATTACATTGTTCTGTTCAATCCTTTGAAAAGCCAGTTGCACAGCTTCTTTATATGTGATCGGTTTAATGTTCAGCATTTTTTCTAATTCATTTTCTTTTGCAACAACTTCAATCTTCATACTGTTAACAAGATTAATCGCAAGCATGTAAGAAGTTGATGTAACAAAGTAAAGCCAGTAAGAAGAAAGGCGGGGAGTCATAACCGGAACAGTGAATATAAACCTTTTTAGTCCTCTCACTTCTGCAAATTGCAAAAGCATTTCTTTGTAAGATAAAACACCCGGACCTCCGACATCATATGATTTATTAAATGTTTCAGGCTTAAGCAGAACTCCGGAAAGATATTGAAGGATGTTCCTGATCGCTATCGGCTGATGTTTTGTGTTCAGCCATTTAGGAGTAATCATAACCGGAAATTTTTCAACAAAGTCGCGAATGATTTCAAAAGAGGCACTCCCCGATCCAACAATTATTCCTGCCTTTATTGAGGTGAGAGGAATGCTGCTTTGCGATAATATCTCTTCAACTCTTTTCCTGTATGTCAGATGTCTGGATAGCTTTCCTTCATTTGTAATTCCGCCAAGATAGATTATTTGCTTTGCAGAAGTTTGTTCAATCAGCTTAACAAAATTATTTGCAGATTTTTCTTCAAGCGGACCGAAATCTTTTACATTAGAACTCATTGAATGAATAAGATAGTATGCAGCATCAATATCTTTTATCAATTCTGATGATGAGAACTCTTTTAGAAAATCAATTTCAAATAAAGAAATATCCTGGTGATTATAGATACCATCTGAGGGATATCTGTTTTTATTTCTCACACAGCAGACAACGGTGTGTCCCTGTTCAATTAAAACAGGAAGAAGCCTTTTCCCGATATATCCTGTTGCACCGGTTAAAAGTATTTTCATAATTTTTTCAATATTATATAAACCAACATTTATTACGACATATATTTCAAAAACAAAAAATAATAAATTAGTTGTATAAAACATTTGACAATATGGAGCGGTTCGGTTTTCGAGTTGCAATTTTACCGGCGGTTGGCGCAGATGACCTGAAAACCAAATGCCTGCATTCCACTGATCCCAGCTGTTTTATATAGTAAGTTGTGTTGAGTTTTTTTATCCAACATTTACACGGAACAAATATCCAACAAATGCAGTTAAGCCCATAGCCACAGTTCCCCAGAATGTAATTCTAATTATTGCTTTGCCAATACTTGAACCTCCGGTTTTAGCAGCCAATGAACCTAAAATAACAAGGAAGAAAATTGCAAAACCATAGAGATAATATTCAATGCTTTTTACACGCATAAGGAGAGCTACTATAAGTAGCAGTATTCCCCCGACCGTAAATGCTGTACCTGAAGCTAAAGCTGCTTGTATTGGTTTAGCTTTACTTATTTCATTTAGACCCAGTTCATCTCTGCTGTGTGCTCCCAATGCATCGATTTCAGATAATTCTTTTGCAACTGTTAATGCAGTTTCTTTTTTAAGTCCTCTTTTTTCATAGATTTCCGCTAACCGCTGCAATTCAATTTCGAGCATATCCTTTAATTCTTGTTTTTCTCTCTCAATATCAGCTTCTTCCACATCCGTCTGAGAACTTACAGAAACGTATTCACCTGCTGCCATAGATAAAGCACCGGCCACCAGTCCGGCAATAGTTGCTAACACAATAGGTTCTCTAGCAGTGCTTGCAGCAGCAATTCCTATTGCGAGACTAGATGTTGATAGAATTCCGTCATTTGCTCCAAGAAATGCAGCTCTCAGCCAATTACTTCTGTGAATGAAATGATTGTCTAAATATATATCTGATTTATCCTTCATTTTGAAATGTAATCTGTTTCGTTTAAACTTTACTTAAGGTAACATTATTATCTTCTAAAATATATAAAATCAATCTTATAATATAATGTCGTCATTCTTAGTACATCTTAAAAACTATTCCGCCGACAGAAAAGTCTTTTCTTCATTAACTAAATTGCCCGGAGTACCTATAGCAAGTGCAGCCTGATCAGATTAACACATCTCTAATAGATTCGGTTCTATCAAAAACAGATTTAGCAAACGGGCAGAGCGGAATTATTTTTATATTATTTTCTCTTGCAAACTTAACTATATGCATTAATATTTTCTTCCCTATACTTTTCCCGCGGTAAGCATCATCAACTTCAGTGTGGTCTAAAATCATTTTTGAACTGCCTGCAAAAGTGTAGTACAAACTCCCTGCAGTTTTGTCATCATCCAGCGCTGAAAATCTTCCTTTAGTGCCGTCTTCAAATTGTTTAATTTCAATCATATTAAATCTCTTTTATGCTAAGTGCACCTGATGAGCACTTAGCAACTTGATTAATCAATTCTTTTGTGGTCGCATTTTCCGGTTTAATCCAGAGATGTACTTTTGTATTATAAACTTGCGGCAGAGTTTTTACACATACCCCGGAATGCTGACACAATTTAAGCTGCCATACTATTGTAATCTTGCCATTTGAATATTCTTTATGTTCCATTTTTATATCCTTCAACATATAAATGAATAAGATTTTTTATTGCTTCTCAATTTTAACTTAAGTCATAGTTAGCAAACCTCCCACAGCTTTATCATTGAACAAGCTTACTCTTTCATTTTCTTCTTTCAAAGCTAAAGCATAAAGCAGTGGCAGATAATGTTCCGGAGATAAAACAGCCAGGTCAAATTCTTTTCCCTGTGATTCGTAATTAATAAGCTGCCTGTAATCATCCGATAAAATATATTTTTTCATCTTCCCGCCGGCTTCAAGAGCCCAATCGTAACCGTAATCAGTTTCATTTAACCTTCTCCAGTCCACCATACGAAGATTATGCACCATATTTCCGCTTCCTATAATTAAAATTCCTTTTTTACGCAGCGAGCCTAGCTCCTTTGCCAGTTCGTAATGGTACTGCGGCGGCCGCTGATAGTCGAGGCTCAGCTCAATTACCGGAACATCTGCATCCGAGTAAAGATGCTTCACGACAGACCATGCACCATGATCAAGCCCCCAGCTTACATCCAATCCGACCTCAGTTTTTTTAATCATGCTTTTTGTTTCCTTTGCAAGTTCAGTATTCCCCGTGCCAGATACCGGACTTCGTACAATTCTTTTGAGAATCCGCTGAAATCGTGGATAGTTTTCAGCTTCTCCATTGCAGTAACAAAGGTTCCTTTTGTCTCCCAGTGAGCCGACACAACCAGAACTACAGCCGGTTTCGGAATTTCCTTCCCGACTTTTCTGAATCCCTGAACAAATTCATTTTCCTCAATTGCATTCATAGAGCTTCCGTGTCCAAGAAACAGCACAGACATTCGCTCTGTGCTGTCAAACTCCTGTGTCATTTTATTTAGAGCATTCAGTTTCATAGCAATTCCTATAACTATCAGCAATACAAATATTCTTCAAATATTGGTTTAAAATCAAATTAACAATTATGCTGCTTTAGCAGCTGCTTGTACTTTGCTGTACTCAGCAGGAATTTCAATTTTCACTTCGTTGCCTACTACCACTCCGCCTGCTTCTGTTAATGCATTCCATCGCAGTCCAAAATCAAAACGATTGACTTTTCCTCGAACCTCAAATCCCGCAACTTTGCTGTCACCAAACCCTGAAACTGTTCCATTATAGATAACATTAAGTGTAACTTCTTTAGTAACTCCACGAAGTGTTAGATTTCCTTTTACCTGCAAAGGTGTAAGTCCGAGTTGGATTGTCATTAACAATTACTCAACAAATTCATGATATATATATTTCACATACTCTTCAGATACGCTACACATACGCTTTATTTCCAGATAGATGCTAATAACAAATATTTATAGTTAATAACCTAATAATTAAATAACAGATACGTTTCAAAATCTTCGTTGTACCAAATGAAATAAACATGAATTCATTTTAAATACCCTAAAAATAATCAAAAATTATCCTAATGAAACACTTAATATGAGTCATATATCGATATACTTACAAAATAAATAAACAAACTCAACTTAACAGATATAATTCAAAAATAACAAAAAATTCTTCAATAAAAAAAATAAAATATAAATTTATTTATAAAATCATATTACAATTCACTAATTTATACAATTAAATTAATCACAAAAATCCTAACACTATTTTTTAACAAATAATACACCTAATAAATACATTACATTACTCATAATATCTCCTTCAAATAATCTTACATCAAACATCAATTTATCAACAACATAAAAAAATAAATTTAATAATTAAGATATTAATACATTATTATACATAACAAATATTACAACAATATTATTAATCTAATCATTACATAAAACATTTTAAACTTAATACAATGAAATAACCTAATTTTTTCACATACATACACATAAACTAATTACATCAAACAAACCTTTTAAAATAAAATAACTTATTAAAACATTAAATACAACAAATTATCCTCCTATTAAATATAATAACATATAAATAAATTCATTAAATTTATATCACAAATATACACCCATTACCAATTTAAAAATATATAACAAATACATAATAAAAACCTAATTTTTATTATTTATATTAATTTAAACATTCTAAAAACACATTTACACAACATATCATCACATAAACTTTCAAAAATACATTTTATTAAATAAATTTATAATAATCACTTAATAAACTTATTAATTACTTAATAAACTTTATCAAAAAAAAAAAATATCTTAAATTTATTAAAAAACAATTTAACATTACACATAAAAAAATCTCTTCCTTTTCTTAACATTACTCTATTAACATACATATATCTTAAAACAATAATCTCCTTATTAACAAATACAATATTAAAATATAACTTCACATTTATAAATATATTAAAAACAAACCTTTCTTTATTAAAAACATTATTTTTAACAATTTAATTACATTCTAACAAACAACTTTTATATTATAAACATCACTTATAAATATAACATATATATTACTAAATAAAAGACGAAATCTAAATTTCCCCGATTTATCTTTATAGATTTGATATTTTGGCGACTTCATAATTTTCCTTTCATAGACTTTGAATGAATATTTTGTTAAAAAAAACTTTAATTAATAATTCATTTGTAACTTTTGAATAATAATTAAGGTTTTGGAATTTTTATTTTTTGTCCTACTTTGATCATATCCGGATTTGTAAGACTATCTTTGTTAGCATTAAAAATCTGCATGTATTTGTTTGCATCTTTGTAATACATTTTAGAAATTTTACTTAAAGTTTCACCGCCGTTAACCGTATGTAAATGATAATAATCCGTGTTCAAAACTTTCAGATCTGCACCTACTTCAGTTTGTCCTTCACCGCCGACCTCTTTTATTTTATCCCAGATTTTATCCTTTTCATACTTAGTATTAACAGTACCGGATATTTTTAATTTACCGGCCTCTTCTTTAACATTTAATCCCTGTATCTTCAGATCATTTGCTAATGCTAAAACAGGACTATATTTATCTTTTAAAGACATAATAACTCCTTTAAATTATTAAATTACAGGAAATGCAAGTTTAAGATTGACTTTGAATTCAGTTATTTTATCATCTTTAACACTTGCCATTTGTTTTATTATCTAAAAACCGGTTATTCCTTTATGGCTTTTGATGCTTTATTCAATACCTGAACAATTACATCATCAAAACTTTTCGAAGAGATACCTATGATTTCAATTACTTTTACTGCACCTTCATTAATATGATCGTTCATAGTCTCCTCACTGGAATATTATTTTGAATCATGAATACATCAGTAATTGCAACCAGTCAATAAAGATACGGCGATTAGTACGATCGCAGTATGCCGGGTACTTCTGCTAAATAATTAAGATAATAGTTTTCAGAACAAGGCTAAGGTAAGCAGAAGTTCAATAATGTCCTATAAATCAAAGGGATGAAAAAGGAACTAAATCTTTCGGGTGAGTTATAATTTTAATATAATCACAGTTAGTATTCATATAAACATAAGAAACAGCATTAGACATACTGTTTTTATAAATTTATAACTTTAATAATTCTACTTAAAATCTTTTGAGTGTAATTTTGTCCCAAATCTTCTGCTCCGGCAACAAGAAGAAAAAGTACAAATCTCATTATTACTCTGATGAACCGGATTGCATTATTTTTACCTCCACCATATGCAGCTGCCGTCGTCAACAAGAGAAATAAATTTCTCATTATTCTTAATTCCATCGACTGATAGGCTAAATTCAACATCACTATTATGTATCTGAAGAATATTGATGTTGTATATAGTTTCCCGGTACCGGTAATAGACTTTATACGCATCCCAATTAGCCGGGAGGCAGGGTTCAATAAACAGCTTGTCAACTTCAAGCCTAAGACCAAGGAGAGATTCCGTTATTAGCCGGTACATCCATCCGGCAGAACCTGTGTACCAGCTCCACCCGCCGCGGCCGATGTGGGGTGTAAGGGCATAAACATCAGCTGCAACTACATAAGGCTCCACTTTATAAATATCAATTTCTTCCCGTGATTTTGAATGGTTAACAGGATTGATGATTTCCAGCAGTTCCCAAGCACGTTTGCTGTCGCCTAAAGAGGCAAACGCCATCGCAGCCCAGATAGCGGCATGCGTATACTGCCCGCCATTTTCTCTAACGCCGGGAACGTAGCCTTTTATATAACCGGGGTTCAAATCCGATTTGTCGAACGGCGGATCTAAAAGCTGGATCAATGCATGATGCCGCAGAACAAGACGTTTATCCAGCTCGTTCATAGCCAAGTGTGAACGTACCGGCTCTCCTGCGCCGGAAAGCACCGACCAGCTTTGTACTATGGAATCAATCTTGCATTCCGGGTTACTTGCCGATCCGAGCGGGGAGCCGTCGTCGAAATAAGCACGGCGGTACCATTCACCGTCCCAGCCGTTCTTCACAATATTCTGTCGCAGCGCAGAGGCTTCTTTTTTGCATTGTTCAACGAATTGGATGTCACCATGAATACCGGCAACCTGAATGAACTGCATAAGCACTTCATAGAGAAAAAATCCCAGCCAGATGCTTTCACCCTTTCCTTGATTGCCGACTGTATTCATGCCGTCGTTCCAATCACCCGTGCCGATTAGCGGTAATCCGTGCATACCAAATCTGAATCCTCTTTGTATGGCTCGTACGCAATGTTGATAAAGGCTGCTGATTTCTTCTGATCTGTTTGGAAGATCATAGTAAGAATCGTCTTCAGCATTTACTGTCCGGCCGTCAAGATAATTTACTCTTTCATTAAGTACACCGGTATCGCCGGTTCTCAGCACATACCGGCAAACTGCTAATGGCAGCCATAAATAATCATCCGAACAATGAGTTCTAACACCCCTGCCGGAGGGCGGATGCCACCAATGCTGTACGTCGCCTTCTTTAAACTGACGGCTTGCTGCCAGTAGCAGATGTTTTCTTATCAGAACCGGTTCTGTATGGATGAGTGACATCACGTCCTGCAGCTGATCCCGAAAGCCAAAAGCCCCGCCTGATTGGTAATATCCGCTCCGTGCCCAAATGCGGCATGCTAAAGTTTGGTATAAGAGCCATCCGTTTGTCAGAACATTTAAAGAAGTCTCAGGTGTTTCAATTTGCACTGCACCGAGGGTGTGGTTCCAATACTGCCAGACCGATTCCAATGTGCTTCTTGCAGCATTTGATCCCCTGAACCGCTGCACCAGTTTTCCAGTCTCATCATAATTATTTCCGCTGCCCAGTTTGAAGATTATCTCAAGTTCTTGTCCGTCACCCAGCTCAAAAGGAACCTGTATGGCGGCGCATGGATCCAAAGCGGCTCCTGTCCTGCCCGAAAGATGCATATGCGTCATAGCTGCCGGGTTTCGAAGCGTACCGTTGCGCCCGATGAATTCTGTACGGTTACAGCTTATTGTACAAGCCGGGGCATCTGTTTGAAAGAAAACAATCCTTTCGGAGAATTCCGGATTATATGAATTGTGTGCGTAGATTGCACCGCTGCCGGGATCAATTTCAGTAATCACATGCATGGCAGATTTCGGGCGTAGGTCACCCAGCACCAACTCCACATAACCCGTGGCAGAGAGCTGTCTCGGTTTGCCTGATTCATTCCACACTTTCAGTACTGAAAACTTAACCGCTGCATCAATTGCTACATAAATCCACAGTTCCGAACGGATACCGTCCTCCATATGTTCGAAAACACTATAACCAAACCCATGACGGACTACGTAAAGGTTGTTGCCACGACTGGGTGACGGAGTGGGTGACCAATAATGACCTGTTTCTTCATCCCGAATGTAAAAGGCTTCTCCGCTCAAATCGCTTACAGGATCATTATTCCATGGTGTAAGGCGAAACTCATGCGCATTCTCACTCCATGTATAAGTCGGACCGCTTTCTGAAACAATGGTTCCGAAGTTTTCGTTTGCCAGAACATTCACCCACGGTGCCGGCGTAACTTGCTTGTTCGAGGTTGTAATTATATATTCCCGTCCGTCATGAGTGAATCCGCCATATCCGTTAAAGAAAATAAGATCAGAGCGCGGCAACTCGGGAACATTCTGGCGGTCCTTATTGTAGCTTCGAATATTCTTAAAAAGCGGAACCGGTATCTCAGAAATACTGCGATGGTTGATTTGTGATTCAAGAGTTCCCCGTCTATCCGAGATAATAACGCGGGCAACTGTTTGAATAAGGATGCGGTCTTCATTGGAAATCTGGTCGGCTTGGCGTACGAATATACCACCAGGTCGATCAATAATGTTAGCTTCAACACCTGCGGCAATCAACCTCATTATTTGTTCCTGAAGCTGCTGCCGGTAGCCGGCATGGTCTTCATTCCAGATCACAAGGTCAACTTCCAATCCTTTTAACCGCCAGTACGCATGGGCCTGCACTATCCTGTTCACAAGACTGATATTGGCAGGATCTTCAATTTGCAGCAGCACAATAGGTAAATCGCCGGAAATAGAATAACCCCAAAGACCGGATTGTCCTCTTCGATTTTTGATAATTACGCCAGGGTCGGTACGCAGATAGGAATTAGCATAGATAACTGAACTTGCGATGTGTCCGTAAAGCTGTGCATCGGCTTCCGCAGCATTAATTTGACGGAGCACTACCTGACTGTGTGTGTATGCCAGCTCGAATACACGATTAGCGAGACGTCGATCCCGGTATTTATCTATAAGGTTTAAAGTTCTGTCACGGGTTTCACCCAGACCGAATATCATATCTATTGTTGCCGTTTCTTCAGGTTCGAGTATTATGTTATACTGTATCGCAACAATCGGATCCAGTACTGAACCCTCACTATTTGAAAGTGCAGTGAGGTCTTTCATTGCCCGAGGAGCGTCAACTGTGTTTCCGCGGCCAATAAATTGCATCCGATCGGTTTCGAAGGAGACTCTTTCTACTTCCGCACCACGAACCTCCATCATATGAAACATCCATAAGATTTGGTCTTCGGGGGAGCGGGGTCTGCGGGTACAGAGAATTGCATGTCGCTCGCGGATAATCTCGGTCTGAACAAAAAGTTTGCTGAACGCCGGGTGCAGCGCGTCAGAGGCTGACGAGGCAAGTACCACTTCTGCATAACTTGTAATATCGATTGCCCTGCGTGCCCGGGACCTGTTGGTAAGATGAATACGGCGCAGTTCAATGTCATCTTCAGGTGAGACAACAATCTCGGTATGCATATCGATGTTCTGATCTCTGCGGCGAAATTCAGCATGCCCTTCAGAAAAAATAACTTCATAATTCTTTGAACGTTTTAGTGTTGGTTTATATGCCGTTGACCAAAACTCTCCACTCTCCGTATCGCGGATAAAGCAAAATGTTCCCCAGTTGTCGCAGGTGCTGTCTTCATGCCAGCGGGTAACCGCAATATTTTTCCATTTACTGTATCCGCCCCCTGCATTTGTAATCATTACATTGTATCTGCCGTTTGAAAGCAAGTGGACCTCAGGTATTGCCGTATCAGGATTATTAAATGTACGTACCGGTGCTTCAGGGAGAGCGGAAGCCGATTGACTATCGGAGAGCCCTGAAGTATGTGAATAGAACAAAGTTGTTCTTGGAATTCTTTCCTGTAGAAGAAGCATCGTTGCTTCGAACAGCGGATCAGATTCAAACCGCTTTTGCATCGGATGATCCAGAATCAGATGAGCTAGAGAAAGAAGGCTCATCCCCTGATGATGTGTCATGAAAGATTTTATCACGATACTCGATTGCTCACGTGGAAGTCGTGAAGCAGTATAGTCTATCGCTTCAAATAGACCGAATTTTCCTAATAATCCGTCAGAGGCAAGCTGCTGCAGATTTATGCATGCCTCTTCCGGTTCAACCATCAGTGCGAGTGCAGATGCATAAGGCGCAACAACCAGGTCCTCAGCCAATCCCCGTTTAAGTCCCAGACCGGGCACACCAAATGCCCGGTACTGGTAATTCAGATTAACATCTACACTGTTAAAGCACGATTCGGAAATTCCCCAGGGGATGCCGTGCTGTTTTCCATATTCAATTTGTCTGTTCACAGCTGCTTTACAAGTCTGGTCAAGCAATGTGTTTTCGTATGTCGGCATCACCAGGAGCGGCATCAGGTACTCGAACATTGAACCGCTCCATGAAAGAAGAATCGGCTCACCGCCCACCGTGGTAAGCAATCTTCCTAAAGCAAACCAGCTTTCCTGCGGTAATTGGCCCTGTGCAATAGCTACAAAGCAGCTCAGTCTTGCTTCAGAAGCGAGCAGGTCATAATAACTTTGGTCCCGCCGTTTTTCATCAATATTATACCCTACTGAAAGCAAGTGACGCGTCCTGTCATAAAGAAAATTATATTCCATTTCGGAAAGTTCGCTTGTTTGTACTGCAAGATGTTTGATAGCCGTAATTCTCTCGTTAGCACGTTTTGCCGCTTCATTGATAAGCCGTTGAAACTCATCGAACCGCGTTTTTGTTTCAGCTGTCATATTCGGAGAAAGCTGCCTGATAACCGGCAGCAATTCTTTATCAAGTTTCGACAGTTCATTCAGAGTCGGTATTTTGTCGGTACCGGGAAAGTAGTTATTCATATCTTGAGATTCCTGCATGATAATCCATGGAGCCAGAAACATTAACTCATCCATGGCGTTCCGGCATTGTTTGTCGAGTGCTTCCACCCACCATGCAGCTTGATCTTCAGCGCTTGAAATAAAATTATTTTTTATTTTAGCGGTAGATATTGTCAGCCGTTCAAGTTTCTCCCGTATTGCCGAAAGAGTAGCCGGCGGTGAATTTACAGTTAACTCCAAATCTTTCTGAAGTTGAATTAATTGATTATGATCTTTTCCACCTGCAATTTCCATGAGAATTTGTAGAGTGTCTCTTATCCCTTCAAAAAGTTGATGTCTCACTATTTTCTGATCCGGAAGAGAAAGAATACCCTGGCGGAGAGTAAGCAGGTGACCCGCAAGATTCCCGCTGTCAACTGATGAAATATAAAGAGGCCGCAATGGAAGCAAAGATTGCGTGTCATACCAATTTAAGAAATGCCCATTGTATCGCTGCAGCTTTTCCATCGTTCCGAATGTGTTTGATGTACGGTCAATAAGTTGTTTAGCAGAAATGTAGCCAAAATCGTAGGCAGTTAAATTTGCAAGGAGTGCTAATCCAATGTTAGTTGGTGAAGTGCGGTGTGCAACCATGACTGCGGGATTTTCCTGGTAGTTATCAGGAGGCAGCCAGTTATCTTCCGGACCGACAAATGTCTCAAAGAACGACCATGTTTTCCTTGAAAGATTCCGTAAAAATATTTTCTGCTCAATAGTCAGCTTTGCTTCGCGGCGTGCAAGCGGCAAGCTTATCCACCAGGTTATAGCCGGAGCCGCAGTCCAGAGAAACAGTATTGGTAAGGCGGCAGCGGGAAAAGCCTGTTTTGTAATCCCGAAATAGATGACAGAAAAAATTGCAACAGCCGGGGAAATCCACATCATTCTGTAAGAGCCGAAGAGGTTTATGCGGTTATTAAGTGCTCTTAGGTTGGAAGGATTCCATTCAAGAAGTTTTTTATGAGAAATCAGTGTTCGCCAAATAGTCCGTATAATAGCATCCATGCTGAAAAATGCTTCATAGGGGAGAGTAATAAGAGTAAAAGCTGCCTGGGCGAAATGCATACCTGCAGATCGCACATTTGCCGCTAAATGCTGACTCATAAGCATATCTAAAGGTTTCTCCAGCAAATCGAGGATGGAGAAGAACAAAGAAGGGATTAGAATAATTCCAATCAGCGACAAGGTCCAGAACCAGGCTTGAGACAATATTGTACAGCCGAACAGAAACAGAAGTGTCAACGCCAGGGGAACAATGCTGCGTCGAAGATTATCAAAAATTTTCCATCTGGAAAGCCCCGATAATTTATTCCTCTGTAAACCTCCGTTGAGGTTCGGGACGAAGGGCAGAACCCAGCGTACAAGCTGCCAGTCACCGCGAATCCAGCGATGCCGGCGTTTTACGTCAGAATTATAACCCGGCGGATATTCTTCATATAATTGTACATCGCTCAAGAGACCTGCACGGGCGTGGCATCCTTCAATAAGATCGTGGCTGAGAATTTGGTTTTCAGGAAAACGTCCTCTGAGAGACTGCTCAAACATATCAACATCGTAGATACCTTTACCGATGAATGATCCTTCACCGAATACATCCTGGTACACATCGGAGACAGTGCGTGTGTAAGGATCTATACCTGGTTGACTTCCGTATAGACGTGCATAACGTGAACGGTTTGTTCCCGGCAGGCTAACAGAAACGCGCGGCTGCAAAATAGTGTAGCCATTGCGTAC
Source organism: uncultured Bacteroidota bacterium (assembly GCA_963710745.1). Classification (GTDB taxonomy): domain Bacteria; phylum Bacteroidota; class Ignavibacteria; order Ignavibacteriales; family Ignavibacteriaceae; genus CAVQBP01. The sequence goes on along the minus strand of CAVQBP010000006.1, from coordinate 12,431 downwards.
ACGTTTTTTATCTTCATCATAATGTGCCCGGTTAAGCGGATGGACCATGGTTCCAACTAACTGTCTTGCTGAATCACGCGGTAATTGTGTATCTGTATCAAGCGTAATAACATACTTTACGTATGGTAAAATTTCGGTCTTTCCAATTACAAATGAGAAGCGGCTTTTCGGGCTGCCGAGCAGAATAGAATTCAATTCCTCAAGCTTACCTCTCTTTCGTTCGTAACCCATCCACAGCCGCTCTTTAGGATTCCATTGCCGGGGACGATGAAAAAGGAAGAAAGTATCGTTATGCGAACCTTTGTATTTTTCATTAAGCTCTACAATTTTCTTACGGACAAGCTGTACCAGCAGCTCATCCTCCGGCATGGTTTCTTTTTCGGAGTCTTGAAAGTCGGTCAATAAACTAAAGTGCAGGTTTTCATCCCGGTTTGCTAAAAACCGAACTTCAAGAGACTCGATCAATTCCCGGATGTTTTGAGTGTTTATTAACATTGCCGGAATTACTACAAGAGTACGATACTCAGGCGGTATTCCTTCGGAAAAATCCATTTTCGGTAAGGGTTTGGGGATTGCGAACAATGTGGACAGCCAGTTAGTAAGCGAAACTGCAAGCTGGCTTGTGCATATTAAAAAGAGTATAGCGATAAGCCAAAACCACCAGCCATGTAATCCCTGAGTATAAGCTTTCGACAGTAAGGCGGCAGTAAAGATAAATGTCATTAGTGCAATAGAAGCGGTGTAAAACAGTAAACGAACCCGGAAGCTCAATTTTCCGAGAGCCGAAGAAACAGTAAATTTTTTCTCAGCCAATTCTTCAAGCTGTTTCAAACCGTTATCGATCAGGTAGAAGCCGACATGTGTTTTCCTATCCTGGAAACCCAAACTAACGGCATTTTCTTGTGCCAGCCGGATTGCAATTTGAGCTACTTCTTCTTCCGACTTAGGACTTTTTTTTGCGATCTTCTCTATTACATGACGATAAGTATCCCGGGTAGCAAAATCCATTTTACAGTAAACCCCGCCCGGATCTTTGCACAATATTTTTTCGACGGAACTCATAGATTCAACAAACGTACGCCAGTCCATCGATTCCAGGGTTCTGAGACTGCCGATACTGTTGCTGATTGAAACCTGATCGGCAGCCTGCTGCTGGTTGCCCGACTGTACTAATTTTTCAATTGTCAAACCTGATTCGGAAAGCCGCTGCTCAATCCACGTTAGAGGTGATACCAGAGCGTGACTTAAACCCTGCAGCTTCCGTGAAAATTCCGAAACGAACGGTGTGGTCATGGGCGGGTTTGTGCGTGCCATATCCGCGATTATAAGAATCAGGCTTTTCGGATCCTTGCCGGCAACCTCTAACATCTTGTCAGCCCAGGAATCTGCTAAATCCCGATCGATCCTTCCGGCAGCAATGCGTACGGCAACGCGGCGGAGATTCTCTATTAACGCCAGCCGCAGCATGGTTGGGATTGCCCACAGTTCTCCTAATTTTAAGGTTGAGACAGTTTGGTAGGATTGAACGAAACGAGTGAGATTTTCCGGATCCACCCGGCCGTCTCCATGAGAAATAGTTTCCTGTGCTAAATCATAAACCCGGGGAAGACCTTTCGATAATCCATTCAACAGGCGGGGGAGTTCCCGGCTATAACCTTTTGGTAGATGCCTTTTACCCGTCCGGATTTGCTCTTCAACCAGATAAAAGTTATCAAGCAGCCACTCACCTGCAGGGGTTATCTGATGTTTTGCTTTAACTGTTTCAGTCAATAAATTATGAACTTCAAACAGGAAAATTTCATTCTCCGCCAACCGTTCGAGTAAGTGTTGATCAGGAGTGTGTTGAGAGCCTAAAGTATGCAAACTTGCGAGAATCTTGCCGTGCTGCTCCATTTGGTCGGCGCTGAATAACTCCGACCGTAAGGGAGGTTCTCCGCTAACGAATTTTTTAGCAAGAAAGTTTTCGCTGAGATGAACTCTTAACCGGAATAATGATTCATATAATTTCGTGCTGATTATCTTCATAGATTTTCTGTGGAGATGGGAAAAGTAATTCCAATCTAATTTCCATCTGAACATAAACAAAATTGTTCAGCTTAATGTATAGCATCCCATAGTGCAGGTTTAAGCGCAAGTTCAGGTAAAAAAATATTTTGATATAGAAACAAAGATTTAAGTATCAATACCAAAAAAAGACTAATGTTAAAACTCAACCGTAAACTACAAAAGTTGTTTGGCAATTAAATCGTACAAAGGAATGAAAAAGGGACTACATCTCATGGGTGAGAGAACTATTTGTTCGAATCCTCTCTTCAAATTTTCCAATTATCTTTTGCACCATCACTTTACTTCTCAGGTTTAATAATACTATCCTGTGCTAACTCGTTTGTTACAAGTTCGGCAATATCACTTTGAATAGATTCTACTGTATTCATTTCTGGGGAGTTACTAGTAGCACTCCAAATCATCCTGTAGTCGTTCTTAATCACCCAAACGTCTATTGAGCGGCGTTTAACTATTAGAGAATCAAAATATCCCCGATGTTCAACATCATGGTAATATGTTTCATACCTTTGTCGAAAGTCATTATATTTAGTTGACTGTTCTTTTGTAACATAACCCTCGACATAATGCGTTTTCATTTCAGAAAGAAGATGGCGGGTTACCAGGATTCCATCAAAATCGTTTTCTTTTATGGATGAGATAACTTGATTTGTGTCCGGTAATGCATTCGGGAACAAATGGTAGGATGGTGTTGCTTCAACTCCATGCTTGGATAGATCACCAACAAAAGCATCTTCCCAAATACGCCGCTGAACAGGATTTCTTCTTATTGCAATGACTAATATATTCTTCAACGGAGATTCATGATACGAAGGATCATTCCATACATCAACAAGTGTAGATGATGAACAGCTTTCCATCAGAATCATTAAGCAGAATAACAATGCGGCTATGATAAAATTCTTATCCGGTTTCATCGTATTTCTGTTTTATTTAATGTGACTCATAAATTTATTTTCACTTACTTACTCACCTTACGCAAAACCTAACTTTAGGAATAATGGAATGTAAACTGGAACATTTGGTCGATTCCATCACTCCATTTTTCCAATATTCCAAAGACATGAGTTACTTATTTATTAATATAACCTTGAGAGCTTTTTCTTTTGCAGCATTTCCAAAGGTATCGTATGCTTTCATTATCTCATTCAGGGCAAACCGATGAGTGATTAACTTCTCAGGTCGTAGTTTCCCGGAAAGAACCGTTTTCAGCAGCATTGGTGTGGTTACTGTATCCACTAGACGGGTTGTAATGGTGATGTTGCTTGACCATAGCTTCTCGAGATGCAGCTCAACACTTTTTCCATGTACACCTACGTTTGCTATATGTCCGCCTGCTGCGATTATTGATTGACAGATATCGAACGTAGCAGATACACCAACAGCTTCGATAGCAACATCAACACCCTTTCCACTCGTCAACTTAATGATCTCCTCAACAGCATTTTTAGCAATAAGCTTAGTTGCACCAAATGTTTTAGAAATGTTCAGGCGGTTCTCGTCTAAATCAACCATAATAATCTCGGAGGGCGAATAGAATTGTGCTGTTAGCAGAGTCGCAAGTCCAATTGGTCCTGCACCGACAATTGCAACCGTATCACCCGGTTTTATTTGTCCCTTAAGAACTCCGCATTCAAATCCAGTTGGCAGAATATCACTCAGCATTACAATAGCTTCTTCATCCGTGCCGGCCGGTATAAAATGAAGACTGGTATCGGCATGAGGTATTCTGACATATTCTGCTTGTGTTCCATCAATCAAATGACCAAGAACCCAGCCGCCGGTTTCGCAATGCGAATACATTCCTTTCTTGCACGCCTCACAAATTCCGCAGGAGGTAATACAAGAAATCAGAACTTTATTACCGACTTTAAAATTCGAAACACCAGGTCCAACTTGTTCAACAACTCCAACTCCTTCGTGTCCAAGAATGAGTCCATCAATCACTTCAGGAACATCTCCTTTCATGATATGAAGATCAGTTCCGCATATGGTTGTTTTTGTTATTCTGATAATTGCGTCCGTAGGATTTTTAATTGTAGGTTTCGGCTTTTCTTCCCAATTACGTTTGTTAGGTCCGTGATATACTAATGCTTTCATATAATCCTCTGATTCTCATTTTTATGAACCGTATTGTTCAAACTATTTTAGCATTTCCTTATCATGTCTGCATCTAAGGCAATGCAGATTTTTTATTAGATTATAATATATTTAAATCAACTTATCACACCATCAGCTTGATTAGTTAAATAATTTTCAATTCCCATTTGCTCAATCTGTGCTTGCTGAATTTCAGCCCAATCAACATGTCCTTCTTCCATTTTAAGTATCTTTGTCAGTAAATCAACTGTGCCTTGATCATCGGCTTCACGGGCGAGCTTGATTGAATCGTTATAAGTGATTACAGCGTCATGTTCATCGTTATTATCGTTATTGATCATTTCTGACACAGTTTTACCAATCTTTATATTATTAAGTTTTGATACCGTTGGTGCGCCATCCAAAAAAATTATTCTTTCAATAAGCCATTCGGCATGATGCATTTCATCCATTGCCTGTTTCCTGATAGCTTTGTGAAGTTTACCGTAACCCCAGTTTTCACACATTTCAGAATGTACCATATATTGGTTAATGGCAGTAAGTTCATCAGCTAATTGCTTGTTAAGAATTGTGATTAATTTTTCGTTGCCTTTCATTTTCATTCTCCGTTAAAATTGTTATTATAAATATTAACCAGATTTAATTTTCTTTTTAAAGTGCTGCCAACTGAGAGCAACTCCAAATTCGATAGTAGCCAGAGTAAGAAACCATAACCAACTGTTAATTCCCATCCAGCCGTTTTCATTCACTCTTCCATTCAACCCGCCAACCATCATTATCCCGCTGTCGAAGAATAAAGAGAGCGCAATTAAGGTCATAAATGCAAAGACTAAAAATTTATTGTTTATCGTCTTCATTTGTTTAACCTGTTTAATTCTCATTAGCTGCATTTTTATTCATGAATTTTATGAATCTGAATTTTAATTGCTTTATATTTTATTTGTTGACATATAATGCAAGCTTTATATGCTTGAGATTATGAATTCCAGATATATTCAAAAAACTATCTTATATTTTATTAAAGTATGAATAGCTCTGTCTTAATTCAATCGAGCAGAGGGATGAAAAAGGAACTACATCTTTCGGATGAAGCGTTTGTATATCTTTTATTGTATATTATATACAGGTTGAATGATAAGGATTAAGCAGTATTATAAAGGATATGACTGGGCCATTTTTACTGCAAATCCCTGAGTAACTTCAATAAAGGAAAATCAGTAATTGTTTGAACGGTTTTTCTTGCTAATTGTATACTGTGTATTCAAACAGGTGATCTCCTATTATAATTGATATATTTTTTAAACAAATCATTTCAGTAAATTAAATTCCCCTCAATTAAATGAATGAATTTTTTAAGTACATACAAAAATATTTTAATGATATAAAAAATTTCCTCAGTATTCATCTTGTTGATATTGGGAATACTTCAATAACGCTCTGGACCCTGCTTTACTTTATTTTTCTCGCATGGCTTCTTTTCTTTATTACTGCAAAACTCAGAAAATGGATGATCTATAAGGTACTATCCAAAAGCAAGGTAGAACTGGGAGTGCGGCTCGCTGTAGGTACGATTATTCGTTATGGTGTTCTTATACTGGGACTTATAATTGTAGTACAGACCGTTGGCATTAACTTGAGCACAATTACTATTCTTGCCGGCGCTCTTGGTATTGGTATAGGTTTCGGTTTACAGAATGTTACAAACAATTTGGTAAGCGGAATAATTATTCTTTTTGAGAGACCGATAAAAGTGGGCGACAGGATCCAGGTAGGTGAAATCTTTGGAGATGTTATGAATATCTCTATGAGATCCACAATGATTGTAACAAATGATAATATTTCGGTGATAGTTCCTAACTCCGAATTTATTTCATCAACAGTAACTAATTGGAGCCATAACGACAGGAATGTAAGATTCAGAATTCCGGTGGGAGTTGCTTATAAGGAAGATCCTGAACATGTAAAGCAAATTTTACTGGATGTTGCGGATAAGGAAGATGGTGTTTTAAAAAATCCTGAACCTGTTGTGCTTTTTAAAGAATTTGGCGACAGTTCACTTAATTTTGATCTGCTGATCTGGACAAGCAGTTACATAACCATTCCAGGTTTTCTGAAAAGCAGACTTTATTTTGAAATATTGAAAAAATTCAGGGAGAACAACATTGAGATACCTTTTCCGCAGAGAGATGTGCATATTAAGAATACGGAATCCCAGGTAAGCCAGCCGGAAGTAGAAAATGATTAATTATCAGGCAAACTGACCCGTAAATATTGAAATTATTTTTTGTAATCTTTCTTTAGTTTTCCTCTTGCCTTAAATTTATTATTCAATGCTGTGAGCCGAATAATTTAGGTTTAGATGCTTTGCTGCTTTTTCAATTGTTAAACCCTGGACTAAAATGCTGAATACTACACAGATATAGGTTACAATCATTAATATCTGTTTAGCTTCGCTTTTTGGCAATGAGAGTACTAGCGCAATGGAAAGCCCTCCGCGAAGTCCTCCCCAAACAATTAGTTTTGCCTCTTTGTTATTTATGTTTGTAAACTTGGGGAAAATTATTTTCGGCAAGTAAACAATAATTACCCTTGAAAGCAAAACGATTAGGATAGTAAATAAGCCGATGAAAAAATATGTTGTTTTAAAATCAATAACAACTAAAACAAACCCGATGCTAATAAACAGTATGGCATTCAAAATTACATCGATTAGTTCCCAGAATTTATGAACATACTCTAATGTGGTATCACTCATAGCTTTATTTTGTTTGTAGTTACCTACCATTAAACCCATTATCACCATTGCCAATGCGCCCGATAATTGGAAAAAAGATGATAAAGTATAGCCCAACATTACAAAGGCAATTGTTAGTAAAACCTCAGTTTCATAATTGTCGATTGATTCTAAAAGTTTAAATAAAATATAGCCTAATAAAAGACCGAAAAATATACCTCCACCTGCTTCCTGCAGAAATGAAATACCAAAATGGGAAAAGTTGATCCTATCATTTCCTAATTTTAAAGTCTCTAATAAAGCGATAAAGACAACAACACCAATGCCATCATTAAATAAAGATTCCCCAATAATAGTTGACTCTATTTTCTTTGGCACATTTGCTTTGGTTAATATTCCTAATACTGCAATAGGATCGGTAGGCGAAATAAGGGCTCCAAATATTAAGCAATGAATAAAGCCAATGTCTGCTCCCAGCAAATGGCATACTTCGTAAAGCATACCTGCAATAATAATAGTGGATAGTATAACTCCGCCCACTGCAAACAGACTAATGGGTTTCAGCTGGCTTTTAATGTCCGACCAATTTATGTGCAAAGAACCGGCGAAAAGTAAAAAGCCAAGCATTACCTGAAGAATAATCCTGCTTATGTCTGTGTGTACAATTATACTTTTAATTTCCGAAAAGTGTGCAACATCCCATATTTTACTACTCAAAACCACAATTGAGAGAATAGTTGAAAGTAAAAACAATCCTATAACAAAAGGCAATTTAATAACCCTGTAGTTAATATATGCAAAAGCTGCAGATAGACTCATGAGGATGACTAATAGGAGATAACTATTCATTTTTATAATTTATTTATGTTGAAGCACTTTAAACTTACCCAGGATCCCTTTTTTATTTTTCTTTTTGAGAAGGAATCTTTCACGGATCTTCTCAAATAAAATCCTATCGGATAATATTAATATCTGATCTTCGGGTTGAATCGTAAAAGAGAGCTGCGGAACCAGCATCTCTTCATCCCTTAATACTGCAACAATATCGCATTCCTCGTCCGGATTACATAAGTGGATATCTTTTAATCCTTTGCCGATGCATTCATTCCCGGGAAAAATATTTACAAGGAATAAAATCTTTCCATTCGATATTTCAATCGGGATCCTTGATTCAAGCACAGACGACAGATCCAGTTTACCTACATTTTCCGGATCAAATGTTCTTCGCTCACTTAATAACATACCGGCATGCTTGATCTGTTCAATTCTATGAGCGGGTGAAAGCCACTTGCTTTTGACCTGAGCTTCGTAAAGACTGATATATTTTAAATTAAGTGATGAGGTAATAACTTTCTGAATTATAAATCCGATAATTACAGCAAGAGCCGCGGGAACAAGTAAATGAAATCCATCGGTCATCTCGGTTACCATCAAAAGAGTTGCAATCGGAACCCTGGCAGTGCTGCCGAAAACTGCTGCCATACCTACAACAGCAAATGCAGCGGACGGCTGATGAAACAATTGAGCGAAAATACCGCCAAGCATCGCACCGAGAAATAAAGTCGGAGCAAAAACACCTCCTGAACCCCCGGAAGATACGGTTAAGGCAAAAGCGGCAAGCTTACCAATCAATAAAACGACGAGAAGTGAAACAGCTAAATTACCATTAATAGCGAGCTGCATCCATCCATACCCGCCGCCTAAAACCTGGGGTAAAAATAATGCTATTAGACCTACGCCGAGTGCACCAAGGGCGGGCTTTAAAAAACGAGGCATTTTAATTTTATTAAATAAATCCCTGGTTTTATAAAAGACTGTAGGTATAAATGCACCTAATATCCCGCTTGTTAAACCAAGTATCACATAATATAAGTAAGAGATTATATTCGTTACATGCGGTAATACCGAAACTTGGAATAGTGGCTTCCATCCCACAAAAAGGGCATTGACGGCATATGCAATAACTGCGCCTAGCATTGTGTAAACAAGCGCCTCGGCTTCGAATTCCATATCGCTGTAGAGCACTTCGACGGCAAATATAGCTGTTCCAATAGGTGATCTGAAAATTGCGGAAAGTCCGGCAGCCATACCTATAAGTACCAGGAGCCTTCTGTCCTTATCAGAACGGTGTGTTAGTCCGGCATATATAGAGCCGAACCCGGCACTGAATAGAGCGGTAGGGCCTTCGCGTCCGGCTGCGCCGCCGGAGCCGATAGTAATTGCCGATGCCAAAATTTTTATCGGTACAACACGTTTTCTGATTTCACCCCCTTTTCTATGAAACGCTTTCACAGCGGTATCAGTTCCGTGTCCTTCGGCTTCCGGTGCGAATCCATAAACAAGTACACCCGAAATTATTCCGCCAATCGTTATAACAACCGGAATGAGCCATAAGCCATGACTTCCTATTGTTTGAATTAAGATACCCCCTTCATTTGGCAACCCCGGCGCCCGGTAACCTGCTGCATCATTAAGAAACAGCATTTGAAAAAAATTTAATAAGAACCCAAATAATTGGGCACCTAAAGCGCCAATAATTCCTAATAAAATCGTATCAAAAAATAGCTTTGTTTTTCTCCGCACTTTTAATCAACAAATTATGTTTGAGTTTTACACATATTTTTAATAATTACTATCTTTGTCATCCTTTAACATAATCGCTTCGGTATCTAATTTGTAAAAATTTTTGAATTGCTCATATAATTCCGGATGCCGCTTTTTGAGTTGTATTGGCTTTTCGAAAAAGTATTCTGTAACAACGGCAAAAAATTCGGCAGGGTTTGTAGCTCCATAAAAATCTATGTCTGATTTATGGTTGTGCTTTAGATGATCAAGCAAGTCGTGATATTCTTCACCCAACACGCGTGCCCATGCAATATATGTAGACCGGTTTGGTAGTATCGGCGCACCATCGTTTGCACCTGACTCATCGTCGAGCTGGTGTGCAAATTCATGAAAAACCACGTTGTGCCCGTCATTATGATCGTGCGCAGACTGGTTAACATCGTCCCAGGAAAGAATGACAGGCCCACGATGCCAGGATTCTCCTAATCGTCCTTGTTCGCCTTCCGCTACTATTCCGCCGGGTAAGTTTTGTTTAATATTTGAGAAGAAAGGGTGAGGATAAACCAAAATTGTATACAATGTCGGGTAATAATCTGTATCGCGATGCAGCAGCAAAATACAAGCTTGTGCAGCGATAGTTACTTTAATCTCATCGGTTATTTCAAATCCATTAAGTCCCTCAAATTTTTTTTCGTGTAAAAATATTTGAATATGACCGCGTAACTCGGCTTGATCCTCAGAATTTAAATGATGATAATATGCAATATTCTTTTCTATAATATTCTGCCATTTTTCAGGAAATGGTAAGCTGCGAATACGCTCTCGTCTTCTATGTTTTAATCCGAACATTTTTTTCTAAATATTTTGGATCGAATAATTACGTTAGTGAAATTTTGTTCAATTAATTTTATATTCAACAAATTATATTTCTGTTAATCTGTTATTTATTTTGTTTGGTCGGAATGATGAAAAGCGGTATAGAAGTATTATGTAAAACTTTTTCCGCAACACTTCCCATGACTATATTTTCCAACCATCTCCGGCTGTGAGAGCCCATAACTATAATATCGATATGCAATTCGTCTGCAGTCTTTACTATGGTTTCAGCACAATCACCTTCGCGTATCAGGGTTTCTATTGTTTTATCACCAAGATGCTGTTTTGATTTATCCAGAAAAATTTGAGATGCTTTTTTCAGTCCTTCGACGGTTTCTAATTGCAATAGCTCCATATTCGTGTAGCCGGTAAAACTCATTCCCATTATAGGAGAATATTCTACAGAAGAGTAGACGACCGGATCTGATATTACATGCAGCAATATAACTTCAGCGTTCATGGCTTTAGCCATTGAGAAACCTATCTCTGCCACTTTTTGTGCCGTTGGATTATAATCCAGCGCAATCAGAATTTTTTTCATTTTTATAGTTTTCATATTGGATCGCCTTTATTTTTTAATTTCAATTAATTCAGCGGCTGCTTTCAATAAACATTCTGGTTCAACAATTACAATTGTCATGATATTTGGTTTTACCTATCTCAAGATTTCATCATTCCGAATCTCCTAATTCGTCTATTCCCAGTTCGTATGAAAAGTGCCTTTGGAATCATTACGTTCATAGGTGTGGGCTCCGAAATAGTCGCGCTGGGCCTGGATGAGATTTGCCGGCAGCCAGGCACTGCGATATGCATCGAAATAACTTAATGAAGCCATCAGCGCCGGTACAGGCACTCCTAACCTACCCGCTTTGCATACTACCTTGCGCAAAGCTTCCTTATGATTCATAACTTTGAGCGACACATTGGGATCGAGCAGCAAATTCGACAAATTGCTTCTTGTATGAAAAGCCGCCTGGATATCTTCCAGCATTGTTGACCGGATGATGCAGCCGCCCCGCCAGATCCTTGCTATTATTTCGAGATCGAGATGGTACTCGTATTTGTCCGAAGCCGCAATTAAAAGCGCCAAACCTTGTGCATATGTAATAAGCATAGCGGTATACAGTGCATCATGCAGTTTTTTAAGAAATGTATCCCTGTCGCCGGAGAATTTTCGCTTGGGTTGTTTATAAATCGCACTGGCTTGCTCACGCTCTTTCACAAAGACTGATAAGTCCCGCATCGCAACAGCTATGTCTATGGTAGGGATCGGCACCTGCAGTTCCATTGCACTCTGTGAAGTCCACATGCCGGTGCCTTTCTGTTTTGCGACGTCTAGGATCTCATCGATCAACCGCTTACCGGTATTCTCGTCCTGTTTGGAGAAAATATAGCCGGTGATTTCCATTAAATAGCTGTTTATTTCAGTGTTGTTCCATTTGCTGAATATGTCATGCAGTTCGTCATCGTTCATGCCGATGCCTCGTTTCATTAAGTCATAGGTTTCGGCCAAAAGTTGCATTACTCCGTATTCAATTCCATTGTGAACCATCTTCACAAAATGACCAGCCGAACCGGGGCCAAGATAGGCTACACACTGATCGCCGTTAACTTTCGCAGCAGCAGCTTCAAAGATTGGGCGCACCCGCTCGTAAGCCTCTTTCGGCCCGCCGGGCATTATGCTCGGTCCGTGACGAGCACCATCTTCACCGCCCGACACACCTACACCGAGAAATTGAATACCTTCTGTCATAAGGTGGCTGGCGCGCAGATTTGTGTCTTTGAAATAAGAATTGCCGGCGTCAATGATGAGATCTCCCTTGTCCAGGTTCGGCAATAAATCTTTGATGACCGAATCTACCGGAGCGCCGGCGGGTACGAGCATCATGATTGCGCGAGGTTTGCGAAGCAATGCAATAAAATCAAGAATGTTCACTACACCGCAAATATTCCGATCGGCCGATTCTTTTTGTAGAGCTTCAACTTTGTCCTGGTCCTTGTCGTAACCTGCCACCGCAAAGCCGTGGTCAGCCATGTTCAGTAAAAGATTGCGTCCCATGACGCCTAGGCCTACCATGCCGATTTCATACTG
>CAVQBP010000005.1:0-110303 GCA_963710745.1 uncultured Bacteroidota bacterium | reverse complement strand
TTATTTCCGCTGGTATTTATTGTTGTACCGCCGCTGCCTTCCAATTGTACGTCATCTTTTAATCCGTTCAGGCTTTGTACTACTTTCCCCTTTTCTATATTTTTTGCTGTGTCGGATATGACCGCTGATGAAACCGGTAATTTTAAGTTCAATGTAGTAGTTGGACCGTTTGGATCTTTTATATCGAGTGTGTTGTTTGTGTTTTGTATTCCCTTTATTCCAGAATTGCTGCTTGTGCTGCTGGAAATCATTATCGTATCTCCATTTGTATTTATTGATGTTCCGCCGCTTCCGATTATCTTTATGTTATCCTTCAATCCATTTAAACTCTTGACAACTTTTCCGTCTACTATATTTTTTGCTGTATCTGAACGAATAGAAGAAAAGCTATAACCTGCTGATGTTAATGCAATTCGCGGAGAAAGTTCTGCATCATTTCCAACTTTTACTCCAAGCCAGTAGGGCTTATCAAATTTAAGTGTATCACTAAATGGGTTTTGGTCTCCAAGTAATGTTGAAAATAATCCTTTGGTTACTATTAAAGTTTTGGTTTCGCTCCAGATTATGTTTCCTCCTTTACTGCTTTCATACAGGCTGAATGTAAAGGAATAATTCCCGTCAGGTTTAGGGTTTCCGGTTGTGTCTGTTAAAACGCCCTGATATGAAATTGTACGGGGAATTTGTGCGAAAACCGAGGTGATAAAAAGGATAAAAAAGAAAAAGCATTGCCAAATCTTATATTTGACTCTATCGTCATCATCAGGATGACGTGAAAATAAAAATGGGAAAAAATGTGATTTCATAAAAGCACCTGTTCAATGTTTTGGTTTTGTTAAAGATTATTTAGTAGTAGACTATGTTCTTTTGGTTAAAATTTTTTAAACTCTAAATCAAACTTTAACTTTTGTTTGAATGACTGCCAATTTTTCAAAATAAATTTTTCAATAAGGTAATTCTAAATATTAGTTGATTTTCAATTTGTCAGATAGTTTAACCTGAGTATCTGTGTTTTCATTAACTAATCATTTAACCCACGATGGGTGTAAAGCGTTATATGAAGGATTATTGGTAATATTCGTTTGGGCTGTTCCGTCCTGATTCATTACAAATACATCATGGTTACCAGGGTTTCCGTCACGATCACTCGCGAAAGCAATTTGTCTCCCATTTGGTGACCAGAATGCGTCCTGTTCGTCGGCAGGATTGTTAGTCAGATTAGTAAGACCGGTTCCATCTGCATTCATTACATAAATTTCAGAATTTCCGTCTCGATAACTCGTAAAAGCAATTTCATCACTGTGAGGCGACCATTGGGGATGTACATCCCATGCTGAATTGTAAGTCAGTCTTGTAAGACTAGTTCCATCCGGGTTCATTATGTAAATTTCAAAATTTCCATCACGAGTGCTTGAAAAAGCAATTTGCCTCCCGTCAGGAGACCAGGCTGGGTTTGCATCGTCTGCCTGATTTTTGGTCAGATTTGTAAGACCGGTTCCATCCGGATTCATTACGTAAATTTCAGCATTTCCGTCACGATAGCTTTCAAAAGCTATTTGTCTGCTGTGAGGTGACCAAGTTGGTTGTATATCGTCAGCTGAATTATAGGTCAGCCTTGTAAGTCCAGTTCCATCGGCATTCATTACATAAATTTCTTTATTTCCATCACGGTCACTAGAAAATGCAATTTGCCTCCCATCGGGTGACCAAGCCGGGTCCCCATCGTTTGCTGAATTGTTAGTTAAATTTGTAAGACCAGTTCCATCCGGATTCATTACGTAAATTTCATAATTTCCGTCACGGTTGTTTGAAAATACAATCTTACCTGTGTTACCATTACCTTTTGCTAAGGAAACATTATTAAAATCCGGTTCAGTAACAGATGTGGTTTTTTCACATCCGTTCATGAGTAACCCCGCAACTAATAATGCCGGCATAAGAAACAATATTCCTTTGCGATGCCACATTGATGAAAACATTCCCATTTTATTACCCCCGGCAAAGCCAGGTTTTTTCTCTCCCATTTGTATAGCAAACTCCTTACTGATAAGAACAAATGATGATAACTTTTTCATAACTTTTCCTTTCGTCTATCTATAAAAATATTTAACAAGAATTAGCATTTTATACTAATTCGCTAATCGATCTAAAAGAAAGTTCTTATTCTTGAATTTTTAGATGTTTTTTACAGGTTAAAACTATCCTTGAGAAACAGACCAATTATTTGGATTTACATACAATAAGGGTATGCCTATATAATTGTCATTTCCTGATGAAAAATTTAATTCTGAATGGGAACCTCCGCCGCGTGCATAAACAGTAAATGTTGCTGTAATCATTATAAAATATGTATATAAAGAACTTACTAAGTCATTAAAAGATGCTTTTTTCCAGCTATCTATCCGTCCATTTACATCAATATTCTGTGAATCCAAAGAAAAAATATTCTTACAATCATTAATATCGCACAAGAGGTAAAGCTAAAGGGAAATATGTAAGGCACAGATCAATTTTTGCAGATGCTTCTTTAGAATCCATTAAACCATCCATTGCATAAACGATGTAATATCCATGAAATGGGATATATAAATAGAAATCCAATATTGATGTTTCTTTTAAATAACAAAGTATAATACCAGTCGATAGAAAAAGAAAATGTTTCTATCCCTGTACCAAATAAACCGGATCCTGATCCAACTGCTGAAATACTAGGGGGTTTTAAGATGGCAGGCTCACTTGTGTCCCAATATATGCTTCCGTCCATATTATTAATTCTTGTATAATTTGGAGTAAAATGCGGCCCCAGAAGATTGCGAGGGTAGAATTCTCTATTTGATTGTTTTTCAATAACTGACCTGGTTTTTGAAACCATATCTTTTGTTTTTGCTGATTGTTCTATATGAACTTTTTCTAATTTATTTAACGTATCAAGTAAATCCTTATGCATAATATTCTTTATTTCTTCAATCTGTTTTTTTCCTTTTGATTCCATTCCTTTCAATTGATAAGCTTTATTCTTTTGATGCAATTCAATTTCTTTGCTTCTTTTTGTTAAAAGATTTTTTATCTCTGAATCCATTTGATTTGTCAACATGATAATAAACTCCTTTGAAATAATTATTAAGGAAATGTAAACCTTAAACCATCTTTCATTTATAGAAATAAGGATCTAGTACAGATACTTCAGTTATCTTATCAACCGGCAGCTTGTTCTGCTTTGCAGCTTTGCGGATTGCATCGGCAGAAGGTGCGTCATAAATACAGAAAGTTTTCTTCTTATCTTCGGATACATAAGACTGCACCCATGTAACCTGATCCTCTGCATTAGTTGAAACTACACCGGTACAAATATCTTTTCCGACATTATTTATAGGTATGTTGAGACCGTTTGGAAATGTTCTTTCAACTACATAACGGTGCATAACCACCTTATTCTTTTCAACCTGGTTTTTATTTGAAGTTTTTTGCTGCGAAAAACCGGATGTAATAAACAGAAACGAAACAGCAAACAGCAGTAAGAATGAAAATATATTTTTCATTACGACCTCCTATGATGATTTGAATTTTTTATAAATAGAAATAAGGGTCAAGAACTCTGACTTCGGTGATTTTATCTACGGGAAGCTTATTTTTATTTGCAACCTTCCTGATAGCTTCCGGGGTTGGTGCATCATAAATACAGAATGTTTTGCTTTTATCCTCGCTTACATAAGAATGCACCCATGTAACATTATCATCTGTATTATTATTGACAACGTTAAGGCAAATATTCTCTCCCTCTTTGGAAACAGGAATATTTAATCCTTCCGGAAAGCTCCTTTCAATTAGGTACCGCGGCATATTTACCTCCATTTTTATTAAGTATTAATTACAGAGGTAAACTTATGTTTTATAAAGGAGGATTGAATCGGGAGGATTCCCTATCTTATAAGAAGGTATTCCCTATTTTTTGTTAATCCCCGTGCTTTGCATATAAACAGCAGCTTCAAACCTGGAATGAATATTTAATTTAGATAAGATTGCCGATACATGATGATCTACTGTTTTGGGAGAAATATAAAGCCGGCTGCTTATTTCACTGTTGCTTAAACCTTTCCCAAGGAGATCTAATATTTCCAATTGTCGGGCAGTTAAACCGGCAGGGTTCTGCCTTGTAGATTTTCTTGGTCCCTTAGGAATACTCCTTATTCCCGATTCCCTCATTTTTTGTTTAATAAGCTGCGATGTTGCAGACGCTCCTAATTGATCTAAGATTTCAATTGCTTCTTTCATACTCTTTTCATTTCCTTCACTCAAAGCCATAGCCTGCTCAAAAGGACATTGCAATTCTTTCCATAATTCGGCTGCAGCTTTCCATTCTCCTTTAATCTGCAAAAGATAAGGTTTTGCAATCCTCTCAGGAATTTCAATAAGATGGTTTGCTTTCCATAACCAGTATGCAAGTTCGCCGATAGCCCACTGATTATATCTTCCCTTTATTTTATTGTAAACTGGTTCAATTTCCTCAATTATCTTTTCCGGTTTATTCTCCATCCAGAAAGCTTCGGCTCTTGTTGATTTGATTGGAACTATCCATTCAACACGTTCCCCGATATTCACCCCCAGTGAATTTAACTCATTCAGAGCATTCATAGCCCCTGGATCACCACGTCTTAAACGGATTATTGTGAACACATATAAAGGAATTACTCTGATTAATTAAGGGGACATTTTTTCTTTTCAGAACCGTACTTGCTGTTTCTATTGCTTCATCCCAATTACCCATATGCAATTTGGTTTTAGTATTATAACCGGCAATACACAAACCTAAAGTATCAATATCTTTATCATTACAATATTCTAATCCCAGACTAAAATATTTATCCGCATCTGATAAGTTTCTTTTCCATACGCAGGCAACTCCCCAATTATCATATGCGCGTGCCACATGATAATGAAAATCATTTTTAAGAGAAATAGCAAGACTTTCTTTCAGAAATGATTCACCTGAATTATCACCGGCAAGTATGCTTCTGCAGCCGATATTATTAAGAGAATGCACCTCAACTTCGGGAGCATTTATTCTTTTTGCTAATTCGAATGCCTTTTTTCCCCATTCTTTGGTAAGTTCAAATTCATCCCTCCAATTGTAGATCAGCGACAAATTACTGTATGTCATTGCAAGCTGTTTATTAGGCGGTAGTTTTTCAAGTATTTTAATAGCTTTAAACAAGCTCTCTTCGGCTTTTAAATCATACCCGGCATACCATAATGCTATCGATAACCTTCTATAATTTTCTCCTTCACGATAGAGGATCATAATATTCTTTAAATATTTCTATTATTGCATTACAAGATTTAATACATTCCTCAATTTGGCCGGTTAAAAAACATTCATTTGCTCTTCCTTCATAAAGTTCCAGCTGCTTCTCAAGTGGAAGATCATCAATATACTTCAGAGCATTTTGATAGTGATCTGCAGCTAAGCTGTGAGCACTTAAAGCAGATGCCTGCTTGGCTGCAAGCGGCGAATAATTAATTAAAACTTCTTTATCCGGTACTCTTAATGCATGATGAATTATTCTTGCCAGATAATTTTCAGACTTCTTTTGCCTTAAAAGGATTTGAAGAACTTCTTTATTGAATAGCTGCCTTTTTGTTTCACTTAATGATTCCTCAACTGCCATGCGGGTTAATTCATGTTTAAAAGAGATTGCTTCTTCATCCGATTTTAAAATGCTTGAGTTAAAACATTCATCAAGCAACACTTCACTTAGCGGAATAATTTCATTTATCAGCCACTTTTCAGCACGGGTAGGGATAATGGAGACTAATGCAACTAATTCACGAGCTGTATCGGAAAGACGGGAGATTCTAGCTAAGATTGAATCTTTTATTGTTGATGGTATTGATTCATCTTTATTGACCAGTAATTCATTAATCAAAAATGGATTCCCGCCGGTTATTTCATATAAATTTTTTATCCCATTAGAATATGCAAGATGATCGACTGTTTCTTTTGTTAATGGAAGAAGCTTCATTCTGATAAGATTTTGAGAAGGTATATCACCCATTACTAACCTTAAAGGGTGATCCGGACTGATTCCGTCATTTCTAAAAGTTATTATAAAAAGAGAGCATGTTCTATTTACTCTTCTGCCTAAAAATTTAATAAAATCTAACGTAGATTCATCAGCCCAATGGGCATCTTCTATTATTACTATATTGGATAACTCACCCTTTTGAAGTTCTTCAAAAAATTTTGTAAAAATTATTTCTCGCGGTGATTTGTTATCCAATAATATAAGTAAACCATTCTTCATTTGTAATGAAATGTCATATAATGGACCTAATGGACGAGGAGTATATAAGGAATCGCAAGCTCCCCAAAATACATTTGCTTTATTTTTAATATTTTCAGTGAAACTTTCTACCAGCGATGTCTTCCCTATACCTGCTTCACCTGATATTGCTATTACGCACCCAACCCCGCTGGATAAATTATCAAAACTATTTTCTAATACTTGTATATTCTTTTCACGTTCCAATAATTTCATTTATTACCACCCGCTATGACGTCCTTCATTGTGAACAAAATCAGCAGCTTCAAACCTCGAATGTATATTTAATTTAGATAAAATTGCCGATACATGATGATCAACTGTTTTGGGCGAAATGTAAAGCTGATTACTAATTTCAATATTGCTTAAACCTTTTCCTAAAAGTTTTAATACTTCCATTTGCCTTATTGTCAATCCCGCCGGATTTTTTCTGGTTGTTCTTCTAGGTCCTTTTGGAATTTTCTTCATCCCGCGTTCTCTCATTTTATGTTTAATAAGCTGTGCAGCAGCAGATGCACCCATGTCTTCTAAAATTTCAATTGATCTTTTCATTGCCCGTTCGTCTCCTTCACTTAGCGCCAAAGCTTTTTCATAAGGACATGCAAACTTTTCCCACAACTCAGCTGCCGACTGCCAATCTCCCTTAATCTGGAATAAGTACGGCTGTGCAATTATTTCGGGAATTGTTTTTAATCTTCCGGCTTTCCATAACCAGTATGCAAGAGCTCCAATATACCATGGATTTTTTGTGTATTGAATATTTAAATAAAGCGACTCAATCTCCTCCAGGATATCGTTTAATTTATTTTGAAGCCAGAATGCTTCTGCAGTTGCAGCTTTTATAGTTACTATTTTATCCATCTCTCTCATACCAGCTGCCAGGCGGTTGGAATCTTGAAGCAGATTCATTGCACCGGGGTCTCCTCTTCTTGCTCTTATAATACCTATTATAAATAGCGGGATTATTTTATTTCCTTCCGGTACATTTTCATTTTGAAAAACCGAGCTAGCAATTTCGGCTGCTTCGTCCCATTTACCGAGATATAGTTTAACATTGGCATGGTGAGCCGCCATACACAAAATTAGTGTATATAAGTCTTTATTACTGCAGTATTCGGATCCTTCGGTAAAATATTTATTTGCCTCCTGGAGATCTCTCTTTTGAAGTAATGCACAACCCATATTTATGTAGGCTCTCATAGTATGTTCAACAAAATCGTTTTGTAAGGATATTTGAAGACTCTTCTTAAGATGTTCTTCTCCGGAGAAATCACCTGTAAACATTCTGGCGGTTCCGATATTATTGAGAGCATGAGCTTCAATATCTTTGTCTCTTAACTTCCTTGCAAGTTTAACAGCTTTCTCTCCCCAATATAGTGCCCGTTCGGTTTCCTCTCTTAACATATAGGTCTGTGATTTATTACTGTAAGCCATCGCCAGTTCTTTTCCCGGCGGCTGTTTTTCCAAAATTTCAATTGCCTTATCTATATATTCCTCTGCTTTTCTTTCATTACAATCATACCATAACATTCTTGAAATTCGTCTGTAATTTTCTCCTTCACGAACCGGATCGAATATACGTTTCAGAAGTTTGAGAACCATCTCTCCATCTTCAATGCCCTCTTTAACTTTTCCATTAAGATAGCATTCATATGATTTGCTTTCATAAATATCAAGCTGGTCTTCTACTGAAAGCTCTTCTGCATATCTTAATATATTCTGATAATGATTAGAAGCTAACAGATGGGCTCCCAATTTCGAAGCCTGCTTTGCTGCCTGAGGAGCATATTTTATAATTACCGTTTTATTACGAGCTTGTTCGGCATGATGAATTATTCTTGCTAAATAATCATCAATCTTTTTTTGTTTAAGAAAAATCTGCAGAATTTTTTCATTGAACATTTGCCGTTTAGATTCCGTTAATGAATCTTCTACAGCCATTCTGCTTAATTCATGCCTGAATGAAATTGTATTATTTTCTAATCGGAGAATTCCAGAATTAAAACACTCCTCAGCTATTTCAGGTCTAAAATTAACTGCTTCATTAATCAGCCATTTTTCAGCACGTGTAGGTATTATTGAAACAATCTCAACAAATTCCCTGGCTTCATTTGACAGGTGGGAAATCCTGGTCAATATCGAGTCCTTTATTGTGGAAGGAACTCCTTCATCTTTATTGCTTAATAATTCGGTGATTAAAAACGGATTGCCTCCTGTTATTTGAAACAGATTTTCTATTCCATGTAAATCTGCGAGTTCATTCACGGTTTTTTCAGATAAAGCTGTAAGTTTAAATCTATTAAAATTTTTTGAGGTTATATCTCCAAGAACAAATCTTAATGGGTGTTCGGGGCCTATCTCTTCATCACGATAGGTAATTATAAAAAGTGAATTTATTCTATTGGCTCTTCGTCCTAAAAATTTTATCAGATCAAGTGTAGATTCATCTGCCCAGTGAACATCTTCAATTATTAAAACATTAGGTACTTTACTCTCCTGAAGATTTTGAATAAACTTTGCGAAAATTGTTGCCCGTTCTGACTGGCTATTTAATAGATTTAACAAGCCATTATGTAATTGTGCGGCTATATCGTAAAGCGGACCTAAAGGCCGGGGAGTAAATAATGCGTCACAGGCTCCCCATAGTATGTTTGCTTTATCTTTGATATCTTTTGCAAAATTTTCGACCAGTGAAGTTTTCCCTATCCCGGCTTCTCCGGAAATAATTACAACAGACCCGTTTCCTTCAGATAAATCATTAAAAGTATTGTTCAACCCTTCTATATATTTCTCACGTTCCAGTAATTCCATTTGATTACCTGTTATATTTAATATGAATTGCAATAATTTGGATTTAAATTCACGGGAACCGAAATTCTATTTTATCAAAGTATTTTCAGATCGAATTAATTATATTATTTCATAAGCTGATTGTATAAATGATTTTAAATATGAGTGAGGACATTTTCGCTTAAGAAAACTGTAAATAATTACTTTTAATTTTAAATAATAAAAAATATTTTAGTATACTGATTCGGGAAAACTATTGTTCTGTAACACTTATATACATTCGACGTGGCTGTCATGGACCAGTCCATGACATGAACATTTAGAAATATATAATATATTAAATCCTAGTCATGGTTTGGACCATGACTGCCGTGTGTAGTTTTGTTACAGAAAACTAGTGAAACGGGTAATCACAAAAACACCGCAATATAAAAGAAATTCTTTATAAAAAAAATACGGTTCAGCAATTGGAAATTGAATTTAACTTTAATCAATCAGGTGTAATACCATTTAGAAAAAAAGAGAATGGTTTCGAGGTATTATTGATCACATCTATAAAGAAAAAAAAGTGGATCGTACCTAAGGGATATGTGGAATTTAATTTGACGCCGTTTGAATCCGCAAAAAAAGAAGCTTATGAAGAAGCCGGTGTAATGGGCTCGAATGAAACTATTGAACTTGGCTCATATTCTGTAAAAAAATCAATCGGCCAACAGTACGTTAAAATATTTTCTATGGAAGTAATAAAAGTTCTTGATGATTATCCTGAAAAAAATTTAAGAAAAAGGAAATGGTACTCGCTGAAAGAAGCGGCCGAGACAGTCTCTTTCCCTGAAGTTTCAAATATGATCCTATCTCTTGAAAACAAAATAAAATAATTATTACTTTATTTATTATCTGAATGACTCTCGACTGTCATCTCGAAGGAGTCCTCGATTGAGAGATCTTTCACCTGAACCTGAGTATAAGATTTCTCCCTCGAAGACTCGGTCGAAATGACATCTAATATATCTTCCTGACTTGTCCGAATTAGTACGACAAAAAGATAGACTTCCTTAAAATCTTTACTTTTACTTTTCTTAACCCCGAACCAGGTTCGGGGTAAACTCCAGAAAAGTAACAAAAGAAGGATGTACCTACCTTCATCTTTCAGATTCCGGTTGGAAAACTTAAAAATAAATTCTATAAGGGGCTGTCCAAAAAGTAATTTATAGGCTCAAAACCTGTCAGTCTGAGCTTGTCGAAGACTGAAAAACGATTAAAATGTCATACTTCGATAAACTCAGTATGACATTACACTACTTTTTGGACAGCTCCTTATTGTAGCTAATGTTATCTCTAACTAAACTAATCCTCAAGAGGATTTATTATTATTCTCGGTTTATCCACTTCAAAATAGAGATATTCAGAAAAGGTAAAGATGTCATCTCTTCAGGTACTATCTTCCTCACTTTTAATTATTTTCTCAAAGGCTTCCCTGCTTACCTCGTAATCATATCCTTTTGAAAACAGAAATGATATTATTTTTTCTTTTATTTTCTTTTGTTCAAGGATTCTCCTGGAGAGCAGCAGATATTTTTTTTGAGCCAGTTCTATGGCATTATTTAAATTATTCCCTTCGGGAAATTTTTCCAATAAAACCTGGGAAATAATTTCATTATCTACTCCTCTCCTCATCAGCTCTGCTTTTACTTTATTTTTACCCCAGAATTTATTCCGGATATTCTCAGATGAAAAGACATTAGCAAATTCCATATCATTCAGATAATCCTTTACTTTCAGGTCTTCAATAATTTCATCAATTATATTTTCATCATACTTTTTTAGTTTTAATTTTAACCGGAGTTCATTTTCGGAAAGGAGTCTTCTGCCAAGATATCGGAAAGCTCTCTGCTTAACAGCAAACCTTTGATTGTCTTTTATTAAAGATTCTATTTGAATTTCAGAAATATCATCATCTTTCCTCAACCCGCTTTTTACAAAAACTTCATAATTAATAAAAATTACATTATTGTTATCCAGATAAATCGAGACATTTTTCGAATCTTTTTTAACTACTTTAGTTATTTTCATTTAGTTGATAAAATTTAAAATCCAGCCGCTAATTAATACTAATCTTCACGAAATATTCATAACATAAATAGTGAAATTCGTGATAATTAGCGGCATAAAAATCTGCAGCATTATTTCGAGCTCTTTTTATCTTTCCCGGATTTTTCTTCCTCTTTTTCCTTTTCTTTTTCTTCTTTATTTATTCCTAATTTCTTTTTTACTTCCTTCTCAAGTTCAGCATAAAGTTCAGGATTCTCAACCAATTTCTGACGAAATTGTTCACGTCCCTGATATCTGTCATCATTGAAAGTAAACCATGCACCGCTCTTTTTGATAATTCCCAAATTCACGGCAAAGTCCAGGAGATCACCTGTTTTGCTTATTCCTTCATTATATAAAATATCAAATTCAACTTCTTTAAAAGGCGGAGCAACCTTGCTTTTTACTATTTTTACTTTTGTTCTATTTCCAATAACATCAGTTCCGTCTTTTATGGCAGCAATCCTCCTGATATCAAGGCGGAGTGATGCATAGAATTTTAATGCATTACCGCCTGTAGTTGTTTCAGGATTTCCGAACATGACACCTATCTTACTTCTTAACTGGTTAATAAAAATTACTGCGGTCTTCGATTTTGAAATTGCCCCGGTTAGTTTTCTGAGAGCCTGCGACATTAACCTTGCCTGGACAGCCATAGTAGCATCTCCCATTTCACCTTCAATTTCAGAACGCGGTACAAGAGCTGCAACCGAATCAATTACAATAATATCAAGAGCATTGCTTCTTACAAGTGTATCTGTGATCTCCAGGGCCTGCTCGCCGAAATCCGGCTGCGAAAGAAGAAGGTTTGCAGTATCAACACCAAGTCTTTTGGCATATTGAACATCAAGTGCATGCTCAGCATCTATAAAAGCTGCTAATCCTCCTGTTTTCTGAGCTTCGGCAATTACATGAAGACACAAAGTAGTCTTACCGCTTGATTCAGGGCCATAAACTTCGGTAACCCTGCCCCTCGGTATTCCTCCGATTCCCAAGGCAAAATCAAGGGAAAGTGCGCCGGTTGGTATTGATTCAATTTGATTTATAACTCCGTCTCCCAATTTCATTATTGAACCTTTACCGTAAGTTTTTTCTATTGCCGAAATTGCATCTTCAATAATCTTCATTTTTTGTTCTCTATCGGGCGATAGTGTATTTTTATCTGAAGCCATTATTCCTCCATATCTTTTAGTTTATATTTTTTTATTACAGTGTATTTAGATGTTTCCGGTAAAAGTTCACTTTTAATCAGTAACGCTTCGTCGGTTGAAAATTTAATTTCGGGTATCGTAAATTCTTCAAAGACTTTTACCGGGAACCTGTAAGAGTCCTGACTATTTATTCTCAATAAAGTTAAATGAGATTTAAATTTCCGTTCTTCTTTAGGTATTGATATTGCTTCCAGAGTATCATTTATTTTATCAACCAGATTATAAAGGACATTATCCGCAGAAAGTCCTATCCAAAGAATTTTTGCTGCTCCCCTTTTGAAAAAAAAACCAAACCGGGAAAGCCTGCAGTCAAATTTAAAATAATTTTCAATAAAATTTAAAGATTGAGAAATCTGCCCTGCTTTACTCTCATCTACTTCTCCGATAAATTTCAAAGTAAGATGTATTTTATCTTCCTTCTCCCATTTGTATTTTCCCCAACCAGGCAGTATTTCGTTTCTAAGTTCAAAAATTTTCTTTTTTATTTCGTCAGGAATTTTGAGCGCAACAAAAAGCCTAGTCATCGTATGGAATACCTAAAAGTGAGCGCCTCACCATCTCTAGAGCAGCCTGAGCGGCTCGTTGTTTATTAACTAATCTGTCTTCACCAAATGTAAATTTTTTAGCAGTACAAACTTTTTCATCGCACAAACCGATATAAACCAATCCGATTGGCTTTCCGGGCGTAGCACCGGTTGGACCTAATATTCCTGTTATTGACAGTCCGATATCGGCACCGCTTGTAGCTTTTACACCTTCGGCCATTTGTCTGGCAACTTCTAAACTTACAGCACCATATTCTGCAAGAGCATCTTCATTAACCCTTAAAATTTCTACTTTAGCTGCATTACTGTATGATACAATTCCCCGTTCAAAATAATTGCTGCTTCCCGAAATATTTGTCAGCAGATGAGAAACATATCCGCCCGTACACGATTCTGCTAAAGAAATTTTTAACCCGCGTTCCTTCAAAAGTCTCCCGACAACTTCTTCAAGCGCGATATCATTTGTTGCGAAAATAAATCTTCCCGCTTTACTCTTAATTTTCTGCTCTATCTCACTTAATTTATTTTTTGCTGATTCTTCCGTTGGTTCTTCAACTGTTATTCTCAATCTTACACCTTGAGGGGTTGGAAGAAAAGCTAACTTTGACCCGTTCAGAAGTTCATTTATATCACCAAGTTTTTCAAACAGCGTCGATTCAAATATTCCCGTGGTTTGTAATATTGATCTTTTTACTACGGTATTTTCTTGAAGCTTTTCCTCAAGATGAGGAATTACAAAATTCTTCATCATTGTAATCATTTCAAAAGGAACACCGGGCAGAGCTATAAATATTTTGTCATTTTTTTCGATCCACATTCCGGGTGCGGTACCAAGAGTATTCCTGATGACTTTTGCTTCTTTAGGAATCAAGGACTGGTTTTCATTAATTTTTGTAACCTCTCTCCCTGATTTCTGAAAAAGAACTTTTATATCATCCAGGACTTCTTCATTTTTTACCAGTTCCGTATTAAAAAACTTGACTACACATTGTCTCGTAATATCATCATGTGTGGGACCTAAACCTCCCGTAACAAGAACAAGATCGTTATTTTTCCAGACAGCGGAAAACTCATTTAAGATCTCTTCTTCGTTGTCGCCGACAATAGTAGCTTTTTTAATATTTACCTGAATATCTGCTAATTTTTCTCCGATAAAACCGGCATTGGTGTTTAACGTTTGTCCCGTTAAAATTTCATCGCCAATTGTAATTATATGAGCATCCATTTCAAAAAAAATATTTATACTATTTAAAGATAAGCAAAATTATATGAACAATTATAAGAGAATAAATGCCGGAAGTAATATCATCCAGCATAATACCCACCCCGCCTTTCAATTTCTCAAAATTCCGGGCAGGAAATGGTTTTATAATATCGAGCATTCTCCAAAGCAAAAAAGTTAATAATGATATTAACAATATTTTGGGCAAAAACAACAGACTAATCCACATCCCTACAAATTCGTCAATAGTGCATTCAGACGGATCCTTTCCATAAACACTTTCAAACTTGTTCCCTACATAAATTCCATAAAAAGTAAAAATAATTATAGCAGGGATCAATATATAAGGATTTTCAAATCCGGGAATGTAGTAAATTATTAAAGCAGCAAGACTTCCGAAAGTTCCTGAAATAAAAGGGATATAACCCGTATAAAATCCGGAACCCAGCAGCCTTTCAAAAAAATTAAGTTTCATGTTCAAATAATTTAGTAATCAGGAAACGGTTTTTATAAATGTATGTTACCCCTGAATGAAATGTTATAACTGTTATAACCAGCATAGTAAAATAAATGAAATGTTCGTTCAGTAAAATCGAAAAAATTTTTTCGTTTCCTTTATAAAGTTCAACCGTATTTTGCCCTACATATACGATTAAAAGATAATACAAGAATGACATTTGAATAAATGTTTTCCATTTTGCATAGTTACTTGTAGGAAAAGGTGATTTCTTATAATCTGCATATGCGCGTAAAGTAGTAATAATAAGATCTCTGATTAAAATAATAATTACCATCCAAAGCTGAAAAACATTCAGGAAAGCAAAGCCGAGAAAAGCTGCCGAAGTTAAAATCTTATCGGCAAGCGGATCCCAAAATCTTCCCCATGACGTAATATAATTGAATTTTCTTGCCAGCCAGCCGTCATACCAATCCGTTAACGCAGCAATAATAAAAATTCCAAGCGAAATTTGTTTTAGCACCGGATTTTCTGATAGAAAAAGGATAAGGAAGAACGGGGTTAATATTATTCTTAATACTGTTAATTGATTCGGTAATACCATTGAATTAAAAAAATTTATACTTCAGATAATTTCCTGAGAAAACCATATTCATATATTCCGGTATTGTGCCCGTCCTTCCATGTTATTCCTATTGCATAATTACCGACCTGCTCTATGTTTTTTATACTAGTCTGATCCTCGGAAATTAAGGGGATATAATATTTCCCTTGTTCTTCACGTTCAGATGCACAAGTAGCACAAGGGCAAAACCGGCGCAATTTTTTAATTTCAATTAAAGATTCCGAATCATCATCCCATTTTATTTTGAGATTCTTTTTCTCAGCTATCTTTATTTGAACAGGAACCATTTAAGAAACTTTTTCTCCTGTCAGTTTAAACAGAACATCCAGGTACTTCTCACTGGTTTTGTTAATTACATCTTCGGGTAATACCGGCGGAGGCGGCTGCTTATTAAAATTAATAGAAAGAAGATAATCTCTTACGAACTGTTTATCATAGCTCTGCTGAGATTTACCCACCTCATACTTATTTTCCGGCCAGAAGCGTGATGAGTCGGGAGTCAGCAATTCATCAACCAGGATTATCTCACTATTATAAACGCCGAATTCCATTTTAGTATCAGCTATTATTATCCCTTTTGTTAAAGCATAATCTGCAGCTTTGATATAAACTTCCAGTGTATACTTTTTAATTTTCTGCAGAGTGTCTGAATCGGCAATACTTTCAGCTTCTTTTAAAGAAATGTTTTCATCATGTATTCCGACTTCAGCTTTGGTAGAAGGTGTAAATATTGGTTCCGGAAATTTTTCAGATTCTTTTAATCCCCCGGATAATGTAATGCCCGAAATTTTTCCGGTTTTTTTATAATCATTCCAGCCTGAGCCTGTGATATAACCTCTTACTATACATTCAATAGGTATTACTTCTGCTTTTTTTACAAGCATTGAACGGCCTTCAAGATCTTCAGCATATTCCAGGCATTCTTTTGGAAAATCCTTGACCGAAGTACTAATTAAGTGATTCACAACATTATCTTTTGTGTAATTGAACCAGAATTCAGAAATTTTTGTCAGTACCTTTCCTTTATTTGGAATTCCCTGAGACATAATAACATCAAATGCCGAAAGTCTGTCAGTTGAAACTATCAAAAAATTTTCCCCTACATCATATATATCCCTTACTTTTCCTCTTTTAACAAGGTTTAAATTTGGGAAATCGGTCTGTAATATTACTTTTGTTTTCATCTTGGTTAATTGTTATTAGTGGAATTAAATATAAACGCAAATATAGATAGAGTGAACCCGTAATTCAAATATAAATTGAATTAGTTATGATACATATGATCTGTTTTGCTTCCATTTGAAACAATTTTCAAAATTTTATATCCAAAAAACTTCAAATATAAGCGAATTCCCTTAATGGCATATCCTTTGTTTACAGCCTGTAAAAATTTAGTTACTGGATTAAAATACAATTTCTATTTCAAAATATAGTTAGTAATAAATTGACGCTTTAACATTAGAACAAAAATTTTTAACCCTCCATATCCTGTTTTTTCAAAAGAAAAATACTGAAGTGGAGGTATGAAATATGTTTACTGAGAATGAAACAATAAAAAAATCAATTGAATTTTTTAACAGGGGTAATCTTGAAAAACTCCTGACAAATTATGATATTGCAATAACTTATTTTAACAGGTCGATAGAATTGAACCCAAACTTTGCTGAAGCATTCTATAAAAGAGGAAATGTTAAATTTATTATGGAAGATTTTAAAGGGGCATTAACCGATTATGATGAAGCAATAAGACTGAATCCCAAACTTGCCGAAGCTTACCATAACAGAGGTTTGATAAAATATAATAACGGAGATAAAGAAAACGGAAGAACTGATTTTACAATAGCTGCAAAATTAGGATGCTTTAAGACCTATGATGTTAGAAAAGGTTATTGTAATTGAAAGAAATTAAAATTTAGCTACATAATTATTCAATTGTAATGTCTGAAGATATTTTTACTGAAATACTGAACAAAGAACCTTCATTAAGCTATATTGGTTTTGAGAATACTAACGGTGAAGGATTTGAGAAAAACCGGGAAAAACTGGCGAAATGCTTTGAAGAGTTTAAAATCTGCTGCGAATGGATTGAGAAGCATCAGACAAAGATAAGACGGAGAGACCTAAAGAATTATAATTATCTCAAATACCATTATAACAGTTATTTTCTTACCCATTCTATTGAAAGATGGTCAGGTACCACAATTTCTTCGGGAGCTTTCATTGCGGCACTAATCTACTTTGAAATTTCTTACAAACATATTTTCGGGACACCTGATATCTCTGTCTATTTAGCTTTAAGCAAAGAGACACCTTATATATAAAAACCGGGGGAAGACGGAATTTATATATAAAAACTAAACGCGATAAAAATTACAAAAACAATAACCAGTAAAACGACTAAAACACTGAATAAAGGTTTTTCTCCGGGAAATTCATATCCGCAAACAGGGCATATCTTTCTATCCGAATCAATATTCATTGCACATCCCGGACATTCTTTCTTTTTCATAAATAAATTCCCAGGTAATAAATTTAATTTTATACTTTAGAACAAGAATAAAAAAGATTTTATTTTATTTCAAAACTAAAAAAGGTAACCAAACATGTTTTGATCCTGGAGAATATTCTTCACAAAGTACAGGTAAAGCCGATTAACTATAAGATTTTTTTAGAAAATATCTAAACAACTCTAAAAACAATATCGATAATTTATTAAAACATATGTATACTAGATAAACCGGATTCTTTTTTTTATTTAACTGCAGGAAATTTTTATGAACAGAGAGCTGACCACTACAGCATTTACTTTAGACGGACACAAAGTGATAAAAAATTTCGGTTTGGTCCGTGGTATTACAGTCCGTTCACGTTCCATATTTGGCACTTTAGGCGGTACTTTGCAGACTATTATCGGCGGGAATATTACTTTATTCACACAATTATGTGAAAAAACAAGAGAAGAAGCTTTCGACATGATGCTGAAACATGCTGACCAAATGGGAGCAAATGCAGTTATCGGCATAAGGTATGACGCCAACGATGTAATGAACGGCGTTACCGAAGTTTTATGTTATGGAACTGCTGTCCTGATTGAATAATATTTCTATGAAGTGGATTTGAATACTATCTTCTTAATCCTAAGTTTTAATCCGAATACTAATCTTAAACAAGTGTTCAGTAACTTAATAACTACTCACTGCAGTCATGGTCCAAAACATGACCGGGATTTAATTTATTTTATATTTCTAAATGATCCTGTCATGGACTTGTCCAGTCACGTTGGATGTATAGAAGTGTTAATGACAGAACACTAGCTAAAAGCAAAGATAAATGAAAATTGATAGTTGAATATTGAAAATTAAATTCTCTATAGAAATCCTGTTTATAATTGAAAACTAAATCCGTCCTTCACAAGTTTGTTATAGCTTTTTTTATCGAACTTATACAAGTAAGCTGCACGACGCAGGTTATCTTTTTCTTTTTCATCTAATTTTATTAATAGGTTCATCTTTAATAATTTTTTCCGGAAGTTCCTTTTATCCAGTTTCAGATCCAGAATAGATTCATAAAGAGATTGTAATTTAGGGAGAGTGAATTTCTTCGGCAGCAATTCAAATCCAATCGGATGATATCTTACTTTCTCTCTAAGCCTTTCAAGAGCTTCATATATTATTTTATTATGATCAAACGGTAAATTATTAATCTCTGAAAGCCGGAACCACCTTACTTCGCTGGTATCTGTACCGGGGCTAAGTGTATATTTATCCGGACTTACCAGAGCATAGTATCCTATTGTAAAAACTCTGCCGTTCGGATACCTGTTTACATCACCGAATACTGAAAGCTGTTCCATAAAAATATTTTTAACCCCTGAGGTTTCATTTAATATACGTTCGGCAGCGTTATTTAATTCTTCATTCTTTAAAATAAATCCGCCCGGTAATGCCCACTCTCTTTCTGATGGTTCAATTGCTCTTCTGATAAGAAGCACTTCTAATACTCCGTTTTCAAAACCGAATATTACACAGTCAATAGAGACATTATTTATTACTTTTTCCAGTTGATGCGACAAGAACTTCCCTTTGTTTTATTCGTGATATTTTATAGATAAAGCATTTGCAATAAAATTACATAATTAGCCGATTATTTCAAATATACAAAACATTTTTTGTTGCAAATTTAACAAAATAAGTGTTATCTTTACACTAATTAATTTTTTATTTTCAGGGAGAATTTGTGGTTACTTTAGGTTACGATATCGGCAGTTCTTCAATAAAAGCTGCCTTCTATGACGTTGACAAGGGAAAAGAAAAAGGACATGCAACATACCCTAAAAATGAAATGGAAATTGTATCCCCTTTCCCGGGATGGGCAGAACAGGATCCTGATAAATGGTGGGAAGCTGTAATACTAGCAACTAAAGAATTAATACAGAAAACCGAAACCAAACCAGCCGATGTTAAAGCTATTGGAATTTCCTACCAGATGCACGGGCTTGTTTTAGCTGATAATAAGCTTAATATCCTGAGACCATCAATTATCTGGTGCGACAGCAGAGCAGTTCAGATTGGGAATAAAGCTTTCGATGAAATCGGTAAAGAAAAATGTTTGAGGTACCTTTTAAATTCCCCCGGGAATTTTACGGCTTCAAAACTCAGATGGGTAATTGAAAATGAACCGGAAACATTTGATAAAATTTATAAATTCATGCTTCCGGGTGATTATATTGCAATGAAATTATCAGGTGAAATTACTACAACAGCTACCGGCCTTTCGGAAGGAATACTCTGGAATTTTGAGAATGATGAACCCGCTGAATTCTTAATGGAAAATTACGGAATACCTGATTCCTTAGTCCCGAAGATAGTACCTGTATTCGGGGAACAATGTTTTCTCTCAACGGAAGCTTCCTCATTGCTCGGGTTAAAGGAAGGTATTCCTATTACCTACAGAGCCGGGGATCAGCCAAATAATGCATTTTCACTAAATGTTTTAAGACCCAATGAAATTGCTTCAACTGCAGGAACATCAGGTGTAATATACGGAGTCAGTGAAGAGGTCAAGTATGATCCTGAAAGCAGGGTTAATACATTCATTCATGTAAATCATTCAAAAGAATTAAAAAGGCTTGGAATTTTATTATGTATAAACGGTACAGGCATTTCGTATAACTGGATAAGAAAAGTATTATTTAAACCCGTTATACATAAAGTTGATCGAGTTGCCGGTTACGACGAGATAAATACTCTTGCAGAGCGAACCGGAATAGGTTCTGAAGGATTAGTTTTCCTGCCGTTCGGGAACGGTGCTGAAAGAATGCTTTATAATCAGGAATTGGGTGCTTCTTTTGAAGGAATTAACTTTAATATTCACTCTCAAGATCACATGGTACGCGCCGTGGTTGAAGGAGTAGCATTTTCTTTTTATTATGGGATTAATATTCTGAATGACCTGGCTGTTAATCCGAAAGTGATACGTGCCGGTTTGGCAAACATGTTTTTAAGCGAAACTTTCCGGAAAACGATTGCCACATTAAGCGGTGCTGAAATCCAGCTGTATAATACAGATGGGGCGTTGGGAGCTGCAAGAGCAGCTGCTTACGGTGCAGGCTTTTATAATTCCATTGATGAGGCTTTCAAAGATCTGGAATGCGTGGAAACAGTCGAGCCTGATGTAAAGAATGAAAGTGAATATAGATCTGCTTATGAGAAATGGAATAGCAAATTAAAGAAAAAACTAATAAAATAAGGGATAAAAATGAATCTTAAATTAACAAAAGGTAACGAAGAATATTTTCCTGGAATCGGGCAAATAAAACATGAAGGAAAAGATTCTAAAAACCCGCTTGCATTTAAATGGTATGACCCTGATAAAAAAATAGCCGGTAAAAAAATGGTAGATCATTTTAGATTTGCTACGGCTTACTGGCATTCGTTCTGCAACACAGGTGATGATCCGTTTGGCCCGGGAACTAAAGAATATCCATGGGATAAATCTGATGATCCTGTTGAAAAGGCTAAGGCAAAAATGGATGCAGCTTTTGAATTTATAACAAAGCTCGGAACACCGTTTTATTGTTTCCATGATTTTGATATCGTTAAGGAAGGCGATTCAATTGCCGAATCAGATAAGCGAGTCAATACCTTAACCGATTATGCATTAAAGAAACAGGAAGAATCGGGTGTAAAGCTTTTATGGGGAACGTCAAACCTTTTTTCCAATAAAAGATATATGAACGGTGCTGCAACAAATCCGGATTTTAATGTTATTGCTTATGCCGGCACCCAGGTAAAACGTGCACTTGATGCAACTATTAAACTCGGCGGAGAAAATTATGTTTTTTGGGGCGGACGTGAAGGTTATTTTTCTCTGCTTAATACTGATATGAAGAGAGAGAAAAGCCATCTCGCTACCTTCTTAAAAATGGCAAGGGATTATGCCAGAAGCAAAGGTTTTAAAGGAGCTTTTCTAATTGAGCCAAAACCTATGGAACCGACCAAACATCAGTATGATCATGATGCCGAAACTGTTATTGGGTTTCTATATAAAAATGGCTTGACCGACGATTTCAAATTAAATATTGAAGTTAACCATGCTACTCTTGCCGGTCACACATTCCAGCATGAGCTGCAGGCTGCTGCGGATGCAGGATTACTCGGCAGCATCGATGCAAACCGCGGTGATTATCAAAACGGATGGGATACGGATCAATTTCCAATCAATATTTATGAAACAGTAGAAGCAATGCTCGTAATTCTCCAGGCCGGCGGATTTACAAAAGGCGGAATTAATTTTGATGCCAAAACCAGACGAAGCTCCACAGATGCAGAAGATATTTTTATTGCCCACATTGCAGGTATGGATACTTTTGCCCGTGCATTGATAATAGCAGACAAAATTCTTAATGATTCAAATTATTTATCTTTGAGAAAAAATAGATATGCTTCATTCGACAGCGGAACAGGTGCTGATTTTGAGAAAGGTAAGATTACACTTGATGATTTAAGAAAACATGCCGAGAAAAACGGCGAGCCGAAACAAATCAGCGGCAAACAGGAATTATATGAATCAATAATAAATAATTATATTTAACATTAGGCTTACCTTTCCAAATACTATCATAAAAAATCCGCAGTCTGATGCGGGTTTTTTATTTTATTCTAATCAGATATTTTACCTGAAATTTCCCCCTTTGTTAACTTGTGTTTTCAATCAAGATATAGCTTGTGAGCGATATAACTAATAGGAACTTAATTTTAAAAATATATTTTTATAACAAGTTAAAAATGGATATTTCTATATTGATTTAATAACTAGTGATTTAACATTATCCATGGAACAAATATTTAACTATTTAATTTTATCAGAAAGTTCAGGGGGATATTATATAATTAACAAACAATGCAAACATATTTTAAAACTTATATAAGGAAATATGAGAAATGAATGAAGTAATGGAAACAAAAGAATTATTAAGGCTTGTACCGATTTTTTCAGATTTAAATGATGAAACCCTGGAGCAAATTTCCCATTTAGGAGCACAAAAATCATATCCGAAAGACTCTTTGATAGTCTCTGAAAATGAAACCGGTTCAGCTCTGTATATTATCATTGAAGGAAAAGTAAAAATTTCCAGACGCAGTTCTGACGGTAAAGAAGTGATTTTATCAATACTCGGGGATTCAGATTTCTTCGGCGAAATGTCTGTAATAGACGGTCAATCACGTTCTGCAAATGTTGTAGCTATGGAGGATTCGGTATTATTAATAATTCAAAGAAGCGAATTTCTCGAACTTCTTCATTCACACCCGGAAGTGGGTATTGCTTTACTCCAGGAATTAACCCAGAGGTTAAGAGTAGCCGATGTTAAAATTAAATCCTTATCTCTTAAAGATTCAGACGGGAAAGTTGCAACCGTAATTTTACAGCTAGCCGAAGATATGGGAATGATTAAAAACGGTGTCGTAGAAATCGAGAAGCTTCCTTTTCAACATGATTTGGCTAATATGGCCGGTACTTCAAGAGAAACCATTTCAAGGACTTTAAGCTCATTTGAAAAAAAAGGATTGATTGAGCATGAAGGTTCCAGATTAAGAATATTAAATTATAATAAGTTCAGAGAGGCTTTCTCTTAATTTGTCATATAATTTTTAACCGGAAGCTTGTGTAATTGTAATAATAAAAACCTCAGAGATATTGCAATAACACAGCTTCCCGAATTTAACTATTTGATAATTAGATATCATTTTAATAAAAAATAACTGTCTCTCATATTTAAAACAACATATGTAAGTTTATTCAGTTGTATTTCTTCCCTTTTTAACTTAAATATCTCAAAAACTCCGCAATTTTTATCTCAGTTGAATTTTCGCAATCATGTAAAATCACTTTTTAATATTCCTTTCAAAAAGAATCTTTATTAAATAAAAGAACCACGGTGCTAATAAAATTTGGAATAAAACTTGCTCTATACGGCTTTGGGTTCTATTTCAAGGCAAAAAATTTCTTTCTTTAATTAGTTTCATAAAAGTTCCAAAAAATAAAGTTATCGTACACAGTAAATGAGGGAGATAATGGAGTCAACGAAAACAGCCTCAATTTCATTACTGGAGAAAGTTTCTTACGGATGCGGAGATTTTGCATCTTCAATGTTCTGGAAGCTATTTTCAATGTTTCTGTTATTCTTTTATACTGATGTATTTGGTATTTCTGCAGCAGCAGTTGGGACCATGTTTCTTGTTACAAGAATATGGGATGCAGTAAACGATCCGATGATGGGAGTAATTGCGGATAGAACACATTCAAAATTCGGCAAATTCCGTCCTTACCTTTTGTATGTAGCCGTTCCATTTGCAATCATCGGGATCTTAACGTTCACCACTCCCGATTTTAATTATACAGGTAAATTGATTTATGCATATGTCACTTACACATTAATGATGATGATTTATACCATGGTTAATGTTCCTTATGCCTCCCTGCTCGGCGTTATTACAAATAATCTGGAAGAGCGAACTTCATTAGCCTCATGGCGCTTCATAGGTGCTTTTACGGGAGGACTGGTAGTCACAGCTACTGCAAATTCATTAGTAGAATATTTCGGCGGAAACAGTAACCCGGCAAAAGGATACCAGTGGACAGTAGGTTTTTATGCCGTTTTAGCTGCCATCTTCTTTATATTAACTTTCGCAGGCACCAAAGAGAGATTAAAACCAGCCGCATCAAAAAATTCTCTGAAAGATGATTTGAAAGATATCGGTAAAAACGGGCCATGGTTCATTATGCTTGGTGCCGGAATTTCAGTATTAATTTTTAATTCTTTAAGAGACGGTTCAATATTATATTATTTCAAATACTACATAAAAGATCAGAATATAAATTTCTTTGGACATCAGTACAGCTTTAATTATTCCGTTTTATCATCAGCATACATGACAATATGGCTGGCCACTAATATTATAGGAGTTATTTTAGCCAAACCGGTATCCTCAAAAATCGGAAAGAAAAAAACCTTCCTGCTTTCAACGGTCTTATCGGCTTTACTGAGTTTTGTATTGTTTTTCTTACAGCCCTCACAAATCGGTTTAATCTTTCTCTCAAATATTTTTATTGGTATATCAGCGGGAATTGTGCTTCCATTAATCTGGTCGATGTATGCTGATATCTCCGATTATTCGGAGTGGAAAACTGGCAGAAGAGCAACGGGTTTAATTTTTTCGTCTTCATCAATGTCGCAAAAATTCGGGTGGACAATTGGTGGGGCATTAAACGGATGGCTGCTGTCCGCTTTCGGATTTCAGGCCAATGTTCAACAAAGTGATGAATCACTATTAGGCATAAGGTTAATGATAAGTGTAATTGCCGGAATAGGAGCAATACTGGCTATTTTGTTTATCTTTTTTTATCCTCTTAATGAAAACTTTATGAATAAAGTTGAGCTCGAATTAGAAACAAATCGTAATGGAAATAAATTGAACTTATGATAGATACTCTTTTCAATTATTTTTATAAAGACTTAAAGGATAAGCTGATCCGGCCTGATTCCACAGACCCGAAATAATCATCTTTTTTCTATCCAGAGTTCCTTCAAATACTGCGGAAGCTGCACCCAGCTTAAAGAATAATGAATCCCCATTTATTTTAATTTCAGAAATCGGGATATCCTTAACACCCTGATCGGGGCTGTCGGTTTTTGCTTCGAGCTTACCGTCTTTTCCAATAATGTGCAATATCATTTTCATTTTCATCCCCATCTGTTCTAATGTACCGTGCCAGGTTCCGAAAAATACTATATCTGCTTTTATGTAATTATTCTCAGTGCTTATTAATTCATCTTTCCATTTCTTTTTATATAAAGATTTAGAAAAATATTGATAAGCTTCACTGCCAATAACTTTTTTTACTTCATCAAGAAAAATTTCCGTAGTTACATTATTCGAATTCAAAAAACGGTTGTATAAATTCCTGTAAAACCGTCTCATGTTTTCATGACCAAATCGTTTTTCAGCTTCATTAAAAATAAGTACGGGCTTAGCGTAACGGTTTACTTCTCTGTCGGGAGAATCATTTTCTGTTTCTGCAATAGCACTTTCTGTAGAAGAATTGTCCGCTTTTTCATTATATTCTTTAAGAAGCTGCTCAGTAAAGTCTTTCCCCATAATATTTTCCGATACCAGGAAAGCAGAATATTCAGCAAGGCCTTCATTAATCCAGTCGTCGGGTGAATTTGTATTTGCAAAGCTCCACCAATAATGTGATATTTCATGAGTAATATATCTGAAGTCTCTTGCTGTACCGAACCTTTGGTTGCGTCCATACAGCGCATTGATTTCAGAAACAATAATGAAAGGTGCTCTTACGTAACCCCATGCCGGACGCGGGGCATAACCAACGCGGATTAATCTGTCTGATTTTGAAGGGCCTAACAGGTTAGTCAGCCAATTCACCGATTTTACAAGATTGCTTTTCATTGAATCGACGTAGGAATCCGGTAATTTATCATAATAAAATTCAATTGTTGTACTGTCTTTTGTAATTTCGGATTCTTTTAAATCCGGTGCAGCAAGAATTAAAATATCGATACCGGGGTTGAAAGAATACCATTCCGTCAACCTTCTATCGATCTCAACTTTTTCCTCTTTTAGAGCGCCATTTGTAACCGTAATAAAATTTGATGGTAGATCAACATTCATTTGGAAATTAAATGAGCTGTTATTGTGCACTAATCTGGGATACCATGATACATATAAGGCTAATTCCACCAGACCGGGTTTAATCATGTTCACATTTCTGATTACAGGCGGAAACGATTCATCCATAATTTTTCCCGAATATTCAATAACGAGATCTTTGGGCACATTTGATTCAATCTTAAATTCAGCTGAATTTGGTATACCATCTGAATCCTTTTTATCAAACGAAACAGAAATCCCGTCTGCAAAAATATTATTGATCTCCATATCCTTATTTAATATGAAACACGAATCGGATGGATTCTGAATTTCAGCTCTGCATTCTAGTCTTCCGGATTCAGGAAATATTCGGACTTTAAGTTTGTAAAATGGTATGGAAGAATCATTTTGTGCAAAAGAAAAATTTAAAAATAACTGCAATATAACCACAGTAATAAAGATGATAATTTTCATAGCAGTCCCCGTATTGAAATGAATTTTACACCGTAAATATATAATTAACTTATTAAAAATCCTGCATTTTAATTCTTTAAATGTTAGACTTCATAAGACAGCGCATTGGACCATAAATAAAGTAACCGAAAAAGAGTTGTAAAAAGGTCGTTGGGTCATAATATAGGTAACCAAGAATATTAAAGGTTATCTGTGAGCAATTCAGCAAAGAAAGAGTATCTGATTGAGATCAGAGAAAGATACTCCCTGGCAACGAAAACAGAAAAATCACTAATTTTAGATGAGCTTTGCACAGTCTGTAAATTTAATCGAAAATACGCAATCAGAGTTCTTGGAAAAAAGCAGAGCAGGCAAAACAAGAAAAAAGGCAGACCAAAAATTTATCATCACCAGGCTATCATAGAGTTCCTGAAAGATCTATGGGTAGTAACCAATCTTGCCTGTGCAGAAAGATTAAAAGCGGCTATACCATTACGGCCGCCATATTATCAGTTTCACAAAAAGAATTCTCTGAATGAAAAGGAGGTAAAACTCCTACTAGAGATTTCAGCCAGCACTATCAAGCGATTGCTCAGAAGACTCAGATCAAAACACAGGAAATTTGGTCTTTCAACTACTAAACCAGGTTCCTTAATCAAAAAACAGGTTCCTATTAAACTAAATCAATGGGATGAATCCGTTGAGGGATTTATAGTAATAGCCGCCGGCATATTCAAAAATAAAATATGGAAAATATTCTGGTACCTCATTGCGGTGATTACTTCAATTGGAAGAATTTATCACGACCAGCATTGGTTTAGCGATGTAATTGCTGCTGCAGAGATTTCAATTTATATCGGGATTCATATTAATAAAATTCATCAATCAAAAGATTGTAAAACTTATAAAAAAAGGGAAATTATACTGAAGTGAAAGAAAACATGCTTATTGTTTAATAAAAAATACTTCACTCAACGGGTATTTGTATCTTTTAGACCCGGCATTATTCCCGGCTTCTTAAAAACGGACATTAACAATTGCTTCAGTATTATTGCCTATTGTAATCTTTAGCATATTGTCTTTTATTCTGAAATATTGTGAAAATAATTTTCATATATTTATTATATGAAATTCATAATGTCAAAATATCTTATTCTTTTTCTCATTGCTCTTTTCTTTGCTTCCACGAATGAACTGGATAAGAAAGAAGCTGAGCAACATTATACAACAGAATTTCATTTATTTATTCAAACTGATCTCTTCACTCTAGCCCCGATAACCGAGCTGCATAAATCATACTATTCAAAAGCAAATTCATCTTTTTCTCTAATTGATTTTGAAAATTACGGCAATAATAATCTTTTAAAAGATTT
Organism: uncultured Bacteroidota bacterium; assembly: GCA_963710745.1. Classification (GTDB taxonomy): domain Bacteria; phylum Bacteroidota; class Ignavibacteria; order Ignavibacteriales; family Ignavibacteriaceae; genus CAVQBP01. The sequence continues at coordinate 82,048 of CAVQBP010000005.1, read as the reverse complement.
GTATTTACAGCAGCTTAAATTTATTCCGCAATTCTTTTCTAAAGATATTTATTTAGAAAGCTGTGATCTGCGGATTTAGAATTCCAGTTTTCTCTCATAATTATTCCCGCAAAGCAATACGTTTGTGATAAACCTCTTTATCAACTATCACAAATTGATCCTTCGGTAGAACCCAGGATATAATACGGAAATCTAAAGGGAATATGATCTAAATGGTTAATCAATAAACAGAATAAAAATGAATGATAAAAAGAAAATAAAACCTGCTTTTATTTCTATTGTTGCTGTAGTGTTGTTTGCAGTTACCGGATGGATTCTTATACAAAATCAAAGCGACAAAGATCCGGAACAAGGTAATAAGAATAAAAGTACTTCGCGGATCAATCTAGTAAATGGAATTACAACAATTGAACAAAGCCCGGAAGAACAAATCGAATCTGGCATAACCACTGAAAAATTAGCTGCGGTAAAACAGCGCATTCAGACAACTGCGTACGGCTATATTATCCCTGTATCGGATTTGTCAAAAGATGTTCAGACATATCAATCCGGTAAAGCGCAGCTGGCAAAGGCAAAAGAAGATCTTTCCGTATTGAAACCGGAATATGAAAGAAAAAAAATTCTGTATGAAAAGCAGCTAGTAAGCGAACAGGAATATCAATCTGCCAAAGCAGCATATTTATCTGATCAGGCTGATATCAATTCTGCTGCAGCAAATTTAAATACCTTAAAGAATTCTCTTATTGAAGAATTTGGGAGTAAACTTTCGGATTGGATTTTTAACGATTCCCGGGCTTTACAGAAACTGCTGTCATTTAAGGATAAATTGATTCAAATTTCTCCTGAAGAAGCAGATATTAAAATTCCGGTTAAAATATTTATTCAGACTTCTTCGAACGATAAAAGAATTCCATGTAGATTTATATCATCCGGTCATCTGGCAAACGTACAGTTCCAGACAAGAACTTTATATTATATAATATCCGGTATACCTGGCAGCCAGTTAGCCGGCGGAAGTAATGTAAAAGCTTATCTACCTGCCGGGGAAAAATTGGAAGGAGTCTTTGTTCCTTCTGAATCAATTATACTGTACGAGGGCAGTTCATGGGTTTATATTAAGATCTCAAAGAATAAATTTCAGCGTATTAAAGTTAATACGGATAATCCCGCAGAAAATGGTTTTTTTATCCGGTCCAAAAATAAATTGAAGCCGGGTGCCATAATTGTAAAAGATGGTGCACAGCTTTTATTATCTGAAGAATTAAATTCTCAGACAAAAAATAGCGGCGCAGGGGAAGAAGATAATGACTGATAGCGGATTGCTGAATTCTATTGTCCGGTTTTCCCTTCGGTTCAGAGGAGTTATAATAGCTTTTAGTATTCTGCTTGCAGGTTATGGAATATATACGCTGCTCACGGCAAAATATGGTGTCTTCCCAGAGTTCGCACCGCCTCAGGCAGTAATTCAAACAGAAGCACCAGGGCTTTCACCCGAGCAGGTTGAAGAGTTAGTTACTCAGCCGATCGAGAACTCCGTTAACGGAATTGTCGGAATTGAATCGCTTCGTTCACGTTCAATTCAGGGATTGTCTGTTGTAACGGTTACTTTTAAAAACGGCACAAACATATATACTGACCACCAGTTAGTTGCCGAAAGACTCTCAACCTTATCGGGGCAATTACCTTCAGGAATCAAACAGCCGGAGATGACACCGCTTGTTCCTTCTACGGGACTTACCCTGGTAATTGGATTAACTTCCAAAGAAAAGAATTTGATGCAGCTCAGAACTTTTACCGATTGGACCCTGAGAAGAAGGCTGCTTTCGGTAACTGGAGTAGCAAGTGTAAATATATACGGAGGTCAGGTTAAACAATTTCAAATACAATTTAATCCGGACATGCTCATTAAATATAATCTGTCAATCAATAATGTAATTGATGCTGCCCAGAACGCAACTGCGGTAAAAGGTGCAGGTTTTATTGAGAATAATAATCAGCGGATTGTACTTCGAACTGAAGGGCAATCACTAACTGCAAAAGAGATTGCGATGACAATTATTCTTCACAAAAATAATATGAATATTACCTTAGGGGACATTGCAGATGTTACGGCTGCACCCGAGCCGCCGATCGGCGGGGCTACTATAGAAGGTAAACCCGGTGTAATGGTCATGATCTGGGCACAATATGGGACTAACACTCTGGATGTAACTAAAAATGTTGAATCTGCGTTAAAGAATATGCAGTCTGCATTCAATTCGGAAAAAATTGATGTTATTACTTTATTCAGACCGGCTGACTTTGTATATACCGCTCTGAACCATATTGAAATCTCACTCATTATAGGAGGTGCTTTAGTAATTATTGTTTTGCTTCTTTTTCTTTTCAATTTTAGAACAGCTGCAATTTCATGTATTGCTATTCCCCTCTCTTTGTTAACGGGTATAATTGCACTTCAATCATTTGGATTAACATTAAATACAATGACGCTCGGCGGACTTGCAATCGCTATAGGCGAAGTTGTGGATGATGCAATTATCGATGTGGAAAATATATTAAGAAGACTTAAGGAAAATCATACAAGTGCAAATCCAAAATCTAAATTTCAGGTTGTACTACATGCTTCCCTCGAGGTTCGCACAGCTGTTATTTATGCTACTTTTGCTGTCGTATTAGTTTTTATTCCCATACTTTCTCTTTCCGGCGTTGCTGGAAAGCTTTTTTCTCCACTGGGAGCCGCCTACATTTTTTCTGTTCTTTCATCACTTATAGTAGCTCTTACGGTTACACCGGCTTTAAGCTTTGTTTTGCTCAGGAAACAAAAAATTCTGGAACACAGGGAATCTACTTTCACGGATTGGCTGAAAGAGAAGTATCAAATAATTTTGAATAAAGTTGAACATAGATCAAAATTAGTGATAGGAATCGTAATTATAATTACACTTGGAGGTTTTGCCTTCATTCCTTTTTTCGGCAGCAGCTACATACCCGAATTAAAAGAAGGACATTTTATAGGGCATGTGCGTTTGGCATCAGGTACTTCGCTAAAACAGTCAATTGCGACCGGTATAAGAGTAACTGATGCATTACTAAAGCTGCCGTTTGTTAAAACAGTCGGAGTAAGAACAGGACGGGCTGAAAAAGGTGAAGATACCTGGGGAACCAACTACAGCGAATTTGAAATCCAACTCAAGCAGTTAGATTCTGAAGAGATGGAAAAAGCTGAAAAGCAAATAAGAAAAGTTTTGAATTCTTTTACCGGAGTAAATATCGGGATTAATACTTTCCTTTCAGAACGGATGGAAGAAACATTAACCGGATATACCAGTCCTGTTGTATTAAACATATACGGCAATAATCTAAATACACTTGACGAACTTGCACAGGAAACTTCCCGGGTGCTTTCTCAGGTTAAGGGTGCTGCAGGAGTTCAGGTCCAATCGTCCCCGGGAATGCCGGAACTTGTAATTCAATTGCGCAAAGATGATTTGCAGCGATGGGGCTTTGACGCTAAGAATGTTCTCGATTTAGTGCAGACAGCTTACCAGGGAATAAATGCAGGTCAGGTTTATGACGGGAACAGAATTTTTAATGTTGCAGTAATATTGGACTCAACCGATCGTCAGTCAGCTGCGAATGTTTCGAATCTTTTACTGAAAAATCCCGACGGAGATTATGTAAAGCTCAGCCAGATTGCAGATGTTTATGAAAATCCCGGAAGGTTTATAATTCTCCATAATGGGGGCAGACGCGTACAAACAATTACATGCAATGTATCAGGCCGGGATGTGGTTTCTTTTGTTAAGGATGCTCGAAAGAAAATTAATGCTTCAATTAATTTTCCTTCCGGAACTTACATTGAATTTAGCGGAGCAGCAGAAGCCCAGGCAAAATCCAGGAACGAACTTATTGTTTATTCTTTTTTAGCTCTTGCAGGAATCATTATTCTTCTTTTCATTGCTTTGAATAATTTGAGAAATCTGCTTTTGGTTTTGGCAAATCTTCCTTTTGCATTTGTCGGCGGAATTCTTGCGGTTTTTATAACCGGCGGACAAATGAGTCTTGGTTCAATGGTAGGATTCATCACTTTATTCGGAATAACAATGAGGAATTCAATCATGCTTATTTCGCATTACGATCATCTTGTAAAATATGAAAACAAAAGCTGGGATTTGCAGACAGCAATTCTTGGTGCATCACAAAGACTTGTGCCTATCCTGATGACCGCATTGGTTACAGGTTTAGGATTGCTGCCGCTTGCTATCGGAAGCGGTTCTGCTGGAAAAGAGATTGAAGGACCTCTTGCAATTGTAATATTAGGCGGATTAGCAACATCTACTTTGTTAAACCTGCTTGTACTGCCGGCTTTATCTCTCAGGTATGGAAAATTTGAGAAAAGTTTTACTGAAGATGAATAAGAATCATAGCCATTTTATATATGTTTTTATATGCGCAACTTCTTTGTGTTATATTTCATCACAATTTCAATCAGGATAGGATTCCCAAAATGAAAAATCAACTTTGTTCCGCCGGTAAGGTTCTGATTCTGGTTTGTATATTCTTTCTAATTCCCGAGACAATTTTTGCAAAGAGAAACGGCGGGGATTCTTCATCTGTGCCGCTTACATTTGTTTTTCACGGAATAGCTGATAACGCACTCAGTTCAATAACAAATAATTATGGCTTAAATTATTTAATCGCTGCCGGCGCTACATTTGGTATTGTAAAAAGCGGCTTCGACTGGCAATGGCACAAAAATGCCGAGGAACATAAGTGGATTTCAAATGCAGGTTTTGTTTCTGTCGGGACACAACCAATAGCTTCAGTGGCTGTTCCGCTCGGGCTTTACTTATTTGGACATTTTAAAGACAACAGGAAACTGCAAATCACCGGCCTTGCTATCGGTCAGGCTGCAATTCTCGGAGCAGTTGCAAGCTCAGTATTGAAAGCTTTTACAGGGAGAGTTCCTCCTGATAAAAAGGGACTTACAAACGATTACAGCGGTGAATTCAGGTTCGGATTTCTGCGCGGCGGCGTTTATGAAGGCTGGCCAAGCAGTCATACTGCAACTGCTTTTGCAATGGCTGCGGCACTCATGGAACTTTACCCTGACAATGCAGCAATTAAATACGGAGGACTGGCTTATGCTTCTCTAATCGGTTTGGGAGTATCAACAAACATCCACTGGTTTTCAGATGCGGTTGCAGGTGCCTTTATCGGTTATGCAATCGGCATCGCAGTCGGCAGAGGATTCCGTTCCGCAATGGGGCTTGATCCCCAGGAAAATAATTACAGCGTCTATTTGACTTCCGGAGGTATCGGGTTTGCCTGCAGGTTTTAAATTTTTATAATATGATTATCTTCAAAGTGATATTCATCTCTGAGGTGAATCTCACATAATTTTCTATGCATATCACAAATAACTTTCGTATATCTCATTTTCATCTTGATTTCATATAAAAAAATTATTTTAGATTTTAATAATTCATTATAGAAAAAGGAGTTATAAATGAGGTTAAAAAATATTTTCGTATTAATTATTTCACTGGTATTTATCTTATTTTCAGCAAGTTCATCATTTGCCCAGGAGAAGAAGATAGAAAAGAAAGATCTTCCCCAAACTGTTTTAACATCCTTCCAGAATAGTTACCCTAAAGCAGAAATTAAAGGTACATCAACGGAAAAAGAGCACGGGAAAACTTATTATGAAATAGAGAGCATGGATAATAGTCAGAGAAGGGATCTCCTTTATACAAAAGATGGGAAAGTAGCCGAAATAGAAGAAACTTTGGCTTCAAATGATATTCCTGATTTTGTAAAAAGTTCGGTTATGAAAAAATATCCCAATGGAGAAATAAATAAAGCAGAAAAAGTTACGAGAGGAAATAAAACCAGTTATGAGCTTGTTGTTAAAAGCGGTATGGATAAACATGAAGTAGTTCTTGATTCCAAAGGAAATATTCAAAAAATGGAAAAGATGAACAAGGAAAATGAGGAGAAGGAAGGAAAAGAGAACGAAAAAGAAGATAATGATTAATTTTTCGTTTCCATTTCATCTGGTTTGATTATTTTATGCATTTGATATAACAGACCAGGACATACCTTTTAACAATGAAAAATTTTTGATTTTTGTATATTTTCAGATGTTGTATTTATTTATTTCAATAAATTGCTCATTATCTAATATTAATGATTAAAACGTTACTCATAATCCTAAGTATTTCAAAACTTGTCTTCGGTCAGTATAATTTAGATTACTTTATAACCAGGGCTCTGGATAACTCCCCTCAAATTAAAAATTATAACAGCCTATATTTAATTAATAATCTCCAGAAAAAACTTGACGAGGCTCAGAATTCTGCCTTCCAGGTTTACGTTACCGGTGATTACCTGTTCGCACCCTATTTTAACAATAATGGTCATTTGGTTAGCAGTAATCCTTTGCCGAAAGCTGTCGGGTACGACGTTGGAATTACCAACGGCGGGGAATATTCTGCACTATTAAATATCGATAAAAATATTTTTAACGGCCCTTTACTTGATGCATTGAATGAACAAAGGACAATCCTGGGAAAAAGTTATAAAAACCAGCAGAACACAGAGGTACATAACCTTAAAAAGCAGGTATCAGATCAGTATCTTAATACCTATCAAAACCTTCGGCTTTACAATCTTTCAAAAGAAGTAGAAAATAATCTTCAAAATCAGCTTAAAATAACAGGCGATTTGGTACAGAAAGGGATTGCTAAAGTTCAGGATTATCTGCTGCTTAAAGTTGAAACCAGCTCACAAAAAATCAATCTCAATCAAACCTGGCAGAATTATAAGAACGGACTTTTTCAGTTGTATTCGCTTTGCGGGATAAAAGATACACAAACTGTTCTAATCGATTCTGTTAATTTAAATTTAACTATGCCGCCTGACAGCTCAAAATTCCTTTTTCAATTTTATCTTGATAGTTTAAACACGGCCGCTCAGCAAAATGTTTTTGAAACTAAATATTATCCGCAGATAAGATTATTCTTCAATACAGGATTGAATGCAGTAGAAATAGATAATATACAAAGAAGATTCGGACTGAGTGCAGGAATCAGTTTATCAATCCCGATTCTTGACGGAGACCAAAAAGATATTACAAGGCAACAGAGCCGGATTGCCGAAAAAATTACCGGTGATTTTAAGAATTATGCTGCGAATAATATTTTCACTCAAAGAAGAGATGCGGAAAATAGGATAAATTCTTTAAGAAATAATCTTGAAGATTATAAAACCCAGGTTGAAGACTATAAGAAGCTGTTAAATATTTCCCTGGAACAATTGGAAAAAGGTAATTTGTCTATGGTTGAATATCTTACAGAGCTACGGAATTATATCGATCTTCAGAAAAATTATATTTCGACGGAAATTAATTATCAGCTCGAGATTAGCAATTACAACTATTGGAATTGGTGAGCAGATGCGGGATACTGGATAACTGTTACCAGATTCCAAATCCGGGATGCTTGATACTAGTTTCCGGATTCTTATTAAATCAGGAACGAATGAAGATTAAATGATAAGGTATTTATTTATCAGCTTTACTGATAACAAATCGGGTTGTCCAAAAAGTAAGAAAGTGTCATTTCGAGGGAGTCCTCGACCGAGAAATCTTTTCAAAACGTAAGATTTCTCCCTTCGGTCGAAATGACAAACGTACTTTTTAGACAGCCCCATTATAGGATGAGGTCTTTTATAAACAAATATTTCTTTCTAACAATGGAAAAATCAAACAAAAAAATTTTAATAATTAGTAAAAAAACAGTTTTATTTTCTTTAATCTTGATAATTTCAATATTATTTATCTCTTGCGGAGGTAATGAAAGTAATAACACAAATGATGTTAACAGCGGTACACCCGTAACTGTAATACATCCTTTTAAAACTAATTTAAGCGATTATATTGAACTAAACGGCAATGCAGTTTTCTTAACAAAAGAAATTGTGAGAGCTACATTTGATGGATTTATAAACAATGTTTATAAAAATATTGGTGATTCAGTAAAGGCAAGAGAAGATTTATTTCAAATAAAAACAAAAGAATCAGCTGCTGCAGACAGCTTAAATATTTCATTTGGAAATAAGCAGTTTAAAGGAACAGTTACATTAAAAGCCCAATCCGATGGAGTGCTTACAGAATTAAATTTCCACCAGGGTGATTTTGTTTCCAACGGAGAACAACTGGCAATTATATCCAATCCGTCTTCTTTACGTATCAAATTAAATGTTCCTTTTGAAGATATTTCAAAGGTTAAAATCGGAAGAGATTGTGAAGTAAATCTTCCGGATGGAAATACAATTCCGGGTACTATCGAAAAAAATGTTCCTGCAGTAAATCCTGTTACACAAACACAAATATATTTTATTAAGCTGAAAAAATCCCATCATATTCCGGATAGTTTAAACGTTATAGTAAAAATTCCTTACAAAAGTTTTAAAAACGCAACTGCACTTCCCAAATCTTCTATAGTTACTAATGTTACTCAAGATAACTTCTGGATAATGAAGTTAATAAATGATACTACAGCAATTAGAGAAAATATTAAAAAAGGAATTGAAAACGATAGTCTCGTTCAAGTACTAAGTCCAAAGCTCGACACCGCCGATAGAGTAATTTTAACCGGCGCTTACGGTTTGCCGGATACAGCAAAAGTCGAGATAGTTAAATGAATAACTTCTATGTTAAATACAAAAGTCCTATCGCAGTTATTCTAATTATAATTTTATTAGGCGGTGTTTATTCGTTTACTCATATTCAATCGGCATTATTTCCAAATATTACATTTCCCAAAATTAAAGTAATAGCAGACAACGGTGAGCAGCCTGTCAATAAAATGACTGTTACTGTAACTGTTCCATTAGAAAATGCAATTAAAAGGGTGCCCGGACTTAATTTAGTTCGAAGTGCAACCAGCAGGGGAAGCTGTGAAATTTCAGCTTTCTTCGATTGGAATTCGGATATCAATTTAGATCAGCAGCGGATAGAAGCCCGTATAAATGAAATAAAACAAAATCTGCCTCAGGGAATTAATATTTCCATCGAAAGAATGAATCCTTCCATTTTCCCTATAATGGGCTTTTCTATTTCGGGCAATGGTTACAGCCAGATAGACTTGAGAAATATTGCCGAGTATACCGTAAAACCATTTCTATCCAGAATACCCGGTATATCTGAAGTCGGCGTTGGCGGCGGAAAGGTAGAGGAATATCATGTTATTTTAAATCCGGCAAAATTAAGCAACTTAAAAATAACTCCGCAAACAGTTGCAGATAAAATATCAGAATCAAATTTTATTTCATCCACAGGATTTTTAGATAGTTACGACAGATTATATTTAACCCTTACCGAAGCAGCTCAAAACAGCAAAGAAGAATTACAAAATCTTGTTATTCTCAATACTCCTCAAAGAGTAATAAGATTGAAAGATATCGCAGATGTTGAGATCGGTTCTGAAAGAAGCTACGTTAAAATAAAAGCAAACGGACAAATAGTCCCAACGATTCATATTTTAAAGCAGCCTAATTCAAATCTTCTGGAAGTTGTTAGTTCTATTGAAAAGGAATTACCGAAGCTGCAGAAGATACTTCCTAAAGGAGTTGTGCTGCGTCCTTTTTATAACCAGGCTGAATTTGTTTCAGATGCAATCGGCAGTGTAAGGGATGTAGTATGGGTTGGTTTGTTTCTGGCGATTTTTATAACGGTAATTTTCCTTAAATCTTTCAAAGCCAGCTCGGTAATTTTAGTTACAATTCCCATTACACTATGCTTAACTTTTATAGTACTATATGCCATCGGGTATACAATTAATATAATGACAATCGGGTCTATTGCCGCAGCAATAGGTCTCATTATCGACGATGCTATAGTTATTGTTGAACAAATACACCGGACACATGAGGAAAACCCGGAAGAGAGCAGCACTGCTTTAGTATCAAAAGCCATAAAATATTTACTTCCTGCTATGGTCGGTTCCTCATTAAGCACAATAGTAATTTTCCTTCCCTTTTTTTTAATGGGCGGTATTGCCGGTGCATATTTCAAAGTGTTGACAAATGCAATGATAATTACACTGGTTTGCTCTTATTTTGTTACCTGGATTGGGCTCCCTGTAATTTATATACTCTTTACGAAAAAAGGATCCTCATTAGGAAAGCATAAAGAAATAAAACAAAAGAAATGGGTTCACTTTTTCATTCACAAAGCATGGATATCAATAGTTTTCATAATCTTTTTAATTGTATTTTCATATTATATAATTCCAAAACTGCCATCGGGATTTTTACCTCAAATGGATGAAGGCTCTATAATTCTGGATTTTACCAGTCCGCCAGGAACATCTTTGGAAGGGACTGACAGAATGTTGAATGTGGTGGATAATATTCTACAAACCACACCCGAAGTTCAATCATTCTCCCGGCAGATCGGGACACAAAACGGCTTTTTTATAACTGAACCAAATACAGGTGATTATACAATTGCTCTTAAGAAAAACAGAAGTTTAACTACCGATGAAGTTTCAAATAAAATTAGAAAAAGAATTGAAGCTAAGCTGCCTTCATTACAAGTAGATTTTGGTCAAATTATAGAAGATATGCTCGGTGATTTAATCGCCACAAAACAGCCTATCTCAATAAAAGTTTTTGGCGATGACCAGGCTAAGCTTCAGGAACTTGCAGAAAAAATTGCTGACATTGTTAATAATACCACAGGGACGGCAGATGTATTTGATGGAATAACAATCGCCGGTCCGAACATTATATTCCAGCCAAAAAATGCAGAGCTTGCTCAATACGGTTTAACGCCAAATCAACTGCAATATCAGATCAATACTAAAATTAAAGGAACGATTGTAGGTAATGTATTGGGTCAAAATCAACTTTTCAATATAAGAATGTTTAATGGAAAGCTGATAAATTCTTTGGATGATATAAGGAACAGCTTTATTTCTCTTGACAACGGATCGGTTAAACCGATAAATGAATTTACCAAAATAAAATTCATTAAAGGAGTAGCTGAAATTGACAGGGAAAATCTCAAGCAAGAATACGATATAGTTGCAAGATTAAATAACCGTGATTTAGGAAGTACAGTTGCAGAACTACAAAAGAAAATAGGAAAAGAGATTAAATTACCTACCGGATATGAGATAGTTTTCGGAGGTGCATACGAGCAGCAGCAAAAAGCATTCGGCGATCTAATGAATATACTTATATTAGCTATACTATTGGTATTCACAGTTACACTCTTTCTCTTTAGAAAGATAAGAGTGTCTATTTCGATTATCTTTATTGCAATTCTGGGAATAGCGGGAAGTTTTCTGGCACTTTTTATTACAGGTACACCTCTTAATGTCGGAAGCTATACCGGGATTATAATGATAGTAGGAATCATCGGTGAAAATTCCATCTTTATTTATCTTCAATATTTAAATTCTAAATTAAGTATTGAGAATAGAGATAATTCCATTGTAAATTCTATTTCATTAAGGTTGCGCCCAACATTAATGACGGCATTCGGTGCTATCACCGCCTTGCTTCCTTTGGCTCTTGGTATTGGTACAGGTGCACAAATGCACCAGCCATTAGCGATTGCAATTATCGGCGGATTTGTTATTGCACTCCCCTTATTACTCATAGTGCTGCCGTCAATTCTTAGGATTATTGAAAAATAAAACTTTGTGAATACTTACCGGAGTTCAAGAGTATGCCTGTCCTGCGAAGTTTTAACGAAGCCGGGTTCAGGATCGAGGCAAATCCTCCTCAGCCGGGGCTGATGAGCTTCTTGTTAAAATCATACGAACGTACTGCAGCATTGCAGCCAACCGAACTCTTAGAAGAGGACATACAGTCATACATCCATACAAACATTCATGCGAGTTGATTTCAACTAGTTATCATCTTTTATTATCACCAATTCATCTTCAAATCCGGAAATCGTCTCATAAAAATTTTCCGATAAAGGGGTAGACTTTTTTGTTTCCGGATCTACACAAACTATTATCCCTTTCCCGTCTGCAGCTATAATATTATCTTTCGATTTAACCACCAGATGCTCAAATCCGAAACTTGAATTTTTTATAAATGAAATTTTAGAATAAATATTTAGTTCTTCATCAAATCTTGCATGATCCTTATAATTTATTTCGTTTCTAACCACATAGAATAACTTACCATCAGAGAAAATTCCTTGTGAGGGAATCAATCCCAAATCTTTAAAATACTGAAGACGTGCTTCTTCAAGATAGCTTATGTATACCGCATTATTGCAGACTCCAAGCATATCGACTTCATTGAATCTGACCTTAACTGTTATTTTATGTTTGAAATTTGTTGTTTCCATTTCTTTTAATCTTAATCTTATTCTTAATCATAATCTTAATCTGAATATGCACAGGATTAAGAGTAAGATTATGATTAAGAACCATTATTTAAATATTTCCTTAATTATCTGTTTTGCTCTTTCTATATCTTCAAAAGAAACATCAAGATGAGTTACTGCACGTATATATCCTACTGCACCGGGAGCGATAAGTAATCCTTTATCTTTTAATTCTTTCATCGATTGTTCAACTGACGAACTTAAAGGTTTAAACATTAAAATATTAGTCTGAACAGATTCCATATCTATTTCCAGGTTAGGGTTCTCATTTATAGCTTCGGCAAGACTCTTTGCTTTCTCATGATCTTCATGCAGCCTTTCAATATTATTTTTAAGAGCATATAAACCGGCTGCAGCGAGAATTCCGGCCTGCCTCATTCCCCCGCCCCATGCTTTTCTTACTCTGTGTGCTTCCTTAATAAATTCTTTGCTTCCTCCGATTACAGAACCGACAGGTGCTCCGAGACCTTTGGATAAACAGCAGGAAATGGAATCAAAATATGATGCATATTTTTTAACCGGAATTTCAGATGCAGCAGAAGCATTCCAAATCCTGGCTCCATCCAGGTGGGACTTCAAATTATATTTATTTGCCAGTTTTTTAATTTCTTTAATTTTGTCCATTGGGAAAACAGTACCGCCAGCACGGTTATGAGTGTTTTCAATCTCAATGACTTTTGTCCTCGGCATGTAATATGCACTTTCAGGTCTGATTAAAGGTTCTATTTGTTCCGGACTAAATGTACCCAACTTCCCTTGAATGGGCATCAGCTGAATCCCGCTCAATGCAGCCGGAGAGCCAGATTCATAATGAAATATATGTGCATCTTTTTCACAAATAACTTCATCTCCCGGATTGGTATGCACATTAAGGCAAATTTGATTTCCCATTACTCCGCTTGATACATAAAGTGACGCTTCTTTTCCCAAAATTTCTGCAGCATATTCCTGCAGCTTATTCACCGTCGGATCTTCACCGAATACATCGTCACCAACTTCTGCTTCATACATTGCCTTCCGCATTTGTTCCGAAGGTCTGGTAACTGTATCACTTCTAAGGTCAATTATTTTATTCATATTTATAATATATAATTAATGAAAATTAGATTTTTAATTTAATTATTTTGATCTTTTAAGTGAAATTTCTTATTTGACTTAATGCAAATTCAATATTTTTTTTCCGAAATAAATCTATTCTATTTAGTTAAGAAAAATGAAACGGATAATGATATAATTTTTCTACCGTTCCCTTCTTTAACAACTGTACACTTGATTTTAAGAAATTTAACAGACTCGAACGAACAGGTAATAATTAAATTTGCACTTAAGTGCTTAAACAGATAATTTTGATAATCGTTTTACTCACTCAATAAATACAATCATCAAAAATGAATTGCAATACCGCTAATCAAGCCGAATCATTTCCCGGAGGTTAAAATGAAATTTTTTTATAAATATATATCTGTAGTCCTTACAGTATTTGTATTTGTACTTTTCATAAACACAAATACTGCATTGGGACAAAACAACAGCAAAGACTGGCCAAATGTTAAGTATGCCATATATTTCACAAGCGGAGATGTTGAACACCTGCTTGCAGATTCTTTGCAGTTCCAAAAAACAATGGAATATTTTGCACCGGTAAAAGCTTATAAAGTTTACCTTGAAGGGAACAGTCATGGCGGTAAAATTAATGTTCCCCTGTTAAAAAAAGTTTCAGCCAGATTCAAAGCTATGGGTATAGAAGTCTGGGGTTCAATGGTACCGGTATCTTCTAAAGGCGGTCCTTCAACATACAATAACCAGGAGGATCTTGATGAATTAAAATCAAGGATGCAGTCGCTTGCAAAGATTTTTGATCATATCATTCTTGATGATTGGCTCTTCACGACCGCAACTGATCCAAAAAGTGTTGAAGACAGAGGGGATCAAAGCTGGGCAGATTACCGTACTAAATTGCTCCTTGAGCAATCAAAAAAATATATTATTGATCCGGCAAAAGCGGTTAATCCAAATTGTAAAGTTATTATTAAGTATCCCGATTGGTATGAAGGCCACAGACATAACGGATACGATGTTTACAACGAGACTAAACAATTTGATATGATGGATGTAGGTATTGAAACACGTGTCCCTGAGACCCAGGACCAGCATATTCCTACATACAGCGGTTATGTTTTTCAGAAATGGTTTTCAAGTGTTGATCCTTCTAAATGGGTCGGCTGCTGGCTCGATAATTACGGGATGAAAGATGCTGCAGATGATTATGTTGCACAGGTCTGGCAGGCAATTTTTGCAAAAGCACCTGAAATCATTCTCTGGTGTGCCGGACAGCTGTATCCGACAACGGGACCTTCCAGCAACGTGTATCCTCACTTCCGTGATATGCTCCCTGAATTTAACAGGGTTGCCGGTTTGCTGAAAGGTGATTCACACGGAATCCCGATGTATCTGCCTTATGGTTCTACAGGAGTATATAATATTTTTGGATACTTCGGAATGGCAGGAATACCTATTGAACCCGTTGCACAATTCCCATCAAAAAGTCAGAATGCAATTTTTACTTTGCATTCTCTCTTTCAAAACTCACCTGAAGGGCTAGCTGATCAAATGCTGGCAAGATTGCGAAGCGGTAATGACGTTTTTATGACATGGGGTTTATGGAAAAAACTAAAGGATACCGATTTTAAAAACACGTTAAGCTTTGTCGATTATGGCGGGACAATTTCCTCTTCTGAGTTCCGTATAAGTCACGGATGGAACCAAAAGATTATTAAAGCAGACAGAACTTTTACATTCCCCCGGATTGAAACTACAACCTGGCCATATGTACGTAATTCGGCCCTTATTCTGAATGATTATGATTACGGTATCATGCTTGAGACACCTTATCTTAACGGGAATATATATGTTCTGGCGATGCCCGAAAACAGTTATGATTTATTAAGGCTTCCTCCGGAAGTGCTGGATAGAATCCGTGAATCCTTTACCAAGGAATTAGGTTTCACTTTTCGTGGTCAGGGTAAGGTTGCAATGTATCTCTTCGGGCAGAATCAATATGTACTATATAATATGAGTAATGAAACAGCACCCGTATCTTTACGATTTACTAAAGATGTTCCAATTGAAGGCTGGAAAGAGTTAGTTCATGGAGAACAAATATCTGTAAACCAGGATACAACCTATAAACGGTTTGGAGGACCAATATCGACAGATGTTTCATTCACCCTGCAGCCATTTGAAATCACTATTGTTCAGGCTCCGTAAAATTATATTAGGCTGTCAAAAAAAATAAGCTTCATTTTGAGGGAGTCCGTGACCGGGAATTCTTTTCAAAGTGAAAGATTTTCACTTTGGTCGAATGACAAAGCTGCTTTTTAGACAGCCTTCTTTATTTTCCTGGAACAAAAATATAATATCGATAGTTAATTCTCTGAAAATACACTATTGAAAATGAATACAAAAACTTTATATATAAAAAACATGGTCTGCAACCGCTGCATAAAAGTTGTAAGAGAAGAACTTGAAAAGCTCGGTCTTAAAGTTGAAAATGTTATCCTTGGTGAAGCAGTAGTTTCATCGTTAGAAGATATAGATAATAATCAAATTAAAAATGTTCTTGAGCAAAATGGTTTTGAACTTATCGATGACAAGCAGGCAAAGATTATTGAAAAAATTAAAGTTATAGTGATTGAATTAATTCAAAATCAAAGCGAAGACAAATTAACCGGTATAAATATTAGTGATTTTATATCTGAAAAAGTTGATAAAAGTTACCAATATATAAGTTCTCTTTTTTCTTCACATGAAGGAGTAACTTTAGAAACTTATATTATTAATCAGAAAATTGAGAAAGTAAAAGAATTGCTGATTTATAACGAATTATCTTTAACAGAAATATCATACAGGTTAGGATATAGCAGCGTGCAGCATCTCTCAAGCCAGTTTAAAAAGATAACCGGCCTTACACCGTCAGAATTCAAAAACCTAAGGGAGAAAACGAGAAAGCCTCTCGATAAAGTTATATAACTCTGAATAGCTTCGAGGTTAACAATGTAAACAACAAAATTTTAAACCCTCGAAGGTTAACAATTAATTTAAATTAAATCTCATGAATCACAATCTAAGACCTTCAAGGGTTTTCTAAACTCATTCCAGACTGCTAACCTTGAAGGTCTCTAATCTTAAAATTTTATAAACCTTTCCATCTAAAATATAACAAATACTACTTTTTCTTTTTTATTTTTGCTATATAGTTAAACAGAATATTTAGGAGTAAAAAAATGAAAAAAGAAACATTAAAAATAGAAGGAATGACCTGTCATCACTGTGTAATGGCAGTACAAAAAGAACTAAGCAAATTAGAGAATATTAAAGTGAATGATGTTCAAATAGGCAGAGCTGATGTAGAATTTGATGAAACGAAAGTAAATGATAAAGTTCTTGCAGATGCAATTGAAGAAGCAGGATATAAGCTGGTCGCAGACTGAACCTGATTTCGAATTGCGAATTTCAGATTTTGGAATACGAATGCGCAATTAGAAATCCGAATTTCAAAATTAAGTATAGCAATTAAGATGAATAATGCAATTTTAAATAAAGATAAATTAAACAAATTTGAGAAAGTCACCTTCCCTGTTGAAGGTATGACTTGTGCAAGCTGTGTAGCACGGGTTGAAAAATCCATTAAAAAGATTGAAGGGATAAAAAATGTTTCGGTTAACCTTGCAAATGAAAAGGCAACCTTTGAATTTGAAGAGGGAAAAGTAAACATTAATGACGTAGCCGATATAGTTAAAGAAGCCGGCTATAACATGGATGTCTCTTCTTCAAAAGAAAAAGCAAAAGAAGAATCCAATGATGAAACTTCGGAATACCATAAAACTTTACAAAGAGAATTAATATTTGCTGCAATTTTAACCTTACCTATTTTGCTGCTGAGCATGGGAAGTATGTGGAGCGGGTTTCACAATTTAATTCCTATTTCGGCTGATTATCTGAACAAGATTTTACTGATGTTAGCAACTCCGGTAGTGTTTATTTCCGGCAAAAGATTTTATAAGATTTTCTGGAATAATTTAAAACATTTTACAGCAGATATGAATTCTCTTGTTGCCGTTGGAACTGCTGCTGCATATGGTTTCAGTATTTTAGTTACTCTTTTCCCGGATTTAATTTTAAAGCCGGGTGAATATCCGCACGTTTATTTTGATACTACAGTTGTAATTATCACTTTAATATTAATGGGGAGATGGCTGGAAAGCAGGGCTAAATCAAAGACTAATACAGCAGTTAAAAGACTTATCAGCTTAAAACCTAAAACAGCTCTTCTGAAAAAGGGCGATACAGAAATTGAAGTAAATATAGAAGATTTGAAATCAGGTGATAATGTAATTGTTAAACCGGGAGGCAAAATTCCTGCCGACGGAATAATTGTTCAAGGCAGTTCCGTTATTGATGAATCGATGGTTACAGGTGAGAGTATTCCTGTTGAAAAATTCTCAGGTGCCAAAGTTATAGGCGGCACTATTAATAAAACCGGATCATTCAATTTTGAAATAACTGCACTGGGAGACAATTCCGTACTTGGACAAATAATTAAAATGGTTGAAGAAGCCCAGGGCTCCAAAGCACCAATTCAAAATCTGGCTGATAAGGTTGCTGCCATTTTTGTTCCTGTAGTTATCGGGATAGCTGCTGTTACTTTTATTGCCTGGCTTTTATCCGGCGGCAGCTTTAACGCTGCATTAATAAATTTTGTTGCCGTATTAATTATTGCCTGCCCATGTGCTCTTGGACTTGCAACACCAACTGCAATAATGGTCGGGACTGGAAAGGGAGCACAATTCGGAATTTTAATTAAAAATGGTGAAAGTCTTGAAGTTGCGCACAAAATAAATACAGTCATTTTAGATAAAACAGGGACTATTACAGAAGGTGAGCCGCAAGTCTCGGAAATAGTTTTTGATGGTGAGAACGAAGAAAAGATCATTCAACTGGCAGCTTCAGTTGAAAATAAATCCGAACATCCAATTGCAAAAGCAATAGTCAATTATGCAAAGTCGAAAAATATAGCAATACTTGAAACCGGTTCATTTGAAAGTATTACAGGAAAAGGAATTGTATCCAGTGTAAATGGATCTATTGCAACAGTAGGAAACAAGAATTTAATGCTGGAGAATTCTATCGCAAATACTCAATTAGATGAAAAAATTGATGAACTTCTGCAGAAAGGAAAAACTTTAGTATACATAGGTATTGATAAAAACCTGAAAGGTGTAATTGCAATAGAAGATCCGGTGAAAGATTCATCTAAAGAAGCTATAAAAGAATTAAAAGAAATGGGAATTAAGACAGTAATGATTACCGGGGATAATAAAAAAACTGCGGAAGTAATCGCAAAGCAGGTTGATGTCGATTCTTTCGAAGCAGAAGTAATGCCTGATGAAAAAGCAAAAGCAGTTTCTAAGTATCAAACGGGGAATGAAATTGTAGCAATGGTCGGCGACGGAATTAACGATGCCCCGGCACTTGCACAAAGTAATGTCGGAATAGCGATTGGCTCCGGGACTGATATAGCAATCGAGACAGGTTCAATTGTATTAATAAGCGGGGATTTGAAAGGTGTAGTTGCTGCAATCAAATTATCAAGAAAGACCATTAAGACTATCAAGCAGAATTTATTCTGGGCTTTTATTTATAATTCGCTGGGAATACCGCTGGCGGCACTTGGAATTTTAAATCCGATGTTTGCAGCACTTGCTATGTCTTTAAGCTCTGTATCGGTAATAAGTAATTCTTTAAGATTGAAAAATTTCAGAGCAAATTCCTAGATAATATGAACGCCGGATAACAAAGCTGGTTCAAACCTGCGTTCATTGGCTAACGAAAATTTATTTCCTGGTTATTTTTAAATTGGCAAATGTACCATCTGAATAGTTTCCTGTCCATAAACCAACCCATCCTCCGGACCTGTCCGACAATTCGTTTACGACAAGACAGGGATCTTTTTCTTCATTAACAAATACACTTACTTTAGGTTTTTCAACAATAATCTTAGCATGAAAAAAAGAATCTGGATCGGGCACCGGATTTATTTCATTCTCAAATTTACCCGGATGATCTTTTCGAAGCTTGTACCACGTATAAACCGGGTGTGAGATATATTGCACAGAATGCGATTTACGGACAGAATCTTCAATCATAAAATTAAAAGGACGGAAGTAAACTGCTTCGTAAGTCGTGTCATTTACACCATGGAAAGCAATCCCAACAAAACTATTTCCCTGCACGTTTTTTCCTTTTATATCGGCTTCGATTATTCCGTTATCAAAATCAAAATCTTTTAGCCAGACAAAACCATCACCTTCCTTTCCATTTAAATATAATGCTGCTTTTCCATTAACTTCTCTTGGGCTGATTACGCGATTATATATACCCCAATAATCTTCATTTTTAAATTGAGATAAATCAGGGACAATTGTCTCAACCTGCGCAAAAGAAAATCCACATATAAAAAGAATAGCCGAAATGATCAGAATTAGTTGAATTTGTTTTCCCATTTTTCCCTCCCTCTTAATATTATAAGAATTTATTCTTTTCGGTCTGCTCCTTTCCGGTCTACGCCTTCTGGTTTTTCACTCGTATTTCAAGCTCTCGACCGGATTAGCTGCCGCTGCTTTTATTGTCAGAAAAATTATCGTGCCTACTGCAATAATTATTACTGCTAGAACAGACATTAAATAAATATCCGCTGAGATCTGTACTCGGTATATATACATCTGAAGGAGCAGACCGGATAAATAATAGGCTGCCGGAAGGGCTATCATTGTTCCTAGTATTACAAGTTTAATAACCGATTTAGCAAGCATCAACGAGAGTGAACCCATAGATGCGCCTAAAACTTTTCTAACTCCTATTTCTTTAGTCTTTTGCTGTATAGTATAAGCGGTTAGTCCAAATAATCCTAAACAGGAAATAATAATTGCAATGACAGAAAATATACTGAAGAATCTATCTAATATAAGAATATCAATATGTCTGTTCAGGAACTGATCATCTAGAAAGCTGTATTTAAATGGATACTCTTTTTCAAATTTATTGTACGTACTATTTATATACGATAATACTTCCGGTAAATTTTTTGAATAGACTTTTACAAAACAATAACTGCATTCATTCAATCCTTTCCTGATAATTAAAGGATGAATGTTTTCCATAAATGACCCGTTCTGAAAATCTTTAACTATTCCGATAATCTGTCCCTGCTTTCCCCAGAAGTTTATTCCAAGACCGGTAACATCTTTTTTGCTGAATCTTTTAATAATTACTGCCATTTTTTCATTGACAATCAGGTTGTTTGTATCGGTAGAATCACCTTTGAGAAAATCCCTCCCTCTTTTTATCTCAATATCAAAAGTTTTTAAGAAATTTTCATCCACAGATATATATGAGAAAAAATCGTTTAAATTTTTTGGTTTCCCTTCCCAGGAAAGTCCGGAAGTTGATGCATAAATTGTAAATGGTTCAAAACTTGCCCTGGTAACCTCTCTGATATCGGGATTGCTTTTTAATTCATTTTTAAAAGTGTCAAAATGTTTTGCGATATCTTCAGTTAAATTTAGTTCAACTACTTGCCTAACATTGTATCCGAGATTTTTTTCATTTATGAAGCTTGTTTGTCTGAAGACTACTATAAGAACGAATATGAATATAGTTGATAATACAAACTGAACAGTAATTAACGACTTTCTTAAAACTATCCGTTTCCGGGATTCAGTAGTTCCGTTTAATATGCTTATCGGTGATAGTGAAGAAAGATAAATAGCCGGATATAACCCGGAAAGCAGTCCTAGAAAAAACCACAAACCTATAAGGGAGGCAATAAAGTATAAATTCCTGTAAGGAATTGAAAAAAAGAGTATACCATTAAAGCTTCTGTTTACAAAAGGGATTAACAACTCAGCGAGAAACAGGCCTATAATTACGGCAAAAAATGAGAGCAGGTAACTTTCTCCCAAAAACCTTGTGATTAATGATTTCCTTTTTGCTCCGATAATTTTTCTGAGACTGATCTCTTTTGCTTTCTTTGTGGCTCTGGATGTTGCAAGGCTTACAAAATTAATAGAAGCTATTGCAAGTATAATAAATGCCAGTATAGAATTAAAAATAACAACATACACTCTATTAAATCCGTCGGGAGGATGAAGAAATAAATCCTCATATTTGGATAAAAAAAGATCACTTTTTGACTGGGGATTTTTTACAGATATAAAGTTTTTAATTTTTTTATTCAGGTTTTTTACATCAACATGCGGGTTTAACTCAAAATAAGTAGTAGCTAAAAAATTATTCCATGATTTTGCCCAATCGTACTTTTTTAGAATTGAGCTCAGAGGTAAAACATATTCAAAATATATTGTCGAATTTTGCGGAATATCTTCAAAAACCCCGCTTACAAATACTTTGTTTCTTTCATATGTCTGCCTTATAATAATTTCTTTACCTAAAGCACCGGAAACACTCCCGAAATATTTTACTGCGAGGCTCCTGGAAATTGCAATCGAATTGTCATTCGGGAATATCATTTCAGAACTCTTCTGAACGACAGGGAAAGAAAATATTTTAAAGAGAGAACCTTCTGAATAATAGCCTTTCTGTTCAAATCTTTTATTACCGACAATGAATGCTAATGAACCATTATCTTTAATTGTTGCCGACTGTTTTATTTCAGGATATTCCTGAGTTAATGATTCTCCAAGCAAGGTTGGCATAGTAGTGGAATATTGCGTACCGGCTTTAAGGAAATCAATTCTGCAGACTGCCTGATAAATTCTGTCTCCTTTTTCATGGAACCTGTCTCTGGTAAGAAACGAGAAATTTATAGTTAAAATAATAATAGAAATTGAGACGGCTGCAGATAAACCGATGATGCTGATAATTGTGTAGATTTTATCCTTAGATAAATCTCTTAAAACTATTTTAAAATAATTCTTTAGCATTGTCTCTCCCTGTTTAATTTTTCTAGACATAGAAGAATGCATCAGCCATATATTCTTTTTCCAAGCTTCTTCTGCCTCAGATTATTTGAAGAATTCTGTATGTTTTTTGAAAATATTTTACATGATTCTTTCCTCAAAATATTGAACGCCGGAATCGGCAAAACGGCCAAACCGGCGTTCATGGCTAACGGAATATCTATTCATATCTCAGCGAGTCAACCGGATTATTTTTTGACGCCTTTATTGATTGAAAGCCGATCATTATCAATACAAGGGCAAAAGTTAATAACATTACAGAGAGAAATATCCATGCGCTTATTTCCGTCCTGTACGCAAATCCTTCCAGCCACTTGTTAACAGCATATAAAGCTAAAGGACAAGCAATTATATTTGCAATCAATATATATTTAATATAATTTTTAGATAATAAGCTTATAATATTTGCTATTGTTGCTCCAAGAGTTTTTCTTATCCCGATCTCTTTTGTTTTCTGCTGTATACTGTATGAAACCAGGCCGAAAAGTCCAAGGTAGGCAAGAATCACCGCAAGAATTCCAAAGATGTAAAATATTTTTTCTGTCCTGTTTTCAGATTGATATAATTTATTAAAGTCATCGTTAAGAAATGTCATGTTAAAAGGATGATCAGGGAACAGTGCTGCCCACTTTTCTTTCATAAAATTAATTGTATTGCTTATACTGCCGCCGGAAATCCTTACCATCATTTTATTGAGATAGCCGTTAAGAAAAAGCACAAGAGGATTAATTCCTGCCCGCATTGAAGTAAAATGAAAATCTTTTATTACACCTTTTACAAAGCACTTTTGTCCCCTGAATGAAACAGCTGTCCCTACCGCATTTTCAGGTTTAATATTTAGTTGTTTTAAAGCTGTTTCATTTACCAATATTGGCAGGCCCTGATTTGAATTACTTTTTGAATAAACAGCGGTATCAGCAGGAGTAAAATTATTTCCCTCGTATAGATGCACACCAAGAGTGCTTAAAAAATCAAGATCAACTCCAAGCTGGTTCACCATAATTTTCCTGTTGTTATAAACAATGTCATTAGTACTGTTAATAAAAACAGGAGTGCGTGTTGCAAAAGTTACACCCTTAATACCGGAATTTTTAAGGAATTCATTTTTAAGAACACCTGCTTTCCCTGCCATTGTTTCATCGACAGGAAAAACAACAATATGATTTTTATCAAATCCAAGTTTTTTATTATTGATATAATCAAGCTGATCCTTAATGATTAATGTGCAGATTATCAAAACCACTGAGATAGCAAATTGAAAAATAATAAGGCTTTTTCTAATCCAGATCCCGGAAGACCCGGTTTTAAAATTTCCTTTAAGTACTTTAACAGGCTTATATTTTGATAATAAGAAAGCCGGGTAACCTGCCCCCAGAAGGCCAATCAATAAAATGATAAACAGGACAGTTCCAATTGCATCAGGCGACAGCAAAGCAGATAATTCTAAATTGACTTCATAAATATTTTTAAAAACAGGAAGAATAAATTCAGCAAATACAATTCCGATGAAAAAAGCAATAGTAACAATGATAAACGATTCTGTTATAAATTGATAAATTAGCTGTCCCCGGACCGCACCGATTACTTTTCTTACACCGATTTCTTTAGCGCGTTCGGTCGCCTTTGCAGTAGTAATATTGATATAATTGGCACAGGCAATTAAAAGGATCAATAAGGCAACCAAAGAAAAAATAATTATATAGCGGTAATCCCCCGGGGGTATGAAACCTCCCTGTGCTTCAGAATATAAATGCACCCTTTTTAAGGGTTCAAGATTAAATGTCATATAGTCGCTGCCCGATAAACCAAGCTCTTCATTTTGCTTTTTCATGTAAGCCGGAATTTTGGCCTGCAGAGTCTTCATAGCTCCCGGACTTTTGAGAAGTAAATACGTATAGTAATCAGCATTCCACCATACTTCTTTTCCGGGTTTAGCCGATTGCAGTGAACAAAACGATGCCAGAAAATCAAATTTTATTTGTGAATTGAGAGGACAATCCTGAACTATTCCGGTTATTGTATAATCATCCCAGGATACATTACCCAGCTCCCTGGTGTTTATCCTGATCACTTTACCAAAAGCATCTTCATTTCCGAAATATTTTCTGGCAGATGAAGAAGTCAGAATTACACAATTAGGTTTGGAAAGAACTTCGCCGGGATTTCCTTCTATCATTTTGAAAGAGAAAACATTAAAGAATGTTGAATCTGCATAAACAAAATCAGGTTCTTCAAAGAGTTTATCTTTGTACTTTACTATGGCTCTTGAAGGGTATAATCGCACTCCATCTTCTACTTCGGGGAAATTGCGCTTAAATGCAGGAAGAAGCTTGGTGCCGGTAACCGCAACATTCTGGCTTACTCCGTTGAAGCTGAATGTCATTGTTGCCCGGACAATCCTGTCAGCTTTTTTATTAAAACTATCAAAGCTTTCTTCATTAAAAACATATAAAGCTATAATGATGCATGCAGATATTCCAACTGCAAGCCCGATAATATTAATAAAAGAATAATTTTTGTTTTTAAGGATATTTCTTAAAGCAATTTTAAAATAATTTTTCAGCATGCTTTCTCCCTCTAAAATAAATACCTTGGGCTACGCGCTATGCCCTATGCTCACTACTCCCTACTCATACCTCAGCGACTTTATCGGATTTGAGGTAGCTGCTTTTATTGCCTGAAAACTTATAGTGGCCAAAGCAATTGTGAATACAGTTAAACCGACAATTATAAAAATCAGCGGACTGATTTTTGTTTTGTATGCAAAATCCTGGAGCCAGCCGGACATAATATAATATGATACCGGGACAGCAATAACTGCCGCACCAGTTATAAGTTTAAGAAAATCCTTCGATAATAACAGCACAACACCGCTGACCGATGCACCCAGAACTTTCCTGACTCCTATTTCTTTCGTCCTTTGTTCTACAGTATATGAAGCCAGGCCGAATAATCCCAGGCATGCAATAAATATTGCCAGAAAGGAAAAGAATCCGAACAGCTGTTCAGTCTGCTGATCGTTCTTATAAATCTCATCGAAATGCTTTTCCAGGAATGAATAGTCAAACGGTCTGCCGGGAACAATACTTTTCCATGTCCTGTTTATAAAATCTATTGTCCCGGGAATATCACCAGGCTTTATTCTTACCAATAAATAATAAAACTGATTAGGTTTTATTGACATAATTAAAGGTCCGACCGCAGAATGCAGGCTGAAGAAATTAAAATCTTTTACAACACCAATTACTGTTTTAACAGGATCATCCTCAAATTGTTTTCCGATTGGATTTTTCCATCCGAATTTTTTAACTGCAGCCTCATTAATAATTACAGAAGAAACAGAATCGGTAGAATAGAGCGGGGAGAAATTTCTTCCCTTAACAATTTTCATCTGCATCGTTTTTATGTAATCAAAGTCAACATAACTATACCGCATCATAAGTTTTTTTTGTCCGTTGCTTCCGGCAACAGTTACGCTTCCCTCAGAACCGCTTGCACCCGATAGACCAGAACCCGCGGCAACATTTACAATTTGTGAATTTTTTGATAATTCCGTTTTCAGCAGATTAATTTTTGTCACGTGTATCTTCGCTTCTTATGGGAAGATAAATAACATGTTCTTTATTAAAGCCGAGATTCTTATGCATAATAAAATTCATCTGGTTGTAAACGACGGCAGTGCATATCATCAAAGCAACAGCAATTGAAAACTGAAATACAACTAAAATCTTTCTTAAGAAGGAACCTTTCGCCTTTAACGGGATTGAACCTCTTACTGACTGCGCAGGCTGAAACTTTGATAGAAATATTGCAGGATAGCTCCCTGACAATATCCCGACAAGAAGAGTAATACCAATTAATTCCAAAAGGAAAAGTTATACTGTCCGGTATAATTATTTATTATTCTATCTGTAAAGATGTTTTTAAACACTGGCAATGTAATTTCAACTATCAGAATTGACAAAAAGAAAGCTATGAAGGATATGAAAACGGCTTCACCGGTAAACTGGGTAATTAATTTTTTTCTTGTAGAACCGAGTACCTTGCGCATCCCTATTTCTTTAATTCTTTTAGTAGAGCGTGCAGTAGCAAGGTTCATGAAGTTTATACAAGCAATAAGAAGAATAAACAGCGCAATTACAGAAAACAGATAAACCGAACCTGCACTTCCTTCGTTATGGGAATATGTCTGGTAAATAATATTATCCGAATAAAGATGAATATCATTTAATGGCTGCAGATACATTTGCAAATCACTCCGCTTCTTATCAGGAATACTGCTTTCAATAAATTCAGGCAGTTTGTTTTCAATCTCCTTTACATCTACACCTTTTTTTAACAGTACATAAGTTGCAAGAGAGTTTGTGTTCCAGCTTTTCAGCCAGCTTAATGAGTTCTCCAGCAGTGTATAAGGAGCAACATGTCAAAAAAGATGTGTGAATTTTTCGGATAATCTTTTATCACCCCGGTTACAGTCAGATCGAACACTCCAAACACCGTATGGAAAGATAATTGACTTGCCGATCGGATCTTCATTATTAAAATACTTTTTTGCGGTACTTTGAGAAATCACCAGTGAGCTGTGGTGCATTAAGAGCTGTTTTCGGATCACCTTCTATAAATGGAATAGTGAATATATCAAAGACTGATGGTTCTGCAAATGATCAATCCGTCTTCATAATAACCTTCCGAACCTATTTTGCAGAATACCGAAGGAGCCGGCTTGAGCCTGGTAGTACTTTCAATTTCCGGGAAATAATTTTTTAATGCAGGTGATAACGGACCCATTGTAACCGCAACTTTAAGCTTCCCTATTCCTTCCTGGTTCTGAATTTCAACAACCCTGTATATTCTGTTTCCTTTTTTATGAAAATTTTCATAACTGAGTTCGTTCTTAATTAAAATGGAAATCAATATAAATCCTGCCAGTCCGACAGCGAGCCCTATAATATTTATAAAAGAATAAATTTTATTTTTATAAATATTTCTTAAAGCAATTTTCAAATAGTTTTTTAGACATGAATTATTCCTGCGTTTGATTCTAGCAGCAGTGATATCCAAGATTTGAATATTGAAAGTAGAGTGTGCCGGGTTGTGTAATCATATTCAACATTCAATTATCAATATTCATTCGCTTTACTTTTCATATCATCTGCTTCTATCAGTCTTTACAAGGAATATGCCTAATCAAATATCCAAAATGAATTCAAAAATCATGATTTCATTAAATATTATCTGTCCGCATACGAACACTGGTGAACGCTGCCGAACAATTCGGAAACAAAAAAATTAAAATATATTTATCCTGGAGGTAATTTTTATCATTCATGATGTAAACTATCTACAGGATTTGCAGCTGCCGCTTTGAATGTCTGGAAGCTTATAGCAGCAAATGCAATTAACAGACCTGCTAAAAAGGCTAAAAGCGGATAAATTACTGTTAACTGTGTTTTATAAGCATAATTATCAAGCCATGATCCGATAAAATAAAATGAGAGCGGCCAGGCTATTAATGCTCCGGTTAAAGAGATGTAAAATATTTCTTTACCAAGAAGAATCATAACCTCGGTGACTGAAGCTCCCATTACCTTCCGTATACCGATTTCTTTTCTTCTCCTTGCTGCAGTAATAGAGGTAAGACTGGCTAATCCGATAACAGAGATAAAAATAGCAATAAGTGTGAAAAGAAAAATGATTTTAGAAAAATGCAGATCATTATCATAAACTTTCTGCAGCTCTTTGTCGCTGAATGAAAGATTTAATATTGAATTATGGAAGAAATTTTTCCAAACTTTTTTAACAGATGTTATTGCCTGGTCAAGATTCTTTTGACGGTATTTAAGCGTAACCTTAGAAGAATATTCTGAGCTGTTTGTAAGAACAATCGGCATTAACGGTTTATAGAATGATTGTGAAAAGAAGTTTCTTATAACCCCGATTATCCTTACACGGTTACCGTTAAATATTATGGATTTGCCAAGAACAGGTTCTTTCAGGCCCAGTTTATTCTTTAACGTTTCGTTTATTATGACTTCATTTATATTATTCTTCGGATCTCCAAAATTTTTTCCTTCAATAATTTTTAATCCCATAGTTGGAATAAAATTTTTATCGCAGGTAATATATTGTATATCAATTTTCTTCTGCGGATCAATATTCGGACTAATTCTTGTATATAATGTGTTCCCCAATGCAGGCGGTAAAGATGAAGTATACGATGCATCAATTATGCTTTGGTTAATTTTCAATTCACCGATAAATGCAGAAATTGAATTAGAGTCTTTATTTTCCTGCGGTATATCAATAATAAGCATGTTATCTTTATTATAGCCTAAATCATCATTCATCATTAATTTCATTTGATTATAAATTACAAAACTGCTTATTAATAATCCCGTAAAAACAATAAATTGAAAACCGATCAATAATCGTCTTGAAAACGAATTAGTAGATATTACCTTGTTTCCGTGAATATCTTCAGCAGAGATTTTTTTGACCGAATAGAATGCTGTATAAATGCCGGCTAAAACACCTAATGCAACAGGAACTGCAATCAAATAAAATATAAAGCCATGTTCAATTAAAGGGAATGAACCAATATTACAATTTAAGATATTGTAGAAGTATTTTGACGCAAGTTCGGATAAAAAAAGCGCAGCAGGAAACGCAAGCAGAGAGAATAAAACAGACTCCAATGTAAACTGGAATATAAGTTTTTCCTTACCGGCGCCCAGAATCTTTCTAATACTTATCTCTCTAATTCTTTGTGAAGCCCGTGCAATATTAAGATTGATAAAATTAATACCTGCCATAATGAGGATCAGGATTGAGATAAATGTAAAGATATATACCTTTTGGATACTCCCTCTTTGTCCGAAAAAACCGGTAATGTTTGACGAATGCAGGTGGACATCTTTAAGAGAAATAATATTAAAATGTTCTTCCTTTCTAAACTCAGGCATAAAATCTTTTTGAATATTCTTTATTGATGACAATAACCGTTCAGGTGTAGCTCCTTTTTTTAGTTTGAAATAAGTTACC
Source organism: uncultured Bacteroidota bacterium (assembly GCA_963710745.1). GTDB lineage: Bacteria > Bacteroidota > Ignavibacteria > Ignavibacteriales > Ignavibacteriaceae > CAVQBP01. The sequence goes on along the minus strand of CAVQBP010000005.1, from coordinate 52,555 downwards.
GGATTATTCACACCCCATAATTCCATAAATTTCGGGGGCATTATACTTTTGAAATAGGACATGTTTAAAATAAATTCCGGACGGAACTGGCTATTTGCTGCCCTGTCTTTAATTATTGCCGACACCAGAAAATTATTTACCTGGTCTCCCGATTTTATTTGTATAATTTTATTAAGGACATCATTTCCCTTAAAATATTTATTCACAGCCGATTCACTTAATATTACGACATTAATATTATTAGTAAAATTTTTTATACTTCCGGAAATTCTTTTAAATGAAAGAATATCAAATATCTGCGGTTCAGCATAGAATAAATTTTCCGGTAACATTTCTTTCCCTTTATAGGAAATTCTCAGCCTGCCGTAATCAAACTCTTCACTAACCTGAGCACATTCGGCAATATCAGAATAATTTGCTCTAAATGTTTTTGCAAAAATATAGGGAGATGTTCCATAGAAACTCTCCTGGTCTTTATCACTCCAGTAGAGATTATAAATTTTTTCAGCATTCTTTTCTGGAGATTCAAATCCGGTTTCAAAAAGGATAAAAGAAAGTATAAGAAAGAAAACGGCCATGCCGAAAGCCAAGCCAAGAATACTTACGGCAGAATACCCTTTGTTTCTCCGGATATTCCTGAAAGCAAAAGTTAAAAATTGTTTATTCATAATTACCTATCTGAAATAGGGTAAAACGCATGGAATATAGAGCAATGCGCATAGCGTAAATTTGAATTATAATAAATTCAGCAAAGAGCACGGGGCGTAGAGCGAAAAGCTCAAACTTATTCATATCTTAAACTCTTAACCGGATTTGCTCTTGCAGCTTTTACTGCATGAGAAATAACAGTTAATAAGGCAATTAATAATGCTAATATCCCTGACAGGATAAAAATCCATACACCGATATTAATTCTATATGCAAAATCCTGCAGCCATTTATTCATAAAATAATATGCAACCGGCCAGGCGATAATATTTGCAACTAAAACCCATTTTGTAAATTCTTTTGAGAGGATGAAGATAACATTCAATACAGTTGCACCAAGCGCCTTTCTTATACCAATCTCCTTGGTTCTTCTTTCTGTAGTAAATGCTGCAAGACCGAATAAGCCAAGGCAGGCAATAAAAATTGCAAGCATTGAGAATGAAGTGAGTATCTGGCCTGTTTTCTGATCCGAGTGATAGAGTCTGTTCAGATCTTCATCGAGGAAAAAATATTCGAACGGCTTGTTTTGAACAAACTTTTTCCATTCATTTTTTATAGTCGATATTGTTCCTGAAATATCATTGGATGAAATTCTAATCGGAAGATAGTTAGTCTGTCCCCTGCTGAAATAAATAATAAACGGTTCCATTTTCTGATGCAATGATCTGAGATGAAAATCTTTTACAACTCCAATTATATTACAAGTTAAATTCTGACCTGAAAATATAATTCTCTTTCCAAGAGGATCTTTAAGATCAAAAGTTTTAACGGCAGATTCATTTATAACTACAGCTAAGCTGTCAGAGGGATTATCTTTAGAAAAATATCTTCCTCCAGCTAATTCGATCCCCATTGTTTTAGCAAAATTGCCGTCGGTTGTAATCAGTCCCATAAGAAATTGCTTTGATGCCGGAGCATTTTCAAGCTTAAAAACTGTTTCGCTGAATATCCTCCCCGGGAGATCATTTGTATTTGCAGCACTTATTATATGCGGATTTTTCAACAGCTCATCTTTAAATGCATCAGTATGGTTTTCCAGAGCCCATGCCCTTTGAATAACAAGCACATGCTCTTTATTAAATCCGAGGTCAGCCTCCTGTATAAATTTCATCTGGTTATAAATAATCATAGTTCCGATGAAAAGAATAATTGAAATTGAAAATTGAAAGATGACAAGTCCGCTTCTCAGCCAGCTTCCCTTAGTACCGGTAGCTTTCCCTTTGAGTACTCTTGAGGGTTGGAATGATGACAGGAAAAATGCCGGGTAACTGCCTGATATTAAACCAATTATTATTATTGCAGCAAATAACGCAGGTATAGCAACCAGACTATGAAAGTAATTTGTATGAAGATTTTTATCCGCAAAATTGTTAAATACGGGAAGTAAGATTTCAACAAGTAATACAGCTATAAGAATAGAAATAAATGTTAACAAAAACGATTCAATTAAGAACTGCTTAACAAGCTGTGATTTATTTGATCCCAGAACTTTCCTTACCCCAACTTCTTTTGAACGGGTTATGGATCGTGCAGTAGAAAGATTCATAAAGTTGATGCAGGCAATCAGCAGAATAAATACAGCAATGATTGAAAAAATATATACATACTTTATATCACTGTTTGCCTCAAGTTCATTATTCAGATGTGAATGAAGATGAATCGATGTTAGAGGCTGCAAAAAAAACTGGTAAGCATTACCTTTTTTCTCCCAATCTTTAAAAGTAATACCCAATGTCTGATATATTTGGGGTCCCGCATATTTTTTGACTAATTCGGGAAATTTTGCCTGAAGAGCAGATACAGAAGAACCTTTTTTCAGAACTATATATGTATAAAAATTATTATTTATCCAGAAGTTGCTCTTTCCTGCTTCAATGCTTGCCATTGATGCAAATATATCGTAATGAAAATGTGAATTCGACAGACAATCTTTTACAACGCCGCTCACAGTGTACGCAGTACCATCTTCAAAATTCATTATTTTATTCAGCGGATCTTCACTGCCGAAATATTTCTTTGCAAGCGATTCAGTAAGCACCACAGTATGCGGCTGATTCAGAGCTGTCTTTGGGTTTCCTTCAATAAAGGGAATTGTGAAAACATCAAATAATGTAGAATCAGCCCAAAAAAATCTGTTCTCGTTAAATACATTGTCTTTATATCTTATCAACATATTAGAGGAAGGAAGTAATCTGGCATACTGAACAACTTCCGGATAATCATGAACCAAAGTTGCCCCCGCAGGGGCCGGAGTAACAGCCATTTTAAATTCGCGCCCCTGCATATGTGCTCTTCCGTAAAAGCGATAAATCCTATCTGCTTTTATATTATATTTATCGTAGCTTAGCTCATCATTTACATAAAGCAGGATCATTATACACGCTGTTATACCTACTGCCAGTCCTAATATATTAATAAATGAATAGGCTTTATATTTTAACAAGTTCCTGAAAGCAATCTTTAAATAATTTCGGAACATAAGTTTACTCCTTATTTTCTAAAGGTATAACTCATTGGTTATAGTGAATTATAAATTTTTTGACCTAATCGCTCGACTTCTGCTATTCGTACCTCAAACTCTTTACGGGATTTGCTGTTGCCGCTTTAATTGCCTGAAAGCTTACAGTCACTAAAGCAATAGCCAGAGCAACAGACCCGGCAAGAACGAAAAGCCACCAGTTAATATTAATTCTATATGCAAATTCCTGTAGCCACTTATTCATGAAATAATAAGCTAACGGCCATGCAATAAAATTTGCAATAATAATCCATTTGATAAATTCTTTGGACAGCATTAGAAGAATAGCTGGAACAGACGCCCCCAAAACTTTTCTAACTCCAATTTCTTTTGTCTTCTGTTCAGCAAGAAAAGTTGCAAGACCGAATAATCCCAGGCATGCAACAATTATTGCAAGGGATGAAAAAGAAAGAGCTATAACTCCAACCCGCCGATCTGCTTTATATACTTCATTAAATGAATCATCCATAAACTTATAGCTGAACGGCATACCTGAAGCCATTTTTTTCCATTTGGTTTCCGCTTCTTTTATAACAGCAGGAATTTTGGAAGCACTTACTTTAAATGAAACAAGTCCCGAACTCCTTTGGAGAATGAAACAAAGCGGGCCGATATCCTGATGAAAAGATTCGAAATGAAAATTCTTAACCACACCAATTATGCCTAATTTTAAAATCCTGTCACGCGCAATCAATGTATAAACAGGATTGTTGATCGGATTATCTTTTGGTCCTCCAAATAAATTGTAACCCAGTTGCTTAACTGCTGCTTCATTAAGAATAATTGATGAGGAATCGGAACCAAATTCTTTGGAAAAATTCCTTCCTTTAATTAATTTAATTCCAAGTGTTTTTATATAATCGTAATCAATATCCCATCGTTGCATTGTAAGCCCGCTCTCAGCCATCTGATCGGCTTCTTTGTAAAAGACAGTAAAATTCCGGGAAGAAGGGATAGGCAGAAAACCTGAAGTAGTTCCCGAAATTACACCCGGAACATTCAGCATTTCATTTTTAAAAACATCAACATTATTTCCAAGATTATATGCATCATTTACAATCAGAACCTGTTCTTTTTGAAAACCAAGATTTGTATTTTGTATATAACTGAGCTGTTCGTATATTATTATAGTACCTATTATAAGTATTATTGACGTTGCGAATTGAAATATAACAAGTGCACTTCTTAATCCGCCGCTTTTACTCCCTTTGGCCAGCTTTCCTTTAATAATATTAATAGGATTAAAGCGGGACAGAAAGAAAGCAGGATAGCTGCCTGCCATAAGACCTACAATAAACGGCAGAGAAATAAGGAAAAGCAAGATAGATGATGAATACAGATTATTAATATCCAGTTCTTTCCCGGAAATATTATTAAAAAATGATAAGACATGATATACTATAATTACAGCTAAAATAACTGCAATTAACGCTGTTATAGTAGATTCAGTAAGAAACTGATAAACAAGATTCTTTCGTTCTGTCCCAAGGACTTTTCTTATTCCTACTTCCCTTGCCCGATTCGCAGAACGGGCAGTTGTAAGATTCATAAAATTTATGCAGGCAATGAGCAATATAAATAAAGCAACGGCCGAAAAGATATAAACATATTGAATTGTGCCTGCCGGACTAATTTCCTGAATACGTTTTGAGTAAAGATGAATATCAGTTACAGGTATTAGCGAGTATTTTAATTTATTACCAGCTCTTTCCATTTCTTCTTTGGTTACATGCAGATGTTTTTGAGCATACGGATATGCATACTTTTCCAAAAAAATCTCAAAATTCTTTTCAAAATTTTTAGGATTAACCCCCTTTTTAAATAAAAGGTAAGTATGAAAATTTGATGACACAAGATTTCCCCAGTCATAATTTAAATTCTGCATCGGGAAAAGAAAATCAAACCTGAAATGAGAGTTATAAGGCATATCCTTTATAACTGCGGTAACTTTGTATAAAGTCCTGCCGTTATCAGTCGTTTCAATAAATTTACCTGCCGCGTCGGTAGTATTAAAATATTTTTTCGCAATTGTTTCCGTTATTACTACTGTATTAGGTTCATTAAGAATTTTATCTGTTTTCCCGGAGACAGCCGGAAATGTAAAAACTTTGAAGAATGTAGAATCTACATAAGTAATTCCCAATTCAGTATTAAAATTTTCTCCTTTTTTTACAAGCTTTTTGCCAGCCCAATTATATATCCTTGTATATTCTTCTACCTGAGGAAAATCCTGTTTCAGCAGAGGTCCCATTAAATCAGGCACAACAGGAAGGGCAAGTTCAGTTGCGCCGAATTTCAAATCCGTATTTATGCGGTAAATCCTGTCGGCATTTTTATTAAACCGGTCATAACTTAGTTCATTCTGAATATAAAGAAGTATTAATAAACAGCATGCAATACCAATTGCTAAGCCGGCTATATTAATAAATGAATAAGTTTTAAATCTAAGTAAGTTTCTGAAAGCAACTTTTAAATAATTTTTAAACATTTAATGCCTCCTGATATTGTACGGGTATAGGGCAAAGGGCATAGTTGATAGCACCTATTTGAACAAAATATTTATTTAGATTCTTAGTTATATTTATCTAAGAAAAAGTCTCTCAATTTTTTATAATGATAATATGCTGTTTAGCTCTTCATTAACCATTTAGACTAACTATTCTGAATAAACGTTACTCATATATATCGAAGTGCTTCAATCGGGATATTCCCGGAATCGTCACCACACAATATCTATTCATACCTAAGCGACTCAATCGGGTTTGCTTTTGCTGCTTTGATTGCATGAGAGCTCACTGTTAATACTGCAACAATAATTGCCAATGCCCCTGAAGCTAAGAAAATCCATGGACTCATTTCAATTCTATAAGCAAAGTTTTCCAGCCAATTGCTCATAAAATAGTAAGCTAACGGCCATGCGATAACATTAGCAATCAATACCCATTTTGCAAAATCCTTTGAAAGCAGAAAGATAATCTCCGGTACAGAAGCTCCCAGGGTTTTTCTGATGCCAATTTCTTTTATCCTTCTTTCAGTTACAAATGCCGCGAGTCCCAGTAATCCAAGGCATGCTATAAAAATTGCTATAATGGAAAATATTCCGGCTATTTTATTTGTTCTTTTGTCGGCAATGTAAAGACTCTGCAAATTTTCATCCAGGAAATTAAAACTGAAAGCTTCATTGCCGGCATATTTCTTCCATACATTCTCAATATAAGCTATTGTGCTTAAGTGATTTCGGGAACTTAAGCGAACAGTAACAAATTGCCCTGTAAAACCTCTATTGGGGAGAAGCCGGACAACAAGCGGGTGAATAGCTTCATGAAGCGATTGATAGTTGAAATCTTTGATAACTCCAACAACTTTTAATTTTCTTTCATCATTTTTTGTTTCCCCCGGTAATACAAGATATTTACCTACCATATTTTTTATTCCGAAAGCTTTTTCGACTTCCTGGTTAACGACAATTGCGGCTGTATCTGAAGGATGCGCTTTTGAGAAGAACCTTCCGGCTGACATTTTCAATTTATAGGTATTAACAAAATCAAAATCTGTAAAAATCTGGCGTATATCTTCAATTTTATCTACACCTGTGCCGTCGAGCCAGTACCCGCTGTCACCCGATTGATTACCGGGTATACCATTAGAGTTGGTTACCGAAGCAATATCTTTATTGGATCTTAATTCATCTTCAAAAGAACTTATCTGGCCGGAAAGATCATCTGTTCTGTAGATTACAATTGTTTCCTCCTTATCAAATCCCAGATTTTTTGTCTGGACATAATTCAATTGAGAATAAATTACGAATGTACCTATGAACAAGACAATTGAAATTGTAAACTGAAAAACAACGAGACCGTTTCTAAAGATGGATTTCCCTCCTCCCTTTTTTATATCAGATTTAAGAACATCAATTGGACGGAAAGATGAGAGATAGAATGCAGGATAACTCCCGGCGATTATACCTACTGCAACTGCAAGTAAAATAAGAAACGGTATTAATGATGTACTGCCGAAAAGGTTAAGTGTCATCTTTTTATTCGCCATGTCATTAAACAAAGGAAGCAAAATTTCCACAATTCCAACTGCGCATATTACAGCTAAACTGCTCATTAATACTGACTCTGCCATGAACTGCCCAATGAGATGAGAACGGGGTGATCCAAGTGTTTTCCTAACTCCAACCTCCTTAGCCCGTCTTTCAGATCTTGCAGTAGCAAGATTGATAAAGTTAATGCAGGCGATCAATAATATTGCAACAGCAATTGCAGAAAAGATATAAACATATGAGATGCTGCTGCTCGGCTCAATTTCATAATCGAGATTTGAAGTAAGATGAATCGAAGTGAGCGGTTCCAGTACATAACCGTATTTATTTCCGGCTGATAAAAACTGATCGAATGATACACCAGTGATCGATTTTAATTGAGGTCCTGCATGAGTACGAAATTCTTCATTAAGCTTTCGTTCGAAATCTTTCGGGTTGGTTCCTTTCTGCAATAGGAAATAGGTATAGTAGTTGTTGCTTAACCAATTAGGATTGCGGCTATCCTGTACAGTTGTTAATGAACCGATTAAATCCGGATGAAAATGTGAATTATGAGGAATATCTTTTATTACTCCGGTTACTATATAGTTATTATACTTGTCTATATTTAAAATTTTTCCGGTTGGATTTTCACTGCCGAAAAATTTTTGAGCGGTCGATTCAGTTATCACAACTGTATTCGGCTGAGTGAGTGCAGTTTTAGGATTGCCTGAAATGAAGGGAAGTGTGAATACATCAAACAAAGTTGAGTCGGCCCAAAGGAATTTATTTTCGCTAAATATTCTGTTCTTGTACTTAATAACATGGGGGCCTTCCTGATGCAGCCGGGCATAAGCAATTACCTCAGGAAAATCATGTTTAACTGCCGCACCCATAGGTGACGGACTCATAGCCGATTTTATATCGTGTCCGTTCATCAAACCCAGAACTGTAGGCCGGTATATTTCATCAGCATTTATGTTAAATCTATCATAGCTTAGCTCATCTCTAACAAACAACATTATTACTATACAGCATGTTATACCGATTGCCAGGCCAATTATATTTATTAAGGAATAAACCTTATAATTTTTTAGATTTCTAATTGCGATACGTAAGTAATTCTTTAACATTTGATGCCTCCTATTATAGTACGGGCATAGCGCAAAGGGCATAGAGCATAGCGCCGGTTTGATTCAGATATTTGTATGCTTTTCATTTAATTATTATTCATACTTTAATAATTTAAAAGTTATATAATTAGTTTTCTCTATTCTTTCTATGGATTTTGTGTTCTGTACTTTATTATTCATATTTCAGCGAATTAATCGGATTTGCTCTTGCTGCTTTAATTGTTTGAAAGCTGACTGTAGCGAGTGCGATTATAAGCGCTATAAATCCGGCTAAAACAAATACGCTCCAGCTTATGTTAATCCTGTAAGCAAAATTTTTAAGCCAGTTATTCATAATATAATAAGCTGCTGGCCAGGCAATTAAGTTTGCCAGCAGCACCCATTTAGTAAATTCTTTTGAAAGGATCATAATTATTTCAACTATTGATGCCCCGACAACTTTTCTGATTCCTATCTCCTTAGTTCTTTGTTCGGTAATAAATGCAGCCAAGCCAAATAAGCCAAGGCATGCAATAAATAATGCGATAGATGAAAATACGGTTGTTATCTGCCCCGTCTTTCTTTCAGATTCATAAAGCCGAGCTAATTTTTGATCAACAAAGTTGTAGCTAAATTTGTCATTTCCGGTTAATCGATTCCATGTTTCTTGAATTGAATTTATTGTTTGCTTGAAGTTTGTTGATGCAACCTTTACTGTCAAAACACTTCCAGGTTGCCTTACCTTACTAAGATAGAGTACAAGCGGTCTTACTTTTTGGTGCAGGGATTCATAATTGAAATCTTTTATTACTCCAATTATTTTATAAGATTTATCATTTCCATTTATCCCAATTTGTTTAAGTATTTTTCCGATAGGATCTTTTGCCATACATTCTTTAACGCCTGCTTCATTAATTAAAACTGCAGAAGTATCTGAAGGAAAAGCTTTGGAAAAATACCTGCCTGCTTTTAATTTGAACTGGTATGTTTTAAAGAAATCATAATCGACATCCAGGAATTGAAATGATTTTACATCACTTCCTGTTTGCTTATTATACAGAAATCCATTCCCGGGAATACCGGATTGAAACATAACCGATGATTTTGTAATTGAGCTTATGTTCGGATTTTTTAATAATTCGTTTTTAAATGCATCAAGCCGGTTATCAAGAGCAACAGCATCATTAATTGTAATAAGATGTTCTTTATTAAAACCAAGATTTTTATCTTGAATAAAATTAAGCTGATCTCTTATAATTATCGTTCCGATAATTAATGCAATGGAAATGGAGAACTGAATTACAACCAGTGAATTTCGTAAAAGATGCTTTTTATTCCTTTTACCAAAATTAACCTTCAGAATATGAGCCGGCTGGAATGATGATAAATAAAATGCAGGATAACTACCTGCAAGGATACCTACCAAAACAATGAAAATAATAAAGAGCGGTATTGTATAAAAATTATTAAAATATTCTATCTTTAGTTCCCTTCCGACAAATCCGCCGAAAACCGGTAAAACAATTTCAATCATCATCACAGATATCATTACCGCAACGAATGTTGTAAATATAGATTCTGTAATAAATTGCATTATCAATCTTGGTTTACTTGAACCAAGAGTTTTTCTTATACCGACTTCTTTACTCCTTTTTTCTGAACGGGCAGTTGCAAGGTTCATAAAGTTTATAATTGCTATCAAGAGTATAAATAATGCAACTGCTGAAAAAATATATACATACGAAATATCACTGCTGTCAATGTTGCCCCATTCAGTATTTAAATCTATTCCATAGTCACGCTGTGAATACAAATGAATCGAAGTTAAAGGCTGAAGAATAAATCCATAACTATTTCCATTTTTAAAAAAATCTTTAAGCGGTACTCCAAGTATTCTTTCTGCCTGAGGACTAACTTCATTTAAAACCACATCCTTCATTTTATTTTCAAATTCATGAGGATCCGTTCCTTTTTTCAATATTATATATGTAGAATACCACAAATCCAGCCAGTAATTACTTTGTGAAACCGGATAAGTAGACATGGATAAAAGAAAATTGCACCGGAAATGAGAATTTTTCGGAAAGTCTCGCATAACTCCGGTAACCAGGTAGGAACTTGTATCATCTACAATTAATGATTTTCCTACAGGGTCTTCAATCCCGAAATATTTTTTCGACATTGTTTCAGTCAGTACAATCGAATTAGGCTGAACAAGAGCGGTTTTAGGATTACCATAAATGAAGGATAATGTGAATATATCAAAATAGGTTGAATCTGCAGTATAGATATCCCATTCTTTAAAAACTTTGTCTTTATATCTCATGTTGTGAGAACCGAAATAACCAATTCTTGCATAGTTAATTACTTCAGGGAATTGTTTTTTCAATTCTGCTCCTAAAGGAGCTGCGGTTTTCGAATTATTTGATTCAACATTATTAATATTGGAATGAACATAAACACGAAAGATCTGGTCGGCATTTTTGTTGTATTTATCATAATTTAACTCGTAGGTGATATAGAGCGACAATACAATAAAGCATGTAATTCCTACAGCCAGTCCTGCAATATTTATAAATGAAAAGATTTTATCTCTTTTCATGTTTCTGACAGCTATTTGGAAATAATTTTTCAGCACTTAATTCTCCCGCTTAATACTTTTCCCTTAAATGTTGTTTTCTTACCCTATAAGTTAAGCTCTATGCACTATACGCTATGAACTAAACACCTTCTATCCATCCATCCTTTAGATTAATTATCCTGTTTCCATATTCTGCATTTGTTTCTGAATGAGTGACCTGGATAATTGTAGTTCCTTCATTGTTTAGTTTTTTCAATAATTCCATTATCTCTTTTCCCTGGTCCGAATGAAGATTACCGGTTGGTTCATCTGCAAGAATTAATTTAGGTTCGGCGATAATAGCTCTTGCAACGGCGACTAATTGTTGTTGTCCTCCGGAGAGCTGGTTCGGAAATAAATCTTTTTTCGCAACCATTTTAAATCTGTCGAGTGTCTCAGCTACCCTTCCTTTTCTATCATTAGATTTAACCTTCTGGTATAATAAAGGAGTTTCAAGATTTTCATAAACAGTCAATTCATCAATCAAATGATATTGCTGGAAAACAAATCCGATATGCATTTTATGCAGTTCAGAAAGTTTTCTTTCGCTCATTTTATGAACAGGTTCATCATAAAAGAAATATTCACCTCCCGAAGGAGTGTCAAGCATTCCTAAAATGTTGAGCAGGGTTGTTTTGCCTGAACCGGAAGGCCCCATTACAGAAACGAATTCACCTTCCTCGATATTAAGGTTTATATTGCGAAGTACAAAGGTTTTCATGAACTTGTTGTTGTAAAATTTTTCGATGTTGGTAAGTTTTATCATTGTGTTCTCCTTGCCGCAGAGCGCATAGAGCAGAGCGCAGAGCGTTATTTTATAGAGTTTTCTTAAAATTTGTTATCATTCTGCATTCTTTATCTAACTTATCTGGCATTTGTTCTATTGTTCCTCTGTTAATAAATTTCTTCTACTTAAGAGGATTAGAATATTTGCATTTTCAAAAGTTGATCTGCGGGCATAGTTTAAAAGTCTTTTAAAGTCAATTTTCGAAGTTGAACCTGAACCTTCAGCAATATTGTTGCTCATACTCATCGAAGCACCTCTTAATTGATAGCAAATCTGAAAAGTTTTTTATTTTCCAATTGGTCAGCTATATCCAAAAGTTCATCTGCTATTTCAATAGCTACCTGCCAAATTTTTAAATCCTGAAATCTAAACTTTGCTCCCACTTTTTCCCTCACGCGCTTATACGTGAAACTTCTCCTTGTAATTCTCCGTGACTACATGCCCGTCAAACAAGTGAATTACACGATGCGCAAATTCAGAATCATGTGGTGAATGGGTTACCATTATAATTGTAGTCCCCCCTTCGTTCAGTTGAGTTAGTATATTCATAACCTCTTCCCCGTTAGCAGAATCAAGATTTCCGGTAGGTTCATCTGCCAGGATCAATTTCGGTTTTGCTACTACTGCCCGGGATACTGCAACACGCTGCTGCTGTCCACCGGATAATTGCTGCGGGAAATGATCCTTCCTGTGCATAATCTGCATTCTTTCCAAAACTTCATTAACCATATTAACTCTTTCCGACGATGAAACCCCCAAATAAAGAAGCGGCAGCTCAACATTTTCATAAACAGTTAATTCATCAATCAAATTAAAACTCTGAAATACAAAACCGATATTAGCTTTTCTTAATTTAGCTCTCTGCCTCTCTGTATATTTTGATACCTCATGCTCTAAAAAATAATAATCCCCATCCGAAGGATTATCGAGTAAACCGAATATGTTCAGCAATGTAGATTTGCCGCAGCCTGAAGGTCCCATTATCGCAACAAATTCTTTTTCATTTATTTCAACATTTACATTGTTGAGTGCTGTTGTTTCAACTTCTTCAGTTGTGTAGATTTTTCTGAGGTTTTGTGTCTTTATCATTTTATTCCCTTAATAATATTTTGAAAAACTTTAATTGATTTAACTGATTTTAACTTTTTTATCTATTGAATTTAATTCCTTCTTTAATCCCGATATTTTTTCAAGAATATTTTTATGTTTATCTGATAGCTCATCTTCGATATTTTATACTTTTGAAATTTTTTCATTCTCTTTTCTCAATGGGGATTTTTCTAATTTTTAATTATCAGCTTATCTACATCTCCGAAATTATCATATGAAGACGTAATCACTTTATCACCGGGCTTCAAACCACTGAGCACTTCAAAATAATCCGGGTTTTGCCTGCCAAGACTAATTTGTCTTTTAACAGCTTCACTTCCTGAACCATTAAGTATGAATACCCACTGTCCGCCGGTTTTTTGATAGAATCCTCCACGCGGCAGGAGTAATGCCTTGGTACGGTCACTAAGCTGTAATCTTATCTGCAAAGTCTGTCCGCGTCTTATTCCATCAGGAGTTTTACCTGAGAATTCCATATCGACCTCAAATTTTCCGTTTGTAACTTCAGGAAATACCTTTGCTACAATTAACTTATATTCACTACCATCAATTTCTGCGGTTGCTTTCAATCCTTTTGATACCCTTGCAATATAAAACTCATCGATATCTGCCCTGACTTTGTATCCATCCATCGCATCTATCTGCCCTAAACGTGCTCCCGGAGTTTTTGATTGTCCAATTTCTGCATCCAAAGAAGTTAATTGTCCGTTTATCGGAGCTTTAACAGTAAGATTATCAAGGTTCTCTCTGATTAATCCCAGATTGGTCTGCAAACGTTCAATTGAAGCATTTATTTGTTCGAGCTGCGACTGTTTCAAAACAGAATCTTTTTGCCAGTTTTCTTCTGCCAATCTCTTCTGCTCAAGGTCATGGAAATAATTATCACGGTTTTGTTCGTATTCCTGCTGGGAAACCAGCTTCTTTCCCCACATTACTTTTTCTCTGTCATATATCTGCTTTGTATTGATAAGGCTGTAATTAACATCAACCAGCCTGGTTTGAAGATTTATACTATTCTGCTCGATCTGAAGACGTGTATTTCTGGCTTCATTTATCTGCTGATATGCAAATGATTCCTGCTGCAAAGCACTTAGCTGAAAATCAGTATTTGAAAGCTTTAAAATTTTATCCCCCTTTTGAAGCATTGCGCCTTCTTCAACAAATTTCTTTTCAACAGTTCCTCCAAGGATCGCATCAAGGTAGTAAGTTGTTCTTGGAAGGACGTTCCCGGTAACAGGAATAAATTCCTGGAAATCGCCATTTGCAACAGTAGAGATAGTTATTTTATCCTGTTCAACATTTAACTTTGAACCGGTATCAGCTAAAATTAAAATTATAAGAATGAAAAATAACACTCCGCCGCCTGAAGATATCCAGAAATTTTTTCTTTTATATAAAGGTTTTTTTTCTATTTTTCTATCCACTTTAATCACCAAGTAAAATTGTTATACAGAAAAGGTTTTAACTCGAACAATTTTTGAAACCTGTTACTCAACTTGTATGCCTCTTTTATCCAGGAAAATTTCTTAGAGTGTTTTCTAAGGATAAGCGGTATAAATAATTTATTTTTTTAATTTTTCTTTATAAAATTTTATGATAAATAAACTTAATCATATTGCAGAATAGCTTTCATAAAAATGTTAAATCAAGCATAAGTTGTACATTAACGGACAATAACGTTCATAAACGGACAGTTGTATTTCATATTAATATTATTTCAAAATTAAAATTTTACAAACAATCCAAATGTAGGCAATAAGGGCCATAATTTAACTTCTTTAACTACAGGTGCGCCGTTACTGCTGAAAGTATACTGATAAGCTTGAATATTCTTGTAATTTAAGACATTACTTATATCCAGGAAAATAGAAGAAGAAAGACCGAATAGTTCCAGGTTCTTTGAAAACCTTAGATCAACTCTTTTATATGCAGGCATATGGGCAGAGTTCGGATCACCTGTTTTCCATCTCCAGGTTCTTGAAGAAGAATTATAAACAGCTACCGAAGGTGTGTATGCAAAACCGCTGCCGTAAGCAATCCTGGTACTAAATTTCCATCCCTTTCCCGGACTTATATCCGCATAAACAGCTAATGTACTTCTTTGATCAGTATTCCGGGGAAAGTAACCGTATGATTCATTTAGTATTTTCTGTTCTGCATTTACTAGACTATAGCTAATCCATCCGGAAAACCAGCCTGCAGAATACATCAGGTAAAAATCAGCTCCTGAAGTTCTTCCGTCTGCATCATTTTTTTTCGAATAATAAATTTCTCCGCTGCTTGAAATAGTAGATGATATCAGATTATCATAAGTTTTATGATAAGCTTCGACTTTCAGCTTAAGAAAGTTTTGATTTTTAATATCTGAAATAATATTGTACTCAAATCCCAGGATATAATGTATAGCTAATTCCGATTGTGTATTGGTATCCGAAGCTGCCGAATAAGCGATTTGCTGGTATATTGGCGACTGGTAATAATATCCCCATGCGCCCCTTAATGTTAATTCAGGAAATATTCTGTAAGAAAAGTTTATACGAGGACTCCAGGTTAAATCCCTGTTAAGATCGAAATAATCAAATCTTCCGCCCAGATTAAAAATAAGTTTATCCCCGAGCTGCAGGATATTTTCCACATATCCTGCGGCTTTATAGGATTGAGTATTTATACTGTCAATATTGTTATCCAGATCGTTTTCGCTGCTTGTATAAAAAGATGTATCAGGATAATTATATCTATCTGTCAATTCCGAAACTATAGTTGAATTTACATAATAGTTATCGTAAGAGATTTTTTGATAACTTAAACCCGTTCTTAACCAGTATGAAGAGTTCAGCTGCAAATCATAAATGGAATTTAATTCAAGAGTCCGGATATTTAATTTTGTGCTGTATAAATAATTTTTAGTATACCGGTAAAAAGAATTAATATTGCCGGCATTAAAATCATCCCTGTAAAAGTTGATCTTACCGGCATGTTCATTTTCAATCTGATCATAAAAAGAAATTTCAGATTTTAATAATGCCTTTGAGGAAATAATATTGGTGCTTTGAAGAGCCAGCATCGTGCTGTAATACCTCGCGTCTGTTGAAGCCGAATCGTTCCAATTCCGGATTAGTAAACCATTAACATTCTGATAGTTAGCCGGAGACCTGCTTGGTCCATGAAAATTCTGTTCGGGATCTGAGTAGAAATTGTCGCCGGCATGAATAAACTTGAACGTTAATTTATTTTGAGCAGCTAAATTATAAGCAAGCACTCCCTGGACATCATAAAATGATGGATGTATCGATTCTTCAATACTCAGCATTTTTATAACATATTGAAAATAACTCTGCCTGAAACCCAGAATAAAAGAACCTTTGTTTCCCAGAGGACCTTCAGCCAAACCGGATAAATCAGTTAAACTTAAACCTGCCTCTCCTTCGAAATTATTCCGGTTTCCTTCCCGGTATTCTATATTGACAACCGAACTCATCCTGTCACCATAACGAGCACTAAATCCGCCTGTTATTAAATCCATTTTTTTTATCATATCAACATTAAAAATGCCGATACTGGCATTAGGTGCTTCTTTTACATGGTAAGGATCATAAACCTGTGTACCATTAATTAATACGAGGTTTTCATCGGTATTACCGCCGCGTACATTGAACTTAGAACTGAATTCATTATTAACTGCAACTCCCGGAAGCATTTGAACACTCCGCAAAACATCAGGAATTACACTGGTAATCTCACCAAGTTTTTCACTTTGAAGTGAAAGAGTACTGATTTCTTTTTGATCGGATTCCCCTTCCCGGTTTGCATAAATAGTTACGTCCTGCAGAAGCATATCTATGGAATTCATTTCTATTGTAACCCGGATATCTTTGATTACTTCAATATCAATACTAATAGTTTTATACCCGACATAACTGCATTGAAAGATATATTTACCTGTTTCCAGTTTGAAAGTGAATTTACCTTGCTGATCAGTCGAGGTTCCCTGATTTGTGCCTGCAATAATTACATTTGCAAAAGGAAGAGGTTCATTTGTTGCAACATCTTTCACCAAGCCATAAACAGTATAAGATTCAGCATGAATAGTTGAAAAAATAAATAATGAAAAAATTATCGAGGTTAAAATTCCCTTCATTCATCACCCCTGGCTTTACACTGTTTTTTATTTTTCGTTGATCATTTTAAAAATAAAAAAGAATATTCAGAATAAATACAAATTAATGAAAATTAACTGAGAAATTATTTTTAGATTCCTCTGCACAAATTCAAAAGGCTTCAATTTTGATTCTTCTTTTTATGAGAAATTCATCTCTCATTTTTAACAATATTAAATTGATTTTTAACAAATAAAGTTTGAAGTTAGTACTGTCCGAAAACGAACAATTGTGTACAGATACGGACATAAAATAAATCTTATGATCCTGATATAATATTTATTCAGCAATTTTTTTAAGGAATAGAATTTGTAATTATGGTAATTAAACCAAACATATAAAAATATCCAATTACAAATATTATGAATTTAAAGACGGGGAAAATCCTGATAGTTGATGATGACGAAGATGTCTTATTTTCTGCAAGACTCTTGTTAAAACAGCATTATTCTATTGTTCAAATGGAAAAGGATCCCGAACAAATTCCTTCCATATTAAAGAATGAACATTATGATATAATTCTGCTGGATATGAATTTTTCGGGAAATGCAACCAGCGGAAGCGAGGGATTTAACTGGCTGAAAAAAATTCTTGAAATAGATCCTGCAGCTATTGTTATACTTATTACTGCTTTCGGAACAATTGAGATGGCAGTAAAAGCAATTAAAGACGGAGCGACAGATTTCGTTCTAAAACCATGGCAGAATGAAAAGCTTCTTGCAACAATTTCTTCCGCAATGAAACTTAGTCATTCACAGCAGAGAGTCGATAATCTTCTTTCGCGTCAAAAACAGCTGAGTAAAGATATCGATCAGCAGTTTCACAACATCATTGGTATTTCAGAAGAAATGCAGAGAGTTTTCAGCACAATTCAAAAAGTGGCGGAAACCGATGCAAATATTTTAATACTTGGAGAAAATGGAACTGGGAAAGAGCTTGTCGCCAGGGCTATTCACCGCCAATCGAAAAGAGCGGAGGAAATCTTCTTAAATGTGGATATGGGTGCAATCAGCGAATCCCTTTTCGAAAGTGAATTATTCGGTTATGTTAAGGGAGCTTTCACAGATGCAAAAGAAGATAAAGCAGGAAGATTTGAAATAGCTTCAGGCGGAACTCTGTTTCTTGATGAAATCGGAAACCTATCGTTTAATCTCCAGATGAAGCTTCTTTCTGTTCTTCAAAACAGGACAGTTACAAGACTGGGATCGAATATTGCTAAGCCAATTGATATCAGATTAGTCTGCGCAACCAATATTCCTGTAGATGAACTGATATCCGAAAAACGATTCAGGCAGGATCTACTTTACAGGATCAACACGGTAGAAATTAATCTCCCTCCTCTCAGAAAAAGAAGTGAAGATATTCCTCTTTTAGCAAAACACTTTCTTGATATTTATTGTAAAAAATATAATAAGCCTATAAAAGAAATCAGTACCTCTGCTTTGAAAAGGCTGGAAAAATATCACTGGCCGGGTAATGTAAGAGAACTGCAGCATGCAATAGAGAGAGTTGTGATAATGAATGAAGCCGGAGAAATATTACCGGAAGATTTTTACTTTTCAGTCCAGGATGCCAAAGAAGATGATGTAAAATTAAATAACTTTGACCTGGAGGAAGCTGAGAAATTATTAATTATTAAAGCGGTCGGCAAATATAACGGTAATCTTACCAGAGCGGCAAAAGAATTAGGGCTTACACGCGCATCACTTTACCGCAGATTAGAGAAATATGGTCTATAAGAGATTTAACATCAATGTTATTTTTAGAATTTTATTCATCAGCATTTCTATATTTTTGCTTTTTTATCTGATACAGGATACTTCCTTTTATGCAACGATTTTTATTGTATGTATAGCTATTATTGTCCAGATATATCTTTTAATAAAATATATTGAAAATACTAATAAAGAAATTTCCCGGTTTTTCTATTCAATCCGTTATTCCGATTTCACACAAAATTTTAAATCCAAAATAAAGGGAGCAGGATTTGAAGAATTAAATAATTCTTTTGCAGAAGTAATTGAAGAATTTAAAAAAGCACGGAGTGAGAAAGAGGAAAATTTTCATTATCTCCAGATTATTGTTCAACATATTAATATAGGTATTCTTGCATATACAATCGACGGTAATGTCGAATTAATAAATAATGCTACAAAAAAACTTTTAGGAATAAACTCATTAAGAAATATTTCCGAATTAAAAGGTAAAAGCGAACCCCTGGTAAAAACATTAATAGAAATGCGGGCCGGGAAAAAAGCATTGGTTAAAATTGTAGATAACAACGAATTGATTCAACTGTCAATTTTTGCCGCTGAATTTAAACTGCGGGATAAATACATAATACTGGTTTCACTAAATAACATCCAGAGTGAACTTGAAGAAAAGGAGATGGAAGCCTGGCAGAATTTGATCCGCGTCCTTACTCATGAAATTATGAATTCAATTACTCCGATAGTTTCACTTTCATCAACAGTAAATAATATGCTGGAAAATTCGGATAAAATGCTGACCGAAGAAGATATTGAAGAATTTAAAGCTGCAGTAGGTACAATAGAAAAAAGGAGCAAAGGGCTGATTCATTTTGTAGATGATTACAGGAATTTAAATAGGGTTCCGATTCCGCAGTTCCAGATATTTAAAATATCATTATTGTTTGAGAGAATAAAAAATTTACTGCATGAGCAGCTTGCAGAAAAAAATATTTCATTTGTTAGTGCGGTTGAACCGGATAATCTTGAAATTATGATCGATCCGGATTTAATAGAACAGGTTTTAATCAACCTTATCTTAAACTCTATAAATGCATTTGACGGGATACCTAATCCTGGTATTAAGCTGTTGGGAATAATTGATAATAGAGGCATGATAAATATACAGGTTATTGATAACGGTAAAGGAATCCCCGAAGATCTCCAGGAAAAAATATTTATCCCGTTCTTCACAACTAAAAAAGAAGGTTCGGGAATCGGTTTGAGCCTTTCAAAACAAATAATGAAAGCACACAAAGGAGGAATATCCGTAAAATCACAGGTGAACAACGGTACTACTATTACGCTTAAGTTCACATAGAATTAAC
Source organism: uncultured Bacteroidota bacterium (assembly GCA_963710745.1). Taxonomy (GTDB): domain Bacteria; phylum Bacteroidota; class Ignavibacteria; order Ignavibacteriales; family Ignavibacteriaceae; genus CAVQBP01. Next base: position 32,440 of record CAVQBP010000005.1, on the reverse strand, counting down.
CAATAAATTCCGCCGAAACATTCGATCATCTATCCATTAAGTTGTTCAACTGTATCAGGTTCAACTGTTCACAACCGTTCACTTCCGTACGCCGCTGAACACTAAATTAACAGAATAAGTTAGTTTCCAAAACTATTCTTAATCTTTTTAAAAGGCATAATCTTTGCCGATTTGATATTAAATCATTCCGTTTATTACAGATTTGAACCTTTTGAATAAAAAGTTATCCGGGATTAGCAGAACATTTATATATTGACTTGAATCGATTGAAAGAAAGTAAAAATGCTTAAACACAACCTGCTTATCATTTTCAGAAATTTCAGAAAAAATAAAAGTACATTTCTTATAAATCTTATAGGATTATCAACCGGACTTGCCTGCGCTTTACTGATTTATTTGTGGGTAAATGATGAACTTCACGTTGATAAGTTTAACAAAAATGACAGCAGGCTTTTCCAGGTAATGGAGAATGCTAAATTAGCTGACAGAATTACAACACAACCTTATACTCCCGATCTTATGGCTGAGACGATGGCTAAAGAAATACCTGAAATAAAATATGCCGCTGCAGTTACTCCCTCTTCATGGTTTAGTTTTACACTTTCTGCCGACGAAATAAATTTTAAAGCAGAAGGTCAGTTCGCAGGTAAGGATTTTTTTAACATTTTTTCTTTCGGCCTGCTGCAGGGAAATCCCAACCAGGTGCTGACCGGCAATAACTCCGTAGTTATATCAAAAGAGCTTGCAATGAAATTATTTAAGACTACTAAAAATGTAGTCGGAAAAACTATAAAATGGCAGGTGCTTAATTTCAGTGATAAGGCTGTAGTTACAGGGATTTGTAATGATGTTCCTAATAATTCTACTATGCAGTTTCAATTTGTGCTTTCGTACCAGGCATGGAAAGATTTAAGCAATAAAATGGGCAGAACTATTAACTGGGATAACCATGCTCCATATACGTACGTACTTTTGAAAAAAGGCACAAACCCGGATCAATTCAATAAAAAAATTGCAGGATACTTAAAGAGTAAATTCAGCAATTCAAATGTAACTTTGTTCGCAAGGCATTATTCTGATGGCTATTTATACGGCAAATATGATAATGGTATTCAAAGCGGCGGCAGGATAGAATATGTAAAATTATTTTCGGTAATTGCTCTTTTCATAATTTTAATTGCCTGCATCAATTTTATGAATCTTTTTACTGCTAAAGCATCTACCAGGATGAAAGAAGTGGGTATAAAGAAGGCTATGGGGGCTGAACGTAAATCACTTATTATACAATATTTGAGTGAATCCTTAATAATATCTTTAATATCATTATTTTTAGCTCTACTCTTCGTTGAACTTCTTCTTCCTCAATTCAATAATATAACAGGTAAGCAACTGTCTTTAAATTTCAACAGCGGGATCATTTTAACTTTCTTAAGCATTGTGGTACTTACAGGTTTAATATCCGGAAGTTACCCCGCATTATACATTTCGGGTTTTAAACCCGTTTCCACATTAAAAGGAAAGTTTAATATGCCCGGAGGGGAGTTGTGGCTTCGAAAGGTCCTGGTAGTATTTCAATTCTCTTTATCAATAATTTTTATTGCCGCTGTTTTGGTTGTTTATAAACAAATTGATTTTATTCAGACAAAAAATCTTGGGTATGACAGAAATAATGTTATTAGTTTTGATAAGGAAGGGAACGCAGCTAAAAACCAGGGAACTTTTCTTAGTGAATTAAAAAAGATACCGGGAGTTGTAGATGCTGCTAGCGCCAATACAAATTTAATGGGCAGTTTTGGTAACACTATCGGTCTCAATTGGCAGGGGAAAAATCCCAAGGAGATTATAAGATTTGAAAGTATGCAGGTCAGCTATAATTTAATAAAGACCCTGGATATAAATATAAAAGAAGGAAGATCTTTTTCAAAAAAATTCGGCTCGGATTCTACTGCAATAATATTTAATGAAACAGCAATCAAAACTATGGGATTGAAAAATCCAATTGGAAAAATTATCAACCTGTGGGGAGTAAACAGACAAATTATTGGAGTGACAAAAAACTTTAATTTTGAATCTTTACATGAAACTATAAAACCCTTATTCTTTATACTTGAACCGGATAGAACGATGAAAATTATGGTGAAATTAAAAGCAGGAGAAGATAGAGAAACAATTAATAATATCAAAAATTTCTATAGCAAATTCAATCCGGGTTATGTATTTGATTATAAATTTCTTGATAAAGATTACCAGGCATTGTATGAATCCGAAGAAAGAGTTTCTGTGTTATCAAAATATTTTGCCGGTTTGGCAATTATGATTTCATGTCTTGGTTTGTTGGGATTAGCTGCATTTACTGCACAAAGAAGGATTAAAGAAATTGGAATACGTAAAGTTCTCGGTTCAAGTGAGTTTGGCATCATTTATTTATTATCGAAAGATTTTTCAAAGCTTGTTCTGATCTCAATATTAATTGCCTTACCCTTAAGCTATTTACTTATAAAAAACTGGCTAGATAGTTTTGCTTACAGGATAAGTCTGAGTCCCTGGTATTTTTTAAGCGCCGGGATAATTACATTATTAATTGCCTGGTTAACTGTAGGAACTCAAGCTCTCAAAGCAGCAAGATCTAATCCTTCACAATGTTTGAGAGATGAATAAAATACAGAAAGAAAATTAAATGTTCAAGAATTATTTAAATATCGCTTTCAGGAATTTAAAAAAATATAAAGGATTTTCTTTTATAAATATATTGGGATTAGCTGTCGGTATGGCCTGTACCCTGCTTATACTTTTATGGGTACAGGATGAATTAAGCTATGACAGGTTTTTCCCAAATGCTGCCAGACTTTACCGTGTGATTGATTCTGAAAAATACTCAAACGGAGAAAAATCTGTATTCAGCATGAATCCGCCCTCACTTGCAAAAACACTGATTAATGAATATCCGGAGATTATAAATGCAGCAAGGTTGAGAACAGTTAAAAATTCTGTCCTGCAGTATAAAGATAAAAGGTTTACTGAAGATAATTTAATGTTTGTAGATCCTTCTTTTCTGAAAATGTTCTCTATTCATTTTTTAAAAGGAAATGAGAATGATGCATTATCTAACCTGTCATCAATTATTATCACAAAAGAAACAGCAGAAAAATATTTTGGGAATAAAAATCCGGTTGGCAAGATTATAAAAATAAATAATCATTTGAATTTCGAGGTTACTGGAGTAATTAAAAATATCCCTTTAAACTCTCATCTGAAAATTGATTTATTACTGCCGTTTGATGCAATTAAAGATTTCGGCTATACACTTGAGGGATGGGAAAGTTTTGCTCATACAACTTATGTCTTGCTAAATAAAAATGCCGATTTTCATATCGTCTCAAAAAAGATATCCAATACAATTATACAGCATCAAAAAGATATTAATATTACTATTGGACTCCAGCCGGTTACCGACATTCACCTGTATTCAGGAAATATTTGGGGTATAGGCGGAACAGGCGACATAACACAGGTTTATCTTTTTTCAATTATTGCATTATTAATCTTATTACTTGCATGTATAAATTTCATCAATCTCTCAACAGCAAGATCGGGGAGCCGTGCAAAAGAAATCGGCATGAGAAAAGTTGTAGGTGCTTCCAGAAAAGAAATAATTGTCCAGTTCTTCCTTGAATCAATTATATACGCATTCATATCTCTTATACTCTCAATTATTCTTGTATATGATCTTCTGCCTGCATTTAATTCTCTTTCAGGCAAAGAATTATCATTTAACCTGCAGAATAATTTTGGATTATTATTATTAACCCTTGGAATTGCAGTTTTCACGGGCATAATTTCAGGAGTCTATCCTGCTTTGTTTTTATCGGCGTTTAAACCTGTTAAGGTTCTGAAAGGAAAGTTTAGCGCCGGAAGCGGAAATAAGAACTTCCGTAAACCGCTTGTCACTTTTCAGTTTATATTAACAATCATACTTATTATTGGAACTGTAGTAGTAAACCGGCAATTACATTTCATACAGAATAAAAACCTGGGATTTAATAAAGAATATGTTCTCTGCATAAACCTGCAGGGTAAACTGAACAAAAAGGCAGATCTGATTAAAAATGAACTAAGTAAAGACCGGCAGGTAATCAGCATTTCAGGTGTATCCTATCCTCCTTCCGGCGTATTAAGCTCAACAGACGTAAATGACTGGGAAGGGAAAAAAACTGATAATCATTTTCTGATATACAGGTTAACTGCAGATCAGGACTTTACTAAAACAATGCAGATCAATATGATTAAGGGAAGATTTTTTTCAAAGAAATTCAGTTCTGATACAGCTGACGGCTGCATTATAAACCAGGCAGCCTTACATGCAATGGATATGATTTCCCCGCTCGGGAAAAAAGTTTTGAATTTCAGAATAATAGGGGTAATTAAAGATTTTAATTTTTCTTCCCTTCATTCGCAGATATCTCCGCTTATAATTTATTATGATCCGTCTGAGATTAAGGATTTGCTTGTGAGAATTAAACCCGGAGAAATAAACAGTACAATAAAATCTCTCGAACAAACATGGGATAAAATTGCTCCCGAATATCCTTTTGAATATAGTTTTCTTGACGAACAAATTAATAAATTGTACCAATCCGATCAGAAAATCAGCAAGGTAATAAATACTTTTAGTTTTCTTGCACTGTTTATAGCATGCCTCGGAATGTTCGGCCTGGCTTCATATACAGCTGAACAGCGGACTAAAGAAGTAGGTGTCCGCAAAATTCTCGGAGCAAACGTAACCGGAATAGTTTTTTTATTGTCAAAAGAATTTACAAAATATGTTTTGGCTGCAAATCTCTTTGCGTGGCCGGCTGCGTATTTCGTTTTGAACAAATGGCTGGGAAGCTTTGCCTACCACATTGATATGCAATTGTGGATGTTTATCGTCCCCGGGTTGATCGCCTTTTCGATTGCCTGTTTTTCTGTCAGTTACCAGGCAATTAAAGCAGCATTATTAAATCCAATAAAATCCTTGAGGTATGAATAATAAGGATGTTTCATGTTAAAAAATTATCTGAAAACAGCATGGCGGAATTTTATCAGGAGTAAAATTTTTTCATTTGTTAATATTTTTGGATTAGCAATCGGCTTTACATGCTTTCTTTTAATTTCTGCTTATGTCTATGATGAATTGAGCTATGACAGGCATCCTGCTGATTCAAAAGATATTTATCGGGTAAACCTGTCAGTTACAGGCAACAGCAATACTGAGGTTTATACAAATGTTGATGCAGCAGTAGGTGAAGGGATTAAGGATGCATTTCCGGAAATAAAATCATATTCAAGGATTTCCCCTGCAGCTTTTTTTATAAAATATAATGATAAGCAATTTAAGGAAAATAAATTAGCTTTTGCTGACTCCAACTTTCTTCAGATGTTTTCTATTCCTCTTATTAAAGGAAATATAAAAAATGCCCTTGTTCTGCCTAACAGCATTGTTATCTCGAAAGAATTTGCAAAGAAATATTTTGGAAATAACAATCCTTTGGGTAAATCATTAATTATCGGACTTCAGGATAAGACTTATAAAATAACCGGGGTTTATGATAAAATACCTGATAAGTCGCATTTTCATTTTGATGCATTTTTAAGCTTTTCTTCTCTGCATATTTCAAAAGCTACATGGAGCAACCTTGGATTTTACACTTACCTTCTGTTAAATAAAAATGCTGACCCGAAAAAATTAGAAAATAAATTCCCCCAGCTTGTAAAAAAACATGTAGTTCCGGAAGTTCAAAATGATATGGGTATAAGCTATAAGGATGCCTTAAAAGCAATAAATACATTCCGTTTTTCATTAGTTCCTCTTACCGACATCCATCTTTATTCACATACAAAATACGAACTTGAACCCAACGGGGATATTCAATATGTATATATCTTTTCCATCCTGGCCGTATTCATTTTATTGCTTGCATGTATCAATTTTACTAACCTTTCAACTGCCCGTTCCGGTAAAAAAGCCAGGGAAATAGGTGTAAGGAAAGTTTTAGGATCTGAAAAATTTCAGCTTATAAAACAGCTTTTATCCGAATCTGTCCTGCTTAGTTTCTTCTCCCTGATCATAGCACTACTATTGATAATTGAGCTGCTCCCCTATTTCAACCAGCTTGCGGGTAAGCATATTATCTTCAATTATTTTATTAATTATCAAATTATTCTTTTCATTTTTACGCTTGTAATTCTTGTTGGAATAGCAGCAGGAATTTATCCGGCTTTCTTTTTGTCATCCTTCAATCCAATCCAGGTTTTAAAAGGGACAAAAACAAAAGACAGAAAAAATTTATTAAGAAGCTCATTAATAATATTCCAATTTTTTGTGTCAATCGGGCTGATTGTTGCGACTATCATCGTTTATAAACAATTAGTTTATATGCAAAATAAAAAACTGGGTTTTAATAAAGACCAGGTTTTATTTATATCCGACAGCCGACTTCTGGGCAGCAGGCAACCGGCATTCAAACAACTATTGCTGCAGGATCCACGCATAGCATCTGCCAGTATAACCTGGACTGTTCCCGGAGACCCTTTAATGGATGGGACAGAAATTTATGCAAAGAATAATTCATCTCATGGTCCCGAAATCCATTCGAATATTTATCATATCGATTATGATTTTATTAATACATTAGGAATACATATTAACCAGGGAAGAAATTTTTCAAATGATTTTCCGACAGATTCGGCAGGTGTAATTATTAATGAAGCAGCAGTTCGGGAATTAGGGTGGAATAAAATAAATCCGATCGGAAAAATCATTGTACGTTCAGGTCAAAAAGGATATAAAGTAATCGGCGTTGCTGATAATTTTAATTATATGTCTGCAAAACAGAAAGTTGCTCCATTAATGATGGTGCTTGGAAATAATTTCGGAGGACTTTTAATAAAAATTAAAACCTCCGATGTGCCTGGGTTTTTGAAGGACCTGAGAATTAAATGGGAAGCTTTTTCTCCGGCCGGTCAGTTAAATTTTAGTTTTCTTGATGATAAATTTGCTGCTTTATATTTAAGCGAACAAAAGACTCAACGGATATTTTCGACTTTTGCTGTAATTGCAATTATAATAGCTTCTCTTGGATTATTTGGTCTGTCTTCCTATGTAATTGAACAAAGAACTAAAGAGATTGGGATAAGAAAAGTACTGGGCGCATCCGTCAGCGGGGTTGTTCTGAATTTATCGGCTGATTTTCTGAAATGGGTTTTAATTGCAAACATAATAGCATGGCCTGCGGTATACTATTTTATGAATATGTGGCTTCAGAATTTTGCATATAAGATTGATATAAGCTGGTGGGTGTTTGTTTTATCCGGCGGTATAGCTTTTATAGTTGCATTATTAACAGTAATCTTTCAGGCTTTTAAAACTGCAACTGCAAACCCCGTAAAATCTTTAAGGTATGAATAAGCACTAAGCACATGGAGCATAACGCTAGGAATTGAGAAATGAAAACGTTAGAAAAATAAAATTAAATATTTGCTATGCGCTCTGCTCTTTGCGCTATGCATCAAAGCATCAAATGAAAGGGTACTAAAATGAAAGAGATTAGCATTCCGCTACCGGATTTCCTTGATAAACAGATAGCCGAAATAGAAGTTTTAATTAATGGTAAGAAAAGGCGTTTTAATTTTAAGGTTGAATCCTTCAGGTGGGAGCCTGATGATGAAGTCTGGTTAGTTGAAGATAGAATTAAAATGCTCCAGCAGAGAATTGAAAGCTATGACAAGACCTGGGAATTAATCCAGATATTCAGACCTAAAGATGATTCCAAATTCGTCCAGGTTTTATTCAGACAAAAACAGGTTTTCGATTCTGTTTAACATTTAATTTTGAAAGGTCACTATGTTTAAGAATTATATAAAAGTTGCTTTCAGGAATCTCAGAAAAAATAAAGGATATTCATTTATAAACATTACGGGACTTGCAGTCGGTATAGCTTGCTGTATTGCAATTCTTCTTTATGTAAAAAACGAACTGAGCTATGACAAATTCAATAAGAATGCTGATCAAATTTACCGTGTTCATTTAACGGGCAGAATAAATAATAATGAATTAAATATGGCAGTCAGCCCTTCTCCTTTGGGAGCAGCACTAATGCATGATTTGCCCGGCATTGTTACTTACACCCGCATTAGAAATTTCGGGTCACCGGTATTAAGATATAGGAATAAAGCCTTCAGCGAAGAAAGATTTTATAATGTGGATTCAACTTTCTTTAAGGTCTTTACAGTTAATTTTTTAGAAGGAGACCCCGCTAAAGCACTTAATCAGCCAAATGATGTAGTAATCACCGAATCTATGGCAAAAAAATATTTTGGGAATGAAGATCCAATGGGTAAAATTCTGAATGCGGATCACCGGCGCGACTGGATTGTTACAGGTGTTATTAAAGACTTCCCCCAAAATTCCCATTTCCACTTCGATTTTCTCGGCTCACTCACAACTTATGAAGACAGCAGGAACCCTTTCTGGCTCAGCAATAATTATTATACTTATGTTGTTTTAAAAAAAGGAACGGATCCGGATCAATTTCAGAAGCTGCTGGATCAAGATGTTAAACAATATATCGGACCTCAGCTCGAGAAGGTTGCCGGGCTGACCCTTGAACAGCTGAAAAAAAGCGGGAGCAGTTATGGTTTTGTTCTGCAGCCTTTAAATTCCATTCATCTTACTTCTCACCTTGATTATGAAATCGAAGCAAACAGCGATATAGACTATATTTATATTTTCTCAGTTATTGCTTTGGCGATTCTTCTTATTGCCTGTATAAATTTTATTAACCTGGCTACGGCAAGATCCGAAAAAAGAGCAAAGGAAGTAGGTATAAGGAAAACACTTGGTTCCAATCGATCGCAGCTGGTGAGGCAATTTATAACAGAATCTGTTTTAATGAGTATGCTTTCTGTTTTTATTGCAATAATCGTAATTGAAGTATTTCTCCCGCTGTTCAATGATATTTCAGGAAAAGAAATGAGCCTTGGTATTTTTGAAAACATATATACCCTTCTTCTTTTAATCTTTTTAGCAGGTCTAATCGGTATTATTGCCGGAAGTTATCCGGCATTTTACCTGTCTTCATTTCAGCCGGTAAAAGTATTAAAAAGCGAAAATAAAGGAAAGCAAAAATCTTTCCTGAGAAGCGGACTGGTAATATTCCAGTTTGCAGTAACTATAATTCTTTTTATCGGGACTTTCATTATCTATAACCAGCTTAAATATATACAAAACAAAAATCTTGGCTTCGACAAAGAACAAATTATAATTATTAATAAAACGGATGATATAGGAAACCAGATTGAGTCATTTAAAAAGAATTAATAAATTATCCCGGAGTAGTAAGTTTAAGTAATTCGAATGGAATACCGGGGCATCAAAATGGAGACAATGCAACCAGAGTTGAAGGAACTCCGAATGACCGATATCAGGATTTGCGGCAGATATGGAGTGATTATGGTTTTATTAATACTTACAATATCAAAATGGAAAAAGGAAGATTTTTTTCAGTAGAACATCCTTCCGATACTTCTGCAGTGGTAATTAATGAAGCGGCAGTAAAGTTATTCGGTTTAGAAAATCCTGTTGGAAAAATTTTAATTGAACCAAGTCCGCACGGTGACGAAAAATATAAAATTATAGGTGTTACGAAAGACTTTAATTATGAATCCCTGCACCAGTTGGTACGGCCGCTTACCTTTCACCTTCTGGCAGGTAAAAATTTCGCTCAATTTATTTCTGTAAGAATAAAACCCGGTGACTATCAGGGAACGATTAATTACCTGGAAAATACCTGGAAAAAATTTGCCGGCAGTGAAGCTTTTGGTTACAATTTTTTAGATCAGAATTTATCTCACTTATATATAGCTGAACAAAGAACAAGTAAGATAGCAACGACATTCTCAGCTCTTGCAATATTTATTGCATGTCTGGGTCTGCTTGGTCTGGCAGCTTTCATTACAGAACAAAGGACAAAAGAAATCGGGATTAGAAAAGTATTAGGCGCTTCAATTCCTTCACTGCTATTTATGCTTTCCAAACAATTTCTGAAATGGGTGCTGATAGCAAATATTATTGCCTGGCCTGTCGCCTATTATGTTATGAACAACTGGTTAAAAGATTTTGCATACAGGATAAATATTAACCTGTGGGTATTTCTATTATCCGGTATAATTGCTTTGGTAATTGCACTGTTAACAGTTAGTTCTCATGCGGTTAAAGCAGCAGTTGCCAATCCTATTAAATCATTGAGGTATGAATGAGTCGCAAAGCGTAGAGGATTTGTGCAAAGAGTCTTATTTATTTAGTGTATCATTGTGTGCTTAGAAAATATCAGGAGGAAAAGCATGCTTAAAAATTATTTAAAAATAACAGCAAGAAATCTTACAAAAAACAAGCTTTTTTCAATTGTCAATATCCTTGGACTTACAATAGGAATAACCTGTTTTATTTTGATTGGTTTGTTTGTTCTGGATGAACTAACATATGATTCGTTTAATACTAATTCCGACAGGATATTCAGATTGAATTCTCATTACAAAATAGGCAATAATGAATTCAACCTTGCAAATTCTCCTATGCCGCTTGCAGATGCTTTAGTTTCGGAGTATCCCGAAATTGAGAAAACCGCAAGGTTATTGAGGGAAAACAGTACATATGTTAAAAAAGATAATGATTATATTAAAGAAGAAAGATTCTTCTATGCCGATTCATCATTGTTTGATATTTTCACAATTAACTTTATCAGTGGAAATCCCAGGACCGCGTTAACACAACCAAAAAGTCTGATAATTACGGCAAATACAGCTGAAAAATATTTTTCTTCTGAAAATCCTGTAGGCAAAAGAATTACACTTGCAAACGGGATGGAATTTTTAATTACGGGTGTAGTTAAACCGGTTCCCGAAAATTCACATTTCGAATTTGATTTTATTGCATCTCTTAATTCACTTCCTGGAAATGGTAAAGTAAACTGGTTCGGTCAGTTTGTCCATACTTATGTAATGACAAATAAGGGCGTTACTGCAAAAGAATTAAATAAAAAAATATATTCAGTTGCAGAAAAACATCTGGGTCCCATAATTAAATCAGCATTCGGGGTAAGCTATAAAGAATTTCTGAACAGCGGCAACGATTTTTCTTTTACTTTTGTTCCTTTGAAAGGAATTCACCTTTATTCAAAAGTATTTAATGAGCTTAAGGAAGCAGGCAGCATTAATACAGTCTATCTTTTTTCAACTATAGCATTTTTTATACTGATAATTGCCAGCATAAATTTTATAAATCTTGCTACAGCAAGATCAGCAAAACGGGCCAATGAAATAGGTGTCAGAAAAGTACTGGGTTCCAACAAGATGCAATTGGTTAAACAATTTTTATCCGAATCAATACTGCTGTGCCTCATTGCTGTTATTATTTCAGTAATGCTTGTTGAATTACTACTGCCATATTTCAATGGTTTAACCGATAAAGATCTGTCCCTTAATTTATCCGGAAATGCATTTGTAATTCCCGGATTAATTCTCTTTACTCTGATTCTGGGAACAGCTGCAGGTTTTTACCCCTCAATTCTGCTTGCTTCTTTTAAGCCGGCACTTGTTTTAAAATCAAAAGCAGCTGCGAAAAGCAAAAAGGGTGCCTTAAGGAAGGCACTCGTTATATTTCAGTTTGCAACATCTGTTGTTCTTTTTGTTGGAACCCTGGTTATATATAACCAGATGCAATACATCAAAAATAAAAATCTTGGCTTTAATAAAGATCAGGTGCTTGTAATAAATAATATTAATGATTTAGGTACAAAGCAGTTCACATTTGCTGATGCTGTTAAAGAAAATGTAAATGTTATGGATGCCTCACTATCGTTCGGATTACCCGGCCACGATCTTACTGCAAACATATTCAAAAAGAAGGGAGAGAATAATCCATACACCCTGGTAACCCTGCCAGTCGATTATAATTATTTGAATACATACCAGTTAAAGCTGGCGGACGGAAGGTATTTTTCAAAAAATATTTCTTCGGATACCTCAGCTATTATTCTGAATGAAGCCGCTGTAAAAAAACTGAACTTTAAGAATCCCTTAAATTCTGAGCTTTTGACTTCTTTGGAAAATGAAAATAATGCTGTTCCTTTAAAAATTATAGGCGTTGTAAAGGATTTTCATTTACAGACATTTAAAGATGAAATTCGTCCCGCAGCATTAATCTTATTGAATACACCTGAAGCAGACTTTTTATCTGTAAAAATATCTTCTAATGACATGCAGAACACAATTAAATACTTATCAGCTAAGTGGAAGGAATTCGGACAGATAAAACCGATGGAATATTCATTTTTTGATGATAACTTTAATGAATTGTACAAATCTGAAATTCAGTCCGAAAAGGTATTTACAATATTTGCACTACTTGCAGTAGTTATTGCATGCCTTGGTTTATTAGGTTTAACCGCTTTTACGGCCGAACAAAGAAAAAAAGAAATCGGGATCAGAAAAGTGCTTGGAGCTACAGTTGCAAACATTGTAGCTATGCTTTCAAAGGAATATTTATTACTTATTGCAGCAGCAAACCTTATTGCCTGGCCTGTTTCCTATTATATAATGAATATGTGGCTTGAAGATTTTGCTTACAAAACAGATATAAGCCTGGGAGTATTTTTAGTTTCGGGATTATTAGTCCTGGTAATTGCATTAATTACAGTTTCATTCCAGGCAATAAATGCCGCGGTTTCAAATCCTGTAAATTCAATTAGGTATGAGTAAATCAAAATGCGAATAGGGCTTAGGGCATAGCGTATGTGTGTTATCAACATGATATTGGAGAAATTATGTTAAAAAATTATTTCAAAATTGCTTTCAGGAATCTCAAAAGGCACAGGCTTTATTCATTTATTAATATACTAAGTTTAACTGTTGGAATAACATGCTGTATATTAATCTCTTTGTATGTTAAACATGAACTCAGCTATGACAGTTACTTTAAAAACGCCGAAAATATTTACCGCATAATAACTGCTCATATTTCAGAACGCGGAACTTATATTGACGTAGAAACGCCAATGCCGCTAAATAATGTTCTGCGCGGGCAATATCCGGAGATAGGAAAAAGCTCAAGGATATTTTTTGCGGGAAACGAGCTTGTATCATACAAAAATCAAAGCTTCATCGAACCCAGCCTTGCTTTTGCAGATTCAAATTTTTTTGAAATTTTCTCTTTCGGGCTATTAAAAGGAAATCCTGATCATTTATTAGATGCTCCCCATTCAATTGTCTTAACAAAATCTGTCGCCGAAAAATATTTTGGAAGTGAGAATCCAATTGGTAAAGTTTTAAGGATTGATAATAAATATGAATTTACAGTAACAGGAGTTATGCAGGATGTTCCTGTGAATACACATTTTAAATTCGGTATGATAGGAACTTACGCAGATGTAAACAATAAGATACTTTCCGCCGATTTTTCAAATCAATGGGCAGCGTATTTTGGTTCTTACACATATATTCTGCTCCCTAAAAGCACATCTCTGGAAAAACTGAAATCCAAAACTTCTGACTTTATAATGAAGCAAAGGAAATTCCCAGCCGGTGTGACAATAAAGCTGGATTATCAAAAGCTGCTTGATATTCATTTACATTCGGATTATTTAGGAGAAATTGAAGATAATAATTCTGTCTCCAGCATATTAATAATTAGTACAATCGGATTATTCATTCTTTTGCTTGCATGCTTCAATTTTATGAATCTTGCAACAGCCAGATCCTCTAAAAGGATACGCGAAATAGGAGTAAGAAAAACTCTGGGCGCATATCGAAAACAGCTGGTATTTCAATTCCTTGGTGAAGCCATTTTTCTCACTATAATTTCAGTAATGATATCAATTGTCCTTGCAGAAATTATGCTCCCCTATTTTTCTAATCTTTTAAATACAAAATTGTCTTTTGATATACTTAACAACGTTGACATGCTGGTTGTTATACTGATTGCCGGTATAATAACCGGTGCAATTGCCGGCATTTATCCTTCGCTATATTTATCAGGTTTCAAACCGATTCTTGCAGTGAAAAATGGCGAACCGGGTTTTAAAACTGCAAAATCTGGTATAAGAAAAATTCTGGTAATAGCTCAATTCGGTATTTCGATTTGCCTGGTAATCTGTACAATAATTGTCCTGCAGCAGCTTAATTTTTTAAAAAATCATGATGTGGGATTTAAAAAAGATCATACAATAACAATACCGTTCGGATCTGATATAACCGAGAGCAACTACAAAACTATGGAAAATAAATTTTTGTCGGTTCCCGGAGTAAAAAATGTTTCTGCTGCCAACAGTGCTCCAATCAGCGATGAAGTATTTGACACATCATTATTTCCCAACGGATTAGACGGCGGTGACAGATTCAGTATTTACATAAAATTTGTTGATGATAATTATAAAAACATTTACAAATTAAAACTGATTGCAGGAAGATTTTTTTCAAAAGATTTTTCTGACAACTGGAAAGACGCAATTGTTGTAAATGAAACAACCGTTAAAAATCTCGGGTTCAAAAATCCTGAAGATGCTATCGGGAAGAAATATTTAATTGGTATAAAAAGGATTACTCCCGCAATAATCGGTGTAGTTAAAGATTTTAATATTGCATCATTAAAAGCAAATATCAAACCTTTAGGCATGCTGAATAATCCCGGTTACTTCCGTGAATTTTCGGTAAGAATCAGCCCGGTAAATACTCCCGCCACTATTTCGGGATTGAAAAAAGCCTGGAGGGAATATTCCCCAGGTTATCCGTTTACGTACTCATTTCTTAATGATTATATTGCCCTGCTTTATCACCACGAAGAAAAGACAGGTACAATAATTTCCACATTTTCATTTTTAGCTATTTTTATTGCCTGTCTGGGTTTAATTGGATTAGCATCATTTATTTTTGAACTGAGAAAAAAAGAAATAGGAATCAGGAAAGTACTTGGTGCCGGTGTTCCCGGTTTAATAAAATTACTTAACAACGAATTTATAAAACTGGTTTTAATTGCAAATGTTTTTGCGTGGCCTGCCGCACACTATTTAATGAACAAATGGCTGGATAATTTTGCTTATAAAATAAAACCGGATTTATTGACATTTATAATAGTCGGTTTAGGTACGGTTTTGATAGCTTTTCTTACAATAAGTTTTCAGGCTGTAAAATCTGCAAGCGCAAATCCTATTGAGTCGCTGAAATATGAATGAGATTAATGTACAATGAACAATTAACAATTTATAGTTAACAATTCAGACGCTATGTTTAAAAACTATTTAAAAGTTGCATTTAGAAATATTCTTCGTCAGAGGACTTATTCCTTCATTAATATTATTGGCTTGTCCCTGGGAATTGCATGCACCATCCTTATACTGCTGTTTGTCCGATATGAACTTAGCTATGATCAATTCAACAAAAATGCCGACAGAATATACAGGGTAACGCGTGAATGGTTTAATGAAGATGGCGCATCCAGCCTGCATCTTGCAAGAGTTGCCCCCCCTATAGGTCCGCTGCTGAGAAATGATTACCCCCAAATCATACAGGAAGAAACCAGACTGCTGCAGGATGGAGGTGTGCTGCTTAAAGTTGGAGATAAATCATTTATTGAAGACCGGTTCTTCTGGGCAGAACAATCAACTTTTAAAATTTTTTCAATTCCTTTTATCGAAGGTGATAAGAACACTGCTCTTGAAGAACCTAAAAGTATTGTTATTACCCAATCAATGGCTGAAAAATATTTCGGGAATGAAGATGCACTTGGTAAATCAATCAAATATGGAAACCTTGGCGAATTGAAGGTAACGGGAATAATAAAAGATATCCCGGAAAATTCCCATTTAAAATATGATTTCCTGGCATCTTTTATAACTTTATATAATCCTGCAATAATAGGAAGAAAAACCCTCGAAGAGAACTGGGGAAGCAACAATTATTTAACATATATTTTACTAAAGCAGAACGTCCCGGTAGAAGAATTGAGAAATAAAATCCCGTCATTCATAGATAAATACATAGGCCAGGTAATAACAAGAGAAAAAGGAAAGCTGCCTGCGAAGGCTCTTCACAATTATACTATGCTCCATTTGCAAAAGTTAACTGATATTCACCTGCATTCACATTTAACAACAGAAGTAGAAGAAAACGGGGATATAAAGGATGTTTACATCTTTTCAGCAATTGCATTCTTTGTACTGCTTATTGCGTGCATTAATTTTATGAATCTTGCTACTGCAAGGTCAACTAAAAGAGCAAGAGAGATCGGGATTCGAAAAGTGCTGGGTGCATACAGGCAGCAGCTTATGAAACAATTTATAGGTGAATCATTGCTCACTGTTTTTGTTTCATTATTCTTTTCTATATTAATAGTTGAAGTTGCTCTCAAACCATTCAGTAATTTTTCCAGCAGGACTCTTCACTTTAACTTTTTCTCAGATCCCTTTTTATTGGCAGGTATATTAATCCTTGCATTAGTTGTAGGCTTTCTTTCCGGTTCATACCCGGCTTTGATGCTTTCATCTTTTCAGCCGGTAACAGTGCTAAAAGGCACCAAATTTTTATCCCGTAAATCAATTTTCAGAACTATACTGGTTGTTTTACAATTTACTATATCAATAACATTGATTATAGCTATGGGAATTGTTTTCCAGCAGATAAATTACGTGAAAAACAAAAATCTTGGCTATAACAAAGATCATCTTATAATTTTACCATCAAGCGAAAAGATCAAGAATAATCTTGAATCATTTAAAAGCCAGCTTCTTCAGAACCCGGATATAAAAATGATCACAAGTTCCAAGCTGGTACCATCAAATATGCTGTTAAACAGCTGGGGGGCGGAAATTTTCGAAGGGAATAAACCTGTAACAGTAAAATTCAGATTAGCGGTACAGGAAGTTGATTACGACTTCTTCAAAACATACCAGATCAAATTTTCCTCCGGCAGGGATTTTTCAAAAGATTATGCAACCGATGACAGCGCCGCATTTATTCTGAATGAATCTGCAGCTCATCAATTCGGCTGGGATGCGGAGCAGGCAGTAGGGAAACGAATGAAATACGGCGATAGAAATGGAAGGATTATCGGGGTAGTAAACGACTTTAACTTTGAATCTCTTCATAATGAAATTGTTCCAATAATTTTTTTGATAACAAAAACAGGTAATAACCAGGTAACAGTCAGAGTAGCCGGTAAAAATATTCCTGCGACTTTAAGCTTCCTAAAAAAGAAATGGACTGAATACAGACCGGATTATCCGTTTGATTATACTTTTCTTGATAACCAGCTTGCCGGTTTATACGATAAGGATCAAAAAGTCGGGGATGTTTTCGGAATCTTTGCCGTCATTGCTATTATCATTGCCTGTCTCGGTTTATTTGGACTTGCTTCTTATACTGCAGAAGTAAGAACAAAGGAAATCGGAATAAGAAAAGTTTTAGGTGCAAAGGTTTCAGGAATAATAACACTGCTTTTAAAAGAATTTTTAGTATTGATTTTAATTGCAAATATTATTGCCTGGCCAGTATCATATTACTTTATGACAAAGTGGCTTAATGAATTTGCCTATAATACAGGAATTAATTTATTGCTGTTCGCTGCTGCAGGAATTATTGCAATGGTAATTACATTGTTTACAATCAGCTATCAGTCTGTAAAAGCAGCGACTGCTAACCCTGTTAAGTCTTTGAAGTATGAATAAAATCGCTGAGGGCATAGAGCATAGCGCAAAGCGAATATGTACCATATACACACTTTGCACTATACGCAAATATATTCAGGTAAAAATATGTTAAAAAATTATTTTATTGTTGCTTATAGAAATTTAATCCGCAACAGGTTTTTTACTGTAATCAATATTGCCGGACTTGCTGCAGCATTAGCATGCTCAATTCTGATATTTAAATGGGTTAACAGTGAAGTCAGTTATGATTCATTTATAAAAAACCGGGATTCGCTTTACAGGGTAAACTGGAGCTTTAAATGGAATGGCAATGAAGGAGTCGGACCGACTACTCCGCCGCCTCTTGCAGACAAATTAGTAAATGAAATCCCTGAAGTTGCCGCCGCAACCCGAATATATCCTTCACCAAATATGGTTGTAAGGTATAGAGATAAATTTTTCAATGAAGATAAAATATTCGGAGTCGATTCCAATTTCTTCAGCATTTTCAATTTCAAATTATTGGAAGGTAATTTAAATACCGCTCTTTTATTACCGAACAGCGTTATACTCACTGAATCTGAATCCAGAAAATATTTCGGGGATGAATCTTCACTGGGAAAAATTATTACCATTGGTGATAAAAAAGCTGAATTCGGGAAAATGTACAGCAATATATTCCGTGTTACCGGAGTAGTGCAGGATCCACCCGAAAATTCACACATAAATTTCCATATGCTGACTTCGGTGTCTTCATATCCCAGTGTATCATTCTTTAACTGGAGCTGGATATGGATGCAGGTGGTAACTTATGCAAAATTAAAAAATAATTCTTCAACTGCAGCGGTTGAATCAAAAATCAAAGAAATAGTTTCGAAATATGCGCCAGCTGCTTTTGATAGAGTTGGATTTTCATACAGTGATTTAATAAAAGGCGGAGGCAGATGGGATTTTGTCTTTCAGCCTGTAAAAGACATTTATTTAGGTTCAACACAAATCGGAAATCCATTGGGACCAACCGGGAACAGATCATATGTTTACGCATTTTCTTTAATAGGAATTTTCATCCTGCTTATTGCCTGTATTAATTTTATGAACCTCTCGACTGCAAGATCTGAAAAAAGAGGAAGAGAAGCCGGTATAAGAAAATCACTCGGGTCATCCCGGAGTTCTCTCTTTCTTCAATTTATAATTGAATCGATAATGTTCAGCTTAATTGCATTGCCGGTTGCACTTTTACTGGCAGAAATATTTTTGACTCCGTTCAACAACCTTGCGGGAAAATCATTAAGCCTGAACCTTCTTAATCCTTCATGGCAGATACCCGTTTTACTTTTCCTTTCGGTATTTGTAGGATTTATATCAGGTATTTACCCGGGAATATATTTATCTTCTTTCAGGCCGGCAAAAATACTAAAATCAGATATTCATTCCGGTTTAAAAGGAAAACGATTCAGAAATATTTTAACAACTTTTCAATTTGCTGTCAGTATCGGGTTAATTGTATGTACGCTTCTTGTCCAGAAACAATTAACATTTATTAAAGATAGAGATCTCGGATTTAACAAAGAAAATATAGTAATTATTTCAAATGTTAATAATCCGCTTGGGAATCACCTTGAAGCTTTCAGGGAAAAAATAAAAACAAATCCGGGAGTTATTGATGCTTCAATCTCAACCGGCATCCCGCCCAATTTTGGTTTCGGTGACTATTATAAAATACATGGTAAAGGTGATGAACAGTTTGATCTTATATCATACATGACAGATGATGATTTTATAAAAACCATGGGAGTTCAGTTGAAGGAAGGACGTAATTTCCGGAAAGATCATCCTTCTGATGCAGGAAGTGTAATCCTGAATGAAACTGCAGTAAAACAATTCGGGCTGAAAGATCCGATCGGTAAAATTATAAATTATCCAAGCAAAGGAAATTATACAATAATCGGAGTTATGAAAGATTTTAATTTTATGGATCTTCATTCCCCTGTTTTACCTTTTGCATTATTTAACATGAAATCAGATTCATACCGGATTCCCGATTCATATATAATAGTGAGATTAAAAGGGAACGATATTGCCTCCAATATAACAATGCTGAAATCATCCTGGAATTCATTTACCAATGAAACGCCGTTCAAATATAGTTTCCTGGATCATAACCTGGAACAGCAGTATACATCCGAATATCATCTGGGAAAGCTCTTCTTAACTTTTTCAATATTTGCAATATTTATTGCAGCGCTCGGTTTGCTCGGATTAACTGCATTTATAACAGAACAGCGGACTAAAGAAATCGGAATCCGTAAAGTACTTGGTGCTTCAGAAAAGGAAGTTGTTCTGCTTCTGTCTAAAGAATTTACAAAGTGGGTATTGATAGCAAACATAATAGCCTGGCCGGCTGCTTACTATATAATGAATTTATGGCTGCAGAACTTTGCTTATAAAACAAATATCAGTGTTTGGATTTTTCTTGCTTCGGGTTTAATTGCTTTAATTATCTCAATATTGACTATTAGTTTGCATACGTTCAAAGCAGCGAATGCAAACCCTGTTAAAAGCTTAAGATATGAATAGAATAAGAATTCAACTGTCCGAATGTGTTCACTTCTGTCCGCAGCCGGACATAACTGAATTCACTTAAATAAAATATAATTATAATTCGAGCATTTTATTTGGGCATAATGTTTGATTTTACCAAAAAGTGGTAACAATTTTCAAAGGGTTTTATTATCTAAAACGGGAGAAAAAATTAAATCTTCTATCTGATCTTTCATACCTGATCTATATTTAAGAAGATTTAAAAAAAATTCCGGGGTAAACATAATAAGGAATTAATTCAGGATCTCATTAGGAAATATTTTAAATAATATAAAATATATTATTGCAAATATATCCGTTTTGCCTTAGGAAAATCTTCCTGTATTCTTAAATCTTAAATTAAAATTTAAATATAATAAATATATTACAGGATATAAGAAATTTGAAAATCGAATACCGATTAAACAGATTTTGAAGGTTTATTAAAATCTGTACTAATCCGTTTAATTTGATTAATACGCGTTCCACAAGATTAAGCTAAATTATAAGGGAAAAAAATGTTAAACAATTATTTTAAAATCGCAATTAGAAATTTAATCCGGTTCAAAATCTTTTCATTTATCAATATTTTCGGTTTAGCTGTAGGTATAGCATCATGCATAATAATTTTACTTTTTGTAAATGATGAATTAAGCTTTGATAAACAGAATGAAAACGCCGATCGGATTTACAGGATTCATACAACGGGCAAATTACTGGGGAATGAAATTAATATGGCTTTATCACCTCCGCCTTTGGGTAAAACAATGGTTAATGATTTTCCCGACGTAATTCAATATACAAGACTGATGTATAATCCTAATTTGTTACTCAGGTACAATGATAAAATTTTTAACGAAACTAAATTTTTCTGGACTGATTCAAGTTTATATAAAATATTTACAATCCCCTTTATAAAAGGAAATCCTAAGACAGCTTTAAATCAGCCGCATTCAATTGTATTAACTGAAACTTCAGCACAGAAATATTTTGGAAATGAAAACCCGATAGATAAAATCATGAATATGGAAGACGGAACTCCGTATACTGTCAGAGGAGTTGTTAAAGACTGCCAGGCAAATTCACATTTCCATTATGATATGTTTGCTTCAATGGCTAGTCTTAACCTTGAAAATAATAATCAATGGATTTATAATAATTTTTATACATATATATTGCTTAAAAAAGGTGCATCTGCTACTGAACTTCAAAGAAAACTTCCCGGCTTTGCCAGGAAGTATGCAGGTCCGCAGCTTCAGAAATTGCTGGGTATTACTTTAAATGAAGCAAAAAAGCGCGGATATTTATATGGATTTAATCTACAGCCTCTAACTGATATTCATTTAACTTCACATCTCGATTATGAAATTGAACCCAACAGTGATATCAAATATGTTTATATATTTTCTATTGTTGCGGTATTTATTCTCCTTATTGCCTGTATAAATTTTATGAATCTTGCCACGGCACGTTCTTCAACCCGATCTAAAGAAGTCGGTATTAGAAAAGTGCTTGGTTCCAATAAATTTAAACTTATTAATCAGTTTATAACCGAATCTATAATAATAACTTCATTTGCGGTAGTAATTGCAGTTATTTTAGTAGAGATTTTTCTACCTGCCTTCAATAGTTTTTCAGGGAAATCACTTCACACAGATTACCTTGTAAATTATATTACTCTTCCCGGATTATTCATTTTAATTCTTTTAGTCGGTTTTTTTGCGGGAAGTTATCCTGCTTTTTATCTCTCTTCATTTGAGCCGGTAAAAGTCTTAAAAGGAAAAACAAACTCTAAAAGGAGCTGGCTTAGAAGCGGCCTGGTCATATTTCAATTTGCTGTAACAATTATTTTATTCATCGCTACGCTTGTTGTCGATAAGCAGATGAGATTCGTTCAGGAAAAGAATTTAGGTTTTGATAAAGAAAATGTTCTGGTTATTGAAAGAGCCTGGTCTCTTGGAAATCATGCTCAGGCTTTTAAAGAAGATCTTCTGCAGAATTCAAATGTAATCAGCTCTTCAAATACTAACAATCTTCCAGGTAAACTTTTTGAGCAGACAGTCTTTAAATCGGAAGATACACCAATGAACCAGCAGTATCCTCTTGCTTTTATGACCGCTGGATACGGATTTGAAAAAACCCTTGGACTAAATCTTTCCTGCGGAAGATTTTTTTCAAGAGAGATTTCGGGTGATCCATCAGCAATCGTTCTTAATGAAAAAGCTGTTAGAACAATGGATTTAAAAGATCCTATTGGGAAAAGAATATTAATGCAAAATTCAAATGGCGGTAAATCTTTCACTATTATAGGTGTGTTGAAAGATTTTCATTTTGAATCTCTTCATCAAAGGATAAGACCACTTGCTATAATTCTTAATACAGGACAGACATCATTTCTGCCTGTCCGGATTCGTTCTAAAAATATCGCAGCAACAATTTCTTTTATTAGAGATCGGTGGGAAAAGTATTTACCATTAGAACCTTTTGAATACTATTTCCTTGACGAAGATTTTAATAGATTATATCAGGCCGAACAAAAAACAGGAGAAATAATTACTGCATTTTCTTTTCTTGCCCTGTTAATCGCCTGTCTGGGGCTCTTAGGTTTAACTGCTTTTACTGTAGAAAGAAAAATTAAAGAAATCGGTATAAGAAGAGTTCTGGGGGCTTCAATTAATAAAATAGTATTTATGATCTCAAAAGAATTTCTAAAGTGGGTTTTGATTTCAAATTTCATCGCCTGGCCTGTTGCATATTTCTTCATGAATAAATGGCTTCAAAATTTTGCATATAGAATTGAAATAACCTGGTGGATGTTTGCTGTTGCAGGCGGGATTGCACTTCTGGTTGCATTAGTTACTATCAGCTTCCAGGCAATTAAAGCGGCTGCGGCTAATCCCGTTAATTCATTAAAGTATGAATGATGGAATATTAATTGTTAAAGAATTACTTTAAAATAGCAATCCGAAACATTTCGAAGAACAAGCTCTTTTCGTTTATTAATATTTCCGGACTTACTATCGGGATGGCATGTTTCATCCTCATTATGTTGTGGGTACAGGATGAATTGAATTATGAGCGTTATAACGAGAATGCGAATCGCATTTGCCGTGTAATTTGGGATCTGGATGGCACACAAATCGTTGCAACGCCCGGTCCGTTTGCCAACTGGTTGAAAGAAGCCGTCACAGGTATTCAGGAAGTGACCAGAGTGAACCGTGATGTTGAAGAGCTTCAATTCAAGGATAAAAGGCTTGATGCAAACGTACGATATATTGAGCCTCGCTTTTTCGACATATTTCCCTTCAAATTTGTAAAGGGTGATCCAAAAACCGCACTGAATGATGTCAACTCTATAATCATAACCGAAAGTAGGGCACAAAGACTTTTTGGTGGTGAAGATGCTATTGGTAAAACCATCACCGACCCCGGTGGCCAGCATCCACTTAAGGTTACCGGTATTGTTAAAGACATTCCCAGGCTCACACATGAGTATCTCAGAAGAACTGATTGTTTCCTTCCGTTCGATCATCTGAGGGCCTCGCGAGACCCTGATAGTTGGTACGGACAAAATATGGATTATCAAACTTACGTTCTCCTTAATAAGGGGGTTTCTTACTCGACGGTCAGCGAAAGAATGAATGCAGAGTTTAAAAAATTTCTAAATAAATATAACCCGGCATTAAGTGCTCATATGAATTTTTTTCTGCAGCCGATAACTAAAGCGCATTTGTATTCTGATTTCAAATTTGAAAATAAGGAAGGCAGCATACAGTACGTAATCTTCTTTGCGCTTATCGCAGTGTTCATATTGCTTATGGCGTGCATCAATTTCATGAATCTTTCAACAGCCCGTTCCATGAAACGAACCAAAGAAGTAGGATTGCGAAAAGTTATCGGTGCAAATCGTTTTCAACTCATAAAACAGTTTCTTGGAGAATCAATCCTCATTTCCGCCATCGCTTTTATTTTTGCCTTGGCGATTGTCGAGTTATTTCTTCCGGTATTCAATAATTTTACCGGCAAACCGTTGTCCATCAACTTTTTAAATATCAAAATATTTGCCGGCCTGTTTTGCCTCCTAATTTGTACGGGTATCATTTCAGGGAGTTATCCCGCAGTCTTTCTTTCATCTTTCGCTCCAATCAAGATTTTGAAAGAGCTGATGCCGGTGCATTCACGATCGTCGTTGCTCCGCCGGATAATGGTGATCAGCCAGTTCACTATTTCTATCGTGCTTATTATCGGAACGATTATCATATATCAACAGCTCCATTATATGAAGAACAAGGATCTTGGATTTGAAAAAGAAAATCTGATCTATTTGGAGACGGAAGATTTTGGTGGTAAATATGAAACCATAAAAAATGAATTGCTCAAGCATCCTGAGATCCTTAATGTATCCGCTTCGGGAGATATGCTTTTAAACATTGGAACTAATAATGTCTGTGATTGGGAAGGTATGGATAAAAATGCGAAGTTGGTCAGCTTTCCAACTCTATTTGTTAACGAAGACTTTGCGCAGACATTTAAGTTGAAAATGGAAAGGGGGAGATTTTTTTCAAAAGAGTACACATCCGACGAAGCGGAAGCTTTTGTAATAAATGAATCCGCGGTAAAAGTTATGCACCTGCAAAATCCAATCGGCAAACATATGAAGGCCGGAACAAAAGAAGGCAAGATTATCGGAGTGGTAAAGGATTTTAATTTCAGATCGCTAAGGAGTGAAATTGAGCCTTTGATTCTATTTCTGTACGGATACCAGCATCTATATGTACGTGTGAGTTCCAAAGACATCAGGAATACGATTAGCTTGGTGGAACAGGTTTATCATCGACAATATCCTGACCGCAAGTTCAGCACGCATTTCCTCGATGAGGAGATTGACAAACTCTATCAATCTGAAGGAAGAATGGGCGACTTATTTGGTCTTTTTTCAATTCTGGCGATATGCATTGCTTGTCTCGGTTTATATGGTGTCGTATCATTTGTCTCCGAGAATATGACGAAAGAGATAGGGATTCGTAAGGTGCTGGGCGCAACTGCGGCCGATCTAGTATCAACACTTACGAAAGATTTTATTATGTGGACGTTATTAGCCAACATCATAGCCTGGCCGATTGCGTATTACGCTATGAACAAATGGCTTCAGTCTTTTGCATATAGAATAAATATTAGCTGGTGGATGTTTGCACTTTCCGGTGGGATTGCTTTGATGATTGCATTAACAACTGTCAGCTTCCAGGTGATAAAAGCAGCAAGGGCAAATCCGGTTGAGAGTCTGCGATATGAATAGAGTAAACAAAAATGCAGGGAATTACATAACAAATAATAATTTTAAGTGGAGTGTAAAATGCGAAAAAGTTTTCTTTTTTTTAGAAAAATTTTTTTTAAGAAGGCAATCTTAATAATACTTCTATTCCTCTTTTGTCAATTCAGCAATTCTGCACAAGTTGTTTATGTAGACTGCAATACAGGCAATGATAACAACAATGGTAGTATAGTATCTCCTCTTTATTCCATCGGAAAGGCTGTTAAAATAATTCAGAGCAAGAATAATAATATTCTTATTATGAAAATAAATCCCGGCATTTATGTGCTGGATAAACATGTCCCGGTATATACGGAAAAGGAGATGACCGGGAGCCGCATTATAATAGAAGCTAATATTTTACCGTCTGATTCTTTCTGGACTCCAGCAAAAATGCCGGTTATAATAAGTGCGGCAAAAAAAGGAGAGTTCCCTGAATTTTATAATTTTGTCGGTGCTTTTTTAATCAATGAAAATCATGTTACGATAAGAGGATTGAAATTCCACGGTTATTTTTATCCGAATACAAGATATTTTCCAATTTCAAGGTTTAACAAAGCAAAATCGGATTTGCTGGTCGAGCAATGTATGTTTGTCGGAGATAAGGAGGCTTCTCATATTCAAGTAGGAATTATTGCACATGGCAATGAGGTTAAAATTGATCATTGTGTTTTTTACAATGCAAAAAATGCTGTTGTTTATTGGCAAGACTCAGGAAACGGAAGTAAAACCGGAAACAGCTTTACCAATAATATTGTCTACGGTGCCTTTCAAACTGCAGTCTGGTTTGCATGGCCTGATAATGATTTCTTATTTAAGAATAATATCATAACAAACTGCAGACATGCTTTTATTAAAAATTCATTCAATAAGACGAAATATACTATAGATAACAGCTATATTGTAAATAATCAGTTTTACCAGGGAGTTGCAGATAGTTCAGGTGTGCATCCGGAAGAATTTGCAATGGATGAAAATGATATAACTAAAGATGGAAACATTACACTTAAATTACCGGCTGAGAATGCAGATGAACCTTTACCGGCTGATTACTTACATGTTATTCCCGGAACAACGGGATTTGATATCGGAGCCGGATTATTCAAAAGGGAGTAAGTGTTCCCTGAAGCTTTTTTAAAATTGACCTTTATTTATAAGAATAATCTGAAAATGGAATAATAGAATAGGCCGATTTTCCATTCATCCAATATTGACTATCAAAGCGATATAATCTAATCCCGGGAAATCTTTAAAGTAGGAATAGTATTCTTAGCAATAGTGTGTATGTAACCATTTTCTATCTTTATTTGTCTTAATATATAAGAAATTAAAACTGATATTTGACATACCTTCTGAAAAAGAGGAAAATTTAAGGGACTGAAATGCAGCATAAAACTTCAAAGAGATTCTTCTCATTAAGAAATTTCTCCAATCAACTTAAAATTGTATTTATATTGCTTCTTCTTTCTTTACTTATGACTCCTGCTTTAAATGCACAAATTAATTTATTCGGTAAAGATACGACAGATGCCGAATGTTCATATGAAAGTCTGGATCTAGCAGTTAATAATTACGGCTTAAGTTTCGGCAATTCTCAAAATATTAATGGAATAAGATTTAATGTTACAGACTGCGGAATAAAAAATATCAATGGTATCAATGTTACTTTCTGGAAGCCCGAAGAAAGCCCGGAATCTGTTATTAACGGTTTTTCATTTGGTGTCGCCCCGTATGCAGATGAATTAAACGGCGTTTCTTTCGGTATAGCCTCCGTTTTAGCGGGAAAAAGTATGAACGGGATTAATATTGGGGGTCTTGCTAATGTTTCCCAAGGAAATATTTATGGAATGAATATCGGAGGTCTCGCTTTAGTTGCAGAAAAAGATATTTCCGGATTTAATGTCGGAGGACTTGCACAGGTTTCACAACAAGATATCACAGGCATTAATATCGCCGGACTTGCACTTGTATCACGAGGCAGTTTAAATGGAATAAATATCGGCGGATTGGCTTCCGTTTCAGAAAAAGGAGCAATGGGAATAAATTTCGGTTCTCTTGCTTTGGTCTCTCAGAAAAGTATTTACGGAATAAATGCAGGCGGTTTGGCTACCGTAGCTAAAGAAGATATTTACGGTGTTAACTTCGGAGGACTGGCCCTGGTTTCCGAGAATGAATTAAATGGAATAAGTATCGGCGGACTTGCAGCAGTAGGCAATGGCGGCTTAACCGGAATTAACATCGGCGGACTTGCTATAGCCTCTGATAAAGGAGAGATTACCGGGATAAATATTTCCGCTGGGAAATTGAAATCAGAATATTCTGTTACAGGAATTAATATTACCGGTTATAATGTTGAAACCGAAGATTTAACAGGGATCAATATTACAGGCGGCTGGGTTGATATTGAAAACCTAACTGGTTTTTCCGTATCAGCTTTCCATAAAATTTCAGGTATGCAAACAGGATTTGTTATAGGCATTTTAAATATTGCCAAATCACTCACTGGTATACAAATAGGTTTAATAAATATTGTAAAGGATAATCCGGCACCTTTCAGAATACTGCCGTTTATAAACTTTCACTTCTAGGTTAAAGATAAGCGGTAAAAATTTAAGCTAACAGTAATTCATTCGTTCATTTTATAATTGAACAGCATCCCCTGTAATATTATTGAAATATTTGACTTAGGATATCCGTACAAAACAGCATGAATGGTAAAATGGATGCATGGCAGTGTGATTGGATGATTTGATGCCTGCATGGCTGCCTGGAAGTGAAAATTTCATTTTCCATTTATCATATGGCAGGAATATGTGAATCCTGTTGATTTTTGGAAAAAACTTTTTTGCAGTTAGATTATTTTCTAACATCTTTGTCTCTGCTTCCCATCATTCAGGAAAATCCTTATTTTTGGACATGGCTTTAAATTGAATAGGGAAAAAATTTATGCAGATTAGTGCTAATTTAAAAAACCAGAAAAATGCGAATTACGCAATATTAAAAACTGAGAACAATACTCACTCGATCAAAATTCCCCCGGGGAAATCAGGATATGGTTCCGGTGCGAACGGAGGTGAGTTGTTATTTCTTGCACTAGCTGCATGTTATTGTAATGATATCTACCGCGAAGCAGGTAAACAAGGTATAACGGTAGAAAGTGTGGAGGTGGAAGTAAAAGGAGATTTTGATTCTGAAAGTTCTCCCGCTTCAAATATAATTTATTCCGCTGTTGTCAAAGCAAATGCAAAAAGAGATAAAATAATTGAATTAATGAATTTAACAGACAAAGTAACGGAGATCCAGAATACTTTACGAACAGGAGTTTCTGTTACTCTTGCAAATGCAGAAGCAATTAGTGTTTGATAACGTAATGGGGAAATTAATATATAAAACTTTCAAATATTTGAAATTTTCCTAATTCTAATTTTCAGGCAAATCTCACTCCAATCAAAATATCTTCTTCCCCTATATGCTATACGATTGGAAACAATTATCTTTTTTTATATAAGTAATTGTTCAGATATAACAATTCTTATTTGAGGATCATCAGTTTCTTCGTAGAAGTATAAGAGTTTACGTTTAACCGGTAAAAATAAATACCGCTGGCTAACCCGCCCACAGAGAATTTTAAAGTATACTTACCCGGTTGTTTATCCTCATCAATTAAGGTTTTAACAAGTTTGCCCAGAATATTATAAATTTTTATTGTAACTCTGCCTGTTTCTGGAATTTCGTAATCAATTTTA
This sequence comes from uncultured Bacteroidota bacterium, assembly GCA_963710745.1. Lineage (GTDB taxonomy): Bacteria > Bacteroidota > Ignavibacteria > Ignavibacteriales > Ignavibacteriaceae > CAVQBP01. The sequence continues at coordinate 3,089 of CAVQBP010000005.1, read as the reverse complement.
GTCCCGGGATTAAACGGATTAGGATAATTCTGGCTTAAGTTATAAGTTAAAGGGACATCTCCGCCTCCATGATTATTTGCTAATTGATTATTATATATATCCCTTGCATTAGTAATGCTGGTCCGGAGTTCATCTAAATTGGTTCCGGCTGTTATTGCAAATGCAACATTTAAAGTTTTCCCTGCCGGTATCGAGAACGGACCTGCTGAAGTAACTTCTGAAATATCTGCCGGCCCTGCAGAAGTTTTGCCTATTCCGCTTGACAACGTCTGCCATTTTTCAGCGAGTGAAAATCCGTCATAAATTTGAAATTGACTGTCGCCGCCGTTTGCAATAGCCCAGAAACCATATTTGTTTGAAGATATTAAAGCAGTTCCTACATACGTATCCGGATTTCCTCCCATATGATATACATATCCTAAATTCCCTTCATTATCGTAATTAACAACATCACTATCTCCTGAGCTTTCAACAAGGTCCCAGTCAAAGAATAAACCGGGATAAAAATTACTAATATCCGCATTAGTTGTATTAGTAAAATTGTAGTTAAGAATAACAGAATTTTTATTGTTTGCATCATTAAAAGAGTAAGACCGTAAATCAACCGCGATACCAAGCTTATCTGCACCTGAACCATTATCATTAAAAACAGTATGCCCTTCAACTGAAGCTGAACTTATATCTGCCTGGTTTGATAATTCTATTGGTTCTACTACCCGGAAAGAAGTATCTTTGCCGAGTCCGTTAGCATCTCTTGCTTCATCGGATAATTTTACCGGAGATGTTCCAAACATTAAGGCTCCTTCAAAAAGCAGATTAGAGCCGTTCATAAATTTGAATCCTTCACCCTCAAGATTATTGGGATAATCATTAAATCCTATATTACCCTGACTTGTGATTGTAACAATTATATTGCCACTGCTTTGAGTTTTAAATGTACTATTTACAGGAGCCAAAGCATATTGATAATCTGTGTAGTTATCTGCACTATAATTCAACTTTAATGCAATAGTATCGTTATATGGTACATTATCGGCAATTTTTATAATAAACGGGCTTGAATAATTATCAGCCGTATCCAATATACCGATACTTCCAAAATTATAATTTCCATTTTGGACAGAAACAAAACTGTTAAGACTTTGTAAAGATACAGAGACATTATTTGCAGGATTTAAATAATTTTTCAGCTTAATTCTAACTGCAACATTCTCACCGGGCTGAAGATTACCATCTCCATTTCCGCCTTGTGTGCTGTCGGAAAATTGAACATCATATGCTCTTATTGAGACCGAATTTGTATTATTAAGGGCTTTGTAAGCATCTATCCTTCCATACCCCAGTAAACTTCGGTATCCGGGATTTTTAGTATCAATATTATCACTGTTAACTCTAATTTGCTCGGCTACCTGTAAAGGAGAGTAATCAGGAAACCGTGCAAATACTAAACCAGCAAGCCCTGAAACTAATGGAGTCGAAAAGGAAGTCCCGGAACCATGTGTATATGTATCGGGCTGCCATGTAGAATAAATGTTTTGTCCGGGAGCGGATACATCCACATTATATCCAAAATTGGAGAATGATGCTTTTATATCATTATAAGATGTAGCCGCTACAGATAGTACACCGTCATAAGATGCAGGATAAAAATTTTCGTTCAGATTATCATTTCCTGCTGCTGCAACAACTAAAGCTCCTTTTGCAATTGCATAATAAATAACTTCCTGTTCCAAATTGGAATATCCGCTCCCCCCCCAGCTGCAGTTTATAACTTTAGCGCCATGATCAGCGGCATAAACAATGCCTTCAAAACCATAGAATATGTAAGGCTCCCCCGTAGTCTGATCCTTCATATCTTCCCTGGCTGTTTTAACAGCCATCAGATGTGTATTAAATCCGATAGAGGCAATTCCTGTTATGTTATTAGTAACAGCAGAAGCTACACCGGCCACAAAAGTTCCATGATACGGATTGTCTTCAATAGGATTATTATCGGGAGTCCCGTTTAACCCTCCGAAATCATACCCGATGCCATACCACATATTAGCACGAATATCCGGATGCGGCCAGTCAACGCCGGTATCGACAATTCCAATGATAACAGAGGTGTCACCTTTTGAAATATCCCAGGCAGGCTGAGAGTTTATTTGAAATAAATTCCACTGGTTGGTTGAGTTATAACTTGTATCATTAGGTACAAAATCAATTCTTCGTAAATATTTTGGTTCTGCCCATTCAATTCCCGGTATCTCTTTTATCTTAGCTGCTGCATATAAAGGATCCAGATCATTCGAATAATTAACAGTCATTATTTTATCTAATCCGGTTCTTTGTGCATCATTATTTTCAACAGAAAAAGTCCTTGATACAGATTTTATATTATAATCTTTAAGTAATCTGCTGATCCTGCTTTCAATATTTGAAGCTTTATATAAATTTTGTCCGGGCAGATTTTTATATTTAATAATTACTGTATGAGCAAGGTATATGAGTTGTCCATTGCGTATAATTTGTGAATTATTTGATGCATAACCGGATGAAATATAAACCAGGACACCCAGGATGATAAAAAAGTAACGAAAAGATTTCATTTGTTTAGCCATTTAATAAAAGATATATAGCAGTGAAAAATAAATAAAAACGAAAACATATTAAATTCTGAAAATCACTCACTAATTTAGTTTTTTTTTGCAAAATTGATAAAAATATAAAACGGCAAATTTATTTCCGAATTCCCATTATTCTGCAATACAATTTAATAGTTGTAAATAATTTCATATTTTAGAAACGGTTTTTTAATAAGTATCTATTTATAAGAAAAAGGAGGAGATGAAAATGGGAGATGAACATAAAAGCAAATCTAACAAATGCCATTCTGGTGATTTTGGAATTGTCTGGTTCATCGGATGGTTGTTTTCTATAGGATTTTTAAAACTCGCTTTCTGGAAAGCCGTTTTAGCTTTAATACTTTGGCCGTATTATATAGGAGATACTTTAAGTCAATTTTTACAAAAATAATAATATATTTAACGGAATTTAAATCACTGGATAGCGCTTTGAAATGAATTACGATTATAGTATTATAGTCT
>CAVQBP010000004.1:0-55175 GCA_963710745.1 uncultured Bacteroidota bacterium | reverse complement strand
AGTGAAATATCCATTAATTCATTCAAATTTTTACAAGGAAAAGATGGATACTACTCCAGCTTGAAAATTTTTACTTTTATTGTCTTTTCAGCAAATAATATTTTGCAACTGATGAAGAATCCAATTTAATTTCTTTATATATATAATTTCTATGAAATAATAGAGATTTATAAATTTCTTTTTCTGCAAATCTAACTGGAAATTTTTCTCCGGGAGGCATTCCAAATACTATAATTTGCGGCCGTTGTCTTAAAATATATTGTGAATCTGATTTACCATGTGAATAGACTAAATCATGGCCAAAAATTCCTTCTTTTGCTACAACCTTGCTAGTAAGTCCAAGCAAATCAAGAACTTGCATATTTGAATAAAATCCTAATGCTCCAATACCTGATGCTGCAATAGTATAATTGGTAGGATATTTTTTATTTAAATATTCAGCTAAAATTTTTCCGCCAGATATCATTTTATAATTTTGTACTTGATACTTATAATCAACAAAATAGCTAAGTGATAAAAGATTGTAAAATATTAAAAAAATAAAAATAAAATAGAGAAGTCTCCTATAGTCTGTTAAGGATTTCAGAAGAGTGAATATATGTAATATTTCATCAATTACTAAAAAGCAAATGAGAGGTAAAATTGGTAAAAAAAATCTAAATGCGAACATAAAATCTCCCCCTATACAAACTAAATAACAACTAAAAACAATAACTGATAACCAAATAAATTTTATAATTTTACTTTTTCTTTTTAACCCGAAAATAGAAAGAGACAAAATTATAAAAATAAGAGGTGCAGACATAAAGTATCTATATATATAGTGAATACCTTCATAAATGCTTCCAATCGATAAAGATACTTTTGCATAAAAAGTATTTGGTAAAATATCTCCATAGTAATAATATGCCCATATTAAATAACAAATTATCGGAATGATATAAACCAATATAAAAATAAGCAACTTATTCTTTTTACATTTTTCAAAATATAATAGATATAACAAAGCAAGTATAAAGAATAAAAATCCTTCAGGTCTTATTAATGTTGTAATTACAAGAAAAATGCTAGCGAATAATTTTTTTTCGTAAAATAATAGAAAATACAACGAAACTGCTAACAATGTCATAAATAAAGGTCCTTCTAATCCTCCTCCTATAACCCAAGAGATTAAGTTGGGTGCCGAAAGTAATAAAAACACAGCGAGATAATAAAAGGTTAGAGACTTGTCCGGGAATAATTTTCTTAAAAAATTGAAGATTACATATGACAGAATTAAATATGAAATAGAGTTGATTAAAATTGCAGACGATTGGAAATTTAAACCTAAAAATTTTAATCCGGCTAAAAGAATTATCCATAAAAAATTAGTATAACCTTGTACATATTGTCCTTGATTAAATACTAACCCAAATCCGTAGTAAAAATTCTTGGCATAGCAGAAAGCTATAAATGCATCATCAGTATACCAATTCCCTAAAATTATAAAGCCTATAATCCAAATACCAAAACAAATTATAAATAGAACAAAAACTAAATATATTTTAGATTTCAATTTTTATAAGAATAATCAGATTATTGTTTACTTTTTGAAAAGAATTATGTTAAAAGTATAATTTTTACCCCGAATCTTTCAATAATTTATAATCAAAAATAAAAATAACTGTTAATTGAAATGAAAGCAAAATTGTTTTAATTGTCTTTAAAATCAAACCAAAGTTAATATTCTTAGGGTAAATTTCCATAATTTTTTTGACAATTCTCCAATAATTATACTATTTTTAGGATAAATATTTAACCGGGGAAAATCCGTATGGATCTTCTGCTTCCTAATAGTTTTTTTAGAGGAGTCTAAAATGAAAACGGAACTAAATTTATTTGAAGTCCCTCCTATTTCATCTGTCCAAGATTTGATCATCAAATCCTGTGGAAAATATAAAGATAAAATTGCTTTGGAAGATTACATAGATTACCCGGTTTCAAAAGTTACTTACGGACAACTTTATCAACAAATCTTGAAGTTCGGAAAATCTTTGACTGAATTGGGATTGAAAGAAAGAGACCATGTTGCAGTTATCGGCGAGAATCGTGTTCAGTGGGGAATAACTTATTTGACATCAATGGTTTTTAATATGGTTATTGTACCGGTAGATAAAAACTTAAGTTCTAATGATATGATAAATGTGCTTCATGAATCCGGTTCTAAAGCCATAGTTTTTTCAGAGTCCTTCCGCCAGACAATCTGTGAAATGAAAGAATTTTTGCCTAACCTTAAATTTTTTATATCTATGGATCTTAATGAAAAATCGGATGAGTGCGATTCAATGATAAAGATGATTGAAAAACAGGACATTCAAAACATAAAACCTCCGGTCATTAATCCTGATGATCTGGCTGAAATTATATTTACATCAGGATCGTTAGGACGAGCAAAAGGAGTAATGCTTAGCCAGAAAGCTTTGGCATCAAATCTTATGGGAATGGTAAGCATGATCCGGATCGTTTCCGAAGACAGATTCTTTTCGGTTCTTCCGATCCATCACACATATGAATGTACATGCGGTTTTCTTTGTCCTTTATATGTCGGAGGTTCAACTCACTTCAGCCGTTCTTTAAAAACAATACTTGAAGATATTCAGAAAGCAAAACCTACAATTATGCTCGGTGCTCCTCTCCTGTTCAATAAAATGTATGCAAAGATTGTTAAAGGAATTGCTGAAGATAAAGTTAAATCAAAAATTGTAAATCCAATTATAAAACTTACTAACCTGTTTGAATTAGTTGGCTGGAAAAATTCAAAAAAAGTATTTTTAAAAGAGCTGCATAAAAAATTCGGAGGATCAATCAGAATGCTGGTAGTCGGGGGTGCAGCGCCCGATCCGAAAGTCGCAAAAGGTTTCCGTGAATTCGGCTTTAACTTTGTGCAGGGATATGGTTTAACTGAAACATCACCTATTCTTGCTTTAAACAGGCTTAATAACTTTAAAGATGATGCTGCCGGTCTGCCGTTACCTGGGATCGAAATTAAAATTCATAATCAGGATAAGCATGGCGTTGGTGAAGTCTACGCCAAAGGTGATAATGTAATGCTTGGGTATTACAATAATCAAAAATTAACCGGAGAAGCGTTTGATGACGGATGGTTTAGAACAGGCGATATTGGATTTATCGATGATGACGGCTTTCTTCATTTAAGCGGCAGAAAAAAGAATGTAATTATTGCAAATAACGGTGAAAATGTTTTCCCTGAAGAAATCGAAGATCTTTTAGGGCGAAATCCTTTTATACTTGAATGCATGGTTTATGGTCAGGAAGATGAGAAACACGATGAAATAATCGCAGCGCAAATTGTAACTAATTCGGAAACATTCATTGAATATTCATTAAAGAATAATCTAAAAATAACACCGGAATTAATTAATGAAAAAATCTCGGAAGTGATTGCTGAAACAAATAAGAAACTGCCGGCATTTAAAAGAATAAAAAAATTCTATATAAGGGAAAATGAATTTGAAAAGACTACCACCCAGAAAATTAAAAGGCATCTTGTAAATACAGATACGGAAGATTAAGACGAAAAAGGTCAAAAATCAAAAGTTAAAAGTCAAATTTTTCCAATAAGTTAACGACTTAATATTATGATGAAAATCAAATTTATATTTACTTCTTTTATATTATTCTTATTAGTTTTCAATAATTCTTTCGGGCAGGATGCCTGGCGGCCATTTAATAGCAGCAGTATCTGGAATACAAAAATTCCCGCCGACGCAAAAACAGATCCTCATTCTCAGCAGTTAATTGATAGTCTGGCCATTGGTGGTTTTTATATAAACATACATGACTGGTCAATCCCTGTTTATTTTGTTGATTCCGATACCATACCGAAAGTTAATGTAATTAATTCAAGACCCGGAGTTTACGGGAAAGGGTTTAAGGAACCAAATCATATTCCTGTTCGCCCCGATTTCATTGCCTCACCGCCTGTAAGTGATAACAGCGATAATCATCTTTGTATTATTGATACAAGTAAGATGATCGAATGGGATATGTGGTTAGCCCGCAAAAATAAAGCTGGAAACTGGACTACCGGACTTGGTGCAGTTACTGATTTGAACAGCACCGGCGTGGAAAAACCCTGGTTCGAACAAAAGAATGAATTTGATGCACATAGATCCCGCGCCGGCGGATTCCCATTAATAGCAGGCTTAATAAGACCTGACGAAATAAAAGCCGGTAATATTGAACATGCTCTTGTATTTGCATATCAACGCGGACGCTCCGAGTTTTTTATCCCGCCTGCAAGCACAGCGCAGGCAACAATTAATGAAATGAACAACAAATTCGGTATTCCGATGGGTGGACAAATACAGCTAGATCCTAATATTAATGTTGATACTCTTAAATTAAATCGTGCAGGCAAAATAATCGCCAGAGCTTTACAGGAATACGGAGCTTTCGACGGCGATTATGCAGGTGCTGCTGTACTTTATGCCGACAATTCACCTTCTGCTTTAAAACAATGGAAAGGGATTCTGAATAATGAAGATCTGCTGAAAGTTTTTACTCCTGAGTTTATAAAAAAGAATTTCAGAGTTATTAAGATGGGAAATCTGTTGCCGGGACAAAATTTAAAAGGAGGGCAGATAGGATTTTATTACTTCGATTTTCCCGGTTCTCTGAATATTTCAATTGATTGGCTTAGTTCTTCTATTAATTGTGTGGCAGCAGATTCTGTTAACCTTAAAGCTATAAAACCTGTTTACAAAACTGTGAGAAAAAATTCAATTGTTACAACCGGAAATATCAAACAGGAAAGCGGTAAATCAGTTGTCGATTTTAATCAAAGTGTAATCTATAAAGTAGATGTCCCCAATGCTGGATTTAAATTCTGGACAGTTAGAATTAAAAAATAATTTTTAATTGCTAATAAAGTATATCTTTTCTTAATTCTATTTCACTGCTCTAATTAACAGTTCAATTTATTTCACTTCCATCCGAAAGTTTTTATAGAATATGCAAAAATGCTGTTAAATATTCTGAAAAATAAACTTTTATTATAAATTCTAGGAAAATAAGTCTCCTAAAGTATTATATCTTTAGATTGCAAATATCTGAAGCAAGAGTTTAGATAGAATGTAAAATGTAATGACATAAATGCAAATTTGCACCTTAAAAGAAATTCGCCCGGAAATTATACTGACAAAGATTTTTTCCAATATAAAGTTAACACAAAAAGAAAAATTTGTTTGAAGGAGCCTGCCTTTTCCGAAGCTGCTCACACACTGGCAGGCGACTGAGTTATTTTTTTTATATTCAAAGATAGAATGTAAAATTAAAAGTATAATTTCAGAATTTCTTTTAAAGTGCATGTTTCTTTTGTGTAAAAAGGGAAGAGTTTGGTGTTAAAAAGTTTTTTGGCTTTTATCATTAAGAAAAGGCGCATTTCCTTTCATTAGTAAAGCAAGTAAGTCTTTTAGGATATTTTGTTGTTTGTAAAATTATGATAGAGACCTTTTAATTTTTTAATTACTTTTGGATAGTCGTGAATTTATTTAAAAAGATTATTTTGCAGTCAGCACCCCCCTTAAATCTCTTCGATTTAAATTTTAAATTTAAAATGAATTCCCGTACTTACTAAATTCAATAATGATTTACCTGAGTTTTTCATTATTTGATCATTCTGATAATTATTTTTATCTGCTCTTATTTTAGGTGAAGCGTTTCCATATCCTTTACCATTGACAACTCCTTCAGTCATAAAAATTGTATCACCTGAATTGAGTATTTCTTTTATATTTGAAGGCCCTTTAGCCATCCAGGCTTGTGTCGCAGCTGCCTGAGACTGATCACCGGAAGTTATTATAGACTTCGCTTCAAACCATAAGCAGCTATATGTTCCAAAAGAAACAGAAACCGTTGAAGTATCATGTAAAGTTTGTTCGTCCTGTAATCTGTATTTATATCCATCGTAAGTGAATGTAGCTGTTTGCACATATTTTTGGTTAAAATTAATCGTGTCCGGCAGGGAAGGCATCGGCTGATCAAATAAAATTAATGAATCACCATAAATTTGAAAACCGGCATATCCTTCCGATGAGTAATAATACTCATTTCCATAGCAGTCCATTATAGTTGCATAAAAGGTTCCATTAATTGTTAATGTCCGGTTAAAACATTCCCAGGTGCTGTCGGACCAGATTTTATAATAGTACTCATCTATTGATGATCCGTATTCTGCTAATGCTACAGGAGCTTTTGCTTTTTCCGGTTCAGTTGGCGAACTTGATTTTTTGCATGATGTACCCATCATTGATAAAAAAATTAAGCAGAAGATTATAAATGGTTTCATTTTACTTCCCTGATACAAATGAAAATTTATTTAAATAACTTCAACAGCGCCATATTATTACGAATCAGGATGTTTACAAAATACTGAGCCGGGAGTAAAAGCGACTAAAATGTTTGATTTTACCCCAATTCCCAATTTTACAGTTTTTCAAATTTTGATGGGATTCTTTCCAATATAATGCCAAGAATTTAATTGATAAAAATGCTAGCAATAATAATAAAATTGATTAAGGGCGTAAGAAACAGAAGAATAAAGAAAAAAATAACAGCTATAGAGAGAAGTATTAATTACTTAGCTGCTGATAATTATTTTGAAACTCTTCACTGTGATTAAATTTTGTCACTTTGACGCACCCGGTATCTTACAGTATTTACCAATATTTCACAAAGACTTCATCTCCGTTACATCCCCAATGTAACTCCGGTATAAATCAGTTATAAGAATTAGCCTAAACTACTATGTTTCACGGGTAAAAAATTGTCAAATTGACAGCAATAATAAATTTAACTTCCGGAGTTAAAGTTAAGATATTCCTTCATTCTTAGAGGAATCTGCAGCAACATTTCTGTTATTCACTTCATTAAATCATTCATATTTTTGGGGGAAAGGTGGAATTAAATAATAAAAATCTGTCTGGCTGTTTGTCTTTTAAGATCAAAATAATTATAAATGCAATATCTCTATCTTCAGGAATTAGTCCGGTATCATTTTTTTTGAAGTTGCAATTCATGAAAATTATTTCCGGACGAGAAGTTGAAACTGGATTAAAACCTGAAATACTTTTTTAATATATGGATCCTCGGCAAATAACAGAAAGATAGATATATTAAAAGCTTCTATTGTTGTTGTACCTTCATCATGTTCAATAGTAAGATGATCATATTGAATCGGGTTACCTGCTTTGGGGTCGCCGTAAGTTCCGCCAAGTTCAATTATCTTCGTCTGTTTCATTAAATCCAAAATATTATCAGGTAAAGAATTTTCATCAAAGAAATAAGCCGGTATTTTTTCTTTTTCATTAAGATTTTTAATCATTCCGTTTTTGTAAGTAATTTTATGAATTTTCATTTGCACTTTCATCTTTATTATAAATACCTAAGCGTTCTTTTAGGTTATAAATAGTGTCGAGAACAAATTCATGAAATCCCCAGCCCACACCCTTTGTATCAATTATTATTTGATCAATGCGTTTTGAAAAATCACCGTAATATTTATAGTTATTAAATAAATCACTGCAGAAACTTGTTAACATTGAACCAATCGAATCATAAAAAGAATCATACATATCTCCCCAATCCTTAATTACTTCAACACCTGACTCTACATAATATAACTTCAGATCTAGAATGGAATCAGGAAACCCCTTCAGGATTTTTGAATACTGTGAAACGATAGAACGGGCATCCTTCAGGTTTATGTGTTCATAAGGATACCCGTTTTTACTGAAAAACACCGATCTTATTTTTGATTTTGCATTATGAACAATTTTTTCCCGGTGTTCATTATTTGACCCCTGTATAATTAATTTAATGAATTGTTCATTCTTCCTGGAAATTTTTGATAGTTCAAGAATTACTTCAATCAGTTCATTTCTTTCAAGATCCTTAATAAGATTTTTAACGCCTGATTTTTTCTTCTTTTTATCTGAAGCAGATTGTTCTGAATTATTCATAACCAGCGAAGTTAATATTCCTTGTTTTTGGTTCTCTGTAAAATTTATTTCAGTTTTTAAAATAGTTAATACTTTGAAATCTTTAAATAAATTTATGAGAAAAAAAATAATAATTCGGCAGGATTACTTTACTTTTACCAGAACCATTGTCATATCATCGTTCTGCGCAGCTTTCCCCTTAAAGGAATTGATAGAACTCCAGATTTCATCCATTATTTGTGTAGACGTGCAGGTTGTTTTATTTCTTAAAAGTTCGGATAATTTCTCTTCACCAAAAAGGTCCATGCTTTCATTCATTGCCTCAGTTATTCCATCCGAATAGAATGCGTATATTTGTCCGGGGATTAAATTGATTTCCTGTTCAATTAAAGTACTTTCGAAAATAATTCCCTGCTCAAGCCCTATACCTAGTCCTTGAGATTTATAGATATCGACCGTCCCGTTATTAGCCGTTAAAATCGGCATATGCCCTGCCCTGCAGAAACGCACTGACATTTTATCCATATCAAAAAGTGCCAATGTCATGGTAATAAAAGAATTTCTTTCAATTGATGAATATATTCTCTTGTTTACATCAATAAGTATTTCCTTGGGAGTTCTGCCGTCAATACATGAAAGCTGCACCATGGTCTGCAGTTTAGTCATATATAATGAAGCCGGCAAACCTTTACCGGAGACATCCCCCACAACTATAAACAACTTGGAATCGGAAACAGGGATAACATCATAATAATCTCCGCCGACCTGCATAGCCGGGATCATTTCACCTGAAATATCCAGTCTTTTTATATCAGGTAAACATTTGGGAAGAAGGCCCTGCTGGATCTTTCTTGCAAGTTTAAGATCATTTTCAATTCTGATTTTTTCTGCTTCCGAATGATAGAGACGAGCATTCTCAATAGATATTGCAGACTGATTAGCTGTTGCGAGCAGTAAATCAAGATCTTTCCCGGCAAACTGCGAACCCGAATGTTTTAATCCGAATAATAAAAGCCCGATAACCTTGGACTTTATTATCATCGGGATTATTGTATAGACATTTTCATCAATTAATTGTGAAGCCTGTTCAGGAAATACATTGACAAAATCTTCCTGCTCTATTACCGGTCTTTTTGAAATTAAATTCTTTTCATTTATACAATTAATAATACTTGAATTTGCAACTTCAATTTCTTTATTTGATATTCCTGTACTTCTAACCAGCTTTAGTTTCCCATTACTGTTGCCAGAAATCAATATTCCGAATTTATTAATCATTAAAGCATTTACATAAGTTTCATGCATTGAGTCAAGAATATTTTCCAGACCGACTACTGTAGAAACATCGTTGCTGAATTTCAATAAAACTTTTTGATATGCAAACTGTTCAGGGTAAAATCTTGCAGTAATAAAATCCTGAAAATTATCTTTAGTAGATTGAAATATTAGTGCAAAAAGTATAAAAACTATTCCTGCTATAATTCCCTGATACTGAGTACCTATTGCCTGGCTTATCGTTTGGCCGAGTAAATAAATAACAAGGAAATAAACCAAAGCAACTGTAATAGTCGCTGCTCCGTATGTTATCGTATTCTTTACAACTACGCTTACATCCATTAGCTGGTATTTAAAAATAGAATATGCGAAGGCAAGAGGTGTTAATACAATTAAAATAATAGGTGTATAGTATTCGGGTGAGTTATAAATGAAATCGGATATTGCAGGAGCAATAGTAGCTGTATAAATAGCAGCAAGTATACCGATAGTAAATGCAGCTAAAATTATAGCTACCGGTTTTTTTTCTTCCTTCGATTTTAACCTTCTGTAATTAATGATTAAAGATATCCATGCAGCTATTACCAGTACACTGTTAATTATATTCACAATTATCATCAATTGACGATATGTATTTATCTGTACGGTTTTTGTGGCGAAAGTTAAAATTGTAACCGGGAATAAAACCATGAATAATAATGAGGGTATAATAAAAATGAATGGCTTTACTAATTTCTTATTCAGAAAATTAAACGGTTTCGGGAAAGTCCAGAAAAAATATAGCAGCAGGAAAGAATTAAAACATAAGCTTAATACGAATAAATAAGAAATAATAATTGTCAAAAGCCCGAACGATTGTCCGTAACCATGCTCAAAATTAAGAAATACAATAGATGAGGTGAAAACACTTCCGACCCCAATAGCATAAAATAATTTTTGTGTAAATCCCTCTGGTTTGGCGAGCAGCACAATAAAACCGATAATCATCCAGAATAATGCCCGCAATGAATTACTTAAGTTGAAAATATTTACCAGTTTTTTTACATATACTTTGGTTTCAAATACTTTCCCCTCCTGCGCAACCGTATAATCCGCGTATCGTCCTTCACTTACTTTGTTCAGTATCGTTTGAGCTTGCTGTTCATTTCTTATTTTTATTCCATTAATTGCAATCAAACGGTCGCCATCCCTGATACCCGCATTCCATGATACTCCATTTACCTTTACTAAATTAAAGTAAACCTGAACACTATCTGCTGAAACCTGTTTTGGGACCCATAAACATTCATCATTAGAATTAACATCTACATATAAATTAAAATAAATGTTTACAACAGCTACCAAAAGGATAACAGTTGAAGCTGCTATAATCAGCTTTTGCCTGTATTTTAGAAAATATTTTTTTGCGTTATCCATTTTTTAATTATCAGTAACATGGAATAATAATCTATATTTCTGATATGTTAATTTACTTTTAAAACCAATAATGTTATATCGTCAGATTGCAGAGCGCCGGAAGTAAAAGCCTGAACTTCAGCTTTAATGGAAGAAATTATTTGAGAAGATGATAGATCAGTCAAACTCAGTGATAGAGATTCAAGCTTTTCATCCGAAAATTCTTCACCTTTTTTATTCATTGCTTCGGAAACTCCATCGGTAAATAATACTATAACATCATCCTTTTGGAGCTGGATAATCTCAAAAATATATGGAATAACCGTTTTCATTACACCGAGAATCATTCCGCCTTTGTCCAGCTTGGTAATTTTTCCATCACGTAACAGTAAAGGATGATTATGCCCGGCATTTACATATGTAAATTTTTTACTCTCATTTTCGATTACTGCCCAGAAAAAAGTAATAAATTTTCCGTCCGAAGTATTCTCTGAAATCAGGTCATTTATTAATTCTGTAGCTTCGTCCAGCTTCATTCCCTGCTTAACCGTAGTTTTTAAAAAAGCCTGGAGGTTAGCCATTAATAATGCTGCAGGTACACCTTTACCCGATACATCCCCGATAGCAATGCAAAAAGTATTATAATCAAGTTCAATAATATCATAATAATCACCGCCTACCTGCCTTGATGAACTATTTAAAGCGGCAATATCGAAATTACTAAATTCCGGTATTTTCTGAGGGAAAAGGTTTTTCTGTATGTCTCTTGCAATTTCAAGCTCTTCTTCCATCTTTTGCTTCTCAAGAGCTTCACGAAATAATCTTTTATTTTCAAGCGATATAATTGCAAGACTCCCGACTGAGTAAATAAATTCTATATCTGTTTCAGTATAATCCATATTATTAATTCTTTTGCCCAGAATAATCAATCCTTTACTTTCTCCCTGAACCTGCATAGGAACTACAAGCTCAATCGAAAGGTCTTTCATTTCAGGGTAATCTTCATCAATTATATTTTTTGTAATGGAAGTTTCAAGTTTTTGCAGTTCATACAATTTAACCAATCTCATTAAAGCATCTTCATTATACTTAGACTCAAGTATATGAATTTTGTTACCTTCGAAACTAATTACTGCAAATTTTGATACAAGGAACTGACCAATTACGGAGTAAATTAATAATCTTGCTACTTTGGTGCTTTCTGAAAACAAGCCGAATTCTTTACTTAATTCAAAAAGTGAATTTAACCTGTTCACCCTTGAATCCAGCATCCTGTTTACTTTAGTTAATTCATTAATAACAAGTGAATTCTGTACTGCTGTTGCCGATATATTTAATATCGTTCTCAAAAATTCAAGGTCATCTTCGGTAAAAGGAATTTTATTTAATTTTTCTCCAAGGCAAATGATGCCGATGCACCCTTCGGATGAATTAATCTTTTCAATAATATGGAGTCCTGAAAGATTCAAAAATTCTTTAAATGTTTGATCATTGTAAAATTCCTGATTTGCTCTCAATTCAGGGAAATTACTTATGATATTTTCCGAAATTCCTTTTGAAGATTTTAACTTAAGGTTATCTCCATACTTAAGAGCGATCAATCCTTTTGTAACAAAGAATTTTCCCATGCATGTAAAAAGAATATTGTTGAGAATGAATTCGAGATCCCTGCTGGAATTAATTATTCTGCTGAACTCGACAAGAGCTGTTAAATTTCTTTTAAATTTTAAATCTTCGGTATCGTTCATAATCATATAGCAGAATTAAGATTTTTAGAGAGAAGGACCTGGTTATACTTTCCCGGTATTGATATATACTTTACTTCATCCATCAATCTTTTCATCAGGTACATTCCCAAACCGCCTACTTTTCTTTGTTCATAATATTTTTCAAGATCGGGATCGGGAACAGTGTCTGGTTTAAATGACGCACCATGATCAATAATTATTATGGTGAATTTGTGAAGATTATATTTCAGTTTAATTATTATTTCTCCGTCAGGATAATACTTATAGGCATGTTTAATAATATTCGTACAAGCTTCATCAACAGCAAGAATAATATCATCGATAACTTCTTTTGAAACACCGATATCCTGCGCCGTAGAGTAAATAAATTCTCTTATTTCCGAAAGGTTTTCGGTACGACTCTTAACAACCATCTTTTTTTCTTTATGTTTATTGTTTGTTTTCAATGTTCTTGTTCTCAGTAAATTTATTAACTGCTTCGTCTTCAGAATTGAAGATTTCGTATAGCAGCGGAAAACCCAGAAGATCAAAAATATTATATACCTTGTCGGTCATACTGGTTAATTTGATATCTCCTTTGTTCTCCCTGACCTTCTCAATAAAAGCCATAAATACACCCAAACCGGCACTGCTTATATAAGCCAGGTCCTTAAAGTTTACTATTATTTTATACCTCTCGTTATCAATAAGAGTTGAAAAAGTATTTTCCAAAGAAGGCGCTGTGTGCGCATCAAGGTATCCTTTTAGATATACTTTACTTATTTCACCTTGTTCTTTAACAGAGGTGTTAAATTCTGCCATTCTTCCTCTCCATAATTATTAATTTTAGGTTTCCATTTTAATATTACTAGTGTTATATCATCATGCTGATGATTGTTGCTTGAAAATAACGTAATTTCTTTTAATACCGAATTGGTTATTTCATCAGCATTTTTATTATTATTTTCCAGGAGTATTTTTTGAAACTGGTAATCTCCAAAGTCTTCATCTTTACTGTTTTTCGATTCGCTTATACCGTCCGTATATAAGACTATTGTATCATGTTCTTTTAGATTTAATTCTAATTCTTCTAAAGTTTCGGCAAAACGGTCGCCGAAATCAAGCCCGAGCCCTAAACCCGAAGGACGCAGGTTTTCTGCAGTTTCATCTCTTAAAAGAAGTATCGGGCAGTGTCCTGCTCTTGCCAGCTGCATCTTTTCTTCTTCAAGATCAATAATGCCGTATGCTGCACTTACAAAACTTTTTCTGTCAAGTGTCCGCTGCAATATTTGATTAGCCTTAATTAAAATTTGCCTGGGACTTTCAATGGTTTTGGAGAGTGATTCAAAAATTCCTTTTATTTCTGCCATAATAAATGCTGCGGAAATTCCTTTTCCTGAAACATCTGCAATAACAAAGGCAACTTTGTTCTCACCAATTTCGAAAAAATCATAATAGTCTCCGCCTACTTCAAAAGCAGGAATAAAGGCAGATGAAATTTCAAGTTTATCATATTGAGGATTTTGAGCCGGTATAATTTTCCGCTGGATCTCCCTGGCAACATCAAGTTCTTTTTCAAGCCTCTCTTTTTCTATCGATTCTTCAAGCAGTCTTGAATTTTCTATTGCAACAGACGCATAATCAGAAAATGTATTAATTGCATTTTTATCTTCTTCATCAAAAATAAAGTTCTCTTTTTTTAGCAACGATTAAATATCCGCTTAAGGTATTATAAGCTTTTAACGGTGAAATGGCAGCCAATGAAAAATTTTCATTAAGTTCTGTTGTCCTGAGAGATCTCTCCAGCTTAATGATAAAAGTTTTATCATATTTTTCAATATTCTTTTCAAAAATATAATCTGTTAATTTCTCTGCATTTACTAAACCGATATTCTTATTAGCAACAATTTTTAAATTGTTATCCTTCCTTTAATGCTATCCATGCAGCATGAGCCTCACATACTTTCATCCCGATATCGGTAATAGTTTCGGTTAATTCTGAGAAATCGAGCACCTGTATAATTAACTTGCTGAAATACTGAAATGAGGAAACTTCCTGCGCTTTCCTGTCGAAAGCTTCGGCAGTAGGCATATGAAATAAAGTAGTAAAAAATAAAATGCTGAAATAAATTATTCCATAAAGCATTATAATACTAAAAAACTGGTTCAGCGCAGGAGAAAACTGCGATAATATCTTGTGATGTATTTCTATATCTGAATTATTTATAAGATTAACGGTAAAAAGAATTGCTATTACTATTGATAAAAATAAAATTATTAATTTTTCTCTTTTTAACAACGAAGGCAATCCATGAAATTTTAAGCGAATTAATTACTATTAAAAGAATTGCAACTATAAAAAAAGTATTTTTTATAAATGAGAGGTTATGATCATTTTTAAGGAATGCAGTTAATGCCGCTAATATAATAAACACAATCATTGTGTTAAAATATGTATTTGCGTTCTGCTTTTTATTTAAATAGAAGAATTCCTTAAAAGCTAAAAATATATAGGAAAGTGAAACCAGGATAATTAGTGCATAAATGAATGTAATTATACCGAATACAATATCGGGATTTTTTGTTCTTTCACTTACATCATTAAAAAGTCCATTTATAATTGTATTAGAAAAAGAAATCATGAAGAATATGATTGCAGTTACTATTCCGACACTCATTACAAGTGAAACAGGATTAATCGTTTTTTTCTTAAACAGATCAATAAAATAAAGAATTAGTAGAGATGTAATGGCTATAACCAAAAACTCATTAATTAAAATCCAGGGAAATGCATCTGCAGCCGGATATATCATTTTAAAAATGAGGAATAGAAATGTAAATCCGATAAATGCCTGGAGTTTAATATTTCTTTTAAATTTCGATTCTATAAAATTCATTTTTGCAAATTTTTGCGTATTTATGCAATAATCTAAAGATAAATTACGTTAAAATAAGTTTTTTGTAAAGAAAAGTTGTATGAACGGAAAAATTATAGGATAGATTAGCACAGATTTTTAACCTGTGCTATAGACAGCTAAATTTCAACAGATTTCGATTTTTTTGTTTCCTTCATCAGGCCATTCTTCAAATTTTTCATTTCCTCCCTCATTTTTTCAATTTCTTTTTGGAGTTTCTGCATTTGCTTGCGGAATTCTTTTTGATTTATTAGTGAATCATTCTTGAAAAATCTGAAAGCAGCAGTGGAATCTCCCGGCGAATAAAAGAAATTTCTGTGCAAACCTATTAATGAATCAACATTAGGGATTTTAAAATCAAAACTGTGTGTTGAATCTCCTTCTCTGAATTTAAACCTGAAATGATTTTTCCCGTCAAGCTGGGGTATAGAAAAAGCAAAATTTCTGAAATTCTTTGTCGCATTATCAATTTGTGCAGCTATACTGTCAAAATCAGGAAGCTCAATGTGAGGTATATGAAGATTCCCTAATTCTATTCTGCACATATTTGAATCTACAAAAATCTTGAAATTTTTATTAAAAGATGTATCGTGTTTTAATTTAGCCAGATTGCTGTCCATCATAATATTAAATCTGAAACCTTTAGTATTCTTATTAAATTCCTTTAAATTTTTGTTTAATTCTTTATGGAATTTTTCCATTTCGGCTCTGAATTTATCTTTATCAAAACTAAACGTAGATGAAAAAACCGAATCCGGAGTTATAAATATATATTGACTATCAGGACGGTTTTTGATATTCTTTACAAAATTATCTACCTCCGGTTTATCATAAAAAGTATAACCTGCAGGAACTATTTTATTAAATTCATTTCTATTGGCATCTTTAGCAAATGCCATTATATCTGCAAATATTGCCTTGTGATAATTCCATAAGTTCGGATTTATAGCAACTGTGTTTTTATCATTTACAAGAACCTGGGATTGAAGATCATCTGCATAAGAATCCAGAATAGAATCCATCTGATGTTTTTGCTCATTATTTAACTTCAAAGCCCTGACAAATTTTTCGAAGCTGTTTACATCAGGAATTATGCTTGCATTTTTAATTTCAAAATAATCATCACCATTAGCTTTTGAACCTAACACCAGAAACTTGTTACTGGATTTGTCTAACGGCAGCTGTTTTGATAATGCAAAATTGAAGATATCCTCATTAGTTAATCCGGCAGTTAAAAGCAGAGGCTTCAGATTTTCAGTATAGAAACCAGACAAATTTGTTTTCTGCTCTTTTACAATATCATCAATTAAAGTAGGATTGAATTTCAGGATAATCATTAAAGCTATCGTAACGATAGTAAAACCTATGGCAGGATACCATTTCTTTATTTTATTTTTCCGGTGATTATCAAAGCTAAGAGCAGCACCGACTCGCGTTTCAAAGTATGGATTTTCTTCAACTGTTTTATAAGAATAAGCAGTTAATTCTTTAATCTTTTTTAGTTCTTTCAATTTTTGCTGAAGTTCCCGGGAATTGAGCAGCTTTTCTTCGATTTCGAATTTTTCTCCCGGAGTCAGTTCATCATCAATATATGCCGATAAAAGTTTAAAATCTTTGTGTAAATTTTTCATGACATCAGCTCCTGCTCATAAGGCTTTAGTAAATATTTTAATCCTTCTCTTGCTCTGAATATTCTTGACTTAACTGTACCTATTTCACATTGAACAGTCTCTGCAATTTCCTGATAGCTAAATCCTTCAATATCTTTTAAAAGTAGAGGAATACGTAATTTATCCGGAAGCTTTTTAATAGCATCCTGAACTAATTCCGCCGTATTGGTTTCTTCAACCGAAATGTTATAGCCTGCTTCCTTATCCGAATCTTTGATCGGCGAAAATATTTTTCTGATTTTCATTTTTCTAAGATGATCCTTACACTTATTTACCGTAACCCTGTACAGCCAGGTTGTAAACTGCGCTTGAAATTTAAATTGATTCAAATTCTTATAAACAGTAATAAAAACCTCCTGCGCAATATCATCCACATCACCGTTTGTACCTAATGTCAGGTATATAATATTTCTTACTTTTTCTTTATGCCTCTGAACTATAATTCTAAAAATTGATTCTTCACCATCAATGAATCTTTTAATTAGTGAAAAATCATCATCTAAACTTAGTATTTGTGGATTCTGCAATTCTTCTTTCTTTTTTTTGAGTTTCATTTTTTTAGACGTTTATGATTTTTAATTGTTCCATATCATACATTAATTTTGATTTGCATAGAAATAAATTGTAAGAGTTCGTAAATTTACAGGTCATATATTTAAAAATAATAAATAAAATAGTTCTCTTTTAGTTAAAATTCATTCGAATAAAAGATCTAATTTTTAAAAATTATTCTATTTTTCTTTACTAAAGTCCGTTTTTGCTTGCAAAAGAATATTCAACTAACTAAATTTAACCGAAAACTTAAGGAGTTTAATAATGAGAGTTAAAACCGCAGAAAAATACAACGCAGTAGTGCTTGAATTAAAGGGAAATGTGATGGGTGGTGACGACACAAAAGAATTTAATGAATTGCTGCATAAATATATTGATGGAGGGAAGAAGAATATTATTGTTGACCTTCACGATGTTAAGTTTATGAACAGTTCCGGGCTGGGTATGTTGATCGGAGGATTAACTACTATGAAAAAAGCTGAGGGTAATTTAAAATTGGCTAATGTTACCGATAAGATTCAAAGTCTGCTTGTTATTACCAAGCTGATTACAATCTTTGAGTACTATAATAGCGTTGATGAAGCAGCTAATAGTTTTTCTGCATCATAATTTAATTTTAACACTCCTTAATTTAACACAACTCCGGATGATTATTCGGAGTTTTATTTTGCTTAATATAAAAGTTTAAATCTGGGAAAAATATGAACGTTACTGTTTTAGTTGGAAGCCAATGGGGGGACGAGGGGAAAGGGAAAATTGTAGATATCCTGAGTGAAAAAGTTGATATTGTTGCCCGCTACCAGGGAGGCGCAAATGCAGGGCATACCGTCGAAATCGGTGATAAACAATTTATTTTGCATCTTATCCCTTCAGGTATTTTAAGGGAAAATGTAATATGTGTGATCGGGAATGGTGTTGTAATTGATCCTTCTGCTCTTCTGCAGGAAATTGAACTTCTTGAAAAAAATAATATAAAAGTAAACGGCAGACTTTTCATAAGTCATAATGCTCATTTAATAATGCCCTACCATAAGCTATTAGACTCAATAAGCGAAAGCGGTGAAAATAAAATCGGAACAACCGGGCGTGGAATTGGTCCTTGTTATATTGATAAATATGCCCGTAAAGGAATCAGGATAGTTGATCTTTTAAATCGAAAAGTTCTTGAAGAAAAAATAAGAGCTAATTTAACCGAAAAAAATAACCTCTTGAAAAAAGTTTATAATCATGATGAACTTGATGTTGAAGCTATAATAAAAGAGTATCAGGAATTTGATAAAACTATAGATAAATATGTGAAGGATGTTCCAAGTTATTTAAATAATGCGATTAATGAAGGAAAATCTGTCTTAATGGAAGGTGCGCAGGGCGCTTTGCTGGATGTTGATCACGGAACTTACCCTTATGTTACTTCCTCAAGCCCTACATCGGGCGGCGCATGTATTGGCACAGGCATTCCGCCGAATAAAATAACTCAAGTAGTCGGAATTGTAAAAGCCTACACAACAAGGGTTGGCAATGGTCCTTTCCCAACAGAATTAGTGGATGAGGTAGGAGAAAAATTAAGAAAAACCGGTGCCGAATATGGAGCCACGACAGGAAGACCGAGAAGATGCGGATGGTTTGATGCCTTCCTTGTTAAATATTCTGCAATGATAAATGGCATTAATTACGTTGCAATTACAAAGTTAGATGTTTTAGGCGTATTCGATGATATTAAAGTCTGTATCGGTTATGAAGTAAACGGTAAAAGACTTAAATCATTCCCTACAGATGTAAATAAATTAATTGATGTTAATCCTGTTTATGAGACATTGCCGGGATGGAAAAAAGATATTTCCGGCTGTAAATCTTATTCGGATTTACCGGAAGAGACAAAAAATTATCTGGCCTTTTTGGTAAAACATGCAGGAATTAAAATTAATATTATTTCTGTTGGTCCCAACAGGACTCAGACTTTCTTTGTCCATTAAGAGTTAAGGGGTAACAATTTCTATTTAACATTTGAATAATTTCATTTATTATAATACCTGTATAAAATCTATTCTAATAAAAGCCACTGTACAATGAGAGTGCAATTATGAAAATGGCAGGTGGACCTGCTTCATTAAATTTTAAAATATTTCTTATAGTAATTGCAATTGTAATTGCAGGCGGTACATTATTTTATACCCAGAACCTTGTACAGCGCCTTCAGGAAAAAGAGAGGCAAATTGTTCAATTATATGCCAAAGGGATAGAATATGTTGCAAATGCCTCGCAAACGGATGCTGACCTGACTTTCTTATTTGACAATATTATCAAACCGATAGATTTCCCTTTAATTCTAACTGATGCAAAAAATAATGTCGATTTCAATGTCAAATCAGATATTAAAAATATTAGAAATGTAAAATATGATCCTACACTTAGTAAAACAGATCTCGAAAAATTTTTTAAAGAAAGAATAAAAGAGATGGATGCTCTTCATCCACCGATATTTGTAACTTATAATGATTCAATAATAATAAATGAAATTCATTACGGCGATTCCGATTTAATCCAAAAGCTGAAATTTTATCCTTACCTGCAAATTTTTATTGCATCACTTTTTATTATAGTAGGCTACTTAGGGTTTAGTAATATTAAAAGAAGTGAACAAAGTAATATCTGGGTAGGTATGGCTAAAGAAACCGCCCACCAGTTCGGTACCCCGATTTCAAGTTTAATGGGCTGGATTGAAATATTAAAAATCAATTATAATGATCCCGATAAAGTTGTTGATATTGCTGAGGAAATTACTAATGATGTAGAGAAACTGAATAAAATTACTCAAAGATTCTCAAAGATCGGTGCAATTCCGGAAATTAAAGAAAAGGTTGTTTATGATGAAATTATAAAGGTAGTGGATTACTTCCAGCGCAGACTTCCGCAGACAGGCAAAAAAGTCGAGCTTAAAATCGAAGGAGATAAATATACTACTGCAGCACTGAATTCAGAATTGTTTGAATGGGTGATTGAGAATCTGATAAAAAATGCTTTGGATGCAATTGACCATAAAAACGGGGAAATAAAAATAAGTGTAATTGATTTTAAACATAAAGTTGAAATTGATGTATCAGATAACGGCAAAGGAATAGAAATTAAAAGAAGAAAAGATGTATTCAGGCCCGGCTACAGCACTAAAAGAAGAGGCTGGGGTTTGGGTTTAAGTCTTTCAAAAAGAATCATAGAAGTATACCATAGCGGAAGAATCATGGTTAAAAATTCAGCGCCTGGTGAAGGTACAATTTTCAAAATAATTCTTAAAAAGTCCTAGCTCATTTCAAGCATCCGTTCTATTGGCAGTAAAGCCATTTCCATCAACTCTTTATTCATAATAATTTCCGGAGTTTTATTTTTCATACAATAATATAACTTTTCCGGTGTATTTAATCTCATATACGGACATTCATTACAATTACAGTTTTTTTCGGGTGGTGCCGGAATAAATTTTTTAGATGGGGATATCTTCTCCATCTGGTGAATAATACCCGGTTCAGTTACTACAATATAAATTTCCCCGGGATCTTCTTTAATAAACCTCAATAACTTGCTGGTTGAACCGATGAAATCCGACCGATTTAAAATTATATCTTCACATTCCGGATGAGCAATTATTTTTGCTTCAGGATATTCTGTCTTTAGCTCTATTATTTTTCTTTCACTGAAAGTCTCATGTACAATACAGCTTCCATCCCACAATAACATATCCCGACCGGTTTTTTTTATCAGGTATTTACCAAGGTTTCTATCAGGAGAAAAAAGTATTGGTTTTTCTTCTGGAATTTGATTGATTATTTTTTCTGCATTACTGGATGTACAAATAATATCACTTAAAGCTTTTACTTCCGCTGAACAGTTTATATAAGAAATTGCAATATGATCAGGGTATTTCTCCCTGAAAGATTTAAATAATACAGCCGGACAACTATCTGCTAATGAACATCCTGCTTCTAGGTCCGGGAGCAAAACTGTTTTATTTTGGTTTAATATCTTTGCGGTTTCTGCCATAAAATGGACACCGGCAAAGACAATTATGTCAGCAGTAGCAGATTTGGCTTTTTTTGATAAATCAAGGCTGTCTCCGACAAAATCTGCCAGGTCCTGAATCTCTGATTCCTGATAATAATGTGCAAGAATAACAGCGTTTAATTCTTTTTTTAATTTTAATATTTCCTCTTTATAATCCAGTTGAACATCAAAATCGATCATCTTGGTTCCTATGTCTCAGTTTAAAAACTAGTACTTAATAAATTGATTTATTTTCGCTTCAAAATAGTATTTTTTTCTTTGGCACAATGCTTGTAATATTTATTATAACTTTTTAAGCATAGCACCTCTCCTTATAACACTCTAACTGCCGTAGCAACCCTTCGGCAGTTCCTCTTTTAAAGCGAATATAATTAAAAACATTCATTTTTATTACAAAAATTAGTTTCCGGTAAAAAAAGAATAGCATTAGTAAGTTTTACCGGTAAACAACAAGATAATTCAAAATCACAGAAAATTCAATTATTAAATAGTGGCACACCTATTGATAAATCTTATACGAAATAGAAAATAGTTTAAGCATAGCACCCCTCCACAAAATGACACACAAGCTGTCGATTCTTTATGCCCTCAAAGAATCGACAGTTTTCCTCTTTTAAATAACATCTTTTATTTAACTTATCAGATAATATAAATCACGATTTAATTAGTTTATATAAATATACCTAAACCGATTTCTAAAGAGATATTAACTATTTACGGCCTTCTTCATTCTTTCAATTGAGTAGAGAATATTATTTTCACCTGTTTTAACATCAATTAAAATATTCCCCGTTTCAGAAATAAGTACAAAATTTATCTCACCATTTCTGCTTTTTTTATCCAGTTGCATAATATTAACCATGTTCTTTTCATTGAGATTCTGAAGTAATGGAGGTAAATGTATTTTTAATGGGAGAGATAGATAGTCACGCATCCTATCTTTTTTCAGGATTCCTGTCTTATTTGCAAGATAGAGAGCCGAGATTATACCTGCAATTACAGCTTCACCATGTTTTATTCCAAAATTAAGATCACTTTCTATTGCATGAGCAAAAGTATGTCCCAGATTCAGTATTTTTCTTAATCCGGCTTCTTTTTCATCCTGTGATACAACTGATGCTTTTATTAAAGCAGATTTTAAAATTAAATTATTAATAATTGCTTCATCATTATGATAAACTTTATCAATATTTTCTTTTAAATAATCAAAGAAATCATCATCTGATAAAAATGCATATTTTATTATTTCACCAAGACCTGATGTAATTTCTTTTCGCGGAAGAGAAGAAATAAAATTAGTATCGATAAGAACAGATTCCGGCTGATAGAAAGTACCTATCATATTTTTCTTTGAATGAAAATTTATACCTGTCTTTCCTCCAATCGAACTATCCACTGCTGCCAGAAGAGTAGTAGGAACATGCACTAATTGAACACCCCGCATAAATGTAGATGCAACATAACCGCCTAAATCACCAGTTACTCCGCCGCCAATTGCCAAAACCAAAGTATCACGGCCAAAATTATTGTCCAGCAGAAAAGAATAAATCCTGTTTAGTTCTATATATGACTTTGAACTTTCACCCGGCTTAAGAAAATAATATTCAATTCTATTTTGATAATTAATGAACGGCTTCTTTATATATTCTTCCCAATATTCTTTTACATTTTTATCGATGATAATTAATATATTTTTATTTAATCCCAGCTTTTTAATTTCTTCAACTATATTTAAATAACAATTTTTACCTACAATAATATCATAGGAGTTTTTTGAAAGTTTAACTTTAATCTTTTTCAAATCTAAACATCCTTATTAATTTAAAATTTATCATTTATTATTTTTGCGAGCTTATCCACTGTAACACCTATGGATATATTATCGGTATCAATAGTAAGATCCGCCTGGTTGTAATATTTTTCACGGGCATTAAATAAATTATTAATCTTCTGAATTAATTTTTCCCTGGAAAATTCTTCTCCGTCGATTATCAGGTTAGGCCGGTCTCTTTTAAACGCCACTCTTTTATAGATTGAATCGATCGATGCTTTCAGATATATAATTTTACCTGTATCTTTAATAATATTTAGATTAGTTTGGTTAACAATAGTACCTCCCCCGAGTGAAATGATTACATTACTCCCATGAGAAAGTTCTCTAAGGACATCACTTTCTACCTGTCTGAAAAACGGCTCTCCGTTCTCCTCAAAAATTGTTTTTATTTTTTTTTCAAGTCTTTCTTCGATAACCTTATCCAGATCATAATAATCCCACCCTAAAGTGTTGGCCAAAATGGGTCCCACAGTACTTTTCCCGGCACCCATAAAACCAGCGAGGTACACAATTTTATTGTTCATAATTATAAAATTAATGGAAAGAAGAATAAAACAAAAAGAGTTGAGAATATTTATCTTTACAATTTCCGGAATATGTAAAACTTAATTATTTATTAAAATTAATGATTAAAAATAAAAAACAGTTCCCAGGACAAATGCAACCCCGTTTATATCAATTTTAGAATCAAATTCTTGTCTCGTAACTGTTACTTTTGTACCGTTATAATTATACTGCCGTTCATTATATCTGCTTCTGACAATAAATTGAGGGTCTCTGAATTTCATTTCTAATTTAAATGCTATATTCTCCAGCAAAAGATAATTCACATCGACTGCAACCTGAATACCATAAGCTGAATTTCTTTCTACATTTGATACTTCCGCATTACCGAATTTTCTTATCATACTGCCGTAATAATATCCTACACCGCCGCCCATCAAAAATTTAAACTTCTCTGTTGAAAAAGGGATTAAATAATATACAGACAATTCTATCGGTATTAACCTGAAACCATCTTCAACCTTAATATATTTCAAGCCGGTATTTGTAATTACCTTTTCATTATTGCCTGTTGCAGTGTTCTGCATATATTCCAGGCTTAAATCCAACATAACATTTTCTACCAGCTTATATCTGATATTTATACCAGGATTAAATATATCAGTTAAGCCAAAATAGCTGTTTCTTTCAACGGGATTTGATGAATTAGGAGTTAAGTATATCCTTGCATTAGTTGTGTATACAAAATTCAAACCTATGCCAAAATTTTTATCGCTATATTGAGCACTGGCTGAAGCTGACAGAAATAAAATAAAAATAATTAGGTATTTCATCATTATTATACATAGTTCAGACTATAAGATTGAAAATTCAAAGTACAAAAAAAATCCCCAATTTTTACCCGTAAGTTCAAATTGGGGATTTATTAAAAACTAAATTTAATTATCTGTTATAGAATAAATATCTTTTATCTACAATATCTGCATTTTTTCTTAACTCAGCTATCCAATCATTAAAGAAAGAGCGTCTTCTTTGATCCATGAGTTGATTTCTTATGCTGTTTTTTTGTATAGCAAATGCCGAAGAATCAAAAGGAGTTCTATAAGAAACATTAATTAAATAATAACCGCGATTTCCTTTTACGGGTTCTGAAACTGTATTCAGCTTCAACATTTTAGCTTCTTCAAGAAAACCGAAATCTCTTCCTACTTTTGGGACAGGTCCGGCAGCAGAGAACCAGCCGGTAGTATCAATAATTGCCTTGGGATCTATTGAAGCAGCTTCATTTAAATTTCCATTGATTTTTGCTTTTATGTTCTTGGCTGTTTCAAGTGCTTTTTCATATTTCATCCGGCTAAGAACAAGTGGTCTGATTTGATTTTTGACTTCGTCAAAAGATCTCACTCCTTCTTTAATTACCTGAGAAACTTCTGCAACTATATAACCTTCCTTTACCTTATAGGCATCGCTTATCGAATTTAAATCATTATCAAAAGCAAAATCAACTAAAGCTTTACTCATGCCAATTCCCGGGATAATAACAGATGATATATAAAAATCCGGAGTTTCTCTGATTTTGTAATTCATTAATTTTGCTTCACTATCAAAATCATTTTTCTTTGCTATATAAGAAAAATCCTGCGCAGCATTATAATTTGCATCAACTGCTGTAGGTGAAATTTTTACCGGTTCAACAAGTTTTTCGACAATAAATTCCTTGTTAGTCCTCCCGTTAACCCGGATAATATGATAACCATAATTAGTTTTAATAGGCTTCTGAACTACGCCAACCGCACCGTTAAAAGCAGCTCTTTCAAATTCAGGAACCATAGCTCCTTTTCCAAACCAGCCCAAATCCCCCCCTTTTGCAGCACTTCCTCTATCACCGGATTTCTCTTTGGCCAATTTACTAAAGTCAGCACCCTCTTTTAAAGCTTTATAAAGTTTCATTGCTTCTTCATAATTTTTTTGGTCACTTCCATACTGATTTATTAAAATATGAGAAGCATCAACCATAGTCTGATTTGTGGCGATAGTTCCATCAATCTTATAAAGCGAGTAACCCTCATTGGTTAAAACCGGTCCTACAACACCTGAATTAGACTTATAGATTAATTCTGCAGCATTTGAGCTGAACTTTGAAATGCTTAATGTATCTATTGCATAAGGAACTGATGAATACAAATTAACAGCTTCCTTAAACTTTAATGTCCCATCATCTATCTTCTTCTTAACGTTTAAAAGCTCTTGTTTTACTCTTTCAGTATCTTTGATTGTGGGTTCATTAGAGAAAAGGACATATTTTAGTTTTCTCTGCGGTTTAATTTCATATTTATCGAGATGATCATTGTAATATTCTTTCAAGTCACTATCGGAAATTTTAAAGATTGAATCCGGAAATTGAGTTAAACTAACTAAAGCATATTTAGCATCTATTTTTGTATTCTTATCGATGAAAGTTCTTAATATTTCCCCGTCACTAATTGTAATTGAAGCAGAAAGCATACTCTGCAATTTTTCACGGAGCCGTGTTTGTCTTACATATTCTTCAGCTTGTATTAATATATCTTTATTTCTTGGGTCGAAAAGGGCATTTTCATACATGGCTCTGTTAAATTTACCTGTAGAATCAATAAAATTTTGTTTTAGGAATTCTGGAGGATTATCACCAAGTATGATATCTCTTATCTCCTGGTTTGAAACAGTAATGTCATATTTCTTTACTTGCTGAGCAACAAGCGTTTCATTAACTAATGATTGCCAGACCTGATCTCTGAATTCATCCATATTGTCCTGGTCAACATCTTTCCCGCTTTGCTTCTTCTGTATTTCAAGCTGTTGATCCACTGCTTTTGCAAAATCATTGTAGCTAATTTTTTCACCATTAACCGACCCAACATTATTTGTCCTAACCCCTAAGGCTTCCATTACATTAGAAGATGATACTACCATAAAAAGGACAAACAAGCCACCTACTGTTAAGATAAAAGCAGGTGCTAAACTTCTCATTTTGGCCATCATAGCCATAATTATACCCTACTCCGAAACTTTATAATAAAAATAATTAAGATAAGTAAAATAGATACATACTCCTAAAAAATCAATTGAAATTAGAATATGTTTACTTACTATTATATAATGGCAAAACTAAAAAGTTAGGGAGAAAATCTGAAGTTTATTTAGGCAGGGATTATGAATTCCAAAGAAAAATTTAAAATTTACTTTTATTTGAGATGAAAATTAATAAATATGAATTCTTACTTGTTAATAATTTATATTCAATATCAGCTACAATTGTAATGGTTCTTAATATCAAACCAGATTCTTAACAAGCCACTGATGAACAGGAAGCATATCTTTATAAATTTTAAATGAAAACTCTACAGGATCTTTTATCATATCATTTATGTTTTTGCCTTCATGAAATACATAAAATCCGTTATATAGTAGATAATCTGCATATGGATATTCAGGATCGTAACCCTTAGGAACTCTTTTATAAGTTTTGCCGCCTATACTGTAATTCCCTTTTTTTCTTACTTTCTTAACAATATCATTTAATTGTTTTCCTAAAACCGGATCATATACTTTTTCTCTGTACATTTTAAGTAATTCACCTGACAGCATATACATTCCGGCACCGAGAAAATATGTTTTTGGATCGATATGGAAATACAACCCCGAACATTCCATTTTTTTTCGTTTACCTTCCCAGAAATAAATACCAAGATTAGTTTTATAAGGTGATTTATCTTTGCTGAATCTTACATCTCTATGGATACGGAAAATGGATTTATCAATTTTAGGAACAGCCATGATGTCCGGGGCAATTGTCCGAAGCTTTTCACCAAGATCAACAACAAACTGTAATGCAGGCTGCAGGAAATCATTATTAAACAGTTCCCTGTTTTCCTCGAACCATTCTTTATTATTATTCTTTGAAAGTTTTGTTAGAAATTCTAATGTATTTATTGGAAAATTTTTCCTGCTGCTACTTTTTGTCATCTTAATATTTTAAAATTATTTGAATATATGAAACAAATATTAAATTATTTAACGAAAATTTACAAATTTTTTTAACTTTTTATTTTTGACTTTTGAATTAATAACTGAAATGATATTAGTAAAATATGTTTTATATTCTTTTATATAATTTATTTTTAAGACCTACAAACCCTTATAGCCTTCCACACTTGCAGCACAGATTTTACAATATTTATCCCCTTTAATATCCACTTCTTCAATACTTAAGGAAGCGTGCATAACACAATCCCAGTTCAGACAATGCTTCAAACCAAAATTATGCCCTAGCTCGTGGAGTATTTCTTTTAATGCTCTTTCAAAAAGCAGCTTATAATTTGAAGCACCTGAATAAAATTCTTCGTGAAGACGGCATAACGACACGATTGAATGTTTTCCATTTAACTGCGCTTCACCAAATACAAATGTCAATGCGGGTACATATAGATCAAACTCAGTGAGCAGAAGTACTTTCCCATCAAGATTTCCGGTTAGGTTTATCGCGTTCGCAAGCAGTTGAGTAGAAAAGAACTGTTTTCTTTCTATAGAAAAAGCCGGCTCAATATTTATTTCCAATTCTATTAAATTTATCCTGCAATTAAACTTATAAGAAAGTTCCGCAAGGATTTCTTCAAGGAGAGCCGAATTTGATAGATGAATTGGAACAACGTTTATATCCATCTGTTCCCATTTTAACTAGTTCTTATTACGTAAGCCGTATTTGTTAATTTTGTTATATAACGTTACTCTGTCTATCTCCAAAATAGTTGCACTTCTCGAAATATTCCAGTTGTTTTCAATGAGAACCTGCAGGATATATTTAGATTCCATGGATGCTAAAGATTTTTCACCATTTTCACTTACAATATTATTTGAAACATGGAACGGCAAATCTTCAACATGAATGCTGCTTTCTTTTCCGATAACAACCGCACGTTCAATCGCATTTTCAAGTTCACGTACATTGCCCGGCCAATCATAATTGGTTAAAAAATCCATCGCTTCCTTTGAAATATTCTTTACCGGCTTATTCATTGCTGTAGTGAACTTATTAAGGAAATAATATGCAAGAATAGGTATATCAGCTCTTCTCTCCCTTAATGGAGGAACTACTATCGAAAAAACATTCAATCTGTAATAAAGATCTTCCCTGAATTTCCCCTGTTTAACAAGGTCTTCAAGCGGTTCATTAGTTGCAATAATAACTCTGAAGTCACTATTAATTAACTGGTTTCCACCTACCCTGCTGAACTGTCTGGTTTCAATCACTCTTAAAAGTTCAATTTGCATTTTAGGAGAAATGGAGCCGATTTCATCAAGGAAAATTGTTCCGCCGTCAGCCATTTCAAATTTTCCTCTGCGCTTGAATTGAGCACCGGTAAATGCTCCTTTTTCATGACCGAACAGCTCACTTTCCAACAGAGTTTCGGTAATTGCTCCGCAATTAACCGGGATAATCGGGAAGTATTTTCTTTTGCTATTAATATGAATTGCTTTTGCAACTAATTCTTTTCCGGTCCCGCTTTCACCCCTAATCATAACAGTTGTATCCGTTGGAGCAACAGTATGAATAAGCTCGAAGATCTTTTTCATTTGCGGACTTTCACCTATAAAATTATCCGGCTTAATGATCTCTTCAATATTTTCTTTAAGCTGAATATTTTCATGTTTAAGAGCTTTCTGCTCAAGTGCCTTCTTTACAAGATGAGCCAATTCATCAGGATCAACCGGTTTAGTAACGTAATCATATGCGCCATCCTTAAGAGCAGTTATTGCGGAAGGAACTGATGCAAAAGCAGTAATAAGAATTACAATCGTTTCTTTATCAATTTCCTTCACTTTCTTCAACAATTCAAGTCCGCCGATGCCGGGCATTTTCATATCAACAAGCAGAAGATCATATTTATTTTTATCAAACATCTTCAAAGCAGTTTCACCATCTTCTGCTGCTTCAACATCATAACCATCTTCTTCAAACCAATGAAGCAATGATTCCCTGACAATTCTTTCATCATCCACAATTAAGATTTTTTCTTTACCGTTCATAATAATCCCCGTTAAGAGTTTTTAATTTTGGGTAGTTCGATTTTAAATATAGTTCCGTCTGAAGAAGTTTTTTCAACTTTTATAATTCCATAGTGATGATTAATAATACCGTAAGTTACCGCCAATCCAAGCCCTGTTCCTTTTGGTGCTTCTTTTGTTGAATAAAAAGGTTCAAAAATATGAGGCAGATCTTTTTCTGAAATTCCGGTTCCCTCATCTGCTATCCTGATAATTGCATAATCCCCAGTTTCATCAATTTTTACAGTTATTTTCCCTCCGTTCGGCATGGCTTCTATCGCATTAATTAATAATGCCATAAATGCCTGCTGGATTTTATGTGCGTTGCAGGAGATCATCATATTATCTTTGGAGTATTCTTTAATCAGAGTAATTTTATTAATATCTAGATGATGGTTAATGACTGTTATGCTCTTATCCATCAAAGAATTAATATTTTCGTCATGATATTCGCTGTTTTCTTTATGTGAAAAAAGAAGGAGATCTTTTACTATTTTACCGCACCTGGATGACTCATCACTAATTAATTGTAAATATTCTATTATTTGAGAATACTCTCCGTTTGCATCTGCTTTTTTTAATTTTTTTGAAATAAGTTTACTATAAGTTAAAATCCCTTCCAGCGGATTATTAAGCTCATGAGCAACAGTTGCAGAAAGCTTACCAAGCGAAGCCAGTTTTTCTATCTGGTTTACCTGGTTATAAATATTTTTGAGCTCTTCGGTTTTTTCCTTTACTTTCTCATTTAATGTTTCTGACCAATTTTTTATCGATTCATATGCTTCATTTAGTCTTGAAGACATTTCATTAAATCTCTTTGCTACTTTACCGAGCTCATCCTGTGAATTAATAGGAATTTTATAATCAAGATTTCCCATGCCCACTTCTTCAATTCCCTTAGATAATTTTCTCATCGGCCGGTTTACTAATAAAATTATAAAAGCACCGCAAGCGATAGCTGTTACAATCGTGATAATACCGGAATTTATAATAGTTGTTTTTGCAGTTTCGGTTTTTATTGAATCGAGAGGAGCCAGTGAAACCATTACATCCAATACACCGAGGAATTGTATTTTGGGCGAATGCGCGTGACAGGCTGCTGAAGAGCAATCTTCTTCATTATGAATAGGATTTATTAAGCCCAATACCCTTTTTTTATCCGCGGCGGTAAATATTCTCATCTTGTTTTGATTTGAAAGAGTATTTAACGGTACTCTTGAATTATGACAAACTATACATGCTTCCGCAGTTACATTTACTTTTTTATCAATCTCGGTTGAATCTGTTGAAAAGATTATAGTTCCCTGCTTATTATAAATCCGTATCCCCCTTACGCCTTCCTCCGTACCTATGGTGTTAATAATCTGATATACATCTTCGCGTCTATTTAAAAGCATACTGTAGCGTGTTGATTTTTTTATCAAATCGCTGATATTATTAGCATTTTGAACACTGATACGTGTTAAATAACCTTCCAGGTTATTAATGGA
Source organism: uncultured Bacteroidota bacterium (assembly GCA_963710745.1). Taxonomy (GTDB): domain Bacteria; phylum Bacteroidota; class Ignavibacteria; order Ignavibacteriales; family Ignavibacteriaceae; genus CAVQBP01. The sequence continues at coordinate 23,676 of CAVQBP010000004.1, read as the reverse complement.
TATGTATGTATAAATTGACAGAATAGAAATAAGAATGATGGATATTGCAACAATCAGTCTTATGCTCAGTCGATTCCATAATTTAGTAGTCATCTCGATTCCCCTAACATACCTTTACACAAACTTAGATAATAATAGATTCACATTCAACTAATTATATTAATGTGACATTAGGCTAATTAAAATTTCCATTTAAAAGATTTAGAAACTCTTTTTTACCAAGATATTGATAAAGGTATTGGACAGGTTCTCCTCCGTCCATCAAACTATGCCCGATACCGGGTTTATTTTTTAACTGATGTTTCAGGTAGGAAAGAATATTGTTTTTCTCTACAATCCAATCATCTTTTGATAATTGAATATTCTCCACTTCATTGTCATTAAACAAAATAACAGAATGCCATTTGTTCCCGCTAAATTTTCCTGGATTAATACTGATTTTACCAATAATTAAAATATTAATCGGTGAAATAAACTCCTTTTTACCCCAGTTTCCATTCAGAGTAAATATTACCTGGTTTTTCTTAATATCATTTTTAGGAAATTCCTGTATAGAATTTACTTCTTCAATGAGGTAAAGAACGATGGGATTTATCCCAAGGTAATAAGCATTTCCAAATAACCTTTTGATCACAAGCTGATTTTTTAAGTAAACAAGTTTATCATCATAAAATTCTTCTTCCACTCTTTTAATTACATTCTCAAGTAAATCAGAAGCTGCTGAATTTTTCTCTGATAGCTGTTCATTCATTTTAGCCGAATGGTTTCTGAAAGCTTTGTCAAATTCACAATTTTCACAGTCAAACTCCTTATCGCATAATTTATATGCAACCTGTTGTGAAGTCATCCAGATACACTTTATTTCACTGGATGCTCCCGGCAAATTGTTGTTATTTGTTTTCATCTTCTTAAGACCTAATCATTTGATAAAATTTGTTGTTTATTTTGAAGAGCTATTAACTCCCTGCTGCTTTCCCTGGGGTAATCTTCACTCGCAAAAACATGGAAGTTTTCAACAACTAACTTAAATGCAATCATAGCAACCAGTAAAAGGAATAAAGTAATACCGATTTCTTCAAATGAAGGTCTGTACACATAACCTGAAGATCTTACTAAAGAGGTTACACAAACATTCATTCTGTTCAGAATAAAACCGGAGATTGTAAATATAGAAGCAAAATATAACCCGGTTCTGTTAACTTTATATTTAGGATGAGTCAGAATTAAAATAGGAATTACCGATCCTAAAATTATTTCCAGCCAAAAGATATATGTTTCATTCGCCTGGGCAAAAAGCAGGGGCATTTTACCCGACAGGATTAAATCACTAAATTTGAAAATTAACTCAATAATTACAACAGTCAATACACCTTTCCCTAATCCTGAAAGAATTCTGATATTTAATCCCTGGTTGAAAGCTCTAGCAGATAAATATGCTTCCAGGATAATCATAGAAAGTCCTGCTGCAATACATGAGATAAAGAAATGAACTGGTAGAAAAGAAGAATACCATAAAGGGTAGACTTTTGCCGGTGCAATCAAATAAAGTGAACCGAAAGAAGATTGATGCAATGTAGAAAACAAAACACCGAATATTACAACCGGGATGGTAATTTTTTTAACAATTTTAAGCAGTTTTGTTAATTTGTATTTTTCTAAAATTACCGGTGCAAATTCAATTGTCAATACTGTTGAATAACATATAACACACCAAGTAATTTCAAACATTACCGAATGTACATTCCACATTACCAGCGGATGCCAGAAATTTTCAGGCCTTCCGAGGTCAATTACCAGCAAAGCAACAACCATCATATAACCGATATACGCAGTTAATATTGCAGGCCGCGCAATTGATTCATATTTATGATTATTAAAAATGTGTGAAGTCGCTGCAATGGTAAATCCCGCTGCTGCTAAACCAACCCCAATAAAGTCAAACCCGATCCATAATCCCCAGGGAACAGCATCGGAAAGATGTGTTGATGCGCCTAATCCTTTAGTGAATCTTATTATTAAGGAATAAATTCCAATTGTCGCAATAATAATACTTATTGCTTTCCAGAATGTCATATTAGAAAAGAATTTTTTCATTTTATCTGCCTTTTCCCGAGTTAAGTTTTTCCTCTTTAGCTATCTGATTTTTCCTTTTCGTAAGCCAGTACATTCCTGTAAGGAAAAATCCTCCTACTGAAACAACCGACGGAATTTTTTCCATTGCCTGCATTGTAAAAGTCGGCATTGATTGTTTCGGTATTTTCGAAGAATAACCAAGCTGTTCAAAAGGAACGGGTGATATAATTAATACATTACAGCCGCCGGCTTCTTCCAAGCCGTATATATGCGGGTAATATTTATCCGGGTGCTCTTTGATCCTCTTCTTTGCTTCTTTAATAATGTCCGGCATTTTTCCACATATTGTCGCTTCAACAGGACATGCTTCGGCACATGCCGTTAATTTACCTTCTTTCAATCTGTTATAACATAAAATACATTTTCTGACTCTTGGTGTTGTAGTACCCCATTCATATCTTGGTACATTATACGGGCATGCCTGCATGCAATACCTGCAGCCTATGCACTTATCAGCATCATATAATACCGGTCCTAATTTTGTTTTTTCAAATGCGCCTACAGGGCATACCGAGACACATGTAGGTTCATTACAATGCATACACATTTTTCTGGCATATATATCACCATATTCCTCAACAACCGTATACGTTTTATCAGATAAATGATCTTTGAGATAATCCTTATTGGTTTCGGGGAGTTCATTCTCTTTTTTACAAGCTTCATAACAACTGCCGCAGCCTATACATTCTGAAGCATCGAAGAGTAATCCAATCTGTTCCTGCATTTTTGATATCTGCCTTTCTTATGATATTAGAATTTACTGATACGAGGGATTTGGAGTAAATGGTATAATGGTATAAGGAACTACGACTTTATACCATATACCTTTATACTTAATTCCTTCTAAACCTTCAGGAACTCATCCTCAAATTTTTTGATTGATTCCTGGTTAAGCTGGGATACTGCTCCCTCTACAATTTTTCCGCCGTCAAACATTGTTGCTCCTGCCAACTGCACATTACTTTCGGGAAGAAGACAGTGCTGAACAACATTATCTTTCAGATAATTCTTTAATTTCAGGAATTCCGACTTCATCCATTCCACAACATTTTCATTGGCTCTTAAGGACGCAGCATTCTTATCAAAATTAACCGGTGATATTATTGCTCCCCAATCTTCTCCGTAAGGATCAGAAATGTTTTTACCAATAAGGCTGTCATTAATATAATTTATGGTTCCATCAATCGGTGAACGGAGACTTATGATTTTCTCCCCCAGCTTTGCTTCAATAAAAGGATCACCTTTTTTTATTAATGTACCGGGTTTTGAGATCTTTGTAACTATAAATTTGCCGACGGATTTTAAGACGAATTCGTCTATTCCGATTTTCACTAATCCGTTGCCGAGCAACTCAGCCCAGGTATGTCCCTTTGATATATAGGAATCTGCAGGTACTGCGACACTGATATTATCAAAGACAACATTTTCTATAATTTCATATTTCTTCTTGAAAGCTGGATGATATTTTTTCTCTGCTCTAATAACAAATGCATCAATAATTAATAAAAGGATAAAACCTAATAAAACATATAGTGCAACCATTTTATTTTCCTCAATATTTATTTGAATTCGACATTTCTAATTAGGCAACTGACATGCCGTTAGATTACTTAGGGCTTAGTATTCCTTGTAATTGATTATTTTATAAACATTTAAATAGGTTTGAGCCGGTTGAAAAAGATTATTTTTGGAAGGAGATATTAGTTGAATTCTTAAACACTCAAAACATGAATTTATCAAAATCTTCAAATATTCAACAAAATCGAAGTTTTTTACTGCTGAATATTACATCACCCCTATTGTTGAAAATTCATACACAAATCTTTCTGTTTTTGAGTTTAATGATTTAATATATAATTATAAATATAGTTTTTTCCAATAAGCAAGAATAGCTGAAAATTCTTTATTTATAATGAAAATTTTTTTAATGAAATTGTTGAAGAATGCAATACTTTTCATTGGCTTACTTTTTGTCAAATCAGGTTAAAAATTATTGGGTATGAGCTAAAAAGGGAAAAAATAAAGTAAAATATGAATCTAATCAAAAAATTATACCTAAAATTTTCATATTATCTTTATTGTTTCAACTCATCCATTAAATACAAAATGAATAAAAGGACACATTATTTAGGGGACTTATGGAAAAACAAAACCGAAGAAACTTCCTAAAGACAGCCGGCTTACTTACAGCATCAATTTCGGGTGTATCAACTAAATCAGCAAAAGCAGCTCCGGAAAATATATTATCAGAAGATAGAATGGGTGTACTTGTCGATACAACAGTATGCATCGGCTGCCGGAATTGTGAATGGGCCTGCAAAAAAGCCCACGATTTGCCAACTCCTGGTATAGATGCTTATGATGATAAATCTGTATTTAAGAAAATGCGGAGACCGGATGAATCGGCACTTACTGTTGTAAACCAGTATGAAAGTGTAAAAGATATAAACATACCATATAATGTAAAAGTCCAGTGCATGCATTGTGATCATCCTGCCTGCGTTTCTGCATGTATTGTTGGAGCAATGTCCAAAAATAAAAACGGATCGGTTACATGGGATACAAATAAGTGTATCGGGTGCAGGTATTGTATGGTTGCATGCCCTTTCCAGGTACCTTCATTTCAATATGATAAAGCTTTAAATCCTGAGATAAGAAAATGCGACTTTTGTTTTGAAAGAACCAAAGTTGGAAAGCTTCCTGCTTGTGTGGAAATTTGCCCTGTCGAAGCAATAACATATGGAAACAGAAATGAACTTATAAGAGTTGCAAGGGAGAAAATTAAAAAGTATCCTGACAGATATGTTAATTATATTTACGGTGAGAATGAAGTCGGCGGAACCTCATGGATGTATTTAACAGGACAGGATTTCTCTAAGCTCGGATTCCCAAACCTGGGGACAAAACCGGCTCCTGGTGTTTCCGAATCAATTCAGCACGGCATTTTTGCTTATTTTGTTCCCCCTGCCTCCCTGTATGCATTGCTTGCAGGTATAATGTGGCTGGCTAAAAAGCGAAATGAGAAAGAGGGAGAAAAATAATGATTGAAACTTATTTAAAACCGGCCCCTGTAAAGAAAAAATACTTAACTCCGGGAGTCATTATACTCATTGTACTCGCAGTAAATGGTTTAATATTCTTGGCAGGAAGGTTTTTATTTGGAATAGGAGCTGTAACAAATCTGAATAATCAATTTCCGTGGGGATTATGGATCGGTGTTGATGTTGCTGCCGGTGTTGCTCTTGCTGCAGGCGGTTTTACAAGTGCAGCACTTGTATATATAATGCATAGAGAAAGGTTCCACGCTATAGCCAGACCAGCTCTATTAACTGCAATGCTGGGATATACCTTCGTTGCGTTAGGTGTTTTTACTGATATTGGAAGATGGTATTATATCTGGCATCCCTTAATTATGTGGAATGGAAGTTCGGCATTATTTGAAGTTGGCATTTGTGTGATGATGTACGTGACTGTTCTTTATATTGAATTTCTTCCTATAGTAACCGAACGCTTTATAGGCAGAGTAAATTTTAAAAAATACTTTTCTTTCCTGAATAAACCATTAGAAAAGTTGCTGAGAATATTAGATAAAGGATTAGGGAAGATTATTTTTATTTTTATAATTCTTGGAGTTGTTCTATCAACACTTCACCAGTCTTCTCTAGGAACATTAATGATTATAGCCGGCCCTAAAATGCATCCTTTATGGCAGACTCCGGTTTTACCTTTACTTTTTTTGTTGTCCGCAATTGCAGTTGGATTCCCAATGGTAATTTTCGAATCAATTATTGCTTCAAAATCATTCGGACAAAAACCGGAAATGGAAGTATTAACTCCGCTTGGCTATTCAGTTGCACCGCTGTTAGGAATTTATTTAGCATTTAAAATCGGTGATATGGTAATTCGCGGAACTTTTGTTTATTTAACTGAGATAAACACTGCAAGTGTAATGTTTACCATAGAAGTATTGTTCGGAATTATAATACCTTTACGAATGTTTCTATCGAAAAAAGTTTTAGAAACGCCTTCACTACTTTTTACGGCTTCATCTTTGGTCATTTTTGGTGTTTTGTTAAACAGGATTAATAATTTTGTTGTTGCCTATACACCTCCCTATTCATTCGGTTCATATTTCCCTTCATATGGAGAAATATCGGTAACAGTAGGATTTGCAGCTTTATTAATTCTTATTTACAGAATTATCGTAATGAATTTCCCGGTTATAAGTCAGCCGGATAAACAATATATTATAACAACTAAATATACTATTAAAGGATAAATATGAGAGGGGTTATCTGGGGAGTATTGCTTTTAACAGCTTTTACTTTTGCTCAAAGTAAATCTAATAATAAAGTAAACAATGATTTTAAAAATCATTCTCTTCAACAAATAAATTGCAAGACATGCCATTCATGCGATGTTCCGACCAAGCAGGATCCTTGTTTAAATCCTTGCCCAAGAGATTTTATGATTACAGTTAATCAGTCTCCTGAAGATGGACCGGAAACTGTTAAGCTTGATGACCTTTCTAAAAAATATATGCCGGTTATATTCTCACATAAAATTCATGCACAAATGTCTCAGATGTCAGGCGGCTGCAGGGGTTGCCACCACTACAATACTGCAGGACCAATTTTGTCGTGTGTTAGCTGTCATGATGTTGAGAGAAAAAGAGAAGATTTAAGCAAACCTGATCTTCAAGCTGCTTATCACCGGCAGTGTATAAATTGTCACAAAGAATGGAGCCATTCTACAGACTGCAATTCATGTCATCTCCCTAAAGGCTCTTCTGACTTATCAGCAAAAAAGGAAGAAGCAAAAATAAAAGGGAAAGATCACCCAAATGTTGAACAGCCTAAAAAATTAGTATTTGAAACAAATTATAAAAAAGGAAAAATAGTTACATTTTTCCACGATCAGCATACTAATCTTTTTGGAATAGAATGCGTAAATTGCCACCAGAAAGAAAATTGTACAAGGTGTCACGATAAAGAAATCAATTCAAAAGTGATTTCATCCAGTCTGCCGATAAAAATTCAGAAATCACAAACTGAACATCATCAGCCCTGCTTTAAATGTCATGCAGATGATCAGTGCAGCAAATGCCATCTTGATAAAACAGGTGAACCTTTTAACCATAAAACAGCAGCTGGCTGGGCATTAAACAGATTTCATGAAAAGCTTGAATGTGTAAAATGCCATGTAAACAATAATTTTATTAAGCTTGATAATAATTGTACTTCATGTCATAAAGATTTTAAAGCTGATTTATTTGATCATAGTGTAACCGGTTTAAAACTGAATGAAACGCATTCTGCACTTGATTGCGGTGATTGTCATATTGATAATAATTTTGCCGCTGCTCCAAGTTGTAATGGTTGTCATGACGATAAAAATTTTCCGAAAGATAAACCCGGAAGCTTGATAAAATTAACTCAGAAATGATTCTATACCAGACAAGAAACTTATGTTAAAAAAAATAGGAATTAAGTTAATAATTGTTGTTGGTATTACTGCTGTCCTGATAATAGGAATATTCTCTTTCTACAATATTCGTTCTCAGAGCAATGCCCTCCTTGCTGAAGTGGAAAGACATGCAAATCAGTTAAGTGAAACAGTTAAGCATAGTACACGTTATGATATGCTGCTTAATCAAAGGGATAGAATACATACAACTATAAATACTATCGGGGAACAGCCCGGAATTCATGATGTAAGAGTATTGAATAAGGTAGGTGAAATAATTTACTCTTCTCATGAAGATGATATCGGGAAAATGGTTGATAAAAAAGCTGAAAGCTGCTACGCCTGTCATGCCGCCAACAAACCGCTGGAAAGACTGCCGATAAAGGACAGAACACGAATTTTCAGGCTGAATCCGGATTCATCAAGAGTCCTTGGAATTATAAGCCCCATTTATAATGAACGTTCCTGCTGGGCTGCTGATTGTCATGCACACTCTAAAAGCCAGACTGTTTTAGGCGTTCTTGATGTTACAATATCTTTAAAAGATGTTGATGAGCAAATAAAAAAAGGTGAAATAGATACTGCCGTTTTTGCTTTGAGTGCTGTGGTTGCACTTAGTCTGCTCATAGGATTTTTTGTAAAAAGATGGGTTGATAGACCGATTAAAGATCTATTACATGCTACACATGAAGTTGGGACCGGTAATCTTAATTACACCATTGAGGACAAAAGAGAAGATGAATTTGGAATGCTTGCAAGATCTTTTAACAATATGACACAAAAACTTTCCGAAGCAAGAATACAGCTTTTTCAATCGGATAAAATGGCTTCACTTGGGAGGTTAGCTGCTGGCGTTGCACATGAAATAAATAATCCTTTGACCGGAGTTCTGACATACAGCAGTTTTCTTTTGAAAAAGACACAGGATAATCCTGAGATTAATGAAGATTTAAAAGTGATTGTCAGAGAAACCAAAAGAAGCCGTGAAATCGTTAAAAGCTTACTTGATTTTGCCAGGCAGTCTGTACCCAAGAAAAATCTTGTAAATATTAATGAAATTATTGGACGTGCAATTTCTGTTGTAGAAAATCAGCTTTCTCTTAATCATGTTCAATTAAATAAAGAACTTGAAAAAACTTTGCCTGAAACCACCCTGGATTCAAACCAGATGCAGCAGGTATTTATAAACCTCTTGGTTAATGCTTCTGATGCAATTGGTCCGAAAGGCGGTATAATTACAATCTCTACAGCGTTGTTAAAATTATCTCCGTATGGAATTACACATATCAAGAAGGCAACTTGCCCCAAACGGCATGATTTAATGGATAATGAATTTAAAATTGACGGGATGCCTTCAATAAAATTAAAAATTATTTCCGACGGGAATGAAGGATATGTAAACCTTGATCCGGTTTACGGGAGAAATAAACACCACTTTGATCTTTCTTTTAATCTTCAAGGGAAAAAAGATTTTCAAGTTGTATGCCCGAAGTGCGGTATCTCATTAGTTGAAGCGGGGAAAAAATGCCCTGAATGCGATGCTCCCGTTTACAGCCTGGATGTGCCTTCACAGGGAAATGTTGAAGGATGCATAACCAAAGAGTGTTCATGGCAAAAGTGGGAGGCCGTCGATATTGACGGGCTTAAAGAATACATCGAAGTAAGAATATCAGATACGGGATGCGGTATCACAAAAGAAAATCTGTCTAAGATATTTGAACCATTTTATAGTACAAAAGGACAAAAAGGTACCGGTCTGGGGTTGGCAGTTATTTGGGGAATAATTGATAATCATAACGGTACAATAAATGTTGAAAGTATAGTAAATAAAGGAACTACTTTTATAATCCGTTTACCTTTAAAGCTGAATAGGTAATAATGAAAAAACAATGGGATATATTAATTGTCGATGACGAACAGGTAGTGATTGATGCCGTCGTTAAAATTTGTTCTTCCGAAGGTTATAGTGTCGATTGGTCAATCGATGCAAAGGATGCTTTAGGCAAATTTGAAAAGAACAGCTACAGGTTAATTGTTTGCGATATTATGATGCCGGACGTTGATGGTTTTAAGTTTCTGGATGAATTGAGAAAAATCGAAATTTCATCACCAGTCGTAATGACCACCGGATATTCCACTGTTGAAAATGCTGTAAAATCCCTTTATAATGGTGCGATAGATTTTATTCCAAAACCCTTTACCGCAGATGAACTAATAAATTCAGTCACAAGAGGTATGAAATATCTGGAGATTCAAAACTCTTTAAAAAAATTGAGCAATGATGATACTTCAATCTTATATGTCCCCTGCCCTGCAAAATATTACAGACTTGGTTATTCAAGCTGGGCTGCACAGGAAGATTCGGGTACAATTTTAATTGGTGTGACGGATCTTTTTTTAAAAACTATTGATAATCTATCTGAAATAGATTTTTTCGATACTGATGATGAAATTGTTCAGGGAAATCCTTGTGCTACGTTAAAAGATATTAAAGGTAAGATTCATCCCTTATTATCACCTGTAAGCGGAAGGTTAATTGAAGTAAATGAAGAATTAAAAAATAATAATAATTTAATTGAAAAAGATCCCTACTTCAAAGGATGGTTTTACAGGTTAATACCTTCGGATAGTGAATATGAATTAAAAAATTTAACTAATTGCAGTTCTGATAGATTGTAAAAGCTTACAGCCCTGAAGGTTGGTGACAATCTTCGAGGTTATCGGTTCGGATTCAGCTGTGTAAACCCTCGAAGGTTAAGGTAAGACTAAAAAATAAGAAAATTTTATTAATTAAACGGAAAACAAATAATTGGAAAGAACCTTAAAGGGTTATATCTTAAAACAATACCTTAATCTTGGAGGTTCTAAAAAGGAGAAGACAGTATGCCACTTTTTATATTAGCAGTGATCATTTTTATTATCGCTGATATTTTGATAAGACACTTTAATAAACGAATCAGCGAAAATAAAGCGCGTAAAGAAAGAGAAGCAGTTTTAACTGAAAGCTTAAAGCTGGATTTCAGTAACGAAGCCAAAACTCTAAAGCGTGCTGAAGTAAAAAATCCGGTAGCAAAAATCCTGTGTGTAGATGATGAAGCCGTAATTCTCGATAGTTTTAGGAAAATTTTAGTGCTGGATGGATATACTGTGGATACCGTTGAAAATGGTAAAGAAGCAATTGGATTAATTCAATCCCATCATTATGATTTTGTTTTTACGGATTTGAAAATGCCTGAAATGGATGGAGTTGAAGTGACTAAAAATGTTAAGCACGTAAGACCTGATATTGACGTGGTAATTATAACCGGATTTGCAACTGTTGAAACAGCCGTTGAATGTATGAAATACGGCGCTATGGATTATGTTCAAAAACCATTTACCGATGATGAATTGCTTGCTTTTGTTAAGAAGATTCTAATTAAAAGGCAGGATAGAATACAGAAGCAACTGCGTCCCAAAGTTCATATAACACATCTTGCAGATGCAAAGAGTTCAATGCTGGTAGATTTTGCGATTCCAGGGGGAGTTTTCATTTCTACAGGACATTGCTGGGTAAGTATGGAACAGGATGGTAAAGCAAAAATCGGTATAGATGATTTTGCAAAAAAAATGATTGGAAAGATCGACGTAATTGATTTTCCGAATCTTGGCATGAATATAAAATGCGGACAACCCCTGTTTACAATAAAGCAAGGAGGAAAAACAATTACATTCAATTCACCTGTAAGCGGTAAAGTTCTGGAAAACAACAAACCTTTACAATATGATCTTAGTAAACTGAATGTGACTACTTACAGTTCAAACTGGATTTGCATGGTTGATGCAGAGAACCTTGATAACGAATTAAAAGAACTTAAGATCGGTAAATCTGCAGTCTCATTATATCAGGATGATATTGAACATTTCCTGGAAATAAGGAAGAAAACACTCAAGCCGGTAAAAGAAGGTGAATACGAAAATAGTGAAATATATGTCGGGGAACTGGAAGGTCTTGATGAACCAGGATGGAATAAAGTAAGCAGCGAATTTTTTAAAAGATAATTTTAATATTATTTCTGCTTCCCTTTTATAAAAATGGTTTAAATAACATTGCAGTACGGGATTAATCCGCCCTGCAATGAATTTTCCTCAATTTAACCATCAATTCCAGCAGGCTCTCTTTTAAATTTTTCTGATTCAGTCTAACACCGTTTATAATAATTATTTGCCGTTTTTGTTTTGAATTCGTTTAATTGAAGTTTGGTTTTGTCACTTTGACGCACAAGAAGATTTATAGTATTCACATATGTTTCACATACGCTACATCCCCTCTATAAAGCCGAAATAACCCCTTCATAATTCAACATGGGAATACTGTCAAAATCACTATGTTTCACGTATGAATATTGTCAAAGTGGCATACCAATCATCATGTAGTAATAATTTTTTCTTTTTTTACAAAATTAATTTGGAAAGCAATGGTTAAAAATCAAATTTAGTAATTTTCATTAAACTCGTTCAAAAAAAAATCGATAATAAAAAAGATATATTTTTGCTCTGATTAAATAAATCAATAGTAATAAGTTGATAATATTGACTTTCGGTTAGATATGCTGCAGAACCCAAATGGAAACAATTCATATTTAGATGGGAAAGACCTTCTCATAAACGAACTCCTCTTAAGAAACCGTGCCCTCAATTTTGCTATGAATGGTATCGTCATTACAGATCCGAATCAAACAGACAATCCAATAATTTTCTGCAATAAAGCATTCGAAAAAATAACTGGCTATAAGGCCTGCGAGGTAATTGGTAAAAATTGTCGCTTTTTGCAAGGTACTGAAACTTTGAAAGAAGATATTAAAATTATCAGAGATGCTATCTCAAAAATGAAAGAGTGCAAAGTTGTACTTATTAATTATAAAAAGGACGGGACTAAATTCTGGAATGAACTTTCTATTTCACCGGTTTTTGATGAGAGCGGTAATCTAAAAAATTTTATTGGAATTCAATCGGACATAACTGAGAGGATTGAAGCTGAAGCCACCTTAAAAAGAAGTGAACAAAAATTCAGAAGCATTATTGAAAATCTTGATAACGGTATAGTACTGACTAATGAAGAAGGAGTTATTATTGAATGGAATAAAAAGCATGAAGAGATTATGGGTATTGCAGCCCGGGAAATGCTAGGAAATTATTTATGGGATATCCCTAATCTGAAAATGCTTGAAAACTACGAAAAAGTAAAAGAGGATATTCAAAATAATTTGACTACCGGTGAGGTTCCGAAACAACAACTGGAATATATAATTTCAAATCCAGGAAAACCGCAGAAAATAATTAACGTTAAACCGGTAGCAATAAAAACAAACAAAGGATATATGCTTTGCAGCATTATCAGAGATATCACAAAACAATTGAATGATGAAGAAGAGATAAGAAAACTCAGCAGGGCTGTTGAAACATCTCCTTCAGGAATTTTACTGGCAGATTTACAAAGCAATATTGTATATATTAATCCCAGCATTGTAACTATGGGGCAATATAAAGATGAAACTGAATTATTGGGTAAATCGATTTTCGACTTTACAGATGATAATGGAAAGCAAATTCTGGACGAGACAATTCTTCCTGCGATCTTGTCGGGCAATAAATGGAATGGGGAGTTATTTGTTTATAAGAAAAACGGACAGACTATTCCTATTGAGATCAGCTGCGCTCTTGTAAATCATGATATTGGACAACCAAAATATTTATTAGCTGTCTTTAATGATATTTCGGAAAGAAAATCTGCAGAAACCGCATTAAAACAAAGTGAGGAAAGATATAGAAATGTGGTCGAAAATATTAAAGAGGTAATTTTTCAAACAGATAAAAACGGATTATGGACTTTCCTGAATCCCGCATGGGAAGAGATTACAGGATTTTCAATTAAGGAAAGCATCGGAATAAATTTTCTTGATTATGTTCACCCCGAAGACCGGGAGAGAAACTTACAACTTTTTGAACCCTTAATTAACCGGAAAAAAGATTACTGCAGACATACAATCCGCTATCTGACAAAAGAAGGCGGTTTCAAATGGATTGAGGTATTTGCAAGATTAACACTTGATAAGAATGGAGATATTGCTGGAACATCTGGAACTCTTAATGATGTTACCAAAAGAATGAAAGCTGAAGAAAATATTAAGCAATCTCTGGAAAAAGAAAAAGAATTAAATGAACTTAAATCAAGATTTGTTTCAACAATATCACATGAATTCAGAACCCCTCTCACTTCAATTCTTGGTTCAACTCAATTAATGCTGAGATACAATAATAAATGGCCCGAAGCAAAAAAACAGGATACTCTGCGAAGAATTGAAAATTCTGTGTTATATATGAACGAAATGATTAATGATGTACTTACCTTAAACAGGGCCGAAACAGGAAAGTTAATATTTAACCCGTCAAAAATAGAAATTGTATCAATTGTTCTGACTATACTGGAAGAGATCAATTTAATAGCCGGGCCAAACCATACTTTTATTACCGATTTCAGCAGTGAATTGATTGAATTGTATGCTGATAAAAAATTAATGAGACATATTATAAATAATCTCCTCAGCAACGCAGTGAAATATTCGCCCAAAGGAGGGAAAGTTCATTTATCACTCAACAAAAAAGATAAAGATTTGGAAATTATTATTAAGGATGAAGGAATTGGAATATCGGAAGAAGATCAGACACAATTATTTCAACCCTTTTTTCGCGGTTCAAATATAGAGAATATTAATGGAACAGGATTAGGATTATCGATCACTCAACGGGCAGTTAATCTTCACAACGGTACTCTGATTCTGGAAAGTAAATTAAACAAAGGCACTACATTTCAGATAAATATTCCTTTGGAAAATGAAAAAAATATTAGTAATTGAAGATGATTTACCAATTCAGCAGGTTATTATAGATATCCTTGAAAATGAAGGATATAAAATTTTTTCAGCGGGAAACGGGGAGCTTGGACTAAGCCTTGCAAAAGAAGTTAACCCTGATTTAATTATTTGTGATGTTATGATGCCGGTAATGGACGGTTATGAGGTAATATCCGGATTAATTAAAGACAAAGAGACATCGAAAATCCCTTTTATATTTCTATCTGCAAAAGTTGAAAAAGATAATATTATACACGGGTTCGAGCTTGGAGCAGATGATTATTTAACCAAACCATTTAAAATAGTAGAACTTTTAAATGCTGTAGAGATAAGATTAACAAAAAACGATATAGCATCGCCGTTTTTAGCATCTTCTAAATAACCATTACCCCCAATACTATTTCAGAAACCGGTTTTATGATCTCCCTTCTGTAAAACTAAAATATTAAATTGCAACTTATATAAAGCTGCGGACAATACCCGCAAAATTAATGATACTTTTTAGTGCGGAAACACACTTTGTTTCCACAAATATGCACGTCTATTGTGAATGAATAACGCTTATTTCTCCTGTTAACCTTTTATCTCATTTTTATATTTAATCTGCAAAAAAAAAACGAATATATTCTTAGATAATGAGAAATTTACAGGAGATAAAAAATTGAACAGGATACTTGTAATTGAAGATGATTCTTCAGTAAGAAAAAATTTAATTGAATTACTTAACGAAGAGGGGATTGAAACATATGAAGCCGAAAACGGAAAAATCGGAATTCAAAAAGCAAAACAAACTTACCCTGATTTGATTATTTCTGATATTCTTATGCCGGAGGCAGATGGATATGCAGTTTTAAAAGAATTGCAGAAAGAACCAGGTACATCATCAATTCCATTTGTTTTTTTATCGGCAAGGACTGATATGAATGATATTAGAAGCGGTATGAACATCGGAGCTGATGATTATTTAACAAAACCCTATAAAGCAGAAGATCTTCTTGCAGCAGTTAATTTAAGACTGCAAAAAAAGAGAGTTTCGGATCAAAGGATAAATAATATTTTAAGAACTATTTCGTTAACTCTCCCGCATGAACTAAGAACACCGCTTGTTTCAATACTTGGTTATTCTCAAATTCTACAGGAAGACATCAATGCGTTAAAAAAAGAAGATATTCATGAGATGGTCAGTCATATAAATTCATCCGGGTATGAGCTTCTGAATATGATTGAAAAATTTCTGCTTTTCAGTCAGCTGGAAACTTCAAATGCTGCAAAAATAAATAATGAAAATGCAGCTGAATCTTGTAAAGTCAAAGAAATAATTACCAAGCTGGCATTGGCAGAAGCGGAAAAAGCAGGCCGGGTGAATGACTTAATCATAGATTTGGAAGAAGGAATTATAAACGCAAATAAAAAGCATCTCGAATTTCTGATAAAAGAACTTTTAGAAAATGCATTTAAGTTTTCATCCGACAGAACATCTGTCTCAGTTTCATCTCTTAATCTTGACGAATTCTATGCTATTAAGATCGCAGATAAAGGTATGGGTATCAGGAATGAACACATAAACGAAATCGGAATATTAAGACAGTTTGATCGTGATAGAAACTGCCAGAAAGGCTCAGGCGTAGGTCTTGCAATTGCATTTAAAATTGCGGACATGTACAAAATGAAAATCAATATTGAAAGCCAGACGCAAAATTCAACCATAATTGAAATTTACATACCATATAAATAGCGGGAAATAATATAAAATAATTGGTTTTTTAAAATTGGGGAAATTTTGTTAAAATTTCATTATGGCTGCTATTCTGTTATAATTATCTTTTATATAAAAGTCTAAAAAGCTTTTAACTTTACACTGCTGAAGACCAACATTAAAATTTCTTTAAACCATTTAAAAATTATAACATTTAAAAGTGATCATTAATTTTTTAATACAATAAAAAATTATTATAATTGAAATAAACCTATTATGAGTTACCTATAATATACGATGTTAATATTAGCTGTTTATTGAAATTTATATTGAGATGAATCGTTTATTCAAAGAAATGATGCAAAAATACTTTGCTAATTTTGGGATTCTTTTCGGATGAATTGGTATATCATATTACTCCTAACTTAAATAAAATATTATACTTCTTAATAATTAAAGGGACATTTTTTGTCTTTGTCACCGCTGCATTATTTTTTATTTTGATCATCGACAGGGTATTTTCTTCTAATGAACTTTCAATTGTTCAGAGAGTGCAGCAAAACCTGGTGGAAGAGTAATTTTTATTGATGTTATATTTCCGATTTTATGGTTCTCTGTGTATTCTCGATAGATCTCTCTTTTCATTCATTCATTTGGTACCAACCCTTGAGGATCAACTTTTTAAAGATCTTCAAGGCCTTCAATATTAAAAAAATATCCTTCTGGTTCTTAGGAAGTGATACTGAAGGATAGTTGCGCAACTTACAGCTATCGAGTAAAAAAAGGATGAATGAAGAGCTAATTCACATTGATAGAGAAGTTGTCGCAGCTGAAATAGCAACATAGTTACTAAGATCCCTGTGATATTTTAGGCGAATGTGTCCGAAATGATATCTGTTATCACGATGCTCCAATAATACAATCAAAGTCAATTTATAAATATTATCATGTCTGAAACCTTGAGAAACGAAAAAGAGAAGCCGAAGACTAATACTTTACAGAAATTTTAAAAAATTAATTTATGTTCAAAAAATTCAATGAATAACATTTTCATTGACCCGAATGTCTTTTTTTCTTAGTTTAGACAAACAAGTAATTAAAAGGGAGAATTAGCTCTATTCTTTTTAATTAAATAATTATCAAAATATGGTTGCGCAAATTGGTTAATTTTAATCGTAAAATGGTGTTTATACTTTTCGTTTTTCTCTTATTTTCTACAATGAAATTAAAAGGATATTGTATATATTGAAACGATTCAAAGATAATTAAACTTATGTCTCAATTGTTCACACTAATAAGAGAGTCCGAATTCAAATATATTTCAAGCAATAGGGTGTATTTATCCAGTTTAAAATTTTTCTTTTTTCCACTTCTATTTTTCATTATAACAGGATATCGGATAATTTTTGAATATTTATAATTGATTGAACTAAGAAAATAATATCTAAAAATTTTACTAATAACAAAATAAAGGATTTAACTATGATTCTATTGAGACGATTCCTTTTAATTATTTCCATTCTTTTAATCAGCGCTACCTTCCTGCAAGCCCAGGAAGGGAAAGGACAAATTCAGGGAACAGTTAAAGATTCAACTACAGGCGATGTTTTATATGGTGCAAATGTTTGGCTGCAAGGTACAAGCATGGGAGCTGCTACCGATATGGAAGGTAAATACAGAATTCATAATGTGCCTGCAGGTTCATATACCATGGTAATTCGTTACATTGGTTACAGACAGAAAGAAATGCCAATTAATTTGGTTGGAGGCAGAACACTAGAGCTAAATATAGACCTGCCAAGTGAAGTTATTGAAGGAAAACCGGTTGTTGTTACTGCACAAGCCGTCGGTCAGCGTGAAGCAATAAACCAGCAGCTAACATCTAATACTATAATAAATGTTGTCTCTGCAGAAAAAATTCGTGAATTGCCTGACGATAATGCGGCAACTGCTCTCAGCCGTTTACCCGGCGTTTCCCTTATGAACGGGGACCAGGTTGTTATCCGTGGAATCCAGGCTAAATTGAATCAGGTTCTGGTAAATGGTATTGAATTACCTTCTACCGACTTGAATAACCGTGCAACAGACCTTGGTTTTATATCATCAAATATGCTATCCGGCATTGAAGTAATAAAAGCACTTACACCGGATATGGATGCAAATACACTTGGAGGTGTGGTTAATTTGAAATTAAGAGAAGCCCCAACGGGTCTTCATTTTGATGTACTGGCTCAGGGAGATTACAATTCTTCAGATCGTGTGACAGATAACTATAAGTTTTGGGCGAGCATTAGCCAGCGTTTCTTTGATGATAAATTAGGCGTTTTCCTGCAAGGAAATATGGACCGTACTGATGGCGGTAATCAAATAGCTTCCATCACACCGTCATACCTGGGAACAACCCAGAATGAATACGGTCAAGCTACCTACATATCTACCGCTGCGACCTATCAGTATGCTTCCAATATTGTAAAAAACAGCGGCGGGAGTCTTATATTGGATTATCGGCTTCCGAATGGTAAAATTGTTTTCCAAAATACTTATGCCGGGAATGTTACAGATCAGCTGAATAATTATACTTTGATCAACTTTACTAATAATCAGGTGCTATTCACACCGGACCGCAGTTTATATGGAAAAGACTTATGGATTAATGCTCTTCAGGCAGAAAATACTTTCGGTGATATCAAAGTGGCTCTAAGCTTGTCTCATTCTGCCACAGAACAATATACTATTTTCGGATATGCACCTGGTATTAATGGTGCTGGCTGGAACCAATTTTACAATGCCAATTCTACTGCACCCTTTGGTTACGATGGTTCAGGCAAAGCAATTACTTATAGTTCTCAGACTTCACAACAGAATATGACGCTTACAAAAGCCCTTGGAATCTTTGACAATCTTAACCCGGAAGACGCTTCTGGTGCAACGATACAAGGGTGGCCTTCGAGTCTCTGGAATCAGTTTTATCAGCATTTATATAATGCATCCCTCGATGTGTCGGCACCGGTCAACTTTACTAAAGATATCAATGTCACATTTAAAGCCGGCGGTAAGTACTTAAGAACGACACGTGAAAATAATATTGATGAGGATTACGCCCATGGGGCCCAAGATTTGTATTTAAATCCAGCCGCAAATGCTTACCTTGGGGTTAGTCCTTCTAATCCGGTGAGTTTTCCGATGATCATGAATAATGACTTTAAAAGAGGAAAATATTATCTAAGTGATTTATATAATTTTACCAACGGTGGTTATAAGTATACATTAGATAGGACTAGATATGATACCTGGCTTCAATTGTCGGAGCAAGGCTGGCTTGTCCCCAGACAGTACGCTGACAGCTATAAAAATGATTGGAGAGGTGCTGAACAATTTTCAGCGGGTTATGCCATGGGCACCTTTAATATCGGTCCAAAGCTTACTGTACTCGGAGGTGCTCGCTTCGAAAGTTATAATATGATTTACCATGCCCAGTATACGTACGTACTTCATACTGTTTATGGCGACGCTGCTAGTACCGAAGGCAACCCGCCTGCAATTACTGTTAACGACTCCACGAAACCTTTCAACCCGCATTACAAGATACCCTATAGCGCCTTCAACGTGGACCGGACAGATAACAACGTGTTTCCAGATGTACAGCTCCAATATAAGGTTAATGATTGGGCCGATCTTAGACTTGCTTATTCAACAGGTATTTCACGCCCGGATTATACAGCAATTATTCCTAAAGTTGCTTTCTATGACGGCAACATTGAACTGGGCAATCCTTTGCTGAAACCTGCCACAGGTCAAAACTTTGATATTGTTGCAACCTTTCACAATAATTATATAGGTCTTTTTACGGTAGATGCATTCTACAAAGTACTAAAAAATCAAATGTACAATACAAATATATACTACGCGAATCGTGCTCAATATGCCGATTATGCTCCTATCCCTGACTCAGCGTTTTTGAAGGATAGATTTGGGTTTACAGTGCCAATGTATCAACAGATTGCTTTAAATTTAAACAATCCGAACCTCGGCTTTATAAGGGGTATTGAAATTGATTGGCAGACAAATTTCTGGTACTTGCCTGCTCCTTTAAATTCCCTTGTATTAGATGTAAACTATACAAAATCAGGATCAAATACAGCTTACAATATTCTTAGATTAAAAAACACGCGGGTTATTGATCCAATTACTCATCGTGTTCATGATGTATTCACCACAGAAGATACGACTTACGTCGGCAGATTAATTCAGCAGGCAAACGATGTGGTGAACGTTGCACTTGGTGTTGACTATAAAGGCTTCTCCGGTCGTATATCGTTTAGCATGACCGGCAATCTATTAAACAGTGTAGGCAGCAGGCCTGAGGAGACTTCCTTTACCGGCAACTATTATAGATGGGATTTTGCGATTAAGCAACAACTGCCTATTGATGGTTTAAGCTTAGCTGTGAATGGAGTAAATATTTTTAACAATGGAGTAAGTACGTATCGTAATTACAGAATGAGGCCGGGTGCTCCAATAACTAAAAACTTAACGCAAGTTTTATATTCCCCGACGATATTCCAGTTGAATTTGAGATATACTTTTTAATAGTCTATTTTTAATATAATTATGTCTAAAAAAGGAGGTGTAGAAATTTATAAGAAAAAAATCGTGAGTAATTCACAAAAAATAATCTAACAACAACTAATTCTAGGAGGTCTAAATGAAAAGTGTAAAATTACTTTTCACTATGGTTTTTCTTCTTGTATCGTCGGTGTTTGCTCAAGATATGCAGTATGTCTCGAGCCAAAGCGGCGATACTCTCGTAGTAAAAGATGATATTGAATTTAACGGTACGAATACTCTGTATCTTCTCATGCAATCAGACAGTATGGCTCCCGCGAGCCGCGTATATATGCTGCAGAACTACGGACTTTACTCGTGCGCAAATAACCCGGTAACTTCCTCAGACTATAAGACCATTATTATGGGTCCAACACAAACTTCGTTGAAGGTAAACCAGGGTGATGCACCGCCGATTATTACCGGTGATGCTACTGCCGCTAACCCCACCTTTGGAGGTATGAACATCGGTAAAGACCTGCTCATTAAAAACGTCGATCTTGAAATTGGTAATACAGCCGGCAACGGCGGAGGATGGGCTTACTTTAATTTTAATTCAGCCGGTCTGAGACTTCAAGTAGATAACTGCATTATGGAGCATACATGGTGGGTATGGGTTGGAGGTCCTCCTGCAGACTCAAGAGTATTTTTTACAAATGATTACTTTGTAAATCTGGATGGTCATAGCTGCCGTCGAAATGGTGGTGTTACAGATTTCAACGGCACCGGCGTTGTCCACCAGGATACTCTTTCTGTTCAAAACTGTACACACGTGAATATTCAGGGCACTTTGTACAAATTTAGAACCGGGGTTGCGGTTGACAAAGTACTTTTCAATCATAATGACTTTATCGATTGTGCAGGTTTTGTTTTTATGGACAACGGCGATCAGACGAATATGAGTGAAACTAATAATATCTTTGTAAATGTCCAGTTGCAGGCTTTTTGCCCTGTCCTTATATCAGCTGATGCAGGTGAAGTTGATCCGGATGGACTCCCCATGGGGCTTGTTAATGTACGTGTTGATTCAACTTTCAATGCAAATGGTAAAAACTTTTATGCTGACAGGAACTTAGCTTATTGGGATCCGTCACTTTCCGATATCGTTTCAACATTGAATAATAATCAGGTAAATGGCAGTACAGAGTGGGTCTCCCAGATGATTATAATGAATTCAAGGACCGAATCCCTATTTACCGATAAGACAAATTACCCGCTGCTTACAAATGGTAAATGGTACGATAAATTACCTAATTTTAAAAATACAGATGTCTTATTTAATACTCAACTTGCAAAAATAAAGGCTTATGCAATAGCGGCAGTTGACACCAGTTACGGGTCTCCATTGGATTCCTGGCGTCAATCGGGTAATCCGGAAGCTTCAAATTTCGTTTATGCTGATTGGCCAATCCCGATTGATCTTTCTTATGATGATGCTGATTTGATGACTGCTGGGCTTAGTGGACTCCCCCTGGGCGATTTAAACTGGTTCCCATCCGAATATGCAACATGGGCAGCACAAGAAGCTGATGAGCATACTTATATTGCTGAAGTTTTGGATGGCACAAGAACAGTCGGTGTTAGCACTACACAAGGGCTTCCACAGAAGTTCCAGCTGCAGCAGAATTATCCGAATCCTTTTAACCCAACTACCCAAATCAGCTATACAATTGCAAAGGCTGGAAATGTTACATTGAAAGTCTTTAATATGCTGGGTCAGGAAGTTGCTACTTTGGTAAACGGTTTTCAAGCTGCAAATACATACAATGTTAATTTCAATGCTTCCAACTTGGCAAGCGGTGTGTATATATATGAGCTAAGTGCAGGAAGTAATATAATGTCTAAGAAAATGGTCTTGATGAAATAAATTCTTGCCATTTCTTTTTAACCTGTTACACTCAAAGCCCCGGTTTATCCGGGGCTTTGTATAAATATAGATGGAGTAAACTTTTTATTTAATTTTAATGATATAAGCTGTTTAATATCAATAAAAAACAATTGCATGCACTTTGTCCGTAATGTTCAGGGCTTGAAATTTAGAAAAATATTCTTCTGCATTCATTTCTCACTTTTTTTCAAAAGGTATTAATTATTATTTTTATTCTTTTAATACTGGAACTGATTATTAATTATTAGAGATTACAATATAAGAATGGAGCCTAAATGGAATTAAAAAAGTACCTGGTTTTTCTCATTTTATTTCTTGCAATTGCCGGTTGTTCAAAAAATACATCTAATGTAGATGATGAGATAGTTGCCAGGATAGGTAAAGATTACGATGTAACTCTAAATGAGCTCAAGCAATATGCTTCAGATAGGCATTACGACAGGAGATTTCGTGATAAATCCGAAGCTTATAAAAATGCTTTAAATGCATTGATAATAGGTCAATTAAAAATATTTGATTTTTTTGACCGGAAACTAAATGAAAATCAAGATGTAATGAAGAAAATAAGCCGCGTTGTCAATAATGAATTAATAAATAAGTACTATGATAAAGAATTTATGGAAAAATTTGCTAATGAAAAAAAAGCAGCCGAAGCTTATAAAGCAATGGAAAAGGAAATTATTTATAATGAGATAATATTACCGATTCCTGAAAATTCAACAAAGGAGATACTTGATTCACTAAAAGCAACAGCAATAAAAATAGAAGACGGCCTTAGTAAAAATTACGATATCAATGGACTTATACAAATCTACTCCTTAAAAAATCCCATTATAAATAATCAAAAAAAATTGACGTGGTCACAAAGTATAATGGATCCGGTAGGAGATGTAATTTTTAATCTAAAAAAAGGATTCACCCGGGTCATAGTTTCTAAGGATGGGTATCACATAGTAAAGGTGTCGGATATAAAAAAAATAAAATTGGAACCT
>CAVQBP010000003.1:0-90388 GCA_963710745.1 uncultured Bacteroidota bacterium | reverse complement strand
ATAATAAATTTACTGCTTCCCTTAAATTTTCTTGCTTCAATGGGAATAGATTTGTGTTGTCTTCAAATCTTCATGACCAAATAATTCTTTAACTGTAAGTATCTCAGCACCTTTCTGAACCATATTAGAAGCAAATGAATGACGCAATGTATGGAAATGAATTTTATCATCTAATCCGGCAGCTCTTACTGATTTTTTAAATTGCTTGCTGATAAAATCTTCATTGAACCTAACACCTTTTACCTTTGTGAAAACAAAATCATCTTTGTTTATATCTATTATCTTTGGAATCTGGGATAATAATTTGGGTTTTAAAACCGGATGAAGAGTAATATCCCTTTCTTTCTTACTCTTTGTTAAAAAATCATCTGAACATTTTACAGTAATATTATCATTTTTAAAGTCAATCCAGCTCCATTTCATATTTAAAATTTCTGCTAACCGCATACCAGTATAAAATCCTGTGTAAAAAATATTTTTGAGAAATTCTCGTTTTGTATTATCAATTATTAATTGAAGCTCTTCTTTAGTAATAAACAATGGATAACGTTTCGGAATTTTGGGCATTTTAACTTTTTTAAATGGATTTAATTCCAGGTAATTCCAATCGACAGCTTTAGAGAATGCCGCTTTCAATGTACCATAATATAAAGCTGCAGCATATTTTGATCTGGAAAAAACTGATGTTATAAATTTATCAATTAATCTGTTATCAACTCGATTTAAAGGAAGATCTTTTGAGTATTTAATAAACTGGTTAAATGATAGATTAATGGATTCTACATAGCTCTTAGATTTGGTTGAGGAAATATATTCCAGATATTCTTTCCTAAAATTATTTAATCTGATCGCTTTTATTTTAGGAACCTTTTCTTTTATTTCCCTTTCTTCAGGTTTGAAGTTAGCCATGAATTCTTCAGCCCCTTTTCTATCTTTTTTCCTAGTTGAAATAGTAGTTGGGAATCCATCAACTTCATAAATAAGCTGATAGTAAGGCGATTTTTTTGTGAGTGTAATAAACATAGTACGACCTTTCTTTTATTAATGTTGAAAAAAAATTATTTGGATTTTTAAGATAAGTACTGGGTAGGGAGTGGGTAGGGAGTAGGCTAAAAAGTGGGTTTATGATATATGTTTTTTAAATATCCCTCTATTTTGTAATCAGCCGGTCGGCGGTTCAAATCCGTCCGCCAGCTCTTAAAAAGCCTTAAAACAAACTGTTTTAGGGCTTTTTTGTTTTGAGAATTTAAGAAATCCTGATGATTTTCTTTAAAGGTGATTAAATTTAATATTTATTTGCCGAGTATAATCTTTGACCATTTGGAAACCAGTAAGCAGAATATTGATCAAAGGATTTCAACCTGGAATTATATTAAGATTGACAATCTTTAATGTTATCTAATTATGACGGAATCTGCTTTTATTCTTACGTCTTAATCTATCAATGCTCCAGATGCCTGAGCCATAGGCTGCAATGAAAAGGAAAACAAAACAATATAACACTGCAAGTTCACCTCTGTTTTGTATAGGCAATAATCCAATCGGCTGGTGACTTTTAAAATATGCAACTGCCATTTCACCGCTTGATATAAAAGCAGCCCACCTGGTCTGCCAGCCTGTAATTATCATTAAACCTGCTGCACTTTCAATTAAACAGGCCAGGAGCAACAAAATATTACTTGCCGGTAAAGTTCCGCCTATAATAAATCCTAATTTTTGAATACCGTGACTTATAAACAATAATCCAATAACAATCCGCATTAACGCATAAAATTGGTTCTCATATTTTCCCGGAAAATTCATTTAAATACCTCCATATCACTTCATAAGTAAAATGTATCAGATAAAAAAATCAGAAAATTAAATTTAAAATGAAAGGATAAATTAAGTTATAATGAATAGGATAGATAATCTTTATAACCTTTCAAATAAAATTGTGATTGCAGAGGAACTAATTGGAATGGATTCTGAACCTGTTATGTTGAAAGGTTTTAAGTCATTTCTCATCACCATAGCATAAAAAAATAATTATATAAGATTAAGTATAGATGAGATATTTCGCATTGTATAATTTCAACTCAATCTGTTAACTCTTTTATCAGAAGAAAAAAATAAAATTAAAAAGGCTTCTTTTCGGGGAGAAAAGAAGCCTTTACTCTTTCAACATCAAAAGGCAGGGGAGAACCTCTTGAACGAGTGATTAAAAAATAAATTATGGAAACATTTTATGCAAATAAAAAAAGGATAATGTTTAATAAATTTACATGAATCAAATTATATTTTGAGCTGCCTCACAAAGAATCATCTTTATCAGACAAAAACTCTTAGGAGCTTATTCTGCTTCGTATAAATCCGGTGCCTGCTTTTCAGGAAGCTGGTCTAATTCCGGCTTAACTCTTCAATAGCATGTTTTAGTACTTTCTGATCGTAGCCATCTGCATTTGTAACCAGCATATTCTTAATTTGAGCTGAATACGGTTTTATTTTATCGCCAATCGAATCAAGTGCAATTGCAGCATGAAGTCTTATGCTTTCTAACGGATGTTCAAGCTCTTTTATCAAAACCGGAACTGCTGTTGTTTCTTCATTCCAATCACATAATGCATGTGCACAGGCAATCCGGATAACAGGAGATCCATCATTAATCTTATTTATACAAAACGTTTTAGCTTTCGAAATTTCATCTGCCGAATGAGATTTGTAGTGAATTCCGAGAACAGCCCAGTATCTTATTGAATCTGATTTATCTTCTATAGCATAGTATAATTCAGGCAGGGATTCTTCATCGGGTAAAAAATCCAGATTCTTTATTGCAAGCAGTCTCTTAAATAAATTATCTTTTCGAAAATTCTCTTTCCAGTCCGTACCTGTTTTTTCTTTGACCGGTTCAGCTTTCAAATTATTATTGACAGTAATATTAACAATATCACTAATTTCAAATCCTAATCTGCTGGACTGAATATAGAGTGTACTGTTATTTTTCACTTTTATTTTTTTTGAAAACAATTTCCAGTTTTTATTACTATCAGCTTTATAAACTATTGAAGCACCTTTAGCGGGACAGTCAAGTTCTATATCAAAATAATCACCGTTCTTTTTTACATAACTGATATACGGTTTTGCAGTTTTTTCCCAGGAAATTTGCGGTCTCATTGAAGTTACAAGAATCGGCTCCGGTATTAATCCAGTATCTTCAGTTTCGATCATCAGTCGTTCAAAACATTTCTCATATTTAAAAGAGTCCCGGCATATTCAGGTTTATCAGCAATATTATTAACTTCATAGGGATCGGTTGTTATATCGTATAATTCTTCCAGAGGTTTTGTCTTCCTGAAAAACAATTCCTGGACAGCATTCAATTTCCCTTCAGCATTAAGTCTTCTCATCTCTTTCATAGTCGGCATTTGATCCATATACTCAATATTCTGGGCATAAGGAAGGAAGGGCATAAAGTTTCTTATGTATTTGAATTTTTTATCTCTTACCGCTCTTATTATGTCATATCGCTCATCCATTCTATCACGGGCAGCAAATATGAATTCTCTTTTTTTACCTGATGATTTCCCTAAAAAAGGAATTCCCTGAAAATGATCAGGTATTTGCACTCCAGCCAATGAAAGAACAGCAGCACCTAAATCAATAAATTCAACAAGGTCATCTTTGACTGAGCCGGGCTTAAAATGATGGGGCCAGCGAACGAGCAATCCCATTTTAATTCCGCTGTCGTAAATCCACCGTTTAGCCCTAGGTAATCCACGACCGTTGTCGCCGTAAAAGAAAACTATAGTGTCTTCTTCAAGACCATCCTCCTTAAGCTGATCAAGAATTTCTTTTACCTGCAAATCCATGGCAGTTATTAAATCATAATATTTAGCCCAATCCTTTCTCACAACCGGAGTATCAGGATAATAAGGAGGTAGAACTGCCTCTGCTCTTTTATGAAGATTATTGGGATTAACATTTGCGATATTTTTTTGAAACTGTTCTTCAGCTACTCTTATCCGGGATTCATGAGTTGTAAAAATATTGAATACAGAAAAAAACGGCTGATCTTTATCTCTGTTTCTCCAATGAGCTTTTGAACCGTTATCATCCCATGCCGAAACAGGAGCAGAAGTTTCAGTTTTAACACCAGGTGAGGTTTTAAAATTATAATCAGTTTTATCATTATTGGTACAGTAATAACCTGCAGCCCTCAGATACTCGGTAAAGCATTTAATTTCCGCAGACGGAACAGCACTGCAGCGCATAGCTCCGCTGCCCATTGTTGTAGGATACATACAGGTAATTATTCCCGAACGGGTAGGTGCGCAAACACCGGAATGATCATAAACATTTGTAAAACGAATTCCTTCGCCTGCTAATCGATCAAGATTTGGTGTATAAGAATATTTATCCCCATAGCAGCTAAGATCATCATTAATATCTTCCGTTACAATCCATAGAATATTAGGCCGTTTTTCATTTTCTTTTAACGGAAAACCAAATAATGGCTTTGGAATACTAAGTGCAGCAGCAGTACTGCCAACCATTTTTAAGAAATCTCTCCTGTACATTGTTCCCTCTCTTTTAACAGGTATTTGAAGTTAACAGAAATAGTAAATAAAAATTAACTAAATTATCTTTTCAAAAAAAATATTTGTAGAATATTATATAAAAGTGTTTTATGGAGAGTCTGTATTTTGAAGATAAGCATTTTGATAAAAAAAACTTCGAAGAAAGACCGCTGAAAAAAGGGGAATATGAAAAGTGTGAATTTTCCAATTGCAGCTTTTATAAATCCGATATTTCAGAAATACTTTTTGTTGATTGTAAATTTACGGCTTGTAATTTCAGTCTGGTTAAAGTTTCCGGGACAACTTTTAATAACGTGATCTTTACGGATTGTAAATTGATGGGGATTCATTTTGAAAGCTGTAATGATTTCGGGTTATCTTTTAAATTTGAAAACTGCATTTTGGATCATTCTTCTTTCTTCAGGAAAAAAATCAGAAATACAAAATTTAAAAATTCTCAATTTATAGAAGCAGATTTTACAGAAACAGATCTAACCGGATCTGTATTTTCCGATTGCGATTTGAGCAGAACAATTTTTAATAAATCTATTCTCGAAAAAGCAGATCTCCGGACTTCATTTAATTTTTCTATTGATCCGGAAGCAAACCGGATAAAAAAAGCAAAGTTTTCCTTTCAAGGAGCTGCCGGCTTATTGCATAAATATAATATCGAAATAGAATGAGAATATTAATATAAAACGTATTGTAATTAAACGGCGAAGCTTTCTATATTAAAAATTTTTTATACTCCTTCATCTCCTTCATTATTATACTCCGGTCCTTTATTTTTTGAAGGAAAAGGATCAGTAGGATATACTCCCAGGTTATCAATTGTTCCGTCTTTTTTTAATATTATTAATTCTGCATCCCTTCCGATTGCTACTTCTTTAGCTGCTTCAATTGCCTGTTCTTTTGTATTATGAACAGAAATTATTGCATTTGCACCTTCCTGTTTCACAGCCCAATCAGTTTTATGCGGAGTTACATATACTTTACTCATAATTTACCTTTATATTTATTTATGTAAAATTAAATTAAATCCTTAAACTTCTTCAGTGATTAAAACACATTAAATATATTAAGAAAATTCTGATTATTTTATTTTTTTTACGGAGGCAGTAATGCAGGTAGAAGTACAAAAAGTAAAAGAAGATTTGGCCAGACATGGTTTTACTCCCGATCAGGCACAAAAAGTCCAGGAAGTGATAATTGCTAATATGAAGCCTGAAACCCTTGATAAAGCAGTGGTTTTCCTTGGATTAGCTACATTAGCTCTTATTGTAGGAGGAATACTTTTAGCCGGTTTAGGCAGGGAGGTGCCTGATCCGTTATGGAGCGTTTTAGGTGCAGGAATCGGCGGATTGGCCGGAGTTTTTATGGGCAGAAAATAAGTTGAACCCCTGGGAGGAAAGTTAATAGTTGAATTGATTTGAGAGGAAAAACTAATTTTCTGAATAACTTAATTGGGCGCAATTTGTTTAAGTTTTTTTAATTTGATCATTATTTTGTTTCGTTATTTCAAAAAGCCAATAATTAGGAGATCCTACAGCAAATCTTTAACATAGTATCCGGATATATTCTGAATACGCTTTGAATACGTTCTGAAAACGCTCTGAATACACTTCAATACCTATCTACTTATACTTTTATGTCTGTTTTTGGCATAAATACCGGATTAATTCTAAGTGTGTCAAATATGTTTTGTAATTTTTCATGAAATATATAGATTAGATAAATTGTTTGAATTGTATAAGTTAAAAAATTTCTAAAAACGACACCATTGAAGATTTCTATAAAAAGATAAATGAATCTGTAACCAGCCATTTGCTGTCCCGGCCTACTAATGAGGTTGGTCATTTCAATGTTTATTCACGAGCCGCATGTCCAACCCGTTTGGTGCCGTATAATAGAAGAGACTATTACAAAATATCTTTAATAATCGGAACCGGTATTCTGAATTATGCAGACAAAGCAATCAATATTGATAAGAACGCATTGATATTTTCAAATCCTCTTATCCCGTATTCCTGGGAAGCAGCCTCGGAAAAACAAGAAGGATATTTCTGTTTATTTTCGGAAGATTTTATTCGCAAAAATACCGGAAAGGTGAATTTAGCTGAATCTCCTTTGTTCAAAATAGGAGGTAATCCTGTTTACTTTCTGAATGAAAATCAGACTAAATATTTAAGCGAAATATATCGCAAAATGCTTGAAGAAATTGCTACTGACTATACAAATAAATATGATATTCTTAGGAATTACCTGGATATTTTAATTCATCAGGCACTAAAATTAAAACCGGCTGATTCTTACTTCAGGCATTCTAATGCATCTTCAAGGATTACTACATTATTTATTGAACTGCTTGAACGGCAATTTCCAATCGATTCTCCTGAGAATTTATTAAGATTAAAATCCGCTAAGGATTATGCAGATTCAATGTCTGTACATGTAAATCATTTAAACCGTGCAGTAAAGGAAACTACAGGTAAAACAACTTCTCAGCATATAGCAGCAAGAATAACAAAGGAGGCAAAAGCTTTGCTGCTTAATACAGATTGGAATATTTCTGAAATTGCTTACAGCCTTGGTTTTGAATACCCTACCTACTTCAACAGCTTTTTTAAGAAACACACCAGGATGTCTCCTAAGTCACTCAGACAATAATTGTTTGAAAAGTATAACTTTCTGTTTGAATTTTATTATCATTGAAGCCCGCTTCAAAATTTAATTTTGTATTTGCAGTTATATAGGGTGATTTAAATGTTACTCAGAAATACTAGAGGTCTTATGAAATACAGAAAATTAGGAAATACAGGAATTAACATATCGGCGTTCGGTCCAGGTTGTATGGGAATAAGTTTTGCATATGGTGCAATCAACGACCGGGAGTCAATTAAAACTCCCTTATCTGAAAAGTATCCTAATATAGGTCAGCATTATAATGACGGCATTATTAAATTAGTTAATAAATAATTGATTAAACTGGAGATAAAAATGAAAATGAGATTTCTTGGAAACAGCGGTGTAAAAGTATCAGAGATTTGTTTTGGAGCTATGACTTTCGGAGGAAAAGGATATTGGAAATCAATTGGTGAAGTAGAACAGAAAGATGCAGATGAATTAATAGGTATGGCATTGGAAGGGGGTATTAATTTCTTTGATACCGCAGATGTTTATTCCGAAGGTTTATCGGAAATAATATTAGGAAAAGCATTAGGCAACAACCGTAAAAATATTATTCTTGCTACTAAAGTTAGGGGCAGAACAGGTCAGGGCCCGAATGATGTCGGTCTATCACGCTATCACATAATTGAAAATTGTAATGCCAGCTTAAAAAGATTGGGAACCGATTATATAGATCTTTATCAGCTTCACAGCTTTGATCCTTATACTCCGCAGGAAGAAACGTTAAGAGCGCTTGATGATCTTGTAAGAGCGGGCAAAGTAAGATATATCGGAGCATCAAATCACACCGGCTGGCAGCTTATGAAGGCTCTTGCAATTTCTGATAAGCAAAACCTCGAAAAGTTTATAACGCTGCAGGCGTATTATTCTTTGGTTGCACGTGAACTTGAGAATGAACTTGTTCCCTTGTGTCTTGATCAGAATTTGGGAATACTGCCCTGGAGTCCTTTAGGCGGAGGATTCCTGACAGGGAAATATAGAAGAGGAAAAGAACGCCCTAAAAATGCAAGACGTTCTGATCCTGAAAACCAGTTCCTGCAGTATAATGAAGAAAAAGGATTTGATATTGTTGATGAACTTGAAAAGATTGCAAAAAATCATGGTGCAACAATAGCGCAGGCTGCATTGAATTATCTTTTAGGAAAACCGGCAGTTTCTTCTGTTATTATCGGAGCGAAAAATAAAGAGCAGCTTGCAGATAATATAAAAACATCCGATTGGGAAATGACGCCTGAAGAAGCAGCAAGACTTGATGAGTTAAGTATTCCGCCGAGAGTTTATCCCTACTGGATGCTTAAAAGATTAATCCAGGATAGATAAAAGAAAGGAAAAAAATGAAAGCGATTACACTTAAAGAAAACGGTTCTGTAGAAAATTTTAAATTGTCTGAAGTTAATATACCTGAAATAAAAGATGATGAAGTATTGGTAAAAGTTAAAGCAATTTCTATAAATCCTGTTGATGCATCTGTCAGGCAGAATGAATCGTCTCTAAGGGGAATTTTAAAGCCTGGAAAAGAAGAAGATACATTTATTATCGGCTGGGATATTTCAGGAATGATAGAAAAAATCGGCAGCAAAGTTAAAGACTTTAAATTAAATGATAAAGTCTTCGGAATGGTTAACTTTCCCGGCAATGGAAAAGCATATGCTGAATATGCTGCAGCCCCGGCAAATCAATTAGCGCTTAAACCGGAAAATATTTCGTTTGAAGAAGCCGCTGCTGCAACTTTAGCTGCTTTAACAGCCTGGCAGGCTTTGGTTATTTATGCTAAAGTTAAAGCTGGAGATAAGGTGCTTATCCATGCTGCTTCAGGGGGAGTCGGGCACTATGCTGTCCAGATAGCAAAATCTTTTGGAGCGCAAGTAATTGGTACTGCTTCTTCAGCAAACCGTGATTTTGTGTTAAAGCTCGGAGCAGATCAATTTATAGATTATAAATCAGAAAAATTTGAAGATAAAATTAATGATGCAGATGTTGTGCTTGATTCTATATCCGGCAACGAACATTTATTACGTTCTATAAAAGCCGCAAAAAAAGGCGGCAGGGTAATCAGTATTAAATCTTCTTTTGAAGGAGAAGCAGCAGATCTGGCAGAAGAAAAAGATTTATATACACAGCGTATGATGGTAAAATCAAACGGAGAAAATATGAAACATATTGCAAAACTTTTGGAAGAAGGAAAAATACATTCGCACATTTCAAAGAAATATGAATTCACAGAACTTCCTAAAGCGCATCTTCAGATTGAAACCGGGAAAACCCGCGGTAAAATTGTAGTTGTAGTATAGTATAAAAAATAAATGAATGAAGAAAACTTAAAAAATAGAATAGCGCTTGTAACCGGTGCAAGCCGGGGTATAGGTAAAGCAATCGCTTTGGCATTAGCAGATGAAGGTGTTAATGTGGTGATAAATTACAGAAGCAATAAGGAAGAAGCAGATAAGGTATGCAAATCAATCATGGAAAAAGGTGTAAAAGCTGTTGCAGTAAAAGCAGATATTTCTGAACCTGATTCAGTTAATAAAATGATTTCAATAATAGAAAAAGAATTAGGAGATGTGAATATACTTATTAATAATGCCGGGATAGCGGTTCGTCAGAAAATAGAGGAGACTACTGAAAAAGATTTTGATGAAACAATTAAAATAAACCTGAAATCAAATTTCCTTGTAACACAGTCGGTATTACCAAACATGAGGAAAAATAAATGGGGTAGAATTATAATGATCTCTTCAACTGCAGCTCAAATCGGCGGAGCAGTTGGATTGCATTATGCTGCATCCAAGGCAGGGCAAATCGGGATGATGCATTTTTATGCTGCTAACCTGGCCAAAGAAGGCATTACTGTAAATGCTGTTGCCCCCGCTTTAATAAAAACCGATATGCTTGATGAACTGGGAAATATAAATCCTGATTTAATTCCCCTTGGAAGATTCGGAACAGTAAAAGAAGTTGCTGATACAGTCATGATGCTTGTTAAAAATGGTTATATCAGCAACCAGGTAATAAATATTAATGGGGGACTGCATCCTTCCAGTTGAATAACTTGTCTCTGGAAATTAAAACAGGAATTAAAATGAAAGATATTAAAGATCAAATAATACTGGTTACCGGTTCAACAGACGGAATAGGAAAATTAACAGCATTAAAACTTGCCGGAAAAGGTGCTTACGTTATAATTCATGGAAGAAATAAAGAGAAACTAAAAAAAGTTGTCGATGAGATAATAGAGGAAACAAGCAATAAAAAAATAAAAGGATTTACTTCAGACTTTTCATCATTAGACGAGGTCAGGAAATTTGCCGAAGTATTAAAAAATGATTATAAGGAAATTGATGTATTAATTAATAATGCAGGCGTAGGATTTGCAGATGAACGCTACAGTAAAGACGGCTACGAACTTCGTTTTGCAGTAAATTATCTTGCACCGTTTTTACTTACTAATCTGCTGGTGCCGCTTCTTAAAAAAAGTACATCTTCAAGAATTGTCAATGTAAGTTCTGCCGGTCAAAGTCCGGTAAACTTTGATGATATAATGCTTGAGAAAAATTTTAATTCAACTCAGGCATACTGCCAGAGCAAGCTTGCATTAATTATGTTTACAATAGACCTCGCCGCTAAATTAAAAAAAGATAATATTACAGTTAACAGCTTGCATCCGGGGACTTATTTAAATACCAATATGGTTCGCCGTTCAAATATTACCCCGTGGGGTGATCCTGAAAGCGGAGCAGATGCAGAAGTCTACCTGGCAACTTCACCCGGATTGAATGATGTAACAGGAAAATATTTCAATGTTAAATCTGAAGCCAGGGCAGAATCGCAGGCTTATGATAAGCAAGTAAGGAAACGATTGTGGAATATGAGCCTTGAGCTTACAAAATTGAAATGAATATCATCCACATAGTTCACATATTATAATTTTTTATAAGCCTTTATCCTTTCTATTGTACGAAGTAAATAAATGAGTTTTAAATTTACTTTTATTCAAAATAAAAAACGGATAGAAAAATTATCTCTATCCGTTTCTAATAAAATATAATCTAAGACATATTACATTGTATCAATTATCTTATTAAAGACTGAACTCGGCCGCATTATATCTGTAGTTTTCTTATCATCCGGGACATAATATCCTCCAATATCCACAGCTTTTCCCTGTCCCTTAATTAAATCATTAATGATTTTTTCTTCATTCGTTTTTAATTCTTCATACATTTTTGAGAATCTTGATTTTAATTCTGCATCCTTATCCTGTTCTGCCAATGCCTGTGCCCAGTATAAGGTAAGATAGAATGAACTGCCGCGATTATCAATTTCACCAGCTTTCCTTGAAGGCATTCTTCCGTTTTCAAGATATTTCCCGATTGCAGTATCGAGTGTTTCAGCCAGAATTTTTGCCTTTGGATTGTTGGATTTTTCGGCTATCATTTCCAATGATGGTACAAGAGCGCAATATTCTCCAAGCGAATCCCATCTTAAGTGGTTTTCTTTTATTAATTGTTGGACATGTTTAGGAGCTGAACCGCCTGCACCTGTTTCAAATAATCCGCCGCCTTTTAGTAACGGAACAATGGAAAGCATTCTTGCGCTGGTTCCCAGTTCAAGAATCGGAAATAAATCGGTCAGGTAATCACGAAGAACATTTCCTGTTACCGATATTGTATCCAGTCCTTTTCTTGTCCTTTCCAATGTATATTTCATTGCCTCTACTGGCTTAAGAATTTTTATCTCTAGACTTTCAGTATTATAGTCGGGTAAGTATTTATTAACTTTAGCAATAATTTCCCTGTCATGAGCCCTGTTTTCATCAAGCCAGAAAATTGCCGGAGTTGAAGAAGCTCTTGCTCTGTTTACAGCAAGTTTTATCCAGTCTCTTACAGGTTCATCTTTTGCCTGGCACATCCTAAAAATATCTCCGGTTTCAACCTGCTGCTCTAGTAATGTTTTCCCTTCGGAATTCGCTACCCTGATAATTCCGTTTCCTTTTGCTTCAAAAGTCTTATCGTGTGAACCGTATTCTTCAGCCTTCTTTGCCATTAAACCGACATTGGAAACAGCACCCATCGCTGCCGGGTCAAATTGTCCTTTTTCTTTTGCATCGTCAATGATTTCGCCGTATATTGTAGCATAACAGCGATCGGGAATCATAGCAATGCAGTCCTGAAGTTCATCTTTCATATTCCACATCTTCCCGCCGTCGCGAACAACATTCGGCATTGAAGCATCAACAATTATATCATTAGGGACATGAAGATTTGTTTTTCCTATTCTTGAATCTACAATTGCAAGCTTCGGCCTGGATTCATATACTTTATTAATATCATCTTCAATCTCTTTTCTTTTTTCATCGGGAAGTTTCTTTAATTTTTCAAGTATATCCATTAAGCCGTAATTAACATTTGCTCCGATTTCCTTAAGAACTTCGGCATGTTTTGCAAGAGCATCTTTATAATAAACAGAAACAGCATGACCGAACATTATCGGATCGGAAACTTTCATCATCGTAGCTTTTAAATGGAGTGAAAGAAGAACATTATCTTTTTTAGCAGCTTCAATCTGTTCTGCATAAAATTTTCTCAGTTCCTTAACATTCATTACTGCAGCATCAATTACTTCACCTTTAAGAAGCTTAAGATTTTCTTTTAATGTTGTTGAATTTCCGTTTTTGTCTACAAACTCTATTTTAACTGAATCTTCTTTATCCAGAGTAAGAGATTTCTCAGATCCGTAAAAATCTTTTTGATTCATATGTGCTACCCTCGTTTTTGAACCGGAATCCGGCCAGGGTTTCATCATTTTATGAGGATGTTTTTGAGCAAACTTTTTAACCGAAGCTGCGGCACGTCTGTCTGAATTACCTTCTCTTAACACAGGATTTACAGCAGAACCAAGAACTTTGGAAAATCTCTCTTTAATAGCTTTCTCCTTATCGCTTTTCGGTTCATCGGGATAATCAGGAATTTTATAACCTTTTTCCTGCAATTCTTTTATAGCGGCATTAAGCTGTGGTATTGTAGCACTAATGTTGGGAAGTTTAATGATATTAGCCGAAGGTTTTTGAGTCAGCTCGCCAAGTTCAGCTAAATGGTCGGGAATTTTTTGCTCTTCAGTTAAATTATCAGGGAAGTTAGCTATTATTCTTCCTGCAAGTGAAATATCTTTTAATTCAATTTCAATTCCTGTACCTTTTAAAAAAGATTTAACGATCGGCAATAAACTGAAAGATGCTAAAGCTGGGGCTTCATCAATTTTTGTCCATGTGATTTTTGTTTCCATTTTTCCGCTTTCTATTCTGTAATTATGTTGAAAAATTTATAAACTGTTTTAAAAATACAGAATCTTTGATAATTATTAAAGATTTTAACTCGTGAGCTTGGTGTAATATTGAAAATACTGAAGGAAAGATTATTGATATTGTGTGACTATTTTTATAATCCTGAATATGGCGGCTTAAATAAAAATTATCAACTGAACTGTTCATAAGTTCAGCATTCACATTAGTAACGAGTATTAAAGTATGACTATTTTCTTTTTAATTCCTTAGCAGGAACTTTTACAATCTAGCCGTTTCTTGATATAATTAAATAATCGTCATTCTTTGCCCGCTCTTCAATTAGCCTTTCAATAGCAAGTTTGACCCCTTAAAAATTTTATTTCTAAGTTCAACTCTGTTTATCATGATAAACCTTTTTGATTTCCGACCAAATATGATAACTAAAAATTTCTAAACAAGATTTCAGACCTTTCCGCATACCAAACTAGAGCAATGACTTAATGACTAAAAATGATCCAATGACCGAGGTTCAGTTTACATCTGAATCAATGACATTGATGACCTTGAATTTAGTTTACAATGACAGCTAATGTCCAGGATTCAATTCACATGGGACAAATGACAAACATTCCATTTACACAGTAACTAATGAACCAATAAAAAATGACTTTTTAACTTGCCCTCTTTCCTTTCATCAGCATATTAACGGCGTCATCAAGTGAGCCGGCTCTAATTACTTCGCCGGAATTCACAAAGTAAATTACATCTGCATTCTCTATGGTATTTAACCTGTGTGCAATAATAACCTTTGTGCTTGTTTCAGGTAATTTTTGTAGAATATCTTCCAGCAGCTTTTCGGTTACCGTATCAATATTTGCCGTAGCTTCATCAAGAATAAGCAGTTCCGGTTTCCGCAGAATGGTTCTGATAAAAGCAATTAATTGCTGCTGGCCGAGACTTATACCATGTCCGGATGTCTGAACTTTTGTATCCAAACCGGATTCAAACCTTTCAATTAAAGTTTCCAGCCCGGCATCAGTTAAAACTTTGAGCAGTTCATCATTTGAATAATTCTGATAGATATCATTTCCGTACAAAATATTATCCTTAACAGTTCCGGTAAATAAAAAAGGATCCTGGAGAATAAATCCGATCTTCTTTGTTCTTTCTTCAGGTGTATAGCTGCGGATATCTTTTCCATCCAGAAAAATGGTTCCTTTTGAAGGATCATACAACCTGGCAATTAAAGATGCAGTAGTTGTTTTTCCGCCGCCTGTCGGACCGACAAAAGCATACGTCTTCCCCTTTTTTAGATCAAAATTTATGTTATGCAAAACTTCTGCACTATTGGGATATGAAAAAGATACATTCTTAAAAGAAACTACTACTGATGAATTTTCCGGTTTTTTATATCCGGTAAAAGGAATAACGTTAAGATTATTTTCTATATTCAATATTATTGAGATTCTGTCCCACCCGGCAAGTGCTACCTGGAAATTTGCCCACAATGCTGCGAGCTGTCTTAAAGGATTATAAAAGCTTGTAATGTAAGCCAGGAAGCTTATTAAAAGTCCGATTGTAAAATCACCTGAAGAAATCAGATAAATTCCGAAAACAAGGACAATCATCTGACCGATGTTTGAAAAGAAGCTGTATACAGGCATTAATAAATTATTGGCAAGACCGGCAGATACTGCATTCGAATAGTTTTCCTGGTTTGACTGATTAAATTTTTCCGTGAAATAGTCCCTTCTGTTAAAAGCTACAATTACTTTGAAATTATTTAAACTTTCCTGAACTGCTGAACTCAAAAATCCAACGCTTTTCAAGCTGGCGTCATTTTTACGTTTAATCCAGGGAGAGATAAAACGTGTAAAAAGCCATATGATCAGACCGGGAGCAAGAGCAGCAGCTCCAAGAGGAAGATTTATTGATAATAAGAATATACCCGAACCAATCATTATAAGTATGAATCTCAGGAATTGCATTAAGGATTGTGAAAAGAACTGGTTTATCTTATCAGTATCATTATTTATTCTTGATATCAAATCACCGGCTTTATTTTGATTAAAGAAATCGACCGGAAGCTCCTGGAGCTTATTAAATAATTTATTTCTCAATGTAAACAGCATCTTCTGGCCGACAGTTCCCATCAGCTTTGTTTGAATGTAACCTGCAAAGAATGAAATAATATACATTACGAGTAAGATTCCGCTGAAAACCAGAACACCGTGATACTGTTTTGTACGAATATAGTTGTCAACAGTATGTCCGATTATTATCGGGCTTAAGAGATTCAATACGGCAGTAATAATCATCGCAATGAAAGCCATGATTAGTATTTTCTTTTCCGAAAAGACATCTGCCAGTAAATTTTTTACTGCAGTCCATGTAGATTTTTTCTTACTACTATCTTTTGATAATATATTAAGATTGTAGTTCATAGTAATTTGTACTTCGTTGTGAATTATATATCTGAATATATTCGGGACAGTTTTCCAGGAGCTCGTTATGTCTGCCGGCTGCAATAATTTCACCTTCCATTAGAAGAATAATCTGATCGAAATTTTCAACAGGAGCAATTTTCTGTGTAATGGAAATAAGTGTTATTCCTTTAAAGTTATTCATCACATTCGAAAGAATTTTCTGTTCTGTTTGGTAATCAACTCTAGCAGTAAAATCATCAAGCAATAATATTTTCGGATTTAATGCAAGAGCACGGGCAAGCATGATTCTCTGCCTTTGTCCGCCCGAAAGACTTGTTCCGCGTTCTGATACAATCGTATTAAGTCTTTCAGGGAGCGAATCAATAAAATCTTTTAATTCAGCCGTTTCTATTGCTTTTTCTAAAAAATCATCTGTAACATTATTATTGAATGCAATATTTTCACGTAAACTTAGATTGAAGAGAATGCTGTCCTGGAAAACAATTCCTATCTGTTTATGAAAAGAATCTCTTTTATAATCTTCAATATTTTTATCATCAATTTTAATAATACCGGAATCAGGTTTGGTAAGTCCTGTTAACAGGTAAAGAAGCTGACTCTTTCCGGCAGCAGTCGGGCCGATAATTGCAGTTCGTGTTCCGCTATTAATTGTAAAAGAAATATCTTTCAGAACAGGTTTATTGTTATAATCAACATTTATATTCTGCAGCCTGATATTCCCTTTCAGCGATGTATCTATTGTACCAGTTTCAATTTTATCGGGAGTTGTTAATACCCGCTCAATCCTCTGGTATGATACAGAAGCAGTAGCAATTACGTTGCTCATAAAACCGATTACAATTATTGGAAAGATAAGGATGGTAATATAACTATTGAATGCTGCGAAGTTTCCCAAAGTCATATTGCCGATTATTACATAATGCCCGCCTAAGGCTAATACCGAAAGTGTAGCCAGGTTGGCAACAAAAGTAATAACCGGTATTAATGCTGCAAATAATTTTACTATAGAAATACCTATATCTTTTGCTTCAGTGTTTGCACCAATAAACTTTTGGTATTCAAAGTGCTGTGAGTTTATCACGCGGATTATTGCGGCACCCAGTATACTTTCGTTAATA
This sequence comes from uncultured Bacteroidota bacterium, assembly GCA_963710745.1. Classification (GTDB taxonomy): domain Bacteria; phylum Bacteroidota; class Ignavibacteria; order Ignavibacteriales; family Ignavibacteriaceae; genus CAVQBP01. The sequence goes on along the minus strand of CAVQBP010000003.1, from coordinate 73,299 downwards.
ATTTTATTCAGCCAATCAATTACTTCACGTCCTCTTTTAAATAAAACTCTTACTTTCTTTAATACTATGAAGAAAGCACCTCCGATAACGGGAATAATAGCAATTACCGTCAGAGCTAATTCCCAGTTAATAGTTAATAAGAGAACAACAGTTCCAAATATGATAAATAAGGAAGATATAATTGATGATACTGCCTGGGAGACAAACATTTTTACAGAATCAATATCAGATGTTAAGTTTGTCAGCAAAGTTGAAGGATTGGCTTCCTGTATGTAGGCATAACTCTGGTGAGATATTTTATTTGAAAGTTTCTCTCTAAGATCCCTGGCAACCCGTTCCGAAGTAAAAGTTTGAACAATGCTTTGCAGATATGTAAAAACGAATATAATTAAAGAAGCTCCAAGAAACTCTGATGCAATAGTCCGGAATTCAAAATTTCCGCCTGTATAAGAATCAATTCCATGAGAAATAATTTTAGGAATAATAAGATTCATTCCGTTTCCAACAAGAACCAGGAAAATAAGAAGAAGGATCATCTTCATATAATTTTTAAGTAAAGAAGTCAGCTTAGGTTTTTCGCTTGTATCTTTAACTTTTCGTTTCTTCATACTGTCTCTGTTTTAACCATCCATTTTGAATGGCAAAAGTAATGAAATAATATTAATGTTTTAATAAAATCCGGTGAACTGTGTCAAATTAGTAATAGATTCCCGGCAAGGCATAAATACTACCAGTCTACTTTATAGACGAATAAATAACTAAGATATTTTATTGATTATAAATTAATTAGGATGAAAAGCCGTTATCAAAATTATTGAGTGATCATTCTTTTTAGTATGTATGATTTCTAAGAGTTTTTTCCTTAAATTTCTAAGTAAACAATTGAAATGATTATCCGTACAAGCTTATTTGATAAAATATTTTTATAATTTTACCGGATAAAATATCTGAAACGAGGTGCTTCATGTTCATTAAACTTAATCTTCTTTTTATTGCATTCATCATTATATATTCTGTTTCTACTTTCAGCCAAACAAATCAATCAGGAGATAAATTGACTTTAAACAATGAAGGTTATTACGAAATTCCGGGACTAGACATTATGGTCTTCAATGATTTTTATCCGGAAGGTCATCAGGGCGGATTGACTATTGTTCAATTTGGAACAAGAGTGGCTGCAAATGGGGATGTCAGGCTTGATCCTACTCCGGGTCAGTGGTCTCCTGTTCCTAAAGTTGGTGAACGCAAAGTTGATAAAGAAAACGGTATTATTTCTGTCGGGTTATCATATCCCGATTCCAGCAGGGATGATAAAGGTTTTAATCCTATTAATTATCCCGATTTACAATTTAAATATACCGTAAGAACCGAAGCTGTTGGACAAAGCATTAAAGTAATTGTTGATCTCGACAAACCTTTGCCTGAGAAATGGGCTAAAATTGTTGGATTTAATCTTGAATTATTTCCGGGGCAGTATTTTGGAGAATATTATCTGATGGATGGTAGATCAGGAATTTTCCCTCGGCAAGCCGAAGGCCCTATGGAAAAAGATGACAACGGCAACCTGCAGACTAAACCTCTTGCAGCAGGAAAAGAATTAATTGTTGCTCCCGGCAGCAACCGGAAGGAAATAAAATTTGTAAGCCTTAAAAATGATCTTCAATTAATTGATGGAAGAGGATTATATAATAACGGCTGGTTTGTTTTGCGATCTACAGTTCCTGCAGGAGTTGCTAAAGATGCCGTGGAATGGATAATAAGCCCGGTTGTAGACACAAGCTGGAGGTATAAACCTGTTATCCAGATTTCGCAGGTTGGCTATCATCCAAAACAATCCAAATTTGCAGTTATTGAATTAGATAAATTAACCGATAAATTTTCACCTGTACAATTGATAAAAATTGGTGAGAATTCTGAAAAAATTGTTAAAGAGGATAATAATCCTGAACTATGGGGAAATTTTCTGCGATATAAATATTTGCGATTCGATTTCAGCGACGTTTCGGAAGAAGGTTTATATAAAATAAAATATGGAAACGTTGAATCGAATGAGTTTGAAATTAAAGATAATGTTTATTCAAGGCATGTCTGGCAGCCTACATTGGAATATTTTCTGCCTATACAAATGTGCCACATGAGAGTCGAGGAAAAATACAGAGTGTGGCATGGGCTGTGCCATATGGATGATGCAACTATGGCGCAGGTCAATAAAGATTATTTTGACGGCTACAGCCAGGGACCTTCAACCCTTACTAAATACAAATCCGGTGAACATGTACCGGGGCTGAACATCGGCGGTTGGCACGACGCCGGTGATTACGATTTAAGAGTTGAATCCCAGGCAGGTACAGTTTACAAGCTTGAATTGGCTTATGAACTTTTTAAAGATGATTATGACCAGACATCCATTAATCAGAAAACAAGGTTTGTAGAAATCCATCAGCCGGATGGAAAACCTGATATCCTGCAGCAGATGGAACATGGTTTATTATCAATTGTCGGGGGATATGAATCTTTAGGCAGATTATACAGAGGTATCCAGGAGAACACTCTTCATCAATATGTACTTTTAGGTGAGGGTGCTAATGCAACAGATAATTTCATTTATAAAAAAGGAGAAAAAGATCCTATACTAAACCTTCCGCTGCCTGATGATGACCGGAGAGTATTTACGGAAATAAATCCCAAGCGGGAACTGCATATTGCCCAGGTTTTAGCTGCATCTTACCGTGTAATGAAAAATTATAATCCGGATTTGGCTGATAAATGCTTGGAAATTGCAAAAGAAATTTACCGGAATGATTCTACGGCTGAGCCGGAAGATAAAATAAATGCTGCTGCTGAACTTTACATGTCGACTTCAGGGAAATCATACGGGAAATTCTTACTGGATAATGTGGATTTAATTACTGCTAAGATTCCCAATTACGGAATAGTTATCGGCAGGGTAGTAAAAAAAATAAATAATACGGAATTTACAAATAAAATTGAAAGCGCTGTAAAAACTGTATACGAAAAAGTTTCAGAACTGCAGAAAGAAAATCCCTATGGTGTTCCATATAAACCTTATATTTGGGGAGCAGGATGGCAGATTCAATCTTTCGGAGTAATCCAGTTAATGCTGCATATGGGATTCCCTAAAATATTTCCTGCAGAATATGCATTTAATGCATTAAATTTTATTCTCGGATGTCACCCTGGTGAGAATACCGCATCCTTTGCTTCAGGTGTTGGAGTAAAATCCTTAATTGTTGCTTATGGCTTTAACAGGGCGGACTGGACTTATATTCCGGGTGGAGTATCAAGTGGTACTGCTCTGATTCGTCCCGATTTACCTGAACTGAAAACCTGGCCTTATTTCTGGCAGCAGACTGAATATGTTATGGGAGGCGGAGCAACGGATTTTATGCTGCTGGCTATGGCTGCAGATCATTTATTTAATGAAGGAGTAAAATAGTTCTGTAAATTTTTGTTTAATAATTTCCTGTAATTTAATCAGGCTCTTTGTACGCAGTGCGAAATTGCTTAGCTCTGCGATGATATAGAGGACTTTTATAAATAATATTTTTGAAAAATTATCTAAAAAGATATTAAACATTATCAATAATTTTTTAGATTCAACAACTCTTATGAATAATTATCCGGGGTATTCTAGTGTTCTGTCACCAATACTTCTATACATTCGACGTGGCTGTCATGGACCAGTCAATGACAGGAACATTTAGAAATAAATAATAAATTAAATCCCAGTCATGGTTTGGACCATGACTGCCGTATAGAGTTATTTTAGTTACAGAACACTAGGATATAATTCAAAAGTCAATCTAAAATAAAGTATTTTAATAATGGCAGATCAAAATTACAATGATTTACCCGATGATCAGATTGTAAAAGCTATTATTAATAATGACCATTCTGCTTTTAAGAATTTATATTATAAATATTATCCCAAGCTCATTCGTTTTGCCTGGTACCGGCTTCATTCTGCCGATTCGGCAAAAGAACTTGTTCAGGAACTATTTTTCAGAATATGGATAAAAAGACATAATTTAAATCCTGATAAATCTGTAAAAGCTTACCTGTATAAATCGCTTAACAATTTAATTATTAACCATCTAAAGTTAGGATTTTCTAAAACAATCTCTATTGAAGATATAAAAAATCCAGGTTCTTTTGATAATGAGGAAACTAAGCGGGATCTTATAATCGACGTGGAAAGAGAGATCAATAATTTACCTGAAAAAGTAAAAACTGTTTATATCTTAAGCAGAGTTGAAGGTTACAAATATGAAGAAATAGCTGAAATATGTAATATTTCAATAAAAGCAGTTGAGAAACGGATGTCCAAAGCATTTAATTTTTTAAGAAAGGCATTTAAATAGTCCATAACAAATAAAGCGAAGCCAGATGTTAAATGGAAAAGGAAAATATAAAAATCCACTGAGTAGGAAGTAAACAATTATTGCCGACTTTTCTTCAGCGGGGAACATCTTCCATCTTCCATTTTCCATAAAGTAGGGTTTCTGTCCATTTAACTGTATTATCATTTAGAAGGAAAGAATATGATAAATAAGCAATATCAAAAACTTTGTATTAAAGAGATTACCGGCAATATAACAGGAAATGAAAGACTAGTCCTGGATAGCTGGCTCGCTGATTCGATTGAAAACAGAAATGAATTTGAAAAATTAAAAGAAACATGGTCGGCATCTGGTCTTAACGAATTTCCGCAATTATTTAATATTGATACTGAATGGGCAAAATTAAATGAAAGATTAAGAAATCTTGAAAAACCTGAGTTTGGAGAATCTTTCTTTGAAAAATTATTCCCGTTACGGGTCTCAGTACTTAAGCCGGCCATTGTTAGTGTTTTTATTCTTGGTATTATCGCCTTAGGTATCCTTTTCTTAACTAGAGATGTTGCTGAACCAAGGCTAAATGTAATCAGCACTTCAAATAATGAATATAAGAATATTAAGCTTCCCGATGGTTCAGTCGTATTTTTAAACGGCGGAAGCAGCATTAAATTTCTTCTAAAATCTGAGGGAGAAAAAAAGGATTTCAGCAACGGAGAACGTAAAATTTCATTAACCGGCGAGGCTTTCTTTTCTGTAGCTAAAAATAAGAATCCTTTTATTATTACAACGGAAAATGCAAAAATTACTGTACTGGGAACAAAATTCGATGTTTTATCGCGGAATGAGAATACGAGAGTAGTTGTTAAAGAAGGCAGAGTTTCTTTTTCTCCAAAGGATATAAACAGCAAAGGCATTTATCTTGTTAAAGATCAATTAAGCACAATCAGTAAAAATTCCGAACCTACTTTGCCTAAAGAAGTTGATGCAGGTTATTTTCTTGGCTGGATGAAAGGTAACCTTGTATTTTACAGGACTCCAGTCAAAGAAATTGTAACTGATTTGGAAAAACGTTATAATATAAACATTTCCTTTCAGGCTGACAGCTTAATTACTAATACCTTAACCGGTTCTTTTAAGAATGGTAATGCCGACAGCGCAGTATCTATGGTCTGTATGGCTTTAGGACTTGATTTTGAAAAACAAAATGAGAATTACATTATTAAAACAAAAGATCTTAATCAATAAATAACATGTTTATTTCTTTTAATTAATAAATTAAAATTTTATTTAACCGGGGAGGTTTATTATGAAATGCTTAAGTCTGTTCATTTTATCTCTCACTTTATTCATTATGGGCTGCGGACATTACATTGAAAATTCTGAAAATTATACACCCCCTTCTTTAAAAAGTGAGCCAAGGTTGTTTTACCCGATGGAAGCCTTGGAGAAATCATATTCGGGAACACCGAAAGTTATTATTTATATTTCAAAAAACGGGTCTGTTGAGCGTTCAACAATTCTTAAATCTTCAGGGATAGGAATTTTGGATAGCGCTGCAGTTGAGTACAGTAAAAATTTTATTTTTAATCCGGCAAGAATAAATGGTGAACCGATTAATTCTAGAATGGCGCTGGAGATAAAATTTGAATTTTCTAATCAAAAATGGGATGCAAATGACTATGTTGAAGATATAACTGATTTATATAATCAAATTGCTAAAGCTTCTCCTAATGATAGAATTGCCATTGAAAAAGAGATTCTTAAAATGCACGATTATTTTATTTCTAAGATGAGGGACATGTTTAATTATAATCACGTTATCGGATTGGTTATTGAACCGGGTCTTTATAACGAATGGAAAAATGATTGGAATTCATGGCCATTATCTTTTTTACTATTCCAAGATTTTATTCAACGTTTTCCTGATTTTAATAATTTAGATCTCATAAAAGAAGAATTAAAAAATTCTCTTAAATCTGATATCCAGTATATTAAGAGTACTCATTCCAACAACAGGGTAACAATTCTAGAAAAAGAGATCATATTATCAAAAATCAAGAAATTTGTTGAAACTAAATATCCCGATATGATTAATGATTTAGGTCTGGATGCAAAAATTGATTCTTTATCGGTATTCTAAAGAAGATGATGAAAATAATCATTACTGTAAGGCTGACTTTTTTAATCCTTATTTGTTCAATTATTTTATCTGGCACTTATTTAAGTCAATCTTTCAGCGGAAAGAATATATCTCTAATCTGCAATGAAGAACCTTTGCGCTCCGTTCTTGATGAAATCCATGCTCAAGCAGGTATAAATTTTATATACACGGATAATTTAGTCGATAATAAAAATATTACCTGCCGGATTAAGAGCAGCCATATTAAAGATGTACTAAATAGTGTCCTTTCCGGTTCAGATATTTCATTTAAAGAATTCGGAGAGAAGGATTTTGTGCTTTTTAAGGGGAAAAAGCCGGTTAAGATCAGTTACAAAGCTATTGTAGTTGATCAAAACACTTCGGTTTCTAACCAGGTATTTTCATTTACTAAACCGGAAATAATAAATGGTGATCATCCTGTTTATCCCTCAGAAGCTGTTAAAAAAAATATCGAAGGGAAAGTAAAAGTTAGGTTTTTAATAAGTAAAGAAGGCGATGTTGACAGGGTCATTATCGAAAAAACATCAGGTTCCGAGATACTGGATTCCGCTGCTGTAGATTATATAAATAAATTAAAATTTACTCCGGCAATAGAAAATGGGTTAACGAGAAGTATCTGGATGTCGATGGTTTTGAGATATCTTGTCATTGATCAATAGACCCCTTTAAATGGAAAGTACATATTTCTATATTTTAAGAAAGCTTACTAAATAATTTCTTTCAATTCTAATAAGTCTGAAATAATGTAATCCGGCCTTTGTGCTTCAAGTTTTTCTTTTGTCCTGTATCCATAGGTTACTGCGCAGGTAGAGGCATTCGCATTTTTTCCGCACATTATATCCAGTTCAGTATCACCTACCATCAGAGTTTCTTCAGGTTTTGTATTTATTTCCCGGCAAATATACAACAATGGTTCGGCTGATGGTTTATTTTCTATTCCATTCCTTCTTCCCATTAAAAAATTAAAATAATTATCTAAATTAAAATGTTTAATAATTTTTTCAGTTTGGTCCTGGCCTTTTGTTGTTAAAAGTGATATATAAATTTTCTTTTGCTGTAAGTATTGTAAGATTTCTACAATGCCGGGATAGAATTTCGAATCATCAATAAATTCAAAATAAAATCCTTTGTAAATATCTATAAATTGCTCAAAGTCGTTCACAACGATCTTTAGTTCATTAAAGATATTTATAAAGTGAGCCCCAATCATTCTATTGAATTCTTTTTCCTTAATTACAGTTTTAATATTTAGAGCATTTAGAGCTTTTGAAGTTGCTTTATAAATAGTGCTGCCGGAATTAATCAATGTTCCGTCAAGATCAAAGGCGACATGCTTTATATTATTAATTTTAGAGTTGTTGGTTTTTACCATTTAAAGATTACAGAGTCAATTAAAAAATTATTATTTTTATTTGAAAAGTAGGGATTAAATTTATAACACACAAAAAGATCAATTAAATGAAAAAACAATTTCTTTTCTTATTATTTTTTTTACTTGTATCTTCTCTGTTAAAAGCACAGAGCAGTCCGGTAATGTATTTTTGTGAACGATATGATCAGGAAAAAGGTGAAATCGGAATAAATGATACTTTCCCTATAGGCGATATAACCGTTATGGTTAAAAGTAGTCATGAACTTGGTCTAAAACATGTCCATATACGGTTTGATATGTGGGACACTATTAGTCACTCTTTTAATATTTATAAAAAATTTAATTTTACAATAAATCCGGACATGAAGTATGTTTTCTTTTCAGAAAATGATGAAAGTGATATGAAACTTGACAAACCGGGTTTTTACAAGGTTTACCTTTTAAACGATTCTGATAAAGTTGCAGCTTCTGCTATAGTGCAGATTCTCAAATGAAAATTTTTGAAAAATCGCAGAGATTTACGAAATTCCGAGGTCTATTTATTTTATTTAGGTGAAGTCATAATTTTTGCTCTCCCTCATATCATATTATCAAAAGTTTTTTCCATTCTCATTTTTATTTAATAAATATTTAAATTTGTAAAGCAAAATAAATTAATTTATGCACCAGTCACCTCCAGGGCGGCAGGCACATGTTAAATAAAAACGGAATATGAAAAATAAATTTGATATTATAGTAATAGGTGCTGGTCCGATAGGTCTGGCCTGCGGTATCGAAGCCGTTAAGAATGATTTTTCCCACTTAATTATTGAAAAAGGATGTCTTGTAAATTCGATTTTTCATTACCCGACTAACATGACTTTTTTCTCAACATCAGAAAGACTTGAAATTGGAGATGTTCCTTTTGTTTCTCATGGCGACAAACCGACAAGGAGAGAGGCTCTTGAATATTACAGGAGAGTAAAGGGTTCATGGAATCTGAATGTTAATACTTATGAAAATGTCCTGGATATAACAGGTGAAAAAGAAAATTATTCGGTTGTAACTAATAAAGGAACTTATTTTTGTAAATATTTAATTCTTGCTACCGGTTTTTATGATTTCCCTAATTACCTGGATATCCCGGGAGAAAATCTGGCAAAAGTAAAACACTATTTTAATGAAGCGCATCCTTATGCGTATTTAAAAATCGTTGTAGTAGGTGCCGCTAATTCTGCCGTTGATGTTGCGTTGGAAACTTACAGGAGAGGTTCTGAAGTAACTATGGTTATAAGGGAAAATGAAATAAAAGAAAGTGTTAAATACTGGGTAAGACCCGATATCGTAAACAGAATTAAGGAAGGTTCAATAAAAGCATATTTCAATTCTAATCTTGTTGAAATAAGAGAAAATGAAGTTGATATACAAACACCTGACGGATTAATTACAATTCCAAATGATTTTGTCTTTGCAATGACCGGTTATCATTCTGACTTTGAATTCCTGAAAAAGATTGGAATTGAAATTTCTCCAAATGACAAATTGCCCTGCTACAATCCGGATACATTTGAAACTAACAAAGAGGGAATATTTTTAGCCGGCGTAGTTTGCGGCGGAATGGATACAGGAAGACTGTTTATCGAGAATTCCAGGTACCATGCCGTAAGCATTTTCAAATTAATAAAGAATTTAATCAGCTTATTTCCCCACAATAAATAATTATTCATAAAATAAAGCCCTGTATTCATTTTTAAGCGGGGTCTGGCATAGTTATAATTGCCGATTGAATAATTTTAAAAATATTAATGCTTTTTAAATTGAATCACAGGTGATTAACTATTATTTTTAAGATTTGAATTTGATTTTTTTAAATCTAATTGGAACTGATTCCTAAATAAAACTGAAATGGAGTAGAAATGTCTAAAAAAATTCAAGAATTACTTGGAAAGGATGCTGATTCGCTTTTAACTTATAAAGCTAAGTTTCCTAAAGAGCAGCTACATCTTCCGGGACCGGATTTTGTAGATAGAATATTTGCACAAACCGACAGAAATATAAATGTATTAAAAAACCTGCAATGGATTTATTCTTCGGGAAGATTAGCCGGCAGCGGCTACCTTTCAATTCTTCCGGTAGATCAGGGAATTGAGCATACAGCAGGAGCTTCTTTTGCACCAAACCCGCAATATTTTGATCCTGAAAATATTGTCAAGTTAGCAATTGAAGGCGGTTGTAACGCAGTTGCATCAACTCTGGGTGTTTTAGGAATGAACTCAAGAAAGTACGCTCATAAGATACCTTTTATTATGAAATTTAATCATAATGAACTTTTAACTTATCCTAATAAATTTGATCAGATTATGTTTGCAAGTGTTGAGCAGGCTTATGATATGGGCGCTGCCGCAGTTGGCGCTACAATTTATTTTGGTTCGGAAGAAAGCAGCAGACAGATTATTGAAGTTAGCCAGGCTTTCCAGTATGCTCATGAATTAGGTCTTGCAACTATCTTATGGTGCTATTTAAGAAACCCGGAATTCAAAAAAGATAAAGATTACCATGTTGCAGCCGATTTAACGGGGCAAGCTAATCATCTTGGTGTTACAATAGAGGCTGATATAATTAAACAAAAGCTGCCCGAAAATAATGGCGGATTTAATGCCATTAAATTCGGCAAAACAAACAAAAAAGTATATTCCGATTTAACTACCGATCATCCGATTGATCTTTGCCGTTATCAGGTAATAAACAATTATATGGGAAGAGCCGGATTAATTAACAGCGGCGGGGCTTCAGGCGAAAACGATTTTGCCGAAGCTGCAAAAACTGCTGTTATTAATAAACGTGCCGGCGGCATGGGATTAATATCGGGAAGAAAAGCTTTCCAGAGACCTATGGAAGAAGGCGTTAAGCTTCTTAATACTATTCAGGATGTTTATCTTGATAAGGATGTTACAATAGCTTAACCAATTATTGCTTTGTAGAGGCGTTCTTCAGAACGTCTCTACGTGCTTTGTACACACATTAATAAATTCACTTCTTCAGTAAGTAATCAGCAATTTTCCCCAATTCTTTTACATCAATATTCCCGAACGAAGGCATTATTGTATTTGGAAATTGTTCCTGGTATTCTTTGAAGCGTGCTGAAGACATAAAGGAAGATGGGTTCCTGAGATAATTTATTAATTTATCCCTGCTCCAGTATTGTGAAATGTTTTTCAAATTCGGTCCCATCTGTGTACCGTTAAGATCAGTCCCATGACAATTTACACATCCTAATCTGCTTATTAATTCAGGAGCTGTTGCATTTGCAGATGCCATTCCTGTTTGAGGTACAGGGTTATTAACTGCCTGAACATTTTCGTTATTATTTTTTTCTGTTGCTCTTTCTAACAAAAAAAGAAGAACAAATAAAGCTAAAAAAGCTGCTACCCATATTTGAGGTTTAGTCATTATAATCCGGTTTTAATTATTCAATAATCTTAACAAATTGTGATGTAAAAATAAGGAATTACAATGATATTATTAAATATCAGACAAAGCAGCATTTATAAATTAAAAATTAAAAATTAAAAAATAAGATTATTGGCTATTTGAATTCTAAATTGTTATTATAAAAATTTGTAATATTACCAAAAAATAAGGATTTTCGGAAATAAAAAATGAAAAAACCTAATAGATTAATTAAAGAAAAAAGCCCTTACCTTCTTCAGCATGCTTATAATCCTGTTGACTGGTATCCATGGGGAGAAGAAGCATTTGATAAAGCAAGAAATGAAGACAAACCTGTATTTCTTTCTATCGGTTATTCAACCTGTCACTGGTGTCATGTGATGGAAAAAGAATCGTTTGAAAATGATGAAGTAGCAGGGTTAATGAATCAATATTATGTATCAATAAAAGTGGATAGAGAAGAGAGACCTGATATAGATGGAATTTATATGTTAGTTTGCCAGATGATTACGGGCAGCGGGGGATGGCCTTTAACAATTATAATGACTCCTGATAAAAAACCGTTTTACGCAGGAACCTATTTTCCTAAAGAAGATAGGTTTGGGAGAATGGGAATGTTAAGTCTTATTCCCGGTATTTATAAAGTGTGGAAAAATAAAAGAGAAGAAATATTAAAATCTGTAAATGAAATCTCTTCAGCTTTAAATTCATCCTTAACTGAACAATCAGTAAAAGAAATTAATGAAAATGTTTTAGATAAAGCATTTGATTACTTTTCAAACCAGTTTGATATTGAAAACGGGGGATTTGGAACTTCTCCGAAATTTCCAACCCCGCATAATCTTTTATTTCTTTTAAGATACTGGAATAGAAAAAATTCAAAAAAAGCTCTGCAGATGGTTGAAAAAACTCTGAGGGGTATGTATAAGGGGGGAATATATGATCACATCGGGTTTGGTTTTCACAGGTATTCAACGGATAAAATATGGCTTGTACCGCATTTTGAAAAAATGATTTATGATCAGGCACTTTTGGTTAATGTATATATTGAAACGTTCCAGGCTGCAAAAAAAGAATTTTATAAGGATAGTGCTGAGGAAATATTAAATTATGTCTTGAGAGATATGACATCAGCTGAAGGGGGATTTTATTCTGCGGAAGATGCTGACAGTGAAGGAGAAGAAGGAAAATTCTATCTTTGGACAAATGAAGAAATTAAGAGTATTCTATCAGGAGAAGATTTAATCCTGGTTCAAAATCTCTTTAATATTGGTGAGGAGGGGAACTGGTTTGATCCTGTGCATGAAAAAAATACCGGGACGAATATTCTTCATCTTACTAAAGATTTAAATTTAATTGCAGATGAATTGAATATTGATGAAAAAATATTAAATGAAAAATCGGATATTCTGAGAGATAAATTATTTACTGCCCGGGAAAAAAGAATTCATCCGTTTAAGGATACAAAAATACTTGCGGATTGGAACGGCCTTATGATTTCCGCATTGTCAAAGGCTGCTCAGGTTTTTGAGGAAAACGAATACTATCTTGCAGCCGAAAAAGCTGTTCATTTTATTATTAAAAATTTGTTAAATGCTGACGGAAGGCTGCTCCACAGGTTTAAGGACGGCGAATCTTCTATCCTTGCCAATGCGGATGATTATGTTTTTTTTGTACAGGGTTTACTTGATCTTTATGAGGCAGGTTTTAATTCAAGCTATTTAAAAACAGCAATTGATTTGAACAGTGATTTTATAAAATATTTCTGGGATGAAAAAGATGGCGGTTTTTATTTCACTCCTTCTGATGGTGAAAAACTGCTGATCAGACAAAAGGAAATTTATGATGGTGCAGTTCCTTCAGGGAATTCGGTTGCAATATTAAACCTGTTAAGAATTGGCAGAATTACGGGTAATTCAGATTATGAAAAGAAAGCATCTTTAATAACCAAAACTTTTTCTGTAATGATTGAAAATTCCCCTCAGGCTTTTACGCAGGCATTATCTGCGCTGGATTTTGCACTCGGTCCATCAAAAGAAATTATTGTTTCAGGGGAAAAAAATTCTCAGGATACAAAAGAGATGCTAAGAGCTATAAATGAAAAATATATTCCTAATAAAATAATTATTTTTAATTCCAGGCAGAAAGATCAAATGGAAATTATTTCTCCCTTGCTTAGAGAATATTCTCCTCAAGATAATCAAACTGCAGTATATATCTGTGAAGATTATAAGTGCAACATGCCGGTTAGTAATGCAGCACAGTTGTTGGAAATTTTATGAATATACAGGATACTTGATTCTCCGATTTCGGTGATTTATCGTGTATCACTCCAGTCTTTGTTTAAGATTATCAAGTTCTTCTTTCAAACCCTGGGGGAATCTATCTCCGAAGATCATGAAATATTCTTCAATATCTTTTGCTTCAGCTTTCCATTTATCTTTTTGAATTGAAAAGAGCATTTCAATATCATTTTCTGAAATGTCCAGGCCAGAAATATCTATGGATCCTTTAGCCGGAAGATAACCGATTTCTGATTTGACTGAATTATTTGAATTTTCGGTTCTTTCAAAGATCCATTTCAAGACTCTTATATTTTCTCCGAAACCTGGCCAGAAGAAATTACCGTTTTCATCTTTTCTAAACCAATTAACAAAAAATATTTTCGGAAGCTTTTCAATTTCGGTTTTATTACCGATTTCAAGCCAATGTTTAAAATAATCTCCCATATTGTATCCGCAGAAGGGAAGCATTGCGAAAGGATCATGCCGTACCTTTCCAATAGAGCCGTTTGCTGCAGCGGTTCTTTCAGATGAAACAATTGAACCTAAAAAAGTTCCATGCTGCCAGCTAAATGCCTGATAGACCAAAGGAACAGTATCTTCTCTTCTTCCTCCGAATAATATAGCCGAGATCGGAACACCTTTCGGGTTTTCCCAATCAGGATCAATTATGGGGCACTGACTTGCTGGAATGCTATACCTTGCATTCGGGTGAGCTGCTTTTTCTTTGCTTTCAGGGGTCCATTTGTGTCCCAGCCAGTTTTTAAGTTTTTTGGGTATATTATCCGTCATACCTTCCCACCAAACATTATTATCCGGTGTCAACGCTACATTAGTGAAGATAGAATTTTTCTCCATTGTATACATTGCATTTGGATTTGTTTCATAGGATGTCCCCGGTGCAACACCAAAAAATCCGGCTTCGGGATTTATTGCATATAATCTTCCATCATCTCCAATTTTCATCCACGCAATATCATCACCGATTGTTTCAACTTTCCAGCCCGGTAAAGTAGGCTGCAGCATCGCAAGATTAGTTTTTCCACACGCACTTGGAAAGGCACCGGCGATATATTTCTTCTTTCCTTCCGGATTTGTTATTGCCAGTATCAGCATATGTTCGGCCAGCCACATTTCTTCCTTAGCCATAAATGAGGCAATTCTCAATGCAAAACATTTTTTACCCAGCAGAGCATTTCCGCCATAGCCGCTGCCGTATGACCATATTGTTCTTTCCTCCGGAAAATGAACTATATATTTGTTATCGGGATTGCATGGCCATTGAACATCTTCTTTCCCGTTTTCTAATGGTAAGCCGACTGAATGAAGACAATGTACAAAATCTTTATCGCCTAAAATTTGAAGTACTTCTTTACCTATTCTTGTCATAATTCGCATATTACAAACTACATATTCAGAATCTGTTATTTCTACACCAATATGTGAAATATTTGAACCGAGCGGACCCATGCTGAAAGGAATAACATACAAGGTTCTTCCTTTCATAGATCCTTTAAAAAATCCTTTTAAAGTTGCTTTCATTTTTTGCGGATCTTCCCAATTATTGGTAGGTCCGGCTTCTTCTTTTTTCCCGGTACATATAAATGTTCTGTCTTCAACTCTTGCAACATCAGCCGGATCAGATTGAGCTGCAAAACTATTAGGTCTCTTATTTTCATCAAGCTTAACAAAAGTCCCTTTTTTAACCAGCAGTTCAGTTAATTTATTATATTCTTCATTTGAACCGTCACACCAATGAACGTTGTCCGGCTGACACATTTCCGTAATACTGTCCACCCATTGAAGTAAATGGCTGTTTTTGGTCATAGTAGTTGGCATAATTATCCCTTTTATTATTAAAAAATTTATGAGCCGAACTTCACTCTTAAAAAGCAGGCATTTTGTGCCCGTACACTGTAGTGTATTTTAGTATGCTGGTGTAAAGCATAACTAAAAAGAATTCCAAATTCCAGTTAAAAAGTTGTAATTTGGGTTAGGTGGATTATTTTAGTAATTATACCATTTTTTAAAGTAAGCTCATTCAAATATTAAAAAAATGTAAGTATTTTTATCGATGTGATAAATTTTTTAAATGTACATTATAAAAATATATAAATTTAAAAAATCATACAATAAAATATCAGAATACTTACTAATAATAACGGGATAAAATTGCTTGAAAATTTTTTAAGAAAATTAGGCAGTAAAACAATTAAATTTTTCCAGGAATTTGGACAGGTTTCCAATCTATTCTGGGGAATTATTAAAAGTTTTACTTCAATTCCAAGAAGCAGAAAAATTATATTTTATCAGATGGAACATATAGGGGTTAACTCACTTCCTCTTGTTTTAATTATTGCGATATTTACAGGTGCTGTTGCAGCCTGGCAGGCAGCATACCAATTAAAAGGATTAGCCCCCTTGTCATTTTTAGGCGGTGCAACAAGCAGGGCGATTATTACCGAGCTGGGACCGGTTCTTACAGGTATTGTAATTGCAGGAAGAGTCGGAGCTTCAATTGCTGCCGAACTGGGAACAATGAAAGTTACTGAACAAATTGATGCTTTGGAAACAATGGCGATAAATCCTGTCCGGTACCTTGCAATGCCCCGTTTTCTGGCATCAATATTAATGATGCCTGTTCTTGTTATTTTTGCTAACTCCATAGCTGTTTTTGGTGCTTTTATTGTATCAAACTATTTTTTGGGAGTTTCTTTTGATGTCTTTTTCCAGTCAGTTAAAAGATTTTTTGTCTTTTCTGATTTAATTGCCGGGCTTGTTAAAACAGTTTTTTTCGGAGGTGTAACAGCATTGTTAGGCTGTCATATTGGATTTAGAACAGAAGGCGGTGCAGAAGGAGTTGGATTAGCTACAATTCGGTCATTCGTTATGTCTGCTGCTTTAATTCTCATATTGGATTATTTATTATGGATGCTGCTGTTTTAACGGTTTCAGTAAGATGCTTATAACATTATTAATTTAGATACTTCAGTTGGATAATCTCTTTTTTTCAATCTTTGCTTTTGTCGGATCTTTTTTTGCCGGTTTTCTTGGTTCATTAACCGGACTTGGAGGCGGGGTAATTGTTGTTCCAATGCTTACAATTTTATTCGGAGTAGACATTCACTATGCCGCTGGAGCTTCCTTAATCGCTGTAATCGGTACATCTTCCGGAGCTGCATCTGCCTATGTTAAGGAAGGTTACTCCAATATACGAATAGGAATGTTTCTTGAAGTCGCAACCACAATCGGAGCTATAATCGGGGCATCATTAGCCGGTATTATTCCTGCAAATGTTATATATATAATTTTTGCCTTCATTCTTCTTTATTCTGCGGGTTCTTCATTATTTATGAAAAAGGAAGACGGGAGTTTAACTTCTGAAGATAAATATGCAAAGTTATTTAAATTGCATGGGAATTATCCGACTCTTAAAGGACTCAAAGAATATAAAGTACAGAAAGTCCCTTTCGGTTTTGGTGTCTGCAGCTTTGCAGGAATAATTTCAGGATTACTCGGAATCGGCGGCGGTGTAATAAAAGTATTGGCGATGGACAGGATAATGAAAATTCCGTTCAAAGTATCAGCTACTACGAGTAATTTTATGATTGGAGTTACTGCTGTGGCAAGCGCCGGTATATACTTTAAGAATGGTTATATTCATACATCTCTTGTGATGCCGGTGATGCTTGGGGTTCTGTTTGGAGCATTTCTGGGCTCTAAAATTATGAAATTTACATCATCAAAAATTTTAAAAATTGTTTTCAGCATTATATTAATTATTATGGCTGTTGAAATGTTTAGAAATGGTTTATAGTGAATAGTAAAAGACAAAATACAGAGCAGATCGATATAAAAATTGAACATATCCTTGGAAATATTTTAAGGATTGGTGTTATAATTTCTGCGTTGGTTGTATTATTTGGTGCGGTGCTTTATTTATTCAACTATGGAAAAGAAAAACCGGATTATTACAGTTTTGTATTTAATCCGTTTAATGTAGGTAATCCGATAAGCCTTCTTAGAGATGTATTTGATCTTAAATCACTTGAAATAATGAAGCTGGGGATTTTATTGCTTGTGGGAACGCCAATTCTACGGGTTATAATTTCAGTAATAGCGTTTATTTATGAAAAAGATCTGATGTATGTATTCTTTACTTTAATAGTCCTTTTTGTTTTAATTTACAGCTTCTTTTATTAACTCATGATAAGTGGCAGTAACGTTAAGGTGATAATAGAAATAAAAAACCATCATAGTTGACCGGCACTTATGTAAAGTTATTTCTCAAATTAAATAAATTTTTTTCTTAAAAAAGAAATGCTCTTTGGATTTCCGATTATCGTTAACCTATCTCCGTTCTGTAAAGAAGTTTCTCCTTTAGGTATTATTATATTATCTTCCCTGCTGATCATCGCAATCAGAGCATCATCGGGAAGAGAAATTTCTTTTAAAGATTTATTAACCAGCTCAGAAGTTTTGCCTTTTCCGTTAACTACTAAAGATAAAAACCTTTCGTTATGTAAAAGGGTTTCTTTTAATTCCTGTTCACTGTTGGCTCTGTACCACTCTTTCATAAAATCCTCATCATCAACTCTTCCTGCAATTTGTGCTAAGATCCTTAAATGCTGTGAAGGATTATCTTCAGGGCTGACAAGGAAAAATATTGCATTAACAATTTGAATATCTTCTTCCTCCTGTGTTAATGGATTATAGACTTTTATTTCAACTCCTGCTTTGGAACGAACCAGAACCATAATTGCTTTATCTATTCCTTCCGATCTGAAATGAGGTAATGCAACGCCATGCGTTACTGGTGTTGCTCCGATTCTTGTCCCTTCAAGTATTTGTGTTGTAATCTCTTTCGGTGTAAAAGGCAGCTTCTTTGATAATATTATTGAGATATCATCAGCTACTTTTTCAAATTCAGATTTTTCGTTCAAATCAACTACAAAACTTCTTGTTACAATATCATCAAAAGGATCTTCTTTTCTTAAGCCTTTTTCTTTTAATATTTCACGAAGCTCACTGTCAAGTGCATCGTAACGCTGATGACCTAATCTTTCAAAGACATGGAAAATTGCACCGCTTCTTGTAACTTTGTTTTTAGCATAATATTGAAACCAAAAAAGTCCTATAAAAATTAAGCCTATAGAAAATAAAACTGGAATCCATCCCATCTCAAAAATTAAAACCAGTGGCGTTAGAATTCCGAATATCTGCATCCACGGGTACAAGGGAGATTTATAACCCGGATCATAAGATTGGATCCTGCTTTCCCTCATTACTATAACTGCGAAACTGGATAACATAAACATCAATAATTGAAATGAACTGGCAAGCTTAGCTATTCTTGTAGGATTGAAAATCAAAATTGATATTATAATAATGGATACAGTAAGGATAACTGAAACAAATGGAATCCTGCTGGTATTAAGTTTTCTTAAAAATTTTGGGAAGATATGATCACGGCTCATTGCGAGAGGATATCTTGATGCACTTAATGTACCGGCATTTGAAACAGAAATAAAAGCAAACAAAGCGGCAATTGTAATAAGTATTGCTCCTATTTTTCCGTAAAAAATCCTGGCAGATGCTGCTACAGGTGTCATGCTGCCTTTTAATTCCTCCATTGGAAGAACACCAACCATTATAATAGTGCCAAGTGCATAGATTATTAATGTTGTAATGATTGATAGAATTACTCCTAATGGAATATTTCTTTCCGGATTCTGAATCTCTTCCGAAAGACTTGCTACTTTAGTTATACCAATATAACTGACAAACACCAGACCGGAAGTAGAAAGAATAGAGGTAAATCCTGCACTAAAAAAATTATGGAAGTGTTCTCTGTTTATTTCAGGTATTCCTCCGACAATAAAAATTGTTAAAAGAAAAAGCAGGCTGAAAACCAAAATAGTCTGGAAGCCGCCGCTTTTTTTACTCCCGAATAAATTAATTATACCAAGCAGAATTGCAATTCCTATAGAAATTGGAATAATCGGCAAACCAGGGAAGAATATTTCCAGATAAGCGCTCAT
Organism: uncultured Bacteroidota bacterium; assembly: GCA_963710745.1. GTDB lineage: Bacteria > Bacteroidota > Ignavibacteria > Ignavibacteriales > Ignavibacteriaceae > CAVQBP01. The sequence goes on along the minus strand of CAVQBP010000003.1, from coordinate 53,656 downwards.
TCCAATCAATGCGAATGAAACTTTTAAAATTAATGCCAGCCAGGTACCTATTCCGCCGATTGTACCAATTGCAGGTCCAAGCGTTCTATCTAAGAAATAATAGATTCCCCCCGCTCTCGGCATTGCAGTGGCAAGTTCAATAATGCTGAACATTCCCGGTATTAAAGGAATAGCAGCAATAAGATAAGCAGCTACAAGTGCTGGTCCGGCTTGTATTGCCGCAAGACCCGGAAGTAAAAAGAATCCTGCGCTTAAAGTAGTTCCGGTTGCAATAGAATATACATCTAAAAGCTTAAGTTCCTTTTTTAATTTTCTGGATTTTTTCAGAGGAAGCATATTATAAAATTTATTTTGGTATTAAGATAGTGTTCAAAAAATTAAACTCAAAACTTAAATATTAATAAATATTTAGTGATAAAAGACAACGGAACTGTGATTTGGGATTGCGGTAAATACCTAATAATTATATTTTAGAATCTAAATAGATTCATTGAGGTTTACCCCCACTTAATGAATCTTCCTCGTGCCCGGTAGCCCTCCACCGGGCATTATTATGTTTACAATTTCAAATTTTTTAGTTAAAATGCATTATTGTTTTATATTCATATTGTTACCAGGGTGATTAAAATGGAAAAAATTCATTATCATTTGAAAAATGTTAAAGAAAAAATTAAAATGCCCGAAAATCTCGGTTTCGGAAAAATATTTACCGACTATATGTTCGTTATGGATTATAGCAGGGAAAAAGGCTGGCATAATCCCGTTATTGTGCCCGTGGAACATTTATCCCTTCACCCTGCGACAATGTTTTTTCATTATGGTCAGGGAATTTTTGAAGGTCTGAAAGCTTTTAAGACTGCCCATGGTGAACCGGTCATTTTCCGTCCCGAAGATCACATAAGACGGTTTAATAATTCTGCAAAAAGATTATGTATACCTGAAGTTGATCCGGAAGTTATGCTGAATGCACTGGTTGAATTAGTTTCTCTGGAAAAAGATTGGATCCCGGAGAAAAAAGGCGAATCAATATACATTCGCCCGTTTGCATTCGGTATTGATCCGTTTCTGGGAGTAAAGCCCGCATCGCAGTATAAATTAATTATACTGCTCTCACCTGTTGGTGCTTATTATGCCGAAGGATTTAAGCCTGTAAAAATTTTAGTCCAGAATGATTTTGTGAGGGCTGTTAGAAAAGGAATGGGTGAATGCAAATATCCAGGTAACTATGCTGCAAGCCTCCTGGCCCAGGAAAAAGCTCATGAGAAAGGTTTTACTCAGGTTTTATGGCTTGATGGCATTGAACAAAAATATATTGAAGAAGTCGGGACTATGAATATTTTTATCCGGTTTAAGAATGAGATTGCTACTCCTGAATTATCGGGAAGCATTCTGCCGGGTATGACTAGAGATTCTGTTTTAAGAATATTAAAAGACCAGGGTATGAATGCAACCGAGAGACTAATTTCTATTGATGAAGTAATTTCCGAATATGATAATGGAAATGTATTGGAAATTTTCGGAACAGGTACGGCAGCGGTTATATCTTCAGTTGGTTTGTTGAATTATAATGATAGGAATTTAACTTTTGGCAGCGGAGAACCCGGCGAGTTAGCTGTTAAATTATTCGATGAAATTACTTCCATACAGTATGGAGAGAAAGAAGATAAGTACGGCTGGCTTACTTATGTGGAAAAAGTTAAAGAGAGCGTATAATCAAATCCGGGATTCGGGACATTATTTTTAACTATTTTTATATAGTATTTTAGTCTGTTTATTTTTTGAGAGGGAGAAATAATTTATGTCAGTTTTATTCTCTCTCTTTCCCCTGAAATTCTTTTCCTGGTAAGAATAGAAATGTTTTTCTTACTTATCACCATTTATAAGAGATAGGTTATTAGCTCTCAACCTGTTTTTATGTTTAATTTTGTTTTATAAATATTGAAATGAGTAAAGCTTTAATTATAGAAGATGATGATACCGTAAGGGCTATTCTTAAAAGAGTATTAGTTAACAAGTTCAATATAACTCCCCTTGAAGCGGCTAACGGGAAAGAAGGATTAAGTATCCTGAAAAATAATATACCGGATATTATTTTTCTTGATCATATGATGCCTGTTATGGACGGGCTAAGTTTTTTGCGGAATCTTAGAAAAGAAGAAAAATATAAAGATATCCAGATTTTAGTTATTACAGCTAATGATGAGAGTGATGTTGTACAGGAGATGATTCAAATGGGAATTTCAGATTATATTTTAAAACCGATTGATCCCGAACTTACAATCAAAAGAATTAAAATTGCCATTGATAGAATAAATGACAGGAATACTAATTAGCAAAATTAAACTCCTGGTAATAACTTGCTGTCATACTAGTCAATTTACTCCCATTATTTCCAAACCATAATCGATTATTTAAGAATAAAATTATTCCGTATTAATTGAGTTCAATAAAATAAAATTATAGTTTTATTTTTAGAAATTATAAATGTTGAATTTTCATGAAAATATTTTATTGTAATTGAATTTTCATATCACTTAAACTGAATAAATAATAAAAGAGGCCTTAAATTGAATAAACTAACTTCAATATCCAAAATGATTGATCATTCATTGCTCCATCCGACTTTTACTGATAAATTTTTGTACTCGGAATGCATTGCTGCAAAAGAACTAAATGTAGCAGCAGTTTGCATCAAACCTTATGCAGTAAAAATGGCTAAGGAAATATTGGAAGGAAGTTCTGTAAAAGTTTGTACGGTAATTGGTTTTCCTCATGGAAGCAATACTATAATGCAAAAAATAAACGAAACAGAAGAAGCTTGTAAAGACGGTGCAGCTGAAATAGATTTTGTTGTTAATATCGGAAAAGTTCTTAATGAGGATTGGAACTATGTTTCAAACGAAATCAAACTAATCAATGAAGCTGTTATTTCAAATAATGCTGTTTCAAAAGTTATTTTTGAAAATGATTATTATACTGAAGATAAATACAAAATCAGGCTTTGTGAAATATGCAATGAACATCAGGCCGCATTTGTAAAAACTTCAACAGGCTATGGCTTCGTTAAACAGCCGGATGGAAAATATTCTTACAAAGGTGCAACCGATCATGATTTAATACTAATGAGAGAAAAATGTTTACCGGGAATTCAGGTTAAAGCTGCGGGAGGGATAAGGACATTAGATGATCTTTTGAGAGTGAACAAAATAGGTGTTACAAGAGTCGGCGCAACTGCTACCAAAGAAATAATTTCCGAAGCAGTAAAAAGAGGGTATAAATAATCTATTTGCAACGATTGAAATCAAATTTATTGGTGAGAATATTTTTGCATTAATGAGGATTATCGATCAAAAATAATTAAATTTTGTTAGGTCTTTCATATAATTGTGCCGATATCACACATATAATTTGAATTCTTATTAACCAGAGGTTTTTTCTATGATTACTTTTTATCAAAAATCCTTCTCTTTTTTAATCTTAATATTTCTTTTTTCAATACAATCCGGTTATTCTCAGGAGTCAAATTTAGGAATATTTGAAGCTCAGGGAGATATTGGAAATGTCGGAAATCCCGGTTCAGTGAAATTTGATCCCGATTATGGAACTTATACTGTAACCGGCGGCGGTACAAATATGTGGTTTACAGGAGATGAATTTCATTTTGTTTGGAAAAAAGCTTCCGGTGATATTTCTATTGCAGCTAATATTACCTGGCCTGATACTACGGGTAATCCGCATAAAAAGGCTTGTTTGATTATTCGTCAGAGTCTTGATACTAATTCAGCGTATGCAGATGCTGCGCTTCATGGAGTTGGACTTACTTCTCTGCAGTACCGGGAAAAAAAGGGAGATGTTACAAGGGAAATTCAGTCAAATGTTAATGCTCCAACCAGACTTAAAATTGAAAAAGAAGGGGATTATGTTTTTATGTCGGTAACCAAAGGAGATGAACCGCTTCGTCCTGCAGGCGGTTCTTTCAGAATTAAATTTACCGAACCTTTTTATATTGGGCTAGGTGTTTGTGCGCATGATAATTCTGTTTCAGAAACTGCAATATTTTCAAATGTAAAAATTACAAATATTAATCAGGAAACAAATGGGAGCACTAAGTTGGAAAGTACATTGGAAACTATAAATATTGAATCAAAAGACAGGCGTGTGGTTTATACGGCTGAAAAACATTTCGAAGCTCCGAACTGGTCAAAAGATGGGAAGTATTTTTTATTTAACAGCGATGGTCATATTTTCAAACTTTCTGTTACAGGTGGAAAGCCGGAGGAAATAAATACCGAATTTGCAGTAAAGTGCAATAATGATCATGGTATTTCACCTGATGGTACTCAGCTCGCTATATCTGATCAATCTGAAACAGGCAGTTCAATAATTTATACACTTCCAATTGAAGGGGGAACTCCAAAGAAGATTACTGAGAACAGCCCTTCTTATTGGCATGGCTGGTCGCCTGACGGTAAAACTCTTGCATTTTGCGGGGAACGAAACGGTGAATTCGATATCTATACAATTCCTGCTGAAGGCGGACAGGAAACCAGATTAACAACCGCAAAAGGTCTTGATGATGGACCCGATTATTCACCTGATGGAAAATATATATATTTTAATTCTACCAGAACCAGTACTATGCAGATTTGGCGTATGAAACCGGACGGTAGTGAGCAAGAGCAGATAACAAATGATCAATATAATAATTGGTTTGCACATCCTTCACCGGACGGTAAATGGATTGTTTTTCTTTCTTATGAAAAGGATGTTCAAGGCCATCCACCCAATAAAGATGTGATGCTCAGAATGATGCCCGCAGGAGGCGGAGAAATTCAAGTCCTGGCTAAACTCTTCGGCGGTCAAGGAACAATAAATGTTCCTTCATGGTCTCCGGATAGCCAGAATTTAGCATTTGTTAGTTATAGACTGGTTAATCAATAAAAAAAGTATTTTATTAAAATATAAAATTATTGATATTGCTTATTAGAAAATTAGCATCAGATGTAAAATTACCTTTAATAAATAATATTACATAAAATTTTTCAGTATAGTAATAAATTAAAATCTAAATTTTAAAACTATTTATTCAATTTATATTCGTATGATGAAACAGGGGAAAAATACCAGTCACAAAATTAAATTTTTAAAATTGGAGAAAGTTATATGAGCGAAACAGTTGTCCAAAAGTTGCCATTTAAAGAAAAGTTTTTTTATGGCTTCGGGGATCTTGCTTCGGTACTTTACTGGCAAACCTTTATGCTTTACCTGACATATTTCTATACTGATGTGTTTTTAATACCGGCCGGTGCAGCTGCTACCTTGTTTGTAGTAAGCCGTGTATGGGACGGTATTAATGATCCAATGATGGGAATGATTGCCGATCGTACTAAAACCCGTTGGGGACATTTCCGGCCTTATTTGCTTTGGCTGTGTGTACCTTTTGCAATTGTAGGTGTTTTAACATTTACTGTCCCTGATTTCGGACCACAAGGTAAACTCATCTGGGCTTATGTCACTTTCATTTTAATCATGATGCTTTATACCGGAATAAATATCCCTTATACTGCTTTGCTGGGTGTTATTACCGGTGATTCAAGTGAACGGACTTCTGTTTCCTCATTTAAATTCATTTTTGCCTTCTCGGCAGGTATTATTGTTTCTGCTACTCTTCTTCCTCTGACAAAAGCGCTTGGTGGTGATAATCCTGCTAAGGGATGGCAATTAACTTTTGTTATATATGGTATTGCCGCCGTCATCTTTTTCCTTATCGCCTTTCAGGGTACTCGTGAACGTGTTCAACCTCCCAAAACTCAGACATCCTCAGTGAAAAAAGATCTTTACGAACTGCTTACAAATAAGCCTTGGTTAATACTTTTGGCAACAACAATTACTTTTATCCTTTTTGTAGCAATAAGAAGCAGTGTAACAGTACACTATTTTAAATATGTAGTTGGAACTAAAACAATATCTCTGCCTTTTATGGGAAAGGATACTTATGATTTCGAGACAATTACCTCTGCCTTTAATACAATAGGTCAGATTTCTTCATTACTTGGAGTTTTTGCGGTAAGCTGGTTTGCAAAATTATTAGGCAAGAAAAAAGCTTTCGTAATTTTGTTCGTAGTTGCCATTTTCAGCACTGCTGTATTTTATTTCTTAGGTCCTAATCAAATGGGATTAATTTTCTTATTCCAAATTACAGGATCATTAACAGGGGGACCATTAAGTGTTATACTCTGGGCAATGTATGCTGATACTGCAGATTATGGAGAATGGAAACGCGGACGCAGAACAACCGGTTTGGTATTTTCTGCATCAACAATGTCGCAAAAATTCGGATGGGCATTTGGAGCATTTGTCGCACTAAATCTTATGTCCCAGGTTGGATTTGTGCCGAATGAAGTTCAATCTCCGGACAGTATCAAGGGATTGCTTCTTCTTTTTAGCTTGATACCTGCTGCATTTGGAGTATTATCAATTATATTACTGCTTTTATATCCCTTAAATGATAACCGGGTAGATGAGATCGTTAAAGAACTTGAACGAAGAAGACAGGAAAATGGTGATGAAGCTCCCGCTGCAGCTTGAGTTTCTTGAGTGCTGATTAATGATTTTAATTTTTAATCGTACTTTTTAATTCTTGTTTAATGAGTAATAAATTCTAAGGTAAAGAATAAAATGAAAAATACAATCATAGGAGAATCATTAAAAAATATTCCATGGCAGGAAAAACCAAAAGATTATTCTGGGGTTGTCTGGAGGTATGATAATAATCCTGTAATTGGCAGAGAAGCTTTAAAAGATTCTCTGAGAATTTTTAATAGTGCCATTGTTCCCTATCAAGAAGAATTTATCGGTATATTCAGGGCAGATCATAAAAATGGATACCCGCAGCTGCATCTTGGAAAAAGTAAGGATGCTGTTCATTGGGATATTGAAGAAGAAATTATCAGGTTCGTGAACGAAGATGGTAAAACTGCTAAACCAATTCTTTATGGTTATGATCCAAGATTAGTAAAAATTGAAGATACATATTATATAACATGGTGTAATTATTTCAATGGACCTACAGTAGGCATAGCAAAGACTAAAGATTTTAAAACTTTTATACAATTAGAAAATGCATTTCTTCCATTTAACAGGAACGGTGTTTTATTTCCAAGAAAAATAAATGGAAATTATATATTGCTTAATCGTCCGAGCGATAACGGGCATACTCCCTTTGGAGATATCTATTTAAGCCAAAGCCCCGATTTAACATACTGGGGGAAACATAGATTAGTAATGAAAACTAGTCATTATTGGTGGAAAAATACTAAACTTGGTGCGGGACCTGTTCCAATTGAAACAACCGAAGGTTGGTTATTAATTTATCACGGTGTTTGTACAACCTGCAGCGGATATATATACAGCATGGGTGCTGCGCTTTTGGATATAAATGATCCTTCAAAAATTATTATTAATAGTGAAGATTATATTTTAACTCCTGAAGCACCTTATGAAACAATCGGATTTGTTGCCAATGTTACTTTTCCTTGTGCAGCATTGCATGATGCGGAGACAGGAAGAATAGCAATTTTTTATGGTTCCGCGGATACTTATTCTGCATTGGCTTTCGCACAAGTTGATGAGTTAATTGAATACATTAAGGCGCATCCGGAAAAACCGTTGTAATGTTAAATGGAAAATGGAGGATAAGCCAAACAACAATTATAAAAATAAGAGGGGTAAAATGAATCCTAAAACAGAAGAAATGTTGCAAAGAACTTTTGATTTTGGATTAGATACATTAAAATTTTTAATGACTTTATCCAAGGATAAAGTTTTTAATATTTTAGTATTTCAATTGGGGAAAGCTTCGACATCCTTGGGCTCAAATTATGAAGAAGCACAGGCGGCCGAATCTTCAAAAGATTTCAATCATAAAATTGGAGTTGTGTTAAAAGAGATCCGCAAAAGTAATTATTGGTTAAGAGTTCTGAACAAATTAATTATTGAACTGGATGACGAATTAAAGAGGTTGCTGAAAGAAAGCTTTGAGTTCAAAAAAATTTTTTCTACTATTAAAATAAAAACTCAACAAAAGATAAATAATAAAAAGAATAAAAATGATTAAAAGTAGTCTATATACATTTTCCATGTAACATTTACCATTTCCCATACTAGGAGAGAAAACACATTGCACTACGGTTATTTTGACGACGTGAATAAAGAGTATGTAATTGAACGACCCGATACACCGCGATCCTGGAGCAATTACCTGGGTTCGACCGAGTATGGCGCTATAATTACTAATAATGCCGGCGGCTACAGCTTTTATAAATCTGCTGCGCAAGGCCGCTTCATGAGAATGCTCTTCAATTCTATTCCTATGGATCAACCCGGAAGGTATTTATATATTCATGATAAAGAGAGTCATGACTACTGGTCAGCAAGCTGGCAGCCGGTCGGTAAATTATTACGCTATTACAAATCAGAGTGCAGGCATGGAACTGCTTATACAAAAATTTCTTCTGAATATTCGGATATTAAAACCGAAACGCTCTACTTCGTTCCCCTCAATCGTACTGATGAAATTTGGAATCTTAAGATTACTAACACAGGGAAAGCAAAAAGAATTCTTAGTATTTTTACTTTTGTTGAATACGCGAACAATTGGAAATTATCGCAGGATTTGAACAACCTGCAGTACTCTCAATATATTATCAAAATGGATGTAGTTGATAATATAATTGATCATGGTACTAATGTATTTATGCCTTCCATACCAGATGATTTTGAAGATGACGGCCAGGGACGTCATACATTTCTTGCTGTTACCGGTGCTGAGGTTAAAGGATTTGATACTGACCGGGATATATTTTTAGGCCCATATCGCTCCTATGCAAATCCAATTGTAGTTGAAGAAGGAAAATGCAGGAACTCTATTGCAGTAGGAGATAACGGCTGCGGTACCCTGCAGGCAGATTTAGAAATTCTACCTGGTGAAACAAAAGAGATAATTGTAATAATGGGAATTGGTTCAGCAGCAGTTGAGGGGAAAATAGCAATCCGGCAACTAGGGAGTCCTGAGCAGGTTAAAGTAGAATTTGATTTGCTGAAAAGACACTGGCATTCTAAAATAGAGGGATTAAATGCCGAGACTCCCGATAAGGAATTTAACAGTATGTTTAATGTTTGGAATCCTTACAATAATTTAATGACATTTGCCTGGTCCCGAGCTGCCAGTTTAATATATTCAGGAGAACGGGATGGATTAGGCTTCAGAGATACAATTCAGGATATGCTGGGTATTATTCATTCAATTCCGGAAGAAGTTAAAGAAAAACTGGAATTAATGATAACAGGTCAGGTCTCTAACGGCGGTGCAATGCCGGTTGTAAAACCTTTTGCACATAAACCCGGCAGTGAACCAATACCTGATGAAGTGGTTTACAGGTCCGATGATTGTATGTGGCTCTTTAATACGATTCCGGCTTTTGTTAAAGAAACAGGAGATATATTTTTTTACAATAATGTCCTCCCTTATGCTGATCAAGGTGAAGATACTGTATTCGGACATATGAAAAATGCTATTCAATTTAATCTAAATCATTCAGGCAAACATGGATTTCCATGCGGATTATCGGCTGACTGGAATGATTGCCTCGTTCTTGGTTTTGATGGCGAAACAACTTTTGTTGCTTTTCAACTTAGATATGCATTAAAAACATATATTGAAATTGCAGGTATTTTAAATAAACCTGAAGAAATAAAATGGGCTGAACAGCATTTAGAAAAGCTTGATGAAAATTTAGAGAAATATGCATGGGATGGTGACTGGTATTTACGCGCTTATAGAGCAGACGGACTAAAATTCGGTTCTAGAGAAAATGATGAAGCATCGATTTTTCTTGAACCGCAGCCGTGGGCTATTATAAGCGGACATACTCCGGAGGATAAATCAAAGAAATTGCTGGAAATAGTTAATAAGCGTCTATCAACTGATTATGGATTGATGATAAATGATCCGCCTGTCGAAAAAACTGATCCGAAAGTAATCAAATCAAGATTATTTAATAAAGGGATGAAAGAAAATGCTTCAATTTTCCAGCATACCCAGAGTTGGGTTGTAATTGCTGAAACTCTTGTTGGTAATGGCAATAGAGCCTATGAATATTTCAGAAAGTTTATGCCCTCATCATACAACACAAAAGCCGAAATAAGACAAACAGAACCTTACGTATATGCGCAGTTTACAAACAGCATCTACAGTCCTCGCTATGGTGCTTCACGTCTTCCCTGGCTTAGTGGGACTGCTTCATGGGCTTATTATACTGCAGCTCAGTATATACTCGGTATTCAGCCTGATTATAATGGTTTAAGATTAGAACCATGCATCCCTTCCGGCTGGAAAGAAATAAAAATTTCAAGAAGATTCAGAGAAAAGGATTTCAATATTCTAATTAAAAATGAGAATGGGAAACAAAAGGGAATTGCTAAACTAATTATTAATGGTGAAGAAATAGCAGGTAATTTGATTCCAGTTAAGAAGATGAAAGAGAAAAATGAAGTAATTGCCGTGATGGGATAAAAAACATATGGTAAATGGAAAGCCTGTCCGGTAAGTTCGAATAAAGAAACCGGTTGGATAATAAATAATCCCTCGGTTGCAAAATAGTTAATCGAACATTGAAAATTAAAATGAAAGTTATTCATTATTTAATAATAACTTTTAATCTTACAAATCAAATACAATAAAAAATATGAAATACAAAAGCACCTTAAAATTTTTATTGCCGTTTCTATTAATGTTGTCTCCGGTTATAAGTGCAAAACCGGACAAGATTGAAAAATATATAATGATTGATCAGTTTGGATACAGGCCGGATGATCAAAAAATAGCAGTTATCATTGATCCTCAATTCGGATTCAATGCCGGTGATAGTTTTAGCCCGGGGACTAATTATGAAGTGAGAAGATGGGATAATGATGAAGTAGTTTATTCAGGCAGAATAATAGAATGGAATAATGGTGCGGTTGATTATACTGCAGGTGATAAGGGATGGTGGTTTAATTTTTCCGGGTTAAATAAAGAAGGTGAATATTATATCTATGATAAATTGAAAAATGCCGGTTCATATAAGTTTAAAATATCAAAAAATGTATATAAGGATATATTAAAAGCTGCTATGCGGGTTTTTTATTATCAGCGGATAAATAGTCCGAAAGAAAAACCATATGCAGAAGCTCCATGGATAGATAGTGCAGGACTTATCGGTCCTGGTCAGGATAAAGAGGCACGATATGTTAATGACAAAAAAAATGCATCAACCGTAAAAGATCTTTCAGGCGGCTGGATGGACGCAGGGGATTATAATAAATATGTTACTTTTGCTGACAGTCCGGTTCATATGCTCTTGACCGCTTATGAACAAAATCCAAAAATTTTTACAGATGACTTCAATATTCCTGAATCGGGTAATGGAATTCCTGATCTGATAGACCAGGTTAAATACGAACTTGATTGGATTAAAAAAATGCAGCAGGATGATGGCGGTTTATTAATTAAAATGGGAAACATAGATTACAATGTAGTATCACCGCCTAGTAAAGACCAGAGACCCCGATACTACGGACCCGAATGTTCATCATCATCGATAGCTGCTGCAGGTATGTTTGCTCATGCTTCACTGGTTTTTTCAAAATTTTCTGTTTTATCGGAATATGCCAATGATTTGAAACAAAGGGCAATTAAAGCATGGAACTGGTATCAAAGTAATCCCCGTTCGGATAGCTGCGACAGTCAGGAAATTAAATCCGGTGATGCCGACTGCAGCTTAAAGCGGCAGGATGAAATGGAAGTGGTATCAGCAATTTATTTATTTGCTCTTACCGGTGAAGAGAAATACGATAGCGTAGTCAGCAAAAAGTTTTATGTAACAACTCCTTTTTATAATAAATTCTTAGCCGCTTATTTCAGCCAGCAAGGAGACGCACTTCTGTATTACACTTTAATCCCTAATTCTGATGAAGAAACTAAAAACGAGATCATATCTCATTTTTTAATTCAGGGGATGGGCTTGGATATATACCGATATCAGCCGAGAGATGATATTTATATGGCATATATTCCGAAAGCGCTTTATACATGGGGCTCAAATAATCCCCGTGCTGCTCTCGGCAGTTCAAATTATGATTTCATTACTTATAATATTGATACGGTTGAAAAGGAAAAATATCTTAACAGGGCATTAGGTATTTTGCATTACTTTCATGGAGTAAATCCGCTTGGAATTGTATATCTGAGTAATATGTATAATTATGGTGCAGAAGTTTGTACCGACAAAATCTGGCATGATTGGTTTGGACATGGAACAAAGTGGGATGGCAATCCTCCGCCGGGATATGTGCCGGGAGGACCTAATTTTTGGTATGACGGCAGCCGTAAAGATATTTCAATCCAGCCTCCTCAAAAATGTTATTTAAACTGGAATAATTCTACTCCTGAAAATTCCTGGGAAATAACTGAGCCGGCGATTTATTACCAGGCTTCATATGTAAAATTACTCTCAAAATTTATTGATAAATAAAACCAGGAGGAAATGAAATATTGCAGGCAGTACAAATCTCAAAAAATATTCATGCATTAAAGCATATTTTTTCTATTCCTGTCAAACCTGAAGTTAACCTTGACCGTTTAGTCTATTCATTCATTATTTTTAATAATGATGATATTCATTTAATTGATAGCGGTGATGAACTATTCTCCAATGGACTTATGTAAAATTGTAGTTGAAAAAATTGGGTTGCCCTTAACAGCAGTAACCCTCTGGTAGCAAAATCCTTTCAGTCTAATTTAATTGCAGACACTTCTGCAATTAAATAATATTAATAAATTTTTTTATTTTTCGTTGTATTTTACTTAAAATAAAAGACGGGCAATGAAAACGAAAATAGAGATAATTAGAAGTGATATAACAAAACAAAAAGTAGATGCTATTGTTAATGCGGCAAATACATCTTTGCTGGGAGGCGGAGGAGTTGATGGTGCAATACACAGAACTGCTGGTCCAGAATTATTGGAATATAATAAAAAACTCGGAGGCTGTCCCACCGGCGAAGTGAAACTAGCTCCCGGGTTTAATCTTCCGGCAAAATATGTTATACATACCGTTGGACCCGTTTGGAATGGCGGTGAAAGAAATGAAGATAATCTTTTGGCCAACTGCTACAGGAATTCTCTTTCTCTGGCAGTGGGAAAGAAATTTAAATCAATAGCATTCCCTTCAATTAGTACAGGAGTATATAGATTTCCATTAGAGAGGGCTGTCAATATTGCATTGTCCGAAACTAAAAAATTTCTTGCCGGAAATGATGAACTTGAAATAATAATTTTTGTTTGTTTCGATGAATGGACAAAAGAAGTTTATATCAAAACTTATGAAGGAATATTCAGTGATTAGTTATCTCAGGAATAAAACGGCGACACCGCTTACTGCAAGAAATGCGCCTGCGATAGCACGCCAGCTTAATTTCTCCTTGTAATAAAATCTTATTAACGGCAGCATAATCACCGGAACCATTGCCATTAATGTAGATGCTATACCTACCTTTGTATATTCAATTGAAATGAGACTGAAAGTAATTCCTAAAAAAGGCCCTAAAATAGTACCGACTATTGTTGCTATCAAAGCTTTTGAATCTTTAGAATAAATTTTGACTGGATTTCTATATCGTTTAACTGCCAGAGTAAGTACCAGCATAATAACTACCGAAGATGAAATCCTTACAAAGGTTGCTACGAAACCGTTTATACTTCCTTCTTCAAACGCAAATTTAGCTAATATTAATCCGGACGCCTGTCCTAATGCTCCCAGAAAACCATAAAATATTCCCAGTTTATTCGTTTTTACTTTTGAATGATGAATTTCTTTTTTTTCAATTATAACGATAAAAATACCGCTTAAAGTGATTATCATCCCAAATATTCCGGCCAGAGAAATATTCTCATCTAAGAATATTAAAGCTAAAATTGTACTTATAGCTGGAACCAGCGCCATAATAATCATGCCTACCCTTGCGCCGATATATTGAAATGCTTTAAAGAGAAAAGTATCACCTAAAACAAGGCCGGCTATTCCGCTCAGTACAAGAAAATAAATTTGAGTTGAAGAAAGTGAATAATTTATATTAGCAATTACAATTGTAAAAAAAAGAAGGATGACCGCAAGCAGCATTCTATTAATATTCAGCTGCAGCGAACCTATTCTTGTTGATGCGGCAGTAAAAGCAATAGATGTTCCCGACCAGAGAAATGCTGTAATTAAAGCACTTATTTCACCCACGTAAGGCATTTAAGATAAATATTAATCTCTTTAAATAAGAAAATTTTTTTATCTGCCGTTTTTTTTGAAATAAATTATGAATCCAAAGGCAGTAATAAAAAAGCCGCCATAATTGACGGCTTCAAGCAAATAAAATATTTGTTAAACATTAACCTTTATAATTTATAGCGGACATACCCGGAAATATTGCAATATCTCCAAGTTCTCCTTCAATTCTTAATAATTGATTATATTTAGCTATTCTGTCAGTCCTTGAAATTGAACCGGTTTTTATTTGTCCCGCATTAGTAGCTACAGCAATATCTGCAATAGTAGTATCTTCGGTTTCACCGGAGCGATGGCTGATAACGTTTGTATAACCGGCTTTCTTTGCCATTTCAATAGCATCCAATGTCTCTGTAAGTGTTCCAATCTGATTAACTTTGATGAGTATTGAGTTAGTTACTCCTTTTTTAATTCCGTTTGCTAATCTTTTGGTATTTGTAACGAAAAGATCATCACCGACCAGCTGAATTTTTTTACCAAGTTTATCGGTAAGCATTTTCCAGCCGTCCCAGTCATCTTCTGCAAGTCCGTCTTCTATAGAGATAATAGGATATTTTGATACCCAATCAGCCCAGTAATCAATCATTTTTTCTTTAGGAATAACTTTGTCCGGTGCAGATTTAAATAAATGATATGCATCCTTATCCTTAAGATAAAATTCACTGGCAGCCGGATCCAATGCAATAAAAATATCTTTACCGATTTTATACCCGGCCTTTTCAACTGCTTCAAGAATTACTTCAACAGCTTCTTCATTGGATTTTAGGTTCGGAGCAAAACCACCTTCGTCTCCAACGGCAGTATTATAACCTTTTTTATGAAGTACAGATTTTAATGAGTGAAAGGTTTCAGCTCCCATTCTTAATGCTTCACGGAAATTAGGAGCACCTGCAGGCATAATCATAAATTCCTGGAAGTCAACATTATTGTCCGCATGTTTTCCGCCATTTAAAATATTCATCATAGGCACCGGCAGAGTTCGGGCATTTACACCGCCAATATATCTATATAAAGGTAAGGTAAGTGTTTCGGCAGCAGCTTTGGCAACAGCGAGTGAAACACCAAGTATTGCATTTGCTCCAAGAACACCCTTATTTTCCGTTCCGTCTAAATCTATCAAAACATGATCGATTGCTGCCTGATCGACTGCATCCATATCCAAAATTTCGTTAATGATTTTTTCATTAACATTTTCTACTGCTTTTAATACGCCTTTTCCACCAAACCTGCTTTTATCACCGTCTCTGAGTTCTACTGCTTCATGTTCTCCTGTTGAAGCACCGCTGGGAACAGCAGCTCTTCCAACAATACCGCTTTCAAGTTGAACTTCAACTTCTAAAGTAGGATTACCTCTTGAATCTAAAATTTCTCTTGCTAAAACATCTACTATATTAGTCATTTATTTTCCTTTAATATAATGGTCAATAATAAGTTATTTTAAACATTAAAAATACTAAGGAACTGCATAAATTTCTACCGATAGAAATAATTAATAAAAATATCCTGATTCAACTATTGTTTGAATAATTCAGAAAATAATAATTGTTAAAGGCTTATGATATCTTTTTGTCTTTTAAATTCGTAATACAAATTAATGAGTTGTATATGAGATCCTTTTTTTGTTATTTTGTTTGCAACATAAATCTTATTATGAAACACTTGAGACCAAAATAAGCTGGGAAATTTTGATGTTTAAGGGGTTTTAATTACGGCATATCTTTTGGACAGAAAAGGGAAAACTAGTTAAAGTAATTTATAAAATGACTGGTAAAAAAAACATCCTGGCAAATTATTCATCAAAACAAAATCTATTATTTAACACAATCAAGATTAGAAAAAATCAATTATTTAACATCATGAAAAATTTTTTAATCTTCAAAATAATTCTAATTGCTGTCTTATTTAACTTTACAATGTTTGCACAAGCTTATAAGACAAACTGGAGCCTGGAGTTCGGAGGAACTTATCCAAGATTTGTTGGAATTACCAATCCGTCAAATTCGTCCACTACTGGTTATGGTGCATTCGTATCTTTAAAACGAAATTTTTCCGAACACTCCGGTTTAAGATTTTCTATCAATTATAATCATCTTGAATCTAATTATAATTTTAATCATAACCTGGAAGTTGAAAAATTAAGTCTGTTTGCAGGTAACTTTGATTACCTATTCTATTTTGCTCCTTGCGAACCAGTATCTCCGTATGCAATCTTTGGACTGGGTGGAATGGTATTCACTCCCAGCAATTCACCTGATAAATCATATAATAAAACTATGACTGCTTATCAAATGAACCTGGGATTAGGAGTTGAGTGGAAGGTAGGTGATGATTGGAATATTATTACGGAATTGAGTCATCATACAGCCTCTACTAATGATCTCGACGGAAGAGATGATCTGACCAATAAAGGTTTATTCGGAAGTACTGCTGATTCTTATATGAAATTTGATTTGGGACTTGTATACTACTTTTCAAAAGGAGAACCTTCAAAATTATGCGATCTTTATTCCGGGTTAAGCGTACCTGAACCTAAAGAAATTGATTACGGTATGATTGAAGAAATGATTAAAAAGTATACTCCAAAAGAAAAGAAAGAAGTAATTGTTGGTCAACCAACTGCACCTAAAAAAGAACATTGGGTATTGGTCGGCGTTAACTTTGATGTAAATAGTACAAAACTCAGGAAAGATTCATACCCGATATTATTTTATTCATTCCAGGTGCTGCAAAATAATCCTGAAATGAATGTTGAAATAGAGGGATACACAGATAACATCGGAGCGGAAAGCTATAATTTGAAGCTCTCTGAAAAAAGAGCGAAAGTTGTAAAAGACTACCTGGTTTCAAAAGGAATAGCAGCTGGCAGGCTTTCCGTAAAAGGCTTTGGAGAAAAAGATCCCGTTGCAGATAATAATACTGCTGAAGGCAGAGCTATAAACAGAAGAATTGAATTTAAAATAATTAAATAATCAGGAGTTGCATTAACCAAGCAGGGGAGACGAAATTGTGATTTTGGATATTTGAGTTCTTATTTGTGATAAGTTGACTTATTAAGGTTACTCTAAATGTTTAATTTTTTTTGAATATTAAAGAATAAAAAAGGTTAAAAATAATAATGAAATCAAATACAAAAGATATAACTCAATCTCAATCAAACCTAATTATGATTTTAAATGATTATGTAGTTCATCCTTTAAATGAAGGCTTTTTTGGATTTGGAATTTTCCTTACAGTCTTATCCGGCTCTAAGTTTTTTGCATATTTATTTGGTGCAATGAAATCATTCACTATAGATGAAAAAGATTTGATCCTCAGCAGTGTAGGTTTTATTTGTTTATTTCTTATTGATATACTTAAAAACTTTAATAGTCAAAAAGATTGAATCTTATACTATTTCCTATCTCAATAAATATATTACATAAAATGAAAGTAACTAAAAAATATTTCGGTCCCTGTCAATCTGCATTAGAATATTTCAGCAGAGGGAATTTTAAAAAATTAATAGAAGATTATAACGGCGCTATTAACGATTATACTAATGCAATCAGGCTAAGGCCGATATTTTGGGAAGCTTACTACCAGAGGGGAAATGTATTTTCGGTTTTGACGGATCAAGCAAAAGCTGAAAATGATTACAGTAAGGCCATTGAACTTATATTAAAATATTACTGATTCATTACTCCTTATCTTTCATTTTTACTCACCAATAATTTTAAGTAGAAATTACCATTCATTAAAATCTCCAATGATATAAAAAACATACAAATACTTGCTATCCAAGGTGGCATGTATTTTGTTTTTGCAATTTAAAGTTAATTTAAATTACATGAAATTACATGGAAAAGACAAAGACAAAAAAAATTCTTGTAGTAGAGCAGAATGAGTTTCATAGATTCTTTTACTCTTATGTTTTATCATTCTATTATTCGTGTCCTGTCTTAACTACAGATTGCGGTGAAAAAGCTTTAAAAATAATAGAAGAAAATGCTCTTGACCTTATTTATGTCGACATAGCAAATTCAGCTTCAGGCGGATTGGAAGCATTAAAAAAACTGAGGTATTATTTTCCAGATTTCAAAGTTCCAATAATAGCTATTACAGCAGACAGAGATCGCGATACACTGTCTCAGCTTATATCACTTGGTATTTCAGAATATATAGTTAAACCTGATGGTGAAGAAAATATTTTTGAAAAACTCGGTGTATGTTTTAATTAATAAATCAACATGTTATTCAAGAATAAAATAAATATAAATTCTCAGGCTTTAGAACACTTTAGCAGAGGAAACTTTAAAAAGAGAGTTAAAAATTATAAGGAGGCTCTATCTGATTTTGATAAAGCTATTGAACTTTATCCTTCCTTCGCACAAGCTTATTTTAAAAGAGGAAACATAAAAAACCTTATGGGAAATTTTGAAGGTGCTATTTTAGATTATAGTAAAGCAATAGAACTTGATCCGAATCTTGCTGAAGCCTATCATAACAGGGGACTTACCAAATTTAAATCCGGTGATGAACAAGCAGGAAATCTGGATTTTCTCAAGGCAGGTATGCTGGGGTATATGAGGGCGTATGATATTAATAAAGAATTCTGCAATTAAAAAAGAAATAATTTTTTCTAAATACTGATCAATTCACTATCCTAATTCTTTCGAATTAATTACCTTTAAACCTTTCAGATAAATTAATGTCAAATATATTATAAGTTTAAAATTTTTATAACCGGAGTATTAAAATGTCCCGCGTATATTTTAAGATAGGTGCATTAATATTATTTTCCTTGGTTTTGTTAAGCGGATGCAGTGGGGAACAGAAATTATTAAGTATCTGGACAAATCAGCAGATAAAAATAGACGGAGAAACTTCTGATTGGCAAAATAATCTTAAATATCTGAAAGATGACAATGTTGCATTAGGTATTAAAAATGATAATAATTTTTTATACATATGTTTAACTACAAATGATTTTACTAAAGTATTCCCGATGTTAAGAGGAGGGTTTATAGCCTGGTTTGAGCCAGAGAATGGCGGTAAAACAATCGGGATAAAATACCCTATTCACAATACTTCAAATAACAATCAGGTACCTAATTCGAGTGAGGAAATATATAACAGGCAAAATCCGGGAGAATTTATTAACAGAATGCTGGCAAAGCAGAATGAACTGCAAATATTGAATGAAGATAAATTACTATTAACCGATATGCCTATTAAGAATAATGAGGGAATTGAAGCTAAACTTGGATATAATTCTGATAGGTTCGTATATGAACTTAAAGTCCCTTTAAGTGATAGTAAATATGCTTATAAGCTTTCGGCCGTTCCAGGAGAGAAATTAAAAATTAAATTCGAGACCGAAGAACCCGAAAGGAAAAATTTGGGTAAAGAAAGGGAAGGCGGCATGAGAATGTCAGGAGGTGAAGAAGGTGAGAGAGGGGAATTCGGCGGTGAAAGATCGGAAGGCGGGAGACGATTCGGTATGAGGAACGGCGGCAGAGACTCTTTTGCTCCATTAAATTTTTCAGTTGAAGTAACCTTAAAAAAGGAATAGATTTTTATAATAGCGGTATGCTGCTTATTTGAAAAAATCAGATAACTATATTTAACTGGTTATTGTTAAATTGAGTCTGATATTTAGGTAAAGCTCTTTGTGCCGGTCCACTAACTACCTGACCATTTAAATTGAATGTAGAACCATGACAAGGACATACGAAATGCTTGTTTCCAGGGTCATATTCTGTAATAAGACATCCTTGATGAGTACAAATTGCTGATAATGCATTGAAAGTACTCTGATCTGAACGATCAACCAGTAAATTTCCGCTTGAGTACTGCAAAAGGACTGCACTTCCGACTGTTGACAATGACGAAGAAGAATCTACGTTTAAAGTTATGACATTATTTTTGGGCGTTACCTGAATGGTTTTAAAATTGGAAGATGAAGATGAAGCTGAAACAGGATTTGAGTTTGAATTAGTGCTGCAGCTTTCAAGAATTGTACCTATGAGTGATGGTATTGCTATGATTGTTGCTCCCTGTATAGTTTTATTGAAAAAATCTCTTCGCGTAATTTTCATTTATAATCCTTTGACCTTTGAATATATAAACATTTTTTTTATTCATTAAACTTATTTTTGAACTGAATATATTTCAAGGTAGTTTAAGGAGGCAGGTTAACGTGAGCACATATGAATTGAATTCAAAATGAATCAGACTTTAAGGATTCAAATTTTATTTATTTAATCACATCTGGTTGAGGTAGAATTTTATATATAAATAAGCTGAATTAGAATTTAATTAATGCTTTTATAACATTATCTTCATAACCCGCGACCATTTTAAATGCATCATTCGCTTTTTCAAAAGGAAATCTATGCGTGACCATAAAATATGGATCTAATTTCCCTGAACTAATTAAATCTATGACCGGCTGAACACAATTATTTTGTCTTCTTACATTTTGAATTGTTATTTCTTTTCTCCGGATTTTACTTATATCAAAGGAAATTCTATCTTTTTCAGGAATACCAACTATTAATAGAGTACCTCCCGGTTTAAGAATGTCAACTGCCTGATCAAGCGCTTCCTGTTTACCGCAGCATTCAAATACTATATCAAATAACTCTGGATTAATTTCTTTAACCATCTTAGTTATATCATCTTTATTAAAATTACCAGTCCATTTAGCACCTGCAGATTTTGCAGCTTCAATTCTGTAATCAAGCTTATCAGTAGATAAAATATTCTCAATTCCCATATTTTTAAGAAAAAGCATAACACTCAAACCTATAGGACCGGAACCTAAAATAGCAGCCGATTTTTTAAATTTAATATTTTTTAAGAATTGTACAGCATAATAGCCAATAGAAAGAGGCTCAACCAATGCTGCCTCCTCGCTATTCATATTTCCAGGAACAGGATAACAGTTGTGTTCAGGCATTACTATAAACTCTGATAAACAACCTTCAATCTGACCCGGGCATCCGAGGAAATTCAGACTTAAGCAAGTATGTTCTCTTCCGCTCAGACATTGCGGGCATTGATGACACGATACCGCTGGTTCAACTGCAACTATATCACCTACTTTTACTTTTGAAACCAAATCACCGATTTCAACAATCTTTGCGGAGCATTCATGACCGACAGCAAACGGGAAATCAATAATCTGATCTCCAATTTTCCCTTCATTGTAATAATGCATATCCGAACCGCAAACACCAACAGTATCAATTTGCAAAAGAACATCGTCTCTTTTTAATATATCTGGTTTTGGGGTTTCAATTAGTTCGAGCTTTTTTATCCCTGTTAATGAAGCTTTTTTCAATTATTTTTCCTTTTCCATTAATATATTAAAAAGATTACAAAAGAATTTAACATTATTAAATGTATTTACGAATATCTATCGTTTCCATTCCTGCTCTTGAAGCAGCATCCAAACCAGCATCACCATCTTCAAAAACCAAACAGGATTCAGGTTCTAAATTTAGTTGAGATGCAGCTGCCAGAAAAATGGCGGGAGAAGGTTTAGGTTCATACGGGTCATCAGCAGTCAATACTATTTTAAACAGATTTATTATTCCGATCGTCTTTAATTCCAACGTAACAATTTTGCTTACACTTCCTGAAACAACGGCAAGCGGTAATTTTTCAAAATAGTGTTCTGCAATTTGAACGATTTGTTCAATACGTTTCACTGAATTAATATTTTCAATGAAATATTTATGTTTAGCACTAACCATTTGCCAGGGTACCAGGTTAGTGTTGAATTTTTTATTATACAAATCAATTATTTCAATTTCTTTCATCCCTTTCAAAGAGAAAAGGAAATTCTCATTATAATATGAATTATACTCTTTGAATGCTGCTTTCCAGGCTTCCATATGCAACGGCATAGAATCCACAAGTGTTCCATCGCAGTCAAAAATTAATCCCCGAATATTTTTGGGAATATGAATTTCTTTCATTTATATCTCATAAATGTTAATAATAAAAATCAGCTTGATATAGATTTTATGTCAAAATCTATGTGACATATTCGGAAGGAAAAGTAAATAAGATTATTAACTATTAATCCCTGCTGAAAGAATAATATAAATCATTCCAGCGCAGCTCTTTCTTAAAATCAGATATTTTTGTTGAATCATTAATTAACAAATATTCAATACCGGCTATTTCGGCAAAATCTTCTAAGAATTCAGAAGTGATTGCCTGACTGAACCCGGCATGATGTGCACCTCCTGCAAGAATCCATGCTTCAGCAGCTACTGGCAAATCAGGCTTTGGAATCCAAAGAACTCGTGCTACAGGCAATTTGGGTAATGGAGCATCAGGTTTTACTACTTCTAATTCATTAACAATTAATCTAAAGCGGTTTCCCATATCAATGATCGAAGCATTAATTGCCGGACTTTCCGCTACATTAAAAATCAAGCGGGGAGGATCTTCTTTTCCCCCGATAGAGAGAGGTTCGATTTCTAGGGAAGGTTTTCCTTCTGCGATAGACTCGCAAATCTCAAGCATGTGTGCACCTAAAACTTTCATACCGGATGGATCAAGATGATATGTATAATCTTCCATAAAAGAAGTACCGCCGCTTAATCCCGGCGACATTACTTTCATTGCTCGTATAAGCGCTGCAGTTTTCCAATCACCTTCAGCACCAAATCCATAACCGTCTGCCATCAAACGTTGCACAGCAAGGCCTGGAAGCTGTTTTAATCCTGCCAGGTTTTCGAAAGTTGTAGTAAATCCATTGAAATTTCTGTCTTGAAGGAACTTTCTTAACCCAAGTTCAATTTTGGCAGCATCCACGAGTGAAGAATGTTTTTCACCTTTCTTTTGCAGAGCAGAGGCAATAGTATATTTGTCTTCATATTCGGAAATAAGTCTATCAATTTCATTTTCACTAACCGAATCCATTGATTCAATTAAATCACCGAGACCATATCCATTAACAGAATAACCTAATTTCATTTGTGCTTCAACTTTATCACCTTCTGTAACAGCAACTTCTCTCATGTTATCACCAAAGCGTGCAATCTTTCCTCCCTGGGCATCCTGCCAGGCACAGGCTACCCTTGTCCATATCGCCAACTTTTTCTGAACTTTTTCATCTTTCCAATGTCCTACAATAACTTTCCGGTTTTTTTTCATCCTTGTACATATGAAACCGAATTCACGACCTCCATGAGCTGACTGATTAAGATTCATAAAATCCATATCTATCTCATCCCAGGGAATATCACGGTTATATTGAGTGTGCAAATGAACAAAAGGTTTCTTTAAAATTTTTAATCCGCCGATCCACATTTTTGCCGGAGAAAAAGTATGCATCCATGTTATTAACCCGATGCAATTATCAGAAGCATTTGCATCCAGGCATAATTTATAGATCGATTCAGGGGTAGTTAATACAGGTTTTAAAATAATTTTTACAGGTATTTGAGATGAGTTATTGAGTTCTTTAACTATATTTTCGGAATGTTCGGCAACCTGTAAAAGAGTTTTTTCTCCATATAAATGCTGGCTTCCGGTAACAAGCCATGCCTCATATTTTTTTATTTCTATCATTTAAATTCCTTTTAGAAAAATGAAAAACTTTTGTAAGTGAAGATCAGGATGATTTACTTCTTCTTCTGACCATAGTATGCATCTCTGCCATGTTTTCTTGTGTGATGCTTATTGAGAATATAGTCTGGTAAGGCAGTAAGATCAGGTCTAATGCTTAAAGCATACAATGCCATTTTAGCTACTCTTTCCAAAACCAAATTGTTTTTTACAGAATCCTCCGGATCTTTTCCCCAGGTAAATGGGGCATGACCTGCAACTAAAACAGCAGGAATAGAAGTGTAATCTAAATTCTTAAAACGCTCGATGATAACTTTCCCGGTATTTAATTCATAATTTGAGACTACTTCATCTTTTGTTAAAAACCTGGTTACAGGAATAATCCCATTGAAATTATCTGCATGAGTAGTGCCATAACATGGTATCTCTTTAAGTGCCTGAGCGAATATAGTTGCATATTCACTATGACTATGAGTAATTCCGCCAATATTAGTAAATGCTTTGTAAATTTCAATATGTGTAGCTGTGTCAGAAGACGGGTTAAGCTCTCCTTCAACTAACTGACCTTCCATGTTAACAATAACAATATCATGAAGCTTCAATTTATCATAATCAACTCCACTGGGTTTTATAGCGATTAATCCTTTTTTACGATCTATTCCGCTGACGTTTCCCCATGTAAGAGTTACAAGATTGTACTTAACAAGATCCTGATTAGCTTTTAATACTTTTTCTTTTAAACCTTTTAACATTTATTTTTCACCGGATACATTATCTCTGATATCCAATAATTCTTTCATGATATTGTACATGTTGCCCGACCAGGATTTAGTTCCGAAGCTATCGTGCAGTTGATGATAAAGCGAATATAGCTTTTTATATGTTTTGTGATTTTCAGGAACCGGGCTAAAAACTTCTCCGGAACCCGTCATAACCTTTTGCGCATGGTAAATATCTTTGAAACCGCTAACTTTTTCACCGGCAGAAACGGCTGCAAAAATTGCAGCTCCAAGAGCAGGTGTCTGTCCGCTCTTTGATACTATCATCGGACGGTTAGTAACATCTGCATATATTTGCATCAGCAAAGGATTTTTTGATGCTAATCCGCCGCAATTAACAATTTCATTTATTTGCACACCATATTCTTCAACTCTGTCAATTATTGCCAGTGCTCCAAATGCAGTTGATTCTATCAATGCACGATAAATCTCATGAGGCTTAGTGTAGAGTGTTTGCCCGAGCAATAAACCGGTTAATCTTACATCTACAAGAATTGTCCGGTTCCCATTATTCCAATCAAGTGCAAGCAGTCCGCTCTCACCGGGTTTTAATTTTGCAGCTTCTTTTTCAAGATTAGCAAATTTTTCTTTGGGAGTTTTTCCATATTTTTCGGGGACAAGATAATTAACAAACCAAAGAAATATATCGCCGACAGCAGACTGCCCGGCTTCAATACCATAAAACCCGCCAATGACTGAACCATCTACAATTCCGCAAACACCCGGGATATCAGCAAGAGTTTTATCGTTTGGCCAAATTAATATATCACATGTACTGGTTCCTAAAATTTTGACAAGAGTGCCGGTTTTTATCCCCGCACCTACTGCTCCCATATGTGCATCAAAAGCTCCAACTGCAATACTCACATTTTCTGAAAGACCAAGCTTATCTGCCCATTCTTTCGAGATGAAGCCTGCTCTTTCATCAGAAGAGAAAGCATTTGATGCAAGCTTTTTCCTTAATTCTGCAAGAGCAGGGGAGAGTACCCTGAGAAATTCTTCATCCGGTAATCCACCCCATTTATCATTATACATGGCTTTATGACCGGCTGCACAAATGCTTCGTTTAATATTTTCCGGTTTAGTATTACCGGTTAAAACTGCAGGTATCCAATCACAAATCTCTACAAAATTATCTGCTGCTTTAAAAACCTCAGGACTTTCTAACTGACAATGGAGCAATTTACTCCAGAACCATTCAGACGAATAAACGCCTCCGATTTTATCAAGATATTCAGGCCGTAACTTTGTAGCTGTATCAGTAATTAATTTTGCTTCAACATAACTTGTATGATCCTTCCATAACCAAACCATTGCAGCCGGATCATTTTTAAATTTATCATTAAAACAAAGGGGATTCCCAGTAGAATCTACAGGCATAGGACTGCTGCCTGTTGTATCCACACCAATTCCTATAACATCTTTATAAGAAAATTTCGGATTTTCTTTCCGGGCTTTTTTTAAGGCCTCAACTATTGTTACTTCAATCCCTTTTAAATAATCGGCTGGATTTTGCCTTGCCAGATTATGGCTCCTAATATCAACAATAACTCCCGAATCACCGGAAGGATAAGGGAAAACATGATTTGCTAATTCCCGTCCATCACCAATATCAACAATTAATGCTCTGCACGAGTTAGTTCCAAAGTCCAACCCGATAGAATATTTTGCCATTAATTTTATCTCTCTAAAAGTTATGATAATTTATTTATAATATTATCAGGAAAAATAGAGATATATAGCAAGTATACATAAAACAAGTAGGACTGAAGCAATTGCATCACCTCTTGACCAGCTGCTCCTGTTTTCTTTTTTCATTTCCATACTTGTAGTAGAATAAGTTAATCCTTCCAATTTTTCATAGCTAGGAACATTAGTCATATAGCTTACAACTATCATTACCACTATACTAACAATAAATATTAAAAGACTGTAATATTGAAAAAAGATATTATTCACTATCCACAGGAAAGAACCCTGGGTGTAAGATGTATCCATTAATTTTACAGGAGTGTCAACAGCAAGCCTGAACAGGCCCATTAAAAATCCAACAATCAAAGCAGCCATGCATCCTTTTGCATTCAATCTTTTCCAAAAAACCCCTAAGAAGAATACGACAAAAATAGGGGGAGCAAGATAAGCCTGTACGCCTTGTAAATAATCGTAAAGTCCTCTTCCTCCTTGAATAACAGGTATCCATAAGAGACCGATGATAACCATAACTGTAGTTGCAACGCGTCCCATCCAGACTAACTGTTTTTGTGAAGAATTAGGCCGGATTTTTGAATAAAAATCCATTGTAAACAAAGTTGACGAAGCATTAAATACTCCGGCTAAGGAACTCATGAGTGCAGCCAAGAGCCCCGCTACAACAATCCCTCTTATTCCGATGGGAAGAACATACGCAACCATTAGCGGAAAGGCAGCCTGGGCATTCTCTCTGATTATATGTCCGTTTGCATCGATCATCTGGTTTGAAATTGCCGGTATAACACCATTCTTTGCAATTGCAAAAGCAATTATTCCGGGAATGATAAATATAAATACGGGTAAAAGTTTAAGAAAACCTGCAGCAATTGAACCCCTGCGGGCTTCCGTAATATTTTTCGCACTTATTGCTCTTTGAACTATATACTGATCAGTTGTCCAGTACCATAAACCGATAATCGGTGCGGCGAAAAGCATTCCAAGCCATGGATAATTGTCATTAAAATACCAGGCCATTTTACCAGCTTCTTTAACTGGTGCCCATGTACTTTCGACTCCATGCGGTATTAGAGGCTTCCAAAGATTCAGCATTTCAGGTCCAACTGTCGATTTCAGTACATCCCAGCCTCCTAATGCATGCAAACCGAATACTGTAACTAAAACCGAACCTATAATTAGTATAACCGTCTGTAAGGCTTCAGTATATGCAACTGCACGCATTCCTCCTAAAACCGTATACAACCCGGTTAATACAACAACTAAAATAGAACCGATCCAGAAACTATTTAATCCCAAAAATCCGATATCAGGAAGAAGAACGCTGAATACGATCCCTCCGGCAAATATACCGACAGCTATCTTTGTTAGAATATATGCAACCAAAGAAATTAAAGATAGTAGTGTACGGGCACTAGATGAGAATCTTCGTTCGAGAAATTCAGGCATAGTAAAAACTTTTGAACGCATATAAAAGGGAGCCATTATCCAGCCAAGCACCAGAAGACACCACGCATGTAATTCATAATGTGCCATAGCAACGCCATCGGTGGCACCTGAACCTGCCAATCCGACTAAATGCTCGGACCCAATATTAGAAGCAAAAATAGAAGCTCCGACGATAAACCAACCTAAGTGCCTGCCTGCCAGAAAATAGTCTGTGGAAGTTTCTTTATTTTGTTTGATAACCCACCAGGCTAAGCCTAAAATAATTGCAAAGTAACCTGCGATAATTATCCAATCCAGGGGTTGTAAGGTTGACGACATAATTATTTCCTTTTTATATGAACTATTGAATTTTTGAATTAATAATTTTTAAAAAATTTAAGATCATTTTACGGAAAATTCATAAACAGTAGTTTGTGAATAAGTTTCCCCAGGTCTCAAAACTACCGAAGGAAAATTCTTTTCATTTGGTGAATCAGGAAAATGCTGACACTCCAAACAGAGACCGGTTCTAAACTTGTAATAAATATCATCCTTGCCTCTGTCTTTGCCATTTAAAAAATTTCCTGAATAAAATTGTATGCCGGGCTGGTCAGTTAAGACTTTCAGAAATATGCCGCTGGTGGAATCATACAGAGTTGCTGCTTCCCGAACCGAACCGTTATAATTATTTAGAACCCAATTATGATCATATCCTCCCGCAAATTTCAACTGCTGAAAATTATCATTAATTCGTTTACCGATTTCTGTGGGAGTTCTGAAATCCATGGGAGTGTTTGCTACGTCTTCAAGCTGACCAGTAGGAATTAATGTACTATCGATAGGAGTAAATTTATCAGCATTGATCATTAACATTTCGTCTAAAATGGTATTGTTTGGTGAACCTGAAAGATTAAAATAGCAATGATTTGTAGGATTTAAGATTGTGGGACTATCTGTTGTGGCTTTATAATCTATCTTTAATCCATTATTATCGGTAAGAGAATATGTAACTGTAAGGGTTAATGTTCCAGGATATCCCTCTTCGCCATCCGGACTAATATAGGTTAGCTGCAATTCAGGATTTTGACTATTAATTTCTTTTGCTTCCCATACTCTCTTATTAAATCCAACAGTTCCTCCATGTAAGGAATTTTCTCCGTCATTAATTGTCAACTGATATTCTTTACCATCCAGAGTAAATTTGCCTTTTGCTATTCTATTTCCGTATCTACCAACAATACCTCCGAAAAAAGATGCTCCTTTTACATAACTTGAAAGGCTATCATATCCTAAAATCACATCTTCAATTTTTCCATTTTTATCAGGAACTTTTAACCTGACAACCGTTGCACCATAATTAATAATTGTGGCACTCATTCCATGATTATTGGTCAATGTATATGAATAAATATTTTCTCCATTCTGGAGAGTACCAAAAAGTTCTTTTTTCACCATATTATGATCCTGTTTATTGCATGAAAAAAATATTAGGATAGAAGTAAAAATTAAAAGCAGGTTTAGATGTCTTTTCATCATTTTTCGTCCTCTATTAAATAATGAAAGATAAACAATTTTTTTAAATAATATACATCCTTAAAATTGTTTTGTTCAATAAAAATAAGAATTATTATTCTCTTTAAAGTTAAATAATAAAATAAGGCCAACATTCACCATATCACGTTTAAACTTAACCATTTTGCGTAGTATCTTAAAAGCTGCTATTGTCAAATGGTTAAGCGGAAAGGGTATGATATTACACCGGAATTTTTATCTTGGTGTCTTTACTTTTCTGAACTCTCTCGGGCATTTACCTTTTTCTCTCTGAAAATACCTGGATATATGTTCAGCACTGCTGAAACCAAGGCCATAGGCAATTTCAGATATAGATAAATCGGTTTCTACAAGCAGTTTACTTATATGTTCAACTCTAATTCTTCTAATTTCGGAATTTATGGATCTGTTCAGTTTATTCCGGAAGCGCTGCTCTAAACTTCTTCGTGATAGTAAAGTAGCTTCAACCACATCTTCTACTTTTATATCTTTCCTGAAATTCTGACGAATGAAGCTTATTGCTTTAGTTAATTCCTTGTCTTCGGTGGCAATAATATCAGTCGAATGCCTTGTCCTGACATAGGTTGGTTTAACAACAATGTTTTTATTTATCGTACTTTTATTATTACTCATCATAAAATCAAGTAATCTTGCTGTTTCGTACCCTGCTTTTTCAACATTTAAAGCAACACTGGTCAGCGGAGGATCGCATAAATCACAAATAAGATCATCGTTGTCAACACCGATAACTGCTACATCTTCAGGTATCCGGAGTTCTGCAATTTTACAAGCTTCGATAACATGCTGGCCCTTGTCGTCATTACAAGCCATAACACCGATTGGTTTAGGCAGTTTTTTTAACCAGTCAGCCATAAGTATTTGTTCGTTTTCCCATTTTCTTTTTGATGGCTTTTGGGAGTGATGGAATATTGAAATCAAATATCCTTTATCAGAAATATATTTTTCAAAATAGTTTTGTCTTTCTAAAGACCATGGGAAATCATCGAAGCCACAATATGCAAAATTTTTGAGACCCATACCTAATAAGTGATCTGCGGCCATTTTGCTAATGCTTTCCCCATCGGTTTTTACAACAGGGAATTCAGGATAAATTTCGTTATTATGGGGAACTAATATAGTAGGTATATTTAATTCGAGCAGCTGCTTTGATGTTTTTGCATTTCGCATGATTATACCGTCTGCATGCCAGTCTATTAATTTCGGATAACTTGATTGTAATCCGCTTGGTTCTCTGTAAAAAGCCCACGGACCATGAAGGCGGGCATACTTGGTAATACCTAAAAGTAATCTCCGTCCAAAAGCTCGTGAAGTTTCTACAACTAAAATAACTTTTGGTATATGCATAGCGGTATATTTAATGTATTAAAATGAAATTATAAAATAATTTTTTAAAAATCCGGTAATTTTTTGTTCATATAAATAGAATCTTGTGTTTAACTTTATTCACCGGCAAATAAACAGATAAAAAAATTAAGATTGTTTTAATTCCAATTGAATACCTGCCCAATAGGGGAAGGGAGATATGTTTAATTTTCCCGTTTCTCATTTAAAATTTTTATTTTTCCCTTTTATGTATTCATTCATATTAATTATTTATTTTATTAAATTAAATTGGACGTTTTAATCAAGAGAAAATAGTAATAAAAGGTGAAAAAAAAATAATAATAATATTATTAACCATTTTGCGCTGTTTTATTTTGGAATTTTCAAAGTTTGAATAAAAAATCTGCAATATACCTTGCTTTACCAATCTTTTTAGTTTAAAAACTATTTAAAAGGAGGAAAATATGCTCTCTTTCAGGTTAATTATCCTTGTAATTATTTTGAATATATTTTCATTCAAAATTATTGAAGCACAGAATAAAATTATTGTAAATGCCGATCTGGGAACTCAGAAAATAAATAAGGAAATATACGGGCAGTTCGCAGAACACCTTGGTCATTGTATTTACGGCGGAATTTGGGTGGGAGAAAATTCTTCAATCCCGAATACCAGAGGTATTAGAAATGATGTTGTTGCAGCTTTGAAGGAAATTTCTGTTCCTGTTATACGATGGCCCGGCGGATGTTTTGCAGATACTTATCATTGGAAAGATGGGATTGGTCCTCATAATCAACGACCTTCAATAATCAATACAAATTGGGGAGGAGTTACAGAAGATAACAGTTTCGGTACTCATGAGTTCCTTGATTTTTGCAGCATGATTGGGGCAGAACCGTATATCTGCGTAAATGTAGGAAGCGGAACTGTACAGGAAGCTGCTGACTGGGTTGAATATGTAAACTCCGGCAATAAAAGTCCGATGACAGACCTAAGAAAGAAAAACGGCCGCGAGCAGCCCTGGGATGTAAAATATTGGGCTGTTGGAAATGAAAGCTGGGGATGCGGGGGCAATATGACTCCTGAATATTATTCTGATTTATTTAAAAGATTTTCAACATTCATGCGTTCAGGAAAACTTTATCGGGTTGCCAGCGGAGGTACTGATCAGGATTATGCCTGGACTGAAACAATTCTCAAGCAGACTCAAAATCATCCAAATTTAATTCAAGGTTATTCTTTTCATTATTATACTGTTGCCCATGGGTGGGATAATAAAGGCCCGGCTGTAAATTTTAACGAAAATGACTGGTTCGGCACAATGAAAAATACTTTAGTTATGGAAAAAAGACTTGAGCGGCATATTGCATTAATGGATGAATACGATCCTGATAACAGAATTGGTTTGATTGCCGATGAATGGGGAAACTGGTATAATGTTGAACCCGGTACAAACCCCGGATTTCTCTATCAGCAAAATACATTACGCGACGCTGTTACAGCAGCTCTTTATCTCAATATTTTTAATAATCATGCAAGACGAGTTAAAATGGCTAACATAGCACAGGTTATTAATGTGCTCCAATCCATGCTTCTTACAAAAGGTGATCAGCTTGTTAAAACTCCTACTTTCTATTTGTTTAAAATGTATAAAGTACATCAAAATGCTGCTTTACTGCCAATAAATGTTACATGCCAGGACTATTCTTATGATGACAATAAATTACCAAGTATTAGTGCTTCAGCATCGAAAGACAGCACTGGAAAAATCCATATTTCAATTGCGAATATTGATCCCGATAATAATAGAAATGTTGAAATTGATTTCAGAGGTTCAAAACCTCTAGGTACCGGAAAAGGAGAAGTTATAACGGCTCCCAATATGAATGACTACAATGAATTTGGAAAGCCGGAAAAGGTTGATGTCAAGGATTTCTCAAATTTTCATCTGCAGAATAATATTTTAATCTTGAATCTTCCTTCTAAATCAGTAGTTACAATTGAGCTATATTAGTTCATAAAAAAGAGGCTGACCAAAATAATTTATCAGTATAAACTGTGAAAAAATTTTAAAAGTCAGCCTCTAAATATGATTTCGTTTAAATATTACCTTTTAAAAGAGCATTTACAGCATTAGAAAGAAATATGTATGATGCAGCAATATCTATTA
The DNA here is from genome assembly GCA_963710745.1 of uncultured Bacteroidota bacterium. Taxonomy (GTDB): domain Bacteria; phylum Bacteroidota; class Ignavibacteria; order Ignavibacteriales; family Ignavibacteriaceae; genus CAVQBP01. The sequence goes on along the minus strand of CAVQBP010000003.1, from coordinate 20,743 downwards.
CGCATTCATTTTCACCCCAAAAGAAAGGCCAGTCGTCTTTGTTTTCAAGGTAATCAGGTTCCAGCATAAGCAGGCCCGGTACTACACCGCCGGCAACATTTGAGAAGTCCGCTCTGGTACGTCCGTATATAACTTCCTTGGAGTGCGTACCCACATCCGCAACAAACGAAAGATTAGAATATGGGTGACATCCAAAAAGATAATCTATCCCGCGTAGGGTATATTCCGGCCCGATGATGTTAGGAAATTCCTTGTGAGCGTAGAAATTCGTTATTGCCCACCTTACTACTTCCTCGTTGCCTCCCCAATGTCTGGTTCCTATCGGCACGCCGTACGGATTTTTTAAAAGGAGTGAATCATCTTCTACCTTAAGTTTTTTTATAAAAGGTTCAAGTTTCGCTTTGTATTCTTTACCGAAGTAAGGAATTGCAATCAGTGCATTTTCAATATTCAATTCCGGAAATCTTTCTAGTCCCTGCCATATTGCATTAGTAAATGCATCTGCATACTTTTTATTATTTGTGGAAATGTAAAGCTGCAAAGCTGCAGATGTTGTCATACCTGCTCCAAAGAGTATTGCAAATTGGTTATTACTGCCTTTGGTTGTATCCTTTTGCTGTCTGTCCCAAGAATTCTCAGCAGCAGTAATGCATTCTGAGGAAAGCGAATCATTATATCCTTTAAAAGCACGACTTGCATTAGCTAGACAGGCTATCGAACTATAATTCATCCATGGTTCATTTGTGGTAATTGCCCATCTGTCATCGAATTTCCCGCTGTAATCTCCTTTAACTTCAAATGGTTTCAGATTTGGATCATAAATTAAATTATCGGTTATTGTAGAAGCGTCGCCGAGATGAACATATTGATATAGATGAGGCATTTCAATTGAGGGAATAGCACGTCCGAATGCTTTTTGCATTGCGAGCTGCAGAAGAACACCATGTTCAATCTGCTGAAGCATGTCGGGTTTACCATCAGGATCATGAATACCGACATAACGATGTTTTTGATTAATATAAGTTTCATCTAAATCCGGTTTAAATTGCTCCCAGGAAGCAGCAAGAGCTGATATTGTCCGGCACTGTGAAACCTCTTCAACATCAAAGTCACCAGCGTCGAACCAGCCACCTACATTTAGTCCCATTATATGTTCTCCGGGTTTGTAGCGTGTATCTGTTGACGGACCCATTCTTTTATTGTCCATTAGTTGTAAATTTGGCGGAGCTTGCCGTGCATCATCCAGGAACGGCACGCCGTGCCAAACTCTGTATGCATCCTTTACAAATACATGATCCATCTGTACCGGCAGAAAAACATCCAATGTCTGATGCCATACATTATCATAAACGCGGGTATCTATGGGAAAAGTATTCGTTCTTTGATTCCCGTATTGAATAATATATAAACCGCTGTCTCTGACTGAAGAGAAATCAAATCTCGCATAGTTATAACGAAGGAATGAGCCCCATATTTTTACATCGCCTGCAAATTCTGTCTTTAAACTTCCATCCGGCATAACTTTAAGCAAAGTTGCGGTTTTATACGGTGTATCGTTTTTATCAAGTTCCATTACCGCAACCTTTTCCTGTGTTGGATAATAACCAACTTGTGAAAATCCGATTACAGGTTTGCGTATCCAATTTTTAATAGTGCTGGCAGTTAAATACCATTCAACTACTTTTCCTGTCTTATTTGAAGGAATAAGACTTCGCACAACGAACCATCCGTTTTGTGCAACGTTACGACCATCGTAAAGCATTAAATCACCATCCATAGAAGTAATATCAACTCTTTGTGCTGAATCTTCTGGTGCAAGAACAAGTTTTTTTCCCTCAGCTATCGGCAGAGGATCAACAAAAATATCTCTTCCCCTATCATCAAAAGTAGAGAGACCGAAGTATTGAGGGATTCTGTCTTTAAGCGGCTTAACCACCATAGGCCCGGCAGGATATTTCGGAATTATTCCAGGCCTTCCATCCATAAAATATGTTTTTTCGAAATATGCAGAAGGCAAGAATTCAAGGTTAAAACCTGCATGACCTTCTAATTCTTTAGGCAAAGGTTTATCAAGGAAGACATCAATCATTACACCTTGATCTTTTGCTGTTACCACAATTTTGGAATCGAAATTATATTTTTCGTATTGAAGTTTTACTTCAATGCTGTTATTCTCCTTATCTACTTTACGATCTATAAGCATCGGGACGAGATCCCACTGTTCAGGCGTAGCTCTTAATCTTACAGCACCGTTAGTAGCCGTTCTTACCCCATGATGAATTAACTCAATACCTGCAGTCTTTTCATCAAAAAAATAACCATTATATTTGTTGCTGAAGACCAATACATTAAGTCCCGGTGTTTCAAAATATTCCTCATTGTTTATTTTAAGTCTGGATTCCTGGCTGAGCGCTGTGTTAAATAAAATCACAGTAAAAAAAATAACCGGTACAGGGATATGAAAAATCATTATTAAATTATTTAAAAAGGAGTATAGTCTTTTCATTTTTTCTCCTGCTTTCAATATTTAGTTTGTATAAAATTTTTTGTTTATTTAAAAAGATAATTGCTTTTGTAAGCAATATTTAATTTTTTTTTACAAAGATTTGCCTTATCTATTTTTTTGTTGAAATTCTTTTAAATATTCGGCAATATCAACCAAAGGTGCAATCCAGATTTCTTTTTCATTTTGTTTCAGAAAATGGAGCAATTTACTATGTGCTTCTATAGAAACATTTATATCATGTCCGCCACCGACACCATGGAATAAAAATACCAGCAGACCATTCTTACTCATAGCTTTTTTAACTAAACAGATAAGAGAATCTCCCGTTTCGCCGTTAATCATATAACAGCCAATATCAAATAAATTTATTTCGTTTATTTTCTGCATTTTCCCCCGGACACCACGAGCACCTGCAAAGTCTTTTTCTATTTTACTCACATAGGATTTATTTCCTGCTTCAATATCTCCGCACGGATATGCAAATGTTCTTTTAGTTCTTCCATCAACAGCCTGCAGTAATACATTCTCCATTTCAATTTCATCAGCCATTCGCTGCACAGAGTAATTGCTGAGATCATAATCCGGTTTTACCCAACCTCTGCCCATTGCTTTTCCCTGGCAGGGATGGAATAAAGTATGGTTACCTAATTCATTTCCTTTTTGAGCAGCAGATTTCCATTCTTCCAAATTCTCCCTGAATCCCGGGAAAAAACCAGGTACATAAAAGGTGGCTTTTAAACCAAGTGAATCCAGCAGTGGGACAGCATTATCAAGCTGCGTCTTTAAACCATCATCGTAAGTAAGGCATACAGCGCATTTTTTATTATGCCATTCTGTATTATCCTGGGCTGTAATCATAGAGCTAAAAATAGTAAAAAAGAAAATCAGTAGTATACTATTTACTAATGTTGATTTCGATAAAAAAGAAACTGTGATTTGGCAATTCATAATTATTGCACCTTGGTTAAAAACATTTCAATTTAGGGTGGGTTTCAAACAGAAAAATAATTCTTTATTATTATTTTATTTATATGCTGTAATTTTTTGATTATGAATAACTGATTTTGGGAAAATATTAAACTAAAAAAAAGCCTAGAGTAAATATTATTACTGTTACCGAAAAATCTAAGTATTAACAATGTATTTCTTATTGAAAAATGTTAATTGCTTTTTCGTACAGGTATTTTAAAGGTTCTTAAAATATTATAAAACATATTTAATTAATTTTGCAGCTGATTCAATATTTGTTGTTTTAAATTGACTGCTTCATCGTAATGCGGTTTCACAACTAAACATTTATTTATTAACTCAAGGGCCAGCTTAAAATCTTTCTTTTTCGAATAAGCCAAAGAGAGATTATATAAGACAGTAGGGTTCTTTGGGTCTAATTTATTAGCTTCGGTCAAATATTTAATTGCATTATCGAACTTTCCGACGTAAAGCGCCAACAGCCCATTCCTCTTGGGAGTATAATCAGCCAAATCCAGTTCTTTTCTTTCATAAAAATATCTAAGTGCACCGTCAAGATCTCTTAGACTGGGATACTGATAGATCAGGACATTCATATAGTTTAAATATTCTTTTATATCATCTCTTCTCAAATAGTATGTAGCCCCAATAAAGTGTGCATTAGCCCATGAGACTTTGCTTTCTATTTGATACATAGCAAGCGAATCGATAAAATCTTTGGGATGAAGTAAATTGTCGAAATCTTTTTGTTGAAACTTCGACATTTCTTTACTCTTTTTTACGTAAGGCCAATTATCTTTCAGAATAGTAATACCATCATTACCTTTAATTGAATCGAGTTTTGTAAACATAAAATTAGCGCATGTAGTACTATCCTGCTTGCCAAAAGGAATTTTAGCATTTTCTGTTTTAGGAAGGTATCCCTTCTTTTCCATACAATCGTAAAAGGCTTTTCCCATAAGTTGATAACCTTTTACATTCGGATGCAAATGATCAACAATTAGATTGTCACCCACTATTCCATCCGGGCATGCCGAGTCGAATATTGAGTCTACCGGAACAACTGCGTCATGAAATTCTTTTCCTAAATCTTCGATGATCTTATTCATTCGTTCAGGTGCCCTGAACCTTAGTGCATCAAGGTCCTTTGCCAGTTTAAAAAGAGAATCAGCTTTTGTAAAATGACTATTTTTTAATTCATTCCCCGCATCTTCATAAACATGATCTGCTGTTTTATAACCAGGAGTATTTACCGAAATAAACGGTTTCTGATCTTTTAAATTACTTACCAGCCTGCCTAATATTACCGGTACTCCTTTATCTCTAATCAGCTGTAAAATATCGGTCATGTTCGCCCTAAATTGTTCAGTGCCTTTATCGAACAATTTTGAATTCAAAAGAATATATTTGTTTTTTGCCATTATGGACATCAGTGTACCAGATGGCGTTTTATTTCCTGATGAGAACGATGACGATACCCAATGTAATGAATTGCGTACCAGCTGCGTTATCCTAAAGTTATTCAAATACAACATTAATCTGATTAAAGTTCGAGATGAGCCAAATGATTCAACCGAACCAACGCCCAACGCACCGTAATATTCATTATGCCCTGCATAAATTAAGATTAAATCCGGTTTTTGATCCAGCACTCCCGGTAAAAAATCTAACAAGGTGTATGAGTTTATAGCTGTCATCCCGATATTAATAACCTCGACCGGTGTATTGGGATATACCAATTCCAACCTTCTTCTTATATAACGGGAAAATGATCCCATCGGGCTATACGGAAAACCTTCTGCACTGCTTCCGCCTAAAACAAATACTCTGAAGGCATTTGCTTTTTTGTGTATGTCAAATTCATCTTGGCTTTTCGTCGGATAAAAATCTCCACTTGGAAAATACTTCCTGCCGATGTTCGGGTTTATTATATATTTTCCTTCCCCTATACCTACCCATTGATCAAAATTATAGCCATAATTTATGATCCTTAAAAAAACTTCCAACACAATTAAAAATATAATTGGAAATAAAACCAATATTGCATAAAACCACTTAGGTGTTTTCTTTTCGGAAGCATTAATAATAGTTTTTATTTCAGAACGCGGTATATCGTATTTCTTAGAAATTTGATTTATAGAAAGCTGATCTTTATCCGCTAAAATTTGTTTTTTTACATCTTTGGATATTTTCAAAATACTTCAAATGCCTCGAAAATTTTTATTCAGAAATTACACAATAAAGATAGTTAGTAAATTATGAAAGAAACCTGCAGGAATTTTTTTCCGTCTTAATAGTTAGCATTGTTTTTTTTAAAATAATGTTACTTCGTTCTCCTATTTGTTAACAATAATCATGGAATTCTTTGAGCCTGAAATCAAGAATATGAAAATTAATAAATACAAGCTTAATCCTATAAAAAAACTTGGAGTAAATCCATATGTCATGGATAGAATAACCGCCGATACTGAACCAACAACGCTAAAAATTCCATTCACACCGTACATCCATGGGATATATTTTACTAAATTATTCTGCTTCAAAATTTGTATCCCGGTAGGGAAGGGGATACCCAACAAAAAACCGAATGGTAACAACAAAATAAAACAAACGATTGCCCGAAAAGCTAATGCATAAGCAAGTAATTCATTTAGAATTAATGGATAAATAATAAATAAAAGCATTCCGGCAATTACTATTAAAACAGAAATGTTTTTTAAACGTTTTATAAAATCATTCGGATATATTTTTCCGCCGAAGAAGCTTCCGATTCCCATACCAACCAGCAAAGAACCAAGTAGAATAGATAAAGCAATTGTAGGCGAACCAAGATAAAGAATAAATTTTTGGAAAAGCGATATTTCCAAAATCATAAATCCAATACCAATGCTGATGAAAATAAAAAGAGGAAGTAAAACATTTTCGTTTCTTTTTTTCTTTTTATTTTTTTTCGATTTTGATTTTATCTTCATGTACGGAATTAATACCGATAATATAGCAGCTATCAATGATGCAATTAAAAGGTTTTCAAAATCATTAGGTACACCCTTACTTATTTTGTAAAAATAAGGACTATCATCGTATACCGGTGATATGTCAGAGCTATTTTTTGTTATAAGCTCTTCGAGTGAACTGCGTCCTCCTTTAAGCTCATTTAACAGAACATTTTCAATTCCATTGTTGACAGGATTATATTGATACGGGAAATATGTTACTTTCGGCAGATCAGGAGGTAAAGATTTATCAACTTTTTCTATAGCTTTTATTTCATTTACTGTATAAGCAGATTTTTTAATTACAATGGTTGGCGCATATTCACTTCCAAGTATAATAAAATGATTTATGGCATTGGAATTATCAATTCCGTTTTCCTTAAAAGCATATAAGGCAGTAATTATAAGTCTTACAAGTTCCCATCTATTATGTACGGTAAAAATTAGCTGTCCGTCAGGAGCTAAGGTTTTTAAATAATCCTTTATTGATTCTACAGTTAAAAGAAAATTTTCGTTGGAAGCTAGTCCGTCAATATTCTGCAGCTGTTCGGTTGAAGGCAGAGCTAAGACAATGATATTGAAATTCTGGCTGGTGCTTTTTATAAAATGACGACCTTCTGCTACCTTAATCTTTATATTTGGAAATTTAGTATAGATACCGCCGTTAAAATCACTGTATTTTTTTACTATATCAACAAAATCCGGGTTAACTTCTACTCCGGTAATATTTTGTATTTGACCAAAAATTCCTGCAAGAATTTCTTTTCCGCCTCCAGGCCCGATGACCAGCATATTTTTCTTTTCTTTTTTATTCAGGAAAAGAAAAGGAATTGTAGTTGAATGGTGCATCAGAAGATAATTAAGAAGTGTATCATGGTGTGCAATGTTCCCATTGAATTTGTACATTTGAGACCCTGCCGAGCCATCGATGAAAAGATCGTTAACAAAATTCCGGTTGTTATACTCCACAAGGTCCGACCTTCCATTAATACTCCACCTGCTATCGATAATATTGGGTTTTATATTTGGATTGTTATAGGTATGATAAATGTCCTTTTCATAAAAGTTACCAATCGGAACTTTTCCTAATAACTCCTTTTTCCCAAAAGCCGTCAAGACAATAGCCAAACCGATAAGCACAAGATACAGTAGAGCCTGTTTTTTCTTTTCAACATTCAAATAATTAATTGATGCAATAAATAGAACAAGAGCTAATAATAGAATGGCATTTGCAGCATTGAATAAATTGAAAACGTAAATTGATATAACAGACCCAAATGCTGCGCCAATGAGATCTGAAGCATAAATTCTAAATCCGTCACCTGCATAATTCCTAAAAAACTCAGCATATACTATTCCGGCAAAAAAGAAAGGGATAAAAAGAAGAAAGAAATAGATGTACGGATTTGTTATTGATAAGATAACTTCAAGTATAATAAAAAGTAAGAGTGAAATCCCAGAAAGAATGATAAACTTGCTGAATATTTTGGGACTTTTAGTTGATCCCTCTTCAGGTTTTATTTTGTAGTAGGAATAAATTCCGCCGCATCCGAGCCCTAAAATAGCCAAAGACAAAATCATAAATGCATAATTTTGAACAAATATTACTGAAGAAATTCTTGTGGATATTATTTCAAAGCAAATAACAACTGCCGAAACTACAAGAATACTGAGGTTTACGCTTTTAGCATTGTTCATATTTATTTGGATGCGATTGCCTTGGATAAAACGTTTTTAAATATTTCCACTCCGTATTTTTTCTTTAATCCTGCATCGATCTCATCCGAAATTTTTTTGCGGTAATAATTTTTGAATTCTTCTTCTATTCTTTTACCTTTGACGTCGTCATAGGTAAGCTGCTTTTCCGGCTGGATCTTAAGACATTTAATAACAGCAAACTGTTTACCTTTTGTAGAATCATTATATTCAATCGGTCCGGCACATTCGTTTGGGCTCAATTTAAATGCCGCCTTTGCCAGGTAGTCTCCACCCGCGGTCTTATAAGCTTTAAGCGATCCATCACGTTCACGAATAAACATTTTGATCAACCAGGCATCTTTAACCTTTTCAAACGGGGTTCCTTTTTTAATTTCATTTATATCTGCAGCAGCCTTGGCACTGTCCGAATAAACCCTTGCATAAATGTACACTACTTTTAGCTGATAGAATATTGAATCTTTATGATCTTCATAAAAATTATGTAATGCTTCCGGTGTTGTTTCAGGTATGCTTGCTTCAATAACCGCCTGATTGTATAGATATATAAGCCTGTCTTTTATCAAGGGATTTTTTGTCTCTGGATTAACGACCTCCTTTTCCAGGCCTAGCTTTTTTGCAGCCTTAACAACATTATCATCATAAACTGCATCCAAAATAAATTTTTTAACAAACTGGGAGGTTAGGACAGTATTCGGAGATAATATCACCACTTCTTCAAGCAGCCGGAGATATTCCCCTAAATCAATATTACCATTATTATATGACATTATTTCAAAATTACGACCATTTAAAATGGCATTTTGTATAGTATCTTTATAAACACCTGCATAAAACTTATCATTTTTTGACCACTTTACAATTTGATCTAATCCTTTTTGATTCCATTTTATTGAACTTTTATCAATCAATTCGTTCCTAAATTTATCGTATTCGTTGTTGTATGCCCAATAGTATCCAATCTTAAGTTGTGAAATTATTTTATCTTTTATTTTTGCAAAAGTCCGAATAAACCCTTACATAAATGTACACTACTTTTAGCTGATAGAATATTGAATCTTTATGATCTTCATAAAAATTATGTAATGCTTCCGGTGTTGTTTCAGGTATGCTTGCTTCAATAACCGCCTGATTGTATAGATATATAAGCCTGTCTTTTATCAAGGGATTTTTTGTCTCTGGATTAACGACCTCCTTTTCCAGGCCCAGCTTTTTTGCAGCTTTAACAACATTATCATCATAAACTGCATCCAAAATAAATTTTTTTACAAACTGGGAGGTTAGAACAGTATTCGGAGATAATATGACCACTTCTTCAAGCAGCCGGAGATACTCCTTTAAATCAATTTTACCGTTATTATATGACATTATTTCAAAATTACGACCATTCAAAATGGCATTTTGTATGGTATCTTTATAAACACCTGCGTAAAACTTTTCATTTTTTGACCACTTTACAATTTGATCTAATCCTTTTTGATTCCATTTTATTGAACTTTTATCAATCAATTCGTCCCTGAATTTATCGTATTCGTTATTGTATGCCCAATAGTATGCATTCTTAAGTTGTGAAATTATTTTATCTTTTATTTTTGCATATGGTTCCAATTTAACTTTTTTTATGTCAGACACCTTTACTATATGATACTCATCTTTTGCAACTATAACACGGGTAAATCCTTTCTTTAGATTAAAAATTACATTTCCTACAGGGTCAAGTATACTTTGTGGCCACGTCAATTTTTTTTGATTATTTATGATGGGATTTTTTAGGGAGTAAATTTGAATAAGCCCATTGATATCATAATTTTTACTAAGGCCTTCTTCTATTTTTAAAGCTGTTGCTTTTAGCGAATCAAGTATCTCCTTTGTTGAATTTTTAGGAATCGGTAATATTATCTCATTATATATAACTTCTTTATCCATTTCTTTATAAGCTTCGGCTGCCTTCTTTTCATTAACAAACTTTTCCATAAATTCTTTATCATAGTACTTATTTATTAATTCATTATTGATAACGCGACCTATTTTCTTCATTAAATCCTGATTTTCATTTAGTTTTCGATCAAAGAAATCAAATATTTTTAATTGACCTGTTATCAATGCATTTAAAGCATTTTTGTAAGCTTCCGATTTATCATGAAATCTTCTGTCGTAATGCCGATCTGCAGTATATTGTTTAAGCTCATTTAGAGTTACATCGTAATTTTTGCCTATCCTGGCAACTATCTCATCATCTTCATTAGACGTATTTTTGGAACAGCCGGCGATCGCAAGAAATAAAATGAGAAAAACCAGATACTTTTTTAATTCCATTAATAGCTCCATTCGGTTCTAATATTGTAAATTACTTGAAAGCCTTTAAAATAATTGGTTTGAGTTATAGAATTTAAAAAAAACAATAATAGCTAATATTTATTTGAAAGAAAAGGGAAGTGGAAATAGTAGAATATTTTTTCAAGTAATAAAATATAATCGAATTGAAAACTAACATAAGTATTTTCATATAGATTATATTATCGAAATTATATAGACAAAATTCTCTCCCTTTACATTTTATTCAAAACCCCGGTAAATATGATTTGCCGGGGTTTTGATTATAACAAGTATTTAGAAATACCAAGAAATTTATTTAAGCAACAACATTTTCTTGGTTTGTGTGAAGCTATTGCCAACCTTTAATGTATAGAAATAAACTCCACTGGATAGATTTGAAGCATTGAAATCTACCTTGTAATTTGCAGCATCCTTGTATCCGTTAACTAAAGTAGCAACTTCCTGACCCAATGAGTTATAAACTTTCAGTGTAACATTTCCGGCTTTTGGAATTGTAAAGTTAATAACTGTTGTCGGGTTAAATGGATTCGGATAATTTTGCTGCAGCTGGAACTTCTGGGGAAGCCCATCTACAGTGCGAACACCGACTGTAATTGAGCCATCCAGAACTCCGGCAATATAAGCTAGTTCATCAGTTTCCTGAGCTTTCCATGTATCATATTTGGACGGGAACCAGTTTAAGTCGCCCAGAGGGAAACCACCAAGACCGGCAGTCATCAAATCGGCATCATCATAAGAAAGATCAATCGGGATTGGCCAATCAGCATAAACGAAATTTGAAGCTTCTGCATTACCCGATTGACGCCAGGATGGCATTGGACTTCCGTAGGATGTGTCAACTGCCGCTATTGCATAGGCTTTTATTGTTGCAAGCTGAGTGGTAAATAGAACATCCGTATTCTTAAAATTAGGTAATTTATCGAACCATTTACCATTTGTAAGCAGAGGGTAATTTGTCTTATCCGCAAATAGGGATTCAGTTCTTGAATTCATTTGAATCATCTGGGATACCCACTCTGTACTGCCATCTACTTTATTATTATTCAATGTTGAAACGATATCGGAAAGAGATGGATCCCAATAAGCTAAGTTCCTGTCGGCATAAAAGTTTTTGCCGTTTGCATTGAAGGTTGAATCAACACGCAGATTAACAAGACCCATCGCGAGACCATCCGGATCAACTTCACCTGCATCAGCTGATATTAGGACAGGGCAAAAAGCTTGCAACTGGACATTTACAAAGATATTATTTGTTTCACTCATATTCGTCTGATCACCGTTATTCATAAAAACATAACCTGCACAATCAATAAAGTCATTATGATTGAAAACTACTTTGTCAACCGCCACTCCTGGTCTAAATTTGTACAGAGTGCCTTGAATATTCACATGTGTACAGTTTTCAACAGAAAGAGTATCCTGGTGAACAACGCCGGTGCCATTGAAATCTGTAACACCACCATTTCGACGGCAGGTATGACCATCCAAATTTACCATGTAATCGTTTGTAAAAAATACTCTTGAGTCAGCAGGAGAACTACCAACCCAGCACCACCAGGTATGCTCTAAAATACAGTTATCTACCTGAAGTCTCAGACCGGCGCCATTAAAATTAAAGTAGGCCCATCCTCCGCCGTTGCCTGCAGTATTACCAATTTCAAGATCAACGTTCTTAATAAGCAGGTCTTTACCGATGTTCATACCTCCATAGGTGGGGTTAGCGGCGGTCGCATCACCGGAAATAATCGGTGGTGCATCACCTTTGTTTACCTTCAACGAAGTCTGCGTCGGACCCATAATAATGGTCCTATAGTCTGAGGAAGTTACCGGGTTATTTGCGCACGAGTAAAGTCCGTAGTTCTGTAGCATATATACACGGCCCGCGGGAGCGAGACTGTCTGATTGCATGAGAAGATACAGAGTATTCGTACTGCCAAATTCATTATCATCTTTTACTACGAGAGTATCGCCGCTTGTGCTCGAGACATATTGCGGATCATAACCTTGAGCAAACATTGACGATACAAAAAAAAGAACCATACTGAAAAGTAATAATGTACTTTTCATCTTACCTCCTTAAATTAGTTGTTAGTTGATTTTTAGTGAATTATTCACTCTTATTTTTGTAAATTCCTACACCTCCTTTCATTAAGTAGTGTACTAATTTCAACCTTAGGTCATTCCGATTGCCGATTTCGAAGAGCCATCGGACTCTCCGCGCATTAGCCGCAATCCAAAATCTGTGTAACGGATGCCGGCTTCTCGCCTCACTTTTGCGAGAGCGTAGCGGGTTGCCGGTATGACATTTATTTCTCTATTCAGTATTATCAAACCAGTACACTACCTTCACTTAAATATTAGGAATAAATAATTAAAAAGTATATCTCAAATTCATCTGGAATACCGTCGGGGAATATAAAACTGAAACTAAATTCTTAGTTATTGGAGCACCCGGACTCGTTCTGTAATTACGATAAGTACTTACTCCATTGTTAAAAATATTTACTCCATTCAACTGTAAACTTAAACCATCAACGGGCAGATCTTGCTTAAGCGCAAAATCCCATCTATAATAGTTGCCGGTAAAGGAAGTTTCCTCAGGCCTTTTACCTACTGTGTTCAATAAATTGCCGGTCATGCTAAACGATATACGGCCAGAGAAGCCTTTATAGTCAACACCAAGCGCAATGTTCACTACATCATTTGCCTGCTGAATTAATCTACCGATGTAAGTCGTATCTTTTGTGCTGAATACAGTGCTAAAACGATGTCTAACCGAATCATAAACCTGCGTGGGATTTAATGTAAGAATATTGTAAGCTGTATTTGACCCTGATTTTGTATAGTTTATATCTAATACAAGGGAATTTAAAGGATGAGGCAAGTACCAGAAATTTGTTTGCCAATCAATTTCAATGCCTCTTATAAAGCCTAGGTTTGGATTATTTAAATTAACAGCAATCGTTTGATAAGCTGGCATTGTAAACCCAAATCTCTGATACAAAAACGCCGAGTCAGGGACAGGGACGTTTTCGGCATATTGAGCACGATTCGCGTAATATATACTTGTATTGTACGCTTGATTTTTTATTACTTTGTAGAATGCATCTATAGTAAACAGACCTATATAATTATTGTGAAAGGATCCAACAATATCAAAGTTTTGTGCTGTGGCAGGTTTAAGCAAAGGATTGCCCAGTTCAATATTGCCGTCATAGAAAGCAACTTTAGGAATAATTGCTGTATAATCCGGGCGGGAAATACCTGTTGTATAAGCAAGTCTAAGATCTGACCAATCATTAACTTTATATTGGAGTTGTACATCGGGAAACACATTGTTATCCGTCCGGTTTACATTGAATGCGCTGTAAGGGACCTTTTTAGAGTGATAAGTTTGAGAATAATAAACATTTGCGGAATCGCTAACAGTAACTGCCCCGCTTTCAGTACTAGCAGCATCGCCATAAACGGTATGAATAACTTGAGTATACTGGGCATGGTAAATCATATTATAACTTTCGAATCGAGCACCGCCTAGCAAAGTCAGCTTTGGACCGATATTAAAGGTACCCATGGCATAACCCGCTGAAAATTGTTCCGCACCTCTCCAATCATTTTTATAGCTGTCAGCGTACTGTCTGGGGATAAGCCAGCCTTTCTCCGATAATTGCAGCCAGGTATCATATCTATTCCGATCAAATGTAAACTGATAACCGCCCTTGTTAAAATTATATAAATCGTTTAGATAATATTTCCCTCTCTTAAAGTCATTATTCATGATCTTCTGAAAAGTCACCGGATTAGAAGGACTAACCCCAAGGTAATCATTTGCCTCCTGATTTAAATACAAATCTTGGGCTCCATGGGCGTAATCCTCATCAATATTATTTTCACGTGTGGTTCTTAAGTACTTACCGCCGGCTTTAAATGTGGCATTGATATCTTTAGTGAAGTTGACAGGTGTAGACACATCGAGGGATGCATTATATAAATGCTGATAAAATTGATTCCAGATACTCGAAGGCCACCCTTGTATCGTCGCATTTGTAGCAGCTGTTGGGTTAATGTTGTCAAAGACTCCAAGTGCTTTTGTAAGCGTCATATTCTGTTGTGCGGACTGGGAACTATAAGTAATCGGTTTGCCTGAAGCATCGTAACCAAAGTTCGCAGTAGCATTGGCATTGTAAAATTGGTTCCATCCGCCACCATTAATACCAGGCGCATATCCAAATTTTGTATATTGTTGTGAGGCAGAATGAGACAAGCTTAGATTCACTTTGAAATCACCAAAGCTATTTTCTGCCTGAAGTGCATTAATCCATAAGTCCTTTCCATATAAACTGCGATCCGGGGTGAATAAAACCTGATTATTAGTAAAGTTGATCGAGGTATAATTATTAAGTTGATCTGTAACATTCCCGGCATAAGTATTTTGGAATATTATTTTACCGTTCGGAAGCCGATAATCCAGCATAAGACTTCCCCCGCTGTTTTTCACAATATTGGCAGCGAACTGATAGGTCGCACCAGTAGTTATGTAGGGAGCCTGACCGTAAGCAATATTACCTGCACCAAGAAATGACGGTGTGATGGAAGCTATTTGATTACCGCCATCAGTACGATCCATATTTCCCTGCAGGAAAACGCCTAATTTATTATCAAAGAAACGCTGACTGATACTTGCCCAAAACTTATAGTTATCTGTCACACGATCTGAAGCATTGTAATTTCCCTGAGCCAGCACATCAAAATGAAAACCTGCTGGAGCCTCTCTTAATTTCAAATTAACCACGCCTCCAAGTGTATTTGCATCCATATCCGGAGTAATTGCTTTTATTACTTCAATGCCGGATAGCATATTTGATGATATAAAACCAAGGTTTGTTGCACGGGTGCTCGTAGTGCTGTTTGCACTGGTACCCATATCGGTTGAAGGCAATTCAATACCATTTACCAGTACCTGATTCAATTTAGCCTGGACTCCACGGATAACTACCTGGTCCCCGTTCATAAGAGAAACACCGGGCAAACGGCTTAGAGCAGTTGCCGCATTATCGTCAGGCAATTCACGAATTTTTTCTGCAGAGACAACATTTATTATGGTATTAGATGTTAGCTGCTGGTTTATTGCCTCACGCTGACCGACAGCTTGTGCAGTAACAACAACTGGCTTTCCTTCAATAACTTCGCTTGGCAATTCTAAATTTAGTTCTAGTGTTCTACCTCCAACAACACTGATTGGCATTTCTTTCTGTCTGTAACCAATGTAACGAATTACCATGGTGTAAGAACCTGCAGGGACATTACTAATCCTATACTTGCCTTCCATATCGGAGGCAGCTCCAAGGCTCGTACCTTTCAGCCAGACATTTGCACCGTATAAAACATCACCTGTGGTTGAATCTTTAACTGTTCCCTGAATCTGTCCTTTTCCTTCCTGGGCGTGAAGAAAAGTAGAGCTAATTAAAAGGATAGAAAAAATTAGAAGAAATCGTCTCAATAGAATCATCTTTAAACCTTCATTTTGTTTTTAGTAAAAATTATATATTATTTATCTTAGTTAGGCTAATTATAATTAATCAAAAAAATATTTTTAATGGACATCTTGCTATAATTATTTATGGATGATGTGGAATAAGGGAAAATTTTATACTTGGTAAATACACCCTGTTACTTTGAATATTTTTGAATTTTGACTCTATTATAAGTGTGAACAATTGAGACATAAGTTTAATTATCTTTGAATCGTTTCAATATATACAATAACCTTTTAATTTCATTATAGAAAATAAGAGAAAAAGGAAAAGTATAAACACCATTTTACGATTAAAATTAACCAATTTACGCAACGATAATTTTTGTAATATTTTAATTAGTATGCGGTATACTTTTCCCTTTTTTTATAGATTCGCCTAAACATAAGAAAAAATTCATATACGGGTCAATGAAAATGTTTTTATAGATTATTTTAAATAATATCGATTTGAATTGAATTTTATAAGATTTACATATAAATGCATGGTCTATTTTGACGGGTTTTATATTGGCGAACCTTCTTCAAAGAAATCATAATAAACATATTGGGATGTATGGAAGCAATAATAATAATTTTTGTTATTCCCGAAGTATACATTCTCCAATTTAGTCCATTGATTTTGATGCTCTTTTATGCTTTCTGCCTGTTCATTTCGGATATTATAATATTTGCACTATTGTGAATTTTTTTTTTACGAACTTGTATAAAAGCGGTTATTGCTGCAATATTATACACTTTAATATCATAGAATTTGTATTCTAGAATACATTTTTTCTGATATGCTCATAGTAATTATATTGCTTCAATCAATATTTACGATTATATTTTATATGGAATTGTGTAAAAAGGACGAGATTGTTTTTTAAAGAAAATCGTGGTCGACCGAAAAGAGTCGTTGTCATTTCGGGCGACCTGCCTGCGGTAGGCAGGAGGGAGAAATCTTGCGTTTTGAAAAGATTTCTCGGTCGAAGACTCCCTCGAAATGATACCTCCTTACTTTTTGGTCACCCTCGATTTGTTGGGCAAAATAAAAGGAAGTATTAGTAATCTTATTTATCTTTTAAAGAATTCACTGCTTACTTTATTCCAGCCCGGTTCATCAAGTCCTTCCAGTTCGCCGATATAAATTTCACTATTTTCATATTCCCCTTCTTTTACCGGCTTTAGTGTTTTCTTCCTGATTTCCAGGAAATGTTCAATATCATTCTGGTATAAAGATACTGCAGATTTGCCAATCTTGAGTTCTTGTAATTCGTTATCGAGATTTTCTGCATCCACAATGCAAATCCAGTTTGAACTGTATGTAGTTACATTCAATTTACTAAGATCATACTGCAGAGGTTTATTATTTTCCAAAACTTTACCGCTGACAGGTGAATTAAATGTTATCGCTTTTGCCCCTTGTTTTATGGTAAAAAGAGGTTGTCCCTTTTTTATGCTCATACCAAGGTTCGGGAAATCAACTGCATCAATTTTTCCAATCATTTTCTTTGCAAAATCATCTATGCCGATTTTTGCTTTACCATCCTGTTCCATGCTAACCCAGCAATGTCCCGAAGAAATAAATACACCGCCGGGTATCGCAAAATCTACCAGCATTGAACTTTTTGCATCGGCAAGATGTGTTATATGAACTTTTGGACGTAATTGTTTCTGTATTCTATCCTGTCTTTTAATTAGGATTTTCTTTACAAAAGCCAGCAATTCATCATCCGTGAATGGTTTTTGAACATAATCCATAGCTCCGTATTTCATACACTCAACAGCTGTTTCAACAGTAGCAAAACCGGTTATAATTACCACATCAATATCGGGTCTTAAGTGCTTTACATTTTTAGTTACTTCGACACCGCCCATTTCAGGCACTTTTAAAATCTGTAAAAACAAAATCATAATGATGAGATTGAATTAAGCCAATTGCTTCTTTACCGTTTTCAACTGTATCTACAGCGTATCCATCCAGCACTAAAATTTTTCTAAAACTATCCAGGATTACGGCTTCATCATCAACACATAGAATCTTTGCTACCGGATTTTTAATTTCGGCACGTTTTAGAGATTTGGCTTCACTGCTGAAATCCAACTTAAAACTTTCGGTTAAAACTTCTTCTCTTTCCTTCCGCGCTTTATTCTCATGATCCTTTTGTTAAAATGTCTTATCAAAATATCAGCGATAATAAAAATGATTACTGCTAATATAAAAAGTGGCATGCTAATCTCCTTTTACTCAGTAACCTTCAAGGTTAGGGTGTTGTTTTAAGAAGTGTAACCCTTGAAGGTTCTAATTCAATTATTTTGTTTTAAATTTTTAATCAATAATGTTTCATTCCGTTTTATATTACCGAAACCTTCGAGGGTTATAACCGTTATCCGAACCGATAACCTCGAAGGTTACAATCTGTCAGAACTGCAATTAGTTAGATTCTTTAATTCATATTCACTATCGGATGGAATTAACCTATAAAACCATCCTTTGAAGTAGGGATCTTTTTCAATCAAATTATTATGTTTTTTCAATTCATCATTTACCTCAATTATCCTTCCACTTACGGGTGATAACAAAGAATGAATCTTACCATTAATATCAGTTAATGAAGCGCATGAATTTCCCTGAACAATTTCATCATCATTATCAAAGAAATCTATTTCAGATAAATTGTCAATAGTTTTAAGAAAAAGATCCGTAACACCTATTAAAATTGTACCTGAATCTTCCGGGGCAGCCCCAGCTTGAATAACCAAGTCTGTAATATTTAGCAGGGCATGGGACGTAAATGATTGAAGTATCATCATTTCTTAACCTTTTTAAGGAATTTTGGATTTCAAGGTATTTCATTCCTCTTACAACTGAGTTTATTAATTCGTCCGCAGAAAAGGTTTCGGAATAAAATCAATTGCTCCGTTATATAATGACTTCACTGCATTCTCAACTGTGGAATATCCTGTGGTCATTATAACGGGAGATGAAATTTCAATTTTTCTCAATTCATCCAGAAACTTAAAACCATCAATATCGGGCATCATAATATCACAAACAATTAACCTGTAACTATTCTTTTCAAATTTGTTTAAAGCTTCCTTCGCATCTATTGACCAATCAACACTATAACCTTCTGAAGAACAAATTTTTACAACAGCATCAATTATTACCTGTTCATCATCGATAATTTAATATGTCCCATTGTTTTTTCATAATTATCTATTAAGCTTTAAGGTAAACTAAAATAAAAGTAGTTCCTTTTTTTACTAAACTTTCAACATTTTATTGTACCATTGTGATTATCAATTATTCCCCAAATAACTGCTAACCCCAATCCGGTACCTTTTTGTCCTTTTGTACTGTAAAATGGTTCAAATATTTTAGATAGATTTTCTTTTGTAATACCGCATCCGGTGTCTGAAATCCTTACCTCGATATATTCCTTTAGCCCGCCAATATCTACTGCCTCCCACTTTTGCCAAGAACATTCTTTGGTTATACTCCTTTCAACATTTCCCTGCGATGGTATATCCAGGCTGTAAACAGAGCATCGCATTCAGGGCATCCTTTACCTGTCTTCAATTATGAGATACCGCATTTCGGGCACACAACCTGGAAATCTTTTTTCCCTCCAGGTTAAAAGAAAGATCAAAGTGATGTTTGTTTCTTCCGTAAACCGGGTCAAGGTTTACGAATCCCTCATTCCCGTTAGAAATAATTTTTAATTTTATTGACGGCATTCCATCAATTTTAAATTCATTATCCATCAGATCATGGCGCTTTGGGCAGGTTGCCTTTTTTTATATGTGTAATACCATAAGGTGATAATTTTAACAACGCCGTAGAAATAGTAATTGTGCCGCCATTCTGACCTATTGCGTCAGAAGCATTAACTAAACAAAGATTAATGAATACCTGCTGCATCTGGTTAGAATCCAGCGTAGTTTCAGGCAGAGTTTTTTCAAGCCTTTATTTTAACAGTACATGATTCAGTGAAAGTTGATTTTCAACTTACAGAAATTGCACGTTCAATAATCTCGTTAATATTAGCAAGATTTTTCTTTGGTACAGACTGCCTGGCAAAATCAAGTAAGCTTTTAACTATTTCACGGCTTCTTTTGGTTTCCCTAACAATTACCTTTAAATCTTCATTTATTTCAGGATTGTCCTGGTTCTTTTGTAAAGGAAGCTGCTATATGTTAGAACACCGGTCAGCGGATTATTTATTTCATGAGCAACACCAGCGGCTAATCTGCCAAGCGAAGCCATTTTATCCGATTGAAAAAGCTGTATTCTTGCTTCGGAAAGTTTTTGTGTCATATTGTTGAAACAATTCGGAATATTTCCGAATTCATCATCTCTCTTATCTTCAATGGTATAATTCAGATTTCCTGTACCTACTTCATGCGTTGCATGAAGCAAAACTTTAATCGGTCTATCAACCCATCTCTTTACAAAAAATCCTATGAGCAGGCTAAGTGCAACTACAGCACTCAAAGCAAAAACGGCTGTATCTATTTCACCTTTTTTAATCTGTTCATCAACAATCTTTAAAGAGATGGTAACATCGAGAACACCTAATACAGTCTGGCTTTTAGAGTGCGCATGACAATGAGCAGCCCAGCAAGAATGTTCATTATAAATCGGGCTTATTATACCAAGAACTCTGGATGAATCCGGATTTAACCTGAAAATTCTTGTTCGGT
>CAVQBP010000002.1:0-365346 GCA_963710745.1 uncultured Bacteroidota bacterium | reverse complement strand
ATATTAAAAACATCTTTCCTGCTCTTGTCAGGAGAATAGTTGTTAATAATGATTCGGTAATTTACTATGGGGCAAATAAATCAATAATTCAGAATAACAAGCTTATTCTGCCCTACAGCAGTAACAATGTGAGCTTTTCAGTTTCTTCAATTTCTTTCGATAAACCTGAAGCAAATAGGTACCAGTATTATCTTGAGGGAAATGATGATAAATGGTCTCAATGGACAAATGAACCTAAAAAAGAATTTACCAATCTTTCAAGCGGTGATTATACATTTAAAGTCCGTTCAAAAAATGTTTATGGAATGATTTCACATGAAGAGTCCGTATCATTTAAAGTATTACCTCCCTGGTACCTTACCTGGTGGGCATATGCACTTTATGCTGTTATATTTTTACTAGGAATTTTCATTACTGACAGGATAATGCGGCGGCGGATCATAACTAAAGAAAGAAATCTGGCTAAACTCCGGGAAGCTGAAATTATAAAAAAACAGGCTGATGAACTTGAAACTGTTGACAGGTTGGTAAAAGTGATCAACCGTGCCGAAAACCTTGACCAGTTGTTCAACTCTCTTCTTGAACAGACTTTTACAGTAATTCCGCAGGGTGAAAAGGCTGTGGTATTTCTACTGGATAAAAAAGAGAACCTGTTCCGTATCGCCTATACCGAGGGATATAAAATTAAAGATCTCGAAAATTTAAGGTTCCATCCCGAAGAACTCAAAAGAAGATATACTCAATCTTCAATGGAGATTGAGAATGGAATATACATTTTACGAAATACGGATCATCTCTATGCTGATGAAAAACTTTCGGATTTCGGGAAAGCCGAATCTATGCTTATAATGGAAGTGGAAATAGATCATCGTACAGAAGCGTATGTGGTGTTCGATAGTTATTCGGATAAAAATGCTTTTGATAGATCGACAGCAAGGTTGTTAAACAGGTTTCGTGAACATGCTGTTTCTGCGATTTCAAAAGCGCAGGCTATGAACTCGCTGCAGGAAAAGAATGATGAAATCATAAGAGCACAGACTCAGCTTGTCCATTCGGAAAAAATGGCTTCTCTTGGAGAACTTACTGCAGGTATTGCTCACGAAATAAAAAACCCGTTAAATTTTGTAAACAACTTTTCCGATCTTTCAAAAGAACTGCTCGATGAAATTAAAACAGAACTGGAAAACAATAACAAGGAAGAAATACTTGCAATTCTGGAAGATCTTAAACTCAATCTTGAGAGAATAAACCTGCATGGTAAACGTGCTGACTCTATAGTAAAAGGAATGCTCCTCCATTCAAGAGGAACTTCCGGTGAAAAAACATTGACGGATATAAATGATCTACTCGACCAATATGTTAATCTCGCTTATCACGGAATGAGAGCAACAAATAAAGAGTTCAACATAACAATTGAAAAAGATTATGATGAAGCTTTAGAAAAAATAAATGTTGTACCGCAGGATATAAGCAGAGTATTCTTAAATATAATTAACAATGCCTGCTATGCAGCTTATGATAAAAAGAAGAAAAGCAATGATGTAAATTTCTCCCCGGTATTAAAGGTTTCAACTAAAAATCTGAATGGAAAAGTTGAAATTAAAATTGGAGATAACGGAAACGGAATTCCAAAAGAAATGCTGGATAAAATATTCCAGCCTTTCTTTACAACAAAACCGACTGGCGAAGGAACAGGTTTAGGATTATCGCTAAGTTATGATATAGTTACGAAAGTGCACGGAGGTGAAATTAAATTAGAGAGTAAAGAAGGAAAGTACACGGAGTTTATAATTGATCTTCCCAAACAATAAGGGACCTAATGATATTCATAATTGAAACCGAGAAATGAACAAAATATATATTCTGATAATTTTTTATTCTGTTCTGTGTTCAGGCATTATTGCCCAGCCTCTACCTGACAGTTTGAAAATACGGTACAATGCAGCAAAAACAGATTCTGCTAAAGGAAAATGTTTGAGTATTTACATGAATAGTTTCAATGGTGATTCTTCAGCCTGGAAAAATGTTATAGCATTGATCGGTTATTTCAAAAAAAATAATGACCAGGTTGGAGAAGATTATGTTCAATTATTTACGACCTTTAACCTTACACAAACGGGTCAGTTTAATATTGCATTGAACCAGTCACTTCAAATATTATCGAGGTTTGAAGCGAGGCACGATAATTACGGAATAATAAATGCATATCTGAGAATTGGTGATGCCTTATATTTTTCCAGAGAATTTGAACAGTGCATTATATATTGTAAAAGGGCAATGTCTCGGGCACTGCTTGCCGGGGATAAAGAAATACTCTCTTCAATATATAACGAAATTGGCACTGCATATAACGAGATGAATAAGCCTGATTCGGGTTTGATATATGCACATAAGGCAGTTAACTCTGATTATGAGCGAAACGATTTTTGGCGCCTTTCCATTTCAGTCAGCACATTAGGCGAAAGTTACATTGCCAAAAAAGAATATGATAAGGCAATCCCCTTAATCAAAAAATCTGCCCGGATTGCAAAAGCTATTGATAATTATCATGCAATTTCATGGGATCTTAATGACCTCGCACAAATTTTCCTGGAGACAAACCAACTGGATAGCGCAAGATATTATGCGCAGATGGCGGTTGAACTGTCAAGTGAAAATGGTTTTAAAGATCAGGTGTTAAGGGCTTATGAATATCTGTATAAGTCATACGAAAAAACGGATACTAAAGACAGCGTATATAAATACTTCAGGCTTTCTATCGATACAAAAGATTCATTATATACCGCTCAAAAGGCAAAAGATATGCAAACATTCAGCTTCCGCGAACAAATTCGCCAACAGGAAATTGAACAGGATAAAATACAATTACAAAACAAAATCAGAACTTATGGTTTGATCGCAGGAATAGTTGTGCTTCTTCTAATAGCATTTCTGCTTTATAGAAATAATCGTAACCGGAAGAAAGCAAACAAACTTCTGCAAAAACAAAAAGATGAAATTGAAGTACAGAAAAAAAATGTTGAAGAAACACTGACTGAACTAAAATCAACTCAAACACAACTCATTCATTCAGAAAAAATGGCTTCGCTCGGTGAACTTACTGCAGGCATTGCACACGAAATTAAAAACCCGCTGAACTTTGTGAACAATTTTTCAGAAATAAGCGGTGAACTTCTGGATGAGGTAACTGAAGAATTAGAGAATGATAACAAGGAAGAAGTTCTGTCAATCATTAAAGATTTAAAACAAAATCTTGAAAAGATAAACCAGCACGGCAAACGTGCTGATTCTATAGTTAAAGGAATGCTTCTCCACTCAAGAGGAACATCCGGTGAAAAAACTTTAACAGATATAAATGATCTTCTTGATCAATACGTAAATCTTGCTTATCATGGGATGCGTGCAAAGGACAAAGAATTCAATATTACAATAGATAAAAATTACGATGAAACATTAGAAAAAATAAATGTAGTACCGCAGGATTTAAGCAGAGTTTTTCTGAATATAATCAACAATGCCTGCTATGCAGCTTATGACAGAAAGAAGAGAAGCGGAAATGATTTTAATCCTGTACTAAAAGTCTCTACAAAAAAAACGGATGGAAAAGTAAAAATAAGAATAGGGGATAACGGTAATGGAATTCCCAACGATATTATTGATAAAATATTCCAGCCGTTCTTTACTACAAAACCAACTGGTGAAGGAACCGGATTAGGACTATCTTTAAGTTACGATATAATTACAAAAATGCACGGCGGAGAATTGAAATTTGAAAGCGAAGAAGGAAAGCATACAGAGTTTACTATAACTTTACCAAAATTTTAAAGTTATAATATTTTTGAATAAGAGAATAAATGATGTCAGATAATAAAAATATTTTAATAACGTTGCTGCTGCTGCTCTTTTCATCAATCTCATTTTCTCAGAATGAAAATTATGATTACAGTTATGTAACTCAACCGTTTTCCAAATACTTCAGCCCTAAGGAATATAATGCCAACGCGAGTAACTGGTGCATAGCGCAGGATAACCGGGGCATAATGTATTTTGGTAATGAGCACGGACTTTTAGAATATGACGGTACTTCCTGGAGACGAATAAAAATACCCTATTCCGCAGATGTCCGTACAATCGCTGTAGATAATAACGGTAAAATATTTATAACTGCTTCATCTGATTTCGGTTATCTAAATCCTGATTCTGTTGGTCAGCTTCAGTTTATTTCTTTAAAAGGTCAGCTTGATAAGGTTCGTAAGATAGACAAGGAATTCTGGGATGTTGCAGTCAACCCGAAAGGTGTTTTCTACAAAACTGCGGATGAAATTATCAGGTGGAATGGGAAAGATTTTAAAATCTGGGATTCAGTCTTTGCCTTTCGACTTTATAAAATCGGTGATAATATTTATTCCCGCAACCAGGGAAAAGGTTTAATGAAAATTGAAGGTGATTCAATTTCTGTTATTCCCGGTGGAGATTACTTCAGGGATACCGGGGTATACGAT
This sequence comes from uncultured Bacteroidota bacterium, assembly GCA_963710745.1. Lineage (GTDB taxonomy): Bacteria > Bacteroidota > Ignavibacteria > Ignavibacteriales > Ignavibacteriaceae > CAVQBP01. Next base: position 360,844 of record CAVQBP010000002.1, on the reverse strand, counting down.
ATGCTTCCGCTTTCTGAACCTGGTCAGAATAACCCCGGAAAAATTCTCATCACTACAAATTACAGCGGTTTGTTTAATTATGACGGAGAGAAGAACGTACCTTTTAAAACTGATATAGATGAGTTCTTGAAAAAAAACCAGGTTTACAACACTTGTATTTTAAAAAACGGTGGTATTGCAATTGCAACTCAGCGTGGCGGAGTTGCAATAATAAACCGGAATGGTAAGCTTGTCAGAATGCTCAATCAAAATTCCGGGCTGCCTACTAACGTTGCCTATGATGTTTACCCGGACAAATCCGGGGGTGTGTGGATTGCTACTAATGAAGGAATAGTTTTCAGTGAAGTAAATTCACCGTTAACTATAATTCCTGCTGAAGGTAAATTAAGAAGCCAGATTAATTCCATAACCAGGTTTAAAAATAATATTTATATCGCTAATGATATCGGTGTAATGGTTCTGGAAAAAGGCAGATCAGGATTTGAACTTATTAGAGGAAGCAATAAACCCGCTTATAATTTAATTAATTTAAACGGGAAAGTAATAGCAGCTACTAATTATGGATTAGAAACAATTCAAGGCGATCGTTTTAATTCTGAACTCGACCCAAATTCAATTGCTTTCCTTTCTCATTCAGCATTGTATCCCGATATGATTTATTATGCAGGAACAGGATTCTTTGGAATAATAAAATCAGGAACTGATAAACCGCCTTCTGTTAAAACTTTCAAGATTGCTGCTGACGAATTGTCCTCGGTAGTTGAGGACAGCGACAGTACTTTGTGGATGCAGCAAGGTGATAAATTCATTCTGCATGTCACCAGTAAAATAAAAGGATTTGAGGAGGCATTTGGAAGTGACAATATTCAAATAGATACTTACTCAGATAAAAATGGAATTCCCGGAAACAACTGGCATTTGTTTAGTTTTGATAATAGATTTTTGCTGGCCGCAGACAATGGTATTTTCAAGTTTGATCATAACAAAAAATCCTTTGTCCCTGATTCGATACTCGGCGCAGAGTTTACCACACCGGGTAATATTATATCCTTAATACAAAAAAGTAAAAAAGGGGGATACTGGGTTCTTGCAGAAATGAACAAACATTTCCAGCTCGGTAAAGCGATGCTTCAAAGTGATGGTAAGTATAAGTGGGAACCTATGCCGTTATTCCAGAGACTGGATTTAAATTCTGTGAATGATATTTATCCGGATTATGATACAGTGAATGACAAAGAATATTTATGGATTAGTACAAGTGAAGGTATCGTTTATTTTGATCCCGGCAAGGATAAGAAGCTCAACGTTCCTTTTTCAGTCTGTATAAGAAAAGCAATTGTTAATAATGATTCAGTGGTTTTTGACGGGTATAAATCAAATTCTGAAAATCCCCCGAGTGTAGTTATTCCTTATTCACAGAATGATATCCGTTTTGAATTTTCCGCAGCCAGTTATGAAAAAACAGATGCAAACCAGTATCAATATTATCTTGAAGGAAGTGATGATGGCTGGTCTGCATGGACTACTGAAATAAAGAAAGACTACACAAATCTTTCCGGCGGAAATTTTATTTTCAGGGTACGTGCAAAAAATGTATATGGAGTTATCAGCACTGAAGATCAGTTCAGCTTCAAAGTTTTACCGCCGTGGTATTTAACCTGGTGGGCAATTGCTGCTTATGTTTTATTCATTCTTTTCTGTATATATTTAACTGACAGAATAATGAGGGCAAGAATTATCAGGAGAGAACAGGATAAAGCCAAATTACATGAAGCAGAACTCATCAAAAACCAGGCTGAAGAATTAGAAACCGTAGATAAACTTGTACGGGTAATTAATAACGCAGAAGATATCGACACCTTGTTTAATTCCCTTTTAGTTCAGACGGTAAGCTTTATTCCTAAAGCAGAAAAAGCAGCGGTATTCTTACTCGATCATAATGATAATAAATTCCACATCGCATTTACACTCGGATATGATATTGAATTACTTAGATCGGTTTCTTTAAGTGCTGAAGAACTGAACAAAAGATATACAGAGAATTCAGAAGAAATTGAAAAGGGGATTTATATTATAAGCAATACTGAAGATCTTTACGGCGATAACAAATTTTCTGGATTAAATAAAGCTGCATCGATGCTTGTAATGGCTGTTGAATGGGAAAATAAATTAGAAGCGTACGTTGTGTTCGATAGTTTCGCAGACAAAAATTCATTTGATCCTTCTACTGCAAGGATTTTAAACCGGTTCAGAGAACATGCTGTATCAGCAATATTAAAAGCTCAATCAATAAAAACTCTTCAGAAAAAAAATGAAGAAATTATTAAAACCCAGGAACAACTTGTGACTCAACAAAAGTTAGCATCATTAGGAGCACTTACTGCCGGCATTGCTCACGAGATAAAAAATCCCTTAAACTTCGTTAATAATTTTTCTGAACTTTCAAGCGAACTGCTCGATGAGATGAAAGCTGAATATGAAAATGACAATAAAAATGGGGCAGATGAAATCTATAAGGATTTAAAACAAAACCTCGGGAAAATAAACCAGCATGGTAAACGTGCTGATTCCATTGTAAAAGGAATGCTACTTCATTCAAGAGGAAGTTCGGGAGAAAAAATGCTTACAGATATAAATAATCTTCTCGATGAATATGTAAACCTTGCTTACCACGGAATGAGAGCACAGGATAAAGAATTCAATATCACAATAGAAAAAGATTATGATGAAACTATGGAAAAGATAAATGTAATTCCGCAGGATATAAGCCGTGTATTCTTAAATATTACTAACAATGCCTGCTATGCAGCATACGATCGAAAGAAGAAAAGTGGTGATGATAATTTCTTCCCAACATTAAAAGTTTCAACAAAAAACCTTAATGGAAAAGTTGAAATCAGGATTAAAGATAATGGTAACGGAATTCCTGCAGAAATTTTAGATAAAATATTCCAGCCGTTCTTTACAACAAAGCCAACAGGAGTAGGAACAGGATTGGGTTTATCTCTAAGTTATGATATAGTTACAAAAGTGCATGGCGGTGAACTGAAAGTTGAGACAAAGGAAGGTGAAGGCACCTGGTTTATTATCCTGCTGCCTTTCAATAATAATGGAATAGATTGATACAGCGCAACACTATTGAATAATTAAAATAATGAGTTAAAAAATTTTGGATATAGTTAAATATTTTAACTAAATTAAAGCAATATAATGATTTACCTCCGAATCATGATTTACATGCGTTCCCGGAATTTTTTATAAAATATATCTGCACAATAATATTGAATAATCAATTATTTTATAATGATTATTCAAGGTTTATAATACTGTGTTAATTAATTGTGCTGTATCCTGATTTGAAAATCTTAAAGATCAGATAAGAAAATTGTTTTAGTTACCCGGCATCGGAAAAATATTAATATTTATTTAGTAATTAAATCTATGAAGAAAATAATTCTTCCGCTTATATGCAGTTTATTTTTTATTTCTGCTTCCTTATCTCAGAACAAGAAGGAAAACGGCTACCCGCTTATCACCAATTATACTGCAAAGGAATACGGAGCATTCCAGGGTAACTGGGCAATTGCCCAGGATAAAAGAGGAGTAATGTATTTCGGCAATGATATCGGTCTGCTCGAATATGACGGCAGCAGCTGGAGATTTTACCAGGTACCGAATAAAACTACTCTTCGTTCCGTTGCTCCCGGCAGTGACGGGAAGCTGTATGCGGGAGCGGTAGGTGACCTGGGCTATTTTTCACCCGATTCTTCAGGAAGTTTATCGTTTTATTCATTGATGAAATTTTTACCAGCAGATAAAAAAGATTTTTCCGATGTCTGGCAGACTTTTATTCTTAACAACAAAGTCTATTTTGATGTAATGAAATACCTGCTGGTCTGGGATATAGAAAAGAAGCAATTTAAAATTATAAAAGGAAGCAGCAATTTCCATTTGACATTCAAAGTTAACGGAAATGTTTATTTACGTGAATGGGGCAGGGGACTGGAAGTTTTAAAGAATGATTCATTAATCCTGTTAAAGGGAGGAGAAAAATTTGCTAATGAGAGAATTTATGTAATGCTTCCTTTCCCGGGAGAACCGGGAACAATTTTAATTGTTACCCGAACAATGGGATTAATTAAATATGACGGGAAAAATTTTATTCCTTTCAAAACGGAAGTCGATAATTTTATTAAAGAGAATTTAATCTATTCTCCCGGGACAATACTCTCGGACGGGAACATATTACTGGGTACTATCAGGGGCGGGGCTGTCGTAATTGATACTGCCGGAAACCTGGTAAAAAAATATAACCGAAAAAGCGGTATTATCAGTGATGGTATTCTTTACACATACCAGGATAGGGCAGGAGCGATCTGGTTAGGCACCGATAACGGCATTTCCAGGATAGATTATTCTTCCCCGTTAAGTTATTTCGATTCCAGAAATAATCTCTCTTCTGCACCCCTTGATATTACCAGGTATAAAGACATTATATATGTTGCTGCTAATAACGGCGTTTACTACCTGGATCCGATTACTCTGAATTTACAGCTTTTGAAAAACAGCGGCAACCAGTCGTTTGCATTTCTTAAAATAGATAATGAATTACTTGTAGGAACCTTTGATGGTTTATTTAAAGTCGACGGGAATAAACTGACTGCAATAAGAAAAACTGTCGGGAACGAATATAATATACAGGCACTTAGTCAATCAAAACTGAATCCTGAAAGAGTTTTTGTAGGCGCACAGGGATTGTGGTCGGTATTAAAAAGAAATAACCATTGGATTGATGAAGGCAGAATCCTGAATGTTACCGATGTGGCTTCATCTATAATTGAAGATGATGATGGAACATTATGGGTGGGAACTAATGCTTCCGGTGTATTTAAAATTTCATTTCCGAAAAGCAAAAACGGAGATATAATTGTATCCGAACCGCATATAGAACATTTTGATAAAAATAACGGCCTGCAGAGCGGTTTTATGTATATCAATAAATTTAATGGTAAAAAGTATTTTACAACTGCCGACAGTACTTACAGGTTTGATGAAAGCAGGAAGAGGTTTTACTCGGATACATCTGATAATATTGTTTCTTCATTTTATAAACTTGCGGATAACAAAGGCGTCTCATTTTTTCAGCAGGACAGTATGGGGCATTTGTGGCTTGGAACCAGGAGCACTATTGCAATGGGTTCCCGTCAGTCCGACGGTTCATATAAGTGGCTGATCTCCCCGTTTAACAGGTTTGCCGGCGAACAGATCGGAAGAGTCTATGCAGAAAAAAATGGTATTACATGGTTTCTCTCGGGTTCAGGTGTAATCAGGTATGATTTTTCAAAGAGTAATTTGAACAATACAATTTATCCTGCAATTGTACGTAGAGTTGATATTGGAAAAGATTCAACAATATATTCCGGCGATATGTTGAATAGTCCTGTTGTTCCGGAAATTCCTTTTAAATACAATTCTATTAAATTTAATTTTTCAGCTTCAAGTTATGAAGGAAAGAATTCAAATAATTTCAAATCCTTTCTTGTTGGCTTTGATGATGACTGGTCTGCGTGGTCAAAAGAAAACACAAAGGAATATACTAATCTTCCTCCCGGTAAATATACTTTTAAGGTAGCTGCACAAAATATACTCGGAATTGAAAGCAGCATCGGGGCTTATTCTTTCAGGATACTGCCGCCGTGGTACAGGACATGGTGGGCTTACACAGGATATTTCATAATGTTTGGAGGATTGGTATTCGGTATCGATCGTGCTCAGCGCCGCAGGCTGCTCCTTAAGGAAAAACAAAGATCACGGCTGCGTGAATCGGAATTGAGAGCCGAAACTGCCGAAGCGGAAACAAAAGCGCTGCAGGCGGAAAATGAAAGAAACAAAAATATTGAACTTTTAAGTGAAATAGGGAAAGAAATTACTGCTACTCTTGACCTTGACAAGATCTTCCTCAAATTATATGAACATGTTAATCAGCTGGCTGATGCTACAATTTTCGGATTAGGAATTTATAACCCGGAAAAAGAAGAGATAGAATACAAACTCTCAATGGAGAAAGGTAAACGTTATCCGCCCTATTCAAGAGATATAAAAGATAAGAACCAGTTTGCTGTATGGTGTATAGATAACCGGAAACCTGTTTTTATAAACGATGTTCATTCGGAATATAGTAATTATATCCTGCATTATAACAAGCCGCACAGGAAACTGGAAGACGGAACCATGTCGGAAGAAGCCTGGTCAATCATTTATTTACCACTTATCTCGCAGGAACGGATGCTTGGTATAATTACAATTCAGAGCTTTCAGAAAAATGCTTATCAGGATTATCACCTGAACCTGCTGCAAAACCTTGCTTCTTATACTGCAATCGCTCTGGACAATGCCGATGCTTATAAAAAATTAAATGAAACGGTAAACAAATTAAATACAGCTCTAAACGATTTGAAAGCTACCCAGGAAAAATTAGTCGTACAGGAAAAACTTGCTTCACTGGGGCAGCTGACTGCCGGAATTGCCCATGAAATAAAGAATCCTTTGAACTTCGTAAATAATTTTGCACAGTTATCTAAAGAACTGGTAGTAGAGCTCAGAGATGAATTTGAAAAAGTAAAGGATAAACTTGGAAATGAATTTGCAGACAATTTTGAAGATATTATTTCCAATATAGAACAAAATGCTGCTAAGATTAACGAGCATGGCAACCGTGCAGACAGTATTGTCCGAAGCATGCTGCAGCATTCAAGAGGAAAATCGGGTGAAAGAATTTTATCCGATATAAATGCAATACTTGATGAAGATTTAAATTTAGCTTACCATGGCTTAAGGGCTCGCGACAGTTCTTTTAATGCTTCTATTGAAAAAGAATATGATAAAAATCTTGAAAAAATATCAATTGTTCCCCAGGATGTTAGCAGGGTGTTCTTGAATATAATTAATAATGGCTTCTATGAAGCAAATAAAAAGAAAAAATTAACTGGAGATCATTTCTCCCCCTGCGTTAAAGTAACCACCCGCGGTTTGGATAATAAAATTGAAGTGAGGATTAAAGATAACGGCAGCGGAATTCCTGAAGGAGTCCGTGAAAAAATATTTGATCCGTTTTTTACAACCAAACCTTCAGGTGAAGGTACAGGATTGGGACTTTCTCTTAGTTATGATATTATCGTAAAAGAACATGCAGGCGATATTAAATTTGACACCAAATCGGGAGAGTATACGGAGTTTGTGATCACTCTTCCTAATAATTTGAATCTTGTAATAGAGAAATAAATAGAAATTTTTATGTATATTCATTAATCATATTAACTGCTTATGCATAATAACCTTTTTTAGTTATAAATTAACGCTAATTTTCACAATAAAATCAGGATTTTAATTAGTTAAATTCGTGAAAATTGATGGCTGTTATTAATCCCTTAAATGAAAAAAACGAAAAGGAGAAATTAATGAAGTTGATAGTCGTAGATGATGAAAAAGATGTTCAGTTCTTATTCCAGCAGAAATTCAGGAAAGAAATTAAATCGGGTGAAATACAAATTCATTATGCATTCGACGGTCATTCTGCACTAAATCTTCTCGATTCGCTCGAAAATCCTATAAATTATTTAATATTATCGGATATAAATATGCCTGAAATGACCGGCATAGAATTGCTTAAAGAAATTAAACTGCGCTATCCCGAAACTAAAGTTATAATGATTACTGCTTATGGAGATGAAAGTAATTTCAACCTGGCAAAGAAACACGGGGCAGATGATTATTTCACAAAACCGCTCGAATTTGATCTTTTAAAATCAAAGTTGGACTATTTATCAGCAATTTAATTAGGAAAGGTTATGCAGCAGGCAAAAATTCTTGTAGTAGACGATGAACCGGATCTGGAACACCTGATTCTTCAGAAGTTCCGGAAAAAAATAAATGCAAAGGAATATGAATTTCATTTTGCGAGAGATGGGGCTGAAGCTCTTGATAAAATTAATAATGACGGACAACTGGATTTGATCCTTACAGATATAAATATGCCGGTAATGGATGGACTTACTCTCCTCACAAAAATAAATGAACTTAATAACAGGCTGCTAAGATCAATAATTGTTTCTGCTTACGGCGATATGGAAAATATCAGGACGGCAATGAACCGGGGTGCTTATGACTTTATAACAAAACCTATTAACTTATCCGATCTTGAAATAACCATAGAAAAATCTATAAAAGAAATTGAACATTACAAAACCGTTCTTTCTTCAAGAGATAAATTAATTGCTCTTCAGCAGGAACTTGATATTGCCAACATAATCCAGACATCAATTCTGCGAAAAACATTTCCGGCTTTCCCTGAAAGAAAGGAGTTCGATATTTTTGCAAAAATGCTGACAGCAAAGGAAGTCGGGGGAGATTTATATGATTTCTTCCTTATAGATAAGTACAGGTTAGGTATTGTAATCGGCGATGTTTCAGGAAAGGGTATAGCTGCTGCTTTGCTGATGGCCGTTAGTAAAACACTATTAAAGGCAACGGCATTTAAGGGAATGCCTGCAGATAGTATTTTGTCTGAAGTTAATAATATTATTGTAGATGAAAGCCCTTCAAATATGTTCGTTACTGTTTTTCTAGGTATTCTCGATACGAGAAGCGGTGCATTTGAATATTCTAACGGCGGACATAATCCTCCTTACATAATTTCCTCTGATGGAAAAGTAAAACAGCTGGACAACATAGGCGGGCTTATGGTAGGTGCAATGAAAGATGTACCGTACGAATCAAATGTGGTAATGATTAAGTCGGGTGAGAGCCTTGTTTTTTATACTGACGGCGTTACGGAGGCTTTTAATAAAGATGATGAGGAATACCAGGATTCCAGGCTCGAAAAAGTCCTTGAGGGAAAATATTCTCTGGATGTGAATGATCTTGTTGAGCAGGTTTTTGAGGATGTTCAATCATTTTCTCAGGGAGTTGAACAATCGGACGATATCACCTGCCTGGCGTTAAAATATGTGAAACAGTAAGATTCTTATCTGTTAATTGAAATTTTGGGAATTTCTAATAATTACTTACCCATTTAAATTGTATAATTCGTTTATATCATAAGATTTAACCCTCCCGGTTTTACCAGATCTCAGGAAATAATTTCCCATTCCTTTTTGATCACTTCTGTATTGATTGGAATTATTTAAGTTTGCTACAAAAGAATTTCTGATTGAAAATAAAATCGGGTTACTGAAGATGAATTCAAAAAGTCACCTCCGCGTTTTATCAGGATTAAGATTTACTCCCGGACCGGTATTTTACAGTATTGCACTAATCTGGATATTTGGTTTAGGTTATACAGGAACAAATAAAAATAAAGATAACTTAAACGTCGATGATAAAAAATTTATTTTGAAGGATGCTCTGAAAGACCACTTCAAACAGGTACCGGTAAAGATTCCCATTGACAGTAATGCCGCAGTAAAAGGAAATCCTAAAGCAGATATAACTATTGTTGAATTTGCCGATTTTGAGTGTCCGTCATGTAAAGCATTGACAGACAGCCTGCAGTCCATCTGGCCGGAAATAGAAAATAATGTCAAGCTTTATTTTATGAATTATCCTCTTGACAGTACAATCAATACTTATATGAAACGCCAGATCCATAAATATGCGGGGATAGCTGCATGTGCAGGAGTATGTGCTCAGAAAAAAGGCGACTTCTGGAACTATCATGATGAATTATTTAAAAATCAGAAATATCTCAACCGCAATTTTTTACTTGATCTTGCAGAAAAATATGGATGGAACAGGGAGAAGTTTAGTACATGCATGGATTCTCCTGAAGTAATCCGCCGCGTAAAAAGTGATATCGAAGCTGGAAATGCAGTTAAAATTCTTAGTACTCCTGATCTGTTTATAAACGGCAGGCATGTAAAGTATTGGAATAGGCCGGATTTTATTAAAGCTGTCATTAAACAGGAACTGGAACTTTGTAAAAAGACAACATCATTCCAGATATCGGGATGACAGCCTGAAGGATGTCATCTTTAAACTTACCCCAGCTCAAACGTAGTAATCCCGAATAATTTATTAATATCAATATCAGGAGGAGTACCGTAATACATCCTTGCACATTCAAATACATAAGTACCGTTATATCTTTTTATTAAGTTTACAGCTCCCTTATTTACCACTGGTATATCAAGAAATAATGACTCCCCCTGAACTGAATTTAAGCAGGCTTTATATAATTCTTCTGCAATCATTTCATTATCTGCAAATAAGGGACATACTTTATATCCTTTATCAGCCTTCCTTACAATTGCAAATCCTTTAAGTTTGTCATCTTCGGTATACTTAAATGTTTTATTCCCTGGTAATTTCAGCCATGGTTTAAGAAACTGCGGACGGTAAAAACCAAAACATTGTTTATCATATTCTAAAATTGTATCTCTATCCTCATCAGATATTGGCGAAATATTTTCATTAATATTAAACTTCATCCCTGTTTTCTCATAACGTTCATCCCTGAATAAAATTTCAAAGCCTCCTTGTTTATAGAACGGCTGCATTGCTATAACCCCATCCATTCCGATCGGAGCATCTTCATTTATCCTGGTAAGAAGAGTATCCCGTCTTTGGTACCATAATTTTCTGCCAATTCCCATTGATCTGTATTCAGGTTTTACGATAAAGAATCCCATAAATCCGAATTTTTTATTATAAGAAACTATAGATCCGCCTGCTATCATAGTTCCATCATGAAAATATCCGTAAAAGCCGTCCGGATCTGTGGCATAAAAAACTTCAGCATCATATGGACCCGGATTCCAGCCTTCCGCTTTTGCACGGTTTACTAAAGTTTTTACTCCTTTCAGATCCAGTTTCTGAAATTGAAGTTCATTTAAATTTATCATTACAATTTCTCATATTAAACATTTATTCAGGGTAATAATCAGATGATCAACCGGGTAAAGTAACCCGGCACTTAAGGACTCTATATAACAGTACTAAATTATTTTATTTGTCAGAGAAAAATTCATACGATGGAGAATACAAAATAAATTTTTTATTAATAATACTGCATAAATATTAAAAATAATTACGTTTTACATTTTTTTCTTTATGATGAGGTCTGACGCACAAATTAATTGATTCCCAAATCTTATTTTTCTTCCGGTCTAATCAATATCCAGCATCCCTTCCATAGTTTCTAGTGTACAACAAAAATTTCTTTTTATGAAATTTACAGGAAATAGCTTAAGAATTACATTACTTGCATCATGCATAATTTTCATCAAGTCTGTCTACCCACAGTTATCTTCTTCAGCCGAGAATGGAGAAATAGGGAAAGTATTTATTCAGCACTATAGCCCTAAAGATTATAAATCTTCACCCCAAAATTTCTCAATATTATGTGATAACAGGGGAATAATTTATGCGGGTAACAATTTGGATGCTGTACTTGAGTACGACGGGGTTAACTGGCGGCAGTTCAGGCTTGGAGATCAGCAATTGATCTGGACGTTAGCAATGGATAAAAATGGAAGAATTTATATAGGAAGATCAAAAGATTTCGGATACTTGACGCCTGATAAAAAGTGTGTATTGGAATATTCGTCACTTCTTAAATATTTAAAAGACAAAGAAATTAATTTCTCCGGGATTCGATCCATTTATCCTACACGTAATGGAGTGTACTTCTGCAGCAGGGAATATCTTTTCAGGTGGAAAAATAATAATATAAATTTCTGGAAGCCTGAAACAGAATTTACCGGCTTCTTCCTGGTTCATGACAGCCTTTATGTTTTAGAGAAGCATAAAAGCTTAATGGTATTAAAAGACGATTCTCTGGTGTTAAGATCCGGAGGTAAAATATTTCTAGATAAACCGGTTAAAGCAATGTTTCCTGTTCCCGAAGCAATAGTAAAGGGAAGTTCTGTTTTAGTTGGAATAGATGGTGAAGGTTTGTTCCTTTATGATTGGCGGACATTGAAACCGCTTGAGGGGAAAACGAATGAATTCGTAAAACAATTTGGAATCCGATGCACTTCAATTTTGAATGATACTACATTTGCAGCCGGACTGGAAAAAGGAGGTGTGATAATATTTAATTACAAAGGAGAATTAATCCAGTATTTAACTAAAAGTTCCGGTCTGCGGAATAATATAGTATATTCAATAGCTCCTGATCATAAAGGAGGGATCTGGATGGCATCATTGCAGGGTATTGATCATTTAATGAATATTTATCCTTCGTTTTCGGTTTTTGACCAACAAAAAGGTCTGGATGGGGTAGTCGCCTTTAATTCTCCTCCTGTCAGGCACAGAAATATACTGTATGTTGCTACTTCTGAAGGTGTTTATTACCTGGATAAACAGCAGAACCGTTTTTTTTTAGTAGCCGGACTCAGCGGAGATTTCTGGAAACTATTTAAAAACGGTAAATATCTTTACGCAATTAGAGGTTCAATAAGAAAAATCGATGGTGACAATTCAGAAGTAATAAAAAGGCTTAAGGATCGGGTTTCTTGTATCCGTCGCTCTATGATTGATCCTGACAAGTATTATATCGGCTGTTTTAACGGGGGAATTAAGATATTAAGAAAAACTGATAATGATTGGATCGAAAGCCCTAAAATAAATAAATGGAAAGGAGATGCTGCTTTAATTGCCGAAGACAGGAATGGTGATATCTGGCTTAATAACGAAAATAAAGGAATATCCCGAATCCATATTTCTCCTGATGGAAAAGTTGCAAAAGTTGAAAATTTTGGGAAAGAACAAGGATTGCCTTCTTTTAACAATTATCCCTTCTTAACTTCTCGGGGTGTTTTCTTTACCACAAACAAAAACCTTTACATATTTGATAGTACAAAATATTCATTTATCCGTGATACAACTTTTAATAAACTGCTGCCGGACAATTCATTTATTATAAATTATTTAACGGAAGATAAAAAAGGTAATGTGTGGGCAATTGTCTCCAAAGATATAAATTATTATTTGAATATTTTCAGGATGCAGGCAAATGGAACCTATAGAATCGATAATAATGATTTTCTGGGGATTCCATCAAACGGTATCTGGTCTATTTATGCGGAAGATAACGGTATAACTTGGTTTGGAGGCGAAGAGGGATTATTCCGTTATGATGATAATTTACCAGAATCCATACATTCAGGATTCCCTGTATATATACGAAGTATTGTAATAAATGGAGATTCAGTTGCTTTCGGAGGTTATTCACAAAGTAATAAAAGTAAAAAACCTGTTGAACTGAATTACGCTGTCAATTCTGTCCAATTTAATTATGCTGCATCTTTCTATGACCATGCCGAAAAAAACAGCTACATGGTATTCCTGGAGGGATTTGACAAAGGATGGTCGAACTGGTTATCTGAAACAAACAGAACTTATACTAACTTATCTCCCGGAAATTATACTTTTAGGGTTAAAGCTAAAAATATATACGGCAATATCAGCAGTGAAGATACTTTTTCAATGATTATTTTACCGCCTCTTTATTTAACATGGTGGGCATATATAATATACGTAGTTATATTTACATCCTTATTTATTTTAATAATAAATGTTTATAATAAACGGAAAACAAAGCATCTGACATACAGAACAAATGAGCTTGAAAAATTAGTTGCTGAAAGAACAGCCGAATTGGCAGAAAAAAACACTGAACTCCATGAATTAAGTAAAATAAGATCCCGTTTCTTTGCCAATATATCACACGAATTCCGTACACCATTGACATTAATTGTAGGACAGATTGAAAACCTCCTGCCGGATTTAAAGAAGGAACATAATATAGAAAGAGCTAAAATGGCTCTCAGGAATTCAAAACAATTACAGCAATTAATAAATCAGCTGCTGGATCTTTCCAAGTTTGATGCCCGCGAAATGAAGCTTAAAGCATCGAGAAAAGACATAGTTGCAATAATCAGATATATTACCGGTTCGTTTGAATCACTTGCTCTGAAAAAGAGAATTGATTTGAAATTTGAAACCTCCGTGAATAATATTCCCGTTTATTTTGAGCAGGATAAAATTGAAAAAGTTATGCACAACCTTTTATCGAATGCAGTTAAGTTTACCCGGGACGAAGGAGAAGTAAGAGTAAGTATAGAGATAGAAATACGGGCAGACAAAAATACTGCTTCGATGTCTTCTGAACCTGAAAATGTTGGAGATGTAAAAATTAAAGTTGCCGATTCCGGCATAGGTATTCCAATGGATCGTCTCCCTCATATTTTTGACCGTTTCTTCCAGGTAGACAATTCAACTACACGTGAGTATGAAGGTACAGGTATCGGACTTGCGCTGACTAAAGAACTGGTTCAAATACACGGCGGTGGTATTTCAGTGGAAAGTAAAGAAGGATCCGGTACAACATTTACTATTATACTCCCTCTTGGAAAATCCCACCTGGAGCCTGATCAAATTATTGAAACTGAAAAGGGTGTTCCGGGTCAGGAGAATAATGATTATGATAATGTTTTTGAATATAAAAAAGAATTAGAAGAATTAACGAATCAGGTTAATAGAACTGATCAAGGAGTTAAATCAAAAATAATTTTAATTGTAGAAGACAATCCTGATATGCGTTCTTATATCCGCGATACTTTAGGGAACGATTATAATATTGCAGAAGCTTCCAATGGTGCAGAAGGTCTGCAGCATGCAGTTGATGAAATACCTGATTTAATTATAACAGATGTTATGATGCCTGTAATAGATGGATATGAATTAACAAGAAAGCTTCGTAAAAACCTGGTGACCAGTCATATACCGGTAATTATGCTTACTGCAAAGGCAGAAGAAAATGATAAGTTTGAAGGACTTGAAACAGGAGTTGATGCATTTCTTATAAAACCTTTTAGTACAAAAGAATTGATGATCCGGACAAGAAATCTTATTGAGATACGCGAGCAGATGAAAAAGAACATCGGATCTAAAGCAGTCTTAACTCCATCAGAAATCTCTGCTTCTTCGATTGATCAACAATTTTTGGAAAAGATGAGCGGAATAATTGAAAAAAATATGGGGGATGAGAAATTCGGGGTTGATGTTCTTGCTGAACAAATTGGGATCAGCAAAAGACAGCTTCTGAGAAAACTGAAAGCTTTAACCGATTGTACACCGAATCAATGTATTCGCATCATGAGGCTCAGGCGTGCAAAACAGCTCCTTGAACAGGATGCCGGGAATGTTACCGAAATCGCATTCAGTGTAGGCTATACGGATCTTACTGCTTTCTCAAGAGCATTCAAAGAGGAATTTAATCAGCTCCCTTCTGCTGTTATATTAAAAAAAATATAATCCAGATATTTATTATTTCGTAATTGTTATAGGCGTTCCAACAGTACCAGCATAAAAGACGATAATTTTAGCCGGTGTATTCCCATTGTTTTCACCGTAATGCCATTTATTAACAGTCTCAACAATCGGATCCCCTGCTTTCAGATGTAGCACCTTTCCGTTTTCTGTCTTAACAGTTAACTCTCCGGATAATAATACTCCTGCATTTATTTCAGGATGTTTGTGCATCGGAAGTTTTGTATTGGGAGGGATTGTAATTTCCAGAATGGTTATTTCGGGTTTACTGCCTGGATAATCCGGTAAAGCACTACCGTCCCAGCTTGCACTTGTTTTGATTAAAACTTTAGTTTTAACATTATTTGAATCTTGAGGAAAAATATTCCCGGATATTAGTAGTACCAACCAGATTCCGTATAAAACCTTTTTCATTTCTCCTTTCTTTCTTTTAATCAAGCAGGACAGATTAAGTATCTATATTTTTTTACTATTTATAGAAATAGGCTCACTTCGTTCAATTATTATATCAGTAAAATGAGTTGGGAATATATAAATTAAAAGCAGGAATAAGTTGTTCCATATCACCAAATTCCGGAAATGTCCTATTAAACCGTAAGAATGTCTTATTCAGCAGAGTTATGTCATTTTCAGCCGGAATAATGTCCCTTCCAGTTGAGCGGCGGTGTATTTAACCAATTATTTTACGTCTCAAAAAAATTCTTAAAGGAGTCCAATCAAGATGATGTACCGGCTTGAAATAATTTCCGGACAAAAGTTAGAAAAGGAAAAGAGATGTTCCAGAAAAACAAATCATCTGAACTTAAAAAGGATGAAAGCCTTTTGGATATTCCTAAAGGATTTAATCTCGAGCAGAATACGCCAAATCCTTTTAGTACCCGTACTACTATCTGCTTTACCATCCCCCGGCAATGCAGTGTCAAGCTGGTTGTTTACTCCCTTCTTGAAGAAGAGGTATCAGTTCTGTTTAACGGACTCCTTTCCGAGGGAAAATATAATATTACCTGGGATGGTATGGATTCGGAAAGTCATCGCCTGAAAAATGGCGGTTATGTTTACTTCCTGGAAGCCGAGAGCTTTGTAGCATCCAGAAGAATGACAATAATAGATGAATAATTCTTGAATTCAATAATAATTTAACTGAGGGCAGTGATTAAGAAGACAAAATAAAATCGCTGGGCATTAATCCTGAAAAAAATAATAAGATACATATAAATATGAAGATCCATTTATTTAATCTGTTGTTTCTTTGCATCCTCCTGTCAAGCTGTTCAACAATCAGTGTGCAGAGCGACTATGACCACTCATACAATTTCCGTCAATACAGAACCTACCGCTGGGCAATTAATTCCGAATTAAATCTTCGCGAAGCATTAAAGAGAAATCCCCTTGTTTACAAACGGGTGATAAATGCCGTGGATAAAGATCTGCAGGGAAAAGGTTTTGTTCAAAAGAAGGTTGGACCAGCAGATTTTGTCGTTGTAGCTAATGCAGGTGTTAAACAAAAAATGAAGCTGGCGCAATATAGTGCTGCCGGTTACGGTTGGTATCATCCATGGTGGGGCCCAAACAGAAGATATACTAATATCAGCTATTATAAAGAAGGAACTCTTGTTATCGATATAGTTGATTCAAAGAATAAAGAGCTTGTCTGGAGAGGAACAGGTACCGATGTAGTTAGGAATTATAATGACGGAACAGAAATGCAGGAAGATATAGATGATGCAGTTGAAAAGATACTGGCAAACTTTCCGCCAGGATATGGTAGTTAATTAAAAAAAGCAGTTGAAAAAAATTAAAAATAAAATAAAAAGGCGTTAAATATGAAATCACCGGTTAAAAAAACAAAATCGATCCGCAGCGTAAAAGATTCTCTGCTAAGATATTTTTTGGCAGTCTCAATTATTTCATCTGTATTTATTGTAAGCAACTGTGATTTATTAACCAATATTCTTGATCATAATCGTCCTGTTGGTGGTAGGCAGCCGGAATTCGGCGGAAGCCAGAGTGCAAGCTTGGCTACTTCTCTTTTTGTAGCCGTAGCAGAAGATGCTGCAGGTCAATATGGCGCTGGCAGTACTGTCGGATGGGCATTGAGCGCAATAGGCTTAGGCGATGCGAGCGGTCCTGATTATACTGCACAGCTTGATAAAATTGACCAGGATCTTCAGGAGATCTCCAGCCAGCTTTCAACTATTCAAACAGAACTTACTAATATATATAACGAATTAACAATTATAAATTGTGCAGATTGGTCGCAGGATGTATTAAATGCTAGAAGCTCGATTGATAATCGGATGACTGATTATGTGACTATGGTCAACACTGCTAGGGATACCTTAAATCCGCCTGGTTTGGTATCAATCTCAGATATTAGTTCATGGGTAAGCCATGTGCTCGGTGATAGTACAGTTCTAGGTCCAAATGATGTTACTATGGAAACTGCATTAGCTAATATAGAAGATGCCATGCTGGCAGGGACAACCGGAGGTATTATATCTGCATGTACCCAGTCTATCCCGGCGCCGGCTGATAATTCATTTGGTACAGATACGGTTTATTATAACCAGGTTAAATTATTGGTCAACTATTTCTATACATACCAGGTTCAAGCCCTTATGCTTTATAGTGAAGCAAAGCATTTCCGTGCATGGCAAATGGCAGGTGCTCCTAACTCGGATATTTATTCTGCCGATTCCATTTCACAAGTTTGCTCAAAACCTACATTAATCTGCAATCAGGTGGCCACTAAAACTAATACCTTGTATAATAATTTAGTTAATCAGTTTACAGAAGGAGGAGCACCTTATTCCGATGAAAATTTGGTAATGATGTATAACAGCAGCAGTGATTCTTATCTGTGGCCTCTTTCCCTCGAAGATTTTACAGTAGGTGCCGGAGATAATTGTGCCGATCCTTTAACTGAAGACCATCCCTGCGGAATAACAGCAGGTTATTATGATTCACCCAGCCCGAGTTCAGTCGTTTACAAAGGGTATTCCGGCTGGTCAAATGCTGCTTCCGCTCAGTTGACACAGCTGCTTTCCGGATGGACAGATGGTCTTGCCGGGGATTACCTGGGAAGCAAATTAGGTTTTAAGAATATGGCACGAAAGATTGTGATCAGTTCAGATTACGTGTCAATAAGCTTAAATGAAAGCGGATCAACACAATATGTGGTACCTTTTTTCGATACTGGCTTAAAATATAGTGATTTAGGCGGCGGCCCTGCAATAACAACAATTCAATTTCAGGAAGATCTTTTAATTAAGACCAGGTCAGTAGGCAGCCTTTGTAAGGGTTTAAGTACATACTATGATAACGTTAACTATAATTCAAAATTACCCTCAACCGCTAATCCTTTTTATGATGCCGTAGGCCATGCAAGGCATTGCGGCAGCAATTATACTACACCTTTCTCTTTTTCAGTTATACCTGGGTGGCTGGCTAAACAGGATAATAAAGCTAATCATGAACCTGCTGCAATTCAGTACCACTGGCCAATATTATCAGTCGACAAACTCACTTGTACTCAAGGCCGTTCACATAAAAATGCCGGAGGTATACCTACTATGTGCGGCGATGACTTAACTGCATTTATTGAATATTACGTTCCAAGGCCTGTAACGTGTAATAACACTGATGCCACCCCTTGCAATGTTTCCGCTTCAACAGTTGCCAATGCAAAAAGTATCTTTGGAAATAATGCTAAATGGAAAAGAAGTTTATAAATAAAAAGGAATAAGCATGAAATTAATAAAAGGAAACAAACCGGTGAGTCAGCAAAGAAGATTGAAAGATACTCTGCTAAGATATTTTCTGGCAGCATCAATTATTTCTTCTGTATTCATTGTAAGCAAATGTGATTTATTAACTAATTTTCATGATGATCTCCATGGTAATGGAAATCCCCCGCCCCCGGGTTTGGGAGGGAACCAAACCTCTAATTATATTACTCAACTTTTTGTGACGGTAGGAGAAAGTGCTGGAGGAAGTGTAGGGGGCATTGCAACTTCCTGGGCTCTGGGTGCTATAGGTTTAAGTGATGCCAGCCCTAATTCTAATGAACAGCTAAGTAAGATAGACGATGATCTTAATGTTATTATCACTCAGCTAAATGATATTAATAAAGAGTTATCTCAGATAGAAAATGAACTTCAACAAATAAACTGCGGTGATTGGCAACAAACATTAGGCCCTGATAAATCAAGAATAGATGATTTGTTGCAAGATTATGACCAGGATTTAAAAAATGTTCAAGCCGGGCTTCCGGTATCATCGTCAGATATGGCTAAACTGGCTGATGAAATTCTTGCAGAAGGAAATTACACAGATAAAACGGATATGTTTGGAATACTTACAGATTTACAAGATAATCTCATAGTACCTGTAAGCGGAACTCTTTCTGCCTGTATCCAGACCTTTACATTACCTGCAGATGCCTCATTCGGTGCGGATACTATATATTACAATACTGTAAAGGCATATATTGACTACTACGCACAATACGAGCTCAAAGGATTACTACTACTGAACGAAGCTTACCATTATAGAGCCTGGCAAGCCGCAGGTTCACCGAACTCCGACTCACTTTCTGCTGATTCTACTTCTTATGTATGCAACAATTCTTCTGCGGAAAGTTGGTGTAACAAGGCAGCATCTGCTGTAAATTATGTATACAATAGTCTAATTCAGCAATATGCACTTGGCGGGGCTCCATATACAAATAAGAATTTTGTGTTTGAGTACAATCCGTCCTATTTGTGGGTCAAATCATTAGAAGATTTTACCGTTGCCGCGGGGGGTAATTGTACTGAGCCTTTAACCTCTGCAACTCCGTGCGGCATTACTGCAGGTTTTTATAATGACGGCTCTTTGCAATCTGTTAATTATAGAGGTTATAGCGGTTGGCAAAAAGCGGGCTCAGCCTTATTAGTAAATTTGCTCGCAGGATGGAAAAGTGGAACTGCGGGCACCTATCTTGAACAGAATCTCGGTTTTGAGAATATGGAAAATAAGATAATAATTAGTACAAATGAAGAAGAAATTACTCTTAATGAAGTGGATGGTTACCAATATGTTATTCCCTTCTTCGATACTGATTGGGATTATAACTTTTTACCATCAAAAGGAGGCCCTGCGAGAAATGAAGTGGATTTTCAGGAAGCCACTTTAGTTAAATCCAGAAATGAGGGTGGATTATGCAGAGGTCTTGTTTACTACTATATGAGTATTGATTATAATAAAAACCCTAAAGTGCCTTCTAACCGGAATAATTTTTATGATGCTAGCGGACATTGCAGATATTGCCAGCCATTAAGTGATTATGATTATACCACTCAATTTTCATTTTCTGTCTTGCCGGGTTACCTGGCAGAACAAGGCGGAAAAACTAATCACGAAAATTCCGCACGCCAATATAGGTGGCCGGTTAGGGTAGCCTCTGCTCTTACTTGTACAGAAAATCGGCCGAATAAAAATCCTGGTGGTATGTGGACAATGTGCGGTGATGACCTTACTGCCTGGCTGGAATATTATTTTCCACGACCCCAAACCTGTGATAATACAGATGCAGCTACTCAGTGTTCAACTGATGGTGGAACAATAGCCAAAGCCAAATCCACATTTGATGTATATGATAAGACAAAAAATCGTTTTTAATACTAAGAGATTTATTTAGAATGAAGGAAAAAGTGATTGAAAAATTTGAAAAATAAATTTCTTAGAGCATTTTTTGTATTCTCAGACATCTGTGCTCTCAACGCCTCGGCTGTTGAAAATACAAATATTTTATATGAATATAAGTATAAATCTTAAAGAAAAAGTTTACAGAAATATAAGAGGTTAAATTATGAAACCAGTTAATGGAAGAAAAAGATTAAAAGATATTCTGCTAAGATATTTCCTGGCAGCCTCAATTATTTCATCTGTGTTCATTGTAAGCAACTGTGATTTATTAACCAATATTCTTGATCACAATGGTCCTGTTGGTGGTACACGGCCTGCTTTTGGGGGGAGTGATAAAAATCAAAGCTATGCAACGGTTCTTTTTAAACTGGTTGGTGAAACAGCACTCAAAGATGCTGAAGGCGAGGGTATAGGCTGGGCAATGAGCGCTATAGGCTTAAGCGAAAGCAGCCCGGATTATACTGAACAACTCGACAAAATTGACCAGGATCTGCAAGTGATCATTTCCCAGCTAAACGGGCTTGATAATGAGCTAATCAACATTGAGTCAGAATTAAGGGTTATAAACTGTTCTACTTGGGAAACTACTCTTAAAGATGAAAGAAGAGAGGTTGACAACCTTATTTATGATTATCGAACTTACGTTGCTGCTGCTGAAAACGGGGAACCGGTAATGGATAAAATTGCAGACTGGGTGGACCAGGTTCTTGCAACTGGTACTCACACGAATCTAACGTCTATGGGAGTAATACTTGCTTCCTTTTCAAGCCAATTGGTAGAGTCTTCTAACTCAGGCCTCATTCCTGCATGTGTGCAGTCTGTCCCCTCCCCGGCTGAGTTTTCCTTTGGAACAGATACTGTTTACTATAAAATAGTTAATAGTCTTATCGACTATTACTATGTATATCAGGTTCGTGCCCTATTCCTTTATAGTGAAGCTTGGCATTATGAGGCATGGGTGGCTGCCGGTTCACCAAACTCAGATTTTTTATCTGCAGATTCTGTTTCCAATGTTTGTTCAGATATTAATATTGAAGTTAATTGCGATTTGGTCGCTGGCCGTACCAACAATTTGTACAATTCCTTAATAGACCAATTCACTGCCGCCGGAGAAGCATATACCGATCAAAATTTAGTGCAGGAGTACAGCGCCAGCGGAAGCTCTTTGTGGCCGCTTTCACTTGAAGATTTTACTACTGCTGCAGGCGATAATTGTGCAGATCCCTTAAATTCTGCAAATCCTTGCGGTACAACAGTAGGCTGGTTTAATAATGATGTTAATCCTAAAAAAATGAGTTCAGTGACATATAAAGGTTATAAGGGCTGGATCCAGGCGAATTCTGATAATTTAACAGAGCTGCTGGCCGGCTGGAATAGTGGAACTGCCGGTAATTATCTTCAAAACAATCTTGGTTTCAAGAATATGAGAAATAAGATCATACTAAGTCCAAATGTGGTAGAAATAAACTTAGATGAGACCGGGGCAACTCAATATGTCGTCCCATTCTTCGATACAAATTGGAGTTATGATTTTTTACCAGGCGCCCCGGCCGTATCAACCTCTCAATTCGAAAGTCTTTTAACTAAATCCAGACATAAAGGTAATTTGTGTAACGTAATTAAAGGTATTCCCTATGTTTCGGTTGATTATACTACAAATTCGAATGTACCTGCTAACAGGAATGGATATTACAATGCTGTCAGTCATAACAGGCACTGCGGCAGCGATTACAATAATACCACACCTTTCTCCTTTTCAGTTCTACCTGGCTATGTAGCGCAGCAGAACGGTGTCAATTGGGAACCTTCCGGGCTTCAGTTCCGCTGGCCGGTATTAAATATTAGAAAACAGCCTTGTACTGAAAACCGTTCAAATAGAAATGCCGGCGGCGTGTGGACTAAGTGCGGCGATGATTTTACTGCATACCTGGATTTCAATGTACCAAGGCCTTCAACATGTGATAATACCGCATCCGGATCCCCATGCAAGCTTTCTTCAGCAACAATTACAAATGCAAAGAGATTGTTTGGAAATAATTTTAGTTCGAAAAGAAGTTTATAAATGTAAAAAGGAATAAGCATGAAATCAATAAATTTATTTAAATTCAAAAAACAAAAAAGGAATTTAAAAGATACTTTGCTTAGAATGACTTTGGCTGTGTCTATTATTCTCTCTGTTTTTATTGTTAGTAAATGTGATTTCTTAACAAACGTTATTGATGACCTTAATCCTGGCGGTGGGGTCGGCCCCGGTAATTCTAGTTTAGCCGGCACTGCTATTACAGAATTATTCAAAGGTGTTGCACAAGGCGCCGGAGGAAAAATAGGTGGAACGGCTGCCGGCTGGGCAATGGGCGCACTGGGCCTTGCTGATGCCAGCCCGGATTTTTCGGGCCAGCTTGATAAAATAGATGAAAGCCTGCAGGAAATTATTTCCCAGCTTAATGCTGTACAGGTGCAGCTGTCGGATATAAACAATCAATTAAAAATTTTAAGCTGTGACTTGCAACAGCAAAATCTTACAGAAGAAACCGGAAGAATAGATTATCTTTCTACAGAATACAAATCCTATATTTCACAAGCCGCCGGCGGGGAAAGAGTATCTAATGCAGATATTTCAAAGTGGGTTGATGAGGTAATGGCAGAAGGAAAATATACCAGCAAAACTCCCATGGCCCAGATTCTAACCACGTTTGCAAACAAATTAATTCTGCCCTCATCCGGTATTATTACTGCATGTGTTAATGCTCTGCCAACACCCGACAATGATACTTTTGGCGATATAGCATATTACAATAAAGTAAGTCAGTTTACATATTATTACTATTATTACCAGGCTGAAGGACTCTTCCTTCTTAATGAAGCATTGCATTATAAGGCATGGCAGGTAGCGGCTTCAGAGGATGATGATAATTATCCTGCCGATTCTGTAGGTGAAGTATGCAGCAATACCGACGCTTCTATATTCTGCAAAAAAGCAGGAACTTATACGAATAATGTATATAACGCACTCACTGATCAGTTTACCACAGCCGGTGCACCATATACAGATGATTATTTTGTCATTCAATATAGTGAAACAACTCCGCGTTTATGGGTTAAATCTTTAGAGGAATTTTCACTCGCTCATGGAGATGACTGCAATTCTCCCTTTAACTCTGTTAATAACAAATGCGGCGTAACTGTAGGCCGTTATAATGAAGGTAACAGCAATATAACAAACGAAGTCTACAGGGGGTATACAAAATGGCAGTTTGCCGACGCCTCTGAACTTAATATGCTTCTTTCCGGATGGCATATTGGTACAGCCGGTAATTATCTTAAGGATATTCTCGGTTTTAAAGATATGAATAACAAAATAATCTTAAGCACCAATACAACGACTTTCAGCTTATCTAATTCCGGTAATAATCAAACGGCAGTTATATTTTTTGATACAAATGTGGGTAAAGGAAGTTTGGATAATAAATTATTTGATAATAGAAAAGCTTTTGATTTAATAACTCCTTACCAAAAAAGAACTGCTTCAGGCTCTTGTTACCCGTTTTCTTCAACTTTCTATACTTATATCGGCAAGACCGCAGGAACCAGCAGCAGATGGTACGATTCTTATGGATTAGTAGAGTGGTGCGGCGGCAATGCCCTTAATGGAGGAGTTCAATGGAATATCAAACCAGGGTGGTTTGAATCGAATGGAGATGACAACTCAAAACAATTTCGTATACCATTCAGTTTTGTTCAAAACATTAGCTGCACTAATAACCGTACAAAAAAGAATGCAGGCGGTGTATGGACTACCTGCGGCAGTGATTTTACTTATTGGTTTAATACTATTGTCCCCCGGCCGGAAACATGTGATTTGAGTGTTGGTGTTATTTGTAAACTCGATTATCAATCCTTATCAAAAGCTAAAAAATTGTATGAAAATAATTATAAATCAAATAAAGACATATCATACTAAAAGGCAATAATATGAGATCTATCAAAGGCAGAAGAACACTAAAAGATACTCTACAAAAAATGTTTCTGGCTGTATCTATTATTCTCTCTGTTTTTATTGTTAGCAAATGTGATTTCTTAACAAACGTTATTGATGAGCTTAATCCTGGCGGTGGGGTCGGCCCCGGTAATTCTAGTTTAGCCGGCACTGCTATTACAGAATTATTTAAAGGTGCTGCACAAGGCGCCGGAGGAAAAATAGGTGGAACGGCTGCCGGCTGGGCAATGGGTGCACTGGGCCTTGCTGATGCCAGCCCGGATTTTTCGGGTCAGCTTGATAAAATAGATGAAAGCCTGCAGGAAATTATTTCCCAGCTTAATGCTGTACAAGTGCAGCTGTCGGATATAAACAATCAATTAAAAATTTTAAGCTGCGACTTACAACAGCAAAATCTTACAGAAGAAACCGGAAGAATAGATTATCTTTCTACAGAATACAAATCCTATATTTCACATGCCGCCGGCGGAGAAAGAGTATCTAATGCCGATATTTCAAAGTGGGTTGATGAGGTAATGGCAGAAGGAAAATATACCAGCAAAACTCCCATGGCCGAGATTCTAACCACATTAGCCAACAAATTAATTCTACCCTCATCCGGTGTTATTATTGCATGTGTTAATGCCTTGCCAACACCCGACAACGATGCTTTTGGCGATATAGCATATTACAATAATGTAAGTCAGTTTACATATTATTACTATTATTACCAGGCTGAAGGCCTCTTCCTCCTTAATGAAGCTTTTCATTATAAGGCATGGCAGGTAGCGGCTTCAGAGGATGATGATAACTATCCTGCCGATTCCGTAGGTGAAGTATGCAGCAATACCGACGCTTCTATATTCTGCAAAAAAGCAGGAACTTATACAAATTATGTTTATAATGCACTAACCGATCAGTTTACCACAGCCGGTGCACCATACACCGATGATCATTTTATTATTCAGTATAGTGAAACAACTCCTATTTTATGGGTAAAATCGTTGGAAGAATTTACAAATGCTATGGGAAGTAATTGCAGTTCTCCCCTTAACTCACAATCTAATCGCTGCGGTAAAACTATAGGTTTGTATTCGGGCGGCAATAGCGAGATCAATAATAAAATATACAGGACCTATACTAATTGGCAGTTTGCAAATTCATCTGAGTTGAATGAACTACTTTCAGGATGGAACAACGGAACTGCCGGTAATTATCTTCAAAGACAGCGCGGCTTTAAGAATATGCAAAAGAAGATAATATTAAGTACCAGCACTACATCCATTAGTTTGTCAAACTCCGGTGCATACCAAGAGGCTGTTATATTTTTTGATACGGACGTTGATAAGTCAATGATAGACAATAAACTGTTTGATAACAAAAAAGCATTTGACCTTATTACACCGTATACTAAAAGCCTTTCTGAAACATCCCCTTGTTTACCCCAGGCTAAAATAGCTTACTATTCTTACCAAGGGTCTACTCCAAGTTTTAATTCAAGCTGGTACAGTATCTCAGATGGTCAGTCTGCATGGTGCTGGACAAAGGAACTTAATGGCGGCGTTGTATGGAAAACACAGCCGGCCTGGCTGGCATCTAATTCCGGATCAAGTTCTATACAGTTTCGCTGGCCTCTTACACAGATAAAAAATTTAAAATGTACCCTAAACCGTTCAAAAAAGAATACGGGGGGAGCTTGGACAACCTGTGGTGACGATTTTACTTATTGGTTTAATACTATCGTCCCCCGGCCGGCAACATGTGATTTGAGTGTAGGTATTATTTGTAAACTCGATTATCAATCGATATCAAAAGCTAAACAGATGTTTGCCTCCGGCAATAAAGAGCAGCTTTGACAATTATAAGTTTAATTAGATTAAGAAAACATAAAAATAAAAAGGTAAGATATAAAAGATAAATAAGTGAAGCTGAACTAAAGATCAGTTGTCATTTCGACCGAAGGAGAAATGTTGAGTTTAAAAAAGATTTCTCGTCCAGATTATCGGGATCCATCGAAATAACACTTTCTTACTGGTTAAGCCCGCTTATTCGGGAAGATGCTTAGGTTTGTTGTTTTATTTTCATTCAATTAAAATTTTTGATAAATAAGTAAAGGTTAATAAATGAAACTAAAAGAAAATTCACCGGAAGTGCCCTTCTTGCGGAGAGGTTACATTTTAATAGCATTGCTGATGTGTATTATAGGGGGAGCGCTTGCACTATATGCCACAAACCTTACTATCATGCTTGCCCGTCATTCAGCAGGCGGAACAAGCATCTGTGATTTTAATGAATGGATCTCCTGTGATGCGGTACTATCTACAAAGTTTGCTACTATGTTCGGAATTCCGGTAGCCTGGCTGGGATTCTTATTCTATCTCTGGTCGGTCATTATTTTAATTGCTGCACTATTCAGAAAAGATGTGGAAAAAGTAAAGGGATCTGCAGCCGTTGTTCTTGTCGGTGCTTCTGCCGCTGTACTTTTCTCAGTATTCAAGGCAGTACAATTAATTATCTTAAAAGTATTATGCCCTGTCTGTGTAGGAATGTACCTGGTTAATATTTCCCTGATTCTGTTTTTAGTTCCTGCAGTTGGATTCTCATACCGTAAAACAGGAAGGTTTATTCTGGATTATATTAAAAGTCTTTTCGGTCTTCGTTCAAACTTAGGGTTCACGCCCAAACCAGTTCTCTACAGTATAGTAGCGGTATGGATGTTCAGCCTTGGTTATGTAGGAATAAGACAGTATGAAAAAAATATTCCTGAAATAAAGGCAGCTGAAAAACCGTTTAATATGAAAGATGCCCTGGAAGAACATTTTAAACAGGCGCCTGTGAAAGTTAATATAGATCCACATGCCCCGGTAAAGGGAAATCCGGAAGCCGGAGTATCCATCGTTGAGTTTGCAGATTTTGAGTGCCCGGCATGTAAGGAACTTGCCGACAGTATGCAGACTATATGGCCGGAGATTAATAAGGAGGCTAAGCTTTATTTTATGAATTATCCCCTTGACCAGTCGATAAATCATTACATGAAACGAAAGCTTCACGAAAATTCCGGTTTGGCAGCATGTGCAGGAATATGTGCCCAGGAAGATGGGGATTTCTGGAGCTACTATGATTCACTTTATAAAAACCAAAAAGAAATTAACCGCAAATACCTCCTTGACCTTGCAGAAAAACATGGATGGGATAAGGAGAAGTTTAGTGCGCGTATGGATGCGCCTGATGTAATCCAGAGAGTAAAGAATGATATAGAAGCTGGTGCTGAAGTTAAGATTCAAGGAACTCCATATATGTACATTAATGGCAGGTATATGAAGTACTGGTACAGACCGGATTTTATTAAAGCAGTAATTAAGCAGGAAGTGGAACGAAAAAAGAAGAGCTATGCACTTCGGTGAAATATTTAGTGCTTTTGTGCTTCTCTGGGCTGTAATCGATCCGATTGGAACAGTGCCGGTATTTATCGCAGCAACTCAAAAACATCCTGAAAAGGATAAACGGAAAATTGCTGTACAGGCGGTATTTATTGCCGCCTGTGTGCTCCTGTTCTTCCTTATAGCCGGCCAGTTTCTGCTTGAAGAAATGGGAATCCCTCTGTCGGCTTTTCAGGTTGCCGGCGGAATTGTACTATTTCTTTTTTCACTTACAATGATATTCGGTGAAAGTAAGCCGGAAAGTGAAATAGAAATCGTAAAAAGCGGCAGGGATACTGCAATATTTCCCATTGCCGTTCCTTCAATAGCAGGACCGGGAGCTATACTGGCCATTGTTCTGCTTACAGATAACCATCGTTTTGATGTTATTTACCAGGTATATATGGCTTTGATTATGCTGCTTGTTCTGGGATTTACTCTTCTGCTCCTTTTATTAGCTTCATATATACACAGATTGATAGGAGATTCTGGTGCGAGTGTAATAAGCCGTGTAATGGGATTGATACTTGGAGCAGTAGCTGTTAATGCAATACTGGTTGGTATTAAAGTGTTTTTCTCATTATAATATCATTCACCAATGTCCTCGCTCCACAGCTCCGGATTCTTTTTAATGAAAGTCTCCATAAACTTACAGCATTCTTCATCATCAATAATTATAACTTCTACTCCCCGTGATCTTAAATAATCTTCCGGGCCTGTAAAAGTTTTATTTTCTCCAATGATCACTTTCTTAATACCATATAGCAGCACAGCTCCGGAGCACATGTAACACGGAGATAAAGTAGAATATAATGTAGCTCTGCCATGATCTGAGTCTTTCATTCTGCCCGCATTTTCCAGGCAGTCCATCTCTGCATGCAAAAACGTGCTCCCTTTTTGTATTCTCCTGTTATGTTCTCTTGCAGCTATTTTATTATCAATTATAAGTACTGAACCAATTGGAATTCCTCCCTCGGCAAATCCCTTTTTTGCTTCTTCAATTGCCGCGGATAAAAATTTATCCATATTATATTTCAAATTAAATAAAATTGTCTAAGTTATTATTTTATAAAACATAAAACCGTTTATATAATGTATTGTATGACATATTGTTATATGATCAAACTGCTATTTTCTAACCTTTTCTTACGGGTTAAGAATACTACGGATACGTTATAAATGCGTTGTAAATGCGTTCTGGATGCGTTATTAAACCTATTGTATTAGGGTTCCGGAGCATTCTGCTGGCTATTTGTATCCCTATTCTGCTGGGGGATATTTTCCATAAATCTTTTCAAGTGCTGATTTCCTGAAATCAAAAATACTCTCCAGCCGCTTTTTTATAAACAATTGATTTGATAATCTTCCCAGGATTCCAAATGGCGGTTTATATGTTACAATGTCTGTCATAAGAACTCCGTTTTTGACAGCTTCAATTTTATGCTGATGGTGCCATATTGAATAGGGACCAACTCTTTGTTCGTCAACAAAGAACTCCTTTTCCTTTACATGGGTTATTTCAGTGACCCAGGTTATCTTTATACCTAAAAGAGGGCTTAATTTATATCTGATTATCAACCCCGGATATATTTTCCCGGGCAGGTTATTGCCGGTTATTTTGAATCCCATATAGGACGGTGTAATTTTTTCCAGATTACTGGGAGAGGAAATGAAATCCCATACCTTTTCAATCGTACCGGGTATTTTCTGGCTCCTTTCCAACTGATAAACCGACATAATAATTATATTTATTAATTAATGTTTGAAATCTTAAAATATTAATTTATTGATCACTTAAACAAATATTCTTCAAACTAAAAAAAGTATATCACATTTTCTTATCTTTATTTTTAAATTTATATGTAATCATATACCGGTCACTCATAACCGCATCCCAAATATTAAAGTGACCGGAATATATAAGAATAAAACTAAGTATGATAGATAGAATTACAAAATTATTTCCTCTCTGGGCAATATTATTTTCCACTATTGCCTTTTATCTCAACAATTTTTTTGCAGTATTTAAATCAGCAATTGTCCCTCTTCTTATTGTTGTAATGTTTGGAATGGGGATGACTTTAAAGTGGGACAATTTCAAAAGAATATTGAAATCTCCTTTAGTCATTCTGCTTGGATTCAGTCTTCAGTTTTTAATCATGCCTGCTGCGGGTTATTTTGTATCTGTTTTATTTAATTTATCACCGGTGATGATGGCTGGTGTAGTTCTGGTAGGGTGTAGTCCCGGCGGTACTGCCTCAAATGTAATCACTTATCTCGGGAATGGTGATGTGGCTTTATCGATTACATTAACATTAACTTCAACTATAATGGCTGTATTCCTAACCCCTTTCTTTTCTTATATTATTCTGAATCATATTGTACCTGTGCCGGCAGGGGAGATGTTTCTGGATATTTTGCAGATTGTATTAATTCCGGTTTTGGCAGGTACAGCGATAAATTCATTCTTCAGCAGAAGGATCAATAAGATCAGAAATGTATTCCCCTTAATATCTACTTTGGCAATAGTTTTTATTATAACAATAATTGTTGCACTGAACAAATCTAAAATAGTTGAGATGAATTTTATCATAGTTGCCGCGGTTATGATGCACAATTTAATCGGTTTATCATTCGGTTATTTTGTCCCGAGATTATTAAGATTTGATAAAAAGACCTGCAGAACGATATGCATTGAAGTCGGTATGCAGAATTCTGGTTTGAGTGTAGCATTGGCTGTTAAATTCTTTTCAGCAGCGGCGGCATTACCCGGTGCAATTTTCAGCATCTGGCATAATTTATCCGGATCTATATTAGCAGGTTGGTGGAGGGTTAAGGACGAGAAAACCTTCAAGGTCTAGGTATTGGAATAAGGGTTGAGGACCCTTGAAGGTTCAGGTACCCGGAATTAATCCTGTAAATACTTCAACCTTAGAGGGTTTACTATTTGTAATCTTATAGCCTAAACCTCGAAGTTTTTTTCCCCGGCATAACCTTCGATTTAGCACTCAGAATAAAACCGTGTAATCAAATTTATTATTATCCTGATTAATAAAATCTTTAAACGATTCGATATTATTAAATCTGTTCAGTATATCAAAAGTAGATGTATATTCGATATCTTTTTCTCCAAAATATTCCTTTGCCGATGAATATTGCCATAGTTCCGGCTTCGTTACAAGTAAGGCTTTAACCGGATTGTTTAATATGTATTTACATAACCATAAAAAATACCTTTCGTCATTTATTAATTTGCTTTTTGTCTTTCCTTCAAAAAGAACTCCTGATCTTTTGTATTTTATGTTAATTGTCCTTGTATATGAATTGATTAAATCGCTTATAAATTTACCAATAGTAAAATCTTCGGTTAATTGTTTAACAAATAGGTGGAAATGATTAGGAAGCAGACAATAACAATTAATCTGAATCATATATTTATCCTTATATCTCTTTAATTTTATTAGAAAATTTTTATAATCAGAATTGCTGAAGAAAACAATATCTCTGTTTGCTCCTCTGTTATATAGATGGTGATAGGTGTTTATTAAATAATTTTTTGGTTTTTGCATTTACGGATTTTCCCCCTTTGTGATTATCTGTTGAAACCTTCAAGGTTAACAAGGAGGATAACAAACAGAAAACCCTTGAAGGTTCAGGTAGCATTTGAAGATTTACCATTCGTAAACCTTCGAGGGTTTACTCAAATGTAATCCGGATTGTCAACCTCGAAGGTTTTCAATTCTCAACCCGGGGGCCATTTCATTTCCCTTCCGCCTAATAGATGCATGTGCAGATGATAGACTGCCTGACCCGCCTTGCTGCCGCAGTTAATAACCAAACGGAATCCGTCTTCAGAAATCCCCATATCTTTTGCAATTTTATTTGCAGCATCGAACATATCGCCCAGAAGCGTAGCATGCTCTTTCCCATTAATATCAGTCACTTTAGGAATTTCAGCTTTCTTGGGGATAATTAAAATGTGAACCGGGGCTTTCGGATCAATATCCTTAAAAGCCAAAACATCTTCGGTTTCGTAAACGATATCGGCAGGAATTTCTTTATTTATGATCTTTGTAAAAATAGTAGCCATTTTTATTCTTCCCTTTCAATTTCATATTTTTTCATTTTATTGTAAAGGTGGCTCCTCTGAATATCAAGTACTTCAGCGGTTTTACTTATATTCCAGTCATTAGCATTTAATTGCCTGATTATAAAAGCCCTTTCTGCTTTTTCTTTGAATTCCTGGAATGAGTTGCTTTCACTTAAAATATCTTTGATCGTAGACTTTCCTCCCGGGAATAAAGCTTCGATGTCTTTTTTATCAATTTCCCTTTTATCAATAATAATAATAATTCTTTCAACAAAATTTCTCAGTTCACGAACATTACCGCTCCACTTTTGAGTTTGCATAAATTTCATTGCTTCTTCACTAAATTTAACAGGTGGTTTTTTATGTTTTGCTGTTATATCCGCTGTAAAACTCTCAACCAGGATCGGTATATCTTCATGTCTTTCTTTTAGCGGGGGAATATTGAAAGGTATAACATTAAGCCTATGGAAAAGATCTTCCCTGAAATTTCCTTTTTCAATTTCTTCCTGCAGAATTTTATTTGTAGCGGAAATAATTCTGACATCTACATCAATTGTTTTTGTACCTCCGACCCTCTCAATTTTACTGTCTTCAATAGCTCGCAATACTTTTGCCTGAGCCTGAAGGCTCATATCGCCGACTTCATCGAGGAAGATTATTCCTTTATTAGCAAGTTCAAATTTTCCAATTCTCTGCTGGAATGCTCCTGTAAAGGATCCTTTCTCATGCCCGAATAATTCCGATTCTATTAATTCATTCGGAATGGCGGCACAATTAACTTCGATAAAAGGCTTGTCCTTTCTGTTGCTTTTCGCATGAATAGCTCTGGCAACCAATTCTTTTCCTGTCCCGTTTTCTCCGGAAATCATTACACGTGTATCAAGCGGTGCGACTTTATCAATCAGCTCTAAAATTTGATGTATTGCTTTACTTTTCCCAAGTATTTTTCCGTCACCTAAATAATTCTTTTTTATATCTTCATTTTCCAGCAGGAGGTTGGATTGTTCAACAGCATTTCTTATACTGATTAATAATTTATCTCTGTCTATCGGCTTCTCTATAAAATCAAATGCTCCAAGCCTTGTGGCTTTAATTGCATTTTCTACGCTTCCATGCGCGGAAATAATAATAACTGATACTTTGTTGCTGCTTTCTTTTATTTTTTTAAGGACTTCAAAGCCGTTCATTTCAGGCATTTGAATATCCAGCAGTAAAGCAGAGAAGGGGATAGCCTCCAGCTTATTCAATCCTTCACTGGCTTTTACGGCATAATCAACATTGTAATCCTCATATTCGAGGATCATTTTTATGCTTTCACAAATTTCTTTTTCGTCGTCTATTATTAATACTGATTTCATAAATTTATGATTGTTTAAATATTTTTTTATGATTTTTCTTTATCTATATATTTTGAAAGTTCTTTTAATAATACCTTAAATGCTTTCGAATATTTATTCTTTATTCTCTCAAAAATTTTATTTGATAAATCTTCGCTGTAAATATGTGATGCCTGGTTCCTGTCTTCAAGCATATCAAGAAAAATACTTTCATCTTTTATTAAGCCAAATCTAAAAGCTTCTTTCAGCGCTTCTTTAGGTGACCGGGTTATTACTCCTTGATCTGCCATAAATAATTTTAGTGTTTTCCAAAGTAATTCAAAAGTAAATTCAAATCTTTGTATAACACCATCCTGGTCAAGCTGATCCTTTGCCTTTCTGAGGCCTTCATCTAATTTTTTTTCTGCATCGTTTAATTTTCTGAAAGAATATTTCAGTTCATCCTTCATAAATAATTTTACCCGTTTTAATAATAATATCTTTAAACCCGGCATCTATCTCTTTTAAAAATATAAGATCTATTTTATGAAGTCCTAAAACACGATCAATTTTTTCCTTTAGTATTCTTTTTTCGGAAAAGTTAATAGATCCTGCCTCTACTGCAATATCATAATCAGAATTAAATGAGTCAGTTCCTTTTCCCCTGGAACCGAATAAAATTAATTTTTTAGGATTAATTTCATTAACCAGTATATTGATAATATTTTCCAGCTTTTTATCTTTTATGTTTTTCATAAATTATAGCTAAAATATGATAATGATTTCATCAGCATAACCTGAGAAGGTAATGCATTCTCATTCTTTTTTAGAATATCTCCAAAAATATTACCTAATTTGTTGGTTCTCAAATCTCTTGTATCAACGGACGACTGAACTTTAAAACTTTGTTCAAAAACCTCTACAAAATAACCAATTAGGTCTCCTAAATCAAAGATATTTGAAGAGTAAGAAATAAATGCGCTTCCGAAGAAATGTGCAAGTTTGTCTTTATCTCCGAAACTACCTTTGGGTGTATCGTAGAAAAAATCCTTAGGCAGGTTTTTATCTTTCACTAAGAAAACCGAATCATTTGCAGAAACGAGGGGATAGTCTAAAATTCCGATTAAGGGGAACTGTATCGGAACTTCCTTATATGGAACAGTAGCAAATGTAAGGGCAAGCAGAGCTTCGGAATAATTATAATCTTTGTATTTTACGGCTCTTAAAAATAAAGTATCCGCTAATTCCAGATCATTATTAGTCTTTTTAAGATTTAAGAAATAATCCGAAGCAATGAATTCGGAAAGATAGTTTACTCCTTTTGAAAGTGTACTTTGCTGTGGATACAGCTTAATTACTAGAGTTAAAACAATTACCGGGACAAGTATAAATCTCATTATAAAACTATTACATCCAAAGAATCTAATTAAATAGTTTTCAATATTAAACAAAATGAAAGAAATTATCCCCCAATGGGGAAATTTTAAAGTTTAGTTCGTATCTTTGTCAGATTAAAATTTCAGGCAATATTTTCTATAATTAATAAAAAAGATATTATGATAATTTTTAATAGAAGCTCTGTTTTGAATACTAAGTTCATACATTTGTTAATTTTAGTCTTACTCTCGTCTGCATTATGTTTTGGACAGTCCGTCAAAAAGGATTCAGCCAAATCATATTTAATGGATCCTGTAGTTGTAACAGGAACAAGATACAAGCTGCCTAAAAACGATATATCATCAAGTATAACAGTCATAAGTAATAAAGAGATTCGGGAGAGTCATGACGTAAATGTTATCAGGATTTTAAACAATAAAGTTCCCGGATTATTTCTGAATGATAATTATGTAATGGGATTTGGTGTTGGCGCAAGTTCTGCGGGAACTATAAATATCCGCGGGATAGGGGGAAACCCTAATACACAGGTTTTAGTATTGATTGATGGTCAGCCGCAGTTTATGGGTATGTTCGGTCATCCTATTATTGATGCTCTTACTTCTTCCAGTGTCCAGAGAGTTGAAGTTATAAGGGGACCGGCTTCGATTCTTTATGGCTCCAATGCTATGGGAGGCGCTATCAATATTATTTCCAAAAGGATACCCGACAATAAACTTGCAATGAATCTCACATCTTTTTACGGATCATATAACTCTTTAAATGCTGAATTGAACGGCGGTTATCAGAATGAAAAACTCGGTTTTTATGTTTCGATTAATAGTTCTAAATCAGACGGACACCGTGAGGATTCAAAAGATAGCTTCAGAAATACAACCGGCTTTGCAAAAATAAATTATCTGTTTAATGATCAATTCAGACTGGATCTGGACGGAAATATTTCCAAGGCGAAATTTTATGATCCGGGGCCTGTATATGC
Organism: uncultured Bacteroidota bacterium; assembly: GCA_963710745.1. GTDB lineage: Bacteria > Bacteroidota > Ignavibacteria > Ignavibacteriales > Ignavibacteriaceae > CAVQBP01. The sequence goes on along the minus strand of CAVQBP010000002.1, from coordinate 324,651 downwards.
TGTTACACCGGATAGTTATTATAATTACTTGAGAAGCAGAGGAGCATTATCTTTATATAATTCTTTCAATCAGGTAAACGGGGCGCTGAGATTCTTTTATAGCTACGGCAATCATGATTTCTTTGACGGCTGGCATTCTTATGATATAATGAATGGTATTACTTTTTATCAGAATGTTAATCTTTCTAAAGGTTTAATTTTCACAGGTGGTATTGATTACAAAAACTACGGAGGGAAAGGGACTAATCCGAACATACCATTTTTAAAAGGCCTTGGTACGTATTATTCGAACAACGAAGCTGCAGTATACGGCCTGGTAAGAGATTCTTTATTTAGAAACTTAAATATTGAAGCCGGTCTGAGGTATTCAAAAAATTCATTGTTTAAGGCTGTCCTTACACCTCAGTTCGGAATTACATATGCACCGTCTAAAACTACTACATTAAAGGGTTCGGCAGGAGAGGGATACCAAAACCCGACAATAGTAGATCTTTATTTATTCCCTGTTGCAAACGAAAACTTAAAGCCCGAACATATATGGAATTATGAAGCAGGCATTGAGCAAAAACTTTTTGATTACCGGCTGGAATTTGAACTGACTGCTTATTATGATGAAGGAGATAATATCATTATGGTTACACCTCCGTTCTTTATTAAGAACAATGCAGGCTCCTTTATTCATAAAGGAATCGAGCTCCAGGGAAGATATCAGGTAACTGATAAATTTAATACTTCATTTAATTATTCTTATTTGAACACTAATAATCCCACACTTTATGCTCCTAAACATAACTTGAATTTACAGCTTGGTTACAATTTTAGTAATGTTCAGCTGCTCCTTAATCTTAACCAGGTTTCGGGTTTGTATTCAAATATTCAGAAATCTTTGAAGCAGAATTATTTTCTTGCCGATTTAATTATAAATTATAATTTAGTGAATTCAATAGAGCTGTTTGCAAAGGGTGAAAATCTGTTAGATAAACGGTACGAGATTAATGATGGTTATCCTATGCCCGGAAGAACAATAATTGCCGGTGTAAAACTAACTTATTAATCAGCCAAACATCGTTTAGATGAATTCATGTCTGAATAACTCCGGGATTAAACCTTTTTATTTCGGGATTATTATCTGCAGCCTCAATTGCCATTGAAATATATTCCCTGGTTAAAGCCGGGTCAATAATCTCATCGATCCATAATCTTGCGGCAGCATAAAGCGGGTTGCTTTTTTCTTCATATGATTTTGTTATTTCGTCCAGGAGTTTTTTCTTATCCTGATCAGAAAATTCCTGTCCGCTTTTTTTTGCCTGCTTCAGTTTAATATCGAGCAAAACGCTGCTTGCCTGGCTTCCGCCCATTACTGCGATCTTTGCATTCGGATATGCAAAGATAAACCTGGGATCATAAGCCTTACCGCACATTGCATAGTTGCCTGCTCCAAAGCTGTTGCCAATAATTATTGTAATTTTCGGAACAACAGAATTTGCTACTGCATTTACCATTTTAGCACCGTCTTTTATAATACCGCCATGCTCAGCACGGCTGCCGACCATAAATCCTGTAACATCCTGCAGGAAAACCAGGGGTATTTTCTTCTGGTTGCAGTTCATTATGAATCTTGTTGCCTTATCCGCACTATCTGAGTAAATAACTCCTCCTACCTGCATTTCACCCGTATCTGTTTTTGTTACGCTTCTCTGATTTGCAACAATTCCTACTGCCCATCCATCGATTCTTGCATAAGCGGTTATTATAGTTTTACCATACCCCGCTTTATATTCATCTATATTTGAATCATCAACAATACGCGCAATAATTTCATACATATCATAAGGCTTGATTGTATCTATAGGGAGCAAACCTAAAATCTCTTTGGAAGAAAAACGAGGCGGCTGGCTTTCTTTTCTGTTAAAACCCGCTTTTTGCTTTATCCCGTTTTTTTCAACAAGACTTCTAATCTGTTTCAGACATTCTTCGTCGTTCTTCATAATATAATCGGTAACACCGGAAATATTTGACTGAACTTTTGCACCGCCGAGCGCTTCGTTATCTATTACTTCTCCAATAGCAGCTTTTACCAGGTGCGAACCTGCTAAAAAGACCGAGCCTTCGCCTTCAACGATTAATGCTTCATCGCTCATAATAGGTAGATAAGCTCCGCCAGCAACGCATGGGCCCATTATAGCAGCAATTTGAGGAATGCCCATTGAAGACATGACAGCATTATTCCTGAATATTCTGCCGAAATGTTCCTTGTCCGGAAATATTTCATCCTGAAGCGGAAGAAAAACTCCTGCACTATCCACCAGGTAAATAACCGGCAGTCTGTTTTCAATTGCAATTTCCTGTGCGCGAAGGTTCTTTTTTGCAGTTATAGGAAACCATGCTCCGGCTTTTACAGTAGCATCATTTGCGACAATAATATGATCTTTACCATGGATCTTACCGATTCCGAATACTGTTCCCGAAGATGGAGCACCTCCGTATTCCTCATACATTTCATAAGCGGCAAACGAATTCAATTCATAAAAAGATTCCTGTTCATCGATTAAGAAATTTATCCTTTCTCTTGCAGTAAGCTTTCCTTTTGATTTATGTTTTTCAATAGCATTCTTTCCGCCGCCTAATTTTATTTTTTCTCTTTCTGCTTTTAATTTTCTTAGAAGGTTTTTCTGATAATCCTCACGTTGAAGGAAAATCTCGCTTTCTTTTATTGGATTGCCTATTTTTTTCATAATAAAGTTTTGCCAATTCTGATTTATAATTCTTTCAACAGATCTCTCGCAATTACTATTCTTTGTATTTCGGATGTTCCTTCGCCGATCGTGCAGAGCTTCACATCACGGTAAAATTTTTCAACAGGATAATCTTTTATGAATCCGTAGCCGCCGAATATCTGTACAGCTTCACTTGATGCTTTCTCTGCAATTTCACTGGCAAATAATTTGGCCATTGCAGCCTCTTTTGTATTTGGCTGGCTATTGTCTTTCATAAATGCTGCTTTTCTGGTCATCAACCGGGCGGCTTCAATATTTACTGCCATTTCTGCAAGCTTAAATTGAATAGCCTGGAAGTCCTTTAAAAATTTTCCGAATTGTTTCCTTTCATTAACATATTTTAAAGAAGCATCGAGGCAGCCCTGAGCTAATCCTACACTTAAAGCAGCAATCGAAATTCTCCCGCCTTCCAGAACTTTCATTGCCTGAACGAATCCCTCTCCCTCTTCACCGATTAAATTTTCAGCCGGAATTTTACAATTATCAAATGCAAGCTGTGTCGTATCACTTGCTCTCATTCCTAGCTTGTTCTCTTTTTTACCGGCTATAAACCCGTCCATTCCTTTTTCAAGTATGAAAGCTGAAATTCCTTTTTTACCTTTGCTTTTATCTGTAATTGCCATAACCACAGCAGTCTCACCGACAGTTCCGTGTGTTGTAAAAGTTTTATTTCCATTTAAAATGTAGTAATTACCTTTTTTTTCTGCTACTGATTTCATTCCTGCTGCATCACTTCCCGATGAAGATTCGGTTAAGCCCCAGGCTCCGATCTTTTTACCTGAAGTTAAATCGGGTAAATGTTTTTTCTTCTGATCTTCATTAGCAAACTTGTGTATATGATTTGTGCAGAGGCCGTTATGTGCTGCAACTGAAAGTGAAATAGAGGGGTCGACTCGTGCAAGCTCTTCAATAATTATAGAGAAATCCGTATACCCTAATCCGGCCCCGCCGTATTCCTCAGAAACAAGAATTCCAAGAAATCCCAGTTCACCGAGCTGGTGTAATATATCAACCGGGAATTCCTGTGATTCATCAAATTTCATTATATACGGGCGGATATTTTTCTCAGCGAAATCCCTGATCGTATCTCTTATAATGACCTGATTTTCAGATAATTTTGAGACGAATTGCATAGTGGAGGATTCCATACTCTTTTCCTTTCTACTTGTGGTAGTTAAAAAGATCTAAAAATATTAAAAAATCTTTTGTGTCTTTTGGAGCACCTGAGATTTTTTTTACTAAATATAAATGAGCCTATTCTAAAAAGTATTTACTACTAAAATTTATTATTTCATTTCAGATTGAATTTGAAATTTAGTATTCCAAAATCAACCCTTTATATTCAGCTCATAAATTACTTCTGATTTTTGTAATTTTCTATTATTTCTTCGGCTATGTGATATGGAGAAAGATTTCCGATAATAACTTTTTCCAGGGCTGAATTCAATGAAATTTTCCCTTTTTCAGTCCATAATTCATTTTTTATTTTTTCTTCAACTATATCTTTTATCCTATTTCTTAATTGATTCTCCCGTTTAGAAAGAAATTTATTCTGTTTTACTAAAAAATCTTTATGACGTTCAATTTCATCACAAATTTCCTTGATCCCTTTCTTTTCAGTTGCAATAGTTTTAATTATGCCGGGCATCCAGGTAAATTCATCATGAGCTTTCATCATAAGGATCGTTTTTAAAGCAGTAACAGCCTGATGAGATGAAGGACGATCAGATTTGTTTAATACGAATAGATCGGCAATTTCCATTAATCCTGCTTTCATTGCCTGAACAGAATCACCGGATTCAGGAACCAGCACGACAATTGTTGTATCGGCTGCCTGAGCAATATCCAGTTCCGATTGTCCAACACCAACTGTCTCCAGGATAATGAAATCGAAACCGGCGGCGTCCAGCACATCGGCGGCATCAATCGCTTTTTTACTCAATCCGCCAAGACTCCCTCTTGTTGCCATGCTCCGGATAAATACACCAGGTAACTGCCCTACATCATTCATCCTTACCCTGTCGCCCAGCAGTGCACCTCCTGTAAAAGGGCTTGTAGGATCAACTGCAACTATCCCTACTTTTTTATTTTTGCTTGTATATAATTTAGTTAGTTCGTTTGTTATGGTACTCTTGCCTGCGCCCGGAGGCCCTGTAATTCCGATCCGGTATGCATTGCCGGTCTTTTGAAATATTTCTTTCAGCAGCTCTGAAGAAGATGAATTCCCGGATTCAACAAGAGATATTGCTCTGGCAACAGATCGTTTGTCACTGTTATATAATTTTTCTATGAAAGTATTTTCAATCATTGTTAAATTGAATTACCTGTAAATGTCTTTTCGGTGTTTGCATAATAAAATTATTACTATCGAGTCTGAATAGTTTATTTCATAGACTATTCTATAATTTCCAATCCTTAATCTATATTCATTTTGAGAGCCGGACATTTTTTTGTATCTGTTGGATTTGGGTTTTCTTTTAGCCCTAATATCTTTTCGGTTATATTGTTTTGAATTTTATAAGGCAAGAGTTCAATTTGTTTTTGGACCGGTTTTGGAATTAGAATTTGAAAAGTCAATTTTTATTTTTTTTGTTTTTTAATAAACTCATCAATTGTTATATAATCACCTGCATTATAAGCTTCTTTAGCTTCTTTAATTTCTAATCTCAATTGAGGATCTTGTTCTAACAAATGATCTTCGGTCTGTTCCAGTTCAACATTTATAACCTTTAAAATTTCGATTTTCTCTTTTAAATTCAGTTTTTTAATACTCTCTAAAAGGGAATTAAATGGTATATCCAATTTTATATTATCCTGCATCATAAACAAATTATGTTTCCCTGAATATAAATTAATAAATTTTAATAATAAACCTTAGGTTAAAAATAAAAATATTTTAATAGCTGAAAATTCCCTGAGAGTAACAACAATTTTAATGTAATATTAATATTATACTGCTACTCTTAAGTAGAATAATTCTTTAATAATTTTAGCTAAATAATATTTATTCAACTATTATTTAATGAAGACCTGAAGAAATCAGCGGTCTTCTGCAGACCTTCCTGCAAAGTAGTTGACGGCCGCCATTGGAAAGAATTAAATAACTTATCCGATGTAATTACACTTCTCATCTGCTCACCGGGAGCAGCCGGACCATGCTTCTCCTCTTTTTTACTTCCGGCTATTTCATTTAACATATTAAATAATTCGTTTACGTCTGTCTCCTTTGAAGTGCCGACATTATATATGTTTGTTCTTTCATCATGAAGAGTTGTAAGATTAGCTTTTACAACATCTCCTACGAAAACATAGTCACGGGTTTGTTTTCCGCTTCCGTTTATTACAGGTTGTTCATTCTTTAAAAGTTTTGTTGAAAAAATCGCTACAACACCGGCTTCACCAAACGGGTTTTGTCTTGGTCCGTATATATTTGCATACCTTAGAATTGTGTAGTTCAGTTTATACTGGGCATTATAAAAGAATAAATATTTTTCAACAGCGAGTTTTGAAATTCCGTAAGGAGAAAGGGGAGAGGTGGGGTGCTTTTCATCAGCCGGGAAATATTCCTGTTCTCCGTAAACTGCTCCGCCGGTTGAAGCAAACATGAATTTCTTCACTCCCGTCTTCATACAATTCTGCAGAAGATTTATTGTACCTATTATATTTGTATTTGCATCAAATGCCGGATCCGCGACGGACCTGCGTACATCCATTTGTGCAGCATGATGATTAACAACATCAAATTTTTCTTTTTCAAATAATTCTGAAAGACTTTTATCACCGATATCCTTTTTTATAAATGCTGCTTTAGGATTGACATTTTTTTCAAATCCAGTAGACAGATTATCCAGTATAAATACATCATGCCCTTCATCAATAAAAGCATCTGCAATTTGCGAAGCTATAAAGCCTGCTCCGCCTGTAACGAGAATTTTCATAATTTATTCCTTATATAAATTAAAAGTATTAATATATTCTTTAACTTTGGGAGGAATAAGAAAGTCAACAGGTCTGCCTTCTTTAATCCTGTTCCGGATATCACTGCTGCTTATTTCAATTACAGGTGTTTTCACGTATGAAGCAGCTTTATAATATTTATCTTTTTCAATTTTCTTATCATCTGTTCGTCTCCTTAGAACTATCAATTCAGCAAGCTCAATAATTCTGTCCGGCATTTTCCATGAACTAAAATTAATAATATTATCATAGCCGATTATAAATTCCAGATTATCATATTTACTTTTAAATTCTTCCAGAGTTTTAACAGTATAGGAAATTGATTTGGCTTTTAATTCAATGTCGGAAAATTCGAAATAAGATATCCCTTCAATAGCCAGCTGCAGCATCTTTGATCTATGATTACCTCCAGCAGAAGACTTACCGGTTTTGTGCGGAGAAATGTAAGCAGGAATAAAAACAATTTTCTCCAGACCTCTAATTTCTCTCACGGCCTGGGCGGTTATCAAATGTCCATTATGAACCGGATCAAACGTCCCGCCCATCAAACCGACCTTCATCATTTCAGGAGATCCTTGTACTCAATAAATAAATTAGTAAATCTCTCATGAATTTCCTGGCTGCAGTAGGCAAAACTCTCCTTTTTCGACAAACGGTAATATAACTCTTTGAAATCTTCAATATTTTTTATCAACATAAAATTATCTAAAACATGAATAAAATGCTCATATTTAGCAGCTCTATTTAAAAATGAATCATAATTGAGATCAAGTAAATCAGTTTCTTCAAAAATTTCTTTGTTGAAAGAGTTAAAACCGAAAAACGAAAGACTTTCATTTATACTTCTGCCCAGAACAATTGCTTCATCCTCAATAGACATCAAATTAAGAGCATTTTTCAGATCATCGGGTGTTATTCCTATTGAATTAAAAAACATAACTATATTATTATTAAACCTGATGAAATATTTTTCGGATAAACTCTTTAATACATTTCCCTGGTCCGGATCGATAAAATCCTTATTCTCAATTTGGCTGAAAATTTCCGTTAAATGTTCACTGTCATTTTTATCAAAACAAAAAATGATATTGGAGCTTTCCGAAAGTTTATCGGTTAATTCTTTATGATTTAGCAGCAGACTTTCATATAAATAAGAAGAATATTCTTTATCCAGCGATTCAAAACGGGGAACAAGCTCTTTATTAAAAACGGGATGCAGGCAAAGAATGTAAATTGAAGAATTATGTTTCATGACTGGTGCAGGATAGTTTTGCTTAATAAATCTTTAATATGTTCTCGATAAAATTCGACATCCTTTTCATAAAATGTTTTCCTGTAGCTTCCGGAATTTTTCAGCTGAATTTTTCTAAAAGCTAAAGTAGTTGCAGCTTTAATATAGGATTTCCTTATGCTTTCATCAACCCAGCCGGGTTTATTTCTTTTTAACGAGTCCAATATAACCAGATGTTCGAAAGGTATTAATCCGGTTTCCGTTTCGGAGAGTAATTCGCTGTAAATAATTCTCTTTTCTTTCAATATTGAAAGCCAGTAAACACCAACAAAAACAAGAATTGAAAAGAACATAAACAACAAACCGAGTCCGGCTGTAGACTGGTAGCTGACACTATAGTTCCAGGCGAAATGAATAAACATAGCAATCATTAAACCGATAAGCGGAAGGGTAATTTTATGAACTGTTTTATTGAACTTTGCATAACCTAAAAATGCACCTAATGTTCCTGTTGATACACAATGCATAACTGCAGAAAAAAAAGTTCGAATTATTATCAGGTTGAACAATTCAGGAAAAGTTTTACCGAAAGAAATGAAGTATAAAAAATTTTCGGTCATGCCGAATCCCAGACCAATTGCACCGCCGTACACCAATCCATCAGTAACGTTATCAAATTTTTTGCTGTTTACAAGTATTAGTAAAAACAGACCTTTTGTTATTTCTTCGACAAACGGCGCAACATAGAAAGCATCAATCCTGTTTAATAATCTTTTACTTGGAATAAATAGCGACAGACCGGTATTAAGAAAAATGCTGAATAACATTGCCAGAAGTATTGCACCTACTGCTCCCCAAAGATAACTTTGAAATACAAGCCTGAAAGGCTCGCGTTCATATATATCAAATCTCCAAATAAGAACCAGGTACAAAATCATCGGGATTACTGCTGCCAGTGTTGAGATAATGATTAACATATATCCTGCACTTGAATATGAGCTTGAACCTTTGCAGCCGTTTTCATATAACTAAGACTCCCTTATCCACTCACCAAGCTCTTTTAATGAAGGTCTTTTACCATAAGACAGAATTCCTATTCTGAATATTTTACTTGCAATTTTTATAGCAAAATAAATGGAGATCAGCATTATTACTATGGTAATTGATATAATATAAAATGGAACAGGCGTAATATTTAACCTTAATATCATAGTAGTAGGAAGAGTGAGCGGTATATAAGATAATACTTTTATTAATATTGAATGCGGGTTTTCCATTAAAGGTAAGATCATAACAATAGGGAGGAGCAGTATAAAACTCAGGTAAGTAGTTATTTGCTGTGCCTCCTGTTCTGTTGTAACGATTGAACCTATCCCGACAAAGATTGCTGTAAAAAATATTGAACCCAATAGGAAATAAATAAACATCGGAAGAATATTTTGAAAAGCAGTGTAAGGAATTACAGATGCGCCGAGAAGAGAAACCGCAATCGAAGCCCATATCAATATCTGGAACAGGCCCAGTGCTCCAAGTCCGAATATTTTGCCGGTTAATAATTCATCTGCTGAACAGCTTGAAATGATAATCTCAATCAACCGGTTTGATTTCTCTTCAACAAGACTCCTGACAAGCATCTGGCCGGAAAGCATAATCATCATAAAAAAGAGCATTATAAAAATAAAAGCAGTAAAGAACGTTGTAAGAAAATCCGAACTCCCTTCTTTTCCCGATTCTTCAAGCTTTACCGGTTTCAGCTCAATGTTCCTGGAAATATATTCTATTATCTCCGGACTTATTCCTTCAGCTTTTAATTTTCGTTCAATTCTTGCATCATTAAATGCATCAGAAAATCTTTGGGCGTCTTTGAAGTTGCCAATCGATTTGCTTCTGTATTCCACACTAACCGAATCAGTGCCTCCGTTGTTTACCAAAATATATCCTTCAACTTTTCCGTTAAGGACATCTTTATCCGCTATTTTTTTTAAGCTGTCTGTTTCGTTGTTTCTATTATTCCCCGCCAGGTTAACCAGGATATATGCAGGCTGATTTTTTTCTATACTATATTTAGCCAGTTTTTCTTCCATTGGCTTGAAATAAATACCTGAAGTATCAACAAAACCAATTACTTTAATTGCGTCGGATTCTTTGCCTGATAAAAGTGTGGGAGCTATGGAAAAGAAAATTATTATTGCAGGCGTTAGGATAAGTGAAATTACAAATGCTTTTGTTTTTACTTTTTCAACAAATTCCCATTTGGCTACTGTGAAGATCTTTTTCATAGAGCTAGCTTTTATTTTCTTTTACAGTATCAATAAAAATCTTATTTAGGGTAGGTTCGATTACAGAGAAACTGCTGATATTTATTTTATCTACCAGGGTTCTGAGCAATTCACCGGGGGAAGTTCCGTCTGCAAGCTGAACTTCAGCATAATTACTGTAAATATCCAATTGTTTTACATAAGGAAGTTTTTTTATAAATGAAGCGTCCCCGCTGTATTCAATTTTTATATTGTTTCCGCCGTAACTTTTCTTAATCTGGTTTAAACTGCCGCTTATAACTTCCTTCCCTTTATTCATTAAAAATATATCAGAACATAATTTCTCAGCGGTTTCCATCTGATGGGTTGACAGAATTATTATCTTTCCCGAATCAACAAAAGAAAGAATTGTTTCTTTTATTAGCTGCTGATTAATCGGATCGAATCCGGTAAAAGGCTCATCCAGGATTAGCAGCTTTGGATTATGAATAACAGAAATAATGAACTGGATCTTCTGCTGATTGCCTTTCGACAGCTCCTGCAGTTTTTTATCGCGGTATTCAGATGCTTCAAGCTTATTCAGCCAGTAATCAGCTTCTTCAAAGGCACTCTTTTTGGACATATTTTTTAACTTAGCAAAATAAAGAAGTGAATCTATTACTTTACTCTTCTTATAAAGTCCGCGTTCTTCAGGCAGATAACCGATCACATTAAAAAATTCATTCGTGATAGGTTTTCCTTCAAAGGTGATTGATCCTGATGTAGGCTTTATAATATTAAGTACGATTCTTATAGTGGTTGTTTTGCCTGCACCATTCGGCCCGATCAGCCCGAATATTTTTCCCTCTTCAATTTTAAAGGAAATATTATCAACTGCTTTTACATTTTTAAATTCTTTTTCCAGGTTTTCAACTATCAGCATAAAAGATTTTCACCCTATTAAACAGGAAAATATATTATTCTAAAATAGTAAATAAAAAGTATACGGGATATAGAGATGGCATCTTTACGGTAAATTAAAATTATAATTATTAAACCAAATTTAAAATCTGTCAAATACTATCTTCATAGTAAAGATGTCATCTCAAGTTAAGAATTAAATACCGAATTCGTCTTTAACTTCTTTAAATGCGTTAATGGCAAAATCAAGATCTTCCTTAGAATGTGCAGCAGAAATTTGCACCCTTATCCTGGCAGTACCTTTCGGTACAACGGGGAAGAAGAAGCCGATAACATATACACCTTTCTCAAGCATTCTTGAAGCCATCTTTTGTGATAAAGCAGCATCGCCCAGCATTATCGGAACGATCGGATGTATTCCATCTTTTATATTAAGACCCGCCTTGGTTATTCCTTCTCTGAAATATTTTGTATTCTCTTCCAGTCTGTCTCTGAGATGAGTTGATTCTTCCAGTATTTCCAAAACTTTCAAAGATGCAGAGATAATACTCGGAGCAACAGTATTAGAAAAAAGATAAGGACGGGACCTTTGCCTGAGCATATCTATTATTTCTTTCCTGCCGCTTGTATAACCGCCGCTTGCACCGCCGAGAGCTTTTCCTAAAGTTCCTGTAATAATATCAACCCTTCCGATTACATCGTTAAATTCATGAGTCCCTTTTCCATGTTTACCCATAAATCCGACGGCATGTGAATCATCGATCATTACCATAGCATTATATTTATCAGCCAGATCGCAAATATCTTTTAACTTTGCTATGCTGCCGTCCATGGAAAAAACCCCGTCTGTGGCTATTAACCTGAAACGGGAAGACTGTGATTCTTTTAGTCTTTCTTCAAGATCACTCATATCCGAATTTTTATATCTTAAACGTTTTGCTTTACACAGTCTTATTCCATCTATAATGCTTGCATGATTTAACTCATCACTTATAACCGTATCTTCTTCGGAGAGAATAGTCTCAAATAATCCTCCGTTTGCATCGAAACAAGAAGTATAAAGGATGGTATCTTCTGTTTCTAAAAATTCAGATATCTTTCCTTCAAGTTCTTTATGAATTTCCTGTGTACCGCAGATAAATCTAACGGAAGATAAACCGTAGCCCCACTTGTCATAGCTTTCCTTTGCAGCTTTAATTATTTCAGGGTTATTTGCTAATCCAAGATAATTATTTGCACACATATTTAATACTTTTTTGCCGTCTTTAACTTCAATATTAGCTTCCTGCGGACTGGTAATTATTCTTTCTTTCTTAAAAAGTCCGTCAGATTCAATCTGGTTTAACAACCCATTCAAATAGCTTTTTTCTTCTTTGAACATAGCTCCTCCTTAAAAATTAAAATAAACCGGAATTTCATATTTTATTATATTTGATAACTCCGATTCGAAATATATTTTTCCAAAAGATAATGCATTTCCAGGAATAAACTGATATGGTTCCGAAAATTCACAATCCAGCGTTTTTTCAATATCAGGATATAATGTTGTTGTTTGCCGATTATTATCTTTTACAATAAATGATTCGGGATTATTAAAAAATGTTTTTTCATTTACATGTATTGTCATAGTACCGGGTTTGTTAGCAAATGCCGGTATCAGCATTAATCTCAAATTGACCGAATCGGAACTAAAAGTGTTTTCAATTTCAATCTTACCTTCTCTGTAAGATAAAGCTTCTTTTTCTTTTGCGTTTCCTTTATCATCAAAAATGATTAAGGAAAAATCAGTAATTTTTTCAAAATCGTTTTTGCTTAATTTAACAGTAAATTCTTTAGAGGCATCATCCTTCCTTAGAACAAAAGGAATTGAACAGGTGTCCTGATCATTTAATTCAACTTTAATTTCATCTTGATATCCGAGAATTTGTCCGCTTAATTTATAAGAATCGCTATTATTATAAAGATTGATAACTTTTATCATTTGATTTGCTGAATCAAGAATTTCGTTTCCGAGTCGTTCTATTCCTGAAAATTCCACAGACAAATTATAATTAGAAACGCTGCCGTTTCTATAAGAACCCTCAACATCAAGCTCGTAAATACCCGGAACAAGATTATAAAAATTCTTTTCAACAGCTTCTCCGTCATTCCCTGAAGAAAGCCCGTGAGATAAATACATTTCTGATCCATCCGGTTTAAATAACCAGAAATATGCATTTGCGAATTCATTGTTAACATTGGATAAAGCCACATCCATAGCAGTTCCGCCTGCAGGCACTTCTAAAAAATATCTTTCAATAGCGCCCGGAGCAATTTGTTTATTCTGCCAGGTCTGAGAATAATTATTTGAATAATTAAATTGGTACGGCATAACTACAGTTGCCCACATTTCAAATTCGGGCATATTAGTATTATCATCCCTGGTTCCTGTAATTTTACCGACATATAGACCCGGCTCTTTAAGTTTATCTTTATCCAGCTTAACAGTAACTGAAGCGGTTTGACCATTTCTTATATGAATCTTTCTCTGAATTGGTTTCAGCCAGTCACTATTGCTTTTAATATTGTAAATCCTGAAAAATTTATCTTCTTTTTGAACATTATCTCTTTTAATTAAGTAATTATAAACTTCGTTCCCGGTTAAATAAGAACCGTTTCTTATATAAAGATTAGGAGCTTTTCCATCCGGCATATTGGGTGCAAAGGATGAAATTGTATAAGACTCGAAGTTTTTTACTTCACCCATATCTATATATTTTTTAAGAAGAGTGAAAGCATTATTTACATTAATGTATCCTGCACCTTCATCCAGTAATGTATAACCTTCCATCTTAACTGCACTGTTTCGGATTGCTTTATACACCAGAAAAGATGGAATTTTAATTTTGGGATATTCCTTAACTATTCCGCTCATTAGAAGTGATACAACTCCGGCGGTATATGGTGATGCCATGCTTGTTCCGGCCATTCTGTCTCTGGATGCCCAATTAGGAACAGTAGATGCACTTGCTCCCGGGGAGCAGATGTCAGGTTTGGGTACTTCTCCGCCGCGGGAACTAAAAAAGAATATGATGTCTTTATTTAATTCTGTTCCATATAAATCTCTGCCGACTTCCTGGGGTAAAACAGCTCCCGATGATAAAACCCGGCCAGATGCGGCAGGCAGCCCTGCAGTTGAAATCCCCGGTCCGTCGTTACCATTTGAAATACATACATACAGATATGGATTATTTAATAACAGGGTATCAAGAAATAATTCAATATCGGCTTTACCTTCTATTTCAGAACCGATGCCGAAGCTCATATTTATAATACATGGTTCGTTTTTCTCTTTAGATATTTTATCTGCGTATAGGAAAGCTTTTTTCATGCTTTCGGATACTGTTGCTCCTCCGGAAAATTTATTGTTTCCGATTTTTAAGCTAATCAGATTGGCGCCGGGCGCAACACCATCCAGATATGTTCCTCCTATATGATAACCCGCTGCAATTCCTGCAACATTTGTCCCGTGCGCACCATCATCAAAATGGAGTGAGATCTTTTTTTGATCAGGGAAAATATTTATTGCAAATGTTAACTGCGGAAGTCCTTTTTCATTATGAATATGGAAATTATCAAATCTCTCGTTATAATTTTCGATAGGTTTTTCATCAGATAGGTCTCCATTATCATTAGTATCGAAATAAGCTACCCATTGAGATTTACTTGAATCTTTTATTTGAAATGCAACAATTACATATTTATCGCTGTCGGATCCATTCCCGTTAAGATCTTCTGCACCCGATGAGGAATTTTTCAGATCACTCTCTTTTAATGCTCCTATATAGTATTTGTCATCAACTGCTTTATACTTAAGTTTGTTTGCTCCAGCAGCTTTCAGATCTTTATCTTCGTTAATAAAATAATCTTTCCCGTTTTCTTCTTCAATTTCGCAATCATAAAGATTTATATCTCCTTCTCCGGTAAAATCTCTTACATCTATTACTTTTGTTTCTCCAGTAGATGTTTTTTGTAAACCATCAATTCCCATATCAACGCCGGTATCAAGAATTAATATAATAGTACCTCTGCCGTCATATTCAGGAAACATTTTATGAAATTCAGCAACACCAGTATTACTTAATGAAAGAAAAGTCTGAACAGAATCCTGTGCAAATATTGTTATTATAGATAGTAGAAAAATAACAGCAATTTTCAAATTCATTTTGAAACCCCGATAAATTAAATTTTAAGAACATCAATAATTACATAAAAAATTATAATGATAAGATTAATTAAAAATGATCAGCAGGTTTATGACCAGTTTAAAATTATTTTCCCGGAATTACCTGATTTCATCAATTCAAATCCTTCTTCAAAATTTTCATAAGGAAAATGATTGGTGATTACCGGTGAAATGTCTAATCCTGTTTGAAGCATTACCGTCATCTTGTACCAGGTCTCGAACATTTCTCTTCCATATATCCCTTTAATTGTTAAACCGTTAAAAACAACTGTCTCCCAGTTTATTGCAGCATGTGAGGGGAGAATTCCAAGCAGTGCTATTTTTCCTCCGTGACACATATTTGAAATCATTGATTCGAGTGCATTTATATTCCCAGACATTTCAAGACCTACATCAAAACCTTCCTGCATACCGAGTTCATTCATTACAGAAGTTAAATCTTCTTTATTGATATTAACTGCTCTTGTTACACCGATCTTTTTTGCCAGCTCCAGCCGGTATTCATTAAGATCTGTAATTACAACATACCTTGCTCCGGCATGTTTTGCTATTGCAGCAGCCATTATGCCGATAGGTCCGGCACCTGTAACCAGAACATCTTCCCCTAAAACATCAAATGAAAGAGCTGTATGTGTTGCGTTGCCGAACGGATCAAAAATAGAAAAGAGATCGGTAGATATGGAAGGATCGCAATGCCAAACATTTGATACAGGTATTGACAAATATTCTGCAAAACAGCCGGGACGGTTAACACCGACTCCCCGTGCCTTCCGGCAGAGATGCCGTCGTCCGGCTCTGCAGTTTCTGCACCGGCCGCACACGATATGCCCTTCTCCGCTTACAAGTTCACCGATTCTTACATCATGTACGTTGCTGCCGATTGCTTCTACTGTACCGACATATTCGTGACCGGTTACCATTGGAACCGGGATAGTTTTTTTTGCCCATTCATCCCAGTTGTAAATATGAATATCCGTACCGCATATTGAAGTTTTTTGTATTTTTATCAGAACATCATTTATTCCTATTTCGGGAACCGGAACCTCATCTAACCACAATCCCGGTTTTGAATATTTTTTTACCAGCGCTTTCATTGTTTCCATTATTATTTCCTGTACAAAAAAATGAATAAAAATAATAGCTAAATTATATATAAGGCTGACAAAGAACAAAAGCTTGGAAGAGGGAAGATGTATAATGGATAATGGGAAACTGTCCGGTGAAATTCTTTCTGATAAAAGGTGATGTTGGATGTTAAAAGAATTAAGCCGCATATTAAATGTTAAATGAAATGTGTAAAAATAAAGTCAGATGTTATTACGCATAGCCAACGGCAGATTAGTAAATGGGAATTATTAATCATGCCCCTGAATACTTTCGGTATGATGCAGGATAGGTAAACTATTCGTTAAAGCAAATGTAGAAACTCATCCGATTATTGAA
Organism: uncultured Bacteroidota bacterium; assembly: GCA_963710745.1. Taxonomy (GTDB): domain Bacteria; phylum Bacteroidota; class Ignavibacteria; order Ignavibacteriales; family Ignavibacteriaceae; genus CAVQBP01. The sequence goes on along the minus strand of CAVQBP010000002.1, from coordinate 307,860 downwards.
TAAAGAGCGAAATCGGACATAGAGAATGAAGCTTTACTATTTTTATAATACTCAAGCTTATCATTAAACCATGCAGTATCAATATCATTATGCCTGGCGGTCTCACTAAGCCAGCCGATTTCAACATCAGAAATTTTATTATCTGAATAGGCTAGTTTAAGTCCGTCATCAATAAATGATTTGGCAATTTTCATATTAGAAAACTTTATCGGATCTTCTAGTATGTATTCGTTCGACAACAGGTCTTTTAAAACATCTTCATAAAAATCGGAAGCAAATCCTAGTTTTTCACCAATACCTCTTATTATTCTTTTTTCCGAATCAGCTAACTGTTTATCCTTTTTAGCTACTATAAGTAATCCTTTTAAGTAATTACTTTTATCTTTAATAGGTATTTCCATAGTTGTTTCTTCTGGATTTAGATTTTTAACAATTATTTCTAAACTACAAAAAAAAAAGAGATTTACAAACTCATTAATTATTTCGTTTAATCTTCCTCTCTTCCTTTTTCATGTTTAGATGTATCACAAATAAAAATGTTTCATTTAAACTCTTTATTAATTATCGATTAATTTTTTATTAAATTTAGTAATAAATAAAAATAAATCTGAAGGTATATAATGGAATTTAGAGTTGAAACCGATAGTATGGGGGGAGTTAAGGTTCCTTCCGATAAATATTATGGTGCCCAAACCGCACGTTCGCTGATGAATTTTAAAATCGGCGGCGAAAGATTTCCAAGAGAGTTAATCAGAGCACTTGGCATTTTGAAAAAAGCCGCTGCTATCACAAATAAGGGACTTGGTATTCTGCCTGCAGAAAAAGCTGATCTGATTGTTAAAGCTGCGGATGAAGTAATTGAAGGGAAACTGGATGATCATTTCCCCCTGGTTGTATGGCAAACGGGAAGCGGTACTCAAACAAATATGAATGCAAATGAGGTTATTTCTAACCGTGCAATCGAATTGGCCGGGGGACAGATTGGAAGTAAAAAACCAATTCATCCGAATGATGATGTGAATAAAGCTCAATCATCAAATGATACTTTCCCAACAGCAATGCATATTGCCGCCGTAGAAGAAATCCATAGAAGACTAATCCCGATGATTACAAAATTAAAAGATTCATTAAAAGAAAAATCGGACGAATTTAAAGATATTATTAAAATTGGCAGAACTCACCTGATGGATGCCACTCCCTTAACTTTAGGGCAGGAATTTTCGGGATATGTGCAGCAGTTAACAAATAGTCTGGAAAGAATAAATGATTGTCTGCCCAGACTATATGAACTGGCATTAGGTGGAACTGCGGTTGGCACAGGATTAAATACTCATCCCGAATTTGCAATTAAAGCAGCAGAAAAAATTGCTGAATTAACAGGCAAACCGTTTATGTCGGCCAGAAATAAATTTGAAGCATTAGCAGCTCATGATGCTTTGGTTGAACTAAGCGGTGTGCTCAAAACAATAGCAGCTTCATTAATGAAGATTGCCAACGATGTAAGGTGGTTAGGTTCAGGACCAAGAGCCGGTATTGGTGAACTCCTTCTGCCTGAAAACGAACCCGGGAGTTCTATAATGCCGGGAAAGGTTAACCCTACTCAGAGTGAAGCGATGACAATGGTTTGTGTCCAGGTATTCGGCAATGATACTACAGTTAACTTTGCCGGTGCCAGCGGAAATTTTGAATTGAATGTTTTCAAACCGGTGATTATATATAATGTCCTTCAATCTATCAGATTAATTTCCGATGCATGTGAGAGCTTCACTGATAATTGTGTGGCTGGAATCATTCCCAATGATAGAAATATAAGCAAGCATCTTAATGATTCGCTTATGCTGGTTACTGCATTAAATCCTCACATTGGTTATGATAATGCCGCCAAGATTGCAAAGAAAGCGCATAAGGAAAATAAAACATTAAAGGAAGCTGCAGTTGAACTTGAAATTTTATCTGTAGAAAAATTTGATGAAATTGTTAAGCCTGAAAAAATGATCGGGCCGAAAGCTTAAAGAATGGGGACTTTCTGATTAACAGTTGCAGAGGATGCATATTTTGCATCCTCTATATTAAAAATTGTTTTTATATTGGTTGAAGATAATTTATCCCGAAATTCATAAGCTAAGTCAGGCGGAGAAGAAATGAAAAGAAAACATGGGTTGGTAGAAATATTATTTAGTATTGCTTTAATATTATTAATATTTAACGGGTGCATAAAAGCAAGTCTTGAGGATATAGGAACTATTAAATATGTTAATCTTGAGGGGGGATTCTACGGTATTGTGAGTGATAATGGACAGAAATTGGATCCGGTAAACTTAAAAGATGAATTCAAAAAAGATGGATTAAGAGTAAAATTTGTTTATTCCTTGAAAAAGAGAGGAAGCAATATTCATCAATGGGGAGAAGTTATTGAGATAATTTCAATCAGGAAAATATGAACGAAGTAATTTTAAATATCTATTTAATTATTAATAACGGATATGTGGAAGAATTCAGAGCTATAGCTTATGAAATGGAAGGCGGAGATGATAATAAAATTAAATTTTTGAAAAGCAAAGCTGTACAGGATTTTAACCATGCATATCATTTCAGTGCACCCGCCGACAGGATGGGAAGATATATGAAATACAGAAAATTTGCTCGTCTAGAAGATAGAGGAAGACAATTTGAACTATTTGAGGAGATCTTTTCAAACTTTAAGGTTCCCGAAAAACCGTTGATTTGTGTTACCCCTGTAGTTGATGGAAAGATAATAAGCAGCGAATCTTAGAAGTTATTCTATAAATCTGTGTAAACAGAATTTTAAATACTTTTACTGTAATCAAATCATATTAGAAATAAAATTATAATTCCAGCTATTTTAATTTAAAAAGAAAATGCCAATTATTAATCCTGCTTTACCAATTGATAAAAAAGAACCGACTCCTTTTTACAGGTGGATGGTTCTTCTTTTAGTAAGTATTGCCATGTTCGGCAATTATTATGTATATGATTCAATCTCCCTGGTTGCTGATCAATTAAAAGCTTCGCTTAATTTTACAGATCTTCAGATAGGTCAGTTCTATTCATATTACAGTTTAGCTGCTATTATTGTTTTGGTATTCGGAGGTATTTTAGTTGATAAGTGGGGTACAAAAAAATCAGCAATTATTTTTGCATCAATATGTACGGTCGCAGGTTTTCTAACAGCCGTTTCATCAAACCTGTATATAATGCTTGCCGGAAGGTTTTTGCTGGGAATCGGGTCAGAACCTTTAATTGTTGCTGTTACAGTTGCTATTGCAAAATGGTATAATGGGAAAGAATTAAGTTTTGCAATGGGATTGAATTTATTCTTTGCACGCAGCGGAACAGTGGCTGTGGATAATTCCCCGTCAATTTTCCCCGGATTATACGGCGGGGGTTTTTCTGCCCCTTTATACTTGGCTGCATTTATAGGAATTCTTTCTCTAATAGGAATTCTTGGTTATTATTTAGTGGAAACTTCAGGCGAAAAGAAATTTAAGTTAGGAGGCGGGGGAGAGACAGATAAATTAAATATCAAATCAATGTTTAAATTTAATAAGTCCTTTTGGTATATCACATTGTTATGCGTTACATTTTATTCGGCAATATTTCCCTTCAGGACCTTTGCAGTTAAGTTCTTTATGGAAACTCATCATGTAACCCGTGAAACAGCAGGGTGGATGATATCTAATTTGCCTTTGTCCGCCATGATTGCAACTCCTCTTATCGGGCTGTTGGTTGACTTTATCGGGCGACGTGCTTTGCTGATGACTGTTGGTTCAATTCTGCTTTTACCTGTTTATCTTCTGATGGCCTACAGTAACATAACTCTTTATGTCCCTGTAATTATGATGGGGATTGCATTTTCGTTAATTCCGGCAGTAATGTGGCCGTCTGTTGCATATATTGTGAAAGCTAAACGGCTGGGATCGGCATACGCATTAATGACTTTAATTCAGCAAATCGGCATGATGATTTTCCCGCTTATAATCGGCGCTGCAAATGATTATAGAGGTGCTAGTGCAGCCAATCCGGGCGGATATGATCTGGGCATGTGGATATTTTCAATTCTCGGAATTTTAGGACTTATTTTTGCGTACTTATTAAGAAAAGCAGAAACAGGTCCGCAAGGTCATGGACTTGAACTAAGCAGAGCAGAAGCTGAAGCAGGAAGGCTGGCTTCCGGAACCGGTACAAAAATGAATATTTGATAGTAAATAAAATTGAACATTTAAAATATTTACTTGACAATATATTTTTTGGTCACCCTTGAACGGGAGATGATTAAAACATACCGGATTTTACTATTCCTATATCCCAACATTTTACCTGAGTTAATCTCACATTCTCTTTGATATTTAAGATTATCATATCTAAATTCAAACTTTAAAATCAGTATTGTTTGCAGCTTTTATAGTAATTAAAGATTAACTTAAGTGAAGTATTTATATAATCCGCCGGTTTTAGTAAAAAAAATCTTTAACGATTTTCAGTGGAATAGTGCAAATAACAAAATCCTACTCACTTTTGATGACGGACCAAATATTGACACTACTGAAAAGATACTGGATACCTTAAACCTTTTCGGCATAAAAGCAATATTCTTTTGTGTCGGAAATAATATCAAAAAAAATCCTTCATTAGTAGATTTAATTTTAAGCGAAGGTCACCTTATAGGTAATCATACTTATAACCATAAAAAAATTGATAAGCTCGGAGCAGCTAAATTGCATGAAGAAATTGATTCTGTATCTTCAATTCTGGAGAAAAAACACTATTATAGCCCAAAATATTTCAGACCTCCTTTCGGGAGGTTTAATTTTCTTACATCAAGAATATTAAAAGAAAAAGACTTGAAAAATATTATGTGGTCGTTATTTACTTTTGATTATAAAAATGATCTTAATGTTATTAAATTTGTTATTAAAAATTACCTGGAAAAAGACTCCATTGTAGTTTTTCATGACAATCTTAAATCAAAGGAAGTAATTACCAGAGCTTTGGATTTTTTGTTTGAGGAAGTAAGTAAAAAACAGTTTGAGATCGGGATACCTGCCGAATGTTTGAAATAATATTTTTAATTTTTCTCAGCGGATATTTTATCCAGTCTGTTTTATTTTCAATCGGGGTAAAAAAATCTTTTCCTAAATTAAAAGAAAAAGAATTGCCGTCTGTCTCCGTAATTGTCGCTGCCAGAAATGAAGAAGAGAATATTTTAACATGCCTTGAATCTCTTAATGAACTGGTTTATCCGGTTGGGAAATTAGAAATAATAATTGTAGATGATAAATCCAGCGATAAAACCGGGGAGATCATTGATAATTATATTTCCGGAAAAGAAAAGTTTAAAAAGATAATTACAAAGAAAGAGATAGGTAAATTAAGAGGGAAAACCAATGCTTTAGCTAATGCTTTGGAAGTTGCCAATGGAGAAATTATTTTAACAACCGATGCCGATTGTACTGTACATCCTATGTGGGCTTACACAACAGCATCGTACTTTCAGCCCGATGTTGCAATCGTTAATGGATTTACGTCACAAGAAGCTTATAACGGATTCAGCGGAATGCAGGCTATTGATTTTATCTATTTATTAATTGTTGCATCAGGAACAATTAATCTTGGGAAACCTATCAGCTGCATCGGAAATAATATGTCATACCGTAAGAAAGCTTATCTGGAAGTCGGCGGCTACGAAAATCTCCCGTTCAGTGTTACTGAAGATTTCAATCTTCTGCATGCCATCTATAAATTAAAAAAATATAAAATAATTTATCCTTTAAATAATGAAACACTTGTAACTTCTCTGCCATGTAAAAATTTGAAAAGACTTTATCATCAAAAGAAAAGATGGTCTGTAGGAGGATTGGGAGTCCCGTTTGCAGGTTATCTGATTATGACTTACGGCTTTATCACTAATTTGTGCATGCTTTTAACACCGGTATTCTTTTCAACTATCTGGCTCTATCTTATCTTCTTTAAAATATTAATTGATTTTCTATTTATTTATCCTGTTCATAGTGCCTTAGGCTTAAAAAAGAACCTGAAATATTTTGTTAACTGGCAGATTTATTATACAATTTATGTAGTGATGATTCCTTTTGTTCTCACTTTTATCGGTAAGAAAGTCAGCTGGAAGGGGAGGGAATACTAATGCTGCTGCTTTGTAATTATTATTTAACATACCGCTGCAATGCATTCTGCGAATTTTGTCATTTTGCTGACCACGATAGTTTCAACTCAGCTCCGTATGCAAAGCTTGAAGATTTTAAATCAAATATAGAACAGCTTGCTGAACTGGGTGTTAAGTTTATTGATCTTACCGGCGGAGAACCTCTTCTGCATAAAGATATACATTTAATGGCTGAGTATGCTAAAAGCTTCAATATGCAGACAAGCATTACTACCAACGCTTTGCTTTATCCAAAATTTGCTGAAAGATTAGCAGGTAAAATAAATCTTTTACATTTCTCTCTTGATTCACCTGATGAAGAAGAGCATAACAGAATCAGGAAAGTTGACTGCTATAGGCATATATTTAAAAGCATTGAAATTGCTAAATCAATCGGGGAATTCCCGGATATCTTATTTACAGTTACGGAAGAAACTTATTTGAAGCTTCCGAGGATGCACGAGATAGCATCTAATCATGATCTAGTTTTACTTGTTAATCCCGTGTTTTCATACTTCGGAAATCCCGGTTTATCGGATAAAGCAATTGACTATATCGAAAATTATTGTGACGGTAAATTAAATATTTATCTGAACAACGGCTTTATGAAATTAAGAAAAGATGGCGGGAACGATATAAATAATCCGAGCTGTAAAGCAGTATCAAGAGTCATTGTAATTTCTCCGTATAATGAAATTCTTCTGCCGTGTTATCATTTTGCAAATGAAAGAGTAAAAATCGACAAAGAAATAAAACAGATCAGGAAATCTGACAAAATAAAGTATTTTAAAAAAATGGAAGGAAGATTTGACTTCTGCAAAGGATGTACAATAAATTGTTACTTTGAACCTTCGTTTGCATTTCCTACTAATTTGTATGCTGCAGCAAGCTTGAATTCCAAATTCAAATACAGTTATCAAAAATTAATTAAGCAGAAATTGCAAAAAAGATTTTACAAATTAAAAGACCTGTCCGGTGAAATCCCGAAAGATTTCGGAACGAAGACGGATTAAAATATTGAAAGATTAAAAGATTATGCAGTACCTTTTTCTCCTCGGCTGTCATGGTCCAAACCATGACAGTAAATATAGTTAACGATTTCTCTATTTTATTGTATTCGTTGTACGTTTACATAATCCTCTGTCAAGGAATGGTCCTTGATAGCTATGAGGTACAGGATAAACACTATAATAATTAATTCACTGGATATAAATTAACAGAAAATAATTCTAATTATGCGATACATTTTCCTTCTATTATTTAACATAACTTTATTTGTTCCGGCATTTGCTCAGGGAAAAGGTGAATGGTTCACTTCGAATTTGAATATCCAGCCGTTCACTGCAAACTTTATTGAACCAAGAGCCGGATTTTCATACCTGCCAACCAGGAAAGATATTGAATTAGATATAGGAACGTCTTCAGATATTTATCATTATACTAAGAATAACTATGTCTTATCTTTCGGCGCTGATTTATTCACTTATACAAGATTAAGAGGTGAGAGCCATTTCTTTTTTCCTGTAGATGCAGTTGATTACCTGTTTGGTGTTAATGCAGGATATAAAGTAACAGAACAAAATAATGAATATGGTTTAAGATTCAGGCTGAGCCACATAAGCGCTCATTTTGTAGACGGACACTTCGACGGAAATTTAAACGAATGGAGAAACGGCAGGAAACCGCAGGTGTACAGCAGGGAATTTATTGATCTTTTCCCTTTTTATAAAATAAATACTTTCAGAGCATATCTGGGGTTAACTTATATCTTTCATGTTACCCCAAAAGATATTGGTAAAGGTATTTATCAGGCAGGTTTTGATTATTATCTTAATAGTTTAATTTCAAAAAATATATCACCATACATCGCGTATGATTTTAAGCTTGATAATATCGGCAAATATTTCGGCAGCAATATTATTTCAGCAGGTATTAAATTCGGAAAATACGATGAAAAAGGATTCAGCATAAATTTTAGTTATTTTTCTGGTAAAAGTATTCATGGTGAATACTTTGATGTTACTGAAAACTATACAACTATAGGAGTAAATCTGGACTTATAATGGAAGATTATTATGAACCCACATATATAGAAAGCGATATTAAACATAGAAGAACCAGGAAAAATGAAAGGTATCTTCTTCACATTAGTCTTTTTATAATTACATTTATTACAACAACAATAGCAGGTGCCGAATGGATTCGCGGGACATTCGGCGGAACTTATGAATTCTCATATCTGATTAAAGGATTACCTTACGCAGTTTCAATAATGTTTATTATTTCCTGTCATGAATTCGGTCATTATTTTGCAGCAAAATGGCATAAAGTGAGTGCAACTCTGCCGTATTATATTCCATTCCCGTCAATTGCAGGATTTTTGAATTTTGGAACAATGGGGGCAGTTATAAAAACCCGATCTCCTATTCATACTAAAAAGGCTATGTTTGATATAGGCGTTGCGGGACCTCTTGCGGGATTTGTTGCTTGTCTTATAGTTTTAATTTATGGATTTACTCATGTTCCCGGTGTTGACTATCTCTTAAAGATTCATCCTGATTTCTTTTCACCTGATTATGGCAAAAATGCTCTCGGACTTTCTTTCGGTGATACACTTTTATTTTCTTTCTTTAAATTGATTTTTGTGCATCCCGGACAATTTTTTCCTCCCATGTCTGAAATATATCATTATCCTTATTTATGTGTCGGATGGTTTGGAATGTTTATAACAGCAATGAACATGATACCGATTGGTCAATTGGATGGCGGGCATATTGGGTATACAATGTTCGGTGAAAAAAATCATTTTAAGATTGCAGTTATTTCTTTTATCCTGTTAATGGTATTCGGGCTCTCGGGGCTTATTGATAACATAATGGAATTAAATCTGAATATTGGCTGGTCAGGATGGCTCTTCTGGGCTTTAATACTCTATTTTGTTATTAAGATAAAGCATCCGCCAATACCTGATAATTCAGAGTTAGATCCGTTTAGAAAATTTCTCGGCTATTTAAGTCTTTTTGTTTTTATTATTTCATTTTCGCCGACACCGTTTATAGTTACATTCGGGGGCTGAAATTAAAGGGTAATTTTTTACACTTGAGTAATTTTATAAAAGAATTATATATTGAATTTATGAAAAAATATCTTTTCGTGATTTTAATTCCCATCATTTTAGGGGGATGCGAAAAAACAAATAATGACATTGTAGATAGTCAGATATCATACCAGGTGGAATCCGTAAATACTGTAAATAATTTCCTTTATCAAACGGCTGATTCGTTAATTACAGTAAGTATCAAATTAAATTCAGCTTCGGATATTCGTAGTATTTATTTTGATATATACTCATCGGATAATACTCAATTAAATGCTTCCCCGGTTGAAATGTATGATGATGGAACCATTGCTAACGGAGATACAACAGCAGGAGATAATATATATTCTGCAAAGTTTCCGTTAAATAAGAGCTATCCGGTTGGTTTGTATACCATTAAGTTTTTTATTACGGATTTAAATAATAATACAAGACAGGTGGCAGTCCGCAGTTTTGAATATGATAATAATCAGATAAGCTATCCACCGCAAATTTCAGATTTAGCTGCTCCGGATAGCGTTATTGCTGAAGATCCTAAAACTGTTATCTTTATGTCTGTTAAAGTTTCTGATCCGAATGGATTAAGCGATATTAAACAGGTTTATTTTATCTCATACCGTCCCGACGGTACTACTTCCGGCGATAAAAATCAGATGTATGATGATGGTAATAAACAGACTGACGGAGATGCTAAAGCCGGAGACGGGATATATTCTATTTTAATAGAGGTGACTCCTCAAAATGCTAAAGGAACATACAGGTTCGATTTCAGGGCTGTAGATCGTACGAATAAATTAAGTAATATCATTTCTCATAACATAGTTGTTCAATAAATGATAAAAAGATTAATCCTGTTATCAATATTTACACTAAGTATCTTTTCAATATCTTATTCTCAAAATTCGCCGAGAATATTTAAATTAAACAATAAAAGTTCTGCAAAAGCTTCTACTGATATTGCTCCTGCCGGTAATAGTGTTACTGATATGCTTATAGTCGGTGATACAATCTGGGTCGGTTCCGGCAAAGGTGTAAGCGTGTCTTTTAATAAAGGCGATACATGGACCAACTTTTACAATACTCCGGATTTTGGGGCTGAAGATGAATCAGCTATGGGATATTATAAGGGTACCTTCTGGGTAGCCACTGCTCATACTAAAGAAGTTAACGGGCAGAATGTTGACCAGGGAAGCGGGTTACATTATACAACGGATAAAGGAGAAACATGGACAAATATTCTCCAGCCTGTTGATGACCCCGGTGATTCTTTGTTAGTATATGGAATTAATGATGGTGTTATTCTTCCCAAAGTACGTGCTTTGCCAATAACAGTAACAGAGCAAAATGTAACTTACGATATTGCTTTTACTCCCGGAACTATTTGGATAACTTCGTGGTCAAGCGGATTAAGAAGAAGCACTGATATGGGAAAAACCTGGCAAAGAGTCCTTTTACCTTCCGATAATATAAATAGTTTAAAACCAACTGATACAGTTAATTTTTCACTTCAGGTTCAGTCAGGTAATTTCGGCCCGGAAGCATATTTAAATCATGTTGGTTTTTCTGTTATCTCTACTGATGATTCAACTTTATATGTAGGAACAGCAGACGGAATAAACAAAACTACTGATGCGAACAGTCAATATCCAAGCTGGGTGAAATTTAATCATCTAAACCAGGATAACCCGATAAGCGGTAATTTTGTAGTTGCATTAGGATATAATAAAGCCAACAATACTGTCTGGGGTGCAACCTGGATTGCTGAAGGCCAAACCGAATTTTATGGTGTTAGCTCTACTACAGATGGAGGCAGTTCCTGGAGCACTTTTTTGGAAGGTGAAAAAGTCCATAATTTCGGATTTAAAAATGAAGATGTTATTGCCCCTTCTGATGACGGTGCATTTAGATCAAGTAACCAGGGAAACAGCTGGATAGTGCCAACTTCCATTATTGATCAGAACAGTAAGCTTGCTGTTACCGAAAAGACTTTCTATGCGGCAGGTTCACAGGGTAATTATGTATGGCTCGGTTCTTACGATGGATTAGCAAGGATTAATGAATCAAATAATATTATGTGGTCGGGGGACTGGAAAATTTTCTTTTCATCAGTTCATTTAACTTCAAATTTAGAAACATATGCTTATCCTATACCATTTTCTCCAAGACTGGACAGGCTGAAGATTAAATATAGCACTGGTGGTAAAAGTGAAAATGTTACTATAAGAATTTTTGATTTCGGAATGAATCTGGTTAAGACGGTTATTCAAAATGTTCAGAGAGGCAATCCTATACATGAGATTGATAATTTAAATTCTTCATCTAATGGAGTTATTGATTTTTGGGACGGCAAGGATGAAAATGGGAATATAGTTCCAAACGGAGTTTACTTTTACAGAGTTGATGCCGGTGATAATAAATTATTCGGAAAAATATTGGTCATACAATAATAAGAAGTTCATGTTCAAGAGCAAGTTCGAGTAACTCGCTTTAACATGACTTGCTCTTAACTCTTGAACATGAACTTGAACTTTTATAGAGGTTCTTTTGAAAAAAACGATTATACTTGTTATAGTTTTATCTTTTCAAATAATTTTTGCGCAGGCGAAAACCAGCAAAATCAGCAGCATGCCGGGTGCATTCAGCAGACTGGGATTTGGTGCAAGAGGCATTGGGATGGGAAATGCAATGTCTGCTGTTACGGAAGGGAACCTTGTCTCTTATTATAATCCGGCTCTTTCTGTTTTTCAGGATGGAAATTTATTCCAGACATCATATTCTTTTTTATCTTTTGACAGATCGCTTAACTTTTTAAGCTTTACTAAAAGATTCGATCTTTTTTCATCCCAAAGTAAAACTAAACCGAGAGCAAGTGCAGGAATAAGCCTTGGTATAATAAATTCAGGGGTTGGTAATATTACCGGAAGAGATAATGAAGGAACTATAACTGAAAATCTTTCTACTTCAGAGAATCAGTTTTTCCTTGGTTTTGCAAACAGGTTTTCTGAAAAGCTATCGATCGGGCTTGCAGTTAAGTTTTATTATTATAAGCTTTATAAAGGTATAAGCGCTACTTCTGTCGGGTTGGATTTTGGTGCATTGTACCGCATAAGCGATCATTTGAATGTATCGCTTATGATTTCCGATATTAATAGCAAATATAAATGGGATTCAACTCCGCTTTATGGTCAGGATGGGACAAGCCCGGAAGATAATTTCCCTGTCCTGAAAAAAATCGGCTTGAGTTATACAGAAAAAAATATTGGTTTAATAGTCGCTGCTGAGTATGAAAACAGTAACGGCGGTACTAATATTCTTAGAGGCGGAATTGAATATAATATTATTGATAAGCTTTTTATAAGAGCCGGAGTCGATCAATTTAATCTTAGCAATTCTGATTTTCCGGCTAAACCATCATTCGGTTTTTCTTATTTTAAGAATTTTGATAATATTATTATCGGTATTGATTATGCTTTCATGCTCGAACAATATTCATCGCAGGACAGGCATATTGTTGGCGTAAGCGTTAACTTCTAGCAAAGATTTCTTAATCTTTTTCCTAATCTTATTCTGAGAGATTGGAGACTAACAATACAGCAATTAAGCAGTTTAACAATATAGCAATTGAAAAATAAAACATGAAAAAAATAGTTTTACTAATAATCTCATTAACATTTTTTTCTATAACGATTTTCCCTCAATCTGCAGGCAGCAGCGGTTTATCATTTCTAAAGCTCGGTTTTGGTGCAAGAAATATTGCAATGGGCGACGCCGGTGCTGCAGCATCAAATGATGTTACTTCTCTTTTTTATAATCCTGCTAAGCTAGCAGGCAATGAGAATTCGGAAATAATGTTTATGCATAATCAGTGGATACAGGATATAAGGAGTGAATTACTCGGAGTCAAGTTCAACTTCTTAAGTTTACCTTTTGCAATTGGAATTAATGTTACATCTATTAATGACATTGAAGTAAGAACCAAGCCCGGAAACCCGGAAACAACTTTTAATGCAAATTATTCTTTCTTCAGTTTATCTACCGGTTTCCATATTGTTAATGATTTAAGCTTTGGCGCAACAATAAAATATTTATATGAAGGTTTATATACAGATGAATCAAACGGAATCGGATTTGATTTCGGATTGAATTATAAAACTAAATTTGAAGGATTGTCTTTAGCTGCAGCAATAAGAAACCTGGGTTCTATGAACCAGTTAAGAGTTGAAAAAACACAATTGCCGAATGAATTTCGTATCGGTCCTGCATATCAATTTAATTTACCTTCCGATTTTCAAATTACTGCCGCTGCAGAATTTTTAAAATACTTACAGGCAAACGATACTCATTTCAACCTGGGAGCTGAGATATTATATAATAATTTGATTGCACTTCGCGGCGGCTACCAGACAGGTTATATTTCCAAAGGATTTACAGGCGGAATAGGTTTAAAATGGGGAAATCTCAGCTTTGATTATGCAATTTCTCCGTTTCAATTAGGACTGGGTTCAGGCAATTCAATTTCTCTTAATTTTAAATTCTGATAATTCTGTAAACTCTATTATAAAGTGATTAATCAAAAATATCTTTTATAGTTTAAGAATATCATAATCCATAAAAAAATCTGATATTGCCATAAAAGCAACACTAAGGAACTGAACTTATTGGGCTAATCTATTATTAAATCTTACTAAATAATTTCTATCTTAACGGATTAAAGTAAAATTATTCTTAATTTATACTATCATTATTTATTACATTCCTATCAGCGAATTATTTAGTAATGGATGAAGAAATACTGCTGAAAGAATATCAGAATTTATGTCCCGGTGTTAAAAAAATTTATGTAGTTCCATTAATAAATTTTCAGTTTAAAGAAACAAATTATCTTTATCTTCTTTATAAAAAATTTATTGAAGGGGAAGTCAATGGAATTCAAATCGAAAGCATATCTTTTTTTGCTCATCCTGAAATTGTATTAAGCAAGATCAAAAATGAAAAAAGTGTGCTCCATTATCACTGGCTTGAAATTTCCGATCTTCAATCTTTATTGGGGATGATATGGAAATTATGTTGGATAAGTCTGTATAAATTAATTGGCGGAAAAATTATCTGGACGATCCACAATGAAATTCCTCATAGTAATAATTTCGTCTTTTTAAACAGGTTTATAAGTAAATACATGTCACGCTTAGCTGATAAGCTGCAGGTTCATTGTAAATCTGCTATAGATATTATGATGCCTGTTTTAAATGTCCAAAGGAATAAATTTTTTATCATTAATCATCCTGAATTTCCTGTTAAGTTTTTGGGGAAAGAAAAAGCGGTTAAATTACTAAATGACAAAATTTCCTCCGGAGATATTAAAAAAGAAGACACCTTATTCCTTATGTTCGGAGAAATAACAGAATATAAAGGAATAAAAGAAGTCGTTGAAATTTTTAATAATTTAGATAAAAAGAATAAGCTGATAATCGCAGGAGTAATTAAAAAAGGGAATCAGAATTATTTCAAGAGAATACTTCTATCGATTAAGAATAAGGAACAAGTATTAATTTATAACAAAAGAATATCTGATGGTGATGTTCCTGTCTTTTTTAATGCCTGCGATGCTGCAGTATTTAATTTTAGTGATATTTTAACATCAGGTTCGGTTGCGATTGCACTTAATTATAATAAAAAAGTTATTATTCCGATGAAAGGATGTTTGAAAGAGTTAACTGGACCAAATATAATTCAGTTTAATAACTTGGAAGAATTAAAAAACATTTTATATACTCTTAAATAATGAAAAATATTCTAGTCATTTTCGGAACCAGACCCGAAGCAATAAAATTGGCGCCTGTTATAAAGGCATTAAAAAGAGAGCGTACTTTTCGAACAGTTGTCTGTTCAACCGGTCAGCATGATGAAATGCTGAAGCAGGTTGTAAAGCTTTTTAAAATAAAAATTGATTTCAGCTTAAAATTAATGAAGCCTGACCAGGACTTATTCGATATAACGACCGGTTCGATTGAGAAGCTAAAAACTGTTTTGAAAAAGATAAAACCGGATCTTTTATTGGTTCAGGGGGATACAACTACTGCATTTACTTCAGCTCTATCTGCGTTTTACTCGAAAGTAAAAGTAGTACATATTGAAGCAGGTTTAAGAAGTAATAATATTTTTAGCCCCTATCCTGAGGAAGCAAACAGAAAGATCATTTCTGTTTTAACAGATATTAATTTTGCCCCGACCTTAAAAGCAAAAGATAATTTAATGTCTGAAGGTATAACGGCGAAAAAAATAATTGTAACAGGAAATACTGTCATTGATGCTTTGCTTGAGGTTAAAGGCAGACTAAAAGAAAAATCCGTTGCAGCAAAAATTGAAAATTCATTAAAAGAATATATTCCGGGTAATTTGTGTGAAAAAGAATTTATCCTGGTAACAATTCATCGAAGAGAAAAATTTGGTGAGATTCTCAAAAATACATTGCATCAGCTTAAAGAAATAGCTGAAGAGAATGAGAATTATTATTTTATCTACCCGGTACATCTTAATCCGAATGTAAAGAAACCGGTTCAGAGAATTTTAGCTCATATCCCCAATTTTAAATTACTTCCCCCGCTTGATTATTTATCTTTCATTTATTTAATGAGTAAATGCAGGTTTATTATAAGTGATTCTGGCGGAATACAGGAAGAATGCTTTATGTTCAGAAAACCGGTTATCGTTCTGCGTGATAATACTGAAAGGGAAGAAGCCATTAAAGCTGGTTATGCATTTCTTGCCGGGGGAGGAAATAAAGATTTTAAAAAAGTATTTAACCAGGTCGATCAAAAATTATCTCAAAAATTTAATTTCTTTCAAAGTAAAAACCCGTTCGGGGACGGTAAAGCATCGGAAAGAATTGTCAGATCAATCAGGAAACATCTTAGCTGATGAGTTTAAATGAAAGTAAATAAAAATTCACAAAATATTATTTATTTATTTTCATTGGAATTTTTTGTCCGCTTAATAGGATTTGCTGCTACAACTTACCTTGCAAGAGTTCTGGGTGCTTCGAATTATGGATTAATAAATCTTGGATTGGCAATTCTTGGTTATGCATTATTATTTGGAAACAGCGGTTTAACTTTATTAGGAACGCGTAAAATTGCTGCCAATTCCGGTAACTATGGTAATTTAGTTAGTGAATTATTGAGTGCAAGATTATTTCTATCCGTAATTATCCTGGTAATTTCATATCTCCTGATTTCTGTTTTTATAACTTCTGCTGATACAAAGAATATTGTTCTAATTTATATGCTCTATTTAATTCCTTTTGCTTTTCTTTTAGAATGGTTTTTCCAGGGAATTCAAAGAATGGGAGCTATAACTATAGGAAGAATTATGGGAATGTCATCATACCTGGTTTTTCTTATAATCTTTGTAAATTCAGAAAAGGATACTTTATTAACTGCTGTCGGCTGGATTTTAGGAGGCGTAGTAAATTCAATTATTTTATGGCTGGTTTTTAATAAATCAGGTAATAAAGCTAAAATAAAATTCAGTAATTTTAATTTTATACCGGTAGTTAGAGAATCCATATCTTTAAGCTTAGCTTCGATAATTGCTGGATTAGCTGTCTCTTTTCCTGTAATATATCTAGGAATTGTAACCACAAACACGAATATTGGTATTTATAGTGCAGCCTTCAAAATTATTATCCTTTTTCTCACTTTTGACAGAGTGTTTAATGCGCTTTTTTTTCCGAAAATAATTAATTGCATAAGTAATTATCCTGAAAAGCTGGAAGAAATATTTAATTCAATATTAAAAATAGTAGTTGCATTTTCTCTGACAATTGGATTAATAGAAATTGTAGGGGGCAAATTTATAATAACATTGGTTTTCGGAAAATTATTCATCGATTCAGTGATTATATTTCAGCTTTTAACTGGCTATTTTACATTTACTCTGATTAATTCTGTATTCAGCTTTACTATAATCGGGATGAATAAAGAAAACATTTATACAATTGCACTTTCGATCGGAGCCGTTATCTTTGTAGCTTCTTCAATAGTGCTTTATGATTATCTATCTGTCCCCGGTGTCGCTCTGGCTTTAGTTTTTTTTGAAATTTCTGTTCTGCTTTATATGGCTATAAAATTAAAACAGCATATTAAAATAAAAATTCTAAGGAATCTGTTCACGCCAATCGCCGGGACATATATTATAATTCTCCCGGTTTTATTGTTTATAAAAATCTCACTTCTTATTAAATTGTTCATAATTTTAATTATCTGTTTTCCTTTAATACTTATATTAACCGGCTTTAGTGCTGAAGAAATTAAATTTATAAAAAGGGTGCTGCTCTGAAATTATCGGTTGGAATAACAAAACTTACCCCCGGCTGGATAACAATTCTTACCCAGATAGGAATTCCTTTCGTAGAAATCAATTCAGTTGAAAATATTAATTTAAATGATTTTGCCGTTATTATTATTTCTTCTGCATCATTAACAAAAACAGACAGAAAAAAATTATATGATTATACTGCAGAAGGAGGAGCGGTAATCTGTGAAGCAGAGAATGCACGTGCAGTATTTAAAATTAGTCTGAAATTATCTTATATAAAATTTCTTTATTCCGAATCTGATAAACTCTTTAATAACTATTTAGTCTGCGATTTATACAAACACTGTAAAATCCCGGCAAATGGTAATCATCTCGATGATCAGGAGAAAACAAGATCTGTTTTAACAACTTCGATCGGAAAGGGGAACCTTATCATTTTTCCCGAAGGATTCACTTCATTAATCCATGATAATAGAACAATAAGAAAAAACTTCTATTCGGAGTTCAGCAGCCAATTTACATCCGAAAGGGTTGCAGCAGTATCAAAAGGAATAATCAGAATTCATATTCAAAAAGCTATAAAGTATCTGTTTCACAAAAAAGGTTTACCATTTGTTCATTTATGGTTCTTTCCAGATGGAGCAAGAAATATTTTCAGCTTCAGGATTGATACCGATATGGGTACGGAAGAAGAAATCAATTCATTAAATAATTTACTTCAGGATTTTGATATTCCTGCAACATGGTTTGTAGAAACAAAATCTTCTCAAGACAGGATAGAATTATTTTTAAATTTAAAGAAGCAGGAAATTTCCTATCACTGTTTCAGACATAAAAATTTTTTGAGCTATAAAAAAAATGTAGAAAATATAAAAAAAGGATTAACGATTTTAGAAAACGCAGGTATTAAACCGGAAGGATATGCTGCTCCTTATGGAGAATGGAATAAAACCATAGCTAAAGCAGCAGACAATTTTAATTTTTTCTATTCTTCCGAATTCGGCTTTGCATATGATACATTGCCGCTTTATCCTTTTTATAATTCATCCTTTTCAAAAGCTTTACAGATCCCGATTCATCCTGTTAGTGCTGGAAGACTACATTGGGGAGGGCATTCGGAAGAAAATATGATAAAATATTTCTTTAGTATTGTTGAACAAAAACTATTTCTGGATGAACCCATTGTATTCTATACACACCCTTTTGAGAAGAGATTAAATGTTTTTGAAAAAATTTTTGAAAAGATTAATTCTTATAACAGAAATTATTCTATCAGAAATGATTCATTGAACCGAAAAATTCCTATATTAAATTTTTCCGAATATGCTGAATGGTGGAAGAAAAGAATAAGTGTTAAATGGAATGCTGAAGAGAAAGATGGTGAGATTTTTATATCTGCAGAAAATTCAGATGAATCTATCAGATTTATGGCGGTTTATCCTTCAGGAGAAAGATTTATTTTATCCGCAATCAGGAATGAAAAAATTAAAGCTGAGGAAAAGAAAGATGAATTGCAATTATCTATTAATCCGCATGAACTCAGAAAAAAAACATTCCAGATGATTAAGTACGATATTATCGGAACAATAAGAAAATTAAAACAATGAAAATTTGTTTTGCTACATATCCTGCCGTTGCTTTGACCGGCGGCGGTCCGTTTATTAAAATAAAAGAAACCAAATATAATCTTGAGTTACTCGGCCACAAAGTTGATTTCTTTGATATGTGGAATCCCGAGCAGAAGCTGTCTGATTATGATATTGTACACCTTGTCGGGGCGAATTTTGCTGTTTTCGGACTGGTAAGAACATTAAAAGATAAAAAGATTAATTATGTTGTTGAACCCGTATTCTTTTCAAATCATTCATATAAATTTATAAAGAATATAAATTCATTAGAGAGATTTACCAGGAAAATTGCAAGGGGGATCTGGTTTGACTATGGAATTATCAAAGATATCTGCAGTTGGTCTGAAATTGTTTTACCAAATACTAATTCTGAAGCTGAAATACTATCAAAAGGTTTGTCGATACCGGGAGCAAAATTTCGTGTTGTTCACAATGGAGTTTCAGATAGATTTTTATCCGGTGATCCCGGTATTTTTCAAAAAAAATATGGAGTAAAAGATTTTATATTGTGCGTAGGTCATCTGGGATTTAAGAGAAAAAACGGTCTCGCATTAGTCAGTGCTTTGAAGCAGATAAATCATCCGGCAGTAATTATCGGGAATATTGATGAAGCAGGAGAAGGGAAGGATATCCTGTCTGAAATTAAGAAAAATCAAAATATTATTTTAGTTGATGCTTTAGAAAACGATGATCCGCTGCTGGCGTCTGCATACGCTGCTTGTGATACTTTTGTGCTCCCGTCGCAGTTTGAAACTCCTGGTATCGCTGCTCTTGAAGCCGGATTGGCAGGAGCAAAAATTGTCATAACTCCATTTGGCGGAACTAAAGAATACTTTAAGGATATGGCATTATATCCTGATATTTATTCCGTAGAGTCAATCAAAAATTCAATTGAAAAAAGTCTTGGCAAACCAAAAGATGAAAATCTGAAAGATTATATTAAAAATAATTTTCTCTGGAATAAAATTGCCGGAGATACTTCTGAAGTTTATGCTAAGGTTGTTGAAAAAATAAAATCAAAATAGTTAAAGTATTTTATTGCTGTTATGGAAAAGGAAAAGTCACAGTTAAGAATTCTGATTTGCCGGCCTGATAGAATAGGGGATGTTGTCTTATCTACCCCGATTCCAAGAGAAATTAAGAATAGGTATCCTGATAGCTTTATTGCTGTTATGTTAAGGGAGTATACGAAAGATATTTGTGTTAACAATCCTTATATTGATGAAATTATTTTATATGATGAGAGTATAATTCCTGGTTTATTTATTAAGAAGCTGAGAAAGTTTTCTTTTACTCATGCCTTTATGCTGCTTCCACAGGAAAAACTTAACTGGATATTGTTTTTCAGCGGAATAAAATATAGAATCGGCGTAGGTTATAAATTTTATCAGTTCATTTCTAATACTAAAAGTGTTTTTAGATATAAATATATTCCGCTTCGGCATGAAGCCGACTATTGTCTTGATACGGTAAGAAAAATCGGAATTGAACCTCAATCGATAGAACCAGAAATATTCTTAAATGAGGAAGAAAATAAAGCAGCATTAGAATTTAAAAGAAATATATGTCGTAATGGTGAATTATTAATTGGAATAAATTCTACAAGCGGTAAGTCCGCTCCCAATATCACTCCCGGGGAATATCGAAGACTAATAGAGCTTTTACTGCATACAAAAGGAATAAATACTATAGTTACAGATTTAGATCCCCCGGATGAATTGAAAAACATTGAAGGTGTTGAATATCCTAATATAAATAATTCCTTAAGAGAATCTTTAGTAACTTTTGCGGCCCTTGATTTATTGATTTCTGCAAGTACGGGACCAATGCATATCTGTTCAGCATTGAAAATAAAAACACTTTCATTGTTTTCTCCATTAACAGCATGTTCTCCTCAGCTTTGGGGTCCATTAGGAAATGAGTCTTATATAATAATGCCCTCGGAAGGGTATTGCAGAATAAAATGCTCCGGTGACCCGCAAAAATGTACCTTTGATGGAGAAGGTGGAATTGACGCTGAAAAGATATACAAAAAAGTCCTGGAAATTATACATTGATAACAAAATATTGATAGATAAAATGTTTGATTATTTTCTTTTATACCTCATACCCTGACCAATAAATCGAGGTGAATTTAATGAAAGTTTTGGTCGCTCCTAATGCATATAAAGAAGCAGCAAATTCAGTCGAAGCAGCAAGACTATTTATAAAATATCTTAATGATGATAGATTTGATATTGTTGAAAAGCCAATATCTGACGGTGGTGATTCCTTTTTAAATATATGCAATGAAAATTATAGATTAAAGCTGTTTAAATACAATATAACAAATAGTTACGATGATTCTATAATGCAAATTCGAGTAGGTTATGAAAGCATAAATTCTATTTTATACATTGAATCTGCAGAAATATTAGGATTAAAAGTAATACCTGAGAACAAAAGAAATCCGGGAGAAATAAATTCCAAAGGATTAGGTGATTTGCTTAAAATCATTATAGAAGAAGTGGAGAATAAAAATCTTAATGTCGATAAAATATATATTGGAATCGGGGGAACGGGAACGAATGATTTAGGGCTTGGAGTGTGCTCCCGTTTTGGATTAAAGCTTTTTGAAAATGATAAAGAATTAGAAATAAAGCCGGTAAATTACTATAAGGTAAACAGAATAGAATGGACAAAACAAAAGATGCCGTTTCAAATTATTGCAGTTGTTGATGTTAGGAATGATTTGCTTGGTGAACGGGGAGCAACTTTGACTTTCGGAAAACAAAAAGGTGCAAGTGATGAACAATTACAGATAATTGAAAAAGGTTTTAGCAATATTATTAATATTCTGATAAAAATGGGCATGGTTGATTCGGCTGATATATTATCGGGTGCCGGCGGCGGATTAGCGGCAGGTCTGTCTATATTTTTAAATTCTGAAGTAAAATATGCTAAGGAATTTATCCTTAAAGACTTAGGCATAATAAGACTAAAAGATGATATTGATTATATAGTGACAGGTGAAGGGTTTTTTGATCATCAAAGCTTAATGGAAAAAGGGACAGGAATTATAATCGAAGAATTTAAAGAATCAGCCAAAAGGATTTTCCTTGTCTGCGGAAAGATTGATAAAAAAGTTAAAGAAAGTTTAAATGAAAAAGTTTACTCTATTGAACTTCAGAAATATTTCTCTTCAAAAGAAGAATCAATCAAAAATTTTGCGAAGGGGATTGAATTAGCCTGCAAAGAAATTAGGAACGTATTGAATTCAGATTGATATTAAAAGTGCAAAATTTTTAGGAAACCAAGCTTTAAATTTATTATTTTATCCAGCCTTAAAATTTATTAAATTAAACCCGATTACATCAATTTATTTTTAATTAAAAAAGGATTTAAATGAAGCAGTATTTAGATCTTGTTAGACTTGTTATGGAAGAAGGTACAAGAAAACCATCACGAACAGGTATAGATACAATTTCATATTTTGGCGCATTTTATAGAGTTGACCTTTCAAATGGATTTCCTCTTATAACTACAAAAAAGATGGAGTGGAAATCATTGCTGTATGAAGTTTTGTGGTATTTATCCGGGGAAAACCATATCAGGAATCTTCAGAAACATACTAAAATCTGGAATGCATGGGCCGATGAAAAGGGAAACCTTGAAACTGCCTACGGTTATTATTGGAGACATTTCCCGAGCGCACAAAAGGATAAAAACGGAAATTGGAATGTTGAAGAAGTTGATCAAATTAAATATGTAATTGATGAATTGAAAAGAAAACCTTACAGCAGACGATTAGTAGTAACCGCATGGGAACCGGGAAATGCAACTAAAAGTAAACTGCCGCCGTGCCATTACAGTTTTGCTTTCAATGTTAATGACGGTAAATTAAATTGTCATTTAACCCAGCGGTCCGGTGATATAGCACTCGGAATTCCGTTTAATCTGGCTGCTTACTCTATTTTAACTCAGATAATTGCACAGGAAGTTAATCTTGATTTGGGATTTTTTGCACATACAATAATTGATGCTCATATTTATGTCGGGGAAAAGGGAACTCCGAATGAAAGATATGATCATCTTGAAGGTTTAAAAGAACAGCTAAAACGTGAACCGCTTCCTCTCCCGCAATTAAAGATAGAAAAAAAACCGATTGATGAACTTGTATTTGATGATTTTGAACTTATTAATTATCAGTATCATGATAAGATAAAGTTCGAGGTTGCTGTTTGAAAAAAATTATTATCTCCGCAGTTGCTAAAAACGGAGTTATTGGAAGATCAAACGGCGAAATGCCGTGGCATGTGAAGGAAGAATTCCAGCATTTCAAAAATACTACTCTCGGCTTTCCTATTATAATGGGAAGAAGATCTTTTGATACTCTAGGCAAACCGCTTAAAGGAAGATTGAATGTGGTCATTACAAATAATCCGGATTATAAAGTTCCTTTTGAAGAGGTAAAAATTTTTCACAGCTTACAAAAAGCAGTTGATTATTTTGAATCGTCAAACCAGGATAAAATTTTTATAATAGGCGGTGGTCAAATTTATAAACAGGCAATTAGTTTTGCCGATGAAATGATAATCTCTATTATGGATTTTGAATCCAAAGGCGATGTATTTTTCCCTGAATTCGATAAATTTGAATGGAATATCGTGAAAACAGATAAAAGAGAACAGTTTGAGGTTTTTTATTATGTGAGGAGGGAAGTGTGATTCTGCAAAAATAATTTTGAATGGTTATATTAAATATGTAGATATTACAATTAAACAAAATAAATCTAAAAAGAATTAATGATCAGCCTTACAAGAATACATATTGCTGTATATCCTATACCCAAGGACAGAGAGAAGAGCAGTGCTAATGACCGATAATCGTATAAAAATACTTCCCGAAAACATCTCAAGTAAAATTGCTGCAGGAGAAGTTGTACAACGCCCCGAATCGGTTGTAAAAGAGCTCATGGAAAATTCTATCGATGCAGGTGCCGATACTGTAGAATTGATCGTAAAAAGGGCAGGTAAATCACTTATCCAGGTAGTCGATAACGGGATAGGAATGAATGAAGATGATGCTGTCATTTGTATTCAAAAGCATGCAACCAGTAAAATCTTCAGCTATGAAGATCTTGAGGCTATTTCAACTCTCGGATTCAGAGGAGAAGCATTAAGTTCTATATGGTCAGTTAGCCAGGTCGAGATAAAAACAGAGACTAAGGATGAAGAGCTGGGAACTTATATAAGGAATGAAGAAACCGGAAGTATTATTAAGGAAAAAGGATCTTTTCCAAAAGGAACTTCTATTTCAGTAAAAAATCTTTTTTATAATATTCCGGCCAGGAGAAATTTCCTAAAAACCGATGCAACAGAATTAAAGCATATAATTGATACGTTTAATAAGATCACGTTAAGCCACCCTGATCTTAATTTCAAGCTTTATAATAATGATGATTTGATATTTAATTATACTGCGGGGAATCTTGAAAAAAGAGTAGAACAGGTTTTTGCGGATAATATGCTCGACGCCTTAATCCCGGTTGAAGAAAGAACCGATTTTATATCTTTGTACGGATATATCGGCAAGCCGGCTCTCTTAAAAAAGAGTAAAGGTGAGCAGTACCTGTTTTTAAATTCCCGTTTTGTTTTAAGCAGGCAGATAAACCATGCCGTATTTACTGCTTATGAAAATATCCTTGAAAAAGGTGATTATCCGTTTTTTATTTTGTTTCTTGATATAGATCCTAAAAGAATTGATGTAAATGTGCATCCTTCAAAACTGGAGGTAAGATTCGAGGATGAAAGAGATGTTTATAATTTTGTTCTTGCTGTAATTAAAAAGAGCCTCGGGACGCATGATCTTGTACCTTCAATCTCCTTTACTGAAACAACCGAACAGACTGAGAAGCTGAAAGTTCACAGCTTCAATAGAACTGAAAAAGGGGATTTCTCGGACAGACCTGACTTCACCGAAAAAAAGTCTTATGCAAAAACAAATTTTTCCGATAAAGAGATTGATTTAATTTTCAGTGCAATTCCCGATGAAATAGAAAAGCCGGTCTCAAGCCAAACCGCTTACCCGTTTAACCGGCAGGATAGAAAAGATGCTGAAAGTAAGGACCTGACAGAAAATACCGGGAAAAATATTAAATATTCGGAAGAAGTTAAGACGGAAGATGAAACTACTTTCATCATTCAGCTTCATAATAAATACATATTATCACAGATAAAGACAGGCTTGATGATTATTGATCAGCATGTTGCCCATGAAAGAATTCTTTATGAAAAAGCTTTAAAAAGATTTGAGGCAAATCTTCCTTTTTCCCAGCAATTACTGTTTCCTAAAACAATGGAACTGGACCCGGGAACATTTGAAATCATTAAAGAAATTAATCCGTATTTAATTAAATTAGGATTTGAAATAAAGTTCTTCAGTAAAAATACTATAGTAATTGAGGGTGTTCCCGATGATGTTAAGAGCGGTTCTGAAGAAAAAATTTTGATTGAATTGATCGAAGAATATTCTTCTAACCAGAGAGAAAAGAAGCTGGAAGAGAGAGATAATATTGCAAAATCTTATTCTTGTAAAACAGCAATTAAAGCAGGAGATAAATTAAGTGATAAAGAAATGCGTTTACTGATCGATCAGCTGTTTGCTACTTCAATGCCTTATGTCTGTCCGCACGGCAGACCAATAGTTGTTAAGATATCTTTAGATGAATTCGATAGGAGATTCGGCAGAACTTCCTGAAATAAAATTTTAATAAAATTCAGCAGATAATAAATAGTTTTATAAGTAAATTAGAAACAATTTTATACCGCCCAAAAGGTAGATTTTATAGATAGTTTCAAAAGAACTAAAGGATGTGAGGTAATTATGATGTCGGAAGAATATATTAAAAGAAAAGAAATGTTCTTATCACGTGTAAATAATTCAAAAAATACGGGAATGAAATTTACAACAGTTAGCGGAGAAGATGTAAAAGTTTTATATGGTCCCGATGATATTGAAAATATTAATTATTTAAGTGATATAGGCTTTCCCGGTGAATATCCGTACACAAGAGGAATTCATGAAAACGGATACAGGGGAAAAATATGGACAATGAGACAGTTTGCCGGCTTTGGCTCTCCGGAAGATACTAATGAACGTTTCCATTATTTATTGAACAAAGGGCAGACAGGTCTCTCTGTTGCATTTGATCTTCCTACCCTTATGGGCTGGGATGCGGATGCTAAACTAAGTGAAGGCGAGGTTGGTATTTGCGGTGTTGCCGTATCATCTCTGAAAGACATGGAAGTGCTGTTTGATAAAATTCCTTTGAATAAAGTATCTACTTCCATGACAATAAATTCTCCTGCTGCTATAATATTTGCGTTTTATTTGGCTGTAGCAGAAAAGCAGGGGATTGATTTTAAGGATTTAAGAGGAACTCTTCAGAATGATATTTTAAAGGAATATATTGCTCAGAAAGAATACATCTATCCTCCTAATCCGTCAATGCGGATAATAGTTGATATGATTGAATACTGCCAGAAAGAGGTTCCGCTCTGGAACCCGGTTTCTGTCAGCGGGTATCATATTCGTGAAGCCGGGTCTACTGCAGTTCAGGAATTAGCTTACACTCTCGCCGATGGTTTTGCATATATAGAAGCATGCATTGAAAGGGGAATGGATATCGATAGTTTTGCCCCGAGAATTTCGTTCTTCTTTAATTCTCATTTAGATTTTTTTGAAGAAATAGCAAAATACAGGGCTGCAAGAAAAATATATGCAAAAAGGATGAAGGAAAAATACGGTGCAAAAAACCCGCGTTCATGGTGGCTGCGTTTTCACACGCAGACGGCAGGGTGCACTTTAACTGCACAGCAGCCGGAAAACAATATCATACGTACTGCATTTCAGGCTTTAGCTGGAGTATTGGGAGGAACTCAATCGCTTCATACTAATTCTATGGATGAAACGCTGGCTTTACCAAGTGAAAAAGCAGTAAAAATCGCCCTAAGAACTCAGCAGATAATTGCTTATGAGACGGGTGTTATAAATACGATAGATCCTCTTGCAGGAAGTTATTTCGTTGAGTCTCTGACTGCCAGAATGGAAAAAGAGACAAACGAGATCTTTGAACAAATTGATTCAATGGGCGGTGTAATTCCTGCAATTGAAACAGGATATTTTCAAAAAGAAATTGCTGATTCGGCTTACAGGTATCAGAAGGAAGTTGAAAGAAAGGAAAAGTTCATCGTCGGTGTAAATGAGTTCGTTGAAAAGGATGAAAAAATCGATATACCTATTTTGCTTATATCTCCTGAAGTAGAAATTAAGCAGAAAAAGAATCTGGCTGAATTAAAGCAAAGCCGTAATCAAAATTATGTAAAAGAGAGTCTTGCAGAAATAAAAGATGCATCTGAAAACGGGAAAAATCTGATGCCCGTGCTCATAAAGGCTGCCAGGAATTATGTTACACTTGGCGAAATGGTGAACGAAATGAAAGTAATTTTCGGAACATACGAAGAGGCTGCAGTTTTTTAATGAAGGAATATTTTAAGCTATTCCGTCTCCATCAATGGATAAAAAATATTTTTATTTTTGTCCCTCTTGTATTTTCAAAAAATCTTTTCAATTATGATCTGCTTTTTATTGTTATAGCTGGATTCTTTGAATTTTGTTTTGCTTCCAGTGTTGTTTACATAATTAATGATATTATTGATATAGAATCCGATAGGGAGCATCCGGTAAAAAGAACCAGGCCGCTGCCTTCGGGAAAAATCTCAAAAAAATCTGCTTCTATTTCTGCAGTTATAGTATCTGTAATCGTTTTAATTTTTCTCCCGTTTTTTAATTTATCTTTTGATGCCTTTTTATTAACCTACATTATTTTAAATATTTTTTATTCTTTCAAATTAAAAAATATTGTTATAATTGATATCTTCAGTATAGCAGCCGGTTTTATGATTAGAATAATATCCGGTGCAGCTGTTATAAATGTTGAAATATCAAGCTGGCTTATATTAACAACAATGTTTATATCTTTATTCCTGGGTGTGATGAAAAGACATTCCGAGCTTACCTTGGTTGAAAAGAAATCTACAAGAAAAGTACTTTCCGAATATTCATTAACGTTTTTAGATCAGATGGCAACAGTCGCAGCCGCAGGAGTTATCATTTGTTATGCCCTTTATTCTGTGGCAATAAGGACCGTATCAGTTTTTGGTACGGATAAATTAATTTTTACTACTCCTTTTGTAGTGTTTGGAATTTTCAGATATATGTACCTGGTTTATATGAATGCCCAGGGCGAAAATACTTCTAAAATTCTTATTAGTGATCTCCCTATGATATTTAATATTTTGTTGTATATTTTATTCAGCATATTAATTATATATAAAATTGTTAATTAGGATGACCGAAAATTCGAATTCCACGGTATGGAAGGAATCCAAAATTCCATCATTTCTTACATTTAGTATTTAGCAGCCATGTTTTCTGAATTTTTATTTCTGATATTGTTAATAATTATAAGCGGATTCTTTGCAGGCTCCGAGATGGCTTATGTAGTGGCAAGTAAAATTAAAATCGAAATACGCGCCAGGAAGAATGAACTTGCAGCAAAAAATGCTTATTTCTTTGAAAACAAGCCGCAGGAATTTTTTTCTGTTATTTTAATCGGGAATAATATTGTTAATATTGCTTTTGCATCGATAAGTACAATAATATTAGCTGCTGCATTTGGCTTTCATGAAATTTTAATTTTATTAATATCGACTTTTTTTCTCCTGATCTTTGGTGAATTACTACCTAAATATTTATCAAGAGAACTGGCAGACAGGGTAATCTTAATTTCTGCTTTCCCTTTAAGAATCCTATACTTTATCCTGTATCCTTTCATAAAAGTAACTTCTTCTTTTTCATCTTTTTTAACCCAGTCTTCTAACGTAAGCGAAGAAAATTTAAGATATCTGTTTAGTAAAGAAGATATCGAATCGCTGGTTAAGGAAAGCCATGCTGCCGGAAAAGTAAACAAAACTGAAAGTGATATTATAAGCAAAGTGTTTGATTTAAGCGAACAGCGCGTATATGAAGCAATGAGACCCAGAACAGATATTACAGGGATAGAAATTGACCAGGATATAAATAAAGTCCTTAATACATTTATTGAATCAGGTTATTCTAAGCTTCCTGTATATGAAGATAATCTGGATAATATTAAAGGAGTTATCTATGCCAACGATATTTTTAAAAATCCTTCAAATATCGGGAGCATTTTAAGGGAAGTTATCTTTGTCCCGGAAACAAAGAAAAGCTTTGAAATGCTGAATGAATTTTTAACTAAACGTGTTTCTATTGCTGTTGTTATAGATGAATTCGGAGGTACTGCCGGAATAGTTACTATGGAAGACATTATTGAAGAATTATTTGGCGAAATTGAGGATGAATATGATATAGAAGAAGATATTTGCAAAAGAATTGGGCCTAATGAATATATTATAAGCGGTAAAGTTGAAATAGATTTTATTAATGAAATGTACAATATTGCAATCCCGGAAGGAGATTATGAAACAATCGGGGGATATATTTCTTATAATTTAGGCAGAATTCCCGCCCAGGGAGAAAATATTTCAATAAATAATTTTAATATTCTTATTGCAAGGGCAGCACAAACCCGAATAGATATGGTCCGGCTTACCGTTAATATTGAACCTGTTTTTTCTCTGAAGTAGCTTCCTTTAATTGCTGAATTGTTATATTGTTAAATTGCAGGTTCTTCCGGGAATGGCAGCGTTTAAGAAAAATATTTATTTTCTAATTAAAAAGATTTTTATCATACTTTCTTAAATATTTTTGCTTATCTCTTTCAGCAATAAATCAATATAACAATAAAACTATAGTACTTGAATAAAATTTACCTTAAATTTGTGTCACTAAAATTAATTGATTTGTGAAAAATATATAGGAAAATTTGCTAAATTTTGTTGTTGAAAGTAAAGATTTAAATTGCAAAGCCAGGACCGGATATTTTAATACAGATCATGGAAAAGTAGAGACACCTATTTTTATGCCTGTCGGTACACAGGGTACGGTGAAAGCCGTAAAAAAAGATTCATTAGAATACGACATTAAGGCAGAAATCGTTCTTTCAAATACTTATCATCTTTATTTAAGGCCTGGGACAGAAATTCTTGAAAAAGCCGGTGGTTTGCATAAATTTATGAATTGGGAAAAGCCGGTTTTAACTGACAGCGGCGGTTACCAGGTGTTTAGCTTGTCTGAGCTCCGGCAGCTTAAATCAGATGGTGTAGAGTTTCGTTCTCATCTTGACGGCTCCAAGCATTTTTTTACTCCTCAGAAAGTAATTGAGATCCAGAGGAGTATTGGTTCCGATATCATGATGGCGCTCGATGAATGTACACCTTTCCCATGTGACTATGAATATGCAAAAAATTCCGCAAAACTAACTTCAGAGTGGGCAGTATTAAATAAAGAAGCTTTCGACAATTCAAAACCACTATACGGGTATGCACAGTTTCTATTCGGTATTATACAGGGAAGTGTTTACAAAGATTTGAGAGAAAAATCTGCAGCTGATATTACAAATCTGGATTTTGACAGTTATGCAATCGGTGGTTTGGCAGTAGGAGAACCTACCGGAACCATGTATGAGATGGTTGATTTTACTACTGATTTTATGCCAGATAATAAAATCAGGTACCTTATGGGAGTAGGGAGACCGGAGAATATTCTCGAGGCAATTGAAAGAGGAATAGATATGTTTGACTGCGTGATGCCGACACGAAACGCAAGGAATTCCTACCTCTTTACTTCTGAAGGGATACTTTCAATGAGGAATTCCAAATATAAAGATGATTTTAATACAATAGATAAAAATTGCGGATGTTATACCTGCAGAAATTATTCACGTGCATATTTAAGACATTTATTTATCGCAAAGGAAATTCTTGCTCTCGAATTGGCAAGCATACATAATCTTTATTTTTATTTAAATCTTGTTAAAGAAGCCAGGAAAAGAATAATTGACGGTTCTTTTTTAAATTGGAAATCGGAAATAATTAAAAAAATATCTAATGAAAGAAAAAACAATACGGAGGATTAATTGAATACAATTATAGCAATGGCTCCCTCAGGCAGCGGAGGGGGAGGAAGTTTTGTCAGCACTATTATAATGTTTGGTGCTATCTTCCTGATCTTTTACTTTATGATCATCAGGCCGCAGCAGAAACGAGCCAAAGAAAGAGAAAAAATGTTATCAAATATTCAAAAAGGTGATAAAGTTATTACCAACGGCGGATTGCATGGCGTAATTGCAGGTATTGATGAAAAAACTGTTCTTCTCCAGGTCGGAGATAATGTTAAACTGAAATTTGAACGTTCTGCAGTTACCTCGGTGGTTTCAACTAAAGAAAATTAAGTCATAGTTTTTAAGCTGAAATTACCTTGGATTTTATTTATTTTTTAATCCATAATTAGAAAAAATTGGGGTGAAACAATGTTTTGTACTGTTGAAGAAGCTATTGAAGAAATAAAAAACGGTAAAGTAATAATTATTGTTGATGACGAAGATCGGGAAAACGAAGGGGATTTCGTTTGTGCGGCAGAATATGTTACTCCTGATATAGTAAATTTTATGATTACTCATGGTAGAGGAATGGTTTGTGTTGCAGTTACCGGGAATAAATTAGATTCTTTAGGCCTGCCTCTTATGGTTGATGCTAATTCAGCATTGCACGGGACGCAGTTTACTGTAACCGTTGATGCTATTAAAGGAACAAGCACCGGAATATCTGCTGTTGACAGAGCTCTAACAATAAAAAAAATAATTGATCAAAACTCAAAAGCAGAAGATTTTGCTCGACCGGGGCATATTTTCCCTCTGCGTGCTTTTGATGAAGGTGTTTTAAGAAGGGCTGGTCATACCGAAGCTGCAGTTGATCTGTGTAAATCAGCCGGTTTAAAACCTGCCGGGGTTCTCTGCGAAATTCTGCATGAAAATGGTGAAATGGCAAGAGTCCCTGATCTTCAGAAAATTGCTGAGAAGTTCGGTCTGAAAATTATTACTGTACAGGCTATAATTAAATTCAGGCTTCAAAAAGAAAAGCTAATCGAGAAAATTACTGATATAGATTTTCCAACTGCTCACGGTAAATTCAGATTAAATCTTTACATGAGTCTTGTTGATAATAAAAAGCAGATTGCTCTTGTTAAAGGTAAAATAGATCCCGAAGTTCCCGTTCTCGTTAGAATGCACTCGGAATGTTTAACCGGCGATGTCTTTCATTCTTTGAGATGTGATTGTCATGATCAGTTAAATGCGGCCCTTGACCAGATAGAAGAGACAGGGACTGGGATACTTGTTTATATGAGACAAGAAGGGAGAGGTATCGGTTTAAAGAATAAAATTCTGGCTTACCAGCTTCAGGATGATGGAAAAGATACTGTTGAAGCAAATGAGGCTTTGGGCTTTAAAGCTGATTTAAGAGATTACGGGATCGGTGCACAAATCCTTCTCGATTTAGGTGTAAAGAAAATAAGATTATTAACTAATAATCCTAAGAAAATTGTAGGGTTAAAAGGTTACGGGCTGGAAATAGTGGAAAGAGTTCCAATAGAAATTCAGCCTAACGAGGTTAACGCCCGGTATCTGAAAACCAAACGCGACAAATTGGGACATATAATTTTACAATAATTGAGCAAGTGCCGGTCACTTTTAAAGTGGCTGGCACTTAAGTATTTAAAATTTCATTTATCGAATCTTCAATATTTTTCTGTATAATACCGAATGAATGAAGCTTATCGGTATTCATTGAAACATCTTCTACCTTGGATAAGCCGGGAATATCATCCATAGTAATTTTTTCAAGTAAAGATTTATCCAGGTTTGCAGTCTCGCAGAGAATTTCTCCCAATTCAAATCGTGAAACTCTCTCTACTCCTCCGAAATTAATAATTTCTCCTTTTGTTTGCAGTTTTGTTACGGCAGAGATTATTCTTGCGGCATCAAATAATGAAAGAGGAGTTCTGTATTGATCAGTAAAAAGATTAACATTCTTATTCTCTTTTAATTTTTTATACATTTCATGGAAATGGCATTTTGAATGGTTTAATCCGAAACCATAAAGCAAAGCTGTTCTCAAGATGATATAATTATCAAACACTTCCTGAATTTTTGTTTCTCCCATTAATTTTGTTTCCGCATAAAGTGAAACCGGAATCAATTTAGAATTTTCAGTTAACATTGAACCCCGGTAGCCTGCATAAACCAGGTCAGTTGAAAGATAAATTAATTTTATATTTTTTCTTTCACATTCTTCAGCAATAATTTTTGTGGCGTTAACATTCGTTCTATATACTTCCTTTGCAGATAAATCCTCGGAGAGCTGGGGGGTTGAAACAGCTGCTGCATGAATTACTATATCCGGCCGGAATTCCTGAATAACTTCCCTCATTGTATTAAAATCTTTTATGTCAGCTTTTAATGAATTAAACTCATTGCAGTTACCTGAATGTTCATGATAAATAGTTAATATTTCATTCTCTTCCGATAGTTCAATATTCAAATATTGTCCGAGTAATCCGCTTCCTCCTGTAATTAAAATTTTCATAAATATAATTCTCTTATTTTTTTATTAATAATTTAAATTGAAGTAGATTGTTGAATTGCTTTATTTCTTCACCCGGGAAAGTTCCATAATCTGGTAATTAACAATAATAATTTAATAATTCAGCAATATAACAATAAAGCAGAAAAACAAACGTTAAATTACATTCACAGGCAAATACAAAATACAGCAAACAGTAATAATTATAATTATTTAAATACATTTGCTTTTTTTACTCACTTTGGTAAATTTATACCTTCATAAAAAAATAATAACGCGCATTATACAAAACTTTAAATGTACTTTTAAAAACCTTTAAGATCTAAAGCAGTGACATCGAAGGTTTTATGCGCTATGTAAGTAAGAATATGAAAAAATTAACAATATTTACAGCAATCCTTATATTACTAGGCTTCAGCTCAATTATATCTGCTCAGGAAGCGAGATATTATGATGCTCCGTTTGGCGGCGGCGGCGGCTTTACTCCGGGATGGATCTTTCCGAAATTTGATGAATTAAACACAAAAATTAAGCAGTTTGGAATCCCTGAATTTTCTAACAGCGGTTTTTTTACAACCGGCGGCGCAGGATTTATTTATCTTGGGTTTATTAAAAATTTAAGAGTGGGCGGGATGGGATTCGGAGGATCAAAATCTGTTTCAGGTTCTGAATCATTTCCTGATTTGCTTGATAAAATATCCAATATAAATTCTGTCCAGTATCTTATAAACAAAGAGGTTGATTATTCACTTGGAGGGGGTGGTGTAACTATTGAATATACTCTTCCGTTCGTTAGAACTTTTGGAATATCTTTAGGTGCGGTAATTGGCGGGGGAAGCATGCAGATTGATGTTTATCAGAATACAGGATCTTTTTCCTGGAATAATTTATGGGATAATCTTGCTGCTCCTCAGATAAATACACACAGGACAATTAAAAATAATTTCTGGTTTTTTACTCCGACTGTTAATGTTGATATCCCTTTTCTCAGGTTTATGATTTTCAGGATCGGCGGAGGTTATCAATTAACATTTGCAAACAGCTGGAAGATAGACAACGACATTAGTTTTTCTGATGTTCCTTCCGCATTAAATGGAAATAGCTTTTATATCCAAACAGGTATTTTTGTAGGATTTTTCTCATTATAGGAGTTCAATGAAAAATATTTTAGTCACCGGGGGAGCCGGTTTTATAGGGAGTAATTACATAAATCAAACCCTGGACGAAAAAGATGATTATGATATAGTTAACCTTGATAATTTAACTTATGCAGGCAATCTTGAAAATCTTAAAGCATCTGAAAAGAAAAGCAGATATACTTTTGTTAAAGGAGATATTACAGACAGCAAAATAGTAAGTGAAGTTTTTGAAAAGTATAAAATAAAATACGTGATTAATTTTGCTGCTGAATCTCATGTAGACAGAAGTATCTTAGGTTCTGAAATATTTTTCAAAACTAATGTTATAGGTACAAATGTATTGCTGGAGACTTCCAGGAAATTTGAAGTGGAGAAATTTATCCAGGTTTCTACTGATGAAGTATATGGAAGTCTTGGGGGGGAAGGGTCCTTTACCGAGCATACTCCACTTTCACCAAACAGTCCGTATTCATCCAGTAAAGCTTCAGCAGATTTAATGGCGTTATCCTTCTATCATACTTATGCTTTACCTATTACAATTACAAGGTGTTCAAATAATTATGGCCCTTTTCAATTTCCCGAAAAGCTCATTCCATTAATGATAATAAATGCTTTAAATAATAAAAAATTACCTGTGTATGGTGATGGATTATATGTAAGAGACTGGATTTTTGTTCACGATCATAATAAAGCTATTAATCTTGTCTTCGAAAAAGGGAAACCCGGTGAAGTATATAATATCGGTGCAAGTAATGAAATGCCTAATATTGAAATAATAAAATTAATACTGGATTATCTTGATAAACCGGAAAGTCTTATTGAATACGTGAAGGACCGGCCGGGACATGACCGAAGGTATGCTATTGATTCCGGTAAAATAAAAAAAGAATTAAACTGGAAACCTGATTATTTATTCAAGGAAGCTATAAAACATACAATTGACTGGTACATTAAAAATAATGATTGGTGGGAAAGAATAATCTCCGGGGAGTATCAGGACTACTATAAAATTCAATATCAACAATAAATATTATCTATTTAAAATCATGAAAAAATATTTTGTTATTCTCCTTTTATTGAGTGCTTCTCTGAACTATGCTCAGGATATGCTTAATAATGCAAATAAGCTTAATCAAAGTAATTTTCTTGGTGGAGGTGTTATAAGCGTTACAATTGGAGGGGATTTCGTCGTAAATGGTACTTTCCCGGCATTGTTGACAGAAAGAGTAGATCAGTTTGTAACAAGGATATATGACCAGACAAAAGAAAAAGCTCTAGCAAATATTACCAGTAATACCGAATTATTGATCAAAGTAAAAAAACAGCTTGATGATTATTCGTTAAGAGATATTAAGCTGAAGAGAGAAAATGGCGAGGTAATAAAACTGGATTTGCTTAAATTCAGAACTAACGGGGATTTGGCTGAAGACCCCTATTTGAAAAATGATGATGTCTTAATATTCGCTCCGGCTGATCTTGAAAGAAATTTCTTTACAATTTCCGGTGCCGTTAATAAACCGGGAAAGTTTCATTTTGTTGACGGCGATAAGCTTTCCGATGCTATTGAACTGGCACAAGGTATTAACAAGGCTTATGAAAATGTGGATTCAGCTAATATCGACCGGCTCAGCTATGACGGTGAAAAACTTACTTCAATAAAAGTCCAGATTAACAGCCATTTCGATCTGCAAAGAGGTGATAGAATAGTCGTTTTGGCTAAAGAAACCGAAAGAAAAGAATTTAGTGCTTATGTTGTCGGTGAAGTAAATTCTCCGGGAGAAATTCCGATTTCAAAAGACAATACTACATTAAAACAAGTAATTGAAGCTGCAGGCGGAATAAAACCGACTGCTTCCCTTGAAAATTCAAAATTGTTTACCGGGAACATAGTCCCTATGCTGCTGGAGCAGCAATTCGGTATCAAGATAAAAGATAACCAGGATATTCTGGGAATAGAGCTCCCGGATAAACTGGTTAAGTTTGAGAATCTTTTGATGTCGCGAATGTCAAATATGACCTATGAGGATACTGCGTATTTTTTCATAGAAAACCGTTTAAGAATTTTAAATGAAGGTAGTGCAGTTGATTTCACAAAAATAAATAATGACACTTCACAGGCTGCTAAGTATATAGTACACAATGGTGATGTAATAATTATACCTCGAAAAATACACAAGGTTTATGTTTTTGGCCAGGTTGTCAATCCGGGATATGTTAATTATAAAGAAGGGGAAGATTTCCGATATTATATTCAAAAAGCCGGCGGTTATGGTGAATATGCTGAAAGTGAGGATGAAGTTATGATTATAAAAAATTCTACAAAAAATTGGATATCACCTACAGAAAAAAAGGTCACTATTGAGGAAGGGGATAACATTTGGGTTCCAAAAAAACTTTTAAGACCGTTCAACTATTATGTAGGGCTTGTTGGCAGCTATTTTAGTATTGTTGCTAGTATAGCTACACTAATCTTGCTGTTATATCAATTTAAAAAATAGTTGGATCACATTGTGACTGTTGATGTTAAATGAATCCTTAAAGCAGTAATAATTGGCTTTGATGCCTTTTTGATTTTAATTATAATTGTGTATGAATAAATCAAGAGTTTTAACTTTTTTTATGAAGAAAATTATATTTCTGGCTGTACTTTCACTTTATTTATTCGGCTGCTCTTCTTCTGTGGATACAATAAATATGACCCCGGATCAACGGCTTGCATATGCAAAGAGTCTGTATAATGATGAAGACTATCTGGATGCATTAAATGAATTCCAATCTTTAATTCTCCAGTATCCCGGCAATTCAATCATAGATGATGCGCAATACTATCTTGCAATGACAAGATTCAAGAGGGGAGAATATATTATGGCGGCATATGAATTCAGCAGGCTGGTTAAGAATATGCCGGCAAGCCAGTATCTTCCAGATGCTCAATATATGCTTGCCGAAAGCTATTATGAACTTTCCCCGGATTACTCCCTGGATCAAAAATATACCAAAAAAGCAATTGATGAATTCCAGGCATTTATTGATTTTTTCCCGACCAACCCTAAAGTTACGGAAGCAGAGAAAAAAATATCTGAAATGAATGATAAGTTAGCTCATAAAGAATATAATAGTGCAGGAATTTATGAGAAAATGGATTATTATACTGCATCATTGATTTATTACAGCTATGTTATTGATACTTACCATGATACCAGGTATGCTCCTATTGCAATGTATGACAAGATAAAAATTCTTTTAGATAGAAATATGAATGATGAAGCACTTACAGAAATGTCTGCATTTTTGGAGAAATATCCCGATGACGCAAAAGCAAAGGATATCCAGAAATTGAAAACTTCTCTTGAGAATAAACTTTCAGCATCTAAATAAATGATTCCCGACAAAAAAATAAGCGAATCGGTTATAACAATGACCGAGCTTGTGCTTCCAAACCATACAAATCAGCTTGGTAAATTACTTGGCGGTCAGCTTATGCACTGGGTTGATATTTGTGCCGCGTTATGCGCTTCCAAACATAATCACAGGGTGTGTGTTACTGCATCGGTCGATAAGGTAGATTTTCACCATCCTATTGGCTTAGGCGATGCCGTTACCCTTATAGCCTCAGTTAACCGCGTATTTAATACATCGATGGAGATTGGGGTAAAAGTATTTGCCGAATCTTTTAAAGAAGGATCCAAAATTCATACAAATACAGCATACCTGACTTTTGTCAATGTGGATGAAACCGGTAAACCAATAAAAGCTATTGAAGCAATTCCTGAAACAGAAGATGAAAAAAGAAGATATGATGAAGCACTTCAAAGGAGGGAAAATAGACTTAAATACAGGGTCTCAACAAAAGGTTAATCCATCACGATGTAAAAAAAATTTATTCAAAATTCTTTTTGCAATTTTTTTATTCAATTCTAATTTTTTCTTTCCGCAAAACCTGATAAATGATATGCAGATCCCGATAAACGGATTCTGCAAATACAACGATTTTAAAACAGGCAGAAATTATACTTCTGCTTTTGCCCTCAATTACAATAAGGATTCATATTCCGATATACTTTTATATTCTCCCTTAAAAAAGAAAATAGATTTATTAACCGGATTTGAAAACGGAGAATTTTCAGAGCAGGACAGCATTAGAGTCCCGTACCAGTTTTCCAATATACAAACAATTTTTAACCATAAAAAAGAAGTCGAAGGTTATGCATTTGCTTCCAGAAGAGATAGAAAAGCAGGTATATTCAGGATAACTGATGATAAGAAATTTACAAATATTGCTTCTTATAATTTTTCGTCATACCCTGAAAATATATCGGTGGCAGATATTGAAGGTAATGGCAATGCTGAAATGCTGATCTCCGGGGGAACTTTTGATGGACTCTCTTTATTATTCCTTTCAGGCAAAAAGTTAATTGAAAAGAAGCTTGAGAAAAACACAAGTTATACAGATGCTGTTTTTGTTGATCTGAATAATGATGATATACCGGATATTTCCGGATTTAATCTTATTACAAACTCTATTGATTTCTTTTATAATTACGGGAATGGTGATTTCAGGAAAGTCCGCTCAATTCCCATTAACAGCAGAATCAGCCTGCTTCAATCTTTTGATATGGATTCGGATGACTATGCAGATTTGATTTTTGTAAGCAACAATTCGATATCAATATTTTACGGCGATTTTAGAAGCGCTTTCGAGGATACTCTCAATATTTACCCACTTTATCACCCGGATAAAATTATTCTGGGGGATTTTAATAAAGATGGGAAAATTGATATTGCATATATTAAATTATGATGAAGAAATATTATCTGTAATATTTGCAAAAGGCAGCAGGCAGTTTTATCCCGAAATCATCTATCTGGAAAAGAAAGGAATAAGGGATATAATCCCTTTTTACAGTAAGTTTATTAACGGTATTGCTGGTATAAGCACCAAAGGCGAACTTTTTACAATCACAAAGTTATCCTCTTTTTCTGAAAATATTAAATTGACTCTCGGAGCAGAGCCGTATGCAATAACTTTTTTTGATAACGAAGATAATGGAATTACGGATTTTTGTTTTATAGATGAACTTACAAATTCGTTAATTTCTGTAATAAGGAATAATGCCGGTATCCCGAAATATTATTCATCATTCTCTTTATTCCAGAATCATTCCGAAATAACAGCATTTAGTATCCTGACAAATGTCAAAGGATTTTTTTGTTATTCTTTAAACAATAAACTGATTGAAGCAATAATAGTGAATTTTTCTACAAATAAAGTTGTTAGAAAAACTATCTATTCTCATGGTGGTATTATGGATCTGAAGATAAGAAAAGATCCGGACGGTAGTTTTAGCATCTATACTGCATATAGGAAAAGCGATTTGCTGGGTATTGACATCTTTAAATATTCCGGCGGTAATTTCGCTAATGAAAATTACGAAATAACTGTTAAGGATTTGGCTTCTAATTTAGCAATCGGAACCGGAAAATCTGTATTCTTTTGGAAGAAAACAGGCGATATTCTAACATTTTATTTAAAAGATTTTAATAATCTTCAGAATCTCCCGGAAGAAAAATTTTCATTATCTTTGAAAACATATTATAAAATTATTGAATTCACAGGAGATCTGCTGAATAATGAAAAAGATATAACAGTTAGTTTTTTTAATTCTGCAAATGATGATTTTGCTGTAGTTACTTCCGGTAAATCTTCAGCGGTAATTAAAGAAAATGAACAGCTGACCGATTTAAAAGTCGAAAATAAAGATCAGCTGTTTTTTGGAGAAATGAGATTTGCAGGATTAAAAAAATTATTTGTACATCATAATTCAATTATTGATAAATTTGATTTTTTAAATAAAGGGAAAGAATTAGTTTCAACAGATATAGCAAAAGTTATAAACATGAATCGTTATTTTATAAAAAATATGAACCTGAAAAACTATCATATAGTATTTACTCAAAGAAATGCAAGTCCAATTTCTGTTTATAAGATAAACCAATGAAAAAGAATATTCTCTTTACTCTGCTTTTATTAAGTGTAAACATTTGTTTCTCTCAAACTTTAACAAAAAAAGAGCTTGACTCCTTATATAATAAATTGATTTATTTCAATTCGGTGCCATTCAAGCTAAAGTCTGTCCAAAGTGTTGAAGGCGGGACAAAATATGATAAATGCGGATTTGGATTAGTCAGTTCACTAGTTTTAAATATTAACAGATTTACACCGCAGCAGCAGTCTGATATAAAAAGAATTCTCCAAAGACCGGTGCTTCAAGACAGCTTAATAACTCCGGATGGATATTATAAGGTCCATTATGATGCAACGGGGATAAACAAACCAGCTTATGATAATCTTTCGCTGAATGAATGCCTGGCTCTGATTTCACAAACTTTGGATTCGGTTTATAATTTTGAAATAAAATATTTAGGTTATACTTTTCCTAATCATGATCAGTCGCCGTATGATATTTATATCACAAATTCTACTTCAGGAAGCTATGGATATACGCAGCCTGAAATATCGACCGGCAACGGAACATATTCGTCTTATATTGTTATCCACAATAATTATCAAAATTTTCAAACAAAAGGTATAGATGGTGCAAGAGTTACCTTGGCCCATGAATTTTATCATGCAATTCAAATTGCAGATTATATTTTCAGGTATGATTTAGATGGATTCTTTTATGAGCTCTCTT
Source organism: uncultured Bacteroidota bacterium (assembly GCA_963710745.1). Lineage (GTDB taxonomy): Bacteria > Bacteroidota > Ignavibacteria > Ignavibacteriales > Ignavibacteriaceae > CAVQBP01. Next base: position 266,201 of record CAVQBP010000002.1, on the reverse strand, counting down.
CAACGGCTATGGAGGATTTTGTTTATAACACAATAAATGATTACTATAATTATTTACCTTACTATTTCAATAACACCGAAGATGCTTTCGGGTGTTCGAGCTGTAACGGCGGTGAACAGGAATATGCTCTGGCGATATGGAATATTTTTCTCAGGGACAGGTTCGGCAGTAACAACATAAAAAGAGGTTATGATATTCTTAAAAAGCAATGGGAGCTTATGCCGCAGATGAGAGCACTTGAAGCAATTAATAACAGTATCCTTGAATATGGCTCAACATACAGAAGAGAGTTTAATGAATTTGGAATATGGCTTTTCTATACGAATTACAGGGCGATAAACGGTTTGTATTTTAAAGAAGCAGCCCAATATCCCTTGCTGCATATTTTAAATGAATTCGGGAATATACCGGCTACTTCAATAAATGCTTCCACATCTCCGACATCAGAAAGTTATTTAAGATTTTTACAAAAAACAGCAGGTAATATTGATACTCTTGATGTAATTGTTTCAAATTCCGACTTTAAAAACGGGATTGATAGTATCGACAATCAATTCTATTACAAGCTTTCCGTCAGCTATAATCCTGTATCTATGGCAAATAATTACGATGTTAATCTTTTTTCAAACAACAGCTCGGTCTGGTCTAATACGGTTATTTTGGATAATAATATTATTATTCGTGATACAACAAATCCGTCCCCGCCTGTTATTTCATTAGATTATGCTTATCCCAATCCCTTTTTTTATAGTCTGAATAATCATATAGAAATTCCAACAGCTATTAATGAGTATAAGAAAGCAGATCTTAATATTTATACAATTTCTATGCAGCTTGTTTATTCAACGAGTGATTTTGCTTCGCCGGGGAAAAAAGGTTCATATATTCTGAGATGGAACGGTTTGGATTCAAACGGAAAGAAACTTCCTTCGGGAGTTTATATATATTATACAAAGAACGGCAGTAATACAACTTCAGGTAAAATTGTAATTTTTAACAAATAGACTCAAATTATTTTTAACATAACGTTAATTGAAAGAACAAAATATTTATCCCAGTAAATCTTCTGTAAAAACTAATGAGTAATTTTTCCATTCAAGCAAAGGACCTGAAAAAAACTTTCGGCAGAAGGTTAATTTTTAATAACATTGATTTTTCTTTATCCGGCAATTTAATTTATGGAATTACCGGGGCGAATGGTTCTGGTAAATCCACTTTGATGAAAATAGTAGCAGGTATCAATTCACCTACTTCCGGTAAGATTTCTTATTTTTATAATGAAAAAGAAATTATACCGGAAAAACTGCATAATTTTATCGGCTTTGTATCCCCATACCTGGTTCTGTACGATGAATTTTCTGCTTGGGAAAATTTAAATTATTTTGCAAATATAAGGGACATTGAATTCAATAAAGAAAAAATAGATCATCTTTTAGAGCAATTCCTGTTATATGACAGAAAGGATGATATGCTAAAAACTTATTCGTCCGGTATGAAACAAAGGATGAAATTTATTTTTGCATTAATGCATTCCCCGAAATTGGTATTGCTTGATGAACCTACATCAAACCTGGATGATGAAGGAAAGGAATCAGTATACAGAATTATGGAGAATGAAGCAAAAAATAACATAGTAATTGTAGCATCGAATGAAAAATCGGATTTACAGTTTTGTAACGAGAAGTTAAGGCTGGAGGAGTATAAATTATAACTGTCGGAAAATTATTTGGCTGCATGTCTTTACCGCAGAGATAACAGGGCAGCCGCAGAGAGTTCAGAGAAAAGTTTCTTCTCCGGTACCTCTGAGTTTCCTCAGCTGCTCAGTGGTTAATTATTATTGATAGGTATTTTGAATGAAAATTAAATCATATGCATTATTTCAAAAGGATTTTAATTCTGAATTGCGGACCCGGTATGCAGTCAATTCTCTTGCGATGTTTATTCTGGTCGCATTAAGTGTTATACTATTTTCAATTGGAAATGAAAGAATTTCGCCGGCCTTAACAGGAGGATTATTCTGGGTTGTAATATTTTTCACTGCTATGTCCGGATTATCCAGAGCTTTTGTCTCAGAGGAAGAAAGAGGAACCTCCTTAACACTTCAGTTGATCGCTGCTCCTTCAACTATTTTTACCGGTAAACTCCTTTTCAATTTAATTTTAGTATTTGCAATGAATATAATTATTACTCTTTTATATTCGGCACTTTTCGAAGAGTTTATAATCAGGAATTTACTGTTATTTATCCTCACCTTCATTTTAGGAAATATCGGTATGGCCGTTTCGGCAACGATTATTGCCGCAATCATTGCTAAGGCTGGTTCAAAAGGGACTTTATACCCGGTTCTTTCTTTTCCTATTTTACTTCCATTAATAATTACTTCAGTCAGGTTAACATTATTTGCAATCGAAGGGAACTCTTTCGATTCTTCCAAAGTTGAACTGCTCATAATTGCCTGTTATGATATAATAATGATTTCTGCCTCTTATATGTTATTCGATTTTATATGGAAAGATTAGAAGAATTTAGTAGAGAGAACAGTATATAACTTATTCTCAAATAATGATTATGAAATCGGTATTTAATTTATCATTATTCAGGTAGAGCAAAAGCTATTTTAATTAAGAAAATATTTTATTATTTAAGTGGCATAGCTTTTGAACTTTGTATAATAAATCAACACGTAATTCAATAAAATATATTAAGTTTGACAAAACTAATCGTATTTAATTAAAATAAAAGAAATAACTTATGGCCTGGAAGATATTTTTATTTTTGCTTCTTGCATTTGTTTCAGTTGCCGGAATATCTTTTCCCATTGTTGAGAATCCACATACATGGTATCAGTTCCCTTTGATTCCAGGATTGGAGCAAAATGCTAAAATTATTTTCTTTCATGTACCTACTGCCTGGATAACCGTGATAGCATTTTTAATGTCGACTATTTACAGTATAAAGTATTTACGAAAGAAAGATTTAGATGATGATGCAAAATCATATGCAGCGGCTCAATTGGGAATTATTTTCTGCACTTTAGCTACTGTAACCGGTGCTGTTTGGGCTAAATTTGCATGGGGTGCGTTCTGGAGCTGGGACCCAAGACAGACAAGCATTTTTGCTCTTTTATTAATTTATGGAGCTTGGTTTGCGCTCCGATCATCAATTGAATCGGAAGAAAAAAGAGCTGCCCTTTCGGCAGTTTATAATATAATTGCATTTGTTACAGTCCCTTTCTTTATTTTTGTTATGCCCAGAATTATGAGCGGATTGCATCCCGGTTCAGCTAACGATACAAATTCAGGTCCCATTGTTGATTTTAAGATGAATGGAAATATGCTTTTTGTATTTTTCCTTTCCTTGATAGGATTCACAATTCTGTACTTCTGGATGTGGAATATTGGTTATAAATCTTTAATTTATAAGGATAAACTTAATCGAAAATTAATCAGAGGATAATATTGAGCGGGCTTTATAGTTTTCTACAGCATAATGCCATATATATTGTAATGGTTATTGTGCTTATTGTTTGGGCAGGGGTGTTCTTGTATCTCTTAAATTTAGATAAAAGACTTAAAAATATGGAAAAAGAAATAGAGGAAAATAAACATGAAAAATAAATATCTATTCGGCGGAGTTATTATTGTTGTATTCCTTGGTTTGATGGGGTATTTATTAACTCAGAGTAATATCAAATATGTAGACAATTTTCAAAATGTTATGAGCATTGACAAGACTGTTAAAGCAACCGGAAGCTGGGATAAAGCGAAAAACTATGAAATTGACAAACAAAACCGGACTTTCAGTTTTTATATGGTTGACCAGCACGGAAATGAAATGAAAGTTGTTTTTGATGGTACTATTCCGAATAATTTTGAAACTGCCCAGAGCGTAGTAGTTACCGGTCATTATTCAGACGGTTATTTCCATGCAAAAGAGATTTTAACAAAGTGTCCCAGCAAATATCAAAATTCGCAGGTCAAATCTTCTTCCCTGTAAGGTTTTCTCTTAATCATAATCTTACTCTTAATCAAAAAAGATTAGGATTAAGATTAAGAGTAAGATTAAGAATTATATGATTAACTAAAAAATAGGATGTGATATGGTTGGTAGTATTGTTCTAACGATTGCTCTTGCATGCAGTGCTTTAGCAATGGTTATGTATTTTCTCAGTTACAGGGGATACAATAATGCTGTTAATTATGGTAGAATAGCTTATCATTCTATGGCAATGCTGGTAATGGTTGCTTCAGCTTTGCTGTGGTTTGCTATTATTAATCACGATTATAGCTATAAATACGTTTATGATTACAGTTCCAACAGCCTGCCTTTCGGTTTTTTAATTGCTTCATTCTGGGGCGGGCAGGAAGGAAGCTTCATGCTATGGCTTCTGCTGAGTTCTATAGTGGGAATAATACTTCAGTCGTATACATCTAAAAGAGGAGACCTCGAGAAAAGAGTAATGCCGGTTTTTACTCTGCATACAACTTTTCTGCTTATTATGGTTTCACCTTTATTTAAAAATCCTTTTGCTTACATCTGGTCGGAACCGTTTTTTGTAGCGGCTAAACATATAAATTCGGCTTTTATAAACCAGCCGTGGCTGCAGAGTTTTATTTTTAGTGACGGCAGTTCAGGTCAGACATTTGTTAAAGTAAGCCACACACTATATTCTACTCTTGCTGGTGCCGGGATTCATATGAATCAGTTGATAGTTGACGGGAAAGGTCTTAATCCGCAGCTTATGAATTTCTGGATGCAGATACATCCGCCAATATTATTTACTGGATTTTCAATGGCAACAGTTCCGTTCACATTTGCAATGGCTGCAATGATGAAGAATGATTACAGGGATTGGGTCAGACAATCTTTCCCCTGGGTTTTAGCAGGTGCTGGTATCTTAGGCCTGGGTATCATGCTTGGCGGTTACTGGGCATATGAAATGCTCGGCTGGGGCGGCTACTGGGCTTGGGATCCGGTCGAAAATTCAAGTCTTATACCATGGTTAGTCGGAGTTGCTGCCATCCACACATTACTGGTTCAAAGAAAAACTCAATCTAAAGGCGGGATTGGAAAATACGCCAGGACGAATTTGATACTTTGTATAATGGTTTATATACTGGTATTGTATTCAACATTTCTAACCAGGAGCGGAGTACTTGGTGACGCTTCTGTTCATTCTTTTGTTGATCCGGGAATGCTTGTATATCTTTTCCTGCTTATTTTTATCGGCACATTTCTTTTACTCGGATTTGGTACTTTAATTTACAGATGGAAATATCTGAACGTAGAAGTATCACGGGATGAAGGATTGCTATCGAGAGACTTGGCATTATTTACTGCTGCTATTGTTTTAAGTTCTTCTGCACTTGTTGTTTTAGTCGGAACTTCTTCGCCTATTTTCGGCAGTTCGGTAGATAAATTCTTTTATAATCAAATGCATGTTCCGATTGCTATAATTATTGGTTTGCTTAATGGTTTAAGCCTTCTCCTGAAATGGAACCATACCAAAGGTGAGGACATAGTAAAAAAATCTATCTTCTCTGTATCCGCAGCAATAATAGTAACGGTACTAATTGTCTTGTTCGGCGGTATAAGTGATATCATGATGATTATTCTTTCTTTCTCTGCTGCGTTTGCTTTGTTTGTAAATATTGAAATTGCAATCCAGATAATCAGGGGAAATATGAAAATGATTGGTGCATATATCTCTCATATCGGAATCGCTTTATTTATTTTAGGTGTAATTGGTTCTTCAGCATACAGCAAAGAAGTGAATATAGATTTGATTAAAAATGTACCTCAGGAGGCTTTTGGTTATCAATTAACTTTTACAGGATGGCATCCTGTTGAGCATAATACAAAATATGCGTTTAATGTCGAGATGAAAAAAGGGAACAAAAATTATAGTATTGCCCCAATAATGTATATAAGCGATTACAGTAATGGCTTAATGAGAGAACCGGCAATTCTAACCACCATGACCAAAGATATCTATATTTCACCGCTTGGTTATGAAGATCAAAACAGCCAGGAGCAGGGTCAATCAGCTTCGCTTAAAATTGGCGACAAAATAGATTTTAACGGATCTGAAATTGTCTATAAAGATTTTGTTAAGCCGGATATGAGTGTTATGATGAGCGGCGGAAATTTCCAGATGGGAACAAGTCTTACTATTACAAAAGACGGCAAAGCATATAACGTAGAGCCTACTATAAAAAGGGATCAAAGCGGGTTTAATTATATACCTGTTACCATTCAGGAAGCAGATATAAAAATTGAATTAAAAAAGATCGATCCATCCACTCAAAAAGCAGATTTTATATTTACAAAACTAGATGCAAAAAAATCTGCAGCACCTTCAAAAGAGGTATTGACAGTGGCTGCCAGTGTTAAACCGTTCATAAATTTTGTTTGGGGTGGAGTTCTTGTAATGGTATTTGGATTTTTCATATCAGTAGCCAGAAGATTGAAAGAATCATTGATTAAGTAGAAAATAGAGAAATAATTTCTCTTCTTAATCATGAACAAGCTTGACAAAAAATCCTTTAGTCATTATGTTTATACTTCGCTTTTGAAAATTCCTGACGTATAGGGGTTTCAAAGGAAAAAGAAATTACAAAATTCCGCGATAGCTCAATGGTGGAGCATTCGGCTGTTAACCGAAGGGTTGCAGGTTCGAGTCCTGCTCGCGGAGCACTTAACCCCCAATAAAAAATTGGGGGTTATTCTTTTTAAATTGCTTTATCGGGGTTCAGATATCAAGTAAGCATTCGGCTGTTATCCCGACAATGTCGGAATGCAGGTTCGAGTCCTGCTCGCGGAACCGACCACCCCAAAGTTTCGGACCTGAATCCTTGAGGTTTCTTATTGAATTAAAGAATTCTTTAATTTTTTTTCTTCAATTTATTTTGATTATTTTCGACATACACCTTGTAATATAATTGCATTGAAATGCATTAAACTATTTCAAAATAATAGTTTCTGGTTGATATAAAACATAAAGTGTTCAATCAAAAAGGAGGATATCCGCTAATGTCGAATAGATCTTGGATACGTAATATTTTCAAGCACAAATTTTATCAATCTTTTTTAGCTGGATTGCCTGCAATTATCGGGTTAATTTTGATTTTTACTTTTACATCTTATAGCCAATCGGATTCGATTTCGAATTTTAATGAAGAATGGGTTGGAACATGGAGCACTGCGCCGCAGCTTGTAGAACCCCGCAATAATCCGCCGGCACCCGGGTTGAGTTACAATTCACTAAGACAGGTGGTTCACGTTTCAATTGGAGGAGACAGCTTGAGGCTCCGATTCTCTAATGAATTCAGCAACAGTCCGGTGACAATGAACGCAGTCAATATCGCTGTTTCCGAGGATAGCAGTGCAGTAGATCCTAACACTGACCAAACACTGAAGTTCAATGGAAAGCCCGAGGTTACCATTAAACCAGGTGCTACAATTATATCTGATCCTTTCAGTTTTAAATTAAAGCCATTATCCAATGTAACAATCACAATTTATTTTGGCGATACATCGCCGGATGTAACGGGGCATCCGGGTTCAAGAACAACTTCCTACATACTCCCCGGAGATAAAGCGTCGGCAACAGAATTTAAAGGTTCTATTAAAACAGAACATTGGTATATTATACGAGGCATTGATGTACTGGCACCAAAATCAGCAGCAGCTGTTGCTGTACTTGGTAACTCTATAACTGATGGAAGAGGTTCAGGTACAAACAAACAGAATCGCTGGCCGGATGAATTAGCTAATCGTCTTCAGGAGAATCCCGGTACAAAAGAAGTTGCAGTCTTGAACGAAGGGATTGGCGGCAATTGTGTACTTCATGCTTGTCTAGGACCATCCGCCTTAAGCCGCTTTGAGCGAGACGTGATTGGCCAAAGTAAAATACGTTGGCTAATTATTCTGGAAGGAATTAACGACATTGGCCAGGTTCACACAGCAGAAGCTGCTAAAACTGTTGCAAATAATCTGATAGCTGCTTATGAAATGATGATCGATAGTGCTCATGTCAATGGTATTAAAGTTTATGGAGCTACAATGCTTCCTTTCGGAGGTTCTTTTTATGATAATCCGAATAGTGAAGAAGCTTGGAAAACTGTTAATAATTGGATTCGCAGTAGTGGCAGGTTCGATGCTGTCATTGATCTTGATGCAGCTTTACATGATCCTTCAAATCCTTTGCACCTTTTGCCGGATGCTGATTCAGGCGATCATCTTCACCCAAGCGAGAAAGGGCATCTTATGATGGCAGAGGCGGTTGATCTAGCTCTTTTTAAATAAAAGGGGAAGTATTACTATTGCATCAAAAAGTGGATACTATAATTTGCAAAGAGTTCAAAAATATTTTAAGATCTGAATAAATTTTTTCGGTAAAAAAGTAATCGGGAGATTTCATGTCTATTTTTAAAAAGTTGAAAATTTTTCTTTTAATTCTGTTATTTACCGGGATTAACCAGGCACAATTTTTAGATTCATTTAATAAAAAAAATATTGAAGGCTGGTTCTTTTTTACCGGTGATGGTTCTGCTAAAATGGATTTTGTTCAGAAAGATGATTTTGCCAGAATAGTTGTGGATGCTACAAATGATAAGGATAATGTTTATTGGACATTAATTAAACGTGATATAACAAATTTCCTGGATTTAAGTAAATTAAAAGATCCTGATTACCAGCTGCGTGTTGAGACAAAAGTACGTTTACATAATGCTCCACGCCGTCTTAATATGATGGTCAATACTAACCGGACAACTGATTTCCATATTGATTTAATGGAGTTTGATATTCCTGATACCGCTGATTGGCATATTATAAGTATGACTACAAAAAAGTTTGATGCACATCCGGGTGATACAGTTTATGTACAACTATGTGCAACTGATTATGGATTGGGAAAATATTATGTCGACGTGGATTACTACCGGGCTGATATTATTAATGTAAATAGTGCAGGACCTGATAAAGGAACACTTGTACCGTATCATCCGCCTATTCCGGATGTAAACACTTTCTCAAATCATCTTGAGGTATCTCAGGATTGTTTGATTAATTCCGATTATCCCGATGTGAATTTTAATAACTGGCATGTTCGGGAAGATGATGTTGAGGCAAGAGTATTGACGGTTAATGCAAATCAATGGGCTATTTTAAGATGGGACTTTGAAAAATATAAGAATTCAAAAGTTAATGGAGCAGGTATATTAGAATTGACAACTCAATCTGTTTCGATGGGAGGAAATTACATTCAAGCTTTTGGCGAGGATTTCGGAATCGAATTTGAAAAAGTAAGAGTAATCGAAATATTGGATGGAGATCCCAACTGGGATCAGGATAAAGTTACTTTTAACAATTTAATGCGGGGAAAATCTTATTCTAATGTTTTTAATACCCAAATGATTTTTGATACAGAAGTAGCAGAAAAACAGGGAAGTAAAAATTTTATTACAATCTCAAAACCTGTATTGCAGCGCATGATTGATGGCAAGACTAAAGGCTTACTGATTCGTCCGCTAGGTGCTGTAGATGCTTCTTTTTATGCTTCGGAAAATGGAAATAATGCCCCTAAACTTCATTTTAATATTGAAGACTAAATAAAAAGTTTTTATCCGGGGAATAATGAAATAAATATTTTTATTTATTAATTGAAATTTTGAAAAGTATATCTATAATATTGGCTAATATAATATTAGTGTGAATTTCTCTCACAAAAATAAATAGAGGCGTCTGAAATCAGGCGTCTCTTTACGGCCCATCTTTTAAATTTTAGTGATATCATTTTCTTACTCTATCTGCTGATTACCAAAAACTTATTAGTATGATAAGCTTAGCCGGAAGCAGTAAAACTTATCAGGGAATTATTGAGTATGGGATCAAGTCAAGTAAAGATTCCAATGAAAAATTATGAAGAACGTTTTAACGCTCATCTGAAATATAATCAGCCTGCTTTTTTGTCTGTTACTATACTTCTTTTTGCTCTTTTGATAAATTCGGGTACTAAAATAGAACATATTAACATGATTTTTATTTTAATTTGTCAGTCAATTATAGAAACTGCAGCTGTTTCATGTGTGATTATTTTTTTCGTTATATCAATATTCCAATTTCTTTTGGCATTTGGAGCACCGTTTGGAAATCTGGCATGGGGAGGAAAATATAGGATATTACCGTTTCCTTTACGAATCGGCAGCTTCATATCAGGTTTGATTTTCATAATTTCAGCTATCGTGATGATGGAAAAAATAAAGTTAATTACAGTTATAAATTCACCCGCTTTAATATCTGTCCTGATCTGGCTTCTGGTAATAATTTTTGGATTAAGCGGTATCGGCAATTTTATGTCAAAAAGTAAATGGGAAAAGCGAATAATGACGCCAATTGCCCTGACTCTATTTTTATTATGCCTGGTTATAGCAATCAGTGATTAAGCTGCAGCAGCGCCGCAAAGAGTAATAATTAAAGAATCATGCAATTATTGTTTAAACCAGGAAAGAGCCTTCTGCCTGTCATAGGTCATTAACATGCGGGCACCTTCTTTTGTTGCAACATTCTCAGCCACCTTATTAACTACTATCGGTTTGGTTACAACGGCTAATTTGTAACTTTTTAATTTTTTTGCTATACCTTCGCCGATTTTAAAATGCTCTATGAAGCTTAGCTTTCCGTCAATCCCGGTAAGATCGACAAGAATGTTTTCAATTTCCTGTTTTTTCCCTAGTATTACTTTTACTTTATCAATTAAATCTATTAAACCCTCACCGGAAACAGGTCCTGAGCATATAATCTCAATAATATTATCCGATACTTGAATATTTGAAATTTCCATTTATAATCGAATTTAGTTTGTAAATATTTTTAATGTAAACTTTCTTCCTTGAAACCTAGTATTACAAATATATTTATTTTCATTATTTATACAAGTCTTTGTATATTTTGATAAGAATTTTAATCTTGAACGGTGGATTTCAGATTAATAATCACACATTATTTCTGATAGCATTAAGAATGGATTAAATTTATTTTAATAAGATATTCATTTCTTCAATTATGAATCGGGTAAAAGGGAGAAGCTGTAAGGATAAGAAACTGAAATTAATAATCATTTTCAACTGGTTAATTCTCATTTTTAAACGGGAGATTCATATGAATTATAAATCGGGAAAATTTTCACAAATAATATTTTTCATCCTTTTTTCATTAACTTCACTTTATTCTCAAACAAGTAAAGTTGATGCCGGAACAAACCAGGTAATTAAGTGGGAGCAAACCCATTCCACAATCTTAAATGGTAATGTGTCAGCTGATGATGTCAGGGTGATATGGTCATGTCCCGCAAACAATGAAGTAAGTTTCAATGAACCATCCAATCCTAAAACAAAAGTAACATTTCCGCACCCCGGCTATTACTTACTAAAACTAACTGCAGTAGATAACGATTCAGAGAGTAAAACTGTAGTAATTAATGTATTTAAAACTCATTCTTACGAATCCAGGTTAAACGACCTGATAAGCTTAATGACAGTAGATGAGAAAATCAGCCAGCTTTCTAATCAGGCTGATGCTATTCCAAGACTTGGGATTCCAAAGTATAATTACTGGAGTGAAGCTCTTCACGGAATTTTGGATCGCGGCGTAACTTCATTTCCGCAGGCAGTGGCGATTGGTGCAACATGGGATCCTGAACTATTATACAGGGAAGCGGATGCTATTTCAGATGAAGCTCGCGTTAAGCATGTTACTGAAGGTAAAGGTTTAACTTATTGGAGTCCTACTATAAATATTGCACGTGACCCCCGGTGGGGAAGAAATGAAGAATCTTACAGTGAAGATCCTTATCTTCTTTCAAAAATGGCTGTCTCCTTTGTAAAAGGAATGCAGGGAGATGATCCTTATTATCTTAAAACAGTATCAACTCCCAAACATTTTATTGCTAATAATGAAGAAGATAGAAGGCATACAGGATCATCGGATGTTGATATGAGAAGTTTGTTTGAATATTATATGCCGGCCTTTAAAGATGCAATTGTTGAAGGCAAAGCATACTCAATTATGGGAGCATATAATTCATTAAATAAGGTACCATGCTGCGGTAATTATTTTTTGTTAAATGATGTTTTACGCAACCAGTGGGGATTTAAAGGTTATGTAGTTTCTGATTGCGGTGCAATTCATGATATGGTTACGGGTCATCATTTCTTTGAAACAGGTGCTGAAGCCGCAGCAAGAGGTATCCTTGCCGGGTGCGACTTGAATTGCGGCGAATATTATCATGATTATTTATATGATGCCCTTAAGCTTGGATTGTTATGTGAGAAAGATCTTGATCGTTCTCTTAAAAGAGTCCTTTCTGCCAGATTTAAGCTAGGTGAGTTTGATCCTCCCGATGAAGTTCCATATAGTTCAATTTCAAAGAAAACATTAGATAGTAAAGAACATAGAGATTTAGCTCTGAAGGCAGCACAGGAAGCTATGGTTCTGTTAAAAAACGATGGAATATTACCCATTAAAAAAGATAAAGTAAAATCAATAGCTGTTATAGGTCCAAATGCCAAAGAAATAGAATTAGGAATTTACAGCGGCTGGCCGAATATAATGGTTAGCCCGCTTGAAGGAATAAACACCAAAGCCGCTGAATATGGAATTAAGGTAGCTTATACGAAGGGTAGTGATTTGGGCGGTGGTTTACAAAGACCAATTGATGCAAAATATTTTGGAGAAGTTGATCATACAGGCAAAACAGGTGTGAAAGGGGAATATTATAATAACATGGATTTATCGGGATCACCAGTATTAACACGTATTGATTCTGCAATTGATTTTTCATGGGGGGCCGGTTCCGCCGGACCCGGAGTAAATAAAGATCAATTCTCTGTCAGATGGACCGGAAAAATAAAACCGCCTGAAAATGTCTATCATCTTGGAACAAGAACCGACGACGGAGCACGGTTATATTTAGATAATAAATTATTGTTTGATGATTGGACGGAGCACGGAGAAAAACCTAATACTGCTAAAGTCGACTTACTAGCCGGTAAGGAATACAATATTAAATTTGAATATTTTGATAACATTCTTGGAGCTTCTGCAAGATTAACCTGGGATTTAGGTCAAAGGGATTTTGATGAAGCAAAAGAAATTGCAAGGAAAAATGATATTGTTATCCTGGTTCTGGGTACATCTCCGGGATTATCTGCAGAAGAACTGGACAGAACAACAATTGAATTACCTGAGGTTCAGAGAGAGCTTGTAAAACAAGTTGCTGAAGTTAATCCGAATATTGTAATTGTTTTGGTTAATAATGGTACATTAGCTCTTTCAGGAGCTGAAAAATATGCAAAAGGAATTGTTGAAGCCTGGTATGCCGGTGAATTTTCCGGAACTGCAATCGCTGATGTGCTTTTTGGTGATGTTAATCCGGGCGGAAAACTACCTGAAACATTTTATTCGTCTACAAATGAACTTCCGCCTTTCTGGGACTATGATATAATAAATAATCCCAGAACTTATATGTATTTTGAAAAACCTGTATTATATCCGTTTGGGTTTGGACTCTCATATACAACATTTAAGTATTCAAATCTGAAATTAAGCTCAGACAAAATAGATAAGGATGGTATAATTCAAGTTGAATTTACTATTCAAAATACAGGGCAATATAAGGGGGATGAAGTAGCTCAGGTTTATATTCATGATATCCAGGCTTCAGTTAAAGTTCCCATAAAACAGCTTAAAAGATTTGAAAGAATAACTCTCAGTCCTAATGAGGAAAAAACTTTGTCTTTTAAAATACCGGTATCTGAATTATCATTTTATGATATTAGAACGAATAAATTTAAAGTGGAACCTGGAGAATTCGAAATCATGGCAGGCAGTTCATCACAAGATATCAGATTACAACAAAAATTTACAGTTGAATAGATAAAATATCCAGTAAATTTACATTTACTCAAATTATATAACATATTATTTTATTGGTTATTAAGTAGATAAATATAAAGGATTTTATAATGTACAAATTGTTAAAATTACAATTCTTTTTTGTCATGATATTATTCAGCAGCGTTCTCTCAAATTTTATTAAAGCTGATAATTCCCAAAAGATTCATGTATGGGATATGAAAGAAATCTCATTAAAAGCGGAAAAAGCTTATGATAATTATTATGCAGATGTTGACTGCTGGGTTGATCTAAAAGGACCTGGTTTTAACAAACGTGTCTATGGATTTTGGAATGGAGATAATAATTTTGTAATTCGGGTGGTTGCTACGAAATCGGGAAAATGGGAATGGAAAAGCGGTTCAAATCAGCCTGATGATATGGGCTTGAATAATCATTCAGGAGAATTTGATGCAGAAAGCTGGACGGAAGAAGAAAAGGAGCAAAATCCTAATAGACATGGATTTGTTCATGCATCTCCAAACGGACATGCATTACAATATGCTGATGGAACTCCATTTTTTCTAGTAGGGGATACCTGGTTAGCAGGCGCTACATGGCGGCTGCCGTTTAGAAATGCTCCGGCTACTGAGAATTATATACCAGCACCGGGAATGGGATTTGAAGATGCTGTAATTTATAGAAAAAAACAGGGATTCAACTCAGTCAGTATGATTTCATGTTTTCCAAATTGGGAAGCTGATTATAACGCATCTACATATGCAGATTCAAATGGAATATATGTTAGAAATGCATGGGAGAAATTTGGCTATTTTACTAAAGACGGAAAATTAACTGCCAAAGATATGAGAGACGAATATGGCAATAAACCATTTACAATGTCAAAGAAACATCCGGGTGTTGCGGATTTTGAGCATATCAATCCTGAATTTTTTAAAAACCTCGATAAGAAAATGCAATATTTATCCGACCAGGGATTTGTTCCATTACTTGAAACAGTAAGACGGGATATGTGCCCGACATGGAAAGCTTATTTCAACTTCAATGAATCTTTTTCAAGATTTGTTCAATATCTGGCTTCAAGATACGGAGCATACAACTTTATTTACAGTGAAATACACCTTGACTGGATTCCAAAAGAGTACAGCTTAACTGCCGACGAATTTAATGAAGCTTTAAAATATCATCTGAAGAAATATGGTCCGATGCCATTTGGACAACTGGTAACAACTCTAATAAATAATTCAACTTATCTCCAGTTTGGTCATGGAAAAGATTGCCCCTGGTTGACAATGCAGAGTGTGGGGAATAAACCCAGAGATCATAGAGTATCGTATGCATTAGAAACTCTTTTTAAACTCAAACCGCCATATCCAGCTATTAATTTTGAACCGTATTATACAGGATGGGAACATGAAATTAACATGCCGGGTGGTGAACGTCCTCCTGTAAATTCCGAAAGGGACAATTATTTTTCACGTGCACAAATGTATGGTTCGGTTTTATCAGGAGGATTATCGGGACACGTTCACGGGACAGCTGCATATGATATGACTACAACCGGAGAACCTGCAGGAATGCGCCCGCATGTCTGGGACGCTTTCAAATATGAATCTGCAATTTATATGAAATATCTGGATAAGTTCATTTTAGCAGATGGCAAAAGATATCAGGATCTAACACTTGCACGGGAAGATATTCAGCCTTCAAAAGCACCGGGCAGTCCGGAAGAGGGTCTGGATGGATGGTCCTATATGATGAGAACACCGGAAAAAGATTTTGCTTTACTTTATTTTGAAAATAAATCGGTTCTTCCTGAGTTGAATAATTTTAAACCAAGCACCCGATATTATTTTCAGTGGTATAATACTATTGATGGTGAATGGTATAAGCAAATTACACTTAGCTCGGATGATGAAGGTTTACTTAAAATACCTGATTTCCCTGATGGAAAAAATCCATCTTCCGGAGATTGGGCCGCTAAAATAATTATGGCTGATTAATTTCTGGTGCTTACGGTTTAAATACCTACTATTGTTCTGTCACTAACACTTCTATACATTCGACATGACTGTCATGGACCAGTTCATGTCAGGAACATTTAGAAATATATTATAAATTAAATCCCAGTCATGGTTTGGACCATGACTGCCGTGTATAGTTATTTTAGCTACAGAACACTAGGGAGTGGGCTTATAAAGTTGAATGCAAAATGAAGTTTAATAAGTAAGTCTTATCTACTTTAATTCTTTTCAGCATCAATTACTACAAAGGGAACAGAAAGTTTAAAGAGACCATCTGTTTCAGATTTTTTATTTATCCTTAATTCGACTTCTTTAAATATTTGAGATTGTCTTTCAACCGGTATAATCTTTTTCCATTCATTCAAGAATGCTAGTCTTATAAAGTAATGATTGAACATTGTTGTTCCATCGGTAAATTTATATTCAAATTTGTCCTTTTCAACTTCTTTAATTACAAATCCGTTTTTCTCAATCTTTTCTAGAAATTCATCAAGAGGTTTTCGTTTTTTATAAATGTGTGTCTTCATTTTTTCAAGTTCGGATTTCATATTTAATTCGAACAAAAGAGTTCCAAATATATCATAGAATTCAATCATGGTAGAATCAAGATTAATAGTCTGAATAAATTGTCCTTTATTTTTAATTATCCTGGAACATTCAGATAAAGCCTTCTCTAAATTATTGACATTGTTTAACCCGTTATTGCTAACAATTAAATCGATAGAATTATTATCCAATGGAATGTTTTCTGCAGAACCTTCAGTAATTTCGATATTATTTATCCCGTAAAATTGTATTTTTTTATTAGTTCTTTTAATTGCCGTCTTCCACGGATCTAAACCAATTACTTTGCAGGAATTTCCAAGTCTCATTGCCAATTCTGTAAGCGGAAAACCTGTTCCGAAACCAATATCGAGGGCTGTAATTCCTTTTATGAATTTTATCTTATCGAGCAGCTTTAGACCGAAAGGAGCTGACCACAATGGCAGTTCGTCCAACAAATCAATCGATTTATCAGATTTAAGTTTAAAATTTGAATTTAGATATTCTGTCATTTATAACTTATTCCTGATTGTTTTTTAATCTTCCTTTCATAACAGGTGATTCTAAAATAAATGTTCTTGCCATAATTGCTGTAATAATAATTAACCCGCCGATTATTGCCATAAAAGATGGAGTCTCTCCATAGCCTAAAAATACCCAGACAGGATTAAGCACGGGCTCAATCATAGAAAGAAGAGAAGCTTCAATTGCGAGGACTCTTTTTAGTCCATAGCTGAATATTATATATGCAACACCTATTTGAAAAATACCAAGGTAAGAGACCATCAGAAAATTATTAAGTGAGAAATTTTTCATTCCAAACATATAGGGAATACAGAACAAAAAGACCAGTATATTCCCGTAAAAAATAGCACTGAACTGATATTCTTTTTTATTTTTTCTCATTCCCAGCATGAATGCTGCAAAGGCCACGCCCGATAAAAGAGCTGTAATATTACCAAGCATATCTCCCGGAGATATTTCCCCCATGAAAAACAACAGCATGCCGAGAAAGCAAATGATTATAGTAATTATATTGATCTTTTCGTAATTGGTCTTATTCAGAATGGGTTCAAAGATTAACACATATATCGGAGCGGTATACTGAAGAAATATTGCATTTGCCGCGGTTGTCAATTTGTTAGATAATACAAATAAAATCAGAACTGCAGCATAAGAAACAGCATTTATAATCGTAAACATGTTAGCATAAAAAACCTGTTTCCTGAAAATTAGGGCAAAAACAATGGCAGCCCAGACACACCGGAAAAAAGAAATCTGCATGGCATCCAATGTAACCAGCTTAATAAATAAACCTCCGGTACTCCACAGCATTGCTGCTGCTAGAACTGCCAGCAATCCTTTTTTATGTTCAGGCAAATTTTTCATTAAACAGAATACAGGTTTAAATTTAAGTAATAAATATAAAGAAGTTGTATGTAAATTATATGTTTATACTGAAGTTAAAGTTTATGTTCAATCTCAAGACAAGAATACCTGAACCTTGTACCTGAACCTGAAGATACGCATCTGTTATTTAAAAAATATTCTTATTAGTTTAATAATTGGTACTACAATGAAATCGGAAAGTTTAGATGAGCTGGGAATATAATTTTATAGATCAT
Organism: uncultured Bacteroidota bacterium; assembly: GCA_963710745.1. Classification (GTDB taxonomy): domain Bacteria; phylum Bacteroidota; class Ignavibacteria; order Ignavibacteriales; family Ignavibacteriaceae; genus CAVQBP01. The sequence goes on along the minus strand of CAVQBP010000002.1, from coordinate 248,092 downwards.
ACTGCTGATATTGCAGTGGAAGTTAAAGCTGATACAATTGAAGATCTTTTTACCGCTTCAGCTTTTGCCTGGCAGGAAAGTGTAATTGAAAAGAATGGAATAAATTTATCAGATAAGCGGGAAATAAATATTAGTGAGTTATCATATGAAGAACTGCTTGTCCGTTTTTTGGATGAACTGAATTTTTTATTCTTAACAAAAAAATGGATTATGGGGGATATCAATAGAATCGTAATCCAAAAAGAGAATAATAAGGTTAACTTAAGAACAATTATTACAGGGGAAAATTGTGATGATAACAGACATCAACTGAAAGTTGAGATTAAAGCAGTAACTTTTCATCAAATTGAAATAAAAAAAGTTAATAATGAATATTCTACCAGAATAATATTTGATATTTGAATGTAAGTTCAAGTTTAAGTTCAAAAGTCAGTTCAAGTTCATCAGCAAGAGTAAATTCAATAACAGCTGTTCAGAAAAATTATTCAAAAGTAATTACAATTATAAAAGAATAAAGCTGAAAGTTTTTCTAAAGAATATATTGCAAAATAACGTGGCAGGATTCAAGAACGATAGCGGAATTTGATATGATAATTAATGGAATTGAATTAAATAAAATACGTGAAAATCTTTGGGAAATTCCAAAGTCAGGAGGAATGAATGTACCCGGCAGGATTTATATCTCACAAAAAATGATCGAAAGAGATTTAGCCAGTGATGAAGCATTGAAGCAGGTTATTAATGTTGCATATCTTCCTGGAATTCAGAAATACAGCCTTGCTATGCCTGATATCCATTGGGGATATGGCTTTCCGATTGGAGGTATAGCAGCTACGGATATTGAAGAGGGAGTAATATCTCCGGGCGGTGTCGGTTATGATATAAACTGTGGAGTAAGGCTTGCTGTAACTTCATTAGAGTATAAATCCGTTGAAAAAAAAATCGGAAGTTTCATAAATAATTTATTCAACAATATTCCTACGGGAGTCGGAGCAAGCGGTGCAATAAAAACGCTTTCTTCAAAAGATATGAAAAAGGTTCTGATGCAGGGTTCAGCATGGGCTTTGGAACATGATTTTGGAAATCCCTCCGACGTGGAATTTACCGAAGAAAGCGGCACATTAAAAAACGCTGATTCAGATAGTGTGAGTGAAAGAGCCATTGAAAGGGGATTAGACCAACTGGGAACACTTGGTTCCGGGAATCATTTCCTGGAAATCGATCTTGTTGATGAGGTGTATGACCAGAAAATTGCAGATGTCTTTGGATTATTTGAGGGGCAGATAGTGGTTTTAATTCATACGGGTTCCAGGGGTCTTGGATATCAGGTTTGTGATGATTATTTAAAGCTTCTTGTAAAAGGAAGCATAAAGTATGATTATTCATTACCCGATAAGCAGCTGGCTTGTGCTCCTGTAAATTCCAGAGAAGGAAAAGAATATTTATCAGCAATGCAGGCTGCTGCAAACTTTGCATGGAATAACCGGCAGGTAATTATGCATCATGCAAAGAAAAGCTTTATGGATACCTTTAAAATGACTGAATCCGAACTAGGCTTCAAACTGGTTTATGATGTCTGCCATAACATTGCGAAAATTGAAGAGCATAATATTAATGGTAAGATGAAAAAAGTATGCGTACACCGTAAGGGGGCAACAAGAGCTTTTCCGCCGGGGAGCAGTATGATTCCCATAAAATATAGAGAAGTTGGTCAGCCTGTTTTAATTCCCGGTGATATGGGGAGGTATTCTTTTATTGCTGCCGGAACAGATAAAGCAATGGAAGAAACATTCGGCAGTTCTTGCCATGGTGCCGGCAGGAATCTAAGCAGGCACAAAGCAATGAAAGAAGCAAAAGGAAGGAACCTTGTTGAAGAGTTGAAAAAGCAGGGAGTAATAGTCCAGGCAAAGGGCTACAAAACTATTGCAGAAGAAATGCCGGGAGCATATAAAGATGTTTCCGATGTTGTAAATGTTATGCATGAAGAAGGGATTACAAAGAAAGTTGCAAAGCTGAAGCCGGTTGGCGTTATTAAAGGATAAAATGATGCGTCATAAAGGATGCCGGTATCAGGGGAAATCAGAGATCAGAAGTCAGAAAGTCAGAGTTCACAAAATCAAAGTCTAACAACAAACTAATTTAACTTTAATTATAATTTTTTATAATTAAGGGAAATTGATTATGTCTAATTATAAATTTTTATAGTTATAGGAAAACACTTAATTAATTAGAAAAAAAATAAACATATAGTTAAGGAATAGAGAGAATATTAAGTTATTTTAACATTTAAGAAATCCAAAGCTATTTTTCACTCCGCCGCCCAATATCTGTAATATTTTTTAACAGGTTTAAAAACATTTCCTGTCTGAACAAGGAATACCGAATTTTCGCCTTCTTCGCCTGCCCAGGTTCTGGCAATTTCATATCCTTCAGGTGAATGAAATAAAGCAATAACATTTATTGACTGCGAGTCAAATTCTCCGTTGTCATCTGCTCTCCAGACAGAATTTTCATTATTTAAATTACCGGGATAGTCTTCAAAAACAGGCAGTCCGTTTTTTAATAAAATAAGACCGGCCAGAACCGTATCTTTATCTGGATGAAATAAAACCAAAGCGAGAATTATTCCATCATCCGTTTTACCTATTTGCCAGCTTGATTTTATCTCTTTCCCTTCAGCGTTTTCAATTTGCTCCGTCTGCTCTGAATTTAAAGGAGTATAATAAACAGGTTCAATTGATAACCGCGAATGACGTATAAGATAATCTGAATTGGCAATAAGGTATGTTCTACCTGGATTAAGTTTTATATAAAGGGATTTAAAAGAAATCCTCCTGAATTATTAAAATTGCCAGTTGTTTGTCTGTCGGTGCTTTCTTCCTTTTCCTCGCGTTCTTCTATAAAATCCAGTTTGAAAATTTTCCCGGAAGATATTACAACATAGTAAGAGTCCTTAGTAAGCTGGTTAATTTCAGATGCCAGCAGATTTTGCCCCGAACTATCTGCAAATCCAAAGCTGACATTCACCGAATCATCAGCCTGATATTCATTTTCATGGTTATGTGTACTCATATCGGCTGGTTTATTTAATGAAAGGCTTGTATTCGATACTTGGAATGTAAAAACTAACAGCAAAAGAAAAGTGATATAGTATTTTCTTTTCATATTTGTTTTTTGGATTTGTTCTTAAATTTAAACCAATATACAAGAATAAATATAACAATAAAAAAGAAGTAACTAATACCAAAAGTCCAATCTGCTGGACCGGAATGTCCCGAAGCTTCAATGCCGAAAGTATCTTCAAACCATAACCAGAAAGGATTTAATATTATGTTGAATATAAAAGTCAGGGGGATACTGATAACAAGGACTGCAAAAATCGTAATTGAAACTTTGAATATTACTCTATTCATTTTTAACTAAAATATTAATTCCGATTTTCTCTATTTTATTCAGTACAGCATCAACGGGAAGCTGCAGCATGCATTCATGATGATAAGGGCATTCCAATAAATTGCAGATAATACAAAACAGATCTTCTTTTATAACATAATCAGAATTTTCAGAATAAGGCCCGTGTGCTTTCGGATTAGTCGGACCAAAGATTCCCAATGTAGGAATATTTAATGCTGCCGCAATATGCATTGGTCCGGAATCATTTGCTAAAATTATGCTGCAGTTTTTTATATAGCCGCTCATCTCTGATACGGTTGTTTTTGGAGCTAATACAGAACCGGGTAAATTTTCTTTTATATAACTTGAATCATTCTCATCACCGGGTCCCCAGATTATTAATATTCCTGCCTCATATTTTTCTGTTACAGCCCGTCCTATTTCAACCCACTTCGATGCATCGCATCTCTTTGACGGCCATCCGCCGGATGGTATTATGCCTATAATTGTCTTGGCGGGATTGATATTTTCTGCAATAAAATCTTTTGCGGCATTGTTCTCATTTTCATTAACATGATAATGAATCTTCTTTGAAATTACAGGAACATTGATAACTTTAAGTAATTCAAGGTTATGTTCTGCAGAATGATGTTCTCCTTTGTCTGATGTAGCAAGAATATTATATGCATATTTTCTTCCGCGGTATGCGAAGCCAACTCTGTATTTTACTCCTGATAAAAAAGTAATCTGCGCACTTCTTGGATTTGACCATAGATCCAGAATCATGTCGTATTTTTCTTTGCGGATTTTTAAAGCGGCTTTCAGCGGGAATTCTTTTTTATCAATTGTAATTACTTTATTTACCAGCGGATTATTTTCTACGGCAGATTTTGCAAAATGTTCCGTGAGATAATCGATCTTTGCAGAAGGGAAGCGGGCTTTCAGGTTATCAAGAACAATTGTAGAAAGGACAATATCCCCGATACCGCGCGGCTTAATACAAAGGATTTTATTTACATTATTTATCATTTTTGTCTCAATCCGCAATCCGTACCCGCAATTATTCTAGTGTGCATCCAGCCAGTTATCGCCGACACCCGTATCGACATCTACAGGGACGTTCAAAGGTAATGCATCTGCCATTAATTCCCTGATTAAATGTCTTAACTCATCTACTTCGTCTTTATGTGCATCGAACACAAGCTCATCATGGACCTGCAGAACCATTTTGGTTTTTGTCTTCCTTTTTTTCAATTCATTAAAAATATTTATCATGGCCAGCTTAATCATATCTGCAGCGGAACCCTGGACTCTCATGTTAATGGCAACCCGTTCTTCAAATTGTCTGACAACACGATTGCTGCTGTTTATGTTTCGCAAAAATCTTCTTCTGCCCATTAGGGTTTCCGCGAATCCTTTTTCTTTTGCCATCAGAACTGATTCCTCCATAAAATGTTTAACATTTTTAAAAGAATTGAAATAAGTATCTATAATTTCTTTAGCATGAGTCTGTGATACTCCAAGCCTGGTTTTTAAACCGAAAGGCCCGATGCCATAAAGAATTCCGAAGTTCACTTCTTTAGCTTTCCTTCTCATATCGGGTGTTACATCTTCAGGTTCGACCATAAACACTAAAGCTGCTGTGCTTCTGTGAATATCCTCTTTATTTTTGAATGCTTTTGTCAAACCGGGATCACCTGAAATGCTTGCCATAATTCTTAATTCAATCTGGCTGTAATCAGCGCTCATGATTACGTAGTCTTTATTACGCGGCACAAATGCTTTCCTGATTTCTTTCCCTAAATCTGTTCTTATGGGAATATTCTGAAGATTGGGATTATTACTGGATAATCTTCCTGTAGATGCAACAGTCTGATTAAAATCAGTATGAATTCTCCCGGTTTTCGGTTCTATAAGATTGGGAAGAGCATCGGTATATGTTGATTTTAATTTGGAAACCTGTCTGAAATCCAGGATCATCCCGACTACTTCATGTTCACCTCTGATGCTTTCCAGTGCTCTGGCGTCGGTTGAAAATCCTGTCTTGGTTTTTTTCCCTCTCCTTAGACCAAGTTTGTTAAAAAGAATCTCCTGAAGTTGTTTCGGAGAATTAATATTAAATTCTTCATTACTGCATTCATAAATCAGCCTGGTATAATTGTCCATTGCAATTTGAAGATCTCTGCTTAATGTATTTAACGCTTCTACATCTATCTTAATGCCTTCTCTTTCCATATCTTCAAGTACAGGAACAAGAGGGAATTCAACCTCATAAGCCAGTTTAGTCAGATTTTCCTGCTCCAGTTCTTTTTTCAGTTTATTATATAACCGGAAAGTAATATCTGCATCTTCGCATGCATAATTTGAAACAGCATTAAGATCAACATCGAATATTTTTGAAGGATCTTTTTTCTCACCGATTAAATCGGAAATCGGGATTGGTTTATAATTAAGGTATTTCTGAGAAAGTTCATCCATTCCATGTTTTTGATCGGGATCAATGCAGTAGCTGGCAAGCATTGTATCGAAATAAAAATTCTTAAGATCTATGCCGAAATTCCGGAGCACAGCTATATCAAATTTTCCGTTCTGGCAGACTTTTTTAATTCCTTTATTTTCAAAAACAGGTTTAAATATTTTTACAAAATCATTTATTGGAAGCCTGTCCTTTAAATCCTTTTTGAATTGCCCGCCTTCATCCGTATATGGATTTATAGCTACATAATAACCTTCATTTTCTTTTACAGAGAAAGAAGCACCGGCAATATTTAATTTGAAATTATTCAAATCATTTGTCTCGGTATCAAAAACAAATAGAGATTCTTTGCTCAGTTTTTCTGCTAACTCTTCTGCATCTTTAACAGTTGTAACTAATTTATAATTTACTTGCTTTTCATTATAAGTTGAAACTTCATCAGTGCTTTCTTCTTCTATACTTTCCTGTTTACTCCACATGCCGTATATAGTTAAAAGTCTGCTGTATTGGTTTTTAAATTCCAGTCTCAGGAAAAGATCGCGCAGCTTATCAAAATCCGGTTTTTTTAGTTTTGCAGCTTCAAAATCAAATTCAATAGGAACTTCACAATTTATAGTTGCAAGAAGCTTGGAAAGGACTGCATCTTTTTTACCGGCTGCCAATTTATTTTTTAAAGCTGGTTTAGGGATTTCATCTATATGTTCATAAATTCCTTCAATCGAACCAAATTGCTGAATGAGCGGAATTGCAGTTTTAGGACCAATGCCGGCAATTCCCGGAATATCATCCGATTTATCTCCAATCAAAGCAAGATAATCAATCATCTGTTTCGGTTCAAAGCCAAATTCTTCTTTAACTTTTTCAACATCATAAGTAACTATTTCTTCAGCAGTCTTTCCGGGTCTTACCAATTTTACTTTATCAGTTACAAGCTGGTTAAAATCTTTATCCGGTGTAATTACATAAGATTCCAGCCCATGCTCTTCAGCCATGCAAACGGCAGTACCGATAATATCATCCGCTTCATATTTGGGGAGTATATAAATAGGAATATTGAGAGCTTCAATAATATCTTTTATTGTTTCTATCTGCGGTTTCATATCATCCGGCATGACCGAACGTGAAGCTTTATAACCCTCAAATTGTTCATGTCTGAAAGTTTTGCCGTGTGAATCAAACGCAACAGCAAGGTAATCCGGTTTAGTATCTTCAAGTATTTTTAATAATTGATTTAAGAAGCCGTAAACTGCTGATGTAGGCTCACCTTTTGAGGTTATTAAGGGACGGTTTATAAATACAAAATATGCTTTATAGGCAAGCGCCATTGCATCAATAATAACAAACTTTTTGCTCATTTAAGTATTTTTAATTTTATATATAGGGATTAAATAGAAAACATTAATTCCATGCTAATTTACAAATAAATAAAAGAAGTCGCATTACATTAACATATGTGTATTAAAATCATTTATATGAATTAACTAAAAAAACAATCATTGGTTTTATACAATTAAATACAGATTAAAAAATTCGAAGTTAATTAGAAAGTTCTTCAAGTTCATTATAAATATTCTTTCACTAATTTTAATTTAATTTGGATTATTGAAATACTCCGAAGTCTACTTTGTTATTAAAATTAAAATTCATAAATTTTATAAGTTTATGCTTGTCCTGTTCCTTTTTCGGGCAGTTTCCCAGGTAATTTTAATATCATTTTATTTTGAATAAATCAATTTAATTGTGATTAAACCTATAGGATTGAGGTGAATATGAAATCTGAAGAATTGCGTTTAATTCAGGCCCCATTAAAGGAGCAGTATAGGGAAGATCCTGAATCAGCTTTGATCACTTTAAGAGCAAGCGGTAAATTGGGCGAAGGAGTGACATGTAAAATCGAGACAGGAAAAGCAATTATTGATGCAGGTTTACATCAGGCGACAGGCGGAGACGGCTTTCATATTTGTTCCGGTGATCTTTTGCTTGAGGCTCTTGTTGCCTGTGCCGGTGTTACTTTGAATGCTGTTGCATCTGCGATCGGGATAAATGTTAAAGAAGGAACTGTCTATGCGGAAGGTGACCTTGATTTTCGCGGAACTCTTGCCGTCTCAAAGGAAGCTCCTGTGGGTTTTAAAGAAATCAGACTTAATTTTAAATTATCTTCTGATGCGTCAGAACAGCAGCTTGCCAATCTCTTAAAATTGACTGAGAGGTATTGCGTTGTATATCAAACCCTCCGCAATTCACCGTCAATGAAAGTTACTGTAAATAATAATTAAATATTGCGGTAAGAATTTAAATGAAAAAATTTAACTGGGATGCTAATGATTATTCAAACTTCTCCTCAGAACAGCGGAAATGGGGAATGGAGTTAATATCAAAATTAAATTTAAAAAAAGATGATGAAGTACTGGATGTAGGCTGCGGTGAAGGCAGGATAACTGCGGAAATTGCCTTAAAGGTAAAAAGAGGACATGTTACGGGGATAGACAGTTCCGAACCAATGATAAAATTAGCAAAAAGAAAATTCCCGGATAATGAATATTCAAATCTTTCGTTTGAAGTATGCGATGCGAGAGAAATTTATTTTAATGAGCAGTTTAGCGTGGTTTTTTCAAACGCCGCTTTACACTGGGTTGATGATCATACAAAAGTATTAAATGGAATATATAAAAGTCTTAAACCCGGCGGAAGAATTTTACTCCAGTTTGGAGGTAAAGGAAATGCTTCTGCTGCATTTTTAATTCTTGATGAAATGATAAAAGATGAAGAATGGAGCAAATATTTTAAATATTTTAAATTTCCCTATAATTTTCCCGGAGATATTGAATATTCTGATAAAATTACCAAGTCTGGTTTAACTTTAAAAAGAGCGGAGCTTGTTGAAAAAGATATGGTGCATGATGGAGAGCGAGGTTTTGCGGGCTGGGTCAGAACTACATGGCTTCCTTACACTTCAAAAATACCTGAAGATAAAAGAGAGAATTTTATCAGCAGGATTATTAAAAAATATATTGAAAAGTATCCAAAAGATTTAAATGGGAAAATCCATATTAAAATGGTAAGACTGGAGGTTGAAGCAGTAAAAAGCAGTTAAAATTAAATTAATCCTGCACCGGTTTTTTATTCAATAATAACCTGCCGCAAATTAATGGGGCAGCAATATTATTTAAAAGAACAAGACTCCATATCCGCCCCTTTAAAATATTATAATCAGCAAATAGTTTTCCCCATGGATGATTCATTACATAATGTCCGAAAATAAATTCAAATGCAATTGTAAGAAATAACCAGAACAACCCGATAGAAATTAATTCATTCATCCCATTTATAGAACCTTTTCTAATAAAAAAATAGATGACTATAAACTGCATCAGCAAAAAAATTATAGTTCCGGTAACATGTGCTGCCTGTTCTCCCAAAGCAGGAAGGATAAGAAAAGTACGAATCGTTCCGTTAACGACAGCAAGTGCGGCAAGAAAAAGCCAGACGCCTAATGCTTTAAATAGTACCATAATTCCCCGTAATATTTTGAGTATTCAAAACTACAATATGAGCAATAATTTATCAATATTATTTCAGATTTTTTATTTCAAAACATGCCGGACGGTTCTGTTCAATTAAATTTTGGTCTTGTTTGATGCAGGATAAAAACAAATCTTTTTAATATTTTTTAATAATATACTTGCTTGATTATACCATTGATCAATAACTTTGGCAGGTATTCTTTAGAACTTACCAAAGAGCGGCATAATAATTTCAAAAAATAAATAAGAGGCACATAATGAAAAAAATAGAAGCAATCATTCGTCCCCATAAACTTGAAGCAGTGCATCATGCATTGCAGGAAGCAGGATTCTATGGTTTAACCGTTTCGGAAATAAAAGGTTACGGCAGGCAAAAAGGACACACCGAGATATACAGGGGAAGCGAGTACAAAATCGAATTTGTTCCGAAATTAAAAATTGAATTGGTATGTCCTGATCAAAAGCTTGAAACGGCAGTATCGATTATTATAAATAATTCAAAAACCGGCGAAGTAGGTGATGGTAAAATTTTTATTCTTCCGGTTGAAGAAGTAATAAGAGTACGAACAGAAGAAGTTGGTGAAAGTGCTCTTTAGACGATAAAGATTTTATAATAAATCAGCTGGAGGAATAATTAATGAAGTTTTTCAGAGTAAGCCTGATCCTTTTTTTTGTATTCATGGGATTTCAGTTTATTTATGCGGGAAACCAGGCACAACCTTTACCTGTCAATGCCGGTGATACTGCGTGGCTTTTAATTTCAACTGCTCTGGTAATGTTAATGACTCCCGGGCTCGCATTGTTTTACGGAGGTATGGTCCGCCGTAAAAATGTATTAGCTACTATCCTGCAAAGCTTTATAGCTCTCGGAGTTATTTCGATTCAGTGGGTGTTATTCGGCTACAGCCTTGCTTTCGGTCCGGATATAGGTCATATCATCGGCAGCCTTAAATGGATCGGATTGAATCATGTGGGGCTTACTCCTAATCCAAATTATGCAGCTACAGTTCCTCACCAGGCATATATGATGTTTCAAATGATGTTTGCAGTTATAACTCCTGCGCTCATTACCGGAGCATTTGCAGAAAGATTTAAATTTAAAGCTTACCTTTTATTTATTTTACTTTGGTCTACATTTGTTTATGCTCCGATAGCACATTGGGTATGGGGAGTCGGAGGTTGGATACGAAATCTTGGTGCATTGGATTTTGCCGGCGGTCTTGTTGTTCATGTAAGTTCAGGGATTGCAGCTTTGGTTGCAGCTATAGTAATTGGTAAAAGAAAAGTATATGAAGGGGAGCTAACCCAGCCGAATAATTTAACAATGACATTAACAGGTGCGGCTTTACTCTGGTTTGGATGGTTCGGTTTTAATGCAGGAAGCGCTTTAACTTCGGGCGGATTAGCTACTTCAGCTTTTGTAGCAACTCATATTGCAGCCGCTGCTGCCGCAGTTTCATGGCTTTTTACCGAATGGCTTCATCATGGAAAACCTACAGTATTAGGAGCAGCTTCAGGTGCAGTTGCAGGACTGGTGGGAATTACTCCTGCGTCTGGATTTGTCGGGCCTCTTTCAGCACTTATTATCGGTCTTTGTGTAGGAGTATTGTGCTACTTTGCATTAGGATTAAAAACCAAATTCGGATATGATGATTCTCTCGATGTGGTTGGGGTCCATGGAGTCGGAGGCACTTTTGGTGCTTTGGCAACCGGATTATTTGCTTCTGCAGCAATTAATCCTTCAGGAAATAATGGTTTGTTCTTTGGTAATCCATCACTTCTTGGAATTCAGGCATTAAGTCTTGCTGCAGCTATTTCTTATTCATTTATTGTTACCTGGATTATACTTAAAGTTCTGGATTTAACTATCGGGATAAGGGTAAAAGAAGATGATGAGAAAGACGGCCTGGATTTAAGCCAACACGGCGAAAGCGGTTATTCGCTTTAATTTAATAACTGCTAATGATTGTAAGGGATGAAAATTTTCATCCCCTACTCAATTTCAAAGTAATGGTCAGCAATTTAATTTAGATATATGAATCTGCTCAAAAAAGTAGATTTGTTTGAGATATCATGTTAATTTAGCTTAAAATCAAATAAGAAATATATAATAATGACCTTTTTAGCTACACTTCACGCCTTCATGCCGAAACGCCACTTTAGCGTGCAGGCACGAAACGTTTCGTGTAGTGAAGATTCGATTCATACATTATTTTTAACTAAAAATAAAACGATTAAAACCTAATAGAACCAAGATTTATCCGAAAAGGATAAAGTAATTTAAAGCTTGATCCCGATGATGAAAATTCTATTGCCGGTGCAGGCAGTTTGATATAATTTAAGGATTGCCTGAACCAGTTCCAGAACCATCCACCATCCGGGAGAAGCTTAACCAGATTATAATCCAGACCGACAACAAATCTTCTTTGAGAATATTGATCCGGAGGCCCATTGGGATCAGGATTTGCATCTATTGCATCGGCACCGTAACCAACGGCTATATTGAGCCATGGGATCCAATATTTCTTCATTTTATCAGGAAGAATATTATAAACATTTACCGACCACCAGAATGTCGAACTGTTGTAGTCATCAATAAAAGTTCTTGGTCGTTTTATGACCGGTTTACCGGTCCATTCCGAAGGTACAAACTGCCATTTAGGCGTTATATTCTGTAATGCAGGAACATAATGCTGTGACAGGAAAAAAATCGGACCAATGGCATCAAAGTACCAATCAGATGGGCTGAATCCCCAGTCTTTAGCAAAACCGTCTTCAGTTTCAACATAAGTTTGATAGGCAATACCGAACACAGTTCCCCATAATGTTGCATCATCCCATGAAAAGCCGGATGCCATCATTCCTTCACTCATTATATACGCAGTCATGTATCCGCCGAAAGCATGCCCTGCTTTATCGACCTGCATCGCAGAAACCCAGTCTTCCTGGAAATGAAAGCTTCTTCTCTGTCCGCTCCACCATGCATTCTGCTGGTGAATATGAAGCCAGACAGCAGTAGTTAAAAAAATGCCTCCGATTATTGCTGTAGTTGCCGGTTTTATCTTTGTTTTCAAATTAGGCAATTCACCGTTAAGTGTATATCTTCTGTCACCGGCATAAGTGAACAGATAAGGGGATATTGTCTTGTCAGAATCATTAAAATTATTTCCAATTTTTACCGGACCTGGATTCATGATATTTGTTTGTGCATCTGTAATTCCAGCTGGAAGTATAAATAAGAATATCAAATTGACAATTGTTAAATATTTAAATAAAAATCTCATCAGCAAAAAATTTAGATTAAATTTTAGTTATAAAAACATATTTATCACTATCCAACCACCGACAACCTATCTACAACAGACTACAAACCATTAATCAATAGCTTCCCAATTTAAATATCAACCCGACAGATAGTCCTTCTAAATCGTCGTTACTGATTCCATATACTGCATGGTTATAACTTGTAATTATGCGGTATGACATATTCAAATCAACATGCAGCCAGCTTATAGAATTAAACTCAATATTTACGGAAGGTTCATAAACCAATAAATCAAGCTTTGAATAGCTGTTATGAGGAACAGACTTATCGGATACTCCAAAATACAAACCGCCCCCCGCTAAAAGTATTCCGACTGAAGCATGTATCGGAGAATGAGGCAATAAGATATACTCAAGCTCCAGTCCTCCGTAGTTCATATTCAGCATTACTGTCTGTCCGCTTAATTTATCAATAAAACCAGTATGGATTCCATTAATATTTCCATAAAAACCACCGCCGACGACTATGCTTTCATTTATAACCAGACCAAATCTGCCGCCTAAAATTAAAGTATTTTGATTTGATAGTGATGTGTATTTAAATGAAGCTTCTCCAAAGGCACCGAATTTATTTTGTGCAGGTAAAACTGATGTAAATCCTAATAATAAAATAATGAATGAAATTCTGAATAAGATCTTCATAAAGCTGTTTCCGGAATGATCATATAAAGTAACTTCTCCTCAGAATCTATTCATTTGTCCAGGATAATATTGAAAAAGGATTATCTATAATTTTTATATTTTACCTTATGCAAAACTTGAGCTTTGGAATAGTGGAGATTCGCTTAATTCCATGACTCTTTTCTTCCATGCCTGCCGGCAGGCAATATTCCAAAAGTTGTATAACATGAGTTACTAATTTAATACTTTCAGCATAATAATCTCCACCCGGAAAATAGAACCTTTATTTGTAGATAATTTACGAGATGGAAATTAAGTGAAGTTTTTTGCTACAGAGTTAACAAAGATGTCTCTGAGGAAACCAGGAAGAAAAATTAAACTGCGTTATATTTAGGACTTCTCAGCTTCCTCAGAGATTTAGTATTGTAAGAATGTTCTATTTTAACAGGATTAATTTTTTAGTCTGGCTGAAATCACCGGCCTGCAATTTGTAGTAGTATATTCCGCTTGGTAAATTCTTTCCGTCAAAAGTAACAGTATGAAATCCTGCATACTGATCTTTATTTACTATTGTTTTAATTTCTCTTCCAAGATTATCATATATTTTCAGAAATATAAAACTTCTCTCAGGCAGGTTATAACTAATTTTTGTTGAAGGGTTAAACGGATTAGGATAGTTCTGATACAGCTCAATTTTATCAGGCAGAACAGGAGCTGTATTAACTGCTGTTAAAAGACCTCCGTTTGTTGTTTTAAGAATAATTCCGCTGTCAGCGACAACAAATCCATTATTGGAATCAAACATATAAATACTTTCAAAAATGCTGGTAATACCGGATAAAGAATTTAATTGTGATGACCAGTTTATCCCCCCATTTGTAGTATGCAGTATATCTAATGAATAACCTCCAACAGCCCAGCCGTTTTGAGAATCTGTAAACCATACTTTTCGAAGATCCGACCCCCCTTTTTCATTAACATCCCAATTCGCACCTCCGTCAGCAGTTTTCGCTATTACCTGCTGACCTGCTATTCCGCCTACCGCCCAACCGCTGTCTTTTGTACTGAAAAACAGATCGCGTAAATCAAAATCGACCGCGGTGTTTAGCTCCCATGATTTACCTCCGTCAGTAGTTTTGTAGATATTTTTTACCAGAGAGCAGGCCCAGCCGTTAAGTGTGTCCAGGAATGATAAAGCACATATATCCGAGGAATCGATATCTGTTCTTTCCCATGTCTGTCCACCGTCTATTGTTCTGAAAATATAACCTGTATCATGTATTGTAACTCCTCCTCCAATCCAGCCATGCATTTTATCTGAAAAGAATATTGACTCACAGTAACCCTGAATACCATTTGAATCTGAAATAGAAATATTTTCCCAGTTAAAACCACCGTCTGTACTTTTTATGATTGCATTCTTCATAGGAGGGTAAGTAAACCCAATCGCCCATACTGTATCTTTGCTTTGAAAAGCACATTTGATATAGTATCCATTATAATATTGTGAAGACCATGTTTCGCCTGAATCAGTTGATGTTAGAATTACGCTATCTCCAACAATAACACTTCTGTTTTCAAAAAATTTAACATCTAAAAGATCTCTTTGGGTTGGGGAAGATTGTTGGACCCATTGACAGAAAGCTGATCCCGTAGAAACTATTATGATTAGGATTGTAAGAAAAGTTTTCATGACATGCCCCATAAATAAATTTATACAGGAAAGTAAAGATTACTATACAGAGTAATCTTTCTAAATATAATAACGCATAACACAAACGTATAAGATTGATCATTGAATGTCAATATTGATTTTTTTATTGTCTTTATAAACCGGATAATAAACAAAAGGTAAAGAATGAATTTAACCGTAATCTCTTTTGCAGCAAGCTATTTCGATCAGGCACAATTTTTAAAAAACTTCAAATATTTCACAGGTGAAGATCTTAATTTGTTTATTAACAAAAAAGAAGAGTTATTTGTTAAACCAAATTAGCAGATTTACCGTATCTCCGAAATCATGATAAATTGATAATCAGGCTTCCCTTAACGCATTCACAATCTTTAATCTAGCTGCTCTGACAGACGGCAGGAAACCTCCGATAAACCCCATCAACAATGAAAATCCCAATGATAACAGAATTATAAGCGGTGAAAGGGCAAAAGAGAATGTGATCTCCGCGAAAGAATCAAAATTTAATGTAGATATTGAAAAAAACCTGAGGAAGAAAGCAAGAAAAATTCCTAAAGCACCTCCGACTAATGCTATTAAAACAGATTCGGTAAGGAAAACTACTAATATACTCCTTCTGCTGAAGCCGAGTGCTCTCATTGTGCCCACTTCAACTGTACGGTTTGCAACAGCAGAATACATTGTAATCATTGCTCCGATCGTGGCTCCGGCACTGAATATAATGGTTATAAAAATTCCAAGATATTTTATAAAATTAGAAAGGGTCTCCGACTGCTCTTCAAAATATACAGACTCAATTTTAGGCTCAAACTGCTGGAGTCTTCTGTCGAGTTCAAATGCTTTCCTGAATTTACTGTAGTCAGCTGCATTATCAAGTTTTAAAGTTATTGATGATACAGTATTACCCCTGTTGAATGCATCGAGAAGCTGCAGGGCATCTCCCCATATTTCAGAATCAAATCCGCTGCCGCCGGTAGAAAACACTCCGACAATTTTCCACTCATTATTTGCAAACTTCACTGTTTTGCCTAATTGAGCTCCTTCAAAATTCTTTGCAATTGATTCCCCCACAATCAATTCTCTTAATGAAGGATTAAACATTTTGCCTCTTATTATTTTTACCTGAGGACGTAATTCCGGGCTGACAGGTGATACACCTCTGACGGTAACATTGCTCATACCGCCATTAAATTTAGTAAGATTAATTATTACAACAGGTTCATAAGAAATGATTGGTTTACCGTCAGAAGTTTTAGCAATATAAGGCAAAGTGCTGATTACATTCTGAGTTCCACCGTCAACGATACTTGAAATTTCCCCGTTTGATCCTTTTCTAACTATTTTTACATTATCATCTGAGCCTGTAGATACAAGGGTTTGCTGAATACCATGCGCCATCATTAATACGGCAGCAAAAACAAAGACAACTAATGCAATTCCTGCTACAGTTATAAATGTAGTTAATCTTCTTGAGGTAAAACTTTTAAGTGAATATTTAAATGGTACTGCCATGGTAAAATCCTAAATTAAGTTCATTATCAAGAACAAGTTCAAGTCTTTTCCGGCGAAGTTCTTCCGAAGGAATTACTGCAGAAAAAGAACGGAGCCGGATTCATGTTAGTTTTAAACTCAACAGGTTAACCTACAAATCTGAATCCGTCTACAATTTTAGTTGTAAGAGCCCGCTGCAGCGGAAATAATGCAGCTGCAACACCAATAATTATTATTGCTGAAATAGCGAGGATTAATGTTACCGGTTCAATCTGGAAAACCGGGAAAAATCCTTTTGGAATATTAGAGGCAAATCCTTCAACAATCGGAAATGTTAATAACAAACCTAAGCTGCCGCCGAGAACTGAAATAAACAAAGACTCACCAAGAATTAAACCTGATAAATGTCCGGCATTAAATCCAATTGCCTTAAAAACTGCATATTCTTTCGTTCTTTCTCTTGCAGACATTATCATTGTATTTGCCAGTACAAGCATTATAATTCCTACTATAACAAAAGACATAACGTTCATTGATGTAATAATTGCACTTGAAGAAGCAATAAAACCCTGCTGGAATGCTCTTTCTGTTTCAGTTTTTGTTTCGGCAGATGAATTTTTAAAGAGACCATCTACTTTATCTGAAACAACACTTGCATTGGCAGAGTTTTTCATTTTTACTATAAACCATCCTATCTCATTTGCTCTTCCGGGTGACTCCTGCTTCATTCTTTCATTTAAATAATCCCAATGAAAAAGCATTTGCGTAGCATCGGTACTCTTAAATTTAGGCTGATAAATTCCGCGAATAACAAAATCCCATCTGCCGGGAAATATGTCTCCGTCCAGGGTCATTACATCACCGACTTTCAAGTGATATTGGTTTGCAATATCTTGACCTATCACACATGAGTTTCGCTCTTTTTTAAAATCATTCAATTCTTTTTTACTTAACAGAAATTCAGGGTATACATCGAAATAATTATCTGCATCAACAGCAAGACGAGAAAAGAAATTATTTTTATCGATATAAGTTCCGCCGAACCAGTTGGCATAACTGACTTCTTCAACTCCCTGGACCTGAGAAATTTTATCGAGGTATGAGTAGGGAAGAGGGAATATAAAGGAAACAGCATCACGCGTAACCAGCCTGTCTACGGAAGAAGACTCGACCCCGGCATACCATGCTGTAACTACGGTACGGAGCAAACCGAAAGCAATAACTGCAATCGCTATTCCCGTAATAGTTAGAATTGATCTTAATTTATGCCGGAAAGAATTTCTAATTATTAATTTTACTATTTCCATTGCTGCTCCTAATTAAGTCGCCTTTTTCCAGGTGATGTAAAATTTTTGCTCTTTCAGCCGCATGCGGATCATGAGTAACCATAATTATAGTTTTTTTAAATTCGGTATTCAATTGATCCATTAAAGATAATATTTCATCGGCAGAATTCTTATCGAGATCCCCGGTAGGTTCGTCGGCCACAAGAATAAGCGGATCCGTTACAAATGCACGGGCTATCGCAACCCTTTGTTCCTGTCCCCCCGAAAGCTGTTTGGGATAATGATTCATTCTATCACCTAAACCGACAATCGATAAGGCTGTTTCAACATGCTGCCTTCTTTCGGCTTTAGTTAATTTTGTAAGAAGAAGCGGAAGTTCAACATTATCGTATGCGGTCAGTACGGGGATCAAATTATAAAACTGGAATACAAAACCAACATTGGATGACCTCCATTTGGCTAATGCAGATTCATTCAAGGATGAAATATCTGTTCCGTTTATGTGGACTTCACCTTTTGTAGGTTTATCAATTCCGGCAATTAAATTAAGCAGCGTTGTTTTACCGGAGCCTGAAGGTCCCATTAAAGCAACAAAATCACCCTGAGAGATATTCAGGTTTATATTGTTCAAAACAGGAATCTCAAAATTATCCCGCCAATAAGATTTTGATAAATCTTTAATCTGAATAAACTCTGGCATATAATTCTCCTATCAATAGATTAGAATATTGATATTACTTATAAATAAAAATTTATCTGACAGTACAATTAAATTCGTTTTATCTTTAGCCAATGGTAGTCCTCAATTTTCCATTCACTCTTATTTTACAGTCACTTCAGTACCGTTCTTAATTTGATCTGTAACATTGTCAATAACCTGGTCGCCGTTTTCAAGACCGCTTGTAATTTCAACAAAATCACTAAAAGTTTTGCCAGTTGTTACAGGGACTTTATATGCTTTATTATCTTTTACTTTAAAAACGAACTGATTACCCTCTTTTGCTTCAACCGCTGATTGAGGAAGCACCAGCATAGCTTTTTCATTAGATTCATTCTGTCCTTTTTCCTTTTTAAGGAAAAGAACTTTGGCGCTCATTTCAGGGAGTACACGGCTGTCATAATGTTTGAAGCCGACTTTAACCATAACAGTAGCTTTAGTTCTATCGGCTGTAGGGACAATTTTAGCAACATATCCTGCATAATGATGAGCCGGATATGCATCCAGGGTAATTTCACAAGCCTGGTTGTTTGTAACCTTTTGAATATTTGATTCCGAAACATCAGCTTCAACCTGCAGTGAGCTCATATCTGCAATTGTAACAACAGCTGCTCTTGAATTTACGCCTGCAGCCAGGGGAGCAACAATTTCACCTACATCTGCATTCTTGGTTAAAACCGTTCCGTCGAACGGAGCACGAATAACAGTATTTTCCAGCGCTACTTCACTTGCCTGCACCTGGGCTTTTGCTAATTCTATAGAAGCAAGAACTTTTTTATAATTTGTTTCTGCTATTTCGTAATCGGTTTCAGATATTCCGCCTGTTTTTAATAAAGCTTTCTGCCGATCGTAATTATTTTTAGCTTCTTTTAACTGGGCTTCATTCAGCTGCAGATTCGCTTTTGTTTCGGCGAGCTGCGCCTGGATATCATTATCCTCAAGCCTGGCAATTACTTCGTCTTTTTTTACTTTATCTCCTTCAACAACTCCAAGATATACAAGTCTGCCTGTACCTTTTGAAGCGACGGCAGCTTTCCTTTGTGCAACTACGTAACCGCTTGCAGTTAAAACAGCATCTGATTGTGAAGGAGATTGAAGGGTAGCAGCAGTTAATTTTACTTCTATAGCGGAAGAAAATAAATTTCCTGTTCCGAAAATTATTGCTGCAGTTATAATCAATACAGCAATTATTATCCAGACAAGAGTTTTCTTACCTTTTCTACCCTGATAATTCTCTTTGCTCCTGTCTATCTTTAATGATGATAAATTATTCTTTTCCAATTTTTCTTACAGATGTATTTTATTATTGATGTAAATTTAATGTTGATATTATTTATTATCTAATTTTATATATTAATTTCATGTTATTAATTTTTTTAACTAATTATAATGATACTACTTAACAGCACTGAACAGGAATTCTGCAGAATGTTTGATAAAATAAAAAATAACGAATGGAACTTATAAAAACGGCTGAAATTATAAAAAGATAAAATAATCATATATTGTTAATTTTTAAACAAATATATCATTAATATTAACCATTCATATATTTTATTTTACCCTTGAGCGAAACTTGAAAAATGATGAAAAGTATCCTCAAATATTTTTTGCCAAATTTGGTCATAATCTAAGAGCATCCATTAATGGTTTTTGATTTAAGGAGTAAAAACCAAACAAATCGAAAATCAAAGATCGTTAATCCTTGTTCATAAATCAGAATAATATCGGTTGCAGGCCTCGGCGTGATATGATAAGATTTTTTAATTAAATCAAACAAAAGCAGATAATTGAAACAGGTCGGTTCGGTTAAAGAATCTCTTAGTTTATCTAAGGATCATTATGAAAACTTCCCGGTAGTTTCTTTCCTTGTTCCGAAACATATGAGGAAAGACGTGGCAGTTATATATTGGTTTGCACGTACAGCGGACGATTTTGCAGATGAAGGGAATTTATTACCGGAAGAGCGCTTAATAAAACTCAATGATTTTGAAAACAGGTTAACTTCTCTTTTAAAAGGATACTTTGAAAATGATGTTGAATCTGCTTTACATAAAACAATAAAAGAGAGAAATTTAACTCCAAAATATTTTTATGACCTGCTGAAAGCTTTTAAGCAGGATGTTGTAAAAAAATCATACAGAAATTTTGAAGAGTTACTGGATTATTGTAACTATTCTGCAAATCCGGTCGGCCGGTTAATTCTTGAATTAAATAATATAAGAAGTGATGAAGCATTCAATTATTCCGATAAAATATGCTCTGCATTGCAGTTAACTAATTTTTACCAGGATATTAAGATCGATTATTTAAAAGGACGTATTTATCTGCCTGAAGATGAAATGGCAGGATTTGTGATTGAAAAAAAAGTGTTTGAGTTAAACGAAAATAATCTTAATTTGAAAAAACTTTTAAGATTTAATGTGGCCAGAACTAAAAAAATGTTTGAGGAGGGGAGAGGTTTATTGAAATTTCTTAACGGCCGGCTTAAATATGAAATAAAATGGACTATACTCGGCGGTGAAGAAATATTAAAGAAAATTGTGAGAAATGATTACAGGGTTTTGGAAGAACGTCCAAAGTTAAATAAGTTTGATTTTGTGAAATTATTTTTAATTGCATTGTATGATTGATACGGCGAAAGAAATAAGCAAAAAAAGTAAAAGCAGTTTTTATTATGCTTTCAATCTTCTCCCTAATGAAAAAAGAGATGCAATGAATACTGTATATGCTTTTTGCAGACAGACCGACGACATCATTGATGAAGGAAATGAACCGGACGAAATGAAATTTGAAAAGCTTCATAAATGGCGCATCGAATTTGAAAAAGCTTTCAACGGAAATTCGGAATATCTCCTGTTGAATAAGCTTGCTAATACAATTTCCAAATTTAATATTCCTCTCGATCCTTTCTTCGAGCTGTTAAAAGGAATGGAAATGGATCTTCAGAGGAAAACTTATTTAACTTTCGATGACCTGGTTTTATACTGCTACAGGGTTGCTTCAACAGTCGGGCTTATGTGTATTGAAATTTTCGGCTATAAAAATAAATCTGCTAAAGATTTTGCCATTGATCTTGGTATTGCCCTTCAGCTGACAAATATTTTAAGAGATATAAAAAAGGATGCAAAAAACGGGAGAGTATATCTGCCGCAGGAAGATTTGAAAAGATTTTCTTACGCTGAAAACGATATATATTTAAATTCTTATAATCCTAATTTCGTGAACATGATGAAGTACGAAGTTGAACGCGCAAAAAGCTATTTTGAAAGGGCAACTAACGAACTTGATCTTGATGATAAGCCCTCTATGTTTGCTGCCAGGGCGATGCAGCATATATATTATAAGCTGCTTAAAAAAATATCCGATGCAGATTATGATGTTTACAGCAATAATATCAGAGTATCAAATTTTGAAAAGATTGGTATTTCTGTTGGAGTCTGGGCAAAGTATAATTTAGTTTATTAATGAAAAAGTGTGTCGTTATCGGGGGTGGTCTTGCCGGCTTATCTACAGCAGTTTTCCTTGCCGATTCAGGATTCAAAGTTGAAGTAATTGAAGCATCTCCAAAATTGGGGGGGCGTACTTATTCCTTGCCGGACAAATCTACATCTGATATTATTGACAATGGTCAGCATATTTTAATGGGATGTTATAAAGACACTCTTGATTTTATCAGGTTAATTAAAGCCGAAAATAATTTCATCTTCCAGGAGCAATTAAACGTTAATTTTCTCAAAGAGAATTTTGAAATCTTTCAGTTAAAAGCAAATAATCTCATTTATCCATTTAACCTTTTATCCGCTCTGTTAAGTTATAAAGCAATATCACTCACCAATAGAATTAAGCTGCTGAAATTTTTTGCAAAATTATTTTTTTATCCCGATAATTCTTTAAATAAGTTAACTGTATATCAATGGCTTGAACAGGAAAATCAAACTGAAGAACTGATAAAATCATTTTGGGGTATCTTATGTGTGGGGGCACTAAACACAAACATTAACAAAGCGTCGGCAAAAGTTTTTTCCGATATCTTAAAAAGAATATTTTTCAGCGGCAGTAAAGCAGCTGCTGTTATTTTACCCCGGTTCGGCTTATCGGAATCTTTTTGCGACTATTCTAAAAAATTTATAGAAGAAAGAAGCGGATGTATTTCTCTGCTGGAGCCGGTCGATGAAATTATTGCAAATGGGGAAAAAATAGTTTCTATTAAAACAAACAAAAGAGAGATTACCGGTTTTGATTACGCGGTTTCAGCAGTTCCTTATTTAATGTTAAGAAATATTCTTGGAAAAAATGCTGGTATTCTAAAGGATATTGATTTCAATTATTCAACTATTGTTTCGATTCATATATGGTTAAAAGAAAATAAATTGACTGAAGATTCGGATTTTTATGGTTTAATAGATTCACCAGTGCATTGGGTGTTTAATCATAAATCTCATTTGTCATTAGTAATAAGTGACGCCAATGAGCTTGCTGATACTCCAAAGGAAGAAATATTTAATATTGCTGCTCTGCAATTGGAAAAATATCTCGGCATTTCTAAAGACAATATAATTTCCTACAAAATAATTAAAGAAAAAAGAGCGACTTTCATTCCTTCAAATGAAATATTATATAAAAGACCAAATCCTTATACCGTTTTAAAAAATTTTTATCTTGCCGGAGATTGGATAAATACCGGTCTGCCGTCGACAATTGAAAGCGCCGTTAAAAGCGGAAAGATGGTTTCAGAATTAATTAATGGATAATTAAAAACAGTCTGTAAATGAGTCTTCTTATTTTGAAATATAGAGATATTATTCACGCTGACTTTTTAACTGAACCCGGCTCAGTGTTGATTTTTTTAAAAAATCAACAAAATATCTGTTGAAATTCTTATAATATGTTTATAAATTCATACAAATAAAATACTACAATTAATCGAGAGAGGGGATCTTTATGGATACCGTAAATGCAGTGAAAACTGACACAGCAAAGCTAACCTTAAATGGTCAAGAATATGAATTGCCGATTTTAGTCGGCAGTGAAAACGAAGTAGCGATAGATATTAATCGTCTCAGAAGCACTACAGGAGCAATAACTTATGATAACGGTTATGGAAATACCGGCTCATGTCTTAGTAGTATAACTTTTATAGACGGAGAAAAGGGAATACTCAGGTTTCGAGGTTACCCGATTGAAGAGCTTGCAGAAAAATCTAATTTTGTTGAAGTCTGTTACCTGTTAATTTTTGGACATCTTCCGGATCAGAAAGAACTGGATAATTTTCATTATAAATTGACGCACCACAGTCTGATTCATGAGGATATGAAAAAGTTCTTTGAAGGATTTCCACCTTCAGCTCACCCGATGGGAATTTTGTCTTCAATGGTTAATTCTTTATCTGCGTTTTATCCTGAAAACGGGTATGATGTTGATGTAGAGCTTAACATCGTAAGATTGTTGGCAAAGATAAAAACCATCGTCGCTTTTTCTTATAAAAAATCGATAGGGCAGCCTTACATTTATCCGAGAAATGATCTCAGCTATACGGCAGATCTTTTACATATGATGTATGCTGTCCCTTCCGAGGATTACAAACTATCGGAAGTACTGGAACATGCATTGGATTTGCTTCTCATTCTTCATGCTGATCATGAACAGAATTGCAGCACATCCACTGTACGTATGGCAGGGAGCAGCACAGCTAATTTATTCGCATCTATCTCTGCCGGGATCGGTGCTTTATGGGGACCTCTTCACGGAGGCGCAAACCAGGCTGTAATTACTATGCTGAAGAAGATCAAGGATGACGGCGGCGATTATCAGAAGTATATCAATATGGCTAAGGACAAAGAATCCGGCTTTAAATTGATGGGATTTGGTCACCGTGTTTATAAGAATTTTGATCCCAGGGCCAGAATTTTAAAAGCATCGGCCGATAAAGTCCTCGACGAGCTGGGTGTTAAAGATCCGTTGCTCGATATTGCAAAGAACCTTGAAGAGATTGCATTGAAGGATGAATTCTTCATCGAGAGGAAACTTTATCCTAATGTAGATTTCTACAGTGGGATAATTTACAGGGCAATGGGAATTCCTACAAACATGTTTACAGTTATGTTTGCTCTCGGACGCCTGCCCGGCTGGATCGCTCAATGGAAAGAAATGAGAGAAAATCCTTCGGCAAGAATTTATCGTCCAAGGCAAATTTATGTTGGTGAAACTCAAAGACCTTATCTCCCTGTGGCGAAGAGATAAACGATTGATTCTTAATCTTATTCTTAATCAAATAAGTGCTGGTTAGTTTGCTTAAAATAAACCCGGTTAGATTATTATAACCGGGTTTTATTTTTTATTATCTTGATAATTATTTATGATGAAATTCTTTCTGATAAAATTTATAAATAGTTTATGCATGCAAAAGCCAAATATTATATTAATAAGCTAAAATTAATTCCGCATCCCGAAGGCGGATACTATAAAGAGATTTATCGTTCGGGAGAATATATAATTGCCGAAGGGCTGCCTGAAAGATATAAAGGTAAAAGAGCCTTTTCTACATCGATCTATTTTTTACTGGAAGGAAAGCAGATCTCAAAATTTCACCGGCTTAAATCAGATGAAATTTGGCATTTTTATGATGGAAGTCCGGTCGCTGTTTATATCTTGAATAATAATATTGAAAAAATTATCTTAGGCAAGAATATTACCGAAGGAAATACTTTTCAGTATACAGTTAGAAAAAATAATTGGTTTGCAGCGGAACTGGTTAAAATAGATTCTTTTGCATTGATTGGCTGTTCAGTTTCTCCGGGATTTGATTTTAATGACTTTGAACTGGCTGAAAAAAAATATCTCCGGAAAAAATATCCTGAATATGAAAAGATTATCAACAGGTTTACTTAAACATAAATAAACAGGGGATTCAATTCTGTATTTATATTTCATACAAGATTCACAATTTTACCAGATATAAAAAGAATCATTTATAATTATATAAAGATAATATTGGCTCAATTGTTGTTTATATAAAAATATATTAAAATTTTTTAAAATTATTATGAAGGAGAAGAAACAAATCTAATTACAGGTAAAATCATTGAGTGATTAAATTTTACCTTAATTCATTCAAGCCAAAATTATAGATTAACAAGGAATATTTATGCCGTTATAATTTGAAACTTAAAGTTTATTTCTATAATTTTTTCAGTTAAAATTTAATAATAATGGAGGAAAATATATCGGGGATTTTTTACGATTATAATTGAGTCATTATCCCTTAAGGGTTCATATCAGAAACAGGAAGATAAAATTATTTCAGGAGATTATCCGTGTAATATTAGGTGGAAGTCTTCTTTTTTATGCGGGTATAAATCTAGGTTTTAAATCTCCTTATTCTTCACCCATTAATAAAGCTATCTGGATAAATGTTTTTTTCCAGCTTATCTCTGCACAGAATTCTCCTATCAAAGAAGTTAAAATACCAATTTCTCCGGGTAAAGAACTTGTCAGCAGACCTGAGGAAAAGATCATTACCGAGAATCAAAATCACCCTGAACTGAAATACCGCGGCGAATTTCGTTCACCCCTGGATTCGAATGAAGTTATGCAGAGACCGGGAATTAATAATGATAGTTCATTCTCTGTTAAAAATGATTCTCTGAATTTGAAAGCAGATTCTCTCGCTGCCAGGAAAGATACTCTTGATCAAATGTCTATTGACTCTACAGCAAGGTTAAAATATTTTCATCCGGAAAGAAAAGATCTGCCGTATGTTACTTTAAAACAAAAAAGACCGTCTCCATTCTTAGCTCAGCCTTCGCTGGGATTAAGGACCCGCACAGTGGAGATTGATTCAACCGGAAAAAATGTAAATATTGTTGAAAAAGTAGCAGGCCAAAAAACAAAAATAATCTTGACCATGCCTCTTGATGAATATATTAATATGAAGCTTGCCACCAGGGAAAGGACAATGTGGGAAGATCTCGGTCATCAATATGAACTTCAGAATAGTGAAAAAGGACTTCAGGATGTAATAAAAAATATTACTGATTTTGAAATACCGCTTCCCAGCGTTGGTGTACTAAGTATTTTCGGAGAACCTAAAATAAGCCTGAGGATAGGCGGAGCCGTGGATATACATGGTGCATGGCGGAATGAAACAACTCAGGGTGTTACGGCGTCGCGGTTGGGTAATACACGAAATGAACCCGATTTTAAGCAGCAGGTACAGATCAATGTTAACGGAACAATCGGTGATAAGCTGAATATCAGTGCTGACTGGAATACTGAAAGAACTTTCCAGTATGAAAACCAGTTGAAAATTAAATACACAGGTTATGAAGATGAGATTATTCAGAGTATAGAAGCCGGTAACGTTTCTTTGCAGACATCTCCTCTTGTTGGCGGCAGTGAAGCATTGTTCGGTTTAAAAGCTAATTTTCAGATGGGTCCATTTTCACTTACAACTATAGCAAGCCAGAAAAAAGGGGAGACTAAAGAAGTATCGGTTAACAGCGGATCTACTTCCCAGGAATTTAACCTCAGAGCTTATGATTATTCTACAAATCATTATTTCGTTGATACAACTTATGCATCCCAGAACCCGACACTCAATATTTTCGAAAATTATTATAATAATTCGACCCCGCAGATTATCGCTAATGGATTTTATACAATTAAAGATATTGAAGTGTGGAAATCTATCAATACTATTGGCAGGGATCCCTCAAAAGAAAGACAGGCTAATGCTTATATAAATCTTCCGGCACTTAATGCGGGGGGGACTTATGATACGACCTGGAGAAATTTAAACAATCCTCAGCCAGGCATAAGCGAAACAGGCAGGTTTCTGCAGCTTACACAGGATGTTGATTATACCCTTCAACCGGAGACAGGGTATATTACTTTCAAAACCCAGATTAATGATGATGATATTATTGCAGTTGCCTACAGGATGGAGAATGGCCCGGGGCCGAATGACGATTTGTATTTTGGAGAATTTTTGTCTACTGCAAATGCAGCCAATGATTCAATCCTTGTATTGAAATTAGTGAAACCCAAAAATCTTCAGCCTCAATTTACTGAAGCTTGGAAATTACTGATGAAGAATTTCTATCCTTTGGGGGGTAGAAATATTAAACAGGATAATTTTATATTTAATCTTGCTTATGAAGTTCCGGGGCAGGATCCTATAACTGAAGATAAAGGTATTAAATTTTTACAGGCGTTTGGGCTTGACAAAGTAAATGCGGCTGGGGGTAATACGCCTGATGATATATTCGACTGGGTTCCGGGCGTGACCATATTACCAGAAACAGGAGAGATTCTATTCCCTGTATTGGAGCCTTTTGGGAAAGGCTTTCCTTCAGATCTTCCCGATTCACTAAAATTCCAGGATATTTATGATACTACAAAGACTTTTGCACAAAATGTAAAAACAAAGGATAAATGGGAGCTTACAGGAAAATATTCGGGTGAAGCTACTTCCGTATATCCTCTGGGATTTAACGTTGTAGAAAACTCGGTAAAGGTTCTGTTGAACGGAAGGGAATTAACGCCGGGGGTGGACTATGTCGTGGATTATAACTCCGGGCAGCTTACTATCAGAAATGATGCTGCACTTGTTCCCGGGGCAGATCTCAAAATTACATACGAACAGAATGATCTTTTCTCCCTTGCTTCAAAAACGTTATTGGGTGCCAGAGGTTTGTTAAATATTTCTGATAAAACTAAACTGGGTTTTTCAATATTAAATCTTAACCAGCAGACTTTAAGCGATAAAGTAAGAATTGGTGAAGAACCTCTAAGCAATACTATTTACGGAGTTGATTTTAATACCGCCGGTGATCTTCCGTTTCTTACAAAAGCTATAAGTAAAATAATACCGACCAAACAAATGTCGTCATTTACTTTAGCAGGTGAATATGCATACATGAATCCCGATCCTAATACTAAAAAGAGCACAATTGCTTCTGATAATGGTGCAAGCATAGCATATATTGATGATTTTGAAGGCTCCAAAAGAACAATTCCGTTAGGTGTATCATATACGGGCTGGCATGATTTAAGTCCGCCTGAAAAACTTCCATTATTAATGGATACATCCGCAGCAGCTATGATGAAATATAAATCGGAAAGCTTTTGGTATACCGAAACTTCAACAGTCAACGTAAATGATGTCTGGCCTCTTAAAAAGGTTGCCAAGTCTGATCAGCTTATATCAGTGCTGGACTATGTCTATCGTCCGGGGATTCCGGGAACATACAGTGGCTACCACGGAAAGGACAGCAAGGGAAATGATACCTGGGGTGAAATCCCTGATTATGCGAAAACCAATAAAAAAATGAACTGGGGCGGCATGATGAAGCTTCTTTCCTCAACAGCGAATAACCTTACCGAGGAAAATATTGAATACATAGATATATGGATGCAGCCTGAAGAAGTGCCGAAAGATGCTAAAATGATAATTGATCTTGGAAGAATAAGTGAAGATGTAATACCCAACAGGAAATTAGATACCGAAGATAAACCGCCTTATAATGAAGTTATAAATGAGGGGGAAGATACAGGTATTGACGGAATGAATGATGATCAGGAAAGGGCAGCATATCATGAACCCGGTGTACAGGATCCCGCTCATGACAATTTTTCGTTTACAGGGCAAAGCCCTAACTATATGGATTATGAACATATTAATGGAACGGAAAAAAATGCACAATTGACCGATATAGGAAGGGTTCCGGATACTGAAGATTTGAATAGAAATGGAAGTACAGACCTGGTTAACAGTTATTTCCGGTATGAAGTTCCGTTAGATACAACAAAAAATAAATTTATTGCTGGTGGTGGAAATGTATTTTACATTAATAATGTACCTCAGACTCCATATTATCTCTTTAGAATACCTTTAAAAGATTTTGACAGGACAATAGGAAGTCCAAGTCTTTCGGATGTTGAATATATAAGGTTAGTATTCACAGGTGTCGATACAGTAGTTCGTGTGAGAATTGCAGAGTTTGATCTTGTCGGAAACCAGTGGCAGAAGTTAGACCAGACAGATTCTGTTATGTCAATATCTGTAAAGAGCATTGAAGATAATCCTGATTATACAAGCCCTCCTGGAGTTCAGAGAGAAAGAGATAATACCCAGACGACTGAAACAGTGCTTCAGAATGAGCAGTCTATGAATCTTATATTTAAAGATTTACCTGAAGGAGAATCCAGGGAAGCAGTAAAATATCTTTACAGGCCGCTTGATGTATTTAATTATTCCGAAATGAAACTGTTTATTCATGGGGATCTTAAACAGGCACCCGGATCAATTTCTTACAGCGATGTATCAAAAGGTTTATATACATCAGAGGTATATTTCAGGTTCGGTACCGATTCAAATAATTATTATGAGTACAGGCAGCCGGTAGTTGCAGGATGGAATGAGATAAGCATACCGTTTAAGGAATTAACTGCTATTAAAGGAACAAGAAGTGAGGATTCAATTAATGCCGTTGTTGAGCGGCCGGTCGATGGTAAACCCGGGCATTTCTATAAGGTGAAAGGGCAGCCTTCGCTTACTTCTGTGCGATTTTTAGATGTGGGGGTTTTAAATCTTGATAACAATTTTAATCAGGGACCGGTTTCCGGGGAAGTCTGGGTGAATGAACTGAGGGTGATAGGAGCTGATGATCATCCCGGCTGGGCATATAATGCATCTACATCTCTTAAGCTAGCTGATTTACTTACTGTTAATTTTAATTTAAGTCAGACCGATCCGAATTTCCACAGGTTATCCGACAGGTTCGGATCCAGAATTGCATCTAAAAACTGGAATACATCATTACAGATGGATGTATTGAAGCTGCTTCCGTTTGATATGCCGGGAAGTAATTTAAATATTAATTATTCTCATACTGAATCAATTGCCAATCCAAAGTATTATCCGGGAACGGATGTTTCAGTTGATGCGGCGGCAGCTTTGGCTGACCAGGCTTATGGTAATCCTAATTCCAATATTACCAAAACATCAAATCAAATCAGATCTGAAACTCAATCACTGAATGTTTCGGATTCATATTCTGCATCAAATGTAAAAATAAAAATCCCTATCTTCATTCTGGCTGATCAGGGATACTTGGAATGCTCTAACTTTTGGATTTAATTATAACCGGACTTTCAGCAGGAACCCTACAACTTTAAGCAATAAGTACTGGATATGGAATGCCAGCTTAAACTATGGTTTAAATTTAGGAAACGATTACTTCTTCTATCCAAAGGATATACCTGTATTAGGTGTTATTTTCTCTTTACTTCCCGATTATACAAACACTAAAATTTATTATACTCCGCAAAACTTTTCATTTAATTTTCAAACCAGGCGCAACAGAACTGTAAATGTAACCAGGGCGAGACTCAACAGTCCATCTCAGTCACTGACTTCAAGGGATTTTTCAGCACAGAGAGGATTTAATTTTGCATGGAAGATGAGTGAAGGCGGCTTGTTAAATTTATCAATGAATTACAATGTTAATATAAATTCATCACTTCTTTACCTGGAAACAGATAATGCCGGGAATCAGCGCACCAGCAGTGCAATTTTCTGGGATATTTTAACGAAAGATCATTTCGGCAGAGATAATAGGTATTCGCAGAGTTTCGATTTAAAGTCTGCTCCTGCTTTGCCTTCATTTTGGGATATCAATAAATATTTCTCTCTTAACGCTGGTTATTCTGTTACTTATCAATGGAATTATGATTTTAGACAGCCCGACCTGGGAAGAAGCGCCGGTTTTTCAAACAGATCAACAGTCGGATTAGTTTTAAAATTGAACGCACTTACTGAGCCGCTGTTTGCTCACAAGGAAGAAGAAAATCCTGAACAATCACAGCAGAATACAAATTCAAGAGGCAGAGGCAGAAATTTTGGTGAGAACCAGAATAACGAAAGAAGTCCTGTTGAAAGAAATGTCATACAAAGAGGGAATAATAATCCTCAAAATTCTGAACGAGTGAATTCACCGAATGATTCATCATCGGTTGCTGATACAACAGGAATAGCTAAACCTAAAAAACATGCTCTAAAAAATGCACTTTTGTTTTTAGAGTCTTTGGTTCAGTTTATATTCTTTAAATATGAAACTATTACAATAAATTTTTCAAACAGTAATTCACTTTCGAAAAGCGGAATTTTAGGAGATGGGACCGGTTTTGGTAATTTCTGGGGATTTAAGACGAATTATAATAATGGTCCTTCGCGTGGATTTATGCTTGGGCTTAGCGGTGATGTGGGACCAAGAGCGCCGAATGGGAACTTGTCGGATGTTTTTTCGCAGAAGAATAATCTCGATTTCAGCACTTCTCGTCCGCTGTGGGAAGGTGCGTCTATAGATTTAAACTGGAATGTCGGATGGTCGATAAATAAAAATTCAACAATATCTAATAATAATGGTGTCTCCACGGTAACTAACCTGAGCTCAACGGGTACAATCGAACGTTCCTTTTTAACTTTTCCTCCGTTCTTGTTTTTCAGTTCGCTTAACAATGGAATTAATCAGGTGCATAAATTGGATCCCGAAGGAAAGGATCTGCCCGATGCTTTTATAAAGGGTTTTGAATCTTTACCATTATTATCCAAGTTAGGCCCGTTTCAGGATATTGCAAAATATATTCCCAGGCCGAACTGGAATATAAACTGGAGCGGATTGGAATCTTTCTCATTGTTTAAATCTTTTGCTAAAAGAGTTTCTCTTTCTCATGCATATAAATCAACATATTCCGAAGGCTGGAAAATTACGCCCGACGGATTGAAGCAAATCCAAACTCAAAGAATTCAATACGGTTTTACACCGCTTGTCGGGCTGAATTTTACTTTTAATGAGTTGTGGGGAGGTAATATAAATGCCAATATTAAATATTCTACAAATACCAGCTATGATCTTGGAACTTCCACAAAAAATATTAGTGAGACTAGTTCAAAAGATATTGGTATAACTGCAGGATATTCTAAATCCGGGTTTGAAATACCATTATTTGGAATTTCATTAAAGAATGATATAGAATTCAGTTTTTCTTATACAAGTTCACAAAATTCAACTGTTATTTACGATATGACTAATTTCAAAGACGGTGGTCTTCCTCAGGATGGTACTACCAGGACAACTATTGAACCCCGGGTTAAATATACCATCAGTTCAAAAGTTACATTATCAATTTTTTATACCAGGACATCGGTTACACCTGAAGGAGCAGCCAGAATTCCTCCCACTACTACCAATGAGGCAGGTTTGGATGTGCATATCTCGATACAATAATTAATAAAAAAATACTATAATTTAGTATTTATAATATTCTGTTTTCAGAAATAATTTACTAAATAAACGAAATAGGTTATGAAATCAAAAAAAATACTTTGGGTAGATGACGAAATTGAATTGCTTAAATCTCATATTATTTTCCTTTCTGAAAAAGGCTTTGACATTGATACTGTAACAAACGGCGAAGATGCGTTAAGTTCTGTTAAGGAGACTACATACGATTTGATTTTCCTGGATGAAATGATGGCCGGAATGGGAGGGCTTGAAACTCTGGGACAGATAAAAGATATTGATCCCAATCTGCCGGTTGTTATGATTACAAAAAGTGAAGAAGAAACTTTGATGAATGAAGCAATTGGCGGTAAAATAAGTGATTATCTTACAAAACCCGTAAATCCGAGCCAGGTGCTCCTGGTTTGTAAAAAAATTCTTGAGGGAAGAAAAATCTCGGGAGAATATGCTGCAAAGGATTATCTCCAGGATTTTAATCAGATTTCACAGGCACTTGTTAATAACCTTGATTATGCTGAATGGATAGATGTATATAGTAAAATGGTAAACTGGGATATAGAACTCGATTCTCATTCAGAAATAGATTTTCGTCAGACATTAAATGATCAGAAGAAAGAAGCAAATAAAGAATTTTCAAAATTTGTTGAAAAGAATTATAAAAACTGGATAGTTTCGGAAGGAGATTCTTATACTCCTCCTTTAACAACACAGATTACCGAGAAATATGTATTAAAACATTTAGATGACCCGAAAGGTTCTGTTTTTTACTTTGTTATTGATTGCCTCCGACTTGATCAATGGCTCATAATGGAAAAACAGCTTATCGATTATTTTAAGATTGAAAAAGATTTTTATTATTCAATACTTCCGACTGCTACACCTTATGCAAGAAATTCTTTATTCAGCGGTTTATATCCTTCGGAAATAGAGAAATATTATCCGCAGCTTTGGCAGTCTAACAGCGACGATGACGAGAAAAGCATGAACAAATATGAAAAAGAGCTTTTCCAGTTATTGCTGGACAGAAAGAAGATCAGGTTAAGGAATGATTTAAAATATATTAAAATAATTGATCCTGAGGTAGGCCGAAACTTTGAGCAGAATATCTTATCTTATCAGAATTCTCATTTAACAGCAGTAGTTGTTAATTTTTTAGATATGATAGCTCACGGCAGATCCGATTCTGATCTTCTGAAAGAAATTGCCCCGGATGAACCGGCTTACAGGTCGCTTACAAACAGCTGGTTTAAGCATTCATCACTTTATGCAACCTTGAAAACTCTTTCAAAGCTGGATAATGTGAAAATAGTTATTACTACCGATCATGGTTCAATAAGATCATTAAGAGGTGCAAAAGTCCTCGGTGATAAAGAAGCTTCTACCAATTTACGGTTCAAATACGGAAGAAATCTTAAAGTTGATGATAAACATGCTATATATATTAAGAATCCGACTGAATACAGGCTGCCTAAACGCGGTGTAACTATAAATTATATTATTGCTAAAGAAGACTATTATTTTGTTTATCCGACAGATTACCATAAGTACTTAACTTATTATAAAGATACATTCCAGCACGGCGGAATTTCGATGGAAGAAATGATTTTACCTGTTATAACCATGGAGCCCAAATAGATAAATTGGATTTACCTGTAACTGTAAAAATTTATTCCGAAAAAGAAACCAAAGATCTGGCAGAAGAATTTGCTTTAGTATTAAAAGCTGGGGAGACTATTATAGTTAACGGTGAACTTGGTGCAGGTAAAACATTCTTTATTAAAAAAGCCGCTGCCGTATGGGGAATAAATAATGTTAATAGTCCGACTTTTGCTTTGGTTAATGAATATTTTGGTAAATTTAAAATTTATCATTTTGATTTCTACAGGATAAATGAAATAAAAGAACTATATGATATAGGTTTCAACGATTATTTAAATGATGATGAAGCTGTTGTTTTTATTGAATGGGGCAATTTGTTCCCGGAAATCCTTCCTAATAAAAGGACTGAGATAGAAATAGAAGTAATGGAAGATTTCAGCAGGGAAATAACTATAAAAAAAAAATAATGAACTTATGCAAGCCTTTGGAATTTGCAATGTTGGAATAGAGGAGTTATGGAGTGTTGAATGTCATCACTCCGCTTTCCCGTATTCCATAATTCCGATAAGTTTCAACCTGGTTGGAATTATTAATTAATGGAATTTAAAATTTTAATATTTAAATAAAATAGTATAACAATTAAATAATTAACCGGTTAATAAATTCAACAATGTTTAACAATAAGCCGATACTTGCCATAGAAACCTCGCAGAACCTTTGCAGCATTTGTGTTTATTATTCGGATAGCAAATTATTTGAAATGAATTTTAAATTAAAAAATGCTCATGCGGAAAAGCTCTTTGAATCTATTGAACATGTTATGAATTCTGCCGGAATTGGAATTGTAGACGTGGGAGCAATTTCGGTTTCTGCAGGTCCCGGTTCATTTACAGGCCTGAGAATAGGAATGTCTGCGGCAAAAGGATTGGCATTCGGTGCGTCCATACCGATAATTCCGGTTCCTACATTCGAAGCTTTGTCTCTCCAGGTCTCTAATTATTTACCGGATAATGTAGAATTTATTATTGCAAATAAAGTTAATGTTGAAGAAGTTTATTTTGCAAAATTTAAAAAGAATGGAAATGGTTATGAGTATATTGAAGATCTGCAGGTTCTGAAACGTAATGAAATCGATATCAGAACAGAAGATATTTTGATTTTTGGGAATGCATTATTAGATTCCGGTAATAGTTTGAATCAGAAAAGCAGATATCGCAATATTTCTTCACCGGATGCGGAATATATAGCTAAATGGAGCATATTATTTGGTAAGCAAAAGGTGTTGTACGATTACGAATACCTTGAACCAACTTATATTAAAAATTTTATTGTTAAGGAGAGGAAAAATGTTTAGAAAATTAATTTTTCTTTCTGCAATCTTTTTTACGGTTGCATTAGCCCAGACTAATGCTCCCAAAATATCGGTGCAGCCTGAAGAATATAACTTTGGATCTATTGCTCAGGGAGATACAGTTTCTCATAGTTTTGAAATTTATAATAAAGGTAATGGCGAATTAAGAATTGTAAATGTCCGAGCTTCCTGCGGATGTACCGCTGCTACACCTGCAGAAACAAATCTGCAGCCGGGTGATTCTACCGAACTGACCGTAGTTTTTAATTCAA
Organism: uncultured Bacteroidota bacterium; assembly: GCA_963710745.1. GTDB lineage: Bacteria > Bacteroidota > Ignavibacteria > Ignavibacteriales > Ignavibacteriaceae > CAVQBP01. Next base: position 212,038 of record CAVQBP010000002.1, on the reverse strand, counting down.
ATGGTAAAATGGGAACACAAAATAAGATTGTTTATATAAAATCAAATGATCCTTCAAATACAGTTTATAGCATAAAATTTAACGGAAATGTTGTAAGTGATAAAAGTTTGCTCGGAGAAAATCCGAAAATCTATTTCCCGGAAATTACACACGACTTTGGAAAAGTGGAAAATGGAAAGGTCGTTGATTATATTTTTAAATTCGTAAACCAGGGAAATTCAGTTCTGAATATACAGGATATTAAAACTTCATGCGGTTGTACTGCTGCGTTAGTCAGCAGTAAAACTGTTAAACCCGGCGAAGACGGTACAATTAAAGTGGAGCTAAATACCAAAGGACATACCGGTAAAATGGTAAGAACAGTTACCGTTAAATCCAATGACCCGAAGGCGCCTACAAGCACATTAACAATTTTTGCGGAAGTTGTGAAAGGTTAAAAATTAATGGCCTGGTTTACCCGTTCAAAAGAAAATATTTCTCCCGATTCGCAGAAAAAAGATCTTCCGGACGGATTATGGGAAAAATGCCCAAGCTGCGGTGAGATTATTCATAAAAAGCAATTGGAATCAAATTTATGGACATGCTTGAAATGCGGATACCATTTTCGCATTGGCAGTAATGAATATATTGAAATAATCCTTGATAAAGGTTCATTTAAAGAGATGGACAAGAAGATGAGATCTGCCGATCCGCTTGAATTTACGGATACAAAAAAATATACCCTAAGAATTCAGGAAACTATTAAAAAGTTAGGTCTTAATGACGCTGTAAAAACAGGAACCGGAAAGATAAATAATGTTGATGTTGCTTTCGGCTGTATGGATTTTAAATTTATCGGCGGAAGCATGGGATCGGTAGTAGGGGAGAAGATTGCAAGACTGATTGATAAAGCCTATAAAAGTAAAATGCCTCTTATAATTGTTTCGGCAAGCGGCGGCGCTCGTATGATGGAAGGAGCTTTTTCTTTAATGCAGATGGCAAAAACAAGTGCCAGGCTTGCAAGACTTGCCGAGGCTAAGATCCCTTATATTTCATTGCTGACTGATCCGACTACCGGCGGCACAACTGCCAGCTATGCTATGCTTGGCGATGTACATATTGCCGAACCTAAAGCTTTAATCGGATTTGCCGGGCCCAGAGTAATCAAGCAGACTATCGGTAAAGATTTACCGGAAGGTTTTCAGAGGTCTGAATTTTTACTTGAACATGGTTTTGTTGATATTATTACTCCGCGCAAAGAACTTAAAGATACAATCTTTAATTTAATTACATTCATGACCTGAGGCGTTCCATCAAGATAATTAATTCTATCAGGGAGATGCATCAGCTTTCCGGTCAAACCAGGCTGGAGAAAAAATCGATCGGCTTGGTGCCTACAATGGGGTTTCTTCATCGGGGTCATTTATCTTTAATTGAAAAATCGAAATCTAAATGTGACTTTACAGCAGTATCTATTTTTGTTAATCCTACTCAATTTGCTCCAAATGAAGATTTCAGCAAATATCCCCGTGATATTGAGAGAGATAAAAAATTCCTTATACAAAATAAAGTCGATGCTTTATTCCTTCCTTCTGAAAAGGAAATATACGGCGGAAATTTCCAGACTTATATTGAAGTAGAAGAATTGTCGAAAGTTCTGGAAGGGAAATTCCGGCCGTCACACTTTAAGGGAGTCGCTACTATCGTATCTATACTGCTAAACAGTGTAAAACCTGACCTGGCTTTTTTTGGGCAGAAAGATGCTCAGCAGTCTGCAATTATTAAAAGAATGGTTTCTGATCTGAAACTTGATGTTGAAATCGAGGTTTGCTCAATCATTAGAGAAAAAGACGGATTGGCAATGAGTTCCAGGAATTCGTATCTGTCTTCCGAAGAAAGAAAAGATGCTTTAGTTCTTTATAAAGCTTTAATTCTGGCAAAACATATTATCGAAGAAGGGGAAAGGAAAACTAAAGCAGTTATTTCAGAAATGAAAGATGTAATTTACAAAGTAAAAACATCGAATCCTGATTATGTTGAAATTGTTGAAGCAGATTCATTTGCAGTTTCGGATAAGATTGAACCCGGGAAAGAATATTATATACTTATTGCTTGTAAAATCGGTTCTACCAGGTTAATAGATAATATTAAAATAAAAATCACTTCTTAATAGTATTCTCATAAACTGCTTTTATCCCGTACAATACTAATGCCGGTTCATAAGTATATTCATATTTTAGATAAGGAAGCATGGACTTAGCATTTCCTCCCGTTATATAAATTTTAATTGCAGCTTTATTACTATGTTGTCTTAAATAATCGATAGTCTGGTTAATTGCACCAGCCGTTGCATTAATTACACCGCTGGCAATTGATGATTTAGTAGAATTACCAATAGTGCCTTTATATTCAGATGGTTTAACCAGAGGTAATTGTGCAGTTTCATTTTTTAATGATTTAAACATCATATTAATTCCCGGCAGGATTAAGCCGCCGGTAAAAATTCTATTATATTTTACAACATTTATAGTTGTTGCCGTCCCGAAATCAACAGAAATAATATATGTGTCTTTATTAGATCTGTTCTTTAAATTAAATAAAAAAAAAGCTCCTTCAGCCGAACAGATCCTGTCTATTCCAAGAGTGCCGGGTGTTTTGTAATCAATATTTAAATTGAATTTAGAATTTTTATCAATTACAACCGGATTAAAATCAAAGCGTGAAATAAACTCTTTCTTAAAGCTTTTTAATTTTTCAGGAACAACCGAAGAAACTGCTGCCGCAGTAATTCTCTTTCCAGAAGCGAATTTTAATAATGATCCGGTATCTCCATAAATCTTAAATGAAGAAATATTCTCATCCCTGAAGAAACCAGATTTAAATTTGGAATTTCCTATGTCGCAAACTAAAAGCATAACCAAACTTTCGAATTTATCAAACGTTCAGAATAGTGTAGAAATGGAATATTTACATTCTATCTTGTTCAATTATTCCAAAATTCCATCATTTCACTATACTATTTTAAGGGTTCGAAACACTTACATCCCCAAAATGAATCTTTTCAATTTTATTGTCCGATTTAAGAAGCAAATATCCGTCATCATCAATATCTTCAAATATTCCGTACTTTACAACATCTCCATCTGTTATGGATATTTTATCTCCAATCAAATTACAATGTGCCCGCCAGTCATTCAAAATCCATTTTGATTCACTTTCGATTTTTTCAATAATCTCTTCAAAATTATTTAATATCTCAGATAAAATCTTTTCCCGTTCAACTATCTGGTTTAGCTCTGCTCTTATTGAAGTCGGCTGAATATTAAAATTTCCCTGGAAGAAAGTCTGGTTCACATTCAATCCGATTCCTATAACAATTTTTTCCAGCCTAGTGCCGCGTGAAGAAGTTTCTAATAAAATTCCCGCAGCTTTTTTCCCGTTTAGCAGAACATCATTCGGCCATTTTAAATTAACACGAAGCTGGTACAAATTTTCAATCGAAAGTGCAACTGCAAGTGAAGTTCCGAAATTTATCATGTTAGGATTAACGCTTAAATATTTTTTATTGTTTAATAATATTGAAAAAGTAAGGTTTTGATCTTTCGCGCTATACCAGACCCTGTCTTTCCTGCCTTTACCTTTGGTTTGTTTTTCGGCTAATAAAACCGTACCGTTTTGATTAAACTTGTTCGACTTATCAAACAGAACTGAATTAGTTGAATCAACTTCTTCGCAATAAATAAAATTTCTTCCGACAAATTCCGTATCAAGCTTTATATCGAAAATTTCAATGTTGAACATATTTACTCCGTTTAATTAATGACATAGTAATTGTCATTTTATTTATAAACATTGACAAAAAGGCAGTATGTATGACAATAATCGTCATACAAAAAACAATTTATAAAAACGCATAACTTATTATAATATAATAATTTATAAGCTTATTATAACAATGGCATAATCATTGTTAATCATAGATAAAGTTTTATTTAAAGTAATAAAACATTAGGAGATGATAAAATGACACTAATTAAATATGAACCTTTTAAAGAATTAGAAAATTTTGATGATAAAATTCAAAGTTTGTTGAATACATTTCCTGATTTTAATTCAGAATATGAAGAATCTTTTTATCCAAAAATAGATATTTCTGAGGATGAAAAAAATATTTATGTTGATTCGGAACTGCCGGGTATAAAAAAGAATGATATAAAGATTACATTAAACGACAATATTCTGTCTATCAGCGGTGAAAAAAAGAGTGAAAGGAAAGAAAAAGATTTAAGCTTTTTTAGAACAGAAAGAACGTACGGCTCTTTCACCAGAAGCTTTACAATTCCGGGTGAAATAAATCCCGATACAATTGATGCAAAATGTGAAGATGGAATATTGAAAGTAGTAATTGAAAAAATAACAGAAAAAAACGTGTCGGGAAGATTAATAAATGTTAAATAATTTTTTTGGAATTCAATAATCTTAATTTATAAACTTAAAATAACAGGAGACTTTAATGGGAAAGATAATAGGAATTGACTTAGGAACTACAAATTCATGCGTAGCTGTGATGGAAGGAAATGATCCGGTTGTAATACCTAATGCTGAAGGCGGAAGAACCACACCTTCGGTTGTTGCCTTTACAAAAAGCGGCGAAAGGCTAGTTGGGCAGCCTGCAAAAAGACAGGCAATAACTAATCCTAAAAATACAATCTTCTCAATAAAGCGTTTTATGGGAAGGTTATTAAATGAAGTTGACTCAGAGAAGCATAAAGTACCTTACGAAGTAATTTCAGGAGACGGCGGATCCGCGAGGGTTAAGGTAAATGACAGAGTATATTCTCCGCCGGAAATCAGTGCGATGATTCTTCAGAAAATGAAAAAAACTGCAGAAGAATATCTGGGACAGGAAGTTACTGAAGCAGTTATTACTGTTCCGGCATATTTTAACGATTCGCAGCGCCAGGCAACCAAAGATGCCGGAGAAATAGCAGGTTTAAAAGTAAGAAGAATTATAAATGAACCGACAGCCGCAGCACTTGCGTACGGTCTTGATAAAAAAACATCGGACCATACGGTTGCTGTATACGATTTGGGAGGCGGTACATTTGATATTTCCATTCTTCAATTAGGTGAGGGTGTTTTTGAGGTAAAATCTACTAATGGCGATACTCACCTAGGTGGTGATGATTTTGATCAGATAGTAATCGATTTTCTGGCTGATGAATTTAAAAAACAGGAAGGTATCGACTTAAGAAAAGATCCTATGGCATTGCAGAGATTAAAAGAAGCAGCAGAGAAGGCTAAAATAGAATTATCATCATCTTCTACTACAGATGTTAATTTGCCGTTTATTACTGCAACCCAGGATGGTCCGAAACACCTAAATATAAATTTAACAAGGTCAAAATTTGAACAGTTGATTGATAACCTGGTTCAAAGGACAAAAGTGCCTTGTGAACAAGCCATAAAAGATGCCGGTGTATCCCAGTCCGAGATAAACGAAGTTATCCTGGTAGGCGGATCTACAAGAATTCCTATGGTACAGGAGCTGGTTAAAAATTTATTCGGGAGAGAGCCGCATAAAGGCGTTAATCCGGATGAAGTTGTAGCAGTTGGTGCGGCAATCCAGGGCGGTGTATTAACCGGTGACGTAAAGGATGTATTATTACTTGACGTAACTCCGCTTTCTTTAGGTATCGAAACACTTGGCGGTGTAATGACAAAACTGATCGATGCTAATACAACAATACCTACAAAGAAAAGTGAAATATTCTCTACTGCATCCGATAGCCAGCCTTCAGTTGAGATACATGTACTGCAGGGTGAACGTCCGATGGCTGCTGATAACAGAACTTTAGGAAGATTTCACCTGGATGGAATTCCACCTGCGCCCAGAGGAATACCTCAGATTGAGGTAACTTTTGATATCGACGCTAACGGTATTATGCATGTCGGTGCTAAGGATAAAGCTACAAGTAAAGAACAAAGCATAAGAATTACTTCTTCCAGCGGTTTATCGTCGGATGAAATTGATAAAATGAAGAATGATGCTAAAGAGCATGCTGCTGAAGATAAGAAGAAAAAAGAAAATATCGAAACAAAGAATCAGGCTGAAAGCTTAGTTTTCCAGACTAAGAAACAAATTGACGAAATGAAAGATAAAATACCTGCCGATAGTAAATCAAAGCTTGAAGCAGAAATCAAAAAAGTTGAAGATGCAATTACATCCAACAATACCGATCAGATGAAATCTGCTACGGAATCTCTCAGTAAAGAATGGAATGAAATAGCTTCTAATCTTTACTCACAAACCGGCGGTCAACAGCAGCAGGAAGGTCAGCAGAAGGCTGGTCCCCAGCAGGAAGCACAGCAAGGTAAAGGTGATGGTAAAGAAGAAGCTCAGGATGCATCATATGAAGTTGTAGATGATGAGAATAAAGATAAAGATAAAAAATAAATTCTTGCAGGGCGGAATTTTAATTCGCCCGCTTTAAAATATAATTCAATCTAAAAATTTTTGTAAACAATAAAATAATAAAATAAAAAACGGAGTAATAAAATGACTGAGAATAAAGAAACATTAGATGTAAAAGAGCAGGAAAATGTCTCTTTAGAAGATATCTTTGAGAAAGAAGCTGTATTTGCACCTTATGTAAACATTTATGAAACTAACGACGATTTTGTTCTTGCTGCAAATATGCCGGGAGTTTCAAAAGATGATGTTAAGCTTAAACTGGAAGAAGGTGCATTAACTATATTCGGTAAAATAAATTATGATGAAGCTGTTAATAGAAAATATATCTTGAATGAAGCCGGTGTTGGAAATTATTTCAGGAAATTTAAGATTTCCAATAGTATTGATGAATCTAAGATAGATGCTAAATATGAAAACGGACAACTGGTTATAACATTACCAAAACACGATCGAATTAAACCGAGAGCAATCAACGTTAAATAATTTGATTTGTTTTATATATTATAAGTGCCGGCCACCAACAATGTGACTGGCACTTGCTGTTTAATTCCCGTTGCAAGCGGGATTTATTATATTAAATTTAACTTCGACGAATATGTCGTTAAACCCGCCTTAAAAGTCGCATTACTTAATATCAAATCAAAATAAGAAATAAAAATAAGCTTTTTTCCGGCACTCGATTTGAACATTTACAGCCGGAGGAAAACATATGAAACTATTAATAATTTTTATCATAACAATATTTTATTATACACTTGCATATTCTGCTCCCCCCGATTCTCTCGGTACAAACCAGAATCAAAATAATATTGAGCAGTCAAATCAAATAGGAGAAAAGAAAGGTGAGGATACGGGCAGAAGAAGAGGGAAGAAGGATGCCTTTATTGATAAAGACGGTGATGGTATTTGCGATCAGCGGGTTAAAGGAATGAGTTTCGAAAATGCTCAGAGAAGACATATGCAGAGAAATCGCGGCGGGAAGAGCGGCAGTGGAAATACAGGCGGAAACGGGAATCAGAATGGAAAATAATAGAACTGCAATTCAAATACGGTATTTAATTATACCATTATTGGTGTTTATATTTTCCCAAATTAGTATTGCACAAATTACTTTTGAAGCATATACGGAAAACTATTATGATGACAATATTTACAACAACAGTTATAAAGTTGAAGACTACGTAAATAGTTTTTCATTAAATTCAGGTTATAATTTTGAAAGCGAATACAATAATCTCCAGTTCTATTACATGGGGAACTTTAGCTATTTCCAAAAGAACATCTTTAAAACCTCTAATTCCCATAAAGTCGGTGTGGTTAATACCTATCTTTTTTCCGAATATGATAATCCGATGAATATCGGTGTTAATTATACATGGAGGAATAACAGGGAAACATTTGTCATTTTTGATTTCAATCAGCTGTCTGCGTATGCTAATTACAGGCAATCAATATCAGATAATAAATATATTTTATTCGGCTATGTCTTTAATAGAAATAATTATAAAAACTTTGATGTTTTTTCACACTATGAGCATAAGTCGTTTATTAAAGGAATTTTTTCTTTTGAAACCGAAACAACATTAATGTTAGAATTAAAATATAATCTGAAAAAATATATAGAAAGCTACACCGCTTCTTCAATTGCCAATCAGAATTCGCAATTAGGTCTTTCTGCCGGTATTTCGCAATCAATCGATATTTATACTGGTGTAAGCGCATATGCAGCATATAAGAAAAATTTAACCGATGGAACCAGATATGTTAGTTCAAATGATTTCCTCTTTTATGAAGAAGAAATATTTAATGATCTTTATTCAAATGACGGGCACGATATGGGAATATCCTTAACCAGGTATTTGACCCATACAATTTTAGCAAAAGCTGATTTTGTTTATTCAAAGAGAAATTACTCAAACATCCCTGTACCTGATGCAGAAGGATACGATACAGATGTACTAAGAAAAGATGATCAAATGGCAGGTGCTTTTGCAATAGAATTTTATTTAAATCAAATGATTAGAGGAATGTCACTCGAACTAAACTGGAATTATATTCACAATAAGTCCAATGATCCGTTTTATAACTATGATAATAATTTGTTGTCAGTCGGCTTAAACTGGGGCTTATAATTTTTTAACCCATATAATATCTCTACGACGGATGCCTAACCCCCATCCCCCTCGCCCCCTCCAAAGGAATAATTCTGAGGAGGGGGACAATAACAACAGGTAATCTTAACTTTTATTTTTAATACCATATTTTTTTATTTTATATCGCAGGTTTCTTTCTGTGATTCCCAGAAGTTTTCCAGCTTTTGTCTGGTTCCCGCTGCTGCTGGATAATGCATCATAAATTAATCTTTTCTCAAGGTTTTCGACCTGCTCGACTAATGATTGGGATTCTTTACCGGAAGCGGTTTCTTCAGTTTTAAATCCTTTGACATTCATCGGCAAATCATTTATAGTAATAATACTGCCCCTTGCTAATATTACAGCTCTTTCTATAATGTTTTCCAGCTCCCTTACATTTCCCGGATAATTATATTTTAATAAAATATCAGCAGCTTCTTTGCTGACTTCAAATTTTATCTTATTATTTTCTTCCGAATATTTATTGACAAAGAAATCAATCAAAGGCATGATATCTTCTTTTCTTTCACGCAGGGGAGGAATATGAACAGGTATTATATTAAGTCTGTAGTACAGATCCTCTCTGAAAGTTCCTTCCTTAATTTTCTTTTCAAGATGTTGATTTGTAGCAGCAATTATTCTGACATCAATTTTTATCTGCTCCGCTCCTCCGACTCTCTCAATCTGCTGTTCCTGCAGCACCCTTAACAGCTTTACCTGGGTAGCAGGAGAAATATCTCCAATTTCATCCAGAAAGATTGTCCCTTGATCGGCAAGTTCAAACCTTCCTTTTCTTAGTTTTTCCGCGCCGGTGAAAGAACCTTTTTCATGGCCGAACAATTCACTTTCGAGCAGGTTTTCAGATAATGCAGGGATATTAACTGCAATAAACGATTTGTCTTTTCTCGGACTTATATAATGTACAGCTTTGGCAAGCACTTCTTTACCTGTTCCGTTTTCCCCTGTTATTAAAACTGTAGCTTTACTTTCTGCAGCCCTGGAAGCCATGCTTAACACTTCTTCCATTTTGGGAGAATTGGAAATTATTGAAGATATTTTATGTTTTTCTTTAAGCTGCTCTTTAAGCAATTCATTCTCTGATTTCAGGTTCTTATGTTCCAGCAAGCGGTTAAGAATGAAATCCAGTTCATCAAGATCCACAGGTTTTGATAAATAATCGTATGCACCATGATGCATTGCTTTTACGGCATCTTCAACAGTACCAAATGCAGTAATAATTATAAAATCAATTTCAGGATTTAGTTTCTTAACTTCTTCAAGCACCTCAAGACCAGTTTTGTCGGGCATTTTAAAATCCGAAATAATAATATCTATCGGCCTGCTTTTGACTGTTTCTATCCCTTCATTTCCGGAAGATGCAGAAAAAACATTTGCTCCTTTTTTCCTTAGATAACCTGTTAAAAGTTCTAACTGGTTCTTTTCATCATCAATTACAAGCAGATTAATATTTTTCATTGTTTTGGTATTTTTATTTTAAAAATTGTTCCTTTTGGTAAATTATCTTCTATTTCGATAGTCCCATTATGCTGGGATATTATCTTTTGAGAAATACTCAAACCCAAACCGTTTCCATCTTTTTTTGTTGAGAAATAGAGATCAAATATTTTCCTTTTATTTTCATCACTGATACCGGTTCCGTCATCCCTTACCTCAATTATAAACGATTTTCCGAGAAGGTAATAATTTAAATTTACAATCCCGTTTTCAGCAACTGCATCGAACGAATTCTGAATTAAATTCATTAAGGACTGCTTTATCAATTCCGGATCTAAATCAATTGAAAGAGACTGATGATTTAATAATTCAAAGCTTATATTCTTTGAATTTGCCTGGTCAATAAACAGTTGAAAAACTTCTTCAAAAAAAGCTTTACTGTTTATTTCTTTTTTCTGAAGCTGGATCGGTTTTGCATAATTAAGGAACTGGGAAATTATTTTATTTATTCTTGTAACTTCATCTTTTAGTACTTTTGTAATAAGCTGGTATTCCTCATCATCTTTTTTTGGTTCGAATTCTCTTTTTAGTCTTTGGGCAATCATTCCTATTGAATTTATCGGGTTCCTTATTTCGTGAGCAACTCCGGATGCAAGCTCACCCATGGCGGAGAGCTTTTCGTTCCTTTCTGCCTGCTCCTCGAGCATTTTTTGCGTTGTCAAATCTTTTATTACAACAGTATAATTTTCAATTCCTTCATTTTCTTCTTTATTTTGGGAAATGCTGAAAGATAAATATTTTTTTATCTCAAATAATTCTACAGTTCTCTCAAAATATTTAATATTTAATAATCCGTTTATTTCTTCTTTAATGAAAATAAGAATTCCGCCAGCAATATCTGAAATATCTTTATTTAGTATATCACTTGCTTTTAATCTGAACAAGTCTTCAGATTGCTTATTAAATAAAACTATTTCCATGTTTTTATTCAGAACTATTACTGCATCACCCATATTTTCGAGAACCTGACCGGTAAGCGTTTTGAAGCTTTTAAATTCGTTCGACACCGTTTTTAAATTCTGGGAGATAAATAAGATGCTTAAAACAATAACCGCAATCATTGCAAGAATAATTGAAATAATAATAATTCTTCTGTTAGTTCTTGCTTCAACATTCCTGACCTCATTAAGAGACAAACCGACTCTGAAGATACCCAGGACGCTGTTCTCATATTCAAGCCGTTTTACTACTTCATAAGTTTCTTTTCCATTAAAATTCATTATCCGGGTATATATTTTATTAACATAAAAAGCTGTTGTTAAAAAGCTGTTCTTTAATATGGGATTCAGATCTTTAACATTTTTACTTGCAGCAATAATTCCTATTGTATCCTGAAGAGCAATAAAATCAATACCGGGATTATCTGCTATATCCTGGATTATTTTTCCAATACCGATTTTTTTCCTGAATTCAAGGAAATTTTTTGCATCAAGATTTATTACAATAGCACCCCTTTTATTTGCTCTTGCAATTGCAACTGCATAACGCTGCTCATCTGCATGTTCCGCTTCCTTTAAACCAATTATAAGTGAATTTGTCTTGTGTGAAAGGATTGGTTCAATTTCTTCGAACCTGTTAACAGTGCCTTCCGGATGAGAATGATTTTGAGTAGGAACCCGGTTTGATAATACACGATCTCCCTTGCTGTTAAAAATATTTATTCTGAATAGATTATTCTCTTTTCCTATTTCAATGAGTTTGCTTTCAGACAGTAAGTTTAAGCTGTCGAGGCTCCTTATTAACCAGGCATTATTAAAAAGTCTTTCGATAATCAGGTCTTCTATTTCATAGCTTGAGTTTAGTGTATTCACTGCGCTTAGCGAAACTGTTTCTATTAATGAAGCTGCATGTTCGTTAAGCAGATGCAAAACTTCCTCTTTACTCTGCTTCATTTCAAAATATGCAGAAGTGATCATAATAATCCCGATTATAATCGAAATTAAGATTATTATTCCCTGGTTAGATCTGAATTTTTTTCCCATTTAGAAAATCTTGAAAGTCTAATAATAAAGTTAACATTTCATTTGGTTTGATTCTCATTAATCAAGTAAGATTCTATATTTTTTTTCGACAAAGAAGTCGATCCAAAACGTCCTTATAGTCGTGCTTTTTATTGATAACTGCAAATAAAATAAGATTTTACGACGATTTAAATGGCACACCGATTGACTAATAGTAAATGAAAACATTTTAATAAAAAACAAATGGAGCAATAAGATGAAACGAAGAAATTTTTCCTTAATATTTTCGCTGGTTTTTTTACTGGCATTTTATTTCACAGCTTTTAATACCAGTGCTCAAACCAAGACTAAAAAGCAAAGTAAAGCATTTGTCGACGTGAATGGTGATGGTGTATGTGATAATTACCAGGCTGGTTATGGCTTTGATGATGACGGCGACGGAATTCCTAATGGACAGGATCCTGATTATGTAAAACCTGAAGATGGAACAGGGAAGAAATTTATGCGCGGAGTTAAGAGCCAGAATAAATTTGGTAAGGGAGGATTCGGACCTGGTGACGGAACGGGAAACAGCGGACTGGGACCAAGAGATGGTACAGGTTTCGGCCCTGGTGATGGTACAGGTGTATGCGATGGTACAGGTCCAAAAGGTAAGAGGGCACAGAGCTCAAACAATAAATAGTGCTTACCTTAATAAAAGGGCGGCACTTAGTAGTATGCGGTATTCGTACCGCATACTTTTTTTACCTTCCTATAATATCTACCTGTTGATACAGGTAAATAAAAATTAATAAACCGATTTTATTATTTTTTTATTTATTCTCTTTAGCTATCTTTCAAACCAAAAAATCCGGTTTATGGTTGAAGTTTCTAAAAAAAGCAGAATTATATTTATTGATTTGATGAGGATGTTTGCAGTTCTGCAAATGGTTCAGGGGCATACTATTGATGCTTTATTATCAAATGATTACAGGACTTTTGAATCCCCTGTATTTACCGTATGGTATTTTATGAGGGGAATGACAGCTCCTATATTCCTTTTTACCGCGGGTACAGTGTTTACGTATCTTTTCAGATCAAACAATCAAACATTTTTTAAAAATCCACGGACAAAAAAAGGTATCAAAAGATTTTTACTTCTTGTGTTTTTAGGATATCTTCTGCGGTTTCCCACTCCTTCTCCTTTTAATTTTTCACATGTTTCTGCCGAGCAATGGCATGTATTTTTTGCGGTCGATGTTCTTCAATCGATAGGTTTTGGAATTTTATTTATAATGATCATGGGATTTCTCTCCGAAAAATTAAATATTAGCGATTATTTAATTTTTACTATTTCCGCTGTAATTATCTTTATCCTTTCTCCTGTTTTTGAATCTATTAATTGGATTAATTTTTTACCGGCTCCTATTGCAGGGTACTTTTATTCAGGAACAGGATCAATTTTTCCATTATTCCCATGGACAGGATATGTTGTGGGAGGCGGTGTATTAGGCAGTTACCTTGCAAAACATCCTCTGGTTTTTAAGACAAAAAAATTCAGTTTAATCTTATTAATATTCGGTTTGTCTTTTATTTCTTTGGCAATGCTGACTAATATTTTTGCTTATGATTTTTTCAGCGGCTCATGGATAGGAAGCGCATATACAATATTGTTAAGAGTAGGATTTGTATTAACTTTAAATTCTATTGTATCTTTTTTATGTTTGGAAGTGAAAACGATTCCCAAAATACTAATATTAATAGGCAGAAATACTTTATTGATTTATGTTGTCCATCTTGTAATAATTTATGGCAGTGCATGGAATAAGGGATTATATCAGTATTTTGCCAAAAGTTTCAATGCCTGGAATTCTATAGGTGTAGCTGCACTAATGATATTGGCAATGACGGGTATGGTAATGCTGCTTAATAAACTGAAGTTGAGAAATAAACAACTGGTTACATAAATATGGAATGTGCTGGTCACTTTTATGAATTATTTAGGGTTTTTGAGGTGACCAACAAATATTGAAATCTATGAGAAAATCTCAAAATATAAATACGGCTTTATCTGATGAAGAAAAAGTTTATGAACAATCCCTCAGGCCGTTAGTCTTAAATGACTTTGTTGGTCAGGATAAAATCACTGATAATTTAAAAGTTTTTGTTTCGGCAGCAATAAAAAGAGGAGAAGCATTAGATCATGTTCTTCTAACGGGACCTCCCGGTTTAGGAAAAACTACATTAGCGTATATCATTGCTAATGAATTAAATGTTAAATTTAAAGTAACTTCAGGACCGGTTCTTGAAAAGCCCGGTGATCTTGCCGGCATGCTGACAAATCTTGATGAGAAATCAGTCTTGTTCATAGATGAAATACACAGGTTAAGTCCTGTTGTGGAAGAATATCTTTATTCTGCCATGGAAGATTATAAACTGGATATAATGATTGACAGCGGGCCAAATGCGCGTTCGGTACAGATAAGTCTTCCAAAATATACGTTAGTTGGTGCGACAACCCGTGCAGGTATGCTTACTTCACCTTTACGGGATAGATTCGGAATAAAGTTTAGATTAGATTATTATGAATCGGGCACGTTAGATAAAATCGTTTCCCGTTCGGCTAAAATATTAAATCTGGATGTTAAAAAAGACGCGTCGCTTGAAATTGCAAAACGTTCAAGAGGTACTCCGCGTATTGCCAACAGACTTTTACGGCGGACAAGAGATTTTGCTGATTATGAAGATAAGAAAGATATTGATATTGATATAGCAAGAAAGGCTTTAACTGCTTTAGAAGTAGATGAATTCGGTCTTGATGAAATGGATAAAGACATAATCCTGACTATAATTGAAAAATTTAAAGGAGGACCTGTCGGTCTGGGAACTCTCGCTGTTGCAGTTAACGAGGATCCCGGAACCATTGAAGAAGTGTATGAACCGTTTTTAATTCAGCAGGGATTTATTCAGAGGACTCCAAGGGGAAGGGAAGCAACTACTCTTGCCTACCAGAGATTTGGAAAGAACAAATTCGATATAAATAATAAATCATTATTTGAATAGATTTTATTTCATTTTCAGCATACTGACCTGGGAAGAAGATGAAAATTCTTAATTTATTTATTTTGATCCAATTTACTGCAATTTTTATTATAAACTATTCTGTTTTCCCGCAGGATGTTTTTTTTATGCCGCTCAATATAAAAAATGCTTATAAAAACGAAACACGCTCAACCAGCGGATTGCCGGGCAAAAATTATTGGCAGAACTCTTCTGATTATAATATTAAAGTTCAAATTATACCGTCTGAATACCTTTTAAAAGGAATTGAGAAAATTAAATATTCGAATAATAGCCCGGATACTTTGTGGAACCTGGTTATCAGATTATATCAAAATTTCAACAAAATAGGAGGATCGCGAAACCAGAATCTGGACAGTGGTGCTATAACAAAAGGGGATATAATAGAATATTTATCAATTAATAATAAAAAACTTGATCCAGAGGATGTGAATCGTATTGAGATTCGCGGCACAAATATGTTTGTTAATCTTACAAAACCGGTTTTACCAGGTTCAAAAACAGAGCTTGAAATCCGGTGGCATTTTCAAATTCCCAAATATCCAAATCCGAGAATGGGTGCTTATGATTCAACGTCTTACTTTATAGCTTACTGGTATCCGCAAATTTCTGTTTATGATGATATTGACGGCTGGGATATTTTCGAATATGTGGGAGAACAGGAATTTTATAATGATTTTAATAGCTACGATGTTGAAATAACTGTCCCAAATAATATTGCTGTCTGGTCAACCGGGACACTTCAGAATCCTGCAGAAGTTTTAACAGAAAAATACTTGAGCCGTTATAAGCAGGCATTGAGCTCGGATGATGTTATTCATATCATTTCTGCAGAAGATCTGCAAAATAACAATATTTTTAACAGTGAAGATGAAACCAATAGCTGGCACTATAAAGCGGACAATATTCCCGACTTTGCGTTTGCATTAAGTGACCATTATCTCTGGGACGGGGTCAGTCTTGTGGCTGATAAAAATAGTAATAAAAGAATCTATATTGCTTCTGCTTTTCGAGCTGCTTCAATGGATTTTTACAATGTAGCCGATATTACAAGAAAAGCACTGGATTATTATTCAAATGAATTACCTGGAGTTCCTTTTCCTTATCCGGGCATGACCGTTTATAACGGGGCGGGAGGAATGGAATTCCCGATGATGGTTAATGATGAATCAACAACAGATTTTATCAGTACGGTCGGATTAACTACACATGAATTAGCGCATACATATTTCCCTTTCTACATGGGAATAAATGAAAGAAAATATGCCTGGATGGATGAAGGTATGGCCAGGTTTTTATCGTTTGATCTGATTCAAAAACTCGCAAATTATGACAGGCTTTCTGTAAGCGTCGAAAGATATGAAGGCTTTTCTGGGAATGAACTGGAAATGCCGCCCATTACACCATCTGTATTATTACGAGGTGATGCTTACAGGGTTGCTTCTTATGACAGACCCGGTATAGCATACTACTATTTACAGGAAGTACTTGGTAAAGGAAAGTTTATTAAAGCACTAAATGAGTATATTCAAAGATGGAATGGCAGACACCCCATCCCTTTCGATTTCTTCAATACCTTTAACAATTTTACACATGAAAATTTAAACTGGTACTGGGAACCATGGTTTTTTAATAAAGGCTATCCGGATTTGGCTATAGAAAATGCGGAACAGAAAGACGGAATAATTAAAATAATTATTGAAAATAAAGGAACTATGCCTCTTCCGGTTAAGCTGGTTTTGAAAGGTGAAAATGATTTTGAAAGAATAATTTACAGGTCTCCTTCAATTTGGTCAAGGGGGAGAAATAAGATCATTTTTGTAGAAGAAGAGAATAATAAAATTATAGATGTTAAGCTTGGAGATTCTAAAATACCAGATGTAAATAAAAAGGATAATACTTATTATTTAGTTCAATAGGTAAATTAAAGCAGGATGCTTATATAAAAATTAAATTTTCTGCGTCTGTTGACCGATAATTCAATTCACTGTTATTAGCATGTGAATTATTAAATCCTGTATTATGAGAAGGTTTATTATCTTCAACTAAAATCCAGATAATAAGAAATCCTATAATAACAGTTATTAATATGCCGACGATTAATATTTTTTTTGATTCTTTGTTCATTATATTCTTTTTGATCAGCGAAAACTATGATTAATCCGATTGCCTTTTTGTAAAATATATCACAAACCGCCTAACTCTATTTTAATGCAAAAACGCCATTATTAATTTATTAATTATCCGTCTTTGGTTTGAATGATTAATAACTTATTCACATATTTGTTAGGCTAAATTTTAGAAAAATGCAGGAAATACTAAAAACCAATGTTTTCCTTTATCTAGCCTGTTTTTGAAAATAAAAAATCCATTATAAATCGAAAATTATTCCCTGATGTATATTGCTTGAAAAATTTTTCTGTAGTGCTGTTGTAAAAAGTTATGAAGCTATTCAAATATTTCCTTTATTTAATTCCGTTACTTGCATTTATTGTCTATTCATCTGCCAAAGAATTAAATGAAGGTGCCTTAGGCACCCGGTCTAACCCGATTAAAATATATTTTACTCCCTCAGTTGACGCAAAACGTATATCTTTTAACGCAAAAGCACTGGTTGATTATCTTGAGAAAGAGACAGGTTATTATTACAGAACCGCGGTGCCTGCAAGCTTTATAGCTGTTGTTGAAGCGTTTGGAACAGGGAAAGTTGATATTGCAGCAATAAATACTTTCTCATATTTAATGGCAAATGCTAAATACGGCGCTGAAGCAAAATTAAGAATTGTGCGGGATAATAACCAAACTAGCTATAAAGGGCAATTTATTACTAGATATGATTCCGGAATTGACAGCATCGGAGATATTAATGGAAGAAGTTTTGCTTATGTAGATCCTTCTTCAACTTCAGGATATATCTTACCGAAAGCAATGCTCGACAGGCTGCATATTAAACCGAGCGAGACGGTTTTTGCAATGAGGCATGATAATGTTGTGACCATGGTTTACCAGGGTCAGGTAGCAGCAGGCGCTACTTACTATGCACCTCCGGATCCAAAGACAGGTGAAATATTAGACGCCAGAATGCGGGTTGAAAAACAGTTTCCGGATGTTGCCAGGAAAATCAAAATTATCGGATTTACTGAGGATATTCCTAATGATCCATGGGTCTTTCGAAAGAATATGGATAAGGAAATGGAGAGCAAAATTATCAACGCTTTAATTAAGTTTGTTCATACCGATGCCGGCAGAAAAGCTTTGTATGATATCTATGATATAGTCGGGCTAATCAAGACTAAAGACAGCGATTACAACAAGTTACGAAATTTACTTGAAGAGCAGCATATCTCATTCGAAAACCTTGTGAAAAAATAATATGATACTTAAAGTCGATAACCTTCATAAAGTTTATAATAATGGTACGCATGCTTTAAAAGGGGTCAGTTTTGAAGTTGAAGAGGGAGAATTTTTAGTTGTGATTGGATTAAGCGGTTCAGGTAAATCTACTCTCCTGAGATGTATAAACAGATTAATCGAACCCACCTCAGGAACTGTTAATTTTATGGCTAAAGATATTGCTCATATAAAAGGTGAAGAATTAAGGAGAGCAAAAGCACAAATAGGGATGGTGTTTCAGCAATTTAATTTAATTAAAAGAAGAAGCGTTTTAACAAATGTCTTAACAGGGAAGCTGGGTTCACTTGGGACTTTCGAATCATTGTTTGAAAAGTATTCGAATGATGTTTACAAGGAAGCCTATAACAATCTTGAAACAGTTGGCATAAGTGAAAAAGCAAATATCAGAGCTGATTCTCTGAGCGGCGGGCAGCAGCAAAGAGTAGCTATTGCACGAAGTCTAATGCAGAATCCGAAGCTTCTTTTAGCAGATGAGCCTGTTGCATCTCTTGACCCTGCGACCTCAAACTCAATAATGCAGTACTTTGAAAAAATAAATAAGGAAAGAGGGACCACTGTGATTTGTAATCTTCATTTCTTAAGCCTTGTAAGAAGGTATGCTACCAGGGTAATAGCTTTAAAAGCAGGAGAAATAATTTATGAAGGTCTGCCTGGTGAAATTGATGAATCTTGGTTTAAGAGGATTTATGGTGAAGAAGCGGAAGAGGTAGAAATCAGATGATCAACCCTGAATTGGATTTATCTCCAATCAAATACCTTGAAAAAAATAAAAAAAGACAGGACAAATTTAAACTGGTTAAAGCAGTATTGCTTGATATATTTTTAGTTTTCTATTCGATACTTGTTGTCAGGAGAGCTATATATTTAAAATTTATCCTGGATCTTCGCGATCTTCCGTTTTCCTGGAATGAGATTGGAATTATTTTAATTATAAGTATAATTTTGGGATATATCTGGGGAACAAGCAGGACATCTCTTTCATGTAAACTCTTTGGAATTGCTAAAGATGATAAGTTTACTAAATGGAACACCGAGATCTTCGCTTGGTTTTTATTCGATATTACTTTTATTGCCGGATGGATAGTAACAAGAATCTCATTGGTCGGGTTGTTTAGCAGTGAAGGTTTGCAGGGAGCCGAAAGAATATTCAGTTCATTATTCCAGCCGAAGATGGGAATTTTTGACGATGCTTTATTTGCTATGATTGAAACCATTTACATTGCATTAATTGCCACGTTAATTTCAATTCCTCCAACACTGTTTTTGAGCTTTTTTACTGCTAGAAACTTAATGAAAGAAAACAAGGTAAGCTTTGCGATTTATTATGTTTTAAGGATTATATTAAACTTTGTTAGATCAATTGAACCATTAATTTGGGCTATCATTTTTTCAGTATGGGTTGGTATTGGGCCTTTTGCAGGGATGGTTGCACTGCTGGTTCATACTATAGCTTCTAATGCAAAATTATATTCTGAAGCAATAGAAGGTATTGAGCAAGGACCTGTTGAGGCAATATCTGCGACCGGGGCAAATAAAGTACAGGTAGTCTGGTATGCAGTTGTCCCTCAAATCGTGCTCCCGTTTCTTTCCTTTACAATTTACCGCTGGGATATTAACGTGAGGATGGCTACGATTATTGGTCTTGTTGGCGGAGGTGGAATAGGTACAATGTTAATGCAGTACCAGGGACTTGCACGCTGGCATGAAGTGGGTCTCATCGTGTTAATGATTGCCTTCGTTGTCTGGGTGATGGATTATATCAGTGCAAAAATAAGAGAAGCAATCTATTGAGCTTGAGTAATCGGTTTTACCGCGCTAAATATGTTTGAATAATTGGATTCATAATTGCACGCATTTTTAGTCAGGGTTTGATTATTAAGCCTGCCAAACTAAAATAAAACCGCAGAAATAATTTTAATAGAATTTTTAAATGAACTTTGTTTTCTTTTCAAAGATTAAAAATTTAGGTAAACCTGCGTTCAAAGATATTGCAGGAAGTATTATTGAACAATTACCAACTCCAGGATAAACCCAAAAGTATTTCCTGAAGTAATATAATTAGTTGATTTGATTAAATATCTCTTTTAACAATGAGACAATCTCATTTTTACTGAAAGGTTTTGCAATATAATGGCTGCATCCTGCGGAAAGAAATTCATCCTTATCACCAGCCATGGCAAATGCGGTGCATGCAATAATAGGAATATTTTCGTAACCTTCAATTTTTCGGATCTCTTTGGTTGCTTTTATTCCGTCCATACCTCCTTTTAAATTTATATCCATTAGTATTGCATCAAATTTTTCTTTTCTTACATTATTTACTGCATCTTCACCGTTTAAGACATGCAGCAACTTGAACTTACTGCTCAAATAATTTGATAAAATTGATCTCACATTTATATCATCATCAACTAATAGTAAGGAGGGGATATAATTCAATTCTATGATTTCTTTTTCCTCAATTTCATCTTTTTTTGCAATAGTTTCTTTTATGTCGGATTTCACAATTGGTAATTTAACCTCAAATTCAGTTCCTTTACCCAGCTCACTTTTTACGGAAATGGTTCCATCCATTTTTTCAACAAACTTTTTTGTAATATTCAATCCTAAGCCAGAACCCTCAAAATTTCTGCTCATACCTTCACTAGCCTGTCGAAATTCATCAAAAATAATATTGAAATCTTTTTCGGCAATCCCGATTCCTGTATCAGTAACTTTTAATACCACAAAATTCTTATCTCCAATAATTTCAAGCGAAAGCTTCATAGTAACTCCGCCCGATTTTGTAAATTTTATTGCGTTATTTATTAAATTATTAAGTATTGATTCATAAGCACGCTTATCAAGTCTAAGATTTAGTTCCGGAATGTTGAAGTCGGCTTTAAGGTAGATTCCTTTTTTCTTGGCAACTTCTTTGAAGGTATTAATAATATTTAATGAAACAACTCCGATATCAAATTTTACTGCATTAAGTTCCAATTTATTGCTTTCAATTTTAGAAAGATCTAAAATTAAATTTAATGTTTCCGACAACCGTTTGCTCGATTCATAAACAGCATCAATCATTTCTTTCTGTTCGGTATTTGTAATTTCATGTGTAAGCAATTCAGACAGACCAATAATCCCAAACAATGGAGTTCGAAGTTCATGACTCATATTTGCAAGAAAATTTGATTTTAACCTGCTCATATCTTCAGCTCTTTCTTTAGAGGCAATGAGTTCGCTTTCAAACTTTTTCCTTTCAGTTATGTCCTGTACCGTTCCGTAAATAGTATGCGCTTCACCTCCCTCACCGCGGACAACTTTTCCTTCGGAGTGTACAATTCTTATATTATTACTGGGCAATATGATAGGATGGTCGTATGAATAAGGTGTATTCTTATTTATTGCGTCATCTAACAACTTAGATATATGGTCACGATCCTCCGGGGCAAGTCTGCTCAAAAACAATTCCATATCAACTTGCATCTGGCCGGGTTCGAATCCGAATATCCTGTAAACTTCGTCAGACCAATATATTTTTTTTGTTTTAAGATCATATTCCCAGTTTCCTATATGAGCAAGATGCTGTGCTTCGTACAATCTTGATTCACTTAATTTTAATTCTTTTTCCGCATTTTTCCGTTCGGTAATATCCTGTATGGTGCCAATCATTTGAATAAGATTGCCATTTTCATCGAACTGCAATTGGCCAATTCCATGTACCCAGCGCAGCTGATTATCATTTTGTTTTATTATTCTATATTCTTTATCAAAACTATGCTTTGTCTTAATAACATCATTGAAAAAATATTTTTTCATCATCTCCTTATCATCAGGGTGTATTATTTGCAGCCATCCGTTTAAATCTTTTTTAAAATTATCAGAGATACCGAAAACATCATTTAAGGTATCGGAACTATTCCAAAAACCTGATCTGACTTCTAAAGTATAATGTCCTAATCTGGCTATTTTTTGTGATTCTTTTAATATCTGCTCGTTATTTCTTAATAATTGTTCGGCTTTTTTATGCTCGGATAATAAACGTGCATTATGGATGGCAAGCGCAGCCTGACTGGCAATTCCCTGCAACAGATATGTTTCATCTTCATTAAATTTTCTTTCATGATTAAGAGTCAGCAAGCCTAAAATACCTATTAATTCATCGTTGTGCAGCATACGTGTAAATGTAAGCGTGCGAAAATCAGGGAATACACTGTTGACTTCATCTTTATTTATTATATTCAAGACATTAGGAAAGGTTATTACAGGTCCATTATTATTTGTGATCTCTTCGATAATGGTTTTTGATAATGAAGGTATAAATCTAACAAGTTCATTTGTAATCCCGATAGTCTTAGCATGTTCCATCCTGTTATTATTTTTATTATATAGAAGAATACTTACGATAGGAACATTTAAGGCCTGTGCGGTTTCACTGCAAATCATATCCAGCACTTTCTGAATATTTAGGGTTGAATTAAGCTGTGAAGCAACTTTAATCAGGTTTTTTGTTCTTTTAACTTCTTTTCTTATTCGCTCTTCGTTTAATTTTTGTTCTGAGATATCGAGAGTTAAGCCCATTACAAAATCAATCTCATCGTTTTCATTTCTCACAGGTATAAATCTTGTTCCAAACCAGGTTTCTTTTTTATTTGAATTAATTGAACTTTCATAATAAATTGATCTGCCATCATGAAAGACACTGCTTACTTTGCTTAATTCATTATTATCCGAAACAGAAGTATAAAAATTCTTTACCGGTTGCTCTATCATCTGCTCGGGTTTTGATGAAAAGTATTGGGAGGCATATTTATTTACATAAGTAAATTTAAGCTCCTTATTAATCAGGTAAAGAATATAATGGCCTGACTCTGCAAGTGTATTAAATAATTTTTCACTTTCGCGCAGTTTTCTTTGTGCATATTTAAATTCTGTTATATCCTCAGCAGTTCCTTCATAGTATAAAGTATTCCCATTCTCATCTTTTATCACTTTTGCATTTTCACGTATATGAATTTTGTTCCCGTCTTTTCTAATCCAGGTTGTTTCAAAATTTTTCACTTCCCCTTCTTTTTCAAGCATTTCTTTAAATACTTTTCTGGGATAAGTTTCCGTATAAAACTCCTCTTTTTCCAGGTTCCTTTCAAACAATTCTTCAAATGAAGAGTATTTCAGCATAGTAAGAATTGTCTGGTTTACATCAAGTATTTTTCCATCCGGAGTAGTCCTGTAGATTCCTAATGGTGATTGATTGAATATGTTCCTGAATTTTTTTTCACTCTGCTTTAATTCTTTTTCAAGTATTTTTCTTTCGGTTATATCTTTTACAAAAGAGAATGAAAATCTCTTATTTTCAAACTCTATAAAATCAGCCTGAATTTCTACAGGCAATTCAGTTCCGTCTTTTTTAAAATGTATTGCTTCAAATGAAACATTATCTTTCTTGCTCAGGTTCTCCCTGTAATCTTTCCATGTTCCTTCATTTAACCCGGAATTCACTTCCCAGACTTTGAGCTTTAATATTTCGGATGATGTATATCCTAATATTTCAGATGCATATTTATTTGCATAAACAATATTGCCGTCTTCATCTATCTGAAAAACACCAACCTGTGAATTATCTATACCGAACTGGGTCAGTTTAAGTTTTTCTTCAGACTTTTTTCTTTCGGAAATATCACGCACAAACGCACTGTGATATTCTTTTCCGGCAAACGTCATAAAATTAATTGCCACTTCAACAGGTATGATACGGCCGTTTTTGGTCTTATGTTTTGATTCAATTAAATATGATTTGAGCTCTTTTGTCTTATTCCAATGTTCTTTCCATAAGTTTTTAGGATAGTTAGGATCAATATCAAAAAGATCCATGGATAGTAATTCTTCCCTGGAATATTCCAATGCCTTACATGCTGTTTCGTTTACATATACAAGCTTGGCATCTTCATTAATCCAGTAAATTGCATCCCTGGCTTTATCAACTGAAAATTGAGTGTAAAGAAGTGCTTCTTCTATTTTTTTTCTCTCCGTTATATCAGTTATAAACGCGTAGAAATATTTGAGCTGATTTTTTTCATCACACTCTTTGTGAACAAGTAATTCAACGGGTATTTTTTCTCCGTTTTTCTTTAAATATTCCTTTTCATAGCGGACAGGTTTACCCGCATATTCTAATTCAGAAAGCTTTTGTTCTTCAACTGCTATCCATTCGTCAGGAGTCAGGTCTTTCCAGTTTAAATTTCTTAATTCTTCATCATCATATCCCAGCAGAGTGCTGTAAGCTTTATTAAATACACCTATTTTCCCGTCGGGAAAAGCCATCGCAAAGGGCTGAGAAGATAATTCAAGAATATTTGCCAGAAATTCATCATGTGCAGTAGTTTCTTCAAGAGATTTTTCTGCTCTTGCGTGCTTTTTCCTGGTTCTTACTGCGGCAATTCCATAAGATATATCTCCTGCAAGTTCTTCAAGGAGCTTAATTTCGTCTTCATTAAATGCATTAGCTTCTTTCGAATAAATATTAAGAACTCCAAACACGGTATTAAATTCTTTTAACGGCAGTGCAGCAGAAGAAGAATAATTCCATTCTGAGGCTCTTTCCCTCCAGGCAGCATAAAAAGGATCAGTCTCATTATTCTGGCTGATAGCATATTTACCGGTTCTTATGGAAGTCCCTGTCGGTCCCTGACCGAAATTATTGTTTGCCCAGGAAATTCTTAAATGCTCAAAAAATTCTTTGGATAATCCTGCGTAGGCTACAGGTTTAACTGATTTATCTTTATCATCTATCGCATATCCAATCCAGACAAACCTGTAATTTCCAAATTTAATAAGAATTTCAGGAACTGTATTGAGAATATCTTCTTCTGATTCAGCCCTTATAATTTTCTGGTTGCATTCACTTAATATTCTGAGCGTTCTGTTCGATTTAGATAACTTTTCTTCAATTGCAGGATCATTCTTTGAGTTAATTTTATTTCTGAAACCTGATATGAGTTTATTAATTGACGTTGCAAGCTTTTCATATTCATCGTTTTTAGTTGATTTTTCAATCTTTACGGAATAATCGCCTTTTGCAGCTTTGTTAATCGTTTTGATTATTTTTTTAAGCTTGTTATTGGAAGTATCCTTAGCCATTTCATTTATCCTGTCTGATAATTATAGCCGGAAATATTTTGATAGTAAAATTGACAAATCGGGATTGATTGCTATAAAACAATTTTAAAAAGGTCTTTCAGTATCTATATCTTTAATTTATCAAATTATTCTGAAATTTCAACTAAATCCCTGTATAAAGGAGTATGGGAAATTATATTTATATTCAGAGTTAATCTGAAATTATAATTTTTATAATGATATTCAGTCTGGTTTTAATTCCGGCTAAACAAACTGATATTTATTAATATTCAAGATCCGGATAGTGTTATAAATTTATAGAAAAGGGAGGAAGACTTATTTATCTAAAGAATTTTAATGCCGCTAAAAAATATTTTTATCTTCTCACTCTGCAGTAGTTCTTTAACTTAACAAATTAAATACCTTTTCAAAAAACACAATATAAAAACAATTTTCAAAATTTGAATTACTAAAATAAATGAAGATTATGATTTTTACAAAGTAAAAGGGGAGTGACAGACTATTAACTAATATTACAAAACCTTTGGAATATTTGAAAAATAGAGTGATGGGATTGGCTGAATATTCAATTTTTCCGACAGTCCATTATTCCTGATGTCAGGTTTAGCGAGATGAGTAATTAAATAAATTAAGCAGCTTTTATTTTTTTGTACATTTCACTCTTATAATCGGATATTAAGAGCTGATAGCTGTTAACAAGTTTTTGAAATATTTTATCCCAGGTTTGTTCTTTTGCATAATTAATTGCATTATTTCTTAAATAATTACGTTTCTCATCGTAATCAAGCAGAAGGTTGATCTTTTTTGCAAGATCAACTGGGTCTCTTGGAATAGCTGTTAATCCATTAATTCCTTCATCTATCACACCGTATGCGCCGCCTTCCTTAGCGCAGATAGGAGGCAGTCCCGAAGCCATAGCTTCCAATGTCACATTACCGAATGTTTCCGTTGTAGAGGGGAATACGAAAATATCACTCGAGGCATATGCTTCTGCTAATTTTGTTCCTGATTGGTAGCCAAGGAATACTGCTTTGGGCATGAGTTTTATAAGTTCATTTTTAATTGGACCGTCGCCTACAATAACAAATGCAGCGTCATCACGAGTATCCATAATTATTTTGTACGAATTGGCAAGAGTCTCAAGATCTTTCTCCCAGACTAATCGTCCCACAAACAAAACAGCTTTTTTTCCACCGATATTATTTTTTCTTTTCCATTCTTGTGAATAAAAAGAAGTATTAAATGTTTCATTGTCAACACCATGCGGTAAATATTTTAGATTATGGATATCGTGTAATTTCAATTCATCCAGAATCGGCTTTGAAGGGACATATACAATCTGGCAGGCATTATAAATTTTTCTGAAATAACTCCAACTAATATTTTCAAAAGCTTTAATTTTATAATACTTGGCATAGCTTGCAAAATGAGTATGATAAGTTGCCGCAACCGGAATTCCGTTTCTGTTTCCATATTTGACAGCCGCATAACCTAACGAACATGGACTGTTAATATGTATTATATCAGGCTGGAATTCTTTTAGTTTATCTTCAAAATACCTTTGACCGGGTACGGCAAATTTATACTCTTTGTAAAGCGGAAAAGTAAATGATGGAACGCTGTACATCTGTACAGGCTGCTCTTCTTTACCGGGGATTATCGGAGAAAAAAACATACTTTCTATGTTATATTTTTTCAGATTATCAATAAGCTTATAAAGAACCCTGGTAACGCCGTCATGTCCCGGTTGAAGAGAGCCGGCAAAATAAGCTACCTTAATTTTCCTGTTATTCATTTTCATTTAGTGAGCCGGTCTGCTTTTCTTAAAAAGAAACTGCATTAATAAAGCAAAAAGACTCAGGATCATATATGCAGCAGTTTTCATATTCACCTCATCATTATTTTTATATTTATAATATTCTTTCTTCACCGCTACAATTATATACTTTTGAAATTAATATAATATTAAGTTATTGTTAAGTTTGTATTAATAAACTCATTTACATTGTATTTGACGTTTAATTCCATAATTTTGTGCCATAAATTACATAGAAATTAGAATTGAGCTTATCACAAAATATTATTGTCTGGATAGCGAAAAGGTTTAAAATTCCTGCCGATGCAATGCAGATGTTTAAAGCTTCTAATGAAATAAGCGGTATAGATAAAAAAACGCTTCCTGTGGAATTGATACCGCTGAATTCAATTCAGATTTCAAGAGGGCTTTTGAATTTTACTGTACTGCAAAGCAGACTGGATTGGATCTTCCCTTTCTGGATAAACCGGCAATATAATCCTAAAAGTAAATCCTTTATTCCCCGGTCACATTTGGGCTTGTCTATGAATATAACTCATAGAAACTGGACTGCTGTTGGAAACCCGGAATGTGATATTGAACCGATTGTTGATCCCAGAGGATTAGTTACTCCCTTTAAAAACGGATGGTCATTTGATACCTGGTTAATAATTGAAGGTAAGATTTTTCTTCCTTCAGAATCGGAAACAGCCGGGCAATCTTTAATAGATAATCTCCCGGCGGTAAAAACAAAATTTAAAATAAATGATATTGAGTTAACCTTAATTACATATTCATATAAAGATAATCTGTATCATAAGGTTAATGTTTTAAATAATTCCGGGAAAACTATTCCTGTTCAAATTATTGTATCAATCAGGCCATTTAATCCGGAAGGAATTTCTCTTCTTAATAAAATTGAATTTGACAGAAATGATAATTGTTTTTTGATAAATGGTTCGTCAAAAAAAGACCGGCTTTATTTTACACGCAAACCGGATTTTATTCACTGTTCAAATTTTAAATGCGGGGATTCAGCAAAAATATTATTATCGAAACATAACGGCAAACAAAATTTATCATCCGAATGCAGTGCCGGATTTGCAAATGCAATTGCCTCTTTTCAAATTGATCTTCTGCCGTTTTCAAATAAAGGAATTGAAATATATGTTCCTCTAAAAGAAAATGGGAAATATCATCCATATGATATCCCTGAACTTAAATTATACTGGAATGATCTTTTAAATAAAGGAACTGAAATTCACACCCCGGATAAAAAACTTAATGCTCTTCTTCGATCTTCAATTTCTTCTTTATTAATGTTTACCGATAAAAATATTATTACTCCCGGTCCTTTTACTTATCATCAATTCTGGTTCAGAGATGCAGCATATATGCTCTGGGCTTTAGATAATTTTGGTTTTCATTCTATTACAAAAAAAATAATCGGGCAATATCCTTATTACCAGATGAAGAACGGTTACTTTAGATCCCAGAAAGGGGAGTGGGATTCAAACGGACAGGCAATATGGACTATCTACAGGCATTATAATTTAACTAAAGATTTAAGATTATTAGATTCACTTTTTGATTCTCTTTATGCTGCTGTTAAATGGATCAGCGGCAAAAGATTAACTGATAAGTCTTTTAATGAAGAGCCTTTTTTCGGTTTGATGCCTGCCGGAATGAGCGCAGAACACCTGGGGCTTGCAGATCATTATTTCTGGGATAATTTCTGGTCTCTTGCCGGAATAAAATCTTTTATTGAAATATGTAAAATCCTTGGAAAGGATGATGAGCTCAACTTTGCCGAAGGATTAAAGACGCATTACTGCTTGGCTGCAGATGTTGCAATTGAAAATGTTCAAAAGAAATTTTCTTTAACTGCAATCCCTGCATCTCCGTCAAGAGATGTTGACTGCGGTATGATAGGAAGTATTTGTGCAGGCTATCCTTTACAGCTTTTTGAACCAAATGATAAAAGAATTATTGATTCTCTTGATTTATTAAAGCAAAAATATTTTGTTAACGGGTTATTCTTTCAGCATTTTATTCATTCCGGGATGAACCCGTATTTAACTTTGCAGATAGCTCATGCATATTTGTTTGCAGGGCAAAGAAAATTATTCTGGAAGATACTTAATGATGTAGTTTCATATGCTTCTTCAACTAATAATTATCCTGAAGCGATCCATCCTATAACCGGCGGTGGTTCAATGGGAGATGGGCATCATGGCTGGGCTGCTGCAGAAATTGCTCTGGCGCTTCATGATGCATTTATATTTGAAATAAGTAATTCAAATCAAAAAGAGATCGTTTTGCTGCAGGGTATACCAAAAGAATGGTTTACAGATTCATCAGACTTCTACATCAGGAATTCACCTGTTAGTGACGGTATTCTCGATTTAACGATCAAAAGTGTTAAAGACAGAAACTGTGTGGAGATAGATATTAAACTTAACGGGAAAATTGACACAAAGAGAAAATGGAAACTGAACTTGCCATTTGAATGTCTTGAAGTAACAGAAGGTATAAAATCTATAACCAATATCAGAGTGAAAGATGGAAATTCTATTATAAATTTAATTCCCGGTTCAACCCGGATAAGTTTTTCGGTTCATTCGTCATGGCATAAGATTGTAAATTCAGAAATATCTTAATCATATCTTAACATATTATTGACATTCCAGTAATAAATAAATACTATTTTAAAAATTAAATATAAATTTAATATGGGCAATGATATGAATAATGATTCACTTCCTCTTACTAAAGAAGAAATATTCAGAATGTATGAACAATCCGAATTATCGGAAATAATAAATGATGAAATTTTTATATATAAACGAATACAGAATTTAAAGACAATTAAAAACAAAATACCGGTTATTTATATACTGGTATCTGCAGGTGTATTGGCGGGTGCTGTAAGTTTTCTTTCTCTTGTAAGAAAAAATAAATTATTCTGATTTATCCAGTGATGCTAAAAATATTTTGGTTTTAAGGGCATAATCAAAATATGCATAATCCAGGTTTTCCAGCCTTAAAGAAACATTACTTATCCTATCTTCGAATGGAATTTTTGAGAGATCAATATCCTGTTCTTTTATTTTATTAAAATCTATCTGAAGTGTATTTAAATAGGCAAGTTTTTTTTCAGCATCTTCTATCGTATCTGCAAAAGAAAGCTTTTCAAAATAATCATTTTCTTTCATAATATTAATTATTAATTAGTTAACAATTGAAAATAGTTTTGATTCCGGTTCTTCATACTTTAATTCGGATACAACTGCTTCAGCATGTAATATTTTATGAATCTGAGTATCTATACAAGAATTTTTAATATTAACAAAATTAATTTTTAATTCAACCGGCTCAGTACCTAAAACACTGGCGCCTGCATTAAGGAACCTGGTTCCTTTTCTGACATATTCATTTGATTCATGAATATGTCCGTGTAATACCAGGTCAACTCCAAATAAACTGAACAGCTGAAAAAGTTTCTTCTTCTTTTTAAGCTTCATTGTCTGTTTTTCAATATTCTGCCAGAAGCTTGAAGCAGATGGATTTTTAACTACTTTAATTTTGTTAAAGTGATGATGAATTATGATTAGCTTTTTGGCCTGATCAATATAATATTTTTCCAGTTTAGTTGCCAGGAAATTAAAATCATCCTTGTTGATTTTCCCGTTGGAAGCAAAGGGATTGTTTATTTTGGAGTATTTTGCAATTGAATTTAAACCGAAAATAATCACATCGTGGAATTTTTTTACATATGGGAAAAAGTTATCCCCATTTATATCGGAACAGTATTGAAAAGCCTCGGAAAAATAATCACCGAATTCTTTTATTTTTTTATCGTAATCAACAAGTTTACATTTTTCAGGAAATAAGAATACATCTTCAGCAGTCTGCGGACCGCCGAAAATATCATGATTTCCGATTACAAGCGATAGTCTGTCTGAGCTTAAAAGATTATATCTTTTTAAAAGGTCTCTTAAAATTTCAAAATCTTCCGGGTCTGCATTATGCGTTAGATCACCGGATATTACAAGATGATCAAATTTATTTCTGAGTGCATATTTTAATAAGTATTCAATTTTCTCCAGATTATCTTTCCTGAAAAAAGTTGTAAAGTGAAGATCTGATAAATGTGCAATTTTCATATTATTATAATTTAAAGAACATGTTTATAATGATTAACTTTGTTGTAATTATTGATACCCAGGTATCTGCTGTTTATATTTTTTAAATGGGGTTGTTTATCCAGTAACGAAAGTATTTCATAAATATCAAAGAATTTATTTTCATAATAGAGTTCATCGTAAATTATTTTTATAAAAACGTAATCTTCTTCATAGTCCAGGATCCATCTGTGAGATCTGGAGTAATCGTGTCCGGACTCCCATTTAATATTTCCTAACTTGAATATGCCAGGGTTATTTTGAATAAACAGAGTTGAGTTCTCTCTTTCCGAGGATGTCTTCGCCAGTTCCCATGCCTTTCGTAAACTCTGGACTGATACAATCTCAATTTCATTCCCTTCGGGATATGTTGCGGGGTGCAGATTACATACATAATCATATTGCTCCTTGTTCTCTATATAATACCTGATCATCATTGTTATTAGAGCAGGATCAATCAAAGGTTCATTGATAGAAATTTTAACAATTACATCGGCATCATATTTCAGAGCAATTTTGTAATCAATATTTATTTGATTTTCTTTGCTGTTACGGAAAACAGGTATATCTGCCCTTTTACATAAATTGTAAACCTGGTCGTCAATAATTCCATTTGTTGTTGAAACGGCTAGCATATTTATTAATTTGCATGCTTTGATGCGCTCTGTTGTAGTGATCAGCAGTGGTTTTCCGCCCAGCGAAAGGATAGCTTTATGCGGTAATCTTTGCGGGTTCATCCGCGATTGAAGAATTGCAACTATGTTTATTATTGAATTCGGCATCCGCCATTTGATCTTAAAATCTGCATGGGAGAATTTATTTAAGATATGTTAACTTAATGTTAAATTAATATTATTGATTTATTAAGATTTAATGACGAAATAATGCAGTTATGGACTGATTTAAAGTTATTTTATAAATTATAATACCTTTTGTATCCTTATTTAGTTATTAATGAAAAATTTAATTTTACTTTTATTTTCACTCCAGATTTTAATTTTTCCTCAAAAAGAAAAAATTTCAGGTATTTTCTCCAAAGATGAAATTCTAAATACAATAGAGGTCCTGGGAAATGATTCTTTAGAGGGAAGGGGAACCGGAACCAGGGGAGAGGAAAGAGCTGCAGAATATATTACCCGGCAACTTAAGAAAATAAATATAGCACCCTTGGATAATGGGAATTCGTATAATCAATATATCCCTTTGCTTGGGAATGTTCCCCT
The DNA here is from genome assembly GCA_963710745.1 of uncultured Bacteroidota bacterium. Lineage (GTDB taxonomy): Bacteria > Bacteroidota > Ignavibacteria > Ignavibacteriales > Ignavibacteriaceae > CAVQBP01. The sequence continues at coordinate 179,181 of CAVQBP010000002.1, read as the reverse complement.
GGTAAATTCCGACCTGAAAATATATTCTGGAAAGGAAATATATAAATGTAAGTTGGATAAAGATTATTTAATGTTTACTGCAGGGGAACAGACATTTATTCCAAATCCTGTTCCGCTTGTTTTTGTCGGTTATGGAATTATTGCTCCTGAATTTGATTATAATGATTATCAATCAATTGATGTTGAAGGTAAGATTGCAGTAATGCTGTTAGGAGAACCGGCATCAGATGATCCGGGCTTTTTCTATGGCAAGGATGAAACGATTTACAGCAGACCCGATGCCAAGCAGAGGATGGCAATCTCAAGAGGTGCAAGCGGCAGCATAATTATTCCATATAAAGAACATTGGGATAGTTCCATGTGGGAGAATTATAAGGTGCAGTTTGCTTTTGAAAATGTGAAGCTGCCCTATAATGCATCTGATAATTTCAGCATCCTCTTTAATCCTGATTCTGCAGGTAAAATATTTTCCGGCAGCAATTATAGTCTGGAAGATATTTATAATATGCTTAATAAGAACGGAATGAAAAGCTTTCCTCTTAAAACAGAATTATCTTTCAGCGGAAGCTTCAGGGAGAGAGAATTTACCTCAAAAAATATAATCGGTTTTATTGAAGGGAGTGATCCTGTATTGAAAAATACATACTTAATAATCTCTGCACATTATGATCATCTGGGTATTGGTCCTGCAGTTAATGGTGATTCCGTTTATAACGGAGTACAGGATAATGCAATGGGAGTAGCTGCACTTCTTCAGCTTGCAAAAGCATTAAAGATACATCAGTATGAAATTAAACGTTCGGTAATCTTTATTTTTTTAACCGGCGAAGAAAAAGGATTGATCGGATCTGGCTATTATATCGATCATCCGGTTATTCCTTTATATAAAACTATTGCGGATATTAATGTAGATGGTATTGCATCTTTTGATGAATTTAAAAGTATTATTGGTGTAGGAACTGAGTTCTCATCACTTAATAAATTCTTCAATGAAACCGCCGATAGCCTGGGTTTGTTTGTGGGAAGGATTCCCGATAATTTTGATAATATAAATGCTTTTTATTTGTCTGATCAATTATCTTTTGCTTTGGCAGGTATGCCTTCTGTTCTTACAATGGACGGGATCGACTATAAGAATATTTCAAGAGAAGAGGGGATTGAAAGATTTATTAATTTCAGTGAAAATATTTATCACACCCCTTTCGATGATTTAAAACAGAAAATAAATTTTGATGCAGCAATTGAACATATTAATTTTTTATACAGGTTCAGCTTTAATCTTTTAAATAGTGAAGAAGTTCCTGAATGGAATAAAGAAGCTCCTTTTATCGGTGCAAGGCTCAGGTCAATTGCAGAAAAAAGATAGATATTATTTTAATTCAATTTAGTAAAAATTTAAGATGCCAAATATCATAAAAGTTAATTCTAATAATATAGAAGCATGGATGTATGAGTGGATGAATGCATGTCGTTCGACTATTACTTTATTAGTATTTAGAAAAAATATATTGGCTTTGATTTTCCTTTCATCAATATTTACTTCTTTTTCATGTTCTTTTCAAATCCCGGAAAGGACTTCTATTAAAATTAAAGGTTCCGATACAATGCTTTATCTGACAAAGCAATTAGCGGAAGAATATATGAAAAAAAATACTGCTGTTTCGATTTATGTTGAAGGAGGCGGCACGGCTGCCGGAATAAGATCTTTCGTTGTTGGGGAAACCGATATTTGTACTGCTTCAAGAACATTTAAAGGGGAAGAAGTAAAGATATTAGCCGATCACTTTAAGAGTGTGGGCATATCATTTATTATTGCCAAAGATGCTTTAACAATATTTATAAATCCTACAAATAAAGTAAGGAATTTCTCATTGAAGCAGCTGAAGAAAATATTTACGGGCAAAATAACTAATTGGAAAGAGCTGGGTGGGGATGACAGCAAGATTGTCGTATTGAATAGAAATCCGAATTCCGGAACTTATTTATATTTTAAAGAGCATGTATTATCGAGTGAAGAATACTCACCTGATGTTGTTACAAAACCGACTACGGCAAGTATCGTTGATGAAGTTATTGCAGATAAAAATGCAATCGGATATGGCGGTATCGGATATCAAAGAGATTCAGCAGATGCATCCGTTGAAGGAATCCAGCCTACAGAAGCAAATGTACGAAATAATTCATATCCGATTTCAAGGTACTTATATTTTTATACTCAGAGTACACCATCAGGAATAATTAAAGATTTTATTGATTGGGTAATCGGACCGGAAGGAGAGCGTGTGATTGAAAAAGCAGGTTATATTTCCCTATGGGAATATTGATTTTTTACAAAAGGCGGGAAATTTTCATAACAATTTATTAATAAAAAGTATAAATTAAATTAACATAAAAATGTTTTAATTTTATTTAAATTGGGGTAAAAAAAGGGAGGACAAATTGAAAACATTATTATCTGCACTTTTCGTTACATCTCTTTTATTTCAGGTTGGATGCAGCGGCTCTGATATCGGGCATCAATATAATTATCTTGAACCAAATACAAATGTTAATAATAATGCCGGATATTTAAAGGTTTTTACTGATAAGTATAAGGAGAAAGGAATATACGGTGAAGATCCGGCAAACGACGTTTATAAAGGTTATTCAATTTATACTACAAATGGGGACTTTATCACAGATGTGAAAAAATCATATCAGACACCGAAGCTAATGCGGCTGGAAGAAGGTGAATATGTAGTTATCGCTGAACTGCATAAAAATGTGGTACAATCATTTGTAATCTCTATTGAAAAAGGAAAAATTCTTGAGATAGATAAAAGCATGGTTAAAAATCCTTTGGCAATGGAATAAGGTTATATATTGTTGTGGTAATGAATAGTTATGCAAGTATTGAATTAGTAATTATGTTGAAAAATATTTGTATTCAAAAATATTGATTTAATACTTGCATAACCTCAATTTCAAATTTAAAGATTAATGCAGGGGGATTATAATTCTGCATTTCTCTCCTATTCAATTCTCAAAGAAAATTGCTTAATATTATGGTTAAATCCGGTAACTCTTATAAATTTAATAGTTAATTTATTTTGTACAAAAAACATTCTTTATTAAGTTAATCTCTCTCTCGTATACTCAGTCTTAATTAACATTCCATTACCAAAGTTAACATTTAGATAACACTCTCTTAACAATGCCTTAACATTGTGTTGCTATGTTTGTCTCGTCGAAGTGAACTAATCTAAAATAAAAAAATATACCGGGAGGGTGAGATGAAATTTTATGTCAATTTCATTTTGGGTGACATGTTTTTTCTAAATCGATTATTAAATAAAAAATTCTCAAAGATATTTTTAATTGCTTTTATATTTTTGTCTTTTTCCGTTCTGCAGGCACAGACAGGTTCAATAGCCGGGAAAGTATCCGATAAAAGTAATAACGATCCTCTTATAGGTGCGAATGTTCTTGTAATAGGAACTTCAACAGGTGCTTCAACGGATATCGATGGTCAATTTGAGATTAAAGGTCTGCAGGCTGGAATATATAAATTAAGGTTTTCATATATCTCATACCGGACTATTGTTGTTGAAGATATTGAAGTAAAATCAGCAAAATTATCAACTATTAATGTATCGCTGGCACCTGCCGCTGCTCAGCTTGATGAAGTGCTTATTACTGCTGAAGCATTAAAATCTACCGAAGCATCTATTCTTAAGATTCAAATAAATTCTTATAATATTGTCGATGGAGTAAGCGCAGAATTAATTAGTAAAAACAATAGTTCAAATGGTACTGATGTTTTAAAAAGAATGACCGGGATAAATATTTCGGAAGGAAAATATGCCTTTATCAGAGGGATTGGTGACAGGTATAATAATACACTACTTAATGGTTCAACTCTTCCCAGTACAGATCCTGAAAAGAAGAGCTTCTCTTATGATCTGTTTCCTGCAAGCTTAATTGAAAATGTTATTACAGCCAAAACTTTTACTCCTGATGAACCTGCAGATTTTGCAGGCGGGCTTGTTCAGATAAATACTATTGAATTTCCATCTAATTTTATTTTTGATATCACTACTTCCGGTACATATAATACAAATACAACAGATAAAAGCTTTACTACTTATAATGGTGGAAAAACGGATTACCTTGGATTTGATGATGGCACCAGGGACATTCCTTCAATAATAACCAGTGAAAAAGTAACAAGGGGGAATTATTCTAACCAGGAATTAACAGCAATTTCTTCCTCTTTTGAAAATAACTGGGGGACTCACTCAGTTAATGCTCCTTTTAATGGTTCCTTTAAATTGAATATCGGTAACAAATATGAATTTGAGAATAAAAGTATACTTGGTTTTGTAGGTTCCCTGACATATTCAAATTCGGGAAACACGAAAAACCAGGAAAAGAGCTTTTATGATTTCAGCGGTGCTCGCTATTCATACAACGGCTCAAGCTATGACAGGACAGTTAACTGGGGCGGCTTGTTGAATGTGAGTTATAAATTCTCAAACACGAATAAAATCAGCTTTAAGAATGTGTATAATCAGAATGCCGATGATATAACTTCATTCTTTTCCGGAGATTACAGGTATGCAGAACAATACAGGGAAGTTACATCACTTAATTATGTATCGCGGTCGTTGCTTTCAAATCAGCTGCTGGGAGAACATTTATTTTATATTTTAAGCGGTTTGAATCTGAACTGGAATCTTAGCTTTTCGCAGTCAAGACGAAATGAGCCCGATGCAAGAAGATATGTATACAAAAGAAATCTTGACGAAACTGTAACAACACCATTGGTCTTTTTAGCAGATCCTTCTGTAGATACCAGGTATTTCGGAAATTTAACCGACAGGAATTTTGACGGAGATATTGGTTTTACCCTTAAACTTTTTGATAATCCTGAACTTCCGAAATTAAAATTTGGTTACGCCTATTATAAAAAAGACAGGAATTTTAATGCACGTTCATTCGGCTTTAGAAATACAGGAACTAACCGCGATCCTGACTTCTTTTACCAGCCGGTTGATTCGATCTTCCAGACAGAAAATCTCATAAACAATATTCTTCAGGTACAGGAAATTACTAAACAATCAGACAGTTATACATCAAATCAATATGTACGTGCCGGATATTTAATGTTTGATGCAACTATAATTGGAAAACTACGTGTAGTTGCAGGAGCACGTCTTGAAAATTCTACACAGAATTTAAATACTATTGATCTGAGGGGAGAACCTTTGAGTGTAAAAACAACATATAATGATATTCTTCCCAGTTTTAATTTAACTTACAATATTAGTGAAAAATTTAACCTTAGGTCTGCATACAGTATTACACTTGCAAGACCTCAATTCAGGGAATTGGCACCTTTCAGTTATTTTGATTTTATCGACAATACACTTGTACAGGGTAATCCTGAGCTGGCAAGGACTTTAATTAGAAATTATGATCTTAGATTTGAATTGTTTCCGGGAGCCGGTGAATTGTTTGCTGTAAGCTTTTTCTACAAAAGATTCAGTGCTCCTATTGAAGAAACCCTGCAGGCATCAGCAAATGAGCCAATCAGGTCTTTTGCAAATGCTGATAAAGCAACAAATTACGGAGTGGAGCTTGAAGTCAGGAAATCTTTGGCATTTGCAGGGGCATTTCTTGATAATGTCACTTTCATTGGAAATGCCAGCTTTATTCATTCCAAAGTTGAGATCAGCGATAATGCTTATCAGCAGGCAGAAAGAGCCTTGCAGGGACAGGCGCCTTACATCTTTAATATGGGCTTATATTATGATAATCTTGAATTGGGCCTTGATGCCGCTGTTACATATAACAAAGTCGGTGAAAGGATAGCAAACGTTGGCTCAATTCAGCTTGGAAATATTTTAGAGAAGCCCGTTGATCTGGTAGATTTTTCAATATCTAAAAATATCCTCACCAATATTAACCTGAAATTTGCTGTAAAAGATATAATAAACCAGGATAAAAAATTAATTCAGCAGGCGCCCGGAGGAGATAAATTGGTTGGTCTGGAGAGAACGGGAAGGAATTTTAGTTTTGCTATCAAATACAAACTTTAAATCATAACCTATAAACAAAAAGGAGAAATAATGAAAAAACTTACTGTGGTGCTGATGTTGCTTTTGTTTGGCAGCTTAAACTTTGCTCAGACCATGCTTTCGGGTGATATAACGAGTGATATGACATTGACATCGGATCAGAGTTATCTGTTAAGCGGATTGGTAAGAGTACAAAGTCCGGCAGTTTTAACAATAGAACCGGGAACAATCATCTATGGAGAGAACTCATCGAACGGTTCATTGATAATTAAACCGGGAGCCAAAATAATGGCAGAGGGCACAGTATCTGAGCCTATAGTATTTACCAGTGAATTTGCAAAACCCGGTTCAAGCCAGCAGCCGCAGCGTGGAGACTGGGGCGGATTAATCCTTTTAGGAAATGCACCTATCAATCCAGCCGGCGGTACAGCATCAATTGAAGGTCCTGGTGATACATATGGCGGCACAGATCCTCATGATAACAGTGGTGTAGTAAAATATGTAAGAATAGAGTATGCAGGAATCGCATACAGCCCGAACAATGAAATAAATGCAATGACATTCGGCGGAGTAGGCGACGGAACAACAATAGATTATGTAGAAGCAGCCTATAGCAATGATGATTCATATGAATGGTTTGGCGGAACAGTAAACTGCAAGCATTTAATTGCCTACAGAGGAATAGACGATGATTTTGATACTGATTTCGGATTTGAGGGAAAGCTTCAGTTCTTATTAGGAATAAGAGACCCTCAGGTAGCAGACGTAGTATCCGGTTCAAATGGATTTGAATCAGATAATGACGGAAGCGGTTCATTAAACACACCAAGAACATCCCCGATGTGGTGGAATGTAACATTGGTAGGTCCTCAGGCAACAACAGATGCACCATACAGTTCAGACTTTAAGAGAGGAATGCATTTAAGAAGATCATCCCAGAATAAAGTAAATAATACAATAATAATGGGCTGGCCGACAGGTATTTTAGTAGACGGCAAACAGACAACAGCGGATGCAGAAAGCAATATAATGTTTGTAAAGAACAGTATAATAGCAGGTGCATCAAAGAAGAATCTTGATACAGTATCATCAAATGGTACATTTAATGTTGAAACATGGTTCTCTAACAATGACAGCAGAATATTATCTACTGCTGCTGAGGTTATGCTCACATCACCATTTGATTTAAATAATCCGAACGCATTACCTCTTGCAGGTTCACCTGCATTAACCGGTGCTGGTACTCCTCCAGATGACGGATTCTTCGATGCAACAGCAAATTACGTTGGCGCATTCAAAGATGTTGACTGGACTTTCGGCTGGGCAAGATTCAATCCTGATTCAACAACAGCAGGTGTTAAAGAAATCAAGAGTACACGTACTTTACCTGTAAATTTTGAATTATCACAAAATTATCCTAATCCTTTCAATCCCACAACCAGGATTAATTATGCTATAACACAGAGTTCACAGGTTACATTAATAGTTTATAACATTCTTGGTCAGCAGGTTGCGGTATTAGTAAACGGCTATAAGAATGCCGGTAATTATCAGTTAACCTGGGATGCCTCAAATCTTCCCAGCGGTATTTATATCTATAGAATCGAAGCCGGTGCTCAGGTAATGTCTAAAAAGATGACTTTATTAAAATAAGTTAGATAGATTTTCTCTCACCTCCTCAGTTCCTTCGACTATAAGGGCGTTCAAAAAGCGCCCTTATTTTTATTAATTCAAATAAAGATCTTTGGAAGCGACCTTGCATGATAGTTGCATAACTTCAATAAATTCAGTTAAATTACAATTAAAAATAACGGGAAAAATTATTGTTATTCCGGCAGGCTGCATTGGAGCTTGTATAAAATTTAAAATAGAAAAAGTAAAATAAATCCGTGTTACTTAAAATATTGGAGGTGCCTTAGCTTGCTATTTGTGTTGAAGATGAGTTGAACTTCAGAATCCGTTCTCCTCAAATTTTTTTACAAGCACAACCCCTCAAAAGATTGTTCACCTCCAACTTTCAGTTAATTAATGCTAAGTGCGCGTGTTAATATATAAAAAAAATAAAAATTGTCAATAGGTTACTATATTAATTATTATGAACAGAATTATTAAGGAAACGCTTTACTATCTAAAGATATCTAGTAATAATCATGAATACATTTCGAAAAAATTAATAAAGGTAAAATATAATTTAATGTACAGAATTAAGTTGATTAAAAAATAAGATAATCCGTATCCGGATTATTATACCCGCAATTTTCTGCCGTCCAACTTTTTATACAACCGTTTCACCTATATTTTTACTTTGTTGACAATTTCTTTTATAGATTGCCGTATAATTTTGAGAAAACTGTCAGGGTTAAAATATTCAATAGAAATATTTTATGGAAAACCAGGGAAGAAGATTAAATTTTTATTTGTCTGTAATCAATACTCCATTTAATTAAATATTTATCATTTATATAATTATGAAAAAGCTGAAATCAGACTTCCTCATTAAAAACAAATATCTTTTCTTAATCGCCGGATTAAATTTCTTTCTCATTTATTTATCATCTTTCGTTAAGGGGTATGGCTATTTTATTGATGAGTTCTATTATATAGCCTGTGCATTTCATCCGGCTCTTGGATATGTTGATCATCCGCCTCTTGCACCTTTAGTTCTATCCGTGTTTCAATATGTTTTTGGTGATTCATTATATGCAGTAAGAATATTACCTGCTTTGGCAGCATCTGCTTCGGTATTTTCGGCAGGTATTCTTACTAAAGAAATCGGCGGCGGAATATTTGCGCAGTGCCTGGCCGCCTGCACGATGGCCGCAACTCCGGTAATCGTAGCTTTCGGCGGATTCTATTCAATGAATGCATTTGAACCTCTCCTCGCAATAATCCTGCTAATTTTTACAGTAAAAATGATAAAAGAAAATAATCCTGGAAGATGGATTATTCTTGGAATTTTTATGGGTTTGGGTTTAATGAATAAACATACTTTTGCTGTATTTATTATTGTACTTGTTTTTTCGTTATTGATATCTGGTAAGTGGAGACTTGTGATCAACAAATGGTTTGCATTCGGATCTTCTATTGCATTATTAATATTTCTGCCTAATATTATCTGGCAAATACTGAATGACTATCCTTCTATTGAATTCTATAAAAATGTTACGGCGTATAAAAATGTTTACACTCCTCCCCTGGCATTCTTCTTAAATCAGCTGCTGCAGATGTCTCCCGCAACATTTCCAATCTGGTTTGCCGGGCTCATATTTTTAATCTTTTCAAAAAAAACAAATAATTTCAGATTCTTACTGGTTCTATTTATAAGTTTATTTATTATTATGATGTATTCAGGTACAAGTCGTCCCGATAGACTGGTATTTGCTTACCCTGCTGTTTTTGCCGGCGGCGCTCTCTTTTTTGAAAGCTTTATTATAAAGCATAATTTAAAATGGTTTAAAGGTGTTCTAATCGCTTTTTTGTATTTAGGGCTGGCAATAACAATTCCTGTAATACTTCCATATTTTAATTTCGATACTGTAGGAACATACACGCAATTATTAGGATTAAATACTGAAGTTGAAACAGGTAATAAGCCGCCGCTTCCGCAGCTGATTGCCGATAGGATCGGATGGGAAGAAAAATTTGACCTGGTATTGAAAGCTTATAACAGTCTTCCGGATGAAGAAAAAAAAGAAACAATAATTGCTGCTGGAAATTATGGTCAGGCAGGGGCAATTGAATTATTTGGTAAAAACTATAACCTGCCTTCAGTGGTATGCGGACATAACAATTATTATTTATGGAGTAAAAGCAGACTGCATGGACATGTTGTACTTCAATTAACAAACGACAAAAATATTGAAAAAATGAAAAAACGTTTTGAATATGTAACATTATATCCTGGTGAATATAAAAATCCTTATGTGACTTCCCATGAAAATAATCTTATCGTATTTATTTGTAAAAATCCAAAGATGCAATATTCGGAGATGCTTGATAAAGGAAAGTTTTATTATTGAAAGATGTAAAATCAATAGAAGCGGGTTAAAGAGCGGGGGATTAAAATTTAAATACTAAAAATATTCTTTTTTATTTACTAAAATTTAACTTTTATTCTTTTTCAAAAAAATAATTGGACAGCACTGATTTATTCAAATAATATCTTATTATAAACAGGTTCGAATATTATTCTAAAGAATTAACAGGATTTAATTGGTTCCTGTTTTTATTCTGTTTAGATACTAATCTTAACTCGTTATCAAATCCTTTAATTTTAAATTTTGAAACCTGGGATTCCAGGTTTCCAGTAAGGCGGCTTAAATTTTCTGCTGCCGATGCTATCTGCTGTAAGCTTGCTGAGCTCTGCTGAGATACACTGCTGATTGTTTCTATACTTTTGCTGATTTGTTCGGAGGCAGATGATTGTTCTTCACTGGCAGCTGCGACCTGTGTAACTATATCAACAACTTTATCGGCTCCGTCAATAATTTGTTTTAAGGATATTCCGGCATGGTCTGCTAATTTTTTTCCTTTTTCAACTTCTGAGGTACCTTCTTCCATAGAAAGGACTGCATCATCAGTATCCTTCTGTATTTGTTTTATCATAGAAGCAATCTCTTTTGTAGCTTTAGTCGTTCTTTCAGCCAGTTTTCTAACTTCATCGGCAACTACCGCAAAACCTCGTCCCTGTTCGCCGGCTCTTGCTGCTTCAATAGCAGCGTTAAGCGCTAATAGGTTTGTTTGATCGGCAATCTCATCTATAACCTGAATTATTTCACCAATCTGCTTGCTGCTAACACCCAATGCATGAACAGTATCGGCAGATTTTTTAACAACTGCGGCAATCTTATTCATCCCGTCGACTGTTTCGTTAACAACTTTGCCGCCGTCTTTTGCTATATCGCCGTATTGTTTTGAAGCTTCAGTTGCAGCATCTGCATTTCTTGATGTTTCCAATATTGTCTTGGTCATTTCTTCTACTGCGCCGGCAACTTCAAGCGCTTGCTGACTTTGCTCTTCGGTACCTAAAGATATTTCTTCAATACTTGATGAGATCTCATTCGTTGAAACTGATGTAGCCTTAATAATTTCCGTTATATCAAGAATCATACTTTCTAAAGATTCGCCAAGATGATTAATATTATTTTTATACCTGTTAAATTTGCCTTTATATTCATCATCCATCCTGGCGGATAAATCACCTTCGGACAATTTTTGCATGATCGTATAACCCCTGCGAACAACTGCAACAATTTCATTTATTGTCCAGTTTATATTTTCTATAATATTTTTATAATCGCCAGAAAATTCATTTCCGTTTATCCTGTAATCAGTATCTCCATCTCTAAAAGCATTAACCATCAAATCGGTTTCGTTTTTTAGATTTTTATAAACGTTTGACAGTCTATTTAAAGCAAGAGAGAACTCATCTTTATCATCCATTAAAGAAGTACCGGATGAAAAATTACCGTTGGCAATATTATTAATATTGAAAAGGATGGAATTTTGGAGATAATCATTGAACCTGTTCATTTCTTCTGAAATTTCACCCAGCTCATCTTTTGAGGAAATATTTAAGCTTTCGCAAATATGTCCTTTGCTCATTTCCCGCATCATGCAGTTAAGATTCTTTAGTGTTTTATTAATATTTCTGGAAATAAAAGTTCCCAGAACCATCGCAAATAATATTTCCAGTATCAGGAAAATAATTATTTCGGATATTTTAATTGTTTCGAAATTTACAATAAAGGAAAGAAGTGTTGATAAAAAAGCAATGGAAATAAAACCTAATGAAAGCTTCGTACCAATCTTTAAATTATTAAACCTGCTCATAAAAACCAGTTTGTTGTATAATTAAAAACAAATTATCATTTCTATTATCGTATTAGAAAATGATTTGTTTAGCGGTGGCATTTGTAATAGGGGATTTGTATTGCCTTTAAAATTTAATAGTTATAGTTTCCCTGATATTTAAAATTATAAAAGAGTCTACGGGAAAGTTAAAATGATTAAAATAGGATATGTTATTATTCCGGCAATGTTGATTTTTCTGCAATCAATATTTTTTTGCTGCAGTGATAATAAAGAAGCTTTAAAGGTTAATAAAGATGCTGCTGCAGCTTATAATTGTGAAAGCGGAGCAGAGATAAAAGCTGAATATTATTCATTATCTGATAACAGTCTTCATTTTGTAAAAATCATAATGCCGGATGGTAAACGGTATACTTTGCCTCAGATTGTCTCCGCGTCGGGAGCACGATACACCGATGAAAGGGAAATCGAATGGTGGATAAAAGGGGATTCTGCAATGATAAAAGGACATTCGGAAAACGGAAATTGGACAGACATATACTACAAATGTGAAGTTGCGAAATAAACAATTCTGCATTTCTTAACCACTACCATTCTAAAGAATTTAGTATTAAATTTAGAGATAGGATTTTACAATGCTGAAATAATTGCTGTGGATTAAAATAGGGAAATAACAGGGCAAAAACGGGCGAGATTATTCATTTTCCGGTTAGCAATAAAATATTAGGGTGAATCCCTTTAACTACAAAACTTTCAACAAAAATAAAAAAATAGTTTCAGATTTATTTATAACTGTCAATATTTAAATACTGGTTATGATTCTAAACAGGAGAAAAAGTTTCTATAAATAATATTAATTATTTCAGCTTTCCTTAACTCATTATTAAATATTTGTGTTTTGTGAAAGAAATTCATCAAAAAACAACAGGAGATAAATATGTTCTTTTACGGAAAAGTTAAAGTAAATATGGATATGCTATCTGAGTTCGGTCAAAAACTCTCCAACAACGAATTAAACAGAAGCCATGTCAGAGCTGCTTTTTGCTTGAAGGAGAATCCTGAAATCGGATTAAACATCTGGGAAGCAGAAAGCAGAGCTGAATTGGAAAAAATATTGATTACATATAAACCATACTTCTCGCAAGTCATTGAAATAAAAGAGCTGATTACTCCTCAGGAGTCCTTTGCGTTTCTGATACAGGAAATCCAGGTTTAATGTTTCTAGAAAATTTTATTGCAAATTATTCTTATTCATTTTTTATCGGTAATGAAAGGGAGTAATAATGAAGATACTAAATACGATTTTTTTAACAGTTGTATTTGCAATAGCTCTGAATACTCATATAGCCTCCCGCAGCAGAGGAACGGATTTATATAAACAGGATAATGTTAAAAAAACTGATGTTATATCTTCAGAGAAAAACAAGCAGTTGATTCTATGGACGAGCGGTGACAGGGAAGTTGCTCTGAAGATGGTTTTTATGTATGCATTAAATTGCAGGAAATTTTCATGGATGGATGATGTCCGCTTACTGATATGGGGTCCATCTGCGAAATTACTTTCGGAGGATTCTGAACTTCAACAATATCTAAATGAACTTAAAAAGGCCGGTATCGAATTGTATGCTTGTAAAGGATGTGCAGATATGTATGGCGTTTCGAATAAACTTTCTGAGCTTGGTGTTACTGTGACGTATACCGGAGAAATGCTTGCCAATTTGCAGAAAGAAGGCTGGTACATTCTTTCGATCTAATATTTATTACAGCTTATAAACCGTTAATAACATTAACAGCGAAATCGTTCTTTTTAGTTCATTTACAGTCTGCTGAAGAATTCCGGAGTCTGAAAGAAGGCTCACAATGATAAACAAGATAAAGAAAACAAAAATAAAACTTGTAACTAAAGTGATATAAATGAGTTCTATTATTTAGTTAATTTTTTTATCAGCTGAATTTGTCCTGCATGATATACGTCGTGCATTGCAATTCCAACAAGTAATCTGCTTATTTTTTGTTTATCTTTTTCAGACCTGGATTTAATTTCTCTTGAATCCAGGTGTAATATAAGATTGTAAAGCTGATGATGAAATTCATTTAAAATGTTTCTTATTTTTTTCCATTCGTTTTCGGTCAATGTGTCAGGGCTTTCAAACCAGTTAGATCCTCTAAAAGGAAATTTCAAATCAGAACTTTTATTTATCCATCTGATAATTCTGTAAACCCAATAAATTGCATGAACAGTAATTTCATAAATATTATGCCTTCCTTTTGACGGTCTTTTTAATGCATCACCGGCAGACACACCGTTTAGAGAACTATGCAAATTGGGACCGTGCCATGCTTTTCTAAAATATGCTTCTTCCAAAACATCTATATAGAAATCTTTCTCTAAAGAGATATTCATTTTCTTCATAACGATTTAAGAGTTTTTGAAATTAAAAATAGTTGAATTATAAATTAAAAAAATAATCCTCGTAATTCAGAGTATCTAATGAAGATAAATTTTATTTTGAATATTTGAGTTAATTACTGATTAAACATTTAGTATTTTTAATCTTTAATTAATTAAATTCAGTAAAACAGATAAATTGGTTAGCTATTTAATATTCGGAATTACTTATGGATTCGCTGCAGCCGCGCAGCCGGGTCCTCTTCAAACCTATATTATCTCGCAGACTTTTACAAATGGATGGAGACGGACTTTACCGGCTTCATTTTCTCCTCTAATAAGCGATATCCCTATAATATTAATAGTTTTGTTTTTATTAAGTCATTTGCCTTTCTGGTTAATACAGTTCTTACATCTTGCGGGAGCGTTGTTTTTATTTTATTTGACTTATGACACATATAAAACATGGAAAAACCTTGACTCAAATAAGAAAACTACAGTTCAGCCAAATCAGCAGACACTATTTAAAGCTGCATTGGTAAATTTTTTAAATCCAAATCCATACCTGGGATGGAGCCTGGTTATGGGCCCTCTTTTCCTCAGGGGATATAATGAAGCACCTTTAAATGGAATAGCTTTGATAATCAGTTTTTATTCTACACTTGTTGCCGGGATTGCAGGAATAATTTTTCTTTTTGCTTTTGCTAGAAATTTAGGGCCTAAAATTGTAAAAACAATGCTTGGTATTTCGGTAGTTGGTCTTGCCTTTTTCGGCATTTATCAATTGTGGCTCGTGTTTAATTAATTTCCGGTTAATAATTCATTTCTGAATAAATCCAAATAAAATCAAAGATGATCTCTACTAAATAAAATTTACCGGGAAATATCATCTCTTTATACTATCTTTTAGCTTTATCCATGGATTCCCGTTTCTCCAATCTATCTCTACTGGTTTTCCGTAAAATTTTATCAGGTTATCATTGGTTAATAAATCCTTTGTTTTTCCTGCGGAATGAATCTCCCCGTCTTTTAGAAACAATACTTGCTTAAATAATGGTGTAATTTCCTCAACATGATGGGAAACATATAAAAGAGTCGGAGCATCTTCAATATTGCATATATTTTCAACAAATGAAAGAAAATTTTCACGCGCAAATATATCAAGTCCGACGCAAGGCTCATCAAGTATTAAAAGATGCGGTGTGCACATTAAAGCCCTGGCGATTGTTGTCTTCTGTTTTTCTCCCTGGGATAATGTATAATACATTCTATCTTTCATCCTTGATAATTCAAATTGTTCCATTAAATTTTCTGCTTTTTTGTAGTCTTCTTTCTCAGGTTTTTCATAAAGACCGATACTGGCAAACTTACCGCTGAGTACGATCTCTTCTATTGTATCAGAAGCATATAGAGATTCCTGTAAAGATGAGCTTACCCATCCAATGGATTTCCTTAATTCTCTTAGATCAACTCTTCCGAATTTTTTACCAAGGACATACATCTCACCTTTGGAAGGGGAGAGGTAGCCCGTTATCATTTTTAATAATGTGGTTTTTCCGGAGCCGTTAAGTCCTATTAATGCCCAGTTTTCCCCGGGCTTTACGAACCAATTAATATTTTTAAGGATAGAAATCCCGTCTCGAACTAAGGAAACATTTCTAATATCTAAAATCAAAATCTTACCTGCCTTTATTTAATAGAAATATACAAACATATTTTTTATATATTTCAGGTTCAATGATCTTTATAGAATTACTTTATATTTATAGATAAAATAATAGGGATTGGTAATTATTATGGATAAAAAAGGATTAAAGAACCAATACAAACAAACTTTACGGCCTATGGGAATCTTTCAAATCAAAAATCTGGCAAATGGTAAAATATTTATCGGGAGCAGCAGCAATTTAAAAGGTAAGCTGAACAGTATTAAATTTCAGCTTGAAATGGGATCCTATATAAATAAAGAACTTCAAAAAGATTTTATCCAATTTGGAGAGAAGAATTTCTTATTTGAAACAATTGACACTCTTGAACCAAAACAAGACCCGGGTTATGATTATGCTGAAGATCTGAAGACCCTGGAAGAAATGTGGCTCGAAAAATTACAGCCGTTTATTGAGAAGGGTTATAATAAAAGAAAAGATAAGGTATAATTATTTAACCGCAAAGCATAAATTCGAATTACAGCATAAACAGTGACCAATATAAGTTCTTTAGTTATAACGTTACTCATACTTCTGTAATGGATATAATATTTTTAGTTAGATTCACAAAAAACTATATAATCATTATAATGTGATTGATAATATTTTACCTGTCCAAATTATTTTTAGAATTAATTAAAACAGCAAGGTGTTTATTTACTATGAAAATATCGGGCAATACAATTTTAATTACCGGCGGTACATCAGGTATAGGTAAAGGTTTCGCTGAAGAGTTTTCTTTAAGGAATAACAAAGTAATTGTATGCGGTAGGCGTGAGAACCGTTTACAGGAAATAAAGCGGTATAATGAAAATATTGAGATAATAACTTGCGATGTTACAAAAGCTGAACAAAGAGAACTGCTCATTAAAACCGTTACAAAGAAATACCCGGAAACAAATATCCTGATTAACAATGCAGGTATCCAGCTGCTTGCAGATTTAACAGATGTGGATTTAAATAAATTAAATCAGGAAATTGAAACTAATTTAACTGCGCCGGTTCACCTGGCTTCTCTTTTTATTCAACATCTGAGGACAAGAAATGAATCTGCAATAATTAATATCTCTTCGGGATTGGCATTTGTGCCGCTTTCTTTTGTACCGGTTTATTGTGCAACTAAAGCAGCTATACATTCCCTGTCTATATCTCTAAGATACCAGTTGAAGGACAGTCTGATAAAAGTATTTGAAATTATACCTCCTTCCGTAGATACTGAATTAGGACATGAAAGAAGAACTAGTAAAAGTGAAACGCACGGAGGGATTCCTGTTGATGAATTTATAAGCGAATCAATGAAGGCAATAGAGCAGGATATATTTGAAGCGCCGATCGAAGGTGCAAAAAATCTTTATGAAAAAAGAGAAGCAATGTTCCGGGTAATGAATAAGTAATTAATGTATTTATTCAGAATCTAGAAATTATTTTATTTGCAGTATATGGGAAAAATCTAAAATCACAGTTTGTTAATCTTTGTTCTGAAATCAAAGAGGAATTAAAAATAATACAAATACTTAATTTTCAGCACTGCAGCACGACTCGTTAAATGCATGCGTTCGGGCAGCAGGTTGCCGTTAAAGTCATACTGAGGGCTTCTGTCATCTAACTGGTTAACGGCAAAATATATCCAGCTTTTAGGTAAAAAATTGTATGAGTACAGGATTCCTAAAATTACTCTTTCAAGATGGTCGGATTCCGTTTCATACAAGTTATCTACATAGATCCGCAGGTTCATATTATTAACAGGAGTAAATGAAAAATACGGGCGCGCGTTATATGTTACATCCTGCAGACGTCCGTCAGGTTTATTCTCAATATTAACACTTCCTGAAGTCCCTATAGATAAACTGTTCAGAACCTTCCAATCTGCAGACGCTCCAATCCAGGTATAGTGGCCTATATAGTCGCGCGAAAAATTATACGCTTTTGTATTTCCGCCATAAATATTTGCATTCCAGGACGGAGCTATGTTAAACCATGAACTAAAATCAAGTTCATAGGAATTATAAAGTAATCCTTTATCTTTAACTTTTGCATAAAGGAAATCGAATTCGAAACCCCAGTTGTTCCTGAAATTCATATTGTATCCAAGCAGTAACCCATGATCAGTATAATTTTCATAATTTTTACGATAAAGATATAAACCTGCATATGGAAATATCTGGCTTACATATCCTTTTTCGGGTTTAAATAACGGGCCATGCAGGGTTGTTATTTGCGCGGTACCTTTCCATGGGACATATCCGATCTGACTTATGTCAAAATTACTGCCAATGAATCGGAGTCTTGCAAAGTTAGCAAATTTATCACCAAATTGAATAAATCCTGCTGACGCAGCATAATCACCATTAGAATTTACCATTGATCTTGCCAGCTGATATGAAAGCTGCCAGGCTGAAGTCCGGAACGCGCCGTCCAGATCGATTACACCGTATGTATTTGACCTGGTTTGTTTTCCGACATATAAAAGTCCGACAGAAGAATTTTCAAATATATTTTTTTTAATACGAGCAGATGTAAAGTATGCTCTTTCTTCTGTATGCAGAGTGTCATCTTCTATATAATTTTTTTCACCGGTTATTGCTGTGAAACCGCCGTATTCCCAATCACCTAATCTTCCAAAAGCTTTGGCCCCGACAATTAAAGGAATCGTTGACCCGTCAGGCAATACTTTGCCTATCCTTCTTGAATAAAAAATATTTAAAGGTTGATAAAAGCCTGTATTTCTTTCTTTACCTGAAGCAGTGAAAATATCACTTCCTTCTGTGAAAAACGGACGCCTTTCATCAAAAAAAGTTTCATATCTTGATATATTAAAATTATACGGATCAGCTTCAATCTGGGCAAAGTCAGGATTTGCAGTTAACTGGAATTTTAATTTTGAAGAGGGATTATAAAGAATATCCAGCCCTGCTTCGGGTTCAACTTTATACTTCCCGTTATTTATATATGATGCCTTTGAAAAACCGACTGGATAAACCTCTAGGTTTAAGCCATGAACAGTAGGATGAAAATTATTAAATACTAATTTTCCGAACTTTGAAACACGTAATCCTTCGTTCTGGTTATATTTATTCCAATAAATATCTTCCGAATTAATTGCTCTCCACCTGTCAAAACCTAACCCCCAAGCATTTAATTTATCATCATACTGAATTGATTTATAAGGGATTTTCCATTCAACAACATAACCCCATGAATAAATTTTTGAAGCTGCAAACCAGATCCCGTCCCAGCTGTAGTCCCTGTTCCTTCCATCGTCAAGCAGCCTTGAATCGGCTTTTACACCAGAAGCATTAACAGCCAGCTTATATGCGGTTTTATTATCTCCGAAGGTATCAAGCATTATTGATACTATATCGCCTGCAAAATCATCATGCATTCCTGTGAATGCGGTAATGTCTTTTTCATCATCATAGCAAATCATAAGGGCATATAAATAATTATCTGTTGTTAAAACTTTAGCTACTGTCTTAACGGTAGGCTTCTGATCATAATACGGAGAAAGCTGAAAAAAATCTGAGACAGAATCTGCCGTACTCCACGCAGGATCAATTACACCATCAATCTTTATATCTGAAGGAGTAGTTTTAAGTATAAGTTTTTTGGATTGTGAAAAAGCCGTAAATGAAATTAAATTTATCAAGACAAAAATCAGTAGATATCTAATCATTATTATCAATATTTATTTGGTTCATATTATTCAATATCATTTTCTTCTTTTTAGACTTTAAAATTCGAGAAAAGTTGCTAAAGCCATAAACTAAATGTTGTTCTAAAATATTATACCTTAAATTTTAATTATTGTGTTATTAAAAAAAAATAATAATATGATATTCGGATTAATAGATTTTCTAAAGGGTAAACGCATTGATTAAGGAACAAAGTCATCTTATGGGATAATATTGATTTATATTACCTTCAGACCAAACATTTCACTTTAATACAAGGCAGTATGTACATATCATTATGAAACAATTACGATTCTTTTTCCTCTGTTTTTGAGATATAAAATAACTTTTTAAATAGGAATGAAAGTTGAACTAATAGAAATGCTTAAAACAGTGGCTATTGCTGTTAACTATTTTTTTAACTTCTTCTGAGGCGCAAAATGGAAGATTTCGACAGAATAATTCTCAAAGATGTTGTAATTGAAATTGTCAACCTAACCAGGGCTACCTGCAAAGAAGCTCTCGATTTCAAAGATGTTTTGAGCTCGGATATGGATAGAAATTTTAAAAAGATTGTCATCGATATTAGACAGTGCGAATTTATTGATTCTACATTTCTTGGAGCGATGGTTTTTATAAAGAAAAGGCTTTTTGAGGTAGGTGGTGATGTAAGAATCGTAAAATCACATTCCAATATCAGGACTATTATGGAAAAAGTCGGGACAAACAAATTCTTCAGTATTTATGATTCAATAGAATCTGCTGTAAGAAGCTATGATACTGATGAAGTTCTGAAAAATTCTCAACCCGGAAAACAAGTTCATACACCGAGGAAAAAAACTTTTATTCAAAAATTGCTTTCATCCTAAAGTTCCGGATAAATACTATAACACTAAACTTAATCCCGGCAAATAGCCGGGATTTCTTTTTTAGTATAAAATTAATCCCGGAATATTTTCTTCTTCAGTTTTTCTATTAATTTATACTTTTCGCTTCATAACAATTTATATGTTTAATTATAAATTTTACTTTTATAAATTGTTTTGTAAAAAATTAAAATTTGGTCAATTAAAATCTCTAAAAGGAAAGGTATATCATGAAAAGCTTTTTTTTATTTCTACTTTTAATCTTATTCACTATTACTTTATATCCTCAAAATAAGAAAACAAATCATGATAAAGACCTGAAGATAAAAGGGAGTGTGCAATTACCCAAAAATTGGGAAGTACGTTTTGATAAAACAGGTGCTGGTATAAATGATATTAAGCTGACCATGGATAATAATTATTATCATTTTGTAACCGGGCCTGCTGCAATTTATTATAATGCTAAAAATGCAGAATATGGACAATATAAAATTGAAGCAGATTTTATCCAGGTTAAACCTTCCGAACACCCGGAAGCATATGGTCTTTTCATTGCCGGTTCAAATCTGCAGAAAGCTAATCAGCACTATTTATATTTTTTAATAAGACAGGATGGAAAATTTCTAATTAAAGAACGTAACGGCAAAGATACAAAAGAGATAGTAAATTGGACTCCGGATGAAAATATAAACTCACAGGATAAAGACGGACAGACGATTAATAAATTAACCATCACTGTAAACAATAGAGTTGTAATCTTTGGTGCCAACGGGAAAGCTGTAAAGTTTTTTAGCAATTCTTCTTTCGGAAAAACTGTTGGAATCGTCGGCTTAAGAATTAATCATAATTTAAATGTTAAGACAACCGGATTAAAAATCGAACATTTTTAAACAGGAAAAACATTACTAACTTAAGTAGAATCCGATAAATAATTAAAAATCATCATTTTTTAATAAATAATATTAACTACCTTTTATTTTTCACATCCTGATTATATTTTTAATATTTAAATAATTAAGAAATTTTCCTTCATTTTTAATAATTTATTACAGATGAAAATAAATAGCGATAAACCGAAAAGTTTCTGCGGGGTTTTTGGAATATTTGGCACACCTGAAGCTTCAATACAAACATATTATGGTCTGCATGCATTACAGCATCGGGGACAGGAAGCATCGGGAATAGTTACACAGAGTATAAATGAGAAAGGTCATTCAGTATTTAATATTCACAAGGAAGAAGGGCTTGTTTCTGAAGTGTTTGCAGATACTAAAATATTTAAGAATGTTTTAGCAGGAAATTCTGCAATCGGACATAACAGGTATTCGACAACCGGCTCTTCGCAGTCCAAAAAAAATATTCAGCCTTTTGTTGTGCATTATCGAATGGGAAATTTATCAATATCTCATAACGGCAATCTGACCAACGCTAAAGAATTAAGAGAGGAGCTTGTAAATGAAGGTGCTATTTTTCAAACTACAAGTGATACGGAAGTGATTCTCCATTTAATAGCAAGAAGTAAATTAAGTGATCAGATTGAGCAAATCAAGGAAGCAATTTCAAAGGTTGAAGGAGCCTATTGTCTCACGATTCTTACTGATGATAAACTTATTGCTGCAAGAGATCCGTATGGTTTTCGTCCTTTGGCTCTCGGCAAATTAAACGGCGCTTTTGTGGTTGCTTCAGAGACGTGTGCTTTTGATATTATGAGTGCAAAATTTATCAGGGAAATTGAACCCGGCGAAATGATCATTATAGATAATGAAGCGCTGGAAAAAAATGAGGTTAAATCTACACACTATTTACCTTTCAATAGTGTATCCAAAAAACATTGTATATTCGAATATATTTATTTTTCACGTCCAGATAGTTTTATTTTCGGCCATAATGTTGATAAAATGAGAAGACGGCTTGGAAAGGTCCTTGCAAGAAAGCATCCGGTTATGGATAAAGACGGGGAAAGAGTGATTGTAATAAGCGTGCCGGATAGTTCAAACACAACTGCCTTAGGCTATCAAACCGAGCTTGAAAAGCAGGGGATTGATTCAAAGCTTGAAATAGGTTTGATCCGTAGCCATTATATCGGAAGAACTTTTATTCAGCCGGGACAGCAGAAAAGAGAAATAGGTGTTAGAATAAAATTTAATATTGTTAAAGGTGTTCTGGAAGGTAAAACTGTCGTTGTCGTTGATGATTCTATTGTTAGAGGAACTACGTCGAGACAGCTCGTAAATCTAATCAGAGAAGCTAAACCAAAAGAGATACATTTAAGAATTTCATCCTCCCCGATTAAATTTCCGTGTTATTACGGAATGGATTTTCCAAGCAAGGAAGAATTAGTAGCAAACCGATGTAATGGAGACATTAAAGAAATAGAAAGATGGTTGAGCGTTGACAGTCTTGAATATTTAACTATTGATGAAATGCTCGAGGCGGTTTCGGAAGCAGGTCAGGAAAATTTCTGTACAGCATGTTTTTCTGGAAACTATCCAACATTGGTAGATTCTTCCTACAAAAAGGAAATGTATGAAGTTTAAGGGGTTATGGTTTATTCTCCTTATTTTAATGAATTTTCCTGCCTTTTCTCAGATTACTTACTTTGTAAAATATAAATCTTATATTTCTTCAGCTTCAATTAATGAAAAGATAATAACACAATCTATTTTTCCACAGAACCAGCTAAGAAAGGCTTATACTATTTTTAAATCCGGGGAATTATCTGTTGCTCATTTTGCAGGAAATCTGGGCGCAGATGATGAAGTGCTTTCTAAAATTGTAAAAGTAATAATAAATAATCCATCTGATTCTTCTGTATTCCTTAATGAGATCAGGAGTGATCCGGATGTAGATTTTGTTCAGCGTTCAAATGTATATAAAATTGATTATGTCCCGGATGACAGTTTAGTAACACAGCAATGGGGCTTAAAAATAATTCAGGCTTTTGACGCATGGAATATTACACAGGGATCCGATTCTGTTTTATTGGGAATCATTGATACCGGCATAGACTATAAGCATCCTGATTTAAAAAATAAAATATTTTATAATCCGGGGGAGATGGGACTGGATAAAAATGGAAACGATAAAAGATTTAACGGGATAGATGATGATAACAATGGTTTTATTGATGATTACATGGGCTGGGATTTTACTAATCGTGGCGGTTATCCGTTTGATTCGACATCCGGAGATTATTTGAACTGGGATAATGATCCCGAAGATGAACAGGGACATGGAACTGCCATTGCTGGAATTGCTGCCGCCGAAACAAATAATATCAGCGGTATAGCAGGGGTTGCTCCCAAAATTAAAATCCTGAATATACGTGCTTTTGATCCTACAGGATACGGGGATGAAGATGATGTGGCATCTGCAATTCTATATGCCGTTAAGATGGGTGTAAAAGTCATTAATATGAGTTTTGGTGATGTTTCATTCTCATATGTTCTTAAAGATGTTATCAAATATGCATATTCAAAAAATGTTGTACTGGTTGCAAGTTCGGGTAATTCCGGGGATGATCAGGCTCATTATCCGTCGGGGTATTCTGAAGTAATTAGCGTCGGCAATTCGAATGAATACGATGGTGTTGCTTCAAGTTCCAGTTATGGTTCAACTTTGGATTTGGTAGCTCCCGGAACTTTAATTCTATCTACCGATAAATCAGGCGGATATTCAGAGGTTAGCGGAACTTCTGCATCTGCTCCTTTCGTTTCTGCATCGGCAGGCTTAATTCTATCTTTAGGAAATTATACAAACGAAGAAGTTAAACAAATATTAAAATCTACTTCTGATGATATCGAACTGCCGGGCTGGGATATTAAAAGCGGGGCAGGGAGGTTAAATCTATACAGAGCTTTGAGAGTGCTGGCTCCTTCCGTTATTAAATTCGATTATCCAAAACAGGATTTTGCAACAAATAAAGATACAATTAATATTTCGGCTACAATTCTCTCAGCTTTTTTTATTAAATATGATCTTTTTATAGGTGAGGGTCTGAATCCTGATAACTGGACACAGTTAATTCAAGACGGACAAAATCAGTTTGCAGGAAAAAATATTTATACACTGGATACCAAAACATTGCAGGATACCTCTTACACTTTGCGCCTTGTTGTATATTTAAATAACGGCCGGACTATGGAAGAAAGGATAAACTTTCATATCATGCGTGCTCCGCCCAGGATTCAATTAATTTCCATTGGACCCGCTTTTTACGGTAATACTACTACCATTCTCGCTGCTCTTTACACTAACGAACTAACAACATCCAGGATGTATTACCGCTTAAAAGGCAACAGCAATTTTAATTTTATAACATTAGACGGTTTCAATATAAATAATAAATTTGTTAAACAATATCATTATGGATTTATTCCCCGGGAATTAATTAAACCTAATAGCACCTATGAAGTCTATTTTGAAGCCGAAAACTTAGTGGGTACAAAAACGGTAATAGATAATAATAAAAATTATTTTTCTTTTAATTCTGATTTTAATCTTGATGAAGCAGCGGAATATAAACTTTCGTATAGTCTTCCCGCCGGGAGTATTTATCAAAATCCTTTGAACATAACCGGAAATGATTCTAATGAAATTGCCTTTAGAAATATAAACAACCTTGCAGAAACAGGATTCTTTAAATTATCTAACAGTTCATTTACTAAAATTGATTCATTACAGAACATGATTGTACAGGATTTTGGCGATTTCAATAAAAATGGCAAAAAGGATATTCTAGGTTTATTTGTTTACAACGGTTATTTATTAGAACAGGAGAATCCTGCTTCTTCAAAATTTATTCAGAATTATGCAGATACATCGGGTTCTTTCTGGCCGATTCTTGCAAAAGATATTGATAATGACGGTAAAACTGAAGTTCTTGCAGTAAGCAGCGATACTTCAATTACTGTATGGAAAGTTACGAGCGATCTTAAAGTATCAGATCCTGCTAAACTCGTAAATTTCTCACCTGTTGGTTCCGGTGGAAATATTTTTGATTCGCCGCATGCAGTTGTAACTGATTTAGACGGCGATGGGAAAAATGAAATCTGGGTGGTTGATAAAGACGGAGATATTTTTGATTATAAAGTTTCCGGTCCAAATAACTTTGTTCAAGGTAAAGTCTTTTCTACTGATTTTTTAAGTTCTTCTTCTTACCTGACAGCAGGTAATTATACCGGAGACGGCAAAAAAGAACTGGCAGTATTGCTCCATTCAATTTCAGATGTTGATGCAGCTCCGTTCTATAGATTATTGATTTTCAATATTATATCGGATACAATTAATGTAATATATGACCAGGCTTTTATTGATGCCGCTTCAGAATTCACTTCCACTTTTCAAAAAGCGGATAATAGCATTCGCTTTTCAGATATAGATAATGATGGAACAGATGAGTTAATACTTTTTACTTACCCTTATTCTTACATTTTCAAATATAACAAAGGGAAGAATAATATAATTTCGTTTAAGGAAAATATTAATTCCAATTCCATTTTTGTTGGAGACCTAAATCAAAACGGTGTAAAGGAGGTTGCTTTCCCCACAAACGATGGAATCTCATTTTCAGAGTTTACATTAGCAAATAAAGCAAGCATTCCAGTCGACTTATCAGGTTATAGTCTGGACTCTTCAAGCATAAAATTAGTGTGGGAAGGAAAGGGAAACAAATATTATATTTACCGCGGTGTGAGTAAAGATAATTTAAATCTTTCTGATTCGACAGTCCAGAATGAATTTATAGATAATAATGTTTTAAATAAAAAATATTATTATTATGCGGTTCAAACATATGATGCCTCCAAACAATATCCGCTTTCAGCAATAAGCCCTGTAATTAATGTCTACTCTCATGAACCTGCCAGACTAATCGGAGCTAAAAGCATTAATTCAAATACTATAGAAGCTGATTTTTCTGCAAGAATAAACACAACTGTCGAAAATCTAAATTCATTTGAAATTATAGGCGTTGGAGTTCCTAATACTGCAGTGCCCTCAAGTCAGTTTTCATATACTTTATCATATAAAGCTAATCTGCCGCTGGGTAAAAATTATCTCTTCATTAAAAATTTAAAAGACTTTTATGGTTCATTTATTCAGGAAGATACTGTTGAATTTAATGCAGACTCTATGTCTGCTTCGAAAGAATTTTTTATTACTTCATTTGAAATTCTAAATCCTTCGCTTATTAAAGTTGTCTTTAATCTTGATGTAAATAAAAACGCTGCTTTAGATATTAAGAACTATACATTTGAACCTCAGAACAGCATAAGCAATATTGACATCGACCAAAATGATTCTAAAATTATTTATATAAAGCTTGATGGTAAAAGACCTGTTGGATCGGTAGGAAGGGAATATACATTAAAAATTGTAAATGTTACTTCTGCTGAGTCTGAAGGGGATATTCCAATAAACAGCGGGGCAGGGAGTGATATAATTTTAACGGCTTATGCAAAAGACCTGGCAGATGTTTATGTATATCCAAATCCGGCAAAAGTATTTAATGGAAGCGGGAAAATTACCTTTGCCAACCTGCCGCAAAGAGCAAAAATAATTATATTTAACCTCCAGGGTAAACAGATGTTTGAACTTGAAGAAAATGACGGTAATGGAGGTGTAGATTATAATTTAAAAGATAAATCCGGTGTTGAATTAAGCAGCGGAATTTATATCTTTCGAGTTGTGGAATTGGATGATTCAAATAATGAAATAGATTCAAAAATTGGAAAATTTGCGGTAATTAAACATTGAATTATAGAGAAATATATACTAAATCCAATATTATAAGTCTTTTTCGGCTTTTCTTAGCTATACCTTTGTGGTTTTTGCTGGATGAATTTAATTCTCCCCATATTAGATATGTTACATTTGCAGTCTGTTTAATTGCTTCCTTTTCAGACATATTGGATGGTTACCTAGCCCGAAAATATAATGAAGTTACGGAAACCGGGAAGATAATCGATCCTCTTGCGGATAAAATAGCTGTTGGTGCAATTATTATTAAATTATATTTATTAGGTCAAATACCCGCTTATTATTTTCTTATTATTATTTTAAGAGATATTGTTATCTTTTTAGGAGGAATATTCGTTGCAAAAAAAATCGGCAGGATTTTACCGTCTAATGTTTTAGGCAAGATAACTGTTATAAACATAGGAATAGTAATATTATTAATTATATTGCAGATTAACGGGAATAATCTTGTATACAAGCTTTTATATGCATCAAGTATTGCATTAATATTTGCTTCTTTAGTCGGATATATTATTAGGGCAAAAGAATTTTTAAAACGGAAAAGTTATGGGTCTATTTGATAATTTCAATCTTGACAAATTAAAAAGCGGGCTTTCTAAAACCAGGAAGAAAATGGTTAACAGTATAAATGAACTGGTTACAGGTAGAGCAGTTATTGATGATAAAACAATTGATGAAATTGAGGAAATTTTGGTTACATCAGATATTGGCATTGAACTGACTACTAAAATTATTGACAGGGCAAGATATTTTAATACCATTGAAAAGGGCAGGCAGGATTCCTCGATAATTGATTCAATTAAGAAAGAGCTGACTAAAGCTCTTGAAATGGGGAATCAAAATAGCACTGATAATAATATTGAAAATTATAAACCATATGTTATATTAATTGTCGGCGTTAATGGTGCAGGTAAAACCACAACCATAGGAAAACTTGCACACAATTACAAAAAGGCTAATCTCAAGGTAATTGTCGGTGCAGCAGATACTTACCGAGCTGCAGCTAATGAACAGCTTGATATCTGGGCAGAAAGAGCCGGAGTTGAAATAGTGCAAAAATCCAAAGGTTCTGATCCATCTTCTGTTGCCTTTGATACTGTCCAAAAAGCTCTTAAGGAAAAATATGATATTGTTTTAATAGACACTGCAGGTCGATTGCATAATAAGGCAAATTTAATGAGTGAATTACAGAAATTAAAAAAAGTTATTGCTAAAGTAGCGCCATATGCTCCAAATGAAACTCTTTTGGTTTTAGATGGTACAACGGGACAGAACGCAATAATTCAGTCACAAGAATTTTCAAAAGTTACCGATATAACCGGTTTAGTTGTAACTAAATTGGATGGCACGGCAAAAGGTGGAGTAATATTCCAGATTACTGCAAAACAAAAAATTCCTGTAAAATATATAGGTGTTGGCGAAAGTATTGACGATTTACAGACTTTTGATCCGAATTTATTTGTATCGGCTATTTTCGAAACTAATTAAAGGGAGGTTGTTATGTTAATGAAGAAACCCCGGAACAGGATCTTCGACTATACTCCCAGGTTCTATGACCCAAAAAATGATAAAGATGAAAAGCTAAAACGAAGATTAGGATTTACAAGAAAGACAAAAGCGCTGAGAAAAAATCGGAGTCCGTTTTTTTGGGTTATTATATTAGCTTTTGTTATTTACCTGTATTTAAAATTTTCAGGATTAGCCTAAAGAAAGGGGATATTCTCTTAATAGAACATTTTTTAATTATTTGTAAAAAGCAAAAAGAAGGAATTATTAAGTTTACATAATATACATTATCGGACAGTTAGTCCTGGATTTCACCCGGTTTAGTTCAACTCAGATTTTATTAATTATATATTCCTCTTCTTGTTAACTAATATAATTCTAATGATGATTTATGAATTGATTAAGTTTTTTATCTTCCCCAAATAATATTAATCGATCTGATAATCCTAATTTATAATGCGGATCCGGTGAGACTATTTCAGGCTCACCTTGATCTTCAAAAATATTCCTTGAGTGCTTAATCATCAAAACTTCCAGGCCGAATGTGTTTCTTAATTTGATTTCAGACAGGCTTTTTCCTACGAAAGAATCAGGTAAAGTTACTTCCATGATTGAATATCCCGAAGCTACCTTTGTCGGAGTGCTCCTGTCAATAGTTTTCAATTCCTTTGCCAGTCCGCTGACAAGATTTTCTTTTAATGTTTCTCTATTGTACATAGAGATAACCTTTTGTCTTGTAAGTGCTCCCAGAACTTTTGAAGGATCACTAGCATCTACTACAGGAAATTGATCCAGGTTAAACTTACCGAAAAGCTTTAAAACATAATCCAAATCATCGTCCGGATGGATAATTGTTATTGACGGATTTGCAATATCTCTTGCGACAAGTACATTCTTAACTATTTCATATTCGGTTATTATAGGTCTTATTTCGTTTTCAGTAATTATGCCCGAAAGCTCTCCTTTTGAGTTAGTTGTATAAAAAGAACTATTTGGACTGCCGACTAATTTAATTATTAATTCGGGCAGAGGCATCTCTTCAGTTACAAGATCAATCTTTTCCAATTCAACATCACTTACTGCAATTGTTCTTAAAAGATTAGCTTCACGTCCTCCGGAAATATTAAACCCTTCAGCTTCAAGATGCTTTACCTGAACAGAACCCTTTAAGGCCATCTGTACAAACATTGTACTTATAATTACCGCAAGCATTAATGGGAGTATAAAAGTATAGTCCTGGGTCATTTCAAAAATAATTAAAATAGCTGAAATAGGGATTGTATTAGCGCCTCCTAGCATTGCTCCCATACCAACCAGTATAAATTTAGTTGTATCTAATTGCAGTCCTACAACCGTATTAAAGAAAAATGCAAAAAGAAAACCGAAGCATGCTCCCATAAATAATGACGGAGCAAACACTCCGCCAAAACCGCCGGAATTTAAAATCAGCGGTACCAGGATGAATTTTAAAAGAAGTAAAATTAAAACTATCTGCCAGGCGAGGGAACTTTTGAGAATTTCATTTATAGCGTTATATCCAATACCGAAAATCTCTTTAAAAGAAATAGCCGCTTACCCCTACCACCAAACCGACAAAAACCATCCCGGCCCATTGAGGAATTTTTGTCTTATAAATTTTATTTCTAAATAAGGCATTTGTCCAATTAGCATATCTTATAAATAGAAAAGAAATAATTCCTGCAAATAAACCAAGAACTGCATATAAATAAAGATAAGAATAATTAAGTGTCTCTATATGAAAATGAAAAACCGATTCATTACCAAGCAGAAGCCTGGAAACAGCGCTGGCAGAAACAGTAGCCAGGATCAGAGCAGAAAAAGTAGGTGCATGAAAATCATTTAATAAAATAATTTCAAGGGCAAAGAAAACTCCTCCCAACGGTGCATTAAATACTGCGGCAATAGCTGCCCCGGCCCCGGCAGCTGTATAAATTCTTACCCGTTCTTCAGATATTCTAAGAAGACTGCTTAATTTGCTTCCAATTCCCCCTCCAAGTTGAGCTGCAGGCCCCTCGGGTCCTACTGTTCCCCCGGTGCTGATACAAATAATCGGAGCTATAACATGGAATAATGTTGTTCTTAAAGGAATAAATCCGCCCCGTAGAGCTACGGATTTAATTACATCGGGAATGCCTTTATGCTTTGCCGTTTTGGGTGCAGACATAATCATTAAAGCCTGAACAAGCATACCGGCTGCAGGAATAAGAATTACGAATGCTGTACCTAAGGAGAAAAATCCCTGTGCTGACTTACTGAAAAAGATTTCGTTAAAGTAATCAATTGCATCATGAAAAAGAGTTGCACCCAGTCCAACCAGAATTCCGATTACAATAGACATTACTGTAAATGTCGTATATTCTGCTACAAAAATTTTGGATATTTTCTTTTGTATTTCTCTTTTAATACCGCGTGATTTCACAAACAATCGCAAAAATATTGTCTTATTTTTCTCATTCATTTTTTTACTTATAAATAAAGAAACCTTCTCCGGTTTTTCTTCCGAGTTTTTTTGCAGCTACCATTTTTTTCAGCAATGGACAAGGACGGTATTTAGAGTCATTATAACCTGTGTAAAGAACATCCATTATTGCCAGGCAAACATCAAGACCGATAAAATCTGCTAATGTCAACGGTCCCATTGGGTGATTCATACCCAGTTTCATAACAGTATCAATATCTTCCGCAGATGCAACACCTTCCATTAGTGCAAATATTGCTTCATTTATCATCGGCATTAAAACCCGGTTCGATATAAATCCCGGGTAATCAAATACTTCCACAGGAGTCTTATCTAACTTCAGAACTAATCCTTTAATTGTATTGTATGTCTCATCGCTTGTTGAATATCCCCTGATTATTTCAACGAGTTTCATTACAGGAACAGGATTCATGAAATGCATACCTATAAATTTATCAGCCCTTCCTGTTTGAGATAATTCAGTAATTGATATCGATGAAGTGTTGCTTGCAAAGAAAGAATCAGGTTTAATTATGTCCTGTAATTTATTGAAGACGTTAAGTTTAGCTTCTTTGTTTTCATAAATTGCTTCTATAACTAAATCAGAATTTTGTGGTGTGTTATCTAAACCTGTAATTTTATTAATTCTAGCTAGAATATCTTTTTTATCTTCCTCAGTTATAATTTCTTTCTTTATCTGCCTGTCAAGATTTTTGGAGATAATTGCTACAGATTTATCTGCCAATTCTTCATTCATTTCAACAAGGTTAACGTTAAAATTATTCATTGAAAAAACATGGGCGATACCATTCCCCATGGTTCCCCCGCCAATAACAGAGATATTTTTAATTTCCATACTTCCCTGCCTTATTTTAGATTTGATAATTTTTTACTATAAGTGCTGAGGCTTCCCCGCCGCCGATGCAAAGTGAAGCTAATCCGAATTCAGAATTTCTTTTCTTCATTTCGTGGATAAGAGTAGTCAGAATTCGTGCTCCGCTTGCTCCAATCGGGTGGCCTAATGCAACAGCACCGCCATTTACATTTATTTTTTCAGGGTTTAATCCTAACAATTTATTAACTGCTAAAGAAACAACTGCAAAAGCTTCATTAATTTCATATAGATCTATTTCGTCTGAGGTCATTTTAGCTTTTTTCAATACTTTTGATATGGCATCGGCCGGAGCTGTTGTAAATTCAATAGGCGCCTTTGCAGTAGAACTTTGTGCAACAATTTCAACTAATGGCTTTAATCCCAGTTCTTTTGCTTTATCTTCAGACATAACCAAAAGAGCTGCAGCACCATCATTAATACTTGAAGCATTTGCTGCAGTAACAACTCCTGATTTATCAAATACCGGTTTTAAAGCAGGGATTTTCTCAAATTTTACTTTACCCGGCTCTTCATCTATATCAACATACATATCTCCTGTTTTGGACTTTATTGCAACTTTTACAATTTCATTATCAAATTTCCCATTATTTTGGGCAGCCTGAGCTTTTTTATATGAATTGATGGCAAATTCATCTAACTCTTCACGGGTAAATGAAAAATCTTTTGCACAGGATTCTGCACAACTTCCCATGTGGATATTATTATATACATCCCATAATCCGTCAATAATCATAGAATCAACTACTTCACCATTTCCCAACCTGTAACCGAACCTGGCTTTAGGAAGAAGATACGGTGCATTACTCATGTTTTCCTGTCCTCCTGCGATAATAATATCTGCATCTTCACACAAAATAGCCTGCTGAGCAAGCATAACCGCTTTTAATCCGCTGCCGCACATTTTATTAATTGTCAGGCACTCGGTTTTCTCAGGCAGACCGGCAAACAAAGCTGCCTGTCTTCCCGGAGCCTGTCCCTGACCTGCAGTTAGGACGTTTCCCATGATCACTTCATCAATTAAATTTTTATCTATTCCTGATTCTTCGAGCACAGCTCTGATAGCAAAGCTTCCTAACTGAGCGGCACTAAAGGACGAAAGTGAACCGCCGAATGAACCGACGGGGGTTCTTTTAGCTGATGTTATTACTACTTTCTTCATTTTACAAAAAAATTTTAATTAAAAATAAATTTAAACTTAAACAAATATAACAAAATATTCCGATTATGACTGAGACTGAAAAGAATTAAGAGCTGATTTTAGGTGATGTTAATGCAGATAATTTAAATACAAGTGATAATATTATTGTATTCAGATTTATATTGTTTTTAAAGATCGAGATCAGGTTATCAAGCTGAGTTACTATTCCCGCTAGTTCTAAATCCGGGAACCTATTGTTGAATTTTTCTAGAGTTTCTTTATAATCTTTAAAGAATAAATTGTTCTCATCATACCTGAATTTCTGTACATCGTTCAACCATATAATAATCATTTGAATTAATATCTTGATAGATTCAGAATCACCTTCATTAATATAAGGTGCAAATTCATTTAAAGCAGAATTGTACTTCCTACCGAAAGAATATCGTAAAATAAAAATTGTTTTTTCTTTTAGATTTTCAAAATCGTTTTCAAGTAAAGATAAAGCAGAGCTTAGTGAACCTCCTGCAAAAGGAGCAACAGATTCCGCACTTAATTTATCGATACTAAAATATTTTAGTAAAACATCTGTTATTTCAGTATAACTTAACGGTTCAAAGTTTACAATCCAGCATCTCGACCTGATCGTTTCTCTTAATAATGCCGGGAAAGGTGTGGTAAGAATAAAAATTACTCCTTCCGGTGGTTCTTCCAGGTTTTTGAGAAGTGCGTTCTGAGCAGCTTCATTCATCAGGTGTGCATTGGAAATTAATATGATTCTGAATTTGATATCACTATAATCGAGAGATAAGAACTTTTTTATTTCTCTTATACTGTTGATCTTTATGTTCTGAGCTTTTGGAATTCTTAGCTTATAATATGGATTTATGATTTTCTTATTTAATTCTTCCTGTATTATTTGAATTTCAGGCTGACTAAGTTTTTCCATAGCGGAACTTGTATCAGTCTCGTTTTTTCCCCTTGGAAGCGGGAAAATATATTTTATATATGGTTCAGCAAAATGCGATATTTTTTTTATAGCCGGATTGTTATCATCGACAGATGAAAATTTTTTATTCACTGCCTGTGCAAACCTGATGGAAATCAATTCTTTTCCTGAACCGTCTATCCCCTGGAAAAGTAATGCGTGTGGTATTTTAGAATTGTTAATTAATTTATTTAAGATATTCTTTACAGATTTTTGTCCGGTTATTCCTTCAAAGTAATTATTCATTTTAAAATTAATGCAGACTGATAATCCTGCTTTTTAATAATCATCTTCATTATAAAAGAAATCTTCATCAGTTGGATAATCAGGCCAAATATCTTCAATAGTTTCATACGGTTCCTCCGAATCCTCCAACTCCATTAAATTTTCAATTACTTCATAAGGAGCTCCGATTCTATCGGCATAATCCAGCAATTCATCCTTAGTTGCCGGCCAAGGTGCATCATCTAAGTAAGCTGCTAGCTCCACAGTCCAAATCATATCCTGTTCTCCAAAATTAAAGGAATGGTGTGATGTAACTTAATTGGATTTCCCATTTATTAACGACTACAGAGTAGTCAATTTTAATAACTTTTCTATCCTTATTTTTTTAAATATCTTAAAATATTATAGATATGTAATCCTTTTTATATCTTTTAGAATTCACAAATTATTACAAATAACTCAACATTAATCCTCTAAGTACTTAAAAAAAACAGGATTATCCTCTAAATTTTGCGAATTACAACTATTAAAATTTTAAGTGCCGGAATCTAAAAAAAATGGATTGATTTGTCAAGAGATTTCTGATTTAACTTATTCGAAATCATGTTCAAAATAGTCGACCCCTCTATAATCGTCTTTTTCTTTGTTTTGCATGCGGCTAAGAAGCTGTTCCTGGAAAATTTTAGCAGAATCATACCCATAGTGCTTTAGTAAATAGTTGAGACTGATCACTTCCGATATAACAGTTATGTTCTTACCAGGCAGAATGGGAAGCTTAACATAAGGAATATCGGTTCCGAGAATGTTGACTGTTTTTTCGTCTAAACCAGTTCTTGTATATTCGCTTTTATCATTCCATATTTCAAGTTCAACAATAATTTCAAGCCTTTTCTGGAACCTGATGGCCCTGATACCAAACATCTTTTCAACATCAATAATGCCCAGCCCCCGAATTTCCATATGATGCTTAACAAGATTAGTTCCAGAACCTAAAAGGATACCCTCACCTTTTTTTGTTAAAATGATAATATCGTCAGCAACCAACCTTTGTCCTCTTTCTATGAGATCGAGAGCTACTTCACTTTTACCGATACCTGATTTTCCTACGAATAAAATTCCAACCCCGTAAACATCAACAAAAGAGCCGTGGATAGAGATTCTTGCAGCAAACTGATCATCTAAAAAATCACTAACAAGATATACGGTCTTGGTAGTTGGGTAAGGTGATCCTAAAATTGTAGTATTGTATTTATTACCTAATTCGATTAATTCAGGAAAAGGAATATTGTCATCGGTTATAATAATACAGGGAATATCAAATTGAAAAATTCTTTCAAGTGATTTTTCTCTCTGTTCCTGGGTTAACTGTTTAAGATATTGTATTTCAGTATTACCGAATACCTGAACACGCGAGGATGAGAATAGATCGACAAACCCGGCCAAAGCCAGGCCGGGTCTGTGAAGATTCTGTTCGTAGATTTTTTTTTTGAATCCTTCTTCATTCGTGTACAATTTAATCTTGAATTTCTCTCTGGTATTTTTATACAAAAAACCTACAGTCAAATGATCTTTTCGCGAAATCGCTTTCTGGTTTATCTTAATCATCTTGCGTGCGCAAATTTCTTGGTTTTCATTTTCTTTAACTGTCGTGAGAGCTTTTCAACTGCACTGCTGACAGATTTTTTATAATCATCCGAATCATCTGCGGCCTTTAATACCATTCCGGGAATTTTAAGTATTATCTCGGCGCTTTTAATACTATCCCTTGAATTCAGGTAACTTAAAATAACATCGGCACTTAAAATATTATCATAAAACCGCTCTAAAGAAACTACCTCGGAGTTTATGAAATCTTTAAGGGTTTCACGAGCTTTGAACTTCCTGGAAGTTATTGATACGTTCATATATCCTCCAATTAGGTTAAGATTTTGGATGAGATTTTTTATATGTAGCTTTTAATCTTTCTATACTTACATGCGTATAAATTTGCGTTGTAGAAAGATTTTCATGTCCTAATATTTCTTTAACAGCTTCTAGATTCGCCCCGCTATCCAGCATATGAGTTGCCGAACTATGCCTTAAAATATGCGGACTCTTTTTCTTAATGTCTGTAATCCTTGACAAATATTTGTTAACTATTCTATGAACCAGCCTCGGGTAAATTCTTTTACTGTTCTTATTTATAAGCAAAGGTTCTTTTTCACTTTTAAAATTTCTGGTATTTAAGTAATCATTAATAATAGCTATTGATTTTCCGCCAACAGGTGAAATTCTTACCTTACTTCCCTTTCCTTTTACCCGTAATATTTTCTTATTAATATCTAAATCATTTCTGTTCAGCTGGCAAAGTTCCGAAACACGCAATGAGCATCCGTATAATAATTCAAAAATCACTTTTATTAATTTACTATCTTCTTTGTCTTTGTCAACTTCTTTATAAATTTCTGAAAAATTTTCTTTTGAAATAATTTCCGGCAATTTTCGTGCTGCTTTTGGATTGGAAATATAGAAAGCCGGATTATGAGCAATTATGTCCTGCTGAAAGGCATATTTAAATAATCCTCTCAAAGATGCCATTTTCCTGGAAATCGATTTCATTTCCAGGCCCAGATCATTCAGATGCATCAAAAAGGATTTAATAATTTTTTCAGATACTGAATTTATTTCAATTTTTGAATGGTCAGCACAGAATTCGGAAAAAGAATTAAGATCCTGATTATAAGCTTTTATGGTATAGCCGGAATATCTTCTTACACCTCGAAGATATTCCATGTATTGATTAATTACTTCCGTAATTTCCATTATAAATTATTAATCTTCTTCACCCTGTAAATTTTGTATTACCTCTTCGCCGCAATTAGGACATTTAAGATATTCACCTTTCTTCTTAGAATATCTTTTTTCCATATAGTATGAATCTTTATTTGGACAATCGTGAGATATAGGTTTGTACCAGCTTACAAAATCACAATCAGGATACCTTGAACAGCCGTAAAATATTTTCTTTCTTCTGGATTTTCTTTCGACAATATCACCTTCTTTACACTTAGGGCATTTGACACCAAGGGTGATATTTTTTAAATAGTCGCAGTCAGGATACCTTTCGCACCCAATAAATCTTCCAAACTTCCCTTCCCTGTATACTGTTCGGGCACCGCATTTTTGGCATGTTTCACCCGTATATTCCGGTTCCTGGTTTTGAGCAGCAACTTCTTTTAAGGATTTAATATT
The DNA here is from genome assembly GCA_963710745.1 of uncultured Bacteroidota bacterium. GTDB lineage: Bacteria > Bacteroidota > Ignavibacteria > Ignavibacteriales > Ignavibacteriaceae > CAVQBP01. The sequence continues at coordinate 141,458 of CAVQBP010000002.1, read as the reverse complement.
TTTACAATCGGGATAATTACTGCAGGCGAGATATTTCCCGAATCTGCCGATTTTAATAATCATCTCTCCGCCGCATTTCTCGCAGATAATCTTCTCAACATTATTTTCCACATGCTTTAATGCTTTAGAGAAAGGAAGATAAAAATCATTAAGAACGTTCACATACTTATTTTCACCCTGTGCAATTTGATCGAGTTCACTCTCCATATCAGCAGTAAATCTCTCGTTAATTATATCCGGGAAATTTTTAACAAGAATTTTATTGACTTCTTTTCCAAGCTTTGTAGGAATTAGTTTCCTATCCAATTGTTCAACATATTTTCTATCCTGAATTGTACTTGCAATTAAGGAATAAGTACTGGGTCTTCCAATTCCCTTCGATTCAAGTTCCCTTATTAATGAACTTTCAGTAAAACGAGGAGGCGGTTTAGTAAAATGCTGGTATTTTGTAAGCTCTTCTAAAGTCAACCGTTGATCTTTTTCCAAACCTAAAGGAATTTTTTCCTGCTTATTATCGTCATCGTTTTCTTTTTGTTCGACCATCTCTTCATATACCTGCATAAAACCGCTGAACTTAACCGCTGTACCGGTAGCTTTAAACAAATATTCATCTGCAGTAACTTCAACATTAGTGACTTCGAGTTCTGCAGACGCCATTTGAGATGCAATAAATCTCATCCAGATAAGTTCATATAATTTTAGAGATCTTTTATCCAGATAATCCTTAACATAATCCGGTGTATATTTCAATGAAGTTGGCCTGATTGCCTCATGTGCATCCTGAACATTTGTTTTATCTTTCTTTTCAAATACATTAGGAACAGCCGGTATATATCTATCGCCATATGAATTTTTTATATAATCTCTGACGAGAGGGATTACTTCATCGCTTATACGGGTTGAATCGGTTCTCATGTAAGTAATTAAACCTTGTGTTCCGTTTTTACCGAGCTCAACACCTTCGTAAAGCTTTTGTGCAAGCATCATTGTCTGCTTAGGCCGCATTTTGAGCCTTCTTGATGCTTCAGCCTGCAGAGTGCTTGTAATAAAAGGTGGTGAAGGATTTCTCTTTACATTTTTCTTTATGATATCCGATATAAAAAAGTTTTCTTTTTTGGAAATCAGATCAAAAATTTCATTTGCAGTGTTTTTATTATTTATGGCAAAGTTCTTTTTCAGAAAGTCTTCCCAGTCTTTCTCAGACATTTCAGGTTTTGGCTGAACTTTAAGATCTTTACTATTAATGCTGTAAAGCCTGGCTTCAAAAGTTTCATCTTTATCAGTCTTGAAGACAGCCCAAATTGACCAATATTCGGTCTGGATGAATTTATCAATCTCCTCTTCCCTGTCGCAAATAATCTTAAGAGCAACAGACTGCACTCTTCCTGCCGATAATGAACTGCTTCCCGAAATCTCAATTATTGCTTTCCAGAGGAAGGGGCTCATCTTGTAGCCGATGATTCTATCCATAACTCTTCTGGCGCGCTGGGAAGTAACAAGGTGGTTATCGATATCTCTCGGCGAATCCATGGCTCTTCTGACGCCCGTTTTGGTAATCTCATTAAACAGCACTCTGCGGATTTTATGATTTGCAGTACCATTTAATATATCAACAATATCCTGGGCAATAGCTTCACCTTCACGGTCAGGGTCAGTTGCTATATAAATATTATTGCTCTTTGCCGCCAGAGATTTGATCTTTTTTATAACATCACCTTTACCTCTTATAGTTACATACTGGGGCTGGTAATCATTTTGAATATCTACGCCAAGTTTGGTTTTGGGCAAGTTTCTGATGTGCCCTATTGTTGCTTCAACTATAAAGTTATTTCCAAGATACTTATTTATTGTTTTAGCTTTTGAAGGTGATTCTACTAATATTAAATTCTTTGTCATAAAATTTCTAATTCTCTATAAATGTTGTAAAAAATGCTCCATAATATTAAAAATTACCCAAAATAATAACATTTTACTTGTTTATGCATCAATTTTATACTATTAAAATGTTACTGATTCCTTAAAAATAAGTTCCAATTCAAATTTATTACTTAAAAAAATATTAAAAAATGCATTAAACCCTAGATAAATAAATAATATCTTAAAATATTGCAAAGCGTACATTTTATCTATTCAATCAAATTCCATTCCTGATTAATTATTCTAAAATTCATAATTCGGTGGGAACGATGAATTATAATTTAAGTCTTTCTCCCCAATACCGATTTGCTATATTTTTTATACAATCTGTTTTCAACCGCTTTCATTTCTCTTTTAAGTCTGGGAGTTTTATCATCAAGACCTAATATATGTAAAATTCCGTGAATCACTAATCTTAATATTTCTTCAGTAAAAGTAACTCCGAACTTTTGTGCATTTAATTCTGTATCTTCAACAGAAATATATATTTCACTATCAACAACATTGCTTTCCTCAGAATAACTGAATGTAATAATATCTGTTGAATAATTATGATTTAAAATTTTTTATTGATTTTTATAATTTGATTAGCAGAAACAAAGTTTACAAGGAGTGATGAAATGCTGAAATTAAATTCATTCTTTAATAGACCGACAATTTTATGAATTAATAATTTATTTATTCTGATGTTTGAACTATTATTAACTTCTAAATTTTTTATCACAAAACAATATTATGATATTATAGCCTTATTTCCAAACCTTCTTCAGCAGCAACACATCCTATTTTATGATTTTCTTTTTCGAAAATATTTTTAGTTTCGCTAAGCATATACTCGATTTTGTCATCAGTGTAATCAGGATTGTAATGAAATAAAACCAAATTTTTTACTTCAGCTAAAATACTAAAATTAGCCAGCAGAATATTACTTGAATGCCCCCAGCCTTTTTTATTAAGAAGCTGGGTTTCATCATACATTGTATCATGAATCAAATAATCACATCCGCGGCATATTTCGATTAATTCCTTATTTAACTCTTCTAATGTTTGTGAACGGCCATTATTATCGAAATTTAATTCATTATCTGTCATATAAACAAATTTTTTGTCTCCATCAAAAATCTTAAAAGCCAGCGTTGGTGTAGAATGATTAGCTTTAAATGTCTCGATCTTTATTCCATTGATATTATATGAACTATTAAAATCAATTTGTTTGTAATGAACATCTGCGTTAACTTCATCAATTTTGATCGGGAAGTAATTATAGTTCATCTGGTCGCTGAGAATATCAGTTATATTTCTACCATTTGTAGTTAAACCGTGAAAGATAACTTTCCTTTTCTTCTCATAAAGAGGAAGAAAAAAAGGTATACCCTGGATATGATCCCAATGATAATGACTAATAAGAATATTTATATCTTCATCAATAGTGGATTTTTGCGCGAGTTTTATTCCCAATTCTCTTATACCGCTTCCTGCATCAAAAATTATGATTTTATCATCATCGGTTCGTAATTCAACACACGGAGTATTTCCCCCATATTTCAATGTATTTTTCCCGGGAACAGGGATTGATCCTCTTGTTCCCCAAAATTTTATCTGCATAAATTAGTTTATTTTAATGATTCAATAGTTTCATCAGAGTACTTTTTATACCGTAATGCAAGAGCTCCGATATCATCAATTTCAGTTTGTTTTAAATCTCTAATTATTTTTGCAGGAACACCAGCTACTAATTTACCGGAAGGAACTGTAAAACCGGGTGTAACAACCGCTCCGGCAGAAACCATCGACCTTTCTTCTAAAACTGCGTCATCTAAAATAATTGCACCAATACCAACCAGGCACAAATCATGAATTGTACATCCATGTAAATTTACAGAGTGTCCTATGGTAACTCTATTACCGACATTAAGAGGATATTTGTTGCTGGTAACATGCAACATAGAACAATCCTGAATATTGGTAAAAGAACCTATTTTAATATAATGAACATCTCCTCTAATTACTGTGTTATACCAAACACTGGAGCTTTCTCCAATTTCTACATTTCCAATTATCTTTACACCGGGAGCTAAAAAAACATTTTTTGCTATTTTAGGAGAAAAATTTTTGAACGGAAATGTTTTTCTATCTCCGTCTATTCCTGGTACTCCGGGGGTGTCCATCCTTCCCTCTTCCATTCTTTTAATTCTAAAGTAATGTTTCCAACCATAACTTTCATTTTAGCTAAAATTGGTATAGCAGCTTCATCATTTGTGAACCAACCTTCATAATAACCTGTTAATCCGTAAATACTTACGAAATCCAATTGGCCGTCAACTTTAACACAAGCAACCGGGTAATCAATGGCATCGATTGAAATATCTTCAACCTTATCATAAAAATTTATTTTTATACTAACTTTTTTTTCATTGACAAAACCAGGAATTTCTTCGGATTTATCTTGACCGCTTTTCATTCTTGCAAAATAAAAGATTGAAAGTCCGTCCTGGAATCTTTTATTTGGTTCTATGGTTGTTGTTGAATCGGTCCATATTTGTTTTGGTGAAATTTTCCCTTTTAAAACGTGTATTTTTGAACTGTCATATTTGAAATAATAATCCGTAAATGTATCATAGTCATCGGTTTTTACAATACCCTCGAAATAGTCAGAATAATATTGATCGGTTATTATACTTTTATAAATCTGATGAATATTAACAAATGGAATATTTTCATATGAATCTATATATGCAACTGTACTGTAAGCGGTTTGGTTATTTATCTCTTTTTTACCGGTGACCTCCAGAGTAATTCTGCCAAGGACAAAAAAAGCATATTTAACTACATATGTAAGTTTTTCCCCGACTACTAGGTTTTTATTTGAAACAAAAGAGAAATTGTATTTTTCAATGTTATGCATTGGAGAGACGTCAGTAAAAAACAATAAAAAAAAGAGTAATATGATTATTTTCTTAAATAAATTCATTTAAGATTTGCCAGTTCTTTTGCTTCGCCAAAAAGTGTGGCCGCTTTCAAAAGTTGATGATCAACACTTAAAATTTCTTCATACCACCCTTTATTCTTCCAGTAGTTTCTTGCGATCTGAGCTTTCAATCTTGTAAGGATATAGTCCTTGTCTTTTTCAAAATCTTTATTAGAATACTTTACACCTTTTGAAGCGGCAAAACTAATAAAATCCTTAATATCTTTATTGGAAAAGCTGAATTTATTTTCAAAATAATCAAGTGTCTTATATTCTGATTTTATAGAATTTTCACGATCATCGAGATAATTTAATATATATTGATAAAAGATATTATTCTTAAGTAAATCGGTTGTATAATCTGAAATTTGGTCTGACTTAATAATATAATCCGGGGTAATTCCGCCGCCGCCGTAAACAGTTCTTCCTGCATGTGTTTTATATCTTGGAAGTGAAGAATCTTTTTCTGCTGAATGATAAAGGTTATTACCCTCATTTTCATTTTTACCGCCAACTTCACTATAATATTCATCTTTATTTTTCAGGTCCTTATAATTTCGTTGGATTAATCTTCCTGACGGTGTGTAATAACGGGAAACTGTTAATCTTATAGCAGAATTATCAGGTAATCCAAATTGTCTTTGAACCAGACCTTTACCGAAAGTTGTTTCACCAACGATTAATCCCCTGTCCCAATCCTGCACAGCACCGGAAACTATTTCACTAGCAGATGCACTTCCGTTATTCACAAGAATAATTAACGGAATTTTTTCATAAGGTGATGACTTAGATGCATCAAACTCTTCATCAAACTCGGATTTTCTTCCCTTGGTATAAACGATTTTTTTATTTCCGCTTATAAAAAGATCAGCTACATCTACGGCCTGATTTAATAATCCCCCGGGGTTTCCTCTTAAGTCAAAAATCAGCTGTGTCATTCCGTCATTTTTTAAATCAGCTAAAGCATCTGAGACCTCATCATAAGTAGTTTCGGAAAATCTTGAAAGATTTATGTAGCCGGTTTTATCATTCAGCATGAAATGAGTATCAACCGAATGAAGAGGAATCTTGTCCCTGGTAATTTCATAGTTAAGGAGATCCTGATTGCCGTAACGGTAAATAGTGACTTTGACTTTTGTACCGGATTTACCTCTTAATTTTTCAATTACTTTTTCGTTAGAAAATCCTACTGCATCTTTCCCGTCTATTTTGATTATTCTATCCCCGGATTTAATTCCCAACGCTTCACTTGGTCCTCCTGAAATCGGAGAGACCACAACAATAGTATCATTAACAATTTGGAATTCAATTCCAACTCCTTCAAAATCACCTCTGAAAGATTCATCTACTGCCTTCATCTCGCTTGCAGGAATATATATAGAATGCGGATCGAGCTTGTTTAGCATTCCATCAATAGCCGCTTCAACGAGCTTTGGTGTATCTATTTGTTCAACATAATATTTCTGAGTATATGTAAGAACATCATCAAACTTTGTAATACCTTCATGTAAATTATCATTGGAAAAGATTTTATCTATCTGTGTTCCGAGAACAATACCGAGTGTTAAGATGATTACAAAAAAAGGAATAGAGAATTTAGCTTTCATTTAAACTCCGTATATCATTTAAATTATAATTCAGCAGATAATGTTAAAAATGTTTCAACACCTTTATTTGTTTTTTCCTGGAGAGATTGGCTGATGTATTTCAAATTAAAATAGAAGTTAATCTGGTTAACCGGTTCATAAATCAAGGTAACTGAGGCAGATCTGCTGTATTCTAAAAAACCATCGAGAAAACGTACAGTTTCCGCATCGAAGGTCCTATGGCCTAAAGAAATATCTCCGCCGATGTTTTCCTTAACAGAACCATCGGGAGCTAAAGGATTTGCACCATGTATTGAATAAGAGTAATCGCCCCTCAAAGTTAACCGGTTTGTGAACCTGTAATTAGCCTGTGTATAAAATAATTCGCTGTTTGGCTGCAGGAAAGAACCCAGGTTATATCCGAAATTAGTAAAATTATTCCTGATGAATCTATGCGTAAATACATAAGGATCAACGGCTATATATTCAAACTTAATGTCAAGCGGAATTATTTTGTAAAGATTTGTTGAATATAATCCTGCATTAAATAAAAACTGATTTCCCCACCAGCCTGTACCTAATTTATTTATAGTAATATCATCAATTAAAAGAGTTCCGTAAAGCTTTAACCCTTGTACTGAAAAATTTTTAAAATCGAAAAAGAGTATGGAGTTATCCCTGTCCCTGTTTTGATGCTCGATAGATTTATAAAAACTAAAAGGATTCAGATAAGAAAGGTCAATGGGACGATCTCCATAAATAATAAATTCCCCTATACCAAAATTAACATCCTTTGAAATATTAAAACCGATTCTATGATAACCAATATATTTTTCTTCAACGGTAGTTATTGCGCCTGTTGTCGAATCAAAAGAATAAGTTGTATTACCCAATAACTTCCCGTGAAAGAAAGAAAAGTTAAAAAATTTATAAGCAATATTGAATGCTACATAATCGAATTTGGGAGAGTTATCATCCAGCAATGCTTTTACAGGACCATAGCCGATATTAATTCTGTCCTGTCCAAGCTTAAATTTAACAATATCAAAATCTGCTGTAGCATAGCCTTCCGTTTCATCGAAAAAGGCCTGATCGGGTTTCTCATTTAATTTAAAATTATAATCCAGGTCGTTTCTCAAGCGGGCGGTTTCCTTGTTTCCAAAAACATTACCGTTCAGACCTTTCAGGTAAAACCCAAATTTATTTAAGATAGTACCGCGGATTACACCGCCTACATAACCAAGCGAGGTAGATAAGTTTTTTTTATTCTCAATATCATTATTAAATATTACTTCCCCTTCACCTAAAAGATTTACAAACAAATTAAATTTTTCAGGTTCATTATAGTAATAAAGATATTTTTGCTTTTGCGATAAAATATTGTACTCACCTTTTCCCAGCATCGATTGAGAATTATTCAATGATCCATACAGATCATACTCAAATTCAACTTTTAAATCCTGAAGTATCTTTTTATCTACATCATCGAGTTTGCTTTCATTCTTAATAATCTGCTTTAGATAACCGGCAATTTCACCCCGGGTTTTAGGGAGTTCAAATGAATTATAATCAGTAATAATCTGAAGCGTTTCCATCCTTTCCAAAAAATCGTAAACGGGATTTGAAGAAGAGATATACTCAGTTTGAGAAAAGGTGCTGATAGTTAACAGCAGGAATATCGGGATAAATTTTTTCAATTATCTAATCTGCTCCCATTCTTTTGAAATAGCTTTTCCTTTAAAAAAAACAGACAAACCATTTTTAATCCACACCCAGGAAACATTTTTATAACCTAATTTTCTAAATCTTCTCGGGGATTCAAATATAAATAAATCTTTTGAGAATAATATTTTACCTTCTTTTCTAATTCTTTTATACAAATCGAAATCTTCCCCGGCAGCAAGCTCCTCATTATAGCCTTTAAACCTGTAAAAAATTTCTTTTCTGATTACCTGGCACTCGCCTCTTCCCATACCGACTCCGATGAAATTCAGAAATCGAAAATACATATTATAGACTGCCTGAAATATTTTATCAGCCAGAATTTCTTCTTCCGGGAAGACTTTAACCATGCAGGTCATTGCAAGATAATTACTATTAAGAAATTTATTTTCGACGAAATTAAAAAAATAATCGATATCCGGGATAATAATATCACCATTAAAAAAAATGAAGATATCGGTATTAGCGCTGTCCGCGCCAATATTTCTTCCCGCAGCAATATTCTGTCGTTTTTCATCAGAATGCACCTTAACTATATCGGAATACTTACGCGCAATCTCTATGGTATTATCAGTGCTTCCGCCATCCGACACAATAATTTCATAATCATACTTATTCTTAAATTCCGGGTTTGAAAGCTGTTTTAATAAATCAGGTAAAAGTTTTTCTTCATTAAGAGTAGGGATAATTATACTGTATTTCAAACCTCACCTTAAAAAAATATCAATAAATAGCGAATCAGGATTTACCTGAAAACCGGATATGGGAAACAGATTGTAATAAAATTTATATAAATAATAAAAGCTTCTCATTTAACTTCCGGCTTCATCTGAGGGAAAAATATTACATCTCTTATTGAAGATTGGTTTGTTAGCACCATAACTAATCTGTCTATCCCGACTCCCAGACCTGCTGTCGGCGGCATTCCATATTCCAGAGCACGAATAAAATCTTCATCGATCTGGTGTGCCTCATCATCTCCTTCCTCACGCATTTTTGTCTGAGACGTAAACCTTTCTTTTTGATCGATCGGATCATTAAGCTCTGAGAAAGCGTTACAAATTTCTTTCCCGGTAAAATAAGCTTCAAACCTTTCAACAACTCCTTCTTTAGAACGATGTTTCTTTGCAAGCGGAGAAAGCTCTAAAGGATAATCCATTACAAATGTCGGATCGATCAAACCGGGTTCAACAGCTTCGCTAAAGATTTCATCTATAAGCTTTCCTTTCCCCTCAATATTGGAAATATCGATGTTTAATTCTTTAGCTTTTTTCTTAAGCTCTTCTACGGATGCAGAGATAACATTTAAACCTGTTTTTTCTTCGATTGCTTCAACAAATGAAATACGTTTCCAGGGAGATTTTAAATTCAAGGTTTTATCTTCAAATGTAAATTCAAAAGTATTAAAAACCTCTTTGCATATAGTCTGAATCATCTCTTCCACAAAGTTCATCATCCATTCATAATCATGGTAAGGAACATAAAGCTCCATCATTGTAAATTCAGGATTATGTGTTCTGTCCATTCCTTCATTTCTGAAATCTTTTGAAATTTCATAGACACCATTTATACCGCCGACAATTAATCTCTTTAAATACAGCTCATCGGCAATTCTTAAATAAAAATTTGTATCAAGTGTATTATGATGCGTAATAAACGGTTTAGCGGCTGCTCCACCATACAAGGGCTGCAGGATCGGAGTTTCTACTTCAAGGAAATTATGTTTATCCAGGAATCTTCTCATAGAAGAAATTATTCTGCTTCTTTTTATGAAGATATCCTTAAGATTCGGGTTAACTATTAAGTCCAGGTATCTCTGCCGGTATCGCAGCTCCTTATCTGCAAACTGATCATGAACTATTTTATTTCCCTGTTCATCTGTAGTTTCTTTGGCAACAGGAAGAGGGCGTAAAGATTTTGCAAGCAATTTTAATGAAGTTGTGTGTACGGATATTTCACCGGTTTTTGTTTTAAATACATAACCTTCGATCCCGATGATATCCCCTATATCCATTAGCTTAAATTCTGAATAACTTTCACCTATATCATCCTTTCTAAGGTAAATCTGGATTCTTCCCAAATGATCCTGGATATGAGCAAAAGAAGCTTTCCCCATTCTCCGAATAGCCATTATTCTGCCGGCAATTTTAACGGTCCTTTTTTCTTCATCTTTGTAATTTTCTTTTATGTCCTTTGAATCGGAATCTACTTCAAAAGAATAAGCAAAAGTTTCTACTCCCCTTGATTTTAATTCATTTAACTCTTCAAATCTTCTTTTAATTAAAGTATTTATATCTTCCCCGGGTTCTAAATTTCCGGACTGAATATTCTTATCCACTAAGCCTCCGTTATTTTCTTTTAAAGTTTGCAAGACGTAAACAAACCAGGTCTTCTATATTCTCGGCAATTTTAACCGGGACGTTGTAATTGTTGGCAATAATAGAAAATGAAATTGGTTCATTATCAAGAGTATAAACGAAACCTGATATACTGCTTACACCAATATGAGTACCTGTCTTTGCTCTCAAATTATTTTCTGCCTTTGTTTTTTTCATTCTTTTGCCAATTGTTCCATCTACTCCTGCAATTGGTAAAGAATTAAAGAACGGAATGAAATATTTACTCTTAAACATATAATTTAAAAGCGTAACTATTTGATGGGGGGAGACCAAATTAAGTCTTGATAAGCCGCTTCCGTCAACTATATTCATCCCTTCAGGTAAAATACCCATTTCCCTAAAAACCATATCTTCTGCTTTTACTCCGTTATCAGCAGAGCCGAATCCCTCCTTCTCGAGTCCAATAGTCTTTAATAGTTGTTCGGAATAAAAATTTTCACTGTTCTTGTTTATTACCTTTATAATTTCCTTTAACGGCGGAGAATAATATGTAAATAAGGGTTTTAAATTCTTATCGGCAGGTAACTTTGATATATCATCAATATCCATTGCAAAGCCATCCACATTTATATCTTTCTTCTGGAGAACAGATTTGAGTACAACCATTGAGTATTGTGTCGGGTTATTTACAGTTACATATGTTTTAACGGAATCCTGTCTTCTGATTGTTCCGAAAACATCAACTATATTAGTTCCTCTTTGCCTGTATACATTAATTGAAGTAGTAGAATCATCTGGAACAACAGAAACATTATTTATAAATACAATATATTTTGTTGAAGGACTAGTTTTAATTACAGGAATATTTTTTTCATTATTCACTTTAACAACTATGTCGACAACATTATCATTAAAAGATATAGCTCCTGAAGGAGCCGAAAACCAGTAACTTTCATCATCCCATGCCCAGCCCTTGCCTAATCCCAGGTTATCAAAACGATTATCATCCCCGATAATATTTCCTGTAATTTCATCAATGCCGATATTTGTAAGAGAATCACTCCAGTCTTTAAATACTTTATATTTATCATCATCATAGAAGCGGCCGGAAATAGTGGGATCCCCCCTTCCTCTAACAATCAAATCACCGTCAAGAACGGAACCATCCATCTTTCCGTTTATGAAAATATCCGTACTGAAACTATATTCTGGTCCTAATAAGATTAAAGCAGCAGAAGTTGTAAATAATTTTAAATCGGAAGCGGGGATAAATAATTTATTTGCATTTCTACGGTAAAAATATTCGCCGGTTTCCAATGATTGAATTACTACCCCCCAATTGGCATTATCAAAATTGGGATCATTAAAAATATCGTCCAATTCTTTCCAGAAATCTTTTATTGTTGTTCCGCTGTATTTAGGAACCGAGAGAGTATCTTTTGATTTCTCCTGAGCAGCTAAAACAGCAGTAAAAAAGATTAAAAGAAGAAATAAATTAATTTTTACTTTCATAACTTCGTTTAATTAAGTTCACTTCTTTTTGTGTAAGCTTCCTGTATTTACCCGGAGCAATATCAGCATTAATTCCGGCAAATTGCTTCCTGTTCAGTCCTGTAACAACGTATCCCATTGAGCTAAACATATTTTTTACAAAATGATTTCTTCCTTCAACACATATAATTTCGACAAATTTTTTATTCTTCGGCTGAGGAAAATTAATCTTAATAAATTTTCCTTTCCTTCCCGATAGATAAACACCTTTCAGCAACCGGTCTTTTTCATTATCATTCAGCGGCTTATCCAGCTTAACTTCATATAGTCTTCTGATATTATTTCTCGGATGAGTTAATAAATTAGAAAAGTCCCCGTCATTAGTAAGAAATAAAACTCCGGTGGTATTGTAATCCAATCTTCCAACAGGATATATCTTTTCATGAATGTTTACCAGGTCAATTACAGTACTTCTGCTTTTCTCATCGCTTGTTGTAGTAACAACTCCTTTAGGTTTATTCATTAAAAGATATATATGTTTCTTCGGATGAATTAATTCTCCATCAAGATAAACTTTATCTGTTTCGGGATCTATTTTATAATTTAATGAATTAATGATCTGATTATTTACAGAAACTCTGTTTTGTAAAATAAACTCTTCGGATTTTCTTCTTGATGCAATCCCGCTATCGGAAATATATTTATTTAATCTAATCAACTTCTTCTGACTCACTGCCGGTTTCATTTTGGATTGTTTCTTCAATCAGGTTCATCATTATTTTTCTCTTCTGTTCAATAAAATCTTCATCCTGCATAATCTCATCTATCTCTCTTGGCTTTGGCAAATCACTAATATTATTTAATCCAAAGTATTTTAAAAACTCATTTGTAGTTATGTATAACAGGGGTCTTCCAATTGTTTCTGCCCTGCCTGAAATAGTAATTAAATCTTTCTCAAGAAGTGTATTCAGCATATAATCGGAATTAACACCACGGATAGATTCAATTTCCGGTTTTGTAATCGGCTGTTTATACGCAATAATTGCAAGTGTTTCCAGGGCTGCCTGGCTCAATCTTCTTTTGCTTTTTTCGGAAGAGAGGTAGCCGACATATTTAGCATATTCAGGCTTTGTAGCAAAAAGAAATCCGTTTGATATTTTAATAATTTTTACGGATAAATTTTCGGTTTCGTATTTCGCATTTAATTCTTCCACGCAATTTTCGATATCAGAAGAGGAAATTTGAATCTCCTCGCCGTCAATACCTTTAATTGCTTTAATAAGTTCGGAAGCTGAGATAGAATCTTCCGACGCAAAAATTAATGCTTCGATAACAGAATTGTAGATATTATCCATTGTTAAGATTTAAAATAATAAAATCGTTAAAATTTGCCGATTCCTTTATACCGATTCTACCCGCTTTTGTCAATTCAAGCAAAGCTATGAATGTAATAACAATCCTTATTTTGTCATTCATGCCATCAACCAGCTTTAAAAAATGAAGTTCTGTATATTCATTAAGCTTTTCAAAAATGTAATTTATTTGATCATCAATAGTAATATTTATTTTAGTTACTTCATGAAATACCTGGGGTTTAATTCCTTCAATTGCTTTTTTGAAGGCTTTTGCCAAATCAAACACGGTAATATTTTTAAGCAGAATATCATAATCCGGGATTTCAACTTTAAAATCCGCAGAAAAATTTCCCCGGTAATTTATTTTTCTCTGGCTTGATTCAAAAAAAGCCAGCTCTTCAGACATCTCCTTATATTTTTTATATTCAAGAAGAGCTTTAACCAAATCAGCTCTCGGATCAATCTCCTCTCCTTTTTCATCAATCTCTTTGGGCAGCAGCATTCTTACCTTAATATGCATTAAAGTAGATGCCATTAAAATAAAATCACCGGCAGTTTCCAGGTCAAGTATCTTAATTAATGTTACATAATCCAGAAATTCCTTTGTTATTTTTGATATCGGGATATCATATATGTTCAGCTCATCCCGTTTAATAAAAAATAACAGGAGATCTAAAGGACCTTCAAACTGATCTAGTTTAATTTTATACAAAATTCAGCCCATTTTCATTTTTTCACGGACTTCTTTCATTGTTTCTTCAGCAACTTTCCCTGCTCTTTTTTCACCGTCATCTAATATTTCCAACACTTCATTTTTTTTATTTTCGTAATATTTTCTCTTTTCAATTATGGGTTCGAGCATAAGTGAAATTTTTGAAGCACAATTCATTTTACAATCAACGCACCCTAAAGCCCCGGAACGGCATCCTGCTTCGATTTCAGGAACTTCATCCGGATTAAATTTTTTGTGATAAGAAAAAACAAGACAAATATCGGGATTGCCCGGATCCCCTTTCCTGATTTTTTGCGGATCTGTAACAGCTTTTTTCATTTTTGCTTTAACTGTTTCCGGTTCATCCGAAAGCAGAATTGTGTTGCCTAATGATTTACTCATCTTTGCATTACCATCCAATCCGGGAAGACGTGCAAATTTTGTTAATAAAGGTTCCGGTTCGGGAAAAACATTTCCGTATTGATTATTAAATTTTCTGGCAATCTCTCTTGAAATTTCAACATGCGGAACCTGGTCTTCTCCGACAGGTACCGCATCACCTTTATAAAGAAGAATATCTGCCGCCTGAAGCACCGGGTAACCAAGATGACCGAAAATAACATTTTCAATATTCAAATCTCTCATCTGGTCTTTTAATGTAGGATTTCTTTCGAGCCTGTTAATAGTTATTAACATCGAAAAAATTAAATTCAACTCCGTATGCTCTTTTATTTTTGATTGCCTGAACATGGGGCTTTTTTGCGGATCAAGACCGGAAGCCATCCAATCAATTAACATTTCAATCGAATTTTCATAAATATCATCCGTATTCAGACTTGTAGTTAAAACATGATAATCAGCAATAAGATGAAAGTTCTGATATTCATCCTGGAGCCTAACCCAATTTTCAAGCGCACCGACATAATGCCCGATGTGCAATTTACCTGTAGGACGCATTCCGCTTAATATTCTTTTTTTTGCCATAATCCAATATTTTGAATAATAAAAATAACGATTTGAAAAATAATAATAATGTCCTTAATAATCTCCTTGAAAAGTCAAAAATCAAAAGTAAAAGGTTAAAAACGATTTTTAATTTAAACTTTAGGATAGGTAAAGGTATGGTTTCCAGTTATCGTCCAGTTTACCTACAACGTTTCTAATGAACATGATATGACTGGGTTTGAATGGTTTGTGTCTTAATGACATTTTAGATTCTTCTGGTGTTCTGTCTCCTTTTTTATTATTGCAGGAAGTACAGGCGCAAATTAAATTTTCCCATGAATCTGTTCCTCCCCTGGCTTTAGGAATTACATGATCTATTGTTAAGGGTAGATCACCTCTTCCGCAGTAGCCGCACTTGTATGAATCCCTTCGAAGGATATTTTTTCTTGTTAAAACGACTTTTTTGCAGGGAACATTTATGTATTGGCTTAAACGAATAATACTGGGCCAGGGATAGTTGTGCGAAACGGAATGCAGCACTTTTTTAGTGTCATTAACGACCAATTCAGCTTTGCCGAGATAAACAAGAATGAAAGCTTTTTTAATATTGCAGATTGATAAAGGTTCATAACTTTGATTTAAAATTAAAACCTTTGCATTTAGCTTGCCATTTACTCTTTTACCGGGTTCGAAGACAGCCTCCTTATTTCTTTTTTCTGTCTTGAATTATAAAATAAACTCTAAAGAATATTCTAAACAAAAAAAGCAATATACTGATACCTAAAATATAAATAAACCATTCAGGCGGTACAGCTTTAAAGATCATTAACATTAAAAATACAAATAATAATCCGATAGCTATATAGCTGAATATATTAAATGTTTGTCTGTTCAATTAATTCGTACATTTTATTTAGGTTAAATTAATTATTCAATAGTTGCTAATCAATCCTAAAAACGTATTATATTTATTTCCGGCTCGCAAAACTAATTCAGATCTTTCCCTGTATTTTATAAAATCTTATAAGAATAAAATTGTTATAAGATTAAGCATTTACCGAATTCATATAAACAATAGCAAAACAGGTTACATAATCTCTTGAATGACTTATAGAAATTTTAAGATTTTTATCGTCAGATAAAAATGATTCCAGTTTACCCTTAAATTTAACTCTCGGCATTCCGTTGGGTTCATTAAAGATTTCGATATCCTGCCATGTTGCCACTTCATGCCATCCTGTTGTCAGAGCCTTATAAACGGCTTCCTTGGCTGCAAATCTGGCTGCAAGGTGTTGATATTTACTGTTTTTGTTAAGACAGTACTTTAGTTCAGATTCGGTATATATTTTATTCAGGAAATGGTCACCGAACTTTTCAACACTTTCTTTTATTCTATCAATCTCGATTATATCGATACCCACACCCAGAATCATTTTATCTCCTTTAGTTTTTCTTAAAAACCTTCAGCAGAGCCGCTTCCCCTTGGATCAGCTGCACCAAAAATTATATGATTTACATTATCTATCATAATGCCTTCAGCAACACCGAGAACAGTGAAATTGGACTGCATATCTGCAAGTTTATATCCCATCTTTATCAGGTTATCTTTTGCATCAGTATTTATAGCAAATTTTTCAGAATATATTTCATCCGGTTTCCATTGATGATGAAAACGGGGCATATAAATTGCTTCCTGTATATTCATATGGAAATCAATACAGTTAATAATTACCTGAAGTACTGTTGTAATTATAGTTGAACCTCCGGGTGAACCAATTATGATGTAAGGTTTATCATCCTTTAATACAATAGTAGGTGTCATAGAGCTCAGCATTCGTTTCCCCGGTTCTATAGAATTAGCATCGGAACCGAGTAATCCGAATTGATTTGGTATACCAGGCTTAACACTGAAATCATCCATTTCATTATTTAACAAAAAACCTGCTCCTTCAACAGCTATTTTTGAACCGAAGGCAGAATTAATTGTAGTTGTTGTACTTACCGCATTTCCTTGTTCATCATACACCGAATAATGAGTAGTCTCGGTGCTTTCGGAATAAATGGAAGGATTACCTGATGTAATTAAATCTGAAGGAACTGCTTTATTGCTGTCGGCTTGAATTTTACGAAATATTGTTCCGGCATATTCTTTTGATATTAGACCTGCTTTTGGAACCGGGTAAAAGTCTTCATCTCCAAGAAGATAAGTCCTGTCTGCATAAACATATTTCATTGCCTCAACTAAGCGATGGATATATTCACTGCTGCCCCAATCATTTGTATTAAGCTTATAATTTTCAATTATATTCAACAATTCTATAAGTGCAATGCCTCCTGAACTTGGCGGAGGCATTGAGATTACTTTAAATCCACGATATGAACCTGTAACAGGATTTCTCTCCAAAGGCTTATAATTTTCCAGATCTTCACGGGTAATTATTCCGCCCATAGATTGAACCTGATTAAGGATTAGTGAAGCAACCCTTCCTTTGTAAAATCCGTCGCTCCCGTATTTTTCAATTTGTTCCAGTGTCCATGCTAAATCGGGCTGCTTAAACAAATCACCTTCTTTATATGGATCCCCGTATTTGGTAAATATCCTGAAAGAAGAGGGGTATTTTTTGAATTCCGGGAAAAATTTATTAAACATTTGCGTCGTTTGATAGTCCAGTTTCCATCCGTTTTTTGCCAGATCAATTGCCGGCTGAATTACATCCTGGAGTTTCATGGTACCATATTTACTCAGCGCATAAATTAATCCTGCAACACTTCCCGGGACACCTGCCGATAAAGCACCTTCTTTGCTTGATGAAGAAATATAATTACCATTTTTATCAAGATACATATCTTTACTGGATTTTAACGGCGCTTTTTCCCGAAAATCTATAGTTGTGTTTAGACCACCTTTTAAGTGGATTACCATAAATCCTCCGCCCCCGATATTTCCGGCATAAGGATAAGTTACGGCAAGTGCAAAACCCACTGCAACTGCAGCATCTACTGCATTACCCCCTTTTTTCATGATATCGACACCAATTTCAGATGCTAATTTATTTGCAGAAACCACCATACCATGCCGGCTTCTTACAGGTTGTGAAATTGCAGGATAGTTAAATATTATGGTAAGAAAGAGAAAAAAGAAAACAGAAAAAAGGTTTGCTCTAAAATATGTTTGCATCCACATTAACTCCTTTGCCTTTTAGCTGTTCAATCAGAATTTTAGTTAATTCATTTAACTGAGTTAATGATTGACTTAAATTATCATATAATTTATCATCATAAAAAATTTTCCCGATATTATTTTTCTTGTTTTTTATTTCTCCGGAAAAAGCATTAACTGAAGTTAAAAGAGAATCTGTTTTGGTTAATACCGTATGCAATTCTTCAACGGATGATTTTAATGATAACTTATTTTCTTCAAGGAAATCATTTACATTCTGGGTTAATTTTACAGTATTTTGAGTTAATTGATTTATACCTTCCCTGTTTTCATCCAGTAAGATATTAAGTTTCTGCGATGCTTTACTTAAGTTGGACAAAGAGGTTTTAATATCAGTATTTAAGTTATTATCTGTCAAGTAGTTATTTAAGGAGCTTAAAGTAATTTTTATATCTTTAATTATTTCGGGGATATCTCCTTCTACATTACCAAGCATTGACATAACTTCCGGAATATCGGCATAAAAAATTCCTGTTTGAACTTCATGATAATCAAGAGGTTGAGAAGACATCCCGGGATTAATATTCACCTTTTTCCCTCCCATTAAATCAAGCATAGAAATTGAAAAAGCGGCATCTTTCTGCAGCTTAACGTCATTATCCAGTGAAAGATTTACAATAACTTTATCCCCTTCAAGTTTAAAGTTTTCTACAAAACCTTTCCTTACACCATTTACAGACACATTATCACCGATTTCCAAACCGGAAACACTGTTAAATTTTACTAATAGTGTTTTTTGATTCGAGGACAGGCTAAAATTTTTAGCCCAACCCAGAATCCAGATAAAGATTAATAAACCAACAATTACAGTTATTCCGACTCTTATCTCAGTTTTTCTTTGGTCTTTCATTAATTTCTTTCCTAAAAATTGATCTTAAATTTTCAAGTTCATCAGGACTAATTGTACTGTCTTTTAAAACTTCTTCAACCGAATCAACAATATCTTCTATCTCGCCTGTATTCAGCTTATGTTCTTTATGAATTTTGTTATATATAAAACTATTTATTAAAACTTTTAATGAATCTTTTTCGGGAGATTTTTTTACAAATTCCATCTCCCTGTTAACATCTTTAAATACCAAATCTTTAATAATTTTTTCACCGGGCTTGCGAATAAAATCATCAAAGTGGTTTTCTACAATATATAATATTGCAGCAATTAAAATAGTTAAGACAATAATGATTTTTAAGAAACAGCCTTTTTTCATTTTATTCAGAAGGAAGTTTTTCTATTAAAACCTTCTTTATTCTTTTTTTTAAAACTTCTTTAACCGTAAACTTATGATTTTCCAGTTGAAAAGTATACCCTTCTTTCGGTATATGTCCTGCATGATTAAGAACAAGGCCGCCTAAAGTTTCAAAATCTTCATCTTCACCGGGTATCTCAATATTTAGTAATTCATTTAATTCATCTACTGAGATTTTACCCAGCACCAAATAGCTATTATCATCAACTTTAGTAACAGGATTTTCTTCTTTATCATATTCATCTCTTATTTCCCCGATTATTTCCTCAATTATGTCTTCCAGTGTAACCAAGCCGGCCGTTCCGCCATACTCATCAACAACGATAGCAATATGGGTTTTTCTTTCCTGGAATTCAGGCATTAATTCACTTATTAATTTAGATTTGGGAATAAACATTGCCTTTCTGGCTAATTTTACCAGGGAGAATTTTTTCCTTAATTCTTCATTCCTTATATAAGGCAAAATATCTTTTGAATAGATAATACCCATTATTTCATCAAGGTCTTCCTTGTAAAGCGGAATTCTACTATGCCCTGAACTATTAATTATATTGAGAAGTTCATCGAAGCTGAAATCGGTTGAAACAGAAGTAATATCAACTCTTGGAGTCATAACTTCCTGAGTGGTAACCGTTCTGAATTCGACAATACTCTGAATTAATCCGTGTTCTTCTTCAATAAGGGTTCCTCTTTCATGCCCAAGTTCGGCTAGTTCAGGAATTTCCTCCGGCAGAATAGCCGTTTTAGCTTTATCCAGTTTTATTTTAGAAACTAATATTCTGATTATTTCGGTTAGCAATTCAGATACAGGAAAGATTATAACGCTCACCCAATAAAGCGGAATAGTAACAATTTTGGAAAACGTAACCGGGCTTTTAGATGCCCATACTTTGGGAGTGAGCTCACCAAATAAAATTACAAATGTCGTTAATAGTATAATTTGAACCGTTAATGCAATATCCTGCGGGATAGATAATAAAGAAGCATACTCCAATGCTAATGATACTGCAACAATAGAAGCCGCGACATTTACAATAGTATTCCCTAACAATATTGTAACCAGCATTCTGCGGGGATATTCCAGCAGGTATAATAAATACCTGCTGATTAAGGGATTTGATTCCAGATCTTTCTTTATTTTATTCCGGTCTAATGAAAACAGAGCAACTTCTGAACCGGAGAAGAAAGCCGATAATAAAAACAGAATAAAAAGTACAACTAGTTTTAATCGCCAATCAATATCCAAAAATTAAGATAATCCAATATTATTTTACATATTAATTATATACATAATATAAAAAATAAATAAAAGAAATTACTTATTCTTTGTAAAATAATTAAAAAGGTAAATCTTCATTTTCATCAACCTGAACATCCGGGACACTGCTAGAACCGGCTGTAGTATCTTCATTACTGCTTGTGTTATAGTCGCCCGAAGAATCCAGCGGAATAATTTTTTCCGAAACAACTTCTGTGATATACCTTTTTATTCCATCCTTGTCCGTATAATCCCTTTTACTTAATCTTCCTTCTACGTAAAACTTCTTCCCTTTTTTAAGATTATCTTTAAAATAGTCCGATAAATTAAAGGAAACTATGTTATGCCAGGTAGTATCGTTTACCCAGTTCCCATCTTTCCCTTTATAACTGTTTGTTGTCGCTAACGTATAATTAGTAACTGAAAGGTTATTGGTTGTAAATCGAGTTTCGGCATCTTTTCCCAAATTACCAATTAGCATAATTTTGTTTAGTGAAAATGCCATTATTTAACCTCCTGAAATTTAATTGAAATGAAAATTCCCTCGGATCTAAATTAGTAATAATGTAAAATAAAAACTATTAAAAATAAAAAATTTAATGATGAAATTAATCGAAGTGATTTATGATATAAAACGGCTGTCTGAAGAAATTCAGACAGCCTGAATTATTTAAAAACTATATGAAAGTGTTAGTGAACCTATATTAGCACTTGACTTATATACACCGTCAAAATGAAGAGGACCCAACATCTGGGTTGAATTTGTTACGGTTGTTTCACTTGAGTGGATGTAAAGATAAGAACCCGACAACAATATGTTATTTGTTATTGCGTAACCAAAACCGGCACTAAAGCCTAAACGGTTTCCTTCTGGTAATTGAGGGCTCATATATTCGGGTTTAACAGGAGATTTGTCGTAATATATTCCTGCTAAAATAGACAGATTGTTATTTAATTGATATTCTCCACCTAATCTTAAAATAAATGAATTATCATATAGCCTGGCACTTGAAATATCATGATAAGAAGTAAAATCAACCTTCAATGTATCATAGCTTGACCATCCTACATACTGAAAATCAAATGACAGTAATAGTTTTGGGTCTACCCGATAAGCAACACCTGCCGCTAAATTATACGGTGCAGTTATATTTGCTGAAATATCTCCGTTCGGAAATAATGATGCAGCTTGCGGTGGAACATTAGTAGCAGAAGCCGTTCCCGAGAAGCTATATTTTAATTGACTGTGGAAAGATACGCCAAATGAGAGTTCTGGTAATGGTTTATACAATAAACCAAAGGAATAACCAAATGCAGAATTATCTTTCCCTTCAAGTGTAATTAAAGATTCTCCGCCACCTAAAATAGCAGGTTTTGGAGCTTTTTGTTTTAAAGTAACATTAGCCCAACTATAGATGAATCCTGCACTTAATGAAAATTGATCTGAAACCTGATAAGCAACAACAGGTGAAATTGTAAAAACTTTAAGTTCGGTGTCTAACGTTAAATATTTACCTACCCAGTTATCGTCCCATCTAACACCTAAGCCGAAAGGACTGGTGAATCCGATTCCTGCTGCTAATCCATTTTTAAAGTTATGAGCAGCAAAGAAGTGAGTTGGAAAAAATATCTGGTCGTCTGTTTTATATTCCGTTGTTGCAGGAGTTATCCCTTTGAAAGATGACATAGGTGAAATAAGAGTAGTTCCGAGCATCAACTGAGTTCCGGAAAGCTGGGTTAATCCGGCAGGATTCCAATAAATTGCTGAAGCATCATTTGCAACAGCGGTAAAAGCTCCTCCCATTCCCATGGCTTTTGCACCGTGTTCATTTATTTGAAAGCCTCCGGCAAATAGTTGAGCGGATAAAATAAGAACAGATATCAGGGTATATGGCTTTTTCATAAGAGCCCCTTTGATTGAGTTTTGGATATATGTTAATTAAGCTTCAATTGAAAATAATTTTAATCCCTTTTCAACAGGACTACCTTCTTTTACGAACAATTCTTTTAATTTACCTGAAACCGGAGAACGCAGTTCGTTTTCCATTTTCATCGCTTCAAGAATAATAATTGATTCTCCCGAGATAACTTCTTCACCAACCTGTTTATTTACTCTTAAAATCATTCCCGGCATTGGGGCTTTAACTTCCAGTTTATGATTAGTTGAACCACTGGCTTCCAATAATTCTTTAGCACGCTCCTGCAGTAAAGTCCTGATTTCAATTTCAAATAATAAACCATTAACTGTTATTGTATATTTTTCATCATCTGTTTTTTGAGCGACTACTTCGAAAAAATTGTTTCCAACTTTAAGCAAGTGAGTTTTATCACCTAAAGATAATAAATTAAATTGAATTTTCTTGGAATTAATTAAAATTTCCGAATCATTTAAAAGTTCAATCTTTTTTGCTTTTTTATTGAAATATCCGATTAATTCATTCATACAGTTGGTCCAGCCACCTATTATTATTTTGATTTTTATTCATACTTCCGTTCAAAGATCTCTTTGATTTTAACAAAGAAGCAAGTATAACCGCAGCGTTTTCAAAATCTTCATAATTTGATTTAGATTCAATTAAATCCATATCATTTCTGTTTAACAAATGCTCTTCAATAAAATTTATATCATAATTTCCGTTTACAAAATTTTCACTTTCCAATACCAGGTTTAACAAGGGAATATTATTTACAACTCCGGAGATATAGTATTCTGACAGCGCCCTTTTCATTCTGCTTATTGAATTTTTCCTGTTATTAGACCATGCAATAAGTTTAGATATAAGGGGATCATAATGAATGGAGATTGTAGAGTTCCTTGAGAATCCTGAATCGAGTCTGATTCCGGGACCTGCCGGTTCTTTATATTCAATGATATTCCCGGAAGAAGGCAGAAAATTGTTTTTGAAATCTTCTGCGTAAATTCTGCATTCAATTGCATGGCCATTAATTTTGATATCTTCCTGTTTGAAAGAAAGGCTGTTTCCTGATGCGATAGAAATTTGTTCTTTAACCAGGTCAATTCCGGTAATCATTTCAGTTACCGGGTGTTCAACCTGAATCCTTGTATTCATCTCAAGAAAATAAAAATTCCTTTTTGCATCCATCAGGAACTCTATAGTACCTGCATTATAATAACCGCATGCTTTCGCTGCGTTAATTCCTGCAGCTGTAATCTTCTCACGTGTAATTTCATCAACAAATGATGAAGGAGATTCTTCAATTATTTTCTGATGCCTTCTTTGAACAGAGCATTCTCTTTCAAAAAGATGTACATAATTACCCTGTTTATCTGCGATTATCTGAACTTCGATATGATGAGGATTTTGAATATATTTTTCAATATAAATTGAATCATCAGCGAAAGCTTTTAATGCTTCCCGTTGAGTTGCTTCAAAAGAAGATTTAAATTCCTTTTCAGAGGAAATTTTTCTCATCCCTTTTCCGCCGCCGCCGGCAGAAGCCTTTAGTAAAACAGGGAATCCAATACTTTTTGCAGTTTCAATACCTTCTTCAACAGATTTTATCGGTTCTGTTGTCCCGGGCACAATCGGAACATTATTCTTTTTCATCAGGTTTCTTGCTGCAGTTTTACTACCCATTAATGATACTGCAGAGGAAGGCGGTCCTATAAATACCAGATTTTCATTTTCAACGGATTTAATAAAATCTGCATTTTCAGAGAAAAAACCATAGCCCGGATGAATAGCATCCGCATTTATTTTCTTTGCCAGTAAAATAATTTTAAATTTATTTAAATACGAATCGGAAGATTGTGCTTTGCCTATATAATAAGATTCATCTGCGAGCCTTGTATGGAGTGCAGTGACATCGGCATCCGAATATACCGCAGCAGAAGCGATTCCCAGTTCACGGCAGGCGCGGATTATCCTTACTGCAATTTCACCTCGGTTTGCTATTAAGATTTTCTTAAACAAAGTTGATCACCGTTCAATAGAGTTCAAGTGTAAGTTTAAGATCGTGCCTTCACTGAGGTTTCGGCGGATAAATATGAGCGAATCTGTATTTAATATTATTATCACTTTAATTATAATTTATAATTAATTTTTTATTTTAGTTCCGCAATTGTAATTCCTTCACCCCCCTGTTCAATGGGGGCGAAATAAAAATTTTTAACTTTATCATGGTGTTTTAAAATTTCATTTACTCTCTTTTTAAGGGCACCGGTTCCTTTTCCATGAAGTATTTCAATTCTATCCATTCCCGAACTGTAAGCATTATCAATAAACTTTATTACTTCAAATTCTGCTTCTTCCGGTTTTTCACCCCTGATATCAATTCTGCTTCCGGGGACAGTTATAGTAATATCATAGCTTCTTTCACTGATTTTTTCTTTACTGTTCTTTTTAGAATGAACCAGGTTATTAATATCAACCTGCATTTTGATGGAACCTACTTTTAAAATAGCTTTATTCTTAGAAGGGATAATATCAACTATTTCACCGGCTGTCTGAGTGTTTTTGATAGCAGCAAAATCACCCTTTAAAACTCACTTTCTTTCTCCGGGTCCTGAATATTTTCCTTAAATAAGTTCTTATTTTCTTCTTTTAGTTCTTCAATAACTTTTCGAGAAGATTTTATCACATTTTTATCGGCTTTTGATTCTTTTAATTCTTTTACTATTTTTTCAAACTTAGAATTAATTCCCGACAAATAATTTTCAGCTTCAGATTTAGCCCGCTTAATTATATCTTTTTTCTCATTGTTAAGTTTATCTACATTTTGCTGATAAAGATTGGAGAGCCCGGTAAGTCTCGCATTTTCTATTTCTAATTTTTTTAATTTCTCTTCAACCTGGTGGGATTTCTTTTCAATATCAACAAGGAAATTTTCTACTTTATGTTTATCCTGCTCAAGATATTCTTTGGCAAGATTTAAAAAGCTATAATCAAATCCGATTCTTTCGGCTACTTCAAAAGCATAACTGGAACCGGGCATACCCTGGTGAAAAATATAGGTAGGTTTTAAATTTTCGGTATCAAATTCCATAGCAGCATTTTCGAAATTATCCAGATCATTTGCAATCAATTTTAATGAACCGTGATGTGTAGTAGCCAGTACGGTCGAATTTTTGTCCCGCAATTGAATTAGTACTGCAGTTGCCAGTGCAGAACCCTCTGCAGGATCAGTTCCTGTTCCGACTTCATCCAGCAAAACCAACGAGTTTCTATTGGCTTTTCCTAATATATTCTTAATATTTGATAAATGCGAACTAAAAGTTGATAGATCATCTTCAATAGATTGTTCATCCCCTATATCCAATAGAATATCATTGAAAAAATGAAAATTAGAATCCGGATTAACAGGGATATGTATTCCTGAATTTACCAGTAATGATAGAAGGCCAATCGTTTTTAAAACAACTGTCTTGCCTCCCGCATTAGGACCTGTAATTAATATGACTTTCCTGGAATTTGAAATTTTAATGTTCAGAGGGACAGTAATATTTCTACCTAGTTTCTTTTAAAAGAATTGGATGCCTTGCATCATTTACTTCAAAAATTTTTGCATTATTTATTTCAGGGAAAGCCCCGATTATTTCAATTGAAAATTGTGCGCAGGCGAAAACAGAATCTAAATAGCTAATTGTTTTCAGAGATTCTTTGAGTTGATTACTGACCGAAGCAATTCTTTTTGTTAATTCTTTCAGAATCCTTTCTATCTCTCTTTTTTCGGCAAAAGAAAGAGAAACAATGTCATTGTTAAGCTCAAGAGTTTCTTCAGGTTCAATATAGACTGTCTGCCCGGTTGATGATTCTGAATGAATAAATCCCCGGATATGTCTTTTGTGTTCAGCTTTTACTGGTATAACAATTCTTCCGTCCCTGAGAGTCATATAATCTTCCCTGGTAATATCTTTTTCTTTTAAATACCTTTACTATTCTATTTACGGATCTTACCAGTTCTTCGCTCTTCTTTCTGATTTCTCTCCTTATTTCAAAGAGCTTTACGCTTGCATTTTCTTTAACCTCTCCGTTTTCATCCAGGACTTTATGAACCTGATGTTCAAACAGCTTGTCAACAAAGAGGTCTCCTGATAATTTGAATAAGTCCGGTGCTGTTTCAGAGTTATTTTTTAAATACTGGAATAAATTCCTTGAAACGACTGCCAGTCTTAAGACTTCCAGTATTATTTTACTGTTTAGTACCGATCCTTCTATGTTACTTTGAGAAAGAGCTTCAAATAAATCGGGTAAATATTCCAGCGGAGGGAGGTTATTATTTATTAAACAATCCTTTGCCTGATTAATTCTCTCCCCTTCTATTTTTGCGGGAGCAATATCGTTAAATGGCAGGCGGGATAAGATGTTTTCCTTCCCGAGCTGCGTGCTGCAATATTTTGATATGTAACTTAATACTTTCTGATATTCCAGCTTTTCAAGAGAATTTGGCATTGCCATTAAACCGAATCTTTTTCATTTATATATTTTTTTATGAGTTTCTTTGAATCAGGAGTAAATTTCTTTTAAATAATCGATAGTTTTAGGTAAAACTGCATATACACCATAATATAATAAAGAGCTGTTTTTATTTTTAGTCCCGGGGATGCTAAAAATATTCAAAAGGTAAAACGCTGCACTTATAAAAAACAATATTTGAATAAACCCGATAAAACCGCCCAGTAATTGATTTATGAGATTATTTACTTTATCGAAAGGATGGACAATTCTTTTAATAACAGCAAAGATTACAATAGTAACGCAGAATATTACGAAGCCACCGATAATTTCAGATAAATAAAATTCGATGCCGAAAATTGATTCTATTAGTTTCCCGAGATTTGAGGAATAGATAATAGCCAGAAATATTGCAAGACAAAAGCCTAAAAGTCCTATTATTTTTCTAACAAAGCCATCTTTAAAACCTAGAATAAAACCGGCTAAAAGGAAAACAACAATAATTATATCAATAAAGTTCAATTACTACTCAGATAATTTTCTACGCTTTTCTTAACCAGCTTTCCGTCAGCTTTACCTTTTAATTGCTTCATAACTTCGGGCATCAGCTTTGAGAAATCTTCTTTTGAATTAGCGTTTATTTCTACCCCGATTCTTTTTACTTCTTTATCAATCTCTTTTTCATTAAGCTGTTTAGGCAAATAGCTCATTAAAATATTAAGTTCGGCTTCTTCTTTTTCTGCCAGTTCATTTCTGCCTGCATTCCTAAATTGTTCAATTGAATCTTTTCTTTTCTTTGCCGCAGTGCTTAACAGCTTTATTTCCTCCTCTTCTGTAAACTTCTTTCCTGTGCCGCTTTTTTCAAACTCTAAGATCAAAGCCCTGATTGAACGTACTGTAGTTAATTTTGTTTTGTCCCCCTCTTTCATAGCGGATTTCAAATCTTCATTTATTTTTTCTTTTAGATTCATTATGCCCTCATAAATTGAAAAAGGCAGGAAAGTATCTCACAAACCTGCCTTTTAAATTCATTATCGAAAAATAAACTGCTAAGAGCCCTTCAGGTTAGCAGAATAATTAATACGTAAAGCCGAAGCTTTTCTAAGCTCCTGCTGAATATCGGTAACCTCACCCATATCAGCATCTTTGTCAATTCTTAAAGAAACAATAACGTTCGGCAGTGCTTCACGTTTTGCATACATAAGCGGTTCAACCTGGCTCAATTTAACAATACTGTCGTTTATCTGAATTCTTCCGTCCTTACCTACCCATATGTATTGTATCAATCTTTTATTTTCAATTTTTTCGAGCGCTTTTGCTTCAGGCAGCTTAAATTGAACGAGTATAGTATATTCCCTTAAAGTTGTAACAACCATAAAAAACATCAACAACATAAATACAATATCAGGCATTGATGTAGTAGGAATTTCTATTTTAACATTAGCTCTTTTTTTCTCAAAAGTCATTTTTAAACCTTGTTTTATTTTTTAACTGATTCAGGTTCAGCCAGAGAAATTATGATAGGAATTTTATCTTCCTTAACAACATTCTGGTCATCCGGCGTCAAGTTATCAAATTTTTTCCCATAAGTTCTTTCAGAATAGCCATCCCTTACTTCAAAATATGCCTGCTTAATCTGGTCAAGAGCCTGAATATAAGTATTATAATTTGTCTTTCTATCGGTTTTAACTGAAACGATTAATTTTTTATTTTTAGGAAGATCTATCTTAGATTCAATTCTTGGTTCAAGAGTATTTTTAATCTGATAAAGAGGAATTGGTTTTCCATCAAGCAGAACATCACCATTCTCGTTAATAAGAATAGCCGCCATCCTATCTTTATCAACTTTTACATTCTGAATTTGATCCGGAGGTATATATTCAGGAAGAGTTAAACCTATACCGGTATCAACATCAATAACAGTGGAAACAAGAAAGAACAACAATAGTAAAAATGCCAGGTCTGCCTGAGAAGCAGTAGGGATTTCGGCAGATCTCATGCCTTTTTTCTTCATTAAAGCCATAGCTTTTCCTCACTAGATAAAATTTATTTCTTATGTACCTGTAATTCGTATAATGCGTCGATTAGTTCAACCGAACTTTCTTCCATCTCCGAAACCAACCTGTCAATTTTAGATACAAAGTAATTATAGAATACCTGTAAAATCATTGCTACGACAAGACCGAATAAAGTAGTTAACAGAGCTACAGCAATACCACCAGCTACGATAGAAGGAGAAATCTGGGCAGCTTCTTTAATAGCGTCAAATGCCTGAATCATACCTTGAACCGTACCGGTAAATCCTAACATAGGTGCCAGAGTAATGAAAAGTGAAATCCAGATCAAACCTTTTTCCAGGAAGCCCATTTCAATACCGCCATATGTAACAATGGCTTTTTCGGCAGAATCGACACCTTCATCTGCTCTCAATAAACCTGCATAAAAAATAGAAGCAACAGGTCCGCGTGTATTTACACAGACTTCTTTAGCGGCTTCAACACCACCATCCTGCAAAGCAGTTTTAACCTTCTTTGCAAATTCTTTTGAATTAATACTTGCTCTGCTTAAAGTCCATAGCCTTTCAATACAAAGTGCTAGTCCAAGAACTAAGCAAGCTAATATAAAATGCATAAAGAAACCGCCCGCTGCATATTTTTCTGTAAGCCAATTTAAGGCTCCAGTGCTTTCTTGAGCAGTTTGTTGTGCTATTATGTTTATGAATGACAAGATAGCTGCTAGAAAATACATAAACTAGATCCTCCTAAATAATAAATAATAAAAAATTAATTCCTTGTTGGAGAGAATACTTCCAAATAAATCTTTTCAAATATATTATGCTACAATAATGATTTCAAAAAACAAAGTCAATAAAATATTTGTTGTCGTATTTCAAAATATCATAAATTTAAACAAAAAATCAGCTCAAATATTAAATCTCTTAGTCAACAGAATAATATTCCCTGTAATGAAATAAAAACTGCTGAAAAGATTATATGCAAGCTCGCCTATTTCAGCCGGTTTAACCCATTTTGAGAAATCAGAATCTTTCATCCATTTCCTGTTTGCGGGAGTATCAATTATGTACGGAGCTATTGCATTTACAGACAGGTTGATTTCTTCACCCTCAAGTGCAAGAGATTTGGTAAGATGAACCAAACCGCTTTTGGATACGCCGTAAGCCGACTTGTTGATCTCAGGATTTAGACCTGTAAAAGCTGCGGTAAAACAGATAGAACCCCCGGCAGAATTTTTTACAAGCAATGCAAAATATTTCGCAATCAGGAAACTTGTTTTTAAATTCATATTTATCATTTTATCCCATTCACTAACCTCTGTTTCCCAAAGACTCTTTCCGCCGGAAAATCCGCCGACTGTTGTATATAGAAAGAACAATTCATCTTTAGAGGCAGATACATTCTGAAAGGCTTTACTTACATTTAATTCTACAGAAAGATCATCGACTTTTATTCTGCTAACCCTTTCGCCGGCAATATTATTTTCAATATTATGATCAAATAAATAGATCTTATCATAATCTTTTTTTGAAAGTGATTCCGTAACTCCTTTACCGAGGGCTCCATTGGAACCAAATATTAAAAGATTTTTTTTCATATCACTTACCGGTAATTGAAAACTCAGCCGTTACAGGAAAATGATCGCTGTATCCGCCCAGATATCTGTTGCCTCCGTAAGTCGGGAACGGATTTCCTTTGTATTTTCCGGATTGTTCTACTAAAAAAATTGGTTTAAATATTTTGAATGAATTGCAGATATATTTTACTTTACCAAGGACTAAATTCGAAGAAATTATTATTTGATCAAGCATGTTCCAATCATCTCTATATTTGTATGTTCCCTCGCCATTCTTAAAGTTTTCATAAGAAGCATTCAATAATATATTATCATTTCTCAAATATTGAAGTGATCCATGAGCATTACAGTCATAAGGTTGTGCGTCCAGTATCTTTAATACCGATTCATTTCCGGGTTCATCATTGAAATCACCCATAATTATAATCTTTGAGCCTTTATTTTGGGCTAAATAAAAATCAACCCTTTTTCTTAAAGCTGATGCAGCTTTATCCCTTTTAATTTCTGTCTTCTCCGCCCCTCCGTACCTCGATGGCCAGTGATTTATAAAAACGTGCAGTGTATCTCCGGATTCTTTCAATAACAAATTTGCATTTAATATTAGTCTTGTTTTATCAGTGTCATTCAGGTGAACCGTATCAGCAAATATTGACAGCAGTTTAAGTTTACCGGCATTATACAATAATCCATTATCAATTCCACGTTCGTCAGGAGATTCCCTGTAAGCAACCTGATAATTAATGCCTGATAAAAATTTTGAAATCATACTCTTCAATAATGATTCATGTTCAACCTCACAAACCCCAAGAATATCCGGACCCCGGTTATTATTCATTGCATGAATTACTCTGGCCAGATTAGACAATTTTTTATCCAGTCTTTCATTTGTCCAGTCTTTTTTACTTCCGGGCAAAAATTCCTCATCTGTTTTTCCCGGATCATCAACTGTATCGAACAAGTTTTCAAGATTCCAGGATGCGACAAACAGAGTATCAGCTGCAGAGTTACCGGCTAAAGAAACCGGATGATTTATTAAAATGCAGAATATAATAAGTATAATAAATTTTTTCATATTAAAGTTCCAGTCGTGTTGCAACACCGTGCAATTTATTGTAAGGAAGCCTGTAAAAAGTGACAAAGCTTGGTGAAATCTTTTTTAAGAATGCATAAACTTTTAATAAAGGATTTTTTGTCGTTATATCTTCTACACCATAAAAAATAACTTTTTCAGTTATTCCATTTTCTTTTAATAACTGAGGTATATCCAGATATTCCATATATCCTACATCTATAATAATTCCCGATAAGCCTTTTTCGATTACCTTCTTTTCGTGAAATTTAACACCATACGGTGTATCATTAATCGAGATCGATAAAAGTATATTTTCTTCATAAATAATATTACTTTTAATCATACAATGAACAACATAAGGGGGAATTTCTTTTAAATTTTTAGTAAAGAAAATAGCCGTTCCCCTGATATTATTATTAAGAGAATAGATCTGATTAAAGCTCTCTGTAAATACATCTATCGGCAGTGCACGGAAAGACCTGTACATTGCGCGTCCGCCTTTCTGCCATAAACGAATAACAAAGAAAGGTATTAAGGCAATTATTATAGACCAATATCCGCCGTATGGAATTTTATTGAATACTGCAAGCAGAAACATAAGGTCGACAACAAAAACCAGCATAGCTGCACCCATCTTAAGGTAATTCTTTTGCAGTCTAAATATCCAGATCATAAAAATGGAACTGATAGTCATTGTGGCAGTAACGGCTAATCCATATGCTGCGGCCAGGTTTTCTGATTTCTCAAACATAAATACCATTAATAAAACAGCAGCCAGAAGGATCCAGTTTATAACACTTATATAAATCTGGGATTTTAATTCTGTTGATGTATAGGTAATCTTCATTAATGGGAATATTCTTGTAGTAATTCCCTGGTATATTAGCGACATGACTGCACTAATCATTGCCTGGGATGCAATTATTGTAGCAAAAAGAGTTAAGATTAAAAACGGGATATAGGCAATATTTGAGATGCTGTGAACCATTTCAAAAAGAATAGATTCGGGTCTGTGCTGGGTAATCAAGAAAGCACCCTGCCCGAAATAATTTACCACCAGTGCAACAAAAACAAAATACCAGGCTTGTCTGATCGGAGTGCTTCCCAGATGCCCCATATCAGCATATAGTGCTTCGCCACCGGTAGCACATAAAATTACTTCACTTAAAACAAAAAAACCGGATAATCCATTTCGAATCATGAATTCTATAGCGTAATGAGGACTAATTGCCAGGAGTACACCGGGCGCTCTGGTTATAGAGATTAAACCCGATATAAAAAGTGAAGAAAACCAGATTACCATTATAGGGCCGAAAGAAGCAGATACTTTATCTGTCCCCTTTGATTGGAATGCAAATAAAAGGATTGTGATTATACTTGTAATAAGGATAACTGTACTGGTGCTTATGTGGCCCAGCCCTGGAATTAATTCCAAACCTTCTACTGCCGAGAGAATACTTATTGCAGGAGTTATTACTCCGTCACCCATAAGCAGTGATACGCCTACATAACCAAGGAAAGTTGCAAAAGCAGCTCTCCTTCCGGTTTTTACAATTTTAGCAAGTATTTCTTTAATAACAATTATACCGCCTTCGCCTTTAATACTGAGGCTCATTGCCAGCCACGCATATTCCATGGTGACTAAAATAATCAGCGACCAAAACATCAGGGAAAGCACACCCATTACATTATCATGGGTAGGTCTTGTAAGTGTAAAAACGACTGTAATTGTGTAGATTGGACTTGTTCCAATATCCCCGAAAACAAGTCCCATAGCTTTTATGTTTTCTTTTATTGAAAAAGAACGGTTATTATTAGACATTCAATTCCTGGTAAAACCTCAACAATTCAAATTTTAAGTATTTATTCAAGATTATAAAAAATGAAGCAATCTTTTAATAATATAATAGAAATTTCAAAATTTTTATTTTCAGTTGATGTAATTTAACTTTATTTGGAAAAAAATTAAAATTTTTGCTCCTCCTTTTTATCCCAGGCTATTTTGATCATTAAGAATATTAAGCCTAACAATACAAGCATAAGAATTCTTGCTCCCCATATATAGGGATAATTAACTTCAGCCACATTTTTAAGCATCAGTATAGGTATTGCGTCCTGTATGAACCACCAAAGCATAATAATAAACAGAACAGCCGGAGTTATAAACTTCATCAGGTAATAAAAGAATCTCGGTATCCTGATATCTCCGCCGTCATTTAATTCATTCCATGCTTTATCGGCTCCAAATACCCACATAAACAATATTGTTTCAATAAGAGCGAACAATACTAAGCCGAATGTACCTGCCCAATAATCCATTTCATCCAGGAAACCATATTTAATAAAAAATATTACAAACTGGACTGCAATAAGAACAACGACCGCCAAAATAGCTGTTGCTTTCTTCCTTGAAACTTTAAATTCATCTTCCATAAAAGCAATTACCGGCTGTCCCATTGCCACCGAAGAAGTAATGCCTGCAAAAAATAAAAGTAAAAACCAGATAAATCCGAAGAAAGAACCGAAAGGAATTTGTTCGAATATAAGCGGCATAGATACAAAGCCGAGATCGAATGCACCGCCGTTGGCAATTTGAGTAGTCATTGTAAGGCCGAAAAAAGCAACTGCTGCAGGTATTGCAATGGAACCGCCTAAAACTACTTCGGCAAATTCATTCGTAGCAGATGTACTTAATCCCGATAGAGCTATATCATCTTTGGGCTTTAAATAGCTTGCGTATGCCTGTATTGTTCCCATACCGACAGATAATGTGAAGAAGATCTGACCCGCAGCAGCAAGCCACACATCCGGATTACCGAGACTGCTGAATTTTGGATTCCACATGAAAGCCAAACCATTAATAATAGAATTATCCGGATGAGCAGGATTTGGAGTTCCGAGTGTTAGAACTCTTACCGTAAGTATAATTCCAAAAACAAACAAAAGGGGCATAGCAATCTTGGCAAGTTTCTCAATTCCTTTTGAGATACCCTTATAAAGTATCCAAAAGTTTATCGCAAAAGTTATCAGCATAAATAAATATGATGGGAGAATTGACGTAAAATGTATGCTGGTCTCTTTACCCTGGAAGCTGTATAAGAAAGTTTTCATAGCTTCAAAACTTTCCATATCAAAATAACTTTTAGTAATTGAGAAGAAGCTGAAACCCAGCGTCCATGATTCGATATAAGTATAGTAGATCATTATTGTCAGTGAAATAAACAAACCCAGTGCTCCAAAATATTTGGCAAGTTTATTTTTCCACAAAACATCAAACATACCAGGTGCACTGCCATGGTTATATTTACCTCCGTGTCTCCCAATCCCCCATTCTATCCACATCAAAGGGATTCCCAATATAAGAAAGAAAATAAAATAAGGGATCATAAAGGCGCCGCCGCCGTTTTGTGCCGCCTGAACAGGGAATCTTAAAAAATTTCCTAATCCTACAGCATTACCGGCAACTGCTAAAATTAATCCTATTTTACTCCCCCATTGTTCTCTTTCATTATTCTGGGACATAAATTCTCCTGCAGAATTTTAATTTAAAATTTGGAGTGTCCCGAAAGATTCGGGATATATGAACGCAAAATAGAAAAAATTTATTAAAATTTGGAGTATGCAATAAAATTATGAAAAAAACATTGAATATAATATATAAACCAAACCGACTAAAAATCCTATTGAAAAAACTCCTACAAAGAAATAAAACGGCATATTTGATTTATTATCTTCTTTATTATCCGGTTCCATAGTAATTCCTTAAAATTTAATTTTAGAAAAAATATTTAATAATTTTTGCTGAGGAATTACTTTGGTCAGATATCTGTTGAATATACAACGGTTATAAAGGGGCGTGAAGAATTAGATTTGCTCAGGCTGTTTTTAATTGAGGCATGATATTTATTAAAAACAATGTTTAAAGAATCCAAATAAACTCTTATATATTCTACTCCCGTAGTTTTATCAAGAATTCTCTTGTCGGTCTCTATCTTATTTATTAAGATATTTGTACTTGAGCTTAGGTCCAGAAAGACAATGTTTTGATCTTCCGTTTTCTTAATATTAGTTGCGGAAGCTGAAAAGGAAATCAGGATATTAAAAAGAAACAATAACGACAGACAGATTGTTAAGAGCTTGAATGTTCTTTTTCTTATATAAATTAAAAAATTCATAACTAGAATTTTAATTCAATTTTAAATTATATCAAAATTCTCTAAGCATATGTGATTATTGAGATTTGATATTAATCTAATGCTAAATATAATATGTACGAGTAATTAAAAACAAAGGTGGTAAAATGATGCGACTAAATAGAGGCAGCTTATTTGCAGCTGCAATATCAACATTATTTTTATTCCTATTTTTCAGCAGTGTTTCAAATGCCCAGAGCAGCAGTTCTTTGTATAATTTCAATTCACAAATATATTATCCGGATGTTTATTTTCCCCAGTCGGATAATTCAAATATTTATACTCCAACAGCAGACCAGTCTGACATTTATACATTAAACCAGGATCTGATTGATTTTCATCACTCTTCATTATATGAGTCAATCCATTCTGCTGAAGGTAACGACAATAATTCACTTTTAATTGTATTAGACAATAAAGGAAATGTTATATCCGTTATCAGGTTAAAGAATGGAGCAGAAGATCAACAACAGATTTATCAGGATAAACAGGATAAGGGTTAAATATTTTCAGATTATTTTTCGAAATTCATATTATCGGGATAAAGTGCATTAGGTAATTTTCCGCTAAGGTCTGTTAATGGAATATTTTTATTAACTACAAGCAATTTAAAATTATCAATCCATATTTCTCCTTTTCCGTGTAAAGAAGCACCGAATAAAATCCTGCCGGCATTTCGGGGAACATCCAGAACGATTTCATATTTAATCCAATCGGATGAACCAATTACGGGTCTGTTCTGCATATTATCAAATGCAATTGTTCTTCCTGTAGCATCCTCTACTGTCATAAACAAACCTGACCAGTATGAAACAAACTTTGTCCTGGCATAACCAGTTAATCTTACTCGTTCACCCCGGTAATTATCTGCTTTAATTTCCTGCATAAGATCACATGATCCGGATGGTTTTAGTTCTTTAGATTTTATAAAGGCAGATGAACCGCCGTTTTCACTCATATCCCTGTCTATTCCTATTAAGTAATCCTGGGGTTCTGTCCCGCTTTTGAACCAGCCTTCAGGAATCATGTCATTTTTATCAATTGGAGCACTTACTACAGGTATATCAGTAGTTTGTGCCAGGGCAGCAAAACTCAATGATAAAAACATAAGTGAAGTAAAAATCACTCTTCTCTGCAGGTAGATTCGTTTTTTCATGATATTCACCTTTTATTAAAATTTACTCAATTTAATATAAAATATACTTATTGAAATAGAAAAAGGAAATTTCGGAATGTGTTTAAGCACTTACCCCAATAGACATAATGTAATAATATGAAAAAGAAAATTTAAAATCCAATAAATTCTAATAACATTTAATATGCCAAAAGAACTATTTGCGGGTAAAATATAGGATTTCTTCCAAAATCGAAACTAATAAAATTTGAGCCGGAAATTAAATAATCAATATTTCCGGAAAAAATCAGGAAAGATGAAAATGATTTCCGAATATTATTTCTTTTACAATAAACTGCCAGGCTCAAATTCAATTTTTTCTTCACAATAGAAAGGTTCACCATATTTCTTCCCGATTTGAAAGCCATAAAACTGAGCTCTAGATTCGATATACTGAATAAAGCCGGGTTTGCTTATAAAAGTTTCCGGTTCAGGGCTTTTGGGGTTAAAGAATTGTGAAGAATAAGAATTTACTGCTTTCATTTTAATCTCAAAACAGGAGCTTACATCCACAATAAAAGTTGGATCAAAGGTATATGTCTGCATGTAATAAAAAAGTTTATTCGGGCGAAAAGCCGGCTGGGCTACTTCCTTATCAAATGTTTTGATTTTAATTAAGCCTGTTGAGAACATTGCCTGCTTTACAAGCATGCTTACATCAATATGATCAGGGTGTCGATCATTAAAGTACGGAGCGAAGATTATTTTTGGCCTGTATTTCCTGATAGCCATAATTACCTTTACCAGGTTCTGCTGATTTTTTTCGATGTTTCCATCAGGAATATTAAGATTTTCTCTTACTGCTATCTTCAAAGTAAGAGCAGCCTGAAATGCCTCTTTCTGCCTTATATCGGCACTTCCCCTGGTACCCAGCTCTCCCCTGGTGAAATCGATTAACCCTATTTTAAAATTTTGAGAAGCTAATTTAGCAATAGTTCCTCCCATAGATAATTCTGCATCATCGGGATGAGCAGCAAACACAAGTACATCAAGATTCATAATTATTTATATATATTTAAATAAAATAATTTTGGAATATAAATCTAAAAAAAATTCATACAATTATTAAACTATCTTTAACAAATTATCCTTATGACTTAAAATAATTTATAAAAGAAAATCATTTTGAGAAAAAAATAAAGAATTGCAGCAATTTAATCCTTCTATTAGAGTTAAACATTTTTCTATTTACTATAAATCTCATCATTTTATTTCTTAATTATGTAACTTCAAAGTCAATTAAGATTATTATCATTAATTATTTACCCGAATATGAAAAAAGCATTTATTAACGGATTTATATATACAGTTAGTGAAAAAAAGCCTTTAACGGAAGCAGTTATTATTGAAGGAAATAAGATATTATATACAGGCAGTAATGAAGAAGCCAAATCAAAAGTCAATAGAAATACCGAAGTTATTGATTTAAAGGGAAAATTAATGCTTCCCGGTTTTATTGATGCTCATGTTCATTTTATAAACGGCGGGAATTATTTATCCGGATTAAACCTTAGAAGTGCAAAATCGGTATCGGAATTTATTGGAATCTTAAAAGATCATATTAAAAATAAAAATGATGAGTGGATTACAGGCGGAAGCTGGGATCACGAGCAATGGGAAAAGAAGTTACTCCCGAATAAAGAAATGATAGATCCTTTTACCCCCGGTATACCTGTATTTATTGAAAGAATGGATAAACATATAGGTCTGGCTAATTCTTACGCCCTGAAATTAGCTAATATAAATGAAAATACTCATAACCCCCCCGGCGGAGAGATTTGTAAAGATCAAAAAGGAGAATTAACAGGTATTTTAAAAGATAATGCAATGAGTTTGATATATAAAGTTATTCCGGAAGCTTCCGGCCGTCGTAAATATCAGGCCGCATTAATCGCACTTGAAGAGGCAAAAAGGAACGGCATTACAAGTGTACATGATATTACAAACAGAAATGAACTGATAACTTATCTTCAACTGGAGAGAGATAGTAAATTAACATGCCGCATATATACAATACTGCCGATAAATAATTACAAAGATCTTGATGAAGAAATAAGCCAGGGGTTATGTAAAAGCAATAAAATAAAATTCAATTCTTTAAAAGCATTTGCTGATGGTTCTCTTGGCGCAGAAACCGCCTGGTTTTTTGAACCTTACGAAAATGATTCTACATCAGGTTTGCCCCAAAATATTTTAGTTGACGGCAATCTTAGAAAATGGGCGGAAGAAGCCGATAAACAAAAGCTGCAAATTTCAACACATGCAATAGGCGATAAAACAAATGCATATTTACTTGATATTTATGAAAAAATAAAGAAACAAAATCCTGTTCGGGATAGAAGATTCAGGATTGAACATGCACAGCATTTAAGGTTTCAGGATATCCCCAGGTTTTCAAGCATAGGAGTAATTGCTTCGTGTCAGCCTTTCCATTTATATTTTGATGGTTCTTATGCCGAAAAGAGAATTGGCAAAGAAAGAATAAAGTTTTCATTTCCTTTCAGAACTTTGTTGGATAATAATGTTGTGCTGTGCTTTGGCAGCGACTGGCCGGTTGTCCCGTTAAATCCTCTTGATGGAATTTATGCTGCGGTAACAAGAGACACTTCGGATCATAAAAATCCCGGCGGCTGGATACCGGGACAAAAAATCCCTGTAGAAGATGCTGTTAAATGCTACACAATAAATAATGCTTATGCTTCTTTCGAAGAAGATATTAAAGGGAGCATTGAACAGGGCAAAATTGCTGATCTTGTTGTCTTAAGTGAAAATATTTTTAAGATACCCCCGGAAAAGATTAAAGATGTTAAAATTGATATGACTGTATTCGATGGAGAAATAATTTATAAACAGAATACAAATTGTTGAGTTTGTGAGAGAGTTCGTTTGTAAAAATTAGAGTAATGGAATGATGGAATGTCATTCCAATATTCCACTACTCCGGAAATTGTACTACTCTTCCACAACAGCAAGTATATCGGAACGCTGCAGTATCCTGTATTCTTTCCCGTTCATTTCAACTTCATCGCCGCCGTACTTTGCGAACAAGACTTTATTGCCTTCTTTAACTTTTTCTCTTAAATCTTCATCTGTACCAACTGCGACTACTGTTCCTATTCTTGGTTTTTCTTTTGCTGAATCAGGAATAATAATACCCGATGCAGTTTTTTCTTCCGCTACTGCGGGTTCCAGTAAAACACGATCATCTAATGGTTTAATTTTCATAGCTTTTCTTTTAATTTTTTAAGTTTAACATTTGGTTGATTTTCGGTTTATCAAAACCTACAATAGATCTGTTGTTTATAATGATTACAGGCACACCCATTTGTCCTGTTCTGCGCATCATATCCCGTGCAGCAGACTGGTCTCTCGAAACATCCACATCGGTAAAGCGTACATTTCGTTCCCTGAAATATCTTTTTGCAGCATTGCAAAAGCTGCAGGTGGGCGTTGAGAATACAATTACTTTTGGTTGATTTTCCATAATAATATACTGTTTTATTTTTAATTAGTATATGATTCAAAAAAATAGATTAGGATTCATAACAGGTGAGAAAAAATTTAAACAGAAGTGTGAAGAATTGAATGATTTGAATAGATGGATGAAAAAAAAGAATACTGTTCAGACTTAGCACGGCAAATCCAATAATCAAAAATGTAAAACTGAATATGGTAAATGGAAAATGGAATTTGCATCCCGGAAAGGATACCATTCAAACATTCATCTATTCATCGATTATTTTCGAAGCACTAACGCCAGCCATTCCCCCATCAGTCTTTTATCGATCAAATTTAATCCATTATATTTTTCCATTATATCTTTTTCATCTTCATTTAAGAGTCCGGATAAGATTACTAAACCGTTTTTCTCTAGCCTTTTAACTATTTGACCTTCAATGTTTACTAAAACATTTTTCTGAATGTTTGCCAAAATCAAATCAAATCCTTTCTCCTGAACCGACTCTATTTCGGATATCTTTATATCAATTCTATCTGATACATTATTTAATCTGCAATTTTCCTGAATATTTTCAAGACACCATTCATCGTTATCGATAGCTACCGCATAAGCAGCACCTAACTTGACTGCAGCTATCGAGAGAATGCCGGTTCCGGTTCCGATATCTAAAACTTTCATATCTCTTTCTAAATACTTTTCCATTAATTGAATCATCAG
Source organism: uncultured Bacteroidota bacterium (assembly GCA_963710745.1). Lineage (GTDB taxonomy): Bacteria > Bacteroidota > Ignavibacteria > Ignavibacteriales > Ignavibacteriaceae > CAVQBP01. Next base: position 100,075 of record CAVQBP010000002.1, on the reverse strand, counting down.
TTTGGTTGTCTGATGCTCCCCTGTCCCGAAAGACATCTTTGGGTCAATTGTAATTACAGTTTTGCCTTTTTCATTTTTGTAATTTTTAAAAGACGGTTTAATCACTACATGATCAGAAACTTCAATAATATTTAATCCCTTTTCCCATTCTTCATTCCAGTTTTTATATTCATGATTTTGTTCAATAATATCATATGATTTAATTATATTATTTTCGATAAGCTTTTTTAATTGAATAACAATTTCCTCTTTGGTAACTGAAGAATTTTCATCCGTAAATATCTTTAATACATCATCCTCTTCATTTATACCGGAAATATCCAGCTCCCATAGAAATCCGCTTAAGATATCAGGGTTAAAAGGAGTGGTTTTAATTTCGAATTCTTTATATTGTTTCAATTTATCTTCTGAATATTTTTAAATGGAACACGGATTAAACTGATTAAAACTGATTTAGTTTTCTATAATATAAATATTTTTTTATTCTTTAATTAATTTTGTTAATAATATCAATATGTATTAAAGAAACCGGCGATGATGAAATCAGCTCATTATTATTAGAATAAACCGAGAAAGAAATTTCTTCCTCTTAAATTTATTTTAATTTCATTCTTTTTATCAGGAGATGAAAGATTATATTCCTGTGAAAATGACAGAGAAGAAAAAAAGATGGTTAATAATAAAATTTGAAAAGTAAACAATTTGTGTTTCATGATTTCTATAAGTTATTTATAAATTGATTTACGAAATAGAAAATAGATAAAACTGATTTAATTGATTACTACAAATAAAATAATTTATTTCCGCAATTATTGGTTCAATCCATCTTTTATCCTGGTTATTGCGTTAAAAGAAATTAATATCCATGATTATCCGTTTAATCCATGTTCTATCCTGATCAGCATTACAACGTTGGAGTTAGTCTCACTAAAACTACATCGTGAGACGGAATATTAAAGTTCATATTGGTATCGGTTGTTCCGATATCTTTATGAAGCCATAAATCCTTGATATTATATTTGCCATTTAAGAAGCTGAGGTAACTCCAATTTATTCTCATTTCCATTTCATCTTTACCTGAGTTAAAAAAACCGACTGCCCATTCTCCATTCGATAGTTTCTTAGTCCAGATCTCTTTACCCGGCTGCTGCATAAACCTGGTTGCCTGCATACCAAGTGTATCCTGGTCTATTGCAATAATATCTTTATTTGTTAAAATATTTTTTACATTATCTGCTATATGCCTTACATCGTTACCGGCCATTAAAGGAGCGGCCAGCATACACCAGAGACTGAAATGTGCTTTAGATTCATCTAACGAAAGTCCTTTATTCCCAACTTCCAGCATATCCGGGTCATTCCAATGATTCGGGCCGGCATACTTTGCTAATTCAGCCTGCTGATCCAAAATAATTTTCCAGCCCATTGCATAAATATCCTGACAATCATAACAATCGGTGATATCACCTGTTGTTCTCCAAAGTTGGGCAATTTTACCGCCCCATAACCACGGCTGATTATTCCCCCACTCACACAAACTGAACACAATTGGACGCCCGGCGGCATAAAGCGCACGAGCCATTGTAGTATAAGTCTCTTCGGCATTTGCCGTACCATGATCACACCAATCATATTTCAAATAATCCACACCCCACGATGCGTAGGTTTTTGCATCCTGGAACTCGTGACCGCGTCCCCCGGGATAACCGGAGCAGGTTGTATAGCCGGCACAATTATGAATGCCGAACTTGAATCCTTTTGAATGGAGATAATCTCCCAGAGCTTTCATTCCATGAGGAAATTTTTTGGGATCAGGAACAAGATTTCCGCAGCTGTCTCTGTGCATTGCTTCCCATCCGTCATCGATTACAATATAATTGTAACCGGCATCTCTCATTCCGCTTTTTATTAAGGCATCGGCCATATCTTTAATCAATTGTTCATTCACATTTGTTTGAAAAGTATTCCAGCTGTTCCATCCCATAGGAGGAGTTGGTGCAAGATTTTTGAATTTCTGTGGAAAGGTCAATACAGATAAAGATATCACTATCAGTAAAATTATTGTTTTCAAATAATTGTCCCTCCTTTTATAAAGTTATAATAAATATTTCAATTATAATTATCATTTAGGAAAGAAATATTTAGTTATTGCCCCTATCATAATATTCGTCAGTCTAATTAATATTGATTAGAATTTAAGCTGAACTAAATTAAGGAACTAAGACTATTTATACAATTAAGAATTTTTTTTGAAACGGATTTATTCAGGTATTTATTTAAAAATTATTATTTTTGTTCGACCACAATGAAAAGGGTTTGAACAAAACTCTGTAATCAACTTTTTTATCTAAAATTATAGGTATACAATTATGAAATACGGTTTTTTTGATGATAAAAATAAAGAATATGTAATCACTGAAGTTCAAACCCCTTATCCATGGATTAATTATCTCGGAAGCGATGATTTCTTTTCATTGATTTCCAACACTTCAGGCGGCTACAGCTTTTATAAGGATGCACTTTTAAGAAGAATTTCCAGATACAGGTATAATAATGTTCCGGTAGATAACGGCGGTAAATATTTTTATCTAAATGATAACGGCGATGTTTGGTCACCTGGCTGGAAACCTGTAAAAGCTGATCTTGAAGATTATTCCTGCAGGCATGGAATGGGTTATTCAATTATAAAAGGGAAAAGAAATTCTGTTGAAGCAGAAGTCCTTTTCTTTGTCCCTGTTAAAACAAATTGTGAAATTCAGAAATTAAAACTTACAAATCATGGTAAAGAAAATAAGTCGCTGAAACTTTTTTCATTTGTTGAATTCTGTTTGTGGAATGCCCTTGATGATCAGACCAATTTCCAGAGAAATTTCTCAACAGGAGAAGTTGAAATAAAAGATTCTGTTATTTATCATAAAACAGAATATAAGGAAAGAAGAAACCATTACTCTTTCTATTCGGTTAATTCTAAAATTAACGGATATGATACTGACCGTGATTCGTTTATAGGATTATATAACGGGTTTGAAAAACCGGATATAGTATTTGAGGGCAAGCCTAAAAATTCAGTTGCTCACGGCTGGTCTCCTATTGCTTCACATTATATTGAATTAAATCTTAAACCCGGAGAATCAAAAGAATATATTTTTATCCTTGGTTATGTTGAAAATGAAGATGATAAAAAGTGGGAATCAAAAGGAATTATTAATAAAGAGAAAGCCGAAGAATTAATATATAAATTTTCAACTCCGGATAGAGTTGAAGAATCATTTATTGAACTTAAAAATTATTGGGACGATTTATTATCCGTTTACCGGGTTAAGAGCCATGACGATAGATTAGATAGAATGGTTAACATATGGAATCAATACCAGTGTATGGTAACATTTAATATGTCCAGAAGTGCTTCATATTTTGAAAGCGGTATCGGACGTGGAATGGGATTCAGAGATTCTAATCAGGACCTGATTGGTTTTGTACACCAGATTCCCGAAAAGGCGCGCGAAAGGATTCTTGATATCGCCGCAACTCAATTTGAAGACGGCGGTGCATACCATCAGTATCAGCCGTTAACTAAAAAAGGTAATTATGCTGTAGGAAGTAATTTTAATGATGATCCTATGTGGCTTATACTTTCTACATCAGCTTACATTAAGGAGACCGGTGATTGGTCTATTCTCGATGAGCAGGTTCCGTTTGACAGTGATGCTTCAAAATCCGAATCACTGTTCGAGCATCTAAAACGTTCTTTCTATCATGTAGTAAATAATCTGGGACCGCATAAATTACCTTTAATAGGACGGGCAGACTGGAATGATTGCTTGAATTTAAATTGCTTTTCTAAAAACCCGGATGAATCTTTCCAGACAACAGAGAATAAACAAGGCGGATCCGCCGAATCTTTAATGATTGCCGGCTTATTCGTGGTTTATGGAAATGAATTCGCAAATCTATGCAGTGTTTTAAACAAGAAAGATGAAGCAGAAGCAGCTAAAAAACATATTAATGAAATGGCGGCTGTAATTAAAAAAGAAGGCTGGGACGGCGAATGGTTTCTACGGGCTTACGATTATTTCGGACAGAAAATCGGGAGCAAAGAAAATGAAGAAGGAAAAATATTTATAGAATCCCAGGGATTTTGCATCATGGCTGGTGTTGGTCTTGATGATGGTAAAGCTCAGAAAGCATTGGATTCGGTAAAAAAATATCTCGATTGCAAATTTGGTATCGTTCTGCTTAATCCTGCTTTTACAAAATATTATCTGAACATGGGGGAAATTTCTACATATCCGCCGGGTTATAAAGAAAATGCCGGGATCTTCTGCCACAATAATCCATGGATAATGATCGGTGAAACCCTGGCAGGAAATGGAAACAGGGCTTTTGAATATTATAGTAAAATTGCTCCATCTTATCTTGAAGAAATAAGCGATTTACATAAAACTGAACCATATACTTATGCCCAGATGATTGCAGGTAAAGATGCTTTTAAACCAGGAGAAGCAAAAAATTCATGGCTGACCGGAACAGCTGCATGGAATTATTATGCGATCACTCAATATATTTTAGGAATTCAACCGCAATATAGCGGGTTGAAAGTAGAACCATGTATTCCAAAAGAATGGGATGGTTTTGAAATCAGCAGAAAATTCAGAGGCGCAAACTATATTATAAAAATCTCAAATCCTGATCATATATCAAAAGGAATTAAGAAGTTAGTTGTAAATGGTAAAGAAATAGAAGGAAATGTTATTCCTCTTTTCGATGCCGGGACTAAAAACGAAGTTCAAGCTGTAATGAATTAATTTTTCTTAAGATTTTCTTTTAGTTTTATAATCTCAATTCCGGCGTCGATAACAGAACCGAGTCCGTGCTTGTCGTTCAATTGTACCGGTCTCTTGTAATAAAAAACAAGATTTTCTTCAATACCGGTTCCTATACAAATATCATTTACTTTTCCGTCAAAAGTAATTTTATTTGATAAAAGTCCTTCCCAGCCTCTTAAGGCAATTGAACCGTATCCTGCATCAATCCATCCCTGGTTAACGGCTCTGGCTATACAATAAATAAACATAGCGCTGCATGATGATTCGTAATATGAATCGTTCTTATCAACTATCTGGTGCCAAAGTCCGTTGCCACCCTGGTATTTTGCAACCCCGAGTATTTGACGTTCTAAATTCTGAATAAGAATTTTTCTTTGTGGATAGTCTTCCGGTAATTGGTTTAAAAGCTGAACCTGTGCCATCATTACCCAGCCGTTGCATCTTCCCCAATGTGCTACGCCGTTACGTTTGAGATCAGTATAATAGCAATGATAATAAAGCTGTTCATTTTCATCCCACAAATACTTTGTAAAATTAATAACCTGCTTAACAGCATCATCCCAATATCTATTATCGCCGCTTAGTTTTCCCATACGTGCCAAAAAAGGTACGCTCATATACAGGTCATCCGCCCAAATAGTCATCCTGTGCGGGCCTTTGCGTGCTAATGTGCCGTCATTTAAACGATCCTGAACTTTTGAAATATGTTCGGCAGTCTTTTTAATGTATTGGTAATAATCATCGCGTTTAACTTTCTGGTATACATCAATCATGCTGGCGCCCATTGCCCCGCAGTCATCAAGTTCTTTCATTGTAAATAATTGTCCGAGAGGATAATTATAATAAGCTGCATCCCCTTTATACCTTGATTGAAAATATTTATAATTATCCATGCCGAAGGCAATATGTTTCGCAGCATAATCAAAATATTTTTTGTCGCCGAGTAAACCGGAAAGATTTATCATTGCCGTGTTAATAACACCGTCGGTGTAATGCCACTCTTCATAAGTGCTTTTCAATCTAACACTTGCATTTGGTGGAATTTCATCGGTTGAAGAGTACTCTGAATTGTTTGCAGCATCAACAAAACTATAACTTGTGTTTTCAATTATATTACCGGCAATTTGTTTAACAATATTTCTATCCCTTTCAATATCCTGGCCGTACAATATTGAAACATTATAAATTATAAAAATAATATATAATACCATTTTCATAATGATTTTCTCCCTTCTTTGATCTGCTCTTAAAATTATTTTATAAAATTAAGTACTAAACTTATTGTGTCAAAATTAATATTCTATCTGTTTCGTTTAACATTTTATTTTCTGATACCAGTAATCCTCAATTTAGTCCTTAAATAATATTTTTAAAGCTTTAATCTTTGTATATATTTAAGGTTGTCAATCAATTTTTATGGACAGCTTAAAAGTAAAATTCAAGAGTGAATAAATGAAATCATCCCTCTCAAAAAAAGATCTTACATCTACCAATGCATTCCTTATATATTTAGCTTTATTTAAGTTAATGCTCCTTTTAATTTTTGCCGGTAATTACGGTTTGTTCAGGGATGAATATTATTATGTTGAAGTTTCCAAACATCTTGCATTTGGGTATGTAGATCTTCAGCCGTTATCAGCAATTATTCTTGCTTTGTCAAGAGCATTGTTTGGAGAATCAATTTTCGGAATCAGGATATTTTCTTATCTGGCTGGTTCTGCTATAGTTATTGTTTCAGGATTGATTGTCCGCGAAATGCATGGAAGTAAATTCGCACAGATCTTTACAGGATTCCTTGTAATCTTCTCAGGAGTAATCTTGGGGGTCAGCAGTTATTTCTCCATGAATTCATTTGATATTCTTTTATCAGCTTTAATGTTTTATTTTCTTATTAGATTAATAAATACTAATAATCCGAAGTACTGGTTAGTAATTGGTTTACTGTTTGGTATTGGTCTTCAAAATAAATTAACATTTTTATTTTTAGGATTTGGACTCGCCGTTGGTCTGGTTTTAACAAAATACAGGAATCAATTAAAATCAAAAGAGATATGGATAGGTGCTGCGATAGCATTATTAATATTCCTTCCGAATATCGTCTGGCAATTTGCCAACAATTTTCCAACACTTGAATTCATGCGTAATGCTGCTGCATATAAGAATAAACCGATGAGTATCGGGGAATTTAGTTTAGGTTCCTTAATGGAATTAAATCCCGCTTTTATTCTTTTCCCATTTACTGCGATTTATTTCCTGTTTTTTAATAAAGATGGAAGAACATACAAACTATTAGGATGGATATTCATTTCCGTCTTCTTGGTTTTTGCTTTTGATAACGGCAAACCTTATTACATGGGTGTATTATTCCCGGTAATCTTAGCTGCGGGTGTAGTAGGTGCGGATTATTTAATTGAAAAATATTTAAAGAATTTTGTCAGATTTATATTAGTACTTGTAATTATTCCGTTTGTTTTTTTTACAGCACCTTTTTCAATACCGATTTTAAATGTCGATACGTTTATTAAATATTCGGAAACACTTGGAATTAAACCGGAAAGCGGGGAAAGATCAAAATTAGGGCTTCTCCCTCAATTTTATGCAGACAGGTTCGGTTGGAAGGATATGGTGAAAAAAGTTGCTTTGGCTTATAATAAATTATCACCTAAAGAAAAAAAGGAAGCTTTAATTTTCGGGCAAAATTATGGCGAAGCAGGTGCTGTAGATTTCTACAGGAAGAAATATTATCTGCCGCCTGCCATTTCATCACATAATAACTACTGGATCTGGGGTTATCCGGAAGGTTATAACGGGAAAGTTCTGATTGTAATAGGTTCCAATATTAAAGATCTCACTGAATATTTTAATGATGTCGAACTTGCGGCAACCCATTACAGTAAATATGGTATGTCTTATGAAAATGTTGATATTTTTATTTGCAAAAAACCTAAAAAATCATTAAAAGATATTTGGGGAAAGATAAAACATTTTATCTGATGCCGGGATCTTATAGATAGCATGTTTTATATATCTAATTGGACTTATAAGAAATTATATCTAAAGATTGATTACAATTCCCTTCTCAGCACTTTCATAAGCCCCTAGAATCATTTTAAGAGAATTCTCTGCATCATCAAGGGTTGAAACGGGCTGTTTATCATGCAAAATATAATCTGTAAAAGCCTTTGCCTGGTTGATAAATGTGCTTTCATACCCTGTATCAGAATCGATTTTCTCTCCGTTAAGATACAATGCATCTGTTATAATTAATTCACCTTTATCACCGAAAATTCTGATTCCGTTTATATCATTGCCGAAGCTGGAAGTCCAGGACTGCATAAGAAATCCCATAGAACCATCAGGATATAAAAGATTAACCTGTGCAATGTCTTCACAGTCCATGTTTTTAAGCCGTAATTTAGATGTGTATGCCTGGAGTTTTGAAGGAACGCCCAGAAGATAAATTGACTGGTACACAACATGATGTCCGCTATCCATTAAAGTGCCGCCGGCAGAGAGTTCTTTTTTACCTCTCCATCCGTACTGGTGATACTCGCTAATAGTATGCGTAACAAGAATAGAGCCGTGCATAATTTGTCCCAGTTTCCCTTCATCGATTAATTCTTTGGCTTTTATTACTGCATTTCTATATACAAAATTATGACCGGGAAATAACTTATAATTATTTTTTGAAATGAGATCTTTAAGTTCTTTTATCTGATCAAGATCTACAACGACAGGTTTTTCAACCAATAGGAATTTGTTGTTAGCAAATCCTTTTTTTATTTGATCATAGTGATACGGATTAACACTTCCGATAATGAGTGCATCAATTCCGGGATCATTTACCATTTCATCAAAATTATCATAAGCTTTTATATTCCATTCGGTACATTTTTCTTTGAGCTGTGCTCTCATCTCATTGATCTTATTTTCATCTCCGTAAAAATCCTGTGTCATTCCGACTATTTCGGCATCGGGATTGATTTTAAAACTTTTATAATGCCAGTCGGCAATAAATCCCATCCCGACAATTCCGATTTTAATTTTAGTCATTTTGATTTGCTCCGGTTTAATTTGTCCAGTTAAAAATAACTCCTAAAAATTTATCCTGATTATTCTTTAGCCCTTCATACGCTTTAGCAGCATCTTCAGGATTAAATTCATGTGTAAGAAGAGGTTCAATATTTAAACTTTTATTCTTGATTAAATTTATTACAACCTTTGAATTTCGTTCAATTGAATGTTTAACATATTCTGTCTGGTAAGTTGGGAACCGCCATTCCAAGGCGCCTTTGAAAGTAATACTTCCCCTGTGAATATAGTGAACGTGATTAAAAATTTCAGTTGCATCTGTTTCATATGCTCCGCGGGGGCTTCCAAGTAATATAGACTCTCCGTAAGTAGAAATTATTGATAGAGAATCTGCAATAACTTTGGAGATGCCGGTTGCATCAATTAAAGTATGGACACCATCTCCATTAGTAATTTTTTTAATTTCTTCTTTCCAACCTGGTTTTGAAGAATTTACAACATTCTTAATTCCGCATTTTTCTGCAATATCGATCCGGGATGAATTGATATCTATTCCAATCACTTCCGCGCCCTGTAATTGAGCCAGCTGAGCCGCCAGGTTGCCGACCAGTCCTAATCCCGTAACGGCAACATAATCACCAAGCTGAATATCGGAGACCCGAAGTGAAGCCATAGCAATTGTCCCAATTCGTGTAAAGGGTGCTAAATTAAGAGATAAACCATCAGGTAACTTTATACACATCCCCGTATCAAATGCTTTAATATTTATTTTGTAATATTCAGCATGCGGACCAAAAGTATAAACTATATCTCCGATATTAACATTATTTATATTGTCTCCTTTTTTTAATACTTCACCAACTGCAATATAACCCGGGACAGCCGGCAGCTTAAACCAGGATTCGATTCCTGCTAAACACGCTAATTCTGTTCCGGGACTAACCAGAGAATACCGATTCCTGCAAATAATTTCATCAGGATTATTTATCTGCTCATTAAAATCTTCCTGAATAAGTTCAACCTTTCCAGGTTCTTTAAAAACTATTTTTCTATTTATCATTATAACCCCAAATGTTTTTATTCATTTTCAAGTTTATCATACCAGTTCTTTTTAAGGATGTATGAAGTAAAAGCTACAATAACTAACAAAATCACTATTTCATTTCCCATTCTCAAAATAATATAAGCCGGCAGAGCCATAAGTGAGAATTGCCATATAATTCCAATTGCCACATTAAACAGATCTCTTTTGGAGTGCATATTTCTTTTAAAATCAGGATCTTTTCCCCTAATTTCTTCATAAACCGGTTTCCAGAATCCCCATGGCTTTACCTGCATAAAAAAACTTATTAGTTCTTCCATGGGCTGCGGCTTTGTTAAAAGAGTTCCGCCAATACATCCAATGAAAGAGACAATACTTATAAAAGGAAACGCCTGTAAAGCCGTTAGTGAACTGAAAATGTTTGGAATGATTATGGCTCCGATAATACCACCCAACATTCCCCAGAAATAGCCGTAACCGTTAAATCGCCACCAATGCCATTTTAAAATATTGGGAATTGCATAACCGGTGAAGAGAGCAGCGAAAAGCCATTGAGTAATTTCATCAATTGATTCAAGATGAAAACCAAGATAAATACCTGCAACAACTACTATAAGCGAAGCAATATAACCCGCATAAACATAGTTTTTATCACTGCCGTTTTTGTAGATATATTTTTTATATATGTCATTTACAATATATGCAGCTCCTGCATTGACAGTTGAATCAAATGTTGACATGAAAGCAGCAATAAGTCCTGCTATTAATAATCCGGTTAATCCCGCCGGTATATAGTTATTTATAACGAACGGCAGCACCCTTTCAAAATCCATATTGGCACCCATAGCATTAAACTGCGGGCTGAAAAAAGCCAGGGCTAAAATTGAAATACCGGCTACCATAAAATAGCGAGGAAAGCCTAATAACAGAGTTACTATACCGCTCATGAAAGATGCTTCTTTAGGACTTCTTGTAGCGAGTATCCTCTGCATATCATAGTTGGGAGCTGCTCCTGCCATACTTACAAGCAAGCCCTTAAAGAGCATCATCATAATAAAAATATAAAAAAGCGAATACCCGTCGGCGGCAATTTTTGTATTTGCAGAAGCAAGCAAACCGCTCCAATCTAAATTTAAATGCCACCCTGAAAAAATAGATTCCCATCCTTTAGGCACTACTGCAAGAATCATTTCCGGTGAAACATTCTTAATTGCAATAAATCCGACAATAAAAGATCCTATTGTTAAAACTATAAACTGTAGAACATCGGTAAAAACAACGCTGTACATCCCACCCGCAATTACGTATATAGTTGTAATACCCATAAAAATTAATGCATATATATCAGGTGACAGATTCCATGGCAAAAATTCAACAGAAAATTTTCCTATTCCTTTAAATGCATAGCTGATAAAGCCTATAACGCTAACGAGAGCAAAAATAACGACACTTAAACTCGATAGTTCCGAACCTCTGTCATTTCCAAAACGGGTCTTTATCCATTCTGCCCCTGTTAATACATTTGATTTTCTTATCCAGGCAGAAAGATAAATCATCAAAAATATCTGGTTAAAAACCGGCCATAACCATGGAATCCACATGCTCTTCATACCATAAACAACAAAGAAAGATACCAGCCAGATTATATGTGTAATATCAAACATGCTTGATGCATTGGAGACACCGAGGACATACCATGGAATTTTATTTCCGCTTAAGAAATAGGAATTAATATTCTTTGAAGCTCTTTTTGAAATGAAAACACCGATTAGGAGAGTCAGTAAAAGATACGTTCCTATAATAGCTAAATCGATAATATGAAGGTGCATTCTCAGTATAATTTATTTAAAAGGTATGAATTAATTCACCTATTATTAAAATTGTTTATTAATTAATGAATTTTATTAGCCCCTTCAAAATAAAGATATACTATTTAATTAAAAAACAATGTAAAATTTTTTTGCCAGACTTTCATTTACAGCCAAGACATCAAATTCATTCTATAATCCCAAAAATCCTTTAATTATTCAATTTTTTCTCGATAATAATGTGTAACAATATTATCCGGAGATATTAATGAAATTACTGGCGGTATTCATTCTCTTCATTACAACTATTCTGCCTCAAAATAATAATTTAAAATTTACTCATATTACCACAGATGACGGGCTTTCTCAATCAAATGTTAAGTGTATTATGCAGGATCATCTTGGATTTTTATGGTTCGGTACATTTGACGGTTTAAATAAATACGATGGATACAGCTTTACAGTTTATAAACCGGATCAAAACGATAGTAATGCTCTTAAGAGCAACTCAATATCCTGTCTTCTGGAAGATAACAGCGGAATTATATGGATAGGAACTGATCAGGGATTATGCTGCTATGATAGAAATAAGAATAAATTCAAATCTTTCACCACTTCCAATTATCCCGATGCAATTATAAATAGTGAAATCGGAGGGCTTGCCATAGATAAAAAACAAAATTTATGGATTGCTGCAAGTAAAGGATTAATTATATACAACCGTTCGGAAAAAACTTTCAAAAAGATTAATGATCTTTATGCTAAAGCAGCTTATGTTGATAAAAAAGGGAACGTCTGGATAGGTACAGCATCAAACGGTTTAAATCTTGTCAGTTCTGATAAAATAAATTGTACACCTTTTTCAATTAAAGAAAGAAACGGCGAATCCAAAACAAATTACGAAGTAAGAACAATAACTGAAGATAAAAAAGGTATACTATGGGTTGGGACTTACGGATACGGATTAGCATACACAAGCTTGAATAATTTGTCAGATAAATCATTGTCTAATTTTATAAACGATCCGCAGAATGCCAAAAGCATAAGCAATAACTTAATTCTTTCACTATATCCGGATAATAACGGAGGATTATGGATTGGAACTGAAAACGGCGGTATCAATTATCTTCCCCAAAACAGTAAACATTTTTTTCACTTTAAAAATGATCCCGATGTTACTACCAGTCTTAATAATAATTCCATCTATTCTATTTATAAAGATAATTCCGGCGATCTTTGGTTTGGAACTTTTTCCGGTGGAATAAATTATGTAAATAATATTAACCAGGTCTTTAACTGCTATAGAAATATTCCGGGGAACAGCAGAAGTCTTGCAACAAATGCCGTGAGAGATTTTGCTGAAACAAAGGATGGAAATATATGGGTAGCAACTGACGGAGGCGGACTGGATCTTTTTAACACCGGAACAAATGTATTCAAACATTTTAATACTTCTAACACGAATCTAAACCGGGAAGCTGTTTTAACCGTATTTATTGATAGCAAAAATAGGACATGGATTGGAACCTGGGACGGCGGTCTCAGTCTTTTTGATGAAAACAGAAACTACTTTAAATCTTTTACTAAAGAAAATTCATCAATACAGAGCAACAATGTATTCGATATTGACGAAGATAAATATGGGAATTTATGGCTGGCTACTACCGATGGTCTTGCAATGTTCAATCCCAACACAGAATTTTTTACAACCTATTCAGAAGGTACAGGAGAAATTCCGGTTAATCATCTGGAAGAAGTCGTTGTTGATAGTAAAGGAAATATTCTGGGCGGAACAACGCAAGGATTATGCGTATATAATCCTGTCACTAAAAAAACATTTACTTATACCAGTAACAAAAAGAATTCAAACAGTTTATCTGCCAATTTCATAACCGCTATTTATGAAGACGGCATTGTGCTTTGGGTTGGAACAATAGACGGATTTAATAAAATTGACCGTGAAAAAAATATAATCACAAGATATTCTGAAAAGAATGGTCTGCCGAATAACTCGATAAGAGGAATTGAAAAGGACAATAATGGATTTTTATGGATAAGCACTAATAAAGGCATTTCCAAGTTCGATCCCCGAAAAAATAGTTTTAAGAATTATACAAAGCAGGATGGAATCCAGGGGAATGAATATGTAATAAATAGCTTTTATAAAACCAGGCAGGGGAAAATATTATTTGGCGGAGTTAACGGCTTTGATTATTTCGATCCCGAAAAGGTTAAAGATAATAAATATATACCTCCTGTAGTTATAATTGATTTCCAGATTTTCAATAAAAAAGTAATCCCCGGTTTAAAAGATTCTCCATTGAAAAAAGATATTTCAGAAACAAAGAACATCACTCTGACGTACAAGGAATCAGTTTTCTCTTTTCATTTTACAGCATTTAACTACAGAGCATCGGATAAAAATCAGTATGCATACAAGCTTGATGGATTTGATAAAGACTGGAACAAAGTAGGCAATATGCGTTCAGCTTCATATACTAATTTGGATCCCGGTGAATATGTATTTAGAGTAAAAGGATCAAATAATGACGGTGTCTGGAATGATAAAGGAGCATCAATAAGTATTATTATTACACCGCCCTTCTGGGCTACCTGGTGGTTCAGATTATTAATTATTCTCGCTCTAAGCGGAACAGTCTATTATATGATTAACAGAGCAATTAAGAAAAGAAAATCTCTTGAAGAAATAAATAAAAAGCTGGAAGATGAAATCAGGCTTAATAAAGAAGCTGAAGAAGAAAATTCAAGATTAGCAGCAGAAGGCCGCAAAAAAGATGAAGAGGCTAAAAAAGTTCTTCAGGAACAGCATGCATATCTTCAAAACGGGTTTGATATTCTGTTATCGCATATGAACAGGTTTTCCGAAGGTGACCTGGGATCAGTTATAAATACAGAATCGAATGATTCTTTTGCAAGGTTGTTTGCAGGTTTTAATAAAGCAGTTGAAAACTTCAGGAAAATTATATTAAATCTGGTTAATGCAATTCAATCTACTGCCGAAGCCAGTAATCAGATTAATTCAAGTGCACAGGAAATTGCCAATGGTACATCTGAACAAAGCTCAAGATCTGAAGAAGTTGTCTCTGCTGTCGAACAAATGACATATAACTTGAACAGCAGCAGTAAGAATTCGGAAACAGCTGCAAAAGTCTCCATCAAAGCTACACAAACTGCAACAGAAGGTGGTGAAATAGTAAATAAAACTATTAAAGGTATGGCTGAAATAAGTAATGTTGTTAATGATGTTGCCGGAACAATTAAAAAACTTGAAGTTAGCAGCAATGAAATAGGTGAAATTGTAGAATTGATTAATGAAATAGCAGACCAGACAAACCTTCTGGCCTTAAATGCTGCAATTGAAGCAGCCAGAGCCGGGGAACACGGGAGAGGATTTGCTGTCGTTGCAGATGAAGTGCAGAAGCTTTCCGAAAGAACTACATCAGCAACCAAAAATATTGCTGAAATGATTAAACAAATTCAGCTTGATTCCAAAGGAGCAATCAAATCTATTTCACTAAGCCTGGATAAAGTTAATAACGGTCGTGAATACGCCAAGCAGGCCGGTGTATCGCTGGATAATATAATTAAATCAATCACTGAAGTTTCTCAAATCATAGAGCAGGTTGCCGCTGCAAATGAAGAACAATCAGCAGGTGTTCAACACATTAACGAAAGTATTTTATTGATTAATGATGTCTCAAAAGATAATGCAAGCAGAGTAAATCAAGTAACATCTGCAATTTGGGGATTAAGAAATTTAACCGAAGACCTTCAAAAAATTATTAATAAATTCAATATAAATTCCGAGAAGATCGTAAATGAATACGATTAGTTTAAGCTTTATTATGGCATTATAAGATTTTAATAAAAAGTCTGAAAGCAAAAATTACCTTCAGACTTTTTTTTTCAACACCTATTTAAGTAAAACCATAATACGGCTTTTCTTGAAGCTAACTGCGTTAATTGTATAAATGTAAACACCTGAAGGTAAATTTATCCCGTTAAAACTTATATTATGTTTTCCATTGCTATAAACATGATTTCTAACAGGTTCAGCTACAATCTGACCCAGAATATTTGTTACAGTCAAATTTACTGCCGAAGTTATTGGAAGATAAAAGCTTATTCGTGTCGTAGGATTAAACGGATTAGGATAATTCTGACTCAATTCAAATTTTTGAAGAATACTATTATCATTTTCTACAGAAGTAAGTCCTTCCATGGGCAAATTGATTTCGTACAACTTCGGATTATTATTGTTGTAATTCAACCCGGTTTCCATAACAAACAATTTATTTCCAACCAGTTCAATACCCAAAGGTGAAATAAAATTATTAACTAATTGAGTTACTTTAGCGACATAATGATCATTAACTTTCATAAGAGAGACAAGAAGTAAATCATTGCCTGTATCACCAAGCGCACCGAGCAGTCCCCCGCTATTTATTCTAACCACGAAGGCTCCCCCCTTCAAGTCTCCGGTAAGTATGGAGTCTTTATCGAAGACAATACCATCCGGTGAGCTATGAGGCGAGAATGTTTCAACTGTATCACCCAAATCGCTCGCATCTTTTATTTCTCCTGTAGCTGTATCGCGAAACTTATCTGCATCAGGTCCGATACTGCGAATAGGAGGAGTAAAAACCACACTATCAGGAGGAGGCGGATATGTCGAATCGTTGCTGTAGGTTTGATAAAGCATTCCATTACCGCCGCCCCATGCATTAGGGCTCAATAGCGGATCGGTATGCGGATCGTAACCGGGGAATTGCTGCGGTGTTACATCACCCCCGATTATCCATGGAAAACCATAATGACGGCCTTCTCTAATCCAATTCATCTCATCAGGATCATCCCTGTCGTCTGAATTTTCTACCCCGAATAGATCACCATTACCGGAATAAGCAAGACCAAAAGTATTTCTTATTCCTTCCGCCATTACGTAACCATTAGCTTTAAGCCACTTCCTGTCATTTTTAAGCATGATATTAGTTGTATCAACTGGCAGCTTTAAGATAATTGAAGTTAATCCGACTTCTCTATGACCTTCCCTCATTTCTCCGTGATCGGTACATGCCCCATTATTGATATAAATATATTTCCCATTCGGATCTACAGCAACAGCATTTGTCTTATGGTTATATACATGGCCAAAAGTATATTCTTCTGATGTTGCTATGAAACTCCAGGTTCTTTTTTCGCTGCCGGGTTTGTCGGGTACTCCTTTTACAATATCACAAGTAGCATATGAACTATTAGTATCGCTGATTTCATTACCGGCTAAAAACATTGTGCCGTCTTTCCCAAAAGCCATACCGAGCGGAGCACTTAATCTATGATCCGATGTAGTGTAAACCAAAGTAAATGAAACACTGCTGTCAGCCCCAAAGTTTACACGCCTTATGTCACCGTTATTCTGTAATATATACAAATTACCTGAAGTTGGATCTCTCTTAATTCTGACAGAATTCATTTGAACTGATGCTAATCTTTTAACGGTAATGCTTGAACGGTCTGCCACGGGCTGGGCATTTAAGATCGTCAGATTAATTGAAAAAATAAAAAAGAAAACTATCAGCAATTTTTTGTATAGGCAAAGTATCATGCTTATCCCTACGAAATGATGAATAATAAAATTGTATGTGTGTGTTTTTTTTTGAAAATAAATGATACCAAATCCAATAATTGTAATTACCGGATTTATGTATTTTTGAAAAACAGTTATTTTTTGTTTTTCAAAGGCATGATTTTAGCTCTTGATATCCGATTAATTTAACGGGTAAAAATTATCAGACTTTATTGATCATTATATTGAATATATATTTTGCAAGATACAAATGTTGAAGTAATTATCAAATTATTTTAGATATACAGGCAGATTAATTATTCTGCTAAAGAAAGCTATCTTATAAAATTTCTTTGTTAAACATTATTAAACCGTATCGACCAGATCAGCTTAGCTAAAACCTCTCCGACTTGTTTTAAAGTATCTTTACCAATATTTATCATCGTATCATTTTGTGTATGCCAATAATTTCTCCTTTCTATCTGAGTGTTCGCCCCGATCAATTTAAGATCAATGATGTCAACTGTTTTAATACCTGCTTCATTTAAAGCAATATGATCATCATAAATCGACTCTTCATCTTTGTTAACAAATTTATCTGCACCGGCTTGATTTGCTAAATCCCATATCATGCTTTGAATTTCCGGAGCATATAATTTCGAATTTCCTTCGATTGGAAAATTTGCATCCTTATCTCCAACCATATCTAAAAGTACAGCAAATGCAGGCTGATAATCCCGGGGCAGATTTGCAGCAAAATATTTTGCACCTAATGAATATTTCTCAAGATCATCCGGTTTGCCATAATCTTCGCCATCAAATAAGATTAAATCAATGCCGTAAGTTATTTTGTTATTTTTCAATAATTTTGCCAACTCAACTATTACTCCTGCTCCGCTTGCTCCGTCATTTGCTCCGGGAATAGGTTTGTTTTGAAGATTTACATTTTTATCTTCTTCCGCCCTTGGTCTTGTATCCCAGTGAGCACATATAATAATTCTGTGCTTTTTTTGAGGATTAAATTTTGCAATTACATTTGTTAACTGTAAACTTTCATTGCCGTATCCCTGAGTGGAAAACTGCTGCAGGTTAACTTCATCGGCATATTCGCTTAATTCATTTTGAAGGTAATTTAGTGCTTCTGTATGACCTTTTGAACCGGGATTTCTTGGTCCGAAAGATACTTGTTTCTCGATTTGTTCATAAGTAAAGTCCGGATTAAAGTCCGGTATTTTAGCATTGGTTTCTATCTCATATAAAGGAACATAAGGCCGATCTTTTTCTTTTGAACATGATGAAACAAATAATGAAAAAATTGATAAGAAAATAAAATAGGTTAAATTTTTCATTTTAAAAATCTTGGCTGATGAGAAAAGATTAATAACTATAATTAAAACCATGTCTCAAGGAAATTCTATTAATAATAGAAATCACCTTTAACAATTCGGATTGAAATTTATTTAATTATATTCTGCAAGCATTTCACAAATCAAATCCTGAATATTTCTGGTTTTTGAGCTGCTTCCTACAAAATTCTCCATTAAAATTGAAAAAGCAATTTCATGATTGTTTTTTGAGGTTACATAACCTGACAAAGAACTGACGCCTCTTAAGGAGCCTGTTTTCGCGTGTACATTATTTTGCGCTGAAGTATTCAGCATTCTTCTTTTAAAGTACCGTCAATTCCTGCAATCGGCAAAGAGTTGTAAAATTTTTGATATATATCAGGTTTATTCATGTATAAATATTTTAATATCGACAGAATTAATTCAGCAGAGACCAGGTTGTACCGTGAAACTCCCGAGCCATCAGCCAGACTGTAATTTTCGGGATCTAGACCAACAGTGGAAATTAATTTTTTGAGAGAAGCTGTCCCGTTTTTGGCAATTGCAGGACAGCCGCTGTCTTTTGCAGCAAGAGCATATAAGAGCATCTCTGCACCGAGATTATAACTCGGTTTATTTGTATTTACTATTACGGAATCTATTGTATGGTAATAATTCAGAAATCGGACAGCATTTTCGGGAACTGATCTTATTCCTTCTGTACCATCAACTTTAATTTTATTTATCATTAGATTTTCATATAAAAGCGTCATAAAATACATAGGAGGATTCAAAATGTTAACTCCCTGCCATAAATTAGCCGAATCTTTTCTTGCATTGTTACTCACTAAACCGCTTACAATAATTGTGTTTTTTCTATTCATCCAATCCCTGGTAACTTCATAGTCATCATTACTATCGCTGTAAGTAGTAATAGTTTTATTTACAACATTCACATACCCTGTTTCAGGTTTTAAATAAATATCAGCTTTCTTACCGAAACTTGTTGGAGACGCAAAAACTTCGATAGAATTTTCATTTATATTTAATGCGGAGAGATAAGGTGCATCAGTTGAAGGATCATCATTCCACATCCAGCCATTTCCCCAGTACACTGAATCTTTCCAGGAAATATCCGCATAAATATTTCCATTGATCTCCCGGATTCCCTTTTTCTTTATTTCTTTTACAAGAGAATCCAGATCACTGCTGTAGAAGATCGGGTCTCCTCTGCCTATCACATACAAATCTCCATATAATATATTATTTAAAATATTACCGGAGTAATATAAAGTTGTATAAAACTTATAATCAGGCTCTAAAAATAATAGTGCAGAGACTGTAGTTAATATCTTCATATTCGATGCGGGATTATAAAGCATCTTTTCATTTTTTCTATATAAGCTTTCACCGGATGTCAGATCATAAATATCAACAGCCGGTAAAGCAGATTGAAAGAACTGATCCGTTAAAAGAGAATCCAGGCGGTATTTTAATCCGTTTGCATTTTCCTGAGGAAACACAAAATTATTATAAATGAAAATTATTATAAGAAGTTTATTAAAATTATTCATAGTATTTATATAATTGGGAAGATGAATGAGCCGGAGACTCTATAGGTACCGGCAAAAATTACTTTAATAATATTCACGAACTCTAAATTCTACTCCGAATTCATCAGTAAGCTTTTTTGCTTCGCCCTGATCAACATTACCATAATCAACAACTGAAACAATAACTTTATCAGTATATTCTTTTGAGCCCTGTATAAATTTTATTGCTTCATCAAATAATTTCTTATCGACCTGAAAAATTCTTGCATATTCCTCAGGGTCGGAGGTATTCAAGCTTACAGAGACTTTATCTATTTTCCCTTTCATCTCAGGCGTAATATCTCTATGATTTATATAATTACCGTGACCATTTGTATTAAGCCTGGTTTTACCCCCGTTCTTTTTAACGTAAGCGGCGACCTGCTTTAGAACATCCCACCTTATTGTAGGTTCACCATAACCGCAAAATACTATTTCATCATACCTTTTAGGATCATCAATCTCTTTTATATAAACTTCCGCAGGAGGTTCCATTTCTTTGCTCATCTTTAAATTATATCCGCTCCTTACGGCTTCCCCTTTCCTTTCGCAGAAGACACAGTCGGCGTTGCACCTGTTGGTTACATTTATATAAAGGGAATTTTTAATTTTATAAGTAAAGCTTGTACCGGGTTTGCTTCCTATTCCAAACATTCTAAAAACATTGTATGATGTGAAACGTGAGATATCTTCCATACTTAAATTATGAACTTCTGCGATCTTCTCGGCAACAAGCTTAATATATGCAGGCTCATTACGCTTACCGCGATGAGGAACCGGGGTCATAAACGGAGAATCTGTTTCAATCATTACATGTTCAAGAGATATTTTAGACAATGTATCTCTGAGCTTATCAGCTTTTTTAAATGTAATATTCCCGGTGAAAGAGACAAAATGTCCCATCCTTATATATTCATTAGCATACTCAATAGGCGAACTAAAACAATGGAACTGAGCTTTTAACCCTGAGCCGCAGTATTCTTTTATAATTTTCAGCATATCTTCATCTGATTCCCTGTTATGAATTATAACAGGGAGATTTAATTCAATAGCTAAATCAATTTGAGATTTAAAAGCTTCTATTTGTTTTTCCTTAGGTGAAAAATCATAATAATAATCCAAACCTATTTCACCTATTGCTACAATCTTACTATGCTTTGCTAATTCTTTAATTTCATTTAAAAGAGATGTATTCCAGTCTTTTGTATCATGCGGATGAACTCCGACTGCTCCATAAATAAAATCATATTTATCGCACAAATCCAGTACCTGGTTAGAAGTTTTAATATCTGTAGCAGGAACAATTATATAATCAATTCCATCATTGCGCGCTCTTTCGATTACTTCATCAGCATCATTTTCAAAGTTAGGAAGAAACAAGTGTGCGTGAGTGTCTATTAACATATTACTCGATCTTAATTTCAATATAATATTAGTGATAAAAAAAATGTTTAATTGCTAAATTGTTTAATTGTTGGATGAACAACATGGAATTTTAACATTAAACGTTTAACAATTTAACAATTGAATTATTAAAAAAACAATTCAAAGCTTAAAGAAGCATTTCGAATCGGTGATATATTGCCAATTAACTCTACATAATAATAATTTAAAACATTATTTACATTTATAAATAATCTTCCCGGAACATTAAAAGTTATAAAATTATATCCGGCCCTTAAATCCAGGACATAAACAGCAACTCTCCGATTGCCGTCTGTAATGAATTGTGACAAATTATCAATCTCCTCTACTCTGCTTAAATAACGGAAATCACTTCCGAATTCGAAGGGAGATAATTTATAATCTAAATTTACATAAAACATATGTCTTGGACGGTACTTTAATGCTTTATTTGTATTTATATCTCTCGCCCATAAATATGTATAACTTAAGGAAAGATTTAATTTGTCGGGAATAATATTATATTTTGTATCTATTTCAAATCCCTGGATCCTTGCACGTGAAATATTATCAAAACGTCCGAAGCTTCCTCCAAGTGAGTCAACCAAAAGTTCAGGTTCAATGAAATCATAATACTCATTATTAAAAATTGCAGCATCAAAATTAAGGTTAGACCACAACTGATAATTAGCACCGATTTCAAAAGTAAAATTATGCTCCGGCTTTATGTTGGGATTGGGTCTGACGATTATACCGCTGGCAGTTGTAGATGTAAAAGCTTCTGCTAATGACGGGGCTCTGAACCCGGTTCCTAAAGAAGACCGAAAAATCAGTTTATCGGAGAGCTTATAATTCACGCCAAATTTAGGTGAAACAGCATCGAAAGTTTCAAGGGTTTTGATCTTATCTATATCATATCTTACTCCGGCAGATAAAGATAAAGGGAAATTAAATTTGACATCTGCCTGTGAGTATGCGCCAAATCCGTTTGCATTTGGTTTCCCAAAAATGTTTGAATTAACATTTGAAGCTGTTCCTTCAATCCCCGAAGTTAATATGAAATTATCCGATATTTTGTTATTAGACTGAATTTCGGTACGATACAAATTTGTCGTGGATGAGTTATGAGAAGTTGTCTGATCACTCCAGTTAGTGTTATAATAAGATGAACGAACATTTATTGAAAAATCTTTTGAGAAAACATTTTTATAAATGATTCCGAACATATACCTGTTTGACATTGTCCTTTGTCCCTGGTCTGCATCAGGCGGCACCAAAGCATGATTGATATCTTTCCAGTAGATAAAATTACCGCTACGCTGATTAATTGAATTTACAAAAAGAGATAAATCGGAAAACTGAGAAAATTTATATTTTCCTTTAAAATATCCGACATACCTTTTGAAAAAGCCGCTTTGCTTATAACCCGAATCTTCAATCCTTGTTAAAGCAAGAGTGAAGCCGAAATTTCCAAAAGTATTCGAATGAGAAAGTGTGAGCCCGTTGAAAAGCCTATATTTTCCTTTTCCCCACCAATTCCATTCATCATAGGAAGTTTCATCATAACTGCCAATATATGCTTTAAAATATGTAAGAGGCTTTTTGGTTATATCTTTTGTAATAACATTTATAACACCCCCGATAGCCGATGAGCCGTATAATGAACTTGCAGCACCTTTTATAATCTCGACCCGCTGAATTTCGGATACCGGTATAATCTCCCATATAATTTCACCGGTATCCCCGGTATAAAACGGGATTCCGTCAAGCGCTAACAAAACTCTGGTCCCTGCACCTCTGCTATATCCGCTTGATCCCCTGATACTAACCTGGTCTTCAACCATATTAACACCAGGTGCATATTCCAATGCATATCTTAAATTGGAAATATTTCTTTCTGTCAGATCTTTTGACGGGATTACTTCGGCACTTACAGGAAGCTCCGAAATTTCCTGTGCATGTTTTCCCGCAGTTACAATTACCTGCTTTGTTTCAACAGGTTTTTCTTTAAGGATGGCATTAACCGTTACAGAACTATTTAGTATTTTAATTCCTGTTATATAAGGCTGATAGCCAATACTTGAAAATTCAATCTGATAATTTCCCGGTTTTATATTGCTTATAGAATAATATCCATCATCATTTGAAGCTGCTCCGATATCCTGACCGACAACAACTATATTAACCTCGCTTAATCTATTGCCTGAAGTATCTTTAACAGTACCATTAATTTCAAAATTCTGAGAATATATTTTTATAGAAAAAAAGATAATTAACATTAAAAAATATTTAGTGATATGTATTCTATTAAATCCGGATGGTTTTTCTATAAATAACATATTAGTGAAAATATTTCTCCAGTAATCGATCATTAATTGCCTCCGGGCGGTTGTGGCGGAGGATTATTAAAATTGCATACAATATTTATATTTCTAACAAGCGTATTTTCGGGAATCTCCAGAATTCCCGGCTTAGTAGTATCATTATTACCATAATAAACACCCGCGACAGACCAATCGCTCCTATTTAATGATAAATCAGGCGTCTTTGACTGTGCTACTGCAACATATTCATATGTGCCTGCTCCTATTGGAATATAAGACGAATCAGTTGAGCTGAAATTATAAGTTTTAACTCCGTACGGTATTTCAAGACTTACAAATTTTAAATTTATGATATTAAAATCAGTAGAGGATTTTAATTCTTGCTGAAACACTACTATGTGAGTTCTTGTTATTCCTTCCGGCCAATTTCCAACGAAGGTTATTGTCCCGCTGAAACCTGCTTTCTGTTCTGCTGAGATCGGACTTAAGCCTTTGTTGCATCCGAATATATGGAATAATAGAAATAAAATAATTGCTATTGAAGAATTTCGAATCAAGATGCTCTCAAATTATAAGTGACGAATTTAAAGAAATTTATGATAAATCTGAATTCCTGGTTTTTATAGAAAAAAACATTTTTTGTTTCGGGTTAAACATAATTCTATAATTATATTCACATTTACTTGTTTTTTAATCAACTAAAATGTTTATTTTGTTTAAGAATTACAATTGGTTTTGATATGAAAAATATTTATCTGGTCAGGCATGCTAAATCAAGCTGGGACAATAATAATCTTAAAGATATTGAGAGGCCATTAAACAAACGTGGAGAAAAAGACGCTCCTTTCATGGGAAAGATAATGAAAGAGAAAAATGTTAAACCGGATTTTCTAATTTCAAGCCCTGCAGAAAGAGCATTTAAAACTGCAGAAATCTTTTGTAATGAAATGGGTATAGAAAAAAATAAAATCCTGGTTAAAAAAGAATTATATGATGCAGGCAGAAAAGATATTCTGGAAGTAATTCATCAATTCGATAATGGTTTTAATACCGTTATGCTTTTCTCACACAATCCGGGTTTGACAGATCTGGCAAATTTTTTAACTTCAGGAAATGTATATGATATTCCTACCTGCGGAATAGTGTCTTTGAATTGTAAAATTGGTAATTGGTCTGATCTGAATGATTCAAATTGCGAGCTGAACTTTTTTGAATACCCGAAGAAGCATTCCAAATAAATTATAATCAACGGACTTCCACATCTGCTTCAACAACAAAATCTGTTTTACTATCCTTTGCTTTAGCACCATAGAAAACAAGTTTCCATGTTCCCCTTACAACTTTTGGATAATATATATTTGTATTGGTTCCCTTTTTAATCTCCTGGTTGGAATAATTGAATGTTTGATTTCCACCTCCATTGGGTTCAAATATTTCTACTTTATCAAGTAAAACATCCTGATTAAAAGAAAATGTAAACCGTATCTGCTGAATGTATAATCTCGTGGAAATCTTTTCAATTTGAACCGGATTCGCCTCAGTAAGAATAATATCCTTTGATGTTAATTGTTGCCTGACAACCTGTACGTTAACAGTAGTATCCTTATAAAAATTTAATTTTAATTTTATTGTATAAAATCCTTCGTCGAGTTCATAAAATGTATTGGGTGTAGTCTTTTCAGTATTATTGTCATTTAAAAATATACTTGCCACGGCTGGTGATGAAGAAATATAAAGTGTTCCTGTTGTAACTTCCTTAGTTAATGCGATGTCTTTATTTGTCTGTTGATTCCTTGTAATGGCAACATTGAAGGTCGTATCGTAATATCCGCTAAGCTTCAAAGTAAACTGGTATGGTCCTTCCTCAAGATTTTCAATAGTTGATGGTGTCAGTTTATTTGTATTAGTTCCCGATAAAAATATCTGAGCTCCGCCGGGTTCTGATTGTAAAAAGATGCTTCCGGTAGTAATTTCTTTTGTTAGAGTTATATTTTTACTAATCTGCTCCTCTCTTATTATTGTTATATTAAATGTTGTATCATTATATCCATTAAGCTTTAAGGTAAAACGGTGTGAACCTTCTTCAAGGTCCTGAATGGTTGACGGTGTTATTTTGCTTGTATTAATTCCTTCCAAAAATATTTGAGCTCCGCCAGGTGTGGACTGCAAAAGAACACTTCCCGTAGTAATTTCTTTAGTTAAAGTTATATTGTTACTTACCTGCTGCTCTCTGATTATTGTTACATTGATGGTTGTATCTTTAAATCCGCTAAGCTTTAATGTAACCTGATGCAATCCTTCTTCGATCCCCTGAATGGTTGAAGGTGTTAATTTACCTGTATTAGCTCCATCTAAAAATATTTGTGCTCCGCTTGGTGCTGACTGCAAAAGCACACTTCCTGTGGTAATTACTTTGGTTAAAGTTATAGTTTTATTTACCTGCTGGTTTTTAATTATCGTTATATTAATAGTTGTGTCTTTATAACCGCTAAGCTTTAGTGTAAACTGATGTAAACCTTCTCCAATATTCTGAATTGTAGATGGTGTCAGTTTACTGATATTGGTTCCATCTAAAAATATATTTGCTCCGCTTGGTGTTGATTGTAAAAGTACGCTCCCGGTGTTAATTTCCATAGATAATATAATATTCTTGCTTGCCTGCTGATCCTTTATTATTGTTACAGTGAAAGTTGTATCTTTATATCCGGTTAACTTCAAGGTAACCTGGTGTAAACCTTCTTCGATATCTTCCATTGTAACAGGAGTAACTTTACTTGTATTTACTCCTTCTAAAAACACATGTGCTCCGGACGGTGCTGACTGTAAGAATAAACTCCCTGTATTTAACTGTCTGATTAAAGTTATATATTTATTTACCTGCTGGTACTTTATAACGTTTACACTAAAAGTTGTATCTTTATACCCGCTTAATTTCAATGTGAACTGGTGTGAACCTTCATCAAGATTTTCAATGGTTGACGGTGTAATTTTATTTGTGTTAATACCTTCTAAGAAAATCTGTGCCCCGGCAGGTGAAGATTCTAAATAAACACTCCCTGATTCTATATCTTTTTTTAATATAATTGTTTTATCTACCCTTTGATCTTTAATTATAGTTACATTAAAAGTTGTATCATTATATCCCGGGAGTTTCAATGTAAGTTCATATTTACCTTCTTCAAGATTAACTATACCTTCGGGCGTAGTTTTATTTGTATTATTCCCTGATATAAAAATTTGAGCGCCATTTGGTACAGATTGCAGAAAAATGCTGCCGGTTGTTTTTTTGCTTTTAAGAGTAATTATTCTTGATGTTGTAGTGCTATCTTTTATACTTACATTGAAAGCTGTATCTAAATAATTTTCTTTTGATAAGATAACCTGGAATTCTCCTTCATTTAAATTTAATATACTGTCAGGAGTGACTTTCTTTGTATCTTCACCGGATAAATAAATATTTGCTCCATTAGGAACTGATTCAATAAATAAATTACCCTTTCCCGGTGGTTTTTGTGTTAGTTGAACAGAAACCGAAGTGGTTGAATCTTTAAAGATATTAATATTGAATGTAGTGTCGAGATAATTATTTCTTTTTAAAGTTACCTGGTAATTCCCTGTCTCCAATCCGGCAAGCGTATCCGGAGTTATTTTATTTATATTATTGCCTGACAAATAAATTGCAGCTTCAGCAGGTATTGATTCAAGGAATAGATTGCCGTAGGATTTTTGCTTTATTAATTTTGCATTTATTGATGTTGTCAGTTTATCATAGACTTTTATGTTGAATGTTGTATCGCAGCAGTCTTCGTTTTTAAGAGTTACTTCATAATTACCGCTTTCCAATCCCAGTATACTATCGGGAGTTAACTTGTTTGTATTTGTCCCCATAAAATATATTTGGGCTCCGGGTGGATCTGAAACTATAACCAGTTTCCCCTGGTTTTTGGGTCCATTAACAACTATTTCATCAACACAATTATTTATGAATAATGCTGAAAAAATGGAAAATAGTATTAGAATTATTGAGTTTTTCATTTTGAATTAGCGGCAAATAAAATTAATGTAACGCTGTATCAAATCTCTACAAATTCTAATAATCTGACATAGCAATAAAATAAATATAAAGAATTTTAGAGAATAATATCTTTATTTAGAAATTTACATTATATTCTACGGTTAATTGGCACTTATAGATGTAAATTTTATACCAATTACATATATGAGAAATTGTTTAAATTTTTCGAAAATAATATTGATTTTACTGATTAACGCAATATTGGGAAAATTTGAAATTATTGGTAGTAAATTTGTATATATATCCTTTAATATGGGGAATAAATATATTCAAGGTAAAATATTTAAATTCTTAATTATGATCATCAGGTATTTAATTTTTATAATATTATTCAACTTTGTTTTATACGCGCAGGAAGTTAGAATTCTTCCTTTAGGTGATTCAATTACCAGAGGATAGTTTTAGCGCTGATCCTCGACCTGATTCGCTGCTCACAGGGTACCGACAACCTTTATGGCTTATTATTACATTTCAGCCGGATATAAAATTGATTTTATCGGGAGTGATTCGGCAGGTTGTGGAGCTGTCCCAAATTTTGATCCTGATAATGCTGGTTTTGGCGGATATACAACATCACAAATATTAAATTTAATTAAAACCGGACATGATAGGCTCGGTGATGCCGTTACAGACGGGCCTTATTTGAATTATTATACACCTGATATAATTTTATTACATATAGGTACAAATGGCTTGATACAACAACCGCCTATCTTGAAGATTTATTAAATTATATAGATGATTTTGAAGATTCGACAAATACTCAAATTTGGGTAATCCTGGCAAAAATTATAAATAGAGTGCCGAATAGTTCTATATCAACCACTTATAATAATAATATCCAGAAAATGTTTGAAGGAAGAGTCAGCAACGGGGACAAATTAAAAATTGTTGACATGGAAAATGATGCCGGTTTCATTTACAACATAGATACTACTGTTCCGTATAGTGATGGCGATATGTTTGATTATTTGCACCCTAACAAGAGCGGTAATATCAAAATGGCTAATCTCTTTTATGATACTCTGAAAGTTTTGCTTGATAATCTTAGTTTAGTCAGACTTGAAAAATTCTACCCTGTTATCAATCAGGATAGTGTGATACTTGCGTGGGAAACAACTTTAGAGTTGAACAACTATGGTTTTGAAATTGAAAGGACTACCCCAAGCAATGGAGTTTGGGAGAATATAGGATTTACGGAAGGAGCCGGTAACAGTTTTGATAATCAATGGTATGCTTTTATCGATAATACTTTAAATCCTATAAATAAAGTTTATAAATACAGGTTAAAACAAATCGATTTTGATGGTAATTATAGATATTTAGGTCAGCTTGTAACAGGTATTATTTATACAGATATTATTGATCACCCTGGCACTCCTGGTAATTATGCATTAATCCAGAACTATCCTAATCCGTTTAATCCTTCGACTAATATAAGGTTTCAAATTCCTAAAACAAGCTTTGTTTCACTTAAAATTTATAATACTCTCGGTAAAGAGGTTGCAGCACTTGTCAACGAAGAAAAGGAGCCTGGTAATTATGAAGTTACCTGGAATGCATCTGATCAACCAAGCGGTATATACTTCTTCTGTATTAAGACAGGTAATTATATTGAAACAAAAAAAATGCTTCTGCTCAAATAACATTTCTTATTGAAAAAAATATTTTAAATTTTAACTCCCTGAACAGCTTTCGAAATAGAAGAGATATCTTTTAATGGAATCTCATTGACTCGTCCGCATTTAGGACAGGTAATAGATTTCTCTTTATAATCTGGCGGGACTTTCATCTTCAAACCGCAGGCACATACAATAAAAGCATACTTATTAACAGTCATCATTAAATCTCCCAGGCTTCTTTTTTCTTTTACATTATCATGTGATTTAATTTCTGATGAAGCTTTCCTGACATCAATTTTTGTGCTATCAGCCAAAGCAGCGGCTGGTATCAAAACTGAGTTCTTCCCTTTTACCTGGTTAAATGCATTTTGATAATTAATATAATTAACTCCACCTGCCATACTACGGAGTATCCTTATCCTTTCTGACGTAGGTGGATGCGTACTTGTTAAATCAGAAAGCTTCATCCCCTTTTTTTTCAGAGGATTAACAATAAACATAGGTGCAGTTACCTTATTAGCCGATTTTAAATCCAAATCTGTTGAAGAAATTTTTTCAAGAGCAGATGCTAATCCTTCCGGAAAACGGGTAAGTCTTGCACCATTTGCATCAGCCAGGTACTCTCTTCTTCTTGAAATAGCAAAGTAAAGCAGCTGAGCCGCAATCGGTGCCAGAATTGCAAAAATTATTGCGACAACCATTATTATAATTTGTCCCTGACCGCTATCAGAAGAAGATCTTGAACGGTAACGAACCGAAGAACCGCCGGTAAACCAAAGACCTTTCAGGAAAATTTCGGAAATTAAAACAATACTGCCCAGCATAATTCCCGCAAATGTCATAATCAGAATATCCCTGTTTGCTATATGCGACATTTCATGGGCAATTACTCCCTGGAGTTCATCGCGGTTCAGCTTTGAAAGTAAACCTGCAGTAACTGTAATTGCGCTATTTTCGGGTTTAATACCGGTTGCGAAAGCATTTGGTGCAGCATCATTAATAATGTATATTTTCGGTGTTTTAGGAAGATTAGCAGCTAACTGCATCTCTTCAACAACGTTAAATAATTGCTGATGAACTTCCGGTGTTACTTCCTGTGCATTGCTTACCGAAAGTAATATTGAACTTCCGGCAGTATAGCTAATAATTGATAAGATAAACCAGACTAAAAGAGCGAAGACAATTCCGAAAATGCCTCCGCCGTACGGATAAAAGTAACTTCCGATAAAGTATCCGAGCAAAACCAAAGCCACTCCCATTCCGAAGAACAGGAGCATCGTCTTTCTTCTATTTGATTGAATTAATTCCCACATAACCTATAAGAAAATATTTTTGATTTAAACAATGCTATTAAACATTAAGAGAAACTGACTTTGGGAACATCCCTTTCGGATTTATCTTCAACCTCAAAAAATGTTTCCTCTTTAAAATTGAACATACCGGCCATAATATTTGTCGGGAAAACCTGAATTTTATTATTATAAAAAAGAACCTGGTCATTATAATTCTGACGGGAGAAAGAAATTTTATTTTCGGTAGAAGTTAATTCTTCCTGGAGAGCCAGGAAATTCTGATTGGCTTTAAGATCCGGATAATTTTCAACAACAAGGAAAAATTTACTCATTGCTCCGCTGAGTTCCCTTCTGCCTGTGCACGTTCTTTTACACCTGTTGCACTCATTGCCTGGCTGCGGGCATTTGTTATATTCTGAAGGGTTTCGCGCTCATGAACCATATATCCTTTAACGGTTTCAATCAGGTTCGGGAATCAGGTCATGTCTTCTTTTTAATTGAACATCAATCTGCGACCATGCGTTTTTAACCTGGTTTCTTAATCTGATAAGAGAATTGTACATGGATACAACAACCAGAACAGCAATAACAATTATTGCCAATATTATTATTAAAGCTACCATATTTAATCTCCCGTTAATTTATTTTTAATTTATGACCAAACATCTCTTTTACTAAATTTATAATTTTATCATCTTTATCTAATCCGCCGGATTCAAGAAGCTGTTCCAGTTCACCTTTATCAAACCACAAACCATGGTGCAGTCTGCATTTATCTATTAAAATATTCTCTTCTTTTCCGCAAAGAACTTTATCCATTTTTTTTCTGCAGATAGGACATTTTAATTTTTTTTCGACATTTTCTTTATCAACTATAAAAGAAGATAAAAGATCATTTTTATGTGAAGAATTTTCCAATAATATTTCCAGTTCACCTCCATCTAACCATATGCCATCACATTTTGTACAATGATCAATTTCAACATTATTTAATTCAAGTATTATTAGCGGTGTATCACAAACAGGACAATTCATTTTAATATACTTCCTTAAAATTCAAGATATAAAATAACTAATCTTCCAATAAATTTTTAGTAAAATCGTTTATTTGTACATTTAATAATGCTGAAAGGTTTCTTTGTATGATGTGTTCAGTAATTTGTCTTAAAATCTAGCCAAATATGTATAATTAATTTGACTTGTTTAATAGATGTTTCGGTTAATCCTTTGAATTTTATATTCTGAAATAAACATTTATGTTAACGTTTACGGCATTAAAATTGTTATAAGCCCGCATCATTAAAAATAAGAGGGCTTTAGTGAGATTAATAACTACAACATTTGCTTTAATATTATTTTCTTTAATTACTATAACCGCACAAACGAGAACTTCCGAAGTAAAAGTAATAGTAAATGAAATGACCGGGGATACAACTTACATCTCTTCAATTTCATTATCAAAAAGTGAAGATATAACCCCGAGAAACGATTTAATCGTAATTAATCCTTTGAAATTTTTGTTGTTTTATAATTTATCATATTTCCACAAATTCAACGATAACCTAATTGCCGGGGGCGGTATTCAAATACCTACAATCTCAGGGATGTCAGGAACAGGTTTTAATGCAGAAGTAAGGTTTTATCCAAAAGGAAATAATATGAGGGGGTTTTATATTGCTCCGAATATTTCTTTAAACCATATTTCTGCAGGAAGTTTATCGAGCACTCCTTTTTCAATTGGGGCTCTTATCGGCTGGCAATGGTTTCCAGGAGATCAATTTGCACTTGGATTAGGTATCGGTATTGACCATTATTTTGGTTCGGTCAAAGATGATAATACATTCCATAATTATAACGGGATTGCACCGGCATTAAGGTTTGATATTGGATTTGCATGGTAGTAATCTGATATACAGGAATCCTGATTGATGACATCTTAAGATAAAGAGTATAAATAATTTTATTATATTGATCATTATTCTAAAGATGTCATCTC
This sequence comes from uncultured Bacteroidota bacterium, assembly GCA_963710745.1. Lineage (GTDB taxonomy): Bacteria > Bacteroidota > Ignavibacteria > Ignavibacteriales > Ignavibacteriaceae > CAVQBP01. The sequence goes on along the minus strand of CAVQBP010000002.1, from coordinate 67,150 downwards.
TTGAACTGAAACAATTCAATACTTATACTTAAGCCACTTCACTACTTCCGACCACTTCGGTCTTTTCCCGGTGCTCAATATTCCTACCCTGTATATTTTCCCGGCAACCGGGAAAATTGAAATCATAATTAAAACATTTATAACAGATGATAATACGATTTGCCATAAAGGTACATCCAGTATTGTCATCCTGGCCGGCATAACAATCAAAGAAGCAAAAGGAACGAAAGAAGCAATTCTTGCGATGCTGCTTTCGGGATTTGAGATCATGCTTATAGCTATGAAAAACGGGATCATTATCAAAATTAATAACGGCCATCCCCCTGATTGAGCATCCTGGTCATTGTCGAATATGGATCCGACAGTTGCATATAGACCAAGAAAGGTTATCAACGCAATAAAAAAGTTGAATAAAAAATAAAATAGATGTGAAACACCAATAGTTAAAGTAATTTCCGGAGGCAGAACAAACCATGTAGTAGAAATAAGCAGGAATACAGGAAGTAGCCATATTGCCATTTGAATAAAAGCAGTAATCGACATACCCAAAATTTTCCCGGTTAATAATTCTCTGCTGCTGACAGATGATAATAATACTTCAACAATTTTATTGCTTTTTTCTTCTACTACGGACCGCATCATCATAGTTCCAATTAATATCAAAGCGAAATAAAGGAGAAATGTAAATAAAAAAGCAAGAATCGTATTTCCCTCGCCTGTCTTTTCAAAAGTAGCTTTTTCCGTAACTTTGAAACCTGAAAAATCAACATCATTCCTGGCAAATTTTATTTCCTCGCTTGTTAATTTCCTGTCTTTAAAATAATCATCAACCAGGACTTTATTTATAGTACTTTTAAGTTTATTAAAAAGAGAAAAATTGTTCGGGTTTAATGAGTAATATTGAACCCCTTTGTTATTTAGTGCGGATTGCGGAATATATAAGACACCTGAAATTGTTTTCTTCAGTATTTCAGGTTTTATGTCAGTTAAATGATTTTCAAATTTTGATGAATCTAATGTAAGGTATGTAATTTTAATATTCCCGGCTTTTACCTGATCATTATTATTAAACTCAGTTTTAAAATTCTCTGTTAATTCGGACTGATTAGTTACTACATCAAGATTATATTTTTCATCTCCATGGTATCTTATAAGAAATGTTTGAACTGCTAAAATTCCCATTAAGAAAACAGGTATGAGAACAGTTGTTAATATAAAAGATCTGCTTAATAATCTTGCTCTTAACTCTCTTTTAATTATTCCTAAAGTTCTTTTGTTAAACATTTTGCACCTCCTTTTCCGCAGCACCGGCAAGCTGTACAAATATTTCATGAAGTGAGATCTCATTTGCCCGGAAAGAATTTACTATAATATTATTTTCTATAAGAAGCTTAAGCAGTTCCTGGATGTGTTCATCCTTTTTCACTTTAATTCCGGTTGAATTTCCGAAATCATCAATTGATTCTATTATGGGATTATTTTTTAAGAAACTTAGATTTCCTTCACAACTCAGACTTACAATTCTTTGAGCAAAATTTTTCTTTATATCCTGTAATGATCCTTGAAGAATTATTTTCCCGCGCTCAATCATAGCAATATGATCACACATTTTTTCAGCAAAATCCATCAGATGGGTAGAAAATATTATGACTTTACCTTCGCGTTTTAATTCCAGGATTATATCTTTAACCAAATTTGTATTTATTGGATCCAGTCCGCTAAACGGTTCATCAAGAATCAGGAATTCAGGAGAATGAAGAACCGTAGCAAGAAACTGTACCTTCTGCTGGTTTCCTTTTGAAAGATCTTCTAGCTTAGAATTTTTTCTATCGACCAGGTCAAATTTTTTAAGATATTCATTTGCTTTCTTTTCGATTTCTTTACCCGTTTTCCCTTTCAATTCGGCTAAAAAGAGAAGAGTTTCCATAACTTTCATTTTTTTATACAATCCGCGTTCTTCGGGCAGATAACCGACTTTATCTTTAAACTCCTGGCCTATTTTGGTTCCTCGGAGTATCACCTCTCCTGAATCGGGAATATAAATATTCATCATCATCCTGATAGTCGTTGTTTTCCCTGCACCATTTCTTCCAATAAGTCCGAAAACTGAACCTTCCGGTACTGAAAAAGATACATCATCAACGGCTTTTACGGTTTCGAAACTTTTAACCAGGTTCTTTACTTCCAGTGCATACATTGTATTAAAACTCCCGTCTGTTCATGAAATATCAAATAAAGATATGACTTTTGGATTGTTATTAGAATTATTCATAAAAAATATATGCTAATTAATTATTCCGGAATATTTCATATCCGGCTTTAGTTTTCCTGTCTCTTATTTCGCAATATCACACTGGATATTTAAAATGTGAATTCTTAGCATATAAGTCATTTTATTAAAAAGAATTAAGTTGAAGAATTCAAATTGATTTATATAATATATTTTCAAGTATTTGAATAGTTATTTATTCATAAGAACAACATCTTTCAGCCTGGAAGATGGGGTAACGGAAAGATGTTCTATTTTTCCATTTTGATAGATACATTCAACTACAGTACTATTCGGAGCACATAACCTGAAATGCACATCCCAATCCCTCGGCCATGCGGGAAACAAAATAATCCTGTTATCTGTTGTTTGCATAAGCATTTCCTGCAGCCCGATCATACCGCTGCCGCCCCAATTATGATCCGGTGTCCAATCGAACCCTGGACCCCAGAATGCCGGGAAACGTCTTCCTGAATCATGCAATTTTTTTATACATAAATCAGAAGCCTGGGATGTAAGACCTAAACAGGCAGCCCAAATGTTGTCCTGTTTCCAGCCCACATAACTTCTGAACTTTTTAACCAGCGGATCATAATTCCAGGTATTTATTGCAGTATCTAGACCGGGTTTTCCTACACCGAATATTCCCCATGGAAAAACCGGGTAAAGTTGCGGAGATTCAATATTCTGTATACGTTGATACGCTTCAGCGGGTGCTATTGTAACATGTCCATCATGTTGAGTATAAGTTATAGCTGGAATTCTGTTTAACATTTCAGTAAAAGTTTTACGTTCTTTTTCATTAAGATAGTTTTTCGGTAATTCAAGGAGATTAATCAAAACAGTTTCTAAAGCTGCAATTGTAGAAGTTGAATTGTAAGCCATTTTAAATGTTTCGCAGCCTGAAGTCGGGTAAAGAACAAGCTTCCCGTTTCCATCAAAAATATCATGTCCCCTCTTACGTGCAAGATACTGGTAATGTTCATTATAAAAAGTAAGACAGCTTTCAATAATAGGTATATATATTTTTATATCGGCATCAGCATAACGATGTGTCTCCAGAATCTGAAAACAAAATTCAAGTGAAGTATCCCAAAGGTATTCAAGCCATGCATTATACTGCATCCCTTTATCATAACCTTTTGGGCGTTCCCAGCCATATTCAGCAGGATTAGGTAATCCATAATCTTCAATCTGTTCGGTAAAGCTTGCGCCTTTATGTCCCCATGCTTGTTCAGTTCGTATTTCAGCATTACCCAATGCATTCAAATAAAAATCAAACTGAGGCTTCATCATATCAAAATCACCGCTTTTAAGCATTGGAAAATATACCAGCCGCTGGTTTTGCGCGGTCATAGTACCGCCGCACCAATTCCGGTAATCAGGTGTAAAATGCTTAGACGTATCAACAAAAACCGGATCATATGTAAATAAGCCGCCATTAAATTTTGTAGGATATGAACCGTAAGCATTGCACCCAAGCATATACCTGAAAAGCTGATAATTTCTCCCTGCCTGCCAGACAGAATCATTATAATCATTTTTACCTGGACGAACTACAATAAAGCTCCGCTGCCAGAACCGATGCCACCAGCTGATACTTTTTTGGCCGGCTGTTTTTAAATTTTTCCTTGCTTCATCAACAACTTTTTGTAATTCTTTTTCCCAGTCATTAAGCGTTGCTGTCTGATTTGTATGCAGGTAAACAGATATGTTTTCCCTTTGTACTGGAACTTTGCTTATTAAAGACCAGCCTTTAAAATCGGTATCTATATATTTTCCTGTTGTGTTGCCATCAGGCATCATATTATCACCCGAGAGAAAACCGCCGAAGGTATTATCTTTTACCGGGTTAAATAATTTGCTCTTTACATTATCAAGACCCTGCAGTCTAACATTTGCATCGAAAACTGTATATGAATTATTGCGATGATAGAAAAGAACTCCATTGTCATGAAAATAGATATTATCCTTATAAGTATAAATGGTATCGAAGGGCGCCCATTTATATGAATTCTGAAAGTTCTCACCCGGTCGTTCTTTAAAAGTTTCGGTGCGCCAGCTTTCATAAGTCGCAGTTGTTGTTCTATTTAAATTACTTACAACATTTATGTGTATGACAGGTCTGAAAACATCGACCCAGATATTGATGTTTGTCGAATCAGATCCTTTAACGGCAGAAATTTTGACATAGCCATCTTTCAAAAGTAATTCCTGTTTAAATGATGCACCTTTAAATGGATCGGGCAATATTCTTATTCTCAATCTCCCGAGCTTATCAAGACCGTTATTTTCATCAAATGCATCACTTTTTGAAATGTACATCATTAGCTCATCATTTTCGACCCAGACATTTAGTCCGATGCTGCCGCCTCCGCAAGGCATGGATTCAGATGAATTTTTACTCTGGCTATTCCATACTACATTATAGGAATCAGGAATATTATCAAGATCTTGTGATTGGGAGGGTGTATAAGATATTATCAGAAAAAAGAGAAATAAAACTATTTTATACATAAAGTTTATATTTTATTATAAAAGAAGGTATCGTATTAATGTTTGGGTGCATTCTTTTCCAGGTATTCTTTTACAGTTGTTATTTGTTTATTAGTAATTTTAGAAGAACTTTTTTTCAGCAAATTAGAAAAAGCTGTTATTTCAGATTCCGAGACCGGATAGCCTATATTCTGATTTTCAGGCATCGCCTCAGAATTTACAATTATCTTCCCATTTGAATTTAGAAAAACATAGAACGGCAACCCGGAATCTTTACCTCCGAAATCGTTCATAATTTTATCTCCGCCGGGATTTTCCAGTTCATCCTGTTTATCCTTTTGTTCAAGTACATCTATATATGTAACAATGAAATTATCATCAATTATTTTTTTTAATTCAGGGCTGTCCAGTGCAGCCTCAAGATGTTTACACCAGATGCACCATGATGCATGAAAAATAACAAGAACAGGTTTATTTGATAATTCAGCAAGTTTAAGTGAATTATGTAATATCATTTCGGCAGTTTCCGGTTTGTTGATATTTGCAAAACCGACAAACACTGATAAAATAATTATTAGAATTACAGAAGATTTATATCGCATAATTTAACCTGTCTAAGTTGTTGTACTCTCTTTAAAAATTAAATCTTTCGGGGAAAGCTCTATCAGCCGGAACCCATAAGCTCTTTATTTTTATTACTAAACAAAAATATAAATTAATTATCAAATAATCTGTCCAAGTCAATAAATGATCTACAATTTTATTTCTTTAAGAAGAATTCCTTTACTCCTATATATATTAATTTAACTATAAATTATATTTAAGGAAGTTTTTCATTTGCTACATCTGCTATTGAACCCATAGATTTAGAATACGGCAAAAGATAAAAAGTATATTGATATTCTTCATTAGAGGGAAGTCTGAACTTAGGTTCAGGTCTTGCATTCATGCTCCATGTATCAATACCTCCAACTCCCATCTGCTTATCATCAAGGTTTAAAGTAATAAAATCGCGATTCGGGAGCTCATCTATATGCTTTGCTTTTTCTAGATCTTCCATTGAATAGGGCCAGGCACTAATGCTTAATACAGGATCTCCAATAGCCAACAGCCCATCTCCGTTCTTATTTGTAAATGCTGCCCACCTGATATCGCATCTATTCCCATTTTCCTGAGGACGTACATAATCTGTCCAGAGATTTGCAACTAAATCCGAGTAATCACTAATAATAGCTCCGCTTTGCTTATCAATATAATTAGCCCATGGACCCCTGCCATACCAGTTCATCTGGTCATATTCTTTAGGAATTCTTAATTCGGCTCCAACTTTTGGAATATACTGAGGAACATTTCCAACAGGATTTAATTTCTGGTATACTTTTACTTCCCCGTTTCCATATACTGTATAAATAACATTCCAGGTTGATTTCCCCACCGGTAAAGTTCCATTTATATTAACCACGGCTGTTTTTTGATCCTGCTGAGAAACATTTACATTTGTTACAATCCTGCCGGAAGCGGCCTGTTTCCAGGCATCCAGTGCACCGCGGAATCCAGCCAGATCATTGTCTGTAGGTGCTCGCCAATAATTAGGCTGCAGCGGACCGCTGATTAAATTTTTACCCTTCCAATCATATCTCATCAAAGAGCCTTCTTTCCTACTAATATCAATTTTAAATCCGTCACCGCTTAAAACAACATCATCATCTGTTTGTTCAATCTTAACTGAACCAATTCCACTTAAATCTTTCATTGGGGCAGGTGCCGCTGCCCAGGGCATCTTAAATTGATCCCACGCCACTGTGAATCCTTTATCAGCCCAAAAATTTCCTTTTTTCATATGAACACTTAGATTCACCCAATATTCACTCCCCGGTTTTAATTCCGGTTGATGAAAAGGTAAAGTTATAATAGTCCTTTCCTGAGGAGGTGTTGTAAGAGTATCAACTATGCCGGATTCAAACGTTTTTCCATTTTGAGTTAATTCCCAATGGATTTCATAATTACTAAGTTCAGAGTGAAAATAACTGTTCCGGATAATCAGCATCCCTTTTGATAAATCGACCGGAATGAAATTTACATACTGATATGAATGCTTTACCTCGTAATAAGCAGGTTGGGGAATTCGATCCGGCATAATAAAGCCGTTTATACAGAAATTAGCATCGTTCGGTTCATCTCCATAATCGCCTCCGTAAGCCCAGAACATATTACCCCTGGCATCCTTTTTATAAAGACCCTGATCAACCCAATCCCAAATACAGCCGCCTATTAAATTTTTATGGCTGTCAATAATTTTCCAATATGTTTCCATATTACCGGTTGAATTACCCATCGAATGTGCATATTCACACATAAAGATAGGTTTGCTTCTGCCCGGATCCGCAGCCATATTATTCAACTGTTCCGGAGTAAGATACATATAACTGTCGATATCAGCGATACTATTCATTTGTTCATAATGTATAGGACGTGAAGGATCAACAGCCCTGGCATATGAAGCCATTATTTTAAAATTTTCTCCATGTCCGCCTTCATTACCAAGCGACCACATGATTACGCACGGATGATTCTTGTCCCGCGCTATCATACGTTTAATACGTTCAACACACGCATCAGTCCATAAAGGGTCGCTGCCGGGAAACAGCTCCCGTTCTTCCATTCCATGTGATTCCAGATTTGTCTCATCGATAACATACATTCCATACTTATCAAATAAGTAATAATACCGCGGGTCGTGCGGGTAGTGCGAAAATCTTACTGTATTGATATTACCCTGCTTCATCAGTTTCAGATCTTTTTCTATCCATTTATAATCAAGAGCTCTCCCATGATAGGGATCATGATCATGAATATTCGTACCTTTTAATTTTATTGAAACACCATTCACCTGAAGCGTACCGTCTTTAATTTCAATCGTGCGAAAGCCCGTAGCTGAACGGGCCGTTTCCAGAACATTTCCTTTATCATCCTTCAAAACCAAAACGACAGTATAAAGATAAGGTGTTTCTGCAGTCCATTTATTAACATGGTCAATATTGGCATAAAGTTCTGCAATTCCATCGCATCCGGCAGGTATATCAGTAATGGTTTTTGAAGCAGCAACCGGACTATTGCCAATCAATTTTTTGCTTTCATCATAAAGGTATGCTTCAACATTTGCAGGCTGGAAATTCTCATTAGTATTATTTCGAACTTTTGCAGTGATATGCAATATTCCGTCTTCATACCTGTCATCAAGTTTTGCCCGGATAAAAAAATCTTCCAGGTGTTCTTTAGGAGTTGAATATAAATACACACTCCGGAAAATCCCGCTAAACCGCCACATATCCTGATCTTCAAGATAGGATCCGTCCGACCAGCGAATAACTTCAACTGCTAATTGGTTATCTCCTTTCTTAAGGTATGAATTAAGATGGAATTCTGCCGGCGTCATACTTCCCTGACTATATCCGACCTTTTTACCATTTACCCAGATGTAAAATGCACTTTTGACACCTCCGAAATGGATATAAACATCCATTCCATTCCAGTTATCCGGTATAGTGAAAGTTGTTCTATAAGAACCAACCGGATCATAATCCTGGGGTATCAATGGAGGATGAGCAGGATAATCAGGGTGGAAAGGATATTTGATATTCAGATAAATTGCTTTCCCGAATCTTTCGGTCTGCCAGCTTGCCGGGACACGTATATTTGCCCATTTGCTGATGTCATAGTCTGTTTTATAAAAATCTTTCGGACGTTCTGCAGGATTTTTTGACCACTTGAATCTCCACTGTCCATCAAGGGATTTATAATAAGGAGTATGATATTCCCAGCCGCTGTCGGCCAAAGCACTCTGCTGATCCGGATAATGGATAAAGCTTAAATGAGCAGGATCTTTATTTATTCCGACGATCAATGGATTTTCCCAATCAGGTAATTCAGCTAAACTATTTTGAGCTTCTATACAGAGCGGGATGAAGAAAAACACTGACAGAACAATTATTAATCTTTTCATAATATTTCTCTTCTACATTATTGTTAATTGTTTGTTTTCATCTTATTATTTTTTTTTATGATTTCTAATTCTCTGCTTCCCTGTTCTTCCTCTAACATTCCTATCTCCGAATTAATATTACATAGTTTCACATTCTATTTATTTTTCCGTTCAGACATATTTGATAAACTTTATTAGTAATTAATAATAATTTAAAGGAAGAAAATAAGCATTTATCAATATAATAAATGAATTATTTAAATAAGTACTCAAGATTGCTAAAAGAAATGATTATTATTACCTGACAACTGCGGAAGGAGGAACTATCGGACCTGCTACAAGTCATATGGTAATTTCTGCACGTTCAAAACCTCTTTTTGGACACTGAGAAAATTCTTCTAACAATCCTGTAATTAGGACCAAATCAAAATCCGAAGAATTATCTAAAGGCGCATCCTGATGCTAGAGCATCCTCTTTAGTATTTACATCTGCCGAGGAAATTGAAAGTTCAACCCCTGAAATAATAAATCCAAATTAGGTAGATTGACTTAACAAATTGATTGAAGCTGAGTACATTCATCATTCTATCAAAAAATAATTGCTTTCCTAATCCCCTCTCCAATCCCCAGATAAATATTTTTTCCTTTTACATGCCAACTGAAAGTTTGTCAAAAATAAAATCTAATACTTGTGTCAGTTTTTAACAGACAAAATCAACACAAAACCTCATAATCTGCAATCCAGGATAGAATGAATAGTTAAAAATTACCTTGTCTATTCCGTACAAAATATTATCATAATGGACTAGCTAATTTTTCATCCCTTTGCCCGATTTACTTATTGTTCTTTTCTTCATAATATGGTTGTGCTTAATTACCAGGAAAGAGGTTTCATATGTACCAGATAAATAATAAAGGCAATTGGATTGCCCTAAAACAAAGGATCATACTAGCATATCCGGCAATAACCATGACTGATTTAGCATTGAATAATGGCGATGAATTTGATCTATTGGTTAGGTTGCAAAAAAAATTTTCAAAGACTAAAAAAGAAATTATTAGGATGATTGATAAGCTGTAATTGTATTGATATACATTAATAATTATTTGAAATTTTTAAAATAAAGAGCACAAAATTCTCTTAAAAGATAGACGTATTCGATAAATAATCATGTTAAATACCATAACAAAAAGTAAAGGCTCAAAAATGAAATATCTAATATTATTCTTAGTGGTAATATCGCTGCCATTATTTGCTCAGGATAAAAAAGAAAATGACAAAACAGCACTAGACATTCAAGCAAAAGAATGGATGACTAAAATATCATCCGATCCTGAAATGCGGAATGCAATGATGGCGATGATTCTAGATGAAACTAATGGTAATAATGCAGAAATGTCTGGTCTGGCGAAAACAATCATGGACAATCCTGGTATGAATTCTATTATTACGGGTATGATGCAGAGAAATACTCATAGCAAGAATATGACTGTTCCATCACTTGATATGATGCGAGACAGTACTAGCGCTAAGACCATGAAAATGTCGGGCCATGAGTCATACCAAAAGAAGCAGCATTAATAATATTCCATAAATCCAGACAGAACGAAATTTTATAGAAAATCGGATTTTTTGCACGAGAAAATCTAACCATTTCAATATAGTAAGAAATGGAAATATGACGTATCGTGTAGATAATTAAAGGATTTCAAACCCTCACTTTTGAAAGGGTCGAACTTTGCTTCAATAACCCTTTGGGATTAATCCCTTTTCTGTCCATTAGAACCATTTATAAATTCGTGTATTATCTATACCTTATATAGAATTGTTTGATTAAAGCAAAATTGTTTGAAAGACAACTCTCATCAAAATTAATTTTATAATATATGGAAAGAAAAACAGGTGCTGAAATGAACCGCAGACTTCAAATAGGAATAATAGACCTTGTATCTAAAAAACCAAACAAAAAATTATTTGCACGCATAATGAACGCGAACTTTGCCAGTATTATGCCTCAGGTTGTCGGAGTGTGGTGTGAAGAAGAAGGACATAATGTAACATATATTTGTTACACAGGTAGAGAAGATCTGTTAAAAGAACTGCCACTAAATGCAGATATAATATTTATAGGTGCATTTACCGAATCTGCTCAAACAGCTTATGCCTTAAGTAATTTATTACGCTCACGCGGTGCTGTCACTGTATTAGGAGGACCACATGCACGCTGCTACCCTGAAGATGCTGTAAATTATTTCGATTATGTTGTAGGATTTACAGATAAAAAAATTATTCAAGAAATTTTAGATGATTGCTCGCCTCATCGACCTGAAGGTTTGCATCTGACTGCTCAGAGGCAGCCGTTATCCCTTCCTGGGGTAAAGGAACGATGGAAATTTATTGAGCCAACTCTTCAAAAGGCTCCTTTAATAAAAATGGTTCCCATGCTTGGCAGCTTAGGCTGCCCTTACACATGCGCCTTTTGTATTGATTCAACAGTAGCATATCAGCCGTTAGACTTTGAGATTTTGAAAGAAGATTTATCATTTCTTCTTACCAAATTCAAACGACCGCTTGTAGGATGGCATGATCCGAATTTTGGGATCCGCTTTAACGAATATATGGATGCAATCGAAGAGGTCGTTCCCGAAAATCGTATAGATTTCATTGCCGAAAGCAGTTTATCACTATTATCCGAACCGCATGTGAAACGTCTTAAACGAAACGGATTCGGTGCTATGCTGCCGGGAATAGAATCATGGTTCGATCTTGGAAATAAATCAAAGACCGGAAGTATGACAGGGATGGATAAAGTTAAGCATATTGCGGAACAAGTTAATATGATATTGCGATATATTCCTTACGTTCAAACGAATTTTGTTTTAGGCCTGGATTCAGATCAGGGTGAAGAGCCTTTTGAGCTTACAAAAAAATTCGTAGATATGACGCCTGGAGCATTTCCCGGTTACTCATTACTATCTGCATTTGGACAAGCAGCTCCTCTTAATTTAGAATATCAAAAATTAAATAGAGTACTTCCTTTTCCATTCCATTTTCTTGATAATAATCATGCAATGAATGTGAAACCAATGAACTATTCCTGGCCTGAATTTTATGCTCATATTATCGGCCTCGGTGAACATACATTTTCATGGAGTGCAATTATGAAACGCATGGTAGCCACTAAAGCTTTCATCCCGAGATGGATGAACGTTGTAAGGGCAATATCGGAAGAAGGTTTTGGAAGGGTTGCTTACAATAAAAAAATACTGATGTATCTTAATTCTGATGCTGAATTCCGTGCTTACTTTGAGCAGGAAACTACTGAGCTCCCCAAATTCTATATGGATATTATTAAAAATGAACTCGGACCGCTTTGGCCTTGGCTTCCGGAAGGCGCAGTATACCATGATCAGAATGTATACCTAAAATCCATTGCGGAACGAATTGCTGTATAAGAAAATATCTTTAAAATTTAAGATAGGTAAAGATGAATATTTTATTAGCGTACCCGCAATACCCTGACACATTCTCACTATCAGTCTTGCTTGTCAGCTTGAGTTTATCGAAGGCTGTCCTAGTGCAGCACTTAATATAAGTCATACTTCGACAGGCTCAGTATGACAGAGTGTGTTTTGATTATCGGTGTGCCGTGTTAATCTGGTTGGATTGTCATTAGCAGCTTGTCGAAGACTGAAAAACGAGTAAAATGTGATACTTTGATAAACGCAGTATGACATTTCGCTACTTTTTGGTCGCCTACAAAGAAGATGAATATTTATAACCGTTTCAACGGTTTATTTAAAAGGCGGTCAACATGAGTTATTTAAAATAAAAGTTTTCATTTCAAATGATTCACAATTGAAATATAAAAATGCTCCCTGCTTTGGATAATTTTCAATTAATTTAAGTGATTAAACAGAGAAAGTATAAAATAGTCAAAAATAAAAAAGACGGTCTTTTGTATCTCAAAAAAAAAATATTTCTTATTTTTTGGAAAACTATATTGAATTGAAATTATGGAATTTGCTATTTTTTTAAAGGGAATTTGTATTGGTTTTGCTTTGGCAGTACCCATTGGGCCGATAGGAATTATGTGTATTCGAAAGACAATAACCGAGGGACGAATACGCGGATTAATTATAGGTCTTGGTGCTGCAACTGCAGATCTGATTTATGGTACTGTGGCTGCATTCGGACTTACATTTATTTCAAATACACTTTATAGCCAGCGGATTTGGATACGTCTCGTCGGAGGAATACTTTTTCTCTTATTAGGTGCAAAAATATATCGTGCGCTCCCTGCTAATACTAATGTTCATATCAGCAGAAGAGGAATATTCGGATCATATATTTCAACTGTTTTTTTAACGTTGACAAATCCTTTAACTATTTTTGCATTTGTTGCGGTGTTTGCCGCACTGGGTTTAGGAAAAGATCCCGGTTATTATTCTACATCGGCTCTGGTTATCGGAGTTTTTATCGGTTCATGTTTATGGTTTCTTTCTCTTAATTCCGGTGCTACATTTTTTAGAAAAAAGCTGAACTTAAGCGGGCTGCGATGGGTAAACAGAATTGCAGGTATTTTAATAATTATCTCCGGTATTATTGCTATTACAAGCTTATTATAAATATTTTTTACTTTCTTCGGGAAAGTTTAATTGTGTTTTATCATCAGGGAATTCGATAATTTAATGCATCATCTGTTTGTAAGATTGCTTCAGGTTGTCTTTAGCAGATTAAATTTTTATGTTTATAAAAAATGAATGCAGCTTTCATATGAATTTATTTTCGCCGGTAAATTCATTTTGACTACCTCTTTTAAATAGATTCATTCTAATAAATATAAATTTTCGGCAGTACCGTATTTATATTTGAAAGGAACTATGGAAAAGAAAACAATTCCAAAAAGATCTCCAGTTAAAAAAAAGAAAAATACCACTTTAGTATTACCTTCTGATAATTCATTTTATGTAGTCGGCATCGGTGCTTCTGCCGGCGGTTTAGAGGCTCTCGAAAGATTTTTCGGAAATATGCCTGAGATTTCCGGTATGGCCTTCATTGTAGTATCGCATTTAGATCCGAATCATATAAGCATTATGCCTGAACTAATTCAAAAATCAACTAAGATGAAATTATTCCAGGCGGCAGACGGAATGATACTTGAGCCTAATCATGTATATGTTGCACCGGCCAACCGGGATTTAGCAATACTTCACGGTATAATCCAGCTGATAGAACCTGTTGAGGCACATGGATTCAGGCTTCCGATTGATTTTTTCTTCAAATCTCTTTCTGCAGATTTAGGTGAAAACGCCATTTGTATTATCCTCTCCGGTATGGCTTCCGACGGTACCGCCGGGTTAAAAGCAGTGAAAAGTGAATTAGGAATGGTAATGGTTCAGGATCCAAAATCAGCAAAATTCGATGGCATGCCCAGCAGCGCCATCAAAACCGGTTTAGCAGATTACATCCTTCCGCCTGAAGAAATGCCGGTTCAGTTGATTAAATATACCTCTCAAAAAGTTAAAGGTGTTTTATTAGATAAAGCAATTACCGATGATAAAATTCCCGATTCATTCCAAAAGATATTCATACTTCTCAGAACTTATACCGGTCACGATTTTTCGCTTTACAAACAAAATACGATCTACCGGCGGGTAGAAAGAAGAATGAATATTTCTCAACTTGATAATGTTCCAAATTATATCCGGCTGCTTCAGGAAAATCCTGAAGAAATTAAAAACTTATTTAAAGAACTTTTAATCGGCGTTACAAATTTTTTCAGAGATCCGGAATCTTTCGAAAATCTGAAAAAGGTATTGTTAGATTTAGTAAAAAGTAAACCGGATAACGGCCAGATAAGGATTTGGGTGCCCGGTTGTTCTACCGGTGAAGAAGCATACTCGGTTGCAATTATATTGCGGGAATGCATGGATGAAGCGAAGAAATATTTCAACGTACAAATATTTGCTACAGATATTGATAGTGATGCAATCGAAAAAGCCCGTATCGGCTCGTTTTCAGGAATTGAACCCGATGTTAGTAAAGATCGTCTGAACCGTTTCTTTACGTCTGATGGCAATTTCTTTCATATTCGAAAAGAAATTAGAGAAATGCTGGTATTTGCACCGCAAAGCATTATTAAAGATCCTCCCTTTACCAAACTTGATCTAATCTGCTGCCGTAACCTTTTAATTTATTTAAATACTGAATTACAGAAAAAAATAATTCCGCTGTTCCATTACAGCCTTTTGCCCAGCGGAATACTTTTCCTCGGTTCATCGGAAACTATCGGTGGGTTTGTTGATCTATTTTCAATCTTTGATAAAAAATGGAAAATTTACAGAAGAAGAGATTCTATATACTCGGCACAGCCTTATATAGACTTCCCGGTATCGCGGTCAAAAGAAAAAACTTATGAGACTATTATGAAAAAGGATAAATTAAAAAACATTACCGGGTTAGCAGAAAAAGTTATCCTGCAAAGTTACTCCCCAAATTGTGTAATAATAGCTGAAAATGGAGATATAGTTTATATTCACGGAAGAACCGGTAAATATCTTGAGCTTACAGACGGCGAAGCTAAGATGAACATTTTTGAAATGGCACGCGAAGGATTAAAACAGGAACTTCCGGTATTGATTAAAAAAGTTTTATCAAGCAGGAAATCATTAAACGTCGAAGGTATAAAAGTAAAATCCAACGGCAAAGGTCAGTTAATAAATCTTACAATCAAACCGGTTAAAGAACCGGCGGAGATGCAGGGTTCCCTGTTGATGATTTTTGAGGATGTAAGCACGCAGAAAAAAGCTCCGGCATTAAAAAAAATCCAATATGATAAGAAATCCGAAAAAATTATTAAAGAACTTGAACGGGAATTAAAATCTACCAAAGAAAATTTGAGATCAACTATTGAAGAATTGGAAACTTCCAATGAAGAATTAAAATCGACTAATGAAGAAATGCAATCGACCAACGAGGAGATGCAGAGTTCAAATGAAGAATTGGAAACTTCTAAAGAGGAATTACAGTCGCTTAAACGAGGAATTGATTACTGTAAACACAGAACTGCAAAATACAAATGATGAATTATCAGTTGTTAATAACAATATGAAAAACCTGCTGGACAGTACTGATATACCCACCATATTTCTTGATAATAATTTATTCATTAAAAGTTTTACATCCAATGCGACTAAAGTTGTGAATTTAATTTCTTCCGATATTGGAAGGCCAATAACCCACTTAGCTACAAATCTTAAATATGAAAACTTTATTGAAGATACAAAGGAAGTTTTAAGAACCCTTGTTTTTAAAGAGATTGAGCTGCAAACCGACAATGGCATTTGGTATCAAATGCGGATATTGCCTTACCGGACAATAAATAATGTTATTGACGGAGTTGTGATTACATTTTCGAATATAAACAATTTAAAAACAGCTTACGAGGAAATAAATAAGCTAAACCGGGAAATTCAGCTTGCACGCGAGTATGCCGATAATATTATTGATACAGTGAGGGATTCACTTCTTATTCTTGATAAAGATTTGAAAGTTCTTTCAGCTAACCGGTCTTTTTATAAAATGTTTAATACTACCGGTGAAAAAACTGTCGGTAAGTTTATATATGAACTTGATAATAATAATTGGGAGATTCCGCAGCTCCGGGAGCTTCTTGAGCAAATAATACCCCATGACAATTTTTTTGAGGATTATGAGGTAGAATACAATTTTAAAAATGGAAAAAGAAAAAAACTACTTTTGAATGCACGTCAGATTTTTCAAGGTGAAAAAGGAACTAAACTCATTCTTCTTGCATTCCAATTCAAAAATATAAAACAAAAAGGAGACGGAGAATGAAAAAATCAGGAAAAGGATCAAAAAATACAATTAATAAAAAAGCTGCAGAAAAAATTACACACAAATCTAAAAATCCACAGGTCAATAAATTTGAAGATGTTCAGAAACTGGTGCATTTGCTCCAGGTTCATCAGGTTGAACTTGAACATCAAAACGAAGAACTCAGAATTACACAAAATGAACTCGAAGTTTCGCGGAATAAGTACGTAAACCTCTTTGACTTTTCACCAACTCCTTACTTTACACTTGATATGGAAGGTATAATTAAAGAAGTAAATTTAAGCGCAAGTAAGATGCTTGGAATTGGCAGAAGCAAATTAATTGGTAAGAAGTTAATTACTTATATACCGCTAAATGAAAAGGAAATTTTTAATTCTTTTATAAAAACTGTTTTTAGTTTACGTGAAAAGCACGCTTGTGAATTAAAGGTAACGAACAAAGATAAAAACGTATTCCATGTTCTACTGGAAGGTTTAGAGATAGACGACTACACTGGAACCGGATCGAAAATGCCAGGTTGCGTTAATCGATTTGACGGAATATAAGAGGATAGAAGATTCTTTAAAAGAAACCAATGAAGAACTTAAAATACTCAATGCTACCAAAGATAAATTCTTCTCTATCATTGCGCATGATTTAAGACGGCCTTTCCAGTCTTTGCTCGGTTATTCGGAATTGCTTGCTACTGGAAATTGAAAGTTTATCGCAAGAAGAAATAATGCAATTTAGCAAAGCGTTAAATGAAAATTTGAATAGTCTTTTTGGTCTTCTGGAAAATTTACTCAATTGGTCAATGATGCAAAGAAACATGCTTGAGTATAAACCTGTAAAGCTTAACCTCTATGATTTAGTAAACAAAATAATTGGAATATTGAGTAAGGGTGCTGCGGAGAAAAAATATTTCCCTATCCAATAATATTGATACCGGAACTTATGTTTATGCAGATGTTGATATGCTTCGCTCAATTGTTCAGAACCTTATAATAAATGGGATCAAATTTACCCAAACAGAAGGGCAGATAATTGTTTCATCAGTTAATAAAGAAGGTTTTGTCGAAGTATCTGTCAAGGATACCGGAATAGGAATTGAACCGGAAAAAATTTCTAATCTGTTCCACTTCGGATCTAAATTTACGACTGACGGAACCGCCGGAGAGAAAGGAACCGGGCTTGGATTACCGCTCTGCAAAGAATTTGTCGAAAGAAATGAAGGCAAAATTTGGGTGGAAAGTGAGTTAGGGAAAGGATCAAAATTTATTTTTACCTTGCGCAAAATGATTTTCTAAATACTTGCTGTTGACGATATCAGTTGGTTTTAATATATTTTTTTTGAAGGCTTATAAACCGTAATAATTATATTACTTCAATTTTTATAGCAGTTTTTCATATAGAATAGTCTAATTTAATTAAGATACTTCCACATTAAGGGCTCTATTCAGCAATTCAATAATAGTATTTTTATTAAACGGCTTTGAGAGATAATATGCACACCCGTTATTTAAGAATTTTATTCTGTCTCTATCCATAGCATAAGCGGTTACAGCAATTATCGGCACATTTTGATAATTCGCCATAGCTTTAATCTTTTGAGTAACATCCAAACCGTTAAAACCATTACCAAGATTCATGTCCATTAAAACAGCATCATAATTATTATTCATTGCCATTTGTATTGCCGATTCACCATTTACTGCAAACTCCATTTTGTACATATCCTTTAACCATAACCGTAATAAATTCCTGGCTATAAAATCATCGTCAACTGCAAGTATCCTGCGGCCGGTAAATATTTTATCTTCCGTCATTTCGGGAAATTTTGATCCCGGTTCCGATTCAAACCGTTCTTTATTGTTATTTTTATTTGAAGTATGTGTAATTGATTTAAACATTATTGTAAATATTGAACCTTTTCCAAACTCGCTTTCTACAGTGATTTTCCCATCCATCAAATCAGCTAACTTTTTTGCCAAAGTTAAACCCAAACCTGTTCCTTCAAATTTACGTGCTAATCCCTCACTCATCTGCCTGAATTCTTCAAAAATTATATCGAGGTTGTCTCTGGAAATTCCGATGCCGGTATCTGATATTCTGATTACAGACCAGCTTTTATCTTCCAGGATATTTTTGTCAATCTCTATTGTTACTCCGCCATTCAATGTAAATTTTATTGCGTTGTCCAGCAGGTTTTTTACGATCTGGGTAAATGATTCAGCATCGAGAAGAGAAAAAACGTTTCTGTCTTTTTTTACCAGCCGCAGGTATAAATTTTTCTTCTCAGCTAAAACTGAAACTTCATTTATAACTTCCTCTATTTCTGAAATAATATCAACTTCGACTAATTGCAGATCAATTTTTTTCGATTCTATTGTTGCTAAATCGAGGAGTGAATTTATAGTTTGTAATAATCTTTGACCACCACCGGCAATACCCCGAACCATTTCCTCATGTTCTGAATTATGAACCTCATTTAATAGAAAATCAGAATAACCTAAAATTGCAACCAAAGGAGTTCTCATTTCATGACTTAAATTGTTTAAAAAGTTATTCTTTAATCTATTCATTTGTTCTGCTTTTTCTTTTGCTCTAATCAATTCCGCCTGATTTCTTTTGTATTCGGTAATATCTCTTGAAATGCCGAAAGTACCTATAATTTCGTTTTCTTTATTAAAAAAGGGAAGTTTTGTTGAAGAAACCCATGTTTCATGTCCATCCGGCCAGGTCTCTTTTTCTTCAATCCCAATAACAGGTATTCCGGTTTGGATAATTTTTTGTTCATCATCATAGGCTTGTCTTGCATGCTCGTCAGAGAAAAAATCTACATCAGTTTTACCGATTGTTTCATTAGGATTGTTTAATCCGTAAGCTTTAGCTTGAGACCTGCTTATCCTAATAAAACGGCTTTCCTTATCTTTAAAATGTATATGATCTGTAGTATTATCCATAAGAGTGTTCATCAGGTATTGCTGGTACCTCAAAGCTTCCTCAGATAATTTTCTTTCAGAAATATCGGAGGTAACACCTAATAATCCCGCCGGTTTATTTTTGTCATCATAAATTACCGAAGTTGACAAGTAAACCGGGAATTCTTCACCATTTTTCCTTTTATTCAATAATTCGCCTTGCCACCCGCCTTTAAAAGTTTTTGGAAGGATCTCTTGAGATATTTCAACAGGATTATTTTCGGATCTGACAATACTAATATTTTTCCCGATTAGCTCATTATAATGATACCCGTAAACCTTACAAAATGCCACATTAACAAAAGTTAAATTATCATTTAAGTCGGTTATAGTTATGCATTCATTAATACTTTCCAATGCACGGGCCAACAATGTTATTTTTTTTGAGTTTTCCTTTTTTTCGGTTACATCAACAAAAGAGAATAAAACTTTTGACCATGTTTCCTCAAATCCGGGAACAATTACCAGTTGGAAGAGAATTTGTTTTATTTCACCGTTTGCAATTTTAACCGGTATTTCACCATCTATTCTCAATTTCCCCTCTGCTAAACCTATTAATTCTTCTTTAGCGCCCTCTAAAGATTCTTCAATAAAAAAAGAATGTAAGCTTTTTAATATTTCCTCTTTACTGCTGCCTTTAAATAAATTTACACCTTCGTTGTTTACATCAAGCAGCTTTACCATTGAAGCACACCTAACAACTTCGTCCGTCCTATCATTGAAGTATGAACGAAAATCATGGATTCCATTTTCCTTTAATTGGTTTAAATATATTCTTACCTCGGAAAGATCTTCCTCCCAAATGGCAATTGCAGCATTTTCAAATAAACTGCGGTAACGGTTTTCACTTTTATATATTTTTTCTTCAGCTTCTTTTTGTTTAGTTATGTCTATCCTTACCCCAATTAGAAATTTGGGAGCTCCGTTACTATCCCATTCAACCGTTTTACCAATTACACTATTCCACCTGTATGAACCATCGGCATGCTTAATTCTTGCTTCATAGTTATATTCCATGATGCGTCCATTAAGAACTTTATTGATTTTATCATTTACTTCTTTTCTGTCATCCGGATGAACTAACTTCAACCAGGCTTCACGGTCAACTGGTCCAATAACCGGCTCATATCCGAGCATCGTATAATAAGTAGCAGAAGCATTCCAAATATCTTTTTCAACATTCCAATTCCATATGCCGATATTGGTTACCTCCATTGTTACCCGCAACCTCTCTTCACTTTCCCTCAATGCATCTTCAAAATGCTTGCGTTCAGTAATATCACGAAAATACCAGACACGCCCATAGTATCTTTCGTCTTTTCCAATCATTGGCGCCGAATAGCGGTCAAAGATATTTCCGTTCTTTAAAATAATCTGCTCATGACATGTTTCGTTTTTGTGCGCATAAAGATATTCAACACGCTGTATAAAAGAATCGGTTTCGGCTACCTGGTTTGCAACAAATCTTAACACCGGTTCATCAGATTTCAGATCAACCAACTCTTGAGGGATTCTCCACATTCTTATAAACTGGCCATTATATGATACAATTTCGGAATTCTCATCAACTACAAGTATCCCTTCAATGGATGTTTCCTGCTGTGTTGATAAAATGATATTCCTGAATTGAATTTCCTCCTCAGCCGCTTTCCGGCTAGAAATATCTCGAATTATACCGGTAAAATACCTTTTATCTAAAGCCCCCCATTCGGATAAAGATAATTCTATTGGGAATTCTTTACCGTCTTTTTTCAATCCTCGCAATTCCACTGTTTTGCCAACAACATGATGTTTTCCACCAGTTTCCATACGGTTTCATACCTTCGCTATGCATTTCCAAAAAATCTTCGGGTATTATTAATTTCAGTTCTTTCCCGATTATTTCCTTATTCTTATAACCGAATATCTTTTCAGCTCCATTATTCCAGTCTACTATTTTACCCTTTATGTCAGCAGTGATAATAGCATCAATAGCTGATTGAGTTAATGAGCGATATCTTTCCTCACTTTCGCGTAGAGCTTTCTCGTTAAGCTTCCTGGTTTCATTCTCGATTTTTAAATCCCGGAGTAAATTCAAAGTGGTTTCATAAGCTTTTTTCAAGTCTATTGTTTGCTCCGAAACCAATTTAGCAAGCTGTTTTTTCTCGTTGAGCTTTTGGACAGCGGTATATTTAATTTTTACCATTGCTCTTAATCTGGGCAATAAGTTCACTTATATCAATGGGTTTGGTAATGAATGCCTCGGCACCGGCTTCTAATGCTTTTATTCGGTTTTCTTTATCTCCTTTCAGCGCACTAACTAAAACAATGGGTATATGGCTAAGATTTTTTCTTGCTTTTAACTCTTGACATACTTCAAAACCATTTATGCCTTGCATTACAATATCAAGGAGAATAACATCCGGGATTTCTGCTTCAGCCAATTCAAACCCTCTTTTGCCGTCATCTGCTGTAAATGTGGCAGCCAAAGGAAATGCCCTCTCTATCAATTGCTTTAAGTTGATTAGGTTATCATTATTGTCATCAATAATCAGTATTTTAATTTCTGTACTTTCCATATAAATTCTCATTTATTATTCTTTAAGGAAAATATTCCTATGAAGTTTTGGGAAACTAAATGACAAAGCCAAAGAATAATATAGCTTTCACACTTTAGATATTTCAATTGTTGTAAGGTCAACGGGAGCTATATTTCTTCTATAACTTCTCCATATAATTGAAAATAACAGGAGCGCCTGATAAGCATTAGCCCGGTTTCCCGGGTCATTTCATTCGTTATCATTTTATAATTATTTATCGCTATCAAAACAACAATAGTATCCATGGAGAAATACTTTTTCATCCTATCAATAATTCCAGCGCTCCTTAATATTTTAAAAAAAATTATCATGAATTTCTTGGATAATTCCTGATATCATTTCAAAATCTTTTGATTTTGATAAAAAAAGATCTGCTCCTAGCTCAATACATTTTTTTTTGTATTGCTCAGCAGAATAGTTAGTTAAAATTATAACAAAAATAGATTTATTTATTCTTTTTAGTTTTTTAAGAAATTCGATTCCGTTTTCACCCGGCATTTTTATATCCAGAATTACTATATCTTGTTGAATAGCTTTTAGCTGCTTCATTGCTTCAATTGCATCTTGCGCTTGGCAAATAATTGTAGGAAAAGGAATATGCCCGAGCACTTCCTTCAATCTCTCACGAATTATTTCCGAATCATCAACCAGCAATATTTTTATTTTGTTATTATCCATTTTAAATTTTGTAATAGCCATATTATTTATTCTTATCGATCCAAAAACTGAATTCATTATTTTTTGAACAGAAATAAGCTACAATATTCAAATAATATTTACAGTATACTTTATAATGATTATGATGTAGTCACAAAAACAATTTATATGTAGTTATTAATACTATGTATATAACTTTGTGCGGTTTAAACGATCTAAAACTTAAATTTTTCTTATATTTAAGTTCACAATTAACCAAAACCAATTACCACGATATATTGGATATTAAAAAGAAAAGATTAAAGCTTAAGGTAAGGTCAAGATATAATAGGGATATTTAATTCAATCGATTAGATTATTTTTAATGCAGTATGTAATTATCTGGGAATTATCCGACATATTCATTTTCTCTAAAATCCTTGTCCTGTAAGTTCTGACTGTATTAGAGCTGATAAAAAGTTTTTTGGCTATTTCATCGCTTGTTTTTCCTGAAGCAATCAAGCACATAACTTCATATTCACGGTCAGATAAAGATTCATGTGGAAGATTTAATTTTTTTCCTTCCAGGTTTTCGGAGAGAAAGTCAGCTAAAGATTCGGATATATATTTACCGCCAGCGGAAATTTTAACTATTGCTTTAACCAGTTCTTCCGGCGCACTGGTTTTTGTTAAATAACCGGAAGCACCTGCTTTTAAAACCCTCAATGCATATTGGTCTTCAGGGTGAATGGAAAGAATAAGAACATGCAGGTCCGGCTGCTCCGTTTTAAGCTGCTTCAAAATATCAAGCCCGTTCATATCCGGCATAGAAATATCAAGGACAACAATATCATAAAATTCTGACCGAACTTTGGTTAAAACTTCTTTCCCGTTACTAGCTTCATCAATTATTTCAATATCGTTAATACCTATTAAGATTTGCTTCAGACCTTCACGAATAATCGCATGATCATCTGCAATTAAAATCTTCATACCAAATCCCCATTACTTAATTGTAATTTTATTGAAACTTCTGTCCCCTTATTAACAGTTCCTTTAATATTTACTTCTCCGTTCCAGTACCTTGCGCGCTCACGTATCCCGGTTAAACCAAGTGAATTTATATTGTTTATTTTTTCTTCCGGAATTCCCACCCCGTTATCTATTATATTTATGTTTAATTCATTATTGAATTTTTCTATTTTGATTTTCACAATTGTGGCATTGGAATGCCTGATTACATTTGTTAATGTTTCCTGAACAATTCTATAAATATTTATTGAAAGTTTTTGTTCGAATGAGATATCTTCAGGAATAATTGTAAGCTCAAAATTAATATTTGTTCTTTTATTAATTTCTTCAGTTAACCATTCAATCGCGGCCGGCAATCCTAAGTCGTCGAGTATTCCCGGTCTTAGTTCTGTTGCTATTCTTTGAACTGTTTGAATTGTCGAATCAATCATACCGGACATTACATCAATTTTATTCTGCAAAGGTTTATTATCTAACTGTTTTTGTTTCTTTAGCCATGTCAGATCCATTTTAAGTGCAGTAAGCGTTTGCCCCAAATCGTCGTGAATTTCTCTAGCAATATTTGCTCTTTCCTCTTCGCGGATAGACTGCAGATGTTCGTTAAGTTTATACAGCGATTCCTCCGTTCTCTTACGTTCGGAGATGTTGAAAGAGATACTGACACTACCGATTAACGCACCATTTTTATCTAAAATAGGTGAATAGTTGATCATTATTGGAATTGCAACCTCATTGTGGTAGTGCACAACAATCTCACCTAACCATGGTTCACCTTTCTTTAGATGCTCCATAATCTCTGCTTTTTGCCCCGGTGATATTTTAGGGGTCACAACAGCCATAATGCTGCGCCCCGTAACCTCGTATAATTTCCAGCCGTATAGGTTTTCGGCAGCATGATTCATATAAACAATATTTCCCTCAATACTGGTAGCAATTACAGCCTGACCGACTGCATTTAAAAGAGCTGCCTGGAAACGGATCTGCTCTTCTATTTGTATCCGCTCGCTAACATCAGAAACAGTTAAATGAACTTTATAAGTCCCACCTTCATCTTTATTAACAATTGATGTAATATTTGCCCAGAAAACACACCCTTCTTTCCCCTTCATTCTTAATTCGAACTGCTGCTTTTTTTCGCTTTTCACCAATTCTTTATGCATGAAGTAGTATATCTCTATGTCTTCTTTGATGATTAAACTGGTAATCGGTTTTTTCTTCAGATGTTTTATTGTAATATCAAATAAACCTGCTGCAGTATGATTAGCTTCTTCTATCAGGTTATTTTCATTTAGTGTGAGGTATCCGACCGGTGCAAAATTAAACAGATTAACATACTTTTCAAGCGTTTCATCAAGTTTCTGCTGTGTTAAACGCAATTCTTCATTCTGCATCTCAAGCTCAACCCGATAAACTTGAAATTCGTGCAATAGATTTTTTATTTCTAATGACGGAAGCTTATCTAAGTTTTGAATGCAGTTATTTAACTTTTTTTCTGCAATGCCTCTTAGATTTGTATTGTCAACGATGATTTCTTTTTTCTCTCCCATTCATTCCCTTAATATGGTGAAAGTCATAGAAATACAGCTTATGGGAAATGGACAGTTGTTCATAAAGCCCTGAGTAAATGGATTGAAGAATAGTTTTTTATTTATTTAACTTGTATCTGCTTAAAAATGTCTACGTATTTTCAATCAACAAAGGATTTTACGAGCTTACTTTTCCAGACGTTCACTTCAATCTATATTAATTTTTTGATTTTTCCAAAAAGGACGTTGAAATATTAGAATTATATCATACACCTGTGTGATTGATTATAATTGATGTTCCAGATTAAGCAAAATGCTTTTATAAGGGAAGACGTACAAAAGAACTTATAAACGATATAAAATCAGGAAAATTTCCGAAAGGGATAGAAATACAAATTATAAGCGCAAAAGGCTCTAAGGTATATATTTCTATTAATCCGTTTTTTATTCGTGATGGGCAAAAAATAGTTGGTATGGGTGGTATTGTTCGGGATATCACCGATCGCAAGCTGGCTGAAGAAGAAATAAAAAAAAGCAATGAACAATTTATTAAACTAAATGCAGAAAAAGATAAATTCTTTTCCATTATAGCACATGATTTAAAAAGTCCATTTAAAGTTTTTTTAAATTTAACTGAAATAATGGCCGATAACATAGAAGACTTTTCACATCAGGAGTTTGTTGAATATAGTAAATCACTTAATAATACAGCAAATAATCTGTACAAACTTTTAGAAAATCTGCTGCAATGGGTCCAGGTACAAAAAGGCTCAGTTGATTTTACACCCGATAATATAGATTTGTCTAAGATGGTTTCGCAAAGTATTGATACATTTTACCAGCAAGCAGCTCAGAAAAGAATTGTTATTATTAATGAGATTGCCAGTAAACAAAAAGCATTTGCAGATGAAAAAATGATTGAAACTGTACTCAAGAATCTTTTATCCGATGCAATTAAATTCACAAACAAGGACGGAAAAGTTATTGTTAAATCCGAACCATCAGGTAATGGAACAATTGAAGTTTCAGTTGAGGATAAAGGTGTGGAATAGCTGAAAATGATGTTAAGCGGCTTTTCAAAATGGAAGAGAAAGTAAGTTCGAAAGGAACTGATGGTGAAGCAAGTACAGGATTGGGTTTGCTGCTTTGCAAAGAATTCGTTGAAATGCATGGAGGCAAAATTTGGGTAGAAAGCGTTGAAGTAAAAGGTTCGAAGTTCACTGTTACGTTACGCAGGACTATGTCATAAATGAATTGTATGTTTATTCTAGGAATGAGATTTGGTTAAGTCTGATATCATAATATCTGTAAAATAGAGTTAATTTTTTTACTACCTAATTTCTGCAATTAGGATTCCTCAACAACTAATTGATACAAAATACAAATTTCATATTTTGAATATAAAACATAAAAAATAATAATCGATAAATAGCTGTCATACCGAGCCTGTTTACCTACCCTTCAGGTAGGTTGAAGTATGACTTGCACAAAGTGCTGCACCAGGACAGTCGATAAACTGCTGGTAAAACCTTATTTAATTTTATATGGTGCAAGTAATAGATCAGGAGATTCTTCACTCCACTTCGTTTCGTTCAGAATAACAAATCAGAGTATCACAAATTTAATTATTTATAGGCAAAGACTTTTTAACGGTCTTAAGCTGACAGGGAATGCTTGCTGTCATGGTGAGCTTGTTTACCTACCCAGCAGGTAGGTCGAACCATGCCCCGTATTGTTTATTATCACTTTCATAAGATGTAGTCCCCTTTTCATCCCTTTGCACTATAGTATACAGAGTTTATCCAGTGTACATTGATTCAAATTTAATATAAGATTTTTCCATTCCTGAATAAGAGGAATTTTAAAAATTGTCACATAATAATTAAAGGAGTATTAAATGAAACATATGAAGATAGCTACATTAGCGGTGGCTGTACTCTTCGGTATAGTGATCGCAGGATGCGGAAGCAGCCCGGCGGTGATCGATAAAGAAGCAACCACATCATCAATAAGTGCAGCAGAAGAAGCCGGTGCATCCGGTATTTCCAGCGCATCCCTCTATTTACAGCTTGCAAAAGAAGAGCTGGTAAAAGCACAGGGGTTTGCAGAACAGGGTAACAAAGAGCAGGCGGAATCAATGCTGCTGCGTGCTCAAACCGACAGCGAATTGGCAGTAGCGCTCTCCCACAGCGATGCCGACACTAAGGAAGCCAATAAGGCAATAGATAGGGTAAAACAACTCCAACAGGATAATAAATTACCTCAAGAAAGGAATTAAACTATGAAACTCATGATATATCTTACCACTTTAATATTTGCCGGACTGCTTATGAGCTGCAGTGCAAGCCTGCCTCCATCTGAACTAGTCAGCGCACGTCAGGCTTACCAGCAGGCCAGCACCGGTCAAGCGGCACAACTTGTGCCGGCGGAATTACATAAGGCGCAAATAGCACTTGACGCTGCTGAAAAATCTTTCCTGGAAGAACCTGATTCTTACCGTACACGTGATCTCGCATATGTAGCGGATCGCAAATCCAAGATAGCCGAAGCATTAGCTGTTACGGCTTCTGAAAATGCCGCTACCGCACAGGCAAAAAAAGATTACGAAGCAACTCAGACTGAGATTATGAAGAAAACAAATGATCAGCTTGCCACAGCACAAAAAGCACAGCTCGATGCTGAGAAGTCTGCAGCTGATGCACAGGCAGACCTTGCCAAACTAGCGGCAGTTAAGGAAGAAGCCCGTGGTCTTGTGATTACACTTTCGGGCAGTGTCCTGTTTGCTTCGAACCAATCAGCACTGTTACCGGCAGCAACGGATCGACTGAACAAGGTTGCTGATGCGCTCCTGGTAACCAAAGAGCGAAAACTCACTGTTGAGGGTTATACTGACTCACAGGGATCATCAAGCTACAACATGGTGTTGTCTCAAAAGCGTGCAGATGTGGTGCGCACATATCTGATTTCTCGTGGCTACCCTGGTGATCTTATTCAAGCGCGGGGAATCGGTGAAGAAAGCCCAATTGCAAACAATAATACAGCCGAAGGCCGGGCTAATAACCGCCGTGTAGAAATCGTAGTTGATCAGTCAGCAAAGCTGTCAACTAATTAATAATTATTTAATAAAAAACCAGACCCGGAAATTATCCGGGTCTTTTTTTACTCTTTTCAACTGCATTTTTAATAAACCTAATAACATCTATTTTCAGTATTAACAGGACAAATAAGATCTATATGGAAACATTCACAAAATCTATTTCATCTTATATTATAACTTCAATTCCAGGATTTAACAAATTAAATGATCATTTATTTAATGCCACGATATCCGGCTTTTTAGGATTTACTGCATTTTTGATGATCATTTTCATCATGCATGTTCTTCTCTTTGTTTTAGGAACTAATGAGAAACTTGGAATGGACTTTTTAGATTTTCTTTTAGCGGGATTTGGATTTTTCCTTCAAATGACAGGCTCTTTAATTAAAAGTTTTAGCAAATAAGCCAGACAATTTCTTTGATAGACCAGAACAAATCCAAAATTTTTTAAGTAACTAAATCATATTTTTATAAATAGTCAAAACCGGATCACTTTTTAAAAGCAAATATCATCAGCCGGAATAATCATCAAGCGGACTCACTCATCCAAGAGGTTTAGTTCCCTTTTCATCCCTTTGTACGATTGAATAAATTTATTTCTCTTCATAGCTTAATCTATAATTTAAAAGAAAGGATAGGAGCCATGTTATATACTATCGCGGTTGTTCTAATAGTTTTGTGGCTGCTTGGACTACTTACCTCCTACACGATGGGAGGTATTATACATATTTTGCTTGTAATTGCACTTATACTGGTCTTAGTAAGAGTTATAAGCGGACGGCGTGCACTTTAGTATCTGTTAAACACTAAAATCTTTTAACAATCAGCTCTCATATTTAAAGATAAATATTACTGCAATATTGCAGTGTTATTTAATCATTTTATTGGTTTGTTATTTTTTATTGTATTGCGGCAGCTGCAATGATTTCTTTTAAAAAACAAGGTCACATAAGAAATGACTGAACAAAATAATTCGTCTCGTGGAGTACGTATACTTATCGGGGCAGCGGCATTTGTGATAATCATAGCCGGGATAAATTTTGCACAATCGGTTGTTGTGCTCTTCCTTGTCTCTATTTTTCTCGCAATACTTGGAGCGCCTGCGGTACTCTGGTTAAAGAAGAAACATATTCCCTCCATATTAGCAGTACTGATAGTAATGTCTGTTATGATAATTATTTTAGCCCTTATTGGGGCACAAATTGGAACGTCCATCAGCAGCTTTTCAGATGAAATACCTTTATTACAATCACGCATCCGGGAACAATTCCTGAACCTTAGTGTAATTCTGTCAAGAAAGGGTTTTGTTGTGAATGAAAAATTCTTTCTGGAATATATTAACCCGGAAGCAGTTATTAAACTTACAGCCGATTTATTAACAAGATTGAGCTCCATTCTTTCCGATATTGTTTTAGTCCTTCTCACTGTAACCTTTATACTGCTGGAAGTCTCAAGCTTTCCCAAAAAACTCCGTGCAATTCTGGGTGATCCTGACCAGGTATTTCCCCAATTCATGAAGTTCGTCGTTGATATGAAACGATACACGGTCATTAAAACTATGATCAACCTTGCTGCAGGAATTTTAATTGCAGTGTGGATGGAAATACTCGGAGTGCAGTTTCCTATTTTATGGGGTTTTCTTGCATTTCTTCTTCATTATATACCTAATATCGGAGCCATTATTGCCGCTATTCCTCCTGCTCTTCTGGCGCTTGTTCAAATTGGGATCGGCAGTGCCCTGCTTGTAGTTGCTGGTAATATTTTAATTGGATTTCTAATTGGTAATGTGATCGAACCGCGGCTCATGGGAAGAAGACTCGGACTTTCCACATTGGTCGTTTTTCTCTCACTAATTTTTTGGGGGAGCCTGCTAGGTTTGATCGGCGCCATTCTTTGTATACCGCTTACAATGGCATTAAAGTATGCATTTGAAAGCAATGAAAGCACACAATGGATTGCTGTACTGCTTGGCTCAGAAAAGTTCGTTGAGACTTCTACGCCAACATTGAAGAATGACAAATAATTATAAAAACACAGATTAAGCAAGTAAAATTTTGATTCTCTTATTAATTTACTCAAGTTGACCGCATATTGAATAAACAGTTAAAACAGTTTGTAAATACAGATATTTTGGGATTGTCCGGATCCTGCATTTGTTATTTCGACCCCTCCGCAATTTGTAATACTCGATTTAGTCGGGGTGAAATCTAACAATTTAAAAGATTTCTCAGTTGCCGCGATGAGAACAAATTGTGCTTCTTCTACCTCCGGTAGATAAATCGAAAAGATATTCTGCTGGAAGTCAACTTGATTTAATTTACAAACGTTTTTGAGAGGATGACTTTTTACATATGTACACCGATTCAAAAAATACATTATGGAACTAACATTTATAAATCCTTTGAGTATTTTTCATAAAAACTCCAGCTAAGGATAAAATTTGAATATCATATTAAAAATTTTAACATATGAAAATACCTTATCCTGAACTCGTATAATCAAACTATAGATGTAGTTCCTTTTTCATCCATTTGCTCGATTGAACAATTCTAAATTACTTCATAATATATCTTGTTACTTAAGAGGCTGCTGTATAAACTATCTATCAAAGAAAATAATCAAGGAGCTAATAAAATGAATAAGCTGAAAATAAAAGGAAATTGGAATAAATCCGCAGGTAAACTAAAACAACAATTCGCAAACCTGACTGATGATGATTTGCTTTTAATAAAAGGTAAGGAAGAAGAACTGTGGGGAAGATTGCAAAATAAACTTGGAAAGACTAAGGAAGAATTACGCAAAATAATTTCGAAATATTAACTGCTGGTTTGCCTAGTAATTTATTTAATGCTCTCCATGGTTACTTTTTCCAGATTGTTTTTTCCCAGGTGAAGACAGAGCGATGGGGAAAATCTTTTAAGACCAATGAAAGCTACAGCTCTAAAGTTAGCAGTTTTACATTATAATATTATGGCATATGGAGTTTCTTATGAAGAACAAGGATTAGAATGGTATGAGATAAAATATAGAGAACAGGGAATAAAACGATTACAAAACAAGCTAAAAAAGTTGGATTACAACTTTCTGCATTTTAAAATTTGAAGGTCATTAGTAGAATAAAATGAATATGTATGTGTTGTTAGGAATAATAATTATTTAAATGGAGAGTTACAAAATGAACATTTCAAAAAATAAAATGCTGATCATCATAATAGCAGTTATAGTCGTATTGTTTTTATCTCCCGGCAATCAGACAATGATGAATGGCGAAATGAATGGAAGAATAAATTAAAACAATTTAGCTTTTGATAACCAAATGAAAAACGCTAATAGCTTTTTATTTGTACAGAATAGTATAAGCCCGAACCGGCGGATTTCCGGTGAACAAACAAATTATAAGGAAAAAGAATTATGTCATTAATTGGATTAGTGATCGTTTTGGTTGTAGTTGGGGTGGTTCTTTGGTTGATTAACAGTTACATCCCGATGCAAGCTACTATCAAGAAAATCTTGAATGCAGTAGTGATTATCGTAGTGGTTCTCTGGCTATTGAATGCCTTTGGACTTATAGAAGGTCTAAAGACAATTCATATCGGGTGATAATTTTATGATTGCTGTTTGAACAATGTTGTTGTCAATGAGGCCGTAACACTCCCAGTCAATACCAGGACTTCCGGAAACGCAGTGAGATTCTCTTTCAAGCAATAGATATCCGGTATACACTACTTTATAGTTGGCGTAACAAATATTGCGAATTAGATAGATTTCTAATAAAATATAACAAAGGTAGAATTTATTTCTCCGCGAAAGAATAATCTGTCCGGCGAACTTTCAGCGCTAATGGTGAACAACTTCAGCGACAGTATATATCATGATGAAAAAGGAGAATACCTGTTTATTATAAATCTCAATGTTGGTGCGGACCACAAAACTGCGCAGTTCAAGTGCAAGATATAGTAGCTCAAATAGCAAGTTGAAGACATGACTTTTTACACAAGTATTCTGATTTAAAGATTATACGATGGAATTTATTATTTTTCTTAAGGGAATCTTTATAGGTTTTGCGCTGGCAGTCCCGATTGGGCCTATTGGAATAATGTGTATCCGTAAGACACTAAACGAAGGACGATTACGCGGATTAATTGTTGGTCTTGGAGCTGCAACAGCAGATTTACTTTACGGCTGTGTTGCTGCATTTGGAATTACATTTATTGCGAATACACTTGTCAGCCAACGAATATGGATACGTTTAGTTGGTGGAGCACTTCTTCTTTACCTGGGTGTAAGAACATATCTCAAACTTCCTGCTAATACTGTTATCCCTGTAAACAGCAATGGAATTTTGCGGTCATATCTCACCGCATTTATACTAACCCTTACTAACCCATTGACCATCTTTGCTTTTATAGCTGTATTTGCGGCACTAGGTTTGGGAAGCGATCTTGGTAATTTTTCGGCATCAGTTCTTGTTGCAGGCGTTTTTATAGGTTCATGTTTATGGTTTTTGTCTCTTAGTTCCGCTGTTATGCTTTTTAGAAAAAAATTAGATCTGGTCGGACTGAAGTGGGTAAACAGAATTGCAGGAATTTTAATAATTATCTCCGGAGTTATGGTTATGGTTAGTTTGTTGTGAATGTTATTTTACTTTTCCAAAAAGTCTAACAGAGTTTATTTTACTCATCCAAAAGTCTTAGTTCCTTTTTCATTCCTTTGCACGATTGTACAATTCTAAACTTCTTTATATCATATTATGTATTCCATGATCTAAAGTTTTAGAACTACGGCTGTATAAAATTAGAAATTTAATGACACCAATAAAATGGAAAAAATATTTTTACCTAAGTCTCTGGATGAAAATCCGTCCGAAATAATTCAAGATTCGATATTTAAAAAATTCTTTTTAGAAGTAGCTTCGATTACAATTTTTACCTGGCACTTTTTCAAAGAAGTATTTAAACCGCCGTATGAGTTTAATGAACTGCTCAAACAATCTTTCCTGATCGGTTACAAGTCCCTTCCTTTGGTAGCTGTTACAGGATTTATTATAGGGCTTGTCCTTACTATTCAGTCACGACCAACATTGGCAAAGTTCGGAGCAGAATCCTGGCTCCCTGCAATGGTGGCAGTTTCAATTATAAGGGAAATAGGACCGGTTATAACTGCCTTAATCTTTGCCGGAAAAGTCGGATCTGGAATCGGGGCAGAGCTGGCATCGATGAATACAACAGAACAAATTGATGCGATGCAGGTATCGCACACTAATCCATTTAAATTTCTTGTTATTACAAGAGTCCTCTCTGCTACATTGATGCTTCCGTTATTGGTAATTTTTGCCGATGGTATTGGTTTGCTGGGGTCATTTGTGGGTGTTAATATAAAAGGAAATGTAAGTGCTTATTTCTTTTTTGCACAGATATTTCAAAGTCTCGGATTTAATGACCTGTTCCCCGCTTTCATCAAAACCTTTTTCTTCGGATTTGCTATCGGGCTTGTTGGAAGTTATAAGGGATATTATTCAAACAAGGGAACTGAAGGAGTTGGAAAAGCCGCAAATTCAGCCGTTGTATTCGCATCTTTAATGGTATTTATAATTGATATGATAGCGGTTCAAATCACAAGTTTGCTTCAACATTAAAATAGGTAATCAGAAGAATGACAGAGAATACTGCCTTAATAGAAAACGATAAAAAACAAAATGGTTTTGTTGTTGAGATGGAGCATCTTAAGAAATCTTTTGGGAATAATCATGTTTTACGGGATATTAATTTGGTGATCCATAAAGGAGAAAATCTCGTTATACTCGGAAAATCCGGTACCGGTAAATCAGTTCTTATAAAATGTATTGTAGGATTGGTTGATATTGATGAGGGGAAGCTTGTAATACTCGGGCAAAATATTTCTGAACTTAAAGAAAAGGAACTGATTGAATTACAGGAGAAAATTGGTTTCCTTTTTCAAAGCGGTGCTTTGTATGATTCTATGACTGTAAGAGAAAACCTTGAATTCCCTCTTAGAAGACAAATAGGTTCGATACGGAAAGAAAAAATGAAATTGCTGATAAAAGAAGCATTGGAAAATGTAGGACTTTCTGAAACGATTAATGAAATGCCTTCGGAACTTTCCGGCGGTATGCGTAAAAGGTTAGGCTTAGCCCGCACGCTGATATTAAAACCTGAAATAATGCTTTATGATGAACCCACAACCGGGCTGGATCCTATAACATCAAAAGAAATAAGTAAGCTCATTTTGGAAGTACAAAAAAAATATAACACTTCTTCCATTATTATTACACATGACATCGAATGCGCCAGGCTGACAGCAAACCGGATCATAGTGATCAAAGATGGGATATGCGCTGCTGAAGGATCATTTATCGATCTCCAGAATTCGACAGATACATGGGTAAGATCATTTTTTGAATAATAAGTCAGAAAAGTTATAAGAGAAGATAAAATGAAAAATAAAATATCAAATAAAATTAAGCTGGGAATATTTATTTCACTCGGAATTCTAGTATTTATTGTAGCAATATATTTTATTGGGGAAGGACAGCAATTATTCAGACATACATTTCAGTTAACCGGTGTGTTCAAAGATGTTGCCGGGCTTCAGGCTGGAAATAATGTACGCTTATCAGGTGTAAATGTTGGAACTGTAAAAAACGTTAGTATAGTTAGTGATACTTCCGTTAGAGTGGAAATATTAATTGATGAAAGCATCCGGGAGTTTATAGCGAAAGATGCGGTTGCAATTATCGGTTCGGAAGGATTAATGGGAAATAAAGTTTTAATTATAAATCCCGGTACAGGCGGGAAAAAGGAAATTGAAAATGACGACGTTATCGAAACAATCCAGCCGATTAGTATGGACGATATAGTGAAATCACTAAACACAACTATCGGCAATACATCCAGAATAACAGGTGATTTATCTAAAATTACTGCTAATATAGAATCAGGTCAAGGAACGATTGGAAGGCTGATAATGGATAAATCGTGGAGACAAAATTTCGATTCTACCTTTACTAATTTGAAAGATGGCTCGGCAGGGTTTAAAACACTCATGGATAAATCGAGTGAATTGGGAGATATTCTAACTTCATTAAAAACAACTATTGATAATACATCCGCTATTACCGGTGATCTATCTAAAATTACTTACAGCATACATGCAGGGGACGGAATAATAGGAAGGCTGCTAATGGATAAATCATGGGGACTGAATTTTGATTCTACTTTTGTTAATATGAAAGAGAGTTCCAGTAATTTAAATATACTTATGGAAAAGGCAAGAAGCAGCTGGCTGCTGTGGGGTTTTTAATATTTGAAAATCTGCTGGAGATTTTTTAAAACCGGACTAAACAATTTCTTATTTAAAAGAAATCATTGCCGGAAAGCCAGTTGTTCTCCATCAATAGAACTAATTCTTTTTTCATCCCATTGTCCGATTGTGTTGTCTTACATATTCTCTTAGCTTGTAATATAGCCTAAAAATATTATTGCATATACATCTCTAGCATAAAACTGAGTCGGTCAAATTCAGAATTTTTTCTTCAAAAAAGGAAATTCTTATGGACATTATAGGACAAAAAACCATTCTTCTTGTAGAAGATGAAGCAATCATCGCCATGAATGATTCTATTAAATTGAAAGAGTATGGATATAATATTATCCATGTTCTAAACGGACAAAAAGCGGTTGAAGCTGTTAACGATAATAAAAATGAAATCGATCTTATTCTTATGGACATTAATCTCGGTGAAGGAATAGACGGCGCCGAAGCAGCTAAAATAATACTTGAAGAACACGACATCCCTCTTTTATTCCTTTCAAGCTATACTGACCGTGAAATTGTGGATAGAACTGAGGATGTAACTTCCTATGGATATGTTGTTAAGAACGGAATTACCATACTTGATGCTTCTATTAAGATGGCGTTCAGACTACATGACGCATACCGGTATTTGAAAAAAAAGAAGTTAGAGGTTGAAGCCAAAGAGAATAAATTACGGATGTTTGAAAAAAGATATCACAAGCTTTTTGAATCGGCTAAAGACGGAATATTAATTCTTAATGCCGATAACGGGATGATTGTTGACGTCAATCCTTTTCTAATTGATATGCTGGGTTATACTAAAGAACAGTTTCTTAAAAAAAATATTTGGGATATCAGCGCTTTCAAAAATATCGATTACT
Source organism: uncultured Bacteroidota bacterium (assembly GCA_963710745.1). Classification (GTDB taxonomy): domain Bacteria; phylum Bacteroidota; class Ignavibacteria; order Ignavibacteriales; family Ignavibacteriaceae; genus CAVQBP01. The sequence goes on along the minus strand of CAVQBP010000002.1, from coordinate 30,517 downwards.
CAAAGCAATTATATAAAGAATTACAGGATAAAGATTATATCCGTTATGAAGATTTACCCCTTGAAACCTCCGGCGGCAAACAGATACACGTTGAATTTGTCAGTAATGTTTATTTAGTTAATAATGAAAGGGTTATTCAATGCAATATTCGTGACATAACAGAGCGAAAGAAATATGAAAAAACACTAACAGATGATATAGATAAAAAAGAAGCATTGCTTAATGAAATACAGCACCGGATAAAAAACAGTTTCAGTATAATAACAAGTTTAATAAATCTTAGATCCAACGTAACCCAATCCGCTGAAACAAAAAATACGCTTGAGGACTTAGCCTTAAGAGTAAAATCAATTTCAGATCTGTATTCCTTGTTAAATGACACCAATTCTTTTTACGAGGTCCAGCTCAAAGCATACTGCAATAAAATAATTGATTCGATGCTTAACCTTTCAAGAAATATTAAAATAAATAAACATATTGAAGAAATTACTGTTTGCACCAAAAATGCAGCTACCCTAGGTATGATCCTGGTTGAACTATTGTCTAATGCTATTAAATATGCATTCCCTTACTCTGATGGAATCATAAATATAGAATTGAAAAAAGTTGATTCCCGGATAGTATTGATAGTTGAAGATGATGGTATTGGCTTACATAATGATTTTAATATAACTGAAAGCAAAAGCTTAGGGCTTCATCTTGTAAATTTAATGGTCAGCCAGCTTACCGGTAAAATTAAATTCATTCCTGGAAATGGGACTAAAATTATTGTGGAATTTCCTCAGTGAAATTTAAAGAGGGAAAAATAGATTTAAATACAATAGTAGATGTTTCAATAATATGTACACAATCAAAAAATTACCTGCTCAATAAAACACAATTCAATCTTGATTCATTGCACATCTGAAAGGATTAGTCCTTTTTTCATCCTTTAGGATGATGAATTAAGATTACACTTTTTATAACTTAATATTTATCCTAAGGATGATGCGCCTTGCAGGTGTAAGTCACCAGGCGCAAGCGTAAAAATTTGCGTTTTAAATTCAATTATAAAATCCAGAAAAAAATACAAGTAGGATTATGATAGTAAAATAAAATTTAACACATAGTATTTAAGCGGGTACAACTTATGAATAAGACAAACAAAAGATTCCTAATTATTGTGTTTATAGTGGTATTGCTGCTTTTTTTATTCTTCGGCAGCGGTGAAATGATGAATGGCGGGATAAATGGAAGGATGAATGAAAATGGTTGGTTAGGCGTCAATAGCTGGTGGTGGTTTTCCGCTATCGTTTTACTCGTTTTTGGCGTCTCTTTCGGTTGGTTATTTAGTAGAAAGAAAAAATAACCAAATCAAGGTTAACGTAACAATTATAACTAAGATCGATGATGCAAAACAATGAAAAATTACTTACGGTGATAACCTCTCTGATCAGCCGTAGCTGACAAGTAAGTCAAAAGATAATTTTAATTAAAGGATGATAAATGGAAATAAACCTTCATGCTGGTAAACCAGCCGAACCAGAGATGCTGGTTAACGTTCCCAAACTAGTCACTGCCTATTATACCGAATTACCTGATCCTTCAGTGCCGGCTCAGCGGGTCATGTTCGGCACTTCAGGGCATCGCGGTTCAGCATTCGACAAAGCATTTAACGAACGGCATATTCTCGCCATCACCCAAGCTATTTGTCTCTATCGCAGTCACCAAAAAATTGATGGCCCTTTGTTTCTGGGCATGGACACCCATGCGCTTTCCATGCCGGCTCTTGCTACTGCGTTGGAAGTGCTGGCGGCAAACGGTGTGGAAGTTATGATTGCAGAGAAAGATGAATATACCCCAACCCCTGTGATTTCCCACGCGATTATTACATACAACCGGGGACGCAAGAAAGGACTTGCCGACGGAATAGTGATTACTCCTTCGCATAATCCGCCTCATGACGGAGGTTTCAAGTATAATCCTCCAAATGGTGGGCCGGCTGATAATGCTGCAACCGATTGGGTAGAGGCTAAGGCAAATGAATTTCTCGAAAATGGCCTTAAAGATGTAAAAAGAATTCCTTTCGAGAGGGCTCTTCGTTCCGATACAACGCAAAGGTATAATTACCTCGATGCTTATGTGAGTGATCTCGGTAATGTAATAGATATGAACATCATTCGTGATGCTAAGATTAGTATGGGAGTGGACCCGCTCGGCGGTGCCGGAGTCCACTACTGGGAGCCGATTGCTGAGCGATACGGATTGAACCTGACTGTTGTCAACAAGGCAGTCGATCCAACTTTTCGTTTCATGACGGTGGATTGGGACGGCCAGATACGTATGGATCCATCTTCGCCTTATGCAATGCAAAGATTGATTGATTTAAAAGATCGTTTCGATATTGCATTTGCCTGCGACACCGACCATGACCGGCACGGAATTGTTACCAGGAGTACAGGATTGCTTTCACCCAATCACTACCTTTCAGTCGCTATCTTCTATCTTTTTAAACACCGTTCTAAGTGGCCCATGGAAGCAGCGGTTGGAAAAACAGTGGTGAGCAGCCAGATGATCGATCGCATCACTGCGAAACTTGGCCGGAAGCTTTACGAAGTGCCGGTCGGTTTTAAATGGTTTGTTGATGGCTTGCTCAATGGATCACTTGGCTTCGGTGGAGAAGAAAGTGCAGGCGCTTCCTTTGCCCGTCTGGACGGCACCGTTTGGACGACAGACAAAGATGGAATTATACCTGCTTTACTTTCCGCGGAGATAACAGCAAAAATGGATCGTGATCCCGGTCAGTTATATAATGAACTTACACGTGAGTTCGGCAAGCCTTTTTATGATCGCTTTGAGGCGCCGGCAACCCCGGATCAAAAGGAATTATTGGCAAAACTATCTCCACGGCAGGTTAAACACACTGAACTTGCCGGCGAAAAAATCCAGACCATCCTGTCACACGCACCGGGTAATGCCGAACCTATCGACGGCTTGAAAATAATTGCAAAAAGCGGATGGTTCGCCGCTCGTCCATCCGGGACTGAAAACATCTATAAGATTTATGCAGAGAGCTTCAATAGTGCGGACCATTTACGCCGCATCCTGGAAGATGCAAAGATAATTGTTGGTGATACCATAGCTGTTGGGCAGAAGACTGAAACACCGTTAAAGACAAACATCAAGGAGAAACCATGAGCAGACTAACAAGTGTAAGCAAACAAAATTGGACTGTCACAAATATAGAATCCTTGATGGACATGCTGGCAAGCAAGGAGGGTGCGATGCGCCAAAAAGCAAGGGAATCACTGATAGCTCTGGGTAAACCCGCCGTTCCTTCCCTAACCCGTGCCTTGCGGAATTCCAGGTTAGATCACCTTCGTTGGGAAGCAGCTAAATCTCTCGGTTCGATCAACGATACAAGAGCAATACCATCTCTGGTGAAAGCGCTTGAAGATAGTGACCGTGATGTATCATGGTTGGCTGCTGTAGCATTGAGAAAATTTAAAAAAGCCGCCTGGCCGCAACTGTTAAACATGTTGATTAAAAGCAAACCGGATTCTATTTTATTGCGCAAAGGAGCACACCATGTTTTACGGAACCAGAGAGAGGATGGATTCAATGAATTGCTTGCAACTTTAATGAAGTCTTTAGAACCAGGCGCGGCTCAGGAATCAACAGCAGTAGCCGCGTATAACATCCTCAGACAAATGAAGGAAAAATCTTAAAAATTCATTCGTACATCAAGATACTGCAATGCCATTAAAGATAAATATTTGGAGAAATCATGAACGAAAAAACGAATGTGAAAATGCTGTACTCTTTTCTGCCAACGGAAGTGGAAGGATTCGATTCCCTGGCCGAACTTGCACTGGATATGAGGTGGTCGTGGAGTCATTACGCCGACGAAATATGGCGAAAGCTGGATCCCGGACTTTGGGACTTTACTCAAAATCCATGGGTAATACTTCAGACTGTCTCGCGGGACAAGCTAGAGCGCAAGTTAGCGGATCCGTTGTTTCGTAAGGAAGTAAATAACCTCATCAAAATAAAGAATCAGGCCACAGAATTACAAGCATGGTTTCAAAAAAATCATCCGAAGACCCCTTTAACCTGCATCGCTTATTTTAGCATGGAATTTATGCTGAGTGAGGCGCTGCCGATATATTCTGGCGGTCTCGGAAATGTTGCCGGCGACCAGCTTAAAGCCGCCAGCGATTTAGGTGTACCGGTAGTCGGCGTAGGTCTGCTGTACCAGCGGGGTTATTTTCGACAGGTGATTGATAAGGATGGAGCTCAACAGGCGCTGTTCCCGTATAACGACCCGGGACAATTGCCGATAACACCTCTTTTAAAGACGAACGGGGATTGGCTGCGTCTGGAAATTGCACTTCCCGGTTATTCGGTTTGGCTGCGTGCCTGGCAGGTTCAGGTCGGCAGAATTAAACTTTACTTACTGGACACTAATGACGCTGCGAATTTTCCAGCTCATAGAGGAATTACAAGCGAGCTTTACGGAGGCGGGCCGGAGCTGCGGCTTAAACAAGAGATCATACTCGGGATTGGAGGATGGCGGCTGCTCGCCGCACTCGACATCCATCCGGAGGTTTGTCACTTAAATGAAGGGCATGCTGCCTTCGCTGTGCTGGAACGCGCAAGAAATTTCATGGAAGAAACGGGACAATCTTTTGAAGTCGCACTCTATGTTACTCGAGCCGGGAACCTTTTCACCAGCCATACAGCTGTGGACGCAGGCTTTGACCGTTTCTCTCCGGCCCTTATCGAGCAGTATATTGGTGGTTATGCTGAACAGAAACTCGGAATAACTCTTAACGATTTGCTGGCTCTGGGCCGCCGGAATTCAAACGACTCGTCTGAAAGTTTCAACATGGCATATCTGGCGGTCCGCGGAAGCGGAGCAGTGAATGGCGTGAGTCAACTGCATGGTAAAGTCAGCCGTCGCCTTTTCGAACCTCTATTTCCTCGTTGGCCGGCAGATGAAGTGCCTGTCGGACATGTGACTAATGGAGTGCATATGCCTACCTGGGATTCGGCAGCAGCCGATGAGCTTTGGACTGAAACTTGCGGAAAAGCTCGCTGGCTGGGAACGACAGAATCACTGAATGAGAACATTAGCCGTATCTCCGACGAAAAGCTCTGGCAGTTTCGTACTGTAGCCATTAAGTCTCTCGTTGAATATGCCCGTGAACGGCTATCCCGTCAGCTAGCCGAGTCAGGCGCATCGCCCGAAATAGTTAACGATACAAAATATTTATTTGATCCAAACGCATTAACTCTCGGTTTTGCACGCCGATTTGCCACCTACAAGAGACCGAATCTTCTGCTTCATGATCCGCAACGACTTCTTCGCCTGTTATGCGACTCGCAGCATCCGGTACAGATCATTATAGCAGGCAAAGCCCATCCGGAAGATTTGGCCGGGCAAAAACTGATTCAGGAATGGGTGCATTTTATCCGTCAACCCGAAGTTCGCCGGCATGCGGTATTCCTTAGCGACTATGATATGCATTTAACCGGGCATCTTGTACAGGGTGTGGATGTCTGGATTAATACACCGCGGCGGCCATGGGAAGCAAGCGGAACCAGCGGCATGAAGGTACTCGTCAACGGCGGAATCAATCTGTCGGAGCTGGACGGCTGGTGGGCGGAAGCCTATGCTCCGGAAGTTGGCTGGGCATTGGGAGACGGCAGGGAACATGGTGATGATCCCGCCTGGGACGCTGCCGAAGCAAATACACTTTACGACCTTCTCGAACAAGAGCTTGTTCCTGAATTTTATAATCGCGATGAAAATGGTATTCCTAAAGCATGGGTGGCGCGTATTCGCGAAAGCATGGCTATTTTAACACCCCGTTTCTCGGCTAACCGAACCGTCCGGGAATATATCCGGCAGTATTATCTTCCGGCTGCTTTATCCTATATTGAGCGTGCTTCAGGTAAAGGCGCAGAGGGCAAAAAGTATGTAAACTGGCAGAATACTCTCGAACAAAATTGGTCGGCAATACGTTTCGGCGAAATAAAGTCTGAAACTAAGGGACAGCAGTATGCATTTGAAGTGAATGTATATCTCAACCACATCGACCCAAATGCAGTTAGAGTGGAGCTTTATGCGGATGGTATAAATGACGGTAGTCCGGTAAAGCTGGAGATGAAGCGCATCAGTCAATCAGCAGGCCCTGCCGGCAATTACGTTTTTAACGCACAAGTATCATCAACTCGGCCTGCAGCAGATTTTACGGCGAGGGTAATACCACACCATGACGGTGTTGCTATTCCGATGGAAGCTTCTCAAATCCTATGGCAGCGATGAAAGATTTTTAATTAGGATTGTGAATTGATATATAAGTTCAAGTTCTTGTAATAGCTATTAACCGTTATTGGTCCGACGAATCGGATCGAAAAGGAGGTTTATCATGAAATCAAAATCAATAATTGTCTTATATGCCTTTTTGATTATAGTGTTCCTGGTGCTGCTCTCCCTTTTTATGGGATATTACGGCGACTGGCTCTGGTTTCGGAATATGGGTTTTGGCGCAGTATTTACCACGATCCTGTGGGCAAAGATCCTGCTGTTTTTTGTCTTTTTCCTCATATTCGGCATTTTTGCCTGGGGAAACATTGTCATTGCAAGGGGACGGGGCACCCACACCCGCTCCTTGAAAGAGATTTCCCCTGAACAACGTATGACGCCTTTTGATATCGTTTTCAGTAATAAATACTCCAAATATTCATGGGCAGCGGTTATCCTGTTTTTTTCATTAATCATGGGTTTACAGGCATCCGGCTCATGGGAAACATTTTTGAAATTTCTGCATGCTTCCAAATTCGGGGTTGCCGACCCGATTTTTGCAAAGGATGTGGGATTCTATGTTTTTCACCTGCCTCTCTATGATTTTCTCCAGGGATGGTACTTATTTTGTGTAGTCATTGTTTCCATAGGGGTTGCGGCCTCCTATTTTATGGACCGGTCTATCGGTGTCCAGGAAAACCGCTTTTATATCAACCAGAAAGCGCAGTCTCATCTGGCAGTACTGGGTGGGTTATTTTTTCTGGGGATCGCATGGGTTTTCAGACTGAAACTCTACGGATTGATGTATTCGGGTTCAGGTGTGGCATACGGCGCCTCCTACGCCGATGTCCATGCGCAGATTCCTGCCTACTGGGCTGTATTGATCATAGCCTTGATTGTGGCGATTCTTTTTTTCCTGATGCCTTTCCTCAATAAATGGAAATTGCTTCTATATTCCATCGGGGTCTATTTTGTGGTCCTCATAGGTTTTTCATGGATTTATCCCGCCCTGATTGAACAATATGTGGTTAAGCCCACCGAGCTGACAAAGGAAACACCCTATATCCTCCATAACATAAAATTTACCCGTCTGGCGTTTGGGTTGAATAAGATCGAAGAAAAACCTTTCCCGGTGCGGCAATCCATAACCTACGATGATATAAAGGAGAATAACGCCACAATCCATAACATCAGGCTCTGGGATACCCGGCCGTTGATCGAGACTTACAGACAATTGCAGGAAATCCGGCTTTATTATAATTTCAAAAATGTGGATGTGGATCGGTATCATTTCAAGGAGAACTATACGGAAGTCGCCCTTGCAGCCAGGGAATTACCTCCCTCGCAGCTTCCCGCCCGCGCCAGCACCTGGCTCAACATCCATATGAAATACACGCACGGTTACGGCTTGGTCATGAGTCCTGTAAACGAGATCACAAAAGACGGCATGCCTGATCTTATTGTACAAAACATCCCTCCCAGCTCGAGCGTCCTATCTATTACCCGTCCGGAAATCTACTATGGTGAGCAAACCAATCAGTATGCCCTTGTCAACACAAAGACCAAAGAGTTTGATTACCCAAGCGGCAATCAAAATGTGTATACCTCCTATCAGGGAAAGGGTGGAGTCCTGCTTTCCAGCCTTTTTCGAAAGCTGATTTACGCCTGGAATTTTTCGGACATAAACATCCTGCTGACCGACTACCTGACAAGCACGAGCCGTATCATGTTCCACCGGATCATCACTGACCGTGATAATACGATTGCACCTTTTCTGGGGTATGATTCCGATCCGTATCTGGTAGTGGGCGAGGATGGTAAATTGTACTGGATTCATGACGCATATACCACGACAAATATGTTTCCTTACTCACAGCCTTTTGCCCAGGCACTAAACAGCACAGAATTCAATTACATTCGGAATTCCGTAAAGGTAGTCATTGATGCATATAACGGAGACGTTTCCTATTATGTCATTGATCCCTCAGATCCGCTGGTCCAGACCTATGAGAAAATCTTTCCCACCCTGTTTAAACCCATTAGTGAGATGCCTGTATTCCTGAGGAGGCATATACGTTACCCCATGGATCTATTCCAGATCCAGGGAGAAATGTACAAAACATTCCACATGACAAACCCCCAGGTTTTCTATAACCAGGAAGATTTGTGGAGTCTGCCAACGGAGGTTTACAATCAGAATGAGCAGCCAATGCTGCCTTATTACATCATCATGAGGTTACCGGACACCAAATCGGAGGAATTTATTTTAATGGTTCCCTTCACACCATCGAAGAAGAACAATATGGTGGCCTGGCTGTGCGCACGCTGTGACGGCGATAATTACGGCCAATTGCTTGAATACAGCCTCTCCAAGGATAAGTTGATTTACGGGCCATTGCAAATTGACGCCCGGATAAACCAGACACCCGATATCTCTTCCAGGTTGACCCTCTGGGGACAAATGGGGTCCAGTGTGATTCGAGGGAATTTGCTTGTTATCCCGATTGAACATTCTTTCCTGTATGTAGAGCCTGTTTACCTCCAGTCGGAACAAAGCAAGATGCCGGAATTAAAACGCGTCATCGTTGCCCTTGGAAATCAATTGCAGATGCGCGATAATCTGGATGATGCCCTGCGAGCCGTCTTTTCTTTAGAGGTCGTTCCTCCCGCGCAACTACAAAAAGCCCTCACCGGATTGCCCACAGGACCCCTGTCTGATATGGCACAAGAGGCCCTGAACCATTACAATAAGGCCCTGGATTATCTAAAAAATGCTGACTGGACAAACTATGGTCAGGAATTGAATAAAATCAAGGATATTTTACAACGTATGGCCAAAAAGAAATGATGTGGCGAGGACCCCAAGAAGGCAGCCCTGGATGTAGCCGATTATCAGAGCGCTATTAATTGGGCATCTCAGACAGCTCTGCGTGATATCATCGGCAAGACAATGCTTTCGGATATGCTGGAAGGCAGAGACAAGATTAGCGGCGAGTTTCAGAAGATAATTGATATACGCACCGAGCCATAGGGTATTAATGTCATTTCGCTGGAAGTCAAGGATGTACTGATTCCACCAGCATGAGAGGATGCGATGTCCATGCAGGCCCAAGCCGAAAGAGAACGTCAGGCCAGAGTAATTCTGGGAGATTCGGAAAGACAGGTTGCCGAAAAATTTGAAGAAGCGGCCAGGACCTACACAAACAATCCAGTGGCGTTGCATTTAAGGGCGATGAATATGCTATATGAAGGTTTGAAACAAAATCCGACGATCGTAATTGTACCCAGTTCAGCCGTGGATACAATGCAGCTCGTCGGCATGGCCGGGTTAACAGCCTTGACAATGGGCATCGGTCAGGATAAAGCTAATAAAGAGAAGGAAAGCGGGATGAATAATGAAGAAATTCTTTAAGGAAAAAAATATATACAAGGAGACAAGATGAAAGAAAAAACCCGGATTAAATATTTGTTTGTAGATATCGGTGGTGTTTTGCTCTCTGACGGGTGGGTTCACGAGTTTCGCAAATTGGCAGCTAAGAAGTTTGACCTTGATGCCGAAGAGATGGAAAAAAGACATAACCAGGCCTTCGACACTTACGAAGAGGGCAAACTAACAATTACGGAATACTTGAACCGGGTTGTGTTTTACGAGAAACGGCCTTTTAATCCGGCGCAGTTTAAAAAATTCATGTTCGACCAGTCGAAGCCGTATCCCGAAATGATCGAGTTGATCCGCCGGCTTAAGGCACAGTACGGATTGAAGATTATCGTTTTAAGCAACGAAGCTCGTGAACTTAATGCTTACCGCATTCGAAAATTCAAGCTTAATGAGTTCGTAGATTTTTTCGTATCGTCTTGCTATGTCCACTTACGAAAGCCGGATGAGGACATATTCCGGCTTGCCTTGGACACAGCCCAGGCACCGGTCAGACAAGTAGTCTATATCGAAAACACTCCGATGTTCGTCAAGATAGCGGAAGGATTAGGGATTCGAAGTATTCTTCATACTGATTACAAGTCCACGCGTGCTAAGCTAGCTTCCTTTGGATTGGAGGCTGTGTGATGACAAACCGGTTATTCGTAAAGCAAGAGACAAAATAATTATGAACAAAGCAGGCAAAGGCAAGCTTGGGTTTTGGGCAGTAGTGGCCATCGGAGTCGGCGGGATGGTTGGTGGTGGAATTTTTGCGGTGCTGGGATTGGCCGTACAACTGGCACACGGCGGTACACCGGAGGCCTTTGCGCTGGCGGGTATTGTGGCGTTGCTAACAACCTATTCTTACGCAAAACTCTCGGTCGCTTATCCTAGCCGCGGTGGGACGGTTACGTTTCTGGACCGTGCATTCGGTGCCGGTATGTTAACCGGGAGCCTGAACGTGCTGTTGTGGTTAAGTTATGTGGTAATGCTGTCGTTGTACGCCTTCGCTTTTGGCAGTTATGGCTCGACCTTTTTACCGGCTGCATGGCAGGCGACCGGTAAACATGTACTGATCAGTCTCAGCGTGATTTTGATTGCCGGACTTAATCTGCTCAGCGCCGGGGTAATCGGCAAAGCGGAAAATTGGATAGTCGGATTGAAAATAGCGATTCTACTATTTTTTGTCGGCGTCGGGTTTGCCGGTATCCATGTCTCCCGTGTTGCGACCGGCTCATGGTCTCCTTCCTCTGCAATTGGCCTCGGGCGGGATGATCATCTTTCTTGCATACGAAGGATTTGAGTTGATCGCCAACACAGCACATGATGTGCGGAATGTTGCTCGGACTCTGCCTCGCGCGTATTTTACGGCGGTCGGATTCGTATTAGCTTTGTATGTACTGGTATCTCTCGTCACCGTGGGCAATCTCCCTGTGGACAAGATCGTAGCAGCCAAAGATTACGCCTTGGCGGAAGCGGCGCGTCCTTTTCTCGGACAGGCCGGTTTTACGCTGATCGCGATCGCAGCAATGTTATCAACAGCTTCGGCGATCAATGCAACGCTATACGGCTCAGCGCGGTTGAGTTATTGTATCGCACGAGACGGTGAATTGCCGGCAATCCTTGAACGAAAAGTCTGGGGTGAGCCGGTGGAAGGAGTGTTAATCACTGCCGGTCTAACTCTGTTCGTCGCTAACATATTTGACCTGACCAGCATTTCTACACTGGGAAGTGCAGGGTTTCTATTGATATTCGCCGCCGTGAACACTGCTAATGTGCAGAAGGCATCACATACAAAAAGCCGCGGCTGGATTTCAGCAGCCGGAGCCGTCGCGTGTCTGGTAGCGTTGGGCGCATTGGTTTGGCAAACGGCGCAGACCGGACCTACGAAGTTGTGGGTGCTGGCTGCAATGATATTATTAGCAGTGTCCATCGAGGGTATATACCGACTAACAAAACGGGAGATACATTTGCATGAATAAAATACCGATCCAACGCCCCCGGGACTCGCTGTTTATACTGACGATAAACGGCGGCTCGTCGAGCATCAAATTCGCTCTCTATCAGCCGGGTAAATCACTTAAAAAAAGTTTAAATGGTAGTGTTGACCGTGTCGGTTTACCAGGTACAAATTTAAATTTCAGCGAATCAGACGGGAAACCTAAAGAGAGCCTTATTCTTGAATCCTCCGACACCAGGTCGGCAGCAAATTTTCTTATTGATTGGCTGGAAAAAAAGATTGATTTTCCCTCTATTAAAGGAATCGGACATCGAGTTGTTTTCGGTTTGAATCATACGGAACCCGAATCCATTACACAGGAATTAGTGAATGAACTTCATCGCATCAGCCCGTACGATATGGATCATCTGCCTGCCGAGATTGAATTGATTGAGGCGATGCAGCATCGTTATCCTGAAATACCGCAAGTGGCTTGCTACGATACTGCATTTCACCATACCATGCCGCGTGTTGCCAAAATCTTGCCCATCCCCCGCCGCTTCGAGGCATTGGGAATCCGGCGGTATGGATTTCATGGTTTGTCCTATTCGTATCTCATCGAAGAACTTGCTCGTACTGCAGGTACAAAAGCAGCACAAGGACGAGTGATTTTGGCTCATCTAGGCAGCGGTGCAAGTTTGGCTGCCGTCAACGAAGGTAAGAGCATCGATACTAGTATGGGATTCACACCTGCCGGAGGACTGATGATGGGCACCCGTCCGGGAGATTTAGATCCTGGTGTAGCGTGGTATATGATGAAGTCTGAGAATCTCACAAACAAACAATTCAATAAAATAATCAATCACGATTCCGGCCTACTCGGAATTTCTGAAACCAGTTCCGACATGCGGGATTTGCTAGCGAAGGAAACAGATGATGTCCGTGCGGCTGAAGCCGTAGGGTTATTTTGTTATCAGGCGAAGAAGTGGATAGGAGCTTTCGCCGCTGCACTTGGCGGGTTGGACACATTGGTTTTTGCAGGCGGTATCGGTGAAGAAAGCCCGGTAATTCGTTCCAGAATTTGTAAAGGATTGGAATTTCTCGGAATTGAGCTTGAAGAAAAACAGAACACGATTAACGCTCCGCTTATCTCAACAAATCCCGGACGGGTCTCGGTCCGTGTCATTCGCACCGACGAAGAATGGATGATAGCACAATCTGTAAGCCGAATTTTAAAACTTGATTTCGAAAAAGATTAGGACTTATAAAATGAAAGCATGCCTGCTCAAGTAGCTATGCTTCAAGATTACTTTGAAATAAAAAAGATATTATAAAAAATACTAAACTTGGATAACATGGCGTCACTATGGAGTAAAAGTAAGTATGGCGAAGGGATCAAACGGGGTTCGAGGATTCTTGTTCTCGCGTTAAAAAAGTTTCTCCGGATTGACGGAGTACAGTGGGCGGGAGCGTTCTCCTTCAACATGTTCTTCTCTCTGTTTCCTATAATCGTCCTCTTTGTCACTATTGCCTCAGTTTTTATTGATAGGGATCAGGCCGGGAAAGTAATAATTACTTACATTGAAAATTTTGTCCCGATTAGCGGCGCAATGAATAACTACATTTTTAATACTATCTCCGGCGTTATCAATACGCGCGGGCAAGCTGGTATAGCAGCGTTTGTCATCCTGGTTTGGGCCGCCCTTCAATGTTTCATTACACTCATCGTAGCTGCTAACCGTGCCTGGGGAACCACGTTAGATAAAAGTTGGTGGCACCTGCCGTTTAAAAGTTTGTTGCTGTCCGGTGCTATGGCAGGTATGGTTCTGCTGGGTATGGCAATTCCGGTATTGTTGAGAGTAGCTAAGAATTGGTTCTTTGCGACAAGTCAGTTCAGCTCCTGGCTGTATGACACAGGAAGCTTTTTCATACCGTTAGTTTTAGTTTTTTTTGGTCTGAGTGTTTTTTATATGCTAGCACCGCTCCGGTCTAACCGGTTTGTCGTAGTCTGGGCTGCCGCTTTGTTCTCTACAATTCTTTTTCAATTAAGCGAAAGTCTGTTCGAGATATATCTGAGAAACTTCGCAACGTTGAATGCCGTTTACGGAACGTTTGGCGGAATCATGGCATTGCTGCTCTGGATTTATCTTTGCGGATGCATTTTCATATTTGGTGCCTGTCTGTGTGCCGCTCAAGCGGAGTTCAAAGAAGGTGAAGAACCGATGAAGTGTTAATCAAATTTAAAACTTAATATTGAAAGAATTAATGATTATGAAAACAAAAAAGATGTCTGAAAAGAAATTAGTTAAGGAAGTGAAAGAAGGGTTTGAAGATAACATTGAAGCTAAAACGAAAAAGACCAATGCAAAAGATAAACCTTTATCGCCGGAACTTTTGCGAAAGATGAACGCCTATTGGCGTGCCGCCAATTACCTTTCAGTCGGACAGATTTACCTGTTTGACAATCCGCTGTTAAAGAAACCGTTGAAATTGAAGCATGTAAAACCGCGTCTTCTGGGACATTTCGGTACTACGCCCGGTCTTAATTTTATCTATGTCCACCTCAACCGTATAATCAAGAAATACGACCTGAATATGATATGTGTTATCGGTCCCGGTCACGGTGCCCCCGGAATAGTAGCCAACACTTATCTGGAAGGGACATACAGCGAGGTTTATCCGAATATCACCCAGAACGAAGAGGGTATGAAAAAACTATTCACACAATTTTCCTTCCCGGGCGGTATTCCAAGTCATGTTGCGCCGGAAACACCTGGCTCTATTCATGAAGGCGGAGAACTCGGTTACTCTCTGTCGCATGCTTATGGTGCAGCATTCGATAATCCCGACCTGATAGTCACATGCGTCGTAGGTGACGGCGAGTCCGAAACCGGGCCGTTAGCAACCAGTTGGCACTCAAATAAATTCCTCAATCCTGTTTGTGATGGTGCTGTATTGCCTATTCTGCATTTAAACGGTTACAAAATAGCCGGCCCTACCGTGCTTGGACGTATCAGTCATGAAGAATTGGACCAGCTCTTTCGAGGTTACGGTTACAACCCGTATTTTGTTGAGGGAGACGATCCCGGCAAACTTCACCAAATCCTGGCAGCCACTCTTGATATTGTAATTGCTGAGATTAAGGACATACAAACCAAAGCAAGAAACAAGGGATTTAAGAACCGTCCTATGTGGCCCATGATAATTTTTCGCTCTCTTAAAGGATGGACTTGTCCTAAGGTAGTGGATAATCTGCCAATCGAAGGTACATTCCGCGCGCATCAGGTACCAATTACAGATTTTGTGAATAAGCCGGAACATTTGAAGATTCTTGAACAATGGATGAAAAGCTATAAAGCTAAAGAATTATTCGATAAAAGCGGTAAACTTATTCCGGAACTTGCCGAGCTGGCACCTAAAGGAGAACGCCGAATGGGAGCTAACCCACATGCCAATGGAGGACTTCTTCTTAAAGAATTGAAAATGCCGGATTTCCGTAATTACGCTTTAAAGGTTACAAATCCCGGCACCGTTGATGGAGAAGCAACGCGCGTTCAGGGCGAGTTCATCCGCGATGTAGTAAAACTTAACCAGAACAACTTTCGCGTTTTCAGCCCTGATGAAACAGCATCGAACCGCTGGGGCGATGTATTTGAAGTAACAAACCGCTGCTCTACTGCGGAACTAATTCCAATTGACGACCATATTGCACCTGATGGGCGCGTGATGGAAATGTTGAGCGAGCACCAATGCGAAGGCTGGCTCGAAGGTTATTTACTTACAGGAAGGCACGGCTTTTTCTCATGTTACGAAGCGTTCATTCATATAATTGATTCGATGTTTAACCAGCACGCCAAATGGCTCAAAGTAGCTCACGATATTCCCTGGCGCAGTCGCGTTGCTTCATTGAACATGTTACTTTCATCTCACGTATGGCGTCAGGACCACAATGGCTTTAGTCATCAGGACCCAGGTTTCATAGACCACGCTGTGAACAAGAAGGCAGACATTATCCGTGTGTATCTGCCGCCGGATGCTAACACATTGCTCTCGGTAACCGACCATTGCTTACGCAGCCGCGACTATGTTAATGTCGTTGTAGCAGGAAAACAACCGGCACTGCAATGGATGGACATCGATTCTGCAATTAAACACTGTACGGCAGGACTCGGAATCTGGGAATGGGCTAGCAATGACAAAGGAGAAGAACCCGATGTGGTCATGGCATGCTGCGGTGACGTACCGACTTTGGAAACATTGGCTGCTGTTGAAATCCTAAGACAGAACTTCCCGGAACTTAAAATCAGGGTAATCAATGTTGTAGATCTTATGACACTGCAACCGAAAAGCGAGCATCCGCACGGACTCAGCGATAAGGATTTTGATACACTCTTTACAAAAGACAAGCACGTCATCTTCGCCTTCCATGGTTATCCCCTGCTGATCCACCGTCTCACTTACCGCCGGTCCAACCAGGAGCGGTTTCACGTGCGCGGGTATAAGGAAGAAGGAACGACAACTACGCCATTCGACATGGTGGTGCTGAATGAACTTGAT
Source organism: uncultured Bacteroidota bacterium (assembly GCA_963710745.1). Classification (GTDB taxonomy): domain Bacteria; phylum Bacteroidota; class Ignavibacteria; order Ignavibacteriales; family Ignavibacteriaceae; genus CAVQBP01. Next base: position 14,317 of record CAVQBP010000002.1, on the reverse strand, counting down.
CGTTTCCACCTTGTCGGTGATGTGATTGACCGTGTACCGGGTTTAGGCTCTAGGGCAGCTTACGTCAAACAGTTCCTACGGGACAAGCTTTTGGATCACAAAAAATATATTGACAAATATGGACAGGATATGCCGGAAATTCGTGAATGGAAATGGAAACTGAGCCATGGATAAATTCAAGCATCTCTGGAGTAATTTACGCTCGAACTTTTGGTTTATGCCGTCGCTGATTGTTTTGGCTAGCATTGCCTTAGCGGTTGCTTTGATTCAAGCGGATTCCGCCGGAAGCGACCGATGGCTGAACCAGTGGCCGCGACTGTTTGGAGCCGGGGCAGAAGGTGCAAGAGGGATGATGTCCACGATTGCCGGTTCGATGATGTCCGTAGTGGGCGTCTCGTTCTCCATGATATTGGTAGTGCTTGCACTGGCTTCGAGCCAATACACTTCGCGCATCTTACGGAACTTCATGCGCAGCCGCGTTACGCAGGTAGTGCTTGGGATCTTCGCAGGCATCTTTACTTATTGCCTAATCGTTCTGCGTACCATTCGCAGCGGTGACGAGGGTGCATTTGTTCCAAATCTGGCAGTGTTCTTTGGTTTCGTACTGGCACTTGGAGGAGTTGGTGCACTAATGTTTTTCATTCATCACATCGCTTCTTCAATCCAGGCTTCCAGTATCATTGCTTCGATCACTAAGGAAACTAACGCTACCATTGATCTGCTGTTTCCGGAAAAACTTGGTCAAAGTCCGGATGATGATGATGAACAAATACCGCGTCCCTTAGCTAAGCGGAATTGGCGTGTCATCCAGTCCAAGGAGAGCGGCTATATCCAGAGCGTGAATAATACCGGACTCCTTCACTTGGCTCGAGATTGGAAAACCGTTGTACGAATCGAACGCGGAATCGGCGAGTTTGTTGTCCAAAAAACTCCGCTGGTTTCACTCGCAATGGAAGAGCAGCCGGATCAAAAGACGATTAGTTCCTTACAGGAGGCATTCAGCATCAGCCGCTTCCGTACGGTGGAACAGGACCCAGCCTTTGGTATCAGGCAGATCGTGGATGTGGGGTTGAAAGCACTCTCCCCCGGCATCAATGACACAACAACTGCTGTTACGTGCGTGGATTATTTGACAGCAATTATGGCACTGATAACCCCACGGCAAATCCCCTCATCGCACCTCTACGAGGAAGGTGAACTGTTAGTGATTGCTAAAGGTTCGAGCTTCGAAGGCTTACTGTCTGAATCGTTCGACCAAATTCGAAATAACGCCAACGGTAATGTCGCCATCATCTTGCGGATGCTCGACTCATTTCAAATCCTTGCCGGTTTAACGACTAGTCCACAACGAAGGCGGGCCCTTCTTGAACAAGTAGAATTGATTGCCGAACTGGTCGAGCGTACCGTTGAGTCAACCTACGACCGTGTTAGGATTGAAACATGGCTGGTGCGAGTTCGTGAAACGCTCGAAACCGAACATGCTTAGTGTGAAGAATGAAATGTATATCGCTCAAAAAGTAGCTGATACCTGAAGCCCAATTTAAAGAAAATATAGTAAGCTAAGAGAATTTTAAGAACTAAACGAAATGGTAGGGATTTTCAATCGGTCGTTCGATGATGATGACTCTTTCCGCCACTTATCGTTTTATATTTAATCACAATAACAACCGGAGAAAACCATGAATATCCAGATCAATACCGACCATAATATCCAGAGTAATGAGGCTCTAATTGCTAAGTTCAGCGGTACAATTAAGAGTGCATTAAGCCGGATAAGCGATCACATTACGAGTGTGCAAGTCCATTTAAGCGATGAGGACGGTAACAAGAAAGGTAATAACGACAAACGCTGTATGATTGAAGCACGTCTCGAAGGGCGTCAGCCCATCGTAGTCACAGACTCTGCAGCCACATTGAACCGGGCCGTTGACAGCACTATCAATAAATTAATAAGCATGGTTGAAAGCATACATGGACGTCAACATGATCAAAGGAAGCGCAAAACTAAACAATCAGAACCTGAAATGAAATTTCCGGATGAGGAATGATATGCATTAGCATAGCTATAGATTATGGTAGTTTTTGTTGAAAGTGAAACAGCGTGATTGATTCGTAATTGATAAAATTACAGAGGTATTTTAGAAGTGCGAGTGATTTGGCTTGGGACAAGCTGGTCTACCGCAAGTATGAGTATAATAATTATGGAGGAAACTGATATGAGCAAAACCAATGGTAAGGCGGCGCAGTCTGACGCACTGGTACTCTTCGGTGTATCGGGCGATCTCGCCCATAAGATGATCTTTCCGGCTCTCTATGCAATGGTGAAGCGAGGCGCATTAAAGGTTCCGGTTATTGGTGTTGCCTCTTCGAAATGGGACCTGGCGCAATTGCGTAAGCGCGTAACAGATAGTATCAAACGGTCGGGTGGGCTCGATAACCAGCGCGTTCTAAACCATCTTCTTTCCCTGCTACGGTACGTTGAGGGCGATTATAACGACCGTGATACTTTCACGGCGATAAGAAAAGCACTCGGTAAAGCTCGGCGACCGGCGCACTACCTCGCTATTCCTCCATCGCTCTTCGCGACTGTCATTCAGGGGCTAGGCGCCGCAGGTTTGGCCGACAATGCTCGCGTCATTGTTGAAAAGCCGTTCGGACGCGATCTAGCATCCGCACGGGAGCTCAACCGCATTGCGCATTCGGTGTTCCCTGAAAATTCGATCTTCCGCATCGACCACTATCTCGGCAAAGAGGCAATCATGAATATCCTCTATTTCCGCTTTGCGAATTCGTTCCTGGAGCCGATCTGGAACCGCAATTGCGTGGCAAGTGTCCAAATTACGCTGTCGGAAGATTTCGGTGTGAAGGGGAGAGGCGCTTTTTACGAAACTGCCGGTTGCCTGCGTGACGTCATTCAGAACCACCTCTTTCAGGTTGTCGCGCTGCTTGCGATGGAGCCGCCTGCCTATCAGGGCTATGGAGCCGTGCATAACGAGAAAGCCAAGGTGTTCCACGCAATGCGCCCTCTGAAGCCAAGCGATGTAGTGCGTGGCCAATACTCCGGCTACCGGAAGGAGCCTGGCGTTGCAAAGAATTCTGACGTAGAGACGTTTTGCGCGATGCGGCTATTCATCGACTCGTGGCGCTGGGAGGGCGTGCCATGGTATTTACGCTCAGGCAAGTTTCTGGCTGAGACTGCTGCCGAGGTACGGGTGGAGCTGAAGTCGCCGCCGCAGAAGCTGTTTGACGATTCAGCGCCGGCAACCAGGCAGACTAACTATTTACGATTCAGGCTCTCTCCGAACTCCGCAATTGCTCTAGCCGCTCGTGTCAAACGCGCGGGGAAGGAGTTTATAGGGGACCTGAGAGAACTCTACCTGGTTGAAGAGCAGCCGGGAGAGGAAGCGCCATACGACCGGCTTTTAGGAGATGCCATAGCCGGCGACGGAGCACTCTTCACTCGCGAGGACGCGGTTGAGGCCGCCTGGGAAGTTGTTGACCCGGTACTTAAGAATCACCCCCGGGTGCACTCGTACAAGCGCGGAACCTGGGGACCGAAAGGGGCTGATACGCTGATCGCAACAGACGGCGGCTGGCATAACCCAAAGCCAGGAGAAGCGGCCAAATGAAATTACCCGGCTTGATAACATCTAACGATAGACAATCGCATCAAAGTACGACACCAATAGAAAGACAACTTAATCAGGAAAAAAAGATGACAAAACAGAACATAACACGCAAGAAGCAGTCGCTGCGAGAGCTGCAAGCCTGGAAATCTCTTAAGGATCATTATCAGAAAATTCGCGATGTGAATCTGCGATCCCTTTTTGCCGAAGATCCGCTTCGCGGCGAACGCTTCACGGCAGAAGCAGCAGGCATTTACCTCGACTACTCGAAGAACCGCATTACCGACGAGACACTTCGGCTCCTTTTGCAATTGGCCAAGGAGTCAGGCCTGCAGGTTCGCATTGACGACATGTTTAGGGGTAAGAAAATCAATGACACGGAGAAGCGGGCAGTCCTACACATTGCCCTGCGTACCACAAAAGGGCAATCCATCGTTGTTGATGGCGAAGATGTCGTGCCAATGGTCCACGCTGTGCTTTACAAGATGGCCGATTTCTCAACCCGAGTACGCAGCGGGAAGTGGAAGGGCTACACTGGCAGGCCGATGCGCAATATTATTAACATCGGCATCGGTGGGTCTGATTTAGGACCGGTGATGGCATACGAAGCGTTACGTTATTACAGTCAGCGTAATATGAATTTCTTCTTTGTCTCCAATGTAGATGGATCCGATTTTGTGGAAGCCACCCGAAACCTTGATCCAGAAGAGACTTTATTTATTATCTGTTCGAAGACGTTTACGACACTTGAAACATTGACGAACGCCCAAGCCGCACGTTCCTGATGCTTGAGAAAACTCGGTGACGAGAAAGCCGTACGTAAACACTTTGTTGCTGTTTCAATTAATACTGAAGAAGTGTCAAAGTTTGGTATCGATACTGAAAACATGTTTGGCTTCTGGGACTGGGTTGGCGGGCGCTACTCTATGGATTCGGCCATCGGATTATCAACAATGATTGCCGTTGGACCCGAGAACTTTCGCGCGATGCTTGCCGGTTTTCATGCGATGGATGAACATTTTCGGACTGCTCCATTTAACAAGAATCTTCCGGTTCTCATGGGGCTGCTAACAGTCTGGTACAATAATTTCTTTGAAGCACAGACGGTGGCAGTACTGCCCTATGACCACTACCTCAAACGCTTCCCGGCTTATCTACAACAATTAGCGATGGAGAGTAACGGAAAGCATGTTACACTTGAAGGCAAGCGCGTCGATTATCAGACAGGGCCGATTTATTGGGGTGAACCGGGCACCAACGGTCAGCATTCGTTTTACCAGCTTATCCACCAGGGAACAAAGTTGATCCCTTGCGATTTTATCGGATTCTGCCAGACTTTAAATCCAATCGGCAATCAGCATGACATGCTGATGGCGAATCTTTTCGCACAGACCGAGGCTCTCGCTTTTGGCAAGACAGAAGATGAAGTCATAGCAGATGGAATACCTAGCTGGTTGGTACCGCACCGCATCTTCGAGGGTAATCGGCCAACCAATACGATTCTGGCGGAACGCCTGACACCGGAAACACTCGGAGCCTTAGTAGCGCTTTATGAACATAGTGTCTTCACGCAAGGGACGGTCTGGAACATCGATTCATTCGATCAGTGGGGTGTCGAACTTGGTAAAGTGTTGGCAACGCGCACAATTCCCGAACTTGAAAGTATGGTTGCGCCAAACCTTAAGCATGACAGCTCAACCAATACACTTATCCGACGTTACCGTAAACTCATTGGGAGGAACGTATGATTGATCTTATAGTATCTCCAGGATTGCGCAAACACATAGGGCTCGCCTCTGATCATGGAGGATTTGAATTAAAAGAACAGTTGAAAAAAATGTTGCAGAGGCTGACTATGAAGTTGTTGACTTTGGTAATCTTATGCTTAACCCGGATGATGACTATCCCGATTATGTTGTGCCCCTAGCCCGTGCAATCGCGAGTGGAATGGTATTTCGCGGTGTGGCTATTTGTGGCATCGGTGTGGGTGCCTGCGTTGCGGCTAATAAGGTGCCCGGAGTGCGGGCGGGGTTGATCTCTGATTACTTTTCAGCACATCAGGGAGTCGAGGATGACGACATGAATGTTATGTGCCTTGGCGGCCGGATTACCGGATTTGCTCTATCGTGGGATTTGGTTCAGACATTTCTGAATGCCCGTTTCAAGGAAGTCGAACGTTTTAAGAGCCGTCTTGCGAAAGTGGCGGCTTTGGAAAATGTGAAGAAATCGTAATAGGAAAAAATATTGCGTCCATATTCCGGAGAATAGGAAGTGATATGATCGATTAATAATTTATAAATTATCGGAGGTTTCAGAAATGAATTCACAAGAAATTATTGATACCGCCAGAATGCTGGTTACCGGCGACAAAGGACTTCTTGCAATGGATGAAAGTAATCCAACATGCAATAAACGATTTGCCAAATTGGGGATTCCCCAAACAGAAGAATCCCGCCGTTCTTACCGTGAATTGATTGTGACCACACCCGGACTCGGTGAATTTATCAGTGGAGCTATTCTTTACGATGAGACCATTCGTCAGTCTAAAAAAGACGGTACTCTGTTTGTTAAAATCATAAACGACGCTGGCATCATTCCGGGCATCAAGGTTGACATCGGCGCTAAAGATATGGCGGCTCATCCAGGAGAGAAAATAACAGAAGGCCTGGACGGATTGCGCGATCGTCTCAATGAATATTTTCAAATGGGTGCACGTTTTGCCAAATGGCGAGCGGTGATTACTATAGGTGAGGGTATTCCAACAATGGGTTGTATTGAGGCAAATGCTCAGGCATTAGCACGCTATGCCTCGCTGTGCCAGGAAACCGGACTGGTACCTGTTATCGAGCCGGAAGTGCTCATGGACGGAGATCATACTCTGGAAAGGTGCAGTGAGGTAACAGAGAAAGTTCTGCGATCAGTTTTCAACCAGCTTTACACACAACGGGTTATGCTGGAAGGTATAATCTTGAAGCCTAATATGGTGCTTCCGGGATTGAGCTGCCCTATACAAGAAACGGTGAACGAAGTTGCCGACGCCACTGTGAAATGTTTATTCCGAGCGGTACCCGCTGCCATTCCGGGTATTGCGTTCTTGTCAGGTGGTCAATCCGGAGAACTTGCCTCTTCCCGTTTGAACGCTATGAATGTCGGATTCAAGTCCCGACTGCCCTGGCCATTGGCCTTTTCGTTTGCCCGTGCCATCCAGCAGCCAACTTTGGAGATTTGGCAAGGCAAGGATGAAAACATATTGGCGGCACAACACGCTCTGTTTCATCGAGCATTGTGCAATCGCGCTGCACGTCGCGGCGAATACAATAAAGAGATGGAAAAGACATTAAAGTGACTTTAGACAATTCTTTCACTAAGGAATGTCCGGCTCACCCAAAACAGGTAATCCCATTTTCATCCTTTTGCACGATTGAACAATACTAAAATACTTTATATCATATTATTGTTATCAAGGAGCTTTTACAGAATATCTCAATTAAGGAGGGTTATGAAAAACAAATATTTCATCTTTGCAGTTCTCTTGCTGATTGCAGGAGTACTATTAACCGGTTGTGAAAAAAACCGCGAAAATGCAAAAGAAAAAGTAAGCCAAGCAAATCAAGCTATGGTAGATGCGCAGGCTCAATTTGATAAGGATTGGCAGCAATTCAAAAGTGATGCTGAATTAAAAATTGACGCTAACCAAAAACAAATTGATGATTTCAAAGTGGCTATGAAAACGACGAGTAAAAAATTCAGAGCTAAATATGAAAATCAAGTACTGACGTTAGAACAGAAAAATATCGAATTAAAGAAAAAATTAAATGATTATAAGTATGAAGGAAAAGATAATTGGGAAAAATTCAAACAAGATTTCAATAATAATATGGATAGTGTTGGAAATGCACTTAAAGGTATATTCGAGAAAAAGAATTAACCGCTGATTATGTTTCTCAATGCAGAAAAGAATAACGAAAATTTATACGCAGCAATAAATAATATTTATGTAATAGGAAAGTCAGAATATGAACATTTCAAAAAATACACTGTTGCTTATCATAGTAGCAGTTACAGTGTTAGCAGTAATAGTAGTGTTTTTAGTGTACTCCGGCAGCGGAACAATGATGAAAGGTGGAATGATTGGAGGGATTAATTGAAAATATTAAGATTGGTTAAACTGTTTTGGAAATGACCGGTAACGTCTATGAACATGAAGCTGTAAGTACTTAATCAGATTGGAAATACTGCAAATTTATTAATCTAAAGAGTTCGATAAAAAATAAATCAATCAGCTTCTAAATTGATATAGTGATTTTGGACGATAGATTTTTAATTGTAAGGAATCTGTTAATTCTTTGCATGGCAATGATGTTCAATAATTTTAAAATCCGGTAATTAGCTATCGAACTTAGGAAAGGAAAAAATATTATGGAATTACTTACTAGAGAATTGATTCAGGAACTCCTATCCGTCACCAGTACTCCATGTCTTTCAATTTATATGAATACTCATAGTAGTCATCCTGAAAACCTTCAGGATCCTATTAGATATAAAAATCTCGTTAAACAACTTGAAGAATCTCTATTGCAGCAATATTCGGCTTTAGAAGTAAAGAAATTTGTTGAACCTTTTGAAACTCTTGGCAATAACACCCAATCCTGGAATCATACATTAGATGGGCTGGCCGTTTTTAGTACTTCTGGACTTTTTAAGGCAATAGGTTTGCAGGTACCGGTTGAAGAATTGGTAATTGTAGCTGATAGTTTCTATACAAAACCACTCCGACAATACCTGCAATCTGGAGACCGCTACTACGTTTTGTGTTTAAGTCTTCGCGATATCCGGCTATTTGAAGGTAACCGCCGTTCACTTGCTGAGGTAAAACTCCTTCCTGATATTCCCAAAACCATAACCGAAGCGCTTGGAGTTGAATTAACCGAAAAACATTCGACTGTTGCATCTTATGGCGGTGTGGGTGGAGAAAGTTCAGAAATGCACCATGGTCATGGCGGCAAAAAAGATGAAGTAGACAAAGATACCGAGAAATTTTTTCGCCTAATTGCAAGCGCTATTTACGAAAACTATTCAAAACCTACCGGTTTTTCTCTTATACTGGCTGCTCTACCGGAACACCATAATCTATTTCATAAAGTCAGCAAAAATCAGTTTTTGTTGCCCAATGATATTTCAGTAAATCCTGAATCGATTTCGGTAGATAAACTTACAAAAATGGCATGGGAAGTTATAGAACCGTACTATTTACTAAATCTTAAAAGTCTGACAGATAAATTTGAGCAAGCAAAGGCAAATAATTTAGGTAGTGACAACATTAAGGAAGTAGCCGAAGCAGCCGAAGCCGGAAGAGTAGAAATACTTCTTATAGAGGCAGACAGGGTAGTTGCAAAGAGATTAAGAAATAAAAATACCGGTACGTTTAAACAAACAGATTTAACACAACCAAAATTAGACGACCTTCTTGACGATCTAGGTGAATTGGTAACCAGAATGGGTGGACTGGTTATGATGATTCCGTCAGAAATGATGTCTGCTAAAACCGGTCTTGCAGCAGTGTATCGTTATTAAATAAAATATTTCAAACTTATTGATAAGGAAAGACAACATAATGCAACAAATAATTAAAAAAGGAGATGAGACAATGTTACGTCAATTTATATATAAAATATTTACCATAGCCTTTTTTTTCATTGCAATAGCATTTTCAATATACGCCCAGAGCGGCCAGGGAGATATGATGAATATGCAGGGAATGAAGGGCGGGCATATGATGAATATGCAGCAAATGAGAGTGAATATGAATCAAATGAAAACCCGAATGAATTCCATGATGCAGCAAATGATCCAGGACAAAAGCCAAATGAAGCATTCAAATGAAATGATGTCCTATATGGATAATATGAATGAGATGGGTAAGTATATGAATTCAATGTTGGAACAAATGGACAAGATGATGAATAATAAATCAATAATGCAAGACAACAAAATTCATGAACATTTTAATTCAATGATGACAAACATGAATTCGGTGATGATTAATTATAAGGACATGATGAATCACATCCACGATAAATATAAAGGCAAGTAATTATTTTTTGAATTGTAAAATGCAGCCTATCAATTCGGTCTCCATACCGGATATTATAAAATTGCCGTGTGAGTTTTTCACCTTGAACTTAAACTTGAACTTACACTTGCTCATAAACTTAAATTAAACTTATCATTCTGCATTACAGCGCCATGATTTTATATTATTGGAAATTTATTATAAGGAGAAAATTATGTATCACAATATGTTTGGTGGAGGAATGTGGTTTACCTGGTTATTCTGGATAATTATCATTGCAGTAATTGCCTGGCTTGTTATAACCATGGTTAATCGCTCACAAAAAAATCAGGGTTCCGGTTCTGCGAAAGAAAGCCCTTTCGATATTCTAAAAAATAAGTATGCTAAAGGAGAAATAAACAAAGAAGAATATCTTGAAAAGAAAAAAGATTTATCATAATTATTTAGTTCGACTAATTTGATAGGAGAATAATCATGTCTTACTATTTTTCAAAAAAATCAGCTTTGGGATTCACAGAAGCAATTGAAAAAGTAACAGAAGCTTTAAAAGAATGAGGGATTCGGTATCTTAACTGAAATTGATGTGAAGGAAACATTAAAAAAAAAGTTGGATGTGGATTTTCGTCCATACAGAATCCTTGGTGCCTGCAATCCTCCCTTTGCCTATAAAGCACTGCAAGTGGAAGACAAGGTTGGCATAATGCTGCCTTGCAATGTTATCGTCCAGGAAAAAGAAAATGGAGTTGAAATCGCTGCGGTTGATCCGGTGGCTTCGATGCAGGCTATTGATAATCCCAAGCTGAGTGAAATTGCCGGTGAAATACGCAAACGGCTGCATCGAGTTATTGATAGTCTATAAATTACAATTCGGCTGCCGTGGTGTCAATAACACTTAGCAAAAAGAATAGGAATGCCGAATGAAAAACGAACATCAAAATCATAAAGACCACAATATGGATCATGACAAATATTCAGAAATGGATCATACAAAACATAATGACCAAAGTTCTCATGAAAAGATGAATCATAAAAAAGATGAGCATAGCGGGCATAACCATTCAGAACACCATGGACACATGATTGAAGACTTTAAGAGAAGATTCTGGATTTCATTAGCCATCACAATTCCAATCTTACTTCTCTCTCCCCTAGTCCAGCAATTTCTCGGACTTAAAGAAACTTTGCGCTTCAGTGGTGACTTATATGTTTTGTTTGTGCTTTCATCTTTTACATTTTTCTACGGCGGCTGGCCTTTTTTAAAGGACTCGTTGATGAGTTGAAAAAAAAGCAGCCCGGAATGATGACGTTAATTGCACTTGCAATATCGATCGCATATTTCTACAGTGGCGCCGTTGTGTTCGCTGTTAAAGGTGAGGTCTTTTTCTGGGAACTTGCAACTTTGATTGATATTATGCTTCTCGGTCATTGGATTGAAATGAAATCGGTAATAGGCGCTTCAAAAGCTCTTGAAGAACTTGCCAAACTTATGCCGGATGAAGCTCATAAAATTGACGGTGACGGAAATGTTACTGATGTTCCTGTTTCCGAACTTAAACACGAAGCCAAATTATTAATAAAACCGGGAGAAAAAATTCCAGCCGACGGGAAAATCTTTGAAGGTAAAAGTTCCATCAATGAAGCAATGATTACCGGTGAATCAAAACCAGTTTCGAAAAGCGAAGGCGATAATGTAGTCGGCGGATCAATAAACGGTGAAGGCTCTATAAAGATTGAAGTTGAGAAAATAGGTGATGAAACTTTTCTTTCACAGGTAGTGAAGATGGTTAAGGAAGCACAGGAAAGTAAATCCAAAACTCAGAACTTTGCAAACAAAGCCGCATTCTGGTTAACCATTGTCGCAATTACATCCGGCGCGTTAACAATGTTTGTATGGCTTGTGTTTACCGGACAAAATTTCAACTTTGCATTATCAAGAACCGTAACAGTAATGGTAATTACATGTCCGCATGCTCTCGGCCTGGCAATTCCTCTTGTCGTCGCAGTTTCAACTGCACTTTCTGCAAAGAGCGGTTTACTAATTAGAAACAGAAATGCATTTGAAGAGGCAAGAAAAATTCAGGCAATTATTTTTGATAAAACCGGAACATTAACAAAAGGTGAATTCGGAGTGACGGAAACGATTTCTTTTGATGATAACTATGATGAAAAGGAAATATTAAAATACGCAGCGGCTGTTGAATCGGAATCCGAACATCCGATTGCACAGGGAATAGTAAATACTTCTCCCGAAGGGACAAGCGAAGATAAATATCAGTTAAAAGATTTCAGTTCAATTCCCGGCAAAGGTGCGGAAGGAAAAGTAAATGGTAAAGATGTTAAAGTTATCAGCCCGGGTTATCTCGAAGAAAATAAAATTGAATTTCAAGAAAAAGATAAGATTGAAAAATTATCTTCACAGGGTAAGACTGTTGTTTTTGTCCTTGTTGATAATAAACTAACCGGTGCAATTGTATTAGGCGATATTATCCGCGATGAATCCAAAGACGCAATATTGCAGCTTAAAGAGTTAGGGATAAAAACGATGATGCTTACCGGCGATAACAAGCAGGTTGCAAAATGGGTTGCCGATGAACTCGGACTTGATGATTATTTTGCCGAAGTGCTGCCGGGTAAAAAAGCAGAGAAAGTAAAAGAAGTGCAGAGCCGCGGAATGATTGTGGCGATGACCGGCGACGGTGTGAACGATGCCCCTGCACTAGCGCAGGCTGATATCGGGATTGCGATAGGTACTGGAACGGACGTAGCAGTTGAAACTGCTGATATAATTCTTGTAAAAAGTAATCCGAAAGACGTTGTTACATTAATAAAATTTTCAAAAGCAACTTATAGCAAAATGGTTCAGAATTTAATCTGGGCTACCGGATATAATGTAATAGCAATTCCTCTAGCAGCTGGAGTTTTGTTTTCGGCAGGAATTGTTTTAAGTCCGGCAATTGGTGCTGTGTTGATGTCGATAAGTACGGTGATTGTTGCCGTCAACGCCCGGCTTCTGAAAATAAAATGAAGACAAGTTAGTAAAAACAATCTGGATTAAGAATTTGTGTGATGGTCATAGTGTAATGAAAGAAACTTTATGGTGAATAATATTGGCGGTGTGTTGGCGAACTTTTTTCCCCACTTCCAATACCTGGATTAACAGATTAAATAAATAACAATACAAATAAAAAATATGTTAAAAATAATGAATGATTTACCAGACAATGTTCTGGGCGTTTCCGCAGAAGGTAAAATAACCGGAACAGATTATGAAACTGTTTTAATTCCTGCCGTAGAGGAAAAATTGAAAGCAAATAAAAAAATCCGAATGCTGTATCATCTTGGAAGTAACTTCACCGGATTTTATTTAAATGCTATGCTTGATGATGCTAAAATGGGAATGAAACATTTATCTGCATGGGAAAGAGTTGCATTTGTATCTGATCACGAGCTGATAAATACTTTTGCAAAATTCTTTGGTTATATGCTATCTTGTGAACTTCGCATATTTAAAGATTCTGAGTTGGAGGAAGCAAAAAAATGGATAAGTGAAAAATGAAAGGAGAATAGACATTATGAAACCCAATACTGACAAACCAAAAGCTCCCGAACCGAAGCCTGATGCAAAGGACGATGCAAAGCCTCAAGCAAAAGACGATTTGAAAACTCTGCCCCTGGCGGAAGTGGAGAAAAAATTAGAGTCGTCATCCGGAGGGGCTTACTCAAGCCGAGGCGCAGAAACGTCTGACGCAATACGGACCCAATGAGATTGAAGAAAAGAAAACCAATCCGCTTCTGAAATTCCTCTCTTATTTTTGGGGTCCCATCCCGTGGATGATTGAAGTGGCGGTGATTTTGTCGGGTGTGGTCACGGCACTGGCCGGATTTTTTCATCATCCTTCTTTTACTTGCTGCCAATGCAGTAGTCGGATTCTGGGAAGAACGCCAGGCCGGCAATGCCATCGAGGCTTTGAAGGCTAAGCTGGCAGTTAAGGCGCGGGTGAAACGTGACGGAAAGTGGATCAACCCGGCGGCGCGTGAGTTGGTGCCGGGCGACGTTATTCGATTGCGGCTGGGTGATATTGTGCCGGCGGATGCACGCTTGCTGGATGGCGACCAGTGGAAGTGGATCAGTCCGCACTTACGGGAGAATCATTGCCCGCCACACGCAAACCCGGCGAGGCAGTATTTTCAGGTTCGATCATTCGTCGGGGTGAAATCGGCGCACTGGTCTATGCCACGGGTGCGAACACCTACTTCGGCAAGACCGCGCAATTAGTACAGGAGGCACATACCGTCAGCCATTTTCAAAAGGCTGTTTTGAAGATTGGCAATTATCTCATCATCCTCGCGGTGGCTCTGGTGGCGGTGATTATTGCCGTCGCGATTTACCGCGGTGACCCGATCCTCTCTACGCTGCAGTTCGCCCTGGTGCTGACCGTGGCAGCGATTCCCGTGGCTATGCCAACGGTGTTATCGGTTACCATGGCGGTCGGCGCACGCCTGCTCGCCAGGAAAAAGGCGATTGTGAGCAAGTTGGTAGCCATCGAAGAATTAGCGGGCGTGGATGTGCTGTGTGCTGATAAGACCGGAACCCTGACCCAGAATAAACTGACGCTGG
>CAVQBP010000001.1:0-376641 GCA_963710745.1 uncultured Bacteroidota bacterium | reverse complement strand
ATTCTCTAATCTTTTCAGCCTGATACAATTTCCATACTTTTAAGGCTTCAGCCTTTAAATGAGGAGTATATTGTTCCTCTTTAACTTTCGGAACTTCTCTTTCAATTGCTAAGATTTTCATAAAACATTAAACTAAAATTTGTTTATTGTAATAGTAGAGACGTCTTCAGGAAATATCCACATCAGAATGTTTATAAGATCTGATTAAATTTTGTAATACTATTTAAAATCAAAATTAATATCTGTTGAACCCATCTCGCCCTTAGATCCAAAGTATCGGGATAAAAAGAAAACTCCTCCGAGGTTTGAAATGGGAAAGGATAACCGTATGAGTAAGTTCTGGCGCTGTCTACATCAAGATAACACCAGAATAAATACTTTCCCGGAACTACCCGGTCAAAGCTAAAGGTACCATTGCCATTTAAATTCTTAGTATAGACAGGTTTGAAATCATCAACAGCTGATAGTACCAGTACGGGATTCTTTTTAAAGTCAATGTTATTGATCTTACCGGAAATACCTGTAAAATCCAAACCGCTTATAGTTCTGAACTTGTAGATAAATGTTGTATCGGCAATATTTCCGGCAGCGTCCTCAAATTTTGAAAGGTCAAACTTTATTATGTAATCTTTTGCCGGTTCTAATTTTTTATCAGGGATAACAGCAAAAGATGCTTCATCAAGAATTTTTACTTTGAATGCAGTTCTCCTTTCCAGAGTATCCTGAAGAATTACATTCTGTTTAACTAATGATGTATTGAATGCATCGTTTAAATAAAAATTAAATTGAGCCCCAATGTAATCAATATCTCTTGAGTTATTTAACGGAATAGTCTTATATACATTCAATTTGGCTGTGTCCGGTTTTTCACTTAAGTTTACCCGGGTTTCATCATTCAGGAAAACATTCCCGGAAATATCTTTAATTGAATCGGCAATAAGATAAACTTCATGATCAGCAGGAAACAGAGAAGTATCTACAAGAACCATTTCTGTATTTTTTGTATTTCCTTTAAATGCATAAATTGGAATCGATCTTTTGTTCGAAGTAGAATCAAAAATGTAAAAGTTTTTTGCTTTTATTATTGAAGTATCAAATTCTTCGGTATAATTAATAAGAATGTGAAATCTGTCGGTCATAGATGCGCTTATAAATCTCGGTTTTGAAGTATCTATTTTAGTAAGGAAAAAATTTAAAGGGCTGAACAATGTATCAATTTTACTAAACGTAATATCTTTATAAGGCATACCGATTAGATCCTGTTCGGGCTGAAAAAGCAGGTCCCGGTATTCATCTTTAACAGCAAAAACCCGGTATGTTCCTTCTGCTAATCCAAGTATGTTAAATGAACCGTTATTACCGGTCTGAGAAATATATTCAGGTCTGTGCAAAAAAGGATCCGCGGTATCCGAACTCAATTTATATGCAAAGATTAAAATCCCCGCAGGTTTAGTGTTATATACTTTACCGGCAATTATTCTTTTGTCAATTTCATTTCCTGTTGAAAAAGTAAAATTGAAAGATTCCGCCATTCTGTTTTTATTATTGTAATCAACGACATCTGTCCCTATTGTTACAACATAAGTGGTATTGTTTTTTAGTTTGGATGGGAAATTTACTGTGACTGATTTTCCGCTCCAATCGAGATCTAACGAACCCTGGATTGAAGGTGAAATAAAAATTGCGTCCTGAAGTGAACGCCTTTCAACATATTCTGAAAATTCGAGCTCAAAATAATCATCTTTAAAATTGGTTGTTCCATTGGGCGGATAAACCTTAATTATTTCAGGCGGAGTTTTATCGACTTCACCTCCTCCCGGCGGTAACTGGTTTGCACAATCAGATAAAATCAAACCGGTAAGTAATATTAAACAATTTTTTATTTGCTTTCTTGTGCCCGAAGCCATCTTCTATACTCTCTAACATTTTTTAAATGTTCCGAATATGTACTGGAAAATTTGTGCCCTCCGTCTCCATCCGCAACAAAGTAGAGATAATTATTATTATCCGGATAAAGTGCTGCAAGTAATGCAGGTTTTCCGGGATTATTTATTGGTCCCGGAGGAAGACCATAGTTCATATATGTATTATAAGGACTGCTGGTTTTTAAGTCTCTATATAATAATCTCCTCCATTTCCCTTTAATAAGGTATTGAATAGTGGGATCAGCTTCAAGCCTCATCCCGCGTTTTAAACGGTTATAATAAACTTCAGCAATAACAGCCATATCTTCTTTTTTCTTTGTTTCGCCTTCAATTATTGAAGCAAGTGTTACAATATCATGAATTGAATATCCTAATTCTTTAGCTCTGGCTTTTAGGGAATCATTAAAAAAACTATTAAATCCGTTATATATTTTTTTAATAACTTCCCTGGCAGAGCTTCTTTCATAAATAGAATACTGCCGGGGTAAAAGATATCCTTCAATAGTTGGATAGTCCAGACCTATCGAATCTAAAAATTCCCTGTCGTTACACACATCCACAAAAGCTGCTGAATCTATAAACGCATTAACTTTCAAAGTTGCAGCCATAGATTTTATCCTGGAACCATCATAAAGTTTTACATTAACCAAAAAATCTGCTTTACCATATAAGAACAATTCTATTAAATCCAGGTAGCTTAATCCATTAGGAATATTATATCTGCCGGCTCTTATTCTTTTTTCGGCCCCATAAAGAAAAGCTGCAACTTTCATACTGGTTCTGTTAGGAATAAGACCATGCTCATACAAACTTTCGGTTATTTGATCCAGGCTTTCCCCTTTTGTAATTTCAAATCTAACCGGTGATTTTCCCGAATAATAATTAGGAGTAAAAAAGATATAATACAACCATCCAAGCAATACAAAAAAAAAGATTGTAATTATTAAAAATTCTTTTTTAGAAAAAATGCTTTTCAAACTTTTTTTCATTTTAGATGTTGAAATCCTGAATATATTTCCTTCATTTTTTTCTTCTCTCTGAATTGCCCGTGATTCATCAAGTATTCGTTCATAAATTCTTAATAACGATTCAGGTCTTAAAGGCTCTTCGGCATGATAACTAATTTTTTTACTTATTTCCTTTTCTCTTTCGGGAGAATAAGTGGGAAGGTTCATCGACCTTTTAACCCTTCCGATAAGAACCGACATTAAAGTTCTTTTACTAAGCAGCGGAACTATTTGATTATCAATGGAGTCAATTTCATTTCTTAATTTTTTGAGAATTTCCTCTTTTTCTTCTTTTGATAAAGAATTAAGTTCGTTTTCAATTTTGTTTATAAGATTTTCCATTAATAAAAGATAAGAAAATTATTATTCCTGTTGAAGATAATTTTACATAAAATTTTCAGAAGTTAAACCCGGGAACGGGCTAAATTTCAAATTATGCCTCTCCCCTGCCTCAAATAACTTTGCACCTCTGTACGCAATCATTGCTGCATTATCTCCGCAATATTCAAGCTTAGGGATAACGACCTTCATGTAATATCTTTCAGACAATTCTATAAAAGATTCCCTCAAAGCTGAATTTGCAGCAACACCGCCGACTAAAGAAATAGATTTAATCTTATATTCATTCAGCGCTCTTTCAGTATTTGAAATTAAAGGTTTTATTACTGCTTCCTGAAAAGATGCAGCTATATCGCAGATATCCTGTCCGGGAATTTCTTTCCCATCAGGGTAATGTTTTTTTACATATCTCAATACTGCCGTCTTTAAACCGCTGAAAGAAAAATTTAATGGATTATCAAGCTGAGCAACCGGAAATTTAATTTTGTTTTTATCACCTTCACGGGAATATTTTTGAATTTTTGGCCCGCCCGGGTAACCAAGTCCAAGCATTTTTGCCACTTTATCAAATGCCTCTCCGGCCGCATCGTCAACAGTCGTCCCAAGTTTTTTTATTTCGCTGAAACTTTTAACCAATAAAAGTAAAGTGTGCCCGCCTGAAACAACTAACACCAAGAATGGAAATTCCGGTTTTTCGTCCATTAAAAAACCCGAGAAGATATGCCCTTCGATATGATTAACCGCAAGAAAAGGTTTATTTAACGAAAATGCTAATCCTTTTGCGAAAGTTAATCCAACTAATAAAGCGCCAATCAGTCCGGGCCCAGCCGTTGCACATATCAAATCTATATCTTTCAATTCCATCCCTGATTTTTTTAATGCATCTTTAACCAGGGGAATAATTATCTGGAGGTGGGCCCTGCTGGAAAGTTCCGGAACAACGCCGCCGAATTCGGAATGGAAATCCTGTGAAGAAATTAAATTCGCCGATAATATATTATTTGATATGACAGCAACAGATGTTTCATCGCATGAGCTTTCAATTCCTATAACATTCATTAATGTGAATTTGTATTATTAAATGAGAAAATATTCTTAAAAACGTAACCTGCAATTTGAGGATTTTCTTTCAATCTTCTAACCGAATAGGCATACCAATCTTCGCCGAAAGGGACATAAATCCTGATTTTATACCCATCAGCATTTATTTTGTCTCTCAAATCTTCACGCACTCCAAGCAGCATTTGAAACTCAAATTTATCTTTGGGAATATTCAATTCCTTTATCATCCGGTAAGCTTCATTAATTAAAAATTCATCATGAGTAGCAATACCAACATAATTACCTGATTTTAAAATCACACTTAAAGTTTCAAGATAATTTTCCCTGATTCTTTGTTTATCTTTATAAGCAATTGATGCTGGTTCAATATAAATTCCTTTGCACAACCGGTAATTTGAATTTAATTTGCCCAAAATAACAGCATCATCAAAAGTTCTTTTTAAATACGCCTGAAGAACAATACCGACATTATCAAAAGATTCTTTTAATCTTTTAAATAGCGCAATAGTTTTGTCAGTATACGGCGAATCTTCCATATCTATCCGGACAAAGTTATTAATCTGCTTTGCTTTCCGGACAAGCTGGAAAACCTGTTCATAAGCAAAATCTTCATCGATATTTAAACCCATCTGCGTTGGTTTGATTGATAAATTAGCCATTAAATTATTTTCAACAATAGTATCAAGCACCATTAAACATTTATCTTTTGCCGCAACTGTTTCTTCTTTATTTTTTACTGATTCGCCAAGAACATCCAAGGTGGCATATATACCTTTTAAGTTTAACTGCTTCACAAGATTTACCGCGTCTTCAAGCTTTTCGCCGGCTATGTATTTTTTAGAAAAAATACCTACAACCGGTTTAGGCATTATTTTTACTATAGAGACTATCGCGTCATTTATCAGCTTCAATTTTCACTTCCTTGTAAGTAAGTTTATTTATATTACTAATCTTTTGGATCAATAAGTTGTATTTCCCTTAATCTTATTCCTCAAAAATAATATCCTATTATTTATTTCAGTTTAAGATAAAGATTATGATTAAGAGATTCTAACTGCTATAAGTTTCCCCTATGTTATAAGTTCCGAATTTTTTAATATTATTAGAAATTTCAGCTAAATTATTTATTGCTAAAATAATTCTTTCATCATCAAGGCTTCCTAATAAATCAACATAAAAAGTATATTGAAAAGGTTTTTGCGGAATTGGCCGCGACTCAATTTTCACAAGGTCAATATCCCTGAGCGCAAAAACACTTAAAGCTTTGAACAAAGCTCCGGGAATACTTTTCAATTCAAAACAGATTGATGTCTTGGGATTTAATACTTCAGCATCGTTTTTTTCCCTGCTAATAACCAAAAACCTTGTATAATTTTCTTTGTTGTTCTGGATATTACTTTCAATGACTTCCAAATCATAAAACTCGGCTGCTTCTATACTTGCAATTGCCGCAGAAGGTTCGGTTTTATTTTCAAGTGCTAAAATAGCCGCTCCTGCAGTATCATAAGCTGGAGTTATATGAGTTCTTTTAAACCTGCTTAGAAATTCAGAGCATTGCCCCAAAGCCTGTGGGTGAGAATAGATTCTTTCTATTTCTGTTAATTTATACTTTTTCTGAGCAATGAGATAATGATTAATCTGCAAATTAAGTTCGCCCACAATAGTCAAAGAATATTTTAACAACAAATCATAAGTTTCAAAAACGCTTCCATATAATGTATTTTCAATCGGAACTATTCCAAAATCAACTTTACTGTTTTTTACTCTTGAAAATACTTCTTCAAAAGAATATGAAGGTATATTGGTTACTTCTTCACTGAAAAAAAACTTGGATGCAATTTCACTAAATGCACCGTGTTCACCTTGAAACGCTACTTTTTCCATAACTTTTAATAATTTAATTGTCAATTTGCTTAATTGTTATAAAACTTGTCCGGAAATTTAACAATTAAGCAATTTAACAACAGTTTTTTATTTTAGTCCATTCAAAATTTTAAGCAAAAAATTTGCTTTAGTTTTTAAATTATCTAAACTTCCGTTGTTCTCAAAAACAAAATCAGCTCTTTTCTTCTTTTCAATATCTGGAATTTGATTTTCATCTCTTTTTAAAAATTGATCTTCGGTAAAATTATCAAACTGAACTTTTCGCTTCAATCTTAATTTATCTTCTGCAGTTATTAGTACAACATAATCAAAATACTTATCCATTCCGGCTTCATAAATTAATGCAGCTTCGGCAAATGCAATATCAAAGTCTTTCAATTTTTCAGAGATTAAAATATTAACTTTTTTAATAACTCCGGGGTGAACTATAGAATTAATTTTGATTACATTATGCGGGTTTGAAAAAACTTTTCCGGAAAGAAATTTTTTGTTTATTTCCCCGTTTTTAAATGATTCTTTTCCAAATTCTTTTTCTATCTTTAACTTAACTTCTTTATCAGAAACCAGGATTTCCTTCGATACATCATCAACGTTTATTACGGGATAGCTTTCTTCGAGAATGAATTTTGAGAATGCAGATTTACCTGAACCGATTCCCCCGGTAATTGCAATTTTTAATTTTCCATTTTTCATCTGAAGGCTCATTACCCGAAATTATTATATCCGATATCTCCTAAAATAAAATACCGGATATAAAATGATAGAATAATGAATTTTGAATCTTTAACATTAAAAAAGATACTCATTTACCTTGCATAACCAATTTTTCTAACTTCACGAATCACGGTAACTTTAATCTGACCGGGATATTCCATTTCACCTTCAATTTTAGAAGCAATATCATGTGCTAACTTATCTGCCACAAGATCATTTATCTTATCATGCTCAACAACAACCCTGATTTCTCTCCCGGCCTGAATTGCATATGTTTTAGCTACACCTTCAAAAGATTTTGCAAGAGCTTCAAGTGTTTCCAATCTTTTCACATAACCTTCAAGCGGTTCTCTGCGCGCACCAGGTCTGGCACCGCTTACAGCATCGGCAGCCTGCACAAGCGGGGCAATCGGGTGTTCCATCTCAATATCTTCGTGGTGCGAACCAACTGCATTTACTACAATCGGATGCTCTTTATATTTTTTTGTAAGCTGATAGCCAAGCAAAGCATGCGGACCTTCAACACTTTTATCCAGGGTTTTACCTATATCGTGCAGCAATCCTGCACGTTTAGCTAAGATCGGATCCAAACCGACTTCAGCAGCCATAATTCCGGTAAGATATGCAACTTCTATACTATGCTGCAGCAGGTTTTGGCCATAACTTGAACGGTATTTCATTTTACCTATATGTTTAATCAATTCATTATGCATATTATGCAAGCCAAGCTGAAGGATTGTATTTTCACCTTCGCGAACCATTTCTTCTTCAAGCTCCTGCCTGACTTTTTCAACAACTTCTTCAATCCTGGCCGGATGAATCCGTCCATCGGCAATAAGCCTTTCCAATGAAACCCTTGCAACTTCTCGCCTGAATTGATCAAAAGATGAAAGTATAACAGCTTCCGGCGTATCATCCACTATAACATCCACGCCTGTTACTGCTTCGAAAGAGCGGATATTTCTGCCTTCTTTACCAATGATTCTCCCTTTCATATCGTCATTCTGGATTTGCACTACGGAAACAGTTGTTTCTATAGCATAATCAGCGGCGCTTCTTTGAATGGCCTGGACTATTATTTTTTGAGCATCTCTTTTAGCATCAGCTTTAGCCTGATCATGAACTTCTTTAATTCTTTGAGCACTATCAACCTTTGCCTCGTTTATCAGGTTTTCCATAAGCATTTTTTTTGCTTCAATAGTTGTTAAGCCTGCAATCTTTTCAAGCCTTAGATTTTGCTCTGTTTCTAATTTTCTAACTTCTGTTAGCTTTACTTCATATTCTTTTTTTTCACTGAGTAAATCTTTTTCTGACTGTTTATTCTCCTTTTCTTTTTTAAGGACAAGTTCGAATTTTCTTTCAATATTCTCTTCACGAACACTTAGCTGTTTTTCTAAATTACCAAATTTCTGTTTTTTTTGATTTACTTCATTATCAAAATCAACTTTCTTTTTGTACCATTCATCTTTTACCTCAAGTAATTTTTCCCTCTTTATATTATTTGCTTCTTTCTGCGCATCGTTAATAATTTGTTTAGCCCGTTCTTCAGCCGAAACTATACTATTCTTTCCGATCCTTGAATTAAAAACCCATCCAAAATAAAAAAACAAAGCAACGAGGACAATCACCATTGGTATAAGAAATAAAATATCCATATTAATTGCGCCCATATTTCCTCCAATGTCGGGTTATAATTATGAACTCATTATACAGCTATAAATCTTAATCAAGTTATCACCGAAGGAACCTCCTTTGGAATAATAATCTATATTCAATTTTCGATTAAGATTATGATTAAGATTCAAGTATAACTATGAGTTTTTAAAACCATCTCCGCCAGCCACTGATTAATAGGAAAAACCCTATTTTTTCATCAGTTTCGGGAATTTGCTCGAACGCTTTTTGCTTCCACTGTTCCGAATTATTCTGACAAGCGGTCAGTTCGGAATCCTGATAAAATCAGGATGAGGCCTGCAATAGACGCCGTAAGTCAGACTCCCTATGAATTGGTGTTAGTTTTTCATATTGTAGAGCTGACGGAGCGGTATTTTAATATTTTAGGATGGTTCGGATATAGCTGCATCATTCAATTGAAGCTTTAACTTTTTAACTTTATCTGCTGCTTGTATAACAAATTCTCTATTCTTATTCTTTTCAAGAAATAAATCATAAGCTATGTTTAAACAGGCGATAATCGCTATGGTTTGCGCCGGTTGATCGGGAAGTTCATCTTTTGTTTCTTCCATTACTTTATTAACATAAATAGCCAACTCTTTTGCTATTTCTTCATTTTCGACCAACAAAGAATATTCTTTTTCAAATATTTTAATTTTAAGCTTCTTTTTTTCCGTCATTATACCATTTCCATCCTACATTCAGTAAAACTAAGAACTTAAATTTATTTGTCTACGGACAAGTGATAGTCTATCCTTGATATTAAATCTTTTAATTTAACTTTTAATGATTCGCGCTCCTTTAAATTTAATGAATTTATCATATCATTTTCAGAATCATTCTGAAAAATCTTCAGCTCGTTCTCCATATTTTCCGCTTTCTTCTGAAGAGCTAAATTTTCTTTTGTATAAGAAGATAACATATCTTCAAGCTCTTTAATTCTTTTTTCAGAATCATAATAGTTATGTTTTAAAATTGAAACCTGAGATGTAATTGTTTCAAGATCTTTCAACAGAATCTCATATTTAGTCAAATCAGGCATTTAATTTCCTCTTAATGTAGCATTAAACTTTTCTTCAACCTGAATTATAAGATTACTAAAATCTTTTTCTACTTCCTCTTCTGTCAGAGTTCTTTCCTTTGAATAATATTCCAAAGAAAATGCCATACTTTTTTTATCCTGACCTAACTTATCACTTTCAAAAAGATCAAATATCTCAACTGTTCTTAAAATACCGGAGCCTTTTTCTTTGATATATTCTTTAACATCGGAATATTTTACTCTTTTGTCAAATACAAATGCAAAATCTCTGAAAACTTTAGGAAATTTATTCAACTCTGAAAACGTCTTCGATTTTCCGGAAATTTGCTGCAATAAATTTATACTAAATTCAAAACAATAAACATCCTGCTCTATATCAAAAAGTTTAAGAACATCTTTTTTAACTTTACCGCCGGAACCAATTACTAAATTTTTATAACTTTTTTCAAATCTATAATCAAAAATTCTATCGACATTGTGATAATATGAATCATTTAAAACATTGTCAAGTAAAAAGTTAAATAAGAATTCATTCACCAAACCTTTAAGATGGTAGAAATCCACTATAACTTCCGGTTCATTCCACTCTTTTTTGCTTACCAAACCGGTTACCAGGAACAGTAATTTGCTCTCTTCGGTGAAATCTTCAAAACTTTCTATTTCTTTATTTTCCTTTTTATTGAAAACATTTCCAATCTCAAACATAGATAATTTTTTTTCACCAACTTTAATATTCCTTGAAATAGTTTCTAAACCTCCGGGAATTAAAGAGGTTCTTAAAAACTGCATATCCAGACTTTGAGGATTAAGCACCTCAATAGGGCTGCCAATAATTTTTGAAAATTTTTCCCCCTGCAGCGGATTATTTATTATTTCAAAAAAACCTAATCCTACCGAAATGTTACGAATGTTATCTGCAACCTCAGATTCATCGGTTTTTTCCTCCAATGTAATTGAGATCTTATTTTGAGTTGGAATATTATCATACCCGTTTATTCTGGCAATTTCCTCAATTAAATCAACTTCCCTTTCAATATCAGGACGAAATGTTGGAACTAAAAAGCGGTATTCTTCCTCCGATTCAAAAATTATCTTCATACCTAATTTCTTCAGAATTTCAATCACGGTATCTTTACCGATATTAAATCCTAAAAGCTTATTAACGCGTGCAAAACGAATCCTGACTTCTTTTCGTTCAATCTTGTTCGGATAAATATCAATAATACCTTTTGCAGCTTTACCGCCGCTCAATTCAGAAATTAATTTTGCTGCTCTTTTCACAGAAAAATCAGTATTATTAGGATCAGTGCCTCTTTCAAATCTATACGAAGCTTCGGTACTTAGACCTATATTTTTAGATGTCTTACGAATACTTGAAGGATTGAAATATGCACTTTCAATCAAAATATTTCTAGTATTGCTGTTAACTTCAGAATTCTCACCGCCCATAACCCCTGCAACAGCAACATTTTTTTCAGCATCACAAATCATCAGAGTTCCGGAAGGGAGTTTCCTTTCTTTAGAATCCAAAGTAATAAAATTAGTTTCTTTGGTTGTACTCTGAACAACTATTTTTCTTCCTTCAAGATTATCCAGATCAAATGCATGCAAAGGCTGACCGGTTTCATACATAACATAATTAGATACATCCACGATATTATTAATAGGCCGGAGCCCGATATTTTTTAACCTGGTTTTCATCCATTGGGGTGAATCTTTAATAAGGACATCGGTTACAATTTTTGATGAATACCTTGGACAATTAATTTCATCTATAATTTCAACTTTAGCCAGTTTATTTACATCTTCAGACGATTCTTCAATTTCTACCGACGGGAGTTTTAATTCAAGGTTAAATATTGCAGCAAGATCTCTTGCAACACCAATATGTGATAAAGCATCCGGACGGTTTGGTGTTATACCGATTTCGAATATTACATCGTTTAAGGATAAAGCTTCAGTAATCAGTGTTCCTTCTTTCACTCCATTAGACAAAACCATTATACCTGAGTGATCATCACTTAATTCCAATTCAGCCTCAGAACAAATCATACCGAAAGATTCAACACCTCGGATTTTGGCTTTAGAGATTTTAAAATTTCCTTTTGGTATTGTTGTGCCAATTGGTGCAAAAACAACTTTCTGTTCCGCATCAACATTAGGGGCTCCGCATATTACCTGGTAATCTTCTTTTCCGTCCGAAACCGTACATAAAGATAATTTATCTGCATTCGGATGTTTTTTCTTATCCTTTATATATCCAACAATAAAATCTTTATAAATTTTATTCTGGTCGATGACATCTTCAACTTCTAGCCCCGACATAGTTAATTTATCTGCAATTTCGGTAGTAGAGATGCCAGTTAAATCAATATAGTCTTTTAACCAGTTTAGCGATATTTTCAATTAAATAACTCCAGAAAATCTTATTTAGTTTTCTTTTTCTTTTTTATAATTCTTTCAATTTTATTAAATGAAATTGAAGGTTCATTTAAAGTCTCAGATTCAGCATTTCGTAAATCAATTAAATCTTATTTTATTAATATTTTTCTATTGAATGATCAAAATTGTTTTAAGAACCGCAAATCATTTTCAAAATAAATCCTGATATCGGGGATATTATATTTAAGAAGCCCTATCCTTTCTATTCCCATTCCAAAAGCATAACCTGTATATTTTTCCGGATCATACCCGACAGAATTAAATACATTCGGATCAACCATTCCACAGCCTAATATTTCCAGCCAGCCTGACATTTTACAAACCCTGCATCCTTTACCTTGACAAAGGAAACAGGTTATATCCATTTCTGCACTGGGTTCGGTAAACGGGAAAAAACTTGGCCTGAACCTGTATTTCAAATTTTCTCCATAGAATTGCTTTGCAAAGCCGACAAGAGTTCCCTTTAATTCACTAAAAGTAACATCAGTATCAACGTAAAGTCCTTCAACCTGGTGGAACATACAAAAGCTTCTTGAACTGACTGCCTCATTCCTATAACATCTGCCCGGCATAATCACTCTAACAGGCGGTTCATTCTTCTCCATAACTCTTATCTGAACAGGGGAAGTATGAGTACGGAGAAGAAAATCTTTACTTAAAAAAAATGTATCCTGCATATCTCTGGCGGGATGATCATGAGGGAAATTCAACGCTTCAAAATTATTATAGTCAGATTCAATTTCAGGTCCTTCCGAAACTGAAAACCCCATTCCTTTGAATATTGCCCGGATTTCATCAAGAGTCTGGGTTAAAATATGTTTTCTTCCAATTTCTTTAGAAATTCCCGGCAAAGTCAAATCAAAGTTATTTTCAGAGGTTCCGGAATTTGAATCGATCTTTTTCCTTTAAAGAATTGAATTTTTCAGAGACAAAAGATCTGAAAGAATTGAGCTCTTTACCCAAACCAGGTTTTTCCTCTTTGGAAACAGATTTCAATTCTTCAAATAATCCGGCAACTAATCCGTTTCTGCTGAGATATTTTATCCTGATATCTTCAAGCTGCCGGGGATTATTAATTTCTTTAATATCGTTTTCAAACGAAGATTTTATATTTTTAATCTGGTCAGAAATCATAAGAGTGATAAAAAAATTTAAAATAATACCCTCTTTAAAATAAAGAATAATTTTTATTTAAAGAGGGCAAAAAATTAATTAGCTGAAAAATTGACTACTTCAGTAAAAGCGGATGGATTTTCTACAGCTAAACTTGCAAGAATTTTCCTATTAATAGTGACGCCTTTTGTATTGAGAGCGTGAATTAATTTCGAATAGTTTGTACCGTTTGCTCTTGCAGCAGCATTTATTCTTACAATCCAGAGACGCCTGAAAGTTCTCTTTTTAAGTTTTCTATCACGGTATGCATGAGTCCATCCTTTTTCGACATGGTTTTTAGCAACCGTGAATACTTTACTTCTAGCACCCCAATAACCTTTTGCATGATCAAGAATTTTCTTCCTTTTCCTGTGAGATGCTACTCTGTTTGTTGAACGAGGCATAATTATGTTTCCTTATTTTTTGTAAACCTTACAATTATCTTATTGAACCATCACCCTAACACGCTTTTCTTCAGATTTAGAAACCAGCGTAGCATGTCTTAAATTTCTTTTTCTTTTGGTAGTTTTCGATGTTAAAATATGGCTTTTATAAGCTTTTTTTCTTTTAAAGTTACCAGATGCGGTTTTCTTAAAAGTTTTTTTTGCACCTTTATTGCTTTTCATTTTTGGCATAATGCTATCCTATTAATTCATTAATTATTTATCCATATTAATTAAACTTTTCAAAAATACTGGAGTGAATTGTTACCTGATACTAGAATCTCGATATTCGATGCGTTATCAAGTATCGAAGATCCAGTATCTGGAATCATCACTCAAAAATTTCATTAATTCAATAGTCTGTAATAATAGTCATCTTATTTCCGTTTACTTTTAGATTTATCAGGAACAAGAATTAAATTCATATTCTTTCCTTCCATCTTTATAGCAGATTCAACCTTTGCAATATCTTCGGTTTTTCCAATAAAACGGTTCAACAATTCTTCACCTTGTTCAGTATAGGCCATTTCCCTTCCTTTAAAAATAACAACAACCTTAACTTTGTTTCCTTCTTCCAGAAAATCTATTGCATGCCTAGCTTTAAATTCAAAATCATGAACATCAGTATTAGGATGGAGCCTGATTTCTTTCAATGCTGATGTCTGCTGGTTTTTTCTCTGAATTTTTTCCCGTTTCTGCTGTTCATATTTAAATTTACCATGATCAATAATTTTACAAACGGGTGGTTGGGCTTGGGGAGCAATTTCAACTAAATCCAGTCCTCTTTCACCTGAAAGTCTTAACGCATCCTTTACAGTATAAACACCAAGTTGAGAACCGTCAACATCAATTACTCTAACCTTCGGAGCCCTGATTTCTTCATTTATTCTAATATTATCTTTAGCGATTATTACCTCTCTCTTGTTATTGTTTTTTGTTTTTTATTTCATCTTTTATATTATCAATAAATTCAGATAAAGACAAACTTCCAATATCACCTTTCTTATGTTTCCTAACAGAAATATTGCCTGCATTTTGTTCTTTTTCACCCAGGATTAACATATAAGGAATTTTGTTAGTTTCCCAATCTCTTATTTTGTAGCCGATTTTTTCATTTCTTTCATCAAGTTCAACCCGTATATTGTTATTTTTTAATTCGTCGGCTATACCTTTTGAATATTCTAAAAAATTTTGAGAAACAGGAATGACTGCAACCTGAACAGGGGCAAGCCATAATGGAAAAAACCCGCCGTAATGTTCAATCAGAACACCAAAAAATCTCTCAATTGATCCTAAAAGAGCTCTGTGCACCATAAAAGGTCTGTGTTCTTTTCCATCTTCTCCAATATATTTGATCTCGAATCTTTCCGACATATTAAAATCAAACTGAATAGTGCTCATCTGCCATTCCCTGCCTAAAGCATCTTTTATTTTGATGTCAATTTTAGGCCCGTAGAATGCACCACCGCCTTCATCCACCACAAATTCATGTTTTTGTTTTTCAAGAGCCGCTTTTAATGACTTAATGGCTTTATCCCAAAGCTCATCACTTCCCACAGCTTTTTCAGGTTTAGTAGATAAATAATATTTTAATTCACTAAAACCGAAAGCATTCCACATCATTTCAGCAAACTTAATAGTTCTGATAATCTCGTCTTCTATTTGATCAACTGTACAAAAAATATGAGCATCATCTTGGGTAAAACCCCTGACCCGAAGTAATCCATGGAGCACACCGCTTTTCTCAAATCTATAAACAGTCCCAAGTTCAGCCCATCTTAAGGGGAGGTCTCTATATGATCGTAATTTCGATTTATAAATCATTATATGGAAAGGACAGTTCATAGGTTTTATATAATAATCCTGTTCATCTATTTCCATAGCGGAATACATGCTCTCTTTGTAAAAGTCCAAATGTCCGCTAGTTTCCCATAACCAGCTTTTACCCATATGAGGAGAAAAAAGGAGTTCATATCCATTTTCTAAATGGGCTTTTCGCCAAAAATCTTCAATCTCCAGCCTAATCCTGGAACCTTTAGGATGCCAGTAAATTAGTCCTGCGCCTGCTTCTTCATGAATGCTAAACAAATCTAACTGCTTGCCTAATTTCCTATGATCTCTATTTTTTGCTTCTTCTAAAAATATAAGATACTCATCAAGCATTTTCTTTTTAGGAAAAGAAATGCCGTATATCCTTTGAAGCTGCTTGTTATGTTCGTCCCCTCTCCAGTAAGAACCTGAAATATTCAGGAGCTTAACATATTTTATTTTACCGGTAGAAGGAAGATGCGGACCTCTGCACAGATCAATGAAACTGCCTTCTTTATAAAGACTGATATTCTCCGAATTTTCATTTATACCGGAAAGTATTTCCAGCTTATAATTATCACCTTTGTTTTCAAAGAAATTTACTGCTTCATTTTTCGAAAGAACTTCCCTGATAAAAAGATTATTATCTTTCGATAATTTCATCATTTTATCTTCAATTTTACGGAGATCTTCTTCATTCAAATGTGAATTAATATCTATATCATAATAGAAACCGTTTTCAATTGCCGGCCCAACACCGAATTTAGCTTCGGGATATAAATCCTGCACAGCGTGAGCCATCAGGTGCGAAGTGGAATGCCAGTAAACTTCTTTACCTTCTTTATCTTCAAAAGTAAGGATCCTGACTAGTGCATTCGAATTTATCGGCGCATTAATATCCCTGGTTCTACCGTTTACTTCAACGGCAAGTGCCTCCTGAGCTAATCTTGAGGAGACAGATTCCGCGACCTGATAACCGGTAATTCCTTTATCAAACTCTTTTATTGTTCCATCGGGAAATGTTATTTTTATTTTATCCATAAATCTTAAAAAGCAAATTTTCTTTGCTAAACTGTAATAAACCTATTACTGGAAAATTTTTCAGAATTAAACTTATAAAAATCGCCATATATGATTAAAAAGTCAATTAAATAAGACATTCCAAGATCTTTTATTTAATTATAAACCGCCATCTTCTATATTCCAAGATCTGACTAAATTCTCTGTTTTTCTTCAAATTTAACAAATATTCGAAGAAATAAGACCGATTCAATAACTAAAAAATTAATAGTGACAGAAATTTTTAATATCTTTAAAAATATTATTATTTAATTAATATTGGTTTTAGATGCTTCCCTTACAGGCATTGGAAAAATATTTCGGGCACCAAAGTTTCAGGTTTGGCCAGAAAGAGATAATTGATACAATATTGCAGGGAAATAATGTCCTGGCTGTACTTCCAACTGGTGCCGGCAAATCTATTTGTTACCAGATACCGTCACTTGTTTCAGAACATTTTTCAATTGTAATATCACCATTAATCGCCCTGATGAAAGACCAGGTTGATTCATTAAATAATCCATCGGTTAACGGGGAAATTTTAGCCGCATTTATCAACAGCACAATGAATTTTTATGAAACGGAAGGAGTTCTGCAAAATATCTCGTATGGTAAGATTAAGATTCTTTACGTAGCACCGGAAAGGTTAGAAAATATTACATTTGCCGAGAGAATAAAAAAATTAAATCCTTCATATTTATTTGTTGATGAGGCACACTGCATAAGTGAATGGGGACATAATTTCAGGCCAAGCTACAGGAAAATTTTAGATTTTATTAATTATACCGGAATAAAATACATTTCTGCTTTTACCGCAACAGCTACTCCTGAAGTTATTCAGGATATAGTTGCTCAGTTAAATTTAAAATCGCCGAAAGTTTTCGTTAAAGGTTTCGAGAGAGATAACCTTAAGCTGAATTTAGTAATCACTAAAAAGAAGAAGGAAAAATGTTTTGAATTAATTACACGTTATAAAACACCTGCGATTATTTATACATCATCAAGAAGAAGTGCTGAAGAAGTTTCCGAGTTCCTGACTTTTAAAAGGATTAGCTGCAGCTATTATCATGCAGGTCTGGCTCATGAAGAAAGAAAAAAAATCCAGGAAGACTTTCTGAATGATAAGATACCCATTATTGCTGCGACAAATGCATTCGGTATGGGTATTGATAAAAAAGATATACGGCTGATTATTCATTACAATATTCCAGGAACAATCGAAAACTATTACCAGGAGATTGGCAGAGCAGGCCGGGACGGAAAAGAATCTTTTGTTTTTCTACTATATGATGATTCCGATATAAATATTCATAACTATTTTCTATCAAATTCGCATCCGGATAAAAGAACA
This sequence comes from uncultured Bacteroidota bacterium, assembly GCA_963710745.1. Taxonomy (GTDB): domain Bacteria; phylum Bacteroidota; class Ignavibacteria; order Ignavibacteriales; family Ignavibacteriaceae; genus CAVQBP01. The sequence continues at coordinate 358,738 of CAVQBP010000001.1, read as the reverse complement.
ATTCATGGCGTATACAATGCAATTTGCGATTACAATAAAATTGCTGAAGGGATTCAGCCCGAATCAGAGATTGTTATAAACCCGGAATATATTTCTGCATATGTCAAAAGAAATATTAACAAAGGACTACTTTACTCAACACTGAAAATTCTGCAGTCTGCAGGTTACCTTCGAACAATTTCAGAATTCGAAAATAAAAATTCTTTTCGCCTTATCATCGATAAAGATAAGCTGAAAGAATTTGTAAAAAACAGTTCGAATAAAAATCTTAAGGAAGTGATTTTATTGCTTCTTAGATTATATGGCAGCAGCATTTTTTCAAATGAAGTTCAATTGTTTTTATCTGAATTGGCAGCCAAATCCGGTTTACAGGATTCCGATATTGATGAATCACTTATTCTATTGGACAACCTCGGAATTGGTAAATATACCAAACCGCTTTCGAAGAATAGCGTTATGCTGACCTCACCAAGGATAAATGCAGAAAGATTAAAAATTGATTATAAAAGATTGAACGAAAGCTATCTGAACCTTCAAAAGAAAATAGACAAGATGGTTGGTTATGTTTTTACGAACGAATGCCGGTTTAAATACATATTAAATTATTTCGGTGAAAACGTCGAGAATTATTCATGCAATAAATGTGATAATTGCCTGGTGGAAAAAAACGTTTCTTCCGAATCTACAGAATATTTAAAGGATTAATATTAAGAACCTTCCATAAAACCGGACCTGCGTCTGACTCGGTTTTAGTAAGTATATTAAAAGGATCAGCAAAACCGGATAAGTATCAAAAGCTTGAAACTTTCGGAACCTGTTCAAATTTCCAGAGAAATGATCTTAAAACCATAATTCAAATTATGTTATCAGGTAATTTAATTAAGAGAAAAGCTTCGAACACTAAAAAATTTGAGCTTGATGAAGAAGGACTAAGTTATTTAAAAGAAAATTAATATAATTGAAACATCAGAAACATCATTGGAAGATTATGAAAGTGATATTGAGCTTTTTAATACTCTTAAAGAGATTAGAAAGCATGCTGCAAAAAAATTTATGCAGACAGGATATCTAATATGTCCGGATGAAGTACTCAGAGAAATAGTAAATAAAAAGCCTTCAAGCGAAAATGAAATCCTGTCAATTAAAGGATTTAATCAGAGAACATATAATAAAATCGGGAAGGAATTTTTAGAAGGGATACAAAAATTTAAACAGAAAAATGGAAATGAGACAGACGGCATTCAAAAAAAAGAAAACAAAGACATACCTCAAAATATAAAGGAGACTTACATACTGCTGAAAAAAGGATACCAGCTAAGCAGCATAGCTTCTTTAAGAAATTTATCGGAAGCAGTAATATCAATGCAGATAGAAACAATTATTGAATATGAACCGGATATTAATATTAAAAATCTAATAGGTGAACAAGAAATTAATAAGATAAATTCTGAAATAGAAAAAGGTTTTACTGATTTGAAAGATTTGAAAAAACGTTTGCCGGAAGAGATTACATATCCTCTGATAAGAATTGCTGTCGCCAAGCACAAATTTACTTCCGGTTCTTTCCCCTCAAGGTATCAATATATGCAGTAGCTGTTTTAAAGAAGCTCTGCCACCTCTCAACATCTTTATTATAATAATCAACAGTTGTATCATATTGTCCTGCAGAAATTCCATACTTATTAAATACAGCGTACTTGACAGAATCGAAGCTGGCAGTCTTTCCAGGTATTGTGTCGTGAGCTATTACGAGATCTGTATAAACCTTAACAAATTTGTCTTCATCCAAAATTTTATTTTTTGAACAACTGATAATAAAAAGGGAAAGGAAAGTGAAAGAAAGGATATAAAAATTATATTTCATAAAGTAAAGTCAAAAGTCAAAAATTAAAAGTCAAAAAATCTTAAAATTAATTTTATTTTGACTTTTTACTTTTGACTTTTTATTTTATTTCATTTTTTTACTGGCTTCGAATAATATTTTCTTTTCTTTTTCGGTCAGATTCTGGTAACCTGATTGACTTATTTTATCCAGAATTTTGTCAATATCTGCCTGGCTTATATGCTCTTGTTCTTCTTTATCTTTTATTTCATAAAAACTTGCATCTTCAACATTTCTTTCTTTCTTTTTAAAAGGATTAGAAATATTCTTAAATGGATTTGCTATATTTCCACCTCCTCCTCCAAGCTGAGAACTCGATCTGAAAATATTTTTAAAATTAGCACTTCGATCCCACATCATATAAACAAATCCTGTTAATGCGCCTCCCACATGAGCCAGATGAGCAACATTTCCGCCGCTGTTTACTGCAAATATTTCAATTAAGACCAGGACTATTATAAAGTATTTTACTTTAATAGGTATTAGGAAATAAAGATAAATAAGTCTGTTTGGAAAAAGAATACCAAATACAACCATAACCCCCATTATTGCCCCGGAAGCTCCGATAGTAGGACCGGAAAGTCCACCTATCAAAATTGGGCTTAATAAAATCTGGAAAAGACCGCCGACTACACCAGCCGCAAGATAAAATATAAGAAACTTCTGGGAACCCCAAAGGTTTTCAATTTCAATTCCAAACATCCAGAGAATGAACATATTGATCGCTATATGGAAAAATCCTCCATGCATAAATTGGTATGAAATAAGCTGCCAGACCTCGAAATAACCGCTTCCAAGAGGCATTAATGCAAACCAGCGGATAATAAAATTGTCGGCCGGAATTCCACCGAATGTTAGATTTTGTAATAACAGCTGCAGAAAAAATACCGCACCATTAATTATTAGTAAACTTTTAATAACCGGAGGGAAATAACTGAAGCCGCCAAACCCGCTTGGTCTGTAATAATTACTCAAAATGTACCTTTTTAAATTAAATTACTTTTTTACTGGAAAATCCAGGTAGAAGTTCCTGATATTTATAAACCCAATTTCTACAAGAAATTGGGTTTATTATACAATTTTAGATAATAAAATAATTTTAATCAATGTAATTTTTAATGTCAATGACCGGAATCGCTTAAAGCAGTAACACCGGGCAATACTTTGCCTTCCAGGAATTCAAGTGATGCGCCGCCGCCGGTTGAAACATGCGAAACGTTATTTTCCAGTCCTGCTTTACTGATTGCAGCTGCAGAATCACCGCCGCCAACTATCGTAACTGAACCTTCTTTTGTTGCTTTTGCTAAGGCTTCAGCAATTTCCATTGTACCCATAGCAAAGTTTTCCATTTCAAAAACACCCATCGGACCGTTCCAAACAACAGTTTTCGAAAGCATTATTTCATCACAAAAAGCTTTAATTGTTTTAGGACCGATATCCATTCCCATCCTGCCGGCAGGAATATTATCTACATTTACTACTTCATTAGGCGAATCATTATTAAACTCATCTGCTACAACGACATCAATCGGTAAATAAAACTTCACTTTAGAATTTTTTAGTTTCTCAATTAAATCCTTTGCAACATCAATTTTTTCTTCTTCAAGCAATGATTTTCCTATTTCTTTTCCTTCAGCTTTGAAGAATGTAAATGCCATTCCTCCGCCAATCAATAGAATATCAACCCTATCCAGCAGATTATTTATTACATCAATTTTACCGGAAATTTTTGCACCGCCCAGGATTGCACAATAAGGTCTTTTTGGATTTGAAATCGCATCACCTAAATAGTCCAGTTCCTTCTGCATCAAATAACCTGCTGCGGCTGTTTTGATAAACTTAGTTACACCTTCAGTTGAAGAATGAGCGCGGTGAGCGCTTCCGAATGCATCATTAATATAAACATCGCCAAGCTCAGCAAGCTGCTTCGAAAATGATTCCACATTTTTAGTTTCTTCTGCATGGAACCTTACATTTTCCAGTAATAAAACGTCACCGGAGTGCATCTGGTCAACCATTTTCTTAACTTCTTCACCTACACAATCGGGAGCAAGCTTTACTTCTTTATTTAATAACTGTGATAATCTCTCTGCTACAGGTTTCAGACTAAATTTAGGATCAGGTCCGCCTTTGGGTCTTCCTAAATGACTCATTAAAATTGCTTTGCCGCCTTCAGAAATTATTTTTTTAATTGTCGGTAAAGAAGATGCAATTCTTCTATCATCTGTTATTTTTTTGTTCTCATCGAGAGGTACATTAAAATCAACTCTTACCAAAACTCTTTTATCTTTTAAATTAACATCATCAATTGAAAGCTTTTTCATTGCAGTTGCCTTTCATAAAGTAAAAACCAGGTTTAAACTATTAAATTAAAGTTGAGATAATAAAAAAATTAATTGGAAGGAAGTAGCGGCACAGGTTAATAACTGTGCCGCGCTTACTGAAATACTATTTTGTAATTTTTACTACTAAATCAACTACCCTGCAAGAATAACCCCATTCATTATCATACCATCCGACAACTTTAACCATGTTACCGTTAACCATTGTAGATAATGCATCGAATATACAGGAATGAGAATTACCGACAATATCTGCAGAAACGATTGGATCTTCAGTGTATTCCAAAATTCCTTTCATTCCTTTTGCAGCCGCATCTTTCATGGCAGCATTAACTTCTTCTACAGTAACTTCTTTCTTTAATATAGCAACAAAATCTGTAATAGATCCATCAGGAGTAGGAACTCTTAATGAAAATCCATCCAGCTTACCTTTTAAATCGGTAATTATTTTACCAATAGTTTTTGCAGCACCTGTTGTTGTAGGAATGATTGAAACTGCTGCAGATCTTGCTCTTCTTAAATCACTATGAGGAAGATCGAGCAATCTTTGATCGTTTGTATAAGAGTGAACGGTTGTCATGAGACCTTTTTCTAATCCAAAATTATCATGTAATACCTTAACCATCGGAGCCAGGCAGTTTGTAGTACATGAAGCATTAGAAAGAACTTTTTCATCACCTTTTAAGACATTATCATTAACGCCCAGCACAACAGTAGCATCAACGTCGCCTTTTGAGGGTACGGTTAAAACAACTTTTTTGGCACCTGCATCAATATGTTTCATACAGGCTTCTTTTGTTCTGAAAATACCGGTAGATTCAATAACAACATCCGCACCTAATTCTCCCCATTTAAGATTCGAAGGATCTTTTTCTGCAGTTATTTTTATCCTGTCGCCGTTAACAATCAGATCATTACCGTCGACTTTAACTTCGCCTTTAAATTTACCATGAACAGAATCGTACTTTAATAAGTGTCCTAAAGTTTTTGCATCGGTTAAATCATTAATACCAACAAAGTCAAAACCGCCAAGCTCTAAACTTCTGCGAAATACTAATCTTCCAATTCTCCCGAAGCCATTTATACCAACTTTTATTGCCATTTTCCCTCTCCTTTTAGAAAATATTTTTAATTAGAATTACTAAACTAATTAAGAAACGTAATAATTTCAATTCAATAAAAACTATATGTCACTATTTTTCTTTTAAAAACAATTGTGTGATTTAGAAATAGGGTAAGAAAAATTTATTTGACCGTGTCCCCTTTGGAAAAGTTTGTGTAATTAATGACCTTACCTGCAGAATCATATTCGACCCATTTACCGTCTCTCTTCCCTTCAATATATTTACCTTCTTCTTTCTTTATGCCGGATGCATAATAAAAGATCCATTTACCTGACGGTGTATCATTTTTAAAATCACCAACTGATTCCAACTGACCATCCGGATAATGATATTCCCATTTTCCTTCATTTTTGTCATCTTTCATATTGCCGAGTATTTCAACCTGACCATTTAAGTGTGAAATTTTAAATTGGCCTTTTTTTACTCCGTCCTTAACGCTGTACTCCATAATTTTATTGTTTACCGTATCAATAATAATCCCCGTGTAAGGTTTTTCACTTTTTTGTTTATAGATCAATCCATCTCTTTTTTCTACAAGAATATTGCTTTTGGAAATCCTGATATTTCTTTCCTTTTTACAGGAAGAAATTAATAACATAAATAAGAGGAGAAAAATAATTTTATTAAAATTATTCATTGGTAATATTTTAAGTCTTAATATAAATGAAAATCAGGAAGATAAATTTCAATTTTAATTCCGGGGGTGATCTTTTATCCACTCCTTTATGTAACCCGCAATTTCAGTTGTTGGAGCTCCCGGCGTAAACAATTCACCTACACCCTGAGTTTTGAGTGTTTTAATATCTTCTTCAGGAATTATGCCTCCTCCTGTAAGAAGGAGATCGTCCAAACCTTTTTCTTTCATCAGATTAAGGATTTTGGGAAAGATGGTCATGTGAGCACCCGATAATATACTGATACCGATGACGTCTACATCTTCCTGCAGAGCCGCTTCAACGATCATCTCGGGAGTCTGCCTTAGCCCGGTATAAATAACTTCCATTCCGGCATCCCTCAAAGCGGCCGCAATAATTTTAGCACCTCTGTCATGCCCGTCTAATCCTGCTTTTGCTATCAGAACTCTAATTTTTTGATCCATTATTTTGACCTTCTATTTTTATTATATCCCGAATAATATCAGCATATTCTTTCATTTTGCCGTGAGAATATATTTTGAAATCAGGTTTAAAATTAAAATCTTTTTCGAATCTTGGAATAATATGAAAATGAAAGTGGTAAATAGTCTGCCCGGCAGCAGCACCGTTATTAACAATTATATTGAATCCGTCTGCATTTAATCCTTGTATTATATATTTGGATAAATACTGTGTTATATCAACCAGTTCACTGAGCTGATTATGAGGAACAGTTAGGAAGTTTTCATAATGAAATTTAGGAATTACAAGTGCATGTCCGAAATTAACGGGCCTGATATCTAAAAAAGATATAACATGTTCATTTTCAAAGAGTATTTCTGCATCTTCTTTTTTATCTGCAATATCACAAAAAATACAATTCATAAATTAAAAATAACTCTTAATATTTATTTGACAAAATGATAATCGCATCCCAAATAATTTTTCGTTTGGAATAGAGGAGTTTTGGAATAATAGAATACCTTATACCAATATATCTTTATCCTTTCTATAAATCATTTAATTTCATTATTCTCAAAAGCCAATTTACCTGTTCACATACTTTGCGTAATAGAATCTTGCTCTATCAAGATCTTCCGGAGTATCGACAGCAAGGTTCTCATACTCCGTAACAACAATTTTAATTTTAAAACTATTTTCAAGCATTCTCAACTGTTCAAGCTTTTCAATTTTTTCAAGATCGGTTTGTTCAAGTTCAGTAAACCTCAGTAATGCCTCCCGCCGGTATACATACAACCCGATGTGTTTATAAATATCTGCATTAACTATTCTTTCCAGATTTGTTTTTGCATCTCTCACATACGGTATGGGGGAACGGGAGAAGTAAAGTGCAAAATTATTATAATCGAAAACAACTTTAACCACAGAGGCTGATTTTAAATCCTGTACTGTATCAATCTTTTTTGCAAGAGTTGAAACATTAACCGACAAATCAAATAAAAGAGGTTCAATAGCCTGATCGATCATTTCACCTTTAATAAATGGTTCATCTCCCTGTATGTTAACTATTATTTTGGCATTCGGCAAACCTTTTGCGGCAAAAGCAATTCTATCTGAACCCGTCTGGATTTCTTTTGGAGTCATAATTGCTTTACCTCCAAAATCATTTATAACCTGCGCAACTTTCTTATCATCAACTGCAATAACTACTTCATTGAGAAGTTTAGATTTCAGGCAGTTTTCATAGGTATGCTGAATCATTGGTTTTCCGCCTATATCTGCCAGTGGTTTCCCCATTAATCTTGTAGAAGCAAAACGTGCAGGAATAATACCGACTATCATATTTAAGCTAGGTAATTAACAATTAATAATTAACAATGAACAATTGTAATGCAGAAGAAAAAAACTGTAATCCTAATTAAAAAATTATAATAATTTTCTAACCAATAACTTTCGGAACTTTAAAAAAGGATTCGTTTTTATCCGGAGCATTTTTTAAAGCATCTTCTCTTGACACTGAAGGTTTAACTTCATCTTCTCTGAAAACATTTGTATTTTCGACCGGATGCGACAACGGTTCAACGTTTTCTGTATCCAGTTCATTTAACTTTTCTACATAAGATAAAATATCATTAAGCTGATGAGTAAAATTTTCCAGTTCTTTCTCTTTAAATTTTAATCTTGCCAATTCCGCAATATGTTCAACATCTTTAATTGTTACAGCCATCGATTTACCTATTTTTTTAAATTACTAATTATAATATCTCTTACTTTTCCCATAAGTTCAAGCTCATCTTTCCTGCTCGATACATTTTCAGTGGAAATCGGTTTATCAAAATGGACATAAATTATCCCGCTTTTAATTTTAAATTTTCCTTTGGGTAAAATTTTTGAAGCACCGCTGACCGATACAGGTATAATAGGAAAGCCTACTTTGGCAGCGAGATAAAAAGCTCCTCTCTTGAAAGATTGAACTTCCCCGGTTTTGCTTCTGGTGCCTTCCGGATAAAGTAAAGGAGAAAGCCTTTTTTCGGCCATTCTCTTTTTGGCTTTTTCAATACTCTTTAATGCACTTTCTGTATTCGTTCTATCAATCATAACGTAAGGTCCTGTCCTAAGCTGCCATCCGAATAAAGGAATTTTACCTAATTCTTTTTAAAAACTATACTTATGGGGACAGGTATTACATATTGCAATGCAGGGATATCATATTGGCTGCTGTGGTTGGATACAAAAACATAAATTTTTTCCCGGTCGATATTATCCAACCCGGTTACAGATAATTTAATTCCGGAGATTAAAAAAATCCCTTTAGAAAAAAACTTAGATAATTTATAATATAGATAAAAACTTCTGTCCAGTGAAAAAATCAACGCAAAAATTGAACAAATAGCTGCATGAATGATAATAAAGAAAATTTTAATATAAGATAACACAGATTGAATTCCCGAAAATTTAATTCATTGTATTATACTTTTTGATCGAACTGTATATTTGCAGGTTCTTCGATAATATTATTAGCCTGGGCAAATTTTTTCAAAGCCGATACCCGGTTTTTTATTGAAGGGTGACTGTAAAAAAACCATTCAACGAAAGGATGCGGATCTTTATCACCTAAATTCTGTTCTGTTAACTTATCCAAAGTTGATTCAAATGATGCCGGCTTTCCTGTGGCGGCAATTGCATATTCATCAGCTTCATATTCATACTTTCTTGAAAGAATATTAGTTAAAGGAGTCTGAATTAATCCGATTAACATTACCCATAACGAAAGCAAGGGCAAAGCAGCAACTATTGTTATTTCATCAAATCCAAACCAGTGAATGGATATTTTATATAATACAGAAATTATAAATAAAGTCAGAAAGCTTGCTATTGTTCCGATAACTATATTCTTAATTATATGCTTTTTTTTATAATGTCCAAGTTCATGAGCAATTACAGTTTCAATTTCATCTTTCGTATAATTTTCAAGAAGTGTATCGCCAAGCAGTATCCGCTTTGATTTTCCAATACCTGTAAAAGCCGCATTGGCTTTCTTGGTATTTTTACTCATATCAAACTTATAAACATTTTCAACTTTAATCCCGGCATCTTTTGCTAAAGAATTAATCCTGGCTTTTAAATCTTCATCATCAATAGGTGTAATTTTATAAAATAAAGGAAGAATAAAAACCGGAACCACTCTTGCGAGGATTACAGATACAAGGAAGAGTACAATTGCAAACGGCAGCCACCAGAGATTTCCAAACTGATTTAAAGTAAAATAGAAAAAAAGAAGAATCGGAAAACCAATAACCGAAGATACTGCAACACTTTTGGCACCCTCCCATATCCATTTTAATAAAGTCTGGTTTGATAAATTATATTTATGCTCAAGGTAGAAGCCGGTATAAAAATTAGCAGGCGAGAAGATAACCGCCATCGCAATTCCGGTTATTATCGTAAATAAAAGAAAAAGCAAATATGAATTAGAAACAAAATCATTAAGATAATTCTGCAGACTTAAGCTTAATCCTGTAACTACAAATAAAAGAATAAGAAGGAAGCTCAAAATTCCTTCACCGATGCTAAAACCCAACTTTATATTATTATATTTTTTTGAATCCATATAATTGATTTTAAATTTCGAATTTTTTCAAATATAAAATAGCAAAATAATAATTTGTTATTATGGAGAACTCTTTAATTACATCTGGAGGATATTAATTATTCTTCAAATATTCGAATAACAATCTTACTCCGAAACCGGTCATATATTTCTTTGTATAGTTATTATAATTGTTAGCCATAGCAGGACCTGCTATATCGAGATGCGCCCACGGAATTTTTTTATCAACAAAATTCTCAAGGAATTTAGCAGCAGATATTGCCCCGGCCCACCTTCCGCCGAGGTTTTTTACATCGGCTACATCGCTCTTATTAAGCTCATTATAATCATCCCACATCGGCATCGGCCACAGACGATCATGAGTAACTAAACCAGCTTTGTAAAGTTCCCTTGATAAAGCTTCATCTTTTGTAAAGAGGCCGGCAACAAATTCACCTAATGCAACGACACAGGCTCCTGTTAATGTGGCCAGATCAATTATTACATCCGGCTTCTCTTTTGAAGCATAATCGAGTGCATCTGATAATATTACTCTGCCTTCTGCATCTGTATCCACTACTTCTATACTTTTACCCGAAGCAGTTGTGATAATATCACCCGGTCTCGTTGCTTTACCTGATACCATATTTTCAGCAGCCGGAATTACACCCAGAATATTTACAGGTAAATTTGCTTTTGCTGCAGCTAATATTGTACCCGCAACAACTGCTGCTCCGGACATATCGGCCTTCATTTCACCCATATTATTAGAAGGTTTAATTGATATGCCGCCGGAATCAAAGGTTACTCCTTTCCCAACCAAAGCAATCTTTTTTCTTCCCTTTTTACTTTTACTTTTAAAAGGCAGATTATATTCCATAACAATAAAACGCGGCGGATTTTCACTCCCCTTTCCAATAGCAGTTAAACCGCCCATTTTTCTTTTCTTTATCTCTTTTTCATTGAATACGGTTACTTTAACATTTAATTGTTTAAATGCAGTTACTATAGATTTTGCAAGTTCATTCGGAGTGATAGTTACGGCTGGTTCATTCTGCAGATTTTTTGTGAAATTTAAACCATCCATTAAATTCTGAGCATCTGATAAAGCAGATTTAAGCTTCTTTTCATTATCTGCATAAAAATAGACAGATAAATTTTTCAACTCATTTTTATCTGATTTGTATTTATTAAAAGAATAATTCCCTAAAATAATTCCTTCGATAAACGTCTGGTAAAAATATTCTTCTTTTTCAAAATATTTTTGAAAAGCCTGGTATTTAGGAATAAACACATGAAGATGCTTTACTTCTTCTTTTTCTATCTGAAGTAAAAAGCCTGCGAGCTGATTCCGGAAATAATCAACCGAAAAACTATTTTCCGGCTTTATTTTAAAAATATAAACTTCATCCGGTTTCCCGTCAAACTTTGAAACTCTTATTTCAGTACCATCCTTACCAAGAAAAGATTTCTTTTGCAGTTCGGACAAACGGATGTTAAAAACCCTTTCAATATTTTTAAGACTCGCGTCTAATTTTTTTTCATCAATCAAATACCTGAGACAAACAGATAAACTTTTATACGATATTTTTTTGTTTCCGGATTTTAAATTCAAGCTAAACATTTCAACCTTTATTTTTATTCAGATAATCTTCTGCTTTAAGCAGAATTAATTTTAAATATTCATTTAATTCCCGATCAAATATTCTTAAGCCGGCTGCATTTATGTGTCCGCCGCCGCCGAATTCCTGCGCTAGCCTATTAACAGGAATGCTGCCTTTAGAACGAAAACTAACTTTAAATCCTTCATTTAATTCTATAAATAGGAGACCGATTCTCACATTTTCAATGGACAAAGAAAAGTTAACGAAACCATCTGTGTCATGTTCTTCTGCCTCTGCAGAATTAAACATATCTCTTGTCAAAATCATATAAGCTATTTCTTTGTTTTTTCCATAAAGCTGCAGTGAATCCAAAGCTTTGCCTAACAATTTGATTTTGCCGAATTTACTCTGATCATAAATTTTATCAAAAACGCCGGTTGGATCTACACCATATTCTAAAAGTTCGGCTGCAATCCTGTGAATCTCTGGGGTCGTCCTTTCAAACCTGAAAGAACCGGTATCCGTCATTATAGCAGCATAAATGGGAAGTGCAGTTTCATTTGTTAGTTTAACTATAGCGGTCTTCTTTATAAGATCATAAATTATTTGTCCGGATGCAGTATAAGAAATATCAACAAAAAAATGGTCTGCAAAATTTTCCGAATCCTGATGATGATCAATGCAGATTTTCATCTTATCAGATTGAAGAAATTTTTGCTGCATTTTTACAATTCTGTCTGAACGGTTAAAATCTACGGCAACTAATACATCAGCTTTATCAAATAATTCATGATGTTTCTTTTCATCATACTTTTCTATCTTATTGTCTATATCCAGGAATTGTAAATTATAAGGAGTTGAACTATAGTTAACTATATATACGGTCTTACCTAAATTTTTGAGGATAAAGTAAAGAGCAATTTCAGAGCCGATAGCATCGGCATCCGGATTAACATGTGTAGTTATTAAAAAGGAATTGTTATCAAGTAAAATTTCTTTAAGCCTTATAAAATTTATCATGCTTCGTAAATTATAAAATTTTTCACGTAAAATAATCTGTATGCAATTATAGTTAAAAATATTCAAACGTTTAAAATATGAAAATTTTTGCTCAGCACAATAAATTATAAGATGCGGATTTGGAAATGTGAATCCGGAATAAAATATTTTGTTATTAAAACTTAAAGATAGGATTTTTTATGTAGCTAAATGCTTTCAATATTTAGAGACGTTCTGCCGAACGTCTCTAAATCTGAATGTTTTGAGATATATGGTTCCTAAGCTGCAACTTCCCAAGTATTTCCGCTGAACAGAATTTTTCTTAAATCTCCTTCACCTTTTGTTTTCCTGATATTTTCTATCTGCTCATGAAAATCATCATTATATGTAGATTTGATTTCCTGTCTTAAAATCCCAACCGGGGTTGGAAATCCGTCTGATTCATTTAGATGAGACAATATATTTGCTGCTGCATTTGTTTTTTCAAATTCATTATGAATCCAAAGATCATTAATAGAATATTTCCCGTTTGAAATATCAACCACTTCGGGTGTTAATCCGTTCAGCCTGATTCCTTTATCATTATTATTACCGAATATCATCGGTTTATCATGCTCAAGGAATAATACATTATCAGCTTTGGTTTCTTTATCAGTCAGGATCTCAAATGCACCGTCATTAAAAATATTGCAGTTCTGGTAAACTTCAATAAAAGCAGTTCCTTTATGTTCGCCTGCTCTTTTCAACATCTCTTTCAAATGTTTAGGATCTCTGTCCAAAGAACGGGCAACAAATGTAGCGCCTGAACCAATAGCAAGGCTCAAAGGATTAAACGGATAATCAATACTGCCAAAAGGAGTGCTTTTAGTTTTCTTTCCTTTTTCTGATGTAGGAGAATATTGTCCCTTAGTTAATCCATAAATTCTATTATTAAACAGCAGAATTTTTATATCTATATTTCTCCGGCATGCATGTATAAAATGGTTTCCGCCGATACTTAGTAAATCACCATCGCCGGTTGCTACCCAGACAGATAATTCAGGATTATTGACTTTTATTCCTGTTGCAATAGCAGGAGCTCTTCCATGAATCCCGTGAATTCCGTAAGTGTTCATATAGTACGGAAATCTTGCTGCACATCCAATACCTGATATCCAGACAAAATTTTCCAGTTTAATATTTAATTCAGGAGAAATTCTCTGCATTTGTGCCAGTATGGAATAGTCTCCACACCCGGGACACCATCTTACATCCTGAGAAGATGAAAAATCTTTTGCGTTTAATTTTACTCTGTTGCCGTTTCCGTTTTTTATATTAGCTTCAGCCATTTATCTCACCTCCTAATATTGATTCGATCTTATCTTCAATTTCCGAAGATTTGAAAGGAAGTCCCTGAATTTTATTAAATGGAATAACATTAACAGGAAATTCACTTTTAAGTATCCTGCTGAATTGCCCAAGGTTCAATTCGGGACAGAGAATCTTTTTATATTTTTTTAATACAAATCCGGTATTTTTGGGAAGAGGATTTAAATATCGAAAATGTGCCTGTGCAACTTTTTTACCCCTCCTTCTAGCTTTATTAACCGCTTCAGTAATTGCACCATATGTACCACCCCATCCAATAATTAAAAGCTCAGCATCCTCATCTCCGTCAACTTTTAAATCCGGGATATCATTTTCAATATTTTTAACCTTCTGCGCTCTTAACCTTACCATAAATTCATGGTTTTGCGGATCATAGCTGACATTTCCGGATATATTTGCTTTTTCCAATCCCCCTAATCTATGTTCTAATCCGGGTGTACCCGGTAAAGCCCAAGGTCTGGATAAATTCTCATCCCTGGAATACGGATCGAAACCGTTTTGCCCATTTTCTTTTACCGCAGCAAATTTAGGTTTCATTTCAGGAATATTATCGGGATCAGGAATTTTCCATGGTTCAGATCCGTTGGCAATATATCCATCTGAAAGATACATTACGGGAACCATATACTTAGTCGCAATCCTTGAAGCTTCAATAGCCATATTAAAACAATCAGCTGGTGTACAAGGGGCAATGATTGCAACTGCCGCTTCACCATTTCTCCCAAACATTGCCTGGAGTAAATCGGATTGTTCGGTCTTTGTAGGAAGGCCTGTACTTGGTCCACCTCTCTGCACGTCTACAATTACCAAAGGAAGTTCCGTCATAACTGCCAAACCGATCGCTTCAGTTTTTAAAGCAACACCGGGACCGCTGGTTGTAGTTATTGCAAGAGCACCTGAGAAAGATGCGCCAATTGCAGCGGTGATTGCAGCTATTTCATCTTCAGCCTGAAAAGTCCGAACTCCGAAATTTTTATGCTTGCTCAATTCGTGTAAAATATCGGACGCAGGTGTAATAGGGTAAGAGCCCAGGAACAACGGTAAACCTGATTTGACCGATGCAGCAACAAACCCGAGAGCTAAAGCTTCGTTCCCGGAAATATTTCTATAAATTCCCGGAGATAATTTTGCCGGAGCTACCTGGTACCGGGTAGTAAATATTTCAGTATTCTCACCAAAGTAATAACCGGCTTTTAATACTTTTTCATTAGCTGCAGCTATATCAGGTGAAGATTTAAATTTTACCTTTATCCAGTTAAGTGTCGGTTCAAACGGCCTGCTGTATAACCAATACATCATTCCGAGAGCAAAGAAGTTTTTACATCTGGCAATTTCCTTTGCAGAAAGACCGCTGTCTTCCAAAGCTGTAGCGGTTAGTTTGCTGAGAGGTACATGCACAACATTATAACCGTCTAAAGAAGAATCTTCAAGCGGATTAGTTTCATAACCTGCTAATCTTAAATTTTTAGAATCAAAAGAGTCAATATTTATAATGATTGCTCCGCCTTTTTTTAATTCGTTCAGATTAGTTTTCAGGGCAGCAGGATTCATAGCAACAAGGACATCCGGTGAATCCCCTGGAGTTTGAATATCATCACTGCTGAAGTGCAGTTGAAAACCGCTTACTCCATATGTTGTTCCCGCAGGTGCTCTAATCTCAGCAGGGAAATCAGGTAAAGTACTAACATCATTCCCCACTATAGCACTTGTATTTGTAAACTGTGTACCGGTAAGCTGCATTCCGTCACCGGAATCGCCTGCAAATCTTACAGTAACATCATTTAAATCGACTATACCTTTAGTCATTTAATCACTCTTATTTTGTTATTAATATTATTGATTATGTAATAGAAATAGAGGGTTCTTCCGGAACTATAGTTGATGCTGATTATATAAAAAGCTTCTGACAAGTTTCTAATATTCCAATTCACCGGATAAAAGAACTACTAAAATTTTTAATAAACTTAACTAAGATTTGAACTTTTGCAATGCAATTTTTTATTCAGATAATTTTCTGCCGCTATCCATGGGTTTGAAACTATTTTACCGGAAATAAAATTAAACATTAATTTCAATGATATCTGTAATCTTTTACTTCTTGTGTTTTAATTCACAGTTATGTAAGCAATTTGAGAAATGACTCAGAGCTGGTATGGATTTTAAAAGTTATAAAGATAGCTGGCTATAAATTATAAAAGGATCGGAAATAAAATATTTTATTGAATGAATCTGACATAGTTCACCCCCAACTAAAATGCTTGAATGTTTTAGATCCTAATACTTTCTGTACCCCTAGAAAAAAGATTTGCACTAAATAAACCGAGGTTATTTACAGCTCCGTCTCTTTTTAATATTATTATTTCAGCATTTCTGCCTAGAGCTATTTTTTTTGCAGCTGTAATTGCTTCTTCTTCGGTATTATGAACGGAAATTAAAGCTTTTAATCCTTCCTGTTTAACTGCCCAATCATTAATATGCGGGGTGACATATATTTTACTCATTTTCAAACCTTTCCTTTTTTATAATCTCATAAGTATTAGACTAATATCTAAACAAAAAGTTTGTGATTAAATTTCCATTAACTTAATCACTTAATTGTCTAAGTCATTTTTTTAATGAAAATAATAATAATTTAGGCTAATATCAAAATATAACTAATTTAGTTAGATTATCTTGTTTATTACTATAATTATTTTAGTATTTCAGGTCTGATATTTTAACAAATTCAGTTGTGATTGGTTTAATCTAACCCGGTTTAAATAAAAAACCGGGTTAGCAGAGAGTTCTGTTTATGAGATTAATTAACTTCCCAGGTGTTTCCGCTGAATAACATTTTTTCAAGGTCTCCTTCTCCTTTAGAGATTTTAACCTGTGAAATTTGTTTTTCAACACCTTCGTCATAAGTAGGTTTTAATATTTGTCTGAACACCCCGACAGGAGTCGGGAATTCCGGATTATCTGTTAAATGAGCAAGGAGAGTAGCGCGTAAAGGGGATTCGTCATGTTCATCATGGACAAGGAGATCATTAACACTGCTTTCACCTTCATTAATGTTTACAATTACCGCTTTCATTCCATCGAGCTTTATCCCTTTATCTTTGTTTATTCCGAAAATCATCGGCTTATTATGCTCAAGAAATAAAATATGATCATCCTTTACTTTTTTATCGGTAAAAATATCAAATGCTCCGTCATTAAATATTACACAGTTCTGAAATATTTCTATAAAAGCAGTACCTTTATGTTCGGCTGCTCTTTTAATTAAAGTCTGAAGATATTTAGGATCCCTGTCTATTCCCCTGGCAACAAAAGTCGCATCTGCACCAAGAGCAAGAGATATAGGATTGAAAGGATAGTCTACACTTCCGAAAGGAGTAGTTTTGGTTTTCTTTCCCTGTTCGGAAGTTGGTGAATACTGACCTTTAGTTAATCCATAAATTCTATTATTGAAAAGAAGAATTTTGAGGTCAATATTTTTTCTGCATGCATGAATAAAATGGTTTCCGCCTATACTCAATAAATCTCCATCGCCGGTAGCTACCCAGACAGATAGATCAGGGCGGCTAACTTTTACCCCGGTAGCAATAGCAGGCGCTCTTCCGTGAATACCGTGAAATCCGTATGTTTCCATATAATAGGGAAAACGCGAGGAACAACCGATACCCGAAATCCAGACTATTTTATCTTTATCCAATCCAACTATTTCAGGAAATGAACGCTGAACCTGGGCAAGGATAGAATAATCTCCGCAACCCGGACACCATCTGACATCCTGGCTTGTTGCAAAATCTTTTGCAGTTAATTTTATTTTTTGATCAACTTTAATTTCGTCCATTATTCTTACCTCCTAGTATTTCTCTTATTTTTGCTTCTATATCGGATGCCTTAAAGGGTAATCCTCTTACAATATTAAATGGTATAACAGGAATTAAAAATTCACTTTTTATCAGTTTTGCCAATTGACCCAGATTTATTTCAGGTATTAAAATATTTTTAAACCTCCTCAAAACATCTAAAGTATTTTTAGGGAAAGGATTCAAATATTTTAGATGAGCCTGTGAAACTGTAAGACCGGCTCTCTTTGCATCCACAACCGCTTCTTTAATTGCTCCGTATGTTCCACCCCAGCCCAAGACTAAAAGCTCTCCCTGTTCTTCACCTTCAACCTGAAGATCAGGAATATCTCTTACCATATTTCTAAGTTTTTTATCTCTTAGTTTAATCATAAGATCATGGTTATCGGGATCATAGCTTACATTCCCGGTAATATTAGCTTTTTCCAGGCCGCCAATTCTATGTTCCAAACCGGGTGTACCTAATTTAACCCATGGCCGTGCCAGGTTTTCGTCGCGCATATAAGGAGAAAAACCTTCTTTTTCTGTTCTGAATTTTACCGGCATTTCCGGCAATTCATTTGCATGAGGAACTTTCCATGGTTCGGATCCATTAGCTAAATATCCATCTGTTAAAAGCAAAACCGGGATCATATATTTTACAGCAAGCCGTGAAGCTTCAATAGCCATATAGAAACAATCGCTTGGAGTAGAAGCAGCTAAAACAGCAACAGGTGCTTCACCATTTCTACCGTATACAGCCTGAAGCAAATCAGCCTGTTCAGTTTTAGTTGGTAACCCGGTACTAGGTCCGCCTCTCTGTACATCAACGATTACAAGGGGCAGTTCGGTCATTACCGCTAAGCCGATAGCTTCGGTCTTTAAAGCAAGGCCAGGACCGCTTGTGGTTGTTATAGCCAGGTTGCCGGCATAAGCTGCACCAATCGCCGAGGTTACCCCTGCAATTTCATCCTCAGCCTGAAAAGTTTTTACACCGAAATTTTTGTAAGTACTTAAATATTGTAATATCTCAGACGCTGGGGTAATAGGATACGAACCTAAAAATAACGGCAGTCCGCTTTTAACAGATGCAGCCAGAAATCCTAACGCAGTAGCTTCATTTCCCGAAATGCTTCGATAAGTACCTGCCGGAAGTTTTGCAGATTCAACATTATATCTGGTAGTAAAAATTTCAGTCATTTCACCGAAATTGTAACCAGCATTCAAAGCTTTCTCATTTGCATCAACAATATTAGAATCTTTTTTAAATTTATTTTTTATCCATTTTAACGTGGGTTCAATCGGACGGTTATAAAGCCAGTACATTACTCCAAGCGCAAAAAAGTTTTTGCAACGCGCCTTTTCTTTCTGACCCAATGGGTTGTCTTCCAAAGCTTTTGCAGTTAAAGTATTAATGGGAACCTGGTATACTGTAAATCCCTTGAGTTCCCCATTCTCCAGAGGATTATTATCATATTTTGCTAATTGCAAATTCTTTTTATCAAATGCATCTGTGTTTACAATTATGGATGCACCCGGTTTTAATTCAGGGAGGTTTTTCTTCAATGCAGCCGGATTCATTGCGACTAAAACATCAGGACGATCGCCCGGCGTATAAACATCATTGCTGCCAAAGTGCAATTGAAAACCGCTAACTCCATAAACGGTTCCCGAGGGGGCACGGATTTCTGCCGGGTAATCAGGTAATGTACTTAGATCATTTCCAACAATTGCAGTTGTGTCACTAAACTGACTTCCGGTTAACTGCATACCGTCCCCTGAATCTCCTGCAAACCTAACTGTAACCTCAGTAAGATTCTGGATTTCTTTTTCTTTTATCATTTCTTTGCTTCTAAACTTTTGATTATTTAGTTAATTAAAAACGTCAAAGGATTTCCACAATTCGTGCCATAATTGTTAAGTCAAAGAAGTCCCTTTTTCGCTGAAAATAGAATTTTTCTTCTATAAACCTATATTTTTAATTAATAATTTTTAAGAGTGAGATACTAAATTTCTCAGAAGTGAAAAAGGAAGGAATAACATATCCGGCTTTAGAACAATCTGAAATACTTAAAATTTAAAATAGATTTCCAATCTATTTCAATTTATTATTTTGAATCATTCATCTTCCTTATATAAGTAAAATCATATTCGGTAGTCCATGTCTTACCTTTATCAACCGAACGCTGAGAAAATTGCCTGACTTTATCAGCACCCAGGTTATAAAATGTTAATCTTCTGATATAAGGAGAATTATCCTCTGCATGATCATAGCTGTAATATACAATTGCTTTTTTTGCCGAATCAAAATTTCCTTCGAAATAAATCGAATTGGAATTCTGATCTACCCAGTATTGTACCCATTTCTTTTTGTCCATATTAAAATTATTGAAACTCTTGCCTGTATAGCCATTTATGCCTGTCCAGTTTTCCAGGATAACCGCTCCTTTTAAAATCTTTTCAATTTTACTATCACCAACTTTTTGCATTTGAGGATTATATACATTCCATTCTCCTACCCAGAAATTAAACTTTTCTGCTTCCGGAAAATTTTCAAGGGATTTAACCGATTTTAAAATTTCATCAAATTCTTTTGCTCCCCTGATATTTTCCAGATCAGTATCTGTTTTTAAAAGTGATACCTGGCTGAAACCATTATCTACAGATGACCGGAGATATTTTAAGGCTTCAGATTTGTTATTAATAAGAGAATAAGCACAGGCAAGATTATATAAAACCGCCGGATTTTTATTAGGCAGTAATTTTAGATAATTTTCTATTGCTTCATTATATTTTTTTTCAGTATAGTAAAGACCTGCCAGTTTATAAACTGCCAGATTGTTACCGGGTTCACTTTTGATTACTTTCCGATATAATTCCTCAGCCTTCTGATATTCTTTATTTTTAACAAGACTATCCGCTTCCTGGATTTCCGGGTTTATATTCTGGCCGTAAGTTGGAATAGAAAAGATCAAAAAAAGTAATAAAACAATTTTTAGTTTAGCCATAATATCATCTTCATTTATTTGATTTGTAAATAATGGAGCTAATTTTTAAATAATGGAGCTAAAAAGAGATAACATTTTTAACTAAATTATAATAATTATTAAGACATGCAATATTAAAATTACTTTAGGAATTTATAAATGGAATTAAAATGTATTATCCCGATATCAGAAATTTGTTTATAATATCCCCATTAAATTCATTTTGTAAAAAATCAAAAACCGGGAATGCTACAGTAAAATAAGGATTAACTACATTAAAATATCTTAAGTCATATTTTAAACGGATATTCTGGATCCGCTCAAAATCTTCAACTTTTAATTTCGGATATCCCAGTACAAGTAATGCCAAAAGTTAATCTCCCTCTTTTTCATTTTATATGATCAAAGATAAATATTGTAGAATGAATATTCGAATAAATCTTTCTAAATGATTAAAAGTGTACTTTTATAAATAGAGTTTTTTATTGAGAGAAAAGTTATAACTTATATTTTATTTACAAGTGGAATATCTCTGCAATGAAGTCATTTTTATTTCTGATTTTATTTCCTCTGATAACTACTAATTTATTCGGGGATTCTCTTTCAAACAATACTGCAGCTAAGTTTATTAACTCCTTAATAAGAGACAGGGATCAATTGAACAATTTTATTTTGCCGGAAGAATTGAATATTTCCGGACGATTAGGGATAGAATACTCAGGTATTGATAATAAATGCCTTATATCTAATGATATTGCTCCCTCTTTAAGAAAAAAGATTAGCAATAAAGAATTATCTTTTACTTACAAAATTGAAAAATTAAATGATGATTATACTAAGCTTATTTTTTCCATTCCATCTACAAAGTTTGTAAGGGAGTTTTACTTTAAAGGTTCATATCTGGTTTCATCACCATTTTATTTTGGAAGGAAATGGCTTAAAGAAGAGAGTAAATTCTTTATTTTTCATATAAGCAATCCTCTCTTATTTAATCATTATGCAGAAGAGAAATTAGATAATTTCGTTGATAAGATTTGTAATGTATTAAAACTTAGCAATGATCGAGTAGAAAAGCTGAAGGATAATAAAATTCATTATTACTTATGCAGTGATACCGGTGAAATAAAAAGCTTTACCGGGTATGAAGCCCGCGGTTTATATTATTTGCCGTATGATTATATAATATCAACATTCAATTGCCACTATCATGAAATTCTTCATTTGCTTATAAATTACAAATTAAAAACACTATCATTATACACTTTGCCATTATTGCAGGAAGGATTTGCAGTAGCATTCGGGGGGAGAGGAGGAAAAGAGCCTGATGTAATTCTTGAAATGGGTGCTTTTTTAGCTACTAGTAATTTTCTAAATTATAATTTTTTGTTAGACAAACAGGATTTTAATCATTATGATGCCACTATGACTTATCCCTTAGCCGGATTATATAATAAATTCTTAATAGACAAATTGGGAATAGATAAGTATATAAATCTTTATAAAAAATATTCCGGAACTGAAACAAAAATTGAAAAATTAAAAATAATTCCGGATGATTTACCTCCTGCAGAAGAATGGGTACACTATTTAAAAAATTATTCGGACAGCAATTCTATTAAAATTGGGATTCCGGTTTCTAAAACTTTCAAAGAAATTGATAAAGTTAAAAATATTTTTACCATTTCGGAAAATCAAAGTTATTATTTATTCCTGATTAAGGATACTTTGTTATTAAGTCCTGCTGAAACGATGAATAATTACAGAAGTAAATTATTCCATGAATTATTGCCCGACAAAATTTATAATGGTGAGGAGTATGCTGTAATTGCGGATTCAAATGAAATCTCTGTTTATAATTTTTACTCAAATAACCTGATTGCAAAATACGTCAGGAGCTTTACATGGTTAAATAAAAAAGTTCCGCATATTAATAATCTTTATCAATTTTTAATTGAGAAAAATATATTTGATAAGCCGTTAAACGAAATGATATTTAATTAAGCGGTATCAATTTATTAATTAGCTCCGGTGTTTAAATTACACCTGGTTTTTACAAAGGATTATATTTAAATTTTTCTATATCCCAGCCCGCTTTTCCGGCTCCTGCCAGGTATGTACTTTCCAGAAAATTTAGAATAGCCTTTGCAGGTGACTTTGAATTTCTGATTTTTTCATACATCATCAATGCATAGGCACTGCTGTGCAATGAACCCCAGTAAGCTTCCGTGGGTTCTAATGGTTCGTAAGTCAAACCTTCCGGTTCAGGAAAGGTGTATGAATAAAATGCAGGTTCAGGTATAAGATCATCGCCGGCCCAAAAGCCAAAGCTTATCACCTCATGTGAATAAGCTTCCTTTTCTACTTTATTAGATTCTTCCGGCATTGTTGCTTTTCTGCCTGAGAACCTTGTTAAGGCTAAATCAAAGCTATGCCAGAAAAGATGAACCGGGGTGGATTTCCCGCTAAACCTGCCCCGAAACTCCTCAAAAACCCCGTTGATAAATATTAATATTCTGCAGAATCTTTCAATGTATTCTTTATTATAGGAACTATGTATATGATCTTCTTCAAAAGGCTCAACACTAAAACATTTATAAGGTACTGCTTTGATATCTACCTTAATTCCAAGCTCTTTTAAATTATTAAAAATTTTGCGGTAAAATTCGGATACAGTCAGACCTTCATGAATTGGAAAAGCTTTTGAATCACTTCCGGTCTTTATAATTAATTGATGAGTTAGTAAATCGAGATTAATTTCGAAGCTGCTGTAATGATATGGTATCGGTCCCGTGGTTAATCCTCTCGGGGAGACATAAAGTGAAGCATGCCACCAGTGATTCATCCTAGGATACAGTGATAGCCTGATCTTCCCCATAATTTGTAAAAACAAATGGAGTGTATTCTTGGTTTCTTTCCATTCATTTAAACGAAGTAAAGGAAGCATCTCTTTTTCTTTTGTTCCAATATCATTCATTAATCAAATAATTTAAATTGATTCAAAAAATAGATCATCAGCATAACAATATCCCCAATCTTCTCCCGGTTCAATTGATTGGATTATGGGGTGTCCTGTCGAATGAAAGTGCTTGGTTGCATGTTTATTTTTAGAATTATCGCAACACCCGACATGCCCGCATATTTTACAAATTCTCAGATGCACCCATACGTCACCGGTCTGCAGGCATTCTTCACAACCATTTGTATGAGGAGCTACATCATTTACTAATTTCAGGTGAGGGCATTGGTTCATACCAAATTCCTTTTTTCTATTCTGCAATATATCACTTAAAGATAAATACAGGTGTGTTCTATTTACCTGTATCCTTACATTCTTAAAAACGATTTATATCAGTTTTTGAAATAATGCAAACTAAGTTTAACATGTTTCGTAATGAATTTAATTAACAGGGAGTTATTAATCTGCTGTAATCATTATATTCTGTATTAAAAATAAAATGCACTCCAATAGAGTATATACATGAAATGAATAATTTCCTGCAATGCGCCTTCAGCATCCAGGTCATATTTTCATGCGATTTCATTAAACGGTTACAAAATCTACTTGAACCTGCATCGTTTAGATCATCAGCCAATATATTATGCACTGATCCCTTGTTTGATTCCTGGTCCTGGTTCCATATTGCAACGGTTAAATATTAAAATCAATTTAATATATCTATTATTACAGATAAACTAACAATTCAGCTGTTTGCAGTAAGAACGGTAGTTTTTTTACCTGTAGGAATTCGTTTGCTTATCCAGCCTAAAATATCATTCATAACATCTTCTTTTATGATATCATTAAGAAGATCATGATAACCACCATCATATAGCTTGATTGCTGCATCAGCCGAATTGGTATTATCATAAAAGAACTGGCTGCCGCTTGCTTTGGCTGCTTTATCATCGGTACCATGCAATATTAGAACAGGCAGTGTAATGAGCTGAAAACCATTTTTCAGCTTCTCATCTGCACGAACCATTTCTGCTAATGTTTGTGTAGGCTGGGTTTCATTGGCAATCAACGGATCGTTATTCATCGTGTCAATAACTTTCGGGTCTCTTGAGAAATTCTCATTCTTGAGGCGCAGCACATGGGCGTGTGGTGCAATATGTTCAAGACCTTTGAAAACTGCCAGGGCGAAATCTGGTGCAGGAACCCGGAATGCAAAACTTTCGCAGATTAAACCAGCCAGTTCATTCTGGTGCTCAATAGTATAAAGACATGAAACCACTCCCCCGGCACTGTGCCCAAGAAGAAATAATGGAAGACCAGGTTCTTTCGATTTTATTAGCCCGATAAACAGGGCCACATCGCTAACATACTCATCAAAACTTTTAACAAAAAAACGCTCACCATCTGATTTTCCTCTCCCCTGGAGATCCAGTGCGTAGACAGACAGACCATTCTCAATAAAACGTTCAGCTGCCCATGAATAATAACCACTGTGAGCATTAAACCCGGGAACAATAACAACTACTCCCGCAGCTGTTTCTCCCGGATGCCATGAGCGGGTGAAGATATTTAGACCATTCCGGTTTTTAAATGTGGATTCTTCCATTTCCATCTCCTTGCAGTTAATTGTTTATTATTAATTTACGTGAACAAAACTGTCATATGATGTTCAGTTGATTTTTCAGTCACTACTTCTTCTCTAACAAGCTGATCTTCATGATCTCACTAGTTATCATACCAGCTCATAATTTTTATCGGGTCGGCATCTCTGGCACATTCAATACTAAATCAACTTCAAGTTCTTTCAAGGGAAGCTTTTGAGAATCTTTTTCATTTAATAAAAATTTTCTTTCTATTTCATGCAACCAGCATTTCATTTTTTAAAAAGGAAAATAGGATTGTTTTTTTAGTAATGATAATCACTCCACATCATCTTTAATTTTTTTAATTTTAATCCGGAAACCAAATAATGTACCAGTTCATTCTAAAGTTATTATTCTGAAGTTCAGGAAAAACATGGGACGATATTTCGTTTTTACGCGATGACCGTGCGATATTAAAATCATTTCCGATTACATAAGTGAAAGAAATTTAATAATTAATAGAAAATTGGGATCCATAACTTCTGCGCCAGATGGCAAAGAGATTGTTATTAAAAACGAGAAGTATAAAAATTGCTGATTAATATCGTAATGATACGAATAAGATTAATATTTCATATAGTGATATTTAAATAAAAATTTAGCTGCATAATGTAAATGAATGGAGAATAAATGATGGAAGATAAAAAAGTTCTGGACCACATAAAAAAAATAGCAGAAGAAGAATCAAGATTATATTCGAAAGAAAACCTGACAGATAAAGAAGTAAAAGAGCTGCATGAAATGAAAGTTGAGCTTGATCAATGCTGGGACTTTTTACGGCAAAGGAATGCACTTAAGAATGCAGGTAAAAATCCAGATCAGGCAAGTATTCGTCCCCCGAATGTTGTTGAAAATTATAAGCAATAAATATTACTGGATAATTAAAGCATTATGGACAAATCCTTTAGAACATCTTGGAGCTCGTGTTTTTCCGGATATGTTTTCTTTGGCACAAGCTCAAAACGCTTTTGATCATGCCGGTGATATTGCTAATGTACAAGCTTAATCAACGTTTTGAATTAAACATCAAAGCTTTTATGGATCTTACTGAAGCTGCCAAAAATTACCCCTGCGCTAAGAAAGCATGGTTTGAATTCCTCGGAGAAAACCCGGTTCCTGAAACTGCCCGGGCCGGTTAGAATTTCTGTTTAAAAAATTTGTTTACTTGGATCACAAATAATTTTCCTTGATGAATAAAAATTTTAATACAATTAAGAATGCAGAGCAATGGACTTTGGTGTCCACCATACTTGCTTCAAGTATGGTATTTATTGATTTTACTGCATTAAATGTTGCTTTACCTGCTATTCAAAATGATTTTAACATAAGCGGTAAATCCTTACTTTGGATCATTAATGCATATTCAATTTTTCTTTCATCGCTCCTGCTTGTCGGCGGTTCAATAGGCGATATTTTCGGCCGGAAAAAGATATTTATTATAGGAATAATTCTGTTCAGTGCTTCCTCTCTCTTGTGCGGAATTTCAAACGGGAAATTAATGCTGATAATTTCAAGAGCATTCCAGGGAATAGGCGGAGCTTTAATGGTTCCCGAAAGCTTAGCAATAATATCGGCAGTTATTCCTTCAGAAAGAAGAGGAAAGGCATTCGGAACCTGGTCAACATTCAGTGCATTAACTACAATCATAGGCCCTGTTCTCGGCGGCTGGTTAGCGGGCATTGGATTATGGAGGATTATCTTTTTCATTAATATTCCGCTGGCAGTGTTCACAGTATATGTCCTTTTATTAAAAGTTCCCGAGAGCCGTGATGAATCGGCGAATCATCTCGATATAACAGGAGCTTTTTTTGCAACGTTAGGTTTGGGAGGAATTACTTACGGCTTCCTGGAAGCTTCCGACAGCGGATTCAAAAACTTAAGAATTGAAGCTGCACTGGTTATTGGTTTCATTTCTCTTATCACATTTATAATTGTTGAAAAAAGAAGTAGGCACCCCATGATGCCGTTAAATTTATTTAAATCTAAAACTTTCAGCGGAGTAAACACTTTAACTTTGCTTATATATGCAGCTTTAAATGCCGCATTATTTTTCTTTCCATTAAATTTGATACAGATACAGGGATACCCGGAAGAAATTGCGGGATTAGCTATACTGCCTTTTGCAATTTTAATATCAGGAATTTCCCGTTTCTCCGGTAAATTTTCAGACAAATTCGGAGCAAGAAAACCTTTAATAATCGGACCTTTATTATCAGGCCTGGGTTTACTGCTTTTAATATTTCCCGGAATTACGAAAGGACCGGCTGAATACTGGACGACTTATTTCCCGGGAATTTTTCTTCTGGGTTTAGGTATGGGAATAGTAGTTGCACCTCTTACGACTGCAGTGATGGCATCCGTGAAAGCACACCATGAAGGAATCGCATCAGGTATTAATAATACTGTAGCACGAATGGCGGGTTTACTCGCGATCGCTGTTCTCGGTACTTTTATGATAATATCATTTAAGAATAATCTGGAGGTAAAAGTCGATAATCTGAAAATTCCGGCAGCTAAAAAGATTGAGCTGCTTAAAAATTCAAATAAACTTGCTGAAACCCGTCCCCCTGATGGATTATCAGAGAAAGAATCTTCTTTAATAACGCTAAGCATTAAAAAATCATTTATTGCATCTTTTAATATGATAATTATAGTTTCCGTAATCCTGTCCTGGCTGAGTTCATTGATAGCATTTTTTTCGATTGAGAAAGGAATCCTGAAAAATTAAATGATAATAACTGCCGCACATAATAAATCAGAAAGGATATTTAATTTTTATTTTTTCATTTAGAAAAATCGGATTTCATTATGCTTGAAATCGAATAAGATCGCTTAAAATATTTATGTACAATCTCTGAAAGGATAAATCTATGTCTATCCGCCCGGTAAAAAAGATATTAAAAGCACAGCCGACAATTGAAGGAGCAGGAGTAAATCTCCGCCGTGCTATCGGTTTTGGTGATCCTTCCGAAGTTGATCCTTTTCTTCTTCTTGATGATTTTCGTAACGAACATCCTGAAGATTATCTTGCCGGTTTTCCCTGGCACCCTCATCGCGGAATCGAAACGATTACTTATGTACTAGCCGGAACCGTTGAACATGGCGATAGTATGGGTAATAAAGGTGTAATCTCTTCCGGCGATGTTCAATGGATGACAGCCGGAAGCGGGATTATTCACCAGGAGATGCCGAAAGGTGATCCGAACGGAAGGATGCATGGTTTTCAGCTTTGGGCAAATCTTCCATCAGCACTGAAAATGACAACGCCCAGGTACCAGGAAATAAAATCAGCCGATATGCCCGAAGTAACAGATAATGATGGAACACATGTCAGGATTGTCTGCGGTGATTTCTGGGGTAAGAAAGGTCCGGTTGACGGAATAGCTGCAGATCCAATCTATATCGATGTATCAGTTCCACCCGGTAAAAGAAAATCTTTACAGATCGATACCCGGAATAATGCGTTTGCGTATGTCTTCTCAGGCTCAGGAAAGTTCTGCAATGCTTCAGGTCCGCTTGCAGTTCCTACCGAAAGCGTCGGATGGCTGGATACATCTCCGCCAATAGATGCAGATAACCGTTCACTGATTCTTTTTGACAGCGGCGATGAAATTACTGTTCAAGCCGATGAAGAAGGAATTCGTTTTTTACTTATTTCCGGAAGACCGTTGAAAGAACCGGTTGCCTGGTACGGACCGATTGTAATGAATACACAGGCAGAATTAAGAAAAGCTTTTGAAGAACTGCAGGCCGGGACTTTCTTGCAGAATAAAGAAAATAAATAAACTAATATTATTCTGAACATGTTGGATGATGTAAAAGGATAAAAAGTGAACTACATATATAAGAAAGTCTTTCAGAGCTTTAATTATTTCTTTTATTCCACACTTCCCTGCTCCTTTTAATTTAGAAGAAGCACGGACATATATTACAAATAATTTCTTGTTATACCCAGTTTTTTCATTTTAGAATTTAAAGTAGAAGGTGGAATTTTTAAAAACTCTGCCGCACCTCCGCTTCCACGAACTTTTCCGTTCGTCATTTTCAATACTGTTATTATGTAATCCCGTTCATTTTCTTTTAAAGATTTATTTGCTGAATCAACTGGTATAGCGTCCAAGCAAACATTTTTACTTGGCAAATAGATTTCATCTATAGTACTGCCGGATGTCATTAGCAAACTTCTTTCAACAACATGTTCAAGCTCTCTGATATTTCCCGGCCAATCATAAAGCATCATCTCTTCAATGCTTTTGGAAGAAATACCGGTTATATTTTTTCCGGTCTTCTTAGAAAATTTTTCTATGAAATAAGTAACCAATTTAGGAATATCTTCTCTATGGTCTTTTAGTGAAGGTAATGTAATCGGAAAAACATTCAATCGATAAAATAAATCGCGCCTAAATTTTCCTTTATCCACTTCTTCCTGGAGATTGCGGTTTGTTGCGGTAATAATACGCACGTCTGTTTTTATAACCTCTCTACCGCCGATTCTTTCAATTTCTTTTTCCTGAATTGCTCTAAGAAGTTTTACTTGTAATTCGGGAGACATCTCGCCAACTTCGTCTAAAAACAGCGTGCTGTTGTTTGCCAGTTCAAACTTACCTGTTCTTCGTTCTACTGCACCTGTAAAGCTTCCTCTTTCATGTCCGAACAATTCACTTTCTGCCAGGTTTGCTGGTAAAGCAGCACAATTGACTTTTATCATCACTCTATTTTTTCTGGGTGAAGAACTATGAATTGCCCGGGCAATTAATTCTTTTCCTGTTCCTGTCTCTCCCTGAATTAAAACAGTGCTGTCCGAGGAAGCTACACTCGAAATTAAATGAAAGACACCACGCAAACCATCTTTCTGCCCTATTATTTCATCATAATTATATTCGGTATTTCTCTGCTCCTGAAGATAATTCTTTTCCTGTTCAAACCGGGATTTCAGGTTATTTATATCCGTCAGCTGGCTTTCAATTTTTTCATATGCTAACACATTCGATAATGCAATACCAATAAGTGAACAGACAGCATTCATCAAATTTAATTGAGATTCTGAAAAAGTATTTTTAGTTTTCGGATATAATGTAGCCCCACCGATACATTTGCCATTCATACGCAGGGGAAAACCGATCATTTCTTTAACATTTAACTGGTTCCAGAATTCGACATAAAATGGTTTATTCGACCGGCTGACTAATTCTTCCATATCAAAAACCACCGGCCCTTTTGAATTTTCAATAACATTAAAAATTCCATCATTAATAAAATATTTAAGATTTGCACCTTTGGTAAAATCGGGATGATTCATGGTTTCTTTGCTTACAGTGTGAATATAGCAGGTATGAGTGAGGTTGTCGTTATTATTCATGCAGATCATTATTTCGTTAAATTGAAAGAATTCCACCAGCCTCATCTTAACAATCCGCTCTACGTCATCTTTAGTCCTGCAGGAGACAATATCCTGGCTGAGTGATAAAAGCATGGATTTTTCGTTTTCTCTTTCCTGAAGTGATTTAATAAAATCAGCATTTAACGGGAAGTGAACTTCATTTGTATTTATTATAGTTTCTTCCATAATACTACTATTATAGTTTCTTTCTTATGTTACTATACAAAATAAATATATTGTAATGGAATTAATAAAAATGAAAGAGTAATAAAAGATTGATTTGCTATTTTGTGACGGTATTCACTCAGCAAATTTTTCTTGCTTATTTAGTAATTATTTAACAGTTTAATAATAGAATTCCTGTCTAATTGTTTTTGTGCGTCATTATAATCCAACTTCACAAATAATTGAAAGGGTGAGATTATGAAACTGTGCAACTTTCTATTGGGAATATTTTTCGTTCTGCTCTTCTGTTTCAATTCAATTTATCCGCAAGATTCAATAAAAGTTATCAAAAAGATTAGTGATGAATCGGTTGATTTAAATTACCTTGAAGGAGTAAAAGCAGAAAATATTGGTCTGAAAATAAGTTCCAGCTACTACCTGGGAGAACGTAAAAGCAGAAAAGCTGTCATTCCATTAATGAGTATTCTCAAGAGTGACAAATCTCCCGAAGCCCGGGTGATGGCTGCATTATCACTCTTTAAAATTGGTGATGAAAGGGGAATTTTTGCAATTAAGCAAGCGGTTAAGTTTGATGATAATGAATGGGTTAAAAAGATGTGCAACATTTTCTACCAGATGTATATTACAAATAACGAGGCTGAAAAATAAAATCATAATTTTGTATAATATATGAGTCGAATATTCACTACACGAAACGTTTCGTACCTGCTCGCCAAAGTGGCGTTTCTGCATGCAGGCGCGAAGTGCAATTAAAAAGGTCATTTTTATAAATTTCTGATTTGATTTTAAGCTAAAATAAATGATATTTTTAATAAATCTACCTTTTTTGAGCAGACTAATATATTATTTATAAAAAATTGATTAATCAGAAGGGATTAAAGCTGGGAGAATAAATCATTTCACTTGGCTTTTTTCCCTTTATATTTTTTTAATTTTTTTCAAAATAATATTGTTTAATTAATCCGTATTCTTGATACTATCATTCCAATTGTATATCATTTCATAATTTTTCAAAAAAATAAAATGTTATTTTATAAGGATTAAAATGAAACTTTTCACTTATAATTTAGTAGGATTCTTGTTCGTTTTAACTGCAGTAAGCATGGCACAAATACCGGGAAAAACAATCATCATCGGAACTGTTTACAATATCTTTCATGAAGAATATCCGACAGACCAGGACTTCTTTAAAAGAGTAGATCGAGATATTTCTTTGATGAAAGCTTCTAACATAACTCATATAATGATTTTCCCGATGAGCCAATGGAATACTGATACTAAACAGCTTTTATGGACAAGGACAGACCATTTAATAAAAAAGATTGAAGATGAAAAAATGAAGTTTGTTCCTTTAATGCTTAAAGAAGAACAATGCAGCTACTATTTTCCCATATGGAAGTTTAAAGAAATTCCCGGAATGTGGGATGAACATAATTTAGATAATGGTAATAAGAATAATAGGGACAATATTGATTTTGCTGATCCGCGTATTTATCCTCTTGTAGAAGAATATTTCAAAGCGGTTATTGAGCGATACGGAAAAAACCCTGCTCTGGATTTTTATGATATTTGGAATGAGCCGCATTACAATTCGAATGCACCTCATGTTGTTGAACGTTTTAGAATTTGGCTTCAAAAGAAATATGGAACACTCAACAAGCTCAGCAGATCATGGGGTGAATTATATACAGATTGGAATCAAGTTTCTCCCTTTCTAACAGAGAACTGGAAGTCATCTATGCCTCAAATAGACTGGATTATATTTCGGAATGAATTGAATGGTGAATTACTTGGTAAGTTATCAAGTACTCTTCGAATGTATGATACAACTCATCTTTTAAATGCAAATCCTGTTGGAACAACGTGGTCTAATTTCGGCGAGTTCGGTTGGTATAACATTGATAACTGGGCGGTTGCCGATCACGACGATATTCACGGAATTTCATATTATCCGGACGGCTGGGAACGCGGACATAATTTAGAGCCCTGTCCATTCTGGCTTCATAACCTTGCTTTTAATACCATCAGATGTGCATCCGGGAATAAAGATTATATCCTCACTGAATTATATACTAATGCTCAAAACGGACTTGTACTAAACGGTTATTTAACCAAAGATTTTGTAACCCTTTTGGCATGGACAGCTTTAGCAAATAACTGCAAAGGAATGATCTACTGGAAATGGCTGCCGTTTATGAGAGGCCGACAATCATTGGGCAGAGGTTTATGCCAGGTTAATGGTAAACTTGCACCCAGAGGTGAAGCCGTAAAAGAACTCGGTGCAGTTATGGAAAAGTACGGCAAAATATTATACCAGGCAAAACTTGAAAAACCTCAGGCAGCCATTCTTGTGGATATGGTTGGGCTTTTGAAAACGCTTGAACAAACAACAGAACCTGCAACAAATAAATTTATGTTTGAAAGTAATGCCGGTTTATATAAAGCTCTTTTTGAAGGAAATATTTCTTCGGATATTTTAAGAATGGACAGAGGACTTACTTTAGAAACCCTTAAAAAATATAAAATTTTATTTCTCCCATTTCAAATTGTAATGCGGCAAAATATTGCAGATTTATTAAAGGAATATGTAAAGCAAGGCGGATGGGTTGTTGCTGATGCAAGAACCGCAACTTTAAATGAATTAGATTTTGCATATAAAATTAGTCCGGGTTCAGGACTCGATACATTATTTGGCGCCGACAGACCTGATTGGAAGGGACATAAAACATTTTATAAAATTCAAATGAATGATGAGATTGATAATAAGCGGATTGAATTTGAAGGAAAATATTTCAGGGACCAGCTTCAATTAAAAAATAATGTTAAGGTACTGGGAGAATTTGAGGATACAAAAGAACCGGCAGTTATCGAAAATAAATATGGTAACGGCACGGCTGTTTTAAGTGCTGTTCCTCTCGGTGCAAGTTATTATGATAATCCCGGTAACCCTGTAAACAAACTAATAATAAACTTTACAAAGGATGCAGGTGTAGCTCCTGATGCAAAATTCGTTTCGAAAGAAAATGCTTTTTTAAATATTAAAGTGCACACTTCAAATACAGGCCTTATCATTTATATAATCAATTCAGATTCGGTATCAAAAAAAGGATTAATAGAAATTAATACCAATAGTTCAATAATCAGAAGCTTAAAAAATATTTTAACTGAGAAAGTTATTCCTTTCGAACAAAAGGAAAATAAAATATCCATTCCTGTCGAAATAAAAGGACAGCATGTTATGGTACTTTATGCAGAATCATAATTAAATAATGATTAAACAAAATTAAATAGTAAATTCTAATAAAATATAAAAAAATATCTATTTCCGTCTCTGCGGCTCTCTGTAAATTCTCTATGACTCTCTGTTATTATGGTTGACATGGAGATCACAAAAGATTTCACTGAACCAGACAGAATTTGTAAGTGTACTTGGTCATAATTCCTGAATTCAGTTATTAAAGATTCCGGAGGAATTTAATTATAAAGAAAATATTTCAATCATTTTTACCGGGTATATTTTTACTGGGATTTAATATCGGGACGGGCAGCGTAACTGCAATGGCGAAAGCAGGTGCAGATTACGGGATGTCTCTTTTATGGACTATCCTGTTGTCTTGCATTATAACATTCCTTTTGATAGATATTTACGGCAAATATACAATTGTCACCGGTGAAACTGCTCTTGAAGCATTTAAAAAACATATTCATCCTGCTATAGGGATTTTTTTTATTGTTGCTCTTGGTACCAACGTCTGCGGAAGTGTTATGGGCGTAATGGGGATTATATCAGAGGTTTGCTATGAGTGGTCAAAACTGTTTATAAAAGACGGCATTCAGCCGGTTTACTTTGCACTCTTTTTTGTTTTACTTGTTTATCTGCTATTTCTTGTCGGCAGAACAAAATTTTTTGAAAAAGCACTGGCCCTTATTGTTGGAGTTATGGCGCTATGTTTTATAATTAATTTTTTCATATTAATTCCACCAATGCAGGATATATTAAAGGGTTTAATTCCTTCAGTACCATCTGCACATACAGGAGATTCGGCATTCCTGGTAGTCGCTTCAATGGTTGGTACTACTGTTTTTTCAGGATTGTTTATATTAAGAACAACATTAGTAAAAGAGGCCGGCTGGTCTATGAAAGATCTAAGAGCGCAAAGAAATGATGCTTTATTTTCTGCTGTGATGATGTTCATTATAAGTGCATCGATAATGGCTTCGGCAGCAGGTTCTTTTTTCTTAAAAGGAATCCGGCTTGACAAAGTTTCTGAAATGATAAATTTGCTGGAGCCATTAGCTGGTTCATTTGCGGTATTTATTTTTACAATTGGATTAGTAGCCGCAGGTATATCATCGCAGTTTCCGAATGTACTGCTTGTTCCATGGCTCCTGTGCGATTATAATCAATCTGAAAGAGATATGAAAAAACCGAAATACCGGATCATCGTTTTTCTTTTTTCCCTTTTGGGATTAGTTGTTCCTGTATTTCATGCAAAACCTATTATTGTTATGATTGCATCCCAAGCCTTTGGAGCATTAATATTGCCTTTTACTGTAGCGTGCATCATATATTTAGGAAACAAAAAGACCATTATGGAGTCATTTAGATTTTCTCCCATTACAAATATTGCACTGAGCCTGATTTTCATTTTCTCAATAACTATGAGCTATATGGGTTTAACAGGATTATTTACAATGATAAAAAATTTTTCCTAAATATATGCTTTACCTGAATTAATTAACCTCCCAAAAGTCCGAATTAAATCCTAAAAGAAAAAACAGCTTTATTTTCGATTATTCCATTATCTAATCACTCCTGGAAAATAATTTGTTTAATAACACAGTAAAGAAAACGAATAGGGCTTATAATTAATAAAAATATTTAATCTAAAGTAAGCTGTTATTTACTGTTTTCTTATAAAGGGAAAAAATCAAAAACGGAGAAAGACTTATGAAAATAATCGGATATATACTTACTGTACTTGGTGCGGCAGGATTAATAATTTCTGTGATAAACTATTCGAATCAAACAGATAAATTTAACTTATTTGGTCTTAATATAACTGTGAGCCAGGGCAGCATAATGCCTATAATTATTACAGGTATTGTTCTGATCTTAGGAATAATTATTACTATATCCAGTAAGAATTAATTTATTTCAGGATATCCAGGGAATATATATGGAAGTACTTTTCCATTTTACTTAAAAATATCTCAAATCATGCTTGCCCTGATTGCCGTTCTGTTTATATTGTATATCGGACAAGAAATAATTCTGCCGATATTGTTTGCCGGTATAATTGCAATATTATTAAATCCTGTTGTAAATTTCCTATATCGTAAACATCTAAATAAGATCCTGTCAATATTAATAGCCATGCTAGTGGGTTTTATTGTAATATCGGTTTTATCCTATTTTTTTTCATCGCAAATAGCTGAATTCGGAAATGAACTTCCTAAATTCAAAAACAAATTTTCAGAACTTTACAATCAGCTGGTGGTATGGATATCCCATACATTTAATTTAAATCAGGATAAAATTACAAGCTGGATTGAAAAGACTAAGGATAAAGGGATCAACAGCAGTAAATCTTTGATCGGACCTGTGGTCAGTACGATAGGCGGATTATTAATGCTGCTAATAATTATACCTGTATATGTTTTTTTAATTCTTCTTTATAAACCTTTATTTCTGGAATTCATACAAAAGCTCTTCCCGGAAAAACATAAACTTGTTTCTGATGTTATTAGTCAATCAAGATCATTAATTCAAAGCTACCTTTTTGGTTTAATGATAGAAACAGGAATAATTGCAGTAATGAATTCAATCTCTTTACTATTGCTTGGAGTTGAATCAGCTATTTTAATTGGTGTAGCCGGTGCATTATTAAATCTAATACCGTATATAGGAGGTGTAATTGCAATAGTGCTTGCAATGGTTATGGCAATAACAAGTCAACCGCCGATATACGCATTCTGGGTATTTATCGTGTACAATCTGATTCAATTATTCGATAATCATTTTATTGTACCGAAAATTGTTGCATCCAAAGTCAATATAAATCCCTTCATTTCAATAGTAGTTGTATTAATTGGAGGAACTTTTTGGGGAATTCCCGGGATGTTTTTATCTATACCTATTACAGCAATAATAAAAATTGTTTTCGACAGGATTGAATCGTTAAAACCTTTAGGGTTTTTATTGGGAAATGATATCCCCACCCGCAGATAAAGAAGCAATTACCTGGATTATTTCTTTAGTGCTCTTTCTTTAGCGCTTGCAACCGAATGACTTCTTGTAATTTTTGATGATTTTTTAGTTTGTTCAGCCAGAACGGAATAATATTTATGAATAACATCGAGTTGTTCTTCGGTAAGGCTCTCAATATCAATTAAAGTATCACTCGCCCCTTGGGTGGTTGCAATTAGTTTATTAAGCTTTATTTGAATTGCCTGCGAGTCTTTATTTTGACCTCTTTGGATTAAAAAACCATTAAAAAGGTAATGATAGTCGTACCGGTATTTATAACAAGCTGCCATGTATCGGAGAAACGGAAAACCGGACCTGAAATTATCCAGGTTATAATTACAAAAAAAGCAATACTGAAAGCAAAACTGCTGCCTGCAAAATGTGTAACTTTTGAAGCCAGTTTATCAAATATTTTATTTATACTGCTTATCATTTTTAATTCATTTGATTAATTTTAAATTAATAATTGCTAAATATTTATGAAATGAATCTCTTAAATAAACAAAAAATAAGATGTGCCGGAAATCTTAAAAAAATTCCTGTATATCTTATTTGTAATCATAAATACCATTATTTTTTTAAATGAAAATTCCGGAAATTATTATACTGCCGCCTAATCGTGTATGGAGAACTTATCAAGGCGGTAAAATACTTGATTCAATTGAAGGAAAATCTGACCCGGATGATAGTCATTTGCCTGAAGATTGGATTGCTTCTACAACTGCTGCTGTAAATAAAGGAAGAGAAGAATTTAACAATGAAGGTTTATCACAAATTGAAATTGATAATTCAATGATTCCGTTAAAGGAACTAATGGAAAAATTCCCTCATGAAATTCCGGGGATAAATCATTATAAAAAATATGGAGCTAATACACAATTCCTGTTAAAATTTCTTGATTCTGCTATCCGCCTGCATATACAGGTACATCCAACAATTCCATTTGCACAAAAATATCTGAAAAGCAATTCAGGCAAAACAGAAGCTTATGTTATATTAAATATCCGTGAGGAAATAACCAATCCTTACATTTACCTTGGTTTTCAAAAAGAAATTTCAAAAAAAGATTTTAAAAAAATAATTGCTGAACAAAATACTAATAAGCTTATCTCCTGTTTTGAAAAAATTCATGTCCAGCCAGGCGATGTATTCATTGTTCCGGGTGGTCTGCCGCATGCAATTGGTGAAGGTATATTTATGATCGAAATTATGGAACCAACTGATTTTGTGGCCAGGCTTGAATTTGAACGGGGCGGTTATCTGCTGCCGGAGCAAGCCAGGTTTATGGGGAGAGATATTGACTTTGCCCTAAATATGATAAACTTTACTCCCCTATCTGTTAAAAAGATTAAAGAAAAATACTTCTGTTATCCCAGGCTAATCAATGAAACACCGGGCGGGAAAGAATTCATCCTGATTGATGAAAATCATACAAAATGTTTTTCGGTAAATAAATTAATTATAAATGAAAGTCATGCAAAAATTTCTGATTCTTTTTACGCCGGCATTGTTACTAAAGGGAGCGGTAAAATAATAACTGAGCATCAGCAGGTAAAGATAAAAACGGGAGACAAATTTTTTATACCGTATAAAACAAAAAAAGCTGAATATTTTGCAGATCAGGGAATGGAAATTATTCTAGCATTCCCACCCATGTAGCTGTACTCATCTTTTAAAAAGAAGGGAGATTCAAAATGGCAGAGTTAATTAAAAAGATTTCAGTGCAAATTATTATTATTATATTTTCATCTCAGATTTCAATAATTGCACAGGATATAAAATTACCCGAACCGCAAAAAGAAGGCGGTATTCCTTTAATGGAAGCATTAAGCAAAAGAAAAAGTTCGCGCAATTTTAGTTCAAAAGAATTATCAAACCAGGTACTTTCTAATCTGCTTTGGGCCGCGTACGGATTTAACAGACCTGAACAAAAAATGAGAACAGCACCATCAGCCTGGAATGTCCAGAATATTAATATTTATATCGCTAAATCCGACGGCTTATATCTTTACGATGCAGATAATAATAGTTTAAAATTAATACTTAATAAAGATATACGGCAAAACACAGGTTCACAGAGTTTTGTAAAAGATGTTCCTGTAAATTTGATTTATTGTGCTGATTTATCAATGATGTCAAGAGTCGGAGAAAAAGCAAAATTTTATTCTGCTGCACATACAGGTTTTGTTGCACAAAATGTTTATCTCTTTTGTGCATCATGTAATCTTGGAACAGTTGTCAGGGATTTAATCGACCGCGATAATTTGAAAAAGCTGATGAACCTGGAAGATAATTATGAAATTATTTTAGCTCAGTCCGTGGGGTATACAGACTAGTATTCTATAACTAAAATAACTATACACTGCTGTCATGGTCCAAGTCCATGACAGTCACTTCGGATGTATAGACGTGTTAGTGACAGAACACTAGTATATTTATTCTTTTAATTAAGTATAAATAATTAAAAACAAATACAGAAGTACTTTTTATGATTGAGATTTTAATTTTACTGTTGAAATAGATAAAATAAAAGCATATAATAGAATAAATTAATTTTCCCTGTTACATTAAAGGAGGGTAATCCTATGAAAGTACTGGGAGAATGTGAAAAAGCCCGCTTATACATTGAATCTCATTCCCACATAATATCTGAAGAAGAATTTATTCAAAGGAAAATTCACGGCGGTCCTTTCATCACCATATCGCGGGAAACCGGCGTACCGGAAGCATTAATTTATGAAAGATTACTAAAATACCTTCAGAAAATTTACGGAGAAAAAAAATGGAGATTTTTCGATAAAGAGTTGATAGATAAAATTCTTAATGAGCATAGCCTGCCGAAATATTTTAAAGATATGCTGGTGGAAGATAAATATTCTGCAATTAAATCTATTGCTTCACAAATGCTCGGAACAGGTTCGGATATCTGGAACTTATTTTATAAAGTCAGAACTACAATTATTCATTTGGCCGAAGCCGGTTTCGTAATAATTATTGGAAGAGGAGCTAATATAATAACTGCAAAATTACCCGGCGGTCTTCATGTACGTTTAATAGCATCGCTGCAAAGCAGGATCAATTATATTTCAAGGTGCCTGAATATTGACAAAAGAGAAGCACTAAAGTATATAAAGAAAGAAGATCAAAGGCGGAAAGTTTTTCTGCAGACCTATTATAATAAAAATGTAGAAGATCCGGCTTATTATCACGCCATAGTAAATACTGATTATACGGGAATTGAAGGAACGGCAAGACTCATTGCATCATCCACTAAACAAATGCCGGTCAATTATGTAAATAAAAATATTGAATTAAATACGGTTTAATTTTGTTCCGAATAACTTTTTCATCATACAACTTTTACCCGGATGATTCATTCACACGGTCCAAGGCATTTATTAGAAACTAATATTGTGCTGAACAATTTTTTCACACCTAAAAACTGCAAAAACCTTCAAAAAACCAAAATTTTTGAAACAACACTGGGATTACAGAATCTCTAACTTCTTTGTTTTTTTTACCAATATTCCTAATCTTTTAGCCTAAAAAAGGGGGGAAAATTTTTTATGAAGAAAAGTGTGAATTCTACTTTTTATCCCATACTTGTAAATCTCGAAAGGTTTCCTTGTCTTATTATCGGCGGCGGAAAAGTTGCTTACAGAAAAGTATTATCACTTCAGGAATTTAACGCTAACATAACCATTATCTCCCCCAAAATTTGCAAAGCTTTATCGGAGCTGGCAGAGAAAAATAATATTCGAATTATTAAGAGATCGTATTCCAAAGAAATTATAAAAGATTATAAAATTATTTTTAGTGCAACAGATAACCCTGAAATTAATAAAATGGTTAGAACTGACTGTAGCAATGAAGGTATTTTATTAAATGTTGTTGATAACCCGGTTTTTTGTGATTTCATTTTACCCGCAAATATTAAGCGGGGTGATTTAACGATCTCGGTTTCTTCTCAGGGGAGCGCTCCGTTCTACACTAAGGAAATTAAGAAAAAAATAGATGAATTTATATCTCCTGTTTATTCAGATATTATTGAAATGGCAGCTAAGTTCAGAAAGCAGCTACTGGCCGGCAACAAATGGAAATCTGCACAGACCAAAGCTAAAATGTTCAGGAGATTCACTTCTGTAGATTGGGAAAAAATTTTAACAGAGAACGGGGAAAAAAGTTCTGTTCACTATATAAATAAATTATTTAGAGAATCTGATTTACATTAAATTTTTCGGGGAAGAAATATGGACGCTCCAAAAATATTAAAGAAAAAAATATTTATTACCTTCTCTATTATGATTCTTTTGATCCTGTGCAGCGGTGTTTTAGGCTGGGTATTTACTCAGCGGATAGAGAAAAGTAATAATATTACAGATATAACTCATTTACTTAAAGAAGCAGAATTACAATTAAGAAGGGAAGAAAAAAACCTTTTAATCAGGGGCTATTCACAACCCAGATACCTTAGATGGCAGAAAGCAAAAGAAGATTTTCATCAAACATTTGGTGCACTAATTGGTTTGAAAGCTTTAACCAACACGGAAATAAGCGAATTGAAAGAAGACTATTCGGAAATGTCTGATACATACAACAAATTTTTTGATGAAATAAGATCAGATACGCTGACCCAGGATGAAATTATTAATTATGATTCTCAATTTAAAAAGATAGGCAGAAAAACTATTGAAATGATTAATAGTATTTTATCCCGCGAACAGGTTGTTTCTGCCAAAACAGATTCTCAGGCCGACATCCTGATAGTATTTTTTCTGTTGGTTTTTGTTGCTACAGCAAGTTTTCTGATAG
The DNA here is from genome assembly GCA_963710745.1 of uncultured Bacteroidota bacterium. Taxonomy (GTDB): domain Bacteria; phylum Bacteroidota; class Ignavibacteria; order Ignavibacteriales; family Ignavibacteriaceae; genus CAVQBP01. The sequence goes on along the minus strand of CAVQBP010000001.1, from coordinate 316,686 downwards.
TTAATGTATTGAAGTATTTATAATCAAATAATCATATAAAAGGAAAACGAATTTGAAATACGGAAAAGTTTATATTGTCGGGGCAGGCCCGGGAGATCCTGAATTAATTACAGTTAAAGCGCTTAAAAGAATAAAGCATGCAGACGTTATTGTCTATGACAGGCTGATCAACGATGATCTTTTATCTTACAGCAAAAAGGATTGTGAAAAAATCTTTGCCGGGAAAGAGTCTGGTTACCACCCTATCAAGCAGGAGTGTATAATAGAAATCCTTATAAATAAATCAAAGCTCGGTTTAGATGTTGTCCGTTTAAAAGGAGGAAATCCTTTTGTCTTCGGCAGAGGTTCTGAGGAAGCGGCCGCACTTAAAAAAGCCGGAATTGAGTTTGAGATAATTCCGGGAATTACTTCGGGACTTTCAGCACCTATTTACAGCGGTATACCGATTACTCAGCGGGGACTCATAACGCAGTGCGTATTAATTACTGCGCATGAATGCCCTGATAAACCGGAAACGCAGGTTGATTGGGAAAAATTAGCAACATTAAAAAATGCAAACCTTATTATTTATATGGGTGCTTCCAGGATAGAAAACATCTGTCATGAATTGATAAAATATGGAATGGATCCGGCTATGCCCGCCGCTGTCATCGAAAACGGCACTATGCCTGAACAAAGAACAATTACTGCCCGACTTGATCAAATTGCAGAGGAATTTATAAACGAAAATTTTCATCCGCCGGTTATAATTATGATTAGTCCAACAGTAGCTTTAAGAGATGATATTTCCTGGTATGAAAGGATTAAGATTTCAGATAATGAGACAATATTAAATCCGGAGAGAGAAAAGTCTGAAGAGTTTTATAATTCTATTTATAATATTTTGAACTTAAAGCCTCGTAATAAACATAAAAGTTTTGGAAGAATAAATTAGATAAAGAATACACTTAATAGGTGGAAATCTTTTAGCTTAAATATAGAATGAAAATATTCAGTATTTATTTACCCATTGTAGGAATTCACTTTAATGTTCTGATATTAATATTAATCGGATTTTGTGTCGGAGTTATAGCTGGTTTTTTTGGAGAAGGCGGTGGTTGGTTTGTTACTCCTGCATTAAACATTTTCGGTTTTCCTATGGCTTATGCTATTGGAACCTGCCTTTCCAATATCTTTGGGCAATCATTAGGGGCTGCTAAAAAACATCATAAAATGGGAAACATGGACTGGAAATTAGGTTTAATTTCAGTCATCGTTTCAATAATTGGATTTGAAGCTGGTTCACAGGTAGTTCTTAGTCTAGAAAAATCTGGTAATGCAGGATTAATTATAAGATGGTGTTACGTCCTGTTTTTATCAGGACTGGGGGGATTTATGTTTTATGACTATTTCGTTCTGCAGAAGAAACAGCTAAAAAGTGAGGATGAAACTTTTAACATTTCTGTCGACAAATTACCCCCGGGCAGAACTAAAATTGCTGAGAAATTATATGAGATAAAAATCCCGCCTATGATATCTTTTCCTATTTCAAAGATTGAATCGGTATCTCTGTGGATAATTATTGTCATCTTTTTATTTACCGGTTTTTTTTCGGGACTTTTGGGAATAGGCGGCGGATTTATAATTATGCCAACTCTTGTTTATTTAATCGGGCTTCCTACAATAATAGCTGTAGGTACAACTTTAATTACAGTATTATTTAGTTCAGCCTTCGGATGTTTTATATATGCAATTAATGGCAAGGTTGAAATAATTGCTGCGCTGGTTTTATTAGCCGGGGCCTCGATTGGAGCTCAGATTGGAGCAACTGCAGTAAAATATATTAAAGGATACGGGATCAGGCTGCTTTTTGCAATTATGATCATCTTCGCAGGTGTATCAGTAATTACGGAACAATTATTTAAACTATCCGGAAAATTATTTTTTCAAACCATTTCCGAAATCGTTTTAATAGGAACTGCATTAATAATGACATCAATCATTATTGGTAAGCTGATATTGGAATCAAGAAAAGAGAGAAAAAGAAATGCGGAATCACTAAAGGTTTAACTTAATAAGAAAAAAAAACATGGATATCTTTCGAATCTTTTTACCAGTTGCCGGAATTCATTTTAATGTATTATTTCTAATTTTAATAGGATTTTGTGTCGGGGTTATCGGAGGATTTTTCGGAGTTGGAGGAGGCTGGCTCATTACACCGGCTCTTAATATTTTTGGCTTTCATATGGCTTATGCTATTGGAACAGGTCTCTCCGATATATTCGGACAATCCATCGGTGCTGTTAAAAAACACCAGGAAATGGGTAATGTCGATTGGAAGCTTGGTGCATTTTCAATAGTAACATCAATTCTTGGTTTCGAAGCTGGTTCAAAGGTGGTTATTGCTTTGGAAAAAGCCGGAGAAGTCGGTTCTATAATCAGATGGTGTTATGTAATATTCCTAACCGGCCTTGGTGCATTTATGTTCTATGACTATTTCGTCCTGCACAAGAAATTACTGAAACGTTTGGAGGAAGAAAAACAAAATAAAGCTGAAGGTGAACAAAACAAAGTTCAAATAAACGGAATAGCAGAGACATTACATAGTATTAATATCCCGCCGATGATTTCTTTTCCTAAATCTAAGATAGAAGCAGTATCACTTTGGGTAATTATAATTATATTTTTATTTACCGGTTTTCTTTCCGGGGTGCTTGGCATCGGAGGTGGATTTATTATCCTTCCTACACTTGTCTATTTAATCGGGCTTCCTACTATTTTGGCTGTCGGCACATCACTAATTACTGTACTGGCAACCGCAGCCTTCGGATGTTTTACTTATGCAATTGATGGAAGAGTTGAAATTTATGCAGCTATTTTCATGATCTTTGGAGCTGCAATAGGAGCCCAGATAGGTGCAACGGCTGTAAAATTTATTAAAGGTTATGGTATAAGATTACTGTTCGCAATAATGATTATTCTTACCGGTTTTTCAGTCATCACCGAGCAATTTTATAAAATGACATTTAAACCTTTTTTCCAGGATTCTTCCGGAATTATACTGGTAGGAACTGCTCTGGTTATGACAACCATTATTATTGTAAGACTTATTAAGGAATACCGGAAAGAAAATCCGGATAAAAAAATGGTTATTCAAAAATCATAGATAATAAATGAGAATGCAACCGGTATATAGTAATCTTCTGCTTGAATTAAATTCGGTGATTTGTCTTTATTTTCAATATTAATTACTTCATTTTATGAAAAAAATAATTTCCATTTTAAAAGTTAAAAATCTTTAGGGGAATATGGATATTTTTAATATATATTTACCAGTTGCGGGAATTGAGTTTAATGTTCTTTTATTAATAATAATTGGTTTTTGTGTCGGAGTTCTCGGAGGATTTTTTGGTGTAGGCGGCGGCTGGATCGTTACTCCTGCTTTAAATATTTTTGGATTCCATATGGCATTCGCTATTGGAACCGATCTCTCAAATATTTTCGGTCAATCTATTGGTGCCGTTAAAAAACATCAAAAAATGGGAAATATTGACTGGAAATTGGGGCTCATTTCAATTATCACCTCAATTATCGGATTGGAGATAGGTTCTGAAGTTATCATTGCTTTGGAAAAAGCCGGAGATGCAGGAATAATTGTCAGGTGGTGTTATATGCTGCTGCTTTCCTCACTCGGCATTTATATGCTATATGATTTTTTTGTAGTTCATCCAAGACAACTGAAGCAAATTGAGGAAGAATTAAAGAAAAATCCTGGTAACAAAGTAAAAAAAATTGAGAGGAGTAAAATCTCTGAAAAACTTCATAAAATAAATATTCCCCCGATGATATCATTTCCCGCATCGGAGATTGACAGCGTATCAATCTGGATTATCTTTTTAATTTTTTTATTTACCGGTTTTCTTTCAGGATTTTTAGGTGTAGGGGGCGGATTTATAATTATGCCTGCTCTCGTATACCTGATTGGTTTACCAACTGCTGTTGCAGTCGGAACTAGTTTAATTACTGTTCTGTTCAGCGGAGCTTACGGATGTTTTACTTATGCTATGAAAGGCCGAGTGGAATTAATCGCTGCTTTCATAATGCTTATCGGTGCTTCAATAGGAGCACAAATAGGTTCCACAGCTATAAAGTATGTAAAAGGTTATGGAATCAGGTTATTATTCTCTATTATGATCATTTTTGCTGCATTATCAGTTGCAACAGAGCAATTTTACAAGTTAACAATGAAACAGCTTTTTCAGACTTTTGCCGGTATTGTTTTAATAGGAACTGCATTAACTATGTCTGCTGTAATTATTAGTAAGCTCATAATAGAATCAAGAAAAGAGAAATAAACTATCTATTCTTTTAACAAAATAAAGATACATCATGGATATATTTAATATTTACTTACCTGTAGCAGGAATTGAATTTAACGTTTTGTTATTAATTTTAATAGGTTTTTGTGTCGGTGTACTCGGTGGATTCTTCGGTGTTGGAGGTGGATGGATAGTTACACCTGCTTTAAATATTTTTGGATTCCATATGGCATATGCTATTGGAACTGATCTGGCAAATATTTTTGGACAATCAATAGGAGCCACAAAAAAACACCAGAAGATGGGGAACATCGATTGGAAATTGGGTTCAATATCTATACTGGTTTCTATTGTCGGATTGGAAATAGGTTCACAAGTAGTTCTGATTTTAGAAAAGGCAGGTGATGTCGGCTCTATTGTCAGATGGTGTTATCTCTTTCTTATGTTCGGATTAAGTTCATTCATGTTTTATGATTATTTTGTTTTAAATCCAAAGAATGCGAAACAGCAATCTGAAAAAGAAGGTAAGAAGCCGGGTACAAATAAAAGAAGCGGAAGAAGTACAATTGCTGAAAGACTACATAAAATAAATCTTCCTCCGATGATTTCATTTCCTGCTTCTGATATAAAATCAGTTTCACTATGGATAGTCTTACTAGTCTTTTTATTCACTGGTTTTTTGTCGGGATTTTTGGGAGTTGGCGGGGGATTTATAAGAATGCCTGCATTGGTTTATTTGATTGGGGTTCCTACCGTGATTGCTGTTGGCACAGATTTGATGAGCATTCTTTTTGCCGGTGCATATGGATGCTTCACTTATGCAATGAAAGGCCGTGTTGAATTTATTGCTGCTTTTATTATGCTGATTGGAGCTTCAATAGGGGCACAAATCGGAGCAACTGCAGTAAAGTATGTTAAAGGGTATGGGATAAGGCTGTTGTTTGCTATTATGATAGTATTTGCAGGATGTTCAGTTGCTCTCGAACAAATCTATAAAGTAACAAACATTTCGTTCTATCAGTCAATAGCCGGGATTGTATTGATGGGTACTGCTGTATTCATGACTTTCATAATTATTTCAAGACTCATATTAGAATCCAGGAAAGAAAACAAACGTTCATAATTAAAAAATATTTCCTCAGAATAGGGAACAAAATATATGGATATTTTAAATATATACTTACCGGTAGCCGGAATTGAATTTAATATTTTGTTATTAATTGTTATTGGTTTTTGTGTTGGTGTTCTTGGGGGATTTTTCGGGGTTGGTGGAGCATGGATTGTTACTCCTGCTCTAAATATTTTCGGATTCCACATGTCATATGCTATCGGTACGGATCTCGCTCATATTTTTGGCAAGTCGATAATAGCAACTAAAAAACATAGTAAAATGGGGAATGTTGATTGGAAACTTGGATTAATTTCTATTGGAGCTTCAGTTTTGGGGGTAGAAGCAGGTTCACAAATAATTATGATTCTTGAGAAAGTGGGAAATGTAGGTTCCATTGTCAGGTGGAGTTATATTATACTTCTTCTGGGACTTTCGATCTTTATGTTGTATGATTATTTTATCGTCAGGCCACAGAATGATTCCCAAAATATGAAAGTTTCAGATGATAAGAAAAGCACGAACTCCAAAAAGAAAAAAATACCTTTATCAAGCAGGCTTCATAAAATTAAAATTCCGCCAATGGTATCTTTTCCAACTTCGGGGATTGAATCGGTTTCTTTATGGATTGTACTTTTTATCTTTTTTATAACCGGTTTTTTATCCGGCTTTATGGGAGTTGGAGGCGGTTTTATTAGAATGCCGGCATTAGTTTATTTGATCGGTTGTCCCACCGCTATTGCGGTAGGTACAGATTTAATGAGTGTTTTGTTTAGCGGAGCTTACGGATGCTTAACTTATGCTATAAAAGGAAGAGTAGAAATTATTGCAGCAGTATTTATGCTGCTAGGGGCATCAATTGGTGCTCAGCTTGGAGTTACTGCTGTTAAATATATCAGGGGATACGGTATCAGGCTTTTGTTTGCAATCATGATTGCATTTGCCGGTGTTTCTGTGGTAATTGAGCAGGTTTATAAAATGACTGATATACCTATTTATTCAAGCATTGCCGGTACACTTGTAATTGGTGCTTCTATTTTAATGACCCTTGTTATATGTACAAAATTATTTATTGAAGTCCGAAAAGAAAAACGTTTACAGTTATAACAGGGAAAATTAATCATTTTGTTAATAACGAAAAAATATTTAATTAAATATATCAGGTTATAAATTATGAATACAAAGAAAATAATTACATTATTACTATTTTGTTTTTTATTTGCCTGCTTCTATTCTACTTCTTATGCGGGTGATATCGGTGGTAAACAGGAAGCCGCAATTAGTAAAAAAATTGACACAAAAGATCTTTCCGGAATAAATTTATGGGTAGCCGATTTATATAATAACGACAGGTTATTGTATGCTGTTATTGTTACACTTGTAATGGCATCTTTAGGCTCCATAATGGCTTTCGGAACAGATCTTATATTAAAGCATTTTGGTATGAATGTGTCAAAAATTTCACACAGCGAATAGCGGCTGTTGAGCTTTGCTGGATGAAAGAATATTGAATGAAAATATTTCTTCTGCTATTAACTGTTAATCATTCAATAATCAACAAACATTCAAAAATATATAGGTCAATATATATCTATATAAAATTCAGAATTAAATTTTTATTTTTCGATTATAAATGATAAAGTGCAAGTAACAATTGAAACTGCCTGAAAAAATAAAATATCTTAGCATTTCGACGCGTATATCAATTTTACTCGGTGTTATTATTCTTCTCGCAATGGGGTTATTCTCAACTTTCAGCTTACTAAAACAAAAAGAAGATTCAATCTCTTCAATTAGTAACAATACGGGACAATTAAGCCAGACCATAGAAAAGATTTTAAGAGTAAGCATGCTGAAGAACAGGCGGGATGATATATCACTTGCTGTGAATAATATAATGGGCAGCGAGGGGATCAAATCAATAAGGATTTTAAATCACCAGGGAATAATAAAATTTTCTTCACGGAAATCTGAAATAAATGAAAACGTATCACCTAAAAGTACTTTATGCACAAGCTGCCACAGCCCGGGGAATCATCAAAAGATTAAAGATATTCAGAACTTTAATCATTACAGAATTGACAATAAGAATAATATTATCTATTACGCTCTGCCTATTTCAAATGCGCCAGGCTGCTATAACGGTGTCTGCCATGCAAATGATCAGCAGCCGGAATTGCATATAAATAAAAATTCAAATAATGATTTAACTGCCTTCTCTGCGCATCAGGCTTCTCAGAAGTTTTTAGGTTTTATTGAAATTGAGGTCTCTATTCAAAGAGTCGTATCAGACTTGCATAAAACTCGAAACCAGCTGCTGGTTCTCACTATTTTATTTGCCTTGATTGCATCGGCCGTAACATATTTTACCATAGGATATTTCATAGGAAAGCCGGTAAGGAATTTGGTTGAAGGTACTATGAGAGTAGCACAAGGTGATTTTAAGAATGAAATACCACCGGGCAAAGCTGAATTAGGATTACTATCGGAATCATTTAATAAAATGCAGAGACAATTGTTAACTACTCAGACCCAGTTAATAGAATCTGAAAAGCTTGCTTCTGTCGGTAAACTGGCAGATGAAATTGCAAATGAGATAAATAATCCTTTAACGGGAATAATAGTTTACAGTGAAAGTCTGATTAAAGATGCGGACACAGAGAGCGACAAAAAAAATGATTTGGAAACTATCCGTTCTGAAGCATTAAAGATCAGGGAAAGTATAAGAAATATTTTATCTCTGACCAGGCAGGAAAAACCCGACTTTAACAGAACCAATATTAGTAAATTAATTAAACATGCAATTTCCGTTGTAGAGAAATTCTCTAATTTTCAGAATATAAAAATTATCACCGGTATATCTAAAAATATTCCCGATATTTCTGCAGATCATAATTTATTGGAACAAGTTTTTCTAGATCTCCTGTTAATTTTTTCAGAGTTAATGCCCTCCGGGGGAATATTGAACATATCGGCTGTTTATATAGATGATAAAAAAGAGACAGAAATTGTGTTCACAAATAGCGGGAAAGCAATATCACAGGATATCGTGCAAAAAGTATTTAGCCCGCTTAACTCTTACAGCCATGATAATTTCGCAGAAACAGAAATTAGCTTAACCGTCTGTAAAGATATAATTGAAATGCATAAAGGCGAAATAATTGTAAATCCGAATGGAAACGGAAATTCAATAATAATTAGATTACCCGTATAAATTAAATGCAGAAGGTAATTAAAATCCTTGCTATAGATAAAGAAGAAATAATTCTTAGATCAATCAAAAAAGCTCTGGAAGGTGACACCAATTTTGACTTTGTAATTACTACTTGCAATACAGCTCTGGAAGGTTTAAAACTAATTAGAAGCGACACATTTGATATTGTTTTCGTTGATTTGGTTTTACCGGGAATGAATGGAATTGAGGTTTTGCGAAGGATAAGAAATATATACCCTGCTGTTTCGGTTATTATCATGTCAGGTTTTGCGTCTGTTGCAATTAATCCTGATTCCAACGGGAAACCAGATTCTTCAAATAAACCGATAAACGATGTAGCAGGATTTCTCGCTAAACCTTTTACTACAGAAGAAATAAAATCACTTATATTAAAAATTATATCCAAATAAGATACAAAATGCCTTTTTTAAAAAAATTAATAAAAAAGAAGAATAAAAAAGACGCATCAGTTTCATTTAAAGAAAAGCTACGTCATTTTCAAAACCTATTAGATTCAAATGATGAAGCACTTAAGCTTATGGGAAGCATGAGCGACTTCCTGATTTCCGGTTTACCGTTTTCCCGCGGACAAATTTATAGAATATTTCAGGATATTTTGAATAATGCTAAAGAAGTAACTCAGCACCTGTCTATTATGTGCGGTGGCAAATACAAAACGCTTATAAACCAGGTATCAAAGATAGAAGAAGTATGCAGTGAAATTCTTGCTCCGGGAGCGTTTTGCCCTGTCAGATGGGATTGCCCGGAACCGGATTGTACCGAATGCGATAAAATCAGTTTGGGAAAAAATGAAACACTTAAACCCTATTCATACAGGGTTGATGAAATAACTATGGACAACACAAGAGAAGTAGGTGGTAAAATGAGCCGTTTGTGTGAAATTCACAATAAACTTTTAATACCTATTCCGGATGGCTTCAGCATTACTTCCAGGTTTTTCATCGATTTTTTATTCCAGGAAGATTTATATCTCCAGATTGATAAAGCAATATCATCAATTGATTTTAATAATAACGAGCAGGTTCAGCAGGTCAGCCAGGTAATTCAGGCTTTAATTATTGCTTCCCCAATCCCTCAATTAATTGAAAAGATAATACTTAACAATTATGAATTCTTATCCAGCAAATATGGCGATGTTCTGATTTCCGTAAGATCAAGTGCTGTTGGTGAGGACGATCTTCATTATTCTTTTGCAGGGTTACATTATACTGCTCTTAATGTAAGTAAAGCAAATCTTATTGACGCATGTTTCGAAGTTTTAATTTCTAAATACCTCCCTCAATCATTAGTATACCGCTTTTTAACAGGATTAAGAGATGTAGATATGCCTATGAGCATTGGCTGTATGCAAATGATTGATTCCGAAGTCAGCGGAGTATTATTTACCAAAGATCCTCTGGGTAATAAGGATAGAATTATTATACATGCGGTCAGGGGCCTTGGAACCAAAATTGTTGACGGAAGTGTTTCTCCCCAGGAATTCATTGTTGATCCTCATACATCTAAAATTGTGGAATTTAATTACGGCAACCAATCCTATAAGACAATACCAAGAGCTACAGATGGATTATATGAGGAAAAAATTTCCGATGATCTTATTAATAAGCCATGCCTTACTGAAGAACAACTGAAATTAATTACAGAGTATGCTTTAAGAATAGAGAATCATTTTAGTACACCGCAGGATATTGAATGGACAATTAATAAAAACGGTGAAATATATATTTTACAATGCAGACCATTGGCAATTTCATCACCAGGAAATTATAAAACCGAACCTAAAAATGATTCCGGAATAACAGAATCAAAATATCCGGTTTTAATTGACGAAGGAGTTTGTGCAAGTCCCGGCGTTAGTTCAGGAAAAGTATTCCTTTTAAATAGGTCTAAAGATTTAATTAACTTTCAATCAGGCGATATACTTGTAGTAAGAAAAACATCACCGGAGCTGACGAGGGTTCTGCATAAAGCTTCCGGGCTTATAGCAGATATTGGGAATACTACAGGACATCTGGCAATAATTGCCCGTGAGTTAGGAATTCCGGTTATAGTAAATACCAACAGTGCTACGAAAACATTAAAAAACGATATGACTGTTACAATAGATGCAAACCGGAACAAGATATATCTTGGTGAAGCAAAAGAATTGATTGAAAATTATAAATCTGTCTCAGTTGAAAATAACATTTTTTTAAAAAGTCCTATGCACCGCATCTGGCAGAATATCTCCAAACAGATTATACCATTAAATCTGACTGATCCCGGTTCTCCGGATTTTACCCAGGAAAACTGCAAAACTTTACACGATGTAACCAGGTTTGCTCATGAATATGCTATGAGAGAAATGTTTCTATTATACGAATCTGCTCAGTTTGAAGATAAGCATGCATACCCGCTTAAATTTTCAGTTCCTTTGGATATACACGTTATAGATCTTGGTAATGGTTTAAAGAATGCAGAGGGGAGAAAATATGTAACTCCTGACAATATTATATCAAAGCCGTTTTTATCATTAATTAAAGGAATGACTGCACCGGGAATCAGGTGGGCAGGTCCTTTGCCAATTGATTTAAAAGGTTTTACAAATCTTTTAATGTCAAATGTGGTAGATTCAAACAGAAGCGATAGAGATTTAGGAAGCAGAAGTTATGCAATAATCTCCGATTGTTATGTGAATTTCTTTTCAAGGTTGGGATATCATTTTTCAAGGCTGGATTCTTATGCAAGCGAAGAATTAAATAATAATTATATCAATTTTAATTTCCGCGGAGGAGCTGCTGATCCAATAAGGAGGATGAGGCGGGCAAAAATTGTTACTAAAGTCCTTGAATCTTTAAACTTTTCAGTATCACACAGAAATGACCATGTTTTAGCAACTATCCGTAAAATCCCTGAATCATCTATCTATACACTTTTAATCGAGATCGGCAGATTAATGGGTGCCGTAAGAAATGTTGATGTAACATTAACAAGTGATGAAAATATAGATAAATTTGTGGATGCTTTTCTGCAGGGTGATTCTGCACCTGTATTAAGATTCATGGAAGATAGAGAAGAGTAAAAAATTAAATGCAGCACAGATAGTGAATCTGTGCTGCAAAAATAATCAGCTAATTACTGGTGTATCAAGTTCCTTAAGCCCTGAGTGTAATTCTTCATAAGTAAGCTCATGATCAACTAACTTACCTTTAAAATAATCATCATAAGCAGACATATCAAAATATCCATGCCCGCTTAAATTAAATAATATAGTTTTTGATGTTCCTTCTTCTTTTGCTTTTAATGCTTCCTTAACAGCTGCTGCAATTGCATGGGTCGATTCTGGAGCAGGGATAATTCCTTCTGTTCTGGCAAACTTTACTCCGGCATCAAAACATTCAAGCTGCTTAAGAGCAATAGCTTCAATCAGGTTATCCCTTAATAATTGACTAACCAAAGCTCCTGCGCCATGATACCGCAAACCGCCGGCATGAATTGGTTCAGGAACGAATGTATGTCCCAGGGTATACATAGGTATAAGCGGAGTTAATCCGATAGTATCACCAAAATCATACCTGAACTCCCCTTTAGTAAGCTTTGGACAGGAAGCAGGCTCAACTGCAATACAGCGAACATTTTTATTCTCGCGGAAGTTTAATCCGAGAAATGGAAAAGCTAAACCGGAAAAATTTGATCCGCCTCCAAAGCATCCAATTACAATATCCGGAAAATCTCCTGCAGCTTCCATCTGTTTTATGGCTTCCTGACCTATCACAGTTTGATGCAGTAGAACATGATTAAGCACACTGCCCAGTGAATATTTTGTATCATCTCTTGAAACAGCTCGTTCAATTGCTTCTGAAATTGCAATACCAAGACTGCCCGGTGAATTCGGATCTTTCGAAAGAATTTTTTTCCCTGATTCGGTCATATCGGTCGGACTTGAAAAAACATCTGCTCCCCAAACATTCATCATCGATTTTCTGTAAGGCTTTTGATCAAAGCTTACCTTAACCATAAAAACCTCAAGTTCCATTCCGAATATCTGGCAGGCAAAGCTCAAAGCACTTCCCCATTGTCCTGCACCTGTTTCTGTGGTTAATCTTTTAACACCTTCTTTTTTATTATAGTATGCCTGGGCAACAGCCGTATTTGGTTTATGAGATCCCGGAGGACTGACACCTTCGTATTTGTAATAAATCTTTGCAGGAGTATCCAGGAATTTTTCAAGTTTACTCGCTCTTATTAAAGGTGACGGTCTCCATATTTTATAAACATCCCGGACTTCATCAGGTATCTCGATCCATCTCTCGGTTGAAACTTCCTGTTTAATTAATTCCATTGGAAAAATAGGTGCTAAATCTTCCGGACCAACAGGCTGCTTGGTTCCGGGATGAAGGGGAGGGAGCATCTTATTCGGCATATCCGCCTGGATATTATACCACTTTTCAGGAATGTCTTTTTCGGTTAATATTATTTTCTTTGATTGTTCCATAAGCCTCTCTGAAATAATGATGAAACATGATTTGATTTCTTCTGGAAAAGAAACTTTAAAAGATATTAAACTTTAATATTTAAAACATATAATTCAATTAATTTTTTATGGATAAATATTTCCCTTTTAGTATAAATATTGGCTTTTACAAAGAAAAACAAAAAAGTTAATCATATTTAAATTTATAAAAGATGTGCAGGATAGACGTCATCTAATCTTTAACACGACGAAAATATCTACGGTAATTAACTATGATAAGATTGAATTTCTAATTATTCTTAACAAGTACGACCTGGGCTCTATCGGATTTTACTACATCAGTAAAAAATTTTCTATACTCGTTATAATTTTCTGCAGGGATTTCATAATCTTTTATTTCCAACGACCGGACATACAAAATTTCATCTTCTCCCCACTTTGATACTTTTGACGAAAAATTACCGAAAGAAGAAACCAGATTCATTTCCTCAGGTAAACCCTCAATTTTATATCCCTGCGGGATTTTGTAAGTGATTGTATCTATATCATGGTACGGGTATGTAAAACGTATGGGAGAAAGTCTTTTTGACACTTCTTTGGGAACAGAGGCTCTTCTTTCCATAAGATTGGGATTGAAAAATATTCTGCTACCGGAAATTGTAGCATACTTAGGGAGAGAAAGATTTAATTTTAAATTAACCTGATCGGTTGAATCATTAGTAATTCCAAAAGAATATTTTTTAATTTTGACATCAGGAACTTCAAATGATTTTAATATCCATTTTTCCTGGTCTGTTGGAACCTCTTCTTTCATAATTTCTCTGGCTGAAATTTGCTGATTTCCGGCCCATTTAATCGCTCCATTTATTGAAGCAGCATTAGTTGAAAGTGAGACTTCAAATTTTTTCTGCATGATGTTCTGGTTAGAGCTGCTCTTAGGCGTGTTCACTATTACTCCACCTTTCGGAGTTAACATTAAGGCCTGCCTGTTCTCATTATCCCATCCGATATTTCCTGCCAGCATATTCTGGCTTGTACACTCAAGCCAAATCGTATCCTTTTTTAGCGGCGCACATACAATCACATGGTTGAACTGGTCGTTTGGAAATTCTTTTATTAGCTGAAGACGATAATTACCGCTGCTTATCCAAACGGGGTATGAAGTAATTCCAACTGTCTGAAGCAGCGACACCATATAATTTGATAAAGCTTTGCAGTCCCCGTAACCGTGGTCATGTACATACATTGCGTCAAAAGGCTGCCAGCCCCCTATACCCAATTGTACACTAACGTACCTGGTTGTTGATTGTAAATATTTATAAAGTTTTATAACTTTTTGTTTTGGATTATCAAGAGGTGAAACCAAAGAATTAATTTCTTTTATAACTGCCTCCGATAAATTATTTTTTTCCTTACATAAATTGTATCCCCATAATCCAAATTCTTTCCAGCTATTCATGTTTCCTTCGTACCCGTCAAAATCAAAACCGGATGGTGCAATTCTTACAATAGTGGAGATATCTTCAAGGGCTTCGCCTACAGCATCATAAGAGAGCTGTTTCAAATTTTCAGCATGCCATGAATATAATTTTCCTTCTCCGGATATTTCAGGTTTTAATTCTTTTTTATTACACCAATACCGAAGTTTATAATTATCCGGAACTTTTACATCAAACTTGCTTAATTCAACAGGTTCCAGGGAATGCTGCGAATACCAGGACGGCCAAATAATGCTGCTATGATAAATTTCATATGTGTATTCCACCGTATAAGGAAATCTATTATAATAAAGCTCAGATTTTTTTATTCTTGAATCTTCATATAATGAATAATAACTGATAGCAGGATAGTCTTCTATATCTTTGTCATCTAATTCTCTTATTTCTTCGCCGTTTTCGTCCAATAATCTGCCATCAAGTTCATCAATCTCCATAAACTTATCGTAAGGTAAATATAATTTACCATAATGCTGACCATCTTTATTAAAAACAGTAACTACAAATGTATCTTTTTCAACCGAATTGGATTCTTCCTCTATTTCAAACCATTTAGACTGATACCGGATAACGGCATCAGCACCTGAATTTAATCCAGAAGGTATTTTGCTTACAGCATAATTACTCTCCTGTGCGTATAAAATAGTGCTTAAAATGAAAGCACTTAAAAAGAGAAGCAAAATATATTTTGCAATGAAATATTTCATTTACTCCCCACATTAATTTTTTCTGTTTTGGTTTTAGCATTTTTTCCGGGTTTATCCGGGATTTTTTTTGGCCCAATAACCAATTGCTCCGATTGTGCAGAGACTATCTGTGAATATATATTTTTCAATTTCTCATAATCATTAGGAGTAATCGTTGAGTTTTTTATCTCCATTTTACTAATTATTTGAATCCGGTTGTTTTCAACCATCATTTGCCTTGTGTAAGCAATATCATTTTCAAGATAATATCCTTTTTTACTAAAAGGTTCCTTCAGTTCATAGCCTTCAGGGAGTTCATAATTCATTATGATAACAATTGAATTGGGATAAGCATAATCAACGGGAAATTTTCTTACTTTTGTTTTAAAAGGATTTTCTTTAAGCCGGTGAACCATAAACGGATTTATATATACCAGATCTCCGCTCTTCTGGACATAAGCGGATGACGATATCTGACTTTTAATTTTCAGAGGTGCATCCAGACTATCTTTATTTAAAATTGATACAGAATCGATCGAAAAGCCTTCCGATTCGGAATCAAATAATTCTTTGGCAAAATCGATTTCTTTTTTATTCCTCAAGTCTTCTCTAACTGACAAACTTCTATATTCTCCATAAGAATCATCTACAATACCTGTAAGTGAACCATCCTTATTTATTTTTACATTTATTAAGGTTTTATTTATATTATTTTTATCACATGTAAAATTGATCCATTCAACAGGGCCCTCTCCCTCTTTAATTGCCAGACCGCTGACTCCTAAAATTTTTGAAGGCAGTAAATCCATGGGGCGCAAAGGATTCGTTCCGTCAATGATATAAGATTTATTTCCAATTACAACTTTTGCAACGCAATAATTAAATTGATTAATAATTGGATACAACTCCTGCATTTTACCATTACCTCTTGTACTTAAAATTACAGGATAACCTTCAATTCCGACGCTCTTCAAAAGTGAAAGTAAAAGGAATGTTATTTCTGCATTACTCCCCTTTTTTAATTCCAAAACATCATCAACATCATTATCAGCAGTTACCCTGTTTTTACCATCCCAGACAATCGATTTGGTAACCCAATTGTAAACCGCTTTTACCTTGTCTTCAGGAGTAATCAAATCTTTAGTTATTTTGGCGGCAAGGTCTTCAACATCACCTGTTACATCAATTTTTTCACCAAAATTATCATTTTCAATTAATTCAGAAACTACTTTTTCCCAGCTGCCTAATACATTATTTTCCCTGGACCTGGGGAAAACATAACCTGCTAATTGAATTTCAACTTTATTAACATAATCATCAGTTGTGGTTATATACGGTTCTTCTCTAATTGCCGGTGCATCTTTTACAACGTATCGGAATTCATGACATTTAACTATCTCTCCAAGTATTGTAGAAGCATAACCGCCATAATGTTTATCTACACTAAGCAATTGCTTTGCATACCATGGTTCAAATCCACTGTATATACCGTCATACACAATATTAGGAGGGAAAAATACACGGTATTCACTCCATTCAACAGGTTCATCATGCTGAAAAGTCCAACTTTGAATAAAGTAAATGCTTCGTGATATAATTTTATATTTTACTTCTATTATGCATCCCGGTTTTAGATTGGGTAATGTAAACTTATAACCGGTATGATCATCATCAATTTTCTCTTCAAAAATGTCATCATTATCCAGTTCGGTTGCAGCAATTTTTCCGTTGTCATCTAAATTATAAGTTACACCTTCTATATTTGATATGTCTTCTAAATGATCTTTGGTATTCAAAACAATAGACAGCGTTCCCCATTTATAGCCGTTGCGGTTTAATATCTTAACCCTCAGAATACGGTCAAATATTATATTAAAATCATCATCAATATCAGATTCACCATAATCACAAAGTATTACCGCGGTTGCATTCGTATCTTTAGGATATGATTTCATCTCAAGATCAACCTGCGGAATCTCACCCCATTTAATCGGAGGTTCCTGTGAATAAAGAAAACCTGCACATATAAAAATTATTAATATTAACATTTTAAATTTGAAGAGATTATTCATACGAAACCCCGTTTTTTTGAAATGTAAAACATAAAACAGATTTAATGATACAGTTTGAATCCCCTGGTTTGATAGTTTGATTGCATTTATAAATACTTACTACTTACAAAAAAGAATCAACAATAAATTTGATTTTTAAGAAAAACAATTATTGTACCATATAAAAAAACAATTTTTTTTAACATTTTTTAAAACTAATATGTAAAAATTACACCGAATTAACTCCTTAGATAAGAAGCCCCGTTTATATCTATTATTCCGCCTGTCATATATTCAAAACCGTCTGCAGCAAAAACGGCAATAATTTTCGCAATCTCTTCTGGCTTAGCAAAGCGGTTTAGGGGACTTTGTTTCCTTGTTTCTTCTCCAATTTTTCCATTAATAAATTCAGAAGCCATATCTGTTTCTACAAATCCGGGAGCAATTACTCCTACAATAACATTATAGGGGGCAAGAGCTTTTGCCAGAGATTGACTAAATGAATTCAACCCTGCTTTACTGGCACCATAAGCAGGGTAATCAGGCTCGCCTCTGAAAGCTCCTCTTGAAGAGATATTAACAATTTTCCCTCCGCCGTTTTCAATCATCTGCCTTGCAATAAAATAAGAGAGATTTGTGATTCCGATTAAATTAGTTGATATTGTTTCATTCCAGCTTCTCTGCCATTCTTCATAAGAAACCTCATTGATTTTGTGCTCTATGTAAATTGCAGCATTATTAATTAAAACATCAATTTTATCATATTTTTTTATCAGTGCTTCATAAAAATATTTAATGTTGACCGGTGAGGAAATATCAAGCTGAAAAAAATTGTGGTTGTTACTTTTATTATCCAGTTCAGATAAAGTTTCTTTGGCTTTCAGGATATTAGTTTTATAAGTTATTATAACATTTCCATTTAATTCAGCAAATAATTTCGCACAGGCATTTCCTATTCCTCTTGAACCCCCTGTTATTAATATATTTTTATTTGAGAAATCGATAAATGTTTTTTTATCACTTTCCATATTACCTCAGTTGATTTTTTTCTTAATTAATAATTAAACGGTTCCTGTTAAAAGAAAAAACGGTTTTTCAGAAAACAAAATTCATCATTTAATTCAACCGGCTAAATTATTATAAGACGGTATACTTATCGTAACAAAACCATTTTTTTTGATTGTACAATATTCCCTGCTTCCATCTGATACATATATACTCCGCTGGGAAAGGATTCAGCATTAAACCTAACACTATGGGTTCCAGCAGATAAATAACCATTGAGCAAAGTTTCCTGTTCGTTACCTAATATATCAAAAATTTTAAGTTTAACGTTCTGCCCCTTTAATAAATCAAAAGTTATTGTTGTAGATGGATTAAAAGGATTCGGATAATTTGCATACAACTTATATGTTTTTATATTTAATGAACCATGTTCTTTCACTGCTGTAGCAGCAGCCATACGAATTTTGTATAAACTTTTTCCGGCGGTAATATATAAAGTGTTTCCATCGGCATCTCCCCAATTACAATTTGAAGGGTTTTCGGTCATTGCTATTTTATCCAGGTATTTTCCTTCCGGTGAAATAATCCATACTCCTGTAGGACCTGTACAATAAATATTTCCTGCAGAATCTACTTTCATTCCATCTGCATAACCAGTTGCCGGTATTTGATAGAATAATTTTTTATTTTCAATTGTAGAATCATTTACAATATCCCAGACATAAATCTGGCATTTATGAGAATCATTTACATACAATTTTTTTTCGTCAGGTGAAAAACAAATTCCGTTTGGTTTATCAAATGTGCTGTCCAGTAATTTTATCGAACCTGAGGTATCAATTCTGTATATACCCTGAAAATGAAGTTCTGAAGTTTGCGGAAAAGGAATATTAAAATCCGGATCAGTAAAAAATATCGAACCATCTGATTTTACTGCAAGGTCATTCGGCGAATTAAATTTTTTACCGCGGAATGTTGAGGCAAGAGGTATAATTGTACCATCTTTTTCCTCTCGTGCAACTCTTCGTAATTCCATCTGGGTTAAAACCAGACGTCCTTCGTGATCAAAAGTTAATCCATTCGAACTATCGGAATGTTGTAAATAAATTTTTAATGAGCTGTCCTGCTGAGACCATAAGTATATAACATTAGCTTGAATATCACTAAACAGCAAACCAACACTATCTTTCCAAACAGGTCCTTCAGGCTGAAGCAGCCCTGCAGTAATTTTCTCAAGTTTAGCGCCGGGAGGAATTGGTGATTGTGCAAATGAAAATGTTGAAATAAACATTAACACTAGTAAACATTTTTTTATCATTAGATACTCCATATTAGATGTAAATTATATTTTCAAATTAGAAAAAATTATTTAATTAAAACCATTGGTGCAGCATCAAACCCACCTCTGCATTAATTTTCCTTTTTATTTTAAATGCGCCATTTATGTGCCAATCACTCGTAGAGCTCAGGACTTTTTTGAACAGTTACTTCTCCGGAAATATTTCGTAATCATCTATTGACTTAATTATTTCATCAGCAATCTTTTTATGCGTTGCAACCGTCGGATGTTCGTTAGCTACATACCCGCCGGGGAAATGATCAAACTGAGCATAGTAGATGTCATTATGGCCTCCGGCTTTCTCTTTATCGACAACTTCTTTAACATTTTCCCGAATCCATCCGGGACTGGCAGCGACTGCTAAAATCGGCACACCCGGATAGACTTTCCTGACTGTCTTCAAAAAATTGTGGTAACCATTTCGAAAAATTTCAGAATTTTTTTCCGATACTTCTCCGTTTTTTCCTTTTAAACCGGAATAATCATTTAAACCCAGACAAATAACAACCAGGTTAGGAATCCATTTTTTAAAATCCCATTTCGGTTCTTTTCTTTCCATTAAGGTACGTTCAAAATAATGCGGCATAGAAATATCAAACTTTCCCTGCCAATCACAAACCATCCCGATACCGGAACGGCAGGTTGTATGATATTGTGCATGAAAGTGACGTGCTATTAAAGGCGCAAAACCTTTATCAATATTTGTTACCGGGAATTTTGCCTCCCACTGCATTTCGGCCTGTGTTGCTTCATTCCCTTCGGCAGCAGTAAAAGAATTCCCGATGAATTCGATTTTCCTGGAAGGTTTTGGAGGAGGCGTAAAAAGTTTTGCACCGTTGTCAATTAATAATCCTGAAAAAGAATATACACCAAATGAAATATTGCGCTGACTAAAACGAAATGTGTGATGGGTATTAACTAAACTGTCAGCAAGTATATAGTCTCTTACTCCAGCCTTATTGCTGTGAAAAATCTTATATAATTTACCGTCCAGGTAAACATTATAATAATTGACGCTATCATCCATTCTAACACCAATAGTTGTACCGCCAAATTCAGCATAGATATAAATCCCGGGCCATGAATGTAAATAATTAAGTGAGTCCGACATATCCCACCTGCCGAAATATTGAATGTCCGGATCATGAGCAGGTATAAAGGAAGCTGAATAAATTATATTGCTAAAGACTATTAATTGCAGGAGGATAATCAAAAAATATTTAAGAAACTTGTTCATATAAAATTCAGACAATTTGTTTATAAAAGATTATTTGAGTAAAACCATATTTTTTGTTTGAATAAAATTTCCGAACCTGAGCTGATAGAAGTATATTCCGCTTGAAAGATCGAAGGCATTAAATTCAATTTCATAATTTCCTGGCTGCTGCAATTTATCAACAAGAATTGCCACTTCACTACCAAGAAAATCATAAACTTTCGTTGTTGTTTGTTTGGAACCCACTAATAAAGATATATACTCTAAAAATTTATTACTAACGAGGAAAAATATAAAAATTATTTTATACCAAGCTCTTTGCACATCCGGTAATAATTTGAAGGAGCTAACCCTAATTTATCTGCGGCGCTTGAATCTGAAATAGAAATGCTTCTGACATATTGAAAATACTTTTTCCGAAATATTCTTTCCATTTCCTTTAAAGGTAAAACCTGCCCCTGATAGAGATCATCAAAATTAGTTTCTTCTTTTATAATAATATGATTCCTGAGAATCATCGGGTCGCTTATATCTTTAGCTTTTATTACACCATTGCAATTAAGAATTAATCTCTGAACAACATTTCTTAGTTCTCTTACATTCCCCGGCCATTTATAATTCAATAAAATTTCTTTGGCTTTTTCATCTACCTGCGTAATTTCAACTCCAAGATCCTGGCTGAAATACTGCAGGAAATGATCAAACAATAAAATTATATCATCCCCTCGCTGACGAAGAGGAACAATATCAAGCGGAACAACATTCAGCCTGTAGTACAAATCTTCTCTGAACCTGTTATTATTTACCTCGTTTGCCAGGTTTTTATTGGTCGCGGCAATTATCCTTACATTGACAGAAATATTTTCTGTCCTGCCGATTTTTTCAATTTCACCTTCCTGGATAACTCTTAATAATTTAACCTGAGCAGGCAGGGGAAGCTCACCAACTTCATCCAGAAACAGAGTACCGTTATTTGCAACTTCAAACAATCCGGCCTTACTTGTATTTGCCCCGGTAAATGAACCTTTTTCATAGCCGAATAATTCGCTTTCAATTAAGTCGGCCGGAATGCTGCCGCAATTAATAGGAACAAAGTTTTCATATTTTCTTTTGCTTTTCAGGTGAATGTTCCAGGCAACGAGTTCTTTCCCGGTTCCGGAAGGCCCGGTTATTAAAATATTTACATCGCTTTTTGCATACCGTTCTATATTCTCTTTCAGCTGTAGGAGCGGTTTAGATTCTCCGATAATTTTTCTCATCTCAAGCAGGTTAGCTATATTCTGCTTCAATTTCTTATCCGACCTGAGATTGTGGATTTCCAGCTTTTTCTTTTCGAAGGCATTGAAAATACTTAGAATAAAATCAGTCGGCTGATAAATATAATCTTCAATATTGCCGGGGTATTTTGTCCCATACCAAAATGCGCCCGATTTAATTAAGTTATTTGCAAAATTATAATCAGTAATATTGATAGTCATTTTTGTAATGACAATAATCTGCAGGATAGGATTCAGCTCTTTTATCCTTGTAATCAGATCTTCACCTTTTAATCCGCCTGAGATTTGATAATCCAAAATGACGACATCGTATTTTTCCGGATTGTTAGAAATAAGTTCAAGAGCGGCCCTGCCGTTTGAAACGACATCCAAAACTTTAATTCTTGTTTCGTAATAATTAATGGTGTTTTTTATTCTTTTTACATCAAAATCTTCATCCTCAATTAGGAGAATATTAATATTGTTACTTGTATTCATGAAAATCTTTCTGTTTTTAAAATAAATCTGTTTTTGCTAAAAGGAATCCCTACAGGGATTACATTAATTAAACTGCTGCAGGTTTTTAATTTTTATTGTAAACCTGCATCCGCCTTCATTCAGATTTTCAGCATTCATCTCCCAGCCGCAGCGGCCGACGGCCATCTGGTATGCAATATAACAACCATACCCCGAATTAATATCCCTGTTTATTTTGGTTGATTCATTTTCCATAAATATTTTTTTAATTCCCTTTTCTCCCGTTTTCAACAGTTCCTCATTTATTCCTACCCCGTTATCTGATATTGAAACTAATGAAGTATTTTTTTCTTTGTCATATTTTGTGATAATCTTAATCCTAACCGATTTTTTATTCCCGTGATCTATGCTGTTCTGAATAATAGGTTCAAGAATTTCCCATACAACGAATTCATTTACATGAACAATAGGCAGACAGTTATCCAGATCAAGTTCAAACTCAAACATATCATTTTTACTTGAAATTCTCAAAAAAACATGCTTCAATATAAATTCAATAATCTTATTGATATTGGTTTTAAACATGGGATTAATAATGGTATTCACTTCCTGATCATACCATTTCATATCATAAATAATTCTTGAAATAAAATTTGAATAAGTAATAACCCTGCTCTTAATTTCATCAAGGTTTTCCGAATTCATTTGCCTTACATCTTCTTTAATAAAGCCCATGATCTTTTCTGCTTTATGATGAGTATGGTAAATACGCTTGGTAAAAACCGACTCCTTTTCATACCTGATCTCTTTCTTAATTAATTCTTTATGTTCTTCAAATAATTCCTGCTGGGCTTCATTTCTTTCTTTAACTGCCTGGGAAGAGACCAGAAATATTGCAATTAAGCCCAGGAAAATTAGAGAAGTATATATCAGTGAGAACTTATCAAAATTAGCTCCTATCTCTTCGGTTAAAAAGGTAAAATCAGGGGTGATCTTCATATACATAACACCAAGATATTCTCCATCGGGAACAAAGGGGACGAGTATATTGTAGGTTTTTTGGTTTTTAAGAGTACTGTAAATAACTTCAGAGGCTCTCATCTTATTTTTCACTGATAAAAACAAATCCACAGCATTTTCGTGCGAATTAGGATATAAGTTATAGGGACTGCAAATTTCCATTTAAATAAGATTCGATTTTTTGACCGCTGTCTATTACATAAATTTTCTTATCCCTGATGAGAATCAGACAAATATCATTCACCGCCTTCTGGATAAGCTGCTGTTTGAATATAACATTAAATGAATTAATGATTTTTGTATCTTCCATTTGAGACATTGATTTATTCAGAAAAAGATTTTCAAATAATAGTTCCATGGAAGTTGAGGTTATAAGGGCTAAACGTTCCGCAGAATATTGTTTATACCAATCCTGAGTTTCTTTTAAAAAATCATTTAATGAAGATTTCTGCACAAATACCATTACAATTTGAAGCAGGATTAAAACCGTAAAAAAGATTGTAATATGTTTTATTTCAAAACGGTATTTTGAAAACTTATTTAAAAATTTCTTCTTTACCATATTCTTTAATTTTTTTTAGTTATTGAACCATTAGCTTATCCAGCTGTATTGCTTTAGTACATTTTGAAAGAGCGTTCTTTCACAGAGATTTTCTGTTTAATTGCTTCATTAAAATAATATGACATTATTTTAGAATACTTGGTATACTCTATATGTGCAGGACGATGCACTCCTGTTTTCATAAGTTCTTTATATTGAGTTATTTCCGGATATTTTTTAACGTAAGAAGGATCTTTATAAAACTTTTTGATAATAGGATAAAATGCACTCTCTGTATAAAATATTTCCTGGGATTTATCACTTAAAAGAAATTTGATAAAATCAATTACTTCCTTTTTTTTATCGGAGAATTTGGAAACCATTAGATCCCATCCACCGAATACTGAAGCAGGTTTTCCTTCTTTAAAATGAGGAAAGGGAGCTTTTAGCCAGTTGATCCTGCTTTTCAATATTGATAGGATTTTCACTGAAATCTTTATCATATGTAGGCCAGCCCCTTAAAAATAAATCATCATTTCTTATATAATACTCAAAACTTAAAACATCTGTAAGATCAGTAACAACCGGAGGTGATATTTTATATTTATTAACAAGATCAACAAAAAGCTGCAAAGTTTTTCCCGCTTCAGGTGTTTCAAAATTAAAACCTTTCTCTTCAAAATAATTTGGTTTAAGACTTAAAAGCTGTTCATTATAACAGCAAACTAATCCTTCAAAATCAGCAGCCGGGAAAATATAAAAAGGTCTTCTGATTGATGTATTCTGATCCAGGTTTATAAAATCTTTCCAGGTTATATAATTATTAATTTTATTTAATATTTCATTCCCATTTTTCAGTTCTTTATCAAATCTTTCCTGTAATACATAATACCTTGAACCATATCTAATGGAACTGCCACAAGTTCACTATCATAATAACATGATTCGAGAGCCGGATTCAGAATATTATTTCTCTCTTTTGCAGAGAAATATTTATCCAGCGGCTCACACCATTTTGCAAATCGCTGCACCCAGATAACATCTACAGCAAATAAGTCTATACCATCCCCATGACCTCTCAAAGAACGTGCTACCACTTCTTTTCTATCATTGGTACTGAAATCGGTATTAGGAAAATCAACCGGGATAACTTTAACCTCACCTTCATGCATTTTATTATATTCATTAATTAATATTCTATGCGCAGCAGTTATCCTGTCAGCAAAATAAATTTCCTTAACTTTTTTCCCCTCACTCTTATAATCAATAAAAAATATTGTCAGGTATGTTATTGTTACAAAAAGCAGAAATATAAAACCCCACTTTTGTTTAAATTTTATGTTCATTTAGGTTAGAATGTATATTTAAAATGAATATTATAACTTAAAGATAATTCAAATCAGATATTTTAAGAAAATAAACTATAATTTTTAAGCAGACAATATTAAACAGACCGGAAATTGATTAATGGATTCAATTATTCTTCAATCATATTTTACAAGCTTCAGAATATAAAGGAAACAGGAACATAATATATTCCTGTTTCCATTTTAATTATATTTTTATTTCAAGAGCATCATCTTACGCGACTTTACAAAACTCCCTGCTTCTATTCTGTAAACATACATTCCGCTTGCTAAATTTGAAGCATCAAATTTTATGTTATACCTGCCGGAGGATTGTTTTTCATTAACTAAAGTAGCTACATCTCTTCCTAATATGTCATAAACTTTAATTACTACAAAGGATTCTTTCGGTAAATCATATTTTATGTTTGTCGACGGATTAAAAGGATTCGGGAAATTATTATACAGCCTGAATTCCTTAACTACAGCATTATCACTATTTTCAACACCGACGAGTGGAACCGGAGACAACTGGCCGCTGCGATTTATGCCGGTAAATTCCAGGCTGTCAAATAATACAGAACCTTTCCAGGCAACAGTTTCGGGATAATAAATTTGAACTACGAATTGAGCAGGTTTAGAAGGATCCACAGTACCTGCATTAACCAAAGTATAAAGATCCATTACCATTTTATTCCACTTACCTGCTTTCATTGCATGATTATCTATATTAAAATCGAATTGTGTCCATGTATTATTAGTAGCTTCCCCATTTATTATAAACTGAACAATTCCGCCTGAATCAGCAGGCATATCTGAAGGGAGGTAAATATCGAATGAAGCTGTATCGGCATAATCAACCCCATTTGTATCAAGAAGCGGGATACTGTCCCTTACAATACCAAATTTATGATGAGACAAAGAAAAGTCAGCATTACCCTTCAGTACATAAGTTTTATTGGTTGTACTTATATCAAGCGCACGGGAAATTGTCCCATCACAATAACTTGGTACATAAAAGCCTTGTACTCCGTTATTCATGATTTGAAAATCCGCAGCGGTCCATACAACTGAAGGAGGAGTGGGGGCAGAGACTACAGAATTAATAAATTCAACCCGGTCTATATATATAGAACCGTTCCAGGTATTAGGACCATCTACCTGAAGTCCAAATTTTCCAATAGGATGAGTATGGTGGTTGAATATTCCTAAATAACTACCTAAAGAGGCAGTATCAAGTATAGTTGCCTGCTCTAAATTAAAATATAATGGATACCAAACATTCTTAGGAATATCTAATCCATAATATGTCGTTATTCCTGCAGGTAAAGGCCATGACCAATTTACATTATCCTGAGCAAATATTTGAATATATGCTGAATCGGGAAATGTTGCATCAATGTTAACCCAAAAGGCCAAAAGATTTTGAGTTTTGGCATCATATGCAGATGATGGTTGAATGCCAACAGTAGTGCCGCCTGTTTTATTTGTTCCATCTAAGATTTTGAATTGCAAAATTCCGGTACTACTATTAATCGGACCTGCATTCCATTCAACGGAATCAATCCAACCATTATTCCACAATTCACTGAAACTTTGAATACTTGAGTTAAAATCGGCATAAATAGTCGGCTTGGCTCCAACAAGTGAAATATTGTCAATATAAATATTTCCTGACCAAACAGTTGCTGTATCTGCACCAGTATTCCACCATTGTATTCCCATATCACCAATATTATGGCTTGAGATATCATCTGTAGCCGGATTCTTAATGCTTGAATCAGCAAGGAAATATGATAGCGGAAACCATTTACCTTTAGGGATATCCTTTGACAAAAAATATTCTTCATTCCAGGAATTCCAATCAGCAGTAGTTTGCAACCACAATCCAAACTGGATACTGTCCGGGATAGTGCTGTTACTTGGTATATATATCCAGTAAGAAAGCACCTGTGCATTGTTTGCCTTAATCTGACCTTTACTTGATTCCAACAATCCGATTGCATTATGAGATTGTTTCCCTTTTAAATTAAAATGAACGGCCATTACACCATTACTCTTTCCCGTTGGATCATTTGTCTGATAAACAGAGTCAACAAGATCACCCCATTTTTCATCTCTAAAAATGCCCAGATCCCCGCTGGATTCAAAACCATCCAGCACTTGTGCATTTAAATAATTTATAACAGATAAAAACAAAATAACGAACAGTAAAATTTTCTTCATAAATACTCCTTAAAAGTAGTTCTAATTTTTAATAATTGTGAATTATTATAATGAATGTATAAAAGATAAAAAAGTTAACAAGATTATTTTTTTCATAAATATAATCTTAACACAGATATCGGCAGATATTTCAAAAATACATTATAAAAAGCTATTTTCAACCCAAAAGTTGGCTGAATTTCTTTTATTGCAACTATAGTGAAACTATCAATTTTCTACATTAACCCTGGATAAAAATTTAGAAGCAGTTCTAAAAGTACCGGAATTTAAAATCCTGTATTTATTTCCATTTTTCAGAAATACAGCAGCAGCATCTTTATTTGACGGAGCAGGATCACCGGTATAATTATCAATTGAAATATTGTCAAAATCTGAAAATTCAATACCATTTGTAAAATAAGGCTCTTTTACACTATCCCATTTAACTTCAAAATTATCAAGCTTTATATTTTTAACATACTTTGCATAGAAAGCCGGGATATCATGGCTGAACATTGTCAGTTTCGGATCAATAGCCGGTCGTAAATCAAAGTTTCCGCCGCAGACAGGATTTAAAGGACTGTCTTTCAGCTTAAATGTAATATCTTCAAATGAAATATTTTTAATAATGCTTTCGGCAGTACCGTAAATAAATATCCCGGACTCTCCTTGGGCAATAATATGATTAAACTTAATATTATTTATTTCTCCAAGACCCATGCTGTCCTGTCCTTTAATGTCAGATATATGGATTGGTTCCCCATTTCCCCACCAGTCGCCGGTATGAAGATGAGTTTTAATTATCATATTGGAAAAGACCATATCTTCAATGGAACCAGTATCTCTTACACAAAGATTTATCCCCCGGTTGGAATTTGAAATAACAATATTATCAAAAGTATAATTCCGCATATTATTCTGATCCCAGCCTCCAATGCGGATTGCACTTGAACGGGAAACCAAATAACAATTAGTCACGGACAATATTTTCAGAATCATGTATAATATTTTTGTATCCCGGCAAATCAAAATGGTGTGAATAGCCCGTAATTGCAATTGCATCATCACCTGTTCTTATATCGCAGTTTGAAATCAGGACATTGCTGCACGAAGTAACATCTATCCCGTCATTATTCGGTATCATCAGACTGTTCCATAGTTTTACATCAGATACAATAACACCGTCACAATCGGCAAAATGAAGTGTCCAGAAAGGAGAGTTTGAAATAAGCACACCGTTTACAGTAACATTTTTACAATTTGAAAATATAATCATCTGGAAAGGCCTGTCAAGCGGTACCAACGGACCATCTCCCAATCCCTGTTTAACTTCACGGAAATGATTTTTTTGTCTTGTATACTGTGTGCTTGCAGAATCAAAAACTTTTGAATGAGCCTGGTCCATAAAAATATCTCCGCTGCCGTCAATGTTACCATATCCGGTTATAAAAACATTGTCAGCATTTTCAGTGTAAATTAGTCCGACCCTGGTCTTATTTAAATAATAATCCGATACATTGCTGCTTCCCTTTAAAACGGCTCCGCTTTCAAGATGAAGATTTATGTTGCTGTACAATTGGATTGTACCCGAGATAAAAGTTCCGGCAGGAATTAACACCGTTCCGCCTCCCCCATCCTTACATTTGTTAATTGTATTCTGAATAGCAATAGTATTTATTGTAATACCGTCATCTATTGCCCCGAAATCTTTAATATTATAGGTCTTGCCGTTTAGAGCTGCGGAATTTATTAATACTTATTATTAAAAGAAATAAAATAGCTTTTAATTGTTTTCATAAGTTCATTTCCCGGATTTTTAATTTTTTATTCAATTATTCCAAAGTCCTTATTTGATAAATTAAAATTTGATAGTGTTGTAATGCTTTTTGCTTCTAAAGAAATCTGCATCTCCCTGGTTTAACCCTTTAATCCCTTTTAATGAATTTAATTCAAATGATTTATCAGAAACAGCCTCTTCATCTGCCTGATATAAATAAAAAATCTCTTTATCATTAATTCCTTTTATATTAAGATTAATAATCCTCTCTTCTTCATCATTATTTACAATAAATATTGATATGATATTGCTTTTATTAGAGACTGCAGCCGCTTTTATTCCGGGCAATTCTTTTTCAAAATCAATTTTTAATACTTTTGAATATTTTGCCAAAAACCTTGACAATATTGCAAAGCCAAAGTAAGCTGAACTTTCGGGAAATATATTTTTCAGATAGCATTTGCTCTCTGCATCCCATGTCCGGATAAGCTGCCATTGACCATCCAGGTCACCGCGGTTTGTGAAACTCCAGCGGTTAAACCCATCCGTGCCAAGATTTAGACAAGTAATAATATCGGATGCGTTCGACAACGAAGCAGCAAAACTTTTAGGCCCGGGATTATCAGCCCCCCACCCTAAATTCATATTACCGAATTCAGTCAGGAAGAAAGGCTTGCTATGATCATGGGCCCATTTCACCCATTCACTAATGATTTTTTCTCCTTCGAAATTAATCCCATTATATGAATGAATATCATAAGCACCAAGGTAAGGTTCAAAATCAATTTTACTTTCATCAAACGGGGGAAGGCTTGTCCAGCCGGGACCGGATAAAGGAATATTTATTCCCTTTTCATCAAGAGTTTCCCTTACTTTTTTTATTGCCGCTGTAATTGAACCGGAATATGAACCGTAGCACCACCAATAACCCCATGATCCCCCGGGAGGTTCATTCGTAATGCAGAAATATTTAATGCAGGAATAACCCTTCTTGTTAATTAAATAATTAAGCAATACATAAATCCCATTGGCAAAATCTTCCATTGAATAAGGAGCGCTTAACAAGGGATGGACACCCGGATAAGCATTCCATTCTACATGTCCCCACATCTGCTGAAGAAAAACATCTGCCTTATTGATTTCGCACCAATCCAGAATTCTGTAAAGGGCAGACATTTCCTCATTATTCCAGTCGAAAATATTTCTTTCGGGTTCATACATTCTCTGGCTTATTTCTACCCTGATAAAATTTAATCCCAGCCATTTTGCATAATAATTAATCTGTTCCCATGCTGAATTATTCTCAGCGGGAGGGTTGCCGCCGTATGCGCTACCTCTTGAATTTATTAATCTCACAGGATAATCATATTTTTCATTATTAAGCGGGATTTCTTTTGAAAGAGCGTGCCATGATGCTCCGATCCCACCTTTCATTTCATGGATTACCTGGGCAGAATTGACAAGTATTTTTGTTTGACCAAATTTTAAATTGTTCATAGATACTAATGAATAGTAACCTTAAAATTTAATTAAAGATGGATTAATTCATATTCAGAAATTCTTTTAATCCCTTTAATAAAGTCGGTTCCCAGACTGTAAAATGATTTTTCCCGGGAATTATTTCATGCTCAAAATGAAAATTTTTGTATTGATGTGATTTGAACTCTTTAACAATTCCATCATAAGAATTCAGAAAACGTTCCTCTTCATCTCCGCCTACTGTTAAATAAAGGTTTACCGGAAGTTCTTTATGCTTCTCCCACATTTCTTTTTCATTTTTAATCAGGTCGGTATGTTTATAAGGCGGATTTAAAGCCGGGCTTGCGCATATATAATTTTTAAAAAGTTCTCCTTGTTTAAAATGTTCAGTCAATGCATAAGTTAGAAAATACCCCCCGTAAGACGATCCCCATAGTGTCCGGTTCTTTGTGTCAACGCGATACTTGTTTTCTACATAAGGCATAACTTCATTCTTAATACAGGCAAAAAGTTTGTCAGCATGTATAATCAGATCACGTATCCTGATTTTGTCAAAATCATAATCATCAGGATAACCAATACCGACAACTATTACATCCGGTATTTCTTTTTTATCACTCATTTGATGAATTGTATTGTGCTCTGACCTCCGCCAATAACCATCTGTCATATAAAGGATATGATAATATTTGTTATGATTATTACTGTAGCCCGATGGAAGACTTACATCAACTTTAATACTGTCATTTACATATTCAGAGACAAAAGTTGTATCAATAATTTTATGAGCCGGATATTGAAGATCACTTTTATTCATTTTAATTCCAGTATTATTTCTATGTGATGATGAATTTAATGATATGAGAATAAAAGAAATGAACAGGCTATAAGTGAAATTCATATTTCTCCTCTAGATATTTTTACCGCAGCAATTTTTAAACTTTAAACCGCTTCCACAGATACATAAATCATTTCTGCCGATTTTGATTTCCGGGAAACCCTTATCCTTTGCTATTGCCCAATCGATTACATTGGCCGGAGATCTTTTATTATTCAATTCATTTGCCATGAATCTCATATAAGGAGCAACACCATGAAAGAAATGTTTATATCCTGCACACAGATAATTTAATCCTTCTTCTCCGTCAGGAGTTTTAATAAACCTGTTCTTGGGACATTCCCCATTGCAGGCAAACCTCACATCACAATCCAGACAATACTTCGGAAGATTCATTCGCTTATCTATTCCGAACTTAACCTGTTTATCAGAATCGACTATTTTCTTTAGTGATTCAATCATGACATTCCCGAGCTTATTTTCAGGGTAAACAAAATGATCACATGAATATACATCACCATTATGCTCCAGGGCTAAAGCCTGTCCGCATGTTTCCCTGAATACACAAAGATTTGCTTCCTGCCCGTACCAGATTTCAAGGGCAACATCAAACAACTGAACAAAATAATTTCCTACATCATGTCTCACCCAGTAATCGAAAATTGACATCATGAATTTCCCGTACTGCAGAGGTTCAACAGACCAATCTGTTACAAGTGCCTCTTTCTTATACGAAGGCAAAACAAGTTCAAGTTCGTTTTCTTTGGTAATAACTGCTTTTCTTTCAACAATTGGAATAAACTGCATGAACCGGCTTCCTATTTCTTTCAGGAAGCTATAGATTTCCATAGGTTTATAAGAATTATCTTTTTGAACACAAGTTAAGGTGTTAAATTCAACCTGATACTTCTTTAAGCAGCCTAAACCTTTAAGAACTTTGTCAAAACTGGGCTGGCCGCCCTTATGTACCCGGTATTTGTCATGTATTTCCCGGGGACCGTCAATAGACAATCCAACCAAAAAATTATTTTCAGATAAAAATCCGCACCACTGATCATTTAATAAAACCCCGTTTGTCTGCAGAGTATTCTCTACTTTTTTCCCGTTGGAATACTTCTTCTGGAGCTCAACAGCTTTTTTAAAAAAATCTACGCCAAGTAAGGTAGGTTCACCCCCCTGCCAGGCAAATGTAATTACAGGTATGCTCTGAGCTTCAATATAATCCTTTATATATTTTTCCAGGACATCATCCGGCATCGCCCAATTTTTATTATGATTATACAATTTTTCTTTTTCAAGATAGAAACAATATTCACAATCGAGATTACAAATCGGGCCGGTCGGTTTGGCCATTAAGTGAAAAGCATTTGATAGCTGCATAATTTCAGAATATCTTAAATGAAAATAACAAGAAAATAATTACTCGGACTAAAATGGAATCAGATATTAAAAATATTTAATTCTTATTTAAGATAACACTTCTGGTACATCAATGAAATGTATTTTTATACCGTTTCTGTAAATTTTTATAGCGGTAGATTGCTTCAAGGAAATAATAGTCAGCAAAGATAGCCGGTACATCAACATTACTATTTTCAGGAAGGAATTGAACCGAATGATCCAGGATGCAGCTCGTGTTTTTTCCATCTGTAAAATATGGCGGTTTACAAAGTGAGCCCAGCATCTCATCTGCCTGGTTTTTGTAGTAACTTCTCAATGAATCATCATTGATATATTTTATCATTTCGAGCAATGCACTGGCAGTTATGCTGGTTGCAGATACATCGCGATAATGAATATCTGACTGGAAATCCCATGGAGCAACATGATCTCCGGGCAAATGCTTAATAAAATAATCAGCTAATTTTTCGGCAGCCTTTAAAAACTTTTTTTCTTTTGTATAGCGGTAAGCTACAACAAATCCGTATATTCCCCATGCCTGTCCGCGCGACCATGTTGTCTCATTTCCTGCACCCTGCAGAGTGCCTTTGTTTATTATTTTCCCGGTATATTTATTATATCTAACTATATGGTAAGTGCCGCCGTCCGCACGAATAAAATCACGGGCAGTAGTTGCGGCATGCTTAAGTGCATATTCGGCTAAATACTGCGGACCGCCGTTTTCAGATGCCCAGAATAAAATTTCAAGGTTCATCATAATATCAATTACAACCGGGAAAGAATCCTTTATCTTTTTTATATCCCAGTTTGAGCTTAAGCAGCCGACTTCAGGATTATATCTTTTTGCCAGCGTTTCGGCAGCAGACAGGATAATATCTTTATATTTTTTTCGATCAATTTCACTTCCGAAACGCAAACCATTGCCGTATGAGCACATGAATCTGAATCCGAGATCATGCGTGTCAGGATTATATTTTTCATCCTCAATTGAAACAGTCCATTCTCTCGCCCAATTTTCAAACCGGATGTCATCGCTTAATTCATATGCATACCAGAGGCAGCCGGGATAAAATCCGCTTGTCCAGTCAGCAGAACCCTTGAGCTGCCATCTGAGATCTTTGGTTCCGTATGCCGGATAAAGTGTATCGCTGCCTACTTCTTTAACGCTCCTTTCAAGATGAATTAATGATACTTTTACAGCATTATTTACGAGACTATCCGGTTTTTCTCCGGCCGCAGTATTCCCTGAGAGAAGCATAGAAAAAATTATGCAGGTAAGAAAAAAGAATTTATTCATAAAGCATTTTAATATATATTTCATTCAGCTTTTATGACAAGAACCCGAAATGAATTTTTACCGGGCAAATCTATATGAAACCAGGGACTTAGTTTTGCATCAGGAAGTTCAGAATAATTATCGGTCAAAGGATTATATAATTTCAAAGAAGCATTCTTCCCAGCATAACCATTTAAGGTAATACTTATACCTGAATTTTCTTCAGGGATTAAAATCAAAACAGTGTTATTTAATTTATCTTCCAGGCACCATCCGGAAGATGAAATGCCTTTCACCGGCTGAAGATTTTCAAAATGATGCCCGGTAAAAAACCGTATAAAATTTTTATAATAATTGAAATGAGGTCTTTGTTTTTCCGGTAGCTGCATTGGTTCAGGAATTACTAAATACCAGGCAGTATTCTGCCAGTAATAGGTAGAATAGCTCCCGCCGAAAGCACAAAGATAATTTCTCCATAAACAGGCAGCAGGATCAGTATAATCACCATTAAATACTTCATAAATTCCCTTTTCATAGCCGCCGTGTTCTATGTTAAAGACGGGCTCACCTCCATGCAGTTCTTTAATTGAAAGCATTTTTTCATATAAGTCTGTACCCCAATATTGGATAGAAATAAAATCAACCTTACCGGGATATTTCTCACAATACCTGTAATCATGGACAGTTAATAATCTTTTATATGCATCAAATTTCCTGGCTCGCTGAATTCTGTCTGTTACATAATTCATATCACATCGGCCATAAGAGAGTGCTTCTTTCGATATATCCCAGATTATATTCGGATATCCTTCATACCGCTTAATTACATATTCAAAATACCTGTTGTCAGCCGGTGAATACATCGGCGGCCAGTTAACTTCTTTGTTCCAGACATAAATCATTAGATGTGAAATTATATTTTTACTATTAAGGTATTCAATTACCCTATCCAGTTTTTGAAAAAATACGGTATTCAAAGTTGAAAAATCAGGTTTTGAATTTGTGCCTCCAAAAGGATAAATATCTGGCGATCCGTAATCATATTCTTTATTTAATAAAGGATCTTTCTTCCAGTCAACATCATAAGCGTATACATTCATTATTATCTGGTTGAAATTATAACCGGCTATTGTATCCAGAAGCATTCGTGTTTTCGGAATACCGTCGGGGTTATCAGCATCAAGGGCAAAGAGCCAGTCAAGTTCGTATGCCTGCAGAAAGTATGGCTTACCGTCAGCATATTCAAACTTCCCCGGGTTTTTTGCTGAAATAACAATTGGTCCATGCTGATCAGTGTCCGGATTTTCTTTTACAGCCATACTAAATTTTAATCCGGAGAGATCCTTCAAATCCGAATATGTTAAAAAATCCCAGGAACCAATTTCATCAGGGTTTATTCTAAGAAGATATTCATTGCCGCCATTATAAAAACCGGGAATATCTTTTGTGCTTCCATCCGGCATTACTGCGGTCAAGCCGAAGACAATGTCAAACGGTTTTTCGATTTTTGCTTTTTCATGAAATGAAATATCTACAACATCCCATTTACAGCATTTATAAACTTTACCTTGCGAATATTTTTCAAATATTTTTTTCGCATGAATATTTGTTGTAAATACAAAAATTAGTGAAAGCAAGAAAAAAATTTTAGATTTCATTTAACTTCAACTCATTTTAATATTGTTAAAATTATTTGCATAATTATTATTACTTAATCCGATTATTTTATCCGATCCTGTTTTAATTTTGTTGCTCTCTGTGATTCTTCTTAAACTCAGTGTTGCTTTTAAATAAATCAGCTGCATATTGACCTCAGAGATTTCAAAGAGAGCCGCAGAAATTAATTTTAACATGATGGATCCCATTGTTCCGGAGGCTTTGTGAAAGCTGTCATTACGGGTTTAACCCGGAATCTAACTAAGCGTTTATTGCATAAAAACAGATGCTGAATCAATACTGATTTTCATCAGCACAAGGTTCAGCATGACAAATCCTTACTGTTCACATTGCCTCTCCATTATTCCATAATTCCAAAAGTTTTGTTTAACGTGAGCACTTATTCCTCAACCCTTCCGCAGGGTCTCGCATCTTTTTTTAATTCTATATCAAAAGTCTTCCCCATTTCCGACATCTTACTGACAATATCAGGATGTTTATCTGCAACATTTACTTTTTCTTCGGGATCTTTTGAAAGATCAAACAATGAAAGCCCTATTTTTTTTTCAATACCTGTCCCCTGCTTTCCATCCTTTCCGGGAACTTTGACTGAATTATATTCATGCGGAAAATGGAGCTTCCATTTTTTCCACCTGACAGCCTGCAAATCGGATTCAGCATAGAAATACAATGCTTCATGAGTATCTTTTGCATCCGGTTTATTTAACCAGAGCGGCAAGGCATTTTTTCCGTCTATTTTTTTATCAGGCAGTGCTGATCCGGTAATAGCAGCGAATGTAGGCAGAAAATCTATTGATGAAAATACTTCATCTGAAACAACTCCTTTAGGAATTCTCTTCGGCCAGCTGATGATGCAGGGTTCTCTTTGTCCCCCTTCAAAAGTAGTAAACTTACCTTCACGAAGTAACCCGGCTGAACCGGCATGATTACCGTATATAAGCCATGGACCGTTATCTGACGTAAAAATCATAATTGTGTTTTCATAAATATTATCTTCTTTTAGTTTTTTAACTATTTCGCCTACAGACCAATCGATTTCCTCAACAACATCCCCATATAAACCCCGTTTTGATTTTCCTTTAAATTTAGCAGAAGCAAAAAGCGGAACATGAGGCATATTGTGAGCAAGGTATATAAAGAAAGGATGTTCTTTATTCTTATCTATGAATTGCAGAGTTTTTTCAGTATATCTTTTTGTAAGCTGGCTCAGATCAGGGTTAATCTCAATTACTTTTTCATTTTCAATTAAAGGAAGATCGGGGTACCTGGGATCATTATCTTTATTCATGTCATGACTGTATGGTAATCCAAAATAATAATCGAATCCATTCTCCGGCGGAAGAAATTCTTTTTTATCACCCAAATGCCATTTCCCGATACAGCATGTAGCATAGTTTTTTTGTTTTAACATATCCGCGATTGTTGTTTCTTTTGGATCAAGTCCGATTTTGTCTTTCCCCTTTGTCCAGTCAGGCCCTTTCGGTCCGATAACAAAAGGCAGCCCTACACGAACAGGATAACAGCCCGTCAGCAATGCTGCGCGCGAAGGTGTACAGGTTGGTGCAGCACTGTAATAATCCTTAAATTGAATTCCACTGTCGGCCAGTTTATCCAGGTTAGGAGTTGAAAACCCTTGTGCTCCAAAGACCCCGACATCCGCATATCCCTGGTCATCAGCATAAATTAAAATGATATTCGGAAGTTCGTCATTCAAGTGGAATAATGTATTTCCGAATAAATTAACCAGAGGTAAAGCTGTTAATGCAGCTGTACCTTTAAAAATAAATTCTCTTCTGTTAATTCCTTCACTCATTGTTTCTCCCAGTATTTGTAGTTAATTTGATTCTTTATCAAAATGAAGACGGATATTTCAATCATATACATAAAACTTTTTATTAATCAATTAGATGATTTTATTAATTCCAGATAAGGAATTAAAGCAGGTAGATTTTTATCCTGTGCATCGGTTTCTTTAATTAAACCGGGAAATCCTTTATTAAAATTATCCATCTCTTTTGTAATTGATTTGGGATTCAAAGTAATTCTATCCCCTGTTTCTGCAAAAATATTTATATCATCTGAATTAGATTCCCCCTCGTTCCAGCCTTTTTTCCAGTAATCACCTCCATTCACAAATCGTGCAAGTTTTATTAAGTTATTAATCTGTTTCTTTCTGCCGGATAACGCATTCAGATCTCCTTTCATAAACCTTACATCAATTTTAACAGGAGTATGAACTGAAAAAGTATCTGAATAGATTAAAGTTGTAAATGTGTTTCCGTCATAATTCCAGGAATTATTACTCTTGTCTTCTTTATAGGTACAATTAATTCCGTTAATAATTACATTCTCGGGCGGGAATGAAAGCGGAAACCGTATCTCATACTTTCTCTTAAGAGGCATTCCTTCAAATTCACCTTCAACCGGTTTAATTTCTACAGAGATTTCATTACCGGTGTTTTTCTTAAAACTCACATTAGTAAAAGTAAACCGGCCGGATTTATAATTATCATCATTCCCGGCATCATCATATATTCCTGTACTTCCGTTTTCACCGGGGAAAATATTTAATATTAACAAATCCCCGTTATTATCTGCAGTATTATTAACATCTTTCTGCATTGGAATGATTGCCCCTTCCTTTACATAAACAGGAATATCTTCAAGGCAGGCAGGCCTGCTGTATATTTTATTTCCTTTCAATAAAGTACCGCTGAACCATTCGATCCAATTCCCTTCCGGCAGCCAGACTTTCTGCATAGTAAATAAGCTGTCGTTCCCGGAACTGTCCTTACCTGCAGGATGAGTTACCGGGGCAACAATAAGGTCATTTCCAAACATATATTGGTGTTTCAGGTTATATGCAATTTCTTCTGAAGGATGATCATAATACATGGGGCGGAGAATTGAAACACCGCTGTCATATGCATAGCGTGCTTCAGTATAAATATAAGGGATTAAGGAATATCTCAGTTTTATTGCATTACGCATAATGTTAAAATATTCCGGTTTATATGCCCAGATCCTTCTCTCAATTTCCCTGTCTTTTGTACAATGAGTCCTTAGAACCGGACTGAATATTCCCCATTCAATCCATCTTGTATACAATTCAGAATTCTTTTTATCGCCACCGTAATGGCCCCCGATATCATGGCTCCAGTAACCGTAGCAAACGTTGGAAGCCGTTGCAGTAAAGAAAGGCTGGAAATCCAATGACTGCCATGTAATATGAGTATCACCTGAGAATCCGATTTGATACCGATGATTTCCCAGACCGCCCCACCGGTGGTAAAGTAAAGGACGTTTAGTATCTTCTCTCTCCATATCGGTAAAGTGCACATAATTCAGGTAAAAGGTCGGATTGACCCCTTCTATTTTTGTTGTGCTCCATTGCTGCCAGTCGAGCCACCAGAAATCAATTCCTTCTTTTTCCATGGGATGAAGAATCAGATTAAAATAATTCTCAGCAAATTTTTTATTTGTAATATCAAAAGGAACATATTTCTTTTTTGAAGGATCCTGTCCCATTGCCCTTGCAAATTCAGGATAGATTTCTTCATGCGGCTGAATGCCGGAAGCAGGATGTAAGTTTAAGCATGTTTTAAGATGCAGCTTATCAGTATAAGCAAGAAACTTTTGAGGATCCGGAAAAACAGCTTTATTCCATGTAAAGCCTGTCCACCCATACGGCTGGCCGGCCTGATCTTTTAATCTTTCTCCATTCTTAAACCATGCAGGTTTATTTACAATATGCCAGTCCATATCGATAACCAGCACATCCAAAGGAACATCATGAATTTTAAATTCATTTATCAGTTCTTTAAAATCCTGATCTGAATATTTCCAGTAGCGGCTCCACCAGTATCCAAATGCAAATTTTGGAGGGAGGGGAATTTTTCCTGCAACTTCAGTGAATTCTTTTAAGATATTTTTATATTGACTGCCGTACATAAAAAGATATAAATCCTGTTCATTTTTTTCAGGCCGCGGCATTACCCATTGCCAATCGCTGTTATCGAAAAGAGGACGTTTGCTGTCATCGACTAATGTCCATCCTTCACGGGATAATAAACCGGGTTCCAGATCAGTTGCCCCGTTGATACCATCAAGTGTACGATAAGTACCGAGAAGATTGCCGTCATTTACTTTCCCCGGTCTCCAGGTATCACTCTTTTCACCCGCATGAAAAGACACTTTAAGATTTTTCTCATTAAACTTTCCGCTGTTTAATTTATAATGTAATTCAAACACATCGTTCGAGATTACTAATTCGTCGGTTATTATGGTTTTATTAAATTCCGGAACCGGCAGTTTTCTGTTTGTGAATGTTAATGAAGCATGATCTTCAAACTTTCCATCTTCACTCCATTCCATTCTTATTATGTGAGGAGTAAGAATTTCAAATCGCGCATTTCCTTCAACAACAATTGCTCCAGGATTGGCCTCTCCAATGTAACGCTGAGCAAATGAACAAAAAGTTAATGATATTACGGCAAAAATAATTTTTAAAAATGTTTTCATGTTTAAATTATTTCATGATTTAATTGCAAATAATTTCTAATTTGATAATAAAGAATTTTCTCCCGGAGCTGGATAATGTTTTGAAGCATCATCCAAAACTAAAACCCAGTCACAACCGCGCCCGGTTCTTAGCCAGGTTAATTCTTTTGATATTCCCGGCGGTGTAAATTCAACTTCACCAGAATTTTTATATTCTCCGATTTTAACTGCTTCTCCGTTCCTTGGATTAAACCACCAGGCAATTATATTTTTACCGGAGATTTTACCCATCTGAATTTTCTGACCATAACCTTCGGATATATAAATAAAAGCAAAGTCTTTTCCTGATATTGCCTGACAATGTTGGAGGTAAGAATCCTGAGATTTAATAAGTATAGATTGCATTGGTTTTAAATCCAACATAGGTCTTGACTTGATCAGGCTCTTCAGAAATTTCATTTGATCTGCACCTTCAGCATCTAAAGCATCTTCCCAGTATTTCTTTGCCATAATCTGCGGTTCGCGGCCTTTATCATAAAACTGCCAGACAGGATTACATCCATATGTAAATCCACAGGCTCCGGCAAATACAGACCAGTATGCACTTTGACGGACATCATATGGTGTAAAGCGTCCGTTATTTTCCAGGTAATTTACCGGATGATATTCATAGGATGCCTCTCCATTAATTGTTGGTTTAGCCGGTTCCAGTTTATAGTCAGCTTCAGCAAGTTTATAATTCCGCGGATTATTATAATCAATATGGTATGATCCCCACATATTCAAATCGAGCCAGGGATCATTCTGGAACCATTTTGAAGAGGAATCAAAGCAATGATAAGTCATTAAGGTTGTTGAGTAATCTGTCTTTCCATTTTGATTATCAACTCCGTTTACTCCATCAGCAATTCCCTTAGCCATTGCCCGCCAAATTTTTACACCATCCGGTTTTTCATCAGGAAGCCTGTCTCCTCCCAAGACCCAAATAATATTATTATAAGCACGATATCTTTTCCCCGCAAAATTTCCATAATTATATGCTTGTGCTGCTGTTTTGAACAAAGCTTTATTATGTTCACGCGGAAGTACATACTCACCCCAGCAAGGTAAGACCGCGATATACAAACCTGCTTTTGCAGCCTGCTGTATTATATAATCAGCATGATCCCAGTAATCATATTCCTTAGAATCCATAAATGAATTACCGGGTGTAACATCAGGAACAACCGAATCAGGATTTTTTAAAGGAGTATCACCATAGGCATTAGGAGCATTTAATCCATCTATATCAAACAATAAAGCTGCCTGAATTATATTAAATCCCTGATCTTTTCTTTTTTTAAAATAATATTTGACTTCATCCCGGTTTAGTCTTTCAAACAAAG
Source organism: uncultured Bacteroidota bacterium (assembly GCA_963710745.1). Taxonomy (GTDB): domain Bacteria; phylum Bacteroidota; class Ignavibacteria; order Ignavibacteriales; family Ignavibacteriaceae; genus CAVQBP01. Next base: position 274,621 of record CAVQBP010000001.1, on the reverse strand, counting down.
CCCAGCCGGTATCACCGAGCCAGAAAAAGGGTGTACCATTTTCATAGGAAAGTAAGTGAGGATTAATTTTTGAGACCATTAACCTCCCGTGTCTCTCCCGGCTTTGTGCCAGAACGGCTGCACAAAAGAAGAACATTACAGCAGTTATTATTGCTCCGGCTAAACCTGGTTTCATTTTATCTCCTAAAGATATTATTTACCTGGCGAAGTAAAATTTTTTGAGGAATCATCCAGTACTAAAATCCAGTCATTTCCTCTTCCTGAAGAAGGAGGGGAAAATTTCTTATATCCTTTGCATTTTATTGTTTCAACAAACTGACTCTCACCTGTCCGCGGATTAAACCAGAAAATTTTTGCTTCATTAAATCCAAGCTCATCAAGATTAATTTCCGGTGCCCGGCCTGTTGGAGTATATACGAAAGCATAACCATCACCCCGGGTTGCTACAATACGTTCAGCCTCAGGAGAATAAAAATCTTTCGCAATTAAATTCTGCGCCGGTACCCTGTTAAGAAACGGCCTTGATTCTACAAGTCTGCGTACATTTAACATATCGAATGCACCGGGAAGATCCATTACATCATACCAGTAATGCCGAACAAAACTTACAGGTTCTCTGCCGGGAGCATAGAACTGCCATATACCATGACATCCGTAAGTATGCCCGAACGCACCGCTGAATAAACTCCAGTATGCATTCTGACGAACATCTGCCTGATCCAGCCAGCCAAGTACTTCCGGGTTCCAGCATACCGGGTGATCCTCGTACGGTGGTTCTCCATCAAAGCAGGGTTTTACAGTTTTATTATTATAATCACCTACAATCAGCTGGTTTATTGTTGAGTATGTTCGATCGCAATGTCCCGTCTGTGCCATATTAAAATCGAGCCAGGAGACAGTCTGGAACCATTGAGAAGAACTGGCTCCGCCATTCGGATGAAATGTCATTAAATGATTTTTATCTACTGACTTGATACCCAGTGCAATTGCATTCCATACAGAGAAATTATCTCCGCCGCCGCTCCGGTCACCGCCATTAATCCATATAATATTGGGACAATTTTTGTACCTGTTACCAATCCATTGACCATATTTATAACCATTATCCTTATTAAATATTACAGGTCCTTTACCCCAGCTTTGAAGATCAATTTTATCTCCCCATGTAGGAAGAAGTCCGATAAATAACCCCTTACTTTCAGCTTCCTTAATAATCCAATCAACATACTCAAAATATTTTTCATCAGGCTTAAGAGGATCGTTATCTATCAGAGGTTTATCACCATAAGCATCCGGAGTATTTAAACCATCCAGTTCGGCCAGAATTACAGCCTGAATAACAGTGAAGCCCTTGCTTCTTCTGTTATCAATATATTTCTCAACTTCTTCCTTATTGAGTCTGTGAAATAATTCCCATGCAGTATCGCCAAGATAAAAGAATGGTGTTCCGTCTTCAAAAACAAGAATTTTTTTATTTTCACTTATTTTTAATTTTCCATGGCTGAAATCAACAGACTTCCCTATCCATAATGTTTCGGTTTGTGCAGACAACAGTACCGGGAAAAGCAGCGTAATTACTGCAGTAATAAATGCAGGGATCTTTTTTGAAAAAGGTAATTTCGGTTTCATTTTTATCTATAAGTTAAAATTAAAAATTAGTTTATTCAAAAAAAATATTCAGGACGGATTATATGAAAATTATTCTGTATTACTCAGTCCTCCCGAGGAGTTAAACTACCATTACTATGCTGCGTTGATTATTAATTAAAGATACGTTTTCTCTTGCTGAATTAATCCGCTTCTACAGTCATGCTTTTTCAATTAAAAAATTTATTAAAAGCCTGGCTAAGGATTTATCAGAATACTACCCGGCAATAATTATTGTATATCATTTACAATCTTTCTATTTTATTTGCATGAAATCTCTTTTTTCCCTCAATAAAATTAGTCTTTTTTATGAAACAGATAATGACTTTTTTTGTTTTATTTTTTCTACAATTATCTATTAATGCTCAAACGGCAGATAATCTTGTTGATTATATTAATCCTTTCATCGGAGTACTTGATTCAGTTAGCAACTGTGTGATTGGACCTCAGCTTCCCTTCAGTTCGATTAACCCGAGTCCTCAAACACCTGGTGGAGCCCACGACGGATATGCACCTGATCAGCCTATACGCGGTTTCGGTCAACTGCAAGTGAGCGGAACAGGATGGGGTAAATACGGCCAGATTCTTGTTTCACCTCAGATCGGATTGTCTACCGGCGAAGCTGATCATGATTCTCCAAAATCAGATGAAATTGCAAAGGCCTATTATTATTCTGTTAACTTAATACGGTACAATATTAAAACTGAACTCACTCCGGCTGAACATTCGGCAATCTACCGGTTTACATTTCCTGAGTCAGATAGTGCGGATATCATTATCGATGTTACCCATAATATTCCTATGGATATTGCACCATACATCGGAGGTACTTTTTCAGAAGGCGTAGTTAGTATAGACAGCCTGGAAAAGAATAAAATAACAGGATTTGGAAAATATTCAGGCGGATTCGGCAATGGAGATTACTATGTTTTCTTCTGTGCAGAATTTAGTAAAATTCCTGCTGCCTTCGGAACCTGGCATAACAAGAAAATCTTAAATGAAAGTACGCAATCCAAGTTGATTAATGAAGATGATAGAATCGGTGCATTTGTAAATTATTCAACCTTACAAAGTGAAACTATCTGCATGAAAATAGGTGTTTCATTAAAAAGCATTAAACAGGCGGAATACTGGCTGGCAAGGGAAATTCCTGGTTGGGATTTCGATAAAGTAAAAAATAATGCAATAAATAAATGGAATGAAAACCTGGGCAAGATAAAAATTGAAGGTGCTGATGATTACAGTAAAACTCTTTTTTATACTGCGATGTATCATGCAATGCTGATGCCCCGGGACAGGACAAATGATATCATGGGCTACCCGGACAATGCAATAATTTGGGATGATGAGTATGCCGTTTGGGATACATGGCGTACGGCTTTTCCTCTTTGGCTGATAATTAAACCGCAGGTTGTCCGTGATAATATCAATTCATTTATTGAAAGATTAAAAATAAACGGAGTAACTAAAGATGCTTTTATAGCCGGAATAGATATGTTCGCCGAACAAGGAGGGAATAATGTTGATAATGTAATTGCAGATGCATATGTAAAAGGATTAACCGGTATTAATTGGGAAGATGCATATAAAGTCGTAAAACATGATGCCGATTTTGAACGGTTGGGATTTCAGGGAATGAAGAAAAATAATAATATCGATTCAGTTATGTCGCAGTATAAAAGCCAAGGATGGATCCCCGCAGGTATAATGTCCTGCTCTCAAACACTTGAATATGCTTATAATGATTATTGTGCATCTGAAATTGCAGAAGGTTTGGGAAAGACAGATGATTATAAAAATTATCTTGATCGGAGTAAAAAATGGATAGCACTCTGGGACCCGGAACAGCAAAGCGATGGATTCAGCGGATTCATTGTTCCGAAATCAAAAGATGGAAATTTCATTAAAATTGATCCCGAAAAGAACTGGGGCTCATGGCACAGGTATTTCTATGAAGCAAGTTCCTGGACCTACTCATATTTTGTACCGCATCAGTTTCCAAAGCTGGTTAAGCTAATGGGCGGTAAAGATGAATTTGTCAAAAGATTGAATTACGGTTTTAAAAATGGATTGGTTGATTATGGAAATGAACCGGCATTTCTTGCAGTCCAGGCTTATCATTATGCCGGCAGACCTGATTTAACAGGTTACTGGAAAACTAAGCTGATGAATGAAAAGTTCACAGATAGAGGATATCCGGGTAATGATGACAGCGGTGCCATGAGTTCATGGTATATATTTTCGTCTATCGGTTTCTTCCCAAATGCCGGACAAAATTTATATTATATAAACGGAACAAAATTCGATAAGACTATAATTACTCTTGAAAACAATAAGCAAATCGTAATTGAAGGTGAAAATGTATCCAGGGATAATATATATGTGCAGTCATGTAGAATAAACGGAAAAGAATGGAACAAATCATGGTTTACCCAGGATGATATTAAAAACGGCGCAGTTATAAAAATCAAAATGGGACCTGGGCCTTCGAAAACATGGGGGAAAAACTGGGATGAGTGAAAAGAACAATTTTCAATTAAATATTCTGATTTAAGAAAAAAGATTTATGATTTTAGAAGCATCGCGAAATTAAAAAAATCTAAAATTATTTTTTAATGAAATGATTCAGAGAGTTGTCGGGGAATGTAAGTATCAATTCCCGGATGCTACCTGGTAATTTCTTCATCTATTAATGTTTTATACGTTACGAGTTTTATAGGCATACTTTTTAACAAATTTTGTACTCTTGATGAGAGAAAAGCTCTGACAAGGTTGTATCTATAAGGACCAATGCCAGGACCTTCTTTTTGTGAATCAAATATCATATTATGCATCAATGAGTCATCTAAAGACGGATGAATTATCATTAAATATAATTTTCCCGGTTTAAAATTTTTAATTGTATTTACCATATTGTCAATAACTTTTGCAGAATCAAGATCATCTTTGACCGAAGCATCCAGAGTTTTGAATGATGTTTCAACACCAAGTCCATATTCTTTCGCTATCTTTTCAACTATCTCTCTATCTTTCTTTTCATATAACGGCCCGGCCATATGACCGTCAATATAAAGAACATTCAATCCCGATTTTTCTGCTCTTTTCACCTGCGCTTTAATTTCGTATTCCATCTCATGCGGATTAATCAGCTTACTCCAGTCTGCAACAAAATCTGACCGGAAATAACCTTCACTATCAACCAGGCTCGGTGCTTTCTCTGCTCCAATAATTGGTCCCCATTTATAATCCTTATATTCACAGTTTATGTCTGAATGAACACCGGCAATCACATCAGGATAATTCTTAAGTATTTCAACTGCGTCTTTCCAGCAGGGAGCCGGCCATAAAACACTCACATTTAACGGTAAACCAGTATCAAGAATCATTGAGGCAGCTTTATTAACCTCCCGGGTAAGCCCGATATCATCCAATCTCACCAAAAGTTTAATTGAATCAGATTTTGTCTGCGGGAATATTGAACCAGGCAGACTTAAAAACAATATGAGAAGAACTAATTTTCTCATAAACTCTTCGCTCCAAAATTCATTTTAATTAAGATTTCTCTTCTCATGTTCCCGTTTATAAATTTAATCAGATAATATTTTAAACAGGATATCCAAATGTTTGCCGGCAAGCGCCGGAGCCATCATTGGTTTGGTGCCATTGAAGATACAATCGAGAAAATGCCTCATCAATTCCTGGTTATCATCGGAATGTTCCGACATATCAACTTCAATCTTATCCTGTTTTTCATTTCCGTCATTATCGATATAAAAGTAATCCAGTAAAGGAGAATCCCACGAGCAATACCCGAATCGTAAACTTCCCTTTGTTCCGTAAATACGTGTTTCATTAGGCACTTCACAATGCACTCCGGAACCGCGTTCATAATAATAGGTTAAGCCGTTATCAAATTCCATAAATGCCGCACCATGTTCTTCGATATTCTGCTTAATATCTTTCTCTTTAAAAAGTTTTAATCCGCCTCTCGTAAAAGATTTCATTTCTTTAAGATTAGGTTCATCATTTAGTAATCCCAGGTGAAAAGAAAGATCGTAAACACCCCAGTCCAGGAATGGCCCGCCTCCCGCTTTCGATTTATCGAGTGCCCATTTGCCAGCCGGGTTATATTCAATAAATGTGCTTCTCATAAGATGATTATGGTGAATATGATAAATTTTACCAAGCTTTCCGTCTTCTATCATTTTCTTAACTAATCTGAATTTAGGCTGAAGCCTTGCATGCCTGCAGCTGCATTCAAGGATCACTTTATTATATGATTTGGTTTTTTCTATTATTTCATTTGCTTCATCCTTACTTACTGTCATTGGTTTTTCAAGCAGAATATGTTTTCCTGATTCAATTGCTGCAAGAGTTATTTCCAGGTGAGTGAAAGGCGGAGAAGCAATTACGACAGCATCAACTTTAGGATCATTCAAAACTTCATGATAATCCAGGGTTCTGGATTTAATATTATGCTTTGCTGATTTTTTTGTTAATGTTTCATGTGTCGCTGCGGCAATCCATTTTACTTTTCCCCTGCCGTCATTTTTTATGGTATTAATATGCACATCTCCAATCATTCCTGCACCAATAATTCCAAATGTTATTTGATCGGACATAAAATATTCCTTTGTGCTTTTATCTTTAAAAATAATTTTATTTTACAGTTACATTGTCGACAAAATTTCCAATTTGCATTATCCTTTTCTGAACCTTGCGTAATGGTTCACCTGCGACAGTGCAATTCTCAAAAGTAACATCCTGTATGCGATGATTTTTATCATATCCTTTTAAAACAATCGGTTTTTCGACAGCCCATGAAATATTTTTCAATTTAATATTTTTTATATGCCCGGGAGGATCAATTCCATATTTAGTACCATCTGTAACATTTAATTCAAAAAGTTTTATTTCTGAGTTTTCAACACGAATATTATCATAAAGAATATCTTTGATAACTGCCGGACCGTCACAAATTATACTGAAGCCGCTGTGACCATCTACCCGGCTACCGCCGCGTGCAAGTATTACATCGCAATTTCTAACCGTAATATTGCTGACTGATTTTGTATTTGTTTCAAAACCGATAGTAACACCATCGCTGAAAGCAAACCCGAACATTGTATTATTTTCAACTAAAATATCTTTTACATTTTGGTTGTGTTCAGGGGCTTTTATAGCGATGCAGTCATCGGTACACCGTAAAAAGCAGTTAGAGATCGTAACTTTCCTGGAATTAAGAGGATCTATTCCGTCACCCCCCGGTCCGAAACTGATCACTTTTACATCCTTATATTTCAAATCATCACAGTTCATAAGTGTATTAGTCCATCCGTCCCCATTCCGGATCATTACTCCATCAACCAGAACGTTTTTACAATTTTTAACCAGAACCATTTGCCCGAACTTATTATCTCCATCCAGAATGCCGCGGCCGACAACCCTGATATTATTAACGCTGTCAGCCCGGATCCCGCCATAAACTATTGCACCGGGAGCTAAATATACAGTTTCATTATTTTTTAATGTAATATAACCGGGCTTATGAACACCAGGACCGAAATAATGAACCCCCGGATCATCCGGAGAGATTTTTTCATCTTCAGTTGGATTGGCAAATATGAATAAAGCAGGTAAATCATTTATCCGGACATATAACTTATCAGGTCCGGGCAAAGTAAAAGTTAATTTATTTCCTTTTATTTCTTTTTTAATTTTCCTGCTTAGCGGATGAATGGAAACACTTTTTATTGAATCGGGAATACTAACTGAAATTTCTATTTTACCTTTACATGAGAAACTTGCCTGGTGGATCTCCTGCTGAATTTTTGTATAAGGTTCAATAAACCAGTCCGGCAGTTTACTTATATCTATGTTCGTTCTGAATTTCTCAGTCCAGATTTTTTTGCCGTTAACTTCAACAGAATATAAATCACTCGTTATTAAACCCGGTATAGCCGGATAAGCAGTTACTTCCGAATCATTTTTATAATTTGTTTTTCCATATGAAGTGCTGATTATAAATGCTGTAATTAAAAAGAGTATGAATTCATTTTTCATATTTTTTCCAATTAAAAATTTTCAGATTATCTTATCAATGTGCCGGTCACCTTTAAGGTAACCGGCAAATGTTATTTAATTCTTTCTGCATAAAAAGCTGAGTTGCCGTCGGTAACACCATATAGAATCCCCGTTTTATTATCAACATCAATACCCTTCCAGCGGAGAGAACCAAGAGTTTTATCGTAAATATTAGTCCATGTATTTCCTGTATCAAAACTGGCATAAACTGAAGACTCGGCTCTTGACCAATACATTGGTTCACAGGCTACATATATTTCATTACCCGAAGGACCTCCGACGGCAACTGAGGTTGCATTAAATATTTTATTTTCTTCGGGGAAAAGCTTCGACCATGATTTACCATAATCTTTACTTCTCCATAATCCTTCATGTATAAATCCGGCATATAGCCATCCCGGTCTTTCAGTATCAGCTTTAATCACATTTAAAACTGACGCAGTATCTCTTCCAAATGGCAAACCCTTTCCTAGAATCTGCCATGTTTTACAATCGTCGAAAGTGGTGAATATTCCTTTATCAGCTTCACCAAAATAAATTGTTCCTTCCCTTGTCGGATCGATGCATAATAATTGATTAGTACCGCAAACATTTTTCACCTGGTAAAATGTTACTGCTAACAATTCACCTTCAATAAACTTCTTTCGTACAGGAAGAGTTTTAAAATTATCAAGAATTGTGATGTTTATTTTGTTCCAGCTTTTTCCCCGGTCAACAGATTTATATAGGCCTGCGCCATCATCAACAGATCCGTCAATATATGAATAAAATGTTCCTTTATGAAAAGGATCTTCTTTTATTGCCTGAACAAATAATCCTTTAGTCAGCTTTAAAACAACCTTACAATTTCTTCCGTTATCTTCCGTTCGGCATATCGCACTGAGCCTCTGTGAATTATTTGTTACACCGTAAACCATTAGTCCTGTTATGAACTTTGACGGGCATATAACAGAGCTGCAATAATAATTTTCTTCAGCATCAAGTGCCGGTAATGCAAAATATGATTTGCCGCTGTCGAAGCTTAAACATGGTTGACCATCAGCTCCGGCAAACATTGCTTTTCCAGGTACTACCGGATCTGCAGCTATCATTTCCAGACAAATATTTCCAATTCCTTTATAATAATTTGCATCCCAGGTTTTACATGAATCTTCACTCGTACATATTCCAAACCAGTCGGTGAGATAAAACTTTTCCGGGTTTTTCTCATCAACAATAAATTTAGAAAGTGCCCACCCGATTTGCTCGGGACGATTATATTGTGAAGGAAAATTCTTAAAATCACTCCATCTATAATCTTTCTTTATAAGACTCCAGGATTCACCTTTATCTGTCGAACAACACAGCGGAACACCTGCATAATTATCAGGAGACGGATACTGGCATATTGCAGCATAATAAACAGAGCTATTATAGGGGGCGGAACAAATAGTCGAAAAATCCGACATCCCGAAATTACTTGTTTTCTTTACAAAGGTTCTTCCGCCGTCAGTTGATTTGTATATTCCATCATTTCTAAAAGTAGCTAAAATAACAAGAGGATTATCTTTTCCGAACACGAGGTTTGTAAAGCTTATATTTTTTTTCTCAAATATCTTCTTCCATGTCTTTCCTTTGTCTGTTGAAAGGAATAATCTTCCAATCTTTTTTCTTTTATAAGAACCATCCGGATAAAGATAGTCGGCGAAAGGAAGTGAATCCAGAGTTGCAGCATAAAGTTTGTTTTTAACATAAGGATTGAATGCTAAGCAGCAAAAAGGTTCTCCTTTAAGGCCGGAATATTTCCATGTTTCACCTTCATCATAGCTTACCCAGATACCCCTGGTATTGCCTGCAGCTGCAGCAAAATTTTTATCAAAAGGATCAACGGCAATCTTTTCTCCGTAATACCTTATATCACCGTTACCGAAAAAATCCGGTCCCCCGGTTACAAGTTTCCAGGTTTTACCTCGGTCCGTGGTTTTATGAATGGCAGAGACCATTTCATGCCCGCGTGCTTCTCCCGATGCACGGAATAAGACATCCGGATCCATCCTGCTTATTGCAAAGGATTCAACGTTATGATGGTATCCTTCAGTCATTCCGTTATTTATTGCTTTCCAGCTTTTACCGCCGTCAACACTTTTAAATAATCCGGCAACGTCTGTTCTGATATAAAGAATATTCTGATTTTCAGGATTCTGGATCAATCCGGTAACATATCCTCCTCCTCCGAAATCAGAACTTACCCAACGGTATTGTATATTATCAGACATTTTGTTTGCACATGAATTCAATGATAGAACAATAGATACTAGTGCGAGGAAATTTATAAAATTTAGTTTTTTCAACATTGCTTTAATTATTTTTTAATATCCTGAAATTCTCTTTTCTCTAATTGCTTCATTAAAAATTTTAGCGAATCTACTTTTTCCGGAAATTTATTATAAAGACTAGTAGTTTCAGAAGGATCTTTTTCCAGGTTATATAATTCAAATTTTATCTTTTGAAATTCTGCATAATCATCATCACCATAGTTGCCATGAAGATCCCCCATTCCGGATCCGTATATAAGTTTCCAGTTTCCTTTCCTGATTGTTTTATCCTGCTCAGGCATAACATTTCGCTCTGAAATACCATTATTCAGAAGTAAAGATTTCATATCATAACTATCCCGGGCAACATTTGAATCCAGTTTAGCCCCACCGATATCGGCAAATGTTGCAAGCATATCCGTATAGCTTACTATCTGCTTATTAATCATACCCGCGTTTTATATTACCCGGCCAATCAATAATAAGGGGAACTCTGTGCCCGCCTTCCCAGAAATCGGCTTTCATTCCTCTGTAAATGTAAGTTGAACTATGATGATAACGTTCAACATCTCTTTTAAACCAGACAGGTCCATTATCGCTTGCAAAAACAATTATCGTATTATCAGAAATATTTAAATCCTTTAACTTTTTTACAATACGTCCGACTTCATAATCAATTTCCATTACAAAATCACCGTATGGTCCTGCACCGCTTTTACCCTGGAATTGCTTTAAAGGCACCCAGGGAGTATGAGGTCCGGTCATTGCATAATAAAGGAAAAAGGGAGTTCCGTTATTTTTTGATTCTCTTTCAATAAAAGCTAATGCTGAATCGGTCAGAGCAGGCGTTACCTGCTCAAATTTAAAATGAGGGGCAATTTTCCCCGGTCTCCACATCGCACCCTGAACAGAATTGATCCTGCTGTTTGTACCGAAAAACACATGCGTGTCGATCTTTCTTTTCGGTTTAGTTACATAATCACTCTGGTGGCCGGGAGTTGAATCTGTGGGCGCTTCAACGGTATGCCGGTTATATATATAGAAATAAGGTCCAATATCCAATGAAGCATGAATTCCAAAAAAGTAATCGAATCCTTTGTCTACGGGTCCACCTTTAATAGGTTTACTGTAATCAAAATCTCTCCAATCATCAACATTATCGAAACCTAAATGCCACTTACCAATGCACCCGGTTGTATAACCCTGCTTCTTTAATACTTCTGCTATAGTTGTTAAGTCCGGAGTAATTAAGCTTCCTTTTGTCCAATCCATATCTCTGTTCATAGGGTACCGGCCGGTTAAAAGTCCAAATCTTGAAGGTGTGCACCATGCAGCCGCAGCATGAGCATCGGTAAATTTCATTCCATCTTCAGCCATCTTATCTATATTAGGAGTTGAAATCTTTGATCCGGGATTGTAGGTAGTCATATCTCCGTAGCCCATATCATCAGCAAGGATAAAAATAATATTAGGCGATGAAGATTTTTCAGCTGCCATTTCACTCTTTTTAATTCTCTTTTCACATCCGGTAAATCCGATAATTAAGAGTATTAAAAGAATGATTTTTAAATAGGCAATTTTAGCATAATGTTTTATCATAGACATAATTGAACTCCAATCCGTTTCTGGTTTATTCAAATAATTTTATTTTTGCATGTAAATGGATATCGTTTGAAGATGAACCAATAAATAAATAAAAATAACCCGGTTCAGCATACCAGCCATGTTTGCTGATATCCCAAAAGGCAAAATCATTTTCTTTTAAAACCAAACTTACTTTTTTACTTTCACCTGGTTTGAGGAAAACTTTTTGAAATGATTTAAGTTCCTTAACTGGTCTTGGAACTGAAGCTTTTACATCGTGAATATAAATCTGTGCAATCTCGGAACCCGCAGCCTTCCCGGAATTCTTAATTGAAAATTCTACTTTAAGCTTGTCTCCCTTTTTAAAAGATTTTTTTGCAATCTTTAAGTTGCTGTATTTGAATTTTGTATATGAGAGTCCAAAGCCGAAATGATATAGTGGTTCAATATTTTTAGATTCATACCATCTGTAGCCGGCAAATACACCTTCTTCATATTTAATATCATTTACAGGGTGATTCAGATCAGCATCATCTTCCCAGTTGGCATAAAATTTTTCTCCTGCCGGAATGTATGGACATCCCGGAGAATCTTTAAATTCCTTTTCAATTGTTATCGGCAGCTTACCCGACGGATTTATTTTACCCGAAATAATTTCAGCAAGAGCTTTATTCCCGTTCTGGCCGGGATACCAGGAGTAAATAATTGCTGCAGCCTGGTTACTCCAGTCAGTCATTTTAATCCCCCCTCCTGAATTTACAACAATTACAATATGACTATTTGATTTTGTGTAGCGGATAATTTTCTGTTCTTCTTCGTTCGGCAGTTCAAACGGTCTGTCCCAACCTTCACTGTCATCAGTACCAATACTTAAAATAACAATACCGGCTTTTCTTACCTGTTCATCCGTCGGATTTTCTATTAAATCTATATTACCGGGAAATTCTATTTTCAGTGCATCAAGCATAGTAACTGAATTGTAACCTTCAACTTCAGCAGAACCGCCTCCCTTGGCAATTGTATTAACATAATTACCTGTTAAAAGAATTTTCTTTCTCGTTGATTTCTTTATCGGTAAAATTTTATTTTCATTTTTTAAAAGAACAATCCCTTCGCGGGCTGTTTGCAGCGCTATTTTTTCGTGTTTGGAATAACTGTGCAAGTACTTTTTATTCTTAACTTTTCTTCTTAATAATCCCATAGCAATTTCTGTTCTGAGAATATCTTTTGCCATCCGGTTTATATCATCTTTTGAAATTTTCTTTTCTTCTAACAGCTTTTTTGCATTACTTTTAACATAAATATCACCGAGGTATTCTAATTTATCCATCCCTACCCCGGGCATTTCAAGATCCTGGCCTGATTTGATTACTTTTACCGGATCATAGACAGACCACCAGTCAGTCATAACAAGCCATTTAAATCCAAGCTCTTTCCTGAGAAGATGTTTAATAGCATATTCACTTTGGCCGCACCATTCTCCGTTAAGCTTATTATATGAAGTCATTACTGCCATAGCACCGGCATCTGCTCCTGCTTTGAAAGCCGGCAAATAAATCTCGTGGAGAGTTCTTTCATCAACAATAGAATTTGAGGTACGTCTGTGATAATCGGTATTGTTGCATACAAAATGCTTTAATGTAGCAATTGTCCCGGTTGACTGAACACCCGCTACATAATTCTCAATCATCCTTGAGGCCAAAAAAGGATCTTCTCCGAAATACTCAAAATTTCTCCCGCATTGGGAAATACGGCAAATATTCATTCCGGGGCCGAGCAGAACTGCAATTCCTCCTGCTCTGCATTCTTCCCCGATCGACTTTGCATAATCGCGGGCTAGTTTTGTGTTCCATGTTGAGGTCAAACATATGGGAGCCGGAAATGCAGTCGATTTTTCCAGAGGATCAGGCAAATCTCTTCTTATATGAATACCCTGGGTTGCATCGGATAGATATAGCTCTGGGATATTATGCTTTTCATTTCCTTTTATATAAAAATGATTATGACCGCCTATTAATTCTATTTTTTCTTTTAATGTAAGTTTCTTTAAAACCGCATCTGCTTTTTTTGATGCTCTTTCATAACTTACTGGAGGTATAAAGGGTTTAAACTTCGGCATATGCTACGATTTAATATATAGTAAAAATGATAGTCGCTTGTAATATTTTATCTGTGAAGATTCTGGGTTAGATACCTGTCCATAATCTTTTTTATAAATTCATCTTTATTTATTGTCATTAAAATTTCGGCATTCGGTTCTTTGGAATCATCAATGATAGTATAACCGTTATCATCAACTCTTATATTTGTTTTACGGCTTGTAAATAACTCCGGCCAGAGGACCGAACCAACTGCTACAACATCAAAAAGATTTGCTTCGGGCTGAGCATAGCTTTCATTTCTCCATAAAGAATAAAGTCCGCATAAAGCATTAGTAAGGGGCGACTGGCGGAACAAAAGCCTGTTAAGGTTTTTCTCATCCAATTTTACAAATGTTGTTACATCAAGTCCGGCAAATGTTAATTCTGCACCTGAAGAAACAAATATTTTAGAAGCTTCTATATCGGCACGCACATTCCATTCAGCATCCGGAACCGGTCCTGAATTATATCCCATATAAAAAGAACCGAACATGGAGACTACTCTTTTTGCCAGCTTTAAAGCATTTTTATCCTTCTTAATAACATCTTCAATATTGCATACTGGTCCGACTGTAAACAGAATTACTTCATTGGGATATTTCTTTAAATTATTTATTATGAAATCTGCAGCATTGGCCTGAGAAGGTTTCAATTTATTAAAATCTTCAGACCAGTAAAACTGATATGTGTATCCGGCAATTGATGTATCCACCCCGACAATTGATGGGGTAGGTCTGCCGACAACTACCGGAATATCTTGTTTACCGGTTTCGTAAAGCAGCTTACAGATTGTACGGGCCCGAAGCATAGTATTACCATGATCCATTACAAACCCGAGGACTTCAAATTCTGGAGAGCTTAATATAAGTGCAACTGCAAATGCATCGTCTATATCACCGCCAAAATCACAATCCAAAATAATCTTCTGCTTCTTTTTATTTCCTCCGGCAATTAATAAAGCAGAGCATAAAAAGAATAACAATAATAATTTTTTCATTTTAACGAACCCTAAATAAAAGAATTTTAATCTCAGTTAATTTAATTGTCGTTATAACGATGTCCTGCTATTAAAAAAAACTACATAAAAAAATTAGCTGCTAATCCAGATTACGGAATAATTACTTCAAAATATTCTGCCGGTTCTTTAGCAAAGATTTCAAAATCACCTAAAACCGCCGGAATAAATAATGATTCGCCTTTTGAATAGATTTCACTCCTGATATTTTCTTTAACATTCCATTTTATTTCAATAGCTCCTTTTGCTACAAGATATATAGAAGGTTTGCCCCCGGAATTATTACTCTTATTGAAATCTGCAGGTTTATTATAATATGTAATTTCAAATTCCTCAGCATCGGTCTTATATTTTACTTCATCTGCCTTTTGCTCAGCATTAATAATATCATATTGTTTGAATTCATATTTCATTATTTCAAGCAGTGTTTTTACATCTTTGAATTTATTTGTAAGACCAGCCCTTACGACATTATCAGAATTTGCCATACACTCAATGATGTTTCCCTTTATATAAGCATGAGGAACACCTGCTCCTGTAAAAATTCCCTGCCTCGGTTTTAATTCGATTATGTTAAAAAAGAATAATGAAAATAATCCTACATCAGCACCAAATAATTTGTATTGTTCTAGAAAATGGGATTCTTCGAAAGTTAAAGAGCCTTTTCCCCTGAGCCTATTAACAATCTGCTCAATACATTCAGAGAGGCTCTCTTCTTCTTCAGCCTTCAGCATAATATTGCTGTAAAGTTCTTTAATATATTCTTCTGTTTCTTTAATATTTTTCGATTTTATTATTTTGTAAATTAATTTCTCTTCAGCAAAATTTTTCAATTCCGGGAGAAGATTTAGGTTATGCTGAATTTCTTTTACAGGTCGGAAGCCTGCAATTGCTATTAATGAATCAAGGGCAATTGCTATTTCAGGTTTATGATTGTCATCAGGATAATTTCGAGGATCCAGTTTATGTAATTTTTCAGCCTGGAATTTATTTGGATGGGTCTGGATCGAAAGAGCGTTTGCAGCAGACAAAACTTTAAGCAGGAAAGGAAAATTTCCTCCGAACTTTTTTGATACATATTCACCCAAACATTCTATTTTATAATTCCGGATTATTTCATCCAGAGCAATTTTCTTTCCATCAATTTCAATTTCAGAAGATGCTTTAGGGTGAGTTCCAATCCATAATTCAGCATACGGTACATCTTTTTGAATATCGACATTCAGAAATTTGGGAATAAATGCATTTTCATTCTTTGTTCCCCAGGCGTAATGCTGGATCTTGTTGTATAGTTTATATGGTTTACAAATAAATTTTTTCAATATTCATTCTTTTCTTATTTAGATTTAAAGAAATATAGGATATATAAAATTTTTTATATGCGCTATGTGGTTCTTTGTGCTCTCTGTGTCCCCTTAAATTCATTACACAGAGTTCTCAGAGAAGTCACAGAGAACCACAGAGATTTAATTCACTTTGTTAATTCACCACGAACTGCTTTTTTAAAGAATTCGCCGCCTTCAGTTAATTTATAAGTGTCCCATGATTCAAACATCGGCGGGCCCCAATCGGGATCAAAAACCCACCAGAGCCAGTTGATTCCTTTGCCTTCAAGATAAGGAATAATTTCTTTCTTGTAATCTTCTTTAACTTTTGCATTCCGGGTAGCAAAACCTATTTCGGTGGCGATTACAGGATATTTGTCAGCAGCAAAACCGAAGTCTTCATCCCATTTCGGAGGCCATGGCTCAGATCTTTTATCGGGGTATGGATGTGTAACATATCCTATTCTCTCAGCATTAATCGGCGCTATATGCAGAGGTGTTAAATCATATGCCCAGTCAAAACCTGCAACAAGCGGAATAGTTTCATTATCATACGCCCTGATCAATTGAATTAAGTCTTCATTAGTCTTTTTCCAGTAGTCCCAGGAAATTGGTCCAAGTTTTCCAAAATAATTTGTAGGCTCATTAAACAGTTCATAAAAGGCAATGGTATTGTTGCCGGTAAAATGTCCTGCAATAGTCCGCCAGAAATTAAATGTTTCCGGCACAGAAGTATTATACATGGGATCTTGAAACAAACCGTATTGCAGGTTCCCGATTGAATGCCAGTCAATATCGATATACATTCCCAGTTCAGTGCACCATTCAACAGCCTGGTCCAGTAATTTTAAATAATTTTCAGGAGTTCTTTCACGCCAGGCAACGGGATGTACGGGAATTCTGATCAGCATTGTACCGAAAGCTTTTATTCTTTCAAAAAAATCTTTATTCCAATGACCTTGATTTTCTATTTTATCGGGATCGGCAATTGAAAGTCCCCTGAATAATATTGTATCACCATTTGAGTTTACAAATTTGTTCCCCTTCACTTCGATTAATGAAAGTTTTTTTGAATCAGAATTTTTTAACGGCTTACCGGGAAATCTCTCATGCCACCATTGATGAATTTCACCCGGTTTTCCTGCTTCTTTATTTTGTGCTGTGCATACATTACTGAAAAAGAATAACGTAATAATTAATAATGCACTTACTGATAAATATTTTTTCATATTAAAATTTATTCGTTTATGAAATTAGACTTATCAACTGTAGCTATTGTAGAAATCCTAAGTTTTTTAAGCCTTCAAGATTTCTTTGCAGTACTTCTTTTACATCTTCACCTTCGGTGTGACCAATAATTCCGAAAGGACCATCAAAACCAGAATCCAGAACCAATTGAATCATTCTCTTTTCTTCGATTCCTTTTCCTATTGTAATAATTTTAGGTCCTTCTTTTTTCATACCGTTAAGATTAACAGCCCATAAATAGGGTTTCATAATCTTTAATAATTCAGGAAAACGGCCGATTTGTTCATGTCCATGATGAAAATTATAGATAATTCCTATTTCACAGCCTGGAAGCTGCTTAATCATTTCCACCTGGTTTTCAGGCTCGCCAAACCAGCCGCCATGATTATAAAGTGCAATTCTGCAGTTTATATCTTCTGCTCTTTTATTCAAATATCTGAGTATTTTTATTCCTTTTTGAACGGATTCTTCCTGGCTTAAACCGTTAAAATAATTTTCATTGAATCCAAGCCATAACTGAGTTGAAGTACCTGTTTCTTTCAGAGCACTAAATATTTTTTCATTTGATCCGTTTAATTTACCCGGTTCATCATTCTCAATCCACATCCATACAGCTATTATATTAATTCTATTTTCTTTTGCCAAATTTAATTCATGAACAGTTTCATTAAGATGCTTTTCCCTCCAGTCGTAAGCATAGCTTGTAAAACCGAGATCTTTTAACATTTTGATTCTTTCTTCCGGAGTTCTTTCTTTAGAATCATAAGGAATAATACACCAGGCGAATAAATCTTTCATATTAATTATATTATTATTTGATTTAAAGAGAATTGATTTCACTTCTTTCTTTTGTGTAGTCATTTTTTCACTTGCATAAAAATTCAGGGAAACAAGCACAAAACAAAAGCTTACTAAAAACATTAGAAAGTTGGCGTTTTTTTTTACTTTCATAAAAAACTTTTGATATATTATTTATAATATCTTCCCAAATAACTAACTATTGCTTTTTTTAAAAGCAGATCATCTATCATCCCTTCTTTTTTATAAATGATTTCACCGTTTGGTTTTACAAGTAAAGTATAAGGTAACGCGCCGGACCATTCTTTATCAACTGCATCAATGAGTTTGTATTTGTCATCCGAATTATATTGATAGTTTTTAGTTGAAGCATAATTTTTTTCTAAAAATTTCTGTACTTTATCTTTTTTTGAGATATCATCTGTACTAAGAGTAATCATTTCAAATTCGCGGTTCCTGTACATTCTGTTTATTTCAATTATATCCGGAAATTCAGCAGCGCACGGACCGCACCAGGTTGACCAGATATTTACAAGCCGCAGATTATCACTTTCATTTTTCAGAATATTTTTAATCTCATCCAATCCAACTGACTGAAGTTCGACTTTTTCTTTATTCCATTTTTCAACAGCTTCTTTTGCCGATTCTTTCTTATATGCCCATTTAAGAGAACAGCCGAAGGTTTTAGTTTGTTTTACTTGAACTTCTTTTCCTGCCAGCAAAGCGTCAATTGCATTACGGGTATCATTAATAGAAACATTCTGAATTTTTTCTGAATTGTCAATCCGGCCGGCATAACGTAATATCCTGTCCTTATCAAAAATAAAAACATGGGGAGTCGCCTGCGGACCATACTTTTCTGCAACTTCCTGTTTGTCTCCGTCATATAAATAAGGGAAATTAAATCCCTTATCTTTTGCGCGGATTTTCATTTCTTCTTTAGTATCTCCCAGATCAGTATATCCCATTTCATCAAGCCTGAGCGCATCAGGATTATTTGAAGAAACACAAATGATATCAACACCTTTATGTTTATAATCATTAGTCAGTTTAATAATTCGATCTTCATAAGCCTGTGCAGTCGGACAATGATTTGCCGTGAAGATGATTACAAGGATTTCTGCATTTGAAAAACTATTTAAGCTGTAAAACTTTCCGTCAATTCCCTGCAGGTCAAAGTCGGAAGCTTTAGAACCTATTTCAAGAGTTTTATGTTCAGGCTGTCCATAGCTGATAAAAGCAGTAAAAGATATTAATGCAAATAAAAAAACAATAGTATTTTTTAAATTCATATTACCCCTCCGAAATTAGAAAATAATCTTTGAACTTTTATTCTTTCCAGTTATCTGTTTTAAACGTAGAAGCCGGAAGTCCTTCTTTATTAAATAAAGTAGCTTCCGCAGTATTGTTCCATGCATATCTGACTGCAATAGGATTTTTTATTTTATTATTATAAACAATAAGCTTATTGCCGTCAATTTTTACATCTGCTTTAACAAAATTACTGTCCGCACCGGCAATAATGAAATTATTATCACCATTTACAGGTTTTAATACCAGGCCATCATCGGCATGATCAAATGAAATAACAATATTATTATCTTCGGTTTTCATTGATTTATAAAGGGGGCCTGAATATTTAACATTCTCACCGTAAGTTTTTGCCAGGGCCCACAAGGCAAGTCTTTTACCGACATCCTGTTTATCTGCCGGATGAATATTATCTACATTTCCTATATCAAGAGTAACAGCCATCCCCGTATTAGGAACAGAAAGAGTAAGCAGCTGTGCCTCTCTAATCATATATGATTTGGATGTTTTTCCATAATCAAACGGCGCTATCTGGACATAATAAAACGGGAAGCTTCCCTCGTCCCAAACAGCTCTCCAGTTTTTAATCATCAGCGGGAAAAGTGTTTTGTAATTATTATAATCAGCGGGTTCGTTTGCATTCGATTCACCCTGATACCATATTGCTCCTTTAATTGAATATGGTACAAGAGGCGCGATCATTCCGTTATAAAGCATAGTAGGAGTATCAGGTCCGATAGATATTTCGGATTTCGGACGGGAATAGAATTCTTCTCCCTGAACTTTATAAATATAAAATTTATTATTTACTAACTCTGCAACCGGGAGATATTTCCAATCTCCGCTTAAATCAATCGAATCTGTAGTATCTGTCTGAGGGTGAATTTGCATTTTAGATCTGTCGCCCCACAAACCTCCGCCACCGCCGTTATCAAGAACTCTTACTGCAATAGTCAAAACAGTATCCTTAACTATTTTCGCCGGCACATTATAAACTCTCGGTGTTGAGTAAAAACCGGGTACCTCGGTACTGCCGACTAAAACACCGTTGACATAAGATCTGTCCATATCATCAATGGGACCTAAATGCAGAGATAAATTTTTATTAATCCATTTTGGCGGAATCTTAATTTCTTTTCTAAACCAGACTACCCCGTCAAAATCTCCTACTTCAGTTGACTCCCATAAAGTCGGAAGTTTCATTGTTCTCCATCCGCTGTCATCAAAACCGGGTCTGGAGCAGAGACTGTCATAAAAATCAAGATCTTTCCATCGTTCAATCGGATCCTTGTCACTCACACTAATACTTGGATGATTCTCTATCCATTTATTCATTTTCCTGATGACAGGTCCGGAAGAATCTATTTTCCCGATTACCAGTTTATATTCGCTCAGCTCGCTCAAATAGTTTTTGCTGATCCAGGGTTGTATTTTTGTACCTCCCCAGCTTGATACAATTAAGCCGATCGGAACATTTAATTTCTTATATAAATCTCTTCCAAAGAAATATGCAGTAGCGCTGAATGTAGAAACTGTTTTTGGATTACATTCACTCCAATTTCCGAGGCAATTAAATTCCGGTTTATCTGATACTGCTCTTGCAACGGTAAAAAGTCTTATTTCAGGATAATCTGCATCCTTAATTTCTTCTGCAGAATTTTTAACCGCTGCGTAAGGCGGCCAGCCTTCCATCGGCATTTCCATATTAGATTGACCGGAACACAGCCACACTTCACCTGACATTACATTTTTATACTCGACTGCTGAATCACCGATTTGAATTTTGACGACATATGGACCGCCCGCTCCGGGAGTTTTTACTTTTGTCTGCCACGTTCCATCATTATCTGCCGATGTTTCTGCAGATTCACCCCAGCTACAATTTATTGATACATTTTCGCCGGGTTCTGCTTTTCCCCAAAAAGGAGCTTCGGAATTATGCTGTAGTACCATATTATCAGAAAAAATTGCGGGCATCTCCATGGAATTCTTTGTTTTACTTTCCGGTTCAATAACCGAGACTAAGACTATTAATAAAATGATGAGTTTCATAAATATCCTCTGATTAGCTTTAATAAAAATTAAAACGGTCTGAATAATATCAGGCAATCGCTTAATTGCTATATTGTTTAATTGTTGTTAGTCATAACCTAATTGGTATTGTATTAAGAACAATACAGCAATTTATCAATAAAACAATTTTAAATCTTAATTTTCAATTTAACTGCATAATGCCGGTAATTTATTTAACAGTAATAATATCCGGATCCGGTTTTTCAATTTTTGAATATATAATTTCGACCCTGCTGAGCTGGGCCTCACCATTAAATTTTATTTTCAGGAACCTGCTGTTTAAAGGGAACTCCGCGCAGGTATATTCTGCAGGAACAAAAAATTTATAAAAATTATTTAACGGGGGAAAAGTTTCTAGCTTAGCATTCAAGGGTTTAAATGTGTTCAGTGAATCGGATGCAAATAAATCCAGTCCGCAAGTGCTTGAAGCCTCATTAGCTGAAGGTGAATCAAAGAAAACCTGAACCCTAACAGAATCTATTTTTTCAGGCAATTTATAAATGATGTATGAACCGTTGATTCCTTTCAGCCTGCTGTTATCTTCTTTAGCCCTGTATGAATTTTCATAAGTCAGGTAAGTTAGACTATCTGATCTTTCAAATAATTTAGTTGAATCCGACATATTGTCTATAAATTTTTTATAACTCACGAGTACCGGGCCGACTTCATTCGATGGTGCCGATGACCCGGAAGAATTCCTGGCAATTATCCTGTAATGATAACTTTTACCCAAAGAAGCAGTTGTATCATCGAAAAGAGGAGTAAAGACAATATTTCCGTCACTGACATCATCCGCAATATTTTTCCACCTATCAGCACCTTCTTCTTTTCTTTCAACAGAATAGGAAGAAGCTCCTGTTGAACCCTGCCATGAAATATCATAAACATCCTGAATATCAAGTAAATGAGGAGGATCCGGAATTGGTAAGGGAGGTTCCTGCTCATCATTTATTTTATATGCACTCTTTCTCATAAAAGCAATGACTTCTTTTTCATTATATCTTTCACCTGATGAAAATCCTGGAAATCTGTACGAACCTACTCCAAAATTTTCACCATGCTGATAAAATCCGCCATCGCGGGAATGAAATCTCAAACTCCAGATCATAATTCCCGATAAGTCATTATCGATTGTCGTATCAACAATTGCTTCAACATCTTTAAGTGAATGATATCCGAATTCACCAACAAAATAAGGTTTCTTCCCTTCAGTTAGTTTTTTTATTTCCGGAATTTCGGTTTCTGCTCTGGAAATGGGACCATAGAAATGAGTTGTTAATATATCAAAGCTTTTATCTTCAACGGCTTGTTGATCAAGTTTATGAGGATCAACAATAACCAGATGATTTTTATCGATGCTTTTTACATATTCTGCAATTTTTTTGTGCCATTCATATGGTGCATTGAGTTCATTCCCTGTTTCCCAGCCTAGAATTGATTTATCATTTTTATATAAAACACCTGTATAAGTATTTTTCCTGTTGAGAACAAAACTGATAGTCTTTTCAAAATCAGAAATTAGCTGGGGATCAGTCCAGAAGTCATCTGGTTTTTTACCCCGGAATGCAGCATATTCAGCCTTACCGCCCCACCAATGCCAGTTATCTACAAATGGAATGATTAACCTTACTCCTTCTTCGTTTGCAATTTGAAGTACTTTATCCAAAGTTCTGAAAGCTCTTTCATTAAACTTACCCGGACCCTCAACGTATCGTATTATTTTTTTTGATTCTCCCGGTCTGCGGACAGAAAGGACATACATTCTTGTTACTTTGCCTCCAAGTTCTTTGATTGTTTTTAGAGCATCACGTATTTCAAATTCGGTCGGCAGACGCCATGGGTTTGAAGCTTTAAAAGGAAAATAATCTTCTATGTAAAGAAGATTAGGAATATTGAAGGATACAAATCTTAGTTCTTTCTTTCCCTCCATCAGCTTATCTTTTTTTGCAGTAACAAAAGATTCAAATTGGCTTGAAGTCCCGCAATGAATTAAAAGGAAACTAAACAGCAGGGAAACAGCATAAGCAATTTTTTTCATACCGCTAAAATCAACTACGATATTTAAGAAAAGAGTATTAATGATGCGGCAAAGAATATACCACGAATATTAAAAATTAAAAGATTATTGTCCAGATTAATTACGCTCAAAGTTAAATATGAAAACCCATTTTGTAAAGCTAAATGCATCTTTTTAAAAATATTATTAAATAAACCGTTTTTGTAATCCAATGAATTGTATTAGAATTTTTATCATTTTTATAAAAGGATATCATAATCATAAAATTTTTAATTCAAAATGACGGCTATATCCCGCAAAATAATTAGTATAATATTTGAGGTTAATTTAAAATTAAAGACTTCTCAAGAGGTAGAGCAATGACATCCCAAAAAGTAAGACCAGCGATAATTCAAAACAATTCTAATTTACAAAATGAATTACTAAGGCACCTGGGTCATGATCTCCTGGATAAATGGTATCCCCTGTGCATAGATAAAAAAAACGGAGGCTATTATACAAATATTTCTTACAATTGGAATATTGAACCTGTTCAGCATAAAATGATTGTCACACAGGCCAGGCATGTCTGGGCTGCTTCAAAAGCTGCCATTCTTTTAGATAACAAAATATATGCTGAAGCTGCAATACATGGATTTGATTTCCTGAAAAATTCAATGTGGGATAAAAAGTACGGCGGTTTTTTCCAGATGAGAGATTTTAAGGGTGAGTATACTGATTATCTCGGGTTTTGTGATGAAAAAAGGACTTATGGTAACACCTTTGCAATCTACGGGCTTTCTGCTTTATATGAACTAACCGGAGATAAAAAAGTACTCGATTTTGCACAAGAAGCCTTCAGGTGGATCGAATTACATGCTTTCGATCATAAATTAAACGGTTACTTCCAGTTTTTAACCAGGGAAGGCAAAACATTTGATAAAAACGGGAAATATTCGACAAGGGCAGATGATGGGATTGAAGTCGGTTATAAAGATCAAAATTCATCCATTCATTTAATCGAAGCTTATACTGAATTATATAGTGTCTGGCCGGATGAAGAATTGCGCAAAAAACTATACAACTTATTAATTTTGATTAGAGATGTTATAACAACTGCAAAAGGTTATATGAATTTATTTTTTGAATACGACTGGACTCCTGTATCATTTAAAGTTGCTATTAAAGAAATAAGAGAAAAAAATTACAGGCTCGATCATGTCTCATTCGGGCATGATTATGAAACTGCCTTTTTGATGCTTGAAGCTTCGCATGCTCTTGGATTGGAGACTGACATTGAAACACTTACAGTTGCAAAGAAAATGGTGGATCATGCCATCGTAAACGGATGGGATGATGAAAACGGGGGTTTCTTTGATGCCGGGTATTACTTTTCAGAAGAAAATAGTTGCAAAATAATTCAATCGACGAAAAACTGGTGGGCCCAGGCTGAAGGTTTAAATGTTCTTCTCATCATGTCTGAAATTTTCCCGGATGAACAGATATATAAAGATTATTTTAAGAGACAATTGCACTATATAAAGAACTATTTGCTTGATGAGGAGAACGGCGGCTGGTTTGAAGGAGGATTAGATAAAGAACCGCATTTTAAAACAGGTCCTAAAGGACACATCTGGAAAGGTTCCTATCATACCGGCAGGGCCTTAATGAACTGTGTGAAAATCCTCGCCGATAAAAATTTTCCTTTAATGAAAAATAAGAATTTCAGGCATGAAAAAGAGAAATTTGATGAATTTATAAATCACTGGAAAAAGAATGCAGAGAGTCTGGCTATAAAGAAAACAACCAGGTTATAGTGTAGAGTAGGCAAATTTTGCATTCGCTACATCCGAAAATAATTTTTTATTCAAATTTTTTATAAAAAGAAAATTTACCATTGTTATTATTTCAACAAAACTATCTTCTTTGATGAAGTATAGTTGTTTGTTTTCAAAACAATGAAATAAACACCGCTTGCAAGATCTCCTGCATTGTATTTTACTTCATAACTTCCTGAATGCCTGATTTCATCATTTATAATAACATCAACTAATCTTCCTGTAATATCAAAAATATTGAGACTTATATTATCAGCCTTTTGTAAGTCAAATTTAATAGTTGTTGAAGGATTGAACGGATTAGGATAATTCTGATAAAGAAAAAATGCTGAAGGATTTTTTATATCTTTTACAGATGTAAGAGCATTATTTAAGCCGATTAATTCAATACCGTCACCTGTTTTAAGATTTCTGGAATATTCCTTATCTGCAGGATCATCCCAATGTTCATGTACTCCAAGACTTGTTAAAGGTATACCATCTCCTTCGGGATCATAAACTGTTCCCGACGGTGCAGAATCAGCAAGTGCAGCTTCATGAAGATAATTATCTACGGCTCCATATACTGTATAATAATTTGAATTTACTCCTTGCTCGCTCCTGAAAAAATCAAGCCCAACAGATTCGATTGCAGTGTTATCCTGCGATAAAAACAAACTTGATGTCCAATCGTTATTAAAAGGTACTGAGAGCCATTTACTTTCCAAAGCAACAGGACTTTGTTCATCTTTTACTCCGTAAAGAGCATCTATCATAAATAAAAGTGTTTTGCCGCCGATATCTTTATGTCCCATTAAATCGACAAGTGCATTATATGTTCTCATTGGTCTTCCATAAAAGGTCCATTCAGGACTTCCTTCAATTATGATATCATGAACCGCAACGTATGGATGCAAACCAGCAGCATGAGGTGCATAAATATAAGGACTACCGGTGCTGTCGTCGCAGCTAAATGTACCGAAATGGTTTTTTGAGCAGAAAGTAACACCAACATAACGATGACCCTTAAAATCAGGCATACTGATTATATATGCAGCTTGTGTTACAACTGATGGCAGGTAAGCCGGATTTCCGCCTCCAATTTCTTTAGTTAAGTGCTCAGACCAATGTATAGTAGTTGTATCCCTTATATATTTTTCACGGCCATTCATTTCGCTCCACCCCATAAAATGTACCTCTGGGAATTCTTTTTTGCACCTTGTATAAATTGCGTCAGGTACATATCTGTTAGTATCATAGAATGTAATATCTTTAGCAGCCACACCTGCTTTTATAACGAGCTGTTTTAAAAGTGCAAGCACTACCTGCGGTGAAGGAAATGAAGCGTTACCCGGATTCCAGGAACCTGATATTTGATTCAAATTAATTTTGACTGCAATTTTTTCGCCTTTTTGGTATCCTGTACTACCTTTTCCATGTTGATTGTTGAAATATTTAAATAAAGCATCCCACGCCTCAATATCCGAGGATTTTCCTGTTAAAGCACGAAGAGATTTAGATAACATTGAATCAACAACTTCCTGGTTTGTATTTTTGTCATCCCACCAATAACCGGATTTCCCATTCCAACTTGTTGCAGATGAATCCCACATCCATACTACCCGTCCAGGAAATATTCCTTTAGCTGTACCTATCGGATTATTAAGTGGATCTGATGGCACAAAAAGAGAATCTGTTAAAATTATTGTAGCATATGTATCATTATTAGTTTTAAGAATAGTAACAGAGGCGGTAAACAATCCGGCAAAAATTAATAACGCGGCAATTGCATATTTTGATTTACTGAAATAATGTCCTGCTTTTTTAACTGAAAATACAGTTACTATTAATCCACTAACGTATAGAACAAAATTTGCTGCAAAAGGTGCCGCTACTTTCATACAAGGATATTGAAGACGGTTTGGCTTAGGGATAACCCGTATTATTATCCAGAGTAAAGCAAGAAAACCTATAACCGGCCATAAAAGGTTACTAAATCCCTTTAAAGGTTTAAATCCGGTAAACTTTCCGGTCTTGGGACATGATTTGATAAATTTTTTGAAAATATTTCCCATATTTTCCCCAAAAACTGATATTTTGAAAAAATAACTGAAAAAATCCCTTTTAAATAAACTTATTAATTCTGTTTTTAACAAAGAAAAATTTCAATATAAAATTTATTCTGTCCCCCGTATTATTTTAAAAAGAAATGCTGTGCAAGGGGCCACAGCATTTCCAAGGAGGCGTAGTCATGAAAACTTTATTGCTTTAATTTTTTTAATATTTCCAGATTCTTTTTAATTAAAATATTTCTTTGTTTAACACATTCAGCGCTTCGTAAAGCATCAGGAGGAGTATTTAACACATAATCAAGCAAAATATCTAAGTTTGACACAGCAACATTTAATCTAGTATCGGATGCGCCGTAGTAAATAAACACTTCTCCATTATCTCTCTTTACCCAACCGTTGCTGAAAACTACATTTGAAACATCGCCAATTCTCTCCTCCCCTTCCGGGGCCATAAAATATCCACCCGGTTTTGCAATAACCTTATCAGGTTCTTTCAGATCCGTTAAAAACATATAAAGCACATATCTTAAACCGGCAGCGGTATTCCTAACTCCATGCGCAAGCTGCAGCCAGCCTTTTTCAGTTCTTATGGGAGCTGGCCCCAAACCGTTTTTAACCTCTTTAATAGTATGATAAACCCTGTCATCAATAATAGTCTCGTTCTCTATTTCAGCATTCTCAATGCCGTCGGATAATCCCCAGCCAATTCCGCCTCCTGTGCCTGCACTGATGAAACCATCCTGAGGTCTGGTGTAAAAAGCATATTTGCCATTAATAAATTCAGGATGCAATACAACATTTCTTTGCTGGGGAGATTTTGTTTTTAAATCCGGTAGTCTCTGCCATGTTATAAAATCTTTTGTTCTTGCAATTCCGGCCTGAGCAATTGCCGCAGACGTATCGCTTTCAGGGGCATCAGGATCTTTTCTTTCAGTACAAAAAACTGCATAGATCCATCCATCTTCATGCTGAACAATTCTTGCATCATATACATTGGTATCGGGATCATCCGTTTCAGGCAAAACTATGGGATAATCCCAAAATTTAAAATTATCAACACCGTTTTCAGATTCCGCAACAGCAAGGAATGATTTTCTATCATTGCCTTCAACTCTAACTACCAATAAAATTTTTCCATTTAATTCAACAGCACCGGAATTAAAAGTTCCGTTTATTCCTAATCTTTCCATTAGTTGAGGATTAGAACTATAATCAAGATCATATCTCCAAAATAACGGCGCATGTTCAGCAGTTATCACAGGATATTTATAACGGACATATATTCCATTATATTTCTCTTTTAGTTCATTCTTTCTTGAAATGAATTTTTCATGCTCATCAATCAGAACTTTTAATTTTGCATCAAATTTTTCTTTAGTCATTTCTTTCCCTTTATTCGGAATAAACTACCGTATCTTCTATATTTGATCCATGTTTCTTTTCACCGAAATTTTCTTCAAGCTTATTCCACCAGGTGAATTTCAATATTGCCGAGGTTATTATCAGAATTACGATACCAATTATCATGTAAATCATATTTCCTATTACCATATAAATAGGGACAATAATTAAAGACAACTGCCAGATTATGCCTATTACAATATTGAATAAATCTTTTTTGAAGTTCTTGTTTTTTTCAAATTCGGGATATTCCTTAATAACTTTTTCATAAACCGGCTTCCAAAAGCCCCACGGCCTTACACTCATATAGAATTTTTTTAATACCTTCTCATCATCCGGAGGTGTTAAAAATGTTCCGGCCAGACTTCCGATTAATGAAAGAAGCAGGATCAGAGGGAATCCCTCAAGCGAATTTAAATTAGGAAATAAAAATGGTACTATAAATAAAGAGGCCAGCCCGGCAACCATACCCCAGAAATAACCGTATCCGTTAAATCTCCACCAGTACCATTTTAAGAAGTTTGCTGTTGTATAACCGCCCCACAGAGAATTAACTATCCATAAAGTTACCTGATCAACCGATTTAGCCAGAAAACCAAACAGGCAGCCGACTATTACTACTGCAAGCGATACTATATAACTCATTTTTACGTAAACTTTTTCGTCTGCTTTAGGCCTTATATATTTTTTATAAATATCATTAACAATATACGCCGGAGCAGCATTTACAGTTGCAGCATAGGTAGACATAAATGCAGCAACCAGACCAGCAATAAGAAGTCCTCTCAACCCATTAGGGACAAAATCTTTTATAGCAATCGGCAGTAAAGATTCAAAATTAAAATTTCCCCCCATCGCTTTAATTTGAGGTATATAAAAACCCAGGGCCAAAACAGTCAATCCGGCAATCATCATATATCGCGGAAAGAATAGTGCAATATTTACCATACCGCTCATTTTTGAAGCTTCAACAGGATTTTTTGTGGCTAATATTCTCTGCATATCATAATTTGGCGCCGGCCCGGCCAAACTAACCAGGAAGCCTTTAAATAATGCCATCATAAAAAAGAAGCCAAAAATAGAATAGTCGTCACTGGCTATTTTTGCATTAAGATCGGGTAGAATACGAGACCAATCCAGGTTTAATTTCCAGTGAAAGAAAACCTGATCCCATCCGGCAGGTAATACTGCGTGTAAGGTTTCAGGACTAACCTTATTCATGGCAATAATTCCAATTGCAACCGAAGCAATTGTCATAATAGTAAATTGAATAACTTCAGTTAATACAACACTATACATTCCTCCTTTAATCACATAAATTGCGGCCAAAAACATGATTATAAGTGCGTATATGTTTGCAGATAAGTCCCAAGGAAGGAATGTCTTAAAAAATAAACCGGAACCTTTGAAAGCATATGCGAGAAATCCGATAACACTCACAATTGCAAAAACTACTATAATTATTTGAGAGAGAGCCGCTCCCCGTCCTTCTCCAAACCTTGTTTTCAGCCATTCAGCTCCTGTCATTACATTAGACCTGCGAAGCCATGCTGAGAGAAATACCATTAGAAATATTTGGTTAAATATCGGCCATACCCACGGAATGAAAATACTCTTCAATCCATAAATAAAAAGAAGCATAACCAGCCAGATTGTACCGGTAATATCAAACATGCCAGATGCATTGGAGACTCCCAGGATCCACCATGGCATTACATTACCGCCAAGGAAGTAGCTTTTAATATTCCGGGATGCTTTTTTGCTAATATATATTCCCAATAAAACTATTAACAATAGATAGGCTATAACAATCGAAATGTCGAGAACGCTTAATGTCATCTGGTTTATAATTTAATAATGAAATCTCTTTTGAAACGACATAAACAATGCCAGCAAAAAATGTTTAATTCAATAATAAAAGTGTACTATTAACACATATTAAATTGAGTTTTATTTTATCAAAATAATAATCATTTATATATTTAATAAACAAGGAATATATCTTAAATATATTTATTAGAATAGAATAAAATGAAAAAGTGAATTTTCAGGCATATTGAAAATTAGAACTTATTGTGATTTATTAGTGAAAGTGAAATCATGGCGCAGGAATTGATAATAATATAGAAATGATCAAATCAAATAATTATATCGGAACCGAAAAATAAATTAAATTTTCACGGAAGAAATAAGTTGAAAAGCTTTTATATAGTATTATTTTTTATAGCAGCATTTATTCAAAGTATATTTTCACAGGAAGTGAATTTTACAATCATAGTAAGCGATTCATTAAAGAACATAAGTCCTTACATTTTCGGTACCAACCAGCTTTTAAATGGTGATGAAAATTGGGCATCAATGAGGCAGGGGGGAAACCGGATGACTGGTTATAACTGGGAAAATAATGCTTCTAATGCCGGAAGCGACTATAACCAGCAAAGCGATAATTACCTTACCTGGGTTAACGGGATACCATCTGACAGTGAAAATATTCCGGGAATTGTTACTTCGAAATTTCAGAATCAAGCTCTTCATTTTGGCGCTTATTCTCTAGTCACATTACAAATGGCCGGCTATGCAGCGAAAGATAAAAATGGTCCGGTTTCAGAAGCCGAAAAAGCGCCATCACCCCGCTGGGCAGCAGTGGAGTTTGAAAAAGGAAGCTCTTTTTCACTTACACCTAATGTTTCAGATACAAATGTCTACATTGATGAATACGTAAATTTCCTTGTAAATAAATTTGGGACAGCAAATAGTATAACTGGTGTTAAAGGATATTCACTTGATAATGAACCGTCATTGTGGATTTCAACTCATCCGAGACTCCACCCATTAAAACCAACATGCCGGGAGATTATGCAGAGATCTATCGGACTTTCAAAAGCAGTTAAAGAAGTTGATTCTACCGCAGAAATATTCGGTCCGGCTTTGTATGGTTTTAATGCCTACCTTACTTTCCAGGATGCAGACGATTGGAATACGGTGAAAGCAGGAAAAAATTATTCCTGGTTTATAGATTACTACCTGGATAAAATGAAAGAAGCTGAAAAAGCTAATGGGAGAAGACTTCTTGATGTATTGGATGTACATTGGTATCCCGAAGCAATTGGTGACAACAGAATTACAGAAACTAATGCTAATACTCTTAATGATAAATCGGCACGGATTCAGGCGCCAAGGACTTTATGGGATAAAAATTACACAGAGAACAGCTGGATTGGACAATGGGGGAAAGCACATCTTCCCTTAATTCCCGGTTTAATGAATTCTATTAATAAATATTATTCAGGAACTCAATTAGGATTTACAGAATTTACTTATGGCGGAGAGAATGATATAACTGGTGCAATTGCTGTTGATGATGTTCTGGGCATATTCGCGAAGTACGGCGTTTATTTTGCTACTTTCTGGCAAATTGATTCACCATCTGATTATATTTCAGCTGCTTATAAAATTTACAGAAATTATGACGGAAATAACTCTACCATCGGAAACTTCTATATTCCTTCCTGGTCAAGTGATAGTGTAAATTGTTCTGTTTATAGTTCCACCAATTCTGAAAAAGACACAATACATATAGTTGCTATTAATAAAAGTTTTAACCAGACAATTACAGGCAACTTTTCAATTTCATCTCCTAAAAAAATTTTAAGCGGGAAAATATGGATGCTGGATAATGCAAGCGCTGATATTATTAATATTGATTCCCTGGACAATATTAAGGGGAATATTTTTTCATACAACCTGCCGCCGCAGTCTGTTTTTCATTTTGTACTAAATATGGGATATGTACTGAGTGTAAATGAAAATAAAAATGTACCAGATAATTTCTATCTTAAAGCATATCCCAATCCCTTTAATCCTGTTTGTAAAATTGAATATAATGCTCCGGGAAATTCAATTTCCGAAATCAATATAATATCGATAACAGGTAAATTGATCAGAAGTTACATTAAATTAAATCATCATGGAATTTTATACTGGGACGGTACTAACGAAAATAATCAGAAAGTTGCTACAGGGGTATATTTGGCAGTTTTGAGAAACGGTTATCAGATTTCCACTCAAAAATTAATTTATTTAAAATAAAAGAATAACTTGACAAATAGGTTTCAGTTTCATATATTTACTTTGAATTTCAAAGTACTTTATTTTAAAGTGAGGAATTTATGGACTTAATATCGGCTCAGGAAGAACTTTCTTTTATTAAAAAGGTTATTGACGACAGTAAAAAAATTCTGGTTATAGATGGTAAAGATTTCATTATCTGGGGCATTATTACTGCCCTCGGTCTGCTGATTACCTATTTTGCAATAATTACGAAACAATATTTTTTAATCAATTGGACCTGGTTTATTCTTATTGGTTTAGGCTGGATATATGCTTTTGTTTCAAACATTAAAAGAACTAAAAAATTAAAAACCAAAACATTTGCAGGGAAAATGATGGGGGCAATATGGTTTTCAATGGGAGTTGCGGCAACAATTTTAGGTTTTATTGCAGGCGGTTCAGGAGCAATTGATGGCATATTTATTTCACCGGCAATAAGTACTGTTGTTGGTGTTGCATATTTTCTTACCGGCATTGTATACGGATCCAAATGGATGACCGGAATATCAATCGGATGGTGGCTGGGTGCTGTGTATATGTTCTTATTCCCGGGAATATATTCCCTCTTGATTATGGCAGGAATGATGTTATTATTTCAAATTATTCCGGGAATTGTATTATATAGAAAATACAGCGTTGAATTTTCGGGCAAAACAGAATGAATGAATTTGATTATCAACAGCTTGACGATATAATACATTCACGTATACGTTTGGCAATTATGTCTGTGCTTATTTCAATTGATGAAGCCGAATTTACTTTCCTCAGGGATAAAGTAAACGCAACTGACGGCAATTTAAGCACCCATTTAAAGAAATTGGAGGATGCCGGATATGTTGCTGTAAATAAAAGTTTTATCAACAGAAAGCCTGCATCAAGGTATCTGCTTACTCTAAAAGGGAGAAAAGCTTTTGAAATTTATGTTGAAAAACTGGAAAAAATGATAAAGAAATAAAATTTTTTAAACTTTTACTTTGATTTTCAAAGTACTTTATTAATAATAACGAGGTAAAAAAATGAAAGCTTTAACTGTTCTTGGTTTAATTTTCTTATTTATGCTTATTAATATTAAAGCAAATACACCCGGGGCTGACGAATTAATTTATCGAGGGAAGAAGTTAATTACGGAAGGTTCAGATAAGTTTGATAAGGCCCTGCTTTTGGAGGGCAGGGGAATATTTGAACGAATCCTAAATGATAATCCTGAAAATGATCTTGCTCTTTACTACCTGACTTATTCCGATTACCTGTTATCTATTTATTCAATGAAGAATGAAAAAGAGTTTTTTAATAAAGTAATTGATGAAGCTATCGAAAACGGAGAAAAATATCTAAATAAAAATGGAAATTCTGCAGAGATGCTTGCATTGATGAGCACAATTTACGGAATCAAAATATCTGTAGACCCTGAGCTGGCTCAAACACTTGGACCAAAAAATTTTTCATTAATTTCCAAAGCGCTTGAATTGGCGCCTGATAATCCAAGAGTACTTTTGAACGCCGGAATTTCAAAATTTAATGCTCCCTCCTTTTACGGCGGAAGTAAAACTGAAGCACTTAAATATTTTCAAAAATCAGTAGAGAATTTTGAGAAACCGTCAAAAAAAGCTTCCCTTCAGCCAGACTGGGGACACCTTGATGCATTAGCCTGGCTGGGGATGACTTTTTCAGCATTAAATGAATATGAAAAGGCAATTGAAGTTTATAAAAAAGCTTTAGAAATAAATCCGGAATACAGATGGATCAAATATCAGCTTTTGCCCGACGCTCAAAAAAATGTTTCTGCAACAAAATAAATATTACAATCTTTAAAATGAAAATAAAATTATTATCTGTTTTAATGGTAACCTTCATTTATTTTGGAAATTATGCACAGGTAAATGAAAGTAATCGAAATGGAGCTGGAAAAGTATACGGCAAAATAATCGATGAAGAGGGAAAGCCTCTCGCATTTGTAAACGTATACTTACTGAATTCGCTTGAAGGAACAATGAGTGATGAAAACGGGAATTTTTCTTTCTTTACAAAAAATAAAGGAAAGGCAGAACTGGTTGCAAGTTTGATTGGTTATAAGAAATATCAGGAAATAATAAACCTTTCTCTTCCTCATGATTCGATATTAATAGTATTATCTGCTTCGGCAATTACAACCAAAGAAGTAATTGTTACTGCGAGTTCATTCAGCAGCGAGAAAGAGAAAGGTGTTGTATTGACTTCAATGGATGTGATTACAACTCCGGGCGGAGCAGCAGATATATTCCAATCATTAAAGACTCTTCCCGGTTTAACACAAGTATCTGAAAGCGCAGAACTTTACGTAAGAGGAGGAGATCCCATTGAAACATTAGTCATGCTCGATCAGGCAACAATTAATCATCCTTATACATTTGAATCAGCTTACGGCGGAATATTTTCAAATATAAATACGAATTCAATAAAAGGATTATATTTTTCAAGCGGAGGATTTTCTGCAAAGTATGGCAATGCTCTTTCCGGTGTCCTTGAACTCAGCACGAAGAATATCCCCGAGTTAAAAGAAATTTCGCTTGGCATATCTATGGCAAGCGCAGAGTTAAACGGCGCAATACCTTTCTCAAATAATTTCGCTGTAAGGTTTAACGGCAGGCAGAGCTTTACACAACCTATTTTCTGGTTAAACGGCGAAGCTCGTGATTTTACACTTATGCCGGTATCTAAAGATTTAAATTCATCTTTTATTTACAAATATTCTAATACCGGCAGAATAAAATTCTATAGTTATTTTGCAGAGGACAAAGAAGGTGTTAACGTCGCAATGCCGGGTTACATCGAAAGTTTTAACGGGACTTCCGGCAGCAGCTTTTATAATTTTCAGGTATCGGATATTATTTTTGAAAAAGTCATTACTAAAACAAGTATTTCTTATAATGAATTTAAGAATAAATGGCTTCTTGGAATTCTTGATTATAAAAGAACAGATAAAAATTATAAACTCCGTTCGGATTATGAATATACATTGACTAAAGGTATAAAGCTATCTGCCGGTTTTGAAATTGAAAAAAGGAATGCTGCTTTTCTTGGTGTTATTCCTGCAGAGGATTATAATTTAAAAAGTAATGCTCCATCCGAATTGTTGAATGCGGGCTTTAATGTTACAAGAAACGGCGGCTATCTCGAATTTGAATTTAAGAATCTTTTTAATACTGACGGACTTTTCCTTATTGCAGGAGGACGTGAAGATATCATTAAACCATTCAATTTAAATTGGTTTGACCCAAGAATAAATCTTGGATATAAGCTTGACGATAAGTCAACTTTAAATTTAGCATTTGGTGTTTTTCATCAGCATCCTGATCCGAGACTATATTCACCTTCAGATGGAAATCCAAATTTAAAACCAATGGAAGCAAAACATTATATACTTTCTTATGATTATAAATTAAGCAATAATACTAATCTAAGAATTGAATCATACTACAAAGATTATAAGTATCTTCCTCTTGAGGATAAGGTTTTAAACTATAATAACAATGGCTATGGATTTGCAGAAGGAATGGATATTTTGTTAAAAGGAAATTTTCTGAAAAGTATAAGCGGATGGATCTCATACGGTTTTATAAATACAAAACGCAAATGGATGGATTATAACAATTTTTGTTCAAGTGATTATAATATTACTCACAATTTATCTTTGGTGTTAAAATATAATTTGAATCAAAGCATACAGTTAGGTTTAACATATAAATATGCATCAGGAAAACCATTCACACCGGTTATTGGCGCTAACTTTAATTCATATCAAAATATATATGAACCGGTTTACGGCAACACTAATTCAGAACGACTTCCATCTTATCAAAGACTTGATCTTAGAATTACCTATCTGACCCAATTATTCAGTAATTATTTTTCAGTCTTCTATATTGAAGGACTAAATATCCTAAACATTAACAATATTTTTGACTACAGCTACAATTTTAATTATACGGATAAAATGAAAGTTACAAGCTATTTTGGCAGAAGAATATTTGTAATGGGAATGATATTTAATTTGTAATATTTTATTCTAAGTATTATCACTTAATTATAAATTTTTTATTTTTGAAAGAAATAAAAAAAGGATTTAAATTGGCAAAAAAGATAAGTTCCGCATCAATTATAACTTCCGCGGGTAATAAACCCAAAAAGATTGAAGAATTTATAGGAAGAGTAAATTCAAATTCGGCAGGCATAAGCATTGCAAGGATGAAAAGTCCATCGGGCTGGACAGAACCGGCTCAAAAACCCGAGTTTGATGAATATACTTTAGTACTAAAAGGAACATTAACAGTAAAAACTGAAAATGAAACTTTTGATATTAATGAAAATGAAGCCGTAATTATTTCTAAAAATGAGTGGGTTCAGTATAGTACTCCCGGCCCGGAAGGTGCAGAATATATTGCTGTTTGTTTACCGGCGTTCTCACCCGGTACGGTTCACAGAGAAGAATAGAGTTTTTTAACCATAATCAATTCGCATTCAACTTATTAGTTTCGTTTAATAATTTTTCAACTAAATCAATCAAGTCCTTTTTCATAAAGGGCTTTGACAGGTAGTAAGAGCATCCTTCATCAAGTAATTTTTCTTTATCGCCGTGGAGAGCATAACCTGTAATTGCAACGAAGGGAACATCCTCATAATCATTCATTGCCTTTATCTTTCTCATTACTTCGATTCCGCTTAAACCATTACCTAAATTTATATCCATCAAAACAATTGAATATTTCTTTTGTGCTGAAAGCTGGAGTGCTGATTTATCATCTTTTGCATAAGCAACTTTGCATATGTTTTTAAGATAGATTTTCACTACCTCCTTATTCATTTCATTGTCTTCTACTAAGAGAATTTCAGGAAGATGATTCTCATCCTTATCTTTTTTATTGTTATTATTTCCACTATTAGAACTTAAAATTTTTCCGGATTTCGTACTATCGACACATACAGCCGGCAGATATAGTGTAAACTGCGAGCCCATCCCCAATTCACTCTCAACAGTTATATAACCATTCAGCATTTCTATTATTTTTTTAGCTACAGTTAATCCTAATCCATTTCCTTCGAAGCTTCTGGATTTCCCTTCACTTGCCTGTCTGAAATCTTCAAAAATAACTTTTTGTTTTTCTTGTGATATTCCTATTCCTGTGTCCGATATTCTAATCGCGCCATATAGAACATTTCTTTCCAGGACTCTATCTGTCTCAATAGCCACCGCACCCTTGGAAGTGAATTTAATTGCATTGTCTATAATATTATTAAGTGCCTGGCTGAATAATCTGTCATCTACTAAAACGCTTAAATTTTTACATTTAAAGTCCAGCTTTAAATTTAACTTCTTTTCATTCAGCTGGTCGGCAAAATTATTAACAAGAGCATTTACCTTTTCCGCTATATCGATTTGAACATTATTTATATAAACTTGCTTTGATTCAAGCTGTGAGAATTCTAAAATTGATTCTAAAGTGGTTAATAACCTCTTCCCTGATTTAACAAGCAGCTCCGCCATTTCGGAGTTGTCCGTACCGGATAATTGATCTTTTAGTATTTGTGCAAATCCAAGGATTCCAACCATAGGAGTTCTTAATTCATGACTCATGTTTGCAAGAAAAACAGATTTTAACCTGTTCATTTCTTCTGCTTTTTCTTTGGAACGAATTAATTCAAACTCAACTTTTTTCCGTTCGGTTATATCTTCCTCAAGGGCCAGATAATATATTATCCTTCCGTCAGAATCTTTTATCGGTGATATTAAGGCAGATACCCAGTAAAACTCACCCGATTTCTTTTTATTCTGGAATTCCCCTATCCAGTCATTCCCTTTGCATATGGTGTTCCAAAGTTTTTCATATTCAAGAGGACGTTTTAAACCTGAAGATAATATTCCCGGATTCTTCCCTGCAACTTCTTTAAGTTGATAACCGGTAACTTCTTCAAATTTAGGATTAACATATTCAATTTTTCCTTCAACTGATGTGATAATAACAGAAACAGGGCTTTGTTCGACGGCACGGGACAATTTCAGAATCTGTTCCTCCGCTCTTTTCATAAAAGTTATATCTTCTATGGAAGCTATAAAAATATTCTGATCGTAAAGCGGTATAATTGAACATGAAATAAATTTCCTTATTCCTTCCGAGGTTAAGATTTCTATGTTGTTGCATTTCAGCTTTGAATGATCATTTAATTTGATATCATTGCTGAGAATTTGTTTTAAGTTTTCTCTCTGATTAATATTTAATATAGTTTTGTCTGTGAGCTGGTTAAAAGAAATTGCCTGATCCCTAGAATAACCAAATAGTTCTTCGAATTTATTATTGCTTAATATTATTTCATTTGTTTCAATACTGCAGACTACCAGGCCGGTTTGTATATTTTTGAGAACCATCTCAATAAACTCATTCCGTTCACTCAATTTTTTTTCAGCCATTTTCTTCTCGGTAATATCCCTGGCTACAGCATCAAAACCAGTAATCCGGCCATCTTCAACTATTGTATTAGTGCTTTGAGCAAACCAAATTATTTTTCCTGACTTTGTCTTAAACGGATATTCGATATAAGTGGTCTTTTCTTTGCTTAAATATTGTTTTATAAATTTGTACTTACACAAATTCCTGTATTCTGGTAAAACCAGATCTAAAAATTTTACATTAAGAAGCTCTTTCTCAGAAAATTCCGAAACTTTTAAAGCCGCTGCATTGGCATATTTATATCCCCAACTAATATCCAGACCGAAAATCAACTCAGAAGCATTCTCTACTACTTCTTTATACTTTCTCTCTGAATCCAGTAAAGCGTTCTCGGCAATAGATTTTTCGGTTACATCGTGAAACACAATTACGATTCCGTCAACATTTGATTTTTCATCTTTAATTGAAGATATGCTTGATTCTACAATACTAAATTCATTGCCCACGTATGAAATAGTGATGTTGGAAGGGAAATTGTTTGTATAGCCGTTAGCCATTATTTCCTTAATAGCATTATCTGCAGCATTATATGTTTCCTTGTTATTGATATTAAATGCATCCAGTATATATTTACCTATGGATTCATTACAATTACATGATGTTAAGTTTATTGCTGCAGGATTCATATAATTGATATTTCCCTTATTATCTGTAGCAATAACCGCATCTGCAATACTATTGAGTGTAATAGATAACCGCTTTTCATTATCCCGGAGTTTTTTCTCCATATTATGTTTATAGAGAGCAATTTCTATTGATGTATGGAGTTCCCTTTCCTCAAAAGGTTTAACTATATAACCATAGGGTTCAGTAATTTTTGCCCTTTGCAAAGTATTGGAATCGGTAAATGCAGTAAGAAAAATTATTGGAATATCAATTGTTCCCTTAATTTTTTCGGCAGTTTCTACTCCATCAATTGGCCCTTTAATATTAATATCCATCAATATTAAATCCGGTATTTGTGAAGCAGTAATATTTATTGCATCTGCTCCGGAAGAAACAATACCGCAGACAGAGTAGCCTAAATCAATAAGTCTGCTTTCCAATTCGAGAGCCACAATAGACTCATCTTCAACAATTAAAATCTTAGACATATTTTTTATTCATATTTCTTTGTAATGTAAAAGTAAAACTTGAACCTTTTCCAAATTCAGAATTAACGGATATAATTACTTTGTTTGATCATCTTTAAGTAGTCTATAGTAAATCCATAGTCGTTGTTTATAATGGCAGTAGCGGTAACCTGACCAATTGAACCGGCAATATCTCCGGCTTCTGATTTCATCCTTTCTTCCAAGATTTCTTTTTCGGTCGGTATTATTCCCAATATAAATATGAAACGGGTTATGCCCCAGGACAAAAGGGCAGTTCTTATCAAGATTCCTTTTTGCAATGTACTGTTAAGTAATTCGCTCGATTTATTTTTTAAGTGTACGAACAGAAGCATTTAGTTTTTATATTCTTGAGTAATGTTGTTATATTTTTTTAATAAATGTTTTAGCTGTTTTCTTCTCCGGTAAATCTTTTTGGTTTTGGGAATATATTTTGGAATGAGATAGTATGAAAAAAATTAAAATTATTAGTAATAATTTATTTAATAAAGCTAATCTTTTCATAACTAAACACATTAAAATATCTTTTCCTTGAATGAATATTTGTCTTAGACCATGGATAATCCCCTCCGGCTTTAATCTTATTGGATTGCCCCTTGAGCGGACTACTTTCCAATCATATTATCGAACTTTTTCTAGAATTATTAACAGAAATAGCGGGGTTTACAAATAAGCTACATGAATGAATTACGTAATAATTGTGAAAAATTGAAGAAATATTAAGTAATTAATGAATATGCATCAAAAACTAATTTTATTAAAAAACCCCGACTTTACGGTAAAGTCAGGGTTTTCAAGGAAATTATTTTAAAATTTGTTAATTAAATTTTAGATCATGTAATACTATTTCATTAAAACAAATTTTTTAGTTGATATAAATTCGCCGGCTTGAATTCTGTAGAAGTATACACCGCTCGCAATACCGTTTCCATTAAAGTAAACTTTATAAGTTCCGGGTAATTCCTGCTTATTAACTAGGGTTTTTACTTCCCTTCCTAAAATGTCAAATACCTTTAATGAAACAAATCTTGATTGAGGAATTGTATATTCTATTGTTGTTGTCGGATTAAAAGGATTTGGGTAATTCTGGCTTAAATTAAATGATACCGGAATATTTATTTCATCTTCAATCCCTGTTGTTCCGCCACTATAATTTAATACCTTCCAGCCGACATTATTATCTTCATGAATTTCATCTATACTATTTTCCGGATCCACTACTGCATAGATCTTCGGATAATGCGGTAAATCATCAGGAACCTTCCAATCAAAGCTTATGACAGCATTTCCTCTTTGAGGAATATAATCACTTGTAGTGAATTCACTTTTATTATCTGTGCTTTGGATTAAAGTTCCCCCGTTATTCGGATCCCCGATATAAAACCTGGCATTAACCGGGCCGGTAGTATTAACCAGACTGAAGTTATGTATTCTTAAATTAACAGTAATTACATCGCCGGGATTCGGAGTATCATTGCTGAAAAGTATTTCTTTAGTCTGCTGTAGCTTAGTTGCAGATAGATTGCCGCCTTTAAAGTTATCCAGTCTCCATGGTAGTATTAAAGCCGGATCAGATTTGTGCCCATACATCTCCTGCCACCAGGTTTCCGGCTGTCCGGGACCTGCAGCAGACGGACGGACTGAATAATCCAGTACAAGAGCTCCCGATGTTGACCAATATGAGTACGGTTTAATAGAATAGTAGTCTTCGCCTATACTCGGATCAACCGGCCCTAAGTGTACATCAAGCCCTCTTGTATATGTAGCTTTGCTGGTTTGTGTTGATATGGATTCACTTGAGTAATCACCGCTTAATTTAATTTTATGAACAAGCTTAAAAGGAAGCGAGAAAGTTACTTCTCCTCCAACACTCCAATGTGATTTATGTGTTGTAGTTGTTTCTGTTGAATTAGTGTTCTCAAGAGACCAGGCATAGCTAAATGCTGTATTATTATCTACACTTATTGCTGCCGACTTTGAGTCCCATTTTACTACTTGTGACAGGAATGAATTATCAAGCGGATCTCCAATTTCCGGGTACGAAAGAATATTGTCTACTTCATGATTCGGTAAATATTGATCAGCCTCAGGACTTTTACTCGGGAACCATGCTTTTGTAGTAAATTTAGGGGTAACAACTAATGTGTAACCTTGTGTTTCATCATTTGCGATTATCGGATATTCCCAAATATCATAATTTGTTATAACGGCATATATATAATCGTCGTTACCTGCAGTAATTGTTTCAGTAACTTTTGTGGTATGAGTATTTATTTTCTGTTTAGAAAAGTCTTGTCCGTACTCTCCTTTTATTTTATATTCAACGCCGGTTTTTATTACCGGAATTTTAAATCCTCCGCTGACTTCCGCACCGATTGTCCAGCTGCTATGATGCTCTGTTTCGACAGAAATTTCCGATTCTGAAGATGAATAAAATTCAGAATAGAACTGGCTATCATTCCCATCATAACTTTTATTTACATCAAATGTTGAATCATTAAAAACATCGAAGTGTGTTGGAGGTGCATTTAAAATTACCATCGGCTGAACGATATCCGTTATACTATAGTAAGAAGGGGCTCCCAATCTTATTCCGCCGCCGTCAAAATCTCCTGCCGTTATAGCCCAATAAAAACTTCTGGGACCTTGAGTGGAATCAATCCTCATTGTTGCTCTTTTATTCAATGCAATTATATCTCCTGAGGCATCAATATTTGGTTCAAAGACAGTTACATCAAAGGTTGTATAGCTGGGTCCGCTATCAGGTTGATGAAATTGTGTTGATGCAGAAATAATTTCCGGATTCCATACTGAATCTGTTGTGCTGGCATCTAAATCTGCAAGGACCAAATTTGTATGTATTCTGTCACTGGACCCGTAATCACCGCTTGTGTAACCCTGGATGGCTAACGTAGTATCAATATCATATATTCTTAATCTTCCATCGCCATTAATTACAATTTCATCCTTGCCGTCATTGTTTATATCACCGGTAATTAAGTTTATTGCAAGCGTACTTGTTCCTAAGGTTTGAAATACATCTTTTAAATTGTTTTTATCAACTTTAATAGTATCTAAATTAGATGTAACATAGGCAGGAAGCAATTTGTTATAGGTTTCCGAACTATTATTGTAAAGTACAAAATCAATCACAAACTGGTCAAGAGTATTATCTTTAAAATCGCCGGCTGCAACTAATAAATCATTTATACGGTAACTGGAATGATTAAAATCTGCAGCAGTATAAAAATCGTCTTTATTTGCCTTAGGCACTAAAGTAAAGCTGCCGTTGTCTTCAACATAATCATAAACTTTTGTGGAAATGTTCCAATTGCTTTCACTATGTTCAGTATAATTAACTAAAACAATTTCATCTCTGCCGTCACCGTCAAAATCACCGGCTGCTATATCATAAATTCCGGAATTATTTAATGAAGGATCATTGTACACATCTGCAATTGAAGCTTTTTGAACCGGCATCAAAGTATTTGGATCAACATCAAAAACTCTAATTTCTATTTTGCCGTCTTTATTCCAAAAAGCTAAGGCAAATTCCGGTTCGGGATCTCCGTCAAAAAATCCTTTTATCAATTTGAATTTATTAGTTGAAACACCGGGAGTGTAATGAAGCACATTTGTAAGCGTCAATGAATTTTCATCATTCCAGGTAAATGAGGTTTTATCAATGTTTTTGGGGACGACAATATTAATTGAACTATCTTTTGCTTCCCAGGCAGCAATTATATTATCATATCCATCGCCGTTAAAATCCCCCGATATAGCACCAAATGTAGTCCCGGGATAATAACCATTTTCTCCGGTTCCCAAATTGCCGGAGTAAACTCCTCTTGCTGCTGAATCCAGGTAGTATTGCCCTGAATTTCCGTAATAGTCAAGAACCTGGTGTTTTGCTACATAACCATCATTAGAGTTTCGCCAGAAAAGAGTTAACTCATCAGATGTCCCCATGTTATAATGCCCTTGCAAAGGATCCTGTTTTGTACTATTCTGACCAAATATATTGATCAATAATAAACAGGATATAGAAAAATAATAAAATATATTTTTCATATTCTCTAACCTTTTTGTTTATGTTTATTTTTTAAATATTGGAAAAGAGTTCTAAGTGAATACTTTTTTAATGGGGTTCAGAAATTATAATAAGGATTACCACTTTAAAAAAAAACTTCAATCCAGTCACTGTGATTCATGTTACAATTAGAGCAGTTTATCATAGAATCCTCATTGTACGGAGATTGGTCGAAGGATAGCTGTATTTTCAAAATTTTCTTTTAAATTATAAGTGGTATAAATACAGTTTACCTGCTGATCGCCAGAACTGGATGTTGAAGTAGCAGTATCTGATGA
This sequence comes from uncultured Bacteroidota bacterium, assembly GCA_963710745.1. GTDB lineage: Bacteria > Bacteroidota > Ignavibacteria > Ignavibacteriales > Ignavibacteriaceae > CAVQBP01. The sequence goes on along the minus strand of CAVQBP010000001.1, from coordinate 229,743 downwards.
AACAGCTTCAGTGGAAGTGCTTTGACCTCCTGTATTTTGATAATCCAGGATTGATTCGGGATTATAACTTAATTTCTGGATATAATTGTTAATAGATGCTCGTTCATTTTGAGCTGCTTCCGGTGAAACAGGATTTTTAGTACAGCCTGAATAAAGGAAAATGATTAATAAGAAAATAACCCCATTCAATTTTATGAAGTTGATTTCTTTTTTATCCATTTTTTTATCCTTTCTTATATTTGAATTAATTGTTTTGAATTACTACTTTGAAATTATCTTTAGACATTTCTTTTATAATTTTTCCGGTTATATCGATATACGCAGAATTTTATGGTAAAAGTGATAACATTATTTAAAAAAAATTCAGGAAGTCTCCGATTTGCCAGAAAATGAACAAATAACACAGTTATTGGCTGAGTTAACAAACGGCAATAAACAGGTTGTCGATTCATTAATGCCTTTAGTTTACAAAGAACTCCACCAGATTGCACATTTAAATCTCAGAAGCGAGAGGCGGGATCATACCCTCAATGCAACGGCACTTGTCCATGAAGCTTATTTTAAGCTTGTAGATCAAACCAGGGTAAATTGGCAAAACCGGGCTCACTTTTATGCAATTGCTTCGCAGGCAATGAGACGAATATTAATTAATTATGCTTACCAGCATAAAGCCCAAAAAAGAGGCGGAGAAAATGTTAAAGTAACATTTATCGATGAAAATATTAAGCGTGAATCAAAACCTGAAGAACTCATTGCCCTTGATGAAGCACTTAATCAATTGCAAAAAATAAATGAAAGACAAAGTAAAATAATTGAATACTGGTTTTTCGTTGGACTTACACACGAAGAAATTGCCGAAGTACTCGGAATATCTGTACCTACTGTTAGAAGAGACTGGCGTCTTGCCCGTGCATGGCTGAGCCGGGAATTGAAGAAGACATTGTAATTTAATAATCTTAATCGTAATCTTACTCTTAATCTAATCAAAAGATAAAATTTTGTAATAGTCATTCAGTTCCCATTTTTTGTCTCTTTTTGTCATTCATTGTAAGAAAAATTCGGCTTCGACATTACTTCAATTGCGAAACCGGGAAAATACCAGTGAATAGACCATTAAAAGAAGGTCTTGCCTCCACGAATCCCGAAAGCTTTCGGGCATAGACCGGCGAAGCAAAGACAATGAATGACGACAAAGTTGAATAACAATCAAATGACTTTCTTATTGTTTCGGATTTACTAAAACAGGAAAAGAATTATGGATTCGGATCAGTGGCAAAAAATAGGGATTATCTTTGAAGAAGCTTTAAAGCTTGATGAACCTGAAAGGACAGAGTTTCTTTTGGATGCATGTGGAAACGATTCTGAGCTGCTTGCGGAAGTGCGTTCTTTAATTGATGCTGACACTAATGTTCCATCAGTGTTAAAAGGTCAGGCTTCCGATGCAATAAATATACCCCCAAGGAAAAATTATGAAGGAACAATAATAGGTAGTTACAAAATAATAAGCCAGATTGCCGAAGGAGGAATGGGCTCGGTCTTTCTTGCAGAAAGAGCAGACGGACAATTTGAGCAGAAAGTTGCTTTAAAATTAATTAAACCCGGAATGAATTCCAGCGAGATAATTAAAAGATTTCAATTTGAAAGACAAATACTTGCCAGGCTGCAGCATCCAAATATTGCACGCCTTCTTGACGGCGGCTTAACTGAGGAAAACCTTCCTTATTTTACTATGGATTATGTTGAAGGAGAAAATATTTATGAGTATTGCAACAAAAATAATTTATCAATTAATGAACGATTAAAATTATTTTCAAAAGTATGTAATGCAATTCAATATGCACATCAAAATCTTGTTATACACAGAGATCTTAAACCAAGCAATATAATAGTTAAAAAAGATGGCACTGTTAAACTGCTGGATTTTGGAATCGCAAAAGTATTTACCGAAGACGATTCATTTGAACAGTCAGCTTTAACAAGAACCGGATTATTCGTTATGACTCCGGAATATGCCTCACCGGAGCAAATCAGAGGTGAGGCAATTACAACTTCAACAGATATATATTCACTTGGATTAATTTTATATCAGTTAATCACAGGAGAAAAAGCTTACGAGATTAAAACTCAGTCTCCCCTGGAATTAGAAAAAATTATTTGTTTTACCGAACCGGCAAAACCAAGTTCGGCAATTAAATCATTGCAGTTAAAAGATAAAATAAAAGCTGAAAAAATCAGCAGGGCACATAAAACCGGTATCGATAAATTAATTAAAACTTTATCCGGGGATCTGGATAATATATGTTTGACGGCATTAAGGAAAGAACAGGAAAGAAGATATTCGTCTGCAGAACAATTTCAACAGGACATAGAAAATTATCTGTATGGAAGACCGGTATCTGCCAGGCAGAATACAATTTATTACAGGACCAATAAATTTATTGTTCGTCATAAGATAGCTGTCATCTCAGCATTTTCAATTTTTTTAATAGGTGCAATGCTTACAACTTTTTATTTTATTCAGCTTAAAAAAGAAAGGGATAAAGCTCAAAATGAAGCACAAAAAGCCGAACAGGTTTCAGAATTTTTGAAAAATATTTTTAAGCTTTCAGATCCATATGAAGCTCGGGGTGAAACAATAACAGCAAGAGAATTGCTTGACAAAGGCGCACAAAAAATCGACCAGGAATTATCGGGACAGCCGGATGTTAAAGCTACAATGCTTAGCCTTATCGGCGGTGTATATACCAATCTTGGTCTGTTTGATAAATCAGAAATACTTCTAAAAAAAGCTCTTGATATAAGGAATAAATTTAACAGCAATAGCATGGAAGAAGCAAAAAGCCTGAGAGATCTTGGTCAGCTTTACACCTATAAAGGTGAATACTCTAAGGCCGATACCCTTTTAACAAAAGCATTGAACATCTATAAAAATAATTCTTTAAAAGAGGATAATAATTATGGCTGGATTATAGGTAATTTAGCCTGGGTATATAAATCAACCGGCAATTACAGTAAATCTGAATCATATTATAAAAAAGCGATCGAAGTACTAAAGAAGAATAAAGATAATAATGAAGAACTTCTGACAATGATGAACAATTTCGCACTCGAGCTTCATGAAGAAGGTAATTATGATGATGCCGAAAAAATGTTTGATGAGACCCTCAGATTACAGAAAAAATTATACGGAGATAAACCTCACCCGGAGATATCCACTACTACATATAATCTTGCTGAATTACTGCGTGACCGAGGGAAATATGACGAAGCTGAAAAAATGTTTAAAACATCTCTTTCAATGGATACGCAGCTAAGCGGACCGGAAAATCCCGATGTTGCCTACAGCTTGCAGGGACTTGCAAGTGTTTATAAAATTAAGGGAGATTTTAATGAAGCCAAGAAGCTCTTCGTTAATGTCCTTAATATGAGAAAGAAATTTCTTGGTGATAACCATCCTGACGTGGCATATGCAATTTCTAATATAGGTCTTCTTTATTTTGCAGAAGAAAAATATGATTCCTCAAAAAAATATTATGAAAGAGCCTTACTGCTACATAAAAAATTAAATGGTCCAAACCATCCTTCGGTTGCTATTTGCCTTAATAAATTGGGATTTATTAACTATAAAAAGGGGAATTATAAAAAGGGGGAAAATCAGATCAGGCAGTCAATGCAGATAATAGAAAAATCAATCGGTACAAAGAATTTGACCTATTCCAGCGATCTTTTGATATTATCATTCATAAAATCTGCTTTAAATGATTATGATTCTGTAGCAATTCTGAATAAAGAAGTACTGAAAGCTGCTGCCGAATCAATGGGTACGGATAAAAGCCCTTTTATGGCAGGATGTTACAGAGGTATAGCAGAAATTGCCTTAAAAGAGAATAAATACAAAAAAGCAGATTCTCTTTACAACTTATCTTTAAATATGTATAAAGAAATAATTGGTGAAAATAATTTAAGTACAATAAATACTAATTACGACTATTGTAAATTATTATTAAAAATGGATTCAATTAATAAAGCATATGAAATTGTACAAGACAACTTAGAGATTTTAAGTAAAAACTTTAATGAAGATATCTGGGGAATTGCCGAAGGAAAAAGTTTATTAGGAGAGATTTATATGAAGAGAAAAGAATTCATTAAAGCGGAAAACTTACTGTTGGAAAGCCTTTCATCCTACAAAAAAGAATTCGGGGAAAATGATTTTCATACAAAAGAGGTTGTCCAAAAGCTTGTGAGTCTTTATTCGAACTGGAATAAAAAAGGTAAAGCAGAATATTATCTAAGCATCTTAAAGTAATACAAAATACTAAGACTAAAAAGAGATTACTCCCAGGAGCTTATCAGCAACAAAATATACCATTACTGCAGTAAAGAACCATGCAATAATATCTAATACAACCCCTCCCCTAACCATATCGGTTATTTTAATGTAGCCGGTTCCGTAAACTAATGCATTAGGCGGTGTTGCCACAGGCAGCATAAATGCCATGGACGCAGCTAACGTAGCTGCTATCGATAATGCAACCGGATCATTCCCTGTCCCCTGTGCAATAGAAATAATTATCGGGATCATCATTGATACAACAGCAGTATTCGAAGTAACTTCAGTAAGCAGTTCAAGGAGGATAATCAAAACAAACATTATTACTAAAGTAGATGGTGAGCCTAAAAATGAGACTGCAGTTTTTGCCATCCAGTTAGCAAGACCGGTTTTAAACATACCATCGGATAAAGCAATACCTCCTCCAAATAATAAAAGTGTACCCCAATCAACAAATTTTGCGTCCGGCCAGGCGAGCACAAATTCCTGTTTTTTCCAATCAACAGGTAAAAGAAATAAGATCAATACTCCAAATAGTGCAATTATATTTTCATCAAACCATTTAAGATTTTCTGAAACAGTTCCCGGCAAAATATAATTCCAAAAGGGATTTGAGACCCAAAGAAATACTGTAATAAAAAATCCGGTAATTGTAAGTTTCTCAGCTTTAGTCCAGTTACCCAATTTATTTTGCTGCTCAATCAGAAGTTTTTTTCCACCCTGAATGTTTTTTATTTCAGGCGGGAATACTTTTAAAAGAATAAACCATGCAACAGGAATGAAAAGTATTACAAAAGGTATCCCGAATTTCATCCATTCAATAAAATTTATCTGTCTTATTCCCGAAGAACTTAAAATGGAGACGCAAATTCCATTAGGCGGAGTACCTATAATAGTTCCTACACCTCCTATTGAAGCACCCCAGGCTATTCCCAGCATAAGAGATTTTCCAAAATTGGATTCCCCTATTTTACTATTGCTTTGAGCAAGAACGCCTGCTCCTAATGGTAAAAGCATAGCTGTAGTGGCAGTATTTGAGATCCACATCGAAAGAAAAGCTGAAATACTCATCATACCCAGCAATACTGAAGAAGTATTGTTGGCTAAATTTCCCCTGGTTAAAATATAAAGTGTAAGCCTTTTATCCAGTTTCCATTTTTGTAAAGCTGCTGCAAGTAAAAAACCGGCAAGGAAAAGAAAAATTATAGGGTTGGCATAATTTGATAAAATATTTTTACCGGTAAATTGAAATATTTTTTCCTGGTAAATTCCGGTTATATGGAAAAGAGGGAGTACAATGCCGGGTAATATTGCTGTAACCGGAATTGGAACTGCTTCGGTAATCCACCAGATAACCATCAGCAGCAATAAACCTAATGTTACTTTTGTTCCGTATGCAAGCTGCAAAACCTGTTCATCGGTTGCAGAAGCAGGAAGTAAGCTTTTAGCATTATTTATAAAACTTTCCGGGGTGCTTATAAATAAAATTAAAAAGAAAATAATTGGACCCAGAACAAATCCCGTTATGTGACGATATTTTTCAAATCCCTCTATAGAGGAAGAGTAGTTGTTTTCTAAACTCACATCAGACTCCTCTATTATTTGATTAGTAAATTATAATTTTTATTTCAAAAATCCATCTGAAGTAAAATCTTTATAAAAATTTTCTGGTATTATTTAAATTGGAAAATAAGCAGTATGATTTATCACTATTAAAAATTATTTTGTTAAATTAACTATGTGATCAGGAAATTATGTTATTTTAAATATTTTTACGATTATTTAAGATTCATAATAATGATTATGTCAAATCTAAATCAATAAGAGATAAAACTTATAATTTTGCTCCTTTTATATGGGAAGTGATAATTTACCATTGCAACACCTTTCTGAAATACTAGACTATAAAAAGCTCAGCATTTCAATTGTATTTAAAATCTTTTTAAAATATGTAAAATCATTCTACTATATGTCTTTAAACAATTTAAAATAAAAGGAGGCCATATGCCCGAAAGTACAAAAATTGTTGATACAACTGCTAATCCTGCCCCTCTTGGATTATTAGGATTTGGTATGACTACTGTCCTTCTTAACCTTGCCAACGCAGGTATATATAATTTGGGAAGTATGGTTTTGGCTATGGGATTGTTTTACGGAGGGTTGGCTCAGATTTTTGCCGGTTGGATGGAATGGAAGAAAGGAAATACGTTTGGCTTAACTGCATTTACTTCTTACGGATTATTTTGGGAAACTCTTGTTTTCTTAATCCTTATGCCTAAATGGGGTTGGTTTAGTGCCGCTACCGAAGGAGGCATGGTTGCATATTTATTTATGTGGGGACTCTTTACATTTTTCATGTGGATTGCTACTTTAAAGCACAATAAGGCTCTGCAGGTAGTTTTCTTTACATTATTTATTTTATTCTGGCTGCTTGCTCTTGGTGACGCAACCGGAAGTTCAGCAATACACGCAATAGCCGGTTGGGAAGGAATTATTTGCGGTCTTTCAGCAATTTATCTGGCTTTCGCTCAGGTTCTTAATGAAACCTATGGCCGGGTAATACTTACTGTTGGTCAGACTAAAATTGTTTAATTAATTTAAAATTAGGAGTAATCTTATGGATAAAAATAATAATTCTGAAAATGAAGTTTCTGAATCACAGATTGCTGTTCATTGGAAAGAAGAAAGCTATTATGTGCCTTCTGCCGGATTTATTGAACAGGCTAATGTTAAAGATAAAAATATTCTTGAACGGTTTAACAAAGATAATTTTCCTCAATGCTTTAAAAGAATATGCAGATATGCTTGACTGGTACAAACCTTATGATGCTATTCTGGATTCATCCAATCCTCCGTTCTACAAATGGTTCACCGGAGGTAAACTAAATGCATGCTACAATTGTGTTGACCGGCATTTAGAAAAATATAAAAACAAAACGGCTCTACATTATGTACCCGAACCGGAAGATGAACCCATTCAGCATATAACTTTCCAGGAACTCTATCTGAGAGTTAATGAATTTGCAGCTCTGCTAAGGGATTTCTGCGGTTTAAAAGCAGGCGATACTGTAACTCTTCATATGCCTATGATTCCTGAACTCCCTATTGTAATGCTGGCTTGTGCACGTTTAGGAGTGATTCATTCACAGGTATTTTCCGGATTTTCAGGAAAAGCTTGTGCTGACAGAGTCGTTGATGCAAAGAGTAAAGTTTTAATTACTGCTGATGCTTATTATCGTGGAGGAAATTTAATCGATCACAAAGAAAAAGCCGATATAGCTTATAGTGAAGCTATGAAAGAGGGACAAAAAATAGAAAAGATTCTCATCTGGCAGCGCTATCCGGGAAAATATTCAGCCAAAACACCACTTGTTGACGGACGCGATTTTATAGTTAATGACATTCTCAATAATTATAAACGAGCCCGTATTGAACCAGAACAACTTGCCGCAAATGGAACTTTATTTCTTATGTATACTTCCGGTACAACAGGTAAACCTAAAGGAGCACAGCATTCAATTGGCGGTTACATGGCTTACGTAACCGGTACATCCAAATACATTCAGGATATCCATCCTGAAGATGTTTACTGGTGTATGGCTGATATCGGATGGATAACGGGACATTCGTATATTGTATATGGACCACTTGCACTAGCTGCTTCATCTGTAATCTTTGAAGGTGTTCCTACTTACCCGGATGCCGGACGTCCATGGAGAATTGCCGAAGAACTGGATGTTAATATTTTCCATACTTCACCAACTGCAATACGTGCGTTAAGACGTGTCGGTCCTGATGAACCGGCTAAATATAATTACCATTTTAAACATATGACTACAGTTGGAGAGCCAATCGAACCGGAAGTGTGGAGATGGTATTATAATGTTGTCGGTAAAAAAGAAGCCGTAATTGTTGATACCTGGTGGCAGACTGAAACAGGAGGATTTTTATGTTCAACAATTCCTGGAATTCATGATATGAAACCTGGTAGTGCAGGACCCGGTGTGCCAGGAATTTATCCGATTATTTTTGATGATGATGGAAAACCTCTTCAGGCGGGAAGTAACAAAGCAGGAAATATATGTATCGAAAATCCGTGGCCTGGCAGAATGCTGACCATCTGGGGAGATGATGATAGATTTGTAAAACAATATTACCAGCGATACAACAAAGATCCTAAAAGTAAAGATTGGCATGACTGGCCTTATTTTGCCGGTGATGGTGCTGTTGAAGGACCGGACGGGTATTTTCGTATTCTTGGAAGAATTGATGATGTAATTAATGTTGCCGGTCACAGATTGGGAACTAAAGAGCTTGAATCTGCAGCATTAATTGTGGAAGAAATTGGTGAAGCTGCAGTTGTTCCTGTTGTTGATCCTGTAAAAGGGAAAATCCCTCATATTTTTGTTTCACTCAAGCCTGGTATCCAGCCAAGCAAAGAAATAGAAAAAAAGGTTACTGATAAACTGGCAAGCGAGATTGGCCCTATCGCTAAACCGGGCAGAGTCTGGATTGTTCCGGATATGCCCAAAACCAGGTCCGGAAAGATAATGCGAAGGGTATTATCGGCTATCGCAAATAAACAGGATGTCGGTGATATTACTACTTTAGCTAATCCTCAGGTAGTTGATGAGATAAAAAATATGCCGTAAGCTGTAAGAGTTACCTATACACCATTTCGAATTGTGGATTTTGGATTGCGAAATAGATACGCTTGCCAATCCGCAATTCGGAATCCAAAATAATTATCTTGTTTTATCACAGGTTCTTTCACTTGCTTGGAACCTCCTTTTTTTTATATATAATTAATTATTATTTTCAATGAATTTATTGAACTATGTTCCGAATAATTCCGGAAGGACTTGATTACGCAGAACATGTCCTGTTAAAGAACGGACAGGGGATTCTCTTTAAACCTGCTAAAACCAATGACATTCCTTTGGTCGAATCTTTTATGAAGCGGATTTCCCAGGAAAGTTTAAGAATGCGCTTTATGGCATCTGTATCAGAAGTACCTCATAAAGTAATCGATGAACTTTGCACCGGAGACTTCTCTCAGTCAGGATGTTTGCTTGCAATTACCGGAGAAGACAATGATAAAAAAGTAATAGGATTGGGTAATTATATAGCTGCCGGTAACGGACGTACAGCTGAAGTTGCTTTTTTAATTGAAGATGAATATCATGGACGCGGAATAAGTACTCTGCTGCTAGAACGGTTAGCCGGTATCGCGGCAGCCAACGGTTTTGTTGATTTCGAAGCCGAAGTTCTCCCCGATAATCAGCCTATGATGAATGTTTTTAAAAATTCAGGATTTGAAAAACATAGACTCTGGAGTTCAGATACGGTACACTTTGAATTACCTGTCAATGGTGCAGCTGCATTATGGGAAAGAGCTGATTTACGTGAGAAGATTGCTGTTGCTAATTCCTTGATACCCTTACTAAAGCCTAAAGTTATTGCGGTTGTTGGTGCTTCAAGAGATTCATCTTCCATCGGGAATATGATTTTCAGGAATATTCTAACTGCCAATTTTAACGGCACTGTATATCCAATCAATCCGCAGGCTGTCTCGGTAAATGGTATTAAAGCTTATTCTTCTGCAAAAGAATTACCTGAACCTGTTGATTTAGCTGTCATTGCTGTTAAAGCAGAGAAGGTCCAGGATATAGTTGAAGAATTGGTTCAAACCGGGATTAAAGGATTTGTAGTTGTTTCAGCAGGTTTTGCCGATATGGGACCCGAAGGAATCAAAAGGCAAAAAAAACTGGTAGAATTTATTCGTGCTCATGGTGCAAGACTATTGGGACCGGGTTGTCTTGGTTTAATGAATACTGATCCTGAAGTTAGATTAAATGCAAGTTTAGCTCCTAGAATAATGCCTCCCGGCCAAACCGGTTTTTTCTCCCATTCAGCAGCACTCGGTTTAGTCATACTTGATTATGCCCGTGAAAAAGGTGTGGGTTTTACTACTTTTGTTTCCGCAGGTAACAGGGCCGATGTTTCGGGCAATGATCTGCTCCAGTATTGGGAAGAAGATCAAAATACTAAAATGGCTATTCTTTACCTGGAGACTTTTGGGAATCCCAGGAGATTTGTCAGGATTGCCCGGAAGATGACTTACAAAAAACCGATTTTATGTGTTAAAGGTGCAAGAAGTGCAGCGGGACGAAAAACAGTCGAGGCTAAAAGCGGCCCGCAGACTTTGGGAAATGTAGAAGTTGAAGCTTTATTTCATCAAACAGGAATTATACTTGCACCTTCATTAGAAGATATTTTTGATGTTGCTGTTGTATTGTCAAATCAGCCGTTACCAAGGGGCAATAAAGTAAGCATTATAGCAAACTCATCCGGGATGGCAACATTGTTTGCAGATGCCTGTGAAATGAATGATCTTCTTATTGATGGTCCCGGAGTTATTGATTTAGGTGCATTTACATCACCTGAGAGTTATGAAGAAAAAGTTAGAGATGCACTTCTTCATGAAAATGTGAATTCTCTTTTAATCGGATTTGCTTGTGTAGGTGACTGCAGCATTGAACCGGTTGCAGCAGCAATTAAAAAAGGTGTTACTGCAGCAGAAGAAAAAAACAAAATTGAAAAACCTGTTTTACTTTGTTTAATGGGAGTAACCGGGACAATATCTCTTGAAGATAATCCGGGGAATCAAAACAACAGAAGGAATTTCCCTACCTTCCGTTTCCCTGAATTGGCTGTTAACGCATTAGGCAGAATAGTACACTATGTTGAATTTCGTAAGCAGCCTCTGGGAAAACTTGTTTGGTATGAAGATATTAAGGCAGACGAAGCACGCAGTTTAATTCATTCGGTTTTATCAAAGGAATCTCCTTCACAACAAATAATTAAATTAGGGGAAAATACTTCTGAAGAATTGCTAAAATATTTCGGAATTCAAACTATAGATATTAAACCATTAAGTTCCAACATTTATAAAATAAAAGTAAAACCTGATCCGTTATTCGGTCCCTTACTTGAAATTAAATTACAAAATTCTCAATCCATTCTGCGAATTACTCCTCTGACAGACAGAGATCTTGATGAGATAATGAAAGAGATGCACCTAGATAAAGATAGCGGTATTGGTCAGGTTTTAGGAAGGCTTTCACAAATGATTGAGGAAATCCCCTGGCTTTGGAGCCTAGAACTTCAAGCTATCATAGATAGTATTCCTTTAATAACTCCTGATATTTTTATTTCTATTAAATCCGGCGGTGTTGAAAGACCTTCATATTGAATTAAAATCTTAATCTTTATTCTTACTCTTAATCCTAAATCAAGAGAATATGAGTAAAGGTATTATTAAGATTAAAGCATAACAACCTAAACTGGTTTAAAATGAATTTATTAACACATTAAATCCCGGGGGAAAAATGATTATAAAAGAAATAATGAAATCCGACATCACTTCAATTTCAACGGAAACCAAATTAAGTGATGCATATAGTTTAATGCACAATAAAAATATCCGGCATCTCCCGGTTATGGATAATAATAAACTTGTTGGTATAGTGACGGACAGAGATTTACGTTTAGCAACAAGCAGACTTGCAAAACATCCTTTTGAACCGGGAGAATTTGTAAAACAAATTATGAGTCATCCTGTAAAAACTACACACCCTTCCGATCCGATTGAATCAGCCGCACAGCAAATGAGAGAAATGAAAATCGGTTGTCTTCCTGTAGTTGAAGATAACCAGGTTGTTGGAATGGTTACAATTACTGACATGCTTGATGCCCTTCTTCTATTAACCGGGATACATCAGCCTTCAGGTCGTTTAGATATCCGGTTATCTAACCGTTCCGGAGAATTAGCTAAGTTGGCATCCCTCTTAGCCGAACAAAAAGTTAATATCCATTCAATTTTAACTTATCCCGAAAAGGATAAAAAAATAAGGCTGGTTCTAAGAATTGGTTCAATGGAAATAAGGGTAATAGCCCGGGCAATCTGTAATGCGGGTTTCGAAGTTGTATGGCCGGTTCAAATGTCATGTGCAGAATAATTTATTCTCCAGAATACCGGAAGTATGATCTGGGTTCGGGGCACCCGTTTGATCCGGTTCGTGCTGAAATGGTTCTGGATTTTTTAAATATAACCGGCCGCTTAAAAACACCCATAAAACCCGAAACTGTTACACCTGAATATTTAACTGCGGTTCATGATGAATCATATATCCGGGTAATTGAAGCAGTCAGCTGCGGTGAAAATTTAAATAACATCGAGGATTATGGTTTGGGGACTCTAGATAATCCTGTAATTAAGGGAATGGCAGAAGGTGCCCGTTCCCAAATCGGGGGTACTGTTTTGGGTGCCAGGCTTCTTATGGAGAATAAATGCAGCAAGGTCTTACAATTTGGCGGCGGATTTCATCATGCTCACCGAAATTTAGCAGCTGGATTTTGTATTTATAATGATCTTGCATTAGCTATAAAAGAAATGACAAAAAATAATCTCCACGTTGTTTATTTAGATCTCGATGTTCATCATGGTGATGGAGTTCAGGAAATATTTTATTCAGATGAAAACGTGATGACAATATCTATACATGAGTCGGGTGAATACTTATTTCCGGGAACGGGATGGATTCATGAACTCGGGAACGGCATTGGCAGAGCATTGAAGCTGAATGTTCCTTTAGAACCGTTTACTGAGGGTGAATCTTACCTTGAAATTATTAACGGTATTGTAGAACCAGCTTTAAAATGGTTTAAACCCGATATACTGGTCGTTCAAGCAGGTGCTGATGCCCATTTCTCCGATCCGCTAGCTGATTTAATGTTAACCACACAGGATTTTGAGAAAATCTACAGGAGAGTTATTGAGCTCGTCAATCAGTACAGCAATGGTAAAGTATTGTTTACTTTAGGAGGAGGTTACTCCATAACTGTTACTCCCAGAATCTGGATATTGCTTTATCTTATTTTATACGGTATGGAGATACCGGAGAAACTACCCGATAAGTGGCGGTTAAAATGGCAGAAAAAAATTAATAAAGAGCTGCCTGAATTTTTGCATGATCCGGTTCCTGCATTTGCTCCTATTCCAAGAAAACAGGAAATAGTAAAACATAACCATGAATTAATTCAGCGTTTGATGGACGCCGTATCTCCTTATTGGATTTAAAACCTTTTTAGATATGCAGCATCCCACATCCGATTTTATTAAATAATAATAAATTAATTTTCTAATTTCTCAAATTTAAAAGGTTCATATTATGGTAAATGAACGTGTATACAATCAAAAAATAAGTAAGCTTCGTTCATCTGAAAGAGTAAAATTAATAGAAGTTGAAAGAGTAGTAAGATTATCACTGGAAAAGATTGACTCTGCTAACGTTCTGGATGTAGGAACAGGCAGCGGATTATTTGCAGAAGCTTTTGAAAAGTACGGTTTAAAAGTAGCTGGAATAGATATAAGTGAAGAAATGATTCAGGCAGTAAAAGAATTTGTTGAAAAGGGAGAATTTTTAACCGCACCTGTAGAAAAAATTCCATATCCTGATAATTCTTTTGATCTTGTTTTCCTTGGACATGTTCTTCACGAAGCAGATGATCAACAAAAAGCGCTTCAGGAAGCAGTAAGAGTTGCAAAACAGAGAGTTGCAATTTTGGAATGGCCTTATATTAAAGAAGAATCCGGCCCGCCGTTGGAGCATAGAATTAGTCCTGAAAAAATATCTGAATTAGCTCAAAAGATTGTAATAAAAAATATTGAAACCTTAAAGCTTGACCATATGGTTTTAATCAGGATTGATGTTTAATATAGCTGAAGTAAATCTTTTCAGTTTAAAAATAAAAAACCCAATCCATGAATTGGATTGGGTTAATTATAAATGATATTTTAACTAGACATCATAGTACATCGAAAACTCAAACGGATGCGGCTGCAGCGACATCGGTTTAATTTCTTTGTCGATCTTATATTTTATCCAGGTCTCAATTACATCTTCTGTAAACACATCACCTTTTAACAGATATTCATGATCTTCAGATAAATTCTTCAATGCTTCATTCAAACTCCCGGGAGTTGAAGGTACGTTAACCAACTCTTCCGGTTTCATATCATAAATATCTTTATCAAGCGGATCACCAGGATCAATTCTATTTATGATACCATCTAAACCTGCCATAAGTATTGCTGAAAATGCGAGGTACGGATTACATGACGGATCCGGGCATCTGAATTCCACACGTTTTGCTTTCGGACTGGGTGAATACATAGGTATTCTGATTGAAGCACTTCTGTTCCTCTGAGAATATGCCAGGTTAACAGGAGCTTCAAATCCGGGGACTAATCTTTTATAAGAATTTGTTGTTGGGTTAGTAAAAGCTAAAAGTGAACCGGCATGCTTCAAAAGTCCGCCAATGTAATAAAGAGCCATTTCACTTAAGCCTGCATAACCGGAACCAGCAAATAAGGGTTTTCCGCCTTTCCATAAACTTGTATGAACATGCATACCGCTGCCGTTATCTCCGAATATTGGTTTCGGCATATACGTTACTGTCCGGCCGTTCTTCTTAGCAGTATTTTTTACAATATATTTAAATAGCAGCAATTGATCAGCGGCTCTCAATATAGGTTCAAAACGTAAATCAATTTCACACTGACCGCCGCTTGCAACTTCATGATGCTGTGCTTCAACATTAATCCCTGCATCAATTAAGTTTGTTACCATTTCGTTTCTAAGATTCATTAATGAATCTGTCGGCGGAACAGGAAAATAACCTTCTTTGTAGCGAGGTTTATAACCTAAGTTTGGGGCTTCTTCACGCCCGCTGTTCCATTTTCCTTCAACTGAATCAACATAATAGAAACTGCTGTTCGGCTGCGAATCAAACCTGACATCATCAAAAACAAAAAATTCAGCTTCAGGACCAAAATATGCCGTGTCGGCAATCCCTGTGGATTTTAAATAAGCAGCTGCTTTTTGCGCAATATTTCTTGGGCATCTTGAATATTTTTCTTTTGTAGCCGGTTCATAAACATCGCAGATTAAACTTATAGTCGGCTGCTCAATAAAAGAATCGACAAACATTGTGTTTGCATCAGGTATTATAAGCATATCTGATTCATTAATATTTTTCCATCCTCTTATCGAAGAGCCATCGAATCCAAAACCGTCTTCAAATGAAGATTTCTCCAACTGAGAAGATGGAACTGTGAAGTGCTGCCATTGACCGGGAAAATCCATAAACTTCAAATCGATAAATTTAATTTTATTTGATTGAACAAATTTTAATACTTGTTCTACAGCTGAAGGAGCGGGTGTTTTAGCCATATTATTTCCTTTTTTTATTTTTAATTAATAATCCTATTAAATTAAATATCAATAACAGTTGTTTCTTTTATGGTTGATAATACAAATGTTGTTTTAGTAGACATAACCCCCGGCCAGGATTGAATATCACCCAAAAGTTTTTCAAGCGATTCACTGTTTTTTACTATTGCTTTTAAAAGATGAGAACCCTCACCAAGGACAGAATGGCACTCAATAATTGTGGGAATCTTTTCAACCCTGGAAATCAATCCTTTATAATGTTTAGATGATTCCATCATAACAAGGATGTAAACCATTATATCATATCCAAAAGATTTTTTATTTAATTTGGTATAATATCCTTCGATTATTCCCTTTTCTTCCAGTTTATGTAAACGATCACTTATGGAAGGAATTGATAACCCCGCAACTTCTGCCAGCTCATTTCTTTTTGTTCTGCCTTTTGGTTGCAGAATATTTAATATTTTAATATCTAAATCATCCAGCATAATTAGCCTAATTTTATTAGGAATTTGTTTTTTATTGACTTCAAATATAAAATCATCATATTATTAAATCAAGCCCGTTTACTAAATTATTTAAATAAAATGTGATTTAACTTAATTTATTAAAGTTAAGAACGTAAAATTTCCTTATTTTAGGAAATTTTCAGTTGTGATCAATTTGCAAAGCTTTTCCTGTTTTTTTAATTCCAAACGAAGTAAAATATTGTCCGGACATTTTTACCTCATTAAAAAGGTCGAGATTTTTCTGCGGTCTTTCCTGGAGTTTATGATATAAATGATATTGCAGTGCAATATTATTTAAAGAAATAATTTTAGTCCCGGTTTGTTCAAGCCGATATTGTATATCTGTATCTTCCCCTACTGAAGGTGCTTCATAACGTTCATCAAATCCATTTATACTAAGAAGGTCTTCTTTATTTATAGATAAATTACAGCCTAACAGACCTCTTTTCTTTGTATTAAAATATTTTCTCAGAAATTCATTCTTGAAATAAAACCCTTTCTCAACATCAAAAGATTCACCCATAATTCCGTCTGAGATCAACTTTAATTTATTATTTTCAAGAAATCCTTCTTTTACATTTAACGGGTTTAATAATGCGGTAATTTTTTTTGAAAGGTTGACCCTCCTTCCAGTCAGGCATATTCTTTTTTTTCTATTTTCGAAATGTTCTCTTACAAATTGCGAATGAGGGATACAGTCGCCGTCAATAAAAATTATATATTCTGAACTTGCAGCAGAAATTGATCTATTTAATATTTTGTTTTTCCTGAATCCTTTATCTTCCTGCCAGAGGTGGGTTAATTTAAAAGGAATTTTTTTTGAAATGAGTTCAATATCTTTAATTATTTCCAGCTTCGAACCATCATCAGCAATAATTATTTCAAAATCGGGGAAGGTTTGTCTTTCTAATCCGGCGAGTACTAGTCTTAGATAATCAATCCGATTATAAAAGGAGATAATAACCGAAGCACTAATCATTTTCCCTGCTTATCTCCTTAATAATTTTTCCCTTCTTTACTTTTTCCTTTTCGCGGTTATAGGCTTTTTTTTTCTTTTCAATTTTGGGAGGTTTTTGAGGAACAGGAATTCTTTTTTTCTTTTTTTCTACTGTAATTTTTTCTTTTTCTTTTGACATTTTAATTAAAAGAAAATTCTAATGATATTTTTAAAATAAAAAAGAGAGCATATATGCTCTCTTAAATTAATAAAAAGCTGTTAATTAATTTTTTGTTTTAATTTTAGCAGCTTTACCCGAAAGTTTACGCAGATAATAAAGTTTCGCTCTCCTGACATTTCCTTCTTTAAGAAGTTCTAATTTTGCAATTTTAGGTGAATTGTAAGGAAATATTCTTTCAACACCAACACCGCTTGAAATTTTTCTAACTGTAAAGGTCTTTGCCAAACCAGAGCCTCTTATACTAATTACATCTCCTTCAAAGGGCTGAATTCTTTCCTTATCTCCTTCTATTACTCTAACATGTACTTTTACATGATCTCCCGGGTTAAAGTTCGGAATATCCGATTTAAATTGATCCGGTAATATATTTTTAATGTTAACCATTTTTTCTCCGCTAATTTAATCAATAAAATTAATTCTTCTTTTCAAATTGTTTAATGTTTATTTATAAATACTTTATAACCTATACTATTGTGTTTTATCAAGATCAAAGTTACGCAACTTTTAATTATTTTTCTTCCACTCTTCAGTTAATTTTATTGACTGCGCTTCTTTCCACTTTTTTATTTCTTTCTCATTTCCTGATAAAAGAACCTCCGGGACTTTCATTTCTTTATAAACTGCCGGTCTAGTATAACACGGTGCTTGAATTATATCTCCATCCTGGAAAGAATCATTGAGAGCAGATTCGCTATCGTTTAAAACTCCGGGTATTACTCTTACAACAGCATCAATAATCATTAATGCAGGTAATTCACCTCCTGTCAGAATAAATTTTCCGATAGAAATCTCATCAGTTGCAAACCTTTCTCTGACTCTATCGTCTATTTCCTTATAATGCCCTGCAACGATCATCAAATTTTTACAAAGAGAAAATCTGTTCGCATTTTTTTGATCAAAAATCTTCCCTTTGGGGGAAGTAAAAATTATATGCTCGTATTCTCTTTCCAGCAGTAATTTTTCAATACATTCAAAGAACGGTTCCGGCTTAAGAACCATACCCGGTTCACCGCCGAAAGGTTTATCATCTATCTGCTTATGTTTATTAAAAGCATAATCTCTAAGATTATGTATGTTAATGTTTATCTTCTTCTTGTCCTGAGCCCTTTTGATAATGCTGGAATTTAAGGGACTAACTAATAAATCAGGTACTGCAGAAATAATATCAATTCTCATTGTAATCAATATCGGCCCCCGGAACCAGAATCAGTTTTTTTTCCGAAGGTATAAATTTTTCAATGAACTCTTTTACTGCAGGTATCAAAATTTCTTTACCATCAGCATCAATTACATAAACATCATTAGCCGGTAATGACAGCACGTCTACTATTTTTCCGACCAAAATTTTATTTCTGAAAACTGTGCTTCCGATAATATCATGTATAAAATATTGATCCTCGGGAAGTTTTACTACATCATTCTCATCAACAAAAATATCTTTTCCCAGCAACACTTCAACATCATTATCACTGTTAAAATTGGCAAACTTTAAAATAAACACATCTTTTTTCTTTTTAATTTCTTCCACATAAAATTCTTTTTTTATTCCGGAAAAATCTATATAGACTTTCCGCAGATTAAAAAAACGCCGGGGAAAATCAGAATGAACAGAGATTCTGACAAATCCGTCTTTATTAAAAGCAGATTGAATTTTGGCAATAAGAAAAAACTCCGGCACAATTCAGAAAAGTATTAATCTAGTATTTCCAAAATTGCCCGTTTCCCATCCTTAGCTGCAATTGCAGTTAGAAGAGTTCGCATCGCCTGCGCAGTTTTACCCTGCTTTCCAATTACTTTCCCAACATCATCTGCCTGTACTTTCAATGAAAGAATAACCTTATTTTCTTCAGGCATTTTTTCTTCAATTACAACATTGTCAGGATGATCGACTAAATGCTTCGCAATGAATTCAATGAATTCTTTCATATGAACAAGCCTCCTAATTTAGAGCACCAGTTTATTAAAAGCACAGGAGAATTATCTATAAAAAAATAAGAAAATAAAATTCTTATTCTTTATTTGAAGCATTCTCATCAGAAGCAGCGCCCTTTACTTCTGCTGTACTGTTTTCAATAGTATTTTTCTCAGGCTCTTCTTGTGAAATATTTTCTGTACTAGTAGTATTTTCAGCTGAAACTTCTGCTTCAGTCTTACTTTCCGGTTCGGATTTTTCTGATGCCTTTTTCTTACCAGTGCTGCTCTTCTTTCCGGAAGCTTCTTTTAATTTTTCCCACTTGTTCAATTCTTCTTGAATCTTCTCTTCAGAAAATCCTTTCTTAATTAGATCTTTTTTTAGTGTAATGCCTTTTTGCCGAAACAGACTTTTTACGGTATCAGTCGGTTGAGCTCCATTATTTAACCAGTAAAATACTCTGTCTTCATTCAAAACAATTGTATGAGGATTGGTAAGCGGATTATATAATCCAACCGATTCAAGAAATTTCCCATCTCTAGGTGATCTGGAATCAGCGGCAACAACTTTATAAATAGGCTGTTTTTTCTTACCCATTCTTCTCAATCTTAACTTTACTGCCAAGTTTTTTAACCTCCGATTTACTTTCTAATAATAAAAAAATTTACTTATTTGGAGCAACACTATTTAATAACGAATTGCTGATGCCCTTCCGGCTCAGTTTCCCCATCATTTTCTGCATTTCTCCAAACTGTTTTACTAAACGGTTTACATCCTGAATTGATGTTCCGCTGCCCCGGGCTATTCTTTTCCGGCGGCTCCCGTTTAAAATTTTGGGTTTTACCCTCTCCTCTATAGTCATGGAATTAATAATAGCTTCAACTTTAATTAAAGCATTATCATCAACCTGGGCATTCTTAATTTGAGAATTCAGCCCCGGAATCATTCCTAACAGCGAAGTTAGAGAACCCATTTTCTTAATGACTTTAATTTGCTTAAGAAAATCATTAAAATCAAATTTATTTTTCCTTAATTTTTCTTCTAATTTCTCGGCTTCCCTAGTATCGAAGCTTTCCTGAGCCTTTTCAACAAGAGAAATTATGTCTCCTTTGCCTAAAATTCGTGATGCAAGTCTGTCAGGGTAAAAAGGTTCAAGATCTTTTAATTTTTCACCATTGCTGATAAATTTTATCGGCTTACCAACAACAGTTCTAATAGATAAAGCGGAACCGCCCCGGGCATCACCATCAAGTTTTGTAAGAACAATCCCATCATAATTAACTGTCTCATTAAAAGCTTTTGCCGAATTAACGGCATCCTGACCGGTCATTGAATCGACAACAAATAGAATTTCTGTCGGTTTAACAATTGATTTAATATCCGAGATCTCGGTCATCATCTCTTCATCTACATGAAGACGGCCTGCAGTATCAATTATAACTGTATTTAAATTCTTTTCTTTAGCAAATTCTATAGAATTTGATGCAACTTTTCTTGCATCTCTTTCTTCTAAAGAGAAAACAGGAACACTAACCTGGCCTCCTAAAAGTTTAAGCTGTTCTATAGCTGCAGGACGGTAAATATCTGCAGCAACCATCAAGACCTTACGCCCATTTTCCTTTAGCCGTTTCGCTAATTTACCACAAAATGTTGTTTTTCCCGAACCTTGCAAACCAACAATTAGTAAAATTGTGATCCCGGATCCATTTATCTTTATTTCTGTCTGGCTTCCGCCTAATAAATTGACTAATTCATCATAAAGAATTTTAGTTATCAGCTGACCGGGTGATATCGAAGCTACTACATCTTTACCTAAAGCTCTTGATGAAACATTTTCAATAAAGTCTTTTGCTACCTTATAATTAACATCAGCATCCAGCAGAACTCTCCGGATTTCCCTTAGAGTATCCGAAATATTCTTTTCAGATATTTTTCCCTGGCCGCTAACCTTTTTCAGGGTCGAATCTAATTTGAGTGATAATTCTTCAAACATAATAAGTAAATTTAAAATATATAGGGAAATTAATAAAGATTAGCTTGCTTTAAGTGCGTTAGCTCCGGAAACAATTTCCAGAATTTCTTTGGTAATTGCAGCTTGTCTTTCTCTATTATATTTAAGCTGTAGAGTTCTAATTAATTCTTTTGCATTAGTAGTGGCGTTATCCATTGCAGTCATTCTGGCACCAAATTCTGCTGCGTTCGATTCCAATAAAATACGCCACATTTGAGCTTTCAAATGTTTTGGAAGTAAATATTCAAAAATCGACTTTTGATCAGGCTCAAATATGTAATACGGTTCATTCTTCTTTTCGTCTTGTGTTTTCTTATTAATCGGGATCGGAAGAAATTGTTCTACAACTATTTTTTGCTGAATAATAGATTTAAATTCATTATAAACCACTATTATTTTATCAAAAGTTGAATCCAGATACATTCTTATCAATTCATTTGTAATATTTAATGCAGATGAATACTCCAGCGTTGAAAATAACCCGGTTCTTTTATCCACCACATCATAATCTCTTTTATTAAAATAATCAAATCCTTTTTTCCCGACACAAAAAACATGAACGGAAGCTGTTTGAGAATCATTTTCAATAAAACCTGTAGCTTCTTTAATTATATTTGTATTGAATGCTCCGCAAAGTCCTCTATCGGCTGTTACTAGAACAAGAGCAATATTTTTCACATCCTTTTCGATAAGAAACGGATTATTTAGATCTTCATCCGTCACTAAATGTGTAAATAGATCAGCTATTTTATGCGCATAAGGACGCGCATTAATAACTTTATCCTGTGCTCTTCTCAATTTGGCAGCAGCAACCATTTTCATTGCTTTGGTTATCTGCTGTGTATTCTGCACACCTTTAATTCTATTTTTTATGTCGCGTAATGTTGCCATTTAGATGAAATTTCTAACTATTCACTTTAAATATGCCTGAAAATTCTTCGGCTGCTTTCTTTATTTCCGAAATAGTTTGATCGGAAAGTTGTTTTTCTTTTTTAATTTTTTCAAAAATACTGTTATGTTTAACTTCTATATATTCCAGTGCTTCTTTTTCATATCTTTTTATTTCATGTACAGGTACCTTATCCATATAACCGTTTGTTCCAAGAAAAATACTAACGACCTGTTTTTCAACAGGTACAGGATTGTATTGGCCCTGTTTAAGAAGTTCAACTAATCTTGCACCTTTGGCAAGAGTACGTTGTGTTGATTTATCCAGGTCCGAACCAAATTTTGCAAATGCTTCAAGTTCCCTATACTGGGCTAAATCCAATTTAAGGCTGCCTGCAACCTTTTTCATGGCTTTAATTTGAGCATTGCCACCCACACGTGATACAGATATACCAACATTTATTGCAGGCCTGACACCGGCATTAAACAGATTTGATTCCAGATAAATTTGTCCGTCGGTAATTGAGATAACATTGGTCGGGATATAAGCCGAGACATCACCTTGCTGAGTTTCAATAATTGGTAAAGCAGTTAAACTTCCCCCACCAAGCTCTTCACTTAATTTTGAAGCTCTCTCGAGTAATCTTGAATGCAGGTAGAAAACATCTCCCGGATAAGCTTCTCTTCCGGGCGGTCTTCTCAGAAGTAATGAAAGCTCGCGGTAAGCTGCAGCCTGTTTTGACAAATCGTCATAGATAACCAAAGCATGTTTACCATTATCTCTGAAATACTCACCTAATGTAGCGCCCGAGTAAGGAGCGATAAATTGCAGGGGAGCCGGTTCCGATGCAGCTGCAGAGACAACTGTTGTATACTCCATTGCATTTTGTTCCTGCAGTTTAGCAACAACTTGTGCAATTGTTGAGCTTTTCTGTCCGATAGCAACATAGATACAATATACTGGTTTGATACCAAGTGCTTTTGCTTCTTCAGAATGCGTATACTTTTGATTAATTATTGTATCTACCGCAACAGCAGTTTTACCCGTCTGTCTGTCACCAATAATTAATTCTCTTTGTCCGCGGCCAATTGGAATCATAGCATCAACAGCAGTAATACCTGTTTGTAAAGGTTCTTTAACGGGCTGCCTTTGGATTACACCTAATGCTTTCCGTTCTACAGGCTGGTATTTTTCATGAACTATTTCACCTTTGCCATCAATAGGAACACCTAAGGGGCTAATTACTCTTCCCAGCATTTGTTCCCCAACAGGAATTGAAGCCACCCTTTTAGTTCTTTTAACAGTATCTCCTTCTTTAACTAAAGTCGATTCCCCGAAAAGAACACAGCCGACGCTGTCCTCATCCAGGTTCAGCACCATTCCTATAACACCGTTCGGGAATTCAACAAGTTCACTTGCCATTACTTTAGATAGCCCGTAAACACGTGCGATACCATCTCCAACCTGGAGAACAGTACCGACGTCATAAATATCTACTTCACTTTCAAATCCGGATAATTGTTTTCGTAATATAGCCGAAATTTCGTCCGGTCTTACTTCTGCCATTTTTTATTCCTTTTTACCTAAACTTGTAAATAAGCTTTGGTCTGGTAAATATTAAAAATTTTAATTTAGAGATAATCCGCCAGATAAAAATTGTTTCTTTAAAAGCTCCAATTGGTGTCTTAAAGAAGCATCATAAACAGTATCACCAATTCTGGCAATAAATCCACCTACAATATTTTCATCTAAAGAATATCCAATTCGTGTATTTTTATCTAAAAACTTTTCGAGTTTTTCCTTTAGAAGTCTTTTTTGTTCATCATCAAATTCAAAAGCTGTTTTAACAATTACATTTACTATTCCCAATTTCTCATCATAAAGTTCCATAAAATTTTCAAGTATGCTGGGAAGAAAATATTCTCTGTTCTTCAGAACAACAAATCTTAAGAAGTTCATAGTATCATTATCAACTTTAGATTTAAATATTTCTTCTAAAATTGATACCTTAACATGCTGTTTAATTACAGGATTTTCAAGTATCCTTTGCAACTGTGGATTTTCTTTAATTACATCTTTTACAAGCTGAATACTTTTAGCAACAAATTTGAGAATATTTTTTTCTTCCGCAGTTTGCAGCAGAGAAGATGCATACCTATATGAAACTCTATAATCGGTCATAATTAGTTTTTAGTAATCTCACTTATATAATCATTAACAATTTTTTTGTTCATTTCTTTATTCACATTCTCTTTTAATATCTTTTCAGCAGCCTGTACAGCTATTTCTGCTATTTGATTTTTTAATTCATTAAAGGCTGCATCCTTTTTTCTTTCTATCTCTTCAGAAGCATCAGCAACTAATTTCTGTGCCTGCTGCTTACTTTCCTGCAGCATCTGGCTTTTTAATTTTTCTGCAAAGGCCCGGCTTTGATCGATTATTTTTTTCGATTCTTCTTCAGCCTTTGCCAGGTTAGCCTGATTTTCATCCAGCACTTTTTGAGCTTCTTCTTTTGCTTTTTCAGCCTTTTCTAATGACTCCTTAATAGCTGATTCTCTTTGATCCAAAGCTGTAAGAATTGGTTTCCATGCAACTTTTTTTAAGATAATAAGAAGAAAAATAAAAGTTACAATGGTCCAGATAATTAATCCAGGATTCACCTCAACCAGATTTATTCCTTCCAGAATAACAGAAATAATCGTTAAACTTAAACTAAAAAGCATTATTAAATTCCTTAAAAAAATTAAGATTTAATTGCTAAAAGGATACAAATGACCAGCGCAAAGAAAGCAATACCTTCAATAAGTGCGGCGGCAATAATCATGCTTGTACGAATTGGGCCGGCAGCCTCTGGCTGTCTTCCCATAGCTTCAAGTGCCGATGCAGCAAGTTTACCAATGCCGATTCCGGCTCCAATAACTGCAATACCGGCTCCGATTCCGGCTCCTAACCAACCTAGATCCATTATTTTCCTCCTAATATTTTGAGTTTTTTGATAATATTTTATAACTACAATTTATTAATGCTCAGGATGCATTGCCATTCCGATAAACAATGCAGTAAGCATAGTAAAAATATACGCCTGAATTACTGCGATAAGTATTTCAAGCAGTTCGATAAACAAAGTAAAACCAACTGCAACTGGCGAAACGTAAACAGAATGCAGAATAAATATTAATCCAAGCAGTGAAAAGATTACTATATGTCCGGCAATCATATTTGCAAAAAGACGTATACACAAAGCAAAAGGTTTTGTAAACAAACCTAGAATTTCCAGGGGAATCATTATTACAATTATCCATCCGGGCATACCATGCGGCACCAGACTTTTCATGTACGGGATTAAGCCAAGACTTTTAATGCCGCCATATTGAATTGCAAAAAACGAAATTAGCGCCAGACTTGCGGTTACTGCTATATTCCCAGTCGGAACCACCAAATTGGGAGTTGGAATTAATCCGAACATATTTACAAAGAGAATGAAAAAAAACAAAGATAGCATATATGGAAGAAATCCCCCATAACCTTTTCCAATTGAGGGCTTCACTATTTCATCTCGAACAAATATTACGATTATTTCAAAAAGGTTGGTTAATCCTTTTGGAATTAAAGATTTTTTATATCCTTTAGAAAAAATGTAGAGCAGAAGGACTAAAATAACGGCAACAACCCAAATAAAAAAAATATCTTTGGTGATTGAAAGATCTATACCAAAAAGTTCGATGTGAGGAAGATATAACTTACCTAATGGCCCAAAATCTACAAAATTTGAATCCATTACATGGTGGAGAATCCAACCACCCCCCTGTTCCCCGGAGCTTTTAAGAGTATCCGCTGCTGCTAAAGTACCTGCAGGATGACTAAAAATCATAAAATGCTTAAATTTTCTTCATATATAAGTAAATTATTTCAATAATCAAATACAAAATGTAAAAAAAAAGGATAGAAAATATAAAACTATTCTCATTTATATTCAAGAATTTCATAGAAATAAATACTAATACCAACAGCAGGAATAGTCTTAAAACCATACCCCCTAAAATAGCTTTTAAAAATAAATCCCGAGAAGAATTTAAACCGATTTTTACTGCAAATAAGCCAAGCAAAAAATTAAATGTCGATATTGCCCCACCAACTATCACCGATTTAAAAAATGCTTCCGAAACAAATGAAAATGAATAAACAGCAATAAGTATTAAAAATAAAACGAATGGTATTAAAATACTTTTACTTAAAAATTTCTCGGCTTTATTCATTTACCGGATTTTAATACGGTTTTAATAAAATTATATAAAGCGGCAGAAACTCCCAGAAATGAACAAATAATAGTAAAAATAGGGCTGGTATCGAATTTATCGTCCAGCCATACTCCTAAAAATACCATTGCAGCTACCGTAACCGCAAGCTGAAGTCCCAATCCTAAATAAGGAGCTAACTCAGTAATTACGTTTTTCGACTCCCCTTCATCATTCTTTTTCATTTTACATTTTGCGGTGATCCGGGTGTTTGAACCGGTTTTGGAAGAGATTCTTTAATATCTCCCATAGAACTCTTACCGTCGAATTTTGCTCCGGCTTCAACAACGAGAATTTTTGTTACTATATCACCTTTTAAAGAAGCTTTTGATTCCAGGACCAATTTATCTTTAGCATTTATTGATCCGGTTACCTTACCTCCCAGGGTAATAATATCTGCAAGAATCTGACCATCCACTTCCCCGCCTTCACCAACAGTAATATTTCCGTTAGCCTTTATATCCCCTTTAACATTACCGTCAATACGAACATCGCCTGTACTCGAAAGTTTACCTTCGATTACTACGCCAGTACCGATAATTGTCACTTGTTCATCTCCTTTGTTGTTTTTCAATTTTTCCTCCG
The DNA here is from genome assembly GCA_963710745.1 of uncultured Bacteroidota bacterium. Classification (GTDB taxonomy): domain Bacteria; phylum Bacteroidota; class Ignavibacteria; order Ignavibacteriales; family Ignavibacteriaceae; genus CAVQBP01. Next base: position 202,734 of record CAVQBP010000001.1, on the reverse strand, counting down.
TTAATAATTTATTAAAACTGTTCGCGGATCAATAGGCTGACCATCTTTCCAGATTTCAAAATGTAAATGAGGGCCGGTTGTAATTTCACCTGTATTACCGCTTAAAGCAATCAATTCACCCTGTATAACTGTATCCCTATCTTTTTTCATTAAAACGGAACAATGTTTATATATTGTAATATAATTATCCGGATGACCAATAATCAACATATTACCATCTTTATTTGTATAATCAGAAAAAATTACAAATCCATTTGCGGATGCATAAATGGGTGTTCCGGATTTAACCACAAAATCTATACCCATATGTCCTTTTGCCGGATCAAATTCTCTACTGACAAAGCCATTAACCGGTTTATCAAAATAACTAACTTTTTTCTGATTATCTTCTCCTTTTCCAAAAAAAAGATGTTCAATCACTGCGAAAATATTTCCGCCAAATTTCCCATTATTTCCTTCCCGGGAGTCACTTTTTATATTCTTAAGCGAATCAATTAAAGAAGAATCGCCAAGAATTATTGCATATTTTAATCTTTCGTTTGTGGTTTTTAGATTTTCAAGCTCCCTTCCTAAAAAAAGCATCCTTGTATTTAATTGATTTACTGTCAGCATATCCTTTTTTGACAGAGATGAATTGCCCGGAAAAACTAATGTATTCACCGGCGAATATGTAAATATAACAAATCCTAAAAAAGCAACTATTACTGTATAGAGTATTGCAAAGGAAATTAAATAACCGGACTTAAAGCGTCGTGTTTTTGAACTGCTGCCGGATGATTCCGGTATAATTACTATATAGTAGCTTTTTATATTCTTTAAAAAATTAAAATTCATAAATTAAAATAAAATTAAAGTAAAATTTAGCCAAATTTTTTTAATAGATCATTATATTTTATTTTTCCCTCGCGGATTAGACCGGGTTTTGAATCGACCAGTGTAATTATTGTTGAAGCTTTTAAAAAAGATCTCTTTTTTGAGAAGAAAATTGCTTCCACGTCAGAAGAAAACTCATCACGAATTATGCCTGGTTCAAGAATAGGAGGTTCATTACTGCGGTTTACACTTGTTGAAATTAACGGCATCTTCAATTCCGAAAGCAGTTTTAAACAAAATCTATGATGCGGTATCCGGAATGCCGCATTATCCATTTGTAATATCTTACGGAACTTTGAATTCAAATTTAATATTACAGATACCGGATTCGGCCAGATTGAGATTAAAAAGTCCAGATGTTTCTCAGAATTTATTTCAACATACTGGAGCAAAGTATCGATGTCACTTAACAACAAAATATACATCTTCTTGAGATCCCGGCCTTTAATTTTATTTACATTTTCAACTGCCCGTTCGTTGAAAGGATTTGCACCAAATCCATAAATAGTATCGGTGGGGTACACAAAAACTTTACCTTCGAAATAAATTTTTTTTGCAGTATTTATCGCTTCTTCTAAACTTATATCAATATTAATAAATTTTGCGGTCTTTTCTTTGAACATTTAACATTTCCTCAATTTTTTTTACAACTATTCCCGGCTTTAAATTATAACCGCACTCAAATGTATTTATGGGACATTTTATATATCCATGTATACCACAGGGCTTGCAAAATAAGTCATCATAACTTAAAAAGCTACTCTTATTATTATAAGGATAAAATCCCAGCTTTGAAGTTGTAGAACAATAAAGCGTGATTGCCGGAATATCAGCACACATAGCCATGTGTGTTGGTGCACTGTCATTTGTAATTAATAGTTCTGCTCTTCTTAAAATTTCAATCGATTCAATTATATCGAATTTTCCGGCAGCAGAATATACCTTACCGGAAAACTTTGATGAAATATCGGAACATAATATTCCATCTCTTTCCCCGCCGATTAAAAGAACATTATATTGAGTATTATTAATTATAAATTTAATTACCTCTTCATAATATTCAGATGGATAAATCTTTGTATTCCATACACTTCCGGGAGCTATAGAAATAAATTGATTATTTAATCCGCTATTTCTTATATAATTATCAATCTTATTTTTTATATCTGATAATATTTTTAGTTCGGGGATTATCTTCCACTCGTTAGCTGAATAATTGTAACCGATTAAATCCAAATTTCTTTGAACTTCATGATGTGCGGAATTATATTCAACTAAATTTTTATAAACATGATTTAAGCTGCTGTTTGAAAATCCAAATGTTTCTCTTACACCTGACAGCATAATCAGTAAAGCAGTTCGGAAAGATCTGTGAGGTGAATATATTCTGGTATATTTTTCTCTTCTTATTTTTTTTGAAAATTTGTAAAGTGAGATTAATGATTTGTGCTTATTCTTTTTATCCAGCACTTTAACTTCATTTACAAAAGGTGATGCTTTAAATATTTCTTCGGCGGAAGGTATACACAAGACATGAATTTCACTTTCAGGAAACTTCCTTTTTAAAACCTGCACCATCGGCAGAGTCAAAATTGCATCTCCGATAAACGCAGTCTGAATTACTAATATTTTTTCACTTATATATTCACTCAATATTTTAATCTTTCAATCTTTTATTCCGGCTTCGTTCTTTGAACTTCCAGCTAAAATAGCATTAAACCTGGCCGGCCGCCTGTCAGGCTTTCTGATTTCAGTATTTCCAGAGTTTATGCATCCATAACCATTGTTCCGGATTCTCTCTTATTGCTTTTTCAAGATGGGAGGCATGTCTCTGACTTAATTCGATTATTTTTTCTTCTTCATTTTCTGGTAAATTATTCTTATCTATTTCGAATAAATGTGTTTTATAGTTATAACCGGGCTGCCTAACATTTATTCCATAAATAATCGGCGCATTAGTTTTTAAAGACATTATAGCAGGTCCTGGATAAATAGATACTTTCCTGCCGAAGAAATTTACTCTTATACCTTCAGCCGGTCCCCTTTGATCTGCCACCATCGCAACAATATTCTTTTCTTTTAGTACCTTATAAATCTGCCTGATTGATAAGCCCAGCGAAACGACTTCATTTTTCCATTTTGTCCTTACTTTATTAAGCCACTTTGTAACATAAGGATTTCTTTGCGGTTTAATAACCACTTTGAATGGAATTCCAACCTGAAGACTTACGGAAACAGCAACATACTCCCAATTTCCGAAATGAGCGGATAATAAAATCACTCCGTTTTTTTCATTAAATTTCTTTATTATTAAATCAGTATTACTACATTGTACAATTTTTTCCATTTCATTTTTTGTCATGAAAGGCATATAAAGAATTTCGACTAAAGCAATAGAAAAACTTTTATAACTGCCAAATGCTATTTCCTTTATTTTTTTTTCGGAATACTCGGGAAAAGCATTAGTAAGATTTTCAAATACGGTTTTTTTTCTGATAGGAATTAAATAAAAAAACAATAAAGCGATAAAAAATGAAAATTTCCTGGAAAGATTGAGACCGATTAATCCGGTAAAATAACTTAGTCCCAGGAATAGTATATATTCGATAGTATTCTTCATTCAAAAGCTAAACTCAAATTTAAGTAATAAAGTTAACTATTTGAATGAAGAAATAATAATGAGGTTCAAATCAATATTAAAGATAAATACAAAAATACTAATGACTTGCTACTCTTGCCATCCAATTTTGATCACTAACTTCACCTCTCATACTGGAATGAACTAAAGTATACCTTGAGAATCCAGTTAAGTCAGCAAAGACAAAAATAACTCCACCTTGAATTTCATTATAGTGCCATATTTCATACGGTTTGGTATTTTGCTCATTCGGGAACCTCTCAATTTCACTTGGTTCCCCATAGACTAAATAAACTCTGCCCCTGTCCGATTTCCATCCTTCTCTTCCCATGTAGCTAAATCTTTCATTACACCTTTGAACCCGGTTCATATAATCCAGATAAGCTTCATTAAGTGCTGTTTCAGGCTTTGTATCTCTGGTTTTCCAGAATTCATATATAAATTTTCTTTTCCCTTCAAGGGTTTTTAACCCTTCATATTGTTTAATTTCATTAGAAGTAGCAACGTACTTTGATTCATTAAAAATTTTATCAATTTCTTCCTCGGGCATTACACTAAATTCACTTGCTAATGAGGAAGTATTTCCAGCATAATCAGAATCCGGAAGCGGAATAGAAGGATTATAAACGTAAAATCTTTTAGATGATGAAATTCCGATATTTGCAGCGCTATCCAGCAATGCTTCCGTCAAAGTATATGAATCTGTAGGAAATTTATTTAATACTACGGTACCAACCTCAACTCTTGAATTTACACTGTTGGATATTAACTTTGATTTATTGCTTACTATTTTACCCCTGCTATTATAAACAACACTTTCCAGCTTAATATTACCTTCAGGTAAAGTTTTGAGATTGTAGAGTTCTATATAATAAAAAAGAACCGGTTGATTTTCTCCGTAAACATTCATTATTGACGGAACTATTTCATAAGTATTTTTATAGAATATAGATTTTTTATTCGGACTGTTAGGGATTATTCTTGTAGCAAATTGAAGATCGCTAAGTGCAGCTTTTTCTTTCCATAAAGGCGTTACATTCAAATAATCAGTTATGGATTTACTTTGCTCAGTATTAACAGCATCACCACCGACAATATTTATTTTATATGTACCTTTTAATATTACAAAACCCAGCACACCAACCAGTCCTCTATCAACGTCAGATGTATCTTTTAATTCGTTAACTACCTTCCAATCTTTGTCGACAAGTAATTTTCCCGATGCTGTGTCAGTAATGGAAATTTTCAGATCCCCCTGGACATATGCAGATGTATCATTTCTATTAATAGTCAGCTCATTCTGATTAAATGAATAATAAAACTCGATATAATTAGATGTAGAATCATAACCAAACTGTGCGAAATCGAAATCAAAACCAAAATTTGATTTATCTTTTGCAAACGAAGCGGCCATCATAAAAAGAAATGAAATTAGTAATATTTTTTTCATATTTAACCTAATATTTTAGCTTAAGAGATAATTTCTTGTTTAATTAAATTTTAGTTCATTTTTATAGAATTGTACGTAATTATCCTTTAATAATCGAAGCCATTTGAAAACATAACTATCATCCCGACTATATTCAAGACTAAAATTTGTTTAAACTATATTTATCCCCACTCAATTCCATTGATTAGAAAAGGATCGAAAAAATGTTTTGATTTTTAAAGATTAAACTTTTACAGCAAAGACTTTATTCACCCCGCCAATAGCTGAAATAGCTTCTATTGATTTCTTATCAATTTCGCTGTCAACATTTATTACGGTGAGTGCTTCTTTTCCGATTTCGTTTCTTCCCAAAGAAAGACCGGCAATATTAATATTTTCTTCAGCTAGAATTTTACTGACAGTCGCCAGTATACCGGGTCTATCAATGTTGGAATAAAATAACAAATTGCCTTCCGGTTTAAGCTCAAGAAGATAATTATCAATATTCACAATTCTAAGTTCATTATTACCAATGACTGTTCCGGCAAATGATCTTTTCTCTTTATCAGAAGTAAATTCAACCGTCATCAAATTCGTATAAGTAGAATTTGCCCCGGACTTTGTTTCATTTATCACTATCCCCATTTCTTTAGCAAGGAACGGAGCATTTATTAAATTTACTCCTTCAGAAAGCATTTTGGATAAGAAGCCTTTTAAAACTGCAGTAGAAAGGAGAGTTGTTGAAGAATGAAGAAGCTGACCACTGTAATTGATATCAATTTTTTTGAGCTGACCCTGAATTAACTGGGCATGTAAAACTCCGAGATTTTCTCCAAGCTTAATATAAGGATGAATATCTTTATTAACTGAAGAACCCAAAGCAGAAGCATTAACTGCCCCTCTAACAGGTTTGTCATTAAACAAATCAACCATTTGTTCGGCAATTTGTATGGCTACTTTTTCCTGAGCTTCTTCGGTTGATGCACCTAAATGAGGTGTGGTAATTATTTTGGGATGCTGAATTAATTCGCTTGAAAAATCAGGCGGTTCGCTTGAATAAACATCAATAGCAGCACCTGAAACTTTACCATCATTTACAGCTTTAACGAGGTCCGCTTCATTTACAATACCACCCCTGGCACAATTTATAATCTTAACGCCGTTTTTGCACCTGGAAAGTGTTTTTTCAGAAATTAAATTTTTTGTTTCGTCTGACTTCGGTACATGAATTGTAATAATATCCGACTGCTCAAATATTTCATCTAAATTAACAGGCTTAATTCCTAATTTTCCTGCAACTTCATCAGAAAGGACAGGATCATATCCAATAACGTTCATCTCAAATGCTTTTGATCTTACAGCAACTTCCCGCCCGATTTTTCCCAGTCCTATAACTCCGAGCACTTTCCCCTGCAGTTCAGTTCCCTGAAAGTTTTTCCGCTCCCATTTACCTGCTCTCATAGATTGATTAGCCTGAGCAGTATTACGGCACATAGTAAGCATAAGAGCCATGGTATGTTCAGCTGCAGAAACAGTGTTTCCACCCGGGGTATTCATTACCATAATACCTTTCCTGGTCGCAGCTTCAATATCGATATTATCTACACCGGTTCCGGCTCTTCCAATAACTTCCATATTATCCATTAAAGAAATTATATCTGCAGTTACTTTTGTAGCACTTCGAACTACTAATCCGTTAAATTCATTAATGACTTTTTTAATTTCTTCTTTCGGCATCCCGGGCTTATAAGTTACCTGGTGACCTGCAGATTCCAGAATAGATACACATTTGGTATCTACCGAGTCTGTAATAATTATTTTTTTCATGGATTTTCCCTTTAGTTTTTAGAAGTTTTTGGACCCGGAACAATTAAACATTTAAATTTATTAAACAACAGAATTTAATTTCTGAACAATTTGACCTTTAGGAACGGCCCCAATAATAGTTTCTTTTAATTCACCATCTTTAAATATTAACAAAGTAGGAATGCTTCTAACACCATATTTAATAGCAGTCTGCTGGTTATCATCAACATCCAATTTCCCAATTTTAGCTTTACCTGAATATTCAGAAGCCAGCTCTTCAACGATAGGTGCAATAATACGGCATGGACCGCACCATGCAGCCCAAAAATCAATCAAAACAGGATTTTCAGATTTAAGAACTTCTGTTTCAAAATTATCATCTGTTATTGTGATAGGTTTCATTTTTTTCCTTGTATTTTTAATTAAACTCTAATTGATGTATCCCCTTGCCCGACAAAATTAACCACATCTTCTCCACCATCTGCGTGTATAATTCCTCCGGAGATCCATTCACCTCCCTCTTTACATAAAAGAGAGATTACTTTGGCTACATCTTCTGGTGTTGTAAGCCGGTTATTAGGATTTTTTCTCTTTGCAACATTAACCATTGGAATATTTCCCGGAATTTTTCTCAAAGCAGGAGTGTCGGTAACACCGGCCATAATAGAATTCACAGAGATACTAAGGTAACCAAGCTCAGATGAAAGCTGCCTCACATGTGACTCAAGCGCTGCTTTAGCTGCCGAGACAGCCCCGTAATGCGGAATTACAGTGTGTCCGCCTGAACTTGTCATTGCAAATATTCTACCGTTCGGAACCATCAAATCATTTGCAACAAGTTCCTGCACCCAATAAACCAACGAATGCGCCATAACATCCAGAGTCATTTCCATTTGGGACTTTGTTATTGCCTGCTCATTTTCATTTGAGACAAAAGGCTTTAATGAACCAAAAGCCAATGAATGCATAAGGACCTTAACGATTGCCTGATTATCGGATTTTGATTTTATATCGGAAATAATTTCTTCACGCTTTTTTTCATCAGCAGCATTGGCATTATAGAATAAGCTTTTAGCCCCAACGGAATGAATATATTCAATAATTTTTTTTACATTGGGCATTGTAGCCTGACGATCAAGATGAACTCCGATAATGTTAAATCCGTCTTTAGCTAATCTTCTTGCAGTTGCTTCACCAAAGCCTGATGATGCCCCTAATATTAACGCCCAGTAATTTTTATTGTCATTCTGATCCATTTATTATAAATACCCTCTGTAAATTTTATTTTTTTGGACATAAATAATACAAAAATGGTGCATGTTATACAACTGCCATATTAATAATACAAATGGAAGAAAAGAGTAATTCTTGCTAAAATCATTTCTTACTGTAAAAAAATAAGGAATCCTCACCTAAGATATTTATCACAGAATTAATAAAGTCGTCTGATAACTTCACCCTGTAATCTTTCGCATGAAATTTTTGCGGTTTTGAACCATTACTATACAAATGAAAATAAACCGGGAGATTCCCTTTATTTTTTTGAAGAACAGGTTTTAATGCAACTATACTTTCAGGATTAATTTTTCTTTTATCGATATTAATGTTTATACTTTCAGTAAATGTTTCCCTTGCTTCTTCAAGCGGGATTACTTTATCTATATGAATTTTAACCGCATCGCCGCTGCTTTCCGGTTTACCGATAATAAAAACACATTCTTCTTCCTTAACATACTGGCCATATTCTTCAAAGACTTTAGAAAACATTAATGCTTCGCATGAACCCGAGAAGTCATCTAAAGTAAAGAAAGCCATTGTCCGGCCTGACTTATCAATTTTTGTCTTTAATTCAGTAATGACACCGCATCCTCTCACTATATCCATACTTTCCAGCTTTTCTGCCTCACCAAAATGAATTGTGGCAAAAGATTTATATTCAACTTCATATTTTCTAAGCGGATGTTCCGAGATGTAAAAACCAACTACTTCTCTTTCTTTAGCTAATTGTTCCTTTTGCGACCAGGGTTCAACATCGGGAAGTTCAGGTTCCACGATTTTTACTTCTTCAGCCATTTCACCGAAAAGACTATTTTCTGCAAATAATTTTGAATTCTGAACTTTATGACCAAATTCCAGGGCTGGTTCTATTGCATTAAATAATTTTGCACGGTTTTTCTCAATCGAATCGAATGCACCTGCAAGCACTAATCCCTCAATTCCTCTCTTATTAACGATACGAGTATCAACATTTGAGCAAAAATCAAAAATACTGGTAAAATCTCTTTCAAGATTCCGTTTGCATTTAATCATTTCTTCCACAGCCGGTATTCCTACATTTTTTATTGCAGACATTCCAAACCTTATCTTACCATCTTCAACATCAAAATATACTACCGGAGAATTAACATCAGGAGGAAGAACAGGAATTTTAAGTTTTCTACAGTCTTCAAGAAAATTTGTTACTTTGCTTGCGTTACCGAATTCATTTTTAAGGTTAGCTGCAAGAAATTCAGGTGTATAATGAGCTTTTAGGTAAGCAGTCTGATATGCAACATAACTATATGCGACAGCATGACTCTTGTTAAATCCATAATTTGCAAACTTATCGATAGCTACAAATATTTCTTCTGCAATTTTTTTTGAGATCCCGTTTTTGAAGGCGCCTTCAATGAATTTGGTTTTCTGTTCCTTCATTGCCGCGAGATCTTTTTTGCCCATGGCCCTTCTTAAAATATCAGCTTCGGCAAGGCTCATTCCTCCTGCTTTATTAGCAATTTGAATTACCTGTTCCTGGTAAACAATGATACCATAAGTTTCTTTTAATATAGATTCCAAAACAGGATGCAGATAAACAACTTCTTTAAGACCGAATTTTCTATCGATAAAATCATCAATAAATTCCATAGGACCGGGGCGATACAAGGCATTCATTGCTGAAAGATCATTTAAAGAAGTCGGTTTCAGCTTCTTTAAATATTCTCTCATCGGGGCAGATTCAAACTGGAATACGCCAGTTGTCTGTCCTTTTGAAAAGAGCTGCAAAGTCTTTTCATCTTCCAACGGAATGTTATCAATGTCTATTTCAATTCCATGATTTTTACTGATAAGATCAAGAGCATCACGAATTATTGTTAAAGTTCTGAGACCAAGAAAATCCATTTTTAATAAACCGGCATTTTCAATCTCCTTCATATTGAATTGAGTTACTATGTCGGTCTGTGAAACGGCATTTGCAAGCGGTACATAATTGCTGACATCTTCGGGAGTAATTACAACACCTGCAGCATGCTTCGAAGCATTTCTGTTCATTCCCTCCAGAACTTTAGCATATTTAATCAGATTTTTTATATCATCTTCCTGGGAATCCTTTACCCATTTTAATTCAGGAACTTCCTTCAGCGCCTGTTCAATGCTGTATACTTTTCCGAATTTCGAAGGAATAAACTTTGTAATTTTATTTACAGTGGGAATAGGAACCTTTAAGACTCTGGCAACATCTCTGATTACTGCTTTTGATGAAAGCCTGTTAAAAGTAATGATCTGACTTACACAATTGTTACCATATTTATTACGAACATACTCAATGACTTCACCTCTTTTATCATCGGCAAAATCAACATCAATATCAGGCATAGATTTTCTTGCAGGATTCAGAAACCGTTCAAAGAGAAGATTATATTTGAGCGGATTAATATTTGTTATTCCTAGAGTATAAGCAACCAGGCTGCCCGCAACGCTTCCTCTGCCTGGTCCTACCGGAATATTCATTTTTTTTGATGAATTAATGAAATCCTGAACAATTAAAAAATAACCTGAAAAGCCCATCTTTTTAATGGTATCAATTTCAAAATCAAAACGCTCCTGAACTTCAGCATTAATTTCAGGAATTCTGGATTTTAAACCTTCTCTAGCAAGAAGTTCAAAGTATTCATCAAGATTTTTTGCCGGTGAATTTTCAGGAATAGGAAACCGGGGATAATAATGACCTTCAAAATCTAAATTAACATCACACTTCTCAGCAATCTCTAAAGTGTTTTCAATTGCTCCTTTATAATTTTTAAAGAGCTTTATCATATCCTCTGAAGATTTGAAATAAACCTGATCCGTTCCATACCTGAGATCTTTATAGTCTGCACCATTCTTGTCTGAAAGCAATAATAAAATATTATGAGCAATTGCATGATCAGGTTCTATATAATGTGTATCGTTAGTAGCAACTAATTTTATTCCCAGTTCCTTCGCTATTTTTGGTACTCCTTCAAGTATAATCTTATCATTTTCCATATCATGATCCTGGATCTCCAGGTAGAAATCATCTTCGAAAATTTCCATGAAAGTTCTGGCCACATTTTTTGCTTTTTCATAATCATTATTCACAAGATGAACCGAGACTACTCCACTTACACAAGCTGAAGTACATACTAAACCTTCCCGGTATTTTCTTAAGAGCTCAAGATCTATTCGGGGTTTGTAATAAAATCCTTCTGTATGGCCAAGAGTAGAAAGCTTGGAGAGATTTTTATAGCCTTCTTTATTTTTTGCCAAAAGAAGTAAATGGTTGTAATGTTTGCTTTTTTTTCTTCCGCCGGGCTGTCCGTTACCATTACTTGAATTTGTACCCCTATCAAACCTGCTCCCATCCACCACAATATAAGCTTCCATTCCAATTATAGGTTTAATTCCTTCTTTTTTTGCTTTTTTATAAAATTCAGCAATACCATACATAACACCATGATCTGTTAAAGCAACAGCAGGCATATTATTTTTTTTGGCAGCGGCGATTAGACCATCGACTGTACAAGCACCGTCCTGAAGGCTGTAATGGGTATGATTGTGAAGATGAATAAAATCCGACATAAAGGCAATCCCTAAATAAACAACCCCGCATATAAGCAGGTAGAATCAAAAAATGTAATCATCAAATAAATTTTTTAGAAAAGTATAACTCCTAAGCTGGAATCAAAGTTACGAAATTTTTTTGAGAATGTTTACCGGTGAGAAAAAAATATTTTAACAAGGTAAGAGATAATGAGAAAAAACAAAGCAGAATTTACTTTTTTCCTGTGTGTCCAAACCCACCTTCGCCCCGATGGCTTTCATTCAGATCATCAGTTTCAGTTAGTTTAGCAGAATAAATTTTTGAAACGATAAGCTGTGCTACTCTTTCTCCTCTTTTAATAGAAAAATTTTCTTCGCCAAAGTTCATCATAATAATTTTTATTTCACCGCGGTAATCCGAATCGATTGTTCCCGGAGAATTAAGAATTCCGATTCCGTGCTTTAAAGCCAACCCGCTTCTTGGACGAACCTGGATTTCATAACCTTCAGGAATTTCTACTGATAAGTTAGTTGGTATTAAACAAACCTTCCCTCTTTCTAAAATTATTTCATCATCAACAGCTGCCCGGATATCCATACCGGCACTTCCTTTTGTTGTATATGAAGGAAGAGGTATATCAGAAAATTTTTTTTCTAATCTTTTTATTTTAATCTCTAATTCATACATAGTCATGTTCCAAATGTGAGGTGGTGCCTAAATAAAAGGGAAGTATCATTTAGAGCGAGTTTTCGAGCGAGATATCTTTTCAAAACGTAAGATTTCTCCTCCGGCTTCAAATAAGCTAAACAATTTGAGTCGGAGCCGAAATGACAAAACTACTATTGAGATAGCCTCCATGTTTAAACTTTTTTAAACCGGTTTTTTATAAAATCCAGTTCTTTTTTATCAAATACAAAAAATGTAATTGTTAAAAGGAAAATAATAAATAGAATAACTTTGTAAACAAATAATAAATTTCCGCTGAACATTAAAGTATAGAATATTCCGCCTATAACAAAAATCAGGAAGAATATTTTAGTGATTTTCCAGTATTCATAATTAATTTTATAAAATTTCTGGGTAACAATAAAAAACCCAACGGCAATTATCACATAACTGGCAAGGGTTGCAAAAGCAGCTCCCAACATTCCCATGGAAGGAATAAGGGCGAAGTTAACGACTATATTAACCAAAGCACCTAATCCTGTTATAAAAGGGACATAAATACTTTTTTCTTTAATATAAATTCCTGCTGTGAATACCACATAAATACCATTAAATAAATATCCAAACAGAATTACCGGCACAATTGATAAACCGCTCCAGTAAGATGGTGCAATCAAAGACCTTCCGAAAACTTTAAAAGTCACAATATTGTCAATAAATAAAGATAAAAAAACTAAAACCACTGAGCCGGTAATTGTAAAATATGTTAATACCTTTGAGAATAACTGCTTTGCATCTTTTTCATCAGCATTTTGCAGAAAGAACGGCTGCCATGCAAACTGAAACATGTTAACAAAAAGCATCATAAAAATACCGAGCTTATAACATGCATTATAAATCCCGACTGTGCTCAAATCAGTTAGGTGTGTAAGTATAGGTCTGTCAATTCCCTGAACAAGCATTGATGCTAATCCGGCGGGAAAATACGGCAATCCAAATTTTAATAATTTATTAATTAAATCGCGGTTCAATTTGAATTTCAGCTTTTCAGAAATAGCAGGGAGCAGCAGGATAAAAGAAGCTAATGAAGCTGCAACATTACTGACCAGTACAGCCTCTATTCCCCATTTTAATTTCAATATCAGAAATAAGTTAAGTGAAACATTGACTAGAATATTAATAATCTTAAAACCGGCAAACTTCCTTGCTTTCCTTTCTATTCGAAGTTTTATAAATGGAATTGCATTTAAGGAATCAATTAATAAAATAGGCGCGGTTAGAAAGATCAGGTAAACATATTTATGCGGGATTTCCAGTACATTGAGAATTGGAAACCTAAGAATCAGAATTATTAAGCTAAAAAGAATCGAAGTGAAAAAGACCAAGAGAAAAGGAGTGGAAAAATTATCTTTTTCATTCCCTATTTCTATTTTAGCGGCATATCTTAAGTAAGATGTGTCCATTCCATACAAATAGAGAATGTTCAATATCCCGATTGTAGCATAAATATTAGAGATTATTCCATAATCCCCGCTTGAAAAAACATGCGTATAGAAAGGTACGAGCAGAAAATTCAAAAACCTTCCAACCATTGTACTAATACCGTAAATGGCCGTGTCTTTGCTTAATTCTTTTATTTTTTCAAGCATGGGATGAAAGGTAAAAAGTCAAAAGTCAAAAGTCAAAAAGAATAGATAGAGCAATTTTGACTTTTTCAGCCGAAGTCTGATCAGTCTATGGTTGAGACTTTTCAATTTTGACTCATTATGTTGAGTTCTAATGAAATATCCAGCGCTTTAACACTATGTGTAATTGCTCCAACCGAGATATAATCAACACCTGTTTCTGCAATCTCTTTTACTGTATCCAGAGTTATATTTCCCGAAGCTTCTATTTCGGCATTTCCATTTATAAGCTCCACTGCTTTTTTCATTTCAGCAGGATTAAAATTATCAAGCATGATTATATCAACTTCACAATCTAAGGCTTCCGTAACCTGCTCAATGTTTGTTGTTTCTACTTCAATTTTTGAATCAAGGTTGAATTTCTTCCTGTAGTCTTTACACTTTTTCATTGCATTTGTAATAGAGCCTGCTGCGGAAATATGATTATCTTTAATCAGGAACATGTCATACAATCCCATTCGATGATTTGCACAGCCGCTTAATTTAAATGCAAGCTTATCGATTAATCTAAGTCCGGGAACAGTTTTTCGTGTATCGATAATCTGTGCTTTGGTGTGACTGATTTTTTCCTGATATTTATTAGCTGCAGTTGCTATTCCGCTCATTCTCTGAAAAAAATTCAAAGCAGTACGTTCAGATGTTAAAATGGAAGAAGCCTTCCCCGTAACTCTGGCAGCAATATCACCTTTTTTAACTTTATCACCATCTTTAAAAAACTTTTTGAACTTTAAATTATTATCAACGAGCTTTAAAACATTCTCCGCTATTTCAAATCCGGCAAGCATACCGTTTTGCTTAACCAAAAAAATACCTTCACCCATTGTCGTATCATGAACAATTGCAGTAGTAGTAATATCCGCTCTTCCAATATCCTCGTTTAGGGCGTTTTTAATAATTTTCTCTATTTCGTAATCCATTTTCTATAAATAATTAGGTTTAATTGCTTCAACAAAAAAGCCGGGAATTCTCACAGCCTTTTTTGTTGTTTTATTTATAAATACGTGCCTGGTGAAACCTTCAGTTACAATTTCCTTTTCGTCATTTCGTGTTATTGCATAATCAATATGAATTTTAAATACAGGCATTTCCTTTACAAATGCTTTTACATGTAAAATATCATCGTAATAAGCGGGACTGATATATTTTAAATACGATTCAAGCAGGGGCAGCTGAAATCCTTTACTTTCAATAAGATGGTACGGCAATCCATAATGCCTTAACATCTCTGTTCTCCCAACTTCAAAAAACTCCAGATATTTACCATTATAAACAAACTGCATTTGATCAGTATCGGCATAACGGACGCGTATTTCTGAAGTATAGTTGAGCATATTTAAAATATTTTAAATGATTAACTTATGAAAAAAAGTGATTATATGTATAGGTTTTTAATATTAAATAAGAATGATTTTAATTTATTATAATTACAAATTCTCAAATAACCTTATTTAACTTCTACAAAACTTTCCCCATCAAAATATAATTGTTCATAGGGAATTCGGTTTTTAGCACATTTTACTTCTAAAATTGATGTTGGGATATTATTTACTATCCTGGTTTTAATAATATAATTCATATTATTCATTTCACCTGTTAACTTTTCATTTCTGATTATATAATGGGATTTCCCGCCGAGCGGTAAAAACCGGCCATTAATTAACCTGAACACAATTGAACTGTCTGTTTGATTTATCAGATTTATATGACTATCATCATCAACCATTTCTGCCCTGAAAGGAGCGGAAACATCGATACTATCATTTTTCAATTTCCACTGAATTGACTGCTGAACTCCTAATTTCATCAAAGAAATCCGGTTGATTTTGTCCGGAGTTATCCAGATTAATAATGAATCCGTGCGGATTTTACTTGAATATTTTTCTATACTATTAACGGCAGTACTAAATTTTTTACTTGCATTGCTCCATCTTGTCATTAAATTGAAATCATATATTGCAGTTCCCGAAATTAGAAAAATCAATATAACCAGTATTTTCTTTGAGATAAAAAATTCTTTCCAGTTTTGAACGTAAGCAGCCAAGATCCAGAATAAACCAATTGAAGCCGCAAATACATACCACCTCATTAATTTAGGCACTGCCGGTATTATAAAAACAACATACCATAGAAGACCTGTTAAAAGTATATTAAGGTTTTTCGTGTTTAATTTTTGAGCTTTGATTATAAGGAGAACAATTAATGACAGAAAAATTATTATAATGAAAATCAGAACTATAAGGTTATTCGAAATTGATTGAAGCAATTCCATTGCTTCCGGCGGTATAAAAGCCAGAGGTATATATATGAAAAAATTAACTGCAGATTTTAAAGCTGTAAAATCTGAAAAATGATCTGAACTGAATGGAGTACCTCCGATAAATATATAACGGTAAGATAATGTTAGCAATATAATCAAAATGCCTATACCTGTATCACGGATTGCTTGAAATATTCTGATTTTAATATTGTCTTTTTGTGAAACGAATACAATAAAAGGGATAAATATTCCGGAAAAAGCAGCTTCTTTAGTTAAAACAGCTGATAAGAAAAATATAACAGATAAAACGGCATTTTTTCTCTTATTTCCGCTTTGTGCATAAAGATCGAAATAGCTGATAAACGCTAACAAAATAAAAATGGTAAACATTGCTTCATTTTGGTCTGATATCCAGGCTACCTGCAGCTCATGTGAAGGAAGAACGACAAAAATTACAGCCATGATCAATCCGACTTGCTTCTCTATGCCTATTTTTTGACCTGCTTTTATAAACAGAATAATGCAAAAGCTGTAAATTAATAAACTGACTAACTTAAAAAGAAATGGATGAAACCCCGCAGCAAATAAAATTAATGCATGCAGAGAACTTCCTAACGGCCGCCAGTAATATGCTATGTTGTCGGGTTTTACAAATGGCTGAAATATTCCGGATAAGCTGGTAAAATTAAGGTAACTTAGAATCTGTATATCATCATTAATAAATGACACAAAGAGAACCGGGAACCATACCAACGTTACAGCGATTATAATAACTAAAACATAATATCTGCTTACTCTTTCAACAATGGATTTTTTATTTGATGTCATCAATAATGGAGTAATGTTTTGTATCCTTTACTACCAGCCGAATTTTCACAAAATTATTATAGAGTTCTTCCAGTTTGCTTTAACTGAATTTAACAGAACGGTTTTTACATTCTAGCTTTACATATTTAATAAAAAGGATGGAAGGATTTATATATTATTAAAAAATTTTTTATTCAAGATAAGCAAACGTAACTTATCTTTTTTCTGTCACTCGATATATTCACCCATTTTTCCAAATTTTTCCAATCTGGCTTCCACAAGTTTATCAGGTTTTATTTTTACAAGCTGAGTTAGTTCCTCCTTCAAAGCTGCTTTTAACAGAGCTGCAGCTTCTTTGTGATCTTTATGAGCACCTCCCACCGGTTCAGGAACAATACGATCAATTAATTTCTGTTCCAATAGATCCGGAGCAGTTAATTTTAATGCTTCGGCTGCCTGTTCTTTATATTCCCAGCTTCTCCATAAAATACTCGAACAGGATTCAGGACTAATAACAGAATACCAGCAGTTTTCCAGCATTAATATTCTATCACCTACGCCGATTCCTAAAGCCCCTCCGCTTGCACCTTCTCCAATAATAACTACAATTATGGGAGTTTTGATTCTGCTCATCTCGAAAAGGTTTCTGGCAATTGCTTCAGCTTGTCCCCTTTCTTCAGCTTCTAAGCCGGGAGCAGCTCCGGGTGTATCGATAAGCGTAATAATTGGTTTATTAAATTTTTCGGCGAGTTTCATTAAGCGAAGAGCTTTTCTATATCCTTCGGGATTCGGCATACCGAAATTTCGATAAATATTGGTTTTTGTATCCCTGCCTTTTTGATGGCCGATAATCATTACTTTAAATTCATCAATAGTTCCAAAACCGCCTACAATTGCTTTATCATCTTTAAATTGCCGATCACCGTGCATTTCGATGAAATTATTTGTGAGCAGATAAATATAGTCAATAGTAAATGGTCTATCGGGATGGCGAGCGAGTTGTACACGCTGCCATCTGCTTAAATCTTTGTACAAACCTTCTTTCAATTGTTTAACCTTTTGTTCAATCTTTTTTATTTCTTTTTCAATATCAAGGTTATCAGAAAATTTTCTCATTTCATCAAGTTTGGCTTCTAACTCGATAATTGGTTTCTCAAAATCTAAAATTGTTTTTGCCATAACTAAATGCGCTTGCTCCACATCTTATTTAGAGTTTTACCTAAAATTTCCAAATCAAGCCAGATATTTTGATTTTTTGCATAAAGTATATCTAATTTTTCGCTATTCCCTCCTTCGCTATTCTCAATATACCAATAACCTGTAATACCTTTTTTACCAAGGTATAAACTATTTGAATTACCTCCGTTTCGTGGTCCTACAAAACTAACTTTTCCTGAAAAAATCAAAGGAACATTTAAAATGAAATTTTTAAAATCACTTTTCTTTTTACTAAGCTTGGTTGTTAAATATATGAAAGGATAGATAAAAAACAAAACTAATAAGGCCACTACAAAATCAAATGCAACTTTAATTATTTTATGTATAGGATTCGAAATATTGTACTGTATATCAAACAATGACAGATCATCAAGAAATGAAACGGATGTTTTTCCGACCAGAAAGTCAAGACTGTTTCCGATAATTTTAAATTCAGCGTCAACATCCTGGCATTCAGCAACTATAGACATCATTTTGTTGTAAGGCAGCTCTTCTGTAGAAAAAATAACTTCACTTATATTACTTTCTTTAATTACTTTTTTTAGATTATTAACGCTGCCGATAACCTGAAAACCACTGATAGTTTTTCCAACATCAATCTGAGATAAGCCAATCAATCCGCAGATGTTATGATAGTCGGTATTTCTGGAATTTAATTTTTCGGCAATTTGAACTGCTGCGGAATTTGTACCCAAAATTAAAGTTCGTTTTGCGGAAGTTCCTTCAATAGTTCCAACCTTGAAAAATAATTTTAAAATAATTCTCCAAAAACTTAAACTGAATATTAAAATAAAATAAGTAATTATTACTACTGCCCGGCTGTAAGCATACTGTTTAAAGAAGAATGTGAAAGCCGACAGGACAATAAAACCGACAACAATACCGCTGAAATTTTTTAATACGGAAATTTGATTTTTCTTATAAACCCCCACCAAGGCAGAAACAATTATTTGAAGAAATGCAGGTACGGAATAAATTATTAATAGATCATATTCCTGGAATCCCAGCCATCTTGACAAATTTCCATAAATAGCTGATGCGCTGAATAAAGATAAATCAAAAATAATAAAGTCGAAAAGTATCCCCATGAATACTAATCTTCTCCTTCCGATAAACGCAAAAATATTTCTAAACCAGATTGCCGAACGTAAAATCATTTCAACCAGAAAAGAACTTGATAAATGTTTTTTCACAAAAAGATGCATAGCATTATAAAAATACTTTGTTTCGTCCAGGCTGCTTCTTTTGGTACTTTCTCCTTTATAATGGATAATCTGAGTTGAATGCACATAATATACTTTCATACCGGCTTTTTGAATTCGATAACAAAGATCAAGATCTTCACCGTACATAAAAAATTCTTCATCCAGGCCGCCCACTTTTTCATAAGCTTCCCTTGTCAGCATCATAAAAGAACCGGAAACCGCATCAACTTCATAAGTCTCATTTTCATCTAAATATGTAAGATTATACCGTGCAAATAATCGGCTTTTGGGAAAAAGAGAACTTAAGCCGGTAACTTTGCAGAAAGATGTCCATGGACCGGGAAAACTTCTTCTGCAAGCAGGCTCGAATGTACCGTTAGGATTTAAAATTTTACATCCTGCCAATCCGACTTCCGGATATGATTTTAGAAAATCAATCATTTTTTGAAAAGTATCTTCGCTCACAACAGCATCGGGATTAAGCAGCAAAAGATATTTACCTCCGGCTTCAGCAAGACCAATATTATTTGCTTTACTGAATCCCAAATTCTTTTTATTAGCAATCAGCTTAATTCCGCCAAGCGGAAGAAATTTTTCTTTAATAAATTCAACGCTGCCATCTTCCGAATCATTATCAACTATAATAATTTCTGTTGAAATACTGCTTGAAGCTTTTTGAATGGAATAAATTAAATTTTGAAGAAATTCTTTAACATTATAATTTACAATTATAACGGAAAGTTCCGGCTCATTTATTTTTGAATATTCATTTCTCATTAGTTAACAGAACAGGATGATTTTCACTAAAATGTTTTCAAGAAAATTTTCTGTAAGTTCTTTAATTCAGTTTTGTTATAGAAAAATTCATTTTTTCAATAGTAATTCCAGTTAAGGATTATTTTCAATTTTCATAGCCGACCTAAAATACTTCTCAGTCTTAATTTCCAAACCATAAAGATAGCTTCCCGTACAATTTTTCTAGACATTTTTGAAGAACCCATAGTTCTATCAATAAAAATTATGGGTATTTCCCCAATTTTAAATCCCTTTTTCCATGCCTTAAAAGTTATTTCAATCTGAAACGCATATCCATTTGATTTAACATTGCCGAAATCTAAAGCTTCCAACACTTTTCTTTTGAAACATTTAAAACCTCCCGTTGCATCATGAATAGGCAAACCGGTTATAACCCTGGTATAAAAATTTGCAAAATAGCTTAACATCAATCTTCTCATTGGCCAATGGACTACATTCACTCCCATAGTATATCTACTGCCAAGAATAAGATCGTACTGTTCAGTAACATTTAAGAAATTTTTTATTTCACGAGGATCATGTGAATAATCTGCGTCCATTTCAAAAACATAGTCATAATCATTTTCTAAAGCATATTTGAAACCTGCCACGTAGGCAGTACCAAGTCCCATCTTCTTTGCCCGTCTAATCAGATTTACTCTTTCCGAGGTTTTAGACAATTCCTCTACATAATCTCCTGTCCCGTCTGGTGAATTATCATCGACAATTAAAACTTCAGCTTTGTTATATCTGCCAAGAATATCAGGTATCAGCTTTTGAATATTTTCAAGTTCATTATAAGTCGGTATTATTACTAAAAATTTTTCCGCCATGTTTTTTAACTTAATAACTACTAAATATATGTGTTAAAAATACAGTTTGATTTTAATAATTTTATAATTTTTGATTAAGTAACAATATTCATCAAGAGTAATTCGCCTGTTTAATCATAATGTCCTCTGGCAAAAAGCACGACAAAGATTGTTCTGAACAGTATCTTAAAATCCATCCTTAAGGACATGTTTTCAATATAGAAAAGATCATATCTTAATTTTATTTTTACATCTTCAACCGTTTCATCATATTTATGTTTTACTTGTGCCCAGCCTGTGATCCCAGGTCTGACTTTCAATCTTCTTTTATAATACTTAATTTCTTTCGATAATTTTTCTACAAAGAAGGGTCTTTCAGGACGCGGACCTACCAGGCTCATTTCACCTTTTAAAACATTATACATCTGAGGTATTTCATCTATTCGTATTTTCCGAATAACTTTACCTACTTTAGTAATCCTGGGATCATCTTTTTGCGACCAAACTGGTCCTGTTAATTTTTCAGCATCATTATACATTGAACGGAATTTAACAATTTTGAAAACTGTATCATTCATACCGCAACGTGTTTGTCTGAAAAATATTGGTCCCTCGCTTTCCAATTTTATTGCAATAGCAGCAGGAATTATTACGGGCAAAGATATTATTAATATTAACAAAGAAACAACAATATCGATTATTCTTTTTAACTTTTTTTCCCATTCAGGCATCAGCTGCGGCATAATATCAATTAAAGGAAGCCCGTATATCTGCGAAGTTCTTGCTTGTCCGCTTAAAATCTCATATAAATCCGGAACTATTTTTAGTCTTACATTTTTAGGTTCACATCTTGCAATTAAATCAATAAGGATATCATTACTGCTTTTATCTAAAGCAATTATAACCTCCTTGGCATTCGTTTCATCAATGATTTTTGGCGTATCTTCTATAAACCCGAGAACCGGAGTTTTTTTATACTCTTTCCCGACGGCAGTACCGTTAACTGAAATATAACCTTTAATATCTAATCCTAAAGCACGATAATGAAGTATTTGATCGTGAATTTCATTAGCCTTTTTACTAAATCCAACTATTAGGGCATTCTTTCTGCCATAACCTTTAATAAGCAGATTTCTTTGGAGACTTCTAATTAAAAGTCTGCCAAATCCAACTAGTAATAAAAACAACCCCCAATAGATAAATATTAAAATCCTTGTAGAAGAAGAGACCCCATGCAGATAATCATCGATAAAGATTAAAAAGAAGAGAAAGAAAATGCCAACAAAGGAAGCTTTAAATAGAGTAGCCAATTCATCAAAGCGGGATGCTGCAAACCAGGTTCTATACATTCCCACAAATGTAAAAACAATAATCCAGTAAAAATACATTACCATCATTGTTACAGAGAATTCCGGAACGGTTAATAGCTTGAACCATCCGGTTTGCACCCGTAAAGCGAAATATAAAATCCATGCAAGATTGATAGTAAAGAAATCAACAACAAGGACGAATATTTTTTCAGTATTTTTACTCATTATTACAGATAAAAATAAGACTGTACAATTCCCCGGCTATTACATTATGATGCCTTGTATTATTCATCTACAAATGCTGTAATACAAAATAGTTGTCCTAAAATTTCAGATTCGAATCTTTTAAATCCAGCTTTTTTAAGCAATTCTTCAAGCTGCGATTCAGAATAAAAATATACAGGACATCCTCTCAATGTAAGCCTGATTTTTCTAGCATAAGCACGCCATGTTGATGAACGCGGGAAACTGAAAATTGCACGATCTCGCGATACATCATGCATTTTTTTGAGGACATCATAAGGTTCGCTTATATAATCAAATAATCCGATACCGATCACCACATCATATTTGGTATCCGGATTAAAAGTTAAAAGATCCCCCATATAAAATTTACATTGCTCTTTCACATTCTCTTTTTCAGCCCGCCCTTCACAAATTTTTATCATATTGCTAGAAATATCAATTCCGGTTACCTCGGAAGCATTATTTTTTGCAAATTCAATAGAATAAAGTCCAGTTCCGCAGCCGACATCCAGAAAAGTTTTACCGGCAATAGGTTTACTATTTTCAATTGTATACTTGAATCGTGCGAACATATCCCATCTGAATTTTTTATCGAGCCAGTTGGAAAAATCACTTTTGCCATGAGTATATATAGAATCGAATGACTGGACTTCATTATCCCAATATTTTTTTTGTATCTCTAATTCACTGCTCATAAGTTCAAAGTCTCCTTTATGGTTTGAAATTCAAAATCAGATAATAATTTTTCTAAGCGTCTTTCAGTACTGTCAAGATTATAATAGTGCCTGAATTTTTTTGAAAAAGAAAGATTTCTTCTTGGCTGACCGGGATCAACTTCCCACGGATGTATATAAAAAATTACCGGTCTGCCTTGTTTATTAACCGAATTTATTAATTTTTTTGAAACACTATATGGAAAAATTCTAAAATAACCGCCGCCGCTGCATGGAATTTTTTTCCCAAACAATTCTGCTACACTTAAAGGTAATTCAGTCAATCCATCAAGCTGATGAATATTCAATTCAGAATCACCGATACCATAATCCGGATGAAACCCGACCGGGAAAACCGAAGAATCATATTGAATACCATTATTTTTCAATACTGATAAAGCCCACATTGTTTTTTTAGTAATTGTAAACGATGGTGCTCTATATCCGAATATTTGTTTACGTGCAACTGAGGCAGTAACTTCAAGAGCCTTTTTTATATCATTTGCAAATTCTTCAGGGGTCAATTGTGTTATTAAAGAATGTGAATATCCATGAGTTGCAATTTCATGGCCGTCTGATTCCACTTCTCTAACGAGAGAAGGCACTTTTTCTGCAATCCATCCCAGTACAAAGAATGTTGCTTTAGTTTCATGTTTTGATAACAACCTTAGAATTTTCCTGGTATTTTCAACAACGCGCAGTTCCTGTTTATCCCAATCTTTTATATTTATCCGGTGGTTGTAAGCACAAAACCAATCTTCAAGATCGACTGTAAAAATATTCTTCATAAGTACTTGAAATTAAAAAAATCCTGATAATAAATATACTTAAAAATAATCCCTCAACCGGAATATAAGCCAAACTGAAACTGTTAGAAATAATTTCTTTTAACATAAAATAAAAAATTCTGAGTTTTATTTTTTATAAATGGCGGAGAAAAGGAATATAAGTATTGCATAAAATTCAGGATATAGGCTTTACTGTAATGCGGATAATAATTTCTATATTCTTTTATAAATTCTAAAACCGTCGAGGTTAAGTGCCGTTGACTATTTACAGAAAAGTTTTGACCAGCATTTGTATATAAACAAAAATATTTTCTAAAATTATAAAATTTTCCCATTTTACCTAAGCGTAGCCACAATTCCCAGTCCTCACCAAATCTTAAATTTCTATAACCTCCGCATTCAACTGCTATTTTTTTCCTATATAAAACGGTAATATGTATAAAAGGGCAGGCATACAGAGCATTGTTACGAATTTCGGTATCGGACTCTCTCTTAAAAAATCTGTACAGCTCTTTCTTTTCGCCATCTACCATAATGGCGCCTCCCCCGGTAATAACATAATCCGGATTTTTATCTAAAAACCGTACTTGCTCCAGAAGCTTATCTTGATCATACCATTCGTCATCATCATCCAATCTTGCAATATATTCCCCAACGGCAACTTTTAAACCGTAATTTAAATAATCGGATAGTCCCTGATGCGAACTTTTCTTAACGTTAAAATATTTAATTCTGTTATCTCCACTACTAAAATCCTCAACAATTGCTTTAGTATTATCTTTGGATTGATTGTCAATTATTAGTAATTCCCAATCTTCAAAGGTTTGTTTTTGAATACTTTTTATCGCGCTGCCTATCCAGTTAGCCCTGTTAAAGGTGGGCATAATTATACTTACTTTATACATTTATTTATTTCTATATAAACCGTTACCTAATTAATTATTTAACAGTATACATTCATTCTAATTTTTCTGATGTAATTATTTCATTAGTAATATTTGCTCATAAATAATTTTAGCCGAATTTAACCACTTAAATTTTTCTGCTTGTTCCTTGCCTTTCAAGATTTTAGAATTAACAAAATCTCTATCATTTATTATCTTATACATACCGTTAACAATATCATCAATTTGTCCGGGATTAACAGAAACCGCTATTTCGTTTGAAAATTCGGTTATTGCTTCCGATTTTGAAGTAATTACAGGTGCACCTGCAGCAAGTGCTTCCAATACGGGGATACCAAATCCTTCATATTCAGATAAATATGTCAGCATCCTTGAACATTTATATAATATCGGTAAAGTATCTTCCGGTATATACGGAAGAAAAATTACTTTATCTTTTATTTTTAGTTCCTCAATCAAATTTACTAGTTTCTGCGTACCCCATCCTACACCTGAAGTTAAAACCAGATTCAATTTTAAATCATATTTTCTTAATAATTCAGAAAAAGCAATAAAAAGTTTATCAAGATTTTTACCGGGTTCTACTGCCCCGACATACAAAATAAAATTGTCGGGTAAATTATAAGTTTTTTTAAAATTAGTGATTTCTTCAGATGCATGATCTTTAAAAAATATCTCATTAACTCCATTATAGGTAATAAAAATCTTTTTATTTTTTAATGAAAATTCACTTTCTATTTCTTTTTTGGAAAAATTTGAAACGGTAAATATAACCAAAGATTTTTTTACAGCAATTTTTGTAACTATATCGATATATATTTTGCGTATAAATGAATATTTATATTTGTTTTTTTTATAAGCTAAATCGTGAACTGTTGTAAAAAAATTCCCCTTTAAAAAAAAAGGAATAGCAACAGAGGGTGTAAAAATGACCTCTGGCTTAAGTTTTTTTAGTTTCACCGGGAAAACAAACTGCTCCCAAAGTATGCGGATAAAAGGATAATTCGGATTAAAATTTGCGCTAAAGAAATGAAAATTATTCCCTAAATCAATAAATTCTTTCTTTATTTCCTGAGAACCATACAGATAATATTCATTTTCTGCGTCCAGTTTAGAAAGAGCAACGGTAATTTCTTTTGCATACTTTCCGGCACCGGCCATTTCTTTTCTAAATGGTAATAGATTAATTACTATTTTCATCTATTTGATAATCATTTGTTATTTTCCCAGGAGTATTCAGATTTTTTAATAATTCCTTGAATGCAGCAATTTTACCGCCTGATTTGGTTTTATTGTTCATTTTTAAGAACCACCAGAAAATAATCTGATTTAAAAAAGTGAAAAAGAATAATACCTTAAATATTTTTACCTCTGATTTGGTGAAATGCTTTTTAATAAAAAGAAGCTTGCCTTTGTAAAACATTTTTGTAAAGAAGTAATAATTCTTTTTTGAACTTATGCTTCCAAGATGTTCAATTTTAATATCTGAAAGATAGGTTACCGGTAAGCCCTTATCAATTACTCTTTTACATAAATCCATCTCTTCAAAATAAAGAAAATAGTCAGGATCAAAACCGTTTATTTCTTCAAACAATTTTTTACTGATAAAAAGAGCTGCCCCCATAACCCATCCGATTTTTATTTTTTTTGACCGGGAAATTACTGACCTAAATTTAATGTATAATGCTTCGAAATACCTTCCAAGTAAAAAAATGTTTAAAGCTTCAAACAAATAATTGGGAAAAAATCCCGCTGAAAAATCAAGCAGTTTACTACTATTTACATTAAGACCGAATATTCCCCTATTTAGCAGATTGTTGTCAAATTCGCTAAAGATATTATGAAATACATTCTCTTTTATTAAAGTATCCGGATTTAGGAAAAAAAGCCATTTACCGGATGATCTTTTTGCCGCTAAATTACATGCATTTCCGAATCCAATATTTTTATCTGTCCTGATAAAACTGAATTTTATTTTTATATTGGCCGAAAATTCATCTGCTATTTTTATAATAGATTCGTCTTCAGAATGATTGTCTACCAGTATTATCTCAAATTCAGAATCATTTATTACATTAAGCAGACTATCGATGCAATTTTTAGTCTCATTACTTAGGTTATAGTTTATTATTATTACCGAAAGAAGCATATCAGAAAGGGAATTTTCCGGTTATTTTTTTATGGAAATGGCGATATCCTTTTAGCATCATATTTATTTTTTTAATTTTTTCCTCTTCAAAAAATAATATCTTAATTATATTGTTGCGGACATTTCTTTTCTCTTTATCAAAATATTCATTGAAATAAGAATAATACTCTTTTTTAAGATATAGATAATTGCGTATTTTGTAATACCACCTTACTGCAGAATGATTTTGCGGATATACAGTTGCTCCGAAAATTTTTTTTTTACTTACATCAGCCTCATTGTGTACAAGCAGAGAATTATTCACCCTGATTATCTTGTAGCCGTTTTTTCGTAATCTAAGACAAAATTCAATATCTACATAATCAATGAAATAGTCTTCCCTAAATTTACCAATTTTTTCGATTACCGAAAGATTTATAATATTTCCTGAAGTCATTACATCGGATACTTCTTCCGGGCCTTTTAACTTAGGAGGATTGGTAAAAAACCTGTTTTTATGAAAGGGGGAAACAATTCCAGCTGAATCCGAATCTGCCAAACTATTAATTAAAATTTCCAATGAACCTTCTTCAAAATAGCTGTCCTGATCCATTGTTAATAAATATGAGTAACCATCTTCTAATGCTTTGTTAATTGCAATATTTAATGCAGCAGCTACACCTAAATTCCCGTTATTAAATATGTATGTTGTCTTCTCCGGCCTATTTTCAATAAATTTAGTAACAAATGGGTATGTTTCATTAGAATTGTCAATAATGTAAAGTAAATTTATCTTATCAATATATGACGTGATATTTTTTAATGTTTCTTCAACCGGTTCATATAATATTACCACACCGGCAATTGCAGGTCCAATCAAATTATCAGCGTTTGTTATGCTCATTACTTAGTTAACAGCATTTTTTTAGTTTTAATAAATTCGCCGGCTCTTATTTGATAAAAATAAACACCGCTGCTTAAATTACTACCATCAAATTCAATTTCATAATTTCCGGCAGGTTTTATATTGTTAACCAGAGTTGCAATGTTTCTGCCCAATACATCATAGACTTTGATAGTAATAAATAACTGCTTTGGAATAGAAAATTTTATATACGTGGTCGGATTAAACGGATTGGGATAATTTTGTTCTAGTGTGAATTTGTCCGGTAAATTATTAGAGTCTTCTTTTTTTATCCCGACTGTTCCAATTAACTCTGATAACGGTCTGCGCATTATTCCTTCACTTGTAGTTGCAAATATAAATTTATTATTTAAAACAAGCGTATTCGGGTAAGAACCTTTGCTAAATCCTTGATTTTCTAAAACCCAAGAATGACCGAGATCATAGGACACGCTAACTCCCAATTCACTTGAAGAAATGAGAGTACCGTTATTAGGTACAATTGTTAGACTATTAACCTGGGAAAAAGACAAATTTGGATTTGAATGATACCAGGTATTACTGGTATCAATCGAATAAAAAATACCGTTATTAGTAGCTGCAAAAATACGTCCATGACCAGATACTATATCATTGATTGAAGGATTATTAATTCCAAGTTTCATTTCCACCCAAGAACTATCTTCAGGTGCTAAGCGATATAACCCTCCGGGATATGCAGAACTGTTAAAAAGTCCTAAGAAGAGATATGAACCATTCCAGTAAAACTTTGTTGGAAAAATATTTTTCGGCAAGTTTGAATTAAATAACTTCCAAGATTGTCCTTTATTCAAAGATCGGGAAATTCCAACTTCTGATAATCCTGCATAATACTGGTCTCCTTTTGCAGTAAAAGCAACGACTTGTTGATTTGTGAAAAAGCCGGAATCAACAGAATTCCACGTTAATCCCCAATCTTTAGAATAATATAGACCATTAAAACCTATACCGACAAAAACCAATGAATCATGAATACTTACAGAATTTATATTATTATCAAAGGATCTAGGAAGGTTAGAAGTCCTATGCAGCCAATTATCTCCGGAATTGAAGCTAACAAATACCCCATCAAATTGTGTCCCTGCTACAATTGTATCACCTTTTACGTCTATGCAATAAGCAGGAGTACTAGGGAATCCATTATTAACAGGCAGCCATGTTGTACTTCCGTAACTTAATTTAAATATCCCTAAACTTATAGAGCCCGCATAAACACAACTATCATTTGCAGTTAGTGCAAATATAGTCGGATCATTTAAACCGTTACTGAAGGGCTGCCATGTCATTCCGGATCTGGTGAAGAATAAACATAGGAATTAAAAGTTCCTGCATAAAGAATTCCTTTTAAAACAGAAAGCGATTCAATCTGAGAATCGGGTAAATTAGTTTTTCTCTGGTACCAATTTTTTCCGTTGTCACTGGTATAATAAATCCAAGTTCCGTCTGTACCGATAAATATGTTTGAACCGAGCTGAACAAATGAAGTAACTGAGGAATTTTCAATACCTTTATTCGACGTGCCCCAGTTTAAACCTGAATCTGTTGAAATAAAAACTCCTTGTCCCTCGGTCCCCGCAAATAATATATTATTCATTTTAAATAACGAAATAATGGGCAAATTTGGAAGACCTGAATTCCGGATTTCCCAACTCTTTCCGTTGTCACTTGAAATAAATACCCCTCCGTTTGTACCTGCGAAGATTTGTTTTCCGTCAAAAAGAAAGGATCGAACGTATTTATTAGCCAATCCGTTATTTGCTTCGTTCCAGGTTATTCCAAAATCAGTTGATATAATAATTCCCGACCCGTCCGAGCCAGCAATGACAACGGAATCATTTATGGAGACACAAAGCAACAGATTTCCCAAAGAAGGTATTTCAACTTTATTCCAGTAGTCACCCGAATTTTCTGATGAATAAATTCCGCCGTTAACACAAGCAAACACATGTGTACCTTCTATAGCTATGGAGCTAATGGATGCCTGGGTTCCCATACTACCAGTATTAACCCACTGAGCATTTAGCATTGTGCATAAAAATATTAAGTATAATAATGTATACTTTATTTTCGGTTTTAATTCTGAAAAAAGACTTAACAAAAGTTCTTTCATAATTCCCCTCAATATTTTAATTTATTTTTGTAATATTTCCTTAATGAATTTATGATATAATTGCTTATGAGAACAATTCAGTGTTAAAATTTTTTATTTTCATTACTTCAATAGTAACATTTTTCTGGTTTCAATATAACTACCAACCCTTATTTGATAAAAATAAACACTACTTGGCAAATTGCTTCCATCAAATTCAACCTGATAATTTCCCGCAGGTTTTTGTTCGTTAACGAGTGCTTGTATTTGCCTACCTAATACATCATATATTTTTAATATTACATTTTCCGATTTGGGAATAGAATATTTAATAATTGTTGATGGATTAAAGGGATTAGGGTAGTTCTGCATAACTAAGAATTTATCTGGTGTATCCGGTTTATCTTTTTTTACCGAAACGATGCTATTAAAATTCACTAGTTCATAAAGTGCATAAGTCTGCTGACCGGCTTTTACGAGGTAATAAAGTTTATTATCTCCTGACTCCAGGATTTTTACAGGTGAGATGATACCATACTCGTTATATAATTGCTGTCCGTTATCCCGGTTGATGATCCACATTCTATAATTACTAAATCCAATAACGTAATAATGATCTTTCACAGTTAAATTTGACGATACCGTAAATCCACAAGTATCAAGACTATAAAGAATTTTTTGCCAAACCACAATTCCATCGGAAAGTGATATAGCTGATAAATATCTACAATTGTTAAATACAAGCGGATGAGACCAATTAGTGCTATCATCAGAAGAAATAACAGTATTATTTGAACTGAAACTTGAACTATCGCTAAAAAGTCTTTCTCCTTCGGTAATTGTGTTTGTATTGTTTATACGATATATTGAATATACTTCTGAACCGCTGCTATTCCCGTTCCAAGAATCATCGGCAGATTTGTATCCGTAACTAATGTTACTATTAGAAAAAAAATTCGATGAATTTTTGAAATAGTTTGAAAAAGTTAACGAATCACCAAAGTAAAATAGCAACATTTTTGATTCGCTGGCATACCGGGTCACCCCGGCAGTGATCGGAACCGCTCCCTGTATATCCAATTAAAATTTGTTCATTACCGTTATTAGCTTTTATTACTTTTAAAGAATTAAACTCCAATTCATTATAAGGAAAATTGTAATCAACATAATTCAATGGATTTACTTCAATACTATCTATGGTTTGGTTAGTTACCAAACTTATTACATAAAGCTTGATTTTAATTGAGTCTATCTTACTGACTAGTGTTAAGTACAACTCATTGTTATAGTAAAATAATTTCATTTTTTGAATGGTTTTTCCTGTATCGATTTGGCCTGAAAATTTGGCGTAATTATTACCAGCTGTATCTCTCACTAGCACATGCCATTCATTCTTATTAGCAAAATAATATGCAATCTGCTCACTTCCATTATCGGAATAATTGAAGAATTCGGCGGAAATAAACGTATCTGCAGTAGAACCGGAGGCAAATGCATCCAGCATTTTATATTCGGCCTGGCCAAAAATATTTTGAATTAATAAAAAAATTATCAGTAAATATTTAAATTTCATTTTTATTGCTCATCTCATTTTAATAAAATCATTTTTAATACTTTTTTGAATTTTTCTGTAATAATCCTGCAAAAATAGATTCCGCTTGCAAATGAACCACCGTCAAAATTTACCGATATATCTGCCGGCTTTTTGATTTTTATTGATAAGTGTTTTTAATTCGGAACCTGTTATATCGTATACTTTTATTGTTACAAATTGATCAACAGGAATATCATACCTGATTGTTGTCCGGGAATTAAACGGATTGGGATAGTTCTGATATAATAAAAACTGAGTTGGTATTTCAAACTTACTATAGTCAACCTTAATTTTCTGCTCGTCAGCAAATACAGACGCATTAAAATTATTATCAACAGACTGTACGCTCCAATAATAAGTCCCTTCTGGAAGATTATTGATTGTCCATGACGAATCAAAGCCCGCATTACCGATTACCGGTTTCAATCTTTTTCCTGTAATAATATTCGACATAGGCGATAAAATATCTATTCCGTTGGAACTTGATCCTATTCTTAGGTTGTAGGAAAAAATTTTAGTTGTATCTTTTATCTCAGGTCTGCTCCAGATAAATTTAACAGAATGCCCCGGTAATAAGTTAACGGATAAATTAATAGGTGGAATTAGTTTTTCCCCGGCATTAAAAGTTTCATTGAATATTTGATTATTTCTATAAATGCCGTTCTGTCCCAGCAGATCCAAATCTCCGTCATTGTCATAATCAGCAAATGATAATAAAGAGGATAAATATATTTTTTGAAAATTTAAATTGCCGTTGTTTTTAAATATGATATCTTCATCAGGTAAAATTATATCAAGATCTCCGTCACTGTCATAATCCCTGCAAAAGACAAACGGGAAAGCAGAATACCAACTGGTTGAATCGGAAAATGTAATTGAAGAAGCTATTTTAATTTTACTAAATGATTTATCACCATTATTCTTATAAATTAATAAATCACCATTACTTAATTTATCATAAATAGTATCTGCTGAAAATGTACAAAAATCCAAGAGTCCATCATTATTAAAGTCTCCCCAAATCCCTTTATTGTTATAACCCTTAAAATTATTTTCTTCTTTAAAATTTCCATCAGCATTCTTATATATTTTTATAAAATTCAATCCGCATAATAATAAATCCTGATCTCCATCATTATCAAAGTCACCCCAGCTCACAGAACCCTTTAAAACTCCAGCAAAATCAATGTTCATTTCTGTAAATATATTATTTCCGTCATTTCTATAAAGCTTTGTAACACCATTATCAGGATCGTTATTACTGCCTGTTAATATGAAATCCAAATCTCCATCGTTATCATAATCAGCCCAATCTATTGAACTAAAATCAATCCCCATAATTGCAGCATTTATGTCGTTAAAATTAGTATTTGTATTTTTTAAGATCCTGGTGTATTTATTGCCATCATTCGAAAGCCCTGAATAGATGAGATCATAGAGGCCATCATTATTATAATCTGCCCAGCTTATAGAACCTTCGTTCAGTTGGGGGAAATCAAATCCAGTCTTTAGAAATAATCCGGAATCATTTTTATAAAGCGAATATTTTAAATCAGGAATTTTTCCTTCCAATAATAATAAATCATTAAAACCATTATTATCAACATCAGGAGTAAAAAGACCTATGGAATCGGATAATTTTTTATATAAATTGGGTGTAACCTCTACAATTTCAGAAAAACTGCTTGTATCATTATTTAAATCGATAGAATTAATTTTAAAATAATATTGTTGTCCGTTTTTTAATCCATCTATAAACAGACTTGTATCATTAATATTTTTTATACTGCATAATAATGAATCCTTCTTTAAGTTTGTCTCATAGATATTATACATCTTAAAATCATTGAATTCATATTTATTCCATTTTAATTGAATTAACTCATTTCCCGAAACAGCAACCAGATGAGGTGCGATAAAAGAGTAGCTAACCGTAATTTTCTGTTCGGTTGAAAAAACTGATGCATCAAAATTATTATCAACCGATTGAATGCTCCAGTAATAAGTTCCCTCGGGAAGATTCTTGATCGTCCATGATGTATCAAATCCCGCATTACCTATTGCAGGTTTTAATCGCTTTCCGGTAACAAGATTTGACATCGGAGATACTATATTAATTCCATTCGGTTTTGTACCAAGCCTGATATTGTATGTTAGTATTTGAGAAGTATTATTTCCAGGTTTAGACCAGCTAAATTTTACTGAATGATCATGTAAAAATGTTGTGTGTAAATTGAGAGGCGGATTTATATTTTTCTTTATATTAAAATTCTGATTAAATACTTTGTTGTTCCTGTAAATACCACTTTGACCCATGATGTCTAAATCACCGTCATTATCATAATCTGCAAAAGATAAAGCAGAGGGAAGGGAAATCCTTTTAAAGTTCTTATCACCATTATTTTGATAAACAACATTTCCATTGAGAAAAATAATATCTAAATCGCCGTCATCATCATAATCACGGCAGGTTACATCCCAATAATAAAGTGATGAAGCAATTGTAACTAAATTAAAAGATTTATAACCGTTATTATAAAATATTTTCAGATGACTATTGTTTTGATAGATAAATGTATCTGCGGATACTACACAAAAATCAAGAAGTCCATCGTTGTTAAAATCTCCCCAGGCACCTTTATTATCATAGCCTTTATAATCAATTACCTCTCTAAAACTTCCTTTAACATTCTCATATATTTTTATGAAATCTAATCCGCATAACAGCAAGTCCTGATCGCCGTCATTATCATAATCACCCCAGACAGCAGAACCTAATAATATGCCCGGGAAATCTGAATTTACCTCTGTAAAAACGCCATTTCCGTCGTTTCTGTAAAGTTTTGTAATCCGAACTCTAGGTAATTGAGGATTAACTCCGTCTTCAGCAACAATATAAGGATCCGTAGGATCACCGGTTAGTATAAAATCTAAATCACCGTCGTTATCATAATCTGTCCAGTCTATAGAACTTACAACTACTCCTGTGATATTTGCGTTGATATCTTCAAAATTACCTGAAACGTTTTTAAAGAGTCTAGAGAATGCATTATCATCGGTATTCCCACCTGAAAAAAAGATATCATAGTAGCCATCATTATTATAATCAGCAAAGCTTAACGAACCGCCATATAATGCCGGAAGGTTAAATCCTGATTTTAAAAAAGTTCCAACATTATTTTTATATAGTTCATAATTCGATCCGTTTGATGACAGGATATCGTTAAAACCGTTATTATCAAAGTCAGGAGTAAAAGTACCTGTTAATCCGGATGATTGTATATACAAACTAGGCGTTGCGCCTACAACTTCAGAAAAATCACTTGTATTACCGTTTAAGTCGACAGAATTAACTTTAAATGAATATTCAATATTGTTTGTTAAACCGCTTACAATATATGTAGTATCATTTATATCCTTTATGCTATCGAGTAAAAAATATCCCGCATTAGTGGCATTATAGATATTGTACATTTTGAAATCATCATCTTTAAATCTGGACCATTTCAATTCAATAAGGTTGTTTCCTTCGACAGCTGTTAATGTCGGTGTTGCGGGTCTCGGGGGTGGAGGTGGGGGTGGAGGAGGAATAGTCGTGTCCCCGTATACAATGCCATCAATTACTGCACCTCTTATTAGGGATGTACTGCTTGAACTATATCCCTGCACTTCATCAGTATATGAGCTGTAAATTTTGACTAATCCAAAACCTTCTGCAGTAGTGTATGTATATGACCATATATGCTGGATCATTACGTAGTTTGTATAAGCGCTCTGTACTTTTCGGTTTTTAAAGTTAAGAAAATCCATTTCGGATGATCCTATATTTTCTGCTTTCCACTTCGTTGAGTCTCTGTCATATTTTACACCCGAGGCGAAGGGGGAATAAGTGTTTATATAAAACTGGGTTGAATCAGTTCTCCAGTATTCATAATTAACAGTTGTATTGGTGGTATATTTTATTTTGCTGAATTTCTGTCCGGAAATAATTGTATCAGATGATACTTCATAACTTTCCCAAATATATGAACTACCATTTATACTATAGATCCATTTATTACCTGTTTTGAGTGAGATTATTTTTTTTGATTCCACTACATACAATATGTAACTTTGAACTCCTTCTCCACCATATTTATCATATACCTGTACCTCAACATTAAATTTTTTATAGTTATCTGAAATATTCGGAGAACCGGTTATTAGACCGGTATTTTTATCAATTGATAAAAAATCAGCATTTGTTATTAAATAGTATGCATTAACTATGTCATTATCTGAGTCGGCAGCTACCGGTTGATATTTGTATAACGAATCTACTACGGCAAGTATATTAGGGTTAGAAATAAAATATGGTTTACGATGTACAACATTGAGAGAATAAGTTTGCTCTGCTGTACCCCCTTTACCATCATTTGCAAAAATTTTAACATTGAATTTGCCTGTATCAGTAATAACTGCTTTTCCGGTAATCTCTCCGGTGAGATTATTCATGGAAAGAAAAGACGCTCCGCTTTCCATTGAATAAGAAACTGCATCTCCGTCGTTATCAAAGGCTGTAACTTTATAATAGTAATTCGAATCAACTATTACCCTGGTAACCGGTGAAGAAGTAATTTCCGGATTAGTATTTGTTATTACAAAGGACTTCTCATCCGAAAAAGGAGAGCCGGCATACCCGCCATCAACTGCCTGGACACTCCAGTAATATGCGCCTGTATTTTTTAAATTTTCCAATGTAAAAAAATTATTTGTCCCGGCATTTCCATTTAAAGAGACATATCTTTTACCGGTTACCGGATCTGACATAGGTGAAAGTATATCAACCCCACCCGGGGTAGTAGAAATTCTAACGTTATAAGTTAAAGCTTTACTATTTGTATGATCATCGGAGCCTAAACTCCAGGTTAATTGCACATCGCCCGAATTAACAACCGAGTTAAGAGATGCAACTTTATCGGGAGGTTTATTTTTAATAGAAGTATTATTTTGCCATAATTCAGTATATTCAAACGTCCCTAAAAAAGAATAGCCCGTTAGAATGATATCCAAATCACCGTCTTTATCAAAATCACCCAAATCCATATCTGTACGGGAATACCAATAACCAGAGTCAGGTGTTACAAAATTATTGTTAAAACTATTGTTTCCCTCATTTATATATAAACCTGAACCTGGAGAAGTTCCTATCATCACATCCATGTTCCCATCATTATCAATATCTCCAAGCTTCGCATAGATAGAATCTAATTTATAAGTATAGTTGAAAAGGATTTTACTTCCGCTTAATATAAATTTACCCTCTCCCTCATTCAAATATACTTCTGCTTCGTTAACCCATAATCCTTCTGACTCCCATAAATTATCTTTCCCTTCCAAATTAATACCTAATGCATCCATCCTACCGTCGTTATTCATATCACTCCATGCTAACGGAACAAAAGGAAGATTACCTACTATCTCGACAAAATTACCATTTCCGTCATTTTTAAAAATTTCTGAGACAAGGGTTTTATTACTGGAATAACCTGCAAAAAAAATGTCGGGATAACCATCCCCGTCATAATCTTCAAAACAAATTCGTGAATTTTTCAAATTAGGAATGTTTGTTGTAATTCTTTGGAATTGTCCACTGGCGTTTTTAAATATTATTAAATATTGCGTATTAACAATGCTTAATAAAAGATCATTGTCCCCATCTCTATCATAATCACCCCAGCAGTAGCTAATAATACTATTTGAGATAGGCAGTGAAACTTTTTGAAATGTCCCATTAAGATTAAGATAAACAGCTTTTGCATCACTTAAAAAAACATCGAGGTAATTATCGTTGTTTACATCAATCCATTCCACATGATATGATGAATCGAGCGGTGCTTTTATATTAGTAAATTTATTATTACCATCGTTTCTATAAATAAGAGCTGGACCTTCTGGAACCGATGAATATTCACTAATTGGATAGCTAGAAATCAAAAGATCAAGATCACCGTCATTATCAAAATCTCCCCATTGCACTTCTCTACCTGAAGTTTCAATATATGTAGAAACAAATGTAAAAGGCTGAGCATTTGCTGAAAAGTGATATAAAATGAAAAAGGTTAAAAATAATCCGATATGTTTTTTCATAATTCTCCCCAATTGCGTATTGCCTTTTAGACTTCTTACAACTTAGTAAATAAAAAATTTAAAATAAATTCCCTTTGGGAAGCTTTTTTAACTTTTTCTAAAACAATTATACCTCAAAATCAGCGCCAAATGATAAATTTTCATTGCTAAATATAATTTTTAGGTTTCAGTAATTAAACGTATTTAAAGCTTACCATATCGTTTTTTTCTATAATCAATGTAGCCTTTCAGCATCATTTTCATTTTACTTAATTTGCTGCTGTCATAAAGGAATATTTCCAGAAGTTCCCTTTTCATATTTCTCCTGTCTTCTATAACATATTCAGGGAATATTTTCTGATATAAATTATCAATATAAAAACGATTCCTGGTTCTGTAATAAAGTCTTAAAGGCGGGTGATTAGTCGGAAAAAGATAATGATTGAAAAACTTTTTTTTTGATGATTTACCTACTTTATGATAGACTATGGCTTTTGTGGTTTTGATAATTTTAAATCCATTCTTAATTAACCTTAAACAAAACTCATGGTCAACATGATCTATAAACAATTCTTCTAAATAACCGCCGGCTTTCTGATATGCCGAAAGATTTACAAGGTTCCCGCTGGTCATAGTAAAAAGTACTTCCATTGTAATTTTTTCCTTTGGCTCCTGCTGGAACTCGGGATTTACATGCTCGGCAGCTGCAATCCCGCATTCATTCGAAGAATTTATAATTTCCATCAGACTCATAACCATTTCAGGAGAAGCTTTACTATCCTGATCCATAGTCAATAAAAATTTATAACCTTCCTCAATAGCTCTTTTTGCTCCAATATTTAAAGCAGCTGCAATCCCCACATTTGAATTATTACAAATATATTCGGCATTTTTTAATAACCGTATCTTTTCAACTAAAGGAGAATTTATCTTATCGGAGTTATCAATTACAAATAATTTGGCCACCTGATTTATATATGTTTTTATATTCTTCAATATAATTGCATCAGGATTATACAATACTACAACTGCTGCAGCTTTGAGCATTCTAATAATCTCTTAAAAAAATATTTATTAAAAATAATTTTAAAAATTGTTTACTGGAATATTGACAAACTTCTTATCACTTTAAGTAAACGAGTACATTAATTTTCTTATTTTCATTTTAAAGCATTTACATTTATTCATTACTATTCAATAAATTATTATATATTATTTTATACGCTTCAAATGAATCTTTAAGATTAAATTCTTTTTGAGCTGTGTATCTGCATCTTCTATATATATCGGGCTCTTTAAGTAATTCTTTTAATTGAAGAATCGCAGATTCATAATCATTATTCTTTAATACAACTCCGACTTTATACTTATTAATTATCTCCCCGGTATCTCCCACTCCTTCACTTACAACAGCCGG
This sequence comes from uncultured Bacteroidota bacterium, assembly GCA_963710745.1. GTDB lineage: Bacteria > Bacteroidota > Ignavibacteria > Ignavibacteriales > Ignavibacteriaceae > CAVQBP01. Next base: position 163,483 of record CAVQBP010000001.1, on the reverse strand, counting down.
AAGTCCTGCTGCTAAATACTCCCCGAATTTAATAGGGGATGAAACATTATTAACAAGATTATTTTCTCTTAAAAGTAGGCCAAAATTTGCTTTGCTTAACTGATCAAAAACCTGACTGGAATTTAGATTCAAAATGTCCGTTACCGTTGATAGATTACTGTAAGCCTGAAGTTTTTTCGAAAATATTTCAGTTTCATAAGTTAATATTTGAAAACGGAAATCATCTAGTTTAGATATGCAACTTTGAGTAAAGGAAAAAATTTCTTCTATATTTTGCCATTTAGCTGATGACCCTGAAAAAATACATGTAGTAGTATTTTTATTTTTTCTTTTTACTATCTCTTCTATGGTAATATCTTCATGAAGAGATGTTTTATTATTAATCACCGATATTTTGTTCGACAGGTTTTTAAACGAAGAATATTCATTTTCGAGAAAGTATTTAAATATTTTGGATACAACAACGATGTGATCAGATTTTTTTATTATCTGCTTCTCTAATTTTCTGAAAGCTGTTTCTGTTATTCCATTATGACTCCACTGACCAAGATAGACCTGTTCAGCAACAAAAACACCCCTGTTGTCGTATAATATTTTTAATCCGGGATTCATGAATTTCAGAAAAAAACAAATCAAAGCAGGGTAAAGACTTCTGGCATGGACTATTTTTATTTTATTTTTTTTTATGAGTCTTTTTGCTAAAAAAAAACCGCTGAAGAAATAATTCACCCAGAAAGGGACGAATTCGTATTTTTTTAATTGTACTTCTTCGAAAGAAATAAAAGGTATATACTTTTCCTTTATTGAATTATTTAATTCTTTTTTTTCCTGTGTTTGGTTATAATACTCGTAGGAGAGAAGTGTGCAGTTATAATCGTGCTCAGACATATACTTAAGGAGAGGTAATCCCTGTGAATGTAATACCGGGTTTGATACACTGCTGTCGCTTATGAAAAGAATATTTTTATTAGGAATGTTTTTCAATATCTTATAATTAGGGAATTGAAGTTTTAAATTTACAGGAAATTTAAATCGTTTTTGTCAAGCAAATGACCGTCCTTCTATAATTTAGAAAATATTTTCTAATATTATCTTAAAATAATCCATTGCCTATTCAGTTTATTACGTTTATCTAAAATAATTAAATTTAAATCGTTTTATGTATTATGGTTTTTCTGCAATCAAGAAATAACCTAAAGGAAAATTATCTTTGGTAATCTTTGATATCTTTTTTCCGGGTTTGGTTTTAATAAATAATAGCATAAACCACTGAACAAATTTTGCAATTGAAGAACCGATTTTAGGAACTAAAAGAATATTTTTAGCAAAAATATCTGTAATAACCTCAAGAGTTCCTCCGACTGAGTCAAGGTAAAGTAGTCTTAAACCGGAATTCTCTACAAAACGGCGTAGTGCAAATTCTGTATATCTATAATAATCATGCGGATGTTCATGAATCCAGTAATAAAAAGGAACATTCAAAATTAATTTGCCTTCTTTAGACAAAATTCTCTGCATCTCTTTCCAGAGATTTTCCGGTTGAGATATATGTTCGAGGACATCGGATAGAATAACAGTATCAAATTCTTCATCTTGAAAAGGTAAAACCTCATTCAAATCACATTCAAAATCTAAATACTCATTCTTGTGAATCGTATTTTCCCAATCTACACAAATATTGTTTGTTATATAATCCTTATAAATGTGGAACAAAGGAACTTTCCCGCAACCTAAATCTAATAGTTTTCCTTTAGCATATTTCGGAATACTGAAATTATAGGCCTCAGCAATTAAGTTTACAATTAATCTTGAACCAACAGCAACTTCTTTCGGATCTTTGGATGCAACTAATTTTCCATGTTTAAAAACATACTTGCTCGGTTTCCATTTATTGCAGTTTTTCATTAAACTTTTTTATAGTATACAAATCTTGTTATTATGCTGCTTCTAAATAAGGCAATTTAAAAACTATTTTGCTTATCCAGAAGAATATCGCCGGATATATTTAATCACTGTATAAATTAATTTCAGATATAGTTTTCCCTGATAAATCTTATTAAACCGTATATATTATCTCTATCAATTATCATCAGTAATATTGAGTAAAAAAACACTCCCAATACGAGTAAAATTACTAATCCCGGTAAATAGTTAAAACCTTCTAAAAATAAAACCTTAATCATATACAAAATTCCAAACATAATTAAGCTGGCAGCCAATATTTTTTCAAAATTTCTGAAAAAGGTTAAATAGGATAGTTTAATTATTTTCAACGGAACATAAAAAACAGGATATAGTAAAATTAGTGTAACTAATAAATAAGAAAAGGCTACTCCTATTACGCCCCAGTGTAATCCTACAAAAAAACCTATTATGGTAACTATTCCGGATAGAATCCCCCAGCCGAACATCCAGTTAGTTTTACCTGTTGACATATAAATTGTCCCTACAGTAGCTGCTATGGATTGAATCAATCCGACAGGAGCCAGGATAATGATTAATTCAGTTAACAAATCCGAATCCCAGGATTTAGAAAAGAATGTTGAAACAAAAAAATTACTCAATACTATCATTCCTATCATCATCGGAAAGGTAAATAAAGCAATTGTATTAGTTGTTTTCAGGTAGATTTCTTTGAATTTTTTTAAATCTTCCTTTAGCCGTGAATATATAGGAAACAAAACCCTGGATATTACCATTGTAATGCCCTGCAGCGGGTATAACATTATTTTGTAAGCCAAATAATAATTACCTAATTGATTTTCACCAATATATTTTCCTATCAACATATAATCAGCATTTCTTACAAAATAATTAAAGATATTGTAACCGACTAAGTTCAAGCTGTAATTTGAAACAGACTTCAATGCTATAAAAGAAATTCGGAAATTCGGTTTAATTTTTCCTACTATTAATATTAAAACAGTTAATACAAAATTATTCACCAGTATTTGAAAAATCAGGCTCCAGACTCCATAATCTAAAAACGCCATTGATATTCCTACAGCGGCTCCAATGACAGTAGAAATTATTTCGATCTTAGCTAATTTATTAAACTGTAAATTTCTTTCTAAAACAGCTTTAGGAAGAATACTAAAACTAGAAATAAAAAATAAAATTGAAATAACCTGCAAAACAGGAATTATATCATTTGAATTAAAAAATAGTGATATTAAATGAGCTGATAAAAATACCAATAAAGTGAAAGTTGTACCGAAAAGAATATTTACCCAGAATATACTTGAAATCAATTCCTGATTAACTTCGTTTAAGTGAATTAAAGCTGAAGATGTGCCCAGGTCTTTAAATATTTCTATGAAACCGGTAACCACCAATGCCATAGCTAATAAACCGAAATCATTTGGACTTAAAATATTAGCAAGGATAATTGTTGTCACATATTGTACTAATTGTCTGCCAAATTGAGATATTGAAGACCACTGAATTCCCTTAAAAACTACCTGGCTTAACTTCATTTGATTAATAAAATATATAAAATTAAATAAGGATCTTTCAAATCAGAATTATTTCAGAACTTTTTTATAAACAGAAATTAATTTTTCGTTTATTTTGTCTAGGTTAAAGTCATTTTCAATTTTTTTTCTACCATTTATACCTAAATCATTATTACAACTCAGAACTTTCTTCATTGCCATTTCATAATCTTTTATATTTTTTTCCTCTACAAGAAATCCATTTAATCCGTGATTTACTAATTCCGGAATTGCTGCATGCCTTGTACTTATTATAGGCAGCCCGGTTGCCATAGCTTCCATAATTACATTAGGAATCCCTTCCATATTTCCATCGTCGCTTGTAATACTGTGGTGAAGAAAAACATCTGCAAGATACATTAAGTCTATAACTTTTTCCTGATAAACTAATCCCGAAAATACTACTTTATCACCAATACCTAAATCATTTACTAAAGACATAATCGATTTCCTCAATGGACCATCACCTGCAAGTATTAATCTGGAATCCGGATATGTTTTCAAAAAATTACTGAAAGTTATAACTGTATACTTATGTCCTTTCTTTTCGACAAAATTTGAAACCTGTAAAAAAATTATTTCTTCCTTTTTAATTACTTTCTGATTGATTGGCTGCCTCTCTTTATATGCAAAAATATTAATGGGAATTCCATAATGAATTATATGTTCATTTTTGCTATATAAACCAAGTTTATGGAATGAATTTAACATATATTCTGACGGTGTAATTACATGAGAGTAATTAAATAATTTTTTTAAATTTTTAATGTACATACTGTACTTTAAGAGACTGGAGGCATCATATCCATGGAAGGATGTCAGCAAGGGTAAATTTAATTTTTGGGCAATCGGTAAAACTTCGATTCCGGAAGGTCCGAAATGTGCATGAATTAATTTGGACTCCTTACCGGAAATAAATTTTTCGTATTGTTTTTTTTTGTAAAAAAAAAGATGGGGAATATTTAAGTAGCTTAATTCAGGGCGATTTAATATGATTTCTTTAAGACGGGATAAATTTACAGCAAATTTATCCTGGGGATAAAAATATAATTTATCATGAGGAAATATTTCAAGATTTTCAGATATTCTTGAACATAGTACAGATGTATTAAATTCTTTTCTGACTCCACATAATTGCCTGTAAATAAAAGTCATTGATGGAGTAAGATAGTGTTGTAAATAAAAAAGAATATTTTCCATAAAATAGGGTCTAAAAAAGAAGGAAAGTAGAACTCAGTTAAGTACTTATTTTTACTAATTTCCTTTTCTCAAAATCAATGAAAGCAAATAAAATAGCAATAATGACTCCATATTTATATTTGTTTAGGCTAGCTACAAAGAAACCTGTAATTATTAATCCGCATGTAGCAGCGAAAACTGACAAACTCAAGATTTTAATTATTAATTCGTTTGCTTTTTTAAATATAAATAATGCATTTTTCAATAAAAGCAGATAGATCCAGGCAAAAAGTAAAAATCCTATTATTCCCCCCTTCCATAACATATATAACCAAGTACTGTCAATATAATAAATCTTATTATCTGAATTTTTAAATATTTTATATTTTACATAATCGCCTAAACCGCTTCCAATTATCGGATTTTTCATAAATTTTTGAAATGCATAATACCCCAGTTCCAGCCGCATTATGAATGAAGCATCTTCCGTAGGATTTTTTATAGATTGAGCACGGCTCCCTAACTGTTGATTATTTTTCAGCTCTGTATCGTTTTGCCTGGTTCTACTTGAAAATAAAACAGCAGGTAATAATAAAATTAGTCCATACATTAATAATTTAGTTAAAAGTCTTTTGTTGGTTACTTTAATATAATAGAAAGCAATTATTGCCAGAATTAAAAAAGCAGAGACCCAAAGGGTTCTCGTTTGACAAGCCACTAAACCCAGCAGATTAATAAAAAATATAGATAACCAAAAAATTCTTTTCTTTCTATAAAAAAGGGAAAAAGAAAAAGAGACAGCTACCATGATTAAGATTAAATTGGATTGAAATGTCACAAACCTGGAAAAACCGCTACCTACAAAAATAACTATATACTCCAGGGAGATTGCAGTTATTATGATGCCAATCGCAGTTATTAAAGATATATACTGTTTTTCCTTATTCAGAATATAGGTTAATATCAGGATCAACAAATAATAGAAAATATGGTAGAGTTCATCTTCAATAGCAGACAACTGATGCCCTCTCAAAAAACCATAAACAGCAGAAAAACAGAAATAACTAAACATAATTAGAATAGCTGTTTTAAATGGGGAATCAGATAATTCATTTTCTCTAGCTACAATAAATTTTAACAATGCCAAATACAAGACAACAAAAACAAAGATGTCCTGAATTAATACCCACTTTAGTGTATAATGAAAGGCTAAATTAAAGTAAATTAAAGGGATAATATTGAGAATAAGAAGATAAACTGGCAGATCTTTTAGATAAGTTACAAATATAATTGTAGTTATAATAAAACAGTCAATTGCTAAAATGATAATTAATGAATCACCAAAAGAAAGAACAATTAGAATTTCAATGAGCATAAAAAAAGCTGAAATTAGGGAAAAAATGCTCCAGCTTAAGGAATTACTATTTTTAAGGCTGATTTCCAATTTATCAGGATAGTTATTTTTTAATTAGGAATAGTTATTTACTGGATTTCCACTTAAATATATTGTCCTGGATATATTTTATTTTATCATTTGACATTAATTCATCATTCTCCTTAATATATATAAATATAAACGCAAACAGAATCATTCCTATACTTATTAAACCTGCAGTTAATACTCTTTTTGGGTAGCTTCTCTTTGCCGGCGGTATTGCATTATCAATAACCTGAAGAATCGGCACATCTTTCTGTTCCTGGAATTTTGCCTGTTCATAAAGAGGCAATTCAAATTCCAATATATTTGTATATACTTCAACATCCCTGAAATGCCTGAAATAATCTATAACATTTTGAGGGAGTTTATTTAGAGATAATAACGTATTCACACTATCTTTACCCCCTTCAATATTCTTTAATTTTGCAGCAAACTCTTTTGCAACAATTTTTGCATTAGCAGCCTGCGGCGAGCTATTACCATATATTTCCTGAAAGATAGAATACTCAGTCTGTTTTTCTGCAACAGATGCCTGCAATTGTGCAAGCTGCTCCAATATTGCTTTTGTTTGACTTTCGGCTTCAAACATTCCTGTTTTTTCCTGGAACACTTTCATCTGGTTTTCCGCATTCCTCAAACTATCCTTAATTTCATTTACACGGGCTTCCAAAAATTCCCTGTTTAATTTCGACTTTTTGATCTTTAAATCGATAATGGTTTTATTCAGCTGTGTAACAATATAATTGGTGATATTCGAAGCTAAGCTGGGAGTTGGTGCGGTTGTAGTAATACTATACGTTATGCCGTCTTCATTTATATCGGCATCGATGCTTTTTCTTAATATTTTTAAAACATCTTCATGATATGCTATATCTGTTGTATCTACTTTATAAACTTTTATTAAGTTGAATTTCTCTATAACTTGATTTAATAAACTCCTGCTGGATACAATTGAATTGTACAAATCTGCATCGGAACTAGTATTAAGTCCACCAATATCAATAGGAAGACTTTTTAAACCTGAAAGACCTGATAATCCCGAAAGAATACTGCTTGAATTTTGCTCACTTGAGGGCAATAAAAGAGCTGTGGATTCAAATCTTTCATTAACAAAAAAATATATCGCTAGATACGAAATTACCATTGAGATTATGAAAAAAAATAAAAGAAATCTTTTCCATTTGACTAGAATGATCATGTAATCCAATAAATCTACTTTTTTGTTTTCTGCCATAATTATTTTCTAATATTATTGTATAATTAAACCATAAACTTACTACTTTTAAGTAAGTTAATGCAACTAAATCATTGAGTCAATTTTTTATCACTTATTATTATATCTTCATTTCATTTTCCAAATGGTTTCCACAACAGAAATTCTTTTCTACATGTATATTAGTTTTTTAATTACAGAATTGTAAAACATTTCAATCCCATATGCACAAAATGGCAATATCATTATTTTCATCATAGTTTGATATCGCAACATTGGGAAGAAGATCACCGCAATTAAGCTTGAATAAATAAAGAATAAATAGAACAAATTATATTTTTTCCATGAAAAGCTTTTTATTGAACCATAAATAAAAGAAATTAATAGGAAAATAGTAGGAATTATATAAAGGAAATTATTAGCTCTTTTTTCATTTGAATTAAAAATCCAAAAATATTCAAATTTAAGCGCCGTATTTTCAACGAATTTCAGAGGATTATTTTTAATAAAATTATAAGCCTTATTTTCATATATCCTATTCATGTTTATTTCAAAAGAATCATCCCTTTCAAGGTTATTTATTTCATTATAGATTTCTTTATCTCCCCAAGCACCAATGCTATAAGGATTATTCCCTCTATAAAGATTTAATCCATAACTGGTGGTAAAGAGAATAAATTTGTTAAAAATGAAATAATTTCTTAATCCCCATGGAAAAATTAATATTATTAATGTAATTATGATAATCGCTGAATATTTATAGTTCTTTTTAATAAAGTAGTTCAGAATTAGAATCACCGCAAATAAAACAAATTCTGTCCTGAAATAAATAATGAATCCGATTAATATTCCGGTTAATAATACATATTTAGTATTGTATTCCTGTATAAATAGTATTAAAAATAAACTGATTACAAAAAAATGATATATGATTGTTGGAGTATATGAAAGGACAGCATAAATAAATTCGGGGATTATACTGGCTAATACAGTTGTAATAATTGCAATCCGCTTTGTGAATAACTTCAAGCATAATTTATATAATAGATATATTGAAAAAATGAAATTATGTTTTGGAGAATAAGGATCAGAATATTTCTTAAAAAAACATTTTTTATGAGCATAAAAGGAGTCAAAAAAAACACATAACCCAGCGGCATATAAGCAGATTTAAAAGGCTCGGCAGTATTTGTAAAATGAAAGAAATGTTTTTCTAATTCCCGTTAAAATAGAAAAGACTATAGCCATTTCCGTGAATGATGTTCTTCGAAATTTCACCATATTCCCAATAATAATCTTTTTTAAGATCAACAAATGAAAAAGTTGCTGCTAGTCTAATAAAAAATCCCAAAAATAAAATTGCAGCAATTTTATTCTGAAGGAAAAGTTTTAATATTTTTGAAAAATTCATGGTTTTGTATTTTCAATAAGAAATTTAGCTAAATAGAAGTTATAATTTCAACAAAAAAAATATATTTATTGTAAATACTTTAATTTAAGTGGATGTAATTTTAATAGGACACTTTTGTCTTCTTTTTTATCCAATCTTTTATAAAAACGTGATAAATAATTTACCTATAAATGCTTGACATTATCATATTTTACTGTATTTTTGAAAGAAAGATAAAGGATATTTTTTTTATAGAAGATTTGCTACAGGCATAAAATTTGTTTAATTTTTTATACCAGGGTGGCAAAGTTTTTCCGATCGAAGCTATTTCTGGTCGGATTTTTTGTTTTATCTCTCTTTTTGGGAAACTTTTTCGAAAGGAAATATGTATACGTAAATAGTTGATACCAATAATTAGGAATACGTTTTCAATAATAAAAAAAGGAAGGCGAAGATGAAAACCGTAAAAGCAAAAATCGATAATCCTTTATCCGACCTAATCAGTGATGATATTTATGAGCTTTTAAATTCTCACGGTTTAATTGATGAAAAATCGGTCAGAGATTATCAAATCAGGAAGACATTTAAACAATTAAGATCTAATAAAGTTAGCGCCGGGGATGCAATTGACACAATCAGAGAAGAATATCCCTACCTGCAGTTTGATACGATTAGAAAAATTGTTTATCAAATCAGCAAGTAATTTCTTGATTAATAGACATTTAGGGTTTATATTTAACTGACTCTTTCAAAGGGTTCTCCCCTGCCCTTTGATGGTAACGAGTCGAGCCCAGTGGTACCCCCATCACTGGGCTTTTTTATAATATAATTTTAATTAAATTTTATTTGTTCTTTTATATAAACTTTTAATTATATCTAACCCAAGTATAGCGTGAATATATATTTTAAAAGTTGTAAATTTGTTTAGGTTAACTATTTTTTGTTACAGTTAGTTAAAATTCCCGGAGAAATAATGGCGAAAACAGTAAAGAAAAGAAATATTAGAACTACTAAGAAGGTTGCTGCTTCACCTTTTAATATTTATTGGAAGAAAAAAAATTATATTCTTTTATTTGCCGGGTTTGTACTCCTTTTTGCCGGCTACTATATCATGAGTATAAAACCATGGAATAGTTTCCCCGCATTAAATATTTCACCGGTAATTCTTATAATTGCTTACGTAGTTATCTTTCCTGCTGCTATTTTATTCAGGGAGAAAAAATCGGGAAAATCAGAAGCAAGTGAAATTGCTGCGGATAATGAAAAAGCGCAAAAATAAATTTGCCAATTTTTCTGCCATAATTATATTTTTATTTTTGGTTAATCAATTCTTTAAAGTTTAATTGACTAAACTCAAAACCGATCAATTAATCGATTTAAACCTGCTGCTTTCAGTAGAAGGTATAGGACCAGGTAAAATAAGAGTCCTGTTATCAAAATTTAAATCGGTTGAGAAGATCTTATCATCAGACTTTAATTCGCTTATCTCCATAAATGGTATCAGCGCTAATCTTGCAAAGAGAATCCAGAAGATTAATTATTTAAGAAATAAAAGCAGTGCTCTTGTAATTTCCGAGATGGAAAAGCTGGGAAAAATGAATGCACAGGTAATTACTATCTGGGATAAGGAATATCCTGCATTACTAAAAAAAATATATGATCCCCCAATCATGTTTTATTATAAAGGGAACTTTTCAGAAAAAGATAACTATTCAATAGCTGTTGTAGGTACAAGAATACCGACAAACTATGGAAAAGTTCAGGCAGAAAAGTTTTCGGGAGACCTTGCCGAACAAAAGATAACAATTACCAGCGGTCTGGCACGAGGAATTGATTCAATTGCACATAAAGCGGCACTGAAAAGGAATGGGAGAACAATAGCAGTTATCGGCTCCGGTCTTGATGTAATTTATCCCCCTGAAAACCGAAATCTATTTCATGAAATAGAAGAAAGCGGAGCAATAATTTCAGAATATAAGCTGGGTACAAAACCGGATGCGCCTAACTTTCCTAAAAGAAATAGAATTATTTCCGGTTTAAGTCTCGGCAGCTTAATTGTTGAAACAGGAATAAAAGGAGGTGCGATGCAGACTGCAGCTTTTGCGCTTGACCAGAATAGGGAAGTTTTTGCAGTCCCCGGAAATTTAGGGATAAGACAGTCAGATGGAACTAATCTATTGATTCAAAAAGGAGAAGCGAAACTGGTTCGTTTTGCTGAAGATCTTCTCGTAGAACTTGAATTAAAATTAAAACCTATACTTGGTAAACAAAATCCCCGAGATAATATTGCACTTAATCTTTTTGAAGAGAAAATAGTTGCATCTCTAAGTGAAGAACCATTACAAATTGATAAAATTGCTTCAATTACAAATATTTCAACATCAGATTGTTTAGTTCATCTTTTATCTTTGGAATTTAGCGGATTGGTTAAGCAGCTGCCGGGGAAAATGTTTGCATTGCTATAGCATAAAAATAGATGACCATAAATGACTTAGTGACTTAAAATTTATTATCATGTAAAAAAAATAATTGCATATGAAGACTTTTCACTTAAACTTTTTTTTGTTTTTCCAAAGCGCTTTTAATCTTTCCTTAAGATTCTTTTCCTGCCCGATTTCTGTCGGGAAATAGTATTGCGAACCTGCTAATTCATCAGGGAAATAATTCTCTTCAACAAAATGATTAGGATAATTATGAGCATATTTATATTCTTTGCCATAGCCTATTTCTTTCATCAATTTTGTCGGAGCGTTCCTCAGATGAATTGGAACCGGAAAAAGCGGTTTGTTTTTTACCACTGATAACGCTGCATCAATCCCCATATATGAAGCATTACTTTTAGGAGAAGAAGCAAGGTAAGTTGTACACTGTGCAAGAATTATTCTTGCCTCAGGCATTCCTATTTTATCAACAGCTCCGAAAGCAGCTTCAGCTAAAACCAATCCATTCGGGGAAGCATTACCGATATCTTCCGAGGCAAGAATAATAAGTCTCCTTGCAATAAATAAAGGATCTTCCCCGCCTTCAAGCATTCTTGCCAGCCAGTATAATGCAGCATCCGGGTCACTTCCTCTCACACTTTTTATAAATGCTGATATCACATTATAATGCTCTTCTCCGGCTTTATCATAGATTACATTCTTTTTCTGAACTATATTTTCAAGAATTTCTTTTGAAATATTAATTGGCTCAGAGTTCAATTCCTGTATAACTGCGGATTCAAAAATGCTTAGTAAAGATCTTGCATCTCCGCCCGAAAGATAGATTAAAAAATCAATATCGATTGAATTAACATTTAAAGATGATAAAAATTTGTCTTTAGATATAGCTGCATGTATAATATTTTCGAGATCAGTTTTCGATAGTTCTTCAAGAATATATATTCTCGCCCTGGATCTTAATGCAGGAATTACCTCAAACGAAGGATTTTCAGTAGTAGCTCCAATTAAAGTAATTAATCCCGACTCAACTGAATGGAGAAGAGCATCCTGCTGCGATTTATTAAATCGATGTATCTCATCAATAAATAAGATTGTTCTTTTATTTAGGGTCTTATTCCCTTCCGCAATTTCAATAATATTTCTAATATCTTTGACACCGGAAGATACGGCACTAAGCTGGTAAAACTCTGAATTAGTTTTTTCAGCAATTATTCTTGCAATAGTTGTTTTCCCTGTACCGGGAGGTCCCCAAAGAATAAAAGAACTTAAAGTATCATTATCTATCATTAAACGGATCGGTTTTCCCGTGCCCAAAAGAGCTGTTTGCCCCTGGAATTCCGGAATACTTTTTGGTCTGACTCTTTCCGCTAAAGGAACGTTAGGAATATCAGCTTTACTAATCATTTTTCCTTAACCTTAATTGCTTTTTCACCTTTCCGGATCATATTATATTTTTCTCTTGCTGTTTTTTCAATCTTAGCGGGGATTTCTTTTTGGAGAGAATCTATATCTCCTTCCAGTTCTTTATTTTCTTTTTGTGTATTTGTTATTTGTTCATTTAATGATTTAACATCATCTTTAAGATTTTGATATTTCATGATTCCAAATTCGTTAAATAACAGGAAAGCTAAGCCGATAAGAAATAAAATTAAAAAAATATAAATTTTTATTTTGTTACTTTTAAACTTAAACATCGAAATTCTTAAATGTCTTTAAACCGGATTAAACTTCTGATTCTATCGATCAACTGATTTAAATTAAATTCTAACAGCTTTGCAGATATTGAGTAAATAATTAGTGAAGAAATATTTCCATTATCCGCAGATACATTCTTTATTCAATTATATTACAGATAATTTCCACTAAATATTCTCTGGCCGGCATTTTTCTTCCAATTCTTCCATTAATTTCAGATTTACATATCCGTCATAACCGGTTACCAGAGGTTCTTCATTCATTAAGAAAGATTTTTGCACGGATTTCAATAAATAATAAAGCTTATTTCCTCTTTTTCTGAAAGCTCTCTTTGCTTCTCCATCAAGCATAATAGTTAATTTTGATGGAGCATGTTTTGCCCCGATAAATGAATCAATGCTGATAGCACCTTTATGTCCCAATATTTCCAGCCGGTTGAATGCTTTTTTTGAATTATATGAACAGTTGAAATAACCGTACCCGCTTTTTTTAAATTTAATTAAGGCAGAAGCAAAATCATCAACGCCGCTTTTGTAAATTATACTGTCAACTATACCGCCTATAATATCAAACTCTCCGCCAAGGAATCTCAATGTATCAATTAAATGAGTGCCCAAATCCCTCAGGGCACCGCCACCGCTCAATTCTATGTTATGCCTGAAATTATCTCCGGGAGGAAGATCAATGTTAAAGCTTAAATTTATAGAAATAATTTTTCCAAGCAGCTTATTTTCAATTAATTCTTTCGTCTTAATAATTTGAGGATGAAAGCGGTAGAGATAATTTACGGCAAATAAAACATTTTTTTCTTTGCAAGTCCTTACCATTTCATCAGCTTGAACGGAGTTTAATGCTAGAGGTTTTTCACATAAAATATTCTTCCCGGCTTCAGCTGCTTTAATAACCTGTTCATAATGATAAGAATTTGCACTCCCGATATAAACCGCATTAATATCTGAATTTAAAAATTCATCATAATTACTAAACTTGTTATTAATACCGAATTTATCGGCTATATTTTTTGCCCGGTTGATATCATTACTAAATACCGAATTTATTACACTTCTTCGAAATAAAGACATCGTCGGGATGAAGGAATGTTCGGAATATCTTCCAAGTCCCGCAACACCCCACTTAATTTTTGGTTTTGGCATACTGCTTTTCTTCGATACTTATTAATCAGAGAATAAAATTCTTTTACACTTTCTTTAACAACCGTAAATAAAAATTATACGGTTACCGACATATACTTTATCCTGAATACCGATTTCCATCTTTCCATTCTATATCTTCCATCTTACATTATAAATACTATGCTATCTTTTTAAATAATTTTAGTCTTTCCATTAATTTTTTTACCGGTAACGAATTCTGCATAATATAAAAATGAATACCGGGTGCATTTTTATCAATCAACTCTTCAACTTGCTTAGCTGCCCATTCAACACCAATATCCATAATATGTTCCGGTTTGGCGGCATATACTTCATCTGCCAATTCATCGGGAAGACTTATGTAAAAATTCTTGGGAATATTAACAAGATGGCTTTTGTTTGTAAGAATTTTTAACCCGGGAATGATTGGAGCCGTAATACCTTCTTTCCTGCACTGTTCTACATAATCAAAATAAAACTTGTTATCATAAAACATTTGTGTTACAATATATTCAGCGCCGGAATCGATTTTTTGTTTTATATTTTTTATATCGATCTTAAGGCTGGGTGCTTCAAAATGCTTTTCAGGATAGCCCCCGACACCGATGCAGAAATTTGTTGGTTTTGCATCAAGCAGATTTTCTTCCAGGTATTTGCCCTTATTCATATTTACAATTTGTTCAACAAGCTCACTGGTAAACTGATTTACAGTTCTTCCCAGGGGAACAGGTTTATCATATCCATGATCATCTCCGCGGACAGCAAGTACATTTTCGATTCCAAGGTAATTTATTTCAATTAAAAAATCTTCCGTTTCTTCCCTTGTGAAACCTTTTGCAAGAACATGCGGCACAGCATCAATGTTATATTTGTTTTGAATTAAAGCACATATTCCAAGAGTACCGGGTCTCTTTCTCTTGATTTTTTTTCTTATGCCGCTCGGTGTTTCATCATAAACTACTTCTGCCGAATGACTTGTAATATCAATAAAAGGGGGACTATATTTTGCTATATCATCCAATACAGCTAGAAGACTTTTTATATCTCCGCCCCTTTTGGGCGGAATAAGTTCAAAGCTAATAAACGGTTTCTCGGTATTTTGAATATGTTCTATTACTTTCATAATCCTGATTCTTTTTGAAAATTAAATTTACTTATTAAAGTCAAAAGTCTAAATTCAAAAATATAATAATAATTACTCTTATCATACCTAAACATATTAACATCAAATCATTATTGATTTTTAATTTATAAGCCGAATCTAAAAAGGTTATTTCCAAGAATTTGGAATTCGAATTTGATTCAAATTCGGATCCTATTTTTCCAGATTAAACCTTTTTAGAGCAGGCTCATTTATTTAGGGTCTATTTCCAATAAATCGTTATTCTTTTTTATAGAACTTTCATCCGTTCTTATTTTCATATACTTCCCCGTTAGCCACATTTTAGCCATATCCCTGTAATGACTGCTGAAAACATTTCCCGATTCTCCGGTATTTAATATCAAATATATTGTGTTTGGTTTTGCAAAATCGAATATGTACCGCATTACTGGTCCGACAGTATTTTCATATTCACTGTGTCTGAATTGTGATATACTATTGATACTATTATAAAAAGGGTACTCGGTATTAAAAACAGTAGTACCATCTCCGCCGATTTCGAAAGGCCCGATATCTATAAACTTATCGATCAGCGAAGAATATCCGCTAAAAGGATGTTTAAAAATAACTTTATGCATTCTTCCCCATTGCCACATCTTTAAATCTTTACCATACTTATTTTCAAGTTCCGTTAAAGCATCAGCAAGACTTTTTCTTATTATTTCATTTTTTGTTTCTACCTGAGGAGTTTTAATATTATCAATCCATGAGTTTGTTGAATCATTTAAAATTTTAAAACAGAGTTATACGGTATATTAGCTGCAAAAACAAATTCATTATAAAGATCATATCCCATTTCATCGTAATAAATATTTTTTAGAAGGTGATTGAAAAATACCGCATAAATAGCCGGCACCTGGCTGTATTCATTAAATTTATAATTCCAATTCTGAAAAAGTTGTATGGCTAACTGCAGATTTTTGTCGGTTATTTCTATTCCTTTGAATGCATCCAAAATAAATTTTGTTATTTTTTCTGCATATGGAGATACAAAATCCATTTGATAATTTTTATAATCACTAACAGAATGTTTCTTCTTTCTAGTTAATAACTCATCTATTCTCTCGATCCTGGAAGCCGGTTCCCAAAGATTTGAGATATAATATTTAAAATTCATTTCGGTTTTATTATTAGCAGTTGCAATGTAATTTTGCTTCGGGTTTAAAAACGAAGGTAAATCTTTTTGCGGAACAAATCCTTTCCAGTCATATTTATCTGTTGTTCCATCGTAAATAAATGAGATCCCGTTATTTTCTCTTATTGGGATTCTTCCTCCGAATACATAGCCGATATTTCCATCTTTGTCAGCATACACAAAATTTTGACCGGGTACACTATAGCTTGTTAAAGCTTCTTTAAATTCAATCCAATTTTTTGCATGGTTTACCAGATAAAAAGAATACATCTCATTACTAATATGATTTCCAAGCCAGTTCATACTAATTGTAGTCTGATCCAGTTTATCATTTGGATAAAGAAAATCATAAGGATGAACACCCGAAATTATGGGCCCATGATCAGTTGAGGCAATTTTAATTACAACATCTGAGGAATCTTTAACTCTAATTGTATCGGAATATATTTTTAATTTTTTCCATTCGCCATTTAACAAATAATTTTTCTTTGTTGAATCTAATTTTTCGATATAGAAATCAGCATCATCCAGCATAATATTGGTAACGGTCCAGGAAATATTATCATTTTTACCGATTACAACGGCAGGTACACCAGGTAATGTAACTCCGGCAGCATTCCAGCTATCGCTTTTAATAACAGCAGCGAACCACTGGCTTGGTGCAGTATAATGCAGATGAGTATCATTTGCTATTATAGGTTTGCCGCTAGCCGACATTGTTCCGTTAACAACCCAATTATTTGAACCAAGGTGTGTTCCGGACATATGCATAAACTCTCTGAATTCCTGGTCAGTTTTAATGAATGAACTATTAATTTTCGTATATTTTTTTATTTCCGGAGGAATAATTGTCGGCGCATTTTCAGGGTAACTTGGTAAAATTTCCTTTACTTTTTCCTCACCAAATTTTTGTACAAGCTGCGTAAATGAGATTTCCGACCACCAGCTGATATTAAGCTCCCATGCCATCATCCTCCCTATAACCAGACAATCTGCGGGTGTCCACTTGTAAGGTTCATATCCCAAAACATCAAATTCTACAGGATACTTTCCCTTAGCATCATTTATATATTTATTAACTCCATTTGAATAAGCCTGAAGGAACTTGATCAAAACAGGGTTTGTTTGCCGTAAAATATTATCGACGGTTTTCTCTATTCCGACAGTTTTAAACATTTCATCAAATGGTAATAGCACTGCTCCCAAATATTTCACTCAAACGCCCTTGGCCTGCACGCCTCATTAAATCCATTGAAAACAAACGTTCTTGTGCATGAACATAACCCAGAGCAAAAGCTGCATCATTTTCATCTTTTGAAATAATATATGGTACTCCCATGCTGTCACGATATATCTGAACATTATTTTTAACAAAACCTGATTCTAATTTTCCATCATAAACCGGTAGTGATGATTTAAGCATATGATAAAAAATAGCACCGCCGACTATAATGATAATGATCAAACTGATTGTTACACCGATTGATACTCTGAGCCATCTGGGCATAAAATTACTTATAATATTGTTTTTCAATCATGTTATAAATTAACGATTTTTTTTGAAAAATTTCGGGTAAGATTTTAACAGTTTATTAAAAATATCTAATATCATCCAAGAAAGGTAAGATATAATAATTATTACTGCTTATAAATAGTGCTTTCACCTTTTTCTAATAAAGACTTATTTTATAATAATTTATCTCACTAAAACCGAGATAGATTTTCAGTTAAATAGAGCAAAATAAATATATCTATCTATTTGATTACAAAGAGTTGTGTTTTCTTAGAATGGAATGACACAAACAAAACCGTCTAATATTAAATTAACAGTTTCGTTTAGTTACTCATCAAATTTAAAAGTATCGACACAGATATTAACTAATTTAATATTTACCATCCTTTGACGGATTTACTTATTATATTTAATTTCGTGTATCAAAATTTTTAATATTATTTTAATTTAGATGCATTTCTATTCGATTTTTCTATTTTTTCATGGGGCACAATTATTGTATAACTTTCCTAGTTTTTTTATAACACTTAAGAATTTTTGTAAATGTGCGGATTTGTTGGTTTAATAAATAAAATTAATTCTAAAATTGACCCGCAACTTCTCAAATTAATGGCTGATACTCTCAGCCACCGTGGACCGGACGATGAGGGGAGTTTTATTGATAATAATATCGGTTTCTATCATAAACGTCTATCAATAATTGACTTAAGTTCGGGACATCAGCCAATGTCTTTCGGAAATTATACTTTGGTTTATAACGGAGAGATCTATAATTACATAGAATTAAGAGAAGAATTAAAAAGCAAAGGGCATAAATTTGTAACTCAATCAGATACCGAAGTCATTATAAGAATGTATGATGAATATGGAGTTGATTCTATAAATTTATTAAACGGTATGTTTGCATTTTTATTATATGATAAAAAAGAACAGAAAATTATTGCAGCAAGAGATCATTTCGGGATAAAACCTTTATATTATTATTATGATGATGATCGTTTAGTCTTTGCTTCAGAAATAAAGGCCATCCTAAAACACAACAAAATTATAGCAGAGCCTGATTATGAATCTATTCATGAATATTTAACATTTCAATATGTTTTGAATGACAAAACATTGTTTAAAAGTATCTTTAAAGTTCTTCCCGGCCATTATGGTGTTTATGATTTAAAGTCAAAGAATTTTAATCAGAAAAAGTATTGGCATCCCTCATTTAAAGTAGATACTTATCATACCGAAGAATATTTTATATATATGTTAAGAAATCTGCTGGAAAATACAATTGATATCCAGCTTCGAAGTGATGTATCTGTTGGCACTTATTTAAGCGGCGGTTTTGACTCAAGTATTGTTACAATGCTAGCATCAAAAAAATATAATGGTAAATTAAAGACATTTACCGGGGCATTTACCGGAGAAGGTGAAAAATTTAATGAGACAAAATATTCACGGAAAGTTGCAGGAGTATGTAACGCAGAAATTTTTGAAATTTTTCCTACTGAAAATGATTTTATTGATTTGCTTCCAAAATTAATCTATTATCTTGATGAACCGGCTGCCGGACCAGGAATGTTTCCTCAATACATGGTTTCGAAGCTTGCATCAGAAAATGTTAAGGTTGTTTTAGGCGGGCAAGGAGGAGATGAAATTTTTGGTGGTTATGCTAGATATGTTATAGCCTACTTAGAGCAGGCAATAAAAGGTACAATTTATGAAACCAACGAAGAAGGAGAACATATAGTTTCCCTTAATTCGATACTTCCTAATCTGTCTTATTTAAAAAATTATATCCCAATGATAAAAGAATTTAATAAATCTGGAATGTTTGAGAATATGGACAAACGTTATTTTAGATTAATAGATAGAAAAAACGGTGATGAAGAACTATTTTCTAGCACATTTAATAATAATTATTGCAAAAATCATATTTATGAAAAATTTGAAAAAATATTTAATAATCCCGACACCCTTTCTTACTATAACAAAATGACTCACTTTGATATGACATCAAGCCTCCCGGCTCTTTTACATGTAGAAGATAGAATGAGTATGGCTGCTTCAATAGAATCACGTGTTCCTTTTTTAGATAAACGAATCGTGGATTTAATTATATCAATGCCGGCGCGTATGAAATTTAAAGGTGCTGAAATGAAATATATTTTAAAAAAATCCATCGCAGATATTTTACCCGAAACGATATTCTATAGAAAAGATAAAATGGGATTCCCTGTCCCTTTGCATTTATGGGCAAAAAACAACACCTCTAATTTTATCAAAGATATTTTATTATCCAAGGCTTGTGTGGAAAGAGGAATTTATAATACAAATAAAGTAGATAAATTAATTACTTCGGAAAGGGTTTTCGGCAGAAAACTATGGGGGATTTTATGTTTAGAGCTTTGGTTTCAAACATTTATTGACAAAAACTAATTACAATACTATTTATGAAAATTGAAAAAATTGGTGTAATAGGACCTGGTATTGTTGGAATGCCAATGGCCGCTTTAATAGCTAATTCCAGAATAGAATATGACAATAAAAAATTTGCTGAAGTTGTAGTCATCCAAAGAAATTCAACTTTTTCCGGTTGGAAGGTTGATGCTATAAATTCAGGTCATTCAACTATAGGTGGTATAGAACCAGAACTTGATAATATTGTAGCTAAACTCGTATCCGAAGGATTGTTAAGAGCCAGCTACAACTATTCTGAATTAAAGGATGCCGACATAATTTTAGTCTGTGTACAAACCGATAAAATAGAGTTTAAACCGGATTACGGTCCTTTATTTGAGTCTATTAACCAACTTGCAAAAGTTTTACAGAACAAACCTGCTTTTAAAAAACCCGTCATTATTTTTGAATCTACATTAGCGCCTTCAACAATGGAAACATTAATAAAACCGCACTTTGAAAAATTTGGTTTGATCGAAGGGAAAGATATTCTGCTGGGAAATAGCCCGAACCGGGTTATGCCCGGAAGATTAGTTCATAGAGTAATTAATTCTGATAAAATTGTAGCGGGGTTAAATCCTGAAACACCACGGATAATTGAAGAATTATATTCAAAATTTGTCACAGGAGGCGCTTTACATAAAACAAATAGCTTGACTGCAGAGATTGTAAAAACTCTTGAAAACGCTTATAGAGATGTAAGGATAGCATATTCAGCCGAAGTAGTTAGGTATTGCGATAAGGAAGATATTAACTTTTATAAGCTTCGCGATGAAGTAAATAAATTATCTTCTCAAATAGACACCGCTTCAGGAGATCCAAATACAGTTCCAAGTGGTGGCTTGCTTATTCCAACTATAGGAGTTGGCGGACATTGTCTTCCGAAAGACGGCATTCTGTTGTGGTGGAGAATGCTGGAAGTGGGAAAAGATCATACGAATAGTTTAATTCTTAATGCCAGGATTATCAATGACAATTCACCTTTAGAATCAATTAAATTGGCTGAAAATAAATTCGGTTCACTAAATGGAAAAAGCATTGCATTATTAGGAGCCGCCTACAGGTTTAATTCCGAAGATACACGTAATTCTCCGACATTTACTCTTGCAAACCTTTTATTAGAAAAAAATTGCGATATTAAGATCCATGATCCTTTTGTGAAGGCTGGAGATCAAAATTTGATTAAGTATAAGTTAAATTCATTTTTTACTAATGATTTAGCTGCAGCTTTAGAAAATACAGACTATGTTTTTGTCTGCACTGCGCATCATTTTTACCTGGAAAAATTTTATGAGATTATAAAAATGTCAAAAAAATTAAGAGGTATTTTCGATGGATGCAACCTTATCTCTCTTTCCAAAACGGATAGCCTGAATATATCTTATACAGGTATTGGAAAAGGTAAAAATGAACCTTCGGAAGAATTAAATTAATTTTGTTAATAATTGTTTTCAAGCTGTTGAAAAAGGGGTTGCCAACGAATTAAAAACATTAATTGATTTTTTTAATGAAAATTTCGTTCAGGATGAATTTAATAAAGTTAAATTTGAATATGTACGAAAATTGGCTTCCACATGCGGTACAGGTTGTAAAATTGTATATCCAAATATAATAGAAGAAGTTATATTTTATAATAATTTTTCATCTGAATTGGTTTCTTGTTCATTAAAGGCAAATAAGAACGATAACATTGCAAGTTCTGTTTAGTATTGATAATTTTATCTCAAATTAAAAACTAGCTAATATAATTTATTTTCAGGTTTTACATTCCATCAATAAAACAATTAAATATATGTCTTTAAAAATCTTGATTTATTTTTTCCTAACAATTATTATATCTGTTTCAACATTTTCCCAGGATAGAAAAAATATTTACATTGCTAATGATGATCATACCGATTACATGTGGACAGCTGATGAGGAGACCTATAAGGAAGTATTTATTGAGACAATCGATTATTATTTGAACTTGGCAGATCAAACTCAAAATGAAATACTCGAACATCAAAGCAGATGGAATTGCGATGGTAGCTTCTGGATGTGGACATATGAAAAAAATAAATCTACAGCAGATTTTGAAAGATTTATCAACAGTATAAAAAACGGACATATAAGTGTTCCATTAAATCCGCTTGCAATATTGTACGGGGGTACTCCGGCAGAAGCTGTTATTCGTGGTATGTATTATTCGGGCCATATTGAAAGAAAATACAATCTTCATTTTAATTTAGCATACTCTATGGAAAACCAGACATTTCCCTACGGAATTAGTTCACTTTGGGCTGGTGCAGGTGCTAAATACAGTTGGAAAGGTATTTGTGACTGTAGATCCAGAGTACTTTCCCCGGGTAACAGAGAATACGAAATGTATTGGGACCAGGGTCCAGACAAGAGTAAAATTCTTTTTAAATGGTATTCAATTTTCCCAGGTTACAACCTCGGGACTTATTTTGAGGCTGATGATCCTGAAGGTGTAATTGATTTCATGGCTGATGATCCTTCTTTTTATTCAAAAAATAAGTACAATATCGTTGGCGCATTTGGAAATGGAGGTGATTCATTAAAAACTCTTACAGATAAATTTGTGCAAGTAGCAAAATCAAAAACCGATTCATCAAAATTAATTATTGTTTCAAATGAAGAAGATTTTTTTGAGGAATTCGAAAAGCAATATGGTTCAACATTACCAACTGTTTCCGCGGCATTTGGAAATGAATGGGATCTGTATTGTGCATCTATGGCGGAAGTATCTGCAAATGTTAAAAGATCTGTTGAAAAGATCCGTTCAGCTGAAGCTTTAGCTACACTTGTATCATTAAAAAATAAAACATTTATGGACTCCAAAATAGATCGAAGGGATCAAGCCTGGATGGATTTGGGACTATATTGGGAACATGACTGGACAGCAGATGGAATCGTTTCTGTTGATGCACGCGCAAATTGGCAACGGAAAATAGCTAATGAAATTACCGATTATGTTGACGGCTTATTTGAAGATTCAAAAGATGCGCTTGGAAATATGATTGAAAAATCTCGTTCAAATGAGAGTTTTTATGTTTTTAATCCATTAAGCTGGGAAAGAAATGATTTCGCTGATTACCAATATTCCGGAACAGATTCCATACATGTTGTTGATCTAAATACAAATAAAGAGGTGCCTTTCCAAATTGTTAATATCGGAACAAAAAATTTTTTAAGAATTTTCGCAAAAAATATTCCACCGATTGGCTACAAAGTTTTTGACATAGAACCTGGCAAAAGAGAAATTTTTGGTAATGCGGCTACTATTTCTGATAATTCTATAGAAAATGATAAGTATAAAATTATCATTTCCGATAGAGGTGCAATTTTAAGTTTAATAGATAAAACACAAGATAATAAAGAATATGTACAGGAAATTAATGGAAAATATTTAAATGATCTTGGTACTGGTTCAGGCAATATAAGTATTGAAAACTCAGGTCCTGTTTCAGTTACATTGAAAATTAATTCTAATGCTCCTTTAAGTCATATTTCAAGAATTACATTGTTTAAAGATATAGATAGAATCGAAATTAAAAACGAAATTACTCAAAATTTCTCAAATGTTTATACATGGGGGTTCGGATTTAATATCAGCAATCCAGAAATCTGGCATGAAGAGGTCGGAGCGGTTATAAAAGCAAAACTTTTAGATCAAGGAGGACAATATTCTCCAATAAATGCAAGATATGACTGGCTAACCCTGAACCATTTTGTTGATATAAATAATGGCATTTTAGGGGTTACATTATCTAATGCAGATTGTTATTTTATGAAAATCGGGAACAGTGATGAAAATAATCTTGATATAAATACACCTATGATTTCCATACTAGCTGGGGGGCAGGTCGATGGAGATGGCTTAGGTATACCCAACCAGGGAGGTGATAATTACTTTCTTCAAAGATTCGCTTTACAAACTCATTTAGAATATAACGCTGTTTCAGCAATGAAATTTGCTATGGAACATCAAAATCCCTTGTTAGCTTCGCAAGTTCTGGGAGGGAATGATTACCCCGGAAATATTTATTCATTAACTTCAATTAATAATCCGGATATTATAGCATGGGCGTTGAAGCCTTCTGAAGACGGTATTGAAAATGGGATAATTGTACGATTATGGAATCTCTCAGATAATGATCAAAATTTTGATTTATCATTAAATTCAAAGGTAATTCAAAATGCAAAAATAACAACTAGTATTGAAACACCGATTGAAGATGCAAATTTCAAAGGGAATACTTTAAATGGAACTATTAACTCGAAACAAATAAAAACATATCTGATTAATTCAATTGAATCAACAGTCGGCTTAAGAAACGACGAAATTAATACGAGGAGATATTCCAAAGACTATATTTTATATCAGAATTATCCTAACCCGTTTAATTCGATAGCAAAAATTCAATTTATCATTCCTGAAAAAAATAAAGTTGTAATAAAAATTTATAATGTGCTTGGAGAAGAAATCAAGCAAATTTTTAATCAGGTAGCAGATAAAGGTTTTCATGAAATTCAATTTAATGCAGGTGAACTTCCGTCTGGAATATATTTCTATAAAATGGAAACCGAAAAGTTTTCTGATGTAAAAAAGCTTATACTGCTTAAATAAAGGTTAAAACAATTTAAAAATGAATAATAATAAAAATTGGTGCGTTATAGGTGGTGGCATTTTAGGAATGACTATTGCTCACAGGTTGGCAGAAACAGGAGAAAAAATTTCATTGTTTGAAAGCGCTAATAGTTTGGGTGGTTTGGCAAGCCCATGGAAAATAGGGAATTATGAATGGGATCGTTTTTATCATGTGATTC
Source organism: uncultured Bacteroidota bacterium (assembly GCA_963710745.1). GTDB lineage: Bacteria > Bacteroidota > Ignavibacteria > Ignavibacteriales > Ignavibacteriaceae > CAVQBP01. The sequence goes on along the minus strand of CAVQBP010000001.1, from coordinate 138,385 downwards.
TGCTTTCTGATAAATACCTTAGAAAATTGCTTTCTGAATTAGAACTTGAAGAGCAAATTAAATGGATAGAAACTAAAACCGGGTTTTATACTGATGGTCAATTATTTTCCCTATCTAATTCCCTGGAATTTTTAAGGTTCCCTCCTTTATCGATTATTGATAAAATAAGATTGGGTATAACCATTTTTTATGCTTCCAAGATTAAAAATTGGAAAAAATTGGAAAAAATTTCTGTTGAAGATTGGTTAAAAAATTTATCTGGTGAAAAAACTTTTAATAAGATTTGGCTCCCTTTACTAAGGGCTAAATTAGGGCAGAATTATAAAAATACTTCCGCAGCATTTATTTGGGCTACAATACAAAGAATGTACTCTGCTAGAAAATCAGGACTAAAAAAAGAAATGTTTGGTTATCTCCCGGGTGGATACTCTAGAATTATTAATGCATTTGCTGAAAAGTTAAAAAAAGAAGAAGTGATTATAAAAACTAATTATTCTGCCATAAGTATAAAAAAAATAAATAATTGTATCCAGGTCGAGTTTTCTAATGGTGAAATAGAATGTTTTGATAATGTTATTTTAACTTTACCTTCTTCAATTGCTGTGAAACTTTGTAATGATATTGCAGAAGAAGAAAAAGAGAAATTAAATAAGATTAGATACATCGGAGTAGTTTGCGCCTCTTTATTAATAAAAAAACCTCTTGCAGGTTTTTATGTAACAAACATTACTGATCCGGAAATTAAATTTACCGGGATAATAGAAATGACAGCACTTGTAAATAAACAACAATTTAAAGGGAACACACTTATATATTTACCAAAATACATAACGCACGATGATGATTTTTTTAATTTAAATGATGAACAGATAAAAGAACAATTCTTTACTTCTTTTCAAAGAGTATATCCGGCAATTACTGTAGACGATATCTGCGAATTTAAAATAGCGCGAGCCCGAAATGTATTTGCTTTATCGACAATAAATTATTCCCAGAATTTGCAGCCGGTTAATACATCAGTACCCGGTTTATTTATCTTGAATTCCACTCATATTGTTAACGGAACTTTAAATATAAATGAAACAATACAGTTAGTTGAACGGGAATTAAAAAATATTTGTAAAAATTAAACAAAAATTATAACATGAGCCGAATCTAAAAAGGTCATTTTTATAAATTTCTGATCTGATTTTAAGCTAAATTAACAGGATTTTCTAACAAATCTACCTTTTTTGAGCAGACTCATAACATAAAAGAATGCAAAATATTTCAAGTAAAAAATTGTTATGCGGTTTATCACTCGATCTAGATAATCAGTGGTCATATATGAAGATACATGGTGATGAGGGATGGAAAGATTACCCGTCATATTTAAATTCATTTATTCCCCGTGTATTGAAAACACTTGATGAATTAAATCTAAAAATTACTTTTTTTATTGTAGGTAAAGATGCATCTTTAGAAAAAAACAAAGACGCATTACAATTGATTGCAGATTCCGGTCATGAAGTCGGGAATCATTCTTTTCACCATGAATCATGGCTTCATCTTTATTCTAAAGAAAAAATTAAAGATGAACTTCAGATGTCTGAAGAACATATTGAAAAAGTAACGGGACAAAAGCCAAATGGATTTCGAGGCCCGGGTTTCAGCTGGAGTTATAATCTGCTTGAGACTTTGTCTGAATGCGGTTATATGTATGATGCTTCAACCCTTCCAACCTTTATCGGACCTTTAGCTAGAATTTATTATTTCAAAACGGCTAATCTAACAAAAGAAGAAAAAGCAGATAGAAAAAAATTATTTGGAAAATTTAACGATGGATTCCGTCCGTTAAAACCGTATTTATGGAATTTAGACTCAAATAAAAAAATATTAGAAATACCGGTTAGTACTATTCCAATCATTAAGATACCGTTTCATTTAAGTTACTTGATTTATTTAAATAATATATCTCCTTTTTTAATGAATGCTTATTTAGAAACAGCCATTAAATTATGTAAATTTACAAGGACAGAACCAAATTTTTTACTTCATCCTCTTGATTTAATCGGTGGAGATCAAGTAAAAGAATTGGAATTTTTCCCAGGGATGAAAATTAATAGTAAAGATAAAATTCTTCTGTTTGTTAAAATAATTGATAAACTACAAAATAGTTTTCATCTTGTAAACATGAGTTCTTTCGCAAAAAAATTTTTAGCAGATAAAATGATTAAACAAAAAAGCGTGTTAACTTAACCCAATAAGTTTTCTATGATATTATCAATTTCATTTCGCTAGATTAAAAATTATTTATAAAAGAGAATTTTACCTATAATCATTAATTAAAAATTCAAGAAATGTTGTTAGAAAAAGATAGTAAAAAACCTTTTATTTCTGTTGTGATTCCGGGCTATAATGAAGCTGGAATTTTGAAAAAAAATTTACAAATATTCTATGATTATTTGACAAAACTTGAAAGTAATTACAATTGGGAGATCATTTTTGTTAATGATGGAAGTTCTGATAATACTGGCAAATTGGCAGACGAATTCTCATCATGTCATAATAAAGTGAAAGTATTTCACCACAAGGTAAATCAATTTTTGGGAAGTGCTTTAAGAACAGGATTTAAGAATAGTTCCGGTGATTATATTGTAACAATGGATCTGGATCTGAGCTATTCACCTGATCATATTGAGAGATTAATAACAACAATTCAAGATACTGAAGCCGATGTGGTTATTGCTTCCTGTTATATGAAGGGAGGTAAGCTCACAAATGTTCCATTCAATCGGAGTATAATGAGCCGGTTTGTAAATCTTTTTTTACTTCTTATTGCCAGAGAAAAAATACATACATTTACGGGTATGGTCAGGGCATATAGAAAAGATTTTTTAAAACATTTGGTCTTAAAAGCTAGGGATAATGAAATAAATACTGAAATAATATATAAAACTATTTTATTAAGAGGAAGAATAGTTGAGATCCCTGCCCATTTAGACTGGAGTGCTCAGAAAAAAGAAGTAAATGAACGGAAATCAAAAATAAAGGTTGTAAGAGGAATTTTATCAGGATTTATGTCCGGCTTCATTTTCAGACCTTACATATTTTTTATTGGTATCGGAATAATTCTTCTGCTGACTGCTTTATATATTTTTCTTTGGATCTTTATAAATGTTTTTTCAATTTATCCCTATATACACACAAGTATAGGCAGTTTTATTGACGATAAATTCTCTTTAGCTGTAGCAGAATTATTCAGGATAAAACCACATGCATTTTTGATCGGCGGTTTTGTTTTAATAATTGCGGTTCAATTTTTAAGTCTTGGTTTTTTATCCCTGCAAAGTAAAAGATACTTTGAAGAATTATTCAATTTAAATACCAATATTTATAAACGAAATGATGTTGACAAAAATAAAAGTTGATAGTTTTAAGAGATTAAGCTCATGGCTATCCAGCAATAAATTTTTGTTAATAATAATAAGTATATTTTTAATTATTACCTTATACCTATCCTTCAGATTAAATATATGGGAAGATGAATATTACTCGCTTACTACTACTTCAAAGGGGATAGGATATGCAATTTCTCAAGCTCTATCGTTTGAAAATCAACCCCCCTTATACTTTGCTCTGTTAAATATTTGGAGATTATTGGGATCTTCACCTTTTGTTGCCAGACTCTTTTCGATCCTGTGCATTTTATTAACTTTCTTGGTAATCTTAAAAATTACTGAAAAAATTAAACCTGAAATAAATTCAAAATGGATACTACCTTTTTTTGCATTTAATCCATTTATAATATGGGCCTCCGTTGAAATCAGGGTTTATGCCTTAGTTATTTTACTTTCATCACTGTTACTTTTCAATTTCTATTGCGGATATCTATCCGATAATCCTTCCCGAAAAAACAGAATTTTCTTTATAATTCTTTCAATTGTTTCTTTATACACACAATATTATTTAGGATTCCTGTTGGTTGCCAATGCAGCAGTATTAATTATTTTCAGACAATGGAAGTATTTAAAAAAGTATATTGTTGACATGATTTTACCCTTGCTCTCTATATTATTTTTATCTCCTTATATCTTGAACCAATTTAATTCGCAAATTGTATGGATGACTTCTACAATAAACAAAGTCACTTATTTGTCTTTTTTTCAGAGAACTACTTTTATTATAAAACGTTTGGAATACTACATAATTCCTGAGAACCTACCATTAATAACTTATAATAAATTACTGGTATTATTGTTTATTCTATTTCTTGCTCTAACCTGGAAGCATAAACCTAAAATTTTTTCTTTTTTTCTTTCTAAAAAATCATTTTCGTTCATAATTGTAATCCTTCTTAGTGTAACTTTTTTTATGTTAGTAAATTTTGTGGACGGACCGGAAAATTTACGTCCCAGACATACCGTCTGCTTATTTGTCCCTTTAGTTTTTTCATTTTTTCTACTTATTTCCTCTGCGAACAGTAAAAAAATTTTAATTTTTTGGACATCCATTTTCATCATAATTTATTCGATAAATTTGAATAAAATATACTCGCCAATGAATAAATCGAATGATCCTAAAGGGATTGCTGAATACTTGATGAAACATGGGACAAAAAATCAGCCTGTTTATGTTGAATATCACTATTTGTCCTCTTTAATTAAATATTATTATAGAGGATATAATAAAATATTCTTTCTCTTTGAATATAACAGTATAGCAAATACTGATTCGCTTAACATATTCTATAATTCATTATTGGATGATAAATGGAGTAAAAAAAATTCTATCTGGTATGTTTCAGATACGAATGATAATGATAGTTACTTAAGAAAAGAGATGGATAAAAAATTCATTATACTAAAGGAAAAAATATTTTTTAACCATAAAACGGTGTATCTTTTATGTCAGAAAACCTTAGAAATTCCAATTAAATAGAGTTTAGATTCCATGATATTATTTCTTTGATGCAAAAATAATTTCACACATATCGAGAACATCCTGCACTGAAACATCGTCAATGAGTTCTGATTTACGGATAAAATATTTGTTGTTGCCAATCGGTGCCCAGTTAAATGGATTTGTGGGACCAAAAATAGAAATTTGTGATGTATCCGTTGAACCTGCCACATGCATTATACCGGTATCATTTGAAATAAAAAGATCCGATTTTGATATTAATGCAGCAACCTGGGGAATTTCTCTGTTCAGGAATAAGGCTGCATCTATAGTGCAGTTATTTTTTATGTAATCTAATTCTTCTTTATCCGATGCACTTCCGGTTAAATAGAATTTTGCTGAGTATTTTTGATTAAGATTATTTATTAACGAAATATATTTTTGAAGCGACCACCGGTTATTCGGTTTCCCGGCTCCGACATGAAGACCAATTAATAATTCTTCTTTCTTTAATTCTATTTCGTTAATAAATTCATCAGCTATTCTAATATCATCTTCATCAAAAGAAATTTCCGAACGATAATTTTTAGTATTTATTCCAAAAGGTCTAACAATATCAAGACTTCTTTCAGAAATATTTGAATCAGGATGCTTTCTCCAATCGAGCTTTATTCTCCTGTCAAATAAATATCTGCTCTCGTTAATTTCACCATTTAAGGATTCCGGACCAATCCGAATCTTGGCTTTTGAAAAACGTGCGATCAAATTACTTGTAAATGATATTGATACAACAACCGGAACTATTGCTGCATCATAATCTTCTCTAAGTAAATTATAGAATTCAACAAAATAGCCCGGCTTAAATATTTTCTTTTTATCGAAAATAAACATCCTGTCGATAAACTTATTTTTAATAAGCCCGGGGTAATTAAATGGACTCACAATTAAAGTGATATGAGATTTGGGATAGGTTTCTTTTATAGCTCTGAAAAGAGAAACTCCGGCAAGCAAATCACCTAACTGATTATGCTGTCTAACTATAAGAAATTTTTCGGGAGAACCGAGATCACAATTATTTATATTTTTTGTTGATAAAAAAGTCTGCAGAATTAAATTAATAAATTTTGAAGCAGCATTCTTTTTGGCCATTACTTATTCTTATTACTCTTCTTTTTTATCGTTATTATCATCAGGTTTAATTTCCTTAAATTCAGCTTCTTCCACATTTTCATATTTGCTTTTGGGTTTTGAACTTCTTTGAAAGCTATCCTTTTTATTTTTGGAAGGTGAAATTAAACTTTTTAAAAAATATTGGAGTACTTTATAAATAATATAAAACAGGATTAAAAATAAAATAAATCTTAGCATTACTCAATTATCCTTTTGATTCAGGTTTGAAGTATTCAATAACACCTCTATCCTCCCTGAAAATCTGTTTAAATAATTCTTCAAAGTCACTATTACTTTTAACAAAATCTATATCAGTTGAATTAACAATTAGCAGCGGTGTTGCAGTATACCTGAAGAAGAAATGATTATATGCTTCACTTAACTCTTCAATATAGCTTCTTGTTAAATTCCTTTCAATTCTTCTGCTGCGCTTTTTAATATTAAACATCAGTCTTTCCACGCTCGACTGCAGGTATACTACCAGGTCAGGTTTTCTTAAGTTCCTGGCTAAGAGAGGAAATATTGATTCGTAAAGCTTTAACTCTTCACCGCTCAGATTTAAATATGCAAAAATTCTATCCTTTTCAAATGTATAATCACATACATAATGGTCGGTAAATAAATTTTCCTGGATTAAAGATTCCTGTTGTTTATACCTGTTGATTAAAAAAAACATTTGTGTCTGAAATGCATACCTGCGCCTGTCGGAGTAAAAACTTTCAAGAAACGGGTTTGCATCAAACTGTTCTAATATTAACTCAGCATTTAGTTTTTCTTTAATTTTTTTTGCAAGTGTAGTTTTGCCCGCACCGATAACACCTTCAATTGCAATATACTTAACTTCCGTTCTTCCGGATGTTAATTCAGAATTTCCGTTCACTACTTTCCTTTAGAATATTTTTTGATTTAGTTTTTTAATAATATTCTTTTCAGTATTACAAATATCACAAATTTTTTGGTTTAATTCAGGATGAAAAAAATTTGGGGCAATTTCACATAAAGGTACGAGAACAAAATCCCTGTAAACGATACCTTCATGCGGTACTTTTAATTTGTCATCAGAATAAATTTCGTTATTGAAAAAGAGCAAATCCAGGTCTATTTCCCGCGGCCCCCATCTTTCTGTCTTTTTTCTGCCAAGCTGCTTTTCAATATTTTTTAATAAATGAAAGAATTCAATAATTGAAATTGATGTTTTAATTTCTGCTGTACAATTATAAAAATCTTCCTGGTTAATGTTTCCAAATGGTTTTGTTTCATAAACTGAAGAAACTGAAATAACACTGCAATCATTCCTGTTATTTATTTCTTCTATGGCCTTTGTCAGATAGTCTAGCTTATTTCCTTTGTTCGAACCAAGCGCAATGTAAACGGTATTTTGTAAATTTTTATAATTTCTGTTCAATTAATATTTTTAATTACCCAAACTTATTTATTTAATTTCATTTTTTTCCTTTATAACTTCCACTTCAACACTATCGACCAGACCTCCGAGAGGCGGATTGTTTTTTCTTACTCTCACCGCAATTTTTTCTATCGCAGAAAATTTCTTTAAAAGTTCATCTGCTATTTTAGCAGCAAGAGCTTCTATAAGATAATATTTCTGTCCAAGCGCAAGCTGATACATAAATTTATAAACTTTTTCATAATCAACAGTTTGTGTGAGACTATCTTTTTCTGCAGCTTTTGAAAAATCGGTATATATATCTACATCGGCTTCAAATTTTCCGCCTACACTCTGTTCTTCAGACAATACACCATGATACCCGTAAAATGTAGCTTTTTTTATCCTGATTATATTTAACATAACTTATCCGTTAAAATAACATGAAATATATTAAACCGTTACCCTTTTTCTCATTTTATTAATTTTTATAAAATTTCCTAAGTTAGCCCAAAGTAATCCGAAAAGGACTAATAAGCTTCCCATTATTTCATAAATCGATAGCTGTTCTGAAAAGAATATCCATCCTAAAAACAGTGCTATAACAGGAGTAATAAAAGCAATTAATGATAATATTACTACGCTTATTCTTTTTAATAACCAGTAAAACGAAGTAAATGTAATTATGCTGCCGAAAACTGCGAGGTACAATACAGCGAACAATGCGGTTGAATCAAATTTAACCTTAGCCATATCTTCCAGGAAGAAACCCAGAACAGTTAGAATAATTCCTCCGAATAACATTGGTATAAAATTCATGCTTATGGGATGAAGATGACCGCCGTATTTTTTTATGAACACTGAATTCAAAGCTTGAAGAGATGCACTTAATATTATTGCTATCATTCCAAGAGTATAGGCAGAAAAATCTAAATTAAAAGTATCCGAAAAAATAATAAGGATTCCCGCAAAACCAAGTATAATTCCTGAAAATTTGAAAAATCCAATCTTCTCCGAGGAAATCAGGAAATATGAAAATAAGAGAACAAAGAAAGGATTTATAGCAAAAAGTACCGATGAAATTCCTGTGGGGACAAATTGTTCTGCCCAATAAACTAAACCGAAAGGAAAAACAAATGAAAAGAATGTCATTAAAAAATATAATCGTATTGAGAGTTTATCCTTCTGGATTTGGTTTTTTGTGATTTTTAAAATCAATAAAATTATAACTGAAGCAATGACAAATCTTAATCCGGCTGATAAAAACGGAGTCAGAGATTCCAGGCTGGTTTTAATTGCAATCCAGGTAGAACCCCAAATCAGACAGGCTAAAGCATAAACCGATATTAATTTAATACTGTTAGAAGACATAATTATTTCATTGCGATAATTCCAAAAGCTCTGCCGGAAAGCAGGCCGTCTCTCCTGTATGAATGGAGAAGGTATTTCATCTCGTAAGTACAAAAAGATGAAAGCTGAACATTCTCTCCTGGTATTCCAAAATTCAACAAAATATCATAATTAATTCCGGATACGTTTAGTAAGAATTTGTCATTTTTAGGAATTAGATATTTTCCCTCAAATTTTTCAGCTACTTCATTTCCGACTTCATAGTACTTTTGACAGATTGAAGGACCAATATAAACTATTAGATCTTCAGGTAATGAGCTATAGTCTGCCGCTAATTTTTCTAAAACTTCTAAAAGAATTTTCTTTTCGGTTCCCCGCCAGCCGGAATGAACAGCAGCAATTACTCTGTTCCTTTTGTCAAAAATAAAAATTGAAGTGCAGTCAGCTGTACTGATTGCAAGACCAACATTCTTTTCACTGGTTATCAAGGCATCACTCTCACCGTAAAAGCCGCCTTTTGTCACAATATTTATTTTATCTCCGTGAACCTGCTTCTGGAATGCAACATTTCCCGATTTTAGTCCAAGTTCTTGAAAAAATAATTCCCTGTTCTCATTTACAATTTTTTCATCATCACCAACCGAATTGGAAACATTAAAATAATAAGGCGGGTTTCTATCGGCACAAATTTTTGTACTCAAACCAAATATTAACTCTTCATATTTACTTAATAATAAAGATTTTATATAAACCATAATTATAAAAACTTATTGAAAAAGAACTGCAAGTTAAGAAAAAATGTTTATTTAAAATATCGTATATATAACATGCAGAATTAATTTAGCCACTCAAGTGTAAAATAAAGTAAACACTCTTCAAATCAATTGAGACTATATCCCCTTTCCATTATATTAGTAACTCATTTTACGTAATAAATATCCTTTGGAATAAAGGAATGTTGGAAAAATTGAGAAATAAGAGAATTCCAGGATTCAATTTCTCCCCTGGAGAAATCTTTCAGACAATATTCCAGAAGGTGCATAATATAAGTTAGAAACCTATTTATAAATAAGGAACATCTTGAAAATCTTAGTATGCAATGATGACGGAATAGATTCCCAGGGAATCTGGATTTTAACCGAAACTCTTAAGGAAATAGCAGAGGTAACAGTTGTTGCGCCCCGTAAAGAGCAAAGTGCAGTGGGGCATGGAATAACAATGCAGATTCCTTTACGGGTAATAGAATACAACCGGAAGGGGAAATTTTTTGGATATGCGGTTGAAGGAACTCCTGCTGATTGTGTGAAAATGGGTGTAAGAAATATTATGAAAGAACCTCCCGATCTCGTTATTTCAGGCATAAATCATGGCTCCAATACCGCAATAAATATAATTTATTCGGGGACTGTTTCTGCTGCCAGGGAAGCGGCTATTATGGATATTCCGTCGATTGCGGTATCTGTTACTAATCATGCTGCCAAAGAATTTTCTCTTGCGGCAAAGGTTGCCCAAAAACTCGCTTTGGAAATTGTCAATAAGGATTTACCTGCCGGTACATTGTTAAATGTAAATATTCCCGATGTTCCCGAAGAGGAAATTGCCGGAATCCATTTAACCAAACAGGGAAAATCAAAGTGGGATGATATTTATGAGCAGCGCACAGATCCTTATGGTAGACACTACTACTGGCTTACAGGTAATCTTCTTGAGGTTGATACTGAAATTGAAACAGATCAGGCAGCCATTAAAAAAAATTATATATCGATTACACCAATTCATTTTGATTTAACAGATTACGATACATATGAAAAAATGAAAAAATGGAAAATTGAAGGGCTTCTAAATGGAAAAACAGATTGAGATCTATCAAATAGATGCTTTTACTAATAAATCTTTTGAAGGAAATCCTGCAGGCGTAACTTTTGGCGATAATTTAACTGAAAGTGAAATGCAGAAAATTGCCAAAGAGATGAACCTTGCTGAAACAGCATTTCTATCAAAATCACCAAATGCAGATTATAATTTGAGATGGTTCACTCCTGCAGTGGAAGTTGAGCTTTGCGGTCATGCTACAATAGCATCTCTTCACTTTCTGAAGGAAAAAAAACTACTAGAAAATAATACTGAAATAAAATTTGAAACGCGTTCAGGTATCTTAAATTGTAAAGTAGAGAATGGATTTTATTTTATGCAGATCCCTGTTTTTTCTATGAAAGAATTTGATGGGAATAAAGAAGAAGTAATTAATGCATTAAATATAAATAAAAATTCGCTTGATAATAATGTTCCTTTTATAATTGCTGAAAACGGTTATTTATATATTTATTTGAAAAATCTAACAGATCTCCATAACCTGCAGCCTGACTTCAAAGAATTAAAAAACATTACAAAAATAAAAAATGAATTTAATTGTGTTGCAGTATTTACATTGGAAACAGTTGATAAAGAAAGCTTTGCTCACAGCCGTTTTTTTGCCCCTTATTACGGAATAGATGAGGATCCTGTAACCGGTTCCGCAAATGGTCCGTTTATACTTGTTTTAAATAAATTAAACTTTATAAAAAATCCCGGGAATGAAATTACCTTAATTTTTGAACAGGGTGATGTTTTAAGCAGACGGGGCAGAGTAAAAGTCAGGTATAATCAGACAAACAATGAATTAAATATTTCAGGCCAGGCTGTTACTGTTTTGAAAGGAGCATTAACCTTTAATTTATGAGCCGATTCACTATTATGCAAAAAAAATTTTATGAGAATTCTTACTTTAATCTGGTATCAATATTTAAAGATACTTTCAGCAAATATCGCTTATTAGAGAAGGCGCATGTTTAATTTTGAAAAGATTCATCTTACCTTTTCTTTCAGTCCTCTTTTCTTTTTTGCTGCACTTTTAATTCTTGGTGCTTATACCGTTTATGTATACAGGTACACTGTACCCGTTGTAAGTATAACGAAAAAGATTTTACTCGTTGCATTAAGAACACTGGCTTTGCTTTTACTCTTGTTCGTTATATTTGAACCAATTCTTACATTAACAAAAAAAATTGTACTTGAACCTGTAAATTTAATATTTGTTGATAATTCAAGATCGATGCAGATAAGAGACGGAACACATAGAGAAGAATCAATTGATAATTTTTTAAAAGAAGCTAATTCAAATAATTTGTTCAGTAATTCTAAACTTTATTCATTCGGAAATGAAATCAAACCGGTGGACACTGACAGTTTATCTAAAATAAATTTTTCAGAAGGAAGTACAAATTTCTCCAAAATATTCAGCAATGTTAAAGAAGATAAGAGTAATGTTTCATCTGTAGTTATTATAAGTGATGGTGTTATTACAGACGGGACAAATCCCCTTTACACCGCAGAGAAATTGAATATTCCGGTATTTACTGTCGGAGTCGGAGATACAACCAAACATAAAGATATTGAGATTAAAAATGTTTTATATAATGAATATATCTATGCACAAACACCAACCACAATACAGGGAACGATTCTAAATAATGGCTTTGGAAATCAGAGTGCTAACGTAACTTTCTATGAAAATGATCTTCTTGTTGAGCAGAAAACAATAAAGCTGAGTGCAGATGGAGTGCAGAATGTTAATTTTACTTATACTCCGCAAACTGGCGGTGAAAAGAAATTAACGATGGAAATTTCAAATTTAAAAGGAGAATTTACTGCTGCAAATAATAAGAAAATTTTTTATATAAATGTATTAAGCAATAAAATCAAAGTGCTGCTTGTCAGCGGTGCTCCATCCCCTGACCTCGAATTCATCAAAAATACTTTAACAGAAGACAAAAATCTTTCAGTAAATTCAATTACACAAATAGCACAAAATAATTTTTTAGAAAAGAATAACAAGGACGAATTAATCGATAGTTCTCAAATACTTTTTCTCATTGGATTTCCAACCGGCGAAACTCCAAATGAATTATTAAGTAAAGTTTACGATGCAATTAATAATAAGAGCAGACCTTTTTTTATCACATTATCAGGCAGAACAGATTTTTCAAGGTTAAAACAGCTTCATAGTGAGCTGCCATTTATTGCAAGTAATCCATCTTCCGGTTTTACAGAAGTTCAGCCGAATATTTCCGTTTCTGAATCAGATAATCCGCTGATACAGAATAATTCGCAAAATCCAATAGAAGCATGGAATAATCTGCCTCCTATTTATCAGCCTCAAGCAAATTATAAAGCAAAACCTGAAGATGAAATAATTTCAACTGTGAAGATTAATAATGTTCCGATTAATTCTCCGTTGATCGTCTCCAGAATATTAGGAAGCAAAAGATCGATTGCTGTTCTTGCAAAAGATATCTGGAAATGGAAGCTCCAGACTGCAGATGATAATCTGAATTTATTCGACAATTTTATTTTGAATAGTATCAAATGGCTAAATACATCCTCAAAGCAAAAACAGGTGACAATAAAGACTTCCAAAAAGAATTATTCTTCAGGTGAAAAGATTGATTTTACCGGTCAGGTTTATGATGAAACTTTTAATCCGGTATCCGATGCTGAAGTGAAAGTAAAAGTAAACGCTGATAAAGAGAATTATAATTTAACTTTGAGTGCTGTTGGAAACGGTTTATATGAAGGAAGTCTCCAAATAACTAGAGCCGGTAATTATAGGTATTCAGGTGAAGCAATTCAGAACGGGAAAAAGCTAGGAAGCGATGCCGGAAAATTTAATATCGGTGAAGTAGATATTGAAATGATAAATCCGCAAATGAATTATTCCTTTTTAAGCTCCTTAGCTAAGGAAACAGGAGGAAAGTTTTTCAATACTTCAGACGATAATCAGTTATTCAGCATAATTAAAAATCTAAATAAGAGAGCCTCAAAAGAGAAAACTATTGTAAGTGAAATTAAGCTTTGGTCTAATGAATGGCTCATGGCAATTGCAATTCTGTTCTTTGCTTTAGAATGGTTTTTCAGGAAAAGAGCGGGAATGCTTTAATAAGATTGAAAAATTTAAAGTTTGAAAGATTACATAATAAAATTCTCCGAATATAATTTCAAAATAAGAATTTTTATTATATTGTATTATAGTTTTTAATTCATATCGCAGCCTGATCCGGGGAGCATTTTAATTTTTAATTTTTAATTTTTAATTTTTAATTTTTTTTGAAATTCATTACTGAAATATTGGATTTCTTTCTGCCCCGTTTTTGCCCATCATGTAAAATAAAATTATTATCCCGAGAAAAATTTATTTGCCTTGTCTGCTTAAATAAGATTAAAAAAAATGATGAAGAAAGGATTGAATTCGAATTCAAAAAAAAGTTTAGTAATCATAAAATTATTTCAGGATTTACTTCACTCTATCTTTTTGAAAAGGATAAAGAACTTCAGCACTTAATTCATTCATTAAAATATAATGGAAAATTTTTAGCCGGTTCGTTTCTCGGTGAACTTCTTGGTAAGAAAATTAGTAAAGAATTACTTGCCTGGAATATAAACTTAATATTACCCATTCCGTTACATCAATTAAAAAAAGCAGAAAGAGGATATAACCAATCATTTTATATTTCAAAAGGGTTAAGCCGTGGGGTGAATATTCCGCTTAACTCCGGAATAATTAAAAGAAACAGATACACGCAATCACAAACAAAAATGAACATTCTTGAGAGGCAAAAAAATATAGAAAAGGCATTCAAAATAAAAAACAATAAGAAAATAATAGGAAAGAACATTCTGCTTATTGATGATGTTATAACTACCGGGGCAACCGTATCGGAATGCGGAAAAGTATTATTGGATTCCGGGGCAAAGAGAGTATATGCTGCTTCAGTTGCAATTGCAGATTAAAATGAAATATTGATTAAACTTAATAGAAAGAATAAATCCGATAAAGTAATTTCATACCTTCGATATGTAGGGGCCTGCTACTTAATTAAAAGCATCTTCTTTGTTGAAATAAAATCGCCTGCTCTTAATCGATAGATGTAGACTCCGCTCGCAAGTTTTGAAGCATTGAAAGACACATTATATTCCCCTGCTGCTTTATATTCGTTTACTAGCTCTGCAACTTCTCTTCCAAGAACATCGTAGACTTCTATTGACACAATGGATTCTTTTGGAATTGAATATTGTATAATTGTTACTGGATTAAATGGATTGGGGAAATTCTGTTTCAGAATAGGAGATGATGGAATTTTATTTTCTACTTCTTTAACATCTGTAATCATCTCCTTTAATGGACGCATCCATACACCGGCATCTCCTGTTCCTGCAAAAAGTATTGAGTCTTTTATGCTAAAACTATATATAGTAGCATTTGTCATACCGTTATTAACCAAAGACCAGCTTCCTCCTTTGTTTGATGAAAAAAATACACCGCTGCCAAAGGTACCTGCAAAAATATTTGAACCATCACTAATCATGGTACTTATACTGACGCTTGTTAATCCATTATTAACAGTATTCCAGTTTGTACCATTATTTGTAGAAAGATAAATTCCATCACTAAGGGTACCTGCAAAAATATAAGAATTTATATTTGCAAAGCATGTAATTAAAGGATATGGCGCCGGATAAGGAGGATTATATGGAAAACCGTTATTAATCGGAGTCCAGCTCGAACCATTGTTTGTAGAAAGAAAAATTCCTTGTGCATAATATGTGCTGGCAAAAATGTTTGTATCGCTTATAGTAATGGCACCAATATCTGTGTGTGTTAATCCGCTGTCTACCGGAGTCCAATTCTTTCCATTGTTAGTAGAGCGAAAAATTCCGCTATGAAGACCAACAGTACCTGCAAAAAGATTCTTGCCGCTGTAGGCAAGAGCAAAAATGTAGGTATTTGTTAATCCATTATTAACTTGAGTCCAGTTTGAGCCATTATCACTTGAAACAAATACACCTTCATCATAAGTTCCGGCAAAAATATTGGAATCAGAAACCGCAAAAGTTTGGACTTGGCTATAAGCTAAGCCCTTGCTCGCATTGAACCAGCTTAGACCGTCATCTGTAAAACGATATATCCCATGCATCGTACCTGCAAAAACACCTGAGTTAGTAGCACACATAGCTCCTACGAAACTAGCATTTAATCCGGTGTTAACTTTTACCCAGTTTTGCCCATCATCAACTGTAAAAAAAACTCCACCGGATGAATAACTCGTTTCACTTGCTCCGGCAAAAATTCCGGAATCGGAAACAGCTAAGGTATTAATTTCAATATTCGATTTAATTTCAGACCAATTATTGCCGCTATCACTTGAACGAAAGATTCCATAACCCGTACTAGCAAAAATATATCCATCTTTTGCAACAGCAGTATTTATCACCGGCAAACTGTCACTTAAAGGTGTCCAATGCAAACCATTATCAGTAGAACGAAATGCACCATTTAGGGCATTATTGACAAAAATGTTGGAATCACAAACTGCTAAGGCTGTAATATCATTATCTGGAAGTCCGCGATCGATCTCACGCCAGCTAGCTCCATTGTTGGTAGACATGAACACACCGCCGCCAAAAATTCCCGCATAAAGAAGAGTATCTTTAACCGAAAGATAAGTTTGTGCGTTACCAGTCGGTAAACCGCCGCTGGCAGAAGTCCAGCTTGCTCCATTATTAGTAGAACGATATACATTAAACCCAAGGCCTCCAATAAAAATATTAGTATCCTTTATAACCATCGAAGTAATATATAATCCAACTCCTCCAAACGGAAGACCTTTATTTAATTCTTTCCATGTTAAACCATTGTCCGTTGATACAGCTACTCCTAATGGTGCAGCGGCAAAAACATTTGTGCCCCTGCAAGCTAACGCTGTTACGCTAAAAACCGGAATTGATAACCCATTAGAAGTCAGGTTCCATTCCGAGCCGTTATTTGTTGATCGATAAATTCCTCCAAAGGTACCTGCATAAACATTTTTACCGCTGATTGCAATGGAATTTACAGTGCCGCCATAAAGACCTTTGATTTGAACCCATTGAGCTTCTAATGAGATATTCAAGCAAATAAAAAAGAAGAAAATGTAAAAAATAAACCGGTTATGTGTACTCACCCCACACTCCTCTTTGATGATATAAAAAACTCTTTTTCTTAATAATAAGCAAGTCAAATTTATATAGATTGCACATTTATGACCCACCTAACCAAAACCTTCAAGGTTAATAAACTATAACCGCAATGCAAACCTCGAAGGTTACACTACTCACTTAATCAGGAGCATCTTCTTTGTAATAATCTTTCCATTTGTTATAAGACTATAGAAATAAATGCCGCTGGCAAAACGATCCCCATTAAAATTTACAGAATATGTACCAGGCATTTTTTCTTCATTAACAAGAGTTGTAACTTCTCTTCCTAAAATGTCAAGTATCTTAAGTGTTACAAAACCTGGCTTTGTAATTGAATATGATATTAGCGTTGTAGGATTAAACGGATTAGGATACGCATCATTTAAAATTACTGGTGCTGTGTTATTTTCAGTAACTGGAGGTTTAATCTCACTTGAGTCCCGATAAAGATTTAAATTATTCGAATAAAGGTTAAGAACGAATTGTTTTTCTCTTAGAGTTTCGGCATCATTATATCTTTCAGATGCCTTATCCAGAACTTGGGACGCTTTGGCAATATTACCCGATCTTTGCATAATTTCGCTTGCGATATCAAAATATATTTCCCTTCCCTTTAGTGAAGAATTAGGGACTGATAAAGCATATCCCATTGCTTTGTCATAATCGTCATTTCGAACGGCAAGCAATGAAAGCCATTTTAATGATTCATATTGCGCTGATTCATTTATGGATGAATTTTTGCTTAAGGATTGCAGATTATTCTCTTCTTTTTCCAACGTCCCTTCTCGTAAAGCAGATTTCATCCAAAGAAATAACATTTCACTTGATTGTTCTTCTTTGTTATGTGTTTGGAAAAAATTTTTTGCCAATTCTTTTGATTTAGTAAAGTTGTGATTGTAATACTGCTTCCAAGCATCTGTAAGTGAATCATTATTTATTTCCTGGTTGACTTCATTATATTTAGATAAAGTCCAGTTTGGACCAACCGGATTATGAGGTACTGTATAATATGGAGTATAAACAAGAGGAGCTCCATAAACTGTAGGTGTTCCTCCTCCCCAATAATTATTATTTGCATATCTTGTATAGCCTGTTGCATTTCTATATTGATAAACACCTTGCTGATACAGAACAGAATTATAACCACCCCAAAATTTGCATAACCGCCGCCAATATAAATATCTGACCCATTAGCAGGATCAAAATATTGGGCTTTAATTACATTTAATCCAGGATTATCATAAAAGGGCGAGGAAAAATTCATATTCATATGACCATAATATACATGAGCTCCCACCGCTCCATCAAGTTGACAATTATTAATTGTACCATCTGATTGATCACCTGAATAAACAACGGTGCCACCACTTCCGATTCCTCTTAGAAATGAATTACTTACTACAGGATAACCAGAACCTCCCTTAAACCGAATAGCTGCAATTTTTCCTTCAATATAGCAGTGACTTACTTGATGACTAGAATTTTCTAAAATTAATCCATAATTACCACCTTTTATTGAACAATTAGTAATTGTAGATGATGAACCAGCGATATCTATTCCGGTCCAATTGTAAGTTGGGCTCATGGATTGAAAAGTTGCACCATTGGCAGTAAGTGTGCCATAAGATATTAATTCTTTATTATTTTCAAAATTTAAAATAGCTCCTGATTGCACAGTTAAATTTTTACCGCTTTCAACTGTCAAGTTTGAATTAATATCATAGGTGCCTGCTGATAAAGTGGTATTTGCGGTAATATCATAACTTACAATTTTACCTTTAACCATATTAAATCTATCCATACCCTCAAGGTAACCTGTTTGGTTGATTCCGGAAAAAACAAGCCAGAATTCTGTTCTATCGCTGGATGACCAACCTCCACCTACTTTGGGAACTATAAAAACTGAAACCGCGGCATTAGGTGTAATCCCACCATTATTTTGCCAATCAACTGGACCCCAATTGTCTGAATAATAAATTGTATGCCAGGGTCCCCATGGATGATCTGATTCAAAAACACCAAGATCGTGGATTACACCATCTTCGTCTGCCTTATTTGGAGTTCCATGGTTACTTACAGCAATAAATTTATTAATTGAGCCGCCAATATATTCAACGGACCATGTTCCAACACCCTTTCCATTATTATCTGTAAAAACAGACTGCCGAGCTCCTACTGAATTACTCCAACTGGGTGAATTGGGGTTTGAACTGGCATAATATTGCCAGCTTCCCGGATTGCTGATATTAGAGATGAGTGCTCTTGCTAGGTAGATATTCTGTTCTGCATTATCCCAACCGCCATAAGCATAAACGTATCCATCAGTATTTTCCTCATAATTTTTGCCAAAGTTTATAAAATCTTCAAATGTAGGATCGGGAGCGGTAATAACCCAATTAGTATTTATCCAGTTATGTCCATAATCTGTTGAATAATAAAGCCGATGTGTATTAGGATTAGGCCAATTATTATTTTCATCTTCTTCATTAACCCAAGCCCATAAGGTATTATTAATACATATTAAACTTCCAACTTTTCCATTAAAAGTTGCCTGACTTTCTGCTGTCCAATTATGTCCCGGTGATGCATCTCCCCAAACATTATGGGCATCCAGAGATGATTCTGTTCCAGGATATCCTTGTATTCTTGCAAATCCTAATGATACTCTGCCATCTGAATTCGTTCCACCAAAACCTCCTCCATCTCCCCATGCGGTGTAAATATTTCCATTATTGTTACTATTATCATTAGCCCAGGTTACCGGCCATAAATCACTCCCTTCTGAACAATGCTGATATGTGCTCCAATCCCATTGAATAGTTAAAAAGTTTGAACTTTTGGTATAAGGCGGATTCGATTGACTTAATAGAATTGAATTTAAGATTAAAAATAAGAATAGAATTTTTTCTTTCCCTTTCATTTTTCTCTCCTTTATGTTAATGTTTTTTACGGAAAAGATATTTTATTTTTAAACAGTATTAACAATATTTTTCGTTTTGATGAATCACCTCCTTTTGTGTTATAAACGTTGTTTGCCTTGTAAGAAATTTAACTCATCCTCCCCTTTAGTCAAAACAATTAAAATAGCTTGTAGATTTCAATATAAAATTCTTGTTAACTGGGACTTCTATTAATAATAATATAAAATAATATTAATTAAAAAACATCAGTATAATTACCTATGAAAAAATTTCACAATTTTGAAATGCCAAGATTTTAAACTTAATTCCAGGAAATGAGCATTTTTTTCATACGTATGATTAAGTATTAAAAATTTTTTGTATAAATACAATACACAACATAATTTGAATAATTGGATTGAAGATATCTTCATAAAGAAAAATAATAATCTATAACTTTATAGGAGTTAGAATTAAGATTACTTTGAATTTTGATAAGAATTTGCGTGTTTCTATTGTAGTACATCCGTGACTACCGGTGCAACAATATCTGAATGCGGAAAGGTCTTATTGAACTCCGGAGCAAAAAGGGTTTACGCTGCTTCAGTAGCAATTGCGGATTAAAATGAAATATTGATTAAACTTAAAAGAAAGGACAAACATGGGTATGTTATTTGGAATAAAGGAATGATTTAACGTATTACATAAATGCTTCTTAGAAGATGCAGAGTATTTTAAAAAAGGCAGCTTTTATACTGCCCTTTTTAGTTTTATATAGAAAATAATTTTATAAAAATATTACTATTTCATCAACAGCAGCTTTGCGGTTTTTTCAAATACTTCATTATTTCCTTCGAGAGAAACCGCCTTGAAATGATATAAATAAATTCCACTCGCAACAAGCTGATTATCACTATTTGTACCGTCCCATAAGATACCATGCCTTCCTGCTGACTGCGAAGGAATTGTCATAGCTTTTACTAAATGTCCGAGGATATCATAAATATTTATTTCAATGAATGAAGTTTTTGGTAAATTATAAGAAATGGTTGTTGATGGATTGAATGGATTGGGATAATTCTGTTCCAATGAATACGAAGTTGCTTCTTTGGAACCAATTTCTTCTAAATTATTGTTATCTGGTACCTTTTTTATAATCAAATTCATATTATTTATCCCTAGCATTAGATTTGCTTCTATTACTAAACGATCTTTTGGATATTTTGATTCAAGTTCCGATAAATATTTTTTTGTATTTAAAGTATCATTCATTATACTATAATAAAAACAAAATAAATTAAATACTGTTTCTTTATAAACATCTTGAGTATTAATTGCATCGCTTTTAATAAAGTTCAAATTTTCCAAAACCTTTGAATAATCTTTTTCTTTCATTAAAGAACCATTTTCCAAATCAAGTGTAAAAAGGTAAAGATCATCATTCTTAGGTAGATTCTTTCTGACATTTTGATCTAGAAAATCCATAAAACCTTCTCTACCGGAGCTCAAGTAACATTCTGCTAATTGAGTTAAAATATATTCAATCTTGTCCTTGTTTGACTCTTTATCTAATCTTTGATTGTACTCTATAATTGCTTTATCATAATTTCTCAGTACTAAATCATCAACTGCTTGCATTAATTCCTCATCGAGAAAAATATTGTCCATCTGAACATCAGTACTATTATTCCCTATTGAAGCCTTTAATATTTGAATAGGTTGTTCTGTATTATTTGAAGCAAGCTGTATTGAGGTGTTTGGATTCCAACTTAAAGCATGTGTAGGATCTATAGAGCTGTTTATAAATGTTGAAAAGTCATTCCAATCATAAAAATTCGGTGCGGGTCTTGCCCAATAATTATATTGGGCAGGTATAACACTGGAGTATTCTGCGCTGACTTCGTAACCTGAATTATTATGAATGCTATTTTGGCCTCCTTGATAATCGCCTAAGAATATATTACTATGATTACCTCCGTATATTCCCAAACTATTATTATTGGTTACAACATTATGACCATAATGTACCGCTCCGGTTGTTGGATTTGAAAGTTTTGCAGAACTATATGAATTACAAAATATACCATCGTAGGTATTACCTGATATTGTACAATTCCAGATATATGGATTCGAATATGAATTACAATTAATTCCCTCATAATTGCTGGTAAATATACAATCAGAAATCCATGGAGAAGAATGATATAAACTAATTCCGTAAGATGAATTATTCTGAAAGGTACAGAAGGAAATATTTGTAGTTGAGTTTACATTACTTGCATAAAGTCCTTTAGTGTTATTAGTAAATGTACAATGAGAAATATTGTTGGGCAAAGCTCCGTTACCCCAAATACCATCAAAAGAATTTTTAATATCACAATACTGTAAAGAACCACCGTAATAAGTATAAGTGATTCCGGTTTGGTTTGCGGGTGACACAAAGTCAAAAGTTATATGATTGGTAGAAGTACCATTTGCAGTTAAGGTTCCGTTTACTATTAATGATGAACCATTTGTAAATGTAATAATTGCACCAGGTTCTACAGTTAAGGTTACTCCTGAATTTACAGTAATATTTCCCGTTATTGTTATATTACCTGCCCACCATTCATTTTTATTTATTTGACCGGAAGTAGTAATAGGCTCGTATAATGCTTAAGTTGGAAAGTTACTTTTGAAGTAATAAATTATAGATAAACTTCAGGAGTAAAAATGAAAAACGAAAAAAGGAAACACTCGGCAGAATTCAAAGTTAAGGTCCTAAGGGAACACCTGGAAAACCAAGTACCAGTAGGAAAAATATGTGAACAATACAACATCAATCCGAACCTATTTTATCTTTGGAAGAAAGAATTATTTAACGGAGCCCTGGAAACATTTTCAAAAAAGAGGACAAGTAAATCAGAAGAGGGAAAAATTGCCCGACTGGAAGAGAAACTTAAGGACAAGGACTCCTTAATCAGTGAAATAGTAGAAGACAACCTCCGGTTAAAAAAAAATCTGAATGGGGAGTATTGAGAAAAATGTGGGTAGAACTGGAAATAAGGGATTCTGTAGTTCAGCATGTTAGTTATCTTTCTCAGAGAAGCGGTATTCCGGTAAAAAAGCTTTTACCATATATAGGATTATGCAGAGTAAAATATTATAAATGGGTTAAAAGAGCTGGCAAGCCGAACACTCACAATGGGAAGATACCCAAGACCCACTGGTTAACCCCGGAAGAAGTAAAAGCAATAGAAGAATATGCCAGAGAACATTATGCAGAAAATGATTATTTCCTAAAAGACGGTTACAGAAGAATTACATATAAAATGCTTGACTTAAATATAGTGGCAGTTCATCCATCTTCTGTATATCGAATACTTAAGAAAGCCGGTCTGCTAAATAAATGGAATACAAGCAAAAAGAACCTGAAAGGGACAGGATTTAAGCAGCCTGACTGTTCCCATAAACATTGGCATGTAGATATAAAATACTTGAACTTCAGAGGCACCTTCTTATTTTTGATTTCAGTACTTGATGGTTACTCCCGTTATGTACTCCATCATGAAGTAAGGCATACAATGAATCAGTATGATGTACAGTTGACAATTCAAAAAGCAAAAGAAAAATATCCTTCAGCTAAACCAAGAATTATCACCGATAATGGTTCACAATTTATATCTAAGGAATTCAAGCAGTTCATAAAATCCGCTGAATTTAGTCATGTAAAGATATCAATCGGTAATCCCAAGGCAAATGGAAAAATAGAGAGATATCATAGAACAATAAGTGAAGAATGTTTAAGGATAAAATCCCCGATTAGTTTTGAAGATTATAAGGTATATATTGAAGATTATATAAACTTTTATAATACCCAAAGGCTTCATGCATCACTTAATTATCTTACACCGGAAGATTACCTGTTAGGAAGAAAAGCAGAAAGGATATCCGACCGGGAATTAAAATTAGAAAAAGCAGAACTGAATAGAGCAAATTATTGGCAAACAATAAATCAAGCAGCATAAATAACATAAATAAAAATCCTAGCGGAAATTACGAAGCGAAGACATCCATAAAAATGTCGTAGCGAAGTAATTGGAGCGGGAATAACATGAACAATATTTTAACACATTATTTTTTTAGCAAATGTAACTTTTCCCTTGAAGCATTACACTCGTATCCTGCAATGGTCGAAGATGTAATATCTATTAATGTTGCACAATCATTCAAATCATATGTTCCTAATGGTACTTCATTATCATCATACACCTCTGGATTAGAAAAATATCCTATTCTACCACCGGATACGTTCAATACTCCCATTATTGTTCTATATTCATTAAAATTACCATTGATTGTCCAATCGTGTATATATCCATGGCAGTAAGTATATGTATGACCATTGAATATTGAATTATTCCAGTCGTTTTTTGTATCATGCCTGCAGCCGAACAGATGACCAAGTTCATGCGGAAAAGTATAATTACTTACTGCTGCACTAGCTTTAACAACACAGTATGCATCATTCCCCTGCGCACCTATCGAAGCGGATTGACCCGCCGTACCGTCACTTGTTGTATTTATCAGCAGTACGCACATATCGGCCTGATATTGATTTCTTAAAGTTTGTATGTCAATATTATTCATAAAGTTGTTTACATCTGTTTCCGAATTTCCGCTTTCTGTATAATTAAATTCAGTGCTGCCGGCTAATTCTATAGACGAAGAAACAGCACTTCTTGAAAAAGCATCGTTTGTTGTTGTTCTACAAGTTGAAATAAGGTTATTAATATTATAATTTTGTGCCACAGCAGGAGTATAAGCAACAAATATTTTAACAGTTGCTGGAGAAAGAATTGAATTGATAGATATATTCTGCTTTATATTATTTTCCTTATTTATGTTATCATTGAATTTAGCTGTTCTTATATAATCATTTGGGCTTTCATTTTTTGCCAATTCGTTTAAATCTATTTCCGACGCAAAATAAATGCTATCTTCAATTGCATCTATACTATAAAAATTATTTTTATACCAAATGGAAAAACTTATTCCTTCGCTCGAACTTGAAATTATAGCATAGCCGCCGTCTTTAATTTCGGCTTTAAATCCTTGAACTCCGTTTACATCTTTTCCAAAATCTTTGGTTATCTTAAATTCTATATTTTTTTCAAAGATATTGAATATGCCCTTAACGCCTTTTGAAATAACTGTATTTGGTTTTAATTGAACTTCTTCCCATTGTTTTATTGCTTCTCTTGTTTTAAAGCGTTCTACTTTATTTTCGGCAGTTTTTGAAATTACATAGCCCATATCCATTTTTTTTAAAATATTTACTTGTGCGTAAATTAAACTACTGCATAATATTAAAACAATAAAAATAATTAATCGGTTTTTCATTTTAATTTCTCCTCTTTTATTTTATAATTTGTTAAAAGATATTCATTTAAGTAATGATATTTACCTATGTTATAGAAATAAATCATTTGGACCATCCCTACAATACCAATACCGGGTTTAATAAAGTAATTAACCTCATCCCGGAAAAGAGATTTATAGTCATCATATGCCATTCTATAAACAATACATTGAAAATCCCCTAATGGAGTGGTAAATAATGAATCTGTTGATATACATATATAATCTGTAATTACATCACTGGGTACATTCGAGATGTTACCTAATGTTGAATAATAAAAAACATGTCCACTAACTGTTTTCCCTTTCTCTACAGTATATGGAAATACTAAATCATTAAATGTAATTTTTATAGTGTCATATCTTTCATCCCCCGCATAAAATATTCCGTTCTTATTTTGATAAATTAATTTGCTCCCTTCAAAGGAACCGGGCTTATCATAGTATGGTTTTAATTCTTCACCACAATTAAATAACTTATAATTTAAAATTTTATTTCCATTTATAATCTGAGATATAGTATCATCTATAATAAATCCGAATTTATAATCATCAGCGGAATTCACGGAACCGTCACTGTTAAGATAATATCCTTGATAAAGCCAGTAGTTGCCAACACTTATAGGCATCAGAGGTTCGTAATTATTCGGTAGCGGTGGTTCAACGGAATTTTCTTTGCACCCTACTATTAAAATTGCAAACAACAAAGACAATGTCATTAAAATGTTTTTCATAATTATATCCCTTTAAAAAATTATTTTCTTACTTAAAGATTAATTTATGTAAAACCAGTAAAAAAAATCCCCTTATCTTTTTGAATTATTACTATAAATCCTGCTAGGGAGATAGTGAAAGTTTCCCTAATTATTATTCCTATATCAATAAATTTAGTACAATAAAAATATATCTTAAACAGAACAATATAATATTGTAAATGGAAGCTTGAACCGGAATGCAAGAAATAATGCGGAGGTTTCATTATTTCCCCTAAAATAATTAAGAAATAAAAAAATCAATTCATCGGGATTTTTGAATACTATATAACAAAATAATTTTTTAAAAACATCAGTATAATTACCTATGAATAACTTTCGTATTTTAAAAAAGTTATGATTCTGTCTTAATTCTTATTAATGCGAATTTTTTTCGTACGTATGATTACGTATTAAAATTTCTTGTATAAATACACACTACATATCTTCAGAAGGTGAAGCATAACCTATAACTTTATAAGAGTTAGAATTAAGATTACTTTTAATTTTGATCAGAATTTGTGTGTTTTTATTGTGATACATTGGTAACAACCGGTGCAACAATATCTGAATGCGGAAAAGTATTGTTGGATTCAGGAGCAAAAAGAGTCTATGCAGCTTTGGTAGCGATTGCGGATTAGCTTACTCAAACTTTGGAGATCCTGAATATTTGTTACGAATGGACTTAAATTTGGGATTAAATATGCAGCATAGTATCCGCATACGTTTATAAAAGCATCGAAATAAGCTGAAATTTTTTATGTATCGGGCTTTACTGTTTCAAATATTATCAAAGAGATTTTGGCTATTTAGTACAGAAGAAGGCATTGCTACACCTTGTTCTGTATAAGCGTAAAGTCGTGAACGTCTTACGCCTCCCAAGCTTGAAATCACAATTTGTGGTTTCAAGTTATCAAATTCTTTTTGGTTTAGCTGAAACCATGAAATCATTGGGGAATCTTTCCAGATTTCTTTTTACTGCCTGAATTTCATCTACATTCTTTCCGGAGCATTTACCCCTAAGATCATCAATCCGTTTTTAATCACAATTTTTACGGCTTGTACTAAAGCCACACGTGCTTCTGCTAATTTTTTTTCAGAGCCTATAACTCTGTGAAAAGTATAAAATTTGTGAAATATTGCAGCTAATTCTTCAAGGTAGCTGCAGACGCGGTTCGTTTCAAAATTTTCAGCGCTGTATAAAATTTCTTCTTTAAATTCATGGAGCTTCTTTAATAATTTCTGTTCTTCATCGGCTGTTAATAAATTTAAATTTTCAGTCGATTCGGTAAGATCTTCTTTCTCCATCATTTTTAATATTGAGCAGATCCTGGCATGAGCATATTGTAAATAGAAGACAGGGTTTTCGTCCGATTGTTTTTTGGCCAGTGTTAAATCAAAATTCATATGCGTTGCCATGTTTCTCATATTAAAAAAATATCTTACAACATCGCTGCCGACATCATCAATGAGCTGATCAAGAGTAATATAATTTGCTTTCCTGGTCGACATTTTAACTGCTTCCCCGTTTTCCATAATAGTAACAAATTGATAAATCAATACCTTCACTTTTTCAGTATTATAGCCAAGCACTTTTAAACCTGCCAGAACATCAGGATAAGTTGCATTATGATCGGAACCGAATAGATCAACAATTAAATCATAACCTCTGTCAAATTTTGTTGAATGATAAGCAATATCGGGAAGTCTGTAAGTCGGTTCACCTGTTGATTTTACAATAACTTTGTCCTGCTCATTACCGATTTCAGAGAGTTTTAACCAGACGGCACCATCCTTTTCATAAGATAAATTCTTCTCCTTATATGTATTGAGCAATGATTTAATTTTTCCATCTTCATAAAGAGTATTTTCGTTAAAAAATACATCATGACTTATATTTAATCTTTGCAGGGTTTTTTTAATTTCATTAAAAATTTCTTTTTCAGCTGTTTCTTTAAATATGCCTTCCGGTTTATCATCTTTCAGATTATTATCATGTTTATTAAATAATCCTTCGGCTAATTCTTTTATATAATCGCCCTGATAATAATCTTCAGGATAATTAATAGTTTCTCCGCATAATTCCAGGTACCGCAGCCGGACCGAATCTCCCAATACCCTCATCTGCCTTCCGGCATTATTAAAATAATATTCTCTATCTACTTTATAGCCAATCCATTCAAGAAGATTTGCAACAGTATCTCCAATTACAGCATTTCTGCCATGACCGACGGTTAGAGGTCCCGTCGGATTTGCAGAAACAAATTCTACATTTGCAGATTTACCGGAATACTTATCCGACTTACCAAAGTTATCTTCATTTTTAAGGATGTTCTTAATTATCTCCGTAATAAATTCCCTTGTAAAAAAGAAATTAATAAATCCGGGGCCTGCTATTTCTGTTTTGAAAATTATTCTGGAATCTGTTTCTAAATTTGCAATGATCTCTTCGGCTATTTGCCTGGGATTCTTCCTTAGCTGTTTTGTTAAAAGCATTGCAGCATTGCTAGAAAGATCTCCATGAGATTCAATTTTGGGAACATCAAAAATGATCGGAATGTCTTTTAAATACGGCAGCTTTTCAAAAGCTTTTTTAAAGACAGATTGTAAATATTCTTTCAATTTTATTCCCGGGTATTACGGTTTAAGAAATGTTTATTTTCGTGACCTGGATACTTTTGCTTTTTTATTTTCAGATGATTCTATTACCGGATCTTCAACGTCAACAGAAGGTGCATCCCCCCAAAGTCGCTCAAGGTTATAATATGTTCTGACATCTTTTTTAAATATATGAACTACAACATCTACATAATCAATCAAAACCCAGTTTAAACCTTTATAACCTTCTTTATGCCAGGCTCTAATACCATCATCTTTTAAATTCTTATCAATTTCATCAGCAATTGCTTTAACCTGAGTATCAGAATCGGCACTGCAAATTATAAAATAATCTGCCATTGCAGTAAGTTCCCGCAAATCTAAAATTTTTACATCAAAGCCTTTTTTATTAAAAATGAGACTTGTTATACTGTCGGCTAATTGTTTTGAATCCAAGTTTAATCCTTTTATTGATTGTTTGGTTTTAGTTGTTTAAAATCTTTGCCGATTATTAAGGATATATCTAATATATAATCATTATTTATTTGCTGAATAATATTTTTATGATTAATACCTAAGGCATCTGCAACCTTAATGGCATTTGCTTTATTCCCGGTTCTATCGATAACCATCGATTTATCAACATCAAACGAAATATAATTACCTGTTTGAACAACATCAAAATGACTGCTTCTTAAATAATCCGTAAACTTTTCTGCAACACCGGAAATACCGCATCCATTTAAAACTTCAACTTGTACAATTGGTTCGGCCAGCTTTTTTTTTGCTAATTCCTTTTCCATATCTTCCCTGTTCTTTACCTTTAAATAAAGGGAATAAGCTAAAAAGACTATAATAGCTCCCAGAATAACAATAATTAAATTATAAAAAAAATTTGATGCGGAGGTTTTAAATTTTATATCTTTTGGCGGTCTTTTCGGACGGTTTTGTACCTTCACTTATTAACACTCATTTAACTACTTTTTTAACCTCTAATTTGTTACCGGATAAAAATCGAACTTTCATCACTATTATTAAAAGTATTATATCCAACACCGTATGAATTATAAGGATTAAAAGGATTATAATAAGAATAAGGTGCATTTCTATATTGAATAGAAATTAAAGTATTTTTCCAGGGACTATAATTTACTGCAGCCTTGCTTATATAAATCCCATTAATTTTGCTTTGAAAATCCTTCCCCAGAGAACTATAAGGAGACTGAACCAGACTAATATCAACCTGCCCGTTCAGGTTGTTGGAAAATTTATAAAACATACTATTTGTAAACACTCCAAGGGCTAATCCCTGTCCGTTTCCAAAAGTTGAGTAAGAAAGATCATAGCTCTGATGCATCTGAAAGTTACTAGATTTCAAAAATCCGAAAAAGGAAGATGGTGAATTATCAATAATTGCATTTTTAATATCAGATTCATGGAAACCGGAATCTTTATACTGAGCATTTGCAGCTGAAATGCCAATCAAAATAAAAAATAATATTCCTAATTTTTTCATATCTATGCCTTTTATTTGGCTAAATATTAACTAAATCCTGACTTAAAATCAATGAAACTTAAAATCCAGATATTCAAAAATCACAAAATTTTTGATACTTTGTTCTTTTTATCTACAAGAACTATCTTTGGTTTATGGTTATGGGCCTCTTCATCGCTCATCTGGGAATACGCTATAATTATCACTTCATCACCAATTGCACCAAGCCGGGCAGCCGGTCCATTCAGGCAAATCATACCACTGCCGGCAGGACCAACCAAAATGTACGTATCAAGCCTGCTGCCGTTATTTAAATTAACTACCTGAACTTTTTCGTGGGGTAAAATATCGGCCGTTTTTAGCAAATCTTCATCGATAGTAATACTCCCCTCGTAGTACAATTCCGCCATTGTAACTGTAGCACGATGAATTTTGGAACGAAACATTTCTCTGTTCATAACACAGAATAACTCACTATTTTTAATTATTAAATATACTCATAAACCATTTTGATTTTCAAGGTAAAGAGTTTTAATAGAGAATTTGAGATTTTTAGCATTGAGCATCATTTAATGGAACACTGATTTTTTAAGATGATTATGATTTGTTATGATCATGATCAATCATAAAAGATCATAATAATCTGCGTTCTATTAGCATCTTTTTTATTGAGAAATTTAACATTTAATATACAAACGGTTAGAAATTTTATTCCGGGTATTGACAAAACCGAAAAGAAGTGTATATTTGTAACTCAATTATGAAAAATATCAGCAGGACATATTGCCGGAATTCTAATCACTCATGGTGGTGGTGGAGCAATTTTTATATGGAGCATGGCCCGGTGATATGAGATAAATAATAATATAGTTTTTTATAAAACCCTTCTCAGAAACACTGGGAAGGGTTTTTTTTTGTCCTTTTTGTTTTGAATAGTATTCGTTCTTAATCATAATCTTAATCCAAAGAAAAGAGATAAAGAACAAGATTATAATTCCAAAGTTAAAAATATAATAAAGGCACTAACACCATATGAACTTTGATCAATTTAAACAACTTTCAAAAGAATACAATCTCATACCGGTATATGAGATAATAACAGCTGATTTACTGACCCCCGTCCTTGCATATTTAAAGATCCGCAAAAAAGGAGAACAAAATTTTCTGCTTGAATCTGTTGAGAGGTCGGCAAATATGGCCAGGTACTCTTTTATCGGGAGAGAGCCTGAAAAGATATTTTCCAACAAAGGAATGGAAGTTACAGAATTTTCAAATGGATCATCGCAAAAAACAAACACTTCAATCTTTGAGCATATAAGAAATGAACTACAAAAATATAAGCAGCCCAAAATTGATGAGCTGCCCGATTTTACCGGCGGAATTGTAGGTTATTTAGGATTCGAAAACATTGGTCTTGTTGAAAAAGTAATCCGGTTTAGTACTGAAAGTTTTAACAATCCGGATTCAATCTTGGGAATTTACAACACCATCCTTGCATTCGATCATTTCAAACATCAAATAATTTTAATCTCCAATGTTAAGATAGACGAAAATACAAATCTTGAAAATGCCTACGCGAATTCAAAAGAAAAATTGAAAGAGCTAAAGGATGAATTAAAAAAACCTTTCGAATACAATTCAAACTTTAAACTGGAGAAAGATATATCCGGTGAATTTGATTCAACAGAATTCTGCCGGCAGGTTGAATTAAGCAAAAAGAATATTATTGAAGGAGATATTTTTCAGATTGTTCTTTCCAAAAGATTTTCTTCAAAATATAAAGGGGATTTACTTAATGTTTATCGTGCTCTAAGAATTATTAACCCTTCTCCGTATATGTATTACCTGGAATTTAAAAATGATTTTAAAATAATAGGAACTTCACCGGAAGATCTTCTTAAAGTTAAAAACAGAAGAGCACAAGTTTTACCGATTGCCGGAACAAGGAGACGAGGAATAAATATAGAAGAAGAAAATTCACTTGAACAAAACCTGATAAATGATCCAAAAGAGCGTGCTGAACATACTATGCTTGTTGACCTGGGGAGAAATGATCTCGGACGTGTTTGTAAATACGGTACAGTTGAAGTTAGTGAAAGCATGAAAATCCAAAAATATTCCCATGTAATGCATATTGTTTCAAAAGTTGAAGGAACTCTTGCAGAGGACAAAGATTCAATTGATGCTTTAATGTCCTGTTTCCCTGCAGGAACCGTTTCCGGCGCTCCTAAGATTAGAGCAATTCAACTAATCAATGATTATGAAAAAGAAGAGCGGAATGTTTATGCAGGTGCAGTCGGTTATTTTGATTTTTCAGGAAACCTTGATATGTGCATTGCTATAAGAACTTTATTTGCCAAAAGAGAAACTATTTTCTGGCAGGCCGGAGCCGGAATTGTAGCCGACAGCGTTCCTAAGCTCGAAGCTAAAGAAGTTAAAAATAAATCGGCAGCAATGATTAACGCTTTAAAATATGCGGAGGTGATAGATGAAAATTCTGGTAATTGATAATTATGATTCCTTTACATACAACCTTGTACAGCTTTTGGGGAACCATAAAATTCAGGTTGTTATCAGAAGAAATGACGAAGTAGATGCCGAACAGATTGATGAATTACATCCGGATAAAATTTTAATTTCGCCGGGTCCCGGGATTCCTGAAAACTCTAATGCATCTCTAACTGCTTATAGGGAATTTGGAAAGACCAAACAAATACTTGGTGTATGCTTAGGACATCAGGCAATGGGAGTAGTATATGGCGGGAAGGTTATAAAAGCTCCTGTACTTATGCACGGCAAAATATCAGTTATTAACCATGATAATAAAACCCTGTTTAAGAAAATTCCTCAAAGATTTGAAGCAACAAGATATCACTCTTTAATTGTTGACAGAGAAAGTCTGCCGGAATGTTTAGAGATTTCTGCCGAAACAGATGATGGAATTATTATGGGAATTCGTCATAAAAACTATCCGGTTGAAGGAATTCAGTTTCACCCGGAGTCAATACTAACTAGAGAAGGGAAAAATATTATTAATAACTGGTTATCACTTTAATATCTTAATCTTATTCTTAATCCTAATATTAATCTGATTTTAATTAGGAAGAGAAAATAAGATTACAGCATTTTGCGCAATAGCCTAATGCTGAATGATAAAGATAAAAAGATTTTAAAAATAATTATTTCATTTGGAGGAATAATAATGAAACAATATTTGGAAAAGCTAATCGCAAAAGAAAATCTTTCATTCGATGAAGCTTTTACGATAATGAATGAAGTTATGACGGGCAGTGTAAACCATTCACTTCTTGCAGGATTTTTAGTGGCTCTTAAAGCTAAAGGAGAAACTCCTGCCGAAGTTGCAGGATTTGCCAAAGCTATGAGAAATAATTGTATTAAAATTGAATGCGATGATGAAAACGCTATCGATGTCTGCGGAACAGGTGGTGATAACTCAGGGAGCTTTAATATTTCGACTGCAGTTGCATTTACTGCGGCCGGGGCGGGAGTGAAAGTTGCAAAACATGGCAACCGTTCCATTTCAAGTAAAAGCGGAAGCGCTGACGTTCTTCAAAATCTTGGTGTTAATATAAGCTTAAGCAGGGATAAATCCGAAAAAGCTTTGAAAGATATTGGGATTGCATTTTTATTTGCTCCCCTTTATCACCCGGCAATGAAACATGCAGCTCCGGTAAGAAAAGAACTTGCGATGAAAACTGTTTTTAACATGCTTGGTCCTTTGACAAATCCAGCGGGAGTTAAAAAACAATTGATAGGCACATTTAACAGGAAAGCTGCAAAAACAATGGCTGAAGCTGCAGAATATCTTGATTTCGAAAAAGCATGCTTTGTGTGTTCAAATGATAGTTATGATGAAGTTTATCTCGGTGATATAACTGAAATTCACGAGTATAATAAATCAATGGACGTAAAAATTTATACTATAACCAACGATTCGTTCAATTATCCGAAAATTTCGAATGAAGACATTAAGGGAGATACGGCAGCAATAAATGCTCAGATTATTTTAGATGTACTTGAAAATAAAAACCGGAACGGGGCATTTCATACTATTGCAGCAAATTCTGCATTGGCATTATTCTGCTCAGGTTTTTCAGATGATTTAAGTGAATGTCAAAAAGCGGCTGAAGATTCAATATTGAGCGGTGCTGCATTTGCTAAACTGAATGAATTGAAAAAATTCAGTAATCAATTCAACTAATTGATTAAATAAACTTGCTGCTTTATATTTGAAGTGACTTAAAGAACAATAGAATGAATGTTGAAAATTTAATACAGTATGCCGGAATTACTAACAGAAGAAGAAATCGAAACAACAGAAGAAGAAATTGTTAAATTTATCCCACGCTACCATGTTATCTTGCTTGATGATAATGAACATACTTATGATTATGTAATTGAAATGCTTATGGATTTATTCAACCACAGCATGGAAACAGCATTCAGGATGGCGTGTGAAGTTGACAAAAAAAAGAGAGTAATTGTAAATACAACTCATAAAGAACGAGCAGAGTTGAAAAAACAGCAGATCGAATCGTATGGAACAGACTGGCGTATGCCTATTTGCAAAGGGTCTATGTCGGCAGTAATTGAAAAAGCAAATTAAATTTATATAAAATTCCTATGACACTTTCGGAAGATAAGAAATTTAGTTCTTGACAAAAAAGAAAAGAGTTCTATATTAGTAGTTTAAATTATGATAATTTTTACCGGCACATATTATTTTAACTATTTTTGGTATTGGTTTATTATGCCAAATAGTATGTCCCGGTGATTAGAGACAAAAATAGAAATTTACAAAAACCCTTCTCGCCCACCGGGAAGGGTTTTTTTTTGAATTCCTTGGAATAGAGGAAAGGTTCTTAATCATAATTTTACTCTTAATCAAAAAGGATTCCATTGAATATACTAGAACAAATAGTTGAAGTAAAAAAAGAAGAAGTAAAGAATCTTAAGCAGAAGTATTCTCTTAATTCTTTTACAGAAATGGAATATTTTGAATCAAAGTCTCTTAAATTTTCCGATAAAGTTAAAAGTAACCAAAACATTTCTATTATTTCAGAGATAAAAAAAGCAAGCCCGTCCAAAGGAATTATACGCGAGGATTTTAATCATCTAAAGATAGCCGAAACTTTTTTTAACTGCGGTACTGATGCAATATCAATTTTAACAGATGAAAAATTCTTTAAGGGAAATGTTGAATTCTTAAAAGAAATAGCTCTGATAAAGGAAACTCCTTTATTAAGAAAAGATTTTATTATCGATGAAATTCAGGTATTCCAATCAAAAGCAAATGGGGCAGATATAATTCTTTTAATCAGCGAAATATTATCAAAAGCACAAATAAACGAACTATCCCATGCTGCAAAAGAAGCCGGACTTGAAGTTCTCCTCGAACTTCATTCCGAAAAGCAGCTAAGTAAAATTGATTTCAGTATAAACAATATTTTAGGTGTTAATAACAGAAATCTTGAAGATTTTTCAATTGATCTGAATACAACTTTAAATCTTTCTAAACTTATACCGGATGAAATAATCTTGGTTGCCGAAAGCGGGATAAAGGAAAAAGAAGATATTGATTACCTGGTTCAGGCTGATATAGACGCTATATTGGTTGGTGAACATTTAATGGCTTCAAAGATTATTGAAGAAAAATTTAAAAAATTGAAAGAATGGTGCTTAATTTCGGAAAAGAATAATGAAAGTTAAAATCTGTGGAATGACAAATTTAAATGATGCACTTTTGTGCGAATCGAGCGGAGCAGATGCACTTGGATTTATCTTTTTTAAAAAGAGTAAAAGATACATCGAACCTGAGCTGGCTAAAAATATTATTAATCACCTGTCTCCTTTCACTATGAAAGTCGGTGTATTTGTAAATGAATCTGTTGATATTATAAATGAAACCGCATTCTTGTTAAATTTAAATTCAGTTCAATTACATGGTGAAGAATCGTTTGAAATTATACGTAACATAAATATCCCGGTAATAAAAAGTTTGAGAATAAATAATGAATTTGATTTTTCTATATTGAAAAAATATCCGGATACTTGTTTTTTATTTGATACATATTCTGAATCCGAATACGGCGGAACCGGGAAGACATTTAGCTGGGAATTAATTCCTGATGAAATAAAAAGTAAGATCATTCTGGCAGGAGGAATTTCAATAAATAATATTGAAGATATATTTAACAATATAAAACCTGCTGCAGTTGATATATCATCTTCTCTTGAATCTGAACCGGGGAAAAAAGATATTGAAAAAGTAAGAGAATTTTTTAAAAAAATAAATTATCTAAGGAGATAAAAAATGGTAATAATGATGAAGCTCAATGCGCCTAAAGAAGACATTGAGCAGGTAATAAACAAAATTCACTCAAAGGGATGTAAGCATCATGAAATATGGGGTTCTGAAAAACTCGCTATTGGTGTAACAGGTCAAACAACCGCATTATCCGAAGAGGAATTTTTAATCATGAACTCCGTAGATGAAGTTTACCGTGTTTCAAAGCCGTATAAGCTTGTAAGCCGGGAGGTAAAATCAGAAGATACCGTTATCAATATAAACGGGAAATCAATTGGCAGCAGTGAATTAACAATTATCGCAGGTCCCTGCTCTATTGAAAGCCATGATCAGATTTTTGAAGTTGCAGGTCAATTAAAAGAAATGGGAATAAAATTTTTAAGAGCCGGTGCCTATAAACCTCGGTCCAGCCCTTATGCTTTCCAGGGATTGAAAGAAAAAGGACTGGAATTACTAGCCGAAGTAAAAAAAGAACTCGGAATGATGATAGTAACTGAAGCAAAGGATACAGACACTCTTCCCCAGGTTGCTGCCGTTGCGGATATAATTCAAATCGGCGCACGAAATATGCAGAACTTTTCTCTTCTGGAAGCAGTTGGAGATTTATCTAACATAGTTTTACTGAAAAGAGGACTTGCTGCTACCATTGAAGACCTTTTAATGAGTGCAGAATATATTCTTTCGCAGGGTAATTATAATGTTATACTTTGTGAAAGAGGCATAAGAACATTTGAAACTCAAACAAGAAATACACTCGATTTAAATGCTATCCCGGTAATTAAGAAACATTCTCATTTACCTATCATTGTTGATCCGTCTCATGGAATAGGAATGTGGGACAAAGTAACACCAATGGCAATGGCCGCAGTAGCATGCGGTGCAGACGGTTTGATGATTGAAGTTCATTCTCATCCGGAGCAAGCTTTATCAGACGGCTTTCAATCATTAAAACCGAATACCTTTAAACAACTTTTAGAGAAAATAGAGCAACTGGCTCCGGTAGTAAATAAAAAGGTAAATTTATATGCAGAACTTACTTGAATATAATCAACCCGATATAGACGGAAGATTTGGGAAATATGGAGGGCAATACGTTCCTGAAACTTTAATTACTCCTTTACAGCAGCTTGAAGAAATATATAACGAATTAAAAAATGATCCTATTTTTGTTAACGAATTAAATGAACTAAACCGGAACTATAACGGGCGTCCAACTCCTTTAACTTTTGCAAAGAACCTGACCGAATATTTCGGCAAAGCAAAAATATATCTTAAACGCGAAGATTTATGTCATACAGGTGCACATAAAATAAATAATGCTCTTGGTCAAATTCTACTGGCAAAAAAATTAGGTAAATCAAGAATAATAGCCGAAACGGGTGCAGGTCAGCATGGAGTTGCAACTGCAACTGTCTCTGCAAAGTTCGGATTGGATTGTTTTGTTTATATGGGTGAAGTTGACATGGAAAGACAAAGCCCCAATGTTTTCAGGATGAAGCTTTTGGGCGCAGAAGTAATTCCTGTTAAATCCGGATGCAGAACTCTGAAAGATGCAACTAATGAAGCAATACGTGATTGGGTTACAAATGTAAACAATACTCACTATATAATCGGCTCAGTGGTCGGACCTCATCCATATCCAATGCTGGTCAGAGATTTTCAATCAGTCATCGGAAAAGAAACAAAAGAACAAATATTATCTCTTGAAAATAAATTACCCGATTATATAGTAGCCTGTGTTGGCGGCGGCAGTAATTCTATCGGGATATTCTATCCTTTTATTAATGATAAAGTTAAACTAATCGGAGTTGAAGCTGGCGGCTTTGGAATCAATACAAATAAGCATTGCGCAACTTTAACACTAGGAAGAGAAGGGATTTTCCAGGGGATGAGAACTTATCTCCTGCAAAGTGAAGATGGTCAGATTTCTGAAGTACATTCTATTTCTGCAGGTCTTGATTATCCGGGTGTCGGACCCGAACATAGTTATTTAAGAGATCATGTTCTGGCAGAATATCACTCAATTACAGATGATGAAGCAATGGAAGCAACAAAATTCTTATCAAGAAAAGAAGGCATTATACCTGCCCTGGAAACAGCTCATGCAATTGCTTATTTAAATGATTTGATGCCCGGAACTCAAAGAGATGAAATTGTAATAGTAAATATCAGCGGCCGCGGAGATAAAGATTTAAATACCATAATAAAAAGTTTGGGGGAACAATTTTAATGGAAAAAATATCGGAATACATATCAAAGAAAAATAATAGCGGAGAAAAAGTTCTTTCAATTTTTTTAACAAGCGGTTTCCCGGATAAAGATAATTTTGCTGAATTAGCAGCCGATGTTTTAAATGCCGGTGCAGATATGCTTGAAATAGGATTCCCGTTTAGTGATCCTTTAGCAGATGGTCCGACAATTCAATATTCTTCCCAGCAAGCTCTCGATAATGGTATAAATATAAAATCAACTTTTAATTATGTTGAGCAAATCAGGGAAAAATCTGATAAACCGATAATTTTAATGGGATACGCAAATCCGGTTTTATCTTATGGATTAGAAAATTTTGCCAAAGATTCTAAATCCATCGGAGTTAATGGTGTAATTATTCCTGATGTCCCGATAAATGAATATTATAATTTTTTTAATGGTGCTTTTGATGGAATTGAAAAAATTCTTCTTGCTACACCCACAACTTCAGACGAAAGAATAAAAAAAATTGATGATTTGAGTGAAGGTTTTGTTTACTATGTAAGCATGACAGGAACAACAGGCAAGCAGGTTAAACATAGTGATGATATTCTTAATCCTCTGAAAAAAACTTATACTTTAATAAGAAAGAATAAAATGCTAATCGGATTTGGTATTTCAAATTCTGAGGACATAAAGATTTTTGCTCAATACTGTTCAGGTGTTATCGTAGGCAGCGCAGTTATTAAATCGTTAATGAATGAAAATAAGCAATCTACTTTAAAACTAATAAGTGATCTAAAAGAGGTTCTAAATCATAACTAATCATAAAAGATCATAAATATCAGGCTTCTATTAAAAGCTCAATTTTAAGATCCAATATTATTTTTTAAAATTTAACTTCACAAATTATCTCGACTTCAACTGCTGCATTTAGCGGAAGTTCGTTTACTCCAACTGCACTTCGGACATGCTTTCCTTTTTCATCAAAAATTTTTATCAGTAATTCCGATGCACCATTTGCAACTTTTGGCTGTTCAATAAATCCATCTGCACTATTTACAAATGCAGTAACCTTTACAATTCTTTCAATTTTATTTAAATCTCCGATAATTCCTTTAATTGCAGCAAGGCCATTCAGGAGACACATTTCCGCAGCCCGCTGTCCTTGTTCTATATTTAATTCCTGACCGATTTTACCTTTGTACAATAATTCTCCTGCTACCGAAGGAATTTGTCCTGCTGTGAAAATCAGGTTATTTATTTTAACAGCAGGAATATACGCAGCCAACGGCTTGGGCGTTTCGGGTAAGTTAAATCCTAATTTTTTAATTTTCTCTTCTATCATTATATCTCCTTTTTTAAAAAGGTCCATTTTTATTATCTTTGTTTATGCTTTAAAAATAAAGGATAAACTGTATGATTGAAAGTAAATTTAAGGAATTAGTTGACATTGTGAGAAAGCTCCGTGTTGAGTGTCCATGGGATAGAGAACAAACTAATGATTCGATTAAAGCAGCAACAATTGAAGAGGCATATGAAGTTGTTGAATCGATAGATAATAAAGATTATGATGAGCTTAAAAAAGAACTGGGAGATTTGCTTCTTCATGTTATTTTTCACTCTGTCATAGCTGAGGAAGATAATAACTTTAAGCTGGAAGATGTTGTCATTTCAATTAAGGAGAAATTAATCAGGCGTCATCCGCATGTGTTTGGCGATGTGGTAGTTGAGAATTCGGAACATGTTAAGAAAAACTGGGAATCAATAAAACTAAAGGAAGGAAGAAAATCCGTACTTGAAGGAGTACCTGAAATTATGCCGGCTCTGCAACGTGCTTACCGGCTGCAGGAAAAAGCTTCAAAAGTCGGGTTTGACTGGAACAATAAAGAGGATATCTGGAATAAAGTTTTAGAAGAAATTGAAGAAATGCATGTAGAAGAAGTCAAAGGTCAAAAGTCAAAAGTCAAAGATGAAATTAACGAAAAATTAGAGAATGAAATTGGTGATGTTTTTTTCGCTCTTGTAAATTATGCTAGATTCTTAAAAATAAATCCCGAAAATGCATTAAGAAAAACAAACAAGAAATTCATCACAAGATTTAATTATATTGAAAAGAAATTAGAAGAAAACGGAAAAAAAATTAATGAATCAAATCTTGAGGAAATGGATGTATATTGGAATGAGAGTAAAAAAGTTAATAACTAAAGTTACATTATTCGGAAAATAATGGAATGCTGTAATACTGAGGGCATAATCAATCTTTTATAATAATAAAGATTCTATAAAGGATCGTTTCGGAATTTTTCGTAGGCATCAATAATATCTTTAACAAGCCTGTGCCGGACAACATCTGTTTTATCAAAATAAACAAACCCGACTCCATCGATATTCTGTAAAATTTCTTTTGCCTGTACTAAACCGCTGACGTTTTTAGGTGGAAGATCTATTTGTGTAATATCTCCCGTAATTATTGCTTTGGAATTTGCACCTAACCTTGTTAAAAACATTTTCATCTGCATATCAGTGGCATTTTGAGCTTCATCTAAAATAACAAATGCATTATTTAAGGTTCTGCCGCGCATATAAGCCAACGGAACGATTTCTATAACTCTTTTTTCGATATAGTTTCTCAGTTTATCTGAAGGGATCATATCATCGAGAGAATCATACAGAGGACGAAGATACGGATCTATTTTTTCCCTAAAATCACCCGGCAGAAATCCAAGACTTTCACCCGCTTCAACGGCAGGTCTGGCCAAAACAATTCTGTTTACTATACCTTTTTTTAA
Source organism: uncultured Bacteroidota bacterium (assembly GCA_963710745.1). Taxonomy (GTDB): domain Bacteria; phylum Bacteroidota; class Ignavibacteria; order Ignavibacteriales; family Ignavibacteriaceae; genus CAVQBP01. Next base: position 97,093 of record CAVQBP010000001.1, on the reverse strand, counting down.
TGATGAAACTGCCAGCGCTACAGCAAGGTATGTTTTACCGGTTCCTGCAGGTCCGATTGCGAAACATATGTCGTTCTTTTTTGCTGTTTCAAGGTATCTGTTTTGACCGGGTGTTCTGGCTTTTATAACATCATTTTTTGTATAAAGGACAATTGATTCAAAATCATTATCAGTAATAATCTCCTTTCCCTGAACAGCTAGATCCAAAATAGTCTCAACATCTGAGGTTTTTAAAGAGCCGTTTGTATTAATAACATAGACCATCTCTTTAATAACCTTTTCAACAATTTCAATTTCTTCAAGAACTCCTTTCAAAATGACATTTTGTCCTCTAACTGTTATCGATGTATTAAATCTATCTTCAACAACTTTTATATTAGCATCATTCATCCCCAGAAAGCTCATCATATCGATATTTTCAAGAGTCATTCGCTTCTCAATTGCAGTCATTTTTCTCCATTTAAATGAAAAAAACCCTTCTCCCTTTTTCAAGGGACAAGGGTTTTTAAGATCTATCTAAAAAACTAAACATTAAAAAGACAATTTACTGAACAGGAGCCGGCTTGTAATTTGACCTAATTTTGTCATACTTAGCTTTTTCTTCTTCAGTTAACTGAGGAATAGTAAATTGCTGTTTCGGGAAAATCAAATCCGGATTCTTAATTTTATCACGATTGGCCTTATAAATATTCGGCCAGGCAAAACCGTTTCCATAAATATCCGATTTTTTAGCAATATTCCAGAGACAATCGCCTCTAACAACATCGTACGTAATTGATGTGGGTGCTTCAACCCATGCATCTAATTCATTTTGCATTTGAGTATGAACTTTATCAAAAAATTCAGGTAATGCAGAAATTTTATTCATTTTTAAAGCATCAAGATCTTTTTGTCTGTCAGCTTTTGGACCTTCTTTTCTTTGAATTTTTCCATTTAATTCAGCAACAGCTCTTCTAAAATTATCTACATCGGCTTTTGTAGCACCAACCATAGAATAAAGTTCATCCATACAGTCTTCATAGCTCTTAATATTAGTAGATTTTAGATTTGCTATATCGGCACGTAAAGTTGAATCTTCTTGTTGAAGACTTGTTTTTTCAGAAGTAAGACGAGCCATTTCGGCCTGCCATTCATCTGATGTCATTTCTTCTTCCTGTGCAAGCAGATTTACAGAAAAGATAAGAAGAAAAGAAAGAACACCAATAAAATATCTAGTTAACTTCATAAATTTTTCCTCCAATTTCAATTATTAAAAATTTCTAAAAAAAATTATTGAGGCAATTTTTCTAAGTTTGCCTTTGTTTCTTCCTTATCTTTTGCACATTCCTGGAGTTTTGCATTTTTTGCAGCAATATCTTTCTCCAAGCTTGCTCTCTCTTCTTTCAAGGAATCTGCTTGTGCCTGCAAAGATTTAACTTCACTTCTTAAATCGTTGAGTTGCGCCATCTCCGCATCACTAACTCCGCCACAACCACTCATAATTAGTGCAGTTATTCCAAATGCACCCACGGCGATTGTGCTTCTGACATATTTTGATATACTCATACTTGAACCTCCACTTAATGATTATTTTGTGTTATTAAATATAATAGAATAATAACAATATTTCCATAGAACTTATTTTTATAAATATTTTTTATTCAAGCAGTTAGGACAATAAGGTCACTATTAAATGCCCTGATATATAACAAATTCAAAGAATAAATTCAAGTTGTAACAAACTTTAAAACCTTCAAATTTGCGTTAAATTACATACCCTAAATTATTCGCTTGTCAACAAAACTGGTAAATAAACTTCCCGCTAGTATCAGATGATCAAACACCGGGATATCTAAAATTTTACCTGCTTCAACTATTTTTTTTGTTATTATAATATCCTCGTTGCTTGGTTCTGGATTTCCACTCGGATGATTATGAATTAAAATTACACTTGCTGAATTATTTTCAATAGCGGCTTTGAATATCTCCCTTGGATGAACCACACTGGAGTTTAAATTTCCAACCGATATAACTTCATGCTTTATCATTTTATTTGCAGAATTTAAACAAACAAGAATAAATTTTTCCTTCACTTCATCCCTCAGCAAGGGAATAAAAATATCGGCCACATCTTTGGGAGAAGTAATTTTTTTATCTGAAAGCCATTTTGACTGTGATTCAATTCTCCTGTTTATTTCAAATGCAGCAATAAGTGTAGCAGCTTTATCTTTACCAATACCATTGGTTTTTAAGAGATTTGAGAACGAAAGCGAAGCTAAAACTGCTAAATTTTTGTTCTTATTAATTAATTCTTGTGCAACACTAATTACTGATTTTCCTTTTATTCCTGTTCTTAGAAGAATTGCTATAAGCTCAGCATCAGTTAAATTTTGGACACCTCTTAAAATTAATTTCTCCCTTGGCCGATCATCTAAAGGTAAATCTTTTATTTTTAAAATTTCTGCACCTCCCTTTTAATTTGATGCCTGGAATTTCTCTATCAGTTGAAATCTGCCGTTCTTATACCTTACTATATTTAAATATTTATTAATGTGATCTTTATTAAATGAAATATTATTATGAAATCCTTTAACGGTAATTCCCGACTCCATTTTTCTTTTTACTGCGTACCTGCTATTATTGCTATTTTCAATTATTTCAAGAAGATATTCTGCAGTGTCATAACCGTATAAAACATTTCTGTTCGGGTCAATATTTGTTGTGTTAAAAAAATCCCTGCTAAAATGGATAAAATTACTATCACTGAAGTTAATAAAATAATCGGAAGTAAAGATTAAATTTTCACTAAAAGCAGGTGCTGATTCAAACCCCTTTGCATAAAACCAATCCTGATTTCCAAAAACTGGAGTCACAACAGTATCCTGCTGCACCAATTGTGAGAAAATTGCAGGTACATCTATCTTATCTGCTAAAGGGATATATATTCCCTGAAGTGTATCCTGGAAAGCAGCAATTTGTGAAACAGGTTCACTAAGTGAAAAAGAATTACTTTTATATGATGCACTCGCGAAAATTTCCCCGCCTATTTTTTTAAATTCATTAATAAAAGTTGATGCCAGTAAAGGCGAATATCCATCAACCGAATACAAAACCGCAAGCCTGTTTTTATTTTCTGTTCTAAAAACATAATCAGCCATGACTTTTCCTCTTAAAGAAAAAGGCGGATTAGCCTGAAAGAAATTGTCGTTTTTTGATGTTAATCCGCTGTCTGTTGCAGTGGGCGAAATAATCGGAATATCTGTATCCTGAAATTCATTTATTGCTATTCTTACTTCATCACTGAAAATAGGGCCTATAACTGCTCTTAAACTCGGAATATTCTGAAATTCTAATTTAATGCTGTCAATCTTACTTTTATCCAATTTTGTATTTTCAATCACCAGTCCGATCTTTTCATTTTCATGTGATGAATTATATCCTGCAACAGCATACTTGATTCCCTCTAAAATTTCAGAAGCAGCAGAAGCCGCACTTGAGCTGACTTTATCGCCGTTTAATGGAAGCATGACACCGATTAATGGTGATGATATTATAGTATTCGGCTGAACCGTCAAAAGATCGCTGTCTATTTTCTCCTTGAGCAGCGAGGCTTCACCCTGTTCATCGGAATTCGGATATTTATTTACCAGCAGCTGCAAATATTGACTTGCAGCTTTTAAATTGCCTTCTGTTACATTAAGTTTAGATAGAATCAGCAATAAATAAGGTTTTGATTTGCTTTCATTTGTAGAATTATAAATTTTCTTAATATCAGGAGATATTAAAAAATTCTCTGCAATTTTTTCCCCTGTCCCTTTTGCATAGTTTATATAGAATTCAGAATTACTGGCAGTTATTATATTTACCAGTTCTTTAAACGAATCGAAATAATCCTTTTCTTCATAATAGGATTTTGATAAAGTTAACCTCGTTTCATCTACATAATTACTTGTTGGATATAAATCAATAAATTTTATTAAAGTAGAATCGGCTTCATCGAAATTATTGATGCGTAAAAGACACTTTCCTTTAAACAATAAAGAAATTTCTTTTTCCGGATTTGAATTTTGACCTGCAATTAAGTTGAATATTATTAACGCACCGTTATAATCGCCTGAATCAAATAATTTAACTGCCCGGCTAAAATCGGCTTCTGAGCTTTCATTGCTTTGAGGATATTCAAGGAAGATATTGGAAATGATGAAAAAAATTGTTAACAGAAAAAAATATTTTTTATCCATCTGAAGCTTTATTTTTATTGAGAATAAGGACGGCGCTTTCTTTCCCTTTCTTAGCAAAAATATTTTCAGGATCCAGCTTTAAAGCTACATCGAAATAAGTAAGAGCATCCTTCGTTTTACTTGCATTAAGGCATGCTTCACCCAGTTTTGCATAAATATCCGAAGAAACATTATCCATCTGTTCAATATATTTCAGGAACAATTTTTCAGCTTTAAGGTAATCTCCCAATTTTAAATGTATTTTACCTCCCCATTCGTATGAAACAGCTTCTTTTGGATTTAGTCTTATAGCTTTTTCAACAGGTACTATAGCGTGAGCATACATTCCAAGATTATAATAAATAATGCTGTAAATTAAATTTAATTCCCAAAAATTCGAATAAATAGTATCTGTTTTTTTTGCATAATTCAATGCACTCTCAAAATTACCCAGCTCAATTTCTATTTTAGCAAGATACAAATCCGCTTCATAAAGGAGTTCTGTTTGTTCATTAAATGAAACGTAATTTCGGAAATTTATTCTGGCCATTTCATATTCTCTTAAGACGAAATGAGAATATCCTAAAAAGAAAGATACAATATGATTTTCCTCGGGGAGAATTAAACTTAGAATTTCAATCGCTTCTTCCCATTTGGCATTTCGAAGAAGAAATTGCCCTAAAAAAAGTCTCACTTCATTATTTTCCGGTTTTTTATCAAGGAGAGAATAAAGCAGGCTGAATGCAGGTTCTAAATTTCCCATTTTCTCATATAATTCAGCAAGATAAAAATAGACTTCCTCAAAATCAGGATATTCCTCCATAATAGAACTATATAATTGAATTGCGTGAAGATTCTTTCCCTGTGCTTCATAATCCGCAGCTGTTTTCAATTTGTGATCAATCTGGTATTTTTCATTCATAAACTATTCCCATTCAATTGTGGAGGGAGGCTTCGAACTAATATCATAAACAACTCTGTTTATTCCATGTACTTTATTTATGATTTTATTTGAAACCAACTCTAAAAATTCGTGATCAAATCTAAACCAGTCAGCCGTCATACCATCCACTGAAGTAACAGCGCGTAAAGCTAATACATTTTCATATGTTCTTGAATCACCCATTACACCAACCGATTGAACGGGAAGAAGTACTGAAAATGCCTGCCAAATTTTATTATATATGCCGGCTTTTTTAATTTCATTTATAAAAATATCGTCAGCTTCCTTTAAAATGTCAAGTTTACTTCTTGTTATGTCCCCTAAAATTCTTACAGCCAAACCCGGACCGGGGAACGGATGCCTTTCAATTAACTCTTCAGGAATATTCAATTCTCTTCCAACATTTCTTACTTCATCTTTGAATAATTCTCTGAATGGTTCTATCAATTTTAAATTCATTTTTTCAGGTAAGCCGCCAACATTATGATGAGTTTTTATAGTTGCCGATGCACCTTTTACCTGAACAGATTCTATAACGTCAGGATATAAGGTTCCCTGGACTAAAAATCCGGCATCTTTATGTTTTTTTGCTTCTTCTTCAAATACTTCAATAAATGTATTGCCAATAATTTTTCTTTTCTTTTCCGGATCGGAAATTCCGCTAAGGTTTTTCAGAAATTTATCTGAAGCATCAATATTTACAATATTCAGATGCAGATTATCGTCAAACATTTTTGCTATTAATTGACTTTCATTTTTTCGCATTAATCCCGTATCAATATGAATGCAAAGAAGTTTATTTCCAATAGCTTTTTGCACTAAGACTGCAGCAACAGTAGAATCAACGCCGCCGCTCAAAGCACAAATAACATTTTCTTCCCCTACCGAATTCTTAATTTTTGTTATACTTTCATTAATAAAATTTTTAGGTGTCCAGTCCCCTTTGCATTTACAAATCTTAAATAAAAAATTACTTATTATTTTTCTTCCTTCTTCAGTATGATTAACTTCAGGGTGAAATTGAACTCCATAAATATTTTTTTTGCTATTTGAAATTGCACAAATAGGTGAATGATCAGATTTGCCGGTTATTTCAAAACCTTGCGGAATTTTTGTCAAATAATCGCCATGACTCATCCATACAGCAGATTCTTTCTTTACACCTTCAAATAAATATGATTCATTGGAAACCTGGAGTAAAGCTTTCCCATATTCTCTGTCAGATGCAGGTTCAACTATGCCTTTAAATTCTTTGCATATAATCTGGAGACCGTAGCATATACCCAAAACAGGAATACTCAGCTTCAAAATTGATGGGTCAAGCTGCGGAGCGTTTTTATCGTAGACACTCATCGGACCGCCGGATAAAATTATCCCGGACGGATTTATTTTTTTTACTTTTTCAAGTGAAATTGTGTGGGGAAAAATCTCAGAGTAAACATTTGCCTCCCTAACCCGCCTTGTAATCAGCTGGGTATATTGGGAGCCAAAATCAATTATCAAGATATTTTCTTTGCTGGACATTTAAATAATGAAAAATTTATTACTGCAGAATAATTGCAAATACCAAATTCCCCTGAAGATTTATAAGCAGACAATAACAGCATAATTAGAATAAAAGACGAATATCTGGTTCTAAATTTTATAATCTGTTCAAAGTAAATTTTTAATATTAAATAGTTATCAGGATTTTAATGATCAACTAATTCCCTGTATTGTTCGGCAGTCAGCAGATCACCTGATTCATTTTGATCTTTAATTTCGATTTTAACCATCCACCCCAGGCCGTAAGGATCGGAATTAACAACTTCAGGAGCATTGGCTAATTCTTTATTAACTTCAATAACTTTTCCGCTGACCGGTGCGAAAATATCGCTGACTGTTTTTACAGCTTCAATTGTACCAATTGAATCACCTTTTTTTACTTCGCCGATATTGGGATCTATATCAATAAAAACAACATCACCGAGCTCGCCTTGTGCATAATCTGTAATACCTATTGTCCCGATATTATTTGATATAGAAATCCATTCATGTTCTTTTGTATATTTAATATTAGTTGGAAAATTCATTTAAACCTCAATAAAATATTTTATTATCAGAAATTTAAGTAATTAATTTATATAATCTAAAATTATTGAATTACTGTTGATTTGGATAATATGAAAAACAAACACTTGAAAGGAGTGATTTTGAGAACAATTAAAAACATTTTTATTTTTTATCCATATCTGAACCCAACCGGTAATTAAAATTCAAAACTTTCCAAAAAACTCGTATCAAAATTTCCGCTTAGGAATTTTCTATCTTCAAGAACCTTGATGTGAAAAGGAATCGTTGTTTTTATCCCTTCAACCGTAAACTCTTCAAGTGCTCTTTTGCCTCTTAAAACTGCATGTTCTCTATCGGTACCCCAGACAATTAATTTGGCCAATAAAGAATCATAGTAAGGCGGAATAACATATCCCTGGTAGATATGAGAATCAATACGGACACCAAATCCGCCCGGATAATGGAGGGATTCAATTTGGCCGGGCGAAGGTCTGAAACCTTTTGCGGGATCTTCTGCATTTATTCTGAATTCTATACTATGACCTTGCGGTTTACCGGGCAGTGTTTCAATTTTTTCACCTGCAGCAACAAGAATCTGCTGCCTGACTAAATCAACATTATAAACAAATTCTGTAACAGGATGTTCAACCTGTATACGTGTATTCATTTCCATAAAATAGAAATTCTTATGCTTGTCTAAAAGGAACTCAATTGTTCCTGCGCCTTCATAGTTAACAGCCTTAGCACCAATTATTGCAGTTTCACCCATTCTTTTTCTGATTTCAGAATCAATGGCAGGTGAAGGAGATTCTTCAATTAATTTCTGATGCCTTCTCTGAACAGAACAATCTCTCTCACCATAATGATATGCATTTCCAAAACTATCACCCATAACCTGAATTTCGACATGACGTGGATTTTCCACAAATTTTTCGAGATAAACATCGGGATTTCCAAAAGATGATTCGGCTTCAGTGCGAGCAGTTTGAAAAGCTTTCTCAAATTCTTTTTCTTCCCACACAATCCTCATCCCTTTTCCGCCACCCCCTGCAGAAGCTTTAATGATAACGGGATAACCTATTTCGGCTGAAATTTTTTTCCCTTCTTCGGCATCATGAACAATTCCATCGCTTCCCGGAATTACGGGGACACCATTTTTTTTCATGGTTTCCTTTGCAAAGGCTTTATCACCCATAGCTCTAATCATTTCTGGGGAAGGACCGATAAATTTTATATTTGATTCGGCACAAATCTCGGAGAAATTTGCATTCTCTGCTAAGAATCCATAACCGGGATGTATTGCATCGGCACCGGTAATCTGGGCTGCAGAGATTATTATAGGAATTTTCAGATAACTGTCGCGGCTCGGCGGTGGCCCGATACAGATAGCTTCATCTGCAAAAGTTACGTGGAGAGAATTTTTATCTGCTTCAGAATATACTGCAACAGTTTTGATACCCAATTCTTTACATGTTCGTAATATTCTTAAAGCAATTTCGCCGCGATTAGCGATTAAAATTTTATTAAACAATTTTTTCTCTATATTTTAGATAGGGATTATCCCGGTTGAATTAAAAAGAGAGGCTGGTTATACTCAACAGGTTTTCCATTTTCTGCTAAAATTTTAACAATTTTTCCCTCAATATCAGATTCAATTTCATTCATTAATTTCATAGCTTCAACAATACATAAAACTGAACCAACCGAAATAGTATCACCGATCTGAACATATGGATCAGCATCCGGAGCCGGTGCCCTGTATAAAGTACCAACAATGGGAGATTTTATTTCATGAAAATTGTTTTTAGGTTCTTCTTTAGCAGTTATCTTTTCATGATCTGCTGTTTCATTATTATTGTTATTAACAAAAGGAGCGTTTGCTAATATTTGAGGTTGAGTTACAGGAACTCCCATCCTGATTTTTTTTGCAATTTTAACCCGTAAACCATTCTCTTCAACTTCAAGATCCGTAATTTCACTGGAGTCAACAACCTTAACCAGCTTCTTAATTAAATTCAAATCCATTTTAACACCCTTTTTTTAAGATTTTACTCTTTCTACGTAGCTCCCTACTCTTGTATCAATCTTTAGTATATCACCTTCATTTATAAATAAGGGGACATTAACGGTAGCTCCGGTTTCGAGTTTAGCTGGTTTATTAGCACCAGTAGCTGTATCACCTTTAAATCCTGGTTCAGTTTCAACAACTTTTAAATTTACAAAGATTGGTATTTCTACGTTAATTATTTCTTCACCATTAAATAGTATATCAACTTCTTCACTTTCTTTTAAATAATCTACACCATCACCAAAAAATTCATTCGGAATATTTATTTGTTCGAAGTTATCGTTATCCATACAGACTAAAAAGTTCCCTTCCCTGTAAAGATACTGGTATTTTCTTCTTTCAACTCTTACAATTTCAATTCCTTCACCAGCTCTGAAAGTATTATCTAAAACCTTACCTGTTTTTAAATTTTTTAATGTGCTTCTAACAAAGGCTCCCCCTTTACCCGGTTTTACATGCTGAAATTCTACTATTGTATATAAATCATTTTTAAATTTGATAATTAAACCGGTACGGAAATCTGAAGTATCTGCCATATATACTACACTTAACTTATATTAAAATTATTAAGAAGAAAAAAATAGATATATAAGGCTTGAAAGTCAAGAATTAAAAATTGCAGAAAACTGCAATTTTTTTTAAAAAATGTTAAGTTTTGCGGTAATTTTTGTCATTTTTTTATAAAAAACAACAATTTTTGCATTATTAGATTTTCGTATAAACCTATTATTAAACAAGCATTTCAGATTGAAGAATTAAGCCTTAATAAGTGGGAAAAACTTAATCTACCATAGCTAAATATTCATCTGCTTTTGAAGTGGCCTGTGATGCAGGATAATCTTTTTTTATATTTTCGAGCAATTCTTTTGCTTCTTCTTCTTTACCTGCATTAATATAATTTATACTTGCATTTAACATATAATCAGGATTTAATACATCCGTTTTAGAAATGCGGGAGGCTTTTTTAAATAAGTCTGCGGCTTTTTCATATTCTTTTCTTCCGGCATAAATTCCTGCTTGTCCGGCAAGCGAAGAAGCTTTATAAATGGAAATATCCCCATCATAGTCGCTGTAATATTTTAATGCTTCATCCGGTTTTCCGAGCATATCATAAGAATTAGCCAGATAAATCTTAGCTGTCTCACCATTTTCAGTGCTGCCGTAATCTTCTACTATTTTCTTAAGTCCTGTAATATTCTGAGCGGGTCTTCCTTCAATAGCTTCAAGATACGAACCTTGATCATAAAAATTCATAACCTGCGACAATAAAACCTCGGCTTTTTCATTATTTTCTTTTTTATGATTGATATAGTAGATTGCTGCAAAAACAACAACTACTAAAACCACACTGTATGACAACATTCTTGATTTATTTTCATCAAAATATCCATAAACTTTGTAATAAGTCTCTACTAATTTATCCTGTTTTATTTCTTTTTTAGATAATTTTTTCTTCTTAGTAAGCATGTTAATCCTTTAATAAAAATAGAAGACTAAAATAATGAAAAACAAGGAAGGTCAAAAGTCAAATTTCAAAAATCAAAAATTTTAAAAGTTAATGCCTGTTATACATAAATATTCTTTTTTTCATTTTTAATCAACTCTTCTATTGATTTTTTACTATTTACTTCAGACTTTTTACTTTTATAAGTACGCCCAGAAGGACTCGAACCTTCAACCTCCGGAACCGGAATCCGACGTTCTATCCATTTGAACTATGGGCGCTTTTCAATTTACAATTGCCACTTAACAATGAACAATTTTTTGAGATAAAAGATAAAAGATAAAAAAATTAATTATAATTGTTAATTGTTCAATATTATTTTTTAATTAGACAACTCTAATATGATTAGAAAAAATCCAGGCTTTATCATTTAAATAAATTTCTATCCTGTATGCACCTTTCCTTGTAATTTTAAATTCAGCTTTGTCATTTTCAGTAGCTTCAATTTTTTTTCCGCTTTTAATTAATCTGATTTCACCCTTTTGAGGACTCTGCACTTTCATTGTAATATGATTATTCCTTTTAATTTCATCTCCCATTTGATATGTGTTTTTCCCCGATTCTGCATAAAACCTGAAGCCATTTGAATTGCCATGATAATCATTTGCGACGAAACATCTGCCTTCTTTCAATGCATTATAAATCAATTCTTTAGCTTTTTTCAGGTGACTGAGGCTTTTTCCTTTTTCAATTTTTTCATCAAGCAGTAAATGTGTTCTTATTGATTTAAATAAAACTTTATAAGGAAATATTTCAACTTCTAAAAATCCCAGAAGATTATATTTATGGGCATGCGCATCAACTCCGCCAATTCCAACAACTTTACGCTGCAAATTTAACTGGTCCCATACTTTTAATGTTTCGGCGGGAGGTGCTTCAATTGTTTTTAAAGGATGGATAAACGACTGATATTTATTTTGTTCGGTTAAATTTTCCATCCATTCCGACATGTGGTTCCATATTTCAATACCGGTAAAATCTTCAGTATCCCATTCAACCCATGGATAAGGCGGATGTTCTTTCATATGAGTACGTTTCTCATGGGGATGAGCTAGAAATCCTATTCCTCCAGCTTCCTTAACTTTTTTCACATAATTTTTGGCCGACATTCTGGTTGAATAAGTTTCTTTTATTCCAAAAGCAAGATAATGATTCTTATTTTCTTTATCATTTATTTCACAGCCAACTAACAATAAAGTATCATCATACCATCCTTCGAAACCTTCTTTTAATGCACGGAGTGTATTGTGGTCGGTTAAAATAATAAAGTCCAGCCCGATTTCAGAGGCAAATTTTGCAATATCTTTTACTTCTCCTGAACCATCAGAAAAAGTTGAATGCATATGCAATGCACCTACATATTCAAATATTTTGTTCAGTTTTGCTGCTCTTTTTTATTTACTTAAAATAACGGGGAATAAAATTTAATATTATATATAATTTTAATTATAAAAAAATAAAAATCACACAACTGGAAATTATAATCAATTATTTACTTAAGGTATATATATTTTGTTTTACACTTAACCAGATAAAAAGTTGCTGTTAAAATTAATTCTCAAATTCATTTTAATTATTCAATTCAAATTTTTAGAATGCATAGCTTGTAGATATATATCCAAAAGTTCTGCCTCCGCCAATATTCCCGAAACCTTCTCTTAAAACATCGCTGTTTATTGTAGCATCCAAAGAAAAATCTCCAAATCTTAAACCTAAACCTAAAGTAAAAATACCCGGAGAATATTGTGTTATCGTACTTTCCATTACCGATGTACCGCCTAATCCGGTTTGAGTAGTATTATTACTAGTTGAAGCTGTATAACCCATTCTGGCTGCCAGCCAGTCCAAAACCATCCATTCTGCACCTAAATTCCAAACCGGAAAAACAAAAGACGAGTTAGATAATTCAGGTTGATTTCCAGGTATTGAAGGAATTTTCCATGAATTACTATAAAATCCGGGTCCGCCAACCAAAAGGAAATTTCCTATTGTATATTCGATGCCGAAACCAATTCCAATTGATGTTAGAGAGTTCAGGTCGCCGGTTTGACCATATATTTCCTGGCTGCCGTTTGCATTTATAAAATTCAATACCGGAATAAATCTTAATTTATCAGAATAACGCCAGAAAAGTCTTGCATTGATACCGATTATTGTTTGCGATGCACTTGTTTTAGTGGCAGGTGCAGGAGGTTCATTGGATGCACTTGGGAATATAAAACTTACTCCCGCATCAAGATATACTTTTCTTGATAGTGCTGCAATAAGACCTCCATTTATCCCAAATTGCCGGGCAGTAATATTAGTTTCTCCTACATTTGGCGGTTTGGTATTATTTTTAGAAGCAGCATATGCAACACCTAATCCCAGCGTCACGCTTCGGAATTTCAAAGAAGAAAAAATTTCAAGGTTATTATTCAAGGGAACTACACCGGGTACTTCCTGTAATACTCCAAATCCAGCTCCTAAATATGATAAAGGATCCAGTTTTCCGATTGAAAATGTATTGAAGTCATTCCTTGTTAACATTAAGCCTAATGTAAATTTTTTATTAAGTGCGAAATTAACACCGGCAAACTGGCCATTGCTCGAATTACCAAAATTATCACCGGCATTTGAACCGATATCTCCCCACAGAAAATCATAATAGTAGGAGCCCCAGGCAGGATTTGTCTTTATGGCTTCAGGATCAATTATATAAGGATTATTTCCTAAACTCAGGAACCTCGCATATCCGCCTGTTCTTTTTACTTCCTTTTCCTGCGAATAAAGATAAAAAGGGATAACTAATAGAGATAAAAAGACTAAAAACATCTTCCTTTGCATACAACCTCCCAATAAATTTCTTTTGAGTTATTAAATTAAAATAAGTTGGAACCTTCGAATCAAGCCAATAAGAATTATGATATTCGCATCTTTATTTTGAAATGTCCCCTGACATATATTAACTGATGTTTAATTAAAAGAATTTTTTTCAAGTTAAAATCTATAATTGATGCCTGCCATAAGTCTCCCGAAGGTCGTTTTCCCCTGAAAATCACCTTCGTAATAAATATTGAAATATATATGATTAACTAGTTTTGTAGAAATTTGTAATGTCAAAATTTTTTGATCGATATTGCCAGTAAAATTTCCGAAGTTATATTGTAATTTTGAAACCCCGGCCGAAATAGTAGTAGAATTAAATGGAATATATTTAGTTAAAGTAATACCGTATACAGATCCGGATTGATAGCTGCTGAAAATCCTGTTAAAAGTAAGAGATGCAGATATATCAAGAAAAGGAATATCAGATTTTGTAACAGAAATATTAAAATTCCTTGAGGGTTTTATGTCCCCTTTTTGAAAGCTATATCCTCCTCCTAAATTTAAAAATATCCCTCGGAAAGGTCTGATAAAAAAGCTAAGTCTAAGTCCCTGTCTTAATTGATTTTCAAAAAGACTATCATACAGACTTTTGAAAGTTTCATAATAAATTACACTTCTTCTTGCATCATAAGACAAATTAATAGTCAGTAATCTGACAGGAGTATATTGTGTTGACAAATATAAACTTGTCAAAGAAAAATCACTTTGTGCTTTATTATTCTGCAGTTTGAAAAGATCAATTTCAGATGAAAAAAACAGATATAAATTATTTACTATGTTGTTATTATGTTGAAGATATAGAAATCTTCTGTCTGTTTTATTATGATTTGATTGCTGGAAAATTGCAACAGAGCTTTGCATTATTCTATTACTAATTGTATCTATTCTATTAAATATAAGCTCCGTATTCAAATAAATTTGAATTAAGTCCCATATGTAAAAAATCAGGTCTTGATCCGATTACACCTCCGAAGGCAAATTTTCCAAATCCCTTTTCAACTTGTAATCCGTCAATCGGTCCGACACTTGAAATATTATTGTTCATGTGCCTTCCCAGCCAAATACTGAATTTATTCACCTTATAACCTATCGACAGATCATATATTTTCAGATTATTAAAGACATTAGTTTTTATATTGCTCCAATTTGACGTTAAATAAGAGAAATTCATGTAGTTTGTAAATGTGAAAGGTGAACCGCCGATGTTTTCTGCATGCAGGTTAAGCGTATACCGCCAGCTCTGCGTTCCGACACTATTTGCGTAGTTTGCAAAGCCCGAAAAAGAATTTGCAGTGAAACTGCCGTATAAATTTGAACGGTTTGCCGGAATTTTAATTTTATCTTTTCTTCTTTCTTGTTGCGGAGCATCATTAACTAAATTTGTGTCCTTCTCATTTCCCGCTTTTTTTAATGTTAAAATTTCAGTTTCATCCTTTGTAACCCGGACTGAAATATTATCACCAACTTTCAAATTTACTTTACTGATTTTTTCTCCTGAACAAGAAGTTGTAGACAAAAATTTAACTACCATTACAGGAATAAATTTTCCATTATAATTATAATAGGCAGTATCTCCGGATGATATACCTTCTGTGTTTTCAAATCTTACATAAATGTTTTGTGAAGTAACAAATGAAATTTTTCCATCCTTTTTATATTTTTCTTTTGCAGCTAATGTAGCAGATGAAAAAATTGAGATAATAATTAATAAAACTATTTTTATTTTCTTTTTATTCATAAACATTAATTTCATAATTCATTTAATCTCCATTACCGGTTTTATGGCAATTATAACAATCCTCATTTTGATGATGCGCATTTTGATGACAACTGGTATTACAGGAATGAATAGCAAAATTTGAAGTTGTTTGATGGCAGCTTTCACAAGATACATTGTGTCGCCCGGTAAGAGGGAAATACTGCGTATGATTAAATGTTGATGGTGACCATGCTGAAGTAGAATGACATTGTGTACAATCTGTCGGATAACCTGCTGACTGATGAGGCGGATTTGTGGTGCTGTTATAATCAGCAGTATGGCAATTATAGCAACTAGTAGGCGGTGCAGTAGCGTAACCGGATGTATGACATGATTGGCATGATACACTAGTGTGTGCACCTGTTAAGGAGAACCCGGTTGTACTATGGTCGAAGGTCGCTCCGCTCCAGTTTGTAGTTGAATGGCATTGAGTACAATCATGAGGAAATCCTTGAGAACTATGCGGCGGATTTGTTGTATTTGAATAATCCTGACTATGACATGAATAACAATCGGTTGTTAATCCTGACACCGTTCCTTTATGACATGACGAACAGGATAAAGAAACATGGGCGCCTGTTAAACTAAAGCCTGTATTTGTGTGGTTAAATGTAGATGGTGACCATGCTGTTGTATTATGACAATCCTGACAGGTTTGAGGCAACCCTGCAGCCGTGTGGCCAGGATTAGTAGCTGCTTGATATTTAGCCTGATGACAACTGTAACAATTTATCGGCGGAGGAGTTGCATAACCGGATGTATGGCATGATTGACAAGCTGCAGTTGCATGTGCACCTAATAATGGGAAACCGGTTTTACTATGATCAAAATTCGCATCATCCCAATTTGTTGTTGAGTGACACTGCGAACAATCATGAGAAAAACCTTGAGTTGCATGATTAGGATCTGTGGTTCCTGCATAATCACTATTATGACAAGAATAGCAATCACTTGGAGTATTGGTATATCCGGCCGAATGGCATGACTGACAAGTGACCGTTGTATGAGCACCGGTTAATGCAAAGCCTGTTGTACTATGATCAAATGCAGCTCCGCTCCAATTTGTTGTTGAATGACATTGCGAACAATTATGCGGAAATCCCTGGGAAACATGATTAGGATTTGTAGTAGCTGAAAAATCATTACTATGACACGAATAGCAATCACTTGGTGTATTGGTATATCCGGCAGAATGACATGATTGACATGTAACTGTTGCATGAGCGCCGGTTAATGCAAAACCTGTCGTGCTGTGATTAAAGTTCGCATCACCCCAGCTCGTTGTTGAATGACATTGTGAACAATCATGTGAGAAACCTTGAGTCACATGATTCGGATCAGTCGTTTTTGCAAAATCGTTATTGTGGCATGAATAGCAATCACTTGACGTATTAGTATACCCGGCAGAATGGCATGATTGACAGGTAACTGTTGCATGAGCGCCGGTTAATGCAAAACCTGTCGTGCTGTGATTAAAGTTCGCATCACCCCAGCTCGTTGTTGAATGACATTGCGAACAATTATGCGAGAAACCTTGAGTCACATGATTCGGATCAGTTGTTTTTGCAAAATCGTTATTGTGGCATGAATAGCAATCACTTGATGTATTAGTATATCCGGCAGAATGACATGATTGACATGTAACTGTCGCATGAGCACCGGTTAATGCAAAACCGGTTGTGTTATGATCAAATGCAGCTCCGTTCCAACTTGCAGTTGAATGACATTGTGAACAATCATGCGGAAATCCCTGGGTTGTATGATTCGGATCAGTTGCAGCTGCAAAATCTTTACTATGACATGAATAACAGTCGCTTGAAGTATTTACATAACCGGATATATGACATGACTGACATGAAACACCGGCATGAACTCCTGTTAAAGAGAATCCTGTTGTATTGTGATTAAAAGTTGCCTGGGTAAAACTATTAATATTATGGCAATCCTGACATGTTGTTGAAAATTTAGCCTGAACATGATCAGGATTTTTTGTCTGTAAATACTGCTGCTTATGGCACGAATAACAATCAGTACTTAAACCTTTAAAATTATTACCCTGCACATGACAACTAAAACAATTGGCAATATTATGACCTGCTACAAGCGGAAAGAAACTATGGTCAAAATTAGTGCTGCCCCAGGTAAAACTCGTCAAACTATGGCAATCCTCACAATTAGTTGAGAAATTAGATTGAACATGATTCGGTGATGTTGTAGCATAGAATTGCTTAGCATGGCAACTGAAACAAGAAATGCTCTGGGGAGTAAAACGCAAATTATCATATCCTGCATGACAGCTGAGGCAATCAACATTTTGATGTACACCGACAAGCGGAAAACGGCTGTTCTGATGAATCTGAATAATATTGGATACAATCCATGTATTTGTTGTATGACATCTTTCGCAATCAGGCCCTAATGTATTTTGATGAACATCCTTATGACAGGAAATGCATTCTGATTCAACTTCAGAAAAAATCAAACTTTTATGACAGGATTGACAATTAACTTCCTGATGCTGTCCGGTTAATTTAAAAGATGTCCCTTTATTATGATCAAATTTTATATGCTTAGGTATTATTTTCCAATTAGTCGATTCATGGCAGAATGCGCAATCCAAATTTAAATTTTTTCCGTGCGGAGATTGCGGAAATACATAAATAGCTCCGATAATAAAAAATACTACGAATGACAGAATGCGCATTTGAGATCTTTTAATTTATATTTAATAAATACATTTCCGTTTTCCCTGACTTTCTTATGGCATGAGGAACAGAATAATTTTTCATGAGCTCCTTTTAAAGGGAATGCCGTTTTTTCATGATCGAATCTAACCGGTTTCCAATTGTTAAACCCGTGGCAGTTTGTACAAACGTTTTCATTTCCGTTCTCTTCTGAATTAAATTGCCCAAAATGAATATCCTGATGACATGTCTGACAATTAGATTTCAGAGAGGCAAATTTGAATTCAACTTGACCATCATCGGTTTTATTTTCATGACAATCTTTACATTTTACAGTTTGATGCTTTCCTTCAAGTTTAAAGCCTGTAAGATCATGATTAAAAGAAATTAATTCCCAGCTATCTGTTGAATGACATGAAGAACATTTATTTTGAGGCATGAACTTTTCATTTATTTCATTTCCATGAACATTTTTATGACAATCAATACAATTCAAACCGATATTTTTGAAATGCCACTGTTTTAATTCTTCTTTAAAATGACATGATCTGCATGGTACCGCTAAATGGGCACCGGTTAATTTAAATTCGTTAAGATCATGATCTGCTATAGAAAAACTGGTAATTTTAAAACCTTCAACTGAATGACAATCCTTGCAATCTCTAATTACTTTGTTAAAAGTAAGCTCTCCGAAGTGAGCATCTTTGTGGCAATCTGTACAATTAATAAATTTCGGCTTTGAAGTTAAATCATTTCCATGGCAATCAGAACACTTTACATTTTTATGAGCTCCTCTGAGAGGAAATTTTGTTTTATCATGATTAAATTCTTTTTTGTTTATATCTTTAAATGAAATAGTAGAATGACAGCCTGTACAATTTTTTCCGAATTTCCCTTTGTGAACATCTTTATGGCATGATTCACAGCTTTCAAATAAAACACTTTTAAATACCTGAAAATCTTTGCCTCTTCTTTTTTCTTTAATATGACATTTTATACAATCTACTTTTACATGTGCTCCGGTTAATTTAAAAGCAGCTGTTGAATGATCGAATTCGGCAGCAGGCTTAAAGCTTACTGTATTATGGCATGAGCTGCAATCATTACCTAAAGTGTTCTGATGGTAATCTTCATGACATGAAAAACAATTTTCTGTCAAGCCAAGGTAAGTATTATTTATTCTTTTAAAATTTTTACCGGAAACAAATTTTGGCTGGTGACAAGCGTTACAATCAATCTCAGCATGCTTTCCTGTTAAAGTATAACCCGTTTTACTATGGTCAAATTTTTTCGGATCAAAATTAATAATTCTGAATTCTCTCCCGTTATGTTCACTATGGCATTTTACACAATCTTTCCCTTTAACATCGGAACTTGAATGATATCCTTTTCCTTCTTCCATTAAATTTTTAATTTCTGTGTGACAATCGAGGCATTTAGAATTAACTACTTTTTCTCCAAGCACATGACATTTTGTACAATTACTCATTCCTTCCAGCTTTGAATGAGCAGTTGTTAAATCACCCGGAGAAATCTGGCCGAATATTTGACATCCGAGACCAGAGGCGATGAAAACTATTGTTATTAAAAGAACTTTATATAAATATTCTTTTCTCGCTTTGCCGGACAAATACTGCAAGCTCCGTAAATTATATTAAAATTTGAATACTTAGTTCTTATGCGATAAGACTGCTTCACCAAATTTTTTAGTGATTTTTATACCTATCTTTTCCAGAAATTCGGTTGGAAGAATTCCTCCGGCAAAAATATATACCAGGTCATTTTTTATTTCTTCTACTTCTTCCATTTCATTAATTGCTAATACAACAGATGTGTCTTTTATTTCTTTAACATTAGAGTTAAAAATGATTCTTACACGACCCTCCGATTCAGCTTTGCTTATTTTGTCAAGGTTCCCGGGTTTAATTCTTGAAAAATTATTGCCGCGGTAAGAAATAGTAACCTCATTATTTTCGCCAGTTAAAAGTAATGCAGATTCAATTGCTGAATCGCCGCCACCGACAACCAGAACTTTAGTCTCTTTAATTAACTCTGGTTCCAGTAATCTATAATAGACTTTTACCTTCTGTTCTCCGGGAATTCCTAATTTCTTTGGGGATCCTCTTCTGCCTATTGAAAGCAAAACGAATCTCGATTTGTAAACACTTTTACTGGTTTTCACTTCGAAATGATTATTTAGTTTTTGTATTTCTTCAACTTTTTCCTGTTCCTTAATTACAATTTTATTTTTAATTAATATATCATCCCACATATCTAATAACTCTGATTTTGAAGTCTCAGATAATTTCACTTTTCCATAAAGTGGAAGATCCATCGGCGAAGTCATGATAACTTTAGCCCGCGGAAAATTAAAGACAGTTCCGCCAAGATTATCCTGTTCAACAGTTAAATATTTAAGATTATTTTTTTTTGCAGCCAGCGATGCTGATATTCCTGCAGGTCCTGCGCCCACAATAATCAAATCATAATCGGCTTGAGATGAAGGTTTTGTCTTCCTTGAAATATTTTCAACTGCTTGTTTACCCTGCTCAACGGCGTTCTTGATTAATCCCATTCCGCCCAATTCCCCTGCAATATATAACCCCGGGATATTTGTTTCAAAATCAGGGGAGACATGCGGAAGTTCTACTCCTCTTTTTTCAGTTCCAATAAATAAAGTAATTGCCTGAACCGGGCATGCATGAAAGCAAGCACCATGTCCAACACACCTGGAAGCATTAATAACTTTTACATGTCCATCTACTAAACCGAAAATATCTCTTTCGGGGCAGGCAGCAATGCAGGCACCGCTTCCGATGCAGGTTTCTGTATCGACTACCGGGTGAAGCGACAAAGGTTCAAAAAGACCAAGCTCTTTGGCTTTTTCAATTTTTTCATATGTGGATATAGTTCTTTTCTTTTTTTTCCGCAGGTAATAAAAAAGAATGGATCCGGCCATCAATAAAATTATAAAATAGCTTACCGTATTTTCGAGCAATACTTCCAATCGGGATATATAAAATTTTTTAATGAAAAATAATTAAACGCAAGAATTATGCTAGTATATTAAACCAGCTTTTTAACGCAGTATCAAAATTTGGAAATGTAAAATACCCTTTTATTATTGATAATTTGGTAATTACCCTGCAAAATTTACATAAAAAATATAAAAAATTTTTTAATTATTCAAATTGGACAAAGATTCTTCTGCTGTTTTGGCTGCTTCAGAATTTGGATATTTTGTAATAATTCCATTCCAGATCTCTTTCGCAGTATTCTTATCTCCTTTAGTCGCCGAAATAGCACCGAGGTTATATAAAGCTAACGGATTGTTTTTGTCATAAGATAAAATTTTATTCGTATACTCCTCAGATTTATCATAATCATGTTTGTTGTAATATATAAAGGATAACGCAAAAAAAACATCGGTTCTTTTGGGATCTATTTTTAATATCTTCTGATAATACTTGATTGCTTCATCGGGTTTATGTGCCTCGGTAAGAAAGTCAGCATATTCTTTAATCTTTAAGGTATCATTAGGATTTTCTTCAGCTTCTTTTTTCAATTCTTCCATTTTGTGAATAATATCCGCAGATACATTACTCTTACCCGGAGCTTCTCCATTTTGTAATCCTTTATGGATATCATCGTTAGGCATTTCCTGGCTAGTGATATCCGCTGGTGCTTCATTACTTTTATTTTTTTGAGTGAACAACATCAGTATAACAACCAAAATTACTACCAAACCTAAATAAGCATACAGCGGTTTAAATCTCATATTATTCTCCTGTTAGAAAATCCATTTATAACCAAAAGCAATTGTTACACCCACATGTATAAACATAATAACAAACATAGTAATTGCAAAAGGCAAATGCACAATATGCCAGTATTTAAAAAACTTCTGCATAGTACGAAGCATTCCAATTCTTTTGGATATAACCAGTTTGTTTTTAGAGGCTTTAAGAATATCTGAATATTGCTTCGGTGTTACTGTTAATTTTTTTAATTCTAATTTAAGTTCCTTCAAAATGCTTTTAATACCAAAATAATCTTTAATTAAAAAAAGAAAACTTGTACTGAATTTTATACGTTTATATTTATCGAGCGAGGAAAATTCATTTAACTTTAAAATTAATCCCTCATTAACCATTAAATCATTCTTTAAATGTAAAGTCAAATTATCATTTATTTGATTCAGCTCTTTTAAACTTAATTCCTGCCCCTGTATTGTATGAGGAATCTGAACATATAAAAATCTACCGACTACACCACTTAAAACAACGGCCACCATACTCCAGAAGCTTACAGCAACAATTCCACCGAATTTAAAAGCAGTATGATATAAGACCAATACCGGACCAACACTGCATAAAAATATGTGCAGTTCGAGCCAATTTTTCAGGTAACCTAATTTAAAAAAAATTCTTATTCTTTTTCTAACCATATAAACAGCAACCCCGGCTATCATCATGAGTGAGCCTAAGATTCCAACTCCATGCCCGATAAAACCACTTGGCTTCAGCAGTGCATGCTGTGGAAGAAAAACCCTGTTTTCAATTGATGCTGAATAATATTGATAACCATTTATCCCCAGTAACAACGTTACAAGAATTCCGATTATAAAAAATGACCAGATATAAATTGTATGAAGCTTTTTATTCATTAATTATTAAGATGTGCAAAATAGAATTAAGTTTCCAGTTTAATTAATAAAGCGGCATAATGCCGCTTAAATTAATTTTCAACTATTTCATATAATGTAGTATACTTAGTAGAATTATCTTTTGTGAGGTCATTCAGTTTATTAATAAGGATGTTTGTCCTTTCATTTTGATCATCTTCAAACTGTTCATATGCTTCGGGAGAAGAGAATGTATAAATTTCCTGAAAATGATTTTGCTTGCCCTTTACCTCATAAACAGCATAGCTTTCCAATCCTTCTGATTTAAGAAGATTTTTAAGTTCTCTTACTACCCCTAAATATTCATCTCTCTTTGCTGGATTTACTTCATATTGAATATTGAATATAACTTTAGACATTTGCTCTCCAATGTTTAAGAAAATGCATTTAATAAAAAATTACCTGAATATATTATTTTAGCCGGACCTGAAAGAGATAAGTTCAATATATTATTTCTTTCGACTTTGAAATTAACGACTAATTCGTCTCCTCCTCTTGTTAATAATATTATAGGAGGTTCTATATTAAAAAACAATGATGCAATTACAGCAGATGCAACTGAACCGGTTCCGCAGGCAAGCGTTTCGTCTTCCACTCCTCTTTCATAAGTACGGATCAAAATTTTACTACCAAGTATTTTAATAAAATTAACGTTGGTTCCGCCGGGTAAAAAATTTTTATGATATCTTATTTCTTTACCAATTTCAAAAACCGGGACATCATTAATATCTCTATAGAATGAATTTTTATTTTCCGGTTCACTTAATATTTCTTCAATTTTGATAACTACATGCGGAGAACCAGTATTTGTATAATAATAGTTAATATGCTGTCCTGCTGCATCTATTTTCAGGTTACCTGAAATATCTTTCGGCGTATTCAAATTAAATTTTACTTCCTGACCGCTTAGAACCTCTCCTGAATAAGTATCCTGGTTAGCAATAAAAGATGCTTTTCCATTCTTTAACCTGTTGCTTGATTGTGCAAACTTAATTGCACACCTTGCCCCGTTTCCGCACAAAGTCTTAGTAGAACCGTCCGAATTATAATAATCCATCTTGAAATCATAATTATCCAAATCAGATATAGTGATAACACCATCTGCACCAATACCGTTTCTTCTGTCGCACAATTTTGCAATAACACCGGGCTCTAATAAAAAATCCGGATTTTCATTACTGTCAATAACGATAAAATCGTTACCTGCACCGCTCATTTTTGTAAAAAAAACTTTTTCCATTACCTATGCAATTTAGTTTAATGTAAACACCTTTTCAATAAAATTATTGTGATTTTCATTAGAAAAAGGCAAAAATCAACTTTTTCTTGTTTTTTATTGGAATTTATATATGATTAAAAAATTTATAAAGATAATTAATAATAATTTTATAAGGATTATTTGATAAATATTTCATTATATAATATTCGGAAGCGCAGCCTGATTAAATTTTCATAATGACCAGCTAAAAATTAAAATCCACATATTGTTGATTTTTTATACGATTAGGTACTTGCTTTTTATTCCTGGATTATATATTCCTCTCTAAATTAAGAGAATAGCCTTTGAAACAATTCTTATTTATGGCAATCCTATTATTAATCCGACAATAATTAGCGACTTTAAGACAAAAAAATTGATGGCCAATAATGGCATATATATTGCGATTGCAGATTTAATAAAAAAATAATCTTAAACAAAAAAGAGTTTAACCATGATTAGGGGAACCGTTGTAATAGAACGGGATATTTGCAAAGGATGTGAATTATGCATCACTGCATGTCCTCAGGATAGTCTTGGGTTATCTTCACAAATCAATATTAAAGGCTATCGGTTTGCGGAATTAATTCAGGATAACTGTACTGGCTGCATTAATTGTGCACTAGTATGTCCTGATGTTGCTATTACTGTTTACCGGCAGCCAAAATCGGTTCTAAAAAAAGCCGTATAATTTCTGCTCAAAAAAGTGGGATAAAAACATGGAAAAAAATTTAAACAAAAACGAAGATATTCGTTTGATGAAAGGGAATGAGGCTCTTGCCGAAGCCGCAATAAGAGCCGGAATTCATGCATATTTTGGTTATCCGATTACTCCTCAGTCGGAAGTGCTTGAGTATTTTACCAGAGAAATACCTAAAAGAAAAGGGACTGTTGTTCAGGCCGAAAGCGAACTGGCAGCAATTAACATGATCTTTGGTGCAGCCGGAGCTGGTGCAAGAGTAATGACTTCTTCTTCATCGCCCGGAATTAGTTTAATGCAGGAAGGAATATCTTATATTGCCTCTGCACAGCTTCCCTGCTTAATTGTAAATGTAAATAGGGGCGGCCCGGGTCTCGGTACAATTCAGCCTTCGCAAGGAGATTACTGGCAGGCTGTTAAAGGAGGTGGACATGGAGATTATCATTTAATTGTTTTAGCTCCTGCTTCCGTCCAGGAAATGGCCGATTTTGTTTTTGATGCTTTCAGGCTTGCAGAAAAATACAGAAACCCAGCAATGATTTTAACTGATGGTGCTTTAGGTCAAATGATGGAAAAAGTTGCATTGCCTGCGGAAGATTCATTACCCTATAGTGAAGCTCCATGGGCAACTACAGGAAAAACAAAAGACAGGGATAGAAATATAATTACTTCTTTATTTATTGAACCTGAAAAAATGGAACAAATTAATATTCATCTTCAGGAAAAATATATTAAGATTCAGGACGAAGTAAGATTTGAAGAATTCAATACAACCGATGCTGAAATACTTTTAGTAGCATTCGGACTTTCATCCAGAATTTGCCAGAAAGCTGTTGATCTTGCCAGGGAAAAAGGTTTGCGTGTCGGATTACTAAGACCAATCACTTTATATCCTTTCCCTAAAAAAATAATTTCAGAGCTGGCTTTAAAAGTTGAATTTATGCTTACCGTTGAAATGAATGCAGGACAGATGGTTGAGGATGTAGCGTTAGCGGCTAATGGCAGATGCCCGGTTCATTATAAAGGAAGAATGGGCGGAATGATTCCTTCTCCCGAAGATGTGGTTGAAGAGATCGAAATTCTTCTTGAAAAACATTTAAGCGAAGTTTAGAGGTGACTGATGGAAAGTGAATTAAAATTAGATGAACTTGAAGTAGTTTATAAAAAACCTTCAACATTAACTGAAACAGCGTTTCATTATTGTCCCGGCTGCGGACATAGTGTTGTGCACAGGGTTATAATGGAAGTTGTTGAAGAGATGGGAATACAGGATAATACAGTTGGTGTTGCACCGGTTGGCTGTTCTGTTTTTGCTTATAATTATATGGATATTGATATGCAGGAAGCTGCTCACGGAAGAGCAAGTGCGGTTGCAACAGGTATTAAACGAGTATTACCCGATAGATATGTTTTCTCATATCAAGGCGATGGAGATCTTGCAGCTATCGGAACTGCAGAAACAATACATACAGTTAATCGCGGTGAAAATATTTTAATCATTTTTATTAATAATGCAATTTACGGAATGACCGGCGGGCAAATGGCTCCTACTACTTTACTTGGTCAGGTAACATCAACTTCACCATATGGAAGAGAATCATCAGCGATTGGTTATCCTTTGAAGATTACTGAATTGATATCTCAATTACCGGGAGCTTATTATGTAACACGTCAGGCAGTGCTTAATGCTAACGCTGTGCGGAAATTAAAAAAAGCTGTTAAAAAGGGATTTGAGAATCAGAATTTAAAGAAAGGGACATCATTTATTGAAGTTGTATCCAATTGTCCATCGGGATGGAAAATGACTCCGTTTGAATCTAATAAATGGCTCGAAGAAAATATGTTTCCTCTATATCCGCTTGGTGATATAAAAGTCCCTAAAAATAATTAAAGGAATTCATAATGGAACATGAAATTATTTTTGCAGGATTCGGCGGGCAAGGAGTTCTTTCAATGGGACAAATAATTGCCTACGCTGCAATGATTGAAAATAAAGAAGTTAGCTGGATGCCATCATATGGACCTGAAATGAGAGGCGGAACTGCAAACTGTATTACCATAGTTTCTTCACACAGGATAAGCTCTCCAATAATTTCAAAATTTGATTCAGCTATAATTCTTAATCAGCCGTCACTTGAAAAATTTGAAAACAGTGTAAAAGAAGGCGGACTTTTAATGTATGAAGAGTCAACAATAATAAATCCGCCTGAACGTCCTGATATAGAAATAATTGGTATTCCTTCTAATAAGGAAGCACAAAAACTGGGAAAGAAACAAGTTGCAAATATGATAATGGTGGGTGCATTTTTAGAAAAAAGACCTATTGTAAAAATTGAAAACATTATTCAAGCTTTAAAAAAAGTATTGCCTGAAAGACATCATCATCTTATTCCGTTGAATGAACAAGCATTGGAGATCGGGAAGAAATTAATTGCGGAATCGATTCAAGTAAGCTAAATAACTAAAAAGAATAAACTATAAATTAAAACAACCTTGCAGTAGAGGTTAATATGAGTGAAGATGAAATTAAATGCAAGCATACGTGCAGAAATACATGTGCGATGCTGAGCGATGCTTTAAGAAAAGAAGCAGCGATGGTGCGCTTTTATGAAGGTGTTGTAACTGAATGTAATTTACCTGAAGTATCTTCTTTTATTTCAGAATTAATTGAAGAGAAAAGGAAGTCAATACTGCTTATTATTCATAAGCTGAATGAGTTGCATGCGCATTCCCAGGCAATGGATGGAATTGAATCCAGTTTCGATACTTCTTCTCCCTGGTAATTCTTTCTTTTCGTTTAGGGGATCCGATTCGAACTTATTTATAATAAATATTCCTTGCAAAGTTTACCAAATAATAACATTTAAATGGAAATGAACTGCAAAACTTCAGTTTATTTCTGACGGAAAAAATTCTTTAAATCGTAACCTTTTTGTATCAGATAATTTTCATTCTTTCTTATGAAATTTTCAATAACATTAATAGGTATCACTTTAGTAATACCATATTTATAAAATCTCAGTTGATCAACATATTCACTACCATGATAAGGAATTAACTTATTATAATTAGTTAAAGACTTGGGCGGAGTCAATACAGAAAAAGTTTCCTCCGGCATCCATTGTATAATACCAACTAATTCAAAATTAGGAACACCATCTCTTACAGCCAAAACTATTCCCCCGCTGAATCCCCTGTTTACTACACCGTCAATTAAAAAGCTGCCTTCTTTATCATACGAAGGGCTGCTTACTATTCCTTTTGATATCATTTTATAATTTAATGGATAACCAAAAAAATATACAAAGTTGCCCCAATCTAATTCCTTTGCATTTCCGTTTGGATAATTAAATACATGTAATGAAATAGAGAAAGAAGGTTTATATTGATTTCCGAGTATTGCAACATCTATATCATCATTTATTAATAATACATTAACTTCACTGCCGTTTGGAAAACCGGCGATATAATTTTTTTGACTCTGTTTAATTGATATGCTTTCTACATAATCGGTATACAAACCGTTTACATCAGAAAAATATGTTATTATTGTATCGGGAAAACTAACAACATGAGCTGCAGTTAATAAGGCAATATAACCATTTTCTTTTGATAATATTGCTGCAGTTCCCGAGCTGGTTCTTTCATAAAAAATGTTCCCCTTTAAATTATTATTTACTGTTTTTTCATTTAATTCGGATTTTTTAATTTTGCTGTCATCTTTTAATTGATAAGAATTATAGAATGCAATACAATTTACTCTCTGTATCGTATTACTGATTTCTTCCAGCTGTTTGGAAGCTGCCATATATGGAAATTCACTATCGTATTTCCCGTCATTTAATGTGGGGAAAACATTTTTATAGGAAGTTGAACAAGAAAAGAATAAAAACGGTGTAAGTAAAATCAAGAGCTTAATGAATTTCATTCCGATCTCTCTTTCAATACTTTAAAAAATAATTAAACGGTAGTTGCTTAAAGTTTTTAAAAGCCAGTAATGCCTTTTTCAAAATCCATCACAAAATTCACTCTATTAAAAATAGGAAGTTTATTTTGATAAGGCTATATATTTATTACCAATTCATTAATATTTTTAAAGTGTATGAGTGATTGGTTGAATGTTTTTTATCTATCCAGGCAATATACATACAATTTACTGAATGCTTATGTTTACATTAAGTGGAAATATTGAAGTATGGCTTTCATTATTTGATCTCTGTCATATTGTCCTAAAATCGTTTCAAAAGGAAAACCGAAGACGATTACTCCGGAATTATTTTTATAAGCAGTTCCTGCGCTGAATTCATTTTCAGAATATCTCAATATGGTTTTGCTTTCATCGGTATGTACAATTGCATCGGGTGCTTCAACCGCATAAATTGAATCGTTCTGTTTAACATTAAACGTAAAATTAAAACCGGGTAAAAAGCTAAAGCCGGACGAATGCACATTGCCTGTTTTCGAAGCATGATCAGCATCCCAGTTAAACTTTAAATAATCATTGGCAAATTTTATGTCGCTGGTATCCCTGCTAAAATATAAATCACTTCCAACGTAGGCGCCCGATATAAATAAATTACCGCCGATAGAACAGTAACCTTTAATTTTTTTGATTAGTTTTTTGGGAAAAGCTTCAAATTGAATTCCAGCCGTAGAATCAAAATATGCTCTTTCCCAACGAGTTGATTTTTCTTCTCCGAGAATTAGATCAACAAACTTATAGCTTTTCAAATCAACTGAAGAATCCATTACTGCATCTTTACTTGAAGAGACAAAAGAGAAACCGTTAGCTGCTAAAGATTCCCCGTGGATAATAGGATAATCAAAACTATTCCCAGCAATAACAGTAGTTTCATAATCAGCATTGCTGGCACCATGTCCAGGCCAATCATTTGATATAAATTTCGAAGCTGTATCAAAATCATATTGAGTGCCGGTAAAGCTTACATCTTTTTTATAATTAACACCTGCATCAATAAAGTTTAAGAATCCCGAAAAACTTCCGGCATTAATTGAAGCCGGTGGTGAGATCCGATCGAATCCATTAACTATTAAAACAGGCTTCCTGTTATTTTGAGCTTTATAAACAGATAAGATTTCTGAAGGAAAGCTCTCTCCCCCATTGTTTACCGCTGTTACTTTAAAGCTGTAGATTTTCCCCGGTTCAATAGTAAGTTTCATTTCCGGCTTATTTACAAGTTGTCCTGAATCAAAACCTCCCTTTCCGATCCTTGTGTAGACAATATATCTATCCGGAACAGCAGTCGATTCATGGGGATCAAGTGCGGGTTCCCATTTTAAGCTTACAGTATCATCAGTTAATCCGGAACAGAAGTGAGTAACCGGTAAAGGTTGCACAACAAATTTGAAATCATCCTGGACAGAAAGAAATTTTAAAATTCCTATGTAGATTGCCCTTGAAACATCAAACTGAAACCTTGGATCAAGCGCAAATTTCATATCAAGAAAATTCTGATGCGATAAAAGCTCAAGCAGCATTGATGGTACATTGGGCCGGGCCGCCTCACTATATTTTGAATTTAAAAGGATTCTCCTGTTCCATGCGGTATCATACTTCAGCCTGACTTCATGAACAATTTGTGATTGAACAATATCAGCGAGATCCCTGTTTGCTAATCTCGAGACACCATCAGGAAAAACTTTGGAAGTTCCGATATCTTCTATACTGTAGATTGCCATGGTGCCGAAAGTTGTATCGTTAGTAGTAATTCCTGCATTGGTATGAAAAGCCAATGAAAGATCAATAGGAATACCCAGCCCTTTTACATTTCTATTTCTGTTTGGTCCATAAGGTATACCATAAAGATAATTTACATATTCCCCCCTGCTCTGGTAATCATCATTATAATCGTTTTGTTCATCATTGAGATCATATACTGAAGTATCGGGCATGCCTGCATACTGAAGCCAATACCTTGCACCTTCTTCAAATTTAGGTCTTCCGCTTGCAGCTCCATCCCGGGAAATAATTCCCATTCCACCGCCAAATCTAACAGCATCAGCTGACACAATTAAATTTTTAAAATCTTTACTATTATTTGTAAGAACAACTTTTCCGGTTTCAGGATGATATCCTTTAAAAAATTTAAACTCTCCAAGATATTCCCATGTTCTTCCGCCAATCTGTTGGTTAATTAAAAATTCTGTTTTTCCACCAGCATGAAATACGGTATAATGAGCATCGTTAATACCATTAGGTAAAGAGACATATGATATATAAACTGAATAATATCCTGTTTCGGGAATAGTTGGTATCCAATCGGCTTCAGCAGAATTTATAGAATCAGCTTTTACAATTCTATATGTACCCTGCTTAAAGGGATTTAATCCGCTCGGGTATGGCGGACTGCCCACCGCAAATGCTTTTCCAAATCCTTCTTTCCAGACATGATTCTGATCGTTTCTGTTTTCAATATAAGAACCAGGTATATGATCATCATTATCAATAACCACTTCATTTTTTTGAATATCTCTTTCCCTTGGCACAAAAACATTCGCACCAGCATTTTCAATCATCGGTATTAAATATTTACTTACAAACGAGAAAGGCAGCAGATCTTCTACTGACTGAAATAATCTTGGGCGCTGCCACTTCCATCTCTGCTCTTTATTTTCATGATACCAGCCATGACTCGGCCACAAAGCTATATTTCTATTTAATAAACCATTTTCTGCGTAATATTTCTTACTTATGTTTCTAATAACTTCTTCCGGGAGTATTTTTTTCTGTGGTATTCTGCTGTAGTCATAATGGGTAGAGTCGGTGCGATAGTAATTGGGAATTAACTCCTCAATATCATAGCCAATCGTTCTAATATGAAAGTCATAGCTTTTATATTGATCACCAAGATAAGATTTGAATAAAGAGTATATATTCCTAACATTTTTTTCCCTGAAAGGATAATAAGAAAATTCTTTGGATAGTTTTATAACTACCGATTTGTTTGAATTATCAATTATGATAGTATCAAGTTTTGTTGAAGTAGGAATAACAAACGGAAAACTCTTTGTTTTTATTACTCTTCTTAAAGAATCGATTTTTATTTCCAGGGGCTTTTTCTCTTTAATTATTTCTTTTGATGTGCAGCCAAAAAAATAATAGACAGAGAAAAACAACAGCAGCATGTTAAAAAAAATATTTTTCATACATTTATTATAAAAAGAATTAATTATAATTAAAAAACATTTGATTTTTAGATATTAAATATTTAATCTTGCTTAAGACAGTTAAACCTTAAATAAATTATAATATAATAAACAGTCTATTGAAAATTTTGTTAAAAAATTTTAGATTCAAATTAATTACACTGCAAATTGTCCGGCTTAACTTTAATTGGGAGAAATTGTGAAAATCACAAAACAATTTACGAACAGAGAAAGTAAATCGCTTGATCAATATCTTCAGGAAATTGGCAAGGTTGATTTATTAACTCCAGAACAAGAAATAGAATTGGCTATCAGGATTAAGAGAGGGGATCAAAATGCACTCGAAATCCTTACTAAGGCAAATCTAAGGTTTGTTGTAAGTGTGGCCAAACAGTTCCAAAATCAAGGTCTTTCATTAGGCGATTTGATTAATGAAGGCAACCTCGGCTTAATCAAAGCTGCAAAAAGATTTGATGAGACCCGCGGTTTTAAATTTATCTCTTACGCAGTCTGGTGGATCCGTCAATCTATAATGCAGGCCATTGCCGAACAATCCAGAATTGTGAGGCTTCCTTTAAACCGGGTTGGCGCTTTAAATAAAGTTAAAAAAGCATACAGCCAGCTGGAACAGGAACATGATAGGATTCCTAATCTTACCGAACTGGCAAATGAACTCGATATGGATCTGGATGAAATCGCCTACACATTACAAATGGCTGGACGTCACGTTTCTATTGATGCGCCGTTCTCACAAGGTGAAGAAAAAAATAATAGCCTGCTTGATGTTATTGCAAATACAAAACAGCCTGACCCCGATAATAATCTTATGAGTGAGTCGCTTAAAAATGAAATTGAGACTGTTCTTTCAACGTTAAGTGAAAGAGAAGCAAAGGTTATTAAACTGTATTTTGGTATCAATTCTGAAAATTCTGCAACTTTAGAAGAAATTGGGGAAATGTTTAATCTTACAAGAGAAAGGGTTAGACAAATTAAAGAAAAAGCTTTACGAAGGCTAAGACATTCTTCCAGGAGCCAGAATCTGAAAGTCTACCTGGGATAATTTTCTTAAAACATTTTTTTTCATCCCGTTTTTAGAATTTCAATATAGTTTGTCGCAGAGCACAAATGTTTAACCAATTGATGTTGTAACTTATAATGTTTTCACTTATATTACCACATATAATTATAATTAAGAAGGAGTTGATATGGAAACGCAAAAAAATTTTGCAGAAGAAGTTGTAACTTCTCATTCATGGAAAATTGATGAAGTTCATTCAAAAATTAAATTTTCAGTTAAACATATGGTTATCGCTGAAGTCGAAGGACAATTCAATAAGTTCGATTTCGATCTGTCCAATGAGGGAGAAGATTTTTCTTCAAGCCAGGTTGAATTAAAAATTGAGGGTGGCAGTGTTGATACACGTAATAATGATAGAGATACCCATCTTCGTTCAGCCGATTTCTTTGATGTTGAAAAATTCCCGGCAATTAAATTTAAAAGCACATCCGTTGAGAAGATAAACGATGAGAAATATAAATTGCTGGGTGATTTGACAATTAAAGATATTACAAAGCCTGTAGAATTAGATGTTACCTATGGAGGTCAAATAAAAGATCCATGGGGCAATATAAGGGCGGGTTTTAATGTAAAAGGTTCACTTAATCGATTTGATTATGGATTAAAATGGAATAACCTGATCGAAACAGGCGGAGCAGTTGTAGGAAAAAATATTAATATAAACTGCGATATTGAAGTCGTAAAGGTTGAAGAATAAATTTAAGCTGCAGCACAGAATATTTAATCTGTGCTGCAGCCAAATTATGGAAAAATTTATGATGCATGGTATAATAAAATTGTAAACAATTGGAAGTAATATAAAATGAAAACAATTTTGTACAAATCTGCAGAAAGAGGCGTCACAGAATTTGGATGGCTTCATAGCCGTCACAGCTTCAGCTTTGGACGTTATTTCAATCCTGAAAAAATGGGTTTTGGTCTGCTTAGGGTATTAAATGATGATATTGTAGAACCCGGTGAAGGATTCGGTAAGCATCCTCATGATAATATGGAAATAATTTCAATTGTTCTTGATGGCGAGCTTGAACATAAAGATAGTATGGGAACTGGATCGGTGATAAAGGCCGGAGACATTCAGGTCATGTCCGCCGGAAGTGGGATCACTCATTCCGAATTTAATCACTCAAATGAGAATAAAGTAAATTTTTTGCAGTTATGGATAATACCTAAAGAAAGAAATATAAAACCGGGATATGATCAAAAATATTTTTCTCCGGATGAAAGAAAAAATAACATTAAGACTGTTGTCTCGGGGATAAAGCCTGATGATATCTTAAGCATTCATCAAAATGCCGCAGTTTCTATAGGAAATTTTGAAAAAGGAAATGAAGCTCATTACAAAATTAAGTATCCCGGTAATGGGGCTTATTTGTTTATATTAAATGGAAACATTAAATTAAACGGTGAGACAATTGCCCGGAAAGATGCAGCGGGAATTTTAGATGCTGATGAGTTCTCATTTCGATCAGAATCCGATACCGATTTTATTATAATTGATGTATCAATGAAATAATCCTGCTTAGAAAATTTAATAACAATCACAGCAGTTCCAATATAATCAACAGCAATAAAATAATTTGGAATTAATTAATAGTCTATGAAACTTGAATCGGAAATAGTGCAAAAAAAATTTAAGAATGAATATCACAAGGCAATAGTAAATATTGTATTTACTTACAACTGGATGATTGAAAAGCAGACCAAACTGCTTAAAACTTATGATATTTCTCTTCAGCAGTATAATATTTTAAGAATATTGAGAGGTCAACATCCGAATCCGGCAACAGTAAAATTAATAAAAGAACGAATGCTGGATAAAATGTCGGATGTATCAAGACTGGTTGAAAAATTAAGAGTAAAAGAACTTGTAGAAAGAGATATTTGTCAGCATGATAGAAGGAATGTGGATGTACTTATAACAAATAAAGGATTGGAGCTTCTTAAAGAACTAGAGCCGAAAGAAAATGAAATGGAAAAATTCATGTCCAATCTAAATGAAAAAGAAATTGAGCATTTGAATATTTATCTGGATAAGCTCAGGGGATAAACTTACCTATCTTTAATAATAACATTAAAACGCAACTTTTTGCATCAAAGCACGTCTAAATCTTTTCACCTGTTTTAATTTTGTTAGTGCAAATAATCTGTCATTTATTTAATTTTAATATCTGAATCAATTTTAAGGAAGAATATGAAGAACGATCCTCTACGCAAGATAATCGGATCACTGGTCTTTTTAATTTCACTGGTAGTATTATTTTTAACAGTTCAATGCTCGGTATCTTTTTGGGATCCGGGAGAAATATCGTCAGCATCGTACTCTTTGATGGTTCCCCATCCGCCGGGCGGACCATTCTGGTTAATTGTCGGAAGAATTTTTTCAATGATTCCATTTGCCAACGATATTGGATTCAGGATAAATATTGTTTCCGTTCTTTCAGGAGCATTTACAGTTTTACTTCTCTATTTAATTGTAATTAGAATAATTGAACACTATAAAAAGGAAAAATATTCCGGTTTTTCAGATAGGCTTACAACATATTTATCGGCTGCAACCGGTGCTTTAGCTTTATCTTTTTGCGATACTTTCTGGTTTAACGCAACTGAATCGAATTACTTTGCTTTAAGTACTCTATTATTTGCACTTATTGTCTGGCTGATGATGCTTTGGCTTGAAAAGTCTGACACACCCGGAAATGAGAAGTATATCGTCTTAATGGCTTATATTATCGGAATAGCGGCAGGCGTACATCTCATGAGTGTCCTGGCTATTTTAACTTTCATCGGTGTAGTAGTAATGAAAAGATATGTTACCGATGATGAGATGTATAAAAAGTCGGGTTTTATTCTTCTTCTTCATATTGGCATTATAGCTTTAATTGCTTTAATTATGTGGGCATCGCAAACAAGTTCGCAGCCCCCTTCAACTGCACAATATCAGGCATATGATTCAAGATTTAAATGGATTATGATTGGAATCACCGCTGTATTTATTGCTATTTTCAGAAAGCAGATTTTCAGCAAAAATTCATTCTACTTCCCTATTGCTGTCGGAGGGATTGTTCTGGCAATTGCTTATCCGGGTATTGTAAAATTGTTCCCTTCCTTTTTATTAGCAGTTGGAGGACCTTCTGCGATTACAAATTTAGTAATCTTCCTGGTTATCCTGGCCGGTTTGCTTTACCTTGTTTACTGGGCAAAGAAAAATAAAAAATCAATTTTAAATCTGGCAGCTTTGTGCTTACTGTTTACTTTAATCGGATTTACTACCTACTCAATGATTATTATAAGAGCTAATGAAGGAACCCCGATGGATGAAAATAATCCTGATAACTTCAAAGATCTTGTATACTATTTAAATAGGGAACAATACGGTGACTTTCCGATTTTCAAAAGAAGATTTTCAGATGAACCGATGCACAGGATGACATATACTAACTATTCAAGTGATCTTGATTTCTTTTGGAATTACCAGATGAATCATATGTTCAGCAGGTATCTCTTATGGAATTTTGTAGGTAAAGAATCAACTGTCCAGGACAGCGGTGTTAATTGGAGCGAACTATGGGGAATTCCTTTTATAATTGGTCTGCTGGGTCTTTATTCCCATTTTAAAAAAGATTGGAAACTGGCAGCATGGTTTTTAATATTATTTATCTTCATGGGATACCTGACAGCCTTTTATCAAAACCAGCAGCAGCCGCAGCCAAGGGAAAGAGATTATTTTTATGCCGGTGCTTATTTTGTATTTGCTATTTGGGTTGCACTTGGTTCAAAGGAGCTGATCGATTTAATTATTGCACAAGTTAAAGATATTAAGTTAAAAAGAATAACCGGATACACCGCAGCAGCTATTTTAATATTATTTATACCTGTTCATATGCTGCGGGTAAATTATTTTACTCATGACAGGTCTAAAAACTGGCTGCCTTGGGATTTATCTTACAATCTTCTGCAAAGCTGTAAGCCGGATGCAATTTTATTTACCGGAGGTGATAACGATACATTCCCTCTGTGGTACCTGCAATATGTTGAAGGTGTCCGCAGAGACGTAAGGGTTGTTTGCCTAAGCCTTGCAAATACAAACTGGTATTTAAGGCAGCTAAAAGATGCACAGCCTTACGGAGATAAAAAAGTTAAGTTTCAAATGTCTGATACTCAAATTGATAATATCCAGCCGATCCAGTGGGATCCGCATGTTGTTTCTATTCCGGTTTCCAGCGAAGCTATTCAAAAATTTGATGTGACCGATTCATCAGTAGTTAAAACAGGAAAAATTTCATTCAAAGTTCCAAACACAATTCAATTTGGAAATGTTAAAGGGATTAGGGTACAGGATATTGCCGTTCTCGATATTATCAGATCCAATAGCTGGGACAGACCAATTTATTTTGCTTCAACCTGTTCAAATGATTCATATATCGGTCTCCAGGATTATTTAAGACTCGATGGAATGACCTACAGAGTTGTGCCGGAGAAAAGCCCGGTAAAAAGCGACTTCGTCGATGTTTCTTTATTGCAGAAAGAATTATTGCAGCCTGACAGCAGTATAATTATATCGAAGGATTATCGTCCCGGATTCTTATTTAGAAACTTAAATAATAAAGATGTTTTTTATTCGGATATGGAAGACGGACTAATTCAGAACTATAGAAATATTTATGTACGTTTAGCAGCATACTACCAGTCTTCGCTTCAGGATAACAAGATGGCCTTGAGAACTCTTGATGTTATGGAAGATAAAATTCCCCGCGAAAATATAAGTATGGATTACAGGCTTTTGTATAATGTAGGAAATATTTATTACATGGCAGGCGACTATGACAAATTTAAACAAATTGCAACTGAAGTTATCCCTTCTGCAAAAGCTAACTTAAAGAACAGTGTTTACGAAACCAGTTCTCCTTTCAATTCTTTCAGCATGCTTACTGATATATATATAAAAATGAAGCAGTACGGAAATGCAATTGATATACTGAATCAACTGAAAAGTTATTATCCTAATGATCCCGGATTAGAGAGAGAGATTGAAAGAATAAAACAAATGGAGAATAATAAATAATCCGAAAGAAGGTAATTTTAAGAGATGATAGAACTTAATTTAAAAATTAAGATATCATCTCTTTTTTTTGATATTAAGAATAAAAACTGTTTTAAATTATTCAATAATATACTTTTAAAGTAACAACAGAATTCTTGGGAGATTTTATTTTTACTACATTTCCATCAAATGAAACCGAATTTCCATCTTCTTCAATAAAATTTGATTCCACAATTTTCTTGGGTGTTTCAGGTAAAGTTAAAGTTGCTTCAGTTTCTTTACCCTTGGACTCATACCACTGGTAAATCCATGCATCGGAATCTTCAGCCTTTTTAACTGTTGTTAAAATCAGATTATCCCCTTCTAATTTTATAAAAGAATTACTGGTTGAAAGTTTACCTTTATGAATATCATTTATAGATGCAATTAAAGGTTCGTTATATTCCCATCCTCTTTTAACAACGTTTGCCTGCTGCCAGTTTCCTTCGTGCGGATAAAGGGCATAATCAATTTTATGTTTTCCCATATCCTGTGTCGGATCCGGCCATTTAGGAGATCTTAACAGAGACAATCTCATAACATTCCCATTAATATCATAACCATATTTTGAATTGTTAAGAAGACTTACGCCGTAATTTTCCGAAGTCATATCAGCCCATTTTTCTGCCGGGATCTCAAACCTGGCTTTCTGCCATTTTGTAATTCTCTGTGTTGATCTTTGAATTGAACCGTAAGGAATCTCATAAGTTGCCAAAGTATCACTAAATGAAAGAGGAAAAGCAACCTTCAGCATGGTATGTTCTTCCCACCAATCAACATCCGTTTGAAAATCAATCCTGTCAAGTCCGTTATAAAGAATAATATCCTGAGTAAAAAATGAAGACGGAAAATTAGGAGTGGGATAATCTTTTATTACGCCGGGTTTTAAATAATCCCGGTATAATCTTACAACAATTCTTACAGGACCTTTTTCAATTACTTCTGCTTTTCTAAAATGAGAAGGATATTCCTTGCCGGTCAGCCCGATATTCCATGCATCCCATTGCGCGGGTTTATCTTCAAGAAGCTGCAGCTTATTTCCTTCATTCCCGAATAACTCTTTTCCGTTTCTTTTATCAAGAATATTTTTAACCCAGCCTGTTGAAGTATCAACAGTTACTTTAAAGAACTGGTTTTCCAGATTATCAACCGAAACATTTAATTCTGAATTCTGATTTGATGACTTTCCTTTTTTTAGAATATAGGTCTTATATCCCAATGAAGGAACACCTGAGGCAATAAATAAAATCTGATTTGTGTAGTAGCCTTTTTTAATTATCTGAGAAGGAATATCCTTTCCGTTAATATCATAGACAAAATAATCATTATTATCACCTTCAGGTAAATTAAATTTGACTATATCAGTTCTTTCCCATGAAAGCGGATTATAAACTTCAATAGGCTGCCCATCTTTAATTTCCGAAGTATTTATGTTTTTGTTAATGCTTGTGAGAGCGTTTCTTAAAGTAAAATCGCTAATCTTTTCAGCTTCTTTATATTTTTCATCAGCATCAATATAATTTTCTCTAATCCCAGAACCGGGAAGTATATCATGAAATTGATTAAACATAACCTTTTCCCAGGCACCTTTCAGATCATTTTGCGGATAGTGGTTTCCATACATTGCAGAGATGGAAGAAAATTTTTCTGATTCGGTAAGCAGATTTTCTAATTCCCTGTTATATTTTTTTGTTTTTCCATGAGAGGTGAAAGTTCCGCGGTGGTATTCCAGATAAAGTTCATCATCCCAGACAGGAAGTCCGGAAAGATCCTGACTTTTTAACCATTTTATATATTTGCTTGTAGTTCCATATTCAATTTTCGGATAGATAAAAACATGCTTTAGGTGTTCAATCCTGTTTATCATATCGATTGTAGGACCGCCGCCATGATCACCTACACCAAACAATATCATAAATTTTCTGAACCCTGTATTTGCTTCAAACTGTCTTAACCAGTCAACTAAACCATATGACTGAGTAATTGTGTTAACATAATCAAACGGAAAATAAGAGAGAATTTTTGAACCATCCGGAGATTCCCACCAAAATACTCTATAAGGAAAAACATTTGTATCATTCCATCCAATCTTCTGAGTAATAAATGCATCTATACCTGCATTCTGATAAAACATCGGCATATTCCAATTGTATCCGAATGAATCCGGATTCCATCCTATTTTAACATCGACACCAAGACTATCTTTAAAATATTTTTTTGCATAAAGAAGCTGCCGATCCCAGGATACACCGCTCGGAAGATTGCAGTCAGGTTCAATCCACATTCCTCCGGTAACTTCCCACCTTCCGTCTTTAATTCTATCCTTTATTCCTTTATAAACTTCGGGATATAAATCCTGCATCCATTTATAATATTGCGCAGCACTTTGAGTATAAGTAAAATCAGGTTTTTCATCCATTATATGCAAAACAGATGAAAAAGTGTTTCTGCAGATTAGTATTGTTTCAAGATCACGCCACAACCATGCTGCATCGATATGTGCATTCGCATCAAAAAACAGAGTAAACTTTTTTGAAAATTCTGCAACCGGTTTAAGAGCTTTTTTTACTTCTTCCACAGACCGACGGTATTTTAGAATATCTCCATTTTCAAGTGCATCAGTATTTATTTTTAATGCTTCTTCCTGCAAAAGTCTGTTTAACTTTTTCTTTTCATTTTTATCTAAAGTTGATTTATCAATACCGGGATCAACTGTGACACGGGCATTCGTCTGATAAGTATCAAAGCTTAAAAGTTTTTGTCCGGTTCTTAAACTAAGAGATAAGTCCTGAATTTCTTCTTTTAATTGTTTAACATTCCCCATATCAAGTTCAGCTTTAAGGAGCCTTAATGGCCCGCCGTTATTAATAGCTTTTATGGTAATTAGGAATTTTTCACCCGGTTTAGCATCTTTCGTTAAAACAAATTCGCCGTCCCATGGGAAGTATCCTCTGCTTTCCCCATTTATCCATAGATAACCATAATCATCTACCGAAAGAAGCAATTTTATTTCACCTTTAACAGGCTGACCTAATATTTTTTCTGATAATACAATTTTCTTTCTCAGCCAGCATGAATCATCCGTAACTCTTTGTTCTAAATCCAAAGTACCCCAATTAGAGTCATCAAAATTTTCTGAAGCAGGATCACCAGTAATAACAGTTCCATCAGAAAGGTTAGGACTTTTTTTCCAATGATCGTAGGAGACGGAACCAAGAGTTTTTAACTTCTTTGCGACAATGTCTACATTCGATTCAGGTTTATTATCCTTTAAATTATTCTTCTGAGCAACCATTAAAAAAGGAATGAAAAAAAGAAGAAATAAATATTTAAATGATTTCATTATATATAATGTTTTATAATTAAGTTAAGTATTATGCAGCAGCTATTTTACGATTTTGCCCGATTTTATGACCAATTAAACCATAAAAGCCAACATATGAATAAGCAATTAAAGGTACGATATATGAGATTCCCAATCCGCCTAAATCAGCAATATGTCCTTGAAGAGGAGGCAGAAGAGCGCCTCCCAAAATTGCCATAACCAGTAAAGAAGAAACCTGGCTTTTCAACACCCCCGTTCCTTCCAGCGCAAGTGAGAATGTATTTGACCAGCCGATTGATGAGAATAATCCTACTCCTACAACACACCACATTGCAACAGTACCTCCTGCAATTATGGCTGTAGCTAACAATACAACGATAGTTCCCATAAAAATAGTTAAAGAACGCCCGGCATTTGCTTTTCCAAACTGAAACATTACCCAGCATAGAATTAAAAGAGGCAGATAATCTTTTGATATTGCCCAGCCTCGGAGTAATAAAATTACTATAAATCCGAGGACCGGAATGGCAGCTAGTAAGATTTTCTTATTTTTTGATTTCATCTCACTTAATTCTACTGCACCCATAAAACGTCCCATCAACATTCCTCCCCAGAATAAAGCAACGTATTTGCTTGCTTCAATTGCATTTAATCCGGCTATACTTGGCTGCCCTAGAAAATTGATGATCGAACTGCCGACAGAAACCTCTGCACCTACATACATGAAAATTGCAACAATGCCTAAAACCACATGAGGGAACTTTAATGCACTAGCACCTTTTTCTATTTTTCCTTCACCAATATGAGGCAGACGGATAAAATAGAAAATTACTGCAAGGATAATGAACACAATACAAAATGCGAGATATGGTATTTTAACTGAATCGGCACCATGCATTCCTGCCTGATTAAAATATTGAAAGATCAAATAGCCGCCGATGAGAGGACCGATTGTTGTTCCTACCGAATTAAATCCCTGGGCAAGATTTAAACGGCTGGAAGCAGTTCGCTCAGGACCGAGAATAGTAACATAAGGATTAGCAGCAATCTGCAGCATAGCAAATCCAAGACCTACGACAAATAAAGCAACTAAAAATAAACCGTAAGAAGCAGCACTGGCAGCCGGCCAGAATAGTGCAC
This sequence comes from uncultured Bacteroidota bacterium, assembly GCA_963710745.1. Classification (GTDB taxonomy): domain Bacteria; phylum Bacteroidota; class Ignavibacteria; order Ignavibacteriales; family Ignavibacteriaceae; genus CAVQBP01. The sequence continues at coordinate 54,584 of CAVQBP010000001.1, read as the reverse complement.
TACCCAGGGCGGAAATCAAAAGGCTGATAACAATACTATTTTTGTAACCTATCCGAGCTATCGGATCTCCGGTAGTTAAAGAAATTAAAAAGTAGATAAGTGATCCAATAAAATATGCACCAAAAAATGCAAACTGCACAAGCATAGCCTGGAAATAATTCAGAGTAAATGCTTCTTTAAATCTTGGTATAAGAATATCATTCCATACAGTCATGAAACCCCACATAAAGAAAAGAGATGTCATTATAGCAAAAGGACCTTTGTATGTATTTTTATTCTTTCCCTGCAGGTTATTAGAATTAGTTTCAGCAATTCCATTTACAACTGCCATTTAAAATTCCTTTCAGTATTTAGTTCCAATTTTTAATATTTAATTAATTCCTGATTTTCTCATCCAGCATTTTTAGTGCAAATGCATAAGCACCGATAAAGATAGCCCTGCTTGCACCTAATTTTGATATCCCTACTCCGATTCGGAGTTCATGATCATATTGAATTTTCTTGTTCGTATTATAAATAAATATTTCTTTTGCAGAACCTTTAAGAAACCTGTTCAGATGTTCCTCATCTTCAAGATTATAAACATTTGCAACAAGCCGTTTGAATTTACTGCCGTCCGGGAAAACATAATTGCTATTCATTTCATCAATAAGATGAGGCAAAAATACACCTGAAGCCCCGGCAAGCCCTCCGCCGATTACAACTATTCCGTCTATAAGAGTAACTGCATTTGAAATTGCATCACCTGCAACTTTGGCCATTTTATGAAAAGCTTCCCGTGCTGCCTGCTGATTACCTGACTGTTCACCTAACGCAATTCTGTAAATATCAAGGGGAGCTGGTGAATCTTCAAACTTCAGCCCAGCTTCCATAGCATAAGCTTTTCTTAATCCCCTTATACTAACATGTTCTTCTACATTAACTGATGGATTTAAAACATCTCTCAAAAGCCAAATTTCCCCTGCAATAGAATTATCCCCTAAAAACAAATTTCCATCTGTCGAAATACCTGCACCAAAACCGGTTCCAATGGTAAGTCCTAACAAATTTTTATATCTTTTAGGACTACCTGATTTTTTAAGAAGACTATTTACATAAGGCAAATAACCTGCGATAGCTTCACCATAAGTAAAAAGATCACCATCATTATTAATAAAAACAGGGAGATTAAATTTATCTTCCAGCAAAGGACCTAACGCAACACCGCCCCGAAATGCAGGAAGGTTAGGAAGATCACCAATTATACCATTAAGGTAGTCTGCAGGTCCCGGGAATGCAAAGCTGATTGCAGCAGGGGGTTCACCCAGATTTGTTTTTACTTCCTCAAATCCATTAATTATTGAAGAGATACATTTGTCAAGGTTGCCGGCATTAGAAGGCAGAGTAATTTCACTGATTACCTGTTTCCCTCCTTGTAAAGCAGTAAAGACAAGGTTTGTACCTCCAGCATCCAATGTCATCACAATGCGTTTATCTTCAATATAATTCATTTATTTTCTTCGTCTGATAAATTAATTAATAATTTTAATTATCATTTTAAAGCTTATTCAGATACAACCAATTTTTCAAGTTCTTCAAGGGATTTTTCCTTGGTTTCCGGCATTACTTTCCATACGAAAAAGAAAAAAGGAATCATCATAATGGAGAAAAACATAAAAACATTTCCGCCCCCAAACTGAGTAAGAGCAATAGGAAATACCAATCCAATTACTGCATTCATAATCCAATGAGTGAATGAGCCCAGAGCCTGTCCTTTTGATCTTATTTTATTTGGAAATATTTCGGCAAGGAAAACCCAGATAACAGCGCCTTGTGAAAGAGCGAAGAAAGCTATAAATCCAATGATAAAGATAACTACACCTGCATTACCGAGAAGAGAAGCATCATAATAATCAATTGCAGCGCCTGCTAAGGTTAAGAACATTCCAACCGCACCAATAAGGAGAAGAGTTTTACGTCCGAACTTATCAATAAAGAACATGGCAATTATTGTAAAGAGCATGTTTGTTACGCCGACCGCAACTGCCTGGAGCATAGCAGCATTTGTGTTTGCGCCTGCTTTTTCAAAAATCATTGGGGCATAGTACATAATTACATTAATTCCGGATAATTGATTAAAGACAGCTAAAAGAACTGCACACATTATTACAAATCTATATTTCTTTTGGAACAGTTTTGTACCGGCCTTTCCTACTTCTTCTTTCAATGATTCAACTATATCCGATAATTCGGATTGCACATCCTTAGTTCCAATTGCAGTTAAAACAGATTCAGCTTCTTTATTCCGCGATTTTTTTACTAGCCAGCGCGGGCTTTCTGGCACAAGAAACAGAAGTATAAAAAATAATGCAGCAGGAAGAGCTTCAACGCCAAACATCCAGCGCCAGTTATTTACTCCTGTATCTACTAGAAGATAATTTGAGAAAAATGCGACAAGAATTCCGAAAACAATATTAAATTGAGCAACTGCAACAAGTCTTCCGCGTATCCTTGCAGGGGAAATCTCAGCTATATACATAGGCGCCATAACAGATGAAGCACCGATTGCCAATCCTCCTAAAAATCTGGAAAACAATAAAAAATACCATCCGTCTGCAAATGCACATCCAACCGCTGAAAGAAAATAAAAGATACCGCAAATCAAGAGGATAAAACGTCTGCCCCATAAATCACCCGGTTTTCCTACTGCAATGGCACCGAGAACTGTACCCCAAAGAGCAATTGAAACAGTAATACCGAGAGTTGAATCGGTAAGATTAAAAAATTGCGTTATATATTTTGTTGTACCTGAGATGACTGCAGTATCAAACCCAAAAAGAAAACTGCCTAGGGCTGATACAATTGTAGCAAATAATAATTTTTTGTTCAATAGTCTCACCTGAAGTTTAGGTTTAGATTGGAATATTCATTGAATTTTATTTTTCTTTAGATATGTTCTTAATCATTCGTTTTTTTCAAACGTTTTAATTTACAATAAATTTTATTAAAAAATAAACTAAAAGGGTTTGTTAAACAACATAAATTTAATTTTAATTTTTTTATATCAATTATTTTATTAACAACGTCCTAAGGGTTTTTCTAAATCCCTTACCCTCTGAACGACTATTAGTAATTATTGTATAAAAATAAACTCCCGATGGTAAAACATGCGAGTTCCAAATAAATTGGTGAAAACCTGCCGGTGTAATTCCTTCATTAAACTTGTCGGCATTCTGTCCTAAAATATCATTTATCAATATTTTGACCTGGCTTTCAACAGGTAAAAAATATTTTATGGTTGTAGAAGGATTTTGAGGACGATAGTTCAACATCAATTTCTGCTGCAGCTGATAATCTTACCAGGAACTTCGCACAATATGAAGTGACTCCGCCTACAACAATACTATTAGTAATTGATTGTCCGTTTAAGCATAAATTCGGTATGAGTAAAACAGTACTTATTAATTGCAGTATAAATAAAAGGTTTTTTAATTCTAATGATTTACTTTTTAAAATTTCATTTAAACATGGATAACTAAAAGTATTTATACTGAATAATAAATTTTCTAAGGAATGAATAATTTATCTCTGGTCTTTTCTGAGAGTTTTAGATACCAATTCAAGGAAATCTTTTTTTTCAAAAGGTTTAATTAAAAAATAATTACAACCTGCTGCAAAAGCATCATCCTTATAATATTTACCGAATGCAGTAATAGCAATAATGGGGATTTCTTTGTAGTGATCCATCTGCCTTACATACTTAGTAAGAGATAATCCGTCCAGCTCACCTCTTAAATTAATATCCATAAGGATTAGATCATAATTATTATTTTTGATCATTTCCAAAGCAATCTCACCGTTAGGTGCTTTATTTAAAATCCCGATGTCTTTTAAATAGTGTTCAATTAAAATTGCTGTAGGCTTATCATCGTCAACAATTAATATTTCAGGCAGCAAAATTGACCCCTTCAATTAATTAGTTAAAATAATATTAAACAAATATGAATAATTTTTTTAACACATAAAATATATTGTTCATTCAATATTTTTTTAAGATTAAATATATTATAAAAAGTGTATGTTTTTAACCAGAAAAAAGAGATTAATTTAGTCTTTATTAATTGAATCACATTCAGTTTGACATTTAATAAAGTATATTGTTTATTATGCTTTATATTATTAGTAAATTTTTATTAATTGCCTTAGTAAATTCTAATGTATAATAATATGAAACAAAATTAGTTTTCACTTGTAAAAAATATCATAATTATTAATATTATAATTAATTAAGCAGAATTACTCATATAAAAAAGAAAGCCATATGAAAACTAAGGCTCTGTCAGTAAAAAGACATGAAAACTTTATTATAAAAGTTTTGAAGGATTTTTTTAATCCTTATGAAGCATGGGGCAGACAAAACAGGAATCAACTTATAATCGGCGTATTTTTAGTTATTATTTATTTTCTTGGTAATGCGCTCATTACTGCTGTGCACCCGGCGTGGAATCCTTTCACTTATACTTCAAACGGATTATTAATAGCAGCATTTGCCTGTGTCGGATTGGTTATAGGCCGGTATATAGCCAGCATTTTCAATCTTAAATCGAATAAATATCCCTGGTACGAAAAATATATGCCTATGATCATATCTCTTTTAGGATTGGTTACATTAATGGCTCTTCAGAATTTAAGCGGTACAGGTGTTTATGATGCCAGTCTGTGGATAAATATAAGCGTATTATTTGTAATATTTATAATTGCCGCAGGATATTTTGTGGAGGGAAGCAGCAGTGAAACGACAATAAAAATATGGTTCTCACTTTTAGGATACTTTTTCTCCATTATTACTGTCTTTTATTTCCTGGATCGTTTTTTAGAAACAATCTAAGAATTATATAAAACCCGATAAATTTGACTTTCCATTTTTTATCCTTCATAAAAGAAAGACAATATTCTTTATGAAGGATAAAGATGCTCACCTGAACATTGTCTTTACAAGACATAAGATTCTAATTCAATATAATCTTAACAGATATTTTTTTATTTTATCATAGTAAAATCACAAAAAATTTTAGAGACGGTCAGGTATGAAAAAAATTTTCTACTATTTTACTTATATGGTATTTATTCTCTTAAATTCAGGCTTTGGCGCTAATAAATTATCTAATCCTGAAAACCTTTTAATCTTTTATTCAGATACAGCACCGCAACAAAATTTTGCTGTTGAAAAGTTAAATGAGGTATTATCAGTAAGTCCAACCACTAATCCGGATAAAGCGGATATTATAGTAATTACTTCCGAAAAACTATGTAAAGCCAAAGATGTTTTATCATATTATAACAATGCAGCGAAAGAAGGATATTCAATTAGGAAACTACCAGGTGAGAAAGTATCTGTGATTGCATCTGATCAAACCGGGGCAATGTACGGAATACTTGATCTTGCAGAACAATTCCAGATGGGAAAAACTATTTCTACTATTGAGGAAAAAAGCATCAACCCGAAATTCCCTTTCAGGGCGATTAAATTTAATCTGCCATGGGATTCTTACCGGATGCATGAAAGCCTCCAGCTTCATTACAAGACAGTTAAAGATCTGAAGTTCTGGAAAGTATTCCTGGATCAAATGGCCGAAAACAGGATTAATGCACTTACTCTCTGGAATCTTCATCCTTTTCCTTACATGATAAAATTAAAAAATTTTCCTGAAGCATCTCCATTCACAGATAAAGAAATGAAAGAATGGCAGCACTTCTGGCACAGCTTGTTTCATATGGCAAAAGACAGAGGAATAAAGACTTATATAATTGACTGGAATATTTTTGTCAGCCCTGAATTTGCCAAAGCTCATGGAGTTGCTCAATACTGTCTTCCGGAAATGGCAGGTAAAGAGTATTATGGTGAAGGAGACTATTCACCTTTAGTGCAGGAATATAACAGAGAGTGTGTAACTGAATTAATTAATGAATATCCCGAACTTACAGGAATTGGAGTGAGTCAAAATGAACGGATGGAAGGTGTCGATGAACAAACCTGGCAGAATTGGATCGTCGATACATATTTTGATGCAATGGATAAAGCAAATCATAAAATAGAATTTATTATGCGTGCTCATACTCACCCTGCTCCTGAGTTAACAAGAAAAGCGATCGAGGAGAATACTTACAGACTCGGAACAGTTTGGGTACCGGTAAAATTTAACTGGTCACATTCACATGCAACACCTAAGTTAGAATATATCCACGGCGGTTCCCGATCTCATTCACTCTGGGATCCTGCACCGAAAAATTATAAGATGGTTTTTACAATGCGAAACGAAGACTTCTTCATTCTTCGCTGGGGAGATCCTGATTTTATTAGAGATGTTATAAAACAAAACCACCAGGATTACGTAGGAGGATACCAGATTGGTTCTGAATGTTATATTCCTGCAAAAGAATATATAATCAAACCAGGACCATATCTTACATGGAAGTACGGATTTCAAAGACAATGGTTATTCTATATGGTTTGGGGAAGATTATTATATGATCCTTCGACTAAAGATGATGTATTTGCAAATGCATTTAACCAAAAATACAATATTAATTATGGTGATAAACTGGTAGCAGCGCATGAATTAGCTGATCAGATGCCTCTTAAACTAGCTTCATTTTATGCTGCATCGTGGGATTTTACTTTATACTCTGAAGGTTTTCTTGCAGGATACAAATCCAATATGGGATGTTATTATGATAGTGTATCCCCCTTTATATCAGTTAATGAAATAATTCATACGGTCACTTTAGATGATCATCTTATGTCCGTTGAAGATTTTGTAAACGGAAAATTTAAGAGCTCGAATAAAACTAGTCCATTGCAGTTAGCAGATAAGCTTGAACAAAACGGGAATGATGCATTAAGCATTATTAAAGATATCAACACTGATAATCCGACCTTGAAGCACGAGATTGATGATATAAGATCATGGTCATTGCTAAGTCTTTATTTTAGTGAAAAGCTGAGGGGAGGAACTGCATTACAGTTTTACCGCATTACAGGTAATGAAGATAAAAAAACCGAAAGTATTCATCACCTGGAGCTTGCACTTGATTATTGGAAAAAACTGATAACCGTAACAAGTAAATACATTAATGAGATCCCCCTTCTCCACTTAGGAGATAAATTCAACAATGGCGGAAACAAGCGAAATATATCAGAATTTTCCTGGGCTAATTTATTAGGCGAAGTTAAATATGATATTGAAATTGCTAAAAATTCTACTCCGGGAGAAATTATTAAAACATCCGAAAAATAATGGCTGAAGATAATTCTTAATAATGATGCAAAATATAATCAATATATTAATCTTGACTTTATTGTAAAGATTAAATACTTTTGAAAAACTCAATAAGGAATTAATATTAATGAAATTGCGGAAACATTTCACTTCAAACAAATGCTGTTGTAATTGTTGCTGCATGTGTTGTTGTACTGCTTTAAATGGCAGAGGGAAATTGCTCCGTATTTAATTAAAAGAAAATAATTAATTTATAAAACCCGCTGCCAATATAAGTTGACAGCGGGTTTTTCATTTTAAAATTTTAAAAGTTAATAAAATAAAATGGATATTGTAATGAAAAGTAAAAGTGAAAAAATAGACAAGACCGTATTAAAATTTAACCAGGGTTCTATCGTTGCGTTTACCAGTTTAGCATTTTTATTTAATATCTATTGGCTTGTAGCCTTGGTGGGACTAGTTTTACTCGCGGATACATTATTTCCCGGAACGGGACTTTTTAAATTATTTTATAGGCATATTGTAAAACCTCTGAAAATTCTGAATCCGGATATTTCTATCGAAAGCAAAGCACCTCACCAGTTTGCACAGGGACTTGGCGGATTATTTCTTCTTTTGTCTTTTATTCTTTTGCAATTTTTGGGATCAACTTTCTTTGGATGGTCAGTTTCTTTTGTTGTTATCGCTCTTGCATTTGTAAATTTAACACTTGACTTCTGTGCCGGCTGCTTTATCTATTTCCAGATTCAAAAAATCAAATTGTCTCTATCTTTAACGGAGAATAAAAATGCTTGAAAGAATAATTACCTTAAGTATCTTTTTAATACTGGCTTATATTTTAGCACGAAAACTTTATTCACACAAAGTAATATCAAATGGTTCTTTACCATTTGAGATGAATAATATAAATCCTGCATTGCCAACTATTTTATACTTCTGGACAGAACAATGTGCTCAATGCAATAGTGTTCAGAAACCGGCAATACTTAAATTGAGAGAGGAAGGAAATGAATTTAATTTTATTTCTTTTAATGCAATAAAAGAACTGGAAATAGTAAATCATCTTAATATAATGACAGTTCCTTCTACTATAGTTTTAAATAATGAGAAGAAAATAAATTACATAAACAGTGGTTATACTCCCGGAAAAATATTGAAAGAGCAGATTATTCAAATACATAAGAAAATATAAAAATTTTTTAGAAATTTTTAGGAAGGAGTTCTTAAATGAGTGGATTAGGAGATGTTAAAGTAAGCGAGATAGAAGAAAGAGGCTATGCAAATCCTGATATTCTTGTTTCAACAGATTGGGTTGCTTCACATTTAAATGATCCCAATGTAAGGATTATTGAATCTAATGAAGATCTTTTGCTTTATCCTTCGGGACATATACCCGGAGCTGTTCAGGTTGATTGGGAGAAAGATTTAAATGACCAGTTAAGAAGAGATTACCTTGATAAAAAGCAATTTGAAAATTTGATGTCTAAAATCGGGGTAACACCGGAAACTACTGCTGTTTTTTATGGAGATAAAAATAATTGGTGGGCTTGTTATGCTTATTGGGTTTTTCAACTTTTCCATCATAAAAATGCAAAAATTATGGATGGCGGCAGATTGAAATGGGAAAAGGAGAACAGAGAACTTACAAAAGAAATTAAAAAATATCCCGAAACAGATTACAAAGCACCTGAACGGGATGATTTTAAAATTCGTGCTTTCAGAGAACATGTCATTGAACATATAAGAAACGGACTTCAACTTGTGGATGTCCGCAGTCCACAGGAATATTCGGGAGAAAGACTTCATATGCCTGATTATCCTAATGAAGGGGCTTTACGCGGAGGGCATATTCCGGGAGCGAAGAATATTCCCTGGGCAAAAGCAATAAACCCCGATGACGGAACATTCAAAACAGCTGACGAATTGAGAACAATATATGAAAAGGAAAATGGTTTATCACCCGATGAAGAGATAATAGCTTACTGCAGAATTGGTGAAAGAAGCAGTCACACATGGTTTGTTCTAAAAAATCTTTTAGGATTCCCGAAAGTCCGCAATTATGACGGCAGCTGGACCGAATGGGGAAACCTGGTTGGTGTTCCGATAGAAAAATAATAGACCAGTTGGTTAATAAAAATTAGAACCGGTATAATAAAGATAGACCTTTTCCAATACCGTTGAAATACGGCAGGATGCTAATAGAATCTTTCATATTAGTTTGTTTAGCTAAATTATTTGTTTGTGCAATTATTTTTCCAAAATGCAAGGCCTAAAGTGTAATCAATTAATATGTCAATGAATTGCTCTCTTACCTTTCTTTTTATCCATATTAGAATTATTTATTCTAAAGTTTCTTCGTGATAAATATTTAATACTTAAAGAAGAATTTTGAGACAAAATTTGATATTGTTTTTCATAAGTTTTTAACAAATATTATCAAATACCGGAAGAAAGATCAGGTTATTCATATGAAACAAAATTTGGTTATAATGATTTTATTATTTTCATTTTTTATAATATTTGTCTCATCATGTGAAAATCTAAAATCGAATAGTCTTTTAGGTAATCAAATAAAAACCAGTAAAAAGGACAGCTTAAACTTCCCTGTAAAAAAAACAGATGCCGAATGGAAAAAAATATTAACTTCTTCCCAATATTATATTCTGCGTGAAAAAGGGACAGAACTTCCTTTTACAGGCAAATACCTTGATAATCATGAGAAAGGAGTTTATAAATGTGCAGCCTGCGGACAAATACTTTTTAGTTCCGATGCAAAGTATAACTCCGGTACAGGTTGGCCCAGCTTTTGGGAACCTTATTCATCTAAAAGTATTGTGCTGGTTGAGGATCATAGCATGGGAATGAATAGAGCTGAAGTATTGTGCAGCAAATGCGGAGGTCATTTAGGTCATGTATTTGACGATGGACCTGCACCTACTTATGAAAGATATTGCATTAATTCCGAAGCTTTAGTATTTCAAAAATCCGATGAGAAGTAATACATTTACTTCAAAATAAATCTTTAACAGTAATTAAGATGTGTGGAATGTTTTGTATTTAAAATTCAAATGTTCTAATGTTCTTTATCTTGAATCCAATTGCTGATTCCCGGATACTGAACATTAGAACAAAAACAGTGAGATTAAAAACTCAATCTGATTATCTACATCGACTTTTCAGCTTTTACACTTGCATCTTCTACCATGACAGGATAAGAATACCCTGCACCAAAATCTTTATTAACGGCAACAGTACCTTCAGCCACTACTACATCACCTACTTTTACTATATCTTTGCTGGTAATCATTAAATCATAGTTATTAGCTGAACCGGTTCCGTCCTGAATATGAATCCAGTTTCTTCCCATAATATTGGGATTAAATTTTGTAACTTTTCCTCTTACTGTAACTGTTTTACCTGCCAGAGAACTTTTATCAGCATAGATTTGTGCGATAGTTTTGCCGCCGCTTACCGGCTTTACAGATACATCTTCTTTTACGGAGTTTAATTTAGGATGATTTGGAACGCTGGTCATTTCATTAGGTGTTTTTGAAACATGATCAACAAAAAGAACAGAATCAAAGGTTTTGTTTAACGTTTCGCTATGGAAGTTTTTCATTTCCATACTTTTACCGAAATATAAAGTTTCTCCTTTTTGAACTTCCATTTGAGGAACCGCAATCCAGTATTCTGAGTCATTCTCTTTTACTTTCAAATAAGTGTATTGTGAGGCATCCATATTATCAAGCACTACAACTTTATGCAGATTTTCAGCAGGCATGGCTTCCTCTTTCGAAGTATTTTCTTTTGGTTCTTCTTTTTTCTCACAAGCCGTAAAGCCAATAGCTAATAACACTAAAATAATAATCGATAACCGGTGCATACTATCTCCTTTTTATATAAAATTACAATTTAATATGTGAATATAAGAAAAGGATCACTAAAAAAAGATGAATAAAATTATCAAAAAATCAGATTTATAATAATATTGAAGCAAAAGCTTTTGTTAAGTTCTCCTTCAGTATTTTCCATTTACCGTCATTATTTAATATAAATTTCTGATTAACTTCAAGTTCAATCCCTATATAATGTTTTTGCAGAAATTTCTTCCTTAAATATGAAGTAAATCCATCAGAAATTCCCAGATAAGGGTAATTAAACCGTATTCTTAAATTTTTATCGTTTGATAATATCTCATTTTTAAATGAAGCTGCAAAATCTTTTTCATCCTTTCTTTTAGGATCATATAAGATTCCGATGTCGGCATTTCTTGTTTTGTATTTTAATACAGGAGTAAAAGTATGAATTGAAATATGGACACTATTTTCACCTTTTTTTTCTAAATCCCTGATTAAATTTTCAACTTTATTTCTGAAAGGGAAATAGTATTTATTTAAAATTTCCTCTTTTTGATTTTGATCCAGATTTTTTGAGTAGCGGGAAAATAAATTAGGACTATTAATTGAACGGTTTAATTCTATCAAAAGCCTGCTTATATCAGAAAAGAAAAAATAATCCGTTTTCTTTGATATTACTTTAGCAAGTTCTAATGCCCCCGGATCATAAGCTTTGTGTGTTTGTAAAATACTTATGTCAGCTTCAAACAAATATTTATATTCCCTGGGAACCTTATTTCCCCCATGTTCACATGTTATAATAACATTCATGGGATAAACATTTTATTGGAAGCCAGCGATTCTGAAAGCTTCATATAAGTTTTAAATATGTTATTACCGGAGTAATTTCCTTCCAGAGATTTAATAATCCTCGATGATAAACTCCCGTAATTTAATATCAATTCAATATTTTTAATCCATGATTCCCCGGGAATATTATTCACAATTATAATTTGCTCAATTAAGTATTTCCATAAATTTTTTGCCGAAGATTTTTTATCTTCAGTATAGTTGAATACTCTTAAATAATCTTCATCCTCAATTACTGCATCTTCTCCTTCTTTAATAATTTTCAGAAAAATTTGCGAGAGCCTTTCTTCATCCCATTTAATCTGCTCGTCTAATTTAATCCATTTCTCATTAATCAATAATTTCAGCACATTAACAATTGAATTAACCACAGCTAAATCTGCAGAAGGACATTCCTGGATATCAATAATTCTTATTTCAATGGTTTTTCTTTCAAACCTGGCAGTAGCTCCTCTAGAATTTACCCATTCATTTTTCAGGATCCCTTCTGCATCGTAAAATGATAGATCCGAGTAAATTTTTTTCAATATTTCAGTTTCATAATCTGATTTGCTGAACACTCTCTCGGGAATAACTTTTCCAGCAATTGACGGAATTTTTTCCTGGTTTTTCCTGTAGACTTCAAGTCTTGTATCATAATAACCAGAAAGTTTTCCGTCTATAACAGGAGTGCTGGCACTTATTGCAGGAATGATAGGCAGCAAAAGCCTGATTGCAGCATGCAGCTTCTTAAATTCTTCATCATTATAAAAAGGAAGATTAAGATGAACGCTTTGCAGGTTTGACCAGCCGTGCCCTTTGCAGTTAAAAATCTTATTATAAGTTTCATAGGTAATGTTATATTCATGCGGCCAAAGCTTTGTTTCCGTAAGCGGATTCATAAAAGGATGCATACCGGTCGGCATAAGCATACAATTGTAATTCTTTAATATTTTATTAATTGATTTTACATCATTGGCAAATAATTCATCAAGCTTATTTAAATCTTTTCTGGGCCCATTAGTCTTCATCTCGATAACATGTAAAACTAGTTCGTTAGACCAAGATGTTTCATCAAATTCGGCATCCGAAACATACTCGCCAATTACATCAAATATAACTTTATCTGTTATTGGTTTGACGGAAAGATTCTCTCTGTCGACAATCATATATTCCAGTTCAACGCCATAACCGCCAAACAAATGGAGTGCTGATATCATAGGCGTAACTTCTTGACTTTCCTGATTTTATCTATTCTATTTTTAAATGAATGCATTACAGTTAAATATAATTTATCTTTGAGTTTTTTATCTTCAATTCCGTAATCTATACTCGGGTTATCATTTACTTCTATAACAAAAACATGCTCTCCTTTCTGCTTCAGATCAACGCCGTAAAATCCATCGCCGATTTGATTTGCTGCTCTTAATGCTATATTTATAACTTTTTCAGGAACTTTCTTTACAAGTAAAGTTTCGAAATTACCAGAGTTTGAATCACCTTTATCATCCCAATCATAAATTTGCCAATGATTTTTTGCCATATAATATTTGCATGCATATAAAGGAGTTTTATCAAGTATCCCAATTCTCCAGTCAAAATCTGTAGGTGCAAATTCCTGTGCGATAATTAAATCCGAAGAATCGAGAAGTCTTTCCAGTTCAATTTTCAAAGTGTCCCTGTCACTAACTTTGGTTACACCCTGCGAAAAAGAACTATCTGGTTTCTTTAAAACGCAAGGCAAACCTATCTCTTTTTCAACGAATTGAATGTTGTCTTTATGTACAATAACAGTTTTTGGAGTCGGAATTTTGGCTTTACCAAGTAATTCTGCAAGATATACTTTATTTGTACATTGCAGAATAGACCAGGGATCATCAATTACTACAAGGCCCTCTGCAAAGGCTCCCCGTGAAAATCTGTATGTATGATTGTTTACAGCAGTTGTTTCCCTTATAAAAAGCGCATCAAATTCGGGTATTCTGTTGAAGTCATATTTTTCAATGATTTCACTTCTAATTCCAATGGATTCACCGGCTTCAATAAATTTATCAATTGCCTTGCTGTCTGATGGGGGAAGTTTATCTTCTTCATTAAAAAGAATTGCAAGATCATATTTAGTTCTGGGGATTTTTGATGATGAATATCTTTTCTTTGAGAAATATGATCGGGCAAATTCAATTATATATGGTTTATGATTTTCAGGAATATCGACTAAAGAAATCGGCGAAATACTCTGCAAAATCCATTTCTTTTCATAAAAAAATTTTGCCCTTAAAAGTGGCGCCTGGAAAAGGCTGTATAATTGAGCGCTTAATTTGTCATACTGTTTTGCGGTATTTCTTCCAAAATAAATACTAAGCACAAAATCTTTCGATTGTATTTTAGAAAGGCTTTTCTGAATTAATTCTTCAATATCATCAGAAATAATTCTTATTAAGGATTTTGATTTCAAATCCTGGATAGTAGATATGTTGGGAAAAGCACGATGACCTCTTGCTTCAGCAAGAAGCGATACATAATAGCCCGTGCTTTGGTATCTATAAGATCTGCACAAATTAAAAATACGGGCTGATTCTATCTCTGAATATTTAGTTTCAGTCAAATACGATTTTGAAGCTACAACTTCGACATCTTCTATATAAAAATCCATGTCGGCAAGATTATTTGTAACAACTATTTTTTTCATTTTTTATTTTTTTGGTTCAATAATTAGGAATATGGAATCGTAGGTTACAATTCCAAGAAGAATAGAATTTATTAGCCTGTTCACTTTAACAGAATAGTAATTACTTTTAAAAGGATGGTTTGTATATGGATCGGCTATAACAACGTGCTTTTTCTCTTCATCATAACCACACAATACTACGAAATGTCCCATCGGGTAACCTTTAACATCATCATAGATTAATTTATTATTTTCCAAAGCCAGTTCACGTCTGCTTTGATACAAATAGGTTGCACTTAAACCTGTAAGAATGGGAATTCCCTTTTCAAAATGCTTTTTTAAAAGAGAGGGTGTCAGTTCATCATATCTTAACTTACCCCCTTTTTCCAAAAAATTGATGTATGCTTTGGATACAATTTTCAGTTTTTTGTCTTTTTTATAATTGTACTGTTCTTTTAATTTTACAATTATATTAACATTATTTATAAACCAGGTTGGATCGAATACATTTAGATTATAAGTAAATAATTTAGCATTATAGCCTCTATCCAATGCATGACACGCAAGATGAACGGCAAGAGTTCCGCCTCCATCCAAAGGTGTTACCTGTTTTATTACCTCCTTCAGACCTATTTCATCGCCATAATATTTATATACAGCATGGAGACTTGTAGGTCCGCAAGTCGTATCATCAGGCTGATCTTTAATTTTAACCTGCAGCATAAATCCTTTTTAAAAATTATGTTAAATTTAAATATTAAATTTAACATTTAATATCGATATAATTGTGACTATAATTTTATGATAGCCAATCCTTAATGTGCCGGTCGCCTGTTCAGTTCTTGATATCTTTAGGTAAGTTTAGGAACCAACTATTTTTATTCAATCAATAAAAAACATACTATTAGCAAATGAACAAAATTTCTTTGAATAAGCTTGAAGCATCGGAAAAAGATGCACCGTTAAAAAGAGACATCAGGGAACTTGGATTTATCCTCGGAAATATTCTTAGAGAACAGGAAGGCGAAGTTTTATTTGAAACTGAAGAAAGACTCAGGGCATTAACAAAATCACTTAGAACCGAATATGATGAAAAAACACGGAAAGAAATTATTTCTTTAATCAGTTCTCTTTCAATTGAGGATGCTTATAAAGTTGTGCGTGCTTTTTCAACTTACTTTATCCTTGTAAATGCTGCAGATGAAGTTCACAGGATTCGAAGGTACAGAGAAACCATAATGTTAAACAGCGAACCTCCGGAAAACTCAATGGAAGAAGCTTTGCATTTCTTAAAAAAAGAATCGAATGGTAAATTAAGCAAAAGTGATATTGAAAAAGTATTAAATAAAATTAAGATAATCCCCGTATTTACAGCCCATCCGACAGAAGCAACACGGCAGACTATTCTAAGAAAAATATTAAAGATTAGTCAATTATTGCTTAGAAAAGAAATACTTAAAAACACAACAGAGGAAGAGGAAGAGATTAAAACTCAGCTGCAGACTGAAATTACCTTGTTGTGGCAGTCAAATGAAATACGTTTTCATAAGGTAACAGTTAAAGATGAGATTCAAAGAGGCTTATTTTTCTTTAAAGATGTAATCTATGAAATTATACCGCAGTTTTATTTAATCTTAAATTCAAAGCTTAAGGATGAGTTCAATTTTGATAAACCGGCTCCCAATGTCTTAAATTTTGGCTCCTGGATGGGGGGAGACAGAGACGGACATCCGTATGTAACGGTTGATTTAACCAAAGAAACTTTGCTGAATAATAAAAATCAGATTATCAATCTTTATTTGAAAGATCTCCCTCCTCTTTATACTTCATTGAGCTCTTCATTAAATATAATTAAAGCCGATAAAAAGCTTCAGCGATCTGTAGAAAAAGACAGCGAGCTTCTTAATCCCAGAATTAGTGAAGGAATAATGAGGGATCCTTCTGAAATCTACCGGACTAAACTATTATTGATTTCAGAAAAACTTCAGCATACAATTGATAATACGGATATAGGATATGCAGATTCTAACGAGTTACTATCGGATTTCCAATTAATTTATAATAGCCTGATCAAAAATAAAGGAAAGATAATTGCAGATAACAAAATTCTCCCGCTGATTTATAAAATAAAAACATTTGGATTTCACCTGGTGCAGACAGATATCAGGCAGAATTCACCTATGCTTCATACTGCGATAAATGATTTATTTAATTACTCAGAGGTAAGTCCCGATTTTGAATCCCTGGTTGAAACCGAAAAGATTGAAATTCTTACAAGAGAAATATTGAGCGCAAGACCTTTAAAAAATTCTTTCAGCAATTTAAAGGAAATCACGAAACAGGTTATCAGCGAAATTGAATTGATTAACTGGGGCAAAAAGAATATATCACCTGAAGCCTGCAATGATTATATAATCAGCAACTGTTCAACCGTGAGTGATGTTCTCACCGCACTGCTGCTGGCAAAAGAAGCGGGTGTAGTTATTGTGCAGGAGGGGAAGATAATAAAATCAAATCTTGATATTCTTCCTTTGTTTGAAACAATCGAAGATCTCAGAAAATCACAGGAAGTAATGCTGAAGCTTTTTAATAATAAAGCATATTCTTCTCATCTGAAATTCCGGAATAAAAGACAAAAAATCATGATCGGTTATTCAGACAGCAATAAGGACGGCGGAATAGTAACCTCAAATTTCGAACTCTATAAAGCTCAAAAAAATCTTAAAAAATTATGCGATAAAGAGAAAATTGAATTGCTCCTTTTTCACGGCCGCGGAGGAAGCATTTCGCGGGGAGGCGGACCCGTTAGCCAATCGATACTGGCGCAGCCTGCAGGAACAATTGAAGGAAAAATAAAAATTACAGAGCAGGGAGAAATGATTTCTTCCAAATATCTTATTCCTGAAATTGCTCACCAAAGCCTGGAATTTATAACCTCGGCAATCCTTATCGCTTCTGCAGAATCAAAGTATAAAAAACCTGCTGATAAATTTGATGATTACAGTGAAATATTTGAAGCCATTTCATCTGATGCACTTGAAAGTTACAGGCAATTAATAAATTATAAGTACTTTACAGAATATTTTCGAACTGCAACTCCGATAGATATAATTGAACAAATTGAAATTGGATCACGTCCATCATCAAGACAAAAAAATAAGGATTTTAAAGCTTTGAGAGCGATCCCCTGGGTTTTTTCTTGGACTCAAAACAGGCAGACTATTTCGGGCTGGTATGGATTCGGGTATTCCATAAATAAATGCATTGATGAAAAAATAATTTCCTGGGATGAAATTGAAAAAATGTATAATGAATGGGAATTTTTCAAAATGCTGGTTAATAATATTGAAATGGTGCTGCTGAAAACAGATATGATAATCGGGAAAGAATATGTTTCGTTGTGTAAGAATAAAAAAGCTGCTAATGAAATTTTTGAAATGATAAATAAAGAATATGAACTCTCAATAAATACTATTCTGAAAATTACCGGTGAAAAAGATCTTCTTGATCATAATAAATCTCTGCAAAGTTCGCTTCTTTTAAGAAATCCATATATTGATCCTATCAGCTTTATCCAGGTAAAATTTATTAAGCAGTACAGAGAAAAGAATTTTCCCAAATCAAAAAAAGATAAGCTTGTATCCTTGTTGAGAATTACTGTAAATGGTATTGCTGCAGGAGTGAGAAACACCGGCTAGACATAGTAATAAAAGATTATTCCGGTTTTATATTTTTGACTTTTGATTTGATTGCCTAAATCTCTTTTAATTTTTCAATCCCCTCTTTACTGTATCTTTTTAGAATCAATTTTTTAATTTTCTGCAGCGGGAAATTTGATTTATCGATAAAATAGTCCAGCCCGATACCATCAAACAAAGCTCCTAATATTCTTCCTTCTATAGCGGGACTTTTCAACCCAGCCTGCTTAAGAATTTTTTCAAACTTTTTTAGTATACCTGAATTAAATTCATTTGATACCTTTTTTCCTTGTTCTATTATCTCAGGCTGCAGAACAAAAGAAATATACAGGCGCCAAAATTCTTCATTCTCTTCTATATATTTAAATGAAAATTCTATTAATACTTCAAGCTTTTTATATGGTTCCAGGGAAGAATCCAATATCTCTTCAAACTCCTGCCCTATTTGAAGCATTTGTTCAAATAAAGCCTCAACCAGTTTTTGCTTACTTTCAAAATAGTTATAAGCTAAACCTTTTGAAATTCCAGCTGCTTTAGCAATATCATTTATAGATGTTCCGTGATAACCTTTTATAGAGAAAAGCTTTAGAGCATTTTCAAGAATTACTTTTCTTGTTTTCTCCCTCATTTCCCTGAATTGTTCTTTGGATCTCGGCATGATTAAATTTTTATTGATTAAATGTTCAGTCATAAATTTATTTTTTAAACTGCATTTAATCAAGTGCTGGAAACATTAACCTCATTCTGATATAAATAATTTTAAAATATTTTTGTTCTTTATCACTTATTTTATTTAACTTCTCATATTTTTTCGCCAATTTATTTTGACAAATAAAAAATAATTCTTATTTTTTGACTGAACGTTTAGTCATTATTAAATATGGACAGATAATAAAATGAAAAAGTTTATGATTTTCTTTCTGATTCTTTACCCGATGGCAATCATCCATGGTCAGACTGCCGAGGAAATAATACAAAAAGCCGAAGATGCAGTTAAGGGAGAAGAATCCGCTTACGGAACATTTAGAATGACAATCCATACGGAGGATTTTACCCGGCAGCTGGTTATGGAATCCTGGTGGCAGGGAAATAAGAATTCTCTTATAATAACTAAATCCCCGACAAAAGAGAAAGGAAATAAAACTCTAAAGATTGGAAATGAAATGTGGCAGTATCTTGCTAACACAGAAACAACCATCAAAATACCTCCTTCAATGATGCTGCAGTCATGGAATGGGTCTAATTTTACGAATGATGATCTTGTAAGAGAATCTAATTTAGCAAAAGATTATACTCAGAAAATTATCGGTGATGAAAAAATTGACGGCAATGAAACCTGGAAGATTCAATTAACGCCAAAACCGGATGCTCCCGTTGTTTGGGGAAAACTCTATTATTGGGTTCGTAAAAAAGACTACCTCCCTGCTCTGGTTCAATATTTCGATGAGAAAGGAAATATGGTAAGATACCTGGTCTATTCTGATGTTAAAAATTTTAACGGCAGAATTCTGCCTGCAAAATGGACAATGTATGATAAGACAAAGAAAGATAATTATACCCAGATTGAAATTCTTAATATGGATTTTAATAAAAAAATACCGGCAAGGAAATTCTCATTTCAAGAGTTGGAAAGAGGAGATTAAGTTCAATTGTAAGCGGAGATTTCAAGTATAAAAATATATGTAATTTAAAATTATATCTTGATTAACTAATTGTAAAAGAATGTATGTTACTTAAACTAGCGTGGCGAAACATCTGGCGAAATAAAAGACGTACCATAATTACTCTTGCTGCTATAACTTTTGCTACTCTGCTTGCAATAGGCATGAGGGGAATTCAGCTGGGAACTTACGCATTAAACTACAGAACCGTCATCGAACAGTTTACTAGCTATGTGCAAATCCAGGCAAAAGGATTTCAGGAAAATCCATCTTTAAATAAATGTTTCAGATATACTAAAGAATTAAAAGAAAAACTTAGCAGTATACCTGAAGTTACGGCTTTTACTCCCAGGATTTATGCAGACGGTTTAATTAGTTATAAAGATGCTTCTCTTGGTTCCGCAATCTTTGGAATTGAACCTCGTGGAGAAAAAAAAGTAACTACCTTACCTGAAAAAGTTAGAGAAGGAAAATTTTTACAGTCTGATTCGAGCAGTAATATTGTTGTTGGTGTAACTTTACTGGAAAATTTAAAAGCAAAAATAGGAGATACTGTTGTAGTCCTTGCCCAGGGATATGATGGAAGTCTTGGTAATTTAAAATTCAAAATTATCGGTTCTATCAAAATGGGTTCAAAAGAATTTGATGCCATGGCGGTTTTAATGGGTCTAAAAACTGCTCAATCTCTTCTTGGAATGTATAACAGGATAAATGTTATTGCTATTGGTGCAAAAGGACTTTCCGATGCGCCTGGTGTTCAGGCTGCCGTAAGCAGAAAAATAACCAATCCTGATTTAAGAGTTCTTTTATGGCGTCAGGTTGTTCCTGAACTTACCCAATTAGTTGAATTTGACAATGTCAGCGGAATATTTTTTCTTGGAATTTTAATCGTGATTGTTGCTTTCGGAATTTTAAATACAATTTTAATGTCAATAACCGAAAGGTTCAGGGAGTTCGGTGTCGAACTGGCTATTGGAATGCCCCAGTTTAATTTGGTTAAAATTGTTTACCTGGAAACTTTATTAATTACTGTTTTCGGTTTGATCCTGGGCAATATCATCGGGTATGGAATAAATTTTTATATTGTCCAGCACCCTATAATATTCGGTGGTGAATTAACAAAGATATACGAAGAATACGGGTTTCTCCCGAGATTAGAATCTACTTTGGATTTTATAATATTCATACATGTTTCAATAGCTGTAATTGTAATTTCATTTTTATCCAGCTTATACCCCGCTTACAAAGTTTATAAGCTGGAACCATTAAAAGGAATAAGATATACTTGAAAAAGTCAAAATTCAAAAATCAAAAGTCAAAATCTAAGTATTAAATATGCTTTTAAAATTAGCATGGCGGAATATCTGGCGGAATAAACGTAAATCCTTAATTGTACTCAGCTCGGTTGTTGTAGGAATGATCGCGGTTATTTTTTATGATGGATTAGATCATGGAATGCTGCGCCAGATGCTTAATAATCAAATCAGCAACAGCGTTTCCCATATTCAAATTCATAAAGAAGGATTCAATAATGACAAAGTTATTAAAAACTATATCCCCGACAACGCGTTGGTAGAAAAAGCTGTGAGAATTCAGAAAGATATAAAAGCATATAGCGAGAGAGTTATTACTTTCGGGTTAGCAAGCAGTGCTTCAAGTTCATCAGGAGTATATATTTACGGCGTTTATCCGGAAATGGAAGCTAAGGTATCTGATATAAAAGAATCAATTATTGAAGGACAATTTTTTACGGGAAATAAGAGAGATATAGTTATTGGTAAACAGCTTGCTGATAAATTAGGAGTTGGCTTAGGTGACAAAGTTGTGATTATGTCGAATACCCCGAATGGAGATATAGGCTCGGATCTCTTTAGGGTCGCAGGTATTTTTCAAACTGTCAGTTCTGACTTTGATAAAACTACTATTTATATTCCAATTAAAACAGCCCAGGAAATGCTTGGGATAGATAGTCACATTTATGAATACGCAATTATCTTAAATGATTATCATAATGTGGATAAGGTAAAATCGGAACTGGAAGCCAAACTTGGAAATAAATATGAAGTTTTATCCTACAAAGAATTATTGCCGATGTTGATTTATCAAATGGATCTTTATGATCAGACTATGTGGATTTTTTATATGATTGTGGGCCTGGCATTAATTTTTGGTATTGTAAATACAATGCTGATGTCGGTATTTGAACGCATAAATGAAATCGGCGTTCTTATGGCAATTGGCATGAAAAACAATAAAATATTTTTGATGTTTGTACTTGAAGCATTTATGATTGGAGTTATAGGAACAATTCTTGGATTAGCATTAGGTTTGTTGATTCACTGGCCGATTTCAATCAGCGGAATAAATTTCAGCATTTTTTCGGATGCTTTAAAATCATTTGGAATAGGAGCAGTAATTTACCCGGTTCTTTCAGTTACAAATACAATCATGCTGGTAATAATTATTCCGTTTATTGCTGTGATCGGAGCACTTTACCCCGCTTACCGGGCAATTAAACTTGAACCCATAAAAGCAATATATTATGTTTAATCTTGCAGCATCAATATAATTAAGCTGCAAATTTAAAAACAAAAAATTAAAATTTATGGAAATAATAAAAGTAACGAATTTGGAAAAGACCTATCAGGATAATGGTGTTCCCGTACATGCTATCCGCGGTATCGATCTGGATATTTTAAAAGGTGAATTTCTCGTAATAGCTGGACCTTCAGGTTCCGGGAAAACTACGTTGTTAAATATGATAGGCGCACTTGATAAACCGACGAAAGGAAATATCTATTTTGAGGGGGAAGATATTACAAAAAAAAATAAGAACGAATTATCCGGATTTAGGCTACATAAGCTTGGATTCATTTTCCAGGCATATAATTTAATACCTGTTCTTTCTGCTTTAGAAAATATTGAATTCAGCATGATGCTGCTTGGAGTATCCGAAAAAGAACGGGAAGAAAAAGCATTAAAACTTATGGATGAACTTGAAATAAAAGACCTTGCAAATAAACGGCCTAACGAAATGAGCGGCGGACAGCAGCAGCGAGTTGCAGTAGCAAGAGCAATTGTAAATAATCCTTCCATTGTCTTAGCCGATGAACCGACTGCAAACCTCGATTCAAAAACTGCAGGGCATTTGCTCGATCTAATGCAGAAAATGAATGAAGAAAAAAACATAACTTTTATATTCTCTTCCCATGATAAACAGGTAATGAACCGGGCAAAAAGGTTATTGATTTTAAAGGATGGAATGATTGAATAACTTCTCTTTAAAATTTTAACGGGATTTTCTTGCCCTTTTTCATAACTATAAGTTAAAATGAAAAAAATTTTATTGGCAGGAGCAACAGGATACCTCGGAAGCTTTATAACAAGGCCTGAAACATCAAACAATTATTTTATTGTAAGCCAAACGGATTTTTGAAAGCCTTAATAAATAAAAGATATGTATAAAAAATATTTCCTTATTATTTGTCTTTTTTTATTTTTCAAACCCTTACAGGCACAAATCAACTTTAACTTTTCAGGATATTTTGTTGAACTTCCCGTTTACATGATTATGAAAAAATATCCTGTTTTTTTCCCTTTCCCGGTTAATAACCAGTTTTTAAATCTTAATAGATTACGTTTAAAACCTGAAGCGGATCTATGGGCAAATGCAAGAATAAATGTTGAATATGAAATAGATGCTTTATATTCCGAAAAGAATTTATTATTTGATCTTTCATCGGTTAGTACAAGCAGACAGCTTTTCAATCTTAAGTGGGATTTAATTAATGAAGGGAATTATAAAGTATCTCACTATTTCGATCGTCTTTATTTCAGACAGGATTTTAACTGGGGTAATATTTCCATTGGCAGGCAAAGGATTGCGTGGGGAAGCGGGAGAATTTGGAATCCTATCGATCTCTTTAATCCTGTTAACCCGGCGAATTTTGCTAAAATTGAAAAAGATGGTGCGGATGTAGCTGCTCTTACATATTTTTTCGGAAACTTCACAGATCTTGACGTTGTTTATAATCCGCAGAAGAAAATTGCGAATAGTAATGCAGGTTTCCGGTTCAGAACAAATTTAGAACAGTATGATCTTGCAGTTGTTGGAGGATATTTCGATAAAAGGATTGTCGCGGGATGGGATTTTGCAGGAAGTCTTCTTAATGCAGGTATTCGAGGTGAAGGAATAGTATCAATGAATAAAGAGAATATAAGTGATAACTACACAAGATTCACTTTAGGTACTGATTATCAAATAACTCCCGAACTCTATGCCTTAGCAGAATATCAATATAACGGAGAAGGAAAAGCAAATAAAGCAAATTATGAATTATTAAGATTGGTAAACGGAGAAATACTTAACTTAAGCCGTAATTATCTTGCATTATCTGCTAATTATGTTTTCTCTTTCATTACCTCGGCTTCACTTTTGGTAAATCAAAATTTAAATGATGGAAGCGGATTTGTTGCGGTAAGCGGTTTATATTCCATCACTTCAAACTTATCTCTCACTGTGGGTGCACAGATCACCTATGGAAATGATTTTTCCGAATATTGGTATTTTCCCCATTCGGTTTATTCACAGGTTGAATATTATTTCTAATATTAAAACCTGTTTGATATAAAAGATAGATATGCTGATAATTTATTAATTCTGCAATAAACAAAATATCTTAATTACAGAAATTAATTTTCAGTTTCTCTATATTAGATATATTAAAATTTTATTAATAGGTATTCAAATGAAATTTTTATTACTATCAATAATAGCTGCTCTCATTTTAACCGGCTGTTCGAATAATAAAGACACAAAGGAAATTAAAATGCTGAAAGAGAAAATAGCACAATTTGCTCCGGTAGAAATTAAGTATGATTCTACTATGTTAACTGAAAGACAAAGAATGGTCGTTAGAAAACTGTTTGAGGCTTCACAAATAATTGATACAATTTATCTCAACCAGGTATATTCTAAAAACAGAGAAATTAAATACAGGCTCGAAAATTCATCCTCAGAAGTCTGATAAGCTGAAATTAAAATATTTTGATATAATGTTCGGTCCGTTTGACAGATTGGATCATAACAAACCATTTATCGGAGATGAGCAAAAACCAAAAGGCGCGAATTTTTATCCCGAAGATATGACCAAAGAGGAATTCACTAATTGGATTAAAGCAAATTCTTCAGACGATTCTTCTTTTACTTCATCCTTCACTGTTATCCGCAGGGAACAAGGGAAATTAATTGCTATCCCCTATTCCGAATTTTATAAAACTGAACTTACAAAAGCAGCATCTCTTTTAAAGGAAGCTGCTGAATATGCAGACAATCAATCATTAAAAAAATATTTAATGCTCGTTGCAAAAGCATTTGAGACTAATAATTATTTTGACAGCGACATGGCATGGATGGATCTTAAAGATAACAAAATTGAAGTTATAATCGGACCATATGAAGTTTATGAAGACGAGTTGTTCAACTATAAAGCATCGTATGAGAGCTTTGTTACTATTAAGGATTCAGCTGAAAGTGAAAAGCTTCAGAAATTCGGAAATTATTTAAAGGATATTGAAAATCATTTGCCTATTGAAGATAAATATAAAAATACCCAGCGCGGAAATGAATCCCCGATTGTTGTTGTTAATGAAGTATACTCTGCAGGTGATACAAAAGCAGGTGTACAAACCCTTGCTTTTAACCTGCCGAATGATGAAAGGGTAAGAAAAGCCAAAGGTTCCAAAAAGGTTATGCTCAAAAATATAAGTGATGCAAAATTTGAAAAGCAGCTAATCCCAATATCAAAAATAGTATTAGATTCTTCCCAGCTTCCTTATGTTACATTTGATGCTTTCTTCAGTCATGCGCTTATGCATGAAATGTCTCATGGTGTCGGCCCGGGATTTATAACTGTTAACGGCAGGAAGACAGAGGTTAGTAAAGAATTAAAAGAAACATATTCAACAATTGAAGAATGCAAAGCTGATGTACTGGGCATGTATAATAATATTTTTATGATCGATAAAGGTCTGTTCCCTAAAACTTTTGCCAATGAAACCTGGGTTACCTTTTTGGGAGGGATTTTCCGCTCGGTCAGGTTTGGAATTACAGAAGCGCATGGAAGCGGTAATGCAATCATATATAATTACCTTCTTGAAAAAGGCGGTTATGAATACAATCCGGAAACTAACAAGGCAAAAGTTAACTTCGATAAAATCTATGGGTCGGTAAAAGAATTAGCACATATTCTTTTAACTATCGAAGCTACCGGGAATTATGACGGTGCAAAAGAATTAATAAAAAAATATGCTGTTATATCTCCATCGATGAGAACACTAATTGATGAACTGTCCGGTATCCCGGTAGATATTAAACCAGTATTCCAGATTGAAGAAGAAATGAAATAGATTGTAGTTTCTGTATTGAACAAAAACCAGAGCAGCTCTAAATATTATTAAAATAGATTTTCTAATTCTTTTGATTTAATCTGTTATTTACTATTTGGGCTGCTTTATCTATTTGTTTCGAAAATCTGTCAAATATGTGAGCTACTATTTCAATCTGCTCATCCGCCTGTTTCCAATTTCTTTGTTCGATTGCTTCCCTGATCGCTGGAAGGGTTTTTACCCCGTAACCGGTATAAAAACCAGGAGCATAAATTTCATGAATATACCACGGCCGATTAGGCAATCCATCTTTATTAGTTAGAAAACGTTCGGTTGTTAATAAAATTTCATTCAGATTTATGAGTTCTGAAGTAGTTAATTTTATTTTGTATTCTTTTAAACTTCTTACTGCTCTTTCATAACCATTAGAACTGTTTTCAAGATTAGTTAATGAATTTTGAAGAGGTGCAAAATTTATGAATGGAACCGGATCCTTATTTTCCGGCAGGATATATGTTTTAGTCGGATCAGAAGCATATAAATAATCACTGTTATCCAGCATTTTATTTTGATCACTTGTTTCTTTTCTCATTTTGTCTGTTAATTTTGAAATTTCATTAAAATATTCTCTAACTGTATTTGAGAAGTTTTCAAAATTAAACGGAAGAATTTCTGACTCGGATAAATTTAATATTGCATGACCTGAAGTTTTAGCCAGTGCAATTCCATATTCAAATCCGGGATCTCCAAAACGAATATAGTGATCATAAGAATCATAAATAGAATGATATTCGCCGCCATTATCTTCCCCACCAAAACTAATATTTAATGATGCAACACCTATATGCTGAAGAAAAGGACTATAATCCGATCCTGAACCAAGAGGGTAAATATTCAAATCCTCATTATCCATTGCATCTTTCTTTTCCTCTTCACTTCCGTTTACTAATAATCTGGATCGCCATCTTTTTGCAGCACTTATATTCATTTCAGGATCATTTATATCATCAGCAATTCGATTTACAAAATGTTCAAGAGTGTGAGAACCTCCTGCATACAAAAATCCTCTGCCGTTTCCATCTGAATTTATATATGCAACAGCTTTTTGCTTTAATTCGTCGGTATGTTTCTCTACCCATTCTGTAGAACCGAATAAGCCTTCTTCTTCGCCATCCCAGGCACAATAAATAATTGTGCGTTTTGGTCTCCATCCTGTCTTTAATAGATCACCGAACATTTTTGCTTCTTCAAGCAATGCAACCAGACCACTTATCGGATCCCCAGCTCCATTTACCCATGCATCGTAGTGATTTCCTCTTATAATCCATTCGTCGGGGTAATCTTCACCTGGTATTTTTGCGATTACATCTCTCAAAGGCACCATATCCCAATTGGATTCAACTTTCAAATGCACCTTAGCTTTTCCGGGTCCCATATGATAAGTAACAGGTAACGCTCCTCTCCAATTTTCCGGGACAACCGGTCCTTCAAGTTCACTGAGAAAATGTAACGCATCTCCGTATGAAATCGGAATAACCGGAATTTTTGTTAATGTCTTTGCATCCTTTATTTCTAATCTATTTGCATTTTCAGTAGCCGCAACAAATGGTGTTAAAGGATCACCACAGTACTGTGGAAAATCAATTACAGATCCTCTTTGAACTCCGTCTTCACTCCTAAAAGCACCTTTCGGATAAACATCTCCCTGGTAATAACCATCTCCTTTCGGGTCAGAATATATGATGCACCCGACTGCACCATGTTCGGCAGCAACTTTTGGTTTTATTCCCCGCCAGGCGGCACCGTATCTTACTATTACAATTTTCCCTTTTACATCTATTCCGTGCTCGGCCAGGACTTCATAATCTTTCGGAATTCCATAATTTGCATAAACAAGTTCACCGGTAACATCCCCATCAATTGAATAAGCATTATAAGTCGGTAATTGTTCATCCGCTTGGTTTGAAGTATTATCTTCTTTTAATGGCGGTTCAAAAAGGTTAGCTTTATACTTTGTCGGTGCAGTTATCTCAAGGAGTCTGGTTTTAGGTGTTGGAAATAAAACTTTGAACTCTTCAATCTGGGAATCAAATCCAAATGATTTAAATAATGAATCGATAAATAATGCATTACTTCTATCATAACTTGAACCTAAATGATGTGGATATGCCGAAAGTTTTTTCATCCAGTTCTGGAGATCTTTCTTATTTAAAGATGAATCAAACTCCTTCTGCAGTTCTTTTATTTTAAGGTCCTGCGCAAATGCTGAATTTACAAGTAAGATTATTAATGGAAGGAGAATTCTAAAAATTTTCATAATACACCTGATAATAATTATAAAAGGACTTATTGACCGGGTTTTTCTAAAAACTTAAAGTAACTAATAATTATTCATCAATTACTTTAATGCTTCCCTTTTCGGGCATTTTCAAGACATATATCTTATTATTTTTATCAGTAAGAGTTGTGTCTCTTAACCAGGGATTATACATCTTTAAAATTTTATAATTGATTCCATTTTTTACAGCAAAATCTGCAAGGTTTGAAATTGAATAATTGATATCCATAGAATTAGTCAGAAGAGGCGGATATAAATCTTCAGTTCTTAAATCGAATCCATATTTTCGGGGATTACTTAATATTTCTTTTACTGCAATAATTCTTGCAATATATCTCGAAGTTTCCTCTCCGAAAACAAGATTATAATAATTAGTTGTTTTTTGTTTGGTAATTTGTTTTTCAATTCCATTAGTTCCAAAGTTGTAAGAAGCCGCAGCCATTGTCCATGTTTTGAATTCTGCATAAGCATCCAGAATATATTTACATGCAGCCTCGGTAGATTTCTCTACATTATATCTTTCATCTACCTGGGAATTAACTTCAAGGCCATATTTTTCTGCTGCATCTTCAGTCAGCTGCCAAAATCCAGTAGCACCAGCTGGTGATACAACATTTAGAAGACCGCTTTCAATAACAGCAAGATATTTGAAATCATCGGGTATGTTATATTCTTTTAATATTGGCTCAATAACAGGAAACCATCTATTCATCCTTTTTAATGATAATATTGTAGAAGAATGCCAGTAAGTATTTACTAAAAATTCCCGATCAATCCTCTCATATACTTCAAAATTTTCAATGGGAACCTTTTCACCGGCAAAAGATAAATCCCCCGGGATCTCTGGTGAAATTATTCTATATCCTTGCGGGAAATCCTCTGATTTTCCAATTACTTTCTTATCTGTTAAAAATAAAAAACTGGTAACTATTAAAATACATGATGCCGTTATAAACCCGAGTAAGAAAAAATAATATTTAGATTTCATACTTCTCCCTCTATTCCCTTGCACTGATCAAATTATTAAAATTTTAACCCTTATATATAAAAAAAATATTAAACACGATAAAGCCAATTGTATTCAATTTCCTATTTGAAAAAATTAAAATACATATAAGACAGTGAACGATTTATATTTTAGAAATACTTATATTTGCCTGATATTATATTAAATAATGAAACTGTATGGAACAAAATATAAGAAATTATCCTCCAGATGTTGTAATAATAAATAATTATGAGAAAGAAATTATTGTTATTGGTACAGCACATGTTTCAAAACAATCAGCGGATCTTGTTCAAAAGGTAATAGAAAATGAAATGCCCGACTGTGTATGCATTGAATTAGATGCCCAGAGATATAAAGCTTTGTCCGAAAAAAACAGATGGGAAGCTCTGGACATCAAAACCGTGATAAAAGAAAAACAGCTGACTACTCTTTTTGTTAATATTATTTTATCATCTTACCAGAAAAAATTAGGCGAAAAGCTGGGAGTTTTGCCCGGGACGGAAATGTTAAATGCAATAAATAGTGCAAAAAACTTAGGATTGGATATTGCACTTTGCGATAGGGAAATCCGGGTTACAATTAGAAGAGCATGGAATTCAATGTCCTTTTGGCAAAAGTTCAAATTATTTAGTTCAGGTTTTGCAGGACTATTTGATGATATAGAGCTATCAGAAGAGAAACTCCGGGAGTTAAGAGAAAAAGATGTTCTTTCTGAAATGATTGACGAATTAGGAAAATCTCTTCCGGTGTTAAAAAAAGTTCTGCTTGATGAAAGAGATATCTATTTAAGTAAAAAAATAGAAGCTGTAAATGGTAAAAAAATTGTTGCAGTTGTAGGAGCAGGGCATGTAAAAGGAATTTGCAGAGAACTGGAAAATAAAAAAGAAATTGATTTAAAGAGCCTTGAACAAATTCCGCCGTCTTCCAAAACATTTAAGATTATTGGCTGGGGAATACCTATTTTAATTATTGCTTCAATTATCCTTATAGGTTATCTCAAAGGATTTTCTGCAGCACAGGATAATGTATTATTTTGGATTTTAGCAAACGGTATTCCTTGTTCCATTGGGGCAATCCTGGCTATAGCTCATCCTATAACAATTATTGCTTCTTTTTTTGCTGCTCCGATCACTAGTTTAAGCCCTTTAATAGGAGCAGGTTATGTTGCTGCTTTTGTACAGGCCTATTTCCAGCCTCCTTTGGTCAAAGAAATTCAGACTGTTTCAGATGATATAAGAAAAGCAAAAATGTGGTGGAAAAATAGGTTATTAAAAATTCTTTTGGTTTTTATACTTACAGGATTAGGAAGTGTGATAGGTACATATGTCGGGGCTTATGAAATTATTTCTAATCTGTTTAATTAATATTCAGGGATTAAACTTTCTCTAAATGATATAAAAAAACCGCTCAGATGAGAGCGGTTTAATTAGAACAGTCTTTTGAAACTGCATTATCCCAAATAAGCTTTTAATCTTTTGCTCTGAGGAGAATGCCTTAAGTTTCTAATAGCTTTTTCTTTAATTTGTCTTACTCTTTCTCTTGTAAGATTAAATCTTTCACCGATTTCTTCCAAAGTAGCTGATCTTTCTCCTCCGATACCGAAATAAAGTCTGATAACTTCAGCTTCTTTCTCGGTTAAACCGGAGAGAATATTAGCCACTTCATTTTTAAGAGATTCTGTCATCAGGTTGCCGTCAGGAGAAGGTTGTTCATCATTAGGGAGTACATCAATCAGACTATTTTTATCATCATCTCCGGAAAATGGGGCATCCATGGAAACATGTCTTCCTGAAATTTGTAATGCATAGGCAACATCATCGGCGCTCATATCAAGAATTGAAGCTAATTCAGTAGTAGTCGGAGTTCTTTCATATTCCTGTTCCAGATCACGGTAAGCTTTACCAATCTTACTCAAAGAACCGACTCTATTTAATGGTAATCTAACCATACGGGACTGATCAGCAATCGCTTGCATAATGGATTGTCTGATCCACCATACTGCGTACGAGATAAATTTAAATCCTCTTGTTTCATCAAATTTCTGAGCGGCTTTAATTAATCCGAGGTTACCTTCGTTAATTAAATCACCCAAAGATAATCCCTGGTTTTGAAATTGTTTGGCAACACTAACAACAAATCTGAGATTTGCTTTGGTGAGTGCTTCTAATGCTTTCTTATCACCTTTTTTTATGCGAATAGCTAATTCTATTTCTTGGTCAGGAGTTAGAAGGTCAACTTTTCCGATCTCTTGCAAATACTGATCTAAAGACTTACTTTCTCTATTTGTGAATTGCTTAGTTATTTTCAATTTTCTCTATCTCCTATTTTGATTTATTAATAAAAAATATTATACTTAATAGACGTGTTAATATTTGCTTTTGTTCCCACTTCCTTAATCAAAAATTTAAACAGCTTTAAAAATAAATAAAAATTCTTTAACAAGAAAGAGAAAATTATATCCCTTTAAATATTTTTTCAAACCCGAATATTTAAAAAGATGCGAAATATTGCAATTTTCTTATTTTTTTGCTGTTAATTCAAAGAATCCTACATTATCGAAGAAAAAACCCGCCGGATTTTCTTTAACTCCATTGTGCTCCACCTCATAATGTAAATGCGGACCGGTAGACAATCCTGAATCTCCCGTTTTAGCTATTTGAGTTCCCCTGGTAACTTTCTGTCCTTCTTTTACTAATACTTTGGATAAATGCGCATATATAGTATGGTAACCGTATCCATGATCTAATTCTACAGTCAGCCCATAACCTCCCCGGCGGCCAATAAAAACCACTCTGCCATTACCTGTAGCATAAACCGGAGACCCAACATCTGCAATAAAATCTATTCCTTCGTGCATTCTTCTGATATGAAGAATAGGATGCATTCTCATGCCAAAACCATCGGAAATTGCACCAATACAAGGTTTTATTGCAGGAATACATAGGCTTAATTTCCTGTTTTCCTTTAATTGTTTTGATATTTCCAAAAATTGATTCTTTTCAAACGAAATTTTTCTTGATATTTCGTCAACAAAAGATGTTGCCTTGGCAAGTTCATCTTCAGCATCATTAGATAAAAAATCTATTGTATTATCAAAATATCCTCCTCCGACACCAACTTTAAGTTCATCGTCTGATAAAGGATGTAAATTTACAGCTAATCTTAATTCATTATTTGTTTTAGCCAAACTGTCTATTTTAACAGACATATCCCGGTATTTGGCTATCATTGATTTTAATTCTCTCTTCAGTGATTTATTTTCGGAACGCAAGGATTGGATATTATTATCAGAAGAGCCTAAAACCGAATAAAGGCTGTACCCGCCTATTAGTATGCTGAATACTATTAGTACTATTAAAATTGTTTTAGAATTATGATTGTGGTATCTATCTATTCGTAAAAAGCGGAAAAAAGACATTAAAACCTTATTATTATTATTCTTAATTATTTTGAAATAGAAGATGGCGATATCAGAACTTGCAATATAACAAAAGAAATTTTTTATTTCAAAATTATTTATTTAATTATTTCTTCTACAAGAATTTTCAAAATGATAAAATAATTCTCTAATCAGCGAAAAAAGTTATTTTTGGAAGTAAAATCTAACTCCCGCGCTTAAATTCATCCCGCTGAATTTATCCCTGAAATAAATATTATCATTCCGGATATAATTATAAAGTGCTTCACCGAAAGCAGAAAAATGCGAATCCTGGAATCTGTGCTCAAGGTCTATTCCCCCGAAATATCCGTAAAGATTTTGGTTATCCAGACTCTGAAACAATTCACCTTTTAAAGTTGATTTATTATTTACCACTGAATAAGTAAATCCTGCTGAAAATCCAAAGCTCCAGTCCTGTATTATATAAATGCTATACCTTAAACCTGCATTATAAATTAACTGGCTGAATGACGAAGTAGCTTCAACAAGCTGATTAATCTGTTCTAACCTGACATATGCCTGAAAATCAGATTTTGAAGCGAATGAAATTCTGTTATATATAAATAAGTGAGAATTAATCGGTATACCAAATCCAACCTGAAATAAAACATTGGGTAAATATTTTGAGGTAAGTTCTTCTGATGATGACGATGACTGAATTACACCGATTCCTCCCGAAAGAAATGTCGATTTGTCATGTATTATAGTATTCTGAGCTTCTGCAATAATTGGAATAATAAAAAGAAAGATGGTAAGTAAATACTTCATATTTTTCACGAAATATTATATTTAACCTAACTAATAGAAATTTAAATAGCAATATAAATTTCTAATTCAAGTGGCTTATCAATTAGAAATATTTATTAAAAAAAATTTTTACAGATAGTCTTTTTCTGCTGGACAGAAAGATTAATAAAAATTAATCTTTTTTACGGAACCTTTTTAAATCACGGGCGTCGAAAATGATTAAACTAATTTTTATATTTAAACTTTCATTTCTAGTCATTTATAAAATATGAATATTGCAGTTGAAAACCTTACCAAAAGTTATGGAACTCAAAGGGCTGTAGATACAATTTCTTTCCAGGTTCACACAGGTGAAATTTTAGGCTTCCTTGGACCCAATGGTGCCGGTAAAACAACAACAATGAAAATCTTAACCTGCTTTATGGCCCCAACTGAAGGTGACATTAAAGTGGGAAATCTGTCAATTCATGATCATCAGGATGAAATTAAAACCAAGATTGGTTATTTACCGGAAAATAATCCCCTTTACCTGGATATGCCGGTTCTCGAATATTTAAGTTTTACAGCTGAACTTCAGGGAGTACCAAAGAGCAATATCCAGGACAGAATTGCAGAGATGGTACTGGTTTGCGGGCTTAATGATGAAAAGCATAAAAAGATCGGAGAACTTTCAAAAGGTTACAGACAAAGAGTCGGGCTAGCTCAGGCGATGATTCATGATCCCGAAGTATTAATTTTTGATGAGCCAACAACAGGGCTGGATCCAAACCAGATAATTGAAATCAGAAAACTTATAAGAGAACTTGGCAGAGAAAAGACTGTAATACTAAGCACGCACATTCTTCCGGAAGTTGAAGCCATCTGTGATAGAATTTTAATTATTAATAAAGGTAAGATTGTAGCGGACGGAACTCCTGAAACATTAAGAAAACAGGCTCAGGGAGAAGAAGTACTCCGGATACAACTTGATGATACAGCAAACAGAGATTTAACTATTGATACATTAAAGTCAATTGAATCGATTGCAATGGTTTCACCTGTCACCGATAGTTTTAATACTTTTTTAATTGAAAGTAAAAACGGACAATCGTCCAGAAGATCTATTTTTCAAATGTGTGTCCAAAGAAATTGGATTTTAACTGAGATGACCCCTATTGAAACTAAGCTGGAAGATATCTTTAGAGAGCTGACTACATAGTTAATTACAAGATTATAAAGTTGTACAATAATTACAAAATTTAAATACGTTAATAAAACATGGTTAATAAAATCTGGATAATTGCAATAAGAGAACTTAAATCTTTTTTTGATTCATTAACAGCTTATATTTTAATTGTTGTCTTTCTTGGATTGAGCGGATTTTTTACATGGCTCTTCGGTTCCGATATATTTTTTATTGGGCAGGCAACACTTCAGCCTTTTTTCTCTGTAGCATACTGGACACTTTTCTTTTTCATTCCTGCGCTTACAATGAAAATGATTGCCGAAGAAAATAAATCCGGTACAATTGAACTGCTGTTAACAAAAGCTGTAACTGATTGGGAAGTTGTTCTCGGAAAATTTTTAGCCTGCCTGCTTTTAATCGTCATAGCATTGCTTCTTACCTTGCCGTATTATATTACTGTTGCATCAATAGGTCCTATTGATAATGGTGCTGTTATATGCGGTTATCTCGGGCTGATTTTAATGAGCATGGTTTATATCAGTATCGGTCTTTTTGCAAGCAGTGTAACAAATAATCAAATTGTTGCTTTCCTTTTATCACTTTTTATAGGTGTGTTTTTCCTTATAATATTCAGCACACTTGCAAATGATTTTACTGGAATAATAGGGGAAATTTTAAACTATCTGAATTTGTCTACTCACTTTGAATCGATTTCACGTGGTGTAATTGATTCCAAAGATATAATTTATTTTCTCAGCATATCATTTTTCGGATTAATACTTGCTGAGGCTATGTTATCAAAAAGAAATATTGTTGATTAAATATTATGCTAACTAAGAAAAAAGTCATCACCGGCCTCCTTTTGGTTTTTGGTATTCTGATAATAGTTAATTTTTTTGCTTACCGTTTTTTTGTAAGACTTGATTTTACTGCTGATCAAGAATATACACTAAGCCAGGCAACAAAAAACATATTAAAATCTTTGGATGAACCTGTAACAATTACTGCATATTTTTCTGAAGATTTACCGCCGAATGTAGCAAAAGTAAAACAGGATTTTAAGGATATGCTTATTGAATATGAGAATGCTTCAGGTGGGAAAATTGTTTATCAGTTTGTGAATCCCAATAAAGATCAGGAAACTGAAATGGAAGCCCAGCAAGCCGGTATTCAGCCCATCATGATCAATGTTCGCGAGCGCGACCAGATGAAGCAGCAGAGAGCTTATCTTGGCGCCATACTTCAATATGGTGAGAAGAAAGAAACAATTCCCTTTATTCAGCCGGGTTCGGCAATGGAATACGCATTATCATCCAATATTAAAAAATTAACTTTAAAACAGAAAATTAAAATAGCTTTCTTACAGGGTAATGGAGAACCTGCTCTTTCGGATTTACCTCAACTTAGATCTCAGCTTAATGTAATGTATGATGTAGAAACTGTAAAATTTAATGATACAACCGGCATTCCCAGCGAATATAAAACATTAGTTGTTATTGCTCCCAAAGACACTGTAAATCCCCAGTATTTTAAACAGCTTGATGATTACATGGCTAAAGGAGGCAGATTATTGTTGGCATTAAACAGGGTAGATGGAAATCCTTCAAATGCAACCGGCTCAAGTGTATACACAGGATTTGCTAACTGGCTGCAGAAAAAAGGTATCGATGTACAGAATGAATTTGTACTGGATGCTAATTCAGGGAATATAATGGTTCGACAGCAGAATGGTATGTTCGTTATGAATACACCTGTTAAATTTCCTTATTTGCCTGTGATAACAACGTTTGCAGATCATCCGATTACTAAAGGAATCGAATCGGTTATATTTCCGTTTGCAAGTCCAATAAAAATTTCTCCGGCAGATACAACTCTTCATATAGTAAAATTAGCTATGACATCGAAAAATACAGGAGTTGAAAAACCCCCGGTTTATTTTAATGTTATGAAGCAATGGACCAAAAGTGATTTCCCGGTATCTTCTTTACCTGTAGCAGTTGCTGTTGACGGGAAAATTTTTGACAATACTTATTCTAAAATGGTTGTTTTTGGAGATGGTGATTTCGCAGTAAACGGTTCAGGTCAAAATGCTCAAAGACTCTCAGAGGATAATATTAATTTAATGACAAATGCTATTGACTGGCTTTCGGATGACACAGGCCTTATTGCTCTCAGGACAAAAGGTATAAGCTCTCGTCCAATTGACCCGAACCTGGAAGACGGTACCAAAGTTTTTCTTAAATATCTGAATTTCCTTCTGCCCATTCTGCTTATTATCGGTTTTGGAGTTATCCGTTATCAATACAGAAGAAAACTAAGAAATAAATGGATGAACGAAGATTATGTTTAATAAAATTTCTTCAAAAGCTCTTGCAGTAATTTTTGTTGTTCTTTTAGGATTAGCAGCAATTTATATTTATTTTGATTCTTCCCGCGAGGAGAGATCATTTAAAAGAGATATCGTAAATATTGATACTTCAAAAGTTACTTCTATCAGTATCTATCCCAAGGCTAATAATCATAAAGAGATTAAAATATTTAAAGAAGGAAATAACTGGGAAGTTCAGCTTACTGATAATAATACTGTACCTGCTGAGAATTCAAAGATAATAAACCTCATAACCCAGCTATCCGGAATAAAAGCTAACAGTGTTGCAGCACAGGATGAAAGTAAATGGAGTGAGTTTAAAGTAGATACATCCGGAACAAGAGTAAAAGTATTTGAAGGAAACGATAATGCGCTTGATATAATTATCGGGAAATTTTCATACCAGCAGCCCAGAACAATGATGACTTATGTAAGAGTACAAGGGGATAAAAATGTTTATGAAACAAACGGTTTCCTAGAGTTTTCAGTTAATCAAAAGCCTGATTATTTTAGAAATAATACTATTGTAAGTGATGATATGTCACATTGGAAACGTTTAACTTTTACTTATCCTGCTGACAGTTCTTTTCAGTTAGTTAAAGATACTACAAATCATTGGAACATTAATAAACTTAAAATAGATTCATCGAAAACTGCAATATTTCTCAGAACATTGTCCCATTTAACAGGTTCTGATTTTGTAGACAACCCGGATCAATCTCTGCTAAGTAAAGCTGCATATACCCTTACCATTGAATCTTCTGCATTAGGTGCGGTTACCATATCAGCTTATATTGATTCTACAAACTTTTTAATTCATTCATCACAAAATCCCGATGCATATTTTAACGGAAAGAAAAACGATCTTAAAGGGAAAATATTTGTCGGAAACAACTACTTCGCAAAGAAGAAATAGTAATAAATCCCGTTCTCTAAATGTTGTAGGGACATTTGTTCCCCGTCCCTACAATAGTCTAATATCAGTTCATATATCACAGGGTTTGAATTATTACAAATTAAGAATTGCTATTTATTGGCAATATATATAAATTTTTTAAAAATTATTCCATAAATTTTTCAAATCTATTATCAAATCTTGTTTTGGTTCTGTTAAATATATGAAACAGAATTAATTAAACTGTTTATTTTATTCTATCAATTAACAATGCGAGGGCATATCATGAGTAAAATTCAAAAAGGATTTCTTTTTATCCTTTCTTTACTATTCATTGTTCTTTTCTGGGGGGGATGTAAAACTCAAAACAAAGATGAAGGTAAAATTCCAATTACAACTTCATCCGATGAAGCAAAGGAGCAATATTTGAAAGGGCGCAATTTAACCGAAACTCTCCAAGGACAGGAATCGCTGCAATATTATACAAATGCGATAAACGCAGATTCCAATTTTGCTTTAGCTTATCTTAACCGGGCACAAAACCAGCCGACAGCAAAAGCATTTTTTGCTGATTTAAATAAAGCTGTTTCCCTTGAAGACAAAGTTTCCGAGGGTGAAAAATTACAAATTTCAGGATTTGAAGCCGGTGTAAATGCAAATCCGGTAAAACAAAAAGAAGATTATGAAAAACTAGTTAAGATGTATCCTGATGATGAAAGAGCCCATATGTTACTGGGTAATTTTTATTATGGTCAGCAGGATTATCAGAGTGCCGTCGAACAGTATAATAAAGCAGCTCAAATTGATTCCAGCTATTCTTTAGCATACAATATGCTTGGATACGGCAACAGACAATTAATGAATTATGATGCAGCGGAAAAAGCATTCCAAAAATATATTGAATTAATTCCAAACGATCCAAATCCTTATGATTCTTATGCCGAACTTTTAATGAAAGAGGGTAAATATGATCAGTCAATTGAAAATTATCAGAAAGCTTTAACATATAATCCTCATTTTGTCTCCTCTATGCTTGGAATTGCTGCAGATGAGATGTACAAGGGCAATTATGATTCATCAAGAGCGGAGATCCAGAAATTATATGAATCAGCAAGAAATGATGGTGAAAAAAGAGCTGCCAATTTTAACCTGGCTGTAACTTATATTGATGAAGGAAAACCTGATATGGCTTTAAATGAAATTCAAAAGAATTATGATATTGCCGATATGAGTAATGATTTCGCAAATATGTCGGGAGATCTCATAAATAAAGGGACTATACAACTCGAGATGGGAAAAAGTAAAGAAGCATTGAATAATTTCCAAGAAGCTGTTGATGTATTTAATAAATCTGCCTCTTCACAGCAGCTTAAAGATAATGTAAAGCTTGGATTACTTTATAATGAAGCTCAGGTTGCTATACAGAAAAAAGATTTTAAAACTGCAGCGGCAAAAGCTGAGGAATTTATGAACGGAGTAAAAGCAATCGATAATGCTAACCAGATTAAGCTGGCTCACCAATTAAACGGGATGATTGCTTTGGCTCAAAAGAAAGCAGATGATTGTCTAACAGAACTGGAGCAGTCAAATTTGCAGAATACTTATAACATTTATAGAATGGCACTTGCATATCAGATGAAAGGTGATAAAGATAAAGCAAAAGAATATTGTGAAAAAGTTATTAACTTCAATCCCCTTCCGAACTTAAACAATGCCTTTGCTTTGTACAAAGCTAAAGAAATGATGAAAAAGTTATAAGAATTTTTCGGGGTGGATTTATTCCACCCCGTAATTTACTCGGAATAAAATTTAATTACTTTTATTATCGCTTCTTCACATACTTTACAAAATGGTTTAGCTCCTTTAGAAAACATGATGCAATCAAGCATCGGTCTGTATAATCCTTTTGAAGCATAACCTGCTCCTTCAAATGCACCAACCTTACCGGCATATTTACTTTTCGAAAGATAGCTGTCTACCCAATCAGCATGCATTTTATCTTTTTGATTATATTCTTCTTCAGCTTTTTTTATTTGCTCCTGCGGTGATTTATTCTTTTTTAATTCGGCAATTTTATTATTGAGCTCCCTCCTCTCAGCCTGCCATTTTAAATCAACGCTATCGTATTCTGCCTTTCTCCAGGGGGTCGGAATCTGGATACCGGGTGTAATTAAATTTTCCCATTTAACTTTGGGAGGATTCAGCAATGCTGTTATATTCGGTTCAACCGGCTCAATTCCTTTGGGGTAAAAATCATTATAAGCTACATCAGAAGTATAATATTCATCGGCAAGCCCGGCAAAAGAATGACCGAATTCATGCAGGAATATGTAAGAACTCCATTGATTATCTGAAATGAATGTGCAAAAGAAATTATAAATACCTCCGCCGCCATATCTTTTGTGATTAACCATTATATAAATTGCATCATAAGGAACATGAGCTGCCATGTCTCTCATGGCTTTATTATCTTCAGTTAAAAGATATCTCTCTGAACCTAAAGAATTAAAGGTTGAATTCAAAACCGTATTCTTGTAAATACCCGCACGCGGTTCATCGGTTCCGCTTTCTTCAGATGCTTTGAATACTCCCCATATGTTAAAATTGTTTTTATAGGATTTGTATGGTTCCTGGCTGAAAAAAATTTTTGTATATCTTTTAAGATCTGATTTAAATTTGGCCTCTTCATTTTTAGTATAACCTTCACTTAATATTACTACATCTACCTTCGTATGAGAATCACCGCTAATAACTTCTTTATAAACTTTAATTGATTTGTCTAATATCAATTCTCTGATCACATCAATACTTTCAGGATCAATCTCAGTTTCAAAAAATTTTTCGAGTTCATTATCCTGTTTTCTTCTTTCAATAACAAATTTTATTTTATTTTTAGGATAAGGAATAATTGCAGACTCACTGTATGTTCTTTTAATACCATTAGCAGCTTCCGAACTGGTCTGGTATTCACCAAAATATGAATTAAATCCTTTAGAGAATATCAATTCCCCTGAAGATACGTCATAAACTTTATAATAATATTTGCCGTTATTAAAATTATCTATCAGGTTTTTAGTGCTGCCGGCCCATATTCCGTATTGATATATTTTATCAACAGTAATAATTTCATCTTTTGCATCTCCAATATGAAAATAATCTATCCGCATAGTTTTATCCATGAAATAATTACTAAAATTAACTTGAGCATTTACAAATGTTTCCATAAATAGAAATATGATTAATGTTAAAAAAATAAATAATTTCATTTTGACCTCTTTTGTACTTTTAAGTGCAGGTTACTCGATAGTAACTGGTAAATTTATAACTAATTATTAATAATTAGAAACATAATGATAAAAAGCTTTTTGAATTTTTCTGGTTACAGCACCTGGTTTTCCGTTTTTTACAATCCGGTCATCAATCTGAATCACAGGTTTTACTTCCGTTGTTGTTCCTGTTATAAAAAATTCATCGAAATTTTTTAGCTCATTCTCTTCAATTTCAATTTCTTTTATTTTAAAAGAATTTTTGTCACAAATCTCAAAAATTAAATTCCTGGTTATCCCTGAAAGAATTAAATTTGACGACGGTGGTGTAAGTATTATACTATTTTTTACCGCAAAAAAATTTGTATGGGAACCTTCCGTTATATATCCACCTCTAACAAAAACCGCTTCTGATGCCCCGTTTTCTTTGGCCGACTGGTTAGCCAAAATTGCGGGCAAAAGAGATATGGATTTAATATCGCACCTTGTCCATCTGATATCCTCTTTCAATATTGCTTTTATACCATTATCTATTTCATTCCGAACAGAAATTAAGGGATATATAGTTACATAAACAGTAGGTTCAATTTGTTTGGGAGGAAATGCATGCATTCTGGGAAATGAAACTCCCCGCGTTACCTGGATATAAACTGTAAAATCATCTTTTATATTATTCCTGGATATTAATTCATCAACTATCATTTTAACACTATCAACATTAAAATTGTTAATCCGAATTTCTTTTAGACTAAAAGATAAACGATTTAAATGATCATCCATCCGGAATATTCTGCCGTTATAGGTCCGCATAACCTCGTAAATTCCATCAGCAAACAAAAATCCGCGGTCATACGGAGATATTTTGACATCATTCTCCGGGATAAAATTTCCATTTATGTAAACAATCATAATAAACTTGGTATTATTTTTTTATATTAAGCTGTTAAACTAAGAAATCTTTAAATTTATTGTTTAAAAAATTACATTAAGATTATTTAATTTAAAAGAATATACTTATGCAAACCATAGTAGAAAAATCAAAAATCAGCATATTTGCGGAAAAGCTTTTTCATTTAAGAAAAGAGCCATCATGCCTTCTGCCCGATCGAAATTTAGTTCAAAAATTTGTCGATGAATTATTGGAGCTTCTTTTCCCCCACTTTTCCAGGAAACATTTTGATTCACCTGAAGAAGTAGAAAAAGAAATAAATATCCTTGAAAAAAATTTATGCAAAATAATAGAACCACTTCAAAATCTAGGGAAAATATCTGCAAAAGAATGTGCCGAGAACTTTTTCTCAAAAATACCCGGGATTCACGAAAAATTAATGATGGATGCTGAAGCTATCTTTAAGGGTGATCCTGCAGCTACCAATGTTGATGAAGTAATTTTAACTTATCCCGGATTTTTTGCAATTTCTGTTTACCGCATAGCGCATGAATTTTATA
The DNA here is from genome assembly GCA_963710745.1 of uncultured Bacteroidota bacterium. Classification (GTDB taxonomy): domain Bacteria; phylum Bacteroidota; class Ignavibacteria; order Ignavibacteriales; family Ignavibacteriaceae; genus CAVQBP01. The sequence goes on along the minus strand of CAVQBP010000001.1, from coordinate 11,550 downwards.
ATTTAAAAATCCCATATTTTCCCCGCGTACTTACGGAATATGCACACCGGTTGACGGGTATTGACATCCATCCTGGTGCTAAAATAGGTAAATCTTTTTTTATTGATCATGGAACCGGTATCGTGATAGGAGAAACTACGGAAATAGGGAACAACGTTAAAATTTACCAGGGTGTAACACTCGGAGCAGTGAGTGTAAATAAAAACATGTCCAATTCTAAAAGACATCCGACTATTGAAGATAATACTGTAATTTATTCAGGTGCGACTATTTTAGGTGGTGAAACTGTAATAGGACATAATAGTGTTATCGGCGGCAACGTATGGCTAACATCCGGTGTTCAGCCTTATTCAATTGTTTATCATAAAAGTGAAATAAAATTCGGCAATTCGAAAATGAATGAGGAACCTATAAACTTTATTATTTAACTATAATATTTAAAGGAGATTATATGAAAGCTAACAATATCCTTGAAACTATTGGCAACACACCGCACGTTAGAATAAATAATTTATTCAATAAGAATGTTGAAGTTTGGATGAAACTTGAACGTTCTAATCCGGGAGCAAGTATTAAAGACAGAATTGGGTTATCTATGATAGAAGACGCCGAAGCGAAGGGGATATTGAACAAGGACAGTGTTATTGTTGAACCTACATCCGGAAATACAGGAATTGGGCTTGCAATTGTTGCAGCAGTAAAAAAATATAAACTTATATTAGTTATGCCCGAATCCATGTCGGTTGAAAGAAGAAAAATAATGGCTGCTTATGGTGCTCAATTTGAACTTACACCAAAAGAAAAAGGTATGAATGGAGCAATCGACAAAGCCAGGGAAATAGTTGAAAAGAATAAAAACGCTTGGATGCCAATGCAGTTTGATAATCAGGCAAATGTAAAAGCACACAAAGAACATACTGCTAAAGAGATTCTTGAAGATTTTCCCGATGGAATTGATTATTTAATTACAGGTGTAGGAACCGGCGGGCATATTACAGGAGTTGCCGAAGTGCTTAAAGAAAAATTTCCGGACATAAAAGTGTTTGCGGTTGAACCTTCACAATCACCCGTTATCAGCGGCGGACAACCGGGTCCTCATCCGATCCAAGGATTAGGTGCAGGCTTCATTCCAAATGTTTTAAAAACCAATTTGCTGGATGGTGCAATTCAAGTAACAAAAGAAGAAGCTTTCGAATATGCAAAAAGAGCTGCAAAAGAAGAAGGGATTTTTGTAGGAATTTCCTCGGGAGCGGCTCTTGCTGCTGTTGCAAAAAAGCTGCCTGATATCCCGGAAGGCAAAAAAGTTTTAACTTTCTGCTATGATACCGGTGAAAGATATCTGTCTATTGACGGATTATTTTAGAAAACATCTTTAAGAGGCTGTTAATAGATTTATCAGCCTCTTTCTTTTAATTCCTATTATTTCTTTTCCCAATACCTTGTATAAATAATTTTTTTTCTTAAATTCTATCGATATGACTAGAATATGCATCATAATATTTTTCTTTTTCTTTCTGATGAAGATTTTTCCATATCAGATAGAAAAAAAAGAAATAGTTGTGGGAATAAAGAACTCCCCTCCTTTTATTATTAAAAATTCTGAGAATAATTATTCGGGTTTAAGTATTGACTTATGGAATAGAATAGCTGACAGCTTAAATATAAAATACAAATTTAAAGAGATATGACCTTCCGGGATTAATTACAGCATTAGAGAAGAATAAGATCGATCTTTGTATAAATCCGCTTACAGTTACAAGCAACAGGGTTAAAAAAATAGATTTTACACAGCCATTTTTTATTACTAATCTGGCTATTGCTACAAAACGGGAGCCGGGTAATAATATTGTTTTATTTATAACAAAATTCTTTTCAATAGATTTTATCAAGATTGTGCTGATTCTGTTTTTAGTGATTTTAATATTTGGGATTTTGGTATGGTTTTTTGAAAGGAAAAATAATAAAGAACAATTTGACAGAAGCATAAAGGGAATTTGGAGCGGTATATGGTGGTCTGCGGTTACAATGACTACGGTTGGGTACGGTGATAAGTCGCCGCAGTCTCTGGGCGGAAGAATTGTCGCACTAGTCTGGATGTTTACCGCTATAATTACAATATCCAGTTTTACAGCCAGCATAACATCATCATTAACAATTAATAAATTGAATAATAAAATTCAGGGACCTGGAGATCTGAAAAATTTTAATATTGGTTCAATAAAAAGTTCTACGAGCGATATTTATCTGCAAAATAAAGAAATCGAACATATAAATTTCCCAAATATAAAAGATGGTCTTGAAGCAATTATTAATAATAGAATTGCGGCTTTTGTTTATGATGCGCCAATTTTAAGATATACCATTAGTGAGAATAATTTACAAAAAAAATTGATTATTTTACCAAGTAAATTTAATACTCAGTACTATAGTTTTTCACTTCCTAAGAAAAGCAGTTTGCTGGATAAAATAAATCCCTTTCTTTTAAAAGAGATTAATTCCCCGGGTTGGTCAAATATTTTAAGCCGCTATAATTTATTTGAAATATTTTAATATTGATCTTCTAAAGATCTCATATGAATACGGACTTCACGCAATCTGTTATATTGTTTTGATAATATTTCTTTTATATTTCCCTGTAATTCCCCGTTAAGGATGGTCTCATATTCTTTAATTAACTTTTCTTCCATATTTGTACATTTTCTTAAAACTGAAATTTCATCGGCACTGAATACCTGGAAAGGAAACTCTTTTTGTCTATGATTAATCATTTTTTTATTGTTGGATAAATCTTTTTCTAACTTTTTCAATTCATTTATATCTTCTGCAATTTTTTGTATATAAATTACAAATATTTCCTTCAGATTTTTATCGCTTACAATTTCCGCAGCATTTTTATAGCCCGATTTCACCTCCAGGTTTATATTAATTAAACTGCTGAGATTTTCAAGAATTCTATTATTAATCAGTCTCATAATCTTAATCATATTTGTTTCGTAACTCATTTAAGTTACTATTTACTATACTGTCAAACAACACAAATAAGATTTTATAACTGTTCTTTGTGCCGCTAATCATTAAGATTATTCGTTCCTTTATTTAAATTTTTGAATGAGGAAACAAAGAAAATGGAAGAAGAAAAAAATATACTAATAGTAGAAGATGAGCAAGTAATTGCCATGGATTTAAAGAAAACAATTTCAAATTTCGGATATAATGTCCTCTCAACCGTCAGTTCGGGAGAAGAGGCTTTGGATTTTATGGCAGCAAGCAAACCAAATTTAGTCATTATGGATATTCTATTAGCGGGAGATTTGAATGGTATTGAAACCGGTGTGATTGTATCTGAAAGATATAACATACCAATAATTTATATTACAGCATACGCAAAAGAAATTTTACTCCGCTCCAAAATAACCGAATCATCAACTTTTCTTGTTAAGCCTTTTAATGAATCAGAACTGCAAAAAAAGATAGAAGATGTACTAAGTAATTCTTCAATATAATGATAATCTGTCATTAAATATTCAGCATTTATAAATTTTTGTAAAATGTGATCATTTTACTTACCTTAGCTTTTAATACTCTCCTTTATAACCGGTTTATCTTTACTATTAACATAACGTTCTTTATCGGAATTATAAATCTCTTCAATAATATATTCTTTTGATTCCTTGGAATGAGTAAAAATAATTATTTCAGCAACCAGACCGATTGCAAACAGCTGAATTCCAAATACTATCAACAATATACCTACTAGAACTAAAGGACGGTCAGCAAGACTAACTCCGAAAAAGATTCTCTGGACAAATAAAAATAATGCTAATATTGAACCTGCCGCAAAAATCAGCATACCGGGAAAACCAAAAAAGCGAAGCGGCTTTTTAGTAAACTTAATTAAGAAGAATATAGAAATAAAATTTACAATTCTTTCTACATAATGAGTAACAGAATAAACTCGTTTGGGTATATCTGTGTAGTATTGTGCAACTGCATATTCTTTAACCTTAAATCCGGATCTACTGGCTAGAAGTGGAAGAAAACGGTGTTGATCTCCATAAATATAAATTTTTTCCAGAAGTTCCCGGCTAAACATTCTAACGTTACAACCAAGATCATTAAAATTCATTCCAAGGGCAAATTTAACTAGAGAATGAAAAAGTTTAGCCTGCAGACGATGGAGGAAATTATCTTTTTTCCTTGATCTAACCGCAAGAGCCATATCGACATTTTCAAAAGAGTTAACAAAACCCGGAATTTCTTTTTCATCAATTTGACGATAACCTGGAAGAGTTAAGATCACTTCTCCGAGGCTTTGTTCAAAGCCCGCGTTAAGTGCTGCTGCATCACCAAACCATTTCGCCAATTCCAAAATTTCAATATTTTCACCATTTTCTTTCAATTCAAATAATTCATTTAAAATGGTCTGTGAGTTTCGATCAGTAACATAGATGAATTCGTAATTTAAACCTGTTGATTCAATACTATTTTTATAAGCATAATACAAATCGGAGATGTTGTCATATTTATGGCTTTCCGAAAGTGTTATAATTATTGAAAGATCTATTTTTTTATCCATTAATTACTCCGTCTGAAAGAATAGAAAAGTTTTTTATTCATTCTCCTGTTTTTTAAAAGTCTTTCTATCTTGATATCCCCATTTTGATAAATCAGCTCACTGATAATTCCCAGGAAAAGCAAAAAGAAACCTAAAGAGCCTAATAATAAAGTAGTTCCCATTATAGTTACTAATGAAATCCCGGGATACAACACCATTTGGATAAGACCAAATGCCAAAGCTATTAAACTAAGAATCTCGAAGAGCATGGAAAATAATCCAAAACCATATAACGGCAAGTAAAAGAAGGTAAAGATTATTTTCAAGGCGACCATGTCTATCATGACTTTGTAAATTCGTGAGAGACCGTATTTTGAAGAACCGAATTTTCTTGCATGATGTTTAACCTTAATCTGTGTAAATTTTGCACCTGATAATGCTGTCATAACAGGCAAAAGCCGATGCATTTCAGAATACATAGGAAATTTTTTGATTATTTCAGATCTGTATGCGCGGATAGCACAGCCATTATCTTTAACAGGAACCCCTGTCAATTTGCTAATAAGCTTGTTAGCAATTTTAGATGGGATTTTCCTTGAAATCATTTTATCCTGACGATCGTGCCTCCAGCCTAATACAATATCGTTTCCTTCATTTATCTTTTCAATCATTTTTTCAATATCATCAGGATCGTTTTGAAGATCCCCATCCATTGTTACAATTATTTTTCCGGCAGCACTTTGAAAACCGGCATGCAGACCAATAGTTTGTCCGTAATTTCTTTTCAGCTTTACAACTTTTAACCGCGGATCCATATCTGCTAAATTCCTAGCATTTACATATGTATTATCGGAACTACCATCATCAACGAGCAATATCTCATAATCCAGGTTCAAATTACTTAAAGCTTTTGTAATAGCTTCATAAAGAGGCTGAATAGAAAGCTCTTCATTATAAACGGGCACAACTATTGAAAAATCCATAATTACTAATATATTATTATATAAGACAAATAACACATATTTTATACCACTTTTAGATTTAAATATAATCAGAATAAAAATGATTAAAAATTCTAAATTGTAAATAAATTTTTTATATATCATTTTAAGTTAAATTTTTATATTTTTTCATAATGAAACATAATTTAATGTTTATAAATATTAAGATATTAAGATGGTACAAATATTGATTAAAATTATTTCTAATAATAATTCAAAATTTACAAAAAAAAAGGAGAAGTAATTGAAAAAAAGAGCTACGTTGTATTTAAGCTTGTTATATTTTTATGTTTTCATCAATAAATATATTTTCGCAAGCACCTGTTATTACAAAACAACCCCCTCGCATGGAATAATTGAAGGACAAACTGCAACATTTTCAGTAATTGCTACAGGAGATACTTTAACATATCAATGGTATTTAAATGATAATCCAGTTGGCGGAGCAACAGATTCTTTTTATACTACTCCTGTAGCAAGTTTATCTCACAATGGTGAACTGTTTTATGTTATAGTATCCAATAAATATGGAAAAGATACAAGTACAACTGCAACACTTTATGTAACTGCTACAAATCAAAGAGTTACTGCCAGCCAAATTGTTTTATATAATTTTGATCAAAGAACAGGTAATAAAATTAAAGATGTTTCCGGCATTGCAGCTCCTCTTGATTTGACTATTACAAATACTTCATCAACTGATTGGTCAAACTATGGACTATATGTTAAGGATAATGCATTAATAAAATCAACAGTTGCCGCTACTCACAAATTAGTCGATTCAGTTAGAGCTAATGGTGAAATGTCCGTTGAATTATGGATTAAACCGGTATCAATAAATAATAGCAGAATTCTTGATTTATCTACTTCTTCAACAAATGTTGATTTTGGAATAGAATCTCTTCCCTCAAAAAACGGTTATAATTTTGTATTTAGATCAACTAATACAGATAATATGGGAGTCCCAGGTGTAGTAGATAATCAAGGATTGAATAAAGATTTAATAAATTTAACTTTTACTTGGGCTTCCAATGGTGTTTCTACAATATACCGCGATGGAATTAAAGTAGCGTCAGATTCAATCGGAGGAAATCCATATACCTGGGTTTACAATGCATATTTATCTCTCGGTAGTTATTTGAATGGCTCCTACCCTTGGGAAGGGATCTATTATCTGACTTCATTTTATGACCGCGCACTTGATTCAACAGAAATTGCACATAATTATTCAATTGGGATTTCCGGTACTGATCATCCGTTCATTATAAAAGAGCCACAAAACAAACAACTTATTGAAGGTTATACCACTACATTTAGTGTTAATGCAGTAAGTGATTTATCAGTTTCATATCAATGGCAAAAAGATGGCATAAATATTCCCGGAGCAACTGATTCTTCGTATCAAACTCCGCAAGTTACCTCGGCTGATAGCGGGTCGGTATACAGAGTAATAGTAACAAATTCTTCAGGAAGTGACACTAGTGATAATGCTCTCTTACAAGTAGCGAAACCCAATCCTGATTGTCCGCAAGGTATAACTCATTATTATCATTTAGATGAATCATCTTCACCATATAAGGATTTTGTGGGCTTTTCGGACGGAACAAGCAGTTCTGCACCTGCTATAGTTAAAGGTGTTATTGATAGTGCTCAGTATTTCTCAAATCAGGAAAAAATAGATATACCAAGCGATATGACTTTTAACTGGCAAGCTAATGAAAGTTTTTCGATTGAATTCTGGTTGAAAACTACATCTTCATCTTCAAATACAAGTGTAATAGTAGGAAGATATGATGATGCAAGCCCTGTTAACTGGTGGGTAGGTGTTGATCAAAATAGTAATGTCATTTTTTCACTTAGTAATGCAGCTAGTGAAGAAGCTACATTAGGTGAAAATAAAGGACCGGCTATAAATGATGGGAATTGGCATTTAATTGTTGCGTTAAGAAACGCAACTACAAACAAGCTTTATTTATATATTGACGGTAATACAATTGACTCAACTTCACAGACTTTTACTTCTGATTTTAGTGCAAATGATACCTGTAACTTTAGGATATTTTGATATAACTCCATATTATTATTATACTGGCGCTCTTGATGAGGTTGCATTTTATAATGCTGCATTATCTCAATCTACCATTATGAATCAGTATTATAAAGGATTAAAAGGTTATGGATATTGTGAATTAATTCCACCAATTCCTGCTCCAACTAATTTACAGGCAGTTAAAGGATAATCCGGATACAACAAATGTAAAATTATCATGGGATGATAATTCCTCAAATGAAACCGGCTTTATTTTACAAAGAAAACTCGGTGATTCTGACCAGTACAGATACTTATACTAATATTGATACTCTAGCAGCAGATATTACTTCCTATATTGATTCTACAACAAGTGATACGACAAAATATACATATAGAATTTATGCTTATAATACCGATACGGTATCTGCCTTCAGTAATGCAGCAACTATTACTACTACACTTCCTGTTGAATTAACTTCTTTTTCTGCAAATGTAATTAATGGAACTATAAGAATTAATTGGGTAACTGCTACTGAAATTAATAATTCGGATTTTCAATCGAAAGAAGCATAGACAATAAGAAATTTTCACAAGTTGCCTTTATAAAAGGGAAAGGAACTTCAACTGAAAAAACTTCTTATAGTTATACAGATAAATCAGCATTGTCCGGAAAATATTACTACAGATTAAAACAAATTGATTTTGACGGTACATATCAATATGCAAAATCTATCGAAGTTGATATGGGACTTCCTAGTAATTATTCATTAGAACAGAATTATCCTAATCCGTTTAATCCTTCAACAACAATCAGATTTGCACTTCCTATGAATGCAAAAGTAAATATTAGCTTTATATAATACTCTTGGACAGAAGGTAGAAAATATTCTGAATAGTGACCTTAATGCAGGTGTTCATGAAATAGTATTCAGAGCACTTAATCTGTCAAGCGGAGTGTATTTCTATAGATTGGAAGCGCAAGGTATCGATGGTTCTAATTTTGTATCAACTAAAAGAATGCTCTTAATGAAATAAGCTTCGAAATGATAAACATTCTTTGAAAAATTAAAAGCCGGCAGATATAATCTTCCGGCTTTTTTTAAGCTATTCAAAATTAAATTTGATAGCAGCACACTTAGTTTTTATATGCTCTCTTAAAAATATGAGTAAATTTGCTGTGCTAATTGTTTTTAGTTATACATAAAAAGTTATAAATGAACAAAAATATTTCAACAATTTTAATTAGGTTTTTCCTGAGACAAGGATATAACCGAAAAACTAATTAGCAAAACATGTTTACTAAATTAAAAACAAAGCTCATTTGTTTTGAAGAACGGAATTTGATATACTTCCTATAAATGACATCAATATTTTTAGAAAAATATTTTAAGAAAAAATAATCTAATTTAGAGTAATGATCACGATTGATAAATAAAACATCGTGATATTTCATAGGAGAGAAATTTATATAAAAGAAACCTAAATTTTTTAAATACTTTATTATTCTTTTAACATCGGGTTTTAATTCAGAATCGATAAAATCGTGAAATTCTATCGTAATTTGTTTTATACTTTTAATTATTGGAGCTGGAGTCGAGTCAAACAATTCAATTTCTGAACCCTCAATATCAACTTTCAAAAGATCAACCTTCTTTAATTTAACTCTATGAATAAAACTCTTTAATGTCGTTGAATTTACTTTAATTTTTCTATGCGTTCCCTCTTTAGGTTTTATAACGGTATGTGATTCCGGATTATGCGAAAGATATAGAAACGTTTCACCCTCATTTCCTACAACAGCATGGTTATGTTTTTTCACTTTATCACTCTCTTTGATCCTTCTAAAATGATACGGATGTGCTTCCACAGTATGACACATACAATTATGTTCCTCTGAAATTTTACTTGAGAATTCCCCTTTATGTCCCCCTAAATCAACAATAATTGAATTAGTATCTAATAATTTTCTGATATAATGATGTCCTCTGACAAAACCTATATTAAACAATCTCATTAGAACCTCCTTATTCTTTACTCATAATTCAATTACCTTTTATAATTATATTTTTCCATCCCTTATTCCCTAAGCTCTCTAATTGAGGGAACAAGATACAAAATCTTACATAAAAATCATATTATTTGATAATTAACCTGTAATAATTTATATAAGGTTCATATTCTATCAATTTGATTTCATATGCTCAATTGTTTTTCAAAATACATACTTTATCTTCAATTTGAACTATTTCAACATTAATGAGATGATTTGTAACCTCTGTTAAAATTATATAAAAAATATAAACCTGGGATGAACCCTATTTAGATGTATTAAAATTCTTTGAAATCCTTTCTTAATCTCCAAAGGATTTTAGATTTATATCTCATACCTTATCCTTGAAGTTATTCCGTCTGATTGAGCTCAAGAAACGTTACCTCCTGACGAGCAAAACAGAAAAGTCGCAAATTTTAGATGAACTTTGCACAGTCTGTAGATATAATCGAAAATACGCAATAAGGATTTTTGCAAAAAAGCCCACCGATAAACAAAAGAAAATAGGAAGACCTTAAAATTTACCATCAGACAATAATAGAGTTCCTGAAAGATTTGTGGGTAGTAAGAAAAGAGACGGTTCTAAGATTATTAAAAAATTCTCTTCTCCATTAACTCCTTATCAAAGACTTTTGCTTTCGGATAAGATCAGTCAAAAAAAGAAAAAAGAGCTTAATGGAATTTTTAATTCTCTTGATCCTTTTACTCTTGAGAAGAGAATAAAAAATAAAATTATAACTATTGAAATTTCAAAATTTTTATAAAAAGTTCCTCATAAATTATATATGGAAACTTAACGTTTTGGGTCATAATAAAAGGTAACCGAAGAATAATAAAAAAATATAATAATAAACAGAGGTAGAATAAAAAAATAAGAGAATAAAGGGTAATAAATGGGATTAAGTAAAAGCTTGAAGCTAAGTGGAGTGAGGCGTAGCCGTGTATTGGTTCAGCGTGAAATGGAATTTTGAGTTAATTAAATAAGGTGAAAAATCAGGGAGCATTTCTCACCTCTATCCTATTGTGCCAAATGGCACTATTTCATCAACACCATTTTCTTTGTCTGTACAAAACTCCCCATCTGCATGCTGTATATAGATGACCGCTAGGTAAATTATTACCCTTAAAAGTTACATTATGAAAACCTGCCGCAAATGATTCATTTACCAGACAAGCTACCAGTTGTCCTATTATGTTATAGACATTTAGTGTAACCTTGGACGCTTCAGGAAGGCTAAATTTTATTTGTGTCGAGGGATTAAATGGATTAGGGAAATTCTGATATAATTCAAATTTTAACGGTGAATAATTATTGACAGCTACATCCGTCTTAATTGATAAAGGATTTTTTAACAAGTTGATAAAATTTGCTTTTATTGTTTTACTCGTATCGTTAATATTAACACTTGATTTAACATATCCGTTAAAATCCCAGCCTAGATCTGTTTTGTAATTTCCAAACGAGTTCGTACTTGATATACGAAATCTTCCAACCCGAACATACTCAGTAGAGATTGTATCCGGACCCTTATCACTTCCAGCTGCAAGATTTTTTATTGTACTATCTTCAATAATTCCGATATTTACATCAGGAACATTACTTAATTGCGAGCTATTCTGTATATAACTAAATGTGATTAAACCTCCTTGAGCAATCGAATCATTCAAGGTCAATACAATTTGATATGCGGTAAGATTTATTGTTCCTTTCTGACTTTTAATGAAAATTTCAATTTTATATTGACGATTCGTTAACATAGTATCATTTTTAAAATCATCTGGTATTGTGCAAAAGAACTGGAGAAGGCAAATACCACAAAAAACATCACAGCTATATTGAAACTTTTTAACCTCATATCAGTCAAATTTTTTATTTAATTATTCCTGAATATCTAAACAAATTCCGGGATAC